>NZ_CP017174.1:375000-5855000 GCF_006402735.1 Myxococcus xanthus | reverse complement strand
CCGACAGCTAAGGCCCCCAAATCTAGTCTAAGTGAACACTAGAAAGGATGTGGCAGGTCATTGACAACCAGGAGGTTGGCTTAGAAGCAGCCATCCTTTAAAGAAAGCGTAATAGCTCACTGGTCAAGACAGGCCGCGCCGAAAATGTAACGGGGCTCAAGACTAGTGCCGAAGCTTCGGGTCACACGTAAAGCGTGTGGCGGTAGGGGAGCGTCCCAGTTGCAGCGAAGGTCGACTGAAAAGGCGGCTGGAGCGACTGGGAGTGCTGATGCCGAAATGAGTAGCGATAAAGGGGGTGAGAAACCCCCTCGCCGTAAGCCCAAGGTTTCCTGGGTCAAGTTAATCTTCCCAGGGTTAGTCGGAACCTAAGCCGAGGCCGAAAGGCGTAGGTGATGGAAAGCGGGTTAATATTCCTGCACCATCTTGTGAGCGTTGAACTAAGGGAGGACGGAGAAAGCTAGGCGAGCTGACCGGTGGTTGTGTCAGTCTAAAGGTGTAGGGGTGTCGCGTACGAATAAAGGCGCGGCAGTTATCCCCGAGACTCCATGGCGCCCCGTAAGGGGTAAGTCGCTGATGCTCTGCTTCCAAGAAAAGTCCCGTAGGGAGCTTGCAGGGTGTCCGTACCGTAAACCGACACAGGTGGGCGAGGAGAAAATCCTAAGGCGCTTGAGAGAACTCTCCTCCAAGGAACTAGGCAAATTTCCACCGTAACTTCGGAAGAAGGTGGGCCTCTGGTAGGTGAAGGCGTACAGCCGGAGCTGAGAGAGGTTGCAGAGAAATGGCGGTAGCGACTGTTTACCAAAAACACAGGACTCTGCGAAGGCGACAAGCCGACGTATAGGGTCTGACTCCTGCCCGGTGCTGGAAGGTTAAGGGGATTCGTCAGCCGCAAGGTGAAGCGATGATCCGAAGCCCCAGTAAACGGCGGCCGTAACTATAACGGTCCTAAGGTAGCGAAATTCCTTGTCGGGTAAGTTCCGACCTGCACGAATGGAGTAACGACTTCCGCGCTGTCTCGGAGAGGGACTCAGCGAAATTGAAATAGCTGTGCCGATGCAGTTTACCCGCAGCAAGACGGAAAGACCCCGTGAACCTTTACTATAACTTGACAGTGACACTAGGGATTGACTGTGTAGGATAGGTGGGAGCCTTTGAAGCCGGGCCGCTAGGTTCGGTGGAGGCAACGGTGAAATACCACCCTGTTGATTTCTGGTGTCTAACCATGTCCCGTCAGCCGGGATTGGGACACTGTCTGGTGGGTAGTTTGACTGGGGCGGTCGCCTCCCAAAAAGTAACGGAGGCGCGCGATGGTTCCCTCAGCCCGATTGGAAACCGGGCGTCGAGTGCAATGGCATAAGGGAGCTTGACTGCGAGACGGACACGTCGAGCAGGTGCGAAAGCAGGTCATAGTGATCCGGTGGTCCTGAATGGAAGGGCCATCGCTCAACGGATAAAAGGTACTCCGGGGATAACAGGCTTATCTCCCCCAAGAGTTCACATCGACGGGGAGGTTTGGCACCTCGATGTCGGCTCATCGCATCCTGGGGCTGGAGCAGGTCCCAAGGGTTTGGCTGTTCGCCAATTAAAGCGGTACGCGAGCTGGGTTCAAAACGTCGTGAGACAGTTTGGTCCCTATCTGCTGTGGGCGTAGGATACTTGAGAGGCTCTGACCTTAGTACGAGAGGACCGGGTTGGAGGCACCGCTGGTGTACCAGTTGTCTCGCCAGAGGCATCGCTGGGTAGCCATGTGCCGATTGGATAACCGCTGAAAGCATCTAAGCGGGAAACCGACCTCAAGACCAGGTATCCCGGGCGCAAGCCCCTGAAGACCCGTCGAAGACTACGACGTTGATAGGCCGGGTGTGTAAGCGTGGTAACACGTTCAGCTAACCGGTACTAATTGGTCGTGAGGCTTACTTTCCCCATTCTCTTGCATGCCCCCTCAAGGGGAGTAAGGGACTCGGGGCCAAGGCCGAGGCTCGAGTGCTTCACGCACTCGCCTGGAAGACTGAAATACGCACAGCGAGACTTCGCTTAGCAAGAAATTCGAAACTTACCCTTTGTATGCACTGTCGCTTGTTTTCCGGTGGCTATGTCGGAGGGGTCCCACCCGTTCCCATCCCGAACACGGAAGTTAAGCCCTCCAGAGCCGATGGTACTTCGCGGGAAACCGCGCGGGAGAGTAGGTCGCTGCCGGATTCTTTTTGAGAAACCCCCGGTGTCCCTCGTGGACACCGGGGGTTTTCTGTTTTGGGCGTCTTGGGTTTTCGGCGCCTCACCGCAGGCGTTGGGCCAGGCGCCGTGTGCGCAGCCGGCGCACGCCCCCCACCGCCAGCAGCGCCGCCGTCGCGGCCAGCACCAGCAGGTGCTCGGCCCGCGCGGCTCCTTTCGCCACCGCGTCCACACTGTGTGAGAAGGCGTAGCCCAGCCCCACCACCACCGGGGCGCTGAGGAATAGCGCCAACCCGTCCCACAGCAGGAAGTGGCGCAGCCGCATGCCCTGCACCGCGGCCATGATGAACACCGCTCCGCGCAGCACCGAGAGAAAGCGTCCCACGAAGACGCAGCGCCCGCCGTGGCGCGCGTAGAGCTGGGCCAGTGGCTGTTCTTCATCTTCAGAACGGGCACTTGCGCTGTCCGTCGTGCGGAAGAGAGCGTTCCTCCTTCATCGGGTAATGACGGAGCCACCTGCTCTGCACCGCGACCATGATGGAAACCGCCTTGTGCGGTTTCGCGAGAAAGTGCCCCGCGAAGACGCAGTGCCCGCCGTGGCGCGCGCAGAGCAGGCCAGCGGTTCGCGGTGCTCGGAAGTCAGGAGCTTCTCCCCTCGTGGCTGCTCATACATCGCGAGCCCCAACTTTCGGGTGCTGAGGGAGTCAGGAGCTTCTTCACTCGTGGCTCCTCGTTCAGCGCGAGCCCCATCTTCGGGCGGTGAGAATGAGTCTTGTGTCTCCACAGGGCACGCTGGCCGTCTCGCCTGCGATCGCCAAGCCAGGGGAAGGGCATCCTGGTGCTCGCGGATGCCTGGCGATATTCGCGGCTGGTTCGCTGGCGAGCAGACCCTCTGGTGTGCACGCCCGTTGGTTGGCATTGGGGTTGGTCCGGGCGTGTATCGCCCGGGGGGCCTGGTGAGTCTCAGCCGCTCCCTCTTCTCAATGCCGAGGGCTGCTCAGGATGGTGCGGCGCTTCTCGGGAGGGCGTTTGGGGCGCTGAGGTATCGACGGTCCTCCATTCGTCGCCCCTGAGTTGGGCGGCTTGAAGTACGAGGCCGTGTGCCCTCCTTTGGCTTGGCTCTGGTTCCAGAGGTCTCGGTGGCAATGCGCCAGCGGCGGCGGAGGGCGCGTCGCCCGCGGCCGGGCTGACCGTGCGCGGGAAATGGAGGCGCCTCGTGGGCCCGGTGAAACCTCAGCCGGGAGAGCTCCGAGTTCGGCGACGCCAGGTGGCGGGTTCGCCCGGTCCCGCTGGCGCCGGGTCATGGATCCTTCCGCTTGGATGCCCCAAGCAGGGGGCGCTCTGACCTGCTAATACAGGCGACATGCGCCTACCTACGACCGCGCTCCAACAGACCTCTGAGCCCCCCTTTGCACGCCTGCCGCCGCGCGTCGTGGAACATGAGACTTCCATGGCGAGGTCCGGGTGGTGCTCGAAGGGCTCAAGCTACCGGATTCGTTGGGGTTTCAGGCTGCTGTGCATGTTTGACTCGCCGTCCGCGCTGCGACTAGAGTCCAGGTTTCCGCCCGGTCTGCGCACCGCCTGTCGCGGTGCGCGCCTCCCGGTGCCGGGCCGCTCCACGAGATGAAGAAGCCGACCCTCTTTGGGAAGTACCTGCTCCTCGAGCGCATCAACGTCGGCGGCATGGCGGAGGTGTTCATCGCGAAGGCCTTCGGCGTCGAGGGCTTCGAGCGCATCCTGGCGATCAAGAAGATCCTCCCCACGATGGCGGAGGACGAAGAGTTCATCACGATGTTCATCGACGAGGCGCGGATCAGCGTTCAGCTGAACCACGCCAACGTCGTGCACATCAACGAACTCGGGAAGTACGACGACACCTACTTCATCGCCATGGAGTACGTCGCCGGACGCGACGTCCGGACCATGTTGGAGCGCTACCGGCGTCGTAAGGAGATCATGCCCACCGCCCAAGCGGTGTTCATCGCCTCCAAGATCTGCGACGGCCTGGACTACGCGCACCGGAAAAAGGACGCCCGCGGGCAGGACCTCCACATCATCCACCGCGACGTGTCGCCCCAGAACATCCTCATTTCCTATGAGGGTGAGGTCAAGGTCATCGACTTCGGTATCGCCAAGGCGGCGAACCGTTCCCAGAAGACGCAGGCGGGCATCCTCAAGGGCAAGTTCGGGTACATGAGCCCGGAGCAGGTCCGGGGTATGCCCATCGACCGGCGCAGCGACATCTTCGCCGTGGGCGTGCTGCTGTACGAGATGCTCACGGGCGAGAAGCTCTTCGTCGGCGAGTCGGACTTCTCCACCCTGGAGAAGGTGCGCAACGCGGAGGTTCCGCTTCCCAGCGAGTTCAACCCGAGCATCCCGCAGGGCCTGGAGAAGGTGGTCCTCAAGGCACTCACGCGCGAACCCGAGGACCGCTACCAGTGGGCGTCGGACATGGCCGAGGACCTGATGCGGTTCCTCCTGGCCGGTGACGCCATCTACTCGTCCAAGCACCTCTCCAGTTACATGAAGGAGGCCTTCGCCGAGGACATGCTCCGCGAGGCGGAGAAGATGGAGCGCTATGCCGGTATCGAGCGCCCCGACCAGATCGAGGCCTCGGGCATCACGGTAGCCCCTGGGTTCAACCGGCAGGCGGCGCGGCGTGCGCCCCCTCCAGCCGTGGTGGTGACGGGAACGCCCGCCGGCCGTGCGTCCACCGCGCCGGCGCAGCCTGTCCAGGACTACATCCCGCCTCCCACCGCCGAGGAACTCGAGGAGATGGGCGTCGGCGCGGGCGACAAGACGCAGATTGTCGACTCCTCGCATACGTTCATGTCTCCCGAAACCCGCGTTGCCGACAGCAGCGTCGTGGTGGACGACAGCATCACGGGCCGGACGGAGAACCCCATCCAGGACCATGGGACGTCCGGTTCCTACAACTCCTTGCGCGCCCCCGCGCCCGATACGTCCTCGCGCAAGGGCAAGAGTGGCCCCAAGGCGCAGGTCGTCATCAGCAACGAGGAAGGCGAGGCCTACTCCGGCGCCACGATGATTGGCCCCGCGCCGTCCGCGCCGCCGACGCGCTCGCGCGGCTCGTCTCCCTCGCTGGACGAAGAGACGGGCAGCAGGCCAGTACCCGTGTCGGGCCGCGGCCGGGGCGGAAAGCGCGCTCCCGAGCCCGAGGAGGATCCGTCTGACTACGAGCAGCCGCCCGAGGAAGACAGCGGCGCCGACTACGACGCCCAGGACGACTACGGTGACGAGGGTCACCCGCACGACGACCTGAACGAGCCCGAGGAAGAGGTGACGGGCTCGGTTCCCCTCCCCCCGGAGGAGGCGCCTCCGCCCACGAAGGCCGCTGCGCCCACAAAGGCGAAGGCGAAGACGAAGGCCCCCGCCAAGGGGAAGCCCGCGCTCAACCTCAAGACGCTGCCGAAGCCGGTGCTGTTCGCCGCCGCGGCGGCCATCGTGCTGTTGCTCGTCGTCGGCGTGGTGATGGCCACCAGGCCGTCCACGGGCGAGGTCACCTTCATGGTGTCCCCGTCCAACCCTTCCGCGCGCATCCAGCTGAATGGCCAGGAGGTCCAGCTCAACACGCTGCTGGCACTCCCGGCAGGACAGTATCGGGTCACCGCGAGCGCTCCTGGACAGCAGAGCTCGGCCAAGACGGTGGATGTCGTCGCCGGAAGCAGAATCGTCGTTTCGCTTCCGCTGGAAGCTGAGCCGCAGGCGGCCCCGCCGCCCGAGAACAAGCCCCCTGCGGCACCGCCGACGAACACGGGCGTCGTCATTGCCGCGGGGACCACCGAGCCCGCCGCTCCCGCGGAGGCTCCAGGCGGCGACAAGGCACCTGAGAACGCGCCTGTCGACAATGGGCAGACGCCGCCTCCCGCCACGGATCCGGCTCCCGCGCCCGTTCAGGTCGCAGCGGTCTTCAAGGGTGATGACGGCGCGGAGATCGCCGTGAATGGCGAGCGCCTGGGGCGGATTCCAGACGCGCGCATGGCGAACCTGGAGGTGGGGAAGACCTACTCGTTCACCGCGAAGCTCGCGGGCTACAAGCCGTACTCCGGTGAGTTCAAGGCCGACGGCAGCAGCCAGCAGGTCACGGTCGCGTTCGAGATGACGAAGGAGCCGCAGCCCGAGCCCACCGTGGCCAACGTGCGGCCGCCTCCCCAGGCGGCTCCCAAGCCTCCGCCTGCCCCCAAGCCGCCGAGGGCCCCCAAGGTGATGGGCAAGTTCGCCTGCAGCACAAAGCCGGCGGGCGCGGACATCTACGTCGATGGGAAGAAGACGAATCGCCAGACACCGGTGACACTGGGCAGTCCTTTGATGCTACCGGTGGGCAAGCGGAAGATTTCGTTCAAGCTCAACGGTAAGACGACCAAGCCCGTGGTGGTCGACATCACGGAAGACAGTGTAGCCAAGCTGGTCAATGTTCCCATCGAGTGAGAAGGCGGGCATCCGATGCCCCCTTCGATTGTTGACCGAAGTGGGGCATGGGCGCGCTATGACGCCTCGCCCGCGAGCAATTTAGAGGTGATGCGCCATGCAAACGACGCCCATCCGGGCCAAGCCTGAGGCTGGCCCCGCTGAACAGCCTTTTACGTATCCTCACCGCCGGGAGTTCATCGAGCCCGATTGGCGCCGGATTCCTGGCTTCAAGGACGTGTCCGCCGCCGACTGGGAGAACTCCGTCTGGCAGCGCAAGCACACCATCAAGAATCTCAAGGAACTCAAAGCAACGCTGGGGGCTCTGCTTCCGGATGACCTGGCTGAGAGCATGGAGCGCGACCAGCGCGAGCGGGCGACCATGTCGCTGCTCGTGCCTCCGCAGATGCTCAACACCATGAACCTTGACGACCTGTGGCGTGACCCGGTGCGTCGTTACATGCTGCCGGCCTACGCGGACCGCCTCACGGAGTGGACCAACCATCCCAAGGCCAGCCGTGACAGCCTTCACGAGCAGGACATGTGGGTGGTGGAGGGCTTGACGCACCGGTATCCCACCAAGGTGCTGGCGGAGATGCTGCCGACCTGCCCGCAGTACTGTGGTCACTGCACGCGCATGGACCTGGTGGGCAATGACGTGCCGCAGGTCAGCAAACACAAGTTTGGCATCGGGCCGAAGGACCGCTACGCGCAGATGCTCGACTATCTGCGTCGCACGCCGACGGTGCGCGACGTGGTGGTGTCGGGTGGCGACATCGCGAACCTGCCCATTCAGCAGCTCGAGCCGTTCGTCAGCTCGCTGATGGACATCCCGAACATCCGGGACATCCGCCTGGCCAGCAAGGGGCTGATGGCCATCCCGCAGCACTTCCTCCAGGACTCCGTCCTCCAGGGGCTGGACCGGCTGGCGAAGAAGGCCGTCGAGCGCGGCGTGGACCTGGCGCTGCACACGCACGTCAATCACGCGCAGCAGCTCACCCCGCTGGTGGGCAAGGCCGTGCGCAAGCTGCTGGAGATGGGCTTCCGTGACGTGCGCAACCAGGGCGTGCTGCTGCGCGGTGTGAATGACAGCCCGCATGCGCTGCTGGACCTCTGCTTCACGCTGCTCGACCACGCGAAGATCCTGCCGTACTACTTCTACATGTGCGACATGATCCCCAACAGCGAGCATTGGCGGCTGTCGGTGGCTCAGGCGCAGCAGCTGCAGCACGACATCATGGGCTACATGCCGGGCTTCGCCACGCCGCGCATCGTCTGTGACGTGCCCTTCGTCGGGAAGCGCTGGGTGCACCAGGTGGCGGAGTATGACCGCGAGCGCGGCATCTCGTACTGGACCAAGAACTACCGGACCGGCATCGAAATGAACGATGCGGACGCGCTCAGCCGGAAGTACGAATACTTCGACCCCATCGACCAGCTGTCCGAGGCGGGTCAGGCCTGGTGGCGGGAGCAGCAGAAGGCGGCGTAATGGATACCTCAGTGCTTCCGGCGGGTCTCCCGCCGGAGCCGGCGACCGCTCGCGCGTCGCTCAGCGCCGAAGGGCGCAAACGGCTGTTTCCCAACGCCACGGACGCGGAGTGGGCGGACTGGCGTTGGCAGCAGCGGCATGCGGTGCGAGGCATGGAGCAGTTGGAGCGGTACGTGCCGCTGACCTCCAACGAGCGCGCGGGCGTGCAGGAAACGTCCGCGCTGTTCCGCATCGGCATCAGTCCGTACTACCTGTCCCTCATCGACCCGGAGCATCCGTTCTGCCCGGTGCGCATGCAGTCCATCCCGGTGCGGGCCGAGGCGCGCATCCGTCCGGGCGAACTCGCGGATCCGCTGGGTGAGGACAAGACGCGCCCGGAGGAGTGCATCGTCCACAAGTATCCGGACCGGGTGCTCTTCCTCGCGCTGGATACGTGCTCCGTCTATTGCCGTCACTGCACGCGCCGGCGCATCACGCAGGGCGGGGTGGCGGAGCTCTCCAAGGAACAGCTCCGCCGGGGCGTGGACTATGTCCGGCGCCATCCCGAGGTGCGCGACGTCCTCATCTCCGGCGGGGACCCGTTCATGCTCAGTGACTCCCGGCTGGAGGAGTTGCTCGCGCCGCTCAGCGAGATTCCCCACGTCGAGATGATTCGCATCGGCACGCGTGTCCCCGTGTGTCTACCCATGCGCGTCACCGACTCCCTGGCGAAAACGCTCCGGCGCTACGCGCCCGTCTTCGTCGTCACGCACTTCAATCATCCGAAGGAAGTGACGCCCGAGGCGCGCGAGGCCTGCGAGCGGCTGGTGGACCACGGCGTGCCGGTGGAGAACCAGGCCGTGCTGATGCGGCAGATCAACTCCGACGCGCGCATCATCAAGGAGCTGTCGCACCTGCTCCTGCGCAGCCGCGTGCGGCCGTACTACCTGCACCAGATGGACGTGGCCGAGGGCTGCGAGCACCTGCGCACGCCCATCGCCAAGGGGCTGGAAATCATCCAGCAGCTTCGGGGCTACACCACCGGCCTCGCCGTGCCGCACCTCGCGGTGGACCTGCCGGGTGGCGGTGGGAAGGTGACGCTCCAGCCCGACTACGCCGTCGAGTACGGCGCGCAGGAGACGGTGTTCCGCAACTACAAGGGCGAGCGCTTCACGTACCCGGAGCCCGAGGAGACGGACTGTACCTGCCCGTATGACGGCGTGTGGCAGGAGCAGGCCCCGCGGTACGGCTACCGCAAGGGCTGAGCAACGTGCGCGGTGGGGGTTCTTTCCACCGCGCGCCTGTCGTTCAAAAGAGGCCTACTGCGGCAGTTCGGCGTCCTTCGGTACTCCGACGTCGATGGACGGCTCCGCGCCCTCCGTGGCCTCCAGCTCCACCGGGTCCTCGTCGCTGAAGCCCTGCTGGACGTGGACCTCTTCCGGGGCGGCCGCGGGCGCGGGCTGCTTGGCGGCCTTGGCGGCCTCCGCCAGCCGCTGCTCCTCCGCCTTCGCGCGGGCGTTGTCCGCCGGCGACATGCGCGCCTCGTAACGCGCGAAGTCCTTGCCCGACACGCCGTGCTTCTCCAGCACCGACGCGGAGGCGGCCTTCTGCTTGTCGATGGCCTCCCGGCGCTCCGCAGTGCTCATCTCCGACGACTTGCGGTTGCCGTACTCCTCGTCGACCTTGGACAGTGCCTGGGCCTCGTCGCGGCGGATTTCCGCCACCTTCTCCGGCGTCAGCTCCGCGCTGTCGGCGGCAAGGGCCTGTCCAGGAATGACGAGCCACGAGGCGACCAGAAGCAGGGCAGAGCGGGGGGACATGGCGGGAGGACCTCGTTCAGGACAGCGGGAACCGTCGCAGTCTAAACACGGAGACTGCTTCTGTGCACCTGGGCCGTGCCGCTCAGGGGCCGCACCGCGCGCACGCATTCCGGGCAGTAGCGCACTGCTCCTGGCCCTGGGCACAGCGGGGCGGCAGGTCGTCACGGTCGGGATGGCGCTCCACGAGCGCGCACAGCGCCTCCGCCAGCTCGCAAGTCTGCGTTCCCACCGAGCAGCGGTCCGCGCACGTCGCGTCGTCCAGGTCGTCGCGCGTCCGAAGCTCCTCAAGCCGTAGGGACAGCGAGTCGACGGCCGCGTCGTCGTTGCCTGCGACGCGGGCGTCCACCTGCTTCGCACAGGCCGTAAGCAGTACGCAGGCCAGCAGCATCCGTGGAAGGGCGCGCATGGTCGATTTCCTTATGTGTCCGCGGCCCCTGGCGTCCAGCGGCGTGGTCCCTCGGTGTCGTTCCCTCAGGGACGGGCAGGCGCGGTGTGCACCGGTGGACGTTGGCGGGGCTCCGAAGGGCCTCCGGGCTTCGACAGGTACAGCCAGGCCGTCATCGCCAGCAGCAAAGCCACAGCGAGCCGCCGCACCCACTCCTCGCGGCGGCGCTGGGGGGACGCGCGGGCTTCCTGCTCCGCGGTCTCCAGGCCCGTGGCGACCTGGGGCGCCAGCGTCTGGAGCTCTCGGCACGTCTCCACCACCGGCGTCAGCGCGGTGGGGAACTTCGCGTCCTGGCGCTCCAGCGCGTCCGCGAGCATTCGTGCCCAGGCGGCTTCCTCGTCCTCATTGGCGGGCTCGCGGGCGGGGGCACTTCGGTGCAGGGCCAGAGCAATGGCGGCCCTCAGCAGCAGCACGGAGAAGGCTTGGGCGGGGATGCCGTAGTGCGTCGCGCAGGCTTCCCGCGAGCGGCCCTCCACCAACCGGTGGATGAGCATCGCGGCGGGACGGGGCTCCAGCTCGCGCAGGGCGGTGACGAAGGTCGTGGGGAGGGCAGCGCGCGAAGGTGACGTCACGGGTGAGCCATCCTCTCCCATCCGCCGGACGTTTTCTTGAGGCGAGCACTCACGCCTCTACACTTCGGCGCCATGTTGCGACCTGTTGCACTCGTCCTGCTCCTGCTGGTCCCTTCGGGCGCGCTCGCCGTGGAGACCCTGCGCATCGCCATCGAGGACGCGGGCAGCGAGGTGCGCATCCGCGGCCGGGGGCTGGCCTCCGGTCCCGACCGCGAGGAGGCCACCTTCGCCCCCATCACCTCGGGACAGGCGAACATCCGCCGCAAGGGGGGCCGCATCGAGGTCAACGGCACGCTCGTGGAGGGCGACTCCGTCCGCTTCCGCGCTGGCATGTCGGAGGCCTCGGCCGCGCCTGGCACCGAGCCGCTCAAGGCCGGCGCGGCACAGGTCCGCGGCGATGTGGTGGTGCGCCTGCACCGCAGTGGGCTGCAGCTCATCAACGTCATTCCCCTGGAGGACTACCTCGCCGCCGTGCTGGGCAGCGAGATGCCCGTGTCGTTTCCCCCGGAGGCCCTCAAGGCCCAGGCGGTGGCCGCCCGGACGTATGCGCTCCAGAAGAAGCTGGATGCCTACAGCAACGCGTTCCACCTGGGCAGCAGTGTGCTCCATCAAGTCTACGGCGGCGTCAACCGTGAGGACCCTCGCACCCGGGCCGCCGTCGAGGCCACGCGGGGGCAGGTGCTCACGTACGAACTGGCGCCCATCGAGGCGTACTTCCATGCCTCCTGCGGTGGCCGGACGGAATCGGGGCTCGATGCCTTGCAACGCGACCTGCCGTACCTCCAGCCCGTCGACTGCCCCTGCGGAAAGCTGCCCGCCAGCCGCTGGACGGCATCGCTTTCCGACGCGGACATCAAGGCGGCGCTCCATCACCCGGCCCAGGGGCTCAAGGTGGCGGCCCGCACGCGGACGCGCCGCGTGACACGCGTCACCCTGGCGGACGGCGCCTCCATGGACGGCGTGGAGCTGCGCCGCAAGCTTGGCTACACGCGGCTCAAGAGCCTGGACTTCGACGTGGAACGCACCGAGCGCGGTTACGTGTTCACGGGTCGCGGCTACGGCCACGGGGCGGGCCTGTGTCAGTGGGGCGCCAAGGCGCTCGCGGACAAGGGCCGGGAGTACCGGGAGATCCTCTCCCACTACTACCCCGGGGCCGAGCTGCAGCAGCTCTACTGACGCCTCCCGCGTCCGGCGCGCTTTCCGCGACGGCGTGGGGGCTGCTACAAGCGCCACCTCCGTGTCGTCCCGTCTCTCTGATTACGACTTCGCGCTGCCCGAGTCCCAGATCGCCCAGGCCCCCCTGGCCGAGCGGGACGCGTCGCGCTTGATGACCATCAGCCGCTCCAGTGGCACCTGGTCGCACCGCCGGTTCGCCGAACTCCAGGACCTGCTGCGCCCAGGGGACCTGCTCGTCCTCAACGACGCCCGAGTCATCCCCGCGCGCCTGCTGGGCCAGAAGGCCGGCACCGGTGGCCGCGTGGAGCTGCTCGTCGTGCGCCCGGCCGCCCAGAACACGCTGACCTCGGCGGCGCTCGGGGAGGCCCCCGAGTCGCTCGACTGGGTCTGTCTGGGGCAGGCTTCCAAGGGGCTCAAGCCCGGGCAACGCGTGACGTTCGCCAGCGGCCTGGAGGCTGAAATCCAGGAGGCGCTGGGAGGAGGGGAGTACCGCGTGCGGTTCCACGCCCCTCCCGGTACCTCGCTGGCCGCGCTGCTGGACGCGGCGGGGCGCCTGCCGCTGCCGCCCTACATCACCCGGGAGCCGGACGCCGCGGACGCGGAGCGCTACCAGACCGTGTACGCGCGCGCCTCCGGAGCCGTGGCCGCGCCCACCGCGGGCCTGCACTTCACGCAGGAGGCCCTGGCTGCCCTCGAAGCGCGTGGCGTGCACCGGGCGCTGGTGACGCTGGACGTGGGGCCGGGCACCTTCCTGCCGGTGCGGGAGGACGACCTGGACAAGCACCACATGCACCCGGAGCGCTACTCTGTTCCGGAGGCAACCGCGAAGGCCATCAACGCGGCGCGCGCGGAAGGCCGGCGCGTGGTGGCGGTGGGTACCACCGTGGTGCGCACCCTGGAGTCCGCCACCGACCCGGAGACGGGGCGGCTGCGCGCGGGCCCCGGCGAGACGACCCTCTTCATCCGTCCTGGCTTCGCCTTCCGTCAGGTGGACCTGCTGCTCACCAACTTCCACCTGCCGCGTTCGACGCTGGTGGTGCTGGTGAGCGCGCTGCTCGGACGGGAGCGCACGCTGGAGGCCTACGCGGAGGCGGTCCGCGCGGGCTACCGATTCTTCAGTTACGGCGACGCCATGCTGGTGTCGGAGTGAACGCCATGGGCGAGCAGCAGGAAGCGAAGCAGTCAGGTGGCAAGGGCGACACCCGCGTGGAGCCGGGGATGGTCCGCTTCGAGCTCCTTCACGAGGACGCGTCGGGGACGAAGGCCCGCCGGGGGCGTCTGCACACGCCGCACGGCCCCGTGGAGACACCCATCTTCATGCCCGTGGGCACCGTGGGCAGCGTCAAGGGCGTGGGGCCGGACGACCTGCTCACGCTGGACGCGCAGATCATCCTCGGCAACACCTACCACCTGATGCTGCGCCCCGGTGAAGCGCTGGTGGGGGAGATGGGCGGCCTGCACCGCTTCGTGTCGTGGAACCGGCCCATGCTCACCGACAGCGGCGGGTTCCAGGTGTTCAGCCTGTCCGAGAAGCGCAAAATCACCGAGGAGGGCGCCGCCTTCCAGTCGCACCTGGACGGCGCGCGGCACTTCCTCACGCCCGAGCGCTCCATCGACATCCAGGAGACGCTGGGCGCCGACGTCATCATGGCCTTCGACGAGTGCCCGCCCTCCACCGAGGACCGGGCCTACCTGGAGGCGTCGCTGGCCCGCACCACCCGCTGGTTGCACCGGTGCGTGAAGGCCTGGAGCCGGGAGCGCTCGTCGCTCTTCGGCATCGTCCAGGGCGGCCTGCACGAGGATTTGCGCAAGCGCCACGCCGAGGAGGTGTGCGCGGTGGACCTGCCCGGCTACGCCCTGGGCGGCTACTCCGTGGGCGAGGCTCCGGAGGCCATGCATGACGGCGTGGCCTACTCCGCGCCCCTGCTGCCCCGCGACAAGCCGCGTTACCTGATGGGCGTGGGCACGCCCGTGGACCTGGTCACCTGCGTGGAGCACGGGGTGGACATGTTCGACTGCGTCCTGCCCACCCGGTGTGCGCGCAACGGCCTGCTCTTCACCTCGGAGGGCAAGGTCGTCATCCGGAACGCGGCCTACGCCCGGGACCCCCGGCCAGTGGACCCTGCGTGCTCCTGCTACACCTGCCGCAACTTCAGCAGGGCCTACCTCCGCCACCTCTTCGCCGCCCAGGAGCTGTTGGCCATGCGGCTCAACACGATTCACAACCTCCACTACTTCCTGGGACTGATGGCAGAAGTCCGGCGCGCGGTGGCAGAGGACCGGTTCGCCACTTTTGCCCGGGAATTCCGTGCCCGTGCCAAGGCGCAGGAGGCCGAACGGACCCGCGGTCGCTGACCGGGCGGATGGATTGCCCGGCTTCCCGCGTTCACTTGCTCACATGGGCCCCCCTTGCTAAGAGGGCCCCCTTTCGGATGGCTTCCTCGGACAAAATGGGGGGCCTCCCATCCCAAGCTTTCCTCAACCGACGAGGCAGTGTGTGGCTGAGAGCTTTCTGATTCTGGCGCAGGCCGGCGGTGGCAATCCGCTGGGCACCCTGGGCTTCCTGGTCATCCTGGTGGGCATCATGTACTTCGTGATGATCCGCCCGCAGCAGAAGCAACTGAAGGAGCATCGTGCGCTCCTCTCCGCGCTGAAGAAGGGTGATGAGGTCGTCACTTCCGGGGGTATCCTCGGGAAGATCCATCTCGTGGATGAGCGCACCGTGACGCTGGAGGTCTCCAGCGGCGTGCGCATCCGCGTGCTCAAGACGGCCATCAGCGCCAAGGGCGCGGTGGCGGAAGGCACGCCCGCTGCCACCGCGACGGCGGCCGGCGAGAAGAAGGAGGAGAAGTGATGGACCGCGGCTGGTGGTGGAAGTTCGGACTCATTGTCGCGGTGACGCTGGGCTCCATCTGGTTCCTCATCCCCACGTACTACTCGCTCGTCGTTCTCGATCGGGACCAGCGCAACAACCTGGCCGTGCTCGAGGAGCGGATGCCGAGCTGGGCGCCTCCCGCGAAGTACCGCCTGAACCTGGGGCTGGACCTCCAGGGTGGCATCCACATGGTGATGCGGGTGGACACCAAGACGGCGCTCCAGAAGCGGACCGAGCGCCGCGCGCAGCAGATTGTCAATTACATCAATGACAAGAAGCTGGGCGAGGTGACGGCGGACACGGACCCGGAGAAGCTCGAGGTCACCCTGACGGCCAAGGACCCGGCGACCATGGACGCCATCCAGAAAGAGGTCCTGGCCACCTTCACTGACTTCAAGGAAGTCAGTCGCAGCGGCGCCTCGCTGGTGCTGGTGCAGGACGAGAGCCAGGCCAACGTCTTCCGGACGGAAGCGGTGGACCAGGCGATGCTCGTCATCCGCCGCCGCATCGACAAGTGGGGCGTGGCGGAAGTGGACGTGCGCAAGCTGGGCGCCGATTCCATCCAGATTTCGCTGCCGGGCCGCAGCAACGCGGAGCAGGCGAAGGAGCTGGTGGGGACCACCGCGCAGCTCGAGTTCCGGATGGTGGATGACACCAACCCGCAGTTCTTCGCGCAGCTGCTCCAGGCCACCCCGCCGCCGGCTGGCAGCGAAATCACGCTGACCACGGAGGGCGGCTTCCCGCAGCTCCAGGCCCCGACGCGTGAGGCCATCATCGAGTACACGAAGGACAAGGTGCCGGAGAACCGGGTGGTGCTCACCGAGTGCATCGCCAACCCGGTGAAGAAGAACGAGTGCACCTCGTACCGCTCCTACCTGCTGGACAAGAACGTGCCGCTGACCGGCGAGAGCCTGGCGAGCGCGGACGCGAACATCAGCCAGCTCAACGAGCCGGAGGTGAACATCTCCTTCGACCCCGCGGGCGCGCGTGAGTTCGAGCGGCTGACCGAGCAGGGCGTGGGCCGCCGCATGGCCATCGTGCTGGACGAGAACGTCCAGACGGCGCCGAACATCAACGAGAAGATCAGCGGCGGTTCGGCCCGCATCACCATGGGCCGCATGGGTGGCCGCACCTTCGAGGAGTGGCTGGGCGAGGCCCAGACGCTGGCGCTGGTGCTCAAGGCCGGCGCGCTGCCGGCCCCGGTGACGGTGGGTGAGATTCGTCAGGTGGGCGCCAGCCTGGGTGACGAGCTCATCCGGAAGGGTGGCATGGCGGCGGTGCTGGGCCTGGGCTTGGTCATCCTCTTCATGGCCATCTACTACAAGGCCTCCGGCCTCATCGCGGACCTCGCGCTGTTGCTCAACGGCCTGCTCATCCTGGCGGGACTGGCCTTCTTCAACGCCACGCTGACGCTGCCGGGCATCGCCGGCTTCGTGCTGACGCTGGGTGTGGCGGTGGATGCCAACGTGCTCATCAACGAGCGCATCCGCGAGGAGCTGGGGCACGGCAAGACGGCCCGCGCGGCGGTGGACCAGGGCTACGACCGGGCCTTCTGGACCATCTTCGACTCGCACGTGACGGCGCTCATCTCCGCCTTCATCCTGTTCTTCACGGGGACTGGACCGGTGCGGGGCTTCGCCACCACGCTCATCATTGGCCTGCTGGCGTCGCTGTTCACGTCCATCACGGTGACGCGAGTCATCATGACCTACTTCGTCCACGGTCGTAACGCGAAGGTCGTCTCCGTCTGACCGGCCGGAGTCCGGGAACCGTCATGCAGATTCTCAAGAACAAGACGAACATCGACTTCATCAGCAAGCGCAAGCCCGCGCTGTTTCTCTCCACGCTGCTGAACCTGGCGATCATCGTCGGCATCGCCGCCTTCGGCTTCAACTTCGGCGTGGACTTCGCGGGCGGCACGGTGGTGGAGGTGAAGTTCGACCACCCCATCACCGCCGAAGAGGTCCGCGAGCGCGCGGACAAGGGTGGCCTGCCGGACGTCAGCGTGCAGAACATCGGCGCGGCGGAGGAGAACACCTTCCTGCTCCGCATGGGCGGCGTCACGCAGCTCAACGAGGAGAGCGGTGCCAAGGGCAAGGCGGCCCTGGAGGCGCTGGGTGGCGTGCGCAACGTCTACTCGGACCTGCCCAACGGCATCATCCGCTTCCGCGCTGCGCAGCCCATGGATTCCGACGCCGTCACGAAGGCGGTGGAGTCGGCGGGCATTGGCGTACAGGAAGTCCGCGACCTGGGCGAGGCCCAGGGCGGCACGGGCTACGACTACCAGGTGGTGGCCAGCGGCATGGCGGACCGCGTGTTCGCCGCGCTCAACGCCGGGCTGGAGAAGCCGGACTTCGAGCAGCGCCGCGTGGACTACGTCGGTCCGCAGGTGGGCAAGCAGCTGCGCAACCGCGGCATCATGGCGCTGCTGTACTCGATGGTCGCCATCCTCATCTACGTGGCGTTCCGGTTCGACTTCAAGTTCGGTCCGGGCGCGCTCGTGGCCATGGTCCACGACGTCATCATGGTGGCGGGCTACTACCTGGTGAGCCGGCGCGAGTTCAACCTGACGGCCATCGCGGCGCTGCTGACGGTGGTCGGCTACTCCGTCAACGACACCATCGTCATCTACGACCGCATCCGCGAGGACATGGCGAAGTTCCAGGGCAAGCCCTTCGCGGAGGTCATCAACATCGCCATCAACGACACGCTGGGCCGCACCATCCTCACCTCCGGCACCACGGCGCTGTCGCTCATCGGTCTGCTCATCTTCGGCGTGGGCGAAATCTTCGACTTCGCCATGGCGATGCTGGTGGGCATCGTGGTCGGTGTGTACTCGACCATCTACATCGCCAGCCCGCTGACCATCTGGCTGGACGAGCGCGCCGCGGCGAAGGAAGCCCGTCAGCGCGCCAGCGGCAACGTCGACCACCAGCAGCCGAACGCTGCGTGAGCCTCCCGCACCTGAGGCCTTCCTTCCGTTGAGGAAGGCCTCTCGCGCCGGACTCGACCAGGGCCCTCTTCCTTCACGGGAAGCAGGGCCCTGGGTGTTTCAGGGCACCTGTCAGAAGCGGGCGCCCAGCGTGAGCGAGGCGTCCAGCAGGCCTCCATGGGTGTCCTCCACGGCGCCGTCCGCCCAGCCTTCGTTGAGGAGGACTCGGTACGTGGTCCGGACGCCCGCCGTGAGCGCGCCGCGGTTGAACTCCACGCCCGCGGCCAGTGGTACCTCCGGCATCGTGTCCGACTGGTAGAGGTCCTCTACCGGGCCGCGGACATTCATGTGGGAGACGCCCAGGCCCGCGCCCACGAAGGGCCGGACGGTGGTGAGGAGGGGCGGTGACACCTTCACCAGCGCGCTGCCGCCCTGACGGACGAGCGAGGGCTGCTCCAGCAGGCGGCTGTCGGTGAGGCCGTTGCGTGAGCCCTCGTAGCCCACTTCAAAGCCGAGGAAGGTGGTGGGCTGGATGTTGAGCGTCACACCCCAGGCAGGGCCGGTGCTCGTCAGGTCGCCCAGGCCTCCGGTGTAGTCGCCCACGCCGCCGCGGAGGAACACATTCAGGTCACCGCGTTTCCCATCGCGCCGCTCCTGCGCGGCCGCTGAACCCGCGGTGCCCAGCGTGGCGAATGCCAGGGCCAGCGTGGCGGCCCGGATACCTCTTGGATGCATGCTCGACCTCACTGTTTTCGGGTGTGCGTTTGAACCTGCTCACCGGCGACCGACCATGCGTGAAGCAGCGAGCCACCATGCGTGCGCTTGTCTGAACGCCCGTGCAGGAGGGGAAGTGTCGGGCTCAAGGTTGGACTGTCCTGGTCAGACGTCTGAGGTACTGTCGCTTTCGTAGCCAATTCATCCCGCCAACTCCCCTCGGAGAAGGCGAGGAGGAGTGTCGAGCGTGCGGTGGTTGCTTCCAGATGTAGTCGAGCAGGAAGTGGCGTCCCTCGCGGGCGAACTGTCACTGCACCCGCTCGCGGCGAAGGTGCTCCTGCACCGTGGCTACCGCACCCCCGAGTCCGCGTCGGCGTTCCTGTCGGACCGGTTGGCGGACCTGCCGGACCCGTTCCGCATGAAGGGGATGCCGGGAGCGGTGGACCGCATCATCCGGGCGATTCGCTCGCGGGAGAAGGTGACGCTCTACGGTGACTACGACGTGGATGGCGTCTGCTCCACGTCGCTGCTGTACCTCTTCATGAAGGAGCTGGGCGCGCCGCCCGCGACGTACATCCCCCACCGGCTGGATGAAGGCTACGGCCTCAACGTCGGCGCGGTGGAGCGCATCGCCGCGGAGGGCACGCGGGTGCTGGTGACGCTGGACTGCGGCATCACCTCGGTGGCGGAAATCACCCGCGCCAAGGAGCTGGGCCTGGACGTGCTGGTGGTGGACCACCACACCGTGCCGCCCACGCTGCCGCCCGCGGTGGCGGTGCTCAACCCGCACCAGCCAGGCTGCGAGTACCCGACGAAGGCGCTGTGCGCCGCGGGCGTGGCCTTCAACTTCTGCATGGGCATCCGCAAGCGCCTGCGCGACGAGGGCTTCTTCGCCACCCGGAAGGAGCCCAACCTCCGGGCCATGATGGACCTGGTGGCGCTGGCCACGGTGGCGGACGTGGTGCCCCTCACCGGCGCCAACCGCATCCTGGTGACGCATGGCCTCCAGGAGCTGAGCGCGGGCCGCCGGCCGGGCGTGCGGGCCTTGAAGGAAGTGGCGGGCATGGACCCGGACGCCTCCGTCACCGCGGGCCAGGTGGGCTTCCGCCTGGGGCCTCGCATCAACGCGGCGGGCCGGCTGCATGACGCCTCGCTGGGCCTTCAGCTGCTGTGCTCGGAGTCACCGGAGACGGCGCGCTCGCTGGCCGCGGTGTTGGACAGGGCCAACGCGGAGCGCCAGGGCATCGAGAGCAGCATCCTCACGCAGGCGCTGGCCCAGGCGGAGTCGCTGAAGGACGCGCGCGGCCTGGTGCTGTTCGACGAAGGCTGGCACCCGGGCGTCATCGGCATCGTCGCCTCGCGCGTGGTGGAGCGCTTCTACCGGCCCACCGTCATGGTGGGGGTGAAGGACGGCGTGGGGAAGGGCTCGGCGCGCAGCATCGAGGCCTTCCACCTCCATGACGCGCTCAGTGGCTGCGCGGAGATGCTGACGCGCTTCGGCGGCCACAAGCACGCCGCGGGGCTCACCATCGACGCGGAGCGGCTGCCCGCCTTCCGGGAGGCCTTTGAGAAGATTGCCTACCAGCGCCTCACTCCGGAGGACCTCATCCCCCGGTGCCGCGTGGACGCGGTGGTGAATCCCAACGAGCTGGACGCTCACGCCGTGGAGTCGCTCCAGCGGCTGGGCCCCTTCGGGCAGGGCAATCCGGAGCCCGTGCTGGTGCTGCGCCGGCAGGTGGCTCGCCCGCGCGTGCTGCAGCCCAAGTCCGGCACGGGCAGCGGCCATCTCAAGCTGGCCCTGGCGGACGCACCGGAACTGGACGCCATCGGCTTCAACATGGCGGACCGGGCCACGCTGGTGGATGGCCCGGTGGACCTGGCCTTCCAGGCCGGCTTCGACACGTTCCGAGGCCAGCGCAAGCTGTCCCTGCGGCTCAAGGACCTGCGGGTGGCCGCCTAGCGGCCCGTGGCGTTCAGGCAATGCCCCAGCGAACGCGGCCCGGCGTCATCAGCGCGCCGACGCGGGCCAGTTCGTTGAAGCGGAAGCGCTCCGCCTGCCTTTCGAAGGCGTGGCGGCACCGCTCCGAGCAGAAGAAGTAACGGCGCTTCTTGTACTCGGCGGTGGGACGGCCCTCGGGTGTGTCCAAGGTCTTCCCACATACGGGGTCCAAGTGCTGTCCCTGTCCCTGCGCGTTCTTCATCGCTCGCCTCCCAGCCCCCAGGGGAACCCAGGTTCCCGTCCCGGTGGAAATAGAAGCACACGGCATGCCAATCCCAACTCCTTGAAGTCGCAAGGAGGGGGCACGGGCGAAGAGGGGCGTCGGTGGAAAAATCTTCATGGCCGCCCGCCGGATGCAGCGCGGCGAGCGGCCGGTGAAGGCGACTTCAGAAGGCGGTGCCGAGGCTGCCGCCCAGGAAGAAGTCGTTGTGGTAGCCCCGGCGGTAGCCCATGGCCTCCAGCCGGAAGGCGAGGCGGAAGTTACCGGAGGAGGTCAGCCGGGGCCGGCCGCGGAAGCCCACGCCGTACTGGAGCAGCGGCTTGATGCCGCTCACCTTCGTCTCCACCGTGTCGATGGTGATGGTCGACGACGTGTACGCGATGCCGCCACCCGCCTGGGCGAAGAAGCCGAAGTCGGACTTGCCGAGCTTCAGTTCGTAGGCCGGGGCAATGGTGAAGTAGTGGAGGTGCGTCTTGCCCTGGATGAAGTCGGTGCCGTCGCTGGTGCCGCCGAACGTCCAGCGCACGTCGGCCCAGAGGGCCTCGCGCAGCGACTCGTTGTCGAGGATGCGGCCGTACTCCCACGTGGCGCGCACGCCCAGGCCCAGGCGCGTCTCCGCGGCCCGGCCGCGCGGGCTGTCCAGGAAGAGGGCGCCGGTGATGAACTCCATGGCCACGCCCAGGTTCGGGTCGTCGAGCCCGGAGAGGGGTTTGAAGCCGTCCTCGCCGTCGTCGTACTCCTGCTCGGAGACGCGGCGGAAGTCGTCCGCCTCGTCCACCTTGGGGCGGACGCGGTCATAGGAGTCGGAGGCGTCGTTGGCGGGCTCCTCGTCCGGGTAGGCGTAGGGGTCGTCCTCGTCCTGGGCCAGGGCGGGGGCGGACAGGGCGAGGCTGCCCAGGGCGCAACGCAAGAGCCACGTCTTCACGGAAGCAGTCCTCATGCTCACAGGTCCAGGCGGGGGCAGGTGGTGCCACCCGCGGCGCTGGGCGGGCACATGTTGGGATCGTTGCCGACGAGCTGCTCGCGCGGAATCTGGAGGTGGTCCATCAGCTCGTTGCAGACGGCCTCCTTCAGGCGCAGGTCGGTGATGTGGGTGATGATGGCGCTGGCGGCCACGGCCAGGGTGAAGCGGGACTGGTCCGCCAGCGTGGCGCGCGCCAGCTGGTAGAGGCCGGGCGTCGTCGTGCTCTCGTCGTTGTACGAGGCGACGATGGCGCGCAGCAGCACGTCGCGCTGACCGGTGGCCTCGCCGGCCTGGTAGAGCGCGCTGGCGAGCAGCGTGCCCACCCGGTACTCGTTGCCGCTGAACGCGCTCAGGTTCTGGTTGTACAGCTGGTTCAGCAGGGACGCGTCCATGCAGCGGTCCACGCGGGCCAGGTCCCGGTCCTCGGTGACTTGCCCGTACAGGTTGCCGTGGAAGGACGTGGAGAAGAAGCGCGTGTCACAGCCCTTGCCGCCCTGGGTCGTCTGACAGGTGGAGCCGTACGCGTGGTAGTCCGCGAGCCCCTCGTCGAAGGACTTGAGGATGTTGGCGCCCGGGCTGGCGCCGGCTTGCTGCCACAGCGAGAGCGCCTCCGGGAACTGCTGGCCGTTGTAGGCCTTCAGGTTGAAGACGCGGTGCGCGTATTCGTGGGCGATGATGCCGGCATTGATGGCCAGCGGGGCGCGCTGGAGCTTGTCGAAGGGCAGCACCAGGAACGACTCCAGCACGGAGAAGTACATGGCGTTGTCGCTCAGCGGTTTTTTGTCCACGTCCGCGAGCACGAACTCCGGGAAGTAGTACGTGGTGACGGGGTCCTTGAAGTCCGCCGCGGGGATGTTGCCCACGACGCGGAAGTAATCGTAGGCGCGCTCCATGCTGTAGTACGCCGTCACCATGTTCCAGGTGTGGAAGTCCGCCGGCCACAGGACGCCGTCCTGGGAGATGTAGTTGGCGCTGACGTCACGGCCGGCGTTCTTGAGCAGCGCGTTGGCGTAGCCCTCCGGCGTGGTGGCGTTGTTCAGGTCCGGGTCCTGGGAGTCGATGACGATGCGCGCGCCTCCCTGGAGGTCGGCCACCGTGCCCTTGAGGCCGACGATGTCGGAGATGGTCTTCAGCTCCACCTCCTGGGGGACGTACTGGCCATTGCTGGAGAGCACCAGGGCACTGACCTTGACGGGCGCGGTCGAATCGGGCGCACAGCCGGCGGCCAGTCCGAGCGCGGCGGTCGAGGCGATGACTGTTCGGAGCATGCCGCCGTTTTACTCCGGACCGCCCGGAACGTGTATTCCCCCTGGCCGTCACATTCGCGAGCACGCCGGCCGGCCGGCCGGTGAGCCCGGGCCTCGCGGGCGGCTTTGGAACCCGGAATCCGCACTGATTCCGACGGTTTGAGACGTACCCGGGGCGCTCGGACTCCTTGACGCGTCGTTTCCGCGATCCGTATGGTGCTTCGCCTTTTCCCCCTTCGAATCCAGCAGGCGGTGCCATGGCAGTCCCGTTCATCTCCGAGGTCAAGCGTACCCACACTTGCGGTCAGCTCACCGCGACCAACGTCGGCGAGGAAGTCGTCCTCTTCGGCTGGGTGCACAACCGCCGAGACCACGGCGGCGCGGTGTTCATCGACCTGCGAGATCGGGATGGCCTCACGCAGGTGGTGTTCGAGCCGGACCACGCGGAGGCGCACGCGCTCGCCGGCAGCCTCCGGCTGGAGTACTGCGTGGGCGTGCGCGGCAAGGTCGTCTCGCGCGGGAAGAACGTGAACCCGAAGATGAAGACGGGTGAAATCGAGGTCCGGGCCAGCGACCTCACCATCTTCAACCGTTCGGAGCCGACGCCGTTCCCCGTCGAGGACAGCATCGACACGTCCGAGGAGAAGCGCCTGGCCCACCGCTTCCTGGACCTGCGCCGCTCGCCGCTCCAGCGCTCGCTGATGACGCGCTCGAAGATGAACGCGCTGACGCGCTCGTACATGGTGGACAACGGGTTCCTGGAACTGGAGACGCCCTTCATGGGCAAGTACACGCCGGGCGGCGCGCGCAACTTCCTGGTCCCCAGCCGCCTCAACCCGGGCAAGTTCTACGCGCTGGCGGAGAGCCCGCAGCTCTACAAGCAGCTGTTCATGGTGGCGGGCTTCGACCGGTACTTCCAGATCGTGAAGTGCTTCCGCGACGAGGACTTGCGCGTGGACCGGCAGCCGGAGTTCACGCAGATCGACGTGGAGATGAGCTTCGTCACCCAGGACGACATCTTCACGATGATTGAGGGCCTGCTGAAGAAGCTGTGGGGCGACGTGCTGGGCATCGACATCCCCACGCCCTTCATGCGGATGGACTTCTACGAGTCCATGGCGAAGTACGGCAACGACAAGCCGGACCTGCGCTTCGGGCTGGAGCACGTGGTGCTCACCGACCTGATTCGCGAGCACGGCGAGGGCGGCGGCGTCCCGATGATTTGGGAGGCGGTGCAGAACAAGGGCATCGTCAAGGCCATGGTCATCCCCGCGGAGAAGGCGATGAGCCGCGCGGAGAGCGACAAGCTGGAGGAGTTCGCCAAGCAGGCCGGCGCCAAGGGACTGGCCCGCGCGAAGGTGGCGGACGGGGGCGAGTGGACGCAGTCCCCGTTGTCCAAGACGATCAGCCCCGCGCTGCGGCAGGCCATCAACCAGGCCGTGGGCGCGAAGACGGGCGACCTCCTCCTGTTCCAGTTCGGCAAGGAGTCGCTGGTCCACACGGTGATGGCCAACCTGCGCGTGCACGTGGCCAAGAAGCTGGGCCTGATTCCGGAGTACGGCAGCGGCGGCCAGTGGAACTTCCTGTGGGTCGTGAACCCGCCGCTGTTCGAGTACGACGACGAGACGAACACCTGGGCGGCGGCGCACCACGCCTTCACGCGTCCGCACGACGAGGACGTGGCGTACCTGCTCACGGACCCGGGCCGGGTGAAGTGCCACCGCTACGACGTGGTGCTCAACGGCTTCGAGATTGGCGGCGGCTCCATCCGTCTGCATGACCCGAAGGTGCAGGCGGAGGTGTTCAAGGCGCTGGGCATCAGCGACGAGGATGCGCGCGCCAAGTTCGGCTTCCTGCTGGACGCGCTGAAGTTCGGCGCTCCGCCGCACGGCGGCATCGCGCTGGGCATGGACCGGCTGGCCATGCTGCTCACCGGCGCCGAGTCCCTGCGCGACGTGATTCCGTTCCCGAAGTCGAAGACGGGCACCGACCTGATGACGGGCGCCCCCGGCGACGTGGATGACCGGCAGCTGCGCGAGGTCCATGTGCGGCCGGTGCCCGTGGCGCCGAAGGCCTAGTCCGTCAGACGCGAGCCCTCGCCCGCGCGCGCTCCCGCCACCCCCTTTGACGCGGGGTGGCGGCGGACCCGCCGTGCCCTGAACGTGGCCACGGAGTGGAGTGCCGGTGCACAACCGCGTAAACAGGGAGGGCAAAGGGAGGGGTAGGGCCAGATGAAGACGTTCCTCGTGGTCAATCCGCGCAGCGCCAACGGCCAGACAGGAAAGCGCTGGGCTGAGATTTCCGCGCAGGTAGGCAGGGCGCTGGGCGACTTCGGCCATGGCTTCACCCAGGGCGGCATGGACGCGGCGCGCATCGCCCGCCAGGCCCTCCTGGATGGGTACGAGTGCATCGTCGCGGTGGGTGGCGACGGCACGCTCAACGAAGTCACCAACGGCTTCTTCGAGGACGGCAAGGCGCTGAATCCGAACGCGGCGCTGGGCCTGATTCCTCGGGGCACGGGTGGCGACTTCCGGCGCACCTTCGGGTGGGATTTGGAACTCGCCTCGTCGTTGGAGCGGCTGCGCTCCGGCACGACAGAGCCGTTCGACGTGGGCCGGCTGGAGTTCATCGACAACGCGGGCCAGCCCGCCACTCGCTACTTCGCCAACATCGCCTCGTTTGGCGTGAGCGCGGTGGTGGCCCAGGAGGTCAACCAGAGCAGCAAGGCCCTGGGCGGCCACCTGAGCTTCATGTGGGGCACGTTGAAGGGCCTGGTGAAGTACTCGGAGCGGCAGGTGCGGCTGTCGGTGGACGGGGGCCCGGAAGAGGTGGTGAGTGTCACCGCGGTGGCCGTGGCCAACGGCCGCTACTTCGGCAGCGGCATGTTCGTCGCGCCGGACGCCGTCACCCACGACGGCCTCTTCGACGTCACCATCTGGTCGGGCTACAGCCTGAGCGACTTCGTCCTCAAGTCGAAGGGCGTCTACAACGGCTCGCACGTGAACTGGAAGGGCACGCGCCGCCTGCGCTGCCGCACCCTGCGCGCCGAGTCCGTGGAGGGCGGCGACGTCTTCCTGGACGTGGACGGCGAGACGCCGGGCCGCCTCCCGTGCACCATGACGCTGCTGCCCGGGGCCATCCGCCTCAAGGTGTTGTAGCGCTCGCGCGCCCCGATTCGTCGCCCGGTCGCCTGTCGAGCGACATGGCACTTGGGACGTGGGGCTGGATTGAGGCAACCTCCTGCATCCGGTGGCGTCCGGCGTTAGGTGCGCAGGACGCACGGCACCGTGCCCGCGGTGCCTGCTGTATTGGCCCAGGAGACGCGCCATGCCTCAAGAGCGAGGACCCGCACAGCTCGACCTCTTCACCGGCGCCGCGGTGGAGCCTCCCGTCAAGGGGCGCAAGGGCGCGCAGCCCGTGGAGCCCGCGGCGGTGCCGGAGTCGCTGGCCACGCTGGGGCGGGAGCTGCCGCAGGGCGTGTTCCTCGGGACGTCCTCGTGGACGTTCCCGGGCTGGTCCGGCATCGTCTATGACCATGAGGCCTCCGCCTCGCAGCTCGCGCGCGAGGGACTGGTTGCCTACGCGCACCACCCGGTGCTGCGCACGGTGGGCATCGACCGGACCTTCTACGGCCCCATCTCCTCCAGCGCCTTCGCCGAGTACGCCGCGCAGGTGCCGGACACCTTCCGTTTCCTGGTGAAGGCCCATGAGGTGTGCACCCTGGCTCGCTTCCCGCTGCACGAGCGCTACGGCATGCAGCGGGGACAGACCAATGAGCGCTTCCTCCATGCCGCCTACGCCACGGAGGCCGTCGTCAAGCCCTTCGTGGAGGGGCTGGGAGAGAAGGCGGGGCCGCTCGTCTTCCAGTTCCCGCCGCAGGACCCGCAGGCGCTCGGCGGGCCCGCGCGCTTCGTGGAGCGGCTGCACGCCTTCTTCTCCGCGCTGCCGAAGGGGCCGCTGTACGCGGTGGAGCTGCGCAACGAGGAGCTGCTCACGGAGGGGCTGGCACAGGCGCTGGCGGACGTGGGCGTCAGCCCGGTGCTGGCGGTGTGGGCGCACATGCCGCCCGTGGGCCGGCAGGCGAAGCTCACTCGCGCCTTCGAATCCCGCGCGCTGGTGGTGCGGTGGATGCTCCCGCCGGACCTCGGCTACGAGGAGGCGCGCGCGCGTTACGCGCCGTTCAACCAGCTGGTGGACGAGGACGTCCCCACGCGCGATGTCCTGGCCCGGGTGTGCCTGGCGGCGCTGCGCCGGGACAAGCCCACCTTCATCACCATCAACAACAAGGCCGAGGGCAGCGCGCCACTGTCCGCTATCAAACTGGCCGAGCGCGTCGTCCTGGGCAGGAGGGAAGAGGCCGAGCGCCAGGCCGCCGCCACCTGAGTGCCACTTGCCACTGAGCACGCGTCTTGCTTACCTGTGGGGCCATGACAGTCATGACGGTTGCGGCACTGGTGGTCCAGCTGATGTCCGCAGGGGGCGCAGGCGCCCAGGGCGAGCAGGCAGCCGGGCGCCAGCAAGGCGACCCGGGCAGCATCTCCACGAACCTCTCCGCGCTGAAGGGCGAAGTCTCATCGCTGTCCGAGCGCTTCAAGGCCGCCCGCGAGCGGCGCCGCTTGCAGGCGGAGAAGGAGAAGCAGGAGTGGGAGCGTGAGCCGAAGGCGCCTGCCCGTCCTGGGCGCGAATGAGCCGCCGCTCCCGCCCGAAGGGCCGGAGCCGCCGCCTTCCGAGGACGAGGCTGTAGAAATTCCCATTGATGGGAACCTGGACCTGCACCTCTTCCACCCGCGCGATGTGAAGGACCTGGTGGTGGAGTACCTCTGGGCGTGCCGGCAGAAGGGCGTCCTGGACGTGCGCATCATCCACGGCAAGGGCACCGGCGCGCTGAGGCGCACCGTGCAGTCGCTGCTTCCCCGGCTGCCCGAGGTGGAGTCGTTCCGTTCCGCGGGCGAAGGGGACGGAGGCTGGGGCGCGACGTGGGTGCGTCTGCGCCCGGCGGACTACGACAGCCAGAAGTAGGCGGAGGCGATGAGGGAGCGCTTCTCCGTCACCTTCCCCTTGTTGGCCAGCTCCGCCAACTGCCGGTCCTTGGAGGCGTAGCGCTTCTCCTCCTCGTTGCGGAGTGAGGACAGCTTGCGGCGGTACTCGCGCTCCATCCGGTCGGAGTGGGCGCGGGCCTTGGCCTTGTCGGCGATGTCCTCGGCCAGCCCCACCTGCTTGCGTGCCTCAATCCACGTCTGCCGCGCGGCTTCCACGGCCTCGCGCGACTCCATGAGGCAGTCCTCGACGTAGCGGTCCGCGCGCTCCTTGGCCTTGTCCAGCTCCAGGGCGTTGCGCCGCTCCGCGGCCCGGACGATTTCGTCCTTCGCCGCCATCAGCGCCTGCTCCTGCATCAGTTGCACGGACACCGGCGCGGGCTGACGCCGGCGCTCCGGCTTCGCCGCCAGCTTCACGAAGTGCGCGCCGTCCGCCATGGGCAGGGCGCGGAAGCCGTCCCTGTCGCGCACGAGCACCAGGTGGGCCAGCTTCTCCTCGGGCTTGAGGCCGGTCGTCTCGAACTTGTACGCGAACCACCAGCCCTCGCCGCCCGCGAGCCGCGCCAGCCGTGAGGGCAGTCCCGCCGCGTCGAGCTGCAGGTAGCTCACCGCGTCCTGGGTACGCTCCTTGACGGCATAGGCGGCCTTGGCCACCTCCAGCCGCCCCGAGTTGCGGCTGCCCAGCACGGAAGCGGTGAGGGCGCGAGCCTCCTGCTGGCGCTTGGCCAGGGCTTCCTTCGTCTGCTCGTTCTGCCCACGCAGCCGGCGCCGCACGTCGCCGTCGAAGCGCTCCAGCACCACCGAGCGCATCTCCGTCATGCGCTGGCTGATGCGGCCTTCCAACTCCTCGCGGAGCTTGTCGAAGGCGATGTTGATGTCCTCGGGCTTCCGGCAGGACTGGTAGATGTCCAGGATGCGCCGCTCGAAGTCGACGCCGCTCTCCAGCGCGCCCAGGATTTCGTCGGAAGCGCCGAACACGCCGTCGAAGAGGTTCAGCTTCTTCTCCAGCAACTCGAAGAGGCGCGCATCCGCCGCGTTCATCCGGTTGAGGAAGTTGATGACCAGCACGTCCCGCTGCTGGCCGTACCGGTGGCAGCGGCCGATGCGCTGCTCCACGCGCTGCGGGTTCCAGGGCAGGTCGTAGTTCACCACCAGGTTGCAGAACTGGAGGTTGAGGCCCTCGGCGCCCGCCTCGGTGCAGATGAGAATCTGCGTGCGGTTGCGGAACTCCTCCACCAGCGCTCGCCGGTCCTCGGGCGTGCCCGCGTCCCCCGACAGCAGGGAAATCTTCCCCTGGTAGCCGCTCTCCGACAGGAGGTTGAAGAGGTACTGCTGCGTGCGCTTGGACTCGGTGAAGATGAGCGCCTTCTCCGGCCAGCCGTGCGACTTCATCACGGCGAAGGTCCGGTCCAGGCCGCGCTTGAGCGCCTCGCCCTTGGCGTTGACCTTGATGGAGTCCGCCAGGTCCGCGTACTGGCGCAGCTCCCAGACCTCCTGCTCCAGCGCGCGGACGTTGGGGGCCTTGGCCGGGTCGTCCGACCACTCCTCGCCCTCCTCGACGAACTGCTTGGCCTCCTCGGGCTCGAACATCGCCAGGGCCTGCTGGCCCAGCTTCGCCGCCTGGAGCCGCTTCTCCAGGTTGTCCGACAGGCGGCGCAGGGTGGGGGCGATGGCGTAGGTGGAGGACGCCAGCAGCTTGCGGTAGCAGAGCGTCAGCAGCGTCTTCTTGCCGGGTTCAATCGCCGCGGCCTCGGAGCGCTGGAGGTACTCGCTGACCTTCTCGTAGAGGTCGTGCTCCTCGGGGGAGGGGGTGAAGTCCTCCACGATGGAGCGGCGGTTGGTGTAGCGGACGTACTCCCGCACCTGCCGGCGCAGGGTGCGCTGCACCACGGGGGCCAGCCGCTCCTTCAGCTCGATGGCGGCGGCCTCGGGCATGCCGCCGGCCTCGTCCGCCCGGTAGCGGCTGCGGAAGGCGTGCTCGGGGCCGAGAATCTGCTCGTCCAGCAGCGACATCAGCCCGAACAGCTCCATCAGGTCGTTCTGGAGCGGGGTGGCGGTCAGCAGCAGCTTGGGCTTGCCGGCCAGGGACGCCCTCAGCGCCTGCCCCATCTTGTTGTTGGGCCGGTGCGCGTTGCGCAGGCGGTGGGCCTCGTCGATGACCACCAGGTCCCAGGGAATCTCCGACGTCAGGTGCGCCTTGTTCGCCGCGAAGGGGTGCGAGCAGATGACGGGGAAGGGCTGGTCGAAGCAGTTCCCGGTGGCGCGCACGGTGCGGCCGTCCACCAGGACGCTGTCCAGGTCGAACTTCTCCCGCAGCTCGCTGTTCCACTGCGCGCGCAGCGTGGCGGGCGCCATGATGAGGATGCGCGACTTTCCCTCGGCCATCAGCTGGGCGATGACGAGCCCCGCCTCGATGGTCTTCCCCAGGCCGACCTCGTCGCCCAGCATGCAGCCGCCACGCGACAGCGAGTCGAGCGCGAACATGGCGCCTTCGACCTGATGCGGGTTGAGGTCCACCTTCGCTTCTGACAGCGCTCCCGCCAGCCGTTGCTGCGTGTCACCGCTGCGGGCCAGCAGTTCCTCCGCCAGCAGCCGTTCATGGAAGGGCGTCAACGCCGTGGGTGCCGCCGCCGACTCGGACTCCATCCGTGCCGCCACCGCCGCCGCCGCGTCCGCCTCAACCTCCACCCTGAATCCCCTCGCGACCTCCGCCAAGACCGTCTCCATCCGTGGTGTTTTCGAGGTCGCCCGCCGTCACGGCGAGCGAGGACCGGCCATTTTGTTGACGCGCGCCTATCTGTAAAGGGGGTCGTGTCCGAGGCCGAAAAATCGGCCTCCGCGCGATTGGCATGCTTCTTTGCGAGCGGCGTCGATACACGATGACTGCACGCTGCGTACAAAACTTTCGCTGGACTTGACGCAGAGGCCTAGAGCAGTCCGCGCGCCTTCACGTCCAGATAGGCGTTGAGCGTGGCCGCGCCGAAGCCGCGCGCGGGGGCTCGGATCACCAGCGCGCCCGCGTCCCGCAGGGTGGTGGCCGTCCGCCGGTACTCCGTCTCCAGCCGTGCCGCGGCCTGGCGCGCGTAGGCATCCTGCGTCTGCGCGGGCACGCCGTGGGCCGCCGCCTGGACGTCCTCGTCCAACAGTGAGGCGACGACGGGCAGGTGCCGGGGGCGCAGCGCCAGCGTGCGCGTGAGGAGGCTGGCGGAGGCGTCCGGGTCCACCAGGTCCGTGAACAGCACCACCAGGGCGCGCCGCGTCTGGCGTGCGAAGGCGAAGTCGAAGGCGCGGCCGTAGTCGCTCTCCTCGAGCGCGGCCTCGGTGCGGTAGAGCGATTCGGTGATGAGCCGCAGGTGCTCGCGGCCCTTGCGTGGCGGCAGGTAGGCCCGCACGCCGCTGGCGAACGCCAGCACGCCGACCACGTCACCGGCCTCCAGGCCCACGCGCGCCAGCCGCAGCGCCGCGTCCACCGCATGGTCCAGCTTGCGCCGCTCCTGGATGCGGCCCGCCATGTGCCGGCCGCAGTCGAGCAGCAGGAGCACCGGCTGGTGCTGCTCCGGCTGCCACGTGCGCACCAGGGTGTGGGCGTGGCGCGCGGATGCCTTCCAGTCGATGTGGCGGTAGTCGTCGCCGGGGCGGTACTCGCGCAGCGACTCGAACTCCCGGCCCTCGGAGGCGCGCCGCCGCTGCGTGCGCGCGGAAGGGGCGTCCGAGGCGTGGGCCAGCGCCAGTGCCTCGCGGGTGAGCGCGGTGAGGTCCGGGTACACCTTGACGTCCATCGTCGCGGGGACGCGGACCTGTCGCGCGCACAGGCCCAGGGGGCCTCGCAGCCTCAAGTGCACGTCCCCGAAGCGGGCGTCACCCCGCGAAGGCGGCGTGACGAAGTAGGTGAACTCCTGGGGCGTGGCCCGTGCCGCGGGCAGGGTGAGGGATTGCCTGTGCCCGCTGCTGGCCATGTCCTCGGGCGGCTCGTCGCGGACCTCCACGTGCAGCGGCGCGGTGCCGGTGTCCTGGCGCTCCAGCGCCACGTGCACGGCGTTGCGCGTGCCGGAGGAGAGGACGGGCTCCACGCGCCGCCAGACGCGGACGCTCTCCGCGCGCGGGGCCCGGAGGAAGTCCACGACGCAGAGGGCCAGCACGGCCACGTCCGTCGCCAGCGCGAGCCAGCCGAACGCGGGGCTGGCCACCGCGAGCGCCGCCGGGAGGAGTCCCGCCGCCAGCAGGGCCACGGCGAGGCCGGTGGGGACGGGGCGCCCGGCGCTCACCGGGGCACTCGGACCCGCTCGAGCGTCTGCTTCAGCACGTCGTCCGCGGTGATGCCTTCCACCTCGGCCTCGGCCTTGAGGAGCAGGCGGTGGTTGAGGACGCTGAAGGTGACGGCCTTGACGTCATCCGGGGTGACGAAGTCCGTGCCCATCAGCGCGGCGCGGGCCTTGGATGCCGCGAGCAGCGCCTGGGCCGAGCGGGGGCTGGCACCCAGGCGCACGCGCGGGTTGGTGCGCGTCTCCCGGACGATGGCCACCACGTACTGGATGATGGAGTCGTCACACGACACTCGGGCGGCGCGCGACTGGAGCTCCAGCAGCGTGGGCGCATCCAGCACCTGGCGGGTGGTGGCCGGCTTGCCTTCGCGCTGGTGGAAGGCGCGGAGCATAGTCGTCTCCGCCGAGGCCTCCGGGTAGCCCACGCGCACGCGCATGAGGAAGCGGTCCAACTGGGCCTCCGGCAGCGGGTAGGTGCCCTCCAGCTCCAGGGGGTTCTGTGTGGCCACCACGAAGAAGTGGGGCGGCAGCGCGTGGGACACGCCGTCGATGGTGACCTGCCGCTCCTCCATGGCCTCCAGGAGCGCGGCCTGCGTCTTGGGCGGGGTGCGGTTGATTTCGTCCGCGACCACCACCTCCGTGAAGATGGGTCCCTTCACGAGGCGGAAGGCGTGGTCCTGGGGCTGGAAGACGTTGGTGCCCAGGATGTCCGCCGGCATCAGGTCCGGGGTGAACTGGATGCGCGTGAAGAGCAGCCCCAGCGCGCCGGCCATGCTGCGCGCGGTGAGCGTCTTGGCCACGCCGGGCACGCCCTCCAGCAGCACGTGGCCGCGCGCGAGGAAGGCCGTCACCAGGTCCTCCAGCACGCGCTGCTGTCCGAAGACGGCCGCGTCGAGCGCGGCGGTGAGACGGGAGAGGGGAGAGGCGTCGGACATGGTGGCCGGTGACGCTAGCCCGCTGCCGCGGAGGGCGGCAGCGCTTTTTCATTCGAGGCGCGGAGGCTCAGTGCGAGGACTGGCCCTTGAGCCCCAGCAGCGTGCCGCCCAGCGTGGCGACCGCGCCCAGGATGGCAACGTAGACGCCGAAGCTGGGCGACGAGTTCATCATCTCCGAGTTGCCGATGGGCGTGGGCACCATCGTCGTGTCGGACGACACCTTGATGAACACGACGCACCAGATGAGGCACACGATGCTGACGATGAGCTGGCCCATCCACGGCACCACCGGGTTCACGTTCGGGAACGAGCCCTTGACGCGCACCGTGACGGCCGTGAGCAGGAGGATGGACATGATGAAGGCGCCGCAGCCCGGGCTCATCAGGCCGAGCACGTCTCCATCCACCGCCGTCTCCTTCCACGGAAGGAAGCACGACATCAGCACCACCGCCGCGCCCCAGAACGCGACCTTGTCGCCACCCTGGAGCTGAGCGAACAGCTCCTTCGCGTCACGGATGAGCTCATCCGGGTCGGTGACGGCGCTGCCCCGGTCGTCCGAGCCCGAGCGGTCCCAGGGGTCCACCGAGGCCGCGGGCTCGGGAGCGGGAGCTTTGCGAGGCGCGGGCCGAGGTGCCGCTGCACGCGCCGCGCGCTGCTGCGGCGCACTGCGGGCGACGTCCTCCATGCTCCGGATGTTGGTGGAGTCCGAGTCGGGCGGCGGCGCGGCCGCGGCGGCGGGCCGGCTTCCAGACTTGCCTGTGGCCGGGCGTGGGCGTCGCGGAGGAGGCGGCTTGGCGGCTCGGCGGGGGTCCTCCGCCGCGTCCGTGGACTCCTCAGGCGCTTCGGCCGGCGGTTCCCCCGAGAGGAACGAGCCATCGATGATGTAATCGCAGACGGAACAGATGGACGTGTTGGCGGCTACCTTCGAGCCGCAGCCAGGGCAGTTCAGGACCAACGCTCCCGCGGAGAGAATCCGCTTTCCATCTTCGGAGCGCCGGCCGTGCGTGTCAAACCCCTGCGGCCTAACCCCTGGATTTTCGCGGGGAATTGACCTAGGCCCGCGCCATGCGCCGCTCGCACTTCGCCCGTGCCCTGTCGACCTGTGTCGTCGCTCTCTCGCTGCTGTCCGGATGCGTCCGTTCCGTGCCACCGGTGAAGCCGCCACCCGTGGACGCGCAGACGATCGAGCGCATCCAGGCGTGGGAGGACGCGCGCTCGCTGGGAAATGGGGCCCTGGTTTCGCTCGCCGCCAGTGCACCAGACGCACGGGTGCGTGCTCGGGCCCTGCGGGCGCTGGCGCGAATCCAGGACCCGGCCACCCTGGAGACCGTCATCGCGGGGCTGAAGGATGAGGACTCGGCGGTACGTGGCGAGGCCGCCTTCGCCGCGGGCGTGCTCGCCCTCTCCTGGGAGCCCCTGGTGGATGCCGAGCTCGCGGCGTTGGAGAAGGCGCTGTTGGACGCCGGGCGGACGGAACGCGACGCGGACGTGCGGCGGACGGTGGTGGAGGCCGTAGGCCGGCTGGGGACGCCCGGGGCCGTGGCGTGGTTGTCCGAGCGGATGCGCGAAGCGGATGGGGTGGAGGCGGCCCAGGTCACGCAGGCGTTGGGCGTCCTCGCGCGCACCCGCGGCGCGGCGGTGGTTGCCCAGGTGCCCCTGGCGCCAGCGGAGGCGCTGCTCGCGGCCGAGCGGCCGGTGGAGGCGCGTCAGGCGGGGGCCTATTTCCTCGCCACCGTGAAGCGGCCCGAGGCCCTGCCCGCGCTGCGCCGCTGCCTGGGCGACTCGGACGCGGACGTGCGGGCCTCGTGCGCGAAGGGCTTCGGAGACGTGGGTGGTCCCGAGGATGCCGTGGTCCTCGGGCAGCTCTTGGAGGACACGGTTCCGCGTGTGGCGGCGGAGGCGGCGCGCTCGCTCGCGAAGCTGGCGGCGGCTTGCAGTGGACCGTGTACCGCGGTGGATGCGCTGGAGGCCTTGGTGGCGCGAGCCAAGCGCGTGGCTCGGGGCATGGCGCCTCCAGCGGCGGCTGGGGCTTCGGCGCCGGAGGGCGCGAAGGCGCCGGTGGAGACGTTGGCGCGGTCGTCGGAGGGACACGCGCTGTTGGCGCTGGCGCAGCAGGGCCTGCCCGCCTTTGGCCGTCCCGTCCTGGAGTCGCTGCGGCTCGCGCTGGCGGACGCGGAGCGGGGTGCGGCCTCGGACGTAGCGCGTGCGGACCTGGCCTGGCTGGACTGCCGGCTGGCGGCGGCGATGGACCGGCAGGAGGGAGCGCTGAAGGAAGTCATGGGCTGCGGCTATGGGCGCGTGCCCGAGGCGCGCCGGTTGGCGCTGGGGCTGCGGGAGGTGGCTCAGTCGAAGGGGCAGGGAGGAGCGGGCTTCGCGGTGAAGTACCTGCGTCACCCCGAGGCGCGTGTGCGCCTGACGGCGCTGGAAGCCGTGTCCGCGCGGCCCGTGCCCGAGGCGGCGGCGCCGGTGCGTGAGCTCATCGAAGGCGAAGATGAAGTGGTGGCGGGCGCGGCGGCGGCGACCGCGGGTGTGTTCAAGGACGCGGCCGCGTTGCCTGCCGTGGAGGCGCTGGCGGCGCGTGTGCCGCAGACGCCGGGAGACCTGGCCGAGCCGGTGGCGGGCGCGCTGGTGGCGCTGCAGGGCCCGGCCGCCGAGCCCCGACTGCGTGAATGGCTGATGCACCCGCACGCCAACGTGCGGCGCGTGGCGGCGCAGGCCCTCACGCAGTTGACGGGGCAGCGCGTGCGCTCGGCGCGCGTGGAGCTGCCCGCGAACACCTTCCGGCCCGTGGCCGCCCCGGCGCGCGCGGGGCTCGTGCTGCGCACCGACAAGGGGGACATCACCGTGCGGCTGGACGTGGACGAGGCGCCCCTCACGTCGGGCAACCTCCACGCGCTGGCGCGCAAGGGCTACTTCAACGGCGTCACCTTCCACCGCGTGGTGCCGGACTTCGTCGCGCAGGGCGGAGACCCGCGCGGGGACGGTGAGGGCGGGCCGGGGTACTCCATCCGCTGCGAGATGACGCGTCGGCCCTACGGACGAGGCACCCTGGGCATGGCCCTGGCCGGGAAGGACACCGGCGGCAGCCAGTTCTTCTTCACCCACGCCCCGCAGCCGCACCTGGACGGCCGCTACACGGCCTTCGGCGAGGTGGTGTCCGGCATGGACGTGGTGGACGCCCTCCTGGAAGGGGACGTCATCCGCGAAGTTCGCGCGGTGGAGCTGGCGCCCTGAAGCGTTGACTCAGGCGCCGCTGGCACGGGCCAGGGGCGCGGGAGGCCCGAGCGGGTCGCTGTTCCAGCGCTCGTTCTCCGCCGCTTCCAAGGCCTCGACTTCCTGGCGGATGCGCTGCCACTCCGTCTCCGGAATGTTGAGGAAGGCCTCCGCCAGCGCCGGGTCGAACTGGGTGCCCGCGCAGCGGCGGATTTCATCCCGCGCGACGCTCATGGGCCGGCCCTTGCGGTAGGGGCGGTCGGACGTAATCGCATCCACCGTGTCCGCGAGGCAGAAGATGCGCGCGCCCAGGACGATGTCCTCTCCCGCCAGGTTCTGCGGGTAGCCCTTGCCGTCCCACCGCTCCTGGTGCTGGAGCACGATGAGCGCCGCTTCGTGCAGGTAGGGCATCTTCGCCAGCATCCGGTAACCGAACTCCGGGTGCTTGCGCATCTCCACCCATTCATCCGGCGTGAGCGGACCGGGCTTGAGCAGGATGGAGTCGCGCACGCCAATCTTCCCGATGTCGTGCAGCAGCGCGCCTTGCTCCACCACGTCCAGCGCGCCTCCCGTCATCCCCACCTCCTGGGCCAGCCGGCGGGAGTAGAGCGACACGCGGCGCGAGTGCCACTGCGTCTCCGTGTCGCGGTAGTCCAGGGCGCTGATGAGCCCGTCGAGCAGCCCCGCGGTGCGCTCCACCACCCGCCGCTCCAGGTCGCGGTTGATGGCCACCAGCTCGGCGTTCTTCTCCGCGACCTCGCGCGACAGCCGCTCGTTGGCGTCCACCAGGCGGTAGTGAGCGAAGGCCTGCCGGACGCTGCTCGTCAGGTCGCTGAGTGACCAGGGCTTGCCCAGCAGCCGGAAGACCTCGCCGCGGTTGACCGCTTCGGAGGCGGTGCGGAAGTCCGCCGCCGCCGTCAGCATCAGCCGCACCGCCTTGGGGTTCTTCTCCCGAAGGGCGCCAAGCAGTTCGATGCCGTTGAGGTACGGCATCATGAAGTCCGTCAGGACGACCTGGAAGCCAACCTCCCGGGCCGCCACCGCCGGGTCGCTGTGGGTGACGACGTCGTACCCCTCTGCCTGGAGGATGCGTGACAGGGCGGCCAGGATGAGGACGTCGTCGTCCACGACGAGGATGCGATCCATGCCCGATGTGCCTCCAGGACAGCGTGCTTGTACAGCTTTATACACGCCGCTACGCACCCCCAAAAGACCCCCTAGGCGGGTTATGCGCTTCTAAGTCATGGAAATCCTTGGAGGTTCTTCCATTCAGGAAGAGAGGTAGAACCACGTCACGCTTGCCTGCCCGCCAAGGTGTGATTTATGGTGCGCGGCAACGCTGGACTGTATCGCTAACCCCTTGGAATCGTGGAGCAATCTCCGATGGCAAAAGCCCCGGAAGGGCCCGTGCCGGTGGTGGTGATGGGGCTGGGGTTCATCGGTCAGGAAATTGCCCGGGCTGCGATGTCTTCACCTGAGGTGGAGCTCATCGGGGCCGTCGACGTGCAATCCGGCCTGGTGGGTCGCCCCTTGGGTGATGTCCTGGGAGGCCCCGCCCCTCGTGTGAAGGTCTCCGCCTCGCTGGCGCAGGCCGTGGGCAGACGCAAGGGCGTGGTGGTGCTGCATGCCACCGGCTCGCGGCTGCCCAAGGTGTTCGACCAGGTGATGGAGGCGGTGAAGCTCGGACTGCCCGTGGCCAGCACGTGTGAGGAGCTGGCCTTCCCGCATCTGAAGTACCCGGAGCTGGCGGACGAACTGGACCAGGCGGCGCAGAAGGCGGGCGTCGCGGTGGTGGGCACCGGCGTCAATCCGGGCTTCGTGCTGGATCGTCTGGTCGCGGTTGCCGGACAAGTCTGTGGTCCGGTCCGTCGTGCCACCGTCACTCGCGTGGTGGATGCGCGGACCCGGCGCGAGGCCTTGCAGCGGACGGTGGGCGCGGGGCTGACGGAGGAGGAGTTCTTCGAGTTGGTGGACAGTGAGCAACTGGGCCACGTTGGCCTTGTTGAGTCCGCGGCGCTCGCGGCCCTCGGCCTGGGGCTGGATTGCGACGACTTCGAAGAAGAAGTAGCCCCCGTGTTCGCCGAGGAGGACATCTCTGGCGGCGCGTTTCCCGTCAGGAAGGGAAGGGTGGCTGGCATGTTCCAGTCCGTGGTGGGGTTGGAGGATGGACAGGAACGGGTGCGGCTGGAGCTGACCATCGCGGTGGGGGCGGATGACCCCAAGGACCGTATCGAAATCGACGCTGACCCGAAGCTGGTGTTGGAAATCCCGGGGGGAGTGGCGGGCGACCGGGCCACCGCGAATGCGCTGGTGAATGCCGCGCCACGCTTGACGGCCGCCGAAGCCGGGCTCCTCACGGTGCTCGAGCTTCCGGCCGGACGCTAGAGTCAGGAGAGGAAATGCTGGACAAGAACGCGATCGGCCGCGCCTCGCCGCCGACGCTGAACGAGGTCGAAAAGGGCGCCATCCGTCGGTTCGCGGAGGCCATCGGGGACTACAACCCCATCTACTACGATGAGGAGTACGCCCGGGCATCGGGGTACCCCACCATCATCGCGCCCCCCACGTTCCCCGCGTCCTTCCACTCGGCGGCGGACCTGCGGGAGCTGTTGGGCGTGGGCATCAAGAGCCTGCTCCACGCGGAGCAGGGCTTCGACTATGAGCGGCCCATCTTCGCGGGGGACCGCATCTACGTCTCCACGCGCGTCTCCGACGTCTTCGAGCGTCCGGGCATGTCCGGGAAGATGGACATCGCGGTCATCGAGGACGAAGGCCGTGACGAGGAAGGCAACCTCGTGTTCCGCGCCCGCCGGACGCTGGTGGTCCGCGCCGCCAAGGAGACCCCGTGATGCCCGCGCGCAAGTTGTACTTCGAAGCCATCCGCGTCGGGGACGAACTGCCCGCGCTGGCCAAGGCGCCCGTCGACCGCGTCCAGCTGTCGCGCTACGCCGGTGCGTCCGGAGACTTCAACCCGGTCCACGTGGACGAGCTCTACGCCAAGAGCGTGGGCATGCCGAGCGTCTACGCGCCCGGAATGCTCGTCATGGGCATGCTCGGCCAGCTCATCAGCGACTGGGCCCGGGGCGGGCAGATGCGGCGCTACAACGTGCGCTTCATCAAGATGGTGTGGCCGGGTGACACCGTCGTCTGCAAGGGCCGCGTGAGCGACCGGCACGGCTCCGGGGGCCGCTACTTCGTTGAAATCGACCTCTGGGCGGAGAACCAGAAGGGCGAACTGGTGATGAAGGGCTCCTCGCAGATCCAGCTCTTCTACTCGCTGGAGGACGAGAACCGGCAGCGCTCCGGCCAGTCCCCCATCGTGGTGGAGGTGCCTCGGGAGAGCCTGAGCAACGCCAACGCCGCCGCACCCGCCACCAGCGCCGCAGCTCCCAGCGAGGAGGGCGACGAGGCGGACGAGCGCCGCGAGGGCGTCACCTCCAAGAAGACGGTTCCTCGGGAAAAGCCGGCGGCCAAGACAGCCACGCTTCCCTCCGCCAAGAAGGCGAAGAAGTAGGCAGACGCACCGCGTCTCGAGGGGCGGTTCTGACGGCCCCTCAACGCGAGGTGTCATTCGGGGTTGACTCAAAAATCAGTCGCCGCCACACTTCCTGCGTCTCAACGCGCCGCTGACCTCATCCTTTTTCACCGAGGGCGGGCAGCGAGCCGTCACGCAGGAGTGGCCATGTCCGCCGGGATCAACACCTACAAGACCGACCTTCGAGAGATCTTCTTCACGCTGTTCGAGCAGTTCGGCTTCGGCCAGGTGGCCGGCCAGGCGCCGTTCGATGCCTGGGGTCCGGACGAAGCGAAGGCGGTGCTGTCGGAGACGTACCGCTTTGCGCGCGAGGTGCTCGGACCCCTCAACTCGGTGGGCGACCGGGAGGGCTGCCGGGTGGAGAACGGCGCCGTCTTCACGCCGACGGGCTTCAAGGACGCGTGGAAGAAGCTCTACGAGCAGGGCTTCAAGACGGTGGGCGTGAGCCCGGAGCACGGCGGCCAGGGCTCGCCGATGATGCTCCAGGTGACGGTGGAGGAGCTGCTGTCGGGCGCCAACTCGGCGTTCAACATGTACCCCGGCCTGGCCTTCGGCGCGGCGGAAGTTGTCGCGGAGTGCGGCACGCCCGCGCAGCAGAAACAGTTCGTGGAGCGCATGCTCAACGGCACGTGGGGTGGCACCATGTGCCTCACCGAGCCGCACGCCGGCTCCGACGTGGGCGCGGCCAAGTCGACGGCCCGCCGCAACGGCGACGGCACCTACAACATCCGCGGGACGAAGATCTTCATCTCCGGCGGCGACCACGACATGGCGGAGAACATCATCCACCTCGTGCTCGCGCGCATCGACGGCGCGTCGCCGGGCACCAAGGGCCTGTCGCTATTCATCGTCCCCAAGCTGCGCATCAACGCGGACGGCAGCTCGGGCCAGCCCAACGACGTGGGCGTGGGCTCCATCGAGCACAAGATGGGCATCAACGGCTCGGCCACCTGTGTCATCAACTTCGGTGAGAGCGACAACTGTGTCGGCGAGCTCGTGGGCACCGTCGAGCACGTCGGCATGAGCCAGATGTTCAAGATGATGAACGGCGCGCGTATCGCCGTGGGCATCCAGGGCATCGGCCTGGCGTCCGCCGCGTACTACAACGCGCTGGACTACGCGAAGGACCGCAAGCAGGGCTCCCACTTCACCAAGTGGAAGGACCCCACCGCGCCCCGCGCCGCCATCATCGAGCACCCGGATGTCCGCCGCATGCTGCTGGACATCAAGGCGCACGTGGAGGGCATCCGCTCGCTGATCATCAAGCTGGCCATGCACCTGGACAAGGCGCGCCAGCTGGCCGGCAAGGACGACGACGCGGCCACGTACCACAAGGGCCAGGTGGAGCTGCTCACCCCGCTGGTGAAGGCCTACAGCTCCGAGCAGGCGTTCCGCCTGTGCGCGCAGGCCATCCAGATCTACGGCGGCGCCGGCTACATCCAGGACTACCCGGTGGAGCAGTACACCCGCGACTCGAAGATCTTCTCCATCTACGAGGGCACCACCCACATCCAGGCCATGGACCTGGTGGGCCGGAAGATGGGCCAGGCGGGTGGCATGCACTTCCAGCAGTTCATGGGCGACGTGGGCTCCTTCATCGAGGCCCACCGCGAGCACGCCGTCTACGGCGAGGCCGTGAAGTCCCTGGCCGCGGCGCAGGAGGCCCTGATGGCCAGCGCCATGGTGGTGTTCGGCTGGTCGCAGGACGGCAGCAAGTTCCCGCTGATTCCGCTGTCCGCCAACCGCTTCCTCAACATGATGTCCGAGGTCGCCGTGGGCTGGCTGCTGCTGGACGCGGCCCTCATCGCGGAGAAGGCGAAGGCCTCCGTCTCCGCCGACCACCCGGACCACGCCTTCTACGAGGGCAAGAAGTACAGCGCCCTCTGGTACGCGCGGAACGTGCTGCCCAACGTGGAGCAGGCGGCGAAGATGCTCACCATCGAGGACACCTCGCCCATGGACATCTCGGACGCCGCCTTCGCGTCCGTCTGAGTCCGCGCCCCGCTGAAACGCGGGGCGCCTGAAGCACCAAGGCCACCCGGGCTCGCTGCCCTGGGTGGCCTTGGTGTTTCCAGCGGGGAGGTGTTGCTTATTCGCCTTCGCGAACGCCGATGGCCAGCTGCGCGAGCCCGGCCTTCTTGGCCAGCTCCATCACCTGCACCACGGTGCCGTGGGGCACGCCTTCGTCGGCCTGGACGATGACCACCGTCTCCTCGTCCTTCTGCCTGGCGTCGTCGAAGGCCTGCTGCAGCTCGTCCTGGGAGACGACGTTGCCGGCCAGCATGAAGCGCCCATCCGCGAGCACCGCCACCGACAGGTCCGTGGTGCGCGCGGTGACGTCCGCGGCGCCGCCCTTGGGCAGGTTCACCTTGAGGCCGGCCTTGGCGCCACCGCCCGGCCCCTGCTGCACGATGACGGAGCTGGTCACCATGAAGATGATGAGCAGCACCAGGAAGATGTCGGTGAGCGGGGTGATGTTGATTTCAGCGAAGACGCCATCCTCGGAGCCGTCGTCGCTGCCCGGAGTCTTTCCCATGCCCATGGTGCGTTCTCCTCCGGCCTAGGCGGGCTGTGCGTCCGAGCGCGTGGCGGGGGCGGCCTGCGGTTCGGGAGGCATGGGCTCGGACGGCGGCAGGCCGGCGGCCCGCTCCTTGAGCAGCTCGACGAACTCATCGCCAATCAGGCGCAGCTCCACCAGCACGCGGGACAGGCGGGCCTGGAAGTAGTTGTAGAAGACCATCGCCTGCACTGCGACCAGGATGCCCACCGCGGTGGCGACCAGGGCCTCGGAGATACCCGTCATCACCGCCGCGCTGCCGCCCGTGCCGCCCGCTTCCACGTCCAGGCCCAGGTCCTTGAAGGAGCGCATGATGCCGGCCACGGTGCCGAAGAGGCCCACGAAGGGCGTAATCGAGCCGATGGTGGCCAGGATCCACAGGTAGCGGCGCAGCTTGAGGGCCACCTGGGCGCGCTCGCGCTCCACCGCGGCCTCGATTCCAGCGCCCCCAGCGGTGCGGCTGCGCTCCATCCGGTCGAACCCGGCCAGGAAGATGTCGGCGGCCACCGCGTCGGAGCGCTCGGCGGCGGTGCGGGCCGCGGCGACGTCCCCGCGCAGCAGGTGTTTGTTCACTGTCTCACCCAAGGCGCGTGAACGCTCGCCCACGCCCCAGAGCGCGATGATTCGCTCGACGGCGACAATCAGCGCCGCGACCGAGGCGAAGATGAGCAGGGCGAGGGTGACGCCACCCAGGCGGAGGTAATGGAGGATGTCGTTCAGGCTCATTGGTGGATGACCGGGCAGGGCGGCATGGCCCAGACTAGGCCATATGAACCGCGCAGCCGTCGCAATCTTCCTGGTAGTGCTCTGTTCTGGCTGTCCCAAGCGAATCGAGTTCGGCCCCGAGGGCGAGCTCACGGATGCGGACACCGTCTATCAGCGCGTCGTGAAGAACCAGGAGAACGTCGTCACGCTGGAGGGGGACGCGAAGCTGCGCGCCGAGCTGCCCGACCAGAGCGGCACGCTGAGCATGTTCGTCGCAGTCACCCGGCCGGCCATGCTGCACCTGGAGACGTTCGACTTCTTCAACAGGCCGCTCGCCTCCCTGGTCTCCGACGGACAGCGCTTCGGGCTGTATCAGGCGGATACGAACACCTGGTACCAGGGCCCCGCCAGCCCCGCCAACGTGTCCCGCTTCCTGCCGGTCATGCTGCCGGGCGAGGAGCTGGTGCCCATCATGCTCGGGCAGGTGCCGCTCATCCCCCCGGAGCGGATGACGCTCGAACTGGACCGCAAGAAGGGCGTCTACGTGCTGACGCTCCACCGGGGCCAGGCGACGCAGATTCTCGACGTCCACACCAAGTACCTGCGCATCATGAAGAGCCAGGTGCGGGGCATCCCGGGGTACGACCTGGGCTTCGAGGACTTCCTGGAGCAGGGCGGGCTCATCTTCCCGGGCCGGGTGTCGCTGGAGGCGAAGCAGGCGAAGACGAAGCTCCAGGTCCGCTACCAGCAGATCAAACTCAACGCGCGACCGGACCTCACACTCTACGAGTTGGTCCCCCCCGAGGGAGCCCGGGTGGTGGAGGTGGATGCTGCCGGCCGGGAGCTGCCCGCCGGGGCGCCCGCCTCCGGGTCGTCCGCGCCCCTGGCACCGGGTTCCTGACCGGGCAGGCGCGGAAGAAGGGGCGCACGCTGCCGAGACAGTCTAGAGTGCGCGCCACGACATGGCACAGATCAAGCTTGGTGAATTGCTGATCAAGGCGAACGTGCTTCAGGAGAGCCAGCTGAAGGCCGCGCTCGCCGAACAGGCGAAGTGGGGCGGCAAGCTGGGCGAAATCCTGGTCAGGATGAGCCTCGTCTCCGAGGACATCCTGGTGCGCGCCCTGTCCAAGCAACTGGGAATGCCGGCGGTGAACCTGGACGCGGTGCAGATGGTGCAGCCGCACGTGAAGGCGAAGATTCCGGCCCAGACGGCTCGGGACTTCTCCGTGCTGCCGCTGCAGCTGCGGGATGACGGCAAGTCGCTGGTGGTGGCGATGTCGGATCCGCTCAACGTGCGCATGCTGGACGAGCTGCGCGCCGTCACCAAGTGCCGCATCATCCCCAACGTGGCGGGCCGGACCTCCATTGCCCGGGCCTTCGCGCGCATCTACGAGCAGAACCACGAGTTGGAGGACGCGGACACCAACTTCAAGGTGGTGGACGCCCAGGGCCGCACGGTGGTGAAGAACCTCAAGGACCTGGACCCGGCGGCCGTGGCGACCGCGCCGCGCGCCGCTCCGGCCCCGGCCCGTCCCGCCCCTGCGCCCGAGGCTCCCGCCGCCCGTCCCGCGGCGGCCTCCGGCAGTCCGGCGGAGCTGCTTCGCAACGTGGAAGAAGTGCAGCGCAAGGAAGTCGCCGCCCTCAAGGCGATGGTGGAGCTGCTCATCGAGAAGGGCGTGTTCAGCCGCGAGGAGTACCTCGCGAAGGTCAAGCGGTAGTCCCCCATGCGCAAGAAGATTGGTGAGCTGCTCGTCGAGGCCGGCGTCGTGACGGAGGAGCAGGTCCGCGTGGCATTGGGACGTCGGGGCGCATTCGGCAGTCAGCGCCTGGGTGAGGTGCTGGTGGCGCAGGGGCTTTGCACGCCCACGCACATCGCACAGGCCCTGTCCGCCCAGCACGCGCTTCCCTTCGTGGAGCTGCCGGAGGAGATTCCGGCGAACGTCGTGGGGTTGGTGTCCGTGGACTTCCAGTCCGAGCACCGCATCGTGCCGTTCCGGATGGAAGTGGAAGGCCGCAGCGAGCGCATCCTCGTCGCGGTGGATGACCCGGCGGACGTGACGCTCGTGGACGAGCTGCGCTTCCAGCTCCGCAAGCAGATGCGCGTCTTCGTGGCGGCTTCGGACGACCTGGACGCCGCGCTGGCGCGTGCCCGGGGCGAGCCGCTGGACATCGTGGAAGCCGTGGCCCTGGAGGACGAGGACGGTGCGCCGCCTCCGCCCGTGGCCGCTGGCGCGCCGCTCGAATGGGATTTCCCGGAGGCTCCGAAGCCCGTGCCCAAGCCCGTACCGCCTTCTCCGCCCGCCGCTGCCCGTCCCCCCACGCTCCGAGGCCCGGCTTCGCCCCCGCCTCCGCCGCCGGAAGCCACCGATGGCGAGTCCGGCGTGGACGCGCTGGATGACCTGCTGGGCCGCAAGCCCTCGCCCCCGGCGCGGCCCCCGCCGCCTCCGCCTCCCGACGCGGAGGGGGACGGCGCGGAGGGCCGGCCACGCGTGCCGGTGGTGATGTTCGGCGGGGCCGCGCAGGGCTCGCGTCCGTCGGTGCCGCTCACGCCCACGCCTCAGTTCTCTGACGAGGACCTGGCCATCCTGGACGACATCGAGCGCATCTCCCGCGGCGAGGATGCCTCGCTGGACACGGAGAAGGTGAAGCCGGCCCGAATGGTGGCCAGCCTCATCCGCCTGCTCATCCGCAAGGGCGTCATCCAGGAAGGCGAGTTCCTGGAGGAACTGGCCCAGAAGTGACAGCCGCCGTGACGCCCGCGGGCCAGGAGCTGTTGCTCGATGTCCGCGGGCTGACCACGGAGCTGGCGCTGGAAGCAGGGCCGGTGCGCGCGGTGGACGATGTGTCCTTCGCGCTGCCCCCAGGGGGAACGTTGGGCGTGGTGGGGGAGAGCGGGTGTGGCAAGAGCCTCACGGCGCTGTCCCTGCTGCGGCTGGCGCCCGAGCCGCCAGTGCGCGTGGTGGGCGGAGAGGTGCGCTTCCAGGGGCGGGACTTGCTCACGCTGCCGGAAGCCGAGCTGCGCCGGGTGCGCGGCCGTCACGCGGCGATGATCTTCCAGGAGCCGATGACGTCACTCAACCCGGTGTTCACCGTGGGCGAGCAGATTGCCGAGGGCGTCCGGCTGCACCTGGGCGCCTCGCGCGCGCAGGCCCGGGAAAAGGCCGTGGAGATGCTGCGGCAGGTGGGCATCCCCGCGCCAGCCGAGCGCGTGGATGCGTATCCACACCAGCTCTCCGGAGGCATGCGGCAGCGGGTGATGATTGCGATGGCGCTGGCGTGTGACCCGGCCTTGCTCATCGCGGACGAGCCCACCACAGCGCTGGACGTCACCATCCAGGCGCAGATTCTGGACCTGCTCGCGCGGCTTCAGGCCGAGCGGGGCATGGCGGTGCTGCTGATAACGCACGACCTGGGCGTGGTGGCGGAGAGCTGCGACGCGGTGGTGGTGATGTACGCGGGCCGGGTGGTGGAGCGCGCCCCGGTGCGAGCGCTGTTTTCCCAGCCCGCGCACCCGTACACCGCGGGCCTGCTGCGCTCGATTCCGTCCAGGCGCGACGTGGGCGGCGCTCGAGCCTCCCGGGCGCGGCTGCGGGCCATTCCCGGCAGGGTGCCACCGCTGCGGCAGTTGCCTGTCGGCTGTGCGTTCCGGGAGCGCTGTGAACGCGCGCTGGACGTCTGCGCGCACGTGAAGCCCGCGCTGACGTCGCCGCGAGAAGGGCAGTGGGCGGCCTGTCACAACCCGGTGCCCGCGCCATGAACTCCACGCCGCTGCTCCAGGTCCGCGACCTCCAGGTGCACTTCCCGGTGCGAGGCGGCGTGCTCGGCCGGGTTCGCGGCGCGGTGAAGGCCGTGGACGGCGTGGGCTTCGACGTCATGCGCGGGGAGACGCTGGGGCTGGTGGGGGAGAGTGGCTGCGGGAAGAGCACCCTGGGGCGCGCGGTGCTGCGGCTGGTGGAGCCCACGGCGGGCTCCGTTCGTTTCGACGGGCAGGAACTCACCGGACTGTCCCAGCGCCAGCTGCGGCCGCTGCGCCAGCGGATGCAGTTCGTCTTCCAGGACCCGTATGCCTCGCTCAATCCCCGGATGACGGTCCGGGAGATTCTGGAGGAGCCCTTCGCCATCCACGGGCTGGCCCGAGGGCCGGGGGAGCGGGAGCGCGAGGTGGCGGAGTTGGTGGACGCCATGGGGCTGCCGCGCGAGGCCCTGGCGCGTTACCCTCATGAATTCTCCGGCGGGCAGCGGCAGCGCATCGGCATTGCGCGAGCGCTGGCGCTGCGGCCCGACCTGGTGGTGGCCGACGAGCCCATCAGCGCGCTGGACGTGTCCGTGCAGGCGCAAATCGTCAACCTGCTGGTGGACCTGCAACAGGCGCGGGGCCTCACCTACGTCTTCATCGCCCACGACCTGAACATCGTCGAGTACGTGTCCACCCGGGTGGCCGTCATGTACCTGGGCCGCATCGTGGAGTTGGGCCCAGCCGCGTCGCTGTACCGTCAGCCGCGCCACCCGTACACCCAGGCGCTGCTGTCCGCGGTGCCCGTCGCGGACCCCGGCCACGCCCGGACGCGCCTGCTGGTGCCGGGCGAGCCGCCATCACCTCTGGCACCGCCCCCCGGTTGCACCTTCCATCCGCGCTGTCCGCATGCCATGGAGCGGTGCCGGCGCGAGTCGCCCCCGTCCTATGCGCTGGGCGGTGGCCACTTCGCCGCGTGTTTCCTGGCGGAGGCCGATGCGCGCGAGGCCCCGGCCGCAGCCCCTTCTGGAGGAAGTCCCGGTGTTCTGGCTCAGCCATCATCATCCGGATGAGTACAACCGCACCTACCTGTTCGGCGGCGTGCGCGTGTGCGCGCGCTGCCTGGGGACCTATCCGGTGCTCCTGGCCGTGATGGTGGGCCTGTTCGCCGTGCGCGCCCCGCTGCGGTGGGCGCTGGACGTGCCCGCCGTCCTGGCGCTCACCGTTCCCGCGCTGGCGGACTGGGCAGTGGGCCGCTTCCGGCCGGCGTCCGGAAACAACGCGGTGCGCACCCTGACGGGCGTGCTGCTCGGGGCGGCGCTCGGCCGCTCCCTGTACGTGCACCTGCAGCAGCCACTGCCGGCGGTGCTCCTGGCGCAAGGCGCGCTCGTGACAGCGGTGGCCGTCCCTGTCATTCTCGCCACTTACCAGAGACCTCGCCGGGGATAGACCCTGGCGGCCCGTCGCACGTTAACTGTGCACGGGTGGCGGAGTGGGCCGGGTGAGGGTGGCTCCAAGGAGAGTTGGGGGAGTGTTGGGACCGGAAACCTCAGACGAGCGGCTGATGCTCGCCTTCCAGGCGGGGGACGCGCGCGCGTTCGAGGCGCTGGTGCGTAAGCACCGGACGCCGGTGTTCAACTTCATCCTCCGTTTCACGGGGCACCGGGCACGGGCGGAGGACGTGCTGCAGGAGACGTGGCTGAAGGTGGTTCGGAGCGCCGGCGACTACACGCCCAAGGCGAAGTTCACGACCTGGCTCTACACGATTGCGAGGAACCTCTGCGTGGACAGCGCGCGCAAAGAGAGCTACCGCCAGGTGTCTTCCCTGGAGGCACCCGCCCCGGGAGCGGAGCGGGACGAGTCGCGCCCCTTGGGGGAAGGCCTGCCGGACGCGGGGGCCAGCCCTGAGCGCGGTGCCTACAACGCCCGGCTGCGTCCCCTGTTGGAGCGAGCCCTGGCGACGCTCCCGGACGAGCAGCGTGAGGTCTTCACCCTGCGCGAGTACAGCGGCATCCCCTTCAAGGACATCGCGGAGGTGACGGGAGTGTCCGAGAACACGGTGAAGAGCCGCATGCGCTACGCGCTCGACGGGCTTCGCCGCCGGCTGGCGGAGATGGGCGTCGACGGCGACCTCGCCGAGGACGGAAGGACGGTGGTGGGATGAAGCCGCAGAATCCGCATGCGCAGGAGGACCGGCTGCTCGACTTCGCCTATGGCGAGCTGCCGGTTCCCGAGGCCCGCCTCGTCGAAGCCCACCTGGAGAGCTGCGCCCGCTGCACCCAGGCCCTGGACGACATTCGCGGGGTGCGCGCCACCATGTCCCAGCTGTCGGTGGAGCCCGCTCCGGACGCGGGGCTGGAGTCGCTGATGGCCTATGCCCAGCAGGCCGCGCGCCGCGTCGCCGCGGGCCCCGCGCCGAAGCCATCCCGCTGGCGCCGGTGGTTGTTGCCCGTGGTGGGCCTGGCCTCCGTGAGCACCTTTGGTCTTCTGACGCTCGAGGCCCGGTCGCCCGACCTCACGCGGCCTGACTTGAGCGCGGCGAAGGTCGCGGTCGCGAAGGAAGAACTGGTGGCCCCTCCGTCCGCCGATGATGTCGCGCCGGCCGCGGCCGCTCCGGCCCCCGCGGCGGCGCTGACGATGCCCGCCGAGGCGGAAGCGGCGGGTTACGCCGCCCGGGAAATGGCCGCGCCGAAGAAGTCGAAAGGGGCCGAGCGCTCACGGGAGCAGCGGCTGCTCGCGGAGGACTGGGCCAACGCTGGCAGTGGCGGCGGGCTCGACATGCGGATTCGGCGTGAAAGCGAGAGCAAGGCGAAGCGCGGGCCGCCCGCCGCTGCTCGCGCACCCAAGGCCGACATGCGGGCCGCGCTGGAGCCCGCGCCCATGGCGCAGGAAGGGGCGCCGTCGTCCCTGGACGAGGAGTCCAAAGTCGCGAGCGAATCCATGGACTTGCAGACGCCGCCGGCGGACTCGGACGACGCCTTCGCTGCTCTCTCGGAGCGGCGCGTCGCGGACTCGCAGGCACCTCGGTCCGTCCCCCCGCGCGACTCGCTGCGCCTGGGATCCACGTCGCCAGCGGCACGGGGCGCTGCCTACGACGGCGAACTGGACGCGTCGGCATCCAAGGGCACCCTGGGAGGCGTCGCCGCCCCGGGCAAGGCCGAGCTTCCGCGCCCGGCGCCGGCACCGACCTCCAAGAAAGCCGCGCCCACCGCCGCACCGCCTCCGCCCCCCGTGGAGCGCCCCACCGTCGCGGAGCTGTCGCGCCAGGCACGGGCGGCGTTCGACGCGGGGGAGGGAGGCCGGGCGGCTGGGCTGATCCGCTCGGCCCTGGCCTCGGGAGCGACTGGACAGGAGCGCTGGACGCTTTTGAACCAGCTGTGTGAGTTCGAGTTCGCCCTGGGTAGGCGTGCCGAAGGACTCGAGGCTTGCAACCTCGTGATACAAGAAGCGCCGGCCTCGGATGCCGCCAGATCGGCGCGCCGGCGGGTGGCTCGCGAGTCATCGGCGAACGAGATGCCCGCAAAACCCGCGAAATAGCAGGGTGTATTTTCTCATCAAATGGGAGGGAAACGTAGGCGCACGTCTGTCCATTTGACCGATGCGCTTCTGACACCAGTCCCCGGATAATGGTTTCATGGGACAGGAAGCACAGGAGCCGCGGGCGCGGGGGGCGTCTCGCCGACAGTCGGGTCAAGCCGCGGTGGAAGCGGCGATGATCATGCCGCTCGCCGTCTTCATGACGCTGGGGATCATCCAGCTCACGATGATGCAGCACGCGAAGCTGATGACGGAGTACGCCGCCTACCAGGCCGCGCGTGCCGGCATCGTGTGGAACGGCAACAACGAGCGCATGCATGACGCGGCCATCGTGGCGTTGCTTCCCACCATGGGGCGTACCGACGACATCGTCGAGCTGGGGAAGACGTTCGTCATCCACCAGCTCTACGACTCCGGCATGCGCATGCTGAACTTCGGCGGCGGCCGCGTGCCTCGGACGGTGAACGGGTCCAACCTGTTCGGCGTCATTCGCGTGGACACCATCAGTCCCGCCTACTTCACGCCCATCGATTCGATGTGGAAGCTGCGCAGCGGCTACAACTGGCAGGAGCTGGACTTCGACGGCGCGGACGCCTTCCCGGAGGTGCCCTCGCTGGAGAACCACATCCGAAAGTTCTTCAACCTGCCGGAGCCTGACGATGCGGAGCTGGTGTTCCGCAAGTCCACGCGACTGACCATCCGCCTGCGCTACTGGTACCAGCTGCGCGTACCGTTCGCGAACTCCATCATCTTCTACTCTTGGTTCGCCTCGAACGCGGGCATGGCGCTGCGAGGCGCCATTGACCGCGGCACCGTGGACCCGCGCGCGAACATGATGAACCGGCGTGGCAACCTCGATCCGTTGCTCGCCGGCGCCCGCGGTATCGAGCACGAGATGGGGTACGACTCCGTCTATCCGCTCGAGATGACCGTGCTTTGGATGCTGGCCAACGGCAGCATCCCGCTCGTTTCCGACCTGGCTGGCAAGCGGTACTTCATGCCGCTGACGGCCACGTACAGCATGCGCATGCAGTCCAACTTCCACCGCAAGTGGATCATGCACCTGAACCCCGACTGGGGTCTGTAAGAGGAAGAGGACTCCCGACCCATGTTCACCCGGACCCTCCGACAGAGTTTCCGCCGCCAGGAAGGCCAGGCCTTGGTGCTGGCCGCCCTGATGGTTTTGATCATGTCCATCGCCGTGTTGACCACGGTCAACATCGGCCACACGGTGCATGAACGCATCCGCCTGCAGAACACGGCGGACTCCGCGTCGTACTCCATGGCCGCCATGGAGGCGCGCGCGTTCAACTTCTACGCGTACGCCAACCGCACGCAGGTGTCGCACTACGTGTCGGCGATGATGTGGCAGTCGCTGCTGTCACTCATCTATTCCGCCGAGGCGTTCCTCACGGACATCTACGGCTTCATGCGCACGTTGAATCCATGCGCGGGCAAGACGAACAACCTCTTCTGGAAGATCGCCTGTCCCATTCTAGAAAACGTCATTCCGTACGTGAGCGCGGTCATCAAGGCCATTGGCCGGATCATGACCGCGTACCGGAACTACTTCCTCAGACCCATCCAACAGGTCATCACGCGACTGAATCCGGACCGGATCATCGGTGAATGGATCATCCCCGCGCACCGGGTGATGAACGGCGTGATGTACTTCGCGTCGCAGGCGGTGATGATGTCCGCGTCCACGCACGTGACGCAGACCACGCAGACGGTCATCGACGACAACGACAGCAACATCTCCTCGCTGGCCAGCCAGCTGGCGACGGGTCTCTACAGCCAGTGTCTCTTCAGCCAGGCGCACAGCCCGTACGCGGGTGGCAAGCCGCTGGCGCCGAACACGTGGAAGAACCCGTTCGGCGCGCTGGACGTGACGAAGAAGGCCGCCAACGACCCCATTGCCCGCGCCAAGCGCTCCATGGGTGGCATCACGAACGCCACGCGCTACGCCTGTGACGCCAACGGTGGTGCGTGCCCCCAGGGCTTCATCACCAGCCGCCGCATGGGTGACCTGCTGCCGCTGCCGGACATGCTCAGCTTCATGCGGGACTTCTTCAACGGCGGCGTGGACATCCCGGGCATCTTCGAGTTCGGCAAGATCGGCCAGACGCGCATGCTCTCCACGGGCTTCCCCAACGCCAACGCGATCCGCGCCGGCCGCGGTCCCGGCCAGGAAGGCCGCAACTACATCCGCGACTGGAACGACAACATCAATCCCTGGGGCATGACGGCCCAGGGCGACAACATCGGTTCGGATGATCCGTACTGGCTCAAGTTCGGCCCGCCGGAGATCGACGTGGGCGTGGGCAAGGCGGACAACCCGGTGTCGTGCACCAAGAACGACGACTACTGGAAGTGCTTCGGCGACAACCGCAAGGGCAAGGGGGACAACAACACCACCAAGCTGCCGTACAAGCACATGACGAAGACGAGCATCTGGGCGCTCAATGACACCGACAGCGGTCGTCACCGGGGCGGCATGCACTGGCGCGTCAACTACCCGAGCAACCCGGAGCGCTGGTCCGGCCACATGCGGCCGGGTGGCCCCGAGCGCGACGTGGGGTTGCAACAGTCGAAAATCTGCGTGCTGGAGCTCGCGTTCGTGTGCTGGGCCCGTACGGACGTCTTCGCGGCCAACGTGCGGCCGGTGCAGGACGGTCACCACCCCTGGGGCGGCCTGACGCCGTTCATGCACTTCGAGCCCGGCCAGCTCGGTTCGGTGTGCAACCCCACCGCCAACGCGTCCATGGGCGACGCGGCCAAGCGCCAGGCGGACTTCAACCAGCCCACCGCCTGGGTGGCGCTGAACAAGGATCCGGAGCAGGTCGTGAACCGGGACAACAAGGACGGTACCGGCACCAACGCGCCCGCGCTGCTCAACGACGAAGGCAAGGTGAAGTTCGCCTTCACGCCGGACACGGACGGCCTGGAGATGCTGAACAACCGGAAGAAGTTCCTGGGCCTGGTCGAAGGCCTCAACGTCATCTCCCGCGGCCAGTCCTACTACCACCGCCCCGGCAACTGGGCGGAGCAGCCCAACTTCTTCAACCCCTACTGGCGCCCGCGTCTGGCGTCCGTGTTCCAGGGCCGCAACTCACTGCCGAAGATTGGTGAGATGATGGATGCGCTGCCCGGCCCGCTTCAGGGCATTGCCCCGAAGATCATTACGCACTGAGGACTGCCATGCGTGCCCGTCTCCAAATGCGCTCGCGCTCAAGAGGTGCCGCCACGGTCGAGTTCGCGCTCTCCGTGCCGCTCCTCGTGATGATTCTGATGTTCAGCATGTACCTCACGGAGTTGGTGAGGGCGAAGCTCAAGCTCCAGGAGGCGGCGCGCTACGCCGTCTGGGAGATGACGAGCTACGCGCTCTCCGACTTCGCGAACGGGAAGCACGACGACGCCTTCGAGGACGCCCGCCGGGAGGCCCACGAGGAGTTCGTCGAGCGCTTCAAGGACATGGACTCGGTGGAGCCCAACGGCACCGGCGGCAACTTCATTGCCCGCTACACGGACGTGACGGCGACCATCACCAACAAGGAGATCGCGCTTCTCGAAAGCGGGATGCTCAGCCGCCCGAGTACCAGCGAAGGAGGCGGCCTGGCGGGCGCCATCCTCAGCCCCTTGAACAACGGCATGGGATGGGTTTTGAACCAGTGGGGCTTCAACAACAAGGGCTGGGTCGAATCCGAAGTCGAGATGAACTACGAGAACACCATCCTGCCGACGCGGTACCTCGACAAGAGCGGTGGCAACGGCGGCTTCTTCAAAGAGAACATGATGGGCGGGCGCGACCTGGGCAGCCTGCGGCTCAAGTCGAAGTACTCCATGTACGCCAACGGCTGGCACATGCCGGACGGCGGTGACGCCATCATCCGTGGCCGCCGCGCCGGTCAGCATACCGGTGGTTCCCTCAGCCAGCCCCACGGCCTCTACCGCCAGGTGGACCGGATGGTGTTCCTGGGCTTCGCCTCCACGTTGGACAGCCTGGGCATCGGCGCCATCCTGGATGTGGTCGCCTCGGTGCTCCCCAACTTCCTGGGGACCTTCGTGGTGTCCCGGAACTACGGCGTGGGCGCCTCGCAGAAGGGGGACTGCACCGGCCTTGCCCAGTATGATGCGAAGGCCAGCAGCGGCCTCCACGTCATGCACAAGCGCAGCCTCAAGCTGACCGACCACGAACGGCCCAACTGCTTCGACACCGCGCCGTTCCGTGACGAGATGACGTACGCGAACAGCAACTACATCAAGGTCTTCAACGCGCGCGGCGAGTTCTACATGGGGTGCAAGCGGGCCATGGCGGATGACCCGACCGACCCGGATGCCCGCCCGGAGTCCACGCAGAATGACGAGCAAGACCTCAAGATTCCCTGCGAGTAGGGTAGGGGCCGTCCGGACGGCGCTCCTGTTCGCGTTGCTGGCCTCCGCGCCAGCAGCCGCGGAACAGGAGCTGCCCGTCTATCCGGGCACCATCCACACGCGTATCGGTAATGACCTGGTCATTGGCGGGGAGTACTACCGCCTCGCGTACTTCACGACGTCGGACCCCATGGAGAAGGTGGCGGCCTACTTCGCCCGGAAGTGGCAGGAAGAGGGCTACCCCACCGTGGTGGAAGGGGACATGCAGGACGAGGGCGTGGTGTCGGCGCTCTATACCCGCGAGGGGCTTCAGCGTGGCGTCGTGCTGCGCAAGCACCTGGGCAAGACGGTGGGCTTCACTGCGCTGCGGGACTTGTGGGTGCGTCCGTCCAAGAAGCCGGCGCCCGGGCTGGTAGCGCTGGAAGGCGCGCTCTACAGCCAGGACCTGGCCACGCGGGATGACCCGGGTGGCTCGCAGAGCCGCACCACGCTGGTGACGGGAGAGCTGACGAAGGTGCAGCAGCAGGTGAACGCGGAGCTGGAGCGCCGCGGCTACGCGCCCGTGCGGCAGTCCGCGCTCAAGATGGGCGGCGGCACGCAGCTGACCATGGAGCACGCCCGCAAGGGTGAGCAGGTGGTGACGACGCTGTCGCACGCGGAGGAGGGTGTCACCGCGGTGGTCCAGATGTGGATTGGCTCGGACCGTCCGGACGCGGTGCCCAACGACGATGCCGTGCGCCAGAGCCGCGAGGCCTACGAGCGGGACCAGGCCCAGAAGAAGGAGGGCGCGAAGTGAGGGCCCTGCTCGTGGTGGCGGCATTGGTGCTGGCGTTTCCAGTCCGCGTGGAGGCGAATCCCGCGCGGGAGCTGGTTCAGCACATGTCCCGCGGCGCCCGTCCGGCCCGACTGGGCGACTGGGTGACGTACCGCTTCAACGGAGGCGGCCTGCGCGTCTACTACTGGCGCCTGGCGGTGGTGGGTGAGGAGAAGGACAAGGAGGGCCGGGACGCGGTGTGGGTGGAGATGGAGGCGGGTACCCATCCGGCCATGAAGTCGCCGCTCGCGCAGATGCGCATGCTGGTGGCCCGGGAGGGCGACGAGATTCGCTATGACGCCATCTCCCGCCTCTACATCGGCACGGGCTTCGGCCAGCCCCAGGAGTATTCGGACGAGGCGCTCCAGCACGTGCTCAAGCAGCAGGAGGCGGACGCGAAGAAGGCTCAGGCCGCGCCGCCGGAGAAGCAAGCGCCGCTGCCCAAGGGCGTGAAGCCCACGACGCGCTCGGGCAAGGAGTCCCGGTTGATGACGCTGGCAGGCACCGTGGCGGCCGTCCCCGTCGAGGTCGTCATGAAGAACACCGTCATCAAGCGGATGTGGCTCAGCCGTGAGATTCCGCTGCTGAACCTGGCCAAGATTGAGATTCCCGGCATCGGGCACGCCATGGAAGTGGCGGAGTACGGAATCGACGCCAAGCCCCGCATGCGCATCCCCGCTCCAGACGCACCGAAGATCAAGCTGGAGTACGCGGATGCTATACTCGATGACCTGCCCGGCGACGCGGATGACGGGCACGGACACGACACCTCTGAGGACACGCCGTGAACCACCCGAAGACGCTGCGTCCCCGCGCCCGTAACCGTCGCGGGCAGGCCATGCTGGAGTACTCGCTCCTGAACTGGATTCTCGTCGTCGCGCTCATCGTCGGCGCGTCGGTGAAGGTCCGCTGGACGGAGGACAAGCAGTCCAACGTCATCGACCTGTTCATGGAGGCGTACCAGATTTATTACGACTCCTTCTACTTCGTGCTGAACCTGCCTTTCCCGTGACGGCAAGCAGTGAGGTGGGGCAGCCGTCCCCGCTGGGTCTGCGGCTGGTGCACGCCGTCTTGTTCGTCGCCTTCGCCGTGGGCGTGGGCGTGGCGTCCGTGCCCGAGTGGACGCACCTGACGCAGGCCTTGAATCAGCCCTTCCACGCGGGCGCGGCGCCGCGCTGGCTGGTGCTGGCCGGTTCGTTGCTGGCGGCGGTGGGCACGGCGCGCCTGAGCTGGGAACTGGTGCGAGGCCGGTCCGCGCCGATGTGGGCCTCCGGCGTCATCCTCCTGGGCGTCATGGCCACGCTCGCCGGTGGTCGTCCGCAAGGGCTGGAGCAGTCCCGCTCCGATGTGGCGGCCAACCTGGAGCTGCTCCGCGTGGCCCGGCGCGTCCACCTGCTGATGGTGCACGAGCTCCAGTCACATGGAGAGACACCTCAGTCGCAGGACGCGTGGCGCGCCGCGCTCCAGAAGTCCGGCGCCAGCGAGGTGCGGGTGTACACGCGCGCCTTCCTCCCCGTTCATCCCCAGGTCGCCTGGCTGCCCTCCGAGAGCGCGGTGCCGGACCCGCTCGTCCCGGGGCAACTCGCGGTGCACGTGACGCCGGATGGCGTGGGCTTCACGGTGCGGCTGGTAGGGCTCCACCAGGGCCAGCCGGCGCTCCTCAAGGATGACCAGGGGGCAACGCTGGTGCTGCGAGGCCTGTACAATCCGGACCTCCCGCCGCCCGCGCAGCCCGCGTTTCCGCCCACTCCCTGACACCTCGCGCTCTCAGCAAGGTTGCGGGTGCCTTGAGACTCGGCCAGTCTCGCCAGACCTCATGACGCGGCGGTCCCGGCCGGTGGGTCGTCCTGGATTGACGGAAGGAGCGCGCAATGGCGCAGGCGGCATGGAAGTGGATGGTTGTCGCGGCGGCGGTCGGGGCAGGGGTACTGGCATGCGACGGCGGAGGCGGCAACAATCCGCCGCCGCCCTCCAACGGGTTCGACGCGGGCGTGAATGTCTTCCGCCCCGGCCTGGGCGAGGACGACGGCGCGCCGCAGGGCACGCCCTTCTCCCTCCCCGAGGGCGTCAGCTTCGCCGGCACCCTTCGCGGCGCCGACGAGGTCTCCGGCGAGTGCGAGAACGCCAGTGTGGAGTCACAGGGCTCGGGCGCCTATGTCCGCGTCTGCGTGCCCCTGCGCAACGACACGGGGGCGCCTGTCCAGGTGACGTTCCCTCCGGGGCTCGTCGTCGTGTCCACGTCCGAGGGACGCGGCCAGAACGGCCTGCTCATCGAGCGCACCATCCTCGTCGTTCCGCCCACCCCCCCGGGGCCCGGCGGGCGGGACGATGCCGGTACCCCGGACGGCGGGGTGGAGGAGAACGCCTATATCGTTCCCCTCTACATGTACTGCCTGAACGAGGAGCGGGACCCCTCCAACCAGTACATGACCTACGCGGTCGGCCCCGTCACGTCGGATGACGCGCTGCAGGAACTGTTGCGGCTCCTCGAGGGGAAGGTCATCGACAGCTCCGATGACGTGGGCGTGGTGCAGAACGCCCTCTACAGCATCACCGAGGGCCGTGGCCTGACGACACCGGACCGCGACGCCATCGACGACCTCTGACGCGGTACGACGTCAGGTCCCGGATTGCGCGCGATACAGAGCTGTCGCGAGAGGTGGTTTTGACACCCGGTGTATCACACGGCTAACATCGCGCGCCATTCGCTGATTGCACTGCACTGTATTCCAACACCTGCTCTGGACTCCACTTCGGACTCCATCATCGCCGCCGAACGGCTCCCCCCCGTTCTGGAGGTTTCTGAACCATGCTGAAGGGCAAGACTCCGCTCGTCGTCGCGCTTGTGCTGGGCCTGTTGGCCGGCGTCATCGCGTATTCCGCCATCAAGAAGAAGGAGGCGGATGTCCGCCGCGGATGGAACCTGGTGCCCGTCGTCGTGGCGGCGCAGGACGTCCCTGAAGGCACGGTCATCACCTTCGAGATGATCTCCCAGCGCTCCGTGCCGGAGCAGTTCGTGACGTCCTCCGTGGTGCGTCCGGACTCCGCGACCTACATCGTGAACCAGAAGGTGCTGGTCGCGCTGCAGGCGGGTGATCCGCTGCTGTGGAGCCAGTTCGAGACGACCAAGGCCGCCGAGCGGCTGTCGTCGAAGGTGCAGAAGAAGGCGCGCGCCCTCACCATCGAGGCGAAGCACACCACGTCGGTGGGCGGCTGGATTCGCCCCAATGACCACGTGGACGTCATTGGCACCTTCCGCGACCCGCAGACGGACGAGAACGTCGCCGTGACGCTGCTTCAGAACGTCATCGTGGTGGCCACGGGCAAGATCACCGGTACCACCAACGTGAACCTCATCCCGGAGAACCAGCGCGAGTACAACAACATCTCGCTGATGGTGCTGCCGGAAGAGGCCGAAATCCTGGTGCTCGCGGTGGAGCTCGGCCAGCTGACGCTCAGCCTCCGCAACGAGGACGACGTGGACCTCATCGAGGAGCGTGGCCGCGCGACCATCAGCACGCTGCTGTCGGGTGAGCGCACCCGCGTGCTGGAGCAGAAGCGCCGCGAAATCATCCAAATCATCAAGGGCGGTGCCGAGCGGGCCGCGGGCGCTGGCGCGCCGTGATGGCGTGCGTCGTCCACCCTCGCTCTTAGGGAAGCGCGCACATGCTTGCTGGAATCGTCCTCCTCCTCGTCACCGGCTCGGTCTTCTTCTTCAGCCTGGTGATCTTCAGCGTCCTGTCGAAGGCGTATGAGCAGTACCAGGAGCGCTACGTCGCCAAGTCGATGAACGACTTGAGCGACATGTTCCTCTTCATCGATCCACGCCAGATGTTGATCCTCAACATCGCGTGCATGTGCTTGTTGGGGATCCTGTCGTACATCATCTTCAACCCCATCCTGGCGGTGGTGGCCACGGTGTTCGGCTTCTTCCTGCCGATGCTGATGGTCAAGCACTACCGGAAGCGGCGCATCAAGAAGTTCAACGTGCAGTTGGTGGACGCGCTGCAGGCCATGGCCAACGCCTTCAAGGCCGGTCTCACGTTCCCCCAGGCCATCGAGCACGTGGCGCGCGAGGCGATGCCGCCGCTGTCGCAGGAGTTCGGGCTCTTCGTGAAGGAAGTGAAGCTGGGTGTTCCGCTGGAGGAGGCGCTCATCAACATGGGCCGCCGCGTGGGCAGTGACGACCTGGAGCTGGTCGTCGTGTCCACCAACATCGCCCGTCAGCTCGGCGGCAACATGGCCGAGATGTTCGAGACGATCTCCACGGTGATCCGCGAGCGCTTCCGTCTAGAGGGCAAGATCGACGCGCTCACCTCGCAGGGCAAGCTGCAGGGGTGGATCGTCGCGGCGATGCCCGGTGTGCTCGGCATGGTGCTCAACTACATGCGGCCCGACCTGATGGAGCCGATGATGGACCACATCTTCGGTTGGATCCTCGTGATCATCATCGCCATCATGGAAGTGATGGGCATCCTCATCATCCGGCGCATCGTCAACATCGATATCTGAGAGGTGCACCGTGGACGATGTCCTGACGCCAATGTTGATCGGCAGCTCGGCGCTCCTCTTCGCGGGCGCCGTGGGTTTCCTGGGCCTGGGGCTGTACCAGACGATGCTGGAGCGCTTCCTGTCGGAGGTCCGTGACGAGTCCACGGGCGGCATGAAGGGCTTCGGCTCGGTGGCCATCCGCCGCCTGGGCGCGATGAACCGCCGCTTCATGTGGCCCGGCTACGAGGCCAAGGCGCGCCGCAACCTCATCAAGGCGGGCGAGCCGCAGGCGTACAAGCCCGAGGACATCATGGCGCTGCAGGAAGTCAGCGCGGTGATGGGCCTCATCATGGGCCTCATCCTGCTCAACGGCTTCGGCGTGAGCCTGGTGTGGTCGCCGCTGTTCCTGCTCTTCGGCATGTACTACCCGCTGATGTGGCTGAACGACCAGGTGAAGAAGCGCCACCTGCTCATCAGCCGCGCGCTGCCCTACAGCCTGGACCTGCTGACGCTGTCGGTGGAAGCCGGCCTGGACTTCACCGCGGCACTGGCCAAGGTGGTGGAGAAGGGCAAGGCCGGTCCGCTGCGCGAGGAACTGCAACTGGTGCTCAAGCAGCTGAAGATGGGCAAGACGCGTGAAGAGGGCCTCAAGAGCATGATTGTCCGCGTGGACCTGCCGCCGCTGACCACCTTCGTCACCGCGCTCATCCAGGCGGACAAGATGGGGACCAGCTTGGGCAAGGTGCTGCGCATCCAGTCCACGCAGATGCGCATCGACCGCACCCAGCGCGCGGAGAAGCTGGCCGGTGAGGCGCCGGTGAAGATGCTCTTCCCGCTCATCGCGTGCATCTTCCCCACGGTGTTCATGGTGCTGTTCGGGCCCATCGTGTTCCAGTTCATGTTCGGAAACGTCGCGGGGTAGCGCCCCGTGCCCATCCTCCTGACCATCACCCAGGGGCTCCAGCAGGGACGGGAGCTCACCTTCGAGGCGGCCGAGGTCAACATCGGCCGCACCTCGGAGAACGACCTGGTGCTGCACGACCACGGCGTGTCACGCAGGCACGCGCGCATCGTGCTTCGCGGCGACAAGTACTTCGTCGCGGACATGGGCAGCTCGAATGGCACCGTGCTCAACGGTGGGCTGCTGTCGGGTGAGCAGCAGCTGCGGGATGGGGACAAGATTGGCGTGGGCCCCGTCGAGTTCACCTTCGTCTGGGTGCCGCCGGAAGGGGACGAGGACGCCACGCGGCCCATCCGCCGGGGCGACCCTGTCCCAGCGCTCGACCCGGACGCCACCCGTCCCATCCGTCTCAACGACCCGATTCCCGCCGCGTCCGGCATCGTGCTGCCGGAGGGTTATCCCACCGCACAGCAGCCCGCGGTGGCTCCGGTGCGTCCGGGCACCGCCGCCGTGGCGAAGGCCGAGCCCGGCGCGGGGCAGACGGCGGCGGAGCGCGCACGCCGTCGCCGGGAGCTCGCGGGCAGTCAGGCGGGCAAGCTGCTCCTGTGGTGGGGGCAGCTGTCGAAGCCAGCGCGTCTGGGCGTGGGCGCGGTTGGAAGCGGCCTGGTGTTGGCGCTGGTGGGCGTGCTGGCCGTCTTCTTCATGCCCAAGAGCGAAGGCCGGGCGTCCGGCGTGGAGCCGGAGGACCTGGGCTTCGAGGTGATTTCAGACTCGTTCGGGGTGGGTGAGGGCGTGACGTGGGAGAACCCGGACCACAAGTCGTTCGCCTTCCAGTTCGTCACTCCGACGCGGGCGGTGGCCGTGGTCCACTACATGGCCAGTGGCATCTCCAAGGAGGAGGTGGCGCTGGTCGTCAACGGCGTGGACGTGGGCTGGGTGCCGCCGGACGTGAATGCGGTGACGGAGCGCGGGCTGGAGCAGATTCTCCCGCCCTCCGCGTTGAAGCGGGGCGAGCTCAACTCCATCGTCTTCGACAATGTCCGCAACCCACCGGGGCGGGACACCTGGCGCGTGTGGAACCTGCGCCTGGAAATCATCCCGGTGCCGGAGCTGCCGCAAGACGAGCTCTTGACCAAGGCGCGTCAGTACGTGGCCGCGGGCGCCAGTTTCTATGAGTCGCGCGACGTCGGCGCGGAGAACCTCTTCAAGGCGTGGCAGCAGTACCGCTTCGCTTGGGTGACGCTGGAGGCACTGGACACCAAGCCTGACATCTATCAGGACGTGCGTTTCCAACTCGGCCAGGTTGCAACCGAGCTGGACCACAAGTGCAGCCAGCTGATGCTCGATTTCCAACGCAGCGTACAGTACCGGAATGCGCGGACGGCTCGGGCCGCGTTGCAGGAAATGGGTCGACGCTTCCCTACGGCCGAGCATCGCTGCCACAATCTAGGTTTGCAGTTGGCTTACGAGCACGAGCTGTAGGCGCGTGCTCACTTCGACAGGAAGTCGGTGATTCGCATGTCCAACGGTTCCCCTCCGGCACGCCGCCGGCCCCCTTCTGGGGCGCCCTCGGGTGGGACCGGGTCCCGTCCCGCCGTGCGCAGGACGTCCGCCCGGCCCGCGCCTGCCCCCGTCTCCGCCGCAGCCCGGCTCATTTGCATCGCTGGCCCCAAGGATGGTGAGGAGTTTGCCCTGTCCGAGGAGGAGTACGTCATCGGTCGAGCGACCGATAACGCCATCTGCATCCCGGACACCTCCGTGTCCCGCAAGCACGTCATGGTGCGGAAGTCGGGAGCGGGCTGGGCGGTGAGCGACCTGGGCTCCGGTAACGGAACGCTCGTCAACGGCGACGTCATCAACGAGGAGACGCCGCTGGCCAACGGTGACGTCATCACGTTGGGCGACACGGAGCTGCGCTTCGAGGACGTGGCCAACTCCACGATGATGGTCGGCGCGCCGGCCCCCGGTCCGCGTCCTCGTCCGGCGGCCTCTGGCAGCCGCGGCGCGGTGCCGCCCCGTCCGGGGCCTCGCGTCGAAGGTGGCCGCGTGCGCAGTGCGCGCGCGACGGCGGCCACGGCGCCTACCCCCGAGGAGCTGAAGAAGAAGAAGCTCATCACGCTGGGGGTGGCGGGCGCGGTGGTGGTGCTGTTCGCGGGCCTGGGCGTGGTGCGGATGAACGTCCAGAAGCAGCAGGCGGTCGCCGCGGAAGAAGCCCGTCAGGGCAAGAACTACCGGGAGCGGCTGGGCAGCCTGTTCCAGGACGCCAAGAACCTGGTGCGCGAGGGCAAGTGGGTCGAAGCGAAGGCGAAGCTGGAGGAGCTCCAGGCCGAGGCCCCGGAGTACCCGGGCGTGGCGGACTACCTCGGGCACGCCGCGCGGGAGATTCCCGTCCAGGAGAAGCTGACGGCGGCCAAGGAGGCCCTGGCGAAGAAGGAGCTGGGCAAGGCCGGCACGTTGCTGGCCAGCGCGGGTGAGAGCCAGTTCCTCTACGAGCAGGTGAACGCGACGAAGCGCGCGCTGTCGGAGTCCGCGGACGTGCGAACGCGCGAGGCGCGCAAGCTGCTGGATGAGAATCAGCTCGACATGGCCAAGGCCATCACCGACGACATCCTGGTGGCCTTCCCGGAGCACCGCGACGCCAAGCTCATCAACGAGCAGGCGGCGCAGGCCATCATCGTCCGTGACACGCCCAGGCCCGTGGTCCAGGGGCCGGCCCCCAAGCCGTGGGAGCCCGCCGTTGACCGCTTCCGCGACGGCGACATGTCCGGCGCTGTGGCCATCCTCAACGCGTGCATGGCGCGCACGCCGCAGTGCAAGAAGGTGCTCGGGCAGGTGACGGAGTTCGGCAACCTCTACAAGCGGCTGGAGGACCTGGACGCCCGGGGCCTGTCGAAGCTGATGTCGCTGGACAAGGACATCACCGGCGGCCGTCCCAGCAAGATGGCGCGCAACGCGGGCACGCGGGCGGCCACCATCTTCTACAAGGGCGCCACCGCGGCGAAGGCGGCGGGGCAGTGGGGCCGCGCCATGGACTACTCGCGCAAGGCGCTGCAGGCGGACCCCGGACACGCGGGCGCCGCCAACATCATCAGTGAGTTGAAGGCGAAGGCGAAGGACGTCTACCTCCAGGCCTACTCCCTGAAGGACGGGAGCCCCGACGAGGCCCTGCCCAAGTTCAAGGACGTGGTGGCGATGACGCCTCCTGATGACGAGTACCACGAGAAGGCGAAGACCTGGGTCGAGAAGCTGTCCCGATGACCCGGCGCAAGGTGGGAGGCGGCACGCTGCCGCCAGTGGGCCAGCAGGGTGACCTGTTTGGCAGTGGCGCCTCCACCCCCCGTGCGGCTGGCGCGGCGCGGAAGGCCGCGGCGCCGCCGAAGCCTCCACCGCCTCCGGTGGACGAGGACGGCACCTCGCTGCTGGGGCCAATGGAAGGCGCGCCGCCTCCGCCGCCCAAGCCCGAGCGCGTGGTGCTGTCGGTGGGCGAGCTGACCCGCCAGCTCAAGCAGACGCTGGAGTCGCGCTTCGCCCGCGTCATCGTGCGCGGCGAGGTGACGGGCTTCCGTGGGCCCAACGCGCGCGGCCACTGGTACTTCTCGCTGAAGGACGCGGGCGCGGCCATCGACGCGAAGGTGTGGGCCTCCATGGCGGCCCGGCTGCGCTTCGCGCTGCGCGACGGCATGGAGGTGATTGCCGAAGGCAGCGTGGACCTGTACGAGCCGCAGGGTCGCTACAGCCTCATCGTCCAGCGGCTGGAGCCGGTGGGCGAGGGCGCCCTGGCGCTGGCCTTCGAGCAGCTCAAGGAGCGGCTGGCCCAGGAGGGACTCATTGGTCCCGGGCGCGTGCGGCCCCCCAGGCCGTTGCCCTCCCTTCCTCGGCGGATTGGCGTGGTGACGAGCCGCACGGGTGCGGCGCTCCAGGACTTCCTGCGCGTGCTGCATTCGCGCAACCCCCGGCAGAGCGTCCTGGTGGCGGACGCGCGCGTGCAGGGCGAAGGCTCCGCCGTGGAGGTGGCTCGCGCCATCGAGCGGCTGGCGCGCACGGACGTGGACGTCATCGTGGTGACGCGCGGTGGTGGCTCGGTGGAGGACCTCTGGACCTTCAACGAGGAGCGCGTGGCCCGCGCCATCTTCGCCTCGCCGGTGCCGGTGGTGTCCGCCATCGGTCACGAAATCGACTTCACCATTTCCGACTTCGTGGCGGACCTGCGCGCGCCCACGCCCAGCGCCGCGGCGGAGCGCCTGGCGCCGGTGCTGGCCGACCTGGAGCTGACGCTGGCCACACAGGCGGGCCGTCTGCGGCGTGCCATGGAGCGTCGGGTGCTGGAGCTGCGCGAGGAGCAGGGCCAGCTCGCGTCGCGGTTGGAGGACCCTCGGCGGGCCATCAACCACCAGCGGCTGCACCTGTCCGAGCAGGTGGAGTCGATGATGCGCGTGCTGCGGCCGGCCGTGCGAGGGCACCGTGAGGCGCTGCGGTCGCTGACCGAAAGGCTGCAGCGGGCGCGTCCCCAGGCACGGCTGGGTGAGCAGCGGGCGCACCTGTTGAAGCTGGCCATGCGGCTGTCGGAGGCGGTGCGCGCAGGTGAGGCGACGCGGCACGGGGCGCTGGCGACGGCGCGGCTGGGGCTCGAGAGGGCGTCACCGGCGGCCCAGGTGTCCCGCGAGCGTGCCCGGCTGGCCGCGCACCGGGCACGGCTGCTGGCGCTCCAGCAGGGGGCCCTGGCGGATGCACAGAAGCGTTTCCAGCGTCTGGAGGGACGTCTGGACGCCATGAGTCCGTTGAAGGTGATGTCGCGCGGCTATTCGGTGGTGTTCCGACAGCGCGATGGCGCGGTGGTCCGAACGGGCGCGGATGTCCAGGTGGGAGAGCGCCTGGGGCTCAAGCTCGCGTCGAACGGGGCGAAGTCGCTCGGGGGATGTGAAGAAATCGAAGCCACCGTCACGGCGGTGAAAGGGCCGGTGGACTGCTGACGGGCCACCCTCTAGAGTCCCGCGCCCCATACGGGGAGGTGGATGGAAGTGGCGAAGTCGGACAAGGCGCCCAAGGCGGACAAGGTGGCGGAGACCGAGGTCCCCGAGCAGTACGGGGACGTGGTCTCCCGGCTCGAGGAGACGGTGGGACGACTGGAGAGCGGCAATCTCTCCCTGGAGGACTCGCTCAAGGCCTTCGAGGAAGGCATCCGGCTGGTGCGCAGGGGTGAGAAGCTGCTCACCGAGGCGGAGCAGCGCATCGAACAGCTCCTGCTGGACGAGGACGGAAACGACGTGGTGGCGCCCCTGTCGGTCGCCGCGCGTCCAGCGGCGCCGGCGGCCCCTCGGGCCCCCGCTCCCCGCCCGCCCCCGGAGGATGACGTCCCGTTCTAGGTACTCGGGCGCGTCCACTCCGGCATGTCGAAGCCGAAAATCACCATTGTCGATGATGACCGCGACACGCGGGAGCTGCTGGCGGCGGCCCTGGAGGACGAGGGCTTTGCCGTCACCATGGCGGCCAACGGCCTGCGGCTCATCGCGTCGCTCCAACTGCACCGGCCGCACGCCATCCTCCTGGACGTGAACATGTCCTGGATTGACGGCTTCGAGCTGTGCCGGGCGGTGAAGAAGAACGAGCAGTTCCGGGACATCCCGGTCATCTTCATCAGTGGCCGCGGGGAGCCCGAGGACAAGCGGCACGGCATGGCGGTGGGCGCCGCGGACTACTTCGTCAAGCCGCTGGACATGGACAAGCTCGTCAGCCGTATTCGCGAGCTCGTGCCCGCGCAGATTCCATAAGAGGAGCACGGACGCTCGTGGCAACGTTTCAATTGAACTCCTTCCTGGCCGCCCAGCAGGCGCGCGTCGAGTCCCTCCTGAGCGAGCGTGTGGATCGGCTCGGGCCCGCCGGGACGCCGCCGAAGCTCGCGGAGGCCATCCGCTATTCCCTGCTGGCCGGCGGCAAGCGCCTGCGCCCGGTGCTCTGCCTGGCCTTCGCGGACCTCGTGGCGCGCGGAAGCACCTTGTCGGCGGTGGCGGGCGACGCGGCGTGCGCGCTGGAGTACGTGCACACGTATTCGCTGGTGCATGACGACCTGCCGGCGATGGACAACGACGACTACCGCCGGGGCCGGCTCACCAACCACAAGGTGTACGGTGAGTCCATGGCCATCCTCGCGGGTGACGCGCTGTTGACGGAGGCCTTCACCCTGGTGGCCAGTGGACCCGAGAGCATGCGCGCCGCGCTGTGCCGGGAACTGGCGGTGGCCTCGGGCGCGGCGGGCATGGTGGGCGGGCAGGTGCTGGACACCGCCGAGGACCGGCCGTCCGCGCTGGACTACCTCATCCGGCTGCACCGCATGAAGACGGGCGCCCTCATCCGGGCCGCGTGCCGCATGGGCGTGCTGGCCAGCGGTGGAGACGCAGACGCATTGGCGCGCGCGGACACCTACGGCGACGCGGTGGGGCTGGCCTTCCAGATTGCCGATGACGTGCTGGACGTGACGGCCACGGCGGCGGAGCTGGGCAAGCCCGCGGGCGCGGACGCCGCGGCCGGGCGCTTCACCTTCCCGGCGGTGGTGGGCCTGGAGGCGTCGCGGAAGCTGGCGGACCAGAAGGTGGCCGAAGCCATCGCGGCCGTACGCCCCCTGGAGGGCGAGGACGGGCCGCTGGCGGCATTGGCGCGCTACACGGTGGAGCGGAAGTCCTGATGTCGGAGTTGCTGTCACGCATCGGCTCGCCCTCGGACGTCCGCGCACTTCCCGAGGAGGCACTGCCGCGCCTGTGCCAGGAACTGCGCGAGGACATCATCTCCATCTGCGGCCGCGTGGGGGGCCACCTGGGGGCCTCCCTGGGCGCGGTGGAGCTCATCGTCGCGCTGCACCGCGTGTTCCATTCGCCCCAAGACGCGCTGCTGTTCGACGTGGGGCACCAGACGTACGCGCACAAGCTCCTCACGGGGCGGCGTGACCGCATGCACACGCTGCGGCACGCGGACGGCATCGCGCCGTTCCTGGACCCGCGGGAGAGCCCTCACGACGCCCTGCTTGCGGGGCATTCATGCACGGCGGTGTCCGCGGCGCTGGGCGTGCTGGAGGGCCGGCGGCAGCAGGGGCACCGGGGCCACGTGGTGGCGGTGTTGGGCGACGGCGGCCTCACGGGGGGCCTTACATTTGAAGGGCTCAACAACGCGGGGGGGAGCCCCCTGCCGTTGGTCGTCGTCCTCAACGACAACCAGATGTCCATCAGCGCCAACGTGGGGGCCATCCCCGCGCTGCTGCGCACCCGCGAGGCGCGCGACTTCTTCGAAGGCCTGGGCTTCACCTACCTGGGCCCGGTGGATGGGCACGACCTGCCTGCGCTGATTCGCGCGCTGCGCGAGGCCCGTGCCTCGTCGCGGCCGGTGGTGGTGCACGCGCTGACGCTGAAGGGGAAGGGCTTTCCGCCAGCGGAGGCCGACGCGCAGACGCGTGGACACGCCATGGGCCCGTATGAGTGGCGGGACGGCAAGCTGGTGCGCTCACGCGGTGGCCAGCGGACCTTCAGCGAGGCCTTCGCGGCGGTGCTGGAGGACGCCATGGCCCGGGACCCACGGGTGGTTGCGGTGACTCCCGCGATGTTGGAGGGCTCGGCGCTCAACGCGCTCAAGGCGCGCTTCCCGGACCGGGTGCACGACGTGGGCATCGCGGAGCAGCACGCCGTCACCTTCAGCGCGGGGCTGGCCTTGGCCGGCGCGCGGCCGGTGTGCTGCATCTATTCGACCTTCCTCCAGCGCGCGTACGACCAGATCATCCACGACGTGTGCCTGCCGGGCTTGCCCGTCGTCTTCGCCGTGGACCGCGCGGGGCTGGTGGGCGCGGATGGGGCGACGCACCAGGGCACCTACGACGTGGCGTTCCTGCGCCCGCTGCCGGACCTGCACCTGTGGTCGCCCATGGTGGGGGAGGACCTGGCGCCCATGCTGGACACCGCCCTGGCAGCGCCCCACGCCTCCGTCATCCGCTTCCCACGCGGCACGCTGCCGCCCCTGCCCGAAGGACTGGGCGCGGGCGAGGTGCCGCTTCGGGGGGCTCGCTGGCTGCTTCGCGCGGAGCAGCCCCGGCTGACGCTGGTGACGTTGGGACCTCTGGGCATCGCCGCGCTGGAGGCCGCGCGGGGCGAGCCCGGCTGGAGCGTGCTGGATGCGCGCTGCGCTTCGCCTCTGGATGAGGCCGCCTTGCTGGAGGCCGGCCGGTCCGGTCATGTCGTGGTGGCCGAGGAGGGCACCACGCGCGGCGGTCTGGGCAGCGCGGTGCTCGAGCTCTTCGCGGCGCACGGGCTGATGGCCCGCGTCCGGTTGATGGGCATGCCCGATGCGTTCGTTCCCCATGGGGACGCGCGGGTTCAGCGCGCGGAGCAGGGGCTGGACGCGGCGGGCCTGCGGCGCGCGGGCCTGGCGCTGCTGGCAGGGGGCGGACGGTGAAGCCTCGCAAGGAGCGGCTGGACGTGCTGGTGGTGGAGCGCGGGCTGGCCGAGTCGCGCACCAAGGCCCAGGCGCTCATCCTGGCCGGCCAAGTGGTGGTGGGCGACCAGCGCGTGGACAAGCCCGGCACGCTGATTCCGCAGGAGGCGGAGCTGCGCCTCAAGGGCGAGGTGCTTCCCTATGTGTCGCGCGGCGGCCTGAAGCTGAAGGGCGCCATCGACCGCTTCGGGCTCGACGTTCGAGGCAAGGTGGCCGCGGACATCGGTGCCAGCACCGGCGGCTTCACGGATTGCCTGCTCCAGCACGGCGCCACGCGCGTCCACGCGATTGACGTGGGCTACGGGCAGCTCCACGAGAAGCTGCGCACGGACCCGCGGGTGCGCTCGCGCGAGCGCGTCAACGCGCGCTACCTCACGGAAGAGGACCTTCCGGAGAAGGTCGGCGTGGTCGTCATCGACGTGAGCTTCATCTCCCTCACGCAGGTGCTGCCGTCGGTGCTGACATACCTGGAGCCGGGCGGGCTGTTGGTTGCGCTGGTGAAGCCCCAGTTCGAGGTGGGGCCGGACCGGGTAGGGAAGGGCGGCGTGGTGCGGGATGTCGCTGCCAGGCAGGACGCCATCGACACGGTGACGGCGTTCGTCCGCGAGCAGGGCCTGGAGGTACTCGGGTTGATGGACTCCACGGTGCCCGGGCCCGCTGGCAACGTGGAGGCACTCCTCGTCGCCAGCAGGCCCTGAGTCCTCGCGCTACGGCCGGTAGCGGCGGTAGTCGGACAGGGGCAGCGTCTGCACCACGTCGAAGCCGGTGCGGATCCACAGCCGGCCTTCCGGGTCGATCGCACCGCCCAGGCTGCCGACCACCTGATGGCGGAACAGCTCGCGGGCCTCACCGCCGGACGTCTGGTCCACGGCGACGATTTCGTTGGGGAGCGTCGGCGCGCCATCCAGTCCGCGAGCCGGCGCGTTGAGCAGGAAGAGCTCCGGCGACCCCGGCCGGCGCAGCACCTGGAGCACGTTCAGCGCGCCATTCGCGTCGATGGAGCGGTTGTCCCGGTTGCGAATCTGCCCCGACGCGTCGAGGAACCACACGCGCTGCTGGCCCACCGCGACAAGGCGCGAGGCGCCCGGGTGGTAGAGGATGTGCGCCAGCGGCACCGGGAGCGCGGGGCTGGTCCACTGGAGCCGCGCGCCCTCGCACTCGTCCTGGTTCGCGGCGCACGCGATGACCTGCGACTGCTCCGAGCCGAGCTGGAGGCCCAGGAAGAGCGTGTTGCCGGTGTCGTTGAAGGCGCCCAGGGGGAGGCGCTCGTTGCGCGCGAAGGTCCGCAGCTTGTACGTGGCCCGGGGCGTGCCGCCCGCGCCCTGCTCACCCGTCTCGCCCGCGTACAGCTCGGTGACGGTGACGTCCGTGCGCGACGCATCCGGGCCCGTGCCCAGGGACGCGATGAGAATCATCCCGTCCGCGCGAACCAGGGGCGGGGCGATGACGCTCTCCAGCGTCGTGGGCGCGTAGAGCCACTTGACCTCGGCCACGCTCTCCGACGTGCCGTTGGGGTTGTGGGACAGGCGGCGCACCTCGTCGATGCGGTTGACGATGATGGCGTCACCGCCCGGCAGCACGGTGAGCTGCGTGGGACCGATGTCCGTCGTCGTGCGCGCGGTGATGCGCAGGTCGGCGTCCACGGCGAAGGCGCCCACGTTCGGGGTCCACACCCAGCGCTTGCCGCTGATGGGGTTTCGCTCGGTGATGACCGTCTCGGGGGTGCAGGCGATGGGCATCCCGACAGTGCCCGTCACGTTGCCGCTGAGGTTCACGCGGTACAGCGTGGAAATCTCCGTCGGCGGGACGCCGCAGCCCACGAAGGTCGGGTTGGCGCTGGTGCCGTCGATGACGAAGTGGTCGGTGACGACCTGTCCGGCGTTCTGCGGCTCCACGATGCGGCGCTGCACCGGGAAGTACGAGACAGGGGCGGGCTGCGAGCGATTCGTACGCCCGTCGGAGCACGTGGCCACGGCGTTCAACGACAGGTTCGCGGCCAGGCCCGCCGTGGCGTAGGGAATGTCGTTGCGCTCCAGCGTCAGCGTCATGGTGCCGCCGCTGTGCGGGAAGGTCCGGAGCAGGGTCTCCCGATCGTTGACGTTGAGCGTCGAGCCACCCTCGCAGCCGGACACCGTGACGATGACCTGGAGCTTGTCGTCGGAGATGATGCCCGCGGGCACCGTGAGGGCGACCTGGGGGGGATCCGGCGTGGGAGGGGGCGGTTCGCTGCCGCCACAGGCGGCGGCTAGGCTGCCAGCGGCGATGAGGGCGGAGCGCCGCGCGCGCCGCGTCAGGGAGGGGTGGGCCATGGCGCCGGACTCTAGCCGGTACGCGGCGTCCCAGGCATCTCGGCCCTCTCATGTCGGGCGGGCCCGAACCGACTCTCTCCCCCTGGGTGCGGAACGTCCCCCAATGTCCGCTGGCTGTGGTAGTTCCGCCCGCGCCGTCGGGACCCGGTACGGTGGGCGGCGTCACAGCGCCAGGGAGCGCCAGGAAGTTGCATCTGCAGCCCCTCTGGCGCCTGATGGGCGGTAGGCAGGGCGGGCGGCCGTGCGCGGTCCGCGGGCGATAGGGAAGTGACGTCCATCGTGTACGCTCGGCTCCCGGAGGGCTTGGGGGCGGCGGGGACCGACGTGGCCACATCCTCCCACCCATGCCAGCCGTTCTGGCCCCAGGGCGTGTTCAGCGGCATGATCGGGATCCGAACCATGAACTCTTTCGCACGCAGCGGGTTTTTGCAGCCTCTCTACCCGGCGCCATGTCGCCGGGGCTGGGGTTCACCGTGAGAGTCGAGATGCAGGCTGATCAGCGGGGGCGCGTGCTGGTGGTGGCCGCCAAGGAGGCGGGCGATGCGCTCATGGAGCGGCTCACGTCGAGCGGCTACCAGTGTGCGTCGGCGGAGAAGGAGAGCGGTCTGGCCCAGGTCGCGGACTCGTTGCAGCCAGAGGTCGTCCTGCTGGCGGTGACGGCGAAGCGGGCCGCGGAGATGCTGGAGTCGCTGCGCAAGGTGGACCGGCTCCAGCGCCTGCCGGTGCTGGTGGACCTGGGCCGCGCGCGCTCGGCGGAAGCTTTCAAGCGGTTGGCCGTGGACGATTGGATCCGCAGCGCCGATGAGGTGGTGCCCCGTCTGGAGGCCGCGCTGCGCGCGGGCCGGCTGCGTGACCGGGAAGAGCGGATCCGCCTGCGCATGGGGATGCTGCTGGAAATCACCCAGGCGGCCACCAGTTCGCTCGAACTGGAGGAGATTCTCCGCATCGCCGTGGACAAGGTCGGCCGCGTCACCGGGACGGACCGTTGCTCCGTGGTGCTGGTGGAGGGCAGCCATGCCCGCACCGCGAAGGTGGTGGCCACGCAGGAGGACCCGAGCCTCGTCCAGTTGGACATCGAGGTGATGCGCTACCCGGAGCTGCGCCGCGCGCTGGAGACGCGGGAAGCGGTGGTCATCGAGGAGGCGCAGCGCGACCCGCTGATGGCGGAGGTCCGCACCAACATCCTGCCGCTGGGCGTGAAGTCCATCCTGGTGCAGCCCCTCATCTGTCAGGGCGACCTGCTGGGGGCGCTGTTCCTACGGGTATCGCGCGGTGACGCGTCGTTCGGCCGGGACGAGCAGGAGTTCGCCCAGGCGGTGGCTGGCGTGCTGGCCAACTCCATCCGCAACGCGCGCCTTCACACGGCGGTGAAGAAGAAGCGCGAGGACCTGGAGGAGGCCTATGTCCAGCGCTACCAGGAGCTGAACGAGGCCAACCGCCGGCTGAAGGAACTCAACCGGCTGAAGGACGAAATCATCGCGGTGTGCAGCCACGACCTGCGCGCGCCGCTCCAGGTGCTCCTGGGGCACGGGCGGCTGTTGCAGGAAGGGCCGCTGGAGCCGCAGCAGCGCCAGTCTTCCGAGGCGATGATCCGCCAGGGCAAGAAGATCCTCGGCCTGGTGGAGTCGCTGCTGGAGAAGGGCAAGGGCGAGGCGGCGCGGCTGTCCATCGAGCCCCGCGTCCTGGACGTGGCGCAGCTGTGCCGCGACGCCGTCAATGAACTGGAGATTCTGGCCGCGGACCGGGGCGTGTCGCTGCGCGCCGATTGTCCGGACAGCCTGATGCTCATCGGCGACGAGGTGAAGCTGCACGAGGTGCTGCAGAACCTCATCACCAACGCCATCCACCACGCGCGCCAGGACGGCGAGGTGGTGGTGAGCACCCAGCGGCTGGGGCGCCCGGACGGAGACGCGGCCAAGGTGTGCGTGCAGGACGACGGCGTGGGCATTCCGCCGGACGAACTGCACCTCGTCTTCGACCGTTACCGCCACGGCGGCAAGGGCACCGGGCTGGGGCTGGCCATCTGCAAGGAGTTCGTGGAGCTGCACGGCGGTGAAATCTGGGCGGAGAGCCCGCCGGACACCGGCTGCATCTTCGTCTTCACGCTGCCGCTGGCGCAGGAAGCGCCGCGCAACCCGCGTCCGCCGCCCGCCGCCGCGCCCACGCCGCAGGAGCAGCCGCGCGTGCTGGTGGTGGAGGACGAGCCGGAGATCGCCGCGGTGCTGTCGGAGGTGCTGCGCTCCAAGTACCGCGTGGAGGTTGCGCGCGACGGCGCGGAGGGCCTGGCCCGGGCGAAGGCCCAGCGGCCGGACCTGGTGGTCATGGACGTCTTCCTGCCCAAGCTGGACGGCCTGGACGCGGCCATGGCGCTCAAGTCCTCGACGGACACCGCGCGCATCCCCGTCATCCTGCTGTCCGCCCACCAGGGCGTGGCGGAGAAGGTCCGCTCGCTGAACCTGGGCGCGGTGGACTACATGAGCAAGCCGTTCAACGCGGTGGAGCTCCTCAACCGCACCGAGCGCGCCCTCAAGCTGCGCCAGGGCGAGCGCGAGCAGCAGGAGAAGGAGAAGGCCAGCGCCCTGCAGCGGCGCACCGGCAGCGACCCCGCCACGGGCCTGCACGACCGGCGCGGGCTGCTGCTGCGGCTGGAGCAGGAGGTGGCGCGCAGCCGGCGTTACCACCGCGCGCTCAGCCTCGCCGTGCTCCGGCCCGACCGGCCGGTGGAGCCGGTGCCGTCCAACATCGCCGATGTCATGCGCAAGCGGGTGCGCCACCCGGATGCCATCTCCCACCTGGGCGGAGGTGTGTTCGCCGTCGTCCTGCCGGAGTGCCAGGCGGAGGCGGCGCGCGCCGTCATCAGCCGCATGTTGCCGGATGTGGAGAAGGCGACGGACACGGAGTACCGGTCGGCGGTGGCGGATGTGAGCCAGGACAGCGACTCGGTCGAGAAGCTGCTGGAGAAACTGGGCGCGCCGGCCCCCGAAGAGACCTGAGGCGACTGCGCGCGGGACGGGCTCACGCTAGACTCATGCTCGCGTGCGCCCCTCTCGCCTCCTCGTATCCGCCCTGCTGGCCGTCCTCGTGGCGCCGGGTGTGTCCGCGGCTGCCCCGTCACGGCGGCCGCGCGTGGACCCGGAGGCCATGCGGGAGGCCATCGACGCGGGCGCCACGGACGAAGGCCGCTATGCCTCCTCCGCCAGCTACACCAACTACCTCCAGTCCCGGCTGAAGCACCATGCCGGAGACCACCGGGGCGCGGTGGACGCGCTGCGGCTGGCCCTGGCCACGGATGACGGAAACCCGCTGCTGCTCACCCGGCTGGGCGAGGAGTACGCCCGCGTGGGCGATTTGACGCGCGCGGAGCGCGAACTGCGCCGGGCCGTGCTGCGCGCCCCCGCCTACTACCCCGCGCACGTGCTGCTGGGCCGCGTCCTCACGGAGTCGAAGCGGTTCGCCCGGGCCCGTTTGCACCTGCGGCGCGCGGTGTCCCTCAAGCCGCGCGAGCCGGAGGCCTACCTCGTCCTGGCCCAACTCCACCTGGAGATAGGGGCCCCGGACGAGGCGGTGAAGGTGGTGGACGCCCTGGCGCTGGCGCTGCCGGGGGAGGCCATTGGGTACCAGCGCCTGGGGTTGGCGCTGGCGGAGCGAGGCGACACGGCGCGCGCCGAGCGCCTGTTGGTGGAGGCCGCCACCCGGGCCCCGGGGGACGTGGAGGTGCTGACGGCGCTGGCGCGGCTGTATGAGGACACCGGACGGCCCGTGCAGGCGGAGGAGTCCCTGGCTCGGGCGCTGGAGCGGGACCCGGACAGCCGCGAGGTGCTGCTGGGCGCCGGACGCGCGGCGCTGAAGGCGGGCTCCTCCGTCCGGGCGCGGGCGTACTTCGACCGGCTGTTGTCCCTCTCCTCCGAGCCGGAGATGCCGGTGCGGGTGGCCTTCAGCTACCTCGCCGCGCGCGAGCCCGGGGCGGCCGCGGAGGTGCTGGAGGCGGCGCGCCGAGGGGACCATGCGGACCCTCGATTGGCCTACTACGCGGGGCTCGTCCATGAGCGGATGCGCCGCTTCGCCGACGCGGCGGGGGCCTTCGCCGGTGTGCCCGCGGAGTCGGATGTCTACGCCGACGCGCGCCTGCGCCGGGCCCGCAGCCTGTCGCTCCTGGGCGAGCACTCCCGGGCCCTCACGCTCTACCGGGCCGCGATGCAGGCGGCGCCAGAGGCCGTGGACGTCCGGATGCAGTTCGCCCGGGCCCTGGAGCGCGGCGGCACGCCGAACCGCGCGGAACTGCTCCTTCGCGAGGGCCTGGCCGCCGGTCCCTCCGCGGCGCTGTATGACGCCCTGGCCGCCACACTCCACCGGCAGGGCCGAGGGCGCGAAGCACTGACACTGCTGCGCGAGGCGGTGGCCCGCTTTCCCCGGGACGAAGACCTGCTGTACGTGCTGGGCGCGGCCCATGAGCGGCAGGGCGACGTGACGGGCGCACTGGCCCGCATGCGGGCGGTGCTGGCCGTGTCGCCGGACCACGCCGCCGCGCTGAACTTCCTGGGCTACCTGCTGGCGCAGGCGGGGCAGAACCTGGACGAGGCCGAGCGGCGCGTGCGGCGGGCCCTGGAGCTGCGGCCGGACACCGGGGCCTACCTGGATTCACTGGGTTGGGTGTACTTCCGGCGAGGGGACTACGCCCGGGCCGTGGACGCGCTGGAGCGGGCCTCCACGCTGGCTCCGGACGAGCCCGTCATCCTCGAACACCTGGGAGACGCCTACCAGCGGGTGGCGAGGACGGACGATGCCGCGGCGGCCTGGCGGCGCGCCCTGGAAGTGCTGACGCTGGACCCCGAGTCCGCCGAGCCCCCCGGTCAGCGCGCCGCGTTGGAGCGCAAGCTCAATGCGCTACCCACGCGTGCGCCAGACCGCTAAGTTGGTGCGCCTATGGCGCGTAGCGACGAGGGTTTTTTTCCCGGCAGGGACGGGACACGGCTGTACTGGAAGTCCATCCTTCCAGACGCCGAGCCCCGCGCGCATGTCGCGGTGGTGCACGGGTATGGTGACCACTTCGGGCGCTATGCCTTCGTGACGGACGCACTGCTGGCGGACGGCTTCGCGGTCCACGGCTTCGACTACCGGGGCCATGGCAAGGCCGACGGGCGCCGGGCCTACTGCGAGAAGTGGCCGGACTACCTGGAGGACCTGGAGGTCTTCTGGGAGCGGGTGCGCGCGGTGTCGGAGGGCAAGAAGGCCTTCGTACTGGCGCACAGCCACGGCGGCCTGATGTCGGCGACGTGGGCATCCAGCCGGCAGGTGGAGGGGTTGACGGGGCTGGTGCTGTCGGCGCCGTACCTCAAGCTGGCCATCACCCCTCCGGCCTCGAAGCTGATGGCCGCGCGCGCGGTGGGCAAGCTGGTGCCATGGCTGAGCATCTCCTCCGGGCTGAAGGTGGAGGACCTCACCTGTGACACCGACGTGCAGCGGGCCACCCGGGAGGACCCGCTCCACCAGGCCATCGCCACGCCGCGGTGGTTCGTCGAATCCACCCGGGCGCAGGCCGAGGCCGTACTGCTGGCGCCGAAGATTCAAGTGCCGCTGTTCGTCCTGTGTGGCGCGGAGGATGGGGTGGCCGCTCCGGCGGCGGCGCGGGAGTACTTCGAGCGGGCCGGGTCTCCGGACAAGAAGTTCAAGGAGTACCCCGGAATGCGGCATGAGCCGCTCAACGAGGTGGGCCGTGCGGAGGTGTTCCGGGATATCTCCGGCTGGATCTCCGCGCATCTCTGACATAATCAGGTCGCCCGGCTCCTAGGGAGGAGCTGGCGCTGGGTGAGGTCACCGCATGGCAACGGGTGAAACGGGCATCATCGGCAAGGGCATCGTCATCAAGGGCAACCTCACGGGAGGTGGGGACCTGGTGATCGAGGGACGCGTGGAGGGGCAGATTGCCCTGAAGAACCACCTCACCATCGAGAGCACCGGCAAGGTGCAGGCGGACATCCGCGCCGAGGAGTTGACCATCAACGGCGAGGCCAGCGGCAACATCGACGCCTCGTCGCGCGTGGCCATCAACGCCTCGGCCAAGGTGGCCGGCGACATCAAGGCACCTCGCGTCGTCATCGAGGACGGGGCCGTGTTCAACGGCTCCATCGAGATGGACGTACGGCTTCCTGACGATATTTGAGCTTCACGCCGCGCACGGCACGGCACACACCTTTCGAGAGGCGGACAACACTCATGGCGAATACGGTCATTGGCTCGAGCATCGTCATCGACGGGGAAATCTCCGGCGACGAGGACCTGGTCATCCAGGGCACCGTGAAGGGGAAGATCTCCCTCAAGGAAAGCCTCTACGTGGAGGGCAGCGGCGTCGTCGAGGCGGACATCGAGACGCAGAACGTGGAGATCGCCGGCCGCGTCACGGGCAACATCGTCGCCAGCGACAAGGTGGAGCTGAAGACGGACTGCCGCGTGGTGGGCGACATCAAGGCGCCCCGAATCCTCATCGCCGACGGTGCCTCCTTCAAGGGCAACGTCGACATGGACATGAAGGAGCGCTGATTCGTGGCCACCGCGAAGGAGCTCTCAGCGAGCAACAACGTCGACAACACCGTGGTGGGGCCTTCCATCCTCATCAGCGGCCGGTTGACGGGCGACGAGGACCTCACGGTCCGAGGGCGCGTCGAGGGTGAGCTGACGCTCAGCCGCACCCTCATCGTGGAGCCCTCGGGTGTGGTGAAGGCCAACGTGGCGGTGAGGAACGCCATCGTCAGTGGCGTGGTGGTGGGCAACATCAACGCCACCGAGAGCGTGGAGCTCACCCGCGAAGGCCGCATGGTGGGCGACATCCGCGCCCCACGCGTCATCATCGTCGACGGGGCCAGCTTCCGCGGCCGCGTGGACATGGGTGATGTGGAGCCGGGACGTCTGCCAGCCGAGCGCCCCGCGGTGGTCCGCCCCACGGCGGTGAGCCGCCCCTCGGTGACGCCCGCGCGTCCGACGATTCCTGCCGCGCGGCCCACGCCTCCGCCGCCGTCGCGGCCCACTCCTCCTCCGCCGCCCGCGCGCCCCTCGGCGCCTCCCGCGGTGACGCGCCCCTCGGCGCCCATCACCCGTCCGGGGTTGGGTGGCCTGGGAAGCAAGCCACTGCCGCCGCCTCCGCCGACCCGCGTGGAGCGGGCGGAGCCGCAGGCTGAGCAGGCGGGCTCTGCCGAGCCGCCAACGCCAGTCCTGGTGGGTGCTGGCGCGAAGAAGAAGGTCGTGGTGAAGAAGAAGACCCGCTAGCGCGCACCGCCCGCGCCGTCAGTCGTTGGCGGTGCGGGCGCGTGGGCTTATCAGGGGTGCCACCATGGACGCCGAGCACAGGGTTGATGGACAGGATGGGACGGCGGGTGCTGGGCCCGAAGGTGGCTCGCAAGCGTCGTCCGGGCAGGACGGCGCCCAGGGCGGTGCCGTGAGCACCGAGCCGCACGCTTCGGGGGCCTCCTCGGAGCAGCAGGGCGAGCACAAGCGCGAGGATGCGTCACCGGAGTCCGGTGAGCACCGTGCCGAGGGCACGTCGCCCGCCGAAGGTTCGGAGCCGCGAGCCGAGGGCACGCCTTCTGAACACGGCGAGCCCCAGAACGCCGGCTCCGCGCAGGGGCAGGGCGGTGAGCCTCCCGTTGATGGAACGCCTTCTTCTCAGGAAGCGTCCCAGGCCAGTGGCGACACACAGGGCGAGGGCGCACGGCCGCACGACGCGGGCGGGGACGCGCCGGGCTCCGCGGACGCCTCCGGGAGCGAAGGTTCGAAGGACCAGTCAGGTTCGCAGGAAGGTGGACTTCAGGCCGAGGGCACCACGTCCCACGGTCAGGCGGAGCCACATGCCAAGGATGCGTCTCATGCGCAGGGCGAGCACCAGGCCGTGAGTGAGTCCCACGGGCAGGACGGAAGCGAATCAGGAGGCGGGTCCGTCGCCAACGCGGAGGCGCGCGCCGAGCAGGCCCCCTCCGACGGCGAGGCCCGTGCCACGCCCGGGCTGGACGAGCGCCCCCAAGGCGCGTTCTGGACGGGTGAGGCCGACGGGGACAAAGCCAGCGACTCTGACGACGAGTCGCAGGAGGACGTCCTCCCCGAACCCGAGCAGCGGCTTTCGGGCCGGGTGACGACGGTGCTCCTGCCGCTGGAGAAGCTGCAGGACGAAAGCGCGTTCAAGCTCCGCCCGGAAGGCGACGTGTCGGGGCTGGCCACGGACATCGCGCGGCTGGGGCAGCTGTTCCCGGTGGATGTCCGCCCGGCGGGAGAAGACCGCTACCAGCTCGTCTGCGGCTTCCGGCGGGTCGCGGCGCTGCGCTTCCTCAAGCGGGACGCGGTGCAGGCGCGGGTCCACCTGCGGCTCTCGGACGAGGACGCGCTGGTGATGTCGCTGGCGGAGGCGATTCACGCCACGCCGGTGGGCCCGGAAGTCCTGGAGGCGAAGCGCGACGAGCTCGAGTCGCAGGGGCGCTTGAGCGCGGCCGTTCGCGACATGCTGGAGAAGGCGCTCGCCACCGAGGACACGCTGGCGCCGGAGGGCGTCGAAGAGGAGATTGACGCCGACGAGCTGGCGCAGGAAGTGGCGCAGCGGCTCGGGGCCATCAATCAGGACCTCTCGCTGTTGGCGGACGTGTTCGCCGCGCTGGATGAGTCGCGCAAGGCGGAGCTCCTGATGCAGCTCCGCTACTCGTCCGAGCTGGTCACCTATCTGGAGGGGCTGTAAGCCATGGCGGAACCACTCGTGCGCGACCGTGCCCGGCTGTTGGAGCTGCTCACCGAGCGCTCCTTCGAACAGCGCCGCGTGGTGCTCTCGTCCGGCAAGGAGTCGGACTTCTACATCGACTGCAAGCGCACGGCGCTGCTGGCCGAGGGCCACTTTCTCATTGGCCGGCTGTTCCTGGAGGCCATCCTGCGCGAGGCCCCGGAAGCCATCGGCGTGGGCGGGCTGACGCTGGGTGCCGACCCGCTGGCGTCCGCGGTGAGCCTCACCGGCTACCTGTCCGGCACGCCGCTGGCGGCCTTCATCGTGCGCAAGGAGCCCAAGGGGCACGGCACGGGCCAGTGGATTGAAGGCCTGAGCGGGCTGGGGCAGGGCGCGGCGGTGGCCATCGTGGAGGACGTCGTCACGACGGGCGCCTCCACGCTGAAGGCCATCGAGCGGGCCCAACAGGAGGGCCTGAAGGTGCTGGGCGCCTTCGCGCTGGTGGACCGGTTGGAGGGTGGACGTGAAGCCGTGGAGGCCTCGGGTCACCGGCTCCACACGCTCTTCACCCGCAAGGACTTCATTCCGTGAGGCGTCCGTTCCTCACCGCGGCGCTGCTGGGACTGCTCGCGGGCTGTGTCACCACGCCGCCCACCGCCATCAGTGATCCGCCGCCGTCGCTGCCGGACGAGCACGCGGAGCATTCCTACCGGAAGATTCTCGCGCGCTACACGGGGCAGAAGGAAATCTACGACGGCTTCGACACGCGCGTGTTCGCGGGCGTGACGCTGCAGACGCTGTCCTTCCGCGAAGCGCGCGTGCATCGCCAGGCCGCCTTCCAGCAGCTGCCCACGGTGAAGGTGGAGCAGATGCTCGCCGAGGAGCAGGTGAAGGCCTCGCAGGCCCACGAGTTCTTCCTGGGCGTGCACTTCAACGACTTCGTGTACGCCGACTTCGACTCCAAGCACTCCATCTGGCGCCTGGCGCTGGTGACGCCCGCTGGCGAGGTGACGCCCTCGCGCATCCGCCGGCTGGGCCGGGTGAACATGCAGACGCGGGCGTACTACCCGTACACGTCGATATTCTGGGTGGGGTGGGAGATTCAGTTCCCCACGCAGATGTCCGACGGGAGCCCCGTCATTCCGCCCGGCACGGAGGCGGTGACGTTCCGCATGGCCTCGTCGTTGGGCAAGGCGGACATGCAGGTGAGCGCGCAGTAGCGCGGCTCACGTCTGGCTGGAGCGCTTCAGCCACTTCTCGGCGGGCGGCATCGTCGGGCCCGCCAGCAGCCGGTCCACCAGGGCCGTGGGCGACGCGCTCACGGCGAAGGGCACGGCCTGCTCCACGGGGACGAAGCCTTCCTCCGCGTGGTGCCGCGCGATGGCCAGCAATGGCTGGAAGAAGCCGCGCGTGTCCAGCAGTCCCATGGGCTTGCGGTGCAGGCCGAGCTGGGCCCAGGTCACGATTTCGAAGAGTTCATCGAGCGTTCCAAAACCTCCGGGCAGGGCGATGAAGGCATCTGAGCGCTCCGCCATCAGCGCCTTGCGCTCGTGCATGGAGCCGACGGAGTGCAGCTCCGTGAGGCCCCGGTGGGCCAGTTCCTTGGCGCCGAGGAAGCCAGGCAGCACGCCTACGACGTTGCCACCAGCTGCCAGCGCGCCGTCCGCCACCGCGCCCATGAGCCCCACGCTGGCGCCGCCGTAGACGAGCGTCAGTCCTCGCCGCGCCAGTTCGGCGCCCATGCGTGTGGCGGCATCCATGTACTCCGGACGCGCGCCGGGCCGGGAGCCGCAGAACACACAGACACTTCGCACTTCCATGTCAAAAGCCTCCACGCCGCTCGGGGTGGGCTGCGTAGAGCGCTACCACCACCGAGAGAAAAAGAAGGATGGGTAGGGCGCGCGCATAGACCTGCCGCCCCATGCGCAGGGCCAATCCGCAAGGCAGGCCGAAGAGGAAGCCGCCCAGATGCCCCGCCCAGCTCACGAAGGGGAGCAGGCTGAGGACAGCCACCTGCGCCAGCCAGATGAACAAGTCCCGGCGGCCCTCGCGTGTGGCGACGGGCAGCATGGCCCCCGCCCAGCCGAGAATCATTCCGGACGCGCCCACCGTGGGCACGTCGAAGTCGAAGATGAGCGAGAAGGTGGACGCCCCCAGCGCCGTCACCAGCGACAGGCCGAAGAAGCGCAGGCTGCCGATGCCTCGCTCCAGCGTGAAGCCGAGCGTCACCACCACCGACATGTTGAAGAGGAGGTGGAGGGGACTGCCGTGCTCCAGCACCGCGCCCAGCAGCCGCCAGTACTGGCCCGCCTGCACGAAGGGGCCGTACAGGCCCAGGGGCGGAATCTGCATCCGCCCGTGCTCACTCCGGACCACCTGGGAGATGGGCAGGACCTGTTCCGCCACGAAGAGGGACACCGCGCAGGCGATGAGGGCGTAGCACACCCAGGGCCGCGGCTGCGGTGGGCCTGGCACTGGTGGGCCAGGGGGCTGCGCGCCGGTGCCTTCACCGCCCGAGGCGGAGGAGGGTGCATCGAGAATGCGTCGCGGACGGGAGGACATGTGGGCTCACGGCTCCCTGGACACGACGGTGTCCCGCAGCCAGCGGTGGTCGTCCGGGTGCGGGTAGTCCAGCGTGTAGTGGAGGCCTCGGCTCTCCTTGCGGCGGCTGGCGCAGTCGACGATGAGGTAGGCGACGTCGGCGATGTTCCGAAGCTCGATGACGTCGCGAGTCACCTTGAAGCGCCAGTAGTAGTCGCGAATCTCCTCGCGCAGCAGCTCCAGCCGGCGCCGCGCGCGCATCAGCCGCTTGTCCGTGCGGACAATGCCGACGTAGTTCCACATGAGCCGGCGAATCTCGTCCCAGTTGTGGGTGACGACGACGCTCTCATCCGACTCCACCGCGCTGCCCGAATCCCAGGGCGGCGGGTCCTCGGAGGGAGAGGCCTGGGCGCGCACTTCTTCGGAGGCCACCTGCACGGCGCGGTGGCCGAAGACGAGCCCTTCCAGCAGCGAGTTGGACGCGAGCCGGTTGGCGCCGTGCAGGCCCGTGCAGGTGACCTCACCAATGGCGTACAGGCCGGGCACGTTGGTGCGTCCCTCCAGGTCCGTCACCACGCCGCCGCACATATAGTGGGCCGCCGGGACGACGGGGATGGGCTGCACCGCCATGTCGATGTTGAAGGCCTTGCAGGTGGCGTAGATGTTGGGGAAGCGCTCGGCGAGGAAGGCGCGCCCCAGGTGCGTCATGTCCAGGTAGACGCAGTCATCGCCCGTGCGCTTCATCTCCGCGTCGATGGCGCGCGCCACCACGTCACGCGGCGCGAGCGCGCCCATGGGGTGGTAGCGCTCCATGAAGGACGCGCCGCTCTTGAGCTTCAGCTTGCCGCCCTCGCCGCGCAGCGCCTCGCTGATGAGGAAGCTCTTGGCCTCCGGGTGGTAGAGGCAGGTGGGGTGGAACTGGTAGAACTCCATGTTCGCCACCCTCGCGCCCGCCCGGTACGCCATGGCCACACCGTCACCGGTCGCCACGTCCGGGTTGGACGTGTACAGGTACACCTTGCCAGCGCCGCCGGTGGCCAGCACCGTCACCTTGGCCAGGAAGCGCTCGATGACGCCGTCTTCCAGCAGGGCGTAGACCCCCAGACACCGGCTGACCCCAGGGGAGGGGACGCGCCGGTCCTGGATGAGGTCGATGGCGGCCGTCTGCGGGAAGAAGGTGATGTTGGGGATTTCGTCACACGCGGCGAGCAGCGCGCGCTGCACCTCGCGGCCGGTGATGTCGCCCGAATGGATGATGCGGCGCGCGGAGTGGCCACCCTCTCGGGTGAGGTCGAACTCGCCGGTGATGCGGCGGTTGAACTCCGCGCCCAGGTCCGCCAGCTCCTGCACCCGGCTGGGGCCTTCCTTCACCGTGACTTCCACCGCGTCGTGGTGGCACAGCCCCGCACCTGCCACCAGCGTGTCCTCGATGTGGGCCTCGAAGGTGTCAGAGGGCGCGAGCACACTGGCGATGCCGCCCTGGGCATAGGCCGTGCTGCTTTCGAAACGGTCGCGCTTCGTGAGGATGGCCACCGTGCCATGGCGGGCCGCCTGGAGGGCGAACGAGAGGCCCGCCACGCCGCCTCCCAGGACGAGGAAATCGAACCGATGGGGCATGGTGAGCAGCCTTAACGACTGTAAGTGCTGGAAACAAGGCGTTTTCTTGAGGAGTTTCCCGCGGATGTCTAAGGTTCGTGGGCCGATATGCGTGCCTATTCCGCGTTCCTCTCCGTCGCCGTGCTGGCCCTGCCCTTGTCGGCGGGGGCGGATGCCATCTACCGGTACGTCGAGAAGGACGGCACCATCATCTATACGAACGTGCAGCCCACGGGCAGCAAGCGGGCCAAGACGCTGAAGGGCACGTTCACCAAGGCCCCCGCGAAGAACACGCCGGTGGTGGGCCGCAAGCGGACCCCGCCGGAGTTGGATCCGCACATCACTGCCGCGGCGCTGCGCTACCGCATCCCGCCGGCGCTCGTGCGCGCCATCATGCACACCGAGAGCAACTTCAACCCCAACGCGCTCAGCCACAAGGGCGCCAGCGGGCTGATGCAGCTCATGCCGGCCACGGCGACGGACATGTACGTGAAGGACATCTTCAACGAGCGCGACAACATCGAGGGCGGCGTGCGCTACCTGCGCGTGCTCGCCAACATGTTCGACGGCGACATGGTGAAGATGGTTGCGGCGTACAACGCCGGCCCCGAAGCGGTGAAGCGCTATGGTGGCAAGGTGCCCCCCTACGAAGAGACGCAGGGGTACGTGCGCAAGGTGCTCAAGCTCTACTACCACTACAAGGAGCGCGAGGCGGCCGTCTCGAGCGGCCCCAGCGAGCCCACATCCCAGAATGACGACGCGCGCGAAGGGGCGGGGGGAGACGAGCCCCGCTGATGATGAGTTCCTCCAGCAGCTCTCCCGCGGTGGCGAGCTGTTGGCCGCAGGCAGGGTCCACGAGGCTCAGCCGTTCCTGGAGCGTGCCCACCAGCTCCAGCCCCGCATGGAGAAGGCGCAGAACCTGCTGGGCCTCTGCTACTTCAAGCTCGGCCAGTACGACAGGGCAGCCGAGCTGTACGAGATGCTGGTGCGCGACAACCCGGTGGACCCGACACTGCGGGTCAACCTGGGCTTGGTGTACCTGAAGACGTCCGCGCTCCAGCGCGCGGCGCGCGAGTTCGAGACGGCCACCGACCTGGCCCCCGAGCACCAGAAGGCCCAGAACTACCTGGGCCTCACCCTGGCGCAGATGGGCGAGTACGGCCGCGCCCGCGAGCACTTCCTGCTCGCCGGCAGTGACGTCATGGCGGAGAAGATGTCTCGCGCCATCGCGGGGGAGAGTTACGCGAAGCCGGCCGCCGCCGCCACGCCGCCGCCCCGAAGCGCGCCGGTGGAGCCCCGTGTCGCCGAGCCGGCGCCGCCCGCACCGCCGCCGCCCGCCGCCGAACCGGAGGAAGACGAGGAGATTCGCTTCGCCGAGGACGAGGGCCCCAGCGCCCTGTCCGCCGCCTCGGCGTCCGAGGCGACGGAAGCAGCGGCTGACAGTGGCGTGGCGCGGGAGCCGCCTCCCGAATCGGCCTTTGATGAGACCTCCGAGGCGGTGGCCGCGCCCGTGCCCCTGACGCGGTTGCAGCTGCGCAAGGTGCCCGCGACGTCGCTGGCGCCCACGTCTCCGGCGCCGGAGTCCTCGCCCGTTCGGGACGGCGCGCAGTCGTCGCTGGCCGAGCTCGCCGGCTCGGTCGTCCTTCCCGGCGCGGAGGCGTCGCGGCCCTTCGGCGCGGGGCCGGGTTGCTACACCGTGGCGGTGGAGGGGGAGCTTCTGACGCGCCTGGATGGCCTGGTGGCGCTGGCGGGGCAGCTCTCCTTCCAGCCTGAGATGAAGCGCTTCCGGGGCCGGGCCACGGACAAGTCATTCGGGGAAGGGGCGGCGCGGATGGTGCGTGCCCGGGGCCAGGGCGTGCTCTACCTGGAGCCGGCCGCGACCCGTACTTTCCTGGCGGTGGACCTGGGCGAGGACTCCGCGTACTTCCGCGACGAGTGCGTGTTCGCCTTCGAGGAGCCGGTCATGTTCGAGAACGGACGGGTTCCGTCGGACATCGCGCCGGACCTGGACCTGGTGCACCTGCGCGGGCAGGGCCAGGTGCTCTTGAGTCTCCCGGGGCCGCTGCGTGCGGTGGCGGTGCGCCAGGAGCAGCCGGTGACGGTGCCGCTGACGCACCTGGTGGGCTGGCAGGGGAACCTCACGCCGCGCATGGTGCCCGTGCTCAAGTCCCCCTCTGGGGAGCCGCTTCGGGCGGCGGTGGAGCTGGGTGGTGAAGGTTTTGCCCTCATCACCCTCGGTGTCCGCTAGAAGGGCCCCTGCCATGGCCACGGACCGAGCGGCGCGGAAACAGCGGAAGCGAGAGGAGCGCGCCCGGAAGCGCGCGGCGCGCAAGCCCAGCGTGTTGGTGCAGGAGTTCTGGAACCTGCCCAACATGCTCACGTTGGGGCGCATCCTCATCATTCCGCTCTTCGTATGGCTGACCTACGACGCGGACCCCCTCAACTCGCTGCTGGCGGGGCTCGTCTTCGCGGTGGCCGCCATCACCGACGTGGTTGACGGCTACCTCGCGCGGAAGTGGAACCTCATCACCGTGGTCGGCAAGTTCATGGACCCGCTGGCCGACAAGCTCATCGCCATGGCGGCCCTGGTGATGATGGTGCGGCTGGGGCGCATCGCCGCGTGGGTCGTCATCGTCCTGCTGGCGCGGGAGCTCATTGTCAGCGGACTGCGCACCATCGCCGCCAGCGAGGGCATGGTGATTGCCGCGGGCCAGGAGGGGAAGTGGAAGACGTCCCTCCAACTGGTGGGCATCATCTCGCTCTGCGTCCACTACGTGCATCCACTGGAGTTCCGCACCTTCTCCGTGCCGGTGGACTACAACCTCGTGGGCCAGGTGCTCGTCTACCTGTCCGGTGCCTTCTCGGTGTGGAGCGCGGTGGTCTACTTCCGGGCATTCCTGGCCATGTTGGCGAAGCGTGGGGGGGAGCCCGACCCCGCGAAAAGTGTTTGACGGGTCCGGAAGGGCTCTGTATACCCCACCTCACTTTCGGCCCGGCGGTCACACGGCGGTGACGAAAGCGCGGCACCTGATGCGGGAATAGCTCAGCGGTAGAGCATCGCCTTGCCAAGGCGAGGGTCGAGGGTTCAAATCCCTTTTCCCGCTCCAAAATCGGGCCCTCTGGGAAGCCAGAGGGCCTTTTAGTTTGCAGGGTCTGACGCGGGAATAGCTCAGCGGTAGAGCATCGCCTTGCCAAGGCGAGGGTCGAGGGTTCAAATCCCTTTTCCCGCTCCAAATTGAGGCCCTCTGGGAAACCAGGGGGCCTTTCGTTTTTCCGGTGTCCTGGTGGCTCAGGTGCTGGAGCCAGGGCCGGACAATCGCTCGGTGGATGGCTTGCTCTTCATGTGAGCGGCCGTCCGAGGGCGTCAGCAGAGTGGGGCTGGGGGCGCCGGGCGTCCTCGCAACAGCAAGAGGCCCTGCTATAGAAGGCCCCCTCATGATTCGGCTCGTCCGTGAACTGTATCAGTACCGGGGCTTGCTCATCAGCCTCGTCCAGCGGGAACTGAAGGCGCGTTATCGCGGCTCGTTCCTCGGCTTCCTGTGGACGTTCCTGAATCCGACGCTCCACATGCTGGTGTACGTGCTGCTGTTCACCGTGGTGATGCGGCAGAACATCCCCAACTTCCCGTTCTTCATGTTCGTGGGCCTGCTGCCGTGGATCTGGTTCTCCACGTCGGTGGGCGGCGGGGCCAGCGCGATCAGCGACCGACGGGACTTGCTGACCAAGGTCCGCTTCCCGGCCCAGGTGCTGCCCACGTCGGTGGTGGTGACGAACCTCTGCAACTTCGTCTTGTCGCTTCCGCTGATGCTGGTGCTGGGCATGGCCTATGGACAGTGGCCGACCTGGCACGTGGTGTTGTTCCCGGTGGTGGTGCTCATCCAGCTCACCTTCACGCTGGCCCTGACCTACATCCTGGCGGCCATCAACGTGACGTTCCGGGACCTGCAGCACATCGTCAGCAACCTGCTGACGCTGTGGTTCTTCGCCACGCCGGTGCTGTATCCGCTCTCCACCATCCAGGATGAGAGCGCCCGCTCGTTGATGCTGGCGCTCAATCCCATGGTCAGCCTGATGACGTCGTACCAGGCCATCTTCTACGAGCACCGGCTGCCGGACGCAGCGCCCTTGATGACGCTGGCGGCTGTCTCCGTGGTGCTGCTGTGGGGCGCCTCGTCCATCTTTGAATCCCGCCGCGAAGAGTTCGCGGAGTCCATCTGAGCGTCGGCATGCCTGAATCCATGGACGCCATCATCCTGAAGGACGTCGTGAAGAGCTTCCGGAAGCGGACCATCCGGGGCGAGTACACGACATTCAAGTCCGAGCTGCTCCGCTGGCTTCGGGGCAAGCGCCAGTCGCGCGATGCCAGCCTCATCACCGCGCTGCGCGGCATCAACCTCACCATCCCCATGGGGAAGACGGTGGGCATCATCGGGCGGAACGGCTCGGGGAAGAGCACGCTGCTCAAGCTCATCACCGGCATCTACACGCCGACCTCCGGCGACCTGCGAATCAACGGTCGCATCTCCGCCTTGCTGGACCTGGGCGCCGGTTTTCATCCGGACTTCTCCGGACGGGAGAACATCCTCATCAATGGCATCATCCTCGGGATGACGCGCGCCGAGGTTCGGGCCCGGATGGATGAAATCATCGCCTTCAGTGAGCTGGGCGAGTTCATCGACGAGCCGGTGCGTACCTACTCGAGCGGCATGTACATGCGCCTGGCGTTCGCGGTGGCCACGCATGTGGACCCGGACATCCTCATCATCGACGAGATCCTCGCCGTGGGTGACGAGCACTTCAGCAAGAAGAGCCTCGCCAAGATGATGGACTTCAAGCGGCAGGGGAAGACCATCGTCCTGGTGACGCACGACTTGAGCACGGTGGAGCGCTGGTGCGACCTCGCGGCGTGGATTGATGGCGGTTACGTCCGGCGCGTGGGAAAGCCCGCGGAGGTCACCGCCGAGTACCGTGAGGCCATTTCCCTGGCGGAGGCGCAGTCCGCCGCCTTCACGCCTCCAGCGCTCACGGAAGGGGGCGGTGCGCTGCCGCAAGTCCCCTCCGCATCGCTGCCCGCCGAAGGGCCCGTCCGCATCCACCGGGTGCGGTTGCTGGATGCTCGGGGCGAGCCCCTGGAAGTCCTGTCTCCGGAGGAGGGCCTGGAGGTTTGTGCGGATTTCTCCGTGGAAGGGCCGTGCGAGGACGTGGACTTCCACGTGCGACTGCAGGCCGCGGACGGACGTACCCTGTATGAGACGAGCGCCCGCCGAGAGGCGGTGGTGCTCTCTCGGATGCCGGACCAGGGCGTGCTTCGTTTCGTGGTCGAGCGCCTGGGGGCGCTGGGGGGCGACTACTCCCTGGTGGTGTCGGCTCGGGCCTCGAACGGTGAGTCGTCCGGGCGCTGTGCGTTCCGGGTGGTGTCGGCGACCGAGGAGGAGGGGGTGTTTCGTCCTCCTCACCGGTGGTTGATGGAGCCGGGTGCCAACTCCCAGGCGGCAGTCCCCTTCGAGCCAGGCACGCCTCCGCGTGTGGAGGTGGGATGAAGGTTCAGGAGCGCGCCAGTACCCAGGGGGAAGGGTGAGTCATGTGGCAGAAGTGGGCTGATGTGACGCAGGGGCACGTGGCTTCGCCGGGGCCGGGGGATTTCGCGCAGATGGTGGCTGTCCTCCGGAAGGTGCTGGAGGAGCGTCAGCCGTGCGCGCCCGAACAGTGCGACGAGCGCAGCGCCCTGGAAGGCGCGCTGCGCCTGGCGACGGAGCACCTCCACCGCGCGCTCCCCGACGGCGGCCAGGGCATGTCCTCGCTCCAGGAAGCCGCGAGGCTGGCGGCCCCGGCTGCCTTCTCCATCCCGGCGTCGCATCGGGCGCGTGGGGGCAAGCTGGTGACGTCCGCCAAGCGTGCCTTCGTCAACGGGTTGGAGCCTTTCCACATCGAGATGCTTCGGCCCCAGGGGAACTTCAACCGCGCGCTCGTGCGGGTGCTGGAGTACCTGACGGTGCATCGGGCCCTGGGCCTGCGCGATGACGTGTCCTCCTGGGCGGTCGCTCAACTGGAGCCGCTGGCGGTGCCCACCCGATGGGTGGTGGGGTCGCATCGCGGCCGTGTGGCGGGAGCGCTGGTGGGCTTCGCCAAGCGGGGCTACCTCTACACGTTGGGACCCGTGCTGGAGGCCGTTCTTCAGGGCCAGGCCCGGTGGAACCTGGCCATGGTGGAGGCCATCCGCGTGGCGGCGGGTGCCCAGGCTCCAGGAGAAGCCGAGGCCCGCCGCCATGTGGCGGACGTCGAAGCGCTGCGCGAGCCGCTGGCGGGGCGGACTCTCCCCGGCGCCCTCCGCGTCACCCAGCCGCTGTGGGGCGAGGTGCTGCGGCGCCAGTCCCGTTTCAACGCCGAGTCGGTGCTCGCGCTCGCCAACCTCCTGGGCACACGGACGGCGCCGCCACAGCCGCCGTCGCTGGCGGACTACCCCGCCTGGTGCGCGGCGCGGGAGCCGGCGCGTGTCACCGCGGCACAGGAAGCCGTCGCGCGGCTGTCTCGGCGCCCGCTCATCTCGCTGGTCACGCCGGTCCACGATGCCTCGGAAGCCTTCCTTCGTGAGTGCCTCGCCTCGGTGACCTCGCAGGTGTACGCCGACTGGGAATGGATCCTGGTGGATGACGCCAGCACCGCGCCGCACCTGGCGCGCATCCTCCAGGAAGTGGCGGAGCAGGAGCCTCGCATTCGCGTCCTCACCGCGTCGTCCCAAGGGGACAGGGCCCGGGCCACCAACGAGGGGCTCGCGGCGTGCCGTGGGGACTTCGTGGGGTTCCTGGGCGCCGAGGACACGCTCTCACCGCATGCCCTGGCCGAGGTGGCGCTGGCGTTCCTGGCGCAGCCCGAGCTCGCGCTCCTCTACACGGACGAGGACGGGTTGGACGCGCAGGGCCACCGCTGCGCGCCGTTCTTCAAGCCGGACTGGTCGCCCGACCTGTTGCGCTCCGTGGACTACGTCCGTCACTTCCTGGTGGTCCGTCGCGAGACGCTGGCGCAGGTGGGCGGTCTGCGAGAGGGCTTCGATGGCGCTCAGGGCTTTGACCTGATGCTGCGGCTGAGCGAGGCCTCCTCGTCCATTGGCCACGTCACGGAGCCGCTGTACCACGCACGTGAGGGGTCGGCGGCTTCGGCCAGCCGGGGGGCTGGGCTGGACGCGGCCACGAAGGCGGGCGTGCGGGCGCTGTCGGAGCACCTGGCTCGCCAGGGGGAGTCCGCGGAAGTGACGAGCCCGGCGCCCATGCAGTACCGGGTTCGCTATCCGGTGCGGGGCACGCCGAAGGTCTCCATCATCGTGCCTTTCAAGGACCGCCCGGACCTGCTGCGCACGCTGGTGGACAGCCTCCTGGCGCAGACCCGCTACCCCCATTTCGAGGTGTTGCTCGTCTCCAACAACAGCACCCGGCCGGAGACGTTCGCGCTGCTGGAGCAATGGGTGGACCCGCGGCTGGTGAAGCTGACGTGGGACCACCCCTTCAACTACCCGGCCATCAACAACTGGGCCGCGAAGCAGGCCTCCGGGGAGCTGCTGCTCTTCCTCAACAACGACATGGAGGTGGTGGACCCCTGCTGGCTGGATGAGCTGGTCTCCCAGGCCCAGCGGCCCGAGGTGGGCGCGGTGGGGTGCAAGCTGCTCTTCCCCGAGGGCACCGTGCAGCATGCGGGCGTCGTGGTGGGGATGACGGGCTTCGCGGGACACCCTTTCTGGCGGCTGCCAGAGGGGCCCATCTCCACTCCGTTCGGGCACACCGAGTGGACGCGGAACTGGCTGTCCGTCACCAGCGCATGCGTCATCCTCCGCCGCGAGGTCTTCCAGGCGCTGGGGGGCTTCGACGAGCGTTTCCAGGTGTGTGGCAGTGACGTGGAGCTGGGCCTGCGGCTGAACGCCAAGGGCCTCCGCGTGGTGTGCACGGCGCAGACGCGGCTCATTCATCATGAGTCGGCCAGCCGGCGTGCGGATGCCATTCCCGAAGCGGACTACTGGCTGTCTTACGCTGCTTACCGGCCGTGGCTGGGGCCGAAGGGCGACCCCTACTACAACCCGCACCTCACGCTGACGGCCACGGACTGCGGCCTCCGCCGACATCCGGAGGATGGCGAGCAACTGGCGGTCCGGACGCTGGGGCGCGACGTTCCGAGCGCGCGGGATGTCCGGGGCGAGCAGCGTGCGCGGGCGCAGCGGCACCTCATCGAGCACCTGGAGGCCTGGGACTTCACGCCCGAACAGGCCCAGACCTCGCGCGAGTCGGCGCCGGCGGCGCTGGCGGCGCTGCGCGCGAAGGGGCGAGTGGAGACGGCAACCTGGTTCGTTCCCGCCTTCGGCCATGTCTACGCGGGCATCCACACCATCTTCCGCTTCGCGGACCTGATGCAGCGCCGCCACGGCGTGCGCAGCGACTTCGTCATCTACGACCAGCCGAACGTGAGGCCCGGAGACATCGAGGCCCGCGTGGCGGCCATCTGCCCGGGCGCGGTCGGGGCGGTGCGCGTGCTGCGCCGGCCAGAGGACGTGGCGCTACTGCCCGCATGCGATCTGGCGCTGGCCACCGCGTGGACCTCCGCCTATCGCGTGCTGCACCACCCGCGGGCGGGCGTTCGCGGCTACTTCGTCCAGGATTACGAACCGCTGTTCCATGCGGCGGGCACCCCCTCCGCGCTGGCCGAGCAGACGTATGGCCTGGGCTTCTACGGCATCTTCAACACACCCGGGCTCTACGAACACGTCGTGGGCCTGCATGGGATGGAGGGCGCCTGGTTCGAGCCCGCCGTGGATGGGACCTTGTTTCATCCGCGCCGGCCACCGCGCCAGGGGCCTGTGCGTGTGTTCTTCTACGGACGCCCGGGCAATGAGCGCAACGGCTTCGAGCTGGGGTTGGCCGCGTTGGCGCAGCTCAAGCGGGAGCTGGGCCCCGCCGTCGAGGTGCTCGCGGCGGGCGCGGAGTGGGACCCCGAGGCCTACGGCGTCAGGGGGCTTGTCACCAATCTGGGAATGTTGCCGGCGGAACGGACGGGGGCGCTCTACCGCGAGTGTGATGTCGGGTTGTGTTTCATGTTCACCCGGCATCCGTCGTATCTGCCGCTGGAGATGATGGCTTGCGGTGTCACGGTCGTCACGAACGACAATCCCACCAATCGGTGGTTGCTGACGCATGGTGACAACTGCCTGCTTGCCGAGCCGACCCCGAGTGGCGTACTGGCCCGGCTTCGCGACGCCGTCTCCAACGGCGCGCTCCGGGCTCGGCTCGGTGCGAATGCCGCGGAGCGGGTCAGCCGGACGTCGTGGGAGGCCGAGGTAGACCGGGTCATGAAGGGCTTGCTGAACACAGGTGCGCACCCAGCGGCGACGCTGGACGACCGGGCTTCATCCTTGGAACACGCCAGCTGAACACAGGGTCGCTGGCGGTTGAACATTGGCCCAGGGGGGCCGCGGCAGAAGGAATCTTCACCATGCGGGATGACACCCATCTTCACATCGCGTTGTCGCCGGAGCCGAGCGCCCCGCGGCAGTCGCAGCCGGAAGAAGCGGCAAGCAGCCAGTATTGGAAGGCCACGAGCGGCTACACCTACCGGGAGATGATCCGCACGCGTCAGGACGCGGGCAACCCCGGGTATGGCCAACAAGAGGCGCTGCTCACGAAGCTGATGCAGACCGAGCAACGCGCGCTGGAGAGGCCGCTGGACGTCCTGGAGTTTGGCTGCGGCTTCGGGCGGCATGCCGCCTATCTGGCTTCCCTCGAAGGCGTTCGCTACCACGGCTACGACTTCTCCGAGGCGATGATGGAGCCCCTGCGGCAAGCGCCGCCCGTGGGGCTGGAGCCTGTGGATGAGCGGCTCTTCTGTGGGCCGGATGCCCTGGCGGCGGTGGGGGACAGGACGTTCGACGTGGTGTTCACCGTGTCCGTCCTCATCCACAACCCGCCGGAGCGCCTGCCTGGCCTGATGGAGTCGCTGGGCAAGCTCGTGCGTCCCGGCGGATTGCTGTGCCTGGTCGAAAACCAGCTTGTTCCCTTCGGTGTCTGGGAGAACGCCTGGCACCAGGGATGCTGGCTGCACCCGTACGCGGAACTGACGCCCGCTGGCTGGGACATGCATCATGGCGGTGGCCTCCTGGCCACGCATGACGTCTACGTCTTCAAGCGCAACGCGTCCCAAGGGCGCCGCTTCTTCCAGCTCCAGTCCGTCGAGCAGCCCCGGGACGAGCGCCGGGAGGTGACGCTGGAGTCGCTGAACGTCCAGTCCCTGCCCCGGCTGCGGGCGTGGACGGAGCACGCGGGCGAGGTGCTCCAGGCGGGGAACGGCCTGACGGGGATGCAGGTTTCCGAGCTGACGGAGCGCCTGACGGTCGAACTGAAGCGGTCGGAGCGGCGGCAGCGCTTGTTGTCGCTTTCGGATGAGCTGGTCCGCCTGCGCGCCGAGCCGGTGGTGACTGCTCGGGCGCCGGTCGACACGCCTGCGCCGCGTTATGGGCATGACACCGTGGCGGAGGCCGTCGTGGTCGATGCCCCACTGGATACGACGTGGGCTCATGTCGACCCGCGGCTCTCCCGGGTGGTGCATCTCTTCCACCAGGAGTGGTACGGCATCCGTGCTGCGTCTGGCTACGCGCCGGGACACAAGATTGGCATCACCGCGAATCGCGCGTTGACGGCGGCGGACCACCAGCGCATCGCCGAGACGTGTGAGCGGCTGGGCGCACGGTCCATCATCTTCCAGGGGTTTTCGCCCAATGCCCTGGAGGTCATGCACATGCTTCGCCGCGTGTTCGGCAGCACGCTCAAGCTGTGCTGTGTGTGGCACGGCTCCACCGCCCAGTTCCACTTCGACTTCGAATTGGAGACCTTCAGCCGCTTGCTGGCGCTCCGGGAGCAGGGGCTTCTTGATGCCGTGGCTTGCGTCAAGCCAGAGATGCACTTGATGTCGCCGCTGCTCTTCCAGAAGGTCCTGCTCAACCTTCCTCCTCGGGTCGCACCGGCGGACCAACGTCACCGCGCTTCGCCGACGCGGGCCGCCTTCGTTCCCACGCCCAACAACTGGTGGAAGAACTTCTATTCCAACGTCTTCGTCGCCGCGTCACTGCCGGGGATGGAGCGCGTCTTCGTCACCAGTCCTTTCTCGGCCCGCCCGGAGCTGCCCCTCAATGCTTCCGTCATCAACGTGGGGCCATTGAACCGTTCGGAGCTGTTCAACCTCATCCGGGAGACGGACGTCGTCCTCAATGTGACGCTCGCCGAGTGCCAGCCGATGACCGCCCTGGAGGGACTGACTCACGGTGTGGCGTGCCTGACAGGGCCGCTGACCCTGGGGGCTCTGGATGAACACCCCTTTCAGCGATTGGTTCAGGTCGCGGGCACCGGCTCGCTCGGACAGATTCGCTCGGCGCTGGAGCGGGTCGTCGGCCTCCGGGAGCGTTCGCCGGAGGAGTACGCGCAGATGCTGGAGGACTACACCCAGACGCTCTGTGCCCAGGCGATCAACCACTATCTTGAGTTCGCACAGCCATGAGCATGACCCGCGTCTGCCTCGTTACCGATGAGCTCTACCCCTTCACCCCAGGGGGCATTGGCCGCGTCGCGCACAACCTCATCATGGACTCGCAGCGCCACGGCGCGAACGTGGAGTTCCATGTCCTGTTCCCGCCCACCGTTTCCGTGCAGACGGCCCAGGTGGAGCTCTTCTTCGGGGGACGGGTGAAGGCGCATCTGTGCGACTTCCGCGAGCCACAACAGACCACCGCGGATGCGCATGGCTTCTATCCGCCCACGGAAGCCTTTCGGGATTCTCGTTGGCACGGTGAGTCGTTGGAGGTGATGCGCTATCTGAAGGCGCGCGAAGCGGAGGGCTTGCGCTTCGACGTCATCGAGTTCGCGGATTTCCGCGGCTGGGCCTTCGCCGCGCTGCAGGAGAAGCACCTGGGGCTGGCTTTCACGCAGACCACCCTCTCGGTGCGGCTGCACTCGAGCTACGGCACCCTCATGCACCACGAGCCCAACACGCTCGAGGTCGAGAACCTGGGGCGTTACGAAATCGAGCGGAAGTCCTTGCTCGATGCGGACCTCGTGGTGGGGCATCTGCCCTGCATTGCCGAGTTCAACCGGCGTTTCTACGGCTTCGATGACGCGTGGATGCGCAAGGTGCGGGTGGAGTTTCCCCCGGTGGTCATGGAGTCTCCGGCGGAGCCGTCCCGGCCGTTCGACGTTCCCGCGGCCCAGCGCAACCTGGTGTTCGTCACCAAGATCCAGCACTTCAAGCAGCCGGATGTCTTCGTCCGGGGTGCCGTGCTGTTGATGCGCACGTGGCCGGAGTACCAGGGCAAGGCCATCCTGGCGTGCCATGCCTTCGATTCGGATTTCCTCGCCGAGGTCAAGGCGCTCATCCCGTCGGACCTGACGGACCGCTTCGTCTTCATCAAGCCAGGTCCTGACCGTGAAGCCCACATGCGCGCGGGGGTGGTGGTCATCACCTCCAGCTATGAGTCGCTGAATCTCACGGCCTACGAGGCTTCCGTCGCGGGCACCCGGCTGGTGCTCAACTCGGCCTGCCTGGCCTTCGGTGACGACAGCCCCTTCGTCGACGGGGTCCACTGCCACAAGTATGACGGCAGCCTGGACGCGCTGGTGGTGGCCATGCGCAAGGCGTTGGAAGGACCGGAGCTGGCCCCCGTCCGCTGGACGGTGGACCGTCCCTATTGGGAGCGCCACGTGCGGGAGGCGCCGCCCACACGAAGCCCTCAGCCGCCGCTGGTCAGCGTGGTCATCATCAATCAGGACCAGGGCATCTTCCTGACCATCGCGCTGCAAGGTGTCGCCGCCAGCACGTACCCGGAAGTGGAAGTCGTCGTCGTGGATGATGGGTCCACGAGCGCCTTCGACATGCAGGTCCTGCAGCGCCTGGAGCGGTCCGCGGCTGAAGGGGAGGGGCTTCGTGTCGTCCGCTCCCCGGTCCGCCGCGGGTTCGCGGGGGCTCGTAACCTGGGTGTCCGAGCCGCACGCGGGGCATACGTCGTGTTCCTGGAGTCGGACGACAGCCTGTCCCCGGACTTCATCCAACACGCCGTCTCCGCGCTGGAAGCGCGACAGGAGTTCTCAGGGGTTGTTCCCACCGGGGGCCGCTTCCACTCCAGCGAAGAGTTGGCCAACCGCCAGTTCAAGGGGTTCATGACGTACCTGGGGGATTGTCCGACGTACGCGCTGGCCGCGAACCAGGTCTCCGCGCCCACGGCGCTGCTGCGCCGAACCGTCCTGGAGCAGCATGCCTACAATGAAACCCTGTCCGGCTATGCGGACTGGGATTTCTTCCTGCGGCTCGCGCAGGGGGGACACCGCTTCCTGGTGACGAACCAGGTCCACTTCTTCTCGCGGCGGGGGCATGCCATCACCCCGTCCGCGTCCCAGCAGCGCCAGCACTTCCGCTGGCTGGTGCGGCTCTTCGAAGGCGTGCCCGCGCCACTGCACCCGTCGACGCGGCTCTTCGCCCTGCTCGCGCACTCCCGCGAGGCCATGGTCGACCCATATGGCGCGCTCGACACGCAGGAGCGTCGGCCGTCCTCCGCGGCGTCCGCGGCCCTGGAGTCCGCCCAATCGCTGGCCGAGGCCGTGCGCCCGCTGCGCTACGACGTGGTGGACTTGATGAACGCGGCCTTGAAGCGCCTGCCCCTCGTGCACCCCTTGCTCAAGCAGGCCGTCGCGGGCAAACCCGTTCCCACCAGCGGGGAGACGGGGGGGGCGAGTCCCGGGGAGGCGCCTCCGCTTCGTTACGTGCTCGTGGACCGCGCGAACACGCTCTTCAAGCGGATGCCCGTCATTCACCGCGCGATTCGGAGCACGGTCAGCCGGCTGACCTGAGCGTCGACGCGTCCTGCGAGACGGAAGGCGCGCGCCGCGGCGCTTCGGCCGACGGCGCCGTATTCAGTCGCATCCCCGCGAGCCACGCGGGAACGAACATCAGGGCCACGAGGAACACGGGGTACTGATAGCGCACGTCGGGTGACGGGATGAGCGCGGCGAGCGCCGCCGTATGCAAGACAACGGGGAGCGCCACGGCGGCAAGCCGCCAGGTCCGGTGGCGGATGCATGCCACCGCGCAGGCGAGCAGCAGCAGGTAGAGCGGCAGCGCCGGGCGCCAGAGCAGCCAGGCCAGGTCTGGCTGAAGCGTCCGGACGGTCCACCGGAGAAGGGGCTCACGCAGGACTGGAAGGAGTGAGTCGGACCGAAGGTGTCGCGCTCCGGGCTCGATGGTGCCCAGCTCCTCGCCGGGCCCCCTCCAGATGGGAGGGCCATTGAGGTGGTCCGAGCCTTGCGAAAGCTTCCAGAGCACCGAACTGCTGCACAGCACGTGTGAGAGCACGGGCGCTGCGTCTCGTTGTGTCAGGCGGACGAGGAGCGGAAGCAATGCCTTGTTGTGCCGGGTCAGCGCGTCCATGTCGAAGCGCCCGTCCCAGATGGTGAACACGTTGCTGAAACAGCGGTAGTTCCACTTGTCGTCGAGCGGGTGAAGCTCCTCGAGGAGGGCCCGTTCACCGGGCTCCAGGGGCGTTCCTGCCGCCACATGGGCGCCCAGGAATCCGACCAGCGTCATCCCCTTGGCGAAGGGTTTGATGGTGTACGTCTGGCTCAGCACCCAGCGGGTACCCGACGCGACGACAAACGTGGCCACGAGCGCGAGCGCCACTGCTTTGTAGCGCTCCCTCCGGAGGAGACCCAGTGCCAGGAAGGTTCCGACCACCGCGGGCAGGCCGTTGTGACGGAACAACATGGCCAAGGCTCCCAGCACCACCATGCTCACCCAGAAGGGCACGTCCCAGCGCATGGTGTTGTCGGTCGCGGAGCGGAAGACCCAGATACACAGCGCCAGGATGCAGAGGCTGAACGGGACGTCCTTCCAGAGGGTGACGGCCATCGTCCCGTTCACGGGCGCCAGCGCGAACACCATCGCGGTGAGCGCGATGATGCCTCGGGAGACACCTGCCCTCGCGAGCGCCGCGCAGCCCCAACCTACGAGCACCCCCAGGCCGGCAATCTGTGCGAGTGCCACCGCCGCGGGTGATGCCCAGAGCTTCTGGATGAATCGGATGGAGGCGGTGTGGAACAACGGATGCGCATCATCCATGTGCCCGGAAAGGGCGTCACGCCATTGTGATGTCGAGTCTGGACTCAGCATCCCCGGGTAGACAGCCATCAGCCAGATGCCAGCCACCACCACGGTGGGGATGGCCATCAGCAGTCCCACCCAGCGTCGTGGCAGGGGCTTGAGAGGTGGAGGCGGACGGCCCGTGAGCCAGAGCCCCGTCAGGAGCAGGAGGGTGCCGAGGACCAGCGCGTGGGCCGCCAACGTGACGGTGATTCGAATCCCGGCACTGGCGGTCAATGCGCTGTCGGGATGGTGGAGGACCAGGTCCCGGCGCGCGTCCGTCCCGGGCGGCGAATAGAGGTCGAGCCGCTCGGTTCGACCGTTCACGGTGTACTCCACGACACCGGAGAATCCGTGCGCCAACAATTGGAGGACCCTGGGCTTGTGACCTTCTGCTTCCCAATGCAGGCGCGCCGGCTGGTCGAGGTGCGAAAGCCAGGCGCCTCCATCTCGGCGTTCCCAGTTTCCTTCGGGGCGCCAGCCATCGGGAGGCAGCGGGTTACCGTAGGCGTCGAGCAGTCCGAGGACCCACACTTCGCTGCCCTGTGAACTGGGGTTCCGCTCGCCCGTGGCACGGACCGTCACGGGCAGCCGTTCCGCGGGCATCATGACGTGGAGCGGGGTGGCTACCATCAGGAGCACGGTGACCAGGGCGACGACTCCCAGCCAGGTCCGCTGCTGAGCGGGCGAGGAGCGCGTCAGCCGACTGTGCAGCCACGGAAGTAGAAGGCGGTAGAGCACCGCGCCCAAAGCCAGGCACCCCAGGACCAGCACGAGGCGGGAGCCCAGGGACTGGAAGGGGGGGGCCCATGCCCCCAGCGTGAATACCCCTGCGGTACTGAGCGCGAGCAACACGCTCATCACGGCGCGAGTCCAGCGCCGTGGGGCGGGGCGTACGTCAGGGACTGGCACCGGTGCTTCAGGGGATTGCATTGATGGCGTGAGTACCGTACGGAGGGGGGGGCAATGCAAACCTGAGAAGTGTGAGTGCTTCTCTGCGTGTTCGAACATCAGGGCATTGCTGTGGGGGACTCCGAAATGTCGCTGCCATTCATTACCGTGGTGGTGGGCTTTTTCTTCGTGGTCATTTCCCAGTTCGGCGCGCGGCTCGCGGCACGGCATTCCGTGACGTGGTTCCTTGCCAGTGGCTTCGTGCTCGTGGCGGCCATCCGTCCGGATTGGTTGCTGCCCGTGGCTCGACTGATGGGCATCAGTTTGGTCAGCAACATGGTCCTGGCTGGGCTCACCATGTTCCTGTTCGTTCAGATGCTGGCGCACTACGCGGAGAGCACACGCGTGCAGCGGCAACTGGGGCAGGTCGTGTCAGCCCTTGCCGCTCAAACATTTCCCGACGTGCCAGCGACGTCGGAAGGTGGTCGCCCCCGCGTGCTGGTGGTTCTCCCTTGCTACAACGAGTCGGAAAGCCTTCCTGCGCTCCTGCCGCGTCTCACGGCGCTGACTCGCGCCACGCCGGACTGGGAGCTGGATTTCTGTATCGTCAATGATGGGTCGGTGGACGGCACGGCCGGGGTGTTACGGCGGCTGGCTCCACGAAACCACGTCACACACCACACCAACATCGGCGTGTCCGGGGCGCTGCGGACGGGGTTCCTCCTGGCCCAGCGGTTGGAGGTCAGCTACGTCGTGCAGTGTGACGCCGACGGGCAGCATCCCGTTGAGTCCATCCCTGACCTGGTTCGCTCGGCGCGGAGCGGGCAGACCGACCTGCTCATTGGCTCCCGTTTCTGCGATGTCGCGACGGGAGGCACGGACACGTTGGTCAGCACGACGCCGCTTCGCTGGGTGGGAGGTCGCGTCGTGAGCATGCTGCTGGGGATGTTTGGCCAGCAGGCCCAGGTGACAGACCCGACATCGGGCTTCAGGGTGTACTCGCCTCGCGCCGTGGCCACGTTGTTGCGCCTCATGCCGGATGAGTACCCGGAGCCGGAGTCCATCGCGCTCGTCGCGCTCGCCGGGCTTCGAATCGGAGAGGTCGCGGTCGCGATGCGCCCACGCACTACGGGGACCTCGAGCCTGACGGGGCTCAAGGGGTTCCAGTTCATGACGAAGGTGGCTTCCGCCCTGTTCGGGTTGCGGCTGCGCTCGTTGATTCGCAAGGAGCCGAGCGCTCTCGTGCCGACGGCGGAAGGCGTCGCGCCCCCCATGGTGTCGCTCACCTCTCGAGAGCCCGCTTCACTTCCACCAGCAGAGGAGGGGCGGTTGGGCGGGTAGCGGGGAGCGCGCGCGTAGATGGGGCCCGCTCCGCCGCGTGGAGCGGCCGGCGCTTCAATGGCGGCGTCTGAAGAACCGCTCCATGACCTGATGACGCAGTGGGCGGGAGTCGTCGTCCGCGCCGGCAACCCAGAGCGCGGCGCGCCTCAAGGTGGCATGGGCGAAGTCGAACCGCTTGAGCGTGGCGTTCATCTTGTCGGCGAATCGATTCAGGAGCGGTGGGGAGGCCGCGCCTGTCGCGCGCAGATGGAGTTCCTGCTTGTGGGCTCGGCCGAGCTGCATGCGGAGTGCGCGCTCCGGGTGGAGCGGCAATGCAGGGTGCTTCTGGCACAGGTAGGCCATCTGCGCATGACGGTCGTTCACGCGCATGCTGCGGGTCATCGAGTCCGGGCGCAGCCGGTACAGGAAGAGCGGCTCTGGGATGACGGAGCCCGCGAGCCCTCGCTCGGCCAGGGAGCAGAAGACGTCCCAGTCTTCATAGGCCGTGAGCCACTCGTCGTAGCCGCCGACTTCTTCGATGCGCTGTCGCTCCATCAGCGCGGTGCAGGTGGATGCCACGTTCTCCGCGAGGAGTGCGTCACGTTCGGTGCCCCAGGGAATCCATCCGCCCACGGGCTGGTCCGGCGTCTCGACGAAGTAGGAGACGAGTGACGTGACGTAGGCCAACCCTGGTGTGCTGTCCATCACCGCGACGGCTTTCTCCAGGAAGGTGGGCTGGATGAGGTCGTCCGGGTCCAGCGGCAGGATGTACCGGCCCCGTGCGGCGCGCAGACCGGCGTTCCTGGCCGAGCTGAGCCCTCCGTTGGGCTTGCGGAGGATGTGGAGGTCTGGCGCGTGGAGCGTCTCCAGCACGGCTCGACTCTCCGAATCCGTCGAGCCGTCATCCACGAGGATGATTTCGTAGTCCGTGAAGGTCTGCGCGCGAATGGACCGCAGCGTCTCGGGGAGGTAGCGCCCCATGTTGTAGTAGGGCACGAGGATGGACACGTACGGCGTGGCCGCGTCCTTCTTCCTGGGCGCGGCGCTGATGGGGCCCATGTGACGCTGGTGCCTCGCATCCGCCACGGCCGCTTCGAACTGGCGGACGATGCTGGCGGGGGCGCAATAGGAAGCAATACGGGCGGGCGCTGTATGCCGGACGGCTTCTTGTAGCGCCGGTGTGGACAGGGCTCTCTCGAGCGCGCGGGCAAGCTGTGAAGCATCGTCGCTCCGGAACAGCAAGCCGCTCTGGCCGTCCTCGATGAGTTCGGCGTTGCCCCCTCCATCGCTGCCCACCACGAGCGCTCCAGCGGACATGGCTTCCATGCACACGTGGGAGAAGTGCTCCCAGCGAGACGGGATGCAGCACACCGCTGCTTCGGCGAGCGCCGAGGCGATGTCTGCTCCTTCGCGCGGAGGTGTGAAGTGGAACCTGTTTCGCCAGGCGGGGGCGATGCGCTGGTCCAGCCACTGTCGCAGGGAGCGGCCGAACGGGCCGGTGCGTGTGTCATCCCCGATGAGCCGGACCTCCGCGGCGACTCCTTGCTCGAAGAGCACCTGCATGGCTTCGACGAGAAGATGCACGCCCTTTCGGTACTCCAGGTCTCCGACGTACAGCACCAGGGGCAGTCCTTCGCGGGAACGAGGGGATGAGCGGTGCTCCCGGAGTGCCGAGAACGGAGGTGGAATCACGACGCCGCTGCGCTTCAGCTCCAGCCTGGTGCGGACTCGCGCCATGGCTGGCCCGGAGGGAGACAGCACGAGGTCCGCTTCACGGATGGACGTGTCCTCCATGTGCTCGCGCTGGGTGGTGTCCATGTCGAGCGTGGCCACCCTGTTGAGCAGCAGGCGGTCGTGGGTGGAGTCGTGCAAGCGCACCGCGAGGACCGCTGGCTCGAAGTGCCCCAGCGTCCGCCGGGCGCGCATCGCGAAATAGCCCTCGCCTGCGTCGTCGGGGAACTCGATGACGTCGAAGGGATGACGCGCGTGGAGTTCCAGCAGGCTTCTGTACGCCGCCCACGCATGGCGAAGTGGTGCGTGTGGAAACGCACCTTTGAAGTCCACCTCTCGCTCATCCGCGGCGTGCAGGTGCACGCCGGGAAGGAAGGACACGGCCCGCTGCCAGTCGGCATGCGCCGCCGTCAAGACATGGACCTCATGTCCGGCCTCCGCAAGCGCCCGGCTCATGGTTGCCACGTAGGTCGCGATGTCGCCCCTGTCGAAGGGGGCGAGTTCTTTGGAGACGAGGCAGATGCGCAAGGACCAGACCTTGGACAGAGGAAGGCGTCGAACGGATGGGGAATACACCCGAACGGCCGCCATCCTCAACGCCGCCCCTGAGTCATATGCTCATCGCCTGTCGAGGCCGGAGGCTTTCACGCCTCCTTCCGCAGGACGCGGATTCACGAGGATGACGGGTCGAGGTCCCGCGCCCTGGCCGTCATCGGCCTCGCTTGCGTGTCCGCTTGGAGGACGCGGCAGGCGTGGGCGCCTGCTGCTCGGTCGTGACGGCTTCGGTGCGGGTGCCCGTGGCTTCGAGCTTCGCCAGCCTGCGCTCCAACTCCTTGCGCCATGCGGCCTGGGCACGCGCCTGTTCGCGCTGCACGTCGTGCACGGTGGCCAGCGCGTCGAGGATGGACTCGTTGAACTCCACCTGCTTGCGCAGCACTTCGTTGATGAAGGGCTGGAAGGCGAGTCGGAAGGCGCGCTTGGCCAGGACGAGCGCGGTGCCCGTGATGACTCCCCGGTGGGAGGTCGCCGGTTCCGCGTAGCGGCTGTCCATCTTCCCACGTGCTTCCTGGAGCAGCGCGGGCCAGGGCGTGGGCGTGGGTGGACGAGCCGCCGCCTCCAGCGTCTGGCGAAGCGCATCCTGGGCTTCATTGGAGGGCGTGGGCAGTTGCTGCGTTTCGCGCACCACTGCTTCGGCCGTGGGGCTGCGCGTGATGAGGTCTTCAGGTCGCACGTGGGAGGACTCCCGTTGAAGCCAGCGTCGTGAGCAGTGTCTGCAGCGCCGTCTCGAGGTGAGCCGGCTCCTCCACCACCAACCTGTCACCCAGGTGCTCCCGGGCGGATGCGAGCAGGGCCGGCTGGCTGGAAGGTGCACAGATGCCCAAGGCCTTCGCCGAGACATGGGGCATCAGGGTTTGCGCTGACACCGTGTCCGCGCTCAGCAGCACCACGGGCCCGCTCGAAGCCCGCACCGCCGTCTCCAGCGCGGAGGACCCCGGTAGGGCCGTCCTGGGGTTTGAGTCCACCGGTTGGTCCGGCGTGAAGTGCGTCACCGCGACACCGTCGTCGCTGATGGGCTCCGGCGTCAGGGATGCCTCTTCACCCCACGGGCGCAGGGCAAGCACCCGGGCACCTGGCAGGCGCTCGGCCAGTCGGCGGGCCAGACGTGAGGCTGGCTCCTCGGGCCGTACGGTGAAGCCTGGGCAGACGAGTTCCACGGTGGCTGCCGTCGTCGTGGCTACCGGGCGCTGCGGCGCCGTACCGGAGCAGATGCCTTCGAAGGCCACGCGGACCTGTTCGGCCACGGCCTCCTGCGACAGCTCGGCGATGCGTTCACGCTGCGCGGCAATCGCCTGCGCGCGCAGCCCGGCATTGCGGTCCAGCACGGCGAGCAGCTTCGCGACCTCGCGTGGCTCGTCCGAGCGCGTGGCGAGCCCCGCGCCGCCCATCGTCTCCGGCACGGCGGCGGCGCCGTAGGCCACCACGGGCACACCCCGGTACATGGCTTCCAGCAGTGGCACACCGAAGCCCTCGTGGCGGCTCATGGAGAGGTACGCGGACGCGGTGGCGAAGCAGGCGGAGAGCTGCGCGGCGCTGACGCGTCCCAGGAAGCGGACCTGCTCGGCGCCCAGCACGTCCTTCAGCCCATGCAGATAGGCGCCATAGGCCCCATCCCGATGCAGGTAGCCCGCGACGACGAGCCGGCTGCGGGGCTGGTAGAGCCGCTGGTACGCGGTGAAGACGCGCAGCACGTCATCCACCTTCTTGCTGGGCACCGCGCGGCCCACGAAGAGGATGTTGGACATTCCGTCGTCCAGCTCGGCCTGGAGCGCCGGGTCCGGCGGCGTGTCGAACGCCGCCCAGTCGATGGCGAAGGGCAGCACCGCGACGTTCGGGTAGCCCGCGGCCACCAGCTCCTCGGCGCTGAAGCGCGAGTAGGCGAAGGCCGCTTCGACGTGGGGGCGCAGCGCCAGCAGCTCATCCCGCGCGGCGTCACACGCGGCGGCCACCTTGCGCTCGAAGCCCTCGAACAGCCGCGCGGGTGTCACGTTGTGGTAGACAAGCACCTTGCGGCCAGGGCTCTTCGCGATGCGGGGCACCAGCCGCGATTCGAAGCTGTGATGCACCAGCAGGACTGCGTTGTGGTCCGCTTCCCGCTCGTAATCACGCACCGGGCGGACCTGGTCCTTGCAGGCGTCGTCCCAGGCCTCGGCGTAGATTTCGGAGGCATGGCCCCAGCGGCGCAGCAGGCCCTGGAGATATCGCACCTGATTGCCCACGGCGTCGCCCCAGGCGAGCCGGGGGAGCACCTGGTGGATGGCGGGAAGCCCGGTCCGGCGGGGAGGGGGGCGCGGTGTGCTCACGACCGGCTCCCTTACCGCCGTGCAGGGCCGCCCACAAGCCTGGCCTCCTCGCGCCTTGACGGTCGTGGACCCCTTCGATACGCAGGCGCTCGCTTCGAGCGCATGAGGTCCACGGGACAATGAACGTACTGGTGACAGGAGGCTGTGGCTTCATCGGGTCCAACCTCGTGAAGTACCTGCGCCGTGAGCGGCCTGCCTGGACGGTGGTCAACCTCGACAAGCTCACGTACGCCGGCAACCTCGAGAACCTGTCCGAGCTGGAGGGCGACCCCCAGCACGTCTTCATCCGGGGGGACATCGGCAACCGCGAGTTGGTGGAGCACCTGATGTCCGTGCACGCCATCGACGCGGTGATGCACCTGGCGGCGGAGAGCCACGTCGACCGCTCCATCCTCGGGCCGGAGGTGTTCGTCACCACCAACGTGCTGGGCACCCAGCAGCTCCTGGAGGCCAGCCGCGCCCGCGGCGTGAAGCGCTTCCTCATGGTGTCCACCGACGAGGTCTACGGCTCGCTGGGCCCCACTGGCGCCTTCACCGAGTCCTCGCCATTGCAGCCCTCCAGCCCGTACTCGGCCAGCAAGACGAGCTCCGACCTGGTGGCGCTCGCGTATCACCACACGTTCAGCCTGGACGTCGTCGTCACGCGCTGCTCGAACAACTACGGTCGCTACCAGTTCCCGGAGAAGTTGATTCCGTTGATGGTGGTGAACGCCCTGCACGACAAGCCGCTGCCGGTGTACGGCGACGGAGGCAACGTGCGCGACTGGCTCCACGTGGAGGACCACTGCCATGCGCTGCTGTTGGCGCTGGAGAAGGGCCGGGCCGGCGAGGTCTACAACATCGGCGGTGGGGCGGAGCGGCGGAACATCGACATCGTGAAGGCGATTCTGGGCCTCGTGGGCAAGCCGGAGTCCCTCATCCAGTACGTGAAGGACCGGCCGGGGCACGACCGGCGCTACGCCATTGACCCGTCGAAGATTCGCGCGGAGCTGGGCTGGACGCCCGCGCACACCTTCGAGCAGGGCCTGGCGGAGACGGTGCGCTGGTTCGTGGACCACCCGGCGTGGTGGCAGCGCGTCACCAGCGGCGCCTATCGCCAGTACTTCGAAACGCAGTACCGCACGCGCCTGCAGGGGAGGGCCTGAGCCATGCGCTTCCTCGTCACGGGGTCCAACGGGTTGGTGGGCAGCCGCGTGTGTTCCTTGCTCCACCAGGGCGGGCACCAGGTGGTGGGCCTGGGCCGCGGCGCCCGGCGCACCGGTGGGGAGTATGGCTACGCGAGCGTGGACCTCACCCGAGAGGCGGACGTCGCCGCCGCGGTGGAGACCGCCGCGCCCGAGGTGATCATCCACTGCGCCTCCGTGACGGAGGTGGATGCCTGCGAGAAGGACCCGGAGGCCGCGTACGCGGGGAATGTCACCGCCGCCGCCGCCGTGGCGCGGAGTGCGCGCAAGGCCGGTGCGCACCTGGTGCATGTGTCCACCGACTACGTCTTCGACGGCGAGGCCGGGCCCTATTCCGAGGACGCGATTCCGAATCCTCGCGGTGTGTATTCGGTGACGAAGCACATGGGGGAGCAGGCCGCGCGCGTGCTCGCGCCCGGCTGCGCCGTTGCTCGCACCGCCGTGGTGTATGGCTGGCCTCCGGTGGAGGGCCGGCTCAACTTCGGTGCCTGGCTGGTGACGGCGCTGGAGAAGGGGCAGCAGGTGCGCCTCTTCGAGGACCAGATTGTGTCGCCCAGTTTCGCGGACAACGTGGCCGCCATGCTGGTGGAGCTGGGGACGCGGCGGCTGGGTGGAGTGTGGAACACTTGCGGCGGAACGGTCATCGACAGGGTGGGCTTTGGCCTCGCGCTGTGCGAGGTGTTCGGGTTCGATGCAAGGCTCATCGTCCCCACCCGCATGGCGGAGCTAAAGCTCGCCAGCCCCCGCCCACTCAAGAGTGGTCTGCGCACCGACAAGGTCCGCGCCGAACTTTCCGTTCCTCCCTTGGCGCTCGCGGAGTCCTTGTCGCGCTTCCACGCGACCTGGCTCGCGGCTCGGGGACACTGACGTGCCGAGGTGGACATGAAAGGCATCATCCTCGCCGGTGGCTCCGGGACGCGGCTGTACCCACTGACGCGCGTGGTCAGCAAGCAGCTGCTGCCCGTGCACGACAAGCCGATGATCTACTACCCGCTGAGCACGCTGATGCTCGCGGGCATCCGGGACGTGCTGATCATCTCCACGCCGCAGGACCTGCCGCGCTTCCATGAGCTGCTGGGCAGCGGCGAGCAGTGGGGCATGCGCTTCAGCTACGCGGAGCAGCCCAGGCCAGAGGGGCTGGCCCAGGCCTTCGTTATCGGCCGGGAGTTCGTGGGCGGTGACAGCGTGTCGCTGGTGCTGGGCGACAACATCTTCTACGGCCACGGCCTGAGCGAGCTGGTGAAGCGCGCGGCGTCACGTGCCTCGGGCGCGACGGTGTTCGGGTACTACGTGAAGGACCCGGAGCGTTACGGCGTGGTGGAGCTGGACGCGAAGAACCGCGCGGTGAGCCTGGAGGAGAAGCCGCTGAAGCCGAAGTCCAACTACGCCGTCACCGGGCTGTACTTCTACGACAACCAGGTGCTGGACATCGCCGCGGGCCTCAAGCCGAGCAAGCGGGGCGAACTGGAGATTACCGACGTCAACGCGGAGTACCTGCGACGCGGCCAGCTCGACGTGGAGCTCATGGGGCGCGGCTATGCGTGGCTGGACACCGGCACGCACGAATCGCTGATGCAGGCGTCGAACTTCATCGAAATCATCGAGCGCCGCCAGGGCCTCAAGGTGTCGTGCCCGGAGGAGATTGCGTTCCGCATGGGGTACATCGGCGCGCAGCAACTGCTGACGCTGGCCGAGCCCATGCTCAAGAACGATTACGGCCAGTACCTGCGGGCGCTCGCGGAGAACCGGGGAGCCATTTCGTGAAGGTGACGCCGCTGGAGATTCCGGACGTGCTGCTGCTGGAGCCCAAGGTCTTCGGTGATGACCGCGGCTTCTTCATGGAGATGTTCCATGCGGCGCGGTACGCGGCCGTGGGCATTCCCGGGCCCTTCGTGCAGGACAACTACTCGCGCTCGGCGAAGGGGACGCTGCGGGGCCTGCACTTCCAGGAGCCCCAGGCCCAGGGGAAGCTGGTGCAGGTGTTGGCGGGCGCCGTGTACGACGTCGCGGTGGACGTGCGGCGCGGCTCGCCCACCTTCGGCCAGTGGGTGGCGGTGGAGCTGTCCTCGGACAACCGCCGTCAGCTCTGGGTTCCGCCGGGTTTCGCCCACGGCTTCTGCGTGGTGAGTGACTCCGCGGACTTCCACTACAAGTGCACCGCGCTCTACGCGCCGGAGACGGAGCGGAGCGTTGCGTGGAATGACCCGGACCTGGCGATTCCCTGGCCGGTGAGCGAGCCGCTGTTGTCGCCCAAGGATGCCCAGGCCCCGAGACTCCGCGACGCGCCCTTGCTTCCGGAGTACGTGGGCTGAACCGTGCCTGAGCATCCGGTTCCCAGCAGCACCGGCGCAGGTGGAGATTCTCCCCGGGGCTCGCGACTGGCCTCGATTGCGGTGGCCAGCGCGCTGTTCATGGAGTTCGTGGACTCCACCGCTCTGTCCACCGCGTTGCCTCGGCTGTCGCTGGCGTTCGACACCGACCCCATCCACCTGAAGCTGGCGCTGACGTCCTATATCCTGGCGCTGGCGGTGCTCGCGCCCGCGAGCGGCTGGGTGGCGGACCGTTTCGGGCCCCGTCGCGTCTTCATGTTCGCGATGAGCGTGTTCTTGCTGGGCTCGGTGCTCTGCGGGTTCTCACAGTCGCTGACCCAGTTGGTCATCTTCCGCACCCTCCAGGGGCTGGGCGGCGCGTTGATGACGCCCGTGGGGCGCATCATCGTGGTGAGTTCGGCGCCGCGAGAGCGCCTGGTGGCCGCCTTGAGCTGGTTCACGATGCCCGCGCTGGTGGGCCCGCTGGTGGGGCCTCCGTTGGCGGGCCTCATCCTGGGCGTCGCGGACTGGCCGTGGATTTTCTTCATCAACGTGCCCGTGGGCATCCTGGGCATGCTCGCGGTGGCGCGCTTCGTTCCGCCGCTGCACCAGCCGGACCCGGGGCCGTTCGACACGCGGGGTTTCGTGCTCGCGGCCGTCGCCATCACCACGCTGATTGGCGCGGCGGAGACGGTGGGCATCGGGCTGATGCCGCTGCCGTTGCAACTGGGGCTCGCGGCCGTCGCGTTCTCGTCGCTGGGGGCCTACGTGTGGCACGCGCTGCGCGTGGAGCGGCCCGTATTGAATCTCCGGTTGCTGCGCATCGACACCTTCCGGGCCAGCATGATTGGCGGAACCCTGACGCGCATGGGCCTGGGGGCGACGCCCTTCCTCCTGCCGCTGCTGTTCCAGGTCGGCTTGGGCTGGACGCCCGTCGAGGCCGGGCTGGTGACCATCGGCGGCGGCGTGGGCGCGCTCGCATGCAAGTCGGTGGCGCCCTACATCATCCGGCGGTTCGGCTTCCGGCAAACGCTCATCTTCGCCAACCTGGCGTCCGCCGTCCTGACCGCGCTGCCGGCCTTTTTCCGGAACAGCACGCCGATTCCGCTCATCGTTGGCGTGCTCGTGGTCAGCGGATTCATGCGCTCGATGCAGTTCACCGCGATCAATACCGTGGCGTATGCGGACATTCCCCCGGACACGGTGAGCAACGCGTCCACGTTGTCCGTGGTGACGATGCAGATGGCGCTGGGGCTGGGCATCAGCTTCGGCGGGTTGATGCTGCACCTGGCGCGCGGCGCTGGCGAGGCGCCGTTGACGCCGGACCGCTTCGTGCTGCCGTTCATCGCGGTGGGCATCATGTCGTCGCTGGCCGGACCGCTCTATCGCCGGTTGTCGCCCAATGCCGGGGCGCACATCGGGGGCCGCAGGGTGGGGTGAGCCGGGCGGCTCATGTGCCCGAGCGAAGCCACTCCGCGAGTCTTGCGCGTTTCTTCCCGCGAAGGTTCGTAAACAACGCGCTGTCGCTGATGTTCCACGCTGCGCCGAGGCGCTTGGCCGTGCGCGCAACCCAATCAGGAAGTTGCATCAACTCGCATGCGCCAAGTCCCCGGATGTCTTTGTGCAGCTTTTCGTTGTCGAAGTGGGTGTCGCTCCAGGCGTTTCTGTCGAGGCCATCCATTCGGGATGTCTGCCAGACACTGAACCAGCGAGGGGTGCGGCTATCCACGTTGATGTTGCACTGATGCGCGAGGGGGTTCGTCGCATGGGTGTCCCCAGCAAGAAGGTAGGTTCTGAACCAGATGGCATCTAGTTCACCGAAGCCCAGGTGCCGGGCCAGGTCGAGCGCGGGCGAGCGCGCGCGACGTCCCTGGAGCAGGGCCTCCATTCGCGCGAACATGTCGTCCATCACGGGGGTGGAGCGCGCGTGCTTGCGCAAGTCCTCCAGACGGTCCAACTCCCAGCCCTGGCTCTGCACGGCCCGCTCCACATGGGGAATGAGCGCATCGACCGAGGAGTCCGACGCATCCACCGTCAGCACGGCCAGCATGTCCACCGACACCTGCTCACAGGCCACGACAGCGGTCTGGATGGCTTGGAGCAAGGATGGGGTGTTCGCCAGCGCCTGGAACTTTGCTTTGCGCTGCTTCGAGCCCCACGCATAGGTCGTCTCCAGGTCGAGCAAGCCCTGGAGTGCTGCCTTCCATGTCGTTCGGAGCTCTTCGTCGGAGGCTTCTTGGGGGACCGCTTCGCGTAGGAAGTAGGCGTGGGGCCGGGAGTCGGCTTCGAGCCGACCCAGGAGCGCGCGGATGACAGGGGCAGGGAGCTGCTGGCAGGTACGCCCGAATAACCAGTGGGACGCGGGCTGCCCGTGAATGAGGCTCAACGCAGCTTGTGACGCAAGGTCGGGGTCGACATCCGCTGGCAGCGTCTTGAGCGTCTTGGTGAACTGCTCCCAGTTCTGGCGGACTGGCGCGCGGAGAATGGATTCCACTTCCGCCACGGTGGGGCGCTGAGGCATGCCCCAGGCTCTACCAGAAACGCCCCGGGCTCACCCGTGACGAAGGTCAACCAAGTGGTTGTTCATTGCCACGGCCGGGAGTATGTTGAACCATGTGGTTTATCAAAGGCGCCAACCCTCGGATTGAAAGGAAAAGCCATGTCCTCAGCACAGAGCGTCCAGGTTCGCGTCACACGGCGTTTCAACGCGTCGCCTGAGCGGGTGTTCGACGCCTGGCTCAAGCCGGAGATGGTCGGCCAGTGGATGACCGGGCCGACGGTCCGGGACGAGGAGGTGCTGCGGCTCGCCATCGACCCGCGCGTGGGCGGCAAGTTCTCGTTCTTCGTGCGGCGGGCCGGAGAAGAAATCGACCATGTGGGCACGTACCTGGAGATTGACCGGCCGCGCCGGCTCGTCTTCACCTGGCACATCGACAAGGAGGAGGACGAGCTCAGCCGGGTGACGGTGGAAATCACACCGCGCGACACCGGCTGTGAGCTGACGCTCACCCACGAGATGGACGCGAAGTGGGCCGACTACGCGAGCCGGACGGAGCAGGGCTGGGCCACCATGATTGACGTCCTTGTCCGCGTGCTGGCGCAGGGCTGACACTCCGGTCGTCCGTCGTGTCTTGATTTAAAGGTTAGTCTCGCTATGCGGCTAGAGTCGCCTCTCCCGTCCGGGTCGCACCGTGACAACCAGAGAGGTGGCCATGAAGCGCATGACGACATGGAAGCGGACGTTCCTGCTGCACGCCACGTGGGCGCTCCTGTGGGGCACCACGGCGGCGGCCGTAACGCCGTCGAACGTGACGAAGGTCTCCCGGGTGACGGGCGCGACGCCCGCCGGTGAGCTGCTGCCGAACCCGAACCAGACGCACACGAACCACGACGTCCATGGGACGGACCTGGGCATCGTCTGGGACAAGGGCGGTGGCGAGGTGTTCGTCCTGTTCGGGGACACCTTCGGCGCGGGCTGGTGTGGCAATGGCGGCTGTGGGGGCGGCTGGCGCAGCAACGTCCTGGCGCGTTCGTCCGATACGAACCTGGCCGACGGCTTGTCCTTCTCCACCATGATTCAGGACGGGCCTCGGCATGCGAAGGAGATCCTCGCGTCCCGGAAGGTCAACTTCGACGAAATCACCGTCATCCCCACCGCGGGCGTCACCATCGGTTCGCGGCACTACATCCACTACATGTCCATCCACCACTGGGGGGAGGCGGGCATGTGGTTCACGAACCACGCGGGCATCGCGTACTCGGATGACCAGGGGCAGAACTGGGTGAAGCACCCGACGGCGCGTTGGCAGAACACGCCGGCTTGGACGAACAACTTCCAGATGGCGGCCTTCGTCAGGAACGGCGGGTTCGTCTACATGTACGCGACGCCGAACGGCCGGTTCGGGAACGTCCACCTGGCCCGCGTGCCGGAGACGGCGCTCCTGGACATCAACGCCTACCGCTACTGGGATGGAAACGGCTGGAGCGTGTCACAGGCGGCGGCGCGGCCCGTCGCCATCGGCATCGCGGGTGAGTTGTCCGTCTCGTACCACGCTCCGCTCGGGCGCTTCCTGATGACGTACCTGAACGAGCACCGGCAGGCGGTGGTGATGCGTGACGCCGCCACGCCCACGGGGTCCTGGAGCGGAGAGAAGGTGCTCGCCAGTGGAGCCGTGTACCCGGGCCTCTACAACGCGTTCATCCACCCCTGGGGCAACACCGGAAACTCGCTGTACTTCGTCATGTCCCAGTGGACGCCGTACAACACCTTCCTCATGCGGGCCACGCTGGCCCACGACGCGCACAGCGACAACCTGCTCTCCGAGCCCGGCTTCGAGACACAGGCGGCCACGCCGGTGATGGCGCCCTGGTATCTGCAAGGCTCGGGCGGCGTGGACCGGGCGCTCGGCAACGCGCGCAGTGGGCAGGACAACGGCTTCGTGCACGCGAGCAGCGGTTGGAATGCGCTCAAGCAGAGCGTCATCGTCCAGCCTTACACGGACTACACGCTGCGCGGCTGGGTCCGCAGCTCCGCCAACAACACCGCGGGCTACTTCGGGGCTCGCGGGCCGGGCAATGGCTCCATCCTGGGCGAGGTGCCCTTCGGCGCGCTGGGGGCCTACACGGAGCGGGTGGTCCACTTCAACTCCGGGCCGAACGCGCTCATCGAGGTGTATGGCGGCCTCTGGGCCGACAACGGCGATACCTGGATGCAACTCGACGACGTCAGCCTGACGCGCGGGAGCAATCTCATCCACCAGGCGGGCTTCGAACAGCAGTCCACCCACAACGCCACGTCGCCCTGGTACACCGAAGGCAAGGCGGGCATTGACCGGGGACTCGGCTATGCGCGCACGGGCGCCAACAACGCATGGGCGCGGAACGACACGGGGTGGAATGCCGTGAAGCAGGAGGTCGCGGTGACGCCGAACACCCAGTACACGTTGACGGGCTGGGTGAAGACGTCCACGAACCACGCGGATGGCTACTTCGGCGCGCGGCTGCTCCGGGGCGGGCCCATCCTCAACGAGGTGCGCTTCGCTCAGCCGCTGGGCAACTACACGCAGTTGTCGGTGTCGTTCAACTCCGGCGCCCAGCACAGCGTGGAGGTGTTCGCGGGGATGTGGGCGAACAACGGCGACGCCTGGATTCAGGTGGATGACCTGACGCTGACGCGGAACTGACGCCCCTTACCGCGAAGGCGGGGACACGGCCCCGGTCAAGGTGGGGCCTGGCGGCATCTCCTCGACTTCGCGGACGTGGCGGGCGCTATAGCCCCGCACCGCCGCGATGAGCGTCAAGAGGCCGGCGGCGATGAAGCACAGCGCGATGCCCCGGCTGCGCGCGTCGAGTTGTTCCAGCGGCCCGAAGAGCGCGGGGATGGAGAAGGAGACGCCGTCCAGGTGGTCCGCCGTGACACCCGCCGCAAGGTACGCCAGCGGCTGGACGGACCAGGCAATCATCCCGCGCATGGCGAAGACGCGCCCCCGGAGTGCGGCGGGGACCTGTCCCTGCCAGATGGCCTGGCTGCTTGCATCCATGATGGGGATGCAGAATCCGGCCATGAAGGTGCAATAGCCGAGCATCCTCAGGGTGGGGAACAGCCCTGCGAGCACCACGACCGTCCCCAGGCCAATCCCGACTCCGAGCACCCCATGGATGCGGTTTTTCGGCCCTCCCCACGCGGTCATCACGACGCTCCCCACCAGGAGCCCCAGGCCCCCCGTGGACAGCAGGCCCGCGAGAACGGCTGGGTTGGCGATGTCCAACACCAGCGGAGGAAGCAGCACCTGCATGGCGGAGAGCGAGCAGTTGGTGATGACGGAGAACGTGAGCAGGCCGAGCAGACCCCGGCGTTCCTTGAGGTAGTTCCACCCTTCGAGGGCTTGTTGCAGCGCGGATGTGCCCGCATCCGAGGAGGCCCCGCTCCCAGCGAGCAGGCTCCGAATGAGCGACAACGTGGTGATGGCGGCCAGGAAGCTGATGAAGTCGATCAAGACCACCGTGCCCAGACTGGTGGCGCTCATCAGGAACCCCGCCAAGGGGGGGGCGATCAGGGGCACGGCGGCATCGCTCGCCTGGACGAGGCCGTTGGCTCGGCCCAGGTGCTTCGCGGGGATGAGTGCTGGGGTCAGGGCGGTGTACGACGTCCGCTGGAACGCACCGCTCACCGACGCGATGGCGGTGCCCACGTAGACGTGCCAGGGCGCGAGCTGATCCAACGAGAGAAGAATGGCATAGCCGAGGGGGACCAACCCCGCGCCGCAATCTCCCAGACGCATCGCGTTCCGGAGATCCCAGCGATCCACCAGCACCCCCACGATGGGCGCCACGAGCACCCCGGGCAGGATGGTCAGCACGGAGATCAGCGCGAAATCCGTGACCGAGCTGGTGAGGCCATACACCCAGAGCCCCAGGGCGAAGCTGGTCAGGGCGCTGCCGAGCTTCGACACCGTCTGGCCGCCCCAGATGATGGCGAAGCGCAGCACTCCGTTCCCTGGCTCGCTCATCACTGCTCAGACACGGGGCGGGCTGCGGTGCAGGGAGGCATAAGCCTCTTGCAGCTTCATCCCAAGGGCAATGCGTGCCGCCACCGGACCGACGCGAACCGCTGATGGGATGTCCCACCACCAGAGGTTGACCGCGATGGAGGGGGAACAGTGTTTGGTCTGCTCCCCAATTTTCGGACCAGTTGAAGAGTGAGAGAGTCCTCGCGGCCAGGAGGTAGGTCGGTCGTGAGGAAGAGCAGGTTTACCGAGGAGCAGATGGTCCGCATCCTGCGGGAGGCGGAGGCGCCTGGGGCCAGCGTGGTGGAGGTGGCCCGGAAGCACGGCGTCGCCGAGCAGACGCTCTGCCGGTGGCGGCAGAAGTTCGGCGGCATGGAGGCAGGCGACGCGACGCGGCTCAAGGAGTTGGAGAAGGAGAACGCGCTCTTCGCGCTCGCTCCGCTGATTGGAGCGCGGGAGGAGCCGGGCAGCGCGGGGCCCCTGCAACTGTTTTCATCCTGGGGACGCGTGGAACACCAGAACACGCGCGCGGGATTGGAGGGCAGTGGCATCGAATGCCCGCTGGTGGACGAGTCCCTCTTCCGCACCGACTTCAAGTACTTCGTCGAGAGCGGCTTCCTCCGCGCGCCTGGAGCCTAAGCCCCAGCCCATGCCGGCCGGGGCTTTACCGCCTAGTCGGACACCTCTGGAGGCAGCATGTCCTGGCAGCGCCGGATGCCTCGCTGGGCCTCCACGAGCTGCGGATGGTCGCGCTTCAGGGCGCGATAGAGGGTGATGGCCGTCTCGCAGTTGCCGTCGTTCTCCAGGGCGCGGGCGCGGGCCATGCGCTTCGAGGCGTCCTCCACCTTGCCCGCGAGTGCCGCCAGCTCGGGTTCGACGGCCTCCAATCCCAGGCTCCGTGCCTGGGCCAGCCGTTTCATCGCGCTGTCCAGCCGGCCTTCGTTGAAGTCATTGCCGATGTCGATGGCCTGTCCCGCCGCGAGCACCTTGAGTTGCCGGGTCGCGACATCGTCAGGCGCCGTCTCCACCGTCCCGGTGGTGGCGTGAGGTGACGCTCCGGCCTCTTTGGCGGGTGGCGCCACAGGGGGCGCCGGTTGCGCCGGGGAACCGACTGGAACCAGGGTTCCCACCTTGACGTCGTCGCCGCTCCCGCCCCGGAGGGCCACGAGGCCCACACCGCCTAGGAGCAGGACGCCCGCGATGCCCAGCCCCACCACCGCGCTGGACTTCGATCGCTTCGGCGCCGCGTAGGGGGAGGCCGCGTGCGCCGTCTTGTTGAAGCCCTCCGGCCCCACCCGGAGCCCGGAGGGCGCGGCGGGCTGGGTCAGCGGAATGGGCGCGGTGCCCGTCACCGGCGCGGCCTCCGCCGGGGCGGCGCGCACCAGGGTGGCCTCGGAGCCCTCCGTGCCAAAGAGGAGCGTGGCCGGCCGCGCCGGTTCGAGGCCGCCGCCGGTGATGGCGGGGTTGACGCCGCTGACGGCGCGGCGGCTGGTGAGGGTGGGCAGCGCGTTGACCAGGTCCGACGCGAAGGCCTCCATGGTGGCGTAGCGCTCCGCGCGGTTCTTCGCGGTGGCCTTCTGGATGACGGCGTCGACGGCCGGGTGCTGGAAGTCCGCCACCACCTGCGCCAGTCGTGGCATGGGCTGGTGGACCTGCTTCTGCATGATTTCGGAGACGCTGTTGCCGTCGAAGGGCTGCTGACCGGTGAGCAGCTCGAAGAGGACGATGCCCACCGCGTACACGTCCGCGCGGGCGTCCACGTCCAGGCCCATGGCCTGCTCGGGGGACATGTAGCGCGGCGTGCCGGCCACCGAGCCCTGGATGGTGAGCCGTGTCGCGCCGTCGGTGATTCGGGCGATGCCGAAGTCCAGCACCTTCACGTGCCAGCCGCGCATGCCCTGCCGGACCATGATGTTCTCCGGCTTGAGGTCGCGGTGGATGACCTGTCGCGCGTGGGCATAGGCGAGCACGTCCGCCACCTGGAGGACGATGTCCACGGCTTCGTCGAGCGCGAGCCGGCCGCACGTGGCGAGCAGGCTCTTGAGGTCATCCCCCTCCACGTACTCCATGGAGATGTAGAGGCTGCCTTCCTCGTCCTGCCCGAAGTCGTGCAGCGTCACCGCGTTGGGGTGGGCCACCCGCGCGTAGCTCTTGGCTTCGTTGAGGAAGCGGCGGGCCACGTCCGGGTCCATGGACAGGCCACTGTTGAGGAACTTCATCGCCACCTGCTGGCCGATGCCCACCTGTTCGGCCAGGTACACCGAACCCATGCCGCCCTGGCCCAGCCGCCGGAGGATGCGGAAGCGGCCCGCCACGACACGGCCGAGCATCCGGTCCACGGCCGGCGCCACCGTCAGCAGCTCGGTGCCACCACAGGCCGGACAGGCGCCGTCCCACTTCTCATGCTGGACCTCGCACCGCTGGCAGATGAAGAGCGACATGGTGTCCTTGCAGGGCCGGAGGGGAGGGGACCGCGGTCAGCGCGTGGCCGGGGCGTAACGCTGGAAGAGGATGCGCTCCAACTCGCGAGCTCCCGCCTCGGGGGACTTCCGCTGGGCGGAGGCGGCGCGGAGCACGTCCGTGCGCGCATCTTGCGGCAGGTCCGTCTCCAGCACCGTCAGCGCGCCGTCCAAATCTCCGGCGCGCTGGAGCGCGGCGGCGCGCCACACGCGGTACTCGGCGCGCTCGGGCGCCGCTGATGCGGCCTTCGCGAACAGTCGCTGCGCCCCGGCGGAGTCTCCACTCTGGAGCGCCGCGAGCCCTTCCAGGAAAGGCGCCTGGGCAGCGGCCGTGGCGGACGGCTCCCCCGTGTCGCGAGCCAGGTCGAAGAGCGCGCCGGACGCTCGCAGGCGCGCCGTGGGGAGCGCTTCACCGGCCAGGGCCCGCTGGTGCAGGTCGTCGGTGGTGGCCTTGGAGGCCGCGCTCAGCCGCGCGGCCATGTCTCCCAGGTCCGTGCCCAGGTAGCCCTCGGACACCAGCGTGCGCAGCGTCTCGCCCGCCGCGCCGGGGCCCACCAGCCGGCCTTCCTCCAGCGCGGCGAAGAAGCCGGCCTTCAGCTCCACGTGCCGGGCCGTCATGTCGGGCGGCACCTTGTTGCGCTTCTTGCGGCGCGCGGCCTTCAGCTTGCGCTCGCACAGGGCCAGTTCGCGCTGAGCCTTGGTGCGGTCCTGGATGTCCGGCGCGCTGCGCACGTAGGCTCGGTAGGCGGCGCAGGCACCGGGGACGTCCTTCGCCCCCATGCGCGCGCGGGCCAGGCCCAGGTAGGTGGGCAGCAGGGACGGATTGGCGCGCGTGGCCTGGAGCAAAACCTCCGCCGCGTCCTTGTGCTTGCGCTTGTTGTAGAGGCGGGTGCCCTCGGCCAGCAGCGCATCGCCACGGCCGACGGAGGGCCCCACCAGGGGCTCGGCCAGGGACAGGCCACACGTCAGCAGCACACAAGCCCACGTCAGGCGCCGCAGGTCAGAACGCATAGCCCAGCCCTCCGCGAATGTTGCTCGTTCCGGCAATCTTCTTCAGCAGCGTGAAGCTGTGCTGGTACGCGACGGAGGCGTACAGGCCCTCGTACACGAAGATGCGCGCGGTGGCCTGTCCGGACGCGTGCAGGTCCAGCGCGTAGAGGCCGTCCTTGAAGATGGCCGCGTCACCCGCGCGTTCCTTCACCAGCAGTCCTCGACCCTCCAGTCCCACCTGGATGGCGAAGGACACGGGCCCGAGCACGTAGCGCAGCTGCGGCTGGAGCGCGCGCAGCGACACTGCCTGCACCTGCGTGTCCAGCGACGACACGCCGTCCGGCCCTACGCCGCCCACGCCAGGCGGTACGTCGATGCCCAGCGTCCATGTGTCGCCAGTGGAGGCGTAGGTGGCGCCCACCAGCATGACGCCGAAGAACTGCCCGTATCGGCCGTACTCGACGCCCACGCCGCGCAGGTTGCGCGAGCCCGGCGCGCGCACGTCCCGGGTGCGCAGGCTCTCCAACTCCTCCGAGGTGCTCAGCGGCTGGGACGCCAGCGACGTGCCCGTGAGGCGCTGCATCTCGAACGAGGCCTCCAGGTAGCTCTGCCGCGCCATGGTGGCTTCCTTGCGGCGGCGCATGGCCAGCTTGAAGGACTGCATGGAGGTGGGCGTCAGCGCGTGCTCCAGCGTGTATGTCCCGCCGGGCGCGATCTCCGCCTTCACCTCGTGGGGCTCGTAGCCGTCCAGCGTCAGCGACACCATGCGCGTGCCGGGCTGGATGCCCTGGTCCACCGCGGTGGTCCCCACCGGCTGGCCGTCCACGCGAATCTCCGCGCCCTCCGGCTGCGCCTTCACCACCAGCCGCGCGGGCACCTTCTCCAGCGCGGCGTCCAGCTTCACCTGCTGGCGCGAGCTCATCACGCGCGTCTCTTCCTTCGGAAGGTGCGAAGCCAGCTCGAAGCGGAAGGTGTGCTCACCCGGCAGTACCTCCGTGGTGAAGGGCGTGGAGCCCACCTTCACGCCGTCGATGAAGACGGTGGCCCCCGCGGGCGTCGTCTCCGCCACCACCGTGGCGTTGAGTGACAGGAACTTCACCAGCACGCCGGCCAGGGCCTTCTCGAACGCCGGGTTCGCCGTCTCCGCCTGGCCCCGGGCGCCCGTGCCGGGCCGGACGCTGACGGCGCGGAAGCGGTAGCCGGCGTCGTCCTGGCCCACCTGCACCAGCACCACGCGCTCCAGGCCCAGTGATTCCAGGTACGCCTCCAGCGGCTCCCGGCAGCGCGCCTCGCCGGACACGCAGCGCAGGTCGCCGCCCTGGCCCTTCAGGTGCATTGCCAGGGCGCCCCGGCCGATGAGCTGCTCCGCCTGCACGTCCTGCGGTATCAGCGCGGCAATCCCTTCCTCGGTGCGTTGCAGCAACGCGTCCTGTCCTGGGTACAGGGCCTGGACGAGCCACAGCGTGTGCGAAGGGGTGGGTGCCTGGGTGCCCGGGGGCATTCCGGGTGCGGCGCCGGCGCTCAGCGCCAGGCTGACACTCAGGAGACAGGAGACGAACATGGCGTCCTCGGGGGAGGGGGCCGCGGCGGAACCGACCGGCGGCCCCCGTCCAAGGTGTACGCCAATGAACGCTCTCCTGCCTAGGGGGGAGCCCCGAGAACGGAGGGATTTCTGGGAAGGCGCCTTCCAGGGCCTTCCTGCTCGCCTGTCCTCCGGCCGCATGCAGGGAAGCTGGGGGCTGGAGGTCGCCTGGGGTGTGGGGAATGCGCATCGTTCCCCCGGTCGCAACACCTCCGAGGAGGCGGAATGGTTCTCCCTGGCAAGGGAATGAGCTGGAAGAAGTTCTTTCTGGCGCTGAAGGACGAGTGGACGCGCGACGAGGTGGGGGACGTCGCTGGCGCGCTCACCTTCCGGATGATTCTGGCACTGTTCCCATTCCTGCTGTTCCTGGTGTCGCTGGCGGGCCTCCTCATCGAGCCCGCCCAGGCCCAGGTGCTCATCCAGGAACTGGCGCGGGTGGCGCCCCGGGAAGTGACGTCCATCCTGAGCGAGCGCATCGAGGCGCTGGCGAACAGCCGGCCGGTGGGGCTGCTGACGGTGGGCGGTGTCGGTGCCGTCTGGGCGGCCTCCGCGGGCGTGGTGGCGCTGATGACGGCGCTCAACAAGGTCTACGGCGTGACGGAGTCGCGTCCCATCTGGAGGCTGCGCGGCATCGCGTTGCTGGTGACGCTGGGCGGCGCGGCGGTGGCCATCCTTGCGGCGTTCGCGGTCATCGTCACGCCCGTCATCGCTGGCAAGCTTCCCGGAGGGTTGGGCACCGTGCTCATGTGGCTGCGGCTCCCGGTAGCGGGCCTGATGATGATGTTCCTGTGGGCGGTGCTGTACTACGTGCTGCCGGACGTGAATCAGAAGTTCCGTTTCATCACCCCGGGCTCGGTGGTGGGCGTACTTATCTGGGTGTTCGCGTCGTGGGGCTTCTCCCAGTATGTGGCCAACTTCGGCAGGTACGACGTCAACTACGGCGCCATCGGCGGTGTCATCGTCATGCTGCTGTGGATGTGGATCTCCGCGCAGGTCATCCTGCTGGGCGCGGAAATCAACGCCATCCTCGAGCACCGCTCCCCAGACGGAAAGGCGCCGGGCCAGAAGGTCCCGGAGCAGGGCAAGGCGCTGGCCGCCACCAAGACGGAGCTGGAGGCGGGAGGCGCGTCGCTTCCGGGCGCTCCGGGCTTCCAGCCCGTGGTGGACCCGGTGACGGGCCGGCCCCTGGATGACCCACCGTCTGCTCCGCCCAGGCTGCGCGACACGCCGCTCGCGGCGGCCTTCAAGTGGACCGTGGGCATGGGCCTGGGGTTGTTCCTGCTGCGCAAGTCGGCCCCCCGGTAGAGCGTCTTTCTTTTCCCAGTGAAGCCGGGGCGTTCGTGCGTGACGACGGGTGGCTTTTGACTCGCGGCGCAATTCCGGTGTGAAGGGTTGTCGTCGCAGCGGGCTTGCGGAGCGCCTACCCCCAGTGCGAGCGTGCGCGCCTTGTTGGCTGGACGACAGTGGCTGCCGTCGTCCACTGGCAGTCCCCCTCGGACATTCCCCCCGCACCCTGATTGCCCCGGCGCGCGCTCGACGTGCGCCCTGGAGTTCCGATGTCTCAGACCCCCTTCTGGCCACTGCGCTGCGGCGCGGTGCTTCTCACGGCTCAACTCGTCCTTGCCTGTGGCGGCGGCGAATCGAAGCCTCCACCTCCCACCGACCTCACGCCGCCCGCGACGCGCGCCACGCCCGCGGGAGGCGACTTCACCACCTCCGTGGTGGTGACGCTCGCCTGTGACGACGGCGGCGGCAGTGGCTGCGCGGCCACGTACTACACGCTGGATGGCTCCACGCCCGGCACCGGCTCCACGCAGTATCGCGAGCCCTTCACGCTGGGGAGCACCACCACGGTGCGCTTCTACTCCATGGACGCGGCGGGCAACGCGGAGGCGCCGGGGACGGCGACATTTACCCTGGTGGGTTCGGCGGACACGGAGCCGCCCAGCACGGTGGTCAACCCCGCGAGCGGCTCGTTCAGCAGCCCCCGGAGCGTGGCGCTGACGTGTGACGACGGCGCGGGCAGCGGCTGCGCGGCCACGCACTACACGCTGGATGGCAGCGTTCCCACGCAGGCCTCGCCGCGCTACACGGCGCCCCTGTCCATCGCCACGTCCACCACGCTGCGCTTCTTCTCCGTGGACCGGGTGGGCAACGTCGAGGCGGTGCGGCAGGCGCGTTACGTCGTGGACACGGAGGCGCCCCAGGTGGCCGCGACGCCACGGGGTGGCACGTTCACCGGGACGCGCGTGGTGACGCTGACGTGTGACGACGGTGAGGGCAGCGGCTGCGCGGCGATCCACTACACCACCAATGGCGCCATTCCCTCCCTGGACTCGTCCGTCTACCAGGGGCCGTTGGTGCTGACGGCCACCACCCGCGTGCGCTTCATCGCGGTGGACTGGGCGGGCAATGTCTCCGACGTGGTGTCGGAGCTCTACACGCGGGAGGCTTCAGCGGAGGACCGTACCCCGCCCACGACGACGGCGACGCCCGCGGGCGGCACCTACCGGAGCACGCAGTCGGTGGTGCTGGCCTGCACGGACAACGCCGACGGCAGTGGCTGCGCGGCCACGTACTACACGCTGGATGGCAGTGCGCCCACGACTTTCAGCCTCCGCTATTCGGCGGCCATCTCCATCTCCACCAGCGCCACGCTGCGCTTCTTCTCCGTGGACCTGGCGGGCAACGTCGAGCCGGCGAAGTCCGAACAGTATGCGCTGGACACGGTGGCCCCGGTGACGACGGCGACGCCCGCGGGCGGCACCTACCGGAGCACGCAGTCGGTGGTGCTGGCCTGCACGGACAACGCCGACGGCAGTGGCTGCGCGGCCACGTACTACACGCTGGATGGCAGTGCGCCCACGACTTTCAGCCTCCGCTATTCGGCGGCCATCTCCATCTCCACCAGCGCCACGCTGCGCTTCTTCTCCGTGGACCTGGCGGGCAACGTCGAGCCGGCGAAGTCCGAACAGTATGCGCTGGACACGGTGGCCCCGGTGACGACGGCGACGCCCGCGGGCGGCACCTACCGGAGCACACAGTCGGTGGTGCTGGCCTGCACGGACAACGCCGACGGCAGTGGCTGCGCGGCCACGTACTACACGCTGGATGGCAGTGCGCCCACGACTTCCAGTCTCCGCTATTCGGCGGCCATCTCCATCTCCACCAGCGCCACGCTGCGCTTCTTCTCCGTGGACCTGGCGGGCAACGTCGAGCCGGCGAAGTCCGAACAGTATGCGCTGGACACGGTGGCCCCGGTGACGACGGCGACGCCCGCGGGCGGCACCTACCGGAGCACACAGTCGGTGGTGCTGGCCTGCACGGACAACGCCGACGGCAGTGGCTGCGCGGCCACGTACTACACGCTGGATGGCAGTGCGCCCACGACTTCCAGCCTCCGCTATTCGGCAGCCATCTCCATCTCCACCAGCGCCACGCTGCGCTTCTTCTCCGTGGACCTGGCGGGCAACGCCGAGCCGGCGAAGTCCGAACAGTATGCGCTGGACACGGTGGCCCCGGTGACGACGGCGACGCCCGCGGGCGGCACCTACCGGAGCACGCAGTCGGTGGTGCTGGCCTGCACGGACAACGCCGACGGCAGTGGCTGCGCGGCCACGTACTACACGCTGGATGGCAGTGCGCCCACGACTTCCAGCCTCCGCTATTCGGCGGCCATCTCCATCTCTACCAGCGCCACGCTGCGCTTCTTCTCCGTGGACCTGGCGGGCAACGCCGAGCCGGCGAAGTCCGAACAGTACACACTGGACACGGTGGCCCCGGTGACGACGGTCTCGCCCGGGGGCGGCTCGTACACGGATGCCGTCACCGTGACGCTGTCGTGCAGTGACAACGGCTCGGGGTGCCGCGAGACGCGTTACACGCTGGACGGCTCGGCGCCGGAGGCGGGCTCGCCGGTGTACGCGGGACCTATCTCCATTTCCGCCAGCACGACGCTGCGCTTCGCCTCGGTGGACCACGCGGGCAACGTGGAGCTGGCGAAGCAGGCCGTCTATGTGCTGCCCTCCCTGGACCGGCTCGCCTCGGAGCAGATCCAGGCGGTTCGCAATGCCGCGACCGGCACGGTGAACCTGGTCATCAGCGGTGCTCGCATCACCTATGTCAAGCCGGCCGTGGGCAACGTGGTGAATGACGCGGCGGGCTTCTTCCTCCAGGCCGAGCAGGCCGGGCCCGCGCTCTTCGTCGAGGTGGACCCGCTCACGCTCTCTCCCGCGCCGCAAGCGGGCGCCCGGGTGCGTGTCACCGTCTCCGAGAAGAGCCTTGTGAATGGCCAGACGCGCGCCCGCATCTCCGCGTACGCCGTGCTCAGCACGGGCCACTCGCTGTCGGACCTGGTCCAGGACGTGAGCGGCGTGGATGTCACCACGGGCACGCCGCCCGCCTACGAGTCCGAGTACATCTCCATCACCGGCACCATTGGCAACCCGGGCTTCTCCAATGCCGGGCTCGGCCATGTCCAGGCGCCATTCACGACGGCGGGCGTTCCCGAAGGTTCTCCAGGCGCGGCGGCCCTGCGGCTGCGCGTCGCGGAGCCGTTCCACGACACCTTGGCGCTCTCGCAGGGGTGCTCACTGACGGTGGTGTCTCCGCTCTGGGTCTTCATGAGCGGGACACAGACGACTCATACCATCCAGCCCTCCGTGTGGACGGAGAGCCAGGCCACCGTCCACTCCTGCCCGGCGCCTCGGGTGACGGGGGCGCAGGCGATGCACCACGATTCGGTCATCCTGCGATTCACCCGCGCCATCGACCCGCTCTCTGTCCAGCGCAACGGCAGCCAGTTCTCCATCCCTGGACTGAGCGTCATGGATGCGGTCGTGCTGAGTACCGGCGAGGTCTGGCTCAGCACCGCCAGCCAGACGCCGCGGCAGCGGTACACGGTGACGGTGGCGAGCAGCGTGCGGGACCGGCGCGGCGTCTCCGTCGACAGCACGGCCGCTTCGACCAGCTTCACGGGCTACCAGGTGCCGGCCCGGCTGCGTCTGTCCGAGGTGGCGCCCAATGTTCAGCAGAACCGGGACCTGGTGGAGTTGGTTGTCCTGACGAGCGGCTCCGTCATGGGGGCCACGCTCCTGGATGGAAACGCCACCCTGGCGACGCTGCCGGACGTGCAGGTCGCGTCGGGGGACATCATCGTCATCCACCTCAACCCGGACCGCGTTACACCGGGCGCGGATGCCCCGGGCTCGGAGACGCTGAGCAAGACGCAGTACCCCGCCTCCTCCTTCTTCTGGAACTATGACACCGCCTGGGATTTCCATGGCACCACGCTCGGCGTGGGGACCGGCAACCGGACCTTGCGCATCCAGGACGGATTCGACGTCACCCAGGATGCGCTGGCTGTCGTCGTTCCGAGCAATTCCTTCGCGGGCTATCCCGCGCTGCTCCAGGCGCTCCAAGACGAGTCCCTGTGGCTGCCGGCGAACTGCAACGGCGCGCTGTGCACGTATGCGAGCTTCCCGACTGCATGGGAGGTCTCCGTGGATTGGTCTCAGGCCTTCGTCACCCAGGGCCGGTCCTCTTCCGTGCAGCGCATCGGTGCCACGGACTCGGACACGCGGGATGACTGGTTCGTGGGCGGCTCCTCGTTCGGCGTCCGGAACCCGTAGTCCCGCCAGGGCAGGGTGAAACGGCAATCGCCGCCTCGTCCCGGGAGCGCATCCCCGGGCCGGGCGGCGATTCGTGTTTCCACCAGTGTCTGTCGGACTACCGGCGGCGGGCGGCGACGTCGGAGTGCTTCTCCACGAACTCCGAGTAGGGCCCGTTGAAGTCGAGCACCTCCTTGCCTGCCTGGAGCGACCAGATGCGGGTGGCCACCTCGGAGATGAGTTCCTGGTCGTGCGTGACGACGATGACCGTGCCCTCGTACTTCTGGAGGCCTTCGGCCAGCGCGGCGATGGACTCGAGGTCCAGGTGGTTGGTGGGCTCGTCGAGCACCAGCACGTTGTCCTGCATGATCATCAGCTTGGACAGGAGCAGCCGCACCGTCTCACCACCGGAGAGGGTGTCGGTGTTCTTCATCCGCTCCTCACCAGAGAAGAGCATCCGGCCCAGCACGCCGGAGATCTCCTCGTTGGTGAGCTTGTCGTGCAGGTCACGCAGCCAGCCGAAGCAGGTGGTGCCCTTGCGCACGACGCCATGGTGGTCCTGCGGCAGGTAGCCCACGGAGGCCTGGTGGCCCCAGCCAATCTTCCCGCCGTCCGGCTCCAACTGGCCGGCAATCATCTTCACCAGCGTGGACTTGCCCACGCCGTTGCGACCGATGACGCAGACCTTCTCGCCCTTGCAGACCAGGGTGTTGAAGGGCTTGATGACCTCCTGGCCCTCGAAGGACTTGTGGATGCCTTCAACCATCAGCGTCTGCTTGCCGCTGACCACCTTCTGGTCGAAGCGGATGAACGGGCGCGCGATGTTGGAGCGCTTGAGGTCGTCCGACTTCAGCTTGTCGATCTGCTTGATGCGGCTCTGCACCTGCGAGGCGCGGGTACCGGCGTGGAAGCGCGCGACGAAGTCCTGGAGCTGGGCAATCTTCTTCTTCTTCTCCTCCGTCTCGGACTCGACGCGGCTGCGCACCTGCGCCTTCTGCCGGACCATGTCGTCATACCCACCGGGGTAGTGGATGATGGTCTCGTAGTCGATGTCCGCGATGTGCGTGCAGATGGCGTTGAGGAAGTGCCGGTCGTGGCTGATGGTGATGAGCACGCCCTCGTAGTCGTGGAGGAAGCTCTCCAGCCAGCGGATGGAGTCGATGTCGAGGTTGTTCGTGGGCTCGTCGAGGAGCAGGCCTTCCGGCTTGCCGAACAGCGCCTGTGCGAGCAGCACGCGGAGCTTGAGGCCGCCGGTGAGCTGCTTCATGGGCTCTTCGTGGAAGGCCTGGTCGATGCCAAGGCCCGCCAGCAGGGTGGCCGCGTCGCTCTCCGCCGAGTAGCCGTCCTCCTCGGCGATGACGCCCTCCAGGTCGCCCAGCCGGTTGCCGTCCTCCTCGGTGATGTCGGACTTGGCCAGCAGCTCGTTCTTCTCGGACATGGCCGCCCACAGGGCTCGGTTGCCCATGAGCACCACGTCGAGCACGCGGTTGTCCTCGTAGCGGAAGTGGTCCTGGCGCAGGATTCCCAGTTTGCGAGGCCGGACGATGTTGCCCATGTCCGCTTCCTCGTCCCCGGCGAGGATCTTCATGAACGTGGACTTCCCGGCCCCGTTCGGACCGGTCAGGCCGTAGCGGCGGCCCGGCGAGAACGTGACGTTGACGTCCTCGAAAAGCTTCTTGGGCCCGTAGGCCTTGGAGACGTTGATGACGTTGAACATGGCGGCGGCGTTGTAGCGGAAATGGTGCGGTGGGCCAAAGCGGCGTGGTGTTTCGCGTTCTGCAGGAGACCGCGAGGACTCCATGTAACCGCTGGGGAGGCGGGAGAATGCCTCCCCGGTGTCGACTTCGGACCTCGGAAGCGGCGGCGGAGGACGTGAGATGCCGGGAGGCCGGCGGCGTTCCGCCTCGGACGGAATGCCAGGATGCCTGTACGGCTGTCCAGGAGGGCAGGAGGCCTGGATTGCGGGTGGGGGAGCGGGCAGGGCAGATGGATGCGGTGCCTGCCGGGCATGACGGGTATAAGGGCCGGCCCATGGCCGTTCGTTTCGAGCTCCTCACCACCGACCCCACGGGCGCCCGTGCAGGCATCCTGCACACACGCCGGGGTTCCTTCAAAACCCCCATGTTCATGCCGGTGGCCACCCACGCGGGCTTCCGGCACCTGGCCATGGAGGAGGTGAAGGAGGCGGGTGCCAGCATCCTGCTGGCCAACACCTACCACCTGATGCTCCGGCCGGGCGCCGAGGTCTTCAATCGCTTCGGCGGCATCCACCCCTTCATGCAGTGGGACGGGGGCGTGCTCACCGATTCGGGCGGCTTCCAGATCTTCTCCCTGCCGGAGGACCGGCTCATCACGGAGAAGGGCGCCCACTTCCGCAGCTTCTACGACAACAGCCGGCAGCTCCTCAGCCCCGAGTCGAGCATCGCCATGCAGCAGGCCATCAACTCGGAAATCATGATGGTGCTGGACGTGTGCATCGACTCGCGGACCGACGAGGCCGGCACGCGCGAGGCCATGGAGCGCACCCACCGCTGGGCGGTGCGCAGCCTGGAGGCGAAGGCGGCGCGGGACACCGGGCAGGCGATGTTCGGCATCGTCCAGGGCGGCGTCTTCCCGAACCTGCGTGACGAGAGCGCGGCCTTCCTGACGAAGCTGCCCTTCGACGGCTTCGCCATTGGCGGCCTGGCCGTGGGCGAGACGAAGGTGGAGCGCGAGTCCATGACGTTGCGCGCCACCGCGTCCCTGCCCGCCGACAAGCCGCGCTACCTGATGGGCGTGGGCACGCCCACGGACCTGGTGGAAGCCGTGCTGCGCGGCGTGGACATGTTCGACTGCATCATCCCCACCAAGATGGCGCAGCAGGGGTATGCGTACACGTTCAGTGGGCTCATCCGCATCTCCCGCAGCGTGTTCCGCCTCTCCGACGAGCCGCTGGACGCGGAGTGCGACTGCTACGTGTGCAAGCGCTACACGCGCGGCTACCTGCAGCACCTGATGCGGGGCAAGCACCACCTGGGCTCGCGCTTCCTGTCCGTGCACAACGTCCGGCACTACCAGAAGCTGATGGGGCGCATCCGCGAGGGCATCCTGAGTGGTACGTACGCGCAGGTGTACCGCGAGCTGAAGGCGGCCATCGCCACGCCCAAGGACTTGAAGGACGAGGCCAACGCGCGCGAGGTGACGCTGAAGGAGGTCGGGTGAGCACCGCACCCGAAGCCAACCCGCGCGACGGCGACTTCGAGCTCATCACCCTGCGCAATGGCGCTCGCGCCGTGCGGCACCTGGGCCATGGCGAGGTGATGCACCCCTCCGTGGGGCCGTGGCAGGAAGCGCTGCGCCTCTATGTGGAGCAGGCACGGCTGGCGGACCGGCTGCGTCAGCCAGGGCCGCCGCTGGTGATTCATGACGTGGGGCTGGGCGCCGCCACCAACGCGGTGGCCGCGCTCACCTGTGCCAGGAGTCTGGGCGCGGAGCAGCGCCGGCTGCTGGAGGTGGTCAGCTTCGAGGTGGACCTGGCGCCGCTGCGGCTGGCACTGGCGGACGCCGAGGGCTTTCCCTTCCTCCAGCCGTTTCGTGACGCGGCGCAGACGCTGATGCGCGACGGGGTGTGGGAGGCGGAGGGCATCCGCTGGCGGCTGCTGCTGGGGGACGCGGTGCCGCACCTGGATGGCGCGCTGCCCGTGGCGGACCTCGTCTACTTCGACCCGTTCTCACCGGCGTCCAATCCGGAGATGTGGACCGAGTCGGTGCTGGCCCGTGTGCGCCGGCACTGCCGCGAGGACGGGGTGGGCACGCTGCTGCTCACGTACAGCGCGGCCACGCCCACGCGGGTGACGCTCCTGCTGGCCGGGTTCTTCGTGGGCGCGGGTGTGTCGACGGGGACGAAGGGCGAGACGACGGTGGGCGCCACGCGGCGGGAGTCGTTGGAGGCGCCGCTCGGAGAGCGGTGGCTGGAGCGATGGAAGCGCTCGTCCTCCCGGGCGCCTCATGGCGGGCAGCTCACGCCCGACATCGAGGCGCGCGTGCTGGCGCACCCGCAGTGGCGGTCCGCCTCCGAGTGACGGAAGACATTCGCCGCGGTCCGGGGTAATCGACGGGACATGCGCGAAGCCCTTCAGATGGAGGACTGGGGTGGCACCGGTCCGGTGCTGCACCTGGCCCACGCCAATGGCTTTCCTCCGGGGTGCTACCGGAAGCTCATCGAGCACCTGAAGCCGCGCTACCACGTCTTCACGCTTCGCACGCGGTGTCTCGTGCCGGGCTCGGACCCGCTGGAGATGCGGACCTGGGATGACATGGCGGATGACCTGATTCACGCCCTGCGTGCTCAGGGCGTGCAGGGCATCGTGGGCGTGGGGCACAGCATGGGCGGCGTGGCGACGCTGCTCGCGTGCGCGAAGGCTCCCGCGCTCTTCCGGGCCGTGGTGGCGTTGGACCCGGTGTTGTTCACGGGGGCGCGGGAATGGGCGCTCCGTGCCTTGACGCTGCTCGGGTTGCGAAGCCGCGTGCCTCCCGCGAGTCTGGCGAGGCGGCGGCGTGAGTCTTGGGGCGCACGGGAAGAGGCCTCGCGAAGCTACGGCAAGAAGCCGCTGTTCGCGCGCTTCGACCCGGAGTGCTTCCAGGACTACATCACCCACGGCCTCACCGAGGCCCCGGACGGTGGCTTCAAGCTGACCATCCCCAAGGCCTGGGAGGCGCGTGTCTTCGAGACGTCTCCCAAGGACGTCTGGCGGGAGCTGGGCACCGTGAACGTCCCGGCCCTGGTGATTCGCGGCGGCGAGTCCGACACGCTGACGGGCGACGCGCTGGAGCGGGCACGCCTCACCCTGAATGAGCCTCAGACGGAGGAGCTTCCCGGCGCGGGACACCTCTTTCCGTTGGAGCAGCCGGAGCGCTGCGCACAGCGCATCCTCGCGTTCCTCGACGGCCTGGAGACAGCCCGCGCGGCGGCCAGTTCCGTGCGTTGAGCCGTCCCAATTGTTCCGACAGTCGAGAACGAGCGGGGCAGGTCAGTGGCCCGCCCCTCCAGGTGTCGGCCACCTTCCGGTGGAGGGAAGTCGCTTCGTCTGGACCCGCCTCTCGACGGAGGGGCCTCGCGACCGCCGCCGCATGAATCGATTCATCAGGAACAACCCCAGCCCGTAGACGGCCACGTCCAGGAGCACAGCCAGGCTGAAGAGCACGTTGGTTTCACTGACACGCGTCCCCGCCACATAGGGACTGCCTGGCACCGCCCAGACCAGCAGGACCGAAACCGTTTCGAACAGTCCGAATCGCAGCCAGCAATGCCAGGCGGCATCGCGGAGGGCGCCCGCGGATATCAGCGCGATGACCATCGCGGGGGCCGCCATGAACCCCACACGGAAGGTCCAGTACTGAGTGAGCGTGCCTTCGGACCAGGCGGCGAAGGCGACGAAGCTGGCGACGGCGCCCACTCCCAGAACCACGACATCCAGCGAGATACCCCAGAGCCACTTCACCCACGTCTTCATGCGTGTCCCCCCTTGTGGAAGCCGGAAGGTAGCGGCGCACGTCGAACACTGGGAGGAACAAGTTGTTCGTGGATTGATAGCGCTGGGTTATCAATCGCGCGCGCGATTATAGCCCCCCGCGCGTGGCCTGCTCCTTCGAGGAGAAGGTGAACTCCGCGCGGCGGTTCTTGCGGAACGCCTCTTCTGTGTGGGCCTCGGACAGCGGCCGCTCCTCGCCGTAGGAGACGATGGAGAGCTGCTTGGGCTCCACGCCCAGGTTGCGCAGGTAGTCGCGCACCACGGCCGCGCGCCGGTGGCCCAGCGCGATGTTGTACTCCGTGGTCCCCAGCTCGCAGGTGTGGCCCGACACCGTCACCCGCGTGAGGGGCCGCTCCCGCAGGCCCGTGGCGAGCTGCGCGAGCATGTCGCGGGACTCGGGCCGCAGCGTGGCCGAGTCGAGCTCGAAGTACACCGGCTCGGCGGACAGCGGGCCCGTGGCCCGGCGGGCCGCGTCCTCGTCTTCATCGGAGGTCCGGTTGGACGTTTCCGCCGTGGCGGCGGGGCTGCGCTGCCGGTCGGGCAGGTTGTCCGTGACGGAGGACGTCTTGGGCTTGGAGGCGCAACCAACCAGACTGACCGCGGCAAGGAGAGACAGGAGGGTTCGGTTCATGCCCTGTGTCATCTACAAGGCCCGTGCCGTGCTCCCGTCCCTCTGAGACATCTCAACCCTGGCCCGCTCACCGTTGCAGCGTGCCCAGGTCAGCGTTGCGGATTGCCTTCCGCGCGCTCGCGCCGGTGGATGGTGGAGACGTCGATGCCGAGCAGCTCCGCCGCCTTCGTCTTGTTTCCCCCGCAGCGGGCCACGGCCCAGGCGATGTACTCCGTCTCCAGCTGCCTCAGGGGGACGATGGTGCGCAGCGCCGCGGCCAGCGGGTGGTTCTCCTGGCTGGTGTCCGAGGGCAGGTGGGGACGCAGCTGCGGCAGGTCCACCACCTCCGTCGAGCCGAGCACGACCAGCCGCTGCACCAGGTTCTCCAGCTCGCGCACGTTGCCCGCCCAGGGAAGGGCCCCCAGCGCGGCCAGCGTCTCCGGCGAGAACCGCTGCACCGTGGAGCGCGGATTGCGTGCCTTGGCCTGCTGGAGGAAGTGCTCGATGAGCGCGGGGATGTCCTCGCGGCGCTCGCGCAGGGGTGGCAGCCGCAGCGTGACGACGTTGAGCCGGTAGAAGACGTCCGCGCGGAAGCGGCCTTCCTTGACGCGCGTCTCCAGGTCCTGGTGCGTCGCGGCCACTACCCGCACATCCACCGTGCGCGTGCCGTCCGCGCCCACGGCCCGCACCTCGCCGTCCTCCAGCACGCGGAGCAGCCGGGCCTGGAGCTCGGGGGCCATGTCGCCAATCTCGTCCAGGAACAGGGTGCCGCCGTCCGCCTCCACGAAGAGGCCACGCCGAGCCGTGGTGGCGCCGGTGAAGGCGCCTTTGACGTGGCCGAACAGCTCACTCTCCAGAAGCGCGTGTGGCAGCGCGGTGCAGTTGACGGCCACGAAGGGCCCCGCGCGCCGGGTGCCCTCGAAGTGCAGGGCCCGGGCGACCAGCTCCTTGCCGCTGCCGCTTTCGCCGCGTACCAGCACCGGGGCGCTGGACCAGGCCACCCGCTCAATCAACGCGTAGAGGTCGCGCATCGCGGCGCTGCTGCCCACCAGGGCGCCCAGGCCCCCGCGGTCCGCGGCCTGCTGCTTGAGCGTGCGGTGCTCGGTGCGCAGGCGGCGCTGCTCCAGCGCGCGCTCCAGGGACAGGCGCACCTCGTCCAGCCGGAAGGGCTTGGTGAAGTAGTGGAACGCGCCGCGCTTCATCGCCTCCACGGCGCTCTCCACGCCGCCGAAGGCCGTCATCATCACCACGGGCAGGTCCGGGTCCAGCTTGCGCGCGGCGTCCAGCACGTCGAAGCCGTCCACGTCCTGCATTCGCAGGTCGCACAGCACCGCGTCGTAGACGCGTGCGCGCAGCTGGGCGATGGCATCCGCGCCGCCGGTGGCGATGTCGACCTTGTAGCCGTCGTCCGTCAGCGGTTCCCTCAACATCTGCCCCATCTCGACGTGGTCGTCGACGACGAGGACCCTGGCTCTAGACGACATGTCGCTCCTCTCCGGCGGGCGCCGCGGCGGGCCAGCGCACGGTGACGCGGGTGCCTCGCTCTGGCGCGCTGTCCAGTTCGATACGGCCTCCGTGGTTGCGCACGATGTGCGCCACCATCGTCAGGCCCAATCCGGTGCCCTGGCCGCGCTTCTTGGTGGTGAAGAAAGGGTCGAAGACCTGATGAACGTGGCGGGGGGCAATACCGCAGCCGTTGTCCTCCACGTCCACGCGCACCATGCCCCAGGCGCCCGGTGCGTCTGCGGTGTCCATGCTCGCGCTCAGCCGGACGCGTCCGCCGGCCTCGCACGCGTCACACGCGTTGAGCACCAGGTTGATGAGCACCTGCTGGAACTGGTCGGGGTCGGCCGCCACCGCCAGCATGGGCGAGGCGACCGTCACCTCCAGCTTCAGGCGCCGCCGCTCGGCCTCCATCCACAGCAGCTCCCGCACGCTGTGCGCCAGCGGCTCCAGCGGGACCGCCTGCGCGTCCGCTGGCTGGAGCCGGGAGAAGTCGAGCAGCTGGCGCAGCGTCCGGCTCACCCTGTCTATCTGTTCGACGATGGTGCCCAGGCCCGCCGCCTGCGGGTGCTCGCGGCCCAGCTTCTCCTGCACGTACTCGGCCCGGCCGCGGACGATGCCCAGCGGCGTGCCAATCTCATGGGCGATGCCCGCCGCCAGCACGCCCACCGTGGCCAGCTTCTCCGCGCGCAGCAGCTGTCCTTCCAGCGCGCGCAGGCTGCTCAGGTCCTCGATGACGACCAGCGTGTGGACCTCCGGCGTGTTCGGCTCCAGCGGCACCGCGTGGACGTTGTACTGGCCGGGCTCTTCGAAGAGGCAGAGCGGTTCACCGTGAAGGCTGCGCACCCGGCCGTCGCTCGTGGCCGCGTGGACCAGGTCCTCCAGCCGCTGGATGACGGGGGCCTGGGCCTGGGGAAAGGCCGCCGTCAGGGGCTGGCCCACGACCTCCGCCGGCATGCGGGCGCTCAGCGCGCGGTTGGCGGCGGAGATGTGCCGGGAGGAGGAGAGCGCCAGGACCCCGGTGGGGATGTTGTCGAGAATCTTCTGCGTCTTGTCGTGCAGGTGCGCCAGCCGCTGCGCATGGAGCTGGCTCTCCCGCAGGGCCTCCGCCCGGCTGTGCGCGAGCACCACGTACACACCGAAGGCGATGAGGAACCCGGAGACGAGCACCGCCGCCAGCGACAGGCGCAGCACCAGGCCGCGCTCATGGGTCCGGAGCACGCGCGTCGACGCGAGCGTCGCCACCGGCCATGCCGCGCCATTCTTGAACCGCACCGGGCTGAAGGTGGCCACCACCTCCGAGTCGCCCAGTCCGAGCCGGGCGGCCTCCTTGCGCTCGATGACGTGCGTGCCCGACTCGCCCGCGCGAAGCGCCCGCGCCAGCGCCGTGAGGCCCGGCGTCTGGTGGCCGTCGGTGTCCAGCCGCCGGTACCTGTCCGCCAGGTTCGGGTGGGTCAACGCTGTTGGCGTTCCATGGACTCCCAGCACCAGCAGCTGCGTCTCCGAGTCCGACGCGAGCAGCTTCAGCGGGGCGAAGAGCGGCTCGGCGTCCACCAGCACCACGACGACGGCGCCGCTGTCCTGCGCGTCCTCCGGCAGCGCGGTGGCGAAGGCGCGCAGCCAGCCCGATTGGGCCCGGGGAAGGGGCGGGGATGAGACGACGTGGCCCGGCGGATGACTTCGGGCCTGCGCCACGGTGAGGGCCAGGTCCTCCGCGGTGAACTGGTGCGTCATCGCCGCCGCGCTGCGCCGGTCCACCAGCCGGAGCCGTTCCTGGCCGTCCGTTCCGAAGACGAGGATGGCCTTGTACTGCCCCGCCGCCTCCAGCAGGGCGCGCATCTCGCGCCGGTGCTCCTCGGCGGTGCCCGGCTGGGCCAGCAGCTCGCCCGCGAAGCGCAGGTCCTCCTCCGCGCTCTCCAGGGCGGCGGAGACGCCGCGCACGGCCTCCAGCAGCTGCGCCTGTCGCTCGCGCGCCATTTGGTCCACCAGCGCCTGCCGGTCGCGCTGCATGAAGTGCAGGACGCCCGCGATGATGCCGGAGAGCATCAGACACAGCAGCAGCACGGGGAGGACAGGCAGGCGCATGAACACGGGACGCAGGGGCGACACCGGCGCGGGGGCTCCGGTGCTTGCCGGGCCTCCACGCCGCCTGGCAGCGCTTCGTCCCGGAGGAAAGCTTCTCCGGTAGCAACGCCCGTGCCCCCGGCTTGTCCCTCTGCGCGGAGGCGGCGCCCCATGGCGGAGCGCCGCAATCTGCATGGCCCCCGTTGCATCCTGCCAGGGCCAGCGCGGGTGACGCGCGCTGGCGAAGGCAGGCGGGTGGGGCTGGTGACCGCTTCAGCGGCGGGACGCCTGCTGGGTAAGCTGCTGGGACGCCTCGCGCACCTTGTCCTGGATGCGGCGGAGGTTCTGCGGCCCCATCCGCAGCAGGTGCTTCTGCGCGGCCGTCAGCCCTTCGAGCTTCGGGTCGGCGTAGACGAACAGCGCGCCCTTGGGGAGCACCTCGACGTCACCGTCGATGACGGGGACGGCGAGCACCTGCTCGAAGGCGAGGTGGAGCGTGGCGTCGAAGGTGCTTCCGGGGCGGGCCGTCTCCTTGTGGAGGCGCTCGGCCAGGTGACGCACCTCGCGGTAGGTGGACACCAGCACGCCCACGTCGAGCGAGCCCACCACCTTGCCGATGACATCGTAGCGCGCGTAGCTCTGCTTTTCGATGACGAGCTTGCCGGCCTTGCGGCGTGCCTCGAAGGTGCCGGCCGGAGCGAGGAAGCTCACTGCCTCGCGGGGGCTGTCACCGTTGGCCACGTTGCCCACGACGGTGACGAAGCGGCGCAGCAGGTCCTGCTCCTTCAGCCACGTGGCGAACTCCGGCATGAGCGACGCCCGAGCGAGCCGTGTGCGCAGCAGCGCGTCCATCTCCGAGGAGGAGGGCAGCGGCGGCTCCGCGCGCGGCGCCACGCCGGGATGGGATGGCTTGGGGATGACCGCCATGGACGGATGCGGCAGCTCCGTCGCCGACTGGCGCAGCACCAGCCACGTGCCCACGCCCGCGAACAGCATCACCAGCGCCGCCACGCCCACGCCCCAGTGCATCCGGCGCGGGGACTTCGTCACCACTTCAGGGTTGCTCATGCGTCCATCCTCCGAGGGATGCCGCATGGGATTGCAGCCGCGATGCCAGCAGGTCCGCGCCGCCGTGAAGCCGCGCGTTTCCCTCTGAGACGCAGGCCGCCGTGTGGCCCCGTGGCCACGCTCGGCTGTCTTGCGAGCGTGGCGTGCTGCGCGGCATCCCGTGGCGAAGCGCCACGGGGCGCGCAGGGGGTTGCTACGCGCGAGGCCGGGACGCGCCCGAGTCGTCATCCGTGGCGGTGAGGGCGGCCTCGGCCGGGGCCTCGGACCAGCGGATGTGGAAGGTGGCCGCGGTGCCGTCGAACTCCTCGGGGATGCTGACCACCCGCCACCCACCGCACAGCTCCACCGCGCGCGCCAGCAGGCCCGCGGAGAAGGTGGGCAGGTCCGCCAGCACGTCATTCATCCGCAGCTCCACCGAAGTGGGGCTGCGCTCGACGATTTCGACCACACTGAAGTTGTTGCCGGCGCGAAAGCCCATGCCCGCGCGAAGCAGCATCCGCCGGGGCCCGGCCAGCCGGACGACGCCCAGCAGGGCCCGGCCGAAGAAGGTGCCGAAGTACGCGTCCATGAACCGCTCGCCCAGCGAGTAGTAGGCCGCCTCGGCGGGGACGCCGCCGTAGACGTGGCCGGCGGCGATTCGGAGGAACTCCTTCCACTGCTCCAGGGTGTAGGCCCGCTCCAACTTCTGGTCGAGCTCCAACCCCGCCCGGCGCAGGTGCTCACGGCACGCCGGGGTGAGGCGGTTCTCGAGGGCGCGCACGAAGAGCGCCTCGACGGTCTGGTTGAAAACAAGCTTCTCGGAAGGAGTCATAGAGGCGCCCCGTATACACCGAGCGGGTCGTGGGATGCTCGCCTACCGGTGAAAGTTCGTTCAGTGAAACTGTCCGCGAGTGTCAGATCGACCTGCGTCACGTACTGGCTGTCAGAGCGACATGTGGGTGACATGCGCAGGGCGCGCCTCCTGGTTCCTTGACGGGAAGTGCAGTTATTCCCGTTCTATCCCATTCATGCGAGGACCTGGGAGGGGGGCGTTCACGGGGCAGGCACGAGAAGGCCATTGCGCCCTGGCGAGCCCGGCCGCAATGACGGAGGCCATGGACACGCGCGCCCCTGGCACCTCGAAGACGGACCCGTCCTACAACGTGCTCCACCTGCAGCGGACGCGGCTGCCGCTGGACGTCCTCTTCGCGCCGCGCAGCGTGGCCGTCGTCGGGGCCACCGAGCGGCCCGGCAGCGTGGGGCGCACCGTGCTGTGGAACCTCATCAGCAACCCCTTTGGCGGCACCGTCTACCCCATCAACCCGAAGCGGCCGAACGTGCTGGGCATCAAGGCATGGCCGTCCCTGGGGGCCTTGCCGGAGCGGGTGGACCTGGCCATCGTCGTCACGCCCGCGCAAGCGGTGCCCGGCGTCATCCAGGAGTGCGCGGAGCTGGGCATCCGGGGCGCCATCATCCTCTCCGCGGGCTTCAAGGAGATTGGGGCGGAGGGGGAGCGCCTGGAGCAGGAGATCCTCCGCATCGCTCAGGCGGCCCAGGTGCGCATCATCGGCCCCAACTGCCTGGGGGTGATGCGCCCGCCCAGCGGCTTCAACGCGACGTTCGCCGGCGCCATGGCCCGGCCGGGCAACGTGGCCTTCATCAGCCAGAGCGGCGCGCTGCTGACCTCCATCCTCGACTGGAGCCTGCGCGAGGCGGTGGGCTTCAGCGCCTTCGTGTCGGTGGGCTCGATGCTGGACGTGGGCTGGGGCGACCTCATCGACTTCCTGGCCGACGACCCGATGACGCGCTCCATCCTGCTGTACATGGAGTCCATTGGCGACGCGCGGGCCTTCCTCTCCGCGGCGCGCGAGGTGGCGCTCACCAAGCCCATCATCGTCATCAAGGCCGGCCGCACGGCGCAGGCCGCGCAGGCGGCGGCGTCCCACACGGGCTCGCTGACGGGCAGTGACGAGGTGCTCAGCGCCGCCTTCCGTCGCACCGGCGTGCTGCGCGTGGATTCCATCGCCGACCTCTTCTACATGGCGGAGACGCTGGCCCGGCAGCCGCGCCCCGCGGGCCGGCGCCTCACGGTGCTCACCAACGCGGGCGGCCCCGGGGTGCTGGCCACGGACGCGTTGGTGTCGGGGGGCGGTGAGTTGGCCACGCTCAGCGCGTCCACGCTCCAGGCCCTCGACGCCTTCCTGCCGCCGCAGTGGAGCCACGGCAACCCGGTGGACATCCTGGGAGACGCGGACCCGGAGCGCTTCGCGAAGGCGCTGGAAGTCACCGGCCAGGACGAAGGCAGTGACGGGCTGCTCGTCATCCTCACGCCGCAGGACATGACGGAGCCCACGCAGACGGCGGACCGCCTCAAGCCCTACGCGAAGCTGCACGGCAAGCCGGTGCTGGCCAGCTGGATGGGCGGCTCGGAGGTCGCGGCGGGGGAGCGCATCCTCAACGACGCGGGCATCCCCACCTTCGGCTATCCAGACACGGCGGCGCGCATCTTCAACTACATGTGGCGATACACGTACAACCTGGCGGGCCTGTATGAGACGCCCGCGTTGGCGCAGGCGGTGGGCAGCGCCCGGGACGAAGTGCGCCGGTGGGTGGAGTCAGCGCGCGCGGAAGGGCGGACGCTGCTGACGGAGTACGAGTCCAAGAAGCTGCTCGCCGCGTATGGCATCCCCACCGTGGAGACGCGGCTGGCGGTGACGGAGGACGCCGCGGTGGCGGAGGCCGCGGCCCTGGGCTTCCCGGTGGTGGTGAAGCTCCACTCGCTCACGGTGACGCACAAGACCGAAGTTGGCGGCGTGCGGCTGAACCTTCCGGATGCGCAGGCCGTGCGCGCCGCCTTCCGGGACATCCGGACGCGGCTGGAGGCGATGGGGCAGGGGAGCGCGTTCGACGGCGTCTCCGTGCAGCCCATGGTGCGGCTGGATGGCTATGAGCTCATCGTGGGCAGCAGCGTGGACGCGCAGTTCGGTCCGGTGCTGCTCTTCGGCGCGGGCGGGACGTTGGTGGAGGTGTTCAGGGACCGGGCGCTGGGGCTGCCGCCGTTGAACACCACGCTGGCGCGGCGGATGATGGAGCAGACGCGCATCTACGAGGCGTTGAAGGGCGTCCGGGGCCGCCCGCCGGTGGACCTGAAGGCGCTGGAGCAGCTCATGGTGCGCTTCAGCCAGCTGGTGGCGGAGCAGCGCTTCGTGAAGGAGGTGGACATCAACCCGCTGCTGGCCTCGCCCGAGCGGCTGCTGGCACTGGACGCGCGCGTGGTGCTGCACCCGGCCTCGGTGACGGAGGCGGAGCTGCCGAAGCTGGCCATCGAGCCGTACCCGAACCAGTACGTGGCGCCCTACCGGTTGCGCAACGGCGAGGAGATTCTGCTGCGGCCCATCCGCCCGGAGGACGAGCCGAAGATGGCGGAGTTCCACCGCACGCTGTCGGAGCAGACGGTGTTCCTGCGCTACGCGGGGCTGATGCAGCTGAGCACGCGCGTGGCGCACGAGCGGCTGTCCCGCATCTGCTTCAACGACTACGCGCGGGAGATGGCGCTGGTGGCGGAGCGCAAGGACGGAGAGCTGCTCGGCGTGGGACGGCTCACGCGGCTGCGAGGCACGCGCGACGCGGAGTTCGCCATCCTCATCAGCGACCCGGTGCAGCGGCAGGGGCTGGGCGCGGAGATGCTGAAGCGACTGGTGGACATCGGCCGGGACTGGGGCATGGAGCGCATCGTCGCGGACATCCTCGCGGGCAACCGCGCCATGCAGACCATCAGCCGGAAGCTGGGCTTCTCCATCCTCCAGCACGAGGAGCTGTCGCCAGATATGGTGAAGGCCGTGAAGGTGCTTTGAAGCGCGCGTCGCTCTGACGGGGCCTGGTGGCGGCTGCTCCACCAATTCCCAGCACTCGCTGGAACCGGGCGTTCACCATGCAATCGCCCCCAGGGACAGGGGCACTGTTCGGAAGCCGTCACGCGCGAAGCGCCGTCACGCCCGGGGCTGCGACTGCCGGGCGGACGGCTGCGCGTCGCGGCTACGGCTGCTTCGCGTTGTAGAGGGTGGTCTGGATGTTCGAGGCCTCCTGGAGGTGGGCCTGGACCGTCTTCCGAATCGCCATCAGCTCTTCCTTGAGCGCTGGGTTCTGTACTTGCATCGCGAGCAGAGAATCCCCCAGCAGGGCGGTACCGGCGTGGGCGGCGACCTGCGCATCCATCACCGACAGGTCGAAGGCAGGGGCCTGCGTGGCGCTCAGCAGGTCGACGGTTTTCTGCGCCGTCTGCTGGAGGTGCTGCGACACCGGGCTCTCCGCGGGCGCGATGCCCTGGGCCATGGCCAGTTTCTCCAGGCGCTGGATGACCTCTGAGTGCATGGTGACCATGCGTGCGTTGAAGTCACGCGCCGTCGGGTCGGTAGCCTGCGCCTGGCCCACCTGGCCCAGTATCACCTCGCCCGCGTTGGCCACCAGGAGCACGCCCAGAATCTGGCCGTCCGTGAGCGTCACTGGATGACCCGCGGCCGCCTGTTGGGGCCCCAGCGTGTTCTCGCTAGCGCTGCTCTCTCCGCAGCCGGCGAGCATCACGGCCGTCCCCACCATCGCCACACCCAACATCGCTCGTGTGATTCGCATGACTGTCGTCCCCCTCAACTGCTGTTCAGCTGAAGGTTGGGCAGTTGAAAAGCACACCGCCATGGCCGTGAAGCACGAGCGAGATGTGCACGCGACAACGCTTCGGTGGACGGGGGGGCGACGGCCGCTACTTGAAGTCGGCGGGGGACAGCCCGTGGCGGCGCAGCAGCTCGTAGACGTCCGTGCGGTTGCGGCTGGCCATGCGCGCGGCGGCGGCCACGTTGCCCTTGGAGCGCCGCTCGAAGCGGTCTCTCGCCTCGCGCAGCGTCGGCAGCTCACCGGAGGCGCTCAGCAGCTCCGGCTCCTCCTCGCGCGTGGAATCCGACCGCGCTCGCGCGGAGGTGGGCGGGTCGAACATGCGGGCCACGTGCTCCGAGCGCACGTCGTCCTCGGGCGCCAGCAGCGGCAGCCGCAGGCCGTTGCGCGCGGCGGCCTGCTCCAGGAACCGCGTGGCCAGAATCGGGATGTCCTCGATGCGCTCGCGCAGCGGCGGCATGACGATGGGCAACACGGCCAACCGGTAATAGAGGTCCTCGCGGAAGCGCCGCTCCTGGTGCACGCGCAGCAGCTTCACCTGTACGCGGGGAGAGGCCTCGCCCACCTCGTCCAGGAAGAGGGTGCCGCCGCGCGCCACGCCGAACAGGCCTTCGCGCGGCTTCGTGGCGCCGGTGAAGGCGCCCCGGACGTGGCCGAACAGCTCGCTCTCCAGCAGCTCTGGTGGCAGCGCGCCGCAGTTGACGGCGATGAAGGGACCGCTGGCCAGGCGGGACAGCGCGTGGACCTGCCGCGCCGCCAGCTCCCATGCTCCAGGAAGCCGGGACGTGGACGGGCTCCGGGCCGCATGCGCTGATGGCGTCGATGAACGACGTGCTGGAGGACATCAGGCAGCAGGGAGCGCAGGCCCCGGTCATCCAGACGACTCAGCCGACGACGGAGGCCGCGTCACCTGGGCTTGAACGCGCGGGATGGGCGGCACGGTCCGCTCATCCCGTTTGCTTTTCGAGGCGCGTCGGGTCCAGGCGATACGCGCTCCGGCCGTTCCTCCAGCGCGATTGCGACGGCGTGGCGGTGAGGTGCACCGCGTGAGGCGGCGTCAGAGCCCCAGCATCCCACCGGACCGCGAGCCTCCCTCGCCGCTGCCGTCGCCGGACGCGCTGTCGCCGCCACTGGCACTGTCCAGCCCTCCACTTCCCGAGGCCGAGCCACCCGCGCTGCTTCCTCAGTTGCGCAAGCCCGTGGCTCGACCCGAGCCACTGCCGCCTTGGCCGGTGCTGCTGCCGCCCCCCGTCACACTGTTGCCGCTCGACAGGCTGTCCCCACCGGTGGCGCTGTGGCCACCCGTGAGGCTTCCCCCACCTCCGAAGCGACCTCGGCCAGCGCCGCTGCCACCACCGGTCCGGCTGCCGCTGTCCCGCGGGCCGCTGCCACCAACGGTCCAGCTGCCGCTGTTCCGGGGGGCGCTGCCACCACCGGCTCTGCTGCCGCTGTCCCGCGGGCCGCTGCCGGGTATGTATGCGCTCGTGCCTGGCGTCTCGCTCCGGCTGCCGGTCCCGCCGTGGGCTCCCGCGCCACCCGTGCCGGTATCGGCGTGGCCTGGTGCTGGGCCCGGCCCTGCGCCAGCATTCCCGCCGTCAGCCGTTGGAATCGTGGCGGTGGGGGGACCGCCTTCCAGCCCCGCGACAATCGGGGCTTCGGCAACATCGGCCTCGTCCACCGTGGGGCCCCGTCGCTGCTCACAGCCGCTCCAGAGGCAGGGCGCGGAAGCCAGACCTCCCAGCAGTGCCGCGCGCTTGAGGCGCGTCATCTTCTGTCTGACGGTTCTCCGCATCCCCACCCCCTGAGCTTCAGTCCAGGGGCAACGGTATGGAGGGGGCCGGGGCCCGGGTATCGCGCCCCCGGCCGTTGCTCACGGGGACTCGTGGACACCCCTCCAGGGGGGCCTTCCCCCGGCCCTTCCGTGCGGGAAGGGGGCGCCTGCCGTCACGCCCCGTGCCGCCGATTGCGATTTTCCCGGTAGGGGCCGGGCGCGCCGCCTATTGTCCACGGGTGATGGCCACCCCTGAAACCCAAGCGCCGCTCGCCGCACTGCTCCCCAAGAAGGGCGAACCGCCCCTGGACGCGGACGAAATCCTCAACCGCTTCGTCGGCTATGTGGCGGCCAATGGCTTGAGCCTCTATTCGGCCCAGGAAGAGGCCATCCTGGAGCTGCTGGCGGGCAAGCACCTGTTCCTCAAGACGCCCACCGGCTCCGGCAAGTCGCTGGTGGCGACGGCGCTCCACTTCAAGGCCATGGCGGAGGGGAAGGTCTCCTTCTACACCTGCCCCATCAAGGCCCTGGTGAACGAGAAGTTCTTCGCCCTCTGCGATGCCTTCGGCGCGGAGAACGTGGGCATGCTCACCGGCGACGCGAGCATCAACCGCGACGCGCCCATCATCTGCTGCACCGCCGAAATCCTCGCCAACCTGGCCCTGCGCGACGCGAGCGCACGCGTGGACTACGTCGTCATGGACGAGTTCCACTACTACTCGGACCGCGAGCGCGGCGTGGCCTGGCAGTTGCCGCTCATCGCGCTGCCGGACACCACCTTCCTGCTGATGTCCGCCACGCTGGGCCCCACGCACGTCATCGAGGAGAGCCTGGCGAAACTCACCGGCCGGGAAGTGGCCACCGTGCGCAGCGCCGAGCGCCCCGTGCCGCTGGACTTCGACTACCGTGAGATGCCGCTGCACGAGACGATTGAAGACCTGATTGCTCGTGGGAAGTACCCCATCTACCTGGTCAACTTCACCCAGCGCACCGCCGCCGAGCAGGCGCAGAACCTGATGAGCGTGGACTTCTCCACCAAGGAGGAGAAGGAGGCCATCCGGTTGGCGCTCCAGGACGCGCCCTTCGACACGCCCTACGGCAAGGAGTTCCAGCGCTTCCTGCGCCACGGCATCGGCATGCACCATGCCGGCCTGCTGCCCAAGTACCGCCTGCTGGTGGAGAAGCTGGCCCAGCACGGGCACCTCAAGGTCATTAGCGGCACGGACACGCTGGGCGTGGGCGTCAACATCCCCATCCGCACGGTGCTCTTCACGCAGCTCTTCAAGTTCAACGGCGAGAAGCTGACCACGCTGAGCGTGCGCGACTTCCAGCAGATTGCCGGCCGCGCGGGCCGCAAGGGCTTCGACACGCAGGGCAGCGTGGTGGCCCAGGCGCCCGAGTACGTCATCGAGAACATCAAGCTGGCCGCCAAGGAGGCCGCGGGCAAGAAGAAGACGCCCAAGGCCAAGCCGCCCCAGAAGAACTTCGTCCAGTACGACCGGAGCACCTTCGAGCGGCTCCAGAGCGGCATGCCGGAGCCGCTGGAGTCCCGCTTCGCGGTGTCGCACGGGATGATTCTCAACCTGCTCCAGAGCGACCACCAGACAGAAGGCAATGGCGGGTACAAGCGGCTGGTGAAGCTGGTGCAGCGCAGCCACGACTCGGACTACCTCAAGCGCCGGCATCTCAAGGAGGCCGCGCGCGACTTCCGCACGCTGCGCGACGCGGAAATCATCGAGGTGGAGAAGGGGCAGGGCGGCTCGGGCGCCACGGTGAAGGTGGCGGGGGAGATGCAGCACGACTTCAGCCTCAACCACACGCTGTCGCTGTACCTGCTCGACACGTTGGAGCTGTTGGATCCGACCACGGACACGTACGCGCTCGACGTGGTGTCGCTGGTGGAGGCCATCCTGGAGAACCCGGACGTGGTGCTCTACGCGCAGCTGAACCAGCTCAAGGGCGAGAAGATCAACGAGCTGAAGGCGCAGGGCGTGGAGTACGACGACCGCATGGCGGAGCTGGAGAAGCTCGAGTGGCCCAAGCCCAACCGCGACTTCATCTACGGCACCTTCAACAAGTTCGCGCAGAAGCACCCGTGGGTGGGCGAGGAGAACATCCGGCCCAAGTCCATTGTCCGGGACATGTTTGAGCGGTTCATGTCCTTCCCGGACTACATCCGTGAGTACGGCCTCCAGCGCAGCGAGGGCGTGCTGCTGCGGTACGTGAACGACACGTACAAGACGCTGGTGCAGACGGTGCCAGAGCGCTTCCGCACGGAGGAGGTGGAGGACTTCATCGACCACCTGCGCGCCACGCTCCGACAGGTGGACTCCAGCTTGCTGGATGAGTGGGAGCGCATGCGCAACCCGGACGCCGCCGTCGAGGCGAAGCCGGTGGTGGAGCTCAAGCCGAAGGAACTCACCGACGACCCGAAGGCCTTCGCCGCGCGCGTGCGCGAAGAACTGCACCGGCTGCTCAAGGCGCTGGGCCAGAAGCGCTACATGGATGCGCTGGCCATGCTGGACAACGCGCTGGGCGAATGGACGGCCCCCAAGCTGGAGCAGGCCATGGCGCCGTACTTCGAGGAGCACAAGGTCGTGGTGCTCACGCCCCAGGCGCGCAAGCCCGCCAACACCTTCCTGAAGGAGTCGGGCACGCGGCTGTGGGAGACCCAGCAGCGCATCATCGACCCGGAAGGGCACGGCGACTGGATGATCGACTGCGAGATCGACCTGCGGGACAGGCGCCTGGATGAAGGCCCCATTCTGATGCTCCGCCGCATCGGCGTGTAGCCCGGCTCAGCCCTCGGAGGCCGGTGGCTCCGAGGGACGCGCCGCCGACAGCGACTCGGGCTCCGGCGGCGTCAGCTCACTCACCTCGAGCCCGCCGCCCGCGCCTCGTGTGAGCACCATCCGCCATTCGCCCGCGGCCAGCACCACGCGGTCCGTCTCACAGCGCACCTCCAGCCCCGCGTCCTCGACGGTCCACGAGCCCGCCCACACCGTCGTGAGCGACTCGCAGCCGGCGTCGTCGCACGCCTGCGTCTCCGCCACCCACACCCGGCCCTCGGGCGCGGCGGGGCAGGACACCGGCTCCGCGTAGCGAAGGACGGGGCCGTCCAGCTCGCCTGGGCCCGCGTCGGGGAACATCGGCTCGGAGGGGAGCAGCTCCGCGCTCCGCGCGGCCCTCGCCTCCCGCGGCACCCCGTCGAGCATCGCCGTCTCGGCCTGGGCCACCGGCGCGGCCAGCCAGCCACACAGCAACGTCACCTTCCACCCCCGCATCGTCCACATGGCGACAAGCTCCTCGGCCGCGGTGTCGTTCGCGGCCCACGGGTGGCCTGTTGTGCAAGGCCTGGACCGGGCGGGTGTGTGGCTCTGGAGCCACGGGGTCGGGTGGCTTTCGGGCGGTGGCGCGTGCTGGCGCGTTTCGGGACCGAGTCTGTCGGGAATGACAGCCACCTCGCCGTGATTCGCGGGCGCACGTCACTTTCTCGCGCGGAAATGCGGGCCAGTCCGCCGCTCAGCGGCTACCGTCGCACCATATGGCCCGACTGCGTGCCGTGGATCAGCCGCTGCGCCGGGATGTCCGCCTGCTTGGCCGGCTCCTGGGAGAAGTCCTCGTCGAACAGGAAGGGCAGGCGCTCTTCGACCTGGAAGAAGAAGTGCGCCGCCTCGCCATCCAGCGCCGCAGAGGCCCCGTGGCCGGCCGGCGCGCGGTGGCAGCCGAGCTGGCGGAGGTGCTCCAACGCCTGCCGCTGGAACAGGCCGAGCCGGTGCTGCGCGCCTTCTCCGTCTACTTCCAGTTGGTGAACCTGGCGGAGCAGCACCACCGCATCCGCCGCGCTCGCACCCACGCGGAGGCCGCGTCCGCCAAGCCCCAGCGCGGCTCGCTGGAGGCAACGCTGCTCGTGCTCAAGGAAGCGGGCATCCCCGCGGAGCGCGTGCGCGAGGCCATGCGCACCATGCGCGTGACGCTGACGCTCACCGCGCACCCCACGCAGGCCGTTCGCCGCACGCTGCTGGAGAAGCTCTACCGCATGGCGGGCCTGCTGGAGGAGCGGGACCGCTGCGAGCTGACGCAGCGCGAGTCCTCGGTGAACCTGGCGCTGCTGCGCGAGGAAATCACCCTCCTGTGGCAGACGGACGAGCTGCGCCGCGAGCGCCCCACCGTGGGTGACGAGGTGAAGAACGTCCTCTGGTACGTGGAGGAGGTGCTCGCCGACGAGCTGGCCCTGCTGCCCGAGCTGCTGGACTGGGCCTTCGAGCGTGCCTACGGCGAGCCGCTGGGGCCGGTGGACACGCCCGTGCGCATCCACTCATGGGTGGGCGGGGACATGGATGGCAACCCGCTGGTGACGCCCGACGTGTTCGCGGACACGCTGCGCGCGCACCGGGCCCGTGGACTGCGGCGGTTGCTGTATGACCTGGAGCGGTTGGGCGGTCGGCTGTCCCAATCGGCGCGTCACGCGAAGCCGTCCGAGGAGCTGCTGAACTCGGTGGCGAAGGACGCGGAGGAATTGCCCGACGCCGAGCGCCGCTACGGTCCCCGCACCCCGGGCGAGCCGCTGCGGCACAAGCTGCGCTTCATGGAGGAGCGGCTGCAGCGTGCGCTCCACTACGTGACGCAGCAGCGCGCCGGGGCGAGCGTCCCCATGCCGCAGGGCGCCTACCGCACGCCGGAGGCCTTGCTGGCGGACCTGGACGTGCTGGGCCGCGCGCTGGAGGCGTCGAAGGGCACGCACGCGGGACTTCGCGACGTGCGGCAGGTCCGGGAGCGGGTGCTCGCGCTGGGACTGTCGCTGGCGGAGCTGGAGGTGCGCGCGCCGGCCGAGGACGCGGTGAGCGCGGCGGGCTCGTTCAACGGGGGCCCGGCGCCGACGGAAGGCGGGGCGCGGCTCCTGGAAGTGCTGGCGCGGCTGAAGGAGGCCCAATCGGAGTCGGGTGAGCCCGCGTGCCGCACGCTCATCCTCAGCATGGCCAGCACCGCCGAGGACGTACTCGCGGCCTTCCGCTGCTTGAAGCACGCGGGCCTGTGGGACGAGATGCGGGGCTGCGCCACGGTGAATGTGGTGCCGCTGTTCGAGCAGCTGGGCGCGCTGGACTCGGGCCCGGACGTGCTGCGCACGCTCTTCGCGGACGCGGAGTACCGCAAGCACCTGGACGTGCGCGGTGGCCAGGAGGTGATGGTGGGCTACAGCGACTCCGGCAAGGAGGTGGGGCTCCTGGCGGCCAGCGCGGCGCTGTACCGCGCGCAGGTGGCGCTCACGGCGGTGTCTCGCGAGGCGGGCGTCCCGCTGCGACTCTTCCACGGCCGCGGCGAGTCCGTGGCGCGTGGCGGTGGTCCCGCGCAGGAGGCGATTCTCGCGCTGCCGCCTGGCGCGGTGGCGGGTGGCTACAAGGCGACGGAGCAGGGCGAGGCGCTGGACCACAAGTATGCGCGCCCGGAGCTGGCGCGGCGCACGTTGGAGCTCATCCTGGGCGGCGTGCTGCTGCACACGCTGGATGCGCAGCCGCGACCGGAGCCCGAGGCCGAGCGCACCTTCCGCACCGTGTTCGACACGCTGGCGGAGTCGGGGCGCAAGGCGTATCGCGCCCTGGTGTGGGAGGACCCGCGGTTCCTGGAGTTCTTCACCGCCGCGACGCCGGTGGAGGAGATTGCGTCGCTGCCCATCGGCTCGCGCCCCAGCAAGCGCAGGGCGGGGGGGCTGGACACGCTGCGTGCGATTCCGTGGGTGTTCGCCTGGACGCAAAACCGGGCCATCCTCCCGGGTTGGTACGGCGTGGGCTCGGCGCTGGAGGCCTTCTCGAAGGAGGAGGGTGGGGCGGCGCAGCTCAAGCGCATGTACCGGGAGTGGCCCTTCTTCCGCGCCGTCATCGACAACGTCACCATGGTGCTGGCGAAGTCGGACATGGCCATCGCCGGGCGTTACGCGTCGCTGGCGCCTCCCGCCACCCGTTCGCTGTGGCGGCGCATCCAGCAGGAGCACCGGCGCACGCGCAGGCAGGTGAAGCGGCTGACGGGCGAGTCGAAGCTGCTCGACAACAACCCGCAGCTCCAGCGCAGCATCTCCCTGCGCAACCCCTACGTGGACCCCATGTCCTTCCTCCAGGTGGAGCTGCTCAAGCGCAAGCGCGAGGGCCAGGCGGAGGTGGATCGTCCACTGTTGCTCACGCTCAACGGCATCGCCGCCGGAATGCGCAACACCGGGTAGGCTCCGCGACGTCGGACATCCGAGGAGACGGCGATGGCCAGGGAGACGTTCAGCGTGGTGGAGGTCAACCCGGCGCACCGCTTCGCGCGGCTGCGGCCCGAATCGGGCGGGCCGCTCCTGCACGCGGGGCTGTACCCGGAAGAGGAGGCCCCGGAGCCGCAGCTCCAGCTGCGTCAAGGGGACCGGGTGGAGGGCCAGCGGCGCGGGCAGTCGGTGGCGGACTGGGGCTGGGTGTCCCGCGCCGAGCCGCCCGCGGACCTGGTGGAGCGGATGGGCGAGCTGCTCGCGAAGTTGGAGAAGTACGAGCTGCGCGTGCCCGCCACGGCCTATGACCTGGCCGAGCACCACTGGCGGCAGAGCCGCGCCAACCCGCTGCACCAGGAGCTGCTCGCGCAGCTGCCCACCTTCTTCGACTGGGAGCTGTCCCACCCCTACGAGGACGGCGCACTCTTGGAGCGGCTCCAGGCCGCCATGCAGCCGTACCTGCCCGGCTTCGAGGTGACGCCCCAGTCAGGCCGCGCCGCCTTCCGCCTGGAGCCCGGTGGACACGAGGTGTCGGCCCCGGAGGGGAGCCGCGAGGCCCCCGTCTCCACCTTCGAGCCGCTGCTCCTCCAGGTGAACAGCCTGCTGGAGGGGGCCGGGGCCCCGGTGCGCTGGGTGCCCACGGAGGACGACTGGATTCTGGCGCCGCCGGGGCTCGCGGAGCTGCTGGTGCTCCACGGCGTGCTCGGCTCGCGCCAGGGTTGAGCGCGGGGGCGCGGCTAGAGGCCGCCCTCTTCGCGCAGCACGCGCGTGACTTCGTCCGCCATCACCCGGTGGCCTTCGACGCTGGGGTGGATGCCGTCCACCTCCAGCCCGTCGAGGAACAGGTGCACGTTCGCTGGCTGGCGCGTCACCGCCTCCAGGTCGATGAGCTCCGGGCCGGCGCCGCCGCCGCGGAGCCACGTGTTGAGCTCCAGCCGCTGGGTCTTCACCACTTCGTAGGGCGCGTAGTTCGACTTCTCCTTGGGCAGCAGGGTGCTGACCCAGGTGCGGCAGAACGGCGCGAGCCGGCCCAGCATCGTGTTCATCCGCGCCTGGATGACGGACAGGGAGTCCTTGTCGCCCAGGTCGTTGGTGCCCAGCAGGACGATGCAGTCGGTGATGCCCCGGAGCGCCAGCACCTCGCCGTCGAGCAGCGCCAGCGCGTCGTAGAATCCCTGGCCACTCACGCCCGCGTTCACCACGGGCACGCCCAGCTCGGCCTCCACCTTGGCGGGCCAGGCGTTGCGCGTGTCGTTCTTCGTGTCGACGTAGCCCTCGGTGATGCTGTCTCCGATGGCCACGAAGGCGCGGCCCGTGGGGCCTTCTACGTCGACGGTGGCCACGCCGACGGCGCGGTCGAACAGGGTGCCGCCCAGCGCGCCCGTCACGAGCGCATGGTTCCCCGCGCGCGCGAAGCTGCCTGGGAAGGCGCTGATGGCGCTGGCCGCCAGCGCGCCACGGGCCTCGAAGGTGATGGCCAGCTCGTCCCGGAACGCCACCGGGAAGTCCACCGGGTCCGACGTCTTCCGCGAGCGCGCGTCCACGGTGAAGCCCTCCGCGCCATCGAAGGTGAGCTTCACCGGCGTGGACACCAGCGCTCCATTGGCGCCCGCCTGGGCCACGGTGGCGCGCACCAGCGTCATGCTTCCGTCGCCCGCGCGGAACGTCACGCGGATGCGCCCGCCGTCGCGCGCCACTGGCACGCGCATGCGGAAGGTCGTCACGCTTCCCGCTGAGTGAGACGCGCGGAGCGCTTGATGGAAGCCCGGTTGGAACGAAGTCGCCGACGGCGCGAAGGGCGGCACGGCCTGCACCTGCCGCCCGTCGTTCAGCACCAACACGGGCGCGACTTCCAGTGACGCGTCCGGCGCGTTCTGCTCCATCGTGGAAGTGCGGTTGTCGTCGTCTGGCGGCAGGTCCCCGTCGGGTGAGTCCGCCACGCCGCCAGCACACGCCAGCAGCGCGCTGCTCGCGAACACGACGACCCTCCGCCACCCCGGCTTCGTTCCCATTCCCATTCCTCCCGGCTTTGCAGGATGCACACCACACCGTGCCCTGCCAGCCGGCCGTCTGGGAACCCTCCGCCTCCGAAGCCTCGTCTGCCTGGCCGCCCGCCACAGCGACCGGCCTGCTGTCTAGGGGACGCAAGCCCCCACGCCTGGGTTGCTATCCAACGCCCGGCAGCTGCCCGTAGAGCAAGCGGGCGTGCCACCGGGCTGACAGAGCGGACGGCAGGTGAGGCCGCCTCCCGCATTCACACACGCGCTTCCCGGCGCGCATTGATTGCTGAAGTCGCACAACTGCCCCTCCGTCCGATTGCCGCTGCCCGCGCACAGCGGACCGGACGTGGACGGGTAGCAGCTGAGTGGAGCATCGCAGTCCTCGCCAAAGGGGTTGCACGCCGTGGACGGCGGGCCGCAGACCAGCGGCAGCTCGTCGGTGCCTTCCAGGCGGAGCACGGTGTTGCACTCGCTCGCGTTCCCACATTGGGTCGTGGCATGGCACAGGCGCTGGCAGGTGAAGCCACTTCCTGCGCCGTCAGGTGCCTCGCGGCAGAACAATCCCTGCCGGCAGGTGTCGTAGGCCAGGCCCCCGTCACTGGGAGCCAGCGTGCAGGGCGCGCCTTCGTCCGCGGTGCCCGGGGCCACGCAGCGCCGCTGGGTGACGCCATTCTCCATCGCATACGTGCAGCGCTGGCCCTGGGCGCAGTCCTGGGCCACCACGTCGCACTCCGCTTCGAAGCAGCGGCTGCCGGTGCCGCCGTCCGCCAGGTCCGCGAAGTAGCAGTCCTGGCCGTCGGCACAGCCCTCCTGCCGCGCCACGTTGCAGGCGAAGTCCCGCCCGCCGCCGCCCGCGTCCGTCCCGCCACCGTCCACGGTGGGCGTTCCGCCTCCATCCGTGCCCGCGTCCCTCTTGCCGCCAGAGCCCGGCCCGTTGCCGCCGTTGCAGGCGGCGGCCCAGAGGGCCAAAGCCAGGGTTCCAGTCAACACATAGAGGCGGTCCACACGCATTCCAGAGCTCTCCCGGGGAAGTCACCGAGGACATAGGCACCCGAATTCGATAGAGGGGGCCCCTTGAATCAGGCGTGGAAAGCAGCGGACACTTGGCGGACGCCCGGGACCTCGAGGTTGGCCCGGCGCGTCACCCTGTGGAACTGTGGGTGTGGGAAGCAGCGTGGTGTTCGCCAGTAGCGTCGAACGTGGGGGCTATCGGGTGCGTATGACAACCAAGACGGCGGATGACATGGAGAACGGGGATCCAGCCGCATACGCGAACCGGCGGGCGGATGAGCGTGTGGCGGCGCGGTTCGAGGTTCGCTTCAACCAGACGCAGGACGCGGCGCGGGCGCTGCGTGCGTATTCCATCAACATCTCCGCGGGCGGCCTGTGCCTGCTGACGCGGAAGTCCTACGACGTGGGCTCCCACGTCCGGCTGTCCATGGCGATTGAAGGCGAGGAGTTCCACCTCACCGGCGTCATCGCCTGGGTGCGCGACGAGGCCGAGGCCATTGGCGTGCGCTTCACGGACCTGAGCGACGAGGACCGGGCCCGGCTTCAGCGCGTGGTGGACAGCATCAAGCGGTAGCAGCCGGGGGCAAGCCCCGGCGCTTCCCTAGCGCTGGGACTCCGTATCGACGTGGCGGAACACGCCCGAGTCGAGTTCGGAGAACCCACACGCGGTGTAGAAGTTGCGCGTCTCCGGCGTCGTCGTCATGGGCGAGACGAGCTGGAGCTGCTTCGCGCTCAGCACCTTGCAGCGCTCCAGAATCTGCCGGATGAGCGCGCGGCCCACGCCGCGGCGGCGCCAGGTCTCCGTCACCACCAACTCGTCGATGGTGGCCACGCGCCCGCGCAGCCGGAGCTGGGGACGGTGGGAGAAGGACACCATGCCCACGGGCCGGTCCTGCGGGTCGCCGGCCACGAAGATTTCAATCTCCGGATGGCTGACGACCCAGTGGACCGTCTGCTGGTCCGTCCCCTGGGGGTAGCCCAGCTCCTTGAGGAGTGACGCCATGGCTTCAGCGTCACCCCGGCGGGCGCGACGAATACGGAAGGCCGGCGCATCGGCACCAGCGACGGGAGTGACTGTCCGGACGATTGGCTGTGACAAAGCCTTCGGAGTCTAACGAATGGGCCGCCATCCCTCCAAAGAGGAATGGCGGCCCGGGGTGCTTCTCCCGTGAGACAAGGGACTCACGAGCAGGGGACTGTGGGTGTCGCTCTTACGGCTGCTCGCCCGCGAGCGAGCGGATGGCGGTGGTGATGTCACCCAACTGCGGCACCGACGCCATCTCCAGCGCGTCCGCCAGGCCGATGCCCGGCAGGAACTTGCCGGCCAGCAGCCGGGGCGGCGCCAGCAGCGAGTAGAACAGCTCCTCCACCGTGCGGCGCACCAGGTGCTCTCCGAAGTTCGTCACCTCGGTGTCCTCGTTGACGAAGAGGACGCGGCCCGTCTTCTGGACGGAGGCCTTGATGAGCTCCCAGTCGTACGGCCACAGCGAGCGCAGGTCGATGACCTCCGCGCTGATGCCGTCCGCGGCCAGCGTCTCCGCGGCCTTCGCGCACAGGGGCAGGGTGCGGCCGTAGCTCACCACGGTGAGCTGCGTGCCCTCGCGCACGATCTTGCCCTTGCCGAAGGGCACCGCGTACGCCTCCAGGCCCGCGGGCCACTGCGGCTTCCACTGGGAGCGGTCTCCCAGCGGCGCGTCGATCAGCTTCGACAGCGCGCGCTCATCATCCGGCTCGCCCGGAATCCGCTCCTCGCCCTTCACGCGCAGGAGCGCCTTGGGCTCCAGGAACATGACGGGGTTCTTCTCCTGGCACGCGGTGATGAGCAGCCCGTACGCGTCCAGCGGCGTGGAGGGCATGACCACCTTCCACCCGGCGATGTGGGTCATCGTCGCGTCGAACGAGTGCGAGTGGTAGATGGACCCGCGGATGCCGCTGCCCACCGGCGTGCGCACCACCATGGGCAGGTTCCAGTCACCGAACGTGGACCAGCTGGTGTTGCCCGCCAGCTTCAGCAGGTCGATGGTGTTGTAGACGTAGTCGCAGAACTGGATCTCCGCCACCGGCCGTCCGCCGGCCATGGCGATGCCCATGGCCGCGCCGATGATGCCGCGCTCGTCCAGGGGAGAGTTCCACGTCGTCTTCAGACCCTGCGTGCAGGTGAAGACGCCGCCCAGGGGGGCGCCCACGTCCTCGCCGAAGATGTCGGTGACGCCCAGGTGCTCCTCGGCGTAGTGCAGGGCCATGCGGATGGCCTGTGCCATGTTCGCCATGGGTTACTTGTCCTCCGCGTAGATGTGCTTCCAGATGGATTCCGGGTCGGGCTGTGGCTCGTCGCGCACCAGTCGGGCGGCGGCGGCCATCTCCTCGGTGTAGTTGTTGCGCAGGGCGTCCATCTGCTCTCGCGTCAGGACGCCGTCCTTCTCCAGCTTCGCCTCGAAGTCCTTGAGGCAGTCGACCTCGTTGCCCACGTAGTTGGCACCGGAGGCGGACGAATGGCCGTAGAGGCGCGACACGTTGGCCTCCAGGAGGAAGGGCTTGCGCTCCGTGCGCACGTAGGCCATGGCCTCGCGCAGCTCGGTGTAGGCCTCCACGGCGTCGTTGCCGTTGATGGTCTTGCTGCGGATGCCAAAGGCCTTGCCGCGGTCGCTGATGCGCTGCTCGCCGTGCTGGCCCTCCGCCGCCGTGGAGATGCCCCACTTGTTGTTGGTGACGATGATGAGGATGGGCAGCGGGTTGGCGGGGCGGCTGCTCCACACCAGGCACGAGGCGAAATCGCCCTCGGCCGTGCCAGCGTCGCCACCGGTGACGATGGTGATGCCGTCACCGCCGTGGCGCTTCTGCACCATGGCCGTGCCCGGGGCGATGGCGTACTGGACCTCGATGGGTGAGGACACCGGCGCCACGTTGTACTTCCGGGCGGAGTAGTGGCCCGCGAAGTTGCGGCCGCCCGAATACGGGTCCGTGGCCGTGTTCTTCATCTGCCGCAGGGAGCCGATGGGCTCCTCACCCAGCGCGAGCAGGGTGCCGGACTGCCGGTAGTGCGCATGCAGATAGTCGAAGTCGGGGCCCTGGCCCTTCTTCATGAGCAGGCCCAGGGAGACGTTGAACGCCTCCTCGCCGGGGCCGCCAATCCAGAAGTACCCATGGCCCTGCTTGTACATCTGGATGAGGCGCTCCTCGAGGACGCGCGTCTTCACCATGAGGTCATGGATGCGGACCAGGAGCTCCCGCTCGAGCGGCGCGGACGCTTCTGAGGATTCTTTGATGAGTCGGGGACGAGACACGCGCGACCTTCCTCTGGCTGGAGGGGACGCCCCTATAACCCGGATGGGTGCCTCCCGCTCAAGGCAGTTGATGGGCCGCCTGCCGGGACGTCAGGCGGAGAGCACCTTCTGGCGCGGCGCGGCAATCAGCGGGGCTCATCCGTGGCAGGAGTCCGCCCGTGCCGCAGCGCGGTAACTCGCTCGGTGAGTGTGGCCTCGCTGGCCGTCCCGGCGTGCTCGGAAATGAGGGCCAGGGTGTCCTCGGACAGTTGCCGGGCGTGCGAGCTGTCCAGCAGCGAGGCCAGCTCCTGGAGCCGCCCGGTGTGCAGCAGCGCCAGCACCAGGGCATGGCCGGTGCGCGGCAGGGGCGCCTGCGTGAAGGCGGATTGGAGCGAGCCCACGGCCAGCTCTGGCAGCCCGCTGTCCAGGAGCATCTCGCCCACCAGGGCCGGGTCGTGAGGGCCCTCCAGGTCATCATCCGCGGCAGCCGCGTCCGGGGGGAGAGGCGTTCCCCGCAGCTCGTCCATCAGCCCCTCGATGGAGATGGCGCCCGCCGGTGCAGTCCGGGGCTTGCGGACGACGCGGGGGGCGGCGAACCGCGGCTCGGCGGGGCGCACTTTCGGCGTCCGGCGGAGCTGCTCGACGTTCATCATTCCCAGCATCATCGCGAACATTCCCAGCCAGACCTGCTTCGACCAGATGGCCAGTCCCAGCACCACCACCGCCGTGGCGATGCCAATGCCAAGCACCACCCGTTCGTGGCGGTAGCCGCTGCGGGCGCGCACCAGGTCCGCCAGCAGATGGCCACCGTCCAGTGGCTGCATGGGCAGCAGGTTGAAGAGCCCCCAGCCGATGTTGACCCACAGGAACTGCCGCACGCCCTGGTCCGCCAGTCCGCCCGGCTCACCCAGCGGAACGAGCTGCGACAGGCCCCAGACGAGCCCGCCCGCCAGGAAGCCGATGCCCGGCCCGGCGAAGCTCACGAAGGCCGACTGCGGGTGAGTGAGGTGCGCGGCGTCGTGGGTCTGGGTGGTGCCGCCCATGCCGTGCAGCTCGATTCGAGCGGGACAGCCGTAGCGGCGGAAGGCCAGCGCATGCCCCAGTTCATGGAGGAGCACGGACACGAAGACGATGCCCACCCACAACGCGAGCCGAGCGGGCTCGGAGATGAGCGTCCAGCCCGTCATCAACGCGACGAGGAAGAAGAGCGGATGGAGCCGGACGGGAAAGCCGGCCACGTGGAAGTGGGGCCGCATGGACATCCGACTGTAACGGGCACACCCGCATCGCGCCCGGTGAAGGGGGAGGGGCGCGGCGTACCCCGGATGAATGACGCGGGGTTCCAATAGGGCCATGACATTGGCATGACATGGCTTCAGTGACATGCCGGCCGTGGCGTCTTCCCCGGCGCGGCGTGGATGTGGGGACAGGGCCTCGCGAAGCACGAGAAGTGAGATAGAGTCTCGAAACACCCCTGTTTCCCCCGCGCTCCCCCAGCGCGTCCCCACCCCGGCCCGCCCTTGTCCAGTACGAATACGCGACTGAAGTCCGCGCCCGCGTCCGACGAGTCCCCGGATGACGCCGCGCTCCCGCCGTCCGAGCGGACAGGCACCCAGGAAGTCACCGGCGCGCGGGAGTCCACCGCCACGCGCCTGACGGGCCCGTTGGGGCTGGCGGAGGGTGGCACCCGCACCCTCATCGCGCCACTGGAGGCGGGCGAGCTGCCCAACGTGGCCCAGATCAAGGGCCTGCGGCTGGACCAGATTCTCCTGCTCACCACCGGCGTCCTGGTGGTGCTCATCGTGGGCTTGCTGGCGGCGCTGTCGGTGGCCTCCACCAAGTCCCAGTTCGAGGAGACGGCGCTCGTCTCCAAGGATCGCATCCAGGAGCAGGCGCGCGAGCTGGGCCAGACGGTGGGGCAGACCATCGCGCTCACCTCCGCCACAAACCTGCGCGACAACAACTACGCCTTCCTCGAAGAGGTGGCGGGCTCCATCGTCAAGACGAACCCCAACATCCTCCGGGTGCAGATTTTCGACCCGGACGGGGTCCGGATGGCGGACAGCGAAGGCGCCAGCGAGGACAAGGAGGACGCCGCGCCGGTCCGCCGCGCCGAGCGCCGGCTGGTGAGCGCCTTCTACCGGGGGCAGCCCATCTCCGAAATCCAGGAGCCCATCGACTACGGCTCCAGCAGCGGCAAGGGGCTGGTCGTCATCAGCTACTCGCTGGGCGGGCTGCAGCAGCAGCTGGCGTCGCTGGAGCAGGACAAGCGCGCCACGGTGCGCGCCACCACGCTGCGCATGCTGGGGCTGGGGCTGGGCTTCGTGGTGCTGGCGGGCGTGCTGGTGGCCTACCAGAGCCGGCGCATCACCCGGCCGCTGGGCATGCTGACCGGCAAGGTGATGCAGCTTGCCGCCGGCAACCTGAGCGCACGGGCGGGAACGGCGCAGGGCGCGGGCCGCGAGGTGGTGACGCTGGGCGTGGTGTTCAACCACATGGCCGAGCGCATCAAGGTGCTGCTGGAGGACGTGCGCGCCAAGGCGCAGCTGGAGCGCGAGGTGTCGCTCGCGCGCACCGTGCAGGAGACGCTGCTGCCGGGGCGCGAGGGCGTGCAGGTGGGGCCGCTGCGCATCGCCGGCCTGGTCGTCACCGCGGATGCGTGCGGCGGCGACTGGTGGTTCCGGGCCGCCCTGGATGACCGGCGCATCGTCATTGGCATTGGCGACGTGACGGGCCACGGCCTGTCCACGTCGCTGGTGGCCACCAGCGCCACCAGTGGCTTCGCCTCGGCGATGACGCTGCGCGAGCCGTCGCAGGTCAACGCGCAGATGCTCATCACCGCCCTCAACGTGACGCTGGCCAACGTGGGCCGCGGTGAGCACCAGATGTCCAGCGCGCTGGCCGTCATCGACGTGTCCAACGGCTACATCGACTACGCGGCGGGCGCGCACCCCAGCCCGCTGGTGTTCAACAAGCGCAGCGGTCAGATTGCATCGCTGCCCGCGCGCGGCCCGCTGCTGGGCGCCTCCGTCGAATCGCAGTTCACCTCGCGCCAGGCCCAGCTGCGGCCAGGGGACGTGGTGGTCTGGTACACGGACGGCCTCACCGAGGCGCGCGACAACGCGGGCAAGCTCTACGGCACCCAGCGTCTGGCCGCCGCGGTCCAAGCGCACGCCCACCTGTCCGCGGAGGCGCTGCGTGACGCGGTGCTGGCGGACGCTCGAGCCTTCAGCGCCGGCCAGCCGCAGCGGGACGACATCACCGTCGTCGTGGCCGAGTTCAGCCCCGCCGCCTGACTTCCTTCCGGGACTCCACACGCATGCGACGCTCCCCACGACACCCTCGGTCGCGCCGTCTCACGCCGGCCCTCGCGCTGCTGACCACCCTGTGCGGCCCGCCCGCGCTGGCGCAGTACCGCCCGCCGCCCATGTCCGAATCCCAGCGGCTGGTGCGGGACGGCGAGGCGGCGCAGGTGGCCGCCAGCGCCGCCAGCGCCTCGGGTGACAAGAAGGAGGCCGAGGAGAAGTACCGCAAGGCCCTGGCCCTCTTCGAACAAGCGCTGACCGCCGAGCCTGGCTCCGTGGCCGCCGCCGCCGGCCTGGGCGCCAGCGCCAACGCGCTCAACGACTGGCAGCGCACCGTGGACCGGGTGCAGCCGGTGCTGACGGCGAACCCCTCCGAGCTGCCCCTGGCCTATCCGGTGAGCGTGGCGTACTTCAAGCTGCGCCGCTTCCCGGAGGCCGTGCCGCTGATGGAGCAGGTGGCCACGGCCGACAAGGCCGAACACCTCATCGTCCATTACTACCTGGCCAGCTACTACCTCTACGTCCAGCAGGGAGACGCGGCGGCCACGCGGCTGAAGCGCTACCTGGCGCTGCGTCCGCAGGCCCTGGCGCCCAACGACTTCCAGATTCACGAGCTGCTGGGCCGCGCCCACGTGCTGCGCGGGGATGCCGCGGCGGCGCGCGCGTCCTTCCAGCAGGCGCAGGCGGGCCGGCCAGAGTCGCCGTCGGTGCAACTGGGCCTGGCGCAGGTGCTGGAGCTGGAGGGCCGGGTGGTGGAGGCGCGCACGCTGCTGGAGGGCGTCACCACGCGCTTCCCGCAGGCGGGCGATGCGCGCGAGAAGCTGGCCCGCCTGTACCTGGGCGCGGGGGACGTCGCGAAGGCGGACGCGCAGGCCCAGGCGGTGGTGAAGCTGGGCAGCTCGCCCGCCGCGCACCTGCTGCTGGGTGACGTGCGCTTCGCCCAGAAGAACGCGGCCGCCGCGGAGGCGGAGTACCGCAAGGTGCTCCAACTCCAGCCGGGCCTGGTGCTGGGGCAGATGGCGGTGGGCAAGGCGCTCCAGGCACAGGGCCGGCACGAGGAGGCCATCCAGTTCCTGGAGGGCGCGGTGCGCTCGGGCGCCAACAGCCTGGAGCTGTGGGCCAACCTGGGCTCGGTGAACCGGCGCGCGGGCCGCTTCCAGCGCGCGGTGGAGGTGCACCGGCGCGTGGTGGAGATGGCGCCGCGTCAGGCCCTGGGCTACGTGCTGCTGGGCGCGGACCACTTCGCCACCGGCCAGTGGGACCAGGCCATCGAGGACTACGCCAACGCGCTGCAGGTGGAGCCGGAACACGCCGGGGCGAAGCAGTGGCTGGCCCGGGCCCTGGCGCACCGGGCGCGGGACAGGGCGGGCACGGGACGGCTGGAGGACGCCGTCCGGGACTTGCGCCGCGCGTATGACTTGGACCGGGGCGCGCCCATGGCCCGCCGGCTGGGCGCCGCGCTGCTGGAGACGCGCGCCTACGCGGACGCGCGCAAGGTGATGGAGCAGGGCGTGATGCTGCCCGGCGCCGCGTGGCGTGACAGCCTGCTGCTGGGGTACGCGCGGCTGGCCACGAACGACGCCCAGGCGGCGCTGGAGGCCTTCAACCGCGCGGCCACCCAGACGGAGGAGCCCGACGAACAGGCGGAGGCCTCCGTCGGCGCCGCGCTGGCCGAGGTGGAGCTGGGGCAGGTGGACGCGGCGGTGCAGCGCCTCACCGCGGTGGGCCCGTCGCGCGCCGCGGCGCAGGTGGCGGGCGCCAACCTTCCGCGCGTGCTGGTGCGCCGGGCGCTGGTTCGCCTGGAGGCCGGAGACGCCGACGCCGCCGAGCGGGATTTGGACCTGGTGGACAAGCTGGGCACGGGCAACCGCAAGGAGCTGGTGCGGCTGGCCCAGTTCGTCCGCGGCCTGGCGCGCGCGGAGTCCGGGCGCCACGCGGAGGCGAGCGCGGCCATCGCCAAGGCCCTCGCGTCCACGCAGCCCTGGGCCTGGCCCAACACTCGCGCGCTGGCCACCGCCTTCGTGCTCTACAAGAAGGGGCAGGTGCCCGCCGCGCGCAAGCAGCTGACCGCGGCGGCGAAGAAGCCGATGCCCGGACAGCCCAAGTGGCTGACGGCGATGACGGGCGCGCTCCACCGGCGCGAGGCGTCCCAGGCGTACAACGCCGGCAACATGAAGGTGGCGGAGAAGGCCTTCAAGGCCGCGCTCGCCGGCAGCCCGGACGACACGCAGGTGCAGCACAACCTGGCCTGCGTCGACTGGCGCAAGGGCCGCACGACGGACGCCGTGGAGACGTGGCGTCGGCTGGAGTCGAGCGTGCCGGTCGCCGCGCTCAACCTGGGCATCGACGCGCAGGAGCGCCGCAAGGACGCGGGAGAGGCCGTGGAGGCCTGGCGCCGCTACCTGGCCGGCGGCAGCGGCCCGCGCATGGCGCAGGTGCGTGAGTGGAAGGAACGCCTGCAGAGTCTGCACGGCCTGGCCGAGCCCGCCTCGGGCGCGCCCGCGGACGCCACCGTGGAGGAGACCCCATGAAGACGTCACCTCGCTTCCTCCTGGCTGGCCTCGTGCTGGCCTGCACCCTGACGGCCAGCACCGCGCTCGCGGCGCCGAAGAAGGCCACGTTGGGGGTGTTCCTCGCCACCACGCTCGCGGATGGCCAGGAGCGCTTCGAGTACGCGGAGGCCCTGGCCGCCCGGCTGTCGGAGACCCTGGACACGCCCGTGGCCGCCAAGAGCTTCGGCCGCTACGAGGACTTCTCCCGCGCGGTGGCGGGCGGGATGGTGGACTTCGCGGTGGTGGATGCGTGGGCCGCGGTGCAACTGGGCGCGAAGGCGAAGCCGGTGGCCTGGGCCTCACGCGCGGGTGACACGCAGCAGCGCTGGGCCATTGTCGCGTTGCAGCGCGGCGTGGTGAAGGACCTCGCCGGCAAGCGCCTGGCGCACGTGAAGGGCGCGGGCCCGGCGGACCCGAAGTTCGTCACCCACGTCGTGCTCGGTGGCGACCTGGACGCCCAGAAGCACTTCAAGCTGGCCCCCGTGCCGAACGTGGAGTCCGCGCTGAAGATGCTGGAGGCCAAGGGCGCGGAGGCGGCGCTCGTCCCTCTGGCGCACGTGCCCAAGGGCAAGGATGTGCGCGTGCTCTTCCGCAGTGGCCGGGTGCCGGGGGCCGTGCTGGTGGACCTGCGCAACCACGAGGCCGCGCTCACCGGCGCGCTGGGGAAGGTGGGCGCGGTGGCGCCCTTCGATGCCTTCGCGCGGCTCCAGGACAAGGACTTCGACGAGTTCAGCAAGCTCGTCACGCGCGGCCCGCCGCGGCGTCAGCCCGTGCTGGCGGAAGGGGCCGACCTTCACGTGGAGGCCGAGGTGCTGGTGCGCTCGGAGGAACTGGGCCCCGCGCTTCCGTCCTTCGTCGGAGACCTCTCCGTCTCCGCGGAACAGCCGGACGACTGATGCTTTCCCGAGTTTCTAGAGAATGAGAGCCAGCGACTTGGCCCGGCGTGGTCTCTGGGGTAGCTTGAAAATGATGGCGTTGGTGTCCAGTCGTGAAACCGCGTTCCCCCGGACGCAAGCGCTGGCGCCGAGCCCGTCTCCGGATCGTACGTACAGGACCTCGGGTGTCCATGCTCCACCCTTGGATGTGAGAACGATGCACTCGACTGTGTTCGGTGAGCCGCGGCAGGGCGCGGCGAAGGCGGTTGCCGGGCGCCGCGCCCTGCGCGCCGGCCTGCCTCTTTCCATCATGCTGTGCGTGCTGTCCCTCGTCGTCCCTTCGAGCGCGGCAGCGCAGGAGGCCGCGGAGGCGGAGGCTCCCGCCAAGGTGAAGCGCCGGAAGCGGGTGGTGAAGCCCGCGGCCTCCGCGCGTCCCGCCGCGAAGACGGCGAAGAAGTCGAAGAAGCCCGTGAAGCCGCCGCCCGTCGAGGACGCGGACGACCCGACGGCCGAGCCGGAGATTCCCGTCCTGGGTGGCGGGCCTTCCACGGATGATGCGTCGCCCGCGAGCCCGCCGGCACCCGTGCCCACGCCGCCCACCGCCGCGCCCCTGACGCCGGCCACGCCCCTGACGGCCGAGCCTGCCTCCCCGCGGGCGCTGCCGCCGGTCGGCGCGGACTTCAACCCGCCGGACGCGCCGACGAATCTCCCGCCGGCCACTGCGACGCTGCCCGCGCACCAGCCCGCGCCCTCGTCGAACATTCCCATCAGCGCGCCCTTCGCGGAGCCGACCCTGGATCGCCCCTTGCCGCCGCAGTCCGGGCTCGCGGGCCTGGGTGTGGACCCGCTGGACGGCGCCGACGCGCTGGAGGAGTCCGTCAACCGCGTGCTGAGCGAGGCGGTGGTGACCACCGCCGGCAAGCGCAACCAGCGCATCTCCGACGTGCCCCTCACTGTGTCCTGGATTCCGGCCGACGAGCTGGAAGGCACCGGCCAGTTCACGCTGTGCGAGGCCATCCAGTACTTCCCCGGCATGGAGTGCCGCCGGGGCTCCATGCGCAAGGCGGCGGTGAGCGCGCGCGGCCTGGGCTCCAACTACCTGTCCAACCGACTGCTGCTGCTCCAGGACGGCCGTCCGCTGACGGACCCGTGGACGGGTCAGTTCTACGCGGACGAGACCACGCCGCTCACCAACCTCAAGCAGGTGGAGGTCATCCGCGGCCCGGGGTCCTCGCTGTACGGCTCCAACGCCTTCAGCGGCGTCATCAACGTCATCCAGCGCCAGCCGTCGGACCTCATCGAGAAGGGCAAGAACGTGGGCGCCGAGGCGCGGGTGCTGGCGGGCCAGGACCAGACGTGGCGTTTGCATGGCACCGTGGCGGGCCGTGGCGGTCCGGTGGAGGCGCTGCTGGGCTACTACGGCTTCGGCTCGGACGGCCCGCAGCTCTTCAACGACCCGCGCGTGGGCCGGGTGGACACCAACCAGGACTCGCTGGTGCACCAGGTCAACGGCAAGGTGCGCATCGGGCCCCTGGCGCTGGACGCGGACTTCACGGACGCGGAGATTGGCCGCCCGGGTGGCACGCACATCTCCACCGTGGGCAACTGCGGCCGCTGCCACTACACGCCGAACGACTCCGAGTCGGTGCAGAACTTCAACGCGTCCGCGCAGGTGGACCAGCAAGTCACCGACAACCTGCGCCTCTTCGGCCAGGCGTACGGCTTCTTCAAGCGCCGCGACGTGCTGATGGAGAACGCCTTCGGCGGCGACCCCACCCGCGCGCTGGGCAAGCGGCGCCGGCTGGGCGGCGAGGCGCGCGCGCTGTGGACGATGGGCGACCTCAACGTCACCTTCGGTGGTGACTTGAAGGCGGACGCCGTCAACGTGCCCAACGTCCTGCCCGAGCTGAGCATGGACGACACGCGGCAGACCATCCTGGGCGGCTTCGTGGACGCGGAGTACCGCCTCTTCAACCGGCTGGTGTTCGGCGCGGGTGCCCGTTACGACCGCTACCAGATTCCGGAGCGCGTCTGGCAGAACCGCACGGACCAGGTTTCGCCGCGCGCCAGCGTCGTGTTCCACGCGGTGCCGGAGTTGCTGACCCTGCGCACCAACTACGGCCGCGCCTTCCGCGCGCCCACGTTGGCTGAGCTGGCCATCAACCAGCAGATGTACGCGGCCACACTGGTGGGCAACTCCAATCTGCGCGCGGAGACGCTGGACACCATCGAGGCATCGGTGGATTTCTGGCCCTTCGATCGGAGGGTGCGCCTGACGGGTACGGGCTTCTACAATCTGGCGAAGAACTTCATCAACCAGCAGCTCGTCTTCGGCTCCGTGTCGCAGTTCCAGAACCTGGGCGACGCGCGGGTGGCGGGCTTCGAACTGGAAGCGGCCGCGCAGATTCCGTCCATCAACTCGTCCTTCGACATCGCGTACCAGTTCCTCAACGCCAAGGCGCTGCCGTACGACGACGGTCCGCAGTCTCCGCTGGACTACGCGCCGGCCCATCGCATCTACGCGCGTGGCCGTACCAACATCGGCAAGGTCGCCTTCGTGGAGCTGTACGCGCTGCTGGTGGGCTCACGTTATGACCCGGGCTTCGAGGTGGACGAGACGACGGGCCTGCCCACCACCCGTGTGCAGCTGCCCAGCTACGTCACGGCCAGCGCGCGCGTGGGCTTCAACGTCTACGACGGCATCTCCGTGTCGTTCCTCGGCTCCAACCTCTTCAATGCGCAGTACGAGGAATCCCACGGTTTCCCAGCACCGCCCCAGTCGTTCTTCAGCGAAGTCAAGGTTCGATACTAGCCCTTGAGTACCGCCCCCCACCTGGAGGCCGGCGGCCTCCTGTTGATTGCAGACGAGTCGCTTTCTCCGGCGCTGGTGGAGCAGGCGGCTCCCGTCCTCGCACAGGGCGGCATGGCGCTGTGCCAGGGGCCAGGGTCGCCTTCCGGGCCCCGGCGTCTGGTGCTCTTCGACGGGAAGCTGACGCCCGCGCACGCGGAGGCGCTGCGCGGCGAGCCGCCCTCGCTGCTGCTGGCGACACGGGCCTCCGACGGACGTCCCTCCACGTGGGAGGCGCGCTTGTTGGGGGACCTGCTTCGCGGCGCGCCGCTGCTGCCCGCGGGGGCATCGCGGCACCGGCTCCAGTCGGTGGCGGACATCAACGCCACCGGTGAGGCCGCCGCGCGGGCCGTCACGCAGGCGCGGGGTTCGCGCACGGCGGCGGCGCTGGTGGGCGACGTGGTGCATGAGCTGGCGGCCAACGCGATGTGGGACGCGCCGGTGGACGCGCAGGGCCAGCACCGGTACGCGCACCGCCGCTCCGAGGTCCGAGAGGTGGCGCCGGAGGACGCGTGCGAGCTGTCCTACGTGGTGGAAGAGGGCCGCATGTGGTTGGAAGTCGTGGACCGCTTCGGTGGTCTGCGTCCGGGGCCCTTCGCCCGGGCGCTGGGAGGGTGGGGAGGGCGCGTCCAGGTGGATGCGTCCGGAGGAGGGGCGGGGCTGGGACTGCGGCGCATCCTGGAGCACAGCGATGTGGTGGCCGTCCGTGTGGCCGCTGGCCGTGAGTCACGAGTCCTGTGCGTGGTGGACCTGGGGGAGGCCCGCCGCCGCGCCACACAACCCAAGTCGCTGCTGTTCTGTCTTCAATGAGGTCAGGGCCGGTGGATAGCCAGGTTTCCAACGCCATCATCAGCCGGCTCCGCGTGGGGACGATTACCCACGTCCGGATTTCCGGCGTCATCGACGAAACATTCCCACTGACGTCCGCCAGCCCGGAGATGAACGGGCTGCTGGTGGTGGACCTGGGGCAGGTGGAGCGCATCAGCTCCTTCGGCGTGCGGCGGTGGATTGAGTTCGCCGCCAAGTTGCCGCAGGGGGCGCTGGGCCTCTACGTGGTCCACGCGCCGCCCGTCATCGTGGACCAGCTCAACATGGTGGAGGGCTTCGCCGGCGTCGCCCGCGTCCTCTCCGTGTTGGCGCCCTACTCCTGCCGCGCCTGCAACGAGGACCGGCTGCGGCTGGTGAACCTGCTGGATGAGGCGCAGGTCATCTCCGAGGAACGTGCGCCCGACCATTCCTGCCCCGTGTGTCAGGGGGCGCTGGAGTTCGCGGACCTGCCGGGGGAGTTCTTCGACTACGCGCGGCGGCAGCAGTTCGGCCAGGTGGACCCGGTCGTCATGCGCTACCTGCGCGCCAGCATGCCGGCGGAGCAGCCGGAGCTGTCGCAGCACCTGAAGATCATCCAGGACGACATCACGTACATCACCCTGGCCAGCGCGCTGAAGGGTGACCTCAACGTGCGCCGGCTGGCGTCGGGTCTGGAGGGCCGCGTCGGCTTCGACTTCAGCCACGTCAGCAAGGTGGAGCCGGAGGCCCTGCCGAAGCTGGAGCAGGTGCTGGAGACGGCAGCGCAGGGCGCGCATGTGGCGTTGTGCCGGGTGCCGCCGCCCGCGCTGGCGGTGCTGGCGCGCTCGGCCAAGGTGTTGCCGGTGCGGCTGGCCACGCTGTGGCTGCCGTGTGATTGCCGCAACTGCGGGCAGGTGAGCCACCAGCGCCTCCAGGCCGCGGACTACCTGGCGAAGCTGCGGGCGCAGGCATCCGGCGTGGAAGTGCCGTGCCCCATCTGCGGCGGCAACGCGCGCGTCCCCCACATGCCCCAGCTCCAGGGGCTGCTGGCGCGGGTGCAGCTGACGGACCGACCGCTGGAGGACATGGAGGCGCTGGAGACTCGCGCCCTCAGTCAGTATCTCTTCGGCGCCACGAACATCGACCCGGCGGCCCGCCAGGGCGCGTCCACGGACATCTCCAACTCGCTGGGCAGCACCAAGCTGAACATCATCCGGCGGCTGGGGCAGGGCGGCATGGCGGAGGTCTTCCTCGCCAAGCAGGTGGGCGTGAAGGGCTTCGAGAAGTTCGTGGTGATGAAGAAGATTCTCCCACAGTTCGCGGAGAACCCCGAGTTCGTCGACATGCTCTTCGCGGAGGCCCGCGCCAACGCGCGGCTGACGCACCCGAACGTCGTGCAGACGTTCGACGTGGGCGTGTCCGACGGCGTCGCGTACATCCTCATGGAGTACGTGCGCGGGCCGGACCTGAAGAAGCTGGTCATCGAGCTGCGGCGCAAGGGCCTGGCGCTCCCGCTGGAGCATGCGCTGCGCATCGTCGCGGAGGTGGCCGCGGGCCTTCACTACGCCCACGCCTACGTGGACCCGGCGGGCACGCCGCACCCGGTGGTGCACCGGGACGTCAGCCCGCACAACGTCCTCATCTCGCTGGACGGCGCCATCAAGCTGAGTGACTTCGGCATCGCCAAGGTGGCGGGCGAGGAGCACACGCAGGCGGGCGTGCTGAAGGGGAAGATTTCGTACATCTCCCCGGAGGCGGCGTCCGGGCGCACGCTGGACGCGCGCAACGACGTGTTCGCGCTGGGCGTGGTGCTCTTCGAGCTGCTCACCGGCACGCTCCCGTTCCGCAGGGACCACGACGCGGCGACGCTGCAAGCCATCGTCCGGGACCCCGCGCCAGTCCCTTCGCAGCTCAAGCCGAACATCCCCCAGGACGTCTCCGACCTCATCCTCCGCGCACTGGTGAAGGACCCGGCGCGACGCACGCCGTCCGCCGCCGCGTTGCGCGAGGAGATCGAAGCGGTGATGGCGCATCACCGGCTCAACTCGTCGCCCGCGGCGGTGGCCCAGTTCTTCCGGGACACGCTGGGCGACCGGCTGGTGGAGTTCGCGCCGTCCGCCGTCGGCGGGACGGGCAGCCACCCGCGTCCGGTGCCTTCGGGCAGTGGCAGCGGCAACATCGGCAGTGGGGAGATGGCCGCGCCCACGGATGGACGGACGCCCAGCCGGGGCAGTGTGCCCGTGGCCGGAAGCCGTCCTGGGATGGGCGGCAGTGGCGGCATTCCTCGCCCTGGCCCACCGGTTCCCCCGCCGCCCCCGACACGGTCCGTGGGCGTCGCTAGCGCGGCTGTGCGGCCTCCTGCGCCGCCTCCGGCGGACGACTCCTTCCCCGGCATCTCCGTGTCCGAGGACGACGCGAACGACCGCACCGAGGTGGTGCCGCTCAACCTGGGCGCGCCGCCGCCTCGGACGGAAGCGCCGCCTCGGCCCGCTCCCGCGCCGCGTGCCTCTCAGCCGCAGCCCGCCATGCCGGCGCCGCCGCGTCCATCCGGGCCGGTGCCAGGGCTGGGGCAGGGGACTCACGCGAGCACGGCCCGTCCCGCCCAGCCGCCTCCACCGCGGCCCGTTGCGCCCGCGAGCCGCGCTCCCGCGCCCGCGGAAACGTCGGCGGGCAAGATGCCCCTATGGAAATTTCTGGGCATCACCGGTGGCGGCGCCTTGGTGCTGGCCGTGGTGGCGGTGGTGATGACGCGCGATGGAGGCTCGAACTTCGTCAACGTGGGGCCCGGGGAGCACGTCTATGTCGGCGGCCTGCGCCACGAGCCGGGGACGGAGGTGCATGACCCGTCGGGCGGCCCGCTGCTCATCTCCACGGCGATGGAGGGGAAGCTGCGGCGGTTCGGAACCACGCAGCAGCGCGAGGGCATCGACGTGCGCACGCTGGCGGACGCCTCGCCGGAGCCTGGCACCACGGGCCTGCTGAGCGTGACGGGCGCGGCCCCTGGCTGTGAAGTCCACGTCGGTGGCGCGTTGCTGCCGGGTGGAACGCCGCTGTTGAAGGCACGAATCGAAGCGGGCCGGGAGCTGGAAGTCCTGGTGCGCTGCCCCAGCGGCGTCAGCAAGCTGTGGGTGATGGCCGTGCCCGGACAGCAAATCGAAGTGAAGTCGCAACCGCGTAACTGAGCGGCGCGCTGCCGGGCGCCGAGCGGCGTCCCGGACGAAGGGTGCGAAACGCATGAAGGGCTGGACCCTCTTCCCTCACCTGGTGGTTCGCACCACGGGTTTTCCCTTCGATTGGCTGGAGCGGCTGGGGTGCCCGGAGGCCGCACGGGCCGCGCGCCAGCTGGCTTCGGCGCGGCGGGAGTTGGAGGCGCTGAGAGCCCAGGGCCCTCGGGTGAAGCGGCCATCGCGCGCGGTGCTGTCGGCCTTGAAGGCCGGGCGCCCGGTGGACATCGAGGGAATGGAGTCACCCGAGCTGTTCGCTGAATGGAACGACCGTGCCCGGGCCGCGCAGGAGGCGGAGGCCACCTTTCATGCGGCGATGAAGCAGGAGTCCCTGGCGGTGGAGGACGCGCTGAGGGCCCTGCGGCAGGAGCCGCGCTTCCTGGAGGCGGTGGCCAGCTCCAGCCCACCCGTGGCGAGAGACCTGCTGGAGGGGCGAGACGGCGCGCGGTTACGGCGGCAGGTGGCCAGCTACCTGCAACGCATGTGCGCGAAGAACGAGACGATGGGCTTCTTCGGTCCCATCAACTACGGCCGCGCGGACGCGGAGGCGCCGACGGGTGTGACGCTGCGTTGGTCCGGGCCGGAGGTGCTCACGGGGCGGAACACCTTCGCGGCGTCGTGGCTGGTGCAGGGGCTGGTTCGCGCCATTGCCTTCGACCCCGAGGTCGCCGCGTGGCTGGTGCTGCGCCGCAAGGCCTTCGCGGAGGTGCCTTCGCGCAAGACGCTGCCCGCGCCGGAGAGCGCGGAGGCGTTGCTGCCCCGGTTGGTGGAGGCGGTGGATGGAACGCGCACGCTCGCGGGGCTCGCATCATCGCTGGGCGTGGCCCCGGGCCTGGCGCGCGAGGCGGCGCGGATGGGCTGCGAAAAGGGCCTGCTGACGCATCAGCTCGAGGTACCCGCCGCCACGCATCACCCCGTGGACGACCTGGCTGAGCGCGTTGCGGGCTTGCCGTGTTCCGCGGCCCGGCGGCACGTGGAGGGCTTGAGCGCGCTGCTGGCGTTGATGGCCGGGTATGGCGCCGCGGATGCCGCGGGGAAGATGGCGCTCCAGGCCGCCTTCGCGAAGCGCGCGAATGAGCAGTGGGGCGTGGCGCCGCCATCCGAGCGAGGGCCCGCGTCGGAGTCGCACAACTTCTACCAGGACCGGTTGGCGCTCCGGGAGGAGTGCGGCGGTGACCTGCGGCTGGAGGCTGGAGGTGAGCGGGCGCGTGAGCTGGTGACGCGCCTGGAGCCCGCGCTGGCGTGGATGGGAGCGGCGGCACGGCGGACCCGGGAGGCCGCTCGCACCACCGTGGCGGAGCTGGTGGGCGCGCGCACGGTGCCGTTCTGGAAGGTGGCGGCCGCGTACTCGGACCGGCCGGTGCCGTTGGATGGCTCGGTGGCGGAGGCGCTGGCTGGCGCAGTGGGGGACGCGTCCGCGCGCTGCGCGGACCTGGGCTCGGTGACGCCGCCGTCGCTGGATGGAGACGCGAAGGCGCTACCACTCGTTACGTCCATCGACCTGCTCGTGGGGGCCCGGGACGTGGAGGCCTGGAGCCGAGGCGAGTACGAACTGGTGATGGGCGACGTGCACGACACGGCGCTGGTGTGGGGCTGGGCGCTCCAGTTCCACGAGGCGCGCGGCCGGGTGGAGAGCGCCATGGTGCGGGCGCTCGGGGCCTTGAGCAGGCCGGTGCCCCTGGTGACGGTGTTGGCGTCGCGGCGCACGGGCCTGCTGCCGTCGGAGTTCCCGGGGCCCGTGGTGGAGCTGGGCGGTGTCAGTGCCCGCGCCTCCGCGTGGCGGCTGCCGCTGGATGACCTGTTCGTGGAGAGTGATGGAACGCGGGCGCGGCTGGTGTCGAAGCGGCTGGGCTCCGAGGTGTGTCTCTACAACGGTGAGCTGGACAGTCTGGTGCACACCGCCTTCTCCCTGCCGCGCATCCGTCCGCTGCGCGTGTCGCTGGGCGAGCACACGCCTCGGTTGACCCTGGGCGGTGTGGTGGTGCAGCGCGAGCAGTGGCGGCTGTCTCAGGCGGAGCGGGAGGCGCTGCTCGCGGGCCGCGAAGACTCGGCGAGACTTCGCGCGGCGGTGAGCGTGTGGAGCGAGCGCGGGATGCCGGACTGCGTCTTCGCGAAGTTCAAGGACGAGCGAAAGCCGGTGCTGGTGGACGTGCGCAGCCCGCCGCTGCTCCGCGTCTTCCTCAACCTGCTGGAGCAGAAGGAAGAGGTCATCCTGTCGGAGATGCTGCCCTCGCCGGACCAGCTCTGGCTGCGGAGCCCCGCGGGCGGGCGCCACACCGTGGAGCTGCGTTGCACGTTGATGTGGGGCGCGCCGTCCGCTGCCGGGGCGCGGGAATGAAGCTGCTTGTCCTGCCACCCCACCGCGACGTGACGCTCGTCCCGGAGGCGCCCGAAGGGTGGCAGTGCCTCGACGTGGCGCGCGACTTCTGCCGGCGCGTCTTCGCCCGCGACGCGGTGGAGGCCGCCGCCGCCGCACGCGAGCAGGCCCCCGCTACCGCACAGACGATGCGAGAGCTGCTGCTGTTGCGCGCCGCCCAGTCGCTGCATGCGCGCGAGGACTCGAGTGTGAGCACCCGCCTGCGCGCGTTGGGGGCGGTGCTCTCCGCCATCTCGGGGCCGCCCGACGGAGTGCACCTCCGGCTGGACGATGTGGAGCTGGAAGGCGGCACCACCGAGCGGAGCGCGGACGTCTTGCGCTCCTTGGACCAGCCCGCGTCCTATCGGGATGACCTGACCCTCGCCGCTGCTCGCTTCGCCGGTGCCGAGCGCGTGCGGCTTTGGCTCGAACGCGACCTGCAACTGCCTGCCGCGGCCTGGCTGGCGCGGGCCTGTCCGGAGCAGGTGCCGCTCGAAGTCGCGGGGCCGTTCGCCTGGGCGCACAGGGCCGTCCTGGCTCAACTGTCCGTGTTCCAGCGCGCCACCTTCGTGGACGCGGCCCCACTGCGCTGGCGCGTGTCGCCCGGATTGGATGAGACGGCCCCCACGTCACTCGTCTGGCTTTCCGAGGCGCTGGAAGTGAGGGCTGCCACTCCGGACACGGTGCGTGCCCTCACGGGAGGCGCGGAGGGGTGGGCGGGGCATGTGTCGCTCGATTCGCTCCTGCGTCCGGACGCGCTGGTGGAGAGCGGCTGCAAGGTGGCCGTCGTGGGGTTCTGCGCCGTGGACAACGACGCCTGGAGCGACCCGTTGGGTGCGCGCGTCTCCCGAGCGGCGCTGGCTCAGGGCACTCGCCGACTTCGGGACGCGGGGGTTCACCTCGTGGCGGAGTGGTGGGTCGGCGCGCCCGGCGTCGACGAAGCGGACCTCGACGCGACGCTCGCTGTGCTGGACGCGGAACCGGTGTTCGACAAGCTCGCGGGAGTGCGTCCCTTCCACTGGCCTCGGACGCCTCCCGAAAGTGGCCGCCCGCTGCTGTGGCAGGACGTGAAAGTCGGCGCGCCTCCCGACGACCGGGACCTCGCGAGGAGCCGGCCCTTCGAGCACGCCCGTTCCATTTCCGGTGCCAGTGTTCCGCAGGTGCTTGCTGGACTCGCGACGCGGCTGATCGCGCGAGGACCGCTGAGCCCGGGCCGGGTCGCCGCCGCGTGTCTTCCCGAGGTGTCTCGGCCCCGTGCAACGGACGTGAGCGCAGCGGCCATCCAGCTCGATGCGGACTGTGCGTGGGTCCAGCTCCCGGCGGGCCTGGATGGTGCGCCGAAGCCGTCGTGGTTCGCGGCGAACCTCCGCACGGGCTCGGTGCTCGCGATGGACGCGCGGCTGGCGCCGAAGCTCGCCGGCCTCGTCCGGCCCATGGAAGTGGCCAGCGTACTGGGGGCCGTTCCCCAGGCGCAGCGGGAGAAGCTGGTGGACACACTGGTGGCCAGGTCGGTGCTGACGAGGGTGAACGGATGAGCGAGCCCTGGACGTTGGGCGAGGTATTCGTGCTGCGGCACGCGGGTTTTCCCTTCGACTGGCTGGAGTCGCTGGGGATGCCTCAGGCGGTGCTGGACGACGTCGCCCGCTTGCTCGAGGCCGAGGATGCGCTCGTGGATGCCGTGCGCGCGGAGAAGGGCGCGTCCGCCGCGACGGCTCTCCTCGATGCGCTGTCCCAGGGCCGTGAGCCCCGAATCGACGCACGGCTGGGACCGTCGTGTCAGGACGCATGGGCTCGCTACCAGGAGCGTCGCGAGTCCGTTCAGGCGAGTTACACATCGGAACGAAAGACGCTGCGACGGCGACTGCGAGAGCGAGCGGCGGACCCCGCCATCCAGGAGGCCGTGTTCCTCTCCAGCCCGGCGATGTTCGACAACGTCTGGGTGCGCTACCTGCGCGGCGGGGAGCGGCCGGACACGTCCGATGCGCGCCGGGTGGAGCGGCAGGTCTACACATACCTCCAGCGCTTCTGCGCGAAGAACGAGACAACCAGCTTCTTCGGCCCCATTTCCTACGGCGAGCGCACCACCGATGACGGCTACGACGTGCGCACGGTGCCCAGCGGAAACACGCGCCGCCGCACGTTCTTCTCCTTCTGGGCGGTGACGGAGCTGGCTCGCGCGGTGGGGCGGGAGCGCACGCTGCGCCCGTACCTGCCGCTGCGCCTCAATCCGCTCTTCACGGTGACACCGGGCCGCGCACTCTGCGAGCCGCTGAAGCTGGACGTCGCCTTGTCGCCCGAGGCGGAGCGCCTGCTGTCCGTGCTGCGCGAGCATCCCACACCCGCCGAGGCGGCCACGGTGCTTGGCCTGCCGGTCGTGGACGTCGAGCGCCAGGCGCTGCCGCTGGTGAAGACCGCGTTGTTGCTCTGGGGCCTGCCGTTCCGGCCGAACGACTTCTGCACTTTCGAGAGCGTGCGCGACGCGGTGGCAGCGCTCCCCGACCTGGAGGCACGCACACGCTGGCTGGAGCGGTTGGAGGCCCTGGCGCGTCTCAAGGCGGACTTCGAAACAGGAGACCTGGCCCAGCGGCGCGAGCTGCTGCCGCGCCTGGAGGCTGCCTTCACGGAGGTCACGGGCAAGCCCGCGCGCCGAGGTGACGGACAGGTCTACGCGGACCGGCTCATCCTCTACGAGGAGGCGAGCTCGCCTTTCCGGCTGCGCTTCGGCGCGACCTTCACCGCGGAGCTGGAGGCGGCGCTGACAGGCGCGCTGGAGCTGTCGGCCGCCTACGGCGAGAAGGTGCAACAGGGCTTCCGGGAGCAGGTCCGCGACGCACTGGGCCCGGACGCGGGCCCCATGGACCTGCTGGACTACGCCGTGCGGCTGCGGCCCGATGGCGTAACGGGCAGCCGCTTCTCGCCCGTGCCGCCGGTGATGCTGGAGTCCGAGGAGGGCCGCGCGCGTGCGCTGCCCGTGGACTTCCTGGGCACGTCCACGCCGGGCGGGCGCTACGCCTTGCCGGACGTGTGCCTCGCCGCGAAGCCGGACGGAAGCGGCTTCGAGGTGATGCTGGCGCGGGTCCACCACCACCTGCTGCTGTGGAGCTGGCTGAGCGCGTTCCAGCCCGAGCGGGAGCGGTATGCCTCGGTGGCTTCGCGTTGGCTGGAACAGGACGCCGCGGCGCGGGGGCTCGTGGGGCTGGCCATCCGCAGGCGCAACAAGGGCTTCTACGTCTATCCGGGACGGCGGTTGGTGTACTCGGTGTCGGACGTGCTGGATGTGGACGAGGGGGCCCTGACGCCGGGGAGCGTGAAGGTCCTTCCCACGCCTGAAGGTCCGGTGTTGGTGGACGGGAAGGGGGAGCGGCTGAGCCTGTACCTGCCGCTCGATGATTTCTCGTCCTATCCACCGTTCGCGGCGCTGGCGCATCCCCAGGTGCTGCACGCGCCGCTGCGGACGCAGGGCAGTCACCTGCCGCGGCTCAGCGTGGGCGGCGCGGTGTACCAGCGCGAGCGCTGGAACCTGGCGGCGGAGCGGCTGGGAAAGCCCGCGGGCTTCGAACTCTTCCTCGCCGTGCAGCGGGAGCGGCGCGCGGGTGGGTGGCCTCGCTTCGTGTTCATGCGCAGCTCGAAGGAGCGCAAGCCGTACCTCATCGACACCGCGAGCCCCTTCGCCGTGGACCTGCTGTCACACCTGGCTCGGGACGCGGAGCGCCTGTCCGTGGAGGAGATGTACCCGGCACCGGAGCAGCTCTGGCTGAAGGACGAGCGGGGCCGTTACACCTGCGAACTGCGGATGCAGTTCACCCGCTGGAGCGAAGCACCGGCCTGACGCCCTTTGACAACCGGGGCGCATCGGTTACCAGAATGGTCCCTTCCCCGGCCTGGAGGTGCTTCCCGCCTTGCCAGGATTTCGGGTCCTTTTGAGGAGACAGTCAATGTCCGGTGAAAACGTCGTCGCTCCCCCCGTCAAGAAGCTGAAGCGGCCGGTGGAGGAGGTTCGCGCGGAGCTGCTGGCCGACGCGGACGTGAAGGAGCAGGCCCGTCTGCTCAAGGTGCCCGTCGAGGAGTACGTCGAGAAAATCATCGACTATGCCCTCAACCCGGAGAAGCCGCCCCAGATCGAGATCGTCCCCGACGAGGAGCTGAAGGCCAAGGACCCCAACGTGCCCACCATCGAGGAGCTTCAGGGGCACCTGCAGGACATCGTCGACGGCCGCGTCGTCATCAGCCGGGCGCATCAGCGGGACGGCTTCAGCGACCAGGACGCGGACGCTCGCTACAAGTCGGCGCTCGCATCCGACGCGGCGCAGACGGGCGCTCCCGAGAGCCGCAAGGGGACGTCCGCCAGCGATCTGCACGCCGCGGAGGGCAAGAAGCCCTCCACCGACAAGAATTGATCGGCGGTGGACCCGGCCCGGGGAGCATTTCCCGGAATCCTCGGTGCCTTGTCCCTGCGCTAAGTCCCTGAATTCAAATGGGCTTTTGAGTGGCGTCCGGTTTTTTCGGGTAACAGGGAAACAAATATGCCCGTCCCCCGACAATTCTCACATCAGACGCACTTGATGGCTGCACCGCAGCCATCCTCTCAAGGGGAACTACCATGGGCGGTCTCAAGGGAATCGTTGGCAAGGTGCTGAACGTCGTCAAGCCGTTCGTCTCCGCGGTCAACCCGCTGCTGGGCGCGGCGATGGGCTTCGCCAGCGGCCTCATCCAGGGCAAGAACCCGCTCCAGGCGCTCATGGGCGCGGCGACGGACCTGATTCCGGGTGGCGGCGCCTTGAAGAACACAGTGGGCAAGTTCGCCAGCAAGTTCCTCATGGACGGCGCGGGCGGCAACAGCCTGGTGAGCAGCGCGCTGAATCTGGCCACGGGCAAGAGCAAGGTCACCGACGTGGTGGGCGACCTGCTGAAGAACACGGCGAAGACGGGCCTGAGCCAGCTGGGCATGAAGAACGCGGCCGAGCTGTCCGCGCAGCGCATGTCGCAGTTCCTGGTTTCGTAATAGCATCGCCGGATGACGCCCATCCTCTACGTTCCAGAGCTGCACTTCGCTCAAGTGCAAGAGTGGCTGCAGTTCTGGAACGATGCCGTCACGCCAGAGACGCTTCCTCAGACGGGCTTCATCATTCCTGGCAAGGCGGCGGGGTTTCTCTACCGGACCGACAGCTCGCTGGCCATGATTGAAACCCTGGTGGCCGCGCCGGGGCTGTCCAAGGAAGAGCGAAGCGCCGCCGTTGACCTCGTGGTGGCCGCCATCAGTGAGGAGTCCACGAGGCTCGGGTTCCAAGTGCTGGTGGGCTACACCCAGTTGGACGCGGTGGTGAAGCGCGCCGAGCGGCACGGCTTCATCTACGTGGATGGTGGCTTTCACGTCATCGCCAAGCGTCTCAGGTGAAATGACGCCTGGCGCCGACATCTTGATTCTCGGAGCCGGTGTCGTGGGCCTTTCGGCCGCGCGCCGGCTTTCTGCTTTGGGCGCGAGCGTCACGGTGCTGGACGCCGTGGATCCGGGAGGCCGGGGCTCGCGCGCCGCCGCCGGAGTCGCCATTCCGTCCGTGCGGTTGTTCGATGACCCGGTGATGCTGGCGTTCGCCCGGGCAGGCCGCGGCACGCTGGCGGAGGACCTGTCCTCGCTTCCGGGAGGCGACCAGCTTCGCCGAGGCAACGGCATCCTCCGCGTCGTCGCGGACGCGAAGGCGCGCGATGCGCTGGCGGCGAAAGCGGTGGCGGACGCGGAAGGACTGGGCACCTGGCGGGACGCCGCGAGCCTGGTGTCGCTCGAGCCCGCGCTGGAAGGCACGCCGCTGTTCGGTGCCTTCGAGACGGACCAGGGCCACCTCGTGGACACGGATGGTTACGTCGACGCGCTCCTGAAGGCCGCTGCCCACGTGGGCGTGCGGTTGCGGCTGGGCGTGGCCGCGCGCTCCGTTTCCGAATCCTCCACGGGAATCGAGGTCCAGACGGAAGGGGAGACGCTCCGGGCGGACCGGTTGCTCGTGTGCGCGGGGCCCTGGTCGGCAGGCGTGGAGGGGTTGCCTTCGTTGCCGTTGAAGCCCGTGCGTGGGCAGATGCTGGTGGTGCACCAGCCGGGATTGCACCTGACGCGCGTCGTCTCGGGGCCCTCGTACCTGGCGCCGTGGCGCTCGGGCGAAATCGTCGTGGGCGCGACGGAGGAGGACGCGGGCTTCGTGGAGCAGGTGACGCCCGCGGGCCTGCTGCACCTCAGTGCCACCGTCGCGAAGCTGGCCCCGCGACTGCGTGACGCCCGGTTCGTCCGCGCATGGGCGGGGCTGCGTGCCGCGACGCCGGATGGCCACCCGTACATCGGCCGTCATCCCGGCACCCGGCGCACCTACGTCGCCACGGGGCTGGGCGGCCAGGGCATCCTGACCGGTGCGTATACCGGTGCCTTGCTCGCGGAGCTCGTGGCGCACGGCCATTGCGCCGCCGCCGAGCCGTTCGCGCTCGCGCGTATCACCGGCGGTCCGCTGCTCACAACGCGCTGAGCAGGTTTTCGGCGCTCACGGATGCGCTGATTCGCGCCGGCGGGCACACGTCCGAGCCAAGGCGCCTTGCCGCCGCGCCCCAGCGGGACGTCAGTACAGGTTCACCGGGTCGAACGGGCGGTTGAGCTTCGTCCGGGCGCGAGGCAGCACCTCGTGCACTGCCTTCGCATCACCCTGTGCGAGCGCGGCCTTCAGCGCCTCGGTCTGCTTCGGCCACGTCGTGCTCACCCCCGCGCACCGCACCGCCTCCGACCAGTCCGTGCGTCCAGCCGCCACGGCCTGCCCGGCCAGGCTCTCCGCCGTCTTCAGCGGGTCCCCAATGGCGCGCGCATGCTCCTCCGCGCGAGCGAACCAGTCCACGGCGACAGCGGGCTGCTGCTCGTCCAGGAACAAGCGTCCCAGCTCCGCGGCAATCACCTGCCGGTGGAACGAGTCACCCAGCGCATCGGCGTTGGTGAACGCCTCGGTGAAGTGGGCCACCGCCGCGTCACGCTCGCCAGCGGCCAGCTCCAGCCCCGCCAACCGGTAGCGGTGGTGCTTGGCGAAGTTCACGCCCCAGCTCTCGCTGATCTTCTCGAACCGGCGCCATGTGGAGATGGCATCACCGAACTGCCGCGCCGTCTCCTGCAGATAGCTGGCGTTGGAGATGAGGTTGATTTTCAGGTGCGTGGCGCTCGCGTCGTGCAAGTCCCCCACGCAGCGCATGGCCTGCTTCTCCTCCACCAGCGCCTTGTCCAGCTTGCGCTCCTGAAACCACGTCAGCGCGCAGACATTGCGCAGCCAGCCCTCCTGGAGCGCCCGGTCCGGCGATGTGCTGCGCTCTAGCGCGGCCAGCCCCGCGGCCACCTCCGTCCGCGCGTTGGGAAGCTGTCCGAAGCGCTTCGTCAGGGTGAGCGCGCGGAACATGTGCAGCCGGGCCACCAGCTCGGGAGGAATCCGGCATGCCAGCCCTCGCCCAAATGCCTCCATCGCCGCGTCGTGCGCGCCGGTGTAGACATGGACCACGCCCATGCTGCGAGCGAACAGGGCCTTCAGCTCCTCGACGTCACCCAGGCTGGCTCGGTCAATCTCGATGGCGGGCGTGGCGAAGCCCGTGTCCAGCGTCTCCCAGGCCTGGACCACGCGAGACGCCAACGCCGCGTCCGCGTTCGCCTCCAGCACCGCCAGCCCCTGTTCGGCGGCCAGCATGGCGCCTTCGTAGTTGGTGGTGAAGAAGCAGCTCCGGATGGCGAGGATGGCGGCGGCCACCCGTGTCTCGGGCGCCTGGGCCGCGTCCACGGCGACCTGGAGATAACGCCCCTCCAGGTCCACCGGCGCCTCCAGCGCGCGCGATGACACCGGACCGGGCGTCGGCACGCGGGGCGCACGCATCCGGTCGCACAGCGCATCCAGGTAGGCCTGCCGCCGGGACTCGAAGCACTCCGCGCCATGGGGCCGGCGCACGTTCCACCCGGTGAACAACAGGGTGCCCTCCAGCCCTTCCAAGCGGCTCCACTCGGCCGCCCGCATCACCGCGCGCAGGCTCACCAGGTCACATTCACCCGCGCCATGGAGCACCAGGGGCCGGCCGCTGACGCGCATCGTCTCCACGATGGCCTTCGCGGCCACGTTGAGGACCCAGAACATCTGCTCCGACTCGCGGTGGAGGCGGCGCTCGGAGGGCGTCAGCGCCAGGTCGCCGAGGTCCGGCACGCCGTCGATGGCGCCGGGAAACAACCGGTTCCATTCGGAGGGATGGGCGCGGGACAGGGTGTGCACGACCTGGGGCGCGGCGGCTTCACACGCGCGAAGGACCTTTCTCAGCCCACCGAACGCGACAGGCAGGGCCACCCCCACGTCGACTTCGATGGCGTGCGAGGGCAGCGCGGCGGGTCGCGACGTCTCCACGGTGACAGCCAGCTCGCGGGGACGCGCGAAGGGGGGACTCACGGGAGGCTCCTCGGAGGGGCGCAAGGTGGGGGTGAGACACAGAATCTGTCTCACACGCATACTCACATCCTCTCAGGAACTGAGCAATCGTGCCTGCCCGGAAAATACCAGGTGAAACGTCACTTTCCGGGCATGGCCGGATGTGTCGAGCCCAGCACCTGGAGATCCGTTCCCAGCGGACAACGGGAACGTCAGTCATGCGTGCCGATGTGCTGATCGCCGTGGTGAGCGCAAACCCAGTGGAAGGCGCAGGAGCACGCCACGGCGCGGGCGCGGGTGCAGCACCGGCCGCCGAAGTGCTCAGGAAGGGCCGTGGCCTCGTCGTCCTCGGGAGGCTCTGGCAGGCACCGGGGCGCCGAGCGGCCGGACTCGGCGGGCTCATTGTCGCAGCAGCCGCGCTCCATGCAGCGGGGGCACAGGGACAGCTCGCAGTGGGCGCACCAGTCGAACACTTCACCAGCGCTTCCGCGGCGCTCACATCCTCCACAACTGTCGAACATGGACGACCTCCAGTCGCATGCCGATGAAGGTAGAGAGGGGGTCTGACAGGTGAAGCGTCCGATCCGTCACGCTCCACGTGTGAAGGCTTCCATCGGTGAACGCCCGGCGGGGGGAATGTGGGGCAATGAACCGTCGTGAGAGGAATACGGCGCGCGGTTGGAACAAGCTGGAGGACGGGCCCGTCATACCGGGGGAAGGAGCAGAGCCCATGCGCAGGCCACGGCGGATCATCGGTGTCTTCGGTTCTGGCAAGGAGGACCACGCGGAGCGGGTCATCCCGCTGGTCCGGTGGATCGCCGAGGCGGGCTTCGACCTGCTCACGGGCGCGGGCAGCGGGGTGATGCGGACGGCGGCGGATGCCTTCGTCCAGGTGGAGTACCGGCACGGCATCTCCATTGGCATCGTCCCAGGCACGGTGGAGGGCGGCGAGTACCGGCCCCGCTCGGGCTACCCCAATCCCAACGTGGAGCTGCCCATCTACACGCATCTGCCGCTCAGCGGAGAGCAGGGGACGGATCCGCTCAGCCGCAATCACATCAACGTGCTCACGCCGCACGCCCTGGTGTCACTGCCCGGGGGCGCGGGCACGGTGGCCGAGGCGGCCCTGGCCCTGCGTTATGGCAAGCCGGTCATCCTCTACGGACCGCCGGAGTCGTTCCGGCGCTTCCCAGCGGAGCTGGAGCGGACGGACTCCCTGGAGCGGGTGGCCGAGTTCCTCCGGGCCGCGGTGCGTGATCCGCTCCGCCTGGCCGTGCCGTAGCCGCTGGAAAACGTCTAGGATGATGCACTCGGGGGAACGGGCGGGGGCCACCCAGGCAGGGCGGGCCGCGTCGTCTCGAGTGCGCCATCATGATCAGTCCCGACCATCCGCTCGCCAGCTGGTTCCTCGTCATCGCCGGGACGCTCTTCCTGGTCGTCTTCGCGATTCCCCTGCTGCTGATGCCCCTGACGTGGGCGCGCTGGTTCGGGTGGCGGCTGCCGGAGGGGAACAATCACCTCACGGTGTACTTCGGGCGCTGCCTGGGCGCGGTGGCGCTGGCCATCATCCTCACGGCGGCCCGTTTCGTGTCACGGCCAGGCCCCGCCATCTTCGACCTCATCGGCTGGGTGTGTGCGGGAATGGTGGTCGTCCATACCTGGGGCGCGCTGAAGAAGGCGCAGCCGGTGTCGGAGACGGTGGAGATTGGCTTCTATGCGGTGGTAGGCGTGCTGGCCATGTGGATCCGCTTCAACGCCCTGAGCTGAGCGCACGGCCATGTCTCCGGTGGACATCGACCCCATCCTCGCGACGTTGGCGCCCTACATCCCCGGCGCCGTGCTCCGGCGTCTGGAGCGCACGGAGGCGCACGCGCTGCCGCTCGTGGAGCCGGTGCGAGGCGCCATCCTGCTCCTGGACATCGCGGGCTTCACGCCCATCGTCGTCAGCCTGAGCGGCGCCGGGCCCCGGGGCATCGATGCGCTCCAGCGGCTCCTGACGAGCTACTACACGGAGATGATCGACGTCGTGAAGGACCACGGCGGCGACATCTACCAGTTCGCCGGTGACTCCATCCTGGCCTGCTTCGAGGTGGAGCCGGGCGTGGACGCCAGCGGCGCGGTGCAGCGCGCGGCCCGGTGTGCGCTGGACGTCCAGCAGCGGCTGTCCCGCTTCGCGCAGCTGGAGCTGCTGGGCCAGCGCTTCAGCGTGTCGTCGCGCATCGGCATCGGGTTCGGCGAAGCCCACCGGGTGGTGCTGGGCGCCACGGGCATGTGGATGCACCCCGCGCTCATCGGCCAGCCGCTGGCGCAGGCGGTGGCGGCTGAGAAGCGGGCCACGGTGGGGGAGGTGCTGCTCAGCCCGGAGGCGTGGGCCCTGCTGCCGGAGCCGGCCCGTCAAGGCGAGGCCCGCGGCAACGCGTACCGCCTGGCGCCCACCGTGCCGTTGCGCGTGCCTCCAGCGCCCGGCTTCGTGTTGCCCTCGGGGCCGGAGATGGTGGCCCGGTGCTCGCTGCTGCTGCACCCGGTGCTCTTCACGAAAATCACGACGGCGCACCAGGAGTTCAGCGGCGACTTCCGCGATGTCACCTGTTTCTTCCTCCGCTTCGACAGCCAACGTGCGTCCGCACGGCCGGAGGACTTCACCCGCGAGCTGAACGCCTTCTACGAATACGTCCAGCGGGAGAGCGCACACCACGGCGGCGTGTTGCTGATGACGGACTTCACCGACAAGGGGAACGTCCTCTACGTCATCTTCGGCGCGCCCACGGCCTTGCAGAGCAAGGAGGTGCTGGCCTGCCGGCTCGCGTGCAAGCTGATGCGGGAGCGGGAGTCCTTCCCCTTCGTCTCATCGCTGCAGATTGGCATCGCCACCGGTCCGGCCTACTTCGGCGACATGGGGTCGCCCTGGCGCAAGGGGTACTCCGCGCTCGGCGAAGTCGTGAACATGGCCGCCCGCCTGATGACACACGGGCAGGGCAGCGGCATCCACATCGACGCGCAGACGGAGCGCAAGCTGCACCAGGGCGGCTTCGACACCGAGTTCGTGGAGGATGCGCGGCTCAAGGGCGTGTCACGCGCGGTGCCTGTCTACCGACTGTCGGCGGAGGTGCGCCGCAGCCTGTTCCTCAAGGGCAAGGGAGACATCGTCGGCCGGCAGCGCGAGGTGGAGGCGCTGCGCCAGGCCGTCGACGAATCGCTGGAGGGCCACGGCCGCATCTGCGTGGTGTCGGGCGAAGCGGGCATCGGCAAGTCGCGGCTGGGCGCGAAGGTGGTGGAGGTGGCGGAGGCGCGGGGGGCCCACAGCCTCTACGGCATCTGCTACTCGTACGAGATGTTCACGCCCTTCTTCCCGTGGAAGGAGGTGCTGGTCCAGCTCTTCGGCCTGCACGAAGGCGACGACGTGGAGACGCAGCTGTCCCGGCTGCGCCAGGGCTTCGCGGGCCTGGAGGACACGGGACCGGAATGGATACCCGTGCTCGCGGGCATCCTGGGGCTGCACGTGGAGGAGTCGTCCCTCACGCGCGACCTGGATGCCCGGCGGAAGAATCAGAAGCTCTTCCAGATCATCCTCCAGCTCCTGGAGAAGCTGTCGCGCCAGGCGCCGGTGCTGCTCTTCTTCGAGGATCTGCACTGGGCCGACAACATCTCCGTCGACCTCATCGAGTACGTCGCCGCGCGGCTGTCCCCGCTGCGGGTGACGCTGCTGGTGACGATGCGGCCGGGCGTGCACCTCAAGAGCCTCAAGGGGTTGCCCGGGCTGCGATGGTTGGACTTGTCCAGCCTGGATGACGAGGACACGCGGGCGCTGCTGCGGCTGCACCTGCGCATGGAGACGCCGGACACGGCGCTGGAGGACCTGCTGCTGGCCAAGGTGCAGGGCAACCCGTTCTTCACCGAGTCCATCGTCCAGGGCATGGTGGAGAAGGGCTACCTGGGACCGGTGGCGCCGGGCGCGGAGCGGTTGGAACTCAAGCGCAGCCTGCAGGGGCTGGAGCTGCCGGACTCCATCCAGGATGTGGTGCTGGCGCGCATCGACCTGCTCACGGAGACGGAGAAGCTGGTGGTGCGCGTGGCCTCCGTGGTGGGCCGCATCTTCACGCTGGAGGCGGTGGCCGCGCTGGCGCCCGGCTCGGTGTCCCCGGAGCGGATTCGCGAGGCCATCGACACGCTGACGCGGCTGGGGCTCATCCTCCTGGAACTGGAGGAGCCCTTCACCTGCATCTTCAAGCACATCGTCATCCGCGACGTGGCGTACACCACGCTGCTGGTGTCCGCGCGCGAGGACCTGCACCGGCGCATGGCGCGCTTCATCGAGGCCCGCGCCGGGGACAACCCCGTCAAGTCGGCGGGAATCCTGGCCTACCACTCGCTGGCGGGAAACGACGAGGTGAAGGGCCTGGAGTACACGCTGATGGCGGCGCGCAGCGCGCGCGAGCAGTACGCCAACGACGACGCCGTCCACCACTACAACCGGGCCATGGAGATTCTGGGTGGCACCGTGGCGTTGGACCCGGAGGAGGTCCTGCGCAAGACGCACGTCGTGATGAAGGAGTTGGCGGAGACGCTGCTCAACGCGGGCAACTACGCGGGCGCCATCCTCATGTTCGAGCAGTGCCTGGCGGACGAGGAGCAGGTGCCGCGCCGCGCGGAGATTCACCTGGGCCTGGGCCGGGCCCACCAGGAGAAGGGCGAGTCGAAGCGCGCCATCCAGGAGCTGGAGACGGCGCTGGAGCTCATGGGGCGCACGATGCCGCGGAGCATGGCGGCGCTGGTGCTGCGCTCGGTGCTGGCCATGGGGCTGCACCTGCTCTACGGCCTGTTCCCCTGGCTGGTGCGGCCACTGGGCGCGCGGCTGCCGCTGTACTTGAAGCAGCTGTCCACGCTCATCTCGCTCATCAAGATCTACTACTTCGCGGACATCGGGAAGCTCACCTGGGCCACGCTGGTGGCCACGACAATGGCGGAGCGCTCGCGCAGTGAGTACGGCCTGAGCCTGGCGACCAGCTACTACGGCTCGCTGCTGTTCGGCTCGGGGATGGTGGGGCGATCGGGGTACTGGTGCCAGCGCGCGCTGGAGCATGCGCGGCGCTCACGGGATACGGCGGCGGAGGGCGTGGCGCTGAGCCGGCTGGCCACGCAGTCCATCTTCACCAACGCGCAGGCCCGCGCCACGGAGTACGGCGAGCAGGCGGTGGCGCTGCTGCGGCAGGTGGGGGACATGTGGGAGGTGCAGACGGGCCTGATGATGCTGGCCACCAGCCAGTTCATGGCCTCGCGCTTCGAGGATGCGGAGCGTGCGTACCTCGAGATGGGCCGCGTGGGCGTGGAACTCAACGCGTTGATGCATCAGGGGTGGTCGCACGCGTGGGTCCCCATGTGCCGCTACCTGCGTGGCGACGGGGACGTGGGCGAGCTGTGCGCGGAGCTGGAGGAAGGCCTGCGCATCAGCATCGACGTACAGGACCTGGCCAACCAGTGCGCCAGCCTGAATCACCTGGTCAACGTGGCGGTGCGCGAGCACCAGGTGGAGGAAGCGGCGCTGATGGCGGTGCGCGCCGACGAGGCGCTGTGGCGCTACCACGTGCTGGTGCCCTTCCTCCAGATTGGACTCGTGGACGCGGCGGAGGGCGCGCTCTTCGCGCTGGAGCAGGGGGCCGTCTCCGTGCCGCGCGAGCAGCTGTGGGCCCTCTACCGCCGCTGCGCGCTCAAGGCGCGAGCGTTGGGGGCGCTCTATCCGTACCTGCGCGGCCCGGCCATGCGGGTGATGGCGCGTGCGAAGGCGCTCGAGCGGGGCGCGAAGGCCGCGGAGCCGTTGTTCGACCGCGCGCTCAAGGTGCTGGAGGCCACGCCCAACCGCTGGGAGACGGGCGTGGGCTACCTGGACGCGGCGGCGGCGTTGCCTCACCGGCGCACGGCGTTGCTCGCCCGCGCGCGTGACATCTTCACCGCCATCGATGCGCAGGCGGAGCTGCGGCGGGTGGAGCGACTGGAGTCCGGTCCTCAGGATACGGCGCCGATGCTGGCGGCGGCGCTCACGTGAGCCGCTGCGGCTGAAGGCCAAGCTGGGCCATCTGCTGCGTGTCCCAGTACTCCAAGGCGTCCTGCCCGGCGATGTAGCGCCGTGCCGTGTTCCTCACCGGGTTTCGGATGCTCACGATTTCGGGCCCGGAGAAGAGGATGGTCTGCTTGTACCGGGGCATGTCGCTCATCGTGAGCTTGGACCAGTAGTGGCGGGCGATGTTCGGCAGGCTGCCGAGCTGCGCGCAGAGCCGGTGGAAGTGCTCCACCACCTCCGATGTGTCCAGGTTCTTGGGACGGTGGCAGAGCGTGTAGCCGTCGTAGTCGCGGCTCAAGGTGCCCGGCAGCAGGCGGTTCTCCGCCTGGAGCTCACGGAAGAAGGGCGTCTCCGGGTAGGGACAGACGATGCCCAGGAAGGTGACGGAGAAGTACTGGAGGTCGGAGAGGTACTCGGGGAGCTTCTCCAGGTACGCGTTGGTGTCTCCGTCCGAGCCCACGATGAGGCCGAAGGACAACAGGATGCCGGCGGAGAAGACGCGGCGGATGACGGCGTCCACTTCGCTCAGCTTGTTCTGGCCCTTGTTCATGGCCTTGATGGAGTCGGGGTTGAGGGACTCCAGGCCGGTGTAGACGTAGCGGCAGCCCGCCTTGGCCATCAGCTTCACCAGCGACTCGTCCTTGAGGACGTTGAAGGTGAGGGCGCAGCCCCACGTCTTCTTGAGCGGGATGAGGGCCTCGCACAGCTCGCGCAGGTATTTCGGTGAGCCACCGAGGTTGTTGTCGAGGAATACGAAGGCGTCATCCATCAGCCCCATGAAGTTGGGGTTCCAGTGCATGTGCTGCTGGATTTCGTCGATGACGTGGGCGACGGGGCGATAGCGGTAGCGCTCGTTGCCGGTGAGGACGCAGAAGTTGCAGGAGAAGGGGCAGCCGCGTGAGGCCTCGATGCCGGGCAGGCGCAGCTTGTTGTGGGTGAAGTCGATGAGGTCGTAGCGGTAGGGCCGGATGGCGGCGGGGCCCAGTGGCGGGCGCTGGTAGCGCGGCTGGAGCTTGTCCTTCTCGAAGTCCTCGATGAGCGCGGGCACGTTGGCCTCGGGCTCGCCGGTGATGACGGCGTCGAAGTACTGCTGGGCGTCGTCCGGGAAGTAGCTGGCGTGACGGCCGCCGGCGACCGTCGTCATGCCGCGCTGTCGGAAGAGGGTGGAGAGCACCTTGGTGTGCTCGTAGAAGGAGTGCAGATAGGAGAAGAAGACGAGGTCCCAGTGGCGGTCCATCGGGATGTCGCACTCCTTCTCGTTGAAGATCTCCACCTCCGCGTGCGGGGGGCACAGGCCGGCGATGAGCTCCGGCACGGAGGACTGCATGATGGAGGGCTCTTTGAGGCGCAGCCGGGTGGGGTGCGTGTACGTGGCGATGACAGCGATCCGCATGCGATGACGTGGCTCCAAGACGAGGCGGCGTGGCCACGGTGCGGCAAGGAGCACTTGTCACATGGTACGGCTCCCCCCGGCCTGACCGTGAAAGCAGAATCCCCCCGTTTCAGGCTTCACGCAAAATGACAGCGACTTGAAGTCGGGGGTACGCGGGTTCCGGTGGGGCTGGGCTGGGTCGAGGGCCGCCGACGCGAGCGATGCAGGAACGTCCACTCCACTCCCCGCAACACGCGCTCAAGCGGAAGGGTGAGACGGAACCATCGCAAGTTCCAGACTGTCGTGTTTCGCGCGCGGCTCCTCGTGCATCCGGCTTCGTCACACCGTGTGCATGGAGTTTCAATGAGTGGGTCATTATCTAGGCAGGGTCAGCTTGCGCCCCCCGGCGCGCACCGGTTTTTCCCCGCCCCCTCATCCGCCGAGCGCCCTCCCATGTCTGTCAGCACCTGGAACATCGACGCTTCTCACTCGTCCATCCTCTTCGTCGCGCGCCACATGGTGGTGGCGCGGGTCCACGGTCGCTTCGAGCGCTTCTCCGGAATCCTCCGTGTGAATCCCGAGCAGCCCACTCAGGGTGAAGTCGAGATGACCGTGGAAACGGCGAGCATCTACACCGGCTCGACAGACCGGGACGCGCACCTGCGTTCTCCAGACTTCCTGGATGCCGAGGCCGCGCCCCGGCTCACCTTCCGCGGCACCAAGGTCGAACCCGCGGGCGGCGCCAGCTTCCGTCTCCTGGGTGACCTCACCATCCGCAACGTGACGCAGCCCGTGGCCTTCGACGCCCGGCACATCGGCACGTCGAGGGACCCGTGGGGCAACTCGCGGCTCATCTACTCTGCGCGCACCACCATCAACCGCACCGACTACGGCATCCGCTGGAACAAGACGCTCGACAATGGCGGCTGGCTCGTCAGCGAGAAGATCGATCTCGAGCTCGACATCCAGGCCATTCCCGCGACGGCCTGAGCCGGCCTCAGGGCACGGGCAGGAAGTCCGCGTACACGGCGGCGTGGTCTGACCCGCCATAGCCGCCCCGTGGGTCCCTCGCCGTGCGGAACGAGCCGGGCACATACGAGCCCCCGCCGCGCGCCAGGTACAGGTGGTCGATGGCCTGGAGGTCGCCGCGGTAGGCATACGTCCACGTCTCGCTGTCCGGCCGGTCGCTGGAGACGCGCAGCAGCGCGCCGTCGCGCTCCAGCGCGGTGATGGGCTCCGAGCCCGGTACGTCGTTGAGGTCTCCCCCAAGGATGACCAGCGCGTCTGGAGCCGCCTGGGCCGCGCCCGCGACGACGTCCCGCGTCGCCACGGCCTCGGCGAAGCGGCGCCCGGCGTCGTCGTTGGACTTGGAGCGGAAGTGCGCGGAGAAGACGATGACCTTCTTCCCGTCCACGTCCAGGTGGACCTCCAGCAACTCGCGGGAGAACCGGGTGGCGGAGCCATCCGGGCGCCACAGCGTGCGTTCCCGATGCCCGCGGACGTCGGTGATGGGGTGAACGGAGAGGACGGCCACGTCCACGGACGCCGGTGCGCCCGTCTCGCCCAGTTCTGAATAGCCGAAGCGGGGGAGCCGTGACGTGAGCGCGTCGAGCGAGGCCTGGGTTTCCACCTCTGCCAACAGCACCACGTCGGCGTTCAGTCGCGAGATGGCGGACGCGAGCCGGTCCGCCTGGAGGCCGAACTCGGAGGGGGTGGGCAGCGCCTCGTAGTTGCTGCCGCCGCACTCACTGGAGTCGCACACCGTGTCAAAGAGCCGCTGCACGTTGAAGGCCGCGATGCGCACGCTGCCTTCGAGCGCGGTGTCGGGCGGTTGCTGCGGTACACAGGCAGCCCCGACACACGGTTCATCCGGCCCCGGTGGTGTTCCACGCCCCTCGCAGGCGGACAGCGACAAGAGGGCGGCCAGCAGGGCAGCGGCGCGGAGGCGATTGCGGTCCCGCGACGCAGGAGGAAGGGGGCGTGACATGGGGCCGTGAGACTACCCCATCGCGGCCCTGGCGCGGGCAGGCAGGCGGGGCGCAGCGTCGCTAGGAGGCGTCCTTATCTCACGCGCATTGCTTCCTGCTGAGCGTTACGACATGACAACGCACGGCGGTGGGTTTCGAGATTACCGTACGGACAGTTTGTGCGGAGGGGAGTGCGCGGCATGGTGATCGAGATTCTGATTGGCGCAGCGGTGATGACGCTCATCACCGTGATTTTCACTGGGCCCGGCATGTGGAGCTCCACCTGGGGCTACCGGAAGAGGGAGGGGCAGGACGCGTCGAGGTCCTCCGGCGAGAAGAACAAGAAGGCGTAGTCTCCCTCGCCCGGCGTCACTGGCAGATGCCGGGGCAGTCCTTGGCTCCCGAACCAGGCGAGCAGGCATCCAGCGGGTCATCCACGCATCGTGTCCCCGTCGACACGCAATCGCCATGGAACCCACCGCAGCATTCGACGTACCCCTGCGGCACGTCGCACGGCGTCGCGAAGCTCCGGCACTCGGCGTCGCCCGATGCAGGCCGAGCGAACACCCGCACCTGTGCGCAGGCATCGCCGTCATCGTCGGAGGTTCCGCTGCATGCCGGGAGGAGCAGCGGGGCCACGACCGCGAGCGCGGCCTTCATGCGTCGGTTCATGTCCGCTATCTGGCCAGGGCTGGCCCTCGCGTCCAGTCCCCCCGCACCCAAGGTGTCAGGGGGATGAAACGCGGGGCGCGTGTCACTCCACCAGCAGCCGCTTCACCGGTGCGGGGTCCACCGCGACCATCAGCGGCCGGGTGAAGTTGCTGAACGACACCAGCGCCTGACCGGGGGCCAACCGCGACACCCGGTTCCAGAGGCTCTCGTCGATGCTGCCCGCGGTTTTCTGCATGCGCGAGATGACAGAGCTGTCGGCGATCTTGTGGATGACGAAGTTGTTGATGAGGCCCAGCACCTCGTTGGGCAGGTGCTGCGGAAGCTGGGTGACGAAGACGAGCCCCATCCAGCGCTTGCGGCCCCGCTTGGCAATCTTCGCCACCTGCTCGAAGAGCACGGGCATCTGGGCAATGCGGTTCGCGGAGAGGAACTCGTGGGCCTCTTCGATGATGATGAGGACCGGCGTGACCGATTGGTCCTTCGCGTTGGCCCGCTCGTAGCGTCGCTCCTGCGCTTCCTGGAGGCCTCGCAGGATGTCTGCGATGACCAGGTTGTTGAGCTGCGGTGAGTCCGTGTCCGACAGGTCGATGACGGAAACGCGCCCGGGCGTGAGCATGGACTCATAGGCCACGCCTTGCTCGCTACCCACGTCGAAGATGCCCAGGCGCCGCAGTCGGTGGAGTTTGCTGGCCAGGGCCTTCCAGCTGATTTCGTGCCGGCTGCTCTGGGCCATGACGCGCGCCATGACCCGGCCGAAGTTGCTCTTGAACTCGGTGCGCAGCATCAGTCCGCGCGATGGCGCCTTGGCGGTGACGTCCGGGTCGGCCTCCGCGTCGTCGTTCTCTTCGAGAAGGGACGCCTGCTTCCGAGGGGTGGCACGTGATTTACCGCGCGTCTCCGATTTGCCTTCGTCACTGAGGCTGTAGATGTACGCGCTGACCACGTCCAGCACGTGGTCGATGGTCATGTGGGGAAAGCCCGTGGACAACTCGTCCACGTCGAGGACCTGGCGGCGCTCTTCTTCCGTCTGCGGGTAGATGTTGAAGTCTTCGAGCAAGAGCTTGGTGACGTCGTAGGCCTTGAGGAACCGCTCCTGCTGTGCGTCCGACATGTCGAGAATCTCGGCGAGCGCGTACGGAGACAGGCTGGAGAACTTGAGCGAGAACGAGTGCTTGTTCCGGTGTCGCGGATTGAGGCTGTCGCGCCCGGTGAGGTGGTGGATGTGCAAGTCCTTGACGCCCTGCGGACGCTGGCCTCGCCGCTTGAGCGCCTCGAGCATGGCGGCATGGTCCGTGGGCTGGTCCACGTGCGTGTATTCACCCTCCACGTCGAAGACGATGGTCGCGATGCCATCCGCCTGGGCTCGGTGGATGAGCGTGGCCACCGTGGTGGACTTGCCGCCGCCCGTCGTTCCGATGATGCCCGTGTGGCGTGGAAGGATGGATTTGTCCCGGGGATTGAGCCGGGCCTCCATCTTTTCGTACCCGACCACCAGCCCCAGGCACATGTCGCCGCCGACGCCCAGCACGCGAGCGCTCTCCGCCTCGTCGAGCAGGAAGACGGGGCTCTGCGGCCGGGGCCGGAAGCGGGGAGGCTTCAGCGTGCCTTCGACCTCCTCTCCGACAATCTCAATCTCCGCACGCCCGTGATAGTCGAATGTGTACGCCAGCTTCTTGCCGTGGGTGACCACGCCAATGGCCATGGTGGAGTTGGCGGGCACCGCGTTCGGTTCCGCGAAGGGGCCCCGCACGACGACGCCCAGGTAGGCGCGGTTGTCCTCCCTCGACCTCACCCGGACCAGCGTCTGGGACGCGAGCAGGTGCAAATCCTCACGCGTGAGCAGCACGGTGATGAGGTTGTCCTGGCTGGATGTGACGTCGAAGTGGGTGAAACCCACCGCCGCCGCCAGCTCTGGATCCACCTGGGGACCGGTATGGGCCTGGTTCCTGAGTTCGTCGAGCTCGTTCAGCGTCTTCGTTGGGGTCGGTCGAACGACCTCACCGTCAGGCTCCCGCGGGGACACGGGCCCAGGGGCCTTGCCATTCATGACAGGTGCTGCCGCCGCGGGGACAGCGCGGTGCTGACCATTCTTCTCGGGCGGCGGCCGGCCAACGCCCAGGCCCGGCATGGGGGCGGGGCGTGTGGGCCCGTTGGTGGGCCTCGCCCCTGGCCTGAACGGTCCAATTCCTGCCGCGGGGTGGCCGGGCGGTGGATCGCCCCAATTGCCTGGATCCTCCGACACGTCACCAGACCGGGTCCCAGCCTGTCCTGAAGCGGCGGATTGCCCCCGGAAAGTCCCGGCACCCGGCGCGCGCTGCCCCCTGCCGTCGTCAGCCATGTTCATGGTCCCCCTGGCCTAATGGCGCTTGGTGTGCTCGTTGAAGAACTCGAGGTTGGCGCCTGCCTGGGCATAGGCGTCATGCACGAGGCCCATGAATCCATCCTCACCGAAGGCGCTCCGGCACGATGCTTCCGCGACATCGAGCAGCATGGGGAATCCCCGATCGGGTCGGAGGATGCTGTCCGCCATGGCGACTCGCGCCGCGAGGTGGACGTGGTCGCGATGCGCATAGAATGAGCGGGGAGGGGTTCGCTCAGATGCGCGAAACACACCGGAGATGACTTCGGGGCAGCATTCCTGCACGAACTTCGCCGCGAGGTTCTGGCTGCGGTCCCCGTACTTCCATTGCTCGATGACCCGCCTCCCATAGCGTTCGAGCGTTTCGAAGATGACGTACTCGCCAGCCTGGAGCGCATGACCAATGGTCAGAATGCCCCGCTCCTCGAGCGTGCTTGGCACGAACACGAACTTCTTCTGCTGGAGAATGAGGCGCCTGAGCACAGTGATGGATGCGCGCAGGAGGCTCATGTAGCCCGAACCCGTGATGAGTTCGTAAGAGCATGGATTGCCATGCCCGATACGCCACTCCGCCTCGGACTTGTCCACGAGCACGGCCCGTTCGGCGTAGGTCTTGATGCCGCGGCGAGCCAGTTTGGAAAGCGACTTCTCGCGAGGACTGGCCGACCTGTCCATCCGCTGGTCGATGCACGCGAGTGCCTCTTGAACTGGATTCGAACGCTGGTCCGACATCTCCTTCCGGAACAGTCGCTGAGAAAATGTTCCGCTCGTCCCTCCGTAACCCACAGCGGCGATTCCAATCTGGGTGATTCCAATTGGCAGGCTCTCGTGGCTCGTCGAGATGCTGTTGACGGCCTCCACCTTCCCAGAGAAGAGCAGGCTCTGATGGACCGTGGCCAATTCTTCGGGTGTGGCCCTGTAGACTCCAGCCTCTTTGGCACCACCGCGAGAGTTCGCGGAGATTTTCGGGAGGACTTGTTGCCGGATGATCTTCTTCACGACGCCCTCCTTGTCCACGGCATTGGCGATTTCCTTTCGGAACCGTGCCATGACGCTCTCCAGGTCGAGCCCCTGCGACCATGTGTCGAGGTTGAGCGTCGTCAGCAGATCCTCTCCAAACGCGTCGAAGAAGTCGTCGTCACCGACGAGGTCTGCTCCGTCTTCGGCGTGAAAACCACCCGCCATGCCTAGCTCCTGTCTTCGCCAAGAAATTCGATGATGGAGAATCGCTGGGCGCGCTCCTGTCGCATGAGCGCGCGGGCATAGCCCCTGGCCTTGTCTTCAGGGAGACCGAAGCGGCTGGCCACCCGCGGTACGCCGTCTTCTCCTGGGGTGATACGGAGCATCCGCCGCACGAGCTCTGCTGGCGCGAGGAACTCGAGCGCCAGCCGGTCGGCTCGCCGTTCGGCTTCCGCAATGGCTCCAGAGGCAAGGTGCCCGGACGGGTTCCTATCCATGAGCTTGACCTGGACACCCAGCGGGACCTGTCCGAAAACCGAGGACAGTTTTTCCTCCAGGCTTGCGTCTCGCTTTCCGTCGAGGACGGGGAGGATTCCTTCTCCAAAGTGGCGCAGGGCTCGCTCGCGGGGAATCACGTGGTCGAGCACGAAGTGCGCGACCTCATGTGCCACGGTGAATCGCTGTTCATCCTCCGAGTCACCCGTATCGTGGAAGAGCAGGGCACTCCCTTTCCAGGCGACCATGCACCCGTATATTTCCCGGTCGGTGTCGGAGATGGGATGCGGAACCTTCCGCTTCGATGTCCACTCCGCCACGTGCGCTGTCGTGAGCTTGGGGATGGGCACCGTCTCCACGGACAGCTGGTATGGGGCTTCTACGGCCAGGTCGCGCGGATAGGAAGTGCATGCCTGGAGCCCGCTGATGACCATGGCCTCATCCAGCCAACGACCCATCATGGGGTGTCCTCATCGTCATGAAAGCGGTCTCTGGCCGCGATTTGGATGCGACTGGCGCCGGTCACCGCCTCGCCTTCGGTATCGGATGTCAGCGCGTCGATGACCTCGACGTGTCGAAGCACTCGGACCAGGGCCCGCTCGTTGACCGCGAAGCGGTGAGCGACCGCGATGGTCTGCGTTGCGAAAGAAGCACCAACGGGACGTCGGCAGAGGGACATCCAGTGGAGCTCTTCCAGCGAGCAACCCAGCTGGTTCGCGAGGTCAGTGGTGGTGATGCCTTCAATCGCGAGGTAGCGCTCGAACACATGGCCAAGCATCCAGGCTTTCTCTGTGCTCCGCCTGGCCGCACTCTCAAGCCAATCAGGATTCGTCACCGAAAACCTCCCTTCCAAAGCGCACCAGCCACTTCATGATGCGGTCACGGTTGCGCTTCACTTCGCGCTGGATGTCGACTGCGGGGAGTGAGCCCAGGCCGAGTACCTCGGCAAACCGCTGGGTCGACCGTTCTCCCTGGAGCATGAGTCCGAGGAACGCGCGGTCCACCTGAGAGAGGTCGGATTGTTCGATGCGTTCCACGACGCGCTTCACCTCCGCGGATTGCTCCAAACAGTCTTTCGGAGACCTCCCTAGAAGTTCGAAAAGGATGCCGAACTTTTCTTCACGCACCTGGCGCCTCGTCGCCGAGCGCTGCCAGTCAGTGACCGTGTTCTTCGCGGATTGCGCCAGGTAGGAGAACAGGCGACCTCTCTGCGGATCAAAGCGCTCGGGTGCCTCGAGGTAGTCGAGCAACACGTCGATGGCGGCGTCACGGGCCATTTCGTAGGTGCATCCTCGGGCGTACTTCACGGCTGCGATGATGGGGTCGACGAAGACCGCAAACGCGTCCACGTTCGCCACCGACTCTCGCTGGAGGATGCGCGCATGCAACGCGACGTCCTCGTCTCGTGTTGGAATTCCCATCCTGACTCCTCATCGGAAGTTTCCGTGGACGCGCTCAATACGTGCGCGCATGTGCTCCTTCGGAGCCGCACTGGCGAGTTCGACGAAAACATGCACCTGCACCACCCAAATGGTTCCTGGCAGGCGCGCCGCGTGTCTGTACCTCCCGGGTGGTATGTTCATGGACGGTAATGCAGACAGTGGAGCCAATGCACCTGGGCTCCGTTCGCTGGCTTGGGTGAGTCAGATTTGCCAACGGCGCAGGTCGTCGCGGACTCGGCGTCTGCCAAGGCACCCTGCTTCAGCGTCTGATGTCGTGATGCACTGCGTGGTCTCCTGCTATTCCGGGCGGCGCGGAGCGGGGGCTTCGCGAGACACGGACTGTTCAGGAGTTCTGGCGCGCGTTGCCCATACCACCCGGGTGGTAAAGACAGACCCATCCCTCCAATGCACTCTTCAGGGCGGATGCTGGCGTTGTCCGGTGCACCCCAGGGCGGCTCGGGGGGGGGACGTTCCGGGAGTGCGGCTGAGGCGGGGAGCGCCGTCAGGCGCGGCAGCGCGTTCCTTCGGGAGACGGGGCAGGGGGCTGCCCGGTTCCGGACGCGGGTGCTGCCAGGGCGAGGTGCTGGAGCCGGGCGGCTTGGAGCATGAGGCCGCCCGGCGTTCGGCGTGAGGCGTGAGGTGGAGGTGCGATCCATCCCCACCTCGGTGACGCGTCTCAGCAGCCCAGGTTGTCGCCAGGGCTCACGCCCAGCATGCCGGTGAAGCGCTGATAGTTGTTGATGCGGCTCTGCACCTGGCCGGGGTTGCCACCATTGCACTCCAGCGAGCCATTGATGGTGCGGATGGTCTCACCGAAGCCGCGGCCGTCGACCATGGCGCGGTGCGCGGACATGGTTCCGGCGCCGGCCTGCGTGGTCCAGAACCAGAACGCGGAGCGCCACGCGGCGTTGGCGTCCTGGGCCAACAGGTCCGGGTTGGTGTGCAGCGGCAGCCCCAGCGCGGTGCCGGCGGCGCAGTAGTTGCCGTTCCAGGACAGCTGGATGGGCCCGCGTCCGTAGTACTTCTTGCCCGCGACGCAGTAGCAGCCCGGCGGACCCCATGCGCCGCAGTAGTCACCGCGATTGATCTCCTCCACGTACACGTAGTTGCCCGTCTCATGGGCCGTGTTGGCGAAGAAGGCCGCCACCTCGCGCTTGCGCGTCTCCAGCGAGCCCGTGTTGGCGAAGGCCGGGAAGGTGCTCGCGGCGGCGATGAGGCTGCTGTACGTGTAGAAGGGGTTCCGGTTCGGGAACATGGCGTTGAACGTGGACTCGCTCAGGATGGCGGCCAGCCCCGTGCCGGGGTTGCCACCGCCCCCGTCGATGCGGTCGAACGTCCAGCGCTGGTTCGTGCGCTGCTCGTAGGGGTACTGCACCAGCTCCGTGCCGTTGGCCGTGTTGCCCCAGTACACGTCAATGGCCATGTCGGTGTGACGCGCGCGGATGCTGAACTCGCTGCCCACTTCCTTCACGAAGCGGAACTGCTGGTTCGCTCCGCCGCCATAGCCCCACTGGTGGACCAGCGCGTTCGCCGCGGTGCTCGCCTCCTTGATGTCGAGCGCCTTGTTGCTGTTCACGTTGATGATGCTGAAGTAGCCCCCGGACGTGGGCGTGACGCGGAAGCGCTGCGCATTGGTGCCGTTGCAATCCCATTGCTGCACCTTGGCGCCGTCCGCCGTGCTCGACGAGGCGACGTCGATGCACTTGTTCGTCATCACCGAGCGGATGACGTAGGAGCCTTCGGTGATGGTGTCGACAATGGCGGCGCCTTCCACCTGGCCCACCGGTTCGAGGGCGGTGGGCGCTGGCTCGGCGTCGCCACAGCCTCCCAGGGCGCTCAGGCCCCCACAGATTCCCAGCAGGGCCAGACTGCGTGACACGAACTTGCCGGACATGCTTGTGCTCCTTGCGGTCGAGGGTTTCTCGGGCGCTCCACGCCTGGGGCGGGCGGAGGCCTTGGCTCCGGGGAGCCGGAGCTGCAAGGACTGTACGGCAATCAGTAAAGCAGGAATAACAGGATAGGCTCGCCGGGCGCGGAGCGTTGACCAGCGGACGCGCCGCGGCGGCTCAGGCTTGCTGTTGAGCGGCGGGGACGGCCTGGGGCAGCAGCGCGTCCGGGAGCTCGTCTTCCACGCCCCGCACGCGCGGAGAGGACCAGGTCAGCAGGACGCTGCCCGCCAGCATCAAGCCCAGGAAGACGTAGAGCAGGGCAATGCCGCGGCCCGGCCCGGTGCCCAGCACCTGGCCGAAGGTGCTGGCCAGGGCGCCGCCCTGCGCCATCCAGGGGTCGAAGAGCTTGTCCGTCAACGGACCCGCGAGCAGCGCCGCGATGGGCGGGGCAATCAGGGCGAGCATCCGGCGCGTGGCGAACACCCGTCCCTGGATGGCGGGGGGCACCTTGCTCTGCCAGATGGCCTGTGAGCAGCCCATGGCCACGGGGGCGGTGAACATGAACACGAAGGCGGCGCACGCGACGAGGAATACGCTGGCGGGGAGCGCCGCCGCCAACAAGGCCAGGCCCGCGACGAGCTCCGCGCCCAACACGCCCCGGATGCGCCGCTTCGGGCCTCCCCAGACGCCCATGGTGATTCCGCCCGCCACCATGCCGACGCCGGAGCAGGAGACGACCAGCCCCAGCGTCGTCGGGTCCGTGAAGCTCAACACCAGCGGGGTGATGAGCACCGTCACCAGCACGGAGAACAGGTTGACGGCGGAGCTGAAGGCCAGCAGGCCCAGGAGGCCGGGGCGCTCGCGGATGAAGCGCCAGCCCAGCGCGATGTCCGTCCACAGCGACTTCCTGGCCTCGGCCTGCTCGGCAGTCAGTTCGGGCTGGGGGATGCGCACGCTCAGCAGCGTGGCCACCGCGAAGAGGAAGGTCGCCAGGTCGATGAGCAACACGCCTTGCAAGCCAATGCTCACCACCAGCACGCCCGCCATCGCGGGGCCCAGAAGCTGGCCCGCGCTCATGGCCAGTTCCACCATGCCGTTGGCCCGGCCCAGGTTCTGCTTGGAGACCAGCAGGGGCGTGGTCGTGGAGAAGGCCAGGATGCGGAAGGTGCTGAAGGCGGCGCTCAGCGCCAGGGGCGGATAGAAGTGCCAGTTTTGAAGGGCCCACAGCCCGGCGCGGTCCGCCGCGACAAGGCACCACATCAAACCAATCGCCATCATCGCGCCCAGGTCCGCCAGCAACATCACCCGCTGGCGGTTGCTGCGGTCCACCATGGAGCCGGCGACGGGGGCGAGCAGCACCATCGGGAGGAACCCGAAGAAGGACGCCAGCGAGTACTCCGTGACGGAGTCACTGTTCTGGTAGACGAAGACACCCACCGAGAACTGGGTGAGCCCCGTCCCCAGCGACGAGATGAGCTGACCCAGCCAGATGAGACTGAAGACCCGGGCAGGGTGTGTGACGACGTGCCTGCTTGAAAATGCCATGCCGTCAGCGGGCCTTCCGCGGACGTGCGCCGCTCGGTGTCAGATGCATGGCTAGAGTCTTCGTGAGCGCGGCCGGGACGTCCAACCGGATACCGCGTTCTTTTTATCAGGAACCGCTATCGCTGTAATAATAGATCTTATCGTTTATATGGACAAGCAGGCAACGGCGGTGGCACAAGCTGCGCTGTATCGAGGGGGCGGGCTCAAGCGCGGTACGAGCGTGCTTCCTCTTCCGGGCGAAGCGGCATGCTGTCTCGGGGAGCCTTGGCCGGAAGATGTCTGCCGGGGGTTCTCCGTGCTCAGTCAAGGGTCGTGGCCGCGTGTCAACCCGGGCCGTGTCCAGCGCTGGAGAAGACATGACCGAGCACATCGAGCCGCGAGCTCACTGTTTCCCCACCCTGGTGGACGTGTTGTGTCAACGCGCCGAGTCTCAAGGCGACGCGCTGTTGTATCGCTTCCTGGAGACAGGAGACGTGGACGGCCCGGTGGAGGAGTGGACCTACCGGCGGCTGGATTCACGGGCGCGGTCGCTGGGGGCTCGGCTGCGTGCCCTGGGCGCGCAGGGGGAGCGGGCGCTGCTGCTCTACCCGCCCGGCCTGGAGTTCGTCGCGGGCTTCATGGGCTGTCTGTATGGCGGCGTCATCGCCGTGCCGTGTTACCCGCCGGACCCCACGCGGTTGGATCGCACGCTGCCGCGCCTTCGCGCCATCGCCCGGGACTGTGGCGCGCGCTACGTGCTGACGACGAGCACCATCCAGGAGATGGCGGAGTTCCTCACGCCGCAGGCTCCTGAGCTGGGTGAGCTGCAGTGGATTGCCAGTGACGCGGTGCCGGAAGCCGAGGCCGCGGACTGGAAGCGCCCGGACCTGACGTCCGAGTCGCTGGCCTTCTTGCAATACACGTCGGGTTCCACGGGCAACCCGAAGGGCGTCAAGGTCAGCCACGCCAACATCCTCCACAACGAGTCGTTGATTACGCGTGACTTCGGGTTGCAGGCGGAGCGCTCGGTGGGCGTGGGCTGGTTGCCCATGTTCCATGACATGGGGCTCATCGGAAAGGTGTTGCAGCCGCTCTACCTGGGCTTCCCGTGCGTGTTGATGTCGCCCATCGCGTTCCTTCAGCGGCCCTTGCGCTGGCTGGAGGCCGTCTCCCACTTCAAGGGGACGGTCAGTGGTGGACCCAATTTCGCTTACGACCTGTGCGCGCGAAAGGCCCGCGCCGAAGACGTGGCCCGTCTGGATTTGAGCCACTGGGACCTGGCCTTCAACGGCGCGGAGCCCGTGCGGCGCGAGACGATGGAGCGCTTCGCGGAGACGTTCGCGCCCGCTGGCTTCCGGCGCGAGGCCTTCTATCCCTGCTACGGCCTGGCCGAGGCGACGCTCATCGTCAGCGGCGGCGTGAAGGGAACGCCGTGTGTACAGGAGCGCTACGACACCGGCTCGCTGGAGCTGGGGCGCGCGAAGCCCGCGTCTGGCGCGGCGGAGGGGCCCACGGCGCGCACGCTGGTGTCCTCCGGTCAGGGTGCGCCGGACCAGCGGCTGCTCATCGTGGACCCGGAGACGCGGGTGCCTCGGGCCTCGAACGAGGTGGGTGAGGTCTGGGTCGCTGGCCCCAGCGTGGCGGGTGGGTATTGGGATCGTCCGGAGGAGACGGCGCATGCCTTCGGCGCGCGGCTCGCCAACGGCGAGGGGCCCTTCCTCCGCACCGGTGACCTGGCCTTCCTGTCGCCGGAGGGCGAGCTCTTCATCACCGGCCGTCTCAAGGATCTACTCATCGTCCGGGGCCGGAACCTGTATCCGCAGGACCTGGAGATGACCGCGGAGCGCGCGCACCGCGCGGTGCGTCCCGGCTGCAGCGCCGCCTTCTCCGTGGACGTGGAGGGGGAGGAGCGGCTGGTGGTGGTCTCCGAGGTCGACGTGCGAGAGGGCTTCGACGGCGCGGCGGTGGTGGGCGCCCTGCGCCGCGCGCTCGCCGATGAGCACCAGGTGCATGCGCACACGGTGGTGCTGCTCCAGGCCCGGAGCATTCCGAAGACGTCGAGCGGGAAGATTCAGCGCCGCGCCTGTCGTGATGGCTTCCTGGCGGGCTCGCTGGAGGTGGTGGAGGTGTCGGGCGAGGAGGCCGCTCCGGTGGCGGAGGCCGTGCCTTCCACGCCGTCCGCGCCCCTGCGCGAGCGCCTGGCCCTGGCGTCCGAGGAGGCCCGTCCGGCGCTGCTGGTGGACTTCCTCCGCGTGGAGGCCGCGCGGGTGCTGCGCGCGGCGCCCGCGTCCCTGGCGCCGGAGACGTCGCTGGCCAGCCTGGGGCTCGACTCGCTGATGGCGCTGGAGCTGCACGGCCGGCTGGAAGAGGAACTCGGTGTGTCGCTGCCCGTGGCCTTCCTCTGGCAGCACCCGACGCTGGGGGCCGCCGCCGCGCATCTGGTGGACGCGTGGAAGGGCTCCGCCGCGCCCGCCGTGCCGCCGCTGAAGGCCGGCTCGCTGGAGGGAGAGCTGCCGCTGTCGCCCGGTCAGCAGCGCCTGTGGTTCCTGGACCGGCTGGTGCCCGAGAGCGCGCTGTACAACGTCCACTTCCAGCTCCGGCTCTCCGGTGCGCTGGACGTGCCCGCGCTGGAGCGTGCGCTGCAAGGGCTCCTGTCGCGTCACGCGGTGCTGCGCGCGGCCTTCCCCGAAGTGGAGGGCCAGCCGCGCCAGTTCCTGCCGCCCCTGCGTCCGCTGGACGTGGCCCGCGAGGACCTGCGGGCGCTGTCGCCCGCCGAGCGTGACGCGCGGCTGAATCAGCTGGCCCGGGCCCAGGGCGAGGCGCCCTTCAATCTGTCAGAGGGCCTGCTGGTGCGTGCGGCGCTGGTGGCGCTGGAGGACCAGGAGCACGTGCTCCTGATGACCCAGCACCACATCGTCACGGATGGCTGGTCCATTGGTGTGCTGGCCCGGGAGCTGGCCGCGCTGTACCGCGCGGAGGTGGCTGGCGCCGCCGCGTCGCTGGGCGCGCCCGCCTTGCAGTACGTGGACTACGCACGTTGGCAGCACGGGCTGGGCGGCGCGCTGGACGGGCAGCGTGCCTACTGGGCGCGGAAGCTGGAGAACCTGCCGCGCCTGGAGTTGCCCACGGACTTCCCGCGTCCCCGGGAGCCGGGCTTCCGCGGCGCGCTCCACCGCTTCGCGCTGCCGGCCGAGCTGGTGGATTCGCTCAAGGCGGTGGGCCGGAGCGAGGGCTGTACCTTCTTCGTCACGCTCGCGGCGGCCTGGGCGGCGCTGCTGCACCGCTACAGCGGTCAGGACGACTTCGGCCTGGGCACCATCTTCGCGCAGCGGGACCGGGCCGAACTGCGTGACGTGGTGGGGTTCTTCGCCAGCACGCTGGTGCTCCGCGCGGACGTGTCGGGCGCGCCCCGTTTCCGGGAGCTGCTGGGTCGCATGCGCCAGACGTTCCACGAGGCCCTGGCCCACGCGGACCTGCCCTTCGAAGAAGTGGTGGGCGCGTCGCGCGCGGTCCGTGGCGGCGACAACCCGCTGTTCCAGGCGAACCTGGTGTTGGAGAGCCTGCCGCCGGTGGACATGGACGTGCCGGGCATGCAGTGGCGCCCGGTGCTGCCCGTGCCGGACGGCGCCGTGGAGGGCACGGCGAAGTTCGACCTGCAGCTCGCCGTCGTGGAGACGCCGCGAGGGCTGGAGGGCGCGCTGGAGTACCGCTCGGATCTCTTCTCGGCCGAGACGATGGCGCGGCTCGCGGGACACCTGGAGGCGTTGCTGCGGGGCATCGTCGCTGCTCCGGACGCGCGTGTGGAGGACCTGCCGCTGCTCGACGACGCGGAGCGCCGCTCGCTGCTGGAGCGCTGGAACGACTTCACGGCGCCGCTCTCCCAGGACCCTTCGCACTGCATCTACGCGCAGTTCCGTGAGCAGGCCGCCCGCACGCCCGACGCGGTGGCGGTGGTCGCCGAGGATGGGACGCTCACCTACGCGGAGCTGGCGCGCCGTGCGTCCGCGCTGGCCTTGCACCTGAGAGGCCTGGGCGTGGGCCCCGAGGTGCGCGTGGGCCTGTGCGCCGAGCGCTCGGCGGAGATGGTGGCGGGGATGCTCGGCATCCTCGAGGCGGGCGGCGCCTACGTGCCCCTGGACCCGGACTATCCCCGGGAGCGGCTCACGTACATGCTGGAGGACTCGGGCGCGCGCGTGCTCGTCACGCAGTCCCACCTGGCGGGGACGCTGCCCGTGGCCGGCCTGCACACCGTGCTGCTGGATACCGCGGAGCCCTACGCGGCGACGCCGGCGTCACCGCTGGCCCTGGGGACCACGCCCGACAACGCGGCGTATGTCATCTACACGTCGGGCTCCACGGGGCGGCCCAAGGGCGTGGTGGTGCCGCACGGGGGCGTGGCCAACTTCTTCGCCGCCATGGACGTGCGCGTGGGCCACTCGCCCGCGGGCGCCTGGTTGGCCGTCACCAGCATCTCCTTCGACATCTCCGTCCTGGAGTTGCTGTGGACGCTCACCCGCGGCTTCAAGGTGGTGGTGCAAGGGGAGGGGGCCTCACTCAAGGCGCCCGCTCGCGCCGTGGGGGCCCGGAAGCGCCCCATGGACTTCAGCCTGTTCTACTTCGCGGATGACGCGGAGGTGTCGCGCGGGGAGAGCAGCTACCGGCTGTTGCTGGAGGGCGCGAAGTTCGCGGACACCCACGGCTTCGCGGCGGTGTGGACGCCGGAGCGCCACTTCCACGCCTTCGGCGGCCTGTACCCCAATCCCTCCGTGGTGGGCGCGGCTGTCGCCACCGTGACGAAGCGCGTGGCCATCCGCGCGGGCAGCGTGGTGCTGCCACTCCACCATCCCGTGCGCGTGGCGGAGGAGTGGTCCCTGGTGGACAACCTGTCCGGCGGGCGCGTGGGCATCTCCGTCGCTTCCGGCTGGCACGCCAATGACTTCGTCTTCGCGCCGGAGAAGTACGAGAAGCGCCGCGAGCTGATGATGGAAGGCATCGACACCGTGCGCCGGCTGTGGCGTGGGGAGACGGTGCGCTTCCCGGGCGGTGGCGGCGCGCAGGTGGATGTGAAGCTGCGCCCCCGTCCCGTGCAGGCGGAGCTGCCCGTGTGGCTCACCGCCGCGGGAAACCCGGAGACGTTCATCTCCGCGGGCCGGCTGGGGTGCAACATCCTCACGCACCTGCTGGGGCAGACGTGGGAGGACCTGGAGAAGAAGCTGTCCCTCTACCGTCAGGCCTGGCGCGACGCGGGCCACGCGGGCGAGGGCCACGTCACCCTCATGCTGCACACCTTCATCGGCGAGGACATGGCGAAGGTGCGCGAGGTGGTGGAGCAGCCCTTCCGCAACTACCTCAAGAGCTCGGCCGACCTGATGCGAGGCCTGGGGAGCACGCTGGGCATCGACATGGATTCGGCCACGGAGGCGGACCTGGACCGGCTCGCCGGCCATGCCTTCGACCGCTACTTCGAGACGAGCGGCCTGTTCGGCACGCCGCGTTCGGTGCGCGAGCGCGTCGGGCAGCTCCAGGCCCTGGGCGTGGACGAGGTGGGCTGCCTCATCGACTTCGGCATTCCCGCCGACACGGTGCTGGCCAGCCTGCCGCTGCTGGACGAGGTGCGGCAGCGCTGCGTGCGGGACAGCCGCCGCGCGGGCACGGCGAAGACGATTCCCGAGCAGCTCCGCGAGCACGGCGTGACGCACCTGCAGTGCACGCCATCCCTGGCGCGCGCGCTGCTGTCCGAGCCCGAGTCCGTCGAGGCGCTGGGCGGCCTGCACCGGCTGATGGTGGGCGGCGAGGCCCTTCCGGGCGCGTTGGCCGCGTCCCTGCGCAAGGCGCTGCCGGAGTCCGCCGAGCTGCTCAACATGTACGGCCCCACGGAGACGACCATCTGGTCCTCCACGGCGCGCGTGGCCGCGGAGGAGACGGCGGCGGTCGTCTCCATCGGCACGCCGCTGCTGCGCACGTGCTTGTACGTCCTCGATGCACGGCTGCAGCCGGCACCGGTGGGCGTGGCGGGTGAGCTGTACATCGGCGGCGCGGGCGTGGTGCGTGGCTACCTGGGCCGGCCCGAGCTGACGGCGGAGCGCTTCATTCCGGATGCCTGGGCCCGTGAGCCCGGGGCCCGGCTGTACCGCACGGGTGACCGCGCACGGTGGCGGCCCGACGGCACCATGGAGTTCCTCGGCCGCGTGGACCACCAGCTCAAGGTGCGTGGCTTCCGCATCGAGGCAGGGGAAATCGAGGCGGCGCTCACCGCCCAGCCCTCGGTGCGCGAGGCGGTGGTGGTGGCGCGCGAGGATGTGCCCGGCGACGTGCGGCTCGTGGCCTACGTGGTGCCCGCGCAGGGCGCCACGGTGGAGGCGTCCGCGCTGCGCGACGCCCTGGCGCAGCGGTTGCCGGAACACATGGTTCCGTCGCTCGTCATGGAGCTGCCGGCGCTCCCGCTGACGCCCAATGGCAAGGTGGACCGCAAGGCCCTGCCCGCGCCGAACGTGGTGCGCTCCGCGAAGGCGGCCTTCGTCGCGCCGCAGGGGCAGCTGGAGGAGCAGATTGCCCAGGTGTGGCGCAGCGTCCTCCGCGTGGAGCAGGTGGGCGTGCACGACAACTTCTTCGACCTGGGCGGCCACTCGCTCCTGATGGTGCAGGTGCACACACAGCTCAAGTCGGTGCTGGGACAGGACCTGCCCCTGCTGAAGCTGCTGGAGCACCCCACCATCAGCACCCTGGCGCGTTTCGCGCGGCAGGGGCCCGCGGCGGCGCAGTCCCAGGTGGAAGCCGCGCAGGACCGGGCCAAGCGGCAACTGGAGAGCCTCAAGCGTCAGCGTCAGCGCGCCAGGAAGTAGCGACGCGGGGAACGCTCGGGCTACGCGCGCGTTTCGTTCAGCGCCTGCCGGATGGCGCGTGCCACCGGCGAGGCGTCGTCCTCCGGGCCCTGAACCGCGAAGGGGGCGCGGGACAGGAGCGGCGGCTGGGCCATGAAGCGCGGCCGGGTTCCCTGGTGCGGCTGGGCGGCATGGACCAGGAAGGGATGGCACAGGTACACGGTGCCGGCCTCTCCCGTGGCGAGCGCGAGCGGCCGGTGGGCCGACACGTCCAACTTCCCGGCGAGCTCCATGAACGTCAGTCCCGCGTCTCCCTCGGGGGCGAGCACGCGGGCGATGTCCCGGTGGGAGCCCGCGCGGATGCGGGTGGGGGCGTCGTCCTCTCCCACGTCGGAGAAGAGGAAGAGCATCAGTAGGGCGCGGCCTTTCGACGCCACATTCACTCGCCAGGAGAAAAACGAGCTCGGGTCTTCACCTGGGAAGCTGGCATCGACATGCCAGCCGTCGTCTCCGGGCGCGTCCGGGCTGGGAAAGCGCACGGGGAATGTGCCCAGGCTGCCTCGGGGGAGCCAGCGTCCGGGCCCCACCAACTGGTCGAACGCGCCTCGCAGCCGGGGCGTGTTCGCCGCCAGCCGGAATGGCTCCTGCGCATAGTCCCCGAGCCGGATGACCGGCTGCTTCCAGGTGGCCGGATTGTCCGGAGCACAGCCCGTGTCGCGCCAGAGCAGCTCGCGGCACGTGTCCGCCAGCTCGCGGGGAAACGCCTGGTCCAGCCGCACGAATCCACGCTCGATGAACTGCTCCACTTCGCCTGGGGAAAGTTCCATTCGGGTTGCCTCCTCGCGGTCCGGGGCCGCGGACGTTCGGCATCGAATTTCCTGACAGTGCGCCGTGCGGGGCCGGCCGCCTGCAGTGCGGTGCTGTATTGATTTATCATAAGAATTCATGCGCCCGATGATTGCTTCGCGGCGCGGAACTCGGGCTGCCCATCAGGTGGAGCCGGCTGGCGTGTGGAGGACACATCCAGGCCATTGCGTTTGCTGGTGGAACCCCCTGGGCATCGGCCCCGGGGGACGCTGGGCGACTGATAGGTTTTATGTGTATGGGTTCTGAGATTTCCCCGGAATGGCGGTGGCGCGTACTCTGCCCGGCTGACGTGCCAGGTCTGGGAACGTTCTGTTCTTAATTAGTTTTACTGGGGTCACTCATGTTTGATTTTCAGATCAAACATGCGTCAGTCGGAGTCTTGGTAATTGAGAGACATGGGTTGCTCCGTTTGGAGTGTCCGGTTCTCGTGAGAGTGCACGAAACGGTTTCGTGCTGATTGGCTTGCGCCAACGTTATGGATTTGGCATTGATCCGCTCTTCCTTGTATCGGGTCTATCGCGGGGGGGAGGCGGACTGCGTCCGTCGTCATCTCGTTCGCCGAGGCAAAGCCCGGCTTTCGAGCGTGCCAGTTAGAGGTCCGAGTGTCGCCACAAAATGGGTTGTCGAAGGCGGGTTTGGCCGAAGTGCGGGCTCGTTTGAGCGCGGTCCTTGCTCAGCGATTGGGAATCGAGGCTCACACTCTGGATGTCCGGGAGCGCTTCAGTCTGTATGGGCTTGATTCGCTGAAGGCCACCGGTTTCATCGCGGAGGTGGGGGCGATGCTGGGGCGTTCATTGTCTCCCACGCTTGCCTGGGAGTATCCCACGCTGGATGCGTTGGCCCGATACCTCGCGGGTGAGCAGGATGGGGCGTCTTCGCACTCCCTGGCACGTATTGCCCGGGCCCATGAGCCCATCGCCATTATTGGATTGGCCTGTCGTTATCCCCAGGCGCCGGATCCGGAGGCCTTCTGGCGCCTGCTCGTGGGTGGGACGGATGCCATCACGGAAGTGCCGCCGGACCGGTGGGACGTCAACCGCCTCTATGATCGAGACCCCGCGGCGCCCGGCAAGGTGATTTCCCGCTGGGGCGGCTACCTGGATCGCGTGGATGGCTTTGACCCGCTCTTCTTCGGCATCTCGCCGAAGGAGGCGCTCCACATGGACCCGCAGCAGCGGCTCATGCTGGAGCTGAGCTGGGAGGCGCTGGAGGACGCGGGCATCGCCGCGGACCGGCTACAGGGCTCACCCACGGCGGTCTGCTTCGGCGCCGCGTGGATGGACTACGAGATGACGCTGCAGCGCTTCGGCATGAAGCGCATCTCCTCGTACACGTCCACGGGCTATCACCACAGCGTCCTGGCCAACCGGGTCTCCTACGTCCTGGGGCTGCGAGGGCCGAGCTTCTCCATCGACTCGGCCTGCTCGTCCTCGCTCACGGCGGTGCACCTGGCCTGTGAGAGCCTGCGCAGGGGCGAGTCGACGCTGGCCCTGGTGGGCGGTGTGAATCTCACCATCGCCCCCGAGAGCACGGTGTCCCTGTCCAAGCTGGGGGCCCTCTCTCCAGACGGGCGCTGCTACACGTTCGATGCCCGCGCCAACGGCTTCGTGCGCGGCGAGGGGGCGGGTGTGGCGGTGCTCAAGCCGCTCTCCCTGGCGCTCGCGGACGGCGACGCCATCTACTGCGTCATCCGCGGCAGTGCCATCAACAACAATGGTGGCAGCAACGGCCTCACCGCGCCCAACCCCAAGGCGCAGGCGGAGGTCATCCGTCAGGCATGCGCCAGCGCGGGTGTCGAGCCGGCGGAGGTGCAGTACGTCGAGGCGCATGGCACCGGCACGCAGCTGGGAGACCCGCTGGAGGCACAGGCCCTGGGCGAGGTGCTCGGCGCGGGACGGCCCGAGGGCAAGCCCCTGCTCATTGGCTCCTGCAAGACGAACATCGGGCACCTGGAGGCCGCGGCGGGCATCACCGGGCTCATCAAGACCGCGCTGTGCATCAAGCACCGCGCGCTTCCAGCCAGCCTCCACTACGAGAAGCCCAATCCGCTCATTCCCTTCGAGGCGATGGGCCTGTCGGTCCACCACACCCTGGGCGACTGGCCGGAGCCCGACCGGAAGCTCATCGCGGGCGTCAGTTCCTTCGGCTTCGGGGGCGCGAACTGCCACATCGTGATGGAAGAGGCGAGCCTCCCCGAGGCACGGCTCCTCCACCTGTCGGGTGAGACGGCGGAGGCGCTGCGTGGCGCCGCGCAGGGTCTGCTGGGCCGCGTGACGGCCCGGGAGCACCTGCCGCTGGCCGAGCTGCTCCGCGCGGCCGAGCTGGACGCGGGCACGCATGCGCACCGCCTGACGGTGACGGTCCGGACCCGGAAGGACCTTCGTGCGGGCCTGGAGAGCTTCCTGGCGGGAGTGCCGCGCCCAGGTGTGTCCGTGGGGACGGTGGCGGAGGTCGCGGTCCGCAAGCCGGTATTCGTCTATTCGGGACACGGCTGCCAGTGGCCCCGCATGGGCCTGCCGTTGCTGGACGCCGAGCCCGTGTTCCGGGCGACGCTGCTGCGCTGCGATGCGCTCATCCGGGAGTACGAAGGTTGGTCGCTGCTGGAAGTGCTGGCCGCTGACGACGCGGCGGCGCGGCTGGGCCGGCTCGACATCGGGCTGCCCGCGATTGTGTCGGTGGAGATGGCCCTGACGGACCTCTGGCGCTCGTGGGGCATCGAGCCCGGCGCCGTGGTGGGGCACAGCATCGGCGAGGTGTCGGCGGCGTATGCGGCGGGAGTCCTGGACATCGAGGACACCCTCCGCGTCGTCTGCGCCGAGAGCCGGCTGATGCACACCCAGGCGGGCAAGGGCAGCCTGGCGGTCGTGGGCGTCCCATGGGCGGAGGCCGCCGAACTGCTCGTGGGCTACGAGGGGCGGTTGTTCCGCGCCATCGACTCGGGCGCGGGTTCGACGGTGTTGTCGGGGGATGTGGACGCACTGGTCGAGGTGCTCGCGTCGCTGCAACAGCGCGGAGTCTTCTGCCGGCAGGTGGACATCGACGTTCCGGTGCACAGCCCCCGCATGGACGTGCTGGCGGACGCGTTGACCGAGGAGCTTTGGGACATCCGGCCCCGCCCGTCGCGCGTTCCCCTGATTTCGTCCATCACCGGCGCGGAGATCGACGGCACGAGCGCGGACGCCTCCCACTGGGTGCGGAACATCGCGTGGCCCACGCTCTTCACCGGCGCGCTCTCCCACACCATCCAGGAGGGCTACGACACGTTCCTGGAGGTCAGTCCGCATGCGATTCTGCGGCACCCCATCGACGCGACGCTGAAGCACCTGGGGCGGCAGGGCCGCGTGGTGCCCTCCCTGCGGCGGCAGGAGGACGAGCGCGCCACGCTGTTCGATTCGTTGGGCATGCTCTACGCGTCGGGACAGCCGGTCCGGTGGGATGCACTCGCCACGCGTGGGGTGGACCATGACGGGGAGGCCGTGCACCTGCTGCCCCTGTCGGCGCGGAGCCCGGAGGCACTCAAGGCGCTGGCCGCGGACTGGCGCGACTTCCTGGGTGGGGAGCCGGGCGCGCCGCTCGATGACGTCACCTACACCGCGAGCGTGCGCCGCGGCCACTTGTCCCACCGCTTGTCGGTGGTGGGCGGCTCGCGACGGGAGCTGGCGGAGGCGCTGGACGCCGTCACGCGGGGGGAGCTCCCGCCGGGTGTGAGTGAGGGACGGGTGAGTCCCGAGGGACGGGCCAAGGTGGCCTTCGTCTTCCCGGGACAGGGCTCCCAGTGGCTGGGCATGGGGCGTCAGCTCCTGCGTGAGGAGCCGGTGTTCCGGTCCGCCATCGAGGCGTGCGAGCAGGCCATGCGGCCGCACGTGGACTGGTCGCTCTCGGCGGAACTGCTGGCGGACGAGCAGCATTCGCGTCTGCAGGACATCGACGTGGTGCAGCCGGTGCTTTTCGCCATGCAGGTGGCGTTGGCGGCACTGTGGCGCTCGTGGGGCATCGCGCCGGACGCGGTGGTGGGGCACAGCATGGGCGAGGTGGCCGCGGCGCACGTCGCGGGCGCGCTGAGCCTGGAGGACGCGGCGCGCATCATCTGCCTGCGCAGCCAGCTCCTGCGCCGCAAGAGCGGGCAGGGGGCCATGGCGGTAGTAGAACTGGGGCTGGAGCAGGCCCGCGAGGCGCTGGCCGGCCACGAGACGCGGCTCTCCGTCGCGGTCAGCAACAGCGCGCGCTCCACGGTGCTCTCGGGTGACACCGACGCATTGGAGTCGCTGCTGCCGCAGCTCGAAAGCCAGGGCGTCTTCTGCCGCCGGGTGAAGGTCAACGTCGCCTCTCACAGTCCGCAGATGGACTCGCTGAAGGATGACCTCCTGCGGGTGCTCGATGGTGTCGCGCCTCAAGGGGCGCCCGTGCCCATCTACTCCACGGTGACGGGCCAGACGAGCGACGGTGCGGACTTCCACCCGGCCTACTGGGTCAGCAACCTGCGCGAGCCGGTGCTGTTCCACGGTGCTGTCGAGCAACTCCTGGCGGATGGCTTCACGGTGCTGGTCGAGGTGAGCCCACACCCGGTGTTGCTCGCGCCCATCGAGGAGACGCTGCGCGAGTCGAAACAGGGCGCTATCGCGCTTGCGTCCTTGCGGCGACAGACGCCCGAGCGGCGCGGCCTGCTGGAGTCCCTCGCGGCGCTGTACGCCTGGGGTTGCGCGGTGGACTGGAAGGCGCTGCACCCGGTGAAGGGCCGTGTCGTCGCGCTCCCTCGGTACCCGTGGCAGCGGGAGCGCTTCTGGCTCCCGGACGAGGTGGAGGTGGATGCGCAGCCGGGGGGAGTGGTCCTCGAGGACCGGAAGGGACATCCCCTCATCGGTGGTTCACTCTCTTCGTCCGTCCAACCCGGGACTCACTTCTGGGAGCGGACCGTGAGCACGGCGGCGTTCCCCTATCTGGCCGACCACTGCGTGTGGGGGGACGTTGTCTTCCCGGGCGCTGGTTACGTGGAGATGGCGCTGAGCGCCGGCGCGGAGGTGCTGGGCGAGACGGGGCTCGTGCTGGAGGACGTCTCCTTCAGTGAGATGCTCGCGCTGGAGCCGGGCCAGTCGAGGCGCGTGCAGGTGGTGCTGTCCGAGGAGGAGCCGGGCCGCGCCACCTTCCAGATTGCCAGCCGCGCGGAGGGCGAGACGGCCTGGCGCAAGCACGCGGCGGGGACGGTTCGGCGGGAGGCACGTGCGGGCGCGGCTGTTGAATCACCCGAGGCGCTCCGGGCGCGCGTCACGGTGGCGGTCTCCGCTGAAGCGCACTACCAGCGCCGGCAGGCGCAAGGCCTCATGTATGGCCCGACGTTCCAGGGTCTGCGGGACATCTGGCGCAGTGAGCAGGAGGCACTGGGACGCCTGGAGGTCTCCGACACGGTGGCCTTGGAGGCGGGTGCGTACCGGCTCCACCCCGCGCTGCTGGATGCGGGACTGCAGGTGGCGGTGGAGCTCCTTGCTCCGCTGACCGCGACGTCCGCTCCAGCGACGCATGTGCCGGTGGGCATCGGGCGGATTCGTTTCTTCCAGCGTCCCGGGCGCGCGGCCTGGGCGCGAGTGAAGGTCCGTGGGGAAGGGGACGAGAGCGCGCGTGAGCGCACCTTCGACTTCTGGTTGCTGGATGAGCAGGGCCAGGTGCTGCTGGAGCTCGAAGCGCTGCGCCTGTACCGCCTGGATGCGGGCGCCTCCGCCCGCAAGGAGCTTGGCGCGTGGCTCTACCAGGTGGACTGGGAGGAGCGGCCGCTGCCGGCGGAGCTGGCGTGGCCCGAGCACACGCCGGGAAGCTGGCTGATTCTCCAGGACGGCGGCGGGGTGGGGCAGCGGCTGTCCGCGCAGCTCCGGACGCGAGGCGAGACGTGCGTGCTCGTCGCGCCGGGTGAGGCGTACCGGGTGACCGGACCGCGGAGTGCCGAGGTGGACCCCCGGAATCCGGAGCACTGGCGCCGGTTGCTCACGGACCTGTTGGGCGCTGGCGTTCCGCCTTGCCGCGGCGTGGTGCACCTGTGGAGCCTGGACATGGCCTCAACGGATGCGCTGACGCCACAGTCGCTGGAGGACTCGCGGCGGCTGGGGACCACCAGCGTGCTGCACCTGGTGCAGGCGCTTTCGGGGGCGGGCTGGCGGGATGCGCCCCGGCTCTGGCTGGCCACACGTGGGGCACGTTCCGCGGGCAAGGCGGCGGAACGTGTCGCGGTGGCGCAGGCTCCGCTCCTGGGGTTGGGGCAGGTGCTGGCGGTGGAGCAACCGGAGCTGCGCTGCACCCGTGTGGACCTGGAAGGCGGCGCGGACGTCGCGGCGGATGCGCTCCTGCGGGAGCTGTCATCAACCTCGTTCGAGGACCAGACCGCGTGGCGGGGGGGCACGCGACTGGTGGCGCGGCTGTCTCGGGCGGCGGATGCGCTGTCCGCCCGTGAACCGGCGACGCTGCTGCGCGAGGATGGCACCTACCTCATCACGGGGGGCTTCGGTGGCCTGGGGCTGGAACTCGCGCGCTGGCTCGTTTCTCAGGGCGCACGTCACCTGCTGCTGATGGGCCGCCGCGCTCCCTCCGCGGAGGCGGAGCAGGCGCTTGCGGCGCTTCGTGAGGCCGGCGCTCGGGTGGAGTCCTTCCAGGGCGACGTCGCGCGGCTCGAGGACGTGACGGGCGCGTTGGCTCGGGTGGAGGAAGCGATGCCCCCGCTGCGTGGAGTGTTCCATGCCGCGGGACTCCTCGAGGACGGACTGTTGCTCAACCTCACCGAGGCGCGCTTCGCCTCGGTGTCTGCACCGAAGGTTCTGGGCAGTTGGAACCTGCACGCGCAGACGCGACACCTGCCGCTGGAGCACTTCGTGCTGTTCTCCAGCGTGGCCGCTTCGCTGGGCACGCCGGGACAGTCGAACTACGCGTCGGCGAATGCCTTCATGGACGCGCTGGCCCAGGCCCGCCGGGCGGAGGGGTTGCCCGCGCTGAGCATCAACTGGGGCACCTGGACGCAGGTGGGACTCGCGGCGGCGCAGTCCATCCGCGGTGAGCGCCTGGAGGCACGTGGCCTGGGAGGCATGGCGCCGGACAAGGCGCTGACGGCGCTTGGCATGCTGCTGGGACAGGCGCGGCCGCAGCTCAGCGTCATGGCCTTCGAGCCGCGCCAGTGGTTGGGCTTCTATCTGGCCGCGGCGCAGTCGCCGTACTTCACGAAGCTGGCGCAGGAGCCGTCCAGCCGGCCCGCTGTGAGCGCGGGCAAGAGCCGGATTCGAGAGCAACTCGAAGCGGCCCGTGCGTCCGAGCGTCGCGGCTTGCTGGATACGCACCTGCGCGAGCTGATTGGCGGGGTGCTGCGGATGGCGCCCGCGCGCATCGAGCCACGGACACCGCTCGTGACCTTCGGGCTCGACTCGCTGATGAGCATGGAGATTCGCAACCGCCTGGAGGCGGCGCTCGGGCTGAAGCTCAGCGCGACGGTGGTGTGGACCTACCCGACGGTGGCCGCGCTGGCGCCGTTCCTGGCGGAGAAGCTGGCGCTCCCGCTGGAGGACTCGCGCCCCGAGTCCGCGCCGGAGGTGGCACCGGCGAAGGCCCCCCAGGCGGATGTGACGGCCAGCGAGATTGACGACCTGTCGGAAGAAGAAGTCGAGCGGCTGTTCGCTCAGAGGATGGCGCAAGGCTCATGACGACGTTCGCGGAGAAGATTGCGCAGTACTCCCCCAAGCGGCTCGCGCTGCTGGCGATGGACCTCAAGTCGCGGCTCGACGCGGTGGAGGGCAGCCGGTCGGAGCCCGTGGCCATCATCGGCATGGGCTGCCGCTTCCCAGGCGGAGGGAACGACCCGGCGTCGTACTGGAACCTCCTGTGCAGCGGCGTGGACGCCGTCACCGAGGTGCCATCCTCGCGGTGGATGCGTGAGGACATGGCGCGGATGGACCCCGAGGCCCAGGAGAAGCTGGGCGCGAAGTGGGGCGCCTTCATCAACGCGGTGGACCAGTTCGACGCGGACTTCTTCGGCATCTCTCCGCACGAAGCGCATCGGATGGACCCTCAGCAGCGCATCCTCCTGGAAGTGGCGTGGGAGGCGCTGGAGAACGCGGGCCAGGACATGTCTCGGCTGGCGGGGAGCCGCACGGGCGTGTTCGTGGGCGTGTACAGCGACGACTACGCGCTGTTGCAGGTGGGCAACCCGTCCGCCCGTGACTCCAGCAGCGTGACGGGCGCCATCAACTGCGTGGTGCCGGGGCGGCTGTCGTACCTCCTGGACTTCCAGGGGCCCAGCCTGTCCGTGGACACCGCGTGTTCGTCATCCCTGGTGGCATTACATCTGGCCGCGCAGAGTCTCCGCCAGCAGGAGTGCTCCATGGCGCTGGCGTGCGGCGTCAACCTCATCCTGTCGCCGCTGTCGTCGAGCCGTGTGTCCCGCGCCCAGGCGCTCGCGCCGGATGGACGCTGCAAGACCTTCGATGCCCGCGCCAACGGCTTCGTGCGGGGCGAGGGCTGCGGCGTGGTCGTCCTCAAGCGGCTGTCAGATGCGCTGGCGGCGGGGGACACCGTCCTCGCGCTCATTCGGGGCTCCGCCGTCAACCAGGACGGCAAGTCGGCGGGGTTGACGGCGCCCAACGTGCTCGCGCAGAAGGCGCTCATCCGGCAGGCGCTCCAGAGCGCGAACCTGGAACCCGCCGACATCGACTGCGTCGAGGCCCACGGCACCGGGACTTCGTTGGGTGACCCCATCGAGATGGAGGCGCTCCACGAGGTGTATGCCCAGGGGCGCACCGCGGAGCGGTCGCTGGTGGTGGGCGCGGCGAAGACGAACATCGGCCACCTCGAGTCGGCCGCGGGCATCGCGGGCATCATCAAGATGGTCCTGTCGATGCAGCACGGGGCCGTCCCGCCGCTCGCGCACTTCCAGCGGCTCAACCCCCGCATCGACTTCGGCGGTGAGGCCCTCACCGTTCCCACGAAGCTGTACCCCTGGCCCGCGCAGGAGACGCGCAGGCGCCGGGGCGCGGTCAGCTCGTTTGGCATCAGCGGAACGAATGCCCATGTGATTCTCGAAGAGGCCCCCGTGGCTTCGGCGGCGCCCGCTGCGCCTTCTCAAGGGGCGTATCTGCTGCCTCTGTCCGCGCGCTCACCCGCCGCGCTTCAAGCGTTGGCCCGGAAGTACGCGGACGTCCTTACGTCGTCCCCGGAGGTGTCGCTCCGGGATGTCTGCTTCACCGCGGCGCTGCGGCGGACCCACCACGAGTACCGGATAGCTGTCGCGGGGGACTCGGCGGGGGCGGTGGCGCGGCAGCTTCGGGAGTTCGCCTTGGAGGGACCTGCTCCGGCGGCGACGGACACGGATACCCGGCGCAAGGCGGTCTTCGTGTTCCCGGGGCAGGGCTCGCAGTGGGCCGGCATGGGGCGGCAGCTCCTCGAACAGGAGCCTGTCTTCCGTGAGGCCGTGGAGCGCATCGACACGGCCATGCGGCCCCACGTCACGTGGCGTCTGGCCGACGTGCTGCGCGCACCCGCCGAGGACTCCCGGCTTCAGGACATCGACGTCGTGCAGCCGGTGTTGTTCGCCATGGCGGTGGCGCTGTCCGCGCTGTGGCGCTCCTGGGGCGTCGCGCCGGACGCGGTAGTGGGGCACAGCATGGGCGAGGTGGCCGCGGCGCACGTCGCGGGCGCGCTCTCCCTGGAGGACGCGGCGGCCATCATCTGCCTGCGCAGCAAGCTCCTGCGGCGCATCAGCGGCCAGGGGGCCATGCTCGCGACGGAGCTGACCCTGGAGGACGCGCGCAAGACGCTGGCGGGCCGCGAGGACCGCGTGGCCATCGCGGTCAGCAACAGTCCGACCTCCACGGTGCTGTCGGGGGAGAATGCCGCGCTCGAATCAATTCGCGCCGAGCTGGAGTCGCGCAACGTCTTCTGCCGCTGGGTGAAGGTCGACGTGGCTTCGCACAGTCCGCAGGTGGACCCGCTGCGTGACGAGCTGCTCTCCGTGCTCTCGACGGTGCGGCCCGGACGCTCCAGCGTGCCCATTCTCTCCACGGTGACCGGCGCCTCCTGCGACGGCTCCGGCTTTGATGCCGCCTACTGGGTCCGCAATCTGCGCGACCCGGTGCTCTTCTCCTCGTCGGTGCTGCAACTCGCCGAGGCGGGGCACTCCGTCTTCCTGGAGATGAGCCCGCACCCGATTCTGCTTCCCTCCGTGGAGCGGTGTCTGCAGCACGTGGGGCGCGAGGGCGTGACGCTTCCGTCCCTGCGCCGCGAGGAGGCCGAGCGGACGGTGCTGCTGGAGTCCGTGGGCGCGTTGTACCGCGCGAGATTCCCCGTGCAGTGGAAGCGCTTCTTCCCGGAGGGTGGGACGCCGCTCCCGCTGCCCACCTATCCCTGGCAGCACAAGCGGTACTGGCTGGATGCGGTGGCCACGCCCGTGGCCGCGATGGTCGAGCCGGTGACGTCTCTCAAGGGCCGGCCGGTGAGCGTGGCTCACGGCGTCGATGGCCAGGTCTTCGAGCTGGAACTGGGGAGCAACTCGCTGCCGTGGCTCGGTGCGCACCGGTTGGGTGGCGTCGCGGTCGTTCCAGCCTCGGCGCTGGTGGAGCTCGGGCTGAGCGCCGCCGCCGATGCGTTGGGCACTGGGGACCGGGTGCTGTCCGGCGTCGAGTTCGAGCGGGCGCTGGTGCTGACGGAGACCCCGCGGCGGCTCGTGCAGGTCCACCTCTCTTCGGAGGCAGGAGGCAAGCACGAGTTCCACATCCACAGCCGCGCGGTGGGCGGGGCCTCGTCCGAGACGGGATGGGTGCGCCATTGCCGGGGCCATGTCCAGGTGCTCAGTGCTTCCCTGGGCGCGTTGGCGTCCATCGACGCGGTCCGTGCGCGCTGTGTGGAGCATGTCCCGGGCGCGGCGGTCTACGGCGAGCTGGAGCGCTGCAACGTCCAGTACGACGAGCCGCTGCGGACACTGGGCGAGGCGTGGCGGCGGCCGGGGGAGGCGCTGGGCCGGGTGGTACTGGGCGCGGAGCGACTTCAGGAAGCGTCCCAGTATCAGCTTCATCCCGCGTTGCTGGACGCCGGGCTCCAGACGCTGGCGATTGCGCTGGCGGCCGAGCCAGGGCAGGCGGCGCTCTTCATGCCCCTGGGGCTCGAATCCTTCGAGTGCGTCCCTGGCAGCGTGGACGTCCGGTGGGCTCACGTATCCATTTCGTCCGCGTCTCGTCCTGAGGAGCGGCTGGGCACACTGTCCCTGCTGGACGCGGATGGTCGCCCGGTCGCGGTGGCGCGCGGTGTCCGGTTGCGGCACGTGGCGGCGGATCGGCTGCTCGAGGTGTTGGGGGAGGTCCGCGCGCAGGACTGGTTCCTCGACGTGACGTGGGAGGCGCGGCCGGCGGGGACACCCCAGGCGGCTCCCACGGATTGGCTTGTGTTCGCGGACCGGGGTGGTTGGGGCGCGGCCTTCGCCGAGGAACTGCGGCGTCAGGGCAGCCCTTTTGTCACGGTGACCGCGGGGGACGCCTTCCAGCGCCAGGGTACGCGAAGCTTCGTGGTGGACCCGCAGCGGCCGGAGGACATGGCGCGCTTGCTGCGAGAGCTTCCAGCGCTCTCGGCAGGACACGAAGGCCGGGCGCTCTTCCTGTGGGGCCTCGACGAAACGTTGGATGGGCAGACGGCAGTACCCGCGTCCACGGTGGCGGCGCTGCACCTGGTGAAGGCCCTCATGGAGGTGCCAGGGCGTGCGCGGCTCTGGGTCGTGACGCGGGGTGCGCAGGTCACGGGCGTGGGGACCGAACGTGTGTCGCTGGCCCAGGCGCCTCTGTGGGGCATGGGCCGGAGCGTCTCGCTGGAACAGCCGGGCGTGTGGGGCGGCCTCATCGACCTGCCGCCGACGCGGTCGCCAGAAGAAGTCACCTCGGTGCTGCGGGAAGTCTCCGCGTTCGGAACGGATGGAGAGGACCAGCTCGCCTTCCGCGATGGGCGCTCGCTGGTTCCCCGGCTCACACGTGGACGAGCGGGGACGGCCGAGGAGGCCCTGCGCCTGCGCTCGGACGCGACGTACCTCGTCTCGGGAGGCCTGGGCGGGCTGGGGCTGAAGGTGGCGCGGTGGCTGGTGGAGCGGGGCGCGCGGCACCTGGTGCTGCTGGGCCGCAGTGGGGTCTCCGGAGCGAGCGATGCGGCGTCGGTGCGGCGCCGCGAGGAGCTCGAGTCGCTCCGGGCGCTCGGGGCGACTGTCACGCCCATGGCCGCGGACGTGGCGGACCGCGAGCGGATGGTGGCACTCCTACGCGACACGGCGGCGACGCTGCCTCCGCTGCGCGGTGTGATTCATGCCGCCGCGCTCATCACGGAGTGCCGGCTGGAGGACCTGGATGTCGCCGCCGCGACGGCGATGATGCGTCCGAAGGTGCTCGGAAGCTGGGTGCTGCACGAGCTGACGCGCGGGCTCGAACTCGACTTCTTCGTGATGTTCTCGTCGACGTCCACGCTGTGGGGCGCCTCCGGCCTGGCGCACTACGCGGCGGGAAACCAGTTCCTGGAAGCGCTGGCTCACCACCGCCGGGCCGAAGGGCTGCCCGCGACCACCATTCATTGGGGGACGTGGGACGAGATTGGCGGCGAGCGCGCCGACAACGCACGGGGCTACGCACGCTTCGGGTTGAACCCCATGGCCTCGGAGCGCGCGCTTGATGCGATGGGACAGGTGCTGCGGTCGGGCGTGAGCCACAAGACGGTCGCCTCCGTGGACTGGTCCGTGCTCAAGCCCATCTGGGAGGCTCGGCGTCGCCGGCCCTTCCTGCTGAACATGGGCGCGGCGTCGCCGGCCACAGGTGGTGGGGCCACCGCGCGCGCACGGTTGCTCTCGGAGTTGAAGGCGCTCCCTGCCGATCGCCGGTTCGACACGCTCGTGCAGCGCATCCAGGGCGAGGTGGGGCGCATTCTCGGCTTCGCTCCCAGCGACCTGCCCCCCGCGGACCGTGGCTTCTTCCAGATGGGGATGACGTCCCAGATGTCCGTGGAGCTGCGCAACGTGTTGCAGCGCGGACTCGAGAAGGAGCTGCCGGCGAGTCTCGCGTTCGACCATCCCACCGTCCTGGCGCTGGCGAAGCGTCTGGCGGGGAGCGTCACCGCGGTGGACATCCCGCTGCCCACGGTGGCGGCGGCTCCCGTGCAGAAGTCATCCCCGGTGCCTTCGGACATCGGTGACCTGTCGGAGCGGCTGGCGCAGGTCACCGAGCTGTCGGACGACGAAGTCGAGCGGTTGATTGCCCAGAAGCTGAGCTGAATCGGACGACTGCGATGAGCAAGGAATTCTACGAGAAGATTTCGAGCCTCTCTCCCAAGAGGCTCGCGTTGCTGGCGCTCGACCTGCACGCGGAGAGCGAAGCCCTCAAGCGCGCGCGCTCGGAGCCCATCGCCATCGTCGGTGCGTCCTGCCGCGTTCCCGGCGGCGTGCGGACACCCGAGGCCTTTTGGCGCCTGCTGAGCCAGGGCGTGGACGCCATCACCGAGGTGCCGCGTGAGCGGTGGGACGCGGAGGCGCTCTTCGACCCTGACCCGAGCAAGCGGGGCCGCACCTATGCGCGTTGGGGCGGCTTCATTGACGGCGTGGACCAGTTCGACGCCGCCTTCTTCGGCGTCTCGCCCCGGGAAGCCTCGCGCATGGACCCGCAGCAGCGAATGCTGCTGGAGGTCGCGTGGGAGGCGCTGGAGCGCGCGGGTCAACCACCGGACCAGCTCGCGGGAAGCAAGTCCGGTGTCTTCCTGGGCATCATCGGCAGCGACTACGCGCAGCTCCAGGCGCGGCAGCTCGGCGATGCGCCTGACATCTATCACCTGACGGGGACCTCGCTGAACGCGGCGGCGGGCCGACTGGCGTACACGCTGGGCCTCCAGGGGCCGTGCATGTCCATCGACACGGCGTGCTCGTCGTCGCTGGTGGGGCTCCACGTGGCCTGCCAGAGCCTGCGCAACCGCGAGTGCGACCTGGCGCTCTCCGCTGGCGTCAACCTCATGCTGATGCCGGACCCGACAGTTGCCCTCTCCAGCAGCCGAGGGCTGGCGCCGGACGGACGGTGCAAGAGCTTCGATGCCGCCGCCAATGGCTTCGTGCGCGCGGAGGGCTGCGTCGTCCTGGTGCTCAAGCGGCTCTCGGATGCGCTGGCCAATGGTGATGAGATTCTGTCGCTCGTCGCGGGCTCGGCGGTGAACCAGGACGGCGCCAGCAGTGGGCTGATGGTGCCCAACGGGCCGGCGCAGGAGCGGGTCATCGAGCAGGCGCTGGCGAGCGCGGGGCTGAAGCCCTCGCAGGTCTCCTTTGTCGAGGCGCACGGGACGGGCACATCGCTGGGCGACCCCATCGAGCTGCAAGCGCTGGCGCGGGTGCTGGGCGCGGGACGGCGGGCGGATACGCCACTCTACGTGGGCTCGGTGAAGACGAACGTCGGGCACCTCGAAGCGACGGCGGGCCTCACGGGCATCCTGAAGACGGCCCTATCGCTGCGCCACGAGGCGATTCCTCCGAACCTGCACTTCCACCGCCTCAACCCGGACATCGTCCTGGACGGGGCGCCCGTAGTCGTTCCCACGGCGCTCCAGCCGTGGCCCCGCTCCGAGCAGCCTCGCCTCGCCGGCGTGAGCGCGTTTGGCATCAGCGGCACCAACGCCCACGTCATCTTGCAGGAGCCGCCGGTGCCGTCATCACGGCCCGCCGTCCCCGCTCGGGGCGCGGAGTTGCTCGTGCTGTCGGCGCGCAGCCCGGAGGCGCTCCAGGTCATGGCAGGGAGCCACGCGCACTGGCTCGCCGCGCATCCGGAGGTGTCACTCCGCGACGTCTGCGCCACGGCGGCCCTGTCGCGCTCCCGCCATGAGCACCGCCTCGCGCTTTCGGGACACACACACGCTGAACTCGAGGAGAAGCTGGGCGCCTTCGCGCGTGGTGAGCCCGTGCCGGGCGCGTCCACGGGGCGTGCATTGGGGCAGACCCGGCGCCGGGTCGTCTTCGTGTTCCCGGGACAGGGCTCGCAGTGGCTGGGCATGGGCCGGAAGCTGCTGGCAGAGGAGACGGCGTTCCGCGAGGCCATGGAGCGCTGCGACGCGGCCATCCATGCGTGCGCGGGCTTCAGCGTCCTGGGTGAGTTGGCCGCCGAAGAGGGCAAGGGCCGCCTCCATGAAATCGACGTCATCCAACCCGTTCTCTTCGCCATGGAAGTGGCGCTGGCGGAGTTGTGGCGCGCCTGGGGCATCGAGCCCGACGCCGTGGTGGGGCACAGCATGGGCGAGGTGGCCGCGGCGCATGTGGCCGGAGCGCTGAGCCTGGAGGACGCGGCGAAGGTCATCTGCCGCCGCAGCCGGCTGCTTCGAGGCGTGAGCGGGCAGGGCTCCATGCTGCTGGTGGACCTGACTTTGGAAGAGGCGAAGCAGGCCCTTCACGGCTGGGAGTCGCAGGTCTCCGTCGCGGTGAGCAACAGCGTGCGCTCCACGGTGCTGTCGGGTGCTCCTGGGGCCTTGGAGGACATCGCCCAGCGCCTCAAGCAAAGGGACGTCTTCTGCCGCTTCGTGAAGGTGGATGTGGCCTCGCACAGTCCGCAGATGGACCCGCTGCGGCCCGACCTGCTCGCGGCGCTCCAGGACCTCGCGCCGCGCGCGTCCCGTGTGCCCATCTGCTCGACGGTGACGGGACGGATGACGGATGGCGCGGAGTTCCGTGCCGGCTACTGGGCGGACAACCTGCGCGAGCCGGTGCTGTTCTCGAAGGCCATCGAGAAGCTCGCGGTCGACGGCCATGACCTCTTCATCGAGCTGAGCCCGCATCCCATCCTCCTGCCCGCCGTGGAGCAACACCTGCGGCACCTCGGGCGAGAGGGGACGGTGCTGCCCTCGCTCCGCCGTGACGAAGACGAGCGCGGGGCGATGTTGTCGTCCCTGGGCGCGCTCTACGCCGTGGGGCACGAGGTGGACCTCAAGCGCCAGCACCCCGTGCGGGGCCGGCTCGCGGCGCTGCCCACGTACCCGTGGCGGCACGAGCGCTTCTGGATTGAGTCGTCCACGCGGACCCGTCGTGCCCGGGACGCGGGCCACCACCCGCTACTGGGCACGCACCTGTCCCTGGCGGGACAGGACGGCGCGCACCTGTGGCAGACGGAGCTGTACGCGGACAGCCCTTCGTATCTGGCGGACCACGTCGTCCACGGGGAGGTCGTGCTCCCCGGCACCGGGTACCTGGAGATGGCGCTCGCTGGGGCCGCCGAGGCCTTCGGGCCGGCACGGCTCGCGCTGGAGGACGTCATCTTCCAGGAGATGATGGTGCTCCCTCGGGAAGAGGCGCTGTCGGTTCAGATGCGCGTCATCCCGGAGGCGGATGGCACCCGTCGCTTCCAGGTCTTCAGCCGTCCGGTGGAAGGCGCCGGAGCCTGGACACTGCACGCCGAAGGGCGACTGAGTGAGAGTACGGGAGCGGAGCCCTTCGCGCTCGACGAGGCGCGGGCGCGGTGCCCCGAGCTCCTGGAGGGCGAGACGCACTACCAGCTCATGCTGGAGCGGGGCGTCGACTTCGGTCCCAGCTTCCGCCTGGTGAAGGAGATGTGGAAGGGGGAGGGCGAGGCGGTGGCGCGCCTGGAGTTGTCACCTTCCGTCGCGGCGGAGATGACGGCGCATCAGCTCCATCCGGCGCTGCTGGATGCCTGCTTGCAAGCCATCAACGGCGCGGGGCTGGGGGACCGCAGGGGAGAGACGTTCGTCCCGGTGGCGGTGGACTCGCTGCGCATGCACGGGCGGCCCGGACGTGCGCTGTGGAGTCACGCTCGTGTCCGGCCGGGCACGGGCAGTGGCCCAGGCTCGATTGAAGCCGATGTGACGTTGGTGGACGCGGAGGGCAACGTCCTGATGGAGGCCCGCGGCCTGATGGCGCGCCGCCTGGATGCGGTGCGGCGCCGGTCCGCGGATGAAATCGACCGGTGGATGTACCGGGTGGACTGGCAGGAAGAGCCGCGTGAGACGCCCACGGCCGTCTCGGAGTCCACGCCCGGCACCTGGCTGGTGCTCGCGGACCGTGCTGGTTTCGGCGCGAAGCTGCGTGCCGTGCTGAGCGAGCGCGGGGAACGTTGCATCCTCGTCTCCCACGGTGAGGAGCCCCGCCTCGTCGAGCCCGGCCACTACGTGGTGGACCCGTCACGAGCGGAGGGATTCACGCGGATTCTCGACGCGGAGTTCGGCGCCGGGCGTCCCGCGTGCCGTGGTGTCGTGCACCTCTTCAGCCTGGATGTGCCCGGTCTTGAGGCTGGCACGGATGCGCTGGTGAAGGCGCGCACGCTTGGCGCGGCAAGCGCGCTCCACCTCACGCAGGCCCTGGTCGCGTCGGGCTTCCGGGACATGCCTCGGGTGTGGTTGGTGACGGAAGGTGTCCAGGCCGTCAAGCCGGGTGAGCAGGTGGCCCATGTCGAGCAGGCGCCACTCTGGGGTTTGGGACGCGTGCTCACATTGGAGCATCCCGAACTCCGGTGCTGCAGCGTGGACCTGGGGGCTCGCGATGAGGTCCAGGCTCGGGTGCTGGCCGATGAGCTCCTCGCGTCGAGCCTGGAGGAGCAGGTCGCGCTCCGGGGCTCCGCGCGGTTCGTGGCGCGGCTGTCGCGCATGGAGCGCGGCACGGCGGCGCCGGCGGAGTTGCGAGCCGATGCCACGTACCTGATTTCCGGCGGCCTGGGTGGCCTGGGCCTGAAGCTCGCGGAGTGGCTGGTCGACCGGGGTGCCCGCCACCTGGCCTTGCTGGGGCGCAAGGGCGCGTCTGCGGAGGCGCAGCCGGTGCTGGAGGCACTGCGTGCCGGCGGCGTCGAAGTCCGGGTGTTCAAGGCGGACGTGGCGGCGCGCCCGGACCTGGAGCGGGTGCTGGGGGAAGTGGCGGCGGAGATGCCTCCACTCCGGGGTGTCTTCCACGCGGCGGCGGTCCTTGATGACGGCGTGCTGGTGAACCTCACCGCCGAGCGTCTGCGCACGGTGATGGAGCCCAAGGTCCACGGCGCCTGGCATCTGCACACGCTGACGGCATCGGCGCCGTTGGAGCACTTCGTGTTGTTCGCCGCGGCGGGTTCGCTGCTGGGCTCGCCGGGGCAAGGGAACTACGCGGCGGCCAACGTCTTCCTCGATGCGCTGGCTGCGTACCGGCGTGGGCTCGGCCTGCCGGCGCTGAGCGTTGACTGGGGGGCTTGGGCCGGCGTGGGCCTGGCCGCGGCGGCCGAGGCGCGCGGGGAACGCATCACCCAGCGCGGCGTGGACACCATGCCACCGTCGCAAGCGCTGGAGGCGTTGAGCCGCATCCTGAGCAGCCCTCTGTCGCGTGTGGTGGTGATGCGTTTCGACCTGCGGCAGTGGAGCGAGTTCTACCTGACGGCGGCGCGCTCGCCCTTCCTGTCACGTCTGGCGCGTGAGCAGGCCAGCGCCGCGAATACTCCCGCTGTTCGCGGTGCTTTCGTGGAGACGCTCCGGGCCGCGGAGGTGCTGAAGCGAGCGTCGTTGCTGGAAGCGCACCTGTGCGAGCAGGCCGGCCATGTGCTCCGGCTGGTGCCTTCGCGAATCGATCCGCAGGAGCCCCTGGGCAGCATGGGGTTGGACTCCCTGATGGGGCTGGAGATTCGCAACCGGCTCGAAGCCAGCCTGGGCCTGAGGCTTCCCGCGACGCTGGTCTGGCGGCACCCGACGGTGGCGGCGCTCGTCGTGCACCTGGCTGAACAACTGCAACTTCCCATCACGACCCAGGCCGAGCAGCCGCGGGATGAAGCCGCCGCGCTCGAAGCCGCGATCGTCAACAACGTCAAGCAACTCTCGGACGACGAAGCCGAGGCGCTCCTCGCGGAGAAGCTCGCCGCGCTGGCTGATTGAAGAGATTCCGACATGGCAAATCGCACTGACGATTCGAACGAGCTGTCTCCCGCCAAGCGCATGCTGGTGGCGCTGGAGAAGATGCAGTCGCGGCTGAATGCCGTGGAGGGAGCCGCGAAGGAGCCCATTGCCATCGTGGGCATGGCGTGCCGCTTCCCGAAGGCGGATGACGTGGAGGCCTACTGGCGTCTGCTCGAAGGGGGCGTGGATGCCGTGCGGGAGATTCCGATCGAGCGGTGGCCTCGGGAGGACGTCTCCGGCCTTGGGGAAGGCGCGATGCGCTGGGGTGGCTACCTGGACGCGGTGGATGGCTTCGACCCGGGCTTCTTCGGCATCTCCCCCCGCGAGGCCGTGCGGATGGACCCCCAGCAGCGCCTGCTGCTGGAGGTGGCGTGGGAGGCGCTGGAGGACGCGGGCCTGGACGTCGACAAGCTGTCGGGAAGCCGCAGCGGCGTCTTCATCGGCGCCTGCAATGACGACTACCACTGCATGCAGGTGGAGCAGCCGGAGACGGGTGACGCGTTCAGCGCCACGGGCGTTGCCGCCAGTGTCCTCTCCGGCCGCCTGTCCTATCTCTTCAATTTCCAGGGACCGAGCCTGGTGGTGGACACGGCGTGCTCATCCTCGCTCGTGTCGATCCACCTGGCCTGCCAGAGCCTGCGGGCGCGCGAGTGCAACATGGCGCTCGCCGGTGGCGTGAACCTGATTCTCTCGCCGCAGTCGGTGCAGCTCGTGGCCAAGCTCCAGGCGCTCGCACCAGATGGCCGGAGCAAGGCGTTCGACGCCTCCGCCAACGGCTTCACCCGTGGCGAGGGCTGCGGCATCGTCGTCCTGAAGCGTCTGTCGGATGCGCTCGCGGACGGCGACCACATCCTGGCGACGATTCGCGGCTCGGCCATCAACCAGGACGGCAAGTCGACCGGGCTCACCACGCCCAACGTGCTCTCGCAGCAGGCCCTCATCCGCCAGGCGTTGGACAGCGCGGGGCTGAAGCCGGAGCAGGTAAGCTATGTGGAGGCGCACGGCACTGGGACGCCCATCGGTGACCCCATCGAGGTGGAGGCGCTGCGCGAGACGTACGGAGCGCCTCGCGCGGATGGTGGCGTGTGTGGCATCGGTTCGGTGAAGACGAACCTGGGACACCTGGAGTCCGCGGCGGGCGTGGCGGGCATCATGAAGGTCGTCCTCGCGATGCGTCACCGGCGCATCCCGGCACACCTGCATCTCAAGCAGGTGAACCCCCGTATCCAGATGGAGGGCAGCGCGCTCACCATCCCCACGCGCCTCACGCCGTGGGAGACGTCCGGACAGCCCCGCCGCGCGGGCGTCAGCTCGTTCGGCATCAGCGGCACCAACGCCCACGTCATCCTCGAAGAGGCACCCGCTCCGGCGGCGAAGGAGGCGCTGCCACCGCGGCCGGAGCTGTTGCCCCTGTCCGCGCGCAGCCGTGAAGCCCTCCAGTCCCTCGCGGAGCGTCATGCGGAGCGCCTGGGCCGCGGTGGGGCGGCGAGCCTCTCTGACGTCTGCTACACGGCGTCGTCCCACCGCACGCATCACTCTCACCGGCTCGCGGTGCTGGCGGACGCTCCCGAGCGCACGGCGGAGCGGCTCCGGGCCTTCGCGCGAGGCGAGCTGCCCGAGGGCACCTGGACCGGCCGCAAGGCGTTCGGCGCGCGCCGGAAGGTCGTCTTCGTCTACCCGGGGCAGGGCGCGCAGCGCGCAGGCATGGGCCGGGCACTGATGGAGCAGGAGCCGGTGTTCCGGGACGCGCTCGTCCAGGTGGACCAGGCGCTGCGGCCTCATCTGGGCTGGAGCGTGCTCGACGAAATCGCCGCGGACGAGCAGCGCTCGCGCCTGGCGGAGATCGACATCAACCAGCCGGTCCTCTTCGCCGTCGAGGTGGCGCTGACAGCCCTGTGGCGTTCGTGGGGCATCGAGCCCGACGCGGTGATGGGGCACAGCATGGGCGAGGTCGTCGCCGCGCACGTCGCCGACGCGCTGAGCCTGGAGGATGCCTGCCTCATCATCTGCCACCGCAGCAAGCTGATGCGGAGCCTGGGCGGCCGAGGCACGACCATGGCGCTGGTCGAGCTGTCGGCGGAGGAGGCAGAGGAGGCCATCCGTCCCTGGAGCGGCAAGCTCTGGCTGGGCGGTCTGAATGGCCCCCGGTCGCAGGTGCTGTCGGGCGAGCCGGAAGCGGTCCAGGAGGCAATCGCCACGCTGGGGCAGCGCGGCGTCTTCACTCGCTGGGTGAAGATGGACGTGCCGTCGCATACGCCGTTGGTGGAGGTCATCAGCCGCGAGCTGGAGGGCCGCGTGTCGCGCATCTCTCCGCGCGCCGCGCAGGTGCCCGTCTGCTCCACCGTGACTGGTGAGTTCCTGGACGGGGCCAGACTGGACGCCGCCCACTGGGGCAACAACCTCCGTCTCCCGGTGCGCTTCGAGGCCGCTACGCGGCGGTTGCTGGCGAGCGAGCACACGGTGTTCATCGAGGTGAGCCCGCACCCAGTGCTGCTCCCGGCCGTCGAGCAGACCCTGGGCGCCGCGGACGCGGAGGGCGTGGTGCTGGCGTCCCTGCGGCGTGGAGAGGACGAGCGGCACACGATGCTGTCCTCGCTGGGCGCCCTCTACACGACGGGCCACCGCGTTGCGTGGAACCGGCTGTACCCGGGCAAGGGCCAGCTCGTGCCGCTGCCCACGTACCCCTGGCAGCGCGAGCGCTTCTGGATGGAGTCAGTGTCCCGTGCGGCGCGGACGTCGAGGTCCACCTCCGGGCATCCACTCATCGGTGAGCGCATCGACCTGTCCGCGCACGGGGATGTCTCCCGGCTGTGGCAGGTGCAGCTGGGCCCGAAGCACTTCCCGCTGTTGTCGGAGCATCGTGTCCAGGGAGTGCCCGCCCTGCCCGCGGCGGCCATGGCCGACATGGCGCTGAGCGCGGCCAGACAGACGTTGGGGGCGCCCGTCTCCCTGGAGGAGGTGAGCTTCAGCGCGCTCATGGCGTTCCCGGAGGACGAGGAACGGGTGCTCCAGCTGTGGCTCTCCACGGAGCGTTCAGGGACGCACGCGTTCCGGCTCTTCAGCGCGCCCGTGCTGCGGGAGACGCCGTCGGATGAGTTGAACTGGACGCTGCACGCGGAAGGCACCCTGCGTCAGGGCGACTCGGCGATCGCGGAGCCGACTGGACTGGCGGCGTTGCGTGCGCGGCTGAGTACCCCGGTGTCGGTGGAGGCGCACTACCAGGGCCTTCGCGACATCGGCCTGGACTATGGCCCCAGCTACCGTGTCGTCACGGAGCTCTACCGCGCGGACGGTGAGGCGCTGGGCCGCGTGCGGCTCGCGGGCGAGCGGACGGGAGAGGACGCCCGGTACAGCCTGCACCCCGCGTTGCTCGACGGTTGCTTCCAGGTCCTGGCGGCGGCGCTGGGCGGTGTGGACGGCGAAGGCGGCGTGTATGTCCCGTCGTCCTTCTCCCGGCTGCGCGCCCTGGCTCCGGCGGAGCCAGCACTCTGGAGCCACGTTCGCATCGTCAATGGGGCCGCTTCGGGGGCAAGCGCCATCGAGTGCGATGTCACCCTCCTGGATGACGAGGGACGGGTGGTGGCGGAGGTGCATCGGCTGGTCTGCAAGAAGGCCTCCGCGGCCAGCAAGCCCGTCGATGAAGTGGACCGCTGGATGTACTCCGTTCAGTGGCAGTCGCAGCAGCGCGTGGTTCGGGAGGACGCTGGAACCGCGCGCGGTGCGGGCCGGTGGCTTGTCTTCGCGGACGCGCGTGGTGTCGGCCAGTCCCTGGCCCGGACGCTCTCGGAGCACGCCGAGACCAGCGTCGTGGTGGAGGCGGGGCCTGCCTACGCGCGGCTCTCCGAAGACCACTACTGCGTCAACCCATCGCGCCTGGAGGACTTCCAGGCGCTCCTCAGAGACGCCTTCAGCGAGCAGTCGCCGTGCAAGGGCATGGTGTACCTGTACGGGCTCGACGTGGCGTCCAACGTGGCGGAGCCAGAGGCCTTCGAGCAGGCCGTGACGCTGAGCGCAACCAGCGTGGTGTCCCTGCTCCAGGCGTGGGCCCAGCGGGGCTGGCGAGACGCACCGCGCCTGTGGCTGGTGACGTCGGGCTTGCACGTCCTCGCCCAGGATTCGGCGCCGGGTGCTCCGGGGGCCGCGCCTCTCGCGGGCCTCGCGGCCGTCATCACCCATGAGCACCCGGAGCTGCGCTGCGCCCATGTGGACCTGAGCGCGCAGCCGTCCCCCGAGGAAGTCACGTCGCTGGCCGCGGAACTCCTGGAGGACAGCGCGGAGGACCGGATTGCGCTGCGCGGAAGTCAGCGCCATGTCGCCCGGTTGGGGCGGGGTGTTGCTGCTGGGAAGGCGACGGAGCCCCGTGAACTCTCGGCGGAGGGCACGTACCTCATCACCGGCGGCCTGGGCGGGCTCGGGCTGGAAGTGGCGAAGTGGCTCATCCAGCGGGGCGCCCGGCACCTGGCGCTCACTGGCCGGAGCGCGCCCACCGACGAGGCGAACCGGGCGCTGGGCGAACTCCGGGCGAACGGCGCCGACGTGCGCGTCTACGCGGCGGACGTCATCCGCGCCGACGACGTGACGCGCCTGCTGGCTTCGCTGGGGGCGGAGCTGCCGCCGCTGCGCGGCATCGTCCACGCGGCCGGTGTCATCGCCGATGGTGTGCTGGCGCAGCTCGACGCCGAACGGCTTCGTACAGTGCTGGCTCCGAAGGTCCAGGGCGCCTGGAATCTGCATGCCCAGACGCTGGGCCGTCCGTTGGACTTCTTCGTGATGTTCTCTTCCGCGGCGTCGATGCTCGGCTCGCCGGGGCAGGGCAACTACGCGGCGGCCAACGCCTTCATGGATGTGCTCGCGCACCACCGGCGTGCGGCGGGACTCCCCGCGTTGAGCGTCAACTGGGGCCCTTGGGCCGAGGTGGGCCTGGCCGCGGAGGCGACGAACCGGGGCGACCGCCTGGCCTTGCGCGGCGTGGGCAACATGCCGCCAGCGCAAGCCCTGGACGCGCTGGGGCGCCTGCTGGCGAAGGAGGCCGCGCAGGTGGCCGTGGTGCCGCTCGACCTGCGGCAGTGGCGTGAGTTCTACCTGAGCGCGGCGCAGTCGCCCTTCCTCTCCGTGCTGATACAGGAACGGGTGCGCACGCCGGCTTCGCGCAAGGGCACCGCGCGGGAGATGCTCGCGGCGGCGGAGCCTTCCCAGCGGCGGGGATTGCTGGAGGGCTACCTGCGCGAGCAGCTCGGGCGCATCCTCCGAATGGAACCGGCGCGCATCGACCCCGAGCAGCCGTTTGGCGACCTCGGAATGGACAGCCTGACGGGACTGGAGCTGCGCAACCGGCTCGAGTCCGGGCTGAAGCTCACGCTGTCCGCGACGCTGGCCTATGCCTATCCCACGGTGCAGACGCTGACGGCGCACCTGTTCGGCAAGCTGGAGCCCGTCCTTGACGCCGAGTCGCGCGTCACAGCGCGTCCGGTGGTGAAGGAGGTGCAGGCCGCTCCCGCGGTGGGCGCGACGGCGCAGGGCCCCGAGTTGCTCGCCATCGTCGGCATGGGTTGCCGCTTCCCGGGCGGCGCCAACGACCCGGAGGCGTACTGGCGGCTGCTGAGTGAAGGCGTAGACGCAGTCCGCGAGGTGCCCGCCGACCGCTGGAAGAGCAGCACGGACGCGGCGGAGCACAAGGGCACGCGCTGGGGCGGCTTCCTGGAGCGCGTGGATGGCTTCGACCCGGAGTTCTTCGGGATTGCGCCACGCGAGGCCGTGGCGATGGACCCGCAGCAGCGCTTGCTGCTCGAGGTCGCGTGGGAGGCGCTGGAGGACGCGGGCCTGCCGAAGGCGCGCTTGTCGGGCACGCGGACGGGCGTCTTCGTCGGCGTCTGCGGCAATGACTACGCGATGCTCCAGGCGGAGCGCGACGTGGAGGGCGACGTCTACTCCGTCATCGGCTGCTCCAACAGCGTGATTGCCGGACGGCTCTCGTACCTGCTGGACCTGCGGGGGCCGGCCATGTCGGTGGACACGGCCTGCTCGTCCTCGCTGGTGGCACTGCACCTGGCTGGCCAGAGTCTGCGCAACCGCGAGTGCGACGCGGCGCTCGTGGGCGGCGTCAATCTGCTCCTGTCCCAGCGTCCCAGTTCCTGGCTCTCCAAGCTGACCGCGCTGTCTCCGGACGGCCGATGCCGGACCTTCGACTCACGGGCGAATGGCTTCGTCCGGGGTGAAGGCTGCGGCGTCGTGGTGCTGAAGCGGCTCACCGATGCGCTGGCCAGCGGGGACAACGTCCTGGGCGTGATTCGCGCCTCGGCGGTGAACCAGGACGGTGGCTCCACCGGCCTGACGACGCCCAACGTGCTGTCGCAGCAGGCCCTGATTCGCGAGGCCCTGACCGCGGCCCAGGTGTCGCCCAAGGACATTGGCTACATCGAAGCCCACGGCACCGGCACGCCGCTCGGCGACCCGATAGAGGTGGAGGCCCTTCGGGAGACGTATGGCCACCGGCGCGAGGATGACTCGCGCTGCTTCCTCGGCTCCGCGAAGACGAACATCGGTCATCTAGAGGCGGCGGCCGGGATGGCGGGCCTCATCAAGGTGCTCCTCGCGCTCCGGCACGAGGCCATTCCGAAGCACCTGCACTTCAAGGCGCTCAACCCTCGCATCTCCATCGAGGACACGCCCTTCGCCATTCCGACGCAGCAACAGCCGTGGCCAGCCTCACCGCGGCGCCGTTACGCGGCGGTGAGCTCCTTCGGCATCAGCGGAACGAACGCGCACGTGATTGTCGAAGAGGCGCCCGCGTCTTCGCCCGTGTCCGAGGCCAGCCAGTCCGCCGCGCGGCTGCTCACGCTGTCCGCGAGGAGCGAGGGCGCGCTGCGAGCACTGGTTCGCTCGTACCACGCGCTCCTGGCTCAACCTCGGGACGCGGCGCCGCGGCTCGAAGACCTGGCCTACACCGCGGCGCTGCGGCGCAACCCCCACGAACACCGGCTCGCGGTGGCCGGTCGTACGGCGGCGGAGTGGGACGCGCAACTCCAGGCGTTCCTCGAAGGCGGGGCGCCGCCGTACTTGTCGACGGGCGTCGCGGAGGGTCGCCGGGAACAGGTCGTCTTCGTCTTCGGAGGCCAGGGCTCGCAGTGGCAGGGCATGGGGCGTGACCTCTTCGCGAGCAACGAAGCCTTCGCCGCCGCGTTGCGTGACGTGGACGCGGCGCTGGCTCCGCACACTCGGAACTCCATCATCGACGCGCTGATGGCGGACGGGCCCGAGTCCCGTCTGGATGAGACAGAGGTGGCACAGCCCGCCATCTTCGCCATCCAGGTCGCGCTCGCGGCCGCATGGAGTGCGCTGGGCGTCGTCCCGGCCGCGGTCGTGGGGCACAGCGTGGGTGAAGTGGCCGCCGCGCACGTGGCCGGGGCGCTGAGCCTGTCCGAGGCCGCTCGGTTGGTGGCGCAGCGCAGCCGCATCATGCAGAAGGCGACAGGACAGGGGCGCATGGCCTCCGTGGAACTGTCGCCCGAAGAGGCTCAGCGCGAGCTGGCGCCCTCCGCGGACCGGCTGTCGGTAGGTGCCATCAACGACGCCCGGAGCGTCGTCCTGTCGGGTGAACCGGCGGCGCTCGGAGCACTGCTCGAAAGCCTGCGTGCGCGAGGTGTCGCCACGAGGGACCTGGGCGTCAACTACGCCTTCCACAGCCACCAGATGGAACCGCTCCAGGCCGAGCTGACCCAGGTCCTGGGTCACATCGAAACGCGGCCGACGTCCGTCCCGATGTTCTCCACCGTGAGTGGCAAGGCCATCGACGGCACGGCACTCGACGCGGCCTACTGGGCGAGCAATGTCCGAGAGACCGTGCGGTTCTCAGTGGCGGTGGAAGAGCTGCTGGAGGAAGGGCACCGGCTCTTCGTCGAGTTGGGGCCACAGCCCGCGCTCGGCCGATACGTGACGCAGGCGCTGGGACGCCGTGAGCTGGAAGGCGCGGCGGTGCCGTCGCTGCGCAAGGGGCGGGACGGCCAGACGGTGATGCTGGGCGCGCTGGGTGGGCTCCACGTGAAGGGCTACCCCGTGGAGTGGAGCCGGCTCTTCCCGGACGGAGGCCGTGTCGCGCCTCTGCCGCTCTACCCGTGGCAGCGCTCGCGGTACTGGATTGACGATGCCCCCGTGAAGACGCTGACCCGGGCCTCCGTGGCCCGGAGCGCGGACACGTCGAGCGTCCAGCGCCCGGATGGCTGGGTCTACGACATCACCTGGCATGTGCGTGAGCGGGGGGCGCCTGCGCCGCATGTGCCCAGGGGCCAGGGAACCTGGCTCGTCTTCGGGAACCGTGAGGGTGTCGGTGCCTCGCTGGCGGCCCATCTGGAAGCCCAGGGCGAACCGTGCTGGCTGGTCGTCCCCGGGGAGGTCGCGGCCGTCGAAGACCAGAAGGTGCGGTCCATCCACCCGGACAGCGCGGAGCACTACGCGCAGTTGCTCCACGACGTGGGCCCGGTGAAGGCCGTGATTCACCTGTGGGGCGCGGACACCGTTTCCGGCGCGGAGCCCACGCTCGCGGAGGTGGAGTCCGCGCAGAAACGAGGCGTCCACGCGGCGCTGCGGCTGGTGCAGGCCCTGGTGAAGTCACCGTCCGCGAGCGGCGCCCGGTTGTGGCTGTGCACGCGGGGGACCCAGCCGGTGGGCAACGTCACGAGCGGCTCGCCCGTGCAGGCGCCGCTGTGGGGCCTGGGCCGTGTCCTGGCGCTGGAGCACCCGGAGGTCTGGGGCGGTCTGCTAGACCTGGACCCCGCCGCGCCGGAGGGCGAGGTGGAAGCGCTGTGGCGCGAGCTGTCCGGAGCGGATGGCGAGGACCAGGCGGCTTTCCGCGATGGCACCCGTTACGTGGCTCGGCTGGTTCCCTCGGCGCCTGCCGTCGGAGATGCCCGCCTCTCGCTTCGCGCGGATGCGACGTACCTCGTCACGGGTGGCCTGGGCGGATTGGGACTCCACGTGGCACGCTGGCTCGTCTCCCAGGGCGCGCGGCACCTCGTGCTGCTGAGCCGGAAGGGACTGCCGAGCCGCGATGCGTGGGCCGCCATTCCCCGCGACAATGATGTGGGCCGGCAGGTCTCCGCCATCGAGGCCATGGAAGCGGAGGGCGCCGTCGTCCACGCCCTCAGCGCGGATGTGGCGGATGCGGCGCGCATGTCGGAGGTCATCGACGCCGTCCAGCGGGGACCGGCTCCGCTGAAGGGCGTCATCCACGCCGCGGGAGTCTCCTCGCAGGTATCGTTGGAGGCCATGGACGAGGCGGCGCTCGCCTCCATCCTGCGCCCGAAGGTGACGGGTGGCTGGGTGTTGCACCAGCTCACACAGGGGCTGGACCTGGACTTCACCGTCTACTTCTCGTCGGGCTCGGCCGTGTGGGGCTCGGCGCAGATGGCGCATTACGCCGCGGGCAACCAGTTCCTCGACGCGCTGGCACACCACCGCCGCGCCCGGGGCCAGCACGCGCTGAGCATCAACTGGGGACCGTGGGCGGCCGAAGGCATGGTCGCCGAGGAAGGACTGCGCTGGTTCGAGCGCATCGGCGTGCGCGGTGTCACCGTGGAGGGCGGGCTCCAGTTGCTCGGAGCGCTGCTCGCCATGGATGTGACGCAACGGAGCGTCGCGCAGATTGACTGGAGCCTCTTCAAGTCCGTGTACGAGTCGCGGGCGCCTCGGCCGCTCCTGGAGGTGCTCGGTGCGCCCTCCGTGCCCACGCCGGTGGCACCGGTGGACGGCAGCGAGACGCTGGCGCAGTTGCGTAACGCCACGCCAGCGCGGCGCAAGGAGTTGGTGACGTCGTGGGTGCGTGAGGAGGTGTCCCGAGTGCTGGGCTTCGCCTCCAGCGCGGCGGTGAAGCTGGAGCAGGGCTTCTTCGACACGGGCATGGACTCCATCACCGCCGTGGAGCTGCGGCGCCGGCTGGTGGCGCGCTTCGGTGTCCAGCTCCCGTCCACCATCGCCTTCGACCGTCCGACCGTCCTGGCCCTCTCCACATACCTGCTGAAGGACGTGCTCCAGCTGGATGTGGAGGCGAAGGAGGAGGCAAGCCGCGTCGTCAGCAACGCGACGGAGCCCATTGCCATCATCGGCATCGGCTGCCGCGTCCCGCAGGCCTCCGGCCCGGACGCCTTCTGGAAGCTGCTGGAGGGCGGCGTGGATGCCATCCGCGAGGTCCCCGCCTCGCGCTGGAAGGTGGACGACTACTACGACGCGCGGCCGGGCGTCCCTGGCAAGACGTACACGCGCTGGGGCGGCTTCCTGGACGACGCTGACCAGTTCGACGCGCAGTTCTTCGGGATTGCGCCTCGCGAGGCCTCGAACATGGACCCCCAGCAGCGTCTGTTGCTGGAGGTCGCCTGGGAGTCGTTGGAGCACGCGGGACTCGCGCCCGCGCGGCTGGCCAACACCAAGACGGGGGTGTTCGTCGGCATCGGCAGCAACGAGTACGCGATGCTCAACGGCGTGGGGAGCGCATCGGCGGCGGGTGACGCCTATATCGCCACCGGCAATGACGCGAGCTTCGCCGCGGGCCGGCTGGCCTATCTGCTCCGCTTCCAGGGGCCGGCGATGAGCCTCAACACGGCGTGCTCGTCGTCACTGGTGGCCGTGCACCTTGCCTGCCAGGCCCTGCGTGGTGGAGAGGCCAACCTGGCGCTGGCGGGGGGCGTCAACATGACGCTCGCGCCGCACTCCACCATCTACCTGGCGCAACTCCGGGCCTTGTCCGCGGACGGCCGGTGCAAGACGTTCGACGAATCCGCTGACGGCTACGTGCGCAGCGAAGGCTGCGGCATGGTCGTCCTCAAACGCCTGTCGGACGCGAAGCGGGATGGTGATGACATCCTCGCCGTCATCCGTGGCTCGGCCGTCAATCACGATGGTCCGAGCAGCGCGCTCACCGTTCCGAACGGGGATGCCCAGCAGCAGGTCCTGCGCGCCGCCCTGGCCAACGCGAACGTCGCGCCCTCGGACGTGGACTACATCGAGGCGCACGGCACGGGCACGTCGCTCGGCGACCCCATCGAGGTCCGCGCCGTGGCCAACGTGCTCGGCGAGGGACGCACGCCTGAGAAGCGGCTGCTGATGGGCTCGGTGAAGACCAGCATTGGCCACCTGGAGGCCGCGGCGGGCATCGCCGGGCTCATCAAGGTCGTCCTGGCGCACCGGCACGGCGTGATTCCTCCGCACCTGCACCTCAAGAAGCTCAACTCGCACATCGAGCTGAACGGCTTCCCGCTGGACATCCCGACGCAAGTCACCGCCTGGCCGGAGCGGGCGCGTCCACGAATCGCCGGCATCAGCGCCTTCGGCTTGAGCGGCACCAACGCGCACATCCTCGTGGAGGAGGCGCCTCGGCCGGAGCCCGTCAAGGCGCAGGCCGAGCGCGGTGCGCAGGTGCTCGCGCTCTCGGCGAAGTCGAAGGGGGCGCTCGCGCAGCTCGCGGTCCGAGTCGGGGAGCACATCGCCCAGCGCCCGGAGCTGTCGCTCGCGGATATCGCCCACGCGGCGAACACCCAACGCACGTCGTTCTTCCACCGCATGGCGCTCGTGGTGGAGACGGCGGAGCAGGCCCGGGAGCGACTGCAGGCCTTCGCGCGGGGGGATGAAGTCCCCCGGCTGGCCCAGCACCGCTTCGAGGGTGAGGAGCCCAAGGTCGTCTTCGTCTTCACGGGACAGGGCGCGCAGTACGCGGGCATGGGTCGTGAGTTGTACGAATCGGAGCCTGTCTTCCGCGCGGCCCTGGACCGGTGCAATGCCCTGCTCGAGGGCGAGTGGAGCGACTCACTCCTCTCTGTGATGCACGGAACGGACGCGCGCATCGACGACACGGGGTACACGCAGCCGGCGCTCTTCGCGCTGGAGTACTCCCTGGCGGAGCTGTGGCGTTCCTGGGGTGTCGAGCCCTGGGCGGTGCTGGGGCACAGCGTGGGCGAGTACGTGGCCGCGTGTGTGGCGGGTGTGCTGGAACTCGAGGACGCGCTCCGGCTCATCACCAGGCGCGCGCGGCTCATGCAGGCGCTGCCTCGCAACGGGGAGATGGTGTCCATCACCGCGAGCGAGGCGGTCGTCGCGCAAGCGCTGACCCCGTACGAGGACCGGGTGTCGATTGCCGCGGTCAACGGACCCGCGGACACCGTCATCGCGGGCGAGCGTGAGGCAGTGGAGGCCCTCTCCGCCGCGTTCCAGGCGCAGGGCCTCAAGGCCCGGCGGCTCACCGTGTCCCACGCGTTCCACTCGCCACTGATGGATCCGATGTTGGATGCCTTCGAGAAGGCGGCGGGACACCTCACCTTCCGGGCGCCGCGCATCCACCTGGCGTCCAACGTCACGGGGCAGGTGCTAGGGGAGGGCACGGTGCTCGACGCCGGGTACTTCCGCCGCCACGTCCGAGAGGCCGTGCGTTTCCATGACGGACTCAAGGCGCTGCGGGCATTGGGAGGAACCGTCTTCGTGGAGGTCGGCCCCCATCCGACGCTCACGGGCATGGCGCTCAAGAGCCTTGGGGACGACGCGGGCACCTGGCTGCCATCACTGCGCAAGGGACAGCCCGAGCAGGCGCAGATTCTCTCCAGCCTGGCCACGCTCTACACCCAGGGCGTGGACGTGGACTGGGGTGCGCTGAACGGCGATCGCCACCGCACCCGTGTCGCGCTGCCCGTCTACCCGTGGCAGCACCAGCGGCACTGGCTGGATGTCTCCAAGACGTCCCGAACGGTCTCGACGCTCACCACCGCGCAGTCGCTCGTCGGTCAGCGGGTGCGCTCGCCCTTGAGCAAGTCGCTGGTCTTCGAGGGACGCTACAGCGCGCAGTCGCTGCCGTTCCTGGAGGACCACCGGCTCTACGGCACCATCGTCGTGCCCGGCTCGTGCCACATCGCGCGCATCATCGCGACGGCGGCGCAGTCATTCGGTGCGGGGCCGTACACCATCGAGAAGTGCGTCTTCTCGCAGCCCATCGTGCTCGCGGACGACGAGGAGCAGCTCGTCCAGCTCGTGCTCGCGCCCAAGGGAAAGGGCCGGTACGACTTCGAGCTCTACAGCCTCTCCGCCACCGCCGACGAGGAGACCGAGGGATGGCTGCTGAACGGCACGGGAACGCTGTCGGTGGGAGACGGGCTCGCGCGTCCCGCGCCGCTTTCTCGACAGGACATCGAGGCACGCTGCTCACGTCAGCTCGACGGAGGGCTCTACGAGCGCAACTGGGACATCGGCTTCAATCTGGGGCACGCGTTCCGCTGGATTGAGCGCATCCATAGTGGGGGCCGCGAGGCGCTGTGCCAGATGCGCCTGCCCACGGAGCAGGATGACCGGAGCCTGTACGTCCACCCGGGTCTGGTCGACTCGTTCCTGCAGGCGATGGGAACGGACCTCATCCGCGAGGACGCGATGCTGAGCACCGTCTACGTCCCCATCTCCGTGGAGCGCTTCCGCTTCCATGCGCAGCCGACCGGCCCCGTCTGGGCCTACGCCGTGCGACGGGACGCGGAGGAGGCGGTGGGAGAGGTCATCACCGGCGACGTCCTCGTGGTCGACGCGGATGGACAGGTGCTCATCGAGATTGAGGGGCTGAAGCACAAGCGAGCACCGCGCGAGGCCCTGATGGCGGTGCTGCGCCACGGCCAGCGGGATTCACTCTACGAACTCGGCTGGAAGCCGCAGCCCGTGCCCGAGGCGGCGCCCGAAGCCGGTCGCTGGATTGTGTTCGCTGACACCTCGGGCACCGCGGAGGCGCTCGCCGAGCGCATCCTGAGGCAGGGCGGCCGCCCGGTGCTGGTCCACTCGGGAGCGGCGTTCGTCCGTCATGGTGAAGGGCGCTTCACGCTGGATGCCCAGCGGCCGGAGGATTACGCGCGGCTGCTCCAGGAGGCGGTGCTTCCCGGCGAGTCCCTGGGCGGCATCGTCCACCTCTGGGCGCTGCGTGGACCCGGTGGCGAGCATGTGGAGGTCCTGCGAGAGGCGCACCAGTTGGGGGCGGGCAGCGCGCTGTCCCTGGCCCAGGCGCTGGCGAACTCCGCCTTCACCGCGCGCATCTGGTGGGTGACGCGGGGCGCCCGAGCGCTCGACACGCGTCCCACGCCCCTGGCGATGGAGCAGGTCCCTCTCTGGGGCCTGGGCGCCGTCTTCTCTCAGGAGCACCCCGAGCTGTGTGGCGCGCTCATCGACCTGGACCCCTCCGCCCCGGGTGACGCGGCTGCCGCCATCTGGCGCGAGCTGGGCGCCACCGACGGTGAGCGGCAGGTGGTGATTCGCGAAGGGCAACGTCACGTGGCCCGCCTTCGCGCTTCGCGGGATGTGGCTCAGGCGGAGCTGCCCCGCCTGAACCCGGAGGCGAGCTACCTGCTCACGGGCGGGCTTGGCGGCCTGGGCCTCGCGCTGGCCGGGTGGATGGTGGATCAGGGCGCCAGGAACCTGGTGCTCATCGGACGCAGCTGCCCCAGTCCCGACGCGCAAGAGGCCATTCGCGCGCTGGAGACGGCGGGCGCGAAGGTCCTCGTGCTCCAGGCGGACGTGTCGAAGCAAGAGGACGTCCGTCGCACCTTGGACGAAGCGGAGAAGCTGGCGCCTCTGCGGGGCGTGGTCCACGCGGCGGGTGTGCTGGATGACGGCGTCCTCCTGCAACAGGACTGGAAGCGGTTCACCCGGGTGCTCGCGCCCAAGGTGGATGGGGCGTGGCACCTGCACATGTTGACGCAGGGCAAGCCGCTCGACTTCTTCGTCCTGTACTCGTCGGCGTCGTCGCTGCTGGGGGCGCCGGGGCAGGGAAGCTACGCGGCGGCCAATGCCTTCCTGGACGCGCTGGCGCACCACCGGCGTGCCCTGGGGCTTCCGGCGCTGAGCATCAACTGGGGGCCCTGGGCCGAGGTGGGCATGGCCGCGGAGCTCGCGTCCCGCTACCAGGCACAGGGTGTAGAGGCCTTCACCCCGGCCGAGGCGCTGGAGGCCTTCGGCAAGGCCTTCAGCCGCGCGCAGCCGCAGCTCACCCTGTTGCAGGTGCAGTGGTCTCGCTACCTGGCGCAGTTCTCTCGGGGGGCGGCGCCCACGCTGCTCGCCGATGTCGCGGGACAGGTGCGTGCCGAGCCCGAGGCGGACGGCCCGTCGGCTTCCGAGCTGCGGCGCCGGCTCGACACCGCGGAACCCCGCCAGCGCATGGCGCTGCTGCTGGAGCACGTCCTGGACGCGGCGGTGCGGGTGCTCGGCCTGGATGCCTCCACGCCGCTGGAGCCCCGGCAGCGGCTGTTCGAAGTGGGCATGGATTCGTTGATGGCGCTGGAGCTGCGCAACCGGCTGCAGAAGACGGTCGGTGCGTCGCTGCCTTCGACGCTCGTCTTCGACTACCCGACGGCGGAGGCCATCGCGGCCTACCTGCTGGGCGAAGTCTTCGGCCAGGAACCGCAGCCGGCCGCGGAAGGACAGGGCGCGGCTCAGGACACGGTGCTTCTCGATCGAATCATGGAGCTGTCGCCGGATGAGCTTGCCGCCTCGCTCGAAGCGAAGCTCGCCGCACTGATGGAAGAAGGAACATGAGCAACCCGCCAAAGTCAGCTGAACCCTCCGCGTTGCAGCGCGCCGCATTGCTCGTGGAGAAGATGCAGGCCCGCCTCGATGCGGTGGAACGCGCCCGGACCGAGCCCATCGCCGTCATCGGCATGGGGTGCCGTTTCCCCGGTGGCGCCGTCGATGGACCGTCGTACTGGCGAATCCTTCGAGACGGCGTCGACGCGCTCCGCGAGGTGCCCGAGTCCCGCTGGGACGTACAGGGCTACTTCGACGCGACGCGCGGGATGCCGGGGAAGATGTACGGCACCCGCGGTGGATTCCTCGATGACGTGGAGCACTTCGACGCAGAGTTCTTCGGCATCGCGCCCCGGGAAGCGGCGAGCCTGGACCCGCAGCAGCGCATCGCGCTGGAAGTGGCGTGGGAGGCCCTGGAGAACGCGGGTGTGGCGCCCGGTCAGCTCATGGGCAGCAAGACGGGCGTCTTCATGGGCGTGATGTCCAGCGACTACATGGCGCGCCTGCTCAAGGAGAACGACGCGACCCGCTTCGACGGGTACATGGCGACGGGCAACGGCTACAGCTTCGTCCCGGGCCGGATTTCCTACGTGCTGGGCCTGCAGGGGCCGTGCATGCCGGTCGACACGGCGTGCTCGTCCTCGCTGGTGTCGCTCCACCTGGCTTGCGAGAGCCTCCGGCGCGGCGAGTCGAATCTCGCGCTCGCGGGCGGCGTCAATCTCATCCTGTCCCCTGAGACGACCGTCTGCCTTTGCAGCATGCAGGCGCTCGCGAGCGACGGCCGCTGCAAGACCTTCGACGCGGCGGCTGACGGGTACGTGCGCGGGGAGGGCTGCGGCATCCTCGTGCTCAAGCGGCTGTCGGACGCACAGCGCGATGGCGACGACATCCTCGCGCTGATTCGTGGCTCCGCCGTCAATCATGACGGGGCCAGCGGCGGACTGACGGTGCCCAACGGACCGTCGCAGCAAGCCGTCGTGTCGAAGGCGCTGGAGAACGCGCGCGTGCCGCCGGCCCTCGTGGGCTACATCGAAGCCCACGGCACGGGGACGCCGCTGGGCGACCCCATTGAACTGCGGGCCCTGGGGGCCGTGCTGGGCAAGGGACGTCCGGAGGACCGGCCCTTCTTCATCGGCTCGGTGAAGACGAACATCGGCCACCTGGAGCCGGCCGCCGGAATCGCCGGCGTCATCAAGACGATTCTGTCGCTCCAGCACCGGGAGATTCCACCGCACCTGCACTTCCACACGCCCAATCCCCACGTGGAATGGGACCGCATCCCAGCGCGTGTCCCCGTCGAGCGCGTCCCCTGGCCGGCCCACGAGGGGCGGCGTATCGCGGGCGTGAGCTCCTTCGGACTGAGCGGCATCAACGCGCACGTGGTGCTGGAGGAGGCCCCTGCGCCCGCGGCCACGCCCGCCGCTTCCGAGGCCGATACCGCGGAGCTCGTCGTCCTGTCCGCCAAGACGGAGCCAGCGCTGGCCGACCTGGCCCGGACGTGGAGCACGTTCCTGAAGAGCGAGGACGTGGGGGCGCTCGCGGACCTCAGCTACACGGCGGCCCTGTGCCGCACGCACCATGACCATCGGCTCGCGCTCGCGGCGAAGTCCCCGCGGGAGCTGGCCGCGCAGCTCGACGCGTTCGCCGCCGGAGAGAGCCACCCCGGCTTGTCCGTCGGGCGCCGGAGCAACAGCCAGAAGGTGGTCTTCGTGTTCCCCGGCCAGGGCTCACAGTGGCTCGGTATGGGACGGCAGCTGTACGCCCAGGACACGACCTTCCGTGAGGCCATCGACCGGTGCCACGAGGCGCTGGGCCGCTACACGGACTGGTCGCTGCGCGAGCTGTTGACGAGCCCCGGGCAGCAGCCGCGTTGGAATGACATCGACGTCATCCAACCGACGCTGTTCGCCTTGCAGATATCGCTCGCGGCGGTGTGGCGTTCACTGGGCCTGGAGCCGCACGCGGTGGTCGGGCACAGCATGGGTGAGGTCGCCGCGGCCCATGTCGCGGGGGCGCTGTCGCTGGACGACGCCGCGCGCATCATCTGTGAGCGCAGCAAGCTGCTCCGGCGGGTCAGCGGCAAGGGCGCCATGGCGGTGGTGGACCTCTCGCGCGAACAGGCCGAGGCGGAGATTCGGGGCGCGGAGGACCGGATTGCCATCGCCGTCAGCAACGGCCCGAAGGCCACGGTGCTCTCGGGAGACCCGGCGGCGCTGAAGGATGTGCTGGAGCGCCTGGAGAAGCGCGAGGTCTTCTGCCGTTGGGTGAAGGTGGACGTGGCGTCCCACAGCCCACAGATGGACCCGCTTCGGCAGGACTTGCTGGAGCGGATGGCTGGTATCCGTCCCACGGGAAGCACGGTGCCGCTCTACTCGACGGTGACGGGGGCCCCCATCGACGGCCGGGAGCTGAGCGCCGCGTATTGGGTGCGCAACCTGCGGCAGCCCGTGCTGTTCGCGGACGCGGTGCAGCGTCTCATCCAGGATGGGAACGTCCTGTTCATCGAGTTGAGCCCGCATCCCATCCTGGTGCCCTTCGTGGACGCGATGCTGCGGGAAGGCGACGCCTCTGGCCGAGGCCTGGTCGTCCCGAGCCTCCTTCGGGAACAGGAGGAGTGGCCGTCGCTGCTCGCATCCCTGGGCGCGCTGGCCACCCGAGTGGACCGCGTGGATTGGCTCCGGCTGCATCCGGACAAGCGGCGGCGCATCGCACTGCCCGCGTATCCCTGGCAGCGGGAACGGCACTGGCTGGAGCTGGGGCCCACGCGTGCAGCGCGAGGCCGCTTCGTGCGCTCGGGGGGGCATCCGCTCCTGGGCACTTCGTTCACGACCTCCGTGCAGCAGGAGACTCGCTTCTGGGAGTCCACACTGAGCGCGAGTGAGCCCGCGTTCCTCGCGGACCATCGCGTGGCGGGCTCGGTGGTGGTGCCGGGAGCGGCCTATCTGGAGATGGCGCTGTCCGCGGCGCACGCGATGTCGGGAGGCACCGCGCACGAACTGGTCGACACCTCCTTCAAGGAGGGCCTGCTCCTGCCCGAGGGCCAGGAGCGCACCGTCCAACTGGCGCTGCATGGCGAGCAGGGCCGCACCCTGACGTTCCAGCTTTCGAGCCAGAAGGCGGAAGCGACGGGGTGGATGACGCACGTCGTGGGCCGGCTCCGCCTCTTGGAAGCAGGGCACGCGGGGCAGGCGTCCGAGTCATTGGAGGCCATCCGCGAGCGATGCCCCGACATCCTGACCCAGGCGGCGCATTACGAGACGCTGGCACGCAACGGCGTGGCCTACGGGCCCGCGTTCCAGGGCGTGCAGCAGGTCTGGCGGGGGCGAGGGGAGGCGCTCGGCCACCTCCGCCTGCCGGAGTCATTGGCCACGCGGGCCCCGGCGTATCGAATCCATCCCGCGTTGCTCGACGCCTGCTTCCAGCTGGTGTCCGCCGCGGTGCCTTCGGAGGACGTGCCACAGGATGCGGGGCCCGCCGTCCCGGTGGCGCTCGAGAACCTGCGGCTTCACGCACAGCCCGCGACGGAGGCTTTCTGCCACGTCCGGATGCGGACACCCGAGGGCACGCGCCGAGGCGTCTACGAGTTCGACCTCGTACTGCGCGATGCGTCCGGCACGCTGCTGCTGGAGGCGCTGGGGCTGCGGGTTCAGCAACTGGACGCTCCCGTGGCGGATGCGGAGGGCAGGGACCTCTACTTCGCTCCGGAGTGGCGTCATGCCTCCTCCGTCGAGCAACCCCCTGCACAGGGAACCGAGGCGGGCGGACGCTGGTTGCTCATCGCGGATGGCGGCGAGCTGGCGGACACGGTGGAGTCACAGCTCCGCGCCCGCCAGGGCGAAGTCACCCGTATCGACCTGGGTGGCTCCAGGCCGGGCCGCCGCACCGTGGACGTGTCGTCGCCGATGGCCTTCGATGAGGTGCTGGCGGAGACGTTCGGCAAGGGGGCCGCTGCGCGCGGCGTGATTCACCTGACGGGCCTCGACTCGGGCGACGTGGACCCGTTGATGGGCTGCGGCGGCGTCCTGCACCTCGTGCAGGGGCTCTCCCGAATGGGCCTGTCGACTCCGCCCCGTCTGTGGATGGTGACGAAGGGGGTCCACCACGGTTCGGACAGCCGTTCCGCTTCGGACGTCGTGCAGGCCCCGTTGTGGGGCCTGGGGCGCACGCTCGCGCAGGAGCACGCCGAGCTGAAGTGCACTCGGGTGGATGTGTCCGCGGTCATGAGCACCGAGGACGCCACCGGCGCGCTGGTGCGCGAGCTGCTCGTGGCGGACGCGGAGGAGGAAATCTCCCTCCGCCCTGATGGGCGACATGTCGGCCGCATTGTCCGTGGCGTACCCGGCAGGGCCTCCCATGAGGCCATCGTCCCCGCCGAGGGCCAGTCCTTCCGGGTCGAGCGTGATGCTCAAGGACGCCAGGAGTACCGGTCCGCGGTCCGCCGTCCGCCTGGGCCTGGAGAGGTTGAGCTCGAAGTCGATGTGGCGGCGCGTCCGGAGCTGGGCGGGCCGTCGAACCCGGAGCGCTGGGACGAAGCAGGTGCCACCGCATGCAGTGGGCGCATCGTGGCCGTGGGCGAGGGCGTGAACGACGTCACCGTGGGCGAGGAGCGCATCGCGCTGGTGACGTCGGGCCTCGGGTCGCATCTGTGCGTGCCCGCTGGGAACACCGCGCTGCGTCCGCCCTCGTCGTCGCACGAAGAGGCCGCGGCGCTGGCCGCGACCGTGTTGCCTGTCTGGTACGGCCTGTTCCACCTGGGACGCGTGGAGAAGCGAGACCGTGTGTTGGTCCTCGGTGCCTCGAGCGGACTTGGGCGAACGGCCATCCAGCTTGCTCGGCGCATGGGGGCGGAGGTCTTCGCCGAAGCCGCGACGGGCGACCAGCGGGCCTCTTTGCGGGAGCTCGGCGCTGCCCACGTCGTGGACCCCAAGGACGCCTCATTCGCCACGGGGCTGTTGGACATGACGGGGGGCCGTGGGGTGGACCTGGCCGTCATCGCGCCGGGCGCTGTCGGCCTCGAGCCGAGCCTCGCCGTGCTGGCGGAGGGGGCTCGCGTCATCGACCTGCGAGGGACGTCCGAAGCGCCCTCGGCCGGGGATGCGAACGTCGCGTGGTGCATGGTCGACGTGCACACCTTCGCGCGACGCAAGCCCGACCGGTTCGCCCGGCTGTGGCGCGAGGTGAAGGACGCCTTCGAAGCCGGGGGCCTGCCTTCCGCCGTGGAGGAGGTGAGCACGCTCACCCTGAATCATCCCGGGGCACGCGTGGTGGTGCCGGCCACGGGGGCTCGGCGACTCCGTGCGGATGGGACGTACCTGGTGACGGGCGGCCTGGGAGGACTGGGCTTCGCGGTGGCGAAGTGGATGGTGGAGCAGGGCGCGCGTCACCTCGCGCTCCTGGGCCGTGACACCACGTTGACGCCAGCGCAGCAGGCGGACGTGGCCGCGCTCGAAGCGGCGGGGGCGCGTGTGCGGGTGATGGGGGCGGATGTGTCCGAAAGGGCTCAGCTGGCTCGGGTGCTCGCGGAGATTGCCGAGGGCGGCACCCCGCTGCGAGGCGTCATCCACGCGGCGGGTGTGCTGGATGACGGCGTCCTGTTGCAGCAGACAGTGGAGCGCTTCCGTCGGGTGATGGCGCCCAAGGTCCTCGGTGGTTGGAACCTGCATGTCCTGACGCGCGACCTGCCGCTCGACTTCTTCGTGCTGTACTCGTCGGCGGCCTCCCTGTTCGGCGCACCAGGGCAGGGGAACTACGTGGCGGCCAATGCCTTCCTCGACGCGCTGGCCCATCACCGCCGGGTGCTGGGGCTGCCGGGCCTGAGCATCAACTGGGGACCCTTCTCCGAGGTCGGTCTGGCCGCCGCGCAGTCGAACCGGGGAGAGCGCCTGGCGCAGCGGGGCTCCGACAGCCTGACGCCCGCGGAAGGCAACGCCATCCTGGGCCGGCTGTTGGATGGCGACGTGACGCAGATGGCGGTCATGCCGCTCGACCTCCGCAAGTGGGTGGAGTTCTATCCGCGAGCGAAGTCCTCGCCATGGCTGTCGGAGCTCGTCCCGGCCAGCGCGGGGGAGGGCGTGCAGGCCGCCAGGGAGGTTGCGCTGCTTGAAGCCTTGCGGACGGCGACACCTCGGGACGCGCGGGTGGCGCTGGAGAAATTCGTTCGCGAGCAGCTGGGCCGGGTGCTCCGGCTCGACTCCGCGCGCATCGACGCAGAAGCGCCGCTCCAAGGCTTCGGACTCGACTCGCTGATGGGGCTCGAGCTGCGCAACAGGTTGGCGTCGGGACTGGGGCTGTCGCTCCCGGCGTCACTGATTTGGAAGCACCCGACGCTGGATGCGCTCTGTGCGCATCTCCAGAGTGAAGTCATGGATCGCGCCCTGGCCGAGACGCTCGCAATCCAGGCAGAGGCGGCCGCAACCAACGACAACGAGGTCTTCGTCCTATGAGTGTACGGGAACTGTTGGGCACCCTCGCGGCCAGGGGCGTTCGCCTGCGTGTCGACGGTGACAAACTGGTGGTGGAGGCGGGCAAGGCCATCCTCACGCCGGAGCTGCGGACCGAGCTGGCGGCGAACAAGGCCGATATCCTTACGTTCCTGCGCAAGCACACCGCGCGCGACGAGGCGGGCAGCGGCCCTGAGCAGCCCGTCGCGAGGCCCCAGGTCATCCCACTGTCCAGCGGCCAGGAGCGGCTCTGGTTCCTGGACCGGCTGTCACCGGGGACCGCGCAGTACAACGTCCACCTGGGGCTGCGGGTACGCGGCGCGCTGGACACGGTGGCGCTGCGCCGGAGCCTGGACGAGCTGGTCCGCCGGCACGAGGTCCTCCGGACGTCCTTCCCGGAGGTGGACGGAAGTCCAAGGCAGGTCATCGCATCGCCCGACGTGGGCGCGGCGCTGAGCGTCGTGGAGGTGCGGGGGCTGACGGAGGCGCAGCGTGACGAGGAGGTCCACCGGCGCTCGGAGGAACTGGCCCAGCAGCCTTTCGACCTGGCCCAGGGGCCCCTGTTTCGCGTGACGCTGGTGTCCCTTGACGACCAGGACTCCGCGCTCTTCGTGACGAAGCACCACATCATCACGGATGGCTGGTCGCTCGGAGTCTTCGTCCGGGAGCTGTCGGCGCTCTACGCGTCCTTCGTGGGGGGACAGGCCGCGGCCCTGCCGCCCGTGTCCATGCAGTTCGCCGAGTCGGCCCTGCGTGAGCAGGCATGGCTGGCGGGAGCCTCAGGTGTCCGGGAACGGGCCTTCTGGAAGGAGCAGCTCCAGGGGCTGCCGCCGCTTCAGCTCCCCGTGGACCGGGGTGTCTCCAGCGCTACGAGCCACCGCGGCGCGACCGTGCCCGTGGCCTTCTCGCCCGCGCTGAGCGAGGCGCTGCGGGAACTCGGCCAACGTGAGGGGTGCAGCCTCTTCATGGTGCTCTACGCCGCGTTCGCCGCGCTCCTGCACCGCTACTCGGGGCAGCTCGACTTCGGCGTGGGGACGGTGACCGCGAACCGCGGGAGCGTGCCTCCGGACCTCATCGGCTTCATCGCCAACACGCTGGTGCTCCGGAGTGACGTGTCCGGGGACCCGACCTTCTCGCAGTGGCTGGCCCGGGCGCGCAAGACGGTGCTCGACGCCCAGGACCATCAGGCGCTGCCCTTCAGTGAAGTGGTGAAGGCGGTCGGCGCATCGCGTGAGGGCGGGCTCAACCCGCTGGTGCGTGCGTGCTTCACGCTGGAGAACATCCCAGCGCCCACGCTGGACCTGCCCGGGACGCGCTGGTCATTCCTGGGCGGAGCACCCGACGGCAGCGTGGAGGGCGTCGCCAAGTTCGAGCTGTCGCTCATCCTGGCCTCCGGCGAAAAGGGCCTGGCTGGCATGCTCGAATACTCGCGAGAGGTCTTCGACGCCTCGACGGCGGAGCGGATGGTGGGCCACCTCCAGGTGCTGCTGGAGGCCGTCGTCGCGAAACCGGAGGCGCCACTGTCAAAGCTGCCCGTGCTGTCGGCGGAAGAGCGGACGCGGCTGCTCACGGCGTGGAACGGCCCGGTGCTCGGCGTCCCGGCGCTGTGCATGCACGAACTCATCCAGGCCCAGGTGGAGCGGACGCCGAACGCCGTGGCCGTGGTGAGTGGAACGCGGACGCTGACCTACGCCGAGCTCAGCCGCCGGGCGAACCAATTGGCCCATCACCTGCGGCGGCTGGGCGTGCGGCCCGAGGCGCGCGTGGGGCTCTGCGTCGAGCGGACGGAGGACCTCGTCATCGGCCTGCTGGCCATCCTCAAGGCCGGCGGCGCCTATGTGCCACTGGACCCCGCCTACCCGAAGGAGCGGCTGGCGCTCATCCTCGAGGACGCGCAGGTGCCCGTGCTGCTCACGCAGCAGCGGCTGCTCCCGGAGCTTCCCGCCACCGAGGCACGCGTGGTGTGCCTGGACGCGGATGCCGCCGCCCTCGGCGCCGAGCCGGAGATGAACCCCGGGCGTGTCACGACGCCCGATTCGCTCGCGTATCTCATCTACACCTCGGGCTCCACCGGCAAGCCCAAGGGCGTGATGATTGACCACCGGAACGCCGTGGCCTTCTTGCAGTGGGCCCAGAGCGTCTTCTCGCCGGAGTCGTTGGCGGGGACGCTGGCGTCGACGTCCATCTGCTTCGACCTGTCCGTCTTCGAGATCTTCACGCCCCTGTGCTGTGGGGCGAAGGTCATCGTCGCGAAGAACGCGCTGGAGCTGCCCGAGCTGCCCGCGGCGAAGGAGGTGACGCTCATCAACACCGTGCCCTCGGCGATGGGCGCGCTGCTGCGAGGGGGCGGGGTGCCGGCGTCGGTCACCATCGTCAACCTGGCGGGCGAGGCGCTGGCGGGAGCACTGGTCGACTCCATCTACGCCCTGGGCCACGTGAGAGATGTCTTCAACCTCTACGGCCCGAGCGAGACGACGACCTATTCCACGTTCACCCGTGTGAACCGGGGCGAGACGCCGACCATCGGCCGGCCCGTTGGAAACACCCAGGTCTACGTGCTGGATGCGAACCGGGAACCCATGCCCGTGGGTGTGCCGGGCGAGGTCTACATCGGCGGGCATGGTGTCGCGCGGGGCTACCTGGGCCGGACGGAGCTGACGGCGGAGCGGTTCGTCACATCTCCATTCGCCGGAGACGCGGGCGCGCACCTGTACCGGACAGGGGACCTGGCGCGGTGGCTGCCGGACGGGCAACTCGAATACCTGGGCCGGATGGACCACCAGGTGAAGCTCCGCGGCTTCCGCATCGAGCTGGGTGAGATTGGCGCGGCGCTGCAGGAGCACCCAGGCCTCCGCGATGCGGTCGTCGTCGTGCGAGAAGGTTCGGGCGCGGACAAGCAGTTGGTGGCGTATGTGGTGGGCCGCGACGGGAAGGCCCCGGAGCCGGGTGCGCTGCGCGACCACCTCAAGTCCCGGTTGCCCGAGTACATGGTGCCCTTCGTGTTCGTGAGCCTGGAGGCCTTGCCGCTCACGCCGAACGGGAAGGTGGACCGCGCCGCGCTCCCCGCTCCGGAGCGTGTGGGCTCCGGGACGGCGAAGGCCCACGTCGCGCCGAGAACGCCTGGGGAAGCCACGCTGGCGGACATCTGGCGTCAGGTGCTCGGGGTGGAGCAGGTGGGCGTGCACGACCACTTCTTCGAGCTCGGAGGCCACTCGCTGCTGCTCTACCGGGTGCTGGTCCTCGCGCGGGCCGCGTCGGGAGCGGACATCCCGCTGAGGGCCCTGTTGCAGTCGCCGACGCTGGAAGAGATGGCGCGCACCATCGAGGCCGCGAAGACGGGCTCGCTGCCAGTCCACGACGTGGTGGCGGAGCTGGAGGCGGACGCCGTGATGGAGGCCGGGCTGCTGCCGGGAACGGCGCTTCCGCCCACCTCCGGGCCCGCGCGCGCCGTGCTGCTGACGGGCGCCACGGGCTTCCTCGGCGCATTCCTGCTGGAGGAGCTCTGCCGGAAGACGCAGGCGCGCATCCATTGCCTGGTCCGCTCCAAGTCGGAGCAGGAGGGGATGCAGCGGATTCGCAAGAACCTGGAGAGCTACTCGCTGTGGCGCGACGACCTGGCGTCGCGAATCGTCCCGGTCCGAGGGGACATCGGCCAGCCCCTGCTGGGCCTGTCGGAAGCAGAGTTCCAGCGGCTGTCGGAGGACGTGGACGCCGTCTACCACAACGGTGCGCTCGTCAATTTCATCTACCCCTACGAGTCGATGCGCGCCGCGAATGTGCTCGGCACGCGGGAGATTCTCCGCCTGTGCATGCGCACGCGCATCAAGCCGCTGCACTATGTCTCCACGGTGTCGGTGCTGCCCGTGGGGCGCCAGCTTCCCTTCCGCGAAGATGAGCCGCTGGAAGCCGCCGCGAGCCTGGTGGGCGGTTATGCCCAGAGCAAGTGGGTGGCGGAGAAGCTCGTGCGTGAGGCCTCGCAGCGAGGACTCCCAGTGACGATTCACCGGCCGGGTCGGGTGACGGGGCACAGCCAGACGGGGGCGTGGAACACGGATGACCTGGTGTGCAGGACCCTCAAGGGCTGCGTCCAACTGGGGAGTGCGCCCAGCGTGGACGCGCTGCTGGATGTGACGCCGGTGGACTACGTGAGCAGCGCCATCGTGGACCTTTCCCTGCGTCCCGAGTCCCTTGGTCAGACCTTCCACCTGGTCAACCCGCAGTTCGTGCGAGCGGACGAGATGTGGAGCCACATGCGAGCCTTTGGCTACGGGCTGCGCGTGCTCCCCTATGACGAGTGGCTCGCGGAGCTCGGCCTCGCGGCGCCGTCCGACCGTGAGCTGGGAGACCTGCTTCTGTTCCTTCAGCAGGTGCCACCCGAGGACCGGAGCGTGGGTGGACCGCGCATGGTGGTCTGTGACAGTGGTCACACGCTGAAGGCGCTGGGAGGAACAGGGACGTCGTGTCCGTCCGTGGATGCCACGTTGATTACGACGTATCTCTCCTCACTGGTGCAGCGCGGCTTCCTGGCTGCGCCCGGGGGGCGGTGAAGGCCTGGGCATCGACCTGACAGGTTGGTGCCCACCGGCTCCAAAGACAGACGCAGGCGTGCTGCCCAAGCCTCGTCGGGCGGAAGCGGTAGACTGAGGAGCAATGCCGCTCCCGCATTCGTGCGGGGCGGTCCCCCTCATTTCGCCGGAGCCACGCCATGCAATGGAGAGCTTTGCCCTGCGTCCTCGCCCTGTCCCTGGGCGCCTGCTCGGACCCCGAACCCGAGGCTCCACGGCCGTTGAAGGTTGTCCTCTTCCCCTACATCCCGGACTCGGCGGGGGATGGCTTCGCCAGCCTCAAGCAGCGGCTCGGAACGGATTTCGAGCGAGAGCATTCGGACATCGACGTGGACATCGTGTTCGACGCGAAGCTGGACCTCTATGACCTGGATGAAGGAGGCACCCTGAACCAGCTCCTCGGGCAGGGAGCAGGGGCCGCGCAGGTGGTGGAGATCGACACGCTCATCATGGGTGACCTCGTGTCGAAGGGGTGGGTGCAGCCCGTCGCCCTGGAGGCCGGGGCCGCGCATCCGGCGGCGGAACAAGCCGTCTCCATCGCTGGCCAGAGCTACGGGGTGCCCACCTACCTGTGCAGCTACGTCGTCTACTCGAACAGCCCCCACCTGTTGTCGGCCACGGATGGCGATTCCCTGGTTCAGATCCTCACGGACGTGGCACCGGGGATGCGTCCGTTGGCGGCCAACTACAGCGGAAGCTGGACGCTGCCCTCGTCCTACTTGGACGCCTGGGCCGACACGAATCCCACGGGCGTGTTGTCCCAGGCGCTGTCGCTGCCGCTGGACGCGTCGGTGCTGGATTCGTTCGAGGACGTGGTGAAGAGCTGTGAGCTGGAGGCAGGCATCAACCCATGCCTCGACGGCACCTATGCGGATAATTCGCAGGCGGAAGAGGCGTTCGCCTTGGGGCAGGCCAACGGCTTCATGGGCTACACGGAGCGCCTGTTCTTCGTCCGGAAGGCCAACCCGGGCATGGCGCTTCCAGAAGTCATCTCCGTTCCGCTGGGCACGGGCTCCGCGCCCGCGGTGTTCGTGGATGCGCTGGTGGTCAATGCGCAGTGCACGGGGATGTGTGCCGAGGACGCCCGCGCCTTCACCGACTTCATGAAGGACCCGGCGGTGCGCAGCCTCATCGCCTTCAGCGGGGACGCGCCGCAGGGCACGACGCCGCGTTATCTGCTGCAGGCCACCCAGGCTTTCTATCAGCAGGAGCCCGCGCGTTCCGACCCGATGTATCAGAAGTATGTGCAGTTCCTGAGCGGAGCCCGGCCCTATCCCAATCAGGGCTTTCCGCAGAACCGGAGGACGCTCCAGTCGGCGCTGATGGACGCGCTGCAGTAGAACGACGTGCTGGTGCCGTCATGCGTCACGGTCTTCTGAGTTACAGTTTGCGTTCCCCATCAGGAGGTCGTGACATGACGGCTGCTGAGCGACCTGGACCACCAGGCCGCGAAGGGTGACGCGGCGCCGTGGCTCGTCGTGAGTTCCTTCGTCAATCTGCACGACATCGTCTTCTCGGGCCTGCCCTGGTTCACCGAGTTCAGCAACCTTCAGCAAGCGGGGAAGCTGCCGGAGGTGGCCGCTTCGCCGACGGCAGGCGAGTCACTCGAAAGCAAGCCGCGCTGTCAGAAGGACTACGTCTACACGTATCCGCGCATGTACCTGCCGCAGCGCGATACCGCGTCGTACCGGCAGTTCTATTACTTCCTCATGGCGGAGGTGAGTAAACACATCCAGCGAGTCTACGAGCATCTCAAGAAGACCTCCTTCTTCGACAACACCATCGTCGTCCTCACGTCCGACCATGGTGAGATGCTCGGGGCTCACGGCGGCATGATGCAGAAGTGGTACAACGCCTATCAGGAGACGCTGCACGTGCCGTGCGTCATCTCCAAACCAGGGCTGTTTCCTGAGCCCCGGAGGACGGAGTTGGTGACGTCGCACGTGGACCTGGTGCCGACGCTGCTGGGACTCGCCGGAATCGACGCGGATGCGGCCCGGCGAGAGCTGGCGCGGGACCACTCGGAGGCGCAGCCGCTGGTGGGCAGGGACCTGTCCGGTCTGGTGCTGGGACGGGAGTCCGAGCGGCATGAGCCCATCTATTTCATGACCGACGACAACGTCGAGTCGGGGCTCCAGATGACCAACAACCTCACCGGCCAGGAGTTCGCGGGCGTCATCCAGCCCAAGCACATCGAGACGGTGGTCACCCGTCTTCCCGAACTCACGGGAGACACGCTCTGGAAGTACAGCTGCTACTCGGACAACCCGCGCTTCTTCGCGGGTGCGGCGGGGAACACGGACGAGGTCGCCACGGCGCGGTTCATCCCCGTGAATACGAGTGCTACGACCTCTCGGAGGACCCGCTGGAGACCCGGAACCGGTGCAGCGCGGTGGCGGCGCAGCCTCTGCCGCAAGACATCCGTGAGGCGCTCGACAATGTCCTGAAGGAGCAGCGCGAGAAGAAGCGGCTGCTGCCCCAGAGCCTGAATCGGAACGCGCCGACAAAGGGCCCGCTGCGGGACTGAGGTCTCGCCGTCCATGACCTGCCGTGTTGTCGCGACCCAGCAAGAGCAGGATGACGCGCTTCGCGTCCGTTCAGCGCTTGCGGTAGGTGGCCAAACGTCCGCTACCGCTTCGTCATCGACATGGCGAGCCTGAAGGCCTGACGCGCGCGTCCGCTGCCAGTTCGCCCCCGACGTTCCGTGAACGACTCAGCGACACCGGGCGCGCCGCGGCCCTGGCTGCGCTCGAAGGCACACCGCATCCCCTTATCCTTTCCCGCTCGGCGGAACTCAGCGGACAGGTGGCGCCTGGGGTGTCGTTCGGGCGGGCCATGGCCGCCATGCAGGAACGGGCCGCGCAGGTGTCGCCACCGGGCACGAGCACGGCGAGGTCCGGCCTCTTGCTGGAGCAGCAGGAGCGTGGTGGGCAGCCGCTCGTCCTCTTCGGGCTCGGCCTGCTCCTCGTCTTCCTCGTGCTCTCCGCCCAGTACGAGAGCTTCACCCTGCCGCTGGTCGTCATTCTCTCGGTGCCCCTGGGATTGCCGGGCGCCTTGGGCCTTCATGACGCGTGCCTTCCCACGACGTCACAGCGGCTGCTCGCCGCGTCGGGGCGGTCGAGCAGCGCGTCGGATTCTTCAGCGTGCCTTCAAGGCCTATCGCCGCATCGGCGTGTAGTCGGGGGCGAGGGCGGTGCGTACTTCTCTTCGTAGACGCGGGACGCAGTGTCCCGAAGCCAGGAGAAGGAAGATGTCGAGCATTCAAGGGAAGGTCGTCGTCATCACGGGGGCCAGCAGCGGGCTGGGCGCGGAGACCGCCCGTCACCTCGCTTCCCGAGGCGCGAAGGTATTCCTCGGCGCGCGGCGAACGGACAAGCTCGCCGCCGTGGTGGCGGACATCGAGCGGGGAGGCGGACAGGCGAGTGCCCGGGCGGTGGATGTCACGAAGCGAGCCGAGGTCGCGGCGTTCATCCAGGCCGCGGTCGACAGGTTCGGACGCATCGACGTCCTGGTGAACAACGCGGGCCTGATGTCGCTCGCGCCGGTGGCGAAGACGCTGGTGGACGAGTGGGACCGGATGGTCGACACCAACATCAAGGGTGTCCTCTACGGCATCGCCGCGGCGCTCCCGGTGTTCCAGCGGCAGAACAGCGGCCACTTCATCAACATCTCCTCGGTGGCGGGGCACAAGGTCAGCATGGGCGCCGCGGTGTACGCTGGTACCAAGTTCGCCGTGCGCGCCATCTCTGAAGGTCTGCGGCAGGAGGTGGGTGGTTCCATCCGCACGACCATCATCTCCCCGGGCGCGGTGCAGTCCGAACTGCCCATGGGGAGCTCGGACCCGGAGACCGCCGCCAGCGTGAAGGAGATGTACCAGCAGTTAGCGATTCCCGCGGACTCCGTCGCGAGGGCCATCGCCTTCGCCATCGAGCAACCCGCCGACGTGGACATCAACGAGGTCCTGCTGCGTCCCACGAAGCAGGTGCTGTGAGTCCTCACACGCGAACTTTCAAGGAGAGCCCATCATGAAAAAGCGCAAGCTTGGGAAAGGGAATCTCGAGGTCTCCGCCATCGGTCTTGGCTGCATGGGCATGAGCTTCGGCTACGGCCCGCCCGCGGACCGGCAGGCGATGATCAAGCTCATCCACGCCGCGGTGGAACGCGGTGTCACCTTCTTCGACACCGCCGAAGTGTATGGCCCCCTCACGAATGAGGAACTGGTGGGCGAGGCCTTGGCGCCGTTCCGAGGAAAGGTGGTCATCGCCACCAAGTTCGGCTTCAAGCCGGCCGTCCCCGGCGAAGCGAGGTGGAGCGGCTTCGACAGCCGGCCCGAGCACATCAAGGCCGTCGCCGAGGCCTCACTCAGGCGGCTCAAGGTCGATGCCATCGACCTCTTCTACCAGCACCGCGTGGACCCGGAAGTGCCCATCGAGGACGTCGCGGGCGCGGTGAAGGATCTGATTCGCGAAGGCAAGGTCAAGCACTTCGGGCTGTCCGAAGCGGGTGTGCAGACCATCCGGCGCGCGCACGCGGTTCAGCCGGTGACCGCGTTGCAGAGCGAGTACTCACTCTGGTGGCGGAAGCCGGAGGAGGAGGTGTTGCCGACGCTGGAGGAACTCGGCATCGGCTTCGTTCCCTTTAGTCCGCTCGGCAAGGGCTTCCTGACCGGGAAGATTGACGACAAGACCTCGTTCTCCAAGGACGACTTCCGCAACATCGTCCCACGTTTCACGCCCGAGGCCCGGAAGGCGAATCAGACGCTGGTCGAGCTGCTGCAGACAGTCAGCGCCAAGAAGAAGGCGACACCTGCGCAGATTGCCATCGCGTGGTTGCTCGCCCAGAAGCCCTGGATTGCGCCCATCCCGGGCACCACGAAGCAGAGTCGGCTCGAGGAGAACCTCGGCGCGGCCGACATCGAGCTGTCGCCGCAAGACCTCCAGGAAATCAACGACGCGGCTTCGAAAATCACCGTCCAGGGCGCTCGCTATCCGGAGGCGCTGGAGAAAGTCACGGGGCGCTGAGCCATGGACATCAAACGAAACGGCACCCAGCCGTCGAGCAAAGGTCCTGCCGAGAGCTTCACGGGAAACGTGCGAATCGACCCCTTGTTCCAAGCACCCGCGCCCGCGCGTGGATTCGGTGCGAGCGTCACGTTCGAGCCGTGCGCGCGGACCGCATGGCATACGCACCCGCTGGGACAGACGCAGAAGACGTCACCCTGACGACCGCGCCCAAAGTCCGAGGAGACAGCAGATGAGCAGAGCGAAGCGCCCGTACGTGATTTGCCACATGGTGCCCTCCGTCGATGGGCGCATCGTCACGACGGGCTGGAAGCTCTCGTCGCGCGCCCTGTCTGAGTACGAGCGGACGGCGGAGACGTTCGACGCCGACGCCTGGATGATTGGCCGGATTTCGATGGAGCCCTACGCGGGGAAGGCGAAGGTTCCAGTACGCAAGGCAGGGCAGCCGATTCCGAGGACGGACTTCATCGCGAGGCGCGACGCGGAGTCCTACGCCATCGCGCTGGACCCCTCGGGCAAGCTCACCTGGAAGTCGGGCTCCATCGATGACGAGCACGTCATCACCATTCTCACAGAGCAGGTCTCTGACGACTACCTGGCCTTCCTCCAATCAAAGGGCGTCTCCTACCTGTTTGGCGGAAAGACGGAGCTGAACCTGAAGCGGGTGCTCGAAAAGCTCCGGAAGGACTTCGGCATCAAGCGGTTGCTCCTGGAGGGCGGCGGCAAGATCAACGGCTCCTTCCTGGTCGCGGACCTGATTGACGAGCTGAGCGTGCTGATGGCTCCCATCGCGGATGGCTCCATCGGAACGCCTTCGCTATTCGATGCGGGCGAGGGCAGGGGACCGGTCCGCCATCTGAAGCTGGTCTCCGCCGAGCCGCGGAAGGGCGACATGCTCTGGCTGAAATACAAGGTGCGCAAATCAGCATCGAAGAGGTGATGAGCAGAAGGGGGCCGGGTGGACTGCCACGCTAGCGGCGCCATGTGTCGCGGGCGCCGCCAGCGGTACCCTGGGGCGTGGTGCGGAGCTCGGATGGGGGCTCGCGGCCCTGCTTCCGGTACTCATGCACGAGCGCCTCGATGATGTCCGGTGGTTGGATGGAGCGTCCCGCCTCACGCGCAATGAGCGCGGCCGTCAACACCACGTTGCGAATCTGCCCTCCGGCCAGGTCAGCTGTCGCCGCCAGTCGGCTCAATTCCTTGGCGGGAAGTTCGTGCGCCATGCCCAGGTGCGTGGTCCAGAGCGCGCGCCGCTCGGCGGGTCCGGGCAGGGTGAAGTCGATGATGGCATCGAGGCGGCGCGTAAAGGCTGAATCGAACCGGCTCTTGCTGTTGCTGGTCAGGATGGCCACGCCGTCGAACGCCTCGATTCGCTGGAGCAGGTAGTTCGTCTGTGCGTTGGCGAACCGGTCGTTCGAGTCCTTCACGTCGGTGCGCTTGGCGAAGAGCGAGTCCGCCTCATCGAAGAGCAGCACCAGGTCGGCATGCTCGGCCCGCGCGAAGAGCTGCGAGAGGTTCTTCTCCGTCTCACCAATGTACTTGCTGGTCACTGAGGCCAAGTCCACGCGGTAGAGCGGCAGTCCGAGTTTCGTGGCCAACCAGCCCGCGGCGAGCGTCTTGCCCGTGCCCGACGCGCCCATGAAGAGTGCCCGGACACCCGCGCGATAGCGCACCGTCGCGGAGGGGCCCAGGCCGTGGACCAGATCGTCCCGAGCGCGGCACCGCGCCAGGAGCAGCTCCAGTTCTCGTTTCACCTGGGGCACGAGGACGATGGCGTCGTCGTGGATGGCGTCCATCAAGGGCTCCGCGAGCGTGCTCATGCCCTCGGATTCCGCCACCCACGCCGCTGCGAGCACGTCCTCAAGCTCGGGCTCCGGCCGCCCATCCAGCTTTGCCTTCTGTCGCGCCAGCCGGCCAAGTTGGGCAATCCGTCCTGCTCCCTGGCGGTGCCGTCGGGCCAGCTCCTCCGCGAGCTCCGGTGCACCCAATGAGGACTCCCACAGTGCTCGCCGTTCATCGCTGGGAGGTCGTGGAACGGACCAGCGCAACACCGCGCGGTCCGCAGCGTCGAGCGTGCCCTCTGGACCGGTGATGGCCAGCACAGGGCCGCCGTAGTACGGCAGGTTGGGAAGGACCTTCCGCTCACCGGGCCCGAGCTCGTGGACATGGATGGGGAGCAGTCCTCGCTGAAGCAGGAAGGGCCCCAATCCCGGCTGTTGCTCTGCTCCGAGGAAGAGGGGTGCGCGCCCGAGCGACATTGCGACCGCGGCCGCCACGGTGCGGGTTTCAGAGAGGGACGTGCCGCGCAGCACGAGGGTCGACCGAGGCTTGTCTGCGAGAAAGCGCGCATACCGGTGCACGCCATCCATGATGGAGGGGGGCAGCGGTACTTCCATGTGGCGGGCCGAGCCGAGCGTTGCCCCAGGCCAGGTGACGTCGTGGCCGGACAGCGCCAGGAAGAGCGGCAGCGGCATGGCCAGCGTTTGTTCACACAGTGGCAGCTCCTCCCGGAGGCGTGTCAGCAGCCCACTGCCCAGTGCCGCTCCGGCGGTGAGAAGGAGCAGGGCCTCCTGGCTTCCGGAAGCGGCCGGCGCCAGCGCGCTGGAAACCAGTCCCAGCGTTGGTCGGGAGGCCCCCACGGGCGCTTGAAGGTACGCGACGGCCCGGCCCACCATCGGGTCCTGCTCGACGGCAGCGACCAGGACCACTGCCAGGAGTTCCACCAGGGAGAGCCCGAGCGCTTCGCCGAGCATGACGAGTCCAGCATCCTCGGAACCCGGACGCGTGAGGCGCTCCCGAGCGCGAGCGACCCAGTCCCGCCCTGTTGCATCCAGGTGTTGTCGCAGGAAGCGTAGCTCGATGGCCTCTCCATCCCCTGAGTCCTCCTGTGTGAGGGCCAACGCCGCGAGGACCGTGGTGCGAAGGGGCAGGGAGGACGTCGTCATGCTCCGGTCTCGTCGTATTGATAGTGGTACTGGATGACGCGGGCGAGCCAGGGAACCCAGCCCGGGTTGATGTCGAGCCCCGGGCGGCGGATGCGGATATCCACCAGCGAGGAAGCGAAGACGATGTCCAGATGCGTGCGTGTCGCGACGAGACGTCCGGGACGGAGGACGAGCGCTCTCAGTCCCATGTGTGCCAGTCGTCGCGTGACGCGGCCCACCGCGAGGAGGGCCGCGCGCAGCATGAGGGTGGCGTCATCCCAGGGGAGTCGATGCGCCAGGGGCGTCGTGAGGCATCGGTCGAAGGGTGGGGGCAGCGCTTCCGCGTGAGACGTCGAGGCGAGCGGTACCCGGGTTCGTGCATCGAAGGCAACGCAGCGCCCGGTGGGTTCGCGGACGAGACGGAACGGTGCTCGCGCGCCGACGCCTGCCTGGAAGCGCCCGGGGAGGACGAAGGGGTTGGGCTCGGGCAACGGCGCCGCGGCCTCTTGGAGCACGCGGAACAATGGGTCCGTCGAGGGAACACCCAGGCGCTCAGCGACGTGACGGAGGAAGCGCTCCGGGATTCCAAGGTCGGCAAGGGCCGGGTGGCCCGCAAGGAACTCCTCGAGGCCCAGTGCGTTCAGCATGGGCACGAGGAAGAGCAGCCCCCCAGCGGCTGTGGGGAGCGCTTCCTCCGTCACGTAGCGCAGGGGCGTGTCCTGAGGCGTGGTTCCGATGTCTCCGGGCGCCCCGTCGGTGTCCTCAGTCGCGGGACGCGCCATCCGCCGCGGAGCCGCAGTCGCACCCACCGGAGACGCGGGTGTGGCTTGCAGGGGCTTCGTTACGTCGTCGGAAGAAGGCGCGCCGGAAAGAGCCCGCGGCGATGGAGGTGACGACGCGGCGATGCCCGGAACCACGCCCGTAGCGGCGGGGACAGTGCGTGCGTCCGGCTTCGGAGGGGCTTGTTCGAGCGGTTCCCGTGGAGTGGGCAGGTGTGCCGTAGGGGAAGCCTGGAGCGCCCCCAGCACCCGCCATGCCCTCGACGGAAGATCGGGCGCGGCTACCCGGGATGGCATGCGTGTGCAGAGCGCCACCGCGGCCAGCCACAAGGCACGGGCGTCGCCGGCTCCCCAGGCTCGTGCCCAGCGAGCGAGCGTACTCCGGAGCGGTTCGGAGACCTGCTCCGTCGAGCCCACGTCGTCCAAGGGCAGCCGCGGCGCCGGGCGGGACGGCAGGTGCCCCCACCAGGCTCGGGCAAGCGCGGGTCCATCCTGCCATCGCAGCGCGCCCAACAGAGGGGCCAGTGCGCCGAGCGCGTGCAGCTCGGAGACGAGCGTCACCCCGGCGGCATGGCCAGGCCTCGTCCGCAAGGCGCTGGCGAGCGCGAGGCGGAGCGCCTCGTCTCGGGACGTCCCCGGGTGCAGATCAGGAACGGCCAACCGCCAGAACCAGGCGTCCAGGGGCAACCCTTGGGCAAGCCGGGTGGCCAGCATCACGAAGGGTTCCAGTTCATCCTGGAAGTAGACCGCCTGCGCGGTGGCGGCGGACTGCGACCTCGCATGCACCGCGAGCAGCGCCAGCTCGCGCACGCGTTGCTCCACGGCGAGCGAGAGCGTGGCCGGGCTGCGGTCCGCGTGAATCGTTCCGAGCGACAGCTGGCGGATGACCAGCACTCGGCCCCCGGGCGCATCCGGAAGGGATGCGGTGCGCAGTGCATCCTCCAGGAGGACAGCCCCTCGTCGGACGAGCGCGGGGCTGGCCGCCGCGAGCTTCACCTTGCGCACTCGCCGTTCCGCGGTCACCGGAGCAGTGTCCGTCGCGGCGTCGGGAGCAGGCCGCCTCGCTGCTCGGGCTCGGAGAACTTCGCCACCGTCTTCTCCGCGAGGTTCACGCTGGCCGCGCTCGTGGAGAAGACGCGCGCGCGGGCCATGCCGGTGCCCAGGTCCTCCACCACGGCCTGGACCGTGTGAACGCCGGATGCGAGCAGCACATGGGTGCCCACTCGGATGCGCGATGGGTCCACTTGCAGGTCCAGCACCGTTCCCACCCTGGCCGGAGCTGGCTTCGGCAGGTGCCCGGCGACGATTTCTCCCACGGGGGCGTGGCTCGCGAGCAGCAGCGCCGAGCGCACCAGGTCGTTCATCAGCGCCACGGCCTCGGTGCGTGACGGGTTCATCTGTGCGAAGAGCCAGTCCACCAACTCCTGAAGCTGGCGCCGGCTCGTGACTTCCAGCGTGTTCCACTGGGGCAGCCGGGCCAGGTCCCTCAGGTCCCACGGCGCGTCATACTCGCTGAGCATCGACGCCCATTCCATCCGGACGCGTGGAGGCACCTCGCCGAAGAGGAAGTAGAGGTACGTGGCCACCTTGGCGGTGTTCTCCAACTCGCGGGCCGCGGCTTGTGCGACGTCCGGCCGCCCGTGCGCGGTGTCCATCAGGTCGCCGAACGAGGTGATGGGCAACGCCAGCTTCACCAGCTCCGCCCAGCCGCGGTGGACGAGGCTGGCCAGCTCCAGCGTCGCGGTGACGACCCTGGCCTGGGAGACAATCTGGCTCTGCGCGGTGAAGACACGGCTCACGCCTTCACCCGAGCGGCTGGGCGCGCGGGTGATCTGGGGCAGGGCGGGCGGCACGCGCACCGTGGCGCGCTGCCGAGCCCCTTCCAGTGTCCGGTGGACGAGGTCCAGCCGGTCCAGGCGCTGGAACAGCAATGGTCCCTGCGCGAACCAGTCTAGCGGGGCGTCGCGCAGGAGCTGGATGAGGGCCCAGAGTTCTGGAGGCGCGGCGCGTGTCTCCGCGAGCGCCGCGGGCAGCTCCGACTCGTAGATGCCGGTGTCCAACGCGCGGACGGGCGTGGCGCGGTCCAGGACCTGCTCTCTCGGCCGGTGGTAGACGAGGAAGCGAACGTGCTCGCGCAGCACCTGGGTGCGTCGTTCGTTGATGCGTTGCAGTCGGGCCTGCTCCTCGGCCAGGAGCGCGCGCGCCACCATGACGTCCTGGCGGGACTCGGAGACTTCAGTGCCAATCACCGACAGGCGCTCGCCTCCCCGTGTCTCATGGGCCTGGAGCACGCTCACCAGGCGCCCGCCTTCCTCCAGGGCCTCCCGGTATTGCATGACGCGGTCCTCGAGGTTCCGCAGTACGGCCAGCACGTCTTCGAGCTGGGCCACGGACATGGAGAAGTAGGTGGCCTCTTCCGCCCGCGTGGGCACCTTGGGCGCCACGTAATCGGTGAACACCAGGTTCCAATCCTCCGCGGTCAGGGCACGCAGCTCGCTCAACGGAATGCCGATGCGCGGCTCCGGGGGGGGCGTTGGCTCTCCGGTCACCGGTGGCACGCGCGACCTCCGCCACGGGGGAACCTTCACGTTGGGGACCTGCACGGCCTCGAGGTTGAACTCCATGCCGGAGAGCAACGTGAACAGCTTCCCGAGCACCTCTCGCTTGATGGCCATCGCCGAGTGAAGCGTGCCGATGACGGGCGATACCTTGAGGAGCCGGTCCCGGAGGTTGGATTGATCCAGGTAGCGGACCGTGGACCAGCTCACCTTGCGCTTCGCGTTCAGGACCCCGATGAACTTCTCCACGTCCGTCAATGTGGCGACACGCGTCTCTGCCTGCGCGACGTCGGTCAGGACGGGAGACGCCGTCATCACGGCGGAGTTGGTGCTGCCCAGCATGAGCTGGCGGACGCGATGGATTTCCGACTGGACCTGAAGGAAGGCCGCGTCCACGGCCTCGTCGACTCGCTGGATCCGGTTGGACAGGTCGCGCATCAGCCCACGCAGGCCCAGGGTTCGCTGGGTGGTGTGGAGGGGCGAGCGCACCGGCCGATGCCACAGGAGGTTCTCACGCGCCCTGACAATCACATCCAGTTGGTCGCCGCGGCGGATGGCCGCGGGCGCGGAGCGTGCCACCTCGGTGCCGAGCGTCTTCCAGGGCGTCCAGGTGGTGCCATCGAACCGGGCGTACCGGATGCGTCCGTTGACCGCTCGGGACAGGACATCCAGCACGCCCTTGCCTGGCGCGGACAGCGCGGCGGTGAGCGAATGGCTGCCGCCCAGGTCCTTCCACTCGCTCCACACCAAACCGTTGAAGCGCCGGTGCAGCAGGGAGCTGCCCGTGAGCGCGACCAGATCCACGGTGCCGTCATCCGGTGAGGCGCAGGCCTTGAGCCAGCGAATCTCCCGGCCCAGCGAGTGGTTGGTCCAGACCACCGCGCCGTGCGTGGGGTCCGGGGAGACGGTGACCTGCTGGATGTTGCGCTGGGCGTCCAGGAGGAAGGCCATGAGCTGGCCCCGTGACACCACCGCCGAGATGGGCTCGCCCTTGAACGCGAGCGGCGTCTCAAAGGGCTTCGGCCGGATGACGCGTGAGGCAGTGACGGTCATCCACCAGAGTGAGAGGACCTGCCCTCGGAGGGCCTGGTAGAAGACGTCCGTGCGTCCCTCGGAGGGAGACACCGCGGCGGCATCTCCCATGACGTCGCTCGCCAGCACGCGAGGGCTGCTCCAGGGCTGATTGCTGACACGGGTGTCCAGGTAGGTGTTGTGCAGGTTGCCCTGGTCGTCCCGGAAGTAGACGTCCAGCCGCCCGCGCGGCCACATCGCCGCGACGGGCACCGAGCGTGACCTGACCCTGCCCTGAAGCACGGGCGTCACCTTGCTCCACGCCCGGCCGTCGAAGGTCCGGTAGCCCAGCGTCCAGAACGGTCCCCGGAACAACACATGCGCCCGGTCCTCGGTGGAGATGACCACGGGCGCGGAGGTGAGCTGTCCGGCGAACTCCTGCCGGGGCGTCGGGTCTCCCTGCGGCCGAGGCAGCAAATCGGAGCGCGCATCGACGGCCAACCCCCAGGACGGCTCGAAGTGGTTCTGGAGGTAGGCCTCGGCCGAGGGCACCGTCTCACCCGACGTTCCGTAATCCTCTTCGGTGGGGTTCGTCGGGTCGGCGGCGGGGATGTAGCGCGCCTCGTCCGGGTCGGCTTCCGGGTCCACCAGGGGAAAGTGCTTGCCGGTGGCGCCGTACAGGTTGTCCTTGAGGGTGCTCATCCGTGCACGCACGACGATGCGCCGCTTCAGCCATCCGCCCAGGCGCTGAAGTCCTTCTTCGATGGCAGCGAGGAAGGCGGGGTCCAGCGGTGCGTCATGCAGCAGCCCCGGCTCATAGACGGCGCCAGGCACGGGGACGAGGATGCGAACGCGCTCCTCTCGGGTGATGTCCAACGGCTCCAGGGCCGCGCTGGCCATCGCCACCGTGTCGAGCTGTTCCAGTGGAATGGGGACCGCCTCCAACTCGAACCGGTCGGGGAAGAAGCGCCGCGTCCATGCGCGGTAGTCCACGGCATCCGGAGGCAGCACGCCCACGGGCGGCAGGCGGCGGAAGTAGAGGATGGCCTTGTCCTGGGCGAGCCGCTCTGGGGGAAGCTCCGCCAGGTGGTCGTTGAACTGGAGGATGCGCGCCTGCCACAGCACGGGCGAGCCGCGGGATTTCAGCAACGCCGTGCGCGCGCGTGGCAGTCCACCCGCCCGCGCCACCGCATGCCGGTCGACGAACAACGCCTCGGGACCGTCCGGACCCTCCCCGAAGCCCATCAGTCCAAGTGGAACGCCCGCGTGCTCCCAGGGGGCGAGCTGTCCACTCCGGCGACGGCGTTCCCGCTCGAAGAGGCTGTACACCAGCCGGCTGCGCCAGCGCAGGGAGTAGTCCTGCGGCATGTACCAGCCCTCGGGCCAGCCCCAGAGCACCAGCGCCGCGCCTTCCGTGCGCACCGCGTCCTCGAAGGCATAGGACTCCGGGTCCACCTCGCAGGCGCCCGTCTGCGAGGCCGGTGGCGTCAGCACGGACGTGGTGGGGACCAGCACCAGTACCGCGGCTTTGGGAAACGGCGGAGGGTCCGCGGGGGGCTCCTCGTTGGCGAGTGCCTCCAGGGAGAACGTGGAAGGGTCCCGGTCTCCTGGGAAGAGGGGAATCTTTCCCAGCGGGGCGCGGAGCTGCCGGCGGACGATGACGTCCTCGCCTGTCACGGCGATGCCGTTGCCGGGCCGGACATGAATGAAGGTCTGCGTGCCCACCCGCTCCAGATGCACCTCCAGCCCGGCGACGATGCCCGGCGTGAGGTGCTGGCCCAGGAGCGCGAGCCTCCCCGCGCGATGTTCCTGTTCCAGCGCGAGCGCGTCCGCCGACACGGCGCGTCCCGTGAAGAAGTGGGCCCTCCTCCGCCACTCGGCGTCCACGCCGAAGGGCGCCATGCGTGGCTCCACGCGGAGCACATGTTCGTTGGCCAGTGGATCCGCAATCGGCTTGGTGATCATCTCTCAGCTCCGCAGCGCCAGGAACGCCTCGTCGAGCGACACGCCTTCATCCAGCAGCTTCTTCAGCTCCGTCACGAACGTGGCGTAGGCCGCGGCGGTGAGCGTCATCACGTAGGCCCCGATGTCCGGCATCCGGTAGGACGCGGCCAGGGTGGCCAGCGGCACGTTCAGGAGGCTGGGTGCCGCCTCGAGCCTCGCCAGGCCCTGCTTGACGGTGGCAGGGAAGCGGTTGAGCGCGGCCATGTACTCCTTGTGCTGGAGGCGCTCCAGCCGCAGCGTGGCGGAGGCCAGGCCCGCGAACTGCCATCGCGTGGTTCCGTGGGCGAGCGTGTTGAGCACGGGAACGAGCTGTCCAATGGCCATGGCGGTGCCGCGCTGGGGCAGGGCGGAGAACTCGTCATAGAGCTCCGCCTGCCGGAGCTTCTTCACGAGCTCCTCGAAGTGCTGCTCGCCGTCGTGGTCCTCCGGCTCGGGCAGCGGCTGGCCCGCCGCGGAGTGGTGGTACGGCAGGCTGCGACGGCAGGCATACCAGAGGGTCCGCGAGCCGGAGAGCAGCTCGCTCCACGCCGCGTCCACCAGGTCTGTCACGGGCGCCTCGGGCACGGGCTGGACCTGCCAGCGGCGCGTGAGGTCCAGCAGGGCATGCGCGGGCAGCCGCCGCGCCACCTGTCCCACCGCCGCCGCCCGCAGCTTGAGCGGCGCCGCGCGCAGCACCTCGCGGAGGCCCTCCAGCCGCTGCGCCATGCCATGGCGCGCCACGGGCACCATCACCAGGACGGACACCGACTCCAGGGCCTCGCCCGTCTGCGTGAGGTCGATGGGGGGCAGTTGAAGGGACTCGTCGAGGATGGCGCCGAGCTCGTCCTCGGCCACCACCGTCAGCTCGACGTCCACTTCGGGCGGGAAGTAGAACTCCGTGAGGCTGCCCGCCTCAATGGCCGCCGCGGGCAGGGTCCCCGCGGCGGGCAGCGTGAAGAAGTGCTCGCTTGCGAGGAACCGCTCGCTCTGGCCCGCTGCGCGACGCGCCTGGAGCACCTCCTTCAGGTGCTGCTGATATTGAAGCGCGTGGGCTTCACGCAGCTCCCGCGAGGCCACGCCGAAGCCCACCACGCTGCGCTGTTCGGCGCCCACCTCACGTCGCACCAGGAAGGTGTCCAGCCAGCGGAGGGTGCCTCGGTCCAGTGCCAGCATCGCCAGCGGCAGCGCGTCCACGGGGAGGTTCCGCATCCCCGCACCGGCGAAGACTTCATGGGCCGCGCGGCCGCGGCGCGTCTCGAAGGTGCCGCCGCCCACCGGGTCTGGGTAGGGGATGAGCGTCAGCGCCACCGCCTCGATGATGTCGCCGTCCTGCGTGGTCCGCGCGGCGCCCAGCGACGTGGGGTACGAAGCAACCGGGTTCGCCGTGTACTCCACGGGGCGCAGCACCAGCACGTACAACCCAGACCGGCTCCGCGCCAGCTCGCGCGGCACGGGGGCGAGTCCGAAGGCCGCGTCCAGCCGCTGAATCTCCGGGATGTCGTCAAGGCGGATGCCCGTCAAGTCACGAGGCACGACCACCAATTCGCCGCCGGGTGTCAGCCCATGGCCCAGGCGGACGGTGAGCGTCGTTCGGTCCTGGCTGGGCGTGACGGTCAGTCCGTGCATCACCCCGGTGCCATTGGCCCGTGAGAGGTCTGCCTGCCGCGTGAGGAAGTAGTTCTGCTCCCGCGTGAGGTCCTTCGCGGTGAGGAAGCGCCCGTCGAAGAAGAAAGAGCGCACGCGCCGGTCGTCGTGCACCATTGCCCGGGCGGTCTCCAGCGCTTGTGCCGTCTCCCAGGTGAGCTTCTCCCGGGCGGGTCCACTGGTTGGGTTGAACACGGTTATCCCCCTTCGAGAGAGTCGGGCTTAGAAGACGCCCATCCACCGGGCGAGCGCGGCGGTAGAGAGGCTGAAGGGCCTCAGGTCATTGTCGACGTAGACATTCCCCTGCCGCGTGGGCCGCACCTCCGTGCCGCGCACGTCCTCCACGTCCGTTGCTCCGATGACGACGCGGGCGAGGAAGACCCACGCGGGATCCCTCATCTTCAGGTCGGGCTGGGTCGGGTCCGTCAGCAGCGAGGCTGGGATGAAGGTGTCGCTCCACAGCTTCGCCAGCTCTTGTTCGCGGCTGCCTCGCCAGGCGCTGAAGATGGCCTGCCGAAGCTTGAGGCGCCGTTGCACCGGGTCTGGCTCGTCCACGGGGTCCGGGAAGGGGCTCTTGGGGACTTCCGGAGGGGGATACGCCGTGGAGCGTGGCACCAGTCGCAGCTCGTAGCCGTCGCGAATGCGCGAGGCGACCACGGCGTCCATGGCGTCGAAGGGCCCCGCCGCGAAGGCAGGCGTCTTGCCGCGCTCGCACTGGAGGAAACGCAGGAAGAGGTCCGCCACCACCCCCGTGGGCGGAAAGCCCGCGGCATCGGGGCTCAGCCGGTACTCGGCGGGGGTGAAGACGCCGAAGTCGGCCATCTCCAGCGGCTCCTGCCAGTACCAGCGGTCCAGCTTGAGACACGCGTCCGTGGGCACTTCCACCAACCGGCCGAAGGGGTCCAACGCGAGCCCGGCGGACACCCGGAGCTCCTCATGCTCCGGCTCGGTGCCCTCGTGGTGACTCACCTTGAGTCCGGCCACCGTCCCGACGCCGTGGAGGTACGCCAGGGCCCGGGTGAGCCGGCCTCGGTGATAGGTCTGCTCGGCGGTGAAGTCTCCCGCGTCCAGGAGCACGCCGGTGTCGTAGTGGAGCCGGTCTCGCGTCTCCGCGTCGAGCAAGGCGTCATTCGGGGGCGACATGGTCATCAACCTCCTTCCAATCTGGGGTCCAGGCTCGACGGGCGTTCGATGACGTCCGCGAGCCCCAGCACGCTGTGGCCCACCCGCACCGAGGTGGGGGCGGGGGCGGGCCCGACGTAGGTGTCCACGCCCACCAGCGACGCGACTCCGACGAGCAGCGGACGGCTCGCGGTGATGACGGAGACCTGCACGTGCGCGGGGGCCTCCTGCTCCGCCACCTTCCGGATGAGGCCCAGGGTCCGCGTGTCCGTGCCCTGGTGCACCAGCACCGTGAGCCGGTGTGCCAGCCGCTCCAGGAGCTGCTCCACCGCCTCCGCTTCCGCCCGGGTCCGCAGCGTTTCGTCTCCGAAGACGGCCAGGAACTCCTTGCGCGTCTCATCCCCGAGGAAGAGCGTGTCGCCCACGTAGGAGTTCCCGCTCCGGGCCAGGCCCGGCAGCAACGGGTCCTCCGCGTCCGCGAGGTCCGCGCCGAGGATGGTGGCCAGCGTGCGCCGAAGCCGGAAGTCCTCCACCACCACCACCGCGCCTCGGTTCACCGCGCCGTCCGTGACCAGGTCCAGCGCCAGGCGCAGGCCCTCGACGCAGCCGCGCCGCCGGGCGAGCGCGGGCGCGGACCGAAGCATCGCGCGCCGCTGGCTTTCGCCCACGACGGGGTCGAAGGAGAGGCCTACCCAGCTCGCGAGCCACTCCAGCGAATCACCAGGCACGTGCCCCGGGTCGGTGAGGACGTGCGCATGGGCGATGCGGTCCTCGATGGGCGTCAGCACACCCTCGACGATGCCGAGGAAACGCTCCAGGAAGTCCGCGGGAGTCGCCCGGCCGGCGGTGTCCGCGTCCTCGCCGAAGAGCTCCTCGCGATAGAGGGACGGCAGGTAGTTGTCCACGTAGGAGAAGCGCGATGCATACGCGCGCAGCGCTCCCACTTCGGGCGTCCTGCGGCCGTCGCCGAACAGCTCCACCCGCACCCACAGGTACCGTCCGGAGAGCGCACGCACCTTCGTGTGGGCGCGCTGGATGAGGACGGTGAACAGGCCACTTTCGCCCGGGGCCGGCGGCGCGGGCAGCATCCCCGGTTGGAACGGCACCTCCGACGGCAGCGGTACCCAGCTCCCGTGCGGGACGTCTGGATGAACAGGGGCTTCCGGGACGAGGCCCAGGCGATGCTCGTGCCAGTGCGGCGAGGCGCTGGGCGGAGCGAGGGGCGCGTCGGTGGCGGCGAGCCAGACGCGCACTCCGGTGCGTGGGGGCAGCAGCGCCTCCACGTACAGCCGGTGCCACACCGTGCGCCCGTCGCCCGAGTCGAAGGGCCGGTTCGGCGGGTTGGTGGCGCGGCCCTGCTCGGCGCACCGGGGCAGCGACAGGGCTTGAAGCGGCACAGGCGCCATGTCAGCGAGCCCCGGGGTGACGGCGTGGTGCGGAGGCTGCGCCCCCTGGAGAAAGGGACCCCCGTCATGGCCGGGCAGTGGAAAGTAGTCTCCCTGGGGAATCGCCTCTGACGCACCGGCTGGGAGCGCGTAGGCCACCGCCTCCACCTTGCCGTCGTCGAGCAGCGACAGCACCACGGCGCGTCCGTCCGGAAGGATGGCGAGACTGAAGGGCCGCAGCACGCCCGGCAGCGCGACGGGCGTGGAGAAGCGGCCCGTGTAGAAGCGCAGCCGCGCGTATGCCGCGTCCGCGGGGACACCCGCGAGCGCCGGGTCCATGACCCAGCTCAGCACCGCCAGCCGTCCCTCGGTGTCACATGCGAGTGCCACCGGCACTTCGCCAGGCCACGCGAGCGTCTCCAGCATCCGGGTCCGAGGCGGGTCCGGGTTCTCTTCCGTGGGACGGAACAAGCCGGCGCCTGAGGGAATGGACAGGATGTCCGGGAGCGGCTGCCCGTCCACCCGGCCGAGCACGGCGGGAGGTGCGTTGGGCGCGAAGGAAGGCGGACCGCTCAGGACGTAGGCGCCACCCCGCGGGTCCGCGGCGATGCGGTGCGCGGCGATACCCTCGGCTGGGAACACCACGGCGGACCACACCTTGCGCAGGTGGAGCGCCACCACGCGCTGGGCCACCGCGAGGTAGAGGACGCCGCCAGCTCCAGGTGACAGGTCCGTCACCGCGCCGGACAACCCGACCTGAGCGGGCTCGAATCGCAGGGTGGTGCCAGCGCCTCCGCCCGCCGCGCGCACCTGCCCGGCCACGTCGTCCCACCACGCCCACGTGCCGAAGGAGTCCACCGCGCCTGGTACGCGAGCGAGCCTGGGCTCGAGCACCGCGAGGTCGAGCGCTTCATCGAAGGTGCGGGTCTCCCCCAGACTTCCCAGCCGGAGCGTCCTGCGCTTCGCGTCGTAGAGGCACACCTCTCCCGCGGAGACCGAGCTCTCAGTGGCCCAGTCCTGCGCGTCCGCCAGCATGTAGAACCGGAGGCGGTTGGCGTCCATCAGCAGACCTCGGGGACCATGGGCACCGCCACGCCCGCCTGCGAGGAGTCCATGCCAACACTTCCCTCATCGCCGATGCCGTGGAGCATCGTCGGCACCTCCCCGTCGGCATTCACCGCCACCTTGAGCAGCTCCGGGAGCTGCCAGTCCGCGATGGACAGCTCCACCGGCGTCGTCGCGGTGCTGCCCTTGAGCTGGAGCCAGCTCGGGTTGACTGGACCCTCGGCCTGACGGACGGAGGGCGCAGGGGGCTCCACCGTGAAGCGCGCCACGTCGGCCGTGGCTCCGGCGCGGCGAGGGTCTCTCAGCACACGCGTCACCGTTCCCCAGGCGAAGAGGCTCACCCCGGCGATGCTGGCCACTCCGGGGACCTGCGCTACCGCCACATAGAGCTCCCGGTCCTGGACGTCCCGGCCCAGCGGCCAGCCCTCTCCGGTGGGGCCTCCCGCCGGCAGCGGGAAGATGAAGCGGCGCACGGCCTGCCGCACCGCCTGCACCACTGTCTCCCTGCCAAAGCCCTCGCGCACGGTGATGCCCACGCCAAGCCCCAGTGGGACGTACTCGCAGCCAATCACGTAGAGCTCGGTGGTGAGCGGACGGCGCGCATCCAGGTAGGCATGGACGGCTTCCAGCAGCGGCCGGTCCGCCCGCGGGTAGGGCGGCTCGAGCCGCGTGGCCGTGGGCAACACCATGACGGAGACGACGCCGGGTACACCGTCTCGCCGACGCCTTGGCTCGAAGCGGGGCAGCACCTCCACGCGCCCCAACTGCACGCCGGGGGTGCTCGCCGCGAGCCGCCGGTAGTCCTCCTCCGTCACGGCCCGGTCCACGTGGCGCAGCAGCGCGGGGATGCGGCGCTCGGCCTCCGCCAGCGTCTCCGCGTCCCGGCCACCCAACGTGGGCTCCGGCTGCTGCACCCGCAGCCCCGGTGCGGGGCTTCCATCGACCCGGAAGGCGCTGATGTCTTTCAGGCTGCCAGGCGGGAGATTTCCCGCGGCGCCGCCGCCGCTGCGCATCCGGGCCACCAGCACCTGGGCACCCGCAGGAGGCACGCGTCCTCGCACACCGTCACCACAGCGGGCGGCGCCCGCCTCGGAGTCCAGGGCGTAGACGGGCTCGTCGCGCCGGGCCAGCGCGAGGTCTTCGATGAGCCGCCACTCGCGGTATCCCGCCCCTGGCTCTTCGATGAAGAGCTGGAAGGTTGCACGCTCCACGGAGCCGGAGGGCAGGCGAAACTCCTGCTCCGCGCTGCCGTCGCTCTGTCCAATCAGGCGTCCGCCGGTCGTCTCGCGCTGGTCCACTTCGACCGCGTTGATGTCCACCCAGCCCAGCGCGAAGCGCTCCGGCTTTCCGCTGGGACGCAGGCGCAGCCAGGTCACCAAGCGCGCCGCGACCCTTGGGTCGTCCAGGCGGGGTGGCCGGTCGCCCAGGCCGGCGCGCGAGTCCGTCCTCACGTCATTGACCGGCGCGCCAAGGTCGGATGGCAACAGCAGCCGTACGACGCCCCGGCGGGACAGCTCCTGTGTCGAGTCCGCCACGACGGTGATCCGGTGGTAGACCGGCAACCCGTCCGCGGCGGGCGTGCCCGTCACCTCCCAGACGTGCGGCAGCCGGCCACGCGCCCCGAGCAGCTCGGACAGGGCGGGCACCTCCATGACGGGGGAGACGCCCACGCTCAGGACGCGAGGTCCCTGTCCATTCCCCTTCGTCAGGTCTTCGCGCAGGGCCGCCACGTGTTCCGCCTTGGGGGCGAGCAGCGCGAGCCACAGGCTTCCGTCCACCGTCTCCGTCACCAGGTCCAACCCGCGCGGGTCAGCGGCGCCGAGGGGGAACACGGGCGTCGTCGCGTAGAAGCCGTGCTGGGCCTTGGGGTCCAGGCCGTAGACCTGCGCGAGCCGGGGCAGCATCGACGCGTGCTGCTGACGCTCCGTCTCCGTGAGCGGGCGCTTGCGATACGCCTCCGCGGTGAGGTGCACCACGGTCAGCTCATCCAGCGTTTCGAAGGGCACGGGCTTGCGCAACGAGGCGAAGGCCCGCAGCGACACGGACGGCTGGAGCACCTCGGTGTCGAAGTGCACGCTCACCACGCCGCTGGCGGCCTCGGCGGGACGCAGGCTCGCGCCCAGCAGCCGAAGGAAGGCCAGTCGCTGGCGCTCGGGAATCAGGTTGGCGCGGTAGAGGATGGAGTCCGCCAGCCAGGCGAAGAGCTCCAGCAGGGTGCGCCCCGGGTCGCCCACGCGGGCATGGGTCCACTCCGGGGTATGGCCCGGGATGCGGGAGAGCAGCTCCTCGACGAGGTCCGGAAAGCTCCTGTCGTCGAGTCGGGGAGGAATGATGGGCATCTAGCCTCCGAGGTCCATGGCGAGCCCGAGCTGCTGCACGTCACCCGTGCGGCGCAGGCGGTAGACGATTTCCACGCGGACCTGGGCGGGCAGGTCCGCCAGCTCCAGCACGTCCACGCGGATGAGTTCCAGGCGCGGCTCCCACTCGGTGAGCGCGCGCTGCACCAACTCCTGGATGCGCCGGCGGGTGGATACGGTGTTGGGCTGCCCCATCATCCGCTCCAGCCCGGCGCCGAAGCCCTGTCGCATGAGCTGCTCGCCGGGACGCGTGCGGAGGATGACCTCGATGGACTGACGCACGCTGGCTTCCAGCGAAGGAAACGCCAGCTCGCCGCGTTCGTCCGGAACGAGCCGCAGCGGAAAGCCCACGGGAGGGCGCCTGTCGGGAAGCTTCGGGCTCATGGCGCGGTCAGTCCTCGAACCGCTCGCGCAGCGAGGCGGGAATGGGGATGCAGATCTTGATGAGGGCAATCCAGAAGAAGACGATGTTCAGCAGCGACAGGAAGAGGTTGAGGACGATGAAGGCGCAGAGGGTGATGATGGGAATGTTGAACCCACACAGCCACCCGATGCCCTGACCCGCGGGGGGACTGGCTGAGCCTTCAAGGAAGTCCTTCGGCGAATTCTTGTTGAGCAGCTCGTTCATCCCCGGCGGCACCTGGAAGGTGACGTTGGGCTTGAAGGCGCTCAGGTCCTTGAGTGACGGAAGGGAGATGAGGACGGGCGGCCGCTTTCCGCGCTCGTGCCAGGCGGCGATGGTGAAGGGGGCGCTCTCCTCGCTCCAGACGATGGCGGGTGGGCAGCCATCCTCGCGGTGGACCCGGACGAAGGCCCTGGCGACGTAGCGCGAGCCACGCCGCTCGAAGCGCCGCTCGGGAGGGATGAGGTCCCGCATCCGCGGCGCGGTGGCGGCCTTCGCCGCCTGGAGGATCTGGGCTGCATCCGAGGCATTGGGATGCGTCCACGAACGAGGCAACACCACCGTGCCCGTCTTCCCCTGGACGAGGACGTCCGCCAGCCCGGCGAGCGCCGTGCCCGCGGGCCGCTTCTGGCCGTTGCCATAGTCGAGCTGCACGCGGTTCATCGCCGTCATGAGCGCGGGCACCTGGAAGGCGTCGAACACCGCGGCCAGTCCACGCAGGAAGTCGATGAACAGGGAGAGCTTGTCGTGCTTCGCCTGCGGCAATCTGCGTTGGGCGACGTCCTGGTAGGTGACCGACAGTCCTTCGAGCCCTGTCCAATCCACCGTCTTTCCCGCGGCGAAGTAGGGGGACAGCAAGCTGCGCACCTGCGCGTCGTCGAAAGCGTGCCCTGTGTTGGATGCGCCCTCGGGTGCTTCACCGCTCGCCACCTGGAGCAGTCCGTACAGCACGGTGCGCTTCGCCGCGGCGCATGCGTCGGGCGGCGCGATGAAGAGCGATGTCACGGTCTCCTGGTCCCGGCTGGTGGCCCGCATGAGGCGCAGCAGCTCGCGCCGGACGTCCGCGGGACCGGAGCCCGCGGGCCCTTCGCGCCGTTTCGGGTCGGGGTCGCGCTCCTGTTCCTCTCCGTCGAGCACGACCCAGCCGGCGACCTTGCCGTCCCGCCGCACCCAGGCCTCGCGCGTATTGCCCGCTCCCACGCGGCGGATGACGAGCCCCGCGCTTTCGATTCGGGTCGCCTCGACCCGGGGCTCACCGAACACGTCGCAGCAGGCCTCCAGCAAGGCCACGTTGAACACCCCGTGAACGGGCTGGAGCAGCTTGAGCCCCTGGGGGTTGGGCGTCCCATCGGAGATGAAGGTGCCCGCCAGCGCCTTGCGGCCTTCCTCGGACCTGAGCTCGCCGAAGATGGCTTGAACGAACTCCTGGTCCAGCCGCTCGATGAACGCGGGAGCGCCGCGCTGGGCCGCCAGCGGGGCTCCGGTGGCTCCGTCGAAAACGAGCCCGCGCAGCTTGACGGGGTGGCTCACCATACGTTGCCCGCCCCTGGCGTGTACGTCACGCCCATCACCGAGTTGGTCTGCAACACGTCGCACTTCACGATGCCCGTGAAGGACGACATCGCCGCGTTGACCGTGACCTGACCGGCGCTCACCTCCACCTCACTGGCGGTGACGGACACCGTGGTCGCGGCCCGGACGGTGACGCCCTGCGAGGCGAGCGTGACGGTGTTGCCTGCTGCTTCCAGCGTGATCTCGCCCCCGCTGGACTGGCTCAGCGTGGCGCTCACGCCTCCGGGGACTTCCAGGGTGATTTGCGCGGTGCCCTCGCTCGCTTCGACGATGGCGATGCGGCTGCCGTTCCGGGCCTTGATGACGTAGCGGTCCACGCGCTTTCCACCGGGTGTCTCCGGCGGACGGGCGCTCCCGTTCCACAGGCCCCCCACGACGAGCGGCTGGCGAGGGTCTCCGCCGGCGAAGACCACGGCCACCTCGTCATCCTTGTCCGGGAGGAAGAGCGCGCCCCAGCCACTGCCGGAGAACGGCACGGCGACGCGCGCCCACAAGGCCACGTCCGCATCGGCCAGGCCCTCGGGCGCGGTGAGCAGGCGGACTTGAACGCGCGCCAGGTGTTCGGGGTCCTCCACGGACACGACCTTCGCCAGATAGGTACCGAGCATGGCGCCAAGCAGGCGGTGCTCCTGCGAGTGTGCGGTGTCGGTCATGGCTCTCCCAGGAAGGCGCACTCGGCCTCGAAGTCCGTTTCGTAGCCGTGGAGGGTGTCGTAGCGGTGGCTGGCACGGACCACGTAGTAGGTGTTGTCGAAGCGAGCGCTCAGGCCGCTGAGCCTCACGTGGGTCCCCACGCGGAGCGCGGGGGTGCCCTCCGCGGTGGCGTCGATGCGGACGAAGCGCCGGGCGCGCGCATCGAAGGCGGCCCTGGCGATGGCGGTGGCCTCGTCGCTGGTGGACATGGGCAGCGAGCCGAGGTGCTCTGTCCGAGGGCCCAGCGTCTGCTGGAGCAACTCCGCGCCGGTACGACCCGCGCCTGGGCCGGGTCGCGAGCCGGAGCTCTGGCCGGAGACCACGGCGCCCTGGATGGCGTTCCACCCGGAGCAAGTGACTTGGGTGGCCTGATGCGCCAGGTCCGCCGTGACGCGCACCCGGCGCAGTTCAGAGTAGAGGGTCAGCTCCAGGGTGCCCCGGCGCACCGCGCTCCGTGCGGAGACGTGGAGCTCGTCACCCGTCACCTGCAGGTCCGCATCCCGCGTGGCCAGCAGCCGCCTCACGAAGGCCAGGTCGCTTTCGTTCCACTGGACCTGGAGGCCCAGGGACTCTCGAAGGCCTGTGATGATGGGTGTCAGGCCCAGGTCCCGGGCGAGCTTCTCCGCCAGTTCTGCCAGTGTGATGTCGCTGTGGACGTGCGTGCGCCGCGCGAGTCTTGCTTTCTGCAGTGCATCCTCGGCGAGCACGACGAACTCCGGCGCGGAGTCGTGCGAGAACACGGCTTCGATTCCGGTGATGACGCCGCGAAAAATCTCCTGAGGGGCGCTCTCGGGACCGGTGTAGATGCCGATGGGGGCCCCGAGCCTGAGCAGTTGCTCGTCCTCGAAGACCTGCTCGGCCACGGTGTCGGCGTAGCGCGCGACTGCCTCGAAGCGCAGCTCGAGCGAGCACAGGCCGCCTTCGGCTTCCTCGACCCGCATGCTGCTGACCAGACCGGTCACGCGTGCGTCGGCTTTGCCGAAGATGCGCACCGTGGGGCGGTGATGTTCTGGCTGTGACGTGGCGTCAGTCATGGGGAACGGGGAGCGGACTCAGTCGGCGAAGAGCCGGGCCTTGCGTTGCGTGATGAGCCGGATGGCGCGGGCAATCGCTGTTGGATCCACAGGAGGCGGCGTGAGCGCTGGCTCCGCGGTCGGGCGCTGGCTCGCGTCTGGCGTGGAGCCCGAGACGACGGACCCCTGGACCTCGTCGAAGACGATGGACATGGCTCAATCTCCCTCGAAGCGGAGGCGGCCCCGGGGGGGCAGGGTCGCGCCGAAGCGGGGCTTGGTGACCCGGGCGCGTCCTCCGAGTTCGAAGAGGCCGTCTCCGGTGGTTTCGTAGGTGTAGGTGTCCACGTGCCCGGTGGAGCGCACGGTCTCCATTCGGACGGAGGTGCGAGGAGGACCGGCACGCAGTCCCGCGAACGCGCCTGCTGTGGCGGAGAGGCCCGCGGAGGCCTGCGCGCCAGACCAGGCATTCGCGGTCCAACCCGAGCCGGATGCCCCCGTGGTCGCGGGGAAGTTGGCTCCAGCGGAGAAGGACGCCCCCGCGGAGAAGATCGGGCTCGATGCGGATGTGCTGGCCCCGAATGAAGCGGAGCCTTCCGCCATGGCCCCCGCGTTGAACGAGGCGCTGCCTCCGAACGAGGCGCCTGCTGAAAAGGCGCCACCGGCGGAAACGCCCGCACCCGCGCTGAACCCACCTCCAACGCCGAACCCGGCACCCGCTCCGATTCCACCCCCCAGGCCCGCGCTCAGGGCACCGCCTGTTGCAAACGCGGTGGGCGGGGCCAGCGGGACGGAAGGGTCGACGGTCATCACGTCCTGGCTGGGGAAGCGCGGATTGTCTTCACTGTTCTGCTCCGCGACGGCGCGCGAGATGGGCTGGTTGCGCGCAGCGGCCATCTGCCGCGAACTTTCGCCTTCGGCTCCCCTGGAGAAGACGCGTTGCTGCCGCGTCAGGCCCACCGAGACGGTCGAGCGCAGGGGGATGCCATCGGACGCGAAGAAGTCGATGGTCTCCCGATAGGTGTCCACCAGACCGGTGAATTCGAAGGCGCCCCACCGGAAGGTGACGTCCGGAGGAATCTGGCTCTTGGCGCCCATGAACTGCGCAATGCGTATCGTGTGGTCGCAGACGTTGGCGCCCGTGCCGGTGGTGTCGAAGACCAGCTCCATGGTGAGCTTCGCGCTGCTCTCCGAGACGAACTGCTGGTTCTCCTGGCCCTGGGCGTTCTGGAGCTTGTTGGTGACGGTGTACTGGAGCGAGCTCGGGTTGAAGTGCACCAGCACCTCTTCGCCGTTGCTCTCGTTGATGAAGCTCGCGCTCTCGGGAGTGGTGTCTGGCATGGCGCGCTAGTCCTCGAGGGAGAGTCCTTCGTGCACGAGGTGCAGCTCTTCGATACCGACGTCCGTCGCGCGGGCGTTGAAGTCGGCCGCCTTGAACTTCACCGGCATGGCGCGCTCCAGCTTGTAGGTGAGCACCGTCTGGGTCCCTCCGTCCTCCGACGGGGCCTTGAGGCGGATTCGCACGGTGCACCGGTACCCGTAGTCGCCGCCCGTCACCCGCATGAACCAGCGAGCCAGCCGCTCGCCCGACGAGAGGCCTCGCTTGAGCACCACGGTGCCAAAGCTCACCGGCCCGGCGCGCTGCACGGCGCCCAGGTTGTGGCCGCCCACGCGAATGGCCTTGGGCTCCATGGTGGCTTCCAGACCCGTGCACTCGGAGAAGGCCCCGTCCACGGGAGCCTCTTCCGGGCCACTGCCCGACAGCGGCTCGGGCTGGAATGTGAGTTCGAAACGGAAGGTGTGCAGGGGCCAGAGGTCTCCGCTCATGCGGCTTCCTCCTGCTGGAGCGACACGTCGCCCTCCAACGCGGAGAGAAGGACGTGCACCCGTTCGATTGCCGCCGCGGGAGCCAGCTCCACCAGCGCGATGAGCCGCCCGTTATCGAGGTCGTCCTGCGTCATGGTCGTCCGGTCACACCGCACGGAGAACGCCTCGCGCGGCGTCGCTCCTCGCAGTGCGCCCTCCGCGAAGAACCGGCCGAGCACGGACTCCATCCGGTAGCGCAGCGCCAACCAGGTGTCCTCGTTGGAAGGTGAAAACGTCAGGTCCGCGCCGAGTTGCCTCGCCGCGCGCAGCACCGAGGAGATGAGCCGGCTCACGGGAGCCTGACGGTGGCTGACCCTCTGGCTGGACGTCACGTCGGACAACACCTGCATCCCGCGGGGCGTGGGCCCCAGCAACGTGACGCGCTCGCCCAGTGCGCGCAGCGGCGAACCCGGCTCGCGCGGTTCCTGGTCCAGGCGTGTTGGGATTGGGAAGACCTCCCGTACCTCCGCGAGCCCCAGTCCCAGGGCGCTTCGGAAGGTGCCGCGGAGCAGTGCGTTGCGTGCCAGCACCCCCGTCAGCGTCCCGTCAGGGGCCGCCAGCCGCTCCGGAAGTCCCTCCGAGGACGCGGTCCGCAGCCACGGATAGGCGAGCTGGATGAACGCGCTCTGGAATGGGGTGAGCACTCCGCTGGCATGGAGGAACGCGCCCAGGTCCTGCGTCGCGGCGCGCTTGCCCGCGGGAGTATCGAAGACCAGGCTTGTCGAGGGCAGCGGCAGCGCCGCGACCAGGTGCGTCTCCCGCAGGCGCCTGTCGCGGAGGAGTTCGGCCACTACGGCGAGGAAGGCCGCCCAGTCCAGGTAGGCGGTGAGTCCGCAGCGAGGCGCCGCGCGCTCCGGTGTCTTCCACTCGGACCCGGTGGCCGCGCCATGCGTGGCGCATTCCACGAACCCGGGGGCGCCTGCGGGTGGAAGGCGGGGGATGGGGAGTGGCTCGGGCGCATCCGCCACCAGCTCCGGCAGGTCTGGAAGGCAGAGGAAGGACACGTCCTGCAGGCCGAACAGGTGGGCCGCGCCGTGCCACGTCGTGCGGTCCACGGCGGAGGCGGAGTGCTCCATGCCGGGAGGCGCCGGCAGTCTGCTTCCCGGCAGCAGCAGGTTCAGCCGCCCGAGCCGCGTGGCGCGTTCCGCCCCTGGAGTGAGCGGGTCCGCCATGCGCACCACGTAGCACTTGCGCCCGCCCTGGACGAAGAAGGCCTGCACCGCCGCTCCCAGGGCGGTGAACTCGTCGGGAGCGGTTCCGGTGCGGGCTCGCCAGTCGAAGAGTCGCTCGAAGGCGGCGAAGCTCTCGAAGGGCAGGGGGACGTCGGTGAGCGGGGCCTGCGGGTCGTTGGGGTCCACGCGGAGCGTGGGGGCGGTCATCCACCCCTGCTCGAACAGGTAGCGCGACAGCGCGGTGGGCACGGACGCGCCCGGGCGGCGGCGGACGAAGCCCACGAAGAGGGCCACGTCCATCCGCTCGGGCGCGGTGGGCGCCACGCGCTCTGTGACTTCGAAGGTCAGTCGCCGCATGGCCCGGGAGCTCCCCCTGATGCTCCGCTCAGTCCACGTCCGGGAAGCCCATCCGCACCGTCTCCGCGGCGAGGACGAGCTCTTCCATGGCCACGTCTCCGCCACCCTTGGCGGCCAGCGTGGGGCCGGTGAACTTCATGGGCGTGACGTTCACCAACTTCCAGGACTGCACGGGGTTGCGCGCCTCGTCAAGCAAGCGGATGGTGACGGCGGCCTTTCGGCCCAGCGGGCCGTTGCGGCGGACGTCCTCCACCCACGTCCAGATGGCCCGCGAGTCGACGACGCCACGCTTGAGGGTGACGTCGCCCGTCTTGAAGGCGCCGGGCACCTTGCGCACGTGGTTCTCCGGGTCGTTGCCCTCGCGGTACTCGGAGAGGGTGACTTCGGTGCTGAGTCCGGACACGTCGGAGAACCCACCGAAGGACGTGCCGTCGAAGCTGATTTCGAAATTGAAGGCGCCGTAGGGCGTGGGGCGGGTAGGCATGGCGGCGAGTCCTTTGCGTTAGGTCCGGGCATCCGCCGTCTTCTGGCCGATGCGGAAGATGACGAACTCAGCGGGCTTCACCACCGCCACGCCGATGAGGCAGACGAGCCGGCCGTTATCGAGGTCGTTCTGGTCCATGGTGGTGCGGTCACACCGGACGAAGAACGCCTGCTTCGGGTCCGTTCCCAACAGCGCGCCGGTGCGCCACTGGTTCTCGAGGAAGCTGCCAATCGTCTCGCGGATGTTGGCCCACAGGCGCTCGCCGTTGGGCTCGAACACGGCCCACTGCGTGCCTTCGTCCACGGAGCGCTCCAGGAAGTTGAAGTAGCGCCGCACGTTCACGTACTTCCATTCCGGGTCGGAGCTGACGGTGCGCGCGCCCCACACGCGGTAGCCGCGTCCCGGGAAGAAGCGCAGGCAATTGACGCCCTGTGGGTTGAGCGTCTCCTGCTGCGCGAAGTGGATGTCCTGCTCGAAGCGCAGCGCGCCACGGACCACTTCATTCGCGGGCGCCTTGAACACGCCGCGCTCGATGTCGCTGCGGGCGTAGATGCCGCACAGGAAGGCGGACGGCGGAAGCGCGATCTCACGAGGGACATCGGCCGCCTCGGGCCCGGCCAGCGGGTTGGCGACGACGACCCAGGGGTAGTAGAGCGCGGCCTTGGTCGAGTCCACCTGCGCGCGAAGTGCCAGCGCGTCCTGCGGCCCGTATCCGCGCGGCGTGTCCAGCACCGCGATGCGATAGGCACGGCGTCGCTCCGCGGCGCTGATGAGCCCGAGCCTCACTGCCTGCGCCGTCGCATACGCCGAGGAGCCTGGCGCGGCGATGATGGAGATGTCCTCCACGCCGCCCAGCCGCTCGAACGCGTCTTCGTACGAGGCCGCGCTCGGCTCGCTCCCGTCGGAACCGCCGGTGAGCGTGAAGGGGCCCGCGGCCAGCGCCGTGCGCAGGGCGAACGTGGACACGCCGTTGCCCGCCTCGAACGCGTACATCCGCTCCATCTGCTCGGAGAGCGTGGCGGGAGAAGGGGTGAGCACGTGGCCCAGGTAACGGGGATGGGCGCGGTCCACGCCCAGCCCTTCGTACAGCCGCTCCTGCCCGTCACCGTCCTGCGTGGTGACGGTGAGCGTGACGAACTGGCTGTCCCCGGGCAGCTGCTGGAACTGCGACGCGGTGTCGTTCGGCAGCGGCAACGTGTCACTGCCGTTGGACCAGGTGTCGTTCGCCTGCTTCAGCCACCAGGTCACCCCCGCCGTGCCGTCCGTCCCGGGCTCCGAGGTGGCCGCGTCCAGGCCCAGCGCGCTGGAGCTCACCGAGGCCACCTCCAACGAATGGCTGGCGCCGGGGAGCGGGTGGCTGATGACGAGCTTGTTGTCATCGACGGACGCCGTGGCGTTGGCGCCCAGGAGTACCTGGATGTCCGCGAGGGACACCGCGCCCAGGTCGCTCACGTTGCTCTGCGGGTCCGCCGCGTTGTCGACCGTCTGTGCGGCGAGCTTGAGCTGCGGGTTGGCCGAGACCTGGATGAGGGCCCCGGTACCGCGGGTATCGGTACCCAGGAGGAGACGGCCGACGGGCGCGGCGTCATCGGCGCCGCTGAGCCGGGCGTAACCACCCCGGAGTTGCCGGTTGAGCGCGTCCACGACCTCCGCGGGCGTCAACGGCGTATCGGTGGGCAGGGTGAGGGTCTGCGCCTGTCCGCCAAGGGTGACGGTGAGCGTCTGGTTGGCTTCAAGGAACGTCGTCGTGGGGTCGAGCTCCGCCGTCGCTGCTGCTTCGGCATTGCGCCCGGAGAAGGTGAGGGTGACGTCGGTGTTCCCGTCGAACGTCAGCGTGAGCGTGGTGCCATCGGGGATGTTGAAGGGCGGGGGCAGGGTGCCTACGACGCGCGCGGCCGAGGCGGCGGTCTGATTCAGCCGGACCAGGCTGCCCGTGGGCGCGCGCCGCATGGCGCCGACCGTGGCGGGCGCGAGCACCTCCCGGACCCTGATGCTCCCGTTGCCCGCGCGGCCGGGAAACCTCGCGGTGAAGCGTGCGCGCAGGTTCGCGTCCGCGTTGGGAATGACGTCCGCGCCAGCGGTGGCGTTGGCCGGCGTCCCCGAGAAGACGCGCGCCACGTAGAGGCGGGAGCCGCCCTCGTTGAAGTAAGCGCGGACCGAGTGCGCCAGGTAGTTGGTCGTCTCCTGGGTGCCGGTGAGGTCCAGGTCCGCGAGGCCACCAAAGAGCCGGACGAATTCGGGGAAGCTCGTCACCAGCGACGGGGTGCCGGAAACGGGGCCCTTGCGTGCCGGGCCCGCGAAGCCGCTGGTGCTGGTGCTGACGCCCTCGATGGACCTGGCTCGGAAACTCGTCTCTTCGACGTAGACACCGGGTGCGAGATATTCAGGCACGCGAGCCCCCACTTTCTCGTTACGTGGCGCGCGGTCGCGCCGTCATTGGTCTGCGTTCAGAGCTCGACCCAATCGAGCTTGATGGTGGTGGTGACCTCTTCGCCGGCGGCGACGTCGAGGGTGCTGCTCAAGGGGTGGAAGTCCAGGGAGAGCGCGTCGGGGTCGGGCGGTTGTGTCGAGGCGGCCCAAGCCGCGGCCAGGCTGAAGGTGAAGTGGATGGGGGCCTCGGGGTTGCTCCAGTCCGCGATGGGAATGCCGGGCACGAGGATGAGCGCGTCACCCCGCTCGTTCGACAGGCCCCAGCGCGTGATTTCCGGGTCGGCCAGCGCGAGCGACACCAGCGCGCCGGGCAGGGGCTTGTCGTGGGCGTCCACGACACGGAGCCGCACCACGGCACTTCGCGCGGACGGACGCATCAGCGGCGACGGGTAGAGCGTGACGTCGACCGGGCGAAAGACGGAGTCTGGTGGGAGCGGCTGTCCCGTGGGCGGAGCCGTCGCGTCTCGTGGCAATTCGAGCGTGAAGCTCCGGGCCAGATAGCGGCGAGTGGGGTCGCTCGCCACCAGGGTGAAGGCGGCTGCGGCGGGAAGCGGGTCCGGCAACTCGAAGCTCGCCGCGTAGTCGGAGAAGCCCGGCGCGTCCGTCACCACGTGCAGCCCGCGGACGTTGCGAGCGAAGCGGAGGCCTTGCCCCGCGATGGTGATGGGCTCCGAGAGGGGGCGTTGCGTCTCCGCGTCGAGGAAGCGGATGGCGGCCAGGGCGCGGCTCTCGGTGCGCTCGAGCCTCATGACCTGGGCACCTCGTTCGTGAAGTCGAAGCGCCGCGCCACCACGGGTCGTCCAGCGGGTTTGCCCTGCACGTCGATGCAGACGACACGGGCGACGTACGTAACGGAAGGGCGATAGGGGCGCCGCAAGGCATCCCACATCCGCAAGATGTCTTCTTGAGGGATTTCCGCTGGGATGATTTGCACCAGCTCGTCCGGGCGCCAGACGCCCACGGGGGACAGGTCCGAGGCGCTCAACGCATTGTGCGTGTGAAGCTGCAACATGACCCAGGCCATGATGCGGTGCTCGTCGTCGACGTTTTCAGCCCAGACCGTGAGCAGGTAATGCAGGTCCAGCGCGAGCGGCGGAGGCGCTTCCGCGCGTGGCTCGTTGCGCAGGTGCTCGTTGACGGCGACGCGATAGAGAAAGAGGGTGACGCCTGGGACTTCGACCGGAGGGGTGTTTGTCTCGCTTCCAGCCATCTTTCCGCTTGGGACGAGCTCGAAACGGCACGTGGGCAGGCCTTCGGGCTCGTGAGACAACTCGTAGGCGTGTCTCAGATATGAGACCAGCGAATCGCCTACCGAATAGATGGCGGAAAAGCCGGCCACGTTGGTCCCCCCAAGTGCACCGCGTGTATGTTCTAAAGGTGAATGAGATTCGCCTTCGAGTATGGATATGGTGTCGAAATATCCACGTTGAGTCAAGTCACCTCATGCGGTGGGTGAAGTATCTGAGACCTGTTGAGACGGTGGGAGATGCCTATCGAGGTGCCTGAAGCCGGTCGAGCAGCGCGCGGACGATGTCTTCGGCGTTCGCGTCAAGCCCCTCGAGCAAGGCCTTCCATTCCTCGGGCGGCTCATCGCCTCGCTGTTCCAGGGCGGAGAGCAGCGGTTGGACGCGTGCGGTCAGGTCCGGGAGTTCAACGCCACGGGCGCCGAGGTCCTGCTGCAGCGAGCCGAGGAGCTGTAACAACTCGGCGGGTGTCTCAGGGCCTCGTGTGGCTGCGCCGTGCACACTGCCTGGCGCGGAGCGCAGCGCGTGCTCCATCAGGTTTCCGAGCCAGGTGGCCATCGCAGGGGCATCGAAGTTCTCGGGCGCGCTGGGCGGGATGCCCGTATCGCTGGGCTGGGAGCGCGGCGGGGTGGCGTCCTCCGCATCGAAGCGGGCGCCGGTGCGGTCGCACCCGGTCCACTGCACGCCGTCCACGATGGCGCCTCGGAAGTCCGCGTGGCGGAAGCTTCCGCCTGACACGTTGGTACCCGTCAGGTCGGCGCCGCGAAAGTCCGCCTCGTCCAGCCGCACGTCCACGAGTGACGCGCCCGTGAGGTCCGCGCCCCGTAACTCCACGCCGACGCCTTCCGCGCCGTCGAGAACGGCTTCGCGGAGGATGGCGCGTGAGAACGATGTCTCCGAGAGCCGGGCCTTGCGCAGGTCGGCTTGGTACAGGTCCGTGCCGCGCGCGGAGCTGTCCTCGAGGCGGGCCTCGGAGAGCCGAGCCCGTCGCAGGTCGGCGCCATCGAGCCGGCACTGCCGAAGTGTCGCACCTTCCAGCACGGCTTCCTCGAGAACCGCGCGCTCCAGCGAACAGGCGGAAAGCTGGGCGCCGCGCAGACTCGCGCCGTGGAGGTTGGCCTGGCCCAGGTCCAAGCCGTCTCCACGCAGTCCGTCGAGTGGGGCGCCAGTGAGGTCCGTACTGTGAAGCTGAAGGTCCCGCGCGCGAGCCTTCTTCTGGAGAAGGGCGTGGAGGATGTCGCGCGCGCTGGCGGTCATGTCTCTCTCCGGCTCATGAGTCCGAGTGCATTGAGCTTCTCATGCAGCCGGACGATGAGCGCCGCGGCGCCATCATCGCCGGGGCCCGCGGTGTCGAACGCTTCGACGAAGACACTGGCGACTTCGTGCGCCTGCTCAGGTGTCAACGCGGGGGGGACGAGACGCCGCGCAACGGGGCGGCTCTCATACACGTGTCTCAAGCGCATCGTCTCGTGGGCCAGCCCTTCGCTGAGGGGGCCGACCAGGGCACGGGCGGCTTGTTCCTGGGACTCGTGCTTGGGGCGCCAGAAAGACCATTCGAAGAGGGTCTCGTTCAGCGACGTCATGAGGATTTCCCACTCGTAACTCGAGGGCTGCACGGGGCCAGGGAGGTCGACGACCAACCAGCCTGCGAACTGGCTCCCGAAGCTACGGGTGAGCTCCTCGGTGCTCTGGTTGGGAGGGCTTCGTCGCGAGAGTATGTCTTCTCCCTCGATGAGCTGCGGTTTGAATGGCTGCATGTGGGCGCTGCTCATGGCCGCTACGAGGTCGACAGGCATGAGCTTGGCCTTGAGGTTCAACTCCCGCTTCTTGTACCCACGTGCGTCCACGATCGCCCGGTGCACCACCTCAATGGAGGCGGCAGGTCCCTCGAACTGAAGGGGCACGAACTGATCTTTGTACTCCGCGTTCAGGCTGACGACGATTTCATCCTGGGCGGAGACGGATGGCGAGGACGACGGAATGACCAATCGATAGCGGAACATGGCTCAGTCTCCTACCGTACCAGTCGAGGTGGTCGCCGGGAAGCCAGCCCGTGCTCGGGTCCGTTGAATGACACCCAAGACATAGAAGAAATGCTCTGGGTCCTGGCGATAGAGAGCCACCATGGTGCTCGGGTTTTCGAAATGCTCGAGCCCCATGGTGACGACCTCCGTCTCTGGGCCTGGGTAGACTTTCCCGACGTACTTGTGGAAGAACCCACCTTCATGGGCGAATTCATTCGCCTTGTAATCCGTAGAATCGGTGAGTTTGTTGATGGATTCCGTGTGAATTGGATCGCCGGGCTGAACGAACCGTCTGGCTCGCGCTTCAACGAAAGACTTCGACGCGGTCGAGACCACAGGATCGACATGTTCGATGCGGTGGCCCAGTTCGTGGTGTATTTTCCCGGAGGAGGGGGATGCGCCAACGTTGAGCCAATTAGGCGCGTGATAGTATTCCGGTCGGACATCCATTGGGCCGCCGAGCTTGGTGATGGTCATGCCGTCATCTGGGGCGTTGCCCGTCATGCGGTAATGGTCGGCGATGTCGGCGCGGATATCGGCTTCGGTGCGGCCGAAGTCATGGATTGTCTTGAGGCCCTTCTCCGTAAAGGTTGGTTTGGCTGCAATGGCCGCCGCGGCCGGACTGTCGGCACCGAGGAGTGCGGTGCGCAACTCGCTCATGACCTTCTCTGCAGGTTGCTTGTTCGCCGCCGACCGCGTTTCGCGCGCCTTTCCCGCCTGGTAGCGACTGAGCCTTAGCGCTTCGTATTGTTGGGCAATGTCGGCCTCAATGCGCTGGATTTCTGCTTGATTGGCTTTGTAGTTCTTGCGCAGCGAGGCCAGTCTGGCCTGCGTGATGGGGTCGTTGACGAGCGCAGCCATTTGCTCATTGATGCGTGCCACGTGCTGCTCATAGGATTGGTGAGACCGGTGGAGCAGCATGTCGAGTCGGTGTTGCATCCCATTGGAGATGCTCTCCATGAAGTCTATTCCGCCCTTGATGAAGTCAAGATGCGGTGAACTTGAAGTCGGAGAATGGATGTCTCCGGACCAGCCGAGCGTTTGTTGTGCTCTGCCTTTCGGGTTCGTTTCGATGTCTTCGTAAAAGTCGAGATTGTCTTCGCTCTTCTTTCCGGGAGTGTTGGACGCGGCGCCCTGGGAGGTGGATTCCGCTTCGGCTTGAGCGCGTGGAGGTGCACTTGCTCCGACCTCCGAGTGGAGATCAGTTGGCTCGACATCGGCTTCGGAGCGGGGGGGCAAGTCGGTCTCAGCAATGTCTTCTGCGCGGGGCGTAGACTGCGTGGCTGCCCCATCCTCGGGCTGCGGAGTCTTCGTGGCTTGCGCTTCTGCCTCGGGGCGTGGCGTCGTGCTGGCGTCAGCGTCAGCCTCGGGACGTGCCGTCGTAGTGCTGTCGGTCTCGGCCTCGGGGCGGGGACTTACGGTCGTCACGGCCTCGCTCTCCGCTGGAGGCCGGGGAGCGATGGACTCGCGGAAGGCACGGGCCCTCGAGCCGGGCACGACGCCCGCGCCGCGAGCCATCCACCGTTGCTGAACGCGCTTGATGCGAGGGACTTCGCCGAAGCCGCCGGTGACGACGGACATGAGCACCGACATGCCCAGCGCATTCCAGGAGAACTCGCCCGTGATGAGCTGGGTGGCGACTTCCAGCACCGCATCTGCGGCGATGTTGGCCACGAACTGAAGAGCCACGTTCTTGACGGCGTTCTGGATGATGGCGCCCGCACCCGCGCCAACGATGCCGCCAATCGCGCCCATCAACGCGGCCTTGCCCACGCCCGCCATGAGGCGCTCGCCCGACGCCCAGTTGTTGAGGACCTGGATGGCGGCCGACGTCGCCGCGCCGACAATGGCACCACCCACGATGGTTCCAATGGTCGCGGCTGCCGCGGTGGCGCCTAGCGCGCTCGCCGCCGCCCCCACCGCGCCAATGACCGCCGGGCCCACGACCAGTGCCACCACGATGACAATGGCGATGATGAGCACCACCGCCAGCACGCCCTTCCAGGCGGGCTGTTCCTTCGACGCCGCCGTTTGTGCCTGGACGGGAATGTCGCAGTCGAGCTGCGCCTTGGAGGCGCGGAGGCTCTGTTCCAGCGCGTCCGCGGAGTCCACCAGTGCGCTCTCGACGTGGGTGAGAATCGTCGTGCAGGTCGTCTGGAAGCCGGTGGCCACGGTCTCCAGTCCGGAGGCTCCGTCCGAAGCCACCTGTTGTGCTTGCGTGGTGAACGCGTCGCGCTGCTGGCCGAAGCTGGTGGTCGCTCCTGCTGCCAATGCGCCCATGGAAGCCGTGAAGGAATCGACCAGGGCCGCTGTCGCTTCCTCGGAGGACTGGCCCAGCCGCAGCATGGCCTCCAGTCCCTGGTTTCCCACGCCGTCCACGCGCTCCAGGGCGCCGGCGGCTCCATGCTCCACCTGGGAGACGAGGCCATCCAGCCCACCTTCAAGCCCGCCCATGGCTTGCCCGAGGATGCGCTCCAGGTGTTCGCCCTCTGGAGCGGACTGCCTGGCGAACAGGTCGCGCACGCCCGTGAGCGCCTGCACCAGGGTGTCGATGGCGCCCGTCACGGCGTTCTGGATGGACGTCGCCGAGGCGAAGGCCGCCAACTCGATGAGGCTCTGTTGCAGGTAGCCCGTGTCATTCACGGACTGGCGCTGGTCGTGTTCGTGGCGGTCCAGTCGGGCCAACTCGGCGATGAAGGCCGAGTCGACGGAGGCCATCATCGAGTCGCGCGTGGTCTCCGCCTGCGTCAGGGCTTGTGTCCGGCTGCTTTCGAGCGCGGTGACGAGTTGCTCGTACTGCGTGTCGAGCGTCTCGCGGGCACGGCGGGCGGCGGCGATGACGCCGCAGCGGTCCCGCTGGCGCCCCTTCATCGCCTCGCCGGCCTGCTTCGTGGCCGTGTCCACCAGGCTCTTGCGATAGCCCTTGGCCGTCTCGCGCGCGGCCTTCATCTGGGCCTCGGCGCGGCGATCGGTCAGATAGCCCGCGAAGAAGCTGTCCTTCTTGTTGATCTTGCAGCCTTCGTATTCCTCCGCGTACTCCTCGCCGAGCTGGATGCACTCATCGCCCACTGTCGGACCGAGTGCCTCGTGGGCAATGCGTGCCTGGGCGTAGAGGGAGTTGACGCTGTCCAGCGTGCCGGACTCCTGCTCGTCAACGAGAAGCACTCCGGAGTCGTAGACGGCCCGGAGCGACTCGAGCGCACTGTCAGTCTCCGAGTGGATGGTGGAGACGGTGGTCGAATGCTCGGACAGGACTTGCTGGCGGGCGCCCTCGGCCTGTGCGGTGGCGGCGACGCGTGCCTGCTCCACGCTGGCGCTGATGGCCGCCTTTTGTTCCTCCATGGAGGCGGAGATCGCGCTCTTGTACGTCTCGGCGAGCGCACCGATGCGGGCTGGAACATCATCCAGCGTCAGGAGAACCGCGTCCTCGATTCGATTGGCCGCCTGAAGGAAGAACGCGTCCGCGCGTGAGTTCGCGTCAACACGTCGCGCGTCGTCCGCCGAGGTCGCACCCGGCGCTGGGACGAACTGCACGCCGCCTCGGAGCGAAATGGCACCTGCCCCGGCATTGGCGAGCGAGGCGGACGCACTGCCATGCGCTGCCACGGCATCCCACCGCTGGACTTCGGTCGTGGCGATGGCTTCGTCCAGCGGCGCACGAGCGGCCTCATTCGCAGTGTCTTCCGCCGGGGCTCCGCCACTACCCCCAGATGCCTCCGAGGACAGTGAGGCCGCGTCGTCACCCGTGGGGGCCCCTTCCGCGGAAGCTTCACCGGCTTCGGAGGCGGAAGCGTTGCTTTCCAGCGTGGACTGCGCGGGCGCCGCGGCTTCTGTTGAGGAGGGCGCCTGCTCGGAGATGGCTTCCTCGATGGGGCAGTTGTCCTGCTCTTCGGCATCGGGACTGACGCTGGATGCGGCTTCCTGCGACTCCGTGGGCGCTGGCTCGGGAGGCTGTTGTTCGGGCGCCACCTCGGGCTCTTGAATGGCCTCCGTGTAGCAGGTTGCGCTCTGGGGGCCTCCGCCCACGCAGGCCTGTGCGCCATCGGTACCGCCAGGAGGGGCGGCCGTGTCGCTCGTCGGCTCTGCTGGACCGGAAGTCAGTGCATCCGTCGCGGGGCCCGCCGCGGCACCAAGCGCGCTTCCAGCGGCTCCCGAGCCGCTGTCGGTGGACTGTCCATCCTGGGCCGCGCGGGCTTCGGTTGATTCGCGCGAACCGCCGTTGGAGGTGCCACCGCCACCTCGCGGCCTGGGCATTCGGGACGGTGCCGCAGGCGGTTCGAAGAGGCGGTGGACGTTGGTTGCGAGGAAGGGCTGGACGGGCGCTGCGCTCGGAGACGTTCCCGTCACCGGAGGACCGGAGGGGCCCACCGTCCGGTCGAGGATGGGCTCGGCGGTTTCGCCTCGGACCACGGCGTCAGCGGCCTCATCCGCCTGGCGCTCGTAGGGGTCTCCTGGGTGACCGACGCCGTCATGGAGCTGTACGCCGGAGCGCTGCTGAACAGCGTGTGCCGCTTCGTGTGCCGCCAGTCTCAGGTCGGGTGGGCCACGAAAGGCGATGCGATTGCCCATCGTGAAGGCATGGGCTCCCATCCGGTCGCTCGCGAGCGCTGCATCACCTCCCACACGGGCTGTAACGTCTGACAGGTCATGGCGGCCGAACGCCTGCTGGAGCTGTACGAAATGGGGAAGGGGAGCGCTGGCATCCTTCACACCTGCATGGGCCTCGCGCTGGATGGCCGCGGGCCGTGACTCCACGGTGCCTCCGGCCGCCTGAGGCTGCACCGCGTCCTTCTCCCCGCACGCAGCGCACGGGCCGCCTCCGGACTCACACGCCGCGCACTTCGCCTGGACCGGAGGTCCGAGGGGGGACGCCAATCCACCTCGCATGTAACGCGGGACACCCGATGAGGAGTTGGGGCGGGCGCGTGCGCCTGGGCCACTCTCGCCGGGCCGCCCGCGCAGGAAGGCGGGAACGCCAGGAGCAGACCGCTCCGACGGCGCGCTCTCAGGACGTCTGGATGAATCCGAAGGCCGGGTCGACTCACTCCGGCGTACCGACTTTGACGTCGCTCGGCTCACGGATGCGCGCCCCCTGGTGATTCATACCGGAGGAGTTCATGGGTTCACTGTCAGTGTCAATGGGTGGCGCTGTCGTGAACTGAAGCCGACTGTGAGAGCCCGGTGGGGCAGTCGATTTCGTCGGCGCGAATCCCAATCCGACCTGGCAGGTTTGGAATTGACGCAGCCGGAGCATGCTGGGGCGCGGGTGGAGCGTGTTCACGCAGACGCAGTTTGGAGCAGGTCTCTAACACGTCTCAGTGTTTCAACGAGCCCCGCGACGACGTCGTGATGCTCTACGCCTACTTGCGGATAGAGGGGGATGGTTGGAACCTTGTTGCCGCTGGGATCGCGACGAATCATTGGAGGTGATTTCAGTGCAAATGAGTGGAGTGCTTGAAGGAGTTTGGGCCACGATTCCGGCTGGCTTGCCTCGAAGACTGCTCATCGCGCGCGTGCAGGAGTCGCCTCCCTCCTTTCAAATTCTCAAAGTGTGAAATCGTCCGAGTGGTGTGTTTCACGTGAATTAACTCGCCGTATGCGCGGTCCCATGGGGGCCGACGGCGCTCGCGGGTGCTCGTCGGCATTTTCGCGCTGTTGGGGCCGCGAGTTCAGGGCCGCAGCTCGCGAGAGCAAACCCTCGGATCAAAGGACTCATCCTGTGAATACGTCGTTCATTCGTTGGCCGTGCGCGCTTGCTGGACTCTCCCTCGGGGCCCTTCTCGTTGCTTGTGGAGGTGACTCGGAGCCGTCCAATCCGAACGGAGATGGAGATGGAAATGGAGAGGAGGTGCCTGTCACGGAAACGACGGTGAATGGCAGGCCCGCGAGCGAGTACTACGCACAGTTCGCCTATGAGAAATACGCTGGCGCCCCGGGTGGCGCGGTTGCGTTCCCCGCCCAGCGGGATGGCATCAACCTGTTCGCCGCGACCGCCTATCTGAAGCAGGACAAGAGCTTCATCCTCTACTACGCCGAGGGCGCGGGGACCGTGCGTTCAAATGGCTACACCGCCGAGATTCCTCTCTCCCGCATGTTCAAACGCACCGGCGTCTGGAGTGTCAGTGGAGGCTCGTTGAAGCTCGGCGACCTGATGACCTGCCAAGGCCTCAAGGTGGACGGCAACGACGCGCTTCTCTGCACGCTGGACCGGACCATCGGCTATGCGGACGCGGTGGGGAAGACCGCGACGTTCACGCGCTCGACCAACTCGTCGCCGAATGACAGGCAGTGGGCCGACTACCAGTGAAGCCTGGGCTCCCTGCGAGGTCATGTCAGGAACTCCATTTCAACTAAGGAGCACTAGCCGGGCTGTCCTCGCGAAGTTCGAGACGCACGCGGACGCTCGCGAGGAGCTGCTGTCCACCCACGACGAGCAGCTCATCGAGAAGACCACCGATGAGCACTACTGGGGCTGCGGCTCCGCGGGCACCGGGAAGAACCGGCTCGGGCAGTTGCTGATGGAGGTTCGCTCCCTCCTGCGCGAGTGCGCGCAGCCTGGGGGCTGAAAGTAACGGGGCCGGAGACCGCTGAACGCTCAGCGGCTTCCGGCCCCGTTCTCGTGTCACGTCCGGCCTCAAGGCCGTGGCGGGGGCGCTCAGCGCGCCTCGCCGGACTTGCGCGCTTCCTCCAACTCGTCCCAGATGCGCACGTTCTTCGTTTCCTTGATGCGTATTCCGGTGATGGTGAGCACCCATTCCAGCTCGAGCCGAGCAGCCGTTCCGGCCATGGCGAGCAGTCGGAGCGTCAGTGACGCTGGGACGTCCCGTCACTTCACCTGCTTACGAGTCTTCGTTAAATTCGCGTCCACCTTGATATGTGTTTGGGTTGCGTCCCAGCACCGCGATGACGGGCATGCTGTTGAGGATTTGGGAGCCGTCAGCCATGACCTGAACCTCCAGAACTTCACGCGCTGCCCAGGCGGACCGCGGCCACCCTGCCGGACTCCGAAAGCGAGAGGACGATGTGCGGCCCTCCCAGTGCCCACGCATTCCAAGGGAGTGCGGCCGGCGTTCCAATCCGGCGTAGGTACGAGGGTGGGGACGGCAGGGTTCAGGCGCCCTTGGCTGCATTGGGGCCGGTCTCGTCCGTGAACTTCGCGCCGATGATGCCCGCACGCTCCAGGGACTCTTGAGCTCCTCGGACACGAACAAGGCCACGGTCCATCCGTCCATGCGATGCGGGCTACTCCGGATCGAGTGCCCAGGTTCCTTCTTCCCAGCGTTTCAAATGCCTGCCCGGCTTCAAAGGGCACGAGCCCCTTGCCCTTGGCGGCTTCCTCCAGCACCGCCTTCGCCTCGGTCGTCCGGTAGCGGAGCAGATGGGCGGCGGCCATGACGCGCACATTCAAGCGCTCATGTTTGAGCAGGACGAGGAGGGCATCACGCCCTGTGTTTCCATAACCCCCTTCCTCACGTTCTCATTGGCCAGCAGCCCAACGGAGCCCTTCTGGCGCTGGGTCGCGTGAGTGAGGCTGTGGGCGTGCCTACGGGAACGTCACGCCGGAGAGCGTGATGGCGCGCAGCCCGCCCGGCCCCCACAGCTTCAGGGTGTACGTGCCTCGGGCCGCATCCGGCGTCGCTTCCGCCTCCACCACGACGCGCCCGCGCGGAGCGCGAGTGATGGGGGCCTTCTGCCAGACCGTCAATATCTTCAGCGATGCGCCCGTCCTGCTCACCAGCGATGCGCCTTCCGCAGACCAGGGATTGGCAGCATCCAGGTTCTCAAACTCGACCGAGATGGCCACGCGGGCAGGGGCGCGATAGCTCCATGCACGCAATGTCCGGGCCGCATTGCCTGGATGTTGGTGGAGCTCCTTGTTGACCAGGATGAACTTCGCATCGACGCCTTCCTCCTTGATGATGCCGGTGGCGAGGAGACCCGCGATGCCGCCTGGACCTTCGTGCTCCACGCGCAGCCGCGCGTTCTCCTCGTGGCATTGCTGGGTCTCCGCGCGGGCCGCCATCGCCTCCTGCTGGTAGGACTCCGCCGTACGTGGCTGACGCCACACCTCGATGAGTCGCTCGGCACGCGCGGGGTGGGTGACGAGGACAAAGGCGGCACCGCGGGGGACCGAACCGTCCTGGAAGAGCACCGTCAGCCGCAGGCGCTCGCCGGGCAAGACTTGCTCCGATGGCACCAGCCGGAGCGTGCTCCGCCCGAGGTCCACGAGCGAGAAGCGCTTTTCGCCCTCGAGTACGACCTTCGCCGGATCGAGGGCGGCATCGAACTCGAAGGTGGTGGACACCCGCGGACTTATCTGGACCTCGGTGGGCGGCATCGCCTCGGATGGCTCCGCCAAGAGTTCGACACGGCGCACCTCGGGGCTCGCGGCCGTGGAAGACGGTTGGGCGGTCGCGGCTCCAGATAGGAGCATGAGCACCGCGAGAAGGGCGACAGGTGACGCGGGCACGGTCGGTCCTCACTCGAAGCGGCGCACGGCCTTCAAGTCCAGGCTGAAGTAGACGATGGCGCTGCTGGGGTCACTTACGGGCTCTCGCTTCAGGAGCCCGATGCGGGCGTCCTGTGCCTCGACGAACTGCACACAGACGGGGATGCGCTCATTCTCGGGAGTACGCGCCTCGGTGAGCCGTCCGTAGACCCGCTCCGGGCCGACGAGGAGCTGCCCGGAGAACAGGGTCTGCGAAGGCATGCGTCCCCAATGGGCTACCATGCGAACCGTCGTCACGCCCTCGCGGACCTTGACGAACCCCGCGTCTTTGCCGGGGCTCAGGGCGAAGGTGGTCAAAGGAAGCTCAAGTCCGGGGGCGAAAAGTCCGAGCTGTTCCATGGCCTCAACGGCCCCGGGAGGACAGTCCTCGGGAGGCGGCGTCGGGCGCACCTGGGAACCAGGACATGCCATCGAAAGGCAGGCCGCGACACCCAGGCCAATCGCCTTGCCAGCGGCTGTGCCCCGGAGGCGCTGCGGCTCGGGCTGGGGGAGCATGCCGGTGTCCTTCTTCATCTTCACGGAGGCCTTCTCCTTGGAATACGTCGCGGGAACGGCGACGGCCGCAAGGGTGGATGCTCCATCGAGCGGGCCTGCGGCCTCGTCAGCTTCCAGTGGCCTCCAGAGTGCCGCCACTTCCTGACCGGGAGTCCAGGACGCGGGGACGAACGCGGAACCGCCGGGGGGCGAGCCCACGGTGACATGGGAATGGGGCGCCATCCCGTGACGTGCGGCAGGAGGGGAGGAGGGCATCAGTCCGCGCGCGAGCACCAGCCCGCCCACAATCAAGATCACCAGGAGCGCCATCCAGGCCGCTATGCGCAGGGCCTTGGACTGACCGGCGCGTGCCGCGGGCGGCGGCTCGAACGGGATGGCCACCGCGTTTGCATCGGGTTCGTATGCGTCCCCACCTCGTGGCGGACGAGGCCCGCGACGAGGCCGGGCCTTGCGCCGCTTCAGCCACTGCGCCAGCTCGTCTTCGACCGCTTGCGGCGCCTCCGCGAGCGTGGTGGCGGTGTCCGCGCCATGGGCGTCGCAGAGCTCCACGTCCCAGGCTTCGTCCGCCTGGGCCAGCAGGGACTCCAGCTCCGCGCACAGCGTGTCGGCGTCGGGGTGCCGCTCCTCGGGCGTCTTGGCCAGCAGGCGCATGCACACGTCGCCGAGGGCCCCGGGGACGCGCGGGTTGAGCGCCTGGGGCGGTCTGGGGGCGCGGTTGAGCACGGCCTCCACGCCCTCGGCCTCGTCCGGCAGGAAGGGCTGCCTGCCCGTCAGGAGCCAATAGAGCACGACGCCCAGCGCGTACAGGTCATCCGCGGGGCCGGGTTGGTAGGAGCGGCCACGCTCGTCTCCATGCTCCTGCTGGAAGCGCCAGGCCTCGGGCGCGCGGTACTCCAGGGTGCCCGGCGGGAGCACGCCGCCGGTGATGCTGGGGGCGCTCTCGTACCCGCCCGCGCCGAAGTCCACCACCACCGCTTCGCCGTCCGAGTCGCGCACGACGACGTTGCTCTCCTTCAAGTCCCGATGCACCACCTTCGCCCGGTGCGCGGCGCCCAGCCCGCGCGCCACGCCGAGCACCTTGCGCACCACCTCACGGGCCGAGGGGTTCTCCTCCGTGGCCCACACGTCCAGGCGGCGCCCCTCCACGTAGTCCATGACGATGAAGAAGGACTGGGGCGCCTCGTCCGGCCACTGGCCGTGTCCACGGATGCGCACCAGGTTGGCGTGCTTGAGCCGCAGGAGGATGGCCACCTCGCGCTCCGCCCACTCGGCCAGCCCCCAGAGCGGGATGAGCTTGAGCGCGGAGCTCCGCTCTCCACGCCGGGCGCGGTACACGGCGCCGAAGCCCCCGGCCCCCAGCCGCTCCTCCACCAGGTACCCGCCAATGTCCGTGCCCGGGGGCACGACGGGATGCAGACGCGGGCTCACGAGTCCTCTCCTTCGGCGGGGCGTACGGGCTCGGCGTTCCTGGACATGCGCTCAACGGGCAATGGAACTCGTGAGAGCTCCCCCCCGCGAAGCAACGTGGGAGGAGCATAGACCTTGGACGGATACCATGGTTGAACCTGTTAAGGTATATGCTCGGAGTGCCGTCCCCGCGGCATTCTCCTCTTTTCCCAGGTCTCTTCATGTACGCGAAGCTCTCCCAGCGGATTGGAACCCAGGTTCGCGCTGCCCGGCATCGAGCGGGCCTGTCGCAGGCCCAGGTGGCCGAGGCCATCCACGTGCCGACGCTGGTGCTCAGTCGCCTGGAGCGCGGCAGGTTGTTGCCCAGCCTCCCCACGCTGGTGGACCTGTGCGGCGTCCTTCGTGTCTCCGTGGACCTCCTCCTGAGCGGCGAGGGCCTGGCGTTTCCCGCGCCCGAGGGGGCCGGCCGGTAGGTGGGGCAGTGCCGTGTGACAGGGGGCTCGTCGCGCATCGACACGGCCGCCAAGATGCGGCAGGAAGGGCGTTCCCGAGTCGCGGGCCTCCTGCCCGCGGCAGACGGGGTCCTCGGTGTTCCTGGTACCTCGACGCATGAACGAAGAACTGGCGACCCGCATTGGAAGTGCCGCCCGAGAGGCCCGGACGCAGCTCGGGCTCACGCAGGCGGAGGTGGCCGAGAAGCTGGGCCTGGCGCACATGGTTTACAGCCGCCTGGAGCGCGGGAAGATGCTGCCCAGCGTGCAGACGCTGCTGCGGATGTGCGCGGTGCTGCGCATCGGCTCGGACGAGCTGCTGGGGCTCGCGGACGCGGAGGAGGGGAAGGGAGCGCGAGGCCCGGGCGGAGCGCCCAGGCTGCGGCAGCTCACCGGCCTCGCGCGAAAGATGGACGAGGAGCAGCTCGACGCCCTCGTGAAGGTGGCCCAGGTGTTGCTGCGTTGAAGCGTCGCCCGGCCGCCCGTGCTCACTTCGTGTTCGGCGCGAGTGTTGCTTCGTCGGCGTCCAGTCCCTCGGGGAAGATGCCCGCTTCGTCCAGCTCCACCCGGTCGCGCAGGACGGAGGCCTCCGACAGCATCCGCGCCAGCTCCTCAGCCGCCTCCTTCCGTCCGAAGGGCTGGGATTGGGCCGCGAGCGCCGCCCGCAGGGCATCGCGCAGCTCGGCGGCCGAGGTGTAGCGCTCGGAGGGCTTGCGCTGGAGGGCCTTGTGGATGATGGCCTTGAGCGCGTCCGGAAGGCCCGCCATCGCGTGCTCCACGTCCTCGGGGCGGTAGCGGCTGACGAGCGCGATCATCTGCGTGAGGGGCACAGAGGGCGCCTCCTCTGTCTTCACGTCCAGCGCGGCGATGGGGGCCTGCGCGTCCTCCAGGTCGAAGAGGTGCTTGCACGTCAGCATCTCCATGAGGACGAAGCCCAGCGAGAAGATGTCGGACCGGCCATCCATGGGCTTGCGGTGCAGGTACTCGGGCGAGGCGTACGCCACGTCGCCCTTGAGCAGGAGGCCCGGCGTCTCCTCCCGGCCCACCATGAGCGAGTAGGCGGCGCCGAAGTCCGTCACCTTCACCTCGCCGCTCCGGGCTACGCGGATGTTCCGGGGGGCGACGTCGCGGTGGATGATGCCCAGCGGCCGGTTCTCCGAATCCCTCAGCGTGTGCGCGTGGTGGAGGGCGTCGGCAATCTCGGCGGCGATGTAGAGGGCGAAGGCTGCGGAGAGAGGCCGTTCGCGCATGGTGGCGAGGCTGATGACGGTGTCCAGCGTGGGGCCGTCCACGTACTCCGCGATGATGTGCGGCCTGTCGGCGTGGATTTTCAGGTGATGGACCTGGGCGATGGCCGGGTGGTGGAGGCGGAAGGCGAGCTGGACCTCCTCGATGAGCCGCTGGCAGCGCTCGAAGGAGGCGGGGTTGCGCAGGCGCTTGATGGTGACGTGCCCGGCGAGCCCATGGGGGAGGTGACGCTCGGCCAGGAGCACCACCTCGCCATTGCCCCGCCGCTCCAGCGTGCGGAGGGCCGCGTACGTGGTGGTTTCGATGGTGAACCGGAGCAGGGGGCGGGCGCGCTCCAGGTCGGAGCTGCTCTCTGGCGGCGGCTCCTCGCTCTGTGGTTCGTGGGTCGGCGTGCGGTCATCGGTCATGGGCGGCCTCCTGGTGGGATTGAGACGCGCAGCGGGCGCTGGCACGGGCGTCCCGGCGCCCTGTAGGCCTCGGCTGCGGGAGACGGGGCCGGTCGCAGTGCGGTCAATGGTCTACTATTCATAAACCCCCAGGGTATTACAAGCACTCCTAGGGGGCGGCTTCACTGGACGGCCATCCCCTCGCAATTCGCGTCCCCTTGGCCCATCGCGCAGCGCACCGGTGCCAGTCAAGCGTATGAGCCACGCAGCAGCGCCCTGAGAACTGCCGACTCGGTCCGGTTCACCTTTTTGTAGCGCGCTTGAACCGAGACTGGCTAGCGATGCCGCTGCGCCGTCGCATGCAGAAAGGGGGCGCATGCCCAGCACCACCAATCTCATTCGGTCAACGATGTCGCAGAACAGCAACTCGCGGTCATAGTGCCGACCCCGGTGCTCATGGAACGCCGCGTCGAGCCACGCTGCTTCTCAGGCACGCTCCCGCACCTCCTGGGCCATGACAGTAAGTGGACTCTGTGCAGGGGGGCGCTCCACGATGGCTTTGAACATGACGGTAAAACCCCAGGCCTACAGTGGCTATGCGGCGGCCCGTCCGCACTGGGGCCAGGGAATGCCGACGGTTTAACCCCTGTCGCGTACACCGGATTGCCAGCCAGCATCCCTTCCTTCCTAGCGGGACAGATATTTAAGGGGGGACGTAAAGGGACAGAAATTTCTGTCGCCTGACATCCCTCGCCCAGGTCCTCTCCTGGAGTCGGTGGCGACACCATCACCAATCCGTTTCCATGCGCAGGCACTATCTCTCTCGCAGAGTACGTTTTAGTCTGCGACTGTAGGGAATCAGGGCACTGGAATGGCATTGCTGTCGACAGGACTCGTCGTGCGCAGAGGGGGCATTGGTGGTCATTGTGAGAGAAGTTCTGCTTGGTAAGAGACTTGAGATTCACATGGGCGGAACCCCGCAAGGTGCGCTAGATCAGCACACGGTGTGGTTGAGGTGAGGGTAGATTGTAGTATTCTACGATAAATATTCTCTTGAGTTGGGAGGTCTTCTTGAGAGTCGACTTGTCCGATCCGCTGTTGTTTGGAAACGATGCTGGCGAGGACGAAGTACCAGAAGTTCTCGCATCTTATTTTGTCGAGGGAGCGGCGTTTGATGTTTTCTGGGATGTTAGGCAGAGGCTTAGAATTGCTCGTGCGCGTAAGGGGATGGGGAAGTCTGCTCTGCTTGCAAAGCTCGGTTATGATCTCAGGAAAGATGCTGATGCGATAGTGATATCCGTTACGGGGTCGGATTTGACTGGGCTTGGTGAGTTTTCATCCGATGATCCGGCTGTCCTTGTCAACCAGTGGCAGCAGGTGATTTGTGCCAGGGTGAATGTGGAACTAGGGAGTAGAATCGGTTGGGCAGGGACTGATACTAAAATAATGATGGTCGAGGGAGCAGAGTTGGCTGGGTTTCGTGGTCGGAACTTTGTTGGTTCATTGGTAGATCGGCTCAAGAATAAGTCGGTAGATTTTCAGAAAATCGCCTCCCCGGACAATCTGCAACTACTTAGGCGTTATATGGAGCCTGGTCGCAATCCGATGGTTTGGCTGTTGGTCGATGATATTGATGCAAAGTTCGTAAGCACGGAGAAGATGAAGAATAAGGCCTCTGCGTTCTTTTCTGCGTGTCGCCGTATTGTGCAACTCGTTGAGGGGTTGCGGATTCGAGCGACTGTCCGTGCTGATGTGTGGCCTGTTCTTCGGGATAGTGAAGATCTCGATAAGTGTGAGCAATACATAACTGACATAAAGTGGACGAGAGGGGAGATTGGGAATATTCTCGGAAAGAAGATTCTGGCCTATTTTCAGCGCAACTATCCGAATGGGGGGGTTGCGAAGACATTGAGCCATTTGCGCGATCAGGAAAAGCTGATTGATATGGCATTTTCGCACCGCATTCTATGGGGAGGAGCGCAAGTGTCGCCTTTGCAGGTTGTTAACGTACTTGCGGCAAAGCGTCCTCGGTGGCTCTCTCAGTTGTGTCGTTTGGCTGGGGAGGATGCGGTTCGTTTGGAGAAGGCGCGAATTGATTTGCAGTGCATTAATGGCGTGATGCCGAAGTTTGGTGGGTTGAGATTGGATGACATTAGCAAGGAGCATGCCCATCAATATTCGGATGTTAGGCGATTGGTTGAGAGTTTTTCTCAGGGTGAGAGAACCTATACAACTCCTGCGCTGCTGAAGCGAATAATGAATGCATATGTTTCTCGCGTCGGGGCTTTGAACTTGCCCTCAGTTGAGGGGGGGGAGGAGGTGAATGCGATGACGCTTGCTCATTTTCTGTTTAGGACAGGGTTCATTCAGGGGCGGACGGATGTGTCGGCAAATCCTGTCTTCATTGATTATGATGAGCGCCCGACGCTCTTGATGACATCGGTGAATGTTGATGATGGGTTGATTTGGGAGGTTCACCCGTCGTATCGTGGAAAGCTTAAGATTTTTTGATATGTATTTGTCTGCTGGTCTCGAACTCCACCACCAAATGCTTCCAGTCATCTGGACTTGGTCGTCGCATGCCGGAAAGAACCGCCGTGCTCACCTCCTGCTCAGCACGGCGGCCATCGGTCGGTTACTGAAGTCCGTATTTGTCCGGCGAGCGGCGTGCCGCGATGCATTGCAGGGGTAGATGTCGAGGTGGACCCTGGGGTGAATGTCGAAGCCGGAGGAGAAGCAGGAGTGGTTCCGGGTCGCTGAAGCCTTCGAGGCGAGCGGGCTGACGCAGAAGGAGTTCGCCGCGCGGCGAGGCGTGCGGCTGAGTACATTGCAGTCGTGGGTGTACCGGCGCCGACGCCAGCGTGGCAGCCAGGCAGAGTCGGTGCGCCCCCTGCCGGTGGAGGTGTCGATGGCGCCCGCTGCGGCCGAGTCCGTGCTGGAGGTGGTGACGGCAAGCGGGGCGCGGGTGAGATTCTCCGTGGGCACCGACGTCGAGTACGTGGCTCGACTCGTCGCGGAGCTGGGGCGGTAAGGCGGTGTTTGCCCTCCCAGCTGCGGTGCGGGTGGTGCTGGCCACAGGGCCGGTGGACATGCGCAAGTCCATCGACGGCCTCATGGCGCTGGTGCGCACCGCCTGGGGTGAGGACGTCTACTCAGGCCACCTCTTCGCCTTCGTTTCCAGGCGAGGCGACCGCATCAAGGTACTGACGTGGAGCCGAGGCGGCTTCGTGCTGTTGTGCAAGCGGTTGGAGGCGGGACGTTTCCGGCTGCCGCCGGTGGACGCGGACGCGCAGGTGGTGCACCTGGATGCCACGCAGCTGACGATGCTGCTGGACGGTATCGACGTGGCCCAGGTGAAGCGCCAGCCCGCCTGGACGCCTCCCGGGCGCACGGGCACGTAAGGCACCCGGCCTGGGACACGACGTGGCTGCGTATTCCGGTCATGGTGAGCACTCGTTCCGGCTCAAGCCGAGCAGCGATTTCGGCTGATGGCGAGCGGTCGGAGCGTCAGCGACGCTGGGTGGTTCATCCCTTGGCCTGCTTCCGGCCCTTCGTCAAATTTGTCTCCACGTACCAGATGGACTCTCCGCCCAGCTTGATGCGATTGGCGTTGTGGACCAGACGGTCGAGGATGGCATCGGCGAGCGTCGCCGATGACGGCGTGCCAGTCTTTCGGCTCGAGCTGGGACGTCACCACGGTGCTCGCGAGCTGGTAGCGGTCCTCCAGGACTTCGAGCAACTCCTTGCGCTCCGGAGCGCCAAGCGGCTCAAGGCCGAAGTCATCGAGGATGAGCACCTGGGCCTTGGCCAGGCGCTTGAGCACGTGCGCGTAGGTTCCATCGGCGCGCGCCTGGGCGAGCTCATCGAAGAGACGTGAGGCCCGGCGGTACACCACCGAGTAGCCATCCCGACACGCCTTCTGGCCCAGGGCGCATGCGAGGAAGGATTTGCCGACGCCCGTGGGCCCGGTGAGGAGGACATTCTGCTTGTCCGCCGCCCACTTCGAGGTGGACAGCTCGATCACCTGAGTCTTTGCGAGCCCGCGCGCGTGTCCGTAGCCGCATCGACCCACGCCGCGTCACAGGCACGCTCCAGCGCCACCCGTGCCATGACAGTGAGTGGACTCTGAGCAAGGAAGCGCTCCACGATGGCCTCGAACATGACGGTAGAACCCCCAAGCCAACAGTGGCCAAGGGGCTACCGTCCGCACAGGGGCCAGGTCATGCCGACGGAGCAGCCCCTTGCCGCGTACTCCTGCTCGCCAGCCAGCAGCCCTTTCTTCCCTCGGGGAGAGATGTTCAAAGGGGGGGCTCAGGATGTGGAGAATCACATCAGTCGCGCCGTCGTCCATGCGTAGCCCCCACTTCCTACAGCATAGATCGGCCGTGCTGCGGTTGCCAAAGGGGGGCGGGCGACCTGGTTAATTTCCCAAGAATGCCTCTGGACTTCCGAGTTAGCGGCTTCTTGCGAGGGAAGGGAGGTGGTATGGGTACACCAGGGAGCGGGCATCACACGCACGAGTGGCAGAATTGGCAGACGCAGCGGACTTCGAATCATCAAGCCAATTCGGGGGTAGCGCGTTTCTTCAATGCGGTCCTGGTTTGAGTTCGCCTGAGTCCGGGGGCGTCGCCCCGCCATGGGTACCGGGCGAGTACCCGGCGTGCGGCCGTCTTCTGCATGCCTGTACTGTTAATGGCGGCCCCTTTGCCCGATCGCAGCGACTGGCACCGGTATCAAACAGGGACCGACGCTCGTTCATCCGTGCTTCGGAAAGTCGCCGGTTCCGAGATGAAGAAGCAGTGACCGCCACGATCATGATTCGGACGCGTCACTTAAGGCAGTGCGGTTGAACCGGCCGTTGGGGGAGGGACGAAGAGTGTTCGGGCGTGCTCGACGCCGTGAGCCTTGGCATCCACATGCTCAGTGAGACGCAGTTCTCCCATTGTGTTACGGTCCGTCCAGTATTCTCCCGCGAGGGTCATCACAGGGGTCCCTTCGAGCCTGAGTCTGAATGCGCCGTGGTGGATCGGGCTCCTGGTGCGCAGAGACTGCTTGGGGGTGTTGCGATACATGCCGAGAAGATCGGCAACGCCATCTTCCGAGACAACGAACTTCCCAACGAGCAGATCCGACTCAGATTCGTCCGTGAGCAATCGCGCGCTTACGGTCGAGTAAGTCTGCCGGACGATAACGAACACCTCAATAGGACCAGGTCGCTGGAGAGAGCGTGGGTCCTGCCAGTTTGTTTGGAGCGTGCCCCGCCATGTTCCATTCAGGTTCTGGTTGGGCACCAACCACGGATGGAGGTGGCGCCACTTCCACAACCACTTGTCGAACACCAGAAGGACGAGCAGAAGCCCTGATACAACGGACGAGAACGGCGCAAGGAACCGCCAAGCCACCGGTTCTCCATGCAGCAGCAGCAGTGCGGCCCATAGAATGACCGCTATGCCAATCAGGAACGCTGTCTGGATTCTGGAGAGCATAGCTAGTCAAGGCCAATGTAGTTCCAAGCGGCATCGAGAAAGGCATGGGCCTGTTCCCTTGTCCACGGCTGGCTGCTCCGGAACAGATATTTCAGTTCACTCACTTCTCCCCACTCCTTGCACGAATCAGAAGTCAGCGTCGCATTATAGGTGTGGGCGAGAATATGGCGCATATCTCGAACGTACTCTTCGTGTCCGAAGTTGTCGTTCGGGACGTTCCAGACTAAGCACTCAATCAAGTAGGATGGGATGGGAGCGGCAGCCGCAATCTCGTTCTCGTGCATTTCGTTACGCAGTCGTTTGAGCACACGGGTCAGATACTTGAATCGGTTGCCAGTTAGACGGTTCTTCCCAACGCCGTTTCTGTGGTGCTGGTGTGGCCAGTTCACAACCCTTCCGCCATCGTCGGGCATGAACTCTGTGCCCGAGATGTAGTTCCAGCCTCCGTATTCGTCTTGGTGTGTGTACCGGCGATGTTCAAACGTTGCGACCACGTCTGCATCAACTCGGTAGCTATTGGCATGAACGTCAAACGCCTTCTTTCCACGACTGACACCCTTCCGACCGAACTTGGCCACAAGGGCTGCTTCCACCTCGTTCTTGAACTGCGCGTACGTGTACTCAGAAGGGACGTTTCCGAGGCTTTCCGCGCTCACTCCAGATGCCATGGAATAGTTGGGGAAGAACGGATCCATGCACCGCACGCAGACGTCCACATCGCTGTCTAGCCGGACGTTCGTGTTGTTCCGGTACGAGCCCTGTGGGATCACCTCGATCGTGCGTCCGGCCAGAGCTTCACTCTCGTCGAGAGCCTCGCGGATCATTCGCTCCGCGTTCTCGCACTTTTCTTGCTCGGTGTCGCTCGAAGGCTTCGACCACAACCGAAACGTGGATTCCCAATCGCGTTTCCTAATCAAGAGCACGTGCGGACCCTCCCCTTATAATTGCGTCATCGACAGCGTATTTGTTCGAGTGTGCATGAGCGAGCAGTGGCCTTGAGAACCAAGGTTCCTTGCCGATTGAAGCCTTTGGGCTTCGCATCCAAATCGATGAGTGCACCAAGTCTGCGATCATACCTCGGCTTTGGTGCGCAATGCCCGCTGACAATGCAGGTGGGGCGCAGTGCTTCTTATTCAGAGGCCCGTAGGCTCAGGCGGCTCCATCGACCCTGATGATATCCGGTGGAGCCGCAGACTTACCTGGGCAGTCCTACGAAGCTACTCATCCTTACCCGCGCCCTTCTTCGTTGGTTCGGCGATGCGGGGTAGCGCTAGCCCGGCCTCGGCGACGGAGGCAGCGACTCGTTGCGGACCACAGTGCGCTCCTCTTCGGTGCGACCACCGCGCGGGCCAATGATCTCGTATCGGCTGGAACGAAGGGCGGTTACCGTCAGGCTCCTACTGACGCGTCAATCGATCGCTAAAATAGTGCTGTAACTCTTTAGGGAGATTGGCGGTAGGGCACGGGAATCGAACTCGCCAGGGACGCCTCTCGGCGCCCCTCACCGGTTTTGAAGGCGAGTTCGGACCAGCCGGGCCACCGAGGGAAAACGCACTCATTTAGGACTTCGAAGGCACGCGCTAACGACGCGCTAACGACGGAGTCTATGTGGGAACAGCACCGAAGTGGGTCGGCAAGTGGGCAGGCGGTCGGGTTCGCGAGGCCCGGGGTAGGCGGGTGTGGGTCATTGAGCGACAGCGCCGGGTCGTCGCCTTGGACGTTGCTAGCGAGCGCGAGGCGCTGGCCGAGTTGGCACTCTGGGAGCGCAACCCGGACGGCTACCGAACGAGGCGGCAGGCGGCGGCAGATAATGCGCCGGTCCGAATCGACGAGGGCACGCTCGCGGGACTGATGGCGCACCTAACCGAACGGGGCCTCAGCAGGGAGTACCGGCGCGATGTTCGAAACTACCTCGCGGCTTGGGGCGAGGCACTCGGCGGCAGGGACCTGCGCAAGGTTCAGCTCCGGGAACTGCGCAAGTTCCTCAAGGTGTGGAAGACGGCGAAGAAGAGCCGAATCATCGCCCTCAAGACCCTGACCGCGTGGCTGCGGGAGGAGGACGAACTCAATCCGTCCGAGGACCCCACGCTGGAACTCAAGGTGCCGCCTTCAGTGGCAGAGAAGGGCCAGCGGGAGAAGGGGTATCCAATGGCGCTCGTCGAGCGCTTCTACGCCGCTATCGAGAGTCAGGCGGTTCGGGATGTTCTCTGCCTACGAGCGAAGACGGGCATGCACGATTCGGAGATTGCGCGGATTGCCTCGGGGGCCGGCGAACTGCGCGAGGTGGATGACCCGTGCGGCATCAAGGGAACAGTGAAGTTCCGCCACAAGAACGGCAAGGTTCACATCGTCAGCCTGGACGCCCAGGGGTTTGCGGCGGCGCGACGACTTCAAGCGCGCAAGAAATCCCCGAGTCGCAGCACCGTCCATGAGTGCCTCGGCTACGCGGCAGCACGCCTCAAGAAGCAGTTCCCCGAGGGGAAGATTGAACGCATCCACCCCGGAGAGCTGCGGCACTGCTTCGCGACGTGGTCTTCCGAGTGCGGCAGTGTCGTGAAGCCCACGAAAGGAGGTGTGCCGCTTGAGACGGTCGCGGCGGTCATGGGGCACCTGAACACGCGGACGACCAAACTTTTCTACGAGGGGGTACAAGTGCCACTGATGATTGTGTTCCCCCTGCGGCTGGAGCACCCCAGCGACCCTGTCGAGGTTAGCGGGGAGGAGCGGCAGGCGGCTTAACGTCGCCGTCCAGCGGCACCGCGCGCAGTGCCGTCGCGCGGGCCATGCTGCGACTTGCGCTGCGGCGGACAGGCTTACGGGGCGGCGGCTCGACTCTCAGGGCCGCCAGCACCGAAGCCGTGACGATGGTCGTTTCCCGCCCGAAGCGAGGGGCGCGAACGAGTCGCCCTTGCTTCAACAGCTCGAAGACACGGGCGCGGCTGCAATGGAGCAGCTCAGCCGCGCGGGCAATTGTGATGGCGGGGCCGTCAAGTCGTGGGTCGGTCATGCTCCCATCCACCGGGCAACCAGAGCCGCGCCCTTGATTCGGTAGTTGTCGGGTTTGAGCTCCGACGGGATGAACAGCAAGGCCATGCGCGCTCACCTCGGGAATACTTTCCGGGGCGCGAGTCGGCCGACGACGTGCAGGCCGATGCCGATGGCGTCCCAAACGTTGTGGTGCTTGTCCTGGGCGCGCGGGAGCTGCACCCGCAGGTGTTCATGGGGGCGCTCGCCGAGGCGCGCTTTGATGCGCTCGACCATGACGTCGCCGTCGAGCGTTCCCTTCCACTCACGGGGCAGGAAGCTGTGCTCATTCGCCGCGCCGAGCCCACCAGCAACCCGGCCGACGACGCCCGCGAGTTCAATCAGGTCGTTCGGGTCGCCCTTGCTCTTCCCGGCTGTGTAGACCTGTGGGCACTCGCTCGCGACGGTGACGGAAACCGCCACGCCAGCGGCCCTGAGAGGCTCCAGGAGCGACGAGACGAACGCGGCGACCGCTCCCGCCATGTGAGACCATGCCGCAAGCCCACGGGCCTTCCGCTCGGGATTCGTGGGCATGGCCGCCGCGAGCAGCTCGCCCGAGTCCAGGTCGAAGAGCGCGACGCCACATTCGCGAAGCCCGGGGTCGAGCGCCACGAGGAGGTGTCGCGGGGTGGGGGACAGGGTCATCCGTTGCACCAAAAAGGGAAAGGGTTCCCTCCCTAAATGAGTGCGGATTTCGGGCGTGGTTCAGGCCGCGCGCTTCGAGAGTGGCTCCCAGACGAGCAGCCGCCCGGAGCTGTCGCGCACGGTGGCGACGTCCTTCGACATGATGCGGCTCAGCGCAGGCTCGGCTTCGACTGCCGGTGCCAGGTCGGGAGTCGTCTCCTTCATCGCCTCGCGCATCAGGAACGCCTTGCGCTCGGCCGCGTCGTGCATCCGCTGGGCGTCATCGGCGAGCAACTCGCTAATCAGCTCGTCATGCACCATGAGGACGAGTCGCGAGCCGTAGAGCGGCGAGCGACGGTCGACGTACATCTCGCGGCTGACGCGCCACATGGCGAGCTTGCACCCGACAGCGCCGAGCCCCTGGAATGGCGTGTTGAGAATCTGCGTATAGCCGCACCCGCCGCGCAAGATGTTGGCCCCCGGAATCATCACATCGGCGACCCCGCCCCCGTAGGTGCGCGACTTCGCCCGGTGCTGTAGCTCGCGCTGCTCGGGCCACGCGTTGAGCCACTTCGTGTCCAGTTCCCTGGCGACTTCGACGCAGGCCCGGCAAACCATCTTCGGCTTGCGCTGCACGGTGATGACGACGCGCTCGACACCGCAGACGTCTGCGCGCTTCGCCAGCAGGCAGAAGGAAACCCGGTCCTTCGCGCGTGCGTTGTAGACGAGCGAGCCGCCCGTCATCCCGCCGCCCTTGCCGAAGTTGAGAATCTTCGCGAGCTGCCGGAAGGCGACCGCGAGGGGCTCTTTCGCCTTCACCTTCGGAAGCAGCTCGTCGTAGCTCGCCCCGAGGAATTCGGCCGCGGCAAGGGTGTGGACGTCGAGCCCGCTGTTCAACGCTTCGGCCATCTTCGAGAAGCCGAGTTCCCAGATGGCCCGCTGAGCCATGGTGCGAAGCTCAAGCCCGCCGTAGTCGACCGAGCAGTAGACGAAGCCGGGACGGGCCTCGTGGACCTCCCGAATGCCGCCCTTCTGGGGGAGCTGCTGGTAGTCGCTCGAAACGCGCGTGGTGCTGACGAGCACGTTGAAGCGCGGATTGATGGGGAGCGAGGTGCCCGCTTCGACGACGTCCAGGTAGGTCGACTTGTACTTGTCGACGCGTCCGCCCTTGCCCAAGTTCTCAAGCAACGCGTCGCCCGAACCGAGCAGCGTGTCGCGGTCGGTCGCGACCTGGCCGTCGGGGAATCGGTCGCTGGGCGCGGTAATGGGCGGTTGCCCGTCATAGGCGGCAGTCACGAGCGCCGCGAGGCGCTTCGAGTCCTTCGAGCCGTCGGCCCGGTAGATGCCTGCCGCCTGGAACTTGGCCCGGTTCTCTCCCCATTCCCGTTCCACCCGCTCCCGCAGCACGGCTACCGAGTCACCGTTCGTTCGGAGTCCCCAGATGGAAGCGAGGTGGAGCGCGAAGGCGGCGCGCATCTGCTCGGCTTCGGCATGTAGGTTGCCGCCGTTAGGCGTCTCCCGGGCTACGGCTTCCTGCCGGAAGAAGACGTCGAGCGTGTAGCGGGCATCGCGCTTCGGGTACGCAGCGGCTCCCGTCGGCCAGCGCTCGACAGGGACGCCGTCGAGTTCCGCGTAGCGCAGGCGCCATGCCTTCGGATTCTTTTTGTCCTCGCTGATGTCGAGCCCGAGATGGCGCTGCACGAGAAGCGCGAGCGGGTAACGGGCGCCTTCGTCATCGTCGAGCTTCCGGCCCGTCGACGGGTCCACGCCGTAAAGGCCCCGCGCGATGTCGATGAGGGCTTCGCGAATCTGGACACAATGCAGGCGACCTGCTTCGAGCGCCGCGAAGATGGGGGCCACGAGGCTTCGGTCATCCGCCGCCATGACGCCCAGGTCGTAGGCGAGGTTTGCGCCGACAAGGTGCGTGTCAGACGCGGCTATGGCCTCGCGGAAGAACTGCCGGGCTTGGGCCTTGTCCAGCAGTCGTTCGCTGCCTGGAGCTGCCGCCGCGATGCTGCCGCACACGAGAGGGGGCGCGAGCAAGCCGGGCTGAATCAGCCACGTTTCCGTGTCGAAGGACCAGACACTCACGAAGGACGCCTTTGGCAATGGGGAAGCGGCCCGTGTCGTGGGCCATCCGCCGACGGAAGAGCGCCGTCAGTCGCCGCCCGGTGTCAGGCGAGGGCGTCGGTGAGCACGGGGAGCTTGCTCGCCTTGCGCGCGTGCTCGACCTGGGCGAGCTGCTCGTCGTTCAGCTCGACGTGCGACCAGCGATAGCCGCTGATGACCTTCCCGGCGTGGCCTTCCTTCGCGGGGAGCTGCTTCGGGAAGACCTCGCAGCGAATCAGGAGGTGCGTGCCCGCCTGCCTCTCGTCGAAGAACTTCTTCAGGGCGGCCGGATTGGCGAACTCGTGCTCGTCGGCTCCTACCAGCGTCATCAGGAAGGACTTGAAGCGCCCGCCGCCGCCCTTCTTCTGGTCACTGAGGTTCTCGACGTAGTCGACCGTCTCGCCCGGTCGGCTCGGAGACTCGCCACCCGCGAGGGGTTCGGACTCGCGAACCTTCAGCTCGGCGATGGCCGAGTCGCCCTTGAAGCCCTCCTTCGTGCGGATGACCTCGACTTCAAGAAGGTAGCGACCGAAGCGCGGATAGCGCCCTCCAGTTGCGGCCTGAGCGGTGGCAATCTTCGTCAGTGCGTTGTTCATGTTACGTGGGTCCTTCGACGGGTTGCGTCAGCGAGGGAGTGCGCTGACCCCACGTAAATGCGTGCGGATTCTGGGAGTGGCTCGATAGCAGGAGCACAGGCCAGTCGCAGGAGGCGAAGCACAGTCGCACGCCGCCTTTGGCGCCTTCTCTCGGGAAGAGGCCCTTCAAATCAGGCTCCCTGAGAGCCGGCTCAAAATTGAGAGAGCATGCGTGGGGGCGACGAAGCTGGTCCGGGTTGTTCCTGTGGTAGCAAGGTCCGTTCCGACGTCACCACCAGTAATTCAGCGATGGCAGGTAGGTCCTTGATGCCGTCCTTGGTGCGGATGGACTGCACCGCTAGGCGCTAGGCGATAGCGGCCAGCCTTGAGGTCCTCCGCGCCGAGGGCGGCCTGGGCGGGGGCGATTCGTGCGAGTGCTGCGTTCCTCATGTCCCGTGTTCCCATTTGAGTGGCGGGACGTCGAAGGGACGTACTCTCCTTCTTTTGTGGGGACACTTTCCGGAAATGGCCCAATCTGCTGTGCCCGGGAAAGTGTCATGCCCGGGTCCATGGCGACCCGTTGGGGTGATTGATACCGCCAAGCGTAGAGACCTTGGCGATGCGAAGTTATTCCGGGGCTTCAGAGGCCCGCTACGGGCGCCAGTTGACGAGTCGCGAATACTTGTGCTTGCTTTGCGCGAGGCATGGGTGATGTGCGAGCGATTGCTGGGGGCTTGGCGATATCATGAGTAATCCATTTCAGGAATTCGAACTTCAGCTTGACGGCAATGTCTATGTCAGGACTCCTCAGAAAGAGGCGTACCAAAAGCTTGTTGAATATGCGTCCGGTCTCATGGGGGAGGATCGAGAGGTAGGGATAGTTTTGCCAGTGGGGTGCGGAAAGTCAGGGTGTATTGCCCTGGCGCCTTTCGCATTTGGCGCTCGACGAGTTCTTGTTGTTGCTCCTGGATTGGCGATAGCGAAACAATTGGCGAGGGACTTTGACTCAAGCCGCGATGAGATGTTCTATAAAAAGTGTCAAGTTCTCCCGCAGGGGCCATATCCAGAGCCCGTCTATATCCAGGGGGATACCGTAAATAGGTCAGATCTGGAGGAGGCGCACGTCGTCGTAACTAATATCCAGCAACTACAGGGCGGAGAGAATAATCGGTGGCTAAGAGGGCTGTCGAATGATTTCTTTGATCTTATTTTGTTTGATGAGGGGCATCATAGCGTTGCCGATAGCTGGACGATGTTGAAGCAGAAATTTTCTGGCGCGAGCATTGTGAATTTCAGCGCGACTCCTCTTCGTGCTGACGGCCAAGTGATGGCTGGAAAGGTTCTTTATTCGTACTCGATATTTCGCGCCATTCAGGATGGCTATGTAAAGCGGCTAAGGGCGCTGCAACTCAATCCGCGAACATTGAAGTATGTGCGCCGCGAAGATGGACGAGAGATTGAGGTGAGTCTGGACGATGTCAGGCGTCTTGGTGAACAAGATGCGGACTTTAGGCGAAGCATTGTCACCTCCAGTGAGACTCTAAATACGATAGTGGATGCTTCTATTCGGGAGCTTGATCGGCTGAAGGAAGAGAGCGGCGAGTCGAGACTGAAGATAATTGCATCTGCGCTGAATTTTGAGCACTGCCGTCAGATTGTCGAGGCATATAGAGCTCGTGGTCGAAATGCTGATTACGTGCATTCGCTTGAGGGTGGCGCAGCCAATGAACGCGTCATGAACAAGCTTGAACGGCATCAGATTGAAGTGATTGTCCAGGTGCGCAAGTTGGGAGAGGGTTTCGATCATACCTTCTTGGCGGTAGCTGCAGTCTTTAGTGTGTTTAGTAATCTATCTCCCTTTGTTCAGTTTGTTGGACGCATCATGCGAGTTGTGAAGCAGAATGCACCGCTTGATGCTGTGAATCAGGGGGTTGTTGTTTTTCATGCGGGCGCAAATATTGCCAATAGGTGGTCTGATTTTCAGGCGTTTACTGGGGCCGATCAGAGTTATTTTGATCAGTTGTTGCCGCTTGAGGGACTCGATCCTGGTGACCCGCGCCCCGAGAGGGAGATCGTCCCGGTGCTCGGCGATGACGGTTCTGAGATTGAAATTCGGGCGCAGACCGATGTGCATTTGGAAGAGATTCCGTTGCTGCGAGATGATGTTGCGCTTGAGGCCCTGCGAACCTTGCGGCAGCGGGGGTATACGTCCCAGGATATTGCCGCCGCGTTTCATCAGTTGAACCCCACTGCAGACGAGCCTTTGCGCGATTTGAAGCCAGTTTCGACGACAAGGGTTCGCGAGAGGCAGGCTAAGCGCAGTGGCCTTGATATGCGTGCGAAGAGTGCGGCGGCTAGGGTCTTGGGTGAGCGAGGATTAAACCCAGAAGGCCGTGAGCTGGATACAAGGAGGATTGGGAGAAGCAATCTCGTTGTGGTGAAGGCTGCCATAGATAGTGCCATCAATGCGGCTGTGGGTAGGGGTCCAAATCAGCGGAATGAGTTGTCGCGAGCGGAGTTGGACAAAATTGAGAAGGAGTTTGATGGACTTGTTGCGGCCGCTGTTAGTGAGGTCTTTGATGGGTCGCGTTAAGCTGTTGGTTGTTCGGATGGAGGTTGATGCGGCCGTAAGGGCTCATGAGTGCCGCTCTAGTTCAAAGCACAAGATTAAGAAGGGGGATGTGCGACTGAAAGTTCGCAACGGGCGGAGTTGGATGCATTATTGTCGAGCCTGTGCGGATTTGATGATTGGAAAGTCTATCGAGAAGCTCGTTGAGATTCGAAGAATGGAGCCTGACTCTGGTGAGGCGTCTTCTGAGAAGGCCTTGCCGAGAGATATCGTTCGGAGCGGGACTGAAGCCTGATTTCGCTATCGAGTTTGGCGGACAGTAGTTTCTGGCGCTGTCCGTCTGTCTGTTGAATGAATCGCGCTCGTTCCTGTGCGGCCGCGAAGGCCTCGACGTAGTCCTGTGTGTGTAAGCACACGTCCACCTCGACGCATGGGGCTTGTTGGCCGGGGCGATGCGTGCGCGCGAGGAGTTGCTCCCAGGTGGCGCCGTCTGAAGGCGGCGTCACCACAAGGTTGCGTGAGAACTGCTGGAGGTTCTTCCCTGTGGCGTGTGCCTTGATACTTGCCACCACGGAGCGCGTTCCTGTCTCTCTGAGGATGGCCTCGGACGCCGCCTTTCCTCCTCCGTAGAACGGCACACCCGCCGCCTTCGCGATGCGTTCACCTAGCTCCGGATATTCAACCCAGACGATGCCCACCCGCGAGCGAGCCCATTCCGCCGCGTCCTTCACGAGAAAGTCCGACACCCAAACGGCCTGGGGTTCGGGCTGCACGGCGGCATGAATTTCCGCCCACTCCTGCCACGTCGCCGCGTGCCAGACGGGCTTATCGCCCTCGTAGGGTGGTGACAAATGCGCGCGGATGGCCGCCTTGGTGAGCAGCCCTGGCGAGTCCAGGTGCTCACGACGCTTGCCCTTCAGTTCCTCCCAGACTTCCTTGTTCCATGCCTTTCGCTGCGCGAACCACTTCTCGATCAACTCCGGAGGCTCGCCTCTCGGGTAGCGCCAGCGATGGTAAAAGCCGGAGGACAACTGTCGGGCGCAGGCCACGGACTGGAGCTGCTCTTGAAACTGCTCCCCATCCGGACGCTCGCCCGCGTGCGCCAGGTCGATTAGGGTGAGCAACTGCGCGGGAACGGGGCCCGGGTAGCGCGGACGGATTATGAGCGGCTTGTTCAGGGCGCTCTCTTCTGTTGCCACCACGCCCCGCGTCGCGTTGCGGCGGCGCTGAAAGCCCTCGCGGACGTGCTCCCCTGGCTCGCACAGCCGTTCCAGCGCGCCAGGAGGGGCCACTACCTTGCCCGGGTCTAGGGCTGTCCCCCATTCCTCCACGACGTGGTGGGCCAGCGGCAGGGGCGAACCCTCACCGAGCGCCAGCCGCGAAAGGTGCGCGTAGTCCTTTATACTCTTCGAGGCGAAGGTTCCGGAGAGTGCTACGAGGCGCGTCCGTGGGTGCTTTTCGAAGTAACGTAGGAATCGCCCAGTGCGCGCGGACCTCGGGTCCTTGAGGTTGTGGGCTTCGTTGAGGATGACCAAGTCCGGGCGGATGCGCTCCAGGAGGTCCGTGGCTTCTTGGCTTGAGAGCTTGTTGTAGGTAACGACGTGGAGCACCGGCAGGCCCGCCCGAAACCAGCGGCCCCCTGCGAGGTTGGGCAGGCGCCAGTGCGCGCCGTAGTAAGCCCATTCAGTCTCGAATTGCGGCAGCAGGTTAGCGGGGATGAAGAGGACTGCCACGCGACAGCCGGGCATCGCCATGGGGGTGAGGAAGGAGGTCAACTCCTTTCCATGGCCGGTGCCGATGGGAGCAAGCAAACCACCCGTGCGCGCGGCTTCCAAGAGGGCGAGGCGCTGGATGGGGAGCAACGCGGACGGGCACCGCTTCCCGAGCGTCTCGCAAGTGCAACGCGTGTCGGCAGGGGCGCGCAGCGCGGCTTCCAACGCGGCGAAGTCTGCATCGGTGTAGGTGCTCGCGAGGTCGCGGCGCGGAAGGCTGAGCACCCGTGCAAGGTCTGGCGACCAGCCCACGGGCTGCCCCTTCGCGATAGTCGAACGGTCGCCAGCGAGCTTTGCGAAAGCTGTGGGCGCAGCGGTGGCTGGGCGCTCGGCGAAAGTCGCCGCGCCCGGGTGGAGTCGATGAAGAAGTCTCATGAAGGGAGAGGTGCGTGGTTTGGTGCGACTGACCTATTGGGTTGAGGAGTGACCTTCCAGGTCATGTGTGTTCTTGGTTGCCCATTGACTTGGGCTGCCAGTTCGCTAGAGCGCGAAGGATGACGAAAGACTCACTTCCCGAAGGGCCCCAGAGTACGGACGTGCATGACAAGCTGCGCCGCGCGTACAGCGCACTGCCTCATTGGCTGAAGACCAAATGCCGAAAGGGTGAAGCGCTTCGCTCGGCTGACTCGTTCATGGAGTGCTATTACCGGCTGCTGAGCCGGGCCAAGTACGCCCCCATGATCGAGATTGCTGAAACGTCACAGTGGGAGATTTGGATGGTTCTCCCAGGACTGGACGCCCCGTCAGAAGACCTCTTTCGCTTTGAGTGCTTCACCTCGCGAAATGAAGGGGAGTACGGAGTCGTCGTGGAACGAAGCGACGTGATCACCTTCCAAGACCTTCTGGGGGAGTCCGGCCGTTCACTCGAATTGGTGTGGTGGACGCTTAAGGCGGGCGTTCCGTCATAGGCGCTAGCGAAAACTTCGAACGACCATGTCGAAGTTGGCTTCGAGAGCTTCGACAATCACCTGCATCAGCTCCGACTGGGCGACCCCGAGCGCGAAGTAGGCGCCGGGCGGGGGCAGCTCGGCGCGCGCCGCCATTGCCAGCGCCCCGCGCCACTTGCCGAATCCGAGCGCCGAGTCGGAGCCCGCGAAGCGCACGTCGTCGACCCCGCCTGCTTCGGCCACCTTGCGATGCATGGTGTCGACGTAGCTCGTAAGCGACTCGGGCTTCGGTCCGTCGAAGGTCGTCGGGATGCAGTCGACGAAGAGCACGCGCATTTCGCCCTTGGGCTGCTCGGGCTCGGCCGCCTTGCGAGGGCGACCGCGACGCTTCGGCGCGGGCTGCTCAGTGGCCTGGGCGACCTCTGGGGCCGTCTGCACTGGCGTAGGTGTGGGCGCGTCCGGGGGAAGAACGGCGGGCAGTTCCGGGGCGTCGCGCTCGACCGCGGCGTCGATGGTGGGGACCTTGTTGAGCAGCTTGTCACGCAGGGACATCGTCTTGTTCTCTCCTGTGAGGCACTTCGCCATGAATGGACACCCGCCGTACTTGGCGCAGGCGGGGCCGTAGTTCGCGGGCACGTCGGAAGCGCGGGCGGCTTGCGCGTGCTCTTTCATCGCTTCGACCTGGGGCTCGACCTTTGTCTGCCACTCGCGCTCGACGTGCTCGGCGGGCACCGTTGCGACGACGGACGCGGCAAGGCGCTGTCCCCGGGTCTGGTAGTAGAGGTGTTCAAGCTCCAGCGTGCGCAGCCCCGGGAAGCGCTCAACCTGGCTGAGCGCCCACGCGCCATAGCCGACCATCTGCAAGCCGGGTTCGGTGTCGGCGTCGGCGAGCTGCTCAGCGCTCGCGGCATTCGTCGCGACGTTGCTGGTGAACTTGTGGTCGGTGATGCGAAGGACGCCGTCAGAGGCGAGCCGTCGAGCGTCTACGAGGTCGATGAATCCGGTGAAAGGGATACCGCCTGCCGTCAGCGGCGGTTCACCGTTCAGGGGCTGCTCGACGAGCAAGTCAGCGCCGGGCGTGGGCAATAGATGGGCGCCTGACCTCGCGAACGTGCCCAGGACGTCTTCACCCGTCGCAAGGAAATGCTCAAGCTGGGCGTGCCCTTCGGTGCCGACCTGCTGCGCTCCCGTGCTGGGCTCGGGGACGCGCATGACCTTCTGAAAGAACCATGCGCGTGGGCACAGCTTGTGGCGCTTGAGCTGCGAGACGCTCAGGCGCTGGATGACCCCGGCAATCACCGAAGGGCCGTGCTTGGAGAGGTCGACGGGAGGCGTCACCCTCTCTAAATGCGTGCGGTTCCCGCGAGTGGCTCACCCGTAACCGGCAGGGGGGCCAAACCCAGCATGCCGCTCGCCGCGCTTCTCCATGGGCGCGTTCTTCAGCTCATCCGGGACGTAGTAGACGAGCGGCCGAGTCCCGTCCCCCATCCGACGCTGGCCACGGGTGAAGTGCAGCGCCTTCAGGGCCGCCCCAATCTCTCGGGAGATGCGCGGGTCGACCTGGGCGGGGTGAAGGGCGAATGCTTCGACGCCGACATGGAGAATCGTCACGTCGTTGGGGCGCTTGTCGGCGGGCATCTCCAGAAGCCAGCGCAAGATGACTTCCTTCCGGCTGTCCCCGTAGTTCTCTGCGCGGAGGGCGGCTTGCTGCTCGGCTCCCGCCGCTTCTTCAGACGTGAGCCACCACGACTCGCCTTGTTGGAAGCGCACGACTGCTTCCGCCCAGATTTGGTCCCTGTCCCTTGCGAGGGCATCCGTGTCGATGTGGCTGCACTTCACCGGCCAAAAACGCCGATGCCCGGTGGGGTCTCTCAGGTAGTCATCCTCGTTCGTGGTTCCGACGAACACGCAGCGGCGCGGGGACTTCACGTTGGTGCGTCCGTAGGGCGGCCGGTAGGTGTCTTCCGTCCTGGTGATGAATGCCTTGAGGGCTTGGTCTTCGGACTTCCGGAAGGTGGTCAGCTCGGCCAGTTCGATGAGCCAATACTGAGAGGCCAGCATCGCGCTGTCCTTGTTCGTCACGTCGATGTACGCGTCGGTGAAGTAGCGACCTCCGAGGATGCGGAACGCGGTCGACTTCCGAAGCCCCTGGGGGCCTTCAAGAATCATGACGGTGTCGACCTTGCTCCCGGGGCGCAGGGCACGCGCGACAGCGGAGATGGCGAACTTCGCGCCGACGGCCCGCAGGTATCCAGGCTCACCCCTCGCGCCGAAGTACGTGGCAAGCATGCCGTCGAGTCGCGGCGTGCCGTCCCAGACGAGTCCCCCCAGGTACTCGGCGACGGGGTCATAGCTGTTGCGCCTCGCCACGGCGAGAATCTGCTGCGAGACAGTCAGCGCCTTGGGACGCAAGCCGAGGTGGCCGTAGCTGCTCTGCTGAATCCAGTTGGCGACGAGCACGTCGAGCGTCTCCAGGTCTGGATTGATTCCGAGCGGCCCGCCCTCAATCTCAAGCTGCTTGGTACTCTCGTTGAAGCGGAGCACGCCGCGCCACTCGGGGGAGTTGAGCAGCACGGCGAATACGTTCGCCTCGCTGTTGCGAATCTTGTTCGTGCCGTCCTTGCCCGGGTCGAGCGCGAGCTTGCTCATCCAGTCGTCGGGGTTGGGGGCGTCTTCCTCCCTGCCGGGTTCGTCCGGTGAGGGAGCCTCCGGGGCCTTGCCGCCGAGCGAATTCCAGATGGCTTCGTTCTCCGCGAGCCGTCCCTCGTCACGGGCCTTCCGTCGCTCGCGGTGACGACGCAGCTTCAAGAGGGCTTGCTCGCACAGGTGCTCCGTCCCTTCCCGCCAGTCCGTGGCGCCGAAGGACGCGCGGAACAGCTCGACGACGGCCGACTCGGGCGTGCTGAGCGGCAGGACGAAGGCGGCGCACGACATGAGGGCGTTCAGGGCGTTGTCTTGCCCGCCAACGGGGGCCAGGGGCTCACCGGCAAGGGCTCGGCGGATGATGGCGACGTGCTCGGGCTTCCGGATGCGCCGCAGGAGGGCCCGCAGCTCGTAGAGGTCGGCAGGCGCCCCAACGGGCGCGGATGGCTGGGCATGGGCGGGCAGCCCCGAACGGGCCACGTCGAGCAGCGCGTCGACGTCCAAGGGCGCTCCCTCGCCACTGAGGGCGAACGGCTCGACTCCCACGGGCGAATCCGGCAGGTAGTAGATGCGCGCCAGGTCCTTCGTGGCGGGGTCGGCGGGGAGTCCGAGCACGCGGATTGCGGCCTCGCGCACGGACGGCCACTCGCGCGGCAGCACGGGGCGGGACAACGGCATCACCAGCCGCAGGCAGTAGTCGTCGGGTGGGCGGTTGCTGTGCGTCGAGTGGACGGCGAAGGCGAGCCCGTGGCGCTCGACGGCGTCGAGGCACGCGAGCTGCGCCGCTGTCAGGTGGTCCAGGTCGAAGACGGCCACGGTGACGGCGCGCACGTTCTCCGAGCGGCGTCGCTCGACGATGTCGACAGGGCTCCAGGCGGGGCCATTTTTCGCGGGGCAGCCCCGGACGCACGGGGACGTGGGGCACTGGCTGCGACGGTGGGCAGTGAGCTTTGCTGACAGCTCGGGCCAGGACAGGTCGACGCCCTTGGGGGCGATGTCCTGGGCGTTCTCATAGAGCGCGACGCGCACGGGGGCGCCGTGGCGGGCGAGGGGGGCGGCATCGGGGGGGCGCGGCGTGGAAAGTTGGTGTGTTGTAGTCACCCCCGGTAAATGCGTGCGGATTCTGGCGGTGGCTCACGCGGCGGATTTTTGTTCGCGCTGGCAAGCATCAAGTCGGCAGACCCCCTCTGTATAACTCCCTAAGCCAAAGAAGATGTAGGAGTAAGAATAAGGGGGATGTGTACGCATATGAGATGAGCATGTCCTAGGGATATATACGCGAGACCTTTTCGGCCTTGTTCCCGCTGACGCACTGTCGGGGCGCTCGCGCCGAGCCATTCGCGGAAGCCACACGCATTTACGCGGAGAACGACTGCGTGCCGATGGGGCGTCGACGCGCAGCCCAACCGCGAGAGCGTAGAGGCGCCGTGGCTGAGACTGTCTGTGAATCGAGCGTAGTCGGCATGCGGCATGCTTCTGTTGGGGCGATGTCTCACGCAGCAATGTGTCGCAAGGGAAGCACGAAAAATCATGTTTCACACAGTGAGTATGGCCTCCGGGCGGCCCGGCAATCCGAACTCGTGTCCCGCATCCTGTCGGCCCGCGAGAGCGGCAACGCCGCGCTGGAGCGACGACTGTCCGCTGAGTTGCTCGATTCCATGAGGCCAATCATCCGCCGCATCGTCGGGGCCCTCTTGCCCATCGCGGGCTCGCTGTCGCCTGATGACCTCTCGCAAGTTGCCGCAATGGCGGTGCTTCGCGCAGTGTCCAAGTACGACGCCACGAGGGGGCGTCAGTCGTTCGGCCAGGTTGCCTACTTCCGGGCTCGGGCTGCTTGCGAACAGTACGCGCGCATGCACGGCACCGACGTCCACCTGAGTGACGGCGCGCACAAGCGTCGCACCGTGCGTTCAATCCACAGCAACGAAGGCAACGTCGTCCGCGTCCACCGCATGGACATACCGTCTCATTTCTCGGACGGTGCTTCGGCCGATGACTCGTGGGTCGACGAGTTGGAGTCCGCACTCCGCGAGATGTCGTGCCTGGAGCCCGACGGGGACACGCCCGAGGCGGAGTTGCTGTCGTCGGAACGTCGAGCCCTCGTGTTCGAGGCCGTGAGGCAGTTGTCTCCCGAGCGACGAGAGCTGGTGTCCCGCGTCTTCGGCCTCAACCGCCCGGCGCAGTCGGTGCGCTCCGTGGCGGAAGCATGGGGCGCGCCGAAGAGCCGAGTCGACCGGATGCTCGCGCGTGCGCTGGCCGAACTGCGCGAGCGGATGGCCACCCTGGGGATGTAGCGTGCCCGTCGTCGTCGCGAACCGAAGGGGGCTCTGTGCCGCGTGCTCTCTGCCCATCGAACGGGGCGAGGTCATCACCTACGAGCGCACCGTCGGCGCTCGACACGCGGCATGTGCGGACGTGGAAGCCACGCGTCGGCGAAACTTCTACGGCGCTCGTTGCGACCTGTGCGGCGTGCAGCTCCGGCGGGGTGAAGGAAGGCTAGCCGTTGTCGAGCGACAGGCACCCGATGGCGGGTGGCGCCGTAGCTGGAATGCGCGGTGTATCGTTGTGCCTGCGTGTGACGCGCGAATTCGTGCCATGCAATGACAGTCACTGCATGTGGAATGGGATTGCAGCCGGAGTGAAATGGCCTGGGAGGGGCCCCCCGGCTCGGATTTTCTGTCTGCGGCGGATTCCTGGCTTGCTCGGCGGTCCCACACGTTTGAAAAACTTCGATAAAAAACCGGGGCCGGTGCGTTTTGTTGGGCGCTCCCCATGAAAAAGTCCGTGAAACCGCACGCATTTACCGTGTGTGGCTAGACCGACCAAACTGACCCCCGAGGTTCAAAGTCTAATCTGCGACCACTTGAGGTCGGGCCTGTTTCGCCGTGCTGCGGCTGGCCTCGTGGGCGTCGACGAGCAGACCATCTCCCGTTGGTTCCACCGTGGCGCGAGCGAACCGCGAGGGCTCTACCGCGAGTTCTTCGTCGCAGTGAACCGGGCCGAAGCGGAGTTCATGCAGTCCGCTACGGAGACGCTCCAGGCCGCCGCGACGACGAACCCCAAGCACGTCCAGTGGCTCTTGAGCCGCCGCTTCCCAGAGCTGTACGGCCGCCGCGACAACGTCGAGGCGAAGAGCCCCGAGGACCAGTCCGCCGACACTGCCGCCCTGCGCGAGTTGCTGATTGACCGGCTGGGGAAGTTCCTCCCGGACGAACTGCCCGCCTCCGCCCCTGCCGAAGCCGCCACGTCCGAGCAGCTCGAAGACACGGGGGCGAGCGATGCGTAGACTTCTGTCGAAGGGCGCCTGGGGGAAGTTCGCCGAGGGACTCGCGCCGCACGAGTCCCCCGCGTCCCGGATGGTGCAAACGGCCGGCTCCCGCGCTCAGCTCGCGAAGCTCTTCGGCGGGCTCGACGACAAGGAAGTCGAGCTGCTCGTCTACGACCTCGACTTCTGGGCGCGGCGCGAGCAGTCGCCCCCGGACAGGTTCTCGACGTGCTTCGTCATGGCCGGACGCGGCTTCGGGAAGACGTGGTGCGGCGCGCGGTGGGTCATCAAAAAGGCGTGGCAGGCGAAGAGCGTCGGGGCCCTCATCGGCCCGACGGCGGCGGACGTGCGCGACACGATGATTCGCGGGGCGTCCGGCATCCTCGCCCTGTCGCCCCCCTGGTTCACGCCCAAGTACGAGCCCAGCAAGCGCCGGGTGACGTGGCCCAACGGCGTCTATGCCATCTGCTACTCGGCGGATAAGCCCGACCGGCTGCGCGGGCCGAATGCTGGATGGGGCTGGGGCGACGAGCCTGCTTCGTGGAAACACGACATGGCGGCGGTCGACCAATTGCCGCTAGTGCTGCGCATCGGCTCGCGAGAGGACCCGCCGCAGCTCCTCCTCACCGGGACGCCGCGCCCACTGAAGAAGATTGAGGAGCTGCTTTTCGCGAACGCGGAGACGCAGGAGCTCAAGCCGGGCGTGGTGCTTCGCACTGGCTCTTCGCTGAGTAACTTCGCGAACCTGGCGCCGTCGGCCGTGGCCAACATGCGGGCGCTGGCGAACACCCGCTGGGGACAGCAAGAGGTTCTCGGGCGTCTGCTCTTCGACGTGCCCGGGGCCATCTTCGGCTCGGCGAAGTGGGGACGTGTGGAGGCCGACCCGCACGAGTACGCGCAGCAGCTCGACAGGCGCATCGTCAGCGTGGACCCAAGCCCGACGAGCGAAACCGGCTCGGACGAAACGGGCATCATCGTGCAGGGGTGCAAGTCGAGCGTGCTCTTCGGGGCCGACGGGGTGCCGCTCAAGCGCGTTTCGGTGCTGGCCGACCTGTCGCGCCGGGCCAGTCCCCGCGAGTGGGCGACGACGGCCATTCGGGCCTATCTCGAATGGGGATGCGACGCGCTCGTCGTCGAGGTGAACACGGGCGGGGAGATGGTGGAAACGCTCATCAGCACCGTCGCGGGCGAGATGGGCGTCAGCGTCAACGTGAAGCCCGTGCGGGCGACGAGCGCGAAGAGCAAGCGCGCCGAGCCGGTGTCTGCCCTGGCCGAAGCGGGCCGCGTCGAGTTCGTCGGGACGTTCCCGAAGCTCGAAGCGCAGCTCAGCAAGTTCACCGGCATCAACGGGCGTCGCGACGACAGGGCCGACGCCTTCTGTTGGGGCGTTCACGACCTTGTCTTCGTCGAACAGTTCTTTGCGGTGTGAGGTTCTCCATGGGGATGTTGGACAGGATGCGCGCCGCGTTTCGCGGGAGCAGCAAGCGCAAGGGAACGGGGCTAGAGCTGAGCCGCTGGGCTTCGGCCCCGCCGCGCCGGGAGGTGCCCGCGCTGCTCGCGGCCTACGCCGAGATGCCGTGGCTCGGCACTATCGTCGACACGGTGGGCGATGCCTTCGCGGACGTGACGTGGCGGGCCTTCACGCGGCAGGACCCTACGACGCGGAAGACGCTGGTCGACGTGTCGCTGCGGCGGGCCTGTGGCGACGTGCGCCGGGAGCGGTTGAAGTCGCTCGTCGAGACGGGGGACGCGGTGGAGCTGCCCGACCATCCGCTGCTGCGGCTGCTGGCGGACCCGAACGACTACATGACGGGCCGCGACTTCGCGAAGCTCTTCTGTCTTCACTATGACTTGACGGGCGAGTTCTTCGCCGTCGTCGAAGAGCTGGCGGGCGTGCCCGTGGGCCTGTGGCCGGTGCCGCCCGATTGCGTCCTCGCACTGCCGGACCTGAGCAAGCCGAAGTCGGAGCGCACATACACGGTGGCCGCTGGCGGACGGACGTTCCTCCTGCCTGCGGCGAGCGTCATCTACGTGAAGCGCCTGAACCCGGCTGACCCGCTCGGCCGCGGTATCGGCATCGCCTACTCGCTGGGCGACGAAGTCGACACGGACGAGCATGCCGCGCGCTTCACAAAGAACGCCTTCTTCAACAACATGCTCCCGGGCGCCGTCATCGCGATTGAGGGCTTCAACGAGTCGCAGGCCGGGCCCGCGAGGGCCTTCAAAGAGTCGCTCGCGCGTGAGTACGGGGGCCCCGCCAACGCAGGCCGGGTGATGATTACGAGCGGGCGGACGACGTTTGCTCGGCTCGACACGCCGTTCCGCGACATGCAGCTCGTCGACCTGCGCCGCTTCCTCATGGACTTCGTGCGGATGGTGTACCGGGTGCCGCCGGAGATTGTGGGCGACGTGACGAGCAGCAACAAGGCGACCAGCTACGCGGCGCGGGAGCACCTTGCCGAACAGGCGACGAAGCCGCGTGCAGAGGTCTTCCTGGCCTCGATGCAAAAGCACCTGGCACCCCGCTTCGAAGACGACGTGCTTCTCTCCTACGACTCCCCCGTGCCTGCCGACCGTGAGCACCGGCTGCGGGTGATGGGGACGCTCCCGAGCGCCTTCACCTTCGACGAGTGGCGAGTCGAAGCGGGCTTCAAGCCTCATCCGGAGCGGCAAGGCTTCGCGGAGCTGCTTCCGGGCCAGAAGCCCAACGAGCCCGGCGAGACGCCGACGCCCGTCGAAGGCAGCTCGGCGGAGGCCAATGCCGAAGCGACGAAGGACGGCTGAGCCATTCGCAGAAGTCACACGCATTTACCGGGTGCATGACTGGACCCATTACGCGCTCCCTGCGGCTGAGCGCCGTTCGAAAGGACGCGGCGACGTTGAGCGCCGTCGAGTCCATTGGCGGACGCCGCGTCTTCAAGTTCAAAGCGAGTGACGGCGACTTCGACCGCTACTCGGACCGGCTGAACGTCAAAGGCTGGCGGGTGGACGGCTACAACGCGAATGGCGTCGTCCTCTACAACCACGACGACGGGGCGAGCGCCGCGATGACGGGCGCTGAGCCGCAGTTGCCCATTGGGAAGGGGCGCGTCTACGTCGAGGGCGACGCCCTGATGGTGGACATCGAATTCGACGACGAAGACGAGTTCGCGAAGAAGGTCGAACGCAAGGTTTCAAAGGGCATCCTGAATGCCGTTTCCGTCCGTTACCTCATGCTCCCTGGCCAGTATCGGCAGAACGAGCGCGGCGGCTACGACTGCGACGCACAGGAACTGCTCGAAGTCTCCGTCGTGACGATTCCGGGAAACTCGCGGGCCGTGCGCTCGAAGTCCCTGGACGAAGCGCCCGACGACCTCGTTGAACGCATTGCGACGCGCGTTGTCGAGCTGCTCGACGCACGGGCCGAAGCGAAGTCGACCGACGAAGACGAAGCGAAGTCGACCGACGAAGACGTCGAGGACGAGCAGAAGAGCGAGCCCGACGACGAAGACGTCGAGGACGAATCGAAGTCGACGAGTGAGGAAGACGTCGAGGACGAGCAGAAGAGCGAGCCCGACGAGGACGAAGACGAGACGAAGGGTTTCAACGCCGCCGACGCCGCGAAGAGCTTCGTCGAGGCATTCAAGGGCTACATCCGAGGAGTGAAGGAATGACTCGCGAGCAAATCGCACAGATGGTGAAGGCGCTCGGCCCCGAGGTCGCGCGAGAGCTGATGGACGCCGCCGCTCGAAGCGCCCCGGGCCGGGCTGAGCCGGGCAACGCGCCGCGCGGGACTGGCGTCTACGCGAGCACGGAGAACTTCGGTGCCTTCGCGAAGAGCGTCATCGCGGCGGGCCGCCGCACCGGAGCTGCCGAACTGGTCGACGCCGCGAAGCGCTTCGGCAACGCCGACGTCCAGAAGGCCGTTCAGCTCAGCAAGTTCGACTCGGCCGGTGTGCTGGTGCCCATCCAGCAGAGCGGCGAAGTGATTGAGTTCCTTCGTCCCGACGCGGCGATGCTCAAGCTGGGCGTGCGCACCCAGACATTCAAGGGCGAGCTGCACATGGGCAAGCAGACCGGGACGTCCGTCTTCAAGTGGGTAGGGGAGGGCGAGACGGTGCCGAAGAGCGCGCCGAAGTACGGGAAGATTGTCCTCAAGGCGCACAAGGGCATGGTGCTGACCGACATCAGCAACGACTTGCTGCGCACGCCGGGCGTGGGTGACGCGGGCGTCGGCGAGGACATCCGGGCGACGGTGGCCGATGGCCTGGACGACGCGGGCTTCAACGGGGACGGTACGGGCGCCGCGCCGAAGGGGCTCTTCGCTCAGCTCGACGCCGCGCACACCTTCGCTTCCACTGGGACGACGGCAGCGGCCTACTTGGCCGACATCGACAAGGCCGTCGAACTGCCGCTGACGGCGCATGTGCGCATGGGCAACGCGGCGTGGGTGCTTCACCCGACGCGGGCGACGGCGCTCCTTCAGCTCCAGAATTCCGGCGTCTGGGTGTTCCGCCAGGAGATGCTCGACCGGGGGACGATTCGCGGCTTCCCCTTCGTGATGACGACCCGCGTACCGGTGTCGCGCATCACCTTCTCGGCGGACTGGCGACAGTTCATCTACGGCATCGACGAAGACCTCATCCTGTCGGAACACGACGTCCGCGCCGAGTACGACGAGACGACGGTTCGCGCCATCGTGAAGGGCGACTTCAAGGTCCGCCAGCCGAAGGCGTTCAGCTCCATCACCTACACCTGAGAGGCCCCACCATGAACGCCAATTCCACCGACGCGGGCGTGCTCGTCGGCATTCGCCCCGGGACTGTGCCCGCCGCAGTGAGCGCGGGGACGCGAAACAGTGCCGCTGTCGACCGCTTCAGCTTCGACTCGTGCGTGCTGACGGCCTCGACGGGGGCAGCTACGGGCGCCCCGACAGCGCTGTCGCTGGCTGCGAAGCTCCAGGACAGCGCCGATGGCCAGAACGGATGGACGGACCTGTCCGAAGCCGCCATCGCGCCGCTGACGACGGCAAACGCGGTGGCCCGGGTCAACGTCCGGCTCCCTACGGCGCAGCGCTACCTCCGAGTCGTCGAGACGGTGGCCCTCACGGGGGGCACGTCTCCCACCCTGGGCGCCTCCAGCCTGATTGTCCTGTGCGGGCCGGACGAGATTCCCGCCACCTAGCGCCGCGCCATGCCTCATTTCCCGGGCCGGGGCTCCCTTTCCCCTGGGGGCCCCGGCTTCGTCGTTCCTACGCCGTCCTGAGCCCCTTCCATGGCCCGCCCGACTGACCTCTGCCTTGCCGCTACCGTGGCCGCCGACCTGGGCGTGCCCTCCGACTCGCACGTCGAGCGCTGCGTCGCTGCCGCCAGCAGTGCAATCGCGAGGCTGTGCGGCCGGGCCTTCGAGCGGGCCACGGTTACTGAGTACCCGGACAGCTACGGCCGCCCCTACGTGCTGCTGAGCCGTCCGCCGCTCGTCGAAGTCCTCCAGGTGATGGAAGGGGGCGAGCTGCTCGACGCCACCGCCTACACCCTTGCCGGGGACCTCGCGGCGGGGGGCCTTCTCTACCGCCTCGCTGGCCTCTGGCCGGTGACGGCGCGTGTAGGCGGGCTCGTCACCCTGACCGTCGAGATGCGGCAGGGGCGCCCCGATGCGCTGGCGGTGACGTACACGGGCGGCTACGTGACGCCGGGGCAAGTGGCCCTCGATGCCCCCCAGGGGCCCGTTACCCTGCCCGCCGAAGTCGAAGAGGCCGCCATCCTCGAAGCCTGCGCGCTGTACCGGGGGAGGGGGCGTGACTCCGACGTGTCCAGCGAGAGTCTCGGGGATTGGTCCGTGAGCTACCGGGAGCGAAGCGCAGGCCAGCGGCTTGCGAGCCCCCGCACCGAGCTGCTTGTCGCGCCTCATGTCCTGTGGAGGGCCAGTTGATGAGCGGGCCCGCTTCTCTCTTCCGCCAGCGAGTGAGCTACGCCGAAGTCATCGGGCGGGACGCCTGGGGGACTCCTCTGCTGGGTCCCATCCAGGAAGCTCCCGCGCGCATCCAGCCGAGTCGAAAGCTGATTCGCGACGCCAACGGCGCCGAGTTCGTCGCTTCATTCGTCGTCTACACCGAAGCACCCGTCACCCTGCGCCACCGGCTTTGGTTCAAGGGCGACGACCTCACCGACTTCAACCACGCCCGTCGCCCTGCCGCCGTTGACGAGCACGTCGACGGGGCGGGTGTCCTGCGCTACCGGAAGGTCTGGCTCTAATGGCCCGCGACACTGCTGCCGACCTCGCGACGATTCTCGCCGCTGGGGGCCTCGGGCTGAGCGCCGGGGCCAACCTGTTTCTCGGCCCGACGCTCGAAGACGACGATGCCTCGGTGCCGGACGTTGCTTGCTTCGTCCTGCAAACCGGAGGCGACCCGCCGCAGAGCTACATCGGCGGGGGCCGCAAGACGTACCGAACCGTTACCTCGCAGGTCCGCGTTCGCTCCGCCCGTGAGCGCTTCCGGGAGGGACAGGCGCTCGCGCTCGCGGCTCTCGACGTGCTCCACCTCGCGAGCGCCGCGCCCTACGTGCTGATTGAGGTGGACGAAGGCAGCCCCAACTACATCGGCACCGACGGAAGCGACCGCCACTGGTGGACCTTCACCGTGGATGCCTCCTTCATCGACATGGGCGCGTGAGCCACGGCGAGAAAGCGCACGCATTTACCGGGAGCAATGCCACTCAAAGTTGCTCTTGATTTCAGGCTGCTCGACAAGCTGCGGAAGGTAGAGCGGCCCGTACTCGCCGACCTGGCGCCTTTGATTCGCGAACACGCGTCGACGGTGCTCCAGGCGAGCCGCGCCCTGGTGCCCGTGGGCGCTCGGGACACGGACGGCAAGCCGCCGCTCAGCACGTCCGGGTTCATCGACGGCCCGGAGCGGAACGACGCGAAGGCGAGCGTCACCGCGACGGCTGGGTATGCCCACGAAGCCGCAGGCGCCATCCACGAAGGGTTTCACTGGGGCGAGCAACGTTTCGCCACGCCGGTCCACTTCCTGCGCAAGCCCGCCCGTCGGGGGCGCGCGAAGTTCCGCAAGACGGTTGCCGCCCAGATTCTTGCCACGCTTTCGCGGCTCTTCCCGAGCCGGTAGGTATTCGCATGTCCACCCCTGTTGCTGCTCACCTCGACAGTGTTTCCGTGCGCTCGGACACGAATGCCACGCAGTCCGCTGACCGCGTCGACGGCCTGACGGATGCGTCGCTCAGCGAGACGGGCGACTTCGTCGAGACGAATTACCTCGGCGGCTCGGGCTACAAGTCCCGCGTCCAGACGCTGAAGGACACCAGCGCGGACCTGTCGGGACACTTCATGGAGGGCGACGCGCCGCAGTCCGTGCTGCGTGACGCGCGCGACGACGGGAGCACCGTCTACGTGACGTTCATCTTCGACCCCAGCGCATCGGCCGGCTCCAGGGGCAAGCGAATCCCGATGGTCGTCAACAGCTACGACGAGAAGCTGACTCCGGGTGGTGTCGTGGAGTTCACCTGCAAGCTCTTGGGCAACGGCGCCCCGGTGGCCGTCTGATGGCCGCCATCGCTGCGCATGTCGGCTCGCTGTCTGTCGCTGGAGAACCTGCCGAGTTCCTCGAAGCCGAAGCCGTGTCCATGCCCGCGCCCGACTTCACGGGGACCGAGTTTCGAATCGCGGACCCGGAGCTTCGCCGACTCAATCCGGGAGCACCTGTGTTCGTCGAGGTTTCCCCCAACGGGGATGCCGACGCCTGGACACCTGTCGACGCCTACGTCGACCCGCTCTTCGGCGACGTCCACCTCGCCAGCGCTCCCGGCCCGTCGGCCCTCGTGCGCGTCTCGGGCTACGCGTTGCCCGTCCATCCGCTCGCCCTGGTGCGCTCCATCTCCCTCACGGTGACGAACGACGTCGTCGAGCTGCAAGTCATGGGGGACGACTACAAGCGGCGTTCGGTGTCGCTCCGGGACTTCTCGGGGGAGTTGACGGGGCTTGCCCTCACTGAGCTCGAGGTTGAAGCGCTGGCTGAAGGGACTCCGCTGCTCATCGAAGTTGGCAAGGCATCCGGGGCTCAAGTCTTCCGCGCGTGGGTCAAGGTGCCTGAGCTGTCCCACAAGCTAACGCCCGGGGCCCTCTACGAGCACACCGTGAAGTTCCTCGGCTTCGCCTTCCAGTCGCAGGACGGCGCCGCTTTCGCCTGGGGCTACGGCTCGCCCTGAGCTGTCTCGTTTCACACCCAAAGGAGAGTCCATGTCGAACAAGCACAAGCTGCTTGCGAAGAATCGTCGCGTCCTGAAGTCGGTGGAGGTGGACGGCGTCAAGGTGAACATCATCAAGCCGACGATGGGCGACCGGCTGCGGCTGATTGAGCAGGCCCGCGAGGCCGGGGAGATGACGGAGAAGAACGAGCCGACGGGAGACCGGGCCGGAGCGCGGATGCTGGGGCGCATCGCCGTCTGCGTGCTTCACGACGCGGAGACGGGCCGCCCGATGTTCTCCGTCAACGACATCGACGAGCTGCTCGACGAGTCGTGGCTTGAAGACCTCGCGACGGACCTGACGGACGTCTTCAACGTGAGCGAAGAGAAGATGCGGGGAAAATAGACAGCGACCCCGAAGCGAGCCTGCTCTACGGGGTTGCCTCTCTCCTGAAACTGCCGCCCGACGCAGTCCGTGAAATGCCTTACGAGGATGTCGTCGGGCTCGTCGCCTATGCGCGAAGAGAGGCTGACGAACTCGAAAGGCGCTCTTCCAACCAACCGGCTCCAGGCGCGTCGCAGCCGGGCCAGCAATCCATTCGGCGTTTGCGCAAGAGGTGATTCGTCATGGCTGGCGGCGGTTTGAAAGTTGGCGACTTGTATGTCGTCGTCACGGCCGCCGTCGGCGAGTTCTCCAAGTCCATGCGGCGCGTTGTCGCGGACGTTGCGCAGACGGCCGACAAAGTCGAAAAGCTCGGGAAGAAGATTGGCGGAATCGGCGCGCTGTTCAGCGTGGGCCTGTACAGCGCACTTGCCGCGGTGGCTGAGTTCGATAGCGGCGTCACCGAGCGGCTCAACAGAATCAAGCTTGTCTTCACCAACGTCTTCGCTGAAATCGGCGAAGCGATTCTTCCGCACATTGAGAGACTCTCCGAAGTCCTCGAACACGCGCTCGGCTGGTTCCAACGGCTAGAGCCGTCGGTGAAGCAGTCCGTCGGAACCATGCTGGTGTGGGGGACTGCGGCAGCGCTCGCGGGTGGCGCGCTGGGGACTGCCGCTGGCGTCGTCAAGAGCACTGCCGAAATTGTGGGTACGGTTGTCGTCCCTGCGCTGGACGGCGCGGGAAAGGCCGTCGTGCGCTTCTCCGGCTTCGTCCGTGGGGAGACGCCCGTTGTTGAAGGCAACCTAAAGAAAGTGGCGAAGGGGGCTGAGCAGGTCGACGCGGGCTTTGCCGCGGCCTTCCGCAATGCCGCCGCGCGCATCTTCGTGGTGGCTGCGCCTCTGGCCGCCGTCGCGCTCGCCGTTGCAGGCGTCGTGATGCTCGCGGGCACGCTTTACAAGGCGTGGAACGACGCGAGCACCGGCATGCGCGATGCGTTCGTGTCTGCTTGGTGGGGCGTCACCGAAGTTGCTGGCCGCGCGGTGGCCTTCTTCCGGGAACTCTTCACGGGGCTTGGGGCCATTGTTGGGACGTGGGCACGCGGGCAGCTCGAAACGTTCGCCTTCGTGGTGCGCAACCTGGCACGCATGGCGGCGCCGCTGGCTCGCGCGCTCAAGCTCGACGGCGTCGCGGCCTCGCTTGAGGGGTTGAAGGACCTGAACGGCGACGCGCTTCTCGGAGGGCTGAAGGGCTTCGCCGACGGCGCACTCGGCAAGTTGAAGGACGGCTTCGCTTCCGTTTGGGCGGACGTCTCCTACGGCGCGGGCTACGCCTTCGATGGCGTGAAGCTGCTTGGCGGTGACGCTGCGGCGTTCCTCCGTGAGAAGTTCGGCGGCGTCTTCGACGACATGCTCGGCGGGCCGAAGGGCAAGGTGCGCACGCCGTCCGCCGGGCCGGAAATCGAAGCGGGCCGCGTCCAGATTAGGAACTTCAACGCGAAGGAGTTCCTCGCAAGCGTCGGCAACGTCGCGGCCGTCATCGAGCAGGTTGCCCGGAAGAAGGCGAAGGAACTCGCGGACGCGCTGGCCAGGGCCGTCGACGAAGCGAAGCGCTCCCTCACGAGCCGCTTCACGCAGGCCATGGGTGGGCTCTACGAGCTGTTCGAGCGCTTCGAGCAGGGGATGATGGTTGGAGGCGTGTGGGGCGGCGTCATCGCCGTTGTCGCCGAACTGCTCGCGCAAAGCTCGACGTTCGCCACGCTGATTCAGATGACGGCGGGCTTCATCCAGTTCGTTGCCGATGCCATCGGCCGCGTGCTGGCCCCGGTGCTGCCGCTCCTCGCGTCCGCCTTCAACATGGTGGCGCCGCTGCTCGACGCCATTGTGCCGGTGCTCGAAATGCTGCTCGCGCCGCTTCAGGCGATTGCCCCAGTGCTGGAGGTGCTCGGCACGCTGTTCCAGGGACTCGCCCCGCTCATCACCGTGTTGGGACAGATTCTCGTCGCGCTGACTCAGCCGCTGGCGCTGCTCGCGGGCCCCATCATGAAGGCATTCTTCTCCGTCGTGCGAGTCGTGGCGATGGGAATCCTCTACGTCGTGAAGGGCGTAGGCACGGTGTGGAACGCCATCATCGGTTTCATTGCCGGTGTCTTCCGTGCGCTCAGCAAGATTCCGCTCGTAGGGGGCGCCTTCGAGAAGATGGCGCGGGGACTCGACAGCATGAAAGTCCCGATGGACCAGGTCGACGGGGCGTTGAACACGCTGCGCGATACGACTTACGAGTCGGCCGCTGCGAATTCAGCAGCCGCTGTCGCTCAGTGGGAGAACGCCAACGCGACGAAGAAGGCAACCGAGGCGCTCACCAATGTTCCATCCGGCTTCAAGGTGGCGCTTGCGCGGTTCAACGCACAGGACCCGGTTTCGGGCCAGCCGCAGCGGCCTCATGGTGCATCGCCCGTCACGTCGAGCCCTGCTGTCCCGGTGAGCGGCGGCAACGTCAGCGTTGGGCAGATTGTGATTCAGGCCGCGCATGACCCCGCCGAGACAGCGCGACAGGTCTACATCGAAATGAAGCGCGAAGCGGGCCGACGTCGCGGCAACGGTGAGTGGCTGAATGGGAGGTATTGAGATGCCCTTCCTAAACTTGAATGGCATCACCGTGCCCGTTGTCGAGGGGCGGCGTAGGCAGGTGAGCATCGGTGTCGACTCGCGCTCGTTCAGCGGCGTCTACCGGCTCGGGCGCCGCGCGACGCGCCAGGAGTGGGAGTTCAAGACGGGGCCTCTGTCTTCTGTCGAGGCGTTGGCCTTCCGTGGGCTGATTGCCGGGGACGGTCATGCACTCGCGTTCGACGGCGACACCTTCACGAGCCGGGGCCTTGCCTCATCGATTGCGACGGGGGGCATCTTCCAAGGTGCCCGCTTTGGTGGCGGGTTCGAGCTGCCCATCGGTGTGTCTTGCGCCTGGGCGATGCAACTCGGGCCCCGCTGGACGACGCTGCACCACCTCTACGACGCGGCGGGGGGCGTCTGGCTCCAGGTCATCAACCGGAGCGATGGGGCGCGCTGGATGCAGGGGACGGCTTCGGCGAGCGCGGGCGGGCTGATCGTCTCCAGTGGCTCCCTGTCTTTGACGGGGGCGCTCAACCTGCGGCGCTTCGACGACGTCGTCAGCCTGCCGTTCATGGCTCCTGACTCATGGGTTCCGGAAGTGGCCTTGTGGCACTCGGCTCGCGCCTGGAGCGCGTTGCCGTACCTGACGGCAGGCGGGGCCTTCTGCGTCGGTGAGGCGAAGGTGCTTGGCGAAGTGCGGGACGGCGAGTTCGTCGAATTCATCCACCAAGGGGCCCGCGTCATTGGCGAGCGGCTTGAATTCACCTTGCGAGAGGTTTAGGAATCCATGCGCAGCATGTCGTCTCAGGGGTTGGCAGCGCTCACGAGCCCGGCCGGACACGCTTCCCATGTTCGGGTGAAGGTGCTCGACGACGCGGGGACGTGGCGGAATCTGAGCCAGCTTGAAGGCCGCGATTTTCTCGACGCCGTCGAGGTGGACGAGGACGTTGACCAGCCCGTTTCGGTCGCGACGGTGACGCTCAAGCGGCAGATTGAACTCTTCAGCGTGGCCCCGCTCCGGGCCGACTCGAAGCTGAATGCCGTAAGCGGGCAGCTCATCCGACCAGGGCGCGAGTTCACCGTCGAGGCTGCGGTTTCGCCCATCGCCATGTCGCCCAGCGAGAGCGAGTGGCACACGCTGTTTCATGGAGACATCGACGAAGTCGACTTCGCAGGTGAACAGCTCGTCTTCCGAGGGCGTGACTTGGGGGGACGGCTCCAGGATACCTTCATCGAGGTTGAGCGGGCCTACGGGGACGACGACGCCCAGGGCGTTGCCGTCGAGGGCGTGATGCAGGCCATCCTGACGGACAACGGGGCGGATGCGCTGCTGCATGTCCCGGCGTCTCCTGGGTGGATGCTCCATGAGTTCGCCCAGAAGAAGGCGAGCGTCCTGGACGCCGTTCGGGACCTGGCTCAACAGATTGGTTGGCAGGCGCGCTATCGCTGGCGCGAGTCGAGCGGGACATTCGCGTTGACGTTCTCCGAGCCCACTCGCACGAATCCTCCGCTCGCGTGGACCTTCGGCCCGGACGACTATCGCGCTGTTGCGAAGCTCGCCGTCAGCAGGACGGACGTCCGCAACAGGGTGGAGGTCGTCTTCTCGGACGCGGGCGACTTGGACGTCGCAGGGCATGCGAAGACGAAGAGCGTCGTCGTTGAGGATGCCGCGAGTCAGGCCGCCTACGGCGTTCGCTACATGCAGATTGCCGAGGATGCTTCGAGCAACATCGACCGCGACGTTGAAGCGCGGAGGATGGCGGATGCGGCCCTGTCCGACTTGTGCGAGCCGCTCGCCGACCAGGAAATCGACCTCGACTTCTTCCTGCCGGTGGAACTGGGCGACCTCTACCGGTTCCTCCCCAACGGCGTTCACTACTCGGACGCGCAGAACCTGGCAGTCACCGGGTTCCGCCACGTCTTCTCGACGGAGGGAGACGCACGCACCACGCTTACAACGCGCGGGAAGCCCTCCTTCGGCATCTCCATGTGGCTGGAGATGGACACGCGCCCCGGCCTGGGCGAGCCCGCGCACACGTCCCCGCCGCTGCTTCCGCTGAACATCAACGTAACGGCCGTCGTGAATGGCTTCTCACTGTCCCTCACCCCGGCTTCGAGTGGTCCAGTTGCTTCGGGGTACGAACTGCACGTTTCGACGTCGAGCGGCTTCACGCCGAGCAGCTCCACTCTGCGCGGGACGTTCGACACGACGGCATTCGGAGTAGCTGACCTGATGCCGGGGGCGACCTACTTCGTGCGCGTGGTGCCTCGGGACCGCTTCGGCAATCGAGGGAACGCGTCGCCTCAGCTCGCCGTCACGCCGAAGCAGCTTGAGGGCGCGTCGTTGAGCGATGCCGCGGTCGGCTTCCAGCACCTGCTGTATCCGCCCACCGACAACCTCATTCCGAACGGCTACAACGAAGCGGGCATTCGCGCCGTGGGGCAGTCGCCCGATGGTGACAGGCTCGTCGAGGACCCTGTGAATGCCCGGGTGGGCCGTTGGGTGCGCCGGGTGGAGTTGACGAACACAGGGGCGTGGCCGGGCCTGAGCTGGACGGGCGGCTATGGCTCGGAGGTTCCAGGCGGGCGGCTCAAGTGCTCCCCTGGGGACGAGTTCTTCGCCGAGGTCTACGTCAAGGCGTCGTCCGTCACCGTCGGGGGCATGGGAACCCTTCACCTGCTGTGGGAGGACGGAAGCGGCGTCTACGCGGGCCAGAATACAGGCGTCTTTCTGGGACAGGTTGGAACGACGTACCAGCGTGTCACCGTGAAGGGGACGTGCCCGGCCGGTTGCACGGGGGTTCAGCTCTTCTGGGAAACCCAGGTGGCGGCGGCGGACGTGGGCAAGCGGCTCTACTTCGATGCCGTCTCCATGCGGAAGATGGTCACCTTCGACTTGCTCGCGGCGAACACCCTCAAGACGTCCAACTACGCCGAAGACGGCAGCGGCATCCCCACGGCCGGGGCGAAGCTCGACAACGTAGGAACGACGCTCAAGGTGGCCTCGAACAACGTCCAGGTGGGGCGCTACTACCTGAGCGACGGCTTCTTCCGTTCGGTGCAGGCCCTCGCCGACACGGGAAGCCGCATCTACTACCGAGGCAACAACGAGGGCGTGCCGAACATCGACCGGCTGAACATCCAGGTGCTTGAGGGCTACGCCATTGCCGGGGCTGCTGGTGGCGCGGCGAACTTCACCTGGGCGCACTACCATGCCGTCATTCAGCCCCAGGCTGTGAGCGACAACCTCGATGCGCTGCGCTTCCTGGAGGTGGGGTTCTACTGGGCGTATAGCGACAGCAACGAGCCCCAGTGGCTCTATGGGACGTCGGTGCCACTTGCTGACCGCAAGTACCAGAACGGCGCGGTAGACGGCGACGCCAGCAATGCGACGAGCGCTGGCTTCACCTTCATGTACGGCGACAGGTTCAACCGGCTGCGGGACTCGCTTTCGAACAAGCTGCTCTACCTGAAGGTGCGGCTCCACAACGCGAGCGGCTACAGCGCCGAGCGGTGGTTCTTCCCGCCGAGCAACTACGGCGTCAACATGGTGCGTAGTGCGACGGGGCCCGCTTCAACGCCGACGGGCGGCGGTGGAGGTGGCGGCGGTACTCACGGAACCTGCGTCGCGCCGTGGGAGCCGGTGTTGCTCGCCGACGGCGCGGAGGTGTCTGCCGAAATGCTCCGGCCTGGGATGCGAGTGCTCACCATGCACGAGCACGAGAGAGATGGCGGCATCTTCGAGGTGACGCACGTCAGCAGGCATCAGGCGGCGCGCTGCACGCTCACCATGACGGATGGGCGTGTGCTCGTCGTGACGCCGGACCATCGTTGGCGGACCTTCGAGCGCGGCTGGATTCGCACTGATGCGCTTCACCCCGGAGAGACAATTGATGGTGCCGCTCCGGGGCGCGTGGCGTGTGTCGAGCCACGGGACTTCGGCGACGTGATGAGGATCACCGTTCGCTTCGCGATGACCTATATCGTGAACGGGCTGCTGGCGCACAACCTCAAGCCCCGCGATTAGCGTTGTTTGGTCTCAGTCTCTCTAGAACGAGCAAGTGTTTAATGCGATTGCCGTGGGTCTCCATGTTTCAATGAAGTGGTGTTTTGGGCTAGTGTGTAATGTCTTTCCCTGTTTTGATAATTAGCTGCTCGGCGAGGAAAAGGAGGATTTGTACTTCCTTCTGAAGAACCTCTTCCTGCCCCGAATAGGGCACGAAACGGGCAACCTCACCCTCTTTGTTGTGAACAAGGGCGTTGCGAATCGTGTAGATACGTGTTGCGATGTTGGGAATAATCGTATTGTCACTGGTGTCAATTCGCATGGAGCGGTTAAGTATGGTTCGCTCTTCGGTGAAGTGCGGGGAATTGTTTGTCTCGTGCTCCTCAATCCATTGACGCAGTTCGGTTTTGTCAAAATGCTCCGCAAGAACAAGTTTGAGTGCCGAAAGCTCATCTAGTCTTGTGTCGAACTGTCGAATGATTTTTATGAGATCTCTGATTTTCTTGGCTTTCGTGTGGGAGAAGTCTGGATTGATGATGTGCGCCTTCACCTTCTGGTGAAGCACGCTCTCCGAGGCGGATGTGTAGAAATACTCTAGGATCTTATAGAGAGCTAGGTAGCTCAAGAACATGCTGTCGGTGCCGAGTGCTAGACTGTGGTAGCCTATGAGCTCAGAATTGTATGTGCGAAGTGGGAATTGTACTTGCTCGGTACTCTTGCGGCCAATCCAGTAGTACGTTCGTGCCCACGACTTTGCAAAGGAGATGGAGATTCCATTGCCATATGCAAAGTGAAATGCCGCAGCCTCGGCGAGTTCGTGCAATCGGGAGGGCGCGCGGCCGAGGGCCGTGTCGGGAGATGTCGAGATCTTGATTGTGCGGAATCTGAAGTAGTCGGTGATGCTCTTTGCGCCAGGCCGAGAAATTGGTGGGCCGTGAAGCCGTCGCTGTAAGTCCCTGTTGAGGGCTTGGGTGTCCGTCAATGATAGGCAGAAGAGTAGTGATGGTTCGCCGATTTCGATCTTCGTCTTCCCGTCGGCGCTTTCGAGCGTGAGAGAGGAGTCAGGTCGTCGCAATGTTGGGTTCTCGAATTGGACAACGTGTTCGTAGTAGCCCGGCATTGAGAGCTGGGTTTCGGCGATTCTTGAGATTTCGCTTCTCTTTGAGAGGTATTGATCGATGGAGTCGCTTGAGATGGCGTATGTTTGAGTCCTTGGGCCGACTGTGAATGTGAAAGTCGAGCCCTCGGATATGACGACGGCCTTTGTGAGGCCGCGTAGAACTTCTCTTGCCTGTTCGATGGTTGCCATATGTTCGGTGGTTGCTTGATTGAAGGTGTGGAAGCCGGATGGTCCTCGGACTCAGTTTGCAGTAATGTGTGCTAAATTGGAATCGAGACTGCGCCTCCATGGCACGGGCGACGCGTCCATTGAACCCTGCCTTGTGGCAATAGGGCTGCGGTGGAGTATCCGCGAGGTGCACTTCAGGGGGCTGGCGTTCGCTCTGTGAGCCACATCTAGAAGTCGCACGCATTTACCGGGGGCACCCTTTCGACCCGGTGGCGCTGTGACCGCAGAAGAGACTCAGTCCGTTCAGCTCGTAGTCGGCTCCCTGCTTGGAACGGCCGGCGTCGGCGTCCTCACCTGGGCCGCGAAGTCCCTGGTCGGGGAGATTCGGGCCCTCGTCGAGAAGGTCGCGCGGCAGGACGAGCGCATCAACGCCTTGGCCGTGGAGCTGGGCGCCCTGCGGCGGTGGCGCGACGAGTTCAGCGTGGGCCTTCCCGCTCAGGTCCGGCAGACCGTCGGGCTTGAGCTGCTTCGCATGACCCAGTCGGGCGGGCGGGGCTCGTGATGACCCATGCGAACTTCGAGCGGGTCGACCTTGACCGCGTCTATCCGCCGTTCGTCGCGGTGTTCATGGAGGTCATCGCGCGCTGTGCGGCCCGTGGGGTGCGCTACGTCGCGACGCATGGCTTCCGGGACCTGACGGAACAGGCCGAGCTGCGTCGGTTGTACTTGGCGGGAAAGGGCGGCAAGGCGGCACCGCCAGGGTTGTCCGCCCACAACTACGGGCTCGCTTTCGACTCCGTCTGCGACGCGAGCCCGCGACCTGGCGTTCAGCCGGATTGGCGCGAGTCGGCTTACCGCGTGCTGGGCGAGGACGCCACGAAGGCGGGCCTCGTATGGGGCGGCCGGTTCGGCGACTTCCCCCATGTGCAGTGGCCGGGCTACGTGAGCGCGCTTCAGCTCACGCCGCTTCGCGCCCTGGTCCAACAGAGTTCCCTCGCCGACGTGTGGGCCCGCCTCAATGCCGAGCGCCTGTCGCCGAAGTGGCGTGCAGCAAACCCGAAGCTCGCGGCCGAACTGGAACGGCTGGGCTTCTAACCCGGAGGCAACATGGTTGACGCTGGTGTAGTCGGGCCGAACCCCGAGCAGTTCGAGGAGTTCGCGCGCCTTCTTTTCGATGCCGTGACGAGCCGGAACTACGCGCTGCTCGCCGCCCTGGTGGTGGTGGTGCTCGTCTACCTGCTGCGGCGATTCGGTGGCGGGTTCATCCCGTTCTTCAATACCGACAGGGGCGGCGCCGTCCTCGTGCTTGGCGTCTCCCTCGCTGGAGCAGTAGCGAACGCGCTCGCTGCGGGGGCGCCGTTCTCGTTGGCGCTGATGCTGACGGCGCTGCAAGTTGCCCTGACGGCCGCTGGTGGCTTCACCATCATCAAGCGGATTCTGTTCGGGAGCGCCGCCATTGCCCGCGCCGAGTTGGCGGGCGCGATTGCCGCTGGGCAGGTCGCGGAGAAAGCCGCAGCGATTGCCGTGCTTGAGCAGCTCGACTCCCGGGGCGGGAAGTGAAGCTCGGCGCGCTCGTGCTGGCCTTGCTGCTCGCGCTTCCCGCGTCGGGCTCGGACGTCGTCAGCGTCGAGCGCGCTCAGCTCTTCCCGGACGGAGATACGGCAGCCGTAGAGGTGGAGGGCGGCTGCTGGCTGTCGGAGAGCCGCTGCATTCGAACCGCGTCGGAGATTGAGCGGCTGCGCGCTGAGAACGAATCGTTACGCCAGCAGGCCGGGGACGTGTCCTTCACGGTCGCCATCGTGGCCCTGCTTGCTGGGCTGGGGGCCGGGTTCGCCGTTGCGAGGCTCGCGAACCGATAGTGGGCGGCTGTGGAATCGGCGCGGTTGGTCTGGGACCTCGCGACGCCGTGATCTGCGTACTCACCACAGCCGCCCGGCAGGGACTAAGGCACAGTCCACCCGTGGGTGCCAAGGGCCCTGTGGGAGTCGCAGAGGGATGCGGGAGGGTTGGTGGCGAGTCTGGGCTTGACTGGATCGGATGCTTTTCCCGACGATGGAGACTTCCGGGTTTGGTAGGGTCAACGCGGGAGAGTCTGCGTTGCTTCGACCCGTTGCCATCCTTACGGTCCTGTTGGGGCTCACTGCTTCGGCGCAGCCCCCTTCTGGTTCACGCGAGCGTAGGGCGCGGCGTGTAGCCCTATCGGGCGCTCCCTCCGACCCTGTGCCAGAGCTTCGAGTCGCGGCGGGGGTCCTGACCACGCTCGTCTTTGACGCTCCGCTTGATCGTGGCTCCGTGGAACTGGAGGGGCGCGAGCGCTTTCGGCTGGTGGATGCTGGGGACCGCTCGCTTGTGTTGGAGCCTGCCGTAGACGTGGAACCGGGAGAGCGCCTGGGGCTTCGCGTGCGATTTGCCGGTGGCTTGACACAGGAACGCGGGGTTCTGGCCCTGGTCTCCCATGCGTCCGAGGTGGATACGCGTGTCGAAGTCTTTCGTCAGAAAGATTCCGTCGAATTGCTGCACGCTGAGCTGGCGGAGATGCGCGCCCAGGTCAAGGCGCAGGCGGATGAGCTTCATGCTCTTCGGGCGGTTCGTAGCTCAGGTGGCCCTGCGGAGCTGATCCTAGCTGGGGTGTTGGACCATCGATGGGTGCGCACAAGCCGCATTAAGGTTTCAAAGGAAAAAGGTCACAAGAGGGCCCTCATTGGGGAGTCCGCGACGAGCTTTCGAGCCCCGACGTGGGCGGCCATAAGTGTCAAGGTTCGGAATGTTGGAAAGAAATCCTGGCGTCCAGAAACGGCCCGGATTGTGAACTCCAAAAGCGGGATTGGCCTGGGAGTGATAAGTGTCCGCTCAGGGATGCCTCAGTTCGAGCCTGGGGGAGCTGGCTTGCTTGTGGTCGAAACCGAAGTGCCCTCGTGGGAACCGGGAGAAACGTGCTCCTTGGAGTTGCTTGATGGCGATGGGCACTCACAGGTGCTCGTTCCCGAGATAGCGTTTTAATGGACGCGCTATGCTGACTGCTATTCATCATCCAGCACAGTTTCCACCCGGCCATCTGGTTCATGGCTGGCGCGTCGTGAAGTTGGTTGGCGCTGGCGCATATGGCGCCGTCTACAAAGTAGAGATGAACGGCAAGCATTACGCAATGAAGGTTGCGATGCACCGCGCCGCGAGTGGGGACGAAGAAAAGGCAGATGCGCGACTGCGTCGTGAGCTGGGATGCCTCGTTCACCTCCGCCATCCGAATATCATTGCACCTCGCGCCCATGGGCGCTGGCCCGACCTTGAAAATGGCTGGCTTTATGTTGTCCTAGACTTCGTAGATGGTTACACGTTGGCCGAATGGGTGGAGCGGGTACATCCCACCGCGCAGGAGGTCGTTCGCCTTTTTGTGAAGCTATCGGCCGCCGTGGACTACATGCACGGGTGCGGCGTCTTCCACCGCGACTTGAAGCTGAACAACATCATGGTGCGCGCCTCAGACAACGAGCCGTTCATTATCGACTTCAGTGCGGGGGACTACACCCACGCGGAAGACCTGACGGACGCCCCACTTCCTCCTGGGACGCGCCGCTACCGCTCTCCCGAAGCCTCCCGCTTCCTTCGCGAGAATGGCGACAACAGAGATGCTCGCTACGAGTTCAAAGTCACGGACGACGTCTATGCCCTGGGTGTGTGTCTCTTCGATGTGCTGACCGCGCCTCAGCCCGCGAGTGACTCCGTAAAGGCGCCCGTCGAGGGCAGATTGATGCCGCCCGACCCTCGGGCGTTGAATGCGCGGGTTCCTGGTGCGCTGAGCGACGCCGTGATGCGCTTCATCGCGCGTAAGCCCGAGAACCGGCCTCCCACGGCCGAGGCGGTGCGGCGAGAATTGGCGGCCCTCGTGAAAGAGACGGGCCCCGAGTGGGTGACTCCGCTCCACACTCTCGCCGCGAAGCCGTTGCTTACCCCTGCGACGGGAACGGACGAGGCAGTCAAGAGGAACCGCCCGCGCCGAGGCGCCATGCTGGGGGTGTTGGGGGCCACGCTCGCTGTGGCAACCCTGGTGGGCCTCTTCGCGTCGAAACGGGCTGGGCAGGAGCCAGTCATGAAGAGTGCTGTCGAGTCATCCACAGAGCGCGATGCCGGAACTAGAGCCCTGCTGAACGTAGTTTCCCCGCAGGAGGATGCCGGTACGCCCCTGAGATCCGGCATCGTTTCTCCTGCGCCTGAAACATCCTCCCCTGGGGTAGCGTTGCCCCCTCAAGCTCCCGTCAAGAAGGAAAGCCCCGCCGTGAAGCGTGCCCCTATCGTCGCCAATACGTCCGAGTCTCCGGCCATGAAGGCCCCTGTATCCAGTGGCGGCCGGGCGGAGTTCCTGAAGAAGTGCGCTGTTGCCACTGCCGCCGTTGCGTTGCAGATGGGGTGTCCCGGCAACTCCCAGGTGCGTCCCGGTCCAAGTGCGTGCCCCTCCGAGGCAAGGGAGGCCATGTTCAAGTTGCTTCGGTTGCAGGAGGGAGATTCGGTGGTGGTTACCATCGACAAGAATCAGCCCGGGGCGATGGGTGAAGAAGGCTTCTATTCTGATGGCCCGGTGCGCGGCATTGTTCGCGACGGGATTCGGGAACTCCCTACCGGGACAGTGCTTGAGGGGCGAGTGTGGACGGGCGGGCGTGCTTTATTGGCTCGTTACACTGAGGCGAAATTGCCGAATGGGCGCACCTACCCTGTTTGCATCTCCATTGGTGAGAAGGGAGCTGAGGAAGCGGACGAGGGCCCCCACCCGGGAACCGTCTCTTTCAATCGAAGCATGTACGGATACGCTGTAAAAAATTGGCCATAGTCCCGATTCGTAAAGAAGGCTTACGTTTTGTGGTTTTTAGCCATTCGGCGGCTTTGGGCAGTTCGCGACCTGTGACGTCGTTCACGTCGGACGTGGCTGAGGGTAGCTTTTGTTTGTCTTCGCGCGAGAGCTTTCGCGGAAGAGCAACAGGAGACCTCATTCATGTCTGGTGATTCCGACCCTCAGTTCGCTGAGGGCGTGGTCCTCTTTTCCCAAGGGGACACGACATACTTCCTCTTTCAGATTCTAGCTGGGGAGGGGCGCAATGGAGAGCGAACCCTCTACGCGCGTCCCCGCACTCCTGCCGGCTATCAGGGGAAAGTCCTTGTGAAGTACGTGGCGCTTCCCAGCGGAGCCCCCCTGCCGGAGAAGTACCAGCGCGCCCGCATCCGTCTGGAAGAGGAGGTCAGGCTCGCGCAGTTCCTCCAACATCCCAACATCGCCCGCGTTCACGGTCTCTTCGAGATAAAGCAGGGGCTTTGCGTTGCGAGCGAAAGTGTCGATGGATTCACGTTGGACTCGTTGCTTGCCATTGCCCAGGCGCGCGGGCGCTACTTCTCGGAGCCCTTCGCCCTATATGTGTTCGCGGAGGTCGCGGCGGCGCTGGCCTATGCGCACGAGCGCACGGACGACGCGGGCTTTCCTCTTGGCATCGTCAACCGCGACGTCAACCCGACTCGGATTCGTCTCACGCCCCGTGGTGGCGTGAAGCTGACGGACTTTGGTGTTGCGCTCTCTCGATTAGCGGGGCGAGTGGCGACGTCGCTTCCGCGTCCCAAGGGTGACGTCGTCTACTCCGCGCCTGAAGTCTTGTTGGGAGATTCGGTGGACGGGCGCGCGGACCTATTCTCGCTAGGTTTGACTCTGCTGGAGTTCGCCACGGGGCGGCATCTCTATGACCCGGGCAACATGAAGATGTCGGACTTGGACGCGCGACTGTCCGATGAGGAGCGACGCCGTATTCTGAGGGCAGCGAATGTAAGCATGGATGCGGGTCTGACTTCAGTGGCGGAAGATGCCATCTGCTGGGCGATGGCATACCGCACTGAGGACGTGGATGCGGCGTTGCAGGGCTTGCCGGAGCAGCTTCGCGCTATCTTCCACAAACTGTTCAAGCGGAATCCCTCTGAACGGTTCGCGTCAGCGGATGAGTTGGAGAAGGCGCTGCGAGTCAGAATGGCTGAACTGCTCCCCTATGGCCCGCACGATGCCGTGATGGAGGTCGAGAAAGCCCTCTGTGACGCGGGCGAAGCGATGGAGGAGTTGGACCTCAGGGACGACGAGGGCGGCTTCGTTCCAACCGGGTGGCGGACGCATTCGAACGACGAGGACACCCTGCCCGAGCCGCGCAACGAGGATGAGTTGACGACAAACCCGCGTCCCGAGCCTCGCCCCGCTGTGAAGCCGCCGCCGACTGTCTGACGTCGGCACTTCTTTCCCCTCACTACTGCTGATTCACCACCGGCCCGACTCAAGTCGATGAGCCGACCGGGAGACGTGTGTTTCTCGTGCCTCATTTCGGGGCACGCACAGGAGGCGTGTATGCGCACAAGGCGAAGCTGGATTGCCGCGTTGCTGTTGATGCTGCCGATGACGGGATGGACCTCGGAGCCTCCCTTACCCGAGGAAGAGCCGCCGTCCACTCCACCGGCCTCGCCCTCGCGCAGGTGGAACTACCTGACGCGCCTGGAGGCGACGACGTTTGCGTTCCTCCCTCGCGCAGGCGCTGGTGGTGACGATGGCTTCATCCAGGTGGAGCCCACCCTCATCATCGACGGTGGCCCCGAGTTCGGCGTCAACGTGGGCGCCCCCGTGCGCTTTCGCCTGTGGGGGGGTGGCGAGGGCGCGGGCCTCGTGCGGCGGGAGGACTGGGACTCTCTCTCGGACTGGGGACAACTTGTCCGTGGCCTCAAGTTCGGCTCGGACAACGCGCCGCTGGGGGTGTGGTTCGGTGGCCTGGACAGCTACAGCCTGCTCACCGGGCATTTGGTCCGCCGCTACTCCAACCGCGCGAATCCCGACTACCACCCGGCAGGAGGCTTCCTCACCGGCACCCTGGGGCCCCTCTACACGGAAGCGTTCGTCTCGGATGTGCTGGGCGCGCGGCTGATGGGCGCGGAGTTCGCCCTGGACATGGAGCACATCCTCTTCGGCAAGCCCAGGCAGCAGGGGCGTTACACCCTGGCGCTGTCCGCCGTGCATGACTGGGGGCGAGCGGGTGGAAGCGCGCCATCGGTGACGTTGGCACACCTGGACGCAACGGCGGTCGTCCTGGTGCGTCCAGGGTTTGAAGCCCTCGTGGTTGGGGGATGGGGCGGTCGTCCTGGTGAGGGTGGCGCGTGGGGGGCCGTGGTGGGCGTGGGCGCGGACGCCGTGACTTCGACGCTGGACATGACCCTGCGCCTGGAGGTGCGGCGTCAGCAAGGCGGTTTCCGGCAAGGGTTCTTCGGTCCTGACTACGAGTTGGCGCGCTTCAAGGCTGCGGGCCCGGATGACGTGCCGCTTGCGGATGCTACGTTTCCTGATGGCTACTCGGCCTATGGCGAGGCGGTGGTGGGCTGGGACGCCGTCAGCTATGGGGGCCTCAACAGGCACTTGAAGCTGTCGCTGGGCGCGGAGGCGTTCTCCTGGGGGCGCTTCGATGTCGACGGGCGCGTAGCGGTGCAGCTCTTCGAGCGCAGCCTGGAAGTGGCGTTGAAGGGCCTGGGCGTGGGCATGGGGCAGCCCGGGGCGCGCTACCTGGGAGCGGCGGAAGTGCGCTGGCGATTCCTGGGCGGGAAGCTCTACGCGATGGGGACGGGAGGCACGCTGCTGTTCCCCACTGCGGAAGGGACGCTGCTGCCGGGGGCCTTCGCCTCGGTGGGCCTGGGGGTGGACAATGCGCGCTAACGCCTTGCTGTGGGTGGTGGCGGTGCTGACCACTGGATACGCCACACTGGTCCCCACCACGGCCCAGGCTCGCCCCATGAGCAACGCGCCTCGTAGCAGTGCGTCGCTTGTGGAGCCCCTCCCTGCGCCTTCATCGCTGCTCGGCGTGGCAGGGCCCGACGAATCGGCTCGGCTCAATCGCCGCCGAGTCCCCAGAGATGACGCGACGGGAGCGGGCACCGTGTCGCCAGCGGTGGGCGGTTCCGTCCCGAGTCGCTCCGCGCGGGCAGATGCATGGGACGCGCTGCTTTCGCGCGCGGGCGTTGAGGAACGGGACGCGCGCCCGATTGCAGGAGGCTCGCTGACCCCAACCCATGCTGCGCGACTCCTCGGACCCCTGCTGGGGAAGGACGTGACGCTGAGCCAGTTCCCCTCACGCCTCGCGGTGGGCTTCATGCTGCGGGAAGTGCTGGCCACTGGCGAGGTGTCGAGGGCCGAGTTGGAACGCCGGGTGGAGCGCTTCAAGCACCTGGCGGTGCTACGGCCTGACGGGCGCATTGCGTGGGTGCGCACCGGAAGGACGCAGCAACGGGTGGGGGACGTGGAGTGGAAGGACGGGGCCTTCCGCGCCCGTGGCTTCGAACTGGGCCGCTTCTATGACGGGCGCACGGGCGTTTTCCGCCTGCTGAACGACGAACTGCGGGAGGAGAGCGGTTTCCCTCTGGCGGACGTCCACGACGATGCAGACGTCATCAGTCGCACGCTGGATGGGGCGGAAGAAGCCTTCGTCGGGCTCGCCCTCTCGGTGGGGAAGTTCTTCTCGACGTCGCCAGCGGACAACCTCGCGGCACTCCGGGAAATGCCCGCCGCCGTGGTGGCGTTGCTGGAGTCGTCTCCCGAATACCTAGAGCGCTTCCGGTACATGACCAGGGGCGAGCAGGTGCAAGCCGTCTCCAAGTTGGTGACGAACCTCATTGCCACATGGGGGACGGTGTCAGCCGCGACGCGCACGTTGGAGGGGGTAGCCCTCGCCACGGCGGAAGTGCCAGTGCTCGCGTTGTCCGCCCGAGGTGTGCTCGCCATGGAGAGCGCGGCGGTGCCGGTGGGGCGTGCCGCTGCGGTGTTGAGCGGTGGGCCAGGAGCCGCCATCATCCTTCAGCGGGCAGGGGAGGGAGGCGGCTCCAATTCGACGCCACCCGCTGGCCCTGGCGGCATGAAGTCCTACTCGTCGTTCAAGTCCTTCAAACGAGCGATGGGCCCCGCAGGACCGGGGAAGGAGTGGCATCACATCGTCGAGCAGACCGACGGTAATGTGGGGAGGTTCGGCCCGAAGGCGATCCACAATACGGAGAACATCGTCGCGCTCGACAAGGAGCTTCACACTAAGGTCAGCGCGCTTTACTCGTCGATTCAGTATCGAGTGACCGGGTCAAGGACGATGACTGTACGAGACTGGTTGCGTAGTCAGTCGTTCGAGGCTCAAAGGGATTTCGGGCTGCGGGCTCTCGACAACGTCCGGAAAGGTGCTTGGTGATGGACGCACTTGGAAAACTGGTAGCGGAGTTTGCGCATCACACCGTCGCGCAGACCGAGGCGATCATGCGTGGTGACGCGAGAACCGGGAACAAACACGCGGACAAATCGCTTGCGGCGTTTGATCGTCTCAGGGCACACGGCAACGCAGGCCGTGATGCTTTGGCAACGCTCTTCGCAAATCCTCGGATGGACGTAAGAACCGCTGCGGCTGCTCTCCTGCTTCGCTACAAGACCGCCGAGGCGAGGGCCGTGCTCGAAGAGGCCGCGAAGGGGGAGGGGCTCATTCCATTTGAGGCTCAGGAAGCCCTCAAGCGGTGGGATGAAGGAACTTGGGCCCTTGACCCGGAGTAGCACCGGCAGCGGGCACCCGGATCATGTGGTGCTGGCTGAGCGAGTGCGCGAGCTACTGGACCGAGCGGGGTTGTTGAAGCCGCTCCAGTCCCGACCGTAGGAACCAAGAGGGGCCGAGTCACCTGTCGCGCCACCCTCTCAACCCAGGCCAAGCCATTCTTGGGAGAGTCCGCTCCGCTAACGACGTGCTAACGACATCAGGTAGACTCGTCTGGACGCGTGTGGACGAGTCCTCCGCTGCCAAGGGGCAGCAAGGGGGCGTAACTCTTGGGGATTGTTGGCGGTAGGGCACGGGAATCGAACTCGCCAGGGACGCCTCTCGGCGCCCCTCACCGGTTTTGAAGACCGGGCCGGCCACCAGGTCCGGAGGCCCTACCGTCTGCGATTACGCCGGACCCTCCGGACCCCGTCAACCCAGGGCCGCGGGCTCACCGCGCCTTCGTCCGCGCCCGTTCCGCCTTCAACCCCGGCAAGCCCTTCACGAGCGTCGTCACCAGCACCTGCGTCAGTTCCTCCGCGGGCGTGCCCGGGAACCCCGTGCACGTGAGCCTCAAGCTCACGATGCCGTGCACCCCTGCCCACAGCACCTCCGCGAGCTGCTCCGGCTTCGTGCTTTCCTCCAGCCTCCCGGCCGCCAGGAGGTCCGCGAAGACCTGCACCAGCACCCCGAAGGATCTCGGCCCCGCGCCCTCCGGGTGGTCCCCGAACAGTGCAGTTGAGAGCTTCGCGTCCTCCATGAAGATCAGCCGGTACGTCTCCGGGTGCTCCAGGCCGAAGCGGACGTAGGCCTCCGCCAGCTTGGGCAGGCGCTCCAGCGGGTCTTCCACCTGGGCCGCGGGCTCCAGCATGGCCAGCAGGTCCTGGAAGCCGCGCACGCACAGCTCCTTCGCGATGGCCTCCCGGTTCTCGAAGTGGAGGTAGAGCGTCGCCGGCGCGTACTCCACCGCGTCCGCCAGCTTGCGCATCGAGAGGGCAGGGAAGCCCTCCTTCACCACGATGTCCCGGGCGACTCGCAGAATCTGCTCGCGCAGCTCCGCTCGCTGTCGCTCCTTCCGCTCCGCAATCCCCATGTTCCCAGTGTAGGCCTTGACCAACTGAACGGCCAGCAGTAGATGAACGGTGTTCATGAACGGTGTTCACAAACCACTCGCCGTTCGGAAAAGGGAGCAGGACATGGGCACGGTTGCGTTGTTCGGCGCCTCGGGCGTCGTCGGACACAGCATCGCGCAGACGCTGCGGGGGCAGGGGCGGGGCTACCGCGTGGTGGGGCGCTCCCGGGAGGGCCTGCAGCGGGAGTTCGGGGCGGACCCGCAGGCGGAGATCGTCACCTGGAATCCCGACGACATGGCCTCCATCCAGGCCGCGGCCCGGGGCGTCCAGACGCTCGTCTACCTGGTCGGCGTGCCCTACTGGCAGTTCCACCTCCACCCCGTGCTGATGAAGCGCACGCTCGACGCCACCATCGCCGAGGGCGTGGAGCGCATCGTCTTCATCGCCAGCGTGTACCCCTACGGCCGGCCGCGCACGGACGTCGTCAATGAGTCCCACCCTCGCGTGCCGCACACCAACAAGGGCCGCTTGCGCAAGGCTCAGGAGGACCTGCTGCTCGCGGCGGACAAGGCGGGCTCCATCAAAGTCACCATCCTCCGCCTCCCGGACTTCTACGGCCCAGGAGTGGAGAACAGCTTCCTCCACCGCGCCTTCGTCGCCGCCTCACAGGGCAAGCGCGCCCAGCTCATCGGCCCCATCGACATGCCCCACGAGTTCGTCTACGTGCCCGACGTGGGCCCCACGGTGACGGCGCTCATGGACTCGCCGGGCGCCTACGGCCGCTTCTGGAACCTCGGGGGCGCGGGCGTCACCTCCCAGGCGGCCCTGGTGGAGGACATCTACGCCCAGGCCGGCCACCCCGCGAAGTACTCCGCGCTGGGGCCGGGAATGGTGCGCCTCCTCGGCCTCTTCAGCCCGTTCATGCGCGAGCTGGGAGAGATGCACTACCTGCACACCTCGCCCGTCATCATGGACGACTCGGCGCTGCGGGCGCTGCTCGGCGACATCCGGAAGACGCCGTACCGCGACGGCATCCGCCAGACGCTCGCGGCGCTCAGTCCAGCCCCCGTTGCCACAGGTCATCCTCATCCAGTCCCATGAGGTGACCGACCTCGTGCATCACGGTGATGCCAATCTGCTCGATGAGCTCCTCGCGGCTGCGGGCGAAGCGCTCCAGGTTCTTCTGGTACAGCACGATGGACGCGGGGACGTGGTCGAACGCGTTCGTCACGCTGCGCTCGCCCACCGCCAGGCCACGGAACACCCCGAGGATGCTCGGTGACAGGGGAGGGTCCTCACCCAGCAGGTCCTCGTCCGCCGGCAGGTCCTCCACCGCGATGGTGACGTTGTCCAGGTACTGCTTCGCGTGGCCGGGCAGGGACTGCACAGCGGCCTCCACCGCGCGGTCGAACTCGGCCTCGCCCAGCTCCACCGGCGGGAAGAACTCCGTCGGCACCAGCGCCTGGGCCTTCGCGAAGCGGCGCTGGGCTTCCTTTTCGTCGCCCCGGCGCTCCGCCAGCAGTCCCTGGTACTGGTGGGCCCAGGCCTCGTCGGGCGTGTCCTTCAGCACCTTGTCGAAGGCGGCCTTCGCCTCGTCGAAGCGGCACAGCTCGAACAGGGCGATGCCCCGCTCCAGCTGCGCGTCCACCGAGCGCGGCATGTGCCCCAGCGCCGCGTCCAGGCTCGCCAGGGCCGTGCGGCAGTCGCCCACCTGGTTCAGGCCCATGCCCTCCAGGAGGAGGAACTCGTAGAGCACCTCCACGTCGCCGGCCTTCTGCGCCAGGCGCTTGCCCTTCGCGCAGAAGCCCAGGCCTTCCTCCACGGCCTCCCGGTCCTCACCCACGCGGCAGATGAGGAGGTCCGCGGTGCCCAGGAGCACCTCCAGGTCGTCCGGGGACACCCTCAGCGCGGCGCCGAAGGCCCGGCCGGCTTCCTCCAGGCGGCCCAGCTCCACCAGGGCGGCGGCGCGCAGGTGCAGGGCGTCCAGCGCGTCCGAGGCCTGGGCCAGGACCCGGTCGGCGGCGGCCAGGGCCGCCTCGAAGTCACCCCTCTCGAAGGCCTCTGCTGCCGCGTCCAGCGCCTCCATCCCGCCCGCCCCCGTTCGCTTCGACGTCCGCGTCCCCATGGGGCCGCGACATATGAAGCCGTGCACTTCGTTGTCAACGCCGCGCACGGCTGCTACGTTCCTTCGCCCGTCCTGGTGCGGCGCTCGGTCCCGTGAACATCCTTGTCGTCGACGACGATCTCGAACTCTGCACGATGCTCTCTCGCTTCTTGGAGATGCATGGGTTCACGGTCTACTCGGCGTCCGACGCGCTCCAGGCGCTCGACGTGCTGGAGCGCAACCAGGTCAGCATGGTCATCACCGACTACGTGATGCCCCATATGGACGGCATCCAGTTCACGGAGATGCTCAAGGCGGACCCCCGCTTCCAGAGCGTACCGGTGCTGCTGATGACGGGCAGCGAGGATGGCTCGGTGACGGACCGCGGCCTGCGCAAGGGCGTGGCGCTGACGCTCCACAAGCCCCTGGACATGGGCCAACTGCTCACCCTGGTCCGCTTCGCGCAGTAGCCCACGGCGCCCTGCCCGACAGGGTGCTCAGGGCCGTCCGCTCGCCTACACGTCCACCCTTCCTGGTTGACATCGTTCGGGCGGCCCTTATGTTGGCGCTCGCCATGGCCGAGTGCTAACGGCCCGTGTCGTACCAGTAAAATCCCCCAGTAAATTCAGGAGGTTGCGATGGCAGCGAAGGAAATTTTCTTCCATCAGTCCGCGCGTGAGGCCATCCTGCGCGGCGTCCGCACCCTGTCGGACGCGGTCGCGGTGACCCTCGGCCCCAAGGGCCGCAACGTGGTCATCGAAAAGAGCTTCGGCTCCCCCACGATCACCAAGGACGGCGTCACCGTCGCCAAGGAGATCGACCTCGAGAACAAGTTCGAGAACATGGGCGCGCAGATGGTGAAGGAGGTCGCGTCCAAGACCTCCGACAAGGCCGGCGACGGAACCACCACCGCCACGGTGCTGGCGCGCGCCATCTATGAGGAGGGCCTCAAGCTGGTGGCCGCCGGCCACAGCCCGATGGACCTCAAGCGCGGCATCGACAAGGCCGTCGAGGTCGTCGTGGGCGAGCTGAAGAGCCTGTCCAAGCCCACCGCCGACAAGAAGGCCATCACCCAGGTGGGCACCATCTCCGCCAACGGGGATGAGACCATCGGCGCCATCATCGCGGACGCGATGGAGAAGGTCGGCAAGGAGGGCGTCATCACCGTCGAGGAGGCGAAGGGCCTCGAGACGACGCTCGACGTGGTCGAAGGCATGCAGTTCGACCGCGGCTACGTGTCCCCGTACTTCGTGACCAACCGCGAGCGGATGGAGGCCGTCCTGGACGACCCCTACATCCTCATCAGCGAGAAGAAGGTCTCGTCGATGCAGGACATGATTCCGCTGCTCGAGCAGGTGGCCCGCTCCGGCAAGCCGTTGATCATCATCGCCGACGACATCGAGGGCGAGGCCCTGGCCACCCTGGTGGTCAACAAGATCCGCGGCGTGCTGAACGTGTGCGCGGTGAAGGCCCCCGGCTTTGGTGACCGCCGCAAGGAGATGCTGCAGGACATCGCCGTCCTCACCGGCGGCACGGTGGTCAGCGAGGACCTGGGCCACAAGTTCGAGACGCTGACGCTGACCGACCTGGGCCGCGCCAAGCGCGTCACGGTGGACAAGGACAACACCACCGTCGTGGACGGCGTGGGCACCAAGGCGACCATCGAAGGCCGCATCAAGCTCATCCGCACCCAGATTGACACCGTCACCAGCGACTACGACCGCGAGAAGCTCCAGGAGCGTCTGGCGAAGCTGGTGGGCGGCGTGGCCGTTATCAACGTCGGCGCGGCCACCGAGACGGAGATGAAGGAGAAGAAGGCCCGCGTCGAGGACGCGCTGCACGCGACCCGCGCGGCCGTCGAAGAGGGCATCGTCCCTGGCGGCGGCGTGGCCTACCTCCGCGCGCTGCCCGCGCTGGAGAAGCTGAAGCTGGGCGGTGAGCAGGACTTCGGCGTGGCCATCATCCGCCGTGCGCTCCAGGAGCCGCTGCGGAAGATCGCCAGCAACGCCGGCGTCGAGGGCGCCGTGGTCATCAACAAGGTCCGCGAGGGCACCGGCGCGTTCGGCTACAACGCCCGCACGGAGGTCTACGAGGACCTGGAGAAGGCCGGCGTCATCGACCCGACGAAGGTGGAGCGCACCGCGCTGCAGAACGCCGCCTCCGTCGCCTCGCTGCTGCTGACCACCGAGGCCATGGTCGCCGAGCGCCCGAAGGGCAAGTCCAAGGGCGGCGGCGCTGGCTCCGGCATGCCGGACTACGGCGGCGACGACATGGACTACTGAGCCGCTCCGGAGGGCTCGGGACGTGAGTCCCGGGCCATCTGGAACTCAGTGGTGGACGGCCCCGGATGCCTCGTTGCGAGGCGCCGGGGCCGTTGTCGTTTCAGCGGGGCCGGCTTCGGAGGTGACAGGGACGGTGGTTGCCACGGCCCGTGCCGCGAACCCGGGGCCGGCCGTGCTCAGGGCACTCGGCCCACGAAGCCACCGGTGCCGCTTTCCTGTGACGTGTAGAGCAGGGTGTCGCCGTCCACCAGCAGGCCCCCGGGCCCCACGCCCTCTGGGCCCACGGGCTCCAGGGCGCCGGACGTGCAGGTGCTCACGCGGCGCAGGAAGTCCGTGCCGCCGGTGCTGACGTCCTTGAAGTAGAGCGTGCCATTGAGCTCCACCGGGAAGGCGGGCCCCTGGAGGTCCGTGGCCACGACTTCCGCCGCGCCGCCCTCGCGTGGCAGGCGCAGCACGCGGCCGTTCCCGCTGCCTCCTTCGGTGACGAGGAAGTGCGTGGGCGTGACTTCCAACGAGGTGCCGGCGGTGATGCTTCCGTCGCGCAACGTGGCCGGGGCACTGCCATCCAGCGGCACGCTGTAGAGGCCGGGGCTCTCTCCCGCGGCGACCAGGAACCACACGTCCTGGCCCAGCACGCGTGCTCCGCGCACCTGCGTGTAGCCCGTGCCCGCGTAGAGCTCCTGGCGGTTGCCGCCCGACGCGTCCACGCGCACCAGCCGGCGGTGCGACGTCGCGATGACCACCACGTCCCGGTCGCCCATCCGCGCGGGCAGGACCTCCGTGCCGCCAATGGTGACGTTGTTCACCGTGGCATCGAGCGGCCGTGCGTCCTTCGCGCCCGTCGCCTTGTCCACCCGCCACAGCCCGTCCAGGTCGAGCACGTAGACGGAGTCCGACACCACGGCGATGGCATCCGGCGCCCGGAATCCCGTGGCCACGGACACCGCGTCACCGCCCGCGCGTGGCAGCCGGAGGAGCCGCCCGGGGCCCGGCTGGGGCTGCTGCGGATTCAGGGAGTGGGACTCGGCGATGTAGAGGTCCGTTTCGTCCGCCGCGAGCCTGCGGGGCGTGTTCAACCCGGTGAGCAGTGGGGTGCCCGGCCCCGAGGCCAGCGGCTCGCAACCCGCGTCGCCGCTGCCCGCGTCGTCTGTTCCGGTGCCCGCGTCGTCTGTTCCGGTGCCCGCGTCGCCACGGCCCGCGTCCGGCCCGTCCTGCGTCGGAGGCTTGTCGGAGGAGCAAGCCACACCCAGCAGCAGGACGGACAGGAGCGCGAGTCTCATGGGGTCTCTCGTTTGAATGCGCGGTTCAGCTCTCGGCTGAGCGCCGAGGCGTCGGACATCAGCTTGGGAAGGCACGCGGCGGCGCCCGCACGCAGGGACTCCAGCGCCGTCTCCATGGTGAGGTGCTCGGCCAGCACCACGAAGGGAGCGCCCTGGGCCAGCGCCTTGCCCAGCTCCAGCGCCTTGCGCCCGTAGGCGGGCGTGAAGTCCCAGCTCACCACCACGCCCGCGGGCGGCTCCAGTGCGGCCAGCTCCGTCGTCGTCAGGATGCGCGCCTCCAGTCCCACCAGGGACAGGGCGTGGGTGATTTGCGCCGCCGCCGCCGGGTTGTCCTCCAGCACGTCCACCCGGCGCATCGCGGGGTTCGTCTCCAGCGGCGCGGGGACGGGCTTCCGGGCCAGCGTGGAGCGCAGCAGGGCGCGCACCTCGCGGATGTCGTCGAAGGGCTTGAGCAGGTAGTCCACCACGCCCAGCTCCAGCGCCTGCTGCGTCGTCACCAGCGACGGGTAGCCCGTCATCAGGATGACGCGCGAGTCCGTGTGCAGCCGCCGCGCCTGCTGCGCCAGCTCCAGGCCGGACATGCCGGGCAGGTTCTTGTCGGTGACGATGAGGTCCACCGGCGCCTGTTGCAGCAGGTCCAGGGCCTCCTCGCCGCTTTCCGCTTCGATGATCTCGCACTCCTTGCCCATCAGGTCGCGGAAGACCATGCGGATGATGATTTCGTCATCCACCACCAGGACCCGGTGCTTCTGCGTGGGCGGCGCGTCCGTCGCGGGGAAGAGCACGCGGAACACGGTGGCCGGGGGCGGGACGTCGCGAATGACGCCCTGCGGGGCCAGCTCGAGGCGCGCGTGGTGCTCGCGGGCGATGCGCTGGCACACCGACAAGCCCAGTCCGGTGCCTCGCTTGTTGGCGGTGATATAGGGCTCGAAGATGCGCGCTCGCAGCTCCTCGGGGATGCCCGGACCCCAGTCCGCCACGTAGAGGGCAGGGGAGGGGCCCTCCTTCGTGAGCACCACCTTCACCCGGCCGCGCCCCGCCATGGCGTCGCGCGCGTTGTTGAGCAGGTTCAGGGTGAGCTGCTCGATGAGGCGCGCGTTGCCCTGGATGGTGATGTCCTCCGGGGCCTCCACTTCCAGGGAGATGCGCGAGGAGTCCGGGTTGATGCTGAAGTGCTTCGCCGCCGCCCAGATGGGGGCCGCCAGGGAGAGGCGCTGTTGAGACGCCGGCCGCTCGCTCGACAGGCGGATGAAGTCGGAGACGATCTGCTCCATCCGCTCCACCTGGGCCAGCAGCAGGCGCAGGGGCCCGGGGGCGGCGCCGTCCTCCGCGAGGAGCTGCGCGTAGGCCTTCACGCCGAGCAGCGGTTGTCGCAGCTCGTGCAGCACCTCCGCCGCCAGCTGTGAGGTGTGCGCTCCCGCACGTTGCAGTGCCGCCGCCGCTGTTCGCGCGGCCGTCAGGTCCCCTGCCTCCACGGCCTGGAGCAGTTGGGCGAGCGGCGCGGGTGTTTCCATGTGACGAGCATGACGGAGGCAACCGCTTGTACGCAACGCACCTGGAGGGAATCCGTTGACCCGGACCGTGCCGGCGCGGATGCTGGCCGCGTTCTCGTCACGCCGTCCGGAAACCCGGATACCGCGCGACCGGCCTCGGGAGGGCCTTCATGCCGCAGACCAACCCGTTCCACTCGTTGGTTCCCCGCAAGATGACGGACTCCGAGCTGGCCCGCTCCATCCGCCTCAACATCGAGGCGGAGCTGGACGCCATCAACCTCTACGCGGCCCATATCGACGCGACGGACAACGAGGACGCCAAGGCCATCCTCCAGCACGTCATGGACGAGGAGCGCGAGCACGCCGCCCTCTTCTGGGAGCTCATCGCCCGGTTGGACCCAGAGCAGGCCGCGCACGCGAAGGAGGCCGTGGAGAAGTACCGGCTCATCACTTCCGGAGCGTCGCACGAGGCCGTGGAGGCCGTGGGCAAGGAGGGCGCGGCGCCGGCTCCGGCGGACGTCACCCCGGAGAAGCGCCTCACCGTCGGCAGCCTGCGCCGGTAACCGTCAAGACGCGGAGTGAGCCTGCCGGCGCTCGGCCGGTGGAGCCTCCAGGTCCTTCGCCGCCATGTAGACGACGTTCCGCGAGCCTCGCTTGCCGCGGTACATGGCCCGGTCCGACAGGTCCAACAGCGTGGCCTTGTCCTGGGCGTGCTCGGGGAAGCTGGCCACGCCGATGCACGTGGTGAGCTTGAGCGACAGGCCTTCGCGCGCCAGGAAGTTGTGCGTCTCCATGGTGCGCCGGATGCGCTCGGCCACCTTGAGCGCGCCGCCGGAGTCGGTGTTACGCAGCACCACCACGTATTCGTCTCCGCCGTAGCGCGCGACGACGTCGTGGTCTCTCACGCAGCCCTTCACCACGCGCGCCGCCTCCACCAGCACCTTGGAGCCCACGAGGTGGCCATGCGTGTCGTTGATGGACTTGAAGTGGTCCAGGTCCAGGAACAGCAGGCTGAAGGTGCGCTGCGACTGGAGCGCGTCCTGGACCTCGCGGTCCACCACCAGGTGCAGGTAGCGGGTGTTGAACAGGCGGGTGAGGTCGTCGACGTACGCCAGGTCCTCCACCGCGGCGAAGCGGCCGAGGTTGCGCAGCGCGAGCGCCCAGTTGCGCACCAGGAAGCTGGCCGTCTCGCCCGCCCACTCCGCGCCCGTGCCGCCGAAGAAGAGCACCGCGTGTCCCAGCACGGCCTCACCCTCCAGCGCGGGGAAGGAGACGGCGCGAGGGAAGGGCGCGTCCAGGCCGTCCAACTCGCGCGGCCCGCGTTCGTTCGACAGGCGTTCGATGAGCTCGGCGATGAGCGGCTCTTCCAGCGCGGTGGACAGGCCGCTGGTGCCGTGGCGCCGCAGCGCGAAGGCGGAGTCGCGCTCCAGCAGCACCACGGCGCTGGCGGAGGCCATGCTCTGCAGCGCGCTGGCGGTGACCGCGGCCAGCTTCTCGCGGTCCAACGTGGTGGCGATGCGCTGCCCGGCCTCCAGCATGGCCACGTGGCGGCGCAGCGACGCGTTCTCCTGCATCAGGTCGCGCGTGGTGAGCGCGCGGCGCACGGCGTGCTGCAGGGCCTCCGGGGCCACCGGCTTGACGAGGTACTCTGCGGCGCCGCTCTTGATGGCGCGCACGGCGGGGTCCACCTTCTCCAGGCCGGTGATGACCACCACCTCCACGCCCGGGTGATGTTCCCGCACGTGCCGCAGGACCTCCATGCCGTCGCCACCGGGGAGGATGAGGTCCGTCACCACCGCGTCGAAGCGGTCGCCTGCGAGCGCTTCCTTCGCCTCTTGTAGCGTGCCCACCGCCGTGACGGCGTGTCCCACGGCGGTGAGGTAGTCGCCGTACAGGGTGCGGGCGATCTTTTCGTCGTCGACGAGGAGGATTCGCGCCATCTCCCATCGGCTTAGCATCAACCGATGGAACGCTGCTAGGGTCGGCCCCCGTGTCCCCCTTCGAAAGCGGCCGTCGGCTCTGCCTTCTCGTTGAGGCCGGGGAAACCCGTTACGCCGTGGAAGCGACGTCTGTCATGGAAGTAGCGATGCCGGGCGCCAACGGCAGCAGCCTGCGGGGTGTGCTGGAGGTGAAGGACCTCTGCGCGCTGCTGGGCGGGCCGCCCGAGGAAGGCCCGGGCATGGTGGTGGTGCTCGACGTGAGTCCCACCCTGGCGGTGCGCGTCCGCTCCGTGGTGGAGGTGGCGGACGTGGCCCGCGCGCCGTTCTTCCTGCTGCCACCGGGATTGGCGGACTCGCTGGCTCCGCTGAGCCGGGGCGCGGTGCTGCACAAGTCGCGGCTGTACCTGGAGCTCATCGCGGAGGCGCTGCCGCACCGGGTGGGTTCGATGTCTGCGGCGGTTGCCGCCCGGCCCGTGCACTGGGCGGAGGCGGCTCCGGACCGGGCGCTCGTCTTCGAGTCCCAGAGCCGACTGTTCGGCGTCCCCCTGGGCCTGGTGTCGCAGGTCATCAGCCGGGGAGAGGCCTTCAGCGTGCTGCCCGTGCAGAGCGGACCGGTGGCCGGTATTTTTCCGCATGATCAGGTGCTGTGGCCTGTCTGCTCGGTCCCCGCGTTGCTGGGGGAATCGCCCGTGCCGGAGCCCTTCATCGTCCTCACGGAACTGGCCGGGCGGAACGTGGGGTTGACGGCCACGCGAGTGCTCGGCGTCATGCAACGTTTCGAGCCGGACGACACCGCGGGCAGCTTCCGCGCTCCTGGGTTGAGCGAGCCTGTGGCGTTCCTGGACCTGCAACGCATGTTTTCTTGATCGTCCCAGAGGGCAACTCGTAAGCTGCCCCACTTGTCAGACTGCCGCGAGTCAACCCTCGCGGCGGGAATCACCAACGAATTCAGGGGAGTGGATGCTCCCCGAGGCCCGAACCGATGCCCAAGAATCTGCTGGTCGCCGATGACTCGCTCACCATCCGCAAGGTGATCGGGATGATCTTCGCGACCGAGGACTTTCAGGTGACCGCGGTGGACAACGGGCTGGACGCCATCTCCCGCACTCGCGAGCTGCGTCCGGACGTCGTGCTCGCGGACGTCATGATGCCGGGCAAGAGCGGCTATGAGGTCTGCGAGGCGCTGAAGAACGACCCGGCCACCCAGGGCATCCCGGTGGTGCTGCTGGCCGGCACCTTCGAGGCGTTCGACGAGAATCGCGCCCGCGCCGCCCGCGCCGATGACCACGTCACCAAGCCCTTCGAGAGCCAGGTGCTGCTCGACAAGGTGAAGGCGCTGGTCGGCCAGAAGTCCAACACGATGCCCGCGTCGGCCGCCACGCAGGTGCGCCACGCGGCTCCTCAGCCCGTCGCGGCGCCCGCGCCCGTCGCCGCCGCCGCGCCGCCGGGGGCTCGTCCCGCTCCGCCGCCGGGGGCTCGTCCGGGTGTGCCTCCGGGACCGGGCGTGCCGCGTCCGCCGCCGGGTGCGGGTGTGCCGCCGCCGGGTGCGCGTCCTCCGGGACCTGGGATGCCGCCGGGCATGGCGCGTCCTCCCGGCCCAGGCATGCCGCCGCCGGGTGCGCCGGGTGCGCCGCGTCCTCCGGGACCTGGGATGCCGCCGGGCATGGCGCGTCCTCCCGGCCCGGGCGTGCCGCCGGGTGCGCGTCCTCCGGGACCTGGGATGCCGCCGGGCGCCCGTCCGGGCGTGCCGCCTCCGCCGGGTGGTTCCGCGCCGGGCCTTCCGCCGCGTCCGGGCATGCCGCCGGGCGCCGTGGCGCGTCCGGGCGTGCCGCCTCCGCCGGGTGGTCCCGCGCCGGGTGGCTTCTCGCGTCCTCCGGTTGGCGCGCCGCAGCCTCCTCCAGGGGCGGCGCCGCCGCCCGCCGCGCGGGGCAGGGATCCGTTCGGTCTGGGGGCGCCCGCGCCCGCCGCGGCCCAGCCGTCCATCAGCATCGAGGACTCGCTGCCCGACCAGGGTGACGCGGAGGAGATCTCGCTGGACATCGCCACCCCCGCGCCTGTCGCGGCCAGGCCGGCGAGCGCCCGTGCGCCTGCCGCGGATGGGGGCGAGGCCCTGCTGCGCGAGGCGCTTTCGAAGGCTTCCCGCGAGGTCATCGAGAAGATTGCCTGGGAGGTGGTACCGCAGCTGGCGGAGACCATCATCCGAGAGGAGCTCGAGCGGCTCATCAAGGACCGAGAGACCCAGCACTGAGGCGCCTGGCGCCGTAACCTCCTGACCTTTTGCCGGCCCCGGTCTCCGGGGCCGGCCGTTTTCAATGACCGATACCACTGAACTTTCGAAGGCCTACGAGCCCACCGAGGTCGAGGCCCGGCGTTACGCGTTCTGGCTTGAGCGCAACTACTTCCGCGCCGAGGCGCCCTCCGACAAGCCGCCGTTCTCCATCGTCCTGCCGCCGCCCAACGTCACGGGCAGCCTGCACATCGGCCATGCGTTGACGGCCACCATCCAGGACATCCTCACCCGCTGGAAGCGGATGAGCGGCTTCAACGCCCTGTGGCTCCCCGGTACGGACCACGCAGGCATCGCCACGCAGATGGTGGTGGAGAGGGAGTTGAAGGCGACGGAGGGCAAGAGCCGCCACGACCTGGGCCGCGAGGCGTTCCTCGAGCGCGTCTGGGAGTGGAAGGGCAAGTTCGGCGCCCGTATCGGCGAGCAGCACCGCTACCTGGGCGCATCCCTGGACTGGAGCCGCGAGCGCTTCACCATGGACGAGCAGTCCTCCGCCGCGGTGCGCGAGGTCTTCGTCCGGCTGTACGAAGAGGGCCTGATGTACCGGGCCCAGAAGCTCATCAACTGGTGTCCTTCGTGCCGCACGGCGCTCAGCGACCTGGAAGTGGAGCACCAGGAGAAGAACGGCTCCATCTGGCACATCCGCTACCCGGTGAAGGACAGCGACCGCACGCTCACCGTGGCCACCACGCGCCCGGAGACGATGCTGGGCGACACCGCCGTGGCCGTCCATCCGGAGGACGAGCGCTACCAGGACCTGATTGGCAAGCACGTGGTGCTGCCGCTCAGCGGCCGCGAGATTCCCATCATCGCGGACGGCGAGCTGGTGGATCCGAAGTTCGGCACCGGCGTGGTGAAGGTGACGCCCGCGCACGACTTCAACGACTACCAGACGGGCCTGCGTCACAAGCTGCCGATGCTGTCCATCCTGGACGAATCGGCCCGGATGACGAAGGAGACCGGCAAGTACGCCGGCCTGGATCGCTTCGAGGCGCGCAAGCAGGTGCTGGCGGACCTCCAGGAGCAGGGCCTGCTGGAGAAGGAGGAGCCGCACAAGCTGTCCGTCGGCACGTGCCAGCGCAGCGCCACGGTCGTGGAGCCGCGCCTGTCGCCGCAGTGGTTCGTGAAGATTGAACCGCTGGCGAAGCCGGCCATCGAGGCGGTGGAGCAGGGCCGCACGAAGTTCGTCCCCGAGTCATGGACGAACACCTACTTCCACTGGATGCGCAACATCCACGACTGGTGCGTCAGCCGCCAGCTCTGGTGGGGCCACCAGATTCCCGCGTACTACTGCACCGCGTGCAGCCCTCGGTTGGGGGACGACACCGACCTGCCGCTGGACGCCGCGACGGTGAAGGTGGGCGGCGTGGACTTCGCACGCGCGGAGCCGATTGTCGCGCGTGAGCAGCCCTCGGCCTGCCCGAAGTGCGGCGGCGCCACGTTCATCCAGGACCCGGACGTGCTGGACACCTGGTTCTCGTCCGCGCTGTGGCCCTTCTCCACGCTGGGCTGGCCGCGCAACACGCCGGACCTCCAGACGTTCTACCCGACGTCCGTCATGGAGACGGGCCACGACATCATCTTCTTCTGGGTCGCCCGGATGATGATGATGGGCCTGCACTTCATGGGGGATGTGCCCTTCCGCACCGTGTACCTGCACGCGATGGTGCGCGACGAGAAGGGCGAGAAGATGTCGAAGACGAAGAAGAACGTCATCGACCCCTTGGACGTCATCCTCGGCGCCCCCGCGGACAAGCTTGAGCCGACGCTCAGGAACAAGTTCCCGCAGGGCATGCCTGCCTTCGGCGCGGACGCGCTGCGCTTCACGCTCGCGTCGCTCACCCAGCAGGGCCGGGACATCAAGCTGTCCATGGACCGGATGGCTGGCTACAAGGCCTTCTGCAACAAGCTGTGGAACGCCAGCCGCTTCGCCCTGATGAACATGGGCGAGTTCACGCTGGATGAGCGTCCGCTGAAGGAGCGTCCGTTGACGCTGGCGGACCGCTGGATTCTCTCGCGGCTCCAGCGCGCCACCACCGAGGCCCGCGCCTCGCTGGAGACGTACGGTTTCGCCGAGGCGGCCTCCACGCTGTACCAGTTCCTGTGGGCCGAGTTCTGCGACTGGTACATCGAGCTGGCCAAGGGCTCGCTCTACGGCACCGATGAGCAGGCGAAGGACTCCGCGCGCGCGGTGCTGGTGTACTCGCTGGATCGCATCCTGCGGCTGCTGCACCCGTTCATGCCGTTCATCACCGAGGAGATCTGGCAGAAGCTGCCGATGTCCCGGTCGGTGGACAGCATCATGATCGCGTCGTACCCGGAGCCCGACGCGGACCTGGTGGACGAGGCCGCCGAGGCGGAGATGGCCCCGGTCATCGCCACCATCGAAGGCCTGCGCACCATCCGCGGCGAGAGCAACCTGTCGCCCGCGACCAAGGTGAAGGCGGTGGTGCAGAGCCCGGACGCTCGCACGCGCGAGCTGCTGGAGCGCTGGCGCGCGTACCTGATGCCGCTGGCCGGCCTGTCCGAGGTGGAGATTGGCGCGCCCGGCACCAAGCCGCCGCAGGCCGCCGCCTTCGTGGGCACGAACCTGGAAATCTACGTGCCGCTGGCGGGTCTCATCGACCTGGACGCGGAACGCGACCGCCTCCGCAAGGAGATTGCGCGCGCCGAGCAGGAGGCCGCCGGTGTGTTGCGCAAGCTGGAGAACCCCAACTTCGTGGCCAAGGCGCCCCCGGACGTGGTCGAGAAGGACCGCGCCCGCGTGGAGGAGTTGAAGGAGCGCAAGGCCAAGCTTCAGGACCATCTGCAGCGCATTGCCCCGGAGCCCGCCATGCCCGCAGCGCCGCCGTCCGAGAGCAGCACGCCGACCGAAAGCGTTGAGCCGACCGAGGCCGACATCGCGACCGAAGCCGACGTCGCGACCGAGCCCATCACGCCGCCCGAGAGCGCCGCTTCATTAGAGACGCGGCCTCCGGTCGAGGGGGGCACTGAATACGAGACGCTCGCCGAGTCCACCGAGGAGGAGGAGGCTTCCACCGTTCCGGCCGAGGTGAAGGTCGCCCCGGATGCGGAAGCAGAGGGCAACGTCGACCTGGCGGAGGAGTTGAAGGACGAGCTCGAGGCCGCGGGCGGTGTGACCGAAGCCGCGGATCCCCAGGTGCAGGAGGCCCTGGAGAAGCTGCGCGCGGGGACGAAGGAAGGCCTGTCTCCGGCCGACCATCATGACCTCGGCGTGGCGTATATGAGCATGGGCCTCGTCGACGACGCGATGCGGGAGTTCAACACGGCGCGCGCCGGTGGCGACGCCCGTGAGGTGCCCGCCGCCGCCAAGCAGGAGGCCGCTGAGTCTGAGCAGACGGTGGCCTCCACCGCGAAGGCCGTGGTGAAGGCCGCCCTGGCCGCCGTGAAGAAGGCGTCGTCCATCGCGAAGGACACGGTGGTGGAGGCCGTCTCCGCTTCCGACGAGGAGCCTGCCGCTCCGGCGAAGGCGCGTCCCGCGAAGAAGGCCGCGGGCAAGAAGGCCGCTGTGACGAAGGCCGCGGGCGCGAAGGGCGCCGCCAAGAAGGGCGCTGCGAAGAAGGCTTCGGCCAAGGGCGCGGCGAAGAAGGCTTCGGCTCAGAAGGCCGCCGCCAAGAAGGCTCCGGCCAAGGCTGCGTCGAAGAAGGCTTCGGCCCAGAAGGCCGCCGCGAAGAAGGCGCCTGCCAAGGGCGCGGCGAAGAAGGCCGCTGCGAAGAAGGCTCCGGCCAAGGTCGCCGCGAAGAAGGCTGCCACGAAGAAGGGGGCCGCGAAGAAGGTCGCTGCCGCCAGCAAGAAGCCGGTGAAGAAGGCGGCGGGCCGAAAGGCTCCCGCGAAGAAGGCCCCCGCCAGCAAGGCGGCGGCGAAGAAGGGCACCGGGGCGAAACCCAAGGCGCGGGCAAAGGCCCGGCGGTAGCAGGAGGAGACGTGCAGCAGCAGGATTACCTCGACCGGCTCATCGCGCTCGCACTCGATGAGGACCTGGGGGCGGCGGGTGACGTCACCTCGCAGGCCCTCATCCCTCCTGACTACGAGGGCAGCGCGGAGTTGGTCGCCAAGGAGCAGTTGGTGCTCGCGGGCCTGGATGCCTTCGTCCGCGTCTTCAAGACGGTCGACCCGAACGTCGAGGTGGAGCTGTTGCGCCGCGACGGTCAGGAGATCAAACCGAAGATGGTCGCCGCGCGCTGTCATGGCCGGATGCGCTCGCTGCTCGCGGCGGAGCGCACCGCGCTCAACATCGTGCAGCGGGCCGCGGGCATCGCGACGCTGGCGCAGCAGGCTGTCACGTCCGTGCGTGGCTCCAATCTGCGCGTCCTGGACACGCGGAAGACGCCGCCGGGAATGCGCACGGTGGCCAAGGAGGCCGTCCGCATGGGCGGTGCCTCCAACCACCGCTTCGGCCTCTTCGACGGCGTCCTCATCAAGGACAACCACATCGCCGCCGTGGGTGGCTCCATCGCGGAGGCGCTGCGCCGGGCGAAGCTCAACGGGCCACGGCTGACCAAGATTGAAATCGAGGTCACCAACCTCAAGCAGCTCGCGGAGGCCATCGAGCACGGCGCGGACGTGGTGATGCTCGACAACATGGACGACGCGCAGATTCGCGAGGCCGTGAAGCTGGCGGCGGGCCGCGTCCCGCTCGAGGTGTCGGGCGGCGTCACGCTGGACCGGCTGCCTCGGCTGGCGAAGCTGGGCATCGACTTCGTGTCCATGGGCGCGCTGACGCACTCCGCGCGGGCCATGGACCTGTCGCTGGAAATCACCGCCGCGGCGAAGCGGCCCGCGCGCAGCAAGCAGCCGAAGCCGGCGTAGCGCGCTGACACGGAGGCGCTCCTGGCTCCAGCGCCTCCGCGTCGAAGGGCGTCCCGGCACTCTCTGCCTGGACGCGCGGAGCCCTCCCTTCACTACGCACGGACCGCGGCGGACGGCGCCCTCAGCGCGCGTGTCCGCTCGCGGCCGTGAGGACCGCTCACTTGCCCGTGAGGACCTCCGCGCGGGGCTTGCCCTCCGCCGACGCCGGCATGCCCATCTCCATCAGCGCCGACAGGGTGGGGGCGAAGTCCACCGGGTCAATCTCCTCCAGGTACATGCCCGGCTTCACGCCCTTGCCCGCGAAGAGGATGGGCACCTGCGAATCGTAGGAGTGCGGCGTGCCGTGGCTGGTGCCGGTGGGGATGTAGTGGAGCAGGTGGAAGGGCCGGATCATGAAGAGCACGTCGCCGCTGCGCCCGGGGTAGTAGCTCTTGCGCATGGACGTCAGGTAGCCCGCGGTGTCCGGCGCGGTGAACAGGTCATCATTCGCCACGGCCGTGATGACCGACGGATGTTTCGCCAGCCATGCCGCGGCGGCGCGTCGCACCGCCGAGTCCACCGCACCTCCCTGGTGCGTCTGACCGCCCAGGTACACGTCGAGCTGTTCGAGCGTGGCCGTCACGTCGCCGCCGAACTGCTGTCGCAGCGCCTGCGTCAGGCCCTCCGCCAGCTCCGCCGAAGTCACCCGCTTCGCGGGAAGCCCCTTGGCTGCCCACTGCTCCGGCATCGCCGCGCCGCCGTGGTCCGCGGACAGCGCGATGACCAGGTTGCCCCGTCCGCCCGCCGCGCGCTCGGCCGCGGCGATGAGGTTGCCCATCGCCTTGTCCAGCCGCAGCAGCGTGTCCTGCATCTCCCACGAGTACGGCCCGTACTCATGGAACACCAGGTCCGTGCCGCTGAAGCTCACGGCCAGCAGGTCGGGCACGTCGTCCTGGCCCAGGCCCTCTCCGGCGATGGCCGCCTTGGCCGCCTCCACCAGCAGGTCATGCGAGTCCGGCGAGACGGCGAACGCCTGGTAGAAGGTCGGGCCCGGCGACGGCAGCCCGCCGTCCAGCGGATGGGGGAAGGTGCGGCCCAGGCCGTAGACGTCCGACTCAGCGAGGCCTTCGTCCTCGCCCACGTACTCCGAGGCCGGCCGCATCAGCTCCCACTTCTTGCCGAAGGACGCCTCCGGCAGCTTCCGCGCGTTCAGCGCCTTCAGCCACGCCGGGAACTCCTTGGTGTACCAGGTGCCGGTGACGAACTTCCCCTCGCCCTTGTCGAACCACCACGCCTGTCCCGCACGCCCGGCCAGGGCAATGGACGCGTGGGGTTTGATGGCCAACGCCACCGCCTTGCCGCGCTCCTGCGTCGTCACCCGCAGCCGGTCCGCCAGCGTCTCCACCATGAGGTGCGCGGGGCCGGAGTCCTGGCCCGGCTTCAGCGGCACCTCCAACACTGGGTGTGCCGCGTCCGCGAAGGACATCACGCGCTTCATCGTGGAGCGGTCCACCCACCGGTTGTCCACGATGCCGTGCCGCCAGGGGTTGGCGCCCGTGGACAGGGTGGCGTGGCCGGGCGCGGTGCGGCATTCGGCATAGCCGTAGCGCGCATAAGGAAAGTACGCGCCCTGGTTGAGCAGCTGGCCCAGGCCGCCCTTCAGCCGAGGGCGGTTGCGCAGCAGCACGTCGCTGCCGAGCGCGTCCACACTGATGACGAGCGTGAGCCTGGGAGGTCGGGCAAAAGCGGGCAGGGTGGCCAGCGCCACGGCGAGGACAAGTGCGCGAATCATTGGGATGAGAACCATCCCCGCCGGGATGGTGAGAAGCAACCAACAACGCGTGTCACTGCTTGGACGCCGCACATCGCGCTGTTAGGGTCGCCCGCTTCATGGTCGAGGCCCGTCTTCGCGTCATCTACGGCGACACCGATCAGATGGGTGTCGTCTACTACGCGAATTACTTCCGCTATTTCGAGTTCGCGCGCAGTGAGTACTTCCGCGCCCGGGGTGGCAGCTACGCCGAGCTGGAGCGCTCTGGTGCCCTGCTACCCGTGGCCGAGGCGAGCTGCCAGTACAAGGCATCCGCGCGCTACGACGATCTGTTGGTCATCCAAACCACCGTGAGCGAGTTGCGCCGAGCGTCCATCGTGTTCACCTACGCGCTGTTTCGTGACGGTGCGCCACGCACGCTGCTCTGCACCGGCATGACCCGTCACGCCTGCGTGGGGCGGGACGGCAAGCCGACGCGGCTGCCGGACTCCCTCATCCGGCTGCTCGAAACGACCGAGCCTTCCCCGGGCTCTTCCACTTCCACCTGAACCCTTCCGGCATACGCAAGGAGCACACACACATGGATCGCAACCTGGCAATGGAGGTCGTGCGCGTCACCGAGATGGCGGCCATCGCCTCCGCTCGACTGATGGGCCGCGGCAACAAGGACGAGTCGGATCAGGCCGCCGTGGACGCCATGCGCCGCGCCTTCGACGCGCTGCAGATTGATGGCACCGTCGTCATCGGCGAGGGCGAGCGCGACGAGGCGCCCATGCTCTACATCGGCGAGAAGGTGGGCAAGCGTGGCGAGGGTGCGCCCGAGGTGGACATCGCCCTGGACCCGCTGGAGGGCACCAACCTGTGCGCCTACGGCCGTCCGGGTTCCATCGCAGTGGTGGCCATGGCGGGCAAGGGCGGGCTGCTCAACGCCCCCGACACATACATGGAGAAGATGGCCGTGGGCCCGCGCGCCCGGGGCGCCATCGACCTGCGCAAGACGCCCACGGAGAACCTCCGCTCCATCGCGGAGAAGATGAAGGTCTATGTGGAAGACCTCACCGTGGTGGTGCTGGACCGCGAGCGTCACACCGACCTCATCAAGGAGATTCGCGCGGCGGGCGCCCGCATCCGGCTCATCGAGGACGGTGACGTGGCCGGCGCCATCGCCACGTGTTTCGAGGACACGGGCGTGGAGGTGCTGATGGGCATCGGCGGCGCGCCCGAGGGCGTCATCGCCGCGGCGGCCATCCGCGCCACCGGCGGTGACATGCAGGGCCGGCTCGTTCCCCGCAACCAGGGCGAAATCGACCGCGCGAAGTCCATGGGCATCACCGACATCTCGAAGATCTACACCGCCGAGGAGCTGGCCAAGGGCGAGGTCATGTTCGCCGCCTCCGGCGTCACCACCGGCGACTTCCTCAAGGGCGTGCGCTTCTTCGGCGGTGGATGCGAGACGCACTCCGTCGTCATGCGCAGCAAGACGGGCACCGTCCGCTTCATCCAGTCGGTGCACAAGTTCGACAAGAAGCCGGGGTACGCTTTCTAGGCCGCAGCTCCCACCCTGACTCACGCCCCCTGGAGACACCCATGCCTGGCGCCTCGCGAACCATCATCGTCAACGCCCCCATCGAGAAGGTCTTCGACGTCATCACCCAGTACGAGCGGTACCCGGAGTTCCTTTCAGAGGTGAAGGGCATCCGGACCGAGAACCGCAAGGGCAACACGGTGGACGTCCACTACAAGGTGGATGTGGTGAAGACCATCAACTACTCCATCCACGTCACGGAGGAGCGGCCCACCCGCATGTCCTGGTCCTACATCAAGGGCGAGTTCATGAAGGACAACCAGGGCAGCTGGGTCCTGGAGCCCGCGGGCGAGGGCAAGACGAAGGCCACCTACACCGTGGAGATGGCCCTGGGCGCGCTGGTGCCCAAGAGCGTCGTCTCCGCGCTGGTGGAGACCTCGTTGCCGAAGATGCTGGACGCCTTCAAGCGCCGCTTCGAGGCGCCCTGAACCACGCCTCCGGGCGGCTTCCGGGCGGGCGACTCCACCATCGCCCGCCGGCCGCCAGGAGTCTTCGGGGACCCGGATGATCCGCGCGTCGCAGCAGGCGGGCGGACGAGGCCGACTCGAAGGGGCTTGCGACGCTGGATACGGGGAGTATGCCCATGGGACGGTCCGCTTGCGGGCCGCTTCGAGGGCATTAAAATGAACACCATCCCCACGGGATTTTCGGCCTCCACGACATTTCTGCCCTGGGTGCCCTGGTCCGGGTGTCGGGTGGCAGACGAGCAACCGTGCGAGATGGCTGCAACGTACCCAGCGAAGAACCGGGGTTCTTAATTTGCATCTGATATTGATGGAAATGGTATTGGGGCGGGATGGGCGTACATCGGGGTACGTAGGCTGAGGGAGACGGAATACCCATGCTCGACGCCTTCATCATCGAAGAGATCAAGCGCCGTGAGCGCCGCCGTGAGGAGCACGACAGGCCGGTGGTGGAGCTTCCGCTCCCCGTGCCGGATGACCGCCCTCGTCGCCGCACGGAGACCGAAGACGACAAGCCCCAGCGGGGCGTAGTGGTCATCGACCTGCTGGCCTGACCCTGGCGAGCGGCCTGACGGCCGCGCCAGTGTGTCCCCGAGCCCGCGGTGGCGGTCCTTCCCAGGACGGCCCCGCGGGCTTCGCGCATTCAGGAGCCCTCAGGCGTTGGTCAGGGCCAGCAGGTGCCGGGGGTGGTAGACATCCCACAGCGGCCCCTTGACGGTGGCCAGGGCCTCCAGGACTTGCTTGCGCCACTCCTCGGGCAGGGCCTGCTCGCCATGGAAGGCGCCCACGAGCGCGCCGGTGATGGTGGCGTGGGCCTCCGTGTCGCCGCCCCGGTGGACGACGTCCAGGAGCGCGGCCTCGGCGCTGGGGGCGTGGAGCAGCTCCCAGAAGGCCAGCCGGAAGGCGACGCGCACCGCGTGCAGGGGGCGGTGGAGTTGCAACTCCGGCCCGTACAGCATCGGGTCCTCTTGCTGGGCGATGGCCAGATCCTCGCGCAGGAGCGACGCGGCGAAGGACACCTCCTGCACGTAGTCACTGGCGGAACGCCCGAGCGCCGCGCCGGCCAGCAGCAGGCCCGACTCCGCGGCGGGGATGAGGTCGGCGGCCTTGAGGCCCGCGCCATGGGTGACGGCATGGCCAATGGCCGCGTTGAAGGCCGCGCAGGCGAGCTGGCAGCGCGGGTCGAAGTGGGTGAGGGCGGAGTCCTCCAGCGAGGCCTGGGTGAGCGCGTGGGCGTCACCGGCCAGGTACACGCCCAGCGGCGCCGCGCGGGCCAGGCTCCCCGGGTCCGCGGGCTTCCGGTACGCACGCAGCCACACGCGCATGCCCGCGCCCAGGGGCGGGAAGCCCGACGTCTGGCAGTCCTCGAAGACCTCCTTCATGGGCTCGCTGACGTCGAAGGCGTGCGGCTGCCAGGCGCGGTAACGACGCAGTGCGTCTGCGGCGTCGTAACGCTTGATGGACCGGAGGCTGTGGCTCAGGCAGGCCGCGAGCTGGACCTCTTCCGTCACCTGGCCGCGACGCAGCTCATGCGGACCGCCGCCCATCAGCTTCATGTAGGGCCCCTCCGCCTGCTTGGGAAACGGAACGGCCATGAAGGGCCGGTGCGCGGTGGGGACGGACAGGGCATTGCCCACGGCCATGCCAAGCAGCGCGCCGCGGCGCCGTTGAGCGAGCAATGGGTCAGGCCCCTTCAAGGTGGGGCGGCGTTGGGGCGGGGGCATTCGACGGGTGGACACTGTAGCAGCACGGGCCGCGAGCACGCTTGCCCGGCCCGGAGGGCTCTTCTAGAAACGGCCGCCTATGACCGAGATTTCTCAGATTCTGGCGCGCGAAGTGCTCGACTCCCGTGGCAATCCCACCGTGGAGGCGGAGGTCCAGCTTGCCGGGGGCGCTCGTGGCCGCGCCGCGGTGCCGTCCGGTGCGTCCACCGGTGAGCACGAGGCCATCGAGCTGCGCGACGGCGACAAGCATCGCTACTTGGGCAAGGGCGTGCAGAAGGCCGTGAAGAACGTGGTCGACGTGCTCGCGCCCGCGCTGGTGGGCATGGACGCGGCGGATCAGTTCGCGGTGGACCAGCGGATGCTGGAGCTGGACGGCACCGCCACCAAGGGCAAGCTGGGCGCCAACGCCATCCTCGCGGTGTCCATGGCGGCCGCTCGCGCCGCGGCGGACGCGCACGGGCTGCCGCTGTACCGCTACGTGGGCGGCGTGCAGGCGCGCACCCTGCCGGTGCCGCTGATGAACATCCTCAACGGCGGCGCGCACGCGGACACCCGCGTGGACGTGCAGGAGTTCATGGTGGTGCCCGCCGGTGCGTCCTCCTTCGCGGAGGGCCTGCGCTGGGGCGCCGAGGTGTTCCACGCGCTGAAGAAGATTCTCAAGGGCCGCAAGCTGGCCACGGGCGTGGGCGACGAGGGCGGCTACGCCCCGGACCTGCCGGCGAACGAAGAGGCGCTGAAGCTCATCATGGAGGCCATTGACCAGGCGGGCTTCAAGGCCGGTGAGCAGCTCTTCCTGGCCCTGGACGTGGCGGCCAGCGAGTTCTTCGACAAGGGCAGCAAGAAGTACAAGCTGAAGGGCGAGGGCAAGGAGTACGACTCGACCGGCCTGCTCGAGTACTACCGGGGCCTCTCGGAGCGCTACCCCATCATCTCCATCGAAGACGGCATGGCGGAGGATGACTGGGAGGGCTGGAAGAAGCTCACCGACGCGCTGGGTTCGCGCATGCAGCTGGTGGGCGACGACCTCTTCGTCACCAACGTGGAGCGCCTGGGCCGCGGCATCGAGACGGGCACGGCCAACTCCATCCTGGTGAAGGTGAACCAGATTGGCACCCTGACGGAGACGTTCGACGCCGTTCGCATGGCGCACCGCGCCGGGTACACGTCCGTCATGAGCCACCGCTCCGGCGAGACGGAGGACACCACCATCGCCGACCTGGCCGTGGCGCTGGACTGCGGGCAGATCAAGACGGGTTCCGCGTCCCGCTCCGATCGCGTGGCCAAGTACAACCAGTTGCTGCGCATCGAAGGCGAGCTGGGGGCCGCGGCCCGCTACGCTGGCAAGTCGGTGTTCCGCGCCCTGAACCAGAAGAAGTGAGCCCGTGAGCGACAAGCCCAAGCGCATCCTGGTTTCCAACGACGACGGCTACTTCTCCGAGGGGCTTCAGGCGCTGGTCGAGGCCGTGAGCCCCCTGGGGGAGGTGTGGGTGGTGGCTCCCGACCGGGAGCAGAGCGCCGCCTCCCATGCCATCTCCCTGCACCGGCCGCTGCGCATCAAGGAGATGCGGGCGCGGTGGTTCGCCGTCGACGGAACCCCCGCGGACTGCGCTTATCTGGCGATCAACCATCTCCTGAAGGATGATCGCCCGGTACTCATGGTTTCCGGCATCAACCACGGCGCAAATCTGGCCGAAGACATCATGTACTCCGGCACGGTGGCCGCGGCGATGGAGGGCGCGCTCCTGGGCGTGCCCGCCATTGCCTTCAGCCTGGTGGCCCGGCGGAACTTCGACTTCGCGCCGGCGGCCCGGTTCGCCCGTTCGTTGGTGTCCAGCGCCCTGTCGCGCCCCCTGCCGCCGCGGATGCTCCTCAACGTGAACATCCCCGGGGGCGTGGAGCCGGAGGGCTACGCCATCACCCGCCAGGGCCGTCACTCGTACGGCTTCGAGGTGGTGGAGAACGAAGACCCTCGTGGCCGGAAGTACTACTGGATTGGCGGTAGCGACTACCAGCACGAGGACATCCCGGGCAGCGACTGCAATGCCGTGTTCCGGGACAAGCGCGTCTCCGTCACTCCGCTGCACTTCGAGCTGACGGACCATGGCCGGCTCCCGGACCTCTCCGGGTGGCAGGTCGATGGCTTCAACCGGCATGAACCGGACGGTGCCTAGCGTTGGCGCCGTGCGTGTCCAGCCGAGCGCGTGGGGCGCTCCGGGTGTTCCTCCTGGCCGTGTTGCTGAGCGGCTGTGTGGGCACCCGGGCATCCTCCGTGGCCGGGACGGACACGGGGTTGGACGCCATTTCGCGTGAGGGCGAGGCGGCGGTAGTCACCGACGCGGCCGAGCGGACCACGCCGCTGCCGTTCAACCTGCGGGGCGTCCACGCCGAGCCGGAGCTGGTGGCCGCGCGCCACGTCGTGGCCGCTGGCGAGACGATGTACCGCATCTCCCGCACCTACGGCCTCACGGTGGAGGAGCTGGGCTCGGCCAACGGCATCAAGGCGCCGTGGACATTGGCGGTGGGGCAGGAGCTCACCATCCCCGGCGTCGAGCGCGGCGTGCCCGTGCGTGCCCTGGCGGAGGCGGACCCAGAGCCGGTTCGGACCTCCACGTCAGCGGAGTCGCGGCGCAGCGTGCCCACCGCGGGCCGCCGCGAGGAGCCTCCGTCGCGCAGCCGGCCCCTGTCGCGTCCAGCGAGCGCCACGGGCCCGCCGCGCGTGGCCACGCAGGGGCAGCTCGACTGGCCTCTAAGAGGCGTCCTGTACGGCCGCTTCGGGAAGAAGGGGAAGGAACCGCATGACGGCATCGACCTGGCAGCGCCTTCTGGCACACCCGTGAAGGCGGCGCAGGAAGGCACGGTGCTCTACGCGGGCGAGCAGCGCGGCTACGGCAACATCGTCATCGTCGAGCACACGAACAAGTTGATTACCCTGTATGCGCACAACCGCGACCTGCGCGTGCGCACCGGGCAGAAGGTTCGCCGCGAACAGGTGATTGCCACCGTCGGCGAGTCGGGCCGGACGTCCGGGCCCCATCTGCACTTCGAGGTGCGCCTGGACGGAAAGCCGGTGGACCCGCTCGACTATCTGGGGCCGATGCCCTCCTCGTAGGCGAGGCGGCGCGGGCCCGGTTGCCTTCCTGCTCCGGGCGGTGGGGCAGGGCGCTACGTCGTATGACGTCTGGGCCTCGGTGCCGGGCCCGGGTGAAGGTAGAGTGTCGGCCCGTGTCGCGCTTCGTGTCCTGGTGGCTCTCCTGTTTCGTCTTGCTGGCTTCGGCGGCGCATGCCCAGGCGCCAGCCCCTGTGTCACAGGCCGCTGCGGTCCAGGCGAGCACGGCCGATGCGGCCGGGCCCGTCGTCGTGGCGGTGTTGATGCTGGAGGCCAACGAGGCAGGCCGCGACGCGGCGCCGGGCGTCACTTCGCTCATCACCTCGCGGCTGGCGGAGTCGCCGCGGCTGCGAGTCCTCTCGCAGTGGGACATCGAGGCCGCCCTGGACGAGGAGCGCCAGCAGCAACTCCAGGGCCTCAAGACGTGCGACCGGGGAGACTGCCTCCAGGAACTCGTGGCCCTCACCGGCGCTCGCTACGTCGTGGCCGGCCGACTGGACCGCTTCGGCGACAAGTACCTGCTCACCGCCAACCTGTTGGACGCCGCGGGCGGGCGGATCCTGGCCCGGCCTCGCGCGGAGGCCCCGGAAGCGGAGGATCTGCTGCGCACCGCGAAGGCCGTCTCCGACCAGCTCTTCGCCGCGCTCGTCCCGCCGGAGGAATCCGTGGCGGCCCGCCCGCTGCTGGGGGGCTCTTCGCGCACGGGGGGCGGCGGCCTGATGCTGGGCCTGCGCGTCAACAACAACTTCATCGACAAGCTGTCCACGGTGAACCCAGGCGGCGACATCGAGGTGGGCTACTGGTTCCACCCCGAATGGGTCGGCTTCCTCCAAGTGGGCTTCAGCTACGTGCGCTCCACGCAGGACGGCGTGCGCAGTGGCCTCAACGTGCTGCCCAGCGTCGTGGGCGCGCGCCACTACCACAACGTGGAGAAGTCCCTGCGGCCCTACTGGGGGTTCGGCCTGGGCGTTCAGCTGTCCTTCGGTGACTTCGGTATCTTCCAGTCCACCGGCCCGCTGCCCACCGTCGTGGGCTTCGCGGGCCTGGAGTACCTCATCGCCGGCTCGGTGGGCTTCCAGGTCGAGTTGGGCACCAACGTCGCGCAGGCGGTGCTGGGGCTGTCGGAATCGAAGCTGGGAGACGGCCTCAACCTGGACCTCAACGCAGGCATCGCGTACCACTTCTGAGCCTCGGAGCCCCTCATGTTCCCGCGACCGCGCGCCCTCTCCCTGATTGCCCTGCTCGCCCTGTCGGGCTGTGACGACGAGACGCCTCGCGTCAAACCGAAGGACCACGCGGAGGGCCTCTACGTCAAAGGCACCGCCGAGTACCTCCAGGGCCATTTCGACGCCGCCCTGGCCTCCTTCGAGGCCATGAAGCAGATTGCCCCGGACGACCCGCGCCTGCCCGCCGCGCGCGGCGAGGTGTACCTCTCCATGGGCCGGCTGACGGACGCCGCCGCCGAGTTCGAGGCCGCCCTCAAGCTGGAGCCCAAGCGCTCCACCAACTGGAGCCGCCTGGGCTTCATCCAGACCCAGCTGGGCCAGGTGGTCGAAGCCCAGAGCTCGCTGCGCAAGGCCCTGTCCCTCTTCCCCAAGGACTTCAACGCCCTGGAGTCGCTGGGCGACCTGGACCTCAAGAAGGGCGACCACGACGCCGCCGTGCTGCACTTCACGCTCGCGTCCAACGCGGCGCCCTCCCCGGAGCAGAAGTCCGCGCTCATCATGCGCGCGTTGGACGTCCTGTCCTCGAAGCAGCGCTACCCGGAGCTGCTGGCCGCGGCCCAGAAGGCCGTGGATGACGGCATCCACACCGCGGACGTGCTCGCCACCCTGGGGGACGCCCTGGTGCGCTCCGGCAACCTCACCGAGGCCGCCAACGCCTACCGCGACGCCGCCAGCCGCTCGCCCCGGGATCCCACGCTCTGGGAGCTCGTCGGCGAAATCCAGATGAAGCTGGACAAGCCCGGGGACGCCATCAGCGCGTACAAGGAGTCCCTGCGTGTGAAGGACCGCGCCATCGTCCACGTGGCGCTGGCCCGTATCTACCTGGGGATGAAGGACGCCTCGGCCGCGAAGGAGGAGCTGTCCGCGGCCCTGGAGTCCGTGTCCGGCCAGGACATCCGCGAGCTGCGGGAGCTGGCCAGCCTGCTGGCCACCATGGACCGCAAGCCGGACGCGCTGCGCATCCTCGCCAACCTCAGCGCGGAGCAGGACCACGCGAAGGACGCCGAGCTGCACGTCGCCACCGCCCAACTGGCGCGGGAACTCAAGGACACCGGCATCCTGCAGGCCGCCTGCGCGCGGGCGACCGCGGCTGACGCCACCCTCAAGAAGTGCCCTTGAGCCACGCCCGGGCCAGGAAACGGCCCGGGACGGGTGGGGTGGACTACGGGGTGCGGCCGCCCTGGAGCTTGCGGTACACGCCCACCACCTGACCCAGAATCATCGTGGACCGGAACTCCGCGCGGCTCACGTAGATGGGCTGCATGGTGGCGTTGGCCGGCTGGAAGCGGATGCGGTCCCCTTCCGGGTAGTAGCGCTTCACCGTGGCTTCGTCCTCGATGAGGGCCACCACGATTTCACCCGGCTGGGCGGACGGCGTCTTCTTCACGAAGAGGTAGTCCCCATCGTGGATGCCGTCGTCAATCATCGACTGCCCCTTCACGCGCAGGGCGAAGACCTCGCGGCCATTCACACCTCCGAGCAGGAAGCTGTCGATTTTGACGGAGTCCTCCATGTTCTCCTGCGCCAGCAGTGGCGCGCCGGCGGCGACCTTGCCGAGCAGGGGAATCTCCACCATGCCCGAGTCCTTGCGCGCCCCCAGGCCGAGCAGCAGCCGGGCGCGCTTGGTGGGCACCAGGGAGCGGCTCTGCTGCTCGCCCCGGTTCAGGTAACCCTTGCGCTCCAGCGCCTTCAGGTGGTCGTTGACACCGTTCGTCGAGCGGATGTCCATGTGCTCCCCGATTTCGCGAATCGTCGGCGGGAAGCCCCGGGTCTCCGTCTCCTTGACGATGAAGCTGAGAATCTCGCGCTGGCGTTCCGTGAGCTCTTCCATGCGCTCCCTCACTCATCTGCCGTCCTGCCGGGGAGTCGTTCCCCCCAGGCAACAGGCTTTCAGTGTCACTCTCCCTGAACAGACGTGTAGAGTCAACTCGTCCGGTGTCACCCTGCACACTCGCGGTGTGTCCCGTTCCGTCCTGTTTCTCACTTCTTGAGGTGGGGGGACGAACTCGACGTACACTTCCTCCGCTTTGTCCGAGCTCCGCCACACGCTGCTCTTCGTCGACGACGAGGCCGACGTCCTGGACATCCTCACGCGGATGTTCCAGCGCCGGTACCGCGTCCTCACGGCCCGAAGCGGTTCCGCCGCGCTGGAAATCCTGAGAAAGGAGTCGGTGGACGTCCTCATCACCGACCAGCGGATGCCCGAGATGACGGGCATCGAGCTGGTGGCCACCGCGCGCGCGGAGGGCTTCGACGTCACCGCGCTGCTGCTCACGGGGTACACGCACCCGGACGACATCATCGCGGCCATCAACCAGGGGCAGGTGTACCGGTACATCACCAAGCCCTGGGACGTGAACGACCTGCTCATCACCGTGAAGAACGCGGTGGAGTACACGCAGCTGCGCAAGGACAAGGAGCGGCTGATCCGCCAGCTCCACCAGCGCGTGGAGGCGCTCTTCGTCCTGTACGAGGTCAGCCGCGCCAGCGCGAATGATCCGGCCAGCTACGACAACATCATCGACCGAGTGCTCATCGCCGTGGCGCGCGTGCTGCCGTACGACTGCGGCGCGGCGCTCATCGCTCCGGACGAGGCGCGCAGCGCGACGCTGCGGCTGCGCTGTCAGGGCATGGTGGGGGAGAAGGCGCTGCTGGGCGTGAAGGAGTCCATGCTCGGCGCGTACCGCAAGAGCAGCGGCCTCCTGCTGCCCGAGGACCGCGTCATCACCCGCGTGGCGGGCACCACCACCCAGGACGCGGCGGCGCCGTCCGTCTACCCCAGCCAGCTCACGGTGAACCTGGTCGCCGGTGGGCGCCCGGTGGGCATGCTGTCGCTGTTCAGCCAGAAGCCGGACGCCTTCTCCGAGGACGACGGCGTGTTGCTGGACGTGCTCGCCAACCAGACGGCGGACGCCATCCAGTCCCTGCGCTCGGCGGAGGAGGAAGCCCGCCACCGCATGGAGCGGATGGTGGAGTCCATGGCCGACGGCGTGGTCCTCACCGACGAGAAGAACGACATCGTGGTGATGAACCCGGCGGCGCGGCGGCTGCTGCACGCGGGGGAGAACCCCGAGGAGCAGACGACGCGGCTGATGGAGGAGCGCCTGGGCTTCCAGCCCTTCCACCTGGTGCGCGGCTGGGAGTACGGCGGCGGGCAGGTGCTGCGCGAGGAGGTGAAGCTCTTCGACCGGCACGTCCAGACCACGGTGACGCCGGTGACGGACGCGCGGAACACGCTGCGTGGCGTGTGCGTGGTGCTGCGCGACATCACCGAGCAGAAGCGCCTGGAGGAGCGCAAGGACGAGTTCGTCTCCATGGTGAGCCACGAGCTGCGCACGCCGCTGACGTCCATCTCCGGCGCGCTGGACCTGGTGCTCAACTTCATGGCCGGCGACATCAACGAGCGGCAGCGCCGCTACCTGTCGCTGGCGCGGGACTCCACGGAGAAGCTCAACGCCATCGTGGACGACCTGCTGGACCTGTCGAAGTTCGCCAAGGGCCGGCTGCGGATGAACTTCGAGGTGTCGTACCTCGACGAGTTGGTCCAGCGCGTGGTGGAGAAGTACGGCCCGGCGTTCGGCGAGAAGCGCGTGATGGTGAAGCCGGTGCTGCCGCGCCATCCGCTGCGCGTCCTGGCGGATCCGAACCGCTTGGACCAGGTGCTCAACAACCTGCTCAACAACGCGGTGAAGTTCACCCCGGAGGGCGGGGAAGTGCGGGTGGAGATCCACGCCACCTCCAGCCTGCCGGGCTACGTGGTGGTGTCCTGCTGGAACAGCGGAGACCCCATCGCCGAGGAGAGCCTGGAGCGCATCTTCGACCGCTTCGAGCAGGCTCGCACCAAGGCCAACCGCACCGTGCGAGGCACCGGTTTGGGCCTGGCCATCTGCCGCAACATCGTGGAGGCCCACGGCGGCCGCATCTGGTGTGAGCCGTGTACGGACGGCGTGCGCTTCATGGTGGTGCTGCCCACCGAGCCGCCGCCGGAGCTGCGCCGGGGAGACGACGTGGCGGACGCCATCCAGCTCCCGCGCCGGCAGGACAGCCGGGGCCGGGTGCTGGTCATCGATGGTGAGCCCGAGGTGGCCTTCATCGCGAAGGCGCTGATGACCGGGCGTGGCTACGACGTGCGGCTGGCCTTCAACGCGGAGGACGGCCTGTCCGCCGCGCGCCGGTATGACCCCGACACGGTGATGGTGTCCGTGCGCCTGCCGGACGTGGACGGGCTGCGGCTGGCGGAAATCCTGCGGCACGACCCGGAGACGCGCCGCGCGCCGCTGCTGGTGTCGTCCGCCTTCGACGAGCGTCAGCGCGCCTTCCGCGCGGGCGCGGATGCCTTCCTGGTGCGCCCGTTGGCGCCGGACAAGCTGCTGGCCACGGTGGACTCGCTGGTGCGCGGCCGCCAGGGCCCGGCGCACGGCCGCGTGCTGGTGGTGGACGACGACACGAAGATCGCCGCCATCTGCCGCGAGGTGCTGGAGAACATCGGCTTCGACGTGGCGCTGGCGGGCTCCATCGAGGAGGGCCGCCGCTCCCTGCGCGAGCGCCGGCCGGACGTCGTGCTGCTGGACGTGACGCTGCCGGACGGCGACGGCTTCGTCTTCCTGGAGGAGATCAAGGCGGAGAGCGCCGGTGGCCACATCTCCGTCATCTTCATCTCCGCCCGCGCGGAGACGTCCTCCAAGGTGCGCGCGCTCAAGCTGGGCGGTGACGACTACCTCACCAAGCCCTTCGACGCGCTGGAGCTGGGGGCGCGCGTGGAGAGCGTGATGCGGCGCAAGGAGCAGGAGCTGTCGGCCTCTCCCACCACGCAGCTGCCGGGCTCCACCGCCATCGAGCGCGAGGTGCAGCGGCGCCTCTCCACGCGCCGGCCCTTCGCCTTCTGCTACCTGGACCTGGACAACCTCAAGGCCTACAACGACTACTACGGCTTCGCGAAGGCGGACGGCGTGGTGCGCCAGACGGGCGACCTGATGCGCGAGGTGTTCGCGCAGGACGGCGCGCCCGGTGACTTCCTGGGACACGTGGCCGGTGACGACTTCGTCTTCATCACCTCGCCGGAGTCGGTGGACCGCATCTGCCAGAAGGCCATCGAGACGTTCGACCGCATCATCCCGCTCTATTACGACCGGCAGGACCGGGAGCGCGGCCACATCGAGGCGGAGGACCGCTACGGGGAGAAGCGGCAGTTCCCCATCATGAGCGTGTCCGTGGTGGCGGTGATGACGGACGGAACGCAGGACCACGCGGAGTTGGCGCGGCGCGCCGCGGACATGAAGAAGCGCGCCAAGGCGATTGCGGGCTCCGTCTTCCTGCGCAGTGACCAGGAGCGGGTGGTACGCTCCGTGGCCGGATGAGGCTCTACCAGCAACTCGTCCTGTTCATGCTCGCCGCGACGGTGCTTCCCCTGGCCGCGGTCGGCTTCCTGTTGCTTTCGCGCGCCGAGGCCGAGCTGGCCGCCCGAATCGACGCGGAGCAGCGCGCGCAGGCGGTCGCCACCGCCGAGTCCGTGGGCGCCACCATGATGGAGGTGGTGGACGCGCTGGCCCGCTCGGCGGAGCTCATCGACTGGCAGGCCGCGAGCGACGCGGAGACGCAGGGCGCGCTGCGGCTGCTTTACGGCCAGTCTCCCGCGGTGAGCGCGGTGCTCAAGCTGGACGCGGAGGGCCGTCCCCTGGGCGCGCCCGTCTTCCGTGCGCAGGCCATCGACGGGCACCCGGCCTTCGCTCCGGAGTCCCTGGACCGGCTGGTGCGCTCCATACCCGTGCAGACGCTGCGAGGCGGCGGCAAGGGCCAGGCGGCGCTGGGCAGCGCGTACGTGCACTCGGACGAGGGGCGCTCGGCGGTCGCCGTGGCGGTGAAGCTGGCGGAAGGCGACGGCGCGCCTTTCGCTGTCGCGGAGGTCGTGCTCCATCCGTTGGAGGCGGTGCTGCGCAGGCGCCTGGGCGAAGGGCTGGGGCGCATCGACCTGGTGGACGAGGAGCGGCGCGTGCTCGCCAGCACCGCGCCGGAGCGTCGGGGCCAGGCACTGGCGCCAGCGCTGAGCGCGCACCTGTTGGCCCCGGCGGTGCCGCTGACAGAGCGGGTGCGCAGCTTCCGCGTGGAGTCACCGGCCCGGCGGGTCAGCGTGGCGCGCGTGCCCCATGGCATGCGCTTCGACGTGCTGGTGGAAGTGGATGAGTCCACCGCGCTGGCGCCCGTGCACGGCATGCGGCGCACGGTGCTGCTGTCCATTGGCGCCACCTTCCTGGTGCTGCTCGGGCTGGGAGCCCTCTTCACGCGCCGCCTCAACGTGCGGCTGGCGGAGGTGGTGCGCGGCGCGGAGGCCTACGGGCGTGGCGAGCTGGACACGCGCTTGAAGGTCTCCGGCCAGGACGAACTGAGCGAGCTGGCCACCACCTTCAACCGCATGGGCGAGGAGCTGGAGGCGGCGCGTGCCCGGATGCTGCGCTGGAACGACGACTTGCGCGTTCGCGTGGAAGAGGCCACCGCGGACCTGAAGGCGGCCCAGGCGCAGTTGGTGGAGGCGCAGAAGCTTGCCGCGGTGGGGCAGCTCGGCGCGGGCGTGGCGCACGAAATCAACAACCCGCTGGCGGGCATCCTCGGCAACGTGCAGTTGCTGATGCTCGACCGAGGCGCCGCCGACCCGGATCTGGAGTCGCTGCGGAAAATCGAGCAGAGCGCCAAGCGCTGCAAGGAAATCACCCAGAACCTGCTGCGCTTCTCCCAGCAGCGCGAGCGCGCGGAGCTGCGGCCGGTGGACCTCAACGCGGTGGTGCGCGACGCGCTCAGCCTCACTGAGCACCAGCTTCGCGGCGATGGCGTGGCGCTCACCAGCGTGCTGGGAGACGGGCTCGCGCGAGTGCGTGCCGACCCGGGGCACTTGTCGCAGGTGGTGCTGGCGCTGGTGTCCAACGCGCGCACCGCGATGCTGAACTCACCCCAGAAGCGGCTCACCCTGCGCACGGGCGAAGTCGACGGCTTCGGCTTCCTGGAGGTGGAGGACACGGGGAAGGGGATTGCCCCCGACGTCCGCCCGCGCATCTTCGAGCCCTTCTTCACGACGAAGGACGTGTGGTCCAACGTGGGGTTGGGACTCAGCGTGGCCTGGCGTGTGGTGACGGAAGCGGGCGGGAGCATCGAAGTCCGCTCGGAAGTCGAGCAGGGCAGTTGCTTCACCGTGAAGCTGCCGAAGGCGTGAGGCCCCTCGGGGGGCCTGTGATAGCTAACGAGGCTGCCCATGGCTGATTCCCGCCCATCGCGCCGTCAGGCGCCTTTCTTCATTGGCCTCGTGCTGATTCTCGCGGCGTTGCCAGTGGGGTGGTTCGTCTTCCTGCGCCCGCCACCTCCGCCGCCGCCTCCTCCCGCCGCGCCGCCCGTCGTCGAGGCGCCCGTGGTGCAGAAGCCGCTGGTGCTGGAGCTCACGCAGGTGTCCGGCAAGGTGGAGGTGCAGAACACGGACGGCTCATGGCGCGAGGCCACGGTGGGCATGGCGCTGCGCCGGGATGAGCGCGTGCGCACCGATGACGGTTCGTACGCCATGCTGATTGGCGGCGAGGCGGTGGAAGTGCACATGGACCCGGGCACGGAGATTTCCGTGGACGAGCTGACCGAGTCGCTTTCCCGCATCCTCCTGTCGCGCGGTATGGCCACCGCCGTCGTGCGGCCGGGGCAGCGTCACACCTTCGAGGTGAAGGCGGCGAACGCGGACGCCAAGGCCACGTTGCAGCAGGCCGGTGCCTTCACCATGAGCAACAACGGCGACGGCACCGTGGCGGTGGGTACGCGGGATGGTGAGGTGACGCTGCTCGGTCAGGGCAAGGTCGTCATCGTCCGCGCGGGACAGCAGGCCGTCGTCCGCCCGGGGCAGGCGCCGTCGGAACCGTCGCCCATCCCCACCAGTCTCCTGCTCAAGGTGGACTGGCCCAGCGAGCGCACCCGCCGCGAGCGTGAGCTTGTCGTGCGCGGGCAGACGTCACCGGGCAGCCGCGTGGAGGTGGATGGCGTCAGCGTCAAGTCCGATGCGGAGGGAAACTTCCAGCGAAAGGTGGTTCTTCGCGAAGGCCGCAACACCGTCGATGTCCAGGCCTATGGCGTGGGGCGGATGCGACAGAAGGACAGCAAGGACGTCGTCGTTGACACCACGCCGCCGCCGCTCAAGACGGATACCGAGAACATCTGGAATCAGGCGGGCGACGACTGACCCAGCAGCCGTGGGTGCGAGCGGGTGTTCGCCTTGACCCACAGCGAGGGGCCTCCCTACACTTCCGGGAGGAGTCATTCCTGTTCAAGGGCAATCCCGGGCGAAAGCCCAGGTGCGCAAAGCCGCGGGGCCTGAAGTACGGCCGGCCGTGACCGCCGTGGGAAGTCAGCACCGGACGGGTTCCGGGCCCACTGCGCCTTGGGCGGGGCATGGGTCTTCATTTCGGAACCCCCGGGAGGTCCTATCCGATGCTGCGGACACTGGCCCTGAGTTGCTGCCTGTTTTCCCCGCTCGCCTTCGCCTCCACACCGGAGCTCCGCACCCTGACGGGCACCCTGCACGTGGTGGCCGGCGGCCCGGGTGACCAGACGGACCCGCACGTCAGCGGACCGCTGGTCGCCTATACGAACGAGTCCCGCGGCACGAGCGAGATTCGCTACCACGACCTGCGGACCTCCGTGGACGCGGCCATCCCCAATGGGGGCGCGTTCGACTTCGTGTCGGACATCTCGGACGGCACCATCGTCTTCACGCGCGTGAGTACTTCGAGCGCCATCTACACGTTCGACGTGGGCGTGGACGCGGCGCCTCGTGAGCTGGCACCGGAGGCGGGCAGCAGCCGGCGCTCCGCGGTGATTGGCGGCCGCACGGTGGCGTGGCAGGACTTCGGCTACACCGGCGTGACGTCGCAGCCGGAGATCGCTGTGTATGACCTGGACCAGGGCTCGCTCACCCGGCTCACGGATGACACGTTCCAGGACCGCATGCCCGCGGTGTCGCCGGATGGCTCAACAGTGGTCTGGGCCAAGTGCGATGAGCAGGGCCTGCGTTGCGACATCTGGCAGGCGCGGCGGAGTGCCAACGGCTTCAGCTCGCAAGCGCTGACGGGAAGCGAGGGCGAGGAGTCGCAGCCGGACACCAACGGGGACATCGCCGTCTACGCCAGCACGCGGACCCTCGATGGCGTGACGGACCGGGACATCTACTGGAAGCCACTCAATGGCGGCACGGAGCAGCGGCTGGCGCTGCCGGGCATGGACGCGAATCCCAGCATCAGCGGTTCGCTGATTGCCTTCGAGCGCAGGGACCCGGTGAAGAACGACTTCGACATCGTGCTCTACGACTTGAGCACCGAGACGCTCTACGCCATCACCGAGACACCGGAGAACGAGAGCCTCACTGACCTGAGCGTGGACGCGGATGGCTCGGTGCGCGTGGTGTGGACCGTCTCGGAGAACGGCGACTTCAACGTCCATGCCTTCACCTTCAAGTTGGATGACAAGCCTGGCTGCAAGCTCGCGGCGGTGGACACGCCATCCCCGGCGGAGGTCTGCGCGCGGCCCGGTACCTGGCCGCTGCTGGCGGCACTGGAGGTGGCGCGCACCAGTGGCCAGCCCAACGGTGTGGCGCTCGGGTTCGCTGGCACGGGTGAGGGCGTGTTGTGCGTGGACAACGGCTACAACGGCGAGGACACCACCGCGGGCTGGGTGTGGATCAACGGCCGCGAGCTGGTGGACCCGTCCCGCTTCAAGCAGGGGGTGCCGCTGGTGGCCACGCGCGCGCCGCTGGATGGGCACAACTCGCTGGCGGCGCTCATCTCTGGCAAGCCCGGCAGTGCCTTCCGGCTTCGCGTCTACGGTCCCCCCTCCGTGTGTCAGCCCGTGGCGGACACATCCACGGGGGCCCGCGTCATTCCGGGGCATGCGTTGAAGCCGGTGTCATCTTCGTCCTCGACGGTGTCGCCGGTGACCTTCGTGCCCGAGGGGCCAGTGCGTGACACAGGGCTTCGGGGCTGTAGCACGGGCGGCGGGCCGTTGACGCTTTCCGGGGTGATCCTGTTGTTGGCGTGCTGGCTGCGTCCGAGCGCGCGGATACGGAAGGGGCTTCGGCACAGCCACCGCGCCCTGTAGACTGGCTCGGCCCTGAACCGGTTTCTCCTCTTCGGATTGTTGCTGCTGTGTGCCCCGGCCTGGGCGGACACGCTCGAGATTCTCGGGCCTTCGTCCGCCGTGGCGCCGGATGGATTCCCCGTGGCACTCGTGCGCAAGGATTCGGCGGGCCGTCCGGTTCCGATGGGGAAGCCTTCGGTGCAGGCAGACGGCGCGGAGCTGCGCGAGGACACCGCGGAGCCGCCGCTGCGCACGTTCATGGTGACGCCGCGTCCGGGCGCGCGTGACGTCGTGGTCCGCGCGAGCGTGGATGGACTGGCGGCCCAAGCGCGTTACGTGCTGGGGCCACCGGCCGCCGAGGTGCGGTTGGCGCTGGAGCCTCCCGCGCCCGTGAAGGGCAAGGACACGGAAGCGCAGCTCACCGTCCGGTTGGTCCGGCCGGATGGCACTCCGGATGACAGCGGCGCGCCCCCCGTGGTGCGGGTCAGCGTGGGCCGTGTGGAAGGGCTGGAGCGGACGGGGCCGGGCACGTATCGCGCGCGCTACGTCCTGCCGGACACGCGTTACCCCGAAGTGGCCATCCTGGTGGCCTTCTCCGCGTGGCCCAGTCCGCAGTCGGTGCATGGGGCCTACGGGCGCGTGCTCGTTCCGCTGGCCGCGTCCGTGAATCTTCCGGGAACGACGGAGCCCGACGCCGAGATTGCCATCGACATCGCGGGCCAGACGTTCGGTCCGGCGGTGGCCGGGCATGACGGCCGCTTCCGGGTGCCCATCATCGTGCCGCCCGGACATCGCATCGGGCAGGGGCGGGTGGTGGACAAGGTGGGCAACGTGCGACGGATGCCCATTGACTTGCGGTTGCCGCCCACCGATGGCCTGGCCTGTGTGCTTCAGCCGCAGCGCCTCCCCGCGGACGGCGTGTCCCAGGCCCGGCTGGTCTGCGCGACGAGTGATGCCATGGGCCAGCCCGTGGACGATGCACGCGTCACGACGCAGGTCCGCCACGGCACCTTGCGCGGCCCCGCGCGCGCGCCGGGAGGATTGCTGGAGTGGCGCTACACCGCGCCGCGGAAGTTGGTGAGCGACGAGCACATCGAAGTCGCGTGGCCCCAGCGAGGACCTGGCTCGCGCGAGTCTCCGGCGCTGGAGTTGGTGCAGGGGCCCGTCGCGACGACCCGCCTCGAACTGGGTGAAGCGCTGGTTCACCACGGGGCTCGCACGCGTGTGGAAGTGACGGCGCGGGATGCCTTCGACCGTCCCCGGCCGGGTGCGACGGTGGAGCTGAGCGCACCGGTGGGGACCTTCGCTCCGGTGGAGGAGCCGCGGCCGGGGACCTTTGTCAGCGCCTGGGCGCCGCCGGCCACGGGTGAAGCGACGGACGTGGACCTGCGTGCCCGCGCGTGGGGGCCTTCGGGCAATGAGCCGGCGCGCATCACTGTGTGGCGGGCCGAGGGCGAGCTGTACGCGGGCGTGTCCGACCTGGCGGGTCTGCCGGTGCCGGGACAGCCGCTGCGTGTGGATGGCCGCGAGGTGACGACGGGCACGGACGGCGCGGTGCGCTTGGGGCCCGCGCGCCCGGGGACGCTGGAGATTTCGCACGGCGTGTGGACGGGCCTGACGCGGACGGTTCACGTGTTGGGCTCGGAGGGGCCTGTGTTTCCGTTGGAGCGCCCGCTGGTGTCGTCCGCCGCGTCCCAGCGCGTGCGACTGGCACCTGAGATTCCAGTGAACGTGCGGCTCACGGTGAGCGGGACTCGGGTGACGTACTGGGTGGAGGACGCGAACGGGAAGGTGCTGACCGGGCGCGAGGTGTTCGTCTCGCTGACAGGTGGTGAGCGAGCCGAAGAGCGGGTGGAAGAGGGGCGCACATCCTTCACCGTGCGAGCGCTGGGACCGGTGAGTGTCTCCGTCGCGGATGTCGCCACGGGCGTCACGGCGTTGGCCGAGGTGCGCCCATGATGCGCATGTTGGCCTGCCTGTTCGCCGCCGCGATGCTGGTGCCGCTGAGCACCTGGGCGCAGGCGCTGTCGCAGGACACACCGTCGCAGGCCTCCACCATCGCGGGCCGGGTGTGCCAGGACGTGGACGGCGATGGGCTGTGCGGCGCAGAGGAGCCGGGCCTGCCAGACGTGCGGTTGGTGCTCACCACCGGCCGCGATGTCCGCACGGACGCGCGGGGCCGCTTCCACATCACCGGCGTCGATGCCCGCGTGCCGGATGCGGTGGGTGGGCTGCACTTGCGGCCAGGGCGTCAGCGGTTGAAGGTGGATACGCGCTCGTTGCCGGTCTCCAGCCGGGTCAGCCCGGAGGCGGCGACGGTCGAGGTTCCCTGGGGCGCCGTCGTCCTCCAGGACTTCGCCGTGCGCAGCATCCCGGTGGAAGCCGCGCCCGTGCGGCTCTCCTTTACCGAGGCACCGCCCATGGCGGAAGTCGCGCCAGGGCAGGGCGTCGTGCGCTTCCGTGTCGCAGGACAGGCCTCCGCGGGCGACGCCGTCACCGTGTCGGGTGTGGCGGCCCAGGTGGATGCGAAGGGCGCATGGCAGGCGCAGGTGCCGCTCGTCGCGGGAGAGAACCAACTCTCCATCACCGCCACGGGGGCCCAGGGCACGGTGCGCCTGTACCGCCAGCGCGTGGACGTGGTGCCGCGTGACGGCGGCTGGCTGGTGGCCCCCAGACCGATGCTGCCCCTCGCCACGCTCCAGATGCCCGCGGGCCGTGACGCGCCCGCGGCCAGTGGCGCCTCCCGCGTGCAGGTCGAGGCGCCCGTGGGTACGCGCGTCCGCACGCCCGAGGGCGAAGTCGTGGTGGGGCCCGAAGGCCGTGTGGATGTCCTGGTGGTGCTGTCCCCGGGGCGCAACCAGGTGCCCGTGCGGTTGTCGCTGCCGGATGCTCCGCCTCGTGACGAGACGCTGGAGATTGCCGCCGCGGTACGCCCCTTCGCCGTGGGCCTGCTGGACCTGGAGGCCACCTATGCGCCGCGAAATGGCGACGTGCAGCTGCGGGGACGAGGCTCTGCTCACGCGGAGCTCCGGCTGGGCGCGGTGGACCTGGTGGGCGAGCTGGACCTGCGCGACACGGATGGCCGCACGCTGAACGGTGCCAGCCTGCCGGACTGGCTCCGCCCGCGCATGCCGGAGCGCTTCGACCGCGCCGCCGACCCGGACCTCGCGCCCGCGGAGTGGGGCGACGACTCGGTGTCACTGACGCCCAATGCCTCGGAGGCACGTCTTCGGTTTGAGGCGCGCCACGCGGAGCACGGCCGCGCGGGCCTGGGCACCTATCGCGCGCAGCTTCACGACCGTGAGGTGGGCCGTTATCACCGTCCGCTCTTCGGCCCCTACGCGGAGGTTCATGCCGGCGAGGAGGCGGCGCGCGTGGGCGTGAAGGCGTTTGGCGGGAGCCTGACGGACCCGGTGCGGCAGGTGTCCGCGGTGCCCGCGCACGAGGAACTGCGCGCCACGGGCGGAAGCCTTTACTACCTGGGCGCGGCATCGGTGGCGGAGGGCTCCGAGTTGGTGCGCGTGGAGCTGCGGGATGGCGTCACCGGTCTGCCGCTGGGCGAGCGGCACCTCATTCGCGGCATCGACTACGACATCGACTACTTCGCCGGCCGCATCCTCCTGGCGCGTCCGCTCTCCTTCCTCGCGGGCGAAGCCTGGCTGCGGACCAGCGCGCCCACGGAGTCACCCGAGCCGGTGCTGGTGGTGGACTACGCCGCGCTGCGGAACGCGGACGCGGGCGACACGGCGGGCGGTGAGGTGTGGGGCGAGTGGCGCGGCTCGCGGCTGGGACTGGGCGCGGTACGCGAGGGCCGGGAGGGACGGCCGTACACGCTCTACACGGGACGCGCGAGCACGGCGCTCGGTGGTTACCGCATGGCGGCGGAAGTCGCGTCCAGCCGTGGCACCGCCGTGGATGCTTCGTTCTTCGGCGTCTCGGATGACGGTGGCCTCAGCTTCATCCGTCCCCGACCGGACATGGGCAGCGGCGCGGAGGCCGTGAGTCTCCAGCTCTCAGGCCCCGGGCTTCACGGCGAGGGCTCCGTGGACGCGGCGTTCCGCCTGCGCGGGCGGGGCTTCTCCGATGGCGCGCATACCGACGCGGCGCGCTTCCGGCAGTCGTCACTCCGTGTGAGTCAGCCGTTGGGCCGGCTCCGGTTGACGTTGCTGGCGGACGAGCGGCGCTCGGCTGACCCGCGTGAACCCTTCGTGGACAGCCCGTTCTCCGCTCGCGTCCTGGCCGCGGGTGTTGGTTGGGAGGAGTCGCGCTGGGGCGTGCGCGCGGAGGTTCGCGACTCGCGGTTGAACGCGGCGCGGGTGGCGGGCGTGGGGCCCACGCTCTTCGGTGGTCGCACCTCCGCGGGTGTGGCGGGCTCGCTGCGGGTGTTCGAGCGGCTTCAGCTCCGCGCCGCGCACCGTCAGGCCCTGGCCCTGCATGGCGAAGGGCCCGGACGCTTCGATGACACCTTCACGTCCGCGGGCGTGGATGTCGAGGTGGACCGGACCACGCGCGCAGGGGTGTTCGGAGGCTGGGGGCCGGAGCTGGGCCCCCGGGCGTGGGCCAACGTCGAGTCGCGGCGGGGCCAGGACGTGTTCTACGGCGGATACTCCGTCGACGTGGACGGCCCTGACTTCGGCGCGGGACGGACGCTGACGGGCGCCCGCACGGAGCTGCCCGAGAGTGGCACCGCGCTCTTCGTGGAGGATGTGGGCTCGCACGACGCGACGGCCGTGCGGCTGGCTCGCGCCGTGGGCTTCCAGCAACTGGTGACGGGCGGTTTCAGCGTGGGCGCGCGCTACGAGCGCGGCGTGCGCAGCCTGTTGGACGTGGACAGCCCGCTGCGGCGCGAGGCGGGCGGTGTCTTCGGGCAGCTCGTCCTGGCGCGCTTGCGGCTGGACGGGCGTGTGGAGCTTCGCCGGGAGGAGGGCACGTCGGAGCGAGGCGCGGCCACCGCGGTGGACCGCCTGCAGGCGGTGGTGGCACTGGCCGCGCAGGCGCAGTTGCTGGAGGACGTGACGGCCTCCGGGCGGGTGGACTTCGCGCGCACCGTCAACGCGGACGTGCTGGAGACGCGGCTGGTGGAAGGCTACGCCGCGGTGGCGTGGCGGCCGGGGCCCTGGCTGGTGGTTGCTCGTTACGGCATCACCCGCGAGCTGTTGCCCGGCGTCCGGTCCGCCTTTGGAGACCGGGCCTTGCAGACCCTCTCCCTCTTGCCGGCGGTGCGCCTGGGCGACCGGCTCTCCGTGGCGGCGGGTCTGCATGCGGGGCACACCCGGGCGGAGGACTCGGGGCGTTGGGTGTGGACGGGCACCATCCGTCCCGCGGTACGAATCGTGGGCGGTCTGGAGCTGGGGGCCGAGCTGGCACGGCGAACGGCGTCTCCCGAAGGCGAGCGGCTGACCGCGCTCCGTGCGGAAGTCGCCTATCGGGTCGATGAACGGCTGCGCTTGGCCACCGGGTACACACTCCTGGGCTTCAGCGGCTTGGGTTTGTCCCCCGACTCGTCGGACAATCAGGACCGGCTCTATCTGCGAGCCGAAGTGGCCTACTAGGAGCAAGCCGTGCGTCCCCTCGTCATCATCAGCCTCTGCCTGGGTGTGGCCACCGCGGCACGCGCCGAATGGGACGTGACGGAGGTGCCGGGCATCGCCCGCACGGTGGACGTCTTCGCTCCGGGCGACTACTCGGTGAGCACCTCGACGCAGACGGAGCTGTACGAGAACGGCATCCAGTCCGTTGTCTTCCTGCACAGCGACGTCTTCGGCACGTTCCTGTCTCCGATGGGCTGCTTCGCCGTCGTCGTGCGCCCTGGTGACATCATCAGTCACCAGAACTGCCGTGCGGCTGGCAACATCATCCCCCCGGACCCGGTGAACACCGTGGTGGGCATCCGGCGGGTGAAGCACACCCCGTCCGGTACGGGCTATGCCTCGGTGGGCCTCTCCGACGGTGGGCTCTCACTGCTGACGGCGTCAGCGGGGCTCGCAGGCCCCACCCCCTGGGCGCAGCTGAGCGTCGACGCGGGCCTCCTGTCCTCCACGGACGTGCTGGGCGTGGTGGAGACATCGGATGGCGCGCCCCATGCGCTCTTCAGTGTCACCGGCGTCTCCCGGACGGAGTTCCTCTGGTACACGCGGGACAGGCGTCAGGCGCAGATGGTCGTGCCGCCGCTGCTGACCAGCCAGTCCCCGCGTACGGTGGACCTCTTCGCCGGAAGCGGGCCGTATCCCATCGCGTTGTTCGGCAATTCGGACGGCCTGTTCCGTGGACAGCTGGACCCGGCCGGGACGACCTTCTCCACCGTGATGTTGCCCGACAGCATGCCCGTCAGCATCACCTCGGTGGACGTGAACACGGGCAACGGCAGCGTCCATGGCGAGGGCTTCGGCCTCGCGGTGGGCGTGGGGACCAACGGGGAGCCAGTGGTGCTGGGGGCCGTGCCCGCGAGCAGCGCGGACAACGCGGGGACTCAGTGGCGGTTCCACCCGGCCTTCGAGGGCTCGGCGCTTCCGGGCGCTTCGCAGGCGACGCCGCTCGAGGTGTCGTGCATCGGCTCCTCGTTCTGCCTGTTCATCCTGGACCAGCCGGGCTTCAACGTCGTGACGTACTTCAACGCCCACGCCCCCGTGCTGGACGTGGGGCCCTCGCCCATCGTGGTGAACGAAACGGGGACGGCGACGGCCCGGTTCACCGCCACCGACGCCGACTTCGATGCGGTGCGCGTGTCGGTGGATGCATCGTCAGCGCCGGGCTCCGACCTGGTTGGCGTCAACATCGTCGAGCACCCCGACCAGCTCGACGTGACGCTCGTTCCGCAGCGGCCCGTCTGCAGGGACGAAGAGGGGCTCCTGCGGGTCTACGCCTCGGACGGGCTCGCGTCCCACGATGTGCAGTCCACGGTGGCCTACCGGGTGGTGAACACCCAAGGGCCCGCGCGCCCCACGGTGGTGCCCTCACGGGAGTCGACCACCGCGTCGGGCGCGTCGCGGGTGTTCACCGCGCAGCCGGCGATGGAAGCCTGTCCGGCGGTGCGCTACGTCTGGTCTCCCGTCTCGGGACAGTCGGGCGCACCGCCGCTCTCCACCGATGGCGGCGCCCAGGCGACCTTCACGCCGCCGGAGGTGCTGTGCCAGGCGTCGGGTGCCAGCTACGCGTACGAGGTCCGTGGCGTGGACGAAGGTGGCCTGACGTCCAGCGCCGTCGCCATCTTCACCGTGGACGTCGCGCCCTGGGGCCGGCCGCTGGTGCCCTTCGCCTCGGGCTGGGAGCGGACGCTCACGTCGGGTCCAGGGGCCAACGTGGATGTGGTCCCCGATGCGCTGCACACCTGCGAGGGGACGCCCGGATTGCCGACCGTGGACACGGAGTGGCGGCTGAGCGCTTCCGGTTCGGGCATTCCCGACGGTGTCACCTTGAGGACCGCAGGCGGAGCGGCCGTCACGTTGGACTCGCCGGTGTCGAGCGAGCGCCTGCGCGTCGAGGCTGCGGAGTGCGCGCACGGGACGCTGGCCCTCACCGCCAGGAATCGGATTCCCGTCACCGGCGGTGGCACGCAGGACAGCGCTGACGCCGAGCTCCGCGTTCGGGTGGAACCTTCCCTGGAGGACGTGGCCACGGGCAGCCTGGAGCTGGGCGTGGTGCCGTCGGGCGAAGGGCACGTGGACATCGCCCTGGACACGTCGCTGAACTGCGTGGACGCGCGCACGCTGAAGGCGCGGATGTTCCTGGAGACACTGGGCGGCGAGGCACTGGACTCGGCGGTGGTGCCGGTACCCGGGACGTGGCGCCCCGCGCTCCCGCAGTCCTGCACCGTCGAGTCCTACCGCGTGCGCGGCGAGCTCTTCGATGACAGTGAGGGGCCGGTGCGAGAGGGTGGCCGTGCCCAGGCGGAGATTCCCAACCAGCCCCTGCCGGCGCGGCTGGGAGAACTCGAAGCCGGGGCACTGGTGGCACGCTGTGGCGAAGGCGCGAGCGCCACGCTGACGCAGACGATTCCGGCCAATGCCTGCGGCGATGTGGCCATCTCCTGGTCGCAGGTGGCGGGGCCCGCGCTGTCAGAGGTCTCCCTGGCGGGCCCGAGCGTCACGGTGAGCACGCAAGAGACAGGGCTGGAGGCGCTGGTGGGCCAGGCCATCACCCTGCGCGTCCTCGCCGACGCGGGCGGCAGCAACACCGCGACCACGGATTACGTGCTGCCAATCACCTCCGAGCGCTTCGTGGACGTGCGTCACGCGATGGAGTCGCCCACGGCGTCGGAGAAGGGGCTGGTGGGCGTGGTGGTGGAACTGCGCAACACCTCCGAATGCGAGGTCGGTGGCCTCCGCTACCTGGAGAACGTGGACGGGTTGGAGTGGGTGCCCGGCAGCGTGAAGCTGGACGGCGTCGCGGTGGAGGCGCAGGCGATGGACGGTGGCTTCCGGGTGGAGGACATCCGGCTGCCCGCGCAGGGCACGCGGACGCTGACGTACGTGGGCCGCTCGCCGCTGCTGTCCACGCCGCGGCTGGGCGGGGAGATGACCCTCAACGGCGTGCCCGTTTCGGGGGATGCCTCGGTGCCGCCTCCGACGTCGGGATGCGGCTGCTCGGGAGGTGGTTCGGGCGCTGCTGTCTTCGGGCTGGCGGCGCTGGCGCGGGTGCTGCGCCGCCGGAAGTAGGGCGGCGGTTACAGCCCGAAGCTGATGCGGTGACGGCGGCTCGGCGTGTCGGGCCGCTCCTCCAGTACACCGAGGAGCTCCAGTCCCCGCAGCGTGGCCAGCGTCTGCCGCTCCGGCAGGTCGGTGAGGGCGAGCAGGTCCTCCACCGTCTTGCTGCCGTCCGCATACGCCAGCACCAGGGCCTGGGCCCCTTCGAGCTTCAGCTCGTGCAGGCCGTAGGGCGCATCGGCGGTGGGGAACAGCCGGCGCGAGCGCGACATGTGCTGACGCAGCGTCACCAGCGTCTCCGTCTTCGCCACGCCCTCCAGCACCAGGTCACCGGGGAAGACGGACAGCTTCACCAGGTCCGTGCGGCGGGGGCGCATGGCACTGAAGCCGAAGCCGCCGTCCTTCCACGTGAAGGTGGACCAGATGATTTCCTTCACCTGCTCCACCAGCAGCTGCTTTCGCTGGGCCGCATCCATCAGGCCCATGCGCAGCAGGGCCTCGCCGGTGCGCAGGCCGTGCTCCTTCGCGAAGGCGGTGACCTCGGCGAGCCGGGCCTCGGGCAGCACTCCCTGGCGGATGCAGAAGCGGCCGAAGCGCTCGGCGGCGAGGTTGGACGCGGCGTACACGACGCGGCCAGACTCGAAGTAGACGACCTTGAGCACCTGGCCCTGCTGAAGCTTCAGCTCGCCGTGGTGGCGGGCCTCGTAATAGGCGTTGAGCAGCCGCGCGACGGTGGCGTCCCCCAGGACGCCGCCCAGGGACCACTCGGGCAGCGCGCGCTTGGGCGGCGGCGGAGTCGAAGGCGCGGTGCTTTCGCTCCAGACCTGCTCGCGCCTGCCGAAGGGCAGGGGGAGGGCGTGCTCCGCGTCCGCGGGCTCTGGCAACGGGTCCGTACTGGGGACGACCTGCAGGGGCTCGGCGGCGTCGCCGGACTCAGGGGGGAACTCTTCCAGCACGATGAGGTCCTCGGCATCGAGCAGCTCGTCCAGCAGCACGCTCTCCGCGATGGGCGGGGGAGCGCGGGGTTGAGGTGCAACGCCACCGGCCTGCTCCAGGGCCTCCATGACGGTGATGAGCTCGAACGGCTTCTCGAAGAAGGTCCGGGCGCCGTGGACCTGCACGGCCTCCTGGGCGAAACGGTCCCCTTTGTACACACCGCTGACGGCGATGGCGGGGATGCCATGGGCACGCAGCGCGGCCAGCACCTCGCTGCCCCGGATGTCCGGGAGCAGCAGGTCCACCAGGGCCGCGTCCCAGTGTTGTCCGGGGCCAAGGGACTCCAGCGCGGCCTCGCCAGTGGCCGCGGCCTTCGCGTCGTGTCCCCGGCTTTGCGCCAGGGCGACGATGAGGGAGGCCAACTCGTGGTTGTCTTCGACGATGAGCAGTCGCGCCATGGGCGCGCAGACCATAGCATCCACGTCATGGACGTTCAGGGCTTCCACCACGTGGCCATCCAGGCGCGGGACATCGAGTGTGTCACCGGCTTCTACAGAGACCTGCTGGGCTTTCCGGAGTTGACCCGTCATCTCCGCCCGGACGGCTCCCTGCGGAGCATCTGGGTGGGCGTGCCTGGGGGCGGCTTCCTGGCCATCGAGGCGGCGGACGGCGAGCTCGTCTCCACTCCCTTCCGCCATGAGGCGCCGGGCCTCCTGCTGCTGGCGTTCCGGATCTCGAAGGCTGCTCGAGCGGAGGTGGTCGACACCTTCACCCGCGCGGGTGTGCCGCTGGAACACGAGACGCGGTGGTCGGTGTACGTCCGGGACCCCGAAGGCAACCGCGTGGCGCTCAGTCATCACCCGGAGGACTAGGCGCACCGTCCCACGGGTGCGGGTGTGCTTGCGGAGCGGGACGGGGCACGGCTACAAGCGGCCCCATGCGCCTGGGTGAACAGCTCCTGAAGGATGGTCTCGTCACCGTCGAGGGACTCGAAGAAGCGCTCGAGGCCCAGGTGGTGCATGGCGGGCGGCTGGGAACGAACCTGGTGGAGCTGGGCCTGCTGTCGGAGGTGGACCTGGCGAAGACGCTGGGGAAGGTCCACAACAGCGCGTTCGCGTCCGGGGAGATGGTTCCGGACCCCAAGGCGATGGAGCTGGTCTCCTCGAACCACGCGGACGACAAGGAGTACCTGCCCATGCGGGTGGACGCGACGCGGCTGAGCATCGCCGTCGTGAACCCGCACGACTTCGCGACGCTGGACGGGATTGCCTTCAAGACGGGCAAGCGCGTGGTGGCGGTGGTCATCCCCGAGTTCCGGATGAACCAGCTGCTGCGCCGCTATTGCAAGGCGTTCCGGCCGCTGCGCGCCATTGACATGAACGCGGTGCGGCCTCGTCCCTCAGCGGGCTCGCAGGCCGAGCTGGCCAAGGCCGCGGAGACGCCGCCAGATTTGATGAGCGAGGAGGAGTTCCAGTCCGTCTACGCCTCCGCCCTGCGCGGTGGCGCCGACTACGACGGGGACATGGGCGAGGAGGAGATCATCACCGGCGTGGAGGTGCTGGAGGCCGCGCCCGAGCCGGTGGCGCCCGTGCCTCCGCCCGCGACGGTCCGGCCGCAGGCGCCCGTGGCTCCGCCGACGCCTCAGGCCATCGTCGTGCCGCCGCAGATGGTTCAGCCGCCTGTGCCGCCTCCGGCGCCCGAGCTGGGCGGCACGCCGCTCCCTGTGCAGGTGCCGCGCGCACCGGAGCCGCCGCCGACGCCGCTGACCTTCGCGGAAGCGCAGGCGGAGCTGGCGCGCAGCTCGGACCGCGAGGACGTGGCGCGCACGGTGCTGCGCTTCGCGCTGGGCAAGTGGAAGCGGAACCTGCTGCTGTCGGTGCAGGGCAGCCTCGTGACGGGCTGGCATGGCATGGGGACGGGCGTTCGCGACGCGGTGGTGCGCCGCATCGGCGTGCCGCTGCGGGAGCAGAGCACCTTCCGGCTCGTGCGGGACACGCGCTCGCACTACATCGGGCCCGTCCGCCGCGATGCGGCCATGGGCGTGTTCTACAAGCTGCTGGGTGATGGGTTCCCGAAGACGGCCGTCATCCTTCCGCTGCTGGTGCGCGGCAAGGTCGTGCACCTGCTCTACGTGGACAACGGCCCGGACCAGCTCACTCCGCCCGACGTGGGCGAGTTGCTCATCCTCTCGCAGAGCGTGGGCCGCTCGTACGAGGCGATGATGCGGCGCCGCAAGAGCGCGTAGGACGTCGCGCGCTCGTTGCGGAATGGCTTCAGGTGGACAGCTCCTCCACCTGGAACGTCATGCCCGCGCGGCGCAGCCGCTCCACCAGCCGCATGCCCATGGCGGAGGCCGGGGTGAGCACGCCGCCCGTGGTCGGATTGTCGTCGAAGGCGAGGCACAGCGCGGACTCGGCGAGCATCCGCGACGTGGCCGCGTAGCCCGGGTCTCCCTGCGCCGCGACCTTGCCTTTCAGCCGCACCTGCTTGCCGGTGTGGGGAGAGTTGCCTTCGCCGCGAAGCTGCGCGACGAAGAAGCCTTTCTCCCGGGCCTCCGGAGACGGGCCTTCACCCGGCGCGGGCAGGACCTTCTTCTCCAGCAGCGTGCGCAGGGGCTTCACCTGCATCGCGGCGACAACACCCCCCAGGCCCACGGTGACGCCCGTGGCGCGCAGCAGGCCCTTGGGCCCGGCGCCATAGCTGGCGACCTCCGTGTAACGGAAGCGCTCTCCCCAGGGGTGGCCGAGCAGCGCGTTGCTGCGCCGGACGACGCGCGTGTTCACGGTCGCCATGAAGAACGGGCCGGTCCACTGGCCCAGCTCCTGGCTGTAGTGGACGCCCAACTCGTCCTTGGACTCGGGCGGCCAGCGTCCTGGGACGGGGTCCAGCGCATGCGGGTGGGCCATGATTCGCCGCACCGAGCGGTCCGTCGAAGCTTCCTCCAGGGCCTGCACCATGCTGGCCGCCGTGCCGCCACTGGCGCCACCACGCATGGGGCCCATGTAGAGGCGAAGGGCGTCCAGGTGGCCGCCGTGGCGCTCCCGCATGTGTTCCTGCATCATCAACACTCCCAGGTCCGACGGAATCGAGTCGAAGCCACAGGTGTGGACGATGCGTGCGCCGCTCTGACGCGCCTGCTCGTGGTGGGCGTCAATCATCCGCCGCATCCACTGCACTTCACCCGTCAGGTCGCAGTAGCTGACGCCAGCCCGGACACACGCGGCGACGAGCTCGCTGCCGTAACGTGCGTAAGGGCCCACCGTGGTGCAGACCACGCGGGTGCGAGGGACCAGGGCATCCAGTGACGCGGCGTCGCGCGCGTCCGCGACGAGCAGCGGCAGCTCCGCGAAGGAGGGCGCAATCGCCGCCAGCCCCTGCCGGACCTTCTCCAGCTTGCCGAGGTCGCGCCCCGCCAGGGCCCACCGCGCGCGGTGGCTGTCCTGGGTCCTGGCGAGATATTCGGCGACCAGGCGCCCGGTGAAGCCGGTGGCGCCCCAGACGATGATGTCGAACTCCGTGGCGGGGGTGTTCATGGGCGCGGGAGTGTGGTCGCGCCCCGAAGGCACCGCAACCGCGGCGTGAAACGAGTGTTCACGCCGCGGAGATTGCCACCCCGGTTACTCCTCTTCGGGCTTCTCGAAGTTGACGTCGAAGGTGACGCGCTGGCCCGGCTCCACCTTGAACGTCTTCTGCCACCGGGAGCTGTTCACGATGACCAGGAGCTGGTGCGTGCCTTCGTACAGGTCCAGTTCCTCGATGGGCGCGGCACCGATGAGCCGGCCATCCACCGTGACGATGGCGCCCTCCGGGGCGCGTACGTTCGCGAAGCCCTTGTTGAGGAAGATCTGCTGCGAGGAACGGCCACCCGCTGGCACGGTGATGACCCGTGTCGTCTGGATGCCGAGCACCGGGTTGCTGAGCGTCAGCACGTGACGGCCCGCGGGCACGGCCGCGGAGACCGGTGTGCGGCCCAGGTACTGGCCAGGAATCGAGACCTCCACGCGCGGGTCCACGGTGACGTCGAGCGTGCCCATGGGAATGCCGGCGTCCACGGGGCCCGCATCCAGCGTCACGCCGGCGTCGACGGGCAGCGCGTCGGTGCTTCCCGCGTCCTCGAGCTCGGACTCGATGTTGGAGGGCAGCCGGCTGAGCACGACGGCCCCCGCGCCTACCGTGAGCGCCAGACCAACGCCCACGAAGGCCATCCAGGTGCGCGACTGCTTCTGCGCGGCGGGAGGCGTCGTGGAGGGCGCGTGTGCTCCCGTGCCCATCGTGCCGGTGGGCACAGCGGCTCCTGCTGAGGCCCCCGTGCCCGTGGCGCCGGGATGCGTCTGAGTACCCTCGCCGGACTGAGGTTGTGCGCCCGCGCCGGAGTGGGCCTGTGCGCCTGCACCAGCCTGCGCAGGGGCGCCCGCGCCGGACTGAGCCTGTGTGCCTGAGCCTGAAGGGGCCTGAGTGCCTGCACCGGACTGATGTTGTGTGCCCGCGCCGGAGTGGGCCTGTGCGCCTGCGCCAGCCTGAGACGGGCCACCAGTATTGGACTGAGTCTGTGCGCTTGAATGCGACTGAGCGCCCGCGCCGGACTGCGCCTGGCCACCTGCACCGGACTGAGTCTGTGCACCCGCGCCATTCTGCGCGTGGCTACCCGCACCGGACTGCGTCTGGGCCCCCGCCGAACCGGAGCCCGACTGCCCCGTGCTACCCGCAGCCGATGCCGCCTGCGTGTTGCCACCGGCCGCCGAGCCACTTCCAGCCTGCGCACCCGAACCATCGGACGCGCCCGAGGCATGCAACTGTCCCGGCAACTCCGGCCACTTCGCGGGCATCAATCCCGGGGGCAGGGCGCCGCGCGCGAGGAACTCCGCCACGGCGGGCGGAGCGATGCCGGCCTTCTGCATCACCTCGGCGATGCCCGCTTCAATCACCCGCCGCCGCGCCGCGCGAGCCTCGCTCTCGGGCGGGAAGTACTTCGACAGGAACTCCGAGAACTCCGCATGCGTGGGCAGCGAGCCGACGGCCTCGACCACGGCCTCGCGGAAGGCGAGCGCCGTCGGATACCGCTCCTTGGCCCGCTTCGCCGTCGCCCGGCGCAGCACCGCGTCCAGCTTCAGCGGCACATCCTGCGCCATGGGCGGCAGCGAGCGCGTGAGCACGGCCTTGTCCGGGTCCGCAGCATCCTTGAAGGGAATCTTCCCGGAGAGGCACTCGTGCAGCACGAGTCCCAGGAGGAACACGTCCGACTGGACGTTGACCGCATCGCGTCCACCGAGGAGTTGCTCGGGCGCGCTGTACAAACGCCGGTTCTTCACGCGCTTGCCACCGCGCTCACGCGGAGCCACGCCGAGCGCGCCGTAGCCCGTCACCTTCGTCAGACCACCGAAGGAAATCATCAGCGTCTCGGGCCGGACGTCACCGTGCACGAAGGGCGTGCCGTCGTCATTGCCGGCGACGTGCGCGTAGTGCAGACCCACGGCGGCATCCGCCACGACGAGCGCCGCGAAGTGCGGCGGCAGGCGGGGGTGGGCCTCCAGCAGGCGACGCAGGGGCTCGCCGTCGGCGAACTCGGTGACGCGGGCCAGGCCGCCGTCCTGCTCGGCCAGGGCGTGGACACGGAGGATGTGCGGATGCTCGAAGACGAGCGCGCGAGCTGTCTCGCGACGCAGGGTCGCCTTCAGCTCGGGGTTCTGCACGACATCTTGCGGTGCCCAGATGAGCACCACGGGACGGGGAGACGCGCCGTCCTCCAGGGCGAGTCCGAGGAAGGCACGTGAGCCTTCCCCGGCCAGCAGGGGACCAAGGGATTGGTAACGGACGGAACTCATGACACCGCATGTTAGTGCGAGTCACGCGGGTCCTGAAATACGGGGAGCCCGTCGCCTTTTCCCGACAGCTACAGCCGGTAGCCTGCTTCCTGCTCGAAGGGCAGCGTCACGTGGTAGCCGTAGCGCCCGCGCCGCACGAGCAACAGCACGCTACGTCCCCGTCGCGCGGTGAGCAGGGCCTCCCGGAAGGCGTCGTTCGTCGTCACGGGCTGGTTGTTCACTCGGAGGATGATGTCTCCGGGCTCCAGCCCGATGTCCGCAGCCGCCGAGCCCTGGCGCACGCCGGACACGGCCAGCCCGCCGCGAATCTCCTTCACACGGAGTCCCAGCCGCTCCCATGCCAGCCCCTCGACCATGCGAGCGGGGAACTCCACCGGCGTCACCTGGACGGTGCGCAGGCCGCCTTCGCGGAAGAGCACCACCGGGAAGGCGGAGCGGGCGGGGTAGCCGCGCACGCGGGTGTCGAAGTCCTCGGCGTCCTGGATGCGCGAGCCGCCCAGCTCCGCCACCACGTCCCCTCGCTTCACGCCGGCTTCGGCTGCCGGGCTACCGGCCTCCACCGCCGTCACCAGCGCGCCATAGGCCCGGTCCCACCCGAGCTGCCGGGCGACGCGGGGAGGCAGGTCGGCCGTATCGATGCCCACCCACGCCGGGCGCACCTTCCCGAAGCGGGTCAGCTCATCGACGATGCGGCGCACCTTGTCGGCCGGAATCGCGAAGCCGATACCCTGCGCGCCGCCGCCGAAGATGGCGGTGTTGATGCCGATGATTTCCCCATCCACGTTGAGCAGCGGGCCGCCCGAGTTGCCCGGGTTGATGGCGGCGTCCGTCTGCACGAAGTCGTTGTAGACGCGGTTGTCGGCGCGGAAGGTGCGGCCCACCGCGGAGACGACGCCCGCGGTGACGGTTTTACTGAGGCCAAATGGGCTGCCGATGGCGACCACCGTCTCGCCAATCATCAGGTCGGAGCTGGTGCCCAGCTTCGCGATGGGCAGGGCCTCCTTGGCGTTGACCTTGAGCACCGCCAGGTCGTTCGCCGCGTCGCTGCCGATGACCTCCGCGTCGAACGAGCGGCCATCCGCCAGGATGACGTGGATGGCGGACGCACCCCGGATGACGTGGTCATTGGTGACGATGATGCCGCTGGGGTCGATGATGGCGCCGCTGCCCAGGCCGGAGATTCTCTGGCGCTCCGGCTCCGCGCCCATGCCACCGAAGAACTCCTCCAGGGGAGAACGGCGTCCACGGAAGCGTGACTCCACCTCCTGCTCGGTGCCGATGTAGACGACGGCGGGGGAGACCTTCTGCACGACCTCGACGATGGCGTCACGTCGCCGCGCCATGTCCGCGCTCGCCGTGCCCGAGGTCAGCAGGGCCACCACCAGCAGGCTCCACCTCATGACTGCGTGCTTCATTCCAACCCTCCGTGCACCGCCAGGGATTGTCGGGCGAAGGACATTCTGACTGTCGGGAAGGCCGCAGCCTACCCGGGGCCCCCTGGATGCGGTGTCTCGCTCTTCATAAACCACTCCGGTCATCCATGAACGAATGCATCTCTGGGATGCACGTCCTCTCGGGGTGTCAGTACACCGTGGGAGTGGATTGTTATCCTGGCGGCGCGCAAGCAGTCGCAGCGTGCCGAGTCGAGGGAGTGGAAGCATGAGTCTCGTCCTGGTCGCGGACGATGAGCCGGCGGTGTTGGAGGTTCTCAGTCAAGTCGTGGAGGACCTGGGGCACGACGTCTTGAGAGCGCGGGATGGTGAGGAGGCGCTCGGCCTGGCGCGTGCCCGGCATCCTCAACTGGTGGTGACGGACCACATGATGCCGCGGCTGAGCGGCGTGGAGCTCTGTCGCCGGATGAAGCAGGAGGCACAGCTCAAGGACGTGCCCGTCATCCTCCTCAGCGCGGTGCTGCCCCAGGGCGCGCCCGAGGCGTTCGCCTTCCTCCACAAGCCCTTTGAAATCACCGACTTCGAATCGGTCATCCACAGGTCCCTGGCCGCCTCGCCGGAGCCTCGGATGGAGCACGCGGCGTCCCCCGTGGGCGCGCTGGGGCAGTGGGTGGCGCAGGCGCTCCAGGGCCCGCTCGACACGGCCCGCGAGCAGCTTCGCCGGCTGGAATGCACGCCCTCCGTGGACCGCGCGGCGCTGGACACGCTGGCCGCGCAGCTCCAGTCCATCGAAGCCGTGGGCCGTCACCTGCGCGAGCTGTCGTGGCTGTCCTCGGGCGAGGCGACGTTGAAGCGAATCGAGACGGACGTGGGCCAGCACCTGCGCGACGCGGTGGCGGCACATGGCGCACACGTCACGTTGGATGCCCCCGACGCGCCGGTCCACGCGCAGGTGGACCCGCCGCGCATCCGGCAGGTGTTCGACGTGCTGCTGGCGAACGCGGTCCGGCAGGGGGCCGCGGAGGTGGCGCTCGAGGTCTCTCAGACGCAGGTCACGGTGCGCGTGAAGGACGTGGGGCCGGGGCTGGCCGCGGAGGCGCTGGCCCACCTCTTCACGCCCTTCCGGACGGATGCGAAGGGCGTCTGCGGACCGGAGCTGTACGTGGCCTCGGAGCTGGTGCGCCTGCAGGGGGGCGCGCTGTCCGTCCAGTCACGGCCCGGCCAGGGCTCCACGTTCAGCTTGATGCTGCCGCGGAGCACCTGATGCGCGATGGCACCCCTCCAGGGGTGCTTCGCGTGACGAGACGTCAGGCCTGCTGCGACTTCAGCATCCAGCCAATCATCTTGTACAGGAGCCGGGCGCCGACGTTGCCGTCCCACTCGCCGCCCTCGGGGTCGGGGGCCACCTCGGTGAGGTCGAAGCCCACGATGGTACGCCCGGAGCGGACCACACCGGCGATGAGGGCCACTGCCTCGGAGAAGGACAGTCCACCGGGCACCGGGGTGCCCGTGTGGGGGCAGAGCACGGGGTCCAGCCCGTCGATGTCGAAGGACAGGTAGACCTGCTTCGGGAGCAGGGCGACCATCTCATCCACCTGCCGGTTCCAGGGCACGCCGTCGAAGCGCTTGTTCTGGAGGGCGGCGTCGAAGAAGCCGTGCACGCGGCCGTTGGAGTCCGCGATGTACTGGTGCTCCTCCGCGCTCATGTCGCGCAGGCCCACCTGGACCAGCGTCTTCACGCCGGGGATGCGCTCCGCGACGTTGTACATGATGGACGCGTGGGACCAGGTGAAGCCCTCGTAGGCCACGCGCAGGTCGGCGTGCGCGTCCAGGTGCAGCACGCCCATGCCAGGGTACTTCTCCGCGTGCGCGCGGATGATGCCGTAGGAGATGGAGTGGTCACCGCCCACCGCGGCCACGCGCTTGCCCTGGTCCAACCAGTGCTTGGTGGTGCGGTAGACGTGCTCGTTCATCTGGTCGCAGAGGACATTCACGTCCTGCGCGGCCTGAATCAGCGCGGCCTCGCCGGAGTGGATGCCACCGGCCTCGATGACGACCTGGGCGCGCTCCTTGGCGCGGGTGTTCCAGTCGCGCAGCTCCTGGGGCTCGGGGAGCATGGCGATGCCACGCTCGTAGGGGCGACCCGTCTCCACGTCGAAGAGGTCGACCTGCCGGCTGGCTTCCAGGACGGCGGTCGGCCCCTCGGACGTGCCACCGCCGTAACTGGTGGTGGCCTCGAAGGGAACGGGGATGAGGACGACGTGCGCCTCTTCCGGGGAGTGGGGGAGGCCGAACACGCCGGAGTCCGGCTGGGCGGCGGCGCTGGGGTCGAAGTGGGTAGCCATGGCGGCGCAGGATAAGGGCCCGGTGTCGGGGCGCAATGGTCTGTTACTTCTCGATGCGTTCCTTGACGTCGAAACGCCCGGCCAGCACCTGATGTTTCTCAATCACCAGCCGGTCCGCCGTCAGCACGCCCCGGACGTCCAGGCTGTAGTCGTTGTAGTAGGCGTCCACGACAGAGGCCTTGAGGTTCCCTCCGATGATGACGGGGCCCTCGGTCTGGAAGGTGTCGCATTCGAAGTCGCCGCCCACGAAGAGCTGGCACCCCTGGACGTTGGACGCCTTGCCCTTCACCGTCAGGTTCCCCGTCACCAGGAGCGACAGCACCTTCAGGGGGCCCTCCACCACCAGGTCGCCGTGGTGGACGAAGGGGTTCTTGGACACCTTCTTGAGCGTCTTGCTCGCGGGGGCCCGCGTGGACACCCGCCGGATGAGGTCGATGGTGGCGAAGACGAGCGGGGCGTTCGTGTTGCCGTGCTCCGAGATGCCGGCGTAGAGCTGGTCGATGGTGACCGAGTACTCCTCGACGAAGACGCTCTCCATGAACGCGCGGAGCTGCACCCACGTTCGAGGGCTGACCCCCGCGGGCGCATCCCCTGACAGGTATTGGGTGACGCGCTCCTCGGAGAGCTCCTTCATCTTCTTGGGCGGAGAGCCCCGCTGGTCCTTGGTCTTCTTCAGGAGCTCCACGAGCAGGGGGCCCACGTTCTTGCTGTGCCGCGAGGCGCGGGCGACGGAGAGCACCGACCTGCCACCCTCCGTCTTCAGCCGAGCGTCGATGCCCTGTTCGATGAAGAACCGCACGACGCGGTCGGAGCCAAACTCCGCGGCGCGGTGTATCGGGAACTCGTAGCTCGAGCCCGCCCGGATGTCGGCGCCGTACTCCATGAGCAACTGGATGACGTCGACGTTGTTCTGGGTGACGGCGATCATCATCGGCGAGTGCCCGTTGATGGTCTTGAAGTCCAGGCTGACGCCGCTGGCGAGCAGCGCCCGGATTTGAGCGACCACCTCGGCGTTCTTGCGCTCCGCCTTGGCCAGGCTCTGCCGGTACTCGGCCTCCGGCATTTCGACCCGGTGGTAGGTCTGGATGTAGTGGAGGTCGTCGATCTGCCGGATGCGCTTTTCGAGTTCCTGCTGCTGCTCCGTCATCGAATCCGTTCCTTCAGCGCGCGATGTGGATCACGCCCACCGCACCACCAGCTTGCCCACCGAGTCATTGCCCGCCATGCGCTCCAGCGCCTGCCGGATGTCCGCGCGCGGCACCACCGCGTCTACCACGGGCCGCAGCGCCCCCGAGCGGAACAGCGGCAACAGATGCCGCTCCGCGCTCTGCGCCAGCGCAATCTTCTCTTCGAGCGGACGGCTGCGCAGCACGGTGCCGGTGACACGCAGCCGCTTCGTCAGCACCGTGCCCAGGTTCACCTCGGTGGCCGCGCCCGCCACCAGCCCCACCAGCATCAGCCGCCCTCGGGGCGCCAGGGCGTTCAGCGTCTCCGGCACGTAGCTGCCGCCCACCAGGTCCAAGCACAGGTCCGCGCCCCGGCCGCCCGTCTCCTCGCGCACCGCGTCCGCGAAGCGCGGCGGCTGGGTGTCACAGATCACCGTGCGCGCCACGCCCCAGTCGGCCACGCGCGCCAGCTTCGCCGCGTTGCGGCCCGTACCCACCACGCGCGCGCCCATGGCCTGGCAGATGAGCGCCGCCGCCGAACCCACGCCACTGGCCACCGCGTGGACGAGCACCGTCTCACCGGGTTTGAGCTCTCCCTGGAGCACCACCGCGTCGAACGCGGTGAGGTACGCCTCCGGGATGGCCGCCGCGTCAGCGAAGTCCATGCCGTCGGGGATGGGTATCGCCTCGCGCTCGTGGGTGACGAGCAGCTCCGACCACGCGCCCCCGCCCACCAACCCCATGACGCGGTCGCCGGGCTGGAAGCGCCGTGCGCGCGGGCCCACGGCCACCACCTCGCCCGCGTACTCCAGGCCGGGAATGTCCGGCGGCACGTCTGGTGGGGCAGGGTAGTGACCACGAAGCTGCAGAAGGTCCGCCCGGTTGAGCGCGGAGGCCCGCACGCGGACCAGAACCTCCCCCGGGCCTGGGACGGGCTCGGGACGTTCTTCCTCGGCGAGGACCTCGGGGCCCCCAGGGCGGGTGATGCGAAGGACCTTCATGGCAGGCGCCTCCAATGGAATGGCGGGCACGAAACATCCTGGCTCGCGAGAGCGTCAACGCTTATCTAGAACACCGTCCATCATGAGCACCCTGACGTGTCCCATCTGCCAGAAGCCCGTTCCCCCGCGCACGGAGAACGCTGCTTTTCCCTTCTGCTCCAAGCGTTGCCGCGCCGTGGACCTTGGCCGGTGGCTGGGCGAGGAGTACCGCGTGCCCGACCGGCAGTCGGATGAGCAGGAAGACGAACTGCCCGCCGACAGCCACCCGGAACGCCAGCGCGGCGACGCATGAGCGGCTTCGTCGACCTGCACTGCCATCTGCTGCCCGGCGTGGATGACGGGGCACGCACGCTGGAAGACGCGCTGGAGATGGCGCGTGCGCTGGTCGACCTCGGCTTCTCCACCGTCGCCCCCAGTCCGCATGCGCGCCCCGAATACGCCCCCGTGGAGGTGGTGGACGCGCGCCGCGCGGAGCTGGCGGAGGCCCTGGAGCGCGAGCGCATCCCCCTGACGTTGGGGCGCAACGCGGAGAACGTGCTCGACGATGCCTTCCTTCGAGGACTCAGCACGCCCCAGGCTCGAAAGTTGGGCCCGGGCCGCTACGTGCTCGTGGAGCTGCCCTACACCGCGCCCGTCCCCGCGCTGCCGGACATCCTCTTCCGCATCCGCACCAAGGGCGTGGTGCCGCTGCTGGCGCATCCCGAGCGCTGCCTGGAGTTCGAGCGAAAGGGCCGCGCCGCGGAGGCCGTTCGAGCTGGGGCACTGTTGCAACTGGATGTCGGTGCGCTCATCGGCCGCTATGGCGGCACGGCGAAGAAGCTGTCCCGCGCCTTCCTGGATGACGGGCTCTACGCGGTGGGCGCCTCGGACCTGCACGGGCCCGTGGGGGCCCGGGACTGGGTGGGACGCTCGCTGGCGGAGCTGAGGAGCAGGGCAGGGGACGCGACCTTCGCCCGTCTCATGAGGGACAATCCCGCGATTTTGTTGGCCGGGGAGTCACTGGAGTCCGACTCGGACTGACGGTATACCCGGCCGCTGTGAAACGTGCCGTCAAACTCCTGGCCAGCCTCCTGGTCACCTTCCTCTTCATGTGGTGGGCCTTCCGGGACACGGACTGGGCCACGCAGCTGGCCAGCCTGAAGTCGGCCAACTACGCGTGGCTGGTGCCGTACTTCGGCTGCCTGTTGGCCATCCACGTCTTCCGCACCCTGCGCTGGGGCTGCCTTCTGTCGGGCCTGGAGCAGGTCCCGTTCCGAAAGCTGAACGAGGCGTCCGGCATCGGCTTCATGATGCTGCTGGTGCTGCCCTTCCGCCTGGGCGAGTTCGCGCGGCCCTTCCTCATCGCGCAGCGCAGTGGCATCCGCCGCAGCGCGGCCATGACGTCCGTGGTGCTGGAGCGCATCGTGGACGGCCTCTTCGTGGCGGCGATGCTGCGAGCGCTGCTCTTCTTCGTGCCCACGGAGACGCCGGAGATTCGCTACGTCAAGCTGGGCTCGTGGCTGATGTTCGCGGTGTTCGGCGGCGGTCTGGCGTTCCTCCTCTTCGGCCTCTGGCAGCAGCAGCGCACGGTGAAGCTCGTGCGCGCCACGGTGGGCCGGCTGGCGCCGCAGGTGGCGGACAAGGTGGCGGACATCGTCGACACCTTCGTGGGCGCCATGCGGCAGCTGCCGAAGGGGCGGCAGGTCGCGCTCTTCTTCCTCTACACGGCGCTGTACTGGGGCGTGAATGGCGCGGGGATGTCCATGCTGGCCAACGCCTTCGACTGCTCGGGCGCGGCGCCCGGCACCGTCTGCGAGCCCATGGACCTGACGCTCTTCCAGGCCTACGTCGTGCTGGGCGTGCTGGTGGTGGGCCTGATGATTCCCGCGGCGCCGGGGATGATGGGCACCTTCCAGGCGGCCACGAAGGTGGGCCTGAGCCTCTTCCTTCCAGCCGCCGCGGTGAACGCCAGCGGGCTGGCCTACGCCAACGTCATGTGGCTGTGCCAGACGGTGCAGCAGGTGGGCCTGGGCCTCATCCTGCTGTCCATGGGGCACCTGTCGTTCAAGGACATCGCCGGCAAGCTGGACGACAAGGACGGCGAGGCGGCGGCACCCTCCGCCTGACGCCGGGGCCGCATTCCGGCCCCAGATGTCGAACGCGGCTTCCTACGGGGTGGGCGACGCAGCCTGCTCCGTCTCGGCGGGAGCGGCTTCCGTCTTCGCGGGGGCGGTGTCGCCGCTCTTGCCCGTCACCACGCCCTTCACCTTCTCCATGGCGGCCTTCGGGTCGATGTTGCCCTTGAGGGTGCCGAACGGAGTGTCGATGACCTGCTCCCGCTTCTCCGAGGAGGCGTAGCCCTCTGGCGCGCACAGGGCCTTCGAGGTGTCGCGCACGGAGACGACGGGGGTGTTGATGGTGGTGGAGTCCTCGGACGTGGCCTTGGCGACGAGCTTGTCGTCGCGCATCAGCACGCAGCGGTCATCGCCGTAGTACCAGGCGGTGGAGTTGTCCGGGAACTCCTGTGCGCGCGTGGGCCCTGAGCCCATGGCATCGACGACCTGATGGGACGACATGCCCGGGTAGAGCTTGTCGAAGCCGGAGGTGGCACAGCCGGCGGCGGCGAGCGCGAGTGCGGCGCTGACAATCGGGAGACGCATGGGGTGTGGGGCTCCTTCCGAAAAGGAATCGCGGAGCCTACGCCGACGTCACGTCCGGCCTCCAATGGGGGGGCCGGACGCAGTGTGTCAGAGTTCCTGATCCAACCAGCGGACAATGGCCTCGCGAATCGAGGCCGGCCGCTCGGCGTCCAGGCGGGTACGAAGCATCCGGGCCGCGTCGGCGTCGCGCAGCATCGAAGCGGGCATCAGCTCACGCGTGCGAGGAAGAGACGCGCGGGACGCGACGGCGGCAGACCTCATGACTGGCCTTCCTCCTTGGGCGCGCCACGGCCGTACTTGCCCAGCAGGTCATCCACGGCCTCGCGCAGGTACTCGCTCTGGTGGATGCGGGTCCGCCGCGCCAGCTCGCGCAGCTTCTGGACCTGCTCCTCGGGGACCAGGACGTGGGTGGAGACGATGTCGGCGTCCGGGCCTCGGACGTCGACAGACACTTCCGTGGCCGCCGGGGACGACGGAGCCTCGGGGCTCAGGGGACTGGCGCTTCCATCCTGCATCGGACTTCCTCCGGGCGTGGCTGCTACAGGCCGCTACCTGCCTGTCCGCGGCATTAGGCGGGCGGACAGGCACGCCGTCAAAAAATGCGCCGGGGGCCAGGGGCCCGAGCTGTGCCGCACCTCGCGTTGACAGGGTCCTATCGCGCTGCTACTTCGCCGGTTGCCTTAGGGGAGTAGTTCACGCCAGCGGTGCTGGCGGCGGGAAGCTCGACACACTGGCTGGAAACAGCCCGGGCCCCCACCTCGTGATGTTCGCGAGACGAACGAGACCTTCGGACAGGGATTGTCGTTTCTTCCTGGCCGAGGTCCGTCGTGCGCGCGTGCTGCCCTGGCGTCTCCCACGAGTCTGAACCCCGGCCCTGTGGTTGCGAGGGAGTCGTCATGTTGGAAGCGCTCGTGGGTTCGTTCGTGTTGGTGGCCGCCAGTGAGATGGGGGACAAGACGCAGTTGCTCGCGTTCTCCCTGGCCACGCGGTTTCGCAAGCCGTGGCATGTGCTGGCGGGCATCTTCGTCGCCACCGTGGCCAATCATGCGCTGGCGTCCAGCGTGGGCAGTTGGGTGTCCACGCACGTGCCGGCGAAGTGGATGGCGCTGCTCCTGGCGGTGCTCTTCATCGGCTTCGGTTTGTGGACGCTCAAGCCGGACACGCTGGATGAAGACGGAGGCAAGCCGCCGCGCTTCGGGGCCTTCCTCACCACGGTGGTGCTCTTCTTCCTCGCGGAGATGGGAGACAAGACGCAACTGGCCACCATGGCGGTGGCGGCGCGCTATCAGGCGCCGTTGACGGTGACCTTGGGCACCACGGCCGGGATGATGTTGTCGGACGGCCTGGCCGTGTTCCTGGGGGACCGGCTCGCTGGGCGGGTGCAGATGAGTTGGGTGCGGTGGGCCGCCGCCAGCCTCTTCTTCATCTTCGGCGCCCTGTCGCTGTGGACGGCGCTCCGGATGTCCTGACGGCTGGGACGCGCAGTACGGATGTGTCGATGTGACGGAGAAGTGTATTGCGCTTCATCACGGGAAAAGCTCCCATGTGAGAGGTCCGGGATGACCCGGACCTTTCTTCAGGAGCTGGAATGCGTTCCCCCATTCGTTTCTCCGCGATGATTTTGATGAGCGCCCTCATGGGCGCGGGTTGCAACGGTGCCCAGCCGCAGGACCCGGCGGCCGAGGCCGAGGTGATTGCCGAGACGGCGGAAGTGAAGCAGGGCGCCGTGGGCGACGTGGTGCTGCGCTGTGACGAGTTCCAGGGCGGCACGCACCTGGAGGTCGTCCAGACGGCGACCGGCTTCGAGGCCGCGTACGTCTCCGAGGAGTACGACCCCTGGGATTGTCGCTGCACGTACACGAAGCGCGAGATTCTGGGGCAGTACAACCAGTGCCGCCGGTCCACGGTGGATCCGCGCATCATGAACTGCTTCCGCGTCGAGCCGAGCGGCTCGGTGGGCAAGGTGGTGCTGTCCACCACGCGCGTGCAGAAGACGCAGATGGTCATCGGCAGCAGCACGACGGTGAGCTACAGCGAGCTGAGCGTCGCGGCCATCAACCAGGACCCCGGCCAGACGCCGCGCCGTGACTACGTCTTCCCGCTGAGCGACTGCCAGTAGGCCGTACCCGGGCCGGGGAGCCGTCGAGCCCCGGCCTTTTTCGTAGGGGAGGCGATGATTCCGGGCGCGGAGGGGCGTCTCACTCGCAGGAGCCCATTCCCTGGAGGTCATCGTGGCAGCACAATCTTCCCCGCAGGACCTGGCACCGCGCAGTCCCCATGTCGTCGTGAGTCTGCCGACGCGGGACCTGGAGCGGGCCTTTCGCTTCTACCGAGAGGGGCTCGGCTTTCGCCTCGTCGTCGAGACGGCGGACGACGCGATGCCCGAGCCCGTCCACTTCACGCTCAACGCGGGCGTCAGCCTGATGCTCATCCCCACCGGAGGGTTCGGCTGGGTGGCGGGGGGCAACAAGGTCGCGGAGCAGGGCGTTTCGGAGTGCATCCTGAGTCTGTCCCTGGAGACGGAGGCGCAGATCGAGGGGCTCATCGCCAAGGCGCGGGAGGCTGGCGCTGAAGTTGCCGCCGAGCCGGGCAAGAAGCCCTGGGGCTACTCCGGGACGTTCAAGGACCCCGACGGCCACGTGTGGATGCTGGAGAAGGCGGGCTGAAAAGAAAAACCCCGGTGTCACCGTGAAGGTGACGCCGGGGTAGTGGCCAGGGTCAGACTTGAACTGACTACCTGCGGATTATGAGACCGCCGCTCTAACCAGGTGAGCTACCTGGCCGTAAGTGGGATGCAACCTACGGCTTTTACTGCGGAACTTCCACTGCCTTCCTACCTGCTCGCCCGGTGTCCGTGCAACAGCTTTGGCAACGGGGCGGGTACTTCGCGTTTCGGGGCGGCTCTATACCACATGGCTCGCGGCGGGCAATGGGGTCGATGCGGAGAGGGACCGGGGTCGTCACCTGGGCACCCCATGCCTTGCCACTGCCCCGGGGTGTTCGCCCCCCATCCCCGTGCCTGGGAGACGCTCCCTGGATAGACGTCAGGTTGCGGTGCGCCCGCGCCGCCCGCGCGCCAGGAGCACCCCCGCGAGCAACACGCCCAGCCCGAGCAGGCCCAGCCAGACGCGGCCCACCAGGTCCGCCGCCCGATCGAAGGTGTGGTCCACCCAGCCTCGCGCCAGTCCGTCCACCTGTTGAAGCGCTGCGATTCGCTCCGCGCGCAACGCTTCCATCAGCACCGTGCGTTCCCGGTCCACATCCCCCATGAGGGCCTGGCGCTCAGCGGAGACGAACGCCTGGAGGGCCATGCGTTCCTGTGTCAGCGCGGAAAGCACAGCGACTCGCTCACGCGACAACACGGCTGGAGCGCTGGCGGCCAGTCCTTCGAACTGGTTGAGGACGTCCACCGTGCGCTCCAATTCCCCCAGGGCGGTACCGAGGACAGGGAGGTCCGCCACGTCGCTGGCGGCGAGCTCCGCCTGCCATCGTACTTGTCGAGGGAGGCTGGAGGCATAGAGGTCCAGCCGCGTGGTGAGGTCTCGGGTGTCCTCCAGCAGCACCGCCGCCGCGCCCATCGGGCTGACGCGGGAGAGGGTGGAGATGGATGCCAGGAGCGGTGCGGTGGACTCGCGCGCGGTGAGGGGGCCGGTGAGGGGATGCTCGGCGGCCCATTGGTGGATGAGCGCGCGCGCTCGCGAGACATCCTCATGGCCGGAGAGGTCCACCCAAACCGCCGCGACCTCTGCTTCCATCTCCCCCAACTCGCGCCGGGCCCGAGGCACCAGGGCAGGCACGCTCGCGGCCCGCCGGGGAAGGGTGTCCTGGAGCTGGGCCAGCAGGGCCCAGGCATCCACCAGCCCCGCCACCGGGTCCGGCTGGAGCAGCGCGGTCTGGAGCATGGGGACTCCGTTGCTCTTGAACTCCAGCATGGCTCGGTGCACCTCCCGCGAGTCCGATCGCGCGGCGAGGTCGTCTGCCGCCGCCTCCAGCATTCCGGGCAGCCGGCGGGTCAGGTCCCTCATCCGGACTCGCAGCGCCGCGACGCTCAGGTCCGACCGGCCGATGTGTTCGAGCAAGGGGGAGCGGGGCGGCGCGGTGGCGCACGCCGCGAAGAGCAGGCCTAGCAATGCCGCGAGCGGGCGCCAGGGGAGAGCGGGGCACATGGGACAGCGGCCCAAGGTGTACATCCTCCCGTGGTCCAACAGTCACCCTGGAATGCCGGGGTTCCGTTTCGCCCCGGACTCAGGTGTGTGGTCCGGCGGAGGGCCCGCCAGCCCACGTCTGGGGCATTGGGCGAGTTCTCGCCACGCGCATTGCGAAGCGGCCCCAGCGTTCCCAGCGTGTCGCGGGAGAGGTATTCCATGTCCTTGCGGCCCGGCGGTCCAACGCGTCTCTCCCTTCCTGTCGTGGCCGTGCTGCTGCTTGGGTGGGTCCTCCCGCTAGCGGCGTTGGCACAAGCCTCGACGGCCGACCCGCTTCCCTCCTGGAATGAAGGGCCGGTGAAGCAGGCGCTCGTCGGCTTCGTCACCCGGGTCACGACGGAGGGGAGCCCGGACTTCGTTCCAGAGCGGGAGCGCATCGCCGTCTTCGATAACGACGGCACGCTCTGGCAAGAGAAGCCGGCGGTGGAGGGCGCCTTCCTCGTGAAGCGTGTCCGCGAGATGGCCGCGAAGGACCCGTCTCTCCGGCGGCGGCAGCCCTTCAAGGCCGTGCTTGAAGGGGACGTCGACACCTTGATGGACGGCGGCGAGAAGACGCTGATGGAGCTGGTCGCCGCCACCCACGCGGACATGACGCAGGAGGAGTTCCAGGCAGAGGTGCGCCAGTTCCTGAAGACCGCCCGCCATCCGAAGCTCGGCGTGCCGTACACGCAGCTCGCCTACCAGCCCATGCTCGAATTGCTCCGGTACCTGCGCGACCACGGCTTCCAGACGTGGATCAGCTCGGGTGGCGGCATCGACTTCATGCGTGTCTTCTCCGAGTCCCTGTATGGCATTCCTCCCCAGCAGGTCATCGGCAGCAGCCTGGAGGAGAAGTTCGAGACGCGCGACGGCCAGGCCGTGTTGTGGCGCGAACCCCGCGTGGACCACATCAACGACAAGGCCGGCAAGCCGGTGGGCAATGACCTCCACGTGGGCAGGTCTCCGGTGCTCGTCGCGGGCAACGTCCGCAGCGGCGGTGACATCGCCATGCTGAAGGCCTCGCGGCTGCGGCACGGGCCCTCCTTCCAGTTGCTCATCAATCACGACGACGCGCGGCGTGAGTTCGCCTATCAGGAGAAGGACGGCGCCTCGTTGCGGGCGGCGAGGGAGGGTGGGTGGACCGTCGTCAGTATGCGCGACGACTGGAAGACGGTGTTCGCCGCGCCTGCTCCTCCGCGATGAAGAGCCTGGGGGCGCATGCATGGCGGGAGGCGCGCACCGGGCCGGTGTGCGTACTACGGCTTCATTCGCTCCTCGGCGTATTGCTCGAATGAACGTGGCGCGTGGCCGGTCAGCAACTGAACCCCGTCCGTGGTCGTCGCGGTCCACTGCTCGCGCACAGCGGCGAAGAGCTCGGCGAGCATCTCTGCATACGGAGTGTCGAAGCCGGCATCGCGCATGCGCAGGATGAAGGCGCCTTCCGAGAGCGCGACGTATTCGAGCGGCCGGCCCGTCACGCGGGAGATGACGGCGGCCGCGTTGGCGAAGCTGAGCGCCTGGGGACCGGTGAGCGTGAAGGCCTGTCCGTCGAACTGCCGGGTCGTGAGTGCCGCCGCGGCGGCTTCCGCGATGTCGCGCGCGTCGATGAAGCTCGTCTCACCAGTACCCGCCGGGAGCGGGAGCTGTCCCGCGCGGATGTCATGGCTCCACATGAGGTGGAAGTTGTCGGAGAACCAGTTGGGCCGAAGGATGACGTAGGGAACGCCCGAACGCTCCAGTTGCAGTTCGACCTGTCGATACGGGTCCGCCTCGTTCGCCTCCACGCCCATGACGGACTGGAACACCACCTTCACGCCACGCTCGGCCGCCGCGCGGATGACGGGGCCCATGTATTCGATGACGTTCAGGCTGTCCGCAGGCATGAGGAGATAGGCTGCGTCCACTCCCTCCAGAATGGCGCCAAGCTTGCTGGGCTGGGAGAAGTCGAAGCGCACGGCCTCAGCGTCGGGACGGGCGGTGGCTTTGCGGGACAGTGCCCGGACCTGGTGCCCCTGCTTCACGAGGACATCAACCAGGAGCGAACCCACGGTACCGGTTGCTCCGAAGACTGCGATTCGTTGTGGTGTCATGGCAGTCACGGTACGGCGGTGATGCTCACCCCGGCAGTGGCTGTCTCAGTGAATCAACTTTAAGCTGCGCTTCAACATGGACGACCTGAAACGCATGGCGCTCTTCGCGGAGATCGCACGCGCGGGTTCGCTGAGCGCGGCGGCACGGCACCTCCGCATCAGCACCTCAGCGGTGAGTCAGCAGCTCCGAATCCTGGAGGAGTCCTTCGGCGTCATCCTGGTGCGGCGCTCAAACCGCAAATTGTCGCTCACGGATGCCGGTGCTCGGTTCGCCACCCACTGCCGTGAAATGGTGGAGGTGGCGGAGCGAGCCCGCGAGCAACTCTCGCTTGCCAGGGACACGCCCGCAGGCGAGCTGCGCATCTCCCTGCCGCTCGGATTGGCTCGCTACGTGGCGCCCGCGCTGGAGCCGCTGCTCGCCAGACACGCGTCTCTGAAACTTCGCCTCGAAGCGGATGATGGCCTGGTCGACCTCATTGATGAGCGCATCGACCTGGCGCTCCGGGCTGGCCGAATGGAGGACTCCTCCTGGGTAGCGCAGCCGCTCTGCCACGTTCACCTGGGACTCTGTGCAGCCCCGGGCTACCTGAAGAAGGCGGGGAGGCCACGCACGCTCGAGGACCTGCCTGAGCACGCGTGGCTCGCGGTCGTGGCGGACGGCCGGTCCCTGGTATTCGACCTCCAGGGCCCTTCCGGAACGAGCCGTACTGTCCGGGTGACGCCGCGGGTCTCCAGCAACAACCAGCTCACCCTCCACCAGATGTGTGCGGCGGGACTGGGCATCACGCGCTGCATCCTGGCGGACGTGGAAGACGAGCTGCGACAGGGACGGCTCGAAGTGCTCCTGCCCGAGTGGCGCCTCTCCCCCGTGCAGCTCTGGGCCGTCACGCCACGGCGCTCAGGACAGCCGGCCAAGGTGCGCCATGCCATCGACGCCATCCGCACGTACCTGCGGCAGCAGCCCGGCGTTTCCGCCTGATTCGTGGCGCGAAGGCAGCGCCTACCGGAGCGGCGGCTCGGGATGTTTCGCGAACCACTGCTTCGCGTTCAGCAGGTGCAGGTTCTGTCCGCCGGGTTTGAATTCGATTCCGCCGGTGAGGGCGCCCAGGGTCGCCAGGAGCGCGCCCTGCAGCTCTCCCCCTGCGAGGTCCAGGTGTCCTCGCAGCGAGAAGCCCTCGCCGTCCGCCTTCAGCTCGCGCAGTTGGAGCCCGCCCTCGTCAATCTGCACCCGGCCCGTCACCGAGACGTCCCGGATGTTGAGCAGGGATGTCAGGAAGCGCGGCAGATTCTTGGCGGACGTGAGCAGCGCGGCGACAGGCTGTGTGTCTGTGAGCTTGCTGGCGAAGCGTGCCGAAAGCACTGTCGGCGACAGGGACAGTCGGGCCTGGGGGAGGGTGAAGACGCCGCTCCAAGCGCGGATGGGCACGGGGCCATTCGTGGACACGTTCGTCAGTCGAAGCGTGGTCCCCGTCAGTGTCAGGGACTTCGTGTCCCACGACAGGTTCCGGGCGTCCACGTCCGCCTCGGCACGCAGCAGCACCTTGACGCTTCCCATGCGCCCGGAGACGAGGTCGGAGTCCACGCTCAGCCGCAGGGAGTCTCGCGCCTTCGCGGACTGCGCACGCTCCCGGCTCTGCAACGTCATGGAGCCGGAGTCGATTTCAATCGTCCGCGCCAGCCAGGGATTGAGCATCCTCAAGTCCAACGGCCGGCTCCTGGCCACGCGGAGGTCCGGCTCCAACTCCCAATCCGATTGCTCCGCGCTGCGACGCGCGAGGACAGTGAGGGTGATTTCAGGGACCTCTGCACCCGTGCCTTCGGGACCGGACACCCGCACAGGTGCGAAGGTGAGCGTTGCTGTCCCTTTCCGCGTGTCCGGGCGCTCCGATGTCAGCGAGGCCTTGAGGGCCCAGGGCGCACGCGCTCGGATGGGACCCGCCCGTACGTTCAACTCCTGGCCCTGGACGTCAATGCGGCTGTCATCGGCCAGCGCGCCGTCTTTGAGGTGGAGGTCCAGGTCCACCTTGCCTTCGCCCCCTTTCAGGGAGACGGCGTTGTTCGACCCCAGGTGCTCGTTCAGCCAGTCCAGTGGGAGCAGCTCCATCTGGCTCGTCACCTGCGCGCTGAGCGCCCGTGAGAGGTCCCAGCCCTCTTCGTCCGTGAAGGGCACCTCGAGCTGTGCCTTTGCCTCCAGGCGCTCCAGCCGGGTGACAGGGGTCCGGTCGAACTCCATGGCACCGGAGACCACGCGAATCGAAGACGTCTCGACGTGGATGCGCTCCCGGCCCTTGATGTCCAGCGAGCCTTGCACGTCCAGGTTCCCCACGAAGCGGACCCGGCCGAAGTCCAGCTCGCGAACCTCGTGGACCGTCACGTCGGCCAGTTGGATGCCCCACGGGCGGTAGTCTTGGCCCGGTGGGGGTTCCTTCTCGATGCCGAACGACGGTTCAAGCCGGAAGCGCGCGCCATGTCCGTCGATGCGCTGCACGTCCACGCGTTGGCGCAGCAGGGCGGTCAGCGACACGTTGGCTTCCAACGTGTCCATGTTCACCTGCCACCATTGGTTCTGATTCTGCTGGGTCAGGGTGAAGTCGCGGAGGTGGAGTTGTCCAAAGGGCCAGAGCCACCAGGCGCGCTTCCAGGCAAGCTCGGTCCGGCTGGTGGACCGGCGCATGATGGCCTGGACGGCGCCCATGTTGAGCGCCACGTTGATGGAGACCTCCAACACCATGAGCGCGCCCAGGGTCCAAGCGACGGCGCGCGGCCACCGTTTCCTGCGAGGGGCTGCGTCCTGGACCTCTGGCGGCGGGATGAGCGTCATGTCGCGGGTACCCGGTGGGATGTCCAGGGGAAGCGGCGCGGACCGTTCCCGGAAGGCGCGGGTGCTGTCTCCCGCCTCCCTCCGGATGCCTCAGCCGCCGCGCGCATACAAGGCGCCAGCATGCCATCGAGTCCGATTCGCTGCCGGAGTGTCCGCGGGTGAGCCGATGCCAGAGGTCCATCTTCTGGACTGGGAAGGGCAGGGGATTGATGGAAGGCTCGGAGCATGGGCTTGGCGACGCGGCAGCACCTCGACCGCGCTTCACGAAAGGTGTCACGCCGTGCATCTGCTGTACGCCTTCGGGCTCTTCGTCGTCACCGCGGTGGCCGAGGTGGTGGGCTGCTATCTGCCCTACCTATGGCTCCGACAGGGGAAGTCGCCACTGCTCCTCGTGCCCGCGGCGGGCAGCCTCGCCGTTTTCGCGTGGCTGCTGACGCTGCACCCGACGGGCGCGGCCCGCACCTATGCTGCCTACGGCGGGGTGTACATCGCCGTGGCGCTCGTCTGGCTGTGGCTCGTGGAAGGGGAGCGGCCCACGACGTGGGACCTCGTGGGCGCGCTCGTCGCCATCCTGGGGATGGCCATCATCGTGCTCGGACCTCGCAGGTAGCGAGGGCCTGCTTCATCAAGCCGCGCGGGACGGACTACGCCGCCCAGCGCTGGAGGCTGCCCTCCACGTACTTCGCCCGGCAGGCGCGCCGCTGGACCTTGCCACTGGACGTCTTGAGGACCTCGCCCTGCTGGAGCAGGACGACCTCGTGGACGTCCACGGAGTGCGCGGCGGCCACTGCCTGACGGATGGTCTTCTGGAGCGCGCTCCCATCCAGGGTCTGGGCGCCATCGCCCCGTTCGGACGGCGCGAAGCGGGCGCTGACCTCCACCAGCACCACCAGCCGCTCGCCCTCCGGATGGTCGACGGAGAACGCCACCGAGCAGCCAGGACGGAGCGCCGGGTGCTGGCTCTCGGCCGTCAGCTCGAGGTCCTGCGGGTAGTGGTTCCGGCCGTCGACGATGATGAGGTCCTTGATGCGGCCGGTGACATACAGCTCGCCGTCAATCATGAAGCCCAGGTCACCGGTACGCAGGAAGGGACCTTCCTCGCTGCCCTGGATGCGCGCCTGGAAGGTCTCCGCGTTCGTCTCCTCGCGTCCCCAGTAGCCGTGGGTGACGTGGGGCCCGGCCGTCCAGATTTCGCCCACCTCGCCCGGAGCGCACGCCACCAGCGTCTCTGGATTCACGATGCGGATGAGGCTGTCACCCCAGCTCCGCCCGGAGCTGACGAGCGTCCGCGCGGACGGGCCCGGCGGGGCGGCCACGGCGCGGTTCTGCTCGAGCGCCGCCGAATCCACGGTGAGGTGGCGTGGCAGCTCGGAGGTGATGCCTCCCGACACGAAGAGCGTCGCCTCCGCGAGGCCGTAGCAGGGGTAGAAGGCCTCCCGGCGGAAGCCGGCGGGCGCGAAGGTGTCCGCGAACTCCGCCAGCGTCTCCGCCCGCACGGGCTCCGCGCCATTGAAGGCGACGCGCCACGAACTCAGGTCCAGCGAAGCGAGCTGCTCCGGCTTCACCTTTCGCGTGCAGAGCGCGTAGGCGAAGTTGGGCCCGCCGCTCGTCGTCGCACGGTACTTCGTGATGGTGTTCAGCCAGCGGATGGGGCGCTGCAGGAAAGACCACGGAGACATCACGACGGAGTGCGCGCCCATGTACATCGGCTGGAGCACCGTGCCGATGAGCCCCATGTCGTGGTACAGCGGCAGCCAACCGCACACCGATGAATGGTCGTCGTGGCTGAAGCCCTGACGAATCATGTCCTCGTTGGACATCAGGTTCCGGTGCAGCACCATCACGCCCTTGGGCGTCGACGTGGAGCCTGACGTGTACTGGAGGAAGGCCAGCGTGTCGCCGGTGATGGCGGGACGCTTCCAGCCGTCCTCCAGCCCTTCCTCCAGTGCGTCCGTGGCAATCCAGCGGATGTCCTTCAGGACGGGGTAGGCGTCGGCCAGCGCGTTCACGCTCTCCAGGATTTCGCGCGTGGTGAGCGCGAAGCGCGGCTTCGCATCCTGGAGGATGGAGAGGATGCGCGTGACGGCCTGAAGCTGCGCGGGAGGATAGGCTGGCACCGCGGCCACGCCCGCGTACAGGCTGCCGAAGAACGCCGCGATGTAGTCGAGCCCCGGTGGATACAGCAGCAGCGCTCGCTCGCCAGCGCCCTTGTGCTCCTGCAGCGCCGCGGCAATGGCGCGGGCCTGGCGATCCAACTCGCCATAGGTCCAGGTGGTCTCCCGTCCTTCACCATCCTGGAGGAACGTATATGCGCGGGCCTCGGTCTGATTCGAGGCGCGCCAGCGCAGCAGGTCGGTGAGGGTCTGCACGGAACGGCTGGGACTCGGCACGGCGGGTCTCCTTGAGAAGTCGTGGGAAGAGGGAAGCATTCAGGGGCTCACCGCGGGTTTGGCGGCAGGCGCATCCAGTGGGGGCGCCTCCAACTCGCGCAGCGGGCGGTAGAGCGTGGACAGCAGCGTCATGAGGACCGCCAGCGCGCCCGCGATGAGGAACATCAAGGCGATGCCTCGGCCCGGGCCCTCGCCGACGAACGCACCCAGCAGGGGGACGAGCTTTCCTCCCGAGGCCATGGCGGGTTCGAAGGCGTGGTCCGCCAGGGGGCCGGCGATGGTGTACGCCAGCGGCAACATGGCCCCGGTGATGGTACTGGTGAAAGCGAAGACACGGCCGCGCAGCGCCAGGGGCACGATGCGCTGGAGGAGCGTCTGGCTGGAGCCGTTGATGATGGGGAGGCCGAAGAAGAACGCGAAGGCGACACCGGCCAGCACGGGAACGGAGGTGGCCAGCCCGACGCAGATGAGCGCGAGTCCACAGGTGAGCTGGAACCCGAGCAAGCCATTCACCAGTCGCTTGGGTCCGCCCCAGGCGCTGATGACCAGGCTGCCCGCCAACATGCCCACGCCACCCGCGGTGGTGAGCGCGCCCAGGGTGCGCACGTCCGCGAAGGACAAGACCAGCGGCGTGACGAGGACCTCGACCGTGCCGGTCAGGAAGTTGCTGGCCGCGAGGAAGCCAATGAGCGCGAGGAGTCCTGGGGTGGCGCGCAGGTAGGCACCGCCAGCCCGAATCGCCTCGAACAGCGGCACCCGCTCCTCGCCGGAAGACGACACGAGGTGCTCCCGGGGGATTCGCGCCAGGAGCATGGGCAGCGCGCCGAGCACGAGCGTCGTCGCGTCGATGAGCAGGATGCCCTTGAGTTCAATCAGCTCCATCAGGGTGGCGCTCAACATGGGGGCCACCAACTGGGAGAACGCGAGCCCGACCTGCACCAGTCCGTTGGCCCGTCCCAGGTGCTGCTGTGGCACCACCGTGGAGACGAGCACGGCGAAGGCCGGCTGCTGGAACGCGCTGGCCGACGACACCACGGCGGTCGTGACGTATGCGTGCCAGGGCTGGAGCAAGCCATTGAACAGCAACAGCGCCAGCACGAGGCTCGACAGGCCGGCGGCCGCGTCGCTGAGCACCAGCACCCAGCGGCGGTTCCAGCGGTCCACGAGCGCTCCGGCCACTGGCCCGAGCAGGATGGCGGGCAGCGTCGCGGAGAGCATGACCAACGCGTACTGCGTCACGTCGCCCGTCGTCTTGTACGTCCAGACGCCGAGCGCGAAGCTCGTCAGCCCCGAGCCCAGCAGTGACAGGACCTGTCCCAGCCAGATGACGACGGCGGACTTCATGGGGATGGACGGCGGCGCCGTCATCGAATGGCTCCGGCTCGGAAGAGGCCCTGGCGCACGTGCTCCGCCAGCACCTGGACGTGCGGCGCGGCCAGCATCGTCATGTGGTCTCCCGGCACCGTCACGGGCGTGACGGCCGTGGAGGCGTGGCGGCCCCAGCCCCAGCTCGGGTCGTCCGCGAAGGACTCGGGGACGATGCCGTCTTCCTCGTGCCGCTCCTGGGCCCGGAAGAGGGCGACAGGAATGGGGAGCGTGTCCCGGGGGACGTAGTCAATCTCGTACGCGGCCTTGTAGACCTCGATGAAGCCCTGGACCTGCTGGCTGTCCGCGCCGTCGGGGAGGAGGCCCGCTTGGACCAGCCTGCGCGTCAGGTGCTCATGGCGCGCTTCGGGGGACAGCGGCCGGAGTGTCTCGGCGGAGATGCCCAGGTCCACGCCATAGAGACGGCCCGCCGTGCTCGCGACGGAGGCCATCCAGTCCGCGTCGTCGAACGGGGGCGCCTCGCTCGGCGGTGCTTCGTGCACGGGGACGGTGGTGTTGAGGATGCCCAGGAATGCAATCGATTCGCCCTGCTTCCGGAGCTGCTGCGCCATCTCGAAGGCGACCCAGCTGCCGAAGGAGTGGCCCAGCAGGTGGTACGGCCCCTGGGGCTGTACCTGCTTGAGTGCTTCGACGTAGCACGCGGCCATCTCCTCGACGGAGCGGTGCGGCTCCGCGCGTCCATTGAGCCCGCGTGCCTGGAAGGCATGCACCGGCAGGGTGGGGCCCAGCGCCTGGGCCAGCTCGCGGAGGTAGACGGCGTTGCCACCGGCGCCCGGGACGCAGAACAGGGCGGGGCGTTCGGCTCCCGGCTGGAGCGTCACCAGCGGCGACCACGGCGCGGGCGAGGCCTCTTCGTGAAGCGCCTTCGCGAGCTGCTCCAACGCGGGGTTCTGGAAGAGGACCGACAGCGGAAGGGCGCGGCCGAACTGCTCGCGGATGCGCACCATCAGCCGGACGGCCAGGAGTGAATGGCCTCCCTGGTCGAAGAAGTTGTCGTGCACGCCAATGGGGCGCACTGCCAGCAACTCCTCCCAGATGGCGGCGAGCCGGGTCTCCACCTCGTCGCGCGGGGCGACGAAGCCGTCCTGCGCGTCGCGGCGGACGCTCTCCGGCGCGGGCAGGGCCTTGCGGTCCACCTTGCCGTTGGGGGTCAGCGGGAAGGCGGCCAGGATGACGAAGGCGGCGGGCACCATGTACGGCGGCAGGTGCTTCTTGAGGTGCTGCCGCAAGTCATCGGCCGTGGCCACGTCGGGTGCCGTGAGCGTGAGGTAGGCGACGAGCTGCTTGTTGCCCGCGTCCTCGTAGACGAGCAGCTCCACGCCCTGGACCGCGGAGTGCTCCAGCAGCTTCGCCTTGATTTCATCCAGCTCGATGCGGTGGCCGCGAATCTTCACCTGCGTGTCGTTGCGGCCGATGAAGGCGAGGGTGCCGTCCTCCGTGTAGCGGGCCAGGTCGCCTGTGCGGTACAGGCGCGCGCCCGGTGTGGCGCTGAACAGATTGGGCACGAAGCGCTCGGCGGTCAGGTTCGCCTGGCCCCAGTAGCCACGAGCGAGCCCGTCGCCGCCCACGAAGAGTTCCCCTGGAATGCCGATGGGCACTGGCTGCATCGCGCTGTCCAGCAGGTACATCTGCGAGTTGGCAAAGGGCCGGCCAATGGGGACGATCTGCTCGCTGGGCGTGGGCTCCGGCTGTTCGAAGTACGTGCTGTCGATGGTGGCTTCGCTCAGGCCGTAGGAACTCACCAGCCGCGTGTCCGGGCCGCACAGGCCGCGGAGCTGGTGGTACTCGCGCATGTCCCAGGTGTCCGAGCCGACGATGAGCAGGCGCATGAAGTCCAGCCGGAGCTGGTGCTCCTGGAGGTACCCCATCAGCAGCCGGACCACGGCGGGGACGAACTCGCCGCTGTCTACCTGCTCGCGCTGCATCAAGCCGTAGAGCTTTTCGGGCTCGAGCAGCCAGTCGCGCGGGCAGAGGACCAACGTCTTCCCCGAACCGAGCGCCCGGGCGAGGTCGCCGGAGAACACGTCGAAGGAGAAGCTCGCCATCTGCAGGTGGGCGCGCAGCTCCGGCAGCCGGTAATCGCGCTCCCAGGCGAGGTAGGCGTTGGCGAAGCTCCGGTGCGAAATCATCACGCCCTTGGGGCGGCCCGTGGATCCTGACGTGTAGACGACGTAGGCGAGGTGCTCGGGGCTCGCGCCGCCTTCAGGCGTCGTCGTGGGCATCGCGGCGATGGCGTCCGCGTCCGTGTCGATGGCCACCACGGGTGGCAGCGGCGCGGACAGGAGGGACGCCAGCCCCTGTCGGGTGATGAGCACCGCGGGCCGGCTGTCCGCGAGCATCAACGCCGTGCGCTCCGGCGGATACGACGGGTCCAGCGGCACGTAGGCGCCGCCCGCCTTGAGCACGGCGAGCACCGCGACCACCATGTCCACGGAGCGGTCCAGGAAGATGCCGGTGATTCGCTCGGGGCCCACACCCACGGAGCGCAGGTGGTGCGCCAGTTGGTTGGCCTTCGCGTTCAGCTGCGCGTAGGTGAGCCGGCGCTCGGGGTCGGTGACGGCGATGGCGTCGGGCGTGCGCGCGGCGTGCGCCTCGATGAGGTGATGGAGGCAGGTGCCCGGCGGCACGTCGAGCCTGGCCTGGTTCCAATCCCGCAAGATGCGCTGACGCTCAATCGCCGGGAGCACCGGCAGTTCGATGAGCCGCTGGGCCGGGTTCGCGGCGATGCCCGCGAGCAGCGTCTGGAAGTGGGCGACCATCCGCTCGACGGTGGAGGCGTAGAAGAGGTCCCGGTTGTATTCCCAGATGCCTTGCAGGCCACCGGCCTCCTCGGAGAACCACAGCGTCAGGTCGAACTGCGCGAAGGCTTCACCCGAGACGCTGAAGGACTCCATCCGGAGCGCGCCCAGCTCGGCTGGCGGCGTGGGCGTGTTCTGGAGCACCAGCATCACCTGGAAGAAGGGGGAGTGGCTGGTGTCGCGCGACGGCGCCAGCTCCTCCAGCAGCTTCTCGAAGGGGATGTCCTGGTGCCCGTAGGCGCCCAGCGTCACGTCCACCACGCGCCGCAGCAGCTCCCGGAAGGTGGGATTGCCTTCGAGCTCCGTGCGCATGACGAGCGTGTTGAGGAAGAAGCCGATGAGGGGCTCCACCTCCGTCCGGTTCCGGTTCGCGATGTACGTGCCGACGCTGATGCGCGGCTCGCGCGTGTAGCGGTGGAGCAGCGTCTGGAGCGCCGCCAGCAGCACCATGTAGAGCGACGCCTTCTCCTGTGTCCCCAGCGTCTTCAGTTGCTGGGCCACCGCCGGGTCCACCTGGAAGCTCCGCTTGCCGCCCGCGTAGGTGCGCACGCGCGGGCGCGGCCTGTCGGTGGGCAGCTTGAGCGCGCTCTCGCTCCCTTCGAGCTGCTGGCGCCAGTAGTCGAGCTGCGACGCCAGCACGTCGCCCTGCATCCATTGCTGCTGCCATGCCGCGAAGTCCGCGTACTGGAGCGGGAGCTCCGGCAGCGGTGACGGCTTGTCCTGAGAGAAGGCGGCATAAAGCGCCGTCAGCTCCTGGACGAAGATGCCGGTGGACCAGCCATCCGACACGATGTGGTGCACGACGAGCAGGAGGACATGGTCCTCGTCGCCCATGCGCACCAGCTTCGCGTGGAGCAGCGGCCCCACCGCGAGGTCGAAGGACGTCCCCGCGAGTTGGAGCGCCAGTTCCTCGCACAGGGGCTCGCGCTTGGGGCCTGGCAGGTAGCTTAGGTCCAGCACGCCCAGCGACAGCATCAGCTCCGGGAGGATGCGCTGCTGGGGTTCGCCGTCCTTCGCGACGAAGGTCGTGCGCAGCACCTCATGGCGCCGGATGACCTCGTTCAGCGCACGCTCCAGGGATGGGACGTGGAGCGGTCCGGTGAGGCGTACGAACTCCGGGATGTTGTAGGCGGGCGTCCCGGGCTCGAACTGGTCCAGGAACCAGAGTCGGCGCTGCGGGAAGGAGAGCGGCAGCGGCTGCTCCCGTGAGACGCGCGGGATGCCGGGCGTGCGTGCCTCTTCCTTCGGCGCGGCGACCACGTTCTGCTGTCGCAGCTTCTTGAGCACCGCCTCGCGCTTCTCCGGGGAGAGGCCCGCGAGCTTCTTGAGCAGGTCACTCATTCGTCCCCTCCAGGAGCTTTTCCAGGTCCGCGTCCGACAGGTCGCCGACTTCCTCCATGGCGGAGGCAAGCGCGGCTTCGTCCACGCCTTCCAACTGCGCGAGCACCACCTGCTCGGCCATCCCTGCGATGGTGGGGTGCTCGAAGAGGGCGCGCAGCGGCAGCGTCACCTGGAACATCGCGTTGGTGCGCGAGATGATCTGCGTGGCCAGCAGCGAGTGCCCGCCCACGTCGAAGAAGTCGTCCGTGACGCCCAGCGACGTCTGGCCCAGCACGTCCTTCCAGAGCGTGAGCAGGCTCGCCTCCGTCTCCGAGCGGGGCTCGACCAGCCGCTGCTCGCCCGTGCGCTGAGCCGCGTCCGGCGCGGGCAGGGCCTTGCGGTCCACCTTGCCGTTCGGGCTGAGGGGGATGGCTTCCAGGCGCACGAAGACGGCCGGCACCATGTAGTCGGGCAGTCTCTCTCTGAGGTGGTCGCGGAGCACCGCCGTGTCGCGGATGTCCGCGCCCACCACGTAGGCGACGAGCCGGCGGGGCGTCCCCGGGTCCTCGCGCAGCAGCACCACCGCGCTCTGGACGGCCGGGTGCTTGCCGAGCGCGGACTCGATTTCGCCCAGCTCGACGCGGAAGCCGCGCAGCTTCACCTGCGTGTCCGCCCGGCCGAGGAACTCCAGGTCGCCTCCCGGCAGGTACCGCGCCCGGTCTCCCGTGCGGTAGAGCCGCGCGCCGGGCTCGGTCGCGAACGGGTCGGGGACGAAGCGCTCCGCGGTCAGGTCGGGACGGTGGCAGTAGCCGCGCGCCACGCCCTCGCCGCCGATGAAGAGCTCACCCGCGATGCCGGCCGGCACCGGCTGTTGGTGCGTGTCCAGCACGTAGAGCCGGTTGTTGGCGAAAGGACGGCCGATGGGGACCAGTTGCGTGTCGCCGGGGCCCAGGTCGCCGCTTTCGAACCACGTGCTGTCGATGGTCGCTTCGCTGACGCCATACGAGTTGATGAGTCGCGTGTCGTCGCCAATGACGGCCTGGAGCCGGTGGTACTCGTTCACGTACCAGGCGTCGGAACCGGCCACGAGCACGCGCATGAAGTCCAGCGACTGGCCCGTCTCCTCCAGGTGCTGGAGCAGTCCGCGCAGCACGGCCGGGACGAACTCGGCGCAGTCCACGGCATGTTCCTTCATCAGCGCGAGCAGGCGGGGCGGTTCGAGCAGCCACTCACGCGGGCAGAGCACCAGCTTGCCGCTCGAGCACAGCGCTCGAGACAGGTCGCCCGCGAACACGTCGAAGGAGAAGCTGGCCATCTGCAGGTGGCTGCGGCAGTGCTCCCGCAGTCCGTAGCTCCGCTCCCAGCCGAGGTACGCGTTGGTCCAGCTCCGGTGGGAGATCATCACGCCCTTGGGCGTGCCTGTGGAGCCGGAGGTGAAGACGACGTACGCCAGGCTGTCCAGCGTGGTGAGCCGCGTCGGAGCTTGAGTGGGCAGCGCGGCGCGTGCCGGTGCCTCCGTGTCCAGCAGGTAGAGGGACACAGAGGGGTTGACGAAGGTCTCCACCAGGGACTGCTGGGTGAGCAGCAGGGAGAGCCGGGCCTCGGAGGCCATGTGGGCCAGCCGTTCGGCCGGGTAGGTGGGGTCGAGCGGGACGTAGGCGCCGCCCGCCTTGAGGATGCCCAGCAGCGCCACCAGCAGCTCCGGCGTCCGCTCCAGGCACACGCCCACCAGCACCTCGGGGCCAATGCCCCGGGCGCGCAGGTGGTGCGCGAGCTGGTTCGCCTTCGCGTCGAGCTGCCCGTACGTGAGCGAGCCCGCCTCCGGCGCGACCACGGCGACAGCGTCCGGCGACCGCAGCGCCTGCGCCTCGAAGAGCTCGTGGAGGCACGCGTCCAATCCAGGGACGTGCGTGTCGTTCCAGTCGAACAGCACCTCGCGACGGGCCTCCTGCGTGAGCAGTGACAGCTCCCACAGGTGCTTGTCCTCCGCGTCGAGGATGCCCACCAGGACCGTCTGGAGCTGCTCCAGCAGCCGCTCCATGGCCTCCACGCTGAGTCGCGGGGACTCGAAGTCCAGGTTCAGCATCAGCTCCTTGTCCGCATGGGCGGAGAGCGTCAGCGGGTAGTTGGTGCGCTCCTGGGCGGTGACGTCGCGCACCTCCAGCGCGCCCGCGCCTTGCCGCACCGAGTCCTCCACGGGGTAGTTCTCGAAGACGACGAGGCTCTCGAAGAGCGGGGTGCCACGCGGCACGGGGCTCCAGCCCTGGACCTTCACCAGCGGCGCGTACTCGAACGGAGCCCGCTCCACCTGCCACTCCTGGAGCGCCTTCAGCCAGTCCACCACCTTGCTCTGGGCCGGCAGCGACACGCGGGCCGGCAGCGTGTTGATGAACAGACCCACCATCTGCTCCACGCCCGGGAGCTCCGGCGGACGGCCCGCGACGGTGACGCCGAAGACGACGTCGTCCTGCCCCGCGTGACGTCCGAGCACCAGGGCCCAGGCCGCCTGGACCAGCGTGCTGGGTGTCACCTGGTGACGCCGTGAGAAGGCGCGGAGCTGCTCCGTCACCTCGGCGGCAAGGTGGACCTTGCGCTCGCCCATGACCTGCGCCGCGGTGCGCGCCTGGCCTCCCGTCTCACCGGGAAGGGGCGTGGGTTCGCCGAAGCCCCGCAGTGCCTGCTTCCACCAGGACTCCGCCTGCGAAATCTCCCGGCCCTGGAGCCAGGCGATGTAGTCGCGGAACACAGGCGGCTGTTCCAGACGCACCGGCTGCTGACGGAGCTGCGCGTCGTAGATGGCCAGCATCTCATTGAGGACGCGGCCCACGCTCCACCCGTCGAGCAACAGGTGGTGGAAGCTCCACACCACGCGCCATGTCCGAACACCCAGGCGCAGGACCCCCATGCGCATCAGCGGCGCCTGCTTCAGGTTGAAACCCCGCGCACGGTCCGCGTCCATCCAGGCCGACAGCCGGGTCTGCTGCTCCGGATCAGGCAGGTGGCTCCAGTCCTGCTCTTCCCAAGGCAGCACGGCCTTGCGCTTCACGAGTTGGAGCGGCGCTTCCAGTTCCTCGCCCACGAAGCAGGTGCGGAGGATGGGGTAGCGCGCCATCACCTGCTGCCAGGCTTCGCGCAGGGCCTCGCGGTTGAGGTCCGCGTCCAGCGTCCACGCCGCACGCTCGAAGTACATCCCCGAGTCCGGGTCGAGCATGGCGTGGAAGAGCATGCCCTGCTGCATGGGCGACAGCGGGTAGAGGTCCTCCATCTCCGGGTGTGACTGCATCAGGCCGTTCAGCGTGGCCTGCGTCACCTTCGCCAGCGGGAAGTCCACGGGGGAGAACCGCGCCGCGTCCGCGCCGCGCCGCTGGTCCACCAGCGCCCGGAGCGCGTGGAGGTAGCCCTGGGCCAGTGCGCCCACCGTGGTGCGCTGGTGCAGCGCCTCGCTGTAGGTGAAGGACACCTCCAGCTTGCCGCCAAGGACGTGCGCATTCACCTCCAGCACCTGCCGTCGCTGGCCGAGCGCCCCCTGCTGCGCGCCGAAGGGCTCGTCCGCGGGCGCCAGCAGCGACGAGGTAGGCAGCGCCGAGTCGAGCTGGCCCAGGTAGTTGAAGGCCACCGGCGCTTCCGGCTGCGCACGGAGCCGGGTGCCTCGCTCGTCCTGGCGCAGGTAGCGCACGAGGCCGTAGCCCAGGCCCTTGCGCGGCACGTGCCGCAGCGAATCACGCACAGCGCGGAGTTCGTCACCCGCGCTGCCATCCCGAGGCAGCTCCAGCGTCACCGGGTAGGCGCTGGTGAACCAGCCCACGGTGCGGCTCAGGTCCACGCCGTCGAACAGGTCCTCGCGGCCATGGCCTTCCAACTGGACGCGCAGTCGACGCTGTCCCGTCCAGGTGGAGAGCGCCTGCGCGAGCGCCGTCAGCAGCACCTCGTCGATGCGGGCGCGCCAGGCTGTCGGCACCTCCTGAAGCAGCAGCCGGGTCTCCTCGGCCTCCAGCGCCACCGTCAGCGTGCGCGCGGACGCCAGGGTGTTGTCACCGTCCGCTGTGTCCACGGGGAGCGGCGCCGTGTCTTCACCCTGGCTCAGCCAATAGTCGGCTTCGTGTTCCAGCTCCACGCTGGCCGCGAAGGACTCCAGGCGGCGAGCCCAGGCCTGGAAGGACGTCGTCTTCGGAGGCAGCGCCACCGGCTGGCCCTGGCTGAGCTGCTGGCACGCCGTCTCCAGGTCCATGAGCAGCACGCGCCAGGACACGGCATCCACCGCGAGGTGGTGGATGCCGAGCAGCAACCGGTCGCCACGCTGCGGACCCAGGTGGAAGCGCACTGCCGCCACCAGCGGAGCCTCCTCCAGCCGGAAGCCCGCCTGTGCCTGCTGGCCTTCTTCCTCCAATGCGGCGCGCTGCGCGGCCTCGTCCAATCCGGACAGGTCCACCTCGCGCAGCGTCACGGTGCTGTCGAGGCCCAGGCTCTCCTGACGCCAACCGTCGGTGGTCCGCTCGAAGCGCAGGCGGAGCGCGTCGTGGTGCGCGACCAGGGCCCGCAGCGCGTCCTGGAGCACGGACGCGGCGACGGGCTGACGCAGTCCCAGCAGCAGCGATTGGTTGTAGTGATGGAGGTGCGGGAGCTGCCACTCGAAGAACCAGTGCTGGATGGGCGTGAGCGGGACGGCGCCCGTCACCGGGCCCTGCTCGCTCTCCACGACCTGGGCCTGACCCACGTGCGGGGCCAGGGCGGCGATGGTCTGGTACTGGAAGAACTGACGAGGGCTGATGTGCAGCCCGGCCTCCAGTGCCCGTGCGATGACCTGGATGCTGATGATGGAGTCGCCGCCCAGCTCGAAGAAGTTGTCGTGGATGCTGACGCGTTCGCGGGACAGCACCTTCGCCCAGATGTCCGCGAGCGCTTGCTCCACCGGGTTGCGGGGCGCGACGTGGACGTGCTCGCGCTTCACCTGCTCCTGCGCGAGCGAGGGCAGGGCCTTGCGGTCCACCTTGCCGCTGGACGTCAGCGGCATGGCCTTCAGCATGATGAAGGCGGACGGCACCATGTACTCGGGCAGGCGTGATTCCAGGGCCCGGCGCAGGGCGTCCTGTTCGGGCGGCTGCTCCACATCGTCGGCGACGATGTAGGCCACCAGTTGCTTGCGGCCCGGTGCCTCCTCCCGCACCAGCACCGCGGCGTCCTGCACCTCTGGGTGCTCGGCCAACGCCGCTTCAATTTCGCCCAGCTCGATGCGGAAGCCGCGCAGCTTCACCTGGTGGTCCAGGCGGCCCAGGAACTCCAGTCGCCCTTCGGGCAGCCAGCGCACCCGGTCTCCCGTCCGGTACAGCCGTCCTCCGGGCTCCAAAGCGAACGGGTCCGGCACGAAGCGCTCGGCGCTCAGGTCCGGCCGGCCCAGGTAGCCGCGAGCGACGCCCACGCCACCGATGAACAGCTCACCCGGCACGCCCACCGGCACCGGCTGCATCTGGCCATCCAGCACGTAGAGCCGGACGTTGGCCCACGCACGGCCGATGCCCAGCCGGTCGGGGTCCACCGCCTCGTCCACAGACGCGCAGATGGTCGCCTCGGTGGGGCCGTACGCGTTGATGAAGCGGCAGGACTTCAGCCACCGGCGCGCCAGCTCCGGCGAGCAGGCCTCGCCCGCGGAGACGACGGACTCCAGCTTCGGCAACGTCTCCGGCTCCAGCTGCGCCAGCACCGACGGCGTCAGCGTGACGCCCGTGATTTCCTGCGCGGCGAGCAGGCCCTGGAGCGGCGCGCCAGGCATGATGGCGTCCCGGGGGGCGAGGCAGAGCTGCGCGCCCGCGAGCAGCGTGGAGAACACCTCGCACACCGAGGCATCGAAGCCGAAGGCGGCGAACTGAAGCACGCGGCTCTTCTCGTGGACGCGGTGGGCCTGGATGGCGGCCAGCGCCGTGTTGCACAGGCCCCGGTGGGGCAGCAGCGTGCCCTTGGGCCGGCCCGTCGAGCCCGACGTGAAGATGATGTACGCGAGGTTGTCCTCGGACATCTCCACCGTGGGCGGCGTCTGCGGCTGACTGGCGATGAGCGGCCAGTCCGTGTCCAGGCAGACCAGCAGCCCTAGCGCGGGGAGCTCATCCGCCAGGTGCTCCTGCGTGACGAGCACCGGGATGGCCGCGTCACGCATCATCAGCGTCAGCCGGTCCACCGGATAGGACGGGTCCAGCGGCAGCCACGCGCCCCCGGCCTTGAGGATGCCGAGGATTCCCACCACCAGCTCCAGCGAGCGGTCCACGCACAGGCCCACGCGGACCTCGGGCCCCACGCCGGACGTCTTCAGGTGCCAGGCGAGCTGATTCGCCCGCGCGTCCAGCTCGCGGTAGGTGAGTTGCTGTCCCTCGAAGGACACGGCCACCGCGTCTGGCGTCCGCGCCGCCTGCTGCTCGAAGAGGCGATGCGCGCAGAGGCCCGGACTTCGGGGCGTGGCGGTGTCGTTCCACGCCAGCAGCGACTGCTGACGCTCCGGCTGGGACAGCAGCGGGAGGCGGGAGACGCGCTCGTCTGGCACGGCCATGGCGCCCAGGAGCAGCTCACGCAGGTTGCCCATCATCCGGTCGATGGTGGCCGCGTCGAACAGGTCGGTGCTGTACTCGCACAGGCACTCCAGGCCCTGCTCGGTCTCCGTGGCCACCCACGTCATGTCGAACTTGGCGGCGCCGGTGGTGCTGGTCTCCTCTCTCAGCGTCAGCCCGTCCAGGTGGAGGTCGGAGGATGGCGCGTTCTGGAGGATGAGCTTCACCTGGAACAGCGGCGAGTAGCTGAGGTCGCGCTCCGGGTTGAGCGCCTTCACCAGCTCCTCGAACGGGAGGTCCTGGTGAGCGTAGGCATCGAGCGCCACCCGCCGCGTCTGCGCCAGCAGGGACCGGAAGCTGGGGTCCCCGCTCAGGTCGCCACGCATGACGAGCTGGTTGATGAAGAAGCCGATGAGCCCTTCGGTGCCGGAGCGGTTGCGGTTGGCGATGTCCGTACCGACGACGATGTCCGTCTCGCCGGTGTAGCGGTGCATCAGCGTCTGGAAGGCCGCCATCACCGCCATGAACGGGGTGACGCTCTCCTTCCGGCAGAGCGCCTGCAACGCCTTGGCCGCATCCACGGGCAGCAGCACGCCCCGGTGCGTGGCGCCGCGGAAGCTCTGCACCGGAGGCCGTGGACGGTCCGTGGGGAGGTCCAGATGGGGCGGGGCCCCGGCGAGCCGCTGCTTCCAGTAGTCGAGCTGCCGTTCCAACACCGGGCCAGACAGCCACTCCCGCTGCCATCGCGCGTAGTCCGCGTATTGGACGGGGAGCGCGGCCAGCGGCGGAGGCTGGCCCGCGGAGAGGGCGCCGTAGAGCTCGGCGACCTCGCGGACCAGCACGGACAGCGACCAGCCGTCGGCGATGATGTGGTGCAGGGTCAACAGCAGAAGGTGTTCCTGGTCGTCCAACTGGATGAGGCCCATCCGGCAGAGCGGGCCTCGCGTCAGGTCGAAGGGACGGCGGGCCTCTTCGTCGGACAGGCGCCGCGCTTCGACTTCACGGCGCTCGGGCGGAAGGCCGCGCAGGTCGGCAATCTCCACCTTCGGTGTCGCGGGCGGGTGGATGACCTGGACGGGTGTCTGGCCGTTCATCCGGAACGTCGTGCGCAGCGACTCGTGCCGGCGGATGAGCGCCTCCAGGCAGCGCTGCACGGTGTCCGGGTCCAACGCGCCCGTCAGCCGGATGACGGCGGGCATGTTGTAGAAGGGGCTGTCCGGCTCCATCTGGTACAGGAACCAGAGCCGCTGCTGCGCGAAGGACAGTGGCAGCTCGCCATCGCGGGAGTAGGGCTGGAGCGGCGGGGGCGGTGCTTCACCGGCCTGCTGGGCCTGGAGCACCTGGACGCGCTCCGATAGCGTTGCGATGGTGGGCGCCTCGAAGAGCGCGGCGATGGGCAGCTCCACGCCGAAGGCCTCGCGAATCCGCGACACCACGCGCGTGGCCAGCAGCGAGTGGCCTCCCAGGTCGAAGAAGTGGTCGTGGATGCCAGCCCGGTTCGTGCGCAGCACGTCCGCCCAGATGCTGGCCATCAACTCCTCGGTGCCGTTTCGCGGCGCCGCGCGGGACGCGGAGGACAGCTGGCCGTCGGGGACGGGCAGGGCCTTGCGGTCCACCTTGCCATTGGCCGTGAGTGGCAGGGCCTCCAGCGCGACCAGGGCGGCGGGCACCATGTGCTCGGGCAGCCGCTGCTGGAGGAAGGCGCGCAGGCCGGCCGTATCCGCCGCCGTGTTCACGTGCGGGACGACGTAGGCGGCCAGTCGCTGGTCCCCAGGGACGTCCTCGCGCACGATGACGACCGTGTCCCGCACGGATGTGTGCTGACGGATGGTGGCTTCGATTTCGCCCAGCTCGATGCGATAGCCGCGCAGCTTCACCTGCCCGTCGCGACGGCCGAGGAACTCCAACGTGCCGTCCGGCAGGAAGCGGGCCTGGTCGCCAGTGCGGTAGAGCCGCTGTCCCGGCTTCTGGCCGAATGGATCCGGCACAAAGCGCTCGGCGGTGAGGGCAGGGCGGCCCAGGTAGCCGCGCGCCACGCCTGTTCCGCCGATGTAGAGCTCTCCCGTGACACCCACGGGCACCAGTTGCATGCGCGCGTCCAGCACGTAGAGCGCCGTGTTGGCGATAGGCCTGCCGATGGGGACGATGCCGTCGGGCAGTTCACCCGCGCTGACGTCGTGGATGGAGCAGCCGACCACCGTCTCCGTGGGGCCGTACTCGTTGATGAGTCGGACCTGGGGCGCGTGCTTCCGCCAGAAGGCCACGGTGGAGGGCGGCAGGGCCTCACCACCCACGACGAAGGTGCCGGCCAGCCTCGACAGTGCATCCGGCGCCATCAGCCCGGACAGCACCTGCAGGTGGGCCGGCGTGAGCTTGACCAGGTCATGCCCCTGCGGCTGCTGAAGCGCGAGCGCAAGCGCTTCCACTTCTCGCCCCGACGGCACCAGGTGGACCGTCGCCCCGGCGAGCAGCGGGGTGAGGAGGCTGGTGATGGTGGCGTCGAACGCGATGGACGTGTGGACCAGCGCGCCCTGGCCCGGCTTCACCGCGTAGGCGTCCTGAGCCCACGTCAGGTAGTTGAGCAGGCCGCGCTGCGTGAGCAGCGTGCCCTTGGGCAGGCCGGTGGAGCCAGAGGTGTAGATGACGTACGCCAGTGAGTCCCCAGATGCGGTCGAAGCCGGTGCCTCCGGCGGCAACGTCGCCAGCCGGACCGCTTCCTGATCCACAAGGAGCCGAGGAACGCTGGCGCCCGCGAACGTGGCCTCATGCACCTGTGTGGTGAGCAGCACCACGGCGCGCGAATCGGACAGCATGTAGGCCAGTCGCTCAGCGGGGTAGCTCGGGTCCATCGGCAGGTAGGCCGCGCCGGCCTTGAGCGTGGCCAGAAGGCTGGTGACCAGCTCGACGGAGCGGTCCAGGCCCAGCGCCACCACGCGCTCCGGGCCCGCGCCCAGCGACAGCAGATGATGCGCCAGTTGGTTGGCGCGCGTGTCCAGCTCCCGGTACGTCAGCGTCCGTTCGCCATCGACCACGGCGAGCGCGTTCGGCGTGGCAGCGGCGCGCGCCTCGAATCGGGCCAGGAACGTGGGCTCCACGGGCAGCGCGGCGGCGGTGTCGTTCCACTCCACCAGCATCCGGCGCTGCACGTCGGCGGGCAGCGGGCTGGAGGTGTGGTGCGGGGCATCGGCCTCGAAGGCCAGCGCGTGGAGGACGCGCGCGAAGCACGCGCCAATCTGCTCCACCTGGGCGTGGTCCAGCTCGACGGCGTTGTAGTCAAGCTCCAGCGTGAGCTCTTGCGTGTGCGGCTCGGTCTGGAAGTGGACGGCGAGGGTGACGTTGGTGCCCTCGGAGCGGATGGTGCTCAGCGCCTCCAGCTCCGCGAGCGTGCCCGCGATGTCGTGGAGCACGTGGAAGTGCATGTAGTTGAACATGACTTCGTAGAGCGTCTCGCGGCCCCACTGCCGTTGGATCTCCGCCATGGGGTAGCGGCGGTACGGGTAGAGCGCGCGCTCCGCGTCGAAGGCGGCGCGGACCAGCGACAACCAGCTGCCCGGGGCCAGCTTCAGGCGGAAGGGCACGGTGTTGAGGAAGATGCCGCGCAGCTTCGAGCCATCGCCTTCCTCGGGGCGGCTGTTGACGCCCGTGCCGGTGATGACGTCCTCCTGGCCGCTCAGCACGCTCATCACCTTGAGGTGCGACGCGAGCAGGATGCTCTTGAAGGGGACGCCTGCGGTGCGCGTCAGGGCATTCAGGCCCTCTCCCACTTCAGGAGAGATGGGTACCTTCACGGTGGCGATGCGCGGCTCGCCCTCCGCCAGCGGACGGCGCCAGCGCGGCACGCGCATGACCTGTCCGTCCTGGAGCAGCTCGCGCCAGTAGCGCTGGTGGTCCTCGGACGCGAGGGCCTGCCGCTCCATGGCCACGAAGTCGCGGTAGGTGATGCTCAGCGGCTCGAAGCGCGGCGGCTCCTGGTGGTTCACCAGCGCGTAGTAGTGGTTGAACATCTCCACCAGCGTGGAGTGGAGGCTCCAGCCGTCGATGATGGCGTGGCACTCCGTGAGCGTGAACTGGAAGTCCCGTTCACCACGGATGTGGATGAAGAAGCGCAGCAGCGGCGGGCACGCGAGGTCGAAGTGTTGCTGCTTTTCGTCCTCCAGCAGCTTGCGGACCTCGGCGTCCTGCGCCTCGGTGGACAGGTGGCGGACGTCGGTGACCTCGACGGAGAGCTGGGCCTCGCGGTGCACCAACTGCAACGGCTCGCTGTACGACGTCATGTCGAACGCCGTGCGCAGCACGGGCTGGCGTGCCGTCACCACCTGCACGGCTTCCACGAAGCGCGCGGCATCGAACGGTGCCTTCAGGCGCAGATGGAAGCTGTCGGTGTTGTGGTAGATGTTCGAGGTGGGCGCCAGCTCCATGTGGAAGAGCATGCCGGCCTGGATGCGGGCCAGCGGGTAGGCGTCCTCCACGCTTTCGGGCAGCTTCGCCCGGTCCTCGGCGGAGATGAGGCTGAAGGGCTCGGTGCGCGGGAAGACCTCACGCGCCGGCTCGGCCTTCCCGGCGGCCTCCGCGAGCTCCGCCACCGTCTGGTGCTGGAAGAGCTGCTGCAACGAGAAGCGGATGTCCTGCTTCTGCGCCAGCGTGAGCACCTGGATGCTTAGGATGGAGTCGCCTCCCAGCGCGAAGAAGTTGTCGTGGATGCCCACGCGCGGGACTTCCAACACCTGGGCCCAGATGGCGCACAGGGCCTCCTCCACCTTCGTCCGAGGCGCGACGTACTGGTCGGCCAGGTCCGCGCGCGCGCCCTCGGGCTCCGGCAGGGCCTTGCGGTCCACCTTGCCGTTCGCCGTGAGCGGGAAGCGCTCCATCATCACGAAGGCACTGGGGACCATGTAGTCCGGCAGCTTGCCGAGCAGGTGCTGGCGCAGCTCGTTGACGCTGGGCGGAGGCTGCTCGGACGACGCGACGTAGGCCACCAGGGACTTGTTCCCGGGCGAACTCTCACGCACGAGCACCAGCGCCTCGCGCACCGCCGGGTGCAGACTGAGCACCGTCTGGATTTCGCCCAGCTCGATGCGGAAGCCGCGAATCTTCACCTGGTGGTCGATGCGGCCCAGGTACTCGAGCTGCCCGTCCGCGGTGAAGCGTGCCAGGTCGCCCGTGCGGTAGAGTCGGGCACCGGGCTCGCGGCTGAACGGGTGGGGGACGAAGCGCTCCGCCGTGAGCTGTGGCCGGCCCAGGTAGCCACGCGCCAGGCCCGCGCCACCGACGAAGATTTCACCCGCCACGCCAATGGGCGCCGGCTCCAGCCGCGCGTCCAGCACGTAGAGCTGGAGGTCGGGAATCGCGACGCCAATGGGGCTCTGCTGCGTGCGCTCCGCCTCGGCGGCATCCATGGGACGGTAGGTGACGTGCACCGTCGTCTCGGTGATGCCGTACATGTTGATGAGCCGAGGCTGGGCGTCCCCGTGCTTGCGGAACCAGGGAACGAGGGTGGCCGGCTCCAGGGCCTCGCCGCCGAAGACGACGTAGCGCAGTGACAGGGGCGGCGCCTCCGCGCCCAGGCGCTCCTCGGCTTGGATGAGCTGACGGAAGGCCGCGGGCGTCTGGTTCAGCACCGTGACGCGCTCATCGCTCAGCAAGCGGAAGAAGGCATCCGGCGAGCGCGAGACGAGGTAGGGCACCACCACCACCCGGCCGCCGTAGAGCAGGGCGCCCCAGAGCTCCCAGACGGAGAAGTCGAACGCGTACGAGTGGAACAGCGTCCACGCGTCGTTCTCGTTGAAGTGGAACCAGTGCTCCGTCGCCTCGAACAGGCGCATCACGTTGCCGTGCGGAAGCAGGGAGCCCTTCGGCAGCCCAGTGGAGCCGGAGGTGTAGATGACGTACGCAAGCTGCTCCCGCGTCGTCGCGAGTCCGGGCGCGTGGGTGGGCTGCCGCGCCAGTTCCTCGGCGGCTTCATCCAGGATGAGCAGCTCCGCGCCCTCGGCGGGTAGGCGGTCGATGAGGGGCCGCTGCGTCACCACCAGCGACATCCGGCTGTCCGCCACCATGAAGGCCAGACGGTCCGCGGGATAGGTCGGGTCGAGCGGCACGTAGGCGGCTCCCGCCTTCAGGATGCCGAGGATGCCCACCACCGTGGCCAGGGAGCGCTCCACGCAGAGGCCCACCAACGCCTCAGGCTGGACGCCTCGCGCGAACAGCGCATGGGCCAGCTGGTTTGCCCGCCGGTCCAGCTCCGCGTAGGTGAGGCGCTCTCCATCTGCGACCACGGCGATGGCGTCAGGGCGCTGGCGCACCTGGGCCTCGAAGCGGCCGTGCAGGGTGTCCGTGCCCGGGAAGGACTTCAGCGCGGGCCAGACAGCGAGGAGTTGGTGCCGCTCGGGCGACGTGAGCAACGGCAGCGCGTCCAGGCGCAGCTCCGTGTTGGCCGCGACGCCCGCGAGCAGCGTCTGGAAGTGCCCCGCGAAGCGCTCCATGGTCGCGCGGTCGAAGAGGTCACTGTTGTACTCGACGAAGCCGCGCAGGCCGTCCGCGGTCTCCTGGAGGTCCAGCGTCACGTCGAACTTCGACGTGCCCGGTTGCAGGTCCAGTTGCTGGATGGTGACGCCGGGCAGGGCCAGCGCCTGGCCCGCCATTCCCTGGAAGTTGAACGCGGCCTGGAACAGCGGCGTGTAGGCCAGGTTGCGGGCGGGTTGCACTGCCTCCACCAGCTTCTCGAAGGGAATGTCCTGGTGCGCATACGCGCCCAGCGTCGCCTCCCGCACGCGCTGGAGCAGCTCGCGGAAGGACGGGTTGCCGGACAGGTCCGCGCGCAGCACCAGCGTGTTGACGAAGAAGCCGATGAGGCTCTCCGTCTGGACCCGGTTGCGGCTGTTCTGCGGCGCGCCGACCAGGATGTCCGTCTGGTGCGTGTAGCGCGACAGCAAGGCCTGGAACGCGGCCAGCACCGTCATGAAGAGGGTGGCGTTCTCACGCTGGCCCACCTGCTGGAGGGCCTTCACCAGCGCCGTCGGCAGGTGCAGGGGCAGGGCGTCTCCGCGCTGCGTCTGGACGGCCGGGCGCGGATGGTCCGTGGGGAGCTGCAACACGGGCGCGCCCGCGAGCTGCTGCTTCCAGTACGCCACGTGCGCGTCGAGCGCGCCTTCCGTCGCCATCCATTCGCGCTGCCACTCGGCGAAGTCCGCGTACTGGATGGGCAGTTCGGGCAGCTCCGGCTCTTGCTGGGCGATGAACGCGCCGTAGAGCTGCGTCATTTCGTGAATGAGGATGCCCAGCGACGCACCGTCCGAGATGATGTGGTGCATCGTCAGCACCAGGACGTGGTCGGTGTCCGCCAGCCGCAGCAGCCGCGTGCGCAGCAGCGGGCCCTTCATCAGGTCAAAGGGCTGGCGAATCTCCTCGGTGGCGAGCCGCCGCGCTTCCGCCTCCCGCTCGGCCTGCGGCCGTGAAGACAGGTCGGTGACGGTGAAGGACGCGGTGCCTTCGGGCGCGACGACCTGGACGGGCTGGCCCTCTTCCTGCGCGAAGGTGGTGCGGAGCGATTCGTGCCGTTCCACCAGGACGTCGAAGGCGCGCTGGAGCGCGGCCGTATCGAGCGTGCCTCCGAGTCGGACCGCGCCAGCGATGTGGTAGCTCGGGTTCTCCGGCTGCATCAGGTGGAGGAACCACAGCCGCTGCTGCGCGAAGGAGACGGGGAAGACGAAGGATTCAGCGGTCATGTCTGGGTGAGAACCGGCTGGCGGAGATTTGAGGGCGAGGAACGGGGCAGCGGCGGAACGGGCCACGCCAGTCGTGGCGTGGACCCGAGGCGCTACTCCTTCTTCGAAGAAGTCGAGTCAGGGAGGTTCAGCTCGGCGCGCGTCGCGGCCTGGACGAGGCGGGCTTGCCGGGGCCGGGCCACCAGTGGCGGGGGGACGGCGGGCGAACTGGGTTGCTGGAGTGTCTCCAGGTGCTTCGCCAGCGCGTCGAGTGTGGGGTGCTCGAAGAGGACGCGGAGTGACACGTCCACCTTCCAGGACTCCTGGATGCGCGCCACCACCTGGACGGCCTTCATCGACTGGCCTCCCAGGTCGAAGAAGTTGTCACGCGCGCCGACCTGCTCCACCGCGAGGACGTCGCGCCAGATGGCCGCGAGTTGGACTTCCGTGGGCGTGCGTGGCGCCTCGTAGGCCGTCGAGGCGCGCTGGTTCGCCGACGGCGCGGGGAGCGACTTGCGGTCCAGCTTGCCGTTGGCTGTCCGGGGGAAGGACTCCAGCGTCACGAAGTGGCTCGGCAGCATGTACGCCGGCAGGTGAGACGTCAGATGCTGGCGAATCGTCAGGGCTTCGGGAGCGGGCTCGGCGCCGGGGCGCACGTAGGCGACGAGCTCCGCGTGGCCCGACACGTCCCACAGCTTTACGGCGGCTTCCAGGACGCCCGGCACCTGCGCCAGCCGGGCTTCAATCTCCCCCAGTTCGATGCGGAAGCCGCGCAGCTTCACCTGCCCGTCGCCGCGGCCCAGGTACTCCAGCGTGCCGTCCGGCAGCGCGCGCACCAGGTCGCCCGTGGCGTAGAGCCGGCCGCCCGGCACCTGCCCGAAGGGGTCTGGCACGAAGCGCTCCGCCGTCAGGTCCGGACGGTGGAGGTAGCCCTGCGCCACGCCGTGCCCGCCGATGTACAGCGCGCCCATCACGCCCATGGGCACCGGATGCATGGCCGCGTCCAGCACATACACCTGCGTGTTGCCAATCGGGCGGCCCAGGGTGATGCGGCGTCCCGGCTCCAGGCGCGTGGTGGTGGACCAGATGGTCGTCTCCGTGGGGCCGTACATGTTCCACAGGGACGCACCGCTCGAGCACAGCGGCTCGACCAGTTCGGAAGGGAGCGCCTCTCCACCGCAGAGGAGCTTCAGCGCGGGGCTGCCTTTCCACCCCAGCGTCAGCAGCATCCGCCACGTGGAAGGCGTTGCCTGCATCACCGTGGCGCCACTCTCCACCAGCGCCCGCATCAGCCGGGTGCCATCCACGGCCGTCTCGCGGCTGGCGATGACGACGCTGCCGCCCACGCTCAGGGGCAGGAACAGCTCCAGCACGGAGATGTCGAAGGCGACCGTCGTCACGGCGAACAGCGTGTCCTGGTCGGTCATCCCAGGCCCCCGCTGCATGGACGCCATGAAGTTGACGACCGCAGCGTGCGGCACGGCCACGCCCTTGGGACGGCCCGTGGAACCGGACGTGTAGAGCACGTAGGCCAGGTTCGTGCCCGCGAGCGTCACCTGGGGCGGCGTCGTGGGGGCGCCGGAGGCCTCGGCCAGCACCAGGCGCTTGCCACGATAGGCGGGGACCTGTGCGGCCAGCTCCGGCTCGGTCAGCAGCAGTGAGACGCCGCTGTCGTCCAAGATGTGCGCCAGCCGGTCCGGCGGATACAGCGGGTCCAGCGGCACATACGCCGCGCCCGCCTTCAGGATGCCGAGCAAACCCACGAGCAGCTCCACCGAGCGCTCCAGGAAGATGCCCACGCGGTGCCCCGGCTCCACGCCGAGCTGGCGCAGGTGGTTCGCCAGCCGGTTCGCCTGTTCATCCAGCTCCCGGTAGGTCAGGGCGCGCGACTCGAAGCGCACGGCGGTGGCGTCCGGGCGGCGCGCGGCCTGCTGTTCGAAGAGGCCGTGGAGGCTGTCGGGCAGGGGCAGGTCGAGCGCGGTGTCGTTCCACTCCCGCAGCAGTCGCAGTCGCTCGGGCTCGGTCAGCAGGGGCAGGTCGCTCACGGACCGGGTGGGGTTCTCCGCGATGGCCGCGAGCAGCGTGAGGAGGTGCCCGGACATCCGCGCGACGGTGGCCGCATCGAACAGGTCGGTGTTGTAGTTCAGCTCGCTGACCAGCCCCTGCGCCGTCTCCGCCATCGACAGGGAGAGGTCGAACTGCGTGGTGCCGCTCTCGAACTCCAACTGCTCCAACGTGAGGCCGGACAGCGAGAGGACCTCGGACGGCGTGTTCTGGAGCGTGAACAGCACCTGGAACAGCGGGGAGTAGCTCGGGTCACGCGGCGGCTGGAGCGCTTCGACCAGTTGCTCGAAGGGCAGCGTCTGATGCGCGTAGGCGCTCAGCGTGTCCTGGCGCACGCGGGCCAGCAGCTCGGAGAACGGACGCGCGCCGTCCACCTGGAGCCGCAGCGGCAGTGAGTTGACGAAGAGGCCGATGAGGGGCTCCGTCTGGGGCACCCGGTTGGCGATGGGCGTGCCGATGACGAGGTCCTCCTGCCGGCTGCCGCGGGACAGGAGCACGCCGAACGCGGACAACAGCGTCATGAACAACGTGGCCTCCGCCTCGCGGCTCCGCTGCTTGAGCCGGACGGTCAGCTCCGAAGGCACGGTGAAGCGATGGGTCGCGCCGTGGAAGCGCTGGTTCGCGGGGCGCGGCCGGTCGGTGGGCAACTCCAGCATCGCAGGGGCGCCGGCCAGGTGGTCGCGCCACCAGGAGAGATGCGGCTGGAGGTCGCCACGGGTGGCTCGCTCCTGCTGCCAGCGCGCGAAGTCGCCGTATTGCAGGGCCGGTTCGGGAAGCGGAGAGGGCTCGCCCGTGCTGAACGCGCGGTAGAGCGCCGCCAGTTCGCGGATGAGGACGCCCAGGGACCAGCCGTCGCAGGCGACGTGGTGGAGCGTGAGCAGCAGCACGTGCTCGCGTGGGTCCAACCGCAGCAGGGACATCCGGAGGGGCAGGTCTCGCGACAGGTCGAAGGGCCGGCCGGCCTCCTCTGTCGCACGCCGCCGGACCTCGGCCTGACGTGCGTCGGCGGGGAGGTGCTGGAGGTCCACCTCAGGCATCGTCACGGACGCGGGCGGCGAGACGCGCTGGAAGGGCTGGCCCTGGTGCTGCCCATAGCTCGTGCGCAGCACCTCGTGACGGCGGACGATTTCGTCCAGGCTCCGCTGAAGCGCGGCGACGTCCAGGGCGCCTTCGAGCCGCAGCGCGGCGGGCATGTTGTACGCGCCACCAGGCCCCTGGAACTGCTCCAGAAACCACATGCGCTGCTGGCCGGAGGACAGCGGCAACTCCCCGTCGCGAGGGCCGGCGGTGATGAGGTCCGCGGCGCTCTGGAGTGATTGGCCCACCTGCTGGAGGAAGGAGACCAGCTCCTCCTTACGGGACTTCATCTCTCCAAGCAGGTCGGGCGTCATCACGCCCGGCGGGGCGTTGAAACGCAGGCGCTCGCCTTCCATCCACAGCCGCACGTCGTGCTGGCGCAGCCGGGTCAACAGTCCGTCGATCGTGTTCACAGCTCCCCCTCTTCACGGCTCGCGCCGTTGACGCTGGTGTCCTCGGCAGCGCGTGACGCCCACAGGACGGTGTCCACGTGCTCCGCGAGCCCGGCGATGGTCGTCTGCTTGAAGAGCCGCTCCAGCGGCAGCTCCACCTTGAGCGCGTCCCGCAGTCGCGATGCCACCTGCGTGGCCAGCAGCGAGTCACCGCCCAGTTCGAAGAAGTCGTCGTGGATGCCCACGCGGGGCAGGCGCAGGGCCTTCATCCACACATCCGCCAGTGTCTGCTCGGTGGGTGTGCGCGGCGCGACGAAGGGACGCGTGGGCGCGCTGGCCTCCGGGTCGGGCGCGGGCAGCGCCTTGCGGTCCAGCTTCCCACTGGCCGTGAGTGGCATGGCCTCCAGGAGGACGAAGAAGGCGGGGACCATGTAGTCCGGCAGCTTCTCCAGCAGGAACTGGCGGAGCGCCGCGGGCGTCACGCTGCCCTGCGCGGAGGGCACCACGTAGGCCACCAGCCGCTTGTCATGTCCGGCCAGCGCGCCCGGCTCCTCGCGGACGGTGACGACGACCTCCTGGACGTGCTCGTGCGCGCTCAGCGCGGACTCGATTTCTCCCAGCTCGATGCGGAAGCCGCGCACCTTCACCTGGTGGTCGGTGCGTCCCAGGAACTCGAGCGTGCCGTCGGGCCGGTAACGGACCAGGTCTCCAGTCCGGTAGAGGCGCGCCGCCGGGTCGTCGCTGAACGGGTCCGGCACGAAGCGCTGCGCGGTGAGCTCCGGGCGGTTGAGGTAGCCCGCCGCGACCAGCGGTCCGCCGATGTGCAGCTCGCCCGCCACGCCGATGGGCACGGGGGAGCCGTGCCGGTCCAGCACGTAGCAGGGGCGGTTCGACAGCGGCCGGCCAATCGGGACGCGCGTGGCGCTCCAGCCCTTGGGGATGTCGAAGGTGGTCGCGGTGATGAGCGCCTCGGTGGGGCCGTAGGCATTGAGCGTGCGCACGTTGCCCAGCGGGCCGTGCTGCCACAGCTCCAGGACCTTGGGCAGCACGGTGTCGCCGCCGATGATGACCAGCCGCAAGTCATGGGCGCCGATGGCCGGCGGCGATTCGGCCCAGCTCTGCGTGAGCTGCTGCCAGTACGCCGTGGGGAAGTTCATCACCGACAGCCGCTGCTCGACGACACGCCGGGCCAGCTCCTCGGGCGTCCAGACCTGGTTGCCGCGCAGGACCAGCGTTGCGCCCGTCATGAAGGTCGGGAGAATTTGCTCCAGGGACGCGTCGAAGTTGAACGAGGCGAACTGCAACACGCGGTCGCGCTCGGTCAGCTCGAAGTGGAGCTGCATGTCTTGGAAGTGCACCGCCATCTGTCCGTGGCTGATGACGACGCCCTTGGGCTCCCCCGTGGAGCCGGACGTGTAGATGACGTAGGCGGGGGACGTGGCCGTCGCGGTGTTGGGCGGGTTCTCCGTGGGGCGGGACGCCAGCGTGACGGCGTCCGTATCCAGGTGGACGACCTTCGCGGTGTGCCCGGGCAGACGCTCCGCGAGGGCCTGCTTCGTCACCAGCACGGCCGCGCGCGCGTCATCCAGCAGGAAGCGCAGCCGCTCCACGGGGTGCGCGGGGTCCAGCGGCACGTAGGCGCCACCGGCCTTGAGGATGGCCAGCAACGTCACCAGCATCTCCGGCGAGCGGTCGATGAAGGCGCCCACCAGCACGCCCGGTCCGACGCCCAGTCCTCGCAGGTGGTGTGCGAGCTGGTTCGCGCGCCGGTTGAAGTCGGCGTAGGTGATGCACTGTCCGTCCAGCTCCACCGCGTGCACGCCCGGTCTCGCGGCGGCCTGCTGTTCGATGAACTGGTGGGTGAGCAGATCCTCCCGGTAGCCCACCTGGTTCTGGTTCCAAGCCACCAGGACCTTGCGGCGCTCGGCCGGGGTGAGCATCGGCAGGTCGGTCACGCGCGCTTCCGGTTGCTTGAGCGCGCCCGAAAGCAGCGTGCGGAAGCCCTGGGCCCAGCGGGCCAGCGTCGCGGCTTCGAACAGGTCGGTGTTGTAGTCGAAGTCCAGGACGAGCCCGTCCTCGGCGTCGATGACGTTCAGGCTCAGGTCGAAGGCCGCGTAGCGAACGGACTGCGGGACGAAGTGCGTCCGCAGGCCGTCCATCTGGAGGTTCCCCAGCGGGCGCTCCAGGTTGAACGTGACGCTGACGAGCGGCGTGTGGCTCGTGCTGCGCGGCAGTCCCAGGCGCTTGATGAGCAGGGCGAAGGGATAGTCCTGGTGCTCATACGCCTCCCAAAGCACCTGCTTGAGGCCCTGGACGTATTCGGAGAACGTCTGCTCGCCCTGGACGTGGCTGGCGATGGGCAGCAGGTGCGCGCAGTAGCCCACCATTCCCTCGCTGCCCTCCATTCCCCGGCCCGCGGTGGGGATGCCCACCAGCACGTCATCCTGGCCCGTCAGGCGGTGGAGGAACGTGGTGTAGACGGAGAGCAGCAGCATGAAGAGCGTGGACTGTTGCTGCGCCGCTGCCTCCCGCAGGGACTGGGTGGTGGCGCGGTCCAGCCGCAGCGTCTCCCGGGCACCCCGGTAGCTGCGGTGCGCGGGGCGGCCATGGTCGATGGGCAGCTCCAGCGCGGGTAGCGTCTCCACGCGCCGGCTCAGCCAGAAGCGCTCGTGGGCCGACTGCTCCTTGGTTCCGGCTTGCTCATGGAGCCACTGCACGTACTCGCCCCACTGCATCGCGGGCGGAGGCGGGCTGCTCTTGCCTCCCCGGAGCTCGGTGTAGCGGGCCGCAATCTCGCGGACGATGACACCCATTGACCAGCCATCCACCGCGACGTGGTGCGCGGTGAGGACGAAGACGTGTTCCTGCGCGCCCAGCTTCAGGAGGTTGACGCGGAAGGGCGCACCGCGGTGCAGGTCGAACGGTGTGTTGCTCTCCTGCTCGTACCAGGCGGAGAGGCGCTCGGCCTGCTCCGGCGCGGGCAGGATGGAGAGGTCGTGCAACGTCAGGGAAAGCGCCAGCGAAGCGGCCGCGGTCTGCTGCTCGCCGGACTCTTGGACGTGGATGCGCAGGGCTTCATGCCGGTCGACGACGTGCTGGATGGCGCGCTGGAGCAGCTCGCGCTGGAGCACGCCTTCGAGCCGCAGGCTCATCGACAGGTTGTATGAGATGGAGCCGCCGGGGTTCATCTGGGCTAGCACCCAGAGCTGCCGCTGCGCTTCTGTCATCGGCAGCGTGCGTGCTTCCACGAGGGTCGGCTCGGGCGGTGTCGTGCGTGGCCAGAATCCGCCCGCGCGCATGTCGGCCACCGTCTGGGTGACGGCGCGGACGATGGTGTCGAGGTCCTCGTCCGAGTGCGCGGTGGAGAGCATGCACGTGCGCCCCTCCCAGATGTAGATGCCGCGCTGGATGAGGTGGCAGAAGAACAGGTCCATCTCCAGCGACTGGTACAGGTAGCTGGTGTTGCCCGCGGCGGAGAAGCGCAGCACCGAGCCGCCGTGGACCGCCTCGATGGGTGCCTGCTCGCGCTGGAAGATGTCGTTGAGGCGCGCGACCAGCTCCGCGGCGCGACGGCTCAGGTTCTCCTGGAGCGCGGCCCCTTGGGCCTTGAGGTGGCTCAAGGTGGCCACCGTGGTCGCCATGGTCAGCGGGTGCTTGCAGAACGTGCCCGCGGAGAAGGTCGTCTCGACAGCGGGGTAGGACGCGTCACCGTAGTTCCAATCGCCCCCGTCGATTCGGTCCACGAAGCCGCCTCGGTCCGCGACGGCGCCAATGGCCATGCCGCCACCGAGCACCTTGCCATAGGTGACCAGGTCCGCCTCGATGCCGTACCACGCCTGAGCGCCACCCGGATGGAGCCGGAAGCCGGTGATGACCTCGTCGAAGATGAGGGGCACGCCTGCTTCGCGCGTCATCGTTCGCAACGCCTGGAGGAAGGCCCGTGGCTGGAGATTGGGACGGCGGCTCTGCACAGGTTCGACGAGGACGCCCGCCAGTTCGTGCAGGTGCTCGCGGATGAGCTCCAGCGTGCGGTCCTCACCGTAGGGCAGTACGAGGACGTCCTCGACGACCTTGGGAGACACGCCCGCCGCCATGGGCAGCGACTGGGGCTCGCCGTTGACCATGCGCCCCACCACCAGCGTGCCGTCGGAGTGGCCGTGGTAGGAGCCGGTGAACATCACGATTTTCGTGCGGCCCGTCGCGGCGCGCGCAAGCCGGAGCGCCGTCATCACCGCCTCCGTGCCGGAGTTGCAGAAGGTGACGCGCTTCATCCCGGTCAGCTCGCAGAGCAGCTCCGCGGCCTGTCCGCCCAGGTCCGACTGAGGGCCCAGCTCCATGCCCTCCGCCAGACGTTGTTGCAGCGCCTCCATGATGAAGGGCGGGTTGTGACCGAACAGGTGCACCCCGAAGCCCATGGAGAAGTCGATGTACTCGTTGCCGTCCGCGTCCCAGACCCGCGACCCCTTCGAGCGCACGCTGACGATGGGGTAGCAGACCTCCTTCAGCTCGGCGCGGAAGTTCATCAGCCACCGGACGTCGCTCCACTTCGAGCGGTAGCGGACGGCTGCTTCCTTCGAGCGCTTCGTGCGCGCGGTGTACTTCGCGATGAGCGCGTCCAGGTGACGCTGCTGCACCGCGGGAAGCTCGCGCTCGGGCGTTCCGGACTTCGGCCCCGCGCCAAATGGTGACGCGCCTCCAGCCTTCGCGGTGTTCGCGGGCGCTGCCTTGGGGGCGGGGGCTTCCTGCGCCGCGACGGGGAGCGAAAGCGGCGCTGAGGGACGTCCGCCCAGGAGCGCGAGCTGCTGCGCCATGAGCTGCAACTGCTGCTGGATGAGCTGCTCGACGGCGCTTCCCGGAGGCGCGGAGAGTGTGTTCGCGGCGGCGGGAGGCGCGCTCACGGGGAGCGGAGCGGGAACACTCGCCGCGGCTGGCGCGGGGCTCAAGGCGAAGCTCGCGGGCAGCGTCTGGTCGAGGTGGCTCGCCAGTGCGTCCAGCGTCGTCAGTTCCTCGAAGAGCTGACGGATGGCCAGCTTCACGCCGAAGCGCTTCTCCACGTTGCGGATGGCGTCCAGCAACACGAGGGAGTCGGCGCCCATCTCCAGGAAGGACATGCGCGGGTCGAGCTTCTCGGGAGGTGCCTGGAGCAGCAAGGCGACGACCGCGCGGAGCTCCGTGAGGAGGCGCTCCTTGCGTGACACGACGGGCGCTGCGGCAGAGGTCTGGGTCATCATCGTCGGGCTGTGGGCAGGGGAGGGGAGCGTGGAGTCCAGCAAGTACCGCTGACGCTCGAAGGGATAGGTGGGCAGCGGGACACGCCGTCGCGGGTGGTTCGCGTCCACTGCGCTCCATGGGATGGCGACGCCGCGCGTGTGCAGCGCACCGAGGCTGCCGAGCAGCGTCTCCCAGGCATCCTGCTGACGCCGCAGGCTGGGCAGCCACAGGCTCGCGCTCTCGGGCACGCAGCGCTTCGCCATGCCGAGCAGCGTGTCGTGCGGGCCCATCTCGATGAACAGCGCGGGGCCCGCCTGCGTCAGCGTCTGGAGGCTTTTGAAGAACTGGACGGGCGCGCGCGCGTGTCGTCGCCAGTAGGCGGCGTCGGGGGCCTGGGACATGCGCTCGCCCGTGAGGTTCGAGATGAGCGGGAGGCGTGGCGCGTGGGCGGGCAGGACGCGGGCCACCTGCTCGAAGCCATCGAGCATCGGCTCCAACAGTGGCGAGTGGAACGCGTGGGAGACGGTGAGCGGCCGTGACTCGATACCTTGAGCCTGAAGCGCCGTGATGATGCGCTGGACCGCTTCACGCTCACCGGAGATGACGACGTGCCGTGGCCCGTTGATGGCGGCGACGTCCATCAGCGGCTCGCCCTCCAGCGCCGTGCGCACCGTGGCTTCATCCGTCAGGACGGCCGCCATTGCGCCGTTCTGGGGCAATGCCTGGATGAGCCGGCTGCGCGTGGCCAGCAGGGCCAGTGCTTCCTCCAGCCCGAGCGCGCCCGCCGCGTGCGCGGCCGTGAATTCGCCCACGCTGTGGCCCATGACGGCGTCGGGCACCACGCCCCACGAACGCCACAGCTCCGTCAGGGCATGGCCCAGCGCGAACAACGCAGGCTGGGTGTAGCGCGTCTGGTGGATGAGCTGCGCGGTGGCGTCCGTCGTCGGAAACAGCACTGACAGAAGGGGGACATCCAGGTGCGGACGGAGAAGCGCGTCGCAGCGCTCCAGGGCTTCACGGAAGACGGGCGCGCTGTCGAACAGCTGCCGTCCCATGCCGGGGTACTGGGTGCCCTGGCCGGGATACAGGAAGACGATTCGCGGCGCTGCGCCACGCTGCGCCTCGGCCTGATGCAGCCCGGGCACATCATGCCCTTGGGCGAAGGACTCGAGCCGCGACGCCATCTCCGCATGCGAGCTCGCGGTGAGCGCGAGCCGATGCGGCCACGCATTCCGGCCGGTGTTCGCGGTGAAGCAGACATCCGCTAGCGCAGGTGCGTCCGGCCGGGAGAGGTGCTCCTGGTACTGCCGGGCCATGTTCCGCAGGGCCGCATCGCTCCGGGCGGACAGCGTCAGGACATGGCTGCCGCGCTCGGGGACGCGAGGTGCATCCGCGAGACGCGACGGAGGTTCGCTCAGGATGACGTGGGCGTTGGTGCCACCGAAGCCGAAGGCGCTGACTCCCGCGATGCGCGCGCCGGGCGCTTGAGGCCACGGCTCCCGGCGAGTTGGAATCGGGAATCGGCACGCATCCAAGGCGATGTGCGGATTGAGTTCGCGCAGGTGGACCTGCGGCGGAATCTCTCCATGGCTCAGGGCCAGCACCGTCTTCATCAACCCCGCGATGCCGGCCGCCGCCTCCAGGTGGCCGATGTTGCTCTTCGCCGAGCCGATGAAGCAGCGCTGCTCCGCCGTCCTCCCCGGTGACAGCACGGCGCTCAGGGCCGCAAGTTCAATCGGGTCGCCCAGCGGCGTTCCCGTGCCGTGGGCTTCGATGTAGCCAATCTGCTCTGGCGACAGCCGGGCCTGACGGAGGGCTTGCTGGATGACGTCCTGCTGCGCGGCGCCGCTGGGCGCGGTGAGGCCGTTGCTCAGCCCGTCATGATTCACTGCCGAGCCGCGGATGACGGCCAGGATGGGCGCGCCCGAGGCCAGCGCGTCCGACAGTCGCTGGAGGACGACGATGCCGCAACCCTCGGAGCGGACGTAGCCGTCAGCCGACGCGTCGAACGTCTTGCAGCGTCCATCCGCCGCCATCATCCCCGCTTGCGAGAAGGCGATGGTGAGCTCGGGCGACAGGATGAGGTTGACGCCGCCCGCCATCGCCAAATCACACTCGCGGCCGCGGAGGCTCTGACAGGCCAGGTGCACCGCGACGAGCGACGACGAGCACGCGGTGTCCACGGCCATGCTGGGACCTCGCAGACCCAACACGTACGACAGCCGGTTGGCCGCGATGCTGTGCGCGTTGCCAGTGCCCGCGTACGCATCCAACAACGAGCGGTCGCCGAACTGTCGCTGCGCGTAGTCGCTGGTGCTGATGCCGACGAAGACGCCCGTGCGACTGCCCTGGAGTCCCTGCGGTGCCTGTCCCGCGCGCTCCAGCGCCTCCCACGCGACTTCCAGGAGCAGGCGCTGCTGTGGATCCATCCGCACGGCTTCGCGGGGCGAGATGCCGAAGAAGAGCGGGTCGAACGCGCCGACGTCTTCAAGGAAGCCGCCCCATCGCGTGTTCATCGTCGCGGGCGTGGACGGGTCCGACGAGTAGAGGCTCGCCGCATCCCAACGGTCCGCGGGGACTTCGGTGATGGCATCCCCGCCGCGCTGGAGTAACGCCCAGAATGCCTCTGGCGTCGGAGCTCCCGGGAAGCGGCACCCCAGCGCCACCACCGCGATGGCTTCGTCCTGCGCGGCCTCGGTGACGGGCGTCGCGGGCGCGTGCGTCACGGGCGCGGTGCCACGGCCGAGCGCCTGGCTGAGCGCGTCGATGGTGGGGTGCTCCCACAGGATGGTGGGCGACACGTCGCGGCCCAGCCAGTCCGCCAACTCACCCGACAAGAACACCGCGTCCTTCGACGTCAGCCCGTAACGAACGAAGGGTTCCTGAGCGTCGACCTCTTCGGGCGCGAGCTCGGCGGACTCGGCCACATAGGCCCTGAGCCACGCCGCGATTTCGTCACGCGTGCGGTCTCCAGACACACCGGGGACCAGAGGGGAATCCACAGGGGCCTGTGAGACACCGAAAGATGGCTTCATCGAAACTCACGGACCTGAGGTGAAATCCTACAGATCTGGATTATTATGAAATCGTTCTGAATCCGACTAGTCTTGACGGAGTTCCGAGGTAAATTTCTGGTGCCAGCGCTCAGGCAGGGGGTTGGCGCTTTCCAGGTGGGGTCTCGGCGCCAGGAGTCCGGGCTGACTCACCGCTGTGACGACAGGTGCTTGCAGATGGCGTTCAGCGAGTTCGAGTGCTGGTCCGAATCAGGCCAGTTGGATTGCGTGGCGGTGTTCCGGCCCGCGGCGCTGGATGTCACCAGCGCGGAGGAGGCGGCGGCGGTCGGCTTCATGCGGCCTGTCACGCGCAGTGAGGCGGAGGACGCCTTTGGCCGGCTGCGGGACACGCTGACGCGCCTCGGTTGCCAGACGATTGACCTGTGGGAGTTGCTACCGGAGCGCGAGCGCGCGGTGAGCGACACCACGGTGAACCGGGTGTTTGTCCGCGACACCGCGGCGGTGCTCGGGCGTCAGCTGGTGACGGGCACGGCGGCCTTTCCCGTGCGGCTGGCGGAGTTCGACGTGGCGCACCGCGCGCTGTCGCAGCTCCAGCCGGAGCTGTCGAGCGACGAGGTCGCGACGTCCGCGCGCATCGAGTTCGGGGACGTCTTCGTGCTCGACGCGGAGCGGCTGCTGGTCAACGTGGGGCTGCGCAGCGACGCGCGTGCGCTTCAACCCTTCCTGGAGCTGGCGTGGCGTTCGGGCTTCCGCGAGGCCGCCGTCGTCCGCATCCCGGAGAGCCTGGGCATCATCCACCTGGATCTGGCCTTCAACGTGCTTGGGCCGCGGGCGGTGGTGGCGCGGGCCTTTCTTCGCCACACGCCCATCCAGGTGTTCGCACAGGGCGTTGCGCCGCACTGGGAGCCCTTTGACGGCTACTTCGCCCAGCGGGGCCGCCGCGTCATCCCCTTCGAGCCGAAAGGGGAGAGCGGCTTCATGTCGAACTTCATCTACGTGGGGCCCGACCTGATTCTCGCCTCGGAGAGCGCCTCGGTGGCCCTTCGTCCTCTGGCGAAGGAGGCCGGCATCGAGGTGGCGAGCGTCGACATCGAGGCGCTGGAGCGGGGCAACGGCAGCGTCCGGTGCCTCACGATGCCCCTTCGCCGGCGCGCGGTGTAGCGAAGGACCGCCGGCGAACCACGCTCAGGAAGGGCGGTTCACCGTGGGCGGGTGGGGCATGTCGCCTTCGCGCTCGTAGTAGAGGCTCGCGCAGCCCTGCTCGTAGACGACGAGCACCCGGTCACTTTCCTCCAGCAGGTCGGAGACCTTCTCCGTGGTCTTGCGGACGAGTACGTCGAACCTACCCGGGCGCTGTTTGTTTCCGGCCCGGACTGTCACGACTGGCATGCGGGGTTCCGCTCCTTGTGCCCCGCGGCGAGCGGTTCCGGGAGGACATCCCCGGCCTGGGCCCATCCGAAGGTAACAAAGGCGTGTCATAACCAAACGAACAGTCCGTTGACAAGCGGGCCGCGCCATGGCGGGAAGAGGCTCCCATGCTCCGCAAGCTTCCCGTTCTGCTGGTTGGTGTTCTTGGTCTGGCCTCTTCCGCGGGCGCACAGGAGGCGCAGCGGCCTCCGGAGCACCGCTCTCCGACGCCCGCCTGGGCGCCTCGCGGCGTGCTTCTGGGGGTCAGCGCCCAGGATGGTCTGGTGGCCTCCCAGACGAAGGTGCAGTGGCAGTTCACCTTCTATCAGGACCGCAAGGACGCCTTCGCCTTGCTGCTGGAGGGCAGTCTGTCGTGGGGGCTCGCGTTCCCCGATGCCGAGGAGGGCAAGCCGCAGAACGCGGTGCGCTCCTTCTACCAGCACAGCCCGCAGTTGGGTGTGGGCTACCGGAACCACCTGCCCGGCCAGGTGCACTGGGGCTTCCAGGTCACCGGCGGTCCCGTCTTCTACGGCGCGGACTTCGACGGTGGGCTGGAGAAGGACCGGCGCGTGGCGGGCCTCATCGAGGGCCGCGTCCACCTGGGCTACCAGTTCGGGGACATCGCCGGTGGGCTCGCTGTGGGGTATGCCGAGGCATTTGGCTACAAGCGCCGCAGCCTTGGCCGCTTCTTCGTAGGTGGCCCGATGGTCGGGTTGTTCGTGGATTGGCGCTAGGCTTTGCGTAGAGTGCGGCTTGCGAGCACTCTGTTCGCACGCCGCGTATGCCCGAGCCGCTCAGCGCCCATGTGTCGCGATACCTCCGCAACCGAGAAGTCTTCGAGCGGAACCTGCCAGCCGCGCTGCTCGTCTTCACTCCGGCGACGGAGGAAGGCAGCGGCGGGGACGGGGAGGAGTACCGTCTGAAGACGGTGACGAACGCGGGGACCCCCACGCTGGGGGCCAGCGGGCCATTGGCGTTTCCCGTCGTGAAATCGCGGACGAACGCCTTCGGGCGGGGCATCACCGTGGGGCGGACGGGCAACAACGACGTGGTCCTGGACGACGGGAGCGTGTCCCGGTTCCACGCCTGGTTCAGTCGGGAGGAAGGCCATGCGGGCTTCCTGCTGACGGATGCCGGGTCCAAGAATGGCTCCTGGGCGGGGGGCGTCCGCCTGGTGCCCCGGAAGGCCGTTCCGGTGGCGGATGGGGCTCGGTTGCGCTTCGGCCAGGTGGAGGTCGGCTTCTACACGGCCAGCGGTTTTGTGCGGATGCTGGCCGTAAGGATGGCTCCCTGAGCCTTGCCACGTCTTCGTGGGCCTGCGTAACGTGCGGAGTCGCCCTCTGTCACACACGGGAGTGTTCGCGGTGGCCTTGACCACAGAAGCTTTTGGACTGACCGACGTCGGCCGCAGGCGGCAGCACAACGAAGACGCGATGCTGGTGGATGCGGCACTCGGCCTCTACGTGGTGGCTGACGGCATGGGCGGTCACGCGGCCGGCGAGGTCGCGAGCAACCGCGCCACGGAGGTCGTCAAGCAGCACATCTCCGCCAACCGCCATCTGTTGAAGGACCTGGGCAACAACCCGACGCCGGACAGCCGCTCCGCGGCGGCGGCGCTCGTCGAGGTGGCCGTCCAGCGCGCGTGCGCGGACATCTACCGGACGGCGATGTCGGACGCGACCAAGCGCGGCATGGGCACGACGTTCGTGTGCCTCGCGGTGGGCGGCAACAAGGGCGTCATCGGCCATGTGGGTGACAGCCGTGTCTACCTGGTGCGGCATGGCCAGTGTCACCGGCTGACGGAGGACCACACGCTGGTCGCCGCGCAGCTCAAGGCCGGCACGATTACCAAGGACCAGGCCGCCAACTCGCAGTACCGCAACGTGATTACCCGCGCGGTGGGCATCCAGGAGTCCGTCCAGGTCGACACGCTCATCGTGGACCTGGTGCCCGGGGACATGTTCATCCTCTGCTCGGACGGCCTGCATGGCTATGTCGAGGACGAGGAGGTCCTTCCGCTCATCTCCGGCATCGCGCCCGCGGACCTGCCCAAGCGCTTCATCGATGTCGCCAACGAGCGCGGCGGCAAGGACAACATCACCGCGGTGGTGGTGAAGGTCGCGGGCGAAGGCGCCACCGTCAGCGAGGAGTCGAGCGAAGCGCAGTCGCGCATGGAGGCGCTGCGCAAGATTCCGCTCTTCCGTCACCTCACCTACAAGGAGCAGACGGCGGTGCTGTCCATCGCGACCACGCGCACGTATCCCGCGGGGCGTGAAATCGTGGTGGAGGGGCAGCCGGGCGAGGAGCTCTTCGTCGTCATCCGGGGCCGGGTGGCCATCGAGAAGAACGGCGTGGAGATCGCCGAGCTGCGCGCGGGTGGCCACTTCGGAGAGATGGGGCTCATCGACAACGCGCCGCGTTCGGCGACGGTGCGGGCGACGGAGCCCACGCGCACCATGGTCATCTCGCGGCCGGACCTGATGGGCCTGATGAAGCGCGAGTCCATCCTCGCGGTGAAGATGCTCTGGAGCTTCGTCCAAGTGCTCAGCGACCGGCTTCGCGCCACCAACTCGGAGCTCAGCGAGGCGCGGCAGGAGCTGGCCGTGGCCCAGGCGATTGCTCCGTTCGCCGAGGAGTAGGAGGACGCGTCATGGCCCCTCGTCGACCGAAGCAGCTTCGTCCCGAATCTCAAGCTCGTCAGACGCCCCAGGTACGTTCGCGCCGTTCCGTTGTCGGAGGGCGGCGCATGGCGAGGGCGGTGGGCGGCGACGTGGTGGTGAAGTTCCTGGGCGAGGTGGTCGAGCTGCGCCAGGAGCTGAGGGCGACGCAAGGGGACGTCGAAGGCATGGCGATGGGCATGGTGTCCATGCGGTCGAACATGGCGACCATGCAGTCGAACATGGCGGTCATGCAGTCGAACATGGTGGCCATGCAGTCGAACATGGCGGCCATGCAGACGAACATGGACTCCATGATGGGCAACATGGAGACGATGATGTCGACCGTGGAGTCCATGATTGTGGGGCTGCGTTCCGTGTCGGGACGCATGAGCCGGATGGAGGCCCACGCGGGCCGCATGGCCCGGCTGCTGACCTCCATGGCGGATTCGACCCAGGAGCGTTTCGAGCGGGTCGAGAAGCGCCTGGATGACCTCGAAGACAAGCTGTAGGCGCGGCTCGCCCATGCGTCCGGGAAAGGACGCGTCCGGAATTTTCAGGGGGAATCGGCCGTTCCGCGCCCGGTCCCGGGCTAACGTCCGCGCCGTCTGCGCATGCGCAACTGGATTGTCATAGGCGTGATGGCGACCCTGCTCGCGGCAGGGGTGGTGTGGCTGTGGCCCGGCACGGAGACGGGGCCCGCCGCTCGCGACAGGCACGCCGCCACTGGCAAGGCCCTGCCGGAGTTCGCCGCCGTGGACGTGGCCTCCGCGGGCGAGGGGTTGGCGCTCACGGGACGTGTGCTGGACGCCTCGGGTCGTCCCGTCGCGGGCGCGGAGGTGTTCCTGGCCGCCAGCGCGGAGCGGACGCTCCTGGGCGTCCATTGTGATGCGTGTGGCCAGGCGCTCCTGTCCTGCCCGGCGCGTGAGACGGCGCTGCACACGCTGGCGTTCTTCGAGCAGCAGCAGGGCTTCCTGACGCCGCGGGCCACGGTCAGCACGGACGCGGACGGGCGCTTCCGCTTCGAGCAACTGGCTGGCGTGTCCTTCTCCGTGTGGGCCCGCGCGCCAGGGCTGGGCGTCGCGCTCCGCGAGCGGGCCGCGCCGGGAGACCCGGTGGAGCTGTACCTGCCGCCGCTGCGCACCCTGGTGGGGCAGGTGGTGGACGAAGCCGGCCGGCCCTTGGCGGGGGCTCACGTGCACGGAATGTCGCGGCGGGCGCCGCTGCCCTTCGAGTCCACGACTGGCTCGGATGGCCGCTTCACCCTGACGGGCCTGGGCGAAGGGCCTTTCTATGTGCTGGCCACGGCGGAGGGGTACCTGCCCGCGGTGGAGTCCCAGGTGGAGGCGGGGCCACAGCCCGTGCGCCTGAGGCTGACGCCCGCGCGCACCCTGGAGGTCCGCGTCACCCGGAACGGGTCCCCCGCGGCCGCGTTGGTGCGGCTGCGCGCGGACCACCTGTCGCGGGAGCTGCGCACGGACGGCGCTCCGGTGCGCTTCACCGGCTTGTATCCGGACGAATTGGTGGTGACCGCGGAGGCCAAGGGCCTGGCGTCCGTGCCCCGCGTCTTGGCACTGGACGAGCGCGTCACCCAGGTGACGTTGGCACTCGAGGAAGCAGGGAGCCTGCTCGTCACGGTGGTGGACGAGGACGGCCATCCCGTGCCGCAACCGGAGCTCCTGCTGCGCATGCCGACGGGGGAAGTCGTCCGGCAGGAGCGCGGTGGCACCGGCGCGTTGGTGACGCTGGGCCCCCTGGCCGTGGGCAACTACGTGCTGACCGGACAGGCCGAGGGCTTCCGTGATGCGCAGCTGCCCGCGAAGGTGGCGCCAGGGGAGACGGCGCTCGAACTGGAGATGGAGCGCGCCACCGTCATCAGCGGACAGGTGCTGGATGTCTATGGCCGGCCCGCGCCGGGCGTGTCCGTGTTGGTGCAGCCCACGGGCGCGTCGACGCTGGCGGACGCGGAAGGGCGCTTCATCGCGCAGGTGCCCACGCCGGGGCTGTACGAGCTGCATGCGCACCACTCGGAGTGGGGCGGTGGCCAGTTGAAGGTGACGGCGCCGGCCACCGACGTGCAACTGGCGCTGGAGCCTCGCGCGTCGTTGGAGGTGACGGTCTCCGCCGAGGGCCGCCGCGTGGAAGGCGCGGACGTGGTGTTGTGGGTGGAGCAGCAGGGCATCTTCCGGAGTGACCGGCCGTCCGGCTCGGATGGCATGGTCCCGATGCGCGGGATGCCGGCGGGCACGTATTCGATGATGGCGTCCCATCCCGACTATCAGCCGTCGGAGCGCCGGGAGGTGACGCTGACGGAAGGGCAGTCGCTGAAGCTGGAGGCGGAGCTGAAGCCCGGAGCGCCGCTCAGTGGCGAGGTGGTGGACGGGCAGAACGCGCCGGTAGCGGGCGCCACGTTGGTGGTGGTGCCCCGTGGCGCGGAGCCCGTGCAGTCCGACGCGAGCGGCCGTTTCGAGTTCCGTGCGCTGCGGCCGGACCGGGGCTACCGCTTGGAGGTGCGGCACCCGGGCTATGATCAGATCGAGCGCGCCGAGGGCAAGGCGGGTGGCCCACCGGTGCGAGTGGTGCTCAAGAAGCGCGACGTCTACCGCGGGCGCGTCATGGGCGATGACGGTGAGCCGGTGCGCCGCTTCCGCGTGGACGAGCACGATGTGAATGCACCGGATGGCCGCTTCGAGCTGCCGTTGCCCTCGGCAGGCGACCGCGTCATCGCGTCGGTGGACGCGGCGGGCTACGAGCCGCTGATGGTGGATCGCCCGGTCTCACCCGACCTGGGAGACCTGGTGCTGGAGAAGCTGCCGGGTGTCTCGGGCCGCGTGGTCGACGAGGGCGGCGGGCCGGTGCCAGATGCCGTGGTGTCGTGCGACGTCTGTGACGACTCCGTGCTCTCCGGGCCGGACGGCACCTTCACGGTGGCCAGCCCGCCCTATGTGACGCGCTACTCGCTCACGGCGCGCAAGGGGCGGTTGAGCGCCACCCAGTCGTTGGAGCGGGGCGCGCGGGGGCCGGTGGAGCTCAAGCTGCGGCAGGCCACGCGTTTGAGCGGCCGGGTGTACCGCCAGGACGGGAGCCCCGCGGCGGGCTTCGAGGTCGAGGCCGTCAACGCGGACCGCAGCGAACCGCTCACCATCGTCACCGGGCCGGATGGCGGCTACAGCGTGGAGGTCTCCCCGGGCAACTACCGCTTCGCGCTGGGCGCGAACCGGGAGTTCTCTGGCGAGCCGGCGCTGGTGGTGCAGGTGGGCGGCTCGGAGATGTCGCTGGACCTGGGCCCGGGGCCGGGCACCGCGTCGCTGGTCGTCCAGGTGAAGCCGGAGCGGGGCCGGGCGCTGTGGGTCGTCGCGGGAGAGCTGGGGGCGGTGGGCAATCCTCCGGCGGTGGCGTTGATGCGCTCGCGCTGGGCGCAGCTCGTGTACCAGCCCCGGTCGGAGCAGGTCCGCCTGAGCGGCCTGCGTCCCGGGCGGTACACGCTGGTGTGGGGCAACTTCCACGTGGAGACCCCAGGCGGACCGGAGGTCCGCGTCGTGGATGTGCCTTCGAGCAGTGACGTCGTGATGATGGCCCACTGAGGCCCTGCCGGGACGGTTGCGAGCCCGCCTCCCCGCGCATTAGGAAGCCGCATGGACGTGACGACTCTGAAGGGCCGCCGGGTGGTCGTTGGCGTGGGTGGCGGCATCGCGGCGTACAAGGCCTGCGAGCTGGTGCGGGAGCTGTCGCGTGCGGGCGCCGAGGTGCGGGTGGCCATGACGGAGTCCGCGCGCCAGTTCGTCACCCCGCTCACCTTCCAGGCGCTCAGCGGGCACCCTGTGCTCACGGACTATTTCGACCCTGCCCAGGAGGGGAACTTCGGCCACCTGGACCTGGCTCGCTGGGCCGAGGCGTTCGTCGTGGCGCCGGCCACCGCTGACCTGCTGGCGCGCATCCGCGCGGGCATGGGGAACGACGCCGTGACGACGTCGCTGCTCGCCTTCCGGGGGCCGGTGGTGCTGGCGCCGGCGATGAACGTGGCCATGTGGGACAACCCCCTGACGCAGGAGAACCTGGTGGCCCTGCTGGCTTATCCGCGCTTCTCGCGCGTGGGCCCAGGCGCGGGGATGCTGGCCTGTGGTGACGTGGGGGAGGGGCGACTGGCGGACGTTCCAGCCATCGTCCAGGCGGTCGCGGCGCGTTTTGGCGCTGGCCCGCTGGCGGGGAAGCGGGTGCTGCTGACGGCGGGCCCCACGCGCGAGTTCCTGGACCCGGTGCGGTTCATCTCCAATCCCTCCACGGGGAAGATGGGCATGGCGCTCGCGCACGCGGCCCGGACCCTGGGCGCCGAGGTGACAGTGGTGCTCGGTCCCGTGGGCACCGTGGAGCGCGGCGGCTTGGACGTCGTGGACGTGGTGAGCGCGGACGACATGGCGCGCGAGGTGCTCTCACGGGTGGGCACGGTGGATGCGTTCATCGCCACGGCGGCGGTCAGCGATTGGCGCCCGGAGACGCGCGCGCCGCAGAAGGTGAAGAAGGGCGCTTCAACGTCGCCCGAGGCGCTGACGCTCGTGCGCACGCCGGACGTGCTCGCGGAGGCCTCCCGCCAGGTGGTGGGACAGCCGAAGCGGCCGGTGCTGGTGGGCTTCGCGGCGGAGACGGAGCGCGTGGTGGCGCACGCGCGCGACAAACTGGAGCGCAAGGGGCTGGACGCGATTGTCGCCAACGACGTGACGGCCCCTGGCGCGGGCTTTGGCACGGACACCAACCGGGTGACGGTGCTCACGCGCTCGGGCGCGCAGCATGAACTCCAGGGCAGCAAGCACGAGGTGGCGCGGGCCCTCATCCAGTTGCTGCTCGTGTCACCGTCCTAACGGGGCTCCATCACCGCGAGGGTGACGGTGGTCTTCGACACGAGCCGGGGCGTGCCGCCGGAGATGGCGTGGACCTCGGACTCCGTGACGATGAGCCGGCGGCCGGCGCGGAGCACCCGGGCCTTGCACCGAAGTTCTTCACCGGACGCCGTCTGGAGCAGGTGGACGGTGAAGCTGGTGGACAACACCCGCTGGCCCTTGCGGACCACGGAGAAGGCCGCCGCGCCCGCCGTATGGTCCGCCAACGTCGCCTGGACACCAGCGTGGATGACGCCATCCTGCTGCAGGTGACGGGGCTGCACCACCAGCCGGGCCTCCACCTCGCCGGGGCGGATGTCCACGGGCTGGATGCCCAGGTCCATGACGAAGGCGGCCGTTGTGAACAGGGCCTCCGTGTCCTGGCGGTAATCCGGGTTCTGGTGCTCCATGGCGGCTCCTCGCTGCGTGACACCGGGTTGGGGGCGCAAGATAGCGTGGGCCAGGGGCGCCTCCGGGGCGGATGACTGGGGGCAGGGCGGGGTAGGACTCCGGGCGTGGGCCTGGAACTGCTCTGGCGGGAGGCGAACAGCCGGCTCGGGCGTCCGCTTCCTTGCGCACGGGCGCCACGTCCGATACCGATCCAGGACCGTGATTGATGATACGCCCGAGGCCTCGCAGGACCTGAGCGCCCTGCTGGACGATGTGCGCCGCCACCTCCTCTGGCAGGAGGAGGCCGCTGGCCGGGTGCTGATGATTGACGCCAAGGCTGCGCTCGAGCTCCAACGCTCGGCTCCCTCCTTGCGTGCGCGCTTCGCCCGGACCCAGGGGGCCGCGGACGCTGGGCCTCCTGCTCTCCCCGAGGCACCGCTGCCCCGGCCGCCGCTGGCAAGCCAGGCACCGGAGCCCCGTTCCATCGGCACGGAGCGGCCGGGCCCGGCGACTCCTGCTGGTGCAGCGGGACTGCCCGGACACGGTGTCGCAGCGCCGGCCCGGGTGCCGCCCCCAGCCCGTCCGGGGGGCATGGCTCTTGGCTCCGTTGAGGGCCGGCCTCCGGCGCCCCGGACGCCGGGAGCTGGGATGCGTGTGGATGCGCCGCCGCCCACGTCGCGGCCCGCTGGGGCGCTGCCTGGAGCGGCGAACGGCGAGCGGCCGACGTTGGACGAGATTCGCCGGGAGCTGGGTGACTGCCAGCGCTGCACGCTGTGCTCGACGCGCAAGAACCTCGTGTTCGGCTCGGGCAACCCCCGCGCGGAGCTGGTGTTCGTGGGCGAGGGCCCTGGTGAGAGCGAGGACCTGCAGGGCGTGCCCTTCGTCGGCGCGGCCGGCGACCTGCTGACGAAGATGATTGGCGCGATGGGCTACCGCCGCGATGACGTCTACATCTGCAACGTCGTGAAGTGCCGGCCACCGGGGAACCGCAATCCGGAGCCGGAGGAGATTGCCTCCTGCGAGCCCTTCCTGCGCGCGCAGCTGGCCGCCATCCAGCCCAAGGTGGTGGTGGCGCTGGGCAAGTTCGCGGCGCAGACGCTGCTGCGGGACAGCACGCCCATCACCCGCCTGCGCGGCAACTGGCGCACCTACGAGGGCATCCAGCTGATGCCCACCTTCCACCCGGCGTACCTCCTGCGCAGCCCGGCGGAGAAGCGCAAGGCGTGGGAGGACCTCCAGGCGGTGATGAAGGCGCTGGGGAAGCAACCCGGTTCGCGCGCGTAGCCGCGGGCCCGATGAAGGGAATGCACGGATGAATGGATTGCTGGAGTCGAGTGAGCTGCTGTCGCCCGCGCTGGAGTCGAACCCGCTGGGGGACCCGGCTCGCCGCAAGATCACCGTGTATCTTCCGCCGGGCTACGGCGCGGATGATCGGCGCTACCCCGTCGTCTACTTCCTGCATGCCTTCGGCAACAGCGGCGGCTCTTGGACGAACGCGTCGGGCTTCGCGCCCACCGTCCCCCAGCGCCTGGACGCGCTCGTCGAGTCGGGCGCGATTCCGCCCGTCATTGGCGTCTTCCCGGATGCCTGGACGTCGCTGGGCGGCAGCCAGTGGGTGAACAGCGACGCCATTGGCCGGTACCGCGACTACCTGACCAAGGACGTGGTGGGCTTCGTGGACCGCACCTACCGCACCCTGCCGAAGGCGGCTTCGCGCGCCGTGGTGGGGCACAGCTCCGGTGGCTATGGCGCGCTGGTGATGGGCCGCTACCACCCGGACCTGTTCTCCCACGTGGGCGCGCACGCCGCGGATTCCTACTTCGAATACTGCTACCTGCCGGACCTGCCGAAGGCCGCGGCGGCGCTGCTGAAGGCCGGCGGCGTGGAGGCGTGGCACTCCGAGTTCCGGGCGCGCGTGAGCGAGACGAAGATGCGCGGGGACGACTTCCCGGTGGTGAACGTCCTGGCGATGGCCGCCGCGTATTCGCCGAAGAAGGGCGAGCCGCTCAACGTGGAGCTGCCCTTCGACGCGAACACGGGCCGGCTGCGGCTGGACGTGTGGAACCGGTGGCTGGTGCACGATCCGGTGCGCTTCGTGCCGAAGTTCATGGACGCGTTCCGGAAGCTGAAGACGGTGTACCTGGACTGCGGGACGCGTGACGAGTTCAACATCCGCTGGGGCACGCGGATGCTCGCGGAGGAGTTCAAGAACGCGGGCGTGGAGCGCGTCCACGAGGAGTTCGAGGACGGCCACTCCGGTGTGTCGTACCGCTTCGCGCGCTCGCTGTCCGTCCTGGTGCCGAACCTGGCGCAGGACTGACGCACGGGGCCAGGGCCTCCTCGCGGTGGACGGGATGCCCGCTGGGGGACGCCCCGGCCCACCGCGCGTGACGTGACGCTGGCCTTTTCCCTGCCCAAGCGGGTAGACGCCTCCCTGGGTGCGCCCCGCCGCGGCGGGGCCGGGCGCCCGAGAACCTTCAGGGAGACGGGAACATGAGCATCGACCTCTACGGGCTGTCTCGCGTCGTCGGCGAGAAGGGCGTGCTGCCCCAGCGCGCGAAGCAGTTGGACCCTGCGCTGCCGTGCCGCGAGTCCGAGCTGCTCATCGACGTGGAGAGCCTCAACATCGACGCCGCGTCCTTCAAGCAGATCAAGGGCGAGGTGGGCGGCGACGCGAAGCGCATTGGCGAGCGCATCCAGGAAATCGTCCGTGAGCGCGGGAAGATGCAGAACCCCGTGACGGGCTCGGGCGGCATGTTGATTGGCCGCGTGAAGGAGCTGGGCGCCAGGCACCCCGCGCGCGAGCTGCTCAAGGTGGGCGACCGCATCGCCACGCTGGTGAGCCTGACGCTGACGCCCCTGGTCATCGAAGAGGTGAAGGCGGTGCACGCGGACATCGACCGCGTGGACATCCGCGGACACGCGCTCCTGTTCGCCAGCGGCATCTACGCGAAGCTGCCCACGGACATGCCGGACACGTTGGCGCTCGCGGCGCTGGACGTGTGTGGCGCGCCCGCGCTGGTGGCCCGGCACGTGCGGCCGGGCATGACGGTGGCGGTGCTGGGCGCGGGCAAGAGCGGGGCGCTGTGTCTGGCGCAGGCGCGGCGCAACCTGGAGAGCCGGGGCAAGCTGCTGGCGCTCGACGTGTCGCAGGGCGCGCTGGACCTGCTGTCCGGCATTGGCCTGTGCGACGTGGCCCTGAAGGTGGACGCGACGCAGGGCGTGGACGTCATGGAAGCGGTGAGCCGGGCGACGGATGGCCAGCTCTGCGACCTGGTGGTCAACTGCGCCAGCGTGGGCAACACGGAGATGGCCACCATCCTGTCGGTGAAGGACGGCGGCACGGCCATCTTCTTCTCCATGGCCACCAGCTTCACCGCGGCGGCCCTGGGCGCCGAGGGCGTGGGCAAGGACGTCACCATGGTGGTGGGCAACGGCTACGTGCCCGGCCACGCAGCGCTGACGCTGGACCTGCTGCGCACCGAGCCGGAGCTGCTCCAGCTCTTCGGCACACGGTACGTCTAGCAGCCGGGCCGTCTGGCCTGATTCCCGGCGGCGTCTTCACCGGGATGGGGCCTCCTGGGCCTCATCCAGGGCCGGGCAATGCCTTCGTGTCATCGCGCCGAGGCGGAGGTCTCCGGCGCGGTGGGCGCCTGCGGCACGGGCGCGCTGGGCTCCTGCGTGCGCGCCCAGTCCTGGGCGCTGCGGCCGCTGCCATCGCGCACGTCGGGGGAGGCGCCCTGCTGGCGGAGCTGGTCCACCACCTCCTCGCGGCCGAACAAGGACGCGAACATCAGCGCCGTCTGGCCGAAGCGGTTGCTCTGGTCCACCGCGCAGGGCTGCTGGTTGAGCAATCCGACGATGTCCGCATAGCCTTTGAAGGCCGCGCCCATGAGCGCGGTGTTGCCGTTGTTGTCGCCAGCGCACGCATCCGCGCCCCCGGCGAGCAGGGCGCGCACCGTGTCCGCATGCCCGTGGTACGCGGCGAGGATGAGCGGCGAGAAGCCGCGAGCATCCCGCGCCTCCACCGGCGTCCCCGCCTGGACGAGTCCGGCGACGATGTCCGTCTCCCCGGCACGGGCGGCGGCCAGCAGGTAGCGCTCCGCCTCGCTCGTGGCCAGCAGGCGCCCTTGCGGCGCGGGCGTGGCGCGCAGGGACATCCACGCGGCCGTCAACACCCCAGCGCCCAGCATCAACAGGCCCAGCGTTCCCAGCAGCAGCTTGCGAATCATGACGGACTCCAGAAGAGAGGGGGCCTGCTCCCGCTGAGGGAAGACCGGGATGTGACGGGCGGCGAGAGGGGGGAAGTCGCCGTGCGCCACCACATCCCGGCCTTCTCCCAGGGGGAGTGGCGGGAAACGCCGGGCCCTGGCGGAAGCACGCCTGCCAGGGCCCGGAGAAGAGTGAATCAGCGGGCGGCGAGCGTGGCCACGGCGGCCTTGGCGTCGTCCACCTTCACGTTGACCGCCTTGGCCAGGCGGGTGCCGTAGTCAGGGTTGGCCATGAAGAAGTGGCCCACCATGCGCGCCTTCACCTTGGCGTCACGCACCTGGTTCAGGTCCGCGGCCAGGTTCTTGATGAGGCGGTCCTTCCCGCCCGCGTCGAGCGCCAGATAGAAGGCGCCGGCCTGCGCGAAGTTGTCCGTCTTCTCGATGCCGCGCTGCTGCGTGGTGCCGCTGAGCGGCGCGTTGGAGAAGAGGTACTGCGGCGCGTCCTGCGTCTCACGGGTGACGCTGGGCTCGTAGTTCACGTCCGACTTCGTGTTGGCGACGTTCATGCTGCCCGCCTGGTTGTTGCTGTTCACCGTCGCGCGAGCCCGGTTGATGGGCAGCGACTGGTAGTTGGCGCCAATGCGGTAGCGCTGGGTGTCGGCGTAGGAGAACAGGCGGCCCTGCAGGAGGCGGTCCTCGGAGGGCTCGATGCCCGGCGGCTGCACGCCGGGCGAGAAGGCCGCCTGCTCGGTCTCCTCGAAGAAGTTGTCCGGCATCTTGTTGAGCGTGAACTTGCCCAGCTTGATGGACGTCACCTGCGCCTCGGGCCAGATCTTCGTCGCGTCGAGCGGGTCGAAGCTGAACTTGTCCAGCTCCTTGGGGTCCAGCACCTGCACGCTCAGCTCCCACGAAGGGAACTTGCCCGCGCCGATGGTGGCGTAGAGGTCCGTGGTGGCGTGCTGGTGGTCCTCGGAGACCACGCGGGCGGCGTCCTCGGCGGTGAGGCTCTTCACGCCCTGCTGCGAGCTCCAGTTGAACTTCACGTACTTGTACTCGCCCTTCGCGTTGACGAACTTGAAGGCGTGCACGCCGTGCCCGTTCATCTGGCGGTAGTTCGCCGGGATGCCGATGTCCGAGTACACCTGCGTGAGCATGTGCGTCGACTCGGGCTGGTGCGAGAAGAAGTCGAAGAAGCGGTTCGGGTCCTGCTTGTTCGTGATGGGTGACGGCTTCAGCGAGTGCACCATGTCCGGGAACTTGATGGCGTCGCGGATGAAGAAGATGGGCAGGTTGTTGCCCACCAGGTCCCAGTTGCCCTCGTCCGTGTAGAACTTGAGCGCGAAGCCGCGAGGGTCGCGCAGCGTCTCCGGCGAGCCCGACGGATGGATGACCGTGGAGAAGCGCACGAACATCGGCGTCTTCTTGCCCTTCGCGGAGAAGACGGACGCGCGCGTCAGCTTGGAGAAGTCGCCGTAGCTCTCGAAGGTGCCGTGGGCGCCGGTGCCGCGCGCGTGGACCACGCGCTCGGGGATCCGCTCACGGTCAAAGCGAGCCAGCTTTTCGATGAGGTGGAAGTCCTCCAAGAGGATGCCGCCACGAGGGCCGGCCGTCTTGGAGTTCTGGTTGGTCCCCACGGGGGAGCCGGTGTCCGTCGTCAGGGGAGGGGGCGTCGCGGCAACGGCGGCCGATCCGCCAAAGAGAATGGCGGTTAGAAGCAGGGAGCGGGCTTGCAAGGGATTCTCCTTGTCTCAGGGGGTAAGGCAGTCCCGTCCCAAGCAGGTCCCATGCCACCGTCAGAGTCTGAATGATTCCAGTGAGTTGAGCGTTGTGCTTAAGAGACTCCACCGAAAAGCCGGTGGCATCACCGTCCTGTCGGTGGAGGAGCTCACCGGCCCTTCGGTGCTTTGAACTCGGAACCGATAATGCGGTGCGGCAACGTCATACAGGTGCGCATCGGCGCTACCGGCTGTCGTTCGGGCGGGTAAGGTGCGCCCATGCCAGGCCCGTTCATTGAAGACGCGCGGATTGATCATGCGCGCAAGCTGGCGGACGAAATCGTCAACCCGATCTTCGACCTCATCCGCCGTAACACCACTGTATCCACCGAGCGCACCGTGCTGCGCTTCTTCGGCCTCTCTGGAGCTGGCGCGCGGGGCGTGCCGCTCGCCAACCTGATGGTGGACAAGCTGAAGGCCGCCGGGGTGCTCAACAAGGGCGCCGCTTACTGGTACGGCCGCGCGCTGCATCTGGGCGCGAAGAGCCCGCTGGAGGCCGTGGAGCGGCTGACGGCGCTCCCCACCGAGAAGCTGGCCCCCCTGTCTCCCGAGCAGGAGCACAACCTCCGTGAGGAGGTCCGCGCGGAAGCCCGCGCCGCGCTCGATGACTTGAAGGCCCGCATCGCTCAGCGCGAAGAGCTCCGCAAGCAGTTCCCCATGCCCCCCGCGCCACACAAGTACGTCATCGTGGCCACGGGCAACATCTACGACGACGTGGACCAGGCGCGCGCGGCGGCCCAGGCGGGCGCGGACGTCATCGCCGTCATCCGGTCCACGGCGCAGTCGCTGCTGGACTACGTGCCCCACGGCGCGACGACGGAGGGCTACGGCGGCACCTACGCCACCCAGGAGAACTTCCGCATCATGCGCGAGGCCCTGGATGACGAGAGCCGCAAGCTCAAGCGCTACATCCAGCTGACCAACTACTCGTCCGGCCTCTGCATGTCGGAGATCGCCTTCTGCGCGGCCTACGAGAAGCTGGACATGCTGCTCAACGACGCGATGTACGGAATCCTCTTCCGTGACATCAACATGCGGCGCACGTTCATCGACCAGTACTTCAGCCGCCGCATCTGCGCCCTGGCCGGCATCATCATCAACACCGGCGAGGACAACTACATCACCACCGCGGACGCGTACGACGCGGCCCACACCGTCATCGCCAGCCAGTTCATCAACGAGTGCTTCGCCAAGCGCGCGGGCCTCAAGGACTGGCAGCTGGGCATCGGCCACGCGTACGAAATCGACCCGTACCGCGAGGACACGCTGCTGCTCGAGCTGTCCCAGGCCATGCTGGTGCGCCGCTGCTTCCCGGACGCGCCGTTGAAGTACATGCCGCCCACCAAGCACAAGGAGACGGACATCTTCTTCAGCCACGCGTACGACGTGATGGCGAACCTGGTGGCCATGTGGACGCGGCAGGGCATCCAGTTGCTGGGCATGATGACGGAGGCCATGCACACGCCGCTCTTGGCGGACCGCTACGTGGCACTCAAGTCCGCGGCCTACATCCACCGCGCGGCGCGAGGCATCGACGAGGAGTTCACCGTCCGCGAGGACGGGAAGATCGCCAACCGGGCCCGCGAGGTGTTCGCCCGGGCGGAGCAGCTGCTCCAGGAGTGCCGCGACGAGGGCATGGTGACCGCCATCGGCCGGGGCCACTTCGGTGACGTGAAGCGCGAGGAGACCGGCGGCAAGGGCCTCGACGGCGTGCTGGAGAAGGCGCCGGACTATTTCAACCCGTTCCTGGAACTCCTGGAGGCGCAGTGATGCTCGGTTCAATCCTTGCCATGGTGCTCTCCGCGGGCGGCTCCGCGGATGCGCTGGCGCAGGTCCAGGTGAAGAACGTCTCCCTCCAGGTTCCCGCTTCGTGGAACCGCTCCGAGGATGCGGGGACGTTCAAGTTCCAGGCGCCCAGCGGGGACGCCTACTTCCTGGTTGACGTGGGCGCCGTGCAGACGGCGGGCATGAAGGCTCAGACGTGCGTGGACAAGATTGTCGCGTCCATTGGCGGCAGGGGCTGGGAGCGTCTGAAGGTGGGCGCCCAGCCAGCGGCGAAGCGTCAGGAGACGGACGTGGCGCCGGATGGCAGTGGCGCGGTGGATTCCGTGACGTATGTGGGCTGCGACGGAAAGACGACGTGGTCCGTCGTCTTCTACCTGGAGCAGACGAAGAAGGAGCGGTTCGCGCCGCTGGCCCAGAAGGTGGGCTCCAGCGTCAAGATTCAGCGGGCCGGGGGGAAGTGAGCCGATGGTGAAGCCGAGCAAGCAGATCATCCGTCCCTACGGCGACCGGCGGGACGACGGCGTGGTGCAGCTGTCGTTCACCCTGCCGGTGCCGCTGTCCGAGAAGGCCAAGGAGGCCGCCGCCGTCTTCACGAAGAAGATGGGCTTCACCGACGTGAAGGTGGCCGCCGCCGAGCGCGCCGCGGACACCTACACCTTCTTCATCGTCTACGCGCGTTCAGCCGTCACGCTGGACTACGCCGAAATCGACGTGCCCGAAGTCGTCGTGAAGAAGATGTCCTTCGACGACCTCAACGCCTTCATCAAGGAGAAGGTGAAGCGGCGCATCGTGGTGTTCGGCGCCTGCACGGGCACGGACACGCACACGGTGGGCATCGACGCCATCCTCAACATGAAGGGCTACGCGGGCGACTACGGCCTGGAGCGATACCCCGGGTTCGAGGCCTTCAACCTGGGCAGCCAGGTGCCGAACGAGGACCTCATCAAGAAGGCCATGGCGCGCAACGCGGACGCCATCCTGGTCAGCCAGGTCGTCACCCAGCGCGACGTGCACAAGGACAACTCGCGGCAGTTCATCGACGCGGCGAAGGCCGCTGGCATCCACGGCAAGGTCCAGTTGCTGCTGGGCGGGCCCCGCGTGGACCACAAGCTGGCGCTGGAGCTGGGCTTTGACGCCGGCTTTGGGCCCGGTACCAAGCCGTCCGACGTGGCCAACTACATCGTCCACGCGCTCCTCAAGAAGGAAGGCAAGGAGCCGAAGGACGCGCACTATCAGGGAGAGCCTCAGTGAGCACGGGAACGAAGGCGGTCATCCGGCTGCGCATGAGCAGCCACGACGCGCACTACGGCGGCAACCTGGTCGACGGCGCGCGGATGCTGGGCCTCTTTGGCGACGTGGCCACGGAGCTGTGCATCCGCAGCGACGGGGACGAGGGCCTCTTCCGCGCCTATGACTCCGTGGAGTTCCTGGCCCCGGTGTACGCGGGCGACTTCATCGAGGCGGAGGGCGAAATCGTCAGCGCGGGCAACACGTCGCGGAAGATGCGCTTCGAGGCGCGCAAGGTCATCAAGCCGCGGCCGGACGTGAATGACTCGGCGGCGGACGTCCTGACGGAGCCGGTGGTGGTGTGCCGGGCCACGGGGACGTGCGTGGTGCCCAAGGACAAGCAGCGAGGCCAGAAATGAGCACGCCCATGGTCATCACCGCGGCCATGGTGGGCGCGGAGACGACGCGCGAGCAGACGCCGCACCTGCCCATCACCGCGGAGGAGATCGCCGAGGACGCCGCGCGCTGCCGCGAGGCCGGCGCGGCGATGGTGCACCTGCACGTGCGCACGGCGGACGGCAAGCCGTCGCAGGACGCGGAGTTGTTCCGCGCGGCCATCCGCGCCATCCGCAAGCGCACGGACGTGCTCATCCAGACGTCCACGGGCGGCGCGGTGGGCATGACGGTGGACCAGCGCTGCGGGCCGCTGACGCTCACCGGCGAGGACCGGCCGGACATGGCCACCTTGACGACGGGCACGGTGAACTTCGGCGAGGAGGTCTTCTGGAATCCCCGGCCGCTGGTGCGTGACATCGCCAGGCGCATCCGCGCAGCCGGGTTGCGGCCGGAGCTGGAGTGCTTCGACGTGGGCATGATTGACGAGGCCCGCTACCTGGCGAAGGAAGGCCTGGTGGACCTGCCGGCGCACTTCGACTTCGTGCTCGGGGTGCCGGGTACGTTGCAGCCGCGTCCGGAGGTGCTGGACTTCATGATCGCCTCGCTGCCCGAAGGTTCCACCTGGACGGTGGCGGGCGTGGGCCGGCACCAACTGGCCTACGTGGACGAGGCGGCGAAGCGGGGCGGCAACGCGCGCGTGGGCCTGGAGGACAACATCTACGTGTCCAAGGGCGTGCTCGCGAAGGGCAACTGGGAGCTCGTCGCCGAGGCGGCGAAGCGCGCGCGTGCCCACGGCCGCGAGCCCGCTACGCCGGAGCAGGCGCGCAAGTTGTTGCGGTTGTCGTAGCACCTCCGAACGCCGCGTAACGGCCGCCGCCCGAGTCCTGTCGGGCGGCGGTGCGGCCAACCGCCGCGATGCCTATGCCCTGGCGTCCTGTACCGACACGGTGTCGTGCTGCCTCCAGCGCAACCCTGGTGTGCCCGAGGCGTGTGGCCTCACAGCGGGCGAGGCCGCCTCTCACATGGCGGGCGTCAAGATGGCCATGGAGGCGATGGAAGCGCCGCTGCATTCGGAACTACGGCGACTGCAAAGAGGGGCTGTTCGCCGGGCCCTGCTACGACTGCCTTCGCATGTGTGAAGGGCAGCAGGATTGGCCCCTTGATATGTGCGGCCCGAAGCGGAAGAAAAGGCCCTGACCCATGGCCAACCGCCCTAACTGGGACTTGTTCCGCGCACTCTCCCGCCGCGTGTTGAGGAGGGGGCCTTGGCACTGATGCGTGAGACTGGACGCCGCATCACGGACGGCTCAAACAGGCTCACCGATGCGCTGCACGTGATGTGGCAGCACCAGCGGGCTGGGGACTACAACAGCGCGCGGCAACTGATGCGCGACGTGTTGGCCGTCGAAGTCGTGCCGTACTACCGGGAGCTTGCACAAGACCAACTCGACGACATGGACGACGAGCCGTAGAACGGCCGCTGGGCGTGACTGACGCCGGTGCGAACCCCGCCGGGCGGTGCCCGTCGCCGGATTGTCCAGGTTGTGTGGGCTCGGCTAGGTTGCGGCGGCAATGGAGACATTGCCTACGCCACCCGCGCGGATGTCCGTGGTCAAGAAGAACATCATCGGCTTTTCCGTTGTGACGTTGGGCATCGCGCTCACCGGGGTGGTGACGTTGGGCATCCGGCCCATGGGCTGGATTCGGACCACGAACGTGGGGCGCCTTCCGGAGCTTGCCGCCGTCCAGGCGCAGTTGCTGCCCCTGGATGCATGCGAGGTCGAGTACGGGAGTCGAAGAGGATCGGGCGGGAGGCGTTGGATTGGCTCCCAGGAATATGCCTACGTCACGCCCTGCGGGACTCCGTCCTCCTATCGTATCTCCGTCCGTGTGCCATCGGAGCGGCAGGTGCGCGACGTCGCCTTCGACATGAGGCGAAGCTCCGTCTCCGCGCCCTGGAAAATCCTGGTCGACAAGGATCAGACCGCGTTCCCCGCGCTCAAGCAGTCGCTCGAACAACTCGCCCCCTTCTTGCTCACGCAGTACCCCATCGAGCGCCAGGAAGACGCCGACTTGAAGGTGCGACTGGCACGCGAGAGACAGGAGCGGAAGGACGCTGAACGCGCTCTCAAAGAAGAAGCGAAGAATTCTTATCCGGAGTGAATGTCTCGCCTTTTTGGCGTGCCGCCTGTTGACGGATTTTCAGTGTGCGCTCGCTCCACTTAGGCTCGTGCCTCAATGAATCCATCGTCTACGCAGTCGGCGCGGAAGTCCGGCAACTCCGCCATCATCATCATCGTCGCGGTGGTGATGATGGTTGGCCTCATGGGCGGCGGGGCCTTTCTGGTCGTGGGGGGCGGGTTTGGCCGGGGCGGCTTGAATACCGACGTCAGCGGCCTTCAGGAACTCGCCGCGGTCCAGGCGCAGTTGCTGCCCCTGAATGCATGCCACATTGAGTACGGAGTGCGGTCAGGCGCGCTGCCGCACCGCTCGACGGGCTCCCGGAAGTCCGCCTCCGTCACGCCGTGCAGTGGGGCGTCGGTTTCCTATGTCTCCATCAGCGTTCCGGAGGAGCTTCAGTCGTCTCAAGTCGCCTTTGACATGACGCGAAGCTCCGTCTCCGCGCCCTGGAAGATCCTGGTCGACAAGGATCAGACCGCGTTCCCCGACCTCAAGCAGTCGCTCGAACGGCTCGCGCCCCTCATCGTGGAGAAGTATCCCGAGGCGCTTGCTCGCTCCATCCAGCGCAACGCGGAGAGTGAGCGCATGTGGCAGGAGCGCAAGGCCGCGGAGCGCGCTCGCACGGAAGCGGCGAAGAGCTCTTATCCGGAGTGAGTCACTGACCGTGAGCCCATTGCCTACGCAGCCGACGCGGAAGGGTCCAGGCCCGAATCGTGTGTAGGGCAGCCTGCTTGCTGGTAGGCGCTTGGTGTGGCTCAGGACTCCTGTAGGAAAGTGCGTGTTCGCCTGCGCCCGCGTGCCATTCATTAGTCGGCGTGGCGGGTGTGTGCTTCCAGGCATGCCCGTCATCATCCGTGGTGCCCGAGTCCGATTTCTGAAAACGAAGCCGGGCGAGGGGCCGAAGCCGCCTCCGCGCCCACCGTGTGAGTACTGCGGGAAGGCGTGGCACAAGTTCGCCGCCGCGTGGGGCTGGCACGTGGGGAACTCAACGGAGTTGCGGGAGAACATCCTCGCGGGCCGGGAGTCCAGCGAGCACCCCCTGGTACACGGGGCGCTGGTCCATCGCCGCCCACCACCTCATCTGCTCGGAGGCCATGGCGGATGACGAGAACTGGGCCCGGTTCTGTCGGGAGTTCGGCTACGACATCAACCGGCGGGAGAATGGCGTCATGCTGCCCATGGTCATGGCCGTGGCATGCGAACTCCACGTCCCTGTCCACATCGGTCCTCATTCAGGAGGGTGGGCTTTCGACATGGACATGGCGTACCCAGATGCGGTGAAGGGAGCGCTGGAAGCTGTCGCTGATGCCGTGGAGCGGGGCGACTACTGCCAAAAGCCTGCGGCGCTGACGCAGTCCTTGGACCGGATCAGTCGCCAGATTCTCACGAAGCTGGCCAGCGGGAAGTGGACGCTCACCACCGATGGGCTGGACTACCTGCCTGGGGGGAGAGGTTGTGCCGGCGCCACGAGCATCCAGGACAAGCCGCGCCGTGCATGCCCCGTCGGGCGCAGTCACAGCGACACCAGGGAACCGCTACAGCGGCGTGCGCTTCAGGTGGGGGAGTAGGCCATGCAAGACGACTACTTTGTCCTCATTCGCGCCCGCTCCCAGCAACACCCTCTGCTGGCGTGGGACCAGTCGGCCTCCGCATTTCGGAAAGGGAAGCCCGTGCAGGTAGTTGCGCCTGTGAAGTTGAAGCTGAGCGAGCCGGTGCCACCAAAGCTCGTCATGGCCGACTACCACAGTTTGCCCTCGCCCGTGGTGTCCGGCCGAGTCAAGGACGCGCTCGCGCGGGAGCGTCTTCATGGTGTTCAACTGGTTCCCGCGGACGTTCAGGTAGGGGAATCCGTATTGCGATACTGGCTTGTCCACATGTGGCGGCGGCTTGCATGCATGGACCGGGGCAATTCAGTCTTCGAGGAAGACGCGGACGGCCACTTCCTCCTGAGCCTTGACAAACTGGTGCTCGACGAGGCGGTGCTTGGAGAGGTTCCTCTCGAAGAGCGCTTGGCCTTCCGCCTCGCGGAGTCCGTGGTCCACCTATTCCATCGCACCGTGGTGGTGAAGGTGTTGTCCCTGTCGCCTCCCCCCGAAGGACTGCGCTTCATCCTCTTGGCAGAGTGGGGGGATTCTTCCGGATTCAGGTGAGCGAAGACTTGAGGGCTAATTACGGCGCTCGGTTGCATCTCGACCCACGGAGCGGATGCGGCGCTTCACCTCTCCGTGGAGGCGCTCCAGGCCATCAACAAACGTGCGCGGCAACACCTGGCCGCCCCGTCAGCTCACGGGAACTCGATGTTGCCGAGGATGATGGGGCGCTTGCCGTCCTCCGCCCACAGCGTCAGGGTGAAGGGGCCTCGGGGCGCGCCTTCCACGGGTTCGGTCTTCACCAGGACGTCCATTTCGTCGCCGGGGTTGAGGATGGCGGGTGCCCACACTCGCGCGACTTTCAACTCCGCGCCATCCGGCCCCACAAGTGCCGCGCCGGTGGCCTGCCAGGGCTTCGCGCCCAGCGGGTTCTTCAGGCCCACCACCACCAGCATGCTCCTGGCCCGGAAGGTCAGCGCGGACCGGAGCACCAGGCTGTTCCTCGCGTGCTTCCGGACGTCCAGAAACTCTCTTGCGGCGATGCCAGTGCGGCCCATGTCTCCACTCACCCACAGTCCCATCAATCCGTCAGGACGCGCCTGCGCTGCCTTCAGCCGCGCATTCTCCTCACGCAGCTCTTGAAGCGTTCGCTGGGTCTCCCGCAGCTCCCGCTGGAGCGAGGCGGCCGTGCGCGCTCGCCGGAAGAGCTCCACCTGCCGCTCCGCCCGCGCGGGCGTCGCCACGACGAGTTGGAGCGTGGCCTGGGTGGGGACCGCGTCGTCCGCGAAGTAGACGGTCAGCGTGGTTCGGGACTCGTCGGCCACCGGCTCCTCGGGCACCAGGATGAGGAGTTCGCCGTCCACCACCTGCCGGTAGCGTCCCGGTCCGGACGCCTCCGTGCGCACCAGGGGCGTGTCGAAGCGCAGCACCGTGGCGACGCCCTCGCCGACCCGGATTTCGGGTGGCCGGCCGCACCGCTCCGTGTCCAGCTCTACGGGGCGTTCCGTCGGCTCCCGGCAGGAGGCGGGCTGGGCGCGCGCGGGCGCCGCCGCCAGCAGGAAAGCGAGAGCAAGAGGGATGGGCAGTGGCGTGGGCACGGACAATCACTTCCCTGGCTGGCGGAACAAGCCGGTGGCGGAGGTCACTATTCGAAGCGATTCACGGCGTAGAGCACGGCGGTGTTGCTGACCGTGGCAGTGCCCGGGCTCGGGTCGCCGCCCTTCCGCCGGATGCCGCGTACTCCGTACTGTTCGACCATCTCCAGGCACACGGGGATGAAGTCACCTCCACGGGTGTAGGCCTGCGTGAAGCGGCCATAGACGCGGTCCGCGAAGATGAGTTCGCCCACGGCTTTTCCCGAGGTCAGGGGGCCAAAGTTTGTTCCGAGTTCGACCTGGACGCGGCCCTCCCGGACGAGGACGGGCTCTCCGAAGTCCTTGTCGTCGACGAAGGCGAGGCTGGTGGCGTCGCCGATGCGAATACCGGCCCGCTTCATGGCTTCCACCGCGCCGGGGGGACAAGGTTCGCCGGGAGGCGCCGGCCGCACCTGCGGGCCGCTGGGGCAGCCCAGGCCCGAGCAGGCGGCGACAGCCACCATCGTCCGGGCCGCTGCCTTGAGGGCCCGCGCGCTGGAGGCGGGCTGCTGGGGAGTCGTCACGCTGTCGGGCATCTGCTTCACGGGGAGCTCTTCCTTCTTCGGGTGCGCCACCTCGGCGGTGACGGCCGCGAGGGTGGGCCCGGGACTGGGCAGGGTCGCGGCCTGCTCACTTTCCGGCGGGCCACCGGGCAAAGCCACTTCCCGGATGGGATTGCCCACGGCACCCGGCGTGGGTGTCGCCACCCAGAGCCACGCACCCACCGCGCACGCCAGCCCCGCGAGCACCACGGCCCAGCGAGCCACACGTCCCCGCGCAGGCGTTCGTGGCGCCGCGGCTTCGGGGGCACGTATTTCCAGCGGCGGCTTGTGGGGCAGGGGCCCGCGCCTGGGCGAGTCCCTGCGAGCGTCACCTGCCTCGACCCACATCGCCAGCGCGGCGTCATTGTCGTCCTCGGACCCGGAGTCGGGGCCGGGTGTTTCCGCATCCTGCCGCCAGTCGCACAAAGGCGCGTCCCATGCCGCGTCGGCGGCTGCGAGTGCCCGCTCGACGTCCGCGCTCAGTGCCTCCGCGCTCCCTCGGGCTTCGGGGGCCTTGGCCAGCAGCCGCAGACACAGTTCGCTCAGCGCCGGTGGCACGCGCGGATTCACCGTGTGGGGAGCGCAAGGCGCCTCGGAAATGACGGCCTCGATTTCCGTGGGGGTCACCACCTCCAGGAAGGGAGGGCGGCCGGTGAGCATCCAGTAGAAGACGACGCCGAGCGCGTAGACGTCATCCGCTGGCCCGCACCGGTATCGGGGGTCCGTGGCCGCGCTGCTGGCCCTGCGAAACGCCAGCGCCTCCGGGCTGCGATAGCGCATGGTGCCCGGCGGCAGGACGCCCTGGGTGAGGCGGGGGGCTCCGGCGAAGTCGCCCACGCCGAAGTCCACCAGGACGGGCTCACCGTCCGGCTCCCGCACCATGACGTTGGATTCCTTGAGGTCGCGGTGCACGACCCCCGCCGCGTGCGTGGCCTCCAACCCCAGGGCCATGCCGCGCAGCAGCCGTGCCACCTGTCGAGCGCTGGGGTTCTCCTCTTCCACCCACTGGTGCAGGGTCCGTCCTCGCACGCACTCCATCGCCAGGTAGAACAACCGGGGCTCCACGCCTGGGAACTTGCCGCAGGCGCGAAAGGCCACCACGTTGGGGTGGCGCAGGCGCAGGAGGATGGCGCACTCGCGCTCCGGCCACCCCGCCATCCGGTGGAGGTACTGGAGCTTGAGCGCGACCTCCTCGCCGTCGCGCATCGCGAGGTACACGTCGCCGCACGCGCCGCTGCCCAGCCGCTTGCCCAGGGTGAAGCCCGCGATGCGTGTCCCCGGCGAATCTTCTCGCCTCTGCGCTTCCGCCATGCCGTCTCCCAGAAGCTTCCCACCCGGCGGGCCCCACCTGAAGTGTCACCAGACGCCAGCAGGACCTCGCCGGGAGGATGCCGTTCTCGCTACTGCCAGGGAAGATGAAAGTGCTTGGCCTGACATGGTCCTGAAGGGTTTAGGGCCGTGCCATCCACTCGGCGGCCCCCGGGGTTTGGGCTAGGCTTCCGGACGAGCCATGGACGAAGAACTGGGAGCGACGTTTGGAAAGGCCGTGCGCGAGGCGCGAGCGCGGCTGGGGCTGACGCAGGTGGAAGTGGCGGCGCTGTTGGACATGCACGCCATGGTCTACAGCCGGATGGAGCGGGGGAAGATGTTGCCGCGCGTGTCCACGCTCCGGAAGGTGGCCATGGTGCTGCGGACCTCCACGGATGAATTGCTGGGCCTCGCCCGAGAGGGCCGCGCGGGCGCGAAGAAGCAGTCCTCGCTGCAACGGCGGCTGATGACGCTCTCGGAGACGCTGGACGACGAGAAGCTCAAGGCGCTCGTCGTGATGGCGAGCGCCTTGTCCCGTTAGCACCAGGGCCCGGCTTCAAGCGTCCTTGGGGCCCCGCCCCGACAGCTCATGGGCCTCGAGGCCCGATGGGAAGAGACTCTCGTCGAGCAGTTCGACCTCGTCGCGTACCGCGCTGGCGTCGCTGATGAGCCGTGTCAGCTCCGCGGCCATGTCGGCCCTGCCGAAAGGGCGGCCGGTGCGACGGACTTCCTGGACGAGGCATTCCCGAAGTGCCTCGCACAGCGCTCCCGCCGAGCCGAAACGCTTCGTCGCGTCCTTGTGCAGCATCCCGTGAAGGACGGCGCGCACCTCGGGCGGCAGGCTCGCGGCGGCTCGCTCCACGTCCTGGGGACCATGCTCCTCCAGCAGCATCAGCATCTGTGTGAGCGGCAGGGAAGGGGGCTCCTCCAAGCGCAGCTCACGCGACTTCGCACGCGGTGGCTCCAGCGCATCCGCCGCGGCCGCGAACAGGTGCCGTCCCGTGGCCAGCTCCAACAGCACCAGCCCCAGCGAGAAGAGGTCCGAGGCGGCGGTCAGCGTCTTGCCCGCGAGGTATTCGGGGGACGCATAGGCCACGTCGCCCTTGAGCAGCGCCTCCGCCGTCTCTTCCCGGCCGACCAGGTGTGAATAGGCCACGCCAAAGTGCGTCAGCTTCACCTCGCCCGTACGCGCTACCCGCACGTTGCGGGGACTGACGTCGCGATGAATCAGTCCCAGGAGCCGGCCCTGCGCGTCCTTGAGCGAGTGGGCATGGTGCAGGGCGTCCGCCAGCTCCGCGGCGACGTGGAGCGCGAAGGCCAGGGACACGGGCTTCCCCCGCATGGCCATGAGGTCCAGCACGGTCTCCAGCGACGGCCCGTCCACGTGCTCCATGATGATGTACGGCTTGCCCCGGTGAATCTTGAAGTAGTGCACCTGGGCGACGTTGGGATGGTGGAGGCGGTAGGCCAGTTGCACTTCCTCCACCAGCCGGTGCCGGCGCGCGGAACTCGCGGGGCTGCGCACGCGCTTGATGACGACGGGGCCGGCGAGCCCGTGCCGCTGGTAGCGGTCGGCCAGGAGCAACTCCTCGCCATTGGCCCGGCGCTCCAGCATGCGGACGAACTCGAACCGCGTGTGCTCCACCGAGAAGAGAACGTGCCGCCGTTCGAACGTGAAGATGGAAGGTTCGTCCTGGGGGGTGGTCGTGAGGCGGTGCGAGGCCAATGGCGACTCCTTGATGTAGACTTGAAAGGGTTATGCCTAGATAAACATGGATTTGGCGCGGAGAGGAAGCCGGTCCCGGCGCGGGGGGCAGGGCGGATTTTTCCGCTGGCCTTCACGTCAATGGACGGGCTCTTGTCAGGCGCCGGGGCCGCTTCTCGTCGTGAGCCGCCGGACGCCACCGGTGTGCCCGGGACTCCGCCGCGAAGCGGCCCCGTGAAAGCACGACCCGAGGAGAACACCTGGATGGACACGGAGCTGCAGGGCAGAGGCGTCCTGGTCACGGGCGGCGCCGGAGGAATCGGCACCGCCCTGGTCCATACCTTCGCGGAAGAAGGCGCGAAGGTGGCAGTGCACTACCACTCCAGTACCGAGAAGGCCCAGACGCTGGCGCGTGACGTTTGCGGCGCCGCGCTGCGCGCGGACCTGACGGTGGAGGCCGACGTGGACGCGCTGGTTCCCGCGGCGGTGGCCGCGCTGGGACGGTTGGACGTGCTGGTGTGCAACGCGGGGGTATGGCCCGCCCCGGATGAACCTGTCTGGGAGATGTCCTTGACGCGCTGGCGCCGCACGCTGGCGGAGAACCTGGACAGCGTCTTCCTGTGCTGCCGCGCCTTCCTTCGGCACGTGGCCACCACGAAGACGGGCAGCATCGTCATCATCAGCTCCACGGCGGGGCTGTTCGGTGAAGCAGGACATGCTGACTACGCCGCCGCCAAGGGCGCGCTGGCGAGTGGCTTCCTCAAGAGCCTCAAGAACGAATTGGGCCGCATCGCGCCCCTGGGCCGCGTCAACGTCGTGTGCCCGGGATGGACGGCGGTGGACCGCAGCCGCGACAAACTGGCCCAGCCGGGCTTCGTTGAACGCGTCACGCGGACGATGCCGCTGCGCAAGGTGGCGCAGCCGGTGGACGTGGCGCGGGCGGTGGTGTCGCTCGCGTCGGATCGAATCTCCGGACATGTGACGGGTGAAGTCGTCACTGTCGCCGGAGGCATGGAAGGAAGGGTGCTGCATGACGACTGAATTGGACGTGCGGACGTACAACCGCGAGGCGTGGGACCGTCAGGTGGCCACGGGCAACAAGTGGACGCTTCCCGTCAGCCCAGAGGTCATCGCCGCGGCGCGCAAAGGCGAGTGGAGCATCGTCCTCACTCCCATGAAGCCGGTGCCGCGCGAGTGGTTCGGCGACGTGAGGGGCAAGGACATCCTTTGCCTCGCGGGCTCGGGTGGACAGCAGGCCCCGGTGCTGGCGGCGGCGGGCGCCCGGGTGTCGGTGCTGGACAACTCGCCCGCGCAACTCGGCCAGGACCGCATGGTGGCGGAGCGCGAGGGCCTGGAGCTGCGGCTGGTGGAGGGCGACATGCGCGACCTCTCCGCCTTCGAGGACGCGAGCTTCGACCTCATCTTCCACCCGTGCTCCAACGGCTTCGTGGACGCGGTGCGCCCCGTGTGGCGTGAAGCGGCGCGCGTGCTGCGCCCCGGCGGCGTGCTGCTGACCGGCTTCACCAACCCCGTGAACTACCTGTTCGACCTCTCCTTGGAGAAGCAGGGCATCTTCACGTTGAAGTACCGGATGCCCTATTCGGACTTCACCAGCCTGTCCGACGAGGAGCGCCGCCGCTTCACGGACGCGGGCGAGCCGCTCTGTGTGGGGCACTCCCTGGAGGACCAGCTTGGCGGTCAGGCGGATGCGGGGCTCGCCATCATTGGCCTCTTCGAGGACTCGTTCGGTCCGGAAGATGCCCTGTCGCAGTACTACAACGGCTTCATCGCCACCCGCGCGATGAAGCTCCCATCGCGGTAGGGCGTGGGGCAGGGAAGCAGGCGCGAAAGGCGTCCGCTCGGGCGGATTTAACCTTTCGCGCCGCGCGGGGTTTTTCAGGGCATGAGGTGACGGGAAGGCCGGCCCCCGAAGCCTCAGTCACCCTGAGGAGCAAACCACGATGAAGCTCATGACCGCCCTGCGTTCCGTTGCTGTCGCCTCGCTGTTCATCACCGCGCCCGTGCTGGCCCAGACGGCCGCGCCCGAGTCCGCAAATCCGCCTGCCGCGGACTGCAAGGGGCACGGTGGGCACCACCGGCACAAGGGCAAGAAGCACGGGAACAAGATGGCCCGTATGGAGCACCGGATGGACAAGGCCGTGGCCGAGGGAAGGCTCTCCCAGGCCCAGGCCGACCAGTTCAAGGCCGAGGGCCGCCAACTGCGTGAGGAGATGAAGGCCCAGCGTGAAGCCTCGGGCGGCCAGCTCTCCGACGCGCAGAAGGACGAGATGCGATCGAAGATGCGCGCCTTCCGCGAGAAGGTGAAGTCGGCCATGCAGGCGAACGCGCCGCAGAAGACGTAGTCCCGTGCCAAACGCCAGGGAGGGGGCGGCGGATGTGCCGCCGACCCTCCGGCGGTGGCGGACACCGTGTCGGCGCACGCGGCGTGGCGCGTCGTGGGCGGCTGGCGCAGAATGCGTGGACCTGCCTTCGCGGACGAGGTCCTCATGCGCGTGTTCCCATTGCTGGCCGTCGCCGTTCTCTTCTTCGGTTGCGGCGCGCGCTCGGGCCGCGTGAAGCCCGAGGGCCCGGAGTCCACGGTGGCCGTTCCGGATGACGCGGAGCTGCGCCGGGTGCAGACGCGGGCGAAATACCTCTTCGATGCGGAGCGCGCCGCCATCTTCGCCACGGATCGGCTCCTCATCCAGGACGCGCTGGACCGCTCGCGCATGGAGTGGTTCTTCACGGTGCCTCGTGAGGACGGGTGGTACGCCCTCTTCGGCACCTTGGACGATGCGGGCACCTTCACCCCGGCCTATGCCTTCAAGGCTCCGCGTGACGACGCGGAGCAGATGGCTCCGCTGCCACTCAACGAGCTGCCCGGGGACTTCAGCCCCGTCGCCCGAGCGGTGAAGACGTCGATGCTGGCCACGGTGGAGGCCTTCGAACGGGGGACCATCAATCCGGTGGTCTTCGTGGAGGAGGATGGTGACCTCACCGTCTATGTCCTCCAGGGCACGCGGGACCCCATGCGCTTCTATCTCGGTGGGGACATCCGGTTCCGCTACGGCCCTGACGGGCGCACGCAGCGGGAGGCGGTGCGGCTGCACCAGAACGTCTTCGCCATCAGTCTGGAGCCTGGGCCGGAGGGTGAGCTGTACCAGGGCTCGGCCCACTCCCACGTCCTCTTCGGGGGGCCGTTGGAGACGGAGCTGGCGACGCTGATGCTCTACCCGGAGCTGGGCGCGCTCACGGTCATCCACGCCGCGTCCCGCATCGCCTACTTCCTGACCCCGGACGGAGCCATCCGGGTGCTGAGCGAAGCGCCGGAGCGGCAGCGGATGTTGAAGCCGGATGGGACGTTCGGCCCGCTCGACATGGAGGAGGAAGCCGCGCCTCCGCCTCCCTCGGGACAGGTTGACTTGTAGCCGGGCTCAGATGCCCAGGCGTTCCGCCCAGGCGAAGTAGGCCGCGCGCGGGTCCACGAAGGGGTCGCGGAACAGGGCCTGCACCTCCGCCTTGGCCACCTGGCCACTGTCGAAGGCCTGGTACAGCCGGTCTCCGAGCAGATAGCCCAGGGCGTGGCTGACGCCGTGGAACAGCCGGTCCTTGCGCAGGGGGAGGAGCTTCACGGCTTCCTCCGGCGCTTCCGCCTCCGTGGCCTTGTGGGCCAGCACGAAGGCGGCGATCTGCCGCTCCACGCCGCGGCTCTCGCCGAAGCGCTTGGCCCACTCGGCCACGCCCAGGCAGGTGCGCCGGGGGTTCACCAGCTTCGAGCCGAAGAAGCCCAGCGCCTCTTCCAGACAGCGCGCGTAGAAGGCCTCCGAGGCGCCGCGCGGCGCGTCCATGGCGTCACCCACGGCGCAGTGCCGGACGAAGTGCGCCGCTTCCTCCGCCGCGTGGTTCAGTGACAGCGACGCCAGGTAGGCCACCCGCGCGCGCGGGATGTAGCTGCTCTCGCGGGAGAGGATGTGGCGGCGAAGCTGGGTCAGCTCGGCCTGGGTGAAGCGTCCGCGCCGCTGGATTCGCGCCAGGACGTCGCCGTCCGCGGCGGTGGCCACGTCCACCGTGTCCAGGGAACGGCCCACGGGCACGCCGGCGAGCCGGCCGATCAGCGCGGACATTTCACGGAAGCGCTCGGCGGCGCCGCGATCCAACAGCGGGGCGTCTCCGGCCTCCGCCTCCAGGTAGTCCAGGAAGCTCTGCTGGCACACCACGGGCGAGGCGTTCATCAGGCACAGGGTGCCGTCGGCCAGCTCCACGGCCTCCGCGGCGCCAACGCGGCCTTCGCGAGCCAGCCGCCACCAGACGCCCTCCGCGTTCTGGTACACGACCAGCCCCTTGCGCGTCTCCGTGCCGAGCGCGCGCTCCACCTGCGCGGGCAGGTGGCAGGGCGCCACGTGGTACTGGCCCACCAGCACCATGACCAGCGGCCGGTCCGGCGCGCGGGCGGCGCGGGCGATGCGTTCGGCGGCGTAGGCGTCGCGAAGCTCCAGCGAGCGCTCACCCTGCGCCCGGCGGTCGATGCCCACCACTTCCAGCTTCTGCTTGCGCGCGAAGGAGAGCAGGGCGCGCGTATTGGACCAGACCCCCGAGCCGTGTCCCAGCTTCGCCAGCAGGGAGCGCTCGGTGACGCGGCCGGCGCGCCAGGCATCCACGGTGGCCTGGTGACGGCCCTCCACGCACTCCAGCGCCATGATGACGCGGCGGCCCGAGGCCTGCGCCCGCTCCACCAGTGCGAGATAGGTCTCCTGCGCGAGCGGGAGCGTGTGGTAGTCGCCGACGTAGACGACGTCCGCCGCCTGTACCTGCTGGTACACGGCGGGCAGCGTCGTGACGCTCCGGTATCCCGAGGTGCGCCGCCGGAAGCGGGCCTCGTAGGTTCGGAATGATGCCGTCTGTCCGTCAACCACTCGGGCAATCTGCGCGCGCTGGCGTCGGAACAGGGCGAGGTGCAAGGCGAGCGAAGCGCGCATGGAGTACCGCAATCCCTCGCACGCCACCGCAGGCCCGGCAAAAAAACGGCGCGTCCGCGTGTCGGGTGCGTTCCTTGACTGGGACGGAGGGCCAATGGACCATGGCCCTCAGCCTTGAAGACCGCACACGCTCGCGCGACCCTCCTCAGCCTGGTCCTCATCATGGCGGTGCCCGGCCGCGCCGAGGAACCGGGGCTCTTGCATTCCCCGCCAGAACGCGCCGAGCCGCGTGTCGCGCTGCAACTCGACGGCACGCTGGTGGAAGGCCGCCGCGTCCTCGAGCTGTACGTGCGCTACCGAGGCCCGGGCGAGCCCTACGCCCGCCGCCCCATGGAGCGGGAGTACGGCGACCTGTACCGGGCCGTGATTCCCGCGGAGCACGTCGTCCCGCCCGGCATCGAGTACTACGTCGAGGGCCTCACCGCGGATGGCCAGCGCGTGCCGCTCTTCCAGTCCGCCGCGCGCCCCGCGCGCGTGCTCGTGGGCGGCGAGACGCCGGCCAGTGCGTCCATCGTCCGGCCCACGCCGCCTCCCGAGCGCCGGCCCCCGCCGAGCCGGACGCCACCGCGCGCCGCTCCGCCCGAGCGTACGCCGGCTCCCGAGCGCACGCCGCCGCCTGAGCGCTCCCGCGCGCAGGTGGAGGCGCCGCGAAAGGATGCACCCCCGTCGACGCCGCAGGACGACTCCATGGCCGCGCTCGCGGCGGACCTGCCCGCGGATGCGCCCACGGAGGCTTCGTCGCCGGCACGGCCGTCCCGGACCTCCGCGACGGCAGGCAGCGCGCCCGCGTCGCGTGAGCCGGCGACCCCACGTTCCGAGCTGGAGGAGGACCTGGCCCTTTACAGCGCCGAGGACACGCTGGCCCTGGCCACGCGCCACGAGGCGGCGGTGCGGACGGTGCCCGCCATTGGCGCCTCGTTCAGTCAGCAGCAGCTGCGTTCCCTGGGCGCGCGCACCGTGGCGGACGTCCTGGACGTGGTGCCCGGCCTGTCGGTCAGCAGGGATGTGCAGGGCTTCCACCGCACCGCCATTCGTGGCCTGCGCAATGACGCGGAGGTGCTCTTCCTCCTCAACGGCCACCGCCTCAACAGCTTCTTCGACGGCAAGGCGCTGATGAACCTGCCGGTGGAGAACCTGGAGCGGGTGGAGGTCATCCGCGGTCCCGGCTCCGCTCTCTATGGCGCAGGTGCCTTCCTGGGCGTGGTCAACATCGTCACGGACACGTCGGACGGCGTTCGGACGGCCGTGTCCGTCGGCGGCTACCCGGGCCAGGACGACCGGCTCGCCGTCACGGGGAACGGACACCTCTCCGCGGGGCACACCGCCGGGAACCTGCGCGTCTTCGCGGACATTGACGTGTGGAGCCAGGCCGGTGACTCCACCGTCATCGAGAACGACGGCCTGGACGACGAGACGCGCTCGCAGGGGCTACGCGACGTGACGGACCCCGCGGGGCGCACCCGCGACGAGCGCTTCCTCTTCAACGCGGGCGCGGGCGCCACCTACGCCATGGGCGACGCGGGCCGCCTGGGGGCCTCCGCGCGCTTCCTCACCGAGCGCCGCAGCGCCCTGGTGGGCCTCTTCGACACGGTGGGCGAGGACTCCAAGCTGGGCTGGAATGTCTTCCTCGCGGACCTGACCTGGGAGCGCTCCTTCGGACCCGACGTGACGCTCCGCGCGCGGGCCGCGTATGACCAGCAGTCCACCGACCGCTTCTTCCAGATCACGCCTCACGACTTCAGCACCGGCACGGGCACGAACCGCCTGTTCGAAGAGGGGATGCAGGAGCAGACGCGCGTCTCCGTGCGCTCGCTCACCGGTTCCGTGGACGCGGACGTGGCCCTGGGCGCCTACAACCGCCTCTCTGTGGGCGCGGTGGTGGAGCAGCAGTCGCTGGGCGAATACGACTACGTGACGAACTACACCCTGGACGCCCAGGTGCGTCCGGACGGCCTGGCGCGGCCGGAGGGCCTGGTGGACCTGACGAGCGGTGCCGCGTCCCGCCGCCTCAACGTGGGCCTGTTCGCGCAGGACCAGTGGACCGTCGTCAGCGCGCTCACGCTCACGTTCGGCGTGCGGATGGACGCCACCCAGTTGCCCACCGTGGATGCGTCCGGCGCCATCAACGGCACCCGCTTCGTGCCCACCCTCAATCCGCGCGTGGGGCTGGTGTTCGCGGCCACCGACGCGCTGGTGCTCAAGGCCCTCTACGGGCGTGCCTTCCGCGCCCCCACGCTGCAGGAGCTGGTCGAGCGCATTCCAGACACGGATTACAACCAGGGCCGCTTCGAGGGGAACCCGCGCCTCCAGCCCGCCACGGTGGACACCTTCGAGCTGGGCGCCGACCTCATCCAGGCGGCGGGGGACGCACGTGTGCGGCTGCGCGCCAACGCGTACGTGGCCTTCTTCGGCTCGCCCATCGTCCCCGTGGACACGTCCGGCAACATCGTCCCGCTGCGCAACCGCGAGCTGGGCGTGCGCGTGTACGGCGTGGAGGGCGAGGCCCGGCTGGAGGCCTCCAAGCGCGCGTATGCGTGGCTCAACGCCAGCATCTCCCGCGCGGAGGACCTGGAGCTGCCCGCCCAGTCCCGCCTGCTCACCGACACGCCGCAGGCGCGCTTCAACGCGGGCGTGACGATGCCCATCGGCGCCTATGTGAACTTCGACGTGGTGGTGCGCACAGGCGCGGAGCGGCGCAACAACAGCCGCTCCGTGCTGGAGCTCATCCGCCGCTACAAGATTCCGTCCTACAGCCTCATCACCGCGCAGCTGCGCACCGAGCCCATCCTGGAGCACTTCGAGGTGGCCCTGGTGGCGCACAACCTGTTCGACAACGACCTTCGTGACGACGTGCCCCGTCCGGACCGCGTCCCCGGCCTGCTGCCGCGCGAGGGCATGTCCGGATTCCTCACCGTGAGGGCCCACTACTGATGCCGCGCTCCCGCTCCCTCTTCACCGCGCTCACCTTCGCCCTGGGCGCCTTCCACGGCGGCTGCATCGCCTACAACGATTCGTGCCAGCCCCTGGTGGAGGACCCGGACGCCGTCGTGGGCTACCTGGCCCACGACGTGCTCCTCGACAAGGTCTACACCCGGCACGACAACAACGCGCTGGGCCAGCTCGTCGCGGATGCGCTCCTCCACGCGGAGGATGAATCCACGCGCCCCGCGGTGCTGGGGGTCGTCAACGGAGGCTCGCTGCGCCAGGAGGGCTTGTGCGTCACGCGGACCTCGCTGCGCCAGGGTGCGCTCACCGACGGCGTGCTGCATGAGCTCATCCTCTTCGAGAACCTCGTCGTGACGGTGGACCTCACGGAGAAGGAGCTCGTGGACATGATGGAGCTGTCCGTGGGCTCGCTGTACCTGGAAGGGCAGAGCATCGCCTCGCCCTCCGGCGCCTTCCTCCACGTGTCCGAGGGCAGCTCGCTGCGCGTGGACTGCGCCCAACCGAGAGGTTCGCGCGTGCGCGAACTGACGGTGGGTGGGGTGCCTGTGGAGCTGCCGCCGCGCGACGACGCGTCCATCCGCTACCGCGTGGCCATGAACGCGTACATCCTGGAGGGCGGAGACGGTTACGGCGCGGCGCTGGGCAACGCGGGACAGAACCCCGACCGCAACCCGGTGCAGGTGCGTAGGCTGGGGGGGATGGAAGCCAACCTCGCGTCAGCGTACATGAAGACGAAGCACCCAACGCCCGTGCAGGCGCTGCGCGAGCAGTCGCGTGTCGTCTTCCAGAACTGCGCCCTGCCCGCGAGGCCCGCGGGCAGGTGAGGGTGGGGGACCGGGCGTGGAGCCGGCCCTCCGGAACTACTTGGGCTCTTCGGAAGGCGCCGCCGCGACGGCCGTCACCGGCTGAGCCGGGGCGGGCGCGGGGGCCGCGGGACGAAGAGGCGGGCTGAGCACGTCGTTGACCGACGGCATCTTCCGGATGTCCCCGCGCGCCACCTTCCACGCTTGCTGGACAATCCAGGACAGCGAGCGGTCTTGCCGCGTCGCCTCACGCTGGATCTCCTCCAGCATGTCCTCGGGGAAATAGAGACTCTGTTTACGATGGTCCGTCGTAGCCATCCGTCGTTACTCCTCCCGAGGGTCCTGGCGCTCGTCGCCAGTCACGTCATTCACGGCGGGGAACGACTTGATGCGCTCGCGGGCGATCTTCCACGCCTGCTGCACGACCCAGGAAAGGGAGCGGTCCTGACGGGTCGCCTCTTCCTGGATCTCCTTCAGCATCTCCTCGGGGAAGTACAGCGACTGCTTGCGCTTGTCGGTGCCTGCCATACTTGGGTCTCCGGGGCGGATTCGGGGTGACGACCTGAACACACCTGGGCCGTTATCCGACAGACTCCCAAGAGGGTCAACGGTTTCCAAGGACTCATTCCGAGGTCGCACGGTCCGTCCCCTTGCTCGTCCAGTTGCACGTAAGCTGTGCAACCATGCGCGAAAAAGGAAACGCCCCGGACTCCACGAGGAAGTCCGGGGCGCTTCGGAAAGAGGGACCGCCAGGAGAAATCTCCAGGCGGACCCGTGGACCCAGAGGGGGAGGGGGGGGACCCCTAGGTCCAACAGCTCAAAATTCGACCGTCTCAAGAACAGCGTTCTCGGCCGCGTGTATTTCCGCTACCGCATCAACGCCGATTCGATGTTGTGACGATCATAAGAATCAGCCCCCCTGCCTTCAACCGCACGTGCCTCTGTAACCCGCTCACCCGACACTCCATTCCACCGCGGTCCGATGCCCCGTCATGATTCCGCCACGCAGTTGCTGACGACGACGCTTCAAGAGGCGTACACCCGGCTGGGACTCGAGGGAGGGTCGGTGCTGCTCGCCGTTTCCGGCGGCGCGGACTCCACGGCCCTTCTGGTGGGAACCGCGCACGTCGCCGAGCGACTCCGGCTTCGCGTGGAGGTGGCCTCGCTGGACCATGGCCTGCGCCCCGAAGCGGCGGAGGAAGCCCGCCAGGTGTCCGTCCTGGCGGCCGCTCACGGGCTGCCCTGCCACGTCCAGGCGCTGCGACTTCGTCCAGGGGCTGGCATCGAGGCGCGCGCGAGGGAGGCTCGCTACGCGACGCTGGAGGCGCTCCGCCGTGAGCGGGGCCTGGAGGTGGTGGCCACCGCGCACACCGCCACGGACCAGGCGGAGACGCTGCTCATGCGCCTGGCACGAGGCACCGCCCTGCGCGGCGCGGTGGGCATCCACGAAACGCGCCCCGGACTGGTGCGCCCCCTGCTGTCGTGCACGCGGGAGGACGTGGTGGCCTTCCTGGCGGAACAGGGTGTCGCCTACACGACAGACCCGATGAACGCCGACCCTGTCCACTTCCGGACGCGCGTTCGCCTTGGAGTGCTACCCGTTCTGTCGCGCGCCGCCGGTTTCGCCGTGGAGAAGCACCTGGCCGCCTTCGCGCGGGTGGCCGCGGAGGACGAGTCGCTGCTGGCGTCCATGGCGGACGCGGCCTTCGACCGGTTGCGCCTGGAGGATGGCGCCCTGGATGCGGTGGGCGTGCGCGCGCTGGAGCCCGCGCTGCGCCGGCGGGTGCTCGCCCGGCTGGTGGCCAGCACGGAGGCCGTGGTGGATGAGGCCACGCTGGCCCGCGTGCAGCGCGCGGTGGCCCAGGGCGGCACGGCCACGTTGGGGCGGGGCTACGTGCTGCGCGCGACCAGCGGACGGGTGCGCTGCGTGCGGCAGGTGCCGCCCCCCCCACCGGCTGAACTTCGGCTGGAGCACGCGGGGGCGCGGGGCGCGCTCGCGGGGACGGGTTGGAATTTTTCCGTCGAGTTCGGACCTCCACCTGCGGGCGTGCTCGGGCTGGCGCTCGGGGACGGGACGCGCTGGCCGCTGACCGTGCGGACACGTCGCCCCGGCGACCGGGTGTGCACTGCTGGGGGACAACGCAAGCTTCAAGATGTGTTGGTTGATTTTCGGGTGCCCGCGGAAGCACGGGCCACGCGGCCGGTGGTGGCGGATGCCGAGGGGCAGGTGTTGTGGCTCCCCGGCCTCTGGCCACCGGTGGTTCCGCGTGCGGCCGCCAGGGAGTACCTCTGGGCGGTTCCCCCCGGTTCGAGCATTCAGCGGACCGCGGCGTTATAGAGTGGCAGAGTCGCAGTTCGGGGGATGGGCGCGGCCCCCTAAATAGTTGAGGGCTTTTTGCTGTTGCTGATACGGTCCGCCGCTGGGTAGCTCGCCTGGTGTCGGCCAAGTGATGGATAAAGCTGGGGTTCTTCCCAGCGCGGCCCTCATCCCGCCGAGTTCCGAAAGGGCAGCTGACACGTGCGTTCGACTTACAAGACCATCGGGCTCTGGGTCATCCTGATCGTCCTCTTCGTCGCCTTCTACAATTTCTTCTCCCAGGGCAACGACCAGGTCCAGGAACCGTCCTTCACCCAGTTGCTGACGAAGGTGGAGGAGAAGAAGGTCAAGGAGGTTGCCGTCAAGGGCAACACCTATTCCGGCAAGTTCACCGACACGTCGGAGAAGTTCCGCACGACGGGGCCGGCGCCGGATGCGGCCATGCTGAACCAGCTCCGCAGCAATGGCGTGGACGTGAAGTACGAGCGGGAGGAGCAGAACAGCCTCTGGCTGACCATCCTCGGTCAGTGGATGCCGGTCGTCTTCCTGTTCCTGTTCTTCATCTTCTTCATGCGCCAGCTGCAGGGTGGCAGCGGCAAGGCGATGACCTTCGGCAAGTCGAAGGCCAAGCTCCTCAGCGAGAGCCACAACAAGGTCACCTTCGCGGACGTGGCCGGCGCGGACGAGTGCAAGGAAGAGCTCGAGGAGATTGTCGCCTTCCTCAAGGACCCGAAGAAGTTCACCAAGCTGGGCGGCCGCATTCCCAAGGGCGTGCTGATGATGGGCTCGCCGGGAACGGGCAAGACGCTGCTCGCCCGCGCGGTGGCCGGCGAGGCCGGCGTGCCGTTCTTCTCCATCTCCGGCTCGGACTTCGTGGAGATGTTCGTGGGCGTCGGCGCCAGCCGCGTCCGTGACCTCTTCGAGCAGGGCAAGAAGAACGCCCCCTGCATCATCTTCATCGACGAAATCGACGCCGTGGGCCGTCACCGTGGCGCGGGCCTGGGCGGTGGACACGACGAGCGCGAGCAGACGCTCAACCAGCTCCTGGTGGAGATGGACGGCTTCGAGTCCAACGACGGCGTCATCCTGATTGCCGCCACCAACCGTCCGGACGTGCTGGACCCGGCGCTCCAGCGTCCCGGCCGCTTCGACCGGCGCATCGTGGTGCCGCGTCCCGACGTGAAGGGCCGCCTGGGCGTGCTGAAGGTGCACACCCGCCGCGTGCCGCTGGCGCCGGAAGTGGACCTGGAGGTCATCGCTCGCGGTACGCCGGGCATGACGGGCGCGGACCTGGAGAACCTCGTCAACGAATCGGCGCTGATGGCCGCGCGTCAGAACAAGGAGCGCGTGGACCTGAGCGACTTCGAGGCCGCCAAGGACAAGGTCTTCATGGGTCCCGAGCGGCGCTCCATGATCATGACCGAGAAGGAGAAGCGGAACACCGCTACCCACGAGGCGGGCCACGCGCTGCTGGCCAAGCTGCTTCCGGGCTGCGACCCGCTCCACAAGGTCACGATCATCCCGCGCGGCCAGGCCCTGGGCGTCACCTGGAGCCTGCCCACCGAGGACAAGGTCAACGGCTACAAGAAGCAGATGCTGGACCAGATCTCCATGGCCATGGGCGGGCGCATCGCCGAAGAGCTCATGTTCGACGAGATGAGCAGCGGCGCCGCCAACGACATCGAGCGTGCCACCGAGACGGCCCGCGCCATGGTGTGCCGCTGGGGCATGAGCGAGAAGATGGGCCCCCTGGCGTTCGGCAAGAGCGACGGTGAGGTGTTCCTGGGCCGCGACTTCAACTCGTCCAAGGACTACTCCGAGGACACCGCCCGGCAGATTGACGCCGAGGTCCGCAGCATCGTCGTGGGCTGCTACGAGCGCGGCAAGCAGCTGCTGACGGAGAACATCGAGGCCCTGCGCCGCGTGACCGACGCGCTGGTGGAGTACGAGACGCTGGACGCCGAGGACGTCAACATCCTCCTCCAGGGCGGGCAGCTGACCCGTGAGCGTCCGCCCCCGCGCGTGAATGCGCCCCCGAAGGCGACGGAGAAGAAGGACAAGCGGAAGATCCTCGACGCGCTCGAGGGCCTGCCGGCGATGGAGCCGAAGAAGGCCTGAGCCTCACGCGCTTCCAGCGGTTGAGCTGAAATGAAGAAGGCCCTTCCCACGCTGCTGGGAAGGGCCTTCTGCTTTGCGGGCTCCCGGGGGCCCGCGCGCCTACGGGTAGCGCACCGGGAGGGGGGCCTCGGGCAGGGGGATGAAGTCCGTCTCGTCTGGGACGGCGGCGAAGCGGCCGGCCTTCCAGTCCTCCTTGGCCTGCTCCAGCCGCTCCTTCGAGCTGGAGACGAAGTTCCAGAAAATGTAGCGCGGCCCGTCCATGGGCTCTCCGCCGAGCACCAGCAGCCTCGCCGCCGCGGTGGCGTGGAGGGTGACGGCGCTGCCGGGCCGGAAGACGAGCAGCTCTCCTGGCTCGAAGGCCATGCCGTCCACCTCCACAGTGCCCTGGACGAGGTACATCGCCCGCTCCTCGTGCTCGGCCGGAACCACGAAGCGCGCGCCGGCCTCCAGCGCCACGTCCGCGTAGAACATGTCCGACAGCGTCCGCACCGGCGAGCGCTGACCGTGCACGGTGCCGGTGATGACGCGCATCCGCGCACCCTCACCCTCGTGGCAGGGCATCTGGTCCTCGGGGTGGTGGACGAAGGCCGGGGCCGTCTCCTCGTGGCGCTTGGGCAGCGCCACCCACGCCTGCATGCCAAAGAGCTTGCTGCCCGCTGCGCGTGGGCCGGGGCCGGTGCGCTCCGAGTGGACGATGCCGTTGCCCGCCGTCATCCAGTTCACCGCGCCGGGGCGGATGGGCTGCACCGTGCCCAGGCTGTCCCGGTGCATGACTTCGCCGTCGAAGAGGTAGGTGACGGTGGCCAGCCCGATGTGCGGATGGGGCCGCACATCCAGGCCGTGGCCGGGTTGGAAGCCAGCGGGGCCCATCTGGTCCAGAAAGATGAAGGGCCCCACCATTCGGCGGCGGGCCGAGGGCAGCGCGCGCCGCACCTCGAACCCGTCGCCCAGGTCGCGTGAGGGCGCGACGATGAGTGTCTCCATCGAAGGGGGAAGCTGCTCCGCGTTCAAGTCGTCCCGGCTCATGTCGTGCTCTCTTTCGTTCAGCGAGGTGGCCTCAGGCCAGGTCGAACAGCAGCGCTTCTACCGGCTCCGTGGCGGAGAGGACGAGCTGCGACTCGTCCGCCACCGCGACGCCGTCCCCGGCCTTCAGCTCCACGCCGTTGAGCGTGGCCTTGCCCCGCGCCAGCTGCAGCCAGGCGTGGCGGCCCGGAGCGAGCGTGTACGTCGCCTGCTCGCCTGTGCCCAGCAGCGTCGCGTGAAGCACCACGTCCTGGTGCACCGTGAGACTGCCGTCGCGGGCGTCCGGGCTGGCCACCACCCGCCAGCGGCCCTGGCGCTCGGACTCCGGGAAGGCCTTCTGCTCGTAGCCAGGCGTCAGGCCCTTGCGGTCCGGGATGATCCAGATCTGCAGGAAGTGGAGGTTCTCATCCGCGCCGTTCATCTCGCTGTGCAGCACACCGGTGCCGGCCGTCATCCGCTGGACTTCACCGGCGCGCAGCAGGCCCTCGCCGCCCGTGCTGTCGCGGTGGGCAATGGCGCCGCTGAGCGGGTAGGTGATGATTTCCATGTCCCGGTGAGGGTGCGTGCCGAAGCCCTGGTGGGGCGCGACGCGGTCCTCGTTGATGACGCGCAGGGCTCGGAAGCCCATGAAGTCCGGGTCGTAGTAACCGGCGAAGGAGAAGGTGTGGTGGGAGTCCAGCCAGCCGTGGTTGGCGTGACCGCGGGCTTCCGAGGGGCGAATGGCAATCATGACGTTCCTTTCCGCGGCAGCGCCTGGATGGCGGCCGCTGTTTCGAGAGTCATGATGTGCGTGAGGGCCTTTCAGGACTAGGCGTGGACAATGGGAAGCATCGTTCCACGGATGGAACGATGTCCCGTTCAGCCGGGGATGGGCCAGTGCTCGCGCAGGCACTCCACGAAGGCCATCACCTTGGGGGAGTGGTGCCGCGTGCTCGGGTAGACGGCGTGGACGGGCGCGCCCGTGGAGCTCCAGTCTGGCAGGATGCGCTGCAAGCGCCCGGCGGCCAGCTCCGAGGTGAAGTGGAGGTTGGGGAGCAGGGCGATGCCGGAGCCTGCCCGCGCCACCGCGTAGAGCATGTCCGGCTCATTCACGACGACTCGGGCGGGCACCTTGACGTCCACCGAGCGGTTGCCGGAGTGGAGCGTCCAGACGTTGTTCTCCAGGCCCGCGCCGAAGAGGAGGCAGTCGTGCTTCTCCAAATCCTTCGGAGCCTTGGGCGTCCCGCGCGCCTTGAGATAACTGGGCGCCGCGATGACGACGCGCTCCACGATGCCCAGCCGCCGCGCGATGAGTGACGAGTCCGCCAGCCGCCCGGCGCGAATCGCCACGTCGAAGCCTTCCGCCATCAGGTCCACGTTGCGGTCGGTACACACCATCTCGAGCTGGACCTCGGGGTACTGCTTGATGAAGGTGGACACCAGTGGCCCGATGAAGCTGAACGTCAGCGGCGTCGTCACGCGCAGCAGGCCATGGGGGGCGGCCTGCATCCGCGTCACGGCCAGCTCGGCCTGCTCCGCCTCCGCGACGATGCGCGCGCAGTGCTCGTAGTACGTCCGGCCCACGTCGGTGAGGCGCAGCTTGCGCGTGGTGCGCTGGAGCAGCTGCGCGCCGACCCGCGTCTCCAGCTCCGACACCTTCCGGCTCACCGTGGACTTGGGCATCCGCAGCCCGCGTGCCGCCGCGGTGAAGCTGCCTGCCTGTACCACGCGTGCGAAGACGAGCAGCTCGTTGAGGTCCATCTCCTGCCCTTCCCGGAGCGTTGTTCCGTGGGTGGAACAGTTCTTCCAGTCTGGCCCATCTAATCAAGCCCGGGGGACACCGCTACCTTCCTCCTCGTCGAACACACCGCTTCACACAAAAAGGAAGGCACCTCATGGCCACCACGACCTGGAACATCGACACCACCCACTCCGGCATCCACTTCTCTGTCCGCCACATGGTCATCGCGAAGGTTCGCGGCAGCTTCCGCAAGTACAGCGGCGCCGTTTCGCTGGACGAGCAGGACGTCACGAAGTCCTCCGTCGCCGTCACCATCGAGACGGCCAGCATCGACTCCGGCGTCGAGCAGCGTGACAACCACCTGCGCTCGCCGGACTTCTTCGACGTGGAGAAGTTCCCCAGCATCACGTTCAAGAGCACGAAGGTGGAGAAGGCGTCCGGCAACGGGCTGAAGGTGACGGGCAACCTGACCATCCGCGACGTCACCCGCGAGGTGGTGCTGGACGCCGAGCAGCTCGGCGTGGGCAAGGACCCGTGGGGCAACGTCAAGGCCGCGTTCGAGGCGAAGACGTCCGTGGACCGCCGCGACTTCGGCCTGACGTGGAACCAGGCGCTGGAGACGGGCGGCGTGCTCGTCGGTGAGAAGATTGAAATCGCCATCGAGGTCCAGGCGGTGAAGGCGCAGGCCGAGCAGGCCGCCTGAGCCACCCACGCGGACCGCTCCGGAGGCACCTTCACCGGGCCTCCGGTCCACCTTCTTCTCCCGGAGCCCCCCATGACGACCCACAGCCAGACCGAGAAGCCCGGAGCGTTTCGCCAGGTCCTGCAGACCGGCACCCATACCCTGCATGCGGACGTGGCCCCCGCGCTGGGCGGCGAGGACTCCGCGCCCGGCCCGCACGACTACTTCGACGCCGCGCTGGCGGCATGCAAGGCCCTGACGGCCACGTGGTACGCGAAGCGCAACGGCCTGGCACTGGAGCGCGTGGAGACGCACGTCGAACGGGATGACTCGCGGGAGCGGCAGGGCACCTACACGCTGAAGGTGAAGCTGGCGTTCCATGGGGCGCTGTCACCGGCGGACAAGCAGCGGCTGTACAACGCCGTCGCGCAGTGCCCCGTCCACAAGCTGATGACGACGTCCACGGTGGACATCGTGACCGAGCCGCTCGAAGCCTGAGCCCCCGGGCGCGCTCGGGAGCGGTAGGGTAGGGAAGCGCGTCCCGTCCTGGTGACGGTACGCGGCCCCCTCCCTGGAGCCTCCCGATGATTCGCGCCCGCCCCCTGACTTCCGAGCCCCCGGAGGACCTCATCCTGGCCTTCCGGCGGATGGGGCTGACGGAGCCCACGCAACGGGCCCTGTTGGAGACGCTGCCCTTCACACGGCTCCTCCTCACCGGGCTGAGTCACCAGGACGAAGCCTTCCTGCAGACGCTGTCTGACGCGTTCCCCGCATGGCTTCCCGGTGACGCACAGGCCCGCCCGGGGACGGGGCTGCTGACGGGACGCGCTGAGCAGTTCCAGCGGCTGGTGACGGCCGCTCGCACCGACGCCCGGGGCTTGTCCTCGCTGGCATCGGCGGTGGCGTCCGCGCTGGCCGCGGGTGTGGCGCCGGCGGTGCTGACGCTGGGCGCCCGGCGCTTCGAGTGGGGCTCCCGCACCTACGTCATGGGCGTGGTGAACGCGACGCCGGACAGCTTCTCGGATGGCGGGCGCTATGCCGGGACGGAAGCCACCATCGCCCACGGGCTGGCCTTGGCCGAGGCGGGGGCGGACCTGCTCGACGTGGGCGGCGAGTCCACCCGGCCCGGCTCCCTGCCGGTGAGCGCCGACGAGGAGCTGGCGCGGGTGGTTCCCGTCATCGAGGGCCTGCGGGCCCGGACCGACGTGCCCCTGTCCGTGGACACCACCAAGGCCGCGGTGGCGCGCGAGGCGTTGAAGGCCGGCGCGCACCTCATCAATGACATCACCGGCTTCAGCGCCGATGCCGACCTGCCCCGCGTGGTGGCCGAGGCCGGCGCCGCCTGCTGCCTGATGCACATCCAGGGCACTCCGGCCACGATGCAGCAGGCGCCGCGCTACGACGACGTCGTCGAGGACGTGCTGGCCTTCCTGGAGGCCGCCATCATCCGGGCCGAGTCGGCGGGCATCCCCCGGGGGCACATCCTCCTGGACCCCGGCATCGGCTTCGGGAAGACCTTCGAGCACAACCTCTTCCTGCTTCGCCGCCTCCCGGAGCTGCGCGTGCTGGGGCTGCCGTTGCTGGTGGGCACCAGCCGCAAGGGCTTCCTCGGTCGGCTGGCGGGCGGCAAGCCGGCCTCCGAACGGCTGGCGGCGACGTTGGGCTCGGTGGCCTCCATGGCGACGCTGGGCGGGGCCGACGTGGTCCGCGTCCATGACGTGACCGAGGCCCGGGACGCGTTGGCCGTCACGGACGCCATCCGGCGGTGCGAAGACGGAGGAACGCTCTACGCCCGGTAACAAAGTGTGGCTTACAGCCCTCAGGCTGTGGCCGAAAACTTCACCTTCCGCTGGCCGCTCCCCGAGCCGCCGTGTATGGACGGCGGCGATTCGGTTGGTACTGATTTCGCAACCTCTTTTAGTCTGCGCCGGCCCGCATGCCTGGGTGGTTGCCCAGGGGGCAGTGGGTTCCTAACTTCGAGCCCGCGTGGTGGGCGGGGTATAAGCCCCGACGTCGAGAGGCCGGCGCAGGCCCGGCGTGGGAAAGGCGGAGCGGCACACATGGCGTACAGGATGAACATGCCTCCCAAGGAGGCGCAGGCTTCCCAGAAGCTGTTCGGCACGGATGGTGTTCGTGGGAAGGCGAACGTCTATCCCATGACTGCCGAGGTCGCGATGCAGCTCGGGCGGGCGCTCGCGTTCCTCATCCGCAACGGCCCGCACCGCCACCGCGTCATTGTTGGGAAGGACACGCGGCTGTCCGGCTACATGCTGGAGCAGGCACTGGCCGCCGGCCTCACCTCCATGGGCGTGGACGTGGAGCTCGTCGGGCCGCTGCCGACCCCGGGCATCTCCAACATCACCACCTCCATGCGGGCGGACGCGGGCGCTGTCATCTCCGCGTCCCACAACCCCTACGAGGACAACGGCATCAAGTTCTTCTGGCGCGACGGCTTCAAGCTGCCGGACGAGACGGAAGGCAAGATTGAAGAGCTGGTGTCCAGCGGCTCCATCGACTCCATCCGGCCCACGGCCACGAAGATTGGCCGGGCCTTTCGCATGGAGGACGCGCGGGGCCGCTACATCGTCTTCCTGAAGGCCACCTTCCCGCGCGAGCTGACGCTGGAGGGGATGACCATCGTCGTCGACTGCGCCAACGGCGCGGCCTACAAGACGGCGCCCGCCGTGCTGGAGGAGCTGGGTGCCAAGGTGATTGCGCTCGGCGTTTCGCCGGACGGCAAGAACATCAACCACAAGTGCGGCGCGCTCTTCCCGGAGAACCTGGCCAAGACGGTGGTGAAGCACGGCGCGCATCTGGGCATCGCCCTGGACGGTGACGCCGACCGCCTCATCGTCGTGGACGAGAAGGGCAAGGTCGTCGACGGCGACGCCATCATGGCCATCTGCACGGGCGAGCTGGTGGCCCGCAAGCAACTGAAGAAGAAGATGTTGGTCTCCACGGTGATGAGCAACATCGGCCTGGAGCGCGCGGTGGCGCGTTGGGGCGTGAAGGTGGCGCGCACGCGCGTGGGGGACCGCTACGTCGTCGATGAGATGCGCCGCAACGGCTACAACCTGGGCGGCGAGCAGAGCGGCCACCTCATCTTCCTGGACCACACCACCACGGGTGACGGAACCCTGGCGGCGCTCCAACTGCTGGCGGTGATGTGCCGGGCGGGCAAGCCCCTGAGCGAGCTGGCCTCCATCTTCGAGCCCGTGCCCCAGACGCTGGTCAACGTCGCCGTGAAGCAGAAGAAGGAGCTGGGCGAGCTCCCGACGGTGATGAAGGTCATCAAGAGCGTGGAGCAGCGGCTGGGCAACTCCGGCCGGGTGCTGGTGCGCTTCTCCGGCACCGAGCCCAAGGCCCGCGTCCTCATCGAGGGCGAGGACGCCGCCCGCAACCAGGCCTACGCGAAGGAAATCGCGGACGCGCTGTCCAAGGCCCTCAGCGTCTGAGGGCCGCTGCGAACGGCGGTTGACTTCCGGACGCAGCCGGCGTGAAGAAGGGCCGGCGCGCACCGGGGCCCTTCGACAATCCCATGGCCGCGCACGAGCGAGGTGCGGTCGATGGGACAGCGACTGGGTGTCAACGTGGACCATGTGGCGACGCTGCGTCAGGCGAGGCGCACCACGTATCCGGATCCGGTGACGGCCGCGGCGCTGGCGGAGCTTGCCGGCGCGCAGCAAATCACCATCCACCTGCGCGAGGACCGGCGTCACATCCAGGACCGGGATTTGCGCATCCTTCGTGAGACGACGCAGACGCTCCTGAACCTGGAGATGGCCGCCACCGCGGAGATGGTGAAGATCGCCTACGAGCACAAGCCAGACGTGGTGACGCTGGTGCCCGAGCGCCGCGAGGAGCTCACCACGGAGGGCGGCCTGGAGGTCGCCAACCAGCGCGAGCACATCGCGAAGATCATCAAGAACCTGAAGGACGGCGAGATTTCCGTCTCGCTCTTCATCGACCCGGACCTGGACCAGGTGCGGGCGGCGCACAAGGTGAACGCGGACCGCATCGAGCTGCACACCGGCCGCTACTGCGAGGCGCGCAACGAGAAGGAGCGGGCCCGGGAGCTGGCGCGCATCATCGACGCGGCCAAGGCGGGCACCAAGCTGGGCCTGGGCGTGGCCGCGGGCCACGGGCTCAACTACGACAACGTGCAGCCGATTGCTCGCATCGCCGAAATCGACGAGCTGAACATCGGGCACGCCATCGTGGGGCGCGCGGTGCTGGTGGGCTTCGAGCGCGCGGTGCGCGAGATGCTCGAGCTCATGCGCAACCCGGGGTAGGGCGCCATGGGAATCCGCGGCCTGGGCCTGGACATCTGCTCCATCTCCCGCATTCAGCGCATCCTGGACGGGCCTCGCGCGGAGCCCTTCCTGAACCGCGTCTACACCGAGGCGGAGCGGGCCCTGTGCGGCCGGCGCAGTGACGCGGCCAGTGCCTATGCCGCGCGCTTCGCCGCCAAGGAGGCCCTGGTGAAGGCGCTGGGCGCGCCGCCGGGCATCCGCTGGAAGGACATGGAGGTCCGGCGGCAGGGCGGAGCGCCTTATTTCGCACTGTCCGGCGTGGCCCTGGAGGTCATGGAGGCGCGAGGGCTGGAGGCCTTCCTCGCGCTGACCCACGATGCGGACGTCGCCGCCGCCACGGTGGTGCTCCAATCGAAAGGGGATTGAAGCCATGTTGCGCGTCCTCACCGCCGCCCAGATGCGTCAGGCCGAGCAGGCCGCCGAAGCCCGCCACGGCATGCCCTCCGCGTTGCTGATGGAGAATGCCGGGCGGGGGCTCGCGGAGGTGGCTCGGGGGCTCATCGGCTCGGGTGGGCGCTTCGTGGTGGTGTGTGGACCGGGCAACAATGGAGGGGATGGGCTGGTGGCCGCGCGCTTCCTCCGGGAGGGCGGCGCCTGCGTGTCGGTGGTGATGGTGGGCGACGCCGCGAAGCTGACGCCCGAGGCGCGCCGGAACTTGGAGGCGGTGAAGGGTTTCGGTGTGACGCCGCGCGCGCTGGAGGTCGTGGTGCCGCCCGGGCGGGGCGACGTGGTGGTGGATGCGCTCTTTGGTACGGGCTTGAGCCGCGCGCCCGCTGGGGCCTTCGCGGACGCCGTGGCGGCGATTCGCGGCTGGCGGGCCGCGGGGGCGAAGGTGGTGGCGGCGGATGTGCCGTCCGGGCTCCAGAGCGACACGGGGGAGCCTTTCTCTCCGTGTGTGGAGGCGGATGCCACCGTGGCCTTCGGCTTCCTCAAGCCGGGGCAGGTGCTGGAGCCGGGGGCCTCGCTGTGTGGCCGCGTGCACCAGGTGGACATCGGCATGGGGGGCGAGTCCTCGAAGGAGGTCTCCGGTCCCGAGCTCTTCGTGGTGGAGGAGGCGGACGCGCGGCGCACGCTGCCGGTGCGCAAGGCGGACTCCCACAAGGGGACCTTCGGCCACGTCCTGGTGGTGGCGGGGAGCCGGGGGAAGACGGGGGCCGCGGCCCTGGTGGCGAAGGCGGCGCTGCGCTCAGGCGCGGGGCTCGTGACGGTGGCGGCTCGCGCGGACGCGCTGGACACCATCCAGGCGCATTCGGCGGAAATCATGGGCATCCCGCTGGAGGCTTCCGGGCCGCTGGGCATGGGTGACCTGGACGCGCTGGTGGCGGCGGCGGAGGGGAAGGATGCGCTCGTCATCGGGCCGGGGATTCCTCGGGGCCCGGAGACGGGGGCGCTGATTGGCGAGCTGTTGTCGCGCGTGGAGGTGCCCGCGGTGCTGGATGCGGACGCGCTCAATGCGGTGGCCACGGACTTGTCGGTGCTGCGCCGGGCGAAGGGGCCAGTGGTGATGACGCCGCACCCGGGAGAGATGGCCCGGCTGACGGGCAAGTCCACGAAGGAAGTCCAAGCGCACCGGCTGGACGTGGCGCGGCAGTTCTCCGAGGGGCTTCAGGTGACGCTCGTGCTGAAGGGGGACCGGACGCTGACGAGTGGCGCGGATGGACGCGTGTACCTCAACACCACGGGCAACCCGGGCATGGCGACGGGTGGCTCGGGGGACGTCCTGTCCGGGATTTGTGGCGCGTTCCTGGCTCAGTCGCTTCCAGTGCCCTCGGCCATCTGGACGGCGGTGTACGCGCACGGGCTCGCTGGGGACCTGGCGGCGGCGAAGCGCGGGCAACTGGGATTGGTTGCAGGGGACATCGTGGAGCAGGGGCTGTGCGAGGTGTGGCTGCGGTGGGAACGATGAGCACGGAAGCGTCGGCTGCGCGTGTGCGGACGGTACGGCTGGAGTCTCCCGAGGAGACGCACCGGCTGGGTGTGCGCCTGGGTGAGTTGCTGGAGCCCGGTGACTTCGTGGGGCTGATTGGCGACCTGGGCGCGGGAAAGACGCACCTGGTGCGAGGAGTGGCGGACGGGGCGAACGTTCCTCGCTCCGAGGTGGCGAGCCCCACGTTCGCGATTGTGTATCCGTATTCGGGACGCATCCCGCTGTACCACGCGGACCTGTACCGGCTGACGGACTACGACGACCTGTACGCCACGGGCTTCCTGGACCTGGAAGGCACCGAGAGCGCGATGCTGGTGGAGTGGCTGGACAAGATTCCGCAGGCTGCGCCGCGTGACTACCTGCGCGTCACGCTGAAGCACGCGGGCGGCGAGGCACGCGAGCTGATGGCGGAGGCGTTTGGTGTACGGCCTGCGGCGTTGCTTGACGCGTGGATGGGCTGACTCGAAGCGGGGTACCGGACTCCCATCAGGCAGGCCCTGCCTCCCTGGGCGGTCTGAGCGCGTGCTGTTCGGAAATGTCGGGGGTTTTGGCGGCGGCGAAAGTCCCGACATTTCCGAACAGGAGCTGCTCAATCTCAATCGGGGCCCCGCCGCCCGCGTGGCCTGTTCACGTTTTGGCGCTGCCTCCGCGTAACCACTGTTCCTGGACCTTCAGGGGGGCGAAGGCTTGCAGTTGTCTCAGCCAGCGGTGAGCCTGGCAGGTGTGGTGCCCGGAGTGGGGCTCGCGTAAGCCGAGCACGTTGCGTCCAACGGTCGCCGCCCACTCCAGGCTCTCTCGGATGTTGTTCCGTCGCGGCAACTCATGATGCATGAGTCGCTCGCGTACCCGGTCATCGCAGGATGGATCGCGGAGCACCGCGGCCACCGTGAGCTGAGGGTGGACCCAGCTCCCTTCATCGATCCGCGCCCAGAGCGCCGCCAACGTGACCTCGTCGGCTCCCGCTAGCACGATGCCTGCAGCCGCCATCAGCACGATGCGCCAGTTCTTCTCGTGCAGAATGGCGCGCAGCTCCGACTGGACGTCCGTGCTGGCCTCTATCGCGGCCTCCACGTGGAGCAGAACCTGCCTGTTCGACATGTGGAGAAGGTCCATGATGCCGCCGGGCACCAGGAGCGGCTCGATGAATGAGGGGAATCCGGCACGACGAGCAATCTCGGCCAGGTGTTGGCTCGTGACGGGATACGTTCGTGGCGGATTCCATTGGACGCAAGTGAGGAGTGCGCCTTCCAGGTCGCAGAGGAACAACCTCGCGTCACGCAGGTCCGCGTTGCGGAGGTCCGCGTTCAGCAAGATGGTCTGTTCGAGCTGAGCGCCTCGAAACCGGGCTCGGCGGAAGGAACTCCCCGTCAAGTTGGACGCCGTGAGCCGGGTGCCTTCCAGCTGAGCGTCATCCCATTGAGTACCTAACGCGACACACGCGTGGAGGCTCGCGTGGTTCAGCCGGGCGAGCCGGAGCGATGCGCCCGTGAGTGTTGCCAGGTCGAGCTGGGCGTACTCCAGCCCGCTGCCATCGAGCCTCGCCCCCTCCAGCCGCGCGCGCACCAAGTCTGCGGATGCCAGGTCCTGCCCTGACAAGTCGATGCCTCGGAGGTCTCTTGGGTTGTCACCCAGCTCGGAGGTTGCCACGAAACCGCTCAAGGCCTCGGGCCAGTTGCCCCGCAGCCCCATTTGCAGGAACTCCGAGCGCCGCCGCTGACCGTCGGCCGTCTGCCACCGTTCGATGAGTTCGGCGCGCAGCGGAGGCCTCAGGCCACGCCGCGCGACGTGTCCGGCTTCACGGCGGGGAAGAGGTCCGGACCCGCGAGTTCCGGCACGCGCCAGTGGTGGAACACGAGGTTCGCGTCCACGCCGATGACGTCCTCTTCGGCCACCGGTGCCCAGTACGGCCCGCCACACAGTGACTCACTGGCCACGACGAGCTGCTCCAGCTTCGTTCCTGGCGCCGGCAGCGTCGACACGTCGTCGCGCGACGAGCCCGTGGACACGAACAGCGTTCGGTTGCGCCGCGAGGCCACCATCAGCTCGCCGTCGGACACGAGGAAGTTCATCGCCGAGCGGCCATCCTGATTCGCGGCATCCGTGATGGCGGCCACCAGCGTCATCGTCTCCGCCAGCGCGCGCGCCACGGCCTCCACCGGAACCTGCCGGTCAATCGGATGCCGGGCCGCCAGGCGGGTGAGGAACAGGTAGAAGCACCGCTCGCTATCGGTGGTGCCCTGGATGTTCGTCCGAAGGCTCGGGCAGATGAGCGATTCCACGGCAGCCCGGTGCTGCGCGAACTCCCGCACCGTACCGTTGTGTACGAACGCCCAGCGGCCATGGAGGAAGGGGTGCGAGTTGCGCAGCTCCACCGCGCCCACCGAAGCGAGGCGGATGTGCGCCACCACCGTGTGGGAGGACACCCGGCTGCTCACCCGCTCGAAGTCCGGGTCACTGTGGGCGGGCCCCACACCGTGCGCAACCACCGGCGCCTGCTCGGCGCCGTAGGCCGCGATGCCCCATCCATCCTTGTGCTCGCGCGACTGGATGAGGAGCGAGTTCTTCTCCGTCACCAAGGAGGGGTGCACGGCGGCGGGAATCGCTGAACGGAATCCAAATAGTCGGCACATGGCTAGCAACGAATACTCTTAACGTCCGGCCCTGACGGATGTCGTCCCGTCTTTATCCACTCGGAGCCGCTGTGTCTCTGCGACGCCGGTTCACGCGCAGCCTTCCATCTGCTGCCGGACAGCGATGCGTCCGGCCTTCACGACCACTCGCGCGTGCGCTACCCCTAGATGGTAGGGCAGATGGCGGTACGAAGCACAGCTGAAGACCACCAGGTCGCCCGGGTCACCCACGGTCAGCCTGCCGTGCTGTTGCAGTCCCAAGGACACCGCCGCGCCACGGGTGGCTCCCCAATACGCCTCTGCCGCAGTAAGCCCGTTTTCCAGGCACGCAAGTCCCAGCGCCAGCGCTGTGTTTTCACTCATGGCGGAACCGGGGTTGACGTTGGTACCCAAAGCGACGTTGAGCCCCGCATCGCGGATGCGGCGTCCAGGCGCGTAGGGCCGCATGCGCAGGAACAGCGTGGAGGTGGGAACGAGCACCGCCGTGACGTTGGCGTCCGCCAGCGCCTTGAGTCCCGCGTCCGTCACCTGCTCCAGGTGGTCCGCCGTGGCGGCGCCCAGCTCCGCGGCGAGCTCGGAGGCACCACACGCGGTGAGCTGGTCCGCATGCAGCCGCGGCACCATTCCCAGTGCCCGGCCCGCGCTCAAGATGCGGCGCGCCTCGTCCACGGTGAAGGCGCTGTCTTCCACGAAGACGTCACAGAAGCGCGCCAGCCCCTCGCGCGCGACGGCGGGGAGAATCTCCTGGATGCACAGCCGCACGTAGTCCTCGCGCTTGCCGCGATACTCCTCCGGCACGGCGTGCGCGCACAGCAGCGTGGGGACCAGCTCAAGCGGCGTCAGCGTTCCGAGCCGCCGCACCGCGCGCAGCATCTTCAGCTCCGTCTCCAGGTCGAGCCCGTAGCCGCTCTTCACCTCCGCCGTCGTCACGCCCTGCTCCAACAGGCGCTTCGTGCGGGGGAGGGCGAGCCGCACCAGCTCGTCCTCGCTCGCGGCCCGCGTGGCCCGCACCGTGCCGGCGATGCCACCGCCCGCCTTGGCAATCTCCAGGTAGGTGGCGCCCTGGTTGCGCAGGTCGAACTCCGCCGAGCGCTCACCGGCGAAGACGAGGTGCGTGTGCGGGTCCACGAAGCCGGGGCCCACGAAGCCACCCTGGGCGTCCACCACCTCGGTGTCAGGGCCCACCGCGCTCGAGGGAAGCTCCGCCTCGGGGCCGACGTAGGCGATGCGGCCTCCTCGCACACCCACCACGGCGCCAGGGCGCGGCGTGAGGGCGTCCTCCGCGCGCTCGCGGTGCGAGCCTTCCACCGTCAGCACTTCGGAGGTGTTGCGCACCAGCAGGTCCAGCACGTCCATGTCTCAACGTCCTCCGCGTGCGCCCATGATGGGCACGTTCCAGCTCACACCCTTGCCAACCTTCGCGCGGCCAAACCCGCCCGACAGCTCGAAGTCGTTCATTCCGCCCCAGGAGACGCGCGCCGCCACCACGCCGCCGTAATACAACGCTTGTTCGTTGCGCCCGTGCGACGCCACCGTGTGCCACGACGCGAAGGGCACCAGGCCAATGGACACGTTCTTCTCCGGCTGCATCGTGAGCGCGCACGACACCTCCGCGCCGAAGATGCTGCCCGGCCCGCCGCGCGGGGTGCCTAGCCCGAAATCAGAGGCGCCTCGCAGCGACAACGCCGGGGCCAGGCCCAGCTGCTCCGAGCCCACGTAGTACGAGGCCCCGGCGTACAGCCCGTACCCGGGCAGCGGGATGGGCAGGAGGAACTCGCCCTGAAGTCCGGTGTGCAGGTGCAGCCGCTCGGACAGGGGCACCGTCAGGGCCGCGTCGAACGCCACGCCCCACTGCTGCGTGGAGAAGCTCGACTCGTTTCCCCGAAAGCTGTTTCCCGTTCCGACGCCGGCCTGCGTCCCCGCGATGGGCGCGCTCAGCCGGGGGCCGGAGCGCATGCCGACCTGCATGACGTTGCGGTCCGGCGCCCCGGGCCCCATCCGCATCACCATGGGGCCCATCGCCGTGGGGGCGCACCCCGTCAGTCCCACGACGGCGGCGCCCCACAGTCCGACCCCTGCCGCGCACAAGCGCTTCACTGCGGCCTCCTGCTTCATCTTCAGGTGGTGATGCCGGGAATCTTCACGCCGCGCTCTTTCGCCACCTCGATGGCCTCCGGGTAGCCCGCGTCCGCGTGGCGCAGCACGCCCATGCCGGGGTCGCTGGTGAGCACGCGCTCGATGCGGCGCGCGGCCTCCGCCGTCCCGTCCGCGACGATGACCTGACCGGCGTGCAGCGAGTAGCCCATGCCCACGCCGCCGCCGTGGTGGAAGGACACCCATGAGGCGCCGTTCACCGCGTTCACCAGCGCGTTGAGGATGGGCCAGTCCGCCACCGCGTCCGTGCCGTCCTTCATCGCCTCCGTCTCGCGGTTGGGCGACGCCACCGAGCCACAGTCCAGGTGGTCCCGGCCGATGACGATGGGCGCCTTCACCTCGCCCTTGCGCACCAGTTCGTTGAACGCGAGGCCCGCCTTGGCGCGCTCGCCATACCCCAGCCAGCAGATGCGCGAGGGCAGGCCCTGGAACGCCACGCGCTCCTCGGCCATGTTCAGCCAGCGCTGGAGCGAGGCCTTCTGGGGGAACAGCTCGCGCACCACGCGGTCGGTGACGCGGATGTCCTCCGGGTCGCCGGAGAGCGCCACCCAGCGGAAGGGCCCCATGCCCTCGCAGAAGAGGGGACGGATGTAGGCGGGGACGAAGCCGGGGAACTCGAAGGCGTTCTCCATGCCGCCCAGCTCCGCCTGGCCGCGCAGGTTGTTGCCGTAGTCGAAGACGTGGCTGCCGGCCTTCTGGAAGTCGTTCATCGCCTGCACGTGCATCATCATCGACTCGCGCGCGCGGCGGACGTACGTCTCCGGATCCCGCTGGCGCAGCTCGGCGGCGGCCTCCAGCGACAGGTCCGTGGGGATGTAGCCGTTGAGCGGGTCATGGGCGCTCGTCTGGTCCGTGACGAGGTCCGGCTTGATGCCGCGGCGGTACAGCTCGCGGAACACCGACGCCGCGTTGCCGATGACGGCGATGGAGCGGCCCACGCGCTTCTCCTGGGCGTCCTTTACCAGGGCTAGCGCTTCATCCAGGTCCTTGGCGACGACGTCCAGGTAGCGCGTCTCCACGCGGCGGCGAGCGCGAGTGGGGTCGATCTCCACGCCGAGGAATACCGCGTTGTTCATGGTGGCGGCCAGCGGCTGCGCGCCACCCATGCCACCCAGACCGCCGGAGAGGATGAGGCGGCCCGCCAGGTCGTCGGTGCCGAAGTGGAAGCGGCCGGCGGCGGCGAAGGTCTCGTAGGTGCCCTGGAGGATGCCCTGCGTGCCGATGTAGATCCACGAGCCCGCGGTCATCTGGCCGTACATCATCAGGCCCTTCTTCTCCAACTCGTGGAAGTGCTCCCAGTTGGCCCAGCGGCCCACGAGGTTGGAGTTGGCGATGAGCACTCGCGGCGCGTCCGGGTGCGTGCGGAAGATGCCCACGGGCTTGCCGGACTGGACGAGCAGGGTCTCATCGTCGCCCAGGTTCTGGAGGCTCGACACGATGCGGTCGAAGGAGGGCCAGTCGCGGGCGGCCTTGCCGGTGCCGCCGTAGACGACGAGGTCCTCGGGGCGCTCGGCGACGTCCGGGTCGAGGTTGTTCATCAACATCCGGAGCGCGGCCTCCTGGACCCAGCCCTTGCAGGACAGGGTGGAACCGTGGGGGGCGCGGATGACGCGGGACATGAACGGACTCCTAGAGTGTGGCGGACGGAAAGGCCCGGCACACTACCTGAACCAGCGTGCTTCCGGGCCACCGCGATGTCCGCGTCGCGCCGCGTCGCGTCTGCCGCGTCACGAATGCAGCGTGTCGTCGTCGGAGGCGTCCATACCCGGAGTCTGGACGGGGCTGCGTGACGCGGGCCGGTCCACGACGCCGTCCTCGCGGTCGATGCGAATGTCGTTGATGACCTCCTTCACCCCCAGCACGTCCCGGGCGAGCGCTTCCGTCGCGTGTCGTTCATCCTGGCTGCGCACCACGCCGGCCAGCAGCACCACGCCGTCCCGCACGCGGATGTCCACGTCCTCGGCGTCCACCCAGCTTTGCATCAGCCGGTCGCAGAGGTCCGACAGGATTCGCTCGCTGGAGCGCCGGTAGCCTCGCGGCGCGCGTCCCCGGGGTGGCGCCCTCACAGGGCCTTCGGGCCGGTAGCGCCCACCCGAGAAGCCACCTTGCCCCAGATCGTGGTCGTCCGGCCGTGACGGACTGGTGGCGTACCCATCCCACGGTGGCGCCATGTTCTCCACACCAGGGCCGTGGCCCGCGGGCTGTGTGCCCCCGTAGCGGACATCCGTTTCGGCCATGCGTCCGGCGGCGCGCCAGGGCCGGCCCCGGTCCATGCCGCCCGCTTCCCGTCGTCGGCGCTCGTGGGCGTCGTCGGCGCCTCGGTGGCCATGGTGCCTTCCGCCGTGCCCCCGGCGCTCTGGCCTCTCGTGTCCGCCCCGGCGTCCTACCTCCGTCCCCACGTCCTCCAGGACGCCGAGGTAGGGAGGCTCCAGGCGCCAGTCTTCCTCGACTTCGCGGAACGTGCCGCTCGGGCTGTAGCCGGGCCGTCTGGCGATGCGCTCCGGGTCGAAGTTCCGGGCGCGGCGGTCCAGCTCCCGGTCCAGGTCGAAGTCGCGGCCATACTCCCGGCCCTGGTCCAGGGCGCGCGCGGCGCGTCCGAAGTCCACGTCTTGTTGGTAGTCGCGTGTGTCCCGGTCCCTCGCCGCGTCCCGGAAGTGCCGCTCGCTGTCGAAGGAGCGTGGAAACGCATCATCCTCGGAGGCCCAACCGCCTCGGCGGTGGTGGCCCCGGTGCGGATCGCCCCGTCGTCGCTCGGCGCCGGCGTCGTCCCGCTCGAAGTCGCCCCTGCGTTCGGACCCGCGCTCGTAGCCGTGCTCATCATCCCTGGCCGGGGCGCGGGCCCAGGTGTCCCTCGGATGGGTGTGTTCGTCCTCCCAGCCCCTCGAGGGCCGCTGCTCCCGCTCCCTGTCTCCCCATCGCCGGTCGTCATCGCGCCTGCCGTTCATCTGGATGGCCTCCTCTCGTTAAGCGTTCGCCCAGGGCCTGTCTCCTGACGTTCTGGACCGCGAGCGCTGCTGGCAATGCAGGCAGGCCCCGCCAGGGGCTCGGCCGGGCATGGGGGCCCTGGAGTGGCCGCCGTATGCCGGGGGAGGCGCCAGTCGTTCCATGAGCGTTCCCGCGCGGCCAGAGCGCGGTAGAGTCCCCTGCCGCGACCAGCCAGCCAGCCGGCCGCGCGATGCCTGGAGGGAGTGCCATGGACGACGGGAGCCGGAACGCACAGGGGCCTGGCGCGCAAGCGTCGTCCGCGCTCGCGAAGGCAACGCCCTGCGCCCAGCCTCCCGAGGAGGCCCATGGCCCTTCCGTGGGGCCCGTCGCGACGGTGGCGGGCGGCATCCCCGCCGTCATCTCCGCCATGCGGCACGTCTACGGTGAGATGGACGTGGTGCGCGGGACGAAGCTGCTGCTCAAGGTGAATCAGAAGGAGGGCTTCGACTGCCCCGGCTGTGCGTGGCCCGACCCGGGGCACCGCTCCATGGCGGAGTTCTGTGAGAACGGCGCCAAGGCGGTGGCGGAAGAGGCCATGGCCGCGCGGGCGACGCCGGAGTTCTTCCGTCAATGGAGCGTGGCGGACCTCTCCCTCCAGACGGACCATTGGCTGGGCAAGCAGGGCCGGCTGACGCACCCGATGGTGCTCCGCGAAGGCGCCACGCACTACGAGCCCCTGTCCTGGGACGAAGCCTTCGCGCTGGTGGCCGAGGAGCTGAACGCGCTCGACACGCCAGACGCCGCGAGCTTCTACACGTCTGGCCGCACCAGCAACGAGGCGGCGTTCCTCTACCAGCTCTTCGTGCGGCAGTTCGGCACCAACAACCTGCCGGATTGTTCGAACATGTGCCACGAGTCGAGCGGCTCGGCGCTCAACGAGACGGTGGGCATCGGCAAGGGCACCGTCACGCTGGAGGACTTCGACAAGGCGGATGCCATCTTCGTCATCGGGCAGAACCCGGGGACGAACCATCCGCGCATGTTGTCGTCGCTCGAGGCCGCCGCACGCCGGGGCTGCCAGATTGTCAGCATCAACCCGCTGCCGGAGACGGGGCTCAACCGCTTCAAGCACCCGCAGGACGTGCTGCACCTCATCGGGCCCGGGACGGCGCTCAACTCCCTGTTCGTTCAGGTCCGCATCAACGGCGACGCCGCGCTGCTCCAGGGCATCGCCAAGGCGCTGTTCGAGATGGAGGACGCGAACCCCGGCTCGGTGGTGGCCAAGGGCTTCATCGACGACAAGACGCTGGGCTTCGAGGCCTACGCGGCCCACATGCGCGCGGTCAAGTGGGAGGACGTCGAGGAGGGGAGTGGGGTGCCGCGCGCGCAGGTGCTCGCGGCGGCGGAAATCCTCGCGCGCTCCGAGCGCACCATCTTCTGCTGGGCCATGGGGCTGACGCAGCACCGCAACGGCGTGGCGTGCATTCAGGAGATCGTCAACCTGACGCTGCTGCGCGGCGGTATCGGCAAGCCGGGCGCGGGCCTGTGCCCGGTGCGCGGTCACAGCAACGTGCAGGGCGACCGCACCATGGGCATCTGGGAGAAGCCGCCCGAGGCCCTGTTGACGGCGCTGTCCCGGGAGTTCGGGTTCGAGCCGCCGCGGCACCACGGCATGGACGTGGTGGACACGCTGCTCGCCACGCACGACGGCCAGGTGAAGGTGTTCTTCGCGCTCGGTGGCAACTTCCTCTCCGCCACGCCGGACACGGAGTTCACCGCCGAGGCCCTGCGCCGCACGCGCCTCACCGTCCACGTGTCCACCAAGCTCAACCGCTCGCACCTGGTCCACGGACGGCGGGCGCTCATCCTGCCGTGCCTGGGCCGCACCGAGCGCGATGTTCAGGCCGGTGGGGCCCAGTTCGTCACCGTGGAGAACTCCATGGGCGTGGTGTCGTCTTCGCGGGGCTCGGTGGCGCCCGCGTCGGAGCACCTGCTCAGCGAACCCGTCATCGTCGCCCGGCTGGCGACGGCGGTGCTGGGGGAGCGCTCTCGCGTGCCCTGGCAGACGCTGGTGGAGGACTACGACCGCATCCGTGAGCAGATTTCGCGCGTCATCCCCGGCTTCGACGACTTCAACCGCCGCGTGCGGGAGCCGGGCGGCTTCGCGCTGCCGAACGGTCCGCGCGAGGGACGCTTCACCACGAAGAGTGGCAGGGCGCACTTCACGGTGCATGCGCTGCAGCCAATTGCCCTGGAGCCGGGTCAGCTCCTGATGATGACGATTCGCACGCATGACCAGTTCAACACCACGGTGTACGGGCTGGACGACCGCTACCGGGGCATCCGCAATGGCCGCCGGGTGGTGTTGCTGCATCCCGCCGACATGAAGGCGCAGGGGCTGGCCGCGGACCAGCTTGTCGACCTGCGGAGCCACTTCGAAGGCGAGACGCGGCTGGCGCGTGGCTTCCGCGTGGTGCCGTACAACATCCCGCGCAGGTGCGCGGCCACCTACTTCCCCGAGGCCAACGTCCTCGTCCCCGTGAACAGCTTCGCGGAGAAGAGCCGCACGCCCACGTCGAAGTCGGTGGTCATCAGCATCACCCCGGCCGGAGAAGCGCGGGCCCTGCCCGCTGGCGCGGTGGCATGAGGTGCGTGAGAGAGCATGCAGCCCGTCAATGAAACCGGCTGGCCGGAGTCGCTCCGGTCCCTCTATGAGACGGTGACGGGGACGCCCGCGGCGGATGCCATGACCGCGTCGGCCCAGTGGCGCGAGTCCTTCGCGGCCTGGGTGCGAGGCGCTTCGCTGGATGAGCGCACCCTGGCGCAAGCGGCGGCCTGGAGCCGACTGGACGAGGGCGAGCGGACCCTCGGCGAGCTGTTGTTCCTGCTCTCTTCGTGCAGTGAGTTGCTGTGGCCCTACGCCGCGCCGCCTCGAGGCCTGCTGCCGCGCTTGATGGCGCGGCAGGAGACGATGCTGGCTGCGTTGTTGGAGGTGGGGGATGCGGACACGGCCGCGCGGGTGCGGCGTGAGACGGAGGCCACCGTCACCACGGTGCTGACGCGCATCCTGAAGCGGCACCCGGACGCGCTCCAGTCCCTCGTCGGCGACGCGCCGTGCACCTTCGACGGCCGGGCCCTGCGCTTCCACGGCGCAGTGGAGGTGGACCTGCGTCAGGTGTTGGGCACCGGCGCGAAGTCCGTCGCGCTGCTGGAGCAACTGCGCGCGCTGATGCCGGCGACGGCGGCGGACGGGCGCGACCGGTTGGCGGAGTTCATCCGGACACGGGCCGCGCGGCTGCCGTGGCGGGAAGCTTCGGAGGTCCTGGCCGAGCGGCTCTTCTCGCTGGCGACGTCGCCGGAGGGCCGCAGCGGCATGAGTGGCTTCCTGGCGTGCTACCCCGGTGGACGCAAGGAGCCGGACTGGTGCGCTCGGGCGGGGCTGCTGCTGTCGCGCACGCTGGAGGTCGGCGGTCCTCCCGAAGTGGTGGAGAACCTGTGCGAGCTGCTGGCGCGCTTCGATGCGCCGCCGGTGGACGGCCTGCGCGGGGCGCTGGGCGCTTTGGTGCACGGCGACTTCGAGGCCTCGGCGGACCTGGGCCCCGTGCGCTTCGTTCTCGACCACTGCCAGGCCACGCTGCGCAAGGGCGAGCCGGGTCTGGTGCTCACGCTGCTGTGGCTGGAGGAGCGGTTGTTCCGTGCCGCTGTGCGCAAGGGCGCGCCAGATGCTTTCGACCGCCGCAAGCGCGCGCTGTCGAAGCTCAAGCCGGGGGCGCCGGGATTCGACCAGCTCCACTGGCTGGCGGAAGAATGTGCCGAGCTGTGGCCTCGCTTCATGCCCGGTGCCGTGCGGCCCGGTCTGGACGAGCTGGCGGCGTGGCGTCAGGAAGTCGCCGACCGCGTGGGGCGCAAGCCCGTGCTGCGCAAGGCGGCCATCGAGTTCTTCCTCTGGTGCGCGCCGGATGCCGCTTCGTCCGAGGCGGAGCTCACGGTGCTGGCGCTGGTGCGCACCGCGACCGACCGGAGACAGGTGAAGCGGCTGAAGGAGCACCCGTCGTCACGCGTTCGCCTCCGCGTCCGGACGCTCCAGTCCTGGTTCCAGGGCTCGTCGGCGAAGGGGAAGCCGGGCGCCCCCGTGGAGCCTTCACAGGCTTCGGGCCCCGCGACGTTGACGGAGGCGTTGCGGCACCTGCATGTGACGCGCGCGGTGCCGCTCGGCGGCCGGACGTGGCTGCGTGACCGGGACCTGGAGGAGCTGTTGCTGGGCGCTTTCGGTCGAGTGGAGGCGGAGTTCTCTTCTCGCTATCCGGAGCGCTTCCGCGAGGACACCGAGACGCTGGCGGCGGACCTGCTCGAAGCGCTGCGCGCCGAGCTGGCGCGGGTGAAGGCGGACGTCGCCGCGCTGATGTCCCAGGGGCAGCCCTCGCCGTGGGAGCTGTCGATGACGGTCCGGCGCCGTGAACCGGAGCCCGAGCCCGTGCCCGTGCCGGTGGACGGCGAGGCGGCTCCGGCCGCCGTACCTCCGCCTTTGGCCGTCGCGCGACCTGGGGTGGAGGTGGCTTTCGTCCTCGACGTGGCGGTGGGCGACTTCCTGCGCACGCGGCGCGTGGTGTCCGTGCAGGTGGTGAAGCTCGAACAGCGCGGAGAAGGTCAGTGGCTGCCCGCCTTCCGGCTGGGCCGGGAGCACCTGGACGCGCAGTTGCTGCGGACCGATGCCGCGTTCTGCCTGTTCCTGGCGCCTCCGTTTCCTCGGGCCGAGTGCTGGGTGGTTCCGTCGCGAACGGTGCGCGCGATGATGGAATCGCAGCGCTCGCTGTCGGGTGTGCCGCGAGACGGGGTGCAGCGGGTGGCGCGCTCACTGTCCCACTGGCTGTTGGGCGACCTCGTCGGTCTGTGGACGGGGGACGAACGCCCGGAGTCGTTTGCCCGGCTGTCCCGCGCGGAGGACATGCCGGACTTCGTCGTCGAATGGGGCCTCCGGTAGGTCAAGTGGCCACGGGGCCCGCTGGCGTGACGTCCACGGTGATAGCGTCCATCCCTTATGAGTCACACCGAGCGACCCCAGGGGGCGGGCCGTCCAGCCGAAGGGCCTGATTCCGTCCAGCAGACGCGGCCCACAGGTACAGGAAGGCCCGGGAGCTCGGGCGCTGTTCGCCGCTTCCGATTCACCGTCCTCGAAGGTCCGCAGCCTGGGCAGTCCAAGGACAGCAACGCGGACACGTTCTCCATCGGTTCGCATGGGCTCAACGACTTCGTCATCGAGGAGCCCACCGTCTCGCGCTTCCACTGCGAGGTGAAGGTCGACCACGAGGGTGCCCGCCTGCGGGATTTGGACAGCCGAAACGGCACCGTGCTCGACGGCGTCCACGTGCGCGACGCGTACCTTCGTGGCGGCAGCATCCTGCGCCTGGGCCGGGTGAGCGTCCGGTTCGACTTCAGCCCGGAGACGAACCGGCTGCTCATCTCCGACCGCACGACGTTCGGTGAGCTGGTGGGCTCGTCGCCCGTGACGCGCGCCAGTTTCGCCCTCATGGAGCGAGCCGCCGCGAGCGACGCGACGGTGTTGCTGGAGGGGGAGACGGGCACGGGCAAGAGCCGCGCGGCTTTCGCAATCCACCAGGCCAGCGCCCGGGCCTCAGGGCCTTTCCTCACCGTGGACTGCGGCGCCATTCCCGGCAACCTGCTGGAGAGCGAGCTGTTCGGTCACGAGAAGGGCTCCTTCACCGGCGCCATCCAGCGCCGCATTGGTGCCTTCGAGGAGGCGGACGGCGGCACCATCTTCCTGGACGAGATTGGCGAGCTGCCCGCGGAGCTGCAGCCGAAGCTGTTGCGCGTCCTGGAGAACAAGGAGATTCGCCGCCTGGGCGCCAACGGGTACCAGCCCGTCAACGTGCGCGTCATCGCCGCGACGCACCGGGACCTGCGCGCCGAGGTGAACGCGGCGCGCTTCCGCTCCGACCTGTTCTTCCGCCTCGCGGTGGTGCGCATCATCATCCCCGCGCTGCGGGAGCGGCCCGAGGACATCCCCCTCATCGCGGAGCGAATCCTCACGGCCTTCGGGGCCGGCTCCGAGCAGCTCGCGGCGCTGAGCACTCCGGAGTTCATCGCGCAGCTCCAGCACGCCGCGTGGCCGGGGAACGTGCGCGAGCTGCGCAACCACCTGGAGCGTTGCCTCGTCTTCCAGGACGCCATGCCGCCTGACGCCGACGAGGTGAGCGCGCAAGCGGTGCTGCGCAGCCTGGTGGACCCGAAGCAGCCCTACGCGGAGGCCCGTCGCCGCGCGCTGGAGGTCTTCGAGCGCGAGTATCTGGATGCGCTCCTCAAGCTCCACGGAGGCAAGGTGTCGCAGGCCGCCACCGCCGCGGACATGGACCGCGTGTACCTGTACCGCCTGCTGCGCCGGCACCGGCTGCGGACGTAGCTCGCTCAGCGGCTGGCGAGTGCATCCGACAGTAGGATTTCGCCCGCGGTACCTCCCGAAGCCCAGGACTCCAGGCGGAGCAACTCACCGCCCGCCAACCTCGGAAGGCCCTGGGCGTCCGTGTTCAGCTCACACAAGGCTGCGTGTGCATAGACGCGGACTTCCACGCTGTCACCCGCGGCCTCACACGCTTGCCGCAACAGCGCGTCCGCCACATGGCGCGCTTCCACCAGTGTGGGGACACGGGCCTCGGCCGCGGGAGGCAGCAACCGCCACGCGAGCACGGCGTTTCCACTCTCCATGGCGAGCGCCCATCCACGGGTCTCCAGTTCGGTGAGCGTCGCGTCCAGCGCGGCGTCCCTGGCATCCAGGTCCGCGTCGGTGTGCTCGTCCAGGGCCACCGGGAAGCGGAGGTCCACATAGACAGCCACGGCCCACGTCTCATCCGGGGCGGGCGCCAGCGCCGCGCGCAAGGCATCGAGGAAGGCGGGCACGTCCGGCCAGCGGTCCCCAGGGGCCTTCGCGAGACACCGCTGGACCACGGCGTCCAGTGCTGGCGGTGCGTGCCCCCGTTCATCCAGGTGCGGCGGCGGCGCATGGAGGTGCTGCTCCTCGACCTCCACCACGCTGGTGCCCTCGAAAGGCAGGCTCCCGGTGAGGAGTTGGTAGAGAAGCACGCCCATCGCGTACAGGTCGGTGCGTGCGTCCATGGCCTGCCCGCGAATCTGCTCGGGGGCCATGGACACGGGAGTGCCGAGCACGGCGCCGCCGGACGTCAGGCCGGAGAGTCCTTCAGGTGGCTCCACGCGGGCGATGCCGAAGTCCACCAGCTTCACCGTGAAGCCCTCCGCCCGGGGGATGACCATCACGTTCTGGGCCTTGAGGTCCCGGTGCAGGATGCCGCGGCCATGGGCGAAGTGCAGCGCGGCGCCCAGTTCCTCCATCACCGTCAGCGTCTCCGCGAGGGAGAAGGGGCCTCGGCGCGTGAGCCACTGGTCCACGCTTTCGCCCTCCAGCCATTCCATGGCCAGCCAGGGGCGTCCGTCGCGAAGGTCGCCATGCTCGAGCACCTCCACGATGTGGGGATGGCGCAGCACCCGGAGCGTGTCCGCTTCCTGCTGGAAGCGGCGGAGCACGTTGGTGACGTGGTTGAACTCGGCACGGACCACCTTCACCGCGGCGGGAGCCCGGGTGGACAGGTGCGACGCGCGATAGAGCCACGCGGTCACACCCGCGTGGACGCGTGACTCGATGACCCAGTCGCCCACCAGCGCTCCGGGTTCCAGTTCGTCTCCATATAACGATATGGCGTGTTCGCGTGGGGGCCCACCGGCCATGGGACGTCCCTCCGTGCCTTTGCGGCGACACCCCGTGCTAACACGGTTCTTGGCCCCGGCACTGGGCGTGGCCGTCCCGCTAGGGGCTTTCGGCCGGGGCCGCCAGCGCGCGGACGCGGTCCGTCCACAGCGGCGCTTCGCGTGCGGTCTCCTCGACCTCCGCGACCCGCGCCCGCAGCGTCACCGTGTCTCCGGCCTTGCGAGCCGCGCGTGCCGCCCAGACGAGAATCTCCAGCCGCTCATCAGGCGTGGCCAACTGGCGTGACTCATCCACCAGGTGGGCCCAGGCATCGGCGCCGTAGGGAAGGGCGTCGCGAGCCTCGTTCACGACGCGCCGGACCACGGACAGCATCAGCGCGTCCGAAGGTGACAGACGCTGCCGCGTGTCCGGCTCCTCGAGCCAGGCGAGCTGACGTGCGACTTCGGACATGTCTCCGAGCTCGCAGCACAGGCGCGCCACCAGCAGGGCATCCTGGGCCATGGACCGGGGGAAGAAGCGCTGGCTGAGCACTCCGGCCCGCCGCGCCAGGGGCAATGCCTCCACGGCCCGGCCCTGGTAGCCGAGCAGCAGCGCCAGGTTGAAGGCGGAGGTCCGTTCAATCTGCACGTTGCCCAGCTCGCGTCCCAGGGTCACCGCGCGCTCCAGGTCCGCGTGAGCGCCCGCCGCGTCCCGGCGCTGGACATGCAGCACCATCCGGTTGTTGAGGGCCACGCCCAGGTGCAGGGTGTCGCCGGTCGCCTCGCACAGGGCGATGGCTTCGTCGAAGCGGCGCGAGGCTTCGTCCAGTCGGTCGGTCCACGCCAGCATCGCGCCCAGCATGGCCAGGGCGATGGCCTCCGTCTCCGAGTCCTCTCCGGACCGCGCGGCCTCCACGGCTCGCTCCAGGGCGGGCACGGCCCCAGTGATGTCCTCCTGCCGCACGAAGACGCGCGCCTGGGCCAGGGCATGGCGCGCGGCCAGCTCCGGAGGGACCGCTTCCTTCAGGCAGTGCAGGGCCTGCTCCAGCAGCGCGGTGGAGCCCATCGCGTCGTCCTGCCAGTCGAGGGCGGTGGCTTCTTCCAGCAGCAAGTCCGCCTCGCGCACCACATCGCGGTGGGCCTCGGCCAGCAGGCGGGCGGCGCGCAGGTCTTCCACGGCATCGTCGATGCGCTGGAGGCGGTAGCGCACGCGTCCTCGTCCCGACAGCAGCTCCAGCCGGACGGCCTCTTCGGTGCGCGGCACCAGCGACAGGGCGGCCGAGTAGTGCCGTTCCGCCTCCAGGAGCCGGTGCGCGTGGCGAGCGGATTCGGCCAGGTTCCAGTGGAGGGACGTGGCTTGGAGGGAATCTCCGGCGGCCTCGGCCAGACGCGCCCTTCGGGCGGTGGGCGTAGCGGGCAGGGCGCGCAATGCGGCCGTGCAGATGCGCCGCTTCAGGGGCGGAGGGAGCAGTGCGGTGAAGGCTTCGCGCAGGGTGGTGTGTTCGAAGCGCCAGCGTCGCGGCCCTCGGGGTTCCACCATGCCCGCGCGTGCCAGCCGCTCCAGCGCGACGCCCGGGTCCAGCGACAGGTCCAGGGACGGGTCTGCCTCCAGGTGGGCGAGCGTGGCGGTGAGTTCCTCCAGCCGCACGTCGTCTCCCAGGAGCGCCGCGACCTGGAGCAGGGCGCGCAGGCCAGGGGGCAGGGCCGCGAGGCTGCGCTCGGCGAGCCGTTCATCCGCGCCCGGGCGGTCCGGAGCCAGCCCGTTCAGCGCGTCCGCGGCGAGGTAGCCACCCCCATCCGGACGGGTGCGGATGGCGCCCGCGCCTCGGAGGGCACGCACCGTCTCCATCATGCGCAATGGCGAGCCGCCGCAGCGCTCCACCAGCTCTCGCAACACGCCTTCGGCAATCAGGTCTACGGGGCGCAGCCACTGGCGAAGCAGCTCGCGCGCATCGTGTTCCGGAAGGGGAGAAAGCTCTCGCTGTTCGGCGTCTCGTGCGCGTTCCCCCAGGTAGGGGCGTAGGCCTAACAGCCGGTGCCGGCCGGCGAGCACCACGCACAGTGGGGCACCCTCTCCAGAGAGCGTCGCTAGTTCCAGTGCATCCAGGGCCGTGGGGTCCAGCGTGTGCGCGTCATCGACCAGCAGCACCAGGGGCTGAGCGGCCGCGAGCCGCCACAGGTGCGCTGCGATGGCCCTCGCCACCAGTTGCCTGCGCGCCGCCGGGTGCACGGTGGCGACATCCAACGGGGGACGCGCGTCCGCGAGCAGCCGGCGCAGCGCTTCATCCGAGGGAGTCTGAGATGGCAGGCCGAGGACGGTGTTGATGAGACTTCGCAGACCGCTTTCGCTCGCGCTGCCTTCATCCGGGAGCGCCTCGACGAAGCGCACGGAGACGCCGGGCGTGCCCTCCAGCTCGCTCCGCCACGTCGTGAGCAGGCGTGTCTTGCCCAGGCCCTCTTCCGCCAGCAGGGTGCGCAGCACGGGCGCGCCGTGTGCCTGCACGCGCGACAGGGCTTCGCGCAGCCACTGCCGCTCCGTGTCCCGGCCCAGGAGGACGTCAGGAGATATCAGCGCGGCCCCATGCGGCGTGCTGTAGGGCAGGTCGCCCAGGTGGGCTCGGGCGCTGGCCGTCAGTGCGACGGTCTCAGTGGTGGAGGCGGATTCGAACGATGGCCACCACCGCTCGGGCCGCTCCACCGCCGCGCCACCCACCGTCAATCGACCTGCACGCTCACGAATGCGCAGCGGTGCGCAATGAAGCGCGAGCGTTGCGTTTGGGGGGAGGGCGGCTTTCAGCACCTCTGCGGCCCGGAGCGCGGCGCGCAGCCCAGCTTCCACTGCCACTTCGTGGGGGAACGCGAAGAGGCAAAGGCCCGGCTCCACGCGCGCGAGGATGACGCCGCTTCCGGCGAGGCAGGCCTGCAAGGCCGGTGCGTCCAGTGAGGACTTCACACCGAGCACCGCCACCTCGTGCGTGGCTCGGCTGGTGTCTGGGGTGGGGGCGGTTGAAGGGCCTGCGTCCGTCCGGGACGCCTCCGTGGCGCGGCGCGGGTTCTCCGCCAAGGCACCGGACACCGCATGTGTGACCAGCGCATCGCCAGCGCCCTGCAGCTCGCGCAACTCCTCCGCCAGCGACCGCGCACTGTCCCCCCGGTCCTCGGGAGCCTTGGCCAGCAGCCGCTGCACCAACGTCTCCACCGCCGCGGGTACCGGCCAGGGCGCGAGCGTCCGTATCGCCGGAGGCCGCCGCGAGACATGCGCCTGGAGCACCGCTGCCGCCTCTCCGACAAAGGGAGGCCGACCACACAGCAACTCAAAGAACATGACCCCAAGCCCATACAGGTCCGCGCGCGCGTCGATGTACCGCGCGTCCCGGCACTGCTCGGGTGACATGTACTCATGGGTCCCCAGCCGCTGACCCGTGCGAGTGAGCCCTGGCGAGAGCCCCTCCCCATCATCCTGGGCCGTCAGCCGCGCGAGCCCGAAGTCCAGCAGCACGAGCCGCCCTTCGGACAGCACGACGTTTTCCGGCTTCAGGTCCCGGTGCACCACGCCCGCCGCATGGACCTGGGCCAGGGCCTCCGCCAGGGCTCGCATCAGCGGGGCCGCATCGACCCAGGGCAGGGCCCCGGCGCCCGGCAGCTTCGCCAACCGTCGAGCCAGCGTCGGGCCCTCGATGCGCTCCATGATGACCACCCGCTCACCGGCGCGGGTCGTGGCCTCGCCCAGCAGCCGCGGCACGGCGGGGGGACCGATGCGGCGCAGGGCCTCCAACTCCCGCCCCAGCCGTTCGCCTGCGAGCGGCTCCAACACCTTCAGCGCGACGTCCTGCCCATCCACCTCACGTCGCGCGGCGAACACCCGTCCAAACCCACCGCGCCCCAAGGGCGCTCCCAGGACATGGCCCGCCACATCCGGAGGCTCTGGCAAGGAGCCTGGGGCACGCGCTTCGACCGGGCCGTGGCGAGGACAGCGCTCGGCCACGCGGCGATGGCAGGTGGGGCAGCGCATGGGCGTGGGAGCTCGGGACCGGGAGCTTGGACGGCCACGCCCGGACGTCAGTCACTCATCTCCGGCAGCTCGGGCAGCACATCCGGGTCCAGCTTCAGAATCACACACAGGCGCGTCAGGGTGGGAATGGTCGGCACCATGACCCCTCGTTCCACCCGAGCGAGCACTTCCACGGGGATTTCCAGTTGCTCGGCGACCTCCTCCATGCCGAGCCCCGCCTGCTGGCGGGCGGCTTTCAGTGCCGCTCCGAGCACCTCGGCCCTTTCCCTACGACTCGTCGTCATGGGGCGAGCATGACGCCTTCTCGCGTTCCCGTCATCCAATTCACCACATGCCGGTGCGCTGGCGCACGGACCCGAACACTGCCCGGGGGGCGGGCGGCCGGGGCAAGCCCCCCGGGCGTCCGCGGCGACTGTGCGGCCCAGGGGGAGGGTGGCCGGGCTGCACGGACGTGCGCAGGCTGGGCGACTGGGGTTGCGGCATTGGCGCCGGGCGAGGGCTGTGTTAGTTCGCCCCTCCCCCCGGTGTCCCGCCAGAAAGAGGAGAAGCGAATGGCCCGCCGTCAGGTCCGTGTCGTCGGTGCAATGCTCCAGAACGAGCAGGGGCGCTACCTCATCACCCAGCGCCCCCCCACCGCGTCGCTGCCCCTGCTGTGGGAGTTCCCCGGCGGGCGCGTGGAGGAGGGCGAAGAGGACGCCGAGGCCCTTGCCCGGGAAATCCAGGAAGAGTTGGGCGTGGAGGTGGACGTGCTGGGTCAGGCCATGCACACCCACCACGAGTACCCCAACTACGATATCGACTTCCGCGTCTTCCACTGCCGGCTCTCGCGGCCGACGGAGAAGATTCAACACCTGCGCGTGCATGACCACCGCTGGGTGACGCTGGAGGAGATGTCCGCGTACCGCTTCCCGGACGCGGATGCCAAGACGCTGGCGAAGCTGCTCGACCTGGACAGCTGACGTGCCGCGCCGTCTCCTCCTGGCGTTGCTGGCCGGAGTGCTGGGCGCGTGCTCCCGCTCCAAGCCGCCGCCCGCGCCGCCTCCACCCGAGGCGACGAACCAGGTCCCGGCCCAGGGCGTGCCGGGGTGCACGCTCTACGGCGAGCCTCAGCAGTCCGGCACCGTGCCCGACGTGCTGCCCGAGCTCTCCGGCCTGGCCGCCAGCCAGCGCCACCCGGGCGCCTTCTGGGCGCACAACGACTCCGGCAACGGCTTCGAGCTGTTCGCGATGGACGCGAAGGGCGCCATCCTCGCCCGGTTGGTGCTCACCGGTGCCACTCCGCGCGACATCGAGGACGTCACGGTGGGTCCCTGCGCCCCGGGTACGTCGCGCAGCTGCGTCTACCTGGCGGACATCGGCGACAACTTCGCGCGCCGGGAGCAGGTGCGGCTCTACCGGCTGCCAGAACCGGAGGCGCTCGAAGACGCCACGGTGCCGGTGGAGGTGCTGCCCTTCATGTACCCGGACGGGCCCCGCGACGCGGAGTCGGTCATCATCGATGCACGCTCCGGCCGGTTGGCTGTCATCACCAAGACGCTGGACTCCCTGGGAGATGTCTTCGCGCTGGATGGTCTGAGCGCGGACACCTCCATCCAGGCCCGGAAACTGGGGACGCTGACGGCGCCACTTGGGATGGACCGGGCCACCACCTCGGCCTCCCTGCATCCGTCCGGTGAGCGGCTGTTGCTGCGCACCTACTCGCGCGCGTACGAGCTGCGCCGCCCCGACGCCGCGCGGCTGGAGGACCTGTTGCAAGGACAGCTCGTCGAGGTTCCGAGCGGGAGCCAGGCCCAGGCAGAAGCCATCACCTTCCTGCAAGACGGCAACGGCTATTTGTTGGGCACGGAGTTCACTGGCCAACCCTTGTGGTTGATCGGGTGTCGCTGATTCGCCGCAAGGGCCCACACATGCCGTGAAGCCCGCCTGGCGGGTTGACGGTATGGCAACGGTGAACATCTTTGGCCCGCTAGGGAAGACGCCTCGCGGTCGCGGTGTCCGCGTGTGCGGGGGAGGGGGAGGGTCGAGCGTGCCGACGATGAAGCCACAGGATTTGCCGCCTGGGATGGGCCCACGCGGAAAGAAGACAGACAAGCCAACGCCAACGGGGAAGGGGTTCAAGTTCGGCTCACCGTTGGGCTACATCCTGTTGCTCGTCCTGGGCTTCCTGCTGTTCCGCAACGTCTTCCAGGACGCGGGCGTCCGGCGCGTGAGCTACAGCCAGTTCCGCGACGGGGTGGAAGCCGGGAACTTCAGCCGGGTCCAGATTTCGAACGAGTGGGTAAAGGGCTTCCTCAAGGACACGGCGCAGCCGCCTCCCCCGGCAGACGGGGAGCGCACGCTGCGCGGCGAGCCGAGCGCCCTGCCGTGGATGGCCTACCGCGTCGCCGGTGACGAGGGGCTGGTGCCGCTGCTGGAGCAGAAGGGCATCCAGTTCGAGGCCGTGCCGCAGTCAGGGCTGGGCGAGGCGCTGTGGATATGGCTGCTGCCCTTGGGCCTCTTCTTCCTCTTCTGGAGCTTCATGATGCGCCGGGTGGCCGGCGGCATGGGGCAGGGCCCACAGAGCGTCATGAGCTTCGGGAAGACGCGCGCCAAGGTGCAGGCAGAGGCCGACACCGGCGTGGGCTTCAATGACGTGGCCGGCGTGGATGAGGCGGTCGACGAGCTGCGCGAAATCGTCGAGTTCCTCAAGACGCCCGAGAAGTTCCGCCGCCTGGGCGGGCGCATCCCCAAGGGTGTGCTGCTGGTGGGCCCTCCGGGTACGGGCAAGACGCTGCTGGCACGGGCCGTGGCCGGTGAAGCGGGCGTTCCCTTCTTCAGCCTGTCGGGGTCCGAGTTCGTGGAGATGTTCGTCGGCGTGGGCGCCGCGCGAGTCCGCGACTTGTTCGCCCAGGCCACGGCGAAGGCGCCGTGCATCATCTTCATCGACGAGCTGGATGCCATTGGCAAGAGCCGCAACTCGGGCGTGGCCGGTGGACATGACGAGCGTGAGCAGACGCTCAACCAGCTGCTCGCGGAGATGGACGGCTTCGACAGCCGCGCGGGTCTCATCATCCTGGCTGCCACCAACCGTCCGGAGATCCTGGACAGCGCGCTGATGCGTCCGGGCCGCTTCGACCGGCAGGTGCTGGTGGACCGGCCGGACAAGCGGGGCCGCGAGCGCGTGCTGGAGATTCACGCCAAGGGCGTGAAGTTGGGACCGGACGTGGACCTCAATGCCATTGCCTCGCGCACCCCGGGCTTCGCGGGCGCGGACCTGGCCAACGTGGTGAACGAGGCCGCGCTCCTGGCCGCGCGCCGCAACCGCGACGCGGTGATGCGGGCGGACTTCGAGGAAGCCATCGAGCGTGTCGTCGCCGGCCTGGAGAAGAAGAACCGCCGGATGAACGAGCGTGAAAAGGAGATTGTCGCGCACCACGAGGCGGGCCACGCGGTGGTGGGGTGGATGCTGCCTCACGCGGAGCGGGTGACGAAGGTGTCCATCATCCCACGCGGTCTGGCGGCGCTGGGCTACACGATGTCGCTGCCGCTGGAGGACCGCTATCTCATGTCGCTGGACGAGCTGCGCGACAAGATGGCGGGGATGATGGGCGGCCGGGCCGCGGAGGAGATCTTCATCGGGGAAATCTCCACCGGCGCGTCCAACGACATCCGCCAGGCCACGGAAATGGCCCGGATGATGGTGCGGGACTACGGCATGAGCACGCTGGGGCCGGTGGCCCTGAGCGCGGAACATGGCCCGGGCTTCCTCCGCTCGGCGGGCGTGCCGGAGACGCGCAGCTACTCCGAGCAGACGGCGCGGATGATTGACGAGGAGGTGCGCAAGCTCGTCAGTGAAGCGCTCGACAGGGCCCGTCAGGTGCTGACCACTCACAAGGACAGGGCCCAGGCGTTGGCGGCCCGGCTCCTGGCCGTGGAGGTGGTGGAGGAGGAGACCATGGTGACGATTCTGGGGCCCAAGGTGTTGGCGCAGCGCGGCCTGCTGCACCCGGAGGCGCGTCAGGTCATCTCCGCGCACCCGGTGGACGTCGGGGGCAGTGACGACCAGACGCCGCCCACGCAGCACTCGGACGCGCTCGACTCCTGAGACTTCGACTGGCTGGGCGCCTGCCCTCCTGCCGTCCCGAAGCCCACCGCCACCACGACGCCCTGCGGCGAGCGGTGGGCGAAATTATCTTCAGAGGAAAGGAGGCGTCGCCGTGGAGAACAGGATCGGTAAGAGCTACATCGCCCGCAAGGCCCTCTTCGCGAAGGGGCTCAAGGAGGGACGGCTCACGGTTCAGGAGATTGAGGAGGCCCTGCCGGCGGGATCCCTGACGGCGGCGGAGCGGTGGCTCCTCTACTACTCGCTGCGGGCCGCCCAGGTGGAAATCATCGACGAGGTGACAGGGCAGGTGGACCACGGCTTCATGGCCGAGTCTCCCGCCGCGCCGCAGGAGCACTAGCTCGCTCCCGCGTTGACAGGGGCCTTCTCGCGGTTAGGTTCCGGGCAGCAGTGGCTCCCTACCTCTCGCGCGAGACTGCGCACCCACCATCGCCTCAGGTTCGACATGGCCGGCAACACCCGCACCGACGCAGCCCCCGAATCCCCCCAGCAGCCCCCCTCCGCCAACGGCGAGGGGCCTGTTTCCGCCGCCGAGGAGTCTTCCTCCCAGCAGCAGGCTCGGGAGGAGCATGCGGCTCCCGGGCAGGACGCGGAGCGGGAGCGGCTGGTGGCGGAGCTGGAGACGCTCCGCAAGAAGTTCGACACCGCCGTCCGCGCGGTGCAGGCCGCGGAGAAGGACCGCGAGGAGTTCAAGCAGCGCGTGACGCGGGAGCGTGAGCGCATGCTGGACGTGGAGCGCGGCAACGTGGCCGTCACGCTGCTGGAGGCCATCGACGAGCTGGACCGTTGCCTGTCCGTCAGCGCCCAGGACGCCACGCCGCTGGCCGAGGGCGTCCGGATGATTCGTGACGGGCTCCTGCGCAAGGCGCAGTCCACGGGCATCGAGCGCCTTCATGTCGTCGGGCAGACCTTCGACCCGAACACGGCCGAGGCGGTGGACATGGAGATCACCGCCACTCCGGACGATGACCAGCGCATCGTCGCCGAGCTGCGTGCGGGCTACCGGCTGAAGGACCGCATCATCCGTCCGGCCCGGGTGAAGGTGGCGAAGTACGTCGCCCCCGTCCAGGCCTGACGCCGCCGTCCAGGGCGCCCCCGTCACGGGAAGGGGGCGCCGGGCCAGGTTGTTGAGCCCGCTCGACCATGGTCCGCCGTGTAAGCTGCCTCTCCGTGCTCTCCCGATTCTTCTCCCTGTGTTTGGTGCTGGCGCTCGTCCCGGTTGCGGCGGCCGCCGAGGGTCCACTCGACGCGTGGCTTCCCGCGCGGGCCCGGGAGCATGCCGCGTGGTTCGCCGCGCAGGCCGCGGGTGTCGAGGGGCAGACGGGCAGCCTGGGCTTGTGGCTTGAGCGCGCCGAGGGAGACCCGGGCATCCCCCACTTCGTGCCCCCGTCCTCGCTGGCGCCGCTGATCCGCGCGGTGGAGGCGGGCGTCGTCAACATCACCACCGTGGGGCCCCGGGCTGGTGGCCTGGAGGGGATGAAGAAGTCCACTGGCTCCGGCTTCGTGCTGACGCCCGACGGGCTCGTCGTCACCAACAACCACGTGGTGGCCAGCGCGCAGCAGATCGCCGTGCGCCTGGCGGATGGCCGCGAGTTCGCCGCCTCCGTGGTGGGCCGTGACGCCTCCACGGACGTGGCGCTGCTGCGGCTCAGCGGCGTGGACCTGGGCAAGCTGCCCGCCGTCTACCTGGGGGACTCGGACCGGATGGCGGTGGGCGACTGGGTGGTGGCCATTGGCAACCCCTTTGGCCTGGACCACTCCGTGTCCCACGGGATGATCTCCGCCAAGGAGCGCGTACTGGGCGTGGGCCAGTTCGACGACTTCATCCAGACGGACGCGCTCATCAACCCCGGCAACTCCGGTGGGCCGCTCTTCAACATGAAGGGGGAGGTGGTGGGGGTGAATACCGCCATCATCAGTCAGGGGCAGGGCATTGGTTTCGCGGTCCCCAGCAACCTGGTGAAGGAGCTGCTGCCCAACCTTCGGGAGAACGGCAAGCTGGAGCGTGGGTGGCTGGGCGTCGTCATCAACGACGACGGGAGCAATGGTGGCGGTGACCGCCGGGCCCCGCTGGTGAAGGACGTCTACAAGGGCAGCCCCGCCGCGGCCGTGGGCATCCGCCCCGGAGACCGGCTGGTGGCGGTGAACGGGCGGCCCATCGGCTCCTACCTGCAGCTCTTGCGCAAGGTGGCGCTGCTGGCGCCGGGCACCGAGGCGCGCCTGTCGCTGACGCGTGGCACCGAGACGCAGGAAGTGACGGTGCGGCTGGTGGCGCGCCCCGCGCAGGAGGCCACCGAGGGGCTCATCCAGCGGACGACCAGCGAGGAGGAGATGGGGCTGGTGATCCGCGACCTCACGCCGGAGGTGGCCGCGCCCCTGGGGGAGACGGCCTGGTCCGGGGTGCTGGTGTCGGGCGTCACGCCGCGCAGCCCGGCGGACTCGGCCGGCCTGCGGGCGGGAGACGTGGTGACGGAAGTGAACCGCCGCCGGGTGAAGGACGTGGCCGGGGTGCGCGCGGCGCTGGGGAAGGGGAGCGCCGGGGCCAGCATCCTCCTGCGGGTGAAGCGGGGCGAGGCGCTCCAGTACATCGCCATCGCCCGGTGAGGTGACGCCCGGCTAGCGCTTCTTGGCGTCCTTGCCGTTGAGCCACAGGCCCATCGTCTGGCCGCTGCGGGCCTCGGTGATGAAGATGGCCTCGATGCGCGCCGTCACGCCGTGGCTCTTCCCGCCGCCCTTCTTGGGCAGGGTCCACACGCTCTGCGGGGTGAAGACAATCTGTGCCCGCACCGAGCGCGCGGAGAAGAGGCGGTTGAACATCTGCAGGTTCCACCCCGCCGGCATGTCACCGGTGACGGTGAGGTAGGGGAGGATGGGGTTGCCGTTGCCGTCCGTCTTCTTGGGCGCACCGTGGGTGAGCGCCGAGCTGCCGCCGGGGAAGAACGGGGTGATGTTGATGCTGTACTCGCCCGTGCCCAGCGAATAGGGCCCCGGGGTGAGCATGGTGGCGTCGTCCTCGGTGACGATCATGTACAGCCGCTTGCCCTGGTACTTCTTCCGGAACGCCTCCGCGTTGGCCTTGCACTGCGAGTCCACGAAGGGGCCGTCGCACGCGCCCACGAACTTATCCAGGAAGGTCCCCAGCCCGCCCAGCGGCTCGGCTTCGTCACGCAGCTTGGCGAAGCGAGGGTCCGCGTCCGCCAGGGCAAGCGCGGGCACGAGGAAGAGGGCGGCGGCGAGGAGGATGCGATTCACGGGCGGGGTCTCCGGGGAACAGGGGTTCAGCCTGGAATCGTGCCATTTCGGAAAGCGTCCGGCACTCGTTACATGGGTGTGTAGGGGTGGATGTAGGTAAAGAAGTTGCCTACATGTAGCTACCGTGTAGGTTGCGCCTGTCACCACCTGTTCCGGGAGCTACCCCCATGTTTGAGCGTCCTCACGAGCGCCGTTCCCACCTCCGTTTCGACAAGGTCTTCACCGTCTACCTCACCACCCAGGATGGGATGCTTCGGGGTGTGGGCCGCAACATCAGCACGCGGGGCATGTTCGTGGAGGTGCGGGACCAGGTGGGCCTGGGCGAGAAGCTGAAGGTGACGTTCGCTGGCGAGGACGGGACGGAGATGACGTGCCTGTGCGAGGTCCGCTACCAGGTGGCCCTGGCCTTCGGGCGCAAGGACGGGCGCGAGGGCAGCAGCCGCGGCGTGGGGCTGCGCATCGTGGCCTATGAGACGCAGGACGACGCGCCCCTCCTGCTGGTGGACCGCGAGCGGGTGATGCACTGACGTTCGCCCGGGGCCCGGAACAAACGAAAGGGCACGGCCTTCCAGATGGAGGACCGTGCCCTTCGTGTTTCCAGCGGTGGGCGGGTGCCCGTGGCTTCGACTACTGCGAGAAGCCCTCGAGGAGGTAGTGGGCCTCGATGCGCTTGAGCGCCAGAATCATGGCGGCGCAGCGGGTGTCCACCGTCTCACCGATGCAGTACTGGCGGCTGTCGTGCATCTCCGTCTTGCGCGGCTGGTTGCGCGAGATGTCGCGGATGATGCGGTAGTTGCGCTTCATGGCGCGCTCGAGCCGCTGGTCGACCTCGGCCTCGCTCCAGCGCTCCATGCGCTTGTTCTGGATCCACTCGTAGTAGCTCACCGTCACGCCGCCGGCGTTGGCGATGATGTCCGGGATGAGCTCGATGCCGCGCTTCTCCAGGATGCGGTCGGCCTCCGGGGTGGTGGGGCCGTTGGCGCCCTCGGCCACCAGCTTGACGCGCAGGCGCTCGGCCACCTCGGCGGTGATTTCGCCGCCCAGGGCCGCGGGGACCAGGATGTCCGCCTGGACGTCCCAAAGGTCCTTCTTCTCGATGCGCTGGGCGCCCGGGAAGCCGAGCACGCTGCGCTTGAGGTTCTTCGAGTCCTGCACGTAGGCGGAGAGCGCGGCCACGTCGATGCCGTCACCATTGAAGATGGTGCCGTCGGCGTCGTTCACCGCGAGCAGGCGGGCGCCCATCTGCGACAGGATGTTGGCGGCGTGGCTGCCCACGTTGCCGAAGCCCTGGAGGATGAACGTCTTGCCCTTCACGGACTCGCCGCGGTCGGCGTAGTAGTCCTCGATGCAGAAGGCGACGCCCTGGCCGGTGGCCTTGTTGCGGCCCTCGGAGCCACCGATGCGCACGTCCTTGCCGGTGACGATGCCGCGCAGGTTGTGGCGCTCGCGCTCACCGTCCGAGTACTGGCGGTAGAGCAGGGCCATGATGCCGGGGTTGGTGCCCACGTCCGGCGCCGGGATGTCGATGTCCGGGCCAATCATGCTCTTGAGCCGGTACATGAAGCGCAGGGTGATGGCCTCGATCTCCTCGCGGCCGTACTCGCGCGGGTCAATCTGGATGCCGCCCTTGCCGCCGCCGAACGGAACCTCGGCGATGGCCGTCTTCCAGGTCATCTCCGCGGCCAGGGCCTTGAAGAGGTCCAGGGACACTTCGCGGTGGTAGCGCAGGCCGCCCTTGTAGGGGCCGCGCGCCTGGTTGTGCTGCACGCGGTAGGCCTTGAAGCGCTGCGACTCACCGGGGACCAACTGGTACACCTTGCCGTCGGGCAGGCGCAGGTGGCCCTGGCGGATGTCCACGTCCGAGCCCAGCAGGGCGCGGCCGTTGAGGATGATGTTGCCGTTGGCCAGCAGCTCCAGGCCCTCCTTGTTCCGGACCTGCGTCTCGGGAAGGTTGGAGAACGTGCGCGCCTTCTCCTCGGAGAGCGGGACGAGGCGGTCCTTCAGCTTCGCCGTGACATAGAAGATGTGCTCGTAGTCCGGCTCCTCCAACTCGAGGCGGACGCGCTTGTCCAGCGCGATGAGGTCCGCGGCACGATGGAAGATCTCCATCGCCTCGGTGTAGACGGTGCGCTTGGGCGTAGGGGCCGGGGCACGCATGAAATTCTCTTCGCTGGCCATGACGGAAGATGCTCCTTGTCGCGTCGCCGCTCGTGGGCGAGGCACGTGGGGGTAGCGGGGCCCTTATGTACATAGGCGCTCCGAGAGTTCAACCGCGCCATGCACCCGTCCTCTCCCGAGAATCTGGAGCGATAACGGGCACTTATGCCAACGCGATGTGTCACCTGCGACAGACGCGGTGTGTCATCCGTGTCAGGGTGGTCAATCGTGGGGATGGTTGGAAAGCCAACGATGCGGGCGCGCGGAAACGGGCGTGCTGGCGGGGATGGTGGGATCCTGCCTTCATTTCTGCTTGCCGGACATGAGCCGCCATGGTACTCCCCGCGCACCTGTCGCGCCGACATAGCTCAGCGGTAGAGCAACTGATTCGTAATCAGTAGGTCCCCAGTTCAAGCCTGGGTGTCGGCTCCACGAAGAAAGAAGGGCTGGTTGCTTCAAGCAACCAGCCCTTTTTCTTTTCCGCCGCGATCAACGCTCGGGCGTTGTTCCAACCAGGCCGAGGGGCCGCGACAATTTCAGCGGTCCTGCTTCCTCACCGGAACTCGTCCACGATGTAGGCCCCTGCGCGGGGCGAATCGAGGATGGCTGTCCCTGGCTTGGACTCCGGGTGCTTTCGGAGCTGCCCGAACCCGAGGCGAGCCACTGCGCAGATGGGCACTGGGGCGCCACCCTTCACCGGCTGGGCCGCGTAGTACCGGATGACGACTTGTGGCCCGCCAGTCCAGACTCGGCCGTAAAGTCGTGCGGGGGCCTCCAGCAGTCCGATGTTCTCTTCGAGCACGGACTCGATGTTCCCATCGTACAGAGTGATGGGGCGCGCTCGTGTTTGGTTCGCATCGAGTTGTGCCCACGCGGCTTCCCCCACGAACATGCGGAGGTAGTTCATCGCCTCACGAGCCTTCTCGGGGCACGCTTGGGGCCCTGGGCTGCCATCGGGACGGACGGCAACACCACCCGTCGCGGAGCCAGGGCATCCAGTGGACGTGACGAGCAGGACGACGCAGCCCAAGAGCGCGAACTTGTCGGAGGCCATGCCCTCCGCTCTTACCTCGCAATGAGAGTGGGAGCTAGCTGGACGAATGCCTGCCGCAGCCCATCGTGCTGGTAGAGCTCCAGCCAAAGGCTGGTCAATTCGCCGTCGTCCACGAAAGCGGCACCGTCAGCGACAACGGCCAGTACACCAGACCCGCCGGGCATGACTTCGCGAACCGTCGCACGAACAGCGACCGCTCGGTCATGACCGCCATTCACAGTCACAAGGCGCACCCTTTTGACGCTCCAGGATTTCTCGGTGGCAAGGTTCTTGACCTTGAAGACCACGGCCGCTTTGCCCTTGCCCTTGAAGATCGTGGCATCAACTGCGGCATCCGCGTCTTTGCCAGAAACGTGGTCAAAGATCGTGAACGGGGTCTGCGCAACCGCCCCCGACGCGAGCAGGGCGGCCAGGGCGTGGTCCTCGGAGGTCTCCTCTTTGCGGTAGCGTTCGTTCTCTTCCATCAGGGCGTCGTTCTTCGCGAGTGCATCAACCAGCGCTGCGTGCATCGACGCGTGGCTCTCCCGGTTCTTGAACACGTCGACCTGCTGGTCGAGGATTGGTGCCCAGTCGTTGTCCCTCCTCGGCCAAGGTGGCCTCACAAGGAACGGGACCTCCGTGCCATCCGTCAGGGTCACGACCAACGGAAGGCCGTCATCGCGGTGGAGATCCCGGATGGGCTCCAGGATGACCTTGTTGTGGACCACCGTGAGTGGTTCGAGTCGACCTTCCCAGCCGAGCATCTTCGTCTTGCTCGGGTTGACGGGCTGCTCGAAGCGCAACGTCGTGATGACCTGCCCCTTCACGTAGACGGAGTGAGTCCCGTTCTCCGGATGCTCGGAGAGCAGGATGGACCGCCGATAGTGATCGGCGGCATGCGCACTCAACGTCGCTAGCGCTGCGAAAGTCAGGATAGACCTTGTGAATTGGGTAGGTCTCATTGAGCGGACAACCTACCAGGAGGGTGGTGGGGCAATCCACTCTTCGCCCGGTGTCGCCTGAATGGCAACGCAACCTGAAGGGTATGGAAATAGAGTTGGGATGCGTGTAGTAGGGGGGCTGCCGCGCGAACTCCGCTGAAGTTGTCAGACCCCAAAGTCAGGCTGCAGCGCCTCCTGATTCCCAGGGGCGTCTTCGGGGGATGCTATGAGATTGGTTGCAGTGGTGTCTTTGCTGCTTCTTTCGACGGGGTGTGCGACCACTCGCATTGTCCATATCGATGCTGGAAATGGTCAGCGAGTCGTCCACGAGTCGGTAGATGTTGACCCAGTCGACGTGAGCGAGGACGAATTCAAGTCTGCTCTCACGCGGCTCATCCTCGACATGCGCATGGATGTTGCGTTCCGAGCGGCTGAAGCGGCGGATGAGCGAGGATGGGTGCGCTCCAGGACCCTGCTCGCGTCCTCGAAGGGCCTCGCGGATTCAGGTTCGGGGAGTTCACCTGAGTCTTTGTACGCGCGCATCTGCCCCGACGCGGACGACTGCTTGACCCTGGTGGGTGGAACGGGGCTGACGTTCTCCCGGAGGGACCGGACGCTGATGGCGCTGTCCTTCGCACTCGACACTGTATGGGAGAGCGTCGAGGCCGAGGTCGGCAAGGTGCTGAACCCAGTGGCGCTCAAGGCCCTGGTGACGTCAGCCGCGCTGACGCTGCTCCTCACGCTGGCGTTGCCCGAGCCCGTCACCAAGGTCATCGCGGTAGCTCTGACGGCGGCGATGGTGGCCTACCTGGGCGTGGTGCCCGTCTGGGAGATTGGGCGCGGATTCGTCCGGTTGTGGGATGATGCGGGGACGGCGATGAGCGTCATCGAGCTACAAGGCATCGGGCATCGGTTCGGGCGGGTGCTCGGCACGAACGGCACGCGCGTCCTTGTGCTCGTCGTCATGGCGGCGCTTGGAGGAAAGAACGCGATGGCGGCCCAGGGGCCGAAGCTCCCGGGCTTCCCCCAGGCCGCGATTCGAGCGCAGGCCGAGGCGGGATTTCAGCTCGGAGCGGCGATGGGCGGCGGTGTCACGTCCATCGCGCTTCCCGCTGCTGGTGTGCTGAATGTCGCGCTCGCTCCGGGAGCTGCTGCGGCCCTTGCGATGTACTCTGAAGGGCGGTCTCCTGGCGACGAGGTAGGGCCTTTTCATCACATCTGCACGAACAAGAACACAAAATCCGCTGTGACTGGTGGTCCTTGGACGCCGCTGTGCGTAGAGGCTTTCGCCCGAGCCGGGATGTCCCTGGAAGACGTCGCCAACAAAGTCCGACTGGGGGGCCACAAAGGGCCTCATCCGCGTGAATACCATGAGGCCGTATTGCGGCGCTTGAATGACGCACTAGGAAAATGCAGGAACAAAGATGCGTGTCGGAGTCGCTTGGTCGAGGAGCTTGCGAAAATCGCAGATGAGCTTCTGACGCAGGGTTCAGAGCTTCGGCGCCTGATTGTGCCGAAGGAGGGCTAGTGGATGTCTGATGATAACTACTACGATATTGGAATTGCGGATGTCCCTCAGTGGGTTCTGGAATTGCCTGTTCCCGCATCTGGCGGCGAGCTAGATGACCCGTGGATGTTTGGGGATGGGCGGCGCCTGCCTGACCCCGGACCTCTCAAGAGCAGACCGTTTCGTGACGGGCCACAACGGTCCTTCTCGGTAGCGAATTCAGGGAGAACTCCTATCGCAGACGAACAGGTCGCGAGTATCTTTCGAAAACTGGCACCTGAAGATGTCCAGGTATTCCCCATCGAAGTCGAAGGGGCGAAGAATCTGCTCTATGTCATCAATGCAACTAAATGCTTCAAATGCGTTGATGAGAAGAACTCCAAAGAGGTGCAAATCTATCCTCCGGATGGTGTCGCACCGGAGCGAGTCGGAACGTACCGCGCCATCTACGGACTGCGTATCGACCCGTCCAAAGCAGAAGGAGCCCGCGTCTTCCGGATACAAGGCTATTCCTCTGCGTTCATCGTCTCTGAGGAAATCAAGAGTGCGCTTGCGGGGGTTGGGAATCTCGGAGTGTCCTTCGAGCGTGTGACCGGAGCGCCTGAGTCTTACTGACTACCGATGCTGAGTGCTGAGGTGGCGATTCGAGCGATGATGTCATCTTGCACCTCGGCTTCCAGCAGCACGTCCGTCAGGGCCTCTCGGAGCCGGGCCACTTCGTCACGGGCGTGGTCGCGGGCTGTGATGGCGGCGCGGAGGTCAGCGGTGCACGTTCCCTTGGCCTCCTCGAATGCGCTCCGGAGGACGGCAGCTTCTTCCTCCATGCGCTCCCAGAACGTCCCTGACCGCATTCGATGCGCACGGTTCAGGGCGTTGATGGTGCGCTCGATGAGGGAGAGCTGGACCTGGATCAAGGCTCTTCCTTCTTCTGGTCTGCCCTCCTCGCGGAAGCGAGTGAGCACGCGCCGGGAGATGTCGTCCTTCACCTCGCGCACGCCGTACGTCTTCACGAGGCCGCGACGCACCGACTTGGGCTCTGTCGGTGGCGAGGGCGGACACGGCGCCGGAGCAGGTGTCCTCCGCCCGCGCAGGTCCGGGCTCACGTCGCCTTGCGCCCGACGAGCTGCACCACGGCGGCCCTTCCGGTGTGCAGGGTCCCCTCGCGGACCTCGCGCGTCAGCTCACGGAGCACGGGCAGCTCCAGCCCCGCGAAGTCCTCGCGCAGGGCCTCCGCCGTGTAGAGGAGCTCCTCGACAGGCGGTCCGCCCGTGCGGAAGCCCAGCTGAGCGGGCGTGTACGCTTCGAGGAGGACCAGGCCACCGGGGCGGAGGCTCTTCACCAGCGCGCCATGCACCCGCCGCCGCAGTGCGGGGGGCAGGTGACAGAAGATGACGATGGCCGCGTCCCACGCCTCCGGCGCGAAGGCGAAGTGCGCCAGGTCGCTGACGCGCGTCTCGATGTTGACGGCGCGCTCGTCTGCCAACTGCTTCGCCTTCTGGAGTCCCACGCTCGACGCGTCCACGGGGGTGACGGCGTGGCCCAGGGAGGCGAGGTAGACGGCGTTGCGGCCCTCGCCCTCACCGAGGCTCAGCACGCGCCCGCCGGGAGGCAGGCGCGGCGCCATCTCCACGAGGAAGTCGTTGGGCTGGGTGCCATAGACATACGCCGGGTGACTGAAGCGTGCGTCCCATTGAGCGGCGGCGTCGGGGGGCTGCTCGGCCATGGTGCTCCTCCTGGAGTCCTGCGTGACGTCAGTGGGCATTCTGCGTCGTGGAGGCGCCGCCCCCCAGCCCCAACGCTTCCCGGTTCTTGAAGAAGATGAAGACGCCCATCACGACGAGGAAGCCGGAGAAGGCTGTCTTGAGCGTCGCCTGGGAGACGAAGTGGGACGCCCAGGTGCCCAGCAGGATGCCCACCACGGCGATAGCCGTGAAGATGCCAAGGGAGACCCAGGGCACCTCGACGTGGCCGAGGTAGCCGGCGAAGCCCACGAGGGAGTTGAGGGCGATGACGAGCAGGCTGGTGCCCACCGCCTGCTTCATGGGCAGGCCCACCAGCAGTACCAGCGCCGGGACGATGAGGAAGCCGCCGCCCACGCCGACCAGACCGGTGAGGCCCCCCACCCCGAGCGCGGCCAGGGCCATGAGGGGGAAGGACGCCTTCCGGGGCTCGGGCGCCTGCGCGGAGTCCTTCCGGCCATTGCGGAACATGAAGACGGCGGAGACGAGCATCACCGTGGCGAAGAGCAGGAGCTGCGTCGTCCCGGAGATGAGCGCGGACAGGCGCGCCCCGGCGTAGGTGCCCGCCATGGCCACCGCCCCGAAGATGAGGGCCGCCTTCCACTGGACGTTGCCCCTGCGCCAGTGGCTCGCCGCGCCGAAGAGGCTGGTGACTCCCACCACGGCCAATCCCATGGCGATGGACTCCTTGGCCCCGAAGCCCAGGACGTACACGAGGATGGGGACGGTGATGATGGAGCCACCGCCGCCGAGCAGGCCGAGCGACAGGCCCATGAGCGCCGCGAGGGAGAAGCCGAGAAGGGGCATGGTGTCCGTCCTGTCGCGACGCGCGCTCAGCCTTGGGGCCGCGGCGCGAGCGGCTCGCGCACGGCGAGCATCCCGCCCGCCAGGTTGAAGAGGTGTTTGAAGCCGCCGTGGGCGAGCAACCGCGCCGCTTGCGCGGAGCGCCCGCCCGAGCGGCAGATGAGCAGCAGCGGCGCCTCGCGGGGCCACGCGGTGGAGGCGGCCTCGAGCGTGCCCAGGGGGATGAGCTCGGCTCCGGGCAGGTGGCCCAGGGGGCCGGTGTACTCGTCCGGCTCGCGCACGTCGATGCGCCGCACCTCGGGACCGAGCGTGTCGAGCTGCGAGGGCGTGATGTCTTGATAGGGGCGGGGTGTCATGGTCGGGACTCCTGCGAAGAGGCCAGGGAGCTCAGGCCCCCTGGGGTGAGGGCGCCGTGTGTCCACAGGCGCGGTTGGCCGGGACGGCGGCGTCAATCAGCTTGGGCTTGGGCAGGTTGAGGTTCTCCATGATGTGGATGAACTCCTCCCGGCTCTTGCCGGCCACGCGGGGGTTGTGCCGCTTCTCCTCGGCGATGCTCGTCACCGTGCGGCCCTTGTAGTCGTGGGCGGGGTAGACGAGTGTCTCATCGGGGAGGGCGAAGAGGACGCGCGTGAGGCTGTCGTAGAGCTGGCTCGCGTTCCCGTTCTGGAAGTCGGTGCGGCCGTTGCCGCGCACGAGCAGCGCATCCCCGGTGAAGACGCGGTCGCCGAGCAGGTAGCTGATGCTGTCGTCCGTGTGCCCCGGGGTGGCGAGCACCTGGAAGACGAGCTTCCCGACGCGCACCTCGTCCCCGTGGCGGACCTGGACGTTGGCGCAACTGGCGCCGTTCACGCTCCCCACCACCGTGGCCTGCGTGCGCTCCCGCAGCGCGCCCGACGCGGTGATGTGATCGGCGTGGACGTGGGTGTCGAAGACGTGGGTGAGGGTGAGGTCCAGCTCGGCCACCAGTTGCAGGTCGCGGTCGACCTGCTCCAACACGGGGTCGATGAGGACGGCCTGGCGGGTGGCCTCGTCGCCGATGAGGTAGGTGTACGTCGAGGACTCGGAATCGAAAAGCTGCCGGAAAATCATGTCGAAGCCTCCTGCCCATGAGAGCCCGGGGCGCGAACAAAGGATTCGGCCGACGTCGGTGAATCCTTTTCACCGAAACCTGGCTCCTACTGAGACATGACTTCCTCCATCCTCCTTCCTCTCCTGGGCGGGGCCCTCATCGGGCTGAGCGCATCCCTGTTGCTCCTGGCCAACGGCCGGGTCGCCGGCATCAGCGGCGTGGTGGGCTCGCTGCTGGCCCCCGTGCGCGGTGACGTCGCCTGGCGCGTGCTCTTCTTCGCCGGGCTGCTCGCCGGGGGCCTGCTGCTCTCCTGGTTGCGCCCTGGCTCCTTCCCGGCGCCCTCGGCCCCGAACGCGGGCGGCCTCTGGCTGCTGGCGGGGGCCGGACTGCTGGTGGGGTTCGGCTCGCGGCTGGGCAACGGCTGCACCAGCGGGCACGGCGTCTGCGGCATCAGCCGGGGCTCGGTCCGCTCCATCGCCGCCACGCTCACCTTCATGGCCACCGGCGTCCTCACCGTCTTCCTGGTCCGCCACGTCCTCTAGAGAAAGCCCCCATGCGTCCCTCCCTCAGTGCGTTCCTCAGCGGCCTCATCTTCGCCCTCGGCCTGGGCCTCGCCGGCATGACGGACCCGGCCAACGTCCTCGGCTTCCTCGACATCGCAGGCGACTGGGACTACCGGCTCGCGTTCGTGATGGGCGGCGCCATCGCCGTTCACGCGGCGCTGCGGCCCCTCATCCACCAGCGCGCGCAGCCGCTGTTCGCCGCGAAGTTCCCTTCGCTCCCAGCCAGCAAGCCGGACTCGAAGCTCCTCGTGGGCGCGGCCCTCTTTGGCGTGGGCTGGGGGCTGGGCGGCTACTGCCCCGGTCCCGCGCTCACCTCGCTGGCGACCGGGGCCTTCCCGTTGCTTGTCTTCGTGCCCGCCATGTTCGCGGGCTTCTACCTGGCGCAGGTGCTGCAAGCTCGAATCGGTGTAGGCGCGGGCTCACAGCGTCCTGGGACGCCGCGCGTGGGCGCGACGCCCGCTCCGTGACCCTGTGCCCGCCACGAGGAGACAAGGGCGCTCCAGCTTCCCGAGCACCCTCGTCCTTCACCGGGAACCTTTTACCCGCCCCGTCGTGTCCTCATGCCCGTGAGCGCCCGCGCCTTCATCGAACGTGCCCTGGAGCACCTGCCCGTCTTGAGACGGGTGGGGCGTCGGCTGACGGGCAGCGCCGCGGAGGCGGATGACCTGGTACAGGAGACGCTGGCGCGCGCCCTGGAGCAGCGCGGCGCGCTGAGAGAGACCGAGCGCCTCAAGGCCTGGCTGCTCACCATACAGCGCACCGTGTACCTCAACTCCCGCCGGGGTCTGCGGCCTCACCTGGAGGTGCTGGAGGGCGGGCTGGGCCGGGCGCTTCCTCCGGAGCCTTCCGCGGACCTGGAGGCGGAGCTGCACGCCCGCACCTTGAGTGCGGGGATGCAGGCGGCGCTCGACTCCCTGGCGCCGGAGTGGCGCGACACGTTGTGGCTGCGGGAAGTCGAGGAGCTGAGCTACGAGGAGATTGCTCAGGTGCATGGCTGCCCGGTGGGCACCGTGCGCTCGCGGCTGGCGAGGGCGCGGCTGGCGATGCTCGACTTCCTCGAGAAGGAGAAGGTCCATGGAAGCCTGTAGCCCCCAGTGGCAGGAGCGTCTCTCCGCGTGGTTCGACGGTGAGGTCCAGGCGCATGAGCAGCAGGCGGTGGCGCACCACCTGTCCCGATGCGCGGGCTGTGCCCGGGAGGCTGCCCGCTATGCGTCGCTGCGGCAGGCGCTGAGGGCGGAGGGCGCCGCGGAGCAGCGAGTCCCGCCCGAACTGGCGGAGCGTGTCACGCGGCTGGCGCCGCGCCCCCGGCCGTTCTTCCCCAGGCGGAGGCTGGCGGCGGGCCTGGCCGCGGTGCTCGCGTCGGTGGGGGTCCTCTGGACATCATGGCCCAGTGGCATGAACGAGGCGCTGGCGATGGACCTCGAGCGGCACCACCTCAAGGCCTTCTCCCGGATCGCCCCCTGTGAGTTCGAGTCCTCGGACCCGGCCGAGGTGAAGGCGTGGGTGGAGCGGGAGGTGGGCTATCCGGTGGAGGTGCCGGTGGTGCCAGGCGCGACGCTGCTGGGGGCCCGTCGCTGCCGGTTGCATGGAAAGCTCTCCGCCTCGTTGCTGTACCGGCACGAAGGGGGCAAGGCGATGACGCTCTTCCTTCCCCTGCCGGGCTCGACGGCGGCGCAGGAGGCAGCCCGCTTCGCTGGTGACGGGCCTCGGTGCACGCAAGGGCCCGTGGGAGAGCGCATCTGCGTGCTGCCTGGTGGGGGCGAGCGGGCCGCGCTGGCCGTCTCTGAACTGGAGCCCGCGGTGCTCTTGGCCGCGCTGGCCCGCCTCTCTCCCTAAGGCGGCTGGGGCGGGGCCAGGCCGGAAGCGGCGGCCGAACCGTCCCCGACGGCCGTTGGGGGAGGCGGGAGTGCGCGCGTCCGCGTGCCCTTGTCGCGACCGGGCTGCCGGGCGGGACGGGCGCTGAATCCTTTGGCCGTCGCCACGGCTCTCATCAGGCTGTACGCACTTCCCGGGGGCCAGTGGCCACCGGTGTCGCTTGGAGCCGCGCCATGAAGGTCATTTTCGTCGTCGCCGCCGTGTTCATGGGTCTCTTCTTCGCCGCCTGTACGCGCCCGCGTCCAGGTGACGCCGCGGCGGGGTCCGAGGCCCGCCGCAGGGTGGAGGCGGGCGCCACGCTGGTGGATGTCCGCACGCCCGAGGAGTTCGCCTCCGGTCACCTGCCAGGCGCGGTGAACATCCCGGTGGATGAACTGGCACGGCGGTTTGGAGAGCTTGGCTCGCCACAGACGCCCGTGGTTGTCTACTGCCGCAGTGGCGCGCGCAGCGGCCGTGCCGAGCGCCTGTTGAAGGAGCAGGGGTTCCAGGACGTCTTCAATCTCGGCCCCATGTCGACGTGGCCGTGATGCGCGAGGCGTTCGAGGTGAGCCGCCGTCCGGGAACTTCGCGCGGCGCACCTCGTGTCACCTCCGCTGTCTCCTTTCACCCCTCGCAAGGTGCTCCACGATGTCCCGTCTCCTGTTCGCGCTCGGCGCGCTGGTCGCCCTGGCCTCCGGCTGTGCTTCATCCCGGCCCCCCGTCACCGCCAGCGCTCCCACGTCCCAGCGCCAGCAGCTCACCGTCCTCTACGTGGCGGACCTGCATGCGCAAATGCGCGCCCACCCGGAGCTCTTCTGGCGCGACGGGAAGGAGCGCATCGAGATGGCGGGCGGCTTCGCCCGCGTCGCCGCCGCCATCCAACAGATTCGGGCCGAGCGAGGTGGTGACGTGCTGGTGCTCGACGCCGGCGACACGATTCAAGGCTCGGGCGCGGCGGCCCTCACCGAGGGTGGCGCCCTCATCGAGCCGCTCAATGCGCTCGGGCTGGACGGCGCGGTCCCCGGCAACTGGGAGGTGGTGTACGGCCCCGCGGTGCTGCGTCAGCGCGCCCGTGAGCTGAAGCATCCGCTCTTCGCTGCCAACCTGCGTGATGCGGCCAGCGGTGAACGGCTCTTCCCGCCGTACCTGGTGAAGGAGGTAGGCGGGGTGAAGGTGGCCGTGGTGGGCTTCACGGACCCGGACGTCCCGCGCCGTCAGCCCCCGGGGTACAGCAAGGGGCTGCGCTACGACGGCCCGGAGGCGCTGCCGGAGCTGGTGCGCGAGGTGCGCGAGCGCGAGGGCGCCCAGGTGGTGCTCTTGATGTCGCACGTGGGGCTCGCCAAGGCCGTGGGGCTCGCCGCCCGGGTGTCTGGCGTGGACGCCCACCTGTCCAGCGACACGCACGAGCGCACCTATGAACCCATCGAGCAGGCTGGTAGCTGGGTGGTGGAGCCTGGCGCCTTCGGCTCCTTCCTCGGCCGGATGGACTTGTGGCTGGAGGATGGGAAGGTGGTGGACCGCCGCTGGGAGCTCATCGAGCTGACCGCGTCGCGCTTCCCCGAGGACCCGGAGGTGGCGCGGCTCGTGGACGCCGCGCTCGCGCCTTATGAGGAGCAGCTGTCCTCGCCGGTGGGGCACACCGACGTGACGCTCGCGCGCTACGCGGTGGTGGAGAACCCGCTGGACAACGTGCTGGCTGACGCCATCCGCGCCGCTGGCGGGACGGAGATCGGCCTCTCCAACGGCTTCCGCTTCGGCACGCCGCTGCTGCCCGGGCCCGTGCGCGAGGCGGACCTGTGGAACTTCTTTCCCATCACCAACAAGCTGAAGACGGGCAAGGTGAGTGGCCGCCAGCTTCGCGCCTTCTGGGAGCAGGAGCTGGAGAACGTTTTCGCGAAGAACCCGGAGAAGCGCTTCGGCGGGTGGCTGCCGCGCCCCTCGGGGATGACGCTGCGCTTCCGCTCGGAGGCCCCCAAGGGGCAGCGCCTCCTCGCCCTGGAGGTCGCTGGCGAGCCGGTGGTGGACGAGCGCCTCTACACCGTGACGGCCTGCGAGCGGGAAGGGGACTCGCCGGACATGCTCTGCCGCATCCCCGGCGTCCAGGAGCCGCAAGTGCTCGACGTGGACGCGCACGAGGCGGTGCGCCGTTTCCTCGCCGGCAAGCCGCGACTGAGCGAGTCGCTGGAGGGCCGCGCGGTGGGCGAGGACCTGCCGGCCGTGCTCCGCACCCAGCAGGTTCAACCGTGAGCGCGACTTCCCCCCACCGTCCCCCCGAAATGACCGCACCTCTCGCCGCTTCCGACTCGATTTCCGCCGCGCCTCCGCCCGGAGGCCCCTGGCGCCGGCGGCTGCCGGGGCTCGGGCTCGCCGCTGGACTGGCGGTGGTCAGCTACGGGCTGGCTACGCTCCCCGGCCTCAAGGTGGTGGGGCCCCTCACGGTGGCCCTGCTGATTGGCATCTCACTGCGCACGGCCCTGGGGCTGGCCCCCGGCCTGATGGAGGGCACGCGCTACTCGGCGCGCACGGTGCTGCGATTGGGCATCGTGCTGATGGGAGCGCGGCTCGACTTCGGGCTGGTGGCGAAGGTGGGCCCACGCGTGCTGCTGCTGGCCCTGGCCGTCATCGTCGGCGGCATTCTGGGCATCCGTTGGGTGACGAAGCGCTTCGGCGTGCCGGAGAAGCTGGGCACGCTGCTGGCGGTGGGGACTTCCATTTGTGGTGCCAGTGCGGTGGTGGCCGCCAGCTCCGTCACCCGCGCGGAGGAGGAGGACACCACGCTGGCGGTGGGGCTGTGCGGAATCCTGGGCACGGTGGGCGTCCTCTTCTACGTCTTCGTGGGGCCGCTGCTGGGGCTGAGCACCGCGCAGCTCGCCATCCTGTCGGGCGCCACGTTGCATGAGGTGGCGCAGGTCATGGCCGCGGCCTTCACCTGGGGCACCTCCGCCGGGGACCTGGGCACGCTGGTCAAGCTCACCCGCGTGGTGCTGCTGGCCCCCGCGCTCGTGGTGCTGGGGCTGGTCTCCGGCGCGGGCGGGCAGGTGCGCTACTCGCTGAAGGAGCCGCCCATCCCGTGGTTCGTCATCGGCTTCCTCGCGGTGGGCGTGCTGGGCACGGTGGGCGTGGTGCCCGCCGTCGCCAAGGCGTGGCTCTCCACCGCCAGCGTCTTCCTCATGGTGATGGCCATGGCGGCCATGGGGCTTGGCACCCACCTGAGCATGGTCCGCCGCGCGGGCATGCGGGTCGTCTACGCGGGCCTCGTTGGTTTCGCCGCCCTGGCGCTGTCCGCCTGGGGGCTCATCCATGTGCTGTCCATCCAGTAGTCCTCGAATCAGTCGTCCTCGAACCGCTTCGGAGTCCGTCCAGATGAATCGCTTCCTGCCGTTGCTCGTCATCGCGCTCGTCACCGGTCCCCTGGCCACGCTCGCCGCGTCGCCGTCCCAGCCCGCGAAGAAGGAGGTGCCCGCTCGCCAGGGCAAGCTCGTCTTCGTGGCCAACACGGGCCTGGAGGACATCGGCACCCTCTCCAGCTCCCTCCGGCACGTGAAGAACGCCAAGGAGTCGGGCTACCTCTCGGACGTGGTGTGGCTCACCTACGGCCGCGCGGTGGTGGCGCTGGACCCGACGGTGAAGGCCGTGCCGGCGGAGGTCCGCGAGGCGGCCCATGCGGCGAAGGCCGCTGGCGTGCGGCTGGTGGCGTGCGGCACCGCGCTGCAGAAGTTTGGCATCGACCCGAAGAAGCTCCAGCCCCAGGCCGACGTGGTGGATGACGGTGTGGCGGAGCTGTCGCGCCTGGTGGCCGAGGGCTACCAGGTCATCCGCTACTAGCGAGTCGTGGCCCCCCATGGAGCGCGCGACGCGCAGGACGCGGACCGTGCTGTCCCTCTGCCTGCTGGCCCTGGCCGGCATGGCGCGGCCGGGCCGGGCCGAGGAGGTGGTGGAGGAGGGGCCGCGGCTGGAAATCAGGAAGGCGCTCCAGGTCCGAATCGACCAGGGGCTGAGCACCCCGGGCGCCGCCACCGTGAGCTTGCGACGTGGGCGGGTGGGGCTCCACCTGACCGGGTCGCCGTGGGTGCGGGGCGGACTGGAGGTGTCGTTCGACCGGCTCGTCCTCCTGCCCGGTCCGCTCCAGGGGCCGCCGCTGGCCCTCCACGAGGCCAGCGCCACCTTCACCGTGCTGCCCCAGCGTGCCTGGCTGAGCGTGGGGCTGTTCCGTCCGCAGGTGGGCCGGGAGAGCCTCACCAGTGGCTTCGAGGTGGACTCGCTGGACAAGGCCATCACGCAAGGCCCCCTGCGCGAGCACCTCACCGGGACGGAGTCTGGGCGCGCGCCGGGGGTGGACGTGGGGGGCCTGCTCCGGGGGGAGGGCTGGAGCGTGCGTTATGATTCGGGCCTGGTGGTGTACCGCCCCGGGCCGGAGGGGGCGTGGCGACCGCCCCTGCTCGTGGCCCGCGCCGCCCTCACCCTGGGCGCGCCCGAGGCGGAGTCGTATTCCCTCAGCCTGCCCATGAATGACTTCGGCCTCAGGCAGGGCTTCACCCTGGCCCTGCAAGGGAGCACGGAGCCCGGGGGCGACGCACGCTCCTGGGGCGTGGACGCGCTCCTGCGCCTGCGTCCGCTGGTGCTCTCCGCCGAGCTCCACCAGGTGGCCTTCCCCCAGGGACACGCGCTGCTCGCCCATGTCCGCGCGGGCCTCAACCTGCCGGGGCCGGGGGCCACGGTGCTCGAGCCGTGGGCGCTGGTGGCGCGAGTCACGGGCGGCGCCTTGGCGGACGCCCCGGGCGGCGCGCGGCTGGATGCCGGGCTCAGCTGGTATCTCCACCGGCAGACGCTTCGAGCCACGCTGGGAGGGAGCTGGCGGCCTCCCGGCCATGGCGCGGCCAGTGGACAACTCGGCCTGTCGCTTCAGCACCGACGCTAGGTATTGCGCGATGTAACCTCCTGGCGCCATCCAGGAAGGCATCCTGGTGACTGGGCGTTCTTCCGATGAGGAGGCGAAGGGCGGATGTCGACGCGAACCGATGAGCAGTTGATGGAGGCCGCGCGCGCTGGCGACGACAAGGCCCTGGACGAAGTCCTCGCCCGCCACGAGAAGCAGGTGTACCGCTTTGGCCTGCGCATGTGCGGCTCCGAGGAGGACGCCATGGAGGTCCTCCAGGAGACGCTGTTCTCCGCCTTCCGGGGCATCCACGCGTTCCGAGGGGACGCGGCGCTGTCCACCTGGTTGTACCAGGTGGCCCGCACGCACTGCTTCCGCCTGCGCCGCCGCCGCGTCGGCGCGCCCGAGGACTTCCAGCCGCTCGACTCGCCCGCGGCCACGCACGTCGCGGCGGAGGAGGCGACGCCGGACATGGTCTCCCACGCGCGGCAGATGGGCGAAGTGTTGCAGGCGGCCATCCTCGCGCTGCCGGAGGCGCATCGAGAGGTGCTCATCCTCCGGGACGTGGAGGGGCTCACGGCCGAGGAGGCGGCTGGCGTGGTGGGCATCGAGGTGCGGGCGCTCAAGAGCCGGCTGCACCGCGCTCGGCTCCAGATGCGCGAGCACCTCGCCACCCTCCTGGGGGAGGGCGCCCACGGACAGGGCGCGGGGTGTCCGGAGCTGGCGCAGGAGCTGTCGGAGTTCGCCGTGGAGGAGGTGGACCAGGCCGCCTGTGTGCGCCTGGAGGACCATCTGTCCCGCTGCCCCCGCTGCAGCGAGGCGTGTGACGCGCTCAAGCGCACGGTGTCCCTGTGCCGGCGCATCCCCGGGGATGAGGTCCCCGCGCCCGTGCGCGCGGCGGTACGGCAGGCGCTGTCACGCGCGCTGCCCTCCTGAGCTCGCCCGCCTGGAACCTCTGGGCTCCCTGGGACGCGCCTTGCCAGTCGAGCGGGGCTCCTACGGCTCGGCGGGACGCACCAGGGCTTCGCGCTTCTCCTCGGCCGCAGGCGCTTCGAGCGCCTGATAGATCTCGAACCACGCTAGGTACGGGCGCCAGGCCGGGTCACGCCGCTCGACCAGGGAGCGGCGCGCCTTGCCCAGTCGCTGGGACACGTCGAAGGGCAAGCCTCCGTCGCCTTTCACATTCAGCTGTGCCGCGAACCAGAGCACGTCCAGTTGCCCCGTATCGACTTCCGCGTGCGTCCGCGCGACCAGCGAGTCGGAGTGCTTCAACGCCTCGCCCAGCCAACGCGCCGCCCGTGCCGGGTCCTGCTGGTCCACCGCGTTCTCCGCCAGCCGCAGCTCCGCCAGCGTCACGGCGCGGATGTCCTCATCGCGGTCCAACTGGTCGAACTGATCCAGGTACAGCTTGCGCCGCGTTTCGAGCGCCCGCGCCGCGGCGTCCAGGCGTCCCAGCCGGGTCTCCGCGTTCGCGCGCAGGCCCGAGGCGATGAGGCGATAGGAGCGCAGGACATGCTCCGGCGTGGAGTGGGCCCACTTCAACGCGCTCCGAACCCCGGGCGTCGCCAGGTCTCGCTCGACCTGCTCCAGGTCCTCCAGAGTCCGCTGCGGCTGACCAGCACCCAGCGCCGCGGCGCCGCGCGCCAGCCGCACCACCATCCGGTTGCGCAGGCCCTCTTCGTCCTGGGGGCTCGCTTCCAAGAGCGGCAGCTCCCGGTCATAGAGCGTCAGCGCCCGTTCGAAGCGGCCCGCGGCGAGGTTGTAGAGCGCGGCACGGTCCAGGGCCAGCGGGAGGAACCTGGACAGCCGCTGCGTGGTCTCCACCATGGCCAGGGCCTTGTCCGCCGCCTGGGCCGCGTCGGCTTCACGGTCGACGTGGAGCAGCGCGTGGGCCCGCGCCATGGACACCGCGAGCCCCGCCCAATTGTCCACGTACGGCAGCTTGTCCCGCTGTTCGAGGTAGCCCAGGGCGATGTGGAAGTTGCCCACCTGCGTGTGCAGCAGCCCCAGCGCGCCGAGAATCATGGCCCGGTAGCGGACGTTGTTCCGCATCAAGTCCAGGGCCACCATGTAGTAGCGGTTGGCGCGCTCGGCGGCGGCGGGGTCGCGGTTGCGCAGGAAGTCCTCGTGATGGATGGCACCCAGGAGCGCCTGCACCACGCGCTGGTTCTTCAGCTCCGGCCACGCGGCACGCAGCTCCCTCACCGCCGAGGTCACGGCCTGCGCATGGGCATCCCCCTCCAACTTGGAGAGCTGGCGCGCGGTGACGTAGGCCTTCACGAAGTGCGCGAGCGGCTTCGCCATGTTCGGAGCGGTGGTGGTGACTTCCTTCTCCACCACGTCCGGACTGACGCCGGCTCGCAAGCGCAGGTTCATGGCTTCGACGGCGCTCTCCAGCGAACCCGTCCGCTGCGTCACCAGGTCGAAGTCCGCACGCGCCATGTCCTGGCGTTGCCGCGCCAGCCGCCGGTAGGCGCGGCCCATCAGTGCGCGGCGAAAGAGCCGCTCGGCGCGGCGTCGTTCCTCGCTACCCGGGGGCGTGTCGTCGACGTAGACCATCGCCAGCGATTCCATGATGCTGTCGGCGCCGAGCCCCGCCGCCCGCTCCACGGCGTCCTGAACCAGGACCCGTCTGCGCAGCGGGTCCTTCTGCTGCTGGTAGAAGCCGAGCAGGGCCTCCCGCACGGCACGAGGAGGCCGGTCGCTTCGGAGCGCATTGATGTGGCGGCCCAGCTCCAGCGCGTACGCGTAGGCCGAACCGGCGGGCGCTGTCGTGAGTGCCTGCGCCATCGCCGCGTCCGCCTCGTCGTAGGGGCGTCCCCGGTACAGGGCGCGGACCGCGGCGCGAGCGAAGTCGAGCTGGTCGTCGGCCGGGAAGATGCGGTGCTCGGAGAGCCGCCGGCCCGCTTCAATCAGGGGCTCGCGCTCATCGAGCTCACGGTACAGCACGTCCGCTCGCGCGTGGTATGCCTCCAGCACCGCGCGCGGCGTGGTGTCGGCGATTTCGGCCGCCTCCAGCTCCTTTCGGGCCCGCGTGAAGTCACCTGCGTCATCCGCCAGCTCACTGCGCACCACGTGCTGGAAGACAGCGGCAGCGGGGCTGAGCGCGTTCGCGGGATCCAGCGCGGCCATGCGCTTCTGCTCCGCGACGCTCTGCTCCTCCACCATGCGGCCCCGCTCGCGCTCCTTCATGGCGCGCCGGTGGTCGATGAGGATGCGGAGCGGTTCCTCCAGGCCCGCGGTGGCGGGGTCGCTCACCGTGCCCAGGTGGCGGGCGTAGAACTCCGCCGCGCTGAAGTCCTCGGAGGCCAGGTGCAGCATGCTCATGCGCATCATCAGCAGGCGGCGAAGCCTGGGGCGCGTCTCGAGCAGCAGCCGGTGGCGATAGAGGAGCAGCTCATCGGCGCGCCGGCCCACCATCCTCAGCTCTTCGCTGAGCCGGCGCGCATCCCATGCACTGGGGACCTGGCCATCCAGCGGCATCTGGTACACGTCCAGGGACTGCGAGCGTGAACAGGTCGCCGCCAGAGACGTGGTCGCGGGCGCCGGGTACTGGCAGTTCCAGGACTTGCTGGTGAGCTGGTCCGGATTGGCGGCGGCGGCTTGCTCGGCGGCGTCGTCACGCTCCGTCGCGAATGGCACCCGGAACAGCACGCCGCTGTCGCTGGCATCGATGACGCCATCCGCATTCGAGTCCGTGAAGAACTGCACCACGTACAGGTAGCGCCCATCCCGGGAGAACGCCGGCTGTCCCGTCTGCCCCGGGATGTCGAGCGACAGCGGGACGGGCTTCGCGCCGGGGGCATCCAGGCGCAACGCCTCCAGATGGGGCGCGGCGCGCGCGGCGAAGCCGGGGCCCACCTGCCGCACGGAGCGCTCGATGGGGACGTACACCAGCCAGCGCCCATCGGGGGAAAGGGTCGGGCTGGTCAGGTTCCGCTCGAGCAGGGGCGTCACACGCCACTTGCCGCCCAGCTCGACTCGCGACAGGTGAAGGTCGCCCTGGATGGTGGCCCGGCTCACCAGCGCGATGTGCGAGGCGTCCATCCACTCCGCCTGGAGGGCGTTGGCGTCTCCTTCGAGGCACCGGCGCTCTTTCGCGGTGGGCAGCTCGCGCACGCACAGCTGGCCACCGGCCTGGTTGCGGAACGAGATGTAGAGCAGGTGCTTGCCGTCGGGACTGATGCGCGGCCAGGTGACATCCGCGCCTTCGTCGAACAGCCGGCGCTCGCGGCCGCGCTCCAGGTCCTGCGTGAAGATTTCGGTCGCGATGCTGCGGTTGGACGCGAAGATCAACGTGTTCCCGTCAGGCGTCAGCTGCCCCAGGAACTGGTCGCCCACGCCCACGGTGAGCCGGGTGGGCGTGCGCAGTCCTCCATCGTTCTCATCGTCCTGCGCCCAGACGCTCCCCGCGATCAGCGTCACCAGGGCCACGACGCCCCGTCTCCGCCGCGTCAGCACTGCTTCTCTCCCCAGGTCCCATCCTCGGCCTCGACCCAACCGCCGCAGACGACGCCCTCCGCGTGCACCTTGTGCCAGTTCCGGCGCAGCGTCACTTCCGGGACGTCGGGGCGGGCCGACCGCATCCACTTCCAGAGCAACTGACGGGAGCGATTCACCCGCTCGACCAGGGCCATGTCGTCGGCTGTCATGCGCCCGGCCTGGCAGCGGCGCCGGGTCGTCGCCAGCAGCCCGTCCCGCCCTTCGCCCACGCAGTGGCGACGCAGCAGGTCGTCAACGCGGTCCGCGGGCGTCCTGCCGATGTTCTCCACCAGCGGCGTGGGCTGGATGCCCAGCTCTTCCAACTGATTGGGTGTGAATGGCACCGGCGTGGGGTTCATGCCTGCGCGAGCCAGCCGCTGCTCCACGTCCTTGAACGAGCCCGAGGCCTGTTCCTCGAGCGCCGTCGCGCGGTCCACCATGACAATCTCCGGCGCGCTGATGCACCCGGACGTGGCGAGGGCGGCCCACAGCAGCAACCCACGGTGTTTCATGGCGTGGTCTCCGGAGGAGTCATGGATTTGATGAGCTGGTCGACGATGGGGCCCATGGGGATGCCCCGGATTTCGTCGATGCTGAGCAGCTTCGCCAGGCCGCCCATGGTGATGCGCAGGCTGCCGAAGCCGTGGTTGAAGCTCACCCGCACGTGCTCCGGGTAGCCCAGCCGCAAGGCATAGCGGACCCGGTTGGTGGCGGGGTTGACATGGCGGGGGTCTTCGATGTCGAGCAGGTCCAGCAGGTGGCGGTTGCCAATGCGCAGAATCTCCGCGCGGCCATTGATGCTGCGGTCCTTCGCGGAGATGACCACGGCGGCATTGCCGTCGAAGGGCTCGCCTCGGGACGACTGGACCCCGGTGGCTCGCACGCGGGCCTCCAGGGTGGAGTGCTTGCCTTGCCAGTCCAGGAGCCACTGTCCGGTGATGCGCCCACCGCGAACCCCCATCTCCAACTGCGTCATGGAGACGACGTGCTGGTCGATGGACAGATTCCCCGCCAGGGGCGCGACGGCGACGAGCGGCGTGCTGATGCGTTTGGCGGACACATACCCGCTGCGGGAGAGCAGGGGATGCTGGTCGGCGAAACGAAGCATCGGGTACGGGTTCACGTCGATGTCGCTCAGCAGCCGCAGCTGTCCCTCGCTGTACTCGAGGTTCTCGGTGAGCGGGACGTTGCCGTCCATCCCTTCAATCTCGAACCCCTGCTCGGGCAGGCGCAGGTTCAAGTCCTGGAGGAGCAGGTTGGAGATGGTCCGGAAGACGACGAGGTCGGGTGAGCCCACGCGGAAGTCGACGGTGACCTTGCCGCTTCCCTCCAGAATCCCGGGTCGCGCGAGCCTGGCCATGTCCTGCGACAGCTCGCCCCGGAGTCCCAGGCGGCGCCGGTCCTCGCTGAGGTCGAGCCGCCCCCGGACCTTCAAATGGGTGCGGGTCCCCGCGTTGGTCAGTTGGAGCTGGGGAACGTGGATGACGCCCGTGGGCTTGCGCCGCGCCGAGAACGTCGCTTCCACGTCCTGGACCGGATAGGGCAGCGCCGGGTTCTGTTCGAGCGCGCGAAGCTTCACGTGCTGCTTCAGCTCGATGTCGTCCGCTTCCAGCGCCTCGGTGAAGCTGGCAGTGGTGTCGCTGGTCAGCTCCGAGAAGGACAGCCGCCGATCGCTCATTCCGACCGTGAGCTTCTCCACGCGCAGGTCACTGTGAACGGTTCGCTTGGGACCTTCGACGCGAGAGCCCAGCTGCCAATGCAGCGCGGGAACGTTGAGCGACAGGGCGTCCTGCCTCCAGCGCAGGCCCCGCGCGCGCACCACCGCCGTTCCATCGAAGCTGGCGGTACGCGCCGGGTCCGGGGCGAGTCGCGGCGTGCCATCGGCTGTGACACCCGTGAGCACGCCGCGAAGCGTGCCGTGCAGCTCGATGCCCACCGCGAGCCGCCCGGCATCCAGCTCCGGGGGCACCTGCGCCATGGCCAGCAAGGGCGCCAGGGTTCCCAGTGGGGGAATGTCGCCCTTCACGTCGATGCGAAGGGCACGGGCCTTCCGGTCGAACGCCGCCGCGGCGTCCAGCATGACCTTCGGCCCTTCATGACTGGTGATGCCCAACCGGAACGCGGGCTTCCGGCGGTTGAGGTCCAGGGTCAGCGTCTGATGCTGGAGCCCCATGTCCTTCTCCCCAGCCCGGAGCCCTTCGATTCGCAGGTCCACGTCGCCCTGGTGGCGCCAGGCGTCACCCCGCGAGCGCATCACGACGGCGACGTTGCTGGCCGTCACGTGGTCCCACGCGGGCCGTTGCAGCTTCAGCTCCGTGCGGTGCTCCAGCCGTGGCGCGGAGGAGAAGAGCGCCTTCACGCTGCCCTTGGAGTCCAGGCTCACGCCCAGGTGCCGCCACGGAATGCGCGCCGCGACCGATTCGGGAATGAAGGGGCGGGCGGCGGCGAGGTCCGGTGTCCGAGCGGCCAGGGTGTAAGACACCGCGTCAGTGCCCTTGGTGGCATCCAGGGACGCCTGCATGTCGCCGACGTCGAGCACGAGCTGCGCGCGGCCTCGGCTGAGCTGGGGCTCGTCGAGCTGCGGGAACGCGTCCGACGCATCGAGCTTCACGCGCACGGGGCCCTTCAGCAGCGTGCGCCCATCCGGCGACGACACATGGAGCGCCCCGACGGGCACGTTCGCGCTCAGTGCGAAGGGAGGCGCTGCCGCCAGCGGCGCGCTGAGCTGGAAGCCCATCCGTTCGGCCTTCGCTCGGAGGTCGGGAGTCCGGAGGTCCAGGGACTCCACCATGCCCGACAGGCTCGCGTTCCCGGCGACCTGGAGCGGGGATGAGGGCTCAGGGCGGAGCTGATGTCCCTTCACTTCACCGTGGGCCTTTGGAATCCGCAGGGCAATGGGGCCTCCCACGTCGAGCCCATCGATTCCGAACGTCAGCTGCGCGGAGAGCCCCTGCCGCGGATCAGGTGTCGCCACCAGGGTGACGCGTCCTCCGCCGAGCGCCAGTTGGACTGGCTCACCGGTCATCCGGAGCGACGCGACGTCCACGTCCAGGCCCAGTTTGCCGCGAGGCCCCAGTTGAGGCATCGCGCTCAGGGTGACGTCTTGTGCGTCCAGCTTCACCTTGCCGCGCTCGAGCGTGAACGGACGCCACTCGGGAGGGATTGCCGCCAGCAGCCTTCCAAGGTCGATGTCCGCGAGGGCGCGTGTCACGACCGGGGGCGCGTCCGCGGCATCCGGGAGCACGGCCTGGGCCTCGAGCTCCGCGCTGTCTGTCAGCTGGGTGCGCTCCAGCGCCACGGCGATGTGGCGCTTCTCGACATCGAACCGCGCGGCCACCGCGCCGTGAAGCAGCGACCGGACCGAGAAGCGTGGGTCGAAGGTCTGCCGGGTGACATCGAGGTCCACCTGCGCGCGAGCGGCCGAAGCGCCAGCCTCCATCGAAAGGGCGAACGCCAGCTCCGCGAGGGCCAGGGGCGTGGCGGAGCCTTCGTGGCGCAGCTCCAGCGGCAGCGGGGCGCCCGCCTGGCCCAGGTTCGCGAAGACCTTCCATTCCCCGTCGTGTTGCTTCGCTTCGACTCGCGCCGCGAGCCCGCCCAGGGACCAGCGCTCGGCGACTTCGCCACGCTGGACGCGGACGTAGCTCAGCGACACGCCCGACACATCGACGTGCCCGACAGGAAGCGGCGCTCCCAGGAGGTCGGCGACCTGCTGGGAGGCCCCCACCGGCGCTTCAACGGGTGGCGGCTCTGGGGCTTCAGGTCCCGTCAGTCCCGTGAGGGAGGTGGCACCTGAATCGTCAGTGACCAGGGCGAGCGCCACGTCTCGCACCACCACCCGCTCAATCCGGATGGGGCCGGTCACCAGCGCACCGGGCGACCAGTGCGCCTCCAACGTTCCGACGCGCAGCAGCTCGGGCGCGGCGCTGTGGAACGGAGCGGGTGTCCGCACCACCAGCCCTTCCAGCTTCAACCCAGAGAGGAGCTCGACCTGGGCGACCTGGTAATCCACCTGGAGCCCGGTGGCCGCCTCCACCTCGGAGACAATGGGCTGCTTCAGCCAGGGACTGTCGAGGTTGCGCAACACCACCACGGCAGCGACCAGCGCCAGCGCGGGGAGCACGACCAGGATTGTAAAAACCCCGCCCGCGATGATTCGAGCCCACCGCCGGCGAGGCCGTTCAGCTGTGGTGGAATCCATGTGGCCCGGTTGACGCGCGCGGCCATCATGGTCGGGGGCCTGTACGAAGTCGAGGAGACGTTGCGGCAGGCGCGGGGCGGTTGCACGGGCGGTGTGGGGACGGCCGCCAGGCTCCCTGGCGGCCCGTCACCAACTCAAGGCGCCTGCGTCAGTTCCCTCAGTGCGCGCCGGTTGAGCTTGCCGTTGGGAGTCCGGGGCAGCTCGGGCAGCACGCGGACCTCGTCGACAATCATGTAGCGAGGCAACCGCTCCGCGCAGTGCTTCTTCACCTTGAGCAGGGAAGGGGGCTTGCTGGCGCCGCTGACCACGAAGGCCACCAGCCGCGCTTCCAGGCCGGAGCCGGTGGAGATCACGCCCGCCTCGCGGATGTCCGGGTGCGTGAGCAGCGCCGCTTCGATTTCGCCCGCTTCGATGCGGCGCCCGCGCACCTTCAGCATGTTGTCGCGGCGGCCCAGGTATTCGAACGTGCCGTCCGGCAGCTCGCGGCAGCGGTCCCCCGTGGCATACGGCCCGCTCCCGTGGCGCGGCTGGCCCCAGTAGCCCAGCATCACCGTGGGGCCCTCCACCATCAGCTCGCCCACGCCGTCGCCTTCCTCCCGCGCTTCCTCTGAGTCCGGCGGCGGCCGGGCCAACCACACGCGGTTGCCACAGCTCGCTCGGCCAATGGGCACCGGCTCGGTGCGGTGGGGCGAAATGTCCGTCACCTCATGGAAGGTGCAGACGTTGGTCTCCGTGGGTCCATAGAGGTTGAAGAACCGCGCCTGCCGCAGGTGCTCACGAAGCGGGCGCAGGTGCCGGATGGGGAACGGCTCGCCCGCGAAGAGCACGGCGCGGAAGGGCAGCGCCCCATGCTTCAGCAGACCGCCTTCCTGCATCATCAGCATCAGCGCCGAAGGCACCGAGTACCAACAGGTGAACCGCTCGCGGAGGACCAGCTCCACCAGCTTCTCCGGCGCGAAGGCCAGCGCCTCCGGGATGAGCGTGACGGACGCGCCACCCATGAAGGCCGCGTACAGGTCCAGCACCGAGAGGTCGAAGAAGAACGGCGCGTGGTTGCTGAAGCGGTCCTCCGGCGTGGTGCCCAGCAGCGCATGGCACCACTCGATGAAGGCCATCGCGTTCCGCTGGCTGATGCACACGCCCTTGGGCGTTCCCGTGGAGCCGGACGTGTAGAGGATGTACGCCAGGTCGTGGTCGCCCGAGCCGTGCGGCGGCAGCGGCTCGGACGAAAAACCGCACAGCCGGTTCCAGCAGATCTCTGGCCCCTTGTCGTCCACCAGCAGGTAGCGCAGCCGGCTCATGCCCGCGTTGTGGAGTTCGGAGGCGCGCGTGGTGGTGGTCACCATCACGTCGATGCCGCAGTCGTCGAGGATGAGCCGCGTCCGCGTCGCGGGGTTCAGCGGGTCCAGGGGGACGTAGGCGGCGCCCAGCCGGGCAATGCCCTGCATCGCGGCGACGGCGCGCACGGACTTCTCTGTCCACAGCCCCACGCGGTCTCCCTGCTTCACGCCCAGCTCCTGGAGCGCGCGGGCGATGCGGTTGGCGAGCGCGTCCAACTGGCCGTAGGTGAGTGTCCCGTCGGGACCCTTGATGGCGATGGACTCGGGAGCCTTCGCCGCTGCACGGATGACGATTTGGTCGAGTGTCATAGGCCGAGCTGGTTGGCGATGATGTCGCGTTGGATTTCGGAGGTGCCGGAGAAGATGGCGCTGGGAATGGCGTCACGCAGCACGCGCTCGATGCCCGTTTCGGCCACGTAGCCCATGCCGCCGTGAATCTGGATGGCGTCCAGGCCGCTCTGGATGGCGGCCTCGCTGATGGCCAGCTTGGCCAGGGACACTTCCATGACGGCGTCCAGGCCTCGGTCCATCTTCCAGCAGGCCTGGTACAGCAGCAGCCGGGATGCCTCCAGCCGCTGCTTCATGTCCGCCAGCTTGTGGGAGATGGCCTGGTTCTTCCCCAGGGCCTTCTTGAACTGCTTGCGGGTCCGGGCGAAGTCCGCCGTCTGTTCGAGCACGCGCTCCATGACGCCCACGTAGGCGGCGAAGAGGCATGCGCGCTCCCACTGCATGGAGCGCTTGAAGAGCGCCGCGCCCTGTCCCTCCGCACCCAGCCGCGCGGACTCCGGGACACGGCACCCCTCCAGGTAGATGGGGGCGATGGGCGACGTGGACAGCCCCATCTTCTCGAAGGCGCGCCCGACGGACAGTCCCGGCGTGTCCTTCTCGACGAGGAAGGCGCTCAGGCCCATGTACCCATGGGCAGGCTGCGTGGCGGCATAGACGAGGAAGACGTCCGCGGAAGGGCCATTGGTGACGTAGCTCTTGCCTCCGTCGAGCACGTAGCTGTCGCCGTCCCGCACCGCGCGCGTCTTCAGGGCAAACACATCCGATCCCGCTTCCGGTTCGGAGATGGCGTTGGCGCCCACCCATTCCCCTGAGCAGAGGCGGGGCAGGTACCGGGACTTCTGCGCGTCATCCCCGCTCTCCAGGATGGGCATCACGCAGGCGAAGAGGTGAGCTCCCACGGAGAACACCAGTCCGGTGTCCACGCAGCCGCGCCCCAGCGCTTCCATCACCCGCGCCGTGGTCAGCGTGTCCAGCCCCAGTCCGCCATGCGCCGCTGGCACGGGCAGCCCCAGGAAGCCGAATTCACCACAGCGCTGCCACAAGTCGCGTGGCAGCACTTCCTTGCTGGGCTTTGCGGCCTCGGGCAACTGCGCTCGCGCGAAGGCGAGGGCACGGTCATAGAGCTCCACCTGCTCGTGAGTCCAACTGAAGTCCATGTTTTCCTGGTGTTCCAACGGGTGACAGCAACGAGGGGGCGCGCTTCGAACGCCTTGCGCTCGCGCGGTATGACCCTCGGAGATGGATGGTGAGACGTGAAAGGCGTCAGGCGAAGTCTCGCGTGCGTGGGAACGAGCCGTCAAGAACCTCCGGGATGGTCGTCGGCAAGTGTGTCTTTTGGGGTGATGCTGGATGGGATTGATGCGCGGGGGGCTTCAATTCCTATCTGGTGGGTCTGGCCCGGGGTGGACTCAATGAGTTACAAGTGGGCCTGGGCGCGGTTTTTCGCCGCCGCGGAGGACGTGGTCACGAAGGCCGGCCGCGCACCCCTGACCCGCCCCTCCAGACCATGTATTCCGTTTCGTTTCACTACCCAGTGCACTGGGTGCGGTGTCACTCATTCCAGGCGCGAGCGCTCGCGTCAGTGCTTTCCAGCCTATGGCCGCGGTAAAATTCTACACGCGGCTGACCTGGTTGAAGTGGCTAAACACTCATCTCAGACCAGGGTATGGGACAACCTGGTCGGTGATTGACTGGTTTGCTCGTGGGCAGTTTGCTTCGGGCATGGAACGTTGCGTCGTTTTGGACTTGCCTGGATTGAGCGCGAGGTTTGTCGGCCCCTCGACGCCAAACATGCAGGCATTCGTGGAGCGGGGGCGCATGGTGCCGCTCCAGCCCGTCCTGCCGGCGCTGAACTGCACCATGCAGGCGACGTTCCTGACCGGAAGATACCCCAGCGAGCACGGAATCGTCGGAGATGGATGGCTCAACCGGGAGCTGGGAGAGGTCCGCTTCTGGCCCCAGTCCGACGGGCTCGTGCAGACGCCGCAGCTCTGGGATGCCGCCCGCAAGCTCGACCCCAGCTTCACCTGCGCCCGCGTGTGCTGGTTCATGAACATGTATTCGAAGGCGGACTACGCCATCACGCCGCAGCCGTCCTTCACCGCGGACGGGCGGGTGCTGCCAGACGTGTTCACGGAGCCGCTCCACCTGCGCAAGCCGCTCGTCGAGGCGTTGGGGAACTTCCCCGCGTATGACTACTGGGGGCCCCGCTACAGCATCCGCTCCTCGGAGTGGATCGCCGACGTCGCCATGTGGCTGGAGCAGCGGCACAGCCCCACGCTCTCGCTCGTCTTCCTGCCGCACCTGGACTACACGCCGCACACGTTTGGACCGGACGCGAAGGAGATCCACAAGAGCCTTCGCGAGCTCGACGACGTCGTCGGGAAGCTGATTGGCTTCTATGAGTCGCGCGGCGTGCGCGTCATCATCCTCTCGGAGTTCGGCGCGGTCCCCGTGTCCCGGGCCGTCCACCTGAACCGCCTCTTCCGCCGCCGAGGGTGGCTGGCGATTCGGGAGGAGGGCGGCCGTGACGTCGTCTATCCCAGCGGCAGTGAGGCGTTCGCCGTCGCGGACATGCAGATCGCGCACATCTACGTCCGGAACCCGGCGCTCCTGGACGAGGTCAAGGCGCTGGTCGAGGCGGAGCCCGGGGTGGCCCAGGTGCTCGATGCCGAGGGCAAGCGCACCCACCATCTGGACCACCCACGCTCCGGCGAACTGGTGGCCCTGGCTGAACCGGATGCCTGGTTCACGTACTTCTACTGGCTCGATGATGCGCGTGCGCCGGACTACGCGCGGACCGTCGATATCTACCGCAAGCCGGGCTACGACCCGCTGGAGATGTTCGTGGACCCGAAGCTCGGTCTGCGAATGCTGGAACTGGGGGGCAGTGTCGTGAAGGAGATGCTGGGCGTGCGATCGCGACTGGAGGTCGTCTCGATGGACGGCTCCCTCCTCAAAGGGGCGCATGGCCTGCCCACCGGCCCGGAGGATGGGCCGGTGCTGATGACACGACATGGCGAACTGATCGAGGCAGATACACTCCACGCCACGCAAGTCCACGACCTCATCCTGGCGCACCTGACCGGACAGCAGGCGGCGGCCTGAACGGCTTCCGCGAGCAACCCGAGCGTTGACGCTGCAAGAGGCGGGACACGGCATGAACAAACTTCCTGGGAGCGCCATTGTCATTGGCGCCAGCATTGGTGGGCTCAGCGCCGCGCGCGTGCTGGCGGACCATTTCGAGCGCGTCACCGTCATTGAACGGGACGTGCTCCAGGACGGCCCGCGCCAGGGCGCGCCCCAGGGCAATCACATCCACGTCCTGCTGCGAAAGGGTGTGGACCTGCTGGAGCAGTACTTCCCCGGCCTCGTCGAGCAGATGAAGGCAGACGGCATCGAGCCCTTCGACTTCACCCAGGACCTCCGGTGGCTGCAGTTTGGAGACTGGATGCCGCGCCACCGCAGCGGCATCACCCTGTACCCGCAGACACGCTTCTCCCTGGAGCGCTACCTGAGAGAGCGGCTTCGCGCCTATTCCAACGTGGAGATCCTGGAGTCGACCGCCGTGCGGGCGCTGCTGGCCACGCCGGATGGAAGGCGGATTCTCGGTGTCCAGACGCATGACCGCCATGGGGACGGCGGCGCGGTGACGAACCGGCTCGCCAACATCGTCGTCGACGCGAGCGGGCGCGGTTCGCAGCTGGGAAAGTGGTTGTCGGAGTTGGGGTTCAGCCCGCCGGAGGAGAGCCGGCTGCCCATCAACCTCTGCTACGTGTCACGTCTCTTCGAGCAGCCGGAGACCGCCAGAGACTGGCGAGGGCTGTGGATCACCCCGCTGCCGCCCGACGCGCCACGCGGCGGGGCGATGCAGGGCGTGGAGGGCAATCGCTGGATCGTGTCCTTGTTCGGCTACGAAGGACACCACCCACCCCGCGACGAGGACGGGTTCGTGGAGTTCGCCCGCGGCCTCCGCGAGCCGGACATCTACGAAGCCATCAAGGACGCGAAGCCCGTCTCGGACGTCCAGATGTACCGGGTGCCGGACGTGAAATGGCGCCACTTCGAGCGCATCCGGGACTTCCCCGCGGGGTTGCTCGTCCTGGGGGATGCGTGGTGCTACTTCGACCCCGTCTTCGGCCAGGGCATGTCGGTGGCGATGCTGGAGGCGAACCTCCTCAACGAGGCGCTGCATCAGCTCGACAGCCTGGAGGCGGTGACCCAGGCCTGGACGGCGTCGTACCTGCGCACGGGCGCGCAGTGGATCCAGGGACTCTGGTTCTTCGTGACGGCGGAGGCCATGCGGCACCCCCACGTCCCCGGCGAGCGGACACGGCTCATCAAGCTGGCGCAGTGGTACGTGGAGGAACTCTACGCGCTGAACCACGAGCATCCGGAGATCTACCAGGAGTTCCTCAAGCTGATGCACGTCCAGGCGGGAGCGGAGTTCCTCCTGCGCCCGGACATCGCCTTGCGGCTCGCGAAGCGCGCCTGGCAGCAGAAGTCCGTGAAGGGCTTGGGCACCGAGGCACTGTGGCCCGCCAGCCGGGTGGCGCTGGGAGCGCGCTACGCGGGACGGGTGCTGGCCAACCTGGTGGCTCCTCAGCGGGTTGGACCGCGTGATCGCATCTGCCACTTCGACACGGAAGCGATGTGGCAGCCGGACAAGACGCTGGGGTGGTTCGTCCGGGATGCCCTGCGCGCCCAAGGCCTGCTGAGCGAGGCCTCCGAGGTGCGGCGGTTCCTGGAGTACTGGCTCCCGGTGCAGGGCCTGGGCATCGCGAAGAAGGCGTTGATTGAGTTCTCCTACAACGTGGACGAGCCCGGCCTGGGCTTCATGCTCTACAGCGACAATGGGACGGTCACGCAGGCCTTCCGGGAGTACACGCGTCAGCTCGGCATCTCCAACGAGGGCGTCGAGCGGTCCGTGGCCATCTGCGAGACATTCCGGTCATCGGACCTGGGCCTGGTGCGCGCGGAGTTCAAGCCCGGAGGCCCCACCCGGTATTCCATTGCCGCCAGCTGGCACTTCGACCCCATGCGCGGGCACTCCGGCTTCGATGAGGCGATGAGCCGCCTGCCGGAGCGCTTCCGGGTAGGGCCCTTCGCGGAGCGGGTGAAGACCTTCGCTTCCGCGCTGCGGACCGAGTACTACCCCCTGTTCCTGGGACTGAGCTTCCTGGAGGACGGAACGCTCGAATCCAAGATGTACCTGGTGCGCTTCGACGAGAAGCAAGCTCCATTTCAGTCTGGCTCGGAGCTGTGGCGCCTCCTCCAGGACATGGGTGTGTCCGCCCCGGAGCTGGAGCGGGTTCGCCAGCTGAACGCGCTGCTCTGGGAGCACTCCGCGGACAAGATGACCCAGGTCGCCATCGAGGCCTCCGAGTCCCAATCCCAGCCCAAGCGAGTCAACCTCATCTACAGCGGGATCCAGACCTCTGCGGTTCTGGAAGCCATCTCCCGGTTCGGGTATCCCGAGTCCTCGAAGCAATCCGTTCGGGACTTCGAGCGGATGATGCAGACCGATCGCGCGAAGTTCATCGCGGTTCGGGTGGGGCCCGAAGGATTGAGTCCGCGCCTCAAGCTGTACAAGCACGCCCTTTTCGATTTCGGCGATCTGTCCGTGGTGGAGGACGGAGGCCTTGGGCCGCGAGATTCCGCGCCGGCCGCAGTGAGAGATGTTCCGGATGTATGTCTTTATTGATTCTTGTTGGTTGAGAATGAAGTTCAAACAGGTGATGAGTCTGAGCGGCTTTCGAGTCGCCAGCGGAGCCGTGCTCTGATGTGGTGTGAACCCATTGCTGTGATTGGACTGGGGCTGCGTCTCCCCATGTCGGACTGCCCGCGTACGCTCTGGCAAATGCTATGTGATGGGATTGATGCAACGGGGGACATCCCGTCCGGGCGCTGGCCTTCGGCCGCGCTCTTCGACGCGGCGCCTGATCGCCCCGGGACGATTCGCAACCGCAAGGCCGGACTGATTGAAGGCGTGGAGCTGGCCGACCCCGCGGCGTTCCGGCTGTCGAAGCGGGAGCTGCGGCAGATGGACCCGCAGCACCGTCTCCTTTTCGAGTGTGCATGGCATGCGCTGGAGGATGCGGGCCTGCCCTTCGACGCCGTTCGGGGAAGCCGCACGGGCGTCTTCATGGGCGTCAACTTCAGCGACTTCCAGCGGATGCTGGCGCGGGACTGGTCCGCGCTGGATGGCTATTCCGTCCTGGGAACGACGGCGTCCTTCGCGGCCAACCGGCTCTCCTACGCGTTTGATTTCCGAGGGCCCAGCACCGTGTCGAGCGTGGGGTGTGCCTCCTCGACGGTGGCCCTCCATGAGGCGTGCCGCAGCTTGATGCTGGGCGAGGTGGAGATGGCACTCGCCGGGGGCGTCGAGCTGATGCTGTCGCCGGACAGCAGCATCATGCTGTCCCAGGCTGGCGTGTTCTCCGAGCGAGGGCAGTGCCGGACCCTGGATGCCCGGGCGGACGGCTACGTGCGCGGGGAGGGCGCTGGCGTCGTCGTCCTCAAGCGCCTGTCCAAGGTTGAGCCCGGTGACCGCGTGTACGCCGTGATTCGGGGCAGCGCCGCCAATCACAACGGCCGGAACGAGTGGATCATGGCGCCCAGCGCCTCGGCGCAGGCGGACGTCATCCGGCAGGCGTGTGAGCAGGGCGGGGTGGCTCCGGCGAGCATCGACTACATCGAGCTGCACGGTTCGTCGTTCCTCAAGGGCGACGCGGCCGAGGCGGAGGCCATCGGGGAGGCGCTCGGGACGCAGCGGCCGGTGCCCTGCAGGCTCGGCGCCATCAGCAACAACGTGGGGTACCTGGGCGCCGCGGCGGGCATCGCGCAGTTCATCAAGGTGTGCCTGTCTCTGCACCACCGCACGTTGGCGCCGACGATTCACGTGGATGCGCCCAACCCGCTGGTTTCGTTCGACGCGCTCGGGCTGAGCATCCAGACGGAGCTGGAGCCCTGGGCCGCTCGGGAGCCTGGCGTGCCTCTGCGAGCGGGCATCGTGTCCACGTCCCTGGGCGGTGCCAACGGCTTCGTGGTCCTGGAGGCAGCTCCGGCGGCGGTGCTGGAGAGGACGCCAGCGCCGGTCCATTTCCTGGTGCTCTCGGCGCTCTCTCAGGACGCGCTTCGTCAGCGAGCGCTCCAGCTTCGGGACTTCCTCGCCGCGACGCCGGACTCGGTGGCGACGCTAGAGGACATCTGCTTCACGGCGGCGCTCAAGCGTCAGCACCACCGTCACCGTGCCGCGGTGATTGCGGGCGACCGTGCTGGGCTCGTGGCGCTCCTGGATTCGCTTGCGACGTCGAGTGGGACGACGCTCCTCGCACAAGAGGGCATGCCGCTGAAGCAGGTGGAGGCCGGCCGTGTCTTCGTCGCGGATGGGGCCGTGCCGCCCGAGGTCTTCCCGGTGAGTGCAGGGCGCTGCGTGAGCCTGCCGGTCTACCCCTTCCAGCGTCAGCGCCTGTGGCCCGAGTGGCTTTCACCCGATGAAGTCTGCCGCTCACCCAAGGACGCGCGGCCGGATGCCGCCACCCTGCTTCAGGCCGCCGCGGTGGCCGCGGGGGATGCTTCCCGCGTTCCCGATGTGCATGGGGAGGCCCAGATGCGGGCGTTCCTGCGTGGGCACCTCGCGGACGTGCTGGAGGTCGAGCCCGCGACGCTCGATGTGCAGGGGCGGACCTTCTTCGAGCTGGGCCTGAACTCCATTGGGGCCACGTTGCTGAAGGAGCGCATCTCGCGGGCGCTCGAGCTCCGGCTGTCGACGACGCTCTTCTTCGAGTTGCCCCGGCTGGAGCCGCTGGCGAAGCGGCTGCTGTCCCTGCTGGAGGCGCGGCGTGGCCGCCTGCCGTCGGACCCGGGCGACATGAGCACGTCCGAGCAGGAGGAGCAGGGCCTGATGGAGCGCATTGCCGGGCTGTCCGAGGACGAAGCGCGCGAGCAGATCGCCCGGACGCTGGCGGAACTCAGCCTGGAGGTCGCGTGATGAACCGAAAGGACGGATTCGTGGCGGAGTTGTCGCCACTCCAGCAGGCGCTGCTGACCATCGAGAAGCTGCAGAAGAAGCTGGCCGCGGCCTCGAATGGTGAGCGGGAGCCGATTGCCATCATCGGCATGGCCTGCCGCTTTCCGGGGGGCGCCACCAGCCCCGCGAAGTTCCGTGACCTGCTGTGGGGGGCAGGGGAGGCGCTGACGGAGATTCCCAGCGACCGGCGGGCGCTCCAGGGGCTCTATGACCCGGACCCCTCCAGGCCCGGGAAGCTGTCCATGCGCCGCGCCGGCTTCGTCGACGAGGTGGACCGGTTCGACGCGGAGTTCTTCCACATCTCCCGGCGTGAAGCCGAGGGCATGGACCCGCAGCAGCGCTTCTTCCTGGAGGTGAGCTGGGAGGCACTGGAGGACGCTGGCATTCCCCCGCACCACCTCCAGGGGACGCGGACCGGTGTCTTCGCGGGCGTCCACGCGAAGGACTACGCGTTCGTCACGGGGGGCGGGCTGGAGAAGGTGAGCGCCCACTACTCCACGGGTGTGGACGCCAGCTATGTGGCGGGCCGGCTGTCGTACCTCCTCGGGCTCGAAGGGCCGAGCATGGCGGTGGACACCGCGTGCTCGTCCTCTCTGTCCGCCGTGCACCTGGCGTGTCAGAGCCTGCGGACGGAGGAGTCGACGCTCGCCATCGCCGGAGGCGTGAAGCTCATCCTGGCGCCGCAACTCAGCGTGTTCCTGTCCAAGGCGGGAGCCCTGTCCCCCAGCGGCCACTGCCGCACGTTCGACCGGGACGCGGCCGGCATGGTCCAGGGGGAAGGCTGTGGCGTGGTCGTCCTGAAGCGGCTGCGGGACGCCGTTCGGGATGGCGACCGCATCCTCGCGACCTTACGCGGCACGGGCATGAACCACGACGGCGCGAGCGGTGGTCTCACGGTGCCGAACGTCGGGGCGCAGGAAGCGCTGTACCGGCGCGTGTTGCAGCGCGCGGGCATCGAGCCCGGGCAAGTGGACTACCTGGAAGCGCACGGGACGGGAACGCGGCTGGGAGATCCCATCGAGCTGGACGGCGTGTCGCGCGTCTATGGCGCAGCGCGGCCTTCGGAGCGCCCGCTGTGGATTGGATCCGTCAAGCCGAACATCGGTCACACGGAGGCCGCGGCCGGCATCGCGGGACTCATCAAGGCCGTCCTGGTGCTCCAGGCGGGCGAGGTGCCTCCTTCCATCAACTTTGAGCACCCGACCCCGGAGTTCACGTGGGAGGGCTCAGGGCTCGCGGTGCCTCGAGCGCGCACGTCCCTGGCGGAGAAGGACGGCCCTCATCGCGTCGCCGTGAGCTCGTTTGGGATGAGCGGTGTGAATGCGCATGCGCTCGTCGAGGCGTACGCGGAGGCCACCCATTCCGCCGTGGAGGCCGGGCCGTATGTACTGCCCCTCTCCGCGCGCTCGGAGCCGGCGTTGCGCACGCTGGCGGCGTCATGGCTCCGGTATGTGTCGGAGGCAGGACCTGGAACGCGGCTCCAGGATGCGTGCTTCACGGCGGGCGCTGGACGCTCACACCATGCGCACCGTGCGGCGCTCGTGGCGAGGACGCCCGAGGCGCTTCGCACGGCCCTTCACGCTGTCGCGGAGGGACGCGATGCGCCGGGTGTCACTCGAGGTTCAAGTGAGGGCGAGCCCGTCTTCCTCTTCGGTGGCACGGAGCCCGAGGCCAACCGGCTGATGCGTGAGCTGCTGGGCCGGGACGTCTTCCGAGCCCACGCGGAGAAGGTGGACGCGGTCCTCCGGCAGGTGGCGGGGTGGTCCGTCATCGAGCAGGTAGCGGGAGGGCACGCGGGCGAAGGACACCCGGTGGGCGTTCTCCTCGTGCTGCAGCTCGCGCTGGCGGAGCTCTGGCGCGCGTGCGGTCTGACCCCCGCCGCTGTTTCGGGAGCCGGCGTGGGAGCGCTCTCGGCAGGAGTGGTCGCGGGAGCACTCAGCGTGGAAGACGCCGTGCGGCTCGCCTTGCAACTGGCTCCAGCGCAGCCCGTGCGTCCTCAACCCGTGAAGTGCCCGTTCTTCTCCACCGTCGATGACACCTGGGTCGAAGCGGGCGCCACGGTGCCGGACGCGTACTGGGAGAGACAGCGCGCTGCGGTGAGCGACCTGACGTCGTCCGTGGCGCACCTGTGTGCGCGGAACGCCTCGGCTTTCATCCAGGTCTCTTGTGAGGCTGCCGTTGGGGAGGCGTTGGAGGCCGCTGCACGAAGCCGTGGGAGCAAGGCCGTCATCGTGCGTGCGAGCAGGCCCGGTGATGAGGCCTGGACGGGTGTCCTGGGCGTCGTCGCGGGAGGGTACTCCTCCGGAGGCTCCATTCGTTTCGAGGGGCTCTTCACGGGGACGCGCAAGACGGTGGTTCCGACGTACCCGTGGCAGCGTGAGCGCTACTGGTGGGACGGAGAGGTCGCTCCAGCGCCGAGCAGCGAGCAGACCGTCCGGGATGCATCCCCCCGGGACCTCTTCTGCGAACTGACGTGGCATGCGCGGACGGTGGGGCAGGAGCCCGTGGACGCGGAGGGGCGCTGGCTCATCGTGAGCATGCAGCAGGCTGCCGCGGAATCGCTTCGGCAGGCCCTGTCCACCGCCGGGGGCTCGGTGCGCGTGGCCAACGTGGCCCCCGAGCAGGCGTCGGTGCTGCGGGAGTGGCTGTCTGAGAGCCCGGCGCCCCGAGGCGTCATCTACCTGTCGGGTTCGGAGCACCCCGAATCACTGGAAGGGCTGCACACATCGGTTCAGCGAGAGGTCCACGCGGCGGCGTCGCTCGTGCAGACCCTGGCGCGGCAGTCGGTGCCCACGCTGCCCCGGTTGTTCCTCGTCACCCAGGGCGCGCAAGCCGCTGGCGAAGCGGCTGGACCGGCGGCGATCGCTGGCGCGCCACTGTGGGGCCTGGGACGCGTCGTCGCCTACGAGCACCCGGAGCTTGCTTGCAAGCGCATCGACATCGACCCCGCGGCCTTCGGTGCGCTGGTGACGGAGTTGGCGCGCAAGGTTCCTGCTGCCGCTGACGACGACGAGGTCGTGCTGCGCGGCGAGCGGCGGCTGGTGCCCTCGCTCACGCAGACACAAACGATTCCGGAAGGCGCGGGAGCGTTTCGTCCCCGGCATGACCGTACGTATCTGATTACCGGTGGGCTCGGTGGAATCGGACTGCGGCTCGCCTCCTGGCTGGTGGAGCGCGGCGCGCGGCACCTTGCCCTGTGTGGAAGAAAGGGCGAGACCGACGAGGCCCGGCAGGCCCTGGTGCCGCTGCGTGCGGCGGGCGCGCGGGTGGAGACCTTCCGCGTCGATGTGAGCCGCCCGGAGTCGGTGGCGGAGATGCTGGCTGCCGTCCGCCGAGGCGAAGCGCCGCTGGGGGGCATCTTCCACAGCGCGGGTGTGCTGGCGGACAGCTCGTTGTTGCAGTGGGAGCCCCAGGACTTTGAAACGGTCATGGGCCCCAAGGTCGACGGTGCCTGGAACCTCCATGCGCTGGCCACCGACACCACCATCGAGCACTTCGTCCTGTTCTCCTCGACGGCGTCGTTGATCGGCTCGCCTGGGCAGGCCAGTTACGCCGCGGCCAATGCATTTCTCGATGCGCTGGCGCACTTCCGTCGCGCACGGGGTCTGCCGGCCCTCAGTCTCAACTGGGGGAGCTGGGGCGAGGTCGGCATGGCCGTCGCGGATGCTCGGCGTGGCGACCGGCTGGCGGAGCGGGGCATGTCGCCCATGTCCGTGGACGAAGCCCTGGCGTCCATGGCGCTGGTGCTCGCGGAGAACCGCGTCACCCGGGGCATCGCGCGCTTCGATGTGACGCGATGGACCGCCAGCCATCCCTCCATCGTGGCGTCGTCGCTGTTCCGGCCCGCTTCTGTCTCCGATCACGTTCCTGACGCCGTGGAGGCGCCTCGCAAGCTGCGCGAGGTGTTGCTCGCGCTGGAAGGCTCCGCGCGCCGTGGCGTCCTGGAGGCGCGTCTCAAGGAGATGGTCAGCGAGGTCGGAAAGATTCCGACGGCGAAGCTCTCGTCCACGGACTCGTTCGACGCGCTGGGGTTCGACTCCATCATGGCGCTCGAGTTGCGGGACATGGTGCTGGGCGAACTCGACGTGAGCATGCCTCTCAAGAGTTTCGTCGATGAACGTTCCATCGAGCAGGTGACGGCTGAGCTTCTCGAAAAGCTCGCTGTGGCCAGTGTGCTCGGCGCTGCCTCCTCGGAGCGCAATGATTCGAAGCGGGTCCTGCTATGACATTGAATGAGCTTCTTCAGGCCCTGGCCGGGCATGGCATCAAGCTGTCGGTGGAGGGGGACCGCCTGGCGGTCGATTCACCCACAGGCGAGATTCCGGGAGCGCTGCGCGAGCAGCTCGTGGCGAACAAGGCGGCGCTGCTGACCTTGCTGTCGGAGCAGCGCGTGCCCCAGGCGGAGACGCTGCCGCAAATCACGCCCCGGCCCGAGGAGCGGCACGAGCCGTTCCCGATGACGGAGATCCAGCAGGCCTACAGCGTGGGCCGGCAGGCCGAGCTCGAGATGAACGCGGCGATGCACGCGTACAACGAGATCGACTGCCACGCGCTCGACCTGGCCCGCTTCGAGGACGCCTGGAACCTGCTCATCGCCCGCCACGAGATGCTTCGGGTGGTGGCGCTCCCGGGCTTCCAGCAGCGCATCCTCCCCGACGTGCCGCGCTACGTCCTGCCCGTGGAGGACCTGCGCGGACGCGAACTGGAAGAGACGGAGGCTCGCTTCCAGGCCATCCGCGAGCGCCTGTCGCAGCAGGTGCTGGCGCTCGACCAGTGGCCGTTGTTCGAGCTCCGAGTGTGCCAGCTCGATGGGGGCCGTTCGCGCCTCTTCATGAGCATCGATGGGACCTTCATCGATGGTTACAGCTTCCAGATTCTCTACCGGGAGCTCGTCCACCTCTACAAACACCTGGGTGGGGCGCCCGCGCTTCCCCAGCTGGACCTGTCCTTCCGTGACTACGCGCTGGCGGTGCAGCATGCGCGCGGTGCTCGTTATGCGCGTTCGCTCGAGTACTGGCGCTCCCGCCTTCCGAACCTCCCGCCCGCGCCGGACCTCCCGCTCGACAAGGACCCGGGTTCACTCCGGCGTCCCCGCTTCGGGCGCGTGTTCGAACGGCTGGGGCCGAATATCTGGCAGCCGCTCAAGCAGCGAGCCCGCGCGCGCAAGCTGACGGAGCCGGAGCTGCTGCTGGCGGCGTACGCGGAGGTCATGGCGCGCTGGAGCCGCAGCCCTCGCTTCACGCTCAACGTCCCGCACTTCAACCGGCTGCCCCTTCATCCCCAGGTCAATGAGATTGTCGGCACCTTCGCCAGCTTCACGCTGATCGAGGTGGACCACCGGCCGGAGCGGACATTCACGGAGCGGGCGCTGGCCATCCGGGATCAGCTCTTCCTGGCGCTGGAGCACCGAGAGGTCAGCGGCGTCGAGCTGCTGCGCGAGCTGTTCCGGGCCCAGGGGCGTATCGCGGGCGCCATCATGCCCGTGGTGATGACGAGCTTCGCGTCTCACTCCAAGAGCAAGGACTCGCACTGGGTCGACTTCCTGGCGGAGGAGTTCGGCGAGCTCATCGAGGCGCTGACGCAGACGCCCCAGGTGTGGATCGACCTGCAGATTGTCTACCAGCGGGGCGGCGTCTTCCTGAACTGGGACGTGGCGGAGGAGCTGTTCCCGTCCGGCATGATTGAAGACATGTTCTCCAGCTTCTGCGCGCTGCTGCGGCGCCTGGCGGAGGACGACGCGGCGTGGGACCAGCCGGGGCTGGACACCCGTCCGGTCCGGCAGGTGGAGCTGCTGGCCCGCGTCAACGACACGGCGCGCCCGAGGAGCGGGGAGTTGCTCCACACCGGCTTCTACCGCCACGCCGCGGCGCGCCCGGACGCCCTGGCGCTGGCCTCGTCGAGCGTCAGCCTGAGCTATGGCGAGCTCGCCCGGCGCTCCAGCCGGCTCGGACATGCGCTGCGCGAGCGTGGTGCCGCGCCCAACCGCATCGTCGCGATTGTGATGGAGAAGGGGTGGGAGCAGGTCGTGGCCGCGCTGGGCGTTCTCAGCTCGGGAGCGGCGTACCTGCCCATCGACGCGGGGCTGCCGCACGAGCGGCGCGTCTTCATGATGCGGAACGGCGGGGCTGAGCTGGCGGTGACGCAGCCGAAGTTCGCCCAGGAGTCCTGGCCCGAAGGGGTGCAGGTGCTCGTCGTCACGCCGGACGCCTTCAGCGAGTACAGCGAAGCGCCGCTGGCGCCCGTGCAGAAGCCCGAGGACCTGGCGCACATCCTCTACACCTCCGGCTCCACGGGACAGCCCAACGGGGCCATGCTCACCCACGCGGGGATGGTCAACGGCGTGGAGTGGACGAACCGGAAGTTCGGCGTCGGGCCGGATGACCGCGTCATCGCGCTCAGCGCGCTCCACCACGACTTCTCCGTCTACGACGTCTTCGGCACCCTGAGCGCGGGCGCGGCCCTGGTCATGCCGGACGCCTCCTCGCGCAGGGACCCCTCCCACTGGGCCGAGCTGATGTCCCGTCATGGCGTCTCCATCTGGAGCACCGTGCCGGCGATGATGGAGATGCTGCTGACGTATCTCGAAGGCAGCAACGCCCGGCTGACCTGCCCGCTGCGTCTGGTGATGCTCGGAGGAGATTGGCTCCCCGTCACCATGCCCGCGCGGCTGCGGGCGAAGTTCGGCGACGTGAAGCTGATGAGCGTCGGCGGCCCGACGGAGACGTCCCTGTGGAACATCTCCCATCCAGTCGTCGAAGCCGACGAGCGGCGCCGCAGCATCCCGTACGGCAAGCCCATCTCGAACACGAAGTACTACGTGCTGGACGAGCACCTGGACGAGCGCCCCATCTGGGTGCCCGGCGAGCTGTGCTGCGCGGGCGTGGGTGTGGCGCTGGGCTACGTGGGCGAGGGTGCGGGCTCGAAGAAGTTCACCGTGCATCCACGGACGGGGGAGCGCCTCTACCGCACCGGCGACCTCGGACGGTACCTGCCGGATGGCACCATCGAGTTCCTCGGCCGCGTCGACTTCCAGCTCTCCATCCGTGGACAGCGCATCGAGCCGGGTGAAATCGAGGCCGCGTTGCTCCAGGAGCCGAGCATCAGCGCGGCGGTGGTCGGGGCGGTCGGCGAGCACCACGAAAAGCGCCTGGTCGCCTACGTCGTCCCCTCGGACACGAAGCGCGGTGTGGAGACCCGGCACGTCCGCGAGTTCCTGTCGCGCAAGCTGCCCGAACACCTGGTCCCATCGACCTACGTCGTGTTGGAGGCGCTGCCGCTGACCCGCAACGCGAAGGTGGACCGCAAGGCGCTGCCGCACCCGGACCACGTCGCGCAGCCCACGCAGCGCGAAGCGAGCAAGCCCGCCGCCACCCGGCCTGGCCGTGAGGCCCAGGCGCTTCAGCAGTCCATCGCGAAGGCGGTGGCGGAGGTGCTGGGCGTTCCAGAGGTCCACCCGGACCGGAACTTCTTCGAGCTGGGCGCCAACTCGGTACACCTCATCAAGCTCCACCTCGAGCTCAAGGAGAAGCTGGGGCTTTCGGTTCCCGTCACGGACCTGTTCGGCAGGCCCACCGTCAAGGTGCTCGCGGCCAGGCTCGCGGCGGCGGGCGGTGAGGCGAAGCCCGAGGTGGCACTCGCGCCGCGCGAGGAGACTCCGCGGACGCAGGATGCGCGGGACATCGCCATCATCGGCTTGAGCTGCCGCTTCCCCGGGGCGTCGACGCCCGAGCAGTTCTGGCAGAACCTGATGCAGGGCGTGGAGTCGGTGGGCACCTTCACCGATGACGAGCTGCTGGCCGCGGGTGTCAGTCCGGAGGCGTTCCGGAATCCCGGGTACGTCCGCTCGTCGGCGGTGATGGAGGACTTTGACGCCTTCGACGCGGAGTTCTTCTCGCTGACGCCCCGCGAGGCGCGCGCGTTGGATCCGCAGCAGCGGGTGTTCCTGGAGTGCGCCTGGGAGGCGCTGGAGGACGCGGGCTATCCGCCGTCGGAGCGTAACGGGCTCGTGGGCGTGTATGCCGGGAAGAGCGTCAGCCACTACCGCTATCCCTATCCGGACCTGACGCGGCCCATCGGCTTCTTCCAGGACCTGATGGCCCAGGACAAGGACTTCCTGGCCACGCAGGTGTCCTACAAGCTCGACCTGCGCGGGCCCAGCATCAACGTCCAGACGGCGTGCTCCACGTCCCTGGTCGCGGTGTCCGCGGCGTGCGCGGCGCTGAATGAGGGCAGCTGCGACCTCGCGCTCGCGGGCGGCGTGGCCATCAAGGTCCCCCACCGCGTGGGCTACTTGTACGAGGAAGGCAGCGTCTTCTCGCGCGACGGCCACTGCCGTCCCTTCGACGCCGGGGCCAACGGAACCATTCCGGGAAGCGGCGCCGGCATCGTGGTCCTCAAGCGCCTGAGCCAGGCGCTGGCGGATGGAGACCGGGTGCTCGCCGTCATCAAGGGCTCCGCCATCAACAACGACGGGCACCGCAAGGTGGGCTTCATGGCGCCCGGCGTCGAGGGCCAGACGGACGTAGTGCGCCGTGCGCATCAGCACGCGAAGGTGGACCCGCGGACCATTTCCTATGTCGAAGCCCATGGCACCGGAACGTCCATTGGCGACCCCATTGAAGTCTCCGCGCTGACGGAGGCGTTTGGGGGACAGGTCCAGACGCAGTCGTGCGGCCTGGGCTCGGTGAAGGGCAACATCGGCCACCTCGACAGCGCGGCGGGCATCGCTGGGCTCATCAAGGTCGTGCTGGCACTTCAGCACCGCACGTTGCCGCCCACGCTCCACTACCAGTCGCCGAACCCGCGGCTGGAGCTCCACAAGACGCCTTTCTACGTGGTGGACAAGGCCCGGCCGTGGACCGCGACGCAGGGCGTCCTGCGGGCGGGGCTCAGTTCGTTCGGCATCGGCGGCACCAACGCCCACATGGTCCTCGAAGAGGCGCCGCCGCAGACGACGCCAGCGCCGGACGCGCAGCAAGTGGACCGCTCGCGGCACCTCCTGGCGCTCTCGTCGCGGAGCCCGGAGGCGCTGCGGCAGCTCGCGGGCCGCTACCGGGCGGTGCTCGAGGCGCCGGGCGCATCGCTCGCGGACGTGTGCTTCTCCGCGAACACCGGCCGTGTTGCCTTCGACCACCGACTCGCGGTGGTGGGCGCGGACGCCGCGCAGGTGGCCGCCGTCCTGAGCGCTGCGGAGCGGAAGGAAGAGCACCCGGGGTTCGTTCAGGGAGAGGCTGACGCGAAGCAAGCGGTGAAGGTCGCGTTCCTGTTCTCCGGTCAGGGCTCGCAGTACGTCGGAGCCGCGCGTGAGCTGTACCAGACGCATCCGGGCTTCCGCCGGCGCATCGACTCGTTCGACCAGATGCTCCGTGAGTATTGGGACCGTTCGCTGATCTCCGTCCTCTACGCGGAGCCGGGGACGCCATCTCCCATCGACCAGCTCGACTACGCCCAGCCGGTGGTCTTCGTGTTGGAGTACGCGCTGGCCGAGCTGTGGATGTCGTGGGGCATCCAGCCGGACGTATTGCTGGGACACAGCACGGGCGAGCTGGCGGCGGCCTGCATCGCGGGCGTGTTCAGCGTCGAGGATGGCCTGAAGCTGGCCGTTCACCGCGGCCGGTTGATTCAGCAGCTTCCGGAGGGAAGCAATATCGCGGTCTCCGCCGCGGAGCCGGAGCTGCGCCAGTTCCTCGCCCAGGGTGGTTGGGCCAGCTCCATCGCGGCCGTCAACGGGCCGGACAACATCGTCATCTCCGGCATCCCCGCGGAGATTGTGGAGATAGGCCGGGCGCTGGACGCGAAGGGCTACAAGGTCAAGCGGCTGAACATCCCGCGCGCGGCCCACTCGGTGATGATGGAGGCCATCCTCCAGGAGTTCCGGGCCGTCGCCGCGACGCTGCGTTATTCGCCGCCGTCGATTCCGATGGTCTCCGGGATGACGGGCGAGCTCATCACCGACGGGCTCTGCACGCCGGACTACTGGTGCAGCCAGCTTCGCAACCCGGTGCAGTTCGGCCGGGGCGTGGAAGCGTTGTACCGCGACGGCATGAGCGTCTTCGTCGAGGTCGGCCCGAAGGCGACCCTGCTCGGCATGGCGGCGCGCTCGGTGCCCGAGGGCGTGGGCACCTGGCTGCCGAGCCTGCGCGCCGATGACGGCGGCTGGCGGCAGATGCTGGAGAGTCTGGCGGCACTGTACGTGCGCGGCGTTCCGGTGGATTGGGCGGCAGTGGATGCCGGCTACCCACGGCGCAAGGTGGAAGTCCCCACCTATGCCTTCCAGCGTCAACGCTACTGGGAGGAGGGCGCGGGCCTCCAGCGTCCCAACGGGCGGAGCGTTTCCCGCGCCGAGCACCCGCTGATTGGCGAGCGCGTTCCCCTGGCCATCCTGGAGGCCGGTGAGCTGTTGTTCGAGGCCACGCTGGGGCCTGCCTCGCAGGCGTTCCTGGGTCAGCACCGCGTCTTCGGAACGCCCACACTGCCCGCGACGGGCTACGTCGAGATGGCGCTGGCCGCCGGGGCCCGGCTGTTGGGCACGACCGCGTTGGAGCTGACGGACCTGGCCATCCTCAACGCGATGACCTTCCCGAAGGATGCCGAGCGGAAGGTGCAGTGCGCCGTGCGCCGCGACGGAGAGGGCAAGGCCGCTGTGCGCATCTTCAGCCGGACGGGTGAGGGCTCGGAGCGCGCGTGGAGCCTGCATGCGACGGGCACGCTCGCCGTCCTCGGTGATGATGCATCGGACACCGGGGCGCACGACCTCGACAGCGTGTTGAAGGACCTGCAGACCCCGCTTCCCGTCGAGGACTACTACCAGCGGGCACGGAACGCGGGCGTCGACTTCGGGCCGGAGTTTCAGGGCATCACCGAGCTGCGCCGGGAAGGCGAGCAGGTCCTGGCGCGCATCGAGCGCCCGGCCGGCCTCGGGAGCGGCGGTGGCTACCTCGCGCATCCCGCCCTGATGGATGCCTGCCTCCAGGTGGTGGGCGGCGCCTATCCGGACATGGATGGCACCGAGCTGTACGTGCCGGTGCACATCGAGCGGCTTCACGTGCTGGGCAGCATCGAAGACGGCGTGTGGAGCCATGCGGTGGTGCGGCCGGTGGATGAGGCTGGGAAGCGGCTGCGTGCGGATGTCCGCATCTTCGGAAGAGATGGGGCGCTGCGCGCCTGGGTGCGCGGCCTGGAGCTTCAGCGCACGAGCCAGGAGGCGCTGCGTGCCGCGCTCTCCACCTCGCTGGATGAGTGGCTCTACGAGCGGCGGTGGGAGCCGCTCGCATTGGAGGGGAGTCGTCCGGAGACGCTGGTGCCCGCGAGCGGCGCGTGCCTGATTCTCTCGGAGCGCGACGGCACGGGGCAGCAGCTCGCACAGGTGCTGACGCGCGATGGCCGCGCCTGCTTCGTCGCCATCCGTGGCACACAGCCGCGCCGTATCGATGAGACCACCTTCGAGGTCCCTGACGCGCCCGAATCGCTCGTGGAGGCCTTGCGCGAACTGCCGCTTCCGGCGGCACTGTCCGACGTCATCCTGATGTGGGGCTCCTACTCCGCGGAGGCGGAGATGCTGGATGCCGATGCGCTGGGGCAGGCGGCTCGGGTGACGGGTGGTGGCGCGCTGGGCCTGCTCCAGTTCCTGCTGGACCGTGGGTACTCCGGCACGGTGTGGCTGGTGTCGCGTGGCGCGCAGCCCGTGAAGCCGGGCGCCCCGTTGCCCGGGCTCGCCCAGTCGTTGCTGTGGGGCATGGCGCGGCCTCTGGCCATCGAGGCGTCGGAGTTGGATTGCCGGTGTGTCGACCTCGATGTCCAGGGAGAATCGAGCGCCCAGGTGGAGTTGCTCGCGCAGGAGATTCGCCGTCGCGCGGAGGTGGCGGAGGACCAGGTGGCCTATCGCGATGGCCGCTACGTCGCGCGACTCCGGAGGGTCGAGTCACGGAAGCTGGTCGAGCCGTCCGCGGAGCGCGTCGAGGCCTTCCGAGCGGACCGCAGCTATCTCGTGGCGGGCGGGCTCGGACGCCTGGGCTTGCTGACGGCGGAGTTGCTGGCGAGCCGGGGGGCACGCAACCTGGTGCTGACAGGCCGGGGCGCTCCGGGGCCGCACGCGGCGGAACGCCTGGAGCACCTGCGCCAGCAGGGTGTCCGTGTCGAGTACCGGCAAGTCGACATCGCGGATGCGGAGCCGCTGGCCGCGCTGCTGAACGAGGTGGCGCGGGACATGGCCCCTCTGGGCGGCGTGTTCCACTCGGCCGGTGTGCTGGATGACGGCGTGCTGCGGCAGCAGCGCTGGGAGCGCTTCGAGACCGTGCTGCGGCCGAAGTTGCGTGGCGCCTGGAACCTGCATCGTCTGACCGCGGGCCTGCCGCTGGACTACTTCGTGATGTTCTCCTCCGTCGCGTCGCTCGTCGGCTCGGCGGGACAGTCGAATCACTGCGCGGCGAACGCCTTCGAGGATGCGCTGGCGCACCACCGCCGCGCCCTGGGTCTTCCTGCCCTGAGCATCAACTGGGGCATCTGGGCCGGTGACGCGGGCGCCCAGGTGTCGGTGAGCGAGGAGGCTCGGACGCCGGGCTTCGGCGTCATTCCGAAGGCGCAGGGCCTGCGCGCGCTGGAGCTGCTCCTCACGTCGCGCGTTCCTCAGGTAGGCGTGGCCGCCATCGACTGGGCTGTCTTCGGAAGCGGCCGGTCCACGCCCTACGTCGCGGAGTTGCTCGAGCGGGCAGGGGGCGAGCGCACTGTGGAGCGCGCGTCGTTCCTGGACACGCTCTCGGCGGCGGCCATCGAGAATCGTCGGCAGTTGCTGATGGATTACGTGCGCGAGCAGGTCGCGTGGATGCGAGGCGTGGGCTCCGGCGAGTCCATCGACCCGGCGCGTGGGTTCCACGAGCTGGGCATCGACTCGCTGGCGGCGCTCCAGCTCAAGAACCGGCTCCAGAGCGGGCTCGGCGTGTCGCTGCCGGCGACGCTCGTCTTCAACTACCCGACGGCAGAGAAGCTCGCGATGCAGCTCATGGACGCGTTCATCCCCTTGGAGTTCACGGAGGAAGCGCGCGCCACGTCGAAGTCAGACGCCTCGGTCGAGAGCCCGCTGGAAGGGCTGGCTGAAGCCAACCTCGCGCACCTGCTCTCCGAGCAGCTGTCGAAGATGAACTAGGGACGGATCGATGTCAGCGCAAGGAAGCGATACGAGCTACGGCGAGCTGATGAAGCGCGCGCTCCTGAAGTTGCAGGAGACGCAGTCGAAGCTCGATGCCCATGAGCAGGAGCGGCACGGGGCCATTGCCATTGTCGGCATTGGCTGCCGGTTACCGGGGGGCGTCACCAGCCCTGCTGAATACTGGCGCCTGCTCTCAGAGGGCGTGGACACCGTCACCGAGATTCCATCCGACAGATGGAGCGCGGACGGCTTCTTCCATCCCGACCCGGATCATCCCGGTGGCATCTACACGCGCCACGGGAGCTTCCTGCGGGACATCGACCAGTTCGAACCGCGCTTCTTCGGCATCTCCCCGCGTGAGGCGGCGCGGATGGACCCGCAGCACCGGCTGTTACTGGAGGTCGCCTGGGAGGCCGTGGAGCGCGCCGGCCGGAATCCGACGAGCCTGAGCGGGACGCGGACTGGCGTGTTCGTCGGGATGATGGGGCAGGACTACACGCAGATTGCCACCCAGTCTCCGGAGCTCATCGACGCCCACACCGGTGCGGGGAATGGCGCGAGCGTCGCCGCGGGACGTCTGTCGTACTCCTTCGGACTCGAAGGGCCCAGCCTCACGGTCGATACCGCGTGCTCCTCGTCGCTGGTCGCGGTGCACCTGGCCATCCGCAGCCTGCGTCAGCGGGAGAGCGACTTCGCGCTGGCGGGCGGGGTGAACCTGGTCCTCTCTCCCGTCGCGACGCTGATTGAGTCGCGCACGCACATGCTGTCGCCCGATGGCCGGTGCAAGACCTTCGACGCCTCGGCGAACGGCATCGGCCGAGGGGAGGGCTGTGGGCTCGTCTTCCTGCGGCGCCTGTCGGACGCGATCGCGGATGGGGACCCCATCGTCGCGGTGATTCGCGGCTCGGCGGTGAACCAGGATGGGCGGACCAGCGGGCTCACGGTGCCCAACGGGCTTGCCCAGCAGCGCGTCATCCGGGATGCGCTGCGGGACGGACAGGTGGAGCCCGCGAAGGTGGGCTACGTCGAGGCCCACGGGACGGGGACGTCGCTGGGCGACCCCATCGAACTGGAGGCACTCGCGTCTGTCTACTGCGCCAGGACGGGACGGCAGCAGCCGCTGATGGCCGGCTCGGTGAAGACGAACATGGGGCACCTCGAAGGTGCGTCCGGTATCGCGGGGTTGATCAAATCCGCGCTGTGCCTGGCGAACGAGGAGGTCCCGCCGCACCTCCACCTGCGCTCACCCACGCCGCACGTGGACTGGAAGCAGTTGTCCATCGAAGTGCCGACGTCGCGCCGTCCGTGGCAGGGGGCGGAGTCGCGCTTCGCGGCGGTGAGCTCGTTTGGCTTCTCGGGGACGAACGCGCACGTCGTCCTGGAGTCCGCGCCACGGCCGAAGTCTCCGGTCCGGGAGGTGGAACGCCCGCGTCACGTCCTGGCGCTCTCCGCGCGCTCGAACGCCAGTCTTCGCAGGTTGGCCGGGTCCATCGCGGAGGAGCTGCCGCTGTGCCCCACGGAAGGACTCGCGGATGTCTGCCATACGGCGAACACCGGCCGCAGCGCCATGGAAGAGCGCGCGGCCTTCACGGCTTCGACCTCCGAGGAGCTGACCGAGGCGCTGCGTGCGTTCAGCCGTGGAGCGCCCACTGCCCCCGGGACCTGCGTGGAAGGCCGCCGCGACGCCGAGGCACCGCGCGTCGCGTTCCTCTTCACGGGCCAGGGTTCCCAGTACGTGGGCATGGGCCGGGAGCTGTTCGACACGCAGCCCGAGTTCCGCCGGGAACTCGTGCGCTTCGAGAACATCCTGAAGCCGCACCTGGAGCGGCCGCTCACCGAGGTGCTCTTCCAGGACACGGAAGGGGCGCTGGACGAGACGCGATACACCCAGCCCGCGCTGGTGGCGCTGGAGCTGGCTTTGGCGCACCTGCTGCGAGCGTGGGGACTGCGCGCCGACGCGGTCCTGGGCCACAGCGTGGGTGAGTACGCGGCGGCCATGTTCGCGGGTGTCCTGGAGCCCGAGGTCGGCTTGCCCCTGGTGGCTGAGCGCGCGCGGCTGATGCAGGCGCTGCCCGAGCGCGGCGCGATGTTGGCCGTGTTCGCTGAGCCGGCGCGCGTGCTGCCGCTCATCGCCGGGCATCCCCGGGTCACGCTGGCGGCCATCAATGGGCCGCGGAACACCGTCATCTCGGGGGACAGCGCGGTCATTGACACCGTGCACCAGGCGCTCGTGGAGGCGGGCATCGAGAGCCGGCGGCTGAAGGTGTCACACGCGTTCCACTCTCCGCTGATGCAGCCCATGCTGGCGGAGTTCGAGCGGGCCGCGAGCCGCGCCGCCTTCCAGAAGCCGCGCCTTCCCCTCATCTCGAACCTCGACGGACGCGAAGCAGGCGAGGCCATCACCCAGCCGGCCTACTGGTCCCGCCATGTCCTCCAGCCCGTACGCTTCGAGGAGGGCATCCGGACGCTCCTCCAGCGCGGGGTGCGTGTATTCGTGGAGGTGGGCCCCAAGCCCTCGCTGTCCAACCTCGCGCGGGACGTGGTGGCGGGTGAGGAGGCGCTGTGGCTGGAGACGCTTCACCCGCGCCGCTCCGACTGGGCCGGCCTGCTCCGGGCGATGTCCGAGCTGTATGTGCGCGGCGCCAGGCTGGACTGGGAGCGCTTCGATGCGGGCTATGGGCGGACTCGCAAGGCCCTGCCGACCTACCCCTTCGAGCGGCAGCGGTATTGGCTGGACGTGCCCGCGCCGTGGACGCGCACGTCGCGCCGTGCGTCGACTCACCCATTGCTGGGGACGCGTCTGGAGTCCGCCGCTTTGAAGGAGGGGACGACCGTCTTCTCCAGTGAGCTGTCGGCGGGAACCGTGCCATTCGTTGCGGACCATCGGGTGTACGGCAAGGCGGTGGTTCCCGCCGCTGCCTACGTGGAGATGCTGGCCTCGGCGGCGGCGCAGGTGCTCGGAACGGAGTCGCTGCGGCTGGAGGACATCTCCCTGCTTCAGCCGCTGGTGCTTCCCGAACAGCAGACGCGGGTCGTCCAGACGTTGCTGGAGGACCAGGGCGAGGCGGGCCTTGCGTGCAAGGTGGTGAGCCGAGGGGACGAGCGCTCGGAGGAGGGCGGCGGCGGCGCGCGCACGGCCTGGGTCACCCATGTGACGTGCCGGGTGTCGGCACTGAGCGCCGTGGCCCCATCGGTGGATCGGGAGGCGTGGGGCCGTGGCTGCTCGACGCCTGTTTCCATCGATGAACTCTCCGCCGTCTTCACGCACCACGGACTCGACTACGGGCCGTCCCTGCGCGTGCTGACGTCGCTGCATCGGGGGACTGGGGCCGCGTTGTCGTTGGGCCGGGTGGAGGACCGGAGCGGGCACTACCGCGTCCACCCGGCGCTGTTCGACGGCTGCTTGCGCACGGCGGCGGCGGTGTCGCAGCTCACCGAGGAAGACGCGCTGCACCTCCCGGTGGCCTTGCAGACGCTCGACCTGTACCGGCCCCTGCCGGAGCGCGTCTGGACGTATGCGACGCAGCCTCCCCGGGAGGGGCAGGAGGGCTTCTCCGCGACGGACCTGACCCTGTGTGACGAAGAGGGCGCGGTGGTGGCCGTCGTGTCGGGGTTCTCGGTGCGCAAGGCCGAGCGCGATGTGTTGCTGCGCGGGCTCGACAACGACTTCCAGGACTGGCTGTACCGCCTCAACTGGGTGCCGCGTGCCGTCACGGAGGAAGCCCGCTCCGCGAATCAACATTGGGCCGTCTTCACCAGCGAGGACGACTTCGCATCGGACCTGGTGCAGGTGCTTTCGCAGCGTGGCGAGCGCTGCACGTTGGTTCGCAAGGGGGAGTCGTTCAGCAGCACGCTAGAGGGCTTCCGCATCAATCCCGCCAACCCGGAGGACTCTGCGCGGCTGGTCAAGGCGTGGGCGAATCAGCCTCCCACGGGGCTGTTGTACCTCTGGGGCCTCGATGAGGGGGCGCAGACGGGTGACGCAGGCGCCTGGCTCGACGCGGCTCAGGAGTCGGGGTGCCTGGGCGCGCTGCGGTTGACGCAGGCCCTGGCGCATGGGCAGGGAGCGTCGCCCCGGCTGGTGCTGGTGACGCGGGGCTCGCAAAGCCTGCCCTCCGATACGCACGGCGCCCGCGTCGCGCAGGCGCCGCTGTGGGGCTTCGGACAGGCCGTGGCGACGGAGTTGCCCGAACTGCGGTGCCTCCGCATCGACCTGCCCGCGGAGCCCCGGTCCGAAGACCTGGGCACATTCATGCGGGCGCTCGCGTTGCCGGATGGGGAGTCCGGCGCTGCCATTCGTGGCGGCGGTCTCTACACCCCCCGGCTCGAGCGGGCCCGTTCTCGAACGGTCGCGGCGAAGAAGGTGTCCATCTTCGCGGAGGCCACCTATCTCGTCGCGGGAGGCCTGGGGGGACTCGGCCTGCGTGCCGCCACCTGGTTGGCGGCGCAGGGCGCACGGCATCTGGTCCTGATGGGGCGCAGTGCTCCGGCTCCTGAAGCCCGCGCCCAGCTCGATGCGCTCGAGGCCCAGGGCGTGAAGGTGCGGGTCGCACGGGTAGACATCGCGTCTCACGACGCCATGGCGGACCTCTTCGCGAGCTTGCGCGAAGCCCCGCCCGTGCGCGGCATCATCCATTCGGCGGGCGTCCTCCGCGACGGAACGCTCGCCAACCAGACGCCCGAGCAGTTCCGGGAGGTGCTGGCCCCCAAGCTTCGGGGCGCGTGGAACCTCCATGTGCTCAGCCAGGGCATGGCGCTGGACTTCTTCGTCTGCTTCTCGTCCGCCGCCTCGCTCATCGGGTCTCCGGGCCAGTCGAACTACGTCGCCGCGAATGCCTTCCTCGATGCGCTGGTCCATTTGCGCCACGCGGAGGGGTTGCCCGCGCTGACGCTCAACTGGGGCTCGTGGGCGGAGACGGGCATGGCGGCGCGGCTGGAGCGGGCCGCCTCCGCGCGGCCGGGGGCGCAGGGCTTCGGCGCCATTCCCGTCCAGCAGGGCTTCAGCGTACTGGAGCGGCTCATCGGGAGCGCGCAGGTCCAGTGGGGCGTCTTCCCCGTGGACTGGGCGCGGCTGGCGGAGCAACTGCCGGGGCTCGCGCGGCAGGCGCTCGTCCAGGGCTTGCTGGGGAGCGTGCCACAGCGGGTGCAAGCGCCGGCCTTCCGCGCGCAGTTGGACGCGGCGCCGCCGAATCGCAAGGCGGAGTTGCTGCGTCAGCACGTCGCGGGGCAGGTGTCCGCGACGTTGGGCATGCCGGAGTCGGAGCGGCTGTCCGGAAACGAGCGCCTGTTCGAACTGGGCGTCGATTCGCTGCTGGCCATCGAAATCAAGAACCGGCTCGCGAGCAGCCTCGGGCGAAGCCTGCGTTCAACGCTGATTTTCGACTTCCCCACGGTGAACGGACTCGTCGCGCATCTGGCCGAAGAGCTGGGGATGGGGACCGAGGCTCAGAAGAAGCAGGAAGCATCGCGGGAGGCGCAGGGCGCGCTCTCCGCGGAGATTCAAGGGCTGTCGGAGCAGGAGCTGACATCCCTCATCGACCAGGAGCTGGAGAGCGCGCTCACCAGATGAGACCCTGATGGCGAAACTATCTACACGCATTTCGGAATTGCCTGTCGTCAAGCTCGCGTACCTCGCGAGCCAGCTGCGCTCGAAGAAGGAGCTGCTGGCGGCCGAGCCCATCGCCGTGGTGGGCATGTCCTGCCGCTTCCCCGGCGGAGGTGACCTGCCAGAGACGTTCTGGGAGCTGCTCGCCGAGGGCCGCGACGCGACACGGGACGTGCCTGCCTCACGCTGGGACGTCGACGCGTTCTACGACCCCACGCCCGGCGTCCCGGGAAAGATGTACACGCGCCGAGGCTCGTTCATCGACGGCGTCGACCTGTTCGACCCTGGCTTCTTCGGCATCACGCCGCGTGACGCCAAGGGCATGGACCCGCAGCAGCGCATGCTGCTGGAGGAGTGCTGGCGAGCCCTGGAGCGCGCCGGCATTCCGCCCGCGGGCCTCTCCGGGAGCCGCACCGGCATCTTCCTGGGGCTGATGCACAACGACTACAACCTGCTGGGCATCGCCGAGAACATGGAGTTCCACTCGGCGTCGCTCAACTACCCGTCCGTCGCCGCGGGACGCATCTCCCACACGCTGGGCCTTCAGGGGCCCGCGGTCTCCGTGGACACGGCGTGCTCGTCGTCCGCCGTCGCCATCCACCTGGCCTGTCAGAGCCTCCGCAACGACGAGAGCGACCTCGCGCTCGCCGCGGGCGCGAACCTGAACCTCTCTCCCGTCACGGTGATGGTGGAGTGCCAGAACCGCATGCTGGCGGCGGATGGCCGCTGCAAGACGTTCGACGCGTCCGCGGACGGCTTCGGGCGCGGCGAGGGCTGTGGCGTCGTCGTACTCAAGCGCCTGTCGGACGCGCTGGCCAAGGGCGATGCCATCCTCGGCGTCATTCGGGGCTCGGCTGTCACACATGACGGCCGCAGCAGCGGGATGATGGTGCCGAACGGGCGCTCGCAGGAGCGCGTCATCCGGGCGGCCCTGGATAGCTGTGGCGTGGAGCCGGACCAGGTGGGCTACATCGAGGCCCACGGGACGGGGACGCTCCTCGGTGACCCCATCGAGATGGAGGCGCTGCGGTCCGTCTTCGGGCGCAAGGGCGCTCGCGGTGAGCCGCTGTACGTCGGATCGGTAAAGACGAACATCGGGCACCTGGAGGCCGCCGCCGGTATCGCGGGGCTCATCAAGGTCCTGCTCGCGTTGCAGAACGAGGCCATCCCCGCCCACCTGAACTTCGAGCGGCCCAATCCGAACATCCGCTGGGACGACCTGCCCGTCACCATCCCCACGGCCACGCGGCCCTGGCTGCGCGGTGACAAGCGCCGCATCGCCGGAGTCAGCAGCTTCGGCTTCAGTGGCACCAACGTGCACATGGTGGTGGAGGAGGCCCCCGTGCTGGCGCGCCCCCGCGTGGATGCGGAGCGCCCGGCCCATGTGCTGACGCTGTCGGCGAAGAGCGAAGCCGCGCTCGAAGCGCTGATGGAAGCGCAGGAACGCGCGTTGCCGGAGGACGCAGCGGCGCTGGGAGACTGGTGCTACACGGCGAACACGGGCCGCTCCCAGTTCGAGCACCGTGCCGCCGTTTCGGGCGCCACGACCGCGGAGCTGCGCGCGAACCTGACGCGGCTGCGCGAAGAGAAGCTGCGCCCGGCGCGCGAACCCCTGCGCGGAACGGAGAGCCCCCGGCCCGTCTTCCTCTTCACGGGGCAGGGCGCGCTTCGCCCCGGCGTGGGACGGGAGCTCTTCGAGACACAGCCGGTGTTCCGTGCAGCGGTGGAGCGGTGCTCGAAGGCGCTGGAGGGGCTGCTCGACTGCAGCCTCGAAGCGCTCCTCTTCGGTGAATCCTCAGCGACGCTCCTGGAGGACACGCGCCATGCGCAGCCCGCGCTGGTGGCCCTGGAGTATGCGCTGGCGGAGCTGTGGGGCGCCTGGGGCGTCACGCCAGCGGCGCTCATCGGGCACAGCCTGGGAGAGTATGCCGCGGCCGCTGTCGCGGGGGTGTTCAGCATCGAGGAGGCGCTGCGCCTGGTCGTGACGCGCGCGCGGCTCATCGGCGAGTTGCTGGGCACGGGCGCGATGCTGGCGGTCTCTGCGTCGCTCGAAACGGTGAACCGGGCCATTGCGCCGCACGCCGACACGGTTTCCATGGCGGCGGTCAACGGTCCCGATGACGTGGTCATCTCCGGGACGCCCGATGCCATCACCGAGGTGGAGCAGGCCCTGACGAGCCAGGGCGTCCAGACGAAGCGTCTGCGGATGTCCTACGCGTTCCACTCCACGCAGATGGAGCCCGTGCTGAAGCCGTTCGCGGAGGCTTTCCGAGGGCTCACGCTGTCGGCGCCACGCATCCCGCTGGTGTCCACGCTGGAAGGCCGGCGTGTCGGTGACGAAATCACCCGGCCAGACTACTGGTGCCGTCAAATCCGAGAGCCTGTCGCCTTCGGCAAGGCGCTGGAGGCGTCGCGCGAGGAGGGGCACCGGACCTATCTGGAGCTGGGGCCAGCGCCCATCCTGGCTGGCATCGGCCGCAGGACCTTCCAGTCGGAGGACCTGTGCTGGCTTCCCAGCCTGCGTCCGTCCACTGGAGAGACGGCGCAGCTGCTCTCCAGCGTGGCGGAGCTGTACATGCGCGGCTTCGACGTGGATTGGGCCGCGTTCGATGCGCCGTTCGAGCGGCGCCCACGCTGCTTGCCGACGCATCCCTTCCAGCGTGAGCGCTACTGGATGGACTCGCGAAGCCCCGAGAAGCACCGCGGCCAGGCTGCGCGTGACGATGCCGGGCGAGGCGACGCGCACTCCCTGCCAGGGACACCGCTGTCGCTCGCGGGAGCCAAGGAGTCACGGTTCGAAGCCAGGCTGAGCAGGCACGAGCCCGCCTTCGTCGAGGAGCATCGTGTGCTGGGCAACCCGGTATTGCCGGCCTCCTGCTACGTCGAGATGGCGCTCGGCGCCGCGCACCACGCGACCTCGGGCGGGAAGCCCCTGGAGCTCACGGCCATCGAGCTGGAGCGGGCGTTGGTCTTCGCGGAGGGACAGGCACAAAACGTCCAGACGGTCCTGACGCCCGAGGAGCAGGGCTCCCGCTTCGAAATCTTCGGGCAGGGGACAGGGACGTCGGACCGGAGCTGGGCCCGGTTGGCGCAAGGTCGAATCACCGAAGGCCGCGCACACCCGGAGAACGTGGCGCTGGAGTCGGGGCTGTTGCCGGCGTTCCCCCAACAGGGCTCCGTCAGCGCGCACTACGACATGATGGCGCACGGCGGGTTGGAGTACGGCCCCTCGTTCCGAGGCATCGATGCGCTGCGGTTCGGCGGGGAGGGATGCCTCGCCCACGTGCGGCTGCCCGATGAACTCGTCATCGGTCTGGGGGACTACTGGCTGCATCCGCTGCTGCTCGACGCGTGCTTCCAGACGGCGGCGGCGGCGTTCATCGGCGGCGGCGCGCAGGTGGCGGGAGACGGGCAGGGGCGCATTCCGGTCGCCATCGAGCGGCTGCGTTGGTTCAAGCGGCCCGGGAGCAGCATCTGGGTGCATGCCCGAACCGGGGCGGGCACGTCGCTCTCTGAGGGACTGGTGAGCGCCGACCTCCGCATCCTGGACGAGGATGGCGCCGTCGTGGCCGAGGTGGAAGGCCTGCTGCTGAAGCAGGTCGACCGCCGCGCGTTCCAGGCCGCCTTCTCCGGGGCGATGCAGGAACTCCTCTTCGAGCTGGCATGGCGGGAGCAGCCCGTGCCCACCGCACGTGACCAGGTGGCTTCGCAGTCCGGGGCCTGGCTGTTGCTGGTGGACTCGGACCGCGTCGCGGACGAAGTCAGGACGTTGGCGCGGCAACGCGCCTGGTCCTGCGTGGTGGCCACGCCCGGTGCGTCCTACGAACGCATCGACGCGACCCACTATCGGCTCAACCCCCATGACGCGGCCGGCTTTGACCGGTTGCTCCAGGACGTCTCCGCCATGGGCTCGGCTCCGGCGGCAGTGGCCTACCTGTGGGGGCTCGATGACCGTTCCCCAGAAGCCCTCTCCGGCGCGGTGACGTCGAGCACCGTGGGCGCGCTTCACCTCGTGAAGGCGATGGCCCGTGTCAGCTGGGCGCAGCCGCCTGCCCTGTGGATGGTGACGGAGAGCGCGGTGGCCGCCACGCCCACGGATGCGGTGGAGGGCTTCGCTCAGGCCTCGCTCTGGGGCTTCGGCCGCGCGGTGGCCATCGAGCACACGGAGCTCGCGTGCCGCATGGTGGACCTGGAGCCGGGCTCTGAATCGCTGGAGCGGTTGTTCCACCTCATGGCGCAGCCGCCGCAGGAGAACGTCATGGCCCTGCGCGGCGGCCGGCTCCTGGGCGCGCGCCTGGTGCGTCCTGGCAAGCCACCTGAACGCACTGCCCCCGTGCGTATCCGCCCGGATGGCGTCTACCTCGTCACGGGAGGCCTGGGCGCGCTGGGGCTCGCGACGGCGGAATGGCTCGTGGGGGCGGGGGCGCGGCACCTGCTGCTGGTGGGGCGGAGCGAGCCCTCGGACGCGGCGAACGGTCGGCTCGCGGCGCTGACCGCCCGGGGCGTCAACGTCAACGTCGCGCGCGCGGATGTCTCACGACAGGAGGACGTGCAGCGGCTGGTGGCGGGCGTGTCCGAGCGGGGCCAGTCCCTGCGAGGCATCATCCACACGGCGGGCGTGCTGGAGGACGGCGTCATCCTGCACCAGGAGGCGGAGCGCTTCTCGCGCGTGTTCGCGCCCAAGGTGCAGGGCGCGTTGAACCTGCACCGCGCCACGGCCGGGATGCCGCTGGACCTCTTCGTCATGTACTCGTCCGCGGCCTCGCTGGTGGGCGTGGCAGGACAGTCCAACTACGTGGCGGCGAACAGTGTCCTTGATTCACTGGCGCATCACCGGAACCGCCAGGGTCTGCCAGCCCTCAGCATCAACTGGGGAAGGTGGGCGGGCGCGGGCATGGCGGCAAAGAGCGCGGACCGCTCGGAGGCGTCGGATGCCGCCAGCCTCTCACCCGAAGTGGCACTCCATGTCTTCGAACAGCTGCTGGAGCAGGGGGCCGTGCAGGTGGGCGTGGTGCCCTTCAGCGTCTCCTCGATGGAGGCGGGGCCTTCGCCCGGCCATGGCCCCTTGTTCTCCGAGCTGATGCTCCGTGAGCAGGCCCGGTCCGCGGCGGCTTCGCGGATGCATGAGCTGATGGACGAGCTGAAGCGGGCGGACGGAGAGCGCCGGCGAGCGTTGCTGACCCGATACGTGCAGAGCCGGCTGGGGCCCTTGCTGGGCTTCGCCCCGGACCACGAGGTCCTCCAGAAGAAGATCTCCCTGAACGAGATGGGGCTCGATTCGCTGCGCGCGGTCGAGCTCAAGAACCGCATTGGCCGCGAGCTGGGTGTGGACCTGCTCATGGCGCGTTTCATCGACGGCACCACGCTCGACGGGATTGTGGATGCGCTGAGTACCCAGCTCGAGCTCAAGGATCTGCTCGCGCGTGCTCCCGCGGCAGAGGCCGCAGCCGACATCGAGGAGTTGACGGTATGAACCTGGGGGAACTGCTCGCCGAGCTGAATCGGCGGGGCCTGGAAGTCCGGGTAGAAGGCGACGCGCTGAGGCTTCGCGGACCGAAAGGCGCCGCCAGCCCGGAGCTTCGGCAGTCACTGGCGGAACACAAACCCGAGCTGCTCAAGCTCCTGCGTGCCCATGACCAGGGCCAGGAGGAGGCGCCCATCGTCCCGGTTCAACGCACCGGGCCCGCGCCGCTCTCCTATGGGCAGACGCGGCTGTGGTTCCTGGACCGTCTGGAGCCCGGGAGCACCGCCTACAACCTGATGCTGGCTTTGCAGATCGACGGTCACCTCGACGTCGCCATCGTGAAGCGCTGCTTCACCGAGGTCATCCGCCGCCACGAGGTGCTCCGCACGCGTTATGCCGAGCACGCGGGCGTCCCGGTCCAGATTGTCGACCCGGAGCCCCGGTTCGACTTCCGCGTGCTCGACGAGCGCGAGGTGTTGGCCTCCGAACCCGCGGGCGTGGAGGCCTTCCTCCAGCGTGAGGGCAAGCGGCCCTTCGACCTGGCCACGGGCCCCGTGATGCGTGTGCTCATCATCGAGCGGGGCGCGCGGGGGCAGTACCTCCAGCTCTGTCTGCACCACATCGCGGCGGACGTATGGGCGCAGGCCATCCTCGTCCGCGAAATCGTGACGTTGTATGGCAGCTTCGCCAGCGGCCAGCCCTCGCCGTTGCCGCCCCTGACGCTCCAGTACTCCGACTTCGCTGTCTGGCAGCGGGAGTACCTCCAGGGCGAGGTTCGCCAGAAGCTGGTGGACTACTGGCGCAAGAAGCTGGAGGGGGCGCCTCCGCTGCTCGAGCTGCCCACGGACCATCCGCGCCCCAAGGTGCAGTCGAACCGAGGCGGCGAGGTCCGCTTCGAAGTGGGCCCCCAGCTCACCGCCGCCTTGAAGGCGCAGAGCCACGCGGCCCGCACCACGCCGTTCGTGGGGATGTTGAGCGCGTTCTTCGTGCTCCTGCACCGCCTCACGGGGCGTGAGGACCTGGTCCTGGGCGCGAACTCCATCAACCGGACGCGCACGGAGCTGGAGCCGCTGGTGGGCTTCTTCGTGGACAACCTGGTGATGCGGGTGGACCTCGGTGGCAGCCCGGGTTTCGCCACGGTGCTGGAGCGCGTGCGTGAGACGGTGCTCGATGCCTTCGCTCACCAGGACCTACCCTTCGACCTGCTCGTGGAGGAGCTGAGGCCCGCGCGCAGCCTGGGCTTCAACCCGTTGTTCCAGGTCGTGTTCGCCTGGGTCCGCGCTTCCGGCGAGGCCCAGGACGAGACGGGCCTCCGCATGCGGCCGCTCGAGTTCGAAGCGGAATCATCGCGCTTCGACCTCAACCTCTTCGTGGATGACCACGGCGACCGGTTGTCGGCGCGGATGGTGTTCAACCGTGACCTCTTCGAGCAGGGCACCATCCAGCACTACATGGACTGCTTCCAGGTTCTGCTCGAAGGGCTCGTGGCCGAGCCCCAGCGTCCGGTGGGCGAGCTGCCCGTGCTCCCCTCGGATGTCCGCGAGCGCGTGCTCCGGCAGTGGAACGACACGGGGACGCCGGAGGCGGAAGGCGCGTGCCTCCATGCGCTCATCGAAGCCCAGGCGCTGCGCACGCCGGATGCGGTGGCCGTCGTCGTGGACGACTGGGAGCTGACATACGGCGAGCTCGACCAGCTCAGCGACCGGGTCGCCGCGTCGCTCCAGGATTTGGACGTGGGACCGGAGGTGGTGGTCGGCGTCTACCTGGACCGTTCGGCGGAGCTCATCGTGAGCCTGCTGGCGGTGATGAAGGCAGGGGGCGCGTTCCTCGCGCTCGACGCAGACGAGCCCGCGGACCGGCTCCGCCACATCGTCGCGGATGCGCGGCCCCGGGTGGTGATTTCCTCCACGAAGCTGTCCGAGCGCCTCTGGGGCATGGGGGGCTTCGTCACGCTCCACGTGGACGAAGGCTATCGGGACATTCCCGCCGCGCCAGGCCAGCAACTCCGCCGCGACGTCCTCCCCGACCAACTGGCCTACATCCTCTATACGTCGGGCTCGACGGGCCGGCCCAAGGGCACGGAAATCACGCACCGGAGCATCGTCAACTACCTGCGCTGGAGTGTGGACGCGTACCGGCTTCGCGAAGGGACGGGGAGCCCGGTGATTGGCTCCGTCAGCTTCGACGGCACGCTGACGAGCCTCTTCGCGCCGCTGCTGGCGGGACGCGCGCTGTTCCTCGTGCCGCGCGGCCACGAAATCGACCAGCTGACGTCCCGGGACTACCCCGAGCAGGGCTTCAGCTTCATCAAAATGACGCCGTCGCATCTGCGGGCCTTCAACGGCCTGGGACGCACGCGCGAGGTGCTGGGCCGCACCCACGCGGTGGTGCTGGGCGGAGAAGGGCTGCACGGCGTGGACCTGGCCGCGTGGCGGGAGCAGGGCATCCCCACGCGCGTCATCAATGAGTACGGCCCCACCGAGGCCGCGGTGGCGTGTTGCTTCGAGACACTGCTCCCGGATGGCGCGACGCCGCCGGAGCGCGTGCCCATTGGCCGGCCCATTCCGCACATGCGGTTGTACATCCTGGACCGGTACCTCCAGCCGGTGCCCGTTGGCGTACCCGGCGAGCTGTACATCGGCGGCGTCGGCCTGGCCCGAGGCTATCTGCGCCGGCCGGACCTGACGGCGGAGCGCTTCGTCCCCAATCCCTTCGACATGGGCACGGAGGGCTCGCGGCTCTACCGCACGGGGGACCACGCCCGGTACCTCTCCGACGGGCGCATCGAGTACCTGGGCCGCCAGGACGACCAGCTCAAGATTCGAGGTCACCGCGTCGAGTCGGGAGAGGTGGAGGCCGCGCTGGGCCGCCATCCCGACGTCGTCCAGGCCGCGGTGCTCCTGCAGCGTCTCCCAGGCGGAGCGCCGCGCCTGGTGGCCTACGTGCAGCCCCAGTCGATGGAGAACGATGACCTGCGGGCCGTGCTGCGCAAGTCCCTGCGTGAGGTGCTGCCCGAATACATGATGCCGGAGGTCATCGCGGTCCTCCCTGAGCTGCCGCTGACGCCCAGTGGGAAGATTGACCGCAAGGCGCTCCCGCCCGTGGTGTCCGAAGCGCCCGTGGCCAGCGCGCTGGCCCGCACGGAGGCGCGGACCGAGACGGAGCGGCAGCTCCAGGCGCTGTTCGGCGAACTCCTGGGACTGAGCACCGTGGCGCCCACCGACAGCTTCTTCGAACTGGGGGGCCACTCGCTCCTCGCCGTTACGCTCATCTCTCGCATCTCCGCGAAGCTGGGCATCGAGGTGCCCCTCAACGAGGTGTTCGACCGGCCCTCCGTGGAGGCCCTGGCGCACTGGGTTGACGAACACTCCAGCAAGGTCACCGCGCTGATTCGCCAGCTGCCCGCCTGTGTGGTGGCGCTGAAGCCCCTGGGGCACAAACCGCCGCTGTTCCTCGCCCCGCCGTCCGCGGGCAGCCCGGCCGTCTACGTCACCCTGGCCCGCCACCTGGACGCGGAGCAGCCCGTGTTCGGCTTCCAGATGCCTGGCGTCATGGACGACCAGCGGCCACCGGAGACCATCGAGGACACCGCCGCGCTGTATGTGGCGGCCCTGCGGCAGGTCCAACCGAGTGGGCCGTACCGGATCGCGGGCTGGTCCTACGGAGGGCTCGTCGTCTGTGAGATGGCGCGGCAGCTCGAGGCGCTCGGGGAACAGGTGGCGCTGCTCGGCTTGATTGACGGCGCGGCGCTGGACCGGTTGGCCGCGCATGACGGCACCCCGCAGGAGATTCCCGCGGGCTCCCAGCTCATCAAGGTGCTGGGGGAGGCCCAGATGCCGCGGGACTACGCCAGCCTGAGATTGATAGGCGAATGGATGGGCATCAGCCTCCCCGAGGCATGGGCAGACCTGCTTCGTCGGGATACAGATGGGCAGTATTCATACCTGTGGCGTTTCTTGCGAGACAGCGCGCTGACAGCCCGGAATTTCCTGGCAACACGCCGCTCGGAGCAACTCTATACGTTCTCTGCGTACGGAGGCTCCGCCACACTTTTCAGGACGGGTCCTGTGACGATTGGCGGCGACCCGCTCGTCGACAGTGTGCGCAGGTTCGCACTCTCGGGGACGGAAGTGATACCGGTTCCAGGCAATCACATGACGCTCATCATGGATGAGCGGAACGTGGTCGTGCTTGCAATTGAAATACAGAAATGTCTGGATAGGGTTTTGACGTTCCCGCCAATCGCAGAAGTGTCTCGGGCGGAAATGCCAGCAACGGGGCTGGCTGCGCAGCTCCCCATGGAGGTCATGTAATGCCGCACCGAGTCCTTGCAATGGATGGTACGTCTATTTCCGGCGGTGAGGGGTATGTCACCGCGGGACTGCTCAAGTCGTTGAAGGAGACCCTGACCAGCCGCGGAGGCGGGCAGAGCCTGCTGAACGACGTGGAGCTGTTCTCCGGCACGTCCGCGGGTTCCTTCAACGCCGCGTTCTTCGCCACCTACGAGAACCCCGACGACGCCTTCCCCAAGATCCTCGACTTCTGGGGCGAGGTCGTCCAGATGAACCGCAAGGCGGTGTCACTGGGGCGGACCGCCATGGCGCTGACGGGCAACGCCGCGCTGCTCGACTCCAGCTACATGCGCGACTTCTTCTGCAGCTACTTTGGCGCCACGTTGCGCCTGGGAGACCTAAAGCGGAAGGTGGCGCTGCCATCCTTCCAACTCGACGGTCACCGCAAGTCGCTGCGGACCTGGAAGGCCAAGGTCTTCCACAACACCGGTCCGGACAACGACACCGACCACAACGAGCTGGTGGTGGACGTGCTGATGCGCAGCGGCTCGCCTCCGCTCTCCTACCCCGTCTACCAGGGCATCCGGGAGCAGGGCAGCGGCTACGTCGACGGCGGCATCTTCGCCAACAACCCGTCGCTGGTGGCGCTGGCGCAGATCATCAACAACATCACCCGCAAGAGCCGCTCGGAGAAGGTGGAGACGCTGGAGACGGAGCCGCCCGACCTGACGAACATCCTGATGATGTCGGTGGGCAACGGCTGCATGTCGTCGTACCTCACGCCGCACTTCTGCAAGGGCGTGGCCAACTGGGGCTTCTCCAAGTGGCTGCTGGACTTCCACGACCCCATGGTGCTCGTGAAGATGATGCTGGAGGCCGGCTCGGACGCGGCGGACTACCAGTGCCGCATGATTCTGCGGAAGAAGTACTTCCGGCTGAATCCCGTGGTGGACCAGACGCTCTCCGCGGCGAACCTCAAGCAGGTGGAGTCCACCGTCCAGAGCCTGCTGAGCACCCAGTCCACCGTCTCGCAGCTCAACCGTGCGCAGACGTGGATCGGGAAATCAGGCTGGGCGTCTGACGCGGCGAAGGCGACCTAGCGCGAGAGGTGGATTGAGATGGCCAGGATCATTCTTGTCTCCGGTACCGGCGGTTCAGGGAAGACCACGGTGGCGGCCGCGACGGCGCTGGCGGCTTCCCGCCGGGGTCTCCGGACGCTGGTGCTTTCGTTCGACCTGTCCCGCGGCCTCAGCGCCGCCATGGGCGTCGAGAGTCCACTCTTCTCCGGCCCCCGGGGCGTTCCCGTGGGCGTCAACGACCACCTGTCCTTCCACGAGGTGGACGTTGGAGAAGAGCTCCGCCGGGGATGGAACGGGGGCCAGGGCGGACTGGCCGCGCTCGTGGATGGCGGGCTGGAGCGCGTGAACGCGGAGGAGGTGGCGATGACGGCCGAGGCGGCCCACGTCGTCATGCTCCTCCGCCTGGACGAGTACCTCCGCGAGCAGCAGCACGACCTCGTCATCGTGGATTGCCCGTCCACCCGCACGGCCCTGCAGTTGCTCAACACCGTGCCGGCGATGAGCTGGTACGCGCGCAAGCAGCAGGCACCCACGCAGCCGGGGCGCAAGGCACGCCTGCTGGCGGCGAGCCTCCACGGCGCGGACGCGAGCCTGGAGGTTCGCGACCGGCTGACCGCCGTGGACGCGCTGCTGCACGACCCGGAGGTGACGACCCTCCGGCTGGTGACCACCGCGGACACGGTGTCCGGACAGGAGGCGCAGCGGGCGTACACGTACTTCAGCCTGCTCGGCCTCGCGGTGGACTGCGTCGTCATCAACCGACTCGCACCGGAAGCCGCCGACGCCGGCTCCGAACGGGTGCGGGCGCAGCAGTCACACGTGGAGAAGCTCCAGAGCGCCTTTTCGTCGCTGCTGGTGTTGAAGGTCCCGCACCAGGCCACCGAGGTGGTGGGGGAGAAGCCGCTCGAGGTCTTCGCAGAGCAGCTCTACCAGGGAGAGGACCCCGTCCGTCTCATGGCCCCGCACCCTGCCCTGGGCATCCGCAAGGACGCAGTGGATGCGTATTCGCTGGAGGTGCGGCTCCCCTTCGTGGCGAAGAGTGATGTCGAGCTCTCCCGCCGCGGCGCGGAGTTCGTCATCCAGGTCGGGGCCGTCCGGCGCAACGTCGTGTTGCCTCGGATGATTGCACTCCTCCCGACGTCGGGCGCCCGCATGGAGGGTGACCGGCTCATCGTGAGTTTCCAAAAAGAAAGAGGTGTTTGATGTCCACGCAAGATGATCGTTATCCGCAGGGTTCTTTTGGCGCTTCGCCGGAGTACGGCGCTCGGTTCGCCGAGCTCACCAACGCCCTGATTCCGGGCGGGCGAGGCCTGGTGCAGCAGCTCTTCCGCGCGAAGCAGGAGGCGCTCAAGGGTGTCGCGCACATCCTCGATGCTCAGATTCACGAGCTGCAGCACATCGACGCGGCCATCGAGGACCGGGCGAAGCAGGCGCACACGGCTCCGGCGGCGGGCCAGCCGCACCGGTCCGGGGTGTCGTTTGGCGACGTGATCCAGAAGGCGGGGGACCTGATCCTCGCGAAGCGGCCGAAGGGGACGACGGGTTCCGAGGCGGGCGCCCGGCCCAGTGACCGCCGTGCGCCTCCGGCGAGCGCTACCTCTCCGGATTCAAGCAGCCCGGCCGCTGCGTCCAGCCCTGCACCGGAACCGTTGGAAAAGATCTCCATCAGCTAGTCGAAACGAAAGGGGTGGGCAGTGTCGGATGAGTCCATTCGAGTGAGGATGTCCAACGAGGAGAATGCTCTCTCGATGGAGTCGATGACGCCCTTGCAACGGGCGGCATTGGCAATCAAGACCCTCCGGGCGCGCGTGGATGGATTGGAGCGCGCGCGCTCGGAGCCCATCGCCGTCATCGGCATGGGGTGCAGGTTCCCCGGCGGCGCGAATGACCCGCGCGCCTATTGGGAGCTGCTGCGCGGCGGCGTCGATGCCGTGAGCACCGTCCCGCCGGACCGCTGGGACGTGGATGCGTACTACGCGGCGGACCCGGACGCGGGCTGGAAGATGGTGGTCCGTGAGGGTGGGTTCCTCAACCAACCCATCGCCGGCTTCGACAGCGAGTTCTTCGGCCTGTCGCCGCGCGAGGCGAACTACGTCGACCCGCAGCAGCGCTTGATGCTGGAGGTGTCCTGGGAAGCCCTGGAGGACGCCGGAATCGCCCCGGGCTCCCTGGTGGGCAGCGACACGGGCGTCTATGTCGGCTTCCTGAGCAGCGACTACGGGCGCGTTCCCTTCAACGCGGTGCAGACGCGGGACCTGCCGTACATGGGGACCGGGAACGAGCTGAGCTTCTCCGCGGGACGTGTGTCCTACGTCCTGGGCCTCCAGGGGCCGTCCATGGTGGTCGCGACCGCGTGCTCCTCGGCGCTCGTCTCCGCCCACCTGGCCTGCCAGGCGCTGCGGCAGGGGGAGTGTTCGCTGGCGCTCGCGGGCGGGGTGAACGTGATTCTCCGGCCGGACAACAACATCGTCCTGTCGAAGATGCGGGCGCTGGCGCCGGATGGGCGCTCGAAGACGTTCGATGCGTCCGCCAATGGCTACGGGCGCGGCGAAGGCTGCGGCGTCCTGGTGCTCAAGCGGCTCTCGGATGCGCAGCGGGACAAGGACCGCATCCTCGCCGTCATCCGTGGCTCCGCGGTGAACCATGATGGGCTCAGTGGCGGCCTGACGGTTCCCAACGGGCCCGCGCAGGAGAAGCTGCTGCGCAAGGCGCTGGAGTCGGCGAGCCTGGCCCCAGCGGATGTGAACTACATCGAGGCCCATGGAACAGGGACGCCGCTGGGTGACCCGATTGAGCTGCGGGCGCTGGACGCGGTGCTCCGGCACGGGCGCGGCGCGGACGCCCCCTTGCTCGTCGGCTCCGCGAAGACGAACCTCGGGCACCTGGAGTCCGCCGCTGGTGCCGCGGGGATGATCAAGGTCGTGCTGTCGCTGGGACAGGACGAGATTCCTCCGCACCTGCACTTCCGTACGCCCAACCCGGCCGTGGACTGGCAGCAGTTGCAGATTTCCATCCCCACGCAGGTGACGCCGTGGCCCAAGGGCGACAGGCCCCGCGTGGCCGGTGTCAGCGGCTTCGGGCTCAGCGGCGTCAACGCGCATGTCCTCATCGAGGAAGCCCCGCCCGCGCCTGCCCGGACGCCGGATGCGACGCCGCGGCCGATGCACGTCCTGACGCTGTCCGCGCGCAGCCCCCAGGCGCTGAACGAGCTGGCGCAGCGCTATGCGCAGGCGCTCGGTGGCCCTGGGCTCGCGTCACAGGCGCTGGAGGACATCTGCTTCACCGCGAACACGGGGCGGGACGCCTTCCGGCACCGGCTCGCGGTGCTGGGAAGCTCACAGGAGGCCATGCAGGCGCAGTTGACGTCCTTCCTGTCCGGGCAGACGTCATCGTCGGTGCTGTGCGGGAAGGCGGACGGGGAGCCCCGGCTGGCCTTCCTGTTCACCGGGCAGGGCGCGCAGTGGCTGGGCATGGGGGAGGAACTCTTCCGCACCGAGCCGACCTTCCGCGAGACGCTCCTGCGTTGCGACGCGGTGCTGAAGCCGTTGATGGGCCAGTCGCTCATCGACCTGCTGCACCCCGCTGAGCGTGACGCGCAGGCGCGAGCCCGGCTGGATGAGACGGGTTTCACCCAACCCGCGTTGTTCGCGCTCGAGTACGCCCTGGCGCAGGTGTGGATGCAGTGGGGCCTCCGGCCGGACTTCGTGATGGGACACTCCGTGGGTGAGTTCGTGGCGGCCTGCGTGGCCGGCGTCTTCACCCTGGAAGAAGGACTGGAACTCATCGCCACGCGCGCCCGGCTGATGCAGTCCCTGCCCGCGGGCGGGACGATGGCCGCAGTGTCCGCGGATGCCGCGGAGGTGGAGGCGCTGCTCTCCCAGTATGACGGGCAGGTGTCCATCGCGGCACTCAACGGCCCCCGCAACGTGGTGATTTCAGGGCGCGAGGCCGCCGTCAACGAATGCGTGGCCGAGCTGACGCGGAAGGGCAAGCGCGGCACGATGCTGCGCGTCTCGCACGCGTTCCACTCCGCGTTGATGGACCCCATCCTCGACGCGTTCTCCAAGGCGGTGGCGAAGGTGAAGCTCCAGCCTCCGGCCATCCCGCTGATTTCGAACCTGAGCGGGCGCGAGGCGGGGAAGGAAATCCTGACGCCTCGGTACTGGGTGCAGCATCTTCGTGAGCCGGTGATGTTCGCCAGGGGCATGCAGACGCTGGAGCAGGCCGGCGTGAAGGCCTTCCTGGAGGTCGGCCCGAAGCCCACGCTGGTGACCATGGGCCAGTCCTGCATCACGAAGGAGGACACGCTCTGGGTGGGAAGCTTGCGGCCGGAGCGTTCGGACTGGCAGCAGATGCTGGAGGGGCTCGCGGCCCTTCACGTCGCGGGCGTGCCGGTGGACTGGCGGGGCGTGGACCAGGGGCGCGAGCGCCACAAGGTCGCGCTGCCCGTCTATCCCTTCCAGCGGCGCAATCACTGGATGGACCTCAACGGGTCCACCTGGGACGTCCCGGGCGTAAGCACAGCGCCGGAGGCAGGGGCCACGCGAGGACATCCCCTCTTGGGCCATCCGCACGCGTCGCCTTCACAGATGCGGCAGTTCGAGTCCTCCGTGGGCGCCGCGAAGCCCGCCTTCCTGAAGGACCATGGCGTCTACGGACAGATTCTGATGCCGGGAGCTGCCTACGTGGAGATGGGGCTCGCCGCGGGGGCTTCGCTCTTCGGCTCGGCGGGCGGGACGGTGGACGAAATCACCTTCTCGCAGGCCCTCTTCCTTCCGGAGGAAGGGGCGCGCCGGGTGCACCTGCTCTATTCACCGGAAGGTGAGCGCACCGGGCGCTTCGAAATCCACAGCCAGGAGGAGCGCACGGGAGAGGGTGAGCCCGCGTGGATCCTCCATGCCCACGGAAAGCTCTCCGCGACGACGGCCGCGCCAGCTGAGCGCGTCGACCTGGAGCGTCTGCGCGCCTCGCTGACTCGCGAGGTGCCGGTGGAGGGCTACTACGCGAAGCTGGGGCAGGCGGGGCTCGCGTATGGCCCCAGCTTCCGAGGCATCCAGGCGCTCTGGCGGGGTGAGAACGCGGTGCTGGGGCGCCTGGCCCTGTCAGGCAGCGCTGCGGCGGATGCGGGGCAGTACCAGCTTCAGCCCGCGCTCCTGGATGCGTGCTTCCAGATGGTGGGCGCGGTGCTCGACGAGGAAGGGGATGCCGCCTACCTCCCCGTGGGTGTCGGCCAGGTGCAGGTGCAGCGCGGCGGGCTGGGTGAGGTGTGGGCCCACGCGACCCTGGCGCGGAGCGACGACCCGAAGGGCCCGGGCTACGTGTGCGACATCCAGTTGCTCACGGCGGATGGGGAGCGCGTGGCCACGGTGGAGAAGCTGCTGCTCCGGCGAATCACCCGGGAGGGACTCCTGGGCGCGAAGAGCAAGCGCTACCAGAACTGGCTGTACGAGCTGGAGTGGCAACCCCGGCAGCTGGAGGCTCCAGCGGCAGGGGCGGAGGCGGCGCACGCTGGGACACAGTGCCTCATCCTCGCCGACGCGGCGGGGCTGGGCGCGCGCCTGGCCGAGCGACTGACGAAGCAAGGCTGGCACGTGGTGACGGTCCCTGCTGGAGCGCGAGCCACGGTCGATGGCCGCGATTCGGCGCTCGTGCTCCTGGGCCAGTTGCGCCCGGAGGCGCTGCAAGGGCCTCTGCATGTGATCGACCTGTGGAGCCTCGACGGTGGTGGGGACGACGTACCCGCGCAGGCCCTGGGCCATGGCACCCGTGTGCTCGCGCTCGCCCAGGCGCTCGTCGAGGCCAAGGGAAAGAGCACCTCGCTCTGGCTGGTGACTCGCGGTGCCCAGGCGACCTCGGAGAAGGAGCGCATCACCCACCTGGGAAGTTCGGTCCTCTGGGGCCTGGGCAAGTCCATCACCCGCGAGCATCCAGACCTCCATTGTCGGCGAGTGGACCTGGACGCCAGCGCGTCCGAGCACGAAGTCGCCCAGCTTCATGCCGAGCTGCTCGGTGGCAGCGGCGAGGACGAAATCGCGCTGAGAGGAACGACGCGCCGAGTGCCCCGACTGGTGCGCAGCCGGAAGCTCCGTGGGGCGAGCGGCGAGCCCGCGCTGAAGCCGGACGCGAGCTATCTCGTCACGGGTGGCCTTGGCGGACTGGGGCTCATCGTCGCGGAGCGGCTGGCGGAGCGTGGAGCCCGTCACCTGGTCCTGATGGGGCGGCGTGAGCCGGGGCCCGAGGCGCGCGCTCGCCTTGAAGCGCTGGAGCAGCGTGGCGTCACCATCCACTGCGTGCAGGGCGACGTGGCCGTGGCCGCCGACGTGGAGCGCGTCCTCGCCTGGCTCTCAGGACGCGTGCCGCCCCTGCGCGGCGTCATCCACTCCGCGGGCGTCATCGATGACGGCCTCTTCGTGCAGATGACGCCGGAGCGGCTGGCCAAGGCCTTCGCGCCCAAGGTCTCCGGTGGATGGAACCTCCACCGTGCGTTGCAAGGCACGGCGCTGGACTTCTTCGTCGTGTTCTCCTCGGCGGCGTCGCTCATCGGATCGGCGGGACAGGCCAACTATGTGGCCGCGAATGCCTTCCTGGATGCGCTGGCCCGCTCCCGCCAGGCTGACGGGCTGCCCGCCCTGAGCCTCAACTGGGGCGCCTGGGCAGAGGTGGGCGCGGCGGCGGAGGAGCAGATCCGCCGCCGAATGGAGCAGCTGGGCTTCGGCGTGATTCCTCCGGAAGACGGTCTCCAGGTGTTCGAGCAGTCCCTGGGGCTGAGCGGTCAGCTCGGTGTTCTTCCCGTGGATTGGGCGGTGCTCGGGCGGCGCGGACGTTCGCCGCTGTTCGAGGCCTTCATCGAGAAGGCCAGCCCCGCGGCGAGCGAGGGGATTCGTCAGCGGCTGGAGCGGCTCGAGCTCAAGGAGCGGCGCGGTGCCTTGCGTGCGCACGTGGGCGAGCTGGTCAACGGCGTGTTGGGGCGTCCCACGACGGAGCCACTGGACCCGAACCAGGGCTTCTTCGAGTTCGGCATGGACTCGCTGATGTCCGTGGAGCTGCGCAACGTCCTGCAGCGGAGCCTGGGCACCTCGCTGCCCGCGACGGTGGCCTTCGACAACCCCACCGTCAACGGGCTGGTGGACTACCTGGCGGCCGAGGTCCTGGGCCTGAAGGAAGAGGCGGCCGCGCCCGTGGAGGAGGCTCCCGAGGACGCGGAGCTGGATGCGCTCCTGGCGGACGTAGACAGCCTGGACGATGACGCCGTCCAGGCCATGCTGCGCCGGGGCCGCTGAGCGGCTACGGCTGCCGGGGCCTCGCGTCGTAGACGAGGTCGGCGATGGCGGAGATCGTCTGGAGGTTTTCAACCTTCAGCGACTCCGAGGGAATGGTGATGCCGTACTTCTTCTGGACGAAGCCCATCATCCGGGCGGTCTCCAGCGAGTTCAGCACGCCGAGCTCCAAGAGGGGCGTGGAGGAATCAAGGTCCTCCGCGTCCCCGTCCAGGAGTTCATCCGCGACATAGCGGGTCAGGACATCGAGCAGGTCGTCTCTGTTCATGGTGCTGGGGTTGCTCCGACTGCGAGTTCGGCATGGACGGCCTGAACCACCTGGGCCGTCAGCTCGTTGAGAAAGAAGTGGCCGCCTGGAAACATCTTCATCGAGAAGGACTGCTGTGTTTGCAGTCGCCACGTGTCGAGCGCGGCTTCCGAGACGCGAGGATCGCGAGTACCACCAAAGGCACACAGCCGCACCGGAAGAGGAGGCTCCTCCTGGTAGGAGTAGCGCTCTGAAATCTTCAGGTCGGCGCGCAGGATGGGAAGGATGAGGTCCAGAATCTCCGGCTGCGCCAGGACCTGCTGCGGAATGCCGTCGTAGCGGGCGGACAGCTCGCGGATGAAGTCGTCTCGTCGCAGGCCGCTCAGTGGCGGAAGTCCACTGCGCCGGGAGGGCGCTTCGGAGCCGGACACGAGCAGCGTGCCAGGCAGCGGCATGCCCCGGCGGCGGAGCTCGCGCGTCAGCTCGAAGGCGATGAGCGCGCCCAGGCTGTGGCCGAAGAAGGCAAAGGGGCCATCGAAGAGGGGCGACAGCTCCCGGACGAGCGCGTCCAGTAGCTGCGGGAGTTCTTCGACGGACGGCTCATGCAGGCGGTTCTCCCGGCCGGGCGGCTGCACGGCGCACACCTCGATGTCCGCCTCTGGGAGCAGGTCCGGCCAACGGAAGTAGGGGAGGCTGCCTGCTCCCGCGTAGGGGAAGCAGAACAGCCGGAGACGAGGCGACGCCTGGGGTTTGCGGCGGACGAGCCAGGGAGACTCGGCCGCCGCGATGCTGGATTCAGGATTCATTGACGATGGATGGGGTAACGGACAGAGGACCTATTTCCGGCAGCCGTCGCGAACCCCGCGGGCCGTCGCCGCGAGGGTCTCGATTCCCAACGCGAGCCAGTCCGCGCCGTCGCGGGAGAACCGCTCGGCCAGCTCTGCGTCCACCACCGGCGCCCGTCGTGAGCCAGGGCGAAGCTGCTGGAGGAAGTTCTCCCGGGCGGTGACGGAGTTCCGCGCGGAGCGCTCCGCGAGCTTGAGCCCACTGGCGAACACCTCCGACAGGTTGGGGTCGCGCAGGTTGGACGGAGAGCCCTCGGTCGATTCGCGGCAGCGCCGCGCGAAGTCCGCCGCCGTGTGCTTGGAGGGTGAGGCCAGCAGCACGCGCTCCAGCACCGAAGCCTCCGGCCCGGCCGCGTCGAACTTCGCGGAGTCCCCCTCCGCCTCGCGGGCACCCATGACGTCCAGGGCCACTTCTGGCGCCAGCGCCTGTGGGCAGCCCCCAAGCTGTTGCAGCTCCCGCCGGCAGGCCTCCACGTCCACGGGCGGAAGCGGCAGGGCGGCGATGAGGGAGAACAGCGAGTGCAGCACGGGAAGCTTCACCGTCTCCGAGCCCGGCAGCGCCTTCAGGACGCGCTGCACGGAGTCCCAGGGCTTGGGGCCTCCGGGCGTGTAGAGCTTGAGGTAGCCCTGCTGGAGGAAGCTCAGCCAGCCCTCCGCGAAGGACTGGGCGCGCTTGCGGCTCTCCGGCGAGGCGATGCGGGAGGCCTCGTCATACACCGCGAGGAAGTACTCGAGGCAGATGGCCTTGCGCAGCCGGATGATGCGCTCCCCCGCGGTGGTGGCCAGCGTCGCGGGCGGCGTCGTGGACAACCCCAGCAAGTCGAGCTCCTCGGCGCTCAACCACAGGCGCCCCCGGTCGAGGTCTGCCTGGAGGTCCACCCCGTCATCGAACATCTGGAGTCCCACGGCGGAGAGCTTCGTGATGCGCCGCACCGTGGCTTCGTCCACGTCCGCGAGCTGGAGCCGCTGCGCCATGTAGGCGCCCGGCACGGCCTTCAGGTACCAGAGGGAGAACAGCTCGTGCGCGGTGAGCGGACGGCCCTGGTCCAGCGCATCCCGTTCCGCGGCGAAGGCGCGAAGCTGCTCCACGAGCCTCCGGTGGCCGTCCATGAGTGGGGGCGCGGCGGCCATGAACTCCCGCAGCGCCACGACGGCGTCCAGGTCCTCGGTGAGGACGGAGGCGTCGTCGAGGACCGCGTACCCGTTCGCGCGGACGAACTCATCAATGCGCCGGACGCCGAACCAGTAGTACGTCCAGAGGCGGCCTTCAGACTCCGTGGCGGCAATCTGTGGCAGGTAGCCCAGCACATCCGTTTCGAGGAGCCATCGCCGCATCGCGGCGAGGGAGATGTCGCTCAGTGGGTTGCCCTGCAGGTCGACAGCGCTTTTCATGTCACGGCTCCTCGGGAGATTCAGGAGGGTGACAGGATAGTGAGGGGGGCTGCATGCTCCAGAATGCCTTACATCGGTTCTGCGAGGCACACTGCGCAGGTTGGGAAGCGGGCCGCTGGGACGATTCCCAGCGGCCCGAGGGCATTAGTAGGGGGAGCAGTAGATGCGCATGCAGGTTCCGGCCATGGCCTTCGTGGCAGCGGGAACCGTGGCCTTCTCCATGACGTTCATCAGCTTCACGAGCTTCTGCTTGGCCTGCTTGGACGACCGGGGGGCCTTCGCCTTCGTCTTCGTCATGACTCTCCTCCGTCGATGGATGTGGACTGCTGGCCAAGCCTGGGCGCTGACGGAAAATGCGTCAAGCGCTGAGAGTGATTGCGTGAAAGGCGTGAAGTTTTTTCAGGAGTCCGCGCATTCCTTCATGCGTCGCGGCAATGATTTCTGAGTCATGCCTCGCAGTGCGTTGTGTCCGAAACGGGCTCAGCAATTCTTTGACGCTTACATCCGCGCCGGAGTTCAGCTTTCGGAAGAATATTTCAACGGCGCGTCCGCCACCCACGCCGCGCAAGGCATGTCCATTTGCGGAACAAATCCACCGTGTGGGGCCGTCACGTTCGAAGAGGACGGGGAAGCTTGGGTCCACCCGCACGTGGTGTGAGTCACGCAACGGCCTTTCACGGGTGGGCGGCGGCACGGGCTCGAAGCCTCCCGAGGTCAACCGCTTGAGCCAGGTGGCTTGGATGTGCCGCCGCGCCTCTTTCGGGTGGCTGACGTCGCGAAACGCGCTCACGGCTTCGGTGAGCGCCCGGGGCAGCTCCGTGGCCAGTACGCCGCTCTTCGTCAGGGCTCCGCGAGCCAGGGGGGATGCAGACACCCGCGAGAGCCGCGTCTGCTTCCACTCCTGGTCGGCGAGCGACGTCTCGTCGAGCATCCCGCGCAGCAGGTCGTCCACGGAATAGATGGCGCGGTGTTCGGTGATGGGGATGCCGACATTCACGCTGCTGGCCACGCCTGAGCCGGCGCTCTCTCCCACGTGGTAGTACGTGGAAGGCCAGTAGAGGATGTCGCCGGGTTCGACCTCCGCGACGAAGGAAGACGCCAGGTAGGGCTGGTAGTCCAGGATGGTGGAGACGTCCTCGCGCCACGGCCGCTTGCGCCAGAAGCGCATCCGCTTGCGTCCGCGCAACGCGAACAAGAACGTGGTGAAGCGGTCCAGGTGGACCCCCACGGGGCTGTGTTCGTACGTCCCATGGAACAGCGTGGTGATGGCGCCCGTCACGGGCATGCCCACGTGCTGCCACAGGCCGGAGAAGAAGGCGCGCTGCCGTGACCAGAGCCGGAAGCCGGAGGCGTGCAGGGTGGCGATGATGAGGGCGTACCGGCGCTCGCCCAGCTGCGAGGCGATGCGGGCGTCATACCCGTCCAGGGAACCGTCGGACGCGCGGGGCAGCCACTCCCGGGAGCGGAGCTGCCGCAGGCGGTCCACCGTGAAGGTGACGTCTGGCCGTGACGTCGGCGCGTAGCTGCGGGACAGGTAGCGCTGGGTGGCGCCGGCCGACGCGTCGAAGACGTCGCCGACGGTGAAGGGCGAGGCCTGCGTTCCCTTGAAGAGCACGGGGCGCTGGTTCCAGTAGCGCCTGACGAAGGTGTCCCAGTCGAAGCGGGTTGCGATTTCCAAGGCGGGCATCCGTCAGACCTCCGCTCCGGTGATGACGTGAATCCCGCGCAGCCGGAGAAGCGCCGCTAGCGAGGCGCGGATGGCCTCACGATGAGGACCGGGGCGAGCCAGGTTGCACAGCTCACCGACGCGAGGGGGCACTTCCGAGGACAGGGCATTGAGGAGCCGCTGTCCCACGGCTTCGTTGGGACCGGGAAAGGCATGTCCGTTGACGGCCCAGATCCACAGCCCCGACGGGTCCTTGACCCGGATGATGTCCGTGGCAGGCGTCTTCCGCACCCGGTCCGTGTCTGACAGGGAAGGGGCCTGGTCCGGCGGAGGCACGGGCTCGAGTGCGCACGCGCTGACCCTCCGGGCCCAGATGAGGCGCAGGACCTGCTGGACGTCTTCTTCCCGAGTCAGCGTGTGGAGGGTGTCCGCGGTCTGCTCGACGGACGGAATGGTGGCCTGTGCGCCCGTGCGTGGCCGGCGCCAGGGGTAGGGATGGTAGGGCACGGTCTCGTCGTGGGCATGCTGCTCTTCGAGGAGCCCCACGAGCACGTCCTTGACCGCGTCCGTGGGCCGGCTTCCCTTGACGGGAATCCACACCCGGACGGCCATGCAGTCGCCCTGGGCTTCTTCGAGTTGCCAGTAGCGAGAGGGGATGTAGAGGAACTCGCCCGGACCGGCCTCCAGCGTGGTGGCCTTGTCGAGGTGGCGCTCGAAGTCCTCGGTCTCGTTGGGAGGGGTGCCCCAGAGTTTTTTCCAGAGCCGGACGCGCAGCCGGCCCTGGAGGACCAGCGTCACCAGCGAATGGTGGGGCCGCTTCGCGACGCCTGGTGGGCCTCGTGAGAAGCGGCCCAGCAACAGGTCGGTGGCCATGGGCAGCACCGGGACGCCCACGCGCTCCAGCAGCCCCCGGAGGAAGTCTCGCAAGGCGCTCCAGAGAGTGAAGTCGAACATGAACGGCTGTTCGATGTGGAGCTGGAAGGACGCGCCATCCAGGTGCTTGGAGGCGCGGCGGGAGAAGGACTCCATGGACGCGTCGTCTTCGCCGGGGAGGAGCGTTCCTGGGGCGGCGAGCCTGGCGGCCTCCACGAAGAAGCGCGCGTCGGGAAGGGCGCGGAAGCGCGTTCCATGGCGGAAGGGGGCACAGGCGGAGACCGCGGCCTGGAAGACCTGCTCGGCGGGGAGGATGGGGGCAGGAAGTGCCAGACGCGCGGGTGTCTTCTCCCAATGTTGCTTCACGAAGGGCTGCCAATCGAAGGCGCGGTGCACGGCGGCTCCCGTCAAGAGGGTTGGAAGGCGCGGCGGAGCTTCCGCGCGTAGGCGGCGAGCGACGGCAGGTTCATCTCCTTCCTGCGCAAGTCGACCCAGGCTTCTTTTTCGATGGGGTAGGGGACGAGCTCTCCCTTCACCTTGCGGAACTTCGTTCCATACAGCTGCTTCTTCCTCTCACGCATGCGCACCACGTCCGTGAGGTAGGCCACCTGCTGGATGGGAACGTCGCCGCGCGCCGCCGCGTCCCGCAGCAACGTCAGGCAGCGCTTCTGAAAGGCCAGCGAGCACTCGGCATGTTGGATCAGCCGCCAGGCGGCCGCGGCCCCGCTTCGGCCCACGAGGCGATGCCCAGGCCAGCCGTGGACCTTGATCGTCTCACGCAGCCAGTCGATGCCTGCGTCGGTGAGGGCCTGGAGCTTGCGTTCGAGGTCGCGGTCCTTGAACTCCGTTGCAACCCACTCCGAACGCAAGGTGTTGTCGATGCGGTCCAGCCGCAACAACTGCCCGCGGAGGTCACGATTGACGGTGGGGCGAGGCGCGACGCCCTGAGTCCGAGCCGCTCGCGGAGCCTGCCGAGACGGCCGCCCTTGTCGCTGCTTCGATGCACCCGTGCGAGTCGACGTCATGGCGACACCTGCGCCGCTGCGGCGTCGACCATGAACAGCAAGCGCGTGAGGAACCGGAACCCGGCACGTTCGTAGAGTCGCCCCGCTTCTTCGGTGACGCTGCTGAGGAAGAGCACGTCCACGCCATGGGCGAAGGCCTCCTGGGCCGCGCGAGAAACCAGCGCCGCACCGATGCCCCGCCCGCGCCATGCCTGGAGCGTCGCAACGCCAGCGAGCTCGGACGTGCCCTGGTGGGGTGGGGTGACCAGTCCTCCGGCTACGGGCACGCCATCCCACTTCGCCAGCAGCGCGCGTCCATTCTTGAGATCCGCCAGCGTCTTGGAGACCTCAGCGTCGCTCACCTGGACGGGGGCGCCCGGATTGAAGCCTTCCTGGGTCGTGGCGCAGAAGGACCGCATCTCCTCGAACGGTGCGTCCGAGGTGAGCGCGGAGATGGTGAGCTCTGGCGGGCTCGGAAGCGGCGTGTAGCTGTCGGGCGTGCACACCATCAACTGTGCTTCCGCCTCCACCCTGTAGCCCGCGCCACGAAGGATGTCTGCGAGCTGCGGTGCCAGGCTGTCGACGTACTCGAATCGGGGAACGCGCACACGCTGTTCGAACGCGGCTCTGAGTTGCCGCAGCGGCTCGCTCACGTCGCCCGTCACCGGCCCGTCCGGGATGGCGTAGTTCAAATAGACCAGCGCGTCCGACGGGTGGAAGTAAGCCGTGAAGGGCGGAGTGTGGACGGACTCGTAGCGCTCCCTGGCGGCGTGACGCATTGAGTCTTGCAGTCGTTCAACGAGGCTCATGGCCGTCTACATTAGCAGCCGGTCGCGACCGCGCGGTCGTCACGAGCGCTGAGCACCTTTCGCCCCAACCGGCAGCGCGAGCCCGAACGCGAACGGCGCTGGTCAATCGCTGCTCACCACCTCATCTGCTCGGAGGCCAGAATGCTTGGTGCCAGACGGGCCAATGGCTATAGTCGTGGCTCACTTCAAAACGCCAAGCAAGCACCCATGACGACCCAGAAATTCCATGTCGCGCAGCTGGCGATTTCGCTGGCACGCGAACCCCTTGACCACCCCCTGATGCAAGACTTTGTCGCGCAGCTCCGGCCGGTGAATGAGCTGGCGGACCGCTCACCTGGATTTGTCTGGCGGCTGCAGACGGACGACGGCAACGCCACCGGAGTCCGGGGGTTCGACAACCCGCTGATCCTGCTGAACATGTCGACGTGGGAGTCGGTCGAGTCGCTCTTCGACTTCGTCTACAAGAGCGAGCACGTGGTGCCCTTCCGCAACCGCCGGAAGTGGTTCCTTCCCGTCGAGGGACCGCCGTATGTGCTCTGGTGGGTGCCCGCCGGCCATCTTCCCACGGTCGCGGAGGCCAAGGAGCGGCTCGATCTGCTCGCGAGCGAAGGGCCTTCGTCCCGTGCATTCGACTTCAGGCGCCGCTTTCCGCCCCCGGGTGAAGCGCATGCGCCGGTGGAGCCCCAAGGCAAGAGAGCGTCAGGCCAGGTCTGACGCCAGGCCACCCTCGAGCGGAGCCCTTGAACCATGTCTGGCATCGTCGAACTCAGTCGAACGGAAGTCATTGAATTCCACCGTGTCCTCGAAGCGTGGCTTCGGGGGACGGGCCCCGCCGCCGCGTCCGGAACGGCCCGGATGGCGGATGCCTTCGCGCCGGACTGCACGCTGTATGCTCCGGGCGGCGTGGCTGAGAAGAAGGCGGTGTTGCTGGAGCGGCTCTCCCAGGCCCTCGGCGCACAGCCGGACATGAAAATCACCATCGATGATTTCGCTCCGGTGTGGGCCCGGGATGAGGTCGCCCTGGTGCGGTACGTGGAGTGGCGCGAGGCTGGCGGGCAGAAGACGGGCAGGTACGCCACGGTGCTGTTCCAGGCGGACGCAGCCGCGCCCGGGGGTGTGGTGTGGCTGCACATCCATGAAACCTGGATGGCCAACCACGGCCCCAGGTAGCGAGCGCGGCGCCCCCGGAGAGGAATCACACGTGAGATTGAGCACGCTCGCCGACTTCGACCTTCACTACACCTGGATGGAGTACCTGGACTTCGGCAGTGGAGGCCAGTACCTCGCCATCGTCGACGGAGCCCTCACCGGCGAGCGGCTCGCGGGCCCGGTGCGCTTCTTGAATACGCCGGTGAAGCGGCCTGACAACGTGAATCTGCCCGCGCTGCGGGGCGTGCTCACCACCTCGTCGGGGGACAAGGTCTTCCTGGAGTTGAATGGCGTCTCGCTGCTGCGAGCCCACGACCAGGCTCGCGTCTGCACCGCGTCCGTGATGTTCCGCAGCAACAGCGCGGAGCACGCCTGGCTGAACGATGCCTTCGGCCTCCTGGAGGGTGTCCTGGATGCCTCCAACCGGGCACGCGGCCGGATCCACCTGTGTGAGAACACCATCGGCCTGGATGCGCCCGGTGGGCCGGCCCGCTGACGGGCGCGCCGAGGCTCACGCCGTCCGGTTCTGGCGTCCCGGCCGGAGCTCCGCGTCGACCTCGGTGCCCAGCCGCCGCACCAGGCTCGGGAGGCGCTCGATGTCCGCGAGCGTGGTGTTGTTGTTCACGATGCAGACGCGCAGCGCGGCCTGGCCCTCCACGTCCGTATGCGAGGGGTAGGCCGCGCCGCCGCGCTGCAGCCGCTTGAGCAGGGCCTTGTTCAGGGTGTTGAGGTAGTCGCGGTGCGCCTCCGCCTGGGGCTCGAGGTCCGCGGGGATGAAGCGGAACGTGGTGATGCTCAAGCCGTGGGTCAGCGGCTCAAGCTCGGGCTCGGCCTCGACACAGGCGTAGAGCCGGCGCGCGAGCCGGATGTCGTCGGAAATCATCCGCGCGTAGCCCGCCCGTCCCTCGTGTTGAAGGCACAAGCGCACCTTGAGGGCGCGCAGGCTGCGGGTGGTCTGCGGCCCCAGGTCCCGGAGCTGGAGCGTCTCCGGGCCTCCCAGCAGGAGCTGCTCGTCGCTGTCCGCGTAGTAGGAGGCGCCCTGGTGGAAGGTGTCATACAGCACGCGCCGGTTTCGCGTGAGCAGGCACCCGACATCCGCGGGCAGGTACATCCACTTGTGGGGGTCGACGACCAGCGAGTCCGCGAGCCGGAGGGCCTGCAGCTCCAGTGGCGCGTCGGGTGACAGCACGGCCAGCGCTCCGTATGCGCCGTCCACGTGGAACCACAGCCCCTCTTCCTGGCAGAGGGCGGAGATGTCGGGCAGCGGATCCACCGCGCCCGTGCCCGTGGTCCCCGCGGTCGCGGCGACCATGAAGGGCCGCAACCCCGCCTTCCTGTCAGCGGCGAGCCGCTGCGCCAGGCTGCTGAACCGCATCCGTCCACTTCGGTCGGTGTCGACCTTGCGCACTGCGTTCGACCCGAGGCCGCAGAGGTTGGCTGCGGACACGATGCTCGTGTGGGACTCGGCGCTGGCATAGAGGCACAGGGGCGCGCCCGCTGGCCCCCGCACCCCTTCCGCGCGCACGTCCCAGCCGGCCTTGTCGTGCAGGGCCGCGCGCATGGCGACCAGGTTGGCCAGGGAGCCGCCGCCGAGGAACAGCCCGCCACAGTCCGTGGGGAAGCCGACGAGCCGGGCGAGCCAACGCACCGTCTGCGCCTCCAGCGACACGGTGATGGCGCACGTCGGGTAGCTGGTGACGGGCGGGTTGATGACGGACGCGAGCAGGTCCGCCAGCGCTCCCAGCGGGCTCGGTGAGCCCATGATGTAGGCCCAGAAGCGAGGATGCGCCGTGGAGACGGCGTGCTCACGCAGGAGCGTGAAGGCCCGCTCCAGCGCCACGCCGGGCGCCATTCCCTGCTCCGGGAAGGCGTCCGCGTCCAGGAGCGCGCGGATGCGAGGCGCCGAGTCCTCGGCCCGGACGGGCTGCTCCGGCAGCGCGGCCAGGAAATCGCCAAGCTGGTCCACCAACCGGTGCCCCAGCTCCCGGAACTCGGCCGCGGACATGCCCGCGGCCCGGGGGCGCCCCTTGGCATCGGCGCCCTCAGTCATCGGCGCGTTCCGCCTCTTCCCGGGCCAGCTCCGCGGCGACGGCGTTGGCCCCCGCGGTGATGAACGTCTCCAGGTCGGACGTCGGCAGGTGCTGCTTCATCACCTGGACGAGCCGCGCCTTGGCCTTGTCGTCCAGGGTGCTCTTTCCTTGGGCGAGCTGACGGACCGTCTTCCGGTAGAGGTGCAGGTAGCGGCGCTGGGCCTCCAGGCTGGCCCTGGAGGCGCTGGGCGCGCCGTGCCCCGTGAACAGCAGCGCGTCCGCGGAGAGCTTCGCCTCCAGGCGGTCCAGGTTCTTCAGCCACAGGGCGGAGTGGCCGTCATTCATGAACGAGTGGACGCCGCCGAAGACGATGTCCCCCACGAACGCCACGGACGCGGCGCGGCCGACGACCCAGTAGCTGTCCCAGTGGGACTCGCCTTCCCCCAGCTCCCAGACGGTGAACGGGACGCCGTCGAAGTGCAACGTCTCCCCCTCCTTGACGAACTGGTTGGGGAAGCGCCGCGTGGCGGGCCAGTCCTCGCCGAAGATGGGCTTCCACTGCTTCTCCTTGGCGTCGTCGATGCGGCGGATGACCGCGTCCACGCCCTTGGTCGCAATCACGGGCACGTCCAGGCCCCGGGTGATTTCGGCCGCGCCGTTGTAGTGGTCCGGGTGCCCGTGGGTGACGATGAGGCCAACGAGCGGCTTGCCCGTCGCCTCGACGCGCGCCCGCACCCCCCGGGCATCGGAGACGCGCATCATCGCGTCGATGACGACCACGGACCGGGCCGTCTCGACGATGAATGCGTTGGTGAACAGCCCCTCGCTCCCCGAGTTGTGGACGTGGACCTTGAACTCATCGGCGGAGTGAGGGACGGGACGTTCGCGCTGCTGTGGTTTCACGGATTCACCGAGGGGAAGAAGGCTGGGAGTCCGCGAGCTCCCTCATGAGCGCGGAGAGCCCCTGGGCGGGCTCGGGGGAGACACGGGCCTGGCACAGCAGCGCGCTCAACCGGGGCAGGTCCCTGGCCACGACGCCGGGGAAGACATGGTGCTCCCGGTGCAGCGTGCGCGGCAGCCTGCTGATGAGCATCGTAGGCAGCAGCCCCAGCCGGGTGGAGCGCGCGTTCACATTGAGGTTGCCCTCCTCGCGGGTCCACCGGTGCTCCGTGAGGTCCATGAGCGTGAGAATCATGGGGTACACGGTGTACATGGGGAGCAGCCACAGGAGCAGGAAGGGGCGCCAGAGGCCAAAGTACGCCACCGCGCCCAGCGCGACGGCGAAGAAGAGCAGCTTGAGGCGCCGCTCCCGCTCCATCTCCGCGTCGTCCCGGAACGGGAGGAGCAGCGCTCGAAGGTGGTTGTCCCGCCATTTGATGGTGTGGTTTCCCTGCGGCGGCACGTAGTCCTGGCGGCCTTTGAAGAACTCGAGGACGCTCAGGAGCCCCGCCTTGACGCACGTCCAGAGCAGGCGCCCCGGCGAATAGGGGCGCTGGGTATCTCCCCGCAGGTGCCTGCCCAGCCAGTTGGGGTCCTCCGGGGTGAACAGGTGCCGGTGGTGCAGCATGTGCACCCGCCGCCATTGGACGAAGGACCAGGCCTCCGGGTGGTGGAACATCACCAGGTTCGAGAACACCGTGCCGACAAATGCATTGGCCTTGTGGGAGCGGAAGAGGCCGTAGTGACTCGCATCGTGGTTCAGGATGTAGAGCGAGTGCTGCCGACCCGCGATGACGACGATGGCGAGCAGGGTGACCAGAGGATGCTGGAACCAGGCCTCGGCGGCGAATGCCAGGGCAATCCCTGCATAGACTTCCAGATATTGCAGCACGCTGCGCCAGGGTCGGGCCTTGTGCAGCGCCCGGACCTGTTGCCAGACGTCCTTGGGGAGCAGATGACTTGCCTGCGCCCCCAGCTCGGGCCAGTCCGGCCGCGCCACGGGCGCGGGCTCCCCGGAGATGGGAATCGGTTGACTCATTTCGTCAATTCCTCGGCGCGGCGCCCCCGCGCCTAGAGCTTCTCACCCCGAGCGCGGGCCTCGCGGCGCAAGGCCACGCTCGTACCATGAACGCCCCAGTTTTCCGGATCGATTTCCTGGATGACAATGAACGTGGTCGCGGGGTCCTTGCCGAGCACATCCACGAAGACCTTCGTGATGCGCTGGATGAGCTCCAGCTTCTGCTCCGCGGCAAGCCTATCTCCAGTGAGCTGGACATTGACGTATGGCAATTTTGAGTCCTCGGCGTGGCCGCCCTGCTGGGACATGGGGCGGCCAGGAATGACAGTCGGTACGCGTCGATTCGAGCGTGAGCGCCACGGCGCCCTGCATCAAGGGACGACGTGCGAGCCGCGGTAGGGCCCGACGGTGGACACCTTGAGGTTCTTGATGTGGGGGTAGAGCCTGTCAATCACGGCCCCCGCGGTATCCAGGCGGAGCAGGATGCCCAGCACGATGTCGGGCAGGACGGCCGGGTTGCGCTCCAGGAGTGGCAGGATGATCTCCCCCATCCAGGCGTTGGCGTGCTCCACGTCGACCGTGGTGTGCTCCAGCAGGTACTCCAGCGGCTTGTCGCTCACGCCCAGTCGCCGCCAGCCCTGGATTTGCCACTCGAAGCGCCCGGGAATCATCGTCTCCGTCGCGAGCAGCGCGCCCAGGATCTCCGTCAGACGCGAGCGGTTCGTGGCCATGCTCATGTACATGTTGACGAGCGCCAGCTCCTCTCGCACCAGCAGGTCGAACTTTTGGGTGTAGACATCCTTCGGGAGGTCCAGGAACTCCATCAGCCGGAAGCGCATGTTCCGGTGGACGCGCTCGTCCTGCGCGTGGCCAACCTCATCCCAGAAGTTCTTGGCCAGCTCGAGCTTGATGCCGCCATACACGCCCGGCATCATCAACGCGATGATGTCACCGAACAGCGATTCGAGCGGCGTCTCCTGGAGGATGAACTCCCGCATCTGCTCGAAGGTGGCCTGGTCACGCAGGAACGCGAAGATGGGGTGCGTGACGTTGGATGGATGAGATTGGACGCGCTGCGTAACCCAATCACGAAGCTGTGACGCGGGAGGCAATGCGGCAAGGATTGGGGCGTATTTCTTCCGCGAGGCCTGGTGCCAACACTTCTCCAGGATGCTTTTCATCTGGCCAAATAGCGGATCGCCCACGTTCAGGCGCTCGACTGACCACGGGGCGGTGAGCAGCGCCATGTTGATGGCGTAGAGCACCCGGTGCGCCTCGGTCAACGCCGCGTCGTCTCCTTCCAGGAAGGCGCTGCGCGCCAGGAGTTCCACCTGCTCCCGCAACTGGTTCCGGGCTCCCACGACCATGCTGTCGATGTCATGGGAATAGAGCCACGCCTTGACGTCCAAATGGATGTTCTGAAGTTTGGTTTGACCTGACATTTGACATTCCTCGAGCTGATGAGGTCCAGGGATGATGAAAAGCCCGCTGCCAGCCCCCATCCGGCAGTAATCAGCGAGGCCGCACGCGGTGTACCAAACAAGACACACTGCGGATAGTGGCAATTTTGACTCTCGGAGAACTGGAACATTTTCAAGACACGGCTTTCAGAAGCCTCATCATGAGCCACTGCGTCATGGGCCGGAGAGGTCCCCAATGACACACGGGCCATACTCCCCGGGTGGTAGGTCCCCCGTCTTTCCAGCACGGCGCCGAGATGCGAGCCTGCGCGTGCATGCCCATGCTCACGCCGTTGAAGAGTCCCGCCGATGCCCTCTGCTGGGTGGCCCCGTCCGCGGAGAATCCCGAGCTGACCTCTGAAGACCCGCTCGCGCTCGACTATGTCTCGCAGCAGGTGGGGCTCTGGGGGTTGCCCACGCTGACGACTCGCTCCAGCAGGGCCCAGGCCTACGCGATGGTGCTCTATGGATTGCAGCTCGTGGAGCGGGCCATCGAGCACCATTCCTACCCCGCGACGGACGAGGTGCGGCGAGAGCTCTTCGAGCGCTGGGAGCGCTTCTGGGCTCTGGCCACGCTCGAGTTCCGAGAAGGCCAGCTTCCTCGGGGCGATTGGGATTCCATGCGGGGCGTTCGAGGTGTCCGCAATGCGTGGCGCCCCGGAGCGTCGAGCCTGCCGCTCGACTTCCAGCTCATCTCCCGTCAGCAGGAGCTGGGAAACCTGGGTGCATACCTGGCGCCGCTGCGGCGCGCCGGGCTCGTCATCGAGGGTTCCCTGCGACCGGGCCCGGGCGCGCTGGCGCTCATCGACGCGTTCTGGGACGAGCCCTCGGAGAACAAACACCGGGGGCGATACGAGGAGTACGCGCTGCTGGCGCTGGACAGGAAAGCGACGAGCATCGCGCGGGCCCATGGACGGCTGACGCTGGCTCAGGTGGGGCGGTTCAGCCGTCTGACCTCCCTGGTCGAACGAGAACGCACCGCGCAGCAGCACCGGTTGTTCGAGGCCCTCTTCGTGCACGCACGGGACCCGCACTCGTTCGCGATGAGCCAGTTGGTCGAGTCAGCCGCGAAGGCCGGGGTCTCTGCTCCGCGAGACATCCTCGACGCGGCGCTGGCGGGCCGGCTGGGACGGCTCTCGGATGAGCTGCTGGCGCTCCTGCTGACGGCGCGCCGCTTCGGTGAGGTGATGCAGGAGCTCGTCGGGGCCTTCGACCGGGTCTATGCCTGTCTGGATGGCGCCGGCTGGGTCGCCCCCCGCGAGCGCATCGGGCGCGAGGCCCTCGATGCGCGGACACTCGAGCCGCTGAAGGGCGCATGCGCGGCGCTGCTGTCCTCACCAGAGGTCGGTGCGATCCGGCGCCTGCCCATGCATGGTGCCGCCTTTCTGCGATTGGTCGAGGCGCTGGTGGAGGCGGACCCACTCGCGGCGCTCGACCTGCTGCTGGCCTATCATTCCGATGTACAGCGCGAGCGGCGACGCGGCGAAGGCTGGATTCGCAACGAGGCCGGCAAGCTCGTGCTTGTCGTCACGTCGTATACCGCGCGTCCGGAGGCGGCCCGTTTCCCGGCGTTCAAGCTGGATGTGGTCCGCACGTTGCTTACGGACCTGGGACGGCTGCCCATGAGCTGGGAGCAGGATGCTCTGGAAGGTGCCGCGTGATGCTCGAATCCCGGAGGCTCATCGAGCAGGTCCTCGTCTCCGAGCAGCCCTGCCTGGGGGCCGTCTTCTGCTCCTACACGTTCGACCCTTCCTATTTCGAGGACCGCATCCTGCGTGCGTTGCTGCGCTTGCAGGGGGACCCGGAGGAGGAGGCTGTCCGCTACCACGAGGAGGCCCGTGCGGCGCTCCGCGAGACACCGGTGGCCTGCTTCGTCGACGCCCATGTCCGCAGGGGTGGTCGTCGCCTGCCGTATGACCTCCAGCTCATCCGGGAGCGGACGTTCCACCCGAAGGTCATCCTGGTGCTGTACGACGAGGAGGCACGCGTCGCCGTGGGCTCCGGCAATGCCACCAGGCCGGGCCACGAGCAGAACGCCGAACTCTTCTTCACGCGCACGTTGCGCTACGACGTCCCCGCCGACGCGGCGTTCCTACGGACGGTAGACAGGTTCCTCAGAAGCTGCGCGGCGCTCGCGACCCACCCGGGAACCCAACTGACGCTGGTCCGCTCCGCGCTCGTGGCGAGAATCTCCGGAACGCCGCCCCCCAGCGGCCACGCGCCCGCGGATGCGCTCTTCGTGGACACCTTCAGCGCGTCCATGCTCGATCATCTGAAAGAGGCGCTCCCCGAGGAAGCGCGAGTCACTCGTGTGGGCATCCTGTCCCCGTTCTTCGAACAGGACGACCTCGACATCGCGAATGACACGAAGGGGCTTTCGTCGGTGCTCTCCAAGCTGCTCGCGCTTCGCCCAGGGAGTCCGCCTCCGCTGGACCTTGGCGTGCCCTGGGAGGACGCACCCCTCGCCCCTCCCATTCGCGGGGCAATGCCCGTGCTCGCGGAGGGCGAAGGACGGCTGTGGGCCTCGCGCTATCGAGAGGAGGTCGACGGCGAGAGCATCGAGCGCCTGGAGTACTTCGGGCTCAATCGCGTCACGGCGAAACGTGTGGAGATCCAGCTCGGCTCCGGGCGGCTTGGGCGGTACGAGCGCGAGGCGTTCGAGCATGAAATCGCCGAGGGACGGATGTGGCCCGTGGAGCCCCCGACGGTCCATGCGCCGAGCCGAATCCTCGAGCGCATCGTCCGCGAGCACGAGGTCCAACTCTGGCTCCATCCGACGGCGACGCTGACACCTTCCGGGCGCGCGAGCCGACGCCCCCTGCATGCCAAGCTCTTCTTGCTGACGGTGACGAACGCGGGCAAGACGCTGACCTATGCGCTCGTCGGGTCCGCCAACGCCTCCGACGCCGCGCTCTCGTCTGGGGTGGAGCAGGGGGGCAATGTCGAGGCGGGCGTCCTGCTCTGCCTGGACGGAGAGGTGCGCCTGTCGGAGCTGCTGCCTTCGCTGGTGTGCGCTCCCTTCGAGTCGGCGCGCTTCGAGGAGCGCGAGGCGCCCGCGGCCGAAGTCGACTTCTCGGCGTGGCTCGAGGATGTCGTCCATGACGCGGCCATCCGCACATTGACCGTCACCTGGAGTCAGCAGGGGCCAGAGGGACTGGAGTCCTGGTCCTGGTGGTACCTGGACAGGGAGCTGGCGAAGGGCGTGGGGCCGGGCTCAGGTCCGGTGGTGCTCTCCGACTTCGAGCTGGCCGCGGCGGGAGCCGAGCTGGAGTTCCGAGCGGCGGGACGGACGTGGCTTGTTCCCATCCGCGTCGCGGACCTCGCGATGCTGCCCACGAGCGCCCATCTGGCGGGCCTGGGCGTCCGGGAGTTGCTGGCGCTGCTGGGGCGCCGCGTGGGTGCGGAGCGGTTGTCGACCCTGCGCGAGCAGCGAGGCGTGGCGGGGATCGACTCCGTTCTGGACACGGTGTTTGGCGAGGGCTTTGGCCCCACGGACGTCTTCAAGGCCTGGTGGGGACTGAAGGAGGATCTGCTCGCCGCGTCGACGGTCTCCGCGTTTCGTTATCGGTTGTTGGGGCCGATGGGAGCCCGGACGCTCTGGGAGCGGCTGCGCGACTTGCCTCGGGATTCCGTGTCCGATGACGAAATCTGGGTCTACGGCTGCGAGCTGTTTCGCGAGCTGGAGCGGCTCGTGTTGCCCGAGAGCGCGGATCTGGAGGCGAAGCAGGCGCTGCTCGCGGAGCTGCGAACCCTGCTGCGCGCGGACTTGACGCGGCTGCGACCGCAAGGTGCCGGGTGGCTGGACGGTGTCGTTCGTTTCTACGGGCTCGAGGGCACCCATAGAAAGACGTGAGCGGACCTGGTTGCGGAGCTTCCTGCACCTGGATGCACGGGCCGATTCGACGGTGCCCCTGCGTGACATCGAGCGACAGGAGGACACCGTCCTCCGCGCGCTGGAGCTGTTCGATGATCAGCCAGGCGTCGTGCTGGCGGATGAAGTGGGAATGGGGAAGACGTATGAGGCGCTCGGCGTCCTTGCGGCCCGGTTGCATGTGCTGCCGGATGCCCGGGCGCTGATTCTCACCCCGGGGCCCGACCTCAATACGAAGTGGTCCAAGGAGCTGCGCGCCTTCTGTGACACCAGCCGCCCCATGTATCGGGGCTTCGCGGGTCAGTCCATGGCCGCGAGCACCCTGGCTGAACTGGTCGCGGCCACTCGCGAGACGCGAATCACCATCGCGCCCGTGAACATCTTCGCGGGAAGTCGCTCCTTGGCGGACCAGGCCTGGCTGCTTTCGTTGTGGGCGGATGCACAGGGGCTCGCCGGCAATCAGGTGGCGGCCATCTTTCGTCGCTACCGGGAGGGCGCGGTGGTGCGCGTGGACGTCGAGCAGCAGGCGTTCCTCGACACCTTCGAGTGGTCGGTCATCAGGCCCCATGCCCGAGAGGCGTTGAAAAGACACAAACAGCGCGCGGGAGAGGGCTCACTCGACGCGCTCTGGAAAAGCGAGGAGTACGACGGCTTCGCGAACCAGAGGCGGGTCGATGATGCGCTGATGGACCTGCGCTTCCGCCTGGTCGGGCAGCTCATCCCCGACTTCGACCTGCTCATCGTTGACGAGGCCCATAAGCTGAAGAACGTGGACTCGGTGCGGGCCACCGGGGTGCGCACTGTTTTCGAGGGGCGCTTTGAAAAGGCGCTGTTCCTCACGGCCACGCCGTTCCAGCTCTCTGTCGACGAGCTGAAGCAGGTGCTCTCGCTCTTCGCCCTGGCCCGGTCCGCGCCTGCTGACCTGATGGAGCAGGCCCAACGATTGTTGGACGACGTGGGGGACTACAAGCAGGCTTATAACGAGCTTGAGCGCGTCTGGTCACAAGCGGACGAGGCCGCCATCTCGGACTTCGGCGCGTTGTTCTCCAGGGACCCCCGGCTCGTGGAGGAGCCGGCGGATGCTTCCCTGCGGGCGGTGGTCCTGTGCGCGCGCCGGTTGCTGTCCTTGAAGGCGGAGCGCGTCGAGCCGGGCTTCCGGCGGTGGATGATTCGGAGCCTCCGGGAGGACAAGCGTGTCTACCGCAGGAGCCACCGCCCCCGGCTGCGGGCCGAGGGTGGGGCGGGTGTTCCCTTCATGCTTTACGAGCGGTTCATCGCGGAGCTCTTCCGGGAGAAGAGCCGCACCCACAAGGCGGCGGTTCAGATCAACATGGTCTCCTCCTACGGGGCCGCGCGCGAGGGTGCGCTGCTCTCCAGTGAGCGGCAGTCCCTGCCCGATGGCGACGCCGAGGCCTACCGCGGGCTCTTGCGGAGCGTGGTGGGGGAACTGCGCGTGGAGCAGGGGGGCCACCCGAAGGTGGACCACGTCGTGCGGGACGCGCTGGAGGCTGTCGCCCGCGACGAGAAGACGCTCATCTTCTGCGCCCGCATCGAGACGCTCCGTGAGCTGAAGCGGAGAATCGAGGCGGAATGGGAGAATCTCTTGCTGGAGCGATGGAGGAAGGTGTTTCCGGCCGCGAGCCACGGCGACATCTTCGAGCACGAGCTGGACGGCAAGCGGGTGGATGGACATCACTCTCGTTTGCGTGATCGGTTCGGCCGCGCTCAGGATGCGCTCTACCTCGCGCTGCGAGAGCGGTATACCGGTACGCTGTTGGAGGGCGTCTTGGTGGAGGGGGCCCACCTTGAGCGCGTCATCGAGCGGGCGAACGTCCTCCTGCGCCAGCAACGCGTTTCGAAGACGCAAGCGGAGAGGATGGACTGGTCCCTGGTCAAGCGCTGTGTCGAGCAGGCCGTGGCCCTCTTCGTGCGAGACGGAGTATTGGCGGCGGATGTCGACCCGGAGGTGTTGAGGCGCCTGACGGACGCGCGCTACGTGGCGCTCGGCTTCGACCTCGTGGCCGACGACGTCGAGGACTCCGCCGAGGGAGACAGGACGCCCTCCTGGTCGATTGACGCAGGGGACGCGGCCCTCGTGCTTCGCGGCGAGCATCTCTGGTCCTACCTCAAGGGTGCCCTGTTCGAGGTACCTCCCGAGCTGCGGGTCCGCACCGTCGAGCGGCTCGCCAGCTACCTCGTCGCTCGCAATGTCCCCTTCCTTCCGGATCTGCTGGCATTCGCGAAGGAGCAGGGCGTTGACGTGGAGGCGGTGGAGTCCCGGGCGCTGTCGTCTGTGGTGGACCGCTTCTGGACCACGCCTCGGGGACGGCCCTGGTTCGAGTTGCTGAAGCGCTTCCTGACCTATGCGGGGAAGCTCGACGAGGAGCGGCGGCGCGAAGTGCTCGATGATGCGGTTCGCGCGGGTGCGCTCGTCCGCCACACCGTGGAGGGCGAGAGCCGGGAGCGGCTCCGCGAGGCCTTCAACACGCCACTGTACCCGATGGTCCTCGTGGCCAACGAGGTCATGCAGGAGGGGCTGGACCTGCATCATCACTGCCGCCGGGTGGTTCATCACGACCTGGCGTGGAACCCCGCGCAGCTCGAGCAGCGCGTGGGCCGCGTCGACCGGCTGGGGTCGCTCGTCCAGCGGCTTCGCGCGCGACAGCCGGACACCACCCTGGACGTTCACCTTCCATTGATTGCCAACACCATCGACGAGCGCCTGGAGCGAACGGTTCGACTGCGGGAGCGCTGGCTGGAGTTCCTCCTGGGGGCGGCGCCCCGCATCGAGGAGTACGGCCTGGCGGACGACCCCCTGAAGCCTCTGCCAGATGCCTTCGCGCAGGCGCTCCGCGTGGAGTTGGGGCCCGTGGCGAAGGCACGGCTACCCGACGCCGGCTAGAACGCTTTTTCTCCTGGAACGGTGATGCTCACTTCGGCACGGAGGCCGCACCGCAATCGAGCGCCTCCAGTTACCTGGTTTTATTCGGGTTTTCTCGATTTACAGCCCCTCGTTTCCCTGCGGATTCCAAGATTTTGGGAAACCGGACGCAACTCAGGGAGGGCCGTGACGACAATGGGAGCCAGGAGACCTGAATGTCCACGTCCATCAATTCGAGCCGCAGGGGAGCATCTTCCTCCTACAAGATTCGCAAGGGGGACACCCTCTCGGAGCTCGCCGCTCGCTTCAAGACGTCGGTGAAGGAATTGGCGCGCATCAACAAGATCGCCAATCCGGACCTCATCTACGCGGGTGACACGCTGCGCCTCCCCGGGAGCGCTGGCGGCCGCGCCACGGGCCACAGCGGCAAGGATTCCTTCGACTCTGGCAAGAGCGGTCCGCGGAGCTCCGGCGGTGCGTCGGGTGGCGGAGCGGTCAGCGGGGGCGGCGGCGTGGCCCCGGGCCAGGCGACCCCCGCGATGCGCAGGCTCGCCGAGGCGGGCCGCCAGGCCGCGCTGGGCATGGGCGGGTACAACAGCCAGGGCCTGTGCGCCACGGGCGTGAGCCGGGCCATCCAGAACGCCTTCGGCTTCAAGGTCTGGGGCAACGGCAACCAGATCGACGACAACCTGCCGCGCGACAAGTTCAAGCAGGTCAACATGTCGCTCGAGCAGGCGCTGAAGATTCCGGGCCTCGTCCTCACCTGGGAGAGCACCTCCACTCGGCTGGGCAGCATCTACGGCCACACGGCCATCACCACCGGCGACGGCCGTTCGTCCGCCAGCGACTTCATCGAGAGCAACACGACCAACAGCGGCCGCAGCGGGTTCAAGGTCTTCATGCCCCTCATCTAGTTCCGCCGCACGGCGGAACCTGTCATCTCATCGCCTCCGGGGCTTTCGACCGGGGGCGATGTCGTGTCCGGGATTCAAGTTCACGGGGGACCGGCGCCTGACGGAGCCCTCTCACGCGCCCCCTACCTGACGGCGCTGTGGGTCCTGATCTGCGTGTTGATCCACGGGATGTAATTGGAGACACGCGCATAGATGCCGGGCAACCCCGGCCTCGCGCAGCCCACGCCAAAGCTCACGACTCCCTGGAGCACGTACCCTTGGGGCCCCGCTACGACGGCAGGTCCTCCGCTGTCCCCTTGGCATGCGTCCTTGCCTCCTTGATTGTACCCAGCCCCGAGCATCGCCTGCTCGTCGATGGTGATTCCCTGGGAGCGGTAGCTACTGGCCACGACCCGGTGATTGAGGGTGGGGGCCCGCAGGCACCGGCAACGGCCTGGTTGAACTTGATGGGCCGGTCGAGCTTGAGAACGGCGATGTCGTTCATCGTCGTGTCCGGATTGTATTGCGGGTGGGTGAAGGACCGCCCTCACCACCCAGGCTGTGGACATGCCGGATTGCTGCCCAATCGAGTCACGTGCTTATCCGCGGATCAGCAGGCCTTGCTCGCGTCATGACACGTCAAGTGGAGGCGCTTGACGCGTCAGTCGCACCTTCCTGAACCTTGTTCGTCGCGGGGCACGGGGCCGTGGTGCCACGGGGGCATCAAGGCTTCACGAACCGCCCCAGGAACAGCACGTTCTGTGTCGCCACGTGTTCGATGACGAAGATGAACGGCCGATTGACGTGGATTGGCTCCGGCTGTGACACGGGGACCATACCCACGGCCGTCGCGGCGGCGGCCTCCGTCCCAAGCTCGTTCACGGCCACGAACGCCTTGTGATTCACGGTCGCAATCATGAGCTTCGTGGGGGAGATGGCCGAAAAGTCAGCGCTCGCCGTGAACGGATCCTCCATGCCCAGCGCTTGCAAGGCAGGGATGAGTGGGAGCTCGGACTCAATCTGGAAGCGCGGCAGCCGGATATCGATCCGGCGGTTCTCGAGCCGTGCGCGGACTTCGTTGAAGAACGCGGGAGACAGCCGGGATTCCACCTCCTTGAAGCGCTCCCACTCCGGGATGATGAGCACCATCCGGAAGGTGCCTCCGGCATAGTCCAGGGTGACGGCTTCGAAGCCATCCCCCTCCATGTACTGCCCCATGCCGCCGCTCATCGTCGGGACCTGGTGGCTCGTTCCATCCAGGGCCCGGAAGGCCGCGTTCCGCGTTCCGCGCTCGCTGAACGGCCACGACCACGCGCCCTTGAAATAGACGGCGTTGATGAGCATCAAGCGCGTCGCATCCGGGAGGGACTCTTCATTGACCAGGTCCTGGATGCGGTCTTTCGTGTTCACCTCGACCCAGCGGTTGATTTGCGCGCGCGCACCGGCCGCATCGTTCTCGAAGTCCATCAGATGCATGCCGGCGCCGTAATGCCGGGCCAGGGTGTCGAGGAAGTCGTCATGGAAGGTCATGCCCTGCTGACCCCATGCCGAGTTCAGGGAATGGAAGGCCGGCGGTGTCCCCGAAGCCGGTGGATGGCTCGGGGGCTTCGCCAGTGCCCGCTCCAACGCGTTCGCCGTGGGGTGATGCCTTGCCTGGGACAGGGAGAAGCGCAGGGCCTGGGCCATCTGCGCCTCGGTGTTCCCACGAGCCCCGGCGTAGACCGTGGAGAGGGCCTGCGTGACGCTGTGGGGGGAGAAGAAGACGTTCTGCTTCTCCTGGATGGCGCGCTGATAGAGCGCCACGCCCAGGCTGGTGTTGCCGCTGACGAAGGCCGCCAGCTCTTCGTCGGTGGTGGTAGGCGCTGCGTCCCGAGGGGCCGACGAGGCGACATACTCGCCCGGCGCTTGCTCCAGTTCAGGGGGAAGGCAGCTGGCGTCCGCGGTGGGGGGCGCCGAACCGCACAGGGTGCTCTCACAGCCAGCAAGGAGCAGGGTAGCGGCGCAGCAGGCGACGACTTGAATGCGAGGGATGTCCATGGGGCCTCCGTGGATGTCTGGAAGAGCCGTGAGCCAAAGCAAGACGCGTGCTCGACGCGCGGCCAAGTGAATTCCAGGGCTTGTCGCTCCTGAGGCTCCGGCGTGCCTCAGAAAACCGTGGACGCTCTCGACGGAGCACCTGGGGTGCCTGAGCGGGCGGGGGTAGGATGCACCGCCATGGGAATGGTCATCATCGGCGGCTTCATCGTGGCGCTCGCCATTGCGTGTGCGGTGGGGAGCGTGGCGGTCCTCATCCTCGTGTTCGCCATTCGCAAGGGGTACGGCTCCTGGAAGCACTTCCTGCTGATGGGGGGAGGTGTCACCGTGGTCGTCGGCGTGACGGCGTTGATGTGGATGTTCGGAGGCCCAGACTCCTCGGGCGCCCCTTCCGGTGATGACTACAATCGTTTCATCTTGGGCGCGGCGCTGCTGGGCAGCTCACCGGGGTTGGGGGCGCTGGCGGGGCTCTTGACCTTGTTCAAGCGCAACGCACAAGGCCCTCTTGGCCCGACGGGAGGTCGCGCGTGAGGCACCTTGAATTCATCATCGCGGGGCTCGCCGCGCTCATCGTCGGATGCAGCGGGGATGCACCGGAGCCAGGCCCGGAGCCGGATGCCGGCGCCCAGGGACCCGACGCCGGCGCGCAGGTGCCCGACGCCGGCGTCATCGCGACGAAGAGCGCGAAGCGGGGAATCGCCTTCGACCTCTCGACGCCCGAGGACCTGGCGGCCGTCGCTCCCGGCGTGAGCTGGTGGTACAACTGGAGCCCCACGCCGCATCCGGGCGTGCCCGCGGACTTCCAGACGCGCTACGGCATGGACTTCATTCCCATGCTCTGGAACGGGAACTTCGACGCGGCGCGGATTGAGTCCATCCTCCGGGCGAATCCGCGCATCCAGTACCTGCTGCTCCTCAACGAGCCCAACCTCACGGACCAGGCCAACATGTCGCCGCAGGCCGCGGCGGAGCTGTGGCCACGGTATGAGCGTGTCGCCCAGAACACCGGCGTGAAGCTGGTGGGGCCGGCGATGAACTGGGGCACCATGCAGGGCTATGGCGACCCCGTCGTCTGGCTGGACGCCTTCTATTCCGCCTATCGCGCCGCCAACGGGAACCGCGATCCACACATCGATTACCTCGGGTTCCACTGGTACGACTATGGCCTGGAGTACCACCTGGACCGGCTCACGAAGTACGGCAAGCCGTTCTGGGTCACCGAGTTCGCCAACTGCCACAGCCAGCCGGATGGCGCGCAGATTGACTCGGCCGCCAAGCAGCGGGTGCAGATGACGGAGATGGTGGCCGTCTGCGAGCGGCGCGAGGACGTGTTCCGCTATGCGTGGTTCACGGGGCGGTGGACGAACGACCCGTGCTTCGCGAGCCTGCTCGGCGCCGCCGGCACGTTGACCGAGCTGGGTGAGCACTACGTGTCACTGCCCACGGGCGCACCGTAGGGCCACGTTCGGGGTTGTTCCGCGCCCACCGCGGGGAGAGAGTGGGCGCCGCGATGACTGAATCCCCTGATGCGTTCCTGCTCAGCATGTTCCAGCAGTCGGGCCTGGCCTGTGGCTCCGTGGACGAGGCCTGGCAGCGCTCCGAGTATCTCTATCCCTTGCTGGGCTGGCTGACGGCGCAGTTCCCGGAGCCCACGGCCTTCCAGGTCTGTGCGGAGTGGCTGCGGCAGGCCGCGACGCGCGTCGAGGGCAGTGCCGCCGCCGCGGACCTCTTCGCGCAGGCCCGCGGTGAGGCACCTCGCCAGGGGCACGTCATCGCGGGGGCGCTGGGGGACCTGCGCAACGCGTCCATCCTCGAACGGAAGCCCGCCGTCGCCGCGTTCGCGGACGCGGCCAGCCACCTGTGTGAAGTCTGGGCCGCGGTGACGACGAACGAAGTGGACGCGGAGACGAATCCCTGGGCCCGCGCCAAGGCCGCCGCGGGCGCCATGGTGACGGCGCTGTTGGAGCAGCGAGGTCAGGACGAGAAAGACCCGGCGGCGAAGGCGCAGGCGCGTGTCGAGCTCACCGAGCTCCTGCGCACCGCCCGGGCCGCCATCCCCGTCCGCTGAGTCCGACGTCAACCCGGCGGCGTAGGCGTTGCCCCGCAGGACCGGTTCTCCCGGTCCTCGAATCCCCCTAGCTTGAGTGCGCCGATTCCTGGAAGCCCACATCGGATGTACCCCCCACCAGCCGTGTCGCGCCCTCCAGGTCTGGCGCGCACGGCTGTTCCGCACTCATGCCCATGACACGAACCGCTCCATTCCACCCGGAAGATGCCGCGACGCCCGCGGCCGCACTGCACCCGCTGCGAGACTTCGCCGAGAAGCTCGGGCGTGAGTTGCGCTTCGATGACATCCGTTCGGGCGCGTGGCACGCCCGGCTGGTGACCGCCTACGTGCGTCACTACGAGGCGCGGCGCGCCGGTGCCGCGTCCGCCGTCCCTGCGTCCGAGACGGATGCCTTCATCCGGCGTGCCAGCAAGGAGGCTGCGCTGGTGGGGGCAAGCGCCGCGGGTATCTCCACCAGCGCGGCCATGTTCACCCTGGACACTGGCTTCGTGGGGGCGCTCGTGGCCGTCCCCGTGGCTGGAGCCGCCATGGGGTTGGACACGATGCTGCGCTCGCTCATCCAGGCCCGGATGATGTGCGACGTGGCGTCCGCGTTCGGCGTGCGAATCGACCCGGATGACCCGTGGGATCTGCTCCACTTGAACGCCCTCACGTCGGGCTCGGAGACGTGGGAGGACGCGGACCGCGGCGGTGCGGGGCTCGTGGGCCGCATGTTGACCGAGGACACGGAGGCGGCGGAGCGGAAGCTGGGCAACCGCTTGATGGGGGAGGGCGTGCTGCGAAACCTCCTTCCCTTCGCCAGCGTCCTGACCTCCTCCGTCACCAGCTGGCGGCGCACTCGTCGGCTGGGCGAGGCCTCGGTGGAGTATGCGCGCTACCGCCGCGCCCTGGACGATGCGTTCTCCGCCGTGCGGGCCGTGGACGCGCGGTGTGTGGAGCTGCTCATCGAAGGCGCCTGGTGCCTGTTCGGAACGGATGGGGTGCTGCGGGCCGAGGCGACGGTCATGCTGACGCACCTGCTGCGCAACATCCCTTCCGCGGCGCGCAAGCGGCTGCTGGAGCGCCTGGGCGAAGACGAGGCGCAGTGGGTCGAGCGTCTCCACGAGGTGCCCGAGCCCGCGCGGGATGCCTTCCTGCACGCGCTCGAGGTGATTGCCGCGGTGGACCTGTCCATGTCGAACGCGGAGTGGTTGCTGCTGCGGCAGGCCGCCACCGCCCTCAACCGTCCGTTGCGTCGCGAGCGGGTTCAGGCCCTGCTGAAGCAGTTCCGGACCCACGGCGTCGTTCGTGCGCCGCAGGGCGACCAGTCCGAGCCGCGCGACGGGCGGATGCCGTCGTCTCCTATCTCCGGGCTGGGCGCTGACGCCCATGCCGCTCCGGGGGCGCTATGAAGACGGCGGTGGCATTCCTGACGGGCGTGGCCACCGGTTGGATGGCCCGGAGCACCGTCGACAACTCACGCGGCGCGGTCGTCTCCATGGCGACGGCGGCGTTTGATTTGGTGGGGTGGACGCGGCGGGTCATCGCCACCGAGCGTGAGTTCCTCTCAGACCTGGTGGCTGAGGCGCGCTCGCGGGCGAATCTCCATCAGGCCCACGGCCGGCGTGCGGCGGACAGCGGCGCCAGGCCCGTCGCGGACAGCCGGGAGGGGCACGCATGAGGCTCGACCCGGACTCGGGCGCCATCGAAGGGGAGTGGTTGTTGCTCGTGCACCACTCCCCGGGCCGGCTTCGTGTTCGCGCGAGCTGCTTCCGAGATGACGCGGGCCTCGCGGACCGCGTGCGCGGTGAGCTGGGGGAGACGCAAGGGGTGTTCGGCACCGTCCATTCTCCACTCACGGGCAGCTTGCTCATCGAGTACAGCCCGGGCGCGGCCGACGTGGAATCGCTCCTGGCGGCCATCGTCGACACGGCGGGCCTGGACGGCATCGTCGACGCCAAGTTCATGGCGAAGTCGCGGAAGGCCCCGGCTGAGCACGTGGTGAGTGGCGCCCGGTGGCTGGACGGACTGGCCCGTGAGCTGACGGGGGCGGGGCTCTACGAGTTGATTCCCGTGGTGCTGACGGCCACGGGCATCTACTCGCTGGTCGCGAACCCGTCGCAGAAGGGCTGGCTGCCTCGCTGGGACAACGCGCTGTACTGGGCCTACAGCGTGTTCCGTGACGGTGTGCGAGAGCAGGAGCAGGAAGACGCCGCGCGCGTCAGCGGGACGGTGGCCTTCCGGCCCCGGCCCCACGCGTGAGGCCGCGGTTGCACTGCGTTCAGCTCGGGGGGCGTTCATGCGGGCGGAGGTGGAGTTCCTGAGTGGCATCGCGCGCGGCTTCAAGGGGCGCGCGCACGATGTCCTGGATGGGCATCAGCGGCCCGTGTCCGTCCACGTCACGGACGTGGCTCCGGGCCGGCTCCTCATCCGAGGCGCGGCGGAGGATTCCAAGACGCTGCGCCAGTTGCTTGGCTGGTTGGAGTCCCGCCCCGAGGTCCAGGTGGCCACGTGTCAGCGCAGCACGGGCCTGGTCAAGGTGCACTACCAGGAAGCCTCGCGCTTCCCCGGCGCGTTCGCGCTGCGGGTGCGGGACTTCGTCTTCACGTTGCACCAGCTTCCGCCGAAGCCGTTCCAGGTGGAGGTGCTGCACGCACTGCCCGGACGCGTGCGGCTGCGCGTCCGAGGGCTCGAGGACGACGACATCCTCAAGCTGTCGGCCTGGACCGCGACGCTGCCGGGGGTGCACAAGGCGAGCGCCTCGCCGGCCATCCATTCGCTGGTGGTGAGCTTCGACCCGGAGATGCTCAACGCGAGCCAGTTGATGGCGGCCCTGCGCACGAGCGATCCGTCCACCTGGCCCGCCGCGCCCGAGCCGCCCCGGCGGGAGTGGGCCGCCACCGTCTTCAACTCGGCGGTGCTCGCCGCGTGCGTCGTGAATGCGGCGCCCATGCCCGTGTTGGCCGCGGGCGTCGCGCTGACGAGCCTGCCGCTGGCACAGCGCGCCTTCCAGTCCGTCGCGGAGCGGCGCATCACCGTGGACCTGCTCGACCTGGTGGCGGTGGGGGTGTCCCTGGCCACGGGGCAGGTGCGGACGGCGGCGCTCATCACCTCCCTGCTGGGCATTGGCGACTTGCTGATTGAGCGCAGCGCGGACCGCGCCCGGTCCGCCATCTCCCGGTTGATGCGGCTGGAGGTGCTGTACGCCTGGCGGCTGCGGGTGGACGGAGAGGTGGAGCAGGTCCGGGCGGACCGGCTCAAGGAGGGTGACCTCATCGTCGTTCACTCGGGGGAGAGCGTGCCCGCCGACGGGACGGTGGTGTCCGGCACTGCGTGGGTGGATGAGAAGGCGCTCACGGGTGAATCGGAGCCCCGCGTCCGCGAGGCGGGGGACCGCGTGCTGGCCGCGTCCGTGGTGGGCGAGGGCAGCCTTCGGGTGCGGGTGGTGCGCGCGGGCGTGGAGACCACGGCGGCCAAGATCCTCCACATCCTCGAAGGAGCGGGCGCCAAGCCCATGACGCTGCAGGCGAAGGTGGACTCGGTGGCGAACGGCGTCGTGCTGCCGACCTTCGGGCTCGCCGCGGCGACAGGGCTGTGGACGCGCCAGGCGTCACGGCCCATCAGCATCCTCATCACGGATTTCGGAACGGGTGTCCGCATCGTCGTGCCGGCGAGCGCGCTGGTGGCGATGACGCTCGCGGCGCGCCAGGGCATCCTCATCAAGGGGGCGCAGTACCTGGAGCGGCTGGCCCAGGCGGACACCATCGTCTTCGACAAGACGGGCACGCTGACGTTGGGTGTCCCGGAAGTGGTGGACGTCATTCCCGCGCGGGGCTGGGACGCGCGCGAGGTGCTGTCGCTGAGCGCCGCTGCCGAGCTGCGTCAGTCTCATCCCGTGGCGGAGGCGGTGCGACGGCATGCCCAGACGCAAGGCGTGGAGGTGCCGCAGCCCGAGGCGGGACTGGAGGAGTTCGTCCTGGGGCGGGGCGTCTGCGCCCAGGTGAACGGGCGCCGCGTCTGCGTGGGCAGCGCGCGCTGGATGCAGCAGCAAGGTGTGGACGTGACGGACGCGGGCTCGGCGCTGGCCCGGTCCGTGCCGCGCGATGTCGCCACCCTGTGGGTCACCGTGGATGGCGCGCTGGCCGGGTGCATCAGCTACGTGGAGACGCTGCGACCGGAGAGCGCGGGCGTGGTGCAGGCCCTGAAGGAGAACGGGCGCCGGCGCATCGTGCTGCTGTCCGGGGACTCGCCGTCGCGGGTGGCGGAGGTCGCGAGCCGGTTGGGCGTGGACGAGGCCATCGCGGAGCTGCTTCCCGAGGACAAGGCCACGCAAGTGCGCGCGCTCCGGCGCCAGGGGCGCATCGTGGCCATGGTGGGGGATGGCATCAATGACGCCCCGGCGCTCGCGCTCGCCGACGTCGGTATCTCCTTGAGGGGTGCGACGGACGTGGCGCTGGAGACGGCGGACGTGGTGCTGCTGCGAGGCAGCCTCGATGACCTGCTGCTGGCGTTCGACGCGGGCCGCGACACCCTGGCCCGCGTGCACCTGGGGCTCGGGCTGGTGCTGGTGCCCAATGCCGTGGCCATGGTGCTCGCGGCGCTGGGATGGCTGCCGCCTGTCGCCGCCGCCGTGGTCAACAACGGCTCCACGGTGGTGGCTGGCTTCGCCGCGCTGGCGCCGCTGTTCCGTCAGGCGCGCGCCGCCCAGCGCGAGGAGTCCACCACCCACTGAGCATCAGGGCGTCTGGGGCGCGGCCGCCTGGGGCCTGGGCTTCACGTCCGTGTTCTGGCCGGCCAGGATTTGCCACTGCCCGTTCACGTGCTTCATCACGTACCGCATCTGCGTGCGCAGCAGGCCGGGCTCGGTTTCCTGGACGCCGGGGGGCAGGCCGGGATGGCCCGTCACCTCGTGCGTGGTGTCGACAATGGCCAGGTCCTCCTGGATGAACTGGACCTTGCGCACGGTGACCTGGTTCTGGCTGCCCTTGAAGATGGTGGCGAAGATGCCCGCGTGGCGCTCCTGGATTTCATCGCGGCCCTCGAAGACGGTGCCAACGATGTTGATGAAGGCCGCGTCCGGGGCGAAGTCCTTGGACCAGGCCACCGCGTCCTGGCGGTTCCAGGCCTCCGCCTGGTCACTCACGAGTTGGAGGATGTCTGCCTCCGCTGGCGCCGTGCCGGTGGTCGCGCACGCGGACGCCAGCAGGAGGAGGGTGGCCAGGAAGGGAAGGGGAAGGGCGCGGCGCATCATTTGGTAGCCTTCTTTCGGGAAAAGCTGGTTGTCGTGCCAAATCCCATAACACGGCCGGCTTCTCCCGAGCGCCCCTCCCGTTGCCTCAGGCGCCTGGCTTGCTGTGTTCGGCGTCCTTCTTCAGCTTCTGCCGCAGGCTCAACCTCGAACTCCACATCGCTGGCGTCACCACCACGATGAGAAGGGTCAACAGCACGGTTCCCACTATCAGCTCCCAGAGCATGTCCACGTCGCGACTCCTGTCGTCATTGATTTGAGAAACAGCGCATTCGGCATGGGGCTCGATGGCGGACGTGTCCCGTTGCCACGCGCGCTGCGCGCGGGCGGTGCCTGGACAGCCGACATCGAGCGTCAACGCGGAGGCGCTTGGCTCAAATCAGCAACGTGCGGATGCGGAGGAAGACAGGGAGGCCCTGACCTTGAGGTGCGCCCCTTCGCGCGAGGGAAGGCCGTGGCCCGCTCAGGAGCGGCGGGTTGGGCAGCCAGGCGGCGGGAACGAGGACGGTAGGCGCTTGGATGAAGGGGGCGTAACTGGCGGAGCCCGCTTCGGTGGGGGCGGGCAAATCCCAGTGTGGCGCGTCGCAACAGTGCGCGTGCAGTACCGGCAGCCCCTCGTCCGCCGCCTCCGAGTGCACGGCCCCGTGGGGGCACTCGCACTTGGAGGCCCGTGAGTGGACCTGCTTCTCGCAGGAGTGCCCAAGCCCGCCCGCGCCACTGGCAACAGCCTGCCAGAGGAGCAACAGCGCGAGCGCGAGGAGCCGCGAAAGTCCAGACACGATGTCTGATGTATATGCCGCGGCTGTGCGGGTCGCAATGCGCGGACGCCTCCGGGCGGCCCTTGCCACCCGAAGCGCGGGTGTCCGGAGGCGTCCATCCGATTGTTTGCCTTGATGCGCCGATTCGCCGGGCTCACCCGGCGGGGCCCGCGGGGCCCCCGGGGTTGCTCAGCGAAGTGGCTCAGGCCTTCGCCTTCTCACCGCGTTCGCCGCCGACCTTGATGCGTTTGGGCTGCTCCTCGGACTTCTTGGGGATGCGCACGTTGAGGACGCCACTCTTGAAGTCCGCCTGGACGTCGTCGGCATTCACGCCTCGGGGGAGCGTGAAGGTGCGGCTGAACGAGCCATAGTTGCGCTCGTAGGCGTAATAGCGGTCGCCTTCGTCGCGGCGCTCTTCTTCCCGCTTGCCGCTGATGGTCAGCCGGTTCTCCGCGAGGGTGATTTCCAGGTCCTTCTCCTCCACGCCGGGGACATCGGCCTTGAAGATGAAGGCATCCTGGGTCTCCTTCACCTCGAAGTCGGGCGCGAAGCCGCCTTCCCGTGTGCCCTGGGGGCCGAGCATCCGGCCGAGGTCGAATCCCAAGAGCTCCTGCATGCGCTCGAAGGGGTCCCAGCCGCGCGGGGCTCCCAGCATGCCTCCGCCTCTGCGGGCAGGTAGGTCCGCCATGATTCCGTCTCCTTTCAGCCGTGCCCCGTTTGTCGAGGCAGGGGTTCAGGGATTCACGGTAGGGAGACGGCGGCGGAAGGGGAGGCACCGGGGAGCCTGCCGGTGCCTCGTCACGCGTCTGGGATGGGCGCCCGGCGCCCCGCGTCAGGTCCCTTCGGCGTACTGGCGGCGGTGGTCGCGAATCTCCGTCAGCCGGAAGGCACCGGGCGACGGGGCCACGGCCTCGGGCGCATCCGCCGGCAGCTTCATCAGGCGCTCGTATTCCTCGATGGAGACGCGCTCGCGCTGGGCCAGCACCGCCTCCAGGTCCGCCTTCGCCATCCGCTCGGCGGCCTTCTCGCCCACCGTGCCGGAGTAGAATTCGGCCGCGCAGCCGCTGCCGTAGGACAGCAGGCCAATGCGCTGTCCCGCCAGCGCGCCGGCCTCGCGGTGCAGCATTCCCGCCAGCGCCAGGTAGAGGGACGCGGTGTACACGTTTCCGATGCGCGAGTTGAGTCCCAGTGAAGTCGCCACCTGCGCGTCATAGCTGGCAGCCGACTTCGCCTGCGCCTCCCGCGACTCTGCCGTCGAAGCCGCCGCGCCCGCCGCATCCTCCAGGTCGCACAGGCGCAGCTGGGTGTGGGCCTTCCGGGCCATCTTGCAGAAGGGTACGTGGTAGGCGATGCGCGCCAGCTGTTCGCCGGGCAGCGTGTCCGACCAGCGGACCAGGCCCGCCGCCAGGGCCTTCTCGCGCCAGCCCCGGTAAGCGCCGGACAGGGCCTCCAGGTAGCAGGTGATGGAGTAGTGTCCGTCCACCAGCGCCTCCCGCCGGCCCACGGGCCGCCAGAAGTCATACACGTCCATGGTGCAAACGCCGTTGAGGCCAACGTGCATGGCGAGCAGGTCGGGTTGCTCGGAGACCAGCAGCGCCACCGCGCCGCCGCCCTGGGTGGGCTCGCCCGCGGTGTTCAGCCCATAGCGCGCGATGTCCGAACAGATGACCACGGCCACCTTGCCCGCGCCCGCGCCGGACGCAATCCACTCCACCGCCGCCATCAACCCGGCGGTGCCGCCGTAACACGCGTGCTGCGTGTCGTAGGTCCGCATGGTGCGCGGCAGCTTCAGCAGGCCCTGCACGTGCGAGGCGACGGGCTTCGAGTGGTCGATGCCCGTCTCCGTGCCCACCACCAGCATGCCGATGCGCGACGGGTCCACGCCCTGCTGACGGATGAGGCGGGCCGCCGCGGTGGCCGCCAGGGCCACGGTGTCCTCGCCGGGGTCGGTGACGGCCATCTCCTGGGCGCCCAGGCCCGCCGTGTACTTGGCCGGGTCCACGCCCCGTGCCCGGGCCAGGTCTTCGATGTCCACGTACCGGGACGGCACCGCGACCGCCAACGCTTCGATTCCCACGCGCTTCTTCATCGGACTCCTCGATTCCTTGTCGTGCTCTGGATTCCAGCCGCCGCTTCGCTCACGCCTCGGGGGGCACCAGCACCAGCCGGCCCGCCACTTCGCGGTTCTCCAGCCGGAAGTGAGCCTTCGCGGCCTCGGCCAGGGGCACCGCGTCCGTCACGAACTGCCGCACGCCGCCGGTGGCCGTCAGGCGCAGGGCCTCGTCCAGCTCCGCCTGTGTGGTGGCGTAGGCCCCCAGGATCTCCAGCTCCTTGACGATGACGAGCCCCGGGTTGAGCTGCACCATCCCCGACTCCAGGTTGCCCACCACCACCACGCGGCCTCCGGGCGCCATGGACTTCAGCGTCTGGTCGAACGTGGCGCTGCCGACGATTTCGACGGCCACGTCCACGCCCGCGCCCTGGGTGCGCTTGCGGACGTCCGACGCGAAGTCCAGCCCGCGCGACACGATGACCTCGTCCGCGCCCGCCTCCTTCAGCGCCTGTACTTTCGCCTCGCTGGACGTCACCGCGATGACGCGCGCGCCGTCCAGCCGCGCGAGCTGCACGGAGGACAGGCCCACGCCGCCGCTGGCGCCGGTGATGAGCACCGTCTCGCCCGCGCGCACCTTGCCTCGCGTGCGCACCGTGTGGACGGCCGTGCCGGTGGTGCAGCACACCGTGGCCGCCTCGTTCCAGGGCAGCGACGCCGGCACCCGACCCAGGCCGCCGACGGGGGCCACCATGAACTGGGCGTAGCCACCGGCCAGCTCCTCGCCGAAGAAGCGGTTGTCCGTCTTGCAGAGGCTGTTGCGCCCGCTGCGGCACAGGGCGCAGTCGCCACACGACATGCGCTGGAGCGTCGCGGCGCGGTCTCCCGTCTTCCAGCCCGGCGTGTCCGGGCCGACTTCAATGACTTCACCTGCGGCCTCGTGGCCGAGAATCGCGGGCACGCTGGTGCGGGGCAGGTTGCCTCGGCGGTTGATGACGTCGTGGTAGCAGACGCCACAGGCATGCACGCGCAGGAGGACCTCGCCACGCCCGGGACGGGGCATGGGCACGGTCTCCATCTTCAGGTTGCCCGCTTCACCAAAGCTGCGCAGTACGACGGCTTTCATCTAGGTGCCTCCGTGCATCTGAATTCGTGGAAGGGGAACGGCCCTGCTCAGGCGCCGACGAGCGCGTCGCGGTAGCCGTGCGGATCGATGGCGCGAATGGCCGCCACCGTGCGGGCATCCGGCAGCGGGGTGACGGGCAGCGATTCGGGGACCTGGAAGGCGAAGCCGGTGCGCTCCGCGATGCTCTCTTCCGAGGCCCACGGGTGCCGCGCGAGCAGCCGTGCGCCGGACGCGCCCAGTTCGAACACGCCCAGGTCGGAGATGAGCGTCACCGGCCGGCGAGGGTCTCTCGTGGTGGCGACCTGCACCTCCGGCACCAGGTTGCGGCGCGACTGGCGCGGCACCAGCAACACCGGCCGGCGCACCCACTGCCGCAGCGTCGCGGCGCCCGCCACGCCGGGGAACTTCGTCCGCGGCTTGTCCAGGCTGCCGCTGGCCGTCATGTTGGTGCGGCCTTCGGCATCCACCTCGGCCGCGCCGAAGAAGACGGTGTCCACCCGGCCGCGCCGCGCGTGGTCGAACAGGTCCGGAATGGTGATTTCCGCGGACCGGCCATCCAGGTAGCCCAGGTCCTCGGAGGAGGGCAAAAGCGTGGGAATCTCCGGGTCCAGCGAGCCCACGCAGGCCAGGTACGTCAGGTCCGGCGCATGCGTCGCGCGCGCCACGGCGATGGCCAGGATGGCCAGCGGTGAAGCCACGCCCGTGGCCACCACGCCGCCGTCATCAATCTGCCGCGCCAGCAGGGCGACCACGGTCTCCGCCGGGGTGATGTCCAGCGTCGCGCTCATGCCGCCCTCCGCGTCAGCAGCGTTTCCAGGAACTCCGCCTCGCGGCCCGTCTCCGCCAGCGACAGGTAGCGGGCCAGCATCGCGTCATCGTGCGGGTAGAGCCCTGCGCAGCCGGTGGGCAGGGCGCCACCGGGGGCCAGGACGATGCGGTCCACCTGGAAGCCGGGCAGGGTGGCGCGAGGCAGCTTCGCCACCCGCTCCTCCACCGTGGCAATCACCCGCTTCGCCGCGCCCGCCACCAGCAGGTCCGTGGTCGGGTCTTCCATGTAGAGGTTGCCGCGCTCGTCCGCGGCGCGCGCGTGGATCAGCGCCACGTCCGGATAGAACGCCGGCTCCACCGCCACGCGCTGGCCGGTGAAGGGGTCCTCCACCGTGGGCGGCGGCTCCGTCTGCGCCAGCCCGGACACGTCCGCGTCCGGCGCGGGGATGAAGGGCAGGCCCATGGACGCGGCGCGCAGCCGCTGGACGACGCGGTAGCCGTCATGTTCGCGCCAGGCGAGGGTGCCTTGCTCCATGGCCCGCTTGAGGCAGGGCATGGGACGCACGCGGCCCTGAAGGCTCAGCGCGCCGAAGGCAATCTCCAGCTTGCCCAGACAGCCGCCCGCCACGAGGAACTCCGCGGGCAGCGGGTTGGGGAGGGAGATGAGGCCCAGGTCGCGCTTGCCCTGCGCGATGATTTCCATCACCAGCGCCATGGGGGCGCGGCCCAGCATGAAGCCGCCGGTGGCCAGCGACGCGCCATCCGGAATGGAGGCCACCGCCTCCTCCAGCGAGCACCAGCGCGCCGTCTTCATGCGTCCTCCGAATCCGTGCCGGTGGCCGACACGCTCGGCACCATGCGCAACGGGGAGGGCCCTGCCTGTCCGGCGGTGTCACCAGCGGCGGCGAAGGGCGGGAACAGCATGTCCACCATGCCGTCGGCGATCTGCTCGTCCGTGAGGCGCCCGTCTGGCTTGAACCACTTGTAGATCCACAGCACCATTCCCAGGAACGAGAAGGCGCCCACCGTCGGGTCCACGGGGCGGATAAGGCCCTGCTGCGAGGCCTGCGCGAAGGCCTCCTCCAGGAAGTCCACGTACTTCTTCTTCCGGGCGTCGATGAAGGCGCGCGTCTCGCCGGTGAGCGTGGCGTGCTCGTGGAGGATGATGATGACCTCCTTGCTCCACCCCCGCGTCACCAGCAGGATGTTGTGGCGCATGCACGCGCGAAGCCGCTCCACTGGATTCGCGATGTCCTGAACCCGCGAGAGGACCTGCTCCTCGAACAGGTCCATCCCGTAGTTCATGATGGCGAAGAGCAGCTGCTCCTTGTTCTGGATGTGGTGGTAGAGGCCCGCCTTCGTCATCCGGCACGCGGCGGCAATCTCCTGCATCGACGTGCCCTCGTACCCCCGGTCGCAGATGAGCCTCGCCGCCGTTTCCAGGATGGCTCGGTAGCGCTCGCCCTCGTCCGGCTTCCGTCCTCCGGTGTTCGTCACGTCTGCTCCCTCCTTGAGACCTACCGACCGGTAGGTAGCAGCGCTCGACGCGAGGTGTCAATCGCCAAAGTGGGCCCCCTGGCCGGCGAGCTTCTTGATTTCCCTGCTATTTCAAGGGGTTGGGGAGGGGCTGGCGGTTAGACTCCGCGGGCCATGCGGTACGCGCTCGTTCCCGTCCTGCTGCTCTTTGTCGCCCTCACGACGGTGGGGGTGGGGGTGTTCACCCTGTTGGAGCGCAACCGGGCGGCCCAGTGGCACCAGTTCGCGGTGGAGCGCCAGGCCCAGCTGGACGAGGCCACGCGCGGGGTGGCGGAGACGCTGGAGGACGTGGCGGAGGACCTGCGCTTCGCCGGGGAGCTCATGTCCCAGCCCGGCACGCTGGCGGAGCACCGGCGGGAGATGCGGGCGCTGTTGGAGGCGGTGGGCCAGTACAAGGTCCTCATCGCCTACGACGCCAGCGGCAAGGAATGGCTGCGCATGTTGGACCGGCGCATGGGCAAGCAGGTGGCACGTGGGCCCGTGCTGGCGCAGATGGCGGAGGCGGGCCGGCGGGCCCTGCTGCGGCCGCCGGGGGACGTCACCCTGTCGCCTCCCATGGAGGATGGCGGCTTGGATTCGCTGCGGGTCATGGCCACGGCGCTGCCCGAGGATGCGCAAGGCCGGCCCGAGGGCGCGGTGGCGGTGCTGGTCGACACGACGTCCTTCTTCACGCCGCTGCGCATCGTGACGTCGGACCCGGACGCGCGGTTGTTGCTCCTGGGCGCGTATGGCCAGCCGACCTCCGCGAGCGATGCCACCCTGGCGGACTGGTTCCGGCGGCTGGAGACGGAGGGCGCATCGGTGCCGGGCTTCGCGGCGCTGGCGGCGCGCATGCGCGAGGGCGAACGAGGCGCGTTGCCACTGCGCGCGGAGGAGGCCGAGCGATTGGGCCTGGGCCGCTCGGAGGCCATCGCCGTGTTCACGCCCATCCGCGTCCGCGGTGGCAGCCACTGGGCCGCGGCCACGTTGGTGTCCACCGCGACGCTGCGCTCGCATCAGCAGGCCCTCATCTGGCGGCTCATGGCCGCGGCGCTGTTGGTGGCGCTCTTCCTGGTGACGTTCGCCGTGTACGTGGTGCTGGCGCAGCGGCGCGCGGCCGCCTTGCGTGAGAGTCGCCAGCACGCGGACCAGCTGGCGCACCTGCACGACAAGACGCAGAAGATTCTCGACCACATTCCTTCCGGGGTGCTTGCGCTCACGGTGGACGGGCGCATCAGCGCGGTGAACCAGGTGCTCCGCGAGCGCATGCCTCCGGACGCCATTGGCGCGCCGCTGGAGACGGCCTTCCCTCAGGCCCCGGCGCCGGTGGTGTCCCGGATTCGCGCCCTGGTGGCCGCCGCCGCGAGCGAGTCGCGCGCCCACAGCATCCTGGGAGAGACACTGGTGCTCTTCGGCGACGAGGGCCGGTTCAACCTTCACGCGGTGCCGCTGGAGGCGCGCCACCCGGAGGTCCATACCTTGTTGGTGGTGGAGGACCTGAGCAACGTGCGCGCGCTGGAGACGCAGCTGCTGCGCGCGGAGAAGCTGGCCACGGTGGGCGTGCTCGCCGCCGGTATCGCGCATGAGATTGGCACGCCGCTTGGCGTGGTGCGTGGGCGCGCGGAGTACGTGCTGGGCAAGCTGGGAAAGGAACACCCGCAGTGGCCTGGCATCGCCGTCATCATCGAGCAGATCGACCGGGTGAGCCGCACGCTGCGGCAGCTCCTGGACTTCTCGCGCCTCCAGCCCACGGCGGTGCGGCCAGTGCCGCTCATCTCCCTGCTCCATGACGTCCAGGAGTTGCTGCGCATGGAGGTGGAGCGGCGCGGGGTTCGCTTCGAGGTGACAGTGCCAGAGACGCTGCCTCCACTGGCGGCGGACCCGGACCAGCTCCAGCAGGTGCTGGTGAACCTGGCGCTCAACGCCTGCCACGCGTGTGGCGAGGGCGGGCAGGTGACGCTGTCCGCGGCGGTGCCGGAGGCGGAGCCGTGGGGGCTGGTGGCGCTCACCCTCCGCGATGACGGCTGCGGCATTCCCAGGGAGCACCTCAATCAGGTATTCGACCCCTTCTTCACCACCAAGAAGCGGGGACAGGGCACGGGACTGGGGCTGACGATGGTGGCCCACGTCGTGCGCAACCATGGTGGCCGGCTGGAGCTGGAGAGCGAGGAGGGCCGGGGCACCTGCGTCACCGTGCTCTGGCCCATCGCGAAGCCCAGCGGGGAGGAGCGGTATGTCGGTTGAAGGACGCATCCTGGTCGTCGATGACCACGTGGACATGGGCCTCATGCTGCGGGAGCCCCTCACGGACGCGGGCTACGTCGTGGACCTGGCCACGGGCGGCGAAGAGGCCATCCGGATGGCGCGCGCGCAGGCCTACAACGCGGTGCTGTGTGACTTGCGCATGGAGGGGGTGGACGGCCTGGATGTGCTGGAGGCCGTGCGGGCGCTCGACGCGGACATCCCCGTGTTGATGATGACGGCCTTCGGCGGCGTGGAGAGCGCGGTGGAGGCGATGAAGCGCGGTGCGTACCACTACTTCACCAAGCCCTTCCGCCTGGATGAGGTGCTGCTCTTCCTCGAGCGGGCCCTGAAGGAGCGCAGGCTCCAGGTGGAGAACCGGGCACTGCGGCGCGCCGCCGCCGAGCGCAGCGGATTGGGCGCGCTGGTGGGCCGCAGCGCGGCGATGCGGAACCTCTACGAACTCATCGACCGCGTGGCCTACGCCCAGGCGGCGGTGCTGCTGCGGGGCCCGAGCGGCACGGGCAAGGAGCTGGTGGCGCGCGCGCTGCACTTCCAGGGGCCTCGCGCCTCCGGGCCTTTCGTGGCCGTCAACTGCACGGCGCTGCCACATGACCTGCTGGAGAGCGAGCTGTTCGGTCACCTCAAGGGTGCCTTCACCGGCGCCACCCACGCCCGTCGCGGCCTCTTCGTGGAGGCGGATGGGGGCACGCTGTTCCTGGACGAGATTGGCGACATGCCGCTGGAGCTCCAGGCTCGCCTGCTGCGCGTGCTGGAGGACGGCGAGGTGCGCGCGGTGGGCGCCGACGGCAGCCGCACCGTGGACGTGCGCATCGTCGCCGCCACGCACCAGGACCTGGACGCCCGCGTGCGCGAGGGCCGCTTCCGCGCGGACCTGTTCTACCGGCTCAATGTCGTGACACTGCTGTTGCCTCCGCTGGCGGAGCGGCGCGAGGACATCCCCTTGCTGGTGGAGCACTTCACGGCCCGCGCCCGCGCGCGCAACCCTCGCTCCCGCATGCAGTCCTTGTCTCCAGAGGCGGTGGCCGCGCTCGCCACCTTGCCCTGGCCGGGAAACGTGCGTGAGCTGGAGAACCTGATAGAGCGGCTGGCGGTGATGGTGGCGAGCGAAGTCGTGGGGCTGGAGGACTTGCGCCCACACCTGCCGCCCGAGGCGCCGGAGGTGCAGCCGTTGGTGATGGCGCAGCACGCGCTGTGGCCCCTGCGGCGGCTGGAGGCGGAGTACATCGCGTGGATGGTGACACGCTGCGGCGGGAACAAGACGCGCGCGGCCGAGGTGCTCGGCATCGATGTGTCGACCATCCACCGTCGCGAGCGGGAGCGCGGGTAGGGGCGCTCTGGACACCGTGGTAATCCGCCAGGGACGTCTGGCGTGATGCAACGGTTCGCCCGCACGTTGCCCGGGCTCTCGGGGCGGGGACAGCGGGCATGGGCATTGCTTGATGTTGCAACGTGAAGTCCTCGTCCATCGCCCGTGCCCTCCTGCTCGGAGGGGATGCGTCGCTCAGCTCGCTCCTGATGGACGTGCTGGCCGAGCTGGGCATCGCGCTGGAGTCGGGCGCGCCGGCGGGTGGGTGTCCGGACCTCGTGCTCGTCCACGTCGAGCGCGGTGAGAGTCTCCAGCGTCGGCTTCAGCGCGCCCGGGAGCTTTCGCCCCAGGGGCCCATCATCGTGTTGGTGCCCTTCGCCGATGAGCGGCTGGTGGGACTCGCCCTGCGGCTGGGCGCCCGCGACTGTTTCGCGCTGGGCCGGCCGCTCGGTGAGCTGCGCCGGGTGTTGCTGGCCCACGTTCCAGGTCATCCGAGTTCCGTATTCATCTCTCCCGGCGGGGCCGTGCCGCCGTCCACCGAGTCGTCCCATGATTGAGCCTCTCGCCGTGTCCGCGGTGCCCGCCACTCCCGCGTATCCGGACCGCCCGCTTGTTGCGCCGCCCGCTCCTTCCGAAGTGCCGCTCTTCCAGGACGCCGGCCTGCGGGTGACGACCGAGCGGGTCGTCGCCCGGGGCAGGACGCTGCTGCTCGCGGACGTCCAGCGGGTGGAGACGGTGCGGCGCACGCCTCGCATGGTTCCTGTGTTGGCCACGCTGGGCCTGTGCATGAGCGTGGGGCTGCCGGCCCTGTCCGCGCTGTCCGTCTCCAGCAGCACGGCGAAGGGGGGCTATGAGGCGGCGTTGATCGCCGTCGTCATGGTCATCTTCGGCTGCATCGCGCGGCTCGTCCTCGCCGAGGAGTCGTACCGGCTGGTGCTGCATACCCGCGCCGGGTCGTGGCGCGTGCGCGCGAGCAAGGATCCGAAGTCCCTCATGCTGCTCGCCGGGCTCATCCAGGACGCCGTCGCGGCGCGAGGACGGCACTGAGCGAGCGCGCCGTGGCGGTTGGCGTGCCGCGGGACTTCGGCCGGAGCATGGCGGTGACCACAGGCAATGCCGAGCAGGCGGCCCTGGCCCGGTAGCGCCGGGCGTAGGTGGCTCGCGCTACGTCCCAACATTCCCGCGCAGGCGTTCGGCTTCCAGCGCGTCGTGGATGGGACGGCCCCATTGCTCCGCCAGGGCCCGCCCATGCGATGAGACGCGGCGAGCCTTCTCCTCCGTGTCGTCTTCGAAGGGCAGCACGGGGTTCTTCGCGTTCCGCTCCAAGACGTCGCGCAAGCGCGGGGTGTCCTCGGCCGTCAGCTCGAGAGCGAACAGCTCCGTGAGCACCCGTGGGCCTTCCGGCTGGAGCTGCCGGTAGTCCATCAGCCGCGCCTGGGCTGTCCGCGCGCGATAGCCTCGTAGGCCCGCGTCGCAGATGGCAGCGAGGACGCGCGCGCCGTACTCGTCCAGGGGCATGCCTTCGAGTTGTCCGGGCTCCAGGCCCAGGTGCGCGGGGTTCAGCAGTCCTGGGAGCATGTGCGCGCCCCGGTGATTTTGATGCGACGCCATGACCTCGACCGGATCCCGGTAGAGGAACATCCACGGCACACCGGGGAAGGCGCGCTGCAGCAGCGGGAGCTCCATGATGTGCCACGCGTCCAGCTTGAGGAACACCGCGTGCTCCTCCGGATGGCGCTGCTGTCCCAGGGCTCCCACCACCGCGCGCAGCCATTCGATGCGCTGCGTGTCCGTGACGCCTGGCACGTGCTGGTGCGCGCGCAGCACCGTGTCCACGGGGCCGGCTTCGGTCAGCACGATGTGGCGCGGCAGCGCGGCCAGCAGCTGCGCCACCAGCGTGGAGCCGCAGCGGGACATGTGGAAGACGAGCCCGCGCACTGGCAGGCCGGGCTTCTCGGCTTGTCGTGCCACCAGCGCGTCCATGGACGTCTGATGCCGGAAGAGCAGGGCGAATGGGTGGCGGAGCCGCCGTTCCAGCGTTTCGTCGAAGAACGGGTCCGTGAATCGCTGGCCTCCCATGTGGCACCAGTCCACGCGCGGTTGCCCGCCGTCCACGTGGATGCGCGCGGGCACCCAGCCCTCCAGGTCTGGTGTCATATCCATCGCTCCCGCCAGACCCGGCGAGCGGTGCGCAGGGCTTCGTGGATGTCCTCGGCGGTGAAGTGGCAGTCGTGCATGGCGCCCAGTTCGACGGCGCGTGCCACGAAGGCCGTGGTGTCCGGAGTCTCGCGGAGTGCCTCCTGGAGCGTGACGTCCTCCAGGACGCGGAGACGGAAGCGCTCGAAGGCCTCAGCGCCCATTCACGGCCCCCATGAAGACGTCTCGCAGCCAGTCGTTCACGTCGCAGTCCAGCACCAGGTGGACGCGGTCGGTGTCGCTGGGGTTGTCCACCCGGTGGGGACGGTTGAAGTCCAGGTACCAGCACTCACCGGGCTGGAGGATGACGCGCTCGCCTCCGAGGAAGAAGGCCACATCGGGGTGCGTGGTGATGGGCACGTGGAGCCGCACCTCGCCGTCCGCGTAGCCCAGGTTGTAGTCAGTGTGCTCGCGGATGCGCGCGCCCGCCGCGAGCTTCAGCAGACGCGCGGCGCCGACGGGGCACTGAAACGTGGCCAGCACTGCGCGGAACGCGGGGCAGCGCGCCATCAGCGGCGTGTCGGCGTATCGCTCGCGGCCCGCCGGGTCTGGATAGATGCGGCCTTCCATGCCGCCAATGGAGCGCAGGGGCACGCCGCTCCACTCGCCTTCGTATTCGCGCTTGTTGAAGTGGGGAACCCACGCCTCGGCGGGCAATGCCGCGAGTTCCTGCTGGAGCGGCGCGGCGTCGAAGTGGAAGGGCAGGCGGAGGCGGTCGGGCACGGGCGTCGACATGCGGTGCTCCTCGTCGCGGTGAAGGGGGCCAGCGTGGCTCAGGCCAGCCGCAGTGGCCGGTGCTCCGTCTTGGCCCGGATGAGCGCTGCCTGGGCTCGAGCCAGCGTTCCCTGTGGGTCTTCCTCACCCTCGACGGTGACGGTGGCGGACACCACATCGGGCGCACCAGGGGTGTCGTGCAGCTTCTGGCGCAACGCTTCGGCCTGCGCCGCGCCCACGCCGGGGAGGGCCAGGAGGAATGTCCCGCCTTCCCATCGCACCGCGAAGCCTCCAGGGACTCCCAGGGCTTCGGTGACGCGGGCTCCGTCTCGCAGCGTGGCGTCGCCCGCGTCGAAACCTCGAGTCGCGTTGATGCGCCCCAGTCCCACCAGGTCCGCGAGCAGCACGCTGAAGGGCATGCCATCCCTGCGGCAGCGGCCAATCTCGCGCAGCACCCGTTCCTCGCCCGCGCGCCGCGACACCAGTCCCGTCAGCGCGTCCACCCGGTACTGCCGCTCCCGCTCCTCACGGGCTGGCCGGGTGTGTCCAATGTCGGCGAGCGTCAGCATCTGCGCCATGCCGCCAGGGATGGGGAAGGGCCGAGCCACCCAGCGCAGCCGGTGCGGCTGGGGCCGCTCCAGGACCAGCGTCATCCGGAGGCCTCGGGACGATTCGGAGGCCAGGTCGAGCTGCCGCAGCGTGCTCGCCGGGTCCGCGGTGAGTCCCGCGACGTGCTGGCAGAAGGCATCGAACGTCATGGCCGGGAAGGGCTCGGGCGGCAGGCCCAGCAGGTCCGTCATCGCGGTGTTGCACGCGTGGGGTTTGCGTCCAGGCGCCACCAGCAGGGCCGCGACGTCCAGGGCCTGCACCGCATCACGCAGGAGTCCCAGGGCCGACGCTTCGGTGAGCGCGGGCTCTGCCTGGGCCTTTCCGGTGGCCTGTTTCATCCGGGCCCGCTGTTCCAGGTCCTCCGCGACGCGGTTCGCGAGCTCCCGCAGCGCGGCCAGGTCCTCGGCGCCCAGGACGAGCGGGCGCGTGTCGATGACGCACAGCGAGCCCAGGACTTCGCCCGTGGACGTCAGCAGCGGTGCGCCCGCGTAGCTGCCCACGATGCCGTCGCGCACCAGCGGGTTGTCACGGAAGTAGGGATGGCGCCGGGCGTCCGGTACGACGAGCGGCTCGCGCCCCTGCACCACGTGGTGACAGAACGCCCAGTCGCGTGGCGTGCCCCGGTCCTTCGCGAGGGTGGGTGGCAGGCCGACGTGGGCCTTGAACCACTGGCGCTCGCCCAGCACCAGCGTCAGCAGCGCCACGGGAACACCGAAGGCCTGGGCGACCTCCTTCACGAGCTGCTGGAGCTCCGCCTCGGGCGGTCCGTTGTCGACCAGGTGCATGGCCGCGATGCTCGCCAGCCGTTGCCGCTCCTGCTCCGCGGCCCCCTCCGCCGGAGGCGGCTGTGGCGCGAGCTGCCCTGCGAGAACGCGACGCAGTGTGTCCCGCATCACCTCCGAGGAGGCCCGGCGACTGAGCAACGCGTGGATGCCCAGCGCCTCCTTGAGCTGCCATGCGCGGACGCGCAGCTCGTCGAAGGCCGTGACCACCACCACCTGCGTTCCGGCAGAGTCCTCCTGTTCCCGAAGCCACGTCAGCAGCGCGAAGCCGTCCAGCCGGGGCAGCGCCAGGTCCGTGACGAGCAGCAGGGGGGCACCGCGCTGGCGCACGACGTCTTGGGCTTCCGCTCCATCCTTGGCGACGACGCCTTCCAGGCCTTCCTCCGTCACCAGGGACAAGAGGCCAGCGGCTCGCTGTGGGTCGGGCTCGGCGATGAGGGCGTAGCGGCGCATGCAGGAGCGAGGATGCTGCCACGGCTGCTGCCCGGCTCAAGGCTTCGTGTGACGTGGTGTCGCCCGGCGCGGTTGTCTGGCTGTCCGCTAGTCCTGGTGCATTGCGTCGGCGCGGGCGCGCTGGGCGTCTTGCCGCGGTGCTGCCGGCTCCACGGATGCCTGGGGGTAGCGGATGAAGAGCCGGCGGAGGGCGCCTCGCTGCCGGCCCACCTCCTGCGCGCGCGACGCCGCGTCCACCACCAGCATCAGCATGAGGCCCACCCACGAGGGGACCAGGGGAATGACCCAGCCCGGGTCCGACGCCAGCCACGCCACCAGCGCCGTGTGCAGGACAGCCAGCGTCACCGCCCACCGGAGGACCGCGCCGGACGTGCGCGCGCGCCGGCAGAGCCAGGCGAAGGCCACGAGCACCGCCGCGGTCTCCAGAACGCCCAGCAGCGCCACCAGGCCCGACGAGCGCATCAGTCGGCCCGACCGCAGGTTGTCCATGGCGAAGGCGTGAATCTCCACGCCGGGCACCGCCACCTGGCCGGGCAGGGTGCTCTGGCCATGCAGCCCCGTGGCGGTGACACCCACGAAGACCGTCTTGCCACGCAGCGCCAGGTCCAAGCCCACCGAGCGCGGGTCCGCGTGGAGCAGGTCCGCCAGACTCACCCGGGGCAGCCAGTTGGGGGCGGGCAGCCGCATCAACGGCGCGCCATGGTCCAATGCCGCCAGCTCGCGCAGAGGCTCCGCCCGTTCGGGCGTCAGGTGCAGCGCGGTGGCCAGCGCCAGCGAAGGCCAGGCCTGTCCGCTCACGCCCACGGCGTAGGGATAGCGACGGATGACGCCGTCACCGTCCACCAGCATGTTGAGGGTTCCGCTGCCCCGAGCCGCCATGCGCAGGGGCGCGATGCTCCCCGCCACCTCCTGGGCCTGGAGCCGCAGCGACTGGGCGGGCAGGGCCAGCGGCGTGCCCAGCGCGCCATCCTCGAGAGGCGCCATCACCGGGACGTCGTTGGTGAGCGCGGCGGCACCCAGGACGACGCCGTGCCCTTCTGAAATCGCTTCGGCCAGCCGGGCATCGCCGTCGCGCGCGTGGAGCCGTGCCTCCAGGTCCGCCGCCAAGGCTTCACCCGCGGGCTGCTCCGTCAGCCCCGAGCGGCGGAGCGCCTCCAGGATGTCCTCACCCAGCTCAAGCGCGTCACGCGGCCCGGGCTGGTCGAAGACGACGTCCATCGCCACGGCGGCGGGGCGCTGGGCGGCGAGCGCATGGAAGGCGCGGGCCCACGTGGTGCGTGACAGCGGCCAACGCTCGCCCAGCGTCGCGAGGGCGCGGTCATCCACTTCCACCAGCACCAGGTCCGCGCTCGGCGGCACGGCGGGCAGCAGCCGGCTCACCGCCTTGTCGTAGAGCGAGCGCTCCAGGAAGCCCGGCGCGCCACCGGTGGCCGCCGTCACCCCCGCCAGCGCGATGCCCACGCACGCACCCAGCACCCGCAATACGGCGGGCGAGGGCAGACGGGGACCGTCGCGGCGGTGGGGTTCGGCGGGACTGGAGTCCATGGGCGGGGCCTGCTGGCAGGCAGGGCCCGGCCATCATGCGTGCGCGGATGGGCGCACGCAATGCACCCTTCTCAGGGCAGGACGTCGAAGGCGTAGATCTTCGAAGGGAAGCCCACGAAGCCGTCTCCGTCCACGGCCATCACCCGCCAGAACCACTTGCCCTGGCGGTGCCCGGGAATCTCCAGCTCCGGGCTGGCGCTGTCATACGTCTGGACACTCGCGGCGAAGTCCGCCGTGCGGGCCACCTCCACGCGGTATGTCGCGGCGCCCTCCAGCGTCCGCCAGGACACCTTCGGGGCCGTGGCGAACGCGCCCCCCCGAGGGCCCACCAGCGTGGGCGCCGGCAGCAGCGGGCGAGGCGGCTCCGGGGGCGAGCCCGGCTTCGCGCGCGAGCCATGTCCGCCCGACACCTCGACCTCGGCCTGCTCCGCGCTGAGGGCCACGTTGCCCTCCAGTGTTTCCAGCCGGCTGGTGCCGTCGTCCTGGGCCGACACGCGGAACCGGGTGCCTCGCACACCGGCCACCGCGCCGCGCGTGCGGACCTCGAAGATGGAGCCCGCGCCACCCGGCGCCGCGTCCGTCTCCACGGTGCCTCGCAGCAAGTCCAACTGCACCTTGCGCTGGAGGTTCGCCATCAGCTCGATGGCGCCCACCTTGATGAGACTGTTCTCCACCACGCGCACCATGCTGCCGTCCGCCAGGGCCAGCTCCGCCCGGGCGTCCGCGCCGGTGCGCAGCAGCTCGCCCGGGTAGAGTGAGTCGCCCACCGTCCGCGCGAGGAGCAGGGCTTCCGTCGCGCCGGCCTCCACCGCGCCGCTGGCCGCCCGCAGCCGGGCCACCGCGGGCTGGGCGGGCCGCTCCACGTAGGCGAGTTGGAGCTGTGCGGGCTCGCCCTCCACGGACGGCGGCGCCATGGCGGACACCCGCGTGCGGGGCACGCCCGCCGCCACCAGCACGTCCGCGGCCCGTTTCGCCGCGGCCAGGCCCCGGCCGTCCAGCCGGTCCGCGTCCGGAAGCTTCGCCGCCACCGTCACGGAACGGATGGCGGGGCGCGCCAGGAGCGCTTGGGCCACGTGCGCCAGGCACGCGTCCGTCTCCGCGCCCTGGGGCGCCAGCGGCCGGCCGAACACCATCCGGCCATTGTCGAAGCGCAGCCCGCCGCACGGCGCCTGCGCCTGCGCGGCGAGCGCGGGTGGACCCGCCAGCATCACCGCCATCATCCAAGGGGCTGTCCGCATCAACGCGTGCCTCCTCCCGTCGAAGGCTCGGCGACCTTCACGATGTTGAACTCGACGCGACGGTTGTTCTCGCGCCCCTTGGCCGTCGTGTTGGTGTCGACCGGCTTCGCCTCACCATAGCCCACCGCGTCCAGCCGCTGCGCCGCGATGCCTTCCTTCACCAGGAAGGCCACCACATTCCTCGCCCGCCGCTGGGACAGGTCCAGGTTCTTCGCGTCGTTGCCCTGGTCATCCGTGTGGCCTTCCACACGGACCACCAGGATCCTCGGGTTCGCCTTGAGCGTGGAGGCCACCTGCCGCAGCAGGCCGTGGGACCTGGCCAGAATCACGTCGCGGTCCGTGCCGAAGTACACCTTGTCCAGGATGACGATGCGCGCGCCCTCCACGCGCACCTGCGCCTTGCCCTTGTCCGGGCAGCCGTCGTCATCGTTCACGCCGTTGATGGTCTCCGCCTCCAGCGGGCACTGGTCCACGGCGTCCAGGATGCCGTCCTGGTCGTTGTCGGGGTCGGGGCAGCCGTCCTCGTCCTCGAAGCCGTCCATGTCCTCCGGCTCGGTCGGGCACAGGTCCTCCGAGTCGACGACGCCATCCTTGTCGGTATCCACCGGCGCGGGCGGCAGCGCCAGGGGCGCCGGGGCCGGTGCGGGCTGGCCCGCCTCGGTGGGCGGCTGGTGGGCGTCCGGGTCATCCGGGCAGCCGTCCTCGTCCTGGAAGCCGTTGAAGGTCTCCGGCTCGGTGGGGCACACGTCGGTGACATCGGGGATGCCGTCACCATCGTCGTCCGGGTCCAGGCAGTTGTCGTCGTCCTGGAAGCCGTCGAAGTCCTCGGGCCCCAGGTCGCAGACCTGCGCGGCGGAGGCGGGGCCGCCCTTGGACTCGAATGGCGTCCAGGCCACCCCCGCGAGCACGCGGAAGGACGGGGTGCCATAGCCCCGCGACAGGCCCGGGCCCGCGCCCACATGCGCGGCCAACCCCGGAGTGAAGCGGTACTTCAGCGCGGCCAGTGCTTCCATGGGCCGCTCCTCGGCGCTCGTCTCCTTCAGGCCCAGCGCGCCCGCCAGGGTGGCCTGCGCCGTGAGGGCCTGCGTGAGGGGCACCTCGGCGCCCACCGCGTAGGCGAACTCGTTGCCCACGCGGAGGTTGCGCAACTGCTCCTCGCGGCGGACGTTGAAGCCCACGTTGGCCAGCAGGCGGACGGCGGTGGTGGCCCACTCCGCCACGAAGCGCGGCTGGAACGTCACCGTGTCCGAGCCCAGGAACTTCGAGCCGCCGCCCGTGGGCAGCGTCAGGGGTGCCGTCACGGCCAGGTGGATGCCGCTGTCGGTGGAGAGCAGGCGGACCTTCGGCACCAGCCGCAGGTCACCCACGCCCGTGGTCCCCACGCCGTTCGACAGGTCTGGCGCCACCGCGGCGGCGGGTTCCGGCGTCGTGTGGGAGAGGGGCAGCGCGACGCCAATCTCCACCCGGTCGAACAGGGAGATGGCGCCCATCAGGTCCAGCGTGAGCTGGCTGTCCACGATGCGGTAGAGGAACCGGTCCGCTCGCGGGTCCACGAGGTTGAGCGGATCATTCGCGTAGTTGAGCGACGCGCCCAGGTTCCAGGAGAGGTGCGGCGCGATGCGCGCGCCGTGCATGCCGAGCACGTCATAGGCGCCCGGGGCCGGCTTGTACTGCTGCACGTCGATGGCCTGCGACGCCGCGGGTTGGGCGCTGGCGGTGGCCGAAGCCACCAGCAGCAACGGGGCGGCGAGCCGTGTCACGCGGCGAAGGAAGCTGCGCGGTGATGACGGTGTGAGGTGAGGAAGGTGCATGGAAGGTCGAGGCTGGGACGGGCCCCGCCGAGGAGCCGCGAAGGTTGTCACCGGCGGATGACTGACTCAAGAAACGATGAGCAGTCGGTGTCCCAGTTGTTCGGGTCCATCCCGGCGACATGCAGCTCGATAACGCGTCGTCGCGAGGCGCCTGGAGGGACTCGCACGCGGCAGCAGGGGCGCGAACTACACCGCGGCGGCGGCGAGCAGGCGTGAGACGTGCTCGGCCAGCGCGGGCAGCGGCTGCGGCTTGGAAAGCACCAGGTCCACGCCCAGCGCCTGCGCGCGGTCGGTGAGCTCCTGGGTGGCGAACGCCGTCAGCAGCACCACCCGCGTCTGGGGCGTGTAGCGGCGCACGAAGTCCGCCAGCATCAGCCCTTCTTCGGAGAGCGTTCCGCTCAGGCGCAGGTCGCTGATGACCAGGTCGTAGCGGCCCGTCGTCATCAGGTCCAACGCTTCGTCCAGCGAGCCCGCCGAGTCCACGCGGTAGCCGGCCCCGGAGAAGAACTGGCCCAACACCCAGCAGAGGGAAGACTCGTCGTCGACGATCAGGATGTTCTGTGCCACGGGGCGGGCCCTCAAGCAAGCTCAGGGCCAGAGACGGGCTTGTCCCGGTTCCAAGTAAATTCCGGTGCTTGCTCCCGCGTCCCGGCCAGTGTCTGCTCGCTGCGTCCAGGCTACGGATCCGGTTTCTGGAATCCGGACCGGTTGATGCCCAGGCGCTTCAGCCGCTCGTAGAGGGACGACCGGGGGATGCCGAGCCGCGCGGCGGCGCGCTCCACGTGGCCGTGCTCGAGGCGGAGGATGCGCTCGATGTGGCGGCGCTCCAACTCCTCGAGGGTGAGGTGGTCGTCGGCGTCGGAGGCGGCCACGCCGGCGGCGGCCTCGAAGCGCAAGTCCCCCCGGGACAGGGGCCCGCCGCCGGACAGCAGCACCGCGCGCTCCAGCACGTTGCGCAGCTCGCGGATGTTGCCAGGCCAGGTGTAGCGGGTGAGGGCCGTCTCCGCGTCGGGTTGCAGCCCCACGCCGCCGCGGCCTCGCGCCGCGCCCAGCTCCGCCAGGAAGTGGTGCGCCATCCCGACGATGTCCTCGGGCCGCTCACGCAGCGGGGGGACATGGAGGATGAGCGTGCTGACGCGGAAGTAGAGGTCGCTGCGGAACCGCTTGTCCCGGGCGGCCACGGCCAGGTCCTGGTGCGTGGCCGCGATGAGGCGCACGTCCACGCGGCGGTCCCTTACGTCGCCCAGCCGCCGGAAGCGCTTCTCCTCCAGCACCTTCAGGAGCTTGGGCTGGACGGCCGAGTCCATGTCGCCAATCTCGTCCAGGAAGAGGGTGCCCCGGTCGGCGACCTCCAGCAGGCCTTGCTTGGCGGCCACCGCGCCGGTGAAGGCGCCCTTCTCGTGGCCGAACAGCTCCGAGTCGAGCAAGTCCTTGGAGAGCGCCGCGCAGTTGAGGTCCACGAAGGGCGCGTCCTTGCGCGGGCCGCCTTCATGCAGCCACCGCGCGAGCACGCTCTTGCCGCTGCCCGTCTCGCCGGTGATGAGCACCGGGCTGTCGCTTTCGATGATGCGTTCGGCCTGCGCCTGGAGCGCGCGGATGGCGGCGCTGCCACCCATGAAGGGGTCCACCGTCCCACGGGCGATGCGCGAACGCTCCGCCAGCAGCCGCTGCCGCTCGCGGCGCTGCGACACCAGCCGGTCCAGCACCACCTTGAGGACGGCCAGCTCCACCGGCTTGGTGAGGAACTGCTCGGCGCCTTCCTTCACGGCCTGGACGGCCAGCTCGATGGAGCCATGGCCGGTGAGCACCACCAGGGGCACCGAGGCGTCGATGTCCTTGAGGCGCGGCAGCAGCTCCAGCGCGGTGCCGTCCGTGAGCCGGTAGTCCACCACCGCGACGTCCGGACGCGTGGTGCGGAACGCCTCCTGCGCCTCGGCGAGGCTGGTGGCCTCGTCCACGTCGAACCCATGGGCGGTGAGGAAGCCCCGCATGCCCAGGCGGATGCCGGGCTCGTCGTCCACGAGAAGGATTCGGGTACGCGTCATGAAGCGAGGGAGTCTACGTGCTGGGTTGATACACGCGAAGAAACAGCTGGAAGCAGCAGTGTGACTTCCGCGCCGCCCTCCGGGTGATTGCGCAAGCGGATGATACCCTGGTGCTCCTCCATGATGCGTTGGACGATGGCCAGGCCCAGCCCCGTGCCGCCGCGCCGCTTGCTGAAGAAGGGCTCGAAGACATGGGGCAGGTCCTCCGCGCGGAAGCCCCGCCCACCGTCGCGCACGGTGCACCGCACCCAGGCCCGGCCCGCCTCTTCCACTTCTTCCGTCGCCACCCGCACCGCGCTGCCCGCCGGTGAATGCTGCACCGCGTTCTCCACCACGTTGCGAAACACGTGAAACAAACGCCGGGCGTCCATGCGAACGCGGGGCAGCGCCGCCGCCAACTCGCGATTCACATTCACACCGGCCCGGTCACTGGCCAGGGCGCACGCGGAGAGCGCATCAATCATCACCGGGAGCACAGGGCCTTCCACCCATTCGCCGCGGGTGGGGCGGCCGTACTCGAAGAGCTCCTGCGTGAGGTGGTTGAGGCGCTTCACCTCGCCGCGCAGCACGTCGACGTAGGGCTTGAGCTCCGCGCGCGCGCCGAAGGTCGCCTCCACCGCGTCCACCACCGCGGAGATGGAGAAGAGGGGGTTGCGGACCTCGTGGGCCACGCCCGCGACGATGGCGCCCATGGCGGCCATCGTCTCACTGCGCCGCAGGCTGGCCTGGAGCTCCAGGAGACGCGTCACCTCCGTGGCCACCAGGATGATGCGCGAGTCCTCGCCGCCCGCTTCCTCCAGCCAGGTGGCGGACACCTCCCACGTGCGGTGTGACACCGGGTCGCCCAGCTCGCGGGTGGCGCTGGCGTGGGTGCGGCGCAGTTCCTCCACCAACGGCAGCGCGTGCGACCAGGGTGTGGCACTGGCCGCGGTGAACAGCGGCTGGCCGGACGGGTCCATGCCTCCGAAGAGCGCGATGGCGGCGGCGTTGAGACGCTGGACGGTGCCATCCGCCCCCAACACCATCAGCGGCGAAGCCACCGCGTCGAAGGTGCGGCGCCATTCCTGGGCGGAGCGGCGGAAACTGTCATGCAGGCGCTGGCGCAGGTCATCCGCGAGCCGCCGGTCGGTGATGTCGGTGACGACGCAGCCGACATGCAGCTCACCCTGCGCATCCAACGCGGAAGCGGCGGCGCGGCTGCGCACCCAACGCACGCGGCCATCGGCGCAGATGAGCCGGTGCTCCAGCTCCGCCTCGGCGCCGGGGGACAGGCCCTCGATGCTGGCCCGGTAGCGGGCGCGGTCCTCGGGGTGGATCATCTCCGCCCACAGCGGCGGCGGTCCGCCATCCGGCGCGGGCTGGACGAACGCGGAGGCGGCATAACCGGTGGTGCGCTCGATGACGGGCGTGCAGTAGAAGTCGCGCAGCCTCCCGCCGCGCAGCTTGCCGCCCCACAGGTAGTCCGGCAGCGACCGCGTCAGCACGTCCAGCCGGCCCTCGTGCTCCTGGAGGCTCTGCTCCGCGCGCATGCGCTCGGTGAACTCGGACATCGCGGCGATGACACCCAGCACCTCGCCGTTCGCGCCGCACACGCGCAGATAGCTGCCGAACCAGAAGCGGCTCTCGCCCGGCGCGGCGGGCGTCTCCACCTGGAGCAGGGTGTCCTGGATGGAGGCCCCCGTGCTGAGCGCCAGTTGGAGGCGCGGAGCGATGCGCTTGCCCAGGTCGGGCATCACCTCGGTGACGTGCCGGCCCAGGTGGCGCTCCGCGGGCAGGCCATGCATCGCCGCCAGGGCCGTGTTGACGTGAACGTAGCGCAGCTCGCGGTCGAAGAAGGCGAAGCCCACGGACGTCACGTCCATGACGGCTTCGCGAAGCGCGCTGGCATCATCCGCGCTGCGCAGGGCGGCGTCCCGTGCGCGGTGAGCGCGCTCCCGGGTTCGCAGGAGCAACAGCGCCAGGGTGCCGCTGATGAGCAGTCCCACCGCGGCGGTGAGGAGGACGCGGGCAGGGGGGCTCACCGCCCCGGAGTAGCTCCAGACCCCCTCGACGGCCGCGGAGAGAGTCGTGGCCACCAGGACGGCCAGCAGCAACTGTCGACGGGAAGGGAACTCGTGCATGCGGTGGGCGGCGAGCGCGGGAGCTTAACCGCAATCCTCGGCCGGGCGGTGGCTCGTCTGGCATGGGTGTGCCGCCCTGGTGGCGTGGTGGGCGAGAGAACGGGCTCGTGGATTTCGGCATCCGGAATTTCAGGGCCTGAAACCAGGTTGGTGGCCGCCCACCTGGATGCCCTCACCGAGATGCCGGTCCCATCATGACCCTGGCAGTCCCCCTGCTCGTCGACGCAGTGCCGCAGACGTCCCTTCCCATCTCCCATCCCCACCCCCACGCACTCTCCGAGCCGGAGGCCTTCGCCCAGGACCTTCAGGCGCTCAAGCAGGAGCTGGAGTCTTCGCTCGGCGAGGCGGACCTGGCGCACGCGCGGAAGATTGAACGCTGGGGCCGGGCCTGTTCCGCGCTGGGCTACGCGACGGCGTGGCTGATGCCCAATCCCGTGTCGGCGCTGCTCATCGCGCAGGGAAACACGGCGCGCTGGACGATGATGGCCCATCACGTCACGCACCGAGGCTACGACAAGGTGCCGGGCGTGCCGGCGCACTACACGGGCAAGCGCTTCGCCACCGGGTGGCGCCGCTTCCTGGACTGGCCGGACTGGATTCATCCCCAGGCGTGGCGGCACGAGCACAACGTGCTGCACCACGGACGCACGGGGGAGGCGGTGGACCCGGATCTGGTGGAGATGAACACGGAGTGGCTGCGCCAATCGCGCATGCCCATGCTGGCCAAGTACGCGCTGGTGGCGTTCTTCGCCTGCACGTGGAAGGTGACGTACTACGCGCCCAACACGTTCCTGGAGTGGCGGCGCTTCGAACGCAAGCGCGCGGGAGGACCGGACGAACCAGGCACGCTGCCCCTCATCACCGCCTTCAACCCATTCTCCGTCGAAGGCCGTGCCTTCTGGTGGACGTGCCTGCTGCCCTACGCGGGCCTGCGCTTCGTGCTGCTGCCCGCGCTCTTCGCGCCACTGGGCGCGTGGGCCGTCCTCAGCGTCTTCGCCAACAGCGTCTTCGCGGAAGTGCTCACCAACATCCAGAGCTTCGTGTTGATCGCGCCCAACCACGCGGGGGACGACCTCTACCGCTTCGAGGGTCGGGCGCGCAGCGGCGCGGAGTTCTCCGTGCGGCAGGTGGTGGGCTCGGTGAACTACGCCACCGGCAACGACGTGGTGGACTTCCTCCACGGCTGGCTCAACTACCAGATCGAGCACCACCTCTGGCCCAGCTTGCCCATGACGCGTTACCGGCAGGCGCAGCCCAAGGTGAAGGCGCTGTGCGAGAAGCACGGCGTGCCCTACGCGCAGGAGAGCGTCTTCCGCCGCGTGAAGCGGTTGGTGGACATCATGGTGGGGCGGACGTCCATGCGCTCATGGGGGCCGGCTCCGCGCGGCTGAGGTCCGCGAGGCGCCGGGCTCAGGCGGAAGGCTGTGTTTCGCCGGAAGCCCGTTCCCGGGTTGCCTCGGCGAGCAGGTCGCGCACCTCGTCGTCCTCGGTCTGCGCGAAGTCGCGGTACCACAGGCCCACGGAATAGAAGGGCTCGGGCATGCGGACGCAGACGACCTCGTCCGCCACCTGGGCCAGGCTTTCGCAGGACTCGGCCGCGGCCACGGGCACAGCCACGATGATGGCCGCGGGCTCCAGGAGCCGCAGCGCCGCCACGGCCGCCCGCATCGTCGTTCCAGTGGCCAGCCCGTCATCCACCAGGAGGACGGTGCGCCCCCGCACGTCGGGGAGCGGCCGGCCTTCCCGGTAGCTCTCTTCACGCCGCTGGAGCTCCACGGCCTCGCGGCGGGCCGTGGCCTCAATCTGCTCGCGGCCGATGTTCAGCTCGTCCACGACCTCGCGGTTGAGCACCCGCACGCCCCCGGAGGCGATGGCGCCCATGGCCAGCTCCTCGTGGCCGGGCGTGCCCAGCTTGCGGACCAGGAAGACATCGAGCGGCACTCCGAGCTCCCGCGCGACTTCGGCGCCCACGGGTACGCCGCCCCGTGGCAGCGCCAGCACCAGCGTGCCGGGTTGCCGCGCGTGGCGCCGCAGGTGGTCCGCTAGCACGCGGCCTCCCTCATAGCGGTCCTGGAATTCGGGCTCTCGCATGCCGCCACTCCTCGCCGCTCCCTGGAGTGGAACGGGCGCTCGTCAGGAGAAAGCTGGCCACGCCGGTGGCCTCGTGGAACGGGACGGGCGTTCGTGCTGGCGCCAGTCGCTCGCCTGGCCTCCCGTCTTCACGCCGCGGGGGGCTCGGCGTGCTCGTCCGCCACGCTCCCGGTGTTGCTCACGCGATGATTTCCGGTCGTCCAGGCTGATTGGGCACTGGCGGATCATGAATGCCGGGCGGCTTGATTTCGGGCGGCTGCGGCGGCTCGATTTCCGGCGGCTGTCGCGTGGGAGGGTCCTTCTTCGGCGGCGCCTGCGGCCCGGGAGGCTCACGCCCGGGCTTCTTGTCGGGGTCGGGATCCTTCACGGGCGAGTCAGGTGTCGTCGGTACCTCGGGCATGCCGTGTTGCTCCTCTCGGGTTGACCAGCACGAAAGACAGTGGGCACGCCCGAGCCTGTGGGCACCGTCCTCGTTGCCCAGTCAACGCGAGGACCTCCGGGCGCTGAGCCGCCCGGTTGGTGGCCGGGCATCCCCCGCGGACGCGAGCGAGGCAGCCCCTTCCCGTCTGCTGCACTGCGCCATCGCCGCCTTCACGTTCCGAGGAGCGAAGGACACGAGCCAGAAGGAGGCGGACGATGAAAGCTGCCCTATGGGGAATCGGTGGCGCTGGGCTGGGCCTGGGGTTGATGTACTGGACGGATCCACGCAGTGGCCGCTGGCGCAGATCCCATCTGCAGGGGAAGGCCGTCCACGCGGCGCATGAGGCGGGAGGCGCGGTGGGCGTCGTCGCTCGGGACCTCTCGCAGCGCTCGCGCGGCGTCTTTTTCGAATCGATGCGCAAGCTGCACCGGGCACCGGTGGAGGACCTTGTCCTGGAGGAACGGGTGCGCTCGGCCCTGGGCCGGGTGTGCTCGCATCCCGGGGCGATTCGCGTGATGGCTCGGGATGGCCTGGTTCGGTTGGAGGGCCCCATCCTTCGCGAGGAACTCCGGCGCGTGCTGCCCCGCATCGGCAAGGTGCAGGGGGTGCATGGGCTGGACAACCAGCTTGTTCCGTATGCGGAGGGCTCAGCGCACCCGGCGCTGCAAGGAGGCAGCATGCGCTCGGGTGAGTCGAGGATCTTCCTCCAGGAGCACTGGTCGCCGTCCGAACGGCTCTTCGGGGCGCTGGGCGGCCTGACACTGGCGGCCTGGGGGCTGGGACGCCGGGGACTGACGGGCACCCTGGCGGCCCTGGGCGGCGTGATGCTGGGCACGCGGGCCTTCACGAACCTGGGGTTGCGACGGCTCACGGGGATGGGCGCGGGACGGCGGGCCATCACGCTTCACAAGGACATCAACGTGAACGCGCCGGTGGAGGAGGTGTTCGCCTTCTGGAGGGAGATGCAGAACTTCCCCCGGTTCATGACACACGTGGATGAAGTGATTCCGGGCGTCGAGGGCCGCTCGCACTGGAAGGTGCGCGGGCCCGCGGGGCTGCACTTCGAATGGGACGCCGTCGTCACGAAGTTCGTGCCCAACAAGGTGCTGGCCTGGAAGAGCGTGGAGGGCACGGCGGTGGAGAACCTGGGCGTCATCCACTTCGAGTCCACGCCGCGTGGCGGCACTCGGGTGGACATCCGGCTGTCCTACAACCCGCCGGCCGGGGCCATTGGCCATGCCTTCGCGAGGCTGCTGGGCGCGGACCCGAAGAAGCAGATGGATGACGACCTGCTGCGCTTCAAGTCGCTGCTGGAGCGGGGAAGGGCCACCGGCCGTGAGACGGTGACGCGCGAGCAGGTCGCGCCCCGGCGGATGGAGTCCCGGGGCCCCCTCACTCACTAGGCGGTGCCGGCCCCGGCGCTTCAATTCCGCCGCCCTCTCCAAAGCGCAAGCGCGGAAGCAGCGCTTGCGCCCCTCGCCGCGCCGCGGTGGCCTACTTCGACGGCGTCGGGATGGCGAAGTCGAGCAGGTGCGCGGGCACTGCCGTGGCGGTTGCCACGTTCCAACTGTCCGGCCGGTTGGCCAGGTCACCCGTGGGCAGCACGCCGTTGCCCAGCACACCCGTCTTGTTCCGGCCCCAGGAGTAGATGGTCCCATCCGTGGCCGTGGCGTAGCCGTAGAACGACTGCGCGGTGTTGTGCAGGGCCCTGAAGGTGACGCCCGGGGCAATCCGCACGGGGTCGAAGACCATCATCTGATACTGCGACCAGTCCCAACGGTAGGGCGTGTGGTAGGTGGCGAAGTCCAGCATCACCCCGTTGCCGACTTCACCCATCGCGCTGTCGCCCCAGCCCCACAGCGAGCCGTCGTCCAGGATGGCGTGGGTGGCGTGGCCGTTCGCGGACACGTGGGTGACCTTGCGTGCGCCGAACACCGGGAAGGACAGCTTCACCGGCGTGGCCACCGGGTACCACCCGCCCGCGGGATTGCCCAGGCCCAGATAGGTGCCCTGGATGCCCCAGCCCCACAGGTCGCCGTGCTCATCCAGCGCCACCACCCAGCGACTGCCACCCGCGGCGACTTCCGTCACCTTGACGGGGATGTTCACCGGATTCGGCCGCGCATAGTCGTTGTGCCTGCCCGTGCCCAATGTCTCCCCCGCAGCGGTGCCACCACCCCAGGCCCACACCGTTCCCGCGTCATCCGTCGCGAAGAGGGTGTTGTCGTTGGTGGTGAATGAGGTGATTCGCACGCCTGGGGGCAGGGGGACGCGTGTGGGGCGGGTGATGTTGCGCGCGCTGGTGTTGCCATCGCCGGCAATGCCCAGCGTGTTGCCAATCGCCGTGCCGCTCATGCCCCAGACCCAGACGGAGCCGTCTGCCTTCAAGGCCATGTTGAAGAGCATCGCGCTGCGCACCGCGACGACATTGTCGAACACCGCGCCCGTGGCGTCGGTGAGGATGAGGTAGGGCTGGCCGTTGTTCGGAGTCGTGCTCGAGTTGGGGGAGTCGTTCGTGGTGCCATCCCCGCGTTGGCCGTAGAGATTCTGGCCGAACGTCCACACGCGCCCCTGGGTGTCGAGCGCCAGACTCTGGAACCCACCGCCCGCGACGTCCTTGAAGCGCAGGTGCTCCGGAAGTGAGATTCGAATGGGGGGCACGTGGTTGCCGGCAATGGAATGCCCCACGCCGAGCTGTCCAGCGCGGTTGGAGCCGATACCCAGCACCTGCCCATCCACCAGATAGAACGCCTGGTACTCGGCGGTCGCGATGCGAGTCAGTCCGGCGAGACTGTCTTCCGCCTTTGTGGACTCCGCGTCATTCGGTGGCGCCTCCCTTTCCAAGTCGTTCGACGACCCGGAGCATCCGAGGAGGACCAAGGCGAGCGAGACGAACACCGCGCGAGGAAAGGGCATGTGGCAATTGTTACTCGATGGCCGTGGTAGGCCGGAACCACGCCATACGACGACCTCGTGCACCTCACTCCCTGGGTCCGGTTGAGGCGCTTCACCGCCCTTCGGCTTGCGCGCCTCGCAAGGTAATGACCGCGCATGGCGATGCTGGCGACCCGCTTTCCGTCGTCTTGGGGCATGGCGATTCCAGTGGGCGCGCTCCAGGCGCGCGACGAGCGCCGACTGGACCACCCGGCGTGCTCTGGCACAATGCGGAGCGTCTCGTGACTCCCTTCGGACGCGCCGGAGGCAGCGTGCGCAGGAGGCGCGATGCGGCTCGACCTCGCGGATCTTCGCTTGTTCCTCTGCATCGTGGATGCGGGGAGCATCACGCAAGGTGCCCAACGCGCGAACCTGACGCTGGCATCCGCGAGCGAGCGTCTGCGAAGCATCGAGGATGCGGTGGGCGTCAAGCTGCTCGAGCGGCGGCCTCGGGGCGTGGTCACGACCGAGGCAGGTGACGCACTCGTGCACCACGCTCGGTTGATCCTGCATCAACAGGAGTTGTTGAAGGATGAGTTGAATGCGTTTGTTTCAGGCCGGCGCGGCACCATTCGCCTCTATGCCAACACCGCGGCGCTGACCGAGTACCTGCCCGAGAAGCTGGCGCCATGGCTTGCCAGGCACCCGAGGCTGAACATCGACCTGAGAGAGCGAACCAGCGCGGATATCGTCAAGGCGGTCGAGGCAGGCCTGGCGGAGGCCGGACTGATTTCGGACGCCGTGGAGACGGGCACGCTTCAAGTCCGCCCGGTGGCGCCCGACCCCCTGGTGCTCATCATTCCCGCCGGGCACCCGCTGGCTGCATCCAAGAGCCTCGCGCTCAGGGATGTGTATCGGGAGCCCTTCGTCGGCCTGGCGGCCGAGAGCGCCTTGCAGGAGCACATTGACGGGCACGCACGTCGCGCGGGATTCGACGTGTCCTTCCGCGTCCGGATGAAGGGCTTCCGGGGGCTGTGCGAGATGGTGTCTCACGGCGTGGGCCTGGGCATCGTCCCGGAGCGCGTTGCGAATCGGCATCAGCGGGAGGGCACCTATCGGAAGGTGCCCCTGTCGGAGTCCTGGGCCCAGCGCCGACTCTGTGTCTGTTTCCAGGACTGGGACGGCCTGTCATCTCCTGTTCGTGAGTTGCTGGAGTACCTGCTCGGTGGAGGAGAATGACGGCACACCCGTGTCATGCGGGGGCAGACGCGATACCAGGACGGAGTGGAGTCTGGGGGCTGTGGGGATTCGCCGTGAACCCATGTTCACGCGCAAACCTTGCGCATGCCGGGGCCGGATGGGGGATGCGCGCACATCTTGCGCGCGTCCTTGGGCCGCCCTCCGTGCACAGGCACTGGCCTGAGGCTTGCTGAAGAGTTCCCGCCGGGCCGGAATGGCCGGGCTCCAGGAGCCTTCATGGCCATTCGCGGTGCGCCACAGGCGGTCCATGTCATGTCCCCGGCGGAGTCCTTGGACTCGCGGGCCGTGGCCCCTGGGCGGCGTGCCGAGCCAGCGCGAAGCGGGGGAGGAAGTTCCTGCTCTCATGCGTTCAGCGCGGATAGGCTCTTACCCCAGGACTCATGGCGGAAACCTTGTTCGAGGAATTGAAGCGGTACGTGGGGTTCTGCTCGGCGGACGAGCAGGCTCTCATGACCTTGCACGCCACCGCGAAGCCCCACTTCCCGCGCTTCGCTCGTGTCTTCTACGACCGCATCCTGGAGCATGAGGGGGCTCGGCAGGCGCTCGAAGGGGGAGAGAGCCAGGTGGGGCACCTGCGCGGCACCTTGCAGGTGTGGATGGACCAGCTCCTCCGCGGCCCCTGGGACGAGGTCTATTACGCGCTGCGCTGCCGCATTGGCCGCATGCACGTGCGCATCGCCCTGCCGCAGCACTACATGTTCGGCGCGATGAACGTCCTGCGGCAGGAGTTCAACAGCCACATCGACGCCACCTACCTGGAGCAGCCCGCGGCGCTCCGCGCGGCCCGCTCCGCGGTGGGGAAGATTCTCGACCTGGAGCTGGCCATCATGCTCCACACGTACCGGGAAGATCTGCTGGCGCAGCAGGCGCGCAGCGAGCGGCTGTCCACCTTTGGCCAACTGGTGGGCTCCATCGGCCACGAGCTGCGCAATCCGCTGGGCGTCATCGAGACGTCGCTCTACATCCTCCGGGGGCGCCCGGGGGCCGTGGACGAGCGCACGACGAAGCACCTGGACCGCATTGGCGACCAGGTGGGCATCGCCAACCGCATCGTCTCCGACCTGCTGGACATGATTCGGGACCGGCCCCTGCACCGGCAGGAGGTCTGGTTGGACGAGGTCTGGCAGGAAGCGCTCAAGGCCGTGCAGCGGCCCGACACTGTCGTCGTGAGCGCGGAGGGACTGACCTCATTGCCCGCGGTTCAAGGAGACGCGGGGCAGTTGCGCCAGGTGTTCGTGAACCTGCTCGACAACGCCGTCCAGGCCCTGGAGGAGACGGGCGGGACGGTGTCACTGTCCGCCGCCACGTGCGAGCCGGGGATGGTGGAGCTGGTGCTGGAGGATTCCGGGCCGGGCGTCAGCGACGTCATCCGCCGCCGCCTCTTCGAGCCGCTGATGACGACGAAGGCGCGCGGCATCGGGCTCGGGCTCGCGCTGGTCAAGCGCATCGTGGAGCGGCATGGGGGGAGCATCGCGTATGTCCCCCGTCCCGGAGCGGGAGCGCGCTTCGTGATTCGGCTTTCCCTCGTCGCTTCGGAGGAGACGCATGCGCCAGTACCTCCTGCTGGATGACAACCTGGCGTTCGCGGAGAACCTCGCGGAGATTCTGCGCGACGGCGGGGACGCGGCCACTGTCGTCACGAGCGGTGACGAGGCCGTGCGTTTGGCGCGCACCACGCGCTTCGACGTCCTGCTGACCGACATGCGCATGCCCGGCATGAGCGGCGCGGATGCCGTGCACCAGCTCCGCCGCGTGGATCCGGGCCTGGCCGCGGTGGTCATCACCGCGCACCCACGCCAGGATGACTTGGAGACGGCCCGGCGCGAAGGCCTGCTCGCGGTGCTGCCCAAGCCCGTGCCCATCCCCACGTTGGTGGAGCTGCTGTCCGGTGCTCGCCGGGATGGGCTGGTGGTGCTGGTGGAGGACGACCCGGCGCTGAGCGACAACATCGCCGAGCTGCTGCGCGGGCGCGGCTTCTCCTGTGTGACGGCGGCCTCGGTGCTGGACGCGGACCGAATCCTCTGCGCGCAGCCCTTCGCCGCGCTGGTGGACTTGCGCATTCCCGGAGGGCCGGATGGTGAGGCCTTGCGACGGCTGCGCGCGCGCTATCCTCACCTGCCCACGTTCGTCATGACCGCCTATCCCGACGCGGCCCCGCTTGATGGGACCACGGGCGTCTTCTCCAAACCCTTCGACCCAGGCGCGCTGATGGAGGTGCTGGAAACGGCGCACGCGGCACGCCCCACCCACGCCTCATGAGCGAGCCCACTCCTCCGTCCCTTCCGTCCGTCCTGGTGGTGGATGACAACGCGGCCTTCCTGGACAACTTGGAGGAGTTGCTCGGGGATGCGGGCTACGCCGTCCGCGGCGCGTCCAGCTGCAAGGCGGCGCGCGAGCGGGTCCGGGAGGGCTTCGACGTGGCGCTGGTGGATCTGCGCCTGCCAGACGGAGATGGGACGGCGCTGGCCGCCGAGCTGAAGGCCGCGTCGCCGGACTCGGAGGTGGTGCTGCTCACGGGCTTCGCCACGTTGGAGACGGCAGTGGCCGCGGTGCGGGCGGGTGCGTGTGCGTACCTGATGAAGCCTTGCGCGCCGCAGGAGCTGCTGCTGACGCTGGAGCAGGCGATGCGGCAGGTGCGCCTGCACGCGGAGAAGCGCGAGCTGGCACGGCGCGCCCAGGTGACGGAGAAGCTGGCGGCGGTGGGGACGATGACGGCGGGCCTGTCCCACGAAATCCGCAACCCGCTGAACGCGGCGGCGCTCCAGCTCTCCGTCCTCGAGCGGCGTCTGCGGCGTCTTCCGGATGGGCAGCAGGCGCCCTTGCTGGAGCCGCTGCTTTTGGTGCGCGATGAAATTCGCCGCCTCGACCACATCCTGGAGGACTTCCTCCAGTTCGCGCGGCCTCGCGAGTTCCGTCCCGCCTCCGTGGATGTGAACGAGCTGCTGCGGCGGGTGGTGGATCTGCTGAGCGGGCAGGCCGCGTCCCGCAAGGTGTCACTGGACGTCACGCCACGCGAAGCGCCGGTGCCGTCGGTGGCGGGCGAGGAGGAGCGGCTGCGTCAGGTGCTCATCAACCTGTGTCTCAACGCGCTGGAGGCCACGCCAGCGGGAGGCACCGTGACGTTGTCTGCGGGGCACGAGGGCGGGCGCGTGTGGCTCACCGTGGACGACAGCGGCCCGGGTGTTCCCCAGGAGGTCCGGGACCGCATCTTCGAGCCCTTCTTCACCACGAAGGCTCAGGGCTCGGGGCTGGGGCTGTCCATCGTCCATGCCATCGTCACGCAGCATGGCGGTTCGCTGGAGGTGGACACGGCGCCCGGTGGGGGCGCTCGTTTCATCCTCCGGATGCCGCTGGCGGGGTAGGGCCGTCAGCGGCAGGCGGGACGCGCTACCGCTGCGCCGTCGGGCTGTGGAACTCGAAGGCGTCGCAGTCGTCGCACGTCCCCGGGGCCGCGGCGCCCACCACGTCGGAGAGGTCGAGGCCCGCGAACTGCCGGGACTCGTGCGTTCCGCCGCCCGGCTCCCTCGTGAACCAGACGTCGAAGACGTAGCGCACGGCCACGGGCTTCCCGTTGAGCGTGGCGGGCTCGTAGCGCCAGGTGGAGAGCGTGCGGATGACGCCTTCCTCCAGGCCCCGCAGGCCCTGGATGGGCTGGCAGTCGGTGACGGAGCCCTGCGCGGTGATGATGCAGCGGGCCACCACCGCGCCCTTGGGGAAGCCTCCGAAGTGGGACTGAATCCCGTAGGCGATATTGGGAAGGTGGATGCGCTCGCCCGAGAGGAACCGGGGTGGGGTGATTCCGGGCCGGAGCGTCTTGACGGGAGCCGACGCCTTCATGGCCTTGTAGACTGCGTCGAACGCGGAGGCGCGCGAGGGCGCCGGCGCGGAGACGACCACCCGGGGCAGCTCGGTGGCGTGCTCGTCGGCGTGCGCGGAGGCGGCCTCGGCCAGGGCGGCTTCGGGCGACTCCAGGGAGGTGTCCTCGAGGAGGACGGGCGCGGCGGGCTCACCGTCGAGCGAGTAGGGCACGCGCGACAGCTCCGTGCGGGCGATCGTCCCTGTGTCCGGGATGAGGAGGGGGGCGGGCCGCGTGGGACGGGGCTTCGCCGCGGGTGCTCGCTCTGCCTTCGCCGCCGCCTTCGGGCGCTCGATGGGCGCGGGGGCCTGCCGGGCCTGGGCGGAGAAGGTCGCCGGGGCCACGAGCAGATGGTGCATGGGCAGGGTGCTGGACAGTCGCTGCCCCGTGCTGGGGGTTGCCTCCACGTGGAGGGGCGGCGCGCTCACTGGCTCCGTCGCATGGGCCGTCTCCGGCAGCTGCGACGACCCCAGGGCCACGGCGAGCACGGCGCTTCCCAGCCCGCTGGCGAGCCGCCAGGACCGGCGCGGCGTCATGCCTTCGGACACGGACAGCAGCCGGCGCACGCGCATCAGCAGTGAGCCATCGCTCACGCCCAGGGCGGGGTGGGGTGACGGGGCCAGGCGCAGCTCCTCGATGTGGGCCAGGGCGCGGGCGTAGAGCAGCGCATCCCCGCAGCACTGGACGGCCAGGTCATCCGCGCAGTGCTCACGCTCCTCGCGGATGCGGTGGGACAGCCACCAGACGGCCGGGTGGTAGAAGAGGAGGGTCTCCACGAAGGACTGGAGGAGGTTGACCAGGTAGTCGTGGCGTCGGATGTGGGCCAGCTCATGGGCGAGGATGGCCTCCAACTGCGCGGCGGACAGCCCGGTGATGGCACCCGCCGGCACCAGGATGAGGGGGCGCCACAGGCCAATGACCATGGGCACGTCGATGCGGGCGGAGGCCAGCAGGCGCACGGGCCGGGACAGGTGGACGTGGCGCAACGCACGCGTCAGCGCCTCACGCCAGGGGGCCGAGGGGGCCTGCGTCTCCTGCCGGGCCATCCGGTGGGTGATGAGCCAGGCGGCCACGGTCCGGGCCGACAGGAGGAGAACGCCGCAGCACCACGCTGGCAGCAGCCAGGGCCGGAGCACCTCCGTCCAGTGCGGCTCCGCCAGGGACGCGGTCTCCGTCGCGACCACGGTCAGCATGCTGGACTGGGCCAGGGACTCGAAGGCTCCGAACGTCACGGCGCGCGAGGCCTCCGCCAGCGCCGTCAGGAACGTCACCACGGGAAGCACGGCCATGGCCACCAGCCCCAGGCACGCGGTGGCGTAACGCGTCCGCGCGGCGCGCTGCGGCGTCAGGGACAGGATACCCGCGACGGCCAGGGCCACCACCGCGCCCTGCCACAGGAAGCCGAGCAGGGCCTGTTCCAGGGCGTGGAGATAACGCGCGTCCATCATTTCCCCCGCTTTTCGTGTGCGTCGAGCAGCCTGCGAATCTCCGCCAGTTCCTCGGCGGAGGCGCGCTTCATGGACAACGCCTGTGCCACGACCGACGTGGCCGACCCCCCGAAGGCCCGGTCCATCAAGTCGCGCAGGAGGTCGCGCTGGGTGCGCGTCTCGCTGATGGCGGCTTCATAGACATGGGTCCGCTCGCTCTCGTCACGCTGGACGATGCCTTTCTCCGTCATGTTCTGGAGGAGCTTGAGGACCGTGGTGTAGCCGGTGTCCTTGTCCTGGGTGCCCCGCATCAGCTCGTGCACCTGCCGGACGGTGCTGGGGCCCTGCTTCCAGAGCACACGGAGGATGGCCAGCTCGGCACGCGTCGGCTGCGGGAGGGCGTGGGTGGTCATTTCGCGGAGTATTACGACGGCCGTCGTAAGAGTCAACGACGCTCGTCGTAGATGTCCGTCCCTGGAGGCATTGCCCTTGCTATGGGGCGGGGGACAGGGCTTTGAGCTCGCGGAGCGGGTCGAGGGTGGTCAGCGAGGATGCCAGGATTTGGAGTGCGAAGGGGCCCCTGAGGGCGCTCGTGGGAATCAGCCGCGCCGCCAGGGGACGCTCGTCCCCTGCACCCAGCCCTGTATCGTCATCCGTCACCGTGAACCCTTGCTCCCAGATGGACGCCAGCAGTTGCGTGGGGCAGTGGCCCGCCGCGCTGGCTGTCTTGAGTTCCAGGTACGCCTGCCGGTGCGTGCCTTTCGCATAGGGTTCCAGGTAACGGCCTCGAAGGGCGGCTTCCACCAGGCCAATACAGCGGCCAATCGCCGGCTCACACGCGCGTGCCTTCTCGCTGACCTCCACGGGCGACGCGATGCTCGAAAAGGCCGAGGCGGACCACAGCACGGCCTTGAAGCGCTTTAGTTGCTCGGGGCTCAAGGGCCGCCAGTCGGGCGGAGGGTTCTCCAAGGTGGCGTAGAGCTTGTGCTCAATCGTGAGTATTGAAATGGCCACCATGCCGCCCACCAGGGTGTCCGTGCGATAGGCCAGCCACGCGAGCTGCCTCACGTCGCGCACGGCTTCCAGCGGCGTCCCCTGCTCAACCGCATGCCGGAGCCGCAACTTCGACCAGAGCACCAGGAGCGAGAACTCCGGAAAGGGCGCGGACATCAGGTCGAAAGGCTTGTCCGGTGGGATGGACGCACGGGGAATTGCATTCCAGTGGTCGAACGCATGCATCTGGCGCATCCAGCCGAAGTCCAGGCTAGAGAGGTCCAGGTCCGACGTTATCCAGTCCTCCATGCTCTCGGCCTTCTGGAGCAACAGAAGGTGTGCGGGGAGCCGAAGGGGTGACTCTCCCAGGCCGGGCGGGCCGGATGCCACGCGGAGCCATTCATTGAGCAGCGGGCCCGCATCGCCCAAGGCCCGTGGTTCGCGAAACCACGGCTCCGCGCCCAGCAGCGCCTGTTGCTCGCAGAAGAAGTCCACCTGCGCCGTGACGTCGGCCCGGAACTGCCCGATGGCGGGGCCGTATTGGCGCTGAGACCAGAGGTGGAAGGCCGCTAGGGCCAGCACGGCCAGCAGCAGGATTCCGCTCGCACCCCAGACCAGGACCCGCAGCAGCACGTTGCCCCGGTGAACCGAGGCTCGCCTCGAACGCCATCTCATCCAGGGCACGGTAGCAGTGCCCCAGCCCACCCATCAAACCGCTACGACTCCGCGGCAAGGTCATCCACCTCATCGGCCACGACCTTGAGCGGCGCGCCGCCCGGCGTGCCGTACTCCTTGAGCCGGTACTGAATCTTCCGCACGCTGATGCCCAGCACCTCGGCGGCCCGGGACGTGGAGCCCTGCACCATCTCCAGCGTGCGCAGGATGGCCTCGCGCTCGATGGCGGCCAGCGTGGCTCCCGGGATGAGCGCGCCCGTGGATGTCCCATGCGGCCGGGGGCCGCGCAGCACGGGCGGCAGGTCATCCGTCGTCAGCTCCTGCCCCTGCGCCAGCACCACCGCGCGCTCGATGGCGTTCTCCAGCTCGCGGATGTTGCCCGGCCAGTCATGGGACAGCAGCGCCTGGAGCGTCCCGGGCGCCAGGCCTCGCACCTGCTTGGCGTACGAATCGCTGTACTTCTCCAGGAAGTGGTTCACCAGCGCGGGGACGTCGCTCTTGCGGTCCCTCAGCGGCGGCAGCGTCACGCTCACCACGTTGAGCCGGTAGTAGAGGTCCTCGCGGAACCGGCCGGCCTTCACCTCGGCCACCAGGTCCCGGTGCGTGGCCGCGACGATGCGCACGTCCACCTTAAGCGTCTGGGTGCCACCCACGCGCTCGAACTCACGCTGCTGGAGGACACGCAGCAGCTTCACCTGAACGGCGGGGGAGATTTCTCCAATCTCGTCCAGGAACAGCGTGCCACCGTCCGCCAGCTCGAAGCGGCCTTCCTTCCGGGCCAGCGCTCCCGTGAATGAGCCCTTCTCGTGGCCGAACAGCTCGCTCTCCAGCAGGTTCTCGGACAGGGCCGCGCAGTGCACACGGATGAAGGGCTTGTCCTTGCGTGGCGACTCCTGGTGCAGGGCCTGGGCAATCAGCTCCTTGCCCGTGCCCGATTCACCCAGGATGAGCACCGTGGCGCGCGTGCCCGCCGCCCTCCGGATGACGTCGTAGATGCCCTGGAGCTGGGGCGACTCGCCGATGATGTCGTGGAAGCGGCGGACGCGCGAGCGTACCTGGTCCCGCAGCGCCTCCGCCTCCTGGCGCAGGCTGCGCTTCTCCAGCACCTTGCCCAGGGTGACGAGCACCTGGTCCGCGTCCAGCGGCTTGAGCAGGAAGTTGTCGGCGCCGGACTTCATGGCCTCCACGGCCGTCTCCACGCTGGCGAACGCCGTCATCATCACGAAGGTGGCGTCGCTGCCCTGCTCGCGCGCCGTCTTCAACAGCGTGAGGCCGTCCATCTGCGGCATGCGCACGTCGGTGAGCACCACCGCGGGGGAGAACTCGCCGATGCGAGCCAGGGCCTCGGCGCCGTTGGCGGCCTCGGCCACTTCGTAGCCTTCCTCATTCAGGATGGTGGCAATCGCCCGGCGGGCATTGTCCTCATCGTCGACGACCAGGATGCGCTGTGGGGACATGGGGGAGGTGGAGCCTTTGCTGTCAGGTCAGGATGCAGGGGCAATCGCGGCGGGTACGCTTCGACCACTGCTACGAGCGTGCCACGTCTCGACCACCGGTTCGATGCGCGGAGTGATGTTGATGACGGAGCTGGGGAAGCAGTGCGCGGGGAGTTCGGTGAAGATGAGGCGGACGGCCTCCGCGTCGGCCTCGGTGGCCACGGCCACGTGTGGGCGCACGATGAGGTCCGTGAGGTGCGGCGGCTGGTCCGCGCCACACACCACGCGGGCCACCGCGGAGCTTTGGTAGAAGAGCACGCGCACGTCCGCTTCCCGCGCCTGCTCCAGGAACGCCAGCAGGGTGCGTCCCTCCACCGCGCCCACGAGCAGGGCCTCCGGGGACCAGGGGCCCACGGCCACGGTGTCCTGCCCGGTCAGCGGCTGGCCAATGGGCACGGGCGGCGCACGGTCGCTCGTCAGCACGGCACCGCGCTCCCCCTGCCAATAGAGGCGCGTTTCGTACTCAGTGATGGTCACGTTCGTCACGAGCTCACCTCCACCGAAGCCTGAGCAGGTAGTGCCCCTTCAACGCGCATGCCGCGCGACTGCTTCTTCCGGGACGCTGCGTTCGTACCGTGGTGCCGACCAGGCGGGGAGGGAAACTCATGGCAATCCAAAGAGGCGCAGCACGGTCGGTCCCGAAAGGCTAACCAGCAGACAGCCGCCCAACATCAGGGGAACCCCCAACTTCATCAGCTCGGAGGAGGCCAGGCCCTCGCCCACCGTCATCGCATTGGGCGGTGTGCTGATGACGAAGGGCATGCCCAGCGAGCATCCCAGGGCGACGAGGACCGGCGTCGAAGCGGCGGGATGGAGTTGCGTGGCCAGGGGGATGAGGAGCGCCGCCGTCCCCGTGTTGCTCATCAGCGCGGACAGCACCGCCGCCGCGGCCACCAATACCCCCAGCTGCACGGGCACCGGCCAGCCCGCGAGGTCCGCGCGGGCCAGTGCGCGAGCGATGAGCCCGGAGTGTTCCATCAGCCGGCCCAGGGCGATGCCACCGGCGATGAGGAGCAGCGTGGCCCAGTCCAACCGGCCCAGGTCCTCGCGCTTCAGCAGGCCGCTGCCGAAGAGCAGCGCGGTGGCGGCCAGTGCCACCACGGGCGCGGGCACACCGTGGAGCGGCTCCGACAGCCAGGCCACCACGCACGCCGCGCTCACCCAGAGCACGCGGCGTCCCGAGCGCGTTAGGGACACGGGCGCTTCGGCGGGCAGCGTCAGCCTGCCGCCCACGCGGAAGCGCAGCAGCACCAGGCCGAAGCCCGCCAGCAGCAGGAGCAGCGTGAGCGGCAGGGCGAAGGACATCCACTTCGCGAACGTGACTTGCGCATGTGCGGACGCGGCGGACACGGCGAGCGCATTGGGCCCGCTGCCCACGGGCGTGGCGATGCCGCCGACGTTGGCACCCAGGGCCACGCCCAGCAGCAGCGCGGGCCGTAGCGGCGCGCCCGCGGGCGTCGCCTGGAGCAGGGGACGCAGCGCGGCCAGCATCATCGCCGCCGCGGCCACGTTGGACATCCACATGGAGAGGAAGGCGACGCCCGCCATCACCAGCAACACCAGCCGCCGCGGCCGCCCATCCGACAGCCGCATCACGTGCCGCGCCACCGAGGCGTCCAGTCCGTGCCGCATGGCGGCCACTTCCAGCGTGAAGCCACCCAGGAACAGGATGAGCACCGGGTCCGCGCACCACGCGAGCACCGACGGCAGCTGGTAGGCACGGTCCAACGGCCCCAGGAGGACGGGCGTGGCGCCCAGCAGCAGCAGCGTGGGCACGAAGGAGGGCACCACCTCCGTCAGCCAGAGCACCAGGCACGCACCGCCGATGAGCACCGTGCGCGTGGCCACCGGTCCCTCGACGCCGAGGAGCGCCACCAGCGTCACCCCCGTGAGCCCGGCCAGTGCGAACGCATGCCGGGACGCGGAGACGCCGGGTGAAGTCGCGGAGAGGGGGACCTCGGCGGAGGCCGCTCCGGCCAGGGGAGTGGGGGACATGGCGTGGGGAACGCGCGCCAGGCGGAGAGGGGACGCGGGTCCGCCACTCACGCGCTGGCTTCGGGGTCAGGCATTGTATTCGGCGGCCAACTCCCGGCGGTCCTGCTCTCCGATGAGGTGCTGGGCGTAGCGGACCAGGTCCGCCTCGGTGAGGATGCCCTGGAGGACGCCGCCCTCATCCACCACTGGCAGGCAGCCGTACTTGTGCTCGAGCATCAGCGTCACCGCCCGGCGCAGCGGCGTGTCCGGGCGTACCGTCTGCACGTCACGCGTCATGATGTCCGCGGCCCAGAGCGGCTGCGCGGCCGGATCCGTGGCGTGGGTGGCGGCGGCGCGCAGCAGGTCGCGGTGGGTGATGAGGCCCACCAGCTTGTCTTGCCGCACCACCGGCAGGTGACGGATGCGGTGCAGGCGGAGCAACTCATCCGCCTTGGCCAGGTTCTGCGTTTCCTTGAGCGCGACGACGTCACGGGTCATCAGCTCTCCGACGATCTGCATGGCGGTACTCCTGGCGGGTGGAAGACGTCTATCGTCCCTTCATCACTGCATCTCCGGGGCCAACCGGTCTGCCCCAGGGAACGGTGTTTCCCTGCCTCTGGACGCGCAAGGTTTGCGTGAAGGATTGGCGCTCCGCAGACATTGCGCGGTCGACAAGCGCTTCCGCCCGCGGCCGGGTTGAAGGCGGCCTCGCCGTGCGCTAGATGCTCACCCTGTCGCTAGGGGTGCCCCGGAAGGGGCTGAGACGGCCGTAGTTCCGGCCAACCCTTGGAACCTGAACCGGTTAGTACCGGCGGAGGGAAGCGGCCCGGGAGGCTTGCTGCCCCCCGACCGTCAGCCCGTCCGCCCTCTCAAGAGGAGATGCGTGATGAGCGGAGCGTCCAGAAGCCTGAAGGTCGACGGGAAGGTGCTGGAGGGAATCAGCCGGGGCCCGTTGCCAGCCTCGCGCAAGGTGTACGTATCCGGCGTGCTGCACCCGGACCTGCGCGTGCCCCTGCGTGAAATCAGCCAGACGCCCACGCGCCATGGCCACGGCCCGGACGCGAAGGAGACGGCCAACCCGCCCGTGCACGTCTACGACTCCAGCGGGCCGTATACGGACCCGGCCGCGGAGCTCGACCTGCGGCAGGGCCTGCCCGCGCTGCGCGAGTCCTGGATTCTGGGCCGCAACGACACTGAAGCGCTGTCCGGCGTGAGCTCCGAATACGGCCGCGCACGTGAAGCGGACCCGCGACTTGCGGGCCTGCGCTTCGCCCACCGCCGCGCGCCGCGCGTGGCGAAGTCCGGCGCCAACGTCACGCAACTGCACTACGCGCGCAAGGGCATCATCACCCCGGAGATGGAGTACGTGGCGCTGAGGGAGAACCTCCAGGTGGAGGCCTCGCTCGCGGCCCAGCACCCGGGCCAGTCGTGGGGCGCGGCGATTCCTCGGGTGATGACGCCTGAGTTCGTGCGCGACGAAATCGCGCGGGGCCGCGCCATCATCCCGGCCAACATCAACCACCCGGAGCTGGAGCCGATGATCATCGGTCGCAACTTCCTGGTGAAGATCAACGCCAACATCGGCAACTCGGCCGTCACGTCTTCCATCGAGGAAGAGGTGGAGAAGATGGTGTGGTCCATCCGCTGGGGCGCGGACACGGTGATGGACCTGTCCACCGGCCGCAACATCCACGAGACGCGCGAGTGGATCCTCCGCAACGCGCCGGTGCCCATCGGCACCGTGCCCATCTACCAGGCGCTGGAGAAGGTGGGCGGCAAGGCGGAGGACCTCACCTGGGAGCTGTACCGCGACACGCTCATCGAGCAGTGCGAGCAGGGGGTGGATTACTTCACCATCCACGCGGGCGTGCTGCTGCGCTACGTGCCGTGGACGGCGAAGCGCCTGACCGGCATCGTCAGCCGTGGCGGCTCCATCATGGCCAAGTGGTGCCTCGCCCACCACCGGGAGAACTTCCTCTACACGCACTTCGAGGAGATCTGCGAAATCATGAAGGCGTACGACGTCAGCTTCAGCCTGGGAGACGGGCTGCGGCCGGGCTCCATCGCGGATGCCAACGACGCGGCGCAGTTCGGAGAGCTGGAGACGCTGGGCGAGCTGACCCAGATTGCCTGGAAGCACGACGTGCAGGTGATGATTGAAGGCCCGGGCCACGTGCCCATGCACCTCATCCAGGAGAACATGACGAAGCAGCTGGCCGTGTGCGGGGAGGCGCCGTTCTACACGCTGGGGCCTCTCACCACGGACATCGCGCCGGGCTACGACCACTTCACCAGCGGCATCGGCGCGGCGATGATCGGCTGGTTCGGCACGGCGATGCTCTGCTACGTGACGCCCAAGGAGCACCTGGGCCTGCCGGACCGGGATGACGTGAAGGAAGGCGTCATCACGTACAAGATCGCCGCCCACGCCGCGGACCTGGCCAAGGGGCATCCAGGGGCTCAGGCCCGGGACAACGCGCTGTCCAAGGCCCGCTTCGAGTTCCGCTGGGAGGACCAGTTCAACCTGTCGCTGGACCCCGAGCGCGCCCGCGCCTTCCACGACGAGACGCTGCCGGCGGAAGGCGCGAAGGTGGCGCACTTCTGCTCCATGTGCGGTCCGCAGTTCTGCTCCATGAAGATCACGCAAGAGGTGCGTGACTTCGCTGCGAAGCAGGGCGTGAGCGACGACGCCGCGCTTCAGTCCGCGCTCGATGAGAAGAGCGAGGAATTCAAGAAGGCTGGGAGCCAGTTGTACCGCTAGGCGGGTGACCCGTCAGATCACCTGTCCTGGACGTGACAATCGGAGCGGGCGCGTGTCATGGTGGACCCCGCTGGGTGCGGTGTGCGCGCCCGAGACATCTTTGGAGGGGATTTTCAATGGAGACTCCGCCGCAGGAGCAAATGGGTTCGTTCGTCAGTGGTACGCCGATGCCGACCCAGGATGAGAAGACGATGGGGCTGCTCGCTCACATGGGCACCATCCTGGCCAACTTCGTGGGCCTGGGCTTCGCCGTGCCGCTGGTGCTGATGCTGACGAAGGGCAAGGAGTCCTCCTTCGTCCGCGCCCACGCCGTGGAGTCGCTGAACTTCCAGATCACGATGTTCATCGCGGCCTTCGTCAGCGCCATCACCGTTTGCATCGGCATTGGCGCCGTCCTGCTGCCCATCGTCGGCATCGTCGCCATCGTCTTCGCCATCATCGCGGGCCTGAAGGCGAACGAGGGTCAGCTCTACAAGTACCCGGTCAACATTCGACTGGTGAAGTAGCGCGCCACGCGGGGCCGGCGGAAACGGTCCAGGAACACTCGGGCGGGCCAGGCGCGAAGGCGCGGGCCCGCCCGTCGTGTTTTCAACCGCCGATGCCCATCATGGACAGCAGCGTGGCGCCGTTGCCGGGCTCGGTGAAGCGGTGGCCTTCTGGCTTGTCGCCCAGCGCCCGGCGGATGGCCACGGCCAGCTCCATGTCGCTGGCGCCGCCGCGGATGAGCTGGTGCAGCGGCGCCTGCGCCCGGCCGCCAAGGCAGCTGCGCAAGTCGCCATTGGACGCCACGCGCACGCGGTTGCAGCTGCCGCAGAAGTTCTGCGTGAGCGGGGAGATGAAGCCCACGCGGCCTCCGGGCGCACGCCAGTAGCGCGCCGGACCGGCGGCGTCGCCCGTGTCATCAGGCGAGGGTTCCAGCGGCAGTCCTGACGCCTGGAGCCGCTCTACCAGCTCCGCGGTGGGCACCGGCGTGCCCTGACCGAAGGGCATCAGCTCGATGAAGCGGGGCGTGAAGCCGCGCGCGTGCGCATAGGCGATCAGGGCGGGGGCTTCCTCGTCATTCACGCCCCGCATGATGACGACGTTGAGCTTGAGGGACGCGTAACCGGCGCCCGCCGCCGCGTCCATGCCTCGCAGCACCGCGTCGAAATCCCCCTGCTTGGAGATGCGGCGGAACGTCTCCGCAAGGAGGGTGTCCAGGCTCAGGTTGAGCTGGGTGACGCCCGCCTCGCGCAGGGGGAGGGCGAGTCGCTCCAGGTGGCTGGCATTGCTGGTGATGGCCAGGTGCTGGATGCCGGGCACCGCGGCGATGCGCCGGGCGATGTCGAGGATGTCCGGGCGGATCAACGGCTCGCCGCCGGTGAGCCGCACACGGCGGATGCCCATGCGGGCGAAGACGGAGGTGATTCGCTCCAGCTCCTCGGGGCCCAGCAGGTCCCGCTTGCCGCCCCACGAGGCGGGCGAGCAGTAGCTGCACCGGAAGTTGCACCGGTCGGTGATGCTCAGCCGCAGGTACGTCATCCGCCGCCCCTGCGCGTCCAGCAGGGGCGGAGCCAGCACGGAGGGCGGGGGCTGGGGGGCAGGCGTCGTCACGGCGGACCTGTCCTCATAACAGCCGCCCCCCCGTGCGGTCATCTCTTCCAGCCAGACTCACCCCTTGTTGCCAGCCGCCGAACGAACGACGGCGGACTTGGGCTCGTCCTCGTCACTGGTGGAGTGGCCAGGCACGGCGGCGTCCACGTCGTCGTCCAGATCCGTGAGCCGGGCCAGCTCCGCCTCGGCGTCATGGGCGTCCTGCTCGGCCTGCGGGAGCTGGAGCTTCTTCGTCGCCATCTCCTGCTTGATGCGGATCAGCCCCTCCTCGCCAATGTCGAGGAACGCCCGCACGACCTCCGGATCGAACTGCGTGTTGGCGCAGCGTTTGATCTCCTGGATGGCGTTGGTGAACGTCGTGCCCTTGCGGTAGGGCCGGTCGCTCGTCATCGCGTCCAGCGTGTCCGCCACGGCGAAGATGCGCGCGCCAATGTGGATTTCTTGCCGCTGGAGGTTGCGCGGATAGCCGGCGCCGTCCCAGCGCTCCTGGTGCGAAAGGACGATGGAGGCGGGCGTGTCCAGGAACGGAATGGCCTGGATCATCTGGAAGCCGATGTCCGGGTGCTTGCGCATCTCCAGCCACTCGTCCGGGGTGAGCTTGCCGGGCTTGAGCAGCACCGCGTCCGGCACGCCAATCTTCCCGATGTCGTGGAGCAGCGCGCCGCGTCCGATCTCCTCCAGCTCCTTGCCCTGGATGCCCATGCGCTGCGCGATGGCGGACGTGTAGCTGACCACGCGCTGGGAGTGGTCGCTCGTCTCGTGCTCGCGCGCGTCCAGGGCGGCCACCAGGGCCAGCAGCGTGTTCTGGTACGTGTTGGCGATGTCGCGCAGGGCGCTGCGCAGCTCGGCCGTCCTGTCCCGGACCTTGCGCTCCAGCTTCTTCTGGTAGCGCTTGCGGGCCATCTCGATGCGGCGCTTGGCCAGCGCCCGCTCGATGGCCCGGATGAGGTCCGTGAGCTTGGGTGGCTTGAGCAGGTAGTCCACCGCGCCGCGGCGCAGGCAGTCCACGGCCGACTCGGTGTCACCGTAGCCCGTGAGCATGATGACGGAGGTGTCGGGGAGCCGCTCGCGGAGGTTCTCCAGGAGCCAGAGGCCGTCCTTGCCCGGCATCTTCATGTCGCTGATGACGAGCGGCGTCTCCTCCTCGCCCGCCAGGTCCAGGGCCATCTCGGCCCCATTGGCGACGACGCAGTTGTAGCCTTCCTCACGTAGCAGGACAGAGATGACGTCTCGTACGGAGTCGTCATCGTCGACGATGAGGATTCGGGGTGGGGCAGGGGGGATGGCTTCCACGGCGAGCGAGTCTAGAGGTTTCCGGGTTTCATTGGCCAACGAGTACGGGAATTTACCATCGGATCAGGGTTCACGGCTGATCGATCGGGGGACCTGGCGAGGGGACGACCCCTGGCGGTGGGTAGGACAGGCAGGCTCAGCGTCCTGTCCGTCCCTCTGAATCAGGCGCCGGGACCGCCCGCCCGTCCGCTCGCGGCCCCAGGGACGGGTCGGGCCCCGGTGACGCCTGTCGTGCCACCTGCGTCCGAGGAGGCAGATGGACGACTCCTCACCCTTGACGTCGGGTTGCGTCAGGTGCGGGGTTGGGCGGGCGAGCGGTCGTACCGGAAGGGGGCCAGGTCCACGGCGGGCCGCTCACCCAGCACGGCCTGTGCGACGAGCTTCGCGGTGATGGGGGCCAGGAGGATGCCGTTGCGGAAGTGGCCCGTGGCCAGGAAGAGCCCGGGAACGGGGCCTTCACCCAGGTAGGGCCGCTTGTCCTCGGTCCACGGCCGGAAGCCCGCCCACGTCTCCGTGACGGGCGCCGAGCCCAACTCCGGGCACAGCTCCAGGGCCATGTCGAGGATGCGCGCCAGCCCCGCCGCGGTCACCTGCTTGTCGAAGCCCACCAGCTCCATGGTGCTGCCAGCGATGACCCGGCCGTCCGCGCGCGGCACCAGGTAGCCCTTCTCGGACGTGACGATGCGGTCCAGCAGGGGCAGGCGTGTCTGGAATTGGACCATCTGCCCGCGCGCGGGTCGCACCGCCCGGGCCTCCACGCCGGCGCCGTGGACCAGGGCGGACCAGGAGCCCGCGGCCAGCACCACCGCGTCGGCGCGCAGCAACTCGCCGTCCAGGTCCACGCCCACCGCGCGGCCGCCTTCCTGCACCACGCCGCGCACGTAGCCGCTGCGGAACTCCGCGCCCACCCGGGCGGCGGCCATTGTCAGGGCGCGCACCAGGAGCCGGTTGTCCAGCTGATGGTCGTCCGGGAAGTGCGCGGCGCCCACGGCCTTCGCGGACAGGCGTGGCTCCAGGGCGCGGGCCGCGGCGCCGTCGAGCAACTCGGCCCGGAGGCCCATGCCACGCTGCCACGCCACCGTGGCGTCCAGGTGGTGCAGGCTGGCCTCGTTGAAGGCGACCTTGAGGATGCCGCAGGGCCGGTAGGCCACGTCCACTCCGGACAGCTCGCGCAGCTCGGCGGCGAAGGCGGGATAGAGGCCGCGGCTGCGCAGGCACAATTCCAGGAAGGCGCCCGGACCGTCGGACTCCATCTGGGGCGCGAGCATTCCCGCCGCCGCGCTGGAGGCCTCCGCGCCTGGAATGGAGCGCTCCAACACGACGACGCGCACTCCGGCCTGCCGCAGCCGCAGCGCGATGCCGCAGCCCATGATGCCCCCACCCACGATGATGACGTCCGCGACTTGCATGGGCGCTTCCTGCTCGCCCGCGCGAGTGTTTGCAAGCGTTGCGCGGGCTCTCCCCCGGGCCCGGTTGACGGCGGGGCGCTTTGTCGTTACTCATGCTGCGATGCTCCTCGCGTCCCTTCACCATCACCATGCGCATCATCGGCTCGGCCCCGACGGGACCGTTCGCCATGCGCATGCCTGGGTGAGACGCTAGACGCACCCACCTCGGCACCTGCCGCAGCGACCGAAGGCCCGTCCTCCCAGGACGGGCCTTTTTTCGTTTCCGCGTCGTTGTCTCCCCGCAGTCTCGAAGGTCCCCCATGCTGCTGAAGATTGCTCTGCCGAACAAAGGCCGCCTCTCGGACGAAGTACGGGAGTTGTTCAATGACGCGGGCCTGGAGGTGCGGGCCCGCGGTGAGCGCGCGCTCACCGCGTCATTGGGAGGAGAGTTCGAGGCCATCTTTGTCCGCGCCCAGGACATCCCGGAGTTCGTGGCGGACGGCGCCGCGCACGCGGGTGTCACCGGTTGGGACCTGGTGTGTGAGGCCGGACGTGATCTGGACCTGCTGATGGACCTGGAGTTCGGCAGGTGTCGCCTGGTGGTGGCGGCGCGGGAGGAGGGCGGCTTCGCCTCGCCGGAGGACGTGAAGGAGGGCATGCGGGTCGCGTCCTGCTTCCCCCGGCTGACGCAGGAGTTCTTCGCCAGGCGCGGGCAGCGGGTGGCGGTGGTCCCAGTATCGGGCGCGGCGGAGATTGCGCCCCACCTGGGCATCGCGGACATCGTCGTGGACCTGACGTCCACCGGCTCCACGCTGAAGATGAATGGCCTGCGCGAGGTGGCCACGGTGCTGGAGTCCAGCGCGCGGCTGGTGGCGTGCAAGGGCAATCCGGTGGACGCACAGCGGAAGCTGGACGAGCTGAAGCAGGCGCTGGGCTCGGTGCTGGCGGCGCGCGACAAGCGCTACCTGATGGCCAACGTGCCGAAGGATTCGCTCATCCGGGTGCGCGAAGTCCTCCCGGGCCTCAATGGTCCCACCGTGGTGGACGTGCTGGACGGCGGTGACTTCGTGGCCGTGCACGCGGTGGTGCCGGCGAAGACCATCTACCGCACCATCAACGCGCTGAAGTCATTGGGCTGTGAGGGCATCCTCGTCACCCGCATTGAAAGGTTGATGGCGTGATGGCCTTCCTTGCTTCGTCGACCCTGAGGTACCGCGGTCCTTTGTCCGCTCTTGCTCGGGAGGACCTCCTGCGACTGCTGGACCGGGCGAGTGGCTCCGATGCCCGCGTCGCGCTGCGCGTGCGGGAGCTCATCGCCCGCGTGCGAGCGGAAGGAGACCAGGCGCTCTTCGAACTCGCGCGGCAGTTCGACCGCGTGGAGCTGACGGCGTTGGAGGTTCCGCGAGAGGTGTGTGCCGCGGCGCTCGCCGGATTGGAGCCATCGGTCAGGGACGCGCTGGCCCGAGCGGCCCGCAACATCGCCCTGGCGCATGCGCCGCAGAAGCCGCAATGCGTGGAGGTCGAAACCGAGCCCGGTGTCCTCGTGGGCCGGCGGCCGGATCCGCTGGGCCGCGTGGGGGTGTATGCACCGGGAGGCCGCGCGGTGTACCCCAGCAGCGTGCTGATGGGCGTGGTGCCCGCGAAGGTGGCGGGCGTGGGCGAGGTCATCGTGTGCTCGCCGCCGGGGCCCGATGGATTGCCACACCCCAGCGTGCTGGCGGCGGCATCCCTGGCGGGCGCGGACCGCGTCTTCTCGCTGGGCGGCGCTGGCGCGGTGGCGGCCATGGCCTATGGCACGGAGAGCGTGCCGCGCGTGGACCGCATCGTGGGGCCGGGCAATGCCTATGTGGCCGAGGCCAAGCTGCAGGTGGTGGGCGCGGTGGCGATTGAAGCACCCGCGGGTCCCAGTGAAATCCTGGTCGTGGCCGACGACACGGCGAACCCTGCCGCGGTGGCGCGGGAGATGCTGGCTCAGGCGGAGCATGATCCGGAGGCGGCTTGTGTCACGCTGGCGCTGGGCGACGCGCTGGCGGACGCCATCGCCGCGGAGGTGGAGCGGCAGGCCGAGCGCGCGAAGCGGTGGGAAATCGTCACGTCGGCCCTGGGCTCTCGCGGCGCGGTGCTGACGGTGGCGTCCCTGGAGGAAGCCTGGCCCTTCGTGGCGGACTTCGCGCCGGAGCATCTGCTCATCGCCACCGCGTCGGCGCGGGAGGACCTGGGACGGGTGCGCAACGCGGGCACCGTCTTCCTGGGTGAGCGCTCGTCGGTGGCCTACGGCGATTACATGACCGGCTCCAACCACGTGCTGCCCACGGCGGGGCTGGCGCGGGCGTACTCGGGACTCAACCTGCTCGACTTCTACCGGTGGACCACCTACCAGCGCGTCGCGCCCACAGCCGCGGCGTCTCTGGCGGAGGACGTGGGGCGGCTGGCCGACAGTGAAGGTCTCTTCGCGCACGCGGACGCCGCGCGCGCCTGGGGGCGGCCATGATTCCCAGGCGGGCTTCGTATCGTGACATTCCGCTGTACGCGCCTTCGAAGCGGCCGTGCCGCGTGGACCTGAGTGACAACACCAACCTCTTTGGCGTTCCGCCTTCCGTGGAGCGGGTTCTTGCCACCTCCGTGTCCCACGTACCGCGTTATCCGCGGGGTCATGCCCAGGACCTGCGCCGGGCATTGGCTGCGTCCATTGGCGCTGAGCCCGAAGAAATAACGACGGGCTGTGGCTCGGATGACGTCATCGACTCGGCGCTGCGTGCCTTCCTGGAGCCCGGGGACACGCTGGCCTTTCAGGACCCGACCTTCGTCATGGTTCCGCTGTTTGCCAAGGTGAACGGACTCAAGGCCGTGCCAGTACCGTTGAAGCCGGACTTCGACGTGGATGCGGACGCGCTGCTCGGCACGGGTGCGAAGGTCATCTACCTGTGCTCGCCCAACAACCCCACAGGCACCGCGCTGTCGCGGGCGGCGGTGGAGCGTGTTGCCGAGGACGCACCCGGCATCGTCATCATCGATGAGGCCTATGCGGACTTCTCGCCAGGGACGGATTTCCTCGACCTGGCGCGACGGCGGTCGAATGTCCTGGTGACGCGCACCTTCTCCAAGGCCTTCGGGCTGGCGGGGCTGAGAGTCGGGTGGGGCGTCGGCTCGCCCGAACTGGTGGCGGAGGTCGAGAAGGCTCGCGGACCCTACAAGCTCACCAGTGTCGCGGAGGCCGTGGCCGTCTCGGTGCTGAATGGTGACGCACACTGGGTGCGAGCCCGTGCGGAGGAAGCCGTCGCCTGTCGCGAGCGGCTGCGCGGCGAGTTGGTGTCGTTGGGCCTGACGCCTCTGCCATCGGAAGCCAACTTCCTGATGGTGCCACTTCCAGGTGCGCTGGCGGTCGCGGAGCGGCTGCGCGAGCGGGACGTGAATGTGCGGGCGTTCCAGGTGCTGACGGGCGTGGGCGACGCGCTCCGAATCGGTGTGGGGCCCTGGCCCTTGATGGAGACGGCGCTGGCCGCGCTGCGGGAGGCGTTGCGATGAGAGTCACCTTGTTCGACTACGGCGCGGGCAACCTCCACTCGCTGGCCAAGGCGCTGGCCACGGTGCCGGGCGCTGAGGTGCGCGTCCAGGAGGACCCCTTGCGTGCGCTGGACACCGACGTGCTGGTGCTGCCGGGGGTGGGCGCATTCGGTGCGGCGGTGGCGCGGCTCAAGCCGGGGCGTGATGCCATGCGCGAGGCACTGGAGAAGGGCCTGCCCTGCCTGGGCATTTGCCTGGGCATGCAGTTGCTCTTCGAAGGCAGTGACGAAGGCCAGGGCGCCGGCCTGGGCTACTTCGCGGGCCGGGTGACACGGCTGGCAGCGAAGCGAGTGCCCGAGATTGGCTGGAACCAGGTCGAGGACGAACGCACGCTGGCGGGTGCGCGGCTGGACACCGTGTACTACGCGCACAGCTTCGTCTGTCGCGCCGCGGATGCTTCGGTGGTGACGGGGTGGACGACGCACGAGGCGGACCGCTTCCCGGCGGCGGTGCGCAGGGGACGGGTGGTGGGTGTGCAGTTCCACCCGGAGAAGTCCTCCACGGCGGGCGTGCGCTTCGTGCAGGCCTTCCTGCGGGAGGTGGCGCCGTGATTGCGATTCCAGCCATCGACCTACGCGAGGGCGCGTGCGTCCAGCTCGTGGGCGGCTCGTTCGCGGCGGAGAAGGTCCGGGTGGAGGACCCGCTGGAGGCATTGAAGCAGTGGCGCCGTCACGGCTTCCGCGCGTTCCACGTCGTGGACCTGGACGCGGCGCTGGGCAAGGGCTCCAACTCGGACGCCATCTTCCAGCTGACCGCCTACGAGCGAGGGCTCACCTTCTCCGTGGGCGGCGGCGTGCGCGATTCCGACCGGGTGGAGGCCATCCTGTCGGGCGGAGCCGAGTTCGTGGTGGTGGGGACTCGCGCCATCGAAGACGCCGGCTGGCTGGCGGACATCGCGAACCGCTTCCCCGGCCGGGTGGTGGTGGCCGCGGACGTGAAGGGGCGCGAGGTGGTGACGCGAGGCTGGACGGAGGGAAGCCATCGCGACATCCGGGAGGTGCTTGCGGCCTTCAAGCCCTTGCCGCTGGCGGGCCTGCTCGTGACGGCGGTCCACAAGGAGGGGCAGCTGTCGGGAGTGGACCTGCCGTTGATGCGGGAAGTGGCGAGCACCAGCCGGCACCGTCTGTACGCGTCGGGCGGCGTGACGACGCTGGAGGACCTGCGGGCCCTCGCGGCGGCGGGCGCATACGGGGCCGTCATTGGCATGGCGCTGTACACCGGAAGGCTGGATGCGAGCGCAGTCGCTCGGGAGTTCGCGGGATGACCACTGTCATTCGGGAGACGAAGGAGACGCAGGTCCGGGTGGAGCTGTCGCCGGGCAAGGGCGTCACGAACGTGGACACGGGGTTGAAGTTCTTCGACCACATGCTGGCCACCTTCGCGCGCTACGCGGGGCTGGACCTCTCGCTGCATGCGCGGGGGGACCTCACGCACCATGTGATGGAGGACGTGGCCATCACGCTGGGCACGGCGGTGCAGCAGGTGATTCCAGCCACGGCCGCGCGTTTCGCCGAGCGCACCATTCCCATGGACGACGCGCTGGTACAGGCCTGCCTGGATGCGGGGGGGCGCTTCTATTACCAGGGCCCGTTGAAGAACCGGCTCTACGAGCACTGGATGCGCTCGTTCAGCGAGCACGCCCGGGTGACGCTGCACCTGCGGGTGCTGCGCGGAAAGGACAGCCACCACGCGACGGAGGCGTCCTTCAAGGCGTTGGGGCTGGCGCTGCGGGACGCCATGGTGGACTCCGGCTCGGTGTTCAGCATGAAGGGCGCCGTGTCCCTGGAGGTGAAGTGATGCTCACGCGGCGGCTCGTCGTCTGTCTGGACGTGAAGGGCGGACGCGTGGTGAAGGGCGTCCAGTTCGAGGGACTTCGCGACGTGGGTGACCCGGTGGAACTGGCCCGGCGCTACGAAGCGGAGGGTGCGGATGAGCTGACGTTCCTCGACATCTCCGCCAGCGCCGAGGAGCGGGATACCTTGTGGGAGCTGGTGCGGCGCACCGCCGAGCAGCTCTTTATTCCCCTGGCTGTCGGCGGCGGGGTGCGCACGGTCGATGACGTGGGCCGGGCGCTGCGAGCGGGCGCGGACAAGGTGAGCATCAACTCCGCGGCGGTGGCCAATCCGGCGCTGCTCACCGCGTGTGCGGAGCGCTTCGGCGCACAGTGCGTGGTGGCCAGCATCGACGCGAAGCGAGACGGCGACCGCTGGCGCGTCTACACCCATGGCGGCAGGAAGCCCACGGACCTGGACGCGGTGGCCTGGGCGCGTGAGTGCGTGGCGCGAGGGGCAGGGGAAGTGCTCCTCACCAGCATCGACCGGGATGGCGCGCGGACGGGCTATGACCTGGCGTTGACGCGGGCCGTGTCGGCGGCGGTCGATGTGCCCGTCATCGCCTCGGGCGGCGCGGGCAGCGCGGCGCACGTCCGGGATGCGTTCCAGGAGGGAGGCGCTGATGCGGCATTGGTCGCGGGCATCCTTCACGACGGCCTCACTACGGTGGGCGCCATCAAGGCGCTGCTCCGCGAGGGCGGCCTTCACATTCGGAGCGTGGCATGACGGACTCTGGAAATCTGATGCAGGCCGCCGCCGAGGTGGCGCGGATGGCGGGTGACGCGGCGTTGGGGTTCTTCCGCGGTGGCATCGCGGTGGACACGAAGTCGGACGGCTCTCCGGTGACGGTGGCGGACCGCACGGCGGAGTCCCGTGCGCGCGAGTGGCTGGAAGCGCGCTTCCCCCAGGACGGCATCCTGGGCGAGGAGTTCGGCGAGACGCGTCCGGGCGCGAAGCGCCGGTGGATCCTGGACCCCATCGACGGGACGAAGACGTTCATCCGCGGTGTCCCCCTGTGGGGCACGTTGGTGGCGTTGGCGGAAGGTGAGCGCATCCTCGTGGGGGCCGCGTACTTCCCCGCGGTGAGTGAGTTGCTGGTGGCGGCGCCGGGGCAGGGCTGCTTCTGGAACGACCAGCGCGCGGCCGTGTCCACGCAGGCGGAGCTGTCCCAGGCAGTGGTGCTGTCCACGGATGAGCGCTTCCCGGTGTACCCGGAGCGCGGGGCCGCCTGGCGAGCGCTCGCGCGGGATGCGGCCGTGGACCGCACCTGGGGGGATTGCTACGGCTACCTGTTGGTCGCCACCGGGCGCGCGGAGGTCATGGTGGATGAGCTGCTGTCCCCCTGGGATGGAGCGGCCTTGCAGCCCATCATCGAGGAAGCCGGCGGTGTGTTCACCGACTGGACGGGGCGGCGGACCGCGTTCGGCGGAAATGGAATCGCCACCAACGCGGCCATGGCGCGCGTGGTGCGGGAGCGGCTCGGCGCCGTGGAGACACGCTGATGTTCGACCTGGACGCGCTCGACTTCGCGAAGGGCAACGGTCTGGTGACGGTCGTCACGCAGGACGCGAGCACCGGTGACGTGTTGATGGTGGCGCATGCCGACCGGGAAGCCCTGGAGCGCACGCTGGCCACGGGGGAGCTGCACTACCGGTCGCGCACGCGCGGCCTGTGGCACAAGGGCGCCACCAGTGGAAACGTCCAGCGCGTGGTGGCGCTCCGCGCCGACTGTGACGGTGACGCGGTGCTCGCGCGCGTGGAGAAGGCGGGCCCGGCGTGTCACACGGGGACGGAGACCTGCTTCGGCCCTGGCCGTTGGGATGCGCTGAGCGCGCTGGATGACACGCTCGCTCGCCGCGCCGCACCGGTGGAGCGGCCCGATGATGCGCCTCCAAGCTACACGCGCCGCCTGCTGGAGGACCGCAACCTGCGCTTGAAGAAGCTGGGCGAGGAGGCCGCGGAGTTGGTGACGGCGTGCGCGGACGCGGATCCGTCACGTGCCGCGGAGGAAGCGGCGGACGTGCTCTACCACGTGCTCGTCGCTGTCCGGCCCCTGGGCCTCTCGCTCGATGACGTGAAGGCGGTCCTCGCCAGGCGCGCTCCGCGCTGAGCCGCCGCGCACGTCCGCTGTACGACAGTATCCGGTGAATCCTGGAGATGACGCGGGCGTATACGTGTTTTCCCTGAGTGTCCGTGTCGGTCCAATTGGATTTGTCCGTTTCCGCTGCAGGACAGGAGCGCGGTGCCGGGCGAAATGAATGCAGGTTCAGGTGTCGTGCACTTCAACGAATGGAGTGTTCCTGCTACAGATCCGACCGCACGGCAGCGTGGCAAGCCGGGCGGGTGCCGGTCAGGCGCTCGCCTCACCGGAGGCATCGTGAACGGCCCTACCTACAAAGCGGAGATCATCGACCGAGTCATCTTCTCCCGCTGGGAGAATCCTCCGACCAAGGAGGACGTGACGCTGGTGCTGGCGCAGATGCAGGAAGCGGCGACGCGGCTCAACACGAACCTCATCTACGTGGGGTCGGTGAGCTCGAAGTCGAAGGTGCCCGACGCGAACGAGCGCACCGTACTCAACCAGTTCCTCATGGATGCCCGCCGCACCTGCGTGGAGCAGGCGTGGCTCATCTATGAAGGCACGGACCTGCAGCACAACCTTCAGCGCGTCATCATCTCCGGCGTGCTCATCCTCACGCGCACCTTCGACAACTTCCTGTCGGTCGCGAAGTCGGGTGACTCCATCGTCAAGGACGTGAGCGCGGTGCTGAAGAAGGACGCCGCGCCACTCTTCACGATGGCCAAGGAGCGCGGCCTCGTCGCCTGACGTCGGTCGGCGGCGCCTTCAGCGGGCGCCGCGGACCTCCAGCTCCTTCAGCTCGGTGTCCGCGCGCTCGGGGAAGACGCTCACGGCGTCCACGTCGCGCAGCGGCACCTGGAGCGGGCACTGCTCCCACTGACCCGTGCCGGTGAAGCGGCACACGGTGGGGTTGACGAAGGCGAAGTCCTTCTCCGGGTCCTTCAGTCCCACGCCTTCCGGTGTCCGGACGATGGCCCGCACCGTTCCCGGGCCCGTGGCGCGGATCCTCATCGATACGAGCTGCTTCAGCGTGGGTGCGTAGCTGGCGCGCAGCGCTCCGTCCGCCGCCCAGCGCTCACTCTTGAGCGCCTTGCCGACCGGAACCCCGGTGTTCTCGTCCCGGTCGAACGCCTGGAAGCCGGGCTCGGTGCCTTCAATCCGGTCCGGCTTCATGGCGCTCGTCTCGGGAGGAATGGGCACCGCGGCCAGGGCGACCAGCGCGGGCGTGGGCGCCACGAGGTTCACAGCGGCGGCGCGCAGCAGCGCGTCATCCAGGAAGCCTGCCTGCGAGCAGCGGGGCGCCAGCTCCCCGGTGAGCGCGAGCACCGGGGGCCGCACGGTGAGGTCTGACTGGGCCGCGGGTGCGAGCCCCAACTGGACGAGCGAGGCACATGCCCCTCCCAGGCCCGGCCCCGCATGCTCCAGGTTCCATTTCGCGCTCGCGATGTCGGCATTCGACCCCACCGCGGCACTCAGCAGGGCCTGCCCCACGGCCCGGGCGCACGAATTGGCGGCGGGCGGGCAGCGTTCACACAGGCTGGTCAGCAGGCCACGCAGCGGTGTGGCTTCTCCCTCGGATAAGGGCGAGCGGGCGTCCAGGGCCACGCCCAGCGCGCAGGCGCGGACGGGCGGCTGACGGCATGCGTCGAGCTGCTGGCGCGCTTCGTCCAGGACCCGGGTGTCCTGGGGCGTGCGGAGGGCGCTTTCGAGGGCCCGTTCCAGCGTGAGGCACTCGGGGGCGGAGGAGGGGACGGGGGCGCCGGCCGGGGCGTCACCCGCCTGGGCCATGCGCTCGGGCCGGGCACCGGGCGCTTCCTCCTGGTGCGTCACACACCACAGGCGCCCGAAGGCGATGAGTGCTGCCAACATCAAGAGGAGGGTTCGGAGCGGGAAACGGCGCACGAGCAAACTCCTTGATTCCAACCGGGACCGGGGGTTATCAGCCCCACCGGGTTCCATCCGCAATAATTACGGAGGCGTGCGTGGCTGAGACGTTCGACGTGGTGATCATCGGTTCGGGCCCCGGCGGCTACGTGGGCGCCATTCGCGCGGGTCAGCTGGGCCTGAAGACGGCCATCATCGAGAAGGACAAGCGGTTGGGCGGCACCTGCCTCCACCGCGGCTGCATCCCGACCAAGTCCCTGCTGTGGACCGCGGAGCTGTTCCACCACGTCCGCGAAGCGGCTGACTTCGGCGTTGATGTGAGCAGCCCGGCCATCAACTGGCCCAACGCGATGAAGCACAAGGACAAGATTGTCACCAAGGGTGCCAACGGCATCGACTTCTTGATGAAGAAGAACAAGGTGACGGTGGTGAAGGGCCACGGCCGCATCGCCGGCAAGGGCAAGGTGGAGGTCACCGCCGCGGACGGCTCCAAGCAGGTCCTGGAGGCGAAGAACATCATCATCGCCACGGGCTCGGTGCCCAAGTCCCTGCCCAACGTCCCCGTGGACCACAAGCGGGTGCTGAACAGCGACTCCATCCTGCAGATCGACCGCGTCCCCAAGAGCATCATCGTCCTGGGCGCTGGCGCGGTGGGCTGTGAGTTCGCCTCCGTGTTCAACCACGTGGGCAGCAAGACCTCCATCGTGGAGTACCTGCCCGCGCTGCTCCCCATCGAGGACGCGGACATCTCCAAGGAGCTGGAGAAGATCTTCAAGCGCCGCGGCATCGACGTGCACACCGGCTCCGCGGTGGAGAAGGTGGAGCACACGGCGGACGGCGTGCGCGTCACCATGAAGGTGGGCAACGAGACCAAGACGCTGGAGGCGGAAATCCTCCTGTCGGCGGTGGGCCGCTCGCCGGTCACCGAGGACGTGGGTCTGGACAAGACGAACATCCAGGCCGAGCGCGGCTACATCAAGGTCGACTCGATGCTGCGCACCTCCGAGCCGAACGTCTACGCCGTGGGCGACATCATCCCCACGCCGATGCTGGCGCACATGGCCAGCGCGGAGTGCGTGGTGGCGGTGGAGCACATTGCCGGGAAGAACCCGCAGCCCATCAACTACGACCTGACGCCGTCGGCCACCTACTGCTACCCCGAGGTCGCCTCGGTGGGCCTGACGGAGAAGAAGGCCAAGGAGCGCGGCTACGACGTGAAGGTGGGCATCGCTCCGATGGGCGCCGTGACCAAGGCCGCCATCTCCAACGAGGCCACCGGCATGATCAAGATCGTGTCGGACCGGAAGTACGACGAGGTCCTCGGCGTGCACCTCATCGGGCCGCACGCGACGGAGCTGCTGGCCGAGGCGTGTGTCGCGCTGAAGCTGGAGATCACCACCGAGGAGCTGGCCAACACCATCCACGCGCACCCGACGCTCTCGGAAATCGTGCACGAGGGTGCCGAGGCCACGCTGGGCCACCCGCGCCACTTCTAGGCGGCGGCGCCTCGCTTGAAGTCCCAGGGGCCGTCCCGGTGTGCCGCGGACGGCCCCTCGTATTTCCGGCCCCCGCGGCCGCGCGAGGTGACGGTCCCCTGCCTGGCCGCCCTCACGGGTGCTCCTGTGGCCTGTCCCCAGGCGACGGGGGCATTAGTAGAGAGGCGACAACTGGCGGACGACTGGTGGATGCTGACGCCTCGCGTCAGTGGCTTCCGCTTGAACGTCCTCCGTCCAACCCATAGAAGGCCCGCGATCCATGGCGACTCCCGACCGGTTCCCTCTCCCCCAGGTGACTGAGACCACCCGCAAGCCGGAGTGGCTGAAGGTGCGGCTCCCGCACGGAGAAGGCTACGAGCGGGTCAAAGCCATCGTGAAGCGCACCAAGCTGGCCACGGTGTGCGAAGAGGCCCGCTGCCCGAACATCGCCGAGTGCTGGGGCGGTGGCACCGCCACGGTGATGCTGATGGGCGAGGTGTGCACGCGCGCGTGCCGCTTCTGCCACGTGAAGGTCGGCGCGCCGCCGCCGTTGGATCCGATGGAGCCCATCCATCTGGCCCAGGCGGTGAAGGAGATGGACCTGGAGTACATCGTCGTCACGTCCGTGAACCGGGATGACCGGCCGGATGGCGGCGCCAGCCACTTCGCCTCCGCCATCCGCGAACTGCGTCGGGAGAGCCCGCGCACCATCGTCGAAGTGCTCATCCCGGACTTCAAGGGCGTGGAGAAGGACCTGACCACCGTGGCCGAGGCCAAGCCCCACGTGGTGGCGCACAACGTGGAGACAGTGGAGCGCCTCACGCCGACGGTGCGTGACCGGCGCGCGAAGTACCACCAGTCCCTGCGCGTGCTGGAGTACCTCAAGAACCGCCCCGAGGGCCTGTACACCAAGACGTCCGTCATGGTGGGCCTGGGGGAGACGGACGCGGAGCTGGAGCAGACGTTCAAGGACCTGCGCGACGTGGGCGTGGACGTGCTGACGCTGGGCCAGTACCTGCAGCCGTCTCAGTACCACCTGCGTGTGGAGCGCTTCGTGTCGCCCGCGCAGTTCGAGGCGTACAAGACGCTGGCCGAGTCCTACGGCTTCCTCTACGTGGCCTCCGGTCCGCTGGTGCGGTCCAGCTACCGGGCCGCTGAGTTCTTCATGAAGGGCCTGATGGAGCGCGAGCGGCTCGAGCGGCTCGGCTGACCTGTGACGCTCCGATTCATGGCTTGACCCAACACCCCTGCTTCCCGGAAAGACGACTCCATGGCGATCTTCGAATTCAAGCTCCCCGACCTTGGTGAAGGCGTGATGGAAGGCGAGCTGGTGAAGTGGCACGTGAAGGCGGGGGATTCCGTCAAGGAAGACCAGGTGCTCGCCGAGGTGATGACGGACAAGGCCACCGTCACCGTGCCCGCTCCCAAGGCGGGCCGTGTCGTGAAGACGCACGGCAATGAAGGCGACATGGCGAAGGTGCACCAGCTCCTCGTCACCCTGGAGGTGGAGGGCGATGCGCCGGCGCAGGCCGGTGGTCATGGCGAGGCCAGCGCGCCGGCGGCGGCTCCCGTGGCCGCGGCGGGTGGCCATGGCGGTGGGGCGCCTGCCTCGGCGTCCAAGGTGCTGGCCACGCCGGTGACGCGGCGGATGGCGCGCGAGCACGGGCTGGACCTGGCGGCGATTGCCGGCACGGGGCCGCAGGGCCGCGTGACGAAGGCGGACGTGGTGGCGGCGCTGGAGGGTGGCGAGAAGAACGTCGTCGCGGCTCCGGCCGAGCAGAAGGCGCGTCCCGCGGCTCCTGCCGTCAGCTCGGGCGCGGCGGACGAGCGCGTTCCGCTTCGGGGCCTGCGCAAGAAGATCGCGGAGAAGATGGTGCGGTCGAAGTTCACGGCGCCGCACTTCGCGTTCGTCGAGGAAGTGGACGCCACGGAGCTGGTGGCCCTGCGCGCGCGGCTGAACGCGCAGCTGGCGGCGGCCGGTGAGAACACCAAGCTCAACTACCTGCCGTTCATCATCAAGGCGACGGTGGCGGCGCTGAAGAAGTTCCCGCACCTGAATGCGAACTTCGATGAGGCGTCGCAGGAGCTGGTGGTCCGCGGCGAGTACAACATCGGCATGGCGGCGGCGACGCCGGACGGTCTCACCGTTGCGGTGGTGAAGAACGCGGACCGGCTGACGCTGGCCGAGCTGGCGCGTGAGACGGCCCGCCTGGGCGCCGCCGCGCGCGACCGCAAGCTGAAGATGGAGGAGCTGACGGGTGGCACCTTCACCATCAGCTCGCTGGGGCAGAGCGGTGGCCTGTTCGCCACGCCCATCATCAACCACCCTGAAGTGGGCATCCTGGGCGTGCACCGCCTGAAGAAGCGCCCGGCGGTGGTGGGGGACCAGGTCGTCGTGCGCGACATGATGAACCTGTCGCTGTCGTGCGACCACCGCGTCATCGACGGCTCGGTGGCGGCGGACTTCACGTACGAGATCATCAAGTACCTGGAGAAGCCGGACCTGCTGTTCCTGGCCATGGCGTGAGGTGAGCGCCGTGGCAGGTCCACGCCCCTGACATGAGGGGCGTGGTGGCCCTGGAGCCGGGCCGGGAAGCGCCTGGAGGTGGGGCCCGCGTTCGAGGGCCGCGCGCGGGTGCCCCGAGCCGGTTAGGCTCTCCCCGTATGGCCGAGAACCCTCGCGAGCTGATCCGCGCTGCGCAGTCCGCCGAGACACAGGGGGACGTGGCCCGTGCGGTGGAGTGCCTGCAGAAAGCGGCGGAGCTGTATCGTCAGGCGGGTAATCCGTCCCGCGCGTTGCAACTGCTTCGCCATGCGCAGCGGCTGGACGGTAGCCGCGCGGACATCGCGGATGCGGTGAACCGGCTGGAGTGGATGCCGGAGCCTGTGCTCACTTGGCCTGGGTCGGACGCCGACGACGAAGAGGCATTGCCTGCATCCGGGTTGGTGCGTTCCCTGGAGTCGGAGTTGCTGCCGGACGTCGTCCACCGGCAGCGGCTCATCGAGGATGCGTTGCGCGAGGCGGCCTTGCATGCCGGTGACGATGCGCCTCGCGACGCCGCCCAGGCCTGGGTCATCGAGTCGGAGGTCGCGGAAGATCTGCAGCGGCTCGAAGTGCAGATTGCGCGCATCGCGGGCGCGGTCGAAGGGGCAGAAGATTCCTCGTCGCCGCTGGATGCGACCGTGGACGTTCGGGGCGGTGTTGCGTCCAGGCTGAGCTGGGGCAGGGAGGCGCCTGGACGGAACGTTCCTTCCACGTCCGCCCTCGCTCCAGCGGCCGTTTCTGCGGAAAGGTCTGGACGGAACGTTCCTTCCACATCCACGCCGCCGGGGGGGGAATCAGCGGAGTTGCCCGGAGGGCGCGTTTCTTCCGCGTCCATACCCGCGCCAGAGCTCGCCTCAGCGGACAGTTCTCCGGATGGCATGAGCGAGCGGGAACATCCGGGCGACGAGGCGTCCACGACGCGGCTTGCTTCATCACGAATGGTGGGCGTGGCAGAGGACGCACCTTTCGGAGAGGACATCCTCACGGATGCGCGACCTCGGCGTCGCAGAGAGGCTCGGCTCATCGAGCGCGGCCCCACGCGTGCGGATGCGGCGCTCGACGCATGGTGCTCCTTCTGCTGCCGTCCGCGTACGGACACGGGGGACCTGGTCGCAGGGCCCGCGGGCGCGTTCATCTGCAAGAGCTGCCTGACCGAGTCGCAATCGCTGCTTGGAGACGTCACCCCGGTGCCTCTGCCCACGGTGTCGCGACTGGAACGGCCCGTGACACCTGTCTTGGGGCTCGTGGGGCAGGGCGCGACGCAGGCGCTGCTGACACAGTCGCTCGGGGCCCACGCGCGGACCCTGTTGCTCGTCGGGCCCGAAGGCAGTGGCAAGAGCGTCTGGTTCCAGCAACTCCAGCGAGAGGCCGTGGGCGTCATCACAACGGTCGCGGACCTGGACCTGACGACTTCCTCTCGCACGCTGCTGGTGGAGGACGTGGACCGCCTGGATGCGTCATCACACGCGACACTGCGAGCCTTCCTGGCTCGAGACAGTCGACCTGCCGTCGTGCTGAGCGCGAGGGGCGAAGGCACGGAGGTTCGGGGCCTGAGCCTCCGCGGGGACTCACACAGTGTTCCAGTGCCCACCACCGCCGCGCTGACTCAGTCCGTGCGCGGAACTGTGCCCACGGACATCCTGGAGCAAGTGCAGGTGCTCCTGCCGCTCCAGGTGCCCACACAATCTGAATTCGTGGAGATTGCCCGCCATCGCCTGGGCTCGCGCGAGCCCGCGGTCTCCGCTTCCGAGGACGTGCTCATTGCGCTGGCCCAGGAGGCCAGCCGCTCGCCGCGCGCGGGCCACGAGCTGCATGCCCTCCTCAACCGGGTGCCCACGGGAACGTGGAGCCTGGCGCCCACCGTGAAGCCCTCGCCCCCGCGGAAGGCTCGAAAGAAGCGAACGTCATGAACACCATCACCGTCTATCGCCTGGGCCGAGTGGAGTACGAGGACGGGCTCGCGCTGATGCACCTCTTCAGCGAGTCCCGCCGCCAGGGACTCTCCGGCGATGTGCTGCTCCTCTTGGAGCACCCGCCCATCCTCACCCTGGGCCGTGCCGCGAAGCGCGAGAACATCGTCGCCAGCGACGCGCAGCTGGCGAAGGAGGGCGCGGAGGTCTTCGAGACCAACCGTGGCGGCGACGTCACCTACCACGGCCCCGGCCAGCTGGTGGGCTACCCCATCTTCCTGCTGCCGGAGGACCGACGCGACGTGCGCCGTTACGTGCGCGACGTGGAACGCTCCGTCATGCAGGTGCTGGCCCAGTGGGGCATCACCGCGGGCCCCATCCCCAAGTGGCCCGGCGTCTGGATTGGCGCAGAAGGTGCTCCGGACGCGCGGAAGATCGCCGCCATTGGCGTGCACCTGTCGCGTTGGCTCACCACGCACGGCTTCGCGCTCAACGTGAACACGAACCTGGACCACTTCCAGCTCATCGTCCCGTGTGGCATCCGAGAAGCAGGCGTCACGTCCATGCAGCGGGAGTTGGGCCGCGCACTCCCCATGGCGGAGGTGGAAGAGGCCATCGCCATCAGCTTCTGCACCGTGTTCGACAGCGAGCGCGTGGACGCGCCGCCGCCGATGCGGACGGTGAGCATCGCGGTGGTGAAGGGCCGGGGCCCCGAAGCGCGGGTGCTGCTCGTGCGCCGTCGCCCGGAGCGGGGCGGTTTCTGGCAGGTCCTCACCGGGAGGCTCGAAGCGGGTGAGTCGCCAGCGGAGGCCGCGGCGCGGGAGCTGGAGGAGGAGACAGGGCTCCGCGTGCCGCTGGTGGACCTGGACTACCGCCACGCCTTCGCCTTGGGAGAGGCGCTGCCACCGCAACTCGTGGAGGAGAACGGCTTCGCCGTCCACGTGCCCCCGGACGCGGACGTGCGCCTGGGCGCCGAGCACGACGCCTTCGAGTGGGTCGACGTGCCCACGGCCCTGGAGCGGCTTCCCTTCCGGGGTCTGCGGGAGACGGTGAAGCGCGCTACAGCTTGATGACCAGGGACTCGCGAGCGGCGATGGCGTCGGGGCGGTGCTTGCGCACCTGACGCAGCAGCCGGTCCATGCCCGCGTCATCGCGTGAGGGGTCGTGGTGGAAGAGCACCAGCTTCTTCACCCCGGCTTCATCCGCCGCATGCACCGCGGCCTGCCAGGTGGAGTGGCCCCAGCCGGTGCGAGCTGGCCCGGTGCGGCCGTGGTACTCGTCCTCGGTGTACATGGCGTCGTAGATGAGGACGTCCGCGTCCTGGGCGAACGCGTAGAAGGCCGCGTCCATGTCGCTGCCGTGCTCCAGGTCGGTGGCGTACACCACCGAGCGGCCCTGGCACTCGACGCGGTAGCCCATGTTGCCGCCCGGGTGGTTCAGCTCGATGGTCCGGACCGTCGCAGGGCCCAATTGCAGCGTCTGCGTGGCGGCCAGATCCGTGTACGTGAGCTGCGCCCGGAACACGCCGTCCGCCGTCACCGGGAAGTACGGCGGCACCATCTGCCCGCTGAGGAGCTGCTTCACCGACTGCCCGTGCCGCGCCGGGCCGTAGACAGTCAGGTCGCTCGAGGGCAGGAACATGGGCCCGAAGAAGGGCAGGCCCTGCAGGTGGTCGTAGTGGTAGTGCGAGATGAAGATGGAGCCCTTCACCGGCTTCTTCTTCGCCACCAGCGCATGCCCCAGCGCGCGCGCGCCGGTGCCCAGGTCGAAGATGAGCAGCTCGTCCCCGCAGCGGACCTCCACGCAGGGCGTGTTTCCGCCGTAGCGCTTCGTGTGCGCGCCCGGTGAAGGAATGGAGCCGCGCACACCCCAGAAGCGCACCTCGAAGGGCACGCGGGCCTGGTTGCGCGCGACGGTGTTCCGTCGCCTCGCGGGGGGCTGCTCAGCCTGCTTGGGCTTCCGTGTCGTCGTCCTCGGCGAAGAGCTCAATCAGGTGCCCCGTACGCTCGCGCTTCGTCCTCAGGTAGTCGACGTTATGCGGATTGTGCTCGGTCCGGGAAGGGATTCGACGCCGGACGGGAATGCCTTCTTCGACGATGCCCGCGATCTTCAGCGGGTTGTTGGTCATCAGGTCCACCGAGCGCACATCCAGGCTCCGCAGCATCTCCGCCGCGATGTCATACGTGCGCAGGTCGTCCGCGAAACCCAGCTGCCGGTTGGCTTCGTAGGTGTCCAGTCCCTTGGATTGCAGCGCGTAGGCCTTGATCTTGTTCCCCAGGCCGATGCCGCGCCCCTCCTGCCGCAGGTACAGCACGACGCCCTGTCCCGACTGGGTGATGAAGTCGAGAGAGCGGTCCAGCTGCTCGCGGCAGTCGCACTTCAGGCTGCCGAAGACCTCGCTCGTGAGGCACTCGGAGTGGATGCGCACCGGCACACCCTCGTGTCCTGAAACCTCTCCCACCACGAGCGCGACATGCTCCCGCCCGTTGCGCTTGTCCCGGAACACGATGGTCCGCAGCGAGCCGCGCTCGGTCGGGATGTCCGCCTCCGAGAACCGCTCCAGGTGCTGCGTGGGCTTACGGGTCGGAAGGACCTGAGGTGAGCGTGTGTCCGACATGTTGAGTCCTCTCCAGATGCGGGCCCCTGTTTGGAGTCCTCAGGTTCTCAAGTCAAGGCGGGCTCGAACTTTCGAGCACGAGCCCCCAAGAGGATGCTCCACGGCGTCCTTTGTTCCTCAGGCCACCCATGAGAGCGGAAGCAGTTCTACCGCGTCCCCAGCCGTCAAGCTGCTGGCTTCCCGAGGGAAATGCAGCAGATGTGTGGCTGCCGCGGCAGAACGCAGGGCACCGGACGTTTGTGTCGCCAGTGGACGGGCCCACAGGCTGCCTTCTCTCCAAGCAGCCGTGACGCGGACGAAATGCGCCAGACCGGAAGGCTTGGAGAGCTTGCCGTCCAGGCGTCCGGCCACGCGCCCAGGCCCCACCTGCGCATGGCCCAGCAGCTTGCGGAGGGCCGGTCGCACGAAGAGCTCGAACGTCACCAGGGAGGAGGTGGGATTGCCCGGAAGTCCGAAGAACAGCGTTGCGCCACGCCGGCCCACCACCAGCGGCTTTCCGGGCTTGATGGCGACGCGCCAGAAGTGCTGTTCCACGCCCAGTTCGGCGAGCACTTCCTTCACGTAGTCGCGCTCGCCCACGGACACACCCGCGCTGGTGAGCACCACGTCGAACCCGTCCAGCCGGGAGAGCGCGGCCAGTACGGCGTCGCGCGTATCCCGAGCGATGCCCAGCCGCGTGGGAATGCCGCCCGCGCGGCGGACCGCCAGCGCCAGTGACGGAGCATTGGTGTCCACGATGCGGCCGTTGGGCGGCTCGTCCGCGTGGCACAACTCGTCGCCAGTGGAGAGGATGGCCACTCGCGGTGCGCGCGACACAGGCACGGCCTGTCGGCCCTGGGCCCAGAGGAGGCCCAGCTCGGGGATGCCCAGCGGCGTGCAGCGTGCCAGCAGCAGCTGTCCCTCCCGAGCGTCCTCGCCCCGGGGCCGCACGAACTGGCCCGGGGCCACCGCTTCGAGCACGTCGACCTGATCCGCGCCGCTCTGGACCACGGGCCGTGTCCGCTCTCGCATCACCACCGCATCCGCACCCGCGGGGAGGGGGGCGCCCGTCATGATGCGGGCGCATACCCCGGGGACCAGCGCCTGGTGGCCCACCGCGCCGGCGTAGATGGTCTCTCCGACGTTGAGCCGGACGGGCAGGGGACCCGCCAGGTCCGCGCTGCGCACCGCATAGCCATCCATGGCCGAGTTGTCCCAGGGAGGGAGCGTCCGCTGCGCCATCACATCCTCGGCGAGCACGCGTCCCAGCGCGTCATCCAAGAGCAACCACTCGGTGGGAAGGGGCGCGCACAGGGCCAGGATCTGCGACCGGGCGTCTTCTTCCGGCAGCAATGTGGCGGAGTCGTTCATGCCCGGCTTATAGCCATGCCGTGGCTCTGTGGCTTGGACCCGTTCACGAACAAAGTCCGTGAGATAATCAAGTGTTAGTTTGACAGCCTACCTGATCATCGTTACAAGCAACGGTGATCGCGAGGCTTGCCTGCCCTCTGGGTAGGTCCGCCAACCCGTTGAAAGGACACGGGAACTCTCAAGGAGACTGCGTCGATGGCCAAGCCCAAGTCCGGGGCCAAGAAGACGACTCCCGCTGGCAAGGCTGGCGCAAAGCCCGCTGCGAAGAAGGACTCCGCTGCCCGGCTGGATCTGATCAAGAACGCCTCCAAGCGGGTGGCGAAGGCGGCGACGAAATTGGCGAAAGCGGCATCGGACGTAACGAAGGGGGCCAAGAGCGCGGTGAAGAAGGCCGTGCAGGAGAAGGCCACCGCGAAGAAGGCCGCGCCCGCTGGGAAGACAGCCTCGGCCGCGAAGGCCGCATCCCCAGCAGCGAAGACCCCGAAGGCATCTCCGGCGAAGGCGCCACTCGCAGCGAAGTCCGCCGCGGGCGCCAAGGCGGGGAAGGCGAGCGCGGTACCCGCCGCTCCTCCGGTGGAGAGGCCCCGTCCTCGCGCCACCAAGCTCCCGCCCCCGGGCGAGCCGCTCACCAAGCGTGAGATGGAGCAGCTGCTGACGGCCGGTGAAGGCCGCGGCGTCACGGGCGAGGGCAGCCTCAAGGGGCGCCTGGTGGTCACCAACGACATGCCGCACCTGGTGGTCGTCGGGCGCGACAAGCGCGAGCTGACCTTCCTCCTCCAGGGCCCGGATCAGGAAGTCCTCCCGGCCTACGTGGACCACAAGGTCTCCGTCAGCGGCCTCATCCGCAAGACGACCAACCACGCTGGCGTGGTGGACGTTCGCAAGTACTCGGCCAAGAAGCCGGACTCCGAGGTGGTGGAAGCCGCCCCGGTGGAGACGGAGGCGCGGCTGCGCTACCTGTCGCCCGGTGAGGTCTCCATGGTGACGGCGGCTGGCATGGGCGCGGGCATCAAGGGCTTCGCGGGCGTGCGTGGCAACCTGGAGATGACGGGCGAGGAGTTCGTGCTCGTCGTGTCCAACGGCGGCACGCGCCAGCAGGTGTCATTCATCATCGAGGGCAAGGCCGCTGGCAAGGCCCTGCGCAAGCACGTGGGGTACACGCTCCAGGTGCAGGGCGTCGTCGACAAGACGTCCGGCTGGGGTGGCCGCATCCTGGCGGAGAACGTGGAGTTGCGTCCGTCCGAAGCGCGCGCCGTGTCCCGCGACGAGATGGAGCTGGTGCACATCGAGGGAGAGGTCCCCACGTCCGTGGACGTGCGCCTCAACCACGGTCTCGCCGTGCGCCTGCCCGAGCATCCCGGCTTCACCTGGGCCATCGAGCCCACGGTGGCCAAGCGCGTGGGCCTGCGCGAAGCGAACTTCGAGCCCGCGCCCGAGGACGGTCCTGGTACCCGCGAGTTCTTCTTCACCCCGCGCAACCCGGGCACCTTCGAGGTGGAGTTCTTCCTGGCCAAGGCGCTGTCGCCTGGCCTGGTGGACCGCTCCTTCAAAATCAACGTCACGGTCAAGCCCTGAGGGTCGCCGCCCGGAGCAGGTTCCGGGGGGCGGCCGGTCGCCGGGGGGTTCCCGTCCGGCCGCTTCGGGCTTACCCGTTCCCGTAGCGGCCGAGCCGCGACCCCACCGTGAGCCTTTCTCAAGACCTTCTCAAGCAGATCCTCGCTGAAGCAGACCACCCGCTGGGCATCAAGGAGCTTCTCCGGCTCGCGGGCCTGCACCCCGGACAACAGACGGAGCTCAAGCGCGCCCTGCGCGAGCTCGTCCGTCAGGGCGACATCCTCAAGGACGGCAAGCGCTTCGTGCCCCGGCAGCCCTCGCGGCGCGAGGCCGACGTGCGTGCAAGGGAGCAGGGCGCTCCCATGGCGTGGCGTCAGCGCGACGCCGAAGGGCCCCGCGAAGGCGGGCCAGGTCGTGGGCCTCGGCAGGCCGGGCAGCGCGCGGCGGGCCCTGGCGGCTTCGCGGCCCGCCGGCATGAGCCGGGGGCGCGTGGGAAGCGCGCGGGCTGGCAGGAGCAGGGCCCGGGGCGTGAGCGCAAGGGCGCTTCGAAGCACGGAGGGGGCTTCCGGCAGGAGCGGGGGGAGTGGCCCGGCCGCCGGGGTCGTTTCAGCGAGGTTGAAGAGGATGGCCTGCTGGAAGGCATCCTCCACGTCCACCGGGATGGCTTCGGCTTCGTGCATCCGCTGTCGGGGGAAGGGGACAACGTCTTCCTTCCGCCGCACGAGGCCCAGCGCGCGCTCGACAATGACCGGGTGGTGGTGGCCGTCTCGGGGCGGCCTCCGCGCCTGGAGGGCCGGATCGTCCGGGTGGTTCAGCGCCGTCGCGAGCTGGCGGTGGGCACCTACGTCGTGAAGGGCCGCTACGCCGTGGTGTACCCCACGGATTCGAGCCTGCCCGGCCCCATTCGCGTGCCGCTGACGCAGATGGCTCGCGAAGGGGACCTGGTGAAGGTCCAACTGGGCATTGGTGCCCAGATGCTGGACCCGGACAGGGGGCTGCACGGCGAGGTCGCCGGCTCCCTGGGCAAGCCCGGCACGCCGAGCGCCGAGGTATTGGGCGTCGCCTACTCGCAGGGGTTCTCGGACGAGTTCCCGCCGGAGGTCATGGGCGAGGCGGACCGCTACGCGGTGACGGTGTCGGAGGAAGAGGCCCGCGGCGAGCACCGGCGCGACCTGCGCGCCCTTCCTCTCATCACCATCGACGGTGAGGACGCGCGCGACTTCGACGACGCTGTCTACGTGGAGGACCAGGCGGACGGGTGGCGGCTGGTGGTGGCCATCGCGGACGTGACGCACTACGTGTGGGAAGGCAGTGCGCTCAACGCGGAGGCACTGCGGCGCGCCACGTCCGTGTACCTGCCGGACCGGGTGCTGCCCATGCTGCCGGAGCGGCTGAGCAACGGCATCTGCTCCCTGCGCCCGGACGAGGACCGGTTGTGCATGGTGGCGGACATGACGTTCGACCGCCGCGGCCACCGTCGCTCCTACGACTTGTATCCGGCGGTGATGCGCAGCGTGGCGCGGTGCACGTACAACGAGGTGCAGGACGTCCTCGCCGGCAAGGACGTGCCGCACCGCAACGCGCACAAGCCCCACTTCGAGCGGTTGATGTCGCTGGCCCGCGCGCTGATGAAGATGCGCAAGGAGCGCGGCGCCATCGACTTCGACCTGCCCGAGCACAAGGTGGTGCTGGACGAGGAAGGCCTGCCCGCGCGCATGGACAAGCGCGAGCGCAAGGACAGCCACCGGCTCATCGAGGAGTGCATGCTCGCCGCCAACGAGGCGGTGGCGACCTTCTTCCAGGACGAGGGCCTGCCCACGGTGTACCGGTTCCACGGCGAGCCGGATCCGGAGAAGCTGGCCACGTTCGCCGCGCTGGCGGAGGCCTATGGCTTCAAGATGCGCGTCGAGGACGGCGTGTCGTCGAAGGAGTTGGATGCCTTCGTCAGCCAGCTCCAGGGCCACCCCGAGCAGCGGGCGCTGAACCAGCTCCTGCTGCGCTCCATGATGCAGGCCGTGTACACGTCGTCCCGCGTGGGCCACTACGGCCTGGCCGCCGAGCACTACCTGCACTTCACGTCGCCCATCCGCCGCTACCCGGACCTGCTGGTGCACCGGCTGCTCAAGGCGCACTGGGCCCGGAAGGGGCGCAAGCCTTCGCAGTCGATGCTGGAGCGCGAGGAGGACCAGCTCGAGGACATGTCCGCGCAGTGCTCCGAGCGCGAGCGCGCGGCGATGCAGGTCGAGCGGGAGGTGGTGTCCTTCTACGCGTGCCTGCTGATGAAGGACCGCGTGGGCGAGGAGTTCGCCGCCACCGTGGCAGCCATCACCGACTTCGGTTTCTTCGTCGAACTAGACGAGGTGCACGTCGAAGGCCTGGTCAAGGCGGAGACGCTGGGGCCCGGGGCGAAGCTGGACAAGCTGACGCACTCCCTGGTGTACGCGAATGGGCGCCGGGTGCGCGTGGGACAGAAGCTGCGGGTGCGGCTGACGTCCGTGAACGTGACGGCGAAGAAGATCGACTTCGAGGCGCTCCAGTTCGAGGGCGAGGCGCTGCTGAGCCGCGTCGCGACGCGGGGCGATCAGCCGCACCGGCGTCAGGCGTGGACGGCCGAGGCACCGTCGCACCGCGAGCGGGATGGCCGGCGGGAGCGGGCAGGGCGCCCGGGCCGCCGCGAACGGGAAGCCGCCGCCACGAGCCAGGGCGCGCCCTCTGGGCATCACGAGGAGACGGGCACGGGACGTCCGCGCGGACGCTTCTCCCGCGAAGGCCGTCGTGAGGAGGCCGCGCCGCACCGGAAGGAGCCTCGGTTCCCGCCCAGGGCGCCGGAAGGACAGGAACCTCCTCGTGCCGAGTCGCCCGCGTGGCCCAAGCGCAGGACGTTCATCCGCCCGGAGCCGCAGGCACCGGCGCCCGTGTCCGCCGAAACGGCCGAGCCGCTTCCGTCCGAAGCGCCGTCCGCGCCCGCTTCATGGGAATTGCCGGCGGGCGATGACGCCGCCCGGTCTCCACACCCGGGTTTCGACCGGATTCGCGCGTTGGCGTCCCAGCGTCAGCGTGGGCCTGAACCCCGCGGCGCTTCCCACGGCCGGTCGTTCCAGAAGCAGAAGCCACAGGGCGGACCGGGGCCCCGGTTCCCCGCTCCCAAGCCCGGGCGCGAGTCCGAGGACGACAGGGCATTCTCGATAGAGCCCCCGCGCCCGCCGCCCGAGGCGCCCGTCGAAGCGCCCCCGCCTGTTCCCAGCCGGGCCGTGACGGAAACCCCGACTCCTGTGGCCCCGGAGCCCGTGCGAGCCGCGCCCGCGAGCGTCGAGACGCCCGTGACTCCCGCGCCCGCGCCAGAGACGGCTGCGCCGAAGCGGAAGGCGACGCGGAAGAAGGCCGTGGCGAAGGCGACGCGCACTCCGGCGCGGAAGAAGACCACCGCAGCCGGCAGCGCCAAGAAGGCCGCCGCCACGAAGGCCAAGAAGCCCACCGCCAAGGCGAAGAAGGCGGCGCCTGCTCGGGCCGCCGCGAAGGCCACCAAGGTTGCCGCGTCGAAGTCCAAGGCGAAGGCGCCGTCGAAGAAGGCCGCGAAGCCCACCGTGGCGCGTGCCGCGAAGCCAGCGAAGGCTTCGGGAGCCGCGAAGAAGAAGGCGCCTACGGGGCGCAAGAAGCGCTGAGACCGACGCGGGCCTTCTGCTTCAAGGGAGGCCCGTGACTTCAGGAGGCAACGTGAGTTTCGTCCGGCTGCTGGGTGTCATGCTCGCCATCGCGGGCGCCGTGTTGCTGTGGTCCGGGCTCAAGGCCCGGGACTCGCTCGCGGAGCGGGCCACGGAGTTGTTCACCGGCCGGAACACCGACCGCACCACGCTGTATCTGGCGGGGGGCGGCGCGGCGCTGGTGGGCGGAATCTTGATGGTGCTCGCAGGCGGAGGCAGACGGCGCCGCTGAGCCGGGCGTACCTCGGCTATTCGAAGCGGAGCGCCGAGCCGCCAGAGAGGTCCTTCTCGACGACGGTGGGCGCTCCGGTGATGCGGATGTCCGCGCCGCCCGAGGCTTCGACTCGCAGTGAGCCGGAGACCCGCACCTCGGTGGTGCCGCCTCCGCTCGATTCCAGCCGTGCGTCGCGCGTCTGGAGGCCCGTGGCGAAGAGGCGGCCGCCGCCTGACATCTCACTGTCCAGGAGCGTGGCCTGCCCTTCCAGGGTGGTTTCCGCTCCGCCGCTGGTCTCCAGCGTCAACCGCTCCGTCACGAACCCTCGCGCTCGAATCGTGCCCCCGCCGCTCGCGGTGAGCAGGAAAGAGGGGACGTCGATGCTCCCACTCAGGTCAGCGGTGCCGCCGCCCGAGCGCTGAAAGGACGTCAGCGTCGGCACGGTGATTCGGACACGAAGGGGATTGGCGGACTCCCAGTGGCCGACGTCGTCCGCGAGGAAGTGGACCCGGAGCATCGCCCCGGACAGCACCTCGGTGCGCATCAGGGACACGAGGTTGCTGTCACCCTCGACGATGACGCTGGCGGGCTGCGCTGGATCCACGACGACGGTGGCGGAGATGCCGTCGTTCACCACGACTTCGTCGAACGAGGGGATCTCCCGTTCGCTCTCCACCACACGTCCATTGCCCTCCACGAAAGGACCGGAGGAGCACGCGGTGAGGGCCACCGCGAGCAACGCGGTCCCCACCCAGGCTCCTGACTTCGCGATGCGCATGTCTTCACTCCCAGGTTTCCGGACGTCACCGACGTCGCGGAGGTTGGAACACCCTGGGAGGGGAACAGTGTCACCCAGGCCCCGTGGCAACGGTGGGCATGGGCTGAAACACGAAGGGCCCGGAACCGGCTCGCGGTCCCAGGCCCTTGCGTTCTGTCCGGCAGGTTGCGGTGGGTTACTGCGCGGGCGCCGCCGCCTTCGCGGCCTTCTGTGCCTCACTGAACTTCTTCGTCATCTCCGCGAACTGCACCTGGTACTCGTCCATGCGCTTCTGGTGCTCGTCGGCGCGAGCCGTCGCTTCGGCGACGACTTCCTTGTTCTTCGCGTTCTCGGTCGCCTCGGACAGCGCCATCTCCTTCTGCTGCCGCTCGAACTCCATCAGCCGGCCCATCACCACGCGCTTGTTGAGATAGGTGTTGGCGGAGTTGGGGTTGATGGCGATGACCTGGTCGTAATAACTGAGCGACTTCTCCAGGGACTCCTTGATGATGGGCGCGCCCATGGAGCGGGCGCCGCCGCGCTGCGCGTAGATCTCCGCGATCCACCCGAGCGACGCCTCGTCCTTCGGCTCCAGCTTGAGGGCCTCGTTGAAGTACTTCTCGGCCTCCTCGGTGGTGCCGCCGGTCATGTACATGCTGGCCAGCGTCCGGTAGATCTCCGCCTTCTCCGTGGGCGTCGTCTTGAACTCGCCCATCTTCAGGACGGCCTCGGCGGCCTCGTTCATCTGCCCCAGCTGCATGTGGGCGAAGGCCTTCTTCTCCCAGACCTTCTCCTGCTTGGGGTCTGCCTGGAGCGACAGCGCGTAGGCCGCGGCGGCTTCCTTGAACTCCTTCTTGCTCAAGTGGTCGCTGCCGACGATGCGGTGCTTCTTCGCGGTGTCGTCCTCGGCCTTACACCCGACGACTGCGCCACCCAGCGTGAGCGCTCCGACCAGCAGACCGACTTTTCCCAGGCGCTTCATATCTGTGCCTCTCAAGATTCTTGAGGACCCACCCTCACGGGTCCTGATTTGCCGGGGAGCATACCCGAAGTCGAGCCGCCGCGGCCCTTCGCCCGATGGCCAGCGCCCTGGTGAGCAGGCAGGCCGCGCACCGGATGTCCCAGTGCGTCACGCCGTCAGCACGAGTTTGACGAGCTCTGGCGGGCTGCCGACGCGCATGGGCGGTCCCCAGAAGCCGCAGCCACGGCTGACGTAGATGTTCGAGTCACCGTGCGCGTACAGCCCGGCGGAGTGCTCCCACGCCAGACCAATCAGCAACGTCATGGGCACGAGCTGTCCACCGTGGGTGTGCCCCGAAATCTGCAGGTCCACGCCGCGTTCGGCCGCCACCTTGAAGTTCGCCGGTTGGTGCGCAAGCAGCACCGCGGCGCGGTCCGGAGCTCTCCCCGCGAGCGCCTGGTCCAGGTCATACCCCTTCTTGTTGCGTCGCCGGCCACCGCTCCAGTCGTCCACGCCCACCAGGTCGAACGAAGCGCCCGCGTCACCAATGCGCACGTGCCGGTTGCGCAGCACCTCGATACCGAGCGACTCCAGGAACGCGGACCACTCCTCGTCGCCGGAGTAGTAGTCGTGGTTGCCGGTGACGAAGTAGCTGCCGTACCGGGACTTCAGCGCGGCGAGCGCGGCGACGTGGCCGCCGAGCGAAGCCACGTCGCCGTCCACCAGGTCTCCCGTGATGGCGAACAGGTCCGGGCGCAGCGAATTGGCCTGCTGGACCAGGGCGTCCATGTAGCGGCGCTGGATGAAGTGGCCCACGTGGATGTCGGTGAGCTGCACGATGCTGAGCCCGTCCAGGGCCTTGGGCAGCTTGGGAATCTTCACGGCCAGCTCGGTGACGAGCGGCGGTGAGAAGGCACGCCAGCTTCCATAGGTGGCCAGTCCGCCTCCCGCGACGAAGGCGCTCCCCGCCACGGCCTGGCCCAGGAAGCGCCGCCGGTCTTCGTCCACGGTGGTGCTGGGCGCTGGTGAGGGAGGCGCGGGCGAGGCGTGGGGCCGCACCCGCCTTGCCAGGGCCGCGAGTCCCCGGCCCACGTCCGTCAGCAACAGGGCGATGACGAGGCAGAGCGCCACGCCCATCCATGCGTACACCGCCATGGTGAGCAGCCCTTCGGCGCTTTCTGGAAGAAGGTCCAGCACGGTGCGCCGGAACCCCAGGACGCCCGTCATCGCGACGAGCACGGCCAGGGCCAGCAGCCGAGGCAGGCGGCCAGGCAGCAGGGGGCGCACCAGCCGACGGTACAGGTACAGATGGCCCAGCACCGCGCCGAGCCCGATGAGCATCGAAAAGGAGAAGAGTCGCACCGGTATGAAGAAAGGGTCGCGGGAGAGCCGCACGGTACCACGGCACGGCCCACGGTAATCGTGGCGCCTGGGTGGCAAGGCTTCGCCCACGGCGGCCGGGCGGGCTCGCGGGGGGGCAGGGCGCCTGATAGAGGCCCCCCCGTCAGACAGGGAGGGCCGTGGACATGGACAAGGTCGTCGTCATCACTGGAGCAAGCAGCGGCATTGGCGCGGAGCTGGCGCGGCAAGCGGCCGGGAAGGGCGCCCGTCTGGTGCTGGCCGCGCGACGGAAGGCGGAGCTGGAAGTGGTGGCCGGGCAGTGCGGGCGTGAGGCACTCGCGGTGGTCACGGACGCGACCCGGCGCGCGGACATGGAGCGGCTGCGTGACGCCGCGCTCGCCCGATTTGGCCGCATTGATGTGTGGGTGAACAACGCGGGGCGGGGCATCACGCGCTCCGTGGCGGAGCTCACGGACGCGGACCTGGAGGCCATGTGGCGCGACAACGTGAACAGCGCACTGTACGGCATGCAGGCGGTGCTGCCGCACTTCCAGTCACGCGACGCCGGGCAGCTGGTGAATGTCTCCAGCGCCCTGGGGCGGCTGCCCATCGTTCCCCACCGGTCGGCGTACAGCGCGGCGAAGCATGCGCTCAACGCGCTCAGCGCCTGCCTGCGCCAGGAGCTGCGTGAGACGCATCCGGGCATCACCGTGACGGTGGTGATGCCCGGCGTGGTCGCCACCGCGTTCGGGGACAACGCGCTCGGCGGTGGGCCGGATTCGCGGGTGCTGCCAGGGGCCCAACGCGTCGAGGACGCCGCGAAGGTCATCCTCGACGTCATCGAACACCCACGTCCGGAGGTCTATACCCAGACGGCGACCCAGGCCCAGGTGGAGCGGTACTACCAGGACGTGGAGGCCTTCGAGCAGGGAACCGCCTGACGCTACCGGGCTGTTCCCACGGCGACGTCACAGCACCCAGGCTCGCCGGGTGTTCACGTCGCTCTTGAAGCGGTGGTAGGGGTTGCCGGAGTCCTGAACGATGATGGCCTCCGTCCCGTCGTCCAGGATGGCGGTGACCCGGATGTCGTTCAGGTTCCAGTTGTCACCCGTCTCAAAGGGGTTTGACTGCCCGGATTGAAACCGGATCGCGAACTCGCGCATGTTGCCGTAGAGGACGCCCAGGGGGAGTGCGATTTCCACGGTGCGCGTCGACCCGTTGGGCCAGTTCGCTCCGTTGTTCAGGTTCTGGCTGATGGAGTGGTGGGAGACTTGGTTGTTGATGGTCACCGTGTAGCTGAACTCAGCGAAGGCGTTGCTCGCCTTGCGCAGGTCGTCGCTTCCGGTGACAACGCGGACACGAAGGTGCGTCACCTCTCTGTCACCATCCATGGCGTGTGCCTTGCCAGGGGTCATGACGAGCATGGCCACGGCCAGGGTGGCCGTGAAGGCAGCCAGGAAGCGCCTGGAATACGTGTGCGGGTTGTGGGTCGTGTTCATGTGGGGCTTCTCCTTGCCAATCCAGGGATTGGTGTGTGTGTCATTGACTCGGTGCGCGAGGCCCGCGAGCCGATAGGGACCCTGTCGCGACGCGCTTCGCGTGAACACTGCCAATCTTTTTGCACTGCCCTGACCCCGCGGGCGTGGGGCATTGCGGTGGGATGGCGAGACACGCGGTGCTCATCCTGGTCGTGGCCCTGTTCCGCGCAGCGGCGTTCGCCGCGCCCTCACCCGAGGGCTTTGGTCAACATCCCGAGTCGCTGCGCATCCGGTTGGTGACCATTGGCCCAGGCGCGGACATGCACCAGCGCTTCGGTCACAGCGCGCTGTGGGTCGAGGACGCGCGCCTGAAGACGGGCCTCCTCTACAGCTATGGCACGACGTCCATCGCGAATGGAGGACCGGTTCGCTTTCTCCTGGGCCGTCCGACGTTCTGGGCGGCGCGCCTGTCCGTGGAGCGGAGCTTCTCGCTGTACCGCGCGATGGCGCGGTCCATTGACGTGCAGGACCTCGCGCTCTCGGTGGAGCAGCGTCAGCGGCTCCTGGCGCGGCTGGAGCGCGACGTCCAACCCGCCTCGCGCGAATATGCCTATCACCCGCTCAGGGACAACTGTGCGACGCGCGTGCGGGATGTCCTTGATGAGGCATTGGGTGGCGCGCTTCGGGAAGCGCTCGCGGCGCCGGCGCGTGCCACCCAGCGAGAACTCCTCCGGCGATACGTCCAGACGCATCCGGTGTCGGAGCTGCTCCTGATGTTATGGCTGAACGACGCCGTGGACGCGCCCGCGACCCAATGGGAGGAGGCCTTCCTTCCTCGGGAGTTCGCCAGGCTGCTCATGGGGGTGTCCTACGTGGATGGCTCCGGCAAGCGCATCCCGTTGGTCAGGCGCGAAGGGGCTTCGTCCTCGTCCATTGCCGTGGCTGCTCCTGTCGGCGCTGGCTGGGAGGGGGCCGCCGCCTGGGGACCTGGCGCTGGAGGTGCGGTCCTGGCCGTCCTCCTCGCGTTCCTGCGCGGACGCGGCACGCACCGGGTGTTCCAGATTCTCTTTGGCCTCTATCACGCCGTGTTCGGGCTCACGCTCGGCGCGGCGGGCGTGGCGCTGGGTGGGTTGATGCTGTTCTCCAGGCTCGACGTCATGCAGCGCAATGAGAACCTGTTGCTGGCCAATCCGCTTGCGTTCGGGTTGCTTCCGCTGGGCCTCCTGATGATGACCGGCAGCGAGCGCGCGGAGCGCTGGGCACGCCGATGCGTCTGGCTGCTCGTGGCGGGCTCGCTGCTCGCGGTGGTGCTCAAGCTCTTGCCCTCCTTCGACCAGGACAACCGCGGGCCCATGGCCTTGTGGCTGGTGGCGAACCTCGGACTGGGGCTCGCTCACGCCTGGCGGTCGCGCCGGCCGACCGTGGCGCTCGCGCTTGCGAGGCGGGGCCTGCTGCCGGGCTGAGCGAAGGTGCCCGCTGAGCTACCCGTTGAAGGGCAGCGTGACTTCGACCCGCGCGCCTCCCTCGGGCGGGTTGCAGGCGCGCAAGGTGCCGCCGCTGGCCTCGACGAGCCCGCTCACCAGGAGCATGCCCAGTCCAGACCCCTGTGGCTTGGTCGTGCCGCCCCGGGGCCGCTCTCCCTCCAGCAACCCCGGCCGGAAGCCCGGTCCGTCATCGCTCACGCTGAGCAGGACGCGGTGCAGCGCCGGGTTCGGCTCCACGCTGATTCGAACCGTGCGCGCGCCTTGCTGGCCATCGCCTTCACAGGCGTTCACGAACAGGTTGGTGACCACATGCGTGAGCCCGCGCTCTCCGCCGACAATCCGGACGCTGACGTCGTTGGCGGCGGCACGCGCCAGGCCCGCTGTCTCTGCCAGTTCGAACCGGACCCGGGAGAACCTCGCCTGGACGACCTCCATGGCGCGGCGCAGCGTGGCGCCCACGTTCACCGCTGTCGCGTCTTCAATCAGGGTCAGCTCGCTCAGCGTCCGGGTCTTCACGCTCTCGATGAAGCTGCTCAGCTCACCCAGGTCCTGCACCAGGGCGCTCGCATGGCCGGGCGCGCTGGCGCCCATGGGCTCGCGGAGGAGGAGGTCGGCGCGGAGCCTCGCCGCGGACAGCAACGTGCGCACGTCGTGGTGCTCGCGCAGCAGCGTGCGCAGGTTCGTACGCGCGCTCTCGATGTGGGCACTCGCGGTTCCGGCCTTGAGGACCAGCCGCCGTGCGATGCCACAAATCACCGAGGCGAAGACTCCCGCGCTGCCGATGAAGATGAACAGGAGCATCAGCTCCTTCGCCCCGTAGGTGGACTGCCCTGCATTGACGTGGAAGTCGACCGCCGTCAGGCCCGCCATCAACAGGAGGTTGGCCGCCGTCCCAATCCAAGCGGCCGCGGGCGACAGCCGCAGCGCGGTGATGAAGGCCACCGCGATGGCCGCCGCGGGGTCAGGCATTCGCAGCAGGCCGGTGTAGTGGGGGCCATGCCAGAGCACCGTGGAGAGGAGGGACGCATGGGCGAAGACCGCGTCCAACACCGTGGAGGCCACGAGCAGCTTCGCGCCGAACATCCGCCGCCGAGCCGCCCACAGCGCCATCGCCGACACCACGATGCTGCCCAGCAGCAGGGGAAGCTGGAGCAATGCCGCCGCGGCGCCGCCCTCTGCGTGGGCGCCACCCAGTGCCAGGAAGCGCGTCAGGATGAGGGCACAGAAGACAATCCGGACCCCGCTGACCAGCGCTTCGCCCTCGTTCGAAGCGTCGGACAGCACCCGCTGCGCCATCTGCTCCAGCGCCAGCGGTCGAGGACTCTCAGGCATTCATGGTAAGTTGCCATGGGTGGGGCGGGTCCGACATCTCCTGGTCGTCGAGGACGCCACGCGTCTGGCGCGTGCGATCGAGGAGGCGCTGCGCTCTCGCGCCGAGCGGTGCACCCATGTGGCTTCGATCGCCGCGGCGCGTCAGGTTCTCCGGAGTGATGCGCCCGACGCCGTCATCCTGGATGTCAGCCTTCCGGATGGGGACAGCATCGAGCTGCTGGCGCCGCTGTGTGAGCTGGAGCCGCTGCCACACGTCATCGCCATCAGCGGAACGGCGACGGCGGAGCAGGCCTTCCAACTCGCGCAGGAGGGCGTGCGTGCCTTCCTTCCCAAGCCGCTGGACCTCGCGCGGCTGGAGGCCGTCTGGCTGGAGACGCTGGCGCGTCCCCCCGATCTGGTCACCGCGCTGCGGGCGAGCGCGGGACGGGTGCCTCTGCACGGCTTCGAGAGCCTCGTCCGCGACACGTTGGTGGACGAGGCCCTGGCGAAATCCGATGGGAGCGTGCGCGGGGCCGCGAAGCTGCTCCACATCTCGCGTCAGCTCCTCCAGCACATTCTCAGCGGCCGGAAGTAGACGCCACCTCAGGTGCGTGCTTCCCGCTCTCCTCGGGCGCCCGCGCCCTTCAGGTCCTCGATGATGGCGCGGCTGAAGTCCTCGAGGTCGTCCGGCTTGCGGCTGGTGATCCAGTTGGCGTCCCGCACCACCGCCTCGTCCTTCACCTGGACATTGGGGATGCGGCGCAAGTCATGCTGAATCGTCGTCCACGCGGTGAGTGTCCGTCCGTCCAGGATGTCCGCGGAGATGAAGAGCTGGGGCCCGTGGCACACCGCCGCGATGAGCTTGCCGCGGTCATCAAACTCCTTCACGAACTGGACGAAGCGCTCGTCGGCCCGGAGGTTGTCGGGAGAGTGCCCGCCGGGGATGAGCAGCATGTCGAAGTCCTGCACCTGGACGTCGTCGATGCTCCGCTCCACGCGGAACTTCTCCTTGCCTTGCTTGCCGACGACTTCCTCTCCGGCCTTCTTTCCGATGAGGACCACCTCGTGGCCCTCCGTGCGCAGCTTGTCGTAGGGAACCCGCAGCTCGGAGTCCTCGAAGCCGCTCCCCACGATGCACGCGATTCGCTTGCCATCCGCCATGTCGTCCCTCCTCGAGTCAGGCCCGCAAACATGTGCACCCTGTGAAGTCCCGGCCCGGAAGAGGAGGGCTTGAAACGCGCTCGGGCGCCGTGCCCGCCGCCTCCTCGGCGGGCGGGCTGGCGCCCGAGGCCAGGACTCCGGCTACTCGTAACGGAGCGACTCGATGGGCGCGAGGCTCGCCGCGCGCCGCGCCGGCCAGATGCCGAAGAACACGCCCACCGTCGCCGAGAAGGCGATGGCCACGATGATGGCCTCCGGTGCCACCACCACCGTCCAGCCCGCCACGCGCTGGAGCATCGCCGCGCCGCCAATGCCCAGCAGCAGGCCCAGCGTTCCTCCGGCCAGGCACAGCACCAGGGACTCCACGAGGAACTGGAGCATGATGTCCATGCCGGTGGCGCCCAGCGCCTTGCGCAAGCCAATCTCGCGCGTGCGCTCCGTCACCGACACCAGCATGATGTTCATGATGCCAATGCCTCCCACCAGCAGGGAGATGGCGGCGATGCCGGCCAGCAGCAGGGAGAACGTCTGCGTCGTCTCCTGCATGGTGTTGAGCAGCGAGGCCTGGTCGCGGATGTTGAAGTCCGCGGGCTGCTCCGGGCGCAGCCGGTGCTCGCGCCGGAGCTTCTGGTCGATCTCCGCCATCGCGTCGTCCATGGACGTGTCGCTCACGGCCTGCACCGCGATGGAGCGGATGCGGTCGCTGCCCATGACGCGGAACTGCGCGGTGGACAGCGGGATGTAGAGGCTCTCATCCGGGTTGTTGAAGCCCTGCGCGCCCTTTTCGGCCAGCACGCCGATGACCTCGAACGGAATGCCCCGGATGCGGATGGACTCGCCCACCAGGGACGCGGTGTCCGTCAGGCCCAGCTGCGCACCGGCCAGGGCGCCCAGCACCACCACCCGGCGCCGGCCCTTGTCCTCCGCGTCCGTGAAGAGGCGGCCGTTCGTGATCTGCCCCTGGTTGACGCGGAAGTAGTCCGGCCAGGTGCCCACGACGGACAGGTTCGCGTTCTTCGCGCCGTACTCCACCTGGAAGCGCGACTCGATTTCCGGCGCCACGGCCTGGATGTGGCGCGCGTTCTCCCGCAGCGCCTCCGCGTCGTCGATGGTCATCGACGCCTGGGCGCGAATCATGCCGCCCGTGAACGCCTGACCCGGGCGCACCGTGAGGACGTTGGTGCCCAGCCCCTGGAGCCGCTGGGCCACTGAGCGCTGCGCCCCTTCGCCCAGCGCGACCATGGTGATGACGGCCGCGATGCCGATGACGATGCCCAGCATGGTCAGCAGCGACCGCAGCTTGTTGGCGAGGACCGCATCGAATGCGACCCGGATGATTTCACCCATGACGTGTCCTCCTGATGGACCTGGGGGTTAGCGCGGCCCGCGCGGGCCACCACCCGCGCCGGGAATCACGCCGCCCGACATCTGGCGCATCCGCTCGGTGGTCTGCTTCTGCTGCTGCTGGAGCTTCGCCACCGTGATGAGCACCACCTTCTCGCCATCCTCCAGGCCGCTCACCACTTCCGTGCTCTCCCAGTCACTCAGGCCCAGGGTGACGCGCCGGGGCTGCGGACCGGTGGGGCTCTGCACGAAGACGACTCCCTGCCGCGTGTCCGTCGCGCCCTGGACATCCTCGCGAGCGCGGCGGCCCGCGCGGCCCTGGCCTCCGCCGCCCTGGCCTTCACCCATGCCGCCCTGGCCCCTGGCGGGCACCGCGCCCGGCCCGGCGCCATTGGCCACCGCGGCGGTGGCGCCCACGCCGGCTTCTCCCACGGCCGACACCGTCGTCGGTCCGGACGGCGCGCCCGGGTGGCTCGGGGCTCCCGGCGGCCGCATCACCGCGCGCAGCGCTTCTTCGGAAACACCCACCGCGGAGGCCGCGGTCCGGGCGTCCCGCACGCCCACCACCGCGGTGTTGGGCACGGTGAGGGCATTGCGGCGGCGGGAGATTTCAATGGCCACTTCCGCGTTCATGCCCGGCCGCAGCAGGCCGTCCGGGTTGTCCATCCGCACCAGCACCGGGAAGAGGGTGACGTTCTGCTCCACCAGGGCCTGCGGTTCGATCTTCACCACCTCGCCGATGAAGGTGCGGCCCGGGTAGGCCTCCATGGTGACGCGCGCCTTCTGGCCGGGCTTGATCTGCCCGACGTCCGTCTCGTCCACCTTGGCGCGCACCTGCATCACCGACAGGTCCGCCATCTTGAACAGCGCGGTGCCACCGGACACGTTGTTGGTGGCGGAGGCGATGATGACGCCCGGCTGGATGGTCCGCTCCAGGATGGTGCCGGGGCTGCGAGCGATGATGGTGACGTCCCGGCTGCGCTCACGCGCCAACTGGAGGTTCGTCTCCGCCCGCACCTTGGTGGCCCGTGCCGTCGCCGACGCGTCCACGGCCGTCTCGTATTCCTGCTGCGTGACGTAGCCGTCCTTGCGCAGCGCCTCCATGCGCTGGCGCTGGGCCTCCGTCGTGTTCAGCCGCACCCGCGCGGACTCCAGGTCGGCCTGGGCCTGCGCCAGCGCGTTCTGCACGTCGCGCGGCTCGATTTCCGCCAGCAGCGTGCCCTCGGCAACGGTGTCGCCCGTGTCGTAGTGGACCTTCAGCACTTCACCGGAGGCCTGGGATTTCACCTCCACGACGCGCAGCGGCTCCACCAGGCCCGCGGATTCGGCCACCACTTCCATGTCCCGGCGCTCCACCATGGCCACCGCCGCCGAGCGCTCGTTCTTCTTGGGCTCCTCGCCGCGCTGGGTGACGTACACCCCCGCGCCGAGAAGGAGCGCCGCGCTGCCTGAGATGATCCACTTCTTCGTCTTGCTCACGACGACCTCCCGTTCCCTGTCCCACGCAGCGCGCGTGGCGAAAATTCAGTCCCGATTTCGCTCGTCCCGCTCGATGACGCCGTCCTTCAGGAACAGCACCCGCTGCGCATGCGCCGCGATGTCCGATTCGTGGGTGACGAGCATCAGCGTCTGACCCTGGCTGTGCAGTTCGCCGAAGAGGGCCATGATCTCCTCACCCGTGCGGCTGTCCAACGCGCCCGTGGGCTCGTCCGCCAGCAGCAGGGCGGGCTGCGTCACGAGCGCGCGGGCAATGGCCACGCGCTGGCGCTGACCGCCGGACAACTCGTTGGGGCGGTGGTCCTTGCGCGCGCCCAGGCCCACCTTGTCCAGCATCGCCGCCGCGCGCTCGCGGCGCTCCTTCTTGGGGATGCGCGCGTAGATGAGCGGCAGGGCCACGTTGTCCAGCGCGGAGGCGCGGGGCAGCAGGTTGAAGCTCTGGAACACGAAGCCCAGCTCCCGGTTGCGGATGCGGGCCAGCGCGTTCTCCGACATGCCCGCCACCGGCTGGCCGTTGAGCCAGTACTGGCCTTCACTGGGGACGTCCAGGCATCCGATGAGGTTCATGAAGGTGGACTTTCCGGAGCCGGACGGGCCCATGACGGCCACGTATTCGTTGCGGCGGATGGTGAGGTCCACGCCGCGCAGCGCGCGCACCACCTCGGAGCCCATCGTGTAGTCCTTGCGCAGGCCCTCCACGCGGATGACCACGTCGGAGATGTCCCGCGCCGGGCCCGCGCCCGCCTGCTGCTGGGGGTTGGTGGACGTGCTCACAGCGGCCTCCCCGCGAGCGCTTCCAGCTCCGCGCGCGCAATCCGGTAGTCGAAGCGGGAGGCCACCAGGTTGATCTCCGCCGTCACCAGGTTCTCCTGCGACGTCAGCAGCTCGATGATGGTCGTGGCGCCCAGCTTGTAGCGCTCCTGCTGCACCTTCAGGTCCTCCTGGGCCACCGCGACGGACTCCGTGGCCAGGGCGATGCGGTTCGACGCCAGCTTGAGCTGATTCAGGGATGTCCCCACGCTCGAGCGCAGCGCGCGCCGGGTATCCGACAGCGTGGCCTGGGCCACCGACGCCTGCGTCCGCGCACTCACCACGCGCTCCTCGCGAACGAAGCCGTCGAAGATGGGGTAGGACAGGCCCATCCGGACCGACCAGCTCGTGCGGCCTCCGTTGAAGGCGGGCTCGTCATTGAACCAGTCATAACCGCCGGAGAGACGCACCGTGGGCAGGTAGGACGACCTGGCCACCTTCACGCTGGCTTCGGCCGCCCGAAGGTCCGCCTCCGCGGCCTGGATGGACGGCGCCTGGGCGGTGATTTCGTCCGTCAGCGCCTCGTCGGTGAGCGCGAAGGTGGACACGTCCTGGAGCTCCAACGGCTGGGCGTCCACCGGGCCGTCCTCTCCGATGAGCCGGCCCAGCGACAGGGTCGCGGCGGCGTGCTGGGTCTGCGCGGAGAGCAGGGCCTCCTGCGCGGAGGTGAGGTCGTACTTCGCCCGCAGCACGTCGGAGCGCGTCGCCGAGCCCACCGCCAGTCGCCGATCCGCGGCCTCCGCGTTCTGCTTCGCGCGCTCGATGCGGGACACGGCGACCGCTTCCAGGCCCCCGGCGCGCAGGACTTCGTAATAGGAACGCTCCACGTCGAGCACCGCGGACGCGCGCTGCGCGATCAGTCCGGCCCGGGCGGCGCTGGAGCGCGCCTGGGCCTGCTTGCTGGTGGCGCCGCGCTGGCCACCGGTGAAGACGTTCCACGAGGCCGACAAGCCGGCGCTGTACGTGTCGCTGGGGGCGTTGAACACCGCGCCCGTGGTGGGGTCCAGGCGCTGGCTGCTGGCCAGGGAGCTGTTCGCGCTCGCGGACAGGTTGGGCAGGTAGGCTCCAAACGCGCTGCGCTCGGCGGCCCCCGTCGTGGTGACGGTGCCGGCGGCTTGCGCCACCTGGGGGCTCGTCTTCAGCGCCCGGGCGATGGCCTCCTCCAGGGAGACCGTCGTCATCGTCGTCGTTGCCTGGGCCAGACCCACGCCGGGCGCCGTCACCAGCCCGAGGAAGCCCAGGGCCAGGGCCGTCATCCGGTAGGGTTGCCGCTTCCACCACGGTGTCTGTGCGTTTTTCATCGCAAGCCGGGCCATTGCATTTGCCTTGCCACGGTCCAACCCCTGGAAATGTGGAGGGAAAGTGGCGCCGGGCCTGCGGGAACCGCAGTGCGAGTGCGGATTCCGCATGCGATGCCGGCCATCTCCGCATGCACGCCTCGAGGTCTCCCTCGGGTTCACGTGCGCGAGCCTGAACAGCGGGCCTGGGCCCCGTGATTGCACAGGGCGGGGGCGACATGTGGGCGCGCCGAGGTTTCGCGCCTGCTCCTTCGCCCTGCCAGCGGCCACGTGGCCGCCCTCCACTCCCAGGAGAACGCCCCATGCCTCCTCTCATGCTCGGACGACCGACGGCTCCCGAGGCGCGCGGCGCCGACAGAAGAGAGTGCGGATTCCGCACTCCGCATGCAGAGTTCGCAGCCTGTGGAGGTGTGCGATGGAGTTGGAGTCCCCACGGCGGAGGTCGGCGGTGAGCGGCGCTCCCTGGTGGCGGCCGCTTGGGCCTCGAGCGCCCTGGGTGGCGGCGGTGCTCATGTGCGCGGTGCTGATGTCCGCGGCGCTGTTCATCCGGAACACCGCGCTGGAGTCGTCCGCCCTGGTCACCCGGGGCATGGCCAACGTCATCATGGTGGCCGGCTTCGAGGCCTTCCGCGACACGGAGGGGCTCCCGGACCCGTCCGCGCTGAACACCTTCCTGGCATCCCACCGGGAGGGCGGCCTGCGCTACGTGGCCGTCATGGATGACGACCAGGTGCTGGCGTCCGCCGGGGAGGTGAAGCTGGGGCGGCTTCTCTTCCATGAGGGCTCGCCGCTGGTGGTCGAAGGGGCGCGCGCGCGCCTGGTCAGCCGCCTCCGCCGGCCCCGCCCTGCCTTCGGTCCCCTGACACAGCAGGAGGTCCGCGCCATGTCGGAGCAGGGTGATTCCCAGGAGCCGCGCAAGCACCTGCGCATGGTCTACGAGTTCGAGCCGCTCACCGCCCTGGCGTTGGAGTCGCGCTCGCAGCGGCTGCTGGGCGTGGCGGTGGCCTCGTGCGTGGGCATCCTGGCGTTGGCCTTCGCCTTCTCGCGCTCGTTGGCGCAGCGGGAGGCGCTGTCGGAGGAACTGGAGCGCGGCCGGCGGCTCGCGGCCCTGGGCACCATGTCCGCGGTGCTGGCGCATGAGTTGCGTAATCCGCTGGCGTCGCTCAAGGGCCATGCGCAGCTGCTCGCCGAGCGCGTGGAGCGTGACGCCGTCCTGGCGCCCAAGGCGGACCGGGTGGTGTCGGAGGCCGTCCGGCTGGAGCAGTTGATGAACGACCTGCTGGGCTTCGTGGCCAGCGGTGAGCTTCGCCGCGTGGAGGCGGACCCCAACGACGTGCTCCGCGCGGCGGTGGAGAGCACGGGAGCGGCGCGTGTGGAGGCTCGCTATCTGCCGGACCGCACGCCCTGGCCTCTGGACGCGGGCCGGTTGCAGCAGGCGCTGGAGAACGTGCTGCGCAACGCTGTCCAGGCCAGCCCCGAAGGCCAGCGCGTGGAGGCGACCGTGGAGCGGCAGGACACGTTCCTGGTGTTCACGGTCAAGGACCACGGGCCCGGCATCGCCGAGGAGGAGGAGGAGCGCATCTTCGAGCCCTTCGTCACGGGCCGCGTGCGCGGCGTGGGCCTGGGGTTGGCCATCACCCGCCGCATCGTCGAACTGCACGGTGGCACGGTGAGCGCGCGAAGCCATGCCGGTGGTGGCGCGGAGTTCCGTCTCACCGTTCCCGCGAGAGGAGCCTGAGCCATGGCGCGAATCCTGGTGGCGGATGACGAAGAGGGCGTGCGCTCGTTCCTCGCCGAGGCGCTGGAGTACGAAGGTCACTCGGTGACCATGGCCGCCGACGGCGAAGAGGCCGCGCGGCTGATGGCGAGGCAGGGCGTGGACCTTTTGCTCACGGACCTGCGGATGCCCGGGATGGACGGGCTGACCTTGCTGCGCAAGGTTCGCGAGGAGCAGCCCGACGTGGAGGTGGTGGTGCTCACCGCCGTGGGCACGGTGGAGAGCGCCGTGGCGGCGATGAAGGCGGGCGCCTTCGACTTCCTGCTCAAGCCGGTGGGCAGCCCCGCCGAGCTGCGCCTGACGGTGGCGCGGGCCCTGGAGCGGCGCGCGCTGCTCAACTGGAAGACAGAGGCGCGGCAGTCGGCGGGCGAGGTGGAGCTGAGCTGGGGTGCTCCCGCCATGCACCCGGTGGTGGAAGCGCTGCGGAAGGTGTCGCCCACGCAGGCCACGGTGCTGCTGGTGGGGGAGAGCGGGACCGGCAAGGAGGTGACGGCGCGGGCCCTCCACCAGTGGAGTGAGCGCGCGGACGGCCCCTTCGTGGCCGTCAACTGCGCGGCGCTGACGGAGACACTCCTGGAGAGCGAGCTCTTCGGTCACGAGAAGGGCGCGTTCACCGGCGCGGTGGCCCAGCGGCGCGGCCGCATCGAGCTGGCGCAGGGAGGCACCTTCTTCCTGGATGAGGTCGGCGAGCTGAAGGCCGAGCTCCAGGCCAAGCTGCTGCGCGTCCTCCAGGAGCGCCGCTTCGAGCGCGTGGGTGGTACGCGGACCCTGGAAGCCGACGTGCGCTGGGTGGCGGCCACCAACCGCGACCTCAAGGCGATGATGGCGCGCGGTGAGTTCCGCGAGGACCTCTACCACCGGCTGGCCGTGTTCCCCATCCGGCTGCCGGCCCTGCGCGAGCGGCGCGAGGACCTGCGGCCGCTGTCGGAGCTGCTGCTGCGCCGCATCGGCGACGAGCTGGGTCGTCCGGGCTTGCGTCTGTCACCGGAGGCCGTGGCGCGGCTGGAGGCGTTCACCTGGCCGGGCAATGTCCGCGAACTGCGCAATGCGCTCGAGCGTGCCGCCATCCTCGCGGATGGGCCGGTGGTGGAGCCTCGGCACCTGTGGCTGGATCCAACGGGCGCGGCGGGGCCCGTGGTGGATGCGCCCGTCTCGGAGGGGGGCCGGCTTCCCAGCCTGACGCTGGAGGAACTGGAGCGACGGGCCATTGAGCAAGCCATCGCGGACGAGGCGGGGAACCGCAAGCGTGCCGCTCAGCGGCTGGGGATTGGCTTGCGGACGCTGTACGACAAGCTGCGGCGCTACGAGTCGCCTTGAGCGCATCGAGCGGCGCGGAGGAGAGACTCCGCGCCGCGCGCCCCGGCAACCTCAGGCGGGGTTCACGGAGGGCCGTTGCCCTGCCGCTTCGAGTTCAGCTCCACCGCGGTGGCGTAGATCTGCGCCCAGGAGCGGTACTTGAAGCGGTTCATCGCGCCCTTCTGGTCGTTCGCGTAGTCGAACATGTCCTTGCGGAAGAGGGCGTCGGCGGCCTTGCGCGCATCGGGGCCGAGAGGCGTGCCCTTCTTGTCGAAGTAGCGCAGCAGGTCGTAGCCGTAGTCGTGCGTCTTGGCCGCGGGGTCGAACTCCTTGTCCGGGCCGATCTTCAGCGGGACGGACGCGTAGCCCAGCGGGTCCTGCATCCGCTGACCGTGCGGCGTCTGGATGGCGTAGGGCTTGTAGCCGATGACCTTCTCGAAGTCCGCCGGGGGAGGGCGGGCGCCGGTCAGGTACTCCGTCATCAGCTTGCCGTGGTCGCCCGCGGGTGCCGCGCCCACCTTCGCCGTGCGCTGGAGCGCCGTCGTCGTGTTGCTGAACGAGTCCTTCTGGTGGATGGCCGCGGGGACCGCGGCGGCGTTTGGCTTCTCCGCGGCGGGCGACTCCGAGGGGGAGTTCGCTGGGCGGCGGGCCGAGACGGGGGCGTTTCGAACGAGCATGATGAAGTCCGGGGGATAGCTTCCTCTCAGTTTGTCGCAGTTTGTAGACTTGAAGTTGCGTGGAAATGACCGACGCACCGCGTGGTGCCAGGAGAACTCAGTGGGAACGGACCTTTATCGCGACGGAATGGCCCGGTTGGACGCAGGGGATGTGGCCGAAGCCCGCCGTCTGCTGGAAGAGGCGCTGCGCAAGTCCCCGGGCGACGTGGCGGTGATGCACGGATTGTCTCGCGTGTTGGATCTGGCGGGTGAGCGCGCACGCTCCGTGGAACTCCTGGAGCACGCCCATGCCCGGGCGCCGTCGGAGCCGGGCCCGGCGCACGACCTGGCCATGGCACTGCTGGAGCGGGAAGAGGACGCACGAGCGGTACAGGTCCTCACCCCTGTGCTGGAGGCCCACCCCGACGACACGCGGGCGCACCTCTTCATGGCCATGGCCCTGGCGAAGTCGGACGCCGCGCGTGCTCGCGTTCACACCGCGAAGGCCCTGACGGACTCGGATCCCGACGTGAAGCTGCAGGCCCAGGCGCTGGATGACGTGCTCGCGGAGCACCAGCGCGTGTCCTGAGCCGCGACACGCGCGGAGCGGTGCCCGGACCGCGCTACCAGGGCATCGCTTCGATGGCGTCCACCATCTTCGCGACGTCGTAGGCGTAGAAGCCCGCCGCGTTGAGGTTGTTGAGCTCCCCGACGTATAGGTCGCTGTCGTGCATGAAGACGTCCAGGACGTAGGCCCGGTCTGGCGTCCAGGTGTCGGCCATGGCCTGGGCGAAGGCACGCACGTCGGGCTCGACCTCGGGAGACGAGGCAACGCGGTCCCCGAGCTTGTACCGGCTGCCGGTGATGACGCGTCCGTCGACGACGACCATGCGGTACTCACGCTGGATGTGTTTCAGCGGGCTGACGGCCACCCAGGTGTCGGCATCGACCGTGGCGCCTTCGCCCAATGCGAGGGCGCTCGCACGCCACGTGCTGAAGTCGTCCCACGTGGTCACCATTCCGGAGAAGGACTTGTCGTCCAGGCAGGGGCGGATGAAGAAGGGCCCCTCCCTCGGCGGAACGTCCCCGAAGCGGTGGACCTGGGCATCGGCGTTGAGCAGGTGGTGGCCCAGTTGCTCGCGCCAGATCCGGAAGTCGAAGTTGTCGTTGAGGAACGCGCCCGGCGTCCAGCCTCTCCGCTTCGCGTAACGCGTCAGGCTGAGCGAGCCCATCACGATGACGGGCCCGTCGACGTCGACAGTCGGCTCGACACCGCCATCGAACGGGATGACCTTCACGACGGTGTGCGGAATCTCGCCGCGCCGCAGCACGCCGAGCAGCGTGTGGAAGCCAGGCTCGTTGAACAGGTTGTGCTGGACGACCCAATGCATGGTGGCCTCGGAGAAAGGCGTCGGGACGTTCGCGGTGTGCGCCAACTGACGGCTTTCCGCGTGAGCCGGGTATCTGACGACATTGCCATGATTTCACCCTGGGCCAGGGGCTCGGCTGTGATTGAGGTCCCGGGCGGGTTGACACAGAATCCAGCGCCATGACCGGCTCTGACCCTCACGACCCGCTCGGACTGGAGTCCTCCGCGACGGTGTCGCTCGGCATGGTGCGCCACGGCGTGCCGGTGCCGGCGGTGCTGGCCTGTGTCCATCAGGAGTCCGCTGCGGCCATCAACGATGCGCAGTTGGCACTGCTCCATCCGAACGAGCGGGCGCGACTGGACGGCTTTCGCGCGGACTCGCGACGGCTCGGGTTCTTCTTGGGGCGCTACGCAGCCAAACGCGCCATCAGCGGGCTCGGCGTCCAGGTACCGATGCACGCGGTCGAAATCGCGCCCGGTGTCTTCGAACACCCGGTGGTCAGGGGCGCGGGAGGGGATTCGCCCGTGGTCTCCCTCAGCCACGCGCGCTCGGTGGCGGCCGCGGTTGCGTGTGGGCCGGAGCACATCGTTGGCGTCGACGTCGAGCAGCTCTCTCCCGAACGGACGGACGTCTTCGAATCAGTGATGCCGCAGCGCGAGTTGGCCATGGTCCGTCACGCGCCCGGCGGCGGCGAACTGGCGGCGAACGTCATCTGGACCATGAAGGAAGCTCTCTCCAAGGCCCTTCGTTGTGGGCTCACCGCCCCGTTCGAGGTCCTGGAGGTCGACGCCTTCGAGGGGCATGTCGCGGGAGGCTACGGCTGCCTCTTCCGCAACTTCGCCCAGTACCGCGCCCGTGCCTGGGTGCTCGGCGGGTACGTGCTCGCGGTGGTGTCTCCCAAGCACTCGCTGCTCCATGTCGCACCGGCGGACCTGGAGCGCATTCGCCAAGTGTTTGGTCGCGACGGGTCTCGAAGCTAGGCCACCAGCTCCGGCGCCGCGCCTGACATGCGCTGGCGCCAGCGCATCTCCAGTGCTTCAAGCTCCAGCGCCTGGGCGTGGACACCGCGGAGTCGCTGGCGGTCGCGCGGGCTGGCCTGACAGACGAAGGGCCGGAGGCGGCCATTTCCAGCCACCTCCAGCCCTGGATGCTTCAGTCCGTATCGCGGTTGCGGTCAGGCGCGCAGGGCGACCACTGTCACCCCGTCGCCGCCTTCGTGGCCCTCACCCGGCCGGTACATGCGGATGTACGGAGACGCGGCCAGGTAGTCACGGATGGCCTGCTTGAGCGCCCCCGTGCCATGGCCGTGGATGACGAGCGCGGCGTCTTCTCCGCTGCGCATGCCGCGGTCCAGGAAGGACTCCAGCTCCGCCAGCGCGTCGTCCGCGCGCATGCCACGCACGTCGCAGCGGAAATTGGTGGCCTCCACCTCGGCGGGGGCCGCGGAGGCCGCACGCTTGAGTGCCACATCCTGCTTCTGACGCTCCGGGAACTTCGCCTGCTGCGGCTTGCGCGTGCGCGCGCCCGACAGCTCCGTGGTGGGTACGCGCATCTTCAGCGCGCCACCCGCGGACACCACCGCGTGGTTGTCCGCCAGCTCCAGGATTTCCACGTCGCGGTTCAGCCCCGAGTGGTGCACCCAGGCGCCCACCTTCAGGTTGGCCGGGCCGGGTGCCTCCACCTGGAACAGCTCCGCCTTGGCGGCCAGGGCGCGCTTCTGCGCCTCGTCCGCGCGCTGCTGGAGCTGCTGCCGGGCCTCGGCGAGGGCCTTCTCGTTCTGCTCGGAGCGCAGCTTCGTCAGCAGCTTCTGCACTTCCGCCGCCGCGTGCTCGCTGGCCGCGTGTACGTCGTCGTTGAATTGCATCATCCGGGCGCGGCGCTCGCGCTCGAAGGATTGCTTCTGCTTCTCCAGGTCGGCCCGGAGCGCCTCGGCCTCCTGGGCCGCCACGCGGGCGCGTTCCAGATCCTCGTAGAGCTTGCGACGCTCCTCCTCGGCTGCCGCCAGCGCCTTGGTGAGCGGACCGCCGGCGTTGGCGGACAGCTCCCGGGCGCGGTCGCACACATTCTGGGGCAGGCCCACGCGCACCGCCATCTCGATGGCCGACGACTGGCCCGCGGCGCCAATCTGGAGCCGGTAGGTGGGGGCCATGCGCTTCGAGTCGAAGCCCACGCGCGCGTTGAGGAAGCGCGGGTCCATGTGCGCCAGCGCCTTCAGCTCCTCCAAGTGCGTGGTGACGAGCACCACCACGCCCTTGGACATCAGCTCCTCCAGCACGGCGATGGCGATGGCCGCGCCCTCGCGCGGGTCGGTGTCCGCGGCGATTTCGTCGATGAGGACCAGCGAGCCCTCGCCCACGGCGCCGATGATGTCGCGCAGCATCACCACGTGCGCGCTGAACGTGGACAGGCCCTGCTCCAGGTCCTGCGCGTCACCCACGGTGGAGTGGACGGAGCGGTACAGCGGCATCCGGGAGCCTTCAGCCACCGGAATCGGCAGGCCGGCGCGGAGCATCAGCGCGCAGAGGCCCACACCTGTCAGCGTCACCGTCTTGCCGCCCGCGTTGGGGCCGGAGACGACCAGGGCCTTCGCATCGCCCGTGAGCGTCACGTCGTTGGCCACCACCTCGGAGCCCTTGAGCACCAGGCGCGGGTGGCGCAGCTGCCGCAGCTGCATGTCCGTGACGTTCTCGAAGGCCGGCATGCTGGCGCCCAGGTCCGCGGAGAGGATGGCCACGGATTCAGCCTCGTCCAGCTCCGCCACGGCGTCCAGGCCCTCCAGGATGCGCTCCGACTCCCGGCCGAGCTGGTCGCTCAGGGCCTGGAGCACCTTGCGCTCCTCCTCGGTCACCTCCGACTGGGCGATGGCGAGGTCGTTGCCCAGGCCCACCATGGCCTGGGGCTCCATGAAGAGCGTCTGGCCCGTCTGGCTGGCGTTATGGACGATGCCGTCCACCTCCGAGCGGTAGTTGGCCACCACCGGCACCACGTAACGCCCGTTTCGGAGCGTGTAGTAGTTCTCGCGAAGTTTGGGGAGGAAGGTCTCGTCGTGGAGCAGCTCGTCGAGCCGCGACTTGATGCGGCGATGGAGCCCACGTGCCCGGTCCCGGGCTTCGCGCAGCTCCGGGCTGGCGCGGTCGGAAATCTCACCGTCCGGTTCGAAGCACTGGTCGATGCGGCGGGCCAGCGGCTCCAGCGAGGGCATCCGGCGGGCAATCTCCACAAGCCGGGGGACGCGGGCCCGGCGTTCGTCCAGCGCCTCGCGGGTGCGGACGAAGGCGAACAGGAGCTGCGCCGAGTCGATGAGCTGGCGGGGCTCCAGCATTCCGCCCTTGGCCGCATGGCCGATGGGCGTGCGCACGTCCGTCACGCCACCCAAGGGGAGGGAGAACTGCTCCTGGGACAACGCGCGGGTCTCGGAGACGAGCGCCAGGGCCTCCGCCACGGCCTCGGGAGTGTCCAGGAAGGGCCGGGCGAGCACACGCTCCCTGCCGGGCTCGGTCCTGCAGCGTTGCGCCAACGCGCGGAGCACGTCCGCGAAGCCCAGGTCTTCCAGCGTTCTTTGCGATATCTGCACGGTCATGGGTTTCATGCGCGGCCGTCTGGCCGTCAAGAGGATCTATTGAGGCGCCCGGGTCGGCTCTGCTATCAGCCGCACATGAGGTGGGTCATCCTGGTGGCTTTGCTGGCGGGCGCGACTGACGCAGCGGAGCCTTCTGCCCTGACACCGGCCTCGTCACGGACGGTGGTTTCGCTCCCGGAGGCCCTGGCCCTGGAAGCGGATGGGAATGATGTGGGCGCCCTGGCCGCGCTGGAGGCCCTGGTCCGGGCCCAACCCGCGTGGGAGCTGCCCCGGTTGGAGATGGCCCGGCTCCTGTTGAAGACGGGAGGCGCGCTGGAGCAGGCGGAGTCCCACCTGAACGCCGCGCTCCAGCAGGCTCCCAACAATCCCCGCGCCTGGTACCTGCGGGGATTGTTGTGGGAGGAGCGGGATGACCGCCGGCAGGCCGTCCAGGCGTACGAGCAGGCCGTGCAGCTGCGCGCCTCCTACGAGGAGGCCCGCTTCCGGCTCGGGACGCTCTGGCTGGACATGGGGGACCTGCTCAAGTCGGAGTTGCACCTGCGTTACCTGGCACGGCTGAAGCCGGAGTGGGTGCAGGTGCGCCTCCAGCTGGCGGAGGTGCTGGAGAAGCAGGAGCGCCTGCTGGACGCGGAGAAGGAGCTGCTGGCGGCGCGAGGCTTCCAGCCGGCCAGTCCGCTGGTCCTCCGGCGGCTCGCCGACTTCTACACGCGCACGGGGCGGCCCCAGCTGGCGGAGCGGGTCCGCGCGGCGCTGGAAGCCCCTCCGAAGCGGCGAATGCGTGACCTCAAACCATCACGTCGCTGACAGCGAGCAGTCATTCGGTACGCAGTTGCGATTGCACCCTCGACGGTGGCGCATACACTGCGCGGGCTTTGAAGACCGCCAACCTCGCCATCGTCTTCACCGACATCAAGGGCTTCACCGAGCGGACCAGCCGGCAGACGCTGGAGGAGAACCAGCGCCTGCTCCAGGTCCACGAGGCCCTGCTGGCGCCGCTGTTCAAGGCGTTTGGCGGGCGCATCGTCAAGTCCATCGGTGACGCGTACCTCGTCACCTTCGAATCGCCCACCCAGGCGGTGCTCAGCGGCATCGCCATCCAGGACCGGCTGTGGCACCACAACCGGACGGTGGAGGTGTCGGAGCAGATTCACGTTCGCGTGGCCATCAACGTGGGCGAGGTGCGGCTGGACGGGAACGACATCTTCGGCGAGCCCGTCAACATCGCCGCCCGGGTGGAGGGCATCGCCGAGGCGGGCGAGGTGTACTTCACCGAGGCCGTCTACCTGGCGATGAACAAGGCCGAGGTGCCTTCCAAGGAAGTGGGCGCCTACGAGCTGAAGGGCATCCCGGGGAAGATTCGCGTCTTCCACGTGCCCCGGGCGCCGTACCGCGTGGAGGCCCCCGCGGCCAGCGCCATCGCCGAGGCGCCGGGCTCCGAATCGATGCCGCCCTTCGGGAACCTGGCCCTGTCCCGCGTGGCGGAGGCTTCGTCACCGGGGGCGCAGGTGGACCTGTCCGTGCTGGGGCAGCGGGCCGCGGCGAGCGCCGCGGTCATCAGTCAACGCGCGGCCGCGGGTGCCACGGTGCTGGGCCAGCAGGCCGCGGAGCTCGGGCGGCAGGCGCGTACGGTGGGCGGTTCGCTCTTTTCGCGCGGCATGGCAACGCTTCCACCGCAGGTCCAGAAGCACCGCGCGCTGGTGGGCGTGGGCGCGGCCGTCGTGCTCGCGGGCGTCGCGATGCTGGCGTTCAGTGGCGACGAGACGGTGCGCGCCATCAAGGCGGTGGAGCGAGCACCGGAGGAGGAGCGGACCGCGCTGGCCAAGGACGTCCGGACCCTCATCATGAAGGAGCAGGACTCCGGGCGGCGCAACTTCCTGCTGGGCCGTCTGACGGAAGCGACGGGCAAGCCCGATGACGCGCTGAAGGTCTACGCCACGGCCGTGAAGGCTGGCAGCCGCGCCGCGGAGGACCGCCTCATCGAGATGCTGTCGCATGTGCGATGTGACGTACGCTCGGATGCTGCGTCCACGGTAGGCCGGCTCCAGCTGAAGCGGGCGGTGAGCGCGCTGGAGGACCTGAAGTCCGACGGTGGGCCCGATGAGGGAGTGCGGATGGGCCTGTTCGGCTTCTCCAAGTGCGACTCGAAGGCGGCCGCGGACAGCGCGCTCAAGGGCTTCAAGGCGCGTTGATGTGCCGGCCCTCGGGGCTGGCTGAGGAAGGGAACGCCGTGACGAAGGTGAAGACGGGACTGGACGTGTGGGTGGAGCAGGGCTTCTCCGCGTTGAAGGGCAAGCGCGTGGGCGCCATCGTGAATCCCACCAGCGTGGATGCTCGCTTCCGCCACCTGGCGGACCTGCTGTCGGGCGCGGACGGCGTCACGCTGGCGGCGCTCTTCGGTCCGGAGCACGGCATCCGGGGTGAGGCGCAGTACATGGTCGCCGTGGACGAGGCGAGGGACCGCCGCACCGGCGTGCCGGTGTACAGCCTCTACGGCTCCACCTTCGAATCGCTGTCGCCCCGGCAGGAGTCGCTCCAGGGGTTGGACGCGCTCGTCTTCGACATCCAGGACGTGGGCAGCCGCTACTACACCTACGTCTACACCATGGCGCTGGCCATGAAGGCCGCGGCGAAGGCCCGAGTGCCCTTCTACGTGCTGGACCGGCCGAACCCGCTCAACGGCGCGGCGATGGAAGGCAACCTGGTGGGGGAGGGCTTCCGCTCCTTCGTGGGCCTGTACGCGCTGCCCAACCGCCACGGCATGACGGCGGGGGAGCTGGCCCGCCTCTTCAACGTCCAGGAGGGCTTCGGCTGCGAGCTGACCGTGGTGCCGTGCGAAGGCTGGCGCCGCGGCCAGTTCTGGTCGGAAACGGGGCTGCCCTTCATCTCGCCGTCGCCCAACATGCCCACCGCCGACACCGCGCTGGTGTACCCGGGCATGTGTCTGGGCGAGGGCACCAACGTCTCGGAGGGCCGCGGCACCTGCCGTCCTTTCGAGCAGTTCGGGGCGCCGTGGGTGGACACGGACCAGTTGCTGGCGCGCCTGGCGAAGGAGGAGCTGCCCGGGGTCGCCTTCCGGGCCGTGGGCTTCACGCCGACGTTCGACAAGTACACGGGCCAGTCCTGCAACGGCGCCTTCATCCACGTGACGGACCGGCAGGCCTTCCAGCCCCTGCGCACCGGCGTCGCCATCTTCCAGGCGCTGCATGACATTGGCCCGGGCTCGTTCGGCTGGCGCGCGGATGCCTACGAGTTCGTCGAGGATGTGCCAGCCTTCGACCTGCTCTGCGGGACGGACCAGGTGCGCCGAGGCATCGAGGCGGGGTGGCCGCTGGAGCGGTTGCTGGAGGGGTTCTCCGCTCAGACGGAAACGTTCGCACGTCACAGGACGTCCTACCTGCTATACGCTTGAGGCGTGATCGGCGTCTTCTCCGACAGCCATGGGGACCTCGAAGCCTTCGACGCGGCCTACGAGCTGCTGCGCTCCAAGGGGGCGCGGCGTTTTCTCTTCGCGGGCGCGCGCTACACGGACCTGGATGAATGGGTGCTGTGGCGGCGGCAGAAGAGCCGGGGCGGGCGTGAGTACTCGGATGCGGACTTCCTGGCGGACGTGACGAACTGGCTGGGAAGCCAGGACGCGCTGCCTCGCACGCCGTCGCGCGCGGAGGCTCCGGCGGACGTGGCGTCGGAGGACGACCGCCGGCTCGTCATGGAGCGCTTCATCCGCGTGCCCGAGCGCGAATCGCTCCAGTTCAGAGACCCCTCCATCAACAACAAGGTCATGGACCTGATGGGGGACACGCTCTGCTGCGTGGTGCACGACAAGAACGACCTGACGCGGGATGACCTGCTCAACGCGCTGCTCTTCGTCCACGGCAAGGAGCCGGAGCCCAAGGTGGTTCAGATTGGCCCGCGCTACTTCCTGACGCCGGGCCGACTGGTGGGCGCCGCCGAGCAGACCTGTGCGCTCCTGGAGAAGGTGGACCGGAACCTGCGCTTCTCCGCGTTCCGCCTGGATGGGCACTCGATATTGGAGCCCCAGGTCATCGTTCTGGAGAAGAAGTCCCCGAAGTTGTCCCTCAAGTGACGTGAGGCCCGCCGTGCAGGTCGCGCTCCTCGGAGGTTCGTTCAACCCGCCCCATGTGGGGCACCTCATGGCCGCCACGTACGTCCATGCCACCCAGGACGTGGACGAGGTGTGGCTGATGCCGTCCTGGCAGCACCCGTTCGGTAAGCAGATGGAGCCCTTCGAGCATCGCGTCGCCATGTGCGATGCGCTGTGCGCGGAGACATCGGGCTGGCTGAAGACGAGCCGGGTCGAGGAGGATCCGGGCCTCACCGGCCGGACGGTGGACACGCTGACCCTGCTGGTGGCGCGGCATCCGGACATCCGCTGGTCGATCATCATCGGCAGCGACATCCTGCGCGACCTTCCGCATTGGAAGGACTTCCATCGCATCGAGGAACTGTCGCGGGTGATGGTGCTCAACCGCGCGGGGTACCCGGCGCCGAACACATTGGGGCCGCCGCTGGCGGAGGTGTCGTCGACGCTGATTCGCGACCTGCTCGCGCGCGGCGAGGCTCCGTCGGACCTGGTGCCCGCGCGCGCCATTGCCTATGCGCGCGAGCACGGCCTCTATGGCCTGAAGCGGACGCCGTAGCGCCGCCGTCCGTCAGACTCGACTTTCGCCATGCTGCCCCGCCGTTCAGGTGACGCGCCCGTCAGCGCCCCTCCTCGGCGCCTCCGCTCCAGCCCTCACCCTCTACAGGGCTTCTATTCCGTTGATACGCTTGCGTAAAAACCAGGGCAGTTTGAAACTCGTGATGGCTGTTCTTTCCTGGAGAAACATCACATGAATTCGAAGCTCGTGTTCGCCGCCGTGGCCCTGCTGTCGACGTCTGCCTTCGCCGAGGAGGATCTCAAGCCCGCGCAGGAGGAGGCGAAGGCGTCGTTCGAGGAGAAGATCTCCGAGCCTGTGAATGCCGCGAACGAGAAGTGTGGCACCAAGCTCACCGTCAAGACCGACTTCCAGAACTTCAAGCCGGAGGCCTGGGCGAACTCGAGCTTTGGCTCCTACTGTGAGGCGGCCATCAATGCGGTCACCAGCATGTGCGAGCGCCCGGCCTACAAGAAGGCGATTGCGAAGAAGGTGACCGGCGTGTCGTGCCTGTTCGGTGGCGTCAAGCCGCCCGAGAAGAAGGACGGCACCAACGACGCGACGCTGCGGAATATCTCGCTCGACAAGGGCACGCTGACGTACCGCATGAGCGTGGACCACACGAACATCGAGGACAACACCAAGGCGACCCTCGAGAAGGCGCTGAACTGATCATGGCGCGGAGGATGGCGATGGTGCTCCTGCTGCTGTGGGCCCAGGGGGCCGTGGCGGCGGAGTCACTGGAGTCGTTGGCCCTCAAGGTCTATCGGGGCACCGACGGGCAGTCCATCGAGGTCGTGACGCTGGCGCCCCGGGAGGCGTCGGAGGTGGTGCTGCGGCTTCAGGGCACCGACTCCGAGCAGGATGGCCTCTCGGTGCGCGGCAAGGCCCGGGACACGGGGCGGGGTGTTGATTACGTCGTCCGTCATCGCGGCGCGGACTGGGTGCTGCTGTCCCAGCGCGCTGGCGATTACGAGGCCTTCGTTCCCGGGAAGCCATCCTTCCGCGTCAAGTTCAGCCAGGAGGCGACGGGCAAGGCGTCTGCCTCCGACGTGCTTTCCGCGCACCTGCTGCAACAGGAGTCCGGGCGGATCGCGGCCTTCGAGAAGAAGGCCTGGCCCCACCTGGAGAAGAAGTACACCGCGCGCGCCGCCGAGGCCATGGCGGCGCTGCGCAAGGCGTGTGGCACGTCACCGACCTTCACGTTCGACTGGAAGACCTTCGACGATGTGGTGATGGCGGAGCTGGACGTCTGGGCGGTGTGTGCGCCGCTCGCGACGCGGGCCCGGGAGCGCTGTGCCGCCGTGAAGGATGTCGCGGTCCTCACCTGTCGCTTCGGGCCTGCGCTCGCGTTCGAGCGGGGTGCCGACGCGCTCATCTTCACCACTACTCAAGGGGGCGCGGCCGAGGGGCCCGCGTTCCTGGACGGGAGGCTCAAGTGACGCGTCGACTGCCCATGGTGCTGGCGTACCTCCTGGCGGCGCCGGTGCTGGCTCGCCCGGCCGCGACGCTCGAAGACCTCCGGGCGCTGGCCGTGCAGAAGTCCTGGGCGGAGCTGCTGGAGCGCGCGGAGGAGGTTCCTCCCGCCGCGCGCACCGACACATGGCGCGCGCTCGTGACGGAGGCGGCGACGGCCGAAGTCGAATCGGCCATGGCTCCGGACGACAAGGACCCGTTCGCCACCGCCCGGAAGGCGCGCGCTCTGGGGCAGCGGTTTGCCTTCCTCGCCAAGGCGCCCGGCTTCTCCTCGGCGCGCGACGCGCGAGGATTGAAGGACCTGGAGCGTTGCCTCGAGCTCGAGCGGAGTGGCTGTATCGACACGTACCGGGAGCTGACGGGGGACGCGAGCGCTGAGACGACGCTCCAGGCCGCGCGGCTCGTAAAGAGGGGCCACTTCGCCTATGTCGCGATGCCGCTCTTCGCCTCGGCGGTGCGGGGTGGGAAGGAGGCTGGCGCCTGCAAGGACGAGGCGCTCGCGGAGGCGGTGCTGGCCGCACTGGACCTGCCCTCGACGGATGCCCGCGCGGGTGATGCGAGGAAGGTGGCGTTCGAATGGTGCTGGTCGGCGCTTGGCGCGAGGCTCAAGAGCGCGACGGTGGGCGCCTCGTCCTACTTCCTGGCCAACACCTGCCAGCCCATGCGGGCGCGGAAGGCGCTGACGGATCTGCAGGACGACCTCTGCAAGGACGAGGGGCTGTAAGCGACATGCGAGTGCTCAACCAAGGTTCGTGATTCGCGAGCAGGTTGAGGGGCAAGCCCAAGTCAGAGCCCGAAGCCGATGAGGTGCAGGTGGTCCAGGCCCTGCTCGAAGCGGTAGGCATATTGGTAATAGAGGGACACCGGAACCGCCTGCCCGAAGGTGAGGTGCAGTGACGCCGAGGCCCCCACGGCCGCGTGGTCGGCGCGGTTGTCGGTGCGGGCCAGCGAGCCGAAGGCCTCGACGCCGACGTCGCGCACGAAGAGGGACGGGAAGAGCCACAGCGTGGAGGCCCATCCGTAGTCGATGGGGACCCGGTACTGGTACGTCGCGGAGCCGATGAGCGCGTTGCGCGCGCGAATCTCCAGGTCCTCGTAGCCGCGCAGGTACTCGCTGAAGGCGATGCCCGGCTGCAACTGCAGGGGCAGGGGAGCGGTCTGCTGGCTCTCGCGGTTGGTGTACCAGATTTGCCCCGCTCTCAGGCCGCCGACCTGGAGCAGCCCGGACGGCGCGCCGGGGAGGAAGCGCCCCACCGCGGTGAGGCGGAGGTTGTCGCGCCCCGTGAAGGGAAGGCCCCCCGTGAAGGCGTCGAGTCCCAGGCGCACGTCGCCCATGGTGGAGTCCCGGAGGAATGCGCCGGGGTACACACCCGCGGCCGCCGTCATGCCCAGGCCTCGCTGAGTGCTGCCGTAGGACGTGGCGTCACCCGCGAAGTACGACACGGAGACCTCCGGGCCGACGATGCGCGTCACCATGCGTGGGAAGCGGTCCGTGGCGTCGTACTCGCGGCGCAGCGCCAGCACGCCGAAGGTCACCGGCGTGGTCCAGAAGGAGCGCGAAGCGAAGGCCGTGGCCTGGAGGTCGGTGCGCTGATTCTGGCGGATGTACGCGCCCGACACCTGGATGTACCAGGGCGCGAGTTGCGCGTTGCCGTAGGCCAGAGAGAGGCTGGGGGCGTCTTCGCGCGAGTCGAAGGAGAGCTGCAGCGAGTACGCGTGGAAGCCGAGCCGGTCCTGTCCCGCCAGAGCCAGCCCACCCATCATGTACGTGTCGTCCGTGTTGTCGGGGTCGGCTCCCGCGAGCAGGTAGGGCACGCGGAGCTCGGGGATGAAGAAGCGCTCCAGTGGCGAGTAGGGCTCGTCCGAGAGAATCTGGAGCTCCGTGCCCGGGTCAGGCGGGGCTTCGACAGGACCGTCGAGACCCGTGAGCGCCGTGGGCGCGTCTTCGGCCGCGGGAGATGGGGACGCCGGTGCGGTGTCCTCGGTGGCAGGCTGCTCCGACGAGGGCCCAGGAGGGGGAGGTACGGCGCCCTCGGCAGTGTTGGTGGGTCGCTGCTCGGAGGGCGGGGTTCCAATGCCCGGCGCGTCCTCTGGTGGAGAAGACGGTTGTGCCGCCTCGTCGCTGGCGGACGGCTGCCCGGATGGCGGGGTTCCAATGCCCGGCGCGACCTCTGACGGCGAGGGCGGTTGCGCCGCATTGGCCTGGACCGGAGCGCCGGGCTTGGGGAACGCGGCGAACTCGAACTCGGACGGTGCGGCCGTTGCCGCATGACCCGAGTCTGATGCCGGAGCCTCCGTGCGCACTTCGGGGAGCCGGGGCGCTCCGGGTTCGTCCTCGGGAGACGTAGCCGAAGGGTGGGGCGCCTGCGCCAGCACCGTGTGCCCCGCCACCTCCACGCGCGCCGTTCCTGCGTCGGCCTCCGTCGGCGCAATGGGCACCAGTGGGGCGCGGTCGATGGTGAAGTTCAGTCCATCCCGGTTGAGGAACACGACTTCCTCGGTCCCCACGGGATGAACGTCCATCACCAGGTGCGGCGCGTCCGTGATGCGAACCACTTCCCGCGTCGCCACCGTGAGGACGTGGGCCTGCAGTCGCCCCTCATGTTCCCGGAGGAACACGAGGCGTTCATCATCCAGCCACCTGGGCGAGTAGTTGAAGCGGCCATCGCGCGTCAGCCACCGAAGGCGTCCATCCGCTTCCCGCAGGACCAGGTCCCAACCCGCGTCCCCTGAGAGGGGGAAGACGACCCGCTCGCCATCCGGAGCGACCGCGGGCGGCCCCACGGAGGTGCTGGCGCTGAAGTCGGTGAGGGCCTTCCGGGTGTCCGTCTCCAAATCCAGCCGCACGACGTTGGCCGAATCCCCATCGACGCGGACGTAGACGTAGGCCGTCCCGTCCAGCGTGATGCTGCCGCCCATCCCCATCACGTCGTCCCAGAGCCGAACGACGTCACCCGTGCGCGCATCCACCTTCCACAGCTTCGCGGTGTAGCCTCCTTCCGTGTTCAGGTCGGCCATCACCAGGTACAGCCACGCGCCATCGCGGCTGAATGACATGCCGCTGACCAGCGTCGGGGAGCCCAGCACCCAGCGGCGCCCGGGCAGCAGTTCCACCAGCGGCCGTTCGAAGCGCACACGGCCATCCGGCTCCAGCACCGTCAACCGTGAGTAGCGCTCCCGGCCCACGCCCACCGTCGCGGTGACCCCACTGGCCGCGTTCGAGGCCAGCCGGGAGAAGTAGCCCGCGTCGGACACCCACGTCCGCTGCGCCGAGGGCCGCTCGCGCACCTGCAGGTTCTCCCGCAGCGACTGCGTGTACTCCGCGAACAGCGAGCCGATGTCCCGCCCGTACACACGCTTGAAGCGCAGCGTCACCGCCAGCGGAGGCACCAGGGAGTCGCCCTGCTCATCCACCAGCTTCCACAGCTTCGACTCCCCATAGCGCTTCGCGAGGTACTCCACGAAGTGCATGCCGGTGATGTAGTTGCCGCCGAACGGGTCCAGCGCGCGCTGCTCGGGGGACAGGTAGCCAGGGTTCAGCCGTCCTCCCGTGGCCTGCACCACGGAGTCGTACCAGCCTCGCCAGATGGGGCTGTGCGGCCGTCCCGCGTTCTTGCCGAACTGCCCTTCGTAGTAGGTGGCCAGTCCTTCCAGGAACCACGACTCCGTATAGGAGTTGGGCTGGAACAGGCCGCCGGTGACGAGGTTGAGGAAACCCCATACGCCGTCCGTCTGCTGGAGCTGCACGTAGTGGACGGCCTCGTGGCAAGCCACGTCACCGACGTCCACCTCGCCCAGGTTGAACAGGTTGAACAGCTCCAGCGTCAGGTGGGAAGGCATCACCATCTGCTGGGGCGTGCTGGCGTAGTCGGGGACTACGTAGGCGTTGTTGAAGTTGGAACTCGTCAGGTAGACGAGCACCCGGTCCCGCTTCTTCTTCTGCCACGTCTGCTCGTGGAGGCGGGCCACGCAGCCCTCCAGCCGCGACGCCATGCGCAGGGCCGCGCCCCGGAGCTGGGCCGGGTAGTAGAGCTCCAGGGACTCGGTGGTGAGCTTGCGCATCTCGTCCCGAGCGAACGAGGCCTGGATGTTCTGGGGGAAACGGGGTGTGACGAAGGCACACCCGCCGTTTGTCAGCAGGAGACAGGTGGCGAGGACAGCCCAACGAAGCCACCAGCGGGAAGCGGGCATGCGGGCCATCCTACAAGCCACAAATCGTAGCCACGACCGCGAATTTCACGGTAAGGGATGGCCCCGTCGCCTCCCTATTTCCGAGTCTGGATTCCGCCATGTCCGAACCCGCCACCCAGGCGCATCCCGTTCCGCAGCACGTTCACAATGCCCAGATGCAGGTCGCCGCTGCCCTGGAGCAGGCCACCGGCAAGCCGGTCGACCTGCTCAAGGCGCCCTGGGTGGAGATTGAACCCGCCATCGCGCAGCTGACTGGCGGCCAGTTCCAGGTGAACAAGCCGGAGCACCAGACCCTCGCGCTGGGCCTGGCGGGGGCGTTCGCCCTGCGGCTCATCCAGGAGCACCAGGCCTTCTGGTTCCCCAACCGGGACTCGCCGGAGGGCGCCACGCTGGGCTTCCCGGAGGCCATCATCATGCTGTCGCCGTTCGGCGCGGTGATGGATTCGCTGGGGCAGGGCAAGCTGGCCCGCCTGGAAGACCTGGCTGCGGACATCCGCCGTTCGCTGGGACAGGCCCGCTTTGGCGGCAACCCGGCGCAGGCCCTGGGAGGCCAGGCGCCCAAGCTGACGCCGGTGGACTACCAGCGTCTCTTCGACCCCGGGTTCCTCCAGTTCGTCGTCCTGGACCCGAAGAAGGCCGCCACGGCCCTGGAGACGAAGCCGGACGGGCTCGCTCGGGACGTGCGCAACGCGCTGGGCCGCACCCAGCCGCCGCTGCCGCCCGAGGCCCGCCAGCAGTTCGAGGGACAGATCGTGCAGTCCCTCCAGCGCCTGGACACCACCAAGTCGCTCATCGATCAGGCCGAGCGCGCGCCGCGTCTGGCGGAGCTGATGGCGCACCTGTTCGGCACCATCGGTGGGACGGGCTCGGCGCCTGAGGACTTCTGGCACGACCTGGTGCTACCGCTGCTGTTCATCGGCACCCCGGCCAGCTTCCCGCCGCTGGACGAGGAGGAGCTGGAGATGTTCCGCCAGGGCGCGGACCCGCTGCCGCTCTTCGTGGACCTGGTGCCGCACGCGCACAAGGCCCCCGACGAGGGCCTGCTGGGCGCGTTCGAGATGAGTGACATCGGTTTGGTGCACCCGGGCTTCGGCCGGGTGGGCGCGCTTCGCCTCATCCGCATCAACGCCTCGCGCATCCAGCCGCTGCTGGAGCAGTTCGACCCCGCGAAGACGGCGGAGACGCTCCAGCGCTTCACGGAGTACGTGGCGAAGGCGGCCGGCAAGCCCGCCACCGAGTCGCCGCAGGGCAAGGAGATGCTGCAGGCCGCGCTGACGCTGCTCTCCGACCTGAAGCGCTCCGTGACGCAGGTTCAGGGCGGCGAGCTGTCCCTGCGCCGGCTCACCGAGGCCGAGGCCGCGTCCGAGCAGGCCCTGGCCGTGGTGCGCAAGGCCCTGCAGGGCTCCATCATCCTGACGGCTTGAGCAGCCGTTCCAGCGCGGCGCGCGACGTGGGCTCCAGCCGGTCTCCGGCCAGCCCCAGCGCGCGCCGCGACAGCAGCCGGTAGAGGGGGGCGACGTCCGCGGGGAGCGCCTCCAGGTGCGCCGCCACCACGCCGGAGTCTCCGCGGACGATAGGGCCGGTGAGCCCCCCCGCGAGGCCCCGGGTCTCCAGTCCCCTCAGCGCCGAATGCATCAGCGGCAACAGGGCCGCCAGAGCGTCCGCTGGAGGGATTCCCGCGGCGCCCAGGGCCGCCACCGCCGCATCCGCCAGCGACACCAGTCCTCCAGCGCTCAGCACCGCGCCCGCGTGGTAGGCCGCGCGGTGGGCTTCTGGCACCTCGATGACGCGGAGCCCCGCGTCCACCGCCATGTGACGCAGCACCTCCCGCAGCGTGCGTGACGGGGTGCTCACCGCCACGGTGCTACCCGCCAGCGAGTCACGTGGCGAGGAGACAGCGCAGAGCGGATGGAACGAGCCGCGACTCCGGCCCTTGGCCGTGCCCAGCGCATCGAGCGAGAGCGCGCCCGCCGTGTGCACCAGTGCGGCCGTGCGGGGGAGGGTGGTGGACAGCGCCTGTGCGACGGCGGGTACCGCCGCGTCCGGAACACACAGGAGGATGACGCGGGCCCGCTTCAGGTCCGCGGGTGCGGCCGTCTTCAAGCCGAGTGCTTCCGCGCGCTCGCGGCCTTCATCCGTGCGGGAGTGGATGCGCACGGGCCAGCGCTTCGCCTGGAGCGCCAGCCCGAGGGCACCACCCAGGCGGCCCATCCCGACAATGACGACGGGTGGGCGCCGTTTCAAAGGCCCTGCGCGGCGGCGGGGCCCGGGGCTCATCGCTCGCGCTGGAACTGGAGCTGTCCGGAGTTCACAGCGATGCGCACGCGGTCGCCCGTACCGAACTCACCCGACAGGATGCGCTCCGCGAGGGGGCCCTCCACGAGCCGCTGCACCATCTGCCGCATGGGGCGAGCGCCCAGCTGCGGGTCGAAGCCGCCGGACTTCAGCAGGTGGCCGACCACGTCGTCGCCCGCCACGTATTCGATGCCGCGCTCGGTGGCTAGGCGCTTGCTGCTCTCCTCCAGCAGCAGCGTGGCGATGCGCGCCACCTCCACCTCCGCCAGGGGACGGAAGGGGAGCCGTTCGTCGATGCGGTTCCACAACTCCGGCGGCAGCGCCTTGCGCGCCACCGAAGACGCCATGTCCATGGCGTCCCCGGGGCCCGCGGAATCCGCGCCGAAGCCCACTGGGCGGCCGGTGCGGGAGAAGGCCTCCGCGCCCAGGTTCGTCGTCATGACGATGACGGTGTTGGAGAAGTCGATGTGGCGCCCCTTGCCGTCCGTCAGGCGGCCTTCCTCCAGGACCTGGAGGAGGAGCATCTGCACCTCGCGGTGCGCCTTTTCGATTTCGTCCAGCACCACCACCGACGAGGGCCGGCGGCGCACGGGCTCCGTGAGCTGTCCGCCCTCACCGAAGCCCACGTAGCCGGCGGGCGAGCCGATGAGGCGCGAGACGCCGTGCTGCTCGGACATCTCGCTCATGTCCAGGCGCACCAGCGCATCGCGGTTGCCGAACAGCACGTCCGCCAGCGCGCGGGCCATCTCCGTCTTGCCCACGCCCGTGGGGCCCAGGAAGAGGAAGCTGCCCATGGGGCGGCGCGACGCGAAGCCCGCGTAGTTGCGGCGGATGACCCGGGCGATGCGCGTGACTGCCTCTGAGTGCCCGATGACGCGCTCCGCCAGGTCCTGCTCCAGCCGGAGCAGCCGCGACGAGTCGTTCATCAGCAGGCGCTCCTCGGGAACGCCCGCGAGCTTGGCCACCACGCGCGCCACGTCGGCGGGCTCTACCACGTCAAGGCCCTCGCGGTGGCAGCGGCTGCCCGCCAGGTCCACCACGGAGATGGCCTTGTCCGGCATGAAGCGGTCCGTCACGTAGCGGCTGGCGAGGGACGCCGCGGCCTCCAGCGCCTCGGGCGTGTAACGCAGCCCGTGGTGCTCCTCGTAGCGGCCGATGACGCCGCGGAGGATCTCCACCGTTTCCGGCACGGAGGGCTCGTTGACCACCACGGCGGTGAAGCGGCGCTCCAGGGCCGGGTCGGTGCTGATGAACTTGCGGTACTCGTCGTGCGTGGTGGCGCCGATGCACGGGAACTCACCGCGCGCCATGGCCGTCTTCAGCTCGTTGGCCGCGTCCTGCGGACCGTCACCCGTGGAGCCCGCGCCCACCAGCGTGTGGATTTCGTCGATGAAGACCACCACGCGGCCCTCGGCGCGGCGGACCTCGTCCTTCAACGCGTTGAGCTTCTCGGAGAACGAGCCGCGCAGCTGCGTGCCGGCCACCAGCGTGGCCATGTCCAGCTCCACCAGCACCTTCTCCGACAGAGAGCCACGCAGCTCGAGCAGGCGCTGCGCCACGCCTTCCACCACCGCCGTCTTGCCCACACCGGGCTCGCCCAGCAGGCAGGGGTTGTTGGTGCGGCGCTTGCCCAGGATGTCGATGACCTCCTCGACCTCGCGCGCGCGGCCCACCACCGGGTCCAGGCGGCCCTCGTGGGCGGCCTGGCTCAGGTTGCGGCCCAGCGAGGTGAGCAGGGGGTAGGCCTTGGCGTCGAGCACGGGCGACGCGGAGGCGGACTGCGCCGGCCGGGCCGAGGGTATAGGGGTGGCCGTGGGCGTCGAGGCAGGGGACGGCGCGGCGCGTGCGACGGGCGCGGGCGGCGGCGGAAGCGCTTCCGGCTCCTCGTCCACGTCGATGAGGTCACGTGGCGACAGCGCGGGCGTGCTGTAGCGCGGCGGCGGTGGCGGCGGCGCGGTAAAGGACGGGGGCGACGACGGCGGGGCGCCGGGCCGGGAGCGCGGCAGGCTCAGCGTGACGGCGGAGGCCGGGAGGGGAGACGGCGGCGCGCCCAGGGGACGGCTCGCGGGCCGGGGGCCCAGGGTGTGCGACCGGCCCAACTGGAGGCGGCGCGGCATGTGACCACTGGTGAAGTAGGACATCGCCACGCGCATGAGGCCGCCCAGGTCCAGCCCGGCCTGCAGCAGCAGCTCCTGGGCCGCGCAGCGAACTCGGGCCACGGCGATGAGCAGGTGGAGGCAGTCCGCCTCATGGGAGCCCACATTGGTGGCGATCTCCCGGGTTTTCTCGCGCAGCTCCCGGAGCAGGCCGTCCGGCTCCGCGGGAGCGGCCGTCAGCAGCTGGAGGATGGCGTCCTCGTCCACGCCTCGCTCCTTGAGCAGCAGCTGTGCACGGTTCTCCACCGTGAAGAGCGCCAGGAGCACGTGGGCGGAGGTGACCCTCTGCACCACGCTCTGTGCGATGTCATTCGCTTCGTGGAGGACCTGCGCGAGGTCCGTGCTATCGACCATTCGAACTCCGGCAAGCGACCAGACGAGCGGAATACACCCTCTTGGGGTGTCCGGCAAAATTTCCGCTACAGGCCGCTACATGTGTCTTAAAGCACTGGAGTAGAAAGCGTCCGCCAGCGGAATTTGGCTGGCTGCCTGCCTGTTCGGCGTCTTTCTTCGGCTGGCCAGGCAATTGCCTGAGGACGAGCGTCGTACTTCGCTCCGAGACCTCCACCACCATATGACTTCTCTTGCTCAACCGGCCCGCGTCTTCGTCGATCCCCTCGATGGGACCCGTGCCGCCGTCGAGGCGCGCCGCTGGGTGTGGCCTCTCCTCATCCTGGCCTTGTGCGTGTCCGCTTCCGGGACGCTCTTTTCCCTCCGTTGGGACGTCGCGCCTGACGTCATCCGCCAGCTCCAGGGTTCTGGTGGGCTGATGGGGCTGTCCGAGGCGGACCTCACGGACAAGATCCAAACGGAGTCACGCAAGGCGCTGGTCGGTGGCATCGCCAAGGGCGCCATCCTGATGCCGCTGATGGCGCTGCTCCTGGCCTGCATCCTGTGGGTGGCCAGCTGGCTCTTCGACCGGCCCGCGTCCTTCGAGCAGTTGCTGTCCGCGGCCGTGCTGGCGCTGCTGCCCATCGCGCTCTACCACCTCATCCTGACCCTCTGCATCGCGGCGCAGCACTCCATTACCGTGGCGCGGGTGATGAACCTCGTACCGTCGAATCTGGGAGCCGTGTTGCAAGGCTTGAGTCCGAAGATGCAGCGCGTGGCGTCCACCGTGGACTTCTTCAACCTCTGGAGCACGGGCCTGTTGGGCCTGGGCTTCTCCGCCGCCACCGGGATGAGCCGTGGGCGCGCGTTGCTGCTCGCGGTGGCGCTGTACGCCATGTACGCGGGCATCTTCCTCATCGGCCTTCCCGCTCAGGCAGGTGCGCAATGAACGCGCTCGTGGTCGCGGCCGCGCTGGCCGCCGTTCCCGTGGACTCCGGCACACCCATCACCCTGGACCAGGCACGCGCCGAGGGCCGGCAGAACGTCGCCGCCATCCAGTCCCTGCTGGACGTGGCGATGGCGGACGAGGACGTGAAGCTGTCCCGTGCAGCGCTGCTGCCGCAGATCTCGGTCGATGCCTCTGCGGGAAAAATCTGGTTCGGCCGCCGGCAGGAGTTCATCACGGTTCCGGACCCGGCCAACCCGGGAGGCTTCGTCCGCAACGCGGTGGAGACGCCCTCCACCAGCACGCAGAACTACGACCTGGGCATGTCGCTCACGCAGATCATCTACGACCGCGCCCGCTGGAAGCAGCTGGAGCAGAGTGGCGTGGTGCGTGACGCGCAGAAGGGGCAGGCGCGGGAGGAGGCGGACACCTCCGAGCTGGAGGCCATCCGCCGCTTCTTCACCCTGTATCGCTCCCAGGCCACGCTCAACGTGCTGAAGGCCACCGTCCAGCGCAGCGAAGAGCAGGTCGAGCGTGCTCAGGCCCTCTTCCATGCGGGACGCACGGGCAAGAACGAGGAGATCACCGCCGCGGTGAACCTGGGGACCGACCGCATCAACTACACGGCCATGCTCGGGCAGTTGGTCAACGACCAGACGCAGCTGGCGGTGTGGCTGGCCCGGCCCGGCACCGATGTGCTGACGGCCTCCGACCCGGGCGTGCTCACGACCGAGCCTCTGCCCGCCCCGTCCGTCAACGAAGCGCTTTCGTCGGCGCGCGCGTACCGGCCGCTGCTCAAGACGTTGGAGCTGCGCATCCGCGCCGCGGAGCTGCGGCAGTCCATTGCCCGGTCGGAGTATCTGCCCCGTCTGGTGGCCCAGGGCCTCTACAACCGCGGTGGTCCGGATGCCTCGCTGGTCTTCACCGAGCCGCGCCTGCAGAACCGTTTCACGGCGGCCGTCGGCTTGAGCTGGGACATCTTCACCGGTCTGTCCACGGGCGCCAGCTCCCGCCGTGCCGAGGCGGACATCCGCAAGGCCCAGCTGACGCTGGAGCAGACGGCGCGGGAAATCGAGGGTGAGGTTCGCGCCGCGCACCGCACGCTGGAGGCCAAGCTGGAGGCCGCTCGCCTGGCCGCGCAGAACGTCGAGGCCGCTGTCCAGGGCCTCGATATGCAGGAGGCGCGCTTCCGCGCTGGCGCGGGCTCCACCCTGGAGGTCCGCGACGCGCAGCTGAGCCTGACGCGCGCTGAACTCGCCTTGCTGGAAAACAGGATCGATGTCGAAATCGCTCGTTATTCGTTGCTGCGGGCCATGGGCGCCCTGAGCCCGGGAGAGTCGAAATGAAGTGGTGGAAGGGTGCCATTGCTGGCGCGTTGTTCCTGGGTGCTGCGGCCATCACGGTGGGTGGGCTGAAGGACCGTCCGCCGCCGTCGCTCGAAGTCCAACTGTCGAAGGCCCGCAAGGGCACCATCACCCGCACCATCACCGGCGCGGGCAAGGTGCAGGCGGCCACGACGGTGAAGATCTCGTCCAGCCTCTCCGGTGACCTGGTGGAGCTGGCGGTGAAGGACGGCGAGGCGGTGACGAAGGGCCAGGTGCTGGGCCGCATCGATCCGCGCCTCTATCAGGCCGCGCACAAGCAGGCCTTGGCGTCGCTGAACGCCTCGCGCGCCGACGTGCAGGTGGCGGAGGTGGAAGTGGGCCGCACGCAGCTGGAGCTCGCGCGCGTGGAGGAGCTGGCGAAGAAGGGGCTCTCGTCCACCGCCGAGGTGGACACGGCGCGAGCCACGAAGAGCACGGCGGATGCGCGGCTGGCCTCCGCCAAGCAGATGCAGGCGCGCAACATGGCCATCGTGGACCAGGCGCAGACGGACCTCACGCGCACGACGCTGGTGTCGCCCATCGATGGCAACGTCATCGAGCTGTCGCGTGAAGTGGGTGAGCGCGTGCGTGGCTCGGACCTGTCCGAGGACGTGGTGATGACCATCGCCGCGCTCAGCGCCATGGAAGTGAAGTTCGAGGTGGGCGAGCACGAGGTGGTGCACCTCAAGCCGGGCCAGCCCGCGGAGATCACGCTGGACGCGCTGGAGGGCCAGACGTACTCGGGCTCCGTGGTGGAGATTGCCCAGAAGGCGCTCATCAAGAACGAGGGCACCGAGGCCGAGGTGACGAGCTTCCCCATCACCGTCGCGCTGGACACCCGTCCGCCCGGCGTGCTTCCGGGCATGAGCTCCGAGGTTCGCATCTCCGCGGAGACGCACAATGACGTGGTGCTGGTGCCCATCCAGGCGGTGACGGTGCGCTCGGACCGCTCATTGCCGGATTACAAGGCGCCCATCGAAGGTGGCGGGCTGACGGCGAAGCGGACGGAGTCCCTGGCCAAGGTCGTGTTCGTGGTGGACAGCAGCAACAAGGCGCAGGTGCGCCGCGTCCAGACGGGCATCGCCTCCGACACGGAGCTGGAGATCGTCTCCGGACTCAACGAGGGCGACCGGGTGATTGAAGGTCCGTACCGGACGCTGTCGAAGGAGCTGAATGACGGCGACATCGTGCGTGAGCCCGAACCGGGCGCGGGAATGAAGGGCGGTCGGAAGTCGTGAGTCAGGCCAGTGGCGCGGGACCGCTCATCCAGGTGGAGAACATCACCCGCGTCTTCCACGTGGGTGGGGAAGAGGTGCGCGCGCTGCGCGGCGTCTCCTTCGGCATCAACCGGGGAGAATGGGTGGCCATCATCGGCCAGTCAGGTTCTGGCAAGAGCACGATGATGAACGTGCTCGGCTGCCTGGATACGCCCAGCAGCGGCCGGTACATGCTGAACGGCAAGGACGTGTCGATCATGAGCGACGACGAACTCGCCGTCATCCGCAACGTGGAGATTGGCTTCATCTTCCAGACCTTCCAACTGCTGCCCAAGGAGACGGCCCTGGCCAACGTGGAGCTGCCGCTGGTGTACCGGGGCATCGGCGCGCGTGAGCGGCGCGAGCGGGCCAAGGCGGCGCTGGACAAGGTGCAGCTCACCCACCGCATGCACCACCGGCCCAACGAGCTGTCCGGTGGTCAGCGCCAGCGCGTGGCCATTGCCCGCGCGCTGGTGTCCGAGCCCTCCATGCTGCTGGCCGACGAGCCCACGGGTAACCTGGACTCGGCCACGGGTGAGGAGATCGTCCGCCTGTTCGAGCAGCTCCACAAGGCGGGCCACACGCTGGTGCTCGTCACGCACGAGCCCAAGTTGGCGGCGCGCTGCCCCCGGGCCATCCGCCTCAGCGACGGAGAGATTGTCGCGGACGGTGACGGCCGCAAGGTGGCCCTGGGGACGGCGACGGACGTGTTGAACGCGGGGGGCGCATGAGTCAGCGGTCCGCCTTCCGCGTGGATGTGCTGGAAGGCGCGCGCATCGCGGTCTTCTCATTGAAGGCCAACCGCCTGCGCACGGTGTTGACCACCCTGGGCATCGGCATCGGTGTGGCCACGCTGCTGGCCATCGTCGGCATCATCCAGGGGCTCAACACGTCGTTCCACCAGCAGCTCGCGACGTTTGGCGCGAACACGATGTACGTGTCCAAGTGGCCCTGGATGATCAAGGGCGACTGGTGGAAGTACCGCAACCGGAAGAACTTCACCCTGGAGCAGATGCACCGGCTGCGCACGCTGGCGCCCTTCGTGACGGCCATGTCCCCGGCGGTGTCGCGCCTGTCGGACGTGGCGCACGGCGGCGAGCAGCTGTCCACCGTGCGCATCCAGGGCGTGACGCACGAGTACCTCAACATCTCTGGCTACGAAATCACCGGCGGGCGCTTCCTCACCGAGGCGGACGACGCGACGACGCGGCCGGTGGCGGTGGTGGGCGCGGACGTGGTGGACGGGCTCTTCCCGGGCGTCAGTCCAGTGGGGCAGTCGATTCGCATCGACAACCGCACCTTCCAGGTGGTGGGCACGCTCAGCCGCAAGGGGAAGATGGTGGGCGAGAGCATGGACCTGCTCGTCTTCATCCCCTTCAAGACGTTCTATTCGAGCTTCGGCAAGGGCCGCAGCTTCGAGATCGCCATGGCGGTGGAGGATGCCTCGCAGATGCGGTCCGCGGAGGACCAGCTCACCGGCATCCTCCGGCGCGTGCGCTCCACGCCGCCGGGCGCGGACGACGACTTCTCCATCAACCGGCCGGAGGCCATGGCGCAGACGTACGAGCAGCTCACGGGCGCGCTCTACGGTGTCGCCGTGGGTGTGGGGCTCATTACGCTGCTAGTGGGTGGCATCGGCATCATGAACATCATGTTGGTGTCGGTGCGCGAGCGGACGCGGGAGATTGGCGTGCGACGCGCGCTGGGCGCCCGGAAACGGACCATCGTCTTCCAGTTCCTGATGGAAGCCTCGAGCGTGTCCGCGGTGGGAGGCCTGCTGGGGACGACCGTGGGGTTGGGCACGGCCAAGGTGGTGTCGCTCATCACGCCGCTGGCGGCGGACGTGCAGCCGATGACCGTGGTGGCGGGGGTGGGCTTCGCCGCGCTGGTGGGCCTGCTGTTCGGCATCTGGCCGGCGGCGCGCGCGGCGAACCTGGACCCCGTGGAAGCCCTCCGTTACGAGTGATGTGATGCGAGCGTTCCTGGACAACTTGCGGCTGGCGCTGGGCACCTTCCTGGGCAACCCGCTGCGCTCGCTGTTGACGCTGCTGGGCATCGTCATCGGCGTGGCCACGGTCATCACGATGATGGGGCTCATCGAGGGCCTGCGGGTCAAGGTGAACAACGACCTGGGACGGATGGGGGCCCACACCTTCCAGGTGACGAAGTGGCCCGCGGGCGGCTTCGGGCGCATCAACTGGGCCAAGTTCGCCAAGCGCAAGGACTTCGAGATGCCCGACTCGCGGGCCATCGAGGAGTCCTGCCCGTCGGTGGGGACGGTGGTTCCCACCGACGACGAGGGTGGCCAGAAGCTGTCCACCGCGAGCTCGGAGACGCGGCCTTCGGTTCGCGTGTTCGGCACGCCGGCCAACTACCCGCTGGTGAGCGGCGTATCGGTGCAGGCCGGCCGCTACTTCAACGAAGTGGAGGCGCTGGACGGCCGCTACGTGGTGCTGCTGGGGACGGACGTGTCGGACGCGCTGTTTCCCGGCATGAACCCGGTGGGCCACGAGGTGCGCATCAAGGGCCGGCCCTTCCGCGTCATCGGTTTGCTCCAGAAGCGGGGGAGCATGCTGGGCATGTTCAGCCTGGACAACCAGGTGATGATTCCGCTGAGCGTCTTTCACCAGCTCTACGGGAAGAAGCGCTCGCTGGACATCAGCGTGCAGGCGAAGTCCCCGGAGCTGTTCAGCAAGGCGCAGGACGAGGTGGCCTCGCTGATGCGCCGCCGCCGCGACGTTCCGGCGAACATGCCCAACGACTTCGAATTGCACACGAACGAGTCGGTGACGGCGTCGTTCAATCAGCTCTCCCAGGTCATCACCATCGCGGGCGTGGGCGTGTGTCTGCTGTCCCTGGTGGTGGGCGGCATTGGCATCCTCAACATCATGCTGGTGTCGGTGATGGAGCGGACGCGGGAGATTGGCGTGCGCAAGGCGCTGGGTGCGCGCAAGCGCCGCATCCTGGGACAGTTCGCCACGGAGGCGGTGCTGCTGTCGCTGATGGGCGGCGCCCTGGGCCTGGGCCTGGGCTTCGGGCTGGTGTTCCTGGGCAACTGGATGATGGGCTTTCCCATGCAGGTGCCCCCGTGGGCGGTGGGCCTGGCCCTGTTCATGAGCTGCGGCGTCGGGCTCCTGTTCGGCATCTACCCGGCGGCCCGGGCGGCGAAGTTGGATCCGGTGGAGGCCATGCGGGCGGATTGAGGGCGGTGGTTCCCGGTGACGGGCGCCACCCTTCGCGTTAAGCACAGCCCATGGCGCCTCGCATTGGAACGCTCTGGGACTCCGTCGGAAACACCCCGCTGCTGCGCATCGGCTCGCTGAGCCGACAGACGGGGTGTGAAATCCTCGCGAAGGCCGAGTTCATGAACCCCGGCGGCAGCATCAAGGACCGCGCCGCGAAGGGGATGATTCAGCGCGCGGAGGCGCAGGGCCTGCTGAAGCCGGGCGGCGCCATCTTCGAGGGCACCGCGGGCAACACCGGCATCGGTCTGGGGCTGCTGGGCCGCGAGCGCGGGTACCGCGTGGTCGTCACCATGCCGGACAACCAGGCCCGCGAGAAGTACGAGCTGCTGGAGGCCATGGGCGTGGAGGTCCGCAAGGTCCCCGCCGTGCCCTTCGCCAATCCAAACCACTTCTTCCACCAGGCCCGCGTGCTGGCGGAAGCGCAGGGCGGCTTCTGGGCGAACCAGTTCGAGAACCCGGCCAACGGCGACTACCACTACGAGACGACGGGCCCCGAAATCTGGGAGCAGTGCGAGGGCCGCGTGGACGTGCTGGTGGCGTCCGTGGGCAGCGGTGGAACCATGGGCGGCGTCAGCCGTTACCTGAAGGAGAAGAACCCCTCCGTGCGCGTGGTGTTGGTGGATCCACCGGGCTCGGGCCTCTTCACCTTCGTGCGCGAAGGGCGCATGGAAGGGCCCGGTTCCTCCATCACCGAGGGCATTGGCATCATGCGCCTCACGGAGAACTTCCGCCGGGCCCGCGTGGACGAGGCCATGCGCCTGGGCGACCAGGAGATGGTGGAGATGCTCTACCACCTGGCCCGCGAGGACGCGCTGGTGGTGGGCACGTCGGCGGCCCTCAACGTGCGCGCCGCGTGGGAGCTGGCGCGCCGTCACCGGGGTGAGGGGCTGCGCATCGTGACCTTCCTGTGCGACCACGGCAGCCGCTACGCGTCGAAGGTGTTCAACCCGGAGTTCCTCGCGTCCAAGCAACTGGAGGTGAGGCCGCTTCCGGAGGTTTGAAAGGGCGGGGCTCTCGGGTGGCCGTGCTGCAATTCAACACCCTGGGACTGCAATGACTCTCCCTTGAGTCTGTGACGTCTGGTGTTACAGGGCGAGTCACGCTGTGGCGTGATTTGTCATTGCCACCAGCGGCGGCGCACGCGCTGCGCTTGAAGGCATTGAAAGAGGACTCTGGCCTGCGGGGTGCACACGGCCGCGTTGCAGTCTACCCGCGAGGAGTCCCCCATGAATCAGTCCTCCAAGAAGTTTCCAGGCGTGTTGCGCGCCTGGACTGGCGTCGTCGCCACATCTCTGCTCGCAGGGTGTGGTGGCTCCGAGTCCCTCCCTTCGGAGGAGCCGGCCGCCGCGGCGCAGGAGCAGGCGCAGACGGGCGCCGCGCCCATCATCGATTCGATGGATGCCATCGCGCTCGACAGCGAGCTGACGTCGAGGACGCGCAGCCTCATCCGCGCGAAGCTCGCGCAGGGGCAGGAGCATCAGCAGGTTCCCGTGGTATCGGACTCGGGGCAGGCGCTCGTGCTGAACGACCAGGGCCTCAATGGGGACGAGCAGGCCGGTGACGGCGTGTTCTCCGCCATTGGCGACGTGGACTTCGTCACGCACCGGGCCACGCAGGATCGCATTCGCGAGTTCCAGGCGCGCAATCCCCAGACGCCGCTGACGGTCGCGACCTTCGACAACCGCGTCCGCGTCTCCGAGCGCGCACTCACGCCGCTGTCGCCCGACGTCTTCCGGCCGGGTGTCCCCATCTCCATCTTCCCCGCGGGTATCTCCCTCGCGGTGAAGCCGGAGAACTCGCTCATCATCACCCACCCCAACGTGGTGAATGACCCGACGCGCACGTATGACCCGTGCACGAACGCCGGCAACCCGAATGGTGTGTGGACGTTCAACCACCTGATGCGGGAGATGGCGAGCTCGTACGTGTCGCCCGCAAACCTGACGGAGCACTGGCTGCGTCAGTGGACCGTGAACCAGAACATCAACGGCTGGACGGTGCCGGCGCGCCCGGCGATGACCGCGCGCATCCTCACGCCGTGGCCGCGCTCGAGCGGCGGGCTGGAGCTGGCGCGGTCGCCGTTCAAGCTGGTGGCCATCGTCAACCGCCTGGACCTGGGCGCCGGCGCGGGGCCGTCCGCCTACGCTTCCGGTAACGCGGGCGAGCTGCGCTTCGTCTTCGCCGCGGTGGATCGTTCAAGCGGGGCCTGTGGCGTGCGGCCCTTCCTGGTCATCTTCGAGTACGGCGTCCCGCACGCCAGCTGTGACGCGGTCCGCACCTGGGCGCAGGGGTGGCTGAACCTGTCGGCGCCGTCCATGATTCTGGGCAGCTCGGCGTACAACGCGGCGCTGGCGAGCCTCACGCAGCAGGTGGTGGTGCGCAACGCCGCGCCCCGCAAGCCGAACGGCAGCGCCATCAACCAGATCCGCACCAACGAGGAGTGGCTGCGCTATCCGTGGGAGCTGCGTGAGTTCCACCTGATGGGCTCGGGCCCCTCGGTGAACCGCCTGCAGGGCCAGTCGACGGTGCTGACGCCAGGCGATTCGCACAACAACACGACGGTGCTGCGTGACTTCATCAACGCGAACACGCCCGCCATCCTGGCCAACAGCTACACCGTGCCGCCGACGTACCCCACGTCGAGCACGCGGTTCCTCGGCGCGTTCCCGTGGATTTCGTCGCCGACGGACTCGTACTGGCGTGCGTCGGGCATCTCCGTCAACGACGCCCGTCACATCTTCTCGCGCAACACCTGCAGCGGCTGCCACGGCCGCGAAACGCGCACCGAGTTCACGCACATCGACGAAAACGGAACGCTGTCTCTCTTCCTCGCCACGGGCATGGCCAGTCCTTCCACGGCCTACTGGGTGCAGGACCCCGTCGTGACGTCGCTGAGCCGTCCGTTCTACGAAATCCAGATGCGCAACACGAACCTGGACAGCGTGGCGAACCAGTCCTGCCTGGCGCGCGCGTTCGACCGGCCTCTGCTCTCCGCGCACTGAGGCGGGGAAGCCCGACCGGGGCGCATCGATTCAACGGTGCGCCCCGGGGAGGGCGGCCGAGGCCGCTACATGAGCGGCGTCGGGAGGATTGACAGCGGCGGCGCGTCCAGGGGCGCATCCTCGGGACGGCGCGCGTAGGCGAGCATGTTGCCGCCGTCCTCTGATTCAGCGAAGAACCGCTCGATGGGGCCGAAGAGGAAGTCCAGCTCGTCGTCCGTGCACGTGGGCAGGTAGACGCGCAGCACGCGCGGGTCGTAGTACCGGAACACCAGTGGCTTGCCGTTGGCGTCCTTGACCTTGAGGAAGCGCCGCAGGTGCCGCCGCAGCGCGTCCGGGTGGGCCGGGCTCTGCACGAAGATGCCCCAGCTCTTGCCCCAGCCCGCGGCGAGCAGCTGCTCCGTGGCGGGCGCTCCGGGCCTCAGCTGCACCAGGTAGGGCGCCACCTCCACCAGCTCCGGCGGCAGCTTCCCCGCGTAGAGGCAGCTCTGCGTCAGGCCACAGGTGAGCACCAGCCGGTGGATGTTGGGGGCCCGCGCCCCATCCAGGATGGCGTAGAGCGCCGAGGTGGGCGCTTCCTCCGTGGCCTGACGCACCCACTGCAGCAGGCCCGGAAGCTGGGGGACGGGGGCGCTCACGCCGCAGCCTGCTGCTTCTTCTTTTCACACTCCTCGCAGAACGGCACACCCGCCGCCGCGGCCTGGCGCAGGACTTCGGCCTGCCGTGCCGGGTCTGGGAAGAGGGTGAAGACCTCCACGGGCGGGCGCGCCAGGGGGATGACTTCGGGCTCGGGCCGGGGGGGCGGCAGAGCCGGTTCCGGCCACGCCCAGGCGGCGGCGCGGCGCTGCACGCGCAGGGCCACCAGCTCACGGCGCTCCAGCGCCTGCACCAGCCGCTCACGCACGCGCGCGTCCTGCCGGGAGCGGTCCAGTGAGCTGGCGTTCCACGGAAGGATGCCGCCCAGGGCCTCGTACATCTCCAGCAGGGGCCTGCGGGCGGAGGTCAGCCAATGGTCGAGCTGCCAGGTGATGTGCTCGGCCGGGACGCACTCCCGCTCGTCGAGGGCCGTCACGGCTCGCATGACGAGCAGTTCGTATTCTTCGGCTCCAGAGCGGAGCCGCCAGGGGCCAGGGAAGCCGATTCCAGGGACGGACATGACGACCTTGTCGGGGCTTCAGGGAAAGGGCCGCGTCCAGGACGCGGAATGGACTCAGAGTGTACCCGGGGCCGGGTGAAGCTGCATCCCGGCCTGCACGAAATCTGCACGAACATTCCTTGGCAGCCGCACAAGGGGGCCATCACCGTTGCACGGGGGCCGCACATCCTGCGCCCATGAACGCACCTCCTCCGCTGCCTCCCCGTCCGCCGCGAGCGCCCGAAGGCGCCCTTCGCCGAGCCCTTCGCTGGCTCGTGGCCCACCACGTCTTCGGCAGTCTGGTCATCGTCGTCTTCGCCACGGCCGTCATCGCCGGGCAGGTGGCGGACCGGACGGACTTCGCCAACTCGGAGCTGGCCGCCGGGGTGGAGGACCGCTGGGGCGCGCCCGTCACCCAGCCCGCGCCGTCGCTGCGTTACGTGCACAGCGGCACCATCTTCACCGAGCTGAAGCCGCTGCCCTTCGACCGCCAGCACGTCGAGGTGCAGGCGAAGATGAACTACCGCAAGCGCGGGCTGCGCTACTTCTCCGGCTTCGACTTCACCCTCAACGCCGACTACGCGGTGGTCAACCGCGAGAGCACCGACATCGACGTGGCGTTCATCTTCCCCATGGAGATGGACAAGTCGCAGGTGCTGCTGTCGGAGCTCCAGTTCCTGGTCGACGGCCAGGAGTCCAGCCTGGACCTGGGCGAGTCCGGCAACCGGCTGGTGTGGACGGGCCGCATCGCCAAGGGCGCCACGTCCCGTTTCACCATCCGCTACCGCGCCCGGGGGCTGAACTCATTCGTGTACCGCCTGGACCCGGCGCTCCCCGCGCGGGACGTGCGCGTCCATGTCGCCGTCGAAGGAGGGGAGAACTACGACTACCCGGCGGGCGTGCTGGCCGCGTCGTCGGTGAACACCACGGCCGACGCGGTGACGCTGGACTGGGCCTTCCAGTCGTTGGAGTCGGGGGTGAACCTGGGCGTCATCCTCCCGTCGGAGAAGACCTTCGACGCGCTGGTGGGCACGATGGCGACCCGGGCCTGGGTGCCCTTCCTAGGGCTGCTCGCACTGCTCGCGGCCCTGGGGTTGCGCCACCGCCGTTCGCTCGCGCTCCACGAGACGTACCTGCTGGCGTCCGTGTACGGCTTCTTCTTCGTGCTGCTGGCGTACCTTGCGGCCTTCATGAACTTCTACGCCGCCTACGCCCTCTGCGCGGTGGGCCTGGGCGCGGCGGTGGTGGTGTACGTCCGGTGGCTCTTCCCGAAGGAGCGGACGTCCGTGCTCGCGGGACTATGGGGCGCCACGCTGGTGGTCCCCACCGGCGCCGTCATCCTCCAGGGCTACACCGGCCTCATCTACACGCTGGAGATTCTCGCCGCGCTGCTGGGGCTGATGGTGCTCTCCACCCGCGCTGGTGTGCGGGCCTTCCTCTCCGACTTGTCCCTGCCCGGTGAGCCTCCGCGCGCCGCCGTGGCTCCCGCTGCCTCCACCCCTGTCACCCCGGAAGCGAGCTGATTCCGCCATGTGGACCGTACCGCTCTTCGTTGGACTCCTGCTGACCACGGCCGATGGCTCGGCCTCCACGTCTCCCTCCGGCACCGCCACCGTGCCGCTTCAGGAACTGATTCCCCTCTACGCGCAGCGCCAGTCGGCGCCCGTCGAAGCACCTCCGATGGCGGCCCTGGTGAAGAGCCAGCTCAAGGGCCGGCTCACGGCGGATGCCCTCTTCGTGGACGGGCACTTCGACGTGGAGGTGCTCGCGGATGGACGCTGGACGCAGGTGCGCCTGCTCCAACTCGACGCCGACACGTTCCCGGCCGCGTTGCCCGCGCTGGAGGAAGGCTCCGTGGGCGTCGTCGACGGGTACCTCTGCCTGCTCACGCGGAAGGCGGGGCGCTACGTCTTCGACGTGGGCGTCTCCATCCGCTCGCCCGGAGCGGGGCCGGAGCGCCGTGCCCAGCTGCGCTTCGGGCCCCACGCGTCCCCGGTGCCGCTGGCGCTGGAGGCGGACACGTCCGTCTTCACACTCACCGAGCCGGTGGCTTCGATGGGAGGCGAGTCCCACGCCGTCTATCCCGTGCAAGGCGCGCTGCGCGTCGGCTGGCGCGCGGCGGTGGCGCGGGTGGCACAAAGCCAGAAGCAGCAGGTGCGCCCGCCGCTCGAGCCGCGCATCACCGAGGCCACAGCGTCCTGGGTGTCCACGCTGGAAGGCCGTGCCACGCTGCGCGTCAGCTACGCGCTGAGCCTGGACCGCGAGCAGCCGCTGGAGCTGGTGCTGCCCGAAGGACACCGGCTCGAGCGCGTCACCCTGAACGCCATTCCCGTCCCCGTGGAGTCGGAGAACGGCACCCTGGCGTTGAAGGCCACTCCGGCGCGGCTGGGAGAGACGGGCGGGACGCTGGAGGTGGTGCTGTCGCGAGAGCTGGGCGTCTTCCACCTCTCCGGCCGGTTGAAGCTGGCGTTGCCGCGAGTCTCCTGGCCGGTGGCGGAGCTCCGTGCACGCGCGCACTTCCCAGCGGTGTTCAACTACCGGCGCGAGGGCGGCAGCCTGGAGCAGTACGAGTCGACGGGAGCCGTGGCCGCGGAGGTGTCAGGCCTGCCCGGAAAGGCGCTGCATTTCCGCCAGTTCCTGGTGGCCGCGTCCTCGCCCACGCTGGAGCTGGGCTACTCCGTGGACATCTCCGACAGCTACTTCCGTTGAAGCCGGGGCACGGGCGCCACCACCGCGAAGGTGGTGCCCGTGTCGGAAGGAAGCAGTTCCAACCTCGCGTGGAAGGCGCGCAGCATGGACTGGGCAATCGTCAGGCCCAGGCCCGTGCCGCCTCGCTCGCGGGCGGTGGTGAAGAAGGCGTCGAAGATGCGCGCACGGTTGGCCTCGGAGATGCCTTTGCCGTTGTCCTTCACCACCACGCGCACCATGTCCGCCTCCGGGGCCTGCTCCACCGACAGGTCCACGCGGATGGTGTCGCCACCGTGCTGGCGGGCATTGGTGACGAGCTGCCACAGCACGTCGTCGAGCACCTCCTGCGGGAGGCTCACCTTCAGTCCCGTGGGCGGTGCCGTCACATGGATGTCCGTGGCGCCTTCCGCGCGGGCGCGAAGGGCGAGCCCCTCCAACAGCGGGCCCAGCTCCACCTGCGCGAGCGTGGCCGTCATGGAGTCCGCACGGGCCAGCTCCAGCAGGCGCTGCACCAGGCGGGTGAGCCTGCGGGCATCCGCGTCCACGTTGGCGAGGAACCGCGCGTGTTGCTCGGGGGACATCGCGTCGGCGCTGTCTCGAAGCAGCTCCACCGCGCCTTGGATGGAGGCCAGCGGCGTCTTGAACTCGTGCGACACGTTGGCCGCGAAGGAACGGATGTACTGGTTCCTATCTCGCAACGCGGTGGCCATGCCGGCCAGGGACTCGGAGAGCTCGGCCAGCTCCGCCACCACGGGGCGCGCCATGGGTTCGAAGCCCGCGGGGTCGCTCATGGCGATGGCGCGCGTCTGCTTCACCAGCGCGCGCACCGGCCGGCCCACCAGCGCGGCGGCGGCCAGCGACATCAGCGCCACCGCGCCGAGCAACACGAAGCCGGTGGCGGTGAGGTTCCACCGGTCCGCGTACGTCGCCTTGGCGAACGTCATGGGCGTGCGCGTCAGCACCACCGCGCCCCAGACGCGATCGCCTTCCAGCACGGGCAGCGCCACCGTGACGCGGATGCCGGTGTCGCGGCTGAGTGACGCCAGTGGGGTGTCCTCGGGATCGGCGACGCGGCGGCGCATCACGCTGACGGGCTCGCCGCGCAGGGCCCGCTGGACCTCGGTGCGGTCCGCCAGCGTCGTCCACAGCAGCGCGGGGCTGCTGCTGGCCACCACGACGCCCTCGGTGTCCACCACGCGGATGCCGGCCAGGGTCGCCGCGCGCACCTGTTCGAGCAGCGGCGTCAACTGCAGTCCGGCCGCCTGTGACAGCGGCTCCGCGGGAACGAGCGAAGGCCGAGGCGTGTCGCCCGGTGGCAGGGACGCATCCGAGGCCCTGAGCGACGGGAGGATGGGGCGCAGGCGCGTGTCGTCGGGAATGGGGAAGGGCCAGGGAGCGGTGCGCTCGCGGCCGTATACGCCCTCCGGCACGGTGGCGCGCAGCCGCTCGCGGAAGACCTCCGCGACCACCGCGCCCTGGGCAATCAGCTCCGACTCCGTCTGGCGGATGAGCTGGTTGTCGTAGACGCGCACGAAGGCGAGCCCCGCAAGCGTGAGGGCGAACCCCGCGACGCCCACGGCGGCGAACACCAGCCACAAGCGCGGGCGCGCGCGGCGCTCAGGGGAGGGCGAGCCGATAGCCAAGGCCATGCACCGTCTCGATGACGTCTCCGCCCGCGCTGGCGAACTTCTGCCGGACCCGGCGCACGTGACTGTCGATGGTCCGGTCGCTGACCACCACGTCGTCGTAGACGCGGTTCATCAGCTCATCCCGGGTGAAGACCTTGCCGGGGACTCGGAGCAGCGTGGCCAGGAGCTGGAACTCCGTCACCGTGAGCACCACCTCCGTGTCCTGCCACCACGCGCGCCAGCGCTCCGCGTCCATGCGCAGCGGCCCTCGGGACTGCATCCGCGCCGCGGGCACTTCGACCTCCGGGGCGGGCCGCGCGCGCCGGAGCACCGCCTTCACGCGGGCCACGAGCTCGCGCGGACTGAAGGGCTTGGTGAGGTAGTCGTCGCCACCCAGCTCCAGGCCAAGGATGCGGTCGACCTCGTCATCCCGTGAGGAGAGGAAGACGATGGGCAGCTCGTGCTTGCGCCGGACCTCTCGGCACACGGCGAGCCCGTCCAGCTCCGGCATCATGATGTCCAGGACGATGAGCGCTGGGAGGGCCCGGTCGACCTGCGTCAGGGCGGCGCGGCCGTCCGCGGCCTCATCCACCCGGAAGCCTCCCTGCTCCAGTGCGAAGCGGACGATCTCCCTCAGGTGAGGATCATCGTCGACGACCAGGACTGTGGGACGTTCGGCCACGGCTGCTCGGGAGGGGAGGGTTGCGACGACTGCCGCACTCTACACCCGCCCGGGCCGGGGAGACGGCCGGGGCGCAACCCCGGCCGTGACTACGACTACCGGCGTGAGCGCCGGCGGGGCCGCGGAATCGCAATCGCCGCGGCGAGTAGGAGAATCACTGGAATGAACACGAGCATCGTTTGCGCCGTCACCTTCGCCCCCATCGAGGAAGTGCCGCTACTATGGCGGGCCGGTCTGACGTTTCGCTCGCGGCAATCCTGAAAACAGGTTTTGACGGGACGGTGACAGCGCCCGGCGTCAGATCAGCTCGCGGGTGATGACCTCGGAGCGCTCCTGGTCGTTCCAGGTGACCTTCCGGGTCTCCCGGCCGTTGAAGTAGATGGCCTCCCGGTCGCTGATGAGCTTCCGGATGGTGATGCGGGCGACGGACTGCTGTTCGTCCACGCCGTGGGTCAGCTCGTACCGGGCGACGTCATGGGGGAGCTCGCCCAGGCGGAGGCGGACCTCGCCCAGCATGTCCACGTAGTCCGCCAGCGCCTGCATCTGCCCCAGCGCGCGCCGCATCACCGTGCCCGTGCGCTTGCTGAGCACCCGGTCCCAGAAGAGGTAGCCCGCGCCCAGCGTGGCCGTGCTGGTGAAGAACATGAAGAAGGTGAGCGCCGGATCCAGGTACCGGTTCTGGGTGAGGCCCTGGTGCTTCGAGGCTTCCACCAGGATGTCCTTCATGGCCTCCACGGCCGTGCGGTGGGCCAGCTGCGTCCACTCCCGCGCATCCCGCTCCGCGCCCAGCAGCAGCCAGCAGAGGCCCAGGTGCAGGGCGATGAACGACAGCCGCGCCTTGTCGCGCTCGGTGCCCATGGCTTCCGTGAAGCAGCTCCGCGCGGACTTCAGCCGCTCCAGCTGTTCGTCGCGGGTGGCCTGAGGGGCGCGCACGGCCTCCAGGTGGAGCCGCCCGGCATGGAAGGGACCTTCCCGCAGCGGCCGGACGTCGCGATGCAACCCGCGAAGGAGGGTGAGCTGTGCTTCGTGAAGGCCGAGGAGTGTCTCCAGCAGCGTGACCGCGGCGGGCGCCTGATATCTGCCGCCCGCGTGCGGTGGAATCGCCAGGACGAGATCATCCCACTTGGCCATGTACGGACTCCGTGTGGCTGGGCGATGCAAGACGTGCGGCAAGCCCCCTCACGGATCAGTGTGCCATAACCTCCACGCCATCGAAGAATGTGGGCCGCAGTTCATGCGAGAGCGGCATTCTTCAATGAGGTGGGGCGACTGGCTTTCAAGCTCGGTAGAAAAAGCCAGTCACTCTCTCGAAATGGCGTGAGTCTGTTTTTACTCCCCCGTGCCGAGCCCTCGCGCGTGGCTCAGCCCTGGCCCGGTGGAGGCGCCATGTACATGCGGAAGCGCGTCACCGGCCGGTAGCCCATGCGGGTGTAGACGGGCTCGCCCGCGCTGGTCGCGTGGAGGACGGTGCGCTCGGTGCCCCAGTCCTGATGGGCCTTCGCCAGCGCATGTCGCATCACGGCCTCGGCGGCACCCTGCCGGCGGTGTTGCGGCTGGGTCGCGACGAGGGCGACGTAGGCGGCGGCATCCACGCGCAGCACCACCGTGCTGGCCGCGGCCTCTTCGTCGCGGCACGCCACGAAGCCCTGGCAGTCCGGGGTGTAGAGCGTGTCCTCGTCGAACGCTTCACGGCCGAAGTGGCGGGGGACGTCGTAGGCGTTGGCGTTGATGTCGGCCACGGCCTGCCGGCCCCAGGTATCCGTGACGGGACGGACGGCGAACGGGGGCTGTGGGTGAATGGCGGGCGCCAGCCGGTCCGCCACCATTCCGGTGACGCCCATCTCGGACTTGAGCCCGTACCAGGCAAGGATGGAGGGCGCGTTGTCGCGCACGGAGGGCGCCAGCCAGTCGTCGCAGATGACGAAGCTCCAGCCATGTTTGCCGGCGGAGAAGTAGCGCGCCGCCGAAGCCGCCGCGGCCGCGAGCGCTTGTTCCGTTTCGACGGGCGCGCGCAGGAAGGCGGAGTTCATCATCGACCAGGCTACGTGGCAGGCGGTGATGTAGACCTCGGGGCGCTCCACCACTTCACCCGACTTGCTGCCCAGGGCGAACAGCCTCCAGGCTCCACGGTACTGCGCGTTGGACTCATCTATCTCGACGCGTGAGGGGGCGGGCATCGTGGCTCCTGGGGGGAGGGGAATCGGCGAGCATACCCGACCTCGGGAGCGTTCAGCGCGCCACTGCCCGGCAGTCGCGGGTGGCGGTGGACGCGGGGCGCGTCTACGTTGAGCGGATGACGCATGCGGTTTCCGAGACATGGACACTGCCCTGGCGGGGCCTGGGGTTGAGCAGCAACCTGAGCGTGGCGGACGTGCCGCAGCCCTACCGCTTGCTGGACGAGTCACCGGGCCTCTTCGACTACGTGGAGTACAGCGCGCCGCTCTCCTTGGAAGAGTCGAAGGCGCACGCCTCGTTGTTCCCGGAGATGTGGCGCCGTCGCCAGGACGTCCCGGTGCTCTTCCATCCCGTCCACCTCAACCTCTGGGGGCCCGCGCTGGAGCCAGGCCAGGCCTTGAGGGATTTGGACGCCCACGCGCGCGCCGTGGAGAGTCCCTGGGTGGGCAACGACGTGGGCTGGTGGCACGTGGACGGGCAGCCCTTCCCGGGCTACCTCTACTTCACGCCGCCCTTCAACGAAGCGGGCCTGGAGGCGTGCGTGTCCCACGCGCTCCATGTCCAGCGGCACCTGTCCGTGCCGCTCGCGCTGGAGAACCCCGCGGTGCTCGCGCGGCGCGGGCAGTGGCATGTGCTCGACTTCATGGCGAAGCTGCACGCGCGCACCGGGGCGCCGCTGCTGCTCGACCTGGGGCACCTGCTCAGCCATCAGCTCTCCGCGGGACTGCCATTGGAGACGGGGCTGGATGGCTTTCCGCTCGACCAGGTCATCGAGCTGCACATCGCCGGAGGCGTGGTGACGCACCGGGGTCCGCGCAGCTTCTACGTGGATGACCACACGCAGCCGGTGCGCGAGGAGCTGTTCGACCTGCTGGCCTCGTTGATTCCGCGCTGCCCGTCGCTGCGCGCCGTCACCTTCGAGGGGGATGGCCACCCGCCCGAGGTCGCCCGGATGTCCTTGCGCCGCCTGCGCCAGCTGGTGCCCTCGGGAGCGCGGCCGCCACTGACGTGGCGCGTACCGGCGGCTGTCGCGGCCGTGCCTCCACTCACGGAGGACAGCCAGCCCTGGGCCTTGTTCGACGCGGGTTACGCCGCCGCGCCCGCGGCCTCCGTGGAGGACGAAGCCGGCACGTTGGCGGACCAGGACTTCCGCCTGGCCGTGGTCGCGGAGGTCCTGGACCGCGATTGGCCCCTCACCCGGTTGTTGCTCGCGGGCACGCGGGAGGGGCTGGCGGCCTTCACCGGCTCGAAGGAGTACCGGAAGCTCTTCGACTCCGTGGCGCGGACGCCCGGGCAGTCCTTCGCGTCCTGGGCCATGCGCCGCCTGCGCGAGTCACCGGATGAGGGGGCGTCGGCGGCGCTGACGCTGGAGATGCTGCTGCCGTCGCTGTTCACGCGGCGGGTGCCCGCGCCCGCGCCGGGGCAGGTGGGGTTGATGGAGGACGTGCGGGTCGGGTCGCTTCCCGTGGACCTGTCCGAGCTGGTCCATTCCGCCCGAGCCGTGCGCCGGCACCTCACGGCCCGTGCGTGGGCGTGTGGCACGTTGGAACTGTCCGGCCTGGATTCGCTGAACCAGGTGGCGCGCCGGCCGGGCCCGGGGCCCTGGTCCTTCGTCGCTCGGCGCAAGGCGGGAGGACCGGAGGTGATGTCGGTGCCCCCGGCCTTGGGTGAATTCCTGGGAATGCTCGCTGTGCGGCCCATGGCCGAGGCGGAGGTAGTCCCTGGGTTGCTGGAGGCGGCGAGGGGGCGTGGGCTGATCCGCCGGGGATAGCGGGAAGAATTGTTCAGGATTGGACCGAACCCTTGCGCTGGTCGTCCTGGTAAGATACGTCGCGCCCACATGGCGTCCCCCCTCGTCGTCGGAATCGCGGGCGGCACCGCGTCCGGCAAGACCACCGTTGCCCGCAAGGTACGCGAGGCATTGGCCGATTGCCGCGTGGCCTTCATCGATCAGGATTCATACTACCGGGACTTGAAGGACCTTCCGCTGGCGGACAGGCGTGAGGTGAACTTCGACCACCCGGATGCCTTCGACAGGGAGCTGCTGGTTCAGCACCTGCAAGCGCTGAAGTCCGGGCAGCCCATCCAGAAGCCCGTCTACGACTTCGTCACTTCGTCGCGCACGCCGCAGACGAAGAACGTCGACCCCGGCGACATCATCCTCATCGAGGGCATCCTGGTGCTCCACATGAAGGAGGTCCGGGATGTGATGGACGTGAAGATCTACGTCGACGCGGACGACGACCTTCGCATCCTCCGGCGCCTCACCCGCGACATCAAGGACCGCGGCCGCGACTTCGACCACGTGGTGAGCCAGTACCTGCGCCACGTGCGGCCCATGCACATGGGCTTCGTGGAGCCGTCCAAACACTTCGCGGACATCATCATCCCGCACGGCGGCAACAACGAGATTGCCATCGGCATGCTGGTGGGCGCGCTTCGCGGCAAGCTCTCCGGCGCCGTGAAGCGGGACTAGTCAGCACCGCCGCAGGAAGTCGCTCAGCGGGCCATGGAGCCGCTCCGCGTCCTGGAGCAGTGCCGCGTGGTCCCCGGGCCCCGGCAGCTCGAGGAAGCGGGCGCTCACGCCCGCGGCGCTCAGCAGGTGGTAGGTGTCACGCACCCGGTTCACCGGGGCCATGGCATCCGACGTCCCCGTCACCAGGAGCACCCGCGCACGGATTCGCGAGAAGCCGTCCGACACGTCACTGCCCGCGTACGCCGAGCACAGCGACGCCCAGGACACCGCGTCGAAGGCGTCCGCGAAGGCGTCCGCTTCCGTCTCCAGCGCGGCGCGGGCCGCTTCGGGGGCGGGGTACGCGGAGGCCAGGAACTCACGCCCGCAGAGCAGCTTCTGGAAGTCCAGGCGCAGCTTGCGCATCGTCTTTCGCGGCGGCGCGTCCAGCGCGTAGAGGCCGTCCCGGTAGTCCGGGTCCGCGCGCAGCACCTGCCAGGACAGGCCCAGCTTCTCGCGCACGCCTTCGGGCAGCGCGCGCGCCGCGCCGATGGCCACCACGCCCTCGGCCAGGTCGGGGAACAGCGACGCCAGTCGCAGCGCCACATGGGCGCCCAGTCCCACGCCCACCAGCGCGCGCACCTGCGTCAGTCCCCGCGCGCGCAGCGTGGCCGACACGGCGCGCGCCATGTCCTGCACCGTGAGCGGCGGCAGCTCGAGCCCCCAGCGTTCACCCGACGCGGGATTCACCGTTGCGGGCGACGTGCTACCGAAAGGGCTGCCGAGCAATCCGGGGGAGAAGACGGGGGTGATGGCGGGGTCCAACGCGAGGTTCGTCCCCACCAGGGCGCGTCCCCAGCCGGAGGGCTGGTACGCCGAGTCCTCCGGCGGGCCCAGCGCGAGGTGCGAGTGCGCGAGGTCGTGCAGCAACACCACCGCTTTGCCGTCTGATGGTTCTCCGTAGGCCGCCCAGGCCACCTGGGGATTGCCCAGCAGCTCTCCTTCCTCCAATGGAAGGGGCGTGGTGAACAGGTGGGTCCCGGTGGCCTGGATCACGTTGGGGATTTTTCATATCACTGCCAGGACAAAGGCACAGGAGACTGCCGCGTGAAGCGCTACTTCGGAGTCATCGTCATCGTCGCGGGTGTGCTGCTGGCCGCCGTCATGAGCTATCGCAGCGCGAGCGGTCGCGCGCTGGAAGCCCAGCGGGATGCGGACCAGCAACGGATTCACGCGGAGTACCTCGAACGGGTGGGCTGGATGCGCGCCAACCCGGACGAGGCCAGCTACCGTGATGAGTTGAAGCCCTTCTTCAAGCACTACTTCGAGCAGGTGGACGCGCACCTGACGCGTTTCAAGGGGAACACGAAGTTCGACGACTACCTCCTGGAGCTGGAGAAGCGCGAGGAGAGTGGCGCGAAGGATGACCGTGCCAACGACCGCAAGGCCTTCTACGAGTACACGCGCAAGACGTTCGACAGCCTGCGCGAGGGCCGTTACCGCCCGGTGTGGACGGCCACGGACAAGGGCATGCGCCTGGACATCATCTCCTCCGACGTGGTGATGGTGCTGGGCAAGCCGCAGATCCGCCTGCAGCTGGCGGTGTGGGGCGCGCAGCGTGTGCTCAAGGACGACGGCAAGGTGCTGAAGATGATGACCAGCGCCACGTTCGACACGGTGTGGAAGCTCACCGACGCGAAGGGGAAGCTGCTGGGCGAGATGCGCGGCGCCGACCCGTCCATGAAGATTGACCACCCGGAGCGCTTCGTCCGGGCGTTCCCTCCGCAGATGGTGCTGGGCCACTACGACCTGGACCTGCTCCCGAACGAGGTGGCGAAGGTGGAGATGACCATCAACCTCTCCTCCAGCGCGGCGTCGGGCGGCACCGCGGCGTCCACCTACGTGTGGAAGCTGGACGTGCCGTCGGAATGGAAGCTCGGCGCCGGCGAGTCCTGGGAGGGCGCCACCCAGGAAGAGCGCCCCGAGGAGGAGATCGACCCGTCGAAGGCCGCGGCGAACTAGGCCTTCGCGGGGGTTACTCGACCACCGTGAAGTGAGAGCCGAGCCGGTACGCGGACAGCGTGCCGGCATCGTCCAGGAAGTAGAGGTTGAGGCGCACGTCGGCCTGGAGCGCGACGAGCCCCACGCCGGCCTGGACCTCCGCGAGCACCTGCCCGCCGCGGGGGTCCACCGCGCGGACGCGCTCCCCTGGCACCAGCGTGACGTCGCGCGCGGTATGGGCGGGGAGCGCGCTGATGAGCGGCTCGCCCGCGGCGCCCACGCGCCAGTCCACCGTGCCGGATGCGGCCACCCGTGTGGCGGCGCCCGAGGCGCTCGTCACCACCACCGCGCGGGGGAGGGGCGCCAACGCATAGGGGCCAGGGCCCAGGTTGAGCGGGCGCTCCCAGAGGCGCCGGCCCTTCGCGTCCAGGCAGAGCAGCATGCCTTCGCGCTCGCGCTCTCCGGCGATGAACACCCGCGAGCCCACGGGCAACGGCGCGGACAGGTGGGACAGGTCCGGCTCATGCGTCCATACGGATTCGCCGGTGTGCGCATCCGCGAGCAACACGGCCCAGTGCGAGCCGCGGCCCAGCATGGCCAGGAAGCGCCGGCCCCAGGCCACGGGTGGCCCGTGGAACGGCATGGGCGCGCGCATGCGGTAGCGGACCTGGCCGTCCTCCAGGTCGAGCCCATAGAGGTAGCCCGAGTCCGTGCCCACCAGCGCGCGGTGTCCCTGGGTGGCCAGCCAGCTGCGCTGGGTCCGCGGCGGCGCCAGGCGCCAGACCTCGCGGCCCGTGGCCTCCGCGAAGGCCACGACGGTGCGGTCCTCGGACAAGGTGAGCAGCAGGCCGTCCTTGCGCAGTAGCAGCGGACCCAGGGGGATTCCGTCGTGGTCATGCAGCCAGCGCGCGCCGCCGCCCCGGCCCGTGAAACCGTAGACACGCGCGATGTCCGCCGCCACCGCGTGGCCATCCGCCGACGCGGCCACACCCAGCGCCGCGGCGCGCTTCCACAGCAGGGCTCCGTCCTTTCGGGAGAACGCGGAGGCGAGCTGCGGCGCGCAGTACACCGGCCCGTGCCGGCCGAGCAGCAGCCTCGATTCCTCCGCGTCCGGCAGGCCGCGCTTCTCCCACAGCTTCGCGAAGCGCAGCCGGCGCAACCGGCCGGGGACCTTCAACGGACGTGAGGTGCCCTGGCCTGTGGCCCGGGCCTTCTTCTCTCGGGCCGCGCCCCTGGCCTCGGGGGGCTGCACGGGGCCACGCAAGTGCGAAAGGCCCTCGCGGCAGCGCTCCGCCAGCTCCATCCGGTACGGGTTGGCCACCAGCGCGCGGTCCGCCTCCGCGAAGGCCGCGGCCAGGGACTCGCCCAGGTGGAAGAGGGCGGCGGCGAGCACGTTGCCCGCGAGCGGGAAGGGCGTCCCGGTGCGTCCCGCCTTCGCCTGGCCCGACTTCAGGTCGACCAGGAGCGAAGGCTTCGCCCCCGCGGGGGCCAGCTCGAAGCGGCTTTCGCCCAGCTCCACCGCGCGCGCCAGCTCCACCGCCTGTCGCGACAGCTCCAGCGCCGTCAGGAACGGCGGGCCGGGGACGCGCCAGGCCTCGGCCTTTCCGGGCAGCGACAGCCAGACCTCTCCCGATGCCAGCAGGGGCGCCAGCAGTCCGGCCGTCCCCCGCGCGGCGCCACGGCCCATGGGGACGCCGGCGTCCCGGAGCTCGAAGCCGAAGCCCGGGACTTCCGTGGGCTCCACGCGCCGGGTGGCGGGCCGGGCCGGCGCCTCGTCTGGAGGACGGGCGGGCCGGTTCAGGCCTTTCAGCGGCTCCTTGAGGGCTTGCCCCACGGTGGTGGCCAGCGACTTGGGCCCGGCCCGGGTGACGTCGGCGAGGAAGCGCTCGCCGGCCTCACGGACCGCCTCCACCAGTTCCTCCAGCTCCACCCGGACGGGCGGGCGCATCAGCCGGGCAGGGCGGGAGAGGTTGGCCACCAGCAGCTCCACCTCCGGCCCCATGCGGCGGAGCACCAGCTCCAGGTGGGCCTCGGGCAGGGAGACCTGGGCCAGTTTCTGACGCCCACCCGCTAGCGCCGCAACTGAGCGCACCAGGGAGGGGACGACTTCTGCTAGAGACTCCTCCACGGCCCCGGACAGAAGGTCCACCCCGTCCAATTCCAGTGCGATGGAATCGAGCGGGGAAGCCGCGGGTTCGCGTTTCCAGCGCTGTCCGATGCGTATGCGGGTCATCTTGCGTTCGTTGACAAGCCAGTTTAGCGATGGCTAGCATCCGCCGCCTATACGGACCTACATTTTTGTAACCGTTCGGAATTCCTGGGGAATACTCGATGACATTCTACGAGGCCGCGCTCCGCATCCTGGAGAGCGAAGGTCGTCCCCTCCACTTCCTTGAAATTACCGAGAAGTCCATCCAGCAGAGCCTGCTGTCCCACGTGGGCAAGACGCCTGAGGTGACGATGCTGTCGCGCCTCGCAGCCATGGCGCGCCGCACGCGGGATCGCAAGGTACTTGTGACGGCGAAGGACACCTTCGCGCTGGTTGACTGGTCGATTCCCGAGGACGTCGAGGCACTGGCTCAAACCGGCGTGGTCGAGCCGCATCCTGAAGAAGAGCTGCCGCCGCTGCGTCCGGCGGAGCGTCACCCGGAGCCGCGCACGGACAACGTGCGGGTCGCGGGCCGTGGCAGCGACCGCAAGCGCCGCCGCGACGAGGACGAGGAGCGTGGCGGTCGCCGCAAGCGCTTCCCGCCGCTGCCCGAGGTGGTGTTCGAGATTCTCAGCGAGTCGGACATCGGGCTGCGCACCGATCAGATCATCGAGCGTGCCCGGGCCAAGGAGCTGTGCGCCGAGGACACCACGGTGGAGGCGGTGCTCACCGCGCTGCTGGAGGACAACCAGCGTCGCATCGACGCGGGCCGCCGGCCGCAGTACGCCTTCAGCAAGGACTCTGGTGAGGTGTCGCTGGAGCGCGCTGGCGCCCCGAGCGAGGCCCCTCCGCTGGAGCTCCAGGCCGCGTTCGCGCAGGCGCTGGGCATCCCGCTGGAGGCTGGCCGTCCGGTGCTGGGCAAGCCAGCTGCCGCTGGCGAGGCCCCGGCGGATGCCGCGCTGGTGTCCACGCTGCGCGCCGCGCTCAAGGACGCGCGCCGCTCCGTGGCGCGTGGGCTGCGCAAGCGCCTGGGCGAACTGGACGTCGGTACGTTCGAGAAGTCCGTCGTGAAGATGATGCACGGCCTGGGCTTCCGCGAGCTGAAGGTGGCCAAGCGGTCCAAGGAAGGGCCCTTGCTCACGGCGCGCAAGCGCGAGGGCAGCGTGGAGTTGCGCTACGCGGTGCGCATGCTGAAGGGCACGCCCGGCATCGACCGCAAGTCGGTGCAGGAGCTGCGGCGTGACCTGGGCCACTACTCGGCGCAGGTGGGCCTGTTGGTGAGCCCGGGTGACGTGCGTGGTGATGCGCGCACCGAGGCGCAGGCCAATGGTTCGCTGGTGATGCTCTGGTGCGGTGACGCGCTGGGCGAGAAGTTCCTGGAAGCGGAGACGGCCGTCTCCGTCACGCAGGTCGCGCTGTACGAGGTCGACGAGAAGTTCTTCGAGGCCGCGAAGCTGGATGCCGAGGAGGCCCAGAAGCGCCGCGAGGAGCGTCAGCGCGAGAAGCAGGCCCGGGAAGGCGAGGAGCCCACCGAGGCCGCGGCACCGGCGGAACGCGAGCGTCCGCGTGAGAAGCGCCGCCGTGAGCGTGAGTCGCGCGAGGCCCGTGAGGCTCGTGAAGCGGAGGCCACCGCGGGGGCTTCCACGGAGGAAGCTCCGGCTGCTCCCGCTGGTGATGCGCGTGAAGCCGCTCCGGTTCCGGCCGCGCCGGTCCTGCAGGGCCGCGAGGACGATGAGGAGGGCGACGACGAGGACGGGGAGGATGACGACCTCGAGGCCGCCAGCGCTTTCGTGGGTGGTGCGCGTCCCGATGGAACCGCCGCGGATGCCGGTGCCGAAGGGGCACCGGGTGACCGCAAGCGCCGCCGCCGCCGTCGCCGGGGCCGTCGCGGCCGTGGCAGCCGCGCGGGTGAGGCCGGTGCCACCGGAGCTCCTGGTGAGGCGGGGGCTGCTGGAGAGGCCGCTGCCGCTGGTGAGGCGGGCGCTGCGGGTGCCGGTGGTACCGCGGGCGAGGCGGGAGTCGCGGCTGCGGGTGCTGGTGGTGCCACAGGGGAGGCGGGTGCCTCCAACACAGGTGCCGGTGGTACCGCGGGCGAGGCCGGTGCTTCGGCTACGGGTGCTGGCGAGGCCGGTGCTTCGGGTGCCGGTGGTACCGCGGGCGAGGCGGGTGCCTCCGTTACGGGCGGTGCCGCTGCTGGCGAGGCCGGAGCCTCGGCTGAGGGCGCTGGCGGAGATACGGCCGCCTGGAGCGTCGCTGGAGAGACGACTTCTGTCGGTGCCACCGGAGTGTCGACTGCCGGGACCGGTGCTACGGGGGTCGCGTCTCCTGCTGCGAACGGTGCTGGCGAGGCACCGCCCGTCTCCAAGTCGGGCGATGCGAGCGCTGACAGTGGAGCGGGCTCGGTTGCTGCCCCAGGTGCCGTGTCGGGCGAAGCGATTGCCTCTGCTGGTGATGTCGGTTCCGGGGCGGTCTCCGGCGAAGTGGCATCCGCGTCCGTGGGCGTCGCCACACAGGTGGACGTGTCCGGGACTGCTCCTTCCGAGGAGACGTCATCGGTTGCTCCGACTTCGGGGCTGACTCAGGCGGGCGTGCAGGACGGCTCGGCGGGCGAAGTGGCCCCTGGTGCCGCGATGACGACGTCTTCTGGATCCGCGGAGGGCGCACAGGTCAGCGAGCCTGCTCCCTCTCCCACCGACGGTGAGCCGTCCGCTGACTCGTCCGTGCCCCCCAAGGGGCCGTCCGGGGAGCGCGATAGCTGACGCGGCACTCCAGGAGGTGAGGGATTGGTCGGCGCCGCCGCTCTCCAGGTGTTACCCTGGGGAGCGATGAAGCCGGTCCTGTTGCTCGCCTCCTGCGTCGTCCTGCTGCTCGGTGCCTGCCGATGGCAGTCGCCGCGCTACCCGGTGGCGCCGGTGGAACTCTCCGGGGCCACCCTGCGGGACAACGCCCTGCTGGGCCTGGCTCCCGAGGGCGTGGCCACGCTCTTCACCGCCGCCCTGAAAGACTCCGGCCGTTTCGAGCAGAAGGGCGCGGAGGCGCCTCGCGAGGAGCGGCCCTGGCGCCTGACGCTGGATGTGCCCTTCACCCGCGAAGTGCTGAAGGACGGTGACCCGCGCAGCTTCGCCGAAGTAGGTGCCAACCTGGTCCTGGAGCGCTTCGGTGGGAGTCTGCCCCAGCGCTACGAACTGGTCGGGCTGGGAGAGGCGCCCGTCGAGGAGGACTCGCCCGCGGGACGGCAGAAGGCCATGCGCACGGCACTGGCCAACGTGCTGCGCCAGGTGACCGAGTCCGCCGTCATGCAGTTGACGGCGCTGGACCGCACCGATGAAGAGCTGGTGCTGGACCTCAAGGCCTCGGACTCGCGGGTGCGGGAGTTCAGCCTGCGCACGCTGGCGGAACGGCAGCACCCGGCGGCCGCGCCGCTGCTCATCGACCGGCTCAAGGAAGCGACCGACGCAGAGACGGTGCGCAGGACGATGGGCTCGCTCGTGGAGATGAAGGCGCGAGCCGCCGTGCCCGTGCTCATCGACCTGGTGCGTGGCCGTGACCTGGGCTTCGTGCAGGAGATTGTCTTCGCGGTGGGCGAAATCGGTGGCCCGGAGGCGGAGGCCTATCTCTACACGATGGCGCAGGGGCACGATGCGCCCGCCGTCCAGGCCGCCGCGCAACAGGCGCTGGACACGCTCTACGCATCACGTAAGCACTCACCTGCGGAGGCGCGTGGCCCCAGCCGCGCGGACTGACATCGACATGAAGCGTTCATTCGGCATGGGCGGGGCCGCGGTACTGGCGGCCCTGGTGCTGGGCACGGGCTGTTCCAAGAACGTCGACGCGGCGGCGGGCGCGAGCGCCAGCACCGATGACGTGTCCGCGTACTACCCGCTCGCGGTGGGCAACAGCTGGACCTACCGGCTCAACGGCCGCGACGACAAACAAGTCACCGTGGAGATTCTCAAGGAAGAGGCCGGCGTCTTCCATGACAGCCAGGGCGGTCAGCTCTCGCTGGACGGCTACGGCTTGAGAGACCCCAAGCGCTACCTGCTGCGCGGTCCGGTGCGGACCGGGCACTCGTGGACGAACGTGGTGTCCGTGTCCTCCACGGAGCGCTACCACATTGTCCAGGCGGGGGACTCCTGTGAGACGCCCGCGGGCACCTTCCCGAACTGTGTCCAGGTGGAGGGCCGCAACCGGGTGGACGCCAAGGCCACGCTGGTGAATACGATGACGTTCGCGCCTGGCGTCGGCGTGGTGCGCATCGAAGTGGCCGTGGAGACCAACGGCCAGCTGATGCCGCAGACCTCCCTGGAACTGACGGCCTGGCAGCTCCGGGACGGCGCGGCGCCGCCTTCGGGTTGATACGGTGGAGGAATCTCCACGAGGTGCCGCTGTGGCCGCCAATGCGAACGAGCAGACCCAGGAAGAGCTCATCCTGAGCTTCCTGTCGGAAAGCGGGGGCGACTACACCTCCGGTGAAGCGCTCTCCAGCAAGCTGGGCCTGTCGCGCACGGCGGTGTGGAAGCACGTGGAGGCCCTGCGCGCGAAGGGCTACCGCATCGAGGCGGTGTCCGCGCGAGGCTACCGGCTGGTGGCGGTGCCGGACCGGCTCACCTCGCTCGAGGTGGGCCCGCTGCTGGGCACCCACGACCTGGGCCGCACCATCCACCACCACGAATCGCTGCCTTCCACCAACGAGAAGGCCTTCCGCCTGGCCCAGGACGGCGCCGAGCACGGTGAGGTCGTGGTGGCCGAGCAGCAGACCGCGGGCAAGGGGCGCCGGGGCCGCACCTGGGTGTCCCCGCCGGGCCTCAACCTCTACTTCTCCGCCATCCTTCGTCCGGACCTGCCGCCCCAGCGCGCGCCGGAGCTGACGCTGGTGGCGGCCGTGGCGCTGGCGGAATCGCTGCGCGACGCGGGCGTGGAGGCCGCCATCAAGTGGCCCAACGACGTCCAAATCGACGGCCTCAAGGTCGCGGGAATCCTCACCGAGCTGTCCGCCGAACCCGAGCGCGTGCACTTCGTCATCGTGGGCGTGGGGGTCAATCTCAACTCCCAGGCCGAGCACTTCCCGGAGGAGCTGCGGGCCACCGCCACGTCGTTGTCGCTGGCCCTGGGGCAGCCGGTGCACCGGACCCGCTTCGCCGCCTCCCTCTGGACGCGGCTGGAGGAGTGGCTGGACCTCTATCTGGCCACGGGCTTCGACGCGGTGCGTGCCCGCTGGAAGGCGCTGTCGTCCACGCTGGGGCAGGACGTGCTGGTGCGCACCGACCGGCAGGAGCTGCGGGGGCGGGCCGAGGACATCGACCCGTCCGGGGCGCTGCTGGTCCGGACGGCGGAGGGCTCGCTCGAGCGCGTGTTGGCGGGCGACGTGGAGCAGCTTCGCCCACGGCGATAGAGTGCGCGGTGTGATGCTCCTGGCCATCGACGTCGGCAACACCAACACCGTGCTCGGAGTGTTCGAGGGCCGGCGCCTGCTCGACCACTGGCGCGTGGAGACCAGCACGCGCCGCACCTCGGATGAGTACGGCATCCTGGTCCGGCAGCTCTTCACCCATTGCGGCATCGACCCGACGAAGGTGACAGCGGTGGCCGTGTCCAGCGTGGTGCCGCCGCTCCAGTCCAACCTGGAGAAGATGAGCGAGCGGTACTTCCGCATCCGGCCCATGTTCGTCGGGCCCGGAGTGAAGACGGGCATGCCCATCCTCTACGACAATCCCCGGGAGGTGGGCGCGGACCGCATCGTCAACGCGGTGTCCGCCTACGAGAAGCACCACGCCGGCGTGGTGGTGGTGGACTTCGGCACCGCGACGACGTTCGACGCGGTGTCGCCGAAGGGGGAGTACCTGGGGGGCTGCATCTGCCCCGGCATCAACATCTCCATGGAGGCGCTGTTCCAGAATGCCTCCAAGCTGCCGCGTGTGGAGTTCGCGCGGCCGCCGCATGTCATCGGGCGCAACACCGTGCACTCCATGCAGGCCGGGCTCGTCTACGGCTACGTGGGCATGGTGGACGGCATCTGCACCCGCATGCAGGCCGAACTGGGCTTTCCGGTGAAGGTCGTCGCCACTGGAGGGCTCGCGTCGCTGGTGGCCAGCGAGTCGAAGGTCATCCACCAGGTGGATGAGTTCCTCACGCTCGAGGGCCTGCGCATCATCTACGGAAGGAATCACGCGTCATGACCACTGCCGCTCCCAACGCTGTCCCGACACCGCCCCCGGGCTGCCCCTTCGATGCGGAGTTCCTGCCGCCCAATCTGCGCAAGCACGTGGACCCCGCGGCGCCGGTGCCGCTGCGGATGATGGCGGCGAAGTCGCTCGTTCCGCTCAGCCCCTCCGACATGGTGGGCGCGCTCTACATGCTCACGTACGATCCGGACGCGAACGTGCGCGAGACGGCGGCGAAGACGGCCGCGGGGCTGCCGGACAGGATTCTGGGCTCCGCGCTGCGCGACGAAGAGGTGCAGCCGCAGGTGCTCGGCTACCTCCTGGGGCTCGTGAAAGGCAACGAGGCCTACGCGGAGATGCTGGTCCTCAACGCCAGCACGCCGGACGACGCGGTGGCGGACGTGGCGAAGGACTGCAGCCCGAAGCTGGCGGAGATCATCGGGCAGAACCAGCTCCGTCTTCTGCGCCACGAGGACATCCTCCGCAACCTCTGCGTCAATGCGAGCGCGCCGGTGTCGCTCATCGACAACGTCTGCGACTTCGCGGTGCGCAGCGGACTGACGCTGATGGACGTGCCGCAGATGAAGGCCGCGCGCGTGCGCGTCTTCGGCCCCGAGGCCGCGGAGGCGCCCCCGCCGCAGGGCCCCACCGCGGAGGAGGTGCTTCAGGAGTTCCAGGAGGCCGCGGACGAATCCGCCGCCCCCATGGAGGAGGGCAAGCGCCTGACGCTGGCCCAGCGCATCATGCGCATGTCCATCGCGGAGAAGATCAAGCTGGCCACGCTGGGCAACAAGGAAGCCCGCACCGCGCTCATCCGCGAGACGAACAAGCTGGTAGCGGTGGCCGTCATCCGCAGCCCGCGCATCACCGACGGCGAGGTGCTCTCGTTCGCCACCAACCGCGCGATGATGGATGACGTGCTGCGCGTCATCTACAGCAACCGCGAGTGGACGAAGAACCACAAGGTGAAGATGGCGCTGGTGAAGAACCCCAAGGTCCCGCTCACCGTCACCATGAAGTTCCTCAACTCGTTCCGGGACGCCGAGCTGAAGGACCTCAGCCGCGACAAGAACGTGCCCGCGGCCGTGCAGGGCTTCGCGAAGAAGCTGCACGAGAAGAAGACGACCCCGAAGAAGCAGGGGTAGGGGCCGGCGGTGCCCCGGGCGCGGTGGGCCCGGGGAGCGCGGCCCGTGCGACTAGGCCGCGGCTTCGCTGGCGTCGTCCGCCACCGAGGAGGCGGGCTCGTCCAGGAGCTGCTGGGCGATGACGAGCGCCTTCTTCGTCTTCTCGCGCAGCTTCTCCTCGCTCTTGATGCGTGCGTAGAGGCGCGTCACGCGCTCCTCGTTGCGGGCCGTGGCGGCCTCCAACTCGGCGATGCGGCCGCGCAGCTCGTCGGCCTCCGCGCTGGCGCGGCTGCTCTGCTCGGACAGCTCCACCTGGGCCTGGCCCAGTTGGACGCGCAGGTCCTCGGCCTCATGCTGCGCGGCCTGGACGTCCGCCTCCAGCTGCCCCGCGCGAGCGCGCAGCTCCTCCAGCTCCGCGGCGTAGGCCTGCGCCTGGGCCTGGTGCTGGTCCAGCTCCGTCTGCAGCACGGTGAGCTGCGCGGACGCGCCCCGGGCCTCTTCCTTGGCGGCGGCCAGCTGCTGGTCCACGCGCTTGCGGTCCGAGGCGAGTGAGTCCGCCCGGGCGCTCAGCGTCTTGAGCTGGGCGTCGCGCTGGGCGAGCTCGGACTCGGCGGTGCTGGCCTTCTGCTCCAGCTCCAGGCTCTGGTCCTTGAGCTCGATGATCTCCTGGTCCTTCTGATTCAGCTCCGTCTTGAGGCGGAGGATCTCCTTGTCCTTCTTGTTGGCCGCGTCGCGGAGGGCGAAGGTGTCCTTGTCGTTCTTGCCCGAGGACGCCCGGGCCGCCTCCAGCTCCGTGGCCTGGCTCTCCAGCTGCGCCTCCAGGTCACGCACGCGCTCCTCGGCGTGGGACGCCATGCCACGCGAGTCGTCGAGCTCGGCCTGGAGCTCGGCCACCCGCGTGCGCAGGCTGCGCAGCTCCGCGGCGTCGGCGGCCGGCGCCACCGCGACGGGCGGCGGGGCGGGGCGGGGGGCCGCGATGGGGCGGGGCACGGGGGGCGGCGCGACGGCGCGGGGAGGCTCGGGAGGGGGCGCGGCTACGGGAGCGGGGGCGATGAAGCCGATCACCGTCTTCTCGTCGGAGTCATCCAGCCCTTCCAGCGGATCATCCGAGTCGGTGCCCAGCGAGTCGAGCGTGGAGAAGTCCTCCTCCACGCCTTCCACCACCGCCTCGGGCGGCGCGACGACGACTTCTTCCTCGAAGGACGGCGGCTCCTCGGGGGCGGACAGGTCGCCGAAGGCGGCGTCCAGGTCCAACTCCTCGCCCGTGACGGGAGGCTCCTCCGCGGTCTCCACGGAGATCTCCTCGCCGAAGTCCGCCGTCATCGGCTCGTCGCCAAGCGCGTCCAGCGTGAGGCTCTCGTCGACGACGTCCTCGGTGGCGGGCAGCTCGGGGAAGCCGATCAGTGCCCCCGCGCGCTCCACCAGTTGATCCGCGTCCACCGGCTTGGCGACGTACTCGTCGGCGTGGGCCTTCAGCTTGCGGTGCTGCGCGAAGCCGTCCGGGTTGCCGATGATGAGGATGGGGACGTTCTTGAGGTCATCGTCCTTCTTCAGCTTGCCGCAGATGAGGTAGCCGTTCTGTCCCGCGGACAGGTCCACCGCGAGCACCACGAGGTCCGGCCGGTCCCTGCGGATCTGCTCCACGCTGCCCTTGCCGTCGGTCGTCTCTTCGACCGTGAAGCCCCGGCCCTCCAGGGCCGAGCGCAGGGTGGCGGAGAGCGCGGTGTCGCTTTCGACGATCAGGATTTTCTTCGACATGGAGGGACGGCCCGTCCTGGTGTGCGGCGCGCGCAAACGCCCTACCGGCCGCGACGCGCAAGGTGATGATGTGCGTCGAGGCTATCGGCCATGCGCGGGAGCGTCAATGTTCGGACCAGGCGGAATTCCGGCTGCCCGGGGAGCGGGCAAGCGCCGTCACACAGCCGACGTTTCCGTCACTGAGGGTACGTCGGGTACGTCACGGGCTCGACGGAGATGGGAGGCCGGGAGCGTGGCGCGCGAGGCGCGGGCGGGAGCGAATACAGCGGCTCGTCGGCCTCCGGCGCGGACTTGCGCGCGAGCTTCTCACCACTGTCGCGCTCGGCGAGCATCCGGCGGATGTCGCTTTCGTCCATGTCCGTCACCATCTCGTAGACGATTTCATCGTCGCGCCAGGTGACGACATTGAAGCCCTGCGCGGAGTCCACTTCCACGGCTTGCAGGGCCTGGAACTTCGGGATGGAGACTTCGTCGTTGCCAGGGAGCACGAAGACGCCCAAGCGGCGGCTCGGCTCACCTTCGTTGTCGGGAAGGGTCTCGTAGCTGATGTACGCGACTTCGCGGCCGTTGAGGATGGAGATGCGCCCGCCCAGCGGCTTGGCCTTGGGAATCTGCGGGACGGTGATGCGCGGATCCACCTTGTCCTTGAACCACTCCTCCACCTGCTCCGGCGCGTTGGAGGCAATCTCGAAGGGGAGCGCCTTGCTCTTGCTGTGGCGCTGCACCGCTTCCGTCCTGGCCGCGCTCAGGCGCTGCTCGGCGTGGAACGCGGCCCAGCCGCCGCCCACCGTCACCACCACCAGCGCCATGGCCCCGGCGCGCAGCCAGACGCCGAACTGGACGCGGCGCTGCTCCTGCTTGAGGCCCACTTGGATGCCGGCCCGGAGCGAGGCGGGGGCCCGCATGCCCGAAACGGAGTGGCGCGCGGCTCGCCGCAGCGCCTGCTGCATCTGCTTCTCTTCCTCCGCGCGGCGCCGGCAATCAGCGCACCCGGAGAGGTGGGTTTCGAGGTCCACTCGTTCCTCGGGCTGGAATTCGCCGTCGAGGTACGGATAGAGCAGCCGTTCGAGGTCCTGGCAGTTCATGGCGCGCGCTAGGAACGGGTTTCTACCCTGTCTTCTTCCTGTGGCGATACTCTTCCAGGTCCGCGGGGGCGTTCACCGGCTCACCGTCATGCCGGAATACGCCCTGGCCCTCGGCGTACTCACGCAGGTTCTTCTGCAGGAGCTTGCGTCCGCGGAACAGGCGGCTCATGACCGTGCCCACGGGGCACTCGAGAATCTCCGCGATCTCCTTGTAGGAGAACTCCTGGAGGTCCGCGAGGATGACCACCAGCCGGAAGTCGATGGGCAGCGCGTCAATGGCCCGCAGCACGTCGTCCGACAGGAGCCGGTCGAAGAAGTACTGCTCGGGGTTGGCCGCGAAGTCCGTCGCGTCCCGGCTCACGAAGCGCTCGTGGACGGCCTCGCGCTCCACGCCTTCGACCACCGTGCGCTCCTTCACCTTCCGCCGGTAGCGGTTGATGAAGGTGTTGGTGAGAATCTTGAAGAGCCAGGCCTTGATGTTCGTCCCGCGCTCGAACTTGTCGAAGAAGCGGTACGCCCGCATGCAGGTGTCCTGCACCAGGTCCTCGGCGTCGCGCTCGTTCTTCGTCAGGCGCAGCGCCGCCGAATAGAGCGGGTCCAGATGGGCTAGCGCCAGCTCTTCGAATTCCTGCTTCGTCCGGTTGGGTTGCCTGAAATCCAACATGTCCCGCCTTCCAAGGGCCCGAAACAAAAGGGGAATGAGTTGTCGCTTACCCGCCAAATGTATGCACGGGAACAACCAGGGCAACAACGGCATCCCACGACACCCGCCCGGACGCCCGCTTCGGGAATACACGACGCCGGCCAGGGAAACATATTCCCTAGCAGAGATAACGAACGGGGAGGCCGGATGTCGCCATCCGAACCTCCCCGCCAGGGACTGCGTCGTTTGCCTGCTTACCGGGCTTACTTGCCGGCGAGCGCGTCCGCGATGGGCATGTAGGGGTAGCCCATGTCCTTCGCGACGGCCTCGTAGGTGACGTGGCCGTTGTAGGTGTTCAGCGCACGCGAGAGGGCGCGGTCCGCCTTCACGGCCGCCGCCAGGCCCTGGTTGGCGATCATGAGCGAATAGGGGCGGGTGACGTTGGTGAGGGCGTAGGTGGACGTCTGCGGCACGGCGCCGGGCATGTTGGCGACGCAGTAGTGGACGACGCCGTGGACCTCGAACGTGGGGTTGTCGTGGGTGGTGGGCTTGCACGTCTCGATGCAGCCACCCTGGTCCACCGCCACGTCGACCACCACGGAGCCCGGGCTCATCTCCGAGATGAGGGCCTCGGAGACGAGCTTCGGGGCCTTGCGACCGGGGATGAGCACCGCGCCCACGACGAGGTCGGCCTCGCGCACGGAGCGGGCGATGCTCTCCGAGTCGGAGGCCAGCACGCCGACGCGGCCGAGGAACACGTCATCCAGGTAGGTGAGGCGCTCCATGTTGACGTCGATGATGGTGACCTCTGCGCCCATGCCCACCGCCACCTTGGCGGCACACAGGCCCACCACGCCGCCGCCGATGACGGTGACGCGGCCCCGGCGCACGCCGGGCACGCCGCCCAGGAGGATGCCCTTGCCGCCGTGGGCCCGCTCCAGGCACTTGGCGCCTACCTGGATGGCCATCTTTCCGGCCACCTCGCTCATGGGCTTGAGCAGCGGAAGGCTGCCGTCGTCCGGCTGCAGCGTTTCATAGGCCACGGCCGCGGCCTTCTTCTGGAGCAACGTCTTGGTCAGCTCCGGGTCCACGCCGGCCAGGTGGAAGTACGTATAGATGACCTGGCCGGGCTGGATGCGCGCGTACTCGGGCGCGATGGGCTCCTTGACCTTGATGATCATCTCCGAGCGCTTCCAGACCTCGTCCGCGGTGGAGACGATCTGTGCGCCGACGCGCTGGTACTCCGAATCGGGGATGCCGGAGCCAACGCCGGCGTTCGTCTCGATCAGGACCGTGTGACCCGCGGCGATGAAGGCGGCGGCGCCAGCCGGCACCATGCCGACGCGGTACTCGCGGGTTTTGATCTCCTTGGGAACTCCGACGATCACGACTGCCTCCGAGAGGGGACGTAAAAAAGCGCGCGGACCCTAACGAGGGCCCAAGGGGGAATCAAGGCGCGGGCGGACAGCCCGGCATGAGCGCCATTTGCGTCAAACACCCCTGAAGACATGACGCGAGGCGTTGGATGCGATGCGTGATGAAGCGTGCGCCGCTCGTGTTAGTTACCAGGGACATGACGTCTGCTCCGAAGCTCCTATTCGCGGACCCCAAGGGACGGGTGATGGAACATCCGTACCTGCTCGCCACGCTGCGCAGCGGCGAAGAGCTCGTTCCTCCGCAGGACAAGCCCATTCCGCTGCCGTCCGCCGGGCGGCTCGTCCACCTGCCAGGGCGCCTCCCGGTGGGCCTGCATCCGGAGACGGGGGAGCTGGAGCTCGTCCGCGAGATGAAGGTGGGGGGCAAGACGTTTGTCCCCAACGCAGTGGGCGCGCTGCTGCCCCCCGGCTACACGCGCACCTTCCTCCCCGGCGAGGTGAAGGGCAGTGGCCCCGTGCTGCCGCAGTGGGCGTACACCGCCGCGGCCTGGGTGGGAGAGGGGCCGGTGGCGTGGGCCATCCATACCGACCGTCGCTCCCACTGGGACCCGGAGCGGTTCTCCACGCCGGACATGAAGGACCTGGTGGCGAAGCACATGGCGCGCTTCCCGGACAACCGGGTGCTGAAGCAGCTCAAGACGTGCGCGATGCTCTATCGGTGCTTCACGTCGCAGAACACCTTCTACGTGCGTGACGAGGCCGCCATCCCCGCGTCCGTCATGTGCAACGCACGCTGCGTGGGCTGCATCTCCGACCAGCCGGCGGACGGCCCACCGGCGTCGCACGAGCGCATGGATGACGGGCCCACGGGTGAGGAGATGGGCCAGATTGGCCTCTTCCACCTGGAGCACGCGCCGGGCCGCACCATGGTGAGCTTCGGCCAGGGCTGCGAGGGCGAGCCGCTTACGCGCTGGAAGCAGATTGCCGAGGCCATCCGCTACATGCGGGCGCGCACGCAGGCGGGCTCCATCAACATCAACACCAACGCCAGCCTCACGCGCGGCCTGGAGGCCCTCTTCGACGCGGGGCTGGATGCCATCCGCGTGTCGCTCAACTCGGCGGTGAAGGACCTCTACGAGGCCTACTACAAGCCGGTGAAGTACGGCTGGGAGGACGTGGAGGCCTCCATCGCCCTGGCGCGTGAGCGCGGCGCGTACCTGGCGCTGAACCTGCTGCTGTTCCCCGGCGTCACCGACCGCGAGGGCGAGGTGCGGGCGCTGGAGCGGCTGGTGAAGAAGTACCGCGTGGACCAGGTGCAGACGCGCTCGCTGTGCATCGACCCGCTGCAGTACCTGGAGGTGGCGCGCGAGCGCGGCGCGGGAGGAGAGCCGGTGGGCATCCGCACGCTGCTTCAGCGGCTGAAGGCGGCACGCCCGGGGCTCATCGTGGGCAACTTCGCGCGCGGGCTGGAAGAGCGCGAGAACGCGGCCGGGCTCCGGTAGCGCCCGGGGGCGGGGGAGGGCGTTCCTTCCTCCGTCGGCCGGGAGGCCCGGTGGGCGCTCCGTCCTCGGGAGGCAGGTGGCGCGGCCTCGGGGGCAATACGCCAAGAGGGGCCGCGACGCGGCCCCTGGGGACTACTCGTTACCGGTGGGCATCAGCTCCTTGGCCACCAGGTTGCCCATCACCGCGTCCTTGGGGATGTAGCCGTCGGCGCCCGCCTCGCGGCAGATGCGCTGCAACTCCTCGACGTTCTCACCCGAGCACAGCAGCACCTTGATGCCCTTGAAGAGGCTGTTGCTCTTGATGAAGCGGCAGAACTGCTCGCCGTTCACGTTGGGCATGCGCACGTCCAGCAGCACCAGGTCCGGACGCGTCTGCTTCTTGAGGATGATTTTCGTGGCCTTGTCGGCGGTGTCGGCGACGTGGACCTCGAAGCCCTTGGCCACCAGGTCCGCTTCGATGATGCGGGCCGTCATCTCGCTGTCATCCACGATGAGGATGCGCGGCTTGCGCCCGCCCGTGGTGGGAGCCGGCTTGAGGCCGGCCGCCGCCGCGGGGGCAGGGGCCGCGGGAGCCGGCGGGGTGGGCGCCGCCGCGGGGGCCGCGGCCGGAGTGGGCACGGCGGTGGGGATGCCCAGGGCGGGGGGGCCAATGAGACCCATGACCCCGCCGAGCACGGCTTCGAGCCCACCGCTCTTCAGGATGTAGCCGTCCGCCCCCGAAGCCTTCGTCTTTCCGTCCAGCTCCGCCTCGGAGATGTCGGAATAGAGGACCAGCTTCGCGGTGACCTTCTTCTGCCGGCGGAGGTACTCCACGACGTCGTCGCCGAACATCTCCGGCATGTTGACGTCCATGAGGATGAGCGAGAACGGCCCCTCGGCGAGCTTCTGCTCGAGGCTGGCAAGGTCCTGCGCGCCGCTCGCCTGGTAGCCGGCGGCGGTGAGCGCCCGGACGGTGAGCTCCACCAGCATCGGGCTGTCATCAATGACCAGTACGCGCGACATCGTCCTCCTCAAGGGCTTCGCGGTGGAACCCTACACCTTTGGTGCAGCGCGGACCATCGAAACGGCGACCAGGCGGTCTGGTCGTCAGGTCCTCTTGACCGCTATTCATCGCCTCCGGATACTTTGGCGCCTTGACCACGACCTCGACTCCCCTCCAGCGAGCACTCCGGATGGCTCCGGACCGCGCCTTGGCCGCCCAGGCCCGGCCGGAGCAGGAGTTCTTCTGCTTCCGCGTGGGCGACCTCCGCCTGGGCGTGCCCAGTGAGAACGTGCTCGAAGTGCTTCGGGCCGGTCTGCTCACGCCCTTGCCCCGGACCCCGTCCTTCATCATGGGCGTCACCGGCCACCGGGGCGAGGTGCTTCCGGTGCTGGACCTGCTGCGCTTCCTCTCCAAGGGAGAGGCCCGCATCGGCCCGCGCACCCGCCTGTTCGTCGGCGTCACGGGCAGCTACGTGGCCGGAGTCGTCGCGGATACGGTGCTGGGTTTGCGCCGCATTCCCGTGGCGGACATCCTCCCACCGCCCCTGGGCGGTGACGCCGCGGCCGAGCACCTGCTGGGCGTGGTGCAGGCCAGCGGCAACCAGGAAGCCATCAACCTCCTCAACTTCTCCAAGCTGCTCCAGACGGCGCGGCAGCGGGCGGTGGCGCGGTGAACGACGACGCCTTCCACGAGAAGGAGGAAGAGGTGGATCTGCTCTTCTTCGACATCGGCGCCACGCTCTACGGCACGGATGCGTCCCAGGTGCTGCGCATCGACCGCGCGCTGCCGGAGGACCTCACGCTGCCGGAGCTGGGGCTGCCCCACCGGGGCAACCGCGCCATCGTCTTCGACACCCCGGAGGGTGAAGCCCACCTCAAGGTGGACGCCGTGCACGGCGTGCGCTCCATCCCCGTCAATTCCTTGCGCCGGATGCCTCCCACGGCCGGCGCCGCAGCCTACGCAGTCGGTGTGTGCCTGGAAGAGGCCCGCACCGTGTTGCTCATCGATCTGGTCGAAACCGCAAGGACTCAAGGAAGGCACTGAGACACATGTCCCTGGACACCCCCAACGAGAAGCCCGCGGGCAAGGCTCGCGCCCGGAAGGCCCCCGCCTCCAAGGCCGGCGCCACGAACGCGGCGTCGACCTCTTCCTCCACCAAGGCCATCACCGACACGCTGCTGACGGTGCTGTCCGGCAACCTCCAGGCCCGCGTGCCCAAGGAGCTGGTCGGTGAGTCCGGCGCGGAGCTGGCGCACCTGCTCAACCAGGTGCTGGACCAGTTCTCGGCCTCCGAGCACCGCAAGCACGTGGCGGCGCAGGAAATCGACCAGGCGCTGGACGCGCTCATCGGCCTGGTGCGCGAGGGCGACCTGTCCCGGTGGAACACCACCACCGAAGACCCGCAGCTCGGGCCCCTGCTGGAGGGCTTCGGCAAGGTCATTGAGACGCTGCGCACCTTCGTGCGGGAGATCAACGAGGCGGCCCTGAGGCTGTCCTCGTCCGCCAATCAGGTGCTGGCGGCCTCCACGCAGCATGAGACGTCCTCCACGGAGCAGGCGGCGGCCATCCACGAGACGACCGCCACCATGGAAGAGCTGAAGCACGCGTCGGCGCAGATCGCCGAGAACGCGGGCAGCGTGGCGCGCGTGGCGGAAGAGACGCTGGGCGCGGCGCGCGCGGGCCGGGGCGCCATTGGCGAGTTCATCCAGGCCATGCAGCAGATCCGCAGCGACGGCGTCGCGGTGGCGGACTCCATCGCGAAGCTGTCCAAGCGCGTGGAGCGCATCGGCACGGTGGTGGAAGTCATCGACGAGATTGCCGACCGCTCCGACCTGCTGGCGCTGAACGCGGCGCTGGAAGGCAGCCGCGCGGGTGAGGCCGGAAAGGGCTTCTCCATCGTCGCGGCGGAGATGCGGCGTCTTGCGGAGAACGTCCTGGACTCCACCAAGGAGATCAAGAACCTCATCACCGAGATTCGCGAGGCCACGGCCGCCGCGGCCGGCGCCGCCGAGGCGTCCAAGTCCGCCACGGAGTCCGGTGAGAAGCTGGGCGCGGTGGCGGCGCAGGCGGTGGAAGGCATCCTCGCCGGCGTCCAGGAGACGAGCGACGCGGCCCGCGTCATCAACCTGGCCACGCAGCAGCAGCGCACGGCCACCGAGCAGGTGGTGGCCTCCATGGCGGAGATCGAGGATGTGACGCGCCAGACGACGCAGGCCTCGAAGCAGGCCACGGGCGCGGCCGCGGAGCTGACGCAGTTGGCCGGACGGCTGGCCGAGCTCATCAAGCGGTTCAAGGCCGACTAGCGCTTCCTGGAAGGGGAGGGGCGTACGCCGGCCATGGACACCGAGGCTCTCAAGAAATCCCTCCTGAAGAAGTTTCAGGAGGTCACCGCAGACCGCCTCCAGAAGATTCAGCTGGGGGTATTGGACCTGGAGAAGGAGACCGCGGACCAGGCCGCGGAGGACGTCGCGCGCGAGCTGCACACGATGAAGGGCGAGGCCCGCATGTTGGGTCTGGCCGCCATCGGGCAGCTGGCGCACGCCGCCGAGGACGTCCTGCGCGCAGAGCGCGAGGGCAAGACGGCCACGGAGGTGGCCACCGACGTCCTGCTCAGGGCGTGCGACGTCCTTTCCGATCTCAACGAAGACCTGTCCGGCGCCAACACGGGCAACTCGGCCAGCGAGGAGATGGTCCGCATGCTCGCGGAAGTCTCCGGACAGACGCCGCCCGCCATCGCTGGCGCACGGCCCGCGGCACCGCCGCCGGCCCCTGTCGCCGCGCCCGTGGTGGCACCGGCGGCCGTCGCCGCGCCGGTGCAGGCTCCGGTGGCAGCGCCCCCGACGCAGGCCCCCGTGGCCGAGCCGGTGGCGCACGCCGCTGCAACCGCGCATCACCCGGCTGCCGCGCATGGCCGTGACGAGGAGGCCCCGAGCGCCGCGAAGTCCGCGGTGGCCGACCGGAGCATCCGCGTCAACGTGGAGGTGCTCGACGCGTTGGGGTTGCTCGCGGGCGACCTGCTGGTGGAGAGCGCCCGTGGCCGGCTTCGCAGCTCGGAGACGGAGGCGTTGTTCGAGCGCTTCAGCCGCCTGGGGGACCGCTTCCTCCGGCTGGCGGAAGAAATCGACATCTCGAACGAGGTGCGTGAGCAGCTGGACCGCGTGGAGAGCGACCTCCACATGCTGCGCGACGACGCGTTCCGCTTCGTGCGCCGCAACGACGACGGCATCAACACGCTGCACGGCAACCTGGCGAAGATGGCGGACCACGTGGCCGAGGCCCGGCTGGTGCCGCTGTCCACCGTGTTCGACGCCTTCCCGCGCGCCGTTCGCGAGATGTCGCGCACGCAGGGCAAGGAAGTGGACCTGGTCATCGAGAACGCCGACATCGGCGTGGACCGGTCCATGCTGGGCGACGTGCGCGACGCGCTGGTGCACCTGCTGCGCAACTCGGTGGACCACGGCGTGGAGTCCCCGGACACGCGCCAGCAGCTGGGCAAGCCGCTCAACGGCCGCATCCGCATCCGCGTGCGCGTGGACGGCGACATGCTCCACATCGAGGTGGAGGACGACGGCCGCGGCATCGACCCGGAGCGGCTGCGTCAGGCGGCCATCTCCAAGCGCCTCATCAACGCGGTGCAGGCCGCTGCGCTGTCGGAGCGAGAGGCCATCGAGCTCATCTTCCGCCCCGGCTTCTCCACCCGCGACCAGGTCAGCGAGCTGTCTGGCCGTGGCGTGGGCATGGATGTGGTGAAGCGCAAGGTGGAGACGCTGGGCGGCTCGGTGGGCGTGAACAGCCGCATCGGCCGTGGCAGCACCATCACCCTGCGCCTGCCGCAGTCGCTGGCGTTGATGAAGGTGCTGCTGGTGCGCCTGGGGGACGACGTCTACGGCATGCCCGCCGCGGACGTGGAAGCCGTCATGCGCGTCAAGCCGGATGACCGGCTGGAGATCTTCGGCACGCTGGCCGTGCGGCACCGTGGCAAGCCCACGGCGCTGGTGGCGCTGGGGCCGCTGTTGGGCCTCAACGGCGGCAATCGCTTCGACAAGCCACCCGCGGTGGTGGTGCGTCACGGCGAGGACCACGCGGCGCTGGTGGTGGACGGCTTCGTGGACGAGCGCGAAGTGGCCGTGAAGCCTTGCGGCGGCGAGTTCCTCAAGGCCGCGCCCTTCATCGCCGGCACCGCGGCGCTGGAGGACGGGCGCATCGCCGTGCTGCTCCATGTCCCGGACATCATGGCGGAGGTGCGCCGCATGGCCCGCCCCGTCACCCAGGCCCCCGCCGCCAAGCGCCTCCGGGTGCTGCTGGTGGATGACTCGCCCATTGCCCGCGCCACGGAAGGGGCGCTGGTGAAGGCGCTGGGGCACTCGGTGGAGGAAGCCCAGGACGGCGAAGAGGCCTACGTGAAGGTGCAGAACAACACCTACGACCTCATCCTCACGGACGTGCAGATGCCCAAGCTGGACGGGTTCTCGCTGGCGCGACGGCTCAAGTCGACGCCCGCGGTGGCTCGCATTCCGGTCATCATCCTGTCGTCGCTCGCCTCACCCGAGGACAAGCGGCGCGGGTTGGATGCCGGCGCGGACGCGTACCTCGTCAAGGGCGAGCTGGGCGTGGAGGTTCTCGCGCAGGCCATCGACCGGCTGACCTGAGGAGCCAGGCTTGGGCGGTGGCGCGGCAGTCGCAGGAATGGCGTTTCGGGTGCTCATGGTGGGCAAGGGGCTGCGTGCGCTCGCGGCCCGGGGCCTGTTCGATGGGGAATCCCTGGTGCCCGTGGGGCCGGCGGAAGTGGACTTCGCCGGCGCCCTGGTGGCCGTGCAGCGGCACTTTCCGGACGTGGTGCTGGTGGACCTGAGCGCGCTGGACGCGCTGCCCGCCATCGAGCACGTCATGGTGGAGCGGCCAGTGCCAGTGCTGGCGCTGCACCCGGGCGTGCTGTCCGGCCAGGAGGCCTTCCAGGCGATGGTGGCGGGCGCGCTGGACGTGCTGGAGCGTCCAGCGAATCCCGGGCCCGAGTTCTGGGCGCATGTGTCGCGCAAGCTGGTGCTGCTGGCGCAGGTGAAGGCGGTGCGGCAGGTGCAGACGCGGCCGCCACCGCAAGCGGCGCGTGAGACGAAGCCGCCTCCGCCGTATCCGCTGGTGGCCATCGCCGCGTCCCTGGGCGGCCCCAAGGCGGTGGCGCAGGTGCTGCGGATGATTCCGCGCGCCTTCCCGGCGCCCATCGCCTACTGCCAGCACATCAGTGACGGCTTCACGGAAGGGCTGGCGCACTGGCTGTCCAATGAAACGGCGCTGCGCGTGCTGGAGGCCGAACATGACGTGCTCATGGCGCCGGGCACGGTGTACATCGCTCCGTCGGGCAGTCACCTCTTGGTCCGACCCGAGGGCAGGTTGGAGCTGGACGCGGGCCCCGCACTTCGCGGTTTCCGGCCGTCCTGTGACATGCTGCTGACTTCAGCGGGTGAGTCGTTCGGCCCGCGCTGCATCGGGGTCATCCTGACGGGCATGGGGCGCGACGGGGCGCGAGGGTTGAAGGAGATTCGAGAGCGCGGCGGTCGGACCATTGCCCAGGACGAAGCGTCGAGCGTCGTCTGGGGCATGCCGCGCGAGGCGGTATTGATGGGCGCGGCGCACGAGGTGCTGCCACTGAGCCGGATTGGCGCGGCGCTGATGCAGTGGGTGGACGTGTGCTGACGGCGAGCCAGAAAGTCTTGCAGCAACTCGCCGCGCTGCTGCTGGAGCGCGCGGGGCTGAAAATCACGCCGGATGGCTTCCACAGCCTCCGGCTGGCGCTGTCCGCGCGCATGCCCGTGCTGGGCCTGGATGAGCCCGAGCACTACATCCAGCGCCTGACGGGCGCCGGTGGCGAAGAGGAGCTGCGCTCGCTGTTGCCGCTGGTGACGGTGGGGCACACGGAGTTCTTCCGCGACGGGAAGCAGTTCCGCGCGCTGGAGAAGAGCGTGCTGCCGGAACTGGTGTCCCGTTCGCGGCGCGAGATGCGCAAGGTGTCCATCTGGTCCGCGGGCTGCGCGACGGGGGAGGAGCCCTACAGCCTGGCCATGGTGCTGGCGGAGCTGGGCGCGCTGTCGCTGGAGGTGGACCTGTGGGCCACCGACCTCAACCTGGCCGCGGTGGAGGCCGCGAAGCAGGGGCGCTTCACCTCGCGGCGGGCCATCAGCATCAACCAGGAGCGGCTGACTCGCTTCTTCAGGCCCGTGGAAGAGGGCTATGAGGCGCTGCCCGCGCTGCGTGAGTACATCCGCTTCGACGGACAGAACCTGGCCGTTCCCGTCTTCGACAAGGTGGCCCTGTCGTCGCTGGACCTCATCCTCTGCCGCAACGTCATCATCTACTTCGACCTGCCCACCATCCGCGGGTTGATGGACCGCTTCCTCGCCGCGCTGCGGCCGGGCGGGTTGTTGTTCCTGGGGTACTCGGAGAGCCTCTTCAAGGTCTACGACCGCTTCGAGATGATCGAAGTCGATGGGGCGTTCGTGTACCGCCGCCCGCTGGACGACAAGAGCATGCGGGCGCCGCCGCTGCGCATCACCCCGTATCCCGGCGAGCCCGACGTCGCCGCGCGCAGGCCCGTGCCCGTGGACGCGTTCACCGCGGACCTGCGCAAGCGGATGCAGCCCGCGGACGTCCCGTTGACGACGCGGCTGCCCGCGGTGTCTGCGTCGTCGGTGGCGGCGCCTGGCTCGCCCAGCGTGACGCTGCCGGCGGTGGGCGCCTCTTCCAGTCCGCGTTCCGTGGTGCCGGGGCGGCTGCCCGCGGTGTCGCCTCACTCGCCGTTGCCGGCCATCGCCGCGCCGCCGCCTCCCAGCGCCGTGCGCTCGCGTGTCACCGCGGAGCTGCCCACGGTGGGGAGCGTGGACTCCGCCCGTCCGCGCATCACCACCGAGCTTCCGGCCGTGGCCACCACGCCGCGCGCGCCCACCATGGAGGTGCCCGCCTGGCCCACGCTGCTGCCTCCGGCGGAGCGTCTGGCCATGGCGGTGCGGAAGATGTCGCAGGGGGATTTCTCGGCGGCCATCGCCGGCGTGCAGCGGCTGCTCGCGGACGAGCCCAGTGACTTGGATGGGCTGCTGACGCTGGGCAACCTGTTCTCTCTCACCGGCCGCATCCCCGAGGCGCGCGAGGCCTTCGCGCAGGCCATTCAGCGCGAGCCGCTGTGCGTGGAGGCGCGGGTGTTCGGCGGGGTCGCCGCGTTGCAAGCAGGGGAGTTGAGCGAGGCGCGCTCCGAGCTGGGCAAGGCCCTGTTCCTGGAGCCCACGCTGGCCATTGGCCACTACCTCCTGGCGCAGGTGCACGAGCGCACGCAGGACCATGAGGCGGCGCGGCGCAGCTACCGAAACGCCATTGCCCAGCTTCGCTTCCCGCAGCGTCCCCTCGCGGGGCACTACCCGGAGATGCCGGACTCGGCGGATGCCATCTCTCGCGCGGCGCGTTACGCCCTGGCCGCGTTGGAGGAGCAGCCCCTGCGCTGAGGCAGGGGCCGCGTCCCGGGCTTCACGTCAGTCCAGGCTGCTCTTCACCTGGTCCAGGCTCTTGCTCGGGTCGAGCACGGAGCCGAACTTCTTCTGCAGGTAGCTCTTGGCCTGGCCGCGCAGCAGCATGCCAGGGTCGGTGCCCTCACCCTCGACGGCCTTGTCGGTGATGACGAACGAGGCGTCCATCTGGATGCCCATCACCTTGCCGACGATTTTCGCGCCTTCCCCCTGCCAGTCCGCCTTCACGCCGTACTTGCCGCCCCAGTACTGGAGCAGCTGATCGACGCGCTGCTTGACCTCCTCCTTGGGGAGGGAGTGGGGGATATCGAACTTCATCATTCCCATGGCTGGCTCCTGATCTCGGTGTCCCGCTTCGAGCGTTTAGCCGTGCCGGAGCGGGAATGGAACCGCCGTGTCACTTTTGGGCGCGCGGATGTCAACAGGCTTGCTCACGTGCCTGCCGCCTTGCGAACGCGCTTGAGCTTCACCGGTGGGTCCTCCGGGCGGCCCCAGCGCTCCAGGTAGGGTGCCAGGTTGTACTTGGTCGCCGTGCGCAGGGAGCTCATGGGCCGCACCTTGCCCAGCACCTCCCGCTCCTGGAAGGGGCGGTCATGCAGTCCCAGCACCCACATGAAGTTGGCGACGCTTGCGGGGTCCCTGCCATCCACCGCGTACTTGTCGTTGAGGAACGCGATGCGTTGCAGCGCTTCCTGGGGGGATGGCGTCCACTCCAGGATTTTCTTCCCCCACAGCATGCGCAGGTAGTTGTGGATGCGGCCACGCTCCACCAGCTCGCGCTGGGCCGCGTTCCACAAGCCGTCCGCGGTCCGCGCTGTCTCCAATTGCTTCAACGAATAGCGGTGCTCGCGCGCGTCCTTCTGGTGGCGGGTGAGCGTCTCCTTCGCCCACGGAGGCAGGGAGGCCACGGAGAGCTGCTGCGGCCCCGGCGTGTGGAGGCAGTAGTTGAAGCCCAGCTCACGGCGGACGAGCAGCTCCTCCAGGAAGCCCTGCACCGAAGCATCCTGCGCGCCGCGTGCGCGGATGGCGGCGCGCGCGGCCTCTCCCGCGAAGAGGTTGCCCCAGTGGAAGAAGGGGGACAGGTTGGACTGTCGCGCCAGGCCCGGGTCGTTGCGGCCTTCGTCATAGCCCTCCAACCGTTGGTGCACGAAGGCCTGGAGCGCCTCAAGGCCCGCTTTGCGTCCTCCGCGCTCCTTGATGGGCGCCACCGAATGGTCGAAGTCGAAGGCGTCCAGGGACTCGCGGGCCTCGCGTGCGTCCGACGTGGCGAAGTCCGGCTCCAGCTTGCGTCCGGCCGCGGCGGCCTTCACCGCGCGGTTGGGCACGGCGCGGTCCAGGTACTCCGGCCACAGCTTCTTCAGCTTGGGCCGCAAGGTATAGGCGCCAATCTGCCGCGTGGCGATGCGCTGCATGGGCACCACGCATGACGCATCCACGGAGAACAGCGGCACGTCCAGGGCCTTGGCGGCGCCACGCAGGTGGCCCGGGATGATGTACGTGGGGAACAGGTCCGACACGATGGCGGCGGCGCGCCGGCCGAGTTGGGCCAGCCGGGGACGGTGCTCCTTCGAGGTCCGGGGCAGCTCCAGCCAGTAGGGCAGCCCGCGCGCGGCGCAGCCGGTGGCCATGTCCATCATCCCCTCCAGGGCCCAGGCGTGGAGCCTGTCGGAGGCATGGGGGTAGTCCGGACGGATGGCCTGGTAGACGACGACGGGCAGGCCCAGGTGGTTGCCCAGACCGATGGCGGCATCCAGCGCGTGGTTCTGCTCGGCGCGATGGTTGACCATGCACCAGTAGAGGACGAAGTCGCGGCGGCCGGAAGGAAGGGGGAGGTCCTTCACCACTTGGACGCGCGCCGAATCGACGCCGAGTTCGGACCACGAGAAGCCTTCAGGCATGGGGCCTCACTGATACGCGAGCCGTATTCGCGTCGCGGAGGAAAAGAAGTGCGTGGCTGTGAACGAGGGGACAGGGAAGGTCGGATGGCGCTCCAATTTCCGACACCCGAGGACAGGTTGTGGTTTTCTGCCGTCCGGCCGGACCGAAGGAGTCCTTGCGTGTCATCATTGAGAAGCTGGAGCTATCTCCCCATCACCGCCCTCGCTCTCGCGCTGGTCCTTCCGGAGCCCGCGAAGGCGCAGGCTGGCGGAACCTATCCATCCCCGGGGTCTGCGCAGCCTCCGTCTGCCCCCGCGGGTTATGCGGCCCCTCCGCAGCCCACGTATCGTCAGACGGCGCCGCAGCAGCCCGCGGACCCGCATGCGCAGCCGCCGCAGACGCAGCAGCCCTCGGACCCGTACGCGCAGCCGCCGGCGTCCGCACAGCCCGCGGACCCGTATGCGCAGCCGCCGCAGACCCAGCAGCCGGTGGACCCGTATGCGCAGCCGCAGACGCAGCAGCCGTCAGCGGATCCGTATGCGCAACCGCCGTCGTCCACGCAGCCGGTGGACCCGTACGCGCAGCCGCCGCAGACGCAGCAGCCGGTGGACCCGTATGCGCAGCCGCAGACGCCGCAGGGCTATCCCCCGGCGCAGAATGCCTATCCCCCGTCGAATGCGCAGGACCCGGCTCGCTATCCGGGCGATTCCGCGACGGCGAGCGACGCGCCCACGCTGCCTCCGGATCCGGACTCGCTGCGGACGAAGCCGCAGTCGCCGCTGACGCCGGACGACCGGGCCATGGCGAAGCGGGGCGTGCCTCCCATCGAGGACACAGGGGTGATGCTGGACGGCAGGCCGCGCCAGGGCCCGTTCCTCTCCGGTCCGGGCAGCTTCAGCTTCATCGTGCATCACACGACGCTGGGCGCTCTGGGTGGCTTCTTCACGCAGGCGTTCGCCAGCGACTTCAACTTCGACAAGAGCTCGCGTGAGGCGATGCTGGCGGGCACGCTCATCGGCGCGGGCCTGGGCTTCGGTGCCTCATCGTGGTGGCAGTTCAACAACTGGGTGGACCGCCCCATGGCCAACTTCGGCATCGCCAACTCGGTGGTGGGCGGCATGTTCACCGCGGGCCTGATGGACCTCTTCACGCAGGACGCGGGCATCCTGACGTGGTCCGCCTTCCTGGGCGCGGAGCTGGGCGCGTGGCTCACGGCGGGCATTGGCGGCGGCCAGCTTCCGCTCAACGACGGCTTGTTGATTTCGTCCGGTGCGGGCTGGGGCGCGGCCTACTCGGCGCTGCTGTTGGCCATCATCCACTTCTCCGGGACGCCCGTGTCCGGCAAGACGTGGCGGGACACGCTGCTGCTGGCGCCGGGCATCGGCGCGGGCGCGCTGGCGCTGGCCACCATGCGTTACAACCCAACGCCGTCCCAAATCGTCCGAGCCAACATCTTCGGCGGTGGCGTGGGCGCGGTGGTGCTGCTCCTCTCCGGCGTGGTGCTGGGTGGTTTCGATCAGTCCACGCCGTACGTCCTGTCGTTCCTCGGTTCGGCGGGGGCCATCACCACGGTGAGCCTGCTGTGGGAGGAGAGCGTGGACCGCTCCGCCCTGAAGATGGCTGGCCGCTCAGAGAAGGACCGGCCGTACACGAACGTCTGGTGGTAGACGCGGCCTGGAGCAACCTGGCGAGCGCCATGGCACGGCGGGGCAGGAGGCACCACCTTCCCCCCGACATGGCGCGCGTCAATCCATTTTCGGCCCTTCTTGGCTCGCTGGATTCCTCGCTGGAGCCCAGCGGCTACGTGCCGCGTGGCAATGCGGTGCCCCAGCCGTCTCACGTCCGCCCCCTGCTGGAGGCAGCCAATCCCACGGCGGAGCTGCGGCGCATGCGGGACTCGGGCGCGCTGCTGAGGGACTCACGCCCCGCGATGTACTTGGTGGAGGTGCAGGGGCCCGCCGGCAAGCTCGGCGGCCCGCCGGTGCGCTTCCTCCTGTGTGCCCTGAACCCGGATGCGGGCGCCTCGCTGGAGCATGACCCGTACCGGCCCAGGGCCTGGGAAGCGGAGCCCGCTATCACGCTGACCGCGGATGACCATGGGGTGCTGCGCGGATTGCTCGCGGAGGCTTCCGAGCGCGCCATCGTCGTGTGGGAAGGGCGCTACGGACAGAACACCCTGTCGCTGCGGCGCATCGAGCCTTCCCCCGTGTCGAAGCGGCTCCAAGCGGTGCTGGATGAAGCGCCCATGCGCCCACTGGCGGCGTTGAACGAGCGCGGCCCGACGCTGGCGGCCGTGGTTCCGCTGTCCGACCCGGGGCTGGAGTTGCTACCCATCCACCGCGCGCTCAAGGGCGTGGAGACCTTCAAGGAGGAGACGTTCCTCACGCTGGTGACGGCGTATGCGCGCGTCTACGAACTGGATGAGCCCCTGAATACCCCGCGCGGTCTGGCGGTGGCGCGAGAGCGACTGGCCACGCTCATCACCGGGCACCACGCGGTGCTGCTGGTGTTGCCGGGAGGCCGAGGCCGCATCCTTCGGTTCCGTCAGGGGTTGGACCTGGCGCACCTGAAGGGGGCGCCGCGCAATCCCACGCTGCGGAGCCTGGACCTGGCGTTGCTCAACGCGCTGGTGCTGCGGACCGTGCTGGGCATCAAGGACCCGGAGGCGCCGGGGCACTCGCAGGTGTACCCGGTGCAGGGGATGGAAGCGCTGGTGCAGGGCGTGGAGTCGGGGATGTTCCAGGCGGGCTTCGCCCTCAATCCGCCGCCGCTGTGGGAGGTGCGCGCGGTGATGGAGGCACAGGCGACGCTGCCACCCAGCACCCTTCGAGTCGAACCGTTGCCACCAGCGGGGCTGCTCTACCTGGACCGGGAAGTCTGACCTCCTGGCGTGCGGGTCCTGAGCCCAAGCCCGCCGGAGGACAAGCCCCGGCGTGTTCCGCTCGAACTCCAGCCAGGACCAGGGGAGACGCTGGACTCGATTGGCGGCGGTGGGGTGCACGGGCAGCTTCGCGCACGTGCTGTGCAATCCGTCGTATCGGACGCGAGCATCCGGACGCAGCAGCATGTCCATGGAGAAGGTGATTGTTTGGCACGAGCTGACATGTGAGCTCCAGGACGTGGTGCGCGCCGCGGACCACCTGCTGGTGCCGCGCGGCGCGCTGTTCATGGTGTATCCGGCGTCACGGTTCGGGGAGCTGACGTCCGTGCGGAGGCTTCACCGGTTGGAGCCGCGCACCGTGCGGTGCGTGCATCCCTTGGCGGACCGGCCCGCGAAGCGGGTGCTGCTCCATGCCGTCAAGGCGGGCAGGGCGGACCTGACGGTGCTGCCGCCGCTGGTGCTGCACGGGGATGACGAGCACGCGTTCACGGATGAGGTGAACGCGATGTTGATGTGAATGAAGGACGCAGGGGCGCAGGGGAGCACCTGCTTGACCGTCCACGGCTCTTCAAGCGTGCCCTGGCTGGCAAGATATTGAGCGGAGGCCGCGCAGATTTTCATGCCGGAGCCTGTTAGCAACCAGCCTCCGCCGGTGAGAGTTGGAGGCGGCGGGAATCGAACCCGCGCCGGGCGGTGCGAAACCTCTAGCAGAATCGCGCCCTTACCTCGTAACCGCCCGGAATGCTTAGGAGTCGGTATCCCGCCGCGTCCCGTCTCGTCCCGTCCTGTTCCAGCCCATTCCGCACGTTCCTGCGACATACGTGCAACATGGCGAAGCCCGTCGCCTTTGGTCAGTGAGCCGGGGCAGACGCTATCGCACGCCCGCCGCCCGGATGCCGTCGACCTCGACGAGGAGGTGGAGGGGACCTCGCAAGGTCGGGTTGGGCCGGTAGGGGGGCGGGTCGGCAACGAGCCTGGGGTGCTCAAGGCGGCAGGCGAGTTCGGTCAAGGCAATCTGTGCCTCCAACCGGGCAAGCGGTGCACCAAAGCAGTAGTGAATGCCACTGCCGAAGCCCAGGTGCGAGTTGTTGGGCCGGTCGGGCATGAAGCGGTCGGGGTCGTCGAAGCGCTCTGGGTCGCGGCTGCCCGCAGCGAGCATCAGCACGAGCGGCGAGCCCTGGGGAATGGTGGTGCCGGCAATGTCGATGTCGGCCAGAGTGACGCGGTCAGGCAGGAACTGCACCGGTGGTTCATAGCGCAGCAGCTCCTCGACCAGCGGGATGCTCAGCTCGGGCTCGCGGCGCAGCCGCTCGAACACGCCGGGGTGGCGCAGCAGGGTGAGCATGCCATTGGCGATGAGGTTGACGGTGGTCTCATGGCCAGCGACGAGCAGCAACGCGGCGGTGCTCAACACCTCTTCCCGCGACATCCGCCCGTTGGGGCCGTTATCCGTCAGGAACCCGGAGAGCAGGTCGCCGCCGGGCTGGCGCAGGTGGGCATCGGCGAGCGCAGCGAGGTACTGCCCCAGCTCCGCTTTCGTCCGGTCGCGCTTGGCCTTTCGCTGCTCGATCGTCCCTGTGGTGGGGTCAAGGGTCTCGATGCCCGCGTCGGCCAACTCGTGAAAGCGCGATTCGTCCTCGCGAGGGACTCCCAGCAGCTTGCAGATGACAGTCACAGGGAATGGGTAGGCCACGTCGCCGACGATGTCGACCTGGTTCTTGCCCGCGAGCGCGTCAAGCAGGCCCGTGGTGGTCTCGACCAGCCAGGGACGAAGGGCATCAATGCGTCCGGGGGTGTGCGGCGGCCCGAAGGGCCTCATCGCCAGCTTCCGGAGCCGGTCGTGGTCGGGAGGGTCGCGCCGGATGAAGGGCTCTGGCAGCCCTGGAGGGCCCTCCTGGGGGGAGGGCGTGGCACCGGCCTGCCGGACGAGGTTGCGTATGTCGGAGCTGACCCGTGGGTCGTGGAGCAACGCGACAATCTCATCGTAGGTGCTGACGATGTACGTGCCGTCGGCCTCGCGCGCCACGGGAGTCTTCCGCAACTCGGCGTAGAGCGGGTAGGGGTTGGCCCGGTTGGCCGGGTCGAGGATCTGCTCGAAGATGCTGGCCTGTGCCATGAAGCGGTCTCCTTGAGTCCGTTGGAGGGGTGGGGTGACGCGGCTGCCGACACTCGGCTCAAAGGTGCCGGTACACCCACCGGACCCGCCGCTCGTAGGGTTCACGGCCGGTGACCATGACGGTGGCCTCCTGGTCGGACACGGCCCGTTTCGGAAATTCGGGAGGGACGGGCCGCATCTCGGCGGGCTGATGGACGGTGCGGAAGGCGGGCGGGAACGGCGCGGCCGCATCGATCAAGCCCTGGTAGAACTCCAGCCATTTGGGCTGGTCGAAAGCGACCGCGGCGGTGACACGCCCCTTGTAGCCGTAGACGGCGACGAATCGGCGCTCGGCGAGTGAGCCCTGGGTGATGACGAGCGCGTCCGAGAAGGTCGGCACACCCACCGATTTGATGTTGACGCCGAATTGCGTGGACCAGAAGGTGGGGATGGCCAGGTGTGGCCAGCGGTCCGCTTCCGGGCTGAGCATGTTGTGGGCCGCAATTTTGGCCTGGGTGACCGCGTTGCCCCAGTGCTCGAGGGACAGGAACTGGTAGTCGTAGATCGGGTGAGGGACGCGGGCCACGTCCCCGGCGACGAAGATGTTCCCGGTCACCAGGCCGTTGATGTCGAACGCGTGGCAGGCCGCATCACAGGCCACCCCCCATCGAGTCACCGCCAGCCCCGAGTCGCGCAGCCACTCCACGTTGCGGATCGCCCCTAGCGCGACCACGGCCACGTCGACGTTCAGTGTCGAGCCGTCGGAGAAGTGGGCCCGCCGCAGCCTCCCGTTTGCATCCCCCTCCAGCCGCGTGACGGTGACGCCGCAGCGCAGGTCGACGCCATGGTCGCGTTGCAAGGCGGCTGCGACCGCCCCGACAACTCCGCCGAGCGCCCCCACCAGTGGAGTGGCCCCCCGCTCCGTGACGGTCACCGGCAGACCCAGCTCGCGGCACGCGGAGGCGACCTCCGAGCCGGTGAACCCGCCGCCGATGACCAGAACCCGGCCGGGTCTGGCGGCCAGACGGCGCTGCAACTGGGCCGCATCGTCGCGGGTGCGCACCACCTCTACGCCCTCCAGCGACGCCTCCGCGTCGTTGGGCCACGGCCGGGCACGCGCCCCCGTCGCAATCAGCAACCGGTCGAACTGGACCCTGTTCCCGTCAGCAAGGAGGACCTGCCTGCCGGCCAGGTCCAGTCCCATGGCACGGACTCCCAGGTGCCAGTCCGCATCGAGCTCGTCGCTGTAAGGCAATAGGGTGTGGTCTGCCTTCACCCAACCTGTCAGGACCTGCTTGGAGAGCGGCGGCCGGTCGTACGGGTCGTAGGCCTCATCCCCGATGAGGGTCAACGACCCAGCAAAGCCTTGGGTGCGGAGCATGAGGGCGGCAGTCAACCCGGCCAGGGATGCGCCGACGATAACGATGCGGCCACCGCGCTTGAACGCCGCTTCCGCGTCGGTGAGACGCACGGGCCCCCTGGGCTTCCGTCGCTGTGCAGGCTCTTTCCGCATCGCCGCCAGGGTGCCCATCCCGCCAATGTGGATGGCCTGGACGGGGCACGCCGCAGCGGCTCGCTTGATCTGCTCACGAAGGGCGTCGTCGGGGTTGGAGTCGTACAGCAGCGCATCCCCGCTCTGCATCCTGAACACGCTCGGCGCAAGGAAGGCGCACTGCGCATACCCCTGGCAGCGGGTGAGGTCGACGACGACTCTCATGGGCACACGGCCTCCTCAAAGGGGTGGCATTTCGCATGGGAGGCGCACGGGAGGAATGGGCCGGAAGTTCGAAGGGAATGCTAGCCACCTCGCCATGCGGGGCGTTCCGCTCAAGGTCATTCAGGAGTTGATGGGACACGTCACCATCGAGATGACCGAGCGCTACGCCCACCTGAGCCCCGACACGCGGCGAGAGGCGGTCGGTGTTCTCGACCGGCCCCTGCCGCTTGCGCCCGCGTGCGACATACGTGCAACACGGATGGAGGAAGCCGCTAACCATCCGTAAAGACGTACTAAAAAGTGGAGGCGGCGGGAATCGAACCCACGGCCAAGGCGATAGGAAACCCCAAGCAGGGCGCGCTGTTACCCACTATCGCCTTGATCTGACGTCGGTTCGTTTGGTCCGCCCTATCCCGTCTTCCCCCGTCTTGTCCCGTTCTCATCCCCGCTTGAGGGGCACACTGGGGGCACATGCGGCCACACAGGGTCAACCCGCTCACGGGCGCGAGCGGCCCGAGTTTCCCAGTCTCGCAGGGCTCACGAGAAGCCCGTGGGAGGCTGACGGTAGCGTGTGCCCTGGCGAGGTGGATTTGGGGAGGGGCAGGTGGAGGAGCGGGGGTGGGCGTACCGGCGGAGGCAGCCGGAGGGGACGGTGCTGTACGAGGCGGTGAGGGAGAACCTTGCCACCGCTGCTGGCGGAGGCGAGCGACGTGGGGCGCGGCCTACCCCGGTACGTGGAGCGGGACTTCGCCAGGTACCTGGAGTGCGGCGTGCTGGTGCACGGATTCGCGCGGGTGCGCTGCGAGAGTTGTAAGGACGAACTGCTCGTCGCCTTCTCGTGCAAGGGGCGAGGGGTGTGCCCCTCCTGCAACGCGAAGCGGGCGCAGGTGACGGCGGTGCACCTGGTGGAGCGGGTGCTGCCGCACGTGCCCTTCCGTCAGTGGACGTTGTCCTTTCCGCACCGGGTGCGATGGATACGTATCCGTCCGGCCAAGGACGTGCTGAGAGGCGTTGAGTGAGGAGTCGGCGCCGAGGACCCTGGTGGGAATGTCAAAGCCGGTGGAGAAGCAGGAGTGGTTCCGGGTCGCCGAAGCCTTCGAGGCGAGCGGACTGACGCAAAAAGCGTTCTCCTCGCAGCGAGGCGTGCGGCTCAGCACGTTGCAGTCGTGGGTGTACCGGCGCCGACGCCAGCACGGCAGTCAGGCAGAGGTAGTGCGCCTGCTGCCGGTGGAGGTCGCGACGAGGCCCACGGCGACGGAGTCGATGCTGGAGGTGGTAACGGCGAGCGGAGCGCGGGTGCGCTTCGAGGAGGGCACCGACGTCGACTACGTGGCCCGGCTCGTCGCCGCGCTGGGGCGGTGAGGCAGTGTTTGCCCTTCCAGCCTCGGTGCGCGTGGTGCTGGCGACAGAGCCGGTGGACATGCGTAAGTCGATTGACGGCCTGATGGCACTGGTGCGCAGCGCATGGGGCGAGGACGTCTACTCGGGGCACCTCTTCGCCTTCGTCTCGCGCATGGGCGACAGAGTCAAGGTGCTGACGTGGAGTCGAGGCGGCTTCGTGCTGCTGTACAAGCGGCTGGAGACGGGCCGCTTCCGCCTACCACCGGTGGACGCGGGCGCGCAGGTGGTGCACCTGGACGCCACGCAGTTGGCGATGCTGCTGGACGGCATTGACGTGGCGCAGGTGAGGCGCCAGCCTGCCTGGACGCCTCCCGGGCGCACGGGCACCTGACGCGCCGGGCCCGGGACGCAGCGTGGCGGAGGCATGTTGAAGCTGGGTGCCTCGAGAGCTCCCTCAAGACCACTTCTGCCCCTGGCGCGAGGAGGCGGAGGAACTCAAGGCCGAGGTGAGCCGTATCGGCGGGGAGGTGGACGCACTCAAGGGGCAGTTGGCGGCCCTGCAGCGTCACGTCTTCGGCCGCAGGGCGGAGAAGTTGCCGACAGTGGCTGCCGAGCTGCGAGGGGACGCGGACTCGACGGCGGCCCGGGCCGAGGCCGCGAAGCAGAAGCGCCGGGAGAGAGCCTCCCGGAAGGCGGAGGAGGCACCCGCACGGGAGATTCGCCACGCGGTGCCAACCGAGGCGCGCCACTGCCCTGCGTGTGGCGGCGAGGACATGAAGCCACTGGGCAAGGGCCGCGCTTCGGTGCTGTACGAGTACGTGCCGGCGCGCTTCGAGAAGCAAGTGCACGTGCAGGAAGTGCTGGCGTGCGCGTGCGGCCGGGGCGTCGTCACCGCCCCGCCTCCGGCCAGAGTAGTGGACAGGGGCGAGTACGGCCCGGGCTTCATCGCGCATGTGGTGACGTCGAAGTGTGCCGACGCCATGCCGCTGCACCGGCTGGCCCAACGTGTTGAGCGCAGTGGCGTCCCCATGAGTCGCAGCACGCTGACGGACCTCTTCCACCAAGCCGCCTCGGTGCTGCTGCCGCTGTCGCAGCACCTGCTGCAATGCATTGCAGCCGCGGACGTGGTGTGGGCGGACGAGACGCCTCTGCGCGTGCTGGACGTGAAGAAGACGCGGCTGGGTTACCTCTGGACTTTCCTCACCCAGAACGAAGCCGGTGAGTGGCTCATTGGTTACCGCTTCAGCATGGGCCGGGCGAGCAGGACGCCCAAGGAAGTCCTGGGAGGTACCTCGAGTGCGCTCGTGGTGGACGCATACACCGGCTACAACGCGGTGACGCTGCCCCAGGGCCGGGTGCGCGTCGGCTGCTGGGCGCATTGCCGCCGCCGATTCTTCGACGCGCTGGCCACCGCGCCCGAAGCGCGCCATGCCATGGACCTCATCCTCGAACTCTACCGAGTGGAGGCCCAGGCGAGAGGCGCGGACGTGGTGCGCACCGCCGCCCACCGCGCTCTGCGCCAATTGCACAGCGCCCCCGTCCTCGCGCGACTGCACGTCTGGCTTGAAGAACAGACGCCGCGGCACCCACCCAAGAGTCCGCTGGGCCAGGCTATTTCCTACGCCCTCAAGCAGTGGGCGGCCCTCACGCGCTTCGTCGAGAATGAGCGCCTACCCCTGGACAACAACCGCGCGGAGGCGGCGCTGAGAAAGGCCGCCCTGGGGAGGAAGAATTTTCTCTTCGTCGGCCACGAGGCCGCGGGGGAGAACCTGGCCGGTCTCTACGCGCTGGTGGCCACCTGTGAGGCCAACCAAGTCAATCCCGAGGCATACCTCGCGGACGTCCTGCTGCGCGTTCAGACGCACCCCAACTCCCGCATCGACGAACTGCTGCCCCACGAGTGGAAGCGACGGCGTATCGCCGACCCGCCCAACTCACCTCTCCAGCTCTGCATCTGAACAGCTCGCTCGTCGCGGCGCCCGCCGAACACGCTACTCGTCCGCCTGCAACCTCTCGCGCCACATCACTGGCCGGACGGTTACGTCGGTCGGTTACGAGGCTGCAGCTCACACTGATGCGCGAGTTGGGGTGCGACTGCACACGCAGCAGGACGTCCGCGAGGTACGCCTCGGGATTGACTTGGTTGGCCTCGCAGGTGGCAACCAGGGCGTAGCGGCCCGCGAGGTTTTCGCCCGCGGCCTCGTGGCCGACGAAGAGGAAATTCTTCCGGCCCAGGGCCGCCTTCCTCAGCGCCGCCTCCGAGCACGGCATCAGCAGCGCCGCAGGACTCTCGTAACGCGTGGTCCGAAGAACGGGGGCAGATCACCTTCCACGAGTGGAAGCGGCGACGCGCCGCCGACCCGCCCGACTCACGCCTCCAGCCCAGTCTCTGAATCCTCACGGCGTACGCCGACCACGGTCCTCGTCCGTCTGCAACCGCTCACGCCACGTCACTGGCCGGACGGTTACGAGAACCGCAGGCGCGCTCCGCTGGCCAGCACCACCTCGAGCAGCTTCGTACTCAGCTGCGGCGCGACAGCTACCTCCACCGGCAGCAGGCGCACCTGCTCCGGCTTCTCGGACTACTGACGTCGACGCCGGCACACCCACGACTGCAACGTGCTGAGCCGCAGCCCTCTTTGCCGCGAGAACGCCTTCTGCGTCAGCCCGCTCGCCTCGAAGGCTTCGGCGACCCGGAACCACTCCTGCTTCTCCACCGGCTTCGACATGCACGCCAGGGTCCTCGGCGCCGACTCCTCACTCAACGTCTCTCAGCACGTCGTTGGCCGGACGGATACAGCGCATCCGCGAGGTCGGACAGGGCCCGGATGGCGCCATCTGGCTGCTCCAGGACGGCAAGGCCGGCCGCCTGCTCAAGCTCACGCCCAAGGGCCAGTAAGCGCCTTCGCACACGTAAAAGGCCGGGCATTGCCCGGCCTTTTGCGTGGATGACACCGGGTCGGCAGGCCCAGCCTCTCAGCCGCGCACCACCGGCGTGGCACAGTCCTGGGCGCGCTGCAAGCCCATGAACATCGCATCGGAGGACTGCTGGAACACGCGCAGACCGAACTCGGGCAGGATCGCCAGCAGGTGGTCGAAGATGTCCGACTGGGTCGCCTCGTACTCGGCCCAGGCCGTGGAGGCGGTGAAACAGTAGATCTCCAGGGGCAGGCCGTGCTCGGTCGGTGCCATCTGACGCACCAGTAGGGTCATGTTCTGGTTGATGCGCGGGTGGGTGCGCAGGTAGCGCTCCACATAGGCGCGGAACGTGCCCAGGTTGGTCAGCCGGCGGGCATTGACGGGCTCGGGATGCACGGCGGCCACTTGGGCATTCCACTGCCCCAGCTCCTCGCGCTTGCTGGCCAGGTAATCATCGAGCAATGCGAACTGGTAGATGCGTGGCTGCAACGCATCATCCAGGAAGCGCACGCTGTGCTGATCCAGGTAGATCGAGCGCTTGATCCGGCGGCCACCGCTCTGCCGCATGCCGCGCCAGTTCTTGAACGAGTCGCTGATCAACTTCTTGGTCGGGATGGTGGTGATGGTCTTGTCCCAGTTCTGCACCGTCACCGTGTGCAGGGCAATATCGATCACATCACCGTCGGCGTTCTGGCTGGGCATCTCGATCCAGTCACCGATGCGCACGCGACCATCGCCGCTGATCTGCACGCTGGCCACCAGCGACAGGAGCGTGTCCTGGAAGATCAGCATCAGCACCGCCGTGGCCGCGCCCAGACCGGTGAGCACATGCAGCAGCTTCACGCCGGCCAGGGTGGCCACGATGGACAGGCCGGCCAGTACGAAGACGATGATCTTGGCCACCTGCAGGTAGCCCTTGATCGGCTTGTTCCGCGCATCCGGGCGGCGTTCGTAGAACGCGTTGGAAGCGTCGAAGGCATGGCTGGCGGCCAGCGCGAGCGTGGCCACTGTCCACACGTGGCAGGCGCCCTGGAGCAGGACCACCAGCGCTGCCGGCAGACCCGGCACCAGCGACAGCCCGGAGGCGATCACCACCGACGGCACCACGTTGGACAGGCGCTCCACCGCGCGCAAGGCCAGCCGGGTGTCGTGCTCGGGGCCGGACAGCCGCTCGATCACATGGTGCAGGCCGCGCAGCAGGATCTTCTTGGTGACGAAGTTGGCCAGCCAGGCCACCCCCAGCAGCGCCGCCAGCACAGTGACCGGCCAGGCCATCGGCCAGGGCTCCAGCTGGCGTTGAAGCGCGCTCAGCCACGGCAGGATCGTCACGGGTTGTTGCACATTCATGAGCAGGTAATACCTCCTTGGCTTGGGTGCGGTCAGCCGTCTTGACGGCTACGTTCGATGAGCACCCCCACCGCGCGCGCCACGTACCGCGCCGGGCTTGGACAGCTTCAGGCGCAGCCACTGCACGCCGAACTCCTCCAGCACGATGGCCGCGCAACGCTCGGCCAGGGTCTCCACCAGACCGAAGTCAGACTGGCCGACGAACTCGATCAGTCGCTTGGAGACGGCCTTGTAGTTGAGGGTGTGCGCGATGTCGTCGGTGGCGGCGGGCTTGCGGTTGTCAACGCCCATTTCCAGATCGAACACCAGGGTCTGGCGGATGCAGGAGGACGTCGACGTGTTCGGCTGCGTGAGGTGTGGAGGCCGGCGGCGGGTCTTGGCGTACGTGAAGTGGGCCCCCGGGGTGCGGGCGATTCTGGAGCACCTGGGCTTGCCCACGGCCTGTGCGAGGTTGGCCCCGGCACGAGGGCCACCCCAGGCCGCGTGGTGTTGAGGCGCAAGACAGCCACCGGGCCGGCGGCCCCTGCCACGCACCTGATGGGAGCGCGGTCTGGACAGGCATGTACCCCAAGGGGGGGGCAAGCGTTCTGTCCACCAGCCGGGAGCATCGCTCGGGAGGCCCCGTCAGCGGCCCTCCTCGGCCCCTCCGCTCCAGCCCTCACCCTCAACAGGGCCTCTATCCCGCCTATACGTCCATCAGCCCGGCCGCCGCGGAGGCGCGACAGCTGCTCAAGGACGGGCGGGTGACGATGGAACGGCGCCGGTACGAGGTCGACCTGCAGCAGCAGCGCGCGAAGGTGGACGAGGCCCGGAAGAACGCGGTGGCGCTGGTCACCCAGGTCCAGAAGGAGACGCCGTCGGAGGCGCAGCTCCAGGCCGCGGAGAACGCGGTCAAGCAGATTGGCGTGGTGCTGGAGGCCGGTGCCGCCTTCGTCAAGAAGGACCGTGACTACGCTCTGTACGCCAAGGAGTGCAAGGCAGCGGCATCCGCCGCGTCCTCCTCGGACCTGCGCAAGCGCAGGGCCTTGTACGCGAGCGCCGCGGAGAAGCTCAAGGCATGCCAGGACGAGGGCGCCCGGATGGTGAAGGAGAACGCCAGCCTCGCGGCGGTCGACGTGCTCGTGGACGGGAGCCCCACCCGGCCCCAGGACGTGATGCCCCAGTGCGCCCAGAAGGCCGAGGCCCTGCAGGCGCCCCTGAAGCGGGTCGACGTGGAGCTCCGGTTCCAGGAGGGCCAGCGGAAGGCCTACGACGCGGCGAAGGCCCACCTCTCCAAGGGGCGCAAGAGCGAGGCGCTCGCGCAGCTCAACGACTGCATCGCGGAGGGGCGCATCCTCGAGAATCGGTACCCCGACTTCAAGGAGCAGAAGTTCGACATCGGCGGCGCCAGCATGAGCATGCTGGCGCTGGTCCTGGTCTGCGCGAAGGAGCGCAAGGCGCTGCAGCCTTCCCCTTGAGTACTTCCCCTGTGGCGGGAGATGTCCCCGCCACGCATAAGAGGGATGGGGGCCCTGTTGGTGGGGGAGGGTGCAGAGGGGCCGAGGAGGGCCGCTGACGGGGCCGCCCGAGTGATGCTCCCGTGTGGTGGAAGGCGGCTTGAGCCCCCTTGGGGTACAGGCCTGCCCAGAGCGCGCTCCCATCAGGTGCGTAGCAGGGGCCAGGACCTCTTGGCGCCTCTTGAGCCTCAACACCACGCGGCCTGGGGTGGCCCTCGTGCCGGGGCCAACCTCGCACATGCCGTGGGCAAGCCCAGCCGCAGGGGGGGCCGCTGGGAGGTTATTCAGACTCCCTGGCGGGAAGCGGGGTAACAAGAGCGGCCCTCTTCGTGGAAAAGTTTCGTGCGTGGCCGTGAGCGGTGTTCCCTGACGATGGCGATGCGGGTGTCTGCCACGGCAGCCGAGGACGATTTCCCTGAAATGGACGAAGAGTTCCTGGCTGCCATCATCCCGTGTGACTCACCAGCAGCCAGGAGGCAGCGTGAATCTCATATCAAACAGTGCCATCGTGACGGGAGCTGCACAGGGCATCGGGCGGGGAATCGCCGAGCGACTGATGCGGGATGGGGCCAACGTGCTTGTCTTTGGCCGGACTCAGGCGAAGGTGGAGGAGACCGCCAGGGACCTCAACCGCATGTTCGACGGGAATGCGCGCGCCGTGCCTTTCACGGGTGACGTCCGCCGGCCGGAGGATGTCGCCCGGAGTCTCGAGGTCGCCACGCGCGAGCTGGGCCTGCCAGGAATTCTGGTGAACAACGCGGGGACCGCCACGCTGGCGCCGCTGCTCGACCTGCCGGACGAGGACTTCGACCAGGTGATGGCCATCAACCTGAAGGGGCCCTTCCTGTTCATGAAGGCCTTCGCGCGGGCGCTCGTGCAGGCCAAGAAGCCCGGCGTGGTGGTCAACATCTCCTCCCTGAACCAGCTCGCGGTGACGGATGGGTTGTCGCACTACTGCGCGTCGAAGGCGGGACTGGCGAACCTCTCGAAGGTCGCCGCGTCGGAGCTCGGGCGGCATGGAATCCGGGTGAATGTGGTGGCCCCTGGAGCCATCCAGACACCGCTGGCGGAGAGTGTCGGACTCATCGAGGTCATGGGTCATGAGTTCCTGGCTCGCACGCCGCTGGGCAAGCCGTGTGGAATGCCGTCGGATGTCGCGGGCGTGGTCTCCTTCCTGTGCGGCGAGGACGCGGCGTGGATCACCGGGGAGACCATCTCCGTCGATGGTGGAAACCACATCCGTGGCCTGCACAGCTACTGGGACATGCTGAGCCGCGCCGCGAAGTAGCGGCGCGGCTCTGATTCACGGCCCGGATGAATTCGTCGTGGGCCGTGGGTGCGGCCCCAGGCGGTACTCAAGCTGTTCGGCTCTCTCCGGAACGCGACCACATCAGCCGAGGCGTGAATCAGGAGCGCGAGCTGTCCCAGCAACAGGGGCACGGCGACTTCGACTCGCAGGATCCGGGGGCCGAGGCTGAAGGGAGTGAAGCCTCGGGCCTGGATGAGTTCAACTTCAAAGGGAACCCAGCCGCCCTCCGGCCCGATGGCCAAGACCGCGTTTTCCGCTGGGAGGGGAGCGAGTGCTTCCACCGGCGTGCTGGCCGGAGGGTGGGGGATGAGGCGCACCGGGCTGTCCGAACAGAGCGCATCGAGCTCGTCTTCGACGAATGGTCGGAAGCGCGAGCGCACCAGGATCTCCGGCAGTACCGTGTCGCGCGCCTGCTTGAGCCCGAGGACCAGGAGCTCATGCACGAATTCGTCGGCCATGACCTTGGAATCGAAGTAGCTCTTCTCCACCCGTGCGGCGTTGACGAGGATCACGCGATCCACGCCAAGGCTGGCGACCGGTGGCGAGACGTGCGCGTGCCCAGGCCGGCGTGGGCGAGGCGGCGCTCGGTCCACGCCGGTGGGCTCCTTGGTCAGCGGTCGTCGCTGTCGCGGCCTGCGGAGGCCGGCACTGCCGGGGAGACTTCGACCCTGTTGCCGGAGAGCACCCACCCACGCTGGCTCGGAGCGAAGCGCGGCGCGAGGTATCCGTCGTTGATCTCCCGGGTCACCGCGAAGCGGTTGTAGGTCGTGGCCGGAAGGTAGAGGCACGAGCTGTCACTGTCCGTGCACTCGTCGCTCGGCGTCGCAGGGAAGCACTTTGCGCTGCAGGTGTCGATGTCGCCCTCGGCCGCCTGGATGATGCCGTCACCATTCGTGTCCGCGACGGTGATCGCCGCCTTGTAGGCCGCCACGAGCCGCTGCTCGAGGTTGGTCACACCCGGTTGGAAGGAGTCGAGTCGCTGGAACACGTTCAGGAACACCTCCCGCGCGACGCCGCTCGGAATGAAGCGCTGGCGGAACTTGCGCTGAGAGTCTTCCTCTGTGTCGAAGCGATCCGGATCGCGCGGGAGGGACGGGTTGTCGCCGAACTCGATGGTCCGCTGCGGGTCCTTGTTGAGGCCGATCCGATTGCCCGGAACGATCGATGCCTTCCGGCCGATCTTGCCTTCCTGATACGTGTTCGCCGGGTCCGTCGCCGATTGGTCGGGGAAGCCGCCGGTGAAGGGCAGCTCGTAGAGGGGGTGGATCCAGTTGGTCGTGTAGTTGAATTCCCAGTACTGAGTACCTGGGGCAACACCTACACGCACCTCGTGCAAGACAATGCCTGGGATGAATACAGCATGCCCTTCCACAACCAGCCGGACGTCTCCGGTGCGCCGTTGGGGGCATCGGATGCGACAGAACGACGCATCTCCCTGCGCATCTCCAGCAGTGGGTACATCAGCTATTACCATTCACGCGAGGCCGAGGACGCCTCCAAGCGCCCGCAGCTCGAAGTGACGTACACGCCGTGATTCACGGGCGGGCTCCAGACGCGAGAAGGGTTCGCGTCTGGAGCCTTGCCTGAGCGGGGCAAGGGGACGGGGGGCCGAGCCTGCGGGCCGTTCGTCAAACGCCTCCCGGTCAGCGGATTGCCCGTGCAAGGACCTGTTTCACCCGCGCGTCCGCCGTGCCGTGGACGGTGAGCACCTCCACGCCCAGCTCGTACGGGTCGTCGAGCAGCACCCTGGACAGCGTCTCGTCTACCGCGGTCCTCATGTGGATGTCTTCACGGGCCCGGAGCCGGATGCGATCCGGTGCCTCGATGGGCACGAAGACGATGAGGTCGAGCGTCTGGATGGCGGAGCGGACCCGGGGATGCCATTCCTCCAGGTCGAACGCCTCCGCGTCCTCATGCGCCTGGAGATAACCCAGGAAGTCGACAGGGCAGCGGTCGAACAGGATGTCGCGTGAGTCTTTCTCGGCTTGAAGCAGCTCGGCCGAGAACCGGAGCTGTTCGATGAAGTCCTCCAGGGAGGGGGGAGACGCGAACTCGTAACCCTCTTCCTCGAGGAGGAGGTACGGCTCTTCCGCGAGCCGGTACCCCTCGAGCTCTTCTCCGAGCAAGTCAATCAGCGTCGACTTGCCCACCCGGTGTGAACCCGTCACGGCGATGCGCATGCCTGCTCATACCGCATCCCCGAGGATCGCGTCCCTCGGGGCGCGGGCATGCGCGAGGGCCACCCCAGGCCGCGTGGTGTTGAGGCGCAAGATAGCCACCAGGCCGGCGGCCCCTGCCGTTGACGCCCCCGGGACGGTGTGTCCCGGAGGCGCCAGAACTCCTTGCGCGCCGTCAGCCGCCGCGCGCCCCGTTACTCAGGAATCCCACCGAAGGCGCCCGACTCGAAGTCGTCGATGGCCTGGATGATCTCCCGGTGGTTGTTCATCACGAACGGCCCGGTATGGGCGATGGGCTCGTGGATGGGCTCGCCCGCGAGGACGATGAAGTGCGTGTCCTCGCCGGCCCGGAGGGAGAGGGTCTCCCCGTCGTTGGCGAACACCGCGAGCTCACCGCTCCGGATGCTCTCCGCGTCCACCGTCACGCGGCCGTTGGCGACGAGCACCAGGGCGTTGTGGTTCGAGGGCAGCGACAGGTTGAAGTCCTCGCCCGCGCGCACCTTCACGTCGAGCATGGAGATGGGCGTGAAGGTCCTGGCGGGACCCTTCGCGTCACCGTAGCTCCCGGCGATGATGCGCACCCGGCTGTGCTCCGTGGCCTCCCCGCCTCCTTGAACGGGGACCACCGGAATCTGCTCCTTCGTGATGGGCTGGTAGCCCGGAGCGGACATCTTGTGCTGGCGAGGCAGGTTCACCCAGAGCTGGAGCATGTGGAACGTGCCCCCGCGCCGGGAGAAGTCGTGCTCGTGGTACTCCTCGTGGAGGATGCCGGACGCCGCCGTCATCCACTGCACGTCCCCGGGACTGATGACTCCGGAGTGGCCCGCGTTGTCGCGGTGCGCGACGTGACCTTCGAATGCGAGCGTCACCGTCTCGAAGCCACGGTGCGGATGCCAGCCGACGCCCCGCTGGCCCTTCGCCAGCGCGGGGTAGTCATGGGGCGGATGGTAGTCGAGCAGCAGGAACGGACTGGTCCGCTCCTGGCGCAGGCCGCCGCTCGGCACGAGGGTGTGGACGCGGAAGCCGTCACCCACCCAGTGCAGCTCGCCGCCACCATGGACACTCTCCAGGGTGCGGGGGCGGGAAGTGGCTCGAGGAGAAGTGGGAACGCTGACTTGGGTCGTGGTGCTCATGCCTCCAAATCTAAGAGCCGAGCCCCGTCTGTAAATCGCTCCAGGTCGTGATGCTTTTCATCACGTCGTGTGATGGTCCGCGCCCCCGAGCGCGAGCTGGCACAGCGAGGTGAGCCGGTTCGAGGCCCACGTCGCCACCGGGCCCAGCGGCGTGCCCTTGCGGCGCACCAGGGCGAGCGGGCGCTGGGGTGGGGGCCCTCCCTCCCAGGCCGCCAGTCGCAGCGCCACCAGCCGTCCGGCGGCGAGGTCGTTGCGGACGAGGTGCTCGGGCTCGTGGCCCCAGCCGACGCCGCCGACGAGGAGCGAGTGCTTGGTCATCAGGTCTGCGACTCGCCAGAGTCGCGAGCCGATGACGCCCCGGTCCGCCGTGCCCGTCTTGCCCTCCGGCAGCCGCTCGCTCAGGACGATTTGGATGGCGGAGGCGAGGTGCGCCTCCGTGAGGACGCCCTTCACCGCCGCGAGCGGATGCGAGGGCGCGGCGACGGGAATCATCTTGAGGAGCGCGATGGGGCGCTGCTCCAGGCCGGTGAGGTCCAGGTCCGCGCCGGCGATGCCCAGCGTCGCGCGGCGCTCGCGCACGCGCTCAGTCACCGCGGACAGCAGCTCCACCTCCAGCGCCAGCTCCACACCCGGGTGCGTGCGCGCCAGCTCCCGCACGAAGTCCAGCAGTGCGGCGGTGGGGAACATGGCGTCCACCACCAGCGACAGCTTCGTCTCCTCGCCGCTCTTGAGCCGGCCCACCACCGCCTGGAACGAGGCGATGTCCTCGTGGAGTCGCTGCGCCGCCGCGACGACGGCTTCTCCCTTCGCCGTCAGACGCGGGACGCGCCCGCTCCGGTCGAAGAGCCGCAGGCCGAGCTGCTTCTCCAGCCGCTGCATGGCCTGACTGACGGCGGGCTGCCCCTGGCCGAGCTTCCGGGCCGCCGCGGAGAAGCTGCCCTCCTCGGCCACCGCGCGGAGCGTGCGGAGCTGGTCGATGGTGACGCTTTCGAGCACCGCGCGACTGCATCACATCGACGGCGATGATGCACGCGCGCGTCCTCGCGCTACTTCTTCGAGGACAGCCAGGAGGCGATGGGTGTGGCCATCGTCGCGGCGGCGGTGCTCTCCGGGAGGGCGCCCCGGAGCATCTCGCGGGAGATGGCCTCCGCCGCTCCAGGCGCCAAACTGCGGCCATTTCTGTTCCCCCAAACAGGTGAGGAGGAGGCGAGAGCGGGGAAGGAGGCCGCGGCCAGAACGGAGCGGATGAAGCAGAGGCCGCCGCGAGTGGACTGGGCCGAGTTGCTGAGGAGGACGTGCGACTTCGACGTGTTCGGCTGCGTGAGGTGTGGAGGCAGGCGCCGGGTGTTGGCGTACGTGAAGGGAGCACGAGGGGTGCGCGCGATTCTGAAGCACCTGGGCCTGGCCACTGCAGGTGCGAGGCCAGCCCCGGCGCGAGGGCCACCCCAGGCGGAGTGGTGTTGAGGCGCTCAAGACAACCCACAGGCCCAACTCAGGCTCTTGCCGCGCCCTGATGGGAGGGCGGCCTGGGCAGCAGTGTGCCCTATGGGGGTGCTCGGCCCCCTACACGGGGCTGCCCCGGGTAATCACTGGCGCGGCGACCTGATTACCGAGCAATTCGCAGGCCGTTCACCAGAGTCGCGCAGAGGCCAGGCGCATCCACCCAATCCGGCACGTCACTCAACGCGTGTGAGGAACGGGCGCTGTCACTCCTGGGGCAGAATTCCCCAGGCGTGGCGTTTTGGTGCTTTGCCGAATGGATGCCGCGAAGTCTCAGCGGGCCAGCGCAATCGAAAAGGCGTGCCTCGCGCCTCCCATTTGGGCGTCCACCGCCACCGTCGCTTCCCAGTGGGTGGCGCGCCATTGAAGAGCTTGAAAGACATCCCGCTGAAGATTCTCAAACCAGAGCTGCGGGTGTCCTCTTCAGCCGGGGTCGTGACTTTTCTGCTTTCTGGGTGTCTGCCTTTGGGTTCCCTGTCGACTCCCATGGGGTAGGGCTCACTCAGTTGTAATGTTTCTGGAATATTGTAGGTCTCCTGGCGCTCCCTCCCGGAAGGTGCTGGCCACTCTTGCCGCCCGGCCGGCCTGGGACGGCAGCGCTTACGCAGCGCGATGGCAAAGGGGGATGGATGAGACAGGAAGGACGGAAGTGGTTGGCGGTGGGTGGCCCTGGCCATCTGTGCCACGGTGGTGGGCTGCGGGGCTGACGGGCGTCTTCACCGTGACGGCGGGCCGTTTCCACACGGCGGCCATGAGTCCGGAGGGGGCCGGCTGGGTCTGGGGGCGCAACAGCCTCGGCCAGGTGGGGGACGGGACGACCGCTGACCGCCCCCGAACCGTCAACGTGATGGTTCAGGAAGAGACCTGAGCCGTCACATCGGGTCGCAGGCTCGTTCGACCGGATTGTATCGCATTCAGCGGCGGCAGCTTGTCCAACTCGCCGCTGACTCCATGTGAATGTTCGCCGGGCCGGAGCGGAGCATGTAGCCCGGGCCCGGCACTGTGGCCTCCCGCGCTCGACTCCAGTGGAGGTCCCTCGTGCTGGCCCTGGCGGGCACGGCCTGCGGGCCGCGCGGCTTCCTTGCGATGCCGGCCAGGGAGTCATCCTCCATCCCTGCGGCCTGTCGGCGACGGTCCGACAAGACAAAGTGCAGGTGATGTCAGCCGAGGAACGGAGGCGAACCACTCACCCATGCCGATGTTGCTACGGGCATGCTCCAGGAGAGTGGGGCGGCGTTGGGAGGGGGCTGGTCGGTCGCGTCGAGTCCGGTGAGGTTCTGCCATCTCCACGTTGATGGCGACGCATCAGCGGGAGAGGTGGTCGAGCGCCGCGTGCCAGCGCGTGACCTGCTCCGGAGACACTTCGAGGCGCGCGAGCCATGCTTGGAAATAGCGCTCCAACTCGGCGGACCGGGGATGGGTTCCCCGGTGATGGCGAATGAAGTCCTTGTAGTTCTGGACCTTGTCGGCGCGAAGCATGTCGTTGACCGCGGGCTCCATGCTGAGCGCGATGTCGCCGGGCCCCTTCAGGTCTGGTCGATGAGACAGTGCGGCATTGGCCGTCTCCTGGTAGTTCAGCGCGAGTGCGAGGACACGCGGGTTGTCACTCACACCCTCGACGGGTGGCGACATGAGGTCCGCTCCAGTGGCGAGCGCCTGGGCCCAGGCGGCGGCGCGCTTGTCAACGTCCTGCACCAGCGGGTGTAGACAGTACGCGCGTTGGGCCTGCTCACTCGCGCCCAGGGCCCGAAGGACCCACAGCCCTTCGTCGATGTGGTGCAGGTACGGAATGCCGGAGCGTCGAGCGCGGCGCTGTCCGTAGAACGCCTGAATCGCGCGGTACTCAAGGGCATTCGCGCCCATCCAGCGAGGATGGCAGTCGGCGGCGGAGGGCGCTACCTTCAACAGCGCCACTGGGCGGGAGTTTTCAGGTCTCAGTCCGCCGCGGCGAAGTGGGCCATCTGGTCCGCGTGCGCTTTCGTGAAGGCAGGGCGGGCGGTGGCGCGGCCAACGTAAGCGAGGCAGGCCGGGTGCGCCGCCAGTCCGTCGAACCGAACTACGAGCCGCAGCACGTCGGTCATCAGGATGTCGGCGACGGAGAAACTGCCCGCCAGCCAATCGCGCCCAGCGAGCACCGGCTCCAAGCGGTCGAGGCGGAGCTTCAGGAAGTCGTCGAACGGTTTCGACGCCGCCTTGTCCGCCATGCCGAACTGAAAGAACGACCACGGCAGGCTCGCCATCTCCACCGAGTTGAGGGCGGCGATCACCCATTCGATGGCTTCGGCCCGGCCGCGCGGATCGGCCGGCATCAGGGCGGGGCTGCGTTCGCCCAGATGCAGCAGGATGGCGCCGCTTTCGAAGAGGGAGAGGTCGCCGTCCGTCAGCCACGGGACCTGTGCGAAGGGCTGGTGCGTCAGGTGCTCGGCATTGCGGTTGCGGAAGGGCGTGCTCTCCACGCGGTAGGGCAGCCCGGCCTCCTCCAACGCCCATCGCACGCGAAGGTCGCGCACATAGCCTCGCGGCGTTTTGGGGACCCAGTCGTAGGTAGTGAGAACCAGCTCGGCCATGCGGTGCTCCCTGTGTAGAGCGATGTGCGAGGTTGGCCCCGTCACGAGGGCCACCCCAGGCTGGGTGTTGAGGCGCAAGACAGCCACCAGGCTGGCGGCCCCTGCCACGCACCTGCTGGGAGCGCAGCCTGGGCAGGCGTGTACCCCAAGGCTCGCGACCCAGACGACGAGCCGCAGGTCGTGCGCGGTGCCCTCCATCGCGGGGCTTTCAACAGGGTCGGTGAAGGCGGCGGCGATGAGCCCCATGCCGAGGATGGAGGCCCGCAGGCACTTGCCGAGCATCCCTTGCTGCTTCGCCTCCTCCAGGTCCGTGCGCACGAAGCCCATTAACGAAGCGAGCAGGGCGGCCACCGAGGCAATCCCCGCGCCAATCACCGAGTAGCGCTTGGCCGCAGTGCTGGCCTCCTTCTGGCTCGCGTCCTGGTCCGTGTCCAGCCGCAGCAGGTTCGTCCTGGTCTTCGCCAGGCCTTGGAGGAAGGTGACGATGGCCTCGACCGTCTACCCCTCCTCGCTGAACACGGCCTGGAGGTTCTGTCAGTCCTCCTCGATGGCGTTGACGAGCACGATGCAGGTGGGGAGCATCACGTCGTCGATGAACTTCTGCACCGGCTCGGGCAGGTCCTCCACGGGGCCGCCGCCCAGGAGCATGCCACGGATGTCCTTGTTGACGACGCGGCGGTACGCATCCTTGATGGTTTCAGGGCGAATGCGAGGGACTCGGAATGCAGGCACTCGGAAGCAAGGCGCAGGGGGCTCGGCTGGAGCGCATGAAGGCGTCACCGCGCTTCAAGGACGGCACGTTCCACAACACCTTCCCGGTGAGTCAGGGGCTGAAGAAGGGCACCGCTGTCTCGACGATGAAGGAGTTCCTCTGGGGAGGTCAGCGGCGGGTGCCAACGGGCGTGCTGCCCATCGTCAGTCCGCTCGAGCAGTGGCTGCGCCCGGTGCAAAGCGGGCTCCGCGCAACATGGCTCGGTCATTCCACCGTCCTGCTCGAGGTCGATGGAATGCGCGTGCTGACAGACCCGGTGTGGGGAGAGCGCATCTCTCCGCTCCCCTTCGCGGGACCGAAGCGGTTTCACCCCGCGCCGGTGAAAATCGAGCAACTTCCCCCGCTCGACGCGGTCGTCATCTCGCACGACCACTACGACCACCTCGACTATGCGACCCTCCTTCAACTCATCCCGCTCGGTGTCCCGTTCGTCACCTCGCTCGGGGTGGGGGCGCACCTGGAGGCGTGGGGCGTGCCCCCTGAGCGAATCACCGAGCTCGACTGGTGGGAGTCCGTGCAGGTCGGCAGCCTGACCTTCACCGCGGCGCCTTCGCAGCACTTCTCGGGGCGCGGCGTGGCCGATAGGAACCGGACGGCGTGGTCGTCCATCGTGGTGCGCGGCCCACGTCACGCCGTCTTCTTCAGCGGCGACACGGGCCTGACGCAGGAGTACGTCGAGATCCGGCAGAGGCTGGGACCGTTCGACCTCATCCTGCTCGAGGTCGGCGCGTGGGACCCGGCCTGGGGAGACATTCACCTCGGACCGGAGAACGCGTTGAAAGCGCATGAGTTGCTGGGCGGTGGCGCCTTCTTGCCGGTCCATTGGGGCACGTTCAATCTCGCCATCCATTCCTGGGACGAGCCCGCGGAGACGCTCGTGAAGCTCGCCCCGGCGAATGCGCCGCTGGTCATGCCGCGGCTCGGACAGCCGATTGAGCCGCGCCAGGTGCAGTCCATTGACCCCTGGTGGCGCGAGGTCGAGCAGACCGAGACGGAACCGGCGCCGGAGGGGGCCGTGACAGAGCCCGCTGACTGACGAAGCCGCCGAAGTGCGTGACAAGCACTGTCACCATCACCCGCCGCCCGCGCCGCTTCGCAGCAGCAGGGCGGCGCGCTTGATGGCGGCGCGGATGCGGACATAGGTGCCACAGCGGCAAACGTTGTCGCTCATCGCCGCGTCGATGTCCGCGTCAGAGGGCTGGGCGTTCCTCTTGAGCAGCGCCACGGCGGCCATGATCTGCCCCGGCTGGCAGAAGCCGCACTGGGCCACGTCCTCATCCATCCACGCCTGTTGCACGGGATGCAGTCCCTGAGCGCCCAGCCCCTCGATGGTGACCACCTCGCGGCCAGACAGTCCACCCACCGGCTGGATGCAGGGGCGGAAGGCCTCGCCGTCCAGGTGACTGGTGCACGCGCCGCACACGCCCACGCCGCAGCCGTACTTCGGGCCTGTCACGCCCAGCACGTCGCGCAGCACCCATAGCAGCGACAGGTCCTCGGGCGCTTCCACCGACACCGTCTGGCCATTGAGGATGAACTGATGTGCCGGCATGCTCAGACTCCCTCTTCGAGGATGGGAAAGCGGGTGGGCATCGAGCCTCGCGCCCGGGCAATGGCGTTGGTCAGGGCCGCCGCCGCGCTGGGATAGCCGAGCTCGCCCACGCCGCCCACCCGGTCATCCGAGCGGACCAGGTGCACCTGGATGTCGGACGGGACGTGCTTCATGCGCATCCAGCGATAATCCGCGAAGCTGCCCTCGCGCACCGCGCCCGCATCGATGTGGATTCCCGCGCTCAGCGTGGTGGACATCGCGTCCACCGCCGCGCCCTGGAGTTGGGCCTCGATGCCCTTGGGGTTGATGGGCAGGCCGACATCCGCGGCGATGACGATGCGCAGCACCCGAGGCGTCTCTCCCGTGACGTCCACTTCGATGAGGTGCGCGATGGCGCTGTCCCACTCCTCGAGGACGGCGACGCCCTGGGCGACACCGGGGGGCAGGCCGCGGCCCCACTGTCCCTCCGTGGCGACCTTGTCCAGCACCGCCTTGAGGCGATTCGACGTGAGCCGCTCGCGTCGTAGCGCGACGGGGTCCACCTGGAGCTCGCGGGCCAGTTCGTCGACGAAGACCTCGTTGGACACGCCCACCTGGCTGGTGAACACCGAGCGGAACGACGCGGTGGGAATTGGAATCGCCACGTCTCGCAGTTCCTGGCTCACCCATCCGAAGCCGTACGGGAGCTTCTGTGAGAGCGCGAAGAAGACCGCGCTGGTGACCTCGGGAAGGACCTCGCCAGCCAGCGAGGTGAGGGCGTCACCGAAGCCGTGGGGGAATGCCACGGTGGGAATGGCGGCGCGGTGATGCCAGCCCAGGATTCGTCCGCCCGGGCCCAGGTAGGCGAGGATGCGGTGGTGACTGGCCGGGCGGAAGCGGCCGTGGCGCATGTCATCCTCACGGCTCCACATCAGCTTCACCGGTCTGCCAATGGCACGTGACACGAGCGCGGCCTCCTCCGCGGCCTCGGTGAAGAACCTGCGGCCAAAGCCACCACCGGCCCGGAGGGTGTGCACCGTCACTTGCCACGGCGTGAGCCCCCAGCCGAGCGCTCGGGCCACCTCGCGCTGCGCGTATTTGGGGTCCTGCGCCCCCACCCAGACCTCCGCCTGTCCGCCTTGCACGCGGGCCACGCAGCTTTGCGTTTCCATGGTCGCGTGCGCCAGGTAGGGGAAGTCGAAGCGTCCCTCCAGCGTCCGCGTGGTGAACAGCGGCGGCAGGGGCCTTGGGCCCATGGCGTCACGCAGGCGGGCCCGGATGTCCGCGTCCGACAGCGCGCTGGCGGGGCCGGGCGTCCAGGTGATGCGCAGCGCCGCGCGCGCCGCGAGCGCCTGTCCGAAGGTTCGGGCCACCACCGCCACGCCAGTGCCCAGGGGTACCACCGCCACCACGCCGGGCATCGTCCGCGCCGAGGCATCGTCGACCGCCTGGACGGTGCCGCGCAGCGTGGGGGGCCGGGCCACCACCGCCGGCAGCGCCTCGGGGATGTCCAGGTCCAGGGCATGGCGCGTGGCGCCCGTGACAATGTCCCTCGCGTCGATGCGGCCGGTGGGCTGGCCCACCAACTTGAACTGGCTCACGGGCCTGGGCTGGCTGGAGACCGCGGGGAGCAGCACGCGAGCGGCGTCCTCCGCCAGCTCACCATAGCCAGCCCGCCGCCCGTCGGGTGCACTCACCCCACCGTGCGAGGTGGAGAGGGTAGGGGCCAGGACGCGCCACCGCAGCGCCGCGGCAGTGACCAGCCGTGCCCGTGCCTCCGCCGCCGCGGCGCGCAGGGGGCCCGTGAGGGAGCGCATCGTTGACGAAAGGCCGGTGAGCTGGATGACCCAGCGAGGGTCCGCGTCGGCGCTGCGCACGTCGACCTGGTCGAGCGCCAGGTCGAGTTCCTCGGCGACGAGCATGGCCACGGCCGTGGTGATGCCCTGGCCCATCTCCGTGCGGGGCAGGGTGGTGACAACGCGCCCATCGGACTGGACGGCGAGATAGAGGCTCAGCGCCGTCGTCGCCCCGTTCAGGGGCTCCGCCGCCTCGGACTCGGGCACGTCGAGCCCCCACCGGGCGGCAATCATCAACGTGGGAGAGGCCATGACCCACGTCAGGAATCGACGGCGGTCCAGCCCCTCGGAAACGGTCGCGTCTGGCTTGAGCATATCCGCCATGGGGCAAAGTCTCACATGCTCGCTCTGTGGGTCCAGCAGCGCGAAGCCGTGCGTCCACCCATCCGACACGCGTGCTGTTCATGTGAGGACTGTGCAGCCTCATCCACACGCTGCCTGCCTCGAAGAACGACTGCGTGTCCTCCACGACGGACTCGATTTCCAACACGCTGCCGGGACGCAGTGCCGGCAGGGGCGCGCGCAGCGCCTTTGCGTCCGTGGAGCTGTCGGGGCCAGGGGCCTCCACGGGCGCGTCGTGCAGCGTCTGCTCGTCGAGCAGGTGCACCTTGCCGTCCGGGGAGATGACACGCGCGGAGCAGCGGCCGTTGCTGGCGCCAGGGGGACCATTCCACGCGGGCCTCGGCCCACGCGCGCCCGCCCGCGTGGGTGAGGATGCGGAAGACGGTGCGTGACGACGCCCGCCATTGGTGCGGCGCGAACTCCGTGTAGCCGTGTCGCCTCGCACGCGGACCGAAGGCAGCGGTCCGCGTGGTGGCCGGCCAGCGGAGCTGGCCTCTCCTTCAACGCCTTAGTACTTGCGCGTGAGCGGAATGGCGGGCACGTCCTTCACCTGCGCCTGGTGCGTCACGCGCGTACCCACGATGTAGTGTGGCGCGAAGGGCTCGTAGACGTTTTGGGCGGCGTAGACGGTCAAGAACTTGTCGGACCCGTAGGCGACGTCTGGCAGGTACTGCTGCGCCAGGCCCTCGCTGGAGATGGGGAAGCCCGAGCCGTCCCATACGTCCCCGTCCTCGTCCCACCGCGAACCCCAGATGCTGTGCGGACCGTTGCGCGTGTCATCCCAGACGACCAGGGACTTGTTGTTGTGGTGCGCGATGCGCGGTGCGGTCTGCGCGGCCGCGGCGATGGTGATGGGGATGCCGTCGGGGTCCTTCACCTTGCCCTGCCCGTTCACCCGCGCGCCGTAGATGTCCGGGTTCCCGTTACGGGTATCGGACCAGACCACCTGGTAGTTCTTGCCCGTCCATTCGACGTCGGGCGTCGTCTGGGCGCCCTCCGCCGTGGAGATGGGGAAGCCGTCGTCGTCGAGGACGGTGCCGTCCTCCTTCACCCTGTTGCCGTAGATGTCCGCGTTCTCCGGGCCCTCGCCGTGCTGGTCAGACCAGACGACCAGGAACTCCTTCTTGCTGTTGTTCCAGGCCGCCGACGCGTCAGCCGCGTAGTTCAAGCCGGCGCTGATGGACCGGTCGGACGACGGGAGCACGACGCCGGCCTTCGTCACGCGCGTGACGAAGATGACCGTCTCGGTGTCACCCGTGACGGTGTACGTCACCAGGCAGATTTTCGGGGAGCACGCGACGCGCGTCGGGCCCTGGAACTCATCCGTCTGGATGACACGGAACACCGGCCCCACGACGGTGCCATCCGGCTTCACGCGAACGCCGTCGACGCCATCCCGGCCCCCCCAGACGACGAAGAAGTGCGTCCCATTGAAGGCGATGCCGGGCTGGGACCCGGTCTCGTCGCTGATGTTGATGCGGATGCCTCCCTTGTCCAGCACGGTGCCGTCTGGCTTCACGCGAGTGCCCCAGATGCCGCCGGTCCGCACGTCGGTCCAGACCGCGAAGTACTTGCCATCACCGTACGCAACCGCGGGCCCGTAACGCGCCACCGCGGCAGGCGTGGAGTCATCCCGATGCGCATCGAGCTCGGCCTCGGCGCTCGTGGACGCCTCCAGCTCCTCGTTGCCTTGCGGCGATTCCAGTTCCGGCGCCACCCCGCAGCCAGCCAGCATGGACCCGAACAGCAGCCCGGCGATGCCGGCTCTCACTTCCCGCTTCATGTGCAGCCTCCCCTTCGCGAACGACGGCGCAAAAGTGGGGGGCTCCACGCGCCCAACCAGCCGCCCGGAGGATGCAGCCCGGATATGGCGGTGGACACGAGATTCAATCCGCGGCCCCTGCGCGCGCGACGCAGGACTCCGGGGCTCCGTGCCTTCAAACAAACGACGGCGGCATGGCCCGGACACGCAGGCGCTGGGTGCGAGCCTCCGCCGTCCGTGCGCTCGGCACCGGCATCGCGGGTGTCCGCGTCGGAGTGCAGTGGGCGTTCGCCGGGGAGGGGACCGCGGGGTACGCAGTCGACTTCGGCGTGCTCGAATCAGGACAGAGTGCCATCGTCGAGTGGAACGATGTCGTCCCAGTTCGGGATGACGGACAGGCTCCGCGCCGAGGCCAGCGCACGAAGGGGAACACCGCCGGCCCAGGAGTGGCACCCGCGAGACATGCCTGCCAAAAACGACGTGGAACCCGCCCAGCCCGCTCTCACGGCTCAGCCATACAGCTCGCTCAGCGGTCCCGGCGCGATGCGCGTGCTGCCCTCCTGCCCGAAGGTGTTGAAGTCCGCGTCTCCGAACGCGTGGCCGAGCGTGTTGAAGAGGTTCGAGACCTGCCGGTTCCGGGCCGCGTCGTACTTTGGGTACACGACCGTGCGCCCGTCGGTCTTCAGGCCCAGCGCGTTGCCGCCCACCACGAGCTTCGGCCACTCACGCGAGGTCGAGTGGTGCTGCTCGCCGTTGTCGGACATGAAGACGATCGCGGTGTGATCCAACATCGAGCCGCTCGCGCCGACCTCGGGCGTGGCGGCCAGCGTCCTCGCCAGGTTCGCCACCAGTTGCACGTGACGGCGGGTGACCTCGGCGACGCGATCCCAGTTCTGCCCCGCATCCAGGCCGTGCTGCAAGCTGTGTCGCGGGATGTCGGTCACGTCCGGGCCGTAGGCCACGTCAAAGCCCGAGGTACCCGTCGCCAGCACCACCGTGTTCGTCAGCCCGCCCAGGAGGGACGCCGTGGCGATCTGGAACTGCGCCTCGAACCACTTCAACGAGTCGGGCGGTGAGCCCGCGCCGGTGATGAGCGGGTTGTCCTTCGGTGCCAGTGGCAGGTAGGGCCGCACGCGTTCCGCCATGCCTTCGAGCTGATCCTCCCGCGTGCGCAGCGACTCGAGCGAGGAGACGTAGCGCTCCAGTTTCAGCCGCTCGTTGGAGTTGCCGCTGAACTCCGCCAGTGCCTTCCGCGAGTCGGCCAGCGCGAAGTCGAAGAGCATCTTGCGATCGCGCCCGTTCGTCGAGCCGCCGAGCAGCGAGCCGAAGGTGCTGTCGAACGCGAGCGACGGGTTGACGATGATGCCCGCGGGCTTGCGTGGTCCGAGCGCGCAGGTCTCGTACACGATCGACACGCGCGCGGAGCTGGTGCCCAGGCGCAGCACGTCGAACGGTGCACCACGGCGCAGGCGAGGTGCGATCACCGCGTCGAAGGTCGCGCCCGCGCCGTTCACCGCGCAGCTCAGCCCGCCCGTCCCGCTGGAGTGCCCGCCGCCCGCGATGAGGTTCGAGAGCCCCAGCAGCACGGCGGAGCGGTTCACCAGGTCGATGTTGCCGGAAGACGCCGCCAGCGGCCCGAGACTGATCGCGCTGGCGAGATTGTCGCCCTCGCGCACCAGCGGCGTGTCCTTGTACGCGTCCCAGAAGATGCGGTCGGAGGTGTTGGCGCGCCCCCCCAGCGCCGCGCGGGTGCCCGTGCTCAGGAGCGCGCGGGGGTAGACGCCATTGCACTCGAGGACCAGCACCAGGCGTGCCGGCAACGCTGACGACTGGGCGTAGACGTCGTGGAAGTAGGGCGCGAAGAGGCCGGCGGCCATGCCCTTCAGGACGGTTCGTCGCGAGAACATGGCAGTTACTCTCCAGCCTGCGGCACACGCCGCGTCTTCCAGGTGTCGCTGGTCATCAGCGTGGTCAGCATCTTGGAGAACGAGCCGTTGTTCTGATCATAGGCCTGCTCCATCTGTGTCAGCGTACATGCGTCGCTCGGGTTCTCCGGGCGGCCCATGAAGTAGCGGAAGGCCTGTCGCAGGAAGCAGCGTTTCACGTGCTGCGAGGTCGCCAGGCGCTCGCTCAACTCCACCGCGTCGCGCACCGGGCCGTCCAGCCCGGGTTCCGGCATCGACGTGAGCGTCGAGCTTCCGTCCGGCGTGGTCCAGCCTCCGCTGGGCGAGCGATCCCGCGCGCGCAGGAAGCCCGCGTGGTTGTAGATCTCGAAGGGCAGGCCGAGCGGCTCCATCAGTCGGTGACAGCCCTGACACTGCGATCCGGCCGTCGCCTCCTGCAGGCGGCGGCGCGCGTTCTTGTCGGCAGCGTGAGCGCCAACCTGGGCTGCCACCTGCACGCTGCTGAGCGGTGGGACGAAGCCGCACAGGAGGTTCTCGCGCACCCATTTGCCGCGGTGGACGATGGACGGATCGTCCTCGAAGTTGCCGCCGTGCGCGGCCAGCCACACCGGGTGGGTCAGCACGCCCGCGCGCTCGGTGGCAGGCAGCGTCTTCCAGCGGCCCGCGACGGTCGCCGGGAGGATCTCGCTGACGTTGTAGGGATGCGAGAGGCCCTTGTGCGAGTCGTACGCCGCGTGCTGCATGGAGGGCACGTAGAAGGTGCGCGTGGTGAGCAGGTTCGCCAGTACGTCCTGATCCTCGACGACCACCCGCGCGATCAGATCGTCGAACTGCTGGATGAAGGTCGGCTCCAGCGGATGGAAGTTGGTGAGCAGGTTGTCGTACGAGACCGAGCTGATGTAGCCGAGCCCCTCGAGTTCGAAGCGCGAGGTCGCCGCCGGGGACTCCTTGAACGCCGCGGCCACGTGCGCGTAGCCGAGCCACTCGCGGAAGAAGCCCGCGACGCCGTCACCCAGCCAGTAATGTCCGCGCTTGGAGCGCTGCTCCTCGTTGTAGTCCTGCACCAGATCGAAGCGCGGTGTCCCGTTCTGGTTGGCGTCGACGCCGCCCAGGTACTTCTCGATCAGGGCGGTGGTCGTCGCATCCTGCTTGAGCGAGCCATCCTTCGCGGCGGTCGCCACGTCCGCCAGATGCCCCTCGAGGGGCGCGGAGAAGTACGGCCACACGAAGCTCGGCGTAGCCGAGGGCGCGCGCCCCGCCAGCGCGTAGGCCAGCTGCGAGCCCAGCTCAAGGCTGGTCAGCTCCACGCGACCGTCGGCAAGCTCACCGCCCATCTCGCGGCGGAACATGGCGCCGGTCATCATCCACGCGGCGTTGGAGATCCGCGTGATGGAGTCCGCGCGGTTTCGCGGGGAGTGGCTCGGCTCCTGCCCGATGACCGTGGTCGCGAAGGCGGTGAGGCGCGTGAGTTCATCCTCGGTGGGCGGGCGGAAGAAGACGCCGAACTCGAGCATCTGGCCAAGGTGGAATCGCTTGCAGGTGTCGCTCGGGTTCGCGTCGTCGAACATGCAGCTGAAGCGTCTGTTGGTGTAGACACGCTCCATCCGGTTGCCGTCCGGGTAGTTCATCGTCCACGGCGCGGCGGCCGCGCCGACCACCGGCAGGAAGAGCTCCACCGTGGCCTCGTCCAGCGTCTCGTCCGTGGCCCAGGAGCTGTACTGCTCCATGGCGCTGGGATCGAGCGGGTTGTCGTAGAAGCTGAACCCGGTCCAGCTGCGCTCGACCGAGCCACCGACGTTGCGGGTGAACTCGCGCCGGTTCAAGCGGCGGATGCGCGTCGGCGCCTCCGAGCGCACGCCTTCGGTGCAACTGAAGAGCACAGACTGATCGAGCAGGTTGGGCTCGGGCACTACGGTCACGGGCGGGCCGCCCGTGCCACTGCAGAGGGGCATCCCCTCCCCGATCCAGGTCTCGAGCGCGGCGAGGTCGGCTGCGCTCGCGCGCTCATGCGGGGCCGGCGGCATCGGAGACGCGTCGTCGCGCATGCGGATGAGCGCGCGCTGGGCGTTGCTGAGCCTCCCATCCATCACCGAACTCACCCGCATGTCGTGCAGGGTGCGCAGCGGCATCGTCGCCCCCTGGGTCGGCAGCGCGCCGTGACAGCTGGCGCAGCGCTCGGCGAGCACCGACTGCACCACGCACGCGGCGCCCAGGTTCCCACCGGGCCCCCCGGGCTCCCCTGGGTTGTTAGGGCCTCCGGCGTTGGTGTTTGGCTCGTTGGAGCCCTTGCACGCAACGAGGCTCAACAGTCCGGCCAGCAGGAGGACGCGGTTCATCCGGCCAGACTGGCACGGACGGCAGGTGGGATAGCAAGCAGTCCCTGCAAAACGGGCGCAGACCTGCCTGGGCACCCTGTGGTGCCGTCGGTGGTGGCTCGCAGGTGAAGTTGCCCGGGTTCAGTGGACAGGTGGATCAAGCTGCCAGCGGCAGTCAAGCAATGCGCCAGCACAGCCATCGACCAAGCCCCGAGCGTGCAGACGCATCCCAACTCACGCATCGGTGAGCTGCTGTCCGACGAATGGAAGCGGCGACGCGTCGCCGAGCCGCTTGACTCAGCCCTCCCACGAGGAACGTGACGAAGACACCGGAGAGGAAGAGGACACAGGCAGTGCAGGCGGGGACGCCAATCACCACATACAGCAGGGTCGACAGGGTGAAGAGTGCGGGCGCATTGTACTGTCGCGGCGATTGCATGGGTGCTCCAACGAGGGGAGGGGCCTTCCGCCGAGCATCGCCGGCGCTCCCTGGTGGCTCACGCCGGACCATGCCTTCTCGCCCAGTCCTTTTGCAGCGCTCGCCGAGCACGGCACCCAACCGTCTTCAACATCTCACGCCACGTCATTCGCCGGACGGTTACGAAGAGAGGCCGCGCCAGCAGGTCTGGCGCGGCCCTTCGACGGGGCACCCGGACAAGGTGAGACCAGGGGGGCTACCGAGGCGTCAGTGCCCGCCTGTGGCTCACGGAACGGTGACCGTCACTGCGTTGCTGCGTTGGCTGTTGCCCGCGCGGTCATACGCGATGGCGACAATGACGTGCGTGCCGGACTTGCCCGTCGTGTCCCACGTACGGGTGAAGGGCGCGGTGGTCGAATAGGGTGTCTGGATGACACCGTCGATCTCGAAGGCGACGTAGTAGAGCGATTGGCTGTCACTCGCATTGGCAGCCAGCGTGACGACACCACTGACGACGTCTCCGTTGGCCGGTGCGGTCAGGACGGACGTGGGCGGCGCGTTGTCGACGATCAGCGAACGGGTGTGCATCGCGACATTGCCTGCCCTGTCAGTCGCGCGGAGGGTCAGGCTGTAGGGGCGATTGGCCAGCACCCGCGTGTCCCACGCGAAGGTGTACCCAAAGCTGGTGGGGCTCGTCAGCGAGCCCTTGAGGTACCCCTCCTGGAAGAACTCGGCCAGGACCACGCCTGAGAGGGACTGGTCCGTCACGGACCAGCCCACGGTGATGTTGCCGCGCACGTAGTTCAGGGTCTGTGGGTTGTACTGGGGCGTGCCCGAAAGAATGATGGGAGCGAAGTTGTCCACCATGACGCTCACCGGGTCGGAGATGCCCATGTTGCCGTCCGCGTCGAAGGCCTGGGCTGTCAGCGCCTGGGTGCCGGAGGCGGACGTCGTCGTGTCCCAGTCCACGATGAAAGGGGGCTGGGTGTCGGAGGCGATGAGGGTGGACCCTGAGAAGAAGTCCACGCGCGTGACGCCGACGTCATCGTAGGCGCTCGCCGCCAGGGTGATGGTGCCGCGCACGGCACTGCCCGGGCTCGGCGAGAGGAGCGTCACGGTAGGGGCTGCGCTATCGGTACACAGCAGGTTTCCGAAGTCCTTCGCGAGGCGCCGCGCGTCGGTGGATTTCGAGCGCGCTGAGTCGAGGACCGATTCCGTCGTGCTCACCTGGAGCCGGCCTGGGGCGGCGGTGAATCGGTCGGTGACGGCCTGGAGGGTGGTGTTGAATGCCTCCGTACCCGGAGTCTGCGTGGCGAGTGCATGCCATTGCCGGGCCCAGTGGAGCGCGTCCGAGGGCTTGGATGCCGGCAGGTCGTACACGAGGGTGGCGGTGAGGGGCAGCGGCTTGCCGTCCGCATCGATTGCATCGAAGACCAGGTGGCCCTCGCCAGCGCTGTGCCGGTCCGAATTGTGGGTGTCCACGTGGTTGACGATGGCCTTCAGCCGCAGCGGCGCCTTCGTCATGTCCAGGGTGCCATCCGCGAGTCTTGGCCACGCTTCGAGGAGCTGGGGCACGAGCGTGCGTGCGACCGCGTCCTGTTCCGCACCCCGCTGGAGCCCGTCGCGGACGAACTCGGAGGGAGCGACGTCGCCGCTCATCTCCGCCAGTCGTCGGCCGAAGCTCCACGCGCCGTCCGCGGCCCCGCGCACCTTGGGCATCGCTCCGGACCAGGCCGTACGCACCGGGTCATTCAGCACGGTCGCATCCTGGATGAGCAGCTCCCGCTCCGGTTTGATGGAGGAGAGGCAATCCAGAGGCGCGCTTGTCTGCAGGAGCTCGGCCTGGGAGCTCTCCGACGCGTCCGGGACATCACCACAACCGATGGATGCCAGGGCCGCCGCGCCAATCAGTGCGGAAAGGCCACGGGCCCCTTTCGAAACGATGCGCATGTGGATTCTCCCTTGAGGAGGCTGTGCTCGCATGGAATTGAGAGCGGCAGCGCGCAACGATATATCAAACAATCGGCTGGGGCGCGCCAGGGGAGGGGAGTGGATGTCGCGACCGAGCCCTGGTGAGGGCCCGCTCTATTAGTGCCTGTCATTATAGGGTGTAATTCTTCAGGGAAAGCCAGCCGCGAGGACTGTCTCTGTCATGGGGCGGTGATCAAGAGCGGCCGGGTCACGCCCTGTTCCCATGTACGGACATCCCGAGAGGCCCGCGGAGGGGACGTGCAGCCGCTGCGGCACCTTCTTGTGTGAAGGCTGCCGCAGGTGGCAGGTGGGGCGCATGCTCTGCCTTCACTGCCACACCGTCGCGCTGGGAGAGAAACCCTCCAAACGCGCCACGCTGGCGCTCATCTTCGCCACGGTGGGGTTCATCGAGTTCGTGCCGGGGCTCGTGGGGCTCGTGCTGGGCTACCAGGAGCTGGCGGCCATCCGGCGCGGTGCCGCTCCTGGCTCAGGGGAGGGATGGGCCGTGCTCGCTCGCAACGTCGGCTGGTTCCATGTTGCCATGCTGGTCATCATCGGCCTCGGCGTGGCCCTGCGAGGCTGAGCCGGCCCCGGGGCTTCGCCACGGCGCCGCCTGAAATCGCCCGTGACTTTGCAATGTCATCCATAGGACAGCTAGCTGCGCCCCCTGACCCGGTTTGGGGTCGACGGAGGGGGATTCACGTGGGGTCGAAGAAGCTGGCACTGGAGAGGCACTTCCAGGCTCGGACACGGACCCGTCGCAGCAGGTCACGCGCGCGGCGAACATGCTCTACTTCCTGGCCGGGGTGAACACCTTGCTCGGCGTCATCGGGCTGCTGGTGGAGAGCGAGGCCCTGGAGGCCGTGGGGATGGGGCTGGGCTCCATCCTCATCGGCGTGGTGGTCGCGGTGCTTGGCTTCTTTACCTACCGGGGCACCCGGGCGGCGCCCATCCTCGCCGGCATCCTGTACATCGCCGATGCGCTCACCACGGTGGTGGATACCGTTACGGAGGGAGGGCGCGTGCCCGTCGTCGCCCTCATCATCCGCGCCTATATCATCATCACACTCTTCCCCGCGGCGAAGGCCGCGGCGGAGCTGCGCCGTCGCGAACAGGAAGACGTGGGCGTGTCGCTTCAGCCGTGATTCCAGGAACGACGACGCCCCCAGGCGGGAAGGCCAGGGGGCGTCGTGGACAGCGCGCAAGCGACGACTCCCGGCCTATCGCTCAGCCGCCTCCGCCGCACTCCGCTCTTCCTTGCAGAACGCCAGTCGCTGCTTGATGACGTCGAGCGGCACCGCCATCTCCAGCTTGAAGGACGTGCCATCCGGCTGGACGCGCGCGAAGTCGAGCAACTGCGCCAGGTCCTTCTCGCCTTCGGCCTGCGCCTTGATGCGCGCCATGCTCAGCGCGGCGCCCAGCGTCTTGCCCAGGTCCGTGACTTCGTCGCCATTCGCGCCGCGGACCTCGGCGACCATCGCCACATCGCCGCTCGCGTCCACGTGGAGCTCCACGTTCTGGGCCACCCGGCGGATGCGGTCCGCCAGCTCCGCCTGCTCCTTGGGCAACAGCCGCGCGAGCTGGTCCACGGAGAGCACGCCATACATCTCCCCGTAGGTGCTGCCCTCGGAGATGGCGGGGGGCTCGTCCGGACCGCGGCCCTCCACCCGGTCCACCACCGCCTTCACCTCGTCCGGCGACTTGCCAATCACCAGCAGCTCGTTGTTCCACGTCGCCACCGCGGCCTCGCTCCGGCCACGCGCCGTGCTCCCATCCGGCCGCGTCACCGTCATGTCGCCCGGCTCGTACACCCGGGCGCCTTCGCCGTAGTCCATGGACACGCGCTCACCCAGCAGCTCCTTGAACTTCGCGTTGCCGAAGTTGCCTGACAGCATCATCCCTTCATCGGTGATGACCAGGCGGTCCAGGTCCTGGAGCGGGTCCACGCCACTGAGGTTCCGCAGCTCCTGCAGCCGCTTCCCGCCATCCCGCATCAGGCAGTCCAGCAGCAGCTCACCAATGGGCGAGTGCCGCAGCGCGTTCGCCTCGATGACCACCGCCGTCTTGCCCTCGCCGCGGGGCAGGGCGGCCAGCAAGGGGTCCCTGGGGCGCGCGCGCTCCTGCGTGCCCGCGTCCACCTGCACGGGCAGGACATGCGTCCGGCGCCGTTCCGCGCGCTCCCGCTCGGGGGCCCGCATCCGCCGGGGGAATTCCACCTTCGGCGTCTCCATGGCGGGCTCTTCACCCTGCCCGGTGAACATCAACACCGCGGCCACCACGAACAGCATCGCCGCCACGACGAGCCACACCCGGCGGCGTCCACGGTTGTCCATGTCAGTAATCCTTTCCCTCGAAGCGCCAGAACCCCACCGCCAAGGCTCCGAATCCAAACACCAGCACACCGAGCAACAGCAAGCCCAGCGAGCGCACCTCCAACGGCGTGGACGCGGCGATGTCGCCCGCGGCCACGGCCAGCGCGGACAGCCGCGGCAACACCAGCGTCACTGCCCGGAAGGCTTCGCGTCCAAAGCCTTCCTCGAAGAAGGGCGTCATCTGCTGCCGGTAGCCCGCGATGATTCCTCCCACCAGGAAGACGAAGCCGGAGGCCGCGCACAGCGCCGCGCTGCGCACCAGCGTCGCCGCCGTCAGCATCACCGCGTACACCGCCGCGAAGCCCACGCACGCCAGCAATCCAGCGATGAGCGGCCCCGCCGTCCAGTACCCCGCCTTCACGCCGAAAATGAGCACCAGCCCCGTCGTCCCATACAGCGTCCCGCCCAGCGCCAGCACCATCACGCCCAGGAACGTCCCCGCCAGCAGGTGCCAGCGCTGGATGGGCAGCGCCAGCAGGTGCTCGATGCGCCCGGGTGACATCAGCGACGGCGCGAAGTCCGAGCACGCGACGATGCCGAACAGGATGCCGCCGTAGAACACCAGGAACGCCGCGGCCTGGTACACGGGCCGCAGGGCCACGTCGACGGAGCGGATGCTCGAGCGAAGCTCCTCGCCGAACAGCCGAGACGCCGCGAGCGCTCCGTCCACCACTTCGATGCGCAAGCTCAGCGCCACCACGGTCAGCACCAGGGTGATGCCCACCATGAAGGCCAGGATGAACTTGCGCGACATCGCCTCACGGAGCACGTAGCCCGCGATTCCCAGGACGGGCTTCACGCTGCGGCCTCCACTGTTCCCATCAGCACCGACTCCAAGTCCGTTCCGTCACGCCGCAACTCCACCATCAATGCCCCCGCCGCGCGCGCCCGGTCCAATGCCCCGTTGAGCGCCGCCGGGTCCTCCGCCTCGACGACGTATTGTCCCTCCGCGACGCCTCGGACGAAGCCTGCCGTCACCAGGACCTCCGTGTTGGCGCCCGGGGCGAAGCGCACCAGCCACCGCACGCCGCCGCGCGCCAGGTCCTCCAGCCGGCCCTCGCGCACCACGCGGCCTTTCGCGAGGATGGCGACGCGGTCACAGACCCGCTCGGTCTCCGCCAGCAGGTGGGAGTTGAGGAACAGCGTCGTGCCTCGCTGCACCTCGTCCTGGAGGATGCGCCGCACCTCCATCCGCCCCATGGGGTCGATTCCGTCCGTGGGCTCGTCCAGCACCAGCAGGGAAGGGGTGCCCACCAGCGCCGCGGCCAGGCCCAGCCGCTGACGCATGCCCTTGGAGTACCCGCCAATGCGCCGGCCCACCGCGTCCGACAGGCCCACGCGCTCCAGGAGGCGCAGGTTGACCGCGGGGTCCACGGGGAGGCCCTTCAGCCGCGTCACCGTCGCCAGGAAGGCGGGCGCCGTCCAGGTTCCGGGCAGGTGCAGGCGCTCGGGCAGGTAGCCGATGCGGGCTCGGATGCGCGGGTCCTCGGGCGAGCCCCCCAGCACCCGGATGGACCCCTCCGTGGGCTGGACGATGCCCAGGATGCTCTTGATGAAGGTTGTCTTGCCCGCACCGTTGGGGCCGATGAGGCCGAAGGCGCTTCCTTCCGGCACCGTCAGGTCCATGCCACGGAGGGCCTCGTTGCCTCCCTTCCGGAAGGCCCGGTGGTACGTCTTCCTCAGTCCCCTCACTTCGATGGCTGGCACCTGGCTGTTCACGATTACGACTGTAGACGACCCTGGCGTCAGTCGATTGCCTCGACTTGCATACCGGGCGGGCAGCCGGGCGCGCTGGGCGGCCACGGCCCACCGCGACGCTCTTTTCGCGCCCGTGGGAAAGCCGCTTCGCACGCCATCCGTGCCTGCCGCGCCGCGGTAGCTCGTTGTTCCGGGGACTTGGCGGCTTGCAGACTCTTTGGAGCTCCACGGTCCGGCCCATGCATCGTCCGGCGGCAAACTCAAGCCACGAGGAGCACCAGACATGACGTACGAGGACCGCATCGAACAGCAGCTGCTGGATGCCCGCCGCGAGCTGGAGCAGGCCGACAAGGACCTGGCGGCCGGGACGGAGGCGGCACGCGTGCGCTACGCCCGCGCCCTGCACGAAGCGGACATCGCCGAGCGCCGCGCCCTGCGGCACGCACGGGAGGCTCGGAACCATCAGAAGAGCTGGAGGCTCGTCGCAGGCTGAGCAGGCGGGCCGGGGGCCCAAAACGATGAAGGCGCGGCGCCGCCGGTTTATACCGGCGAGCGCCATGGCCTATCCCATCCACCGACCCCGCCGCCTGCGCCGCAACGCCGTCCTGCGTGACATGGTGCGCGAGACGCGCCTCGACCCGGGCGACTTCATCTATCCCCTCTTCGTCGTGGAAGGCCGGGACGTGCGCCGTCCCATCGTCTCCATGCCGGGGATCTTCAACCTGTCGCTGGAGCACGTCGTCGCCGAGGCCAGGCAGGCCCGGAAGCTGGGCGTGCCCGCCGTCCTCTTGTTCGGCATCCCCAACCACAAGGATGCCCGCGGCACCCAGGCCTACGCCGACGACGGCATCGTCCAGCGCGCCATCCAGGAGATCAAGGCGGCCGAGCCGGACCTCCAGGTCATCGTCGACGTCTGCCTATGCGAGTTCACCGACCACGGCCACTGCGGCGTGTTGGAAGGCGGCCACGTCGTCAATGACGCCACGCTGCCGCTGCTGGCGAAGATGTCCGTGAGCTGCGCCAAGGCGGGCGCGGACATCATCGCTCCGTCGGACATGATGGATGGCCGCGTGGCCGCCATCCGCGCCGCCCTGGACGAGACGGGCTTCGGCGAGCTGCCCATCATGGCGTACTCGGCCAAGTTCGCGTCCGGCTACTACGGGCCGTTCCGCGAGGCCGCCCAGAACACGCCGACCTCCGGTGACCGCCGGGGCTACCAGATGGACCCCGGCAACTTCCGCGAGGCCCTCAAGGAAGTGGCCCTGGACGTGGAGGAGGGCGCGGACATGATCATGGTCAAGCCCGCGCTGGCCTACCTGGACGTCATCCGCGCCGTGCGCGAGCGCTGGGAGCTGCCCGTTGTCTCCTACAACGTGTCCGGCGAGTACTCGATGCTCAAGGCCGCCGGGCAGAACGGGTGGATTGACTACGAGCGGGTGATGCTGGAGACGCTCACGTCCATGAAGCGCGCCGGCTCCGACCTCATCATCACCTACCACGCCCTGGAGGCGGCGAAGCTCCTGTAGGCAACAGCCGGGCGGGCTCGCGGCGGGTTGACCCTTGATCCGCCGCGCGCGTTGCGTCCAAATGTGCGTCGCACGATGCCAACCAAAAAGCGGCCTGGACGAAAGTCCCAGAAGCCCCCGCCCCAACGCCGGCCCACCGCGAAGAAGCGGTCCGGCGCCGGTCGCGCGGCCCGTGTCCCCCCCCCAGTGCCCTTGCAGTACAAAGTGGTCGAGCTGTCCACGGTGGACGAGGGCGCCCTGGAGCGCACCCTCAACGAGTGGACGACCCAGGGCTGGAACCTCGACGGCATCCAGTTCGCGATGCGCGAGTCCTCCAAGCGCCCGGCCATGGCCTTTGTCCTCTTCACGCGCCAGGGCAGCCCCGCCAGGCATGATGAAGACGCGGCGCGCGGGCGGCTGTTGCGGATGTCGGAGACGGGCAGCCCCACCGCGGCGCTCGCGGCCGAGTACACGCGCGAGCACGCCGAGTGGGCCGCGCCCATGATTTCTCCTTTGAGCGCCCACGAACGGCTGGCGCGTCTGGCGGGGCTGGACGAGCCCGAGCCGCGCGAGGAAGGCCTCACGCTGGAGCCGGAGGAGTGAGCACCGCGCGAAGCCGCGTGTTCATGGCGGCAAGTCGGCAAGGGGGCCGCGCCTTGCGGTTGGTGTCCGGAGACGCGCAACCCGATTCCCCCTATCCCAAGGCCTCGCTCTGGCTGCGCGGCGGCGCGCGGGCGGTGGACGTGTCGGTGGCGTGGGGCCTGTACGTCGTGGGGGGGGCGGCGGGCGCGGTGGTGGCGCTGCTGTTCCTGCTGCTGGCGGACGGGATGCTCCAGGGCCAGAGCGTGGGCAAGCGCATCTTCGGCGTGAAGGTGATGCACCTGCCCACGCGTTCGGCGGCGCGGCACCGCGACAGCACCCTGCGCAACGCGCCGCTGGCGCTCATCGTGCTGCTGGGCATGATGCCCGCGCCGCATGGGACGGTGGCCGCGGCCGCCGGGCTCATCGTCATCGGCAGCGTGGAAGCATGGCGCGTGCTGAGGGATCCGCTGGGCTGGCGGCTGGGCGACACCTGGGCGCAGACGCAGGTGGTCGACGGGAAGGTTGTCGCGGGCGTAACCGTTGCAGCTCGCACGCCGGTCGCGCATGAGCGCGCCTCCGGCAGGCTCATGTCCGCGGCGAAGGTGCGCCGTGGACGCTCGTCGTTCAGGAAGCGAAGGGGGTACCCGTGCGCATCGCGCTGACCCACAACCTCAGGCTGTCTGATTTGGAAGAAGAGGCGGAGTTCGACACGCAGGAGACGGTCAACGCGCTCGCGGCGGCCATCGAGCGCATCGGCCACCGGCTGGAGCGCTTCGAGGTGAGCGGCCCGGCCTCGCGCACCGTGGCGCGGCTGGAGGCCTACAGCCCGGACCTCATCTTCAACACCGCAGAGGGCCGCCGCGGCCGCTTCCGCGAGGCCTTCTATCCGGCCCTCTTCGACGAGCTGGGCTTCCCGTACACGGGCTCGGACGCGTACGCGCTGGCGGTGACGCTCGACAAGCAGCTCACCAAGCTGGTGCTGTCCAAGCAGGGCATCCGCACGCCCGGCTGGCAGTACGTGGAGAAACTCAGCGAGCTGTCCGCGGAGAACCTGCGCTTCCCCGTCATCGTGAAGCCCAACTTCGAGGGCTCGTCCAAGGGCATCAGCCAGGACTCCATCGCGGAGACGCTGGACGAGGTCCGCGCCAAGGTGGCCGCCGCGCTGGAGAAGTACCCGTCCGGAGTGCTGGTGGAGGAGTACATCTCCGGCCGCGACCTCGCCGTGCCGTTCCTGGAGTCGGTGGACAATGACTACGACGGCGTGCTCTCCCCGGTGGAGTACGTCATCGACCCGGCCGTCACGCAGGGCCGCAAGTACGCCATCTACGACTACGCGCTGAAGACGTCGCGGGAGGGCACGGTCAGCGTGCGCGCCCCGGCGCAGATTCCGCCTCGCACGGCGGAGGACATCCGGCGGATGGCGCAGAAGGTGTACCGGGCGCTCGACTGCCGCGACCTGGGCCGCATCGACGTGCGCCTCAGTGACGCGGGCGTGCCGTACTTCCTGGAGATCAACGCGCTCCCCAGTCTGGAGCCGCGCGCGGGCATCTACGCGGCGGCGGAGCTGGACGGCCTGCACCTGGATGGGGTCATCAACTCCATCATCACCAGCGCGGCGAAGCGGTACAAAATCAAGGACTCGTCGCGTCGCCAGGGCAAGCCGGCGCGCAAGAGCGGTCCGCTGCGCGTGGGCTTCAGCTTCAACGTGAAGCGCGTGAAGCCCACGGCCACGGCGGAGACGGTGGAGGACAGCGAGGCCGAGTACGACTCGCCGAACACGCTCCAGGCCATCCGCGAGGCGATTGCGTCGTGGGGCCACGAGGTCATCGACCTGGAGGCCACGGCCGAGCTTCCCTCGGTGCTGTCGAGCACGCCGCTGGATGTGGTGTTCAACATCGCGGAGGGCTTCAAGGGCCGCAACCGAGAGAGCCAGGTCCCGGCGCTGCTGGAGCTGCTGGACATCCCGTACACGGGCTCGGACCCGGCCACGCTGTCCATCGCCCTGGACAAGGGCCTGGCGAAGAAGATTGTCCGGCAGGCTGGCATCCTCACGCCCAACTTCCAGCTCATGGCGACGGGCAAGGAGCGCCTCAACAAGGAGTTCACCAGCTTCCCGCTCATCGTGAAGCCGGTGGCGGAGGGCAGCTCCAAGGGCGTCGTCACCAAGAGCGTCTGCCACAGCGAGGCGGAGCTGCGCGAGGTGGTGCGCGAGATTGCCGGCAAGTACCAGCAGCCCGCGCTCATCGAGGAGTACATCCGCGGCCGCGAGTTCACCGTGGGCCTGCTGGGCGAGCGGCGGCCCCGCGTCCTGCCGCCCATGGAGATCGTCTTCCTGGACCGGGAGGAGAAGAACCCCGTCTACAGCTTCCAGCACAAGCTCGATTGGACGGACCGCATCCGCTACGACGCGCCGGCGAAGCTGGAGCCCGCGCTGCTGGAGCGGCTGCGCACGGCGGCGCGCAACTCGTTCATGGCGCTGGGATGCCGCGACGTCGCGCGCATCGACTTCCGCATGGACGACAAGGGGCGCATCTACTTCATCGAGTGCAATCCGCTGCCGGGCCTGACGCCGGGCTGGAGCGACCTGGTGCTCATCGCCCAGGGCGCTGGCATGGACTACCGGGGGCTCATCGGCGAAATCATGGCCCCCGCCATCCGCCGCTACAAGGAGCGCGAGGCGCGCCGCGCCGCCAGCGAGCACCCCGCCTCGGTGTTGCGCAAGAGCGTGCCCCTGGAGGAGGGGACTCCCACCGCCGCGCAGCCCGTGGCCGCGACGGCCCCCGCACCGGCGTCACCGGCGGTGGAGCCGTCACCGCGCGTGGACGCGAAGGCCTGAGGCCCACGCGACGCCCCGGCCGCCCCGTCCCGTGCCTCCTCTTCGAGGGGGCGGGCGGGGCCGGCTGGAGTGGTTGACGGTGGGGAGTGGTCGGTTAGTGTCCCCCCTCTATGGTGCACATCCCCGAGGAGACGGGTCCGCGCGTCCGGGCCCGTGAGCTGGGCCTTCCGCTGGGGCGCTTCAAGCCCGGCAAGTTCAACGCCATCACCGACGTGGAGGGGGTGCTCGTCGGGCACAGCACGTTGATACGGGGCGAGGGTCCGCTTCGCCCCGGGCACGGTCCGGTGCGCACGGGGGTCACCGCCATCCTCCCCAACCAGGGGAACATCTTCATGGAGCGCATGACGGGAGGCGGCTTCGTGCTCAACGGCGCGGGCGAGGTCTCCGGCATGACGCAACTCATGGAGTGGGGCCTCATCGAGACGCCCATCCTCCTCACCAACACCATGGCGGTGGGAGCGGTGTCGGACGGCGTGGCGCGTTACCTGGTGGACCGCTACCCCGGCATCGGCGACGAGCACGATGTCATCATCCCCGTGGTGGGGGAGTGTGACGATTCCTGGCTCAACGACATCTCCGGGCGCCACGTGCGCGAGGAGCATGTCTTCGAGGCCATCAACAACGCCTCCACCGGCCCCGTGGCCGAGGGCAACGTGGGCGGCGGCACCGGCATGGTGACGTGCGACTTCAAGGGCGGCATCGGCACGTCGTCCCGCAAGCTGCCGGAGGTGCTGGGCGGCTACACGCTGGGCGTGCTGGTGATGTCCAACTTCGGGAAGATGCACAACCTGCGGGTGGGCGGCCTGCCCGTGGGCGAGGTTCTGGCGGAGAAGTTCAAGGGCACGCCCAAGCGCGGCCAGACGTACGGCTCCATCATCGCGGTGGTGGCCACGGACGCGCCGCTGCTGAGCCATCAAATCAACCGCCTCTGCAAGCGCGTGGCGCTGGGCATTGGCCGCGTGGGCAGCTACGCGGCGCACGGCTCAGGGGAGATTGTCGTCGGCTTCTCCACGGCGAACATCATTCCCCGGCGCACGCAGAAGATGGTCTACAAGCTGAAGCTCCTCCTGGATCAGCGCCTGGACCCCCTCTATGAGGCGGTCATGGAGGCCACCGAGGAGGCCATCCTCAACGCCATGTGCATGGCCACGTCCATGACGGGCGCCAACGGCAACCACTGCCCGGCGCTCCCCCTGGACGAGGTCCGGCGCTTCCTGGACGCCTACAAGCCGATTTTCGCGTCCGTGAAGAAGCGTCCCCAGCAGTCGAGCGCCCCGGCGGCCAGGGAGCGGCCCAGCAACGAGGACCGGGAGGGGGAGGTGAAGGCGTCCACCGCCCGGCCGACCCAGGTCCGGAGCGCCGAGGGAATCCCGTTTCCCACCCGTCCGGCACCGGACGACACCGGAGAGCCGGGGGGGCCCGAGGGTTCCTCTTCCGGGAGCCCGGCGGGTTCTGATAGTTAAGCCCCTCTTTTCACGTCTCCGTACGGAGCACAGGAGTCAAAGATGGCCCGCAGCAAGAGCAAGCACCGTCGCGTGCAGATGAAGATCAAGCAGGCCTGGAAGAAGCGGGCCAAGAAGAACAAGGCCGAGGCCAAGGCCGCCGCCGAGTCGAAGAAGAAGTAGTCGTTCCGACCGCGCTCGTGCGGCCCGTGGCTCAGTCCCGGGTCGCCGAGAACGGACTGCTGACGTTGCAGCGCTGTCCCCCCGTGTCGGACGCGCGCACGTAGCTGCCCGTGAGGACGCCGGTAATGGACGCCGTCCCGCCATCCGTCAGCGGCGCCATGTAGCTGCCGGTGAGCGTCAGCGTGTCCGTCCGGTTCGCCGAGGGCACTCCCGTTCCCGTCATCAGGAAGGTCCCCTGGGAGGTGATGGTGCCCCGGACGGGGACGCCCGCCAGCCGGCTGGTGAGGTTTTCGCCCGAGCGGGCGATGTCCAGGACTTCACCCTTGGGAACCTCCACCCCCAGGAGCGCGCACTCCGAAGGCACGCCCCCGTCCGTGTTGAACTGCAGCCGGTAGCGGCCTTCGACCGCGGGACAATCCGTGCAGGGCGGGGCTTCTCCGCCACAGGCGCCGGTGGTGAGCAGGAGCAACCCGGCGACGAAGGGGGCGAAACGTCCAGAAGTCATGATTTGGTTCTCCTTGAGACGGAAGCCGGACTTCCCGGTGGGACGGCCGGTTCCTACGTTGGGCAAGGGCGGCGTTCGGTGGGCTCGTAGGGCGGGGTGGGGTGGGGCGGTGGCTGACTCGAGGCGGTGGTCCAATTTTGTATTCGCCGGGCTTTTTGCCCTGGCGCTGATTCTCTTCTCCAGGATTCTGCTGCCGTTTCTGATGCCGGTGTTGCTGGGCGGCTTCCTGGTGGTGCTGTTCATGCCGGTGCAGGACTCCCTGTGCCAGAAGCTGGGGGGCCGCAAGTCTCTCAGCGCCGGGGTGTCCACCGTCACCGTGTTCGTCCTCATCCTGGCACCGCTGGCGCTGGTCGGGTGGATGGTGGCGCGCGAGGTGTTCCAACTCGTGGGCCAGGCGCAGGTCCTGCTGGAGCAGCAGCACCTGCGTCACCCGTTCCTGGCCAGCCTGCCGCTGGGCCTGGAGCGCTACCTCCGGCTGGGCGAGGACAGCGCGGAGACGGAGCGGGCGCTCCTGGCCGCGGTGACGGGCGGCGCGTCGTTGCTGCGCGACGTGGCGGCGGCGGGCACGGACCTGGTCATCAACCTGTTCCTGATGTCCGTGGCCATGTACTACTTCTTCCTCGACGGGCGCCGGCTGGTGGCCGAGGTCATGCGGCTCATCCCGCTGGACAGGCGCTACTTCGAGGCCTTCGCGCGCGAGTTCACCGACGTCGCGTACGCCATCATCTATGGCAACACCGTCACCGCGCTCATCCAGGGCGCCGTGGGTTTCGTCGGGCTGCTCATCGCGGGGGTGCCGCATGCCGGCGTGTGGGGCGCGGCCATGGTGCTGGTGGCGCTGGTGCCCGTGGGCGGCACGGCCCTGGTGTGGGGGCCCATTGGCGTGGTGCTCATCGCCGCCAACCAGGTGAGCGAGGGCGTGTTCCTCCTGGCCTGGGGCGCCTTCCTGGTGGGCAGCATCGACAACGTCATCCGGCCCCGGCTGTGTGGCTCGCGCATGGCGCTGCACCCGCTGCTCGTCTTCCTGTCCATGTTCGGCGGGCTGGCCGTGTTCGGGATGATGGGCCTGCTGGTGGGGCCGCTCATCGCCTCCATCTTCATGGCCATGGTCCGCATCTACCGCCGGGACTTCCTGGGCATCGGCCGCGCCGAGCACCTGTCCGCCGATGACGAGAACACGTCGGCGCCTCCCATGTCCGAGCCCGTCTCCTCCCGCATGTCTCCCGCGGCGCCGGCGATGGGACCCGCGGCGACGCTCAACGCCTGAGCGACAGGAGAACCGCCGAGCCTGGACTTCCCCGACGGGGTGGGTGAACCTCCCCGGGGAATGACGACCTCCCGACTCTCGATGGTTCGCTGGGGGCTGTGGTGCGCCCTGGTGGTGGCGCTGGCCTCGCCGCAGGCCCTGGCCGCCGCGGTGAAGCGGAAGGACTCGGCACCGGCGCGGCCCCAGGAGCTGTCGCTCCCGGAAGAGGCCACGGCTTCCGCCCGTCCGCGAGACGTAAAGACGTGGGGCATGGAGGTGGACCCGGAGTCGCACACCACCACCGCCCCTTTCCTGGAGGTGGCGCTGGATACGGGCTCTGGCGGCACGGTGGGAGACGCGCCGGCACGCCCGCCCCTGGCGCGGCTGACGTTGGGGGGCACGACGACGTGGCGCAACTACTGCGCGCGGCCCGGCGTGAAGTCCTGTGGCGAATATGACCGGCTCCCGGCGAACGAGCGCCTGGGGGACACGGTGAGCTATGCGTCGTCGGTGCCGTACCTGGGCATCGCCGCCGAACTGGAGCTGCTGCCGCTGGCGCGCAGCGAATCACTGCTGCGCGGCCTGGGCCTGTCGCTGGGTTACCGGCGTGGGTATTCCTCCACCAACGTGACGCTGGTGAGTGACGCCGGCCGGTCGACCACGCGCGAGGTGGTGGCCACCGACTCGGTGCTCACCGCGCAGGCACTCTACCGCTACTTCTTCGGCATGGGGGAGGCGAACGCGCCGCTGGGCTACGCGGGGTTGCGCGCGGGCCTGCTCACCCGCGCCTTCGACGTGGACGAGTCCGCCAACAGCCCGCTCACCGGGACGCACCGCCTGTTCCCCGCCGTGGGGCTGGAGGTGTCGGTGCCGCTGCTGCGCTGGGTCCGGCTGGAGGGCGCGGGACAGTTCTTCCTGAGCCCGAAGCCGGGCAAGGGCCTGGGCGCCGGCAGCGCGGCGCTGGACGCGGAGGTCAGCGACTACGGCACGTCGGTGTCCAGCTTCGGCTGGGAGGCGGAGTTGGGCGTCGGGGGCGACATCTGGGGGCCCTTCGGTTACTCGGTCCGCTTCCGCGTGTCCCGCTTCCAGGACACGTTCTCCGGCGCGGGCACGAAGCTGGGCTGGGATGAGGGCGGCGTGGCGGCGGAGACGTACTCCAGTCTGCACTGGGGCATCACCGCGTCCTACTGAGGCGCGTTGCCGGCTCCCACTCCGGCGCGGCGGAGGCGTAGGGTGCGGACATGTCCGAGCACGTGTCCCCCCAAGAGCTGCGCAGGAAGTGGAAGCTGGCGAACGCGGAGCCGCTGGAGGGCGGTCACCGGCTCGAGGCGTACCGGGCGCTGGCGCAGGGCTGTCCCGCGTTCGTTCCCAACCTCCTGTCGTTGAGCCGCACGTTGCTGGCTGGCCGGCACGAGGCGGCGGACCCGGAGGCCGCGGTGTCCGAGGCCGAGCAGGTGCTCCGCTCCGCGTCGGACGTCTCCGCGGGGGCCCCGGAGCCCCTGCTGGCGTTGGGACACTTCCTCGTCTCGGTGCGACAGGCGCCCGACGAGGCGGAGCGGGCCTTCTCCTCCGCGGCCAGTGCGGCGATGGCCTTGCTGGAGGAGGCGTGGGCGGGGTGGATTCACGCGCTGGGCGCGCAGGGACAACTGGACGCGGCGCTGGAGGTGGAGGAGCGGGCGAGGAGTCTCTTTCCCAGCTCCAAGGCGATCACCCAGGCGGTGGCGTTCGCGCGAGGCCAGTCGGGTACGCGCTGACGCGTGTCCCGCCACGTCAGGGCATGCGCTCCAGCGAGCTCCGTCCGCCGGCCCGCACGGCCTGACGGTGCTGGGCAATCCGGTTGCGAGCCCACTCCGGGGCCAGCTCCAGTTCCTCCGGGAAGAAGAGGTCTTCGCCCAGCCCTTCGACGAGCACCTGGATGAGCGGGTCATCGGGGTACTGCGTGGCCGGGTCGTCGAACACCAGCCCCACGACGATTCCCGTCTTGCCCAGGAAGCGCTGGCTGATGGTGCCGTCCTCGGAGTGCGGCACGACCTTCACCGTCGCGCCAATGCGCACCGGTGCGCCGTCCACGTCATGACAGATGATGAGTGAGGGGTCCTGGATCATGGCGCGTAGGAACGGGGCTTGAGCGACTTCGAGATGACCACCAGTACGACGGTGATGACGACCCATGCGAGCAGGTGGTGGGAGAGGACGTGCCGCCCGTCCTGCTCACAGGCGAGCTCTCCGAGCAGCGCGCCCGTCGAACCCACCGACAGGCCCGCCACCACGGCGCGCAGCGGCTGGAAGAAGGCCCCACGCAGCGCGAACAGCGCCACCACCAGTGGCACCACGCCGATGGCCAGGTGACTGACGGTGCAGACCCAGCCCGGGAGCGATGGGGGACTGTGCGGCGTGCCTCGGGCGAGCACCAGGGCCGCCGCGCTGACCACCGCCAGCCCCACGCCCAGCCGGCGCATCCAGCGGCCCTTGGGGGACAGCGCGCCCCACGCACACACCGCGCTGGTGCCCACCAGCATGGCCAGCAGGGGGGCGCGCGCCAGGAGCAGGGGGCCGGTGACCGCGCCCACCGCGAGCATCACCACGGCCGCCAGCAGGCCCAGTCCCGCCGACGCCGCCATCAACCAGACGGCCTGCGTGCGCCAGCGCCGCACCGGACGACGAAGCGCCAGTTCGCCCCGGGCCGCGGCGAGCACGCGCTCCATCGCGGCGTTGTCCTTCGCGGGCGTCTGGGTGAGCAGCTGGTCCAGGTCCGTCGGTGGCTTCATCGCGCCACCTCCAGCTCCAGCTCGCCCAGCAGTTCGCGCAGCTTCTCGTAGCCGCGGTGCGCCCGCAGCCGCGCGGCGCCAGGGCTGATGCCGCGCAGCGCGCCAATCTCCTCGAAGGACCAGCCCTCCACCTTGCTGAGCACCACGGCTTCACGGTGGTCCGGGTGGAGTTGGTGCAATGCGTCCAGCAGATGCCTGCGCAGCGACGGGTCGCTGTCATCCGGCGCCGGGGATGCGGGCGTCGCGGTGTCCTCCTGGGATGCATAGGCGTCCACGTGCCGCTGATGCCTCAGCGCGTCGCGCGCGGCGTTCGCGGCAATGGTCATCAGCCACGGCGTGAAGCGGGTGCCGGGCTCGTAGCGGCCCCGCGAGCGGATGACGGACAAGAAGGTGGCCTGGAGCAGGTCTTCCGCGAGCGCGCCATTGCGCACCATCCGGGCCAGGAAGCCTTGGACCCGCGGCGCGTGCCGCGCGAAGAGGTCCTCGAAGGCGTCCTGTGCTCCGTCGCGAAACCGTTCCATGAGCTCTTCGTCCGTTTGGCTCCGCATCACCCGACTCCTCTACGGGCCACCTGCGAAAGTGTTTCCGGCGGTCTCGATTCTCAAGGTTCGGCGGGGAAAGTATTGGAAAGTCGCGGGGTTGCGAACGTCGGCGACATCCCGTCCTGCCCTGGAGGGCGAGGCCGTTAGTGTTGGGCGCGGAGGCACCTCGGACGCGTGGACCATTGGAGCATCGAAGGCATGGGGGCGGGGTTGGTGGCAAGCCTGCTGGCGGGCACGGCGACGGGACTGGGCGCGCTGCCCGTGCTCGTCACCTCGGAGCTCAGCCGGAAGGCCCAGGACCGGATGTTGGGCTTCAGCGCGGGCGTGATGCTGGCGGCCACGTCCTTCTCGCTGGTCATCCCCGCGATGGAGTTGGTGAGAGGGCAGGGCCATGACGGGCTCTCAGCGGCACTGCGCGTGGCGGCGGGGGTGTTGCTGGGTGGACTGTTCCTGCGCGTGTGGCACGACCTGATGCCGCACGAACATGCGCTCAAGGGCCACGAGGGCCATGGCGGCACGAAGTGGAACAGCGTGCTGCTGTTCGTGCTGGCCATGACGCTGCACAACTTCCCGGAAGGCCTGGCGGTGGGCGTGTCCTTCGCCGCGCCGCAGCCGGAGCTGGGCCTATCGGTGGCGCTGGGCATCGGCGCGCAGAACATTCCCGAAGGACTGGTGGTGGCGCTGGCGCTGAGGGCCACGGGGGCGTCCGCGTCGCGCGCCGCGTTCCTGGCGCTGCTCACCGGCATGGTGGAACCGGTGGGGGCGCTGTTCGGCCTCCTGGCCCTGTCACTCAGCTCCGCGCTGCTGCCGTGGGGACTGGCCTTCGCGGGCGGGGCGATGCTCTACGTCATCAGCCACGAGATGATTCCGGAGAGCCACCGCGGCGGCTTCGAGCGCGAGGCCACCACCGGCCTCATGTGGGGCTTCGTGCTCGCGTTGGTGCTGGCCATGTCGCTGGGCTGACGCGGCCCGAGGGGTCTAGGCGGGCAGCAGCACCAGTCGGGCAATCTCCGGGGGCGCGCCCACGCGCATGGGTGGGCCCACGAAGCCACAACCCCGGCTGACGTAGATGAGCGAGTCGCCTGTGCGGCTCAGGCCCGCGTTGCGGTCTCCCCAGATGAGGTCCCCCATCAGGTTTCCCGGGAACATCTGTCCGCCGTGCGTGTGCCCTGAGACCTGGAGCCCCACGCCGCGCCGGGCCACCTCGTCGAAATTGGACGGCTGGTGCGCCAGCAGCACGGAGGCCCGGTCGGGCCGCACGTCGCGCAGCGCCGCGTCCAGGTCATAGCCGCGCTCGCCCATGCGGTGCGCGCTCCAGTCGTCCACGCCCGCCAACTGGAAGGACGCCGCACCGTCGCCAATGGACACGGAGCGGTTGCGCAGCACGTGGATGCCCAGCCCCTCCAGGAAGGCGACCCACGAATCGGCGCCGGAGTAGTAGTCGTGGTTGCCGGTGACGAACCAGGTGCCGTACCGCGCGCTCAGCTTCCCCAGGCTTGCGGCGAAGACACCCAGCGCATCCACGGAGCCGTCCACCAGGTCCCCGGTGATGGCGATGACGTCTGGCTTGAGTGCGTTGGTGCGGGACACCAGCTCATCCATGAAGCGGCGCTGAATCACCCCGCCGATGTGGATGTCGGTGAGCTGCACCAGCGTGAGGCCTTCCAGCTCGCGCGGCAGGTGGGGCAGCCGCACGGGGATGTCTCGCACATCGGGTGGGTGGTACGCGCGCCAGCCGCCGTAGGAGCTCACCGCCACGCCCGCGAGCCCCGCGCCCACCGCGAGCCCCTGACCCAGCAGCACCCGGCGCTCCGGCGACGCGGGCGCGGTGGGGGTTGTCGTCTCCGCGCGTGCCTTGCGGCGCTCACGCCACGCGGCCAGGGCCCGCACCATGTCCACCGCCAGGGTGAACATGAGCAGGTAGAGGACCAGACCAATCCACAGGAGGAAGACGATGCCCAGGCGCCGGGCGCCCTCGGAGGGCAGCACGGAGCCAATGGCCCGCGCGCTCAGGGCGCCCACGAAGCCCACTGCGAACAGGCCCTGGGCGGTGCGCCGCAGCCACTTCCGCTTCGTCACGTCACGGACGAGCCGGCGGTAGAGATAGACATGGCCCACCGACAGCACGGCGAGCACGGGAACGAAGAAGAGGAGCAGGCTGACCCAGCGTGGCATCGGGAATCCTGCATAACGAAAGCGTTCCCGTCGCGCTCCAGGATTCCAGGGGGGGCAAGCAGGAAGGTGGGCCAGGCACACCCCGGGCCCCTTTCCCACGCCGCCGCGCCGGGGCAGGCTTCGCCGTCTCGCGAGGCCGATTCCCGGTTCACGCACCCCTTCGAGGTCGTCATGCTCCGCTCCCTGCTGGTTCCCATGCTCCTGGCTGTCTCGCTGCTCGGCTGTGGTGACGACGAAAGCGTCAACCCCGACTCGGGAGACCCGACCAAGGTGACGTACGCGGAGTCGCTCAACGTGGACCTGGCCGAGATGACCCGGATGGATAGCGGGCTCTACATCCAGGACACCTTCGTCGTGGAGGATGGCGCGCAGGCCCAGGCGGGCAATCGCGTGCAGGTTCGCTACACGGGCTACCTGCCGGACGGACGGAGCTTCGATGCCACCGGCAACGGGCCCGCTATCGGATTCACCCTGGGCACGGGGCAGGTCATCGCGGGCTGGGATGAAGGCATCGCCGGCATGCGCGTGGGGAGCCGTCGCCGCCTCGTCATCCCGTCGTCCCTGGGTTATGGCGCCACCGGCTCGGGCCGCCGGATTCCGCCGTACACGGTCCTCATCTTCGACACCGAGCTCGTGTCCGTCCGCTGACGGAGGCGAGGAACTCCGCTCGCCGACGTGCTATAGAATTTCCGTGTCTTCCGGGAAGTCCGGGCCGGCGTGGACCGGTCCGGAGGTGCGTGGTGACCCGGAATGGGGGAGGCGAGCGATGTCGCGGTCCGAGGCGGAGATGAGTTTGGAAGGCCCCCGAGCAGCAGTCCCGGGGGAGGGCGCGTTCCACGGGCTGCTCACGCAGCCGTCGTCCGAGGTGGCGGCGCAGCTCTACGAGGAGCTGGGGAGCTCCCAGCGCGAGCGGCTCCAGAAGGAGGCCGCGCAGGCCGCGGTGGCGGAGCGCCAGCGTCTGGCGGAAGTCCTGCGCCAGGCCCGAGACTTCTCGGGCGCCGCGCGCCTGTTGGATGGATGCGGCGCGGCGGCCCTGGTGGCGGAGCTGTATGTCCAGGGCGGGCGTTACGTGGACGCGGCGGAGGCGTACCTGCGCGCGGGTGAGGTGGAGCGCGCCGCGGCCGCCTTCGAGCGGGGCGGCGCCATGGAGCGCGCGCTGGAGGCCTATCGCGGCCTGGGCGCGCGTGAGGCCATGGCGCACTGCCTGGTGCGCCTGGGCCGCCCGTACGAGGCGGCCCAGCTCTACCGCGAGCTGGGTCAGTCGCACGCGGAGGTGGAAGCGCTCGCGAGCGTTCCCTCCGGTGACCCGCGTCACCTGGAGTCCGTGCTGCGCATGTGCAAGCTGCTGGATGGCGAGGGCTTCACGCGGCGTGCGCTGGCGCTCCTGGCCGACACGATGCGCGGCACGGAGTCGGCGCGGGGAGACCCGGCGCTGGCGGCGGAGAAGGCCCGGCTGCTGCGCCGCCTGGGCATGGACGCGGAGGCCGAGGCCGTCATCGCGCGTCTGCCCTCGAACGCGGCGGCGCCGGAGTCCAATGGCTACCACTACCTGAAGGCCATCCCCATCTTTGGAGAGCTGTCGCTCGAGGACATGAAGGACCTGTACCGCGTGGCGCGGCAGGTGCTCATCCCGTCGGGCGCGGTGCTGCTGGAGAAGGGCTCGCCGGGCAGTGGCCTCTTCGTGCTCCTGGAGGGCGCGGTGGACGTGTTCAGCGGTCCGGAGCCGGATGCGCGCCGGCTCAACACGCTGGGGCCTGGCGCGTACCTGGGGGAGATCTCCCTGGTGCAGGATGCCCCGGTGTCCGCGCAGGTCCGCGCGCGCACGGCGGTCCGCGCGCTGCGCATCACCCGCGCGGGTTTCCAGCACTACCTGGACACGCATGACGCGGCGGCGCTGCGCATCTTCCGCCTCTTCACGCACAACCTCGCGGCGCGCGTGCGGGCGCTCAGCACCTGACAGCCCGCGTGTCTGTCATTCCGGGCTCGCGTGTTCGCACCCGTGCCCGGATTGACAACAAGGCGTCTGTGCTTTAATTCAAACGCATCATGAGGCCCGTCTTCTTCAACGCCCTGCTGTGTGCGCGCACGTTCGCGCCGGCGGCGGACGTGTGCCTCGCCCCCCGTCACGAGGTTCTGCTCGACATTTGAGTTGGCGGACCGGTGTCTCCGGCGCGCGGGTTGGCTGGTTCCCGTGAGCCCCGGCTCCGCCCTCTCTCTTGCCGCGTCCTCGTGTGTCCTCACGCGTCCCTGAGCGGGCCTGTCGTGCCCCTCCGGCGAGTCGCGCGTGTGTGCCGCTGAGGCCTTCGCGGCGTCGTCCCCTCATTCCAACCGGCGCCTCAATTCAACCCGCGGGCCTCGCTGCCCGACGGGAACGGGAGTCCTTCATGTCTCGCCACACACGCATCGAGCGGTACCGCAACATCGGCATCATGGCGCACATTGACGCGGGGAAGACGACGCTCACTGAGCGCGTCCTCTTCTTCACCGGTCGCATCCACTCCGTGGGAGAGGTGCACGACGGCTCCACGGAGATGGACTGGCTGCCGCAGGAGAAGCAGCGCGGCATCACCATCACCTCCGCGGCCACCACCACGTTCTGGCAACCCCGGCAGGGGATGGGCGCGGGTGTGCCCCACCGCATCAACATTCTGGACACCCCGGGGCACGTAGACTTCACGATCGAGGTGGAGCGCTCGCTGCGCGTGCTGGACGGCGCGGTCGCCGTCTTCGACGCGAGCCAGGGCGTGGAGCCCCAGTCGGAGGCGGTGTGGCGGCAGGCGGACCGGTACAACGTGCCGCGCATCGCCTTCATCAACAAGATGGACAAGGTGGGCGCGGACTTCGCCATGAGCGTCGCGTCCATCCAGGCGCGGCTGGGCGCGCGTCCGGTGGCCGTGCAGTGGCCCCTGGGCGAGGGCTCGGAGTTCCGCGGGCTGGTGGACCTGGTGCGCATGCGGGCCGTGATGTTCGACGGGGAAGACGGAAGCTTCGTCGATGGCCAGGCCGTGCCGGATGCGGTGCGCGCGGAAGTGGAGGCGCAGCGCCTGCGGCTCATCGAGGCGTGCGCGGACGCGGACGCCACCGTGCTGGAGAAGTTCGTGGACGGGCGGTTGGAGGACATCACCGCGGAGGACCTGGAGCGCGCGCTGCGCTCGGGCACCCTCGCGCGGACGCTGGTGCCGGTGCTGTGCGGGTCGGCCTTCAAGAAGAAGGGAGTGCAGATGTTGCTGGACGCCATCGTCAACTACCTGCCCGCGCCGTCGGACATGCCCGCCGTGGAGGGCTATGTCCCGGGCAAGGAGGCGCGTGTGTCCCGGCCCGTGTCCGATTCGGGGCCGCCCAGCGCCCTGGCTTTCAAGCTGATGAGCGACAAGGCCGTGGGCGGCATCGTGTTCCTCCGCGTCTACTCGGGCACGCTGCGCGCGGGCACCGCCCTGCTCAACCCCGCCACCGGGCGGCGTGAGCGGGTGGGGCGCTTGATGTTCATGCATGCCAACCGTCGCGAAGAAGTGGCGGAGGTCCATGCGGGGGACATCTGCGCGGCGCTCGGCCTGAAGGGCGTGCGCACGGGCGACACGTTGTGCGACCCGGCGGAGCCCGTGGTGCTGGAGTCGCTGGGCGTCATGGAGCCCGTGGTGCAGCTCGCCGTGGAGGCGCGCTCGCCCGCGGAGCTGACGAAGCTGGAGGACGGCCTTCACCGGCTGGCGGCGGAGGACCCGTCGCTGCGTGTGGGCGTGGACCCGGAGAGCGGCCAGGTGCTGCTGTCCGGCATGGGTGAGCTGCACCTGGAGGTGGTGGTGGACCGCTTGAGGACAGAGCACGGCGTGGAGGCCCGCGTGGGCCAGCCCAAGGTGGCGTGGCGCGACACGCTCCGTCGCCAGGTGCGGCAGGAGTACCGCCACGTCCGCCAGTCGGGCGGGCCGGGACAGTACGCGTATGTGGTGCTGGACGTGGGGCCGGCACCGCGTGGCGCGGGGCTCGTCTTCACGGACGACACGCGCAGGGGCACCATTCCCAAGGAGTTGGTGCCCGCCATCGAGAAGGGCGTGGCCGGGGCCATGGCCCGAGGCGTGCGGGACGGCGTGCCGCTGGTGGACGTGGAGGTGCGGCTGGTGGATGGGGACACGCACGTGCGTGACTCCACGCCCCAGGCCTTCGCCGTGGCCGGCTCCCTGGCGCTCCAGGCGGCGGCGCACAGGGCGGGCGTGCAGCAGTTGGATCCGGTGATGGAGGTGGAGGTCACCACGCCCGAGGAGTACCTCGGCGAGGTGTTGGGAGACCTGGCGGCGCGGCGGGGGCGGGTGCTGGGCATGGAGGCGCGCGGCGTGGTGCGGCTCGTCTCCGCCCGGGTGCCCATGGCCAGCCTCTTCGGCTACGTCACCGGGCTGCGAGGCCGCACCCAGGGCCGGGCCCAGGCCAGCATGCGTCTGGGCGCATACGAGCCGGTGCCGGAGGCACGCCAAGCCGCTTACCCGGCGGAGGCCCGGGCCTGAGGTGAAGGGCAGCCCCGGGAGCCAGGAATGGCTCCCGGGGCTGGCAGGACATTCCAGGTCTTTCGAGGTGGAAGGATCTGGACGCTGTACAAATGTCCATCAGGGGCCACAAAACCGGCAAGCAAGCCGTTGATTTCACGGGACTTCCGGGACGGGAAAGTGCAGGGTCGCTCGCCGATTCTCCGGAATGGGTAGGGGAGACCCCCTGTTTCCATCCGTTCCCAAAGCGGTTCGGCCGGCCGGGCCCGACCGCGCACCGCCAGGCGCCCCGGACATACGTCCGACTGGGCGCGCTGCGCGGGCTTCCTCCCCTGGGGAGGAGGCGGGCTCACTTCAACATCAGGAACCCATGACTTTCGACGAACTTCAGCTTCACGACACCCTCCTGCGCGCCGTCAAGGCGGAGGGTTACACCACCCCCACGCCCATCCAGCAGAAGGCGATCCCCCACGCGCTGACCGGGCGCGATGTGCTCGGCGTGGCCCAGACGGGCACGGGTAAGACGGCGGCCTTCGCGCTGCCCATCCTCCAGCGGCTGTCCGCCAAGGCGCCCGCGGGCGGGGCGCGCCCGGTGCGCTGCCTGGTCCTGACGCCCACCCGCGAGCTGGCGGGTCAGGTGGGCGACAGCTTCGGGACCTATGGCAAAGGGCTTCCCCTGCGTCACGCCGTCATCTTCGGTGGCGTGGGCCAGAATCCGCAGGTGCAGGCGCTGCGCAATGGCGTGGATGTGCTGGTGGCCACGCCGGGCCGCCTGCTCGACCTGATGGAGCAGGGCTTCGTGTCGCTGCGCTCGCTCGAGGTGTTCGTGCTCGACGAGGCGGACCGCATGCTCGACATGGGCTTCATCCACGACGTGCGGCGCGTCATCAAGGCGCTGCCGCCCAAGCGGCAGACGCTGTTCTTCAGCGCCACGCTGCCCCCGGACATCGTGGACCTGGCGCGCAGCATCCTCACGGACCCCATCCGCGTGGAGGTGACGCCGGCTTCCAGCACCGCGGAGACGGTGAGCCAGCAGGTGTACTTCGTGGAGCGCGAGCAGAAGCGCGGGCTGCTGACGCACCTGCTGAAGGAAGGCAACATCCACCGCGCGCTCGTCTTCACCCGCACCAAGCACGGCGCGAACCGGGTGGCGAAGCAGCTGGAGGGCGCGGGCGTCAGCTCGGCGGCCATCCACGGCAACAAGAGCCAGAATGCCCGTGAGCGCGCGCTCGACGAGTTCCGCTCCGGGACGCTTCGCGTGCTCGTGGCCACGGATATCGCCGCGCGTGGCATCGACATCGACGGGCTGAGCTACGTCGTCAACTACGACCTGCCCAACGTGCCGGAGCAGTACGTGCACCGCATTGGCCGCACCGGCCGCGCGGGGGCCAGTGGCACCGCCGTGTCCTTCTGCGACGCCGAGGAGCGCGCGTACCTGCGCGACATCGAGCGCACCATCCGCCGCAACGTGCCCGTGGTGGAGGACCATCCGTACCGCTCGGGCCAGCCCGCGCCGCGTCCCGTGAGCCATGCGTCCGGCGCCGCGCCGGAGGCCCGGCCTTCTTCGGGCAACGGTGGGCGTTCCCAGGGCGCGCCGCGTCCCGCGGGGAACGGTGGTGGTGGTGGCGGGCACTCCGCGGGCGCTTCCCGGCGCCGCCGGGGTGGCCGCGGAGCCGGAGCCGGAGGCGGTGGCCGTGGGCAGGGTCGTCCCGAGGGTGGCCGCTCGGCCCAGGGCTCGGGTGGCTCCGGTGGCAACGCCAGCCGTGGGGGCCAGGGTGGCTCCCGCGGTTCGGGTGGCGGCCGCCCCGCGGTGGCGCAGGCGCCGGCGAAGGCCCCCGAGGCCTCTCCGCTTCCTCCGCGCCGCCCGTCGCCCAAGTGGTTCTGAGCGGCTGAGTCCAGACGGCGGCGATAGCCCGCCGTGAAGTCCGGGAAGGGAGCTCGCGCCAATGGGGCGGGCTCCCTTTCGCGTTTCAGTGAAGGACCATCAGCGCCATGGAGCCGAAGGCGAGCGCCATGGCCAGGATGCCCCAGCGGAACCACTTCTTCGTGAGCAGCAGGTAGTCGTCGAACGAGGCCCCGGCGTCACCCAGCGCCTCGGCCATGGCCAACTGCCGCGCCTGGATGGGGCGCAGCGTCTGGCTCCACACCACGCCGCACAGCATGAAGCACACCTGTCCCGCGGCGAGCGCCGGGTTCGTCCACAGGGGGATGCCCTGGAGGTGCGCGCGCAGCATGCCCGTGGCGGCGAGCGCGAAGACGCTGGGCACCAGCAGGTACTTGTCGGTGAACTGCACCAGCCGCAGGGCATAGGCAATCACCCGGGGCTCGCGCGTCCTGTCCGCGAGCAGCCGCCAGACGGCCGTCACGACGATGTCGCCCAGGAACACCACCACGGCGATGAGGTGCAGGAGCTTCAGGACGTTGTGGACATTCATGGGGCGGGTGTCGGACGGGGCAGGTGCGGCAGCAGGTGATGGGCGAGGACGGCCGCGTGCGGGTCGCGGATGAGTGTCAGGTGGGTCCCCGGGACGGGGTGGGCCGCGCAGTCGGTCCCCGTGAAGCGGCTCCAGCCCAGCGTATCGTCCTCCAGGAGGCCATCGAGCTCCGCCCGGTGCGGATCGCTTCGGTCCTCGGCGCGGAAGACCACCAGGGGCACCGGCAGCGTGCGGCGTGGCCGGTAGTTCAGCCCGTCGTGGGCGCGTGCGACGTTGAGGATGCCCTGCACGTGGCTGGGCTGCGCGCCTTCGGGAAGGACGGCCACTGCCTGGAGTCGCGTCACGAAGAATTGCAGGCGCTGGGCCTCATCCATCGCCTGGAGCTCCGGCAGGACGAGGTCGAGCTTCACGTTGAAGAAGCCTTCCATGACGCCGCCCAGGTGGGCCATCCACTGCGCGGTGTCCCAGTTGTCGCTCAGGGGCTGCGTTGCCTCCGGGAAGGGCGCCACGGTGTCGAGCATCGCGACCACGCGGACGTCCTTGCCACGGGCCTGGAGCTCTTGCGCGAGCTCATAGGCGATGTGCCCGCCCAGCGAATGGCCACCGATGCAGTAGGGGCCCTGGGGCTGCACGGCGATGATGGCGTCCGCGTACCACGTGGCGATGGACTCCACCGTCTCGTGGGGCGGCGCCTCTCCGTCCAGGCCCTGGGGTTGGAGCCCGAACACGGCGGCGCCTTCCAGATGCCGTGCGAGGGAGAGCAGGTAGAAAGGTGTCGAGCCGCCCCCGGGGACCAGGTAGAGCGCCGGCGTGGGCGGGGCCGCTGACGGCTCAGACGGTGGCGACATCATCGCATGGGCGGCGGGCGTCAGCGGGACCAGCGGTGACGCCTTCGCGTCGCCCGTGCGGAGGACCTTGGCGAGCTGGGCCGGTGTCGGATTCTGGAACAGGGACACCAGGGGGAAGGGACGATTCAGCCGCTTCTCCACCGCCAGCTTCAGCTTGAGCGCGAGCATGGAGTGGCCGCCGAGGTCGAAGAAGCTGTCGTGGATGCCCACCGCGCGCATCCCCAGCACTTCCTCGAAGAGCCGCACCGTCTCCAGCTCCATGGCGTCGCGCGGCAGTCCTTCCGGACGGGTGACGCGCGCCTCGTCAATGGGCATCGCGGCCAGCGCGCGATGGTCCACCTTGCCGTTGGGCGCGTGGGGCAGTTCCTCCAGGAAGACGAACTGTCCAGGCACCATGGAGGCCGTGAGCTGCCGCTCCACGAAGCCGCGCAGCTCGGCGGCTTCCAGGCGCGGCGCGCCATCCTGGGACGTCACGAAGGCCACCAGCCGCGCGTCGCCACCGGTGCCTCGCACTAGCGCCGCGGTGTCGCGCACGGACGGATGGCGGGCAATGGCGGCCTCGACCTCGCCCAGCTCGATGCGGTGGCCGCGCAGCTTGACCTGGCGGTCCGCTCGACCCACGAAGAGGAGCGTCCCATCCGGTGTGCGGCGGACCACGTCACCCGTCCGGTACATGCGGAGCGTGGGGCCTCCCGGGAAGGTGTGCTCGATGAAGCGCGAGGCGGTCAGCTCGGGGCGCTTCAGGTAGCCCCGGGCGAGGCCGGGGCCCGCCAGGTAGAGCTCTCCGGGGACGCCGGTGGGCACGGGCCGCAGCTTCGTATCGAGGACCAGCGCCTCCATCCGGAGGATGGGCCGGCCAATGGGCTCCGTGGGGCCATGGACGCCGACCGAATCCGGCTCGCAGCGATGGACGACCGCCTCGATGGTTGCCTCGGTCGGCCCGTAGAAGTTCCAGACCTCGGCCTTCGAGCGGCTGAAGACCTTGCGGACCGTCGCCGAAGGCAGGGGCTCACCGCCCACGCACACGCGCCGGAGCGTCGAGACGCCCGCGAGCCCAGGCTCCTCCACCAGCGCCGTCAGCAATGAAGGCACCAGTTGAAGCACGGTGATTCCGCGCTCCTGAAGCACGCGGACCAGGTGCTCCGTGTCCGCGGTGAGGCCCTTCGGTGCCAGCACCAGCCGGGCTCCCGCCATCAGCGGCGCGAACAACTCCCACACGGACGCGTCGAAGCTGAGCGAGGTGCGTTGCAGCAGCCGGTCCGTTGAGCTGAGCGGCAGCGCTTCCGCCATCCACTGCATGTGGTTGGCGAGGCTGAGGTGCTCAATCAGCACGCCCTTGGGCTGACCCGTCGAGCCGGAGGTGAACAGGCAGTAGGCGAGGTCCCCGCTTCGTGCGTCGAACGTGTCCTGGGTCTCTTCAGAGAGCACGAGCACCTCGGCGCTCGCGAATGAGTCCGCGAGGTGCGCCTGGGTGATGACCAGTCGGGCACCGCTGTCCTCGAGCATGAAGGCCCGTCGCTCGCGCGGGTAGGCAGGGTCGATCGGGACATAGGCCGCCCCGGCTTTGAGGATGCCCAGCAGTCCCGCCATCATCCCGGCGGAGCGCTCCACCGCCAGTGCGACGAGCGCTCCCGGCGTGACGCCACGGCGCACGAGCGCCTGGGCGACGGCGTTGGCCCGCGCCTCGAGGGCCGCGTAGGTCAGTGTGCCGTCCTCCGCTTCGACGGCGATGGCCTCGGGCGTCTTCCGCGCTTGCTCCGCGATGACCTCATGAACGGCTGGGAGTCGGGGCATCGGCTCGGGAGCCCGAGGGCTGAGCGCCGCGCGCTCCCCGTCACTCAGCAGGTCGACTTCCGAAATCCGCGCGCGCGGCGTGGCGACGAGCCGCGTGAGGAACCCGGTCAGTTGCCGCACCATGGCTTGGATACGCCAGGCATCGAAGAGGTCCGTGCTGTATTCGATGACGCCGGTCAGGCCCTCGGGCCTGGGCTCGAACGAGAGGGAGAGGTCGAACTTCGACGTGCCCAGCTCGAGCGCCATGGGCTCCAAGGTCAGCCCTGGCAGGCTCAACTGACTGGTGGGCGTGTTCTGGAGCGCCAGCATTACCTGGAACAGGGGCGTGTGGCTCAGGCTCCGCTCGACGTTGACCGCCTCGACGATTTTTTCGAGCGGGACATCCTGGTACGCGAAGGCGTCCAGCGCGGTGCCCCGGGCGCGGGTCACCACCTCCTCGAAGGTCGGGTCTCCGGAGAGGTCGACGCGCAGCGGCAGCGTCCCGACGAAGAAGCCAATCAACGGCTCCAGCTCCGCGTGGTCGCGATTGGCCACGGGCGTTCCGATGACGATGTCTTCCTGCCCGGTGATGCGCGCGAGATACGCGGCGAAACCACCCAGGAGCACCATGAAGCTCGTTCCGCCGGTGCGCAGGCTCAGGGCTTCAATGGCGCCGCTCAGCTCGTGGCCCAACGAGATGCGCTCGGTCGCGCCACGCATGCTTACCTTGGCGGGGCGAGGGCGGTCCATCGGCAGGTCCAGGGCCGAAGGCGCGCCACGCAGCACCTGTCGCCAGTGGTCGAGGCGCTGCTCGAGCACCTCTCCCTGGAGGTGCCGCCGCTGCTGGTACGCGTAGTCCCGGTAGTCGACCGCGAGAGGGGATAGTGACACCGGTTGGCCAGAGACGCGTCCCGCGTAGAGCTGGGACAGCTCGCGTGCGAGCACGCTGATGGACCAGCCGTCACCGACGGTGTGGTGCAGCGTCGCGACGACAACGTGCTCCGTGTCTCCGAGCCGGAAGAGCTTCGCGCGGAACAGCGGGCCGTTCGCCAGGTCGAAGGGCCGTGCCGCCTCTTCATCGATGAGGCCACGGAGCGCCTCGGGCGATGTCGGTCCCAGCGTCACCTGCTCGAAGGGCACCGTGCGCTGTGTCCGGGGTTCCTGCCACACGCCCCCATCCCGTTCGACGAAGCGCATGCCGAGGACAGGGTGGCGCTGGACGATATCTGCCAGGCTCTCCCGGAAGGCCTCGGCATCCAGCGTGCCCGTTAGCCGGAGCGCCATCGGCAGGTTGTAGGCCGAGTTCTCCGGGAACAGTTGGTTCAGGAACCAGAGCCGCTCCTGTGAGAACGACAGCGGAATGTCAGCGCCCTCCGGGGCCGGTTCAATCCGAGACCGCGTCAGCGTCTGGCTTCCGTGACGAGCGTCCAGCAGCCGGCTCAGCGCGGCGATTGTCGGTTGCTCGAAGAGGTCGGAGACGCGGAACTCCGCGTCCACGTCGCCGCGAATCCGCGCGACGACCTGCATCGCGAGCAGCGAGTGTCCACCCAACTCGAAGAAGTCCTGGTCGCGTCCGACAGCGCCGCGGCCCAGGACGTGTTCAAAGGCCCGTGCAACGGTCGCTTCCGTGGGCGTGCGGGGCGGCTCAAACGTGCTATCGGCCTGCTCCGGAGCGACGGGCGCAGGGAGCGCACGACGCGCGACCTTGCCACTGGGCGTGCGGGGCAGCTCGGGCAGCGGCACGAACAGTGCGGGGACCATGTACTCGGGCAGGTCCCTGGCGAGGAAGTCCGGCAGCTCGGCCAGCGGCGCCGTCTCCGGGACGACGTAGGCGACGAGCCGCTTCTCGCGCGTGGCATCCCCGTCGACAATGACCGCCGCATCGCGGACGCCGGGGTGGGCACACAGGGCGCGCTCAATCTCGCCGGGCTCCACGCGGAAGCCGCGAATCTTCACCTGGTCGTCCGCGCGGCCGAGGAACTCGATGCTCCCCTCCGGCGTCAACCGGCCGAGGTCGCCAGTACGGTACGCCCGCACGGAGGGAGACAGGGGCAGGTCGACGAAGCGTTCGGCGGTGAGGTCCGGCCGCGACAGGTATCCATCCGCGAGGCACGTGCCCGCCAGATAGAGCTCTCCGGGCACGCCCACCGGAACGGGACGCTGGTTCGCGTCGAGCAGGTGGACCGCGGCGTTGGCGATGGGCCGCCCGATGGGCGGCAGTCCGGGCCACTGCCGCGGGTCGCCCTCCAGCTCATGCGCCGTCACCACATGCGACTCGGTGGGACCGTAGTGGTTGTGAAGGCGCTTGCCACCTTCCTGGAACCAGCGGCGGATGGGGTCGGTGATGCGGAGCTGGTCTCCCGCGGTGATGACCTCCGCGAGTCCCGGCACGCGGTGCGCGGTGCGCAGCGCGGCCTGCGCCAGATGGTGGAGCGCCACGGCTGGCAGGAAGAGGCGCTGCACGCGCGCCGAATCGAGGTACGCAGCAAGCGCGTCCGGGTCGCGTCGCGTGCCTTCATCGATGAGGACCAACGTGCCACCCGAGCACCAGGTGGAGAAGGTCTCCTGGAACGACACATCGAAGTTGAGCGGCGCGAACTGGAGCGTGCGCAGGGGGCGGGCGTGTTCGGTCTGCCACTCGATGAGGTTGACCAGTGCCCGGTGCGGCATGGCCACGCCCTTGGGCTTGCCCGTCGAGCCCGACGTGTAGAGGACGTAGGCCAGATGATGCGGCTCCACCCGGGGCCGCGGCGTCTTCGTGGCAGGCGCCTGCGTGTCATCCAGCAGGATCTGCGTCAGGTCCTGGGACGGTAGCAGACCGCTGTACTTCTTCTCCGTGAGCAGGACGCGCGGCTTGGCGTCCTCCAGCATGTAGCGAAGGCGCTCAGGCGGGTACGTCGGATCGAGCGGCACATAGGCGCCACCGGCCTTGAGGACCGCGAGGAGGGCGACCTGCGCATTGACGGAGCGGTCCAGACAGATGGAAACCCGGACCCCTGGGCCCACGCCCAATGCGCCCAGCCGGTCGGCCAGGGCTTCCGCGGCCTCGTGGAGCTGCCGGTAGGTCCGAGTCTCGCCCTGGTGCTCCAGCGCGACCACGTCAGGCGTCTTCTGGGCCTGACGCTCGAACAGCTCGGGGAGGGTACGGCCGGTGTACCTGCGCTCGGTGCGGTTGAGGTCGGCGTACAGACGCCGCTCCTCGTTGGACAAGAGCGGGAGCTCTGAGGTGTGGAGCTCGGGCTCCTCGGCGATGGCCTGGAGCAGCCGGCCGAGGTGCGCGGCCATCCGGTCAATCCGGTCCGCGTCGAAGAGGTCCGTGTCGTACTCGATGCTGCAGGAAAGAGCGCCCTCGCGCGGCTCCACGAAGAAGGTGAGGTCGAACTTCGACGTCGAGCTCTCCGGCGCTTGAATCGCGGCGCGAACATCGGGGAGCTGGAGCTCGCCACCGCTCTGGCCCTGGAGGACGAACATCACCTGGAACAACGGGTTGTGCGCCAGTCCACGCGGCAGCTCGAGTGCGGCCACCAGCTTCTCGAAGGGAACGTCCTGATGCGCGTAGGCATCGAGCGCCATCTTGCGGACGCGCAGCAGCAGCTCGGAGAACGTCGGGTCTCCAGACAGGTCGACGCGGAGCGCGAGCGTGTTGAGGAAGTACCCGACCACTCCCTCCGTTTCGTGCCGGTCGCGGTTGGCGACAGGCGAACCAATCACCACGTCCTCCTGGCCACTGATGCGCCCGAGATACGCGGCGAAGGCGCCAAGGAGGGTCATGAACAGCGAGGCGCCCGAGCTCCGGGAGAGCGCTTCGAGCCGCTGGCCCAGCGGCGCTTCGAGCACGAAGCCATGGGTCTTCCCATGGAACCGCTGCCGTTCCGGTCGCGGACGGTCGGTGGGAAGCGGAAGGACGGGCGGGGCGTCCTTCAAGGTCTCACGCCAGAAGGCAACGCTCTCGTCCAGGCGTCCTGATTCCAGCCGCTGCCGCTGCCATGCGGCCCAGTCCGCGTAGCGAACGGGCAACGCGGGCAGGGCCGGCTCCGTGCCGCTCACCAGCGAGGCGTACACGATGCAGAACTCGCGCAGCAGGACCCCGACGGACCATGCGTCGGCGATGATGTGGTGCTGGTTGAGGACCAGGACGTGGCTGTCGGGTGCGAGCCGGAAGTGACGCGCCCGGAAGAGCGGGCCCTTCGTCAGCGAGAAGGGCGCGGCGACTTCCTCGGCGATGCGTGTGTCGAGGAGGGCAGGGGAGATGTCCTCGCTCACGAGCACGGAGGCGGCAGGCGCCTGGACGCGCAGGACGGGCGTGCCTCCACGGTCATGGAAGGTACTCCGGAGCGCCTCGTGGCGTTCAACCAGGAGCTGAAGCGTCCTCGCGAGCGCGCTGCTGTCGAGCGTCCCCTGGAGCCGGAGCACCAACGGGACGTTGTACGCCGCGCTGTCCCCCCCGAGCGCGTCGATGAACCACAGGCTCTCCTGGCCCGGAGCAACGGGCGTGTCTCCCGTCAGCTCCACGTGCGGGATGGGCTCGACCGCCGTGCCCTGTCCAGAGAGCGTCTCTGCGAGCTGCGCGATGGTCCGGCGCTCGAAGATGGCTCGGACGGGAATGTCGACGCCGAAGGCTTCGCGGGTGCGCGCGATGACCTGGGTCGCCTTCAGCGAATGTCCCCCGAGGTCGAAGAAGTCATCGTGGATGCCCACGTGCTCCTGGCCGAGCACCGCGCTCCAGATGCCGGCGAGAATCTCCTCATGGGGCGTGCGGGGTGCGGCCGATGCCACCTGTGGCTGGGCCTCCTGGGCACGCGCTTCGAGCGCCGTGGTGTCGACCTTCCCGTTGGGCGTGAGCGGAAGCCGGTCGATGACGATGACCCGGCTGGGAATCATGGCCGCGGGGAGCTTCGTCGCCAGAAAGTGCATGAGCTCGGCCGCGTCGGGCTGAGGCAAACGGTCGCTGGCCGCGAACGCAATCAGGCGGACGTCACCGTTCTGCCGCTGCGCCTCGCTCACCACGGCAGCAGCGGTGACGTCAGGGTGGGCCGCCAGCGCGGCCTCGATTTCGCCAGGCTCCACCCGCACGCCGCGGATCTGGACCTGACGGTCCGCGCGGCCGTGGAACGCGATGCTCCCATCCGCGAGGAACCGGGCGAAGTCGCCGCTCGCGTACATGCGCGCTTCGGGCACACCCGCGAACGGGTCGGGAACGAAGCGCTCCGCGTTCAGGTCCGGCCGGTTCAGGTATCCCCGGGTGACGCCCGCGCCGCCGATGTATAGCTCTCCGACGACACCCGGAAGGACGGGACGCCGCTGGCGGTCGAGGATGTAGATGCGGGCATTGGCGACCGGCCGGCCGATGGAGGGCAGCCCTTGTCTGCCATCCGGAGCGACGGTTCCGGACGTCGCCACCACCGTCGTCTCGGTCGGGCCGTAGTTGTTGACGAGCTGGAAGGGGAGTCCCGCGGGCGGTGTGGCGTGGAGCCGGTCACCACCCGTGAGCACGAAGCGCAGCGCGCACGGCGAAGGCCACGGCAAGGCCAGCACGGCTTCGGCGACCACCGTCGGGAGGAAGCTGATGGAGATCTGCTGCGCCACCAGCCAGTTCGCCAGGTCGGCGGGCGCGCTCGACAGCTCAGGTGGGACGAGGTGCAGCGTGGCGCCTGCGGCGAGCGTCGGCCAGATTTCCCAGACGGCGGCGTCGAACGCGGTGCTGGCGAGCTGGGTCGTCCGGTCCTTCGCCGTGAGTCCGAAGGCCTCCGTGTGCCAGGAGACCAGGTTCATCAAGTTGCGGTGCGTGACCAGCACGCCCTTGGGCGCGCCGGTCGAACCCGAGGTGTAGATGACGTAGGCAAGGTCATCCAGCTGCACCAGCTCCTTCGCGGGCACGTCGGGCGTGTTCGACTCGTTCAGGACTCGGGAGACGTCGAGTCGGGGAACGCGCGTGTCCGCGATGGGGTCCGCACCCGTGTTGAGGATGGCGACCGGGGCCGCATCGCCCACGATGTAGGCGAGCCGCTCGGCGGGATAGTTGGGGTCCAGGGGCAGGTAGGCCGCTCCCGCCTTGAGCACGCCCAGGAGGGCCACCACCATCTCCACGGACCTGCCAATGCACACGCCGACGATGCGCTCCCGTCCGGCGCCCAGCTGACGGAGGTGCCGCGCCACGCGCTCGGCGCGGCTGTCGAGTTCGCGGTAGCTGATGGACTGTCCGTCGGGGCCCACCACGGCGGTCGCGTCGGGCGCGGCCCGAGCCAACAGCGTCGTCACAGGGCTGGTGACGTCGAACGCACGGGGATTCTGGCCCCACTCCGCCAGCACGCCCCAGGCGGCCTCTTCCATCAGGTCGATCTCGCCGACCGTCTTCGCGCCCGGCAGCGATTCGAGCGCGGCTTCCAGCAACCGCGCGATGCGCTCGGCCATCGGACGGGAGAACGCGTCCGCCGCGTACATGACGCGCAGTTCCAGCGACTCACCCGGGATGGCAACCAGCGCCAGTGGGTAGCTGATGCGGTCGTGTGTGTTGACCGAGCTGATGGTGAGGCCACTGCGAGGCAGGAGCGTCGAGGCGTCGAGCGGATAGTTCTCGAACACCAGGATGCTCTCGAAGAGCGGCCGGTCCTTCGGCGCGTCCGACCAATGCTGGATGTCCGCCAGCGAGGCGTAGCTATACGGCTCGACCGCGCCTTGTTGGGCCTGAAGCCCCGACAGGAAGGTGGCGACTGGCGCCGTGCCATCCAGCCGCGCTCGCAGGGGCAAGGTGTTGATGAAGAGTCCGACGATGGACTCGGAACCGGCAAGGTCGGCGGGGCGGCCGGAGACCGTCACTCCGAAGATGACGTCGTCCGTGCCTGTCGCCCTCGCCAGCACGAGCGCCCACGCGCCCTGGACCAGCGTGTTGAGCGTCAAGCGGTGTGACTTCGCGAAGCCCGTGAGCCGCGCGGTCAGCTCCGGCGATAGCCGCTTGGTGACCTCCGGCTGCGTATCGCCCGCCGGTCCGCTGGCGTCCTGCCGCTCGGTGAAGGGCAGTGGCGTGGGTTGCTTGAAGCCCTGGAGCCGCTCGCGCCAGAAGGACTCCGCGCGGGCGGGGTCCTGCTCCTGGAGCCAGGCGATGTAGTCGCGGTAGGGGCGTGCGGCTGGCGGCAGCGCTGCGACGCCCTCCTCGAAGGCACCGAGCACCTCACGGAGGACGATGGAGAAGCACCACCCGTCCAGCAGCAGGTGGTGGTACGTCCATACGAACAGGTGGCGCGCGTCGTCGAGCCGGAGCAGGGCGCAGCGAATCAGGGGCGGGGTGCCCAGATCGAAGCCCTGGAGCCGGTCCTCGCGCAGGAAGTCCTCAATCCACCGCTGCTGCGCATCCGCCGGCACGTGCCGGATGTCCTCGATGCGCCAGGGGACTTCGGCCTCCACCGCGACGACCTGGAGCGGCTTCTCCAGACCTTCCCAGAGGAAGCCCGAGCGCAGGATGGGGTGCCGGGCGAGGACATGCTGCCAGGCCTCCTTCCAACGTTCGATGGGTAGGTCCCCCCGGACCTCGCAGCTCAGTTGCTCTACGTACATGCCCGCGCCGGGCTCCATCAGCGCGTGGAAGAGCATGCCGTGCTGCATGGGGGCGAGCTCGTAGATGTCCTCGATCGACTCTTCTGACGTCATGGCGCTGTCCTGCCCCTCACCATCCACCTGGCTCATCGCGGCTTCTTCGTCAGCGTGAGCACGCGCTTCAAATCCTTGGCACTGAGACGCGCTGCCGGGAAGTCAGACGCCACCCGGACCGCAGCGGCGGGCTCCGCGCGCTCGCGAATCATCGCTCGCACGTTGGCGTGGAACTCCGCGTTCAGCCGCTCGATGGTCTCCTTGTGGAAGACCTTGGCGCCAAAGGTCCAGTCGAGGCGGAGTCGCTGGCCCGCTTCGACCACGGCGTTGAGCTCGATGCGGTGGGGCCGGGTGGCACCAGGCGCGTGCAGCAGGCCCAGTCCCTCCTTGGCGCCGCCTCGCACCACGCCCTGCGTCGGCACTGCGCCCATCTGTCCCAGGTAGTTGAAGACGATGCCCGCGTTCGGAATCGCGCCGAGCCTCGAACGAATCGACGCATCCGGCGACAGCGCACGGAGCACGCCGTAGCCGATTCCGCCACGAGGCGTCCGGCGCAACGCGTCCTTCGCGCGAGCCAGCGTCTCACGCACGCCTTCCCGGGCCCCCACGTGCAGGCGGAGCGGGAAGAGCGCGGTGAACCAGCCCACCGTGCGGCTCAGGTCCACATCCTCGAACAGGAACTCGCGTCCGTGGCCTTCCAAATCGATTCGGACGGTGCTGTTGCCGGACCAGCCCGTGAGCGTCCGGGCGAGCGCGGCAATCAGGGCCTCGTTGACCTTGACGTCGTACGCCGTCGGGACCTCGTTCAGCAGCAGCTGGGTCTCCTCCGCCTCCAGCCACGTCACGAGCGTGCCCGCGTCGCTGACCGTGTCCGGGGCGTGGGGGTCGTTCAGTGGCAGGTCCTGGGAGTCGTCCCGCTGCGCCGTGGCGAGCCAGGCGTCGAGCTCGGCCCGGGCGTTGGGCGTCGCCGCATACGCTTCGAGCCGCTTCGCCCAGTGCTGGAAGGACGTCGTCTTCGGCGGGAGGCCGACCTCCTGGCCATTCGACAGCTGGCTGTACGCCGTCAGCAGGTCCTCGATGATGATTCCCCACGACACGGCGTCCACCACCAGGTGGTGGGCCACCAGCGCGAGCCGCGCGGAGTCCCCACCCAGCCGCAGCAGGGCGGCGCGCATGAGCGGGCCCTGCTCCAGGTCCATGGACTCGTGGAGGTCGGCGAGCGCCTCTTCCACGTGCTCACTCCCGTCCACGTCCAGCGTGTCCAGGGGAATGCCAGTCAGCGCCTCCTCTTCCGCGTGGAACTGGGTCCAGCCGTCACCGTCCTTGCGGTAGCGGAAGCGGAGCGCGTCGTGGTGGCGCTCCACCGCTTCGAGCGCACCGCGGAGCGCGGCCAGGTCGATTCCTGGCTCCACGTCGAGCATCACCGCCATGTTGAAGTGCTGCGGCCCGGCGCGGTTCTGGTCGAAGAACCAATGCTGGATGGGGGTGAGGGGCGCGCTTCCCGTCACGAGGCCCTGCTCGGCGTTGACCACCTGGGTGCTGGAGGCCACGCGCGCCAGCTCGGCGATGGTCTGGTGCTCGAACAGCTGGCGCGGACGCAGCCGGAGGCCCTGCTGTGTGGCGCGGGAGATGATCTGCAGCCCGAGGATGGAGTCACCGCCGAGCGCGAAGAAGTTGTCGTGGATGCCCACGGACTCCTTCTTCAGAACGGTGGCCCAGATGCTGGACAGGAGCTGCTCCTCCCGCGTCCGCGCGTCGGCGAAGGCGGCGGGCGCCTGGGCCTGCACGGGGTCCGGCAGCTTCTTGCGGTCCACCTTGCCGCTGGGCGTCAGCGGGAAGGTCTCCAGCACGACGAAGTGCGCCGGCACCATGTAGTTCGGAAGCAGGCCCATGGCATGGTCGCGCAGGGACTGAATCGTCAGCGACGTGCCTGGACGGCCCACGGCATAGGCCGCGAGCTGCCCCTGGTGGACCACGATGACCGACCGCTGGACCGCGGGGTGACTGTCGACGATGGCTTCCACCTCACCGAGTTCGATGCGGTAGCCGCGCAGCTTCACCTGGTCGTCGATGCGGCCCAGGAAGTCGATGCTGCCGTCGGCACTCCAGCGCGTGAGATCGCCGGTCCGGTAGAGCCGGGCGTTCGGAGCGTCGGAGTAGGGGTCCGGGATGAAGCGCGTCCGGGTGAGCTCGTCGAGTCCGTGGTACCCCCGCGCGAGCGCCACACCGCCCACGTACAGCTCGCCGGGAACCCCGATGGGGACCTGCCGCTGGTCGGCGTCGAGGATGCGCGCCACGAGCCCCGGCAGGGGCCGGCCGATGGACGGAACGCCCGTGTCGCCCTTCTTGAGCTCGGCGACTGTCGCGATGACGGTCGTCTCGGTCGGACCATACGCGTTGACGAAGCGACGGGTATCCGTCACCCACTTCTTCACCAGCTCCGCGGGGAGCGCTTCTCCGGCCGTGATGAGCACGCGGAGGTCGGGATAGGCCCCTTCCGGCAGCGTCGCGAGCGCGGAGGGTGACAGCACCACCTGGGTGATGTGCTTCTCCGTGAGCACCGTGGCAAGGGCCTCGCCCACGCGCGCGGTCTCATCGGTGGGCAGCACCAGCCGGGCGCCGCTGGCGAACGCCATCACGATGTCCCAGACGGACACGTCGAAGGACAGCGACGCCGCCTGGAGGATACGGCTGTCCGGTCCGAGCCCGAAGAGCGGGACCGAGGCCACGGCGATGTTCGCCACGCCCCGGTGCTCCAGCACCGCGCCCTTCGGCTTCCCGGTGGAACCCGAGGTGTAGATGACGTAGGCGGCGGAGCCCGCGTCGGGGAACGGGAGGGTGGACGGCTCGGCGTGCTCCGGCAGGGGCTCATCCATCCACAATGTCTGGCCCCGGAAGCCCGGCCGCTCGCCCAGGGCGCGCTCCGTGAGCAGCACCTCCGCGCCCGAGTCGTCCAGCATGTGGCCCAGGCGCGCCTGGGGGTACTCCGGGTCGAGCGGGACATACGCGCCGCCGGCCTTCCACACGCCCAGGATGCAGGTGATGAAGTCCACCGATTTCGGCAGGCAGATGGCGGCCCGCTTCTCCCGTCCGAAGCCCAGCGAAACCAGGTGCCGGGCAAGGCGCGTCGCGCGCCGGTCGAGTTCGCCGTTGCTCAGGCGGACGTCGCGATGCTCCAGGGCAATGGCCTCCGGTGCGCGCGCGACCTGCGCCTGGAACAGCTCCACCACCGAGTCCGGCACGGACGGCGCGCTGGGTCCTTGCTCCCACTTCGCCACCAGGCTGGCTTCGCTCGCACCCAGAAGCGCGAACTCGGGCACCCGGCGCTCTGGCGCCTGCACCGCTTCACGGAGCATGACGACGAGGTGCTCGGCCATCCGCTCGATGCGCTCGCGGTCGAACAGGTCCGCGCTGAACTCGAGCAGGCCGGAGAGGCCATCCGTGGATTCCTGCATCGACAGCGTCAGGTCGAACTTGGCGGTGACGCTGTCCAGGTCGAGCAGCTGCACGTCGAGCCCGTCCAGCGCGGGCGGTGAGAACGGCGCGTTCTGAAGCGCGAACATCACCTGGACCAGGGGCTGGCGGCTGAGGCTCCGCTCGGGCGCGACCACTTCCACCAGCTTCTCGAAAGGCACGTCCTGGTCCGCGTAGGCGTCCAGGGCCGTGCGCCGGACGCGCGACAGCAGATCCAGGAAGCTGGGGTCGCCGGACAGGTCCATCCGGAGCGCGAGCGTGTTGACGAAGAAGCCAATCAGCGGCTCCGCCGCCGCGCGATTCCGGTTCGCCACCGGCGAGCCGATGATGAGGTCCTTCTGTCCGCTCAGCCGTGACAGGTAGGCGGTGAAGGCTGCCAGCAGCGTCATGTACAGCGTGGCGCCTTCCCGGCGGCTCAGCTCCTTCAGGCGCGCCGTGAGGGAACGGTCCACGTCGAAGCGGACCACGCCGCCCCGGTACGTCGGCGTCTCCGGCCGGGGCCGGTCGCTGGGGAGGTTGAGGGACGTGGGCGCCCCCGCAAGGCGCTGCTTGTGCGCTTCAATGGACTCCGCGAGCGCACCGTCCCGCAGGAGCTGCCGTTGCCACAGCGCGAAGTCCGCGTACTGGACCTGGAGCGGCGGCAAGGCCAGCTCACGCTGCGAGCGCAGCGCGTTGTAACCGGCCGCGAGCTCACGCGCGAGGATGCCAACGGACCAGCCGTCGGAGACGACGTGATGCATGGTCAGGACCAGCACATGGTCCGACTCCGAGATGCGGAAGAGGCGCATCCGCAGCAGCGGACCCCGCTCGAGGTCGAACGGCCGGGAGACCTCCAAGCCGGCCTGGACCTGGATGAGCTTGAGCAGCTCCGCCTCCGAAGCGCCGGCCGGATGGACCAGCTCCTCACTGGGCGGAAGCTCGGTCGAGACGTTCGTGGAGATGACCTGGAAGGGCTGCGCGCCTTCCGCCGGGAAGCACGTGCGGAGCACTTCGTGTCGCTGGACGATGGCGTCCAGGCTCTGCCGCAGGGCCTCGTGGTGGAGGGGGCCTCGGAGCCGGAGCACCAGCGGGATGACGTAGATGGGGGCCCGCGTCTCCTCGATGCGGTCCACGATCCACAGCCGCTCCTGGGAGGAGGACAGCGGAATGCGCTCCGGGCGCTCCATGGGCCCGGTGAAGTCGACCGCGGCCGCTCCGGGGCGCTGGCGCTGCTGTTGGACGGCCGCCACGAGCCCCGCGACGGTGGGGCTCGCGAAGAACGTGCGCAGCGGAATCTCCACGCCCAGCACGGCGCGAATCCTGGACACGACCTGCGTGGCCAGCAACGAGTGGCCGCCCAGGTCGAAGAAGCTGTCGTGCACGCCCACGCGCTCCGCGCCGAGCAGCTCGGCGAAGATGCTGGCCAGGATCTCCTCCTCGCCGTTGCGCGGCTCGACGTAGGCCGTCTCCAGGCCCTGTGAGACGGATGGAACGGGCAGGGCGCGCCGGTCGACCTTGCCGTTCTCGGTCAGGGGAATCCGGTCGACGACCATGATGCTCGCGGGCACCATGTACTCGGGAAGGCTCGCCTGCGACCGCTTGCGCAGCTCGCTCTCCAGGCGGCGGTCCACCCGGCTCCGGAGCGGGTCATTGGCGCGGCGCGCCCCCGCGACGATTTCTGGTGCACTGCCGAAGAGGGCCACGGGCCCGTGCGCCGACTTCGCGGCCGGGCTGAAGACCGCATCGAAGGAACCATCCACGCCGCCGCGCGACCAGTCCAAGGCGACGTTGAGGGACAGGGCCTCCGCGAGCTGGTGGAGAGACTCGGGGTCGATGCCAGGCTCCTGATCGCTCGCGGGCGTCGTGGCATCGCGGTCCAGCACACGCCGACGGAGCTTCTCGAAGGAGCCGGGCCGCGAGGACGCTCCATCCGTCACGCTCGCCAGGGCGTCCAAGGATGCCTCGACTCGCGCGTTCCGGATGCCGCGCAGGCCGACACGCCGGGTGCCGTCCTGGGTCAGCCGGGCGCGGAGCTCGGGCAGGCTCACGTTGCCCGGGCCCCAGGCCACGTCGGAGGCGGGGCTGGGCGGGGTGTCCAGGTGGATGAGCACGTCGTAGCGGAAACGCGTCAGCTCGTTCAGGCACGCGCCCCGCTTCGGGCGAATCTCCACGTGGGTGAGGCGGGGGATGCGCTGCTTGAGGGCCCAGAAGAAGTCCGGGGCGAGCACCAGCTCCTCTTCCGCCGCCATGCGCTGCGCCACGCGGGCCTTGAGCACCTGCGGCTCGAGCGTGCCGGACGCCTGCGCCAGGACGATGGACGCGTGGAAGGCCTCCAGCAGGCGGAAGTTCCGCACGTCACCCACGAAGATGACGCCGCCCGTGTCCAGCCGCTGTGAAGCCTTCTCCAGGGCCTGGGCGAGGTACTCCGCGCTCGGGAAGTACTGGACCACCGAGTTCAGCATCACCGCGTCGAAGCGCATGTCGCCGAAGTCGATGCCGTCCAACTGGTCCGCCGCGCAGTGGAAGAGCTTCGCATGCTCGAGCCCGGCCGACTTCGCCGTGACGCCCCGGAGCATGTTGACGACGACACCCGAGACGTCCGTGGCCCAGTAGGCCTCCGTGGACGGCGCGATCCGCGTGAGGAGCAGACCGGTGCCGCAGCCGATCTCGAGCACGCGGCGGGGCTCCCGCACGAGAATCTGGTGGACCGTGTGGTCGACCCACTCCTTCATCGCCTCCGCGCTGAGCGGTGCGCCGGTGTAGCTGCTGTCCCAGCCCGCGATGTTGAAGCTGGGGTCCAGCTGCGGCTCGCTGGCGGAGCGTGCATAGAGGTCGTCGTAGAGCGCCTTCCACTCGCCCACGTGTGTGTCACCGACGCCGCCGTCCGCATCCGAGGACAGGAGCGTCTCCGCGGCGTTGTCCCTGGGCACGACGTAGGCTGCGATGCGCCGGTCGTCCGCGCTCCGCTCATGCGTGGTGACGTAGGCATCCGCGACCGCCGGGTGCGTGGCGAGCACCGACTGGATTTCTCCCAGCTCGATGCGGAACCCGCGAATCTTCACCTGGTCGTCGATGCGCCCCAGGTACGTGAAGCCGCCATCCGGGAGGCGGATGGCGAGGTCGCCCGAGCGGTAGAGCCGCTTGCCCGGCGAAGACGGGTCCTCGATGAAGCGCTGTGCGGTGAGCTCGGGGCGCTTCAGGTAGCCGCGCGCAACACCCGCGCCGCCGACGTACATCTCCCCCGGAACGCCGGCCGGCACGGGCTGGCCGTGCTCGTCGAGCAGGTGCAGCTCGAGGTCCGGGAGCGGGCGCCCGATGGGGCTCGCGGCGGAGGTGAGGTCGGCCTCTGTCACCCGGTAGTACGTGACATGCACCGTGGTCTCGGTGATGCCGTACATGTTGATGAGCTGCGTGCCGGCGTCCCCATACCGCTCGAACCAGGGGCGCACGGTCGCCGCGTCCAGCGCCTCTCCGCCGAAGATGATCCACTTGAGGCTGCGGCCGCCCTTGCCATCCGCGATGGACGGCGCGCGCGTCAGCGCACGGAACGCGGACGGCGTCTGGTTGAGGACCGTCACGCCTTCACGCGCAATCAGCTCACCGAAGGCCTCGGGCGCGCGCGTCATCCAGTGGGGCACGACGACCAGGCGCCCGCCGTACAGCAGCGGCCCCCAGAGCTCCCAGACGGAGAAGTCGAACGCCGCGGAGTGGAACAGCGTCCAGACGTCATCCGGCCCGAAGCCGTAGAGCGGCTCCGACGTGGTGAACAGGCGGGTGGCGTTGGCGTGGGTGACGATGACGCCCTTGGGGCGCCCCGTCGAACCGGACGTGTAGATGACGTAGGCGGCGCTGTCCGGCGTGATGGCCGGCGCGGGATTCGGCGCACGCCGGCCGCCCTGCCAGTCGAGCGCGTCCACGAAGATGGTGGGCACACGCTGGGTGGGAAGCTCGCCGGTGCGGCTGGACTCGGTCACCAGCGCGGCGACCTCCGCGTCCTCCAGAATCAACGCGAGCCGGTCCTTCGGGCTGGCGGGGTCCAGCGGCACATAGGCGCCGCCGGCCTTGAGCACGCCGAGGATGGAGACGACCAGCTCCACGCCGCGGTCGACGCAGATGCCCACCAGGGACTCGGGGCCCACGCCGTGGTCGCGCAGCGCATGCGCCAGGACATTCGCCCGGGCGTTGAGCTCGGCGTAGCTGAGGTGCGTCTCGCCAAACGTCAGCGCGGTGGCATTCGGGCTGCGCTCGGCCTGGGCCTCGAACCAGCCGGTGAGGGTCTGGGCGGTGGTGACGGCCGGGGCGCTTCCAACGCGCGCCTCGTGTACGGGGGACGGGGCCTTGACCGCCAGGGACAGCCGGGCCACCGGCTCATCCGGTGCGCGGACCATCTCCTCGACGAGCTTCTCGAAGTAGCCGCGCCACAGGGCGACGGTGTCGTCGTTGAAGAGGGCGCGGTTGAAGCGCAGCACGCCGGAGAAGGCGCCTCGCGTCTCCCACATCTCCAGCGTGAGGTCGAACTGCGACTCCTGGTCGCTGATGGGGAAGGGCTCGAGCTGCAGGTTGCCCCAATAGACGCGGGCGTCCTCGTCGGGCGAGGCCCACAGCGCCATGGCGCCGCCGCCCTCGCGCGAGGCGTGAAGCGAGATGGACGCCTGGAAGAGGGGAGACACGCCGGGACGGCGCTCGATGTCCAGGCGCTCCACGAGCGATGCGAACGGGAAGTCCTGGTGCGCGAGCGCCTCGTGGACGACGGTGCGCATCCGGCCCAGCAGGGTCCGGGTGGAGGGCGCGCCGGAGAGGTCCGCGCGCAGCGCCACCGCGTTGGCGAAGTAGCCCACCACGTCATGGAAGGCGGAGCCGGGCCGGCCCGCCGTGGGCGAGCCAATCAGGATGTCCTCCTGCCGCGCCAGACGCCCCAGCAGGGCGGCATAGGCGGATACGAGCACGACGAAGGGCGTGGACTCGGCGCTCTGCGCGAGCGCCTTGATACGGGCCGTCAGCTCCGCGGAGAGGCGGAACGGGCTCGCGCCACTCCGGTTCGCGGCGACCGCCGACCGGCTGCGGTCGGCGGGCAGCGCCAGGATGGGAAGCTCACCATCGAGCTTCTTCTGCCAGTAGTCCCAGTGGGCCCGCCCCGAGGTACCCGACATCGTCTCCGCCTGCTGCGCGACGAAGGCGGCGTAGCTGCCCGTGACGGGCGGCAGGGACGGCTGCTCGCCTCGCGCGATGGCCTGATAGAGCTGATTGAACTCCTGCTGGAGGATGCCCGCGGACCACCCGTCGTAGACGATGTGGTGGACGGTCATCAGGAGGACGTGGTCCTCGGCCTCCAGGGAGAAGAGGTTTCCCCGGAGCAGCGGGCCCCGCTCCAGGGAGAACGGCTGACGGTAGGCGCGGGCCACCTCGGCCTGGAGCTGCTCGGCGCTCCAGCCCTGCGCGTCCACGTGGGTGAAGCTCGGCTCGAGGGTCGGGTGGCACGTCTGGACGAGCTGCCCTTCCGCGGTGGACGAGAACGTGGTGCGCAGGGACGCGTGGCGCTCGGCCAGCATTCCGAACGCGCGCTTGAGCGACGCCACATCCATTTGCGAGCGGATGCGCAGCGCGAAGGGCGTGTTGTAGGCCGCGCTCTCCGGGTCCTGCTGGTGCAGGAGCCATAGCGCCTTCTGGCCGGACGCGAGCGGGGAGAGGCGGGGGGCCGCCTTCCCGGACTTCGCCATGAGCTCGGCGAGCAGCTTGCGCTTCGCCTCGAGCGAGAGGCCCTTCATGTTGTCAGCCGGGGTGCTCATGCCGTCTCCCTCTCCTGCGCCGTCTGCGCGGCGAGCATGGCCTGGAGGATTGTGTCCAGCTCGCTCTCCGACATGCTGTTCACCTGCTGCTCGATTTCGGCTTCCTCCGTCACCGGTTCCGGCGCGGGCGCAGCGGCGGCGGCCGCGGGCCCGTCGAACTTCGACGACAGGTTGGTGGCGACCTCCACCAGACTCCCGGCGCGCAGCAGCTCCAGCGCGGGAATCTCGACGCCGAGCGCCTCGCGGATGGTCCGCTGGACCTGCATCGACAGCAGCGAGTCCACGCCCAGCAGGGACAGGGGCTTCTGCGGCTCCACCCGCTCCATGGGAATCTGGAGGATGGTGGCGAGCCGCTCGACGAGGAACTTCTCCAGCTCCGGCTGCCGGGCCTCGGGGGCCAGACCCGACAGGTGTCCGCGGAGCTGCTCCGCCTCGCTCTGGGCGCCACCCTGGGCACTGCCCAGCAGGTGTGCCGTCCTGGCGGACTTGCCCAGGTGCGGGGCGGCGCGGCCCAGCTTGGACCACTGCACATCGAAGAGGCCCAGCTGCGGCGTGCGCAGGCGCAGCACCCGCTTGAGCGCGGTCAACACGGTGGCGGGCGCCATCGGGTTGAGGCCGAGCGATTCGAGGTAGGTCCGCACCGCTTCGTCCTGGGCCATGCCGAACTCACCCAGGACGCCCCAGTGGATGCTGATGGCCGCCAGCCCTCGCGCGGCCCGGTGCTCCGCGAGCGCGTCGAGGAAGCTGTTCGCCGCGACGTAGTTGCCCTGCCGCGGATTTCCAATCAGCGCGGCGACGGACGAGAAGAGGACGAAGAGGTCCAGCTGCCGGTCCTGCGTCAGCTCGTGAAGAGTCCACGCGCCGCCCGCCTTGGGAGCCATGACGCGCTGGATGCGCTCGAGGTTCAGGTCGGGCATCGGCGCGTCGTCCAGCACGGCCGCCGTGTGCAGCACGCCCTTGAGCGGCGGGTGCGTGGCGTCGATGCGCGCGAACAGCGCCCGCATGTCGTCCATGCTGCTGACGTCCGCGGCGGCCGCGGTGACGCGAGCGCCGGCAGCTTCCAGTTCCTGGACCAGCTGCCTGGCTTCCGGCGTGGAGGCGCCCTTTCGGCCGGTGAGCACGAGGTTCCGCGCACCCTCCGCGACCATCCAGCGGGCGAGCGCGAGGCCGAACCCGCCGAAGCCACCGGTGACGAGGTACGTGGCGTTCGCATCGAAGAGCGGCTCGTCCGCCGCCGGAGCGAGCGCGAGCGGCTCACCGTCGGCGAACGTCAGCGTGAGCCGGGCCAGGCCCTGGTCCCGCGAATGCTCCGCCAGCCAGGCCGGTGCCTCTTCCGCGCGGGTGACGGACCAGGACTCGGACGGCAGCGCCGGCAGGGTCTGGAACCGGCCGAGGACGGACTGGAGCCGTGCGGCGACCTCCTGGGGACGCTGGCGCAGCATGGCCGCGACGTCCACGCGTGCGCAGGCCGCGCCACGGGGCCAGGCGGTGGCGAACAGGCCCTCCGCCGGAGCGAGCGGGCCCGCATCGACGAAGCGGCCGAAGGCTCCGAGCACACTGGTGATGGTGGGCTCCGCGTCGCAGGACGCGTTCACCAGCAGGTCCACGCCCGCGCCGTCCGTCCACGCCAGGATGTCTTCCGGGAGGGAAGGCGAGCGCCGGTCGAAGACGCGAACGCCCTCTGGCGCCTGCCGCGTGTCGCCGTCCAGGATGATGGCCGTCCGGGCTCCCGCGGCGCGGCCGAGCTCGACCACGGCGGTCCCCACGCCACCGGCGTCCCCGATGACGAGGAGCCGTTCGGAGGGCTGGATGTGGCCATGCACATGGAGCGCGTACTCGGCGCCGAGGAAGGGCAGCAGCCGTCCCTGGGACGTGCCCGCGCTGATGAAGTCCCGGTCCAGGCGCAGCACCACGTGCGTGCCGACCACGGGCGCTTCTTGCGCGACCAGCGCCTGCACCACCTGGCCGGACGTGAAGCCCGGGGTGGCCTCGCCCACCGCGACGACCACACCGCCCACCTCCAGCGGCCAGTGCGTGTCGGATGCACGCCTGCCTTGCACGGCCGCGGCGCGGGTCAGCGTCACGTGGGTGACCTTGATTTCGACCTCTCCGCGCGCAGGCTGCTTGCGCGTGGCGCGACGCGGCCGGCGCTCGGCGCCGTCGAGGGCGATCTCGAACACCTGCTCCACACCAGCCAGCGCGGGCGTGCCCTTCGTCTGGGCCTCCCACTCCGGCAGGGGCTTCGCGCTGAGGCGGCGGACGAAGCGGCGGGTATCGCGAAGCGCGACCTCCTCCTCCTGCGTGTCCGCCAGCAGCTCGCGGGCAAGCCGTTCGATCAGCTCCGGCTGCGACGCCGCAGCGCTCTTCGGCAGGTCGATGGAGCGGGTCCGCAGGTGCGGGAACTCCGCGGGAACGACGCGCGCGAAGCCAATCAGCGGCGTGGCGGACAGCGCGCCCAGAGCGTCGCCCGGGGCCGCGCGCTGTGCGTCGCGGGTGACGATGCGCAGCGACGCGCCATCGCCCGGCGCCAGGGCCAGCACCACGTCGAGCAGCGCCTGCACGTCGTTCGACTCGGCTCCCGGACGCGCGTCCAGGCCGGCGAGGTAGGCAACGTGCTGGATGCGGACGCGGCCCACGGCCTCCACGAGGGAATGGACGTCCTCCGCGTTTCCGAAGCGAATCTGGAAGCGGTGGTTCGACTCGCGGACGAACGTCTCGCCCCGCGTCACCAGGACCAGGTCCTGGATGCCGGTCCGCTGGAGTTCACGCGTGAGCTCGGCGCCGATTCCGCCCTGGTCGGCGAAGACGAGCCAGGTGCCCTGGCTCTTCGCGGGCAGCTCCTCGGCGGTGGCCTCGAAGGCGTGCGTGTACGTCCAGTCGTAGAACGCCGGCCTGGGCACGGACTCCTCACGGTCCGCGAGCGCGGCGCACTCGACGCCCGTCAGCCTCGCGGACACCCGTCCTTCGCCGTCCAGCAGCGTGATGTCGCACTCGAGCGTGTGGGCCGTGCGCGCGCGAATCCGGGCATGGCACCACAGCGGCGCGTGGGGCTCGGGTGGCGTGGAGAGCTGGATGCTCCGGCAGCCCATGGGCAGGTAGAGCCGCGTGTCGTCCTCGGGAAGCCAGGACACCATGGCCTGGAGGCAGGGGTCCAACCACACGGGGTCGAGCAGCAGCTGCGAATCGGCGGTGATGCGGGCCACTTCCGCTTCGGGAAGGACAATCTCGGCCAGCAGTTCCTTCTCGTTGCGGCGCAGCGTGCGGATGCCGCGCAGGCTGGGGCCGTACTCGAGCCCGCGGGTCGCCAGCATCCGGTACAGCGCCTCGGTGTCGAGCGGCGCCTCTGCGTGGATGCCGAGCTCGCTCACCCGGGCCTGCATCTCCGGCGGCGTATGGACGCTCCGGCGGATGCGCGCGGTGGCGTGGCGGGTCCACGCCGTGCGGTTGTCGCGCGGCCGGCTGTAGATGGTCACCGTCTGGGCCGCCTCGTCGTACGTGGTCCGGACGACGGGCTCGTCATGGCCGGTGACGACGAGCGCGTTCTCGAACCGCACCTCTTCCAGCGCATGCGGTTCCGAGAGGCCCATGGCGCGGCGAACGGCGAGCGCCAGCTCGACGTAGGTAGCGCCAGGGACGACGAGCGAGCCCCGGACGCGGTGGTCCTGGAGGCACGGCAGGAAGCGCGCGTTCAGCCCGCGCTCCCAGGTGGGCAACGGCGCGGAGACGCGGGGGCCGAGCAGCGAATGCTCGGTCGAGCCCCGGCGGTCCGTAAGGGCCTCCTCCGACTCGTGCCAGTGCCTCTCTCGCTGCCAGGGGTAGGTGGGGAGCGGGGTGTAACGCGAGCCCTGCGGATAGAGGCCGCTCCAGTCGATGGGAATGCCCGCGACGTAGAGCTCGGCCACGGCCTTGATGAACGTCTTGTGCTCGGGCTCCTGCCGCCGGAGGGAGGTGAGGACGCGGCCCTCGACGCGGGCCTCCGCGCAGCATTCCTTGATGGACGCCAGCAGCACGGGGTGGGGCCCCAGCTCGATGAAGAGCCGGTAGCCGTCCTTCAGCATCTGCCCCGCGGCCTTCGCGAAGAGCGTGGGCTCGCGGATGTTGTCGCACCAGTATTCCGCGTCGTAGGCAATGCCTTCGATGCGCCCGCCCGTGACGGTGGAGTAGGTGGGCAGGTGCCCGGCGGAAGGCTTCAGCGCGGCCAGGCAGCGGCGCAGCTCCGGCTTCAGGCCCTCCATGGCGGGGCTGTGGTACGGCACCTCGACCTTCAGGATGCGCTGGAACACGCCGCGCGCCTCCAGCTCCGCGGCGATCTCCTCGATGGCCTTCGCGTCACCCGACAGCGTCACCGCGTTGGGGCCGTTGATGGCGGCGATGGACACCAGGTCCTCACGCCCCCGGATGGCGGCGCGCGCGCCTTCCTCAGAGAGGCCCACGGCGGCCATCTTGCCCTGTCCCGCGGCCTTGGCCTGGATGCGGCTGCGCTCGTAGATGACGAGTATGGCCTGCTCCAGCGTGAAGCGGCCGGCGGCATAGGCCGACGCGACCTCACCCGCGCTGTGGCCAATCACCGCCGCGGGCGTGATGCCCGCGCGTCGCCACATCTCCAGCAAGCCAATCTGGAGGAACGTGTTCGCGGGCTGCGCGATGTCCGTCCGCGCCATGTTGGAGGACTTCTCGTCCGCGAGCATCTGCTCCAGCAGCGACCAACCCGCCAGCCGCTGGAAGAGGGCGTCGCAGCGGTCCAGGGTGGCGCGGAAGAGCGCATCCTGCGCGTAGAGCTCCCGGCCCATGGCCCACCACTGGGGCCCCATGCCGGTGAACACGAAGACGGGCCGGGCATCCGCGGCCTGGAGCGTTCGGCCGGAAGTGCCCAGTTCGGCGGGGTTGCCCGACGCGAAGGACGTCAGCCGCGCCGTCAGGTCGGCCACGTCCTCCGTCGCCAGCAGCGCCAGCCGGTGCTCATGGTGGGCGCGGCGCGTGGCCGCGGAGAAGCAGATGTCCGACAGCGAGGCCGACGCCGGAGCGGCGAGCATCTCCGCGTAGGACTGGGCCAGGGCGCGCAGGGCCTCGGGGCTGCGGGCGGAGAGGGGGAGCAGCAGCGGCGCCGGGGGGCCGTCGGCGCGGGCCTGCGACTCGGCGGAGGGCGCCTGCTCGATGACGCAGTGGGCGTTGGTGCCGCCGTAGCCGAAGGAGTTGACGCCCATCCGCAGCGGCTCGTCCTGGCGGGGCGCGAGCGTTTCGAGCGCGCGCGGGATGCGGATGCCCAGCGTGTCGAAGGGGATGGCGGGGTTGAGGTTGCGCAGGTTGGCCTGCGGGGGCAGCTGCCGGTGCTGCAGGCACAAGCTCGCCTTGATCAGCCCGGCCACGCCGGCCGCTGCCTCCAGGTGCCCGATGTTGGCCTTGAGCGAGCCGACCCACGGTCCCTGGCCGTCCTCGCGCTTGGAGACAGCGCCCAGGCCTCCCAGCTCCGCCGGGTCACCCACGGCGGTGCCCGTGCCATGGGCTTCGAAGGCATGGATTTCAGTGGGGTCCAGCGCGGCGCTGGCGCAGACGCGGCGAATCAGCGCTTCCTGCGCGCGAGAGCTCGGCGCCGTCATGGACTCGCTGTGTCCGTCCTGGTTGACGCCCGTTCCTCGAATGACGGCGTAGACGCGGTCCTGATCTCGGACCGCGTCGGAGAGCCGCTTGAGCACCACGATGCCGGCGCCCTCGCCACGGCCGTAGCCGTCCGCGCGGGTATCAAAGCTCTTGGAGTACCCGTCCGCCGACAGGAACTTGCCCTTGCTCATGGCCACGAAGATCTCGGGCCGGAACATGACGTTGACGCCACCCGCCAGCGCCAGTGACGTGGTGCCGTTCCGCAGGTCCTGGCACGCCAGGTGGACGGCGACCATCGACGAGGAACACGCCGTGTCCAGGGAGATGCTCGGCCCCTGGAAGTCGAACATGTACGACAGGCGGTTGGAGAGCACCGTCATCGTCGAGCCCACCGCCGTGTGCGGTCCGATGAGCTCGCGGTTCATCGGCCCCATGTGCGTGAGCATGCTGTCCAGCATGAACCCGCCGACGTAGACCCCCGTGGGGCTGCCCGCGAGCTTGTCCGCCGGAAGGCCCGCGTCCTCCAGGCTCTCCCACGCCACCTCCGCGAGCAGCCGCTGCTGCGGATCGAGCGTCGCCGCCTCCCGGGGCGAAATGGAGAAGAAGGCCGCGTCGAACGTGTCGATGGCCTCCTGCAGGAAGCCTCCCGCCCGCACATACGTCTTGCCTGGCTTGTCTGGGTCCGGGTCGTAGTACCGGCGGTGGTCCCAGCGCTCCTTCGGGACTTCTACGATGGCGCAGCGGCCCTGGGTGAGCAGCTCCCAGAGGTGGCGCGGTGACTTAGCGCCCCCTGGAAAGCGGCAGCCGATGCCAATGATTGCGATGGGGTCGTGCTCAATATTGGACACTGCGCTCATATCTAAAACCTACGCCAATAGCGGATTGCTCGTAAAGCCAAGGCTGTATTCTTAACTCTCGAGATTGGTTGTGTATGAATGGGTTACAGCATGTGTCACAGCCGCGTGCCCTCTGGGACACGACGTCTCAAGTTGGTGAGAAACGGTCGAGGCCAGGTTTCTTCACCCAATTCCTGTTACGGATGTCGCGCGGGGCTCCCCCTCTGGCATTGGCGCCCGGGGACATCCTCTCAGGACTGTCTGACACTTGTGAGGCTCCGCCGTGTCCCTTGCTCCCTTGCCAGTGCGCGTCTTCCGTCATGAATCGGAATACGGCCGCTGGGAGCGACTTCGGGCTGTTGCTCCGGATTCTCGACTCGCGAGACGCTTGTGTCGCCGCATGTCACAAGGACAGCTTCGTCGCCGGGTTGGATGATTCATTCTCACTCACTGAGACATCGGGAGTGATGTGAGGCATCCAGGTCTACTTCACGCCCGTGGAGTGGGGGATGCCGCCCACGCTGCTGGCCCGGCTCCAACTGCCAGACCACTGCGGCCTTCGCGGCGATTGAGCGCGGACGTTGGCGAGTCAAACAACGCCGGTGCATCCGCTTTCCCGAGCCGCTTGACTTCTCTAGGGTGCCGCGCCACCGATGCCAGCCGAAGTCACTGTTCAATCAACGTTGTTCGAATCCCTGGTCCGCATGGCGCAGCCCGACGCGAAGCTCCAGGCCGAGTTCCTGGCCGCGGGCTTCGACATGGACAAGCCCCGCGCCACCTATCCCGCGGCCGTGTTCGCGGGTTGTCAGGACGCGACGGTGCGCTACCGCTACCAGGGCATGGACCGTAAGTCGGCCTACCGGACCCTGGGGCGGGAGCTGGTGCGCAGCTACTTCGACACCCTGGTGGGCAAGGTGGTGGGCATTGCCCTCAAGGTGGCCGGGCCCGAGCGCGCCATGAAGCGCGTGTCGCTGAGCTTCAGCTCCGTCTTCTCCCCGGTGGACATCCAGGTGGAATCCCTGGGCCCGGCGGACTGGCGCGTCCGCTTCCGGGGCTACCCCTTCCCGGCGGAGGCCGCCGCGGGCACCTGTGAAGGTGCGCTGCGGCAGGCCGGCGCCACCGAGCCCCAGGCGAACGTGGAACGCTACGAGCCGCCCGACGGCTTCGACCTGCGCATTCGCTGGAGCTGACCCGTCAGGGCGTGGACGGGCTCCCCAGCGCTACCGCGGACGCGACGGTGGGCTCCGTCACGTTGTCGGTGGACGTGCGGTCGATGAGCACGTTGAGCGGGTCGATGCCCACCTGGACGGGCTTCACGGGAACGGTGAAGGTGAGCTCCGATTCGCCCTTCGTCACCCGGCGCTTCTCCAGGAAGACGGCCTCGCCGCGCTCGTCGAGCGCGCCAACGTCCATCCAGTCGTTGAAGTCCACCTCCGTCTGTTCGCCCTTCTCATCGGCGCGGTACTTCTTCGACTTCACCTTGAGGGTGACGTCCCAGGTGCCCTTGTCGTTCTGCCGCACCTGCGCGGAGACGGCGCGGTTGTCATAGAGGGTGATGGTCTCGAACAGGTCCTCGATGAGGTACTGGTACTCCGGCGGCGTCTCTTCCCGGAGGAAGCCCAGCAGCTCGGAGGAGCCGGTGTACGGCGGGCCCTGGAAGCGGACCTTCTCCACGTAGCGGCGCAGGGCGCGGTTCACCCGATCCTCGCCGATGAAGTCCTGCAGCGCGTACATGACGAGGCTGCCCTTCTGGTAGTGGATGTACATCTGCTGCTGTTCCACCCGTGCCAGCGGCACCTCCTTCTTCGATTCGAACGCGCGGCCAGCGAGGTAGCGGTCCAGCTCGAACTTGAGGAAGCGCTTCATCTTCTTCGGCCCGAAGCGGTGCTTCATCACCATCAGCGCGGCGTACTGCGACATCGTCTCCGACGTCATCGTGGCGCCCTGTGCGCGCGCGCCCACCACCTGGTGCGCCCACCACTGGTGGGCAATCTCGTGCGCGGTGACGTAGTACGGGTAGTCCACGTCGTCGGCGCGTCCGTCCTCCACGCGGGCGATGAAGCCCAGCGCCTCCGAATACGGAATCGTATTGGGGAAGGCCTGGGCGAAGCTCTCGTAGCGGGGGAACTCCAGGATGCGGGCCTGCCGGTGCTGATACGGCCCGAAGTTTTCGCTGCAGTACTCCAGCGTGTCCTTCATGCCGCGCATCATCCGGTCCAGCGCGAAGGTGTGCGTGGGGTGGTGGTAGATCTCCAACTTCACGTCTCGCCACGTGTCGCGCATCACCTCGTAGCGCGCGGACAGGACGGAGAAGAAGTTGAGGATGGGTTTGTCCATCCGGTAGTGGAAGAAGCGGCGGTTGCCCTCGGTCCACTCCTTCTCCAGGTAGCCCGGGGCAATGGCAATCTGGTCCTTCGCCGTGCTCACCGTGGCCTCGAAGGCGATGAAGTCCGAGTCCTGGCGGATGTAGTTGTCCTGCTTCGCCTTCGGGTCGTCGCGGTCCGGCATGCGCTCGCGAGGCGGCAGGTCGTAGTCCTTGCGGTCCCGGTCGTCCTCCAGCTCGGCGCCCTTCTGGTAGCCCAGCACCGGCAGGTTCATGTTGTTGAAGAAGGTGCCGTTGCCCACGATGTCCGTGCGTGCCCCACCGTGCGTGAAGCCCTTCGTGCCGAACTCCAGATCGAACACGATGGCGGAATCGGCGCCGGGCGCCAGCGGCGTGGGCAGCTCGTAGACGAAGATGCCGAGCTCGGCGTCATGCATCGCGGGCTTCGTCACGCCGGCCAGGGACAGGCCGCGCACCCGGGCGTCGTCCGGCAGGCTGAGCATCACCTTGGAGATGGGCACGGCTGTCTTGTTGCGGATGCGGTAGCTGCCCAGGGCCTCCAGGCGCAGTTCTTCCGGGTGGATGTGGAAGGTGACCTTCGCGGCGGTGATGCGCGGGTGGGGCAGGGCGGCGTAGGACGCGTATTCCTTTTCGTAGCGGGCCTGCTGCCGCTCCCGGTCCTTCTTCGTGATGTACGGGTTGAGGATGTGGGTGTTGTAGTAGATGAACGCGCCCGCCCCGACGAAGACGCAGAGCGACAGCGCCGCGGCCGCCGTCCACGCGCCCGTGCGCCGCGCCTTGGCCGCCGCCCAGCGCTGCTTCCAACGCGCCTCCCGGCCTCGGACGGTGAGCAGGTAGCCCACCGCCACGAGCAGCGCGGCCAGCCCGTACCAGTAGACACGGTGCCATACGAGCGCGGGGATGTTGCTGCCGAACCGGTTCAGGTCGGAGTAACGGAGCGTGGGCTCGGAGCCGTAGCGGACCAGCGCGTCTTCCACGCCCATCAGACCCAGCGCGGCCTGGAGGACGAAGTAGAGCACCATCACCAGGTACGCCAGGTACTTCTGATGGATGAGCACCTGCGCGAAGAAGGCCAGCACGCACAGCAGCGCGTCATGCGGGAAGTCCAGCAGGAAGAGCTGCTTGGCGTAGAGGTTCCACTCGATGTCGAAGTAGCCGCGAAGCACCTGGGACAGCAGCGCGGACACCAGCGCCACGGCCTTGAGCGAGAAGGCCACGAGCAGCAGCGCCCCCAGCTTCGCGCCATAGGTGACCCAGGACGGCACGCGCGTGACGTCCACGATGTCGGCCAGCCCCGCGTCGCGCTCCTTCCACACCAGCTCACCCGCATAGAAGGTGATGGTGATGAGCAGGAAGGGCTGGAACGTTCGCGTGGCCGTCTCCAGCACCTGCCACGTCACCGGCCAGGTGGCGGTGCCGAATATCTGCTTCGAGAGGGAGATCCCCATGGTGCCCAAGGCCAGCGCCGCCACGACGAAGGACCAGAACACCGGGGAGCGGAGAATGTCGCGGTAGGCCAGCCAGGAGGTGGCGAAGGCCGTGCGCAGCCAGCTGCCCGTCGTGGGCGCCGCCACGGTGGTGGGGATGGCGGCTGGGGCGGAGGCCGCCGTCTCCTTGCGCGTGCCGCGTCCCCGCTGCTCCTCCACGGTGGTGCGGAAGCGCAGGACCGCCAGCCCCAGTATCGCGGCGCCCACCGCGCTCCACAGCAGCCGGTTGGCGAGCAGCAGCCCGGCGAAGGGGACGTGGTCCCGGTTGCGCTCGGCCGCCGTCCAGTAGCGGGTCGCGTTCTCGAAGGTGAGGAAGCCGAACGGGTCCAGCAGGGACGCCAGGTCCTGGTGCTGCACGTCGGACATGGCGGCGCTGAGCACCAGGTACCCCATCACCAGCACCACGACGCCCACGTACACGGGGGCCATGCGCCGCGTCAGGGCGGCCAGCGAGAAGAAGACGGCGCCGGCGAAGAAGAGCGTGGGCCAGACGCCGACGACGTAGGGCCAGAGGTAGGAAGTGAGCTGGAACGGAGCGAGCCGCTCGGCATCCACCAGCCACACGCCCGCGGCGCCCACCAGCAGCCCGGGGATGATGGCCAGCATCAGCACCGCGCTGAAGAGGTACGCGCCCAGGAACCGGCCGAGCAGGTACGGGCCCTTCTTCACGTTCTTCGTGAAGATGAGCATCCACGTGTTGTGGCCGAAGTCCTGGTAGGCGGCCTGGCCGAAGACGGCGGCCACCATGAAGAGGCCGACGTAGGCCATGCCGGTGGTGAAGTAGAAGATGGTGTGCGGGCTGTTGACGCGGACCAGCTCCGGGCCCGACGTCACCGAGAACCCCTTGAACACGGCGCCAATCGCCAGCGTTATCATCGCGGCGGCGGCGGCCAGCACCAGGGCGTAGACCCAGGTGGAGATCATCTTCATCCGGCGCCGCAGTTCGAAGGTCAGGAGGGCGGTGAGCATGGCGTGCCCTCAGGACTGCTTGGTCGCCCGGGCGAGCGCGTGGAAGTAGACGTCCTCCAGGTCGGGGCTGGCGGGCTCGAAGCCCTCTGGCGGGGACTCCGCGTAGACGTGGACCAGTCGCTGGCCAGCCACGCGCCGCACGGCGATGACCTCCAACTGCTTCATGAGCGCGTCCAGTTCCTCCTGGTGGGTGACGAAGCGCTTCCACACGCGCTGGTGCAGGGACTCCACCAGCTTCAGCGGGTGGCCGCTGGCCACGACGTTCCCCTGGGCGAGGATGGCCATGTTCTGACAGAGGTCCGCCACGTCGGAGACGATGTGCGTGGACAGCAGCACCACCACGTCGGTGCTGATCTCCGCCAGCAGGTTGTGGAAGCGGAAGCGCTCGGCGGGGTCGAGCCCGGCGGTGGGCTCGTCCACGATGAGCAGCTTGGGATTGCCGAGCAGGGCCTGGGCGATGCCGAAGCGCTGCTTCATGCCGCCAGAGAATCCACCGAGCCGCCGGTCGCGATGCTCCCAGAGGTTCGTCTTCTGGAGGAGCGCCTTCACCGTGTCATGGCGCGGGCCGCGCTGGGCCAGGCCCTTGAGCTGGGCCAGATGGTCCAGCATGTCCCAGGCCGTCACCTTGGGGTACACGCCGAAGTCCTGTGGGAGGTAACCCAGCACCTCGCGCAGCCGGTCCTTGTCCCGGCGCAGGTCGATGCCGTCGAAGGTCATGGTGCCCGCATCCACGTCCTGCAGCGTGGCGATGCTGCGCATCAGCGTGGACTTGCCGGCGCCGTTCGGTCCGAGCAACCCGAACATTCCGCGCGGAATGGTGAGGTTGACACCCTGCAACGCACGGGTGCCGTTGGGGTACGTCTTCGACACGCCTTCCAGTCTGAGGTCCATGGCGGCGAACCTAGCCCAGTCCTCGGGACCGATGCGTGGAGCGCGTGGCGTCGTTACCATGTAGGCATGCCCCTTTCTCGCCGGACCTCCACTGCCTCCGCGGCCGTCGCCTTCCTCCTGGGGGCCTGCGGAGAGGGGGACCCGGTCATGCTGGAGGCGGTGGCCGCAAGCTGCTCGGGCGGCCCGGCGCAACACCTGGACCGGTTGCCGTCCGGCGCCATGGTGCTCAACGCCTACTTCCTACAGGAAGAGGCCACCCGGGACGCGCGGCGGGGGGCGGCGGAGTCCCCGGTGCTGGAAGAGGTGCTCGCCAAGGCCTCCGCGCTGGGCGTGCGCGCGCTGCGCACCAACGGACACAACGACGCACTGTCGAAGGTGGGGGACACCGCCATCCAGGTGGCGCCGCTGGAGTACGACGAGGTGGCCCTGGTCGGCCTGGATTGGGTGCTCACCCGCGCCCGGTTCCATGGCGTCCGCCTGGTGCTGACGCTGGGGAACTACTGGGATGCGTACGGGGGCGCGCGCCAGTACGTGGAGTGGGCGGGCCTCCCCCGGCCCGTGGAAGGGGATGCCCGGTTCTTCACCGACCCGGTGGTGGTGGCGCACTACAAGGCGCACGTGGCGCGGCTGCTCAACCGGGTGAACACGGTGGACGGCATCCGCTACGGCGACCACCCGGCCGTCCTGGCCTGGGAGCTGCTCAACGAGCCGCGGGGACGGGGGCTGGACAAGGAAGGGGCGCGACTGCGCGCGTGGATTGATGACGTGGCGCGCGAGGTGAAGACGCACGCGCCCGGCCACCTGGTGGGGACGGGGGAGGAGGGCTTCGAGCCTTCTCCCGACGGGTACGACCCTGGCTTCTGGTCCCGCTCCGGGTCGCCGGTGCTCCGCACGCCGGGGGCCAGCTTCACGCGCAACACGGCGTCCCCGTACATCGACTTCGCGTCGGTGCACTTCTATCCAGAGTCCTGGGGCCTGGGCGGCATCGACACGGCCGAGGCCGGCGCCCGGTGGATTCGGGAGCACGCCGCCATCGCCCGGAACCTGGGCAAGCCCTTGTTCGTGGGCGAACTGGGGCTGCGCAACGAAGGCACGTTCGACGTGTCACAGCGGCGCGCGCTCTATCGCGGCTGGCTGGAGTGCATGCGGAAGGAAGGCGTCGGCGCGGGGGCGCTGTGGATGTTCTCCAACGACGCCCGGCCGGAGGCCTGGGACGACTACACCTTCTACTACCGGGACGGCACGCAGCCGGGAGATCCGGTCAACCGGTACGCGGACCTGGTCATGGAGGCCGCCGCCGCGGAGCGTCCGGGCGCGGCGGTCTCCACGGGGCGCTGAGCGCGGGCGCTCCGGCTCAGACGGAGATGAGGCCCTTGCGGATGCCTTCGGTGACGGCCTCCACGCGGTTGGTGACCTCCAGCTTCCGGTAGATGTGCTCCAGGTGCGTGCGGATGGTGGCCTTGCTGAGGTCGAGCAGGCGCGCCGCCTCGCTGTTGGACACGCCCTTGGCGATGAGCTGGAGGATTTCGCGCTCGCGGTCCGACAGCGGCTTGAGCAGGGGCTCCTGGGGCAAGTCGCTGGCCGACGGCTCCGGCGCGGAGGGCGGCGAGGCCACGGGGCTGGCGTCGGGCTCCACGCGGAAGTGACGGAGCAGCCGGCGGGCCAGGTTGGGCTGGATGACAGTGCCGCCCGCGCGGACCTCCTTGATGGCCTCGATGATCTTGTCCACCGGGGCGCCCTTGAGCAGGTAGCCGGAGGCGCCCGCCTTCACGGCCTCCAGCACTTTGTCCTCCTCGTCGAAGATGGTGAAGATGAGGATTTCAATCTTCGGGAAGCGCGCCTTTACCTCGCGCGTCACGTCGATGCCGCTCATGCGGGGCAGGCCCAGGTCGAGCAGCAGCACGTCCGGCATCAGCTTGGGCACTTCCTCCAGCGCGGCTTCACCGGAGAGCGCCGTGCCGATGATGTCCAGCTCCGGGTGGTTCTCGAAGAGGCGGAGCTGGTTCTTGAGGATCTTCGTCTGATCCTCGACCACGAAGACGCGAATGGGCGGCGAATCGGGAGGCTGCGGGGCGTCCACGGGAGCTCCGGTCATGACGGGCGACAGGGAAGGGAGAATGCCACCTGGGCGCCAGCGCCGGGTGACGAGTCCACGATGAGCTGACCACCGAGCTTCATGGCGCGCTCACGCATGTTCAACAGGCCGTAGTGGCCGCGCGGCGTCCGGGAAGGGTCGAAGCCCTTGCCGTCGTCGCGCACGACGAGGTTGACGCGGTCCTCGCTGAAGTCGAGCCGCACCTGGACGCCCTTGGCCTCCGCGTGCTTCACCGCGTTCGACAGCGACTCCTGGAGGATGCGGAACAGCGCCAGCTGCGCGTCCGGGTTCAGCTTGCGCTGGAGCCCGGTGCGCTCGAAGCGGATGTCCAGGCCGGTGCGCTCGCGGAACGTCTTCGCGTAGTCCTCCAGGCCCTGTGCCAGCTCGAAGTCCTCGCGCATCATCCGCAGGCTGCGCCTCAGCTCCTCGATGGACTCCTCGGCGGTGAGCTTCAGCTCGCGGATCTCCCCGCGCAGGCCCTCCTCGCGCGCGAGGTTCAGGATGTACTCGGACTGGATGATCATCGACGACAGGGACGCGCCCAGGCCGTCGTGGATCTCCCGCGCCAGCCGGTTGCGCTCCTCCACCACCGCCAGCTCCTTGAGGTCCCCCTGGAGCGACACGACCTCGCGGTGCGCGGCGGCCTCGCGCTCGTTCAGGTACACGAGCACGTAGACGATGATGAAGTTGAGCGCCAGGTACCAGAGCAGGGTCAGCAGCTCCACCGCCGTCACGGAGCGGTTGAGGAGCAGGTCCAGCCGGGTGGTGATGGGCAGCGCCAGCAGCGGCGGCAGGATCGCCAGCGGCTTGGGAAAGAGGATGGCGAAGAGCGTGGTGAAGAGCAGCTGCGTGGCCAGCAGCGGGCTCTGGAGACCGCCGCCGACGTGCGGCTTGGCGATGAGCACCACGCTGATGGTCACGTCCAGGCAGAGGGTAATGTACGTCACCCAGCGGCCGGCCTTGGGGTGGTCGATGACCAGGAGGTTGGCGACGCTGTAGAGCAGCATCGCGAAGTAGCCCACGAAGGAGAACGGACCGGTGAGGCCGAAGTAGCCGCTCCAGGCCGGCACCGCGAGGATGAGCAGGCCCAAGGTGAGGAACATCATCCGCGCGTAGAAGAGCGCGCGGGCCCGGGCCACGAAGCGGTCCTGCTCCCACGAGGCGGTCGCCTGCTCCGCCGACACGCTGTCCGTCAGCTTGCGGCGCTCCAGGACCTTGCGCACCCGGGCGCGCAGGTCGTTGGCAGGCGTTTCCTCGCTCAATGCGAGTTGGGAATCCATTCGTCCGGTACTCTACGGGAGCAACCGGGGGGCCGGGAATCCCGGAGGTGGCCCGCCTCGCTTTCTGGAGGGCGAGGGGGCAGGCCCCACGCCGGGAGGAAGCGCCGCGTTACTCCGTGGAGGCGTCACCCGAGCACGCCTGGCGTGCCTCGGGCTTGTTCTTGAAGATGAAGTCCAGCCGGTCGATCTGCTCGCCCGTGCGCTCGTTGAAGAGCGGCGTGCCGCCCGCGTACATGCTGCCCTCCGGGTTGCCGTACGCGTCCAGCCCCTGCTTCTGGAGCCACGTGTCCACGCAGGCCTCCTGGGCCGCGCGCGTCGTGCTGCCCGAGCCCGCGTCCTCCGCGCTCAGGGCCCCCTTGCTGGCGCCGGTGCGCGCGGCTTCGTCCGTCGCGGCGGAGGCGTCGGTGGGGCCCGGGGCCTCGCCTGTCTTGCGGGTGCAGCCAGGAGCCAGGAAGAGGACAGCGGAAAAGACGAGCACGCCGGTCAGGTTTTTCATATGTCCTGGCAGGTGGGGGCCGCGCGGACGCGGGACGGTGGAGAGACACCTGCGCCCTTCTGCATGGTGGTACGCAGGCGGCCCCACCATATTCGTTTCCGACCGCGTGGAGCAGTCATCCGATGCATGGCCATGGTACAGACCACCATCCCCGAATTCCCCATGCGTCCCGGCTGGAGCGCGCGCGCGTACTGCTGGTGGGGGCTGGCGGGCTCGGATGCCCGGCGTCACTGGCGCTGGCCCAGGCCGGCGTCGGGCACCTGACGCTGGCGGATCCAGACCGCGTGGACGTGACGAACCTGCCGCGCCAGCTCTGGCACCGGAGTGAGGACGTGGGCCGGAACAAGGCGGAGTCCGCGACGGCGGGCCTGGCTCGGGCCTTTCCCGGCCTGAGCACGGAGGCCCTCACCGAGCGCGTGGACGCGAGCAACGCGGAGGGGCTCTTTCGCGCGCACGACGCCGTCATCGACGCCACGGATGGCGTGGCCACCAAGTTCTTCCTGTCGGACGTGGCGGTGCTGACGGGCGTGCCGCTCGTCTATGGCGGGGTGCTGCGCATGCAGGGACAGGCGATGCGCGTGGACCCGGGTGGGCCGTGCCTGCGCTGCCTCTATGAAGCGCCGCCCCCGCCGGACGCGGTGCCCACGTGTGCCCAGGCGGGGGTGCTCGGCTCGCTGGCGGGGCTGGTGGGCGCGGTGCAGGCCCTGCTGGCGCTGGAGCTGCTGTCGGGCGCCGCGCGAGGTGGGCAGGGCGAGGCCACGCTGCACGTGCTGGATGCCGTGTCGCTCCTGGGGCGGAGGACGCTCGTGGCGCGGGCGCCGGACTGCGAGGGTTGCCGCGTCACGGCCATCCCCGCGTACCCTGAGTCTCCGGAGGTGTGCGCGACATGAAGGCGACGCTGGACATCACCCGCGAGGTCTGTCCGATGACCTACGTGCGGACGAAGCTGAAGTTGGAATCACTGGAGCAGGGTACGTTGCTGGAGGTGCTGCTTCGGGGCACCGAGCCGCTGAAGAACGTGCCTCGCAACGCGCGCGACGAGGGCCACGAAGTCGTGTCCCTGGACGCGCTCCCGGACGGGACGCACCGGCTGGTGCTCCGCAAGCAGGGCAGGTGAGTGAGCCATGGCGACCCTTCGTATTCCCACCCCCATGCGGGGCTTCACCGGCAACCAGGCGGAAGTCACGGCCCCGGGCGCCACCGTGCGCGAGGTGCTGAACAACCTGGACGCGCGCCATCCGGGCATTGGCGGCCGGGTGTTCGACGAGCGCGGCGCGGTGCGGCGCTACGTGAACGTGTTCCTGAACGACGAGGACATCCGCGCGCTGAACGGGCTGGACACGCCGGTGAAGGACGCTGACCGCATCACCCTCATCCCCGCCATGGCGGGAGGCTGACGGCGATGGCGCTGCGTGAAGATCAGATCCTGCGCTACTCCCGCCAGATCCTCCTGCGCGAGGTGGGCGGACGCGGCCAGGAGTCCCTGCTCGCGGGCACGGCGCGGTTGGATGGCATCGGCGCGTCGGGGCTGACGGCGGCGGCGTACCTGGCGGGAGCTGGCACGCCGGTGACGGGCGCGGGCTCGCTGACGCTGGGGCCCTGGGCGCCGGGCTTCCTGATGGGGCCTGATGACGTCGGCCTGCCCGTGACGGAGGCGCTGGCCCGCGAGGTGCCCGCGCTGAACCCGGACGCCGGCGCGGTAGGACACGGCGGAGGGCTGGTCGCGGAGCTGCCCGCGGCGTGGAGTGGCGAGGCGCCCTGGGTGGCCCTGGGGGGCGATGGCATGCGGGCCGCCGTCGTCTTCCGGAGCGCGGAGGGGTGCCTCTGGTGCTTCGGTGAGACGGTGCGGCACCTGGGCTCGCCCCCGGATGGGGCTTTGGGCGTGGCCGTGGGGACGTTGGGGGCGCTCGTGTTCCAGCGGCTGCGGCTGGGCCTGGGCCCCGCGCTGGGAGGCCGGTGGCTGGTGGCGCCCGGAACCGTGGAGGAGATGGCGCTGCGAAAGTGCTCACGTTGCGCGGGCCGTGAGGCGCCTGGCGCGCAGTGAGTCACTGGCCCGAGCACATCCTCACCGAGGTGGGGAGGCACCTGGAGGCCGCGTATCCGTTCGAGGGTTGTGGGGTGCTCCTCCGCGAGGAAGGGACAGGGCGCCTGCGGAGCCGTCCCTTGCGCAACGCCGCCGGAAACCCGCGGGTGGCGTACGCCTTCGCACCCGAGGAGTGGCTGGCCGTCTGCATCGAAGCGGATGCACGGTCAGAGCGAGTGGTGTGCGTGTTCCACTCGCATGTGGATGCACCGGCGACCTTCTCCCAGGAGGACCTGCTGCGGGCGGCTCCTGAGGGGCGTCCGTTGCTCCCCAATGTTTCCTATCTCATTGGATCCATACACCGCGGCTGTGTTCACTACGTGTCGGAGTATGAGTGGCGTGCGGGAAACTTCGTGTCACGAGCGAGCTGAAAAGTTCATTGCAGAAACGAAAAAGCCTTGTCTGAGCAGGCACTTGGGTGCCCGTCACCCCCACCTGCGGAAAGGTGGGCGCGAATTGTCAAGTGGCCGGGTTTTCGTCTATAACCGCGTCCATCTTCTGGATCTGCGGCGTCCCTACGAGCTTGCAAGAAGTGCTCCGGACGCAGGGAGTAGACGACCCATATGGCCTCCAACACTGGTTTCACCCTCTGGCTGACCGGCATGTCCGGTACCGGGAAGAGCACCACCGCCGCCTACATCGCCGCGCGCTTGCGGCAGGTGGGCCGCAACGTCGAGATCCTCGACGAGGGTGAGCTCGGCGAGGCGCTGTGGGCGGGGCTGGGGGATGGCAAGGAGGATCGTACCACCGTCGTGAAGCGGCTGGGCTTCGTGGCGAACCTGCTGACGCGCAACGGTGTGGCGGCGCTGGTTCCCTGCGTGAGCCCGTACAAGCCGGGCCGTGAGGAGAACCGCCGGTCCATCGGTCGCTACGTGGAGGTCTACGTCGACTGCCCGACCGAGAAGCTCATCGAGCGCGACAGCACGGGCCGCTACAAGAAGGCGCTCAACGGGGAGATCCCCAACTTCATCGGCATCACCGAGCCGTACGAGCCGCCCAACTCGCCGGAGGTCACCATCCACTCCGACGTGGAGTCGGTGGAGGACGGCGCGGCGAAGATCTTCCAGTCGCTTCTGGACCTCGGCTACATGAGCACCGAGGAGCTGAAGGTCATCACCGGCAAGAAGATGAAGGCCAACCCGCTGCCGGCCAAGGGCGAGAAGGCAGAGAAGGCCGAGAAGGGCGGCGCCAAGGCCCGTCGCGCCGAGGAGTCCAAGCCCGCGGCGAAGGCGCCGAAGGCGGACAAGGGTGCCAAGGCCCGTCCGGCCACGCGCGCGGCCCGGGTGGGCAAGCCGGCGCCGGCGGCGAAGAAGGCCGCGAAGCGGAAGGCTCGCTAGGCGGCCGGGCTTCCGGGCCTGGGTTTCATTCCTGAGGGGCTCCAGGTTGCCGCGCAACGGCGCGTGCAATCCGGGGCCCTTTGGTTTTAGGAGAGCTTCATGTTGAGCCCCGAGCGGATCCAGTCCCTGTGTGAGTCGTCGCGCCCCAAGCTGGAGGTGATGCGCGCCGCGCTGCGGGCCCATGGCAGCGCGCTGGTGGCGTTCTCCGGAGGTGTGGATTCGACCTTCGTGCTGAAGGTGGCGGTGGAGGAGCTGGGCGACCGGGCGCTCGCGCTCACCGCGCTGTCCGCGTCCGTGGCGCCAGAGGAGGCCGACGAGGCGCGCGAGCTGGCGAGGCGGTTGGGCGCCCGGCACGTGGTGTTGGGCAGCAACGAGCTGGCGAATCCGCAGTACGCGGCCAACCCGACGAATCGCTGCTACTTCTGCAAGACGGAGCTGTACGACATCTGCGAGGCACAGCGGAAGTCGCTGGGGCTGGCGGTGGTGTTGGACGGCTTCAATGCGGACGACTTCAAGGACCACCGGCCCGGGCACAAGGCGGCGCAGGAGCACCAGGTGGTGTCGCCGCTGGCGCAGGCGGGGCTGACGAAGGAGGAGATCCGCGCGTGGAGCCAGTCGCTCGGGCTGCCGACGTGGGACAAGCCGCAGATGGCGTGCCTGGCGTCGAGGATTCCATATGGCACGGCGGTGACGCGGGACCGGTTGCTGCAGATCGCCGCCGCGGAGTCGGAGCTGCGCAAGCTGGGCTTCCGTCAGTTCCGCGTGCGGTACCACCAGGACGTGGCGCGGCTGGAGGTGGCGGCGGAGGAGTACGAGCGCTTCCTCGCGGCGGACGTGCGGCAGAAGATCAACACCGCGTTCCTGGCGCTGGGGTTCAAGTTCGTGGCGCTGGACTTGGAGCCGTTCCGCTCGGGCCGCATGAATGATGCGGTGGGCGTCGCGCGGCTGGGGGCCACGGGCAAGCCGGAAGGGTTCCCGCTGCCCGTGGTGAGCTGAGCCGCGTCTCCTTGGCGATGAGCACCAGGCTTGGGGAGCGGCTCACAGCCCGGTGATGAGGTGGATGCCGCGCTCCCGTGCCAGGGCATCCCTGGCCTCCGTGGAGACCGCGGTGCCTCGCAGGTTGAGCTCCCTGAGACGTGGCAGCTTGAGCAGCGCTGGAAGGCCGGCGTCGGTGACCTTCGTGCGCGTCAGGTAGAGCGTGCGGAGCGAACTGGGAAGGTGGCCAAGCACCTCGTCGCCGGTGCGGACGCCGGCGACGCTCAGCCAGACGAGGCTCGTGAAACCCTGGAGCGCTTTCTGGCCCTCTGCGTCCAACCTCGTCGCGCCGAGGTCGAGCGTCGTGAGTCGGGCAAGCGTGTGCAGGCTCGTCAGGCCAGAGCCATTGATGAGAGTCCCCGCGACATGGATTGCCTCCAGTTCTGTCCATTCGGCGAACTGGCCCAGCCCCACGTCCGTGAGGAGGGTGCGTTCGGCTTTCAATGAATGGAGGCCGGGAAAGGCCCGCCGTATGGAGGGCACCCATTCGTCAGTGAGCCCGGTCTTGCTCAAGTCCAGGTGTCGCAGGAGTGGGCGGGAACCCAGGTTGTTCAGTGCCTCCGGGCCAATCGGCGTGTGGCTGAGCGCGAGTCGAGTCAGTTGGCTGAGGGGTGCGAGTGCCGTGAGGGAATCGTCCGTCAGCGCGAGCCCTGAGAGCCAGAGTGATTCGAGCGCCACCAAGGTGCTCAATTCTTGAAGTCCCGTGCCCGTAATGGCCGTGCGCGAGAGGTCAAGCTCTCTCAACTCGTTGAGTCCTCGAAGATGGCGCAGCGCTGCGTCGCCCACTCGCGTGTCGTCGAGGTGAAGCGCTTCCAGTCGAGAGAGGCCCGCGAGGTGGCGAAGTCCTGCGCCTCGGATTCGCGCCTTGCTGAGAACCAGCGCACGAAGCGCGGGCAGTTTCGCGAGGTGGAGCAACCCAGCGTCCGTCACCTGGGTGTTGCCCAGGTGGAGGGCTTCCAGTTCACGGAGTTCCGCGACGTGCGCGAGGCTGGCGTCTGAGGCAGCGGTACGCGCAAGGCCCAGCCGCCGAAGGGAGGGCATGGTGTTGAGGCCGCGGAGGCCTGCATCCGTGACTTTCGTGCCGCTGAGGTTGAGCGTGTGTAACGGGGCGCTTGGCAGCACTGCGAGGACGGTGTCGTCCACCGCGGTATCCGACAGGTCGAGTTCCTCCAGCCCCGGTTGCCTCGCGAGGAATCCAAGTCCCTGGGGGGTTATGGCTGTTCCGGCGAGGGTTACTCGACGCAGGGTGGTGTGCTCTGACAGCGACGCAAGGCCTGCGTCGGAGACCGGCGTTTCGTCCAGCCGCAGCACTGCCAGTCGTTGCATTCGTTTGAGAGGAGCCAGCCCCGCGTTGGTGACCCGGGTGGCATTGAGGTGCAGGGCCTCGAGCTGAGTTGCGTTTTCCAGCGAGGCGAGGTGCGCATTGCCGAAGTCCGTGCCAGACAGCTGAAGCGCGACGACACCGGACTCCTGGAGCAGGGCCGCGAGCAGCCCGGGGGCTGGGACTCCGACAGCGCCAAAGGACAATTCGGGCACGCGATGCGCGCGCAACACGGCGGCGATTTCGCGAGCCTCCGCTTCGGTACGCACGGGGCGCAAGGGTTCTGCGTACCAGTTGCCCGTGTCAGGTGGGGTGAAGCCTTCGGGCCCTGGTGGCAAATGCCCGAACTCAGCGCTTGTCCCATCCGGTTCGAGGCGGAACACCGTGAGGAGCGGCCTGGGAGCCGTCACGACGACGGGGATCGAGGAAGGAGCGGGAATGACGGGCGCGGGACGGGTGGCGCAGGCCGCCATGACAAGAAACAATCCGGCGAATCTCAGGGTTCCCGAGTGCATGGAGTCAGAACAACCCCTCCATGCACTCAGGTCAAGGCGCAAGCACAGGGGCTTGCTCGATGCGGCAGCGCGGATCCCGGAAACGTGCCCTTCGATTCCCACTACTGGGTCGTGCCGGTACCAGTCGCGACTCCACGGAGCATGCCTTCAGAGGTGTCGTATCTTTGAAGAGTGACTTCCGTGGTGAACGGGAACGGCTGGCTGACAGGAATTTGTTCGGAGTCCAAGACTCCTCGGAACAGGTGTCGCCCAGTCATTTGCAGATGGTACGGGGTATTGCCTGTAGTGCTCATTCCCATCGTCGTGAAGTTGTCGAAGTAGATGAGATTCGATTCGCCTCGGTTCAACTCGAATCTGGCTGTGTCACCGCTTAGATATCTTGCGATATGATCATGCAGCAGCGCGGAGTAGGGGCCCCCGAACTGGACGACGAGCTCATTCGTAGCCACCGAGAGTCCTCGCCAGTAGTTGCGACTCAGGTAGGCGAATTCGAAGCTGATGGTAAATGGCACCTCCTGCCCGACCAATTCGGCGTACTCACTGGGCGGGTCTCGTGGCCAATGATCAGTGAATCGCATGGTGCCCGTAATCCAACCACCCTCATCGACGGTGATGCCCACGTTTGCGTTGCCGTCCGCGGGGAGCTTGAACAGGAATCGAATTTCGCGCATGTCCCGCTCCGCGAGGGAGAACGCCATCGGGTTGGGAGAAATCAGCTGCACTGGCACGACCTCGGATGGCGTGCCCACGCGTTCGACGTGCCAATCACCCTCAAGCTGGATGGAATAGGTTCCGGCCACCAACGGCACTATCAGCGTGTCCGGTGACGTATCCGTGATCGTGAGCGACTCCGTCCCAGTGATGACGAAGACCGCCCCCACGAGCCGGTACTGGACGCCATTGGGCGCGGTCGACACCAATGGCAGACGCATCACTCCTTCGGTCGCGCGAATCGGTGTGTACGGCCCGGTTGACGAAGATTCCCCACACGCGGCGATCAGCATCGCGAGCGCACACGCAGCCAGACTCAACTTTTGCATGACTCCCCCCTGGGACGGACACGACCCTACGGAGGCGGAGTAAAGCTGTCAAACAGGGGATGGCTGGGTGGAGCCTGACTCCAGGCGCCTCACCGCTGGCCGCGTCGGATGACAGCCGGAGTCAGTCCGGTGCATCTGCGGAACACCGTGGTGAAGTGGCTCTGCGAGCTGAAGCCAACCGCGAGCGCGATGTCGCCCAATGGCAGCGACGAGTTGCTCAACAGGTCGCGCGCCCGCTCCACGCGTCGTTGCTGCACCCAGGCGTGCGGTGTCATGCCGGTGGACTGGCGGAAGGCGCGAGTGAAATGAAAGACGCTCAATCCGGAGCGCTTGGCGAGCTCACCCACGCGGATGGGCTCGGCAAGGTGCGCCTCCGCGTAAAGCTGCACACGGTGAAGTGCGGCGGGGGAGAGTCCGCCTCGCTGGCGCGCCGCCCGTGAGGTCCCCGGTTCCTGAAGCAGTCTGGCCACCCGGGACGCGTGCCGGTCCTGGATGCCTCTCGCCGCTTTCAGAAAACCCGCGATGATCCGCAGGTGCTCCTCTGGCAGCGCCGCCATGAGCTGGTGCCCATCCGCCTGCAAGGGGCCCCACAAAGTTTCAATCCACTCGCGTGCATGCGCGGTGAGCACCAGCCGCTGGCCACCACCGGCCGCTTCCCGCTGGACGTAGCCTGCCAACTCCAGCCGCGCCACGTCGGCTTCGCGGGTGACTGCGCCCAGGGGAGTCGGGCCACCGAAGTGAAGCTGCGCCAGGCACGCGAGGTCCGCGCGCCCGAGCGCCAGGACCTTTCCAACGGTGGCATCGAATTCCGCGGACGCATCCTGGAACTGCACGACGTCCGAACCAATCTGTTCGAGCAGGGCAGGCCGGGGGCTCATCAGGAACTCCGCAGGAAGGCGAAAAACGACGCAAGGGCACGAAAGACGGCCACGAGCCCGGACCGCATCCTGGCGCCATGATCAACCTGAAGCATTCCGTCGCGGCAACCGTCCTGTGGCTTTTCGTCGTCGTCCTGGGCATCGCCTTTGGCGCGGGACTCTATGAGCACCGCGTCTCGTTGCCCCGATGGCTCGACACCCTGGGCGGACACTGGTCCGCGGAGGCCGCGCGGCAGGACAACGTGGGACTCCGCTTCTGGGCCTTCGTCTCCACGGGACCGCTGACGCTGCTCACCCTGGCAAGTCTCTATTTCGCATCCCAGGCCACCGGCGCGCTGCGCGTCTGGTGGCTCGGGGCCGCGCTGGCGGCGCTGGCCGACCGGCTCCTGACCTTCTCGTACTTCATCCCCACGATGGTGCGGCTGATGGCGTCGCCCGACAACGCCGCCGCCGTGGAGACCGCAGTGACCTGGGCCTGGATGAACCACCTGCGTCATGCGCTCGTGGCGGGGGCCTGGCTCTCTTCGCTCCAGGCCCTGTCATGGCTCCGGTGGAAGGCAGGTGGGTGAACTCAGCGTCCGATTCCGTGCGTGAGCAACGCCCAGAGAAGCCACGACAGGGCAGGGGACCACGGACTGGCGCATCCCAAGCTCGGACCCTGTTAGAAACGGGATCCGCGCCATGGCCCGCGATCACTCCACATCCCCCAGAGGGGCTTCCCGCCTGACACGCCGCATCCACGGCCTGATCAGGACCTGCGCCGTGATCCTGCCCGCGGCGGCCGGCGCGGCGGAGTACGTGGACGCGCCGTACGCGGAACGACGGGCCTTCTCGCTGATCCTCGGCCCCGGCGCCTCCTACACCGAGTCCATTGATCGCTCGGAGTCCGACGCCGAGAAGGGCGGGGACGCGCACCTGGACCTCGGGGCCAGCCGGACCGTGGGCTACGACGGGGACGAGGTCTTCGTGGTGATCCGCGGCAGCCTGCGCGGCCCGGATCTATCGGTGGCCGGAGGCTTCCGGAACTTCTACGGCGATGGGTCCTGGCAGACCTTCTATGATCTGGGCCTGCTGATCAGGCCGTTTTCTGGGCCGTGGCTGGGGCCTCGCGTAGCGTTGGGCGTGCGACACACCTTCTCCGAGCGGCTCGCGGTGTTCGGGGGACTCGGGCTTTCGCTCGGGTTTGGCGCGGGCCTGCGCGGAGACGCCGAAGCCTTCACCGGGGTTCAGTGGATCTTCCCGGTCGGATCGAAGTGAATTTCTTGCGATCAGACCGACCTGTGAGAATGTGTGCGCATCTGTAGGAGGTCGCGCACATGGACATGAATCCCCGCCTTACCTCAGTGGTCTTCCGGCTCAACCGCGAGAAGCTCGACGCCCTCAAGGACCTGTCGCGCACCACGCGCATCCGTCAGAGCGAGTACCTCCGCGAGGCCATCTCGGATCTGCTGGCGAAGTACGAAGAGCGGCTCGTCGACTGATGGCGGCCGTCCGGGCCCCACCGCGCGTCACCCGATGTGGAAGGGTGGCTCCAGCGGAAGCCCCGGGGGATGGAGACGCTCCCCGGCGGTGAAGGGGTCCACTCCGGGAGGGTAGCGAACCTCCCAGAGCACGAGGCCGTGAGCGGGCGCCTTGAAGCCCTCCATGGCCTGTCCCGTCTCGAGCGCCGCGAGCCACGCCTCTTCCGGCAGCAGCCCCGCGGCCACCTTCAACGCGCTCCCCATCAAGTAGCGGATCTGGTAGCGCGCGAAGCCGTCCCCGCGCAGCCGAGCCTCGTAGAGCCCACCGCCCAACTCGTGCAGGGTGGCGGACTCCAGCGTGCGCGGCTTGCGTGGACTGGACTTCTCATGGAACGCGATGAAGTCCCGCGTCCCTTCCGCCGAACGCAGCAGCGCTCCCAACCGCTCCGGCGTCACCGCCGTGGCCTGGAACAGCGGCTCCGCGGACACGTCCAACGCATATGGCGCCCAGTCGGGCGTCACGGCCCCACCCAGCTGGAACCGGTAGCGGTACTCCTTGCCGCTCGCGCTCCACTGCGCATGAAAGGACGTGGGCCGGCGCACCCCGCACAGGCCCAGGCCCGGTGGCAACCAGGGCGGGAGCCGCTTCTCCAAGGACTCCGCCGAGTCACCCGCTTCCAGCCGGACGCTCACCACCTGCATCCGGGCGTGGACGCCCCGGTCCGTGCGCCCCGAAGGCATCAGGGTCGCCGGCACCCCCACGGACCGCAGCGCCTCTTCCAGGGCTGACTGGACGGTGGGGCCCTCAGGTTGGCGCTGGAAGCCGCGGAAGATTCCGCCGCGGTACCAGATCCACAGTGCGACGGGAATCCGCTTGGAGGTAGAGGGGAGCACGCCGTTGCTTGGGTGTGGGGAACCACGGGATACTCGCGCGCGAAATGGCGGCTGGACAAGACCTTGCGGCGGACGTGGACGGACTCTGGCTCTTCAAGCACGGGGACCTCGTCCTGGGGCCCGTCAGTGGTGCTCAAATCGTGGAGAAGCTCACCTCGGGTGAGCTGACGCTGGACACCCTGGTGGCGCCCGCTGGAGAGCGGGACTTCCACCGCATGTCCGATGTGGACGCCTTCCGCGTGCACGTGGCCCGGGCGGAGGCGCGCGCCCGCGTGGATGCCGCCGTCGTCGTGGAGCGGGCGAAGTCCGCGAAGCGCCTCAAGATTCTCGGCGGCGCCGCGGCGGCGGGCGTGGTGGTGCTGGGCATCGTCGGCATCCAGGTGGCGCGCAACGCCGCCGTCCACGGCTGGTTCGGTGGCGGCGAGGTCCAGACGGACGACTTCGAGATGGGCGAAATCACCATCCGCGTGGCCCAGGCCCGGGTGGATGACGAGGAGCTCTTCGAGTACCCCGGCAATGGGGCACGCCGTCCGGGCTCGGGCGAGCCGGGCGTGAAGCCCGCCACTGGCAGCAGCGGTCCGGGCAAGGTGGCCATGGCCTCCACCACTCGGGCGCCGGCGGACCGGAAGCCCCGCCCCCAGGGAAGCGTGACCACCGACCCGGAGGGCATGGAGATGACGCAGCAGTTCGACCAGTCCGCCATCAACCGGGTGGTGGCCAGCAACAAGTCCACGCTCTTCCGCTGCTTCAAGGAAGAGGCGGAGCGCACCCCCGGCATCTACGCCAAGGTCCCCATGGAGTTCGTCATCGGGAACGACGGCCGCGTCAGCAAGCTTTGGGTGGACAACCCCCAGTTCAAGAAGGGTCCACTCTACGAGTGCCTGCTGGCGGAGATGCAGAAGTGGCCGTTCCGCGCCTACGAAGGCGAGCGAGCCACGGTGGGCCTGTCGTTCACCATCGGCAAGCGGGGGTAGGGTCACTTTCTTGCCGGCACCCCGGGCATGCCCGATACCGTGGGCATGTCCGCCGCATCCGTTGCAGAGACCGAAATTGCGAAGAAGGCGCTGAGCGTCCCGCCGGGAACCTTCCGTCACACCGTGCTGACGGCCGCCAAGCGCTTCAAGTCCACCTGGGCCGAGCTGGGCAAGCTCCTGGTCCAGGTCCGGGACGAGGCCAAGTTCGAGGAGTGGGGCTACCCCTCCTTCGAGGCCTATTGCCTCAAGGAACTGCACATCAAGAAGCAGACCGCCTTGAAGCTCACCCGCTCGTTCAGCTTCCTGACCAAGCACGAGCCCGAGGAGGAGCTTACCGCACAGGAGTTCCCCCAGCGCGCACCCGCCTTCGAGGTCATCGAAGTCCTCGCGGACGCGGAAGAGCGGGGCCAGCTGTCGCCCACTGAATACAAGTCCCTGCGCGACAGCATCTGGAGCCCGGAGAAGAACCCGGCCGAGCTGAAGAAGGAGTTCGCCGAGCGCTTCCCCCGTCCCCCGCCGGAGCCGCCTCCGGAGAGCGCCCAGGTGCGGAAGCTGGCACAGATGGCCCGCAAGCTCGCGAGCGAGCTGTCGGGGAGTCGTCGGATTCCGAACGCCGTCGCCGAGCGGGCAGCCGCCCTGGCTGAAGACCTCGAGGACATCGCCTCGGGCGTGACGGACGCCTGAGCCGCTGTTACTGAACGCTGACCCGTCGCCGGGGCTGTGCGCTCGGCAACGGGCCTGTACCGCCGGGCTTCCTGCCCGAAGGGGAGGGCCCTATAGTGGTTCAGGGCCGCGTGGAAGGTGGGCCTGACGGCTGTTCGAGACGTGGGCAGCCCGTGCGGGTAGGGGAGCGGTGGACGGCGAAGGAGGCTCCGGGTGTCCGGAGCCGGCGAACTCGGAGGCGGCAGTGAAGAAGGAGCACCACGTCAACCTGTCTTGTTCGTTCTGCGGCAAGTCGCAGCGCGAGGTCCGCAAGCTCATCGCGGGCCCGACGGTCTACATCTGCGACGAATGCATCAAGCTGTGTAACGACATCATCGCGGACGAGAACGAGCGCGAGGAGGGCAAGCCCCAGGTCAGCTTGCCGACGCCGGCGGAGATCAAGGCGTTCCTCGACGACTACGTCATCGGACAGGACCAGGCGAAGAAGGTCCTCGCGGTGGCGGTGTACAACCACTACAAGCGCATCTATCAAAAGAAGCCGACCTCTCGGCCGCGTCCGGGCGTGAAGGGCCCCACCGGCGAGGAAGTGGAGCTGAGCAAGAGCAACATCCTGCTCATCGGTCCCACGGGAAGTGGCAAGACGCTGCTGGCCCAGTCGCTGGCGCGCTTCCTCAACGTGCCCTTCACCATCGCCGACGCCACCAGCCTCACCGAGGCCGGCTACGTGGGCGAGGACGTGGAGAACATCATCCAGAACCTCCTCCACAACGCCGACTACGACGTGGAGAAGGCTTCGCGCGGCATCGTCTACATCGACGAGATCGACAAGATCGCCCGTAAGGGTGACATGCCCAGCGCCACCCGCGACGTGGGCGGCGAGGGCGTGCAGCAGGCACTGCTGAAGATCATCGAAGGCACCCGGGCCAACGTCACGCCGCGCGGCGGGAAGAAGTACAACCAGCAGGAGTACGTTCAGGTCGACACGACGAACATCCTGTTCATCTGCGGCGGCGCCTTCCACGGCATCGACGGCGTCATCAAGCGCCGCGTGGGCGAGAAGGGCCTCGGCTTCGGCGCGAAGATCACCCACCGCGAGGAGCGGAGCGTGGGTGAGCTGCTGGCGCTGACCGAGCCGGAAGACCTCATGCGCTTCGGCATGATTCCGGAGTTCATCGGCCGCCTGCCGATGATCGCCACGCTGAACGACCTGAAGGAAGAGGACCTGGTCATCATCCTCTCCCAGCCGAAGAACGCCCTGGTGAAGCAGTACCAGAAGCTCTTCGAGTTTGAGAAGGTGAAGCTGACCTTCACGAAAGAGGCGCTGCGCGCCATCGCCCGCGAGGCGATGCGCCGTCACTCCGGAGCGCGCGGCCTTCGCGCCATCCTGGAGGATGCCATGCTGGAAATCATGTACGACGTGCCGTTCCGCGAGGGCGTCAAGGAGTGCAAGATCACCGAGCAGGTCATCACCAAGCACGAGGCGCCCCAGCTCGTCATGGAGAAGGAGAAGAAGACGGCCTAGCGGCGTCTTGCTTCTCCAGGTGTCCCAAGGCCCTGCTTCCCTCACGGGAGGCGGGGCCTTCGCATTTCAGGGCGCGGGCAGGGTGATGATGAACTCGGCCCCGGCGCCGGGCGCGCTCTCCACGCGGATGTCGCCCTGGTGCTCCTGGACGATGTCGTGGCACAGCGAGAGCCCCAGCCCCGTGCCCACGCCCGCGGGCTTGGTGGTGAAGAAGGGGTCGAAGAGCTTCTCGCGGAGGTCCTCGGGGATGCCTGGCCCGTTGTCGCGGATGCGCAGCTCCACCTTGGTTCCGACGCGGTGGGTGCTCAGGTGCACCTGGGGCGTGAAGCCCTCGCCGGCCTGATGCTGATGTTGCGCCGCGGCGTAGAAGGCGTTGTCGAGGATGTTGGTGAGCATCCGGCTGATGTCGCTGGCCACCAGCTCCACGATGCCCACGGTGGGGTCCAACGTGGTCTCCATCTTCACGCTGGCGCCGCCCGGACGGCTGCGCAGGCCCTGCACGGCCAGATTGACGCTGTCGCGCACCAGCTGGTTGAGGTCCGACTTGGAGCGGGTGCCCTCAGACTTGCGCGAGTGCCGGAGCATCGTCTTGATGATGTCCGAGGCGCGCTTGCCATGGCTGTGGATGCGCTGGGCGTTCTGCTTCAAGTCCTGGAGCGTCTCCAGCACGTCCTCGCGGGCCTCGCTGTCGAGCCGGTCCGCGATGCCCTTCAACGTCTCCTCCAACTCGCCGGCCAGCCGCGAGGACAGGTTCGAGAAGTTGTTCACGAAGTTGAGCGGGTTCTGGAGCTCGTGGGCGATGCCCGCGGTGAGCGCGCCCAGGGACGCGAGCTTCTCCTGCGCCACGAGCTGGCGCTGCATCTCCTGAAGCCGGGTGAGCGTGTCCGCCAGCTCGGCGTTCTTGTGCTGGATTTCGGCCGTGCGCTCCTCCACGCGGCGCTCCAGCGTCCGGCTGTACTCCTCCAGGCTGGCGTAGAGGTCGGCGTTCTCCAGGGAGATGGCCGCCTGGAACGACAACAGGCGCAGCACCTCCAGCCGCTCCGGGGTGAAGACGCCTCGCGTGGCGTCGTTCTCCAGGTAGAGCACGCCCGTGAGCGAGCCCTGCTTCAACAGGGGGCTGCACAGCAGTGACTTGGGCTGGGCGCTGCGGACGTAGGGGTCCTCGGAGAAGGGTTCTTCCGCCGAGGCGTCGTGGAGGAGCACCGTCTCTCCGGTGCGCACCACGTAGTGGATGATGGAGGTCGGCAGCGACGCGGAGGACTCCATGGGAATGGGCGCCTCGAGCACCACGCCATCGCCGTCCACGGAGCCTTCCGCCGCGATGACCAGGCCCTCGGTCCGCTTCAGCAGCAGCAGGCCCCGCCGCGCGCCCGCGTTCTCGATGACCAGCGTCATCAGCTTGCGCAGCAGCTTGCCCAGGACGATTTCGCCGGACAGTGCGCGCGCCGTCTTGATGACGGACGCCAGGTCCAGCGCGGCCAGTGACGCTTCGGTGGGGGCATCCGTGCGCGTATGCGTGGGGGCGGACGGCAAGAGCCGCGGGTGCTCCCGCTCCAGTCGAGCCGCGACGGCGCGGGCCCCCCAACGCAGGTAGGCGGCGCGGGCTTCTTCCAGGTAGGTGCGGGCCACGCGCTCGCGGGCTTGCGTCAGGTGGAACCGTGCAGCGGCCTCGCAGGCCACGCCTTCGTCGAGCGACAGGCCGTACTGGCGCGCCAGCCGGATGGCCCGGTCATATGCATCCGCGGCCAAGTCCCCCTCTCCGTCCAGGCGGGCCCGCTCCGCGTCCAGCAGCTCCGCGCGGGCGCCGTAGTTCATGGGGGCGATGCGGGCCCAGCCGCGCATGGACTTGCGGATGGCGTCGATGGCCCGTGACGAGCGAATCCGGTCCAGCGGCCCCAATGTCGGGTGGACCGCCATGAGCGCCAGGCCTTGGAAGAACTTGTACCAGGGCAGGTAGATCTGCCCGGCGATGAGCTCCACCTGGGCGTCCACCGCCGCGGCGCTCTCCAGCGCACCGCGAGCATCGCCCCACAGCCAGCGGCGCAAGGTGCGCAGCACGTCACAGGTGGCGATGCCGTTGCCGTAGTCGAGCTGACGGTACGGCGCGACCAGCTCCTCCTCGCGAGCCTCCACGTTGCCGGTGAAGGCCCCCGTGAGGGAGTCGAGCGTGTGGCGCATGTACTCGGTGAAGAGCACGTTCTTGTGGCGGTGGGTGGCCAGGATGTCCCGGTACCGGTCCATGCGCGGGCCACCGTCGGCCAATCCGTCCCGGGCGATGAGGGCGGTGGCACAGCCCGCGCTGGACGCATAGCCGAGGTACTCGATGTCGCCCGTCTCCTGGCCCTTCTGCGCGGCGGCGAGGAAGTCGTCGACGCAGGCGGACAGCGGCTCCTTCCAGTGCCGGATGAAGAGGTTGAAGACGAAGGTCACCATGGCCCGCAGGCTCTCCGCCTGGAAGCGGTCCAGCGTCTTCAGCGCCAGCCGTCCGTAGCGGAAGCCCTCCTCGGGGTTGCCCAGGTGCACGCTCAGCATCAGCCCGTAGCCCACGTAGCCGAACGCGGCCACGCCCGTGGCGCCGTGGCGGATTGTGAGCTGGAGCACGCGGAGCACCACCAGCGGAAAGAGCAGCGGGCGGGCCATGAAGGCCAGCGAGGACAGCTTCACCAGCAGCCGCAGCGTGGCGAGCAGGAGCGGGTCGGTGCACTCGGGGAGGGCCGCCAGGTCCTCGGGCTTGCGCAGGCTCAGGCGCATCTTCGTCTTCGCCACCGCGGCCAGGACGTGAGGCTGCTTCGGATTCGCGGGCAGGGGCTGACCCAGCTTGCGCAACACCTCCAGGCCCAGGTCCACGCCGCGTGAGTGCTCACCCCGGTGCGCGAGGCATTGGAGCCGGACCTCCTGCACCCGGACCTCCTCCGCGCCGTCCACCGCATGGGCCAGCGCCGCTGCCGCCAGCCGCTCCATCAGGTCGAAGTCCGCGGCGAGGTACGCCGCTTCCGCCGCGTCGACGTGCAGGTCGAAGGTGAGCCGCCGGTCCTTCCGCCAGCCGTCCTCGCCGAGTAGCGACAGGCCTGTGCTCAGCAGGCGCAGGGCCGCGGACCAGGCGCCTCGGGACTTGGCGCTGCGGCCAGCGCGCAGGTCCAGCTCCGCCACGCGGTGACGCTCCTGCTCGTCGTGGAGCACGGGCAACGCCAGGTGGAAGTGGCTGACGAGCTCCGGGAGTCCTTCGTCGAGTCGCTCCGGGGGCGTGTGCCGCAGGAGCAGCCGGCCGATGCGGGCATGGATCTCCGGGTGCACGTCCGCGGGAATCAGCTCGAGCGCGGCCTGCTGCACGCGGTCATGTGTGAATTGATACGCGCCCCCAGCGTCGAGGTCGGCTTCGTCGATGGGTACCACCAGCCCCGCCTGGAGCACTTCACCGAGCCCCTTCTCGGCCTCCTCATCCGTGCGCTCCAGGACGATGGCCAGGCCGCGCAGGTCGAACGTGTGGCCCAGCGCCGCGGCCATGGGCAGCAGCGCCTGCGCGGAAGAGCTCAGCTCGCGGATGCGGGAGGTGAGCAGCGCCACCACGCCGTCACTGAAGTCCTGTCCGCGCAGCGCGCTGGCATCCCACCGGAAGCCACCGCCGTCCGCGTCGAAGCGCACCAGCCCGCGTTCGTAGAAGGTGCGCAGCAACTGCACCGCGTGGAACGGGTTGCCTTCCGTCAGCGACAGCACCAGGTCGTCGAGCTGCGCGTCGGGTTGGCCCTCGGCGGGAGGGAACACGTCCGCGACCAGCCTCGTCACGTCCTCGGGCGACAGCGGCGCCAGGTCGATGCGGTGGACCGGCGTGCCGTGGTCCTGTAGTGCGCGGGCAAGGGACTCCACGGGATGGTCGGGGCCCAGCTCTTCCGAGCGGCAACCCGCGACCACGAGCAGATGTTCGATGTCCCGGTCCGTCAGAAGCAGCCGCAACAGCTGGAGGCTGGTGCTGTCCGCCCAGTGGAGGTCGTCCAGGACGAGCACCAGGGGATGCTCCCGCGTGGCGAGCGCGGCCACCAGCTTGCGCAGGACCAGTTGGAAGCGCAGCTCCGACTCCGCGGGCCCCAGCTCCGGGACGGGAGGCTGGTCGCCAAGCACCAGCGCCATGCGAGGCACCGCGTCCACCACCAGCCGGCCCATGCCGCCCACGGCTTCGAGGAGGCGGTGTTGCCAGGCAGCCAGCTCCTGCTCCTGTCCGCCCAGGAGTCCGCGAGCCACTTCGCGGAAGGCCTCGAAGATGCCGCTGTAGGGGGTGTCGCGGAGAAGCTGGTCGTACTTTCCTCGGGCGAAGTGACCCTGGCGCTCCGCGACGGGCCGCTTGAGCACCCCGGTGAGGGCCGATTTGCCCATGCCCGCTGCGCCAGAGACGAGCACGAAGGCGGAGCGGCCCGAGGCGGCGCGCTCGAAGGCCTCGCTCAGGGCCGCCTGTGGGTGCTCGCGGCCGTAGAGCTTCTCGGGGACGGCGAAGCGCTCGGGGACGTCCTTGGCGCCCAGCATGAAGGCGGCGACCGGGCCGGGGCCCTCGAGGGCACCCAGGCAGCGCTGGAGGTCCGCCACGAGCCCGTAGGCGCTCTGGTAGCGGTCCTCGGGGGACTTGGCGAGCAGCTTGAGCGTGATGTCGGACAGGGGCTGGGGCAGCTCGGGTTCGACACTGACGGGCGGAGGCGGGGGCAGGGCGACGTGTGCGTGGATGAGGCCCAGCGCATCCGTGTCCGCGAAGGGGCGGCGCCCGGTGAGCAGCTCGTAGAGCACCACGCCCATGGAATAGAAATCAGCCCGCGAATCCACGCTGCGGTGGGTGCGCCCGGTGCCTTCGGGGGAGAGGTATTCGAGGCTGCCCTCCAACCGTTCGGGGGCGAGCGGAGCGACCTCGGCACGAGGTCTGCGCGTGGCGAGGGTGAAGCCGGTGAGCTTCACGGACTCGCCATCCGTGCCCACGAGGATGCTGCTGGGGTTCAGGTCCCGGTGGAGGATGCCCTGCTCGTGGATGGCACCCAGGGCGCGCGCCAACGACAGCGCGATGCGGCATGCGGCGCGCGGTTCCACGCGCCCGTGTGACAGGCGTTGGGTCAGCGTCGCATCACCGAAGCCTTCCAGGATGAGCACAGGTGCTCCGTCCCGCGCTTCGGCCCACGCCAGGGGCCGCAGGACGCCGTCGAGACTCAGGGCGTTCGTCAGCTCCCACTCATGGCGAAGCCGCGTGGTGGCGGAGGGGAGCCGCGCAGCGTCGGGGACCTTGAGGATGACCGAAGCGCCGTCTTCCTCGCGTGTAGCGCGCAAGAGCTGGAAGGCGCCTGCGGTAGTGACCTCTCTGCCGATGCGGTAGCCGGGCACATCCATCATTGCTTCCACCCGTGCGCGAAGGAGCGCACTCCCCGTTGAGGCGGGGAGGGTAGCCCTGGCACTGGGGGCTCGCAACAGAGCGCGGGCGAGGTGAGGACGGAAGCCTGCCCGCAGGCCGGAGTGGAGTGGGCCTCGAGGGTGTGCGATGGATCGAGTCACCGTGCTGAGACCCTCTGGGATGGCTGGCCTGGCTGCACGAAGCGGTGGACGACGCGCAATCGTGATTGGCAGTGGTTTCGGCGGATTGGCCGCGGCCATCCGGCTGGCGGCGCGTGGGTGGCGCGTCACGGTGCTTGAGCGGATGGACAGCCCGGGCGGGCGGGCGAACGCCTTCCAGCAGGACGGCTTCACGTTCGACGCGGGCCCCACGGTGATCACGTGTCCGCACCTGCTGGAAGAGCTGTGGGTGCTGGCGGGGCAACGCATGGCGGACCACGTGGAGCTGCGGCCCGTGGCGCCGCTGTACCGGATGCGGTTCCCGGATGGCTCCACGTTCGACTACCACTCGGACCGCGAGGCGATGCGCGAGTCCGTGCGGCGGCTGTCTCCCCGGGATGAGGCGGGATTCCTGGCTCTGTGCGCCCGCGTGGAGCGGATGTACGAGGCGGGCATTGGGCCTCTGATGAGCACGCCGGTGCCGGACGTGCTGAGTCTGGCGCCGTTCACCCCCGCGCTGGTGCGGGACGAGGCGTTCCGGTCCATGTTCGGCCTGGTGTCGAAGCACATCCGGGACGAGCGGCTGCAGCAGGCGTTGAGCTTCCATCCGCTGCTGATTGGCGGCAGCCCCTTCGAGACCGCGAGCGCGGTGTACACGTCGATTCAATTCGTGGAGCGGCGTTGGGGTGCGTTCTTCCCGGTGGGCGGCACCGGGGCGCTGGTTCGTGGCCTGGTGGAACTGCTGGAGGCCCTGGGCGGCGAGGTCCGCTACGGCAGTGAGGTGACGGAGATTTCGTTGGAAGGGCGGAAGGCGACGGGTGTGAGGCTCGGGGACGGTACGGGACTGGCGGCGGACGTGGTCGTGTCGAACGCGGACGCGGCGTGGACGTATCGGTACCTGTTGCCGGGGCATGTCCGGAAGCACTGGACGGACGAGCGCATCAGCCGGGCGCGGTACTCGATGAGCGCGTTCCTCTGGTACTTCGGGACACGGCGTCAGTACCCGGAGGTCGCCCACCACACGCTGCTGTTCGGCAAGGACTTCCGGGGGATGTTCTCGGGGCTGGAGGGGCCTGGACATCCGTCGGCGGACCCGTTGCTGTATTTGCACAGGCCCACGGCGACGGACGCGGCGCTAGCTCCGGCTGGGCACGATGCCTTCTATGTGCTGGCGCCGGTGCCACATCTGGGGACGGGCTCGGAGTGGAAGCACAGGGCCGGGGCCTTTCGACGCGAGCTGGAGGAGCGCCTTTCGCGGACCGTGTTGCCGGGGCTGGAGGGGGAGTTGGTGACTTCGCGGATGGTTACACCAGAGTACTTCCGTGACGAACTGCGGTCATTCAAGGGGGCCGCGTTCAGCTTCGCGCCGACGTTGCTGCAGACGACGTTCCTCAGGGCGCAGGCCCGGAGTGAGGACGTGGATCGCCTCTACATGGTCGGAGCGGGCACGCACCCCGGCGCTGGGCTTCCCGCTGTGCTGTGCTCCGCCAAGATCGTGGACACCGTGATTCCACTTGCTTAGCGTATTTTTCGCGGAACACTGGACCTGATGACGCATTGAGGCGCGACAGGAGGGTCTTGGCGGGTTTTGTCTTGTGATAGGATTTCCGCGCAGTCCCGTTGAGAGGATTTATCATGCGCAAGGGAATCCAGAAGTGGGTCTTTGTCGTGGGCATTATGTTTGGAAGCGTAATGGGCACGGTCCGTCCGCCGGAGGCCCAAGCCAGCGGGGATTGGTGTCAAAACCAGTGCGCCGATGAGAGCTGTACATGTTTCTATCAGTGCGTCCAGTTGGGCCCTCACTGCATCTGTGAGGAGTTCCCTGTTTGCTACTGATGCACGAGGCGTTCTCGCGCGGTCGGACTTGAAGAAGGGCCGTCAGGCCGCGGGGGTGAGCGCGAGCGGGTGTGACCGGGTCCGCACACCTCCCCGGACGGTCTCCAGATGTACGCTTCCCTGGTGGGAGGGATGGGGTCGGTGAGCCCCATCCCTCCCATGTCCCGCGTCGCGGCCAGAGAGGAGCAGGGCGTGAAGGAGACGAGCATGGGGGGACTGGTCGCTCAATTCCAAGGCCAGTTCCAGTTCAATGGGTTCGCGCTGCCTCTGTGAACCTGTCCCTTCAATCAATTGCTACCGGAGGAGAACGCATCAGGCTTGGAGCGCTCCTCCAACAGGTCTCCCATTGCTAACATCGCCTTCGGTGTCATGTAGCGCGGGGATTACGATTGAACCGGTGATGGGCGGAGCGGACCACCCGAAGAGCCGCTCTGCCGTCTGCTGACTGGGCATGCCCGTTGTGGTAACTGGCGCGCCATGTCCACAGAACGGCCGAAGTACGACCCGGCGAACATCGAACCTCTCTGGCAGGCCCGTTGGGAAGAACAGCGCCTCTTCGAGGCGCGCAGGCACCCCGGCAAGCCGAAGGCATACATCCTCGACATGTTCCCTTATCCCTCGGGGGCCGGGTTGCACGTCGGGCACCCGGAGGGCTACACGGCCACGGACATCGTCTCGCGGTACTTGCGGATGCGGGGCTATGATGTCCTTCATCCCATGGGATGGGATGCGTTCGGCCTGCCCGCGGAGCAGCACGCGCTCGAAACGGGAACCCACCCGGCCGAGACCACCGCGAAGAACGTCGCGACGTTCAAGCGGCAGCTCAAGTCTCTCGGGTTCTCGTACGACTGGTCTCGCGAGCTCTCCACGACGGACCCGGAGTACGTGCGTTGGACGCAGTGGCTCTTCCTCAAGCTCTTCGAGCGCGGTCTTGCCTATCAGGCCGAGCTCCCGGTGAACTGGTGCGCGGCGCTCGGAACGGTGCTCGCCAACGAGGAGGTCATTGACGGGAAGAGCGAGCGGGGCAGTCACCCGGTTGTGCGGCTGCCGCTGCGGCAGTGGACGCTTCGCATCACGGCGTACGCCGATCGGCTCGCCCAGGACCTCGCGGGGCTGGATTGGCCCGAGACGCGGGAGAAGCAGCTCCACTGGATTGGGCGCAGCGAGGGCGCTGAGGTCGATTTCGCCATCGAGGGCAGCGCGGACCGCCTCCGCATCTTCACCACCCGTCCGGACACCCTCTTCGGCGCGACGTACATGGTCGTCGCACCCGAGCACCCGCTGCTGGAGCGGTTCGCCACGGCGGAGAAGCGCGCCGAGATTCTGGCCTACCGAGAGGAGTCCGCGAGCCGAAGCGAGTTGGACCGCACCGCGCTCACGAAAGCCAAGACCGGCGTGTTCACCGGCTCCTACGCGCTGCACCCGCTCACGGGAGCGCGCCTCCCCATTTGGGTCGCGGACTTCGTGCTCGGCTCTTATGGGACGGGCGCCATCATGGGCGTGCCCGGCCACGACGCGCGTGACTTCGAGTTCGCGCGTGCCTTCGGCTTGCCTGTCGTCGAGGTGGTTTCGCTCGACGGCGCCCTGAGCGAGACCGGCACGTGGACCGAGGCCTTCGTGGGGGAGGGCGTCGCGGTGCGCTCGAGCTTCCTCGATGGGCTGCGGACGCCCGAGGCCAAGGCGGCCATGCTCGCCCACCTCGAGCGTGAGGGCCTGGGCGCACGGCGTGTCCAGTACCGCTTGCGGGATTGGGTGTTCTCGCGCCAGCGCTATTGGGGGGAGCCTATCCCCATCTATTTCCCGGTCGAGCTCGCGGAGGGCTCAACGGACCCGCGTGTGCATCCCCACACCATTCGCTACGACCAGCCTCTGCCCGTGCCAGAGGACCAGTTGCCGGTGCGACTCCCCGAGCTCGAGGACTTCAAGCCCAGCGAGGATCCTGCGGGCCCGCTGGCCCGCGCCTTGGATTGGCGTTTCTTCCAGCGGGACGGAAAGTGGTATGCGCGAGAGACCAACACGATGCCCCAATGGGCGGGCTCGTGCTGGTACTACCTGCGCTTCATCGACCCGGAGAACACCCAGGCCGTCTTCTCGCAGCAGGCCTACGACGCCTGGATGCCAGTGGACCTGTATGTCGGCGGTTCGGAGCACGCGGTGCTACACCTGCTCTACGCCCGGTTCTGGCACAAGGTGCTGTTCGACTGCGGCCTCGTTACGCACGCAGAGCCGTTCAAGAAGCTCGTCCACCAGGGAATGATCCTCGGTGAGAACAACGAGAAGATGTCCAAGTCGCGCGGCAACGTGGTGAACCCAGACGACATCGTCCGGCAGTTCGGTGCGGACGCCCTGCGCATGTACGAAATGTTCATGGGCCCGCTGGAGGCGGTGAAGCCGTGGCAGACCAACGGCGTCATCGGCGTGCGGCGATTCCTCGACCGCGTGTGGAATACGCTCGCGTTCGTGGCGGAGGACGAGGGCGGTGCGCCGGCGGCGCTGACCGAGGACGCGCTGCGGCTCCTGCACAAGACGGTGAGGAAGGTGGGGGAGGACATCGAAGCGCTGCGCTTCAACACCGCCGTGAGCGCGATGATGATTCTCGCCAACGCGCTGGCCGAGCTCCCGCGTGTGCCGCTCGATGCAGCCAGGGTCTTCGCGCGAATTCTCTCCCCATTCGCGCCGCACCTCGCGGAGGAGCTCTGGCACCGCTGGGGCGCAAGCGAGTCCATTTCCCTCCAGCCGTGGCCTGAATACGACCCCGCATTGACCGTGGACGAGCTGGTCGAAATGGCCATCCAGGTCAACGGCAAGGTCCGGGGGAAGCTGCGCCTGAAGCGAGACGCCACGGAGGCGGAGGCGCGTGACGCCGTCCACCAAGAGCCGGATCTCATCCCGCATCTCGCTGGAAAGACCGAGCGCCGATTCGTCTACGTGCCAGGGCGAATCATCAACATTGTCGTTGGCTGAGGCGCTGCGGCGAACGCAGTCACCTGCGCGGGAAGTGCGGATACACGTCCTCCTGGAGCACCTGACGCAGCTTCGGGAAGTTCAACGCCCACTTCACGCCCAGGCGCCACGGGGCGAACAGCACCCGAGGCACCCGTGGAAGCAGCGTCTGGGGCCACTCCAGGTACGTCCGTTCGATGGCGTCCATGTCCAGGTCCTGCCGCACGTCCACGCAGTAGGGGGCCACGTTGCCCGGAGGCTGGCCTTCCAGGAGGTCTGGCAGGCCCGGGGGCAGGAAGGTGGTGTGCAGCGTCATGCCCACGTCGAAGTTGCGGCTGCCCAGCCGGCAGATGGGGCCCTTGGCGATGTCCTCGGAGTCGAAGATCCAGACCTCGTCGCCCGTGGAGTTCGCCGGCAGGTCCGGCGTCGGGTCCGACACGACGAGCGCCACCACGTAGCCCTTCCAGTGTGGCACCTGGGGGAACCGGGCGCTGGGGACGAACTGCGGCGCGAAGCCGAACCAGCCGGTGGGCAGCACGTAGCCTTCGAAGCGGCCGGAGTCGACGAAGAACTTGAAGAAGCTCGCCGCGCGGCCGTCGCGGATGGGCAGCGCGGACTTGTCTCCTACGATGGGCTTGTAGAGCTGGTAGAGCGCCTCCGGGACCATGTCCGCCGTGAAGCCGTCCGAGTTGATGTAGAGCGCCAGCTCCTTCGTGGGCACCTTGCCGTTCATCACATGGCCCAGCAGCCGGAGGTGGGCCTCCAGCTCGCCATTCACCAGGCCGGCGTTGGAGAAGACCGTCAGGCCCCACGTGAAGTCGTCATGCGAATACAGATTGGACTGGATGCGCAGCCGCTTCATGTCGATGCGGTGCACCCCCATGGAGCTGCGCGTGACGGGCACCGCCGTGGGCATTCCCGCCTGCCAGTCCTGCACGCGGTTGCCATTGATGAGCAGCTCGCCCGGCTCCAGCGTATGGGACAGGTCCTCGGTAGGCGAGTGCGCGGCGACCAGGGTGATGACGTCGTCGGGGTTCTCGTAGATGGCGGCGAAGTGCAGCCCGCCGCCTCCGGCCTGGAAGCGGTGCGCGGACACGAGCGGCGGATTCTCCGGGTCCAGCGTCCCGGGTGACGTCTGGAGGTCCGCTCGCCGCACCACCCAGAACACCGCTTGCGGGGCGGCAGGGGACGCCGTCAGCCACTCCACCGCGCGCTGCACCCGCGGCAGGAAGGGCACCGCCGCCTGCGCGGCGATCTGCCAGAAGTTGATGGGGAAGTTGGCGTCCAGCAGCACCACGTAGTCCCGCGTGGCGGCGATCTGGTGCAGCGACGACGCCAACACCGGCTCGCCCGTGGCCGCGTCCATCAGCTTCCAGTGGTGCAGCCGGTTCTCTTCCGTGTCCCAGCTCACCAACTGCGTGTAACCGGGACCCAGGGGCCACTTGGGCGCGTGGTTGGTGAAGAAGAGGCGGGGCCGGTCCTTGTCGATGCGCAGGCCCATGCGCTCGGCGGGGTCGAAGGCCGGGTGGGCCGTGCTCTGCAGCAGCGGGAAGGCCCACGGCGTGGGGAGAGCGCGGTTCCACTCACGCAGGTAGCCTAGCGGTGTGTACGCCTTCAACGTCTTGGGGTGGATGGCCCACGGGCGGCCCGCGTCCGTCGTCACCAGCAGCATCCGCTCGCCCTCGACCAGGAAGGGCGCCGTGTTGGGCGTCTCCTGCGGGCCCAGCGTGAGTGACACGTCTGCCAGCGTCGTCTCGCGGAAGCGGTTGAGCAGCCGAGTCAGGGGGCCTCGCGCCGTCGCGCCCGCGTCCACCTGCTGGCGTGCGTAGTACGACGGGGTGCGCATGGTGGCGGTGGTGAACCGGGCGCCGCCCACCTGGAAGTCCAGCCGCATCACGAGCCCGTCCGAAGCCAGGGCCGGTGAGCCCGCGTGCACGCTGGGCCCCGCGACATAGACGTGACCTTGCAGGTCCTCTGGCAGCGCGCCGGCGAGCACCTGCAGCGGCTCGTTGACGTACTCCACCGGGCTGGTGGTCATCGCGTTGCGCGGCATGCCGGGCCTGAGCCCCGGTGGGACGTGCAGACCGGGGAGCGAATGGCCGTCCGGCTCACGCGAGAGGGAAGGGGCTGCTTCGGTCGCCGCGGGGGCGGGGTGCTTCAGGACGGATTCAGTCTCGGGCATGACGCCTCCGGAGGTTGGGTGAGTGCACGCCGTATCGGGATGGGGGCGGGGACCGTAGCACGCGCGTTGTGACAGGCCGGTCGCCGCCGCGCGGCTGGCTGCCGTGGGAGAGGGCCGCCCGCAGTACCTTGCGAGGGGCCGGTGTGAGACACTTCCCGCTTCCCATGGTCGAAGACTCCAACTCCGAGCGACAAGTCATTGGCGACCGCTACGTCCTGGAGCGGCGGCTGGCTGGCGGCGGCATGGGCACCATCTGGGTGGCGTTGGATCCCAAGCTCCAGCGCCGCGTGGCCCTCAAGCTGATGGCGGCCCACTGCGCGCCCGCGCCCCTGGCGCGCCAGCAGTTCGAATGGGAAGCGCGGGCGATTGCCCGCCTCCAGAACCCCCACGTCATCCAGGTCCACGACTGCGACCTCTCCGGCGAGACGCCCTACATCGTCATGGAGTGGCTGGTGGGAGAGGACCTGGAGGCCCTGTTGAACCGCCGCGGCCGGCTGTCCCTGGCCATGGTGGAGCGGCTGGTGACGCAGGCGGCCCGCGCGCTCACCGCCGCGCATGCCGCGGGCGTCATCCACCGCGACCTCAAGCCGGCCAACCTGTTCCTCGCGCGCACGGAGCATGGCGAACAGGTGAAGGTGTTGGACTTCGGTCTGGCGCTGCTGATGTCGGGCGGCGCGGCCCGGCCGCATCCCGAGGAGGAGATGGCCGGCACGCCCCGGTACATGAGCCCCGAGCAGCTCCGAGGGCTGGAGCCGCGGCTGGACCACCGCTGTGACCTCTGGGCGCTGGCCGTGGTGGCGTATCGCGCGCTGACGGGGCAGCACCCGTTCCCCTTGGAGTCACTGCGGCAGATGCGCCTGGGCAACGTGCCGCCGCCGCCCGCGCCGCCGTCCAGCCTGGCACCGGAGCTGGGCACGGAGGTGGACGCCTTCTTCGCGCGCGCCCTGGACGTGGACCCCGCGCGCCGCTTCCAGTCCGCGCACGAGTTGGCCTCCGCCCTCACCAGCGCGGTGGACGCGGGCCGGCCGTCGCGCCCGGCGAAGATCCTGGTCGTGGATGACGAGCCGGACATCGTCGTGTTGATGGAGCAGAGCTTCCGCAAGCAGATCCGCCGCTCCGTCTACCAGTTCCTCTTCGCCGCGGACGGCGAGGAGGCGCTGGAGGAGATGCGCCAGCATCCCGACATCGAAGTCGTCCTCTGCGACATCAACATGCCGCGCATGGACGGGCTGACGTTCCTGTCGCGCGTGGGGGAGATCAGCTCGCTGACCCGGGTGGTCATCGTCTCCGCGTATGGGGACATGAACAACATTCGCACGGCGATGAATCGCGGCGCCTTCGACTTCATCACCAAACCCATCGACTTCCCGGACCTGGAGGCCACGCTCGTCAAGACGCTGAAGCACGTGCGCGAGCTGCGCCGCACCGTGCGCTACACGGAGGAGAACGGCCTGTTGCGCATGTTCGTCCCGGGCGCGGTGCTGGAGCGTCTGCCGCCGTTGCTCCAGGGCTCGGACGCCATGGCGGGCGAGTGGGTGGACGGCACGGTGGTGTTCATCGACGTGGATGCCTTCACACCGGTGCTGCACCAGGAAGCGCCGCCGGAGTCCCTGCGCCGCCTCAACGCCAACTTCGAGGCCATTGTCCCGGAGTTGCTCGCGCGCGGCGGCATCGTGGACAAGTTCATGGGGGACGCGGTGATGGCCGTCTTCCGAGGCCCCGGGCACGTGGACCTGGCGCTGGAGGCCTGTCACGCCATTCACCGGCAACTGGGCGCGCTGGCATCGCGTGGCGGCGAGGGCGCACCGTACGCGCATGGCGTCTGCATGGGCCTGGATTCGGGTGACCTGGTGGCCGGCAGCGTGGGGGCGAAGGCCTCCGGCCGGCTGGACTTCACGGTGCTGGGGGACGTGGTGAACACCGCGGCGCGGCTGGCGGTCCGGGCCGGGCGCGGGCAGGTGCTGGTCAGCGGCCGGGCCCAGGCGCGCGCGGCGTCACGCTTCCACCTGGTGCCCGTGGAGGCGGGCCTCTTCGAGCTGGCCCGCGATGAGGGCCAGGGCCCGCTGGGTCCGGAGGACGCGACGGCTTTCCTGCCGCCGGAAGCGGCGGCCGTGGGCCGGGGCGGTTGAGGGCGCTCCGCTCCTGGCGAATGGGAGCGGGGCAGGGGATGCGAATCAGGCCTGGCTGACGCGCACCGTGGTCTTCATCTCGCGGCCGGACGCCGGGTCACGCGCGCGCATGGTGAGGATGCCTTCCACGTTCACGTCGAACGTGATCTCCACCTGCGCGGCGCCGGCGCGACCGGGCTGGATGCCGGAGAAGGTGAACTCACCCAGCATGTCGTTGCGGGCCACCAGCTCGTTGTCGCCCTGGAAGATGCGCACGGCGAGCTCGGTCTGGTTGTCCATGCTGGTGGTGGCCAGCAATTGCTTGGCGTTGGGAATGGCCGCGTTGCGCGGGAAGACGACGTGGAAGGCGCCGCCGGCCTTCTCCAGGCCAATGGCCATGGGAATCACGTCCAGCAACTGGATGCGCAGGTTGGTGTCGTCCTGCAGCGAGTGCGCGTAGAGCGCGGCGCCAATGGCCACCGCCTCGTCCGGGTGCACGCCCTTGCTGGGCGGCTTGCCGAAGAACTTGGTGAGCCGGTCCTGGACGATGGGCATGCGCGTCTGGCCGCCCACGAGCATGACCTCGTCGACGTCCTTGGTGGACAGCCCGGAGTCCACCAGCACGCGCGCCACCATCTGCAGGGTGCGATCCACGAGCTGGTTGGTGAGCTGCTCCAGCATCTTCCGGGTGAACTTCATCTCGATGTTCAGGGGCTGGCCCTGCGACGTCATCGTGATGAAGGGGATGTTGAAGGGGACTTCCTCGCGCGCGGACAGGTCGATCTTCGTGCGCTCGGCCAGGTCCTTGATGCGCTGCATGGCCACCGGGTCCGTGGCGAGGTCGATGCCCGTCTTCGCCGCGAAGTCCTTGAGGACGTGGTGGATGATGGCGTTGTCGAAGTCGATGCCGCCGAGGAAGACGTCACCGCCGGTGGACTTCACCTCGAAGACGCGGTCGCGAATCTCGATGATGGAGACGTCGAAGGTGCCGCCGCCCAGGTCGTAGATGACGACCTTTTCCTTCAGCCCCTTGCCCACGCCGTAGGCCAGCGCCGCCGCGGTGGGCTCGTTGATGATGCGGACGACCTCCAGGTCGATGAGCTTGCCCGCGTCCTTCACCGACTGGCGCTGCCGGTCGTTGAAGTAGGCGGGGACCGTCACCACCGCCCGCTTGATGGGCATCTTCAGGTAGTTGGAGGCGACCTCGCGGATCTTCCCCAGGATCTTGGCGCTGACCTCCTGGAGGGCGAACTCCTTCTTCCCCACGTCCAGGATGACGTCACTCTGCTTGCCGGGGCGCATGTTGTACGCCACGACCTTCTTCATCGTGTCGACGACCTCGGTGCCGAAGCCCCGGCCCACCAGTCGCTTGGAGCCGTAGACGGTGTTGCGCGGGTTGAGCTGCCACTGGCGCTTGGCCTCGTAGCCGATGAGTTCGTTCCCCTTGTCGTCGATCGCGAAGATCGAGGGGATGGTGTACTCGCCGCCCTTGTAGGGGATGAGCTTGACGTTCCCGCTGTCCTCGACGATCGCCGCGCACGAGTTCGTCGTGCCGAGGTCGATGCCGATGATGGGCTCCTTGTGCATCTTGCTTGGACTCCGGGTGGGTAGGCCGCAGAGGAAGATAAAGACCGTAGCGCACCCTCGCGTCGCGCGCGAGTTCACACACCCCGACGTTTGCCGCTCCCCGGGAATGCGGACCCGGGCTCCCTGCTTCCCCAGGAGGGGGCCTTAGCGCTCCCGGTGCCCGCCCGGTGGCCAGCAGCGCGTGCCCCAGCCGACAATGCCATCCGGGGTGCTGGACATTGGTGGCCCGGGCGGAAAACTTGGTGGTGGATGACTGACCAGAGGAGAATCAACTTGGACGCGAAGGGCTATCTGCAGGAAGTGGGCGCGCAGGTGAACGCCGACTTCGTCAAGAACCGGTCGATTCTCTCCTTCGAGGAATATCTCTCCCTCTTCTTCAGCGACCCGAAGGGCCAGGCCCGCAACGCGGCGCAGTACCTGCGGGACGTGATGGACCACTTCGGCACCACGACGGTGCCGCATCCCACGGGCACCATCCGGCGCTTCCAGGTCTTCGATGCGCCCGGCGGCGACCGGGACGACCGGGTGGCGGGCCAGGAGGAGGTGCAGAACGCCATCTACCGGCTGCTCGGCAACTTCGTGCGGGCCGGCCGCATCAACAAGCTCATCCTCCTGCACGGGCCCAATGGCAGCGCCAAGTCCACGCTCGTCAATGCCCTGAAGGAGGGCATGGAGGCGTACTCCCGGCTGCCCCAGGGCGCGCTCTACCGGCTCGCCTGGGTGTTCCCGTCGGAGAAGCTCATCAAGGGCTCCATCGGCTTCGGCGAGCGGGACTCCGCCAGTGGGGAGATGACCACCTTCGCGCACCTGGAGGCGGAGTCCATCGACCTGCGCATGCCTTGCGAGCTGCGGGACCATCCGCTCTTCGCCGTCCCGCCCGGCGAGCGCCGCAAGCTGCTGGAGACGGCCCTCAAGAAGAAGGGCCTGGGCAACGGGGACGGGGAGAGCGGCGACTTCATCCTGTCCGACTACGTGCGTGATGGCGAGCTGTGCTCCAAGTGCCGCCGCATCTACACCGCGCTGCTCAATTCCTACGGCGGGGACTGGCTGAAGGTGATGCGCCACGTCCAGGTGGAGCGCTTCTACGTGTCGCGCCGCTATCAGGTGGGCACGGTGACGGTGGAGCCGCAGATGAGCGTGGACGCCGTCGTCCAGCAGCTCACCGCGGACCGCACCCAGCTCAACGTGCCCGCGCCGCTGCACAGCACGGTGCTCTTCGAGCCGCACGGCCCCCTGGTCCACGCCAACCGCGGCCTCATCGAGTACGCGGACCTGCTCAAGCGGCCATTGGAGGCCTTCAAGTACCTGCTGGGCTTCAGCGAGACGGGCGAGGTCCCGCTGGAGCCCTTTGTCCTCCAGCTCGACGAGGTGCTCATCGCGTCGGCGAACGAGAAGCACCTCAACGCCTTCAAGGAGCTGCCGGACTTCGCATCCTTCAAGGGCCGCATCGAGCTGGTGCGCGTGCCCTACCTGCGCCGCTACCGCACCGAGCAGCAGATCTACGACGCGCAGATCACCTCCACCACCGTGGGCAAGCACGTGGCACCGCATGCCACGGAGCTGGCGGCCATGTGGGCGGTGCTCACCCGGCTGAAGAAGCCCATTCCGGACCGCTACCCGCAGGACGTGAAGGAGCTCATCGACCAGGTGACGCCGGTGGAGAAGCTGCACCTCTACGAAGAGGGCGCGCCGCCGGATCGCCTGAGCCTGGCCAACACCAAGGAGCTGCGCAAGCTGCGCGAGGAGCTGTTCACGGAGTCGGACGCGTACCCCAACTACGAGGGACGCTCGGGCGCCAGCGCGCGCGAAATAAAGACGGCGCTCTTCAATGCCGCGCAGAACGCCGACTACAAGTGTCTCAACGCGCTGGCGGTGCTGGAGGAGCTGTCCGCCATCTGCAAGGACAAGAGCGTCTACGAGTTCCTCTTGCAGGAGGTGGTGGACGGCTACCACGACCATGACGCCTTCGTGAAGCTGGCGGAGGCGGAGTACCTGGACCGGGTGGATTCGGAGGTGCGCGAGTCCATGGGCCTGGTGTCGGAGGGGCAGTACCGCGAGCTGGTGGAGCGCTACATCCAGACCATCAGCCATTGGGTGCGCGGAGAGAAGATGCGCAACCGCGTCACCGGGGTGATGGAGGCGCCAGAAGAGCAGCGCATGGTGGAGGTGGAGGCCATCATCATGCCGCGCGGCGAGGACGCCGCCGACTTCCGCCGGGGGCTCATCGCCTCCATCGGCGCGCACCGGCTGGACAACCCGGACGCGGTCATGGACTACGGCCGCATCTTCCCGGACATGTTCAAGCGCCTGCGAGACCACTACTTCGAGGAGCGCAAGCGGGTGCTGCGCAAGAACAAGGAGAACATCCTCAAGTACCTGTCCGAGGACCGCAACCAGCTCACCGCGCGCGAGCAGACGCAGGTGCAGAGCACGCTGAAGACGATGGCGGAGCGCTACGGCTACTGCGAGGCGTGCGCGAAGGACGCCATCCTCTTCCTGATGAAGAAGCGCTACGCGTGACCGGGCAGGCGTCCGGGGCCCGCCTGGACGCCTGCTTTCAAAGCCGGAAAGGGCTCGGGATGATGGGGGCTGCCAGGGAGTTGTACTGGCTGCATCCGTTTTCCCCCCAGACCGGAGAGTCGATGACCCGCTTCCTCCTGGGCGCCCCCGCCCTGCTCGCCCTCGTGTCGTGCGCCGGTGCGCCGTCTCAGCCGGCCGCCGCCACCCCCGCGTCTCAGGTGGCGCCCGTCGTCGAGCGGGTCCTCGCGGTGCCGGACGCGCCTCGCATGACGCGCAAGGAGCAGGTGCGGCGCATCCTCCCCCACAACGTGCGGCTGCAGCTCGCCTCGCAGGGAAGGGTGCTCAGCACGGCGTCGGGCGTGGTGGTGGGCGCCGAGCGGGATGAGAGCGGGGCCATGGTCGCCTGGGTGGTCACCAACGCGCATGCGGTGGCCATGGACGGGATGGAGGCTCCGGAGCTGCGCGTGCTGGTGGACCGCCGCGCGGAGTCGCTGGAGCACCGGGGCGAGGTGGTGGCCATGGGGCAGGTGCCTGACCTGGACCTCGCGCTGGTGCGCGTGCCAGGGCTGGACCTGCCCGCGGTGGAGCTGGCGGACGACGCGGAGCTGGAGCTGGGTGAGGACGTGGTGGTGGCCGCCTCGCCGTTTGGCCGCGCGCTGTCGCTGTCCGGAGGCATGCTGTCCCAGGTCGAATGGGACAAGGAGTCCCAGCGCCCGAAGATGGTGAAGACGGACGCCCCCATCGGCTACGGCGCGTCGGGCGGCGGCATCTTCAGCCTGACGACGGGCCGGCTGCTGGCCATCGTGGAGGGCTACCGCACCGCGAAGGTGGACTTCGAGGTGCAGGAGGAGAACTACAGCTTCGACGTGCCCATGCCGGGAGAGACGTTCGCCGCACCCAGCGCGAAGGTGCGCCACTTCCTCCAGGCCAAGGGCTTTGGCCGGCTGCTGGCGCGCAAGCCCGCGACGGAAGGTGGACTCGCCCACGCCGCCGGGCGCTAGTCACTTCGCGCGGTGTCTCAGGCCCGCTGGGCGGGCCGGCAGGAATCTCGACACCACGCGAGAGCGGGTTACATCCGCCGGTCTGGAGGTGTGGGATGGCCGGACGTGTCTCGTGGGATCAGTACTTCATGGACATCGCGACGCAGGTGGCCTCGCGCGCCACGTGTGATCGCAAGCACGTGGGCGCCGTCATCGTCCGGGGAAGGACCATCCTGTCCACCGGCTACAACGGCGCCATCCGCGGGCTGCCGCACTGCGATGACGTGGGCCACATGATGGAGAACGGCCACTGCGTGGCCACCGTCCACGCGGAGGCCAACGCCATCATCCAGGCGGCCACCAACGGCGTCAGCATCGACGGGGCGACCATCTACACCACCGCCTCGCCGTGCTGGCCGTGCTTCAAGCTGATCGCCAACGCGGGCCTGGTGCGCATCGTGTTCGGCGAGTTCTACCGGGACCCTCGCATCTTCGAGTACGCGGCCCGGCTGAAGCTGGACCTGGTGGGTCTGGGCGACGCCGCCCGGCCTCCCGCCTCGGGTGCCTGATCGCCCCGCACCGCGGGGCAGTACGGGCATTTCCGCGCGGATCGCGCGCGCTCCTCAATCGTCACCTGAAAGACACTCGCGGGCGGACCTAAGTCCGCGCCGTGCATGGGGAATTTGCCGCTTCCGGCAAGAATTACCGCCCCAGGGTTGACGATGTTGGAACGGCTCCCTAACTCTTGGCTCCGGTTGGGCGGCGGCGGGGGTGGATCAGGGAAAATCCCGAGGAGTTCCAGTTGGTTACCTCGACAGCAATGTCAAATAGTGCATCCTCTGTTGGGGACGCGCCGCAGCCCGTGGTGGGCGCGGCCCGATACCTGGCCGTCCCCACGCTGATGGACAGCCTGCTGCACGACGTCCGCAATCCGCTGAACGCGCTGGCCATCCACCTGGAGGTCCTGTCGGAGAAGCTGAAGGCGGAGACCGGCAGCGTGCCGCCGTCACAGGAGAAGAACCTCAAGGCCATGCGCGATCAGATCCAGCGCGTGGACGGCATCCTGAAGCTGTTCAGCGACTTCATCGTCTTCCGAGGCGGCGCGCCGGGCGTGGCGGACCTGTCGGAGGTCACCACGCGGGCGCTGGGCGTGCTGGGGCACGAGGGCCGCAAGCGCCGCGTCCAGGTCCAGGCGGCGGTGGAGGCGGGCGTCCAGGTCCGCCTGCCGGACACGTCGGAGCTGGGCTTCTTCCTCATCCAGACGCTGCTGCGCGCCTTCCGCCGGGCGGAGAATGGCGGCTCGATCCGCGTCACGGTGCGCGGGGACGAGACGAGCGCGGTGCTGGAGGTCGAGGATTCGGCCGGCGCCTGCCCCGAGCCCCTGCCTGAAGCCGTGGCCGCGCTGCAACTGCGCTGTTCACAGCTGGGCGTCGACCTGTACGTCCGGGCGGGGCTGTGCCGCCTGAGTTTCTCCCGCGCCTGAGTGTCTCATCGAGACGGGCCGGCTTCTGATTTCGAGTCACGACAACTTCGCGTCACGACGCAGTACGGGAGGTCTTCACTTGGGCAGCGCACGAATCCTGGCCGTGGATGACGAACGCGACACGTGTGAGGCGCTGGCGGACATGCTCAGCGCCTGGGGACACAAGGTCGAGATCGCATTCGACGGGCATGACGCCCTCCGAAAGGCGAACGAGTTCCGGCCGGACGTGGTCCTGTCGGATCTGGCCATGCCGGAGACGGATGGGCTCTGGTTGCTGCGCAACCTGAAGGAGGAGCTGCCGGACTGCCCGGTGGTCTTCCTGACGGGGCGGGGCACCATCGACGCCGCGGTGGAGTCCATCCGCGAGGGCGCCTACGACTTCATCGTCAAGCCGCTGGATACCGCGCGGCTCAAGGTCTGTATCGACCGGGCGCTGGAGAAGAAGGAGACGATGCGCGAGGTGCAGACGCTGCGGCGGCGGCTGAAGCAGCTCGGCTCGTCGGACCTGATTGCCCAGTCCGCGGGCATGCGCAAGGTCATCGAGCTGGTGGAGAAGGTGGCGCCTTCCAAGGCCAGCGTGTCCATCAGCGGCGAGTCCGGCACGGGCAAGGAAGTGGTGTCCCGCGCGGTGCACAACCTGTCCCTGCGCCGCGACAAGCCCTTCATCGCCATCAACTGCGCTTCCATCCCGGCCACGCTCATCGAGTCCGAGCTGTTCGGCCACGAGCGCGGCGCCTTCACCGGCGCGGATCAGCGGCGGCCCGGCGTGTTCGAGATGGCCCACGGCGGCACGCTCTTCCTGGACGAATTGGGTGAGATTCCCATCGAGCTGCAGGCCAAGCTCCTGCGCGTGCTGGAAGAGGGCAGGCTGCGCCGGCTGGGCGGCAAGGTGGAGATCGAGGTGGACGTGCGCGTGCTCTGCGCCACCAACCGCGACCTCAAGCAGGAGATCAAGAACGGGCGCTTCCGCGAGGACCTCTACTTCCGCCTCAACGTCTTCCAGATCCACCTGCCGCCCCTGCGCGAGCGCCGCGACGACGTCCCCATCCTGGTGCAGCACTTCGTGGACAAGTTCCGCGGCGACTCCGGCAAGCGCGTCAGCGGCGTGCACCCGGAGGCCATGGAGGTCCTGAAGAACTACGACTGGCCGGGCAACATCCGCGAGCTGCGCAACGCGGTGGAGCGCGCCGTCATCCTGTGCGACGGGGAGCTGATCACCCGCGAGCACCTGCCGCCCGACATGGCGGGCAAGAGCCCGGAGCGCCACACCTTCCGGCTGCCCTTCGGGCTGAGCCTGGACGCGGTGGAGCGCGAGTACATCCTGGGCAGCCTCCAGCGGAACGGGAACAACAAGGCCCGCACCGCCGAGGTGCTGGGGGTGAGCGAGAAGACGCTCTACAACAAGCTCAACCGCTACGCGGCCGAGGCCCGCGCGCAGCAGGCGCCCGGCGGCGGCGGTGGCGGTCCCCTGGGCGGGCAGGGAAGCGACGGCGGGATGGGGGCCATGGGCACCAACTCGTTCGTCATCCGCTGACCTCACGGGTAGGAAATCCCCTTCGGATTCCGGGCTCTTGGCCTGGCTCGGAGGGGACGCCCGCCCAGGCGGCGACCCCGCCGCGAAACCCCCGTCAATTCTTGACTTTTGACCTCCGGACGGGGGATTCTGGGGGGGTCTCCCACCCACAGGGAGTGCCCGGCCGTACATGTTCCACGCCTCGGGCAACTCCAGCGGCGCCAATCTATTCGGGCGCCCCGGAGTGTGCATCGGGTGCCGCGGGGGGGCACAAGGAAGGCCACAACGCAATGAGCGACGCGCGAGTACTTCACTTCTTCGGCGGCAAAGGCGGGGTAGGTAAGACTACGCTCGCGGCGGCATATGCGTTGAGGCTGTCGGAGGATGCGCCCAAGGAACGGGTGCTGCTCGTGTCGTTGGATCCGGTCCGCTCCCTGTCGGACCTGGTGAAGAAGAAGCTCCCGGCCAAGGCGACCAAGCTGGTCCCGGGCAAGGGAGACGGCGGCGTGTACGGCCTGGAAGTGGAGCCGGCGGCGCTGATGAAGCCCTTCCTGGCGTCCTACCTGCCCGCGCTGTCGAAGGCCGCGGCGAAGGGCACGCACGTGTCGGACGACGACATGGGCAAGCTGTACCAGCAGGCCGTGCCGGGGCTGGAGGAGCTGGTGGCGCTCTTCCACGTGGTGGACCTGCTGGAGGGCGAGGAGTTCGACCGCATCGTGGTGGACGCCGCGCCGACCAGCCACACCCTGCGGCTGTTCGACCTGCCGACGAGCCTGCGCAAGTTCCTGGGCCTGGTGAAGGCCGGTGGGGACAAGACGGAGGCGCCGGCGAAGAAGGGCAAGAAGGCGGCGGCCGCGGCCGAGGCGCCCGGCTTCCTGGAGCAGGTGGGGCAGAAGGCGGAGAAGCTGCTGGCGCTGCTGAAGGACCCCGCGCGCACGGCCTTCCACCTGGTGGCGCTGGCGGAGCCGGTGCCCGAGGCGCAGACGCGCATGCTCTTCACCCAGCTTCGCGAGCGCGGGCTGCCGGTGACGGAGATCGTCGTCAACCAGATCGAGGACAAGGACGGCTGTCCCGCGTGCCAGGGCCGCCGCGGCCTACAGGCCCCTCACGTCCGCAAGTTCCAGGCGCTGGACAAGACGGTGCCGGTGCACCTGCTGGGCCGGCGTGAAGTGGCGCCGCGCGGGCTGGATGGCCTGGCGCTGTTCGCCAAGGCGTGGGCCAGTGGCAAGGAGACCAAGGCGCTGGAGTTCGCCGCGGCCGAAGGGCCTCCGGCGCTGGTGCGCGCGCCGTCCATGCCGCCCATCGCCGCGCCGCCGCTGCCGCCCACGCGGCTCATCTTCTTCGTGGGGCAGGGCGGGGTGGGCAAGAGCTCCTGCGCCGCCGCCGCCGCGGTGACGCTGACGGAGAAGGAGGGGCCGGTGCTCCTCATCTCCACGGATCCGGCGCACTCGCTGTCGGACGTGCTGCAGAGCCGCCTGACGGACACGGAAACGCAGGTGAAGGGCACCAAGGGCCTGTACGCGCGTGAGCTGGACATCGCCGGCTGGTTCAATGCCCTGCGCAAGCGGGTGAAGGAGAAGGCGGAGAAGGCCTTCGAGGGCGCTCCCCGGTCGGGCAGCGAGGTGCCCGCGGATCTGCTCTACCTGCGCAACCTGCTGGAGTGCGCGCCGCCGGGCATCGACGAGCTGGCCGCGCTGTCCTGTCTGACGGACGCGCTGGTGCAGGAGCGCTTCAAGCGCATCGTGGTGGACTCGTCGCCGGTGGTGACGTCCGTGCGCGTGGTGGAGCTGGCGGAGACGGCCAAGACGTGGCTGGGCGCGCTGCACGCGGTGCTCACCAAGCACCGCGCCAAGGGCCTGGGCGAGCTGGCGGACGACATCGCCGGGATGCTCAAGCACGTGAAGCGCTTCGAGGACGCGCTGGCCTCCCCGAGCGAGGCGCGCTTCGTGGTCGTCACGCGTGGCGAGGAGCTGGCCGCGGCCCGCACCGAGCGGCTGGTGGAGTACCTGCAGGAGAAGAAGCTCCCCGTGGAGCGGGTGCTCGTCAACCGCGTGGGCCCCAAGTCCACCTGCGAGAAGTGCGAGAACCGGCGCAAGCTGGAGCTCAACGCGGCGAAGGCCATCGAGAAGAAGCTGGGCCTGCCCGTCACCATGGCGCCGGCCCTGGGCCGTCACCCGGCGGGCCTGCGCGAGCTGAAGGCCTTCCGCACGGCGTGGTACGCGCTGTCGCTGCCGGCCGCGAAGACCAAGGCGGCCTGAGGTCCAGGCCCGTCGTGGATCGGGCCAAAGGGGCGCCCTGCCGGGCTTCGTTTCACCCGGCGGGAGCGTCCTGGCTGTTGTGCAGAAGTAGAGGGGGCCGCCGCCACATCCGCCTCACGCCCTGATTCCACCCCGAAGAATCATCCCTTCCCACCTGCCCCCGTGCGCACCATGACGACGCGCGGCATGGGTGCCAAGGGGGTTGCGCGGGCCGTATCTGAAAGCGAGCGTGCCTCGCCTCGCGACTGATGGCTGGAATGCACGGAGGCCCGCGGGGGCTCACGCCTCGCATTCCGAAGGTGAGTCGGTGAACGTCTCCAGGCCAGGGAAGGTGAGCGCGCCCGTCTCCGTCAGCGTGCCTTCGAGCGGCGCACGGCCATTCAACCGAAGCGCTACCTGCCTGCCGCGCACCGTGTAGCGGCCCCGCACCTCCTTCTGGCGGGGCGTCCCGTCATCGCCCACCTCCTTCGTCCACAGGGTGACCCTGCCGGAGGGACCGAAGCGCAGCCCCTGGGTGGTGCCGTAGACGCCCACGCCCGGGCCGAACCAGGACACCTCGCGCAGCAGCACGGGGACATCCGCCTCCCTCGCCGGGCTTCGGCCCAGCAGCTTCTGCCAGCCCAGGGTGTCCCGGATGGGGGTGAAGTCCGCGTCCTCCTTCGCGCGGGCGAGCCGCCGGGCATCCAGCTTCACCGCCTGGGTGAGGTGCTCGACGATGACGTCCCGGTGGGCGCTGTACTCGCAGACCTTCCCCTGCTTGCGGAGCACCCCCAGGGTGGCGGCCAGGTTGTAGTGCGCCAGCGCATAGTCCGGGGACTCCCGGGCGGACGCCTGGAAGCGCTCCAGGGCCTCTGGGTAGCGCCCCGCCTGGTACAGCCGGAAGCCCTGGGTGTTCAGTCCCTGGGCATGGGGGGGCGTCGCGGCGCTTGTGAGGGCCAGGAGCAACAGGGGCAGGGCCGGGTGCATGTGCCTCCATACTGGGGTGCGTAACCGCTTGCGCGTTGAAAGCCGCCATACCCTGGTGCTAGTTCCGCGCCATGGCAACCGGTACCAGCTATGTGCTCGAGTTCGAGCGCCCCCTGATTGAGCTGGAAAAGAAGATCGACGAGCTCAAGGTCCTCTCCACCAGCGGCACGGTGGACTTCTCCTCGGAGATCTCCAAGCTCGAGAAGAAGGCGAAGAAGCTCCAGACGGAGATCTTCAGCGACCTGACTCGGTGGCAGGTGGTGCAGATGTCCCGGCACCCGAACCGCCCCTACTTCCTCGACTACGTCCACTACCTCTTCACCGACTTCGTCGAGCTGTGCGGTGACCGGGCCTTCGGCGAGGACCCGTCCATCGTCGGCGGCTTCGCGCGCTTCGACGGCAAGCCGGTGATGGTGATGGGCCACCAGAAGGGCCGCAACACCAAGGAGAACATGGCGCGCAACTTCGGCATGCCGCGCCCGGAGGGCTACCGCAAGGCCCGCCGCCTCATGGAGCTGGCCGAGCGCTTCGAGAAGCCCATCCTCACCTTCGTCGACACGCCGGGCGCGTACCCGGGCATCGGCGCCGAGGAGCGGGGACAGGCCGAGGCCATCGCCGTCAACCTGGAGGTCATGAGCCGCCTGCGCGTGCCCATCATCTCCACGGTGGTGGGGGAGGGCGGCTCCGGCGGCGCGCTGGCCATTGGCGTGGGCAACCGCGTGCTGATGCTCCAGAACAGCGTCTACTCCGTCATCTCTCCGGAGGGCTGCGCCTCCATCCTGTTCCGCGACGCCGCCAAGGCGGACAAGGCCGCGGACGCGATGCGGCTCACCGCGAAGGACCTGCTGGAGATGAAGATCATCGACGAGGCCGTCGCCGAGCCCGCCGGTGGTGCCCACCGCGACCCCGCGAAGATGGCGGAGGCGCTGGGCAAGACGCTGCGCAAGCACCTGGGGCAGCTCGCCGAGCTGTCGCCCGATGAACTGGTCCAGGACCGGTACGCGAAGTTTCGCGCGCTCGGTGTGTTCTCCGGACGCTGAAACCACGTACTCAGGACCTCACACCATGCGACCGCTCGTCCCCACCCACGTTGAGACGCTCAAGCCGTACGTGCCCGGCAAGCCCATTGAAGAGACCGAGCGCGAGTTCGGCCTCAAGGGTGTCATCAAGCTGGCCTCGAACGAGAATCCACTGGGCCCCTCTCCGCGCGCCGTAGAGGCCATGCGGAACATCTCTGGCGCGACGCACCTGTACCCCGACGCCACGTCCTTCCACCTGGTGCGCAAGGTGGCCGCGAACGTGGACGTGAAGCCGGAGCAGGTGGTGCTGGGCAGCGGCTCCAACGAGCTCATCGAGCTGCTCATCCGCACCTTCACCACGCCGGAGGACGAAATCCTCCTGTGCCAGGGCTCCTTCTCCGCGTACCGCATCTCCGCGCAGGCCCATGGGCGGCCCTTCGTGGAGGTGCCCATGCGCGAGGGCTACCAGTACGACCTGGAGGCCATGGCGAAGGCCATCACCCCGCGCACGCGGATGGTGTTCCTGGCCAACCCGGACAACCCCACGGGCACCGCGTTCAGCCGCGACGCCCTGACGCGCTTCCTGGCCGCGGTGCCGCCGGAGGTGCTGGTGGTGCACGACGAGGCCTACTTCGAGTTCGTCGAGTGGTCCGAGTACACCAGCGCCGTGCCGCTGGTCAGCCAGCACCCGAACCTGGTCGCGCTGCGCACCTTCAGCAAGATCCACGGGCTGGCGGGCGTGCGCCTGGGCTATGGCATCATGGATGCCCGACTGGCGGCGTACCTGCACCGCACGCGCATGCCCTTCAACCTGACGGTGCTGGCCCAGGCCGCGGGTCTGGCGGCCCTGGAAGACACCGAGCATGTTCGCCGCACGCGTGAGGTGAACCGCGCGGGTCTGGACTACTTCGCCGCGGAGCTGCCGAAGCTGGGCGGCACGCACACGCACAGCCACGCCAACTTCGTGTTCGTGGACTTCGGTCGTCCCGCGGTGGCGCTGTACGAGCAGCTGCTGCGCAAGGGCATCATCGTCCGGCCCTTCGCGGGGCAGGGTTTCCCGAACCACGTGCGCATCTCCGTGGGCACGCCCGCGGAGAACGCGCGCTGCGTCCAGGTGCTGAAAGAGCTCCTGTCATGAGCGCCCGGCCTTTCATCGTCGCCATCGACGGCCCCGCGGGCGCCGGCAAGTCCTCGGTGTCCAAGCTGCTGGCGCGCCGGCTGGGCTTCTCGCTGGTGGACACGGGCGCCATCTACCGCTGCGTGGCCTTGATGGCCCAGCGTGAGGGCATCGCCTTCGACGACGACGCCCGCCTGGGCGAGCTGCTGGGCCGCGTGCACATCCACTTCCAGGTGGTGGGCGAGGAGAACCACGTCTTCCTGGGCGGCCAGGACGTGTCCGGGGAGATTCGCACGCCGGACATCTCCATGGCGGCGTCACAGGTCTCCGGGCGGCCGGTGGTGCGCGCGGGCCTGCTGCAGCTTCAGCGGCGGCTGGCGCTCGAGTCGGAGAAGGGCGCCATCCTGGAGGGCCGTGACATTGGCACGGTGGTGTTCCCGGACGCGGACGCGAAGTTCTTCCTGGCGGCCAGCCCCGAGGTGCGCGCCCGGCGCCGCTACGAGGAGCTGTTCCAGAAGGGCGTGGAGAGCAGCCTGGACGCCGTGCTCGCGGACCAGACGAAGCGGGACCGCGACGACTCCGCCCGCGCCGTGGCACCGCTGAAGGCCGCCGAGGACGCGGTGCACGTGGACTCCAGCAGCATCCCCCTGTCGGAGGTGGTGCACGGGATGGAGTCTGAAATCCTGCGCCGGATGGCCCAGCGCGCCTAGCGCGGGTAGGGGAAACTACGCCCGGCGAAGAGGACGACGCGCCGGGCTCAGCGGGAGCGCTTCGCCAGCGCCTTCTCGTAGGCAGCCTGCAGCTCGCCGGATACCGAGCGCGCCGGCCGCAGCGCGCCGAGATGCAGGTGGCGCAGCTCCTCCATGAAGGCGTTCCAAAGCGGCGCGCCGCCCTGTTCCAGCAACTCCGCGCGTACGGACAGCTCCTTGCTCGGGCGCGTATGCCGGCGGCCCCATGCGCCCATGTGCGCGAGGAGTGGCACGAGCTGGATGGCCGCTTCCGTCAGGCTGTAGATGACCTTCTGTCGGTGGGTGGGATCCGGGCGTCGCGTCAGCAGGCCGGACGCCGTCAGGCGCTTCAGCCGGTCCGCGAGGATGTTCGAGGCGATGCGTTCCTCGCTCTGCGCGAGCAGCTCGCCGTAGCTGCGCCTGTTTCCGAACATGACGTCGCGGATGACGACCAGGCTCCAACGGTCGCCGAGCTGTTCGAGCGTCAGGTTGATCGGGCAGCCGGATCGCCCTGTCTGCGCCATGGCCATTCTCTCCAGGCTACTCCTTGCGATGTGCAAGTGGTAGGGATAGGGTTTCGACTGCTTGCGATATGCAAGTGGTCTGCGACAGGAGCCCTCCGATGTCACTCGTGCTCTACGGTCATCCCTTTTCTTCGTACACGCAGAAGGTCCTCATCGCGTTGTACGAGAACGGCACGCCCTTCGAGTTCCGCTGTATCGGGCCGGAAACACCTCAGCATTCGGCCGAGTGGTCGCGGCGCTGGCCGCTGCGCAAGTTCCCGCTGCTGGTGGATGGCGAGCGCGACATCGCCGAGACCAGCATCATCATCGAGTACCTGCAGCTCGCACATCCCGGGCCCGTGCGCCTGTTGCCCGCGGAACCGATGGCCGCGCTCGCCGTGCGCTTTCTCGATCGCTTCTTCGACCTGCACGTCATGAACGCGGCGCAGCACGCGGTCGACGGTGCGCTGACGGGTGATTCGGTGAAGCGCCAGGAAGGACTGGCCCTGGCAGTGAAGAAGCTGGAGGTCGCCTACTCCTGGCTCGAAGGGCAGCTCGCAGGCAGGACCTGGGCCGCCGCTGGAGAGGACTTCACGCTGGCGGACTGCGCGGCCGCGCCCTCGCTGTTCTACGCGGACTGGACGCACCAGATCTCCGATGCGTTTCCCGTGCTGCGCGCCTACCGCACGCGGTTGCTTGCGCGCCCGTCCTTCGCCCGCGCGGTGAATGAGGCGCGGCAATTCCGGCCGCTCTTTCCCCTGGGCGCGCCGGACCGGGACTGAAGCCCGGCGCGCGACTGCGCGTTGTCTCGCGAGCACCCGCTACGTCCACGGCAAGCGGTCCGCGGGCTCGTTTGTCGCCGGCCTGGCGCCCCGACCGGCGCCTAGAAGCTGACGCCTTCCTTCGACGGCGCGGGCACCTGCAGCGGCAGCTTCAGCGCCCCCGTGCCGTCGCCGTAGAAGGAGTGGTAGAGGAACAGGTCCGCCACTACCTGCTTTACGTAGCCGCGCGTCTCCTTGAAGGGGATGGTCTCCACGAAGAGGTCCAGTGGCAGTGAGCCTCGCTCCTGGACCCACTTCGCCGCCGAGCCTGGGCCCGCGTTGTACGCGGCCGCCGCGAGCACCGGGTGTCCAAAGCGATCCATCAGCCGGGACAGATACCAGGCGCCATAGCGGATGTTCCGCTCGGGGGAGAAGAGGTCCGCGGGCGCGGGGACGGGCTCCGTCAGCTTCTCCGCGATGGCGTTCGCCGTCTTGGGGATGATCTGCATCAGCCCTCGCGCATCGGCGATGCTCATCACCTCCGGCCGGAAGGCGCTCTCCCGCCGCATGATGGCCCACACCAGGTAGGGGTCCACCTGGTGCTGCGTCGCCGCGCCCTCCACCGCGGTGGCGAAGGCGCGAGGATAGAAGGGCGCCAGGGCCTCCGGAGCGCGCGCGCCGAAGGCCCGTCCCCAGAGGTGGCGCGCCGCCACCGCGTAGGCGTGGCCGTACTCGCCCAGTCCCAGCAGCGCGTGCGCGAAGGGCAGGGCCTGGTCCGCCGAGCGCAGCCGCGCCGCGTGGGCTTCGACCTCGTCCGCCGCGTCACGGAACAGCCCCGCGCGCGTCAGCTCCACCGCCAGCTCCAGCTCGGGAGGGCGGGGCAGCTTCAGCACCTGCGGCGGCTGAGGGAAGTGCGCGGGCGTCTTCAGGCTCAGCGCCTTGAGCCGCTCGTTGGCCATCAGCGCATAGAAGGACGCGGGCGCCGAGGTGATGACGGCCTCATACGCGGGGCCCAGCGTGTCTGCCTTCGCCCCTTCCAGCTCGCGGCTGCGCGCCATCCAGTAGCGCGCCTGCGGCCCCATGCTGCTCTTGGGATAGGCGGCCAGGAACGCATCCAGCGTGGCGCGCGCCTTCGCGTACTCCTCCTGACGGAGGTGGGCCAGCGCGCGGAACCACATGCCCTCGTCGCGCCGACGTGAGCGCGGATAACGCGTTTCGAAAGCCGTGAAGGCCTGCACCGCGTCCGCGAAGCGCCCGGCCTGCAAATCCAACCATCCCGCGAAGAAGGCGCCTTCATCACCCGCGGGCTGCGAGGGGTACTTCTTGTCCAGGGCCGCCATCAGCGTTCGGGCCTTGGCGTTGTCGTCGGACCGGAGCGCGCGCCGCGCCACCAGCAGGTCTGCCTGCGCGGCCACGGCGGCGGGCCCCTTGCGCGCCAGCGCGAGCGCCTTCTCCGCATCCTCCGTCCGCCCCAGCGCGATCCAGGCCTTCGCGCGCAGCAGTGCCACTTGGGCCGCCTGCGCCTTGTCGAGCTTCTCCTGGTCCAGCGTCGCGAGCTCGTCGAGTCCGCGCTTCGTCGCGCCCGCGTCCAGGAAGCGGTCCGCGCGCGTGGTGCGCTCGGTGTAGCCCAGCTTCACGGGGGGCGTGCTGCCCTCCGTCAGCCACGCCATGGCCTCGTCGCCGTAGGGGTGGGTGGGGAAGCGCAACGCCACCGTCATCATGTCGGCGCGTTGTCCGGCGCGGTTTCCGGAGCCGCCGCGCGCCAAGGCACGCTGATAGAGCAGCTCCACGGTGGGCGACGCCTTGGCCGCGGCCTCCAGCACCTGGGCCGCGTCCTGGGGCTTGCCTGCCTTGAGCAGTGACTCACCCAGGCGCGCACGGGCGCGGGCCGCGAGTTCCACGGGTGCCTTGGATTCCAGTACTCGCGCGAAGTCGTCCGCCGCGCCCGCGGCGTCCCCGGCGTAGAAGCGGGCTTGGCCCAGGTAGAAGGCGTGGTACGGCGCCAGCAGTGGAGGGGCGGGCCAGGCAGCCAGCAGCTCCCTTGCCTCGCCGGCCTGGCCGTCAGAGAGGGCGAGCGTCCCCGCGAGCAGCGCCAGCCGCCCCGCGTCGTCGCACTTCTTCGCGGCGCAGGCCGTCAGCTCCGCGCGCGCCAGGGCGGCCGCATCCGGCTTGTGGAGGCGGACGGCCTCCAGCGCCGTGGGGGATTGTCCCAGCGACATCCCCGCAACCACCCCCGCAACCCACCCACTCCAACTCATGTGGTCTTCCTTTCACGACGCGGCTTTGCGGCCTGCCAACGAGACGCACACACCGATCATTCCCCTTGCCCTGGAGGGAGGGTGGTTTGACAGCGGGCGCGACAAGTCCTAGATCCGCGCGGCGTCGGGCCAGTCCTGACTGTTCAGCACCAGATGTCATTCGCTGAAAGCGTCCAGGCGATTACGCGCACTTGGGTAGGAACAGCCGACCCATTGCGTCACCGGGAGTGAATCACTACCTTGCGCCGCCGCTCAGCGCCACTCCGGTCCGTCGTTGCATGGCGGGTCCAGTCGTTGTCGTCAGGTAGCACTGCTCGTTCACAGCGCTCGGGGGGGAAACAGTTCAGAGGGAGGGCTTCATGAAGCCGTGTCCAGCCGATCTGCCACAAACCATCAACCCCGAAGCCGGGCCGAAGCGAGCCGGCGTCGAGACCCACCGCAACCTCAACTGTCATCAGTATGACAACTGCCTGGATGAAGCCGTCCGGCGAGGTTGGCAGTCGTTCACCTGCATGAAGTGTCCGATGTATCAGCAGGTGGCGCCGCCGCAGATGGGGCTCGAGGCCTACGCCACGCAGCGCCGGCCTGTCTGAACGGGGCTCATGGCGTTGACGCCCCTGGCCACACACACCGGGGGCACCACCACGCACGGCGTCTCCGTGCGGGGCGTCAGGGGACGGCCGCGTAGATGACGGCCACCCAGTATTGATTCGTACCGAAGCGGCGGGAGTCTCCCCGCACCACGCCTACGCCCACGCGGTTGTTCGTGGCGTCGGCCATGCTGCGGGACTCCGGAATCGCCGTGGGGTCCGACACCACGAAGAAGTCCACGGACGCCGTTCCCGCGTCGGGCAGCAGCTCGAAGACGCGGTCGTGCACCGGGGCTTCACCGGGCTGGGCCGAGGGCTGGTCCAGCTCCAGCGCGCGCTTGGCGTGGGCGTGTGCCAGTGTTTCAAGCGCGGCGTTGCGCGACAGGGGCGGCAGCTTGCGGGTCGCTCGCAGCCGGCTCAGGGCGTCGTAGGCCTCCTGCCGCGGGTCCGCCAGCTCCGGCGACGCGGGCGGGGCGACGGTGAAGACCTCCGTGAGGATGGCCTCCTTGCGCCCGTTCACCGTGTGGAACGCCACGCCCACGCCCATGAAGCGAAAGCCCGGATCCAGCACGTTACGGCGGTGGCCAGGGCTGTGCTCGATGCCGAAGTGGGCCGCCAACGGCCCCGGGGCCAGGCCCAGGTTCTCTCCCGCGCGCACGTAGCGTGCGCCCGCCGGCAGGCGCTTCGTCAGCGTGGAGCCGTCCGGAGCGATGTGGGCGAAGAAGCCCTCCTTCGACATGCGCGCGCTGTAGTCCTGGGCCACCTGTTCCAGCTCGGCGTCGGGGGACAGTTCGGGCAACGCGTGGGCGCGCCGGAGGGCGTTGATGCGCTCGTAGACGGCCCGGCGGGCGTCCTCCAGCGTGGTGGGCTCGGCGGTGTCCTCACTGGCGGCGTGCTTGCGGGGTTCACCCTGGTCCACCAAGAAGAGCGCCGCCACCTCCGGCCCGCCGTCCGCGCGTCCCACCACCTCCACGGTGTACGTACCCGGCGTGGCGAAGGCGAGCCGGCTGCAGAAGCCGCCCCCCGCACCCCGGTTCTGGACGGGCATGAGGCTCACCCCGCCGTTCGGCTGGGTGACGTACACCTCTGCCCGCCGCAGCGGTGGGACCAGGACGCCGCAGAGCGTCATGGCCGAGCGCTTGCCGTTGGCGATGAGGCGCGGGAAGTCCTGGAGCTCCGCCTTGCGGTCCACCAGCAGCAGGACGAGCGCCGCGCGCTCGCCGAGGACGGACACGCCCACGCCGAAGTGCGAGGTGCGCTCGCTGTTGAAGTCGTCGCGGTCGAGGAAGGTCTCGATGGCGTGCCGTGGCACCCACGCCCGGATGACCAGCGCGCGCGGGGAGGGGTCCGCCGCGCCCGCGTCACTGACGGCGGAGGTGAGGGTGAAGAGGCCCGGCGCGCCGGTGGTGTATTCGGTGAGGGCCTCGTGTGCCAGCCGCCGCGCGGCGGTGGTCAGCTTCGGGTCCTCCACCGGGACGCGCCGTCCCACGCGCTCGAATTCGCGGCTCACGTGCTGGGCGGCGCTGCGTTCCATTCCGGCCGATGTCGGCGGTGCGGCGGCCAGGAAGGCGCTGAGCGCCAGCAGGGCCATCATCGTCGCGCCACCTGGAACGTGAAGGAGAGGGCCTTCACCGTGCCTGGGCCGAGCCGCGCGTTGAGCTGCTCGCACAGCGAGGCCGCTTCGGACTCCAGCGACTGGGCCCACTGGGCGCCCGTCACCGCCACCACCAGGGTGGTTCCGTGCAGGGCCTGGGGGGTGGTGTGGCGTGCGAGGTGCGGACCGACCACCGCCGCCCACACGGGCGCCAACGCGTGGCCCTTGCCGGACTCTCCCGCCAGCCGTGCCAGGACGCGGGGAAGGAGACTTTCCAGGGACTTGGGTTCACTCCGGGCCATCAGGGGGGCGATCATCGATCCGTTAACCCCGAAAGCCAACCATCACGTGCGGAGGGGGGGCGCACGGCGGGCGGACGGGCTATGATGGGGCTCGAAGTGCGGCGGCCGGCGCCGCGTACCGTCGCGCAGCGCGCGTCCTGGCTGTAAGGTCGCGGACGGTCCCCCCGGAGCCGCATCCGTATGAGTCACACCCCCCGCCCCCTCGTGCTGGCTTGCCTGGCCTGTGTCCTGCTGTGCCTGAGCGGCTGCGGCGACATGGACATGGGGCCTGACATCCCCGCGGGTCCGTTCCCACAGGGGACGTACTGCTCCGTCGATCAGGACTGCCCCGACCCCTCGCTCTTCTTCTGTGACTCGGCCACCTCGCGCTGCGAGCCCGCCTGCCTGACGCGCGAGGATTGCGGCGTGGCGCGGCGGGGCCCTCATGCACTGGCCGCGTGTGACGAGGTAGGCGGCGCCGGCTGCCAATGCGACATGAACCGGTGCGTGCCCGTGGTCTGTGCCGCCGACACGGACTGTGACTCAGGCACGGTGTGCCGAGACGGAGCGTGTGGCTCGCCGCCGTCCGAATCCCGTGCGGCCGCGTGCGAGGTGACGCCGGACGTCGTCGTGGGCACCCCGGGCATGACGGTGGACTTCCGCGTGTGGGTGCGCGAATCGACGGGCGCTCCGTTGGTGCTGCGCGATGGCGTGGCGTGGGAGGTGCTGTCTCCCTCCGTGGTCGGAGGCGGGGACGGCCACCAGGCCTCTGTCGTGCTGGGCGAGCCCGCCTCGGAGCACCTGGCGCTGGCGGTCCGAGTGGGCAACGTCTCCTGCCATGCGCGCGTCACCGTGCTGCCCGCCGAAGTGGCCCCAGGTGGGGTGCGCGTGCTGGTGGTGGATGCGCTGACCGGGCGCCCGGTGCCGCTGGCCGTCGTCGCGGTGTCCGACAATGACGGCGGCCTGGGAGCGACCATGGTGACGAACGCCGACGGAGCCGCCTGGGTGCCCGCGGAAGGTGAGGTGGCGCTCTCTGCCTTCCACCCCGACTACGGCTACCTGACGCTGGCGCGCCACGACGCGAGCCAGTTCCGCGACGTGCGGATGGCCCTGCGTCGCAACCCCTTGGACCGCTTCGGTGGCGTGAAGGGCCCATTCCCCACGTTGACGGAGACCTTCTCGACGGCGGTCTCGCTGCGCGTGGGGCTGATGGGCTTGTCCGTGCCGGGGCTCCCCTCCGACCTGGCTCCCGAGTCCTTCCTGGGCCCGGAGCACGAGGTGGCGCTCCCCTTGGGCACGGGCCAGGACCGTCTGTCGCTGCCGTCGGGCAGCGCACTGTGGTTGACGGGCAGCACCGCGCCAGACGTCGCGGCCCCGGGCGTGGCGGGTGTGTGTGACGGCTCGCTACCGGGTGTGCTGGATGCGGAGCTGGCCATTCGCACGGGCGCGTGTGGGACGCGGACGGCCTGGGCGCTGACGGGCGCGCTCCCCCTGAAGGAACTCCCCCTCAACCTCATGGCGCCGGGGACGGATCCGCTGCTGCAACTGGGGCAGCTGTTGCCCGGCTCGACGCGCTTCTTCTCGGCGCTGTCACGTGACGCCCGCTTCACCCTGGCGCCCACGCCCGGCATCCTCACCGGCGAGCCGGACACCCGTGCGGCGGAGTACGCGCAGGCGCTGCCTTTCGAGCGGGACACGCCGGGTGTGCGGCTGTCGTTCCCCTTCGCCGTGCGTGTGCCGCCGCTGCCTCAGTACCGGGGTTCGCACCTGGCCCGCGCCTATGTGCTGGCCACCGTGGCGGTCCCCGGCCGGGGCATGGTTCCGCTGGGGCTGGGCGCAGCGGCCAACGTGGCGCCGGCCGATCCGAACACGGACGCCGATGCGCGGCTGGGCCGGCCCGGGCTGGTGCCCGTGCGCATGGCGCCCACGCACCGGGGCCTGGAGGGACTGCCGTACCGGCTGGTGGTGTCGGCCACGTCAGGTGACCAGGCCGAGGACGGCACGGTGGCGACCAGCACGCTCGTGGCGAACCTGCCCAGGCCGAAGTTCGACCCGGATGGCGTGCAGCCCGTGGACGCGGGGCTGAGCTTCCTCTCCCTCCCGGAATCCGTTCGCTACAACTTCGACGGGGACGCCCACGGCGAGCTCGTCGGCCGCGAGTTCCAGGCCCAGGTGGACGGACGGGCCAGCGTGGTGCGCGCCGAGTTCACCAACCGCGCCGGCCGCCGCTGGACGGTGCTGATGGACCCGGACGATACGGGCGACGGCGTCGTCGTTCCCCGGCCGCCGCTGGGGTTCGAGGACCGCACCCTCGACGGCTTGCTGCAGGAAACGCGGGCGAAGCTCCAGGTGGAGGCGCTGCGCGTGCGGGGCCTGGACCGGCGCGTGGGGCAGGGCCCGTCCCGCCTGGCGGCCGCGGAGGGCCTGGGCGCGGAGCGGCTCGCGGACCTGACGGATGCCGTCGCCACGCTGAGTCTGGGCCGGCCGGAGGTGACGTGGCGCCATCCGGAAGCGGACGGGCAGCGGCTGGCCCGAGGCAGCGCGGTGCGGGTGAGCGTCTCCGGCTTCCGGCTGGGCACGGGTTCCGGGGGCGAAGGTCAGGTGCGCGTCAGCCTGCGGGGCGGCTCGGGCTGCAATGACCAGGTGCTGTTCGCCTCCGCCCCCGTTGCACCGGGACGCGGCGAGGTGGAGCTTCAGCTCCCGGCGAGGTGCTCGGGGCTGGGGGTGTCGCTGGTGGCCACCCTGGTGGACCTGAAGGGTGACCCCCTGCGTCCGCTCGTCACCGCGACCCGGCAGGTCGACATTCCCTGAGGCCCGAGTGCGGGAACACCCACCTGCGTTCTCGTGCACTGACTCGCTTTCTTGATTTGCCGGGTGGTAGCGTTGTTGTCCCGGGAGGCATGGTGCAGAAGGAGACGGTCGTCACGGTCATCTCGAAGATCTCCGACCGGCCGGTCAACCTCGACGCGGCGCTGGTGGTGATCTACGGCTTGGACCTGGGGCGCAAGTTCGACCTCACGTCCGAGGAGACGCTCATCGGGCGCTCGTCCAAGGCGGACATCCAGATCGACCAGGAGTCGGTCAGCCGCAACCACGCGAGCATCACCAATTCGCGAGAGGGCGTGCGCATCCGCGACCTGGGCTCCACCAACGGCACGTTCATCAACGACGAGCTGGCGGAGGGTGTGCGTGAGCTGCGCAACGGCGACCTGGTGAAGATTGGCCGCACCATCTTCAAGTACATCGCCGGTGGCAACATCGAGGCCGCGTATCACGACGAAATCTACCGGCTGACCACGATGGACGGCCTCACGCAGATCTACAACCGGCGCTACTTCGACGAGCAGCTGGACCGGGAGATTTCGCGGAGCCGCCGCTACGAGCGGATGCTGTCGCTGGTGCTGCTGGACATCGACCACTTCAAGGCCGTGAACGACAAGTACGGGCACCTGGCGGGGGACTCGGTGCTCAAGCAGCTCGCATCCACGGTGCGCACGAAAATCCGCCGTGAGGACGTGTTCGCGCGTTACGGCGGCGAGGAGTTCGCCATCCTGCTGCCGGAGGTGTCGCTGTCCGGCACGCGTCAGCTCGCGGAGAAGGTGCGCCGGCTGGTGGAGAAGCAGCGCTTCGAGTTCGACCGGCAGGTGATTCCCGTCACGGTGTCGGTGGGCCTCGCGGTGCTGGAGCCGCACCACCGCGAGTCGGGGGAGCTGGTGCGCGACGCCGACGAGAAGCTCTTCGATGCGAAGACGTCCGGCCGCAACCGCGTGGTGGGCTGAGTCTCCAGCCCACCACGTGCCTGTCCAGGCGCTGCCGCTTCAGCCCGCGAAGACGGAGCGGCGCTCGCGCAGCAGCGACTGGAGCATGCTCTGGATGGCCTCGCGGGTGCGCTCGGTGAGGCGCTGGACTTCGCCCAGGTCGTCCGCCGCCTCGGGCGCGAGGTCCTCGACGCCAATGGGTTCGCCGAAACGGATGCTCCACTTGGCCGGCAGGGGCAGGGGGCCCAGCGGAGTGAGGGGCACGTAGGGCAGTCCCAGGAAGGAGGCGGGGATGCGGCCCAGCAGCGGCGACGTCTCCTCCGCGCCCACGATGGCCACCGGGACGATGGGCGCGCCGGTGCGCAGCGCCAGCTTCACGAAGCCGCCGCGGCCGAAGCGCTTCAGCCGGTAACGCTCACCGAAGGGCTTGCTGAGGGCCTGGTAGCCTTCGGGGAAGACGACCAGCGGACGATGCTCGTCCAGGAGCCGCAGCGCGTTCTCCGGGCAGGCCCGCACGGCGCCGAGTCGGTTGAAGAGGGTGCCGACCATCGGCGCGTGGAAGACCTGGTCCTCCACCAGCCAGCGGGGCTCGCGCAGGTCCGGGCGCTCACGCGCGAGGGCCATGGACATGACGAGCCCGTCGTAGGGCAGGGCGCCCGAATGGTTGGCCACCAGGATGGCCGCGCCCGGCGGCACGTGGTCCACGCCCTGCACGGACACGCGCCAGTACTGCGAATAGAGGAACTCGAGCACGGGCTCCAGCCGCTCGACGAGCGATGGGTCCTTGCCGTACTCGTCCAGGTTCGCGCCACCGCCCGTGCCCAGGCCGGCGCGGAGCATGTCCTTCAGACCGCCCATCGCGAGCATCGCCCGGGCCAGACTCTCGCTCGCCAGGGCCTGCCCAGCGATATCACGCGCCAGGGACAGGGCCGCCACGGCGCGCTCCGCCAGGGGACGGATACCCTCGGGCTCACCCCGTCCGGACTCCGGAGCGAAGGACTCCCGATAGGATGACTCACCCGCGTTCGTGGCGGGTGGAGGCACCAGCGACAGCGGGCCCCTGCGGCCGGGAGGGAACTCGTCGCGCGTGGCATCCGGAAGCTCTACTTCCGGCTCCACCGCGGACGTGTCCGCCTCTTCCGTCACCACGACGCGGACCGACGTCTCCCGCTCCCACCGGGTGACGACCGGAGCATCCGGTGTGGCGTGGCGGGCGCGCACTTCGTCGATGGCGGCCCGCGCGGCGCTGTCCGCGACCTGCGCGGCCACGGCGGCGGCGAGCTCCTGCTCTTGTTCCGGAGACCGGGCAGCAGCGCCCTGCTCCAGCGCTTCCTCCACCGCGGCTTCGGCCAGCTCGGTCGCAAACTCCGTGGCCATGAGCCGCTCGACCTCGGCGTCGGGGCCGGGCTCCGCGCCCAGCGCCGCGTCCACCGCGGCGGTGGCGGTGGCTTCGGCCACGTCGGCGGCCAGGGCTTCCGCCAAGGCAAGGTCCACGTCGCGCTGCTTCGACGTGGGGGCACCGGCATCGTTCACCGGGCCGGAGGCTCGTGAGTCCAGCGTGAGCGGCGTGGACACCGCGGGCTCGCGCAGGGGAAGCACGGCGTCTTCCGCGTCGTGGGCAGAAGTCATGGGGGCCTGCGGCGGCGCGGGGACCCGCGTCCCCGATGCCTGCGCCGGAGGCCGGGCAGCCGCGGCGGCGCCCTTCTTGCCTCCCTTGGCCTTCCCGGACGTCTTCTTGCCCTCGTGCTTGCGCGACTTCGCGGCAGCCGCCTTGCCACCGGCCTTCGCGGACGCCGTCCCGTCCGTCTCCGGCTTCTTCGTCACCGTCTCCGCGGCGGCGGCCTTTTCCTCGCCACCCGGCGTGGAGCCCTCGGTGGGGCGCGACGCGGCGCCGCGCTTGAAGGGATCGTTCCCAAGGACGCCCTTGGCCATGACTAGCTCCTCTTCAGCGCCGCAGCGGCGTCTTTGACATGGTGGAGGGGGATGAAACCGAGTGCGGACTCGGCGCGCTCGCCGTCCGCGACCCATGAGTAATGGATGTAGTCGAGCAGGGCCACGGGCAACGTGCCCGCGCCCACGGCGTCCAACGTATGCAGGCCGGCCCGAAACAAGGGCCCTGGCAGAGGGAGCGGCCGCGCGCCCGCCTGCTGGATGAGGCCGGAGATTGGCATCACCCCTCGGCCCACGATGTTGAACTCACCGGACGCGTCCGCGCGCAAGGCCAGGTGCAAGGCACGAGCGGCGTCGTCTTCGTGCAGCCCCTGCCAGAGCGGATCGAAGCCCATCAGCGTGGGCACCACTGGATTCTTCAAGAAGCGCGTGGCCGGGTTGTCCACCGAGGGCCCGAGCACCGGCGCGAAGCGCAGCACCAGCACGCGCATGTCCGGATGCCGCTCCCGGAAGGCGCGCACCTGGCCTTCCACCTCCACCTTGTCGGTGACGAAGCGGCTGTGCGGGCAACCCTGGAGCGCCGAGTCCTCGCGCAGCATTGCGGGGTTGTTTCCACGCGCGCCGTAGACAGCCGTCAAGGAGGGCACCACCAGCCGGGGCAGCCGCGAGCGGCCCGCTGCCGTCAGCACGTTCATGGTGCCGATGACTTCCAGCTCGTGCGCCAGGGAGCCGTTGCGGATGGGACCAAACAGGAACGCCAGGTGATAGAGCGCGTCCACGGGGCGCTCGGTGAGCGCGTCGGTGAGCTCGCTCTCGGCGTCGTACCGGGTGAGGTCCACGCGGTGGAATTCCACCTTGTCGCCCTCTGGCCGGACGACGTCGAGCACGAGGATGCTCTCCACGTCGGGATCCTGGTCCAGCCGAGACAGCAGGAGCCGCCCGTAGTCGCCGCTCGCGCCGGTCACCGCGATGCGCAGCCGCCCCTTGCCTGGTCGTGACACGTCCATACGCGGTGTCGGGTGTTAGCCCAGCCGCCAGGGATTGTCAGCCGCGACTCATGTTGTGTTGCTGGACAACGTCGCCTGGGTGGCGGAGGGTGTCCGGCCGCCATGTCCCGGATTGCCCGTCTCAGCGACGTCCTCATCAACAAGATTGCCGCCGGCGAAGTGGTGGAGCGCCCCGCCTCCGTCGTGAAGGAGCTGGTGGAAAACGCCATTGACGCCGGTGCCAGCACGGTCCGCGTCGAGCTGGACGGCGGGGGCGTGGACCGCATCATCGTGTCGGATGACGGGCACGGCATGGGGCGCACGGACGCCGTGGCCTGCCTGGAGCGCCACGCCACCAGCAAGCTGCGCGAGCTGGACGACCTGTTCCACATCGACTCCATGGGGTTCCGGGGCGAGGCCATTCCCGCCATCGCATCCGTTTCCCGGTTCACACTTCACTCCGCGGCCGCGAACTCCGAGGTGGGCACGCGGGTGTCGGTGGAGGGTGGTGGGCCACCGCTGGTGGAGGACGCGCCGCCGCGGACGGGCACGGTCATCACCGTGGAGGACCTGTTCTTCAACGTGCCCGCGCGCCGCAAGTTCCTGCGCCGGGGCGACACGGAGCTGAAGCACTCGGAGGAGGCCGTGGTGCGCCTGGCTCTGGCGTACCCGGAGGTGGGCTTCTTCGCCTCGCACGAGGGCGGCACGCTCTTCTCCAGCGCGGCCTGCCCGGATGACCCGCGCGAGCGAATCGCCGCGGCGCTGGGCTCCACGTCGCATCCGCACCTGTTCCCCGTGGAGGAGCGCCGGCTGGGAGTGGCCGTCACGGGGTACGCCGCCTCGCCTGAGTTCACCTTCAACAACGCGCGCGGCCTCTACACCTTCGTCAACCGCCGCTACATCCGGGACCGCGGCCTCATTGGCACCATCCAGCGCGCGTACCAGGACTTCCTCGCCGCCGGGCGCCAGCCCGTGGTGGTGCTGCACATCGACGTGGACCCGCGCGCGGTGGACGTCAACGTGCACCCGCAGAAGCAGGAGGTCCGCTTCGCCGACGCCCGGGGTGTCCAGGAGGCGGTGACGGCCGCGCTCAGCCGCATGCTGCGCGCCGCGCCGTGGCTGGGCTCGGGCGTGGAGGGCGCCGCGTCCCAGGCCGGCCAGCCCATGGACGCCGCGCACTACGCGCACGCCGTGGAGCGCTTCCTCACCCGCGCCCAGGAAGCCGCGTGGGGCGGTCCGCTGCCCACCGCCATGGACGCGCCGGGTCCTGGTCCGGGGGGGCCGTCCCTGGGGTCGCTGGGGCAGGGGGCTCGGCCGGGAGCGCTGCCCTTCGCCGCCGCGGTGGGGCAGGCCCCCGCGTTCGGTCAGGCGCAGCCGCAACTCAACGAGGCACCCCCGCCGGGCTACTTCGGCGCGCTGCGGCCCCTGGGCATGCTGGGCGGCCGCTTCCATGTCTGCGAGGGACCGGGTGGCACGCTGGTGGTGATGGATCCGCACGCGGCGCTGGAGCGCGCGCGCCTGACGGGCTACCTGCGCGCGTTGGAGTCCGGCAAGCCGCCTCCAGCGCCCACGCTCTTCGGCACCACGCTGGAGTTGCCCGTCGCGGCGGCCAAGGCCCTGGTGGAGGGCAGGGATGCCCTGTCCCGCCTGGGCTTCGACGTGGAGCCGTTCGGTGGCACCACGGTGGCGTTGAAGACGGTGCCGCCGGGACTGGAGGGCGCGGACGCGCGCGCGCTGCTGGAGGCCCTGGCGCGGGCGCTTCCGCCGAAGAGCGCGACGCTGGACACGGTGTCGCTGGCGGAGGCGGTGCGGGTGATGGCGTGCCACGCCGCGAAGCAGGCTGGCGCCGTGCCGCTCTCCGACGCGCAGTTCCGCGCGCTGCTCGGGGAGTTGGACCGGGCCGACTTCCACCCCACGTGCAGCCACGGCACGGTGGTGGTGCTGGAGATGCCGTTGCTGGAGCTGGAGCGGCGCGCCCGCTGAGTGCCCCGAAAATTGACGGGGGGGGACCCCCTGTTACCGTGCGCCACACGCCTGTAGCACCCAGGCCAACCTCCGCAGCGCACAGGAGCGGGCACATGCACGGTGTGATCACCCTGCGGGACGTGGTGGCGAATCTCGGCGTGGTGCTGCGCGAGTTCGGCGCCGGATGCGTGGTGCGCTGCTTCGTCGCATCGCTGCGCCGCCGGCGGACCACCTTCCTGGAAATCGCGCTGAGCCCCAAGCGCCCCTGACGCCAAAGCCGCCATTGATGCTCCGCCGCCTTCTTCCGCTCGCACTGCTGCTTTCCGCTCCCGCCGCCGCTCAGGACTTCGGTTACGGCGACGAGGACGTGTCCACCTCGCTGGATGGGGTGGGCCGCATCACCATCCAGGGCGGTTGGCGCATCACCCCCAACAAGACGCTCTACGACGGCTGGTACTCGCGGCAGGCCAACCAGGGGCTGCCGCGTGCCCGGGAAGTGGCGGGCGGGCCCACGGTGGTGGCGTCCTTCGCCTACGCCATCTCCGACCTGCTGGAGGTGGGCATCGACCTGTTCGGCACGCAGAGTCGCCTGTACCTCAACGAGCCGGGCGTCGACGGCGGGCCGCCGCAGGCCCGGCAGGTGGACGTGCTGGGCTACGGGGCGCTCATCGGCCTGCGCTTCCAGACGGTGATTCCGCAGCTGGGGCCCCATGGGCTCGTGCCCTTCGCGGGCTTGCTGACGGGGCCCACGCTCGCCTCGTCGGAGCGCAAGGGGGAGGAGCTCCAGGAAATCACCACCCAGACGTGGATGGGCAACGTGGGCGCCACGTTGCGCCTGACGCCGCGTTGGGGCATCACCGCGGACTACCGGCTCGCGTTCCTCCGGGGTCCGGTGGGGCCGTCCACGGCGCGCGTCGGTTCGTTCAGCCTGGGCGGGAGCTGGCTCTCGCTGGGCGTGACGTACAGCTTTCCAGCAGAGCCATCACGGCCGCTCCCTGGGAGCCTGTAAGTCCGGAGGGGAAGCAGGCGGGCCGGGCGCTGTCGCCCTTCTTCTGGGAAATGCATTGGCTAAGCAGCGCTGTTCCGCTGCGGAAAATATCGCCGCATGACCGGGAGAACTCCTTACGATGCGTGAATCGGCCGAGATGATTTCCGGGCCTAGGAAGATGTCCATGCCAGACCAGCCGAAAACGGATGTGGAAAAGGAGCTCACGGATCTGCGCCGTGAGATCGTCGAGGCACGCAACCTCGTCATCAAGAGCGACAACCTGCTCAAGAACCTCCATGCGGAGGTGAAGGCGGTTGGCAAACGCCACGAAGATTTCCAGAAGCGCCAGTGGCTGTCGTCCGCGGTGGCCTACGTGCTTTTCGCGGTCATCTCCGTGGGCGCCGCGCTGATGATCACCAGCGCGCGCAGCTCCAGCGCCACCAACGAAAAGGAGCGCCTGGAGAAGACGGTCGCCGACCTCACCGGCCAACTGGAGAAGCAGCGCGCGGACACCGCGGCGCACCAGTCGGTCCAGCAGGAGGCGAACAAGGTCTACAAGATGATGACCAGCCTGCCCGGTGACGAGCGCCTCAAGGGCATCGACGCGCTGGTGAAGCTGGACACGTCGCGGCTGAGCAACCTGGAGCGCCAGGCCCTCAATGACCGCGCCGCCGTGCTGCGCCGGGAGACGGGCGACGCCGCGTTCGAGCAGGGCAAGATCGCCTTCCGCAAGAACGAGATGGACAGCGTCATCTCCAACATGGAGCGGTTCCTGGCCATGAACCCGCCGCAGGACCAGGCGCTGGACGCGTCCTTCTTCCTGGGCACGGCCTACAACAACACCCGCAACCACGAGAAGGCGGTGCCGCTGCTCGCCCGCTTCGTGGACGGCGACCGCAAGTCGAAGACGCGCGACTACGCCATGCTGCTGCTGGCGCACTCCTACCAGGAGGTCGGCCAGTACGATAAGGCGCTGGAAATCGCCCGTGACGCGGCCGGTGCCTACCTCAACAGCCCATACCAGTCGCAGTTCCGGGGCCGCATCGCCACGGTGAAGCGCCTGATGAACCCGGAGAGCGCGGCGCCCGCGGCTCCGGCCCAGGCGACGAGCCAGCCCGGCCAGTAGCCGCCCGTGGGGCCCGGGGCCCCACCCACCGGACGGTGGACACACGGAAGCGTTGCCACACGGGGTCCACGGTCATAAGACGTGGGCCCCGTGTCCGCTCCCGACCCCCGGAAAGATCCCCGCTATCGCCGCTTTCGTGGTGCCGCGTATGGGATTTACATCCTCCTCACCACGCTGTTCTCGTTGTGGCTCATCTGGAGTGTCGGCCGCTCTGTCTCGGCCATGACGCCGGAGAAGCTGCCTCCCGCCCCCGTCGCGCTCACGTTCCGTGAGTGCCTGGATGGCGCGCGGACCCTGTGGACGGAGCTGGAGAGCGGGCGCGAGAAGCTGGTGAACGTGTCTCCCGCCAAGAGCGTCGACCAGGAATGGATGCGCTTCCGCACCGCGTGGCTGCAGAAGCTCCGCGTGCGTGAGTCCGAATGTGCGCTCGATTCGCGTGAGCGCGCCCCTCTGCGCGAGGTGTTCCGCCGCCTGGTGCGCGTGCAGGACCTCTACGCCATCCACGCGGTGCAGTACGCGGGAGAGGTTGGCGGCGCGGTGGATGCGCTGCACGACGCCTTGAACGCCGCGGGCCGCAACCCCGGCGCCGGCCGGCTGCCCTGAGTCAGCGCACCGGCAGCAGGGCGGTGTAGCGCCCCAGGTGGTCCGACACCGTCTGCGACAGCAGCACAGGCGACGGGCGCCCTCCCAGGTCCGCCACCCGGTAGAAGCGCACGGAGGCGTAGGGCGAGGGCGCTCCAGCCTCCGTCACCATGCCCCGCACCGTGCGGCCGCGCTGGAGCGGGAAGGTGGCCAGCACCTGATCGGACGCGTCGTCGCCGGGGAGCACGGTGATGACGCGGCTGACGCGGGGCAGGTTCTCCGTGGGGATGAAGTCCACGCGGTAGATGCCCGGATCCAACCCCAGACGGAAGGCGCCCGTGTCGTCCGTGGTGCCCAGGGACTCACTGCCCGCCGGCGGACGCGGCCAGCCCGGCACTTGTCCCACCGGATCCGCCAGCACTCGCACGCCCAGCGCCGGGGAGGTGTTGTCCGTCTGGAGAATCGTCCCCCGGATGATGCGCCGGTCCGGACACACGACGTCCGGTAGCACCGCGCCGGTGCGAGGCACCTCCACCGACTGCACCGTCAGGCCCGCGGTGGAGCCTGACGGCGGCACCACCACCAGCGACAGGTTGCCGCCCGGCCCCGACGGGAGCGTCTCCACCGTGAATCGGCCCTCCGCGTCGGTGGCGCCCAGGGGCCCCTGGTACGTGCCGCCGCCTCCCACGGGTCCGCGCAGGGACACGGAGGCCTGGACCACGGGCCGGCCGTCCCGTCCCAGGATGCGGCCGGACACCTGGACCGGCTCGCCATAGTCACCCAGCTCCAACGGCGCGGTGAGCGGCTCGCGGGGATCCACGGTGAACGTCTTCTGCGGCACCCACACGTCGCCTGTCGCCGTCACGCGCACCAGGAGGCTGGTGCGCTGCGAGGCCTCCAGCGGCAGGGCCAGGGAGAAGGCGCCCGAGCCGCGCACCACCGGCACGCGCTGGGACAGGGGCGTCAGGTCCGCGTCCAGCGCCTGGACCTGCAGCGCGGCGTCCACGGGCTGCGCGCCCTGGCGCACCACCCGGCCTTCCAGCCGGGCCACCTGGGTGGGGGAGGGCAGCACCAGTTGCAGGGGCACGGCGCCGCCGGGCGACACGGTGGCTTCGCCTCGCACCGGTGGCAGCCCCAGGTCCTCCGGCTCCAACGTCACCGTGTACGTCCCGGTCCCTACGGGCAGCACCCAGGCGCCGTTGAGCGGGACCAGGTCGGCCGTGAAGAGGCGCGCCACACCCGGCAGCAGCGCGCTCTCCCCGCGGGCGGTGAGGTGGAGCGGCTCGTTGTAGGGGCGCGGGGCGCTGCCGACGGGAGTCGTGGCGCGCACGGTGCTGCCCTGGACGGTGGCGGGCCCGAACAGCGCCAGGTTCAGCTCCGGCCGGATGGCGGCTACCTGGAAGTCCTGCGCGTGCAGGCCGTCATGGGGGTTGGGCGTCACCTCCACCACGATGTCCCGGCCCGGGTCGCCGCAGCCGTCCGGGAAGCACACCTCGTTGACGGCACAGTCGCTGTCCGCGCGGCACACCAGCTGGCTGGGGTCGGGCGCTTCCTCCAGCAGCACGCAGCCGGCGCTGGGCAGGCCTGACAGCAGGACCGTCCACGCAAGTCGCCGCACCCGCCGCTGGCGCCTCACCGGCAGTCTCCCTGGACGGTGTTGACCACCCACGAATAGGTGACGACGAAGCCCGGGTTGTCGATGGTGGTGCCGTCCGGCAGCTGCACCGGCCGGGGCCGCACCACGCGGTCCACCAGCTCCGCGTCGCTCACCAGCGCCTCCACCAGGTGGGGGCCGGGCGTGCTCAGCGGGTTGTTGGCGGACGCGAGGCTGATGAGCAGCGTGCCCCGGTCCGAGCGCCGGGGCTCGCGGGTGCTGGCCAGCTCATACTGGCGGTAGGGGCCGCGCGGGTCCTGTGGGTTGTAGTCCACGTACCAGTGCACGACGATGCGGTCGTCCACGTCCGGGTCCTCGACGGCCACCTCGAAAGCGAGGTCGCAGCCGTCGGCGCCGAAGTCCGGGATGAAGCGCTGCTGGGGGGCCACCAGGCTGTCGATGATGCGCGGCGGCCGGTTCATGAACTCCGGCACGGAGTCCAGCAACGTGTCGTCCTGGGGGATGAGGCAGCCGGACGCGGCGCAGCCCGCGGCCATCAGCAGCCACAGCTCTCGTCTCCAGGAGTATCGCCGCGTCGTGGCTTCCATCATCCCCGGACGGGCCGCTCCCCTAGAGCAGCTCGTCTCCCTCCTCGGGCGGCAGGGGCCGCCCTGACTTCTCCGCTTCCAGCTTCTCCAGATGCCGGAAGATGGTGCGCGGGTCCACTCCCAGGTCCTTGGCCGTCTTGGTGCGGTTGCCGTTGTTCCGGGCGAGCACCTCGTTGATGTAACGCTTCTGGAACTCTTCCTTGGCCTGGAGCAGCGGCATGATGGGCTCCAGGTTCTCCGGCTTCAGGTCCAGGTCATCTGGCCCCAGGAGCGGCTTGTCCGCGAGCACCACCGCCTTCTTGAGCCGGTTCTCCAACTCGCGGATGTTGCCCGGCCAGCCGTACTTGCGCATGGACACGGTGGCGGAGGGCGTGAAGCCGCGGGCCTTGGAGCTGAACTCGCGGGCGTACTTCTGGAGGAAGAAGCGGCCCAGCACCACCACGTCCTCGCCGCGCTCGCGCAGGGGCGGCAGCTTCAGCGTGACGACGTTGAGGCGGTAGTAGAGGTCCTCGCGGAAGGTGTTCTTCTTCACCTCGTCCTCGAGCACCTTGTTGGTGGCCGCCACCACGCGGATGTCCACCGCCTCGCCGCGGTTGTCGCCGACCTTGTAGACGACCTTCTCCTGGAGCGCGCGCAACAGCTTCACCTGGAGCTGCAGCGGCATCTCCCCGATTTCGTCCAGGAAGAGCGTGCCGCCAATGGCCGCCTGGAACTTGCCGGCCTTGGTGGCCACCGCGCCGGTGAAGGCGCCCTTCACGTGGCCGAACAGCTCGCTCTCCAGCAGGTTCTCCGGAATCGCGCCGCAGTTGATGGTGATGAAGGGGCCCTTCGCGCGCGGCGAGCGGCGGTGGATTTCCCGCGCGATGAGCTCCTTGCCGGTGCCCGTCTCGCCGGTGATGAGCACGGAGATGTCCGTGGGCGCGATCTTGTCGATGCGCTTGTACACGTCCCGCATGCCCTGGCACGCGCCGACGATGTCGCCATAGCGCTGGTCCTCCAGCTTGCGGCGCAGCTCGGTGTTGTCGAGCTTGAGGTCGCTCACCAGCATCGCGTTCTGGAGGATGAGCGACGCCTGTGCCGCGAAGATGGTGAGCATGTCCGCGCTCTTGGGCTCGAACCGGTTCACCAGCCGGTCATTGCCCACGTAGAGGACACCGAAGAGGTCGCCCTTCTGCATCAGCGGCACGCACATGACGGAGTGGACGCGCAGGTTCACCACCGACTCGCTCTTGTTGAACTCCGGCGAGTCCAGCGCGTCCGCGACGATGAGCGCCTTCTGCTCCTTCACCACCTTGGCGATGATGGAGTCGGAGATCTTGTCCTTCTCTACCGCGTCCTCGATGTTCTCCCGGGACACGTTGCGCGCCACCTTCACGCGCGGCTCCCCGTTCTCCATCAGGATGAGGAAGCCCTTGTCGGCGCGCGTCACCTCGATGGCCTCGTCCATCAGGCCCTCCAGGAGGCGCTCCAGGTCGTAGAGCCCCAGCAGCCGCTCGCTGAACGCGGTGAGCCGGCGCAGCAGCAGCAGCTCGCGGCCGGGGACGCCGGGCAGCTCCGAGGTGTGCGAGTCGGGATTGGACGTGTGCACCAGCTCGCGCGGAAGGGACGCGGGTGGAGGCGGGGCACGGGGAGCGTCCTCCCGGGCGAAGAGCAGCTCGGTGTGGCCCACGCGGACCACGTCGCCGGTGGAGAGCGCATGGGCGTCGCGCTTCTTTCCGTTGACGTGGAAGGTGGCGCCCAGGCTGCCCACCTCGTAGCGCGTGCCGTCGAAGGTGACGTGCAGGGCGCTGGAGGGCACGGAGGTGTCCTCCAGCGGGATGTCGTTGTCCGGGCCCCGGCCAATGCTGGTGAGGCGCTTGTGCAGGGAGACCGCGCGGACCTTGCCATCGGGGGTGCGGACGGTGAGGCTGGCCATGGCTTCACGTACCTGGAGGGAGTCTCCGTCAGAAGGAGAGGGTGAGACCGGCGCCGAGTCCGCCGGGGGTCGGGTAGATGCCCACGCGCGTGTACGTCTTCGGTGCCGTCGCGCGGGCGGAAGTGGAGCGGGGGGACAGCTCCGCGGGTTGTTCGGCGCGAGGCTCCACCGTGCTGCGGACCACCTGGTCCTCGTGGTGGAACAGCGCGTCCACCACGCCCACGGCGTAGACGGCGTAGAAGCCCGCGGCCGACGACAGCTTGAGCAACTGCCACGCGTCGCGCTGCCTGGCCCGGCTGGTGGGGATGTAGCGCACGGTGACGGAGGCCCGGCCGTCCGGGTCCAGCACGTTGTCCAAATCGATGGTGCGCTCTTCGAAGAGCCCTTCGTAGGCGAAGAAGGAGATGATGCTCGTCACCGCCAGCACACCTTCGGTGGCGGCGAAGACGATGCCCAGACTGGTGCGGCCCTGCTGGAACTGGCCGGCGCCGAAGGGGACGAAGTTGACCAGGAAGTTGCGCTTCTCCACCGTGCGCACCGTCACCTGGGACGCCAGCTCCTCGGCGCGGCGGCGCTGCACCTCGGCTTCCAGGCGCTCGCGCTCGCGGCGCTCGGCCTCCGCCTTCTCGCGCTCCTGACGCAGCCGCCGCTCCTGGCGCAGGAAGTCCAGCTCCGTGTCCATGTCCTCCTTGAGCGTGTCGAAGAAGGCCACCGCGGGCGGCGGGACGACGAAGGGGTCCAGGCTGAAGTCCGGATCCAACCGGAGCAGGGCGCGCAGGTGACGGCGGGCGTCGTCGGTGCGGCCCAGGTTGAAGGCCGCCAGGCCCGCGAGCTTGTGAAGCTCCGCCAGGTCGTCCTCGTCCAGGCCGCCCCGGTCGATGCGCGAGGCCGCGCGGTCCATCACCTCCGCGTACTTGCCGTACTCGAAGCTGGCGCGCAGCGCGGCGACCTCCGGGTCACCGGCGTCCTGGGCGAGCGTGGCGCCCGGAGCGAGCAGCATCAGCGCCGTGAGCAAGAGCGGGAGGCAGCGGCTCATTCTGGGCGGAGGCTCCCGCGCAGGGTGGTGGGTTCGCCCGGCCGCAGATGCACCACCCGGCGCTCCGACACGTAACCCGGGTGGGAGACCTCCACCACCACGGTGTGCTGGAAGCCCGCGGGGCCTCGCGGGGAGCGGACCTCGAAGGGCGTCTTCACGCTGTCCTCCGCGGAGCGGAGCTCGTCGCCCACGCGGACCAGCGCGCCCGCGGGCTCGAAGTCGACCGACAGGCGGGATGCCTTGGGCTGGGCGCGCAGGTGGAAGACGTTGTCGCCTTCCGGCTGCACGTCGATGGTGTCCACCACGTCCTCGCAGTAGTCGCACGAGATGGTGACGGTGTGCCGGCCCGGCGTCACCTCCACGTCATGCTTCTGGAGCGGCTGTGCGCTGGCCGCTCCGTCATCCACGCGGATGCTGCCATAGGGGCGCACCAGGATGGACACCGGCAGCTTGCGCACCAGCGGCTTGCGCGGTGCCTCCTCGTCCTCACCCGAGGGGCGCGTGCTCATTCCGCGCACGGTGCCGCCCACGGCCGGCGTGCCGTCCGTCCGCGGTGCCAGGCCTCCCGGTGTCGTCGTGCCCTTGACCACGCGCGGAGCCGGTCCCGCCGGGCGGGGCGGCTGCGACGTGCCAGGGCCGGGACGCCCGGCGTTCTCCTTCGGGGCCGGGGTGGTGTCGGGAGGCGCGACGGTGGCGAGCGGCTCGGAAGGCGGGGCCAGAGGCAGCGTGGCCGCGACCTGTCCGGGCGTGGTGGCGTCGGGCGGGGTGGTGGCTTCGGCGTCGTTCGCGTGGCGCGCCTGCCAGCCGCCCAGGCCCAGCACCGCGGCGGCGGCCACGCCCACGCCCAGACGCAGCCCCCGGCGGCGCCACGTCTTGATGCGCTGGGCGCGCTGGATGCCCTTGAGGAGCGCCAGCGCCCGCGCGTTGGTGGCGTCCAGCGCCAGCACCTGGTTGAGACTGGACAGGGCGCGCGGGGTGCGCTTCTCCGCGAGCTGCCGCTCGCTGCGCTCCAGCAGGGTGGCGACGATGCGCTGACGGGCCAGCTTTCGGTACGATGGCGGGTCCGCGAAGTACGACACCAGCTCCTCGCCCACGCGGGCGAAGCCCAGGCCGGCCAGGTAGTCCGCCAGGGCGTCCCGCAGCCGGGCCGCGTCGGGGTAGCGCCGCTCCGGGTCGCGCTGGAGGCAGATGGCGCAGATGTCCGCCAGCTCGTCCGACAGTGCGGGCACGCGCCGGCGCGCGTCCTCGTAGTCCCCGTCCAGGATGCGCTTGAGCGTGGCGGTGGTGTTGGGCGCGCTGAAGGGCAGCCGTCCCGTCATCGCCGCGTAGAACATGATGCCCACGCTGAAGACGTCCGCCGTGGGGCCCGCCTCCAGGCCTTCGATGATCTCCGGGGCCATGTGGGCCGGCGAGCCCACCAGCGTGCCGGTGACGGTCATCCGCTCCTCGATGTCCATCAGCCGCGCGATGCCGAAGTCCATGAGCTTGAGGACGCCGTCCTCGCGCACCATGACGTTCTCGGGCTTGAGGTCGCGGTGGATGACGCCGGCCTCGTGCGCGTGCGCCAGCGCCGCGGCCAGCTCGTGGATGACCATGGCCGCCAGCTCCGGCGGGTCCATGGGTCCCTCGTCCATGAACGCCTTCAGCGTCTGGCCGCGGATGTACTCGGTGACGATGAACGCGTCCTGGGCGTCCGCGGCGGAGAAGTCGAAGACCTCCAGGATGTTGGGGTGGTGCAGCTTGGCCACCGCGCGGGCCTCGCGGGCCAGCCGCCGGCGGGACTCGTCCTTGCCGGCCAGGTGCGGGTGCAGCACCTTCACCGCGACTTCACGGTCCAGGGCGGTGTCGAGCCCCTTGTACACGACGCTCATGCCCCCCGAGCCCAGTTGCTCGAGGATGCGGTAGCGACCGATATGGCGGCCGACGAGCGTCGTCATGGCGAGTTGGCGGTCCCCTCAGTCCCCGAAGCTGATGCCCATGCTCTTGGTGAAGCGCACCAGCTCGCCCGCCGGATCCACCCGGCGCTCCTTGCGCGACTCGCTCAAGGGTACCGCGATGATTTCGCCCGCGCGCAGGGCCACCATGTGGTCCCACTGGCCCGCGCTCACCAGGTCCAGCACCTTGCAGCCGTAGCGAGTGGCCAGTACCCGGTCCGCCGCGCTGGGGCTGCCCCCGCGCTGGAGGTGGCCCAGCACCGTGACGCGAATCTCCGCTTCGATGTGTCGGGCCAGCAGGTCCGCCAGCACCTTCCCCGAGCCGCCGAGCCGCACCACGCCCCGGCCGGGGATGGCCTCCGCCGAGTCCAGCACGGCCAGCTCGCCGCCCTGGGGGAACGCGCCTTCGGAGATGGCGATGATGGAGAAGCTGCGACGGCGGGTGGCGCGGCGGCGGATCTTCTCCACCACGGCCTCCACGCTGTACGGAATCTCCGGAATCAGGATGACGTCCGCGCCCCCGGCGATGCCGCTCTCCAGGGTGAGGAAGCCGGCGTGGCGGCCCATGATCTCCACCACCATCACCCGGTCATGGGCCTCGGCGGTGGAGTGCAGGCGGTCGAGCGCCTCGGTGACGATGAGCCGCGCGGTGTCGAAGCCGAACGTCTGATCCGTCCCGGACAGGTCGTTGTCGATGGTCTTCGGACAACCCACGACCTTGAGCCCCTTCTCCACGAGCCGGTGGGCGATGGACAGCGTCCCGTCGCCGCCCACGGCGATGAGCCCGTCCAGGCCCAGCTCCTCGCAGCGGCGCAGGACCTGGTCGGACACGTCCCGCTCCACCCAGTGCCCGTCCTCACGGGTCGCGTAGCTGAAGGGGTTTGCCTTGTTGGACGTGCCCAGGATGGTGCCGCCCTTGGGGAGGATGCCGCGGGTGTCCTCCTCGGTGAGCGGGTGGGCGAGCCCTGGCTCCACCAGGCCCATGTAGCCGTTCTCGATGCCCACGAACTCGTAGGCGAATTCGTGCGTGCCCCGCTTCACGAGGCCACGAATGAGTGCGTTGAGGCCGGGGCAGTCGCCGCCGCCGGTCAGGACTCCAAGTCTCATGGGACGGGGCATACAGGTCGGACGCGGGTGTCAGAGGGAGGGTGCTTCACCATGACAGAAACGTCGGACCTGATTGTAGGGGGGGGGGCCCGGGGGTGCAACGCGCGAATCACCGATCAGGGCGGATTCGCGAGTGGAAACGGGCCTTTTCCTCAGTCCCGCTTCAGGCGGCGGCGCGAGGCCACGCGGTCCAGCAAGGCCTGGAGTCGAGGCTCCGGCTTGTCGGGGAGCGCCCTATCTGTCGGTGACTGTAGGGGCATCGCCTTCGCGAGGCCGAAGATCTCGATCAGCCGCTCCTTGAGCAGCTCGCTGTCCGGGCGTTCCTGGACCGCGCGCCGGTAGCAAGCGGCGGCGCCCGCATAGTCGCCCAGCGCGAAGAGGCGCTCGCCTTCCTGAACGGGGGAGGAGGGGCCCATGGGGAGGGGGATGCTGGCCTCGGCCCGGGCGGCTTCGAGCACCTCCAACTCCGCGGGTTGGAGCAGCTCGCGCGCGTTGGCGAGCTTGAGGACAAGCCCCTCGTCGGCTGGGAAGGCCCGCACGAGCGACTCGTACAGACCGAGCGCTTCGGTGAGCTCGCCGCGGCGCAGGGCGCGATCGGCACGTGACTCCATGTCGGCCCTGGCGGCGGGGTTCATCTCCCCGGCAGGTTACCCGCGCTGCGCGGGGATGTCACAACGAACACGCAGGGAGACGCCGCGACAAGGCTCGGATTCCGGGAGGCCACACGCTGTGTCGGGGTGGCCGGCACCCAGGCGCGGATTCCGGGAGGCTGGTGGCGTGCCGTCGAAAAGCCTGGGCCGCTCGCGGTCGCCTGAGCTTCGCGTGCGAGTTGGAATGCGAAGGACTGCGTGTGTTGCGACACCCGGAGTGTCACAGCGCCCGTGTACCTGTTTTGAATCAAGTCAGACGTGATTCATCCGCCACTTTCAGGGCGCGACACATTTCGACTTCGAGCCATGACGAGGAATCCGTATCCTGGAAATACCTTCCATTTCGGAAAGGCTTTGAAAGGAGGATTCATGCAGGCGCCCGCGTAGCTCCGCGCCAGCTTCGATGGTGCGCGTGGCGGGATGCTGGGCAGGGCGCGTCGTGGCTATCCTTGTTTTTCCAAATATCCATGTTGGCGTCTAATCTTGGGCGTGCCTCGATGCTGTCGCGACTCTTTCCCGGACGCCATCCATGTCAGACACGTCGTATCCCTCCATCCGCCTCCGTCACGCGGTGGCGATGCTCGCCGTGGGCCTCGTCGCCATCTCTTCCCCCGCTTCCGCGCGAGGCCGCTACTACAACGATTCGGGCAGCATCGAGACGCATCATCCCAACTGGATGAACTGGGTTCCCGACTCGACGAGCCTCGCCGCCCTGTCCTTGCCGGGGACACATGACACGATGGCGTACCAGTCCTACGGCGGCTCCCTGACGCAGACCCAGTCCCTGGACCTGCGCCGTCAGCTCGACGCGGGCATCCGCGCGCTGGACATCCGCTGCCGGCACATCGCGGACAGCTTCACCATCCACCACGGCGTCGTCTACCTGCACGTCAACTTCGACAACGTGCTTCAGACCGCCATCCAGTTCCTGAACGCGAACCCCAGCGAGACGCTGGTGATGCGCGTGAAGAAGGAGCACACCGAGGAGAACATCACGCGCAGCTTCGCCGCGACGTACGAGGCGTACCGGAACAACCCCGCCTACAGGCCCTACATCTGGACCGGGAGCCACGTGCCCGCCCTGGGCGAGGTCCGCGGAAAGATTGTCATCCTGGACGGCTTTGGCGGTGGCGCCTACGGCATCCCCTGGGGAGGGCTGGACCTCCAGGACGATTGGACGGTGTCCACGATCTTCGACATCGACGACAAGTGGAACAAGGTCCGCGCGCACCTGGGGCGCACCAACACGGGCTCGCCGTCCACGCTGTTCGTCAACTTCCTGAGTGGCGCCTCCGCGCTCGCGCATCCCTTCACGGTGGCGGGCGGAGACGGGATGGCCATTCGCGGTGTGAATGACTTCGCCATCGACCACCTGGTGGCGGGGCACGTCCAGCGCGCGGGCATCCTGATGATGGACTTCCCGGGAGCGGGCTTGATTGACGCCATCCTGGCCCTCAACTTCCGTCTCCTGTCCTCGACGACATGGCTGCCGGATGACTTCAACGTCATCTTCAGGAACACCGCGCACACCATGGTTGGCAACGCGGAGGAGCGGTGGCACGGCATCCGGAACTTCGTCCACAACGCCGTGCCCGGGCGCAACTGGCACATCGCCGCGCTGAAGAAGTCCTGGGGCGGGTGGATCAGCCACCAGGGGAACTTCTACCAGTCCGACGCCATCGATGATTACACCCACATCGCCTATCTGACGCGCTCGGTGACGAGCGTGGTGGGCAGGGACTTCCTGTCCAACTACGTGAGAGAGCAACTCGGGGGCCTGTCAGGGAACGTGGCGGCAAGGGCGCTCGCGCTGCATGGCCGCCTGAGCTCCCGGTTCCCATTCCAGAGCTGGTCCGTGGTGGTGAAGCAGTCGCCGGGTGGGCTGAGCAACTGGGCGTACTCGGACTACGGCCGGGGCGCGCACCTCTCGTCGGGTGACTATACGTACGCGGTCCAGGGGCACTCCGCCTCGGAAGGCGTCTACCTCCACGAGCACTCGAACTTCGAGGGCAACCTCGTCTGGCTCGGCGGCAGCGTGGGCGATCTGCGCAGCGTGGGGTTCAACGACGTGCTGAGCTCCGTCACCGTGCTGGGGCCGTACCAGGCGACGCTGTGCGAGCATGCGAACCTGTCGGGCCGTTGCTTCACCACGTCCCAGAACGTGGGTGACGTCAACGCGATGCCGGGAGGCTCGTGGCACGACAAGGTGTCCTCCATGTCGATGACCCGGACGGGCCTGCGGTAGGCGCGGGCAGGGCCCGGACTATTTCGCCTCGGTGCGGCGGAAGAACACGTCGGTGTTTTCGTTGGCCAGGTCTTCCAGCCAGGCCACGTAGCCATGTGCTCCGCCGCTGGAGGCGAAGACACGTGGCGCGGAAGAGCGCGTCGGCGTGTTGCTCAGGTTCGTCACGGGCGTGAACGACGCGCCCAGGTCACCGCTGGCCCGGTAGAAGATGTCGACCGAGCCGGCGGTGGAGTCCTCCCACGCGGCGCGCAGATGCGACTGGGCCGCGGAGAGGCTGACGGAGCCGGAGTATCCCGGGGTGAGGCTCAGGTTGCGTGGCGCGGAGAACGTGGCCCCGTGGTCGTTGCTGGCGCGCAGGAGGATGTCGAAGTTGCCGGGGCTGTCGTCCTGCCACGCCACGAAGACGTGCTGACCCGAGATTTCGAGGTCCGGAGCGAGCGCGAAGCCTTGGCTCCCACTCATGGCTTGGGTGGGTCCAAAGCTGGCCCCCCGGTCGGTGCTGCGGCGGTAGAGGATGGCGCAGGTGTCCGGGAAGAGGTCGTTGCATTCCTCCCAGACCACGTGGACCTTCTGGTCCTTGACGGCGATGCGGGCGAGCAGTGACGGCTGCCCCGGGCCCTCGCCGGCACTGAGGTTGAGACGCGGTGCGAAGGCGTTTCCCTCGTCGGGGCTGGTCCTCATGTACACGTCGGGCCGGTCATCCGCGCCGATGTCGTCGCCCACCAGGTAGACGCGATTGTTGGACGCGGTCATCTCCGTCACCCCGATGCCATGACGGTCATCCAGCGCCAGTGTGGGGCCGAAGGTCAGTCCCTTGTCGTGACTCGCCCGGAAGTGCTGGGTCGCGGACCGCGCGCCCGTTGGCTCGGTCCAGGTCACGTACACATCGCTGTTCTCGGCCGCGAGCCGGGGCGAAAAGCCGTGCGAGGCCAGGGTCACCGCGGGGTCGAAGTTCCTTCCGTTGTCATGGCTCACGCGGAACTGGATGCCCTGTTCGCGCCAGGCGACGTAGACCTTCTTTCCCTCCGCGACCACGGTGGGGAGGTAGGCGGGCCCGGTGTCGGTGCTCAGTCTCAAGGGAGGCTCGAAGCTCTTTCCCTGGTCCGAGCTCCTGCGCAGGTAGACGTGGGTGACGTCCAGGGACGATGTATCACTCCACACGATGTAGACGTTGCTGTCGGCGACGGCTGTCTGGAATTCGAAGTTGAAGGTGGGCGTCCCGCTCAAATTCAGCACCGGACCGAAGGACTCCTGGAGCCGTGCCGGAGCTTCCTGCGCCGCCGCAGTCCTGGAGAGCAGCACGGTTCCGAACAGCACGCTCCTGAGACATCGGTTCATCGTGCTCGCCATGTTCCCCATCCCTCCTCACCAAAGGCGTCGCCGAGGAATAGACGCCAGCCGCGTGCGGTGTCAGTGATCGGGAGCGCTGTTCGCAGGGGAATGGCGAACAGGGAGACGCCCTGGAAAACGAGGGGGCGAGTTCGCCATGGGATGCCGAGATGAGGTCTTCGGTGCCGAGCGGCTGCGCATGATTCCCGGAGACGCCGGTAGAATGGTCCATGGTGAGGTGCGCATCGGCGACACTGTCATCATGCTGAGCGACGCGGCCACCGGCTGGCCCGTGGTGCCGGCCCATGTCCACGTGTACGTCGCGGACGTGGACCGGACCTACCAGCGCGCGCTCGACACTGGCGCCGTGGCCGTGAAGGCTCCCGTCAACAGTGGGGATGGTGACAAGCGCGGTGGGTTCCGCGACGCGGGTGGCACCCCGTGGTGGGTGGCGACTCAAGAGGCGCGTTGACGGGAACCTGGAGGCCCGGGCTCGCCCGCGTGCTTGTGCTCCTTCATGACGACGGAGCCCGTGCGCGGCCGAGTCGTCCGAAGGGAGGTCCGGCGTTCCTACCCTCGTGGCTGAGCCCATTCAGCAGAGGGATTCGTCATGTTTCACCCAACACGACACCGGCACTCCATTCACTGCATCCTGCCGCCTTACCTGGCTCGCTCCATCGCGCAGAACGGCACCAGCGAGCAACGTGAGCGGGCCTTGCGGACGCTTTCCACGGATTCGACGTTCCGTGCGCTCCGGCTCGCGGGGAGCAGAACGACCCCATCGACGCTCGTCACCCGTCCCAGGGCCATGATGGTGGAATCAGCGCTGCATCGGACCATCTACGACCTGAGGAACAGTGAAGCGTTTCCTGGCACGCCCGTTCGTTTCGAGGGGCAGGGGGCGACGGAGGACATCGCGGTCACCGAGGCCTATGACGGCCTGGGAGACACCTACAACTTCTTCTGGGAGATTTTCGGGCGCAATTCCATCGACGGAGATGGGATGCCGCTGCAGGCCTTCGTCCACTACGGGAAGAACTACGACAACGCCTTCTGGGATGGGCGGCGCATGGTGTTCGGGGATGGGGACGGTGACCTCTTCAACCGATTCACCATCTGCCTGGACATCATCGCGCACGAACTCGCGCACGGTGTCACCGAGGACGAAGGGCCGCTCTGGTACTTCCGCCAGGCGGGTGCGCTCAACGAGTCCATGTCCGACGTCTTCGGCTCGCTGGTGCGGCAGATGAAGCTTCAGCAGAAGGCGGATGCGGCGGACTGGCTCATCGGCACGGGACTCCTCACTGGCAACGTGGAGGGGGTCGCGCTGCGCTCCATGAAGAATCCGGGGACGGCCTTCGATGATGACGTGCTGGGCAAGGACCCGCAGCCCGGGCACATGAAGGACTACGTCCGTACGTGGGAGGACAACGGAGGCGTGCACATCAACTCCGGTATCCCCAACCGAGCGTTCTATCTGGTGGCGTCGCAACTGGGCGGCTACGCCTGGGAGCGGGCGGGGCGCATCTGGTACGACGCCATTCGCGACTCACACATCAAGCCCGACATGGGGTTCCTCGACTTCGCGCGTATCACCATGATGTCCGCGATGCGCCTGTATGGATCCGGGGAAGAGGCGGACGCGGTCCGGGATGCCTGGGAGCAGGTGGGCATCCGCGTCCCCAAACCAGGCATCGGCATTCCGTCATTCGTCGGCGCCGTCACCCAGCCTTCGACGACCGCGAAGCGAGTCCCCAGGGCGTAAGGGGTTCTTCGGTGGCCGCCATGCGCATCGAGATCAAGCGCGAAGGTGGGCCCGCCTACTTCCCTGGGTTGGCCCGGCCCAGGGGAGTGGACCTGGCAAGCCTGCCCCCAGAGCAAGCGGAGGCGCTGCGGCAAAGCGTCCAGGCTGCCCGCTTCTTCGAACTGCCTCCCGTTGTAGGCACCATTCCTCCAGGCTCCGCGGACGCCCGCCGTTTCACCCTGACCGTGGAGGAGGGGGGGCGGCGGCATACCGTCCAGTTCCTCGAGCCCGTGGAGGAGCCACGGCTCCATGAGTTGCTGGAGCAGGTGACGAAGGCGGAGAGGGCGCAGCGCCGCGGCGCCCGGCCAGGCACGCCCAGGTGAGACTCCGTGCCTGGTCGAAGACAGCGATTGGCCGGAATGCCCGGGCAGGTATTCTCCCCGCGATGCGCATGAACCGTTCCTGGGTCTTCTGTCTCCTGCTGACCGCCTGTGCGACCACGCCGCGAGAGCCCGCCTCCGTCGCGGAGGCATATGCCCGCGCCCTCGAGGAAGGGCGTGTCGGGGACGCGTACGCGCTGACGGTGGGTGGGCCCGAGGAGGAGGCGGCGTTCCTGGAGCGCTATTCGGATGCGGGGGCTCGCAGCGCCAGGGCTGCGGACGTCCGAGCCGGCGCGCCGAACCTCGAGGCGCGAGCACCCTCCCTGACGGTCGCTCAGTCCCCCCAGGGGTGGCGTATCGTCGAGGCCCGGCCCGCGGATGTTCCTCGGGCCGCCCTTCGCCAATTCATCGAGAGGGTGGAGGCTCGTGATTGGAAGTCCGCCTGGAGCCAACTCGCCGGGCCCCTGCGCGCGCGTTACACCCCGGAGCGCCTTCGCGAGGATTTCGAGCGCGAACCCCTTGCGAGGGAACGTCTCCGGCGTGCCCGGCTCGCACTCAATACGCATGTCCGCGTCGGCGCGGGCGAGGCCGTGTTCCCGCTGGGTGACGAGCGCGCCGTCCGGCTGGTGCTAGAAGATGGCGAGTACCGGATCGCCGCAATTGAATGAGTCCAACGTGCCTGCTCAGCGCGTGAACTCTCGCGCCAGCTTCTCCAGCAGCTCCTTCGTGCCGGCTTCGCGGCCGCGGCTCGCGTCCTGTCCGCCCTCGAAGTACGCGCCCTGCTCGGTATAGGACATGAGCGTCTTGTCGCCCTCGGCGGTGAACTGCACCGTCACCAGCGACGAGGAGATGCGCTTGCCAGCGACGGTCATCGTGTAGGCGAAGACGATGCGCTCGTTGGGGATGATGTCCGTGTAGAGCGTGTCGTTGCCAATCTCCGGGCCGCCCTGGAACCGGAAGACACCGCCCTCGCGGCCTCCCGCCTGGAAGTTGAGCTCGTAGCGGCCAACCTTCCAGCCCTCGCCCTCGACGAACCAGCGGCGGCGGATTTCAGGGTTCTCAAACGCGTTGAACACGCGGGGAACGGGGGCGTTGAAGGTGCGGTCGATGGTGAAGGTGCTGTGAACGACGGTCACGGTTTGTCTCCAGCGGGTGGGGTGGGTTCTTCGGACAGCAGGGCTTCGAGCCGATCGAACTTCCGCTCGATGAGGCTCTTTCGATCGGCAATCCACTGCTCGGCCACCCGGAAGCCCTTGGGCTCCAGCCGGCACGAGCGCACGCGGCCAACCTTCTCGGTCGTCACGAGGCCGCTCTCCTCGAGCACCTGAAGGTGCTGGACGACGGCCGCGAGCGAGATACCAAGCGGCTTGGCGAGCGCACTCACCGAGGCGGGTCCATTGCCCAGGGTTTCGACCATCGCTCGTCGCGTGGGGTCCCCCAGGGCGTGGAAGACCCGGTCGATGGCTGATTGGTTAGGCACGGACTTAAGTATTGGGACGCGGGATTTGATTGTCAAGCCGATGCTTAAGTATTGGCGGAGGCCAATGGGGCTGGCCACCCGCTCCCGGTGCGGACGGGGGCAGGGCGTTACGGCGGTGCGGGCACGTAGAGCCGGCTGGGCGTGCCGGCGTAGTCGATGACGCGCTCGAAGCGCATTCCGCTGCGCTCCGCGACGCGGAGGGAGGCCTCATTGTCCGGGTGGATGATGGCGACCACGGGCACATCGGGCAGGTGACGCTGGGCCAGCGCCAGGGCCGTGCGGGCCATCTCCGTCGCATACCCGGTGCCCCAGGTCCGGGGTGTGAAGCGATAGGCGAGGTTCAGCACCGGGCGCCCTTCGAGCACCTTGTGGCGCACGCCACCGAAGCCCACGACGTCACCAGGGGCTTCGCGCCGCTCCACCACCCAGTAGCCCACGCCGTGTCGGGACCAGTCGTCCAGCCACAGTGTCAGTTGCCGATGCGCCTCCTCTCGTGAGCGCATGGGACCGGAGACGCTGAACCCGTTCGTCTCTGGATCCGCATGCAAGGCGAACACGGCGTCCAAATCGCTGTCGCGCACGGCGCGAAGCAGCAGGCGTTCCGTGGTGATGCGCTGAAATGCCTGGAGCATGGCTGGCAAGGTGCGTCGTGGCTAACCGGGAGAGTTGCTCACGGCGGAAAAAGTATCGCGTCGTCATTCCGATGCACTAGCGCGATGCGGGTTCCCACGATGGATGCCTTGGCGCGGCCGCCACTAGCGTCCCGGCGATGCAAATCCACTTCGAAGGACTCCGGCGCTGCGGTGTCGTGTTGGCTGTCGTGGCTCTGGCCGCGTGCAATGTGGGGGAACCGGGTGAGGATGAAATCCGGCTCGGAGAGACGGAGCAGGACCTGACCTGCACGGTGACCCGTCAATGCCCGGGAGCCGCCCCGGTGTCCTGTGGTGCCACCAACGGCCTGTGTCTCTCGGGGGACAGCAACGGAGGTTGGGTGTTTTGTGGCCAGGGCTACACCTATTGTGCCGCGCCTTGTATTTGCGGCGGTGAGCGGTACGTCGTGACGCGAGGTGCCAACCATCCGCTCCGCTGCCACGGTGCCATGGAGACCGCTCGGGAGCAGGCCTATGCGGCGGCCTCGGCCGCGTGCCCCGCGGGATACTGCAACGCCGTGGAGCAGGAGTTGCGCTGCGAGCAGACGCCGTATGGCGACCACCACGCGCTCTTTCAGCTGACGTACTCCTGCAAGGACCCGGTGACCTGCCAGTAGCTGCGGTGCCAGCACTTCAAGGCGTGACGGGGCCGCGAATGCGGCCCCCGCCGGTGTCGTAACGGCCATCCGGCACGTTCACCGCGTGCCCCCGGCGTTGATCGCGGCACCGGCGGCGCCGCCGGTCGACGCACCGAGTCCACCACACGCTCCCACGGGTTCTCTGGGCTGGCCAAAGCCTCCGTGTCGTACGAGCTATCGCCCCTGTAGTCGCCCGTCCAGCCGCCTTGACCTCCCGCGGTGCTGCCGGCCCTGTCTGGTTCGCCGGTGCGCACAGCGAGTGCTGTAGGACAGGCCGATTCGGCACTCCGGGCCAGCCTCCATCGTCAGCCCAGCTCCGCAGCGCCACACGCCGTGCGTTGAGGTCGCGAGGCCACCCGGCTGCCGGGCGGGCGCGGGCGTGGGTGGGCGACTATGATGCCCCGGTGCACGCCACCTTCCTGGCCGTCGGACTGCTGACGCTGCCGGGCGCGCTCGGAACGGAGCTGCGCCGGGATGGCTATTCGTTTCGCCCTCCGGAAGGCTTCCACATGGTGCGGTGGGAGCAGTACGCCGGCTCGCGCGTGGGTGCGGTGGCGCTGGACCCGGACGCGCCGCGCGCCTTGTCGGCGGCCCTCACCGACGGTGAGGGCCCGGACGCAGCCACGCTGCTCGTGTCCGTGGTGGGGCGTGGCTTCAGCGCGAGCCCCTCCGACCGGGAAGAGTTCGCGTCCGCGGTGATGCAGCACTACCAGCGCGAACTGGGACTCCCGCTTGCCGCCGAGCGTGTGGAGCGCCTGGGCGGGGTGACACCGCGTGTGGAGGTGCTGGGGACGCTGCGCGAGGCGGGGCAGGTTCGCACGGTGCTCGTCGCGGGCCTGGCCTCGGAGGGCGAGCATGCCGTGGTGATGGTCAGCGCGCCCGCGGTGCGGTGGCAGGCGTTGGAGCCGCAAGTGCGTGCCTCTCTGGAGACCTTCCGCCACGAGCCGCCGAGCGTGGGTGGCCCCGTCCCACGCCGGGTGCTGGGCGCGCTGGCGGGAACCCTGGCTGGAGCGCTGGTCGTCTCGTACACGGCGTGGCGACGGCGGCGGCTGCGTCACGCGGCGGGCAACCCCACGTCGTAGCCGTGCGCGACCGAAGCGACCCCTACGTGGGCTCTGGCGCGAGCGGTGGCACCGGCGTGGATTTGTGATGTTCATCCAGCGCCACCATGATGAACCGGCCGCGCGTGCACAGCGCACGGGCGCCCGTGAGCAGCTCCTCGGCGAACATCTCCACCTCCACGGTGAGCGACGTCCTTCCCGTGGACACCACGCGTCCCACCAGCTCCACCAGTTGGCCCTGGCGCACGGGGATGTGGAAGTCCACGCGCTCACTGGAGGCGGTGACGACGTTGGGCCGCGTGTACCGGCTGGCGGTGATGAACGCGGACATGTCCATCATCCGCAGCGCCTGCCCGCCGAAGAGGACGCCGTAGTGCGTGGCCTGGTCGGGGAACACCATGTCCACCATCCGGGTCTCGGTGGCGGAGGAGGGGAGCGACGGCATCGGGGGATTCACGTGAGCGACTCCTGGGCACGGGCGACGCTACCGGCTGCCTCACAGGCCGCCAAGTCACCTGCGCCCCGTGTGGACGGTCAGTGCACGGAGAGGAACACCCGGGCCTGAGGGATTCCGCGTGAGACGGTATCGAAGTCGCGGAAGAAGCTGTTTCGCTCGAAGAAGGTGAAGCTGGCGCCCAGGCCCAGGTTGGCGAACAACGGCACGTCCAGCAGCAAGGTGCCCTCATGCACCAGGTGGTTGCCGTCCGCGCCGTTGAGCGTGTGCAGCCACGTGGTGCCCGCGTGCAGCTTGAGGTACTCCCACGGCCAGCGCCCGTAGGACGCCTCGAAGTGGAAGCCCAGGCCCGGGCCGTAGTCGTAGTCGCGGCCCACCTTGTCGGCGTACTCGGAGGTGATGCCCGCGAGCACCACGCCTCGCAGATGAAGCGCCAGACGCAGCTCGCGGCCCTCTTGCGTCAGGTAGCGGTACACGAGCCCCGCGCCGATCGACTGTCCGCCCAGCTCGTAGGCCTGCGTGTCGTTATAGTCGAAGTGCTGGAAGGCGCCGAGCAGCACGCGCTCGTTCCCACCCGTCTCCAGCGGGAGCATCGCCAGCGCGCCCTTCACCTCGGCGCGGCTGATGAGCCGGTTTTCGCCGGTGGTGAACTGCACGCCCATGTTGAAGGCGTCGAAGGGCGCGTCCACCGGGAAGCGCAGGGCATCGCCGTAGCGCAGGTCCAGCTCCGCGAAGAACTGGTTCAGCGTCGTGCCCGCGTCGATGTTCAGGTAGCCGGTGCGTGTCAGCACGGCGAACACGGGCGGCTGCCAGTCCTCCGGGGTGGGGGCGCTGCGCCAGGCATCCCCGCGCACCACGCGGTTGACGCCTCGGACGGGATTGAGCAACCCCGCGCTCACCTCACGGGCGACGCGCCGGGTTCCCGTGGCGCGCTGGTCCAGCAGCATGGAGGACAGCCGGTAGATGACCTCACCATGGGCCCACCCACCCATCGTGGTGTTGATGAGGTCGTTGAAGGAGGGCAGATGGTTCTCGCCGAACAACTCCCACTGGAGGCTGCCCACCAGGGTGAAGCCCATGGCGCCCCAGTAGTTGAAGCCGTGGTCCCGGGCGGCGTTGAAGTACGTGCTGCCGTGGTAGGGGTGCGCGAACTGATTGGTACTGAAATCGTCCTTGTCCCAGACGAACCCCGTTTCGAGGTTCGTTCGCCATGCGTCCAGGCCGACCCGGGCAAAGTCCTTGTTCATGATGTATCGGTTGAAGCCCCACACCGTGAGGTTGATGGCCGTCACTTCACCCAGGGCCCACCAGAACTGGCGGGGCCGGGGAGGTGGGGCGGCGTCCTCCTCGTCCCCGGCGCGTGGCGCATCCGCGGGTAGCTCCGCCGCCTGGGCGAGCGAGGGCAGCAGGAATGACAGCAGCGCCACCTTCCGCCATCGCGCCGCGGGTCCGCGCCGGCCGCACCACTGGCTGTGACGCATGCCGGCTCCCCCACCCGAAGGGCGAAGATGGGGACCCCGCGCGCGGTGCGACCATGGACCGGCGGCGCGGGCCCACGTCGGTGGGTGGACGGACCGCCCGGCCGCCTGCCTGGCGCGGGACATGAGGCTGGACGTCCGTCGGAGGGCGCGGTGGGGTAGGGTGCGCCGCATCCATGTTCGCTTTCATCCTCGCAGCGGTGCTCACGCAGTCGCCGGTGGCTCCGGCGGAGCCGAGCCCGCCTCCCGCACCTGGCACCCGCGAAGCCGCGCCCGCCGTGCAATTGAGCTCGCTGCCGCCCGCCACGCACGAGCTGTTCCAGCGCATCGAGGGACAGGTCGCGCAGGTGCGCATCATCGAGCGGCGCTCCGGCACGCGCTCGTCCATCGGCTCGGCCTTCTTCGTGTCGGCCGCCGGGCACGCGGTGACGAACTACCACGTGATTTCCGACGTGGTCATCCACCCGGAGGACTACACGGCGGAGCTGGTCCTGAAGGGCGGCGCAGAGCCCGTGCCGGTGCGCCTGGTGGACGTGGACGTGGTGCATGACCTGGCCATCATCCAGACGGCCACCCCGGTGCAGAGCTTCTTCGACCTGGACGACCGCGAGCCGCCGCAGGGCGCGCGCCTGTTCGCCATGGGCAATCCGCGCGACCTGGGCACCACCATCGTGGAGGGGACGTACAACGGCTTCATCCACGACGCGCTCTATGAGCGGCTGCACTTCAGCGGGGCCATCAACCCGGGCATGAGCGGCGGTCCCACGCTCACGGGCGAGGGCCGCGTGGTGGGCGTCAACGTGGCGACCATGGGCAACCAGGTGGGCTTCCTGGTGCCGGTGAAACACGCGCGCGAGCTGCTGGCCCGCGCGCTGGAAGCCAAGGACTCCGGCGCGCAGGCGCTGCTGGACACCGTGCGCGCGCAGCTCCTGGACAATCAGCAGCGCGTCACCGAGAGACTGCTGAGCGCGCCCGTGCCGCAGCAGTCGCTGGGCAGCTACCGCGTGCCGGGGCGCTGGGGCACGTTCCTCAAGTGCTGGGGGGACACGCCGCATGACCCCGAGGTGCCGTACACGGTGACGAACTACCAGTGCTCGTCGGAGGAGGACATCTTCGTGTCCTCGCGCCACCGGACGGGCGTGGTGGCCTTCCTGCATCAACACGCCACCAGCCAGAAGCTGGGCGCGCTGCGCTTCTCCGCGCTCTACAGCGCGCTCTTCTCACAGGACCCGGACTCGGTGGAGGCCACGCGGCAGGACGTCACCAACTACCGCTGCCAGTCGGAGTTCGTGGACGTGGCGGGCCTGCCCGTCCGTGCCGCGCTGTGCATGCGCGCCTACCGGAAGTTCCCCGGCCTCTATGACCTGGTGCTGCGCGCGGCCACGCTCAATGCCAGCACCAGCGGCGTGGACACGTCGCTCACGCTGGCCGGCTTCACCGCGGACAATGGCCGCAAGCTGGCGCGCCGCTACCTGGAGGGGCTGTCGTGGACGAAGTAATCTTCCTGGAGGTGTTGGAAGGGGACTCCGTCCAGGCCCGTCATCGCCTGGAGCGCTTCCCCGTCAACGTCGGCCGGGGTTACGGCAACGACGTCATCCTGGATGACCCGAAGGTCTCCGCCGAGCACCTGCGCATCGAGCGCCGCGAGGACGGCACGCTGGTGCTGCGCGACGTGGGCAGCCAGAACGGCACCTACCGCGTGGAGCCCTGGGCGCAGCTGGCCGAGCTGGAGCTGGCCACGGATACCCGCGTGTCGGTGGGGGACACGGTGCTGCGCTTCCGCGCGCGCAGCCACCCAGTGGAGAAGACCGTCGTGGCGGCGGCGCCCACCGCGCCGAGGCCGCGCGTGTTCGAGCAGCCCCGCTACTTCTCCCTGGCCCTGCAGGCCCTGCTGGGCGCCAGCCTGCTGGAAGGCTACCTGGCCAACTACGGGCGCACGGACTGGGGGGAGCTGACGGTGGCGCTGGTGGTGCCGCTGGGCATCACCTTCCTGTGGGCGGGTGGCTGGTCGGTGGCGAGCCGCATCGCCCGGCGCCAGTTCCACTACCGCACGCATGCCACCGTGGCCGCGCTGGTGCTGCTGGGCTCCGTCGTCATCCAGCCGCTGCTCACGCTGGTGGGCTTCAGCCTGGGCGTGAGTGGCAATCTGGCCTGGGCCCACCACGTCGCCTTCCTGGCGCTGATGGCCTGGGGGCTCTACTGGCACCTGCGCTACGTGACGCGCTGGGAACCGGGGCGGCTCATACGGGTCATCGCCGTCGTCACGCTGTCGTTTGGCGCGCTGTCGCGGGCGGATGAATGGCTGGGCAACGAGTCCTTCAGCACGGAGCTGGGCTTCCGCCGGGCGCTCCTGCCGCCGGCCTTCCGGCTGGTGGGCACCGAGCCCATGGATGACTTCTTCTCCGACGCCGTGAAGGTCCAGGAACAGGTGGACGCGCTGGCGCGCGACCCGTGAGCCGCCGGGGGCCAGAAGGACGTCACGGGCGGGAAGGCGGATGTCAGACTGGGCAGGTAGGAATGCCCGGATGGACGTCCATCAGGAGTTGAGGCCTGTCATCGGTGCCCGGTGGTCGCAGGTCCGGGGCGCGCGGGGGGAACGGCCCGCGGCCGGACACCGGGACGGTGGGCTGACGCGGGTCTTCGTGGCGCCGGACCTGGCGTCCTTCCGGGTGGTGGCGCGGGGGCTGCTGGCGCGGGGCGAACCTCCGGAGCGGGTGCACTTCGAGGAAACGCGTGGACGCCAGGGCATGTGGCTGGAGGCCGCGCGCTGGGAGGCCTGGGGGCGTGCCGCGTCCGGGGTGCCTCGGGACTTCGTGGGGCTGGCGCAGAAGGTGGTGTGCCACCGCGAGCCGGCGCGCTGGGCGCTGCTGTACCGCGTGCTGTGGCGGCTGACTCATGGAGAGCCGTCGCTGCTGGAGTGTCACGACGACGCGGACGTGCGGCGGCTGCGGTGGCTGGAGCAGGCGGTGCGGCGGGACACGCAGGCGCTGCTGGCGGCCTTGCGCTTCCGCCGGGTGTGGCGGGACGGGCGCGAACACCATGTCGCGTGGTACCGGCCCGAACACCTCATCGTCCGGGACGTGGCGCCGTTCCTCGTGCGTCGCTTCCCGGCCTTCTCCTGGAGCCTGTTCACGCCAGACACCTGGGCGCATTGGGACCGGGAGCGGTTGACCTTCGAGGAAGGCGGGGCGCTGCCGGAGTGGGCACGCGCCCGGGTAGGGCTGGCGGCGCCCCATTCGCCCCCACGGACGGACGCGGAGCGCGCGTCCTTGCTGCTGGTGGGGGCTTCACCCGTGGACGGCGCGGAGCCGCCTTTCGCGGGTTCCGCGGGAGCGCTCCTGGAGGTCGTGTTGGGCCGAGCGGGGCTCACGCGTTCCAGTCGCCGGGTGGTGCGGCCGTGCGGGGACGGATGCCGCTCGCGTCACGGGGGGCTCCCTCCGACGGCGTGGGGGGAAGGGCGCACCTGCCGTCATGGGCTGGAGGGCGTGGTGGCGGAGGTCCGCCCGCGGATGATCATCGCGCTGGGGCCCGTGGCGGCGCAGGCCTTCCTGGGGGTGGGGTTCCGCATGCACCTGAGCCGGGGGCAGCTGCTGGACACGCGGTGGGCGGAGGGCTGGATGGCCACGTTTGACCCCGAAGCGGTGCTTCGGCTTCCAGAAGGCCGGGCGCGGGCGGAGGCGCGCATCCACTTCGAAGCGGATCTCCGGTCGGCGGCGGCGTGGCTGCGGCAGCGGCTCCCGGGTGAAGCGCGTGCCCGGCGCGTGGACGGTCCATGACGCCGCGGGCCCGGGACATGCCCGGGGCCTCGCGGGCCTGCATGCGCGGTGCGTTCAGAGTCCGCGCACGGCGTGGGGCTGGTAGGGGGCCTCCAGGGCCTTCACTTCGTCGGCGGTCAGCTTGAGGTCCACCGCGCGCACGGCATCCTCCAGGTGCTCCAGCTTCGTGGCGCCGATGATGGGCGCCGTCACCGCGGGGCGCGAGAGGAGCCAGGCCAGGGCCGTCTGCGCGGGAGGCACGTTGCGCTTCTCCGCGACGCTCCGGTTCGCCTCCGCCACGTCCCAGTCACCGGCCTGGTCATAGAGCATGGGGGACAGCGTGTCGGACTTCGCCCGCGTCGTGGCGTCCCGGTCCTTCAGCGACTTGCGTGATCCCGCGAGCAGGCCACGCGCCAGCGGCGACCAGGGGATGACGCCAATGCCCTCGGCTTCGCACAGGGGCAGCATCTCCCGCTCCTCCTCGCGGTAGACGAGGTTGTAGTGGCCCTGCATGGACACGAAGCGCGTCCAGCCGCGCAGGTCCGCGACGCCCAGCGCCCGCGCGAACTGCCACGCATACGCGGAGGACGCGCCCAGGTAGCGCACCTTGCCCTGGCGCACGAGCTGGTCCAGGGCGGCCAGCGTCTCCTCCAGCGGCGTGTTCGGGTCCATCCGGTGAATCTGGTAGAGGTCGATGGCCTCCACGCCCAGCCGCTTCAGACTGGCCTCGCAGCCCTGGACGATGTGCTTGCGCGACAGGCCCCGCATGTTCTGCCCGTCCCCCATGGGGAAGTAGACCTTGGTGGCCAGCACCACCTCGTCCATGCGCGCGTAACGGCGGAGGGCACGGCCCGTGATTTCCTCGCTGGCGCCCAGTGAATACATGTCCGCGGTGTCGAAGAAGTTGATGCCCAGCTCCACCGCTCGCCGGAAGAACGGCTGCGAGGCTTCTTCATCCAGCACCCAGGGGCGCCACTTGGGCGTGCCGTAGCTCATGCAGCCCAGGCCGAGACGAGACACACGCAGGCCCGTGCGTCCGAGGTTGGTGTATTTCATTCCGTTGGTTCCTCATTCGTTCAGCGTGGATGGCAACACGCCTCGTTGTGTCACCGGGCGTGCCATGGCTCATACCGTGGAAGACCGGGTCGCGCGCGTACCAGGTCTTTTCTGGTTACTTGGAATCCGGTAGATAGAGCCGGAATCCGAGGGGCGCTGTTCGGAGCGATGCGGAGCGTGCCCCTCGTGCTTCCAGCAGGGGACGTGACGCGGCGTCTCGGGCGGTGCCTCCAGGCAGTGCTTCGGGACTCTCGACATGCACCTTCCGACCCGCGCCGACCCCGCCTCCGAATTCGTCTGCCCAGAGGATGTCACCCTCGTGGATATGTGTCGGGCTCGCGCCGCCGCGCAGCCGGACGACTGGATTTATACGTTTCTCGACGATGCGGGGGAGCAGGCCCTCTCCTACACGGAGTTGGACGCGAGCGCTCGCGCGGTGGCGGCGCTGCTACAACGACACCTGGCGCCCGGTGAGCGCGCGTTGCTGATGTACCCGCCGGGCCGTGACTACACGTTGGGCTTCCTGGCGTGTCTCTACGCGGGCGTGGTGGCGGTGCCCGCCTATCCACCGGACCCGATGCGGCTGGGCCGCACCTTGCCCAGGCTCCAGGCGCTGGTGGCGGACTGTGGCGCCCGGGTGGCGCTGACGACTTCCGGCATCGCGGACATGGTGGAGCCCCTCACGGAGGGGGCGCCCGACTTGCACGCGCTGCGCTGGCTGGTCACGGACGCCGTGTCCCCGAGCGAAGCGGAGGCCTGGCGCGCGCCAGTCCTGCGGGGCGACTCGGTGGCGTTCCTTCAATACACGTCGGGCTCGACGGGGACGCCACGAGGCGTGGTGCTGCGGCACCGTCATCTGCTGCACAACTCGTGGTTGATGGCCCGGGGCTTCGACACCCGGCCCCAGCCGGTGGCCGCCCACTGGCTGCCGCCGTATCACGACATGGGGCTGATTGGAGGGCTCATCCAGGCGCTGTACCGAGACATCCCTTCGGTGCTGCTGCCTCCCATGGCCTTCCTCCAGCGCCCGCTTCGGTGGCTGGAGGCGATGTCGCGTTTCGGTGCGACGGTCTGCGGCGCGCCCAACTTCGCCTTCGACTTGTGCGTGCGCAAGACCACGCCCGAACAGCGCGCGGCGCTGGACCTGAGCCGGCTGGAGGTGGCGTTCAGCGGTGCGGAACCCGTACGCGCGGACACTTTGGAGCGGTTCGTGGAGGCGTTCGCCCCGGCGGGCTTCCGGCGCGAGGCCTTCTATCCTTGTTACGGGCTGGCGGAGGGGACGCTGATCGTCTCGGGAGGGGCACGCTCGGCGGTGCCGGTGGTGCGGCGTTTCTCTCGTGATGGCCTGCTGCGCGGCGAGGCGCGGGCCCCCGAGGCGGACGCTCCCGCGACGGCGCTGGTGGGATGCGGGCAGGCGCTGGGTGGCCAGGACGTGCGGGTAGTGGATCCGGAAACCGGCCATCCGTGTGCGCCGGGCCGGATGGGCGAGCTCTGGGTTCGCGGTCCGAGCGTGGCGGATGGGTACTGGCAGCGCCCCGACGAAACGGAACGCACGTTCCATGGCCGGCTGGCGGGCTCGGGGGAGGGCCCGTACCTGCGTACCGGAGACCTGGCGGTCATCGAAGGTGGCGAGGTCTTCATCACCGGCCGCTTGAAAGACGTGCTGGTGCTGCGCGGCCTCAACTACTACCCGCAGGATCTGGAGCACGCCGCGGATCGCTGCCATCCCGGCGTGCGCCCCGGGTGCGGTGCCGCGTTCGCGGTGGACGCTGGCGACGAAGAGCGGCTGGTGATCGTGCAGGAGGTCGCCGCGAAGGTCGCCACGCCGGAAGCGGCGGCCGAGGTCGTCGCAAGCATCCGCGCGGCGCTGGGCGAAGCGCATGGTCTGGCCGTCCATGCCGTGGTGCTCATCGCCGCCGGGACATTGCCGAAGACGTCGAGCGGCAAGGTGCAGCGGCGCGCCACCCGTGAGGCTTTCCTGGCGGGGACGCTGGACGGGGTGCACGCATGGAAGGAGGACGCCGCGGCGGCTTCCCTGGACATCGGGCCTGACGCGGCGCCCGAAGCGGCGGACGTGCTCGCGGTGCTCCGGTCCCGGCTGGCGTCACTGCTTGGCGCGAGTGGACCGGCGCTGAGCGTGGATGTGCCGCTGATGCACCAAGGGCTCGACTCGATTAGAGCACTGGAGGTGTTGCACGCCGTGGACGAGGCATGGGGCGTGTCTCCACCCATCACGTCGGTGCTCCAGGGGCAGAGCCTCCGCGAGCTGGCGCAGTGGGTCGAGCGGGCCCGGACCGAGGGCGCCGAGGCGCGGCTCGGGGTTCCGGCCGCCTTGCCTGGTGACCCCGCGGCCTTCGTTTCCGATGGCCAGCAGGCATTGTGGTTCCTCCAGCGCATGGCTCCGGGCAGCAAGGCCTACCACGTGTCCCAAGCGGTGCGCTTCGTCACGACGGTGGACGGCGGAGCGCTTGCTCGCGCGTTCTCCGCGCTCGTTGCCCGTCACCCCGCGTTGTCGTCCGCGTTCCCCGAGGTGCAGGGGGCTCCAGCGAGGAGATCCTGCGTCACGCCGCTGGAGCTGGCGCTGGTGGAGGCGTCCTCCTGGACGGATGAATCGCTGCGTGAGCGGCTCGAGGCGGATGCACGGGAGTCCTTCGACCTGGAGCGGGGCCCGCTGGTTCGCGCCCGGCTCTACACCGGTGCGCCGGGTGGGGACGTGTTGCTGCTCGCCATGCACCACCTGGTCACGGACTTCTGGTCATTGGAGGTCATCGCGGGGGAGCTGGGCGCGCTCTACACGGCGGAGGTCCGAGGCACGCCGTCCGGCCTGTCGCCGCCGCCGCCACCCGTGGCGCCCATCCTCCTGTCGTTGGCGCGGCGGAGCACGGGAGCGCAGGGCGACGCGCTCCTGGCCTGGTGGCGTGAGCGCCTGGGGGGCGAGCTGCCCGTGTTGGACCTGCCCACGTCGTTCCCTCGACCCAGGCTCCAGTCGTTCCGAGGGGCGCAGGTGGCCTTCCGTCTGCCGCGCGAGACGTCCACGCGGCTCAAGGCCCTGGCGCGGACGCACGGCGCCACGCCGTTCATGGTGCTGCTGGCCGGCTACCTGGCGTTCCTGCGGCGCTACTCGGGGCAGGAGGACCTCATCGTCGGTACGCCGACCGCGGGCCGCCCGCGAGCGGACCTGTCGCGACAGGTGGGCTACTTCATCAACCCCGTGGCCCTGCGCGCCCGGGTGCCGCGCACGCTGTCCTTTTCTGGCCTCGTGGCGCGGGTTCGGACCACCGTGCTGGAGGCACTGGAGCACCAGGAGCTGCCCTTCACGCGGCTCGTCGAGCAGCTTCAGCCGCGGCGTGACCCGTCGCGCGCGCCCATCTTCCAGACGATGTTCGCCCTGCAGTCCCCCCGTCCCGAGAACGAGCTCCTGGGTGCGTTCGCCGTCGGGGCCTCGGGTGCGAGCGCCCGGCTGGGCGATGACCTGACGGTCGAGTCCGTCCCCTTGAGTCATCCCGGTGCCGCCTTCGATCTCGCGCTGATGATGGCGGAACTGGAAGGGGCCTTCGTGGGGAGGCTGGAGTACTGCGCCGACCTCTTCGACGCCATGACCGCCGAACGGATGGCGCGCCACCTGGGGGCGCTGCTGGATGCCGCCGTGGCGCAGCCGGAGGTGCCGCTGGGCGACCTGTCCCTGTTGGCTCCCGATGAGCGCGGCACCCTGCTGGCGCTGGGGCGGAGGACACAGGACACGCGGGGCGCGCCCGTGCCCGGCATCGTTCACCGAATCGAGGAGTGGGCCGCGAAGACGCCGGAGGCGCCCGCGCTCGTCGCGGGCGCGTCGAGCTGGTCCTATCGTGCGTTGGCGGCATGGGTGGCCCGGCTCGCCGCGCGCCTGCGACGCCATGGTGTCGGGCCGGAGGTCCGTGTCGGCACGCTGCTGGAGCGCAGCAGCCCCGAGCAGGTCGTCGCCTTCCTCGCGATCTTGAAGGCCGGGGGCACGGTGGTGCCCCAGGAGCCTTCGTATCCCCCCGCGCGCGTGGCGTGGACGCTGGCGGACTGCGGCGCGCGCGTGCTGCTGGCCCAGGAGCGCTACGCCCAGCGCCTGGCGTTGCCCGAAGGGGTGACGCTGCTGCCATGGGAGGCGCACGGCGACGGCGATGACATGCCGGACACGTCCCTGTGGGATGCCGGCGAGCCACCTCCAGACTGCGCGGCCTACATCACCTATACGTCCGGGAGCACGGGCAAGCCCAAGGGCGTGATGGTGCCGTACCGCGGCACCGCGCACCTGTGCGAGTCGATGGTGTCGGACCTGCCGATCGGGCCCGGCTCGCGGGTATTGCAGTTCGCCTCGCCCGCGTTCGACATGTCGGCGTGGGACTACTTCCTGGCGCTGGCCTCGGGAGGCGCGCTGCACCTGTCGCCCGGTGGTCCCCCCGCGGGTGACGCGCTGTACCGGATGTTGCGCGAGCAGCGCATCACCTCGGCGACGTTGCCTCCCCCTGTCGCAGCGCTCCTCCCGGAGGGGCCGCTGCCGGACCTGTCGATGTTCATGGTGGCCGCGGAGGCGTGTCCGGCGAGCCTCGTGGCCCGCTTCGCCGAGGGCCGCGCCTTCTACAACGGCTATGGCCCGACCGAGGTGACGGTGGGCGCGACCTGGGGCGTCATCGCTCCGGACGAAGTGGGGCCGCCCAACATCGGGCGTTCCATGCCCCACGTGGACACCTATGTGCTCGACGAGGCGCTCCAGCCGGTTCCCGTGGGGGTCGCGGGCGAGCTGTACGTCGGCGGGCCGTCGGTGGCCCGTGGCTATCTGGACCGGCCGGAGCTCACGGCCGAGCGCTTCATCCCGGACCCTCACGGCGGCGAGCCCGGGGCCCGGCTCTATCGCACGGGCGACATGGCACGCCGCCGCGCGGATGGAAGGCTGGACTTCCAGGGGCGCGCGGACGCGCAGCTGAAGATCCGTGGCTTCCGCATCGAGCCGGGCGAGGTGGAGACGGCGCTGCGCGAGCTGACTGGCATGCGACAGGCCCATGTCACCGCGTGGCGTCCTTCCGCGGAGGGCGAGCCGCGGCTGGTCGCGTACATCGTGCCACCGCCCGGAGACATACTTCCACCGGGAGAGCTCCGGGCGCGGCTGCGCGAGCAGCTCCCCGAGCACATGATTCCGGTCGACATCGTTCCGGTGGAGGCGCTCCCGCTGCTGGCCACGGGCAAGGTGGACGTGCGGGCGCTGCCGCGGCCATCGCTCGCCGTGTCGCCAGCGGGAAAGCCTCGCACGCCCCTGGAAGAGACAGTGGCTCGCGCCTGGGCGGAGGCACTGGGGCTGCCCGCGGTGGACGTGCATGCCCACTTCTTCGACGACCTGGGCGGCAGCTCGCTGTCCGCGGTGCGCGCGTGCTCGCGGCTGGGCGCGGCGCTGGGCCAGGAAGTCCCCATCACCCACTTCTTCGAACATCCCACCGTCCACGAACTCGCCCGCAGGTTGCAGGTTGAGGCACGTCCCGAGCCCGCCTCTGACGTGAAGCACCAGTCGCGCGCGGAGGCCCGCCGGCAGGCGCTCCAGCGGCGTGGAAGGAACCCCCGGGGCCATGACTGAGCACGACACCATGAGCGAGAACAACGGCAGCGCGGGTAGCGACATCGCCATCATCGGCATCGCCAGCCGGTTCCCCGGGAGCGCGGACGCGCGGGCCTTCTGGCGCAACCTCCGCGAAGGCGTGGAGTCCATTTCCCGCGTGCCCGCCGAGGCGCTGGAGCCTTCTCCGCTGATGTCCGAGGCGGTGCGCCATCATCCGGACTTCGTGCCGGTGGCCGCGGAGCTGGAAGGCGGCGACCGCTTCGACGCGGCCTTCTTCGGAATGGCCCCTCGCGAGGCGGAGTGGATGGATCCGCAGCAGCGCGTTTTCCTGGAGTGTGCCTGGACGGCGCTGGAGGACGCGGCGCTCGACCCGGAGCGCTTCGCGGGGAAAATCTCGCTCTACGCGGGCGCGAGCGCATCCCTGCACGGCCTGGCGATGTTGGGGCAGGGGAACCTGGACCCGGCCTCGTTCTACGAGCTGATGAGCACCTCCGCGGAGAACCTGGCGACGCGGGCGTCCTTCAAGCTGGGCCTGCGGGGCGAGAGCCTGTCCCTCTACACCGCCTGCTCCACGGGACTGGTGGCCGTCCACATGGCCTGCCAGAGCCTGCTGATGCGCCAGTCGGACGTGGCGCTGGCGGGCGCGGTGCGCCTGGCGATGCCGCAGCGCTCGGGCTACCTGTTCCAGGAGGGGATGATCCTGTCGCCGGACGGGCACTGCCGCGCGTTCGACGCGCGCGCGGCGGGAACGGTGCCGGGCAACGGCGTGGCGGTGGTGGTGCTCAAGCCGCTGGAGGACGCGCGCAGGGACGGTGATCGCGTGTACGCGGTCATCCGCGGCTCCTCCATCAACAATGACGGTGGCCTGAAGGTGGGCTACACGGCGCCCAGTGTCGAGGGGCAGGCCGACGTCATCGGCGAGGCGCTGGCCTTCGCGGGCCTGGACGCGGGCGACATCGGCTACGTGGAGGCGCACGGCACGGGCACTTCGTTAGGAGACCCCATCGAGGTCGCGGCGCTCACGCGGGCGTACCGGCGGCACACGGACCGGAAGGGGTACTGCGCGCTGGGGTCGGTGAAGCCGAACGTCGGCCACCTGGACACGGCCGCAGGTCTGGCGGGGCTCATCAAGGTCTCGCTGGCCCTGGCGCACGAGGAGCTTCCGCCCACGCTCCATTTCGAGCGGCCGAATCCCGCCATCGACTTCGCGAACAGCCCGTTCTTCGTCGTCGACCGTTTGCGGCCATGGCCCCGCGGCCCGGTGCCTCGCCGCGCGGGCGTCAGTTCGTTCGGAATCGGAGGGACGAACGCGCACGCGGTGCTGGAGGAAGCGCCGCTTCCGGAGCCTGCCTCGCCCAGTGTCCGGCCCACCCAACTGGTGACGCTGTCGGGCCGCTCAGCGGAGGCCCTGGACGCCGCGGTGCGGGAACTGGCTGCCTGGCTGGAGGCCGCGCCGACCGACGTGGCGCTGGAGGACGTGGCCTTCACGCGCAACGTGGGCCGCCGTGCCTTCGAGCACCGGCGGGCCTTCGTGGCGAAGGACCGCGCGGAGTTGCAGGCGAAGCTGCGCGGCCCGGGGAAACCCCATGTCGTGGAGAACCTCGTGGCGGCACGCGAGCAGGGCGTAGCCTTCCTGTTCCCGGGCCAGGGCGCGCAGACGGTGGGCATGGGACGCGCGCTTCACGCAGCGGAGCCCGTCTACCGTGAGGCCCTGGAGGCCTGCCTGGAGGGGCTGGGGGCCCGGTTGGGGGCGGCGGTGCGTGACGTGCTGTTTCCCTCGCCTGGCGCCGAGGCCGCCGCGGAGCAGGCGTTGGCCGACCCGGGCATCGCGTTGCCCGCCCTGTTCGCCGTGGAGTACGCGCTGGCGCGTCAGTGGGAAGCGTGGGGCGTGCGCCCGCGTGCGCTGCTGGGGCACAGCTTCGGCGAATACGTGGCGGCCTGCCTCGCGGAGGTCCTGCCGCTGGAGGATGCGCTGGCGCTGGTGTCGGCGCGGGGCCGTCTGATGGCGCGGATGCCACCCGGAAGCATGACGGCGGTGGCTTGCGCGGAAGAGGTAGTTCGTCCGCTGCTGACGGGGGCGTTGTCGCTGGCCGCCGTGAATGGGCCGGACCGGTGCGTGGTGTCCGGGCCCTCGGGGGACGTAGAGGCATTGGAGCGCGAGCTGAGCGCGCGGGGCGTGGGCGTGCTGCGGCTGCCCGCGCGGCATGCGTTCCACTCGGCGGCGGTGGAGCCGGTGATGGAGGAACTGCGGCGCGTGGTCGCGGGCCTGCGCCTGTCTCCGCCCCAGCGTCCGTACGTCTCCAGCGTCACCGGGACGTGGATTCGCCCGGAGGAGGCGACGGACCCGGATTACTGGCTGCGCCAGATGCGGGCGCCGGTGCGCTTCGGAGACGGACTGGAGACGCTGAAGGCGGACGGGTGCGACGTGTTCCTCGAAGTCGGCCCGGACCAGGCGCTGACCGCCCTGGCGAGGCTGGGGCTTCGAGGACGTCGAGGACGTGCCGTGGCCTCGCTGCCTCGGGCGGGCTCGGCCCTGGATGCACACGCCGCGTTGATGGAGGCGCTCGGAACGGTGTGGGCGCAGGGGCTCGCCATTGACTGGCAACGCGTCTACGCGCACGAGTCACGCCAGAAGGTGGCGCTGCCCACCTATCCCTTCCAGCGGCAGACCTTTCGGACCCCGCTGCCCACCTCGGTGGTGGCTCGGCCGGAGACGTCCACGGCGGTGGCGGAGCGCCTCGCGGAAGCCGGAGACGCGCCCGACCTGGAGGCGCCAGCGGATCAGGTCGGGGCCCACACGGACGTGGAGCGCAAGGTGCTGGCCATCTGGCGCGAGCGACTGGGCCGAACCGACTTCGGCATCCACGACGACTTCCTGGAGCTGGGTGGCAACTCGCTGATGGCGGCGCAGTTGTTGACCCGCTTGCGGGAGGCGTTCCCTGTCTCGCTCCCCCTGAGTGACGTCTTCGACGCGCCCACGGTGGCGGGCATTTCGGCCCGCATCCAGGCGCGGCTGGGCACGCCAGGGACGGCGTCCACGGAGCCGGTCCTGCCGCCACTGGTCCGCATCCCGCGTGGCGGAGCGTTGCCGCTTTCCGTGGTGCAGGAGCGCATCTGCGCGCTGGAGCAGGCCGTTCCGGGCAACCCGGCCCTGAACATGTATGTGGTGCTGCGGCTGCATGGCGCGCTGGACGTGGCGCTGCTGGAGCGGGGACTGGAGGCGGTGGCACAGCGCCACGAGGCGCTGCGCACGTCCTATCCGCGTGGCGAAGGCGCTCCGAGTGTCCGCATCGCCCCGGAGCTGAAGCTGTCGCTCTCCGCCGAACCGCTGGACCCCGCGGCGTGGCAGCCGCGGGTGCACGACGAGGTGGCCCGGCCGTTCGACCTGGAGCACGGGCCGGTCGCCCGCGCCCGGCTCTGGCGATTGGCGCCGGAGGAGCATCTGCTGGCCGTCACCGTGCACCACGTGGTGTGTGACACCTGGTCGCTGGTGGTGCTCGCGAAGGAGCTGGGGGACCACTACACCGCCTTCATGCAGGGGCGGCCGTTGGCGCTGTCCACCTTGCCCGTGCAGTACGTGGACTACGCGGCCTGGCAGCAGCTGGCGCTGAAGAACGGCGCGTTCGCTTCCCAGGTCGCGGCCTGGCGCGGGCGTCTGGCGGCGTTCCCGCGTCCGCTCGAGCTGCCGGTGGACCGGCCGCGGGGGGAGGGGCCCGCGCTCCGTGGCCAGTGCTTGCGCGTGGGCTTCTCGCGCGCTCTCTCGGCCTCGGTCCAGGCGTTCGCGCAGCGAGAGGGTGCCACGCCGTTCATGGTGCTGTTGGCATCCTGGAAGGCGCTGCTGTCGCGCTGGACGGGCCGCGATGACGTCGTGGTGGGGACGCCCATTGGCAACCGGAGCCGGCCGGAGCTGGAGCCGTTGATCGGCTACGTGGCGCACTCCGTCCCGCTGCGGACGGACCTGTCCGGGGACCCGCCATTCAAGGAGCTGGTGGCGCGCGTGCGCGAGGTGATGATGGAGGCCTACGCGCACCCCGACGTGCCGTATGAGTCGCTGGTGCGGGAGATCGAGCCCGCGAAGGACACCGGCCGCGGCCGGGTCTTCGACTCGATGTTCGTGCTGCACAGCCGGTTCAATCTGAACCTGGAGCTGCCGGGTCTGCGCATGAGCCTGGCGGAGCTCGAGAACGGTCCACCCGAGTTCGGCACCGTCCTGTCGGACCTGTCCGTGGGCCTGGGCGAGCATGAGCACGGCTTCTCCGGTACCGTCGACTACGCGGAGGAGCGCTTCGAGCGGGACACCGTGGAGCGGATGGTGGCGCACTGGACCACGCTGCTCGAAGCGGCGGTGGCGGAGCCCGGCCAGGCCCTCTCCGCGCTGCCGCTGGAGCACGCACGGGCCGGTCAGGCGCTGGCCTCGGAGCCCGCGGCTTCCGCGTCGGCGGTGACGCCAATCGCGGCGCTGCTTCGGGCTCGCGCCATGACGGGCGCGTCCCAGGTGGCGATGACAGCGCCGGACGGGCGGGGCGTGACATGGGGCGAGCTGCAAGGGGCCGCGGGGCGCCTGTCCGCCGTGCTGTCGGACCGCGGCGTGGGGCCCGAGGCGCTGGTGGCGGTGTGCTTGGAGCCGTCGGTGGAGCGCGTGGTCGCGCAGTGGGCGGTCCAGGAGACGGGCGCGGCCTACGTCCTGCTGTCCGTGCCGCGGTTGATGGAGTTGCCGGACCTCGCGCCTCCAGGCGCGCCGCCTCCGCTGCTGTTGACCCACGCGAAGGTCCGCACGGGCGTGCCCCTGGATGCCGCGCGCGTCCTCCATGTGGAGACGGTGCTCGCGCAGGCAGGAGATTCAGTCCAAGGCACCCCAGGGGAGCCTCGGCGGGCTTCCGCCTCGGGCATGGTCTGCCTCGAGCCGTGGACAGGGCCGCGGGGCGAGCCGCTCCGGGCCATCCACACACACCGCACCGTGGCGGAGCTGTTTGGCCGTCTGGACGCGGATGCGACCCCGGAGGGAGGCGCCTGGCTCGCGGCGGAGGAGCCGCAGGTGCCCGGCACCGGGCTGGAGGTCCTCTGGGCCCTGACACGTGGGCTGCGGGTGGTGCTGCCGGCGGAGCGCGCGCGCTTCACGCCGGTGGTCGCTGGCGCGGAGCCTGCTCGACGGCGCCTGGACTTCAGCCTGTCGTTCTTCGCCAACGACGAGGACTCGTTGGGCGGCCGCAAATACCGCCTGCTGCTGGACGCCGCGAAGTTCGCGGATGCGAATGGCTTCTCCGCGGTGTGGACGCCGGAGCGGCATTTCCATGCGTTCGGCGGCCTGTACCCGCGGCCGGCGGTGGTGGGCGCGGGGGTGGCCACGGTGACGCAGCGCCTGGGCATCCGCGCGGGAAGCGTGGTGCTGCCGCTGCATGACCCCATCCTCGTCGCGGAGGAGTGGGCCGTGCTGGACAACCTGTCCGATGGCCGCGTGGGCGTGTCCTTCGCTTCGGGCTGGCACGCGAATGACTTCGTGTTCGCGCCGGACCGGTACGCACGCCGGAAGGAGGTCATGCACCGAGGCCTCGAGGAGGTGCGCACCCTGTGGCGAGGCGGGACGGTGTGCCGGCGCAATGGCGCGGGCGAGGAAGTGACGCTCTCACTGCGGCCACGCCCGGTGCAGCAGACGCTGCCCATCTGGCTCACCGCGGCCGGAAACCCGGAGACCTTCCGGCTGGCGGGCGAGTTGGGGGCCTACGTGCTCACCAACCTGATGGGCCAGCACCTGGAGGACCTGGAGGGGAAGGTGGCGCTGTACCGCGACGCCTGGCGGCAACATGGCCATGCGGGACGGGGACACGTGAGCTTGATGCTGCATGCGTATCTTGGCGACGACCCGGCCGAGGTCCGGCGTAGGGCGCGCCAGCCGCTGCTCGACTACTTCCGCAGCTCCGTGGACATCGCCGCGGGCTTCATGGCCGGCATGGGGCTCGACATGGACCCCCGCTCGCTGACGCCCGCGGACATGGATGCGCTGCTGGCGCACGGCGTGGAGCGGTACGTGGAGAGCGGCGGCCTCTTCGGTACGCCGGACTCCTGCGGTCCCATGGTGGAGCGTGTCCAGCGGCTCGACGTGGATGAAATCGCCTGCCTGGTGGACTTCGGCGTCGAGGTGGAGGCGACCCTGGAGGGGTTGCGGCACCTCGATGCCTTGCGCGGTCGCCATTCCCCGGAGCCCGGACTCGCGGTCCCCATGCCGTCGCTGCGGGAAGGCCCGGGCGCGGCGGAGGCCCTGCTGGCGCTCGTGCGCGAGGCGGGCATCACCCACCTGCACTGCACCGCGGCGCTGGCGCGCTCGATGCTGGCGCTGCCCGACGCGGCGGAGGCGCTCCGGCCCGTTCGCCACGTCTGGCTCGAAGGCGCGTCCGAAGAGGCGGCGGCATCCCTGGCGCGTGCCATGCCCTGGCGTGTCGCGCACCGGCAGCCGGACCTGGGCTTGGGGGCCTGGGCGTTCGCCGACGAGCCGGGAGCTGCCTCGCGCTGGGACGTCGTGGATGGGCGCGGCCAGCCCGTGCCGGTGGGCGTCATCGGTGAGCTGGTGGTGAAGGGCGCGGGCGTGCCACGCGGGCTCTGGAACGCGCCGGACTCCACCCCGGTGCGCATCCTCGCCGGAAGCACGGATGACGCGAGACGGATGGCCACGGGCCGGCGTGCGCGGCGTAAACGGGATGGCTCGCTGGAGCTGTTGCCCGCCCTGCCTGTTCCGGAGGGCAGGCCGACACCACCGAAGACGATGGGCGCTCGGGAAGGCGTGGCGAAGAAGCCCGAGGCGCCCACGCCCATCATCCGGGTCCCCCGGGGCCGTCCGCTGCCGCTGTCCTTCGCGCAGCAGCGGCTCTGGTATCTGGACCGGCTGGAGCCGGGCAACGTCGCCTACAACAACGCCGTCGCGTTCACCGTGAGCGGTGCCCTGGATGCCGCGGCCCTGGAGCGGGCGTTGAACGCGGTGGTGCGTCGGCATGAGGCCCTGCGGACCACGTTCTCCATGGAGGGCACCGCGGCGGTGCAGACCATCGCGCCGTCGCTGGAGGTCTCCATCTCCCTGGAGGCGGCGGAGGGCGCCAGTGCAGCGGACGTCGCCCGCTGGACACGTGAAGAGGCGCGCCGTCCCTTCGACCTGGAGCGGGGACCGCTGCTCCGCGCGACCTTGCTGCGGTTGGGAAGTACCGAGCACGTCCTGCTGATCTCGCTGCACCACATCATCTCGGACGGCTGGTCCGCGGGCGTGATGGTGCACGAGATGGCTCGGCTGTACGAGGCCGAGCTGACGGGTCGGCCTGCCTCCTTGCCCGCCCTGTCGGTGCAGTACGCGGACTACGCGCTCTGGCAGTTGGAGCAGATGCGAGGCTCCGCCCTGAAGGCCGAACAGGCGTGGTGGCGCGACGTGCTGGCGGATGTCCCCGTGCTCCAACTGCCCGTGGACCGTCCGCGTCCTCCGTTGCAGACGCACGAGGGCGAGCAACTGCCCTTCGCTGTTCCGAAGTCCCTCACCGACGCCCTGGTGGCGATGGGGCGGAAGGAGGGTGCCACCCCCTTCATGGTGCTGATGGCCGCGTGGCAGGTCCTGCTGCATGCGTACACCGGGCAGGACGACTTCGCGGTGGGCACGCCGGTGGCGGGCCGCGACCGGCCCGAGGTCGAGCCGTTGATTGGCTGCTTCATCAACTCCATGGCCCTGCGCGCCGACCTGTCCGGCGACCCCTCGTTCGCAGAGGTCCTGGGGCGGGTGCGAAGAGCGGCGCTGGACGCGTTCGCGCACCAGGAGGTGCCCTTCGAGAAGCTGCTGGAGGTGCTGCACGCGCCGCGCGACCTCAGCCACACGCCCGTCTTCCAGACGATGCTGATTCTGCACAACACGCCCGCCGCGGCGTTGTCGCTCGTCGGGCTCCAGCTTCACAGCCGTCCCGTGCATGCGGGTGCGACCAAGCTGGACCTCGCGCTGGAAGTCACCGAGTCGCCCGAGGGCCTGCGAGGCAGCATCGAGTACAACACCGGGCTCTTCGACGCGGAGACCATTGCCCGGCTGTCGGGCTCGCTCCTCCGGTTGCTGGAGGCCGCCGCCGGCAGACCGGAAGTCCGGCTGTCCCAGCTCGACCTGTTGGACCGCGCGGATCGAAACCGGTTGCTCGTGGAGTGGAATCCCGCGCCCACGGCAGGGCACCTTCCGGCGGACACGTTGCCTTCGCGGTTCCTGGCCCAGGTGGCACGGACGCCGGACCGGGTGGCGGTGGAGGATGGCGTCCGGACGCTCACGTATCGCGAAGTGGAGGTGCTGTCGGGGCGGCTGGCCCGGCTCCTCGTGTCGCGAGGCGTGAAGCGGGGTGACATCGTCGCGCTCGCGGTGTCGCAGCCGGCGGACGTGGTCGCGGGGCTGATGGGCGTGACTCGGGCGGGGGCGGCCGTGGTGGTGCTCGACGTGGACCACCCGGCGGAGCGTCTGTCCGGCATCCTCGCGGACACACGGGCCCAGGCGCTGGTCGTCTCCGAGTCGTGCCGTGCGCGGGTTCCCTCGCGCGAGGGGCTGACGGTCATCGCCCTGGATTCCCTGCCCGAGGCGTCCGAGGACGTGCGCGGCCTTCCGGAGGGGATGGACGCGGCGTGTGTCGTCTACACCTCCGGCTCCACCGGCCGGCCGCGTGGCGTGGTGCTGGAGCACCGGCACCTGGTGGCCGCGACACAGGCCCGCGCCGACGTGTACGGCGAGCCGGGGGTGGTGATGTCCCTGGCACCTTTCACCTTCGACGCTTCGCTCGCGGGACTGCTGTGGTCCTTGTTCGGAGGCGGCACGCTGCGCTACCCGGACGCCGAGGAACATGGGGACCCGCGCCGACTCGCCGAGCGGATCGCGCGTTCACACGTCACGCACCTCGTCTCCGTGCCCTCGCTCTACGGGCAGATACTGGCGGCGGCGCCGGTGGGAGGGCTGACGGGCCTGCGCGCCGTGAGCGTGGGAGGCGAGCCGTGTCCCGTGGAGTTGACGCGGGCGCATCATGAGGCGTTGCCTGCGGTGTCCCTGTTCAACGAGTACGGCCCCACGGAAGCCACCATCTGGAGCACGGTGCACCGGGTGCGTGTGGACGAAGAGGGGCGCGTGCCCATCGGGCGCGCGGTGCCTGGGGCCTGCGTGTACCTGCTGGACGCGCACCGCAGGCTGGTGCCGCGGGGCGCACCGGGCGAGCTGTACGTGGGCGGCGCGGCCGTGGCGCGAGGCTACCTGGGCCAACCTGGCCTCACGTCCGAGCGCTTCGTGACGGACCCCTTCGACGGCCACTTCGGCGCGCGCATGTACTGCACGGGCGATGTGGCGCGCTGGCGGGCGGACGGGACGCTGGAGTTCATCGGCCGCGTGGACCATCAGGTGAAGGTGCGGGGCTTCCGCATCGAGCCGGGTGAGGTCGAAGCCGCGCTGCTCGCGCATCCGGCGGTGAAGGAGGCCGTCGTCGTCGCGCGTGAGGATGCGAAGGGGCCGAAGCGCCTGGTCGCCTACGGGGTGCTCGCGACGGAGGGGCCGGGTGAGAAGCCAGACGCACAGGCCTTGAAGGAGTGGGTGCGTTCGCGCCTGCCGCCGTACTTGGTCCCCGCGGCCTTCGTCGCGATGGACGCGCTGCCGCGCACCCGGCACGGCAAGGTGGACCGCCGGGCGTTGCCCACGCCGGACCCGGCATCCGCGGCGGCGCCGGCCGCGCCTCATTCGGAGGTGGAGGCCACGCTGGTGTCGCTCTGGCGGGAGGTGCTGAGCGTCGAACGCGTGGGCATCCACGACGACTTCTTCGAACTGGGGGGCGACTCCATCCTGGGACTGCAGATCGTCACCCGCGCGCGCGCACAGGGCATCGAGCTGTCCCCGAAGCAGCTCTTCCAGAACCCGACGGTGGCGCGGCTCGCCTCGGTCGCGGGAACGCGCCTGGCGGTGCAGGCCGAGCAAGGCCCCGTCGTGGGGCCGGTGGCGCTGACGCCCATCCAGCACTGGTTCTTCGAACTGGGGCTGGAGGCGCCACACCACTGGAACATGTCCCTGCTGCTGGAGGCGAGAGCCTCCCTGGACGCCGCCTTGCTGGAGCGCGCGCTGGCACACCTGCTGGCGCATCATGACGCGCTCCGGCTGTGCTTCGCGCGCGGGGAGGACGGCTGGCACCAGGCCATCTGCGAGCCAGGAGCGCGCGTCACGGTGGCGCGCGTGGACCTGTCCACCGTGCCGGAGGCGGAGCGCCCCGCGGCGCTGTCGCGGCACGCGGAGGCGGCGCAACGCGCGCTGCGGCTGGACGGGCCGCTCGTCCAGGCCGTGTTGCTGGAGTGGGGCACGGGCCACCCCTCGCGGTTGGTGCTGGTGGTCCATCACCTCGTGGTGGACGCGGTGTCCTGGCGCATCCTCCTGGAGGACCTGGCGGCGGCGTACACGCGGCTCGCGGCGGGGGACGCCGTGGTGCTGCCCCCTAAGACGACTTCGTTCCAGGCGTGGGCCCGTGGCCTGGAGTCGCTGGCGCGATCGCAGGCGCTCATGGCGGAGCGGGCCTGGTGGCTGGAGCGGCCCTGGCGCGAGGCCTCCCGGCTGCCCGTGGACTTCACGGGGGGCCTCAACACGGAGGCCACCGCGAGCACGGTGCAGGTGACGCTGGAGCCAGAGCAGACGCGCGCGCTGCTGCAGGATGTCCCGAAGGCCTGGCACACGCAGCCTCAGGAGCCCCTGCTGACGGCGCTGGCGCAGGCACTGACCGCGTGGGCGGGAGGGGCTGTCGCGCTGGTGGACGTGGAGGGGCACGGACGGGAAGAGGTGCTTCCGGGCGTGGATGTATCTCGCACGGTGGGCTGGTTCACCCGGGTGTTTCCCTCGCTGCTGGACCTGCGGGGGGCGACGGGGCCGGGCGAGGCACTTCGCGCCGTGAAGGAGGGGCTGCGTGCCGTGCCGTCACGAGGCATGGGGTGGGGGCTGCTCCGCTACGTGTCGAGGGACGCGGCGCTGGCGGCATTGCCGTTGGCGGAGGTGGGCTTCAACCACCTGGGGCAGCTCGACGGCGCCGTGGGCGAGGGGGCTCCCTTCTTGCTCGCACCCGAGACGGCGGCCCTGCGGCAGCGAGCCCCGAGCGCGCGGCGGCCATACCTGCTCGATGTGACGGGCATGGTGCGTGACGGGCGGCTGGTGGTCCTCTGGACTTTCAGCGAGGCGGTGCACCGCCGTGAGACGGTGACGCGTGTCGCCGAGGACTTCCTCGCGCGCCTCCAGGCGCTGCTGCACGCATCGCGCGCGCCGGATGCGGGAGGGCACTCGCCCTCCGACTTTCCGCTCGCGAAGGTGAAACAGGCGCAGCTCGACAAGCTGGCCGCACGGTTTGGAAAGAAGACGCGATGAGCGACAACATCGAGGACCTGTACCCCCTGTCGCCGTTGCAGGGCGGCATGCTGTTCCATGCCATCGCCGAGCCCGGCCGGGGTCTGTACTTCAACCAGCTCGTCTGCGAGCTGCGCGGCCACCTGGACGTGGAGGTCTTCACCCAGGCGTGGAACACGGTCGTCGCGGCGCACCCGGTGCTGCGCACGGCGTTCGTCTGGGACGACGTGGACGAGCCGATGCAGGTCGTTCTTCGCGAGGTGGACCTGCCGGTCCGCATCGAGGACTGGCGCGACCTGTCGCCCGAAGCACGCGAGTCCCGGCTGGACGCCTTGCTGGCCCAGGACCGTCGCGAGGGCTTCGACCTGTCCTGGGCGCCGTTGGTGCGCCTGGCGCTGCTGCGCATCGGCGATGACGCGCATCGCTTCGTCTTCAGCCATTCCCACCTGATCCTGGACGGCTGGTCCGTGCCGCTGGTGATCCGCGACGTCCTCGCCCTGTACGAGGGCGCGTGCGCGGGGAAGCAGCCTCGCATCGCGGCGCCTCGGCCGTATCGGGACTACATCGGCTGGCTGGGCGAGCAGGACCTGGCGGTGTCCGAGGCGTTCTGGCGGCAGGCGCTCGAAGGCTTCGACGCGCCCACGAATCCTCGTGTCGAGCCCGGTGGCGGGGAAGGGAAGGGCAAGGGTTCGCGGGAGCTGTTCCTGTCGGAAGCGCTCACCTCGGAGCTGAGCCGCTTCGCGCGGAGGCAGGGGCTCACGCTGCACACGCTGGTGCAGGGGGCCTGGGCCTTGGTGCTCGGTCACCTGTGCGGGGCGGAAGATGTCGTCTTCGGCACCACTGTCTCCGGACGTCCCCCGGGACTTGCGGGCGTGGAGGACATGGTCGGGTTGTTCATCAACACCCAGCCCGTGCGAGTGCGGCTGCCTCCAGATGCGTCGTTCGGGCCCTGGCTGCGGCAAATCCAGGAGATGCAGGTGGAGGCGCGGCAGCACGAGCACGCGCCGCTGGTGAAGGTCCAGCGCTGGAGCGGTGTGCCCGCTGGCACCTCGCTCTTCGAGACGCTGGTCGTCTTCGAGAACTACCCGCTGGATGCCGAACTCACGTCCTCCGCCAGGGCCTTGGCGGTGGGGGATATTCGCGCGGTCGAAGCGGACCACTTCCCGCTGACGCTCATCTCGACGAACGGCTCCCGGCTTCCGCTGTGCTTGCGGTACGACCGGGCGCGCTTCACAGCGGCCTTCGCGGATGCACAGCTCGAACGAATTCGCCTCGTGCTGGAGGCGATGGCGGCGAGGCCCGACGGCGCTTTGGGGACGCTGTCTCTGCTCTCCGAGCCCGAGCGTCACCAGGTGCTTGTGGCGTGGAACGGCACGCGCACCGGCTTCGCGGCCTGGGCCAGCGTGCAAGAGCGCTTCCTGGCGCAGGTCGCGCGCAACGCGGACACGCCAGCCGTCCAGTGCGAGGAGGAGGTGGTGACGTACGGAGCGCTGGAAGCGCGTGCCAATCAGCTCGCGCACCAGCTGAGAGGGCAGGGCGTGGGGGCGGACGTGCCCGTGGCGCTGTGCCTGGAGCGAGGTGTGGAGTGGGTGGTGGGGATGCTCGGCATCCTGAAGGCAGGGGGCGCCTACGTGCCGCTGGACCCCTCGCAGCCAGAGTCCCGGCTGCGGATGCTGGTGGAAGAAGTCGGCGCGCCGGTGGTGGTGACGCAGGCGCGATATGCCGCGATCTTCGAAGGGACCCGCGCGCGCCGGGTGGTGGTGGAGGGAGAGGCCGCGCTGCTGGATCGGTGGCCGTCAGCGGCACCGCCGCTCGTGGCGGTGCACCCGGAGCAGCTGGCGTACGTGCTGTTCACGTCAGGAAGTACCGGGCGGCCCAAGGGGGTGGCGGTCACACACGGTCAGCTGGCGAATTATGTGCAAGCGGCCATTGAGAGGTTGGGGTTGGCCGACTGCGCCAGCTTCGCGCTGGTGTCGACGCTGGCGGCGGACCTGGGGAACACGGTGCTGTTCCCGGCGCTGTGCACCGGGGGGCTGCTGCATGTGTTGACGCAGGAGCGAGCGAGTAGTCCGACGGGCGTGGCGGAGTACTTCGAGCGGCACGGGGTGGACTGCGTGAAGCTGGTGCCCTCGCACCTCGCGGCGCTGATGAGCGGTGCGGAGCCGAGGCAGGTGCTGCCGAGGAAGCGGCTGGTGTTGGGCGGGGAGGCGGCGTCGTGGAGCCTGCTGGAGCAGGTGCATGCGCTGGCGCCCGGGTGTGAGGTGTACAACCACTACGGCCCGACGGAGGCGACGGTGGGCGTGTTGGCGGGGCGCGTGGAGTTGCCGCGTCGGCCGACGTCGCCGGCGGCGGTGCCGCTGGGGCGGCCGATGGGGAACACGCGGGTGTACGTGCTGGATGGGAGCCTGCGTCCTGTGCCGGTGGGAGTGGCGGGGGAGCTGTACGCGGGAGGCGCCCAGGTGACGCGAGGGTACCTGGGGCATCCGGAGCTGACGGCGGAGCGGTACGTGCCGGACCCGTACGGCGGGGAGCCTGGAGCGAGGATGTACCGCACGGGAGACAAGGTGCGGTGGTTGGCGGACGGGCGTTTGGAGTTCATCGGCCGGGTCGACTTCCAGGTGAAGGTGCGAGGCTTCCGGGTGGAACCTGGGGAAGTGGCGGCGGTGCTCAGAGCGCATCCCGAGGTTCGGGACGCGGCGGTGGTGGCGCGCGAAGACGTGCCCGGAAACAAGCGCCTGGTGGCATATGCCACGCCCGCCTCGCAGCCAGCGCCTGACACGGCGGCGCTGCGCGCGTTCCTCCAGCAGCGGCTTCCTGGGCACATGGTGCCGTCGGCGCTGGTGTTGCTGGACGCCCTGCCGTTGACACCCAATGGCAAGGTGGACTGGCGCGCGCTGCCGCCGCCAGCGCTGCCCGAAGAAGCAGCGCGAGTCTTCGAGGGGCCGCGCAACGCGAAGGAAGAGACACTCACGGCCATCTGGGCGCAGGTGCTCGACCGGCCGCGGGTGGACATCCACGAGAACTTCTTCGAGCTGGGTGGCGACTCCATCATCGCCATCCAGGTCGTCTCGCGGGCCGAGCAGGCGGGGCTGCACCTCCGGATGAAGCAGCTCTTCGACCACCCGACCGTGGCGGGGCTGGCGGCGGTGGCGGGGGATGCCCCTCCCGTCGATCCCCAGCTCACGGAGGAGCCTCCGGACGGGTCCGCTTCCGGCTTTCCGTTGTCAGGTCTCTCCCCAGAGGGCCTGGAGGCATTCTCCAAGAGGCTGGCCGCGCACGGTTACTACTTGGAGGACATCGAGGACCTGTACCCGCTGTCACCGCTCCAGCATGGAATCTTGATCTCCCATCTCCAGGAGAGCGAGACCCAGCCGTACTTCAATCAGATCTCCTTCGAGGTCGAAGGCCCACTGGATGAGCGCGCCTTCGTGGAAGCGTGGCGGCAGGCCGCCGATCAGTACGCCATCCTCCGGACCGCGTTCTTCTGGGAGGGGCTGGACACGCCGCTCCAGGCGGTGATGCGCGAGGTGCTGCCTCCCGTCGACGTCGAGGACTTGCGCCACCTGTCCGAGGCCGACCAGAAGGCCCGACTGGCCGCGTTCTTCGAGGAGGATCGCCGAAGGGGGCTGGTGCTCACCCGCGCGCCCGGCTTCCGGCTGACGATGCTTCGCACGGGAGCGCGTGTGTGGCGCGTGGTGTTCAGCCTGACGCACCTGTTGCTGGACGGGTGGTCCACACAGGTGGTGCTGCGGGAAGTCCTCACCCGGTATGAGGCGCTGCGGCGAGGCGTGACGCTGGCACGAAGCGCCGTGCGGCCGTACCGCGACTACATCGCGTGGCTGGGGCGTCAGGACCTGGGCGCCGCCCGGGACTTCTGGCGCGCCGCGCTGGCGGGCTTCACGGAGCCCACGCGCTTGGAACTCGGAGGGGCGCCGCGTGATGTGACGCTCCTGGGTGAAGTGCTGCTCCGGATGAGCGCGGAGGAGACGGCGGCACTGGAGGCCTTCTCGCGCCAGCAGGGCGTCACGGGAGGCACGCTGTTGCAAGCGGCCTGGGCGCTGTTGCTGTGGCGCTATACCGGAGAGGACGACGTCCTGTTCGGGTTGACCGTCTCCGGCAGGCCCCCGGAGCTTGCCGGTATCGAGGCGATGGTGGGCTTGTTCATCAACGCCATCCCCGTGCGAGTACGCCTGCCCGCGTCGAGCCCCGTGGGCCCCTGGCTGAAGGAGTTGCAAGCCTGGCTCCAGGAGGCGAGGCAGTACGAGACGTCACCCCTGGTGGAGGTGCGCCGCTGGAGTGAGGTTCCTCCTGGCTCCGCGTTGTTCGAGAGCCTGGTCGTCTTCGAGAACTACCCCCGGGATGCGGGCCTCACGACGATGTCGGACGAGCTGGTGGTTCGCGATCCGTACATCGTCGAGGTGGACTCGCATCCGGTGACGATGATGGCTGTCCCCGGGCGTGAATGGCAGCTGCGCCTGACCTACGACGCCAGGCGCTTCGACGCGTCGGCGGCAAAGCGGATGGTGGAGCAGGCCCGCCAGCTCCTGCGCGATCTGTGTGGTTCGGAGCGCCGGACCTTGTCGGAGCTGTCGTTGATGTCAGCCGAGGAGCGGCGCCGCTTGGTGGAGGAGTGGAGCGGGCGGCGAGAGGAGTACCCGAGTGACGCATCGCTGGCGGAGCTGTTTGAAGCGCAGGTGGAGAAGACACCGGGCGCGGTGGCGGTGGAGTGGGCTGGACAGCAGGTGAGTTACGGGGAGTTGAATCGCCGAGCAAACCAGTTGGCGCACCACCTGAGGGGAATGGGGGTGGGCCCCGAGGTACGAGTGGGTTTGTGCGTGGAGCGCTCGTTGGAATGGGTGGTGAGCGCGCTGGGGATTCTGAAGGCGGGGGGCGTGTACGTGCCGCTGGACGCGAGCTACCCGCTGGAGCGGCTGGGGTGGATGAAGCGGGAGGCTGGGGTGGCGCTGCTGGTGGCGCAGGAGCGGCTGGCGGACGAGGTGGCTGCGGGTGGTGAGCTGGTGGTGAGCGTGGACACGGAGTGGGACACGCAGATTGCCCATCAGCCGGAGACAAACCCGGTGCCGGGAGTGGGAGGGGGCAACCTGGCGTACGTGATGTTTACGTCGGGAAGCACGGGGAAGCCGAAGGGGGTGGCGGTGCCGCAGCGAGCGGTGACGCGACTGGTGGTGGGAAGCGGCGTGGCGGACTTCGGCCCGGAGGAGGTGTGGCTGCAATTGGCGCCAACGGGCTTCGACGCGTCGACGTTGGAGGTATGGGGCGCGCTGCTGCACGGGGGGAAGCTGGTGGTGTACCCGGAGGGGCCGCTGGAGTTGGAGGCGCTGGGGCGGAGGCTGAAGGAGGCGGGAGTGACGTCGCTGTGGCTGACGGCGGCCCTCTTCGAGCAGATGCAGGCGTACCAGCCAGAGGCGCTGAGTGGAGTGAGGCAGGTGCTGGCGGGAGGCGACGTGCTGGCGGTGGGGCGGGTGAGGGAGAGGGTGAGGGGAGGGGGCGTCCTCATCAACGGGTACGGGCCGACGGAGGGGACGACCTTCACGACAGTGCACCGCGTAGCGGAGGAGGACGTGGGGGTGACGGTGCCCATTGGGAAGCCGGTGGGGAATACGCGGGTGTACGTGCTGGACGAAGGAATGAGGCCGGTGCCGGTGGGGGTGAGGGGGGAGTTGTACGTGGGAGGGGAGGGGCTGGCGGAGGGGTACGTGGGGAGGCCGGAGTGGACGGCGGAGCGCTTCGTGCCGTCGCCATTTGGGGACGGAGAGCGGGTGTACCGGACGGGGGACGAGGTGAGGTGGCAGGAGAGTGGGCTGCTGGAGTTTCTGGGGCGTCGGGACGCGCAGGTGAAGGTGAGGGGGTACCGGATTGAGTTGGGGGAGGTGGAGGAGGCGCTGAAGCAGCACGCGCAGGTGAAGGAAGCGGCAGCGGTGGTGAGGGGAGAGGGGCAGGAGAAGCGGGTGGAGGCGTACGTGGTGGCGCCAGGGGGAGAGGGAGGGGCGCTGAAGGAGTACGTGAGGCAGAAGTTGCCGGAGTACATGGTGCCGTCGGTGGTGGTGGTGCTGGAGGCACTACCGCTGACGCCCAACGGCAAGGTCGACCGCAAGGCACTGTTGGCCTCTGAAGCGGGGCCTTCCGAGCCGCGTCAGCACATCGAGCCGCGTACGGTCACCGAGCAGCGGCTGAGCATCATCTGGTGTGAAGTGCTGGGCATCGAGCGGGTGAGCGCGGACGCTGACTTCTTCGAGTTGGGCGGGCACTCGTTGCTGGCCACGCAGCTCATCGCGCACATCCGCTCCGCCTTCGGCGTGGAGTTGCCCCTGCGCACGCTCTTCGCGTCACCTGCTCTCGAAGGGCTCGCGCTGCGAATCGAGGAGTCGGCGCGGGAAGCGGCGGCGCCGAGCGTGCCAGCGCTGACCCGGGTACCTCGCATGGGCGCATTGCCCGTGTCGTTCGCCCAGCAGCGGCTCTGGTTCATCGACCAGCTCCACCCGGGCAGTGCCAGCTACAACGTCCCCATCGTCCTCCGAATCGAGGGCTCGCTCGATGTGGACGCGTTGCAGCGCGCGTTCTCCGCGCTGGTGGCGCGCCATGAGTCGCTGCGCACCACGTTTGCCTCCCACGAGGGCCAGCCTGTCCAGGTCGTTCATCCGGCCATGGACGTCCAGCTCGCCTTCGAGGACTTGAGCGCGCTGCCGGAAGCGGAACGCGAGGCGGAATTCCGCGCGCGTGCGACGCGAACAGCTCTGCGGCCGTTTCATCTGGAGCGCGGCCCCCTGGTGCGCGTGGGGCTGTCGCGGCTGTCGCCGGACGTGCACACCCTGGTGCTGGTGCTGCATCACATCGTCTCGGATGGCTGGTCGCTGGGTGTGCTGGTCCGCGAGGTGGGCGCGCTCTATGCGGCCTTCCTCGAAGGACGGTCGCCCGGGTTGCCGGAGCTGCCCGTGCAGTACGCGGACTACGCGGTATGGCAGCGGCAATGGCTGAGCGGGGCCGTGCTGGAGACACAGCTCGACTGGTGGCGGCAGCAGCTGTCTGGCGCGCCTCCTCATTTGGAGCTGCCCACCGACAAGCCCAGGCCGGCGACGTTGTCGCACCGTGGGGCATGGGTGCCGGTGCGGTTGCCACGGCCGATGAGCGACGCTGTGACGGCGCTGGCCCATGCCGAGGGAGCCACGCCCTTCATGGTGCTGCTGGCGGCCTTCCAGCTTCTGTTGTCGCGCTACTCGGGGCAGGAGGACGTGCTGGTGGGCTCGCCCATCGCGGGGCGCCGGTACGAAGAGACCGAGGGGCTCATCGGCTTCTTCGTCAACACCCTGGTTCTCCGCGCCCAGGTCCAGCCCCATGCCACCTTCCGCGAGCTGCTGGCGCAGGTGCGTGAGCGCACACTGGGGGCCTACGATCATCAGGACCTTCCCTTCGAGAAGCTCGTGGAGGACCTGCAACCCGAGCGGAACCTGGGGCGCAGCGCGCTCTTCCAGGTCCTCTTCGTGTTGCAGAACGCCCCGGTGGGGCCGTTGACGCTGCCCGCGCTGACCGTGAAGCCGATGGGGTTGATTGACAAGGAGGCGGCCCGCTTCGAGCTCTCGTTGAGCATGGGGGAGACACCACGGGGTTTCGAGGGCTTGCTCCAGTTCAGCACCGACCTCTTCACGGAGGCCACGGCGGAGCGGATGGTGTTCCACCTGGAGCAGGTGCTGAAGGCCGTCACCACGCGGCCCGAATCGCGCCTGTCCGAGATACCGCTGCTGACCGATGCCGAGCGTCATCAGGTGCTGGTGGAATGGAACGGATCGGTCCAGGCTCTCCGGTGGGAGGCTGTCCACCGGTGCGTCGAGCACCACGCGGAGCGGACGCCGGAGGCTCCCGCGGTGCGGTGCGAGGAGCGGGAGCTGACGTACCGCCAGTTGGAGGCGCAGGCCAACCAGGTGGCGCACCAGTTGAGGGGAATGGGGGTGGGCGCGGAAGTGCCAGTGGCGCTGTGCCTGGAGCGTGGCGTGGAGTGGGTGGTGGCGATGCTGGGGATCCTGAAGGCGGGAGGCGCATACGTGCCGCTGGACCCCTCGCAGCCCGTGTCCCGCCTGCGCGCGCTGGTGGAAGAAGTGGCTGCGCCGGTGGTGGTGACGCAGGCTCGGCATGCGGCGACTTTCGAGGGGCTGTCGGCGCGCCGGGTGGAGATGGATGGAGACGCGGCGCGGCTCGAGGCGCAGCCGACGGAAGCGCCGCGGGTAGAGGTGCACCCCGAACAGCTGGCGTACGTGCTGTTCACGTCCGGAAGCACGGGGCGGCCCAAGGGCGTGGCGGTCACACACGGGCAGCTTGCCAACTACGTGGAAGCGGCGAATGCGCGGCTGCGGTTGGCGGAGTGCACACGCTTCGCGCTGGTGTCGACGTTGGCGGCGGACCTGGGAAACACGGTGCTGTACGCGGCGCTGTGGACGGGGGGACTGCTGCATGTGCTGACGCAGGAGAGGGCAAGCAGCGCGGCGGGAGTGGCGGAGTACTTCCAGCGGCATGGGGTGGAGTGCTTGAAGGTGGTGCCCTCGCACCTCGCGGCGCTGATGAGTGGCGTAGCGCCCGTGCAGGTGCTGCCGACGAAGCGGCTGGTGGTGGGAGGAGAGGCGGCCTCGTGGAGCCTGCTGGAGCAGGTGGCGGCGTTGGCGCCCGGGTGCGAAGTGCACAACCACTACGGCCCGACGGAGACGACGGTGGGTGTGCTGGCGGGGCGCGTGGAGCTGCCGCGTCGAGCGGAGTCACCCGCGGCGGTGCCGCTGGGACGGCCGATGGGCAACACGCGGGTGTACGTGTTGGACGGGAGCCTGCGTCCCGTGCCGGTGGGCGTGGGGGGAGAGTTGTACGTGGGAGGGGCGCAGGTCACGCGAGGGTACGTGGGGCGCCCGGAGTTGACGGCGGAGCGGTACGTACCGGACCCGTACAGTGGGGAGGCTGGAGCGAGGATGTACCGCACGGGAGACAAGGTGCGGTGGTTGGGGGATGGGCGACTGGAGTTCATCGGGCGGACGGACTTCCAGGTGAAGGTGAGAGGGTTCCGGGTGGAGTCCGGAGAAGTGGCGGCGGTGCTCAGAGCGCATCCCGACGTCCAGGACGCGGTGGTGATCGCGCGAGAAGAGGTGCCTGGCGAAAAACGGCTGGTGGGCTACGCCGTTCGTACGGCCCGGGCTGCTCCGGACATCGCGGCCCTCAAGGCCTTCCTCCAGCAGCGGCTTCCTGGGCACATGGTGCCGTCAGCGCTGGTGGTACTGGAGACATTGCCGCTGACGCCCAATGGCAAGGTGGACTGGCGCGCGCTGCCCGTGCCGGACGTGTCGGCGCGTGGCTCGGCTCCCGCCTATGAGGCGCCGGCTTCCCCCATGGAAGAGACGCTGGCCGCTGTCTGGGCCCACGTCTTGCGGATGGAGCGGGTGGGCCGGCAGGACGACTTCTTCGCGTCGGGTGGACATTCGCTACTGGCCACGCAGGTGGTGGCGCGCGTGCGTGCGGTCCTGGGCGTAGAGGTCCCGCTACGTGCCCTCTTCGAGGCGCCCACCTTGAGGTCCTTTGCCCAGCAGGTGGAGCAGGCGACTCGAAGCCAGACGCTGCCCGCGCTGCGTCCGATGCCTCGGGGGGACCGGGTGCCGCTGTCATTCGCGCAGCAGCGACTGTGGTTCCTGGATCGGCTGAAGCCGGGCGGCACTGAGTACAACGTACCGTATGTGCTGCGGGTGGATGGCCCCCTGGATGTGTCTGTCCTGGAGCGAGCCTTCTCGGAGTTGGTGCGCCGTCATGAAGTCCTGCGGACGGCCTTCCCGGATGAGGGCGGAGCACCTGTCCAGCGCATCGCTTCGCCATCGCCGTTCCACCTCTCCGTGGTCGAGTTGGGCGCCCAGGATGAGTCCGAGGTACGGCACCGGGTGCGCGCGGAAGTCGACCGCTCATTCGAGCTCGCGCGTGGGCCGCTGCTACGCCCCCTGCTGTTGAAGCAGTCCGAGCAGGCGCATGTCCTCGTGCTGCTGTTGCATCACATTGTCTCGGACGGCTGGTCCGCGAGCGTGCTACTTCGGGAGTTGGCGGCGATCTACGACGCTTTCTCGCAAGGGCTGCCGTCACCATTGCCGGAGCTGCCCGTGCAGTACGCGGACTACGCGCTCTGGCAGCGCGAGTGGTTGAAGGACGAGGTGTTGGAATCGCAGGTTCGCTACTGGCGCGAGGCACTGGCGGGCGCGCCGCGATTCCTGGACCTCCCCACGGACAGGCCTCGCCCCGCGGCGCAGACCTTTCGAGGTGGAGTCCAGCGGCAGATGTGGCCGAAGGCGCTGTGGCAGCAAGTGGAGTCGACCGCGCGGCGAGAAGGGGCCACGCCGTTCATGGTGCTGCTGGCGGCGTATCAGACGGTGTTGTGGCGGCTCTCGGGGCAGGACGACATCAGCGTGGGTTTCCCCATCGCGGGTCGCACGCAGGCGGAGACGGAGGGGCTCATCGGCAACTTCGCAAATACCCTGGTGCTGAGGGCTCGCGTACGTCCCGAGCTTTCCTTCCGGGACATGTTGGCGCAGGTGCGTGAGGTGACCCTGGGCGCCTATGCGCACCAGGACGTCCCGTTTGAGAAGCTGGTGGAGGCATTGCAGCCGGAGCGGGACCTGAGTCGCAGCCCGTTGTTCCAGGTGTCCCTGACACTTCAGAACACGCCTGCGCCCGAAGTGAAGCTGCGACAGGGATTGTCGCTGACGGTGATGGACGCGCGGATTCAGACGTCGAAGTTCGACCTGTCGATGTTCGTCGTCGAGCTGCCGGAAGGTGCCGCCGCGTCAGTCAATTACAACAGCGACCTGTTCGAGGCGAAGACGGCGGAGCGGCTGCTGAAGCAGGTGTCGGTGCTGCTGGAGGCCGCGGTCGCGAATCCGGAAACGCGCCTGGGCGAGCTACCATTGATGCCAGCCACCGAGCGTCTGCGCTTGGTGGAGGAGTGGAGCGGGCGGCGAGAGGAGTACCCGAGTGACGCATCGCTGGCGGAGCTGTTTGAAGCGCAGGTGGAGAAGACACCGGGCGCGGTGGCGGTGGAGTGGGCTGGACAGCAGGTGAGTTACGGGGAGTTGAATCGCCGAGCAAACCAGTTGGCGCACCACCTGAGGGGAATGGGGGTGGGCCCCGAGGTACGAGTGGGTTTGTGCGTGGAGCGCTCGTTGGAATGGGTGGTGAGCGCGCTGGGGATTCTGAAGGCGGGGGGCGTGTACGTGCCGCTGGACGCGAGCTACCCGCTGGAGCGGCTGGGGTGGATGAAGCGGGAGGCTGGGGTGGCGCTGCTGGTGGCGCAGGAGCGGCTGGCGGACGAGGTGGCTGCGGGTGGTGAGCTGGTGGTGAGCGTGGACACGGAGTGGGACACGCAGATTGCCCATCAGCCGGAGACAAACCCGGTGCCGGGAGTGGGAGGGGGCAACCTGGCGTACGTGATGTTTACGTCGGGAAGCACGGGGAAGCCGAAGGGGGTGGCGGTGCCGCAGCGAGCGGTGACGCGACTGGTGGTGGGAAGCGGCGTGGCGGACTTCGGCCCGGAGGAGGTGTGGCTGCAATTGGCGCCAACGGGCTTCGACGCGTCGACGTTGGAGGTATGGGGCGCGCTGCTGCACGGGGGGAAGCTGGTGGTGTACCCGGAGGGGCCGCTGGAGTTGGAGGCGCTGGGGCGGAGGCTGAAGGAGGCGGGAGTGACGTCGCTGTGGCTGACGGCGGCCCTCTTCGAGCAGATGCAGGCGTACCAGCCAGAGGCGCTGAGTGGAGTGAGGCAGGTGCTGGCGGGAGGCGACGTGCTGGCGGTGGGGCGGGTGAGGGAGAGGGTGAGGGGAGGGGGCGTCCTCATCAACGGGTACGGGCCGACGGAGGGGACGACCTTCACGACAGTGCACCGCGTAGCGGAGGAGGACGTGGGGGTGACGGTGCCCATTGGGAAGCCGGTGGGGAATACGCGGGTGTACGTGCTGGACGAAGGAATGAGGCCGGTGCCGGTGGGGGTGAGGGGGAGTTGTACGTGGGAGGGGAGGGGCTGGCGGAGGGGTACGTGGGGAGGCCGGAGTGGACGGCGGAGCGCTTCGTGCCGTCGCCATTTGGGGACGGAGAGCGGGTGTACCGGACGGGGGACGAGGTGAGGTGGCAGGAGAGTGGGCTGCTGGAGTTTCTGGGGCGTCGGGACGCGCAGGTGAAGGTGAGGGGGTACCGGATTGAGTTGGGGGAGGTGGAGGAGGCGCTGAAGCAGCACGCGCAGGTGAAGGAAGCGGCAGCGGTGGTGAGGGGAGAGGGGCAGGAGAAGCGGGTGGAGGCGTACGTGGTGGCGCCAGGGGGAGAGGGAGGGGCGCTGAAGGAGTACGTGAGGCAGAAGCTGCCGGAGTACATGGTGCCGTCGGTGGTGGTGGTGCTGGAGGCACTGCCGCTGACGCCCAACGGCAAGGTCGACCGCAAGGTATTGGCTGCTCACAACCTGCGGTCGCACGTTGCCAATGAAGCCTTCGCCGAGCCGCGCACGGCCACCGAGCACGCGCTGGCGGGCATCTTCTCGGAGGTGCTGGGCGTGCCACGTGTCGGTCTTCATGACGACTTCTTCGAGCTGGGAGGCCATTCGTTGTTGGCAACCCAGGTCGTGGCGCGTGTCCGCACGGAGCTTGGCGTGGACATGCCGCTGCGTGCCCTCTTCGAGGCGCCAACGGTGTTGCGGCTCGCGGTTTGGTTGCAAGGCTCGGATACGGAAGGGGCCACGCGTGACTGTGTGGCATTGCAGCCCGAAGGTGCCGGCACGCCTGTCTTCCTCGTGCACGCCGTCGGCGGCGCCGTGGGGCCGTATCGTGCGCTGGCTCGGCGCATGGGACGCGAGCGGCCTCTCTACGGCTTCCAGGCTGCGGGGCTCGATGGACGCGAGCCTCCTCTTGATCAGGTGGAGGCGCTCGCCCGCCGCTACGTGGAGGCGATGCGCGAGCGTCAGCCCGAGGGCCCCTATGTGCTGGGCGGCTGGTCCCTGGGTGGCGTGGTGGCGTTCGAGATGGCGCGCGAGCTGGAGCGTCAGGGGCAGTCCGTGGCGCTCCTGATTCTGCTGGACAGCTTCGCTCCCGACGAGAACGCGCCTACGCGGGAACCCGATGCGGCGTTGCTGCTCGCTGGAATGGCCATGGACCTGGCACGGACGGCAGGTGCCGAGTCCACCCTTCGCCCCGAGGCGCTCTCGGGCCTGTCCGACGAGGAGCAATTCGCCGTCGTCGTCGAGCACGCGCGACAGGCAGGATGGCTGCCTCCCGAGATCGAGGCGTCAACGCTCCGCGCCTGGCGTGACGTGACCCGAGCGAACCTGCGGGCGTTGGCGGCCTACCGCCCCGGTCCCGTTCGGTGCCCCGTGCTGCTGCTGCGCGCGAAGGATGCGCAACGCTCCCAGGCCGTGGAGCCGTCCCACGGATGGGCTCGCTGGGTGCCATCGGGGCTCGCCGTGGAGGACGTTCCCGGAGACCACTACAGTGTGCTCCGGGATCCGCGGGTGGAGACGCTGGCGCGCCGCCTTGTCGAACACGTCGGCGCCGCCAATGGACGGCACGAGGCAGCGGGGCAGCAACGCGAGGGGTGAGCGAGGACCCCGCCTGAATGGCAGAGCCCGATGTACCGCTCACCTATGAATGGCGAGCCATCCATCATGAGGTCCGGTGGATGGCCTGGAGCATGTCACGGGACGCTGCGGCTCGGGTTCACCGGGGGCGGGTTGTGCGAGGCTGGGTGGCCGCTTCGGGCACGAGCGCATCCACCAGTCCCTGGGCCACGGCGGCGGCGAAGGCTTCCAGGGTCCGTTGCTCGCGCCACCGTGCGGACTCCTCGAAGTCGAGCGCATGGTGGGTCTCGATGATGACGGAGGGGATGCGCGGCTTTCGCAGCACGAATATCTGCCGGTGCGTGGGCTCACGCGCCACGAAGACGCCGGGCTGCTTGGAGTCGATGGCGTAGAGGCCTTCGTAGTCCACGCCGTCATAGGGCGGGAAGCCCGCCTGGCCCAGCCTGCGCGCCAGGGCGCGGGCCAGTCCCGCGCGTCCAGTCTGGAGGAGCGTGGTGGCTTCCGCGGACTCGGACCAGAGCACGGTGAAGCCAGGGGCGGAGTCCTGCCGGTTGCACTCCTGGTCCGGATTTGGAGACCATGGTGTGGCGGTGCCACGTGAGTCGGAGTGCAGGCTGAGCATGGCATGGGCGCGCCACCGCTCGGCGGCGGTGACGCGGGTGGGATAGGGGACGCGCTCGCCCGGCCTGCGACTCAGGCGCACCTGGAAGTGGCCGGTTGCCTCCAGCCGCTTCGCCAGGTCTTCCGCCACTCGAAGGGTAAAGGTCTCCTCGTCCTCGCAGGTGACGCCCTTGTTGCCGGTGTTCCCCTCCGCGCCGTGCCCTGCGTCCAGGTAGATGCGGCGCTTTCCGAAGTCCTTGGGGAAGCGCACCTCGGAAACGGCGAGGGGGGCGCCCGGAGCGGGCCATGTGGGAGTGGGAGCGACGGTGGTGGGCTCGGCGGAGGCGGCGGGCCTGGCCCATAGGGCGAGTCCCAGTCCCAGCAGCAAAAAGAGCTTCGGCATGGTGCTTGAAATGCCCAAGAAAGGGGCGTCGCTGCGTAGTCTCCCTTGTTGATGGGGTGGTTTGGAAGCCCACGTCGCGGTCTTATTCGACTCACTGAGCAGAACAGCCACTCATGAACCTGCGTCGGACCGGCATGACAGTGTCTTCAACAGAGGGGGAGGGGTACAGGGCATGAAGACGATGCTGCTAGGCCTGCTAATGGCCGCTGCTGGGGGAGAGCCGCCCCCGGCATACGTCCAGGGTTCCTCGCTGAATCTGCGGAAGGCGGCCTGCAAGACGGCGGAGGTCCTCCAGAAGCTGCCCATTGGGACGGAGTGCAGGACGCAGGAATCCCTCGAGGGGGGATGGGCCCGAGTGCGCTGCGGAGAGGCGGAAGGCTTCGTGGTGGGGACGTTTCTGGGCCCCGAGAAGCCGTCGGTGGAGAAGCTCGCCGCGGAGGCCAAGGACCCGAAGCGGACGTTGCAGCAGCGGGAGGAGAGTGCCCTGCGTGCCGCCACGCTGGCTCCTGAGGACGCTGGCCTTCAGAAGGAACTGGCGACGTTGTTCTTCGAGCGCAATTTGGATGCCGTCGCGCGGCTAAAGAAACCGAGCCTGCGGAGGCCGTTTGATTTTGTCTGCACTGTGAATGATCCCGAACGTTGTCTGAGGAGCACCAGTACGAGCCATGTTGATGGGGTCAAGGTTCGGGCAGAGGTAAGAAATGAGTTGTTCGTCATTGCATTTGGTTCGGCCGAAAGTCTGACTGTATATCGTGGGCGATTCCGGTTCGATAACAGGCGCTTCGAAGAAACAGCGACGATTCAGGTCAAAGGCGAGGTGTTGGAGCAATCCAGTTCGCTATTGACGTCAGTGCTGGACAAGGCGCTGTTCTCTGGTGTCAGCGCATCTTCGGATGTCTATTCGAGGGCTCCGTTTGGGCAATACGTCCTGAATGAGGCTGAGCTGGCCTTCTTTCGATTGATTCCTAGCAAGTGGGCACTGTTATCGATGAAGGCGGAGGATGGCATTCCTCGGATGCGATGGAATGCTTGCCTGAAGCGCCCCTATCTCCTCGTCTTTGATCCGGACATTCACGGGCGCGTCCTTGTCATGATCGAAAGTGAGGGAGAGAGCATGGAGTTTCTATGGGTTTCTGCTGTGTCGAAACATGAGAACACTCTGCGGTTGACACTCGCGGATATCGACGGGGAGAAGGCACGACAGGAAACCTTCAAGCTTCCAGAGCCTGACGGCGACATCGCATACCTGGGCGAACTGGCGTGCACGCATGTATTTCAGAAGTATCCCGACCTCGGAGGGGAGTGTATGCAGGGCGGGCCGTAGTCATGCTCCAGTGCCGGGGGGCACTGATTCGGAGCAATTGAACGTACTCGTGGGGGAGCGAGTCGTGTCTAGACAGAATATCTATCGAGCCGTCTGGCAATATGAGTTGCCAGAGCTGCTGTTGTCTGCGCTGGAGGAGTATCACATCCTCAAGGTGCCTCTGCTGGGACAGCACTATCCTGGAGGGCCATCTGATTGGTGTGGGCGGACTGCCAGTGCAATGGCGTATAACTATTATCAGGTGACCCAAGGGGGCGACTTTGCCTCAAGGTTCATCACCCATTGGGATGGTGGAAATCCAGGGCATTTCTTGGATCTGCGCTACCCAGGAGGGCAGCGGGCGTTTCATCTCAAGCCGGTAGAGCCACCTTTTGGTGGAAATCTGGATGGGTATTTCGTGTCCAATCGGGGGGGCAAACCGCCTCATTGGGCCACGGTTGTTCCTCCGGAATTCAATGCGTCTCGCGGTGATTCCAACGTGTCCCGCGGTAATCTCAGTGCGTCCGCTGTGCTCGGCATGGCGTACTCGCATGTGTTGCCGTACTCACTCCAGGATCGACGAAGGCACGCCGCGAGGATTGCGAGCGATCCTCGTCTCATCGAAGACAAGCTGTCACTGATTCTCAAAGCGCTCGCGGCCAACAATCCGGTCATTCTTTATTCGGGATTCTCCGTTGCTAGAGATGCTCCCATTCATCTCATCCTGATCATCGGATTCGCTTGGTTGGTGGACCGAACCGGGAGGCACCTGTGGTTGGTGGTCGCGGACCCGGCAACGCAGAACAACAAGGTTGGGGTTCAGAAGGGAACCCATCTCTTCTTTCCTCCTGATCCAGGCTCTCGGGATGGCACGGACCTGGCGGCGCTCGCCAGGAAGCAAGTCACGGGTGAGCACGATCTCATCCGGGTGCGCAGGGGTGACTGGGCAAATGCGCAGGCGTCCGTCGTCCTGATTCGTGCCCGCAAGCTGTTCGAGGAGAACACCTATAGCGCGGTGCCTGACGACTTGTTCATGGACTACCGCCACGACGAGCACAAGGGCGGAGCCTTTCTCTACTCGCTCCGTCCTACCGTCGTCCCGTCTGGCTTTCTCGAAACCAACGTGATGCGCACGGTCGCGTATCCGTTCGACCACGGGGATATCCGCTTCCGGCCCATCAACTGCTACGCCCTTACGGAGACGGAGATGCCGCCCGGTGGGCTCTTCCCATTGGGAATGCGCCGGAATCTTCATTCGGGAATCCACTTGCCTGCGTCGCATTTCTCGGCGCGGGAGGGGGCGACGAGCTCCGCAGCCAGGTCCGGCGTGCGAGAGGTTCGTTGCTTTGCCCCGGGCTACGTGGTGGCCGTCCGATTGGCCCATGGCCTGCCTGCTCCCCTCGAAGAAAAGGAGCGTGTCGAGGATGGACCCGAGGCGCACGAACTGGCCCGGGAATTCACAGGCAACCACAACTCCTTCGTCCTCGTCCGGCACGATGTCGAAGAGGCAGCGAAGACGGAGGGCCAGCCGCCGCGGCGTTTTACGTTCTACAGCCTCTACATGCACCTCGTTCCTCCGGACTGGAAGGACCCGGACACATACCGGAACGTGGACTGGTTGAAGCTGCTCGTGCGGCGCCACGGCGCGCTGACGGTGGTTGATCCGGCGCATGAGGCGTTTCGCCAGACGCGGTGGTTGCAGGAGGCCCTGCCGGAGGCGGGAGCGGATGTCGTCGAGAAGAAGGGGGGGAGCTACTCCGTCGTGGGGACGGGGTTGGGCGTGCCCGAGACACTACGCCTGGGAGAGGCACAGGGGGATGATGTCCGAGCGCTCTGGAGGCCGGCGGACCAGGACCTGACGGGTATTCATGAAGCACTGCGCGAGGGGCGGATGGTGACGCTGCGCCACCCCTTGCTCAAGCTGGAGGCTGGCGCGGTGCTTGGCTATGTCGACAGCAGGAGCAAGGCCATTGGAGATGGCTTCGTCCACTGGGAAATCCTGGCGCCATCCGAGCCAGGGCAACTCAAGGCCTTCCTCGACTTCGCGAAGGACTCGCTGGGCCTGGGAGACTTCTTCAAGGTCTTCGAGGAGGCGGACCAGAACAACTTCTTCGACCCATCGAAGGGAGAACTCGACGCGCTGATGAAGCTGGCGCCCAAGTCGATTCACGCTACAGGGAACCCCGAAGAGGAGTGCCTCTCCCGCTTCGAGCAGACGTATCACCACGGCGCGCTCAAGGCGATTCTTCGCTCACCTCGCGCGCTCGCGTTCTCGTCCGATGATGCGCCTGGTGATGCCGGCGAGCCTTCGTTTCCCGCAGAGCTTGTCATCACCAACTACAAGGACGCGCTCCCTGAAGGGACCTACTGGCTCAAGCTGACCTTCGAGCCTCCCTCGGGCGAACGGTACGTCGCTTACGATGGAAAACAGAGTCGTCTCAACGTGCGCTTGCCAGCAGGGGCTCGACGAATCTTCGTGGAGCCGGCCGACGGCGCCGGCCTTCTGCTGCAGGTGGGCGGCGGTGCTCAGGATGCACTCGAGCAGGAGCTTCAGCACTTCAAGAGGCTGGCGTCCGTCCGTTGGCGAAACGTGGTGCTCAGGCACCTGAACGAGTGGTTGCCGGAGAGCATCGTCGTTCAGGTGATGAAGCATCTGGAGATTCACGGGCAGCTTCGAATGGGGAGCCAGATCGTCGACATCCAGCAGCCGGACGAGGCCAAGAGGCTGCTGGGACGCTACGCGGAGGCAGTCGGATTCTGGGCCCATCCGGAGGAAGTGCCCTTCCTCGGGCCCGTGGGGGACAACGGTGGCAAGAAGATGCTCTTCGCAGCGGCGCCTGACGTCGACCAATTGCCTACGAAGGGGCTGGTCGACAACCCGCACCCCGTCACCTTCGCCTGGCTCCTGATGCTCATGGTCCGGCATGGCTTCGTCCGGTTCTCGGACCTGCCGGCCTGGCGCCCGAGCAACTCGAAGGACGTGCTCGCGGTGGGGTGGCTCCCAGCACGAAGCGCTCATGCCGCATTCCGGGTGGGGGAACTCCTGGACGTGGGGGCCGTGGTGCGCGGGAGTGGAGACGATGAGGTGGAACTGCATGTGCTGCATGAGGGCACACGCTGCTTCCTCGCGAGCGGAAGTTGCACCGATGGTGCTTTCTTCGCGCAGGTGGAGTTGCCGGGTTGGGGGGCTTGCACGCTCGACATGCCGGGTGCCCGGCTCGTGGGAACCGCGACATTGGAGGTGCTCCCGCCGGTGTTGCTGGGTGGGCGCGAGTCGGCGGAGGTTCCTGGGAGCCAGGTTGTTTCCTCGGCTCGTTACGCTCCCGAGTCTCACGAGGATGGAACGTTCTCCTGGCGTATTCCCTTCAGGGAGAACTGCCCAAAGCTTCTTCGGGGTTGGGTGCTTCTGAGCGCATGGGCGAAGGCCACGAAGCAGGAAGGGCTGCACCCGGAGGCACCTGCGTTCGAACTGGCCCGTGTGGCCATCCCCGTACAGGGGCGGGAGGACTCGGCGTTCAATGAGGCCTCTGGACTCCGCGTCGTTGACGGCTTCATTCAGAAGGGGGCGCTCAAGAAGCTGGAAACGTATGTGACGCGGCACTTCACCTACCGCGCCTTCTTGAAGGCCGCTGCTTCCCAGACAGAGCCTCCGTTGGCCTGGGCGCTCGTGGAGGCGGTGGAGCGTATCCAGTGCGCGTATTCAGAGAAGCAGTTGCTGGCGTTGTCCGCGCTGGCCGAGGACGGATTGTCCATTGTGCTCACGGCCACGAATGCCCGGCGGTTGAAGGATGCCGCCGAGAAGGTTCGAGAGGATGGCTGGTTCACCGCCTTGGGGGACGCGGCCAAGGGGGCGATTCGCGTCCGAGTCCCAGCGCCAGCGGAGGGACGTCATCCTGGTGAACTTGTCATCCGGTTCGACGCCAGCGCTGCTTTCTCGGAACTGCGGAAGGGCATCCCAGGTACCCATGAGGTCCATGTGAAGTTCGGCGCGTTCTTCCCGAACGGGGGAAGCGCGCGGGACTCGCGTCTGGTGACGGCGGATACGCTGGGGAGCCGGTGTGAACCTGTGACGCTCGACGCGCTGCGGAGCGGCGCCAAAGCGGGGGCGCTGGAGGTGTGGTCCACCGAGGTGTCGGAGGTCCTTCACATCCCTTCGCTCGAAGCGCCCAAGGTCTTCGTCACCGCCCGGGGGATTCAGCTTTCCTCTCGGTTTCTGGGTGGGAATCGGACCTTCTGGGAGAAGGCTCGACCCATCATCAAGGTGGGCCACAGTTCCCTCGATGAAGCCGCCGCACGTGAGTCCGTCATCCAGAATGGGTGCGTGGTGCGGACCTTCGGGTTCGAGGATGCGCAGGTTCAGGGGCGAATTCTCATCCCGACCGCCGAGGTGGTGAACAAGCATGTGCCCCTGGGGCACGAACGGATCGACGTCCAGCCCGCGAAGGGCCGTGCTTACACCATGCAGCGCAACGCCAGGCTTGAAGCGCGGTCTCACTACCATGATGCCTTCAGCCTGAAGGTGGCCGTCATGACGGAGGCCGTCCCGGTGAGCAGACCCTTCCGATTGGAACTCGCCAGTCCGTCGCTGCCAGGCGGCCAGCCCGGGCTTCCGCTGAAGCTCAAGAAGGGCAGCGTTGTCTACAAACCGGAACGCCAAGGGCAAGGTCTGACGGATGTGGAAGGGGCGCTCCATGCGGACGTGGATCTCAATGATGTCGAGGCCGCGTTGGAGGGTGCCAGGGAATACGTGCTCCGTGTCGTCCCGATTCATGAGAACGACGCAGATCTTGCTCGGGAACTGAATCTCTCGTTGCCCGAGCGGATCGTGCCCCGAGTACACGACGAAGTGCGGATTCGCCCCAATCTGTGGTGGTGGTCAGACGACCTGGGCGCCGTGCCCATGAAGGGGGAAGGGTGATGGCGGACACAGCCGTTGCTTCACAGTCACATGCTGGTGGCGAGCGCTTCGAGCTTCGGCGTGAACCGGGAGCCGAGGGCGTCTTCTATCTCGTCGCGGTGGCCCCTACGGAACTCAAGCTCTCCCTGAGGAGCCACCGGGCCGAACAGGACAGGATTGCCTTCATCCTGGAGGGAACGCACAAGAACCTGCCGGCAGACACGGTCTGCAGCGTTCTGATCAAGACGCACGCGCGTGGGATGCCAGCGCGGGAATACACGCTGGTCAACGTCCCACTGCGTGTCAATGGCAGGTCATGCACGTTGGAGTTCGAGGCGGACATCTACGAGGCGAGCTTCTTCGGCCGGGGCCACGCGGAGTTGACCGTCGTCCCCGACTTCCCCTTCGCGCAGGAATGCTGCCTCGAAAAGCCCTTCGAGTTCGACATCCCCTTGGGGCTCAGGGGGCTCGACCTGAGCGTCCCTGTCCTGTTTGGCCGACGGTTCCGCTTGAAGCCGGACATGGATGCACGTTTCACCGGCGCGACGCTTCGGCTCTCCATCTACCACTCCGTGGAGCCGAAGCGTGGCGTGGCGCCGAGGATGGCTCCAGAGGAGCAGCGCTATGCCGCGCTGGAATGGGGCTCTTCCGACTTGGGCGCGAAGGACTGGCGAGTTGGCTGCGCCTGGAGTGGGGATGGTCTCCGAGTGCCATGGCGTGAGCCCATTCAGGGCGAGTACGCCTTCGACCTGCGGCTCGAAGTGCTCCGAGACATCGAGGGGGAGACGCGGCCCTACGTGGTGTGGGAGCAGCCAAGAGCATGCGTGTGCCCGAAGCCGAAGCTGACCGGGTTCGAATTCAAGCACCACGCGGTCACCGCGACGGTGGAGCATCTGGAGCCGGATTTCGAGCTCCCCCTGGAGCTGACCCACTGGCGGTACGAGGCTCAGACGCGTGGCGAGGCCCTGTCCTTCACCCTGATGGACCCCGTCTCGCGGTCGGTGTTGGTGAACGCCAACGAGAGGGGCCTGTTCCTACGGCAGTTCCTCGACGCTGAGGACTGGCTGCACCGGAAGAGCTTCGCCTTGTTGCGGATTCCGCGCTCGTTGACGGGGACCGATGAATACGTGCCCATCCGCTCGGTGCTGGACTTCGATGAGACGCGATTCCTCGCGTTCGAGGACGAGGACCTGTGGCTGGAGTCCCCAACGTTGGCCAGGGCTCCCGCGCGACAGAAGCAGGACCGGATGCGCCAGGAACTGGTGACGGCACTGGCCTCCAAGGAGTTGGCGGTCCGGCCTTCGCGCATGCCTCGCTTCGGGGACGTCTGGCTGGGGGCTCGCGACAACCACCTGCTCATCACCGTGAAGGTCATCGGGGATCTCGACTACTGGCGTGAGGCTTCGCCTGTCTTTTCGATCTGCGACGACCTGAGTCCCATGGAGCCAACGGCCTCTCGGGAGACCGAGGTGCTTCGGTTGGAGGCGCGGCCCCTTGATGGGAATCCTCGTTACTACGAGGCGCTCGTTCGATTCGACGATCCTCGAATCCGCCAGAAGGTCTTCATCCAGGGTCGAGTCTCAAAGCCGGATGCGCGGCTCTGGGACGAGTTGGTGGCAGCGCCACCGGCCTTCTCCGTGGAGTACCCAGGCGTTCCCCGGCTCCAGGGACTTCGCGCCGAGTTCGTCCAGCTCACGGATGATACGTCCATCCTGGAAGTCCGCTGTCAGGCCCTCCACATCCCCAACGGAAAGGAGGGGGATGTCATCGAGTTTCGCCTGTATGAGTTCTTCGCTGACGTCGCGGAGCCCGTTGTCTTCGGTGCCGTGCCCTTCCGGTATGAGGTCGCGAAGGGGGCGGCGGGGCAATGCGACGCTCGTGGACGGGTGGTGGCGCGTCTCCGGGAGCCGGCGCTCGTCGAGCGGATGCGGCGCAAGGGCCGGTTTCGGATTGAAGCGCGTCTGGTGGAGCGGGCGAATGCCAACCACTCCAGTGTGCTTCCTGCCATCCACCTGGACCTGGAGGGAACACCCCGCCGCATCGAAGGCACGCTCATCTACGGCAGTCACCCGAATGTGACGGAGGCGTTCCGGAGGAAGGTGCTGATCATCGCCGATCAACTGGAGATGAACGCCGATGACTTGATGGCGTGCATGGCTTTCGAGACAGGAAATGCCTTCCGTGCCGATACACCGAACCGGGCAGGGCATCAGGCTTTTGGCCTCATTCAGTTCACGGCCATCAACGAAGGAAAAGATGCGCTCGATATCAAGTTGTCCGCACTGGTGAGGATGAGCGCTGTCGAGCAGCTCGACTATGTCGCCAAGTACTTCCGCATGTGGAAGGCGCGGTCGAAGCTCCCTCTGGACAATCTCGGTGATGTCTACGCTTGCATCCTCTGTCCGGAAGCGCTCGGCAAGGACGCATCCTTCGTCTGCTATGCCAAGGGGGCGAGAGGCTACGAGCCCAACAAGGGGTTGGACCGCGGCGGCAAGGGCTTCATCACCAAGGCAGACATCTTGGTTCCGGTGGAGCGGCACCTCCGTGAAGGTCAGAAGTACCGCAAATAAAGACGTCTTCTCCAGGTGACAGCATGTTTCTCCATCCTCGTCTGAAAGACGGGTTACGCGAGTACATTGTCCTCGCGCTTCATGAGGGTCTGCCCACTGGGTACGCGTTCGTGATGCCTGCCGGGGGCTGGGCGCTGGAACGGCGCTTGCGCCAGCTCGCGCAGGATGCGTCCAATCAGCGCACGCTCCAGTCCCTGGTCTACGCGCATGGACACCGCAGTGGGGTGCGCGCACCGCTGCCGGTGGATGAAGTGGTGCGGCAAGCCGCGCTTCTTCTGGACGCGGGAGTCCTCCGGCTGGCGCAGGCTCCTCCGCGTGAATCCTCCGTTCCGCCGCCATTCTCCGGTCCGCGGACAGAACGCGTGTCTGCGCCGGTGGAGGAGCCGGTCTGGCTGCGGCTTCAGGTGGTGGACGACGTCACCGATGTGCCCATTGCCGGCGTCCAGTTACGCATCCAACTCGACGACCGGTCTGAGCAGCAGGCTCGGACGGATTCTGAGGGCCGCATCGACCTGAGGGACGTTCCAAAGGGGAATGCCCACGTCCTGTCCGTCCTCAAGGGCGCCACCCTGGATAACACCCTCGCGCTGGTACGGACGGGAGGGCCGTGGTCCCAGCAGAAACTCGCGAAGAGCGGTCAGAGGGCGAGGGTGGCCAGCGCGCCGCGTTTCCTCGCACGAGTCACCCAGCACCGGGTCATTGACGGAGAGACGCTGGAGAGCGTGGCGGAGATGTATGGCCTCACGGTGGAGGAACTCACCCGCTTCAACTGGGACACCACGGATGCGGCGGACATCGAGCGGCACCTCATCCTCGACGTGGGCTGCACGCGTAAGGGCTCGCGTGGGCAGTACGTCTTCACCCGAGAGGACGACCCGGGCATCCTCTACGTTCCCCGTCCAGAGGCCGTCCCCCGGCTGCCCGTGGAGCACAGTCACATCCTGCGGGTGAAGCGCGTCCCGGAGCCGCGTCACTTCCTGTTCTCGCTCTGAGCGCCACCAGTCCCGCAAAGACAACGGGCAGGTTCCCAGAAGGGAACCTGCCCGTGTCACTTCCTATGGGCTGGAAGGTCGTGCGCTAGGCGCGGACCTCAGGGGCGGACTCGGCCGGCTTCGGCAGCGGAGCCTCCTTGCCCGGCTCGCCGCCCGGGGTGCCCGCCACACCGACGGGAGGTGTCTCCAGCGCCGCCTTCAGGACCTCGTCCATGTGGGTGACGAAGATGAACTCCAGCTCGTTGCGCGCCTGATCCGGCACGTCGATCAGGTCCTTGCGGCACCGCTCGGGCAGGATAACCCGCTTGATGCCCGCCCGGTGCGCCGCCAGCACCTTCTCCTTGATGCCACCCACCGGCAGCACCAGGCCACGCAGCGTGGCCTCGCCCGTCATCGCAGTGTCGTGACGCACGCGGATGCCCGTCAGGAGGCTGGTGAGCGCCGTCAGGATGGTGACGCCCGCGGAAGGCCCGTCCTTCGGAATGGAGCCCGCCGGGAAGTGCAGGTGCAGGTCCGTCTTCTCCAGGAAGTTCGGGCTGATGCCGAGCTGCTCGGCCTTGCTGCGCAGGTAGCTCAGCGCCGCTGTGGCGCTCTCCTTCATCACGTCGCCCAGCTGGCCGGTGAGCGTCATGCCGCCCTTGCCCGCCATCTTCGTCGCCTCGATGAAGAGCAGGTCGCCACCCGCCGCCGTCCAGGCCAGGCCCGTGGCCACACCCGGAACCTCGGTGCGCTCGGCGACCTCGGAGTAGAACATCTCGGGCCCGAGGATCTCCTTCACCCGGTCCGCGTTGATGGTCTGCTTCTCCGTCTTCCCGCCGGCCACCTCCACCGCCACCGCGCGGCAGATGTCCGCGATGCGGCGCTCCAGGTTACGCACACCGGCCTCGCGCGTGTACGCGGTGGTCAGCGTGAGCAGCGCCTCGTCGGTGATGTCGATGTGGTCCGGGCTCAGCCCGTGCTCCTTGAGCTGCTTGGGCACCAGGTGGATGCGGGCGATGCTCTGCTTCTCCTCGAAGGTGTAGCCCGTCAGCTCGATGATCTCCATGCGGTCACGCAGCGGACCGGGGATGGGGTCGAGCTGGTTCGCCGTGGCGACGAACATCACCTTGGACAAATCGAAGGGCACGTCGAGGTAGTGGTCGCTGAACGTGTTGTTCTGCTCCGGATCCAGCACCTCGAGGAGCGCCGCGCTCGGGTCGCCACGGAAGTCGGCGCCGAGCTTGTCAATTTCGTCCAGCATCATGACCGGGTTCTTCGTGCCGGCCTTCTTCATGCTCTGGATGAAGCGGCCGGGGAGGGCGCCCACGTAGGTGCGGCGGTGGCCGCGGATCTCCGCCTCGTCGCGCACGCCGCCCAGCGACAGGCGCACGAACTTGCGGCCCGTGGCCTTGGCCACGCTCTGGCCCAGCGACGTCTTACCGACGCCCGGCGGACCGACGAGGCACAGGATGGGGCCACGCATGTCGTTCTTCAGCTTGCGGACGGCCAGGTACTCCAGGATGCGCTTCTTCACCTTCTTGATGCCGAAGTGATCCTTGTCCAGTTGCTGGCGTGCGTTCTCGATGTCGAGGTTGTCCTCGGACATCTTCGCCCACGGCAGGTCGGCGATCCAATCCAGGTAGGTGCGCGAGACGGTGTACTCGCTGGAGGCCGCCGGAATCGTCTTCAGGCGGTTGAGCTCCTTGTTGGCGACCTTCTCCACGTCGGGCGGCAGGCCGGCCTTCTTCAGGCGCTCCTGCAGCTCGTCGAGCTCCTCTTCCTCCTCGCCCATCTCCCCCAGCTCTTCCTTGATGGCCTTGAGCTGCTGGCGCAGGTAGTACTCGCGCTGGGTCTTCGACATCTCGCCCTTCACGGCGGAGTCGATCTTGTTAGAGAGCTTGAGGATCTCCCGCTTCCGGTTGAGCAGCTCCAGCACGAGCTTCATCCGGGCCTTGAGGTCCACCGTCTCCAGGACGGCCTGCTTCTCCTCGATGGGCACGTCCACGTTGGCGGCGATCAGGTCCGCCAGGTGGCCGGGGTGGGTGATGCTCTCCACCAGCTCGGTGGCGGCGGCGGGCAGCTCGGGCATCAGCTCGATGACCTCGCGCGCCAGCTTCTTGAGGTTGATGCCCAGCGCCTCGACTTCCACGTTCTCCGAAGAGGTCTTGTCCTCCACGGCGTCCACGCGGGCCTTGAGGTAGGGCGCTTCCTGGACCAGCTCCACCACGCGGAAGCGGGCGAGCCCCTGCACCACGAGCGAGTAGTTGTCCTCGCCCATCTTCAGGAGCTTCACGATGCGGGCGACCGTCCCCATGGTGTAGAGGTCGGCGGCACCCGGATCTTCTTCTTCGGCGCGGCGCTGGGTGACGACACCGATGACCTGGTCGTCACGCACGGCGTCCTTGATCAGGGCGATGGTCTTCTGGCGGCCGACCGCCAGCGGAAGCACCCCGCCCGGGAAGAAGACACTGTTGCGCAGGGGGAGGATGGGAAGCACCTGCGGGATGTCTTCCTTGTTGATGAGCCCCGGAGGGGCCATCGCGGTGGGCATAGCGCTCGCAGCGGTGCCCTTCTTCTTCTCATCGGACATGAAGTTCAGCCTTTTCCCTTCGACAACCAGTGAACATTTCCAGGTTTTCTGCGGCGGATGAACCAACGTAACAACCAAAACGGACATGGCAAACGCAGTGTGCGTTTTTCCGCCCCCCGTCATCTCTCCCGGGTTCCTCGGAAGTCTCGCGTCCGGACGTAGGGTGGGGCATGATCGCCCCCCTAGCATCTGACGCGGCGCCCCGCCGGGGTGCGCAGCTCTTCGAGAGGCCCCCCATGAAGCTCCGACCCTTCGCCCACCTGCTCCTGCTGCCGTCCCTCTTGTGGACGTCATGCCGGTCGCCCGTCGACGAACCGGGCTCCAATCTGCCCGGGAAGTGCGAGAGCGAGTCCCCCGTCATCGCGCCGCAGAAGACGGACATCCTCTTCGTCATCGACAACTCCGGCTCCATGGAGGAGGAGCAGAACGCCATCGCCACCGAGCTGCCCGCCTTCCTGGAGGCGCTCAAGGAGGGCAGCGGCGTCTCGCAGGACTTCCGGGTGGGCGTGATCACCACGTCCGTGTACCGGCTGGCCATGTTCCAGGGGCAGGAGCAGTACCGCGAGTACACCAGGGAGTCTGGCCGGTTGCAGCGCGTGCCGGACGCGGCGGGCAACCCCACCGACGAGCGCTTCATCGACGGCACGGATCCGTACGTGCTGGAGAAGTTCCGCCGGCTGGTGATCCGGGGGACGGATGGCAGCGGGCAGGAGACGCCCTTCGAGGCGGTCCGGCTGGCCGTGACGGAGCCGCTGGTGTCGACGCCGGGGGCGGAGAACGGCAACGCCGGGTTCCTGCGCGACGGCGCGCGGCTGCTGGTGGCGGTGGTCACCGACGAGGAAGACTGCAGCACCATCCAGCGCCCTCCTCCGGTGTGGGTGTCCGACGACACGTCCATCGACAACTGCAGTGAGCAGTCCCATCTGCTGACGCCGGTGGAGGAGTACTTCGCCACGTTCCAGCAACTCCGGGATTCAACGGGGGCCTCGCGTCAGGTGCTCTGGGCCACGATTGGGCCGGTGGCGCTGTCCGACAAGCGGGCGGAGCTGATCCGCGACGTGACGCCCGACGGCACCTTCGTGCGCAACGTCGACTGCCCGACCTCCTACGGTCCCGGCCACCGGCAGCGCGCCATGGCGGAGGCGTTCGACCAGGGGCTCGACAACCTCGATTCCATCTGCCGGGACAACTACCGCGACACCCTGCTGCGCATCGCGGAGCTGGCCACGGTGGCGCAGAGCATCGAAGTGGTGAACCTGCCCGACCCCCGGCTGGTCCAGGTGGAGCTGACGCGCGCCAATGACGAGGTGGAGCGGTGCTCGGTGGCCGCGGGCGACCTGCGCTACGAGGCCTCCACGGAGGCGTACCCGGCCCGCCTGTTCTTCCAGTCGAGCTGCCTGCGCCGCGCGGACGACAAGAAGGTGGAGGTGAAGGTCCTCTGCGCCGGCTGATGCCCGGGTGAACCCGCGCCAGCGGGTCTGATCCACGCACCCACCGCCATGCGTCCCATGAAGGCGCATGTCAGACCTCTGAGGATAGTGGACGACCGCCCCGCCGGTCGTCCGGTCCGGAGGGGCTGGCGAGGAGGCGAGATGAGCGCGGCGGAGCAGCGAGTGGGAGCGGGGCAGGGAACGGGCTCGGTCATGGAGCAGCTTCGGGAGCGGATCCGCCAGTTGCAGGCGGCGCCCCGGCGCTACCTGGCGGTGCTCCGCACGGGCCTGTCGGCGGTGGACGCCCTGCTGCCGACGGGGGGCCTGCCACTGGGGCAGGTGGTGGAGTTGTGCGGTGAGGCGGCCTCGGGGCGCACCAGCCTGGCGCTGCACGCGGTGGCCGCGGCGCACCAGGAGGCGCGGCTGTGCGCCTGGGTGGATGGCCCCCGGGAGCTCTACTCGCCCTCGGCCGCGGCCCTGGGTGTGGACCTGGAGCGGCTGCTCATCGTCCGGCCCCAGGCTCCTGAGCAGCGCGTCTGGGCGGCGGTGCAGCTGGCCCGGAGCGGGGCCTTCGCCTGCGTGGTGCTGGACCTGACGCGCGGCGTGAATCCCGGCGGGCGCGCGTGCCGGGTGGCCCTGGCGGAGGCGCGCAAGCTGGCGGACGCGGCGGCGCGCGGCGGCGGGCTGCTCCTGCTGCTTACTTCGCCAGAGTCCCCAGCGGACGGCGTGGTCCGGCTGCGGACGGAGGCTCGGGACGGAGACGGCTGGTCGGTGGAGGTGGTGCGCAGCCGGCAGGGGGGCACGGGCGCTCGGGCGGAGCTGCCGTGGAGCGCGCTGTACCCGGCGCTGGGGCTGGAGGGAGGCGGCCGGTTGCTGGACGTGGCTGAGGACACGGAGGACGACACGCCGGACTTCCTGCGAGATCAGTCCGGGGCGCTGCGCAACGGGCTGGGCATCCTGGGCCAGCGTCCCGGCCGTGACGCGCCCATGCCGCCCATGCGGCAGGGACTGGACGCGGCCCTGCCGGCGCACTGAGGCACGACATGCGCAGGGCCTATCTGCACCTCACCCGCTTCCCGGCGCAGCGCCGGGTGGTGGAGTCCCCGGAACTTGCGGGCCGTCCCTTCGCGCTGGTGGAGGCGGTGCGTGGCCAGCGCCGCGTGGCCTTCGCCTCCACCTCGGCGCTGAAGGCGGGGGTACGCCCGGGGATGACGCTGACGGCGGCCACCGCGCTGGAGCCAGGGCTGCGTCACTTCGACTATCGCCCGGAGGACGAGCTGCGCGCGCTGACGGCGCTGGGCGAGGCGCTGCTGCCACTGGCCCCGGGTTTCCAGCTCTGCGCACCGGATGGATTGTGGTTGGACGCGGGGGCCGCGCACCTGTGCGACAGCGAGGAAGGCCTGGGCACGCGGATGCTGTCGCTGTGCGCCGAGCTGGGTTACCGGGCGCACGTGGTGGTGGCCTCGGAGGCCTTCACCTCGCGCGCGGTGGCCCGGCATGGCGCGCGCCGGGTGGAGGTGGTGGCTCCGGGGGACAGTGCTCGGGCCCTGGCGCCGTTGCCGCTGTCCGCGTTGGAAGGCCGCGAGGGGGCGGCGTTCTCCGCGCTGGGCCTCACCACGCTGGGCGAGGTGGCGGCGCTGCCCGCGGGGGCCGTGGCGGCCCGGGGCGGCGCGGCTGGCGCACGGGTTCATGCGCGGTGCCGCGGAGAGGACGACACGCCCTTCGTCCCCGCGGCGCTGGAAGAGGTGTTGGAGGAGCGCGTGGTGCTGGACTTCCCGGCCGAGTCCTTCGAGCCGCTGCGCTTCGCGCTCAAGACGCTGACGGACCGGCTGGGGGCACGGTTGTCCGGGCGGTGCCGGGCGGCGGTGCGGCTCACCTTCACGCTGAAGTTGGACCCCTCGGGGCAACGGCAGGTGACGCTGACGCTGGCGCGGCCCACGGCGCGGGCGAAGCTGTTGCACGAGTTGGCGCGGCACCGGCTGGAGGAACTGCGGCTGGAGAACCCGGTGGCGGAGGTGTCCGCTCGGGTGGACGAGCACTCCGAGGACGGAGGACAGCAGCTCGCGCTGGGGGACGCGCCGGAGGGCGACGCGGCGCTGGAAGTCGTGCTGTCGCGGCTGGCGTCCACGTTGGGGGAGGCGTCGCTCTTCGCGGCGGGCCTGGAGGCGGTCCACCGGCCCGAGGCGGCCCATGGAACACGGGCCTTCCGGCCTCCGGAGGCGCGGCGGGGCCTGTCGGCGGAGCTGCTGGAGCCAGGAGCCCGGCGCGCCTCGGTGCAGGCGGCCTCACGGGAGCGTCCCTCCCGGTTACTGGCGGAGCCGGCGTGTCTGGACGCGGAAGTGGCGGAGTCCGGACGCTTGCTGGCCGCGCGCATGGGGGGCCGGCGGCACCGGGTGACGGCGCTCACGGGGCCGGAGCGGCTGGGCGGGGAGTGGTGGTCGGAGACGCCCTTTCAACGGGACTACTATCGGGTCCACTTCGAGGGGCTGGGCCCCGCCTGGGTGTTCCGCGACGGACGGGATGGACGTTTCTATCTCCAGGGACTGTTCGACTGAGGCCCGGCGGCCCAGCATAGTGGCCTCGTACCCGTCTCCCAGGTTCCCCGTCATGCGCGTCTTCCGTCCCGCGGCCGTCCTGCTTTGCCTCCTGCTCGCTTCGTGCGCTCCGCGTCAGGTCCGCCCGCCGGGGGCCCTGCGCAAGGTGGTGGTGGTGGTGGGCTCCCGGGTGGATGCGCTGCCGACCTTCACGTACCGGCAGGACATGATGGGAGAAGGCAACCCCCGTTCGGTGCTCGTCAGCCAGGCCCAGGCCACGCTGAGTGAGCGGGGCTTCGAGGTGGTGGGGACGCGCATCTCCCAGGCACCGTCACCCACCATCCACGAGGTGGTGGCGATGATCCAGGACAACGAGGCCGAGGCCGGAGTGGTGGTGGTGCTGAACTGGGTGGACGTGACGTCCGCCCAGCTGATGGGCCGCGCGGAGGTGCTGCTGGAGACGGGGGTGGTGGGACCCAACGGCAAGCTGCGGTGGAGCAACCCCACGCGCACCGTCTCCACGATTGGCATGTACCAGGCGCAGACGGACCTCCGCTCCTACCTGCGCAAGGCGGTGGTGGAGGCCATCCAGGCCATTCCGTGAGCTCCGGGCTGGGGCCGGCTCAGGGGGCCTTCTTCGGGCTGGCCAGGCGCAGGTGTTCGTAGACGGTTTCGGCGCGAAGGTAGAGGAACTGGGCGTCGCCGAAGGCCAGGGTGTCCCCGTCGTGGAGCAGCACCTGGGCACGGTAGCCCAGGGGGGCACCGTTGATGAAGGTGCCGTTCATGGACTCGGCGTCACGCACGGAGAAGCCGCCGCGGGCGGCGTTCCAGCGCATCGTGGCGTGATGCTGGGAGACGGACGGGTCGGGCACCACCAGGTCGCACTCCTCGGTGCGGCCGACCGTCAGCTCCTCGCCGTCCACGGAGGGCTGGAGGAAGTGGACCTCCAGGTTGTCGAAGTCGCGGAGCATGGCGAGCAGCCGCTCGTCCATGTGCGCGCGGTGTGCCATGCCGACGGTGCGTGCCGCCAGGCCCCGGCTGTGCTGGCCGACGAGTTCCACGGGCTGCTGGATGAGGGCCACGGGGCCGGACGCGGCCCGGAACGCGTCCAGCGAGGCACCGGCGAAGGGGCGGAGCTGATTCACGGACACCATGAGGGCCTCCACCCTACGTGCAAGTGGCGGGGACGGGAAGCGCCGCGTCCACGTCTTCCGCCGTGGCGTGTTGGGGGTAGGCGTGGGAGCGTGGAGGTGGATGCGGGTACTCGTCACGGGAGCTGCGGGTTTCATTGCCCACCACGTCAGTGCACGGCTGCTGGCGCGCGGTGATGCCGTCATCGGCGTGGACAACCTGGACCCGTCCGGGGACGTGGCGTTGAAGCAGGCCCGGCTGGCGCGGCTCGGCACGCTGCCGGGGGCGACGGGCTTCACCTTCCGACCCGTGGATGTTACCGACAGCCCCTCGCTGCGAGCGCTCTTCGAGGAGACGCGCCCCGAGGCCGTAGTGCATCTGGCCGCGCGTGTGGGCGTGCGGGCGCCGGCGGGCACCGCGCAGGCGTACGTGGACGCCAACGTGTCGGGGTTCCTCCAGGTGCTGGAGCAGGCCAGCGCGGCCCGGGTGCGGCACCTGGTCTACGCGTCCTCCAGCTCCGTGTATGGCGCGGGCTCGGTGCCGCCGTTCCAGGAAGGCGCCGCGGCGGACCACCCGCTCAGCGTCTACGCGGCCACCAAGCGCGCCGATGAACTGCTGGCGCACGCGTACAGCCATCTGCATGGGCTCCCCACCAGTGGCCTGCGCTTCTTCACGGTGTACGGCCCCTGGGGACGACCCGACATGGCCCCACTGCGCTTTCTCCAGGCCCTGCGTGACGGCACCGAGCTGTCACTGCACGGCGAAGGCCGGATGCAGCGCGACTTCACGTACGTGGAGGACGTGGCCGAGGCCGTGGTGCGCGTGCTGGACCGGCCGCCCCCAGGGGCACCTCGCCATCGCGTCCTCAACGTGGGCCGGGGCGAGCCTGTCTCGGTGCGGGCCTTCCTCTCCGTCCTGGAGCGGCTCCTGGGCGCCCGGGCGCGGGTGAAGTCCACGCCCGCGCAGCCTGGGGAGATGGACGCGACCTGGGCGGACCCTGCCGCGCTGGAGCGGGAGACGGGATTCCGGCCGCGCGTCTCCGTGGAGGAGGGACTGACACGGCTGGTGGCGTGGTTCCACGAACAGTCGGGCACCTGAGGAAGAACAACGAGACGTGGCTGGGCGTCTTCAACGTGCCTTGAGGCGGGGCCTCTGTGCCGGCTACCCGGACGTCACCGTCACCTGGCCATGCTCCACGCGCCACACCTCGGAGGTGCTGGCCTGGGCGAAGGACGTGTCATGCGTGACGAGCATCAGCGCGCCGGGGTACTCCCGCAGCGCCGCCTCCAGCCGTTCGATGGACGGCAGGTCCAGGTGGTTGGTGGGCTCGTCCAGCACCAGGGCCCAGGCGTGTTGTCCCAGTCCCCGGGCGATGAGGAGCTTGCGCACCTCGCCGGGGGAGGGTTGCTCGGAGGCGAGCAGCCGCTCCGGGTCCACGCCGAGCGCCGCGACGAGTGACAGCACACGTCCGCGTTCCTCGGGCGGCAGTGCGCGCACCGCGTCCAGCGTGGCCCGGGCCTCGTCCGCGCTGACGTCCTGGGGCAGGTAGAGCACGCGCTCCAGCGGAATGCGCGCGTTCTCCAGCAGTGCGCGCACCAGGGTGCTCTTGCCGGCGCCGTTGGGCCCTTCGATGCGCACACGGGCCTCGCGGCTCACGGAGAGATTCACGGGGCCCAGCAGCTCCACGTCACCGGCGCGGAGGCCGGGCACGTCCAGCGTGAAGAGCCACGGGTTCGGCGCGCGCACGTAGTCCAGGAAGACGGAGCGGCCCACCGTCTTGTCCGCGGTGAACTCGCCCACGGCCTCGCTGACGCGCTCCAACTCGCGTCGTGCGGTGCCCACGCGCCGCCCGGCCCCTGCCTCCGCCCAGCCGGCCACCACCTTGGCGCCCATGGAGCGGGCGTCGTTGTCGTGTTTGTTCTTCAGTCGCTTGCGGGTGTGCCGCGCGGCATCCGCGGACTGTTGTTCGCGCCGGGCCTGGTCCAGCAGATGCGCCGCGCGGCGTTGTTCGGCGCGGGCTTGCTGGTGGGTGGCGATTTCAGTCTCACGCTCGGCTTCCCAGTGCGCCCGCGCGGCGGTGTAGGCGCCGGGCCACAGCCGCGCGCTTCCGTGGTGGACGCGCAGCGTGGAGGTGGTGAGGGACTCCAGCAGGTCGCGGTCGTGTGACACCACGATGCCCAGGCCCCGGAAGCGGCGCAGCGCGGAGACCAGCCATGTGCGGGCCTCCGCATCCAGGTGGTTGGTGGGTTCGTCCAAGAGCAGCAAGTGGGGCTCCGCAGCCAGGGCGGCGCCCACCTGCCACCGCTTGCGCTCGCCCGGGGACAGCGTGGGCCAGCGCTCCAGCGCGGTGACGTCCAGGCCCAACTGGCCGTGCAGTCGCCGCGCGACGGAGTCCCACGACTCCGCGAAGGCGGAGATGTCGGGCGTCAGCGCCTCCACCTCCTGCCGGCAGAGGCGGAGGGTGGGGGCGGAGGGTTCGAACTGAAGGTGTCCCTCGGTGGGCGTCAGCTCTCCCGCCAACAGCCGGAGCAGGGTGGACTTGCCGGCGCCATTGGCGCCCACGAGCCCCGTCCAGCCAGGGGACAGGTGGAAGTCGACTTCAGAGAGGACGGGAACGGCGTCGGAAAAGGCGAACGAAACGCGGTGCGCGCGCACGGAAGACATAAAGGAAGCTCCTGAATCCAGGGCGCAAGCCAGCCCGAAGGCGGCTCAGCGCGGGAACGTCAACGGACCTGGGAATTCAGCGAAGCGTCCTCAAGGGTGCGTCTGACCTCTCGTTGGGAGGGGGCGTCAATCCCTCCTGGGGATGGCTGCAATCTATGTCCAGACGCGCGCCGGAATGCAACCCCCGCCTTCATGCGGGCAGGGGGCACTCCTCCGGCAGTGCGTCCGGCTGTCGCGCATCAACCTGCCGCGGGCGCGGCGAAGTTCCCCATGCGGCGGGAGAGCCGCCACGCGCCGATGGACGCCAGCACGGCGCCCAGCATGGCAAGCAGCAAGGCGAGCGCCACGTTGTACAGCGCCTCGAAGGTGCCGATGAAGAGCACGCGCGGGCCCTGGTCCCACAGCGGGCCGCTATAGGCGTGCAGGAGGGAGAGGATGCCGGTGGCGAAGCCGAGCGTGCCGGCAATCAAGGTGCAGAGTCCCAGCGACAGCATCAACGGCACGTAGCGCGGCGCGGGCCGGCGCGCGTACTGGACGCAGGTGGCGATGAGTGCGATTCCCGCGAGCAACGTGGGGTACATCCCCCAGCCTCCTGCGATGAAGATGTTCTGCATGCTCTCCTCCGGTGGGTGTGTTCGGAGGCTCTGACATCCGGACAAATGGAAGGTTCCCGCGAAGCGGCGGCGCGCGTCGTCCCCACGGTGGAGCAGGTGACGGGACGCGCCGGGCGGACCTTCGCGTCCTGGGCCATCGAGCACGCCAGCGCGTTCCGTGCGGAGTTGAATCCCGAACCTGCACCCAGGAGACATCCATGGCGTTGCATGAGCGCGAAGTCACGCAGTATCGGACCGATGGCTACCTGAAGGTTCCGCAGGTGCTCACTCCCGCGGAGGTCGCCGAGTTCCTCGAGGAGGCCACGGCGATGCTGCGCCGTCATGACACCCTCCAATGGCCCTCCGAAGCGGGGAGGGTCATGGATTGGGGCGCGGACGCGGAGCTCGAAAGCCGCCTCATGCGCCGCCTGGCGCTCCATCCCGAGGTGACGGCCATCGCGGAGCAACTGGCTGGCCGGCCGTTGCGACTGTTCAAGTCGGAGCTCCTGCGCAAGGAGCAGGTGGGCTCGGCGCCCACGCCCGTGCACGTCGACGAAGGCGCATTCCCCATCAGCGGTGAGCTGGTGACGCTCACCGCCTGGGTGGCGCTGGTGGATGTTCCCGCCGAGCGGGGTTGCATGACGTTCGCTGAGCGGGCCCCGTCCTGATTCGCCCCGCTGCAGCGCGGGGACGAACGCGAGCCCTGCTCAGTGTCCCGCGAGAGGCGTCTTCCTCCCGCGGGGGCTGCCTACGCCTGGGCTCAGTCGTCCTGCGTGTCCAGGGCGGGCCGCTGGCGCCGAGGGGCCACGGCGGGCGTGCTGCCGGGGAGGGTGGCGTGCTCGGGGACCGCCGTGTTCCTGGCAATGGCCTGGGCGCTCAGGCTCGCGGCGGAGCGGGCCGGCGCCGGGGCGGGCCTGGTGGCATCCCCGGTCTGGGCGAAGACCTCCTTGAGCGTGGCGACGGCGCCCAGCGTGGCGGTGGCCTCGTAGGGGACGAATATCTTGTTGTCGCCCTTGCCCAGCTCCTGGAGGGTCTCCATGTAGCGCAGCGCGAGCACCTCGGGGGTGGCGCGGCCGGTGTGGATGGCCTCGAAGACGAGCCGGGTGGCCTCGGCCTTGCCTTCGGCCTGCAGCATGGTGGCGCGCTTGTGGCCTTCGGCGCGGGCAACCTCGGCGTCGCGTTCGGCCTCGGCGCGGAGGATGCGGGAGATCTTCTCGCCCTCGGCCTGGAGGATGGCGGCGGCCTTGTCGCCCTCGGCCTTGGTGACCTCGGCGCGGCGCTCACGCTCGGCGGTCATCTGCTTGGCCATGGCGGCCTTGATGGCCTGGGGCGGCTCGATTTCGCGCAGCTCCACGCGCGTCACCTTGACGCCCCACTTCTCGGTGGCCTCGTCCAGCACGATGCGCAGCTTGGTGTTGACCGTCTCGCGGCTGGTGAGCGTCTGGTCCAGCGTCAGCCCGCCCATGATGTTGCGCAGGTTCGTCATCGTGAGCTGCTCGATGGCGAGCGCGAGGTTCTCCACCTGATAGAGCGCCTTCGCGGGCTCGACGATCTGGTAGTAGATGACCGAGCCGACCTCCATGTTGACGTTGTCGTGGGTGATGACCTGGACGGTGTCGAAGCCCATGACCTGCTCACGCAGGTCCACGAGGTTGCTGCGCATGAAGCGGTTGCCCGTGCGCATCTCGATGGCGCGGGGGGCATCCACGAAGGGGACGAGGTAGTTGAGGCCGCTGCTGGCGGTCTTGTAGAACTTGCCCAGTCGCTCCACGACCATGACCTTGGCCTGCGGAACGATGCGGATACCGGTGGCGGCGATGCCCACCAGGATGACCGCGAAGATGCCGAAAATCGTCACGATTTCCATCCCGCCTACTCCTTCCTCGGGTCCCCCGAGGGAACCGGCAACGACGCCGTCGGTCGGCGCACCCAGAGTTTGAGACCTTCCACCTGCTCCACGGTGACGAGTTCGCCTTCGGGCACCGGGCCCGACAGGGAGCGCGCCGTCCACAGCTCGCCATTGATGCGCACCGTGCCCCCGAGCGGGTCGCCCAGGGTCTCCACCACCACCGCCTCCTGACCAAGCATGGCCTCGATACCTGTCTTCAAATGCGTGGCGTCGCGCATGAAAACGCTTTTGAAGAGGGTGCGGGAGGCCGCGAACAGGGCGACGGAGACGGCGGTGAACAGGTAGAGCTGGCCGTTGAGGCCCAGGCCCAATGCCGCCCCGATCGAGGAGGCCAGCGCCCCCACGGCGAGCCAGAGGACCATGAAGCTGGTGAGCTGCATCTCCAGCGCTCCCAGAAGGAGCGCCGCGATCAGCCAGAGCTGCCACGCGGTGGGAGTGAGGTCCATGAAGACATGTTTGGCAGTCGGATCGGCATCCTGTCAAACGGCGGCGGCGCGAACTTCAAACATCACAGCTCAGGCTTTTGGGTGGAGCGCAGGTCGCTTAACTCCCTGGGATGTGCCCGGCCTCGCGGGTGTGCAGGACTTGCTGCGCGGATGCGACATTTACAAATCTCGTAACAAGGCTGAGGCAGCGCCTGATGAGTTTGCCAGGCCTGGTTGGGTGCCCTGAAGGAGGGGGCCGCCCACTCTGTCCGGCAAGCAGCAGTCGCCACCCCGTACGGATCGCCCTCATCCGCGTCAACCCATGAAGTCGCTTGCCCGCACCGCGAAGATCCAATCTAGCGCCTGAACGCCTGTTCGGTATCTAGATCCGGGCGTGGACTACACCGAGCTGGTCTGCCGCTCCAACTTTTCGTTCCTTCGCGGGGCCTCGCATCCGGAAGAGCTGGTGGCCACGGCCGCGAGGCTCGGGCTGGGTGCGCTCGCGCTGACGGACGCGGATGGCCTGTACGGCGTGGTGAAGGCGCACCTGGCCGCGAAGGAGCACGGGGTGCGGCTCATCCTGGGCGCCGAACTGACGCTGGAGGACGGCCCGCCGGTGGTGGTGTACGCGGCGGATGGGACGGGGTACTCGAACCTGTGCGCCCTGGTGTCCCAGAGCCGGATGACCCACCCCAAGGGCGAGGCCGGGCTGCCGTGGCGCGCGGTGGCGGACCGGTCCGCGGGGCTGCTCGCGCTCCTGCCCGAGCCCGCGCCCTTCGAGCAGGTCGCTTCACTGGCGGAGGCCTTCCCGGAGCGCTTCCACGTCGGCATCTGCCGGACCCTGTCCGCGGGGGACGCGGAGCGCGAGGCCCGGGCGGAGCGGCTGGCGCTGGAGCTCGGCGTGCCGCTGGTCGCGCACAACGACGTGCACACGCACCATCGCCGGCGGCAGGCCTTGCAGGACGTGCTGGTGTCCATTCGCCATGGGACGTCGGTGGACCGGGCGGGGACTCGGCTGTTACCCAACGCGGAGCGGACGCTGAAGTCCCCACGGGACATGGCGCGCCTGTTCGCGGATCGGCCAGAGGCCCTGGCGCGCGCGGCGGAGCTGGCCTCGCGCTGCCACGCCTCATTGGATGATTTGCACTACCGCTTCCCGGAAGAGGACCTGCCCGAAGGCCGCACCTCGGACGCGCACCTGCGCGTGCTGACGTACGAAGGACTTCAGTTCCGCTATCCGGAAGGCGCGCCCCCGGCGGTGGTGAAGCAGATTGAACACGAGCTGAAGCTCATCGCCGCGTTGGACTTCGCCGGCTACTTCCTGGCGCTGTGGGACATCGTCCGCTTCGCCAGGGCCCAGGGGATTCTCTGCCAGGGGCGGGGAAGCGCGGCGAACTCGGCGGTCTGCTACGCGCTGCAAATCACCGCCATCGACCCGGTGCGGATGGGCCTGTTGTTCGAGCGCTTCCTGAGCATGGAGCGCAAGGAACCACCAGACATCGACGTGGACTTCGAGCACGAGCGCCGCGAGGAGGTCCTCCAGTACGTCTACGAGAAGCACGGGCGTCGGCACGCGGGCATGGTCTGCGAGGTCATCTGCTACCGGGGCCGGCTGGCGCTGCGTGAGACGGGCAAGGCGCTGGGCTTGTCGCTGGACCAGGTGGACCGGCTGTCGAAGGTGTCCGCGTCGAACGGCTTCGACGTGACGCCGGACGTGCTGCGCGAGGCGGGCCTGTCCGCGGAGGACGGCCGGGTCCAGAAGACGCTGGCACTGGCCATGGAACTGGAGGGCTTCCCCAGGCACCTGTCCATCCACGTGGGCGGCTTCGTGATGACACGCGAGCCGCTGACGGAGCTGGTTCCAGTGGAGAACGCGGCGATGCCGGGCCGCACCGTCATCCAGTGGGAGAAGGACGACATCAACGCGGTGGGGCTGCTGAAGGTGGACCTGCTGGCGCTGGGCATGCTGACGGCGCTGTCGAAGTGCTTCGCGCTGATTCGCGAGCACCATGGGCGGGAGCTGTCCCTGGCGACGGTGCCAGCCGAGGACCCGAAGGTCTACGACATGCTGTGCGAGGCGGACACGATGGGCGTGTTCCAGATTGAGAGCCGGGCACAGATGAACATGCTGCCCAGGCTTCGGCCGAGGACGTTCTACGACCTGGTGGTGGAGATTGCGCTCATCCGCCCGGGGCCCATCGTCGGCAACATGGTGCATCCCTTCCTGCGCCGACGGAACGGCCAGGAGCAGGTGGCGTACCCGAGCGAGGCGGTGAAGGAGATTCTCGGCAAGACGCTGGGGGTGCCGCTCTTCCAGGAGCAGGCGATGAAGCTGGCCATGGTGGCGGCGGGCTTCACCGCGGGCGAGGCGGACGGACTGCGGCGGGTGCTGAGCCACAAGCGCGCCGAATCCATGCTGCTGCAATACCGGGGGCGCTTCGTGGAGGGCTGCGTGTCGCGGGGGTACACACGCAAACAAGCCGAGGAGTGGTTCGACAACTTCCGGGGCTTCGCGCACTACGGCTTCCCGGAGAGCCATTCAGCGAGCTTCGCGTTGATTGCGTATGCGTCCAGCTGGCTGAAGTGTCACTACCCGGCGGCCTTCACGGCGGCGCTGTTGAACTCGCAGCCCATGGGCTTCTATGCGCCGCACACGTTGGTGGCGGACGCGCAGCGGCATGGCGTGGAGGTGCGGCCGGTGGACGTGCGGCACTCGAGCTGGGACTGCACGTTGGAGGAGGGCGGGGCCGCATTGCGGCTGGGGCTCCGGATGGTGAAGGGTCTGGGCGAGTCCGCGGGGCGGCGCGTGGCGACGGCGAAGCGCGAGGGCTTCCGCGACGTGGGCGACCTGGCGCGGTGGTCGCGGGCGCCCCGGCACGAGCTGACGCGGTTGGCCTTGGCGGGCGCCCTGTCGTCGCTGTGCGGCTCCCGGCGTCAGGCGCTGTGGGAGCTCCAGGCGCTGGGGCCGCTGGACTCGGATGACCTGTTCTTCGGCATGGCCATGGACGGCACGGCGGTGGAGCTTCCGTCCATGGACGTGATGGAGCGGGTCTGCGCGGACTACGACACGGTGGGGCTGTCGCTGGAGAAGCACCCGCTGGAGTTGCTGCGCCCGGTGCTGAAGCAGCAGGGCGCGGTGACGGCGGAGGGACTGAAGAAGGTGGCCCACGGGCGGAGGGTGGCGGTGGGAGGCATGCTCATCTGCCGCCAGCGTCCGCCCACGGCCAAGGGCATCTGCTTCATCTCCCTGGAGGACGAAACGGGCATCGCGAACCTGGTGGTGCCTCCGGACGTGTACGAGCGGTGCCGCAAGGACATCCATGGCGCGCTCTTCCTGGTGGGAGAAGGCGTCCTGGAGCGCTCCGGCAAGGTGACGAACGTGAAGTCCAGTCGAGTGGCGTCATTGCATGGACAGCGGGGTACGCTGCCTGGGCGATGACTGCTGGCCTCGAATGGAACGATGGGGTGCGTCCCTATGTGCCGCTTTCCACCCTCAAGCCGGTCACGGACGGTGTCTGGTGGGTGGACGGGCCGGTGGCGAGGATGCGCGTGGGCCCCATCTCCCTGCCGTTCCCGACGCGCATGGTCATCGTTCGCCTGGGTTCGGGAGGCTTGTGGCTCTGGTCGCCCACGGCACCAACGCCCGAGTTGTTCGAACAGGTCGACGCACTCGGCCCGGTGGAACATCTCGTCTCTCCGAACCGGTTCCACTACGCGGGCATTCCGGCCTGGAAGGCGCGCTATCCGCGCGCGACGGCCTGGGCGTCTCCGGGCGTTCGCGAACGGGCGCGCTCCCAGCAGATTGACGTCCCATTCGATGCCGACCTCGACGACGCCGCGCCCTCGGCCTGGTCCACGGAGTTGGGCCAGCTCATCTTCCGGGGCAGCCGCTTCGTGGAAGAGGTGGTGTTCTTCCACGGTGCGTCCTCGACCTTGATTCTCGCGGACCTGGTCATGGCGTTGGAGCCCGAGCGTCTCCGGCCTCGCTTGAGATGGCTGCTGACGCTCGGCGGGACGATGTGGCCGGGGCAGACGCCACGCGAGGTGCGGGTGACGACCTGGGGCCGGACCGCGCAGGCGCGCGCCTGCTACCAGCAGATGATGGCATGGCAGCCTCGTCGGGTGCTCCTCGCGCACGGCCGCTGCTACCTCGATGAGGGTGTGGCTCCGCTCGAGCGCGCCTTCTCCTGGCTGCGCTGAAGCACAGGGCTTCAGCTTCGCGCGCGCTGCCTCAGCGCAGGTGCATGAACACCCGGGGCGAGGCGGGCAGCTCCACGTCGGGGGTGGTGAGCAGGCACGTCACCCGGGAGCCCCCGGGGAATGGCAACCACCCGGAGCGCAGCATCAGGTGCGTGGGCGTACACGGGCTGCGCAGCATCGCGGCGCAGTCGGCCCCTTGGTCCACCATGTCCTGCATGGCCACCCACAGCAGCCGCCGTTGCTCCGAAAAGGGCAGCCCGTCCTGGAAGGCGAGCAGGTCCACCAATCCCGTCGTCAGGAGGCCTCGGGCCGTCATCTGGAGGGTGTAGTAGTTGACCATGCCTTGGATGACGCCGTCTCGCTCCAGGACGAAGGTGCGCGGGATGTCACGGAACTGGAGCTGGTGGGCCAGGCGCTCCGAGGTGTAGGCGTAGCCCAGGTTCACCGGCCGCATCATCTTCTGGACCAGGGCCATGCACTGCGGCAGGTCCCGGGGTTGGTAGGCCCGGATGCCGTCGGTGTGCGCCGCCAGGAAGCCCCGGTGGTGGAGCGGACGCGTGAGGGTGAGGAACGCGCGCTCGGTGGCGCTCAGCGACCAGCGGACCGCCTTCTCCGCGTTGAAGATGTGCAGCCACATGCCCAGGTCGTTGAGGTAGCGCGTGTGGCTCCGCCGGCCCCAGAAGCCCTGGCCCAGGGTGCCGTCGGCCACGCAGCTCAAGGTGAGCGCGGCGCCACGCTCGCGGTGGCGTGCCTGCATGGTGTCCGACAGCTTGATGCCAATCCCCTGGCCCCGGCTCTCGGGTGCCACGCTGACCCAACTCCCGTAGGTGCCATCCACCTGCCGTTGGCCGAGCTGGATCTTCGCCGGCTCCGCCAGGAAGGCTCCCACCAGCTTGCCCTTCGAATACGCCCCCAGCAGATAGTCCCGGTCCGCCAGGGGATTGCTGAAGAGCAGCCAGTCGAAGAAACGCTCGTCCCAGATCGTCAATCCCATCTTCGCGCCGTAGGTGCGCTGCCAGACGCTGTTGATGAACTGGGACGCTTCCTTCGCGTCGCCCTCGAAGGTGCGGACCTCAACCATGACGGGCCTCGGGCGCGGAGATGGGCATCGGTGCCGAGGTAGGAACGGAGACGGCGTTCATGTGCTCCAGGGTGGCGGCGGCCGGGTGCTGGCCAAAGAGATGCGTGTACAGCGCGCGCGTGGTGGGGATGAGGGCATTCCAGTCGGGGAGGTGGATCTTCTCCGGACCGACGAGCACCTTCGCGTAGATGGCCTCGTAGACGCGCTTCACCGTGTTGGGCGCGATGGCGTCCACATCGAACGCGGGCACCAGTCCCACCAGCTTGAAGCCGCGGTGCTCGGCGTTGCGCTGCGCCCGGGCCATCTTCAGGGTGGAGTAATAGAGGACGACCTCGGCGCCGATGTTGCGGCCCACCTGCTCCAGCAGGGAGATACCAAACTGGCCCAGGCCCAGGCCTCGCTGAGAGGGTTCAACGGCCCCCATCGCGGCAGACAACTGCAGGCCGCGAGCGTTCTTCTCCAGCGTCAGCAGCCCGATGATTTCCTGGGTGTCCCGATCCCTTCCCAGAATCGCATACACCGGCCGATCCGGAGACTCGCCCTGGATACAGACATACTGCTCATAGAAAGAGGGCTCCAGGTGCCGGCTCTCCGTGCCGACCCGGATGTCCGGGTACCACTTCCCCAGAAGCGCAGTGACCTGATCGACGGAGTCCCGCGAGAGCTGCTCGAGGCAGCAGTTCTCTGGTGGTCTGAGCCCCCCCATCATCTCGTCCAAGCTTCGCCATTGCATCGTGTGCATGGTGAGCATGATTCGAGATGATGGATGCATTTCGCAGCTGGTTTTTTCTGCTTTTTTACGAGTATGTCTTTGGCCGGTCAGGTCTCCCGTTGAAGCGTGATGTGTTACACAGGCGCCGCGTCTGGGAGTGGGCAGGTGAAGTGCGGGCTCAGCGTGAGGGGAGGGGCGTCGTCTGTGATCCGACGCCCGTATGCCTTCAAGGGCGCCTGCCCCGGAGGGAGGGGCCGGGCGGCCCCTGGGATAGGAATTGCGTGTAAATGATTGAGGCTGTTTTGATGTGTCGTGTTGTTTTGGGCTGGTGTCGGATGCGACACCTCAGGTCAATAGCCGGACATCCTCCAGGCTCGCGGCCGGTTGGATGAGGTCCACGCCGTGCGAGGCGAAGCGCCGTGCCGCCGCCTTGCTCCGGGGGCCGTGGCCATGGTCCAGACACCACTGCGCATGGGCGCAGAGCAAGGCCAGCTCCAGCGTCCGTCCCAGCGTCAGCGAGAAGCGCCGGGCGCCAGCCTCCAGGGTGGCGGGGTCCTCCATGGCACCGGCCACCCAGGCCCGCGCGTGCTCCAGCGCGCCCTGGGCCGCGTCGACACAGGGCCGCAGGCCCGCGTCCCGGGCCTGGCCCAGACGGCCCTCCACCTCGTGGAAGAACGCCTCCAACGCGCCTTCCTTCGCCAGGGCGCGCAGGGTGTCCAGGGAGAGGACGTTCGTGGTGCCTTCCCAGATGGACAGCACCTGGGCGTCGGCCTGGAGCCGCGGAATGCCCGTGTCTTCCACGTAGCCCGCGCCGCCAAAGGCCTCCGTGACTTCGGAGGTGACGTGCACCACCTGCCGGCCGGTGGTCAGCTTCGCCAGGGGCGTCACCAGCCGCTGCAGGAGCAGCTCCTGCTCGGTTGCCACCTTCGCCTCCATGCGGCCCAGCAGCTCCACGGCGCGGAAGGCCAGCAGGAACCCCGCCTGGAACTCCGCCTCCAGCCCCGCCAGGGTGTCCATGTGCAGCGGCTTGTCCGCCAGCTTCGCGCCGAACTGCACCCGCCGCTGGGCATAGTCCCGGGCCAGGGCCAGCGCCCGGCGCATGCCCCATGCGGAGCCCACCGCGTTCCAGGTGCGTGTCACATTCAGCATCCACGCCATGTTCCGGATGCCATCCGTCAGCCCCGCCACGGGAATGGCCAGCGTGCCATCCAATGACAGCTCCGCCGTGGGCACCTTGCGCGTTCCCAGTTTGTCTTTGAGCCGGTTGATCTGGATGCCATTGAGCCTTCCGGCCGCGTCGCGCGTCTCCACGTAGAACAGGGCCAGGCCCTTGCCTCCGGGGCCGTTGCCTTCCGGACGCGCCAGCGTGAGCGCCATCTGCGCCGTCGTCGCGGAGGTGAACCACTTCGTACCAGACAGCCGCCAGCCCTCCGGGGTCTGCCGGGCCACCGTCTGCGTGAGGCCCACGTCCGAGCCGCCGGTGCGCTCCGTCATCCACTGACCGGACGTCCACGCCGTGGCCGGGTCCCGGGACGTGAGGTGGGGCAGGGCGCGGTCGATGAGCGCCGTGTTGCCCAGCGTTAGCAACGAGCGCGCCGCGCCGTCCGTCATCGCCAGCGGGCACGAGTACACGTCCAGCGACGCCTGCACGAGGTAGTTGAGGATGAACTGGTGGACGCGGCTGAGCTCGGCGTTCTTCTGCTCGTAGGCCGTGGCCACCAGTCCGCGCCGCGCGGCCAGGGCCTCGGCTTCCTTCCACAGTGGTGACACCTCGATGTGGTCGACGCGGTGGCCCCACGCATCCCACTGGGTCAGCTCCGGCTCGTTCAGCCGGTCGCGGAGCTGGAAGCGGTAGAAGTAATCCCCGCCCAACTCACCCAGCTCGCGGAACTCATCCGTCAACGCGCGCCGCAGGTCCTCGGGGAGGGTGCGTGCCAGGTAGCTCTGGAGCAGCGCATCGTCGTCGTACTGATTGCCCAGCCTCGGCGGTTCCTGGAAGAAGCTCATGCGTCAAAGGTAGCACCCACATTCCGGCCTGGGCGCGTCTCGTGGTGCGAGGGCATCCGGGCCGGAACGTGGGTGGTGCTGCCAGACGGCCTACGGCTGCAGGTTGAACGTGTAGTTCGCCCCGTAGTCGGAGTCCCAGCGGCGGCAGGTGCCGCGGTCCCAGTTCTCGAACCAGAGCTGCACGGAGGTGGCCCCGGCGGGAGGGATGATGGTGACGGGCGTGCCTGTGCGCGTATAGCCGCTGGTGGTGGTGACGCTCTTCTCGCCCGTCACCCCGTTGTTGAAGCGCCAGCGCACACCCACGTCCCACGTGGGCGCGCCGTTGTAGAGCAGCCGGCACTCGGGCAGGCGCGCGATGTCATAGTCCACGACGAAGGGCTGGCCCCGGCGGGGCGTGCCCACCACGTACTCCACCCAGTCCTGCTGGAACACGAGCGTCGCCGTGGGCGTGGCGCTGTCCTCCAGGACGTTGAACGGGAAGTTGTTGCCGTAGTTGGAGTCGTAGTGCTCACAGCCCGGGCTGGACACGAGGAACCACAGCTCCAGCAGGCCCTGCTCCTGCAGGTCCAGCGTCGGTCCATTGCCGGTGACGGGCGCGCCCGCCACATCGAAGCTGGCCGGCGCGGAGCCATTGATGCGGTAGTGGCCGGTGATGCTCCACGCGGGGCTGCCGTCGGGGTTGTTGACGCGGCACTGCGGCAGGCGCGCGGTGCTGTAGACGACCTGCACCTGGCTCCCCTCGGTCAGCACCTCCGACTGGTTGATGGTCCAGTTGCCGTGGAACGTGAGGGTGGGCGTCGTCTGCGCCGCCGCGGTGGTTCCGAGCAGCAGCAGGGGCAGGGCGAGGACGGACAGAAGTCGCTTCACGAAGACCTCCAGTGCGAAGGATGGGGGGCTGCGCGCGCACTATCGTCGAGGTGGCTGACAGGCACACCGGCGTTCAGTGTTTTTCTATTTGTTCTGCTTCATGAAACACTCGCCAATGCCTGTCTGCCAGGGGCACGGCGAGCACGGTCGCGTTTGGGCGTCCCGGCGAACGGGCATGCACTCCAAAGCGACGCGCGTGCCCGGACATTCATCCGGAAGTCCCCGTTTCATCCGTAACTCCGTTTCGTCCAAACCGGACCGATGCGGTAGGCTCCGGCGCGAACACCCTGGAGCGAGCACCGCATGTCCCTGTTCAGGCGACCGCCATCCCCGGACTCCGGCTCGTCGAGCGACGAGTCCAGCCGCAGCGTCACCCCCGTGGAAACGGCCGTGGTGCCGCCCGCGGCGCCCACGCCGGTGCTGTCGGGGCCTCCTCGCCCGCGCGTCGGTGGCACGGGGGCGACCGCTGCGCTCCCGCCGCGTCCCCCGGGCGCCGTCACGGGCTCACGTCCCGCGCTGCCGCCGGAGCCGGACGAGCCCGACTTCCCCACCGAGCGCCGCGCCTCGTCCTCGCCGTCGGACCGCCGTGCTCCGCCGCCGGCCCCGGCCACACTGCCGTCCGTCATCGTCGCCCCGCCGGAACCCCGTGAGCGACGCGGGCCCGGGCCGTCCCAGTACTCGGGCCCGGACCGGCGCGGCACCGCCGCCAGCGCGCAGTACAACGGCCCCGACCGCCGGGCGCCCCGGCGGCCGGGAGAGGAGGGCGGTGTCAGCCAGGGCGACCGCTTCTGGCCCGCCCAGCCGCGCACCCTGCTCGAGACGGGCCTCAACACCACCTTCGTGGAAGAGCTGGTCCTCAAGGCGCTCTTCTTCGCCGGTGAGATGCGCGGCATGGACATCGCCGCGCGCCTCCAACTGCCCTCCGCGCTGGTGGACGACGTCATCGAAGGCCTGCGCCGCCAGAAGTACGTCGACATCCGCGGCGGTGGCGGCTCGGGCGTGGGCAAGTCGACGATGATCTACCAGCTCACCACGTTTGTGACGGACGTGCTGCGGCAGGTGCTCGACCGCAACCGCTACAACGGCCCCGCGCCCGTGCCCTTCCTGGAGTGGGCGGCCGCCGTGAAGAAGCAGACCGTGCGCGGCAACCGCATCACCCGCGCGCGCATGCAGGACAAGTTCGGCGACCTCATCATCAAGGACTACATCTTCGACGGCATCGGTCCGGCGATGAACTCTGGCCGCGCCATCTTCTTCTACGGGCCCCCGGGCAACGGCAAGACGGCCATCTGCCAGGGCATGGTGAACTGCTTCGACGGGGACATCTTCATCCCCCACGCCATCCTTATCGACGACTTCGTGGTGCGCATCTTCGACGCCAACCTCCACAAGGTGGTGGAGGACGAGCCCGGCTCGCCGCCGTATGACCGGCGCTGGGTGCGCTGCCGGCGTCCGCTCGTCGTCGTGGGCGGTGAGCTGACGCTGGAGATGCTGGACCTCGTGTACTCGCCGGAGGTGAAGTACTACGAGGCGCCGTTCCAGATGAAGGCGAGCAACGGCATGCTCCTCATCGACGACTTCGGCCGGCAGAAGGTGTCCCCCAAGGACCTGCTCAACCGGTGGATCGTCCCGCTGGAGAGCGACATCGACATGCTCACCCTGCACACCGGCAAGAAGCTGCAGGTGCCCTTCGACGTGTTCGCCGCCTTCTCCACCAACCTGGACCCCAGCGACCTCGTGGATGACGCCTTCCTGCGCCGCGTCCGCTACAAGCTGGAGGTGCAGCGCCCGGACGAGGAGCAGTTCCACGACATCTTCCAGGTCATGTGCCGCAAGCGCGGCGTGCCCTACAACGCGGCGGCAGTGGACTACCTCATCGACGCGCACTACCGCCCGGTGGGGCGTCCGTTCGCCGCCTGCCAGCCGCGTGACTTGTTGGATCAGGTCATCGACATGGCGCACTACCAGGGCCTGGAGCCGCGCCTGACGACCGAGCTCCTGGATTCCGCCGTGCGTGGCTACTTCGTGCGCTTCGACAAGGACAAGCCGGCGGGGACGTCGGCCTCCGCGGGCTGAGGCACCCTCATTCGCCCGGGGGCCGGGGCGCGAACGGTCCCCAGGGCGAAGGCTCCAGCCACTGGCGCACCTCGTCCACCGGCACGTTGGCCAGCACGTCCACCAACGACATGCCGTGGACGAAGCGGCCCGGGCGGCCCTGTGCATATTCGGGATGGCGGAAGCGCTGCCACAGCACGCGCACGTCCACGTCCCGGAACAGGCCCACCTGGAGGTACAGGGACGAGCCCAACCCCGAGTAGTACGTGTGCGCGCCCAGTTGCTGGCAGTACGCCACCAACCGGGCCGACTTGTCCTCGCCCTGCTTGTCCAAGGTGGATGCCAGGACCAGGTTCGGCGTCAGGCCCAGCGGCTCATTGAAGAGCGCCATGCTCGCCAGCAGCACCCGCAGCAGCGAACCCGGGCCCGACTCGCGCGCCGCCGCGTCATAGAAGGGCTCCAGCCGGGGCAATACCTGCGAAGCGAAGTAGGGCCGCTTCGCGTACAGCGACACCAGCGTGCGCAGGTGCTCGCGGGCCCAGGGCTGACGGGCATCCACCGCCAGGTCCTTGATGAGGGTGTCCCGGTGGGGGTCCTCCAAGGGGATGGACATCCACTGGAACCCGGACTCCGTGGGCGGGGGCAGGGGGACGTTGTGGGGCAGGGCCACCCGCGTGCGCCGCTGCCAGCCGCGCCGCAGCCACTGCACGTTGTCCAGCACGACGAAGGTCCCCGCGCGGGCCAGCTGCTCGTGGAAGTCCACCCACGGCAGGTAGTGCGGCTGCTCGGCGACCACGACTCCAGGGATGCCCGGCACGCGCGGAGGATAGCGTCCTGGCGCCACCCGGTGGCCACCCGTTTGCCCTCCGGCCGGAATGTTTCCACCGGGCATGGGGTGTACCTGACCCCCACCTATCAGGACGCCCCCGCTGGAAATGCCGTGCTACAGAATCATAGTATTTTTCACCCCGTGTGTTTGGGGCCACGGAGCAGGGCGACTGGATGAAGTTCCTGTGTCTCACCACTGATGACCGGCACCCCGTGGCGGAGGAGCTGCGGCGCCAGGGTCAGGCCGTGTTCAGCACCGCCGACCTGGTGGAAGCCGGCGCGGCGCTGGGGCACGGGCCCGTGGACGTGCTGGTGGTGGACGCGGCGGACCTGGTGGAGGACGCGCGCTGGCTGGACGCGCTGCGGACGCGGGCCCGTCCCGAGGATCCGCTGGTGCTGGGGTTGGCGCGGGACGGCACCGACGCGGCGCTCGAGCCGCTGCTGGCCGCGGGCGTGGACGAGTTCCTGGTGGAGCCCTTCACCCCGGTGCAGGTGCGCTCACGGCGGGTGTTGTTGGAGCGGCGTGTGGCGGCGCGACGTCAGCGGCGGACGTCCGAGGCGGAGGCGCGGGGCGAGGTGGCGCGGCTGGCCTCCATCATCCAGATGCAGTCGGACGTGGCGATGGCGGGCTACGGGCTCGACGAGTTGATGCGGCTGCTGTGCGAGCGCTCGCGGGTGCTGTGCGGCGCGGATGGCGCGGCGGTGGCGCTGCTGGGGGCGGACACCGAGGAGGAGGTGACCTACCTGGTGGCCACCGGCAGCCTGGCGCCCTTCATTGGCTTCCGGCTGAAGGTGGAGGGCAGCCTCACGGGTGCCAGCCTGCTGCGGGGCGAGGTGATGCGCACGGATGACTCGGAGGCGGACGTCCGGGTCAACGTGATGGCGCTGCGCCACGTGGGCGCGCGGTCGATGATTTGCGTACCGCTGTGGCGCGAGGGCCGTCCGGTGGGCGCGCTCAACGTCACCAGCCGGCGGCCGAACACGTTCGAGGACCGGGACGTGCGCACGCTGGAGCTGATGGCGGGTCTGCTCGGCGCGGCCATGGGCAACGCGGCCGAGGCCCAGGCGCGCCAGGAGTTGATGGTGCAGAACACGCTGGCGATGGGCGCGCTGGAGGAGTCGCAGGAGCTGTTCGCGTCCTTCATGGACAACATCCCCGCAGTGGCCTTCATGAAGGACGAGCGGGGCCGCCGCATCTGGGTGAACGCGCGCTACAGCCGGTTCTTCGGCTATCCGGTGGGCGCGGACATGTCCAACGTGTCCGACGTGGAGTTGATGCCCGCGGCCTCCGCCGAGCAGTCGCGCCGGGATGACGACGCGGTGCTGACATCCGGCAAGCAGAGCATCACCGAGACGATGATTCCCGCGCGCGACGGCACCGAGCGCCACTGGCTCACCTACCGCTTCATCGTGCGGGAGCGCTCGGGGCGGCGGCTGCTTGCGGGCGTGGCGGTGGACGTCACCGACCGCAAGGCCATGCAGGCGCAGCTCGTGGTGTCGGACCGGCTGGCGGCGGTGGGCACGCTGGCGGCGGGCGTGGCGCACGAAATCAACAACCCGCTGGCCTTCGTCCTCTCCAACCTGTCGTTCCTCGCGGGCGAGCTGCATGCCCTGGCGCCGGAGTTACCGTCGGGCCGCATGGCGGAGCTGGAGGAGGTGCTACGCGAGGCCACCGACGGCGCGCACCGCGTGCGGCAGATCGTCCGGGACTTGAGGACCTTCTCCCGGGGCGATGACGAGGTGGCCACCGCCGTCAACGTGCAGGCGGTGCTCGAGTCGGCCATCACCCTGGCGCGCAGCGAGCTGAAGCTGCGCGCGCAGCTCGTCCGCGACTACCGCGAGGTGCCGCTGGTGGAGGGCAACGAGGGCCGCTTCGGACAGGTGTTCCTGAACCTGCTCATCAACGCCGCGCAGGCCATTCCGATGGGCCAGCCAGAGCAGCACGAGGTCCGGCTGAGCCTGCGGACCGCCGGGGACCGCGTCATCATCGAGGTGCGCGACACGGGCGTGGGCATGCCGCCGGAGGTGCGCGCCCGCATCTTCGACCCCTTCTTCACCACCAAGCCGGTGGGTGAGGGCACGGGGCTGGGCCTGTCCATCTGCCACGGCATCGTCACCGGCTTCGGTGGAGACATCTCCGTGGAGAGCGAGGAGGGACGGGGCAGCACCTTCCGAGTCTCCCTGCCGGTGGCGCGGCGCGCGAAGGAGCCGGTGGAGCCGCCGCTGCGCATGCCCCTGGTGGGCTGAGGTCAGCGGCGGAACATGGGCGGGAAGACGCGGGGGGCCTTCTTCTTGCGCAGGCAGCGCACGGCCGCGTCCATGTAGCAGGCGGAGAAGGCGCGGCGGCGCAAGCCGGGGCGCCCGCGTCCGGAGCGGTGCCAGAGGTGGTTGTGGACCAGGATGGCCTCGCCGGCGCGCACCGGCAGGGACAGGACGCGGGATTCAGCGTCGGCCGCCGCCACCGCGTCCGGAGGAATCACCCCGCCCAGCGGCGTCACCAGTCCCCCTCGGTGGCTGCCCGGCACGACTTCCAGACAGCCGCCGTCCTCGGGGGCGTCATCCAGCGCGGTCCAGACCTGCAGCTCCGGTTCGTGGGTGAGCCCCCACAGCCGGCCGCCATCCTGGTGCCAGGGCAGGTTGCTGCCGCCGGCCTGCCCCTTGTGGAAGAGGATGGCGCGGTAGAGGACGATGTCGCCGGGGATGAGCGCCCGGGCGATGCGTTCGAACAGCGGGTTCTCCATCCAGGCCAGGAAGCGCGGGTCCTTCTCCAGCTTCTCCAGCTTGCGGTAGTCCAGGGAGGGGCCCTGCCAGCCCAGCCCCAGGGGGGCGTCCTCGTAGCGGCCGGTGGTGGCGTCCGGCTGGAAGAAGAGGCCCGGGTGGACGACCCGGCCCAGCATCAGGTCGTCGGCTCGCTCGCGGAGCGCGTCCAGGCCCTCGTCCCCCAGCACGCGGCCCAGCTTCGCGTAGCCGTGCTCGGCGTAGTGGGCCAGGGCAGGGCGGATATCGAACCGTTCCACGTCGACGCAAAGCATGGCGCCCCCTCATACCCCGGCACGAGCCCGTCAGGGCAGGTTGATGCTTGCGCCCCCGGCCCGGGCGCCTCATGGTGGGAGGTGGCATGCCCTACCGTCGCACCACGCGCTTTGTGACTGCCCCGGATGGTACCCGGGTCGCCTGGCATACCCACTTCGGCAACCTCCGGGAGGCCACCGCCGACTCAGAGCTGGCGGCCCGCCCCACGGTGCTGCTGACGAACGGGATTGGCTCCTCGGAGAACTTCTGGCGTTACCTGGTGGGAAACCTGGAGCAGGACCACCGGGTGGTGCACTGGAACTACCGGGGCCACGGCAGCAGCGATGAATCCCTGGGGGACGGGTACCAGATTCGCGTGCACGTGGATGACCTGGAGCGCATCACCGAGGCGGCGATGGCCCGGGGGGATGGGCGGCCGCCGCACCATGTGGCGTTCTCCATGGGCGTGCGCGTCCTGCTGGACCTGTACCGGCGGCGGCCGGACCTGGTTCCGTCCATGACGCTCATCGCCGGGGCGCCGGGGGCGTTCGGCTCGGGGGCGGACTCGGCGGGGGCCCGCGCGTTCCTGGCCGCCACCCGGGGCATGCTCAAGCTGGCCACGCCCACGCTGCCGCTGGCGGCGCCCGTGGCGCACGCGGTGATGGCCAGCCGCTTCGCCTATCCCCTGGCGCGGATGGTGGGGGCGCTCCGGGCCCGGGCGCCTCGGGCGGACATCGACGAGTTCATGCTCGCCCTGCGCCGGATGAGCCCCAGGGCCTACTGGTACACCCTCCGGGGCATGGTGGAGGGCCATTCCTGGGACGTGGCCAGGACGGTGCAGGTGCCCACGCTCATCGTCGCCGCCAGCAACGATTTGCTCGTTCCGCTGGGAGAGATGGAACGAATGCGTGACGCAATGCCGCACGCACATTGGATGCGGGTGGATGACGCGGGGCACGCCGGCTTGCTGGAGGCCGGGTCGGAGATCGCCGAGGCCGTGCGTGTCTTCCTCGTGGACCACGGCTTGGAGCCGCCCCATGAGGTCGGGGAGCACGCTCCGGTGCCTCCGTCCTAAGAGGGGAGGCTGGGAGGATCAGAACCCAGGTTTGGGTCCAGTGAAATCGGAAACTGCCGCCTGGATTGCGTCGCGGGTGACAGATATGGGATGCAGGGGGCTCTTCAAGTTTCAACGGAGACATTTTACCCATGCCCTGGTCCTTCCGGCAGATGCTGGCGCCGCTGTCCGCACTGCTCCTTTTGATGTCCGCATGTGGCGACGACCCTGAACCCAGGCCCGTTTGCGGCAATGGCATCGTCGAGGCTGGCGAGACGTGCGACGACGGCAACCGAAACAACAACGACAGCTGTGACAACAGCTGCCGTCGCCCCACGCCGGATGCGGGCACCGGGGAGGATGCCGGCACTGAGGATGACGCCGGCACCGGTGAAGAGGACGGCGGCATCGTCGAGGACGACGCTGGCACCACCGAGGACGCGGGCACCGGTGAGGACGACGCTGGCACCACCGAGGACGCGGGCACCGGTGAGGACGACGCTGGCACCACCGAGGATGGTGGCTCGGGCGAGCCGGACGCGGGTTCGGAGGAGGACGGTGGTTCAGGTGAGCCGGACTCCGGCACCGACGCGGGCACGGGCGAGGACGACGCCGGCACCGACGCGGGCACGGGCGAGGACGACGCTGGCACCGACGCGGGCACGGACGTTGACGCCGGTACGGACGCGGGCACGGTCCAGGTCTCGCTGGACAGCTTCGGTCCGACGGGCACCTTCGCGCGCACCGGCACCACGGGGGCGACGTTCCCCGAGGCGCTGACGGTGCGTCTGCGTGAGGACGCTCCGGCGGAGGTCTGGGTGGAGGTTGCTTCGTCCAGCCCCGTGCTGAACGTGCAGGGTGGTCTGGTGCGCATCGCCCCGGGTGAGCGCTCCGCCACGGTGCAGGTGACGGCGAACCTGGCCGCGGATCCGGAGACGGACAAGGCGACGCTGACGGCCACGCTGGGCAACGACACGCGTGCGGCCACGGTTCGGGTGCTGGCGGCGGATCAGGCCGCTGAGCTGGCCACGTTGTCGCCCGAGGTCATCTCGGTGAGCGCTGGCCAGACGCAAGGCTTCACGGTGGAGCTGGACGTTCCCCCGGCGCAGGACACGGTCATCCAGCTCGCGCTGGAGCCCGCGTCGCTCGGCACGGTGCCGGCGACGGTGACGGTGACGGCCAACAGCCTGTCCGCCAAGTTCGACTTCACCGCGGGCAGCACGGGCGGCGAGGGTCAGCTGGTGGCCGCGCTGAACGGTCAGTCCATCGCGGCGGCGGTGCAGGTGAGCGGTGGCGGCAGCAGCACGGGCCACATCGTCATCAGCGAGTTCGCCCCCGCGGGCCCCGGTGGCGCCGGCGACGAGTTCATCGAGCTCTACAACCCCACGTCGAGCGCGGTGGACATCTCTGGCTGGAAGCTCCAGTACAAGTCCGCCACGGGCACCACCGGCTACAACAGCAGCTTCGCGCTGCCCGCCGGCTCGGTCATCGCGCCGCGCAGCTACTTCCTGGTGGTGTCGACGGGCTACGCGAGCTCGTCGGGCAACACCGTGACGGGTAACGCGAACTGGGGTGGCACCATCGCGATGGGCGGCTCCGCGGGCCATGTGCGCCTGGGCTACCCGGAGATGGCGCTGACCGACGCCATCACCTCGCCGCTGGTGGTGGACACGGTGGGCTACGGCAGCAACGCCAACCAGCCGGAGGGCACGCGCATCGCCACCGTGCCGCCCGTCGCGGGCAGCTACGAGCGCAAGGCCTCGGCCGCGTCGACCGCGGCGACGATGGTCGTCGGCGGCGCGGACGAACTGCAGGGCAACGGTCACGACTCGAACGACAACTCGGCGGACTTCATCCTCCGTCCGACGCGTCAGCCGCAGAACGCGTCGAGCGCGGCGGAGCCGTAGCAGGTCGCGTGTTCGCCCCTACCGCCCGTGTGTGCGGTAGGGGCTGGTAATGCCGCACGGGGCGGGCCATAAGCCTTCCCCGTGCGAGTCGTTTCGTGGAACGTGAACGGACTTCGCTCGGTGCACCGCAAGGGCTTCCTGCCCTGGCTCGCGGGGTGCCGGGCGCAAGTCGTTGGTCTGCAGGAGGTCCGCGCGCGCGCCGACCAGCTTCCCGACGAGGTGCGCTCACCGTCCCGGTGGAAGACGCACTTCGTGGCGGCGGAGCGGCCGGGCTACAGCGGCGTCGGACTGTACAGCCGCCTGGAGCCCGATGAAGTCGTGACGGTGCTCGGCGTGGGGGAGCTGGACGTCGAAGGGCGCCTGCAGATTGCCCGCTTCGGCAAGCTCACCGTGGTGAACGGCTACTTTCCCAACGGCAATGGGAAGGACCGGGACCTGAGCCGCATCCCCTACAAGCTGACCTTCTACCAGCGCCTCTTCGAGCGGCTGGAGAAGCCCCTGCGCGACGGTGGCCGGGTGCTGGTGATGGGCGACTTCAACACAGCGCATCAAGAAATCGACCTGGCGCGGCCCAAGGAGAACCGGGAGACGAGCGGCTTCCGGCCCGAGGAGCGTGAGGAGTTCGACCGGTGGATTCGCGCCGGCTGGGTGGACACCTTCCGCCACTTCAACAAGGGTGGGGGGCACTATTCGTGGTGGAGTCAGCGGGCCGGCGTTCGGGAGAAGAATATCGGCTGGAGAATCGACTATGTCCTGGCCTCGCCAGCGGCCATGGCCTACGTGCGCAAGGCTGGCATCCACCCGGACGTGCTCGGCTCGGACCACTGTCCGGTGAGCGTGGACCTGGACCCCGCGGTTCGCTGACGCTTGTTCGAGGCTCTCATGAACGCACTGCTCTCCATCTGGACGTGGATCGAGATTGGCCTGGTGGCGCTGGTTGGCTTCTGTGTGCAGCTGTCGCTGGCCATCCTGACCTGGGCCTTCGACCACAAGCGCCACGTGACGGGGCGCTGCTTCCGGCTCATCGGCGTCACCGCGGCGAAGCTGACGCCGTTCTGGCGCTTCGGCGTGCACGGCCCGGTGCCGGACAAGCTCGCGCCGAACACGGTGGTCGTGAGCAACCACGAGTCCAACGCGGACCCGTTCCTCATCTCGCACCTGCCGTGGGAGATGAAGTGGCTGGGCAAGGCCAGCCTCTTCAAGATTCCCGTGGTGGGCTGGAGCATGTGGATGGCGGGGGACGTCCCCGTGCACCGCGGCGACCGCGACTCGGCGACGGGCGCCATGGCGAAGTGCCGCCAGTGGCTGGCCAAGGGCATGCCGGTGATGATCTTCCCGGAAGGGACGCGCTCGAAGACGGATGACCTGCTGCCATTCAAGGACGGCGCGTTCCGGCTGGCCATCGAGGCGCAGGCGGACGTGCTGCCCCTGGCGGTGAGCGGGACGCGGCGGGCGCTGCCGAAGCACTCCTGGCGCTTCGCCACCTCGCGCGGTTTGGTGACGGTGGGCACGCCCATCTCCACCAAGGGGATGACGCTGGCGGACGTGGAGACGCTGAAGAACCTGGCCCGCGATCAGATCCTGTCGCTGCGGGCTTCGCTGATGCCGCTGACGCGCACCGGCACCGAGCCGGCCGTGCCTCCGGGGCCGGCCAGCGCCGCGTGACTCAGACGTCCTTATCGCTCTCGTCGACGATGTGGCAGCCGGTCTCCTCGTCGAGCGCGTCTTCAATGAAGCCGCGCACGATGTCCCGGCCGCCAATCTCGAAGGACAGGCTGACCTTGTCGCCCTTCACCGCGTCGTCCTGATCCACCTTCAGCCGTCCCCCCAGGGCGATGGCGTTCCCCTCGACAGCGGCGCCCTTGTGGACGCGGACCTCGCCGCCCAGGGACACCGCGTTGCCCGTCACCCGGGCCCCCGACTCAACGATGACGCGGCCCCGGATGGCGACGACGTCCTCCACCACCGCGCCCTTGCGGACGATGACGTTGCCCTCCACGGCGACGCCGTCCTTCATCTTCTCACCGGCTTCGATGATCAGGTCGGTGCCCTGGACGGCGCGGCTTCCGTCCTTCGACTGCGTGGCGCACACCACCTTCCACTTCTGGGGCGACTTCGCGTCGTCCTCGGCGAAGGCAGGGGTGGCGAGGGCGAGCCCGAGGGCCAGGGTGGCAATGGGGGACGAGCGCATGCGAGGCTCCTGTGAAAGCCGTGACGCCGCTGGATACGCGCCCGTCTGGAAACGATTGCGTGCCCACGCCAGCCACCTGCCCGGCGTGCGGCTTGCACAACCCTGTCCCCACACCCCACCCGGGAACACGTCCTGTCCGCCACGCCCCTTCGAAATGATGACGTCCGTGACCTGAGCATCTGGGGGTACGCCCTGGGCTACTTCGTGGCCTATGCCCCCTACAGCGCGCTGACGAAGGCGCTGTCCGGAGGCGCCTTGCCCGGCATGCGGGAGGGCATCTCCGGCTTCACGCTCCTGCCGGTGAGCACCTCGGCCTCGCTGGTGGGAATGTTCGCCTTCCTCACGTGGATGCGCTGGTGGCGTTACGCGGGGCACCGCCAGGTGTGGGGCTTCCAGGTGCCGGCACCAGGGCGGTGGACGCTGCTGTCGGGGTTCTGCTCGGCGGCCATCATCGGCACCACGACGCTGGCGTACACCCTTCCGGGGGCGTCCATCGTCTTCATGATGCTGTTGATGCGCGGCGGCGTGCTCGTCCTGGCGCCGCTGGTGGACGTCCTCAGTGGACGGCGGGTGCGCTGGCCCTCATGGGTGGCCTTGGGCTTGAGCTTCTCGGCGGTGGCGGTGGCCGCGGGCTCGTCGGTCAGCCCCACGCTGACGCTCCTGGCCACGGTGGATGTGGGCGTGTACCTGGCGGCCTATTTCTTCCGGTTGCGCGCCATGAGCCAACTGGCCAAGTCCGGCGAACGTGAGGTCTCCATCCGCTACTTCGTGGAGGAGCAGATGGTGGCCACGCCAGTGCTGGTGGGCACCCTGGCGGTGCTGGCCCTCATCGGCGGCGATGGCGTGCTGGGTGACATCCGCGACGGCTTCACCGGGGCCCTGTCGCGAGGCCACCTGGTCTCGGAGATCGCCGTGGGACTGCTGTCGCAGGCCACCGGCATCTTCGGCGGCCTCATCCTCCTGGACGGGCGGGAGAATGCCTTCTGCGTGCCGGTGAACCGCGCGTCCAGCGTGCTCGCTGGAGTGGTCGCGACGGTGGTGATGTCCGTCACGCTGGGACAGCCGGGCGCGGGGGCCTTGGAGTTGGTGGGCGCCGCGCTCGTCGTCGCCGCCATGGCGGTGCTGGCCGTGCCCACGGTGCTGGCCTCGCGGCGGAAGGCGGGGGAGCAGGCCGCTCCCCCGGTGGCTCCCGCCCCGGGGCCGTGAGGCGCGTCCGCGCTACTTCTGCTCGGACAGGTGGATGGTGAGCACCGGGCAGGACGCGCGGGCGACGACCTTCTGCGCCACGCTTCCCAGAAGCAGGCGGGGAAGGCCGCGCCGGCCGTGGGTACCCATGACGATGAGGTCGCATTGGTCCTGCTCGGCGAGGTCGAGGATGGTGGACGCCGCCTCACCCACGACGATTTTCTGGCTCACCGGGACGCCCGGGGGCTCCCCCTTGTTCACCTGGGCCGTCAGCTCCTTCGTCGCTGCTTCCACGGCGACGTGCTCCAGGGATTGGGAGTTCCACCCCGGCGCGGCCACCAGCAGGTCCGGCGCCACGTACTGGGGTGGCTCCCAGGCGTGGACCACCTCGACCGATGCCTTGAAAGGCCGAGCGAGCTTCACCGCGTAGTCGATGACCTCCCGGGAGCCGTCCGACAGGTCCACGGGAACGAGGATTCGGGAAACAGTCGCCATGTCTTCTTTTCTGGGCATGGCGCACCCCAGATGGAAGTGCCGTGCCAGGCGCCGCGCCGGTCGTCTGCTGTCCGGGCGTGCAAACCCTGCAGGGGGAGCGGCAGACCGCGCAAGGCATGCGCACGATGGGCACCTCAACGAACGGAGGATTTTGTCATGCGTCCTCTCCCCATCGACCAAGGAACCGTGCTCATCATCGGCGCGGCCCGGGGGATTGGCCGGGAGCTTGCCCGGCTGCTTGCGCGTCGCGTTCGGACCCTGGTGCTCGTGGACCATCAGGCCCAGGTACTGGAGCCCCTGCGCGAGGAACTCCTGCTGAACTACCCGACGCTGGGCGTGCTCGTCGAATCCTGCGACGTGTGCGATCCCCGGCAGGTGGATGCGCTGCTCGCTTCGCTGGAGGAGCACTTCGTCCGCGTGGACGTGCTGGTGAACAACGCCGCGGAAGGCGACCAGGCGCTGTATGCCCAGGAGGGCTGGGCGCGTGTGGAGGCCATGTTGCGCGCCAACGTCTGGGTGCCCGCGCTGCTGACGCACCGGCTGCTCAAGCCCATGTTGGAGCGGGGACGGGGCGGCATCCTCAACATCGGCTCCGGCGCGGCGCAGCTCATCCTGCCGGGCTCGGCCACCTTCTCCGCCACCCAGCGCTTCCTGGACGGCTTCACGGAGGCACTGCGCCTGGAAGTGGAGGGGCAGGGCGTCACGGTGACGCGCGTGGCTCCGGGGCCGCTGTGGGAAGCGGGTGTGGAGGGCGCGGAGTCGCTGGCGCCCTTCTTCCACCTGTCGCTGGAGCGCTGCGCCCGCGAGGCGCTCGCCGGCTTCGAGCGCGGCGAGGCCCTGGTGTACCCGGGCCTGGGGCACCGGTGGGTGATGCGGCTGCTGCCATTGCTGCCACGCGGGCTCAAGCGGAGCCTGGGGCGGATGGCGCTGCGGGGCCTGCGGCGGGAGGAGTTGCTGCTCCCATCACGGCAGGCCCCCCAGACGCTGCCGCTGTCGGGCGAGCCATCACCCGCGTGACGCGGGGTGCCCGGACCTAGAGGCCAATCTCGGCCAGGCGCGCCTTCACGCGCGTGGCCTTCACGCCGGTGTTGGCCGTGCCGCGGCCCTGCGAGTTGCCGCCCAGGCCGATGTGGTGCAGGCCCACCACCTGGTGCGAAGACGAGGACAGCACGGGCGAGCCGGACGAGCCGCCCAGCGTGTCCGCGTCGTAGGACAGGTCCGTGGTGCTGTAGTTGGCGTTGCGCACCACGCCCGGCGAGGACTTCTTCGTCGGCGTGCAGCCGCTCGTCGTGTAGTAGTCGCAGTTCTGGTGGACCACGTAGATGCTGGCGTTGGTGGCGGCGTTGGCGCTGGCCACCGTCAGCCAGCCGTACACGTCACCCGGGAGCTGGCCGTTGGTGGCCGTGCAGCGCAGCGCCGTCATGTCGTCGCCGGCCCAGGTGCGGATCATCGTGCCGCAGTTGTACCAGACGCGAGCGGTGGAGCTGACGCCGTCCTCATAGTTGAAGGACACGCGCGCACCGGAGGCCTCGGAGCTGCTGCCGACGCAGTGGTTGTTGGTGATGATCACGTCCCGCGACACCAGCCACGCCGTGCAACGCGAGCTCACCGCCGGAATGGACAGGTAGCCCACCGCGAGAGAGCGCGTGCGCTGCGTGCCGGACAGCGTCGTGGCGCTCACCCAGTTCACCGAGCCCACGATGACGTTGGACTCCTGCGACTGCAGAGGCTCCTGGCCGTCCGCGTTGGGAACGTCGGGAGGTGCTTCGGTACCGCAGGCAGACAGGGCTCCCACCAGGAACAGCGCACGAACGCTCTTCGGGAACATCGGAACACCTCCTCGCGCTGGATTGCGCGGCGAGGCGCCAAGGCACGCGCCGTGCCATGTCTCCACTCCGAGCGTCTCTACTCGGAGCGAGCACCGTGCCGGCACACGCGACTGGTGCGTCCCTGTCCAGGTAACCCAGTTGTTGATGTAAAGGCGCTTCACAACCCCGCTGACGGCCGCCAGTGTTTTTCGTGATTTGCGAGACTATCCGGAGCTGGTGCGTTCCGGGTCAATTCGCTCCCCAGCCGTTGTCTTCGGCCAGGACAGGCTCCGGAAAAATACAAGGGCCGCGTCCGGACCCGGCGGAGACGGGTCCAGGCGCGGCCCGGGAGCAGCGCGGCCTGGGGCTCAGCCGATGACCATGTCCTCGCGCTCCAGCGTTCCGGTGCCGAAGTCACGCGAATGGCCCGCCGCGTCAGAGTAGCGCCGGAGGTTGAAGCGGGTGAAGAGCTCGTCGGACTCGCCGGTGGCCATCCACTTCGCCATCCGCTCCGCGACGGCGGGGGCCATCATGAAGCCGTGGCCCACGAAGCCGGACATCTGGAGCAGGTTGTCCAGGCCCGGGGTGCGTCCCAGAATCGGGTTGTTGTCCGGCGTCACGTCGTAGCAGCCGGCCCACTGGCGCAGCACCTTCACGTGGCCCACCTGGGGGAGTTGCTCCATCAGCGCCTGCGCGAAGCGCGACACGAAGCGCAGGGTGCTGCCCATGTTGAGGCCCGCGGGCTCCTTGGCGTCGCCCATGCCGCCCACGATTTCGCCGCGCATGGACTGGCTGAAGTACAGCCCGCTGTCGAGCACGGACACCAGCGGCCCCAGGAAGGGCTTCAGCGGCTCGGTGCTGAGGATTTCGTGGCGGTGCGGCTCGTTGGGCAGCTTCACGTCCACCAGCTTCGCCACCTGCGGACTCCAGGCGCCGGCGGCCAGCACCACGGTGTCACAGGCGATGTCGCCGCGCGTCGTCTTCACCTTGCGCACCTGGCCACCGCTGGTCTCGAAGCCGGTGACGTCCGTGTACGTCTCCACGCGGACGCCGCGCTTCTGGCAGCCCTGCGCATAGCCCCACAGGAAGGGCCAGGGGAAGATGACGCCGTCCTCCGGATTGTAGGACGCGATGAGGCAGTCCTTCATCGTGAGCCCGGGGACGATGCCGCGCGCCTCGTCGGGGGTGATGAGCCGGGTGGGGACGCCGAAGCGGTTGTGCAGCGAGACGTTGCGCTCCAGCCGCTGGGCCACCGGCTTCGTCTTCGCCAGGAAGATGTAGCCCCCCTGGCGCAGCCAGACGTTGATGCCCAGCTCGCGCGCGAAGCCCTTCATCAACTCGATGGAGCGCTTGGCCAGCTCCACCAGCGAGGGCGTGCCCCACTGCATGCGCACGCCGCCGCCGTTGCGGCCGGACGCGCCCGCGCACAGGTAGCCGCGCTCCAGCACCACCACGTCCGTCTCACCGGCGCGCGCCAGGTTGTACGCCAGCGCCAGGCCCATGATGCCGCCGCCGATGATGACCACCTTCGCCTTCGCGGGCACCGGCCCCTCCGGGCGCAGCGCGGCGGGGAAGGCGTCCACTTCCTGCGGCAGCCCGCCCACGGGCGGCTGGGACTCGTCCACGGGCGCGGAGGCCATCATCCGCAGCTCGGTGGGGTAGAGCGGCGGGCGCGGCGTGAAGGGCACCACGGCCGCGGGCTTGAGCGCCTTCTCCTTCTCCAGCAGCGCGGCCACCGCCGCCGAGCAGCTCTTGCCCTGGCAGATGCCGGTGCCGAAGCCGGTGTAGCGCTTCACCGACTCCACGTCGCAGAAGCCCCGGGACACCGCGTGACGGATGTCGTCGACGGTGACGTCCTCACAGGAGCAGATCATCGCCTTGCTCATGACAGCCCTCCCACCAGCGCCTGGGCCGCGCGCCGTCCGGCCGCCGCCGCGTCCTTCGCGGTGCCTCCGCCCGTGACGTCACCCGCGGCGTACACGTCCGGCGCCTGGGTGCGCCCGTCCGCGTCCGTCTCCACCACGAAGAGCCCGCGCTTCTCGTCGAACGGCACCTTCGCGCCGCCCTGCCGCGCCAGCTCGAAGCTGGGGCTGACGGGGACGGACACCAGCACCGCGTCACACGACACCTTCTCGCGGCCGCCGCCCTCGCGCGTGTAGCTGAAGGCGCTCACGCCGCGCAGGCCATGGGCCTTGGGCTCGCTGCCTCGTACCGCCGTGGCATGGGCGCCCGCCGGCGGCGTGTCCCGCAGGTCCACCACCGCCACCACCTTCGTGCCGCGCTCCTGGAGCAGGTTCGCCAGCGCGTGCAGCTCCGCGCCCCAGCCCACCAGGGCTGCTGTCTCCGGCGCCACGTCGTAGCGGCGCAGCAGCAGGCTGGCCGCTCGGCCCGCGTAGACGCCGGGCAGGTCGTTGTTCTCGAAGGGGAGCGTGGGCGGATGGCCGCCGGGCGTGAGCAGGAAGCGCTCCGAGTACACCTTCACCAGGCGCGGCGCGTCCGCCTCCCAGGTGCCCACCGCGAGGAAGCGCCCCGCATCGTCGTCATACAGGCCCAGCGCGGTGGCCCGCGTGAGCACGCTGCTGGGGGAGATGCGGTGGATGTCGTCCAGGCTGGGGCCGCCGGCCTCCGGCGCGCCGTTCGCGAGCCGGCCACCGAGCGCGTCGTCCCGCTCGATGAGGAGGAAGCCCACGTCCCGCTCGGTGAGCACGCGCGCCGCCGCCAGTCCCGCCGCGCCGCCGCCCACCACGGCCACGCGGGTGCGCACCGTGCGCGCGGGCGCCGTCACTGGCGCGGGCGTCTTGGGCAGCAGGCCCAGCCCCGCGAGCTGCCGCGCCACCTTGGCCATCACCTGCTCGGCCACCGGCACGCCGGCGAACATCTCGTGGTGGTCCATGCCCTTGGGGAAGAACCAGTCGATGCTCTCGAAGATGTCCACCTTCGCGGAGGGGTAGGCGTTCTGCCGCTCCAGCTTCATGCCGTCCCGCGCGGGCGTGCGGCACGCGTAGACATTGGGCACGCCGTCCACCCGCATCAGGCAATGCGAGCAGGCCCCGGCGAAGCAGTAGGGGCCTCGCGGCCGGTGGTACTTGATGGAGCGGGCGAGCATGGGCTCACCCGCGGCAACCAGCGAGCACGCCACCGGCTCACCTTCGATGGCGGGGAGGCTCTCGCCCTCGAGGTCCACGGTGATGGCCCGGCCGCGCGGCGGTACGTCGGGAAGGCGTCGCATAGGGTGCGCGCAAAATGGCGCACGCGGACCGGGCGGTCAAAGCCTCTGAAGGCATGACGCGCTATGCCCAACACGCCTGGCCGATAGGCGTGGTGATGGCGCGCCCGAGCTTGGCTAAGGCGCACACTGTAAAACGAGAGGGGACCGTCTCGGGCCGTGTGGCGCCCGGGACAGTCCCCCTGAAGACTCGCGTCGGTGCGTGACGCGCCGGGCAAAGCACCCGGCAATCCCTGTCAGACAGGCTGCTCGGTCGAGGGGATGATGGGCTCGGGCATGCCCTGCGGCCGGTGCCCGAAGCGGGTGCGGACCACCGCGCCCAGGGCCATCAGGCCGACCAGCGTGGTGATGATGGGACCGAGGATGGGGAGCGAGCCCACCACCATCAGCACCAGCAGCCCCAGGGCCAGCACCACCGCCTGCGTCTTCCGGCCGCGGAGGATGGGCAGCCGCGTGCCCAGCTCGCTCGCCACCGCCGCGTAGCCCAGCGCCGCCGCCACGGGGGCCGCCATCCACAGCACCAGCGCCACCGGGATTCCGATGATGGTGATGCACAGCACCACCGTGAGGGGAATCATCGCCAGCAGTCCCACGAAGCCGGTGAGCCCCGTCTGCACCGGCCTGCGGCGCACTTCCTCACCCAGCTGCTTCATGCGCGCGGGGAAGAACATCTGACCCAGGAAGCCGAGCCCGAAGAGCACCGCGAAGGTGAGGATGAAGCCCGCCATGCCCGCGCCGTCATCGTCGCGGTCCCTCCGGTTTTCGGAGGGGTCCTTGGCTTCCTTCACGCCCTTCTTGATTTCACTGGCCACCATGCGGCCAATCCCCGCGCCGCCGAAGGACTCGATGCTGCCTTCCACCTGGGCGGCGTCGTCGCGCTCCACGGAGCCGCCAAAGGCAGACACGTCGCCTTCCACGTGTGCGTCCGGCCCCAGGATGACGTTGCCGCCGAAGGCATGCGCGTCTCCGTCCACGCGGCCGTGGACCTCCAGGTTGCCGCCGAAGGCGACCGCGTCATCCTTCACGTGGCCGTTGACCACCAGGTTGCCGCCGTACACCACGGCGCTCTCCACCGACTGGCCTTCCTTCACCTCCAGGTTCTGTCCGCGCGCCACCACGTTGCGGCTGCCGTTGCGACGCATGTTGCGCCGCACCTCGTCGCGGGTCCGCTTCATCTCGTCCCGGGCGCGCTTCATCTCGTTCCGCGTCTCCTCGGAGAACGCGTTCGGGAGGTCGGGAATCGGAGGGATGGGCGGGATGGAAGGCACCACCATCTCGAGCGGCGCGGCGTCGACGTTGGCTTCGGACTCACCCGACTCGGCGGCGCGCTTCTCCTGCGCCGTCATGGGTCGCAGCGTGAAGATGGTGCCGTCCTGGTCCAGGCGCAGCGAATAGGCCCGGGCCACGGTGCGCAGGGCCTGGTTCGCCGTGACGCCGCGCAGGTGGACCTCGGCGGGCGAGTCCAGGTCGCCGGTGACGACCAGATTGAGGCCCCCCTTGTCGGCGATCGTCTTGAGGGCGTCGCGCAGGGTGCCGCGGAAGCTGATGTCGATGGTGCTCGCGGCGGGAGCCGTCACGCCAGCCTGGGGCGCCGTGTCCTGGGCAAGCGCCAGGGGGGCGCCGAGCAGCAGAGCGGGGAAGAGGATTCGAGGAAGGAGCTTCATGGTTCGCTCACGCTTCGGAAGGAGTGGGCCCGGTGCCGGCAAGCCGCTTGAGACCGTACAGCGACGTCAGCAGGAGGAAGGCGAGAGAGCAGGCCACCGTCATGCCTGCGGTGGACCACAACGCGTTGGCGCCACTGAGTACGCCTTCGATGAAGGGGCGCCCCTGCACCAGTACGGAGGCCAGCCCGGTTCCCAGCCGGCCGAGCGCCTGGTCGCTCATCACCAGATAGCCCAGCCCGCCCAGCATCGACGTCAGCAGGATGGCCAGCCCGGACCAGACCTCGCGGCGCCGGGGCACGGGTTCGGCGGACACGCGCGCCATGACGCTGGCCACCAGGGTGGGCGGGGGAAGGGGATCCGCCAGCCGGTACAGGTCCTGCTCCATCAGCCGGTGATCTTCCAGGACGGCGGCGCAGGCGGCGCACTCGGCGGCGTGGTCCAGCGCGGGCCCTTCGCCGGCTTCCAGCTCCGCGAAGAGGACTTCGAGGTCCGGGCACAGGTGGGGATTCATCGTGGAGCCTCCTCGGTCGTCATCTTCTTGCGCAGCTTCTCACGGGCCCGGAAGAGCCGGGCCATGATGGTGCCAGGCGCACAGCCCATGATCTGGGCGATCTCCTTCGTCGTGCGCTTCTGGACGTAATAGAGGGCGAGCACCTCCCGGTCCTCGACGGACAGAGTGGCCATGGCCTCCTCCAGCGACTGCCGCTCCTCGCGCGCGATGGCGCCTTCCTCCTGCGACGCCTCGCCGCTGGGGAGCACCTCCTTCATGGGCTCCAACTCCTCGGTGCGCACCTTGGTGCGGCGGCGGAGCAGGTCCAGGCAGAGGTTGCGGGTGATGGCGAGCACCCACAGGTCGAACGGGCGCGCGTCGTCGTAGCGGTGGAGGTTCTGGTAGGCGCGAAGCAGCGCTTCCTGCGCCACCTCCGCGGCCTCGGCCTCGCTCTGGAGCAGCCGCAGCGCCAGGCCGTAGACGGGGCGCTGCACGCTGCGAACCAGGGACTCGAAAGCGGACGGGTCACCTCGGCGGGCGGCCTGCACGTCCGCTTTCCAGGGAAGCGGAGGGGCTTCCTCAGCCATCAGCATCCCGATGGCATGGGCGAGCGTCCCGGGAGCGTCGTCGAGGGCAAGAGCGTTCACGCCTTGGTCTACGGCGCGCCCGTCCGCCCATTGCATCCGGGAGAGACATCTCTATTTCTTCCGTGATTTCGGGGGCTTGGCCTTGGCCACACGCTTGGCCTCGGTCTCCGCGCGCGCGGCCGAGCGGGCGTCCTTGCGCTGGCGCTGCCGCTCACGGAAGCCCAGTGGCGCGGCGGGCTCCGCGGCCTGGGTGGGCGCGGGGACCTTGGCGGCCAGGGTGCGGGCGCGGCCCGAGGCGGGCTCGAGGATCTCCACCTCACGCGGACCGGTGCGGCGGCGGCCCGGAGCTCCAGCGCCCCGGGCATCGCGGTTGCCGGCGGGCGCGCGCGTGTCGCGGTCTCCGGATGGACGGCGGCGGGTCTCCGTACCCGGAGCGCCACGGCTTCCGGCGCGTGCGCCGTCCGCGTCACGGCGGGGCGGCCCCCGGCGGCTGGAGGGCTCGTGCGCGGCGGCGGCGGCTTCGGCCTCCACCAGCTTCGGCCGCTGCGAGGCGCGGATGGTCTCCGCGCTGTCCTCGGTGTACTCGAAGTGGAACAGCCGCTTGATGACCAGGGTGGCGTAGGCGCCAGGCGGCAGGGTGAAGGCGATGTTGACCTTGATGTCGTCGCGGTTGAGTTCGTCCGCCTGCGTGCGGCCCACGACGAGCTTGTGCGGGAACGACAGCAGGGGCCGCTCCTCGTGCTTGAAGTAGAGCCTGCGCTCGGCGCCGGGGACTTGCAGGTCCGACAGCTGGAGCTTCTCGCGGCCCAGCACCCAGCGCACGGCCTCCTCTACCTTCGGGTCGCTGAACGTCGAGTTCGGCGCGAGCAGGGGGAAGGAGGCATCGCGCAGCGTGCGGAGCACCTCCGGGCTGGCGTCGCGGTGGAACAGCAGCGTGCCAGCCTGGTAGCGCATGGGGAAGAGGTGCTCGCGCGGCAGCATCAGCTGGAGGTAGCGCCGCACACCCTCGTTCCAGAGGAAGCTCTGGTAGGTGAAGATCAGCATCGCGCGGTAGTCCGCGTCGATCTGCATGAAGGCGCGCAGGTAGTCACCCGGCTGGTCGCGCAGGGACTTGAGGACGCGGTGGTACTTGCGCGTGCCCTCGTAGGGGACGCGCGCGTCCCAGCGGCCCCAGTTCTCCTTCCAGAAGGCCTTGATCTTGGCGTCCTCCGTCCGGTCCAGCTCGGACGGCTTGGCCATGTAGTTGTGCAGCGCGGCCTCGAAGTCGCCCCGGATGAGGTCCTTGGCGATGAAGCCCTGGCCGTGCTTCAGCGAGCCGAAGCGCTGGCTGTCGAAGTAGTTGATGACGCCCAGGCGGTTGACCTCGGCGGCGGCCACGTTGAGGGGCCCCAGCGACTCCGGCTGGAGCGAGCGCACCGTGACGGAGAAGCGGTTGGAGGTGATGTTGGCGGCGGACAGCGGTTTGTCCGTGCGGCCCAGGTACTTCAGCCGCAGGTCAGGCTCCTGCATGTCCACGTCGGCGCCGTCCACCGCGATGATCTGCTCGGTCCGGCCCTGCTTGTCCTTGAGGCCGCAGTAGCTGATGGCGCCGGGCTTGAGGCCGAACGCATCCCGCAGCCGGGTCACGGCGTCGAAGGTGGACAGCTTCTGCTTGTCCATCAGGTAGACGCGGTGACGTCCCGAGTCGACTTCGTCGAAACGGTATGACTCCTTGACGGAGAAGTCCTCGGGCTTTTGTTTGATTCGCACGGCGCCCCCCTTACCAGCGCGGCGCCCCGGAATGAAGCACCTGCGCCAGAAAGGGGATAACGTGACCTCCCATGCGAATTCTTCCCCTGTTGCTCCTGGCCCTGGCTCCGGGGTGTGCATCCACGCTGTCCACGCAGCAGACGGCCCGGACGTTGGCGCCGGGGCAGGTCCAGGTGACGGGCGGGGCGGGGTTCTTCATCCCGGTGGGGTCCCTGGTCCGGGTGGTGGACGCCGGCATCGAGCAGGGTGAGGCGGCCCGGGACGCGGTGGCGAATGACCGTCCCTACACGCTGAGCGAGGAGGCCCAGCAGGAGCTGCTGACGGCGGGCGTGGCGCTGATGGTGGCCCCGCCGGGCGTCAATCCGGAGCTGATGGTCCGGGTGGGGGTGGTGGACCGGCTGGACGTGGGCCTGCGCTACAGCGGCATCTCCCTGCGCGGGGACCTGAAGTTCCAGCTGGCCCACGGCGGAGATGAGGTGGGCCGCTATCTGGAGCTGGGCCAGCGCTCCTTTGACATGTCCCTGGGGGTGGGGGTGTCCAAGCACTTCTTCAGCAGCCCGGTCCTGGACGTGCTGGAGGTGGTGGAGATGAACGACTTCAGCCGCTACGACGTGGAGGTGCCCCTGTACCTCAGCGCGGACTGGGGGGACGTCTTCAAGCTCTACGCGGCGCCCAAGTACATCTACAGTCGCACCCGGCTGGACGCGCGGCTGGTGGACTACTCCCAGCAGGGGAAGCCGGTGTCGGGCTTCGACGCGACGCTTCCCGCGACGGTGGGCAGCCACTTCGTGGGCTCCACGCTGGGAATCGCCGTGGGCTACCGGTACGTCCACCTCTATGCCGAGGTGACGGGGGGCTACTTCCGGAGCAGGCCGCAGCTCTTCGGGATGGAGCGGAACCTGGGGGGCGTTACCGTGATGCCTTCGGTGGGCCTGGCCATCCGGGCGGGCGGTGCGGACAGGAAGCCGGCGGCCCGTCGCTGAGGAGCCGTCCCGCCAGGCGGACGCTGCTCGGCCGTGCAGTGGTGATTTCCGAGCGTTCCCCGGTGCCGATGGCCTCTGGTAGTGTCCGGGCCGGTGAGGATTTCCGCGTGAGCCAGTCCCCCGTCCCTTTCGCTCCCAAACCCGGGCAGATTCGCGGCCCCCGTCTGACAGGGCGCTTCGCGGATGGCACGCTCGGAGAGTTTCCCCTGGGGCCGGCGACGTCCCTGGGCCGGCATCCGTCCAACACGTTGCGGCTGGTGGACCGGGAGGTCTCCAAGGAACACGCGGTCATCGAGCGCGTGGGCAAGGACTTCATCCTCAAGGACCTGGGCTCGTCCAACGGCACCTTCGTGAATGGCCGCCGGGTGAAGGAGCTCAAGCTGCGCGACGGGGACGAAATCTCCCTGGGCGCCTCGCGGCTCATCTTCCACAGCGGCGAGCCGGTGGCGCCGGCCAACGCGCCCACCGCGCCGGGCGTGACGGTGGTGGCGCAGTCCATCTCCATGCCGGCCTTCCTGGCGCAGATGGACCAGGTGCCGCAGAACTTCCGGCCTGCCGAACAGGTGTCGGACGTGGAGGCGCTGCGCCGCGACTACGAGAAGCTGCGCATCGCCCATGAGTTCCACCGCCAGGTGAGCCTGCAGGGCAGCCAGACGGGGCTCTTCGAGCAGATCCTCAAGGTGGCCTTCCAACTGCTGGCCGCGGACCACGGCGTCATCCTGAAGGTGGCCGCGGACGGCGAGTTCATCCCGTCGGCGGTGCACCACCGCTCCGACAAGGCCGTCAACGTCATGCTGTCCGACACCGTGCTCAAGCGCGTGGTGGAGACGGGCAAGGCGGTGCTGACGGCGGACGCCATCATCGACGAGCGCTTCTCCGCGGCGGAGAGCATCGTCGCGCAGGGCATCCGGTCCGCCATGGCGGTGCCGCTGAAGGTGAACGGGAAGATTCAGGCGGTGCTCTTCCTGGACAGCCGGCAGCAGATCAACGCCTTCTCGGAGAAGGACCTGACCATCCTCTCCGGCATCGCCTCGCAGGCGAGCATCGCGCTGGAGAACGCGGCGCTGGCTGAGCAGATTCGCGCCGAGGCCGTGACGCGCGCGGAGCTCAGCCGCTTCCTGTCCAAGGCCGTCGCCGACGCGGTGATCGCCGGTGAGACGGAAGACCTGGCGCAGAGCAGGCTGGCGGAGGTGAGCTGCCTCTTCGCGGACATCCGCGGGTTCACCACCATCTCGGAGAACGATTCTCCGCAAGAGGTGGTAGACATGCTCAACGCATTCTTCACCGCCATGGCCGGGGTGGTGTTCCGCCACGAGGGGAACCTGGACAAGTTCATTGGGGACTGTGTCATGGCCGTCTGGGGGCCGCCGCTGTCGCACCCGGACGATGCCGCCCGCGCGCTTCGGGCCGCCTTGGAGATGCAAGACGCCGTGCATGAGCTGAACCGCCGCCGCGTGGCCGCGGGCAAGCAGCCCATTGAGGTCGGCATCGGGGTGAACACCGGGCAGGCCGTTGTCGGCTACATGGGCAGCGCCGAACGCCACGAGTTCACCGCCATTGGCGACACGGTGAACACCGCTTCGCGCCTATGTGGCATGGCGAAGAGCGGCGAGGTGCTGGCCTCCGAGTCCACGGTGCGCAGGGCGGGCGCCGGCTTCGACGTGGAGGGGCTGCCGGCCCTCCAGGTGAAGGGCAAGGAGAAGGCCGTGCCGACCTACCGCGTCCACGGGCTGGAATACACCACCGCCGCTTCCTCCTCACGCCGAGCATGAGCCCGACGACGCAGGCCTGCCCCAACTGCGGCCATCCACACGACATCCGCGTCTACGTGAGCGGCCAGCGTGTCCAGTGCCGCTGCGGCATCCGGTTCGAGGCCCGCCGGGGTGACGTGGCCGCCGAGGTGGCGCGCAACACGATGGTGCCCACGGGCAGCGGCATCCAGGAGCAGCGCCCTCCGGCCAATGGGACCTCCGGCGTGGTGACGGTGGTTCCTCACGCGGAGCCGGAGCCGGGCATCGACATCTCCCTTTCGCGCGCTTCGGAGCCCGCGCGCTCCGGGCCTCGCGGCGACGGGAGCGGGCTGCCAGGCGTGGCGGCGCCGGGGACCAGCGGTGTGGCCATTCCTTCCAGCAACGGAGCTTCGGACGCGTCAGTGGAGCAGACGTTGGTTCGCTCGTCCGCGAAGACGGGCTCGGACACTGCGCACTCGGCGCTGAACGCGCACGAGGACAGCACCTTCGTGGGCGCTGGCAAGGTGGACCTGCCGGGCTTGGAGTTGCTGGAGATGCTCGGGCGCGGCGGCATGGGCGAGGTGTGGCTCGCGCGGCAGCAGTCGCTGGGGCGCACGGTGGCGGTGAAGCTGCTGCCGCCGCGGCTGGCGAAGGACCCGGAGTTCGTCACGCGCTTCGAGAAGGAAGCCACGGCGCTGGCGGCGCTCAACCACCCGCACATCATCCAGATCATCGACCGGGGTGTGGCGGGCGAGCACTACTACTTCGTCATGGAGTACGTGGAAGGCCGCTCGCTGCGCGAGGCGATGTCGGCCGGGCTCACGCCGGAGAAGGGCATCAAGCTCCTCCTGGCGGTGGCGCGCGCCATCGAGTGCGCGCACGACAAGGGCATCATCCACCGCGACCTGAAGCCGGAGAACATCCTGCTGGACGGGCGCGGGCACGTGAAGGTGGCGGACTTCGGCCTCGCGGGCATCCGCGCGCCGGACTCGCGGCTGCAGCTCACCGCGACGTCGGTGGCCATGGGCACGCTGAACTACATGGCTCCCGAGCAGCGCCGCGACGCGAAGAACGTGGACGGGCGCGCGGACCTCTTCTCGCTGGGCGTCATCCTCTACGAGGTGCTCACCGGGGAGCTGCCGCTGGGCCGCTTCAAGCTGCCCTCCTCGAAGGTGCCGGGGCTGGACCCGCGCGTGGACCCGGTGGTGGACCGCCTGTTGGAGCAGGACCCAGCCGCGCGCTACGAGAAGGCCGGCGAGCTGTGCGCCGCGCTGGAGGCGATGATTGCCACCAGCTCCGCGCCGGGCATTCCACAGAGCAACCTGGACGGGCGCATGGTGCCCGCGGCCGCGCGATCGGTACGGCCGGTGCGGCAGACCGCGCTGTCGCGTCAGCTCCGTTCGGGCTGGCGGCGCGTGCGCGGTGGCCTGTCGGTGGTGGGCGGGCTGGCGCTGCTGGGCTTCGCGGTCCGGTGGTTCGTGGGGCCGGTGAGCCTCCACCTGGGCGACGACCAGCGCGTCATCATCGGCACGAAGGGCGTCCAGGTGAAGCCCGGCAACCGGGCGCTGCCGCCGAACACCTACGGCGAGGTCTTCTCATCGCTCTCCTTCGCGGCGCCCGCCAAGGCCGGGGGCACTTCGCGCCTGGAGCTGGGCTTCAACGAGGGCAACGAGGAGGTCAACGTCCACAGTGGCCAATGGCGGCTGGTGGATGGGGAGCTCCAGGCCTTGCAGGCGGGCAAGGAGACCAATGGGCGGCGGCTGATTCCGCGCGCGTACATCGCGCAGCGCTACTTCTCGTCCAACGACTTCACGGCCGAAGTGCTGATGGACGTGGCGCAGCTGGGACCGGAGTACGCGCAGGACGCGGATGCGCAGCACTACGGCGAGCTGGCGTTCCGCATCAAGGACTTGCAGGTCTCCGCGTTCGCCATTCCGGACGTGGGCATGCGGCTGTCGTGGCGCTACTTCATGCCGGACGGGCGCGAGGTGGTGGGGAACAGCGCGCAGGACACGGAGGCGCTCGTCGAGGACGAGATGCCGCTGCCGGCCCACGGCCCCTACCAGGTGCGGCTGCAGCTGCGCCGGAACAGCTCGGGCGTGCTGGTGGAGGCGTTCCTCAACAACGAGCGCTTCGCCCGCAAGCTGCTGGTGGGCCTGGAGGACCGCGTGGGCAAGGTGGCCCTGGGCTGCCGCAACCTGTCCTGCTCGTTCGATGACTTGAAGGTCCGGGGGCACCTGATGCCCCGGCCCGTCCGCCGCGTCGCCGCCGGCCCCGAGTAGCCCGCACGGCAGGCGAAGGCTTGCGCGGACGCCGCTCCATCCCCACCTTGCTCTCGGCATGTTCCGCCACGCGGGAGTCCATGCCGAGCCTTCAGGGGGACGGGATGGAGCTGTGGCGCATGGCACTGGCGCCGGTCTACGCGGCGTGCCTGTTGGGACTGTTGGTGGCGGCCTTCGCCTACGGGCGCAAGGACGTGGCGTCCCGTCCCTACCGCGTGCCCCTGTTGTGGTTCGGACTTCTGGCGGGGGTGGCGCTCGTCGTGCTGCGGCACGTTCAGGGGACCGGGGCGGTGTTGGCCTCGGAGACGGCCGTGAAGGCCATGGGCTCTGTCCTGCTGGTGCTGGCCGCGGGGTTGGCGCTGCGGGGCGCCTGGGCCCGGACCCGGGCCAACGTGCTGCGGGGTTCGGCACCGGTGCCGCTGGATGAAGCGGTGGCGGCCCTGCGTGCCGGTGCGTCCCCAGGCTGGGGCGTCTATCACGGCGTCCTGGACGCGGAGTCGACGTTGACGTCGCCCGGCGGCGTGCCGTGTGTCTTCTTCGACGCGGAGGTGCGCGAGGTGGCGGCGGACGGCCGGCGCGGGCCGCTGTTGTCGCGTGAGCGCGCGTATGCGCCGGTGCTGGCGCTGCGGGGCCAGCGCGCCCGTGCCTCTGTGTCCTTTTCGCCCGCGTCGCTGATGGCCCCGGTGGAGGTCCGCCGGTGCAAGGCCCTGCCAGGCACGGTGCCCGCGTCCTGGTATCAGACGGCGCATCCGGTGACAGCGCGCGTGCGGGAGTCTGCGGCCAGCCTGAGCCCAGCCCCGGGTGGAATGAACGTTCCGTCCACGGACGCCCCCAGCCCGAGGCCCGCCATCGAACCCGAGGCCCTGTCCTGGGAGCGCGTGGGCGCGGTGGGCGAATCCTGCCTCGTGGTGGGCGAACTCCGGAGGGGCCCTGTCGAGGGCAGCTATGCCCTGGTCGGTCGGGAGGGAGGCCCCGCGATGTTGGTGCTGGGACCCCAGGCGCCGGCCACCAGTGAGACGCTGGCGCGCCGGGCCTGGCGGCACTTCGCGGCGGCCGGGGTGTTGTCCATGGCAGCGGCCGTCGTCCTGTCACGGGCGCTATGAGACGCGCGGCGGGGTCCGTACCGCCGCGCAAGGAGCGTGATGCGCCCGTGGGCCTCGCGGTCCGAGCACTGACGCCCAGGCCGCTCGGGACGCGCTCAGTCTGCTCCGGTGCCTCGCGTGGTGGAGAACACGAGCTGTTCCTCGCTGTCCGCCACCCGCACGGTGAGGGTCCGCTCGACGCCCGCGAGGCCTAGCGGCGTGGACTGCGCCAGGTCCGAGAGCAGGGAGCCCGCGGCGCGCAGGTGGAAGCCGGTGGTCCACATGCCTTCCAGTTCGCCGAACACGGTGCGCAGCTCGTCCGGGGCCTTGCGTTCGTCAATGGCGCGGCGCAGGCGCACCATGCCGCTCACGAAGTTCCTGCACCTCATGAGCGTGTTGGGGTTCTTCGAGATGACCTCCGCGAAGCTGAAGTTGCCGCCACCCGGGCGCCACTCGCTTTCGATGAGCTGCAGGTCCTTGCCCAGGTCGCGCACCGTGGGGTCCTTCTGGAAGTACCACTTGGCGATCTGCGCGGCTCGGCTGGGTGACAAGTCATTCAGCATGAGGCTGCCTTGCTCCTGCACCTCGCGGAGGTAGGCCTCCCAGATGGGGGCGTAGACCGCGCGCCGGAACTCGGCGGAGGCGCGGGGAAGCTGATCGCTCCAGGGCAGCGCGCGGGCCAGGGCGCGTGAGAAGCGGGACAGCTCGAGCGTCTGGATGCGGGGCACCAGGGCGCGGAACGAGTCATCCGCCATCTTCAGCTCGAGCCGCGTTTCGATGGGGTGCTTGCCCACGTCCTCCTGCATGACGCTGATGACGGTGGCCGCGTCCTTCGCGTCCAGCACGCCCCAGACGACGGCGTCATCCACCGCCTGCTGAAGGTCCTTGCGCGACAGCTTCTTCTGCCGTCCCCACAGCATCAGGTGCAGTCCGTAGCCGAAGTCGGAGGCCACGGGGGTGGGGGAGAAGCGCGTCATGTCCGCCTTCAGGTCCACCACCCACTGTCCGCGGGTGCCCAGCAGCTTGTCCTCGTAGCCCCGGCGTCCGAGGAACGCCATGCGCCGGGCGCCCTGGAAGTTCTCCTGCGTCACCCAGGACTGCTTGCTGACGTTCTTCGCCTTGAGCAGCTCGAACGAGCCAACCCCCAGGGAGAAGCCGTAGGCCTGCTGGCGCGTGAGCGTGGTGGCGTGGAGGTAGTTGCGCAGCTCGAACTCGCTCTGCTGGGCAGGGAGGCTCTTCATCCACTTCAGCAGCTCCACCAGGTTGCCCTTGAGCAGGGACTCGTGGAAGCGCATCGCGGTGACGTCCTCCACGACGACCTCCAGCAGCGTGGAGGCCTCCGAAAGGCGCAGGTATTCGTACTCGAAGCCCTCGGCGACCTGCGAGCGGACGGCGTTCTCCATCGCCTCGGCGACGCGGGCCTTGAAGTCGGCCCAGGCCTGCGGAAGGTTGGCCGGGTCCGCCAGCTGCGGGTCGATGCCAAGGCGCTCCAGCACCAGGCCCAGCACCTTCTTCTGGTTGTCGTCCAGCTTCGCCTTGCTGGCCTTGTCCACCAGGCCGTCCATGATTTCCACCGCGGTGGTGCCCTTCTTGACGAGGTCGCGAAGGACGGGCCCCAGCAGCGCCTCCAACAGCTGGCCCAGCTGGGCCTTCACCGCCGCCGGGTCCAGCAGCTCCACGGTGATGCCCAGGCCGGCGGAGAGCGCCTGCTCATGGGACTTCACCTTGCGCACGGCGACCTGGATGCGGCCGGCACGGGGACGGGAGAAGCTGAGCTGGTAGTCGTCGGTGAGGGACACCCGGGCGGAGAGGCTGGCCTTGGCGCTGGTCTTCAGCGCGAGCAGCTCGTTGCCGCGCAGGAAGCCCAGGCGGTTGAGGTTGGTGGGGAAGATGTCCGCCCAGTTGAGCTCCAGCCGTGTGTGGAGCGCGCCGCGGGCCTGCCACGCCACCGCGTCCCCCGTGGTCAGCTTGGCCAGGTCGGTGGCCTGCATCAGCCGCAGCTCGGACAGGTCGGAGCGCACCGCCTCGCGCATGTTCTGGCCCAGCGGATGCGCGCGGTAGTCGCTGAGCGTGACGGACAGCTCCGTCTGGTTCTCGGAGGCGAGGAAGGACAGGCTGGCGCTCACTGCGGCCTTCACGCGCGCGGACACCTGGTAGCGCATCCACCCGATGTCACTGCCCAGCAGCAGCTGGGGCCGGGGCCCTGCCTCGGCGCTCTCCGGGCTCGGCTCGCCGACGATGCCGTTTTCGTCCACGTCGCCCAGCGAGTTGAAGTTGCGGATGGACGCTTCGCCGGTGGTTTCGAAGGAGAGGGTGATGCCGTGCATGGCCAGCTTGGGCGGAAGGATTTTCTCTTCCGTGAAGGTCCCCTGGGCCAGCGGCACCTTGATGTCCTGGTCCTGCAGCTTCACGTCGGGCACCTTGCCCGCCACGACGTCGGGAAGCTTCTCCAGCAGCTTGTTGACCACTTTCATGCGCGTCCCCCTGGGCTGAAGCCTCCTGCACGTGGGCCGGAGGTCTCTTTGTCGTACGCCGTTGCTCAGCTCGGAACAAGGCGGATACCAGAAAAGACCGGTGGTCAGCGGACAGATGCCCTGGAGGGTGGGGTGGAGGCCGCCTCCGTGCGGTGCGTCAGGGCTCGTCGCCCAGGCCGTACTCCTTGAGTTTCCGCGCGAGCGTGTTGCGGCCAATCTCCAGCACGCGGGCCGCGGCGGTGCGGTTGCCCTTCACGGCGTCCAGCACGCGCAGGATGTGGCGGCGTTCGACCTCCGCCAGTGGCAGCAGGCCCGCATCCATGGGCGCGGGTGCAGTTGGCGCGTTGACACCCTGAGAGGCTGCGGGAGGCGCCAGGGCGGCCCGGTCCACATTGGGCAGGGGCAGGTGCTCTTCGAGAATCTCCCCTTCACAGAGCACCACGGCGCTCTCGATGCAGTTCTCCAACTCCCGCACGTTTCCGGGCCAGCGGTAGCGCTTGAGGCGCTCCACCGCGGCGGCGCTGAGGCGGGGCGGCGTCAGCCGGTGCCTCCGGGCGACGGCTGCGACGAAGTGGCGGGCGAGCCGCTCGATGTCCTCCGCGCCGCGCTCCCGCAGCGGCGGCAGCACCACCTCGACCACCTTGATGCGGTAGTAGAGGTCCTCGCGGAAGCGGCCCTCGGCCACCATGCGGGCCAGGTCCCGGTGGGTGGCCGCGACGATGCGCACGTCCACCTTCACGGCCTGGGTTCCGCCCACGCGCTCGAACTCGCGATCCTGGATGACCCGCAGCAACTTGCCCTGCACCGGCAGGGGCAGCTCGCCAATCTCGTCGATGAACACCGTGCCGCCGCTGGCCGCCTCGAACTTGCCGGGCACGCGGTGGTCCGCGCCGGTGAAGGCGCCGCGCTCGTGGCCGAAGAGCTCGTTCTCGATGAGCGTGGCGGGCAGCGCCGCGCAGTCCACCTTGATGAAGGGCTGGTCCCTGCGGGGTCCATTCACATGGACGGCACGGGCGAACAGCTCCTTGCCGCTGCCGCTCTCGCCGCGTAGCAGCACCGTCGCGTCGGTGGGAGCGGCCTTGCGCACCAGTCGGTAGATGGCCTGGAGCTGCGTGGACTCGCCGATGATGCGGTTGAAGAAGTAGCCCACCGGTACCTGGGGCTGGTCCTTCGCGCGCTGGAGCTCCTGGTAGAGGCTGGTGCTCTGGAGGGCGGTGCTCACCTGCGAGGCGATGGCGGTGAGCCGCTGCGTGTCCTCGCCGGTGAAGCGGTCCTCGCCGCGGCGGTTGAGGACCTGGAGCACGCCGTAGAGGGCGCCGTCTCCGTCGCGCAGTGGCACGGCGAGCAGGCTGGTGGTGCGGTAGCCCGTCATCCGGTCGATGTCCGCGAAGAAGCGCTGCTCGCCGCGCGGGTCCGGCACGTTGATGGCGTGCCCCGCCTCGGCGACGGTGCCTGCGACGCCCTGGCCCAGCTTGACGCGAATCTGGGACACCTCGGGCAGGTGCGCGGCGCGGCTGAACAGCTCGCGGCGGGCCGGGTCCAGCAGCCAGAGGGTGCCGCGGTCCGCTTGCAGGGTGATGGCGATGCGGTCCATCAGCGTCTGGAGGAACGCGTCGAGGTCCACCTCCCTGCCAACGAGTCCTCCGAAGGGGAGGAGGACCTGGGAGACGTCCGAGGGGGCTTGGGGCATGGCGGGCAACGGCGGAAGGACGAACGCGGAGGCCGCACCATAACATCCAGACGGCATGGGACCGCCCCTCTCAGGCCGCGCGGCCCAGCACCAGCCGCTGGCCTTCGCGTGCGGGCTCGCAGACGGGGAAGAGGGCGCGGGCCTGCTCCGCCATGTCCTCGAGCACGTCGTCACCGTGCGCCGGGTCATGGTGGAACAGGCACAGTCGGCGCGCCCCCACCAGCCCGGCCACGCCCGCGGCATCCATCATGGTGGAGTGGCCCCAGCCCTTCTTCGCCACGCCCGTGCGGCCCTCGTATTCGTCCGGCGTGTACTGCGCGTCCAGGCACAGGACATCCGCGCCCTCGAAGAGGCGGCCCACCTCCGGCGCGAGGTCCTGCACCCGCACCTCCACGTCCGTGGCGTAGACGAACGAATGACCATCCGCCTCCACGCGGTACGCCAGGCACCCCTGCGGGTGCGGCACGTCGATGGGCGTGACGCGGAAGGGGCCCACCTCCACGGGCCGGGCATGCAGCGCCGAGCGGAAGTCCATCCGCGAGCGCATGATGCTCAGCGGCACCGGGAAGTGGGGCGGCTGCATCTGCGCGGCCAGCTCGGACTGGAGCGCCTGGGCCCCATTCGCGCCCGGGCCGTAGAGCGTCAGCTCGGACGTGGGCAGGTAGGCCGGCGTGAAGAAGGGGAAGCCCTGCACGTGGTCCCAATGCAGATGCGAGAAGAAAAGCGTGGCCTTCTGGGGCGCGCCCTCGCGCATCATGATTTCGCCCAGTGCGCGGATGCCCGTCCCGGCATCCAGGATGAGGCGGTGGCCCTGGCTGGTCACCTCCACGCAGGCCGTGTTGCCGCCAATGCGCGAGCCCGACACCGCGATGCTCCCCCGAACGCCATGAAACCGGACTTCCATCGTGAGTCTCCTTGAATGGGGGGCCTCCGCCTGGGACGCCCTCATGCCCGGAGCCTCAGAGCATGGTGTGTGCCATTCCCAAGTGCCCGGAATCAGGGGTGAGGGCCTTGGGTGCGCCCATCGGTGCTCCAGAATGGAGCGCGCTCGCCTGGTGCGGGCGATCCAAACCGGTGCAGGTCGGTCGCATGGCAGGGCGGCGGGCACGTCTTCCAATGGCGCACGGCAGTCCTGTCTTCATTGCTCACCCGATGCGGGAAAATGCATGCATCCACCAGTGCGCGGAGGGCACTCCGACCGCCGAGTATCTGGAGAAGCTGGCCGCATCACGGACCTCCAGCTCCAGGGGTACACATTGGTGCTGGAGGGATTGTTCCGGGCTGGCCGCTCGCGGCGGATTCCCCTGCTGCGTGGTGCGTCGCGAGGAAGCGACCGCGCGCCCACGCCCTGGCTAGTCGCCCTGACTCGGAGCGGGAGCGGGCGCAGGGGCCGGTTTCGGACGACGTGAGTCGAAGGCCATCAAGATGGCGCCGACGACGAGCGCGGCGTCCGCGACGTTGAAGGCATACCAGGGGTTCAGAGGCCAGAACCCGAGGTCAGCAACGACGAAGTCCGTCACGCTGCCCAGGCGGACGCGGTCAATCAGGTTGCCAATGCCGGCGCCGACGAGGCCGAGCGCGACGTGCAGCCGGTAGTGGTCCGCGGGCGTCTGGCGGACCAGGTGGATGACCAGCAGGAAGACGGGGATGGCCACCGCGCTGAGGATGAGCTGGGCGTAGGGCAGCGACCGGAACATGCCGAAGGTGATGCCGGTGTTCTCCACGTACTGGAAGCGGATGACGTCGCCGAAGACGCTCATGCCGGTGTAGCCCAGGGGCTTCACATGCTCGCGGACCAGGACCTTCGTCCACTGGTCGAGGATGAGCAACAGCGTGGCCAGCCCGCCCACGACAAGGTACTTTCGACGCTCCGGAGTCATTGGCGGCGCAGCCTCCTACAAATGAGGTGGCCGGACAACCACCGGGAGTGTCGGTGAGCGGATGCTCATCGTGCTCGCAGGGCCACTGGCAGACCGAGTTACCGCGTGGGGAAGGGCCAGGCGACGAGGGGCATCGGGACCGGTGTGGGCCGCTCCATGTACAGGGAGTGCGCGAACGGGCCGACCTCCTTTGTTTCGGAGAGTGCGTTGAACCGGCCTGTCATTTCGAGTTCGGCCCCACTTCGCTCCATCGAATTGTCGATGAACAGCGTCAGGACGCCTGTGTGGACCCAGCCGAACTCGAAAGTGAAGAGTCCCACCACGCATTCCATCCGTCCCCGGCGATGAGAGGGGGCCCCGGCGATGAGCGCCTCAGCGACGCGGGCGGCGGGGGCCGAGTCCAGATGGCTCTCGCTCAGGCTCCAGGATGCAAGAGGGCGCTCGAAGCGGATGGGGGTGCGCAGACACAGCACCGCGTGTTGAACCGCAGGCGGGAGGGAGGCGTCTTCACCCAGCAGCGCCGCGGCTCGCGCGAAGCGGCTTGCGCCGGAGGGCTCCCGGGCAGCTCAGCGGTCGCTCGGAAAGTCCCTGGCTTCAGGCATTCGCGGCCGTGTCCAGGTTCAGTGCGTCGTCACCGCCCAATCACCCATGACGAAGCATCCCAGCACGAGGGCCAGGGGGAAACGAGTGCTTCTGTTCGTCCAAGGGCCGGACCAAGATGGGGGCAGTGTCTTCCCGTCTCGCCAGTCGCCCGCGTTGTTCCCGCTGCAACCTGGCGCTTCACCTGTGCCTGTGTGACGAGATTCCCCAGGTCCACACGCGGACGCGAATCCTCCTCCTGCAGCACGTGATGGAGATCGCGAAGAAGAGCAACACCGGCGGCGTGGCCGCGCTGGCGCTGGTGAACTCGAAGCGCCTCATCCATGGCTCCCTCAGCGGGAGCGCGGAGTTGGAGCTGCTCTCCGAGCCCGGGACGTGGCTGCTCTATCCCGATGGGCCGCCCGCGCCGCCCGATGCACCGCCACCGCGGCAACTGGTGGTGCTGGACGCGAGCTGGTCCCAGGCGCGGCGGATGACACAACGGGTCGCCGCGCTACGGACGCTGCCTCGCCTGGCGCTGCCGCCACCGGAGCCAGGACTGCTCCGGCTCCGCGAACCCTCGCACCCCTCCGGGATGTCCACCCTGGATGCCGTGGCTCGAGCGGTGGCGGCGCTGGAGGGGGCCGATGTGGCCATGCCCCTGGCGCGGCTCGCCGCGCTCCGAGTCCAGCGGATCGCCGAGTGCGGGACCTTGTATTGAGTCCCCGGGTATCCGTGCGCGGCTCCGTGTCTTCGTGAATTGACACGCGCTTGAGCCGGTCTTGATGGATTCGGGATGTCTGTGATTGCGTTGCCGGGGGCATCCACCGCTTCTCCGCGGAAGCGATGCGTTCGGAGCACGGAGCCGGTGCTGGCTCGCGGCGGCGTCCGACACCGCGATGTCAGTGGCGTGAGTTAAAGAGAATGTCGCGGCAGATGAGCCTCTTTCAGGGACGTCATGAAGAAACAGAAAAACTCGCTCTTGCGGATAAAGTGAAACCCGCGTAACATCTCTGTGACGTCAGCGTAGGCTGGCTCTTCTATTTCAAGAGGTCACGAGGGGGAGCCCCGGAAGGTTCGGGGGCGCTGTCGGGCGGACGTGACTGTACCCATGCCCAAGGCGGCAGGGGCGTCCTCCCGGGCGTGGTGTGTCTTTCGATTGGGCGGCTCAGATTCATCAACCAAGGCTCTGCGGCCCATTGTCGGCTGCGGGGCTGTTCTTAATTCCTCACCATGTCCGTACGCATCAGAGAGCGCCAGGAGAGCTGGGGCACCATCATCTACGACAACCTCCGCGATGAGTTCTCGGCGAAGGTGTTCGAGGGTTGCGTGCCTGTGCCGCGGAGTCCCATCGGTTGTGGATGGCTGGTCACTGCGCCGTGCAACCTCGTGTGTATCCACTGCTACGGGAACGTCGAGGACCTGCCGTCGAAGCGGCTCTCCACGCCCCAGCAGCTCAAGGTGGCCGACGAAGTCATCCGCGCGGGAATCATGCGACAGATTCTCTCTGGCGGTGAGCCGTTGATGCGCCGAGACACGCTGAACGTCATCGACAAGCTCACGGACCATGGTGTCGCCACCATCCTCGGCACCAACGGCACCTTCCTGACGCAGCAGATGATGAAGACGGTGTCTCGCTGCACGCGCGTGGAAATCAGCCTCGATTCCATGGACGAGCGGGTCAACAACGAGATTCGCCCCAGCCGCAACGCCAAGGGTAACACCTACCAGGAGACGCTCCGGGCCATAGGCCTGTGCGTGGACAATGGCGTGGCGCCGCGAATCCTGACCTGTCTCAACCGCCACAACAGCCAGCATGTCGAGGAGCTGGCCCAGTTCATCTACGAGCGGGGCATCCGCGACTGGGCCATCTCCTGGACGCTCTCCGCCGGCCGCGCCTATCACATCTACGGCGAGTTGATGCCGGAGGAGACGTCGCATGTCACCGCGACCGTGGAGCGGCTGCGGGAGCGCTACCCCGACATGCAGATTCGCCTGTCGGACCGCACCGTCAACTACAGCCGCTACTACTTCCTCATCTGGCCGGACGGGATGATGGGCACCGAGGAGATCGTCACCGGCAAGAAGCTCTTCTTCAGCTCGTTGGTGACGGGCTCCGTCCAGGACGGTTGGAAGCAAGAGAACTACGACCTGGACGCACACTTCCGGAAGTGGGTGGGGGACCGCATCGAGGTCATTCCCATGGAAGGCCGGAAGCCCCTGGTCGCATAGGATGTCCGTGGCATGGAGCTGATTGACGTCATCGACACCCAGGGGCAGGTGGTGGGGAGCGCGCCCCGCGACCAGATCTACGGCCAGAAGCTGCCCCATCGCATCGTGCATGTGATGGTGGAGCGCGACGGCAAGGTCTTCCTGCAGCGGCGCTCCCGGCACATGACCTTCATGCCCGGCCACCTGTGCACGTCCGCGGGAGGTCACGTGAGCGCGGGCGAGGCGCCCCTGGAGGCCGCCCAGCGGGAGCTCCTGGAGGAGCTGGGCCTGGAGGGGCCGCTGGTGCCCGTGGCCGAGTTCATCTTCGACGATGGGCACCACCGGCGCATCTTCCTCTACCGCGCCCGAATGGAAGGCCCGCTGCGCTTCTCCGAGCGGGAGGTGGACGGGGGCATCTTCCTGGCGCCAGAGGAGCTGGGGCGCCTGCTGGATGAGCCCTGTCATCCCCAGTTGTGGCCCTGTCTGGAGCGCCTCTTCCCCGGGCCGAGCGCCGACGCGCGGACGCGATGGAAACAGTCCTCTACTCGCTGACGTCCGTCCTGTTGCGGTCGGGAAACAGCGTCTTCGACCGGCTCAGCTACGGGCTCCGCCGCCAGTCCATCCTCGTCCTCAACTTCGCCAACAACTTCGTCCCGTTCCTCTTGCTGGCGGCGCTGACGCCGCTGCTGCCCATGGAGGACAGGGCGGGGTGGGCGCTCTATGGCAACGCGAAGCTCGCGCTGTTCGCGGTGAGCGTCCAGGGGGTGGCCTTCGCCTTCTCCTTCGGCTTCCGGCACCTCACGGTCGCCCGGGTGAACATCGCCTCGCGTATCGGGGATGTGCTCATCCCCCTGGCGCTCATGCTCTCCGGCCGCACGGTGCACTGGACCGAGTACCTGTTCGCCCTCGCCGTGTCCGGCTGCTCGCTGCTGGCGGCGGGAGGGGCCTCGGACAACCGCCGCGCCCTGTGGCTGCCGGCGTTCTTCATCACCGTGGCCGTGCTCGTGCAGAGCCTCTGCGGGGAGCTCTTCTTCCAGGGCCAGCCTTCGGGCGTGGCGACCAACCTGGAGGTGAGTACCGCCTTGATGTTCTGGAGGAGCGCCGCCTGTCTGGTGCTGCTGCTCCTCTTCGGCGCCCGGGGGCCGCTAGGGGCGCAGTTGAGCGAGCTGGTCGTGGACGGCCGCGCACGCACCAACCTGCTCGTGCGCGCCCTCTTCACCGTGGGCAATCAGGTCGCCTTCGTCATGGCGCTGGCGGCGGGAAACCGCGTCGTCGCCTGGCCCATCCTCAACTCGGTGACGCTCTTCTCCCTGGTGTTCGCCAACGCCTTCATCCAGGAGGCGCCCGCGCGGCGCGAGGTGTTCGCCGTCGCGGCCATCGTCGCGCTGGCCGTGCTCAAGGCCGCGCTGTAGTGCGTGACGGCGCCAGGCTAGGCAGCACCTGGTCCGCGAAGCGCAGCGAGAGGGCGGTGAGCGTCAGCGTCGGGTTGATGGCGCCGTTGTTCGGGAAGTTGCCGTTGGTGAGGGCGAACAGGTTCTTCGTTCCGAAGACGAGGTGCCTCCCGTCCACGACGCCCGAGTCCGGCCCTTGGCCGAAGCGCGCCGTGCCCACCGAGTGGTCCGCCCGGCGAATCACGCCCGAAACCCAGACCTCCGACTCGCGGCAGCCCGCGGCCTTCATCACCTGCATCAAGGTGTCGGTCATCCACTGCCAGCGCGCGGCGAACCCCGCGTCCACCGCGTAGTGAATCTCCACCTGGCGCTCGCCCGGCTTGCCCGTGAAGCGCAGGCGGTTCTCCGCCTGGGGGAACTCCTCGATGAAGCCATGGAGGTTGAGCCGGCTCTCCCGGGCGAAGGAGTCGATGTACGCGGGCGCCAGTTGCTCCTGGCGGACCCAGGACTGCAGGTCCGGCTCCTCCGGGTACTCGGAGAAGATCATCTTCCCGGCGGCCTGCTGCTCCGGCGTGTCGAAGTGCCGCGAGAAGAGGGCGGGCATGGGGACTTCGCGCCCGTTGAACTCCCGGGGTGGCTTCGCCAGCTTGCCCTCGAGCTTCAGCATCGGGTGGGTAATCAGGTAGCGCCCGAGCGCGGGCAGGCGCTGCTCATCGAAGCCCGAGTGCCACAGCAGCTTGGGCGTCTCCAGGGCGCCCGCGGCCACCAGCACGGCGTCCGCGTCCAGCGTGGCCGTCTCGCCCTCGGGGGTGCGGTAGGTGACGCCCTGGGCCACCGCTCCCGCCATGCGCACGGCCAGCACCGGGCTGCTCGCGAGCAACCGGAAGCCCGGGTGGGACTCCATGTCCGCCAGCAGCAGGGTGGGGTCGAAGCGCGCGCCCATCGGGCAATACCGGCACGTGCCAAACGTCATGCACGGGCCGCCCACACCTTCGCCGCCGGGGCCTCTGCGCGACATGGGAATGTGGTCATAGGTGATGCCCAGCGCCTTCAGGGCGTGGCGCACCGGCTCTGACTCGATGGGATACGGCGGGCTGTTCCACTTGTAGGGCTGCGAGCGCCAGGGCGTGGGATGTCCGTCCACGGGGGCGTTGGGGCCGGTGACGTTCAGCAGGGACTCGGCCTGGCTGTAATAGGGCTCGAGCTGGGTGTAGCTGAAGGGCCAGTCGTTCCCCTTGCCGGTGCGCTTGCGCAGCTCCAGGTCCTCGGGCTGGAGGCGGGGCGTCCAGCCGCTCCAGTGCAGCGTTGACCCGCCCACGGCCATGAGCCGGCTGCCCTTGATGAGGAAGTGGTCGCGCTCGGGTTGGACACCGGGACGGGAGTTGGCGTCGCCCTGCGAGTCCTCACAGGCGTGGTAGGGCCGCACGCCCGTGGTGACGAAGTCCAGCCAGCGGCGCGAGTCCCGCATGGGCGTGCGAGGGCCGGCTTCGAGCATCACCACCTCGTAGCCCCGCTCCAGCGCGGCGCGGGCGGTGATGACCGCGGCAACACCACTTCCGACGATACACAGCCTCATGTTGTCAAATCCTGTTGGCGGCCGCGCTGACTACAGCTCGTCCGAGGCGCGATAGGAACCAGACGCGTGCGGCTCGTGCCAGAGGCCGCCCATGTGGCCATTCATGTTGCCGAAGCCAAACGTCCGGAAGCCCCCGCCGACCAGTGACATGATGGCCAGCTCGCCCACCACCTTCACGCGGTGGAGCTCCGGCAGCTCCAAGAGCCATTCCACGGAGAGCTTCTCGGGCCGCTTCACCTCCGCCGCGAAGCGGGTGTAGGTGGCCAGGTACGAGGGGCGCTCCTCGCATTTGAGGCGCAGATAGCCTTCCAGCAGCGCCTCGTTGTGGTGACCGTCGATTCCCACGAAGCGTGAGATTCGGCGGGCCGTGTCGAGCAGGACGTCCCGCACGTCGTCGGGGAGCGGCCCTGCGCTGTCGGGGGCGATGAGCTGGAGGGGCGCCGCTCCCTCCGTGGGAGGTATCAGCCGCGGGCGAAGCGTTCCGCAACTGGAGGCCACCACGCCGATTCCCAACCACTGCAGGAGCTGTCTGCGATTCAGCAGCGCTTGTGTCAGCACAGTCCCAGAGGAGGGAGATGTTTTCACGGCGTTGTTCATGACGGCTCAGCCTTCATGCTGCCCCAGTCTTCCCAACGGAAGCAAGGGTTGCGGACATTGCCTCGATTGCTGCTCCATGGCAAAGAGCGGAGGCGATATGTGGATCGTCCGGCTGGCGCTCCGACGCCCCTATACCTTCGTGGTGGCGGCGCTGCTGCTCGTCTTCGTGAGTGTGCAGGTCATCCGCGAATCCCCCACGGACATTCTCCCCGAGGTCGACATCCCCGTCATCAGCGTCGTCTGGAGCTATGACGGGCTGCCCGCGCAGCAGATCGAGCGGCAGATCACCCAGTACAGTGAGTACTCCCTGGCGAACAACGTGGCGAACCTGGCCCGGCAGGAAAGCCAGTCGTTCGACGGTGTATCGGTCGCCCGGTTGTATCTACACCCCGGGGCTGACGTGGCCGAGGCCATGGCTCAGGTGACGGCGTCCTCGCAATCCATCACCCGGCGCATGCCTCCGGGGACGCAGCCGCCCATCATCCTCCGGTATTCGGCCAGCAGTGTGCCCATCCTCCAGGTGTCGTTCAGCAGCGAGACGCTCACCGAGTCGCAAATCTACGACCATGTGAATCAACGCGTCCGGCCCCTGCTCGGCACGGTCCGGGGCGCGCGCATTCCCCAGCTCATGGGCGGCAAGGTCCGTCAGATGACCGTGGACCTGGACCTGGAGGCCCTCGAGGCCCATGGGCTGGCGCCGCATGACGTCGCCTCGGCGGTCTCCGCGCAGAACCTGGTCCTGCCCACGGGGAACCTCAAGATGGGCGCGCACGAGTACCGCGTGACGCTCAACAGCAGTCCGGAGACGCTCGCTGCGCTCAATGACATCCCGGTGCGCCGGGGCGATGGCCGCGTCGTGTTCCTCCGGGACGTGGCGCACGTGCATGACGGCTTCGCGGTGCAGACGAACATCGCCCGGGAGGAGGGCCGGCGCTCCGTCATCCTGTCCGTGATGAAGACGGGGGACGCCTCGACGCTGGAGGTCGCCCGCCGCGTGCGCGAGCTGCTGCCCACCATCCAGGCCGCCGCGCCGGAGGGGCTGTCGGTGCGGTTGCTGGCGGACCAGTCCTCCTTCGTGACGGCCGCCATCCACGGGCTCCTGGCTGAAGGGGTCATCGCCGCGCTGCTGACGGCGACGATGATCCTCCTGTTCCTGGGAAGCTGGCGGAGCACGCTCATCATCGCCATCTCCATTCCCTTGTCGGTGCTCGCGGCCATCCTGGTGTTGCGGGGCCTTGGGTACACGCTCGACTCAATGACGCTGGGCGGGCTGGCGCTCGCCGTGGGCATCCTCGTGGATGACGCCACGGTGGAGATAGAGAACATCCACCGCAACCTGGCCATGGGGAAGCCGCTCACCCAGGCCATCCTGGATGGCGCGGAGCAGATCGCCGTGCCGGCCTTCGTCGCCTCGCTCTCCATTGGCATCGTGTTCATCTCGGTGCTCTTCCTGGAGGGGCCGGCCCGGTACCTGTTCCTGCCCATGGGCCTGGCGGTGGGGCTCTCCGTCATGGCCTCGTATCTGCTCTCGCGCACGCTCGTGCCCACGCTCGTGCAGTTCCTGCTTCGCGCGGAGGTTCAGCGGCATGGGCAGCCCCAGACGGGGTGGCTGGCGCGACTGCACCACCGGTTCGAGGCGGGCTTCGAGCGCTTCCGTGCGCGGTACGTGGGCGCGCTCCAGGGCGCCCTGGCCCGGCCGCGCCGCGTGCTGGTGCTCTTCCTGCTCGCGGTGCTGGCGGCGGTGGGGTTGATGCCCTTCGTGGGCCGCGACTTCTTCCCCACCGTGGACGCGGGCCAGCTCCGCCTTCACGTCGTGGCGCCGCCGGGGACGCGCATCGAGGAGACGGAGCGGTACCTGTCGCTCGTGGAGGACGCCGTGCGTGAGCTCATTCCCGCCGAGGACCGGGTGAGCCTGATTGACATGATGGGCATGCCGGGCGGCTACAACCTCGCGCTGACGGATACCTCCAACGTGAGCAGCGCGGACGGGGAGGTCCTCGTGACGCTGGCTCCGCAGCGTCGGGTCCGGACGGACGCGTACGTCCGGCTGCTGCGCGAGCAGTTGCCGCGGCGCTTCCCCGAGCTCACGTTCTACTTCCAGCCCGCGGACATCGTGACGCAGATTCTCAACTTCGGGCTGCCGTCGCCCATTGACGTGCAGGTCTCGGGCTCCCAACGTGAGGCCACCTATGCCATCGCGCGCAAGCTCGAGGCGGAGCTGGGGCAGGTCCGGGGCGCGGTGGACGTGCGCCTGTCGCAGGTGGTGAACGCGCCGCGGCTGCACTTCGAGGTGGACCGGGTCCGCGCCAGCGCGGTGGGGCTCACACAGCGGGACGTGGCGAACAACGTGCTGCTCACCGTGTCATCCAGCTCGCAGGTGAGCCCCAGTTTCTGGATCGACCCGAAGACGGGGAACAGCTATCCCCTGTCGGTGCGCGTGCCGGAGACGCGGGTGTCCTCGGTGGAGGACCTGACGCGGATGGCGCTGCCCACCCGGGAGGGGCCCCAGCTCCTGGGCGACCTCACCCGGGTGCAGCGCGAGTGGACGCCCGTCTTCGTCACCCACGTGGACATCCAGCCCACCTTCAACGTCCGCGCGGACGTCCAGGACACGGACCTGGGCAGCGTGGCTTCGCGGCTGGAGCGGCTCGTCGAGCGCTACCGCGAGGAGCTGCCGCCGGGCTCGCGCATCCAGGTGCGTGGGCAGGTGGACAGCATGCGCACCAGCTTCGACCGGCTGCTGTTGGGCCTGCTGTTCGCGGCGGTGCTCGTCTACGCGCTGATGGTGGTCAACTTCCAGTCCTGGCTGGACCCCTTCATCATCATCACCGCGCTGCCCGGGGCGGTGGTGGGCATGGTGGTTTCGCTGTTCGCCACGCAGACGCCGTTCAGCATTCCCTCGTTGATGGGCGCCATCATGAGCGTGGGCGTGGCCACGGCGAACTCCGTGCTGGTGGTGTCCTTCGCCAACGAGCAGCTCGCGCGAGGCGCGAGCGCGGCGGAGGCGGCGCTCGAAGCGGGGCGGGTGCGGGTGCGCCCCGTGTTGATGACGGCGCTGGCCATGGGCCTCGGCATGCTCCCCATGTCCCTGAACCTGAGCGAGGGCGGCGAGCAGAACGCCGCGCTCGGCTGCGCCGTCATTGGCGGCCTCGTGGGCGCCACGGTAGCGACCCTGTTCTTCGTTCCCGTCGTCTACAGTCTGATGCAGGCGCGGCGGGCTGTCCGCGCGGCGTCCCCTGAACTCGAGCCCTCGGTGACAGCGTGACGGAGCAGACCCCTGGCGTGGATGCCGCGGCGCGAGGCGGGCGCTGGCCCTGGGTGTTCGCCGCCTTGCTCCTGGTGCTGCTGGGGCTCGGCGTGGCGCCACGGTTGGAGCGGTCGCGCGCGTTGGACCGGCGTGAAGCGGAAGCCCGTCTGCCGCCGCTCGTGGCCACTGCGCGCGTGACGCGGTCCGAGCCGAAGGCGGAGCTCACGTTGCCAGGGACGGTCCTCCCCAGTCAGCGCGCGTCGCTGCACGCCCGCATCAATGGCTTCGTGGGCCGCATCCACGTCGACCTGGGCGACCGGGTCCGCGCGGGCCAGTTGCTGGCGGAGCTTGAAGCGCCCGAGCTCCAGGCGGAGTGTCACCGGGCCCGGGCGCGCCTGGATGAGACGGAGCGGAACCTGGAGCTCGCTCGCGCGTCCGCGCGGCGCGGGCAGATTCTCGCGGGAGAGGGCAACGTCAGCCACGAGGTGGCGGAAGAGGCGCGGGCGCGGGCCAACTCCGCGGAGGCCTCGCTGAAGAGCGCGAAGGCGGAGGTGGAGCGCCTCGATGCGTTGTACGCGTATCGCCGCGTGGTGGCGCCGTTCGATGGTGTCATCGTGCGCCGCAACGTGGACCGGGGAGCGCTGGTCACCGCGGGCAGTGGCAGCGGTATGACGAGCCTGTTCGAACTCGCGCAGACGCACACGCTGAAGGTCTACGTGGATGTGCCGCAGTCCCTCGCCCATGACATCCGGCCGGGGCTCGAGGCGCGGATCTCCACGCTGGATGCGCCCGCGCGGGCGCTGCCAGGACGCGTGGTGCGGACCGCGGGGGTGTTGGACCCAGGGACCCGCACGCTCCTGACGGAGGTGCAGCTCGCCAACGCAGAGGCGCTGTTCGCAGGGGCATTCGTGCGCGTCCGGTTGCTCATCGAGCGCGAGGCTCCGCCCATGCTCATCCCCGCCAGCGCGCTGGCCATGCGGAGGGAGGGGCCCACGGTCCTCGTGGTGGGGGAGGCGAATGCCGTCCAGCAGCGCGTGGTCGTGCTGGGGCGTGACCTGGGCGCTCATGTCGAGGTGATGGACGGATTGTCCGCCGAGGACCGGGTGGTGCTGAGCCCACCGGACACCCTGGGCGATGGGCGCGTGGTGCGCGTCGCGGAAGGGCGTGCCGCGCTCTAGTTTGCGTGGAGCTGTCGGTCGGTCTCGATATGCTGTTTGGACTGGAGACTTCAATGAAGCGTTTTCTGTGGCTGTCTGTTTTCGCGGTGGCGTTGGTGTCCAACGTGGCCTCCGCGAGCGAGGAGCTCGCGAAGGCCAAGAGCTGCATGACGTGCCATTCCGCGACGGCGCGGCTGGTCGGTCCCTCGTTCAAGGAGATGGCCGCCCGCTATGCGAAGCAGGAGGGCGTGGAGGACAAGCTGACGCAGCGCGTGCGCAAGGGCAGCAGCGGCGTCTGGGGCGCCATTCCGATGCCGGCGAATGCCCAGGTGTCGGAGGCCGAGGCGCGCGCGCTGGTGAAGTGGATCCTGACGCAGAAGTAGCGCGCGGAGGTGCCCATTTTCTTCGCACGCCGTTGCGGGGAGTGGACGGGCTGGGGACGTTCTCCTCGTGGCTCGAGGAGGAGTTGGCGGCGCTGACTAAGGCCCTGGAGGGTGCGTCCCTTTCCATCAAGGCGACGGCGCCCGCCAAGGCGAAGGGCCCGGCTGCCTTGTTCGACAAGTTCCCCCGAGACTCGAAGGCGCTGCTGTTCAACGGCCGGAAGCTGGGCGAGCTGCCCGCGCTCAGAGGAAATCGAGCGGCTGCGCCAGGCGCTCCCCGAGTGCAAGGTGGGGGTGGACTGAGCGCGGGAGAGACGCCGCCGCCCGTGGCTTCTCTCCCCGTGGGACGTCCGGTATAGACCGGGGCCATGGCGTTCATCGCGTTCTCCACCATCAAGGGCGGCGTCGGCAAGACGACGCTCTGCTCGCATGTGGCGGCGGCCCTCGCGGATGCCGGCCGCCAGGTGCTGCTGCTGGACCTGGACCCTCAGGCCCATGCATCGCTGGTGCTGGGACTGGAGAGCCGGGAAGGCCCGTGTGTGGGGGATGCGCTCGGGCCCCGTCCCAAGCACACGCTGGCGCAAGTGGTGGTGGCTTCACCGAAGCGGCCCGGCTTGTTCATCGCCCCCGCCGCGCCGCGCATGGCCGCGCAGGAGCGCGAACTGTTCCAGTGGGGCCACCGCCTCCAGGCGATTCCGCGCGCGCTCAAGACGCTGGGGTGGACGCCGGACATCATCCTCGCGGACACCCCGCCCAGCATCGGGGCCTACACCGAGGCCGTGCTCGCCTCCGCGGACCTGGTCGTGGCCCCCGTGCCCACCGGCGCCTTCGCGCTCCAGGGCCTGGGGGAAATCGAGACCGCCTGGCGTGACGTTCGCGAGCAGGGCGGTGAGCTGGTCGCGGTGGTGAATCTGTGGGATCGCCGCACCACCGCCACCAACGAGGCCATGGAGGGCGCGTTGAGCGAGTCCACGGTGCCCGTGCTGCGGGCGCGAATTCCACGCTCGGAGTCCATCAACCAGGCGGGGCTGGGCTACGAGGTGGTGTTCGACACGAGCCCGCAGGCGGCCGGCGTGGAGGAACTGCGGGCCCTGGCGCAGGAGTTGGCGAAGCGCGTGGGCCTGCGCTGAAACGGCAAACGGCACCGTCCGCCACGAGGGCGCACGGTGCCGTCCGGGGGAAGCCGAATCAGAGGTTGTAGTGGCCCGAGGCCTCGGGCTGGTAGGGCACCGCGACGATGCGCAGCCGCTTGGAGCGTCCGCCCGGCAGGGGCCAGGTGATGGTCTGCCCCACGGTCAGGCCGATGAGCGCGCTGCCGATGGGGGCCAGGACGGAGATGCGGCCGTCGTCGCTGCTGGCGTCGCGCGGGTAGACAAGGGTGACCTCCCGGCGCTCTCCCGTCTGTTCGTCCTCGAAGACGACCTTGCTGTTCATCGTCACGACGTCGGGCGGCACCTCTTCCGACGCGACGACGCGAGCCCGGGTCAGCTCCGCGTCGAGCATTTCCGCGAACTCGGCCGTACGGCCGCCTCCGTTGTGGTCCACCACCTGGCGCAGGCGCTCCAGGTCGGCTTCGGTCACGATGAGGGTCTGTTCGCTTCGCATGTCAGGGGCCTCCTGTGGGAGGGAGTAATGGGTTAAGCCCATTCTAACTGCCTCACCTGCTATTTATTCCCGACTCGCCCCAAAAAGGCGACCCGGGCGTTTCATTCCGCTCAGAAGGCGCAGTCCGCGCCCCGGGTGGGCAGCGCGGAGCGCCCCCCAGAAAGATACGCATCGCAGGCCTTGGCGGCTTCACGGCCGTCCGACAGGGCCCAGACGATGAGGCTGGCGCCCCGGCTCGCGTCCCCAGCGCAGAACACCCCGTCCGCGGACGTGGCGAAGCGGGCGTCCACCTGCACCGTGCCGCGGGGGGACAGCTTCACCCCCAGCTCCTCGGAGAGGTTGCCCGCCTCGGGCCCCGTGAAGCCCATGGCCAGCACCAGCAGGTCCGTTTCGAACGTCACCTCGGTGCCGGGACGTTCAATGAGGCGGGGCAGGGCGCCAGGTTCGGGCTGGAACTCGATTTCCACGGCCTGCAGCGTCTGGAGCCGTCCGTCGCTGCCCGTCAGCCGCTTCGTCATCAGCGCGAAGCGGCGCTCGCCGCCTTCCTCCTGGCTGGTGGAGGTGCGGAAGATGACGGGCCACCTCGGCCAGGGGTTGCCCTCCGCGCGCACCGCGGGCGGGGCGGGGAGGAGCTCCACCTGCCGCACGCTCGCCGCACCCTGACGCAGCGCGGTACCCAGGCAGTCCGAGCCGGTGTCGCCGCCGCCCAGCACCACGACGTGCCGGCCGGCCGCGTCCAGGCGGGAATCCTTCTGGCCATGGCCCGAGACGAGCCGGTTCTGGTGCTCCAGGTACTCCATGGCCTGGACGACACCGGACAGCTCGCGTCCGGGGACCTCCAGCTCGCGCGGACGGCGCGCGCCCAGGGCCAGCACCAGGGCGTCATGCTTCGCGCGCAGCTCGCGGTAGCTCAGGGCACCGCCCACGTCCACGCCGGTGACGAAGGTGATGCCCTCGGCCTCCATCAGCGCCAGGCGCCGGTCCACCACGGACTTCTCCAGCTTGAAGTCGGGGATGCCATAGCGCAGCAGGCCGCCGGCCCGGGCGTCCCGCTCGTACACGGTGACGGTGTGTCCGGCCGCGTTGAGCTGCGCCGCCGCCGCCAGTCCCGCGGGCCCGGAGCCCACCACGCCCACCGTCTTCCCGGTGCGGCGTGCCGGAGGCCGGGGCTTCACCCAGCCCTCCTTGAAGGCCCGTTCGACGATTTCCTTCTCCATCTGCTCGATGGTGACCGGGTCCCGGTCGATGGCGAGCACACACGCGGCCTCGCACGGCGCCGGGCACAGCCGGCCCGTCATCTCCGGGAAGCCATTGGTGCGGCTGAGCAGGTCATACGCCTCGCGCCAGCGCCCGCGGTACACGGCCTCGTTGAAGTCGGGGATGAGGTTCCCCAGGGGACAGCCCTGGTGACAGAAGGGGACGCCACAGTCCATGCAGCGGCCGGCCTGCCGTTTGGCCTCGTCGGGGGCCAGCGGCAGCGCGAACTCGCGCCAGTCGCCCAGCCGGTCCGCCTTGTCCCGCTTGTCTGCGTGGACGCGCTCCCACTCGATGAATCCCGTTGGCTTACCCATGGCTCAGGCCCTCCCCGCCGCGGACTGGGGCAGCGCCGCGGATGTGGACTCCGGTGGTCTGCGCGCCGCGCGTCGTGCCTGGAGGACCCGCTTGTAGTCCGTGGGCATCACCTTCACGAAGCGCGGCACCATCAGCTCCCAGTTGTCCAGCACCCGCCGCGCCAGCCCGCTGCCGGTGTGGTGCAGGTGCCGCTCCACCATGCCGTGCACGAGCCAGATTTCGGACTCGTCCACCAGGGACTCCAGCTCCACCATCTCCAGGTTGCAGCGCTGCCGGAAGGACTGCTCGCGGTCGAGCACGTAGGCGATGCCGCCGCTCATGCCGGCCGCGAAGTTGCGCCCGGTGGGGCCCAGCACCACCACCGCGCCGCCCGTCATGTATTCGCAGCCGTGGTCGCCCACGCCCTCCACGACGGCCTGCGCGCCGCTGTTGCGTACCGCGAAGCGCTCACCCGCGAGCCCCCGCAGGTACACCTCGCCGGCCGTGGCGCCGTAGAGCGCGGTGTTGCCCACCAGCACGTTCTCCTCGGCGGTGAAGCGGCTGGCCTGCGGCGGGTAGACGATGATGCGCCCACCGGAAAGGCCCTTGCCCACGTAGTCGTTGGCGTCGCCCTCCAGCTCCAGCGTCACGCCCTTCACCACGAAGGCGCCGAAGCTCTGGCCCGCGGAGCCCTTCATCCGCACGTGGAGCCGGCCATCCGGCAAGCCCTGGCCCCCGTGACGGCGGGCAATCTCACCCGACAGCAGGGCGCCAACGGCGCGGTGCGTGTTGGCCACCGGCACGTTGAGCAGCATGGGCGGCCCGCCGTTCAGCACCGCGCTGGCGTCGCGCAGCAGCGCGTGGTCCAGGTGGTCGGACACGTCCTTGATGCGCGGCTCGGTGCAGTGGCGCGGCTCGCTGTCCGGCGCGGCCGGCGCTGCCAGCAGCCCGGACAGGTCCACGCGCTTCGCCTTCCAATGGTCCACCGCCGGACGCTGCCGCAGCAGGTCCACGCGGCCCACCAACTCCTCCAGGGTGCGGGCGCCCAGCGCGGCCATCCGCTGGCGCAGGTCCTCCGCGATGAGGAGGAAGAAGTTCACCACGTCCTCGGGCTTGCCCTGGAAGCGCTCGCGCAGCCCCGGGTCCTGCGTGGCGATGCCCGCCGAACAGGTGTTGAGGTGGCACTTGCGCAGCATGATACAGCCCACGGCCACCAGGCTGGCGGTGGCCATGCCGAACTCCTCGGCGCCCAGGAGCGCGGCCACCAGCACGTCGCGCGCGGTGCGCATGCCGCCGTCCGCCTGCACGCGGATGCGCGAGCGCAGCCCGTTGTGCACCAGCACCTGCTGCGTCTCCGCCAGCCCCAGCTCCCAGGGCAGGCCCGCGTGCTGGATGCTGGACAGCGGCGAGGCGCCCGTGCCGCCCTCGTAGCCAGAGATGACCACGCAGCTGGCGCCGGCCTTGGCCACGCCCGCGGCGATGGTGCCCACGCCCACCTCGCTCACCAGCTTCACGCTGACCCGCGCGGCCGGATTCACCGACTGGAGGTCGTAGATGAGCTGGGCCAGGTCCTCGATGGAGTAGATGTCGTGGTGCGGCGGCGGAGAGATGAGCGTCACGCCCGGCGTGGACCAGCGCACGCGGGCAATCCGCTCATCCACCTTGTGGCCGGGCAGCTGGCCGCCCTCGCCGGGCTTGGCACCCTGGGCCACCTTGATTTGGAGCTCGTCCGCGTTGACCAGGTACTCCGTGGTGACGCCGAAGCGCGCGCTGGCCACCTGCTTGATGGCGCTGCGGCGCAGGTCGCCGTTCTCGTCGCGGGTGTAGCGCCGCGACTCCTCGCCGCCCTCGCCGCTGTTGGAGCGCCCGCCCAGCCGGTTCATCGCGATGGCCAGCGTCTCGTGCGCCTCCGCGCTGATGGAGCCGAAGGACATGGCGCCGGTGACGAAGCGCCGGGCAATGGCGAGCGCCGGCTCCACTTCATCCAGCGGCACCGGCGTGCGGCCCTCGTGGGCGATTTCGAGCAGGCCGCGCAGGTTGCTGTGCTCGCGCGTCTCGTCGTCCGCCAGCCGCGAGTACTCCGCGAAGGTGGCGGCGTCGTTCGCGCGCACCGCCGCCTGGAGCTTGGCGATGGTGGCCGGGTTCCACTTGTGCCGCTCGCCCAGACGGCGCCAGCGGTACTGGCCGCCCACGGGCAGCATGCCGGCCTCCACGTCCGCTTCCGCGCCAAAGCCCCGGGCGTGGCGCTCCGCCACTTCGCGCCCCAGCTCCGGCAGGCCCACCCCCTCCACGCGCGACGCCGTGTCGGTGAAGTGCCGCTCCACCAGCGAGCGCTGGAGCCCCACGGCCTCGAAGAGCTGCGCGCCGCGGTAGGACTGGAGCGTGGAGATGCCCATCTTCGACATCACCTTGAGCAGGCCTTCCTCCACGGCGTGGATGAAGCGGTCCTGCGCCTTCTCCGCGTCCACGGCCAGCTCGCCGTTGTCCGCCAGGGCCCGGAGCGTGTCCAACGCCAGGTACGGGTTCACCGCCGCGGCGCCGTAGGCGAACAGGCAGGCGAAGTGGTGCACCTCGCGCGCCTCCGCCGTCTCCAGCAGCAGGCCGGTGTACATGCGGATGCCGTCACGGACGAGCCGCTGGTGCACCGCGGACATGGCCAGCAGCGCGGGGATGGCCGCGTGCGCCGCGTCCACGCCGCGGTCGCTCAAGAGCAGGATGCTGGCGCCGGCGTCCACCGCGTCCACGGCCTCGTTGCAGAGCTTCTCCACCGCCGCCTCGAGCGCGCCTTCGCCGCCGTCCAGGGCGTAGAGGAGCGACAGGCGGCGCGTCTCGAACAGGCCCTCGTCGTTGATGGCCGCCAGCCGCGCGAGCTGCCCGTTGGTGAGGATGGGGCCGGGGAGGGACAGCCGGTGGCACTGCTCCGGCGTCTCCTCGAAGGTGTTGCTCTCCGGGCCCAGCGCGGTGGCCAGCGTCATCACCAGCGACTCGCGCAGCGGGTCGATGGGCGGGTTGGTCACCTGCGCGAAGAGCTGGTGGAAGTAGGAGAAGAGGCTGGGGGCCTGGTCACTGAGCACCGCCAGCGGCGTGTCCGTGCCCATGGAGCCCACCGGCTCCTTGCCCGTCTCCGCCATGGGCGTGAGCACCGAGCGCACGTCCTCGGCGGTGTAGCCGAAGGCGCGCTGGGCCCGCCACAGCTCCTCGCCGCGCAGCCGCACCGGGGCGGCGACGGCGGGGAGGTTGTCGAAGGTGTAGACGTTGCGCTGGAGCCAGCGGCGGTAGGGCCAGCGCGTGGTGATGTCGCGCTTGACGTCCTCGTCCTCCAGGATGCGTCCTTCGGTGGTGTCCACCAGCAGCATGCGGCCCGGCGTCAGGCGGCCCTTACGGCGGACCTGCGAGGGCGGCACGTCGATGACGCCCATCTCCGAGGCGAGGATGATGCGGTCGTCCTCTGTGACGAGGTAGCGCGCGGGCCGCAGGCCGTTGCGATCCAACGTGGCGCCGATGAGCTGCCCGTCCGTGAAGGCGATGGCCGCCGGTCCGTCCCAGGGCTCCAGCAGCGCGGAGGAGTATTCATAGAAGGCGCGCCGCTCGTCGGACATCAGCGCGTCGCCCTCCCACGCCTCCGGAATCATCATCATCAGCGCGTGGGGCAGGGTGCGGCCGCCCAGGTAGAGCAGCTCCACCATGTTGTCGAACTGCGCCGAGTCGCTCTTGCCCGGGACGATGATGGGCTGGAGCGCCTCCAGGCTGCCGCCCAGGCGCGCCGTCTGGAGCAGGCCACGCCGCGCGGTCATCCAGTTCCGGTTGCCGCGCATGGTGTTGATTTCACCGTTGTGCGCGATGAAGCGGAACGGCTGCGCCAGCTCCCACGTGGGGAAGGTGTTCGTGGAGAAGCGCGAGTGGACCAGGCCCAGCGCGCTCACGAAGTCAGGCTGCTGCAAATCGGAATAGAAGCGCGGCAGGTCCACCGGCAACATCAGACCCTTGTAGACGAGCGTCTCCGACGACAGCGACGCCACGTGGAAGCGGCCCTTGGGGTCCACGCCGCGCGCCTGGATGAGGTTCTCCGTCAGCTTGCGGATGCGGTACAGCTTCCGCTCGAAGGCGCTGGGGACCATTCGCCGGCGCGCCACGAAGAGCTGGCGGATGACGGGGGCGGCCTCACGAGCCACGGGGCCCAGGTGCTCCGGGTTCACGGGCACGTCGCGCCAGCCGAGCACGCGCTGGCCCTCTTGTATGACGACTTCCTCGAAGGCGGCCTCACAGGCGGCCCGGGCCTCGGGCTCCGGCGGGAGGAACACCTGGCCCACGCCATAGTGCCGGCGCGGGGGGAGGGCGAAGGGCAGCTTTGGGGACTCGCGCTCGAAGAAGCGGTGGGGGAGCTGCACCAGGATGCCGGCGCCGTCGCCGGTTCGTGGGTCCCTGCCCGCGGCCGCCCGGTGGCTGAGCCGGTTGAGGAGCTCCAGGGCGTCCTCGACGATGCCTCGCGAGCGTTCACCCCTCAGGTGGGCGACGAATCCCACGCCGCAGGCGTCATGCTCGGTGTCTGGCTCATACAGGCCGTACCGGCCGGGGCGGAATGCCGACATCAAGAGTCCCCTCTCCCGACGACGCGGGTTGTCATCAAGAATAATGCTTGTGTCGCAACAGGTTAACGCGCTGCGTTGGCTGGCGTAAAGGGAAGTCCCCGACCCACCGTGCGAGCAGGGCGGGGTGAGGAGGGACCTGGCTGACCCGGCATGAACTACAGTGCCGCGCTCTGTCACATTCCGGCGGTGGCCAAGGGGCTCCGACGCCTGGACGCCGCACCGCGCGAGGTCGCTCCCATGCCGTACACCCCGATCATCGGCACGCTCGGTTATGTGATGTCACCGGACGGGCAGCGCGTGCTGCTCGTCCACCGCAACGCCCGCCCGGATGACGCCCACTACGGGAAGTTCAATGGCTTGGGCGGGAAGATGGAGCGCGACGAGGACGTGGCCGCCTGCATGCGCCGGGAGATTCGCGAGGAGGCCGGCATCGAGTGCACGCGGATGGTGCTGCGCGGCACCATCTCCTGGCCGGGCTTCGGCAAGCACGGGGAGGACTGGCTGGGCTTCGTGTTTCGCATCGACCGCTTTGAAGGCACCCCGCTGGAGCGGAACCCGGAGGGCTCCCTCTCCTGGGTGCCCGTGGCGGATATCCAAGGCCTCAACCTGTGGGACGGCGACCGGCACTTCCTGCCGCTGGTGTTCGACGCCGACCCCCGGCCGTTCCATGGGGTCATGCCGTATTCCGGTGGCCGCGCGCTGAGCTGGTCCTTCAGCCGCCTGTAAAGGGCTGTCGCAAAAAGGGCTTTTCCGGGCGCCATCCCTCCGTGGACCAGCGGACGGGCATTCCACCGTGCGTAAGAAGTTTTACTCAGCGAGCGTTGACGGATGAGGGCCGTGGGGGGTATCCACGTCCGTAGTGAAAGTGAGAACGATTCTCAATTTCGAGTTTCCGGAGCCCGCCGCGGATGCCGCATCCGCGGTGTTGGCGCAGCCCGCTGGCGCGCTCTTCCGCATGGGGGATGCCGCCGGGGTGGAGGGGTTCTGGAGCCGCTGGAGCGGGGCCGTTGTCGTGGCGGTCTTGCTCCACGCGGTCGTCGTCGCGGTGGGACTGTCCGTGTCTCCGGCGTTGCCGAAGAAGGTGGTGCGGGAGGAGCCGGAGTTGGTGTTGCTGGCGTTCGCCGCGCCTCCTCCCCCGCCGCCCGCGGGGGGCGGCGGGGCGCAGCCGGCCGCGAAGAAGGAAGTGCAGCGCCAGGCGCGTCCCAAGCCGGCGCAGCGGGTGATGCCGACCCCCGTTCCCCGGCCCGAGCCGGTGGCGGAGGTGAAGCCGGAGACGCCCCCTGAGCCGGAGCCCGTGGTGGAGCCCGAGCCTGTTCCCGAGCCCACGGTGGCGAAGGTGGAGCCGGCGTCCGCGAGCAGCGAGGCGTCCGCGGTGGGCGGGGTGGTGGGTGGCGTGGTCGGCGGCGTCGTGGGTGGAACGCAGGGCGGCATCGTCGGGTCGACGGCCATTGGAGGCACGGGCGACGCGCTGACGCTGAAGCAGGTGATGCGGCCCCCCACGGTCCTCAAGCAGGTCAGGCCGGACTACCCCCGGCTGGCGAAGCAGCGGAACATCCAGGGCGTGGTGGTGGTGCGCGTCATCGTTGGCACGGACGGCCGGGTGGAGCAGGAGCACACCCAGGTGATGCGCTCCGTGCCCGCCCTGGACGCCGCGGCGATTGCCGCCGTGAATCAGTGGCACTTCACGCCCGCGCTGGGCCGTTCGGGGCGGCTGGCGCGAGTCATGATCGACATTCCGGTGAACTTCTCCCTGAAGTGAGTCTGGCGCGGTGTCGCGCCAGGTCCGCTCCAGTTCTCCTCGCGTGGGCTTCGGCGCGCGCTCGAGCCGTTTCATGCGCACCTTCCGAAACATCATCTTCTGGATTCATCTCATCGTCGGTATCGCCACCGGCCTGGTGATTGCGATCATGTCCTTCACGGGCGTGGTCATCGCCTTCGAGAAGCAGCTCATCGAATGGGCGGAGCGGGATGTCCGGACGGTGCAGCTGCCGTCTCCGGGCGCGCCCCGGCTCCCCGTGGAGGCGTTGGTCGAACGCGCCCGCGCGGCGCGGACGGACGGACAGCCCTCCGGGGTGACGGTGTATCCGGAGCCGACGTCCTCGGTGCTCGTGAGCATGGGCCGGGGCTCGGTGACCTACGTCAACCCCTACACCGGCGAGGTGCTGGGGAATGGCGCGACGGGCCTGCGCGGCTTCCTCCAATGGAACGTGGAGTTTCACCGGTGGCTGGCCGCCGGCGGTGACAACCGCGCGGTGGGCAAGGCGATCACCGGCGCGAGCAACGCGGTGTTCCTCTTCCTGGCCATCTCCGGCCTGTACCTGTGGTGGCCGCGCAAATGGACGCTGCGCGCCATGCGGCCGTCGCTGTGGTTCCGGCGTGGGCTGAAGGGCAAGGCGCGCGACTGGAACTGGCACAACGTCATCGGCTTCTGGTCGCTGCCGGTGCTCATCGTGCTCACGGCGTCGGGCATGGTCATCTCGTACAAGTGGGCGTCCAACCTGGTCTTCACCATGACGGGCAACACGCCGCCCGCGTCGCAGTGGCCGCCGGGCTCGGCGTCGGTGAAGGTGCCCGCGCCCGAGGTGGAGACGCCGCGCAAGCCGATGGATGTCCTCATCGCCGAAGCGCAGAAGACGTCGCCCACCTGGTCGTCCGCCACGGTGCGCCTGGGCGGTGGGGCGCGTCCGGGCGGTGCGCCCGCGCAGGGGGGCCGTGGGCCGGAGGCGAAGGGGGCTCCGGAGGCGAAAGGCGAGCGTGGCGGGAAGGGGAACGCGGACGGCGTGGACGCGGTGACGGTCACCCTCCGCGAGGCGGATGCGTGGCCGCTGTTCTCCTCCAGGCAGGTGTCCCTCAACCCCTTTTCGGGCGAGGTGGCGAAGCAGGAGACGTACGCGGACTACAACAGCGGCCGGAAGCTGCGCACCTGGCTGCGCTTCCTGCACACCGGCGAGGCGCTGGGGCTCATGGGCCAGTTGGTGGCCGCCATCGCGTCGCTGGGCGGCGTGTTCCTCGTCTACACGGGCTTCGCGCTGTCGTGGCGCCGGTTCTTCCCCCGGCGCCGGACGAACACCGAGCCTCGGGAAGAAGCCGCCGCGCAGTCCGAGCCGGTGGCCTGACGGGTTTCAGCCCTCCTCGTGAGCGTGACGGGTTCGCTCGTCATCCTCCCACTCACGAGGCGGGCACTTCCCCCCGAGCCGGAAGGTCAGGTCCGATCCTTCCGGACCAGCACCTTCTTGCCGCGCAGGGTGGCGTTCTTCAGCGCGGCGATGATGCGGTTGGCGTCGGACTCCGGCACCTCCACCAGGGAGAAGGCGTCGCCAATCTGGATGGCGCCAATCTTGGAGGACTCGACGCCCGCCTCCCCGGCGATGGCGCCCACCAGGTCGGCGGGGCGTACGCCGGCGTGACGGCCGGCGCCAATCCACAGGCGGGTGACGTCCCACGTCGGCGGGCCACCGCGGGCCTTCGGGCCGCGCTCCGGGCGGCCTGGACGCCCCGGGGGCGCTCCGAACTTGCCGCCCGTGCGCTCACGGCGCTCCTGCGGCGGCGCGACGACGGGGATCTCCGTCTCCTCCGTGTCGCGGCCCTCGTCCTGGGCCTCATGGAGGAGCTTCACAGCGGCGGCGGCGATGTCCATGGCGTCGAACTCGCTGGCCAGGCTCTCCACCACGTTACGGAGGGAGTCGTACTCACCGGCCACCAGCGTCTCGCGCAGGGATGCGCGCAGCATCTCCTGCCGCTTCTCGCGCATGTCCGCGACGGTGGGCACGGTGGACACTTCGATGCGCTGGCCGGTGACGCGCTCGATGTTGCGCAGCAGCCGGTGCTCGCGGGGCTCCACCAGGGTGATGGCCACGCCCTCGCGGCCGGCGCGGCCCGTGCGGCCGATGCGGTGCACGTAGGCCTCGGGCGCGTTGGGGACGTCGAAGTTCACCACGTGGGACAGGCGGGGGATGTCCAGGCCGCGCGCCGCGACGTCGGTGGCCACGAGCAGGTCGGTGCCCTGGGACTTGAGCTGCTTGATGACGCGGTCTCGCTGCTCCTGCGTCATGCCGCCGTGCAGGGCGTGGGCGCGCCAGCCGCGGCCGTTGAGGGAGACGGTGAGGTCGTCCACCTCCGTCCGCGTGCGGCAGAAGATGATGGCCGCGGTGGGCGACTCCACGTCGAGCAGGCGGCCCAGGGTGGCGATCTTGAAGGCGCGCGGCACGACGTAGGCCGTCTGCCGGACGCGGGGAATCTCCCCCTGTTCCACCTTCTCGCGGGCAATCTTCACGCGCACGGGCTCGTGCAGGTGACGCTCGGCGATGCTGGCGATGCGCGGCGGGAGCGTGGCGGAGAAGAGGGCCGTCTGCCGGTCCTCGGGCGTGCCGGAGAGGATGGCCTCCAGGTCCTCGGCGAAGCCCATGTCGAGCATCTCGTCGGCCTCGTCGAGCACGACGACGCGCACATCATCGAGCTGCAGCGTGCCACGGCGCAGGTGGTCCAGCGCGCGGCCCGGCGTGGCGACGACGACGTCCACGCCGCGCTTGAGGACGCGGAGCTGCTGGCCGATGACCTGCCCGCCGTACAGGGGCAGCACGGAGATGCCGAGCTTCTGGCCGTAGCGGTGAATGGCCTCGGAGACCTGCATGGCCAGCTCGCGCGTGGGGACCAGCACCAGCGCGGACGTGGTGTTGGGCCGGCACGCGCCGGGCTCCACGTGGTTGAGCAGGGGCAGGGCGAAGGCGGCTGTCTTGCCGGTGCCGGTGGCGGCGATGCCGAGCAGGTCCTTCCCCGCGAGCAGTGGCGGGAGGGCGGCGGCCTGGATGGGGGTGGGCTCCTCGTAGCCGAGCGCGCTGAGCGCCTCGACGAGCGCGGGCTTCAAGCCCAGGGAATCGAAGGTGGCCTCGACGGGGGCGGGGGGCTGGGGGGCTTTCACGGCTCGGGCTTGTACCACCAGCAGTGATTCGGTGCGCTCCCAGAATGGGGGGGAGGCCACACCCTGAACAGTTGGGCCCGTGTTTCCGCGTCTTCACGCTGCGTCCTGATAGGTGCCCGACGCCCCGGCCTCAGTCCTTCCAGAGCACCTTCCACGGGTGTTTTCGGAGGTCCGTCACCAGCATGCGCAGCTCTTCGTAGAGCGTGCCGTCCTGGAGCACCGCACCCGCGGTGCCCTCGCCGGCCTCGAGCTTCGCCAGCACCCGGTCCGCGCGGGCCGCGATGCTCTCCAGTTGGCCCGAGGCAGAGGTGAGCCGCTCCAGCGCGACCTTGACCCGCGCGCCGTCCTCGGGCCCCAGCGGGCCCGTCACGGCCGCCAGTCCGTCCAACGTCGTCCCGGCGGACTTCGTCAGCCCCGGCAGGTCGCGACGAACGACGGCCGCCGCCGCCGAGGCATCGTCCAGCAGCCGCGCGCCCTTGCCTCCAGGCTGGAAGGCCTCGCGCGCCAGGCCCGCGAGCTGGCGCAAATCCTTCGAGGCCGCCGCCAGCTCGGACGCCAGCACCTTCACGTCGCCCCGGTTCTCCGTCAGCAACTGGTCCAGCGTCCGCGCCAGCCGGGACACGTTCGCCGCGAGGCCGCGGATGGCCTCCGGGTCCTCCTCCAGCATCTGGGACAGCAGGTCCACGAAGCGGGTGAGCTGTTCGGCCAGGACGTCCAGCCGGGGCGCGTCCGTTCCCCGCACGGCCGTGCCCGCGGGCAGCCGCTCCGGCGCCGAGCCCGGGTTCAGCTCCAGGTAGGGCTCTCCCAGGATGCCCACCGTGGCCACCGTCACGCGCGCGTCCTTGCGCAGCGCGCCCACGGCCTCCGGTGCCACCGCGAGCTCCATCCGCACGGGCAGCGGGCGTCCCTGCGCGTCCCGCCGCTCGGGCTGGAGCTGGATGTCCTGCACGCGCCCCACCTGCACGCCGCCCAGCTTCACGGGGGCGCCCTCCACCACGTTCCCCGTGTGGCCGAAGTCCACGGCCAGCCCCGTCTCCGAGCCCAGCTTCAATTCGCCCATCAGCCACAGCAACAACAGCACGCCCACGATGGCGGCCAGCACCAGGGCGCCCACCTTCAGCTCCAGCCGTCGCTCATCCATCCGTCGCGCCCTCCATGAATGGCGCTGTCAGTACTCGCAGCTCGGGCGCGGAGGACTCCAGGAAGCCCTTCGGCGTGCCCAGGTAGGCACATTGCTTGTTCGCCACCACCAGCACCCGGTCCGCCAGCGCCTTCAGCTGCCGGTAATCGTGGGACACCACCATTCCCCCCAGGCCCCGCGCCTTCAGCGATGCGAGCGCCTCCTCCACCTGGCCCGCCGCCTTCCGGTCGAGGCCCGTCGTCGGCTCGTCGAAGAGGAGATAGCGCGGCTTGAGCACCAACGCCCGGGCGATGGCCGTCCGTTTCTTCGCTCCGGGCCCCAGCTCCGGTGGCAGCCGGTCCGCCCAGTCCAGAAGACCCACCTGCGCCAGCGCGGCGTCCACGTCGTCCACGGACGCCGCCGGGTCCGCCAGCCATACGTTCTGCCGGAGCGTGCGCCAATCCAACAGCGCCGGGCCCTGCACCAGGTAGGGCGCCTGTCGGCGCAGCGGCACCAGCTCGCGCTCGGGCCTGGAGTCCACGCGTTCCCCCCACAACGTCACTTCGCCCGCGTCCGGGCGCAGCAGCCCCACCGCCAGCCGGCACAGCACGCTCTTCCCGGTGCCACTGGCGCCCGCGATGAACGTCAGCTCCTTCGTGGACACCTCCGCCGTGAGCCCCGCGAGCACGCGCCGGCGTCCCTCGTCGAACGCGACGTGCACGTCCAGGAATCGCAGGGCCTCGCTGTCGGGAAGGGGCGTCATGCGCGGGGCTCGCTCACAGGCGCAGCAGCTGGAAGGCCAGCGAGACGGCGAGGTCGATGAGCAGGCACCCCAGGCTCGCCGCCACCACGCCGTCGGTGGTGGCCTCGCCCACGGCCTCGGCGCCGCCGCGCGCCTTGAGGCCCGCCACCGCCGCCGCCAGCGGAATGTAGAGCCCGCAGCCCGCGGCCTTCAGGAACGCGGCCAGCAAGTCCCACCCGTCCACGTAGCGCGGGTCCATGAAGGCCCGCCCGTCCACGCCGAAGGCGAACTGCGCCACCGCCGCCGCGGACAGCGTGGCCGCGATGGTGCCAAGGGTGCACAGCAGGGGCACGCCCAGCACGCCCGCAATCACCCGGGGCGCGACGAGGTCCGCGTAGGGGTCGCCCGCGGACATCTCCAGGGCCTCCACCTGTTCGTTGACGCTCATGGTGGACAGCTCGGCCGCGTGAGCCGCGCCCGCGCGTGAGGCCGTGAGCAGCGCGGACACGGCCGGGCCCAGCTCGCGGATGAGCAGCTCGAAGTACGCGGGCCCCAGCACCGCCACGTTGCCCACGAAGCGCCGTGCCTGGCTGTTGGCGATGGTGACGAGCACCGCGCCGAAGAAGGCCATGCCGGACATCACCAGCCACACGCTGCGCCCGCCCAGTTCGTGGAGCTGTGCCAGGGACTCGCGCCAGGGCACGCCGTCCCGGGTGGAGGCCCGCACCGTGCGCGCCAGCATCACCACCGGCGCTCCGAAGAACGACAGCACGCCGCTCATCCCATCCACCCCGCGAGCAAGGACGTGAGGGCGAAGTCGAGGACGAAGATGGCCGCGCAGCTGCGCACCACCGCGTTGGCCGCCGCCTGGCCCACGGCGTGTGCGCCGCCTCGAGCGGACAGGCCCACGGTGGTGGACAGCAGGGCGATGGCCAGGCCGAAGATGCCTGTCTTCACCACGCCGCCCAGGAGGTCGAGCGGCCCCAGAAGCTGGGAGAAGGTGCCGAAGAAGACGCGCACCGGAAGGCCCAGGGCGAGCAGGGCGGCCACGGACTCGAAGAGGATGGCCACCGCGAAGGTGACGCCGCTGAGCGCCAGCATGCTGACCTCCATGGCCACCACGCGAGGCGCGACGAGGATGGCGAAGGGGTCCAGGCCGATGCCTCTCAGCCCTTCAATCTGTCCGCCCACCTGCATCAGCGCCAGCTCCGCCGCATTTCGCGCGCCGAGCCGCGCCGACATGATGAGGCCCAGCAGCAGCGGGCCGAACTCCCACAGCACGCCGTAACCCGCCGCCCAGCCGAGGAAGGCCCGCGCGCCGAAGCGCTGGACGTAGATGCCCGACTGCAGCACCACGATGATGCCGGCCAGCGCCGCCGTGGCCAGGGCGAGCGGCAGGGAGCCGTAGCCGAATTGCACCAGCGCACGGCCCAGCTCGCGGCGCTCCAGCTTCGGCAGCGCCAGCACCGTGCGGCCCACGACCAGGCCCAGCGCGCCGGTTCCGCGGAGCGCGTCCAGCGCCGTTCGTCCGAGCCTCGTCAGGAGCGGCATGGCGGCACCTCGTCCTGGTGCAGGCTCGGCAGCGGCACGGCTGTGTCCGCGCCCTCCTGGTGGCGCGTCGTGACACCTTGATGTGCTCGCGCACTTCGCGTCACGCCGGCACCTCGTCCGGTGCATCCTCCAACTCGGGCGCGGGTGGCCCGTCATGAACCAGCCGGCCACTCCGCAGGTACAGCCAGCGGGGCAGGGGTAGGTCCATCGGAGCCTCCGTCGCCACGACCAGCAGCGTGCCACCCTGGGACACGTCCAGGAGCACCCGGGCCACCTGCCGCGCCGTGCCCGGATCCAACCCCGCGAACGGGTCATCCGCCAGCACCACCGACGGACGCGCCGCCAGGGCCCGCGCGATTCCCGCGCGCTTCTTCATGCCGCCAGACAGACGCTCCGGCAGCGTGTCCGCCGCGTCCGCGAGCCCTACCGCCCGCAGCACGTCACTGGCGCGGGCCCGGGCCTCGGCCTCCGGGACGTGGCGGCGGGTGAGTGGCGCCATGACGTTCTCCAGCACCGTCATCGAGTCGAACAGGGCATCCGTCTGGAACACCATGCCGAACGACGCCTGCTGCTCGCGCCGCTCGGCGGCCGTCAGACGCGCCGCTTCCTGCCCATCCCACAACACACGGCCTTCGGTGGGCCGCACCAGGCCGGCCAGGGCCTTCACCAGCGTCGTCTTCCCCGCGCCCGAGCGCCCCAGGACCAGTGCCTGCGTCCCGGGCGGCAACGCGCAGCTCACGCCGGACAGGACCTGCCTCGCTCCGTACCATACCGTGAGGCCGTCCGCGCGCAGGTCCATGGTGTCCGCTCGCCGCCTCAGGGCCGCCAGCGCACGAGCGCGCCGCCGGAGCCCGCCACCCAGACGTCCGCCGGGCCGGTTCCGCTCAGCGCGTTCATGGGGCTGGACGGCGTGAAGGCGGTGCTCCAGGTGGTGCCATTGAAGAAGTGGATGTTGTTCGTTCCGGAGCTCACGGCGTAGATGGCCTTGCCGCCGAAGGCCACCAGTCCGCGGATGTCCGCCGGGGTCTGGGTTGGCAGGGTGATGGCGGGCTTCACGCTCCACGTCGTGCCCGCGCGCTCCAGGAAGAGCCCGCTGTCGCCCACGGCGTAGACATGGCTCGGTGAGAGCACCTGGATGTCGTAGAGGAATCCGGTCGTCCCGATGTTGCCCAGGGCTTCCTTCTGCCAGGTGCCACCGTCCTCCGTGGGGCCGCGCCAGACCACGGGGTGGTTGGTGCCGCCCTGCGTCTCGGCGCCCGCGGCGAACAGCGTCCGCGGGCTGGTACCGTCAATGGACTTGAGGTTGTCGTTGAGCCGCGTGAGCTCCTCGGGGGCCGCCTGGGTGGGGGCGCCCTCCTCGTAGTTCCAGAGGAGGATGCGGCCCTGGCTGTCCACCGCGTACAGCGCCACGCGGTTGCCGCTTTCGAAGCCCACCATCCCGTTGATGCTGGCGCTCCCGGGACCATCCACGTCGACACACGCGCTGGTGTCGGTCGGCAGCCGGGTGGTGAACTTGCCCGCGCTGTTGCCCAGGAACACGCGGCCGCTGTTCGTCACCCAGGAGGACTTCCACTGGCCCGGGCAGTTCGCCACGGAGTTGAGCGTCCCGCCATCGACGTGGGCGACGTGGCCGTCGCGTCCGGCGAGCCAGCCCTTGTTGCCGGGGTACGCAGCCACCGTGTCCCAGACAATCGAGGAGGGCGTCGCGTTCGTCGTCGTCCAGGCCACGGTGTCGCAGCCCGCCAGGTCTTCGTCCACCTGTCCGTTACAGTCGTTGTCCAGCCGGTCGCACACCTCGGGGGCCGAGTTCGACACGAAGCGCGAGCTCTCATCACAGTCCGTGTTGTCCTCCACGGCGTCCTGCGGCGGGTTGGCGCACCAGAGCCCCACGGAGGTTCCCGCCTGGCCATCACCGTCCTCGTCCACGAACCACTCCCGCGGCGTCTCGCTGCTGACGCAGGCCGTCAGCGCGGTGCTCGCGCACTGCTTGGACCCGGCGCAGTTCTGCTCGGTCTGGCACTGCGTGCCCACATCGAACGGGTCGTTGTCGATGTACCCATCGCAGTTGTCGTCCTTGCCGTCGCAGACCAGCTCGGCCTGCCTGGGGTGGATGTTGGGGTCCCGATCGTTGCAGTCACCGGCCTCCAGGACATAGCCCGCGGGAGGCGTGCAGGAGAGGTTGGGCAGGGCGGACGCGTCGCCGAAACCATCACCGTCCGCGTCGCGGTAGTAGGTCGCGCCGCCGGGGGCATCCGCTTCGCCGTTGACGCAGTTGTTGTCCACGCCGTCGCACAGCTCCGTCGCGCCGGGGTGGATGGCCGGGTCGTCGTCGTTGCAATCCGAGCCAGGGAAGGCGCCCTCGCTGGTGACGTAGCCGTCGTCATCCAGGTCCAGGGCGCGCAGGTCGAGCTCCACGGTCGCGGTGCCCACCGTGGGCACCTGCGTGGTGACCTCGTGCCGTGCCACCACGGGCCCGTTGCAGGAGCGCTCGTTGGCGGTCGCGGTGAGCCGCAGGTTCCGGCTCCAGCCCTCCCGGCCCAGGATGGCCACCGTCCGCACGTCGCTGCGAGCAGAAGGCTCCATCCGGATGTCGGCGGTCTCGGTGCGGCTGGGTTCGTCCACATCCGTGACGGTCAGCGTGAGACAGCCCGGGCGAAACGTCGCATACGAGACGAGAACGCGGACGGCCCCGGCATTGGGCGGGTCTTCCTGCTTCCGGCATCCGGAAACGGAAAACACCACCGCGAGAACGCAACCCATCAGGAATAAACGCATCGGCCGAGCATTCCCGGGCGCTTGGTGGCGCCCGCAATCTTTCTACAGTGAGCTACGGAACCCAGGAGAACCCGACGCCACCCATAGTCCGTCGCGCAGGCCAGCGTCCAGACGCCGAATCGTCATAGCCCCTTCTCTCTACCTCCGTTTATATGGCGCGCCGACCCCCCGACGCCCGAGCCTTCCCCGCCCGTTCATGCATAGACCCCGTCACGCCATCACCGTGCCCCTCTGCGCCTGGCTCGCCCTGACCGCGTCCAGTGCTTCGGGGCAGCAGCCCGCGACCGAGGGGGGCGCACCCGCCGCCTCCGAATCCGCGAAGGATGCCCCAGCAAGTCCTCCGCCCGCGGAAGCCCTGTCCACGGCAGGTGGTCCGCTGACGCTGGAAGAGGCGGTGCAACTTGCCGCGAAGCGTAACGAGGTGGCGCTGGCCGCCGAGCAGCAATCCGAGGCCGCACGGGCCCGGCTGGCTCGGGCACGGGCCTTCTTCTTCCCAGAGCTGACGGGAACGGGCATCTATACCCGGCGTCTGTATGAAGTGACGCGCGAAGTGGGTGGCCAGACGGTGGTCATCCAGCGCAACAACGCCTTCAACGCCAACTTCGTCGCCTCCATGCCGCTGTTCGACGCGCGGGGCATCTTCCTGTACCGCGCGGCGCGGAGGGACGGCGACGCGGCGGAGCTGGAGGCCGTGGAGGCGCGCCGGCAGATTGGCTTCGAGGCCGCCAACGCCTTCCTCGCTACCCTGGCCCAGGAGCAGGTGTACCGCGCCGCCGAGCAGCGCCTCGCGTTCGCCCGCCAGTCACTTCAGGACGCGTCGGCCCGCGCCAAGGCGGGGTTGGCCAGCAGCAACGATGTGACGCGCGCGGAGCTGGAGGCGGCCAGCGCCGAGGTGCAGATGTCCAACGCGCGCAACGCCGCGCAGACCACGCGCCTGGAGCTGGGCTTCCTGCTGGTGTCCTCGGTGAAGGGCACGCTGGCCTCGCCGGACGCGCTGCTGTCGGACGCCAGCCGGCCGCCTCGGGCCCACGCCTCCCTGGCGGATGGGGCCCTGGACCGCCGGCCGGACATCCTGGCCGCGCGGCTGCGGGTGGACGCGCTGGAGGAGAGCGCCAAGGAACCGCTCGCCCGGCTGCTTCCCACGCTGGGTGCGTCCGCCACCTACCGCCTCACGAACGAGGCCGGACTCGCGGGCCGCACGGGTGACGGCTTCCTGGGCGTCAACCTCATCTGGAACTTCTTCGACGGCGGCGAGCGCTATGCCGAACGCCGGGAGCGCGTGGCCCTGGCAAGGGCGGCGGAACTCCAGGTCCAGGCCACCACGCGCCGGGTGGACGTGGATATCGAGCAGGCGAGGGTGGCGCTGGAGAATGCCCAGGCCGCCCTGGCACAGAGCGACCTGGCGGTCCGCACGGCCCGGCAGAATGCGGAGGAGCAGGGGATTCTCTACCGTCAGGGCTTGTCCACGGCGCTGACGGTGGCGGACGCCTCGCTGCGGCAGTTCGAGGCGGAGGTGGCGTATGCCCAGAGCCGATTCGCGCTGGGCGTGGCGCTGCTGGGGCTGCGGGCGGCAGTCGGACTCGACCCATTGGGGAAGGAACCGTGAAGGAAATGCGACGCGCAGGAACGTTGGGTCTGGCCGTGGCCGCGCTGGCCCTGGGGGTTGGCTGCAAGAAGGACGCGCAAAGCGCCCAAGGCGGAGCAGCGCCGGCAGGTGGCGGCCGAGCAGCCATCCAGTTCCCCGTCGAGGTGGCTCCGGTGGAGTCGCGGGACGTGGAGTACGTGGTAGACGCGGTGGGCTCCGTGGAGGCCTTCGAGCGGGTGCAGATCACCGCCCGCGTGCCGGGCGCCGTGGAGCGGGTGCTCTTCGCGGAAGGGCAGTCGGTGAAGAAGGGCGCGGTGCTCGCGGAGATCGAGCCCGCCCGCTACGCCATCGCCGTGCGGTCCGCGGAGGCCACGCTGGCGCGGGCCCGCGCCACGCTGGTGGAGGCGGAGGCTGGTGCGAAGCGCCGCACCGCGGTGAACGAGGTCAGCCCCGGTCTGCTGCCCGCCGAGCAGTTGGAGACCTTCGAGGCCCGCGCGCGCACGGCGGAGGCGGACGTGGCGGCGGCGAAGGCGCTGCTGGACCAGGCGCAGCTCAACCAGCGTGACGCCTATGTGCGCGCGCCCATGGACGGCGTGCTCCAGACGCGCACGGTGCAGACGGGCCAGTACGTGCAGCCCGGCATCGTGCTGGCCACGCTGCTGCGGCGCGAGCCGTTGCTGCTGCGCTTCACTGTTCCGGCGGCGGACGTGTCCCGCATCCAGCCCGGCATGACGGCGCGCTTCTCCGCCCAGGCCGCGGGTGGTGGCTCTTTCACGGCGAAGATCACACACGTGGCCGCCGCCGCGGATGATGCCAGCCGCATGGTGCCGGTGACGGCGGAAGTCACCGGTGAGGACGCCGAGCGGCTCCGTCCGGGCGCCTTCGCCACGGTGGCGGTGCCCGTGGACACGCGCGGCGGCAGTCCGGTGATTCCGCAGACGGCGGTGCGCGCCAGCGAGCGCGGCTTCCTGGCCTACGTCGTGGAGGGCAACAAGGCGCGTGAGCGCGTGCTGGAGCTGGGCCTGCGCACCGCGGATGGCCGCGTGGAGGTCCGTGACGGCGTGAAGCCCGGTGAGATGCTGGTGGTGCGCGGCGGTGAGGCCCTGCGCGACGGGGCCAACGTGCGCGTGGCGGAAGGACCCAAGCCCACCTTCACGGGTGAGCCTCGGTTGGAACCGGAGGCCGCCAGCGGCGGCGGAGGCGCCCGGCAATGAACATCACCGAGGCGTGCATCAAGAAGCCCGTCCTGGCGTGGATGATCATGGCGGCCACCATCGTCTTCGGACTGGTGGCCGCGCAGCGTATTGGCATCAGCCAGTTCCCGGACGTCGACTTCCCCACCATCAACATCTCCGTCACGTGGGAAGGCGCCAACCCGGAAGCGGTGGAGAGCGACGTCCTCGAGTTCATCGAGGAAGCGGTGACGCAGGTGGAGGGCGTCACGGCCATCAACTCCACCGCGCGCCAGGGCGGCGGCAACATCACCGTCGAGCTGGACCTGTCGCGCAACGTGGACCTGGCGCTCCAGGACGTGCAGACCAAGGTGAGCCAGGTGCAGCGCCGGCTGCCGCTGGACATCGATCCACCCATCATCTCCAAGTCCAACCCGGAGGACCAACCCATCCTCTGGGTCGGCGTGTCCGGGCCCTTCAGCCAGCAGGTGGTGAGTGACTACGCCCGCTACCGCGTGAAGGAGAAGCTCCAGACGATTCCGGGCGTGGGCGAGGTGCAGCTGGGCGGCATGCTGGAGCGCAACGTCCGCATCTGGGTGGACGCGCAGAAGCTGGACGCGCTGGGCCTCACGGTGGCGGACGTGTCCGCGGCGCTCCAGCGCGAGCACGTGGAGCTGCCCGCCGGCCGCATCGAGACGCAGGGCCGCGAGGTCAACGTCCGCGTCATGGGCGAGGCGCTGGACCTGGAGACGCTGCGGCGCATCATCGTGCGCGAGCAGGGCGGCTTCCCCGTCTACCTGAAGGACGTGGCGCTGGTGGAGGACGGCTTCGAGGACGTGCGCCGCATGGCGCGCATCAACGGCGAGCCGGCGCAGGGCCTGGGCATCAAGAAGCAGCGCGGCGCCAACGCCGTGGCGGTGGCCCAGGGCATCCGGGCCGAGCTGGACAAGATGCAGAAGGACCTGCCGGAGGGGATGCAGCTGGGCATCAACTTCGACTCGACGCAGTTCATCGAGGAGAGCGTCCACGAAATCGAGTTCGAGCTGATGCTCGCGTGCATCCTCACCGCCTTCGTGTGCTGGGTGTTCCTGGGCTCGCTCTCCAGCACGATGAACGTGGTGCTGGCCATCCCCATGTCACTGCTGGGGACGGTGGCGGTCATCTACTTCCTGGGCTTCACGCTCAACACCTTCACGTTGCTGGGCCTGGCGCTGGCGGTGGGCATCGTCGTGGACGACGCCATCATGGTGCTGGAGAACATCTACCGGCACTCCGAAGAGGGGAAGGACCGGGTGCGCGCCGCGCGCGAGGGCACCGCGGAAATCACCTTCGCCGCGCTGGCGGCGACGGCGGCGGTGGTGGCCATCTTCCTGCCCGTCGTCTTCATGAGCGGCGTCATCGGCAAGTACTTCCTCCAGTTCGGCGTGACGCTGTGCGTGGCGGTGCTGCTGTCCTACGTGGAGGCCATCACCCTGGCCCCCGCGCGCTGCGCGCAGTTGCTCAAGACGTCGCGTGAAGGCCGCAGCCGGATTGGCGTCTGGGTGGACCGGGGCTTCGAGAAGCTGGAGCGCGTCTACGCGCGCACCCTGGCCTGGGGCCTGAAGCGGCCGTGGTGGGTGCTGGGCGTGGCGGTGGCGCTGACGGCCTCCAGCGTCTTCGTCTTCCGTGCGCTGCCGGGTGAGTTCGTGCCGTCCCAGGACCAGAGCCGCCTGCTGGTGCGCATGCAGACGGCGGTGGGCAGCAACATCGAAGAGACGAACCGGCTGTTCCTGCGCGCGGAGGAGTTCGCCAGCAGCCGGCCCGAGGTGACGCGCGTCTTCTCCGTCGTCGGCGGTTTCGGCAGCGGCGCGGTCAACACCGGCATGATGTTCGTCAGCTTGAAGCCGCCCGACGAGCGCATGCCGCAGGCGGACTTCCAGCAGATCCTCCGAAAGGAGTTCAACAGCTACCCGGGCCTGCGCGCGGTGGTGCAGGACCAGTCCCAGAGCGGCTTCACGGCGCAGCGCGGCTTCCCGGTGGAGTTCAGTGTGCGCGGCTCGGAGTGGGAGCAGTTGGTGGAGGCCAGCCAGGAGATGCGGGAGAAGCTCCAGGCCAGCGGCAAGGTGGTGGACGTGGACACGGACTACCAGTTGGGCATGCCGGAGCTGCGCATCACCCCGGACCGGGGCCGCGCGGCGGACCTGGGCGTTCCCATCCAGTCGGTGGCCACCACCATCAACGCGCTGGTGGGCGGCGTGCGCGTGGGCAAGTACAGCACCGGCGGCCGGCGCATCGACGTGCGCATGCGGCTCCTGGCGGATCAGCGCTCCCGGCCGGAGGACCTCTCCACGCTGAAGGTCCGGACGGCCAGCGGCGCGCTGGTGCCGTTGTCGTCGCTGGTGACGCAGGAGGAGCGGCCCGCGCTGCAGGCCATCACCCGGCGGGACCGTGAGCGCGCCATCAGCGTCTTCGCGAACGTGGCGCCGGGTTCGAACCAGGAAGAGGCCCTGGCGACGGTGGAGCGGCTGGCGAAGGAGCTGCCCGGCGGCGTGCGCGTGGTGGCGGGTGGCGCCAGCGTGGCCTTCCGCGACTCGATGAGCAGCCTGTTCTTCGCGCTCTTCCTCGGGATTGGCGTGGCCTACATGGTGCTGGGCGCGCAGTTCAATTCGTTCCTGCACCCGGTGACGGTGCTCACGATTCTTCCGCTGTCGGTGGCGGGCGCGGCCTTTGCCCTGTTCGCCACGGGCACCACGCTGAACATCTTCAGCATGATTGGCCTGTTGCTGCTGATGGGCATCGTGAAGAAGAACTCCATCATCCTGGTGGACTACGCGCTGCAAGAGCGGGAGCGCGGCGCGGACGCGATGCAGGCCATGCTGCGCGCGGGGCCGGTGCGGCTGCGGCCCATTCTCATGACGTCCACCGCGACCATGATGGCGGCGGTGCCGGCGGCGCTGGCGCTGGGCGCGGGCTCGGAGACGCGCGCGCCCATGTCCATCGCCGTGCTCGGTGGATTGTCCGTGTCCACGGTGCTCAGCTTGCTGGTGGTGCCCGCCTTCTACGTGGTGGCGGACCGCATGAAGACGCGGTTGGGTGAGCGGTTCGGCAAGAAGGACGATGAGACCCACGAGCCGCCGCAGCACCCGGAGCATGGCGATGCGCCGCGCCCGGCGGCACATGGATGAGCGGCGCGGCTGACCGCTTGGGTGATAAGGCCATCGCGGACGTCTTCGTGACGCTGCGGTGGCCTGACGGCGGTCGTCCTCGGGGGCTGCGGTAAAGGTCATCTGCTCCGGGCTTGGCGCCCGGTGGTCGTCATCGGTCGATTTCCATGCGCCCTCCTTCGTCTCGCGGTCGCAGTGTCTCTGTCGTCAACCGTCGCTCGAAGTTCCTGGGGGCAGCGGGCCTCGGAGTGGCCCTCATGATGTGGGGCTGTGCCTCCTCGCGGCCCGTTCCGGAGGCGCCTTCGTCGAACACGTCTCGTCAAGGCGCCGACGCGGCATACGCCGTGGGCTTCACGACGCGGACCTTCGAGGACGCGGCCCGCCAGCGTTCGTTGAAGACAGTGGTCTGGTATCCAGCGCCGCCGGGCTCCCTCATGGTGGAGCACACGGCGTCTCCCATCTTCGTGCCCTTCGTCGCCGCGAAGGACGCACCTGTCTCGGATGCCTGGGAGCGCTGGCCGCTGGTGGTGCTGTCCCACGGCAATGGTGGCGCGGCCGTCAACATGTCCTGGTTCGGCGCGCACCTGGCCGCGCACGGTTTCATCGTCGTGTCGGTGGACCATCCCGGCAATACCTACGGAGACACGAGTCCAGAGGGCCATGTGCGCGGCTGGGAGCGGCCCCAGGACTTCACGGCCCTCCTGGACGGGCTCTTGAAGGACGCGGTCTGGGGGCCTCGTGTGGACGCAGAGCGCGTTGGCGCGGCGGGGCACTCCATGGGGGGCTACACGGCGCTGGCGTTGGCGGGCGCGCGGCTCAACCTGTCACCAATCGCGAACCTCTGCACGGCACCTGAGACACGCGAGCACCCAGGTTGCGACGAGCTTCGCGACGTGGACTACAGCCGCATCGACATGGCGGTGGCGCGTGCGTCGTACAAGGACCCGCGAGTGCGCGCCGCCATCGCCATGGCACCCGGCATGGCGGGGACCTACGAGGCGCGGGACGTGGCGGACATCGACGTGCCGGTGATGCTGGTGCTCGCCAAGGGGGACGAACTCATGCCCCATGCACAGCACGGCCTGCATCTGGCGAAGCTGCTGCCCGACGCGACGACGGTGGTGTTGGACGACGCGGCCCACTTCACTTTCCTGCCCGAGTGCACGGAGTTGGGCTTCAAGGTGGCGGCCATGCTGTGCCGGGATGCCACGCCGGGGACGCGCGCGGCCTCGCAGGCACGTACGCGCGCGGAGGCGGTGGCGTTCTTCCAGCGCGTGTTGAGCGCGCAGAGATAGCTTCGTCCGTCATCATCAGGCACTTGAACGTGAGTCCCGCCAGGTCTTCTCGCAGCGGGAACTCCCACACGGAAAGAAGATGCGCGGGCGTGCTTCCGTGTGCATATAGAAGCCCATGCGCCGTCTCCTTTGCTTCCCGCTCCTGCTCGCGCTCGTCCTGGTGCAGGGAGCGTGTGACCGCTATGACCGCCCCGGCACGCCGGTGCCGGAGACCCTGCGGGCCGAAACGCTGGAGGGCGAGCGCATCGACCGGGAGGCGCTGCTGGGCCGTCCCTGGGTCATCAACGTGTGGGCCCCAGGCTGACACGCCTGCGCCCGGGAGTTGCCCGAGCTCGAAGCCCTGAGGAGTGAGTACGAGGCGCGCGGCGTCGGCTTCCTCGCGCTCTCGCTCAATCCCAGCGAGGCGCGAAACCGCCAGACTGCGGCCGAGCTAGGGGTGCACATGACCGTGGCCACGGCGAAGGGGGAGGTGCTGGGCCCGCTGCGCATCTCCACCGTGCCCGCCACCGTCTTCATCAACCGAGAGGGCGTGGTGGTGGCGACCGTCAACGGCGAGCGTTCGCGTGGGTTCTACGCGCGGCGCCTGGAGGCGCTGCTCGCTGCGCCGTAGCTACTGGAAGGCCAGCGCGCGGATGTGACCGAAGGACGAGGGCCTGCCAGCTGCCCAAAGAGAACCATCTGGGCGAATCGCGAGAGAAAAATGCCCCCCAGTTGCCATCCGAGGGGCTCCTCGTGTGCCCCAGAGGTGGCTTTCTGCTGCCGCATTATCGGGCGGCAGGGATGAGGCTTGGCCACAACTGATTGTCGATAATGCTCGGCATGCTTGTAGGGATGGCGCTCTGGAAAATGGGTGGCGTGCCTCCTACCGGGCACTCGCTCCTGGGGATGCAGGCCGAGGCACACGGCGCGCTCCGGGTGAAGCGTGCCCGCGCCATGTCCACCATCACAAGCGCTGACTGCACGCGGCACGGCCGCACTGGCACGCAAGGAGGCAGCCCCATGGCGGAGCACACCGAACCCCCCATCAACGCCACGCCGGTCAAGGAGCGTGAAGAGCCCGCTGACCTCCAAGGCTTCCTGGACGAACTGGGCAACAGCCGCGAATTCCAGGTGAATGGGGTGGATGCCCGGAAGGGCGCGGAGGCGGTGTTCTGCACGCTCGCGCGGCGCCTGTCCGACGGAGAGGACCTCAAGCTGCTCTGGTCGCTGGGGAAGGGCGGCATCGGCGCCATCCTCGGGGCGTGCAGCATCCACCGGGGCCCGTCCCACGCGAAGCGCATGGACCGCGCGGAGTTCATCACCGACGTGGCGGACCACCTGCGCATCCCCATGGACCAGGCCCTGCGCGTCCTGACGGTGGTGTTCACCGCCATCCGGGACCGGATTCCAGACGACGAGGTGGCGGCCGTGGCCTCGCAGCTCCCGGCGGACCTCGCCGACCTGTGGCGCCGGCCCGTCTAGAGTCGGCGGGCTACTGGCGCTTGGGCTTCTTGAGGAAGCGGCTCAAGCGCACCTTGCCCAGGCCCCGGCCACCGAAGAGGTACCAGGTGATGGCCGCGCCGAAGAAGGCCGCCGCCACCGCGATGCCCACCACGCCGAGCACCGGTATGTTGCCGTACATCCACGGCTTGGGCGCGAAGGAGATGAACGCGCCCACGATGAAGCCGCACGCGCACAGGCCCATGAAGGCAATCACCGCCGCGCTGCGCAGGTTCTCGTTCAGCTTGTCGAACTGGTCCGCGCGCACCGTGACGGTGAACTTGCCGGACTCCATGTCCAGCAGGATCTGCGACAGCTGCGTGGGCAGGTCCTGCGCCATGGACTGGAAGCGCAGCAGCGTGCGCATCAGTCCGCCCTGGAGCTGCATCGGGTCATAGCGCCCGGCGAGCAGCTCCTTGGCGTACGGCAGCGCCACCTCGATGATGTTCATCTCCGGGTACAGGCTGCGCAGCATGCCCTCCGTGGACACGGAGGCCCGACTGAGCAGTGCGTACTCCTTGGGGATGCGGATGCGGTACTTCACCGCCAGGTCCAGCAAGTCCCTCAGCAGCGAGCGCGTGTCCACCTGTCCCAGCGTGGTGGCCAGGTGCTGGCCGAGCAGCGCCTCGATGTCGTTGCGGAAGCCCACCAGGTTGGCACGCGCGTCCGGCACGCCCACGCGGTAGAGGATGCGCGCCACGGATTCGCTGTCCTTGAGCGCCACCGCCAGGCACAGCATGACCAGCGTCTCCTGCATGGGGCGCGACAGCCGGCCCACCACGCCGAAGTCCAGCAATGCCAGCCGGTGGTCCTCCAGCAGCAGCAGGTTGCCCGGGTGTGGGTCGCCGTGGAACAGGCCGTCCTCGAAGAGCTGCCGGAAGGAGGCGTCCAGGATGTTCTGGGCAATGGCCTTGCGCTCGGGCTCGCTCAGCTCCGCGGGGTTGAGCTTCACGCCGCGGATGAACTCCATGGTCAGCACCGTGCGGCTGGACAGGCCGGAGTAGACGCGCGGAATCTTGAGGTAGGGCCGCTCGCGGTGGTTCTCCAGGAAGGCCCGGATGTTGGTGGCCTCGTTGATGAAGTCCAGCTCCTCGTGGATGGCCCGGTCGAACTCATCCACGATGCCGGTGGGCGTATACACGCCCGTCTCCTCCACCACGGCCTCCAGCAGGCGCGCCAGGCTGCGCAGCACGCCCAGGTCGGAGTCGATGCGCTCGGCGATGCCCGGCCGCTGCACCTTCACCACCACCTCTTCGCCCTCCAGCGTCACCGCGCGGTGCACCTGGGCGATGGACGCGGCGGCCAGCGGCGCCGGGTCGATGGTGGCGAAGAGGCTCTCCACGGTGGCGCCGAGCGAACCTTCAATCTGCTCGCGGACATCCTCCAGGGAGATGGGCTCCACGTGGTCCTGGAGCATGGCCAACTCGTCGATGTACTCGGCGGGCAGCAGGTCGGCGCGGGTGGACAGCACCTGGCCCAGCTTGACGAAGGTGGGGCCCAGGTCGTTGAGCAGCATGCGGAAGCGCCGCGCGGTGGAGGCGCGCTGGGCTTCCGGCGAGACTTCCACCTTCTCCTTGCGGCCGAGGATGCGCCACAGGCCCGCGCGCTCCGCCAGCTCGCCAAAGCCGTGGCGCGCCGCGATGACGGTGATTTGCCGCACGCGGTTGAGGTCTTGGAGAATCACGAGCGTTCCTGTCCTCTACGTTACGCCGGGACGGCCGGCTTCGCCACGAAGCGCAAGAGTGCGTAGCCCACCACCGCGGAAAGCAGCGAGCCCACCAGGATGCCCAGCTTGGCCTCCGTGAGCAGCTCCGGCTGGGTGGGGAAGGCCAGCCCCGCCACGAACAGGGCCACCGTGAAGCCAATGCCCGCCACCACCGCCACGCCGTGGATTTGCGGCAGCGTCGCACCGCCGGGCCGGTCCGCCACGCCCAGCTTCACCGAGCCCCAGGTGAACAGGAAGATGCCCACCTGCTTGCCCACGAAGAGGCCGGCGATGATGCCCAGCGGCAGCGGCCGGAGCAGGTCCGCCCAGCCCATGCCCTCCAGGGAGATGCCTGAGTTGGCCAGGGCGAAGAGGGGGACGATGCCGTACGCCACGGGCACGTGCCACAAGTGGACGAAGCGGTTGAGCGGCGGCTCCAGTTCCTCCAGGCGCTCCTCGAGGTAGAGAATCTGCGCGCCCCGCGTCGCCTCATCCATCGCCGTCAGGAGCGCCCGGTCTACGTAGAGGCGCAGCTCCTCCAGCACGTGGCGGCCCGGACGCAGGGGGCGTGCGGGCATGAACAGGCCCAGCACCACACCCGACAGCGTGGCGTGGATGCCGCCGTGGTGCATCGTGTACCAGAGCGCCGCGCCCGCCAGCGCGTACGCCACGCCGTTGCGCACCTGGAAGTGGTTGAGGCACGCCAGCACGGCGAGTACACCCAGCGCCCCCACGAGCCAGCTCGCGTGAAGCCCTGAACCGTAGAACACGGCGATGACGAGGATGCCGCCGATGTCGTCGAAGATGGCCAGCGCCGTGAGGAACACGACCAACCCGTGGCTCACCCGCGTCCTGACCAACGTGAGGCAGCCAATGGAGAAGGCGATGTCGGTGGCCATGGGGATGGCCCAGCCCGCCTGCGCGGGCGTCCCCTGGTTGAAGGCGGCGTAGAGGGCGGCGGGAACAATCATGCCGCCCATCGCGGCGATGAGCGGCAGCACCGCGCGGGAGAAGGTGCGCAGCTCGCCCGAGCTCAGCTCGCGCTTGATTTCCATGCCGACGACGAAGAAGAACAGCGTCATCAGCCCGTCGTTGATGAGCTCGCGGACGGTGAAGCCCGCGTGGACGCCCGCCACCCCCACCGTCATGCGGGCGTCGAACACCGCGGAGTAGGTGGCGGCCCACGGCGAGTTGGCCCACGCCATGGCGGCCACCGCGCACAGGGCCAGCAGGATGCCGCTGGCCGCCTCCAGGCGGAAGAAGGCCTGGATGGGGGCCAGGGCCACGCGGAAGAGCGCGGGCACGGGAGGCCGGGGCCGGGCCTCTGAAGTAGGGGGCGTCTGCGCCATGCGGCGCGCACGATGCCCCGCGTCGTCGGGCATGGCACCCGTTTTCAGCGGTGGGGTGGGTGGAATGTCGGCGGTGGGTGGTAAGGGAACTCGGCGGGTAGGGCGCCGGTTCGTTGATCCAGGGGTGGGGCCATGAGAGAAGGGCAGGGATGGCCGTGACGCAGCAGGCGAAGGCAGGCAAGACAGCAGCGGTGGAGCTCCCCGGGGACATGACGCCCGAGGTGGGGCCGGTAAACGAGGGTGCGGGCGCCCGGGAGATTGCCTCCCTGACCCCCATGATGCGCCAGTACATGGAGGTGAAGGCGCTCCACCCGGACTCGCTGCTGTTCTTCCGGTTGGGTGACTTCTACGAGATGTTCTTCGAGGACGCGGTGAAGGCCTCGGAGATCCTCCAAATCACCCTCACCGCGAGGGCCAAGGGCGCGGACAAGGTGCCCATGTGCGGGGTGCCCTACCATGCCGCGCGGCGGTACATCGGCCGCCTCGTGTCCGAGGGCCTGAAGGTCGCCATCTGCGAACAGGTGGAGGAGCCGGGCAACGGGCCGGGCATCGTCCGCCGGGAAGTCACGCGGGTGATCACCCCGGGCATGGTGCTGGACGAAGAGGTGCTGGAGCCTCAGGCCAGCAACTTCCTGGCCGCCGTGTCCTGGAACGACAAGGGCTGGGGCGCGGCGCTGCTGGAGGCGTCCACCGGCGAGTTCATGGCCCTGGAGGCCCCGGGCATCGCGGAGCTGGCGGAGTCGCTGTCGCGCGTGGAGCCCCGTGAGCTGCTGGTGCCGGACGGGAAGCGGGACGCGCCGGAGGTGGCGCAGCTGCTCGCCCGGATGGTGCGCACGCCGGCGGTGGCGGAGGGCGAGGCCGCGTCGTTCGAACCCACGCGGGCGGCGGGCTACCTGCGCAGTCACTTCGCGGTGCAGTCGCTGTCCGCTTTCGGATTGGATGACGCGCCCCTGGCCGCGGGCGCCGCGGGCGCTGCGCTGCGCTACCTGAAGGACACGCAGAAGACGGCGGCGGCGCACGTGGACCGGCTGAGCCGGCAGGAGCGCGGCGGCAACCTCCTGATGGATGAGTCCTCCCGGGCCAACCTGGAGGTGCTGCGCTCGCTGCGGGACGGTGGGCGCAAGGGCTCGCTGCTGGGCGTGCTGGACAAGACGGTGACGAGCCTGGGCGCGCGCAAGCTGGCGCGCTGGCTTTCGTCTCCGCTGGGCTCGCTGCCGGAAATCCACGCGCGGCTGGACGCGGTGGACGAGCTGTCCGGGCGCAGCGTGTGGCGCGAGGAGCTGGCAGGCATCCTCAAGGAAGTGGGGGACCTGGAGCGGCTGTGCGGCCGGCTGTCGCTGGGCGCGGGCAACGCCCGGGACTTGCGCGCGCTGGGCTTGTCGCTGGCGCAGCTTCCCCGGGTGGTGGCGGTGCTTGCGCGGTGTGAGTCCTCGCTGCTCAAGTCGCTCACGGGCCCCCTGTCCGCGCTGCCGGAGCTGGCGGAGCTGCTGTCGCGCGCCGTGGCGGACGAGCCGCCGGTGACGCTGAAGGACGGCGGCATGATTCGTGCCGGCTTCCACGCGGAGCTGGACAAGCTGGTGGCGCTGTCCACGTCAGGCAAGGACCTGCTGCTTCAGATCGAGCAGCGGGAGAAGGAGCGCACCGGCATCTCCTCGCTGAAGGTCCGCTACAACAAGGTCTTTGGTTACTACCTGGAGGTGACGAAGTCGAACCTCGACCGGGTGCCCAAGGACTACATCCGCAAGCAGACCACGGTGAACTCCGAGCGCTTCGTCACCCCGGAGCTGAAGGAGTACGAGGAGCAGGTCCTCACCGCCGAGGAGCGGCGGTGCGCGCTGGAGATTCAGCTCTTCGAGGAGCTGCGCACGCAGGTGGTGTCGGCGGCGCCGCGCATCCGGTCCGCCGCGGAGGCGGTGGCCACTGGGGACGCGCTGTTGTCCTTCGCGCGGTGCGCGGCGGAGTATGGCTACACGCGGCCGGAGGTGGACGCGTCCGTGGCGCTCAGCATCACCGCGGGGCGGCATCCGGTGGTGGAGCGCATGCTGGGGGCGAGCGATTCGTTCGTTCCCAACGACGTTCGCCTGGACCCGGCCGAGGACGCGCAGCTGATGGTGATTACCGGTCCGAACATGGCCGGCAAGAGCACGGTGATGCGGCAGGTGGCGCTGACGGCGTTGATGGCGCAGGCGGGCTCGTTCGTTCCGGCGAAGGCGGCGCGCATCGGTCTGTGCGATCGCATCTTCACGCGCGTGGGCGCGGCGGACAATCTGGCGCGCGGTCAGTCCACCTTCATGGTGGAGATGACGGAGACCAGCCACATCCTCCATCACGCCACGAACAAGAGCCTCATCATCCTGGATGAGATTGGCCGTGGCACGTCCACCTTCGACGGGCTCTCCATTGCCTGGGCGGTGGCGGAGCACCTGCACGACACGGTGGGGGCGCGCGCGCTGTTCGCCACGCACTACCACGAGTTGGTGGACCTGGCCCGCGAGCGGCCTCGGGTGAAGAACCTGTGCATCGCCGTGAAGGAGCAGAACGGCAAGGTCATCTTCCTGCGCAAGCTGGTGCCGGGTGGGGCCAGCCGCTCCTACGGCATCGAGGTGGCGAAGCTGGCGGGTCTGCCGCCGGAAGTCGTCGGGCGCGCGCGCGAGCTGCTCCAAAATCTGGAGTCCGGTGAGCTGGATGACGCGGGCCGGCCCCGGGTGGCCGTGCGGCAGCCGCAGGGTGGACGGCGTGGGGCTTCGTCCGGGCAGCTGGGACTGTTCGGCGCGGAGCCGGCGCCCACGGCTCAGGGCTCGGCTGGGGTGACGCCCGCGCAGCAGAAGACGCTGGATGCGCTGAAGGGGGCGACCATTGACCGGATGACGCCCCTGGATGCGCTCAACCTGCTGGCGAAGCTTCAGCGCGAGCTGGAGTAGGAAGCAGCGCCGGGCCTCGCCTCGCCCGGTGCTCAGCCCAGAGGTACAGCCGCACCAACTGGACGCGGCGGGCCGCTTCCAACGCGGCCTTTGGACCCGAGCCCCCGTGGACGACCGCCTCGATGCGGTTGTTCGTGGGCGAGAAGGGGCTTGCGGGCACGCGCTTCGCGTTGGCCTCCAGCAGCGCCAGCTCAGGCCGGGCCTGCTGGATGAGGTGCGTGATGGGCGGCACGTAATTGACGTCCTCCTGGAAGGAATGTCGCGTCAGTTCATGCTCCACCCGCGAGTACCCACAGGAGTTGCCTCCGCGTGAGCGGGTGGCTGCCCCGGCGGCCCCTTCGCGGGGCTGCGGGACGCTGCTGGGGGCGTTCCGGTGTTGCTGGATGAGCCGGTTCGACGCGACGGCGTCACAGCCGAACTCCAGGGCACTGAAGCGGATGCTCGGTGCGGATATCGGCGCCCCCTGGTCATTCGGCGAGCCTCTGGGGAGCAGCCCCTTTGCAGGTGTGGACGCGTCGGACGGCGCGCTGACACGTCAACGGCGGGTTTGTCATGTCAGCCGACGGACCGACGGGTGACTGCCCTGGGGCTGGCTGTCGCATTTGACGTGTCAGGAGCCGTGTTGACGTGTCGAATGAGATTTTGACGTGTCTGAATTTACTGTCTTTGTGGTGTATGGATTTAATGGGGCTGCTGTGTATATTGTCGCACCCCTTGAAAAGGAACTCTATGTCTGGACCTCTGCGTCGAGATGTCTCATGTCTTCCCCGTGCATTCCCTCGCTACTCCGTGCTTGGGGCCGCACTCGCTTTCCTGTCGTCCTGTGCGGCGCCCGTCGAGCGCGGCCCCGCCAGGCCTGGCTCCACCTTGTTCCTGGGGAAGGTCCTCACCATGGACGACAAGGGGACCGTCGCCGAGGCCGTCCTGGTGGATGACCGGGGACAGATCCTGAAGGTCGGCAAGGCGTTCGATCTCCAGCAGGGGCTGTCCACGTCGGTGGAGGTGGTCCAGCTCGCGCCCGGACAAGTGCTGATGCCGGGCTTCTTCGACCCGCACATGCACTTCCTGCCCACGCTCATCCAGAGTGTGTTGGGCTCGCATGACCTGGCGCCCTGTTTGCCGCCTCCGTACCGGGTGGACCCGTCCGTGGACTGCAAGTCCCGCAGCGAGGTGCTGCGCGCGCTCTCCTCGATGAAGGTGGAGGATTCGAGTGCCATCGGGAGCGACGTCTTCGTCCTGGGCATGAACCTGGATCCGTCGAGGCAGACGTTCGACAACTCGACGGGGTGCGGGAAGGGCGGCCCTTCGACCTTCATGGCGCAGCCGAAGTTCTACCTCGACGCATGCGTGACCAAGGACCGGCCGGTGCTCATCCTGGACCAGTCGGGCCACCTGGCCTACGTGAACCAGAAGGCCTTCGAGGCCGTCTGTCCGAACGGAGTCGTCAAGGGCTGCAAGCCGCCCGACTCCGTTGGTCAGGGCGGGGGCGAGTGGGCCACGGATGCGTCTGGAAACTTCACGGGCCTGCTGCGGGAGTCGTCCGGCTACGCGCCGTTCATGAAGGCGATGCAGCAGAACCTGCCCCTGGCGCTGATGCACTCCGATCCGGTCAAGCTCGCGGAGCAGGGCGGCGCGGAGATCGATCGCGCCATCCTGGCGCTGCGTGACGCGGGCGTCACCACCATCGCGGATGGTGGTCTCCAGAGCGTGGCGCAGGTCAACGCCGTGAAGCGGTTCACCGAGCTGCCCGGGTTCCCCTTCCGAATCACGGGCGTCGTGGTCGCGGAGGCCGCGTCGGGTGCGAATCTCCAGCCGACGGCGCCCGCCTGTGAGCCGAAGGCGGGCAATGACTGTGCGCTGCCGAAGTGGCTGGGCGCTGGCGGCATCAAGATCTGGGTCGATGGCTCGACGCAGGGCTGCACCGCGAAGCTTGATTCGCCGTATCACTACCTGGAGGGTGGGCACTGCTCGGGTGAAGGCGAGGGCCGGGCGGACTACGACAACGCGCAGGCCATCGTGGACCAGTTGAGCCCGCTCTGGAATCAGGGGACGTGGCGGTTCAATCTCCACGCCAACGGCAACGGGGCGAACACCTGGGCGCTGGATGCGTTGTCGCAGCTCCAGCAGGGGAAGGAGAACCCCCACCGGGTCCTCCTCATCCACAACACGGTGGGCCAGCCCGCGCTCTCCAAGCGCATTGGTGACCTGCGCAAGGGAGCGGGCACCCTGGACAAGAAGTCGGTGCCCGCGCTCGACGTCCAGGTGACGCACCTCATCGGGCACGTGGCGTACTGGGGTCACGCGTTCGTGGGGATGCTGGGGCAGGAGACCGCGAACGAAATCGACCCCATCGCCTATGACCGTGAGAATGAGATTCCCTTCTCGTTCCACAGCGATTCGATGGTGACCCCGACGCGTCCCCTCTGGTTCGTGGAGCAGGCCGTCACGCGGCGCACCTGGTCCTATCCGGACTTCACGAGGGAGTACGTGCTGGGCGCCAAGCACGCGGCGACCGTCGAGGAGGCGCTGCGCGCCATCACGGTGGTGCCGGCCCGCCACCATGAGCTCGACACGTTGCTGGGCAGCATCGAGCCCGGCAAGGTGGCGGACTTCGTCGTGCTGGGCGCCAACCCGCTCGATTTCGATCCGGCCAAGGGCGGCGACCCCACGAAGATCAGCCAGATTCCGGTGATCCAGACGTACATCAACGGGCGGGCCACCAGCAGCCGTCACTGATTGGCCTTCGGGCGCTCGGTCCAGACGCCTCCTGCGGGGTTTGCTCGCGGGAGGCGTTCGTCGTTGTGCGGACCGTCACAATGCCCAGTGCCTGAACGCTGGCATGCACACTTGCCGCCCCATCATCCCGGGCGAGTGCGCGATTCACTGCCCGCCCGAGTTCCCGTGACCTTGGCTGCACGGAGAGGACTGTGTGGCCCTCTCCGTTCGGTCGTTCCCTGCCGCGGCAGGGGCCCCATTGCCTGGATCACGGCCCCAACACCAACCACACGCCCACCAGCACCATCCAGCCGAACACCGCCGCTTCGATGAGGCGCTGGGTGAGTCCGCGCACAGGCGACTCGAACGACAGCACGAAGATTCCGGCGAGGACGCCCTTACCCAGCATCGACGTGACCCGCGCAAGGGTGGACAGCGTCGCCAGGTCCTCGAAGGTGCGCCCGAGCTCAATCAACCCAGCTCCCGCGCCGAAGTAGCCGATGGTGGCGACGAGGTTGTGCATCTGGTTCCGCCACGTCCCCCAGAACGGTGCTCCAGCGTCACACGGGAACACCGCGGCGCCGACGTAGCTCACGCCCAGCATCGAAAGCAGCACGAGGCCGGTTCCGGCGTCGTCCGGCAGTCGCCCTCCAAGCAACGCCGCGAAGCCCCAGACCGCGAGGCCCAGGGGTGCGAAGGCGAGCCAGGCGACTCGGGCCGCATCGGGGGCCCCGGTCTCCCCGAGCTCGCTGATGGTGTTCCTGAAGTGGCTGTAGCCGGGACGCCGCCGCGCGAACCACCATGGAGGGACGGCGGCCAGCAACCCGGCAACAATCGCCGCGACGAGGACCCAGAGGCTCATTCTCCTGCGATCAAGCGCGGGGCCTCCCGGGCGAAAGGCCCCGCGCGGACTGGGGGACGGCTACTCCGTAATCTCGCGGATGACACGACACGGGTTCCCGGCGGCGAAGACCCCGTCAGGCACGTCCCGGGTCACGACGCTGCCGGCGCCAATGACGGCGCGTGAGCCGATTCGTACGCCAGGGAGGATGATGGCCCCACCGCCCACCCAGACATCCGAACCGATGGTGACGGGCTTGCCGAACTCCTCCTTCCGCCGCAGCTCCGCGTTGAACGGGTGCATGGGCGTGTAGATCTGCACCCCAGGTCCGAAGAGCGTGTAGTCGCCGATCTGGACCTTGCACACGTCCAGCACGACGCAGTTGAAGTTGAAGAACACCCGCTCGCCCAACTCGATGTTCGTGCCGTAGTCACAGAAAAAGGGCGGCTGCATCCACACCGTCTCGCCACCCGCGCCGACCAGTTCGCGAAGAATGCGCCTCCGCTCCTCCTGCTCACCTTCACGGGTGGCGTTGAGCGTCTGGCAGAGGTCCCGCGCACGAACACGTGCCGCCACCAACTCCGCGTCAAACGGATCGTAAAGCTCTCCGTCCAGCATCTTCTGGCGCTCACTCTTCATCGGTGGTCCTCGTTGATGGATTCTCTTCGGCAGGGAAGGGCGCCTGACGGTTGCTCACCCCGCTGGTCGCTGGAAGCGCGCCCATTCCACCGCGTCCACTTTCCGACGCGGAACCTTCACATCAAAGGGGGGCGAACTTCCTGGCCCCAGCCCGGCGCGCGCCGCTTCGTCTTGCATCAAGGGCTGGGCTTGTCGGGCGTGGCTCGCGGACAGCTCCCCCGCCGGAAAGGAGGCGGTGGCCACCGCGGAGGAGGAGGTGGTGGTGGATGTGAATGACTACGACGTCAGCGACCCATTGCTGCGACCCGACGACGTGACGCAGGCGCTTCGGGGGAAGCCGATGGTGCAGATCACCTCGAGAGCGCGAGCGCAGGCGAGGTGGGCAAGCCGACAGTGCACTGCTCTCCCAGATGTGGGGCTCGCTGTTCGCCATCCACCGGGCGACTTCGCGGTGCTCTCTCGCTTCCTGCGTTGAGCGGCGACGGGGCAGGCTCTGAATGAACGAGCGCGCTCGATGTCTGCAATTGCACGTCGGGGCGGGCGGGGCCTTTCCATCATGTCAGGGGATGGTGTCTCGTCTGCGTGTTTCCTCACCAAGGAGGCATGATGGGCAAAGGCAACGGAAGCGGCGGTCAGGGGTCCGGTGGTGGCAAGGGCAATGGTGGAGGGCAGGGGGGCGGAGGTTCGGGCAAGGGCGGAGGCGGCGCTGGTAATGGCAGGCCGCCCAATGCTCCGAGCACGACCGGGCGCCCCTCTGGCGGAGGTCGCGGAAACAACCCTCCCAAGAAGTGAAGGCACAGGGCGGTGCTGGCAACACATTGGCCGAGGATTTCCTGCAAGGTCGCTCAGGCAGAAATGCCTGAGCGAAAGGAACCTTGAAGATGCTGCGAAATGCATCTGAATCAGGCGCCGGGAGTGCCGGGACGCAAGAGCAGAGCCTGTGCGAGCCGGGCCCGTCCTCGAACTGGTGTCAGAACGTCGCGGGCAAGGCCTGTTCGACCACCGTCAACCGCCGCTGCTACATCCCCAATGACTGCGAGTGGTCCGTCTGTCGCTGCATCGATGGCGCCTGGCAGTGCGAGTAGGTTCCTGACCGGTGAGCGGGCACCACCTCCGAGGCCGGCACGGGAGCTCGTGCCGGTCCCACAGTCCTGATGTCGCCCAGCGCACAGTCGGCGTCACGCCACTCCCCGCATGCGCTGACCGTGGCCAAGAGTGGGGCCATGAGGCTGCTGCCTGTCTGCATGGGAGTCCTGGTCTGGGGGTGTTCGGCGCACAGCGTGGGGGAACGGCCCGACGCCGTAGCCGCCGCGTCCATGGATGGCCGCGAGGTGCTGCGCTTCGAGGGCATGTGTGACGCCTCCGGCGCGGTGTCGCTCGGCGGCGACCTGTTCGTCGTGGGCGACGACGAGGACAACATCCTCCGTGTCTATGACGCGCGCCGGGGCGGTCCGCCGGTGCAGAGCGTGGACCTGTCCCCGCACCTGGAGCTGCCCGCGGCGAAGAAGAAGGCCCCGGAGGCGGACATCGAGGCGGCCACCGGGCTGGGCTCGCTGTCCTTCTGGCTGACATCCCACGGCCGCAGCAGCTCCGGGAAGAAGGCGCCCAGCCGGCTGCGCTTCTTCGCCACTGAGGAGACGGACGCGGTGCCCCGCTTGGTGGGGCGGCCGTACACGCAGCTCCTGGATGACATGCTCGCGGCGCCGCAGCTGGCGCGCTTCGGGCTGGACGGGGCGGAGACGAAGGCGCCCAAGGCCCCGGGCGGGCTCAACATCGAGGGCATGACGGCCATGCCGGATGGGCGCTCCATCCTCGTGGGCTTCCGCAGCCCCGTGCCCGACGGCAAGGCGCTGCTGGTACCGCTGCTCAATCCGGTGTCGTTGGTAGAGGAGGAGGGCGCACGGGCCCAGCTGGGCGAGCCCGTGCAACTGGACCTGGGCGGCCTGGGCATCCGTTCGCTGTCCTGGTGGCGAGGCCGCTACCTCATCATCAGCGGTGGCACGGCGGGAGAGGGCACCTCGCGCCTGTTCACCTGGCGCGGCGGTGAGGATGCTCCGGTCGCCGTGGAATCGGTGGACCTGGCGGGCCTGAACCCGGAGGCCTTCTTCACGCCGGAGGACGCCGAGGAGATCCTGCTGCTCAGCGACGACGGCACCGCGCTGGTGGACGGCGTCGAGTGCAAGCGACTGAAGGACGCGGCGCGCAAGCGCTTCCGGGGCGTCTGGGTTCGGCTGTCGGAGTCGCCGTGAGGTGGCGTGTGCGTCCGTCCGCCGCGCTTGGGGTAGGCTGCGCGGCCATATGCAGCTGGCCATTCCGCATGCCCCCCGAAAGGTCCGACTGACGCAGGTGCCCGGCGCCGTGGGGCGCGTGGTGCGAGGCGTCCTCCTGGGATTGGTGGCGGTAGCGGTCCTGGGCACCGGTGCCGGCTGGGCCGGACGCTACTTCGTTGAGGAGCAGGGCTTCGCCGCCCGTGCGGAGGAAGTGGAGGGGCTGGTGGTGGCCTCCCGCCTGCCGCCCGCGGACGCCCGGGATGGCGGGGAAGCCGCCCTGGAGGTGCTCTACACCTTCGCGGAGGCGGAGCACTCCGTGTCCGGCATCCGGACCTTCGCCGAGTACGCCGAGGGCCTGGGGCGGGGCGCCCGGGTGACGCTGCTGGTGGACCCCGCCACGCCGGACCGGCCGCGCGAGGCTGGCTTCGCTCGCTCCCGGGCGCTGCGCGTGGGGCTGCTCCCCTGGGGCATCGGCCTGGGCGTGCTCGTGGCCGTGGGGTACTTCGCGTGGGAGATGCGGCGGCTGTGGCGCTCCGAGGTGGAGCCACTGCGGCTGGGCGCGCTGGTGTGGCTGACGCCGGACGGGCCCCTGCCGGAGACTCGGGGCGAGGTGTCCTTTCCGGCCCACTATTTCCGGCAGGACGTGAAACACGCGGTTCGCGCGCGGGTCCGGCCGGGGCGAGCGCCCGTGCGAAACGGGGAGAAGGTGCTGGCGGCGGTGGTGCCCCGGCAGCCTGGGTGGGCGCGCGTCATCGACCAGGACCTCGCGGGCGTGCTGGGGTGGCTGCGCTGACACAGATGGTGGGGGCCGAAAATTTGCCGGGGGGGTGGGGCTGTGTGACACACGCCTGTAGCTCGCACCTACCCGGAGGAACCCCATGCACTCGCGCCTCGTCATCGTGCTGCCCGTGCTGCTGCTGCTCGTCCCGAGCGCGGTGGGGGCCGCCAAGCGAGACGAGGCCGAGGAGGCCTACCAGGGTGCTCGCAAGGTCTACTACGCGCTGAAGGACGACGCGGCCCGGCGCAAGCTGCGCCATCACTGGCTGAACGTGGTGACGCGCTTCGAATCCGTGGCCGCTCGCTTCCCGAAGTCGGACCGCGCGCCGGATGCCCTGTTCACCGCGGCGGAGATGCTCCAGGAACTGAGCCGCATCTCCTTCGTGGAGGACGACCTCAAGGCCGCCATCACCGACTACACCAAGTTGCTGGAGGGCTACCCGAAGCACCGGCTGTCGGATGACGGGGCGCTGGCGCTCGCGAAGATTCACGTCCACCGGCTGGACCAGCCGGAGTCCGCGCGCAAGGTCCTGACGGAGACGCTGGCCATCAACGGCAAGGGTGACCGTGCGCGGGAGATGCGGGAGTTGCTGGCCTCGCTGCCGTCGCCCAAGGCCCCGCCGCCGCCGCCTCGCAAGGCCGCGCCTGTCGTGGCCAAGGTTGATTCCTCCGCGTCGGGCAAGACGGGCACCGCTGGCAAGGCGGTCACCGTGGCTGATTCCGGCAAGAGCTCCGCGTCGAGCAAGGCCGTCACCTCGACCGACACGTCCTCGGCTGATACCTCCAGCGCGGGCGACAGCGACACGTCCAAGGCTGTTGCCTCCGCCGACACGTCCAAGGACGCGCAGCCGGAGCCGGCCGTGGAGGCCTCGGTGCCCGCGGAGCGGCCTGCGTCCAGCCTGGTGGCCGCCATCGAGAAGATGGCGCGCGAGCCGTCGCCCAGGATTCCGCAGAAGGAGCCGAGCGCGCCCGTGAAGGCGGACACGCGCGAAGGCAGCCTGGACGCGGCCGTCGCCGCAGCCATGGCCTCGAAGCCCGCTGCCGCGGAGCCCCCGCGTCCCATCACCCGTCCGGTGGACGACAAGGTGGCGCAGGCCCGGCTGAAGGCCGTGGCCAAGCAGTCGCGCAGCATGGAGCTGACGCTGGCGGAGCAGCTCGGCCTGAAGGTGCGGCGCGTGGTCATCGACCCCGGCCACGGCGGCCACGACACGGGCGCCATCGGCAAGGGGGGGACGCGCGAAAAGGACGTGGCGTTGTCCATCTCCCTCAAGCTGGCGGAGGAGCTGCGCGAGAAGGGCCTGGAGGTGGTGCTCACCCGCGACGATGACCGGTTCATCCGCCTGGAGGACCGCGCCAAGTATGCCAACGCCGAGCACGGCGACCTGTTCATCTCCATCCACTGCAACGCCGCGGAGAAGCGCACGCTGCGCGGCATCGAGACGTACACCCTCAACACGTCGGCGGACCGCTACTCCATCCGTCTGGCCGCGCGGGAGAACGCGTCCTCGGAGAAGGGCATCAGCGACCTCCAGTTCATCCTGGCCGACCTGGCCACGAAGGCGAACACCGAGGAGTCCTCGCGGCTCGCCAGCCACGTGCAGCGCAGCCTCGTGGGGGATCTCTCCCGCAAGTACAAGGGCATCCGTGACCTGGGCCACAAGGAAGCGCTCTTCTATGTGTTGTTGGGCGTGAAGATGCCGGCCATTCTGGTGGAGACGTCGTTCCTCTCAAACCCAGACGAAGAGGCGCGTCTCAAGTCCAATGTCTACCAGACCGAGGTCGCCAAGGCGATTGCCCATGGCGTGGAGGAGTTCCTCGGAGACCGTCGCCGCGTGGCGAAGGTGGACTGAGCGCGTCCGGCGCTTCGCCAGCAGTGGGTAGCAAGGACGGACGCGCTAGGCAGTTCAGTTCCGTTCGGCTGAGCAACGCGCGTGTCACCGGGTAGACGCCGCCGGACACCCTCGCGCTTCTCGTTCCAGGGGTGGGAAGAGTTTTGCCCAGCGTGGGGAATGAACTTACGTCCACTGGGCACATCCCGTCACACGATGCCACATGCCAAGGACCTGGTGCGGGCCGCGAAGCCTGTCCGTCCCTCCCTGAAGGGCTCCCCCCAGGGACATGTGTGCGTTTCGCTGTAAAAACAAACAAGAGAACAATTCCACGTATTGCCTGGAAGCGCACGCGAGGCATTGATGCGACATGCGCTGAAGGGAGGGGTACGCCGGGCCGCTCAGCGGTCGGCGAGCGGGTTGCAATGCCCTGACGCAGCCGGAATCAACCGGCCGCTCGATGGAGCACGCAACTCAAATGAACGCAATCAAGACTGCCGTTGCCGCTGTCACCGCCGCCGCGTCTCTCGTCGCCTTCTCGCCCGCTGAGGCCGCCACCGCCACCGCCAACCTGAACGTCACCGCCAACGTCGGTGGCTCCTGCGCCATTGGCTCCGGCGGCGGCGGCGGCACGCTGAACTTCGGCACCTACGATCCCATCATCGTCAACTCCGCGCTGGGCATCGACCTGTTCGGCACGGGCACGCTGAGCGTGCAGTGCACCCTGCTCGGCACCGCGGTCATCACCCTGGGCCAGGGCCTGCACCCGTCCGCGGGCTCGACGGACGCGGCCCCGCTGCGCCGGATGCGCAACACGGCGTCGGCGGACTACCTCGCGTACAACCTGTACCAGGACGTCACCCGCCTCATCGTGTGGGGTAACACCGCTGGCACGGGCCTCCCGTTCCTGGGCACGGGCCTGCCCGTCCCCGTGCTGGTCTACGGCACGGTTCCGCGCGGCCAGAACGTTCCCTCCGGCACGTACAACGACACCGTCGTCGCCACCATCACCTTCTGATTCGGGGCGATAACACATGCGTAACCGTCTTCTGTCTTGGACCGGCGGCCTGATGTGTTCGGCTGCCTTGGAATGGATTGCCATGGGGACCGCGAGCGCGGCTGAGCTCGATGTCAGTCCGGTTCGGCTTGAATTGGATTCAAGCGCCCGTGGCGTGGTGATGAACGTGAGGAACAAGAGCAGCGAAACCACACGCTTCCAAGCCTCTGTCTATTCCTGGGTTCAGGACGAAGAAGGGCGCATGTCGCTCGCGCCGACTCAGGATTTGTTCTTCTTCCCGTCCATGTTGACGTTGGAGCCCGGGGAGTCCCGCCCCATCCGGGTGGGGAGCTCCTCGGCTCCACAGGATAACGAACGCTCCTTCCGAATCGTCGTGGAGGAGCTTCCCCCGCTGCAACCGTCCACCCAGTCAACTGGGTTGAATGTCCTCACCCGCGTCTCAGTGCCTGTCTTTGTCGCACCCAAGAAGAAGACCGTTCAAGGCCAGATCGCGGAAGCCGTGCTGCGCGAGTCGAAGTTCCATGTCCGGGTGCGGAACCCGGGCACGGTGAACTTCTTCATCCGGAACCTCCGGGTGCGGGGGCTCGACGCGAAGGGCAAGCGGCTGGTCGAGAAAGAGGAGCCCGGCTGGTACGTCCTGGCGGGCGACGCGCAGGTGTATGCCATGGAGATCGCTGGCAAGGCCTGCCGCAAGGTCCGCACGGTGGAAGTGGAGATGGAGACCGACCAGGGCGTGCTCCGTCAGACCTCCCCCGTGGATTCTCCCGCTCCCTGCGCTCGCTGACCGACGCACCATGGCCCCCTCCCGACTTGCAGTAACCCGTGCGCCCTCATACACGGTGCTGGCGTTGTCCTTGTCGTTGGGGGCCCTGTCAGCGGCCGCGCAAGACCCGGTGGCCGCCAACCCCTCCGCGCCGCCGATGCCCATCGTCGCGGACTTCACCCTGAACGGCGTGCCCCGCGGCGCCACCTTCCCCATGCTGCGCGGCAGCGACGTGCTGCTCCCCGCGGCCACGCTCGAGGCCCATGGCGTGGACCTGGTGGCGCTCGGGGGCCGCCTGGAAGTCATCGAAGGAAAGACATACATCTCCGCGCGGTCCCTGGAGCCCGAAGGGCGCTGCACCCTGAACGAGCGGACCGTCAGCCTGTCGTGCGAGCTGCCCGCGTCCGTCTTCGACCAGACGCGCATCAACCTGGGGCCGCAGGCGCCGTCGGACTACGCCGTCCGCGGCAGTCCCAGCGGCTTCATCAACTACGCGGCCCACGCCCGCAACACCTCGCTGACCTTCTTTGGAGAGGCCGGCGCGTCGGTGGGGCGGGGCCTGTTGACGACGCAGGCCAGGTGGCGGCCCGGCTCCGTGCCCCTGCGGGGGCTCACGCAGCTGTCGCTGGACTTCCCCAAGCACATGGTGCGCGCCATCGCGGGTGAGTCCACGGGATTTGGCGGCGTGCTGGGCGGCGGCGCGGTGGTGGCCGGCTTCCACCTCATGCGCACCTTCGAGCTGAATCCGTACTTCGTGCGCAACCCGATGCAGGACTTCGCGGGCGACGTCGCCACGCCGTCCACGTTGGAGGTCTACGTCAACAACCACCTGGTGAAGCGCACCGAGCTCCCGCCCGGTCCCTTCCGGCTGGAGAACCTCACGGTGCCCCGGGGCGAGGGCAACACGCGCTACGTCATCCGGGACGCGTTCGGCCGGGCGAGCGAGGTGAACACGTCCTACTATCTCAGCGGGCAGCAGCTCTCTCCGGGAGTGGTCGACTACCGACTCTCCGCGGGCATCGAGCGGGAGTCCGTCAATCTCTACAACTTCGACTTCGGCCGGCCCATGCTCCTGGGCAACTTCCGCATGGGCCTCACATCGTGGCTGACGCCGGGCGTGCGGTTGGAGCTGGCGCCCAACGTCGTCAGCACCGGCGCCATGCAGCTCATCCAGCTGCCTTTCGGCGAATTGGAGCTGTCACAGGCCATCAGCCGCAGCGAGCGGCGAACGGGGCTGGCGGCGGGCGTCGTGTACGCGCTCCAGCGCCGCTGGGTGGGGGGCTCCGTCTTCGGACGGGGCATGAACGAGTCCTACACACACACCAGCCTCGAGCTGGATGACGACCACCCCACCGTGGAGACGGGCGGCTCACTGTTCCTGGCGCTGGGGGAGAGTGTCAGCGTGGGCGGGCAGGCGATGCTGTCACGCTACCAGCGAGACGGGTGGACGACGTGGCTGGGCGCCACCACCTCCGCGCGGCTGACCGACTGGTCGACGTTGTCCTTCTCCGCCAACCGCAGCAATTCCGAGCGAGGCGGCTCCGCCGTCGAGGGAATGGTGTACCTGAACGCCATCTTCGACTCCCGCACCACGGGCACGGTGGGACACTCCCAGGCGCTGCGCGGGGAAGGCACCACGTCGGTGGACATCGCCCGCTCGGTGCCCATGGAGGGCGGCCTGGGCTACCAGGTGCAGGGCCGGGTGGGGGCGGTGGACCAGGCGATGGCGCGCGCCGACTTCGACTCCAACGTGGGCCGCGTCAGCGCGGGCGCGGAGTGGTTCGAAGGACGGATGGCGGGCATGGCCGAGGTCGCCGGCGGCCTGGTGCTGATTGGCGGGCGCGTGCGTCCCACGCGCGCGGTGGACCAGGGCTACGCGCTGGTTCGCGTGAAGGGCGTGGAGGGCGTGGGCGTGCGGCTCAACAACCACGAAATCGGGCGCACGGACTCCAGCGGCGAGCTGGTGGTGACGCGGCTCCAGGCCTACAACGCCAACCGGCTCTCGCTGGCGGACCATCAGGTGCCGCTGGACGTCTACATCCCCTCCACGGAGCAGGTGGTGGCCACGTACCAGCGAGGCGGCGTGGTGCTGGACTTCAAGACGCAGACGATCCGCGCCTACCGGGGCAAGGTGACCATCGACTCGGCGGAGGATACGCGCTGGCTGTCCTACGGTGAGATTCGCGCCGAGAAGGACGGAGAGAAGTGGAGCTCACCCATCGGGTGGAATGGTGAGTTCGAACTGGTGGGCCTGCCCGAAGGGCGTCTGCCGGCGACAGTCGTCTACCCCAAGGGCCGTTGCGCGACCTCGCTGGAAGTTCCATCCCTCGAGGGCAAGGTCATTGACCTGGGAACCGTGAGGTGTGTCCATGACGATGCGAAATAGGGCGGCCGCGTTCATCGCGGCGGGCGTATGCGGACTGCTGCCCGGATGGGCGGGCGCCGTCTGCCAGATTCGCGGCACGGTGGGGGTGAGCTTCGGCACCTACCTCACCACCGACCTGCTCCCCCGGGACTCGGCCGGGAGCATCACCTACCGGTGTGAGGGGCAGGTCACCCCGATCACCATCGACTTCAGCGCCGGTGGCTCGGGCAACTACCAGGCACGCAGCATGGCGGGGCCGGGCGCTCCCCGCCTGCAGTACAACCTCTACCTGGATGCGACGCGCCTCATCATCTGGGGCAACGGCGCGGGCGGTACGGGGCGCTACGGGCCCGTCCTTCCCGTGTTCGGGGTGGAGGTGACGGTGCCCATCTTCGGGCGCATCCCGGCCGGGCAGGCCATCCCCGCAGGTGCCTACTCAGACACCCTGGTGATGACGGTGACCTTCTGAGGGCCCAGGCCCTCCGTCACTGGAGCACCGCCAGCAAGTCGCCACCCTGGACGGAGGCCTTGAGCGCCGGGACGACCTCCGCCACGGTGCCGGCGTGCGGAGCCCGCACCACCGTCTCCATCTTCATCGCCTCCAGGGTGACGAGGGGCGCGCCCGCCTCCACGGCGTCTCCCGACTTGGCGTGCAGGGCGATGACGGTGCCCGGCATGCTCGCCGCGACGTGATTGGGATTCGCGCGGTCCGCCTGGCGGCGCGCCTCCACGGTGGCGGCGCGGCTGCGATCCCTCACGTGCACGGTGCGGTTGTGGCCGTTGAGGGCGAAGTAGACGGTGCGCACGCCTTCTTCATCCGGCTCGCCCACCGCGGACATGCTGATGACCAGCGTCTTGCCCGGCTCCAGGTCCACCCAGACTTCCTGCCCCACCTCCATGCCGTAGAAGTAGTTCGGGGTGTCGAGGATGGACACGTCCTCGTAGCGCCCCAGGTCTTCCAGGTAGCCGGCCATGACACGCGGATAGAGCGCGCTGGAGAGGGCGTCCACGCGGGTGAGCGCATGTCCTGTCTTCGCGGAGAGCTCCCGTTGGAGCGCGTCCAGGTCCAGCGGCGGCATGCTGGCGGAGGGCCGTCCCTCCACGCGAGGCAGGCCCTTGAGCACGGCGGCGCGCAGGTCCTCGGGGAAGCCATTGGGCGGCTGGCCCAGCTCGCCCCGGAAGTAGCCCACCACGCTGGTGGGGAAGTCCAGGCGCGGCGCCTGTTCAATCAGCCTCTGGCGCGTGAGCGCGGCCGCCTCCGCCAACGTGGAGGCGCGCACCGTGAGGTCGTTCTTGAGCAGGAAGATGGCGAAGTCGCCGACCATCTTCGACGACGGCGTCACCTTCGGGATGTCGCCCACCAGGACGTTCACGAGCGCGAAGGCGTCCTTCACGTCGTTCCACCGGCCCAGCAGGCCCAGCTCCGCCACCTGCGGCCGGAGGTTGGAGTACTGGCCGCCGGGAATCTCGTGGTAGTACACCTCGCTGGTGGTGCTCTTGAGGCCGGCCTCGAAGGGGGCGTAGTACTCGCGCACGTCCTCCCAGTAGTTGGCCAGCGGCTGCAGGCGCGCGTTGGCCAGGCCCGTCTCACGGGGGTGGCCGCGCAGGGCGCTGACCAGCGCGTTGAGGCTGGGCTGGCTCGTCAGGCCCGCCATGCTGCCCAGCGCCACGTCCACCACGTGCACGCCCTGCTCGATGGCTTCCAGGTAGCTGGCGATGCCATTGCCGGACGTGTCGTGCATGTGCAGGTGGATGGGCAGCCGCGTCACCTCGCGCAGGCGGTGCACCAGTATGGCCGCCGCGCGCGGGCGCAGCAGGCCGGCCATGTCCTTGATGCAGAGGAAGTGCGCGCCGGAGTCTTCAATCCGCTTCGCGAGGTCCGCGTAGTAGTCCAGCGTGTACTTCGTGCGCTTGGGGTTGGCGACGTCGCCCGTGTAGCAGATGGCCACCTCCGCCACCTTGCCCGTCGTCAGCACGCGGCGGATGGAGACCTCCATGCTGCCCAAATCGTTGAGGCTGTCGAAGATGCGGAACACGTCCACGCCCGCCTGGGCCGCCTCGTCGATGAAGGCCTCCACCACGTTGTCCGGGTAGCTGGTGTAGCCCACGGCATTGGCCCCGCGCAGGAGCATCTGCTGGAGCAGGTTGGGCGCGGCGGCCTTGAGCGCGCGCAGGCGGGCCCACGGGTCCTCGTTGAGGAAGCGGTAGGTGGTGTCGAAGGTGGCGCCGCCCCAGCTCTCCAGGCTGAACAGCTCGGAGGCCAGGTGGGCGGTGGCCGGGGCCACGCGGAGGATGTCCCGCGTGCGCATGCGCGTGGCCAGCAGGGACTGGTGCGCGTCCCGCATGGTGGTGTCCGTCAGCAGCACGCGCTTCTGGGCCAGCACCCAGTCCGCCAGCCCGCGCGGGCCCTTCTCCGCCAGGATGTGCGCGGTGCCCCGAGGCACCGGGCCCGAAGGCGTCACCGGCAGCCGCGGCTCCAGGAACTGCGTGGGCTTGAGCCGCTGGTCCTTCTTGATGGTGGGGTGCCCGTTGACGATGACGTCGCCCAGGTACTGGAGCAGCTTGGTGGCCCTGTCCCGGCGGGGCTCCAACTGGAACAGCTCCGGCGTCTCGTCGATGAAGCGCGTGTACGTCTCTCCCTGCTGGAAGGCGGGGTGGGCGAGCACGTTCTCCAGGAAGGGCAGGTTCGTCTTCACGCCGCGGATGCGGAACTCGCGCAGCGCGCGCTGGCCCTTCATCACCGCGCCCTGGAACGTGGGCGCGTAGGCGATGACCTTCACCAGCATGGAGTCGTAGTAGGGGGAGATGACGGCGTTGGTGTAGCCGTTGGAGCCGTCCAGCCGGATGCCGAAGCCCATGGCCGCGCGCCAGGCGGTGATGACGCCCGCGTCGGGCATGAACTGGTTGGCGGGGTCCTCGGTGGTGACGCGCAGCTGCACCGCGTAGCCCCGGGGCACCACGTCCTCCTGCAGGGAGATGCCCACCTCCGGCGCGTCCAGCCGGTAGCCCTCCGCGATGCGAAGCTGGCTCTGTACCAGGTCCACGCCCGTCACCTGCTCGGTGACGGTGTGCTCCACCTGGAGGCGGGCATTGCACTCGATGAAGTAGAAGGCGTCGCCCGCCACCAGGAACTCGGCGGTGCCGGCGCTGGTGTAGCCGGCCTTGCGCGCCAGCCGCACCGCCGCGTCGCAGATGGCCTCCTTCACCGCCGGGGCCAGGTTGGGCGCGGGGGCAATCTCAATGACCTTCTGGTGGCGCCGCTGCACGGAGCAGTCCCGTTCGTGCAGGTGGACGATGTTGCCGTGCCAATCTCCCAGCAGCTGCACCTCGATGTGGCGCACGTGCTCCAGGAAGCGCTCCAGGAACACCGCCGACGAACCGAAGGCGCTTTTCGCCTCCGAACGCGCGGAGGCCAGCGCGTCCTCCAGCGCCTTCGCCTCGCGCACCACGCGCATGCCTCGGCCGCCACCGCCATGGGCCGCCTTCACCAGGATGGGGCCACCCTGCTTCGCGAAGAAGGCACGGGCCTGCTCCAGCACGTGCGCGTCGTCACCCTCCAGGTTGATGCCGGGAACCACCGGGACGCCGCACGCGTCGGCCAGGTGCTTGGCGGCGACCTTGTCGCCCATGGTGCGGACCACGTCCGAGCGCGGGCCGATGAAGCGGATGCCGCGCCGCTCACACGCCTCCGCGAAGGCGGCGTTCTCCGACAGGAAGCCGTAGCCGGGGTGGATGGCGTCCACGCCCGCCTTCTCGGCCACGTCGAGGATTTCGTCGATGCCCAGGTAGGCTTCCACGGGCCGCTTGCCCCGGCCGACGAGGTACGCCTCGTCGGCCTTGTGGCGGTGCTCGTGGGTGCGGTCCTCGTCGCTGTAGATGGCGACGGTGCGGATGCCCAGCTCGTTGCACGCGCGGAAGACGCGGATGGCAATCTCACCGCGGTTGGCGCAGAGGACCTTCTGGATGGGACGCAGCGACACATGTTCCATGTGCGCGCTGTATGCATCCGGCAGGCCCCGGAGCAACGGCTGCCGGGGCGAACGTCCGATTCAGGGCGCGGCGCCGCGCCGTGCGTCAGGTGCCGGACTGCGAGGGCTGGGCGGCAGGCTGTGGGCCGGTCGCCGTCTCCTCGTAATCCAGGTCCCGGTGGAACGTCTCTTCCAGCCGGGTGAGGGCCAGCAGCGCCAGGCCGAAGCAGATGCTGCCGACGATGATCGCCGCGGTGGACACCGACATCTCGCCCTTCAGGTAGGCGAAGCCGCTGGCCGCGAGCGCCGCCGAGCCACGCACGAAGTTGGGGACGGTGGTGGCCACTGTGCCGCGGATGTTGGTGCCGAACTGCTCGGCGGCCATGGTCACCAGCACGGCCCAGTAGCCCACGGTGATGCCAATCAGGAAGCTCAGCCCGTACACCATGGTGCTGGTGAGGCCCGGGGTGAGGCCGTAGACGAGCATCAGCACGAAGCCCGCGCAGAGGTTCATCGCCACCGCGCGCTTGCGGCTCTTGAGCCACTGGCTGAAGACGCCCGCCAACAGGTCACCCAGCGTCAGGCCAATGGAGCCGTAGAGGATGGCGTTGCCAGCCGTCACGGTGCCCTGGACGTCGAGGCCGGCCGTCAGCTCGGGCGCGAAGGTGAAGAGGATGCCCGTGGTGAAGTAGATGGGCACGCCGATGAGGATGCAGCAGATGTACTTGAGGAACCGGCCGCCGGTGAGGATCAGCAGCGGGTTGGCGCGCGAGGGGTCCGTCTTCTTGGTGAACAGCTCCGATTCCGACACCTTGAAGCGCGCGAAGAGCAGCGCGATGCCCATGAAGCCGCCGGTGAGGTAGGCCGTCTTCCAGTGCATGTGCTGGCCCAGGAAGGCCGCGGCGACGATGCCGAGCATGCCCAGCGTGGCGACGATGGTGGTCCCCAGGCCGCGCTTCTCCTTGGGCAGGGACTCCGCCACCAGGGTGATGGCCGCGCCCAGCTCACCCGCGAGCCCCACGCCTCCCAGGAAGCGGAAGACGGCGTAGCTGGTGACGTCCCAGGCGAAGGCGTTGGCCAGGTTCGCGAAGGAGTAGAGCAGGATGGAGCCGAACATCACCGACAGGCGGCCGCGCTTGTCGGCGAGCACGCCCCAAAGCAGGCCGCCCACCATCATGCCCACCATCTGCGCGTTGTAGATGAGCAGTCCGCTCTGGAGGATGTCGGCCGGGTCGGTGACGCCGATGTCCTTGAGCGATGCGATACGCACCACGCCGAACAGTGTGATGTCGAAGAGGTCGACGAAGTAGCCGAGCCCGGCCACCAGCACGGTCAGGTTCAGGACCGAGCGGAGCTCTCTCAGGAATTTCATACGCCCGATTAACGGACTTTGTTGCGCGAGGAGCAAGCGCCCCGCGCATGGCGCATGCATGACGCACTGCATGAACCTGAATTCACCTTCAGGCCATGACCTGGGAGAGCGCTTGCTCGAGCTGGGAGAGGCCGTAGGGCTTGGGCAGGAGGACGGCGCCGTCGAGCGGCCCCTTGTCACCGGTGTCCACGTTGGTGCCGTGGCCGGACGCGATGATGACGCGAAGGCCGGGCACGTCCTGGACGGCCTGGTGGGCCAGCTCGATGCCGGACTGGCCGGGCAGGCTCACGTCGGTGAACAGGAGGTCGAACTCCTGTGCGCGCAAGAGGGGCGTGGCTTCTTCCGCGCGGGCGACGGCCGTCACTGTGTGGCCCAGCGTCTCCAGCAGCTCGCATGCGGGGAGGCGGATGTTCTCGTCGTCCTCCACCAGGAGGATGCGCAGCTCGGTCCGCTTCACGCGAGCGGGTGCCGGCGTGGTGGCGCCGCCGCGGGATGGCTGGGTGGTCTCGCGCTGGGCGATGCGGTGCTGCCGGGCGGCCAGGAGCTGGCGGAGCTTCCGCGCCAGGTCCTCGCGGCGGTAGGGCTTGCTCAGCAGCTGAACGCCCGGATCCAGCCGGCCGCCGTGGACAATGGCGTTCTCCGTGTAGCCGGACGTGAAGAGCACCTCCATGTCCGGGGAGAGGGCCTTGGCCTGCCGCGCCAGTTCAGGGCTGCGGACCGGGCCGGGCATCACCACGTCGGTGAAGAGCAGGTCGATGGGGATGCCGCTTTGGATGACCGCGAGCGCGCTCTGCCCGTCAGAGGCCTTGAGCACGCGGTAGCCCAGCTCCGTCAGCATCTCCACCGCGGTGGCGCGCACCTCCGAGTCGTCCTCGACGACGAGCAGCGTCTCGGTGCCGCCCTCGACCTGTTCGGGGATGACCTCGGCGCGCGGCATCTCCGCCTGGAGCGAACGGGGGAGGTAGATCTTGATGGTCGTCCCGTGGCCGACCTCGCTGTAGATCTTGACGTGGCCGCCCGTCTGCTTGACGAAGCCATACACCATGCTGAGCCCCAGGCCCGTGCCGCGGCCTTCGGGCTTGGTGGTGAAGAACGGCTCGAAGGCGCGCTCCAGCACCTCGGGCGGCATGCCGCAGCCGGTGTCGGAGATGGCCAGCAACACGTGCTGGCCCGGCACGACGTCCGGGTGGAGCTGGGCGTAGTGGTCATCCAGCATGGCGTTGCCGGCCTCGACGGTCAGCTTGCCTTCGCCCGCCATGGCGTCACGCGCGTTGATGGCCAGGTTGAGGATGACGTTTTCGAGCTGGTTCGGATCGGCGAACGTGTTCCAAAGCCCGCCGCCGATGATGGTCTCCAGCGCCACGTCCTCGCCGAGCGCGCGCCGCAGCAGGTCGTCCATGTCGCGGACCAGGCGGCCCAGGTTGATGACCGTGGGATTGAGCGGCTGCCGCCGGGCGAAGGCCAGCAGCTGGGACGCGAGCCGGGCGCCGCGCTCCACCGCGCCCACCGCCGTGGTCAGCCGACGCTGCGCCTGGGCGTTGTCGCCCACATCCCGGAACAGGAGCTGCAGGTTTCCGCTGATGACCTGGAGCAGGTTGTTGAAGTCGTGTGCCACGCCGCCGGTGAGCTTGCCCACCGCTTCCATCTTCTGGGCCTGCCGGAGGGCGGCCTCCGCTTGACGCCGTTCGGCCTCGCTCTCCTCCAAGGCGCGGGTGCGCTCCCGGACGAGCTCCTCCAGATGGTCCTTGTACTGGCGCAGCTCGTCCTGGGCGCGCTTCTGCTCCGTGATGTCGTGGCCCTGGACGAAGATGCCGGAGATGGACCCGTCCGGCTCGATGATGGGCTGATACACGAGGTCGACGTAGCTCTCCGCCAGCGTGTCGTCGGGGGTTCGCTGGAGGAAGACCTTCATGCCCCGGCCGACAAAGGCCTGACCCGTGGTGAAGACACGGTCCAGCAGCTCGAAGTACCCCTGTCCGTCCACTTCGGGCAGGGCGTCCCGGATGCGCTTGCCGAGGATGTCCCGGTGGCCGACGAGCTGCATATAGGCCGCGTTCGCCAGCTCGACGACATGGTCCTGACCGCGAAGGAAGCACATGAAGCCGGGCGCCTGCTCGAACAGTCGACGGAGGTGGCGCCGCTCCTGGTCCAGGTTCTGGTTCGCTTCCTGGACCTGCAGCGCGCGCTGGAAGACGCCGGCTTCCAGCTGCGATGGTGGAGGCTTGCTGGTGCCGGTGGAGCCGGTCGCGGCCTGGACGGCCTCCTGCAGCCGCTGGAGCTCCGTGACGTCCATGGTGTGCTGGAGGATGTAGGCCACCTCGCCCGAGGCATCGAGCAGGGGGATGTGGGTGGCACTCCAGTACCGGTACGTCGGGACGACGCCCTGATTCGTCAACTCGGGGACGCGGTAGGCAATCAGGGCCAGGATGTCCGGCGCCCGCTTTGCGAGGACGCGCAGGAAGGACTCCCGGAGCTGCCGGAGATTGGCGCTGTTCGGGTCCGAGGGGTCGTCCGGGAAGGCCTCGAAGACGCTCCGGCCAAGCAGCTCGTCCAGCTTGCTGGCCGTGACGCGCAGGTACGCCAGGTTGGCGGCGACGAAGCGCAGCTCGCGGTCGAGCAGCATGTACGGGTTGGGTGAGACGTCGAAGAGCGTCTTGAAGTCGATGATGGGGTGCATCGTGCGGCGAAGCTCCTCACCCTGAGGCGGGTCACGCCGACGGGGGCAGGGCGCGCTACCCTTGACTGGTCTGCCACCAGGACGCCATTGCCTCTACCTCTGGGACGGTATCTCTGTCGCACAGGCGACACACTGGAATGGCGGCAACGCACGGCCCCAGGACGGAGGCCCCAAGAGTCTGCGGCACGGATGCACCATGCCTACATGAACGAACCTTCAGTCAGTTTTCGCGCGTCGTGATGCTGGTCGCCCGCCCGCCTGACACGTTGGCGCGCGGCCAGGCGCCGGAGGGGGACGCGCAATGCCTACATGAACACGTCATCAGTGGTTTTCAGGGGCCGCCGGCCTTCCTCCTCGCATGGAATTGCGCCTCATCCGGGAGGGCAATGCCTACATGAAGTTCTTTTCAGTGGTTTTTGGCACCCTCCGGCAGATGACGAGCGGACGGCAAGGGGCCTCGCCAATGACAGAGTCTGTCACTGCAGGACAAATACAATGACAGGCGCACAATGGCTGTCTTCAGTGTCTGTGATTGAGTTTATCTGTGATTGATGACTGTGTTTCACGCGAGGCCCCGGTTGTCTCCGGGGCCTCAAGCGGTACCGCCAGGACTACGCGCCAGCGCGCTGGCGGTTCAGCCGGTCGTAGTGCCGGTAACCCAGCTTGTCGAGCGCACTCGCGGGCGCCAGGCCGATGTCCACCAGCGTCTTGATGTCATACGTCCCCGCGAGCACGGGCGGCGCGTAGTTCCGGACGGCATCCGCGCTGCGGAACTTCTCCAGCGGGAAGAGCACGGTGTTCGTGTGCACGTGCATGAAGTGCGCGGCGGACTGGCGCTGCCAACCCGGCACGCCCGGGGCGGTGATGACGTGCGGCGTGGCGAGGAAGGTGCCACCCGTGAGGATCTCCAATTGCTGGCCCACCTGCGCCACGATGCAGCCCGCCGGCGCCGTTCCGCGCACCTGGAGGCCGTTGGGCGCTTCGGGCGTCGCGCGGGTGCGGAGGTAGAGGCCGCTCTTATTGTCGGGGCCGGGCGCGGGGCTGCCTTCCGGGTCCAGGAAGCGGCCGCCCGGGAGCAGGGTGAGCAGGTTGAAGTCGGTGTGCTCCTCGCCCCAGACGATGTCCGTGTTCACCTGCGCGTTGGTGAGCGGCAGGTACTGGAGCGCGCGGGTGACGTGGGCGCCCCGGTCGCACAGGTCGGTGAACAGTGTCTCCGGCAGGCCCAGGGCCACCGCGGAGCCACGGAGCAGCTTCAGGCCGGCCTCATGGAGGGAGCGGCCCAGCGTCATGATGCCGTCCTCGAAGTAGGGCGGCGCGTTCTGGGGCCACACGTTCTCCGGGTACAGCTCCGGGAACTCGAGCGCGGACTGCGCGTCGTTGGGGTAGGGCGCGACGAAGTAGCACTCCTTGAAGTCCGGCTGGCCATTGCTGGCGACCGCGACCTCGGTGTTCGGAGGCGTCCAGCCGCGCTGGTACCAGATGTCCGCGCGGCCGTAGGGCTTCTTCTCCTCGGCGGGCCGGCCGATGAATGCCGCGAACGCGTCGTAGAACCGGTTCAGCGCCTGGGTGTCGACGCCGTGGTTCTTCAGGTACACGAGACCAAAGACGCCAAAGGCCTCGCGGATCGCCGCGGCGGCGCGCTCGACACGAGCGGAGTCATCCGACGCGAGGTCGGCGAGGTCGACAGTGGGGATGTTGAGCGAAGAGGTCTCGGCCATGATGGGGCCCAGGTGTACCGCTCCTCGGGAATAAATGGGAGGCCCTGATGCTCTGTGGCGTCCCGCCGGGGCCGGTCGGGCGCGGCAAAACCCGGATCCCCGGCGCGGGCACCCCTGGCGCAAATTCTGCGCGGCCTGGGGCCTGGGGTTATCGTCCGCCGCCCGCCGTCGAGAGGTCTCCCTCGTGAAGAAGCTCGTCTCCGCCTGGTTCCGCATTCCCTTCTGGCAACGTGTCCTGGGGGCGTTCGTGCTCGGGGCCGTGGCCGGGTGGCTCGTGGGGGAGCCAGCGGGGCCCTGGTTCCAGCCGCTGGGCACGCTCTACGTCAACCTCATCAAGATGATCGCCACACCGCTGGTGTTCTTCGCGGTCATCAACGCGGTGGCGGCGCTTCACGGGCAGAAGAGCATGGCGGTGCTCGGCGGCAAGACGTTCCTCTGGTTCGCCGTCACCGCCGCGCTGGCGGTGGGGGTGGGCCTGGGCGTCGCCGCGCTGCTCCGCCCCGGGGAGGGCGTGGGTCAGCTCATGGCCACCGAAACCTACAAGCCACGGGACGTGCCTGGCCCCCTCCAGGTGCTGCTGGACGTGGTGCCCACCAACCCGTTCGCGGCGCTCGCGAATGGGAAGATCCTCCAGGTCATCTTCTTCGCCGGCCTGCTGGGCTTCGCGCTGGTGAAGCTCGGCGAGAAGACGGCCCGGCTGCGCGAGCTGGTCCGCGAGGCCAGCGACGCGATGATTCAGGTCACCCGCTTCGTGCTGGAGCTCACGCCGCTGGGCACCTTCGGCCTCATCGCCGCGCTGGTGGGCACCTACGGCTTCGAGCGCTTGTTGCCGCTGGGCAAGCTGGTGCTGGCGCTGTACGTGGCGTGCGCGCTGCACATCGTCTTCGTGTACGGCGGCCTCCTGATGACGCACGGGCTCAATCCGCTGCGCTTCTTCCGGGGCGCCGCGCCCGGCATGCAGGTGGCCTTCGTCAGCTCGTCGAGCTTCGCGTCCATGCCGGTGGCCCTGCGCGCCGTGACGAACAACCTGGGCGTCAACAAGGACTACGCGGCCTTCGCCGTGCCGCTGGGGGCCAGCATCAAGATGGATGGGTGCGGTGCCATCTACCCGGCCATCGCGTCGCTCTTCGTCGCGCAGTACTTCAGCCTGGAGCTGTCCGCGTCGCAGTACTTCATCATCCTGCTGGCGTCGGTGCTGGGCAGCTTCGGTACCGCGGGCGTGCCCGGGACGGCGGTGGTCATGGCCACGGTGGTGCTCAGCTCCGCGGGCTTGCCGCTGGAGGGGCTGGGCTACCTGCTCGCCATTGACCGCATCCTCGACATGATGCGCACGATGACCAACGTCACGGGCCAGATGCTGGTCCCGGTGCTGGTGGCGCGCGAAGAGGGCCTGCTCGATGCCGCTGTCTACAACGGTGCGTCCCCCGCCATCGCGCTGGAAGAGGACGCGGTGAAGGCGGACTGAACCGCCTCCGTCCAGAGGGCACGCGCGTGTGCGCTCTCCGACGGGCGTCCCTCCCTGGCTTGGAGTAACGGACACGCCGCGAGGTCCGCGCTACCGCCCCCAAACGCCGCTCCGCTAGGTGCGGGCCTCATGCCTGCCTGGGCGGTGTATGGGCCTCTTTCCACCGGCGACCGATGGAGTCCTGCGAGGCGTGCTCGGCCTGATGGCCGTGCTGCCGGTGGCCACGCCCGTGGCGTTGCTGCTGCTGGCCCGCAGTCCACTGGGGACGGGGGCCTTCGAGCCCGTGCAGCAGCCGGTGCAGTTCGACCACCGCCACCACGCGGCGGACGAGGGCATTGGCTGCCGCTACTGCCACGACGGCGCGTGGCGGGGGCCTTCGGCGGGCATTCCACCCACCAGCCGGTGCATGGGTTGTCACGCGCAGATCTGGAACGAGAGCGCGTTGCTGGCGCCCGTGCGCCAGAGCTACTTCGAGGACCGGCCCATTCCGTGGAACCGGGTCCACCGGCTGCCGCAGTACGTCTTCTTCAACCACGCCATCCACGTCCACAAGGGCGTGGGGTGCGTGAGCTGCCACGGCCGCGTGGACCAGATGCCGCTGGTGGAGCAGGTCGCGCCGCTCACCATGGGCTGGTGCCTGGAGTGCCACCGCGACCCGGCGCCGCACCTGCGGCCTCCGGAGCACGTCGCGGACATGACGTGGAGCCCGCGGGGCCCGGCCCGCGACGTGGGGCTGCGGGTGATGCAGGCCCTGGATGTCTCGCCCCGGACCGAGTGCTCCACATGCCACCGCTGACGGACCGATATCCGCTCCCTGTCCTGGATGGAGCCGAGCCCTGGCGCAGTCTGGAGGCGAGACAGGGCGCCGCGCCCGCGCCGTCGCCGGGTGAGTTCCCCTTGGATGCCGATGCGCCACCTCGGGGGCTGTCCCGGCGCGTGTTGCTGGAGTTGGCCGCGTTCGGCACCGCCGCCGCGGGCCTGACGGGCTGTTTCCGCGCGCCGCCGGAGAAGGTCCTGCCGTACTCGCGGCAACCGCCGGACGTCACTCCGGGCATCCCGCTCCATTACGCCACGGGGCTTTCGTTGGAGGGCTACGCGCGGGGCGTGCTGGTGCGCAGCCAGGAGGGGCGGCCCACGTTGGTGCAAGGCAATCCGTCCCATCCGGAGAGCCTGGGAGCGGCGGGCGCACATGAGCAGGCGTCGCTGCTGGGCCTGTATGACCCGCACCGTGCTCGGACCGTGCGCCACCGGGACGCGCCCACCTCCCTGTCCCAGGTCTTCCAGATGGTGCGCCGTCGCGCCGCGCGCCAGGACGGAGGGGCAGGACTTCGCCTGCTGGTGGAGCCCACCGCGTCACCGCTGTGGGCCCGGACCTTCGAGCGCATCCTGGAGCGCTTCCCGAAGGCCCGGGTCGTGCCCTTCAGCGCCACGCAGACGGGGAACGCGCACGAGGGCGCTCGCCTGGCGTGGGGCCGGCCGCTGCGCGCGATGCCGGACTGGCGCTCAGCGCGCGCCGTGGTGGCCCTGGATGACGACTTCCTGTCCACGCTGATGGGAGGACTGCGCGCGCCACGTGAGTTCGTCTCCGCGCGCATGCCGCCGGCGCTCAACCGCCTCTGGGTGGTGGAGAGTCGCCTGAGCCTCACGGGTGCCTTCGCGGACGAACGGCTCCGGGCGCGCCCGTCTCGTGTGCCGTGGATTGCCCGGGCGCTCGCGGCGGAGTTGGGGCGGTTGCTGGGGCGCGATGCGTTGATGGTGCTCGGGCGCGGGGCGCTGGATCCCGCGGAGCATCGCTGGGTGGCGGGGGCCGCTCGGGACCTGGCGGAGCAGGGGGACGGGGCGTTCATCGTGGTGGGGGAATCCCAGCCCGCGGCGGTGCACGCGCTGGCGCATCTGCTCAACGCGACCTTGCACGGTGGGACGGTGCGGTGCGTGGACTCGCTCCTGGTGCCCGCGCCGGACGCGGCGGCGTTGCCGGCGCTCGTCGCGGACATCCGCGCGGGCGTGGTGGACACGCTGCTCATCACCGCGTGGAACCCCGTCTACCGCGCGCCCACGGACGTGCCCCTGGGGGAGGCGCTGGGTCTGGTGGAGGACGCCGTGTACTGCGCGCTCCACGACGATGAGACCGCCGCGCGGGTGTCCTGGTCCGTACCCTCCACGCATCCGTTCGAGGCCTGGGACGATGGGCGCGCGGTGGATGGCACCGCGACCATCCTGCAGCCGCTCATCGCGCCGCTGTTGGAGAGCGCCGTGCCTCCGCTGGAGCTGCTGGCGGCCTTCGCCGGAGCATTGGCGACCACGCCCTACGAGCGACTGCGGGCCCAGTGGCGTGAACACGCTGCGGCATCGGGGCGCTTCGAGGATGAATGGGAGCGCTGGCTCGCGGAGGGCGTCGTTCCTGGCACGCAGCTGCCTTTGCAGCAGGCCACCGTGGACGCCGCCTCGGTGCTCGCGGCGGTCCAGGCGCTGCCTCCCCCGGGGGACGGGCTGGAACTGCACTTCGCCGCGGACGCCAAGGTCCATGACGGCCGCTACGGCGCCAATCCCTGGATCCAGGAGCTGCCGGACCCGGTGACGCAGCTCACCTGGGACAATGCCGTGTGGGTGAGTCCCGCCACGGCTTCGCGCCTGTCGCTGGTGCGAGGCGACCGCGTTCGCCTGGAGCTTCGCGGCCGTTCGGTGGAAGCACCCGTGCTGGTGGTTCCCGGGCAAGCCGATGACACCCTCACGCTGCCCCTGGGGTACGGCCAGCGCCTGGGCAGTCCGGTGGCGCGCGGCGTGGGCTTCGATGCCCAGGTGCTGCGCTTCCAGGACGCGCCCTGGTGGGCCTCCGGCGTGCGGCTCACGCGCGTGGAAGGCCACCACGACTTCGCGCTGACGCAGGAGCACTGGCACATGGAGGGCCGGCCCGTGGCGCTCCAGACGACGGCCGCCCACTTCGCGGCACAGGGCGATGCGCGGCTCCCGGCGCTCCAGGCACCAACGGAACACCTGTATCCGCCACAGCCCGTGCCGGACGCGTCGGGCCATCGTTGGGGCATGTCCATCGACCTGCACCGTTGCACGGGGTGCAGTGCTTGTGTGGTGGCGTGCCAGGCGGAGAACAACATCCCCGCCGTGGGGAAGGACCAGGTGCGGCGCGGACGGGAGATGCACTGGTTGCGCATCGACCGTTACTTCATGGGGGACGTGGACACCCCGTCCGTCATCACCCAGCCGCTGATGTGCGTGCACTGTGAGTACGCGCCTTGCGAGTACGTGTGCCCCGTGGCCGCCACCGTCCACTCGGACGAGGGGCTCAACCAGATGGTCTACAACCGCTGCGTCGGCACGCGGTATTGCTCCAACAACTGCCCCTACAAGGTCCGGCGCTTCAACTACCTGGAATACAACCACGGCGGGCCCCTGGACCGGATGTACCGCAACCCCCAGGTGACGGTGCGCTCGCGCGGGGTGATGGAGAAGTGCACGTACTGCGTGCAGCGCATCGAGGCCGCCCGCATCACCGCGCGCGTGGAGCACCGCGCCATCCGGCAAGGGGAGGTGCGCACCGCGTGTCAGCAGGCGTGCCCCACGGAGGCTATCGTCTTCGGTGACTTGAACCAACCGGAGGACCCCGTCACGCGGCTGCACCAGGACCCGCGCCATTACGCCTTGTTGAACCACCTGGGGACGAAGCCGCGCACCGTCCACCTGATCCGGCTGAAGAATCCCAGGGAGGCCACGGGATGAGCGAGCCACTGCCCCTGGCACCGGTGACGGCGGACCCGCTGGTCGTCCACCCGCTGCTCGAGGAGCGACGCCCGGACGCGCAGCTCGGTGAGGCGCTGCTGCGGCCGGTGCTCACCGCGCCGGGCATGGGGTGGTGGGCGCTCGTCGGAGTGTGCGCGGCGCTGACGGTGCTGCTGGCGGTGGCCATCACCATCACCTTCGTCACGGGCGTGGGGACGTGGGGCAACAACATCCCGGTGGCGTGGGCGTTCGGCATCATCAACTTCGTCTGGTGGATTGGCATTGGCCACGCCGGCACGCTCATCTCCGCCATCCTCCTGCTCTTCGGCATGAAGTGGCGCAGCTCCGTCAACCGCATGGCGGAGGCGATGACGCTCTTCGCCCTGGTGTGCGCGGCGCTGTTCCCCCTGCTGCACCTGGGCCGGCCCTGGAAGTTCTACTACCTGGTGCCGTACCCCAGCTCGCTGCGCATGTGGCCGCAGTTCCGGTCGCCCCTGACATGGGACGTGGTGGCCATCACCACGTACCTCACCGTGTCGGTGCTGTTCTGGTACCTGGGCCTGCTGCCGGACCTGGCCACCGCGCGCGACACCGCGAAGCAGGTTTGGCGGCGCCGAGTCTGGGGCCTGCTGTCCCTGGGGTGGCGGGGGAGTGCCCGCCATTGGCGGCATTGGCGCACCGGGTACCTGCTGCTCGCGGGGTTGGCGACGCCGCTGGTCGTGTCGGTGCACACCATCGTCTCGTTCGACTTCGCCGTGGCGCAGCTTCCGGGCTGGCACAGCACCGTCTTTCCTCCGTACTTCGTGGCGGGCGCCATCTTCTCCGGGCTGGCCATGGTGCTCTCGCTGTTGATTCCCGCTCGGCGGGCGCTCCACCTGCACGCGGTGGTGACGCAGGCGCACCTGGACGCGCTGGCGCGACTGCTGCTCGTCTCCGGTCTCTTCGTGGCCTACGGCTACGTTCAAGAGCACTTCTTCGGCTGGTACAGCGGAAGCCCCTACGAGATGCACGCGATGAACATCCTACGCACCGGCCCCTATGCGCCGGCGTTCTGGACTGTCTTCGCCTGCAACGTGCTGGTGCCACAGCTCTTCTGGTCCGCCCGGCTGCGCACCCAGCCGGTGGTCCTGTGGTGCGCGGCGCTGCTCGTCAACGTGGGCATGTGGCTGGAGCGCTTCATCATCATCGTGTCTCCGCTCAGCGAGGACTTCTTGCCTTCGAGCTGGCGGCACTACGCGCCCACCTGGGTGGACCTGAGCCTGCTGTCCGGAACGGTGGGGCTCTTCGGGCTGGGCTTCCTGCTGTTCCTCCGCTTCCTGCCGCCGATTCCCATCAGCGAGGTGAAGGAGCTCCAACACGAGCTCGAGGCCTCCGAGGCCTTCGCCCATGACGTGTCGGCACGGGAGGGAGGCGCGCGATGAGCCGATGGGTGCTGGGCGAGTTCCGCTCGCCGGAGCGGATGGTGGAGGCGGCCCGGGCGCTGCGGGCGTCGGGCTTCCTCCGGTTGGACGCGCATACCCCGTACCCGGTGGAGGACGTGGACGCCGTGCTGGGACTGCCCACTTCTCGGCTGCCGCTGCTGGCGTTGCTCGCCGGGGTGGGCGGCGCGGTGGGCGCCTATGTCGTGCAGTGGTTCACGCAGGCCGTGGACTGGCCGCTGAACGTGGGCGGACGTCCGCTGCACAGTGGCCCCGCCTTCATTCCCATCACCTTCGAGTCCGCTGTCCTGGCGGCGGCGGGTTCCATCTTCCTGGGGGTCATCGTGGCGTGTGGCCTGCCGCGGGTGACGCATCCGTTCCTCCACCTGGAGGCGTTCCGAAGCGCCAGCATCGACGGGTTCTGGCTCGCCGTCGCCGTGGACGGTTCGGAGGGCGTGGACGCGGCGGAAGGCGCCCTCCGCCAGCTCGGCGCCGCGGTCGTGCTCGCGGTGGAGGGCCGGCGATGAGGGCTCGTCTTGCACGGGTCGCCTTCGGGCTCTCGGCGGTAGCTGGCTGCGAGGACCTGGACCCGATGCGGGTGCAGGCTCGCGACGGAGCCTTTGTCGCCAACCCGTACTTCGCGGACGCGCGGGCGATGCGGCCCCGAGTCCCCGGGACAGTCGCACGCGAGTGGTACTTCCAGGAGGCCGCGTATGCCCGCCGGGGCTCTCCGGATGGCGGCTGGGTGGAGGTGGAGCGGCTCCCCGTGCCGTTCACGCGCGACACGCTGCGGGAGGGGCGTGCCCACTTCGAGACCTGGTGCGCGCCGTGTCACGGACTGCTCGGTGACGGGCAGAGCATCGTCGCCCAGAACATGGGCGCGCGGCCGCCTCCCTCGCTGTACGGCGAGGCGCACTCACATCCCGAGCATGGAGTTGAGGGGCCAGCGGACGCAGGGGAGGGCGCCCGCCCGGTGCCACCTGGATGGGAGGCGCTGCCACACCCGCCGGGCTTCTATTACTCGGTCATCACAGGCGGCTATGGGTTGATGCCTTCCTACGCGGACGCACTCACGCCCGAGGCGCGCTGGAAGGTCGTGGCCTGGCTCCGGGTCCTGGCGTACAGCCAGCGCGCACCGCTGTCCGCCGCGCCCGAGGACGCACGAGATGAACTCATGCGGGAACCCGTGGAGGGTGCGCCATGACGGCCGCGGTGCTGACACGCCTGACGGAAGGCCGGCGCGTGACCTGGGGCGCCGCCGCGGTGGGGAGCCTGGGGCTCCTGGCCACGCTGCTGGGGGGATGGGCCGCACCCAGGGAGGCCGCCCACGGCTACCTGTTCGCCTTCGCGTACTGGCTGTCGCTCAGCCTGGGGGCGCTCATCATCCTGGCTGCGTTTCACGCGGCGCGCGCCCGGTGGCCCACGGTGCTGCGGCGGTCTCTGGAAATCATGGCAGCGAGCTGCCCGCTGTTCGCGCTGCTCTTCGTCCCCGTGGCCCTGGCGATGCCACACCTGTTCCCCTGGGTCGCGCTTCCTTCCAGTCTGAGCGGGCATGACCTTCAGCTGCTGGCGCACAAGCAGCCGTACCTCAACGTGCCCTTCTTCCTGGGCCGGGCCATTCTGTACTTCGCCGTCTGGGGCGCGGTGGGCGTCCTCCTGTTCCGCTGGTCGGTGCGACAGGACGCGGAGCCGGGCATCACCGAGCGGGCGGTGCGCATCACCCTGTACCAGCGGCGGCTGGCCTCGGGGGCGCTGCCGCTGATGGTGCTGTGCCTGTCCTTCGCCAGCCTGGACTGGCTGATGTCGCTGGAGCCCCTGTGGCAGTCCACCGTGTACGCGCTCACGGTCGGGTGTGGCGCGGTCGTGGGCGCGCTCGCCACGGTGGCCCTCACCGCCGCCTTGGCGCGAGGCGCGGGACAGTTCGGCGCGTTGATGGGGCCGGCGCACTTCCTCCGGCTGGGAACGCTGCTGCTGGGCTTCGTCTGCCTGTGGGCCTACTGCGGCTTCTCGCAGTTCCTGCTGGTGTGGATCGCCTCGTTGCCGGAGGAGGTGACGTGGTACCGCGCCCGCCTGGACGGAGGCTGGCTCGCGGTGGCGGTGGTGCTGGCCGTGGGGCACTTCGGCGTGCCGTTCTTCCTGCTCCTGCTCCGTCGCGTGAAGCAGGACGCGGGCGCGCTCGCCGCGGTGGGGGCCTGGCTGCTGCTCATGCGGGCACTGGACGTGTACTGGCTGGTATGGCCCGCGCTCTCTCCCGGTGCGGCGACGTTCCACTGGACCAGCGCCACGGCGTGGGCCGGCGTGGGGGGATGGACGGTGGCTGCGTGGGGGCTGCTCGCGCGCGGTGGCTACACGGTGCCGGTGAGAGACCCCTTCCTGCCCCATTCGCTGCGGGTGCCGCGCTCATGAGCACCGGCTTCACGCCACCTCCGCCAGAGCACCAGCAACTTCCAGGGCGGCGCATCGCCGTGGTGGGGGCCGCGTGGCTTGTCCTGGTCGCGGCGGCGCTGCTCGTGGTCCGTTGGGGAGAGGACCGGTACGCGCCCGTGGCAAGCGCGGGTTTTCCCCCGGCCCTGGGGACGCCCGAGGTCGCGGACGTCAACCAGCGGCCCTTCGCCCTGGAGGACGGCGCGCCTCGGCTGCGCGACGCACAGCGGGCACGGTTGCAGGCGTATGGCTGGGTGGACCGGGACGCGGGCGTCATCCACCTTCCGGTGGAGCGGGCCATGGAACAGGTCCTCTCCGCGGAAGAGGGGGCGCGACCATGAGTGACCTGATGCGGCGCATCCTCTTCCTCCCCGAGGCGGCGTCGTCACTGGCCCCGCGCGTGGACCGGCTGCACTTCTTCATCATCGGCACCACCTTCGTGGTGGGCGCGGGCATTGGTCTCACCGGGCTCTTCTTCCTGGTGCGCTACCGCCGTGGGCGAGCCCCCGCGCAGGAGCCGACGATGGCCGCGCCCACCTGGATGGAGGCCGCGTTCGCCGGGGTGCCGCTGGCCTTCTTCCTTCTCTGGGGCGCGCTGGGTTTCCAGGACTACGTGTGGGCGCGCACGCCGCCGCGCGACGCGCTGGACGTCTACGTCACCGGCAAGCAGTGGATGTGGAAGTTCGCGTACCCAGACGGGCCGGGCATGGTGGGCGTGCTGCACGTTCCCACCGGCACGCCCGTACGCCTGCTACTCACGTCGCGCGACGTCATCCACTCCTTCTACGTCCCCGCCTTCCGCTTGAAGATGGATGCGTTGCCTGGGCGCTACACGGAGGTCTGGTTCGAGGCCGTGATGCCGGGCCGCTACCGGGTGTTTTGCGCGGAGTACTGCGGCCTGGACCACTCGCGCATGCGCGCCGAGGTGGTGGCGTTGGAGCCCGCGGCCTTCGAGTCCTGGCGGGCCCGGCAGTTGGCTCAACCCACCTGGGTGGCGGATGAATACTCCGGGGAGGAGGGCACCCGGGGACCGCTCGCGCGGCGAGGGGCGGTCGTCGCCACGCGGCAGGGCTGCTTCCAGTGCCACACCATCGACGGCACGCCGCACATCGGACCCTCCTGGCTGGGGCTGTACGGCCGCGAGGAGCCGCTGGCCTCGGGTGACAGCGTGCGCGCCGACGTCGCGTACCTCACCGAGTCGATGATGGACCCGCTGGCGAAGGTGGTCGCGGGCTACGCGCCGGTGATGCCGTCTTTCCACGGGCGGCTGAGCGCTGGCGAGGTGGGCGCGCTCGTCGAGTACATCAAGTCGCTCCAGCCGGAGCGTCCGGAGCCGCCCCCCGCCCAGGAGCCCACGTATGGCCCCCTCCCACGCTGAGCCCTCCGTCGCGGGGCCCAGCTATCTGGACGCGGAGCGAGGGCTCTGGTCCTGGCTCACCACGCGCGACCACAAGCGCATTGGCGTGATGTTCCTGGCCGTGTTGCTGCTGATGTTCCTGCTGGGGGGCGTGTTTGCCCTGGCCCTGCGCGTGGAGTTGCTGACGCCCGGTGAAACGGTGATGGGGCGGCTGGCCTACAACCGCGCCTTCACCGTGCACGGCGTCGTCATGGTGTGGCTGTTCCTCATCCCGTCCATCCCCACGGCCTTCGGCAACTTCCTGCTGCCGCTGATGATTGGCGCCCGGGACGTGGCCTTCCCCCGGCTCAACCTGGCCAGCTTCTACCTCTACATGCTCGGAGCGGTGATGACGCTGTGGGGCGTGTTCCAGGGCGGCGTGGACACGGGGTGGACGTTCTACACGCCCTACAGCACCGTCACCGGGCGGGAGGTGATGCCCGTGCTCCTGGGCGTCTTCGTGGTGGGGTTCTCCACCATCCTCACCGGCATCAACTTCATCACCACCGTGCACACCATGCGGGCCCCCGGTGTGACGTGGATGAAGGTGCCCCTCTTCGTGTGGGCGCTCTACGGCACGTCCATCATCCAGGTGCTCGCGACGCCCGTGCTGGGCATGGTGCTGATGCTCGTGGCGCTGGAGCGGGTGGCGGGCGCGGGGCTGTTCGACCCGAGCCGGGGAGGGGACCCGCTGCTCTACCAGCACCTGTTCTGGTTCTACAGCCACCCGGCCGTCTACATCATGGTGCTGCCGGGCATGGGCGTCATCAGCGAGACGGTGTGCGCCTTCAGCCGCAAGCGTCCCTTCAGCTACCGGGTGATTGTCTGGAGCACGGTGGGCATCTCCTTCGTGGGGTTCCTCACCTGGGGACACCACATGTTCGTCTCCGGGCAGTCCACTTTCGGAGCGGGCGCGTTCAGCGTGCTGTCCATGCTGGTGGCCATCTTCACGGCGATGAAGATCTTCACCTGGCTGGGCACCATGTACCGGGGCAGCCTGTGGGTCTCCACGCCGTTCACCTACGTGCTCGGCTTCATCTTCCTGCTCTTCTTCGGAGGCATGAGCGGAGTCGCCGTGGCCGTCACGTCCGCGGACCTGCACTGGCACGACACGTACTTCGTGGTGGCGCACTTCCACTTCATCATGGTGGGCGCGTCGCTGATGGCCTTCCTCGCGGCGCTGCATTACTGGTTCCCGAAGATGTTCGGCCGCATGTACCCGGAGGGCATGGGCATCGGGACGGCGGTGCTCATCATCTTCGGCTTCATCGCCACCTTCCTGCCTCAGTTCCTGCTGGGCAATCTGGGCATGCCCCGCCGGTACGCGGATTACCCGGAGGCGTTCCAGCCGCTGCACGTGGCGTCCACCGCTGGGGCGTCCCTGCTGGGATTCGGCTTCCTCATCGTCGCCGTCTACCTGGGCTGGTCGCTGCGGCATGGCCGCGCGGCGGGGCGGAACCCCTGGGGCAGCGAGGGGTATGAGTGGCTCAGCGACTCACCGCCCCCCGAGTTCAATTTCCATGCGCCGCCGCGGTTTCCCAGGCCGCCGCACGACTATGCGAACCCTGGCGCGAACACGGAGGTGGAGCATGCGGCATGAGGCGAGCCCCCGCCCGGTGGAGCCCCGTGCGCTCCACTTTGGAGACGAGGCGTCCCGCCAGGACGCCGCTCACCTGGGCATGTGGATCTTCCTGGCCACGGAGGTGCTGCTCTTCTCGGTGTTGTTCACCGCGTATGCCCTGTACCGGCTGACGTATCCCGGTGTGTTCCAGCAGGCGCCCGCGCACATGGACGTGTTCCTGGGGACGCTGAACACCTTCGTGCTGGTGAGCAGCAGCATCCTGGTGGCGCTCGCGGTGGATGCCATCCGGAATGGACGCGACTTCGCCGCGGCGGCGTTGCTCGCGCTGTCGGTGCTGCTGGGCATCGCGTTCCTGTTCATCAAGGCCGCGGAGTACACGAAGCACGTGCATGACGGGGCGCTGCCGGGCGCCTGGTACGCCTATGAGGCGTTCGCCCTTCCCGGCGCCAACCTCTACTTCACGCTGTACTGGGTGATGACAGGCGTGCACGCCGTGCACGTGCTCGTGGGTGTGGGCGTGCTCGTCACGCTGGCGTTGCGGACGCTGGCGGGGGAGTTCGGGGCCCGCTTCCACACGCCCGTGGAGCTGGGAGGGATGTACTGGCACCTGGTGGACGTCGTCTGGTTGTTCCTCTGGCCACTGCTGTACCTGACGTGAGGAGGCGCGCATGCGGGGCGGGGTCCAGGTGCTGGCCGTCGGAGCCGTGTTGCTGGCGCTGGCCACGCTGTCCTTCGGGCTGTCGAGGCTGCCCCTGGGGGCGTGGGCGGTGCCGGCCGCGCTGGGCATCGCGCTGTGCAAGGCCGTGCTGATTGCCTTCTTCTTCATGCACCTGGCGGAGCGGCCCGGCGGGCCCCGGCTCGTCATCGGCACCGCGGGCGTCTTCGTTGGCATCCTGGTGGGGCTGGTGTTGGCGGAAGCCGCGGCCCGGGCGTGGCCGACGTTGCCGCCAGGGCCCTTTCCCGTATCGCGGTTGCCGGGCACCGAACGAAGCGGCCCTCCTCGCGCGGCGCCGCCCTGGCTGCCGCTGCCCTGATGCGCCCGAGCCGCGGGCTCAGGGCGGTGGTGCCGGGAGTGCCCGGACGCCACGGCGCTTCGCATCCATGTGGAGCAAGACCTTCCGGACAGGCGTCAGGACGCCCAGGCACGCGCCGAAGACCAGGTGCAGGAGCAGGAACGCGGCGATGGGCGGTCCCGCTCGCTCCAGCGGGGGCGCGGCCCAGGGGACGACCAGCACGGGCATGACGGCCTGGAGCGTCAGGCCCGCGAGCAGGCCCAGCATCACGGCCGCCAGTGCCGTGCCACCCCGAGGCACCAGCATCGCGAAGGCGGTGGCGAGCCCTCCCGCCGTCGCGAAGTGCAGGACGAAGCCGAGCACCACCGCCGCGGCCCCAGCGGGCGCGTGCCTGAAGACCACGCCGCCCACCAGCCGTGGCGCGTACCAGAGGTCGCCCTGGGTGATACCGCCCAGCAGCAGGGCCAGCGCGGCCATGACCCAGGCGCCGAGCGTGCCCACCAGCCCTCCCGCGATGAGCACGTCCCGGACCAGGCTCCAGTGGGCCACGGCGTCCGCGTGTTCCGCCTGGAGCTCCCGCTGCCGCCTGCGGTCCATGGCGCCACCTTCCTTCTGATTCGTCCCGACCCATGACGTGACGGGACGGGCCTGGGCGTGGCGGCAGTGTCCCTCGCGCTCTCGTGCCGCGCGTAGTGTCTCCCGGGCGCGTCGTTCGCTGCCTGGCGGGCATTGTGCCGGTCCACGGGGCCAGTAGTCCCGTGCACCGGGCGTAGCGGCCCGCCATGGCCCGGTGGACCTTGGAGGCGCATCCACCCGTGTCTGGCGTTCAATCCTCGCCGTCGGGCCCCAGGCGCGGCTCGTACGGACCTCCAGCGGGGTGGTGTTCCTCCAGGTCGTTCTGGTGCGTGCGCTCCCAGAGCGGGATGCCGGCGCGAAACGCCGCCTGCGCGATGAGCAGCGTGGCCACTGGCGTCATGACGAAGACGAAGGTGACGCCCAGCGCCGCGCGGGCCACCACGCTGACGTCTCCCAGGCCCAGCGCCGCCGCGCCCATCAGCAGGCCCACGCCCAGCGAGGACGCCTTCGCGGCCCCGTGGAGCCGCAGGAACAGGTCCGGCATCCGGAACAGGCCCAGCCCCGCCAGGAGCATCAGCAGCGCCCCCAACACCAGCAACACCGCGGTGATGATTTCCTTCATGGGACGCCCTTCCGTGCGCTGTAGAGGTATCTGGCGATGACGATGGTGCCCATGGACCCGATGACGGCCAGCACCAGCGCCACGTCCACCAACTCGGGCTGTCCCACCCAAAGGGCGTAGACGGTGATGACCGCCGACGTCTGGAGCGAGAAGAGGTCCAGCGCCACCACCCGGTCCGTCAGCGACGGACCTCGGAGCAGCCGGTGGAGCGAGAACAACATCGAGACGGAGATGGCCCCGAGGGCCCCCTGGGTGATGTTCTGCAGCCAGTCGCTCATCGCAGTGCCCTCAACAGTGGAATCTCCACACGTTCGCGGAGCTCCTGGCAGAACGCCTCCCGGGTGGTGGCGAACATGACGTGGACGTAGATGGCCTTGCGGTCCTCGGACACCTCCAGGGCCAGCGTGCCCGGCGCGAAGGTGACGATGAGCGTCAGCAGCGTGATCTCCGCGTCCGTGCGCGCCTCCATGTCGTAGCGGTAGATGGCGGGACGGGTGAGGAGCTTGGGCGTCGCGATCTCGTAGGCCACTCGCACGTTGGCGACCAGCACGTCCCAGCCCACCCCCGCCACCAGCCGCACCACGTTCCACGCCTGCGTCCCATAGCGCGAGGGCACATGCTGCGTGTCGATGAGGGCCAGCAGCACGAAGCCGATGACGAACCCCGTGAGGAGGTTCTCCGGAGTGACGTTCCCCAGCATCGCGGCCCAGAGGAGCGCCAGCATCAGGTTCCAGAGGAACGCGGTCATGGGCGTCCCCCCAGCACCGCCCGCACATACTCCTCCGGGTCCAGCAACTGGCCCGCGGCGGCGTCCGCCAGCTCCAGCAACGGCTCGGCTCCCAGGCCCAGGACGACCATGAACAGTGTCATCGCAATGCAGGGTCCGAGCACGCCGTCTCCCAGGCTCAGCGGCCGAGCGGGTTCCTGCGGCTGGTTCTCCGGCGGCGCCTTCCAGAAGGCCTCGCGCCAGATCTTCATCATGGAGAAGAGGGTGAGCAGGCCCACGACGACAGCCGTCCCCGCGATGATCCAGTGTTCGGCCCGCAGCGCCGCCTGGATGACGGCCAGCTTGGCGAAGAACCCGGAGAAGGGCGGCACGCCCGCGAGCGACAGCGCGGGGATGAAGAACAGCGCGGCCAGCAGGGGCTGGCTCCGGTACAGGTTGCCCATCTGGTGCAAGTCATAGGTGCGGGTGACTCGCGCGGTGGCCCCGCTCACCAGGAAGAGCGCCGACTTCGCGAAGATGTAGTGGATGAGGAAGGCGATGAACGCCGTCAGCGCGCCCCGGGTGAGCATCCCCAGGGCGGCGATGAGGTAGCCAATCTGGCTGATGATGTGGAAGGACAGCAGCCGGCGCATGTCGTACTGCGCCACCGCGCCCAGCACGCCCGTCACCATGGTGAGGCCGCCCATCACCAGCAGGAGGGTGCTGGTGAGCTGAGGGTCCTGCGTGAAGACCAGGGTGAACACGCGCGCCAGGGCGTAGACGCCGACCTTGGTGAGGAGCGCGGAGAAGAGCGTCGTCACCGCCGCCGGGGGCGTGTGGTACGAGGCCGGCAGCCAGAAGAAGAGGGGAAAGGCGCCCGCCTTCAGCGCGAAGGCCACCAGGAAGAACATGGACACGACCGTCATCAGGTTCGGCGTGTCCAGGCCTGGCACCGTGACGGCCAGGTCCGCCAGGTTCAGCGTGCCCGCGGCCCCGTACAGCAGGCCCACCGCGCACAGCAGCACCACCGAGCCCATGAGGCTCAGCGACATGTATTTGATGGACGCTTCGAGCTGCTCCTGTCGGGCCTCCAGCGCGAGCAGCACGAACGAGGCGCCCAGCATGACCTCGATCCACACGAAAAGGTTGAAGAGGTCTCCGGTCAGGAACGCGCCGCACACGCCGCCCACCAGCACCAGCACCAGCGGGTAGTAGGCGCCCGCCTCCTTCGACGCCGGGAGCGTGGCCGCTGAGTAGGAGACCACCGTCAGGCCCATCACCCCGGTGACGAGCACCAGCAGGGCGCTCAGCAGGTCCGCGACCAGGGTGATGCCAAAGGGCGCCGCCCACCCGCCCACCTGCATGGACTGGATGCCTTCGCGGCGCACCGTCACCAGCAGCATCGCGCCCACCACGGCGAGGGACACCATGGTCATCAGCGCCAGCCACCGGCGCGGCCACGCGCGTGACGGGGCGAGCAGCCCCGTGGCCGCGGCGCCCAGGCACAGGATCATGGGCAGGCTGAGCAGCACGGAGTGCGTCATTGTTTGGAGTCCTTCAGCTCGGTGCGCAGCGCCCGCGTGTCATCGGTCCCCGTCTCCTGCGCGGCGCGGTGCACCAGCACCAGCAGCAGCGCGAGCAGGCCGAAGTTGATGACGATGGCGGTGAGGATGAAGGCCTGGGGCACCGGGTCCGCGTAGGGCGGGGAGAGGGCCTCCTGGCCTTCGGGCACCAGGGGCGCGAAGCCGCGCTGCAGCCCGTTGATGGTGAAGATCAGGAGGTTGGTGGCGCTGCCCAGCAGCACCAGCCCCAGCGCGATGCGGACGATGCTGTGGAGCATCAGGCAGTAGAACCCCGCAGCGAAGAGGCCGCCCACGGTGATCGCGAGGAACAGTTCCATGCCTAGCCCCCCATCTCCGGCGCCGTGGTGTCCTCGCCCCGGGCCATGCCCAGGATGAAGCACATGGCCGTCCCCAGGACGACCAGATAGATGCCCAGGTCGAAGAGCTGCGGGGTGCCCACCTTCAATCCATCCGTCCCCGGCACGGGCAACCGCGCCCAGATTCCGGACAGGAAGGGCCGGCCTTCCATCATCGAAGGGACGCCGCTGAAGAGCGCCACCAGCAGGCCCGCAGCGGCCAACCGGGTGGGGTGCACCCGCAGTTGCTTGCGCGCCGCGGTCCGGCCAAACGCCACCATCAGCAACGCGAACGCAGTGGCCGCCATCAGTCCGCCAACGAAGCCGCCACCGGGGATGTCATGGCCCCGCACGGCCAGCACCAGGGACACGAGCAGCAGCACCGGGGCCATCAGCCGCGCCACGGTGTGCATCACCACGGGGTTCATACCTGCCTCTTCTTTCGCTGCGAGCGCGTGCGGAACAGGAGATAGACACCCAGTCCGGACGTCGCCAGCACGGTGGCCTCTCCCAGGGTGTCGAGCGCCCGGAAGTCCACCAGGATGACGTTGACGATGTTCAGCCCCTTGCCGGCGGGCACGCTCTGCGTTGCGTAGAAGTCCGCCAGCCGCGTGTGCGAGGGCACCGAGGCCACGTGCAGGATGATCCAGGTGATGAGCCCGCCCACGGCCAGGGGCAGGGCCGCCGTCCACCAGCGGAAGCGGTGCTCATGCGGCTGCACCGGGAAGCGCGAGAAGACGAGCGCGAACAGGATGACGGTGAGCGTCTGCACCACGATCTGCGTCATGGCCAGGTCCGGCGCGCCGAAGAACACGTACAGCAGCGCCTCCGCCAGGCCCAGCGCGCCCAGCGCGAGGATGGACGTCAGCGCCGAGCGTGACACCACGGCCAGCACCGCCGACACCAGGATGCCCACCAGGACCACCACTTCATGAGACAGCACGTATTTGGACACGCCCCGGGGCCATTCCCCCAGGCGCAGGAAGACGGCCAGCGCCAGCAGTCCGCCGAACGTGGCCAGGGTGACGACGATGTACTGGTGCAGCGAGCCGTTCTGGAGCACCCGCGTCATCGACGAGGACAGCTTGAGCAGGCCGCTCAGGGAGGCCTGGTAGAAGCGCTCCGGGCCGTGGCTGGACAGGTTCAGGGCGCGCAGGCCCTTCAGCACCGGCTGGCGCAGCGCGAAGAGGCCCCCGCCCAAGACGAGGCTCCCCGCGCTCAACCCCAGGGCGGGTGTCACGCCATGCCACAGCGTCAGCTTGAGGTCCCCCGCCTGGCTTCCACCAATGTCCACCGCCGCGATGGCCAGCAGGGGCTGGATGGCCCAGGGCACCAGGCCCAACACCAGCCCGGCGGCGGCGAGCAGCGCGGGCCCCACCCACATGGACGGAGGCGCTTCGTGGACCTTCGACTCCGGCTTTTCGGCGCGGAACGTCTTGCCCGCGAAGGGCTGTACGCCCACGCGCAGCGCCGCGGCCACCATGCCGCCGAAGCCCACCGTGGCCCCCACCGCCAGGGGCCAGCCCCCTGGGCCCTCCAGGCAGGCCTCGTAGATGAGCTCCTTGCCCATGAAGCCAAAGAGAGGGGGCAGGCCCATCATCGACAAGGAGGCGGCCGCGGAGGCCGCGGCCGTCATCGGCATGCGCTTGCGCAGCCCGCTCAGGTGCGCCACGTCGCGCGTGCCCGTCTCGTGGTCCACCGAGCCCGCCACCAGGAACAGCGTGCCCTTGTAGAGCGCGTGCGCGGTGAGGAACGTCACCATGGCCTGGATGGAGGCCGCGGTGCCCTGACCCAGCAACATCACCAATGCGCCCAGGACACTCACCGTCGCGTACGCGAGCACCAGCTTGAGGTCCGTGTGCCCCAGCGCCAGCAGGGCGCCCAGCACCATCGTCGTCGTGCCCACGACGGTGAGGATGGTTTCCCACGGGGGTGTGCCTCCCAGGACGGGCGACAGCCGCGCCAGCAGGAAGACGCCGGCCTTCACCATGGTGGCGGAGTGGAGGTACGCGCTCACGGGCGTGGGTGCCGTCATCGCGCCCGGCAGCCAGGTGTGGAACGGCATCTGCGCTGATTTGGTGAAGGCGCCGCCCAGCACCAACAGGAGGATGGCCAGGTAGCGGGGGCTGTCGCGCACGGTGCCCGCGGCGGCGATGGTGCCGGAGATGGACAGCGTGCCCACCACGTCGCCCAGCAGGAGCAGGCCCACCAGCAGGGACTGTCCGCCCAGCGCGGTGATGAGCAGGGCCCGCTGCGCGGATTCGCGGGCGGCGTCTTCCTTGTGCTCGAAGCCGATGAGGATGAACGAGCTGAAGGTCGTCACCTCCCAGCAGACGAAGAGCAGGAGCGTGTTGTCGGCGAGGACGATGCCCAGCATCCCGCCCATGAAGAGCAGGAGCCAGCCGTAGAAGCGGCCCAGCACCTCATGGTGGACCAGGTAGCGCCCCGCGTAGATGACCACGAGCGTGCCCAGGCCGGTGATGAGCAGCGCCATCAGCAGGGACAGGCCGTCCAGCCGCAGCGCGAGTTCGATGCCCAGGTCCGGCATCCACGGCAGCGTCAGCGATGGCACCTCACCCTGGACCCCGGCGGGAACCTGTGCGCCGAACCACACCGCCAGCCCCGCCGGAAACAGGGCGAGCACCCAGCCCGCCCATGACTTGAACAGCCGGGTGATCAGCACGGCCAAAGCCGCGGCGATGAACGGAACGAAGAAGGCGATACACAGAGCCATGACCGAGGGCCAGCAGGCCATTGCCTGGGTGTCTGCCTCCAGGCTTCTTCCTTGCACGGCCTCCGCGAGGGCCAGTGGTGGACAGTCCCCGCGGTCGCCCAGCCTCGAAGTGTCGACCAGTGCCCGGTCGCTGCCCCGGCCGCTGGACGGGCGGATGGGAGCTCCGCCGCAGGCGGCGGTGCCCGGGTGCCTAGCTTGATGGCGTCCCCGAACCCGAGGAGCCGTCATGAGCGCCACCGTCTCCGACTACCTGCTGCACCGCCTGTCCCAGTGGGGCGTCCGCCGCATCTATGGCTATCCCGGTGACGGCATCAACGGCATCCTCGGCGCGCTCGGGCGCACGTCGGAGTTCCGCTTCGTGCAGACGCGCCATGAAGAGATGTCCGCGTTCATGGCCTGTGCGCACGCGAAGTTCACCGGCGAGCCGGGCGTGTGTCTGGCCACGTCGGGGCCCGGGGCCATCCACCTGCTCAATGGCCTCTATGACGCCAAGCTGGACCACCAGCCGGTGGTGGCCATCGTCGGACAACAGACGCGCGCCGCGCTGGGCGGCCACTTCCAGCAGGAGGTGGACCTGTTGTCCCTCTTCAAGGACGTGGCCAGCGAATACATCACCATGGTGACCAGCCCCTCCGCCATCCGCCACGCGGTGGACCGGGCGATGCGCGTCGCCATCTACGAGCGCACCGTGACGTGCGTCATCATCCCCAATGACGTCCAGGAAGAGGCCTACCACAAGCCTCCGCACGCGCACGGCACCCTCCATTCGAGCGTGGGCTACAGCGTGCCGCGCGTGCTGCCTCGCGAGCGGGACTTGCGGCGGGCGGCGGACGTGCTCAACGCCGGGAAGAAGGTGGCCATGCTGGTGGGTGCCGGAGCGCAGGCCGCGGCGGACGAGGTGATGCACGTGGCGGAGCTGTTGGGCGCGGGCGTGGCGAAGGCCCTGCTGGGCAAGGCGGTGCTGCCGGATGACGTGCCCTATGTCACCGGCTCCATCGGGCTGCTGGGCACCAAGGCGAGCTGGGACCTGATGTCGGACTGCGACACGTTGCTGATGGTGGGCACCAGCTTTCCGTACTCGGAGTTCCTCCCGAAGGAGGGGCAGGCCCGGGGCGTTCAAATCGACCTCGATGGCCGGATGCTGGCCATCCGCTACCCCATGGAGGTGGCGCTGGTGGGGGACAGTCAGGAGACGTTGAAGGCGCTGATTCCCATGCTCGAGCACAAGAAGGACCGGAGCTGGCGCGACAGCGTGGTGAAGAGCGTGCGGCAGTGGGAGAAGACGGCGGAGGCGCTCGCGATGGACAGCGCGAATCCCCTCAACCCGCGGCGCGTGTTCTTCGAGCTGTCGCCCCGGCTGCCGGATGGCGTCATCCTGACGGCGGATTCGGGGTCGGGCACGAGCTGGTACGCGCAGCACCTGAAGATACGCAAGGGGATGATGGCCTCGCTGTCCGGGAACCTGGCCAGCATGGGCTGCGGCGTGCCCTACGCCATCGGCGCCAAGTTCGCATTCCCGCACAGGCCCGTCATCGCGCTGGTGGGCGACGGCGCCATGCAGATGAATGGCAACGCGGAGCTCATCACCGTGGCCAAGTACTGGAAGGAGTGGAAGGACCCGCGCTTCATCGTCATGGTCCTCAACAACCGGGACCTCAACATGGTGACGTGGGAGCAGCGCGTGCTGGCGGGCGATCCGAAGTTGCCCGCGTCCCAGGACCTGCCGGACTTCCCCTACGCGGCCTATGCGGAGTCCCTGGGCTTCAAGGGCATTCGCGTGGACCGGCCGGAGTCGCTGGGCCGCGCGTGGGATGAGGCGCTGAGCGCCGACCGGCCCGTCGTCTTCGAGGCCTACGTGGACCCGGACGTCCCGCTGCTACCGCCCCACATCACCTTCGAACAGGCGAAGCATTATGCCCAGGCGCTGGCGAAGGGCGACGTGGACACGGGCGGCATCCTGAAGCAGTCGCTCAAGGGCATGGTGGAGACACTGCTGCCTCGGGGCGGCGGGAAGTCTTGAGCGGCAAGCTCCGGCGCTCCTCCATTGGCCGGGGTACTGGGGTGTCACCCTTCTGTCAGCCAACGCCCGATACCGGGGCAGGACGGCGGCTCACGGCTCGCGAGGTTGGTAGGGGCGGGCGTCCAGCGGCAGCTCCAGGGAGAAGGTCGTTCCGGTCGCGGCGTCACTCTGGACGGAGACCGTTCCTCCATGTGCTTGCGCACACCCCCAGACGAGCGTCAGTCCAAGCCCCCAACCCTTCGAAGGGCCTCCCTGCGCAGAGTGGGTCCGGGTGAAGGGCTTGAAAATCTGTTCCTGGTCAGCGGGCGCGAGGACGGGGCCGCGGTTGTGGACGGACGCTCGCGCCCGGTCTCCGGCGCGTGTGACGGTGAAGGTGATGGGCTCCGCGGCGGCCCCGTACTTGATGGCGTTGCTGCCCAGGTTCCAGAGAGCGCGGCGGAGCTCTTCCGCGCTCCAGATTCCCCGGACGCGCTCCTCCGAGTGGAGGACGAAGCGGTCCCCATGGAGCGCAATCAGCTCTTCGACCACTTCCTGAGCGACACCGCCCAGGTCGCACATGTCGAGGCGAAGCGGGAGCCGCTGGCCCCCCTGGATGCGGTTCGCGTCGAGGAGATCCCGCACCATCCGGTCGGTGCGTTCGATGTTCCGGTCAATGCGCATCGCCAGGTCGCGTCGTTGGTCCAGTCGCTCGGGATGCCGCATAAGCAGCTGAGCCCCAGACTTTGCCGCCGACAGGGGGCCGCGAAGGTCGTGGGCGAGCACCGAGACGAAGTGCTCGCGAAGCGCTCGCTCGGCCTGCAACGCTTCGATTTTCTCGCGCAGATTCTCGTACAGCTTGGCGTTGTCCAGGTGGACGCTCAGCTGCTGGCCCAGAGACAGGAGCCGCCCCTTCTCCCGGGCGGTGAATTCCCTGACCTCGGCAAGGCCGACATACATGATGCCTACCAGTGCGCGGTGGGGGGGAAGTCGAACCCCGAGCAGCGAACGAAGTCCGCTCTGACGCAGCGGAGGGCTCACCTCGAGCGACGCCGTCTCGGCATCCAGGACCGAGCTGGTCTCCTCGCCCGCGGCGGCAACCCTGCCAGGAAAGGACGCAGGATTCATGGATGCCGCGTAGTGCTCGAGCTGATCGCTCGCCAATCCCGCGGCGGCCGCGGTGACGAGTCGCTCCCCCTCGGCCTCATACAGGAGCACGGCACCACTCTGGGCGCCCATCGCCTCGATGATCAACTCGAGGACATCCTTCAAGTGGTCACGCAGGGATGCCGCATCCCCCTCGACGAGCGCCTCACTGGCCACCTTCTGGAGCAGTCGCAGGTATCGCTTCTCCGTCTGTTCATCCTCCAGCAGGTGACGGCTGAAGAGTTCCGACACGGCGGTCGATGCGGCATGCAGTTCGGTGAAGAGCCGCTCGACGTCAAGGGCGCTAGGGCGGGCTTCAGGCGAAGCGTTCGCCCACATGCTGGCGATGCACCGTCCCAGGATGGCGAACTCCTCGATGACCTCCGCCACGTTGAAGCCCTGCCGGAGGCGGGCGGCCACATGCGTCTCGACGTGCGCCCGCCGCGCGTGGGCAAGCGCACCGGGCGCCCCTTCCTCGTCAGCGAGCGAGGCCACGTAGACAGGCATGATGTTCTTGAACTCGGGGGCGTCGAGCCCTCGAGCGGACGCGGCCTGAGCTGCCTGCTCGAACCACCGCCGGATGATTTCCTCTTGATGTCGACGGATGATGCCCGCAACGCTCGTCATCGGGAGTCCTCATCCTCCATGATGGACATCGCCTGCTGCTTCCCGCATCCGGAGACACTCAACGTGTCTCGTTGAATGCAGTGCTAGCGCAGCACTAGGAGAGGGAATTCCAAGGGCCGGCCGTCCGCCGCCACCTCTATCCACCGGGGACGCCGCGGCAGCAGGTCCAGGGCCAGCCCCGCCACGGCGCACGCCTTGGCCGTCCGCCACAGCGCGCCTGGGAGTCCTTCCCGCAAGGGACTGGCGACCTCCGTGACTCTTTCCGCGTCACGCTCCACGGCGAGCCCAAGGAGGAGGAGGGGGCCACGAACGGGCCCTCGCGTGGCATGTCTCGGCGGGGACGCTCCTGGTCCGACGGTGTTCGCCAGCGAGCGAGGGCATCGGCCTTGGGGGCTTCGCGAGGGGGCACTTCCCTCCGCGTGCGGATGGCCACAGGGCGGGACGGTCCGTTAGGGTCTCGACATGGTGGTGAAGATTGCCTCGCGGCCGGAGCCTGGGCGTCACCCCGAGCCAGGCCGGCTGCGCGCGTGGCACCTCGTGTGCCCCTCCGAGGCGCTCCGGCCCGGGCAGGTGATGCGTTGGAGCACGGGAACACGGGAGCTGGTCCTCTTCCGGGGACGGAGCGGCGCGGTCCACGCCCTCGCCGCCCATTGTCCCCACATGGGCGCGCACCTGGGTCGTGGCACCGTGGTGGGTGATTCGCTGCGGTGTCCGCTCCACCACTGGCAGTTCGACGGCAGTGGCGCCTGCCGAGGGAAGACGGCACAGCGGGCCTTCCCCGTGGTGGAGCGGTACGGCGCCATCCTGGTCTTCAATGGCCCGGTGGTGCTCTTTCCTCCGCCGGAGTTGGGCAACGGGGCGTTGCGCTGGGGGACGTCGGATCGCTTCGCGGTGCGTTGTGACTGGCTGCCCGTGGTGGCCAATGCCTTCGACCTGGAGCACCTGCGCACGGTGCACCATCGCGAGCTGCGGGACGCGCCGGTGGTAGAGCGCCCGGACCCGTTCACCTTGCGCGTTCGGTACACGTCCCGCGTCACGGGCAGCGGGCTCAGTGACCGGGTGATGAAGTTCCTGTCCGGCGATCGCATCGGTGTCACGCTCACGCTGCATGGCGGCACGCTCCTGTCCGTGGAGACCGACCTGGGGCGCACGCGAAGCGCGTTGCTCGCGGGCCTTCATCAGAGTGAGGAGGGGTTGTTCGTGCGGCTGGCCTTCGCCGCGCGGCGCAGTCGGCTTCCGGGGGTGGACTGGCTGGCGCTCCAGGTGTCGCGGTGGCTGTTCACGTCGTTCCTGCGGCGCGACCTGTCCGTGCTCGACGGGATGCGCTTCAACCGGGCGGGAGCGGCGGCGGACCCGGTGCTGCGCCAGGTGCTCGACTTCACCGACAACTTGCCGGAGGCGCCCGATGATGACCGCGGGTGAGGGCGAGGGAACCCCGATTCCGGCCGCGCTCAACGCCGTGCTCCTGGTCTGCGCGATGGCGGCCTGTGCCGGATGCTTGTGGCTTGCGTCACATGCGGAGCAGCTCTCCGTCCAACTCCTGGCGGCGGTCGTCTTCTCCTTCGTGAACAACACCGTGTTCTCGCTGCTGCATGAGGCCACGCACGGCGTGCTGCACCCCGTGCGGCGGGTGAACGACACGCTGGGCCGGGTGGCCGCGGCGTTCTTTCCCACGTCCTTCACGATGCAGCGCGCCTTCCACCTGAACCACCACCGCCACAACCGGACGCACCTGGAGCAGTTCGACTACTTCCGGCCCGGAGACAACCGCTTCCTGAAGCGGGCGCAGTGGTACTCCATCCTCACCGGGCTCTACTGGCTGTTCGTCCCGGTGGGGGCGGTGGCCTTCGCGCTCGTTCCCGGATTGCTGCACCGGCTGCGCGGCACGGGCACCCGGTACGGCGAGCAGACCGGCGCGGACGCGTACCTCGGACGCCTGGAAGCAGCGCCTGGAGGCGCCATCCGCGCGGAGGTGCTGCTGGCGGCCTGTGTGCAGGTGGGACTCGTGTTGGCGTTGGATGTGTCCGCGATGGGGTGGGGGCTCTGCTACGCGGCCTTCGCCGTCAACTGGAGCGCGCTCCAATACGCGGACCATGCGTGGTCACCGCTGCATGTCCGTGACGGCGCGTGGGACCTGCGCGTGGCCGCTCCGGTGCGGTGGCTGTTCCTCAACTACCACTATCACCGGGCCCATCACCGGCACCCGCACGTGCCCTGGCTCTACCTGGGGCGCTACGTGGACCCGGAGGTGGCGCGACCGTCCTTCCTGCGCATCTGGCTGTCCATGTGGCGAGGCCCTCGGCCACTGCCCGCCGCAATGGAGGAGCGATGAGCCCGCGTCCCGCGTTGTTCGGCTGGCCACGCAAGGAAGAGCTGGTCCTCACGGCCGTCATGGCCATGGGCTTCGCCCTGTTCTTCGTCGCCGTCTACGGCGGCGCGAGTTGGCTCACGGGCTTCTACACCGGGGGCCTCCGGGTAGAGCTGCCCTTCGAGCGTCACATCCCGTTCATGCCGTCCTGGGCGCTGGTCTACGTCAGCATGGACGTGTTGCTCCTGCTGTCCCTGTTCGTCTTCCGGACGTGGCGGGACATGGTGCCCTTCGCGCTGGCGTTATGTGTGGAGACAGCGCTCGCGGGTGTGAGCTTCCTGCTCTTCCCGGTGGAGGTAGCCTGGCCGCCGCGCGCCGTGGAGGGGACCTGGGCGGGCGTCTTCCAGTTGGCGGACACGCTGAACCTGGAGCGGAACTACCTGCCGTCCCTCCACGTGGCCTTCGCGTGCACGGCGGCCCTGGCCTACGCGGAGCGGGCGGGGGCGCTGGGGCGTGCCCTGTTCGGCCTGTGGGCGCTGGCCATCGCGGCGTCGACGTTGCTCATCCACGAACACCACGTGGTGGATGTGGTCGCGGGGGCATTGTTGGCCTGGGGCACGTGGCGGTGGGTGGCTCCCTGGACGCGCCGCGCGGCGTTCCTGGAGGCCCTGCGAGTCGAAGCCTTGTGCGCCCGGGAGTCCTACCGCTTCGCGCGGCGTCACCTGCGTTACGGGCTGATTGCCCTGGTGCTCTACCGCTACGCGGTGAGCCGGTGGTGGCGCGAGGCACGGGTGGCTCGGGTGGGCTTCTGCTTCCTCCAACTGGTGGACGACGTGCTGGACGGGGACCGCGCCGTGGACGGAGAGCCGCTCGATTGGGTGGACGCGCTCCTCTTGGAGCTGGAGTCGGGGCGAGGGGAGGACCGGGGGACGGCGGCCACGCTGGGGCGCGTGCTGCTCGAGCGGCTGGGAGACGACACGGCGCGCGCCCAGGTCTTCGCGCTGGTGCGGACGATGCGCAAGGACCGGGAGCGGGTGAAGGCCGGACAGTGGTGGAGCGCGGAGGCGCTTCGCGCGCAGCAACGCGACACGTTCTGCTTGTCGGTGGATTTGATGCTGCACGTCGCCGGGGCGGGCGTCCGGGCCGAGGACGCGCCCGCGCTGATGGATGCATTCGGTTGGTGCTCGGTGATGCGGGACCTGCGGGAGGACCTGGTCCAGGGGCTCTACAACGTTCCGGAAGTGGTCGCGGCGGCCGTCCGGAGTGAGGGGGCGGACCCTACGCACATCGATGCACTGTTGGGCACGGAGCCGGGCCGCGAGTGGATGACGGCGGAGTACGTCCGGGCCAGGGCGTTGTTGGATGATTCGGCCGGACAGCTGGCGGCATTGGAGGGCCGTCCGGGGCTGGCGTTGCTGCGCCTGTTCCACCGCTCCATCGAGTCCTTCTGGCGCAAGCGCCTTCCCCGGCGCCATCCCTTCCTGGCCGAAGTGCCGGCCCGTCGGCTTCAGGGCGCGTGAGAGGCGGGCCCGGGGCTTCGGCGCCGCAGACTCCGGCCGATGACCGCGCCCGCCACGAGCGCGCCAAGTCCGATGACCGTCGCGCCCGCGAGCGCGAGGTGCTTCACCCGCGTGAGGAGGGGATTGTCGAAGACGTTGGTGGAGTAGTGGAACGCGGCAATCCGCCAGTGGTCGCCCTCCCGGACCAGGGTGCAGGTCCACCGGCCGTCGATGACGATGTCCGTGCCGTCCGTGAGGACGTAGTGGTCCCGCGACGAACCGCGCGCGATGCCGGTGTCACCGTACAGGCGGGTCAGGTCGTCCACCTCGAACTTCGCCTGGATGCGGTCCACGACGCGATTCGGCCCGCGCATCATCTCGTCGTAGTACGCGCGGATGGATTCCTTCCCCACGCGCACGTCGTTGTTCATCGTGGTGAAGGAGACATCCGGGTGCAGGTGGCTCAGCAGCCGGTCGATGTCCTGGGCATTGAGGGCGTCTTCCATCTCCTGCTTGAGGACGCGCAGGGCGTCATGGGTGGCGGCGTCGGCGGTGGGCTGCTGGGCCAGCACCGCGGACGGCAGGAACGCGAACAGCAGCGCCACCACACAACAGCCAGGCAAGCGGATCATCGAGGCTCCGGAGGGGTGAATCCGCCCATCCTAGAGAGCCTTCCGGCCGGTGGTGCATGGAAGTTGCCGTCCGGGGTGCCCCAGCGCACCGAGGGCCGGTGGACAGGGGCCCACGCCCCGGGGTGATTCCTGCCGCGCTGGCACGCGCCTATCCATCTGCGCCAGGTCCATTTCCCAGGAGGCGTGCCATGAAGGATCGTCCCGCAACACTCGTACTGTCCGGCGGTGGCGCCAAGGGAGCCTTCCATGTCGGCGCCGAGCGCGTCCTCCGGGAGGTCCACGGCTTCCGCTGGGAGCGCATCTTCGGCGTGTCCGTGGGCGCCCTGAACGCCGCGCTGCTGGCCCAGCACTCCTACCGGGCACTCAATGACATCTGGTTGAACATCCGCGAGGCGGACCTCTACCGGAAGCTGCCCTGGCCACTCGTGGCCCTGCGCGTGGGCCTGTTCCGCAAGCTGGGGCTGTATGACAACTCGCCCATGCGGGAGCTGATCCAGCGGCACCTCGCCGGGCACCGCTTCCGGGTGCCCGCCCACGTGGGGCGCGTGTCGCTGGTCTCCGGCAACTACGAGCTGGTGCCCAGTGATTCGAGGGACTTCCTGGATGCCATCTGGCAGAGCGCGACGTTGCCCATCCTCTGGGAGCCCGTCGGCGCGTCGGCCCTGGTCGACGGGGGCCTGCGCAACGCCACGCCCCTGGGGGATGCGCTGGAGTTCGGCCCGACGGAAATCGTCGTCATCGTCTGCTCACCGTCCCAGATTGAACGGGCGAAGCCGCCGACCAATCTCCTGGAGGTGGCCACGCGCAGCCTGACCGACATCACCCTCAACGAAATCCTGCTCAATGACGTGGATGCCTTCGTGCGCATCAACGACATCGTCCGTCAGGCCTATGATGCGGGGCTCACCGTGCGGCGTCCGGATGGGGTGCCCTACCGGTACTGCCGCATCACCGTCATCGAGCCCGCACGGCCCATGGGGGACATGTTGGACTTCGCGCCGGAGGTGATCCGGATGCGGCTGCGGCATGGTGAGGAGATGGCCCGGGCCGTCTCGCTGCCCACGGGCGTGGGCCCTGGAGAGCGCGTGCAGCGCCGCGTGGAGCTCTTCCCGGAGCCCCCCATGCATGCCTAGAACGCCGCGGGCTTGGCCGTCCCTTCGGAATGACGGATGGAGCGTGGCGCGGGGGGCGACGGTGCCGAATGCGGCTCCGGCGCATCTGCGTTGATCTCCTTGTAGAAGCGCCGCCCGATGTAGACGCCGAGCACCAGCGACACCACCAGACCCACGGCGGAGACCACTGTCATCGTCGTGCGGCCCTGGGCCAGACCACTGCCGAGCTGCGCCGTGAGGAAGGTGCCAGGAATGGTGCCAAGGATGACGCCGGCCAGCGTGGGCATCAGCCGCGCTCCGCTCGCCGCCGCCGCCGCCAGCATCACGTCGGTGGGGCACAGCGGATTGATGCAGGCGGTGAAGGCGAAGAGGAAGTCGTGCCGCCTCGCCGCCCGCACCAGTGCGGGGTACTTGCTGCCAGCCAGGCGCTTCATCAGCCCGGTGCCCAGCTTGCGCGCCGCCGCGAAAAGCAGCAGGCCCGACAGCAAGCCGCCCGTTAGTGAATAGAGGGTCGCTGCGAGCGTGCCAAACATCATCCCGCCCACGGCCGTCAGCAGCTGACCCGGAAGCAGTGTCACGGGCCGGATGGCAAGGAAGCCGATGTATGCAATGGGCGCCCACTTCCCGAAGGGCTCCAACCAGCTGGCGAGGCGCTGCTGGTCGACGAAGTCCGGCCCGAGCAGCCGGAGTGCGACAAGCCCCCCCACTGAGACGAGCATCGGGGCCAACACCCGGAGCCAGGTCTTCACCGACTGCGCCACGCCGTTCCTCCCCGCGGCCCCACTTCCGCCGCGCCGTGGGCCTGAAAGTGAAGGTGGTTTCGGGAATCCGCAATGTGCAGTGGGGTGTTTCCAACATGAAAGCGTCCGGCCGGGCAGCCCGCCGCCCGGTCCGAAAGCTCGGCAGGCGTTGCGAAACCCACGAAATCACAGGTGTTTTCGTGTGGCGTATCAGGCGTGAACGGCTGGCGGTGTACGGAGCTTGCTTGCATCGGGGCGCTTCCGTCCCAAGGTTTCAGGCAAGGGGCACCAAGGCGAGGGCTGGGGTAGTCACGAGAGGAGATAGGGAAATGTCGGACAAGGACAACAAGGGCAGCATGACGGTGGCCGAAGCGGGCCGGAAGGGTGGCGAGACGGTCCGGAACGAACGCGGTCGCGAGTTCTACGAGACGATCGGCCGCAAGGGCGGCGCCACGGTGAAGGCCGAGCGCGGTCGCTCCTTCTACGAGGAGATCGGCCGCAAGGGCGGCGAGACGGTGAAGGCCGAGCGCGGCGCCAAGTTCTACGAGGAGATCGGCAAGAAGGGTGGCGACCGTGTGAAGGCCACCCGGGGTCCGAACTTCTACGAGGAGATTGGCCGCAAGGGTGGGCAGAAGGTGAAGAAGCTCATCGAAGAGGGCAAGCGGGCCGCGCGGGCCGCCATGGCGGCGCAGGAGGGCACGGCAGGTGCTCCGCCCCAGGAGGGTGCGGCGCCGTCTCCCCCCCCTTCTTCCGGAGAGCCGGCGGGGCCGGGACAGAACGAGTAGCACCGCGAGCGTGGCGCCAGACTCGCGGACCGACTAAGAGGGCCGCGTGTACCTGGTCATCACGTTCCTTGAACAGTTGGAAGGAACCGAGCGGGCCATCCGCCGGCTCCGGGAGTTCGGTATCCCGGAGCCGTTGGTGGTGCGGGCTCGGAGCGCGGCGGCGGCATTGTCCGCCGAGGTCCCCGTGTTCGCGGGGCTCCGCAGTCTGGCGTTGGGCGCCGATGACGATCGCGTCATCCTGGTGAGCCTGTTGCCAGGCCTGCCCGCCGAGGAGATGGAGCGGTTGGTGCAGCGCGTCCAACTGGAAATGGATGCGGACGATCCACCCATGGGACGGCTGGTCGCCATGCCAGTGATTTCCGCGCCCACGCATCGCCGGTCGTGACGGGAAGCGTCCCGTCGTTATAAGCACGGGCTGTGCAAGCGCTGCTCGTCTTCCTATCCATCGCGGCGCTGTCGCTGCTCGCCTCCAGCCGCGCGCTGGACCCGGGGCGCTTTCCAGCGCTGGCGAGACTGGCGGCCAGCGGCTTCCTCTTCGTTCTGCTCGGCATCTTCCTGGGGCCTTCCGTGGCGGGGGTGCTCAGCGAGCGGCACCTGGAGGCCATGCGCCCGGTGATGGCGCTGGGGTTGGGCACCGCGGGCGTGCTGCTGGGCCTGAACCTGGAGCCCCGGCTGCTGCGTCTGTTGCCGCGGTCCGTCTACCTGTCGGGGCTGGCGCACTCCGGAACGGCCTTCTTCTTCGTGGCGCTGCCATTGCTGGTGCCGCTCGTCTTCACGTCCGTCCGGGGGCTGCTCGGCGCGGTGGGCGCGGCGGCGATGTTGGGGGCGGCGGCCAGCCTTTCTTCGGGGCACTCGGCCGTGCTCGCGTGGCGCGCGGGGCGCCTGGACCGGGCGCGTGGCCTGGGCGTGGCGTTGCTCACCATGTTGGATGACGCGGTGGGGCTGGGCGTGCTGGCGTTGGCCTTGATGATCGGCGCCGCCAGCAACGTGGGCGAAGGCCTGGGGCTGGTGTGTCTGGCCTTGCTGCTGGGCGTCATGTGTGGGGCGCTGCTGGCTTTCCTCACACATTCGTTGAAGGACCTGGCGGAGCTGACCACGGTGACGCTGGGCGGCGTGGTGTTGGTGAGCGGCGCGGCGGCGTACCTGCGGGTGTCGCCCTTGCTGGCGGGCGTGGCGTGTGGGGCGACGCTGGCGGTGGTGGGAGGCCGCACCTCGGAGCGCGTGGCCCGCGCGCTGGGCCGGGTGGAGCGGCCCGTGTTCCTGGTGCTCGTGTTCCTGGTGGGCTGCGCGGTGCATGCGCGGGACTACTGGGCCTGGGTGTTGATGCCCGCCTTCGTGGGCCTGCGCTTCCTGGGAAAGATGCTGGGCGGCCGGTTCGCGCGGCGGCTGGTGCAGCAGACGCTCGTGCTGCCACCCCGGCTGGGCTACGCGCTGATCGCCCAGGGCGGCCTGGCGCTGTGCCTGGTGGCGGAGTACGGGATGCTGGTGCCGGGTGTGCTGGCGCGCCGCGTGCTGGACGTGGTGGTGATGGGCGCGGTGGTGAACGAGCTGCTGGCGGGCCAGGCCTTCCAGTACGTGGTGGACCCGCCCCGCAGCATCTCCGCGAACTCGACTGACGGCCACAAGGTGGCGGCATGAAGGGGGCCGTCATCCGGCTGCTGCTGTTGATGGTGCTCCTGGCCATCATCAGCCGGGCGCAGGTGCTCCGGGCTGACTCGGGGACGCCGGTGATGCTGGCGGCGGGCGCGCTGCTGCTGTGCGGCCTGTTTGCGGGAAAGGTGGCCAAGGGCCTGGGTCTGCCTCGCCTCACCGGTTACCTGCTGGTGGGCGTGGCGGTGGGGCCCTATGTGCTGGGCTTCATCCCGAACGCGGGCGTGAAGGGGCTGGAGTTGGTGAAGGGGCTGGCGGTGAGCCTCATCGCGCTGGTGGCCGGCACCGAGCTCCGGCTGGGGCTCATCCGCCGCGTGGGTGCGCGCGTGGCCTTGCTGTGCGCGGCCGTGTGCGGCGTCACCTTCCTGGTGTGCTTCGGGGCCACCTTCGCGCTCAAGCCCTTCCTGCCATTCCTGGCGGACATGACGGTGCCCCAGGCGCTGGCGGTCAGCGCGCTGCTGTCCACGGTGGTGGTGTCGTTCTCGCCCACCGTCACCATCGCCATCGTCCAGGAGACGAGCGCGCGTGGCGCCTTCACGGAGTTCCTGATGGCGCTGGTCATCATCGGCGACCTGCTGGTGATGGTGGCCTTCGCGCTCGCCGCGGGCCTGACGAAGGCGAGCTTCGGCGGCGGGCTGGACGTGACGGAGCTGTTGGGCGGGGTGGGGTGGGAGCTGTTCGGCTCGGTCGTGGTGGGCCTGGTGCTGGCCGTGGGCATGCTCATCTACATGCGCGGTGTGAAGCGGGAGCTGCCGCTGTTCCTGGTGGGCCTGTGCTTCGCGGCGGCGGAAGGGGGCACGCGCCTGCACCTGTCTCCGCTGCTGGTGTCGCTGGCGGCGGGGGCGCTCATCGCGAACCTGGATGAGCACGCGGGCGAGCGCATCCACAACGCCATCCAGCAGGCGGGGCTGCCGGTGTTCGCGCTCTTCTTCGCCGCGGCGGGCGCGGGGCTGAAGCTGGACTCCCTGCTGACGGTGGGGCCGGCGGCGATGTTGCTGGTCGCGCTGCGCGGCGTGGCCATCTGGTTCTCCTGCCGCCGCTTCGCCCCGGCGGACGACCCGCGACTCAAGCGCTACCTGTGGATGGGACTCATCTCCCAGGCGGGCGTGACGTTTGGCCTGGCGGCCCTGGTGTCCAGGACATTTCCGACCTTTGGCCCCCAGGTGGAGGTGCTCATCGTCGCCATGATTACCGCCCACGAACTGGTGGGGCCGGTCCTCACCCGGCGCGCCTTGGCGGCCTCCGGGGAGATCCGCGCGGACGACGCGCAGGGAACGGCATAGGCTGTCAGGCATCCACACCTTCAGCAGCAGTCCATAGGAGGCACGGAGGACATCATGGCCGCACCCATCCTCGAGGTGGACATGGAGCACCCTTCACCCCGCCACATCCAGCGAGCGGTGGAGGTGCTGGAGCGCGGCGGCCTGCTGGCCTACCCGACGGACACGTACTTCGGGCTCGGCTGCGACTTGAGCTCCAAGAAGGGCATCGAGCGGCTGTACCAGCTCAAGGGGCGCGACAAGAAGAAGCCCCTGTCCTTCCTCTGTCCCGACCTGTCGGACGTGGCCCGCTACGCACACGTGAGCAACTTCGCGTACCGGACCATGAAGAGCCTCACTCCGGGTGCGTTCACCTTCATCCTGGAAGCGACGCGCCTGGTGCCGGACCTGATGATGTCCAAGCAGAAGCAGGTGGGCATCCGGGTGCCTGACGCGTCGCTCGCCCGCGAGCTGGCCCGGGCCCTGGGCCGCCCTCTGGTGACGACCTCCGCGACCAACACGGAGGGTGAGCCCCTCACGGACGCAAAGGATATCAAGGCCGAGCTGGGACACGGCCTGGACCTCATCCTTGACGGGGGTGTGACACTCAATGAACCGTCGACGGTGATTTCGCTCATCGGCGATTCACTTGAAATCCTCCGGCAGGGGAAGGGTAGGCTGGAGGACTAGAACCCGAGAATAGGGGGATTTCTTGGCACAGGGGGGAACACGGCCGAGCTCCGTGGATGCGCCGGAGCAGGTCCCAGGGCTGCTCAAGTTGTTACTGTTGCTACTGTTTCGGCCGGTGGACCTGCACTTCCGGCTGCGGGCCGCGGGCATCCGCGTTCCGGGCGCGCGGCTGGGGACGTTGTGTCGCGAGCAGCCCGAGGGAGACCGGGCCACGGTCGTCTATGTCCGGCGCATGCTGCTGGTGCTGCTCGTCGGCGCGCCGGTGGTGACGCAGGTGCTGGGCCTGGCGCTCGTGACGGCGGGCCTGCCGCTGGAGCGAGGCTGGGTGTTGTCGGCGCTGTTCTGCTCGGCGGTGGGGCTGGTGGTGGCGCAGGTGCTGGGGCTGGCCGCGGGCGTCCTCCTGGGGTCGCTGGCCAGTCTGGCCACGCTGCTGGGCTTGCATGCCACGGCCGCGGATGCCTTCGGGCCGGAGCTGGGTGGGGTGGCGGGCATGGTCGTGGGCATGTGCCTGGGGGGCGTGGCTGGGTTGGCGTGCGGGAGCATCAGCGGCATCGCCATTGGCCGGGGCCCCACCGTGGTGCGGGTCCAACTGGCGGCCATTCTCGCCAGCCTGACACCGATGCTGCTCTGGAGTGGGACGACGAATGCGTCCTACGCCGGCGCGGTGGCCGCCAGTGCGCTGGTGGCCTTCCTGGTGAGCGCGTTCCGGCTCCCTCTGTATGCGCTGGAGGTGCTGGCTTCGGCGGTGGCATATGCCGTGGAGCGCTGGACGGGGCGGCCCACGCTGGGCTGGGTTCCGGTGCGTCACCACAACCTCAGCTATCTGCCGCATCCCTTCCTGGGGCGGCATCTGGCGCTGGCGGTGCGCTCGCGGCCGGCGGAGGTGCTGGCGGTGGCGGATGCCTGCCTGCGCTCGCCGGGGAACATCGTGGTGGGCTGGCCGTGGGTGGTGCAGGCGCTGGAGTCGGCGTCGCCGGAGGGGGCGGGGGAGCCCCGGGCTTGAGCCGCTGAGTTGCCTCGCCGCGCGCCTCCGGTAGCCTGCGCGGCGATGGAAGGAATGCTCGACGCGTTCATCGCCTTCATCCGCGCGGAGCGCGGACTGTCCGGCAAGACGGTGGACGCCTACGCCGCAGACATCAACGTGTACTTCGAGGACCTGCGCTCCCGCGGCGTCTCCGACGTGACGCAGGCGCGTCAGGAAGACGTGTCCGCGCACCTGTCCGCGCTGGGCAAGCGGGGCTTGGGCAAGCGCAGCCAGGCCCGTCACCTGGCGGCCCTGCGCGGCTTCCACCGGTTCCTCGTCGCCGAGCGCATGGCGGACAAGGACCCGACAGAGGACCTGGACACGCCCCGATCCGCCCGGAAGCTGCCGTCGTTCCTCACCCTGGAAGAGGTGGAACAGCTCCTGGCGGCCCCGGACGAGCGCACGTCCACGGGCGTGCGTGACAAGGCCATGCTGGAGGTGCTGTACGCCACTGGCCTCCGCGTGAGCGAGCTGTGCGGGCTGGGCATCAACGACGTGCAGCTCACGGCGGGCTATCTGGTGGCGAAGGGCAAGGGCGCCAAGGAGCGGCTCGTCCCGCTGGGGCGCGTGGCCATCGAGAAGGTCCAGGCGTACCTGGCGGAGTCACGGCCGGCGGTGCTGGGACGGCGCAAGTCCCAGGCGTTGTTCGTCACGCCGCGAGGTTCTGGCTTCACCCGGCAGGGCTTCTGGAAGCTGCTCAAGCGGTACGCGCTGAAGGCGGGCATCATGAAGCCGCTGTCGCCGCACAAGCTGCGGCATTCGTTCGCCACGCACCTGGTGGAGCGCGGCGCGGACCTGCGCGCCGTCCAGCAGATGCTGGGGCACGCGGACCTCGCCACGACGCAAATCTATACCCACGTGAACGCCGCCCGGCTGCGGTCCGTGTACGACGAATTCCATCCGCGCAGCGACGTCTTCGTCCCCAAGGCGAAGAAGACGCGAGCCGCCGCGCGGTAGGGGGCGGCCCGGGGCCCCGGGCGCTGCGGAAGGAACGTTCCGTCCGCTGGCGCTCAGCTCCCCACGCTGTGGATGGGGAGGCCGAACGGGTCCGTGTGGGCCCGCCGGGGCCCGCTCCCTGGCAGCGGGGCCACGCGAATCAGCCCGGACGCCATCAGCCGGTGGACGGAGCGGGACGCGGCGAGCTCGCCCATGGCCGCCGTGCGCAGGGCCTGCCGGATGCTCCGGCTGCCGCGCAGCTTCGAGTACAGGTACAGGTCATCCGCCGTCAGGTCGGGCGGGGTGGGGCGCGGAATCGGCTCGAACACCAGGCGCCCGTCCAGCGCGAAGAGCTCGTCGCTAAGGGCCAGCGTCAGGCGAATCTCCGCCTCGCGGTACAGGGCATGGGCTTCGGGGACGGGGCCCTGCTCCAGGATTTGCGCCGCCAGGGCGACGGCATGGTCATACTGGCCGGCTTCCAGGAAGCGCTTCACCAGGGTGAGCAGCTCCTCCAACTCGGCGGCTTCACCCAATCGGGGGCCGCGGGCCTTGCGCGGGGCCAGGGCACCCCGCCGGTACAGGTGCAGCACCCAGCGCGCGGCGAAGAGCGGGGCCTCCCGGGCGCTCGCCAGCATCTCTCCCAGCGTGGCGCCGCTCGCCGCCAGGTCCAGCAGGACGTCCTCCTCCTCCGAGTACGTCTCCACGGCGAACTCTCGGAAGACGCGGAACGTCGTGTCCATGCGCGGGAAGATGTCGCGGAACATGCTCCACTCGCGCTGCCGCGTCACCGCGTCGCGGTGCAGCGTGGACAGCGACAGCTTGAGCCCAATCGCCCGGGACGCGGGCGGCAGGCCGGGGGTGAACTCCACCTCGCCGGACTCCCAGGCGTAGCAGTCGAAGAGGGACTCACGCGCCTTGTGCTCCAGGGCCTCGATGAGGCGGGGCAGCTCCACGAAGCAGCGCTGGACCAGGAAGGTGCCGTAGGGCATGCCCGCTCCCTCGGCCGCTTCGAAGGCCGCCGCGGCGCGGGGCGCGTCCAGGATGCGGAGGTTCACCAGGACCTGGGCCAGGTGCTCGCGCGGGTCGTTGGAGCTCTCGCCCACCAGGTAGCCGTCCTTGACGTGGAAGCAGCGCCGCACCGCGCCGCGTTCCACCCTCAGCACCCCTTCAACCCCGGGCGCGCTGAACAGCGGCGGCATCACCAACTGCAAGCGATAGCTGGCGAGACTTCCGTTGAATGGCTCCATGCAGGTGCTTCCTCCAAGGTGGGTTGGCCCGCGTGAGGAACCCCCAGGGTACCGGCGCACCCACCGTGATTCAATTGCAAGTACCTGGATTTGCTCAGGATTTCCTGACGGGGCGCAAAGTTCCAGGGAGAGTCCGTCTTGACTTCCAGTCCTGGACGGAGTCGGAGCAGGACGAACGGAAGGTTGCAGCGCAGCGTCGGGTATGCGAACCAGCCCCGTCCGATTCCCGATTCCGCCTAACCGAATCAGAGCGAGTCCATGCGAATTCTTTCAGGAGTGCAGTCGTCCGGCAGGCTGCACATCGGCAACTACTACGGCGCGCTCCGCCAGTTCGTGCAGCTCCAGGATGAAGGCGAGGGGTACTACTTCATCGCCAACCTGCACGCGCTCACCACCGTGAGGGATCCCAAGGCCGCGCTGGCGCTGACGCGCGAGGCCGCGATGGCCTACCTGTCGCTGGGGTTGGATCCGAAGAAGGCCGTGCTCTTCCGGCAGAGCGACGTGCGCGAGGTGCTGGAGCTGTACTGGATTCTGGGCACCGTGACGCCGCACGCGCACCTGGAGCGGGCCCACAGCTACAAGGACAAGGTGGCCAAGGGCATCAGTCCTGACTTCGGCCTCTTCGCCTACCCGGTGCTGATGGCCGCCGACATCCTGCTCTACAGCGCGGACTTCGTCCCGGTGGGCAAGGACCAGATTCAGCACATCGAGTTCGCGCGCGACTGGGCGGTGAAGTTCAACACCCAGTACGTGCCCGGCTACGACCCTGCCGACCCGGAAGGCAAGGAGCGGGGCCATGCGCCCGGCATCCTCAAGCTGCCCGCGGCGCGCATCCAGGAGGCCACCCAGACAGTTCCCGGCGTCGACGGACAGAAGATGTCCAAGTCCTACGGGAACACCATCGAGCTGTTCGGGGACGAGAAGGAAATCAAGAAGCGCATCATGTCCATCAAGACGGACTCGACGCCGGTGGACGCGCCCAAGCCGGTGCCCACGCAGCCGCCGCCGTCCGGGCTCGTCAGCGATGCGCCGCTCTACGACTTGCTGAAGCTGATGCTCCCCGAGTCCGAGTTCGCCGAGGTGGACGCCACCTGGAAGGCAGGCGGGAAGGGCTACGGCGACTACAAGAAGAAGCTCCTGGAGGCCTACCATGCGGCCTTTGGCCCGGCCCGTCAGCGGTATGCCGAGCTGGCGGCCGACCCGGGTGAGGTGGAGCGCATCCTCCAGGACGGCGCCAACCGGGCCCGGGCCGAGGCGACCCGCCTCATGGACCAGGTCCGCAAGGCCGTGGGAGTCCCATGAGTCCGTGTGCCTGAACGGGCTTTCACTGCCGATTGTTTGACCCACCTGGGGGCCACTGGTATGGGTGTGTGTCCTCCAGGCTCGTGCCCGCTGCCTAAGAAAGTCGGGCCCTTACGCGATGACGCGCCCCCACCCATACCGTTGACGCCATCCAGGACATCCGGTGAGTGAGGAACGTCGCTCGCCGGCCGATGAGGCCCTTCGTGAAGGGGAGTTGCCGCGGAGTCCTGGCGACAACTTCCGCATCGCGCTGCCCAATTTCGAAGGTCCGCTGGACCTGCTGCTCCATCTCATCAAGGAGCATCGGGTCGACATCTTCGACATCCCGCTGGCGCTGATCACGGAGAAGTACCTCGAGCACCTGGAGCGGATGCGGGAGATCAACCTCGACATCGCCGGGGAGTTCCTGGTGATGGCCTCCACGCTGGCGCACCTCAAGAGCCGCATGCTGCTGCCCCGGCAGGACGCCGTCGCGGTGCAGGAGGGGGCGGAGGTGCTCGCGGTCGCCGAGGAGACCGAGGACCCGCGCGCGGAATTGGTGCGGCGCCTGCTGGAGTACCAGAAGTACAAGGATGCCGCTGAACAGCTCGCCACGCAGGACCTGCTCGGCCGCGACGTCTTCGCGCGCAACGTCCCGGTGGAGGCGGTGCCCATCCCCGAAGAGGAGGTGGGTCTCCAGGAGTTCAGCGTCCTCAAGCTGGTGGAGGCACTCGACCGGGTGCTGGAGCGGTTGCAGCCCAAACTGCAGCACGAGGTGGTCCGGGAGCGCGTGACGCTGTCCGAGGCCATCCTCCGCGTAGTAGAGCGCCTGCGCCCCCATGGACAGGTTCTCTTCGAGAGCTTGTTCACGGAAGAGGAAACCCCGTCGCGACAGGAGGTGGTCATCACCTTCCTGGCCATCCTGGAGATGGTGAAGCGGCGGCTCATCCGGGTGGTGCAGGACGAGCCGATGGGGCCCATCCTGCTGCTGCCCAACGGGGACGCGCTGGAGAAGCTGGCTCCCACGGAGGTCGACGACAGTGACTACCGGTAGCAACGGACCGCAGGACGAGACTCCAGAACCGGGCACGCCCGGCGGCCCCGGCCCGTTCTCCGAAGAGGAAATCGCTGCTGTCACGGGCCCCGGCCCGGCAGACGAACTGGATGAGCTGGAAGCAGCCTCCATCGAGGAGGACTCGGACGAGGCGCCTCCGGACCTGGAGACGTCGTTCGAGAAGCTCCTCTCCAAGAGCCGCAAGCTGTCCACGGACCGCATCCGCACCGTCATCGAGAGCGTGCTCTTCGTGGCGGAGCGGCCGTTGTCGGTGGACGAGCTGTACATGGCCACCGGCATCGAGCGGGAGCTCATCGCCGAGGCCCTCAACCAGCTCTCCGGCATCCACCGCGACGGCATCAGCGGCATCGTGCTGTACGAGGTGGCGGGCGGTTGGCAGTTCCGGACGGACCCGCATTCGGGTGAATATGTCCGGCGTTACCTGCGGGTGAAGCCACAGCGGCTGACCCGGGCGGCGGTGGAGACGCTGGCCATCATCGCGTACCGGCAGCCGGTGACGCGGCCGGAAATCGAGGACATCCGCGGCGTGGACTGCGGCGCGGTCATCAAGGCGTTGATGGACCGCAAGCTGGTGAAGATCCTGGGCAAGCGCGAAGAAGTAGGGCGGCCCATCCTTTACGGAACGTCGCGTGAGTTCCTGGAGTTCTTCGCACTGAAGGACCTGTCTGCCCTGCCCACGCTGCGTGAGTTCCACGAGCTGACGCAGGAGCACCGGGAGATCGTCGAGAAGGAAGACAAGCCGGCGCCCCCGGCTGCGGGGACGGTGGAAGCGCTGTCGGACCCGGCATTCACGAAGCGGATGGAGAAGAGCGCGGCGGCCAGTGAAGCCGCGCTGGAGGACCTGGAAGAGGCCATGGCGGCCGCAGACCGGACACAAAAGGTCAGCTCCAGCGTCCTGGACACGACGCCCCCGAAACCCGAGACGGGTGATACGACGGGGCCCAAGCCCGAGTGACGGGCAGCATGGAAGAAGGATGGTATGGCGGCCGAACGACTACAGAAGTACCTGGCCCGCGCGGGAGTTGCTTCGCGCCGGCATGCAGAAGAGCTGATTACCGCGGGCCGCGTCGCGGTGAACAACAAGACGGTGACGGAGCTGGGCAGCCGGGTGGAGCCCGGCACGGACCTGGTGACGGTGGACGGGACGCTCGTCACGCCTCCGGATGAATCCTCCTACTTCCTGCTCTACAAGCCCGTTGGCGTCGTGACGACGCTGTCGGATCCGCAGGGCCGGCCCACGGTGGCCAACTACGTGGAAGAGACGGGCAAGCGCCTGTTCCCGGTGGGCCGTCTGGATTACGACGCCGAGGGCGCGCTGCTGTTCACGGATGATGGGGCGCTGGCGCACAAGCTGACGCACCCCAGCTTCCAGGTGCCGCGCACCTACCTGGCGAAGGTGAAGGGCGCCCCGGACGTGGCCACGCTGGACAAGCTGCGCGGCGGCGTGCGGCTCGAGGATGGCATGGCCACGCCGGTGTCGGTGGGCGTGTTCGAGGCCGCGGAGCGGAACACCTGGCTGAAGATTGTCGTGGCGGAAGGGCGCCCGCACCTCATCAAGCGGCTGTGCGCCGCGGTGGGGCACCCGGTGGTGCGTCTGTTCCGTCCGTCCTACGCCGGCGTGGGCGTGGAAGGGCTGCGCCCTGGCGAGCTGCGCCCGCTCAAGACGAGCGAGGTGGAGCTGCTGCACGAGGTGTCGGATGGCAAGACCGCGCCGCCGACGGGTGAGCTGAAGCTGCCTCCGCGCCGGCATGGCCGCGCGGCTCCGGGCTTCGACTCGGACGACGAGGCGGAGCTGTCCATGGATGATGATGCGCCCGTGGCCGCCAAGCCCGCGCGCAAGGCGCCGGCCCGTGCGGCCAAGGCGGCGTCCGCGGGTGGTTCGAGCCTGGCGCGTTTCGGTCGGCCCAAGGGGGCTTCGGCCGAGGGCAAGCCCGCGCGCCGTTCGTTCGGTGGTGATGAGGGCGCGCCGCGTGGCCGCTCCTTCGGCGGTGACAAGGCAGGTGCGCCGCGTGGCCGTGGCGTGGGCCGTTCCTTCGGTAGTGACGAGGGCAAGCCCGCGCGTCGCTCCTTCGGTGGTGACGAGGGCAAGCCCGCGCGCCGCTCCTTCGGTGGTGACGAGGGCAGGCCCGCGCGTCGCTCCTTCGGTAGTGACGAGGGCAAGCCCGCGCGCCGTTCCTTCGGTAGTGACGAGGGTAGGCCCGCGCGCCGTTCCTTCGGTGGTGACGAGGGCAAGCCCGCACGCCGTTCCTTCGGCAGTGACGAGGGTAGGCCCGCGCGTCGTTCCTTCGGTGGTGACGAGGGCAGGCCCGCGCGCCGCTCCTTCGGTGGTGACGAGGGCAAGCCCGCGCGCCGCTCCTTCGGTGGTGACGAGGGCAAGCCCGCGCGCCGCTCCTTCGGTGGTGACGAGGGCAGGCCCGCGCGCCGTTCGTTTGGTGGCGATGAGGGCGCACCGCGCGGCCGTTCCTTCGGCGGTGACAGGGCAGGCGCGCCGCGTGGCCGTGGTGCGGGCCGCTCCTTCGGTGGTGATGAATCGGGCGCTCCTCGGAGCCGTGGTCCGGGTCGGTCCTTCGGCAGTGACACGGGCGCTCGCGGTGCGGGCCGCGCATTCGGTGGTGCTGGCGGCGCCCGTCGCTCGTTTGGCGGTGACGAGGGCGGAGCCCCCAAGAGCCGTGGCGCGGGTCGTCCGGAGCGCCGTGAGTGGAGTGCTGGCGGAGACGCCGCACCGCGGACTCGCGCACCGCGCGCGGGTGGCGAAGGCCGTCCGGAGCGCAAGTCGTGGGGTGCTGGCGGCGGCGCCGGCCGTGCCCCGCGGGGTGAAGGCCGTCCGTACTCGCCCCGTTCCGGAGGCGCGGGTGCTGGCCGCCCGGAGCGCCGTGAATGGAAGCCTCGCGCCGAAGGGGCAGACGCTCCGCGTGGCCGGGGTGGTCCTCGCCGTGAGGGCTCCGAGGGCGGACGCCCCGCACGCAGCACCTGGACGCCCACCGACGAAAGCGGGAATCCCCGTGAACGCGTCGTCCGGGCCGGGGCTCGCAAGGGGGCTCCCGCCGAGAAGTCCGGCGGATTCCAGGACTGGGGCAAGAAGAAGGAGCGGGCAAGCGCCCCGAGCTGGAGCAATGAGCGTCCCCGAGGCGGCGCGGGCCGGCCTCCTCCCCGGGGGCCTCGCCGTCCGCGTTGATACATGACGCGGTGGATTGGGCGGGAATCGAGGGGGATTGATATAACCGGCGCCGACTCCTACACCGTTTCCCTCACCGGAGACCGATGCGAACCGGCGCACGCCCCCTCATTCTCGCACTTGCCCTGCTCCTCGGCTGCAACGGCAGCAGGGACCAGCTTCTTGCGGACCTCCAGAGTCCTCGTCCGGAGGTCCGCGCTCTCGCGGTGAAGAAGCTGGCCGGGCAGGGCAACCCGGATGACCTGGTCCTCTTCACTCGAGCGGCGAAGGACTTCGCCGCCATCGTCCGGGCCGAGGCCACCGTGGCGTTGGGAGAGAGCCAGGACGCCCGCGTCGTGGACCTCCTCGGCGAATTGCTCGAGGACCAGGACGAAGAGGTCCAGGGCCGCGCCGCCATGGCGCTGTCCAAGGTGAACAACGAAAAGGCCAAGGCGTACCTCACGCTCCAGTACGGACGGCGGGGCCGGGCCACGCGTCAGGTCATCGTCCAGGCCCTGAAGAACGCCAACGTTCCAGGTGCCATGGCGGAGGTGGTCGCCGCCGAGGCCCGCTCGCAGTGGGACCGCAACCAGCTCGCGTTGACCGAAGGCGCGCTGCCCGAGCGCGTGGGCGCCGCCGAGGAGCTGGGCAAGAGCGGCCGACCCGACGCCGTCAACCGGCTGCTGCCCTTGGTTCGCGACAGCCAGGTCATCCTCGCCGCCGCCGCCGTGCGCGGGCTGGGTGACGCCGGCGACAAGCGCGCGGTGGGTCCCATCGCGCTGCTGCTGGAGGAGAACTTCCCCGAGTTGCGCGAGTCCGCCATCCACGCGCTGATGAAGCTTCAGGATCCGGTGGCCACGCAGCGCCTCCAGATGGTGGCGGTGGAGAAGAGCGCCGTCAGCCCGCTGGCCATCGACGCCATCGTGTCCTTCCCCCGGACGCCGCAGACGGATGCTTCACTGTGCGCCATCGTCATGGAGGGAGCACCGGCGGAGGCGCTCGTCGCGGGCCGGAGCATGCGCGCGCGCGGCGGTTGTCCGGTGGACCCCATTGGCGAGCGGCTGGCACGTCCGGCCACGGCCGCCAGTGGCCTCCAGGCCGTCGAGGGGCTGGGACCCGCTGCGCTGCCGCTGCTCGGCAAGGTGGTGCCGTGGCTGAGCCATCCGGACGCCACGCTGCGCCTGCTCGCGGTGGAGGCCGTGGCGGAGGTGGGGGATGCCTCCGTGGTGCCCGCGTTGCAGAAGCTCTACGAACAGGAGGTCAAGGGACTGGAAGCGCTGCGCGCCGACTGGGTGACCCAAGCGCTCCCGGAGAAGTTCGGCGTGGGGTTCGACCCTTCGACCATGCCGCCCACCCCGTCGACGCCTGGCATGAAGGATGACCGGCCGTCGCGGCACGCGGACCTGCTGGGGCGCGTGAAGGAGCTCAATGCCGCCCGGGTGCGTGAGTCCGGACGGGACGTGGTGCGGCATCGCGTGCCCACCGAGCTGTATGACGACGTGGCGCCGGAGCGGCTGGTGCCGCTGGCAACGCTGCTGCGAGCGTTGGGGACGCTGAAGGCACCCGGAGCCCTGGAGCTGCTCACCGGCTACACCCAGGATTCCAGCGCCGCGCTGCGCGTGGCGGCCCTGATGGGACTGGCGCGGCTGGGCCCCGAGGGCGTCAACGTGGCCAAGGCCGGGCTCGTCGAGCCGGACCGCGACCTGCAGAAGGCCCTGGCCCAGGCGCTGGCGGAGGCCGGCGAGGCGGGGCAGGCCGCGCTCATCGAGATGCTGCCGAAGATGGGGAGCGAGAAGCTGCTGGTGTTGGATGCGCTCACGCGTGCCGGCGGTGTGCCGGGCTTCGCTTCCGCGCAGTTCCAGGCCGTGGTGCGAGAAGGTGGACCGGAAGCGGCGCTCGCGGCGGCCCTGCTGGGACGGATTCAGGCGAAGGACGCCGTGCCCACGCTGGTGAAGGCGCTGGACGAGCCCAACAGCGTGGCCCGCCGCGACGTGCTGCTGGCGCTGGGGATCATTGGCGACGCGCAGGCGGCGGACGCGGTGGCCAAGGACCTGTTCCACGACCTGCCCGAGATTCGCGCCGCGGCGGCTTCGTCGCTCCGGAAGCTGGGCGGCGCCGCGCATGCGGACCAGTTGAATGCCCTCAAGGCGGACTACTTCCGGACGGTGCGTGAGGCCGCGGGCGCCGCACCGGCGTCCGAGAGCACCGCGTCGGAGGGCGCTCGCTGATGGAGTTGCGCAAGCTCAAGGACAAGGCGTCCGAGGCTTTCACCAAGGGACGCTTTTCCAAGGCGGCGGAGCTCTACGAGGACTACTGCCGGGCCGAGCCCAAGGACCATCAGTCACGCCTGCGCTCCGGGGATGCCTGGGTGAAGGCAGGGCAGCGGGACCGGGCCATCTCGGCGTATCAATCCGCCGCCGAAGGCTTCGCGCGCGAGGGGTTCCTTCCGCGCGCCATCGCCGCGAGCAAGCTCATCCTCGAACTGGACCCGGCTCACCGCGGCGTGCAGCAGATGCTCGCGGACCTGTACGCGCGCCGAGGGACGCCCATGGGCGCACGCGCCCGGGGCCCGATGAGCAGCGCGTCGTCCGTGACGGTGAAGGCGTCCTCCGAGCCCGCTGTGACGTCGCGCCTGCCCGAGGCAGTGCGCGCGGCCGTCGCCGCCATTGATTTGGGGGAGGGAGAGGACGGTGCTTCGCCAGCCCCGTTGGCGGCCGGTGGTCCCGCGGTGGACCTGTCCGCGGAGCTGCCTCCAGAGCTGTTGTTGTCCGCCGACGCGTCCACGCGTGGCACCGAAGAAGTCGTCCACTCGGTCGAGGTAGGACTGGCGTCGGAAGAGGGGACCGCTGGCGTGGAGTTGACGCTGGACATGGAGCCCGTCGTGGCAGGGACGCTGGTGGACGACGCGTGCGGAACCGATTCGAAGGCGTCCGCATTGGCCACGTCTGTCCAGGCATCCACGAGTGTGGTGGCCACAATCCCGCCCCCGATGGCCATCCGTGAGCCAGAAGCGCCGCCGCTCGCGACCCGGATTCCCGCTGTTCAACCCGGAGGCGCGCGTCCGGCGACGAGCGCGTTGCCGCCAGGACTGGCACCGCGCGCGTCGCAGCGGCTGCCCGCGGTGGGCGCTGCTCGCGCGCCCGAACCCGCGCCGGCCGAACCGCCACGGTCCGTCTCGAACAGCGGCCGCTGGCAAGCCCTGTCGTCGCCCATCACCACGCAGGCAGCGCCCGCCGCTGCTGAAGCCGCGGCCTCCTCCGCGCCCCCAGGACTGCGGTCGCGCCGTGCCGACCCACCGGTCCCCGCGGGCGCCACCGCGCTCCCGGGCCACGACCTGTCCCCCGCGCTGGGCGCCTCCTTCCGGACGGCGACGAGTCCGTCCTCCTTCACCGAGTTGGAGCTGGAAGCCGACTCCCTGTTGCACGCGGTGGAGCTGGCCGCGCAGGCGGGCTTGGATCGACAAGGCCTGGGGGCCACGTCCATCAGCGACGGCATCGAGGAAGAGATCTACAGCCTGACGGAGGAGGTCCCTCCCGAAGCGGGTTCCCTGGACGCGCTGCCCGCGATTCCGCTCTTCTCGGACCTGCCTCGCGACGCCTTCATCGAGCTGTTCGAGCGCTGCCCGCTGCGCCGCTTCGGCCCGGGCGAGCGAATCATCGACCAGGGCAGCCACGGCGGTGCTTTCTACGTCGTCTGCGAGGGCGCGGTGCGCGTCTTCCGGACGGAGGAGGGCCAGCGCCAGGACATCGCGACGCTCGAAGGAGGCACCTTCTTCGGAGAGATGGCCCTGCTGTCCGGCGCGGCGCGCACGGCCTCGGTGGAGTCCGCGTCTGACGACACCCAGCTCCTGGAGATCTCCGCCAGCGTGCTCGCCGAGCTCTCGGGAAGCCACCCGCAGGTGGCCCGGGCCCTGAAGAAGTTCTGCCGGCAGCGCATGCTGACGAACGTGATGAACACGTCGGAGCTGTTCCGCCTCTTCGGACGGAAGGACCGGCGCGCGCTCGTGGAGCGCTTCCGCTCCCGGGACGTGGAGCGTGACACCGTCATCATCCGTGATGGCGACCCGACGGACGGCCTCTACGTGGTCCTGTCCGGCGAGGTGGAGGTGCGCAAGGACGGCCACCTGCTGACGCAGCTCCGGGAAGGGGACGTGTTCGGAGAGATTTCCCTGCTCCAGAAGACGCCAGCCACCGCGACCGTCACCGCCACCCGGCGCACCACGCTGCTGCGGTTGCCGCGCGCCGACTTCGACGCGCTCATCTCCAGCCACCCGCAGATCCTGGCCCTGATTTCGAACCTGAGCGACGAACGGCTCCGGCGCACGCAGCGCGTGCTGACCGAAGCCGGCGTCGAGGAAGACCTCATCCTCGTCTGACGTCAGCGGACCTTGGCGAGGTAGTCGTCTCGTGTCACCAGGCCGCGCGTCTCCAGGAGCTCCAGCATGGCCCGCAGCGAGCGGGCCTGCTGAGCCACCATCCGCTCCAGCCCCGCCACCTGCTGCGTCAGCTCCTCCACGCGCTGGGTGAGCTCCGTCTCACGGCCGGGCTGCGCCAGGGCCGCCGAGGCCGCGCGCACGGTCATGGACAGGGGAGCGCTTTCGGCGGGGGGCGCCAGCTCGAAAGTGGGCTCGTCCATGCCGAAGGACAGCGGGGTCGCCGTCGTGGAGGTGACCTCCCCGTGGTAGTGGCGGCGGATGGCGCGTTCGATGGACGAGGCGCTCGAGACGACCACCTGGATGCGCTGGCCACAGTGGAAGGCCAGCTCCTGGAACGCCTCCACGTTGGTGGGGTCGGCGGTGGCGACGGTGAGCGTCTTCGTGGCCGGATCCGCGGCGATGGGAAAGACGGTGTAGCGCTCGGCGATGTCCGCCCGGAGCGCCTGCAACACCACCGCGGACGGCGTGTGCTGCTCCAAATCCACCGTGGGAATGGCGAGCTGCCGCGACAGGGCGTGGACCATGGAGCTTTCGTCCACGTACCCCATCTGCACCAGGGTGAGGCCCAGCTTGCCGCCCCATTTGCGTTGTTCCGCGAGGGCGGAGCGGAGCTGGGTTTCCAAGAGGAGCCCGGCGTCCATGAGAATCTCCCCAAGCCGGCGCTTGCGGCCAGGGAGCGAGACAGAGGGTGTGACAGGCGGCTGTTTCACGGCCGTGAAGCATAGCAGCCAGTCAGGCACTACCGGAGACCAGCCAACACCTCGGAGGCTGGGGAGGAGCGTGAGGGCAGGGAATGGGGTAGAACAGTCCCTACATGACGCGACGGATACTGCCGTTTCTCGCACTGCTGCTGGCTTCGGGCTGTGCGTCGCAGCGCCTGGCTGGCGCGGACCTGGACCGCGTCCGGCGTCCGGCCTTCATCTCCCGCATCGAGGACGGGGCCGGCCCCAAGAGCCACGTGTTCCGCGAGGACTCGGCGTACCGGAACAAGCTCAAGAAGCTGGAGCCGGTGGAGGCGGACCGGCGGCTGACGGTGAAGCTGCTTCAGGCCGTCACGCGCTTCGAGATCTCCGAGCGCCTCCGGGTCACCACGTTGTCGCAACTGCCGCGTGAGTTCCCGTGGACGCACGTGGTGGACCCCGCGCGGGTGGCCTCGGTGCTGGAGAGCTTCCTGGTGGAGGAGGTGCCGGCCAACGCGCCGGACTACGACCTGGTGGCGTCGCTGGGCGCGGACACCATCGTCGAGTTCGTCATCCAGGACTACGGCATGCGCAGCGATGACGGCCGCGCGGGCGCGTACCTGCGAGGCTATGGCCGCATGTTCACCCTGGACGGGCGCACGGAGGTGTGGCGCCGCCCGTTCGCCATGGACCAGGTCGCCGAGGGCAAGGAGCACCTGGACCCGTTCAAGGTGGGCAAGGACCCGTCACTCTTCCGCGCGGCGATGACGTCCATGCTGGACGACGTGGCGCGAATGTTCGTGAAGGACCTGACGCCCACCGACCGCGGCGGCGCGCCGCCGCCCCGGGCTTCCGCGGCGGCTTCGGACGTGGTTCCCGGCAAGGCGGGCGCCCCGGCTCCGGCACCCGAGGCGACGAAGCCTCCGGAAGACGAGCTGGCGCCCGGCGAGCTGCCGGACCCCGACCCCTGAGTCACACGGTCTGCTTCAGAACAGCGCGTGCTCCACCAGGAGCACGGTCAGCCCCACGACGAAGCTGACGAGCGTCACCGGGAGGCCCACGCGGAGGAAGCGGAGGAAGCTCATGTTGACCTTCCCGCGCGCGGCCTCGAACACGATGAGGTTGGCCACGCTCCCCACCAGCGTGAGGTTGCCCGCCAGCGTGGAGCCCAGCGCGAGCACATGCCAGCCCAGCTCCACGTCGTGCAGCGTGGGCACCCACGTCCGCGCCAGCATGACGAAGGGCACGTTGCTGAACAGGTTGGACGCCACCAGCGTCAGCCCCGCGAAGCCCAGCGTCTCCCGCAGGGGCGGGCCCGCCATGAGGGGCTCGAACAGGACGCGGATGTCCTCCGCGTAGCCGTGCTTGTTCACGCCGTAGACGACCACGAACAGGCTGGCGAAGAAGAGCAGCAGCACCCAGTCCACGCGCTCCAGCGCCTCGCGTGGCTCGCGGCGCGCCAGGGCCATCACCAGGGCCGCGCCGGCCAGGGCGCTCCAGCTCATGGGCAGCCCGGCGAAGAAGGCCACGACAACCCCGGACAGCACCGTCAAGGTGAGCACCATCATGCCCCGGTCCACTGGCGGAGGCGGAGGGTGGGGCTCGAATTGCTTCACGGGCAGGTCATGCCGGAACAGGTACAGGAGTCCGGCGGCGACCACCGCCGTGGAGAGCAGGGCAGGCAGGGCCATGTACGCCGCGAAGCTGGCGTAGGACAGCCCGGAGGCTCCCTGGATGAGCATGTTCTGCGGGTTGCCGGTGAAGGTCGCCACCGAGCCGCTGTTGCTGCCCATGCACACCGCGAGCAGGTACGGAGCCGGCGGCAGGCGCGCGTCCTCCACGGTGGCCAGCACCAGGGGCGTGAGCATCAAGCACACCGTGTCATTCACCAGGAACGCGGACAGCGCGGCCGAAATGAACGTCACGGCGAGCAGCAACCGCCGGGGCGTGTGCGCCCTGCGCACGGCCCACGCGCCCGCGGTGCGGAAGAAGGACGCCTGGGACATGTACGCTGCCAGCAGCATCATCCCCAGCAGGAGGACGATGGTGTCCGCGTCGATGGCGTGACGGTTCGCGTCGGCGCTGTGGTTGTAGACCTCGGCGGGAGTGACGACGCCGAAGACGACCATCAGCACGGCGCCCAGCAGCGCGCCCCCGGGGCGGTCCAGCTTCAGGTACGGAAGGCGCGCACCGGCGATGAAGACGTAGGTGAACAGGAAGATGGCGAGGGCCACGGCGCGGCACACTAGTGGAGTGCCCGCACGTCCGCCTCTGCGCGGATTGGCTGGAGCTCAAACCAATGAGGCGCGCTCCCGCGTTGTTTGCCTCGGTATACGTCTGTACAGTGCCCGGCCCATGAAGCCAGAGAAGGAACCGGGCGCTTTCGGAGGGGCCCGTCGCACGCCGTGGAACGCGCCTCGCGGGTTGGACTCCGTGTTGGAGGGGTGGCGGTCGGACCGGCAGCTCCGCTCCTGCTTCGTCCTGGATGAGGCCACCCCCGCGAGGGCGGGCGTCTTCGCGCCCATTCCGGAAGAGGTGGCGCCCCAGGTGCGCGACGCGCTCGAGAAGAGAGGCATCCAGCAGCTCTTCTCGCACCAGGCGGAGGCGTACCGGCTGGCTCGGGCGGGCCAGAGCCTGGTCATCGCCACGCCCACCGCCTCCGGCAAGAGCCTTTGTTACAACCTGCCGCTGCTGGACCGCTTCGCGCGCGAGCCCCAGGCGCGGGCGCTGTACCTGTTTCCCACCAAGGCCCTGTCCAGAGATCAGGAAGAGTCCCTGCGCGCGCTGATGCGCGAGGCGGGCCTGTCCCACGGCGCCATCACCTTCGATGGTGACACGCCGGCGGATGCGCGCCGGGCCGCGCGGGAGCGCAGCGGCGTGCTGCTCACCAACCCGGACATGCTGCACACGGGCATCCTTCCGCATCACGCGAGCTGGGCGCGCCTGTTCTCCAACCTGCGCTACGTCGTCATCGACGAGCTCCACACGTACCGGGGCGTCTTCGGCTCTCACCTGGCCAACGTGCTGCGCAGGCTCCAGCGCGTGGCGCGATTCCACGGCGCGGACCCGGTGTTCGTCGCGGCGTCGGCCACCATTGGCAATCCGGAGGCCCACGCGCGGCGGATGCTCGGGCGGGACGTGACGCTGGTGTCTGAGAGCGGGGCGCCTTCCGGCGAGCGCCGCGTCATGGTGTTCAACCCCCCCGTGGTGAACGCGGAGCTGGGCATCCGGGCCAGCTACCTCAAGACGGCGGTGCGGCTGACGGCCGACCTGGTGCGCGCGGGCGTGTCCACGCTGCTCTTCGGGCAGTCGCGCAACAACATCGAGGTGATGCTCAAGTACCTCCGCGACCGCTTCGTCGAGGAGAAGTTGGACCCGTCTCTCATCCAGGGCTACCGCGGTGGGTACCTGCCGGGCACTCGGCGCGCCACGGAGGCGGCGCTGCGTGCGGGTGAAGTCCGCTGCGTGGTGGCCACCAACGCGCTGGAGCTGGGCATCGACATCGGCTCGCTGGACGCGGTGGTGTGCGCGGGCTACCCGGGTTCGGTGGCGGCGCTGATGCAGCGATTCGGCCGGGCAGGGCGGCGCGGTGAGGGGAGCCTGGCGCTGCTGGTGACGTCGAGCGCGCCGCTGGACCAGTACCTCGCCGGCGACCCGCGCTTCCTCGTGGGCTCGCCGGTGGAGCACGCGCGCATCGACCCGGACAACGTGGAGATTCTGGTCCAGCACCTCAAGTGCGCTTCCTTCGAATTGCCGTTCGAGGAGGGCGAGCCCTTCGGGGACGTGCCGCCGGAGTCCACCACGGAGGCGCTCGGGTTCCTCGCGCAGCACGAGGTGGTGCACCCCACCGTGGGCGAGGCGGGCCGTCGCGTGTTCCACTGGTCCACGGATGCGTATCCAGCCAACCACGTGTCTCTGCGCAGCGTGGGCTGGGACAACGTGGTCATCATCGAGAAGGGGACGGACCGGACGCTGGCGGAGATGGACTTCCGTTCGGCGCACACGATGCTGCACGAGCAGGCCATCTACCAACACGAGGCCGAGCAGTATCAAGTCGAGCGCTTCGACTACGAGAACCACAAGGCCTTCGTGCGGAAGGTGGCGCCGGACTACTTCACCGACGCGATGACCTACGTGCGCGTGCACGTCATCCAGGAGGACCAGGCCGCGCCCATGGGCCCGGACCTTCAGGCGGGCATGGGCGAGGTGAGCGTCATCGAGAAGGTCGTGGGGTACAAGAAGATCAAGTACCACACGCATGAGAACGTTGGTTACGGCGACGTGGCGCTGCCGGAGATGCAGATGCACACCACGGCGCTCTGGCTGACGGTGCCGGAGACGGTGGTGCGCGCCATGCGGGCGCCGCGCCCGGCGGTCATCGATGCGCTTCGTGGCCTGACCACGGCGCTGCGCACGGTGGCGTGCGTGGGGTTGATGATCGACCCTCGGGATATCGGCAAGACGCTGGGGAGCCGGGATGACGCGGAGGGACCGCCGCGCAAGGATGGTGGCGTGGGCTTCGACCCGACGCTGTTCCTGTACGACAACGTGCCCGGCGGAGTGGGGCTGGCGGCGCGGCTGTACGACCAGCGGGACGAACTGCTGAACCGTGCGCGCCGATTGCTGGAGTCGTGCACGTGCGAGGATGGCTGTCCGGCGTGTATCGGCCCTGCTGCGGGTGCGATGCCGGGACAGGCGCCCGTGGACCCGCATCCGCGCAAGCGACTGGCGCTCGACGTGCTATCGGCGTTGGGCATCGCGGGAATGCAGTAACCGGGAGGCGCGGCCGTGGACCTCAAGCGCAAGCTGGCGCGCCTGACGAGCGTGGGCCCCGGGGGCAAGTCACCCCCGAAGCCCCCTGTGGCGGAGCCACAGGCCGAGCCCGCCGCGCGCGCTGATGACACGCCCGCGCCTCGGGCCGAAGCGGGCGTGCCCGACGCGCTCGCCGCGCAGTTGGCGAAGCTGGTTCAGGCCCGGCGCATGGAGGCGCCGTCCACGCCCGTCCCGGGCACAGCTGAAACGGCCTCTCAGAACGCAACGCCCGCCGGCGCGGAATCGCAGGTCGCCCGCGCAGAGGGCACGGTGGAGGCCCCGGCAGCACGCCCAGTCACAACCTCACCTCCATCCGCCCCCCGAGATCCGCGCATCGACAGCCTGCGCAGGATGCTGTCGGACTGGTCGGAGCGCCAGGGCTTGGCCGCCGCGCGCCGAGGCACGCCACCTCCAGCACCTCCTGGCCCACTGCCCGTGGAGTCCCGCGCCACGGCCCACGGCACTGTCCACGTCTCCGAGCGCATCCTCTCTCCGGAGCACCACCACGGCTCCGCGCCCCTCGCCGCGGCCCTGGACGTGGAAGGCTCCCTGGTCGCCAGCCTCGCGCTGCACGCGGACCTGGCGGGCGTGGACTTCCAGCGGATGCTCTTCCTGGACACGGAGACCACCGGGCTCGCGGGAGGCACCGGCACCGTGCCCTTCCTCGTGGGACTGGCGTGGTTCGAGGGCCGCTCGCTCAAGGTGCACCAGCTCTTCCTTCGGCGCCTGGGAGAAGAGGCCCCCATGTTGCGCTCGCTCGCCGAGCGCATGGCCGCGTCCTCCTGCCTCGTCACCTTCAACGGCAAGAGCTTCGACTGGCCGCTCCTGCGAACGCGCTTCGTCCTCAACCGCGTCCCCGCTCCAGCGGAGCTGCCCCACCTGGACCTGCTCCACTGCGCCCGCCGCGTCTTCAAGCACCGGGGCGCCGGCACGCGGCTGGTCCACCTGGAAGACCAGGTCCTCGGCTTCCGGCGCGTCGACGACGTGGACGGCTCGCTGATTCCCGACCTGTATTTCCGCTACCTGCGCGGCGGAGACGGCTCGGCGCTGACGCCCGTGCTGGAGCACAACGTCAACGACCTCCTCCTCCTCGCGGCCCTGCTCGGTGAGCTGGTCCGCCGCTTCCGAGCAGGGGACCCAGGCGCCTCCGTGCCCCGGGACGCGGACCCTCGCGACCTGCTCGGCTTCGCGGGCGTGGCGCTCCGGGCCCGCGACTACGAGCGCGCCCAGGCCTTCGCCCGGGCCGCGGCGGCGGGGGACACCGGCGCCGTGGGCATCGAAGCCCTGGCCCTGGCCTCCCGGCTGTCACGCAAGGCGGGTGACGCCTCGGCCGCGGTGGCGCACCTGCACCAGGCACTGAAGACCGCCCAGGGATTCCAGGCCCCGCCGCTGCACCTCCAGCTCACCAAGCTGTACGAGCATGGCCTCAAGGACCTCGCGCGGGCGCTGCACCACGCGAAGCTGGCCTCGGCGGCGGAGCTGCCTGTGGACCACCACCGCCGAATCCTTCGCCTGGAGACGCGCCTGGCCCGGAGCACCCGGGCGGCCTCGCTGGACCTGGGAATGGGGAGCCCTCGCTCGGGAACCTGACGATTCTGGGCTTCCGCACCACTGGAATCGGACAGTCGATCCGGGCGGGACGCTCGCCCCATTGTCAGACAGGCACATGATTGAGGCACACGCCACGGCCGTGCGCTATGAGGGCCCCATGAAAATTACCAAGGACAGCGTCGTCTCCATCGATTTCCGCCTCCACCTCGGCGACGGCAAGGCCGTGGACGAGAGCGAGCCGGGGGAGCCGCTCGTCTATCTGCAGGGGCACGAGGAAATCGTCCCGGGCCTGGAGAAGGCGCTCGAGGGCAAGGCGCGTGGTGACACCCTCCAGGTGACGGTGGGTCCCGACGAGGGCTACGGCGACTACGACCCGGAAGGCATCGAGGAAGTCCCGAAGACGGAGTTCCCGGAGGGCCTGGAGCTGGTGGCGGGCGGCGTGCTCAGCGCCACCGACCCGGATGGGGACGAGGTGGACTTCTTCATCAAGGAAGTGAAGGCCGACTCCGTGCTGGTGGACTTCAACCACCCGCTGGCCGGCAAGACGCTGCACTTCGAGGTCACCGTGCGGGACGTCCGCGCCGCGACGGCCGAGGAGCTGGAGCACGGCCACGCCCACGGGCCCCACGACTCTCACTGATTCGGACGGGCGCCTTCGCGGGCCCATCCTTGCTTCAACGCCGGGCGTCTCCAAGACGTGACGCCCGGCGGAAGTCCTCCGCCTAGCCGCCCAGGAAGTCGGACGTGAAGGCGAAGGCGCCCATCATGTAGGGCAGGGCGCCGCCACGGTTCGGGTGGTTCAGGTACCACGCGAAGTTCAGCAGGATCGTCGGCCGGTTGAACGACGAGCCCTCGCGCGTGTTCAGGGCGTACGCCATCATGGGGCCGATGCGCGTGTGGCTGTTGTCCACGTTCTGCGCTCCACCCGAGCCATCCTGGTAGCGCGGCCACACACCGCTGAAGCGGGCCCCCAGCGTGAGCTGCGGCGTCGTCAGCATCATCAGGTCGGTGTCATTGGTGAACACCCAGCCCCGGCCGGGGATGAGCGTGTCCAGCAGCGCGTCGTAGAAGGACGCACCGTTGCCCTCGCGCAGCGCCACGTTCCAGTACTCGATGGACGCCTTGCTCCGCACCACGAACGAGCCAAAGCGCGCCTGGAGCGTGGGCTCCACCATGTAGTGGTGACCGGAGGTGCTGTACGCGTCGCCCTCCGTCAGGTCTCGCGCGTCGTCGGAGAAGTCCAACATCGGGTTGTTGTACGACTGGAGGAACCCGAAGGTGCCGAAGTACCGGACGTACTCATAGGTCGCCCGCAGGTTGAAGATGGCCAGCGGCTGAATCTCGAAGACGGGGCCAATCTTCACCGAGGCCGGGTTGGCCTTGATGGCGAACGCGCCGTTGACGAAGTTGTCGCGCGTCAACATGGACTCGCCGTCGAACATCCGCTTCTGGAGGATGAGCCGGTTCTGGGTCTCCATGCCCAGCGGGTTCCAACGCAGGAAGTTGATGTTGGCGAAATACAGACGGGTGTCGGGCCCCAGCGGCGGGAGCGTGGGGGCCGTGGGTGCGTCCGTGGGCTTGGGGGCTGTCTGCGGAGTCGACGGCAGGGCAGCGGCTTCGGGCTCTTCGGCGGCGGCTGGTGCGGAGAATCCCAGGCAAAGTGACAGGGAAAGCACGGACAGCGGTCGACGCAGCGTCATCGAGACACCTTCTCGGGGAGTGACGTGGGGGTGCGGTGTACGGCGGGGTTCTGCTCATCCGCGTAGCGCCGGCTGACATAGAAGCCGAAGGCCGCCGCGGTGAAGTACATGATGAGGCTGTAGATGGCCGGGGGAATGGCCATGGTCGAGTTCGCCAGCAGCGTCGGGCTGAGCGCGATGGCAATCGCAAGCATTCCGTTGTGAATGCCAATCTCCATTCCAATGGCAACAGCCTGCCGCCGGGGCAGGCGCAGCAGGATGGGCACGAAGTAGCCCACCGCGAGGCTCACCAGGTTGAAGGCCAGCGCCGCCGGGCCCACCTGGCGGAAGAAGCTGAGCGCATTCGCGCGCTCCGTGTACACGGACGCTGCAATCACCGCGACGAGGAAGAGGGTGGACAGGATGCGAATGGGCTTGTCCATGCGCTGCGCGACGGCCGCGCTGCGCGAGCGGATGAACATGCCCAGGCTCACCGGCCCCAGCACGATGAACACCACCTGCACGATCTTCGCGAACTGCATGGGGACCGCGCGGCCCTCGTCCATGAAGTGCGCGAGCGACAGGTTGATGATGAGCGGCAACGTGACGAGCGACAGCGCGCTGTTCACCGCCGTCAGCGTGATGTTGAGCGCCACGTCACCGCGGGCCAGGTGGCTGAAGAGGTTCGCCGTCGCGCCGCCAGGGGACGCCGCCAGCAGCATCAGTCCCACCGCCAGCTCCGGCGGCAGACTGAAGGCGTGGGCGATGAGCAGGCACGCCACCGGCAACACCAACATCTGGCAGCCGAGGCCCACCAGGATGGCGCGCGGATAGACAATGACCCGCTTGAAGTCCGCCAGCGTCAGCGTCAGGCCAAGCCCGAGCATGATGACGGCCAGCGCCAGCGGCATGAGTACCGCCGTGAATACATTCGACTGCATTCGCCCCCCGATGGAGTGTCCAGCGTTGAGCATTAGCGTCGCGCAAGAGGGCGGGGCGCTTCAAGCGTCTCCGCTCTCAAAGGTTGCTAAAAGTGGAGGCAACCCATGACGCCGCATGTCATTGATGCACTGCGGCGCTGCGCATGAGCCGTCTATTCTCATCGTGAACCGACACGGCTTCGCGGTCGGGCGGGACCCGGCGAGGGAGCATGGACAGGGCGCCACTTCCCGAGACACCGGTGCACGGGTCGATTACGACAGGGGCCATGAGCCGAGTCCTGGATGAGCTGTTGTCGCTCCTTAAACTGGAGAAAATCGAGGAAAATCTGTTTCGTGGCCGGAGTCAAGACCTGGGGTTCCGCCAGCTCTTCGGCGGCCAGGTGCTGGGGCAGGCGCTGTCCGCGGGCAGCCAGACGGTGCCCGCCGGCCGCCATGTCCACTCCCTGCACGGCTACTTCCTGCGCCCGGGCGACGCGACGCTTCCAGTCGTCTACACGGTGGACAGGGTGCGGGACGGCGGCAGCATCACCACGCGCCGCGTCGTGGCCGTGCAGAAGGGCGAGCCCATCCTGACGATGATCGCCTCCTTCCACGGGGACGAAGAGGGCTTTGCCCACCAGGCGCCCATGCCGGAGGTGCCGGGCCCGGAGGGACTGGCCACGGAGCAGGAGCTGCTGAGCCGCCTGTCCGAGCGCATCCCGGAAGCCCTGCGGGAGAAGTTCCTGGGGGAGAAGCCGATTGAGATCCGGCCCGTGGCGCCGGAGGATCCGTTCAATCCGGAGGCGAAGGCGCCCATCAAGCACGTGTGGTTCCGAGCCAACGGCGACCTGCCGGAGGATCCGCAGGTGCACCGGTACGTGCTGGCCTACGCGTCCGACTTCAACCTCATCGGCACCGCGCTCCTGCCCCACGCGGCCAGCTTCTTCCAGCCCCGCATCCAGGGCGCCAGCCTGGATCATGCCCTGTGGTTCCACGGGGACCTGAAGGTGAGCGACTGGATGCTGTACTCCATGGACAGCCCGTGGGCGGGCAACGCGCGCGGCCTGTCGCGCGGCAGCGTCTACACGCGTGACGGCCGGCTGGTGGCCTCGGTGGCTCAGGAAGGGCTGCTGCGCATCCGCAAGCCCAAGGCCTGAGAAACGGGGGCGACACCCCACACCCGCGTGTGGGGTCGAGCCCCCCGCCGCGCACTCGGGAATCCACGAGGGCTGCAACTCTCCGGAATTCCTGGTGCTTTCAGGGGTGGCACCCTCGTTGCTGAGCAAGACAGTGGCTCAGACAACAAGGATCCCCCCCGTGCCGAAATCGAGAACCTGGGAGCTGTCGCGACGCAGCCTGCTACGGGGGGCCGCGGGAGCGGCGCTCGCATTGCCCTGGCTGGAGGCCATGGCTCCCTCGATGGCACGCGCGCAAGCGTCCGGTGCGAAGCCGCCGCTGCGCTTCGTGGGCATGTTCCACTCCGCGGGCGTCGTCCCGGACCAATGGTTCCCGACGACCGAAGGCGCGAACTACGCGCTGACGCCCACGCTGTCCCCGCTGGCCCCGGTGAAGGATGACGTCCTGGTGCTGAGCGGCATGCGGCTGGGCGCGTGGGACTACTACGAGCGCACGCACGAAGGCGGCTTCTGGATGATGCTCACCGCGTCCGAGCGCATCGTCGCGGGCAACACGGACTCCATCGATCAGGTGATTGCGCGCGCCACGTCGGCCCAGGTGCGCGTGCCGGCGCTCACGCTGAGCGTGGAGAACAACGGCTACTACAACCCGGGTTACCGCGACGCGAACGGGGACGGCTTCATCGACCCGAAGACGTCGTCCTATGACGACACGCAGGACCATTGCAGCGGTGAGGACCACTGCATGGCGACGTTCTCCCGCGGCCAGCGGCTGCCCAACGTCTACAACCCACGCGTCATCTTCGACCGCCTCTTCGGTTCGCTTCAGGCCGAAGGCCCCACGGAGGCGGAGCGGCGCCTCTGGATGTACCGGCGCAGCGTGCTCGACCGGATGACGGGCCAGGCGAAAGCGCTTCAGACGAAGCTGGGCCAGGCGGACAAGCTCCGGCTGGACGAGTACCTCACGGGCATCCGCGAAATCGAAGTCGCCATCCAGAAGGCCGAGCAGGGTGCCCCGGCCGCCGCGTGCACCACGGGCGCGCGGCCCGTGGGCATCCCCATGGATGGCACGGCCTACGCCAACCTGATGTGCGACCTCATCGTGAAGTCCTTCGAGTGCGACGCCACCCGCGTCGCCACGTTGATGCTCGGCATGTGCGTCAGCCCGATGATGTTCACCGTCAACGGCCGGGCCTTCTCCCACCATGGCGATGCCTCTCACCACGGCAACGACCCGGTGAAGCTGGCGGCCAAGGTGGAGATCGACCGGTGGCAGGTGGCCCGCTTCGCGCACCTGGTGCAGCGGCTGAAGGCGGTGCCGGAGGGGGAGGGCACGCTGCTCGACAACGTGGCGGTGTTCTACTCGAGCGACATCTCGCACAGCGACTGGCACAACCACTACGACATGCCGGTCCTGCTCGCGGGGCGCGCGGGCGGTGCCATCCGGCCGGGCCGGCACATGCGGGCACAGGGCAAGCGGTGTGGAGATGTGCTGCTCTCCATCCTCCAGGCCTTCGAGATTCCACGAGGCACCTTCGGACCGCTGGCGCAGGGACCGCTGGCCGGACTGGCGTGAGGGGAGACCGCACATGAAGACCCGTTCACTGCTCTTCGGCATCCCGCTGCTGCTCACCGCGTGCTCGGACGAACTCCCCGTCGCGCGCACCCAGGACCCCAAGCCCGTCGTCGCCGCGCAGAACTGCTCGGATGGCGCGCATTCGCTGCGCCGGCTGAACCGCGCGGAGTACGACAACACCGTGAGGGACTTGCTCGGCGAGACGGGCCGGCCCGCGACGACCTTCCCGGCGGACCCCACGGGCCACGGCTTCGACAACGAGGCCAGCCTGCTGGGCGTGTCCCCCGCGCTGGTGGAGGCCTATGAGGCCACCGCGGGCCGCCTCATCGACCAGGCCTGGGCCCGGGACGGCGCCGCCAGCGCCGGTGGTGGCACCGTTCGCATCGAGGCCGAGTCCGCCAGCGCCACCACGGGTGCCAGTGAGCAGAACGGCACCGTGTGGAATCTGTGGTCCAACGGCGACCTCTCCGCCACCTTCACCTTCGCGCAAGCCGGCGAGTACCAGCTCTCCGTGCGCGCGTGGGGCACGCAGGCGCCGCCGGACCCGGTGCGGATGCAGTGGTTGCTGGATGGCGTCGTGGTGGCGTCGCTCGACGTGCCGGCCACCACGCCCACGGTGTACACGAAGCCGGTGCGGGTGGACTCGCCGGGACAGAAGCGCTTCACCGTGCGCTTCACCAACGACATCTACGACCCGGACACGTCCACGGACCGCAACCTCCTGCTGGATTGGATGGAGGTCCGCTCGCCCGCGCCCACGTCGGCAGCCACCCAGCGCCACCTGCGCGTGTGCGAACCGGCCGCCACCGGGGAAGAAGCATGTGCCCGGCAGATGGTGGAGTCGCTGGCGAACCGCGCCTGGCGGCGTCCCGCGAAGCCGGACGAGGTCGCGGAGTTGATGAGCGTCTACACGCTCGTGCGGGAGTCGGGGGACGGCTTCGAACTGGCGGCGAAGTTCGCGTTCCGTTCGGTGCTGCTGTCGCCGCACTTCCTCTTTCAGGTAGTGGAGACGCAGGCGCCTGGGACGGGCAAGAGTGAGCTGTCCGCGCGCGAGCTGGCATCGCGCCTGTCGTACTTCCTCTGGAGCAGCCAGCCTGACGCGGAGCTGACGTCACTGGCGGACGCGGGCCGGCTGTCCGACCCGGAGGTGCTGGAAGCGCAGGTACGCCGGATGCTGAAGGACCCTCGGTCCGAGGCGCTGGTGCAGAACTTCGCCGGCCAGTGGCTGGGCCTGCGGAAGGTGGACGGCATCACCGCGGACCCGACGCTGTTCCCCGGCATGGACTCCGAGCTCAAGCGCGCCATGCGAGAGGAAGGGGAGAGCTTCTTCCGCGCCTTCCTCAACGAGGACCGCAGCGCGCTGGAACTGCTGGACGCGGAGTTCACCTACGTCAACGACCGGCTCGCGGATTACTACGGCCTGCCTCGGCCGGGCTCCGCCTCCGTCACGCGCGTGAGCACGGGCGACGGACGGCGAGGCGGTGTGCTGGGCCAGGCGGGTGTGCTGGCGCAGGCGTCGCTGGCCACGCGCACGTCGCCGGTGCTTCGCGGCAAGTGGGTGCTGGGCAAGCTGCTGTGCCAGGAGCCTCCTCCGCCGCCTCCGGGCGTGGAGGCGCTGCCCACGCAGGTTCCGCCGGGCTCCACGCTGCGGCAGATCACCGAGCTGCATCGCGCCAACCCCGCCTGCGCGGGCTGCCACGACACGCTGGACCCCATCGGTTTCGGCCTGGAGAACTACGACGCGGCCGGGGCCTGGCGGGAGACGGACAACGGCTCACCGGTGGACGCCACGGGCAACTTCAAGGGCGTGTCATTCCAGGGACCGCGTGAGCTGGCGACCATCCTCAAGGGCGACCCCGCCTTCGCGACGTGCATGACGCGGCAGGCGCTGGCCTATGGCTTGGGCCGCGCGCTGACGGACGAGGACGAGGCCACCGTGCGCTACGTGGACACGCGCTTCTCGGCGGGTGGACACCGGCTCCCCGAGCTGCTGGTGGCCGTGGCCCTCAGCGACAGCTTCCGCAACCGCTGCCCGGTGCCGGCCGCGAAGTAGAACGACGCACGGGCCGTGAATACGGCGCTCGGACGGCCGTCGAGAGCAAGCGGACATCCTCCGCTTGCTCCCGAAAGGTCTTTCGATGCGTACCCGCCTCTGGCCCGCCGTCCTCTCCGTGCTTGCCCTGGGAACCAGCGCCTGTGTCATGGCGCCCCTCCAGCAGGGGTACACCGAGTGCGGAGAGTTCATGGGCGATGACCCCTGCCAGCCGGGGCAGTACTGCGCGGACGCCACCTTCAGCTCGTGCGTGCCCGGATGTACGAGCGACGTGAACTGCGCCTCCAACCAGGAGTGTGTGAAGGAATACAGAGAGCAGGTGGGGACCTGCCTCAACATCTGCACGTCGTGCGCATACGATTGAGCCGGCGGGCAGGGCGCCCGCGGCTTTGGAGGTGACGACGATGCGCGCGGTGGTGTTCCAGCACGAGGAGCACGAAGGGCCCGGCCTGCTGGGGCCGGTGTTGCAGGAGGCGGGCTTCACGCTGGTGAACCGCTTCCGCGCCGTGCGCCGGGAGGACGTGGACGCGGAGCTGTTGGTCGTCATGGGCGGCCGCATGGCCGTCTACGAATCCGAGCAGCATCCCTTCCTGCGGCAAGAGCTGGGCATCCTCATGGAGCGGCTCGCCTACGAGCGCCCGTGCCTGGGCTTCTGCCTGGGCGCCCAGATGCTCGCGGCGGCGGCGGGCGCGGACGTGTTCCCCGGGAAGAATGGCTTCGAGGTGGGCGTGGGTCCGGTGCGATGGACGCCGGAGGCGCAGAAGGACCCCGTGCTGTCCGGGGCCCGTCCGCGCACGGTGGTGGCGCACTGGCACGGTGACACATATGCGCCCGTCCCGGACGCCACGTTGCTGGCGTCCACGGACCGGTACACCCAGCAGGCCTTCCGGCTGGGTGCGTCCTACGGCTTCCAGTTCCACCTGGAGCTGACCGCCAGCGAGCTGGGGCGATGGATTGACATCGAGGCGGACAGCCTCCAGCAACGCGGAAAGAACCCCCAAGAGCTGAAGGCGCAGCTGCCCAAGCTCAAGGCGGCTGAGGCCGACAACACGGAGGTGCTGCACCGCCTCGCGCACCACTTCGCGCGCGTGGCGGCGGGCCGCTGACGTGCTCGAGGGCTCGGACTAACGGAGCCCCTTGGGGCGGCGGGCCGCGCTCGCGGACGGTGACGCCACCTGGGAGGAGATGTCCGCGTCGCTGCCGTCGCCCCCTGGGACACCGTCCGCGCCGTACGACAGGATGACAGGGCTGCCGCCCTCATTCATGTACACGTAGTCGCGGTTCCACGGGTCCTTGGGCAGTCGCTCCAGCGAGCGCGCCTGGAGGAGTTCTTCCAGGCCGGTCTGGGTCTCAGGGAGGCTGCCGGTCTTCATGTAGTGGAGCTTGAGCCCCGTCTCCAATGTCTTGATGTCCAGGGCGGCGGTCTTCTGCTTGGCCTCCTCCAGGTTCGACATCACGGAGACGCCCACCGCCGCGGCGATGAGTCCGAGGATGGTGATGACGACCATGATTTCAATCAGCGTAAATCCGCGAGCGTGACGACGCCGAGCGTTCAGCTTCTGCTGGGTTGGATTCATCTTTGAGTTGTGACCTCGTGTGACGTTGTGTCCGGCGCGTGCGTGCCCGACGTGTCGTCATGTCTGCCGGCGCAAGGGCGTTGCACATGCCGCGGGTTGCGTGCGCCTGGACCAGGGCTTCGGCGCCAGGCGCGGACGTTCGTCAGTGCAGTCGCCGTGCCTGACCGGACGCGCCGCGGTCCCCGCGTGCGCAGCGTGAGCGACTGTCGCTTTCCGCCCGCTGAGTGCCACCCCTGCGCAGGTGGATGCGGGTACGTAAGACTCTCACCCTCCGGATTCGGCGCGGATGGACCGCGCCCTCAACGGAGGCCGTCATGAAGCCCCATCTTCCACTTCTCATTCTCCTGGGAGCCGCGGGTTGTGGCACCGAAGTCGATGATGTCGACTTCACGAGCCAGGAGTCCTCCTTGAGTCAGAAGTGGGAGTTGTGCGGGAAGGAGGCCGTTCGATTGGCGGACATCCACCCTGGCCCCGTGGGGTCCAATCCGGCCGATCTGATCCACGGCGACCGAGTCCTCTTCTTCACGGCGGACGACGGGGTGCATGGACGTGAGTTGTGGCGAAGCAGCGGAACGGAAGGAAGCGGCACGTCGCTGGTGAAGGACGTCTACCCAGGGCTGGCAGGGGCGGAGATTTCGAATCTCACCCGGGTGGGGAACCGGGTGTTCTTCGCCGCGGATGACGGCGTCCACGGCTACGAGTTGTGGGTGACCGACGGGACGTCGGCCGGCACGTACCTGGTGAAGGACATCTACCCGGGGCCGGAGGATGGGATTCTCCGGCCGGACCCCTTCCACTGGATAAACGATCCCATGCTGGTTGAGTTCGGTGGCGTCCTGTACTTCGGCGCGAACGACGGCGTGCACGGATACGAGCTGTGGCGCAGTGATGGAACAGACGCGGGGACGTACCTCGTCGAGGACATCGAGCCCGGACCCGCTAGCTCCTTCCCGCGAAGGATCGTTCGCGTGGGTAACGAGGCCTTCTATTTCGTCGCGTCCAAGCGGAGCCCCTGGAGCGATGAGACTCATCTCTGGCGTAGCACCGGAGCGCCAGGTGCCATTCCCGTCCTCAGTCTGGTAGGAGATAACGTCATCTTCGACTTGCTGGCTGTGAAGTCGCGCCTCTATTTCCTCGTGGATAACGACGAGGGCGAAGCCAGCTTGTGGAAGACGGATGGGGCCGCCTCGAACACGCAAGAGCTGCGGTACTTCTACGGAGAGTATCCGCACAACCTGGTCGCACTGGGCTCGCGTGTCGTCTTCAGCGCCGGGGCAGGTGAGCCAGAGGGTGAGGAGCTCTGGAGCAGCAACGGCTCGACCTCAAGCACGAAGCTGGTGAAGGACATCTGGCCAGGGCCCATGAGCTCCTCACCGAGCTCTCTGGCGGTTCTGAAGTCGCGAGTCTTCTTCGCCGCGAATGATGGCTCCGGAGAGGGACGTGAACTCTGGGTGAGCAACGGCACCGGTTCGGGGACCAGGCTCTTCAAGGATCTGGCGCCCGGTGGTGGCTCATCGGATCCCGAAGCGCTGGCCTCCATTGAAGGCACGCTGTTCTTCTCCGCGAGCGATGGGGTGCATGGGCACGAGCCCTGGGTGAGCGATGGCACCCGTTCGGGCACGAAGGCGCTGCGCGGTCTGGCGCACGGGAGCGCTTCATCGTCGCCGCGCGACTTCGTGCGCTCAGGCTGGGACGTGTTCTTCTCGGCGGATGACGGGAAGACTGGACGCGAGCTGTGGGCCTTGCCGTTCCGTCCGAAGGGGGAGTGCAAGCAGCACCACGCCTACTGAGCTTCGGCGCCCACGCCCAGCCCCTTTTGGTAACAACGATTCCAAGGGGTTGGGTTCCCCGGATGGGTGGAGGTCGAAGGATCAGACCCTCGTGCGTTAATAAGGTGTCAGTTGAAACCTGCCGCGGGGACAGGTCTCGACGAGGGGGAACATGGCGCCGACGTACGACGCGCTGGTCATTGGCACCGGCTTTGGGGGAGCGGTGGCGGCTTGCCGGCTGGCACAGGCGGGCCTGACCGTGCGCGTCCTGGAGCGGGGCCTGCGCTACCCGAAGGGGAGCTTTCCCCGCGACTGGAGCAACCCGCTCAACGGCTGGCTGTGGCGGTACGGCCAGGGCCTCTTCGACGTGAAGCTGCTGCCGGGGATGAGCATTGTCCAGGCCGCGGGCTACGGCGGCGGCTCGCTCATCTACGCCAACGTCCACCTGCGCCCTCCCGCGGAGACCTTCGACACCGACTGGCCGGAGGGCTACAGCCGCGCCGCGTTGGATCCGTACTACGACCTGGTCGCGTACATGCTGGACCTCCAGCCCATCACCGCGTCCGCGCGTGGCCTGCCCACCAAGGCGAAGCGGATGCGGGACGTCGCGCGCAAGCTGGGCCGCGAGCAGCAGTTCTTCTACCCAGACCTCGCCGTGCGCTTCGCCCCCGCCGGCGAGCCGATGCCCAACAAGTTCGGCGTCGCTCAGGAGGGCTGCAACTACTGCGGCGAATGCGACATCGGATGCAACGTCCGCGCGAAGAACACGCTGGACCTGAACTACCTGGCGGTCGCTGAACAGCAGGGCGCGGAGATGACCACCCAGGCGGAGGCCACGCGAATCGAGCCGCTGTCTCCCGCGGGCTATCGCGTCACCTATACCGACCATGCCGCGGGCGGCGCCGAGCGCACCGTGGAGGCCCGCCGCGTGTTCCTGTGCGCCGGCACGGTGAACACCACGGAGCTGCTGCTGCGCTGCCGCGATCAGTGGGGAACGCTCCCGCGCATCAGCGACCGGCTGGGGTGCCGCTATTCGGCCAACGGCGACTTCCTGGCCTTCGCCTTCGAGACGCGCGAGGTGTGGGACCCGTCCGAGGGCCCCACCATCACCACCAGCCTGGTGGTGGACCAGGGGCAGGGCGCGGACAAGACGTGGTTCCTCTTCCAGGAGGGCGGGCACCCCGGGCAGGCGGCGGGGCTGCTTCAGGTGCTGGACATGGGCCGGGACTTCCGTGTCCCAGCGGACCTGCTCCAGAAGCAGTTGGTCCGCGCCCTGCGCCGGCGCTCCCAGCCTGAAACCGTCATGGGCAAGGAGCGCGGGCGCTTCCAGGCCGTGTTCCTGGCCATGGGAAGGGACCGTTCCAACGGGCGACTCGCGCTGCGGCCTTTGACTCGGGACATGGAGGTGCGCTGGGACGTGCCTTCCAACCTGCCGCTGTACCGGACGCAGGAGCAGATCTGCCAGGACATCGCACGGGCGCTCGGGGCGCGCGCCGTCTTCAACCCCCTGTGGGATCGGCTTCACATCCCCGTGTCCGTCCACAACCTGGGCGGCTGCACCATGGCGGAGGAGCCCGCATACGGTGTGCTGACCCCGGACGGTGAGGTGCACGGCTACCCTGGGCTGTACGTGCTGGATGGCGCCGCGCTGCCCGCGAGCACCGGGGTGAACCCGTCATCCACCATCGCCGCGGTGGCGGAGCGCAACGTCGAGGCCGCCATCCGGCAAGTGCTGGGGAACCCCACCTGGACCGCCCCTGAGCGGGCCGGAACGGCTTCGGGCCGGGCGGCGGCGGAACCGTTCCGCGCGTCGATGCGGATGAGCACGAGTGTGGCACCCACGCGGGTGGTGCCAAGAGAGGACCCGATGCGGAGCGTGGTGATTCCAGAGGGAGGCACCGTGTTGTCGCCAACGCCCGTGGTGGGGCTGCGCTTCACCGAGCGGATGCGCGGCTTCATCAACCACGGCCACCTGCCGGAAACGGATTACGCGGGCGCCGAGGAGGAGGGCAAGTCAGAGGCCAGGGTGGCCGAGTTCATCCTCACCATCACCTTGCCCAACCTGGACCGCTTCCTCGCGGAGAAGGCCCATTCAGGCATCGCGCAAGGCACCGTCCACGTCCACGGCCTCACGCCTCCTGGCGGAGCGAAGGTGGACCACGGCGTCTTCAATCTCTTCGTGGACACGGACAGCTACTACGAGCGGCGGATGCTCTACCTGCTGCCCTTCACCGGAATGGACGGCCAGCAGTACCTGCTGGATGGCTACAAGCATGTCCGGGACGACGACGGCTTCGACATGTGGTCGGACACGTCCACGCTCTACACCGTCATCCGCCGGGGTAGCGACCGGCATGCGCCCGCGGTGGCCAGCGGCATCATCCGTCTGGGCATGCCGGACTTCCTGCAGCAGCTCACGACCTTCGCCGTGCTGGGAACGACGTCACCGCTGGCGAAGGCCCAGGCCCTGAAGCGTTTTGGGAGCATGTTCATGGGCAACCTCTGGGACGTCTTCGCGCGAACCAAGCTGGAGTAAGAGAGGCGCATCGTGGCGAAGGCATCGCGGTACGACGTGGTCGTCGTGGGCTCTGGCTTTGGGGGCTCCATCAGCGCGCTGCGCCTGGCCCAGGCGGGCAAGTCCGTGCTGGTCCTGGAGCGCGGCAAGCGCTACCGGCCCGGTGACTTTCCCCGGGACGTGACGCGAACGGACGAGGTGCTCTGGCGCCATGCCACGCGGCGCAAGGCGCAGGGCCTCTATGACGTGCGCTTCCTGTCCGGCATCGGAACGGTGACGGCCAGCGGCGTCGGCGGCGGCTCGCTCATCTACGCCAACGTCCACGTGCGGCCGGACGCCGAGGTGTTCGAGGACCCGCGCTGGCCCCGGACGTACCGCCGGGACTCGCTGGAGCCCTACTTCGACAAGGTGGCGCTAGAGCTGCGGTTGAATCCGGTGCCGCCCTCGATTCCGCTGCGCAAGCGCGACCTCTTCCAGCGTGCGGCCCGGGGCATGGGGCGCGAGACGTTCGACCCGCCCGTGGCCGTGGCCTTCTCGGAGCCGCCGGGACCGGGCCGGCGCGTGTGCCAGCTCTGCGCCGAGTGCGAGTTCGGCTGCCAACACGGCGCGAAGAACACCATGGACCTGACGTACCTGGCGCGGGCGGAGGCGCTGGGGGCGCTGGTCCTGGCCCGTACGCTCGTCTCCCACGTGGAGCCGGTGCGGGAGGGCTACCGCGTCCACTGCCAGGACCTGGTGTCGGGGGAGCGGCACGCCGTGGAGGGCTCGCGGGTGGTGCTGGCCGCGGGGACGCTGGGCACGGTGGAGATATTGCTGCGCAGCCGGGACGTCGCGCGGACGCTGCCTCGGGTGAGCCGGCGGCTGGGCCATGGCTACTCGGGCAACGGGGACTTCCTGGCGTCGATGCAGGGCGCGCGCGAGGACATCCAGCCCTGGGTGGGGCCCGACGTGTCCACCGTGATGCGCTTCACTGACCGGCAGCCGCGCTTCACGCTGGTGACGGCCACGTTCAACCAGCCCGCCATGGAAGTCCTCGCGGGCCTGGGGCAGCCGAACCTCGGACGGCTCCAGGGCCTGGGGGCACCGCTGTGGACCTGCCTGGGCCCAGCCGTTCACGCGGCGTTCAAGAAGGGCCTGATGAGCCGGCCCATGCGTACCGACGTGGATGCGGCGCGCACATCCAACCTGTTTGGCATCGGCCAGGACAACGCCAACGGACGGATGCACCTCGATGACGGGCAGCTCGACGTGTCGTGGGACTTCGCCGGGGAGAACGCGGAGTTGGTGCGGCGGATGACGAACGCGATGCAAGACCTGGCGGCCCAGTACGGCGCCACCTTCGCGCCGCTGGTCACCTGGCAGCTCTTCAAGCGGCCTTTCACGGTGCATTCGCTTGGCGGTGCCCATCTGGCGGAAGCTCCCGAGCGCGGCGTGGTGTCCACCGAGGGAGAGGTCTTCCACTATCCCGGGCTGCACGTGGCGGACGGCTCCGTCATCCCGACAGCCATCGGCTTCCACCCGGTGATGACCATCAGTGCCGTGGCCGAGCGCATCGCCGAGGCCGTGGTGCACGGATTCTCATCCCATTCGAGGAGCGCTTCATGAACACGCTTCCTTCCGCCGAAAGGCACGACTTTCCCGCGGGCGACGGCGTTCCGTTGCAGCTCACGCGTTACCAGGGCGGCGCGAAGGGGCCTGTCCTCCTCGTCCACGGCGCGGGGGTGTGGAGCGGCATGTTCATGCTGCCCACGGTGCAGGAGAACTTCGTGCAGCACCTGGTGCGCCACGGCTACGACACCTGGCTGCTGGACTGGCGCGCCAGCGTGGAGCTGCCGCTGCGGCAGTTCACGTTGGATGACGCCGCCCGCCACGACATGCCCGCCGCCGTCCGGCATGTCCGCGAGCACACCGGCGCGGACTCCGTGCAGGCGGTGGTGCACTGCGCGGGCTCGGCGACGTTCTTCATGGCGATGGCGGCGGGGCTGCTGCCGGACGTTCAGAGCGTGGTCGCTTCACAGGTGGCGCTGCACCACATCGTCCCGCCCTCGACACAGGTCAAGGCGATGCTGCGGCTGCCGGACGTGCTGGACATCACCCGCGACTACCTGACGCCGGACGAGGACCCGAGCAGTCCTTTGTTCCAGGCGGCCTTCGGCACCTTCGTGGACCTGTTCCGCCATGAATGCGACAGCACCGTCTGCCGCCGGTTGACGTTCATGTACGGGCAGCTCTTCCGGCACGCGCGCATCAACCGGGAGACGCATGACCGGCTCGACGAGCAGTTCGGTCCCTGCAACATGCTGACGTTCCGCCACCTGGCGCAGATGGCGCGCTCGGGATACGCGGTGGGCTTCGACCATGGCCGGGAGGAGAACCTCCGGCGTTATGGCCGGGAGCGGCCGCCGTCATACCTGCGCGCGGAGCACCTGAAGCGTCCCATCACCTTCGTGTCCGGAGAACAGAACGGCACATACATGCCCGCGTCCACGGAGCTCACCTATGAGTGGCTGCGTGAAGAGAATGGTGCGTCGTACTACCAGCGGAAGGTCCTGGCGGGGTACGGCCACCTGGACACCTTCATGGGAAGCACTGCGTCGCAGGATACGTATCCGGTGATACGCGGCGCGCTGGAGGCCATGGCCTGACCGGATACGGCGCCCTGAGCACTCGCGCCGCTACGCGCCTTCGGCCACCGAGGGCGGTGCCTCGCCCGGTGCATCCGAGACAGACGTCTCATCCCATCCGATGTAGCGCACGCCCTCCAGGGGCTCGGGCGCGTGGAACTCCAGGGCGCCCACGGTGGACGTGAGCCGTCCGTCCGGTCTCCAGACCGCGAAGGGATGGGGGCGGGTGAAACGCTCCAGCTCACAGGTGGCCACGTCGCTCTGGGCCACGTGGACGTCCCAGCCCGTCGGGTCCCGGTAGACGTAGCCCACCAGCGTCTTGGGATCGCACCACGCGCGGCCCTTCACGGCCACGGTGGCCGAGCGGGACTGGAAGCACAGCTCACCCGGCTGAGGCGACTGCAGGCGCGTGAACAGCATGTCCGGGGCTTCGTGGAACCGGTGTTCCCGCCGCGCGGTACGCAGGTAGATGGGCGACAGTCTTGGACTGAGCGGATGCTGGCGGGAGCGCACGGACAACACCTCCAGGCGGGCCTCCAGATCCTCCTGGAAGCGCGGCACGTAGAGCCACGTCAACTCCTCCAGCCGACGATGTCCCCACAGGTGCTTCTGGAGCCCCGGCGCGCCCTGGACGTCATACCGGTGCCCATCCACGGTGACGGCGCCGGTGAAGGCGATGTCGTCATGGGCATGGGCCACGTGCGTCGTGAGTGGCAGCAGGTCGGCGCCCCGAGGAGCGCGTCTCACCGCCTCCGCGGACTCCGGCGTGTAGCGCAAATCCCATTCGATGGAATGGCCTCCCGAGGCGACGCGGCCGTGGCACCGGCCCGGCGCCAGCTCCGCGTCACCAATCTGGATGCCAAAGCGGCCCGAGGTGTTGGCGGAGAAGCGGGAGAGGGGATGGATGGCCTTGAGTCCCAGCGCGGGCGTGGCGGTGGCGCAGTCGAAGGCCGCCGCCCACAGCATGGCGCGTGGCTCACCGGGGGCTCCTGGCGCGGGGGTGAAGAGCGTGTAGCGGAACCACCAGGCGCGCTCGCCTCCAGGGTCGAGCACACACAGGAACCAGATTTCGAAGAAGCCTTGCTGCCCCTTCCAGCGCGGAAGATTGGCGCGCTCGCTCGACGGCATATCGTCCCCCCTCACCAACGGCGCCAGGGCGCCATCGCGGGACTACGGTCGCAGAGGGGCGGCCCCCAGGGCAAGCCGCCTCAGCGGCTCGAGTCCTTCCAGGAGACGCGGTACGTGACGCAGTGTTCGTCGAAGGTGCGGACATCCACCGACGCGGCCACGCCACCGGCGGCCCGGGACATGGCGAGCATGACGCCCTGCTTGAAGTAGCGCAGCATTCCGGGCTCGTTGAGCCAGACCTCGGCCTCCGTCGGTCCCGTCTCCGTGATGCGGACCTCGGTGTAGTTGTTGCTCGTCCGGAATCCGTGCTGTGCCTTCGACAGCATCCGCCTGGGCCCCAGCAGCTTCATCACCCCGAGCAGCGCGCGGCCCATCAGCGTGTCGCGGTAACCGTCAATCATCCGCTCGCCGAGCATCCGCCACGCCACCTCGTCGGGCTCGTGGGGGTGCAGCGCCTTCGCTGTCAGCGTGACGCAGCGAATCCACGACTCCAGGGAGTACGCGGGGAGCAGCGGCCGGTCCAGGTCCAGTCCCTCGCTTCGCAACTGCTCTTTGAGCAGGGGCGTCACCCGTCCGGACAGACCCCGAACGAAGAGCCCTTCCACGATGGGCGGGAAGACGAGTCGTTCGGCCATGGGGTGCATTCCAGCCCCAGCTGTACCGGCCGGGTCAAGCCAGGCCCCTGACGTTCTGTGCGGCGCTGACATACGTGGTTGGCGCACCTATCACAGTGCTGGTCCGCCGGGGATGCGCGCCGAGGCCTACGCGGCAGGTTGTCCCGCCGGGCGCTTCGCGTAGCGTTCCGCCAGGAGCGAGCACACCAGGAGCTGGACCTGGTGATAGAACATCAACGGTAGGACGATGAGTCCCAGGGCGGGATTGGCGCCGAAGAGCAGCCGCGCCATGGGCACACCTGAGGCCAGTGTCTTCTTCGACCCACAGAAGACCACCGTGATTTCGTCCTCCTTGGAGAAGCCCAGCGCCCGAGCCGTCCGCGTGGTCAGCATCAGCACGATGGCCAGGATGAGCACCGCGCCCATGAAGGCCAGGCCCAGCACCTCCGCGCCGTAGTCAGAGAACAGGCCCGAGGCAATCGAGTCACAGAACGACGAATAGACGAGGACCAGGATCATCACCCGGTCGAAGGCATTCGTATAGGGCCGGTAGCGCGCGAACCAGCCGCCCACCAGCGGGCGCAGCAACTGTCCCAGTGCCAGGGGAAGCAGCAGGAGTGTCGACAGCTTGAGGACGGCCTGGCCCATGGATAGGGACTGCCCGGTGGCGCTGGCGAACAGGCCGATGATGAGCGGCGTCAGCACGATGCCCAGCAGACTCGACAGGCTGGCGTTGAAGATGGCGGCGGGCACGTTGCCCCGGGCGACGCCCGTCATCGCGACCGAGGAGGAGATGGTCGACGGCACCGCGCAGAGATAGAGCAGCCCCATCGACAGGTCCGCCGGCAGCCAGCGGCCCACCAGCACGTCGCCCAGCCACCACAGCAGCGGAAACACAACGAATGTGAAGGCCTGGACCACCACGTGGACTCGCCACGTCACCACGCCCGCGCGGAGCTGGGCCGCGGGCAGGCCCAGGCCGTGGAGCAGGAACACCATGAAGATGCCCACGTCGGCGACGACGTCCGCGTGCATCGGTCCGCCCGACGCGCCGAACTCCGGGAAGAGCGCGGCCAGGATGACGGCGGCGAACATCCCCAGCAGGAACCAGTCCCGGGCAAGTCGTTTCACGAGGCGAAGGGGCATGTTTGCCCCCCTTACTCCGGGCAGCTGCGGACCTCCACCGAGGAGTGCGCGGGGCGGGCAGGTGGTGACATTGCCGACGCCAGCGCCATGCTCCACCATATCGATATAAACATGAATCGACATTCATGTCGGTGCGCGCTGGTCACGGGTGCGGCTCACGGAATCGGCCTCGCGGTGGCGGAAGCCCTCACGGCGCAGGGAGTGCGGGTGCTGCTGGCGGACCTCGACGAGGTGGCCGGGGCTGGACGCGGCTTGAACCCAGCGGCCTGTCAGCCGTGCCCAGGTCCGGCTGCACGTCAGCGTGTCTGGCCGGCTGCTTGCGGCGACGCGCGACTGCGTTACCTGAAATACATGACCGAAGTGAACGCAACCTCGCGTGACTACACGCTTCCCGAGGGGTGCCCCGTCTGCGCGGCGGACCTGCCCGTGCGCGTCACCGCCTCCGGTCCCAGCGCAGTGTGCCGCCATTGTGGCTGGCTGGGTCGGCCCCTCATCACCGTGACCCATCGCGGCCTGCGCGTCAGCTACGACGGCGCGCAGGCCTGAGCCTCGCGGGACATCAACTCGCGGGTGCCGCTGGAGGCTCCTTCGTCCTCGCGAAGGACTCCAGGCGGTCCACCCGCCGCAGTTCGGGAAAGGCCCACGCCCAGAGCGCGACCACCGCCAGCGTGCCCACCGCTCCCGCCACCACCGCGGGCACGGCGCCCACGTACTCAGCGAGCCCTCCCGCGCGGAACTCGCCCAGCTCGTTGGAGGCGCCAATGCACATCATGTTCACCGCGCCCACGCGGCCTCGCATGTCGTCCGGGGTGGCCATCAACTCCAGCGTGTGTCGGACCACGACGCTGATCATGTCCGCGGCGCCCGCTATCGCCAGCGCCGCCAGCGATAGGGGCAACGAGCGGCTCATCCCGAAGACGAGCGTGGCCGCGCCGAAGATTGCGACCGCGATGAACATCTTCCGGCCGGTGTTGCCGCCCATGGGCCGCATGGCCAGGAAGACGGCCACCACCGCTGCGCCGAACGCGGGCGCACAGCGCAGCAGCCCCAGGCCCCATGGCCCCGTGTGCAGGATGTCCCGCGCGTAGATGGGCAGGAGCGCCACCGCGCCACCGAAGAGCACGGCGAACAGGTCCAGGGTGATGCTGCCCAGCAGCAGGCGCTGCCGTCGAACGAAGCCGAGCCCCGCGACCAGGGTCGACAGGGAGAGCGGCTCGGCGGACGCTCGCCCGGTGCGCACCTTGAGGACGAGAATCCAGATGACGGAGAGGGCGCACAACATCGCGGAGGCCGTGTAGGCCGCCGTGGCGCCGGCCCAGCCATAAAGGATGCCGCCCACGGCCGGGCCGCCAATGGTGGCCACCTGCCACGTGGTGGAGTTGATGGCCACGGCGCGGGTCAGGTGCTCGGGCGGCACCAGATGCGGGGTGAGCGCGGAGCCCGCCGGGGCATGGAACGCGCGCGCCGCGCCGAAGAGCACCAGGACGCCATAGACGAAGCGCACGTCGCGGATATGGCCCAAGGTGAAGGCGAGCAGCAGCAGGCTGCAGACCAGCATCACCGTCTGGCACACCGCCAGGATGGTCCGCCGGTCCACGCGGTCCGCCACCTGGCCGCCCACCAGACACAGCGACAGGAACGGCACGAACTGCGCCAGACCCGTGTATCCGAGCGCGAGCGCGCTGCCCGTGAGCTCGTAGACCTGCCAGCCAATGGCCACCGACTCAATCTGGACGGCCAGCACCGCGCACAGGCGCGCCAGTAGATAGAAGCGGAAGTCTCGATGATGGAAGATGGAGAGCCCGGAAGCCGCAGCCTGATGAGTCATGCTCGCGGCGCTGTAATCCACGGGCCCGTCACGCGCCACCGTCTGCCTGTGTCGGCTCCCAAGGGGGCAGGGGCATGGGTACGCCAAGGTCGCCGTGATACCTTCCTTTCCCGATGAACAAGGACGCGAAGGACGGGGTGAACCCAGTCTCCACGCCACGCTCGGCGCCACGCCTCCTGGGACGCGTTTTCGCAGTGATGCTGCTGACGGTCCTGGGCGGCTGCCGCAAGTCCGATGCGGAGCGAGCCGCACTGGAGCGGGAGGAAATCGAAGCGCGCATTCGCGACGCCTACTCGCTGGTCCCGTACCGGGCGCTCAAGCTGACGATGCGCGCGGAAGGTCAGCCGAACGCTCCCGCCGAGGTCGCCGCGCTCTGGCAGACGCTGTCGGACACGCGGGAGCTGCCGGCGAAGGCTGCCTCCGAGGAAGAAGCGCTCCGCGTGGCGAAGGCGTACCTGGACCTGGGCGTCGCGTTCTACAAGGCCAAGAAGACGCTGGAGCAGCGCGACGAAGACGAGTTCCCCCTCCTGTGGAACCGCTTCCAGCCGGACCAGCCGCCTCCGCTGCCGGGCTACGACGCGGGCCAGGAGCACGCGTTCCTCTCCGCGCTGTGGTTCGTGCTGGACGCGGCGGACTCGGGCAACCGTGTGCCCGCGACCGACCTGGTGCTCTACGAGCTGTCGCGCGCCACGCCTCAGCCCGCGTGGCCGCCAGGGCTGCGCGTGTCGGTTCGCGGCAGCCGGGGGATGGCTTTCTGCGGCGCGGGCTATCACTACGCGGCTGAGGAGGAACTGAATGCGTTCCTGTCCGAAGCCGAGGCGATGCCCGACAGCGACTATCCATCGGTGCGGGATGCCTCGCGGGCACAGGTTCGCGAGACGCTGCTGGCCACGGGGTACTTCCTGCGGGCCTGGAACAGAATGGGCCTCAAGCGTGAGCGCGCGGCGGAAGACGACCTCGAGCGGGGCCTGGGCTCCCTGGAGAAGCTTGGCATCGAGAATGAGCTGACGTGGTGGGGCTGGGCCTTCATCCACTTCCGCCGGGAGCGCTACGACGAATCCGCGCGCTACCTCGACACCCTGGCGAAGAGTCCATACCTGGGCGAGACCGAGCGGCGTGACATCCAGGCCAGCGCGGACGCGATGCGCAAGCACGGCGAACGGCTGCCCATCTTCCTCCAGGCGCGGGCCGCCGCCATCCTGGGACAGGCGCTCGTGGCGAGGGCGGGCGGCCCGGAGAAGATCCTCGTCACACTCCTGGGACCGGTGCGGGCAGGGGAGGTCCTGGCGCCCGTCCTGTGGATGAACCGGGTGCGGCAAGGCCTCGCACAGCGCTCCATGGACGACTTCGCCCGCGCGGCGGGGGATTCCTTTGAGGGCGTGCGGGCCGCCGGCGGCAAGGGGCTGAGCGCATTGAAGGAGATGCTGCTGGGCGGTGGGGGAGACACGAGGACGGCGGCGGAGAGTCCTCCGTAGGGTGTTGGCGGGGCGCTGGGGGGCCGTGCTATCCGCTGACGCCGACATGAGTCCGACGAAGAAGGCCGCCGCGAAGAAGGCCCCCGCCGCTGAGCTCCCCACGATTGCCTTCGCGTCGCCCGCGGCATGGGCGTCCTGGCTCGAAGCGAACCATGCCTCGGCGCGCGGCCTCTGGTTGAAGCTGGCGAAGAAGGGCTCGGGCATCGAATCCGTCACCTACGCCGAGGCGCTCGACGTCGCGCTCGAGTGGGGCTGGATTGACGGTCAGAAGAACGCCTTCGACGACACCGCGTGGCTTCAGAAGTTCACCCCCCGGGGCGCGAAGAGCGTCTGGTCCAAGGTCAACTGCGAGAAGGTGGAAGCGCTCATCGCCGCGGGCCGGATGAAGCCGTCGGGCATGGAGGTCGTGGCGCTCGCCAAGAAGGATGGCCGCTGGGACGCCGCCTACGAGTCCCAGAGCAAGGCCACCGTGCCCGAGGACCTGGCCCGCGCCCTGGCCGCAAATGCGAAGGCGGCCGCGTTCTTCGCCACGCTCAACGCGGCGAACCGGTACGCCATCCTGTGGCGCGTCCACACCGCGAAGAAGGCGGAGACGCGGGCTCGGCGAATCGAACAGTTCGTCGAGATGCTGGCCCGGCACGAATCGCTTCACGCATGAACGGGGACGAGCCCGGCAAGTCCCATTCCGATACCCGGCGCCGCACGTGTGCCGGAGGGCCGTGCGGCGGACCTGCCGGAAATCCGGCACCCCGCCGGAACCCCGGCGGTGACCCGACCCCGCAGGGTGGTTTCACGCGCACGTCACATCCGGGGTTGCCTCACGCAACTTCATCCTTTTTCACGAAAGGGCGCCTGGAGCCCATGGCACGGTGCGTTTCGCCGCTTCCTCGCGAAGTGGCGCGCCCCGGTGAATGGCCGGACAGCCGGTGGCATCATCATTGCTCCAGGCCGGATGCGTTTCAGCGTCCACGCATCCGCCAAGGGGAAGTCAATCCATGTTGCTCGACATGTACCTGTACTTCGGCCTGCCACTGCGGCCTGCGCCGCGCCGTGCTGCGTCCCAGGCCAGCCAACCCCGCACGTCCTCCACCGAGCGCGCGGCAACGGGAGGGCAGACCGTGTCCGGGGCGCGCGTCCCGGAGCGAAAGGCGGCGCCCCAGTTGACGCTCATCGAGGGGGACGCGGCTGACGTACGATGAGCGGGGAGGCGTGAGCGGGAGAGACCCCATGGACTCGCGGACCCAGCGCTACTTCGAGGACATCCAACTCAAGCACTTCGGGCGCCTGTTCGGCCGGCTCGTTCGTGTCCGCCTGTTCCTGTCGCTGTTGTTGTTGCTGTCCGCCGTGTGTGTCGCCGTCATCGACGGCGCGCCCTGGCGATGCGTGTTCATGAGTGTGGTGGGGGTGGGCGCCTTCACCTGCTTCTTCCAGGAGTTCCGCCGCTTCCAGCGCGACGGCGTCGACGCGCGCAGCGTGCCCCTCAACCTGTGGATGGGGCAGATCATCCTGACGTGCATCATCGTGGGGACAGGCGGCATCGCCAGCCCCGTCCTCCCCGCCGCGTTGCCCCTGGGCTTCTTGTCGAGCCTCACGGCGGCGCCTCGGGAGCGCTCGCGCCTGCTGATGGCGCAGCTGTCCACGCTGATGGTCGTCTCCTTCGTCCAGATCTCCGGGCTGGTTCAGGGGCTGCCCCTGTGGTTCCTCGGCGCGCCGTCGTCCGTCCTGCTCGTCGCGGGCGCCCTCGTCACCGCCATCATGCTCTGCGTGTGCAGCGCCGCGGGTGGCGCCATCCGGACGACCTTCGACAACATGCTGAGCGAAGCGCTCGCCAGCCGCGACGAGCTGCTGGCCACGCATCGCTCATATGCGGGCGCATTGGAGGCCATGTCCGGGGAGATTGCCCACGAGCTGAAGAACCCGCTGGCCACGGTGAAGGGCCTCACCCAGCTCATGGCTCGCGAAGCAGGCCGCGCCCAGCCCGCCGAACGCCTGCAGGTGCTGTCGGGCGAGGTGGTGCGGATGCAGGGCATCCTGGAGGAGTTCCTCAACTTCACCCGGCCGCTGGTACCTTTGACGGTGAGCTCCGTGGACCTGGGCGCGCTGTGTGACGAAGCCCTGGTGCTGCACGAAGGCCTGGCGGCGGGCCACGGCGTGCGGCTGGATCGCAAGGGGACGGAAGGCGTGGCGGCGATGTGTGACTCGCGCAAGGTGAAGCAGGTGTTGATGAACCTGCTGCACAACGCCATCGAGGCCAGCCCCGCGGGCGGGCGGGTCACCGTCGAGGTCCGCGCGCTGCCCGTGGGCGAGGCCCGCGTCTCCGTGCGCGACGCAGGTCCTGGACTGTCCTCCGAGCTCGTGGCCCGTGTGTTCGACGCAGGCGTGACGACCAAGGCCAAGGGCTCCGGGTTGGGCCTGACGGTGGCGCGGGCCCTGGCGCGACAGCACGGTGGAGACGTCACGCTGGCGAACGCGGTAGGAGGCGGATGCGAGGCGGCTTTGACGCTTCCTCGAGAGCTGCCGGCGGAGCTGCTGCGGCCACTGCACGGAGTCGCCCATGTGGGATGAGGCCAAGGAGGGCGGCACCACGCGCGTCCTGGTGGTGGATGATGACGCGGGCGTTCGCTTCACCCTGCGGGAGATGCTCAAGAGCCTCTCCGGCGTGGAGGTGGATGAGGCCGTGGATGGCGAGGACGCGCTGGAGAAGCTGTCGGCGCGGCCCTACGAGCTCGTCATCTCCGACCTGCGCATGCCTCGGATGGACGGCATGGCGCTGGTGCGTCGGCTGAGTACGTTTCCTCGGACACCCCGCGTCATCGTCATCACCGCGCATGGCTCCGAGCGCTTCGCGGTGGAGGCCATGAAGGCGGGGGCCTACGACTACTTCCGCAAGCCCTTCGAGGTGGATGAGCTGCTGGCAGTCGTCTCCCGCGCGCTGGAGTCGGTGCGACTGCGCGAGGAGAACGCGCGGCTTTCGGGTGAGCTGAACCTGTCCCGCTCGTTGGTGTTCGTCTCGGAGCCCATGGCCCGGCTCGCGCAACTCGTGCAGCTGGCGGGCTCCCGGGACGTGACGGTGCTCATCACCGGTGAGAGCGGCACGGGCAAGGAGCGGGTGGCGGACGCGCTCGTCCGGGCCTCGCCGCGCGCGAACCGGCCCTTCCTGCGCTTCAACTGCGCGGCGCTCACCGAGGAACTGGCGGAGGCCGAGCTGTTCGGCCACGCCCGGGGCGCCTTCACTGGAGCCCACCGCGCGCGGCCCGGACTCTTCCGTGAGGCGGACGGAGGCACGCTGCTGCTGGACGAGGTGGGCGAGCTGGCGCCCACGCTCCAGGCCCGGCTGCTGCGCGTGCTCCAGGAGGGCGAGGTGCGACCGGTGGGGGAGGACCGGCCAGTGACGGTGGACGTGCGCATCATCGCCGCCACCCACAGGGACTTGCGCCGCCTGGCCCTGGAGGGCGCGTTCCGCGAGGACCTCTACTACCGGCTCAACGTCGTCCAACTCCGGGTGCCAGCGCTGCGCGAGCGCCCCGAGGACATCCCCGTGCTGGCGCGGGTGTTCCTGGACCGCTTCATCGACCGGTTCCACACTGGCCCGCTGAAAATCCCCGACGGCTTCTTCGAGCGGCTCCGCGCCTTACCGTGGCCGGGCAACGTGCGCGAGCTGGAGAACACGCTGGAGAGCCTGGTCGCGCTGTCCAGCGAGGGGCGCTTGGACCTGGGCCAGTTGCCTTCCGCCGAGCCGGCAGGGGCGGATAGTGGCTCCCCGGGGGCGTCATTGGATCCGGTCCGACCAGGGCCACAGGACGGCGCTCCCGGCGCGGGGCTCAAGGAGCGCGTGGAGGCGTACGAGCGCGGCCTGGTCCTGGACGCGCTGCGCATGGCGGGTGGAAACCGCAGTGAAGCGGCGCGGCGGCTGGGTATTGGCCGGGCCACCCTGCATGACAAGCTGCGCAAGTACGGGCTGGACGACGGCGGGGAAGAGCGGATCTGATTCCGGGAACAAGCGGGCCGCTCGGGTGTTGCGGGCCGTCCTTCCAGCGTCATCGTTCCAGGAGCGTGCATGCATCCCGTGACCCGATGCCTCGCGGCTGTCCTGCTGGCCACCTCCGCAGGCCCGGCGCAGGCGCAGTCCACCCCGCCAGCCCCGAAGCGACCCTACAGCATCTCTCCCGAGCGCACCGAACGCGTCCGCTCGCAGTACACCAAGTTCGAGTACCGCATTCCCATGCGGGACGGGACGCGCCTGTTCACCTCCGTCTACGTCCCCGCGGACGCGTCACCGGGGAAGCGCTATCCCATCATCCTGGTGCGCACGCCGTACAGCGTCGCGCCCTATGGCGTGGACCGGTATCCCCCCGCGCTGGCCCCCACCGAGGCGTTCGAGAAGGACGGCTTCATCTTCGCCTTCCAGGACGTGCGCGGCCGCAACATGTCCGAAGGCGAGTTCGTCAACGTCCGCCCCCACAAGCCGAAGAAGTCGGGGCCGAAGGACTTCGACGAGAGCACCGACACGTACGACACCATCGAGTGGCTGGTGAAGCGCGTGGCGAACAACAACGGCCGCGTGGGGCAGTGGGGGATTTCGTACCCGGGCTTCTACGCGTCGGCGGGCGCCATCGACTCGCACCCCGCGCTCAAGGCCGTGTCGCCGCAGGCCCCCATCGCCGACTGGTTCTGGGATGACATGCACCGCCACGGTGCCTTCAACCTGGCGCTGGCGTTCAACTTCTTCTCCACCTTCGGCAAGCCGCGGCCCCAGCCCACGGACAACGAGGAGTGGCAGCGCTTCGAGCACGGCACGCCGGACGGCTACCAGTTCTTCCTGGACCTGGGGCCTTTGGGCAACGCGGACGCGAAGCACCTCAAGGGGGACGTCGCCTTCTGGAAGGACGTCACCTCGCACCCCAATTACGACAGCTTCTGGCAAGCGAGGAACCTGCTGCCGCACCTGAAGAACATCAAGGCGGCGGTGCTCACGGTGGGCGGCTGGTACGACACCGAGGACCTCTACGGCCCCCTGCGGACCTACGCCGCCATCGAGAAGCAGAACCCCGGCATCTCCAACAGCCTCATCATGGGCCCGTGGCCGCACGGCGGCTGGCAGCGCGGCGATGGCGAGTCCCTGGGCGACGCGGACTTCGGCTTCGCCACCAGCGAGGCCTACCAGACGCTGGCGCTGGACTTCTTCAAGCACCACCTCAAGGGCGGCGCGAAGCCGGACGTGCCGGAGGCCATGGTGTTCGAGACGGGCGCCAACCGCTGGCGCCGCTTCGACACGTGGCCGCCCAAGGGGCTGCGCGAGACGAAGCTGTACTTCCAGCCCAAGGGCGGACTGGCCACGACGGCGCCCAAGACGACGGGCGCGTCCTTCGCGGAGTACGTGAGCGACCCGGCCAAGCCCGTGCCGTACACGCAGGAGGTGATGACGGGCTGGAGCAAGGACTACATGACGGAGGACCAGCGCTTCGCCGCGCGCCGGCCTGACGTGCTGGTGTTCGAGACGGAGCCGCTGGAGCGCGACCTCACGCTGGCGGGACCGCTGGAGGCCGAGTTGTGGGTTTCCACGACGGGCACCGACGCGGACTGGGTGGTGAAGCTGGTGGACGTCAACCCGGGCAAGGTGCGCGGGTGGCGCAAGGGTGATGAAGAGAAGGGGGGGAAGAACCGGGGCCATCAGCAGACGCTGGTGCGCGGAGAGCCCTTCCGCGGCCGGTTCCGCGACAGCTACAGCGAGCCCAAGCCCTTCAAGCCCAACGAGGTGACGAAGGTGCGCTTCGTCATCAACGACGTGTTCCACACCTTCCAGCGTGGGCACCGCGTGATGATTCAGGTCCAGTCGAGCTGGTTCCCGTTCATCGACCGCAACCCGCAGACCTACGTGCCCAACATCTTCGAGGCGAAGGAGGAGCACTTCACTCGCGCCTTCCACCGCGTCTACCACTCCGCGGCGAACCCCAGCTTCATCCAGGTGGGCGTGCTGCCCTCGTTGGACGAGTAGCGCGAGGGCCCCCACGCGGCCCCCTCCGTTCGCCGCCATCAGGGCTGCTTTTGTGCAGCGGCGAAGGGAAGGGTGTTCTCGTGGGGGTGCCAGCCTTGCGTTCCTGTTACCCTGGGCCTTCATTCACGCGGTGGCACCCGAAACGGGAGGGACATGACCGGCACCCAGGGGCCCGACACCGGGCTGGTGCGACTGGATGGGAGTGAGGGCGAAGGGGGCGGGCAGATTCTCCGCTCCGCGCTGTCGCTGTCTCTCATCACCGGCCGCCCGTTCCACATCACGCGCCTGCGCGAGCGACGTGATCCGCCTGGTCTGCGTCCCCAGCACCTGGCCTGCGTACGCGGCGCCGAGGCACTGTGCGGCGGTGCCGCCTCTTCCGAAGGCGCTACCGTCGGTGCCTCCGAGCTCACCTTCACCCCGGCCCCCGTGCGCGCCGGCGACTACCTGCTGGAGGTGGGCACCGCGGGCAGCACGCCGTTGCTCTTCCAGTGCCTCGTCTATCCGCTGGCCCTGGCCGGCGGAGGACGGCTGACCTTGCGAGGCGGCACGCACCTGCCGCACAGCCCCAGCTTCCACTACGTGGCCACTGTCTGGCAGCCGGTGGCGCATGCGTATGGCCTGCCGGTGTTGCTGTCCCTGGTGCACGCCGGCTTCTACCCGGAGGGCGCGGGGGAGATTGTCGCGGAGGTGGGGCCGCCGCAGGAGCCGCCCCGGCTGGTGGAACTGCCCGCGCGAGGCATGTTGCGCGAGGTCCGCGTGTCGTCCTTCACCGGCGGGCTGCCGTTCACCATCGCCGAGCGTCAATCCAGGGCCGCCGTGGGGGCGCTGCGTGAGCGCGGCATCCTGGCGGAGGCAGACAACCGCCCGCTGGCGGTGACGCGCTCGGTGGGGACTGTCACTTTCGTCCTGGCCCAGTTCGAGCACACCATCGCGGGCTTCACCGCGCTGGGAGAGCGGGGCCGCCCCGCCGAGGACGTGGGCCGCGAGGGAGGCGAGGCCCTGGCGCGGTTCATGGAGACGGGTGGGGCGCTCGACGAGCACCTGGCCGATCAGATTCTCCTGCCCGCCGCGCTGCTGGCCGCCGGGCGCCTGGGGCCGGCGTCACCGGGCACCACGCGATTCACGGCGGCGCGAATCACCGACCACCTCACCACCCACGCCCGTGTCGTGGAGCGCTTCCTTCCCGTGCGCGTCACGGTGGATGCGGGAGGTTCCGTGGAGGTCCGGCCCGCCTGAAGTCCGGGCCGGAACCGGCTCAGGCGGCTTCGTCGTCGCCGCGGTTGGCGCCGAAGGTGTTCTGCCCCCCGATGTCCTTGGACGTGTTCCGGTAGGCGCGGATGCCGAAAGGCACGGCGACCACGAACACGAGCCCCGCGAGGCCGATGGCCATCCACGGAATCGGCTTCTGCTTGAGCTGGACGTCCTTGCCGTAGGAGTTGAGGTTGTTGCCCATGGCGCGCTGCTTGGCGGCCTCACGCTCCTCGGCGGTCATCTCGCGGGGGGCCTGGAAATTCTGGACCTGCTTGCGAGGCTGGGCCAGCGCGGCACCACCCGAGCTGAGCGCGAGGACGAGGAGCATCCTGGGAACGAGGTATCGCATATGGCGGGGGAGGCTATCACGACCCAACGGATGGACTGAACAGGGCTTGCACCCTGAGTGAGCGTCCATTACGGGCCGGGGACCCACATTTCCATTCCGGACGCCATGCTGCGCCTGCCCTTCATCGTCGTCGCCAACCTGTACCTCCTCCTGGCCTCCCTGCTGGGCGCCCCCTTCCGGATGATGGCCGCCAGCCACCGGCCCGCCTACGTCCGCTTCCGGCTGACGGGGGACCCGCCGTACCGCGAGCGGCGCCGCCGCCGGTTGCAGTTGGGGGGAAGCCGCCCCGAGCCCTCGGATGTCACGTCCGTGGAACGCCTGCGCGAGTCGTTGGAGCTCCTGGCGAAAGACAGCCGGGTGAAAGGCATCCTCCTGGAGGTGGAGGACCTGACGGTGCCCGCGGCGAAGCGGGATGCGTTGGTGGCGGTGCTGACGGCGTTCCGGGCCCAGGGGAAGCGGGTGGTGGGCTGGGCGGTCCACGTGGACAACGAGGGATATGCCCTCCTGTGCGCGGCGGACGAGGTGCTCCTGCCCCCCATGGGCCGCGTGGAGCTGGTGGGCTACGCCGCCGAGGCCACCGCCTTGGGCGCGGGCCTGTCGCGCGCGGGCATCCGGCCGCAATTCATCCGGCGCGGGGACTACAAGACGGCACCGGAGCTCTTCACCAGGCCCGCCGTTTCGGACATCCAGACGCGGACGGTGGAGTCGTTCCTCGACGAGCGCTACGCGGACCTGGTGGACGTGGTGGCTCGGGGGCGGCGCAAGACGCCGGAGGAGGTCCGGGCGCTGATCGACCAGGGGCCCTTCAGTGCCCGCCGGGCGCTGGACACGGGGCTGGTGGACGCACTGGTGAGCGAGGCCAACCTGCCCGCACACCTGGGGCTGGTGAAGCCGGAGGACGGGGAGGAGGAGACGGAGCTGGAGCCGATGGAGACATACCTGTCCACGGTTCCTTTCCCGCCGGTGCGTTGGAAGCAAATGCGGCGGAACCCGCGCGTCGCGGTGGTGCCCGTGTCGGGAATCATTATCCCGGGCAAGGGTGGCAGCGGGAAGATGGCGACCGCGGAGACAGTGGTGAAGGCGCTGCGCGCCGCGGGGCGGGACAAGCGGTCCAAGGCGGTGGTCGTCTACATCAGCAGTCCGGGCGGGACGCCGCTGGCTTCGGAGCAGATGCTGGAGGCCGTGCAGCGTGTGGCGCGGAAGAAGCCCGTCATCGCGTACATGGACCGGGTGTGCGCCAGCGCGGGGTACATGGTGGCGGTGGGCGCGAAGGAGATCTGGTCCGCGCCGCACGCCATGGTGGGCTCGATTGGCGTCTTCGCTGGCAAGTTCGATGTGTCCGGGCTGATGGAGAAGCTCGGGGTGCACAAGACGGTGCTGGTCCGGGGGAAGAACGCGGCCATGCTCTCGTTCTCGCGTGGCTTCACGCCGGAAGAGCAAGCCACGCTGGAGGCCGAGGTGGAGGAGATGTACCAGGCGTTCCTCGACATCGTCGCGAAGGGGCGGGGCCGGACGAAGGAGGAGATCCACCAGTTGGCGGAGGGCCGCGTGTACTCGGGCGTGCGCGGCAAGGCCGTGGGACTGGTGGATCAGGTCGCGGGCTTCGAGGAGGCCTGCCGACATGCGCTGTCGCTGGCGAAGGTGGACGCGGCGGAGCGGTTCGAAGTCATGACCTATGGCGCGCCCAAGCAGCGAGTGAACCTGTTGAGGCTGTTGATGAGGGCGTCCCATGCGCAGACGTATGCGCTGTGCCCCACGGCCTTGAGCCTGAATGGGTTGGGCGGCACGGAGGCGTTTGAAGATGCCGCGCGCTTCGGGGTGGCCGACGTGGTGGGTAGAGTGTTTCCTGATGACCAGTGGCCATTCGGGGGCTGACGGGCGCGAGCGGTAGACTGGAGGGATGCTGAAGGCACTCGCGTTGCTGACCGCATCCTGTCTGGCCCAGGCGGAGGCTTCTTCCACCGCGCAGGTGGAGGAGAAGCTGCCGTTCGTCACGAGCCTTCACTTCGAGAATGACGTGTTGGCCAAGAGCGACCGGCTCTACACGAACGGCGTCCGCATCGAGCACTTCGGGGAATACGACGGGTGCCGTTCCATCGCGCGGGCGCTGCGGCTTCCGGACGGCGTGCAGCACCGGTACCTCTGTGGCGGCTCGCTGGCGCAGAACATGTACACGCCCAGCCGCATCGTTCCGTTGCCGGAGCAGGAGGTGTTCCCGGATCCGAATGACCGGCCCTATGGGGGCTGGCTGCACGGCGGCATCTTCTTCCAGCACATCTATGCGGGAAGGGCGCCCGCGGATTCGTCGAGGCTGACGCTCCAGGCCACGGTGGGCGTCACGGGTCCGGCGTCCGGGGCGGCGCAGACGCAGCGCTGGCTGCACCGGACGCTGAACGACATCTTCGGGCACACGGTGGCAAGGATTCCGGTGGGTTGGGAGAAGCAGTTGCCCACCGAGCCCGCGTTCCACTTCTCCGCGCTCCGCGAGCAGCCGCTGCTCTGGAGCCCCGTGGTGGACGTGACGTGGTCCGCCGGGGCGATGCTGGGCACGGTCTTCGTGAACGCGAGCCTGGGAGGGACGGTCCGTGTGGGCTATCTCGCTCGGCCGTATGGCCTGGCGCCAATCATGCCGTCCGTAGTCAAGGAACTGGAGGCTCAGCGGGCGCAGGGGGAAGCCTCCTCGGAGCTGATGGCCATTCGAGATGAACGCGCCTGGGAGGCCTACCTGTACGCGCGGGGGCAGGCGAGGGTGGTTGCGAGGAACCTGTTCCTGGACGGAACGCTCTTCCGTCCGAGCATCAGCGTCCGGAAGGCGCCCATCGTCGGGGACAGCGAGTTCGGCGCGGCCTTCCGGGCGGGCGGGTTCCAGCTCGGCCTGAGCATGGTCTTCCGCTCCCAAGAACTGGCCGACCCGCCGAACCCGCTGCTATCCGGCCACCGGTTCACCCAGATTCAGCTGTCGTATCTGCACTGAGACATTGGGACAGGCCCGCTTCGCGCAGGACCACTGCCGCTCGCATCGCGGGCTCAAGATGAAGTCACCCCGCGCGTTCCGTACTGCTAACGCTCACCCCTGATTTGCCCAATTTGACGGGGGCAATTCCACTGGGGATGGTTCATGCCAGAGACCAGCCCAGTTTCGGCCTTCGTTGGGCGCTGTTATGCCCACTTTGGCCCATGGCGTCATGACGATTCGGATTACCTATCGAAGAGGCGCACTGAGAGGGATGGGCTCGTGCAGCGAATACCCCAATGCGTGTATGAAGAGGAGCATGACGAGATCACGCAGCGGGGAAGATGGGCGGGGTGACGGAAGGCACGATATGCGCACTGCTGTGGATGTCGCATCCTCGGATCTCGTCCTTCGCTGCTATGCGCCGCAGATGCTCGTCGAAGCTTACCGTCGTGCACAGTCAGCGATAGGCGATGCACGGGAACGATTGGGGTGGCGGCTTGGCTTCGCCGACCTCGTCCAACGCTACATCGTCGCGGTTCTTGCTGCTGAAAATGCAGGGCTGGATCTGCGCCCTCCTGAGGCATATCTCAAGCTCATCAATAAACTGGATACTCCCAGTTTGGGAGATTGGGCATTGGCTGCGGAGGCACTTGCCGGAAGCATTCTCGCGAGTGGCAAGGCGCAGGTTGCGCCTGAATTTACCTCCCTGCTCGTAACCCTAGGGCCCGGGGGGAAGCTCGAAAGGTCATCCATCACCGAGCATCTCAAGCAACTGATCGACCTTCGCAACACTCTCTTCCACCGAGATGGCGCTCCCCTGCCAGACGAAGCAACTGCCCAAGAATGCCTTGCGCAAATAGATGGACCTCTGCGCACTGTGTGCGAGGCACTCCGGTTCCTGCACGACTATCCGCTCCTCTACGTCGCCACTCGCGAAGAACTCCAGAATGGATCGGAAGTCGTTCGTGTCCTTCGGTTCTCTGGGACGGAGCCCGAATGGGCCTCCCAGCTCATCGACGGGAGCGAGTTGAAGGTGCCCACGAAGGTTCCGTTCATCGCCTCTCGAAGCGGGGACGTGCTCCTGCTCGCTCCCTTTGTCGTGATCGCGCGCAATGAGGCCAGCGGCATGCTCGAAGCCCGTATGCTCTACGGCTGGAATGGCATCGAGAAGCACTTTGAGTATAGTGCACTTCATGGGGGTACACGAGGTGCTGCTCGTACCGAGCGCTCGTCTTTCATCACCACACGAGAAGAGTTGCGGCAGATCAAGCCCCTGTCCGTGAGGCGTTCAGGCGCCGTTTCCCAACCGGTCGCAAGCAGGCTGGCAGAACTCATCTTTCCTGGCGAGCCTGTCGTCATCCCCGGACTCAAGATCCAGGGAAAACTCGGGGCGGGAGCTAGCAGCATAGTTTATTTAGCACGCGAAGAATTCAAGGGCCGCCCGCCGGGGCCTAACATTGCCGTGAAGGTACTACGCCACATCGTGGCCGTGAATCAGTTGCAGCGACAACGCCTGCGAATGGAGCACGAACTCCTTGCCAATCTAAACCACCCATCTATCGTTAAAGTATCAGACTACCGTGACGAGCCATCGCCGCATCTACTCATGGAGTATGTAAACGGTGAGGATCTTCAGTCAGCGGTTGATCGCAAGTCGCTCCCTGCAAGTCGGGCCGTCACCATTTGCCTAGATGTTCTCAGCGCATTGGAGTCCGCGCACGCGCACGGTGTGATCCATCGAGACGTGAAGCCATCAAACATCATTGTGGACCGAACAGGAAGTGTCCGCCTCATTGACTTCGGAATCGCGACTGCTGAGCACTTAGCAAGGCAGACGCGGACGCTCGACGCCGTGGGAACGGTCGCGTTCGCCGCTCCGGAGCAACTTCAGCGCACTGGCGAGGTCGATGAGCGGGCCGATCTTTACGCCCTGGGCCGTGTCCTTGAGTTCCTCGTGGCAGGAGAACTGGGACCAATGAGAGTAATTTCCGACAAGCTCCCGCCTGGGCTGCATGCAATCGTCCGCAAGGCAACCCAAACTGCGCCAGAGCACCGCTTCCAGTCTGCTGCCGCAATGCGTGATGCGCTCCTGGAAAGACAGCAGGCAAACTGGGGTGGTGCCCCAGTCCAGATGGGAGACCGGATCAATGAGAGCTATGAACTACATGACTTAAAAGGAGAGCATGAGGGAATCTGGACTTTCGATGGAGCCGAAATCGCCAGCGATGAGCGTGTCGCCATTGCGCTGACGACCGTTGCCTCGGCGGGTGCGGCTCGACTGTCCGATGCTATTCGTGCCTGCCCAACGACAGTTCGGAGTGCCCTGGGGTTTCCTCGACTTCAGAGGACGGCCGATCGGCTCCTCTTCTGTGCGATGGCCCCTGGCGAGCCTTCTGAAATGCTGCTTGCGCTCCTTGCCGCGCGTGCTCCAGTGACTGCTGCTCAGGTTTCAGATACTGGCGACCAACAGAATGCTCCCGCGCACCTGCATGGACTCCACTCGTATATTCAATTCATTGAGCATAGCGATCCTCAATCCAATGATGCCAACGTTGGTCTGATTCTTCGCGCCGCCGAATATGCGCGACGAGCCATTCTTGCCATAATGATTGGGTTTTCTCGCGAGCGGAACGAGGAGTTCCTCCCACGAGCATGGGGCGACGTTACCACGCGCTCGCTCGGTGGATTGATTTTTACCGTGACACCAAAATGGCAGAGCATGCTCGGCACGTCAGATGAGCCATTCCGTACTGATTTGTCGGCTCTTTTGGAGTTGGCTCCGGCGCTCCAAGAACTTGCCAATACGCGCAATCAGGTTGCTCATTTCGGGCTTAGCGAGTCCGCAGGCATCATGGCTAGGCAGTTCGCCCCCTCTCTACACTCTCTTCTTGAGATTGGTTCACGAGTTCTCCGCAGAAACACAGAAAGTGAACTCGCTCCATTCATGACGCGGATGTCCGATGGAAGTTGGACGCTCCTAGAGGTCCTTGGCACTAAGGTCCAATATGTCAGCCTAGTGACTCTCGATAAAACCTATGAGGTCCCCGCAGATTTAGCGGCATCGTTCATGTCTCTGCGCGCTGGAGAGGTGGAATCGCCGCTAGGTGACCGGTCGTTCGCATGGATGCATGAGGGCGAGAAGAAACTCGTAGAAATCATCGAGGCGTGGCCACATGTGGGCAAGGTTGACGTCGAAGCCACTACCACGCTCCATGGCCGTAGGCACCGAACACGCCTCCTGGCTTTGGCACGTGGTTCAAATAGGCCGATCTTTGTCATTCGATACGCGCAACCTCTCAATCACCCCAAAAACATGAACATTCGACTCAATGAACTCGGATCTTCTGCTATGGCCTTCAGGGTCCCTTTCGCAGTTATTACGGATGGGAAGAATTGGCAGTGGTATAGATTTGACACTGAAGAAGGCCTGTTACCCCTGCGTGACGATCAGGAGGTTAAAGCCTATGCAAGAGCCCTGGAGTAGTGCTTTTGAATGTGGGGCAGTCGGGTGACGGCCCTAAGGTATGCAAGCGCCTGCGCTTCGCAGCGTTGAGCATCCGTATCACCCAGGGGCACTCCGTGGGGCTGGCCCCGGGCAACGAGCAGTGATTGCTCTGCGAATGGCTCAGGAGCGAGAAGGGGCCCACCAAGCTCTACCTCTCGATGCTGCCTGTGATCTGCCCCCGTTCTTCGGACCACGCGTTACAAGAGTCCTGCGGCGCTGCTGATTCCGTGCTCGGGGGATGATGCGGCGGGGTCGGCATGGGCACGGCGAGCTCCGACCTCCGCGGGTGTCTTGTAGCCCAGACTGCTGTGCGGACGCTTCTCGTTGTAGCCGTACCGCCACGCATCAATGAGGACGACGGCCTCCCTCCTGTTGGCAAACCACTCCGCGGACAGGCACTCATCGCGAAAGCGGCCGTTGAAGCTCTCGTTGGTACCGTTCTGCCAGGACTTGCCCCGGTCGCTGTAGGCCGTCTGGATGCCGCTGACCTCCAGCCACCCTCGCAGGGCCTTGGCGATGAACTCCGGACCGTTGTCGCTTCTGAGGTACTTCGGCGGACCGTGCACCGCCACCAGGCGCGAGAGTATCTCGATGACTCATCTGGAGTTGATGCGCCCCGCCACGTCGATGGCCAGGCATTCGCGGCTGTACTCGTCCACGACAGTGAGACACTTGAGCTTCTGCCCGTTGGCGCATGCGTCGTGCACGAAGTCCCAAGGCCCATACCGAGTTGACGCCCTCGGGCTTCGGCTGCCGCGGCCGTCCGAGCCGAAGGCGCTTTCTCGGCCTCCTTCGAGTGAGAGCCAGCCCCTCCTTCCTCCAGAGCCGATGCACCCGCTTCACGTTGACCATAGGCCCTTCTCGCCGCAGCAGCGCCCAGGCCCGCCGGTAGCCGAACCGGGGACGTGCCCGAGCGATACCTCGCAGCTTCTCCACCAGCGCCGCGTCCCTCGCCTCCTTGCGACGGACGTAGCCCAGACTGCTGCGGGCCACCTGTAACAGCGCGCACGCCCGGCGCTGCGACACGCCTCGCTCCTCGGCGTACTGCACCTGCCGGCGACGGACGGACGCGCTCACCATTTTTTTGTGGAGATTTCCTTCATGACCTCGATTTCGAGGTCCCTCTCGGCCAGCAACTTCTTCAGCCGCGCGTTCTCCTTCTCCTTCTCCTTCTCCTTCTCCTTGAGCCGCGTCGCGTCGCCTGCCTCCATGCCGCCGAACTTCTGCCGCCAACGGTAGAGCGTCTGCTCGGCGACGCCGTGCTTCCGGGCCACCTCCACCACGCTGGCCCCAGGCGCCTCCGCCTCCCTCAGGATGCGGACCATCTGCTCCTCGGTAAACCTGCTCTTCCTCACGACCGACCTACCTCCTGGCCGCGAGGACTCTCTCACTCTTCAACTGGTCCGAAAATTGGGGAGCAGACCAATCAAGTAGCGCACCAACCCCTCGTCCCGCCGTCCGGGGCCCGCACCAGCGCTCCTGATAGGCTCGTTCAGCGGGCCGACAGTAGGCGACCGTGCCTGACACCTACAGGGTGCGCTGGGCGTACAGCCCCGTTAAACGACGTTGACAGCCCCCCCTGGGCTGGCAGATTCCGCGCCCGTTGGCGGCTTACAACCGCCCGTTTTCCAAAGGTTTCAGGTGTCCTGATGCGCGTTACCCAGGCCGACATCCTCGCTGCGATGTCGAAGGTGATGGATCCCGAGCTTCACATCGACCTCGTGAAGGCGGGAATGGTGAAGGACATCCGCGTCAGCGGGGACACCGCGAAACTCAAGATCGAGCTCACCACGCCTGCCTGCCCCATGAAGGGGAAGATCCAGGCCGACTCCGAGGCCGCCCTCAAGGCCGTCCCCGGCCTCAAGTCCTTTGACATCGAGTGGGGCGCCCAGGTCCGCGCGGCCGGTGGCGGCATGCCCGCTGGCGCGCTCCTCCCCCAGGTGAAGAACATCATCCTCGTCGGCGCGGGGAAGGGCGGGGTGGGCAAGTCCACCGTCTCCATCAACCTCGCCACGGCCCTGGCCCAGCACGGCGCCAAGGTGGGCCTGCTCGACGCGGACTTCTACGGCCCCTCCGTCCCCATGATGACCGGCCTGGGCGACAAGCGCCCCGTCAGCCCGGACGGCAAGAAGCTCAATCCGCTCGAGGCCCACGGCCTCAAGGTCATGTCCATCGGCTTCCTCGTGGAGGCCGACCAGGCGCTCATCTGGCGCGGCCCCATGCTCCACGGCGCGCTGATGCAGCTCGTCCGCGACGTGAACTGGGGCGAGCTCGACTACCTCGTCCTCGACCTGCCTCCCGGCACCGGCGACGTGGCGCTCACGCTGTCCCAGTCCGTCCGGGCCGCGGGCGCCGTGCTCGTCACCACGCCCCAGGACGTGGCGCTCGCGGACGTGGTGCGCGCCAAGCAGATGTTCGACAAGGTCCACATCCCCGTGCTGGGCATCGTGGAGAACATGAGCCAGTTCGTCTGCCCGAACTGCTCGCACACCACGGCCATCTTCAACCACGGCGGCGGCCGCAAGGCCGCGCAGATGTTCGGGATTCCATTCCTCGGTGAAATCCCGCTGGACCTGAAGGTGCGGGAGTCTGGAGACTCCGGCGTTCCGGTGGTCGTGGGTGCCAAGGACAGCCCGGAGGCGAAGGCCTTCCAGGAAGTCGCGCGGAACATCGCAGGGCGCGTGTCAGCCCAGAGCATCAAGAGCGTTCCGCTGCCGGTGATGCAGGCCCGCTAACTATCGAGGAGACATCATGGCCCCGGCCGGCAACGACGACTTCCCACCCGATCCGCTGCTCGACGAAGACGAACGGCAGGACCGATCCAGTGGCTCCAACGGGCCCGCGGGCTTCGTTCCGGAGTTCGTCCGCCGCATGGCCGTGGCCGGCCTGGGTGCCCTCTTCATGACGGAAGAGGGCATCCGCAACCTCGCGGGCCAGCTCAAACTCCCCAAGGAAGCCCTGGGCTTCATCCTCGGCCAGGCCGAGAAGACCAAGGACGAGGTGACGCGCGCCGTCACCGAAGAGCTCCGCCGCTTCCTCCAGTCCGAGAAGCTGCGCGACGAGTTCCTCAAGCTCATGTCCGGCATGACGGTGGAGATCAAGGCGCAGATCCGCCTGGTTCCTCCCGAGAAGGAGGAGAAGCCCTCCGAGCCGGAAGCCTCCGCCGAGCCCACCAAGGCCCGCCGGTCCGCCACGCCCAGCGTGGTCATCTCCGAGCTCAACGCGAAGCGCCCCAGCGCGAAGCGCACCAAAAAGGAGTAACGGTGGCGGACACGCCCCCTCCCGCTGAGTCCCCCTCGAGTGCCGCGCCGCCTCCGCGCCCGAACGAACGGAAGAGCGCGCTGGCCAAGCGGCTGCCGCTGCTCCTGCTCGTCGCCCTCGGCCTCTACCTGTGGCAGGTGACGGGCACCCCCGAGCGCGACGTCGCCTTCCAACTCGCGGGCCCGGGCTGGGCCTCCGTGCGCGCCGTGGACCTCCAAATCTCCGACCCGGAAGGCCAGCTCCTCAAGCGCGAGGAGCGGTTCTTCCCCTCGGGACCTCCGCCTGAACTCACGTACAAGGTGGACCTGCCCGAGGGCACCTGGGACGCGGCGCTCTTCGTGAAACGTGAGGGCAGCGACGCCCGGGTGCGCCTGGAGACGGAGCTCGTCGTCGGCGAGGAGCAGTACATCGTCCGGCAGCTCCAGTTGCCCGCCGCAGTTCGTTGACCGACCCGGGGGCGTGGGCTAAGGCCGCCGCACGCCGTTCTTCACTCTTTCCGACCCAAGAGGTGCGTACACGCCATGGCAACGGAACACATTGTCGTCGTCGGGGCAGGGCAGATGGGCGCGGGCATCGCGCAGGTGGCACTCGTCGCGGGCCTTCGCGTCACGCTGGCGGACGTCTCCGAAGCAGGGCTCGCCAAGGGCGCCGACCGCATCCGCGCCGGCCTGAAGAAGCTGGTGGAGAAGGGCAAGCTCGACGCCGCGAAGCAGCAGGCCGCCGAGGCCAACCTCGCCACGCTGACGAAGGTCACCGAGGCCAAGGACGTGGACTTCGCCGTCGAGGCCGTGACGGAGAACGAGGACCTCAAGCGCCGCATCTTCCAGGACCTGGACGCCGTGGTGCGGCCGGGCGGCATCCTCGCCACCAACACCTCGTCCATCCCCATCACCCGCATCGCCGCGTCCACGAAGCGCCCCGAGTCCGTCATCGGCATGCACTTCATGAACCCGGTGCCAGTGATGCAGCTGGTCGAGCTCATCCGCGGCGCCGCCACGTCCGATGAGACGTACAACACCACGCGCGCCCTGGCGGAGAAGATGGGCAAGACGACCGTGGTGTCCAAGGACTACCCGGGCTTCATCGTCAACCGCATCCTCATCCCCATGCTCAACGAGGCCTGCTTCGCCGTCATGGAGGGCCTGGGCTCGGTCGAGGACATCGACACCGCGATGAAGCTGGGCACCAACCAGCCCATGGGCCCGCTGCAACTGGCGGACTTCATCGGCCTGGACACCGTCCTCTACATCGCCGAGGTGCTCCACAAGGGCCTGGGCGACTCCAAGTACCGCCCCAGCCCCCTGCTGCGTCAGTACGTGGACGCCGGCTGGTACGGCAAGAAGAGCGGCCGCGGCTTCTACAAGTACTGAGCCGCCACGCGGTTACCCACTTCCACCCCAGGAGCCTCGAACATGGCCTACGAGAACATCCGGCTGGAGCAGGAGGGCGCCATCGCGACCCTCTTCATCGACCGCCCCAAGGCGCTCAACGCCCTCAACACGAAGACGCTGCAGGAGCTCGAGTCCGCGCTGAAGTCGCTGCCCGCGGACGTGCGCGTCCTCATCGTCACCGGCGGCGGCGAGAAGGCCTTCGTCGCAGGCGCGGACATCGCGGAGATGGCCGCGCTCACCGACGCGCAGGCCCAGGAGTTCGGTGCCCTGGGGCACCGGGTCATGGCCGCGCTGGAGGCGCTGCCCATTCCGACCATCGCGGCCGTGAATGGCTTCGCGCTCGGCGGCGGCTCCGAGCTGGCCCTGGCCTGTGACTTCATCTACGCCTCCGAGAAGGCCAAGCTCGGCCTGCCGGAAGTCGGCCTGGGCGTCATCCCCGGCTTCGGCGGCACCCAGCGCCTCACCCGCGTGGTGGGCCGCGCCCGCGCCAAGGAGCTCATCTTCACCGGCGACCGCATCGACGCGGCGAAGGCGAAGGAGATTGGCATGGTGCTGGAGGTCCTCCCCGCGGACGGCCTGCTCGCGCACTGTCGCGCCGTGGCGGAGAAGATTCTCAAGAACAGCCCGTTGGCCATCTCCAAGGCCAAGCAGGTCATCGAGGCCGGCGCCGACCAGGACCTGCGCGCCGCGAACGACATCGAGCGCAAGGCCTTCGGCGACCTGTTCGGCTCCGAGGACCAGCGCGAGGGCATGAAGGCCTTCCTGGAGAAGCGCCCCGCGACCTTCACCGGGAAGTAGCGCGGTGAAGGGGCTCGCGGCCGGGGGACTGCTGGCGTGTCTCCTGGCCGCCGAGCCGGCCCAGGCTTCGGACGACGGCGGGGACAAGGACGGGCGGGCCCCCGTGCTGGTGTCTTGGAAGCGCTCGCTGTGCCTCTACACGGGCTGCTTCCTGGAGCCGCTCATCCCCGACGTCCGCTACGAGTGGGGGCCGGACACCCAGGAGGGTTGGGTGCTGTCCTGGCCCATCCACCCGTGGGCCCTGCCGCCGCTGGACGTGCCGGGGCCCACGCTGGTCGTGTCGCCGTTCCTGGAGCCTCAGCTCCGGCTGGGACGGTCGGCCTTCCGGATGCTCGCCGGGGCACGGGTGTATGCGTTTCCTGACGCAGCGCGCTTCGGAGTGTTGGCCGAAGGGGCGGGACTGTGGGGACAGGACGGCTCAGGGGGCGTGGCGGGGCTGGGATTATCCTATGACTTCATCGAGCGGCACCGGGACACAGTGCCGTGGACCCTGTCCGTGGTCGTGCGGCGGGCATGGACGGGGGAGGGGAACCGGCTGGATGTCAGCCTCGACGTCACGGTGCCCCTCAATATGTTCTTGGGTACTCCCGGGGAATCCCGGGTCTCAGGCGACCGGACGGTGTCTCACCGGCACGCCTCGGCGCGCTTCCGCGCACGCGCCGCGTCTTCGCTGTTCCAGAGGGAAGCCCCTCATATTATGGAGGTTCCATGAACTTCGAGTTGACCGACATCCAGCGTGAAATCCAGCGGATGACCCGCGAGTTCGCGGCCAAGGAGCTCATCCCCAACGCTCGCAAGTGGGACGAGCACCACGCCTGGCCCACGGACGCGGTGAAGAAGCTCGCCGAGCTGTCCCTGCTGGGCGTGGCCGTTCCCGAGCAGAACGGCGGCGCCGGGCTCGACAACGTCTGTTACGCCATCGCCATGGAGGAGATCAGCCGCGGCTGTGCCTCCACCGGCGTCATCATGAGCGTGAACAACTCGCTCTACTGCGATCCGATCATGAAGTACGGCACGGACGCGCAGAAGGAGCAGTTCCTGGCGCCCTTCGCCCGGGGCGAGAAGCTGGGCTGCTTCGGCCTCACCGAGCCCGAGGCCGGCAGCGACGCCGCCGCGCAGAAGACGGTCGCCGTGCGCAAGGGTGACGAGTACGTCATCAACGGCTCGAAGAACTGGATCACCAACGGCCCCAAGGCCGACGCCATCGTCCTGATGACGATGACCAACCGGGAAGCGGGCCACAAGGGCATCACCGCGTTCATGGTCCCCACGGACACCCCGGGGTTCATCCGCGCCGAGCCGGACAAGAAGATGGGCATCAGCGCCGCCTGGTCCTGCTCCATGTTCTTCGAGGACATGCGCGTGCCGGCCAAGTACATGCTCGGCAAGGAAGGCGAGGGCTTCAAGATCGCCATGAGCACGCTGGACGGCGGCCGTATCGGCATCGCGTCGCAGGCGCTGGGCATCGCGCGCGCGGCGTACGAAGAGGCGGTGCGCTACTCCGGTGAGCGCAAGTCCTTCGGCAAGCCCATCCGTGAGCACCAGGCCATCCAGTTCATGATCGCCGACATGGCCACGGAGATCGACGCGGCCCGGCTGCTCGTGTGGCGGGCGGCCCTGCAGAAGGACAAGGGCGTGCGTCACAGCGCGGAGAGCGCCATGGCCAAGCTGTACGCCAGCGAGATGGCCAGCCGCGTGGCGAACAAGGCCCTGCAGGTGCACGGCGGTATGGGCTACAGCAAGGAGATGGACGTGGAGCGCCACGTGCGCGACGCGCGCATCACGGAAATCTACGAAGGGACGAGCGAGATCCAGCGCATCGTCATCGCCGCCAACCTGCTGAGGGAGTAACCGTCATGACCCGAGCGCTTCTCTCCGCAGTCGTCCTGGCCTCGGCGGTGGCGCTCGCGCAGGGCGCCGCCCCCGCGAAGGCGCCCGCCGGCGGCAAGCCCGCCGCCGCGACGCCGGCCCCCGCCAAGCGCGACGGGCCGGACGTCGAGCGGCTGCCCTTCACGCCCGACTCCATCCGTCAGGTCGTCCAGTACCACCAGCGCCGCATCCAGGAGTGCTACGAGGACCACATGGCGGAGAAGGACCGGACGGTGGAGGGTAAGCTGATGACGACCTTCACCATCGACGCCAACGGCCTGGTGAAGGACGCCCGGGTGGTGAAGAAGACCAGCACGCTCAAGGACCCGAGCTTGCACGACTGCGTCCAGGCCGTCCTGTCGTCCATGACCTTCCCGAAGCCTCCGGATGGCACGGACCGCCCCATCGAGTACCCGTTCAACCTCAAGGCCATCGAGTAGGACAACCGCCGTGAACCTCGAGCTCACCGAGACGCAGACCCTCATCCGTGACACCGCTCGCAAGTTCGCCCGCGAGCGCGTGGCCCCCCTTGCCCGGACACTGGACCGCGAAGAGCGCTTTCCCACGGACCTCTTCCGGCAGTTGGGAGAGATGGGACTGCTGGGGGTGAACCTCCCGGCGCGCTACGGCGGTTCGGAGGCCGGCGTGGTGGCCTATGCGCTGGCGATGATGGAGATGGCCGCGGCCGACGCGTCCACGTCGGTGGCCATGGCCGTCACGAACATGTGCGGCGAGCTCATCAACGCGTTCGGCACCGACGCGCAGCGCGAGAAGTACGTGACGCGGCTGGCGTCCGGCGAGGCCATCGCGGGCTCGTTCGCGCTGTCCGAGCCCCATGCGGGCTCCGACCCCGGCGCGCTGCGCACCACCGCGGTGCGGCGCGGGGACGTGTGGGTCCTCAACGGCAGCAAGCAGTGGATCACCTCAGGCGCGTACGCGGGGGTGATGGTGGTGTGGGCGCGCACGTCCCCCGCCGGCAACAAGGGCTTGTCGTGCTTCATCGTCGAAGGCGGGACGAAGGGGCTCATCATCGGCAAGCACGAGGACAAGATGGGCCTGCGCTCCTCGAACACGGTGTCGCTCACGTTCGAGGACTGCGAGGTTCCGGCGGAGAACCTGCTGGGCGCCGAAGGGCAGGGGTTCAGGCTGGCCATGGTGGCGCTGGACGGTGGGCGCATTGGCATCGCGGCGCAGGCCTGCGGCGTGGGGCGCGCGGCGCTCGAGGCGACCGTGGCCTACGTGAAGGACCGTCAGGCGTTCGGCCAGCCCATTGGCGAGTTCCAGGGCCCGCGCTTCATGCTCGCGGACATGCAGACGCAGTTGGAGGCGGCGGAGCTGCTGACGCTGCGCGCGGCGTCGATGAAGGAGAAGGGCCAGCCGTTCTCCCGCGAGGCCTCCATGGCGAAGCTCTTCGCCAGCGAGATGAGCAACAAGGTGGCCGACAAGGCCGTGCAGCTCCACGGCGGCTACGGCTACATCGACGAGTTCCCGGTGGAGCGGTTCTTCCGCGACGCCCGGGTGCAGACCATCTACGAAGGCACCAGCGAGGTGCAGCGGATGGTGATCGCCCGCGAGAGCTTCAAGCTCCAGGGCTGACGGCCGGGAAGAAATCCGGGGCCGCCGGCGGTTGAGCGCGGCCCGGAGTTGGCCCTGGAATTTCAGGGCCTTGGCCGCTCGTTCGAGCACCAGGCTGGGGGCAGGCATCCTGTGGGACGGGGCTGCGCGGTAGGGCAGGCGTTCTTAACTAGGAGGCATTGACTTTCCTGGGGTAGGACATCCACCCAACAGCACAAGGGGCACGAGCTCGCTTGACTACCGGAATCACCGGTGTCTAGGGTGCGCGGCTTCCATCAAATCAAGTCCTCAATGAGGAGGACGAACGTCACTGCCCGCTGCTCCCCGCAGGCCGCGACGGAAAAACCACCATCAGGGGGCAGCTGTACCGGTTTCAAAGGACTTCCATTTCATGCAGCAGAACGTGAACCAGCAGGTCGGGATGGACGGCGGCGACGAAGACTTTGCCGCAATGTTCGAGGCCTCGCTCAAGGAGCGCGGTGGTGACGGCATCCTGAAGGAAGGGGAGATCGTCAAGGGCACCGTGGTCCAGGTGACGAAGGACTTCGCGATTGTCGACATCGGCTACAAGTCCGAGGGACAGGTCCCGATCTCCGAGTTCACCAACCCTCGCGGAGAGGTCTCGGTTCAGGCCGGTGACCCCGTCGAGGTCCTCCTGGAGAGCCGCGAGAACGACACCGGCATGGTCGTCCTCTCCAAGGAGAAGGCCGACAAGATGCGCATCTGGGACGAGATCAGCGCCGCCTGCGAGCGCGATGAGATCGTCAAGGGCACCATCGTCGGTCGCGTGAAGGGCGGCCTGTCCGTCGACATCGGCGTGAAGGCGTTCCTGCCCGGCTCGCAGGTTGACATCCGCCCCGTGCGGAACCTTGACCAGTACATCTCGAAGGAATTCGAGTTCAAGGTCATCAAGTTCAACAAGAAGCGCGGCAACATCGTCCTGTCCCGCCGCGTCCTCCTCGAGAAGCAGCGCGAGGAGATGAAGAAGGAGACCCTCAAGAACCTCAAGGAGGGTGCCGTCCTCAAGGGCGTGGTCAAGAACCTCACCGACTACGGTGCGTTCATCGACCTGGGCGGTATCGACGGTCTCCTCCACATCACGGACATGTCGTGGGGCCGCATCGGTCACCCGAGCGAGATGTTCAACGTGGGTGACGAGGTTCGCGTCGTCGTCCTCAAGTTCGACCCGACGCAGGAGCGCGTCAGCCTGGGCCTGAAGCAGATCCAGGAGGACCCGTGGCACCGCGCCGACGAGAAGTACCCGGTCGGCACCCGCGTGCGCGGCAAGGTCGTGTCCATCACGGACTACGGCGCGTTCATCGAGATCGAGCAGGGCGTCGAGGGTCTGGTGCACGTGTCCGAGATGTCCTGGACCAAGCGCCTCAAGCACCCGTCCAAGATCCTGGAGGTCGGCCAGGAGGTGGAGGCCGTCGTCCTGGACATCGATCCGAAGGCCAAGCGCATCGCGCTGGGCATGAAGCAGATCGAGCAGAACCCCTGGACGCTGCTCGAGGACAAGTACCCGATCGGCTCCGTCATCAAGGGTCAGATCCGCAACGTCACCGACTTCGGCGTGTTCGTCGGCGTCGAGGAGGGCGTGGACGGCCTGGTGCACGTCTCCGACATCTCCTGGACGGTGCGCATCAAGCACCCGGGCGAGATGTTCAAGAAGGGCGACGAAGTCGAGGCGGTGGTGCTCAACATCGACGTCGAGAACGAGCGCTTCAGCCTGGGCATCAAGCAGCTCCAGCCGGACCCCTGGGAGACGCTGTCCGAGCGCCTGCCCGTGGGCAGCCGCGTGAAGGGCAAGGTCACCAAGGTCACCGACTTCGGCGCGTTCGTGGAGATCGAGCCGGGCATCGAGGGCCTCGTCCACGTCTCCGAGCTGAAGGAGGAGCGTGTCGAGAACCCGCGTGACGTGGTGCAGGAGGCGCAGGATGTCGAGGTGAAGATCATCGACATCAACACCCCGGACCGGAAGGTCGCGCTGTCGATGAAGGCGCTGATCGGCGAGGGCGAGGACTACCGCGAGTACCTCCGCAAGCAGGCGGAAGGCTCGAAGGCGCGCCTCGGCGACGTGATGGCGAGCAAGCTGAAGAAGTAGTCTTCAGCCGCACGCGCCAACACGGCGAGACGGCCGGGTTCCCGAGAGGGGGCCCGGCCGTTGCCGTTTCGGGGCGGGGCCTGCTATGCAGGGCGACGCGCGCTTCGGGGCCGAGCGCGTGGGGGATGCCATGTTTGCACGTTCTTTGACCTGGGGCCGTCGCACCCAGGTGGCCTGCGCGCTCGCGCTGAGCGCGATGTTTGTTTCTTCGTGTGGTCGCAGCCCGGCGTCTTCCGACTCACGGCCCCCAGGGCCGGCGCGTGTCGAAGTGCTCGCGGAGCAGTTTACGGTGGGAGAGGCAGGAGCCTTCCGGTGCACTGCCGAGGATCCGGAAGGAGATGCGCTCACCTACGTCTTCGATTGGGGGCGCGCGGATCCCACACCGGGTGTTTCCGCACGCCTTCCCAGCGGAGCCCCCGGAGAAGTCAGCCGGGCGTTCCAGGCGGTGGGCGACTACGAAGTCCGTTGCCGCGCGGTTGACGTGCACTCGCGGGTGGGGGCGTGGTCCGAGCCCGTGGCCTTCACCGTCGAACCGGCTCCACCCCTGGATGATGGGAAGCGGACGCTCTTCGTCGAAGTCTTTGGCGCAGGGCGGGTCACGAGCACGCCGGAAGGGGTGAGCGACTGCGCGGGCCCGTGCATGGCGCGCTTCGATGTGGGGACCGAAGTCACGCTCCAGGCGGAGCCCGCGGAGGGATGGCGATTCACCGGATGGATGCGCTGCGGGCCGGAGCAGCTGCCCCATGTCATCCGAGTCGAGCAGGACCGGCGCTGTGGCGTGGGGTTCGCTCCAAAGCTCGAGCACTCCGCGCTTTGGAGGCAGTCAGGTGCGCGTAACCCCAGCGCCGTGGCCTGGGGCCCGGACGGGGTCCTCCTCGCGGTGCTGGATCGAGTCGGGGGGGAGGGCTCACTGCGCATCTGGAATGCGCAGCTCGGCCACGTCTCCCAGGTGATTCGGATGGAGGGCTCGGACATTCGTGCCGTGGCGTGGGGGCCCAGGAGGGAGGACCTGGTCGCCGGCTTCGAGGATGGGCAGCTGGCCCGGATCGACCCGGACACAGGCGCGCCTGTCCAGCGTTGGCGCGCCCATTCGGGCCCGGTGTTGGGCGTTGCCTGGAACCCGGACGGCAACGAGTTCGCCAGCATCGGCAACCTGGGCACGGGCGGCGGGGAAGTGCGCTTCTGGTCCGCGGACACGGGGACGGAGCGCCGGGAGCCCTTGCTGACGGAGTATCCCATCCACCAGATCCACTGGAGCCCGGATGCACGCCGTATCGCGCTCGAGGTGCAGGGCGAGATGGTGGAGATTCACCCGCTTGCCCCAGCGGGGCCGCTCTACCGGCAGAGCAATGCCCATGGCTTCGCCTGGAGCCCGGACGGCGCGCGGTACGCGGTGGGCAGCTACCGCTACGTGCGAGTGTATGAGGCAGTGACCCACGAGCAGCAGGCCGCGTGGACAGGCCCGTGGGGCCTGTCCGCCCGCCTGGACTGGAGCCGCACGAAGGATTGGCTCGTGGTGGTGGATGGACTCCGCTCGCTGACGGTCCTGGAGGCCGACACCGGGACGGTGGTGGCGGATGGCTCCGAGCCTCCCCCCAAACCGCTGACTGCGTCCGGCTACGGCGCCGTGCGGTTCCACCCGGTCGACAACACGTTCGTCGCGCTGGAGAGCGAGCCCGGCGCGGTGTCCGTCTTCCAGGTGGATGCGGAGCACGCGCGCGTGCGGCGCACTGAGCTGCTGGCGCATCTGAGGGCGGTCAACGTCACGGCGTGGAGTCCCGCGGGAGATCGGCTGGCGTCGGCCGGCAGCGAGGGCAAGGTCCGGCTCTGGAGTGATTCAGGCCTGGCGCTGCGAGCGCTGGACGGACATGGGGGCAGAGACGTTCGTGCCTTGGGGTGGAGCGAGGAGGGCACGCGACTCGCGACGGGAGGCGATGACGGCCGGCTCTGCGTCTGGGACGTGAATGCGGGCACCCGGGTGCGCACGCCCGTCGAGCTGACGCCGTGGTCTCATGGACAGCAATCCAGGGTGGAGCACGCCGCGCTGACGCCAGACGGCCGGACCCTGGCGGGCGCGGGCACGACGTTGTCGCCCACCGGGATGAAAGGAACCGTCCAGGTCTGGGACGTGGGCAGCGGCACGGAGTTGCTGCGCATCCCGGAGACGCCGAGCCCCGTCGTTGAGCTGGAATGGACGCCCGATGGAGCGTCGCTGCTCATCGTCTACAGCCATGGGGCATGGAACCTCTGGCACCGTGCGTCCGGTGTCCTTCGAAGCATGGAACCCGGGTTGACGGGCATCGTGGCCGCCGCGCTCAGCCCCGACAGGACGCGCCTGGCGCTGAGCAGCAGTGAGCGGCTCGCCGTCCTGGATTTGAGCACGGGTGCCTTCGTTGCGGGCGCCAGTACCTGGCTCATCCAACTGGCCCTGGCGTGGAGCCCGGATGGCACGCGGCTCGCCAGTGGCGGCGAAGGAGGATTGCTCTTCACCTGGGACGTCCGTGAAGAAGGCGCGTTCCGGCCCACTGTCATTGGCGCCCACGAACGCACGGTCCTGGGCATCTCTTGGCGGGGGGACGGCAAGGTCATCACGACGGGCGGGTGGGACGCGGAGCTGTTCTCCTGGTTCGTCCGCTAGGAACCGTCCGACCGGTCGGGCGGGCAGGGGCGCGGGGTCCGAGCCAGGAGGCCTCGTGACTTCGCGCCTTTGCCCACGCTGGCGCGTTGCGTCGTGCACAGTGGACGCTCACGTCCGTGTGACGAGCAAGGATGCTTGAACTCAGGGAAGTGGCCGGTGATAAGGGCCCCCGACACTGTTATCGAAAAGCATCCGCACATCCTCAAGAGGAGGCAGTTTTCATGGCTCGTGACGTCGTCATCGTAGGCGCGGCCCGTACCCCCATTGGTGCCTTTCAGGGCGCGCTCGCCAAGCTGACGGCCCCTCAGCTGGGCGCGATCGCGATCAAGGCGGCGCTGGAGCGCGCGGGCGTGAAGCCCGAGGCCGTGCAGGAAGTCATCCTGGGCTGCGTGCTCACCGCCGGCGTGGGCCAGGCGCCCGCTCGCCAGGCGGCCATCTTCGCCGGCCTGCCCGAGACGGTCCCCGCCACCACGCTCAACAAGGTCTGTGGCTCCGGCCTCAAGGCCGTCAGCGCGGGCGCGCAGGCCATTGCCCTGGGTGACGCGGACGTCGTCGTCGTGGGCGGCATGGAGTCCATGAGCAACGCGCCGTACATCAGCCACACGATGCGTGGCGGCGCGCGCATGGGCAACGTGGAGTTCAAGGACGCGATGATCCACGACGGCCTCTGGGACGTGTACGGCAACGTCCACATGGGCATCTGCGCCGAGGAGTGCGCCACGACGCAGGACATCAGCCGCTCGCAGCAGGACGAGTACGCGCTGGAGTCCACGCGCCGCGCCATCCAGGCCCAGAAGGAAGGCCTGTTCAAGGCGGAGATCGTCCCGGTCCAGATTCCGGGCAAGAAGCCGGAGGACGTCGTCACCGTCTCCGACGACGAGGGTCCCCGCAACGCGAAGCCGGACAAGATTCCGGGCCTGAAGCCGGTGTTCAAGAAGGACGGCACGGTGACGGCCGCCAACGCGTCCTCCATCAACGACGGCGCCGCGGCGCTGGTGCTGATGAGCGAGGAGCGCGCGAAGGCCGAGGGCCGCGCCATCCTGGGCCGCATCACGGGCTACGCCCAGGCGGCGCGCAAGCCGGTGGAGTTCACCATCGCGCCCACGGACGCCATCAACAAGCTGCTGAAGAAGCAGGGCATCAGCGCGGGTGACGTGGACCTCTGGGAGATCAACGAGGCGTTCGCGGTGGTGTCCATCGCGAACAACCGGCTGCTCGGCCTGGACGTGTCGAAGGTGAACGTACGCGGCGGCGCGGTGGCGCTGGGCCACCCGATTGGCGCGTCCGGTGCGCGCGTGCTGGTGACGCTGCTGCAGACGATGCAGGACCTGGACAAGAAGCGTGGCGTCGCGTCGCTCTGCATCGGCGGCGGCGAGGGCATCGCACTGATGGTGGAGCGCTGAACTTCCTCTCCCGATAGGGGAGAGGCACGGGGTGGGGGCCCGCCAAGGGCCTTCACCCCGTTCGCACATGCGGGAGGGCGGATGAACAAGGTCTACGCGAACGCGGACGAGGCGGTCGCCGACATCCCGGATGGCTGCACGCTCATGAGCGGCGGCTTCGGGCTGTGCGGCAACCCGGAGAATCTCATCGAGGCACTTCACCGGAAGAACGTGAAGGACCTCACCATCATCTCCAACAACTGCGGCACCACCGAGCTGGGGCTCGGCATCCTGCTTCAGAACAAGCAGGTGAAGAAGATGGTGTCCAGCTACGTGGGAGAGAACAAGGAGTTCGAACGGCAGTTCCTCTCCGGCGAGTTGGAGGTGGAGCTGAACCCGCAGGGAACCCTGGCCGAGCGCATCCGCGCGGGCGGCTGCGGCATTGGCGGCTTCTTCACCCCGACGGGCGCCGGCACCCAGGTGGCCGAAGGGAAGGAGACGCGCGTCATCGACGGGCGGCTGCACGTGCTGGAGACGCCGCTGAAGGCGGACTTCGCCATTGTCCGCGCGTGGAAGGCGGACCGCTGGGGCAACCTGGTGTTCCGGAAGACGGCGCGGAACTTCTCCCCGATGATGTGCATGGCGGCCAAGGTCACCATCGTCGAGGCGGAGCACATCGTGGAGCCCGGCGAGCTGGACCCGGACCTGGTGCACATCCCGAGCATCTTCGTGAAGCGCATCGTCCAGGCGAAGAACCTCCAGAAGTGGATCGAGCGGCGCACCGTCCGCAAGTCGGCCTGAGGAGCCCAGCCATGCCACTGACTCGTGAACAGATTGCACAGCGCATCGCCCAGGAGCTGCAGGACGGCTTCTACGTCAACCTGGGTATCGGCATGCCCACCCTGGTGGCCAACTACATCCCGCCGGGCATGGACATCGTGCTCCAGTCGGAGAACGGCCTGCTGGGCATCGGCCCCTGGCCCGTGGAAGGCCAGGAGGATCCGGACCTCATCAACGCCGGCAAGGAGACGGTGACGGCGGTGCCCGGCGCCGCGTTCTTCGACTCGGCCCTGTCGTTCGGGATGATCCGCGGCGGCCATATCGACATGGCCGTGCTGGGCGCCATGGAGGTCAGCGAAGAGGGCGACCTGGCCAACTGGATGATCCCCGGAAAGATGATCAAGGGCATGGGCGGCGCCATGGACCTGGCCGTCGGTGCCCAGCGCATCTTCGTGGCCATGGAGCACGCCAACAAGGACGGCAAGCCCAAGATCCTCAAGAAGTGCTCGCTGCCGCTGACGGGCCTCAAGTGCATCCACCACATCGTCACGGACCACGCGTACATCGACGTGACGCCGCAGGGGCTCATCCTGCGCGAGGTGGCCCCCGGGGTGACGGTGGAGCAGGTACAGAAGCTCACCGAGCCGAAGCTGACGGTGGCCCCCGACGTCCGTGAGATGAAAGTCTGAGCGTGTGGGGCTAAGGTGCACCGCCGCGGGCGTTGTACGAATCCCGCGGCGGAGCGCATCCCATGGCAGACAGTCCCAACACCTCGACCCCTCATCCCCGCGCGCCCCGTCTGGAGTACGAACTGCCAGTGGCCTACCGCAGCGTCTCTGGCTTCGTCACCGACTGGGCGGTGAACCTGTCGAAGGGTGGCCTGTACATCAACACCGACAAGCCGCTGTCCGTGGACACGGTGGTGCGGCTGCTGGTGACGCTGCCCGGCGCGCACTTCCCCGTGGAGCTGAAGGGGCGGGTGACGCGCACCAATGCCGTGGGCGTGCCCGCGCCCCAGTCCCCAGGGATGGCGGTGGAGTTCCTGGACGTTGATGAAGACAAGCGATCGCGTATCGAGGAGTTCGTGGAGCGCTTGCGCTCGGAGCTCCCGCCCGAATAGCGCCTGAATGCTGCCGCTACCCGAACTTCCCATTGAACTGACCATCGAACGCCTCGGCCAGCTCGGCGAAGGCGTGGCCTCCTGGCAGGGGCGCACCGTCTTCATCCCGGGGACCTTCCCGGGGGACACCGTGCGCGTCCACCTGGAGAGTCAAGGCCGCGTGCTGCGCGGCATCCTGCGGCAGGTGGTGTCGCCAGGCCCGGACCGGCGTGACGCGCCCTGCGTGTACGCGTCCGACTGCGGCGGCTGTGACTGGCTGGGGCTGGCCGAGCCCGCCCAGCGCACCGCGAAGCAGGAGATCGTCCTGTCCACGCTGGAGCACCTGGGCCACCTGGCTCGGGACAGCTTCACCGTGCGTCCGCTGCTGGTGGCGCCCAGGGACTGGGGCTACCGGCGCCGCGCGGTGCTGCATCCCGCGGGCAAGGGGGCGCTGGGGTACTTCGGCCGGCGCAGCCACGAGCGCGTGCCCGTGGAGGTCTGCGGCGCGCTCACGCCCGTGCTGACGGCGCTTCCCGGGAAGCTGGCTCCGCTGCTCAAGCCCCTGGCGAAGGACACCGAGGAGGTGCTGCTGCTGGCCGAAGGGGACAAGGCCGCGTTCGCGGTGAATCTCAGCGGCCCGGTGACGGCGCGCCACCTGGAGGCCGCGGAGGCGGCCGTGCGCGCATTGCGGCTGGAGGGCGCGGTGCTGACGCCGAAGGAGGGCTCGGCCCGGCTCCTGGGCAAGCCCGCGCTGCGCTCCTACTCACCGCTGCGGCCGGAAGTCCCCCTGTACCTGCGGCCGGATGCCTTCGCCCAGGCCCATGCCGAAGCCAACGTGGGGCTGGTGACCTCGGCCGTGTACGAGTTGGGAGCCCGGGAGTCCGACTCCGTGCTGGAGCTGTATTCGGGCAACGGCAACTTCACCTTCCCCCTGGCCGGAACCGCCGCGTCCGTGCTGGGCGTGGAGTCATCCCCCGTGGGCGTGGAGTTGGCCCAGCGGAGCGCGCGGGAGGGCGGGGTGACGAACGTGCGCTTCATCCAGGGCGACGCCCGCAAGGTGTGCGACGGGCTGGTGGCCGAACAGCGCCGTTTCGATGTGTGCCTCGCGGACCCGCCGCGCGCGGGAGCCCCAGGCCTGGCGAAGTGGATGACCGCCCTGGGGGTGCGCCGCGTGGTGTACGTGGCGTGTGACCCGGCTTCATTGGCTCGGGACGCCGCGGGCCTGGTCGCCGCCGGGTACAAGCCCCTGGCCCTCCAGGTGGTCGACATGTTCCCTCAGACGCATCACGTCGAGGCCGTGATGTCCTTCGAGCGGTCGGCCTGAACAGCGGCAACACGCACCATCAGTCTTTGTTGCGTTGAGCAGCGGGATTCGGGCGCCTCGTGGCGTCCAGGCCACGTCTTGCCTGTTTTCCCTCTGAAAGCGGCTTCCATAGACGGCGGACGTAGATCGGAACAATCTGCAATTCAGTAAATTTTAGTGATTACACCGCGTGTACCAGGGAGGCAGGCATCCGCTCGCTTCACGGTCGTGCATTCCCGATTGCGCGCGGGCCGTCCCCGGACATGATGGTTGCGTGGATGCCCGCATCGTCGAGTTCGCCGAGGTCCTTCGCCAGAACGGTGTGCGCGTCAGTACGTCCGAGGTCCAGGACGCGCTGCGCGCCACGTCCGAGGTAGGCCTCAAGGATCGGAACCTGTTCCGTTCGGTGCTCCGCACCACGCTGGTGAAGCGCGAGCTGGACGTGGACACCTTCAACCGGGCCTTCGAGTTCTACTTCTCCGGCGCGGCGAGGACGTTCGAGGCCATCGACAAGTCGCTGGCGCAGCAGTTGGAGGAGGAAGGCTACCTGGAGGGCGACCTGCTGAAGATGGTCCTCATCCAGATGCACCAGCTCCTCCCGGAGATGTCCCCCCTGGCGCAGGCCGTGCTGATGGGAGACCGGGCCCGGCTGGCGCAGATCTTCCGGATGGCCTCGCTGCAGTTGGACCTGTCGCGGATGGAGAGTCCGCTCCAGGCCGGGTTCTTCTCCAGGCGCATGCTGGCGGCGGCTGGAGCGGACAAGGCCCGGAACGACATGAAGTCGCTCGAGGACGAGCTACGGGCCCGCGGCCTCACACCGGAAGGGGTGGAGATTGTCTCGCGCCATGTCGCGGCCGCGATGCGGAAGATCGAGGACGCCGCCCGCCAGGAAGTGAAGCGCCAGGCCGAGGCCCGCATCCGCCGCCGCACCGACACCGCCGCGGACAAGCCGCTGCACCTGCTCACCCAGGCGGAAGTGGACCAGATGGAGTCCGCCGTGCGCACCCTGGCGGAGAAGCTGCGCAGCCGGCTCATCCGGAAGCAGCGCTCGCACCGCAAGGGCGCCCTCAACGTGCGGCGCACCCTGCGCCGGAACCTGCCGTGGGGCGGGGTGCCCATGGTGCCCCAGTTCCGCAGCCGCCGCCCCGAGCGCCCGGAGCTGGTGGTGCTCTGCGACGTGTCCGACTCCGTGCGACAGGCCTCGCGGATGATGCTGCTGTTCATGCACACGATGCAGTCGCTCTTCGTCCGCGTGCGCTCGTTCGTCTTCGTGTCCGACGTGGGCGAGGTGACGCAGTACTTCAAGGACCTGGAGGTCGACGCCGCCATCGACATGGCCACCGCGGGCAAGACGGTGTCGCTGAGCGCGAACTCCAACTACGGCCGCGCCCTGGCCGACTTCACCCGGGACCACCTGGGCAGCATCACCCGCCGGACCACCGTGATGGTGATTGGCGACGGGCGGAACAACTACAACGCGAACAACGCCTGGGCCCTCAAGGACCTGCGCCGCAAGGCGAAGCGGCTCTTGTGGATCTGCCCCGAGGAGCGTGGCAACTGGGGCATTGGCGACAGCGAGATGCTCACCTACGAGAAGCACTGTCACCAGGCCGTCGTCGTCACCTCCGTGTCGGACCTGGCCCGGATCGCCGACCAGCTCGTGCCCGCGTAGTCCCGGGCCCATTCCCCCGCAAGGCACCTCCCCATGTCTTCCTTCCTCTTCGACGACAACGGCTTCCAGGACGTCCCCAACCGGGAGTCGTCCACGGACCTCACCGCCGCCGACGACCGCACCCTGCGCTGGGCCGCCCCTCCGCTGGACGCGGCGATGCTCGACGCCCTGGTCCGCTACCAGCAGACCTACCTTGCCCAGGCCTCCGGGCAGGGGACGGAGACCCTGGCCAAGGCCCACACCGAGGCCCTGGCCGCGTCGGGGCTGGCCCCCAAGACGGCGGAGCAGGGCAGCGCGCTGCTGCGAGCCTTCGGCGGGCGGCGCTGGGCGGTCCGCAAGCTCCAGGACAAGCTGGGGCAGCTTCAGGGCGGCGCGGCGGACGAGCTCAAGGGCCGCATCCAGGACGAGCTGGCCAAACAGGAGCGCGAAACCAACGCCCTGGCGCGGCGTTACGGCGAGGACGCCCTGGTGCTGCTCCGGGCCCGCGAGACGGAGCTGGTGGACCTGCACACCCGCCTGACGCACCTGCTCAGCCGGGGATGAAGCCGGGCGGGCGGCCGGTTGCATTCCGCGTCCGGCCATCGGATAAGGGCACGTACTTGCTCAGGGTTCTTCCATGAAGCGCTATTTCATCCACACCTTCGGCTGCCAGATGAACGTCAACGACTCGCTCCGCATGAGCGAGGTGTTGAGCCAGATGTCCTACGCGCCGACGCCGGTGCCGGACAACGCCGACCTCATCATCCTCAACACCTGCTCCATCCGGGAGAAGGCGGAGGACAAGATGCTGTCCGCCCTGGGGCGGTACAAGCCGGTGAAGGCCAGCCGTGGCGCGCTGATTGGCGTGGGCGGGTGCGTGGCGCAGCAGGAGAAGGACAAGCTCCTCAAGAAGGTGCCGTACCTGGACTTCGTCTTCGGTCCCGACAACATCGCGCGCCTGCCGGACATCATCGGCCGGGTGTCCGCGGAGCGGGAGCGGGTGGTGGAGACGGCCTTCGTGAACTCGGAGGAGTACGTCTTCCCGCGCGCCGACCCGGAGACGTCCCGCGGCAAGGTCACCGAGTTCGTCACGGTGATGAAGGGCTGCGACAACGTCTGCTCGTTCTGCATCGTGCCGCACACGCGCGGCCGCGAGGTGAGCCGGGCGTTCCCGGACGTGCTCGTCGAGGTGGCGGACCTGGCGAAGGTCGGCGTGCGCGAGGTGACGCTCATCGGCCAGAACGTGAACTCGTACGCGGGCGGCATCTCCTTCGCGCAGCTCCTGCTGCGCACCGCGGAGGTCCCCGGCATCGAGCGCGTGCGCTTCACCACCAGCCACCCGCATGACCTGTCCGACGAGCTGATCGAAGCCTTCCGCGTCCAGCCGAAGATCACCCCGCACTTCCACCTGCCGGTGCAGTGTGGCAGCGACCGCATCCTGAAGATGATGCGCCGCGATTACACGGTGGTGCAGTACCTGGAGCGCCTGGCGAAGCTGCGCGAGGCGCGGCCGGGCATCGCCGTCACCACGGACATCATCGTCGGCTTCCCTGGGGAGACCGAGGAGGAGTTCGAGATGACGATGCAGCTGACCGAGCAGGTCCGCTACGACAACCAGTTCTCCTTCGTCTACAGCCCGCGGCCCAAGACGGGCGCGGCCCTGCGCGAGAAGGACTGGGGCCCGGTGCCGCATGAGGTGAAGATTGCCCGCCTGGAGCGGCTGCAGAAGCTGCAGCGGCGCATCAGCGGCGAAATCACCGCGGCGCTGGTGGGCTCGGAGGTGGAGGTCATGGTGGAGGGGCACTCGCGCTACGACGCCACCAAGCGCTTCGGCCGCACGCCGGAGAACCGCACCGTCAACTTCGAAGGGGACGCCCCCGCGGGCGCCTTCGTGACGGTGAAGGTGGAGCGCGCCACGCCCAACCAGCTCTCGGGCAAGCAGGTGGCCCTGCTCAAGCCGCCCACGGTGGAGCCGCTGCCGGTGCCCATGGCCGAGGCGCCGTTCCACGTCGTCGCGGAGGCGTAGCCCCATGCCCCAGAGGCCATTCCGAGGTGTATCCCCCCGCGTCCACCCGGGATGCTTCGTGGACGACTCCGCCCAGCTGGTGGGTGACATCGAGGTGGGGGAGGACTCCTCCATCTGGTTCAACTGCGTGCTGCGCGGGGACGTGAATCCCATCCGCATCGGGAAGCGCACCAACGTGCAGGACCTCTCCCTGATTCACGTCACCAGCGGCAGGTCCGCCACCACGGTGGGGGACGACGTGACGGTGGGGCACCACGTCATCCTCCATGGGTGCACCATCGGCAACCGGGTGCTGGTGGGCATGGGCGCCACCGTCATGGACGACGCGGAGGTGGGGGACGACTGCATCATCGGCGCGGGAGCCCTGCTGACGCCGGGCACGAAGATCCCCCCGGGCTCATTGGTGGTGGGCTCTCCGGGCCGGGTGAAGCGCCCCATCACCGAGGCGGAGCGTGAGTTCCTCCTGATGTCCGCCCAGCACTACGTGCTGCTCGCGGCCGAGTACCACACGGACCGCTGAGTCGCTCGCGAGCCTACGCTGGGCGTGTTAGGAGCACATCCATGGCTCTCGTGCCTGCCACAACGCTCAAGGCGTGCCCGCTGTTCAAGGGGTTCACGGACACCGGCATCCAGATTTTCGCCGGGGTCGCCGTCACCCGTGCGTTCCCCAAGGGAACCGCGCTCTTCGCTGAAGGCAAGACGGGGGATTCGCTCCTCATCGTGGGTGAAGGCACCGTGCGCCTGAGCGCCAAGAGCGCCGGGGGCGAGGATGTGTCCCTGGGTGAGGTCGGCTCCGGCGAACCCCTGGGGGAGCTGGCCCTGGTGCAGAAGGGTGAGCGGCTGTGCACCGCCACCGCCGTCACCGACGTGTTGGCCTTGGAGATTCGCGCCGCGGATTTCCAGAAACTCCTGGCTACCAAGCCGCAGGCCTGCGTGAAGCTGCTGATGGGCATCGTCGCGCACTTCGGCCAGAAGGCCCGGGACAACCGGGACATGCTGCGCACGCTCATCGGAAAAGCGCCCGCGGCCTGAGCCGAAGGTGACGCCATTCGGGCGGGCGGTGGTTAAGCTGCCCGGCGGCTCTGGCTATGCGGGATGGGGTAGGGCCTGGTGGATGGAGTTCCCACCTCGTTCCGCAGTGCGGGCCGGGGCGGAATGGGCCTCCTGGACGACTGGAACCCAGGTGGGCAGGCTGCCCGAAGGGGCGGCGCGACGTCGGGACAGTGGGGCAGCGGGAGGCGGCGGTCGGAGAATAAGAAGGGACGAGGGGCACCGAAGAGGGCCCAAGCGGAGGCCGGGTTTCAGGGATTTTTGTAGTCGATTCCCCTTGTTGACCCGGAGTTTTGACGACCCGCGCCCGGTTGATGTCTGGGCGCTAGAGGGGCGGCCTCAGGTGAGTGCCGGGGCGGGCCCTTCGGACGTGAATGGACAGGACGACGCGTGCAAGAACTTCTCACCAACCTCCTCGGCGACTCGCAGGGCTTCTTCGCCTATGCCACCGTGTTCGGCATCCTGGTGGCCTGCGGGCTGGGTGTTCCTCTTCCGGAGGACATCTCCCTCATCCTCGGGGGTTTCCTGGCCCACAAGGGGGCCGCCAACCTGTCGGTGATGATGGTGGTCGGCTTCGCGGGCATTCTCGTTGGCGACAGCCTCATCTACCTCGCCGGCCGCCGGCTGGGGGGGAGGCTGGGACGTGAAGGCGGCGGTGGCTTCTTCGCCCGCATTGTCACACCCGAGAAACGCGCGAAGGTGGAAGGGCTCTTCGTCAAGCACGGGCAGAAGATCGTCTGCATCGCCCGCTTCATGCCGGGCGTGCGCGCCGTGACGTACTTCACCGCGGGCTCCGTGGGCATGTCCTACTGGCGCTTCATCTTCTGGGATGGCCTGGCGGCGCTGCTGTCCGCGCCCGTGTTCATCTGGCTCGGCTTCCACTTCGGTGGCGAGCTGGACACGATGATCTCCAAGTTCAAGGAAGGGCAGTTCGCCGTGATGGGCGTGCTGGCCGCGGCAGCCATCGGCTACTTCGTGTGGCGCCGCCGGCAGGCCGCGCAGCGCGCCCAGGCCGCCGCCATCGTGGAGCCCGTGGTGGTTCCCGCGCTGGTCCACGAGTCGGTGGCCGCGCCGCTGCGTCCCCAGGTGTCCAGCACGGGCGACGCCCTGTTCGTCGCGGCACCGGAGCAGGCCGCCGCCGACAGCTCGCACGAGCTGCAGAAGTCGTAGGCCTTCGAACAAAGGTCGCCGGGGACGACAGCTTCCCCGGCGCCTTCCGTGGTTGCCGGGCTTCCGGGATCAGGGTCAGGATTGAGGGATAGCCTCAACGTCGACCTTCATCTGAGCCCCGTGAATGCCAAAGAACCTTCTTCGTGCCTGTGCCGTGGTCCTGCTCGCAACCACCAGCACCGCGCAGGCGCAAGCCGTCCCACTGGCCCCATCCGAGGCCGAGGACTCCTCCACACCCGCCAACCCCGTGTCGGCGGACGCCCCACCTGATGCGCCAGCGGCGCTGCCCGAAGCCGAACCGGGCGAAGTGCCGGCCAGCGCTGTCACTGAAGACGTTCCGGCGGTGAGCCCCGAGGTGCCGCCCATTCCGCCGGATGGTGACGCCTTCGCGAAGGACACCGCGCTCGTCCCCGAGGGGACGCCGTTCCTGCCACCGCACATCGAAGACCCCGCGCGGGCCCGCGCCCTGGCCGAGGAGACGGAGCGCAGCGCGCCGGCCCTGGTCGTCAGCGGCGGCATCAGCCTGGGCGCGTATCAGGCGGGGTTCATCTCCACACTGGTCCGGTTCTGGAGCGTCGCGCAGCGAGAAGGCGAGCAGGCGGACCTGGGCAACCCCGCGCCGCGTGTGTGGACGGGCGCCTCGGCGGGGGCGGTGAACGCGCTGCTCGGGGGACTGGCTTCGTGTGACACGGCGTTCGCCCAGCCCACGTGGTCTCCGGAGCAGAGCCTCTTCTGGACTGTGTGGATCGACCAGCTCGACCTGGGGCGGCTGCTCCCCGAAGAGCGGAATGAGCCACCTCAGGGCACGCATCTCTTCAGCGAGCCCCACATGCAGGACACCCTGCAGCTCATCCTGAAGAAGGCCCAGACGACCCGCTTCAAGGAGGACTGCACCTTCGCCTACGGCATCACCGTGACGAACCTGCGAGGGCGCGAAGTTCCCTTCGGCGACGGCGGACCCGACGCCCAGTTCAAGCTGAAGCGCGTGACGGAGAAGCTGGTCGTCCAGGTAATGACGCAGGGCGAAGGGAAGCTCACCGCCCGGCTGCCCTTCATGGAGGGCGCGGTGAGCGCGTCGTTCCCCCACATCGGAGTGAAGCCCAAGGAGCTCGCGTACTACCCGGCGCTGGGCGCCCAACCGACGGGCGACGGCGGACATGAGGTGTCCCTGTCGAACCTGCTGCTTACCCCGCAGGCCTCCGGGGCCTTTCCGCTCGCGTTCCCCCCTGTTCCCGTCGAGGTCTCCTTCTTCAACCAGACGCAATGGGGGCCCCTGGAGTCCCTCAAGCTCATTGACGGCGGCGTGCTCAACAACAACCCCGTGGACCTGGCGGTGCGGCTCGGCTCGCGGTGGGTGGAGCGCGGAACCTCGCGGGAGACGACGCTCAATCGTGAGCGCTTCCCCGTCGTCTACCTGGACCAGGACGCGGTCGGCTGGGACTGGGCGTCACCGCCGGAACGGCCGGAGCGCTCCCGCAGCCCCTTGGACGAGGCCTACTTCCAGTACCTGGGCAACGTGCTGAACGCCGCGCGCGACAGCGCCGTGCTCAACACGCTGGAGCACGACATCAATCTGTCGGGCCGCATCCAGATTCCTCGCCGCACGTCCGTGCTCCCGTCGGAGTTCCAGTTCGCGATGATGGGCTTCTTCGACCGGCGCTTCCGCGAGCACGACTTCTACCGGGGCATGCAGGACGCCATCCGCTTCCTGTCCACTCAGCTCACCTCGACGCGCGCCGTCGACCTGCTGGTGCCTCGCGCTGGCAAGGAGCGTCTGAGGGATCGTGAGCTCCGCGTGCTGAAGGTCCTGGGCATCGACTCGCTCGGCTTCCGCTGCGTCGTGGGCAATGACTGCACGACGACGCCGCAATTGGGGCGGCTGCGCCAGGCCACCGATGCCCTGACGAAGAAGGCGGAAGCGGGACAGCTTCAGAAGGGACAGGTCGACGACCTGCTCTCCGTGCTGGGCGACGTGGGCTACCAGTACAGCGAAGGCGTCATGGAGGGGATTGAAGCCACGGGGACCCGAGAGGACCTCATCCCGGTCCGCCAACGCGTGGGCACCGCCTTCCACAGCCTCGTCACGCAGCAGCGGGGCAATCTCAAGATTCCGCTCCGTCCCGCGGGCGCCGCGTTCCTGGACGAGTGGCTGACGTATTCGAAGCCGCACCATGTCTGGACGCTCAGCGCCATGCGCCAGCGCGGTGTGGGCGTGGGCGTGGAGCTTCCGTTCCTGGCGTCCGAGCAGGGACGCGACGACTACGCCTACAGCCGCAATGAGTGGCGCTTCGGCGCCGTGCTGTCCGGGCTGGGCGTGCGGGACATGGACCAGCTCGTGCCCAACGACACCCGCATCCGCTGGGCCTCGCTGGGCCTCTACATCGACTGCGTCTCCGACATGGACGGCTTCTCCGGCGCGATTCCGTTCCTCGACCTGGGGCCGTACGTCCGGTGGCGCGCCGGACTGGGCGTGTCCGCGGGCTACCTCAGCAAGCCCAACGAATGGGCGCTGACGGTTCCGGAGGCCCGCCTGGGCGTGGACCTGGCGGAGATGGTGGGCGTGCGGCTCACGATGCCGGTCTACCTCCTCAAGAAGACGGAGGGAGAGCGGCGGCTCATCAGAGGGACGCCCAAGTACTTCAAGGAGCTGGGCCTGGGCGTCGAGTTCCTCCTCACCCGGTGGTGAGCTTCAGCGCGCTCCGGAGCCGGTCCGCCAGCTCGCGGACCCCCGGGGCGCGCAGCACGCTGTAGTGGTCGCCGGACACGGCGTGCTGCTCCAGGCCGGTTCCCACGAGCGCCTTCCATCCGCCGTCCTCGGGCAGGCCCTCCGCGCCCTCCGTCGCCTGGAGCCGCAACACCCGGCCCGGGTTCAGCGCGGGCGGCTGGTAGCGGCGGGCGGCCCGGAGGTTGGCCTCGAAGACCTGGAGCAGGGCCCGTAGGTGCGCGGGCTCCATTCCGGGCGTCAGGGCGCCCGCGCGCTGACCGGCTTCCCAGAGCGCTTCTACCTGGGCCTCGGGCGACTGGGACGCGTCCGGCGTGGCCAGGTCCGCGAACCCGATGCCCAGCAGGTCGCTCGCGAAAGCGGAGACGACCTGCGCGGCGTCGGGCTCCGGCTCGGCGGCGTTGAGCACCGCGGGCGTGTAGGCGTCGATGAGCGCCAACAAGGCCACCGTGTCGCCACGCTCGCGAAGCTGGCGCGCCATTTCATAGGCAATGACGCCGCCCACGGACCAGCCGCCCAGCAGGTAGGGCCCGGCGGGTTGGACCGTGCGGATGGCCTCCACATAGGCGGCGGCCATCTCCTCCACCGTGCCCAGCGGCGGCGTGCTGCCGTCGAGCCCTTGCGCCTGGAGTCCGTAGAACGGGCGCTCCGGCCCCAGCAGCCGGGCCAGCTCCGCGTAGGTCAGGACGTTGCCTCCGACTGGGTGCACGCAGAAGAACGGAACCTCCGTTCCACTCCGGCCCGCGTCGAACGGGACCAGAGACGACGCCGGTCCAGAGTCCTCGCGGCGCAGGAACGCGGCGAGCTGCTCCACCGTGGGGGCCTGGAACAGCGCGGCCAGGGGAAGCGGCCGGCCCAGGGACTCGCGCAGGGCCGCGACCAGACGCACGGCCAGCAGCGAGTGGCCCCCCAGCTCGAAAAAGCTGGAGCGCACGCTGATGGGCGCCACTCCCAGGAACTGCTCCCAGGTACGCACGAGCCGCAGCTCCAGCCCATCCCGCGGCGCCACGTGGACCTCCTGGCTTCGGGTGTCCGCGAGCGTGGGCGAGGGCAGGGCCTTGCGGTCCACCTTGCCACTGGGGTTCAGGGGCAGGGCCGGCAGTGAGACGAAGGCCGGAGGCACCATGTACTCGGGCAGCCGCTGCTGGAGGTGCTGACGCAGCGCCTCCACGGTGACGGCGCCGCCCACGACGTAGGCCACGAGCCGCTTGTCGCCGGGCACGTCCTCGCGCGCCAGCACCACGGCGTCCTGGACCGCTTCGTGTGCACGCAGGGCCGCTTCGATTTCGCCCAGCTCGATGCGGAAGCCGCGCAGCTTCACCTGGAAGTCGAGCCGGCCCAGGTACTCCAGCGTGCCGTCATGCCGCCAGCGGGCCTTGTCGCCCGTGCGATAGAGCCGCTCGCCCGGCATGGTCGCGAACGGGTGGGGGACGAAGCGCTCCGCCGTGAGGCCTGGCTGGCCCAGGTAGCCTCGGGCCAGGCCATCCCCCGCCAGGTAGAGCTCGCCCGCGGTGCCCAGGGGGGCCAGTTGCTGCCGCGCATCCAGCACGTACGCCCGAGTCCCCGCGAGCGGCTTGCCGATGACGGGGACCGGACTCGGGCTGTGCTGCACCTTCGCGAACGTCGCGTACACGGTGCTCTCCGTGGGGCCGTAGGCGTTGAACGCCGTCGTGCGCTCCGTGCTCGCCAGGCGGCTCCAGAGCGACGGGTCCATGGCTTCACCCGCGCACAGAATCCGCGCCGGGACGTGGGCACGCTCCAGCAGCCCAGCCTGGAGCACGAGCGTCAGCTGCGCGGGCGTGCAGTCCAAGACGTCCACGCGTTGTTGCTCCAGCCACGCCAGCATCGCCTCCGGATCCCTCCGTGTGTCGTCGGGCAGCAGGCACAAGCAGTGCCCGTCCGCCAGATGGACGAGCTGGTCCATGCTGACGTCGAAGTAGAGCGGCGCGTTGAGGCTGAACCGCTGCCCCGGCGCCTGCCCCAGGTGGAACGCGAGGTTCGAGGCCACGTGCAGCGAAGCCAGCGAGTGGTGCTGCACCATGACGCCCTTGGGCGTGCCGGTGGAGCCGGATGTGTAGATGACGTACGCGAGGTTCTCGCCTCGGACCTCCACCGCGACGTCATCCGTGGGCCGTGACGCCAGGTTCGACGCCCCGGTGTCCAGACACAGCAGATGCCGGACCTGAGGCTTCCAGGCATCCGCCAACGGCTGGACGGTGAGCAGGACGGACGCATTGCTGTCCTTCAGGACGAAGGACTTGCGCCGTGCCGGCGCTGACGGGTCGATGGGCACGAAGGCGCCACCCGCCTTGAGCACCGCCAACACCGCGACGATGGCGTCCGGCGTGCGCTCCAGGCACAAGCCCACGCGGACCTCGGGGCCCACGCCCAGCGAGCGCAGGGACGAGGCAAGCTGGTTGGCCCTCGCGTCCAGTTGGGCGAACGACAGCACCTGCGCCCCCAGTGTCACGGCGGGGGCCTCGGGCGTGCGCGCGGCTTGCTGCTCGAAGCGCGTGTGGAAGAGCACACCACGCTCGCGGTCCGGTGCGATGTCGTGCCAGTCCACCATCAACTGCTGCTGCTCCGTCTCCGTGTGGAGGGACAGGGTGGCGATGGCCAGGTCCGGCGCGGCCACGGCACGCTCCAGCAGCAGCCGGAGATGGGTGGCCAGCCGTTCCGCCGTAGCCCGCTCGAACAGCTCGGTGCTGTAGACGAGCGCACCCTCGTAGCCATCCTGGGCACGCACCAGGTCCAGGCTCAGCTCGAACAGCGTCACCCCCGAGTCGTCGGCGTCCGCGGGACGGACCGACAGCTTGGGCAAGGCCAGCTCGGGGACCTGGGTGTTCTGCAACGCGAACATCACCTGGAACAGCGGCGTGCGGCTCAGGTCTCGCGAGGGCTGGATCTCCTCCACCAACCGCTCGAAGGGCACGTCCTGATGCTCATACGCGCCCAGCGTGGCGTCACGGACTTGCGCCAGAAGCTGACGGAAGGTCATCGCGGGCGTGAGGCGGGCGCGCAGCACCAGCGTGTTCACGAAGAAGCCGATGAGCGGCTCGGTCTCCGCGTGGCGCCGGCCGGCGATGGGCGAGCCGACCAACACATCATCCTGCCCGGCATGACGGGCCAGGACCGACTGGAAGGCCGCGAGCAGCAGCATGAACGGCGTGACGCCTTCACGCTGCGCCAGCGCATCCAGCATCAGCGCGAGTTCCTGGGGCAGCAGCACCGGCACCACCGCGCCGTGGTGACGCAGCACCGCGGGCCGGGGCTTGTCGGTGTGCAACTCCAGCGCATGGGGTGCACCGGCCAGCTGCGACTTCCACCAGCCGAGCTGTTCCTTCAGCGTCTCGCCCTGGAGCCACCCCCGCTGCCAGAGCGCGTAGTCGGCGTACTGAACCGGAAGCTCGGGAAGGGCCGCGGGGTTCCCGTTCTGGAAGGCCTCATAGAACGTGGTCACCTCACGCACCAGCACGCCCATGGACCAGCCGTCCGAGACGATGTGGTGCAGGCACAGCAACAGGACGTGCTCGGACGGTTCCAGCTTCAGCAGCGTGGCGCGCAGCAGCGGCCCCGTGGCGAGATTGAACGGCTGTCGGGCATTCCGGGTGGCGCGCGTCATCGCCTCCGCCTCCCGCTGGGCCCGGTCCTGGATGTCCGAGAGGTCCACGACCTCCACCACCGTGTCGTGTGGTGGGTGGATGACCTGCCGGGGCTCGCCAGCCACCGATTGGAACGTGGTGCGGAGCGCTTCGTGCCGCTCCACCATGGCACTCACGGCTCGCCGCAGGGCTTCGACATCGAGCATCCCCGACAGCCGCAGCGCGGACGGCATGTTGTACGACACGTCTCCAGGATTGAGCTGATCCAAGAACCACAGCCGCTGCTGTGCGAAGGAGAGCGGCACCGAACCGTCCCTCCCGGCGCGCGTCAAGGGCGGGAGCCGGAGCCTGGGCGTCGTGGAGGCCAGCCGCTCGGCGAGCGTCGCCACGGTGGGGGCCGCGAAGAACGCGCGCAGGTTCAGTTCCACATCGAAGGCGTCGCGGATACGGGCCACGACCTGGGTGGCCAGCAGGGAGTGTCCGCCCAGCTCGAAGAAGTTGTCATGCCGGCCCACGGTGGGGATTCGCAGCAGCTCCTTCCAGATTTCCGCCAGCCGAGCCTCCGTGGGCGTCGCGGGCGGCTCGACGTCGCGCGTGAGCGCGAGCTGGGATGCGTCCGGTGCCAGCAGCGCGTTGCGGTCCACCTTGCCAGTGGACGTCAGCGGCAGGGCGCCCAGTGGCACGAAGACCGACGGCACCATGTACTCAGGCAGCCGCTGCAGGAGGTGCTGGCGCAGCGATTCGGCGGTGACCGAGTCGCCCACGACGTAGGCCACGAGCCGCTTGTCGCCCGGTACGTCCTCGCGCGCGAGCACCACGGCGTCCTGGACCTGGCCGTGGGTGCGCAGGGCCGCCTCGATTTCGCCCAGCTCGATGCGAAAGCCCCGCACCTTCACCTGGAAGTCGAGCCGGCCCAGGTACTCCAGCGTGCCGTCATGCCGCCACCGGGCCTTGTCTCCCGTGCGGTAGAGGCGGGCCCCCGGCTGTCCACTGAAGGCGTCCGGGATGAAGCGCTCCGCCGTCAGTCCCGGCCTGCCAAAATAGCCCCGGGCCACACCTTCTCCCGCGATGCACAGCTCGCCCGCGGTTCCCAGCGGCGCCAGTTGCTGGTGCGAGTCCAACACGTACACCCGCGTTCCCGCGATGGGATGACCGATGACGGGAACGGGACTCGGGTTGCCCTGAACGCGCGCGGAGGTGGCGCACACCGTGCTCTCGGTCGGGCCGTAGACGTTGAAGGCCGTCGTGCGCTCCGTGCTGGCCAGTCGATTCCAGAGCATGGGCGACATGGCCTCGCCTCCGCAGAAAATCCTGGCGGGGACGTGGCTTCGTTCGAGGAGCCCGGCCTGGAGTAGGAGTGCCAGCTGCGCGGGCGTGCAATCCAGCATGTCGACGCGCTGCTGCTCCAACCACGCCACCATCGCGTCCGGGTCCTTCCGCGTGGCCTCTGGCACCAGACACAGGCAGTGTCCCTCCGCCAGGTGCATGAGCCGCTCGACGGTGCCGTCGAAGTACAGCGGCGCGTTGAGACTGAGGCGCTGCCCGGCGGGCTCGGACATCTCCAGCGACTCCGTCATTCCCTGGAGCAACCACGGCAGCGAGCGGTGCTGCACCATGACGCCCTTGGGAGTGCCCGTGGAGCCGGACGTGTAGATGATGTACGCGAGGTTCTCTCCGCGCACGTTCGCGGGGACGTTGTACGTGGGCAGTGACGCCAGCTTCGAGGCCACGGTGTCCAGGCACAGCAGATGCTGGACCTGGGGCCGCCAGGCCTCGGCCAGGTGCTGGACGGTGAGCAGCACGGTGGCCCCGCTGTCCTCCAGCATGAAGGAGCGGCGCTGCGTGGGCGCCATCGGGTCGATGGGGACGAAGGCCCCTCCGGCCTTCAGTACCGCCAGCAGGCTGATGATGGCTTCCAGCGTACGCTCCAGGCACAGGCCCACGCGGACTTCCGGGCCCACGCCCAGCGTGCGCAGGTGCGCGGCGAGCTGGTTCGCCTTCGCGTTGAGCTGGCTGAAGGACAGCACCTGCTCATCCAACGCCACGGCAGGCGCGTTGGGCGTGCGTCCCACCTGCTGCTCGAAGCGCGTGTGGAAGATGCCACCGCGCTGGACGCTGGAGGTGGTGCTGTTCCAGTCCACCATCAACTGTTGCTGCTCCGCCTCCGTGTGGAGGGGAAGGGTGGACACGGGGTCATCCGGTGACGCCACGGCGCCTTCCAGCAGCAGCCGGAGATGCTCCATCAGTTGCTCCGCCGTGGCGGGCTCGAACAGCTCGGTGCTGTAGATGAGCGCGCCCTGGTAGCCCTCCGGGAGGCGGGCCACCGCCAGCTCCAGCTCGAACCGGCTGACACCATGCGTCGGCTCCAGCTCTCGCAGGGAGAGTTCCTGGAGGGCCAGCTCGGAGCCCGGTGCGTTCTGCAGGGCGAAGATGGCCTGGAACAGCGGCGTGCGGCTCAGGTCTCGCGAGGGCTGGAGTTCCTCCACCAGCCGCTCGAAGGGCACGTCCTGGTGTTCGTACGCGCCCAGGGTGGTGTCCCGCACTTGCGCCAACAACTGGCGGAAGGTCGTCTCCGGGGAGATTCGGGCGCGCAGCACCAGCGTGTTGACGAAGAAGCCGATGAGTGGCTCGGACTCGGCCTGACGGCGCCCGGCGATGGGTGAGCCCACCAGCACGTCGTCCTGTCCCGAGTGCCGGCACAACAGCGCCTGGAAGGCCGCGAGCAACAGCATGAACGGCGTGACGCCTTCCTTCTGGGCCAACGCCTCCAGCGCCTGACTGAGCGCGAGCGGAAGCTGTACCTGCACGCCAGCGCCCTGGTGCGTCACCACCGCGGGCCGCGGCTTGTCCGTGGGCAGGTCCAGCATGTGCGGCGCGCCCGCGAGCTGCTCCTTCCACCAGCCCAGATGCTGTTTCAGCGTCTCGCCCTGCATCCACCCGCGCTGCCACACCGCGTAGTCGGCGAACTGCACGGGGAGCTCGGGCAGGGACGCGGGCTGTCCGCGAAGGAAGGCATCGTAGAACGCGGCCACTTCCCGGACGAGCACGCCCATGGACCAGCCGTCCGAGATGATGTGGTGCATGCACAGCACCAGCATGTGTTCGGTGGGGGTCAGCTTCAGCAAGGTGACACGCAGCAGGGGCCCCGTGGACAGGTCGAACGGCTGCTGTGCATCGTGGGTGGCGCGCTTCAACGCCTCGGATTCCCGGTACGCCCGCCCCTGGAGTCCCGAGAGGTCCACCACCTTCAGCGGCAGCGCTCGCGATGGATGGATGACCTGGCGGGGCTCGCCGCCCTGGGCCTGGAACGTGGTGCGGAGTGATTCGTGCCGCTCCACCAGGGCATTCGCGGCGCGCTGCAAGGCGTCGACGTCCAGCGTCCCCGACAGGCGCAGCGCCGTCGGCATGTTGTAGGAGGCGTTGCCCGGCTGGAGCTGGTCCAGGAACCACAGGCGCTGCTGGGCGAAGGACAACGGCGCCGGCCCGTCGCGCCGGGCCCGGGTGAGCGGTGGCAGCCGGGGGCCGGGCGTGGCGGAGCCCAGACGTTCGGCGAGGGCCGCCACGGTGGGGGCCTCGAAGAAGGCGCGAAGGCTCAGCTCCACGTTGAAGTCAGCGCGGACGCGGGCGACCACGCGCGTGGCCAGCAGGGAGTGGCCTCCCAGCTCGAAGAAGTTGTCGTGGCGTCCCACCGTGGGGACTCGCAGCAGCTCCCGCCAGACCTCCGCCAGCCGGGCCTCCATGAACGTCGCGGGTGGCAGGCTGTCGCGCTTGAGGGCCAGTTGCGAGGCCTCCGGCGCGGGGAGGGCCTTCCGGTCCACCTTGCCACTGGGCGTCAGGGGCAGGGCGGACAGCGACACGAAGGCGGCGGGCACCATGTACTCGGGGAGGTTCCGGCGCAGGTGTTCCCGAAGGGCGGACGCCTCCGGCTGGCCCGCGTCTGGCGCGGACGACAGCACGACGTACGCTACCAGCCGCTTGTCGCCAGCGACGTCTTCGCGGACATGCACCACGGCGTCGTGGACCGTGGGATGCGCGCGGAGGGCGGCCTCAATCTCTCCAGGCTCGATGCGGACGCCGCGGACCTTCACCTGGGTGTCGCCGCGGCCCAGGTACTCCAGGTTCCCGTCCCGGCGCCAACGGGCCAGGTCGCCGGTCCGGTACAGCCGCTCGCTGTCACCGAAGGGCGAAGGCACGAAGCGCTCCGCCGTCAGCTCCGGCCGGCCCAGGTAGCCTCGGGCCACACCCCGGCCGCCGATGAACAGCTCGCCGGGTACGCCCGGGGGGACGGGCTCCAGCTCGCGGTCCAGCACGTACATCCACACGTTCGTCAGCGCCCGGCCAATGGGGACCTCGCGCTCGGCGCCCGGGGACGCCAGGACTCCGGCCGCTGACAGGTTCACGGACGTGGCCACCGCCGTCACCTCGGTGAGCCCGTACGTGTTCAGCAGTGGCAGCTCGGCACCGACGCTCCGCTGCCACTGGGCCACCCGCTCCGGCGCCACGCGTTCGCCGCCAATCACCACCCACTTCAGCCCCGAGGGGAGACGGGCGGTGCCCGCATCGAGGCTCGCCGTCACGTCATGCCAGAAGGCCGTGGGCAGGTTGAGCTGCGTCACGCCCGCCGCTTCACACTTCGCCAGGAACGCACCGGGCTCGTCGAGCATGTCCGGAGTCCGGAGCACCAGCGTCCCGCCGCTCGTGAGGCACGGGTAGAGCTCCTCCGCGCTGGTGTCCCAGCTGATGGAGGCGAACTGGAGCACCCGGTCTCCGGGCGCCACCGGGAAGGACGTCCACGCCGCGCGGGTGAAGTTCACCAGCGACTGGTGCTGGACGACCACGCCCTTGGGCCGGCCCGTGGAGCCGGACGTGTAGAGCACGTACGCCGCGGCCTCGGGAGGCACCAGGACAGCGGGGGCCTGGGGCACGCCGGAGGAGGGAGGCACCTCCGCGTCCAGCCAGACGCAGCCCTCCGCTGCACCCAGTCGCTCGCGGAACGCAGCACGGGCCACGATGACCCGGGCGCCGCTGTCCTCCAACATGAAGCGCAGGCGCTCCGCCGGGTACTCCGAGTCCAGCGGCACGTACGCCCCGCCAGCCTTGAGCACACCGAGCAGCGCGACCAGCAGCTCCACCGAGCGCTCCACGCACACCGCGACGCGATGCTCCAGTCCCACGCCCGCCGCGCGAAGGCGAAGGGCGAGCGCGTTCGCCCGCGCATCCAGCTCCCGGTACGTCACCGACTCGGCGCCCGCCACCACGGCCAGCGCGTCGGGCGTGCGAGACACCTGTGCCTCGAAGAGCGCGTGGATGCGCGCGTCCTTCGGAAGTGGCTCCCGAGCGCCGCTCGCGGCTTCGAGCACGGCCTGACGCGCCTCGGGAAGCATCATCGGCAGCGCGGCGACACGCTCGTCCGGCCGGGCCAGGACGCCTTCCAGGAGCCGTTGGTAGTGCGAGGCCAGCCGCTGAGCCGTGGCCTCTTCATACAAATCGGTGCTGTAGTTGAGCGTCCCGCTGAAGCCGTCCGCGCCACGGAACAGGTCCAGGCTCAGCTCGAACAGCGCCACGCCCGTGTCCTCACCGTCGGCCGGCCGCACCGTCAGGCCCGGCAACACGAGCTCGGGGATGGGCGCGTTCTGCAACGTGAACAGCGTCTGGAAGAGCGGGGTGCGGCTCGGGTCCCGCTCGACCTGGAGTTCCTCCACCAATCGTTCAACGGGGAGGTCCTGGTACTCGTAGGCCCCCAGCGTGGTGTCGCGCACCTGCGCCAGGAGCTGGCGGAAGGTCAGCTCGCGGCCGAAGCGCGCGCGCAACACCAGCGTATTCACGAAGAAGCCGATGAGGCGCTCCGTCTGCGCATGGTGCCGGCCCGCGATGGGCGAGCCCACCAACACGTCATCCTGGGCCGAGTACCGGTTCAGCAGCATGTGGTACGCCGCGAGCAGCACCATGAAGGGCGTGACACCCTCGCGCTGTGCCAGCGTCTCCACTGCCTGGCTGTGCGCCAGGGAGAGCTGTACGGGCACCGACGCGCCCCGGGTGCTCAGGAACGCCGGGCGCGGCTTGTCGGTCGGCAGCTCCAATGCGTGCGGAGCGCCCGCAAGCTGCTCCTTCCAGAAGCCGAACTGCTGGTTCAGCGAGTCGCCCTGGAGCCACCCCCGCTGCCACACCGCGTAATCGGCGTACTGCACCGGAAGCTCGGGCAGCGTGACGGGCTGACCGGCGTGGAAGGCGCCGTAGAGCGAGGTCACCTCTCGGACCAGCACGCCCATGGACCAGCCATCCGAGATGATGTGGTGCATGCACAGCAGCAACACGTGCTCGGACGGCTCCAGCTTCAACAGCGTGACGCGCAGCAGGGGGCCCTGGGTCAGGTCGAAGGGACGCCGGGCATCGGCGGTGACGCGCTTCAGCGCCTCCGCTTCCCGGTGCGTCCCGTCTTGGATGCCCGAGAGGTCCACCCGGTCCACCGCCACGGTGTGCGGCGCGTGGATGACCTGACGAGGCGCACCGTCCTCGGTCTGGAAGGTGGTGCGGAGCGATTCATGCCGACGGACGATTTCATCCACGGCACGCTGCAAGGCGGCCGCGTCCAGCGCACCCGACAGGCGCATCGCCGTCGGCATGTTGTAGGACGCGTTCCCTGGCTGGAGCTGATCCAGGAACCAGAGCCGCTGTTGGGCGAAGGAGAGCGGCAGGGCTCCGTCCCCCCGGGCTCGCGTCAGGGCTGGAAGCCGGGGACCGGATGAGGCGGAGGACAGGCGCTCGGCGAGCGCGGCCACGGTGGGCGCCGCGAAGAACGTGCGCAGGTTCAGGTCCACGTCGAAGGTGGCGCGGATGCGCGCCACCACCTGGGTGGCCAGCAGGGAGTGACCGCCCAGCTCGAAGAAGTTGTCGCGGCGGCCCACGGTGGGGACACGCAGCAGCTCCTTCCAGACCTCCGCCAGCTGAGCCTCGAGGGGCGTCGCGGTCGGCTCGACGTCGTGTTTGACGGCCAGGTTCGAGACGTCAGGGACGGGCAGGGCCTTCCGGTCCACCTTGCCGGTGGGGGTGAGGGGCAGGGTGCCCATCAGCACGAAGGCGGACGGCACCATGTACTCAGGCAGCCGCGCCTGGGCGTGCTGACGCAACATCTCCGCGGTCACCAGGGCCTCGGGAGTCACCACGACAACAACGTAGGCCACGAGCCGCTTGTCGCCGGGCACGTCTTCGCGTGCCAGCACCACGGCTTCCTGCACCTGGTCGTGGGTCCGCAGCACGGCTTCGATTTCACCCAACTCGATGCGGAAACCGCGCAGCTTCACCTGGAAGTCGAGCCGGCCCAGGTACTCCAGCGTGCCGTCATGCCGCCACCGCGCCTTGTCTCCCGTGCGGTAGAGGCGGGCCCCCGGCTGTCCACTGAAGGCGTCCGGGATGAAGCGCTCCGCGGTCAACTGCGGCTGTCCCAGGTACCCACGGGCCAGGCCGTCTCCCGACAGGTAGAGCTCACCCGCGATGCCCGCCGGGGCCATCCGCTGCCGCGCATCCAGCACGTAGGCCCGCGTGCCCTGGATGGGCCGCCCGATGACGGGCACGGGCGCGGTGCTGTTCCGGACGCTCGCCGTGGTGGCGCAGACGGTGCTCTCCGTGGGGCCATAGGCGTTGTAGGCCGTCGTGCGCTCCGTGCTGGCCAACTGCTTCCAGAGCGACGGGGCCATGGCTTCTCCCGCGCACACGATGCGCGAGGGCACATTCTCCTGCTCCAGGAGTCCTGCCTGGAGCAGGAGCGTCAGCTGCGCGGGCGTGCAGTCCAGCACGTCCACGCGCTGCTGCCCCACCCACGCCAGCATCGCCTCCGGATCCTTCCGCGTCTCCTCGGGCACCAGGCAGAGGCAATGTCCGTCCGCCAGATGGACCAGAGGCTCCAAAGCCCCATCAAAGTGGAACGGGGCGTTGAGGCTGACGCGCTGCCGGGTGGCGCCCGTTGCCTGGAACGCCTCCGTCGTTCCCGCGTGCATGGCGAGCAACGAGCGGTGCTGCACCATGACGCCCTTGGGCGTACCCGTGGAGCCGGACGTGTAGATGACGTACGCGAGGTTCTCTTCGCGCACGCTCACCACGACGTTCCGCGTCGGGAGTGACGCCAGCTTCGAGGCCTCGGTATCCAGGCACAGCAGGTGCCGGACCTGGGGCCTCCAGGCATCGGCCAGGTGCTGGAGGGTGAGCAGCACGGACGCGTTGCTGTCCTTCAGGACGAAGGACTTGCGCTGCGCTGGTGCAGCCGGGTCGATGGGGACGAAGGCCCCGCCGGCCTTGAGCACCGCCAGCACCGCGATGATGGCGTCGGGCGTGCGCTCCAGGCACAAGCCCACGCGGACTTCCGGGCCCACGCCCAGCGTGCGCAGCTGCGCGGCGAGCTGGTTCGCCTTCGCGTTGAGCTGGGCGTACGTGAGGACCTGGGACTCCAGCGACACGGCGGGGGCATCGGGCGTCCGATCCGACTGCTCCTCGACGCGCAGGTGGAAGGTCGCCTCGCGGGCCATGTCCGCTGCGTCGTCCGGCTGCGGCGCCTCCTCCCTTTCGAGCGGCAGCGCGGAGACAGGGGTGTCCGGCGACGTCACGGCTTCTTCCAGCAGGACCTGGAGGTGCGCCACCAGTCGCTCCGCCGTGGCGGACCCGAACAGGTCGGTGCTGTAGACGAGCCCGCCCTGGTAGCCCTCCGTCGCGCGGGACAGGACCAGCTCCAGCTCGAAGCGGCTGACTGTGTGCTTCGACTCGAAGCCCCGGAGGGACAGCTCCGGGAGCGTCAGCTCGGGAACCGGCGTGTTCTGGAGGGCGAACATCACCTGGAAGAGCGGCGTGCGGCCCTCCTCACGGGCGGGGCGGAGGTCCTCCACCAGCCGCTCGACGGGGAGGTCCTGGTGCTCGTACGCCCCCAGCGTGGTGTCACGCACCTGGGCCAGCAGCTCCCGGAAGGTCGGGTCCATACCGAAGCGAGCGCGCAGGACCAACGTGTTGACGAAGAAGCCGATGAGCCCCTCCGTCTGCGCGTGGCGACGGCCGGCGATGGGCGAGCCCACCAACACGTCCTCCTGCCCGGAGTACCGGTTCAGCAGCACCTGGAAGGCAGAGAGCAACACCATGAAGGGCGTTGCACGCTCCTTCAGCGCGAGCGCGTCCACGGCGTCGCTCAGGGCCGCCGGCAATTGGATGGGCGTGTTGTCGCCCTGGAAGGACGGCTGCTCCGGCCTCGGCTTGTCAGTGGGGAGCTCCAGGTACGGCGGCGCGTCCGCGAGCATCCCGCGCCAGTAGTCGAGCTGCGCTTCCAGGACCTGGCCCTGGAGCCACTTCCGCTGCCACGCCGCGAAGTCCGCGTACTGGAACGGGAGCGGGGGCAGGGGAGACGACTGGCCCTGCCGGAAGGCGCCATAAATCGCCGCCATCTCCCGGACCATCACGCCGTTGGACCAGCCGTCGGTGACGATGTGGTGCATGTTGAGCACCAGCACCTGCTCCGTCGCGGACTGCTTCAACAGGATGCCGCGGACCACCGGGCCCTTCGCCAGGTCGAAGGGGCGTTGGACCTCTTCCTGGACCCGCCGCAGCGTCTCCGCCTCACGAAGATGGGCGACGGCCTCACCCGACAAGTCCAAGACCTGGATGGGAACCTGAGAGGGCGGGTGGATGACCTGGACGGGTGCGTCGCCTTCCATGCGGAACGTCGTCCGCAGCACCTCGTGACGGGCAACCAGCGTGTCGAAGCTTCGCTGGAGCGCGGGCAGGTTCAGCGCGCCCGTGAGCTGGAGCGCCAGCGGGTGGTTGTAGGCACTGCTGCCCGTTTCGCTCCACTGGCTGATGACCCAGAGCCGCTGCTGGGAGAAGGACAGGGGCAGCGAGGCGCGCCGGTCCGCGTGGGTCAGTGCCGGCACCGCGGCGTTGGTCTGCGCAGGCGCGTTCTTCTGGCCGTCCAGGTACGCCGCGAGCCCGGCGACCGTGGGTGACTCGAAGAAGGCGCGCAGCGGGAGCTCGATGCCGAAGCGCGTCCGCACGCGCACCACCACCTGGGTGGCCAGCAGGGAGTGGCCTCCCAGTTCGAAGAAGCCGTCGTGGATGCCGGCGCGGCGGACGCTGAGCACCTGGGCGAAGAGCTCGGCCAGGGCCTCCTCCGTCGGCGTGCGCGGCGCCACGTAGAGGCCCCGCTGGACGGTGGGCGCCTCGGGGGCGGGCAGGGCCTTGCGGTCCACCTTTCCGCTGGGCGTCAGCGGCAGGACGCCCAGGTGAACGAAGGTTGAAGGCACCATGTGCTGGGGGAGCTGCTTCAGGAGGTGCGCTCGCAGCGTCTCGGCCTCCAGCGGCGCCGAGTCACCCGTGACGTAGGCCACGAGGCGGGCATCCCCTCGCGTCTCCTCACGCACCAGGGCGACGGCGTCGCGCACGCCGGGATGCGTGCGCAGCGCGGCCTCGATTTCACCCAGCTCGATGCGGAAGCCGCGCAGCTTCACCTGGAAGTCGGCTCGGCCCAGGTACTCCAGCGTGCCGTCCGCCAGCCACCGCGCCACGTCTCCGGTGCGGTACAGGCGCGCGCCCGGAATGCCGCTGAAGGCATCCGGGATGAAGCGCTCCGCCGTCAGCTGGGGCCGCTGCCAGTAGCCGCGCCCCACCTGCACGCCGCCAATGTGCAGCTCGCCCGGAATGCCCACAGGAGACGGCTGCCCGTGCGTGTCCAGCACGTACAGTACCGTGTTCGCCACGGGCCGCCCAATGGGGACGCGGTGGAAGTCCTCTCCACGCGGGCAGGGCCAGTACGTGACGTCTACTGCTGCCTCTGTCGGGCCGTACAGGTTGTGTACCCGCACCGGTGCGGGCAGCCGCGCGTACGCCTTCTTCACCAACTCCGCGCTCAACGCCTCGCCGCTGCACACCACACGCCGCAGGCCTCCCAGTCCCTCCAGCCCCGGCTCTTCCACGAAGGCACGCAGCATGGACGGCACGAAGTGCACCGTCGTCACGCCCTCCGCCTTCATCAGCTTCACCAGGTACGCCGGCTCCTGGTGCCCTCCCGGCCGCGCCACCACCAGCTTCGCCCCCGCCAGCAGCGGCCAGAAGAACTCCCACACCGACACGTCGAAGCTGAAGGGCGTCTTCTGCAGCACCACGTCCGTGCCGTTAAGCCCGTACTCCTCCTGCATCCACTTCAGCCGGTTGACGACGCCCCCGTGCGCATTCATCGCCCCCTTCGGACGGCCCGTGCTTCCAGAGGTGAAGATGACGTACGCCAGCGACTCCGGGCCCACTCGCACCGACGGCCGAGTCACCGGGTGACGTGCCACTTCGTCTGCCGCGCTGTCCAGGCACACCACGCGCGCGGCGCTGGGCGGGAGCACCGACTTCCACTTCTCGTGCGTCAGCAGCACCGACGCCCCGGTGTCCTCCAGCATCCACTCCAGCCGCTCCTTCGGATACGCCGGGTCCACTGGCACGTAGGCGGCGCCCGCCTTCAGCACGCCCAGCAGCGCCACCACCATGTCCACCGAGCGCTCCAGGCACACGCCCACCAGCGACTCCGGGGCAACACCCAGGCTCCTCAGGTGGTGCGCCACCTGGTTGGCCCTCGCGTCCAGCTCCCGGTACGTCAACCGCTCCGACTCGAACGCCACCGCCACCGCGTCCGGCGTGCGCGCCACCTGCGCCTCCACCATCGCGTGAATGCTCGCCTCGGACGCGGGTGCCATCTCCCGTCCCTGGAAGCCCTTCAGCACCTGACGGCGCTCGTCCTCTGAGAGGATCGCCACGCGCTGGAGTGGCAGGTCCGGTGTGGCGACGACCGCCTGGGCAAGCTCGGCCAGATGGCCCGCGAGCCGCTCCAGAGTGGCGCCATCGAAGATGCTCGATGCGTACTCGAAGCGGCAGTACAGGGTGTTCTTGCGCTCGACGACCTCCAGACTCAGGTCGAACTTGGAGGTGTCCGGGTAGAGGCCGAGCCCGCTCAGCTTCAGCCCCTGATACGCCACGTCCACGGTGGGCGTGTTGATCACGTTGAGGACGGCCTGGAACACCGGCGTGCGACTCTGGTCACGCGGCAACTGGAGCGCCTCGATGACGCGCTCGAAGGGCGCGTCCTGGTGCGCGAACGCCTCCAGCGAATGCCGCTTCACGCGGCCCACGAGCTCCCGGAACGACGGGGCGCCCTCCAGCCGCGAGCGCAGCGCGAGCGTGTTCACGAAGCAGCCCAGCAGCCCCTCCACCTCCGGGCGGGAGCGGCCGGCCGTGGGGATGCCCACCGCGAAGTCCTCCTGTCCCGAAGTGCGCCCCAGCAGCGCCTGGAACAGCGCCATGAGCACCATGAACGACGTGGCGCCCTCGCGCCGCCCGAAGGCGAGCAGCGGTTCGGTGACCTCGGCCGGCAGCTCGAAACTGTAGCTACCGCCCGCATAGGACTGCACCGCGGGCCGGGGCCGGTCCGTGGGCAGCTCGAGCGCCGGGACACCCGTCAGTTGCTCCTTCCACCACCGGACCTGCGCCTCCATCACGGCGCCTTCCAGCCACTGGCGCTGCCACACCGCGTAATCCGCGTACTGCACCTCCAGCGGTGGAAGCGGCGAGGGGATGCCCGCGCTGAAGCAGGAGTAGAGCACCGACAGCTCGCGGCCCAGCACCAGGGTGCACCACGCGTCGGAGATGACGTGGTGCTGCATCAGGCTCAGGACGTGGTCCTCCGGTCCCATCCGGAGCAGCAACGCGCGCGCCACCGGGCCCTTCTCGAGATCGAAGGGAAGCGCTGCGAGCGCCGCGCACCGCCGCAGCATCTCCGCTTCGCGCGCTTCCACCGAGTCGCCGGGGACGTCCTCCACCAGAGCCGGCAGCGTGCCCTCCGCGTGGATGACCTGCACCGCGCCGTCTTCCGTCAGTTGGTACGTGGTGCGGAGGACCTCGTGCCGCTTCACCACCTCATTGAGCGCAGCCTGCAGCGCCTCGACGTTCAGCGGGCCGGTGAGGCGGAAGTTGGAGCCGTTGTTGTACGCCGTGCTGCTCGGGTCCAGTTGCTGGAGGTACCAGAGCCGCTGCTGCGCGAAGGACAGGGGCAGCGGCCGAGTCCGGGGTACGCGGGGAATCGCCGCGGGCTCGGGTTGCTGCGTCAGCGCGGGCTGCATGGGCGCAGGGGGCGCCTTCGGTGGAGGCTTCGGCGCGGGGGCCTGTGCCTTGGGCGCGGAGGGGAGGGTGACGTGCTCCACGCGGCCGTCCACGCGGAGCCGCGCGTGCCGCCCGGTCCGGAAGAGACGGGCCTCACTGCTCGACGGGTGCTGCACGAAACGGCGGCGCTCCTGCTCATTGGCGCGCCACAAGTCCCAGGGAAGGCCAGCGCCCTCCAGGGCCAGCTCACCGACGACGCCGGGGGGCACCGGCAATCCGGCCGCGTCCAGCACCCAGGACTGAAGCCCTTCGGGGACACGCTCCGTCGGAGGCCGTGGCAGCAGGCCGCCCTCGCCAGCGGCACCCGCGAGCAGGACCTCCGTGCCCAGGTTCCGGTGCAGCGACAGGGCCAGCTCCGTGGAGGCACCGTCCAGAACGAGCGCGCCCACGGGCTCCAGGGCTTCGCGGGCCCGCGGCAGCTCCACCAGCGTGCGCGCCAGCCGCGCCGAGGCGTGCAGCAGGACGGCGCCCGACTGCCGGGCCAGCGCCAGCAGTTCGTCGACCGCGAGCGTTCCCTCCGCCTGCCGCTGGACCTTCCGCTGCGAGGCGTCCTGCTCCAGGCGCTCGCGAATCACGGTCAACCGGCGCAGGCCCTCCAGCACCACTGGCGTGTCCAGGCCGAAGTCGATGAGGCAGGCCACCTCGTCCACGTCGGCTTCCCGGACGTGGAGCAGGCGCTGCACGCCGCTCTCCACCGTGCCGATGAGGCCGGTGCCCTTCGCGTGGTGCTCGAAGGTGTGTTCGAGCAGGGCATTCACGTCCTCCTCGGACACCTTGTCGATTTCGCCCTGGTAACCCTGCGCGGCCAGCAGCGTGGCGGTGATCTCCGCCGAGCTCCGGAAGTAGCTCAGCAGCGGCTTGCGGACCGTGCGCAGCACCTCCTGTTCGTCGTCGCCGATGAACGCGTGCAGCATCAGCGCGACGTGGCCACGGCCCGGATGCCCGTTCCGGCGCCAGGCTTCGCGGTAGAGCGCCACCTTCTGCTTCAGCTCCTCCAGTGACTGCGTGAGCAGACCGGTGAGCACGCCGGCGCCCACTTCGCCGGCCAGGCGGAACGTCTCCGGACTGCCGGCGGCCGTGAGCCACACGGGCAGGTCCTTCTGGACGGGCTTGGGCCGCAGGCCGACTTCCACCGTGACGCCGCCGCCACCCGGACGGCGGAGCTTCTCGCCTCGCCAGAGGGCGCGCACCGTCTCCAGGTTTCGCAGCAGGATGTTGCGGCGATCCTCGAAGTTCTGCGGGGCGAAGGTGAAGTCCGCCACGTGCCAGCCCGTCGCAATCGACAGACCCGCGCGGCCTCCGGAGAGGTTGTCCACCACGGACCACTGCTCGGCGACCTGCAGCGGGTCATGCAGCGGGAGGACGACGCTGCCCGAGCGCAGGCTCAGGTTGCGGGTGATGGTGGCCAGCGCGCCCGCCACCACGGCGGGCTGGGGATAGAGGCCGCCGAACGAGTGGAAGTGCCGCTCCGGCGTCCACACCGCGGAGAAGCCGTTGGCGTCCGCGTACTTCGCGCCCTCGACCAACAGCTCGTACTTCGGACCGACGAGTGAGTCTTCATCGTTGGCGAAGTAGATGAGGCTCAGGTCCATCGCGCCCTGGCGCGGACCGCCGCCCTGGAGGACCTCCCACTGGGCCGTCACCTGCTCGGAGGGGAACGTCACGGTCAGCCCGCGTGACAGGGCCCACAGGGCCTCCAGCTCCGGACGCTCGGCAGAGGACTCCGCGGCGGCCACCCACGTGGCGCCTTCCGCGGGCCGCAGCCGCTTGTCGAGCGCGTCGAAGAGCTCGGTGAGCCCCTGATGCACCAGGGCCCACGGCGACTGGTTGGGACCCACGGGCAACAGCCACGCCAGCGCCTCCGGGGCCGGGGCAGGGCGCTCCGCATGGGCACCAGAAGACTCCAGTGCGTCCTCCACATGGAGAACCCGCGCCGCATCCAGCCGGGCGGCGGTCATGATGCCGCGCCACGTGACGAGCACCGGCACCCGGGCTCCGGACGACGCGAAGTCCGACAGGCGCCCCAGGTCCGTGGGGCCTACCGCCACGACGGCGCCACCGGCCTCCAGGACACCCCAGAGGACGGCCAGCTTCGCGGGGGACGGCTTCAGGCAGACCGCGACCGGCTCACCGGGTTGCACACCGAGCGCTCGCAGCCTTGCGGCGACGTTGCGCGCACGCTGGGCGAGGTCGCTCCAGGCCCACGCCGTCGAGCCCTGAATGACGGCGGTGGCTCCCGGCTGCCGGGCCGCGCGCTGGGACAGCCGCGAGGGAATCGGCGTGGAGACGGGCCGGGGAAGGGGGGCGGGCCAGGCGCGCCGGTCCGCCTCCGTGGCCAGGGGCAACCGGGAGATTCGCTCCGAGGGCCGGGCCAGCGCCGAGCCCAACAGCACCTGGAGGTGCTCCACGATGCGCCGGGCCGTGGCTTCGTCGAACAGCTCGGTGGCGTACTCGAGCGCGCCGCTGATGCGGCCGGCGTCATCGCCGAGCACGAGGGACAGGTCGGACAGCGTCGCGCCCCATTGCACCGGGGCGTCCGGCACTTCCACCATGGTTCCGCGGACACCAGTCAGCTCCAGCGCGGCGGCCGTGCCTCCCACGGTGGTGTGGAAGACGAAGATGGTGTCCGTCAGCCGCCCCCGGCCAATGTCCTTGCCTGGGACGAGGGCTTCCACGAGGTGCTCGAAGGGCACGTCCGGACGCAACTGGACGTCGTTGACCTCCTGCCGCACGCGGGCCAGGAGTTCGAGGAACGTCGGATCGTCCGCGAAGCTGGTGCGGAACGCGGCCGAGTGCGCCACGTACCCGATGAGCGGCAGCAGCTCCGGCCGGGTGCGATTGCCAATGGGCGTGCCAACGATGATGTCCGTCTGCCCGCTGTAGCGGTGCAGCAGCGCCTGCCAGGCGGCGAGCACCATCATGTACGGGGTGTAGCTCTCACGCTTGCCGAACTCCGCCACTTCCCGGGACAGCGCGACCGAGAAGGACACCGGCATGCGCACTGACGTCAGTGGACTTGTCTTGGGGCGCGGCCGGTCCGTGGCGATGCTCAGCTGCCGAGGCATGGCGGCCAGCTGGTTGCGCCACCACTGCTCCTGTTCGGGCAGACGCCCTTCGGCGATGGACTGCCGCTGCCATGCGCCGAAGTCCGCGTACTGCACGGGCAGCGGCGGCAGGGGCGCCGGACGGCCCTGCTGGAAGGCCGCGTAGCACTGGAACAGCTCGTGGATGAAGATGTTGATGGACAGCGTGTCGCTGACGATGTGGTGGATGTTGCCCAGCAGGATGTGCAGGCGCTCGTCGAGCCGGAGCAGCGTGGTCCGGACAACGGGGCCCTTCACCAGATCGAACGGCTTCGCGGCGTCCTCGCGCGCCAGCTGCATCGCCTCGGCTTCGCGCTGTTCGGAGGTACCGGTGAGCTCCAGGCGCACCAGCGGGACGTGCATCCGCGCGTGGAAGCGCTGGACCGGGCGGCCTTCCACCACGTCGTAGGTCGTCCGTAGGGATTCGTGGCGCTGGATGATCTCCTGGACGGCGTGCTCCAGGATGACCGCGTCCACGGCGCCTTCCAGCCGGAAGACGAACGGAATGTTGTACGCGGACAAGCCCGGCAAGTGCTGCTCCAGGCGCCAGACGCGCTCCTGGACGAAGGACAGCGGCAGGGGCCGGTCGCGAGGCAGCGGGACGATGGGCAGCTCGCGGGTGGTCTCCACGACCGGGCCCTGACGCAGCAGGGGCTCGATGCGCTGGGCGATGCCCGCCACGGTGGGGGCCTCGAACAGCGCGGCCAGGGGGAGCTGGACGCCGAACGTGGACCGCACCTGGTTGAGGAGCTGGGCGGCCATCAGCGAGTTGCCGCCAATCTCCAGGAAGTTGTCGTCCCGGCCCACGAACGTCAGGCCGAGCCGATCGCGCCAGAGTGCCGCCAGCCGCTCCTCGACGTCGCCTCGCGGCGCGTCTTCACGCTCTGGCGTGGCAGAAGGCGTAGGCGTCCCCGAGGCCTGATGCGGCGACGTGGCGTGAGGGGCCGCGAGGCCGCCGTGGGCCTGGACCGGAACCGAGGAGCCATTCTGCCCGCTGGGCACGTGGGCAGAGGACGGCGTGACTCCGGGCGTCGCGAAGCTTCCTGGTGCCAGGGACGCAGCCGGAGAACCGAGCTGCGTCCCTGATGCGGGTGCCGAGGACGTGTGGAACCCGCCATACACAGGGGATGAGGCCTGAGTGGTTCCGGGCGTCGTGAAAGTGCCCGGGACCTGGAATGAAGCCGTAGAACCGGATGTCACAGGCTGTGCCGCCCCGGTGGTCGCGAAACCGGCCGACGCCTGGAATGACGTCGCGGACGAACCAGGCACACCCGACGCTGCCACCGAAGCGAGCGCAGCCGCAGGCGAGACAGCGCCCCCTGGCGCCTGGAACGAAGCGGCGTGCCCCGCGCCATTCGCCAGCGTGGGAATGGCCGCATGCGCCGGCCGCGCGGGTGCCTCCACCCAGCACCGCTTCTCCTGGAACGGGTACGTGGGCAGGTGCAGGCGCAGCCGCTGCTCGTGGCCGTAGAAGACGTTCCAGTCCACCGAGATGCCCAGGGTCCACAGCTCGCCCACCGCGGTCATCAGACTCGCGTGCTCCGTGGTCGTGCCGCCACGGCGCAGCGTCGCCACCGCCTTGACCCGCTCCTTGTCGCGTCCCAGGCAGGCACGCACCAACGGCGTCAGGTCCTGACCCGGGCCGACCTCCAGCAACAGGCTGCATCCCTCTTCGAGCAGGGCCCCCACGGCATTCGTGAAGCGCACCGGCTGGCGCATCTGCGCCGCCCAGTAATCCGGCTGGGCCAGCTCATTCGCCTGTGCCCAACGTCCCGTCACGCTGGAGGCATACCGAAGCGCCGGCGCATGGCGCTGGAGCGAGTTCACCACGTCCGCCAGCGCCGGCATCAGCGGCTCCACGTCTGCGGAGTGGAACGCGTGCGGCGCGGGCATCCGCACGGTGCCCACCTCACGGCGGCGCAGCTCCTCCTGGAGCCGCTCCACCTCCGCGATCGGCCCGGCGACGACGCAGCGGTCCGGTGCGTTGATGGCGGCCAGCGATAGCCGGCCCGTCAGCAGCGGCAGCACCTGCGACTCAGGCATTGCCACCGCGAGCATCGCGCCCGGGGGCATGCGGTGCATCAGCTCGCCACGTGCCACGGCGAGCCGCATCGCGTCCTCCAGCGACAGCACGCCCGACAGGCACGCAGCGGCATACTCACCGAAGCTGTGCCCCAACACGGCGTACGGCCGCAGGCCCCAGTCCATCCACATCCGGGCCAGCGAATACTCCACGGTGAACAGCGCGGGCAGGGCGGCACGGGTGTCAGCCACCGCCGCCGCGTCCATTCCTGGCCCGGCGAACAGCACCTCGCGGACTCGCTCCCGGAGCGCGGGCTCCAGCAGCGCCAGGCACGCATCCGCGTGGGCACGAAAGGCCGGCTCCGCTTCGTACAGCTCGCGGCCCATGCCCGCCTGCTGCGCGCCCTGGCCCGGGAAGATGAAGGCCACCCGGCGGCGGTTCACGTCGGCATCGGTCACCTTCACCGGCGTGTACGGCTTGCGCAGCCGCGCCGTCAGGTCCGCGGCGTCCCGGGCCACCACGGTGCGCCGGAATTCGAAGGCCTTGCGTCCCACGGCATGCGTGAAGGCCACGTCCGCCAGGGACAGGTCCGCCGCGTGGGCCTCGGCATGCCCGGCGAGCTGCCGCGACGCGGCCTCCAGCGCCTCGGCGGAGCGAGCGGACAGCGTGACGACTTGATGTGAGCGCGTGGTGGAGCCGCTGTGCGCCATGGGGGACTCCTCGAGCACTGCGTGGGCGTTGGTGCCGCCAATGCCGAAGGAGCTGACGGCCGCGCGTCGCGGCGTCTCGGTCCTCGGCCACGGCCGCCGGGTGGTGTTGACGAAGAAGGGGCTCGCGTCGAAGTCGATCTGCGGATTGGGCCGCTCGAAGTGCAGGCTGGGCGGCACCTCGCCATGGTGCAGGGACAGCGCGACCTTCATCAGGCCCGCCAGTCCAGCCACCGTATCCATGTGCCCCATGTTGCTCTTGAGCGAGGCCAGGGCAATGGTGCCCCGGTGCTCGGCGCCCAGGCCGTAGGCGCGCTGGAGCGCGGCCACTTCAATGGGGTCACCCAGCGGCGTCGCCGTGCCGTGGGCCTCCACGTAGCCGATGTCCTGGGCCCGCACGCCGGAGCGCGCGAGCGCCTGGGAGATGACCGCCGCCTGGCCCTGGACGCTGGGGGCGGTGTAGCCGGACTTGTAGCGTCCGTCGTTGTTCGTCGCCGTGGCCCGGATGACGGCGTAGATGGAGTCACCATCCCGCTGCGCGTCTTCCAGCCGCTTGAGGACCACGCACGCGACGCCGTTCCCGGACACCGTGCCCTGCGCGTTCGCGTCGAAGCTCCGGCAGTGTCCGTCCGGAGAGAGAATCATGCCCTCCTGGTAGACGTAGCCCGTGCGCTGCGGGACGGCGATGCGCGTGGCCCCCGCCAGCGCCACACCCGAACGACCCGCCAGCAGGTTCTGGCAGGCGAGGTGGACGGCGACGAGCCCGGTGGAGCACGCCGTGTAGACGAGGACGCTCTCCCCGGTGAGCCCCAGCTTGAACGAGGCCTTGGTGGCCAGGCTCTCATGGGTGGCGGTGCCGTAGAGTTCGAACAGCGCCGCGCCATCCAGCGGCAGCGTGGCCCGGACCGCGTCCTTGTAGCCGGAGTCGACGGCGCCCGCGTACAGCGAGATGGCCTCGGGCGTGCGCTCCGGGTCGATGCCCGCGTCCTCCAGCGCGGACCACGCCGTCTGGAGGAAGAGCCGCTGCTGTGGGTCCATCCACTGTGCTTCGCGCAGCGACAGGTCGAAGAAGCCCGGGTCGAACCCGTCGATGCCGTCCAGGACACCCCCAGCCGGGACGAAGGCCGGGTGCTGTGACAGCTCCAATCCCTCGGGCAGGCCGGGCATCCGCTCCAGTTCCTCGGGCGTGAAGCGGGAGATGGACTCCACACCGTCGCGCAGGTTCCGCCAGAAGTCCTGGACGGAGCTGGCACCCGGGAAGCGGCCCGACATGCCCACGATGGCGACCAGGCCAGAGCCCGTGGCGGGTTTCGCCTCGGCGCTCGGCTCGGAAGCAGGCTCGGGCCGCGCGGGGACGGCGGGGGCCTCATCCACCTTCGCGTCGCGCTCCAGGACGGCGGCCAGCGCGTCCACGGTGGGGTGCTCGAACAGCCACACCACCGGCACCTCCCGGTTCAACGTCTCCCGCATGCGCTTGGCGATGCGCACCACCGACAGGGACGTTCCGCCCAGGTCGTCGAAGAGGTGGTCATGGAGGCCGATGCGCTCCGTGCCCAACTCCTTCGCCCACAGCGCGGCGAGCTGCTGCGCCAGCGGGCTCGAAGGCTCCACGAAATGGCCATCGCGGCCCGTGGACGCGCTGTCCGGCGCGGGGAGCGCCTTCCGGTCCACCTTGCCACTGGTGCTCAGCGGCAAGGTGGGGAGGACCACGAAGACGGACGGCACCATGTACTCAGGGAGCCGCTGACGCATCCCCGCGCGGAGCGCCGCGACATCCAGCGGCGCGTCGTCGCGTCCCATGGCGTAGGCCACCAGCCGCTTGTCACCGGGGACGTCCTCGCGGACCACGGCGGCGGCTTCCAGCACGCCGGGCTGGGTGCGCAGCGCGGCCTCGACGTCCGCCAGCTCGATGCGGAACCCGCGCACCTTCACCTGATTGTCGGTGCGGCCAATGAACTCCAGCGTGCCGTCCGGGCGCCACCGGACCAGGTCTCCCGTCCGGTAGAGGCGCGCACCGGGCTGGGTGGCGAAGGGGGCGGGGATGAAGCGCTCCGCCGTGAGGTCCGGCCGCGACACATACCCGCGCCCGAGTCCTTCGCCGCCCACGTACAGCTCGCCGGGCACTCCCACGGGGACCAGTTGGAGCTGCGAATCCAGCACGTAGGCCTGCGTGTTCGAGACAGGCCGGCCAATGGGCACGGAGGCCCCGACCTGCGAGGCCTCGTAGGCCGTGTAGCTGGCCGAGATGATGGAGTTCTCCGTCGGCCCGTAGCCGTTGGTGACGGGGACTCCGACGGTGGTCAGCGTGCGGCGCGTGTGCGGGGCGGACAGGATGTCACCCACCACGTGGATGGCCCGCAGCTTCCTCAGCAGGTCGGTCCGGTGCTCCACCACCTGTGAGAACAGGCCCGCGGGGAAGTGGACGAGCGTGACGCCGTGGCGCTCCACCACGCGGGACAGCGTGTCCAGGTCGCTGGCTTGCGCCTCCGGCGGATACAGGACGACACGGTTTCCGTTGAGCAGCGGAATCCACAGTTCCATCACCGAGCCGTCGAACGAGGCAGGCGCCATGACGAGCCCTGTCTCCCGGACGCCGAAGTGGATGAAGGGCTCACTGTGCGAGAGGCGGAGCACGCCCCGGTGCGGGATGGCCACGCCCTTCGGGCGCCCCGTGCTCCCGGACGTGAACATCACGTAGGCCAGGTGATTCGGTCCCACGTCGGACACCGGGGACGTGGTGGGCCACTCTGACAGGTCCAGCTCTTCCAGGAGCAGGGTGGGAAGCCCGCCGTCGGGAAGCGGCAGCCTGGCGTGGTTTGCCCGCGACGTGAGCAGCAGGTGCGGTGGCGCATCCTCCAGCATGATGGCCAACCGCTGCGCGGGATACGACGCGTCCAGCGGCACGAAGGCGCCTCCGGCCTTGAGCACCGCCAGCAGCGCGATGACCCACGCCGTGCCCCGGTCCAGGCTCACGGCCACGAGCACTTCCGTGCTCACCCCGCGCGAACGGAGCAGGTTCGCGAGCTGGTTGGCCCGAGTGTCCAACTGCTCGAAGGTCAGCGTCTCCTCACCACACTCCAGCGCGACGGCGAAGGGGCGCAGGGAGGCGTGCCGCGCGATGACCTCCGCGATGGTGCCGCCAGCGCCGTCGTACCGGGCCGCGTTGTCGTTCCACTCCCGGAGAAGCTGCTGACGCTCGCCCGGGGTGAGCATGTCCAGCGTGCCCAGCGGCTGGTCCGGCGCGGCGGTCACGGACGCCACGAGCACGCGCAGGTGCCCGGCGAGGCGGGCAATGGTGGCGGTCTCGAAGAGGTCGGTGCTGTGCTCGATGGCGCCGCGCAAGCCGTCGGCGTCATCCATGAGGGCGAGCCCCAGGTCGAAGCGCGAGGTCCCGATGTCCACGTCCGCCGGCCTCAGCGTGAGGCCCGTGGCCCGCACCGGGCCCGTGGGGGTGTTCAGCAGCGAGAAGTAGGTCTGCACCAGCGGATTGCGGCCCAGGTCCCTGCGCGGCTGGAGCTCCTCGACCAGCTTCTCGAAGGGCAGGTCCTGGTGCTCGTACGCGGCCAGGGTGGTGTCGCGGACCTGTGCGAGCAGCGCGCGGAACGAGTCGCGCGGACGCACCCGGGCCCGCAGCACCAGCGTGTTGACGAAGAACCCGACCAGGCCTTCGACCTCGCCGTGGCGGCGGCCCGCGATGGGCGAGCCGACCAGCAGGTCCTCCTGCCGGCTGTAACGCGAGAGCAGCACCTGCCACACGGCCAGCAGCGCCATGTACGGAGTGGCCCCCGCCTGGCGCGCCAGCGCGAGGAACGGCGCCACCACGTCCTGGGACAGATGGATGGGGAAGAGCTCGCCGAACTGCGAGCGATGGGTGGGCCGCGGCTTGTCGGTGGGCAGGTCCAGCACCTGGGGCGCACCGGCGAGCTGCGCCTTCCACCAGTCTACCTGCGCGGTGAGCACGTCCCCCTGAAGCCACTGCCGCTGCCAGGACGCGAAGTCCGCGTACTGGATGGGCAGCGGCGGAAGCGCGGGGCCGCGGCCCTGGGCGAACGCATCGTAGGCGGCGGCGACCTCGCGCACGATGACGCCGAGCGACCAGCCGTCCGACACGATGTGGTGCATGGTCAGCACCAGCACGTGCAGCTCCGCGTCCAGCTTCAACAGCAGGGTGCGCAGGAGGGGGCCCGCGCTCAAATCGAACGGCTGCCCCGCATCCGTGGCGGCCAGCCGGCGCGCCTCGGCCTCCCGGTCGCATCGAGGCAGGCCAGTGAGGTCCGTCAAGGGGAGCGCCCAGTCCGTCGCGGGGTGGATGACCTGGATGGGGTCACCGTCACGCATCACGAAGCGGGTGCGCAGCGGCTCATGGCGTTTGACGAGGTACTCCAGCGCACGGCGCAGAGCCTCGGTGTCCAGCGCGCCTTCCAGCCGGAGCGCTCCCGGCAGGTTGTACTGGCTGCCACCGGGCTGGAGCTGGTCGATGAGCCACAGTCGCTGCTGCGCGAAGGACGGCGGCAGGTTCCCATCGCGCGGCACGGGCCGGAGCGCAGGAATCTGGGGCGCGCTGGCACGCATGAGCATGCCTTCCTCGACGAGCTCGGTGACACGGGCCACGGAGGGCGCGTCGAAGAGCGCGTTGAGGGAGAGCTCCACGCCGAACGTCGTCCGCAGCCGGGAGATGAGCTGCGTGGCCAGAAGCGAGTGGCCTCCCAATGCGAAGAAGTCGTCGTGCAGGCCCACGTGCTCCACGCGAAGGAGTTCACGGAAGAGGGCGGCGACGCGCTGTTGGAACGGAGTCATGCGCTCTTGCACGGGCGGGGCGGCGGCCCCGGGGACAGGGGTGGCAACCGGCTGAGGAAGGGCCTTACGGTCCACCTTGCCGTTGGGAGACAGAGGTAGGGCCGGCAGTGTCACGATGGACGTGGGCACCATGTGGGCCGGCAGCTGCTCAGCCAGCCGTGCCCGCAGCGCCGTCACCTCCGGCGCCGGCTCTCCCGTGACGTAGGCCACCAGGCGCTGATCGCCCGGGGCGTCTTCACGGACCACGGCGACAACGTCGCGCACGCCGGGATGCGTGCGCAGCGCGGCCTCGATTTCACCCAGCTCGATACGGAAGCCGCGCAGCTTCACCTGGAAGTCGGCCCGGCCCAGGTACTCCAGCGTGCCGTCGGGCAACCACCGCGCCACGTCTCCGGTGCGGTACAGGCGCGCGCCCGGAATGCCGCTGAAGGCGTCGGGGATGAAGCGCTCCGCCGTCAGCTGGGGCCGCTGCCAGTAGCCGCGCCCCACCTGCACGCCGCCAATGTGCAACTCGCCCGGAATGCCCACAGGAGACGGCTGCCCGTGCGTGTCCAGCACGTACAGCACCGTGTTCGCCACCGGCCTGCCAATGGGGACGCGGTGGAAGTCCTCTCCACGCGGGCAGGGCCAGTACGTGACGTCTACTGCTGCCTCTGTCGGGCCGTAGAGGTTGTGCACCCGCACCGGTGCGGGCAGCCGCGCGTACGCCTTCTTCACCAACTCCGCGCTCAACGCCTCGCCGCTGCACACCACACGCCGCAGGCTTCCCAGTCCCTCCAGCCCCGGCTCTTCCACGAAGGCACGCAGCATGGACGGCACGAAGTGCACCGTCGTCACGCCCTCCGCCTTCATCAGCTTCGCCAGGTACGCCGGTTCCTGGTGCCCTCCGGGCCGCGCTACCACCAGCTTCGCCCCCGCCAGCAGCGGCCAGAAGAACTCCCACACCGACACGTCGAAGCTGAAGGGCGTCTTCTGCAGCACCACGTCCGTGCCGTTAAGCCCGTACTCCTCCTGCATCCACTTCAGCCGGTTGACGACGCCTCCGTGCGCATTCATCGCCCCCTTCGGACGGCCCGTGCTTCCAGAGGTGAAGATGATGTACGCCAGCGACTCCGGGCCCACTCGCACCGACGGCCGAGTCACCGGCTGCCGCGCCACTTCGCCCGCTTCGCTGTCCAGGCACACCACGCGCGCGGCGCTGGGAGGAAGCACCGACTTCCACTTCTCGTGCGTCAGCAACACCGACGCCCCGGTGTCCTCCAGCATCCACCCCAGACGCTCCTTCGGGTACGCCGGGTCCACCGGCACGTAGGCCGCGCCTGCCTTCAGCACGCCCAGCAGCGCCACCACCATGTCCACCGAGCGCTCCAGGCACACCCCCACCAGCGACTCCGGGGCTACACCCAGGCGCCTCAGGTGGTGCGCCACCTGGTTGGCCCTCGCGTCCAGCTCCCGGTACGTCAGCCGCTCCGACTCGAACGCCACCGCCACCGCGTCCGGCGTGCGCGCCGCCTGCGCCTCCACTAGTGCGTGGATGGTCGTCTCGGCAGCGGGCGCCATCTCCCGTCCCCGGAAGCCCTTCAGCACCTGCTGCCGTTCGTCTTCGGGTAGCATCGGCAGCGCTTGAATGCGCGTCTGCGGATCGCGCACGACCGCCTCCAGCAGCGTGTGGAAGTGCCGTGTCAGACGCATCGCCGCTTCGGGCGTGAAGAGGTCGAGGCTGAACTCCAGCCCTCCCTCCAGGCTCCCGTCGCCCAGCTCCATCAGCGACAGGGTGAGGTCGAGCCGGGCCGTGTCCGTGCTGGACCGCAGCTGCTCTACCGTCACACCCGGCAGCGATGGCGGCTGCATGGGCGCGTTCTGCAGGGCGAACATCACCTGGATGAGCGGCGACCTGCCGCCTCCGCGCTCGCCGCCAACGGCCTCGACCAGCCGGTCGAACGGCACGTCCTGGCGCACGTAGGCCGCCAAGGACTCCTCGCGGACGCGCGACACCAACTCCGCGAAGGTCGGCGCTCCGTCCAACCGGGCCCGCAGGGCCAACGTGTTGACGAAGAAGCCGATCAGGGGCTCCAGTTCGGACTGGGTGCGGTGGGCAATGGGGCTGCCCACGCAGAAGTCCTTCTGTCCCGAGTAGCGGGAGAGCAGGACTTCATAGGCCGCCAGTAGCACCATGAAGAGCGTGGCCCCCTGGTCACGAGCCACCTTCTTCAGGGCTTCCGCCAGCTCCGCCGACACGATGAAGAAGTGGCTCGAGCCACGTACGGTACGGGTCGCGGGCCGGCCCAGGTCGCCGTGCAACTCCAAGGCGGGAACACCCAGGAGGTGGCTCCGCAGCTCGGCAAGCTGCGTCTGGATGCCCTGCGACTGCACCCACTGCCGCTGCCACGCGGCGAAGTCCGCGTACTGCACAGGCAGGGGCGGCAGGGGAGACGGCTGGTTCTCACTGAGCGCGGCGTAGAGCGCGGCGACCTCACGCACGAGCACGCCCATGGACCAGCCGTCCGAGGCGATGTGGTGCAAGCACAGCAGCAGCACGTGTTCGTCCGCGTCCAGACGGAGCAGCACGGTGCGGAGGAGGGGCGCCACGGACAGGTTGAACGGGAAGCGGGCTTCCTCCGTCATCCGTTCCCGCACGCGCGCGTCGCGAGCCGGCCCCTTCAGCGCGGACAAATCCTCCACCGGAAGGTCCCAGACCTCTGGTGCTGACTGTACGTGCTGCGTGGGCAGTCCCTCCGTCGCGGAGAAGGAGGTACGCAACACCTCGTGCCGGGCCACGACTTCGGCGAAAGTGCGCCGCAGCACGTCCACGTCCAGCGCCCCGGACAGCTTCAGTGCGAAGGGCACGTTGTAGACGGAATGTCCCTTCTGGAGTTGCGCCAGGAACCACAGGCGCTGCTGCGAGAAGGACAAAGGCAGCGCCGTATCCCGGGGCACGGGCAGCAACGGAGGCATCGCCGCGCGGGACGCTTGCATCATCAGCGCCTCGATGCGCTGCGACAGGCCCGCGAGCGTAGGCGCCTCGAACAGCGTCCTCAGCGGGACCTCCACGCCGAGCGCCGCGCGGATGCGCGTCACCAACTGCGTGGCCATGAGCGAATGGCCGCCCAGTTCGAAGAAGTCGTCGTGAGGCCGCACGCGCTCGACGTGCAGCACCTCCCGGAACAGCGCCGCCAACTGCTGCTGGAGCAGGGGCAGGTCCCCCGCCAGGGTGTCTTCGGCGGGCGACAAGTCCAGAGCCGGCAGGGCCTTGCAATCCACCTTGCCGTTCGGAGACAGGGGCAGGGTGCTCAGCGCCACCACGGCGTTGGGCACCATGTACTCGGGGAGCCGCTGGCGCAGATGCTCCCGGAGGGCCGAGGTGTCCACGTCCTCCGGTGTCACGTAGGCCACCAGCCGCCGGTCCCCCGGGATGTCCTCGCGCACCACGGCGATGGCCGTCTCCACCGCGGATTGGTTGCGCAGCGCGGCCTCGACTTCACCCAGCTCGATGCGGAAGCCCCGCAGCTTCACCTGGAAGTCCACTCGGCCCAGGAACTGGAGCGTGCCGTCCGCCTGCCAACGCGCACGGTCTCCCGAGCGGTACAACCGGGCACCCAGAGGTCCGAAGGGATTGGGCACGAAGCGCTCGGCCGTCAGGGCCGGCTGCCCCAGGTAACCCCGGGCCAGGCCGTCGCCACCGATGAACACCTCACCCGGGACTCCCACGGGCACCGCCCGCATCGCCGAGTCCAACACGTACACCTGGGTATTCGCGATGGGCCGTCCAATGGAGACGGAGTCACTCACGACGTCGCCCGGCGCCATCCGGTGGCACGCGGTGAAGGTGGTGCCCTCCGTGGGGCCGTAGCCGTTCACCAACCCCACGCCCTGCGCCAGCCGCTCCCGGACGCGAGGCGCCGGGAGCACGTCACCACCAGCGAGCAGCTGACGCACCTGGCCCAGGGCCTCCGGCTGGTGCTGCTGCATCTGCTCGAAGAGCGCCGCCGTCAGCCAGAGCACCGACACCTGGTGCCGCACCAGCGCCTGGCCCAGCTCTGCCAGGTCCGGCGTCCGCTGCGGGTAGAGCACCAGGCGCGCTCCGTGCAGCAGCGCGCCCCAGATTTCCAGGGTGGACGCGTCAAAGGCCAGGGGCGCCAACTGCAGCACCACCTCCGACGGCCCCAGGTCCACGAAGCGAGAGCCGATGAGCAGGCGCACCACGCCCCGGTGCGGAATGGCCACGCCCTTGGGCGTCCCCGTGGAGCCAGAGGTGTAGGTGATGTACGCGAGCTGCTCCGGCCCCACGAGCCCACCCGTCACGGGCGTCGACGGCTGGCGCTCAATCCGCGCCCACTCGTCATCCAGAACCACGATGAGCTGCGAACCGGCGGGCAGCTCGTCCTCCAACGCGGACTCGGTGAGGATGGCGGCCACTCCCGAGTCCTCGGCCATGAAGGCCAGCCGCTGCGCGGGGTACTCCGGCGCGAGCGGCACGTAGGCGCCGCCCGCCTTGAGGATGCCCAGCAGGCCCACCAGCAAGTCCAGGCCCCGGTGCAGGAAGACGCCCACGCGCGATTCGGCGCCCAGGCCCAGCGAGCGCAGGTGATGCGCGAGTTGGTTGGAACGCGCATCCAGCTCCGCATACGTGAGCGAGCGGCCCGCATGCTCGACGGCGATGGCCTGCGGAGTCCGCTGCGCCTGCTCCGCGAAGAGCGAAGGCACGGTCGCGTCCATCGGATAGGCGGCCTGGGTGGCATTCCAGGTCGAGAGAACCTGCTGGCGCTCCTGGGCCTCCATCATGGACAGCGCACTGAGCCGCTGCGAACCGGCCCCATCCGCCACCGCCGACAGAAGCACCCGCAGGTGCTCCACCATTCGTCTGGCGGTGTCCGCGGTGAAGAGGTCCAGGCTGTATTCCAGCTGGCCTTCCAACTCGCCGCCGCGTGCCCTCATCGCGAGCGTCAAGTCATACCGGGCCGTGTCCGTCGCGTTCGGCAACACGTCGACGTGGAGCCCCGGAAGCGACGACGCTTGGATCAGGTCCGAGTTCAGAAGCACGAAGAGCGTCTGGAACAGCGGCGTCCGGGACAGGTCGCGCTCACCGCCCACGGCATCCACGAGCTGCTCGAACGGCACGTCCTGATGGGCGAAGGCGCCCAGGGCCTCGTCGCGGACACGGGCCACGAGCTCGGCGAAGGTCGGATTGCCGTCCAACCGGCAGCGCAGCGCCAGGGTGTTGACGAAGAAGCCGATGAGCCCGTCGAGTTCCGGCCGCGTGCGATGGGCCACCGACGTGCCCACGCAGAAGTCCGTCTGCCCGGAGTAGCGAGCGAGCAGCGCCTGCCAGCCCGCCATCAGCACCATGTACAACGTGGCGTTGTGAGCCGAGGCCACGCGTTCCAGGCCCGCGACCTGCTCCGAGGACAGCGAGAAGAAGTACGAAGTGCCCTTGCCGCTACTGACCGCGGGACGCGCATGGTCGGTGGGCAGCTCCAACGTGGGAACGCCTTCGAGCCTCGAGCGCCACCAGTCCAGCTGCGGCGCCAGCACCGGGCCCTCCAGTACGCGCCGCTGCCACACGGCGTAGTCCGCGTACTGCACCGTCAGCGCGGGCAGCGGGGACTCTCGGCCCTGAGACAGCGCCTCGTACAGCACGGCCACTTCCCGCACCAGCACGCCCATGGACCAGCCGTCCGAGATGATGTGGTGCATGCACAGCAGCAGCACATGCACGTCCGGCCCGGTGCGCAGCAGCACCGTGCGCAGCAGCGGTCCCTTCTCCAAATCGAAGACATGGTGGGCCACTTCGGCCATGCGGACCTGCACGGCCGCGTCACGGGCGTCGGGCTCCAAGCCGCTCAAGTCCTCCACGGGCAGCGGCCATTCGGCGGGCGCCGGGTGGATGCGCTGGGCCGGTTGGCCTTCGCGCGTCACGAAGGTGGTGCGCACCGCTTCGTGACGGCGGACCACTTCCAGGAAGGTGCGCCGCAGGGCCTCCTCGTCCAACCGTCCCGTCAGCCGCAAGGCCGCGGGCATGTTGTAGGTGGCCTGTCCGGGATGCAGTTGCTCCATGAACCACAGGCGGCGCTGCGCGAACGAGACGTCGAAGGTCGCCTCGCCCTGGGCCGGCCGGGGCAGGGACTCCAAGGGAAGCAAGGTGCTGGTCCGCGGCGCCGATTCCAGGCGCGCGGCGAGACGCGCCACGGTGGGGGCCTCGAAGAACGTGCGGAGCGGCAGGTCCACGCCGAGCTGCGCGCGCAGCCGGGTCACGACCTGGGTGGCCAGCAGCGAGTGGCCGCCCATGAGGAAGAAGTCGTCGTTCAGGCCCACGCGTTCCAGACCGAGCGCGTCGCGGAACAGGGCCGCCAGTTGCTGCTCCAGCTCCGTTCGAGGCTCCACGTAGTCCGCCGCTCCCAGACCGAGGTCCGGAGCCGGCAGTGCCTTGCGGTCCACCTTGCCATTCGGCGTCAACGGGAAGGCGTCCAGTCCGACGAACGCGGACGGGACCATGTAGTCCGGCAGATGCTGGTGCAGGTGTTCGCGCAGCGGAGCCACATCCGCCTGCGGGGGAACGACATACGCCACCACGCGATTGCTCCCGGAGGCGTCCTCGCGCACGACGGCCGTGGCCTCGACGACGGAGGGATGGGCGCGCAGCACGGCTTCGATTTCACCCAGCTCGATGCGGAAGCCCCGCACCTTCACCTGGTGATCCAACCGGCCCAGGAACGCCAGCAAGCCGTCCGGACTCCAGCGGACGCGGTCACCCGTGCGGTAGAGCCGGGCTCCGGGGGCGGCGCTGAAAGGGTGAGGCACGAAGCGCTCGGCGGTGAGGTCCGGGCGGTTCAGGTAGCCGCGCGCGAGGCCCGGTCCTCCCAGGCACAGCTCACCCGGAACGCCCACTGGAACGGGACGCAGCGCCGGGTCGAGGACATAGACCTCGGTGTTGTCGATGGGCCGGCCAATGGGGACGGAGCGGCCCACGGAGTCCCCAGGCGACAGTGTGAGCCGGGTGGCCATGGTGCTGCATTCGGTTGGCCCGTAGGCGTTGGTCAGGGCACCCCCCCGCGCCAGCCGCTCCCGCGCCCGGGGGGCTGGCATCGCTTCGCCGCCCGTCAGCAGGTTGGGCACTCGCGCCAGGACATCGGGCTGGTGCTGCTGCATCAGCTCGAAGAGCGACGTCGCCAGGATGAGCCACGACACCTTGTGCTCGACGATGAGCCGGGCCACCGCGTCCGGCTCGGGCGTCCCGGGCGGGTACACGACGAGCTTGCCGCCGTGCAGCAGCGTGCCCCACAGCTCGACGCTGGAGACGTCGAAGGCCAGAGGCGAGAGCTGAAGGGTGACTTCCTCGGGCGCCTGGGTGAGGAAGCGGGAGCCCTCGCTCAGCCGCAGCAAGCCCCGATGCGGCAGGGCCACGCCCTTGGGCGTTCCCGTGGACCCCGAGGTGAAGGTGGCGAACGCCAGTCCCTCCGGGAACGCGGGAACCTGCACGGCCTCCGGGGACTGGCGGGCGATGTCCGCCGCATCCGCGTCCAGCGCCACGACGTGCCACGGGCCTTCCTTGAGGGACGGCAACAGCGACTGCCACGTCAGTACCGCCGACAGGCGCGCCAACGAGGACGCGTGCTCCAGGCGCTTGACGGGCCAGGACGGGTCCAAGGGCACGTAGCAGCCACCGGCCTTGAGTGCACCCAGCACCCCGATGACCAGCTCCAACCCGCGCGACGCGCACACGCCAATGCGGGCCTCCGGCTCCAGTCCCAGGGACACGAGGTGCCGGGCCAATTGGTTGGAACGAGCGTCCAGCTCCGCGTAGGTGAGCGAGCGACCCTCGAAGGTCACCGCGACACGCTCCGGCGTCCGCCGGGCCTGCTCCATGAAGCGCTGATGGACAGTGGTGTCAGCGGGGTAGGGCGCGGCCGTGTCGTTCCAGGCCACGAGCACTTCGTGGCGTTCGGCCTCGCTCCACAGCGGCACCGCGCTGATGCGGCGCGCCGCGTCCTCCACGACGCCGCGGAGCAGCCGCTGGAAGTGCTCCACCATGCGGCGCGCGGTCTCAGGGGTGAACAGGTCGAGGCTGTACTCGAGCTCGCCGTCTAGCCGCCCGCCGCGCTCCACCAGCAACGCGGTCACATCGAACCGGGCCGTGTCCGTGCCCGTGTGCAGCACGTCGACGACCATGCCCGGCAGCGTGGGGGGCTGCATGGGGGCGTTCTGGAGGACGAAGGCGGCCTGGAACAGCGGGGTGCGCGACAGGTCGCGCTGGCCTCCCAGCACCTCCACCAGCCTGTCGAAGGGAACGTCCTGGTTCGCGAAGGCCGCCAGGGATTCCTCTCGGACTCGCGCCACCAGCTCATCGAAACGCGGATCGCCGTCCACGTTCGCGCGCAGCGCCAGGGTGTTGACGAAGAAGCCGATGAGCCCTTCGAGCTCGGGCCGCGTGCGATGGGCCACCGGCGTGCCCACGCAGAAGTCCGTCTGCCCGGAGTAGCGCGCGAGCAGCGCCTGCCAGCCCGCCATCAGCACCATGTACAACGTGGCGTTGTGGGCCGAGGCCACGCGCTCCAGCCCAGCCACCAGGGAAGGCGGCAGCGTGAACGTCTGGGTGGCGCCGCGCAGCGTGCGCACCGCCGGCCGCGGATGGTCGGTGGGCAACTCCAACGTGGGAGCGCCTTCGAGTCGCGAGCGCCACCAGCTCAACTGCGGCGCCAGCGCCGGGCCTTCCAGCACGCGCCGCTGCCAAGCGGCGTAGTCCGCGTACTGCACCGTCAACGCGGGCAGCGATGCCTCGCGCCCCTGCGACAGCGCCTCATAGAGCGCCGCCACTTCCCGCACCAGCACCCCCATGGACCAGCCGTCCGAGATGATGTGGTGCATGCTCAGCAGCAGCACATGCACGTCCGGCCCGGTACGCAGCAGCACCGTGCGCAGCAGCGGACCTTTCTCCAAGTCGAAGGCGCGGTGGGCCTCTTCGACCATCCGGGCCTGCGCGGTCGCGTCACGCGCCTCCGGCGCCAGCCCGCTCAGGTCCTCCACGGGCAGTGGCCACTCGGCGGGCGCCGGGTGGATACGCTGGGCCGGCTGGCCTTCTCGTGTCACGAAGGTGGTGCGCACCGCTTCGTGACGGCGGACCACTTCCAGGAAGGTGCGCCGCAGCGCCTCCTCGTCCAACCGCCCCTTCAGCTCCAATGCCGCGGGCACGTTGTAGGTGAACTGTCCGGGCTGCAGTTGATCCAGGAACCAGAGCCGCTGCTGCGCGAACGAGACGTCGAAGGTCGCCTCGCCCTGGGCTGGCCGGGGCAGGGACTCCAAGGGAAGCAAGGTGCTGGTCCGCGGCGCCGACTCCAGGCGCGCGGCGAGACGCGCCACGGTGGGGGCCTCGAAGAACGTGCGGAGCGGCAGGTCCACGCCAAGCTGCGCGCGAAGCCGGGTCACGACCTGGGTGGCCAGCAGCGAGTGGCCTCCCAGTTCGAAGAAGTCGTCGTTCAGGCCCGCGCGTTCCAGGCCGAGCACCTCGCTGAACAGGAGCGCCAGTTGCTGCTCCAGCTCCGTTCGGGGCGCTACGAAGTCAGCAGCCCCCAGACCGACGAGGTCTGGAGCCGGGAGGGCCTTGCGGTCCACCTTGCCGTTCGGCGACAGGGGCAGGGTGCTCAGCGCCACCACGGCGTTGGGCACCATGTACTCGGGGAGCCGCTGGCGCAGATTCTCCCGGAGGGCCGAGGTGTCCACGTCCTCCGGTGTCACGTAGGCCACCAGTCGCCGGTCCCCCGGGATGTCCTCGCGCACCACGGCAATCGCCGTCTCCACCGAGGAGTGGTTGCGCAGCGCGGCCTCGACTTCACCCAGCTCGATGCGGAAGCCCCGCAGCTTCACCTGGAAGTCCACACGGCCCAGGAACTGGAGCGTGCCGTCCGCCTGCCAACGCGCACGGTCTCCCGAGCGGTACAACCGAGCCCCCAGAGGCCCGAAGGGATTGGGCACGAAGCGCTCGGCCGTCAGGGCCGGCTGCCCCAGGTAACCCCGGGCCAGGCCGTCGCCACCGATGAACACCTCACCCGGGACGCCCACGGGCACCGCCCGCATCGCCGAGTCCAACACGTACACCTGGGTATTCGCGATGGGCCGGCCAATGGAGACGGAGTCACCCACGACGTCGCCCGGCGCCATCCGGTGGCACGCGGTGAAGGTGGTGCCCTCCGTGGGGCCGTAGCCGTTCACCAACCCCTCGCCCTGCGCCAGCCGCTCCCGGACGCGAGGCGCCGGGAGCACGTCGCCGCCAGCAAGCAGCTGACGCACCTGGCCCAGGGCCTCCGGCTGGTGCTGTTGCATCTGCTCGAAGAGCGCAGCCGTCAGCCAGAGCACCGACACCTGGTGCCGCACCAGCGCCTGGCCCAGCTCTGCCAGGTCCGGCGTGCGCTGCGGGTAGAGCACCAGGCGCGCCCCGTGCAGCAGCGCGCCCCAGATTTCCAGGGTGGATGCGTCGAAGGCCAGGGGCGCCAGTTGCAGCACCACCTCCGACGGCCCCAGGTCCACGAAGCGAGAGCCGATGAGCAGGCGCACCACGCCCCGGTGCGGGATGGCCACGCCCTTGGGCATCCCCGTGGAGCCAGAGGTGTAGGTGATGTACGCGAGCTGCTCCGGCCCCACGAGCCCACCCGTCACGGGCGTCGACGGCTGGCGCTCAATCCGCGCCCACTCGTCATCCAGAACCACGATGAGCTGCGAACCGGCCGGCAGCTCGTCCTCCAGCGCGGACTCGGTGAGGATGGCGGCCACACCCGAGTCCTCGGCCATGAAGGCCAGCCGCTGCGCGGGGTACTCCGGCGCGAGCGGCACGTAGGCGCCGCCCGCCTTGAGGATGCCCAGCAGGCCCACCAACAAGTCCAAGCCCCGGTGCAGGAAGACGCCCACGCGCGATTCGGCGCCCAAGCCCAGCGAGCGCAGGTGGTGCGCGAGTTGGTTGGAACGCGCATCCAGCTCCGCGTAGGTGAGCGAGCGGCCTTCATGCTCGACGGCGATGGCCTGCGGAGTCCTCTGCGCCTGCTCCATGAAGCGCTGATGGACGGTGGTGTCGGCGGGGTAGGGCGCGGCCGTGTCGTTCCAGTCCACGAGCACTTCGTGGCGTTCAGCCTCGCTCCACAGCGGCACCGCGCTGATGCGGCACGCCGCGTCCTCCACGACGCCGCGGAGCAGCCGCTGGAAATGCTCCACCATGCGGCGCGCGGTCTCCGGAGTGAACAAATCGAGGCTGTACTCGAGCTCGCCGTCTAGCCGTCCGCCGCGCTCCACCAGCAACGCGGTCACATCGAACCGGGCCGTGTCCGTGCCCGTGTGCAGCACGTCGACGACCATGCCCGGCAGCGTGGGGGGCTGCATGGGGGCGTTCTGGAGGACGAAGGCGGCCTGGAACAGCGGGGTGCGCGACAGGTCGCGCTGGCCTCCCAGCACCTCCACCAGCCTGTCGAAGGGCACGTCCTGGTTCGCGAAGGCCGCCAGGGACTCCTCTCGGACTCGCGCCACCAGCTCATCGAAACGCGGATCGCCGTCCACGTTCGCGCGCAGCGCCAGGGTGTTGACGAAGAAGCCGATGAGCCCTTCGAGCTCGGGCCGAGTGCGATGAGCCACCGACGTGCCCACGCAGAAGTCCGTCTGCCCGGAGTAGCGAGCGAGCAGCGCCTGCCAGCCCGCCATCAGCACCATGTACAACGTGGCGTTGTGGGCCGAGGCCACGCGCTCCAGGCCCGCGACTTGCTCAGAGGACAGCGAGAAGAAGTACGAAGCGCCCTTGCCGCTACGGACCGCGGGACGCGCATGGTCGGTGGGCAACTCCAGCGTGGGAGCGCCTTCGAGGCGTGAGCGCCACCAGTTCAGTTGCGGCGCCAGCGCCGGGCCTTCCAGTACGCGCCGCTGCCACGCGGCGTAGTCCGCGTACTGCACCGTCAACGCGGGCAGCGCTGCCTCGCGCCCCTGCGACAGCGCCTCGTAGAGCGCCGCCACTTCCCGCACCAGCACGCCAATGGACCAGCCGTCCGAGACGATGTGGTGCATGCACAGCAGCAGCACATGCGCGTCCGCGCCGGTGTGCAGCAGCACGGTGCGCAGCAGCGGACCCTTCTCCAAATCAAAAGCGTGGTGGGCCTCTTCGGCCATCCGGGCCTGGACGGCCGCGTCGCGGGCCTCGGGCTCCAGGCCGCGCAGGTCCTCCTCGGGCAGTGGCCATTCAGCAGGCGCCGGCTGGATGCGCTGGGCGGGCTGGCCCTCGCGCGTGACAAAGGTGGTGCGCACCGCTTCGTGACGACGGACCACTTCCAGGAAGGTGCGCCGCAGGGCATCTACATCCAACTGTCCCGTCAGCCGCAGGGCCGCGGGGAGGTTGTAGGCGGCCTGTCCGGGATGCAACTGCTCCAGGAACCAGAGCCGTTGCTGGGCGAAGGACGCAGCCAGTCCTTCGTCAGCGGACGGACCGCGCTCCAGCGGGACCAGTGCCGGGACACCCGATGCGTCGGCCAGTTGGGCTTGCGATTCAATGCGCTCCGCCAGACGGGCCACGGTGGGCGCGTCGAACAGGGTGCGCAGCGAGATCTCCGTGTTGAGCTGCGCGCGCACGCGCACGACCACCTGCGTGGCCAGCAGGGAGTGTCCCCCCAGCGCGAAGAAGTCATCGTTCGCGCCGACTCGTGACTGGCCCAGAATCTCGCCGAAGATGCGCGCCACCTTCTCCTCGGTGGGCGTCCGGGGCGCGATGAAGGCGTCCGCGGCGCCCAGGCGTTCGGCCTCCGGCGCGGGCAGTGCCTTGCGGTCGACCTTGCCATTGGGAGACAAGGGCAGGGCGGGCAGCACCACGAAGGCGGAGGGCACCATGTGCGGCGGCAGCTTGTCCGCCAACGTGTCGCGGAGACGGCTCACCGCCTGCGCACTCCGAGCCCCCCGCAGCGGATCGCTGGCAAGGCCATCCCAGGAGGTGACCTGCTTCGGCTCGGGGGACAGGTCGAGCGTGTCCACTTCACCGGGGCGCGCGAACACGACGTCCAGCGCACCATTCCGGTGCGCGGAGGCCCAGCTCACCCGGACCTCGTAGCCGAGCTCCGTGCCCAGGGCGTACAGGTCCTCCGGCTCCACGCCGCGGGTACCCGGCCAGTCATGCAGGGCCTCGCGAAGGCCCGCCACCGTGGGCGGCGGCGTGGCGGACAGCAGTTCAACGAGCCGGGTGGGTTCCAGGACGCGCGCGTTGGGGAGCCCACGCACGGCCAGCAGTCCGGGCCCTGCGCTCAGTTGCTCGCGCAGTCTGTCCAGGGAGAATCCGGCGCCGTCCACCCAGTCCGGCTTCGAGCGCCGGGCGGGAGTCTTGGCGGCGTCGCCGACGTGGAGGATGACCTCGTAGCGGAAGCGGCTGAGCTCGTTGTCGTAGCGCCCGTGCTTCGGCAGCACCTCCACGCGCTGGATGCCCGGGATGCGCTCTGGCAGGGCGGTGAAGAAGGCAGGGGAGAGGACCAGCTCCTTCTCCGCCAGGATGTCGCGCTGGACGCGGTAGGCGAACTGGGACGTGGCCACGGGGCCCGCGGTCCGGTGCAGGCGCACCGAGGCACGGAAGGCCTCGAGCAGCTCCAGGCTCCGCACGTCGCCCAGGAACACCCGGCCCCCTGGCTTCAGGACGCGCACGGCCCCGCGGAGCACGTCGAGCAGGAACTCAGGGCTGGAGAAGTACTGGACGACTGAGTTGATGACGACCGTGTCGAACGAGCCCGGCTCCAGACCCGAGAAGTCGTCCACGCTCCGGTGCAGCAGATGGACGGAGTCCAGGGCTCCGCCCATGCGCTCACGCTGGCGCTCGATGCGGTCCAGCGCGGGCCGGGCGAAATCGACGCCCCAGTAGGCCTCGCAGCGAGGCGCCAGCCGGTACAGGAGGAGGCCGGTGCCGCACCCCAGCTCCAGCACCCGCTTGGGCTGGAAGCTGAGAATCTGCGCCACGGTGGTGTCCACCCACTCACGCATCTGCGCGGGCGGAAGAGGATCTCCAGTGTAGCTGTCTTCCCATCCGACGATGTTGAAGGTCGGGTCTTCGCTCTCCGGCGTCTCGCGTGCGTAGGCCTCGTTGTAGATGGCCTGCCACTGGGAGGACGCGTCGACCTCCTGCGCCGCCGCCGCATCGTCCAGGACGACGTAGGCCACCAGCCGCTGGTCACCCGTCGAATCCTCACGAGCCAGCACCACGGAGTCGCGGACGGCCGGGTCCGCGGCAAGCGCGGTCTCGACTTCACCCAGCTCGATGCGGAAGCCGCGCAGCTTCACCTGGAAGTCGGCCCGGCCCAGGTACTCCAGCGTGCCGTCGGGCAGCCACCGCGCCACGTCTCCGGTGCGGTACAGGCGCGCGCCCGGAATGCCGCTGAAGGCATCCGGGATGAAGCGCTCCGCCGTCAGCTGGGGCCGCTGCCAGTAGCCGCGCCCCACCTGCACGCCACCAATGTGCAGCTCGCCCGGAATGCCCACCGGCGCCGGCTGCCCGTGCGTGTCCAGCACGTACAGCACCGTGTTCGCCACGGGCCGCCCAATGGGGACGCGGTGGAAGTCCTCTCCACGCGGGCAGGGCCAGTACGTGACGTCTACTGCTGCCTCTGTCGGGCCGTACAGGTTGTGTACCCGCACCGGTGCGGGCAGCCGCGCGTACGCCTTCTTCACCAACTCCGCGCTCAACGCCTCGCCGCTGCACACCACACGCCGCAGGCTTCCCAGTCCCTCCAGCCCTGGCTCTTCCACGAAGGCACGCAGCATGGACGGCACGAAGTGCACCGTCGTCACGCCCTCCGCCTTCATCAGCTTCACCAAGTACGCCGGCTCCTGGTGCCCTCCCGGCCGCGCCACCACCAGCTTCGCCCCCGCCAGCAGCGGCCAGAAGAACTCCCACACCGACACGTCGAAGCTGAAGGGCGTCTTCTGCAGCACCACGTCCGTGCCGTTAAGCCCGTACTCCTCCTGCATCCACTTCAGCCGGTTGACGACGCCTCCGTGCGCATTCATCGCCCCCTTCGGACGGCCCGTGCTTCCAGAGGTGAAGATGACGTACGCCAGCGACTCCGGGCCCACTCGCACCGACGGCCGAGTCACCGGCTGCCGCTCCACTTCGCCCGCTTCGCTGTCCAGGCACACCACGCGCGCGGCGCTGGGCGGAAGCACCGACTTCCACTTCTCGTGCGTCAGCAACACCGACGCCCCGGTGTCCTCCAGCATCCACCCCAGCCGCTCCTTCGGGTACGCCGGGTCCACTGGCACGTAGGCCGCACCCGCCTTCAGCACGCCCAGCAGCGCCACCACCATGTCCACCGAGCGCTCCAGGCACACGCCCACCAGCGACTCCGGGGCTACACCCAGGCTCCTCAGGTGATGCGCCACCTGGTTGGCCCTCGCGTCCAGCTCCCGGTACGTCAGTCGCTCCGACTCGAACGCCACCGCCACCGCGTCCGGCGTCCGCTCGACTTGCGCTTCGATGAGCTCCGTCAGCGTGCCGGACGGAGGTGCTTCGACGCGGGGATTCCAGCCGTGGAGCGCGTGCTGCCGCTCGGCATCGCTCATCAACGGCAGGGTGGTCAGCGCCGCATCCGGCGCCTCCACCATTCCGCGAATCACATGCTCCAGATGGCTCAGGAGCCGGTCCGCCGTCTCCGCATCGAACAGGTCCGCGGAGTACTTGCAGCCAATCAGCAGGCCTTCAGGACGGTGCGTCGCCTCGAAGGTCATGTCCAGCTCTGCCGTGTGGTTGTCCACCAGGGACACGTCGAGCGTCAGTCCACCCCGGACGGACAGCGCGCGAGGCAGCTCGTAGTCGTCGAGGATGAACCCCACGTTGTACAACTCGCGGCGCTCCGCTCCGGGCTGTTGCACGGCCGCGAGAACCTGCTCGAACGGCACGTACCCATGCGCGAGCGCGCCCAGCATCCGCGACTTCACCTCGGAGAGCATGTCCGCGGACGTCGCGGCTTCGGGCAGGCGGACCCGCAGCGGGATGAAGTTGGTGCAGTCGCCCATCAGCTCGCGAGTGCCCGCCGCGTCACGGCCGGAGATGACGGTGCCCACGACGAAGTCGGACTGGCCGCTCCAGCGGTGCAGCACCGTGGCCAGCGCGGACATCACGCTCATGAACGGCGTGGCGCCCTGGCGCCGTCCCAGCGCATGCAGCCGGGCCATGAGGGACGCGGGCAGCAGGCGCAGGCGACGAGCCCCGTGGACGGACAACCGCTGCGGCCGGGACCGGTCGGTGGGCAGGGCCAGCAACTGGGGCGCGCCGGCCAGCGTCTCCTTCCACCACGACAGCTCCGTAGTGAGCGCATCCGGCGTGAAGTACGCGCGCTGCCACGCGGCGAAGTCTCCGTACTGGAACTCCGGCTCCGCCAACGGCGACGGCCGTCCCTCCACGAACGCGCCGTAAAGGGCCGCCAGCTCGCGCATGAACAGCGCGACTGACGTGCCGTCCACCACCAGGTGGTGCAGGACGGTCAGCAGGACGTGGTCCTCCGGCCCGAAGCGCAGCAGGGAGCACCGCACCAGCGGGCCTGCCTCCAGGTCCATGGGGCTTTGCGCATCGAGCACTGCCTGGGCTTCGAGCGTCGCCTGCCGCGCGTCACCGCTCACGCCCGTGAAGTCCAGGCACGGCAGGGAGACGGGGCTCGGCGCCTGCACGCGCTGAAGCAGCGCGCCATCGCGGGACGCGAAGCGGGTGCGCAGTACCTCGTGCCGGCGCAGCACCTCCGACAGGGCCCGTTCCAGCGCCGCCACGTCGAGCGTCCCACGCAGCGTCAGCGCCACCGGAATCTGGTTCGACGTCCAGGATGGATCCAGTTGGAGGAGGTACCACAGCCGCTCCTGCGTGAAGGACGCGGGCGTGGGCGCGTCACCGGCGGGACGGTGCTGGAGCGGTGGCAACCGGCGCCCCGTGCCCTCCGCGGACACGGACTCCGCCAGCGACCGGAGACTCAGGTCCTGCAACAGCGCGGCGATGGAGACGCGCACCCCCAACCGCTTCTCCACGCGGCCCTGGAGGTCGGCGGCCCCCAGCGAGTCCAGGCCCAGCAACGTCAGCGGCGTGCTGGCGTCCTGTCCAACAGCCTCGGCGCCGAGCACCGCCACCAGCTCCTCATGCAGCGCCGTCTCCAGTGCCTCCTGGGAGAGCGCGGGCTGGATGGCCGGAGCCGGCGCGGGAGCGGGCAGGGACGCGGGCCCCGAGATGACACCCGTCCCGCTGCGCCACACGATGGGCAGCTCGCCGGACACCAGGGCGGCACGGCAGGCGAAGCGCTGGATCTTCCCGCTCGACGTCTTCATCACCGAGCCCGGCGGCAGCAGCGCCAGCGTGTGCGGCTGGACCTGAAGCTCCGCGACAATGGCCTTCCGCAGCGCGTCCGCCACGGCGCCCAGCGCGGCCGGGTCCGAGCCCTCCGCCAGGTCTCGCGACACCTCCGCGACCACCGCCAGGGCCTCGCCCTCCGGAGTCTCGATGGCGAACGCCGCGATGCAGCCCGGACGCACCTTGCGGTGGGCCCGCTCCACGATGCTCTCCACGTCCTGCGGATACAGGTTCCGGCCCCGCAGGATGATGAGGTCCTTGCGCCGGCCGGTGACGATGAGCTGCCCGTCCTCCAGCAGCAGCCCCAGGTCGCCGGTGCGCAGGTACTTCGGACCGGCCTCCTCGCCCACCGGGACAGCCTGGAAGATGTCCACGCTGTCCTCGGGCTTGCGCCAGTAGCCCTGCGCGACGCTTCCACCGGAGACCCAGATTTCGCCCACCTGGCCCAGCGCACGTGGCACGCGCGACTCCGGGTCCACGATCAGCAGCCGCTGCTCGGCCAGCGTGGAGCCGCAACCGATATGGGTCCTCGAACCCTCGGAGCCTGGCTCGACGCGGACCGCCTGCCCGTGGCCCAACGCGGCGTCCTGCAGGACGTGCACCCGCGGCACGCGGCCTTTCTCCTCACCCGTGACGATGAGCGTGCCTTCGGCCAGGCCATAGCAGGGGTAGAAGGCCTCGCGGCGGAACCCGCTGGGCGCGAACACCTCCGCGAAGCGATCCAACGTGGCGGCGCGAATGGGCTCCGCGCCGCAGAAGGCCACGTCCCAGGCCCGCAGGTCGAGCGCCTGGATGTCCTCGGGCGTGGCCCGCCGCGCGCACAGCTCGAACGCGAAGTTGGGTCCACCGCTGATGGTGCCACCATACCGGGACACGGCCTCTAGCCAGCGCATGGGCCGCTGGAGGAAGGACATGGGCGACATGAGCGTCACGGGGAAGCCCGCGAACAGCGGCTGGAGGATGCCTCCGATGAGGCCCATGTCGTGGTACGGCGGCAGCCAGATGACGGCCGAGCTTTGCGGCCCCGTCTGGAAGGCGCCGGCAATCAGCCCCAGGTTGTGAATCAGGTTGGCGTGGCTGAGCATCACGCCCTTGGGCGTGCCCGTGGAGCCGGACGTGTACTGGAGGAACGCCAGCGTGCCCGGGCTCACCTGGGGCTCAATCCACGACGACTCACCGCCCACGGGCAGTTCATCCGTCGCCAGCCACTTCAGCGTCCGGAAGTCCGGCGCCTGTTCGAAGACGAAGTCCGCGAGCGAGAGGATGCCGGACGTCGTGAGCACCACCGTGGCCTCGGCGTCCTGGATGATGGCGCGAAGGCGGGGCAGGGTGCGCTCCAGCCGCACCGGGTCCGGCGGATAGGCGGGCACCGCCACCGCACCCGCGTAGAGGCAGCCGAAGAAGCCCGCGACGTAGTCCAGCCCCGGCGGGTACAACAGCAACACACGCTGGCCCTGCGCACCCTGTGCCTGCAACAGCGCGCCGATGCGCGCCGCCTGCGCGTGAAGTTCCCTCGCGCTCAGCGAGGCTTCCTCACCGTCTGAATCGCCGAGAAATGCGTACTGTTTCCGGTGCGCCGTCTCGCTGAAGGCGCGTTGGGTCAGGACTTCGAGGAGGGTTCGCGGAGTCTCATGCATGGGAGCGCGCTCGTCTGTCCGGAAGGAAGCGAGGCGCTACATAGCAGGCAAATCCGACTATCTAGGCGATGGCCAGATTCACCGGAAAATTACCGAAACCATACATGACACTGAGTGCGATCAGGACACGCAGTGCGCGTTCTCAGGCTCTTCCGAACAACCCCTTGAGCCACCCCATAAAGCCCTTCTGCTTGGGTGCAACAGTCACACTGACAGCAGGAATCGAGGGCACGGGAGCCGACGAAGCGGGCCGAACGAGCACCGGCCGCGCGGCCGTGGCCATGGGCACCTTCACCGGCGCGGAGGGCCCTGTGGCCGTGGCCCCCGCGTGGCCCGCGCTCCGTGCCGCGGCTGCCGGGCCGGGCGCCGGCGGCGTCTCTGGTTCGATCTGCGCCAGCCGCGCCTTCACGGCCTCCGGGGTGTCGCGCGTGGTGAAGGTGCTCGTCACCTCGCGGCCCGACGAAGCCTCGCGCGCGGTGACCTTCAGCAGCGACTCGTTGCTGACCTCGAAGGTGACGTTCACCTGCACGGCGCCACGCGGGAGCTTCGGCAGGCCCTCCAGCTTCAGCGTGCCCAGGTACTCGTTGTCCGCGGCCTTGTCGGAGTCGCCCTGAAACACCGTGAGCTCCAGCTCCGTCTGGCCGTCGCGGTGCGTGGCCAGGGTGTAGCTCTTGGTGGACGGCAGCGACGTGTTGCGCTCCATCACCGCCTTGAAGCGGCCACCGGGCAGGCCCACGCCAATGGCCATGGGCAGCACGTCGATGAGCACCACGCCTTCCAACTGCCCCAGGCTGTGCGCCAGCAGCGCCGCGCCCAGCGCCACGGCCTCGTCCGGGTGCACGCCCTTGCTGGGCGGCTTGCCGAAGAACTTCGTGATCTTCTCGTGCACCAGCGGGAAGCGGCTCTGCCCACCGACGAGGATGACCTCGTCGATGTCCTGCGGCGTCACCTTCTTCGCTCGGAGGACCTCCTCGCAGACCTGGAGGGTGCGATCCACCAACCCCTCCGTCAGCTCTACCAGTTTCTGCCGCGAGAGCATGACGTCCAGGTCGCACGGCTTGTTGTCGATCATCGTCACGAACGCGACGTGCACCCGCACCTCCGAGCGCTCCGACAGCGCGCACTTGGCGCGCTCGGCCGCGTCGTTGATGCGCTGCAGGGCCACCCGGTCCCCTTGGAACGCGCGGCCCGTGGTCTTCTGGAACTCGTCCAGGAGGTACGTGACGATGGCGGAGTCGAAGTCGATGCCGCCCAGGAACGTGTCGCCGCCGGTGGAGATGACCTCGTAGACGTTGTCGTTCAGCTCCAGCACCGACGCGTCGAAGGTGCCACCGCCCAGGTCATAGACGAGCACGCGCTGGTTCAGCTTGCGGCCGTAGCCATAGGCCAGCGCCGCCGAGGTGGGCTCGTTGAGGATGCGCTCGATGTACAGGCCCGCCAGCTTCCCGGCCTCGCGCACCGCCTGGCGCTGGTTGTCGTTGTAGTAGGCGGGGACGGTGACGACCGCGCGGGACACCTGATGGCCCAGCTGGTTCTGCGCCACCTCCCGGACCTCCCGGAGGATGAGCGCGGAGATCTGTTGGAGCGTGTAGACGTGCTCGCCCAGCTTCACGCCCGCGTCGCCATTCTCACTGGCGGCGATCTCATAGTGGAAGCGGTCCTTGATCTGCTCCACCACCAGGGACGCGAAGGGCCGGCCCACCAGCCGCTTGGCGCCGTACACCGTCTGGCGCGGATTGGTGAGCATCTGCCCCTTGGCGGGGTGGCCCACCACCAGCTTGCCGCGCGTGTTGACGGCGATGATGGAGGGCACCGTGTTGTGGCCCTCGCGGCTGGGCAGCACGCCCGGCTTGCCGTTGCGGACGTAGGCCGCGCACGAGTTCGTTGTCCCCAGGTCGATGCCGATGACGACACCGGCGCGCTTCGGGTCCTCCGAGCTGAGGTTCAACGCCGCGTTGGAGATCATCTGCGGCGGCGCGGCAGGGGCCTCGGCTGAAGCACTGCCTGGCACGGGGGCCGGCGCGAAGAGCTCGGCGGCGAGGGCGACGGGCGTCTGCTCCGTGGGTGGGACGGTGTAATCCGGCGGCCCTACATTGGGAGGAACCGGGGGAACATCCGACTGGGCGTGGGGCAGGGTGACGACCAGCGAATCCAGGAGCCGCCGGGTGGGCGCATCCGCGTTCAGGAAGCGCAGGCCCATGCCGAGCACGCCCGGGCCGCCCTGACCTGTGACGTAGTGAACGACGGCCGCCGCGTAGATGATGCGTTCCCCGCCCGCCAGCTTGAGATCCAAGGTGACGGCCGTCCCCGGTGGCTTCACCGCGCGTGCGCGCAGATAGATGCCACCCCGGGTCACATTCGGGCCGTACTTCGCCAGGAACTCCTCAGGCGTCGCGAAGGGCAGCTTCACGACGAGCCCGACCGCACCCTGATTCGAATCCGTCAATGCCCGGTTCCTGAGACGAGAGGGGATACTGGGTTGCGATTATCGCCCGAACTCCGAGGGAACGGGCGTCAAAATCAGCGCCCTTCTCCGTTGCGCCGGGGCAGCGTACCTCGTATGGAACCGCACCCGCGGGCTGTGGTGCCCCGCGGGCATCTGCCCACGGGAGCGCTGCTCATGCTCAACCCCGATATCCGGCTCGCCCTCACCTTCGACGACGTCCTCCTGGTCCCGGGCGAGAGCTCGGTCGTCCCCAAGGACGTCGACCTGACGACCCGGCTCACCCGCAATCTCCGTCTCAACATCCCCCTCCTGTCGGCGGCCATGGACACCGTCACGGAGTCCCGGACCGCCATCGCCATGGCCCAGGAGGGCGGGATTGGTGTCATCCACAAGAACATGACGCCCGAGCAGCAGGCGCTCGAGGTCCTCAAGGTCAAGAAGTTCGAAAGCGGCATGGTGGTGGACCCCGTCACCATCGAACCGGAGGCCCCGCTGGGCCGCGCGCTGGAGCTGATGCGCCTTCACGGCGTGTCCGGCATCCCGGTGGTGAAGGGCCAGCGGCTGGTAGGCATCGTCACCAGCCGCGACGTGCGCTTCGAGACCAACTTCACCCAGACGGTGGAGTCGATGATGACGCGCAAGCTCGTCACCGGCCGCGAAGGCATCACGCAGGAAGATGCGCAGAAGCTGCTGCACGAGCACCGCATCGAGAAGCTCCTCGTCGTCAACGAGGCCTTCGAGCTCAAGGGCCTCATCACCATCAAGGACATCGAGAAGCGCCGCACGCACCCCAACGCGGCCAAGGACGGCATGGGCCGCCTGCTGTGCGCCGCCGCCGTGGGTGTGTCCGCGGACCGCGAGGCCCGCGTGGAGGCGCTCATCAAGGCCGGCGTGGACGTCATCGTCGTGGACACCGCGCACGGTCACTCCACCGCGGTGCTGGATGGCGTGCGCGACACCCGGAAGAACTTCCAGGGCTTCGAGCTCATCGCCGGCAACGTCGCCACCGCCGAGGCCACCCGCGCGCTCATCCAGGCGGGCGTGGACGCGGTGAAGGTGGGCATCGGCCCCGGCTCCATCTGCACCACCCGTGTGGTGGCCGGCGTGGGCGTGCCCCAGGTGACGGCCGTGGATGACTGCGTCCGCGAGGCCCAGAAGCACGACGTGCCCGTCATCTCCGACGGCGGCATCAAGTACTCGGGCGACATCGTCAAGGCGCTGGCGGCGGGCGCCAACACGGTGATGGTCGGCTCGCTCTTCGCCGGCACCGAGGAGTCCCCGGGCGACGTCATCCTGTACCAGGGCCGCAGCTACAAGAGCTACCGCGGCATGGGCAGCCTGGGCGCCATGAAGCAGGGCGCCAAGGATCGCTACTTCCAGGCGGACGTGGAGGCCGTGAAGTTGGTGCCCGAGGGCATCGAGGGCCGCGTGCCGTACAAGGGCACCCTGGCGATGAACGTCCACCAGATGCTGGGCGGCATCCGCAGCGGCATGGGCTACGTGGGCTGCCGCACCATCGACGAGCTGCGCACCCAGGCCACCTTCGTCCGCATCACCTCGGCCGGGCTCAAGGAGAGCCACGTGCACGACGTCATCATCACCGAGGAAGCGCCGAACTACCGCGTCGGGTAGTCCGGAGGGCGCCAGGGAGGGCGGTGGCCCGTCCTCCCGCGCCGCGTCCCGAGGCCATGAAAAAGGGCCCGCGCCTCTCGGCGGGGCCCTGGGTGTCCAGCCAGAGACGGCCGGAGCGTCCTTACCGGCCGCGCTTGCGGCCACCACCCGACGCGGGGGCGGACTCATCGGCCGCGGGGGTCGACGGGGCCACGCGCTTCTCCGCGGAGTTCACCTGGTTGAGCAGCGTGTCCTTGTCGTCCGGCTCCAGCGTCTCGATGGCCTGGCGCAGGGTGTTGAAGTCGAGCCGGGCGATGGTCACGGTGTTGCCGCCCTTGATTTCCTGGACGGTGGGCACGCCCACCAGCTCCCGCATGTAGGTCTCGAACTCCACCCGGACGTCGGCCGTCTGCTGGATGCAGTTGTCCTTGGCGTTGACCAGGTGCTGGGTGCCCTCGCGGTAGCTCAGGTCCGGGTTGCGGTTCATCGCATCCTCGAACGTGGCGGTCCGCTTGCGGAGGGAGGAGTACAGCTCGATGTAGTCCACCAGCCGGTCCGTCTCCGGCCGGTTCACATTGCGCGCCTTGATGAGCGCCTCGGTGGAGTCCTCGCAGGTGAGCTTCTCCAGCTCGGCGGCACCCGGCATCTCCTTCGCGGAGAGATTCTGGGTTTCGCGGTCCAGCCGCTCATCCGAGGAGATCTCCTTCACGCATCCGGTGGCGGACAGCAGGAGTAGGGTCGCAGCAGCGGTAGGGGCGGACAGGCGGCGGAGCATCCAGGCCTCGAACAATTGAAGGTACTTGGGCGTTGTATTCCGGAAGTTTGTAGCGATAAGGGCCCCCAGCCGTCAACGACGCCCCTCTTGGAGACTCCCAGGTGGACCTGCACGCCGAAAAAATCCTGATCCTCGATTTCGGGAGCCAGTACACCCAGCTCATCGCCCGGCGCGTCCGCGAGCTGGGCGTCTATTGCGAAATCCACCGCCCGGACCTCCCGGCGGAGGACATCCGCAAGTACGCTCCCCGCGGCATCATCCTCTCTGGCGGCCCGGCGTCCGTGGAGGCCCCGGACTCCCCCCGGTGCGACCCGTTCGTCTTCGAAGCCGGCGTCCCCGTGCTGGGCATCTGCTACGGCCTCCAGCTCACCGCCAAGCTGCTGGGCGGCAAGATTGACCGGAGCGCCCACCGCGAGTTCGGCAACGCGGAGGTGGAGGTGCTGGCCCGCCGCGGCCCCTTCGCCGAGTTCACCCCCGGGGACAGAGTCCAGGTCTGGATGAGCCACGGCGACCGGGTGGAGGCGCTGCCCCCCGGCTTCGAGGCCATTGGCCGCAGCGGCAATTCGCCCTTCGCCGCCACCGCCCACACGACGAAGCCCTGGTTCGGCGTCCAGTTCCACCCGGAGGTGGTCCACACGCCGCAGGGCAAGGCCATGCTGCGCGCCTTCGTCTTCAACGAGTGCAAGGTCAGCGGCTCGTGGACGATGAAGGGCTTCATCGACGAGGCCGTGGGCACCATCCGCCGCCAGGTGGGTGAGCACGGCCGGGTCATCTGCGCGCTGTCGGGCGGCGTGGACAGCTCCGTGGCCGCGCTGCTGCTGCACCGGGCCATTGGCCCCCGGCTGCAGTGCATCTTCGTGGACAACGGGGTGCTGCGGCAGAACGAGCGCGCCCAGGTGGAGGCGCTCTTCGTGGACCGCTTCCACGTCCCGCTGAAGACGGTGGATGCCCGCCAGCGCTTCCTGGACAAGCTGGCCGGGGTGACGGACCCGGAGAAGAAGCGGAAGATCATCGGCCGCGAGTTCATCGCCGTGTTCGAGGAGGCCTCGCGCGACGTGCAGGACGCGGAGTTCCTGGCCCAGGGCACGCTGTACCCGGACGTCATCGAGTCCGTGTCGTACAAGGGCCCCTCCGTCACCATCAAGAGCCACCACAACGTGGGCGGCCTGCCGGAGACGATGAAGCTCAAGCTGGTGGAGCCGCTGCGCGAGCTCTTCAAGGACGAGGTCCGCGCCCTGGGCCGCGAGCTGGGGCTGCCGGATGAGATGGTGTCCCGCCAGCCATTCCCCGGCCCGGGTCTGGCCATCCGCGTCCTGGGTGAAGTCACCGAGCAGCGCCTGGAGCTGGTGCGGCGCGCGGATGCCATCGTCCAGGAGGAGATTCGCAGCGCCGGCCTCTACAAGGAGGTGTGGCAGGCCTTCGCGGTGCTGCTGCCGGTGCAGAGCGTGGGCGTCATGGGCGACGAGCGCACCTACGAGTCCACCTGCGTGCTGCGCGCCGTCACCAGCGTGGACGGCATGACTGCGGACTGGGCCCGGCTGCCGTTCCCCGTGCTGGAGCGCATCTCCACGCGCATCACCAACGAGGTGCGCGGCATCAACCGCGTCGCCTACGACATCTCGTCCAAGCCCCCCGCGACCATCGAATGGGAGTAGGGCGGTAGGGCGTTTGACGCCCTGACGCGAAAGAGGCTGCCCGGTACATGTGCCGGGCAGCCTCTTCGTGTTTCAGGGGCCCTGGCCGACCGCGCCGGGGCCCCCATCTTCGCCCGAAGGCATTACTTCGCCGGGCTGGCCTTCACGGGCGGGACCTTGGTGCTGCCCGGGCGCAGCTCCTCGAGCAGCCGCGTGGCGCCGTAGATCTTCGTCAGCGACTCGATGATGGCCTGGCTGTGGACGCTGACCGAGCGGTTGACGCTCTCGTCGAAGCCGTACTCGCCGCCCAGGGACTGGATGTTGCCGTCGAACACGATGCCGACGATCTCCGCGTCCTTGTTGATGACCGGCGAGCCGGAGTTGCCGCCGATGATGTCGTTGGTGGAGACGAAGTTCATCGGCGTGGTGCCGTCCAGCGCCTTCTCGTTCTTCAGCCAGGACTTCGGCAGCGCGAAGGGCTCCTCACCCGTGGCGTGCTCGAAGGTGCCCGCCATCTGGGTGATGGGGCTGACCTGCTTGCCGTTCTCCGAGTAGCCCTTCACCGCGCCGTAGGACAGGCGCAGGCTGAACGTCGCGTCCGGGTACTGGTTGGTGCCGTAGATCTCGAACTTGGACTTGGCCACCAGCTCGCTGTTCTTGCGGATGATGGACTCGACGTTCTCCTCGTACGTCTTGCGGATGGCGCGCATGTCCGGGTCCACCGCGACGGCCAGCTGAATCATCGGGTCCTTGGACGCCGCGATGGCCGCCTTGCCGCCCTTGTACAGCGCCTGGCGGGCCTTCACGTCACGCAGCTTGGTGCCCTTCACCAGCCGCGCGGCCAGCTTCTCGGGGGACTCCTTGCCCAGCACCTTCTTCACGAAGGGGTGGTCGGAGCCCAGTTCCTCGCGCATCTTGGTGAGGCCGAACGTCAGGCGGGCAATCTCCAGCTCCGGGTAGACGGGAGCCGGGCTGAACAGCTGGGCCTCCAGCGCCGGGACGTTGGCCTGGTTGAACTCACGCAGGCGCTCGCCGTTCGCCTTCGGGAGCTCCTCGGCGCCGCGCACCAGCGTGCGGGCCACCTGGAAGAGAGTGGAGGACAGGCCGCCGCTGTTCTCCATGAACGTCAGGTCCTGACGGATGTTGCGCAGCTGCGCCTGGGCCTTGGCGATCTCATCCCACGCCGCGGCGTACTTCTTCTGCATCTCCGGGTTGGCTTCGACCTTCTTGCGCAGGTCCTGCTCCGCAGCGACCTTCTGCGCGAAGAACGTCTTGTCCAGCAGGGCCTCGTGACGGCCCTTGAGCGCCTTCACCGAGTTCTCCACGCCGAACAGCAGGTTGGTGGAGATGCGGCGCTGCTCGGCGCCACGGCGGCCGAACTCGGTCAGCATGCCGCGCATCTCGGAGAGCGTCATCAGCGTCTTGGGCAGCACCACGTCACGCTGGAACTCCAGCTCCGCGATGGTGAGGCCACGCGAGGTGCGGCCCGGGTGGCCGGAGATGAAGGTCAGCTCGCCTTCCTGAGCGCCCTTGTCGGACCACTTGAAGAAGTTGTTCGTCGTCGCCGGCTTGCCGTCCTCGTAGACGCGCAGGAACGTCACGTCGAGGTCGTAGCGGGGGAACTCGAAGTTGTCCGGGTCGCCGCCGAAGAACGCGATGGCGTGCTCGGGCGCCATCACCAGGCGGACGTCCTGGAAGCGCTTGTACTCGTAGAGGTTGTACTGGCCGCCCTGGTACAGGGTGACGACGTCACAACGCGCCTTGGCGTTGCCGGCGGAGCAGGCCTGCTCCAGCTCGGACATCTTCGCCTTCAGCGTGTCGGCGTACTTCTTACCGGTCAGGCCCTGGGTGGCCTTGTTCAGCGTCTCCGTGACGTCGGTGATCTTGACCAGCTGGTTGATCTCCATCGCCGGACACTGGGTCTCCTCGGCCTGCGCCTTCGCGTAGAAGCCGTTGGCGATGTAGTCCTTCTTCGCCGTGGAGAGCTGGTCGATACAGCCGCGCGCGCAGTGGTGATTCGTCATCACCAGGCCGTTGGCGGACACGAAGCTGGCCGAGCATCCGCCCGCCAGACGCGCCGAGGACAGGCGCACGTTGTCCAGCCACTGCTGGGAAGGCTCGAAGCCGTACTTCTCCTTCACCTTCGCGGAGGGAAAGTTGTTGTAGGTCCACATGCCCTCGTCGGCCATCGCGGGAGCCGCGCCGAGGAGGGTGGCAATCACGAACAAACGCTTCATGAAACGGTCCTTTCCAGGGCCATGGGTGTCGCGGTTCTGCGGGAAGCTCCTGGCTGGGTCAAGCCAGTAAAAAGCGGGGAGATTCGCCGGGGAACCCAACATGCAAGCAGGCATCTGATTCCCGCCGCCAGAGGTTGGATTCCGAGGAGAAACCGGCCTTGAACCGGGCCCATTGAGGAACAACGTGACGCGGAGGAAAAAGTCGCATTCGCGTCAGGATTTCCCGTCAACGCGACGTGTCATCCGGCTGCGTTCCACGACTGGGATTCCGCATCCCAGGCCTGGGACGCGGAAGTCCCGACGTCATTCCTTCCGGAGCGCCTGAAGCGGGTCCATTCGCGTCGCCCGCCGGGCCGGAACCCAGCAGGCGAGCAACGCCACGGCCGCGAGCAGCGCCGCCACGGCCCCGAACGTCCACGGATCCCGAGCGCTGACGCCGTGAAGCTGGCTTGCGAGCACCTGGGACAGGGCCAGCGCCGCCCCAAGTCCCACCCCGAGGCCCACGGCCGTCATGCCCGCGCCCTGGCCCAGGACGAGCCGGAGCACGTCCGCGGGCCGGGCACCGAGCGCCATCCGGACGCCCAGCTCCCTCGTGCGCTGGGCGACCCGGAGCGAGATGACCCCATAGAGGCCGTAAGCGGCGAGCAGGACGGCGAGGACCGCAAAACCGCCGAGCAGCCCCAGGACGAGCCTGCGCATCGCCAGGGATTGCGAGATGACCTGTTCCAGGGTGAGCGCCCGGTAGACGGGCACGGTGCCATCCACGCGGCGGATGGCCTCCCGGATGGCCGGCAGCAGCGTCTCCGGCGGCACCGACGTGCGCGTCACCAGGACGAGCCCGTCATCGCCCCAGGGCCTGCCATGGGGGACGTGGAACTCGGCCAAGGGGTCGCGCTCCAGTCCCGCCTGGCGGACATCGCCCACGACGCCGACGATGGTGTACGGCGTCGCCCCGATGCGCAGCCGGTGGCCCAGGGCACCTCCTGCCGGAAAGTGCCGGCGGGCCAGGGTTTCGTTGACGATGACCACGCCGGGCTGGTCCGGCGCGGCGTCCAGGGACGTGAAATCGCGCCCCTGGCGCAGGGGGATGCCCATGGCGGCGAAGTAGCCCGGACTGGTGGCGCGGCGCTCGGCGCGAGGTTCGTCGCCGGGCTCTGGCAGAGGAGTTCCTTCGACCTGATACCGAGCGTTGTTCCAGGCCCGTTGGATGGGGAGCACGGACGTCATACCCGCCGCAGTGACGCCCGGGAGCGCGCGAACCGCCTCCAGCACCGGCTCCAGGAGCCGTCCCGGAAGCTCCGCGTCCAGGGCGCCGTCCTTGAAGAACCGGTCGTCTGGGATGGACAGGTGCAGCGTGAGTACCTGGCCGGGGGCAAGTCCGGTGGAAGTCCCCAGCAGGTGCAGGAAGCCCCGTCCGAGCAGGCCCGCGCCGACGAGCAGCACCAGCGATAGGGCGATCTCCACAACGACCAGCGAGGCCCCCAGGCGACGGCCGAAGCCCGGCACCGTGCTGCCATCGCCCGCGGCGGCGAGCCCACCACGGACGTCCAGCCGGGAGACCTGGAGGGCCGGAAGCAGCCCGAAGGCCAGGCCGCTGACGCTGGTGATTCCGAGGAGGAACAGGAAGGCCGTGCCGTCCAACGCGATGTCCTGACGCCGGGGCAGGCTCTCCGGCGCCAGGGCGAGCAGCGCGTCCAGGCCCCAACGCGCCAGCAATGAGGCCAGCACGCCGCCCAGAACCGCCAGCAGGAGGCTTTCGACCAGGAGCTGCTGGACGACCCGGGCCCGGCCAGCGCCCAGGGCCAGGCGAACGGCCAGTTCGCGCCGCCGGGTGCCGGCGCGGGCCAGCAGCAGATTCGCGACGTTCGTACACGCGATGAGGAGCACCAGGGCGACGGCTCCGAGCAAGACCTGGAGCGGAGCCCGCCAGGACTGTGTCTGGCTTTCGTCGAGCGGAATGACCCGGGCGCTCCGGTCCCGGTGGGATTCCGCCTGGGCCGCCGCGGAGTTCGCGGCGACTTGCTTCAGCTGGGCCTCGGCGGAGGCCAGCGAGACGCCTGGCGCCAGGCGGGCCCGGAGGGTCAGCACCGTGGACCGGGTCCGGGCGGCGGCGTCCGGCGGAGCCACCAGGGGCAGCCAGACGTCCGTGGACGCGTCGAAAGACGCGGGCATCACGCCAATGACGGTGTGGGCCAGACCATCCAGGCTCACGGAACGGCCGAGGACGGCCGGGTCAGCGCCGAAACGGGCGCGCCAGAGACGCTCACTGAGGACCGCGACCGGGGCTTGGCCGGGCAGGTCCTCGTCGATTGCGAAAGTCCGGCCCAGCAAGGGCGGCACGCCATGAACCGTGAAGAAGTCAGCCGTTCCGCGAAGAGCCTGGAGGCGTTCAGGCGCATCCTGGGCCTGGAGGGTGACGCCGCCGCCTGTGAACGCCGCCATGTGCTCGAAGGCTGGGCTGTGTTGGCGCCAGGCCCAGAACGTGGGCCAGGACACCGGGCCGCCATAGCCCTGGGGGCGCACCTCGACGAGGCTGACCAGCCGCTCCGGTTCCGCGTACGGCAGCGGCCGGAGGAGGACTCCGTGGACCACGCTGAAGATGACGGCGTTGGCGCCAATGCCCAGCGCAAGGCACAGCACGGCGGCCGCGACGAAACCGGGCGAGCGGCGGAAGGTGCGGAGCGCGAAGCGAACATCCGCGGCGATCGAATCGAAGAAGGTCATGGCGGGACGTCGGGGGTGGAGATCCTGCCGGAATCGACTGCAATCGACGGACCGAAACCGGCCCGGACGGCCCAGAAACCAGGGAGGGGGAACGGCCTGAATCGACCCCAGGATTCGCGCTCGCTTAGTTTACATAACGCATGTTATCGGACCTTCTTTCAGAGGGAGAGGTCACGTCCTGGACGGTTATCCGCGGGCCCATTGCTACCAACCCACGGCCCGGCTGGCTGCCCGGCACTCGGTGCTTTCCGGCGTCCATCCAGGCGCATACCGTGGCCACCACATGCGTCTTCTTCGATTCGGACTCGTCGCCGCCACCTGCTGTGGCGCTCTCGTCCTCTCGGGCTGCCCGGACAAGCCGGCCGCCAGCCCGGACTCAGGGGTCGCCGAGGCACCCCAGGTCCCCGCGACGCCGCCGCCGACCCGGTTCTCACTCAGCTACCGGGCGCCGCCCAGCGCCCCCGCCGCGGCACCCGCCAACGACGCAGGCATCGCCGAGGACGCTGGAATCGCCGCCGCGGGCCTCACGGAGATCGCCCCGGCCCCCGATGACGCGACCATCATTGAGCCCACGTCGCTCCTGGAGCTCCGGACGTCCAGCCCGCTCAAGAACTACCGGGTCCGGCTGTTCGACGAAGCCGACCGGGCCATGGTGTCCGATGACGACGTCGAGGAATCCGAAACCGGCCTCGTCTACCGAATCCAGCTGCCGCAGCCGCTCAAGTCCGGATTCAGGTACACCCTGGTCGTGGATGCCCAGACCGGCACCGCGTTCACCGACGGCCTGGGCCGTGACGTCGACGAGTTCCGCCAGGCCCTTCAAATCGCTGGCGAAAAGGAAAAGCCAGCCCCTCCGCCCAAGCCCGCCGGCAAGAAGAAACGCCGTTGAGACTGGGCGACCCGGGACTGGCTTTGAATCAGCGGTCGGCGACTGGCGGCAGGCCCAGCGAGCTCTTCAGCTCCCGCAGCTTGGCCTGGATGAGCTGCATGTTCTGGGGCCCCATGCGCAGCAGATGCTTCTGCGCGGGGCTCAGGTCCTCGAACTCCGGCGCCGCATAGGCATACAGCGCGCCTTCGGGAACGACTTCCACCGGGCCTTCCTGCACGGGCACCTTGAGCAGATGCTGGATGGCCGCGCTCAAGGCGCTGCTGAATGTCTGTCCCGGCGGCGCAATCTCCGCGTGCGCCTGGTCAATCAGCGGCTTCAGCTCACGGTACACGCTGGCCGCGGACTGAGTGTCAATGGAGCCAATCACGCGGGCCACGGTGTCGTAGCGCGCGTAGCTGGCCGGATCGATGACCGTGGTGCCGTCCACCTGGCTCACCTGGAAAGCCCCCGTGGGCGCCAGGAACCCGAGCACCGTGCGCGGGCTCGAACCGTCCGCGATGTTGTTCACCGCGGCCGCGAAGCGCCGTACCAGGTCTTTTTCGCCCATCCACCGCGCGAGCTCGGGATCAGGCGAAAGCTGGCTCGCCAGGCTGCGGACCTCGGCGTCCCGTTCCGGCAGCGACGTTTCGGGCATCGTCGGGGGCGCCGCGGCCGTCTCGCCAGCAGGCTCCGTCGGAATCGCGAGAACCTCCGCGGGTAGTGACGCCTGACGCCGCAGACCGAAATACGACGCCACCAACGCCAGGCCCGCCAGCCCCAGGACGACGGCCAGCGTCTTGCCCTTGGAGCTTGAAGCGGATTCGGGAACCTCGGCCGGCGTCGGATTCGTCGGGTCGTTCATTCATTCCTCCGTAGGTGGACCCTTCAACCTACAAACGCCTCCCCAGGTCATTCCACCAGACCGCTACACTTCACACGCGGAGGTGTTCACCGTCCGGTACTCGCGAACGCACGGCTGCCGCCAGGACGGTGAACCGGGCACAGTCACCCTGCCCGCTCAGCCGTCCTGCTCCATGGCCCGGACGCGAGCAAGCGTCTGCAGGTCGCGCTCAGTCGGCCCCAGCTCCAGGATGATGCGGCTCACGTCGTAAAGCACGTCGCCACGCTCGAAGACTGGCAGCCGGGGAACATCCTGGTTCAAGTCGTCGGCGCCGCGGTTGTACGCCACGTCCATCAGCGTCCGGAGCTGGAAGGCGTCGTACAGGTTGTACTCGACGAGGAACCGGAGGGCCTCCACGTCGCCGCGGCGCTGGTACGCGCGCCACAGCAGCACCGCGTCGTAGCCATTCACGCCCTTCATGTGCGGCGGACGCTCGGCGCCGATCTTCCCTTCGATTTCCTTCAGGCCGCCGCCCATGCCCAGGCGCCGCGTCACGAACCGCAAGTCGATGTGCGCATCCGGCACCGGAAATCGCGCTGGGCCGAAGTAGTCACGCAGCACGGGCACGTCGAAGCACGAGCCGTTGAACGTCACCCACAGCCGCCGGGCCGCCATGGCCTCCGGCAGCGCGTCCATGTTCCGGCCCTGGATGAAGACGTGAAGGCCCTTCGAATCGAACAGGCTCACCACCGTGGGCGCCTGGGCCTCCCGGCCGTCCGTCTCGATATCGAAATAGACGGCGTCGTCCTGGAACTCCGGGTACAGCCGCCAGTGCTCCCGGCTCGGAAGCAGCTCCGCGAGCTTGCGCAAGTCCCGGCGGGCCAGCGCGTCCTTCGCCTCGGCGATGCGCGCCCGGGCCACGTCGTCGGACTTCCGGTTGAGCGCCACGCCCTGGCCGGCTTCCGGAAAATCATCCCAGGTGCGGATGCCGCGGGACCACAGGTCCTTCTCCCGCCAGGGACCGACGCTGGGGATGTGCTGGAACGTCCGCTGCAGCATCAATCGAGCGCGCCCAACCTTCCCGCCACCAGGTCGTCCAGGAGCGGGATGTCCGCCTCGCAGAACGGCAGTGACTGCATCTGCGCCGGCGTGTGGAACGCCAGCGCGTGGGCGCCCAGGGGTCGGGGCTCGCCCGAGACAATCCGGGCCAGGAACAACACCAGCTCCACCGTCAGGTCCGGATAGGAGTGCTGGCCCTCCCAGAGCCGCCGGCCCACGGCGAGCTCCACGTCCAGCTCCTCGCGGCACTCACGGGCCAGCGCGGCCTCGTCCGTCTCCCCGGCCTCCACCTTGCCGCCGGGGAACTCCCACAGCAAGGCGCGGCTTCCACCAGGGAGCCGCTGCTGCACCAGGAACTGGCGTCCATCCTCCGGCCGCGGAATCAGCGCCGCCACCACGCGGACCGTCCTGCGAGCCGGAGCCGTCACCCGTCAATCCCGTTCATGTCCAGGGAGTACAGGTAGCCATTGTTCGACAGCACGAACAGCTGCCTGCCCGCCGCGAAAGGCGGCGCGGTGATGCCACTCCCGGGGTTCCACGACACGCGCGAACGCCCCGTCTTGGGCTCCAGGAACAGCAGCGAACTGGACGTGGGCACAAGCAGCATTCCCTGGGCAAACACCGGAGCGAAGGCCGCCCGTTCCCCCAGGGGATGCGACCAGAGGAGCCGTCCCGTCTCCGCCAGGTATGCATCCACGCGGCCGTCACCCGCGGCGAAGAGCACCTGGCCGCTGACCAGCAGCGACGTCATGCCGGCCACGGAGGTATTCCACACCAGGTCGCCCGACTCCGACTCGAGCGCGAAGATGCCGCTCTTGTACGACGCGACGTAGAGCTGCCCGTTGGCGTCCATCACCGGGCTGCTGTCCACGTCCAGGAACTCGGAGCCGGCGCCGGACAGCGAGCGCTCCCAGGTGACGCCGCCGTCGTCGACGCTGAGCGCCACCACGAAGCCGTCAGAGAAGCCGATGTAGGCCACCCCTTCGCGCACCAGGGGCCGCGAAGCGCCGCGGACGGTGAAGCCGGTGGGCGGATCCCGGCGGTACTGCCAGGCCCACTGCCCATCCGAGATCTTCACCGCGAAGAGCGTGTCGCTCTCCGAGGCCACGAGCACCAGGCCATTCGCGACCACGGGCACCGTGGCCAGGGCCTCGCCCGCGACGTACTTCCACTTCTCCTCGCCCGAGGCCGCGTCCAGCGCGTACAGCACGCCGTCCCCGCCCGGAACATAGGCCACGCCGTCCACCACCCGGGCCCCGGCGTTGAAGCGGCTGCCCGTCTTGTACTTCCACTTCACCTGGCCGTCGGGACCCACGCCGCGGGCGAACCCGTCCCGCGTGAGCGCGACGGTCGTCCGGCTGACGGCATCATAGGCCGGCGTCGCCGTCTCACGCGGCCCGTACTCCAGCGTCTGCGGGGGCGCGAGCGGCGCCCACCAGTTGACGGAGAAGTACTCCAGCGGCGTGTTCGACGGCGGCCGGGGCAACTCCGGATTGCCGTAGTACCGCACGCCACTGCAGCCGCCCAGAAGCCCTGCCGCCACAGCGCCACCCAGCCAACGCTTCCAGCTCACGAGCCGCATCGTCATGGCGTGTGTTTCTACCCCGCGTCCGGAACGGGTGCAGCCGCCGGAGCCTCCGGGGCAGGAACCTTCACACCTTCGGACGCCAGCACCGCCAGGCGCTCACCGGCCTGACGCGCCGCCGCCGTGTTCGGCTGCGCCGTGGTCAGCTTCGACAGCACCTGGGCCGCCTCTTCCTTCTTGCCCAGGAGGATGAGCATCCGGGCCTTGTGGTAGTCGCCCATGCCCACCAGGAACGGGCCACCCGCGGCGCCCATCTGCTCGAAGGCCTTGATGGCGTCCTCGTACTTGCCGTCCGCCTCGAGCGCGTAGCCCTGACCCTCGAAGGCCTCCGCGCGGAGCGGATCGTTCTGGGCCGCGCCCTTGAGGTACTCACCGAAGGCGGTCTGCGCCGCGGCGTAGTTGCCCAGCCGGAACTGCGCCTTGCCCTCGGCCAGGGCGGCCGTCACCGCGGACGGGGTGCCGCCGTGCTGCTGGCGGAACTCGCCCAGCGACTTCACCACGGCCTCGTCGCGCTCCTTCACCGACTTGAAGGGGGGCTCCGTGTCACCGGGCTGCGCGGGTTCCACGCCCTCCACGGGCCGGTCGAGCACGGTCAGCGCCTGTCCCAGCGCCTGGGAGGCCTTCTCTTCGCCGCGCTTGGACACTTCGCTGGCGATGGCCACGCCCACGCCGCCCAGGATGAGCACGCCCGCGGCGAGCCCGATAATCTTCTGGCGCTGCGCAAGCCAGTCGCTCGCCTCGGTGCCCACCTTCTGGAAGGAGTCCGGCTGGCTGAGCTCTTTCTGGCGAATCTTCTCGGTCTTGGTGGTTCCGGCCACGTCTGGAAACCTCTTTTAAAGAGCGGCGCACTGTATGGAGCGCGCGCCGCGAGTGTCAACGCACTGACGCCTCAGCGCTTCCCCTGGCGTTGCGGCCGCTTGCGGGCCTCTCGCTTGGCCTGCCCGGGCCGGCCCTTGAAGATGAGCCGGATGGGCACGCGCAGGTCGAACGTCTTGCGCAGCTGGTTGGTGATGTACCGCTTGTACATGTCCGGAACGCCGTCCGGATGGTTCACGGTGATGGTGAAGGTCGGCGGCGCCGCGGCCACCTGGGCGATGTAGTACATGCGCAGCGGCTTGCCCCGGACGATGGGCGCCGGATGGTTGTCCACCATGTGCTCCAGCAGCCGGTTGAGCTGCGGCGTGGGCGCCCGGAAGCGGAACTGGTCGGCGAGCTCCGTCGCCACGTCCACGACCTTCTCCACCTTGGAGCCCGTCAGCGCGGAGGTGAAGAGGATGGGCGCATAGCCCACGAACTTGAGCGAGTGCTTGAGGGACTCGCGGAAGGTCTCCTGGCGGCGCTGGTCCGCGCCCACCAGGTCCCACTTGTTCACCACGATGACCAGGGCGCGGCCGCGCTCCTCCGCCAGGCCCGCCAGCTTGGCGTCCTGGTCCACCGCCGGCTCCGTGGCGTCCATCAGCAGCACCGCCACGTCGCTGCGCTCCATGACCTTGAGCGCGGCCACGACGGAGAACTGCTCCACGCGCTGGGCAATGGACTTCTTGCGCCGGATGCCCGCCGTGTCGGTGAGCAGCAGCTTGCGGTCCTTGTACGTGAGCTCGGAGTCCACCGGGTCCCGCGTGGTCCCCGCCACCTCACTGGCCACCACCCGCTTCTCTTTCAGGATGGCGTTGACCAGGGTGCTCTTGCCCACGTTGGGCCGGCCGATGATGGCCAGACGGATGATGCCGTCGTCCGGCGGCGCCTCCGCGTCCTCGTCCTCTTCCTTGGGCGGCAGCCTGGCGACGACCGAGTCGAACAGCTCCTGCATGCCCAGGCCGTGCTCGGCGGACAGGGCCTGCACGTCGCCCAGGCCCAGGCGGTAGAACTCACCGGCCAGCGCCTGCATCTGCCCAGTCGTGTTGTCCAGCTTGTTGGCGGCCAGCACCACCGGCTTGCCGCTCTTGCGCAGGTAGTTGGCCACGGCCTCGTCCGCGGCGGTGAGGCCCGCCCGGGCGTCGGTGACGAAGACGATGACGTCACACTCGTCCACGGCCAGCTGCGCCTGCTCCCGCACCTGCTGGAGGAGCTGGTCCTCGTCACCGGGCACGAAGCCGCCGGTGTCGATGAAGGTGAACTTGCGGCCTTCCCACTCCGCGTCCGCGTAGTGGCGATCCCGCGTCACGCCAGGCTCGTCCTGCACCAGCGCGACGCGCCGGCCCACCAGCCGATTGAACAGCGTGCTCTTGCCCACGTTGGGGCGTCCGACAATTGCGACCAGGGGCTTCATTTCAGTCGTATCCCAGCTTCTTGAGGCCTTCGGGGCGCTCGCTCCAACGCGGTTCCACGCGGACGCGCAGGTCCAGATACACATGCGCGCCCAGCAACCGCTGCACGGACTTGCGCGCATCGGTGCCAATGGTCTTCAGCATCTGCCCCTGCTTGCCGATGATGATGGCCTTCTGGCTGTCGCGCTCCACGAAGATGGACGCGGCGATGCGGATGAGCCCGCCCAGTTGGTTCGGCGGCGTGCCCGGCCGGGGCTCGCGCTCGGATTCGTCGAAGATGTCCACCACCACGGCCGTGGAGTACGGAATCTCCTGGCGGCAGTGGCGCAGCACCTGCTCACGGATGTACTCGGCCGCCAGCGCGCGCTCCTGCTGGTCGGTGAGCATGTCCTCGTCGAAGACGTTCTCTCCCTCCGGCAGGTGTCCCAGGACGGTGTGGAACAGCCGATCCACGCCGTCCTTCTCCCGGGCGGAGATGGGGACCACCTCGGCGAAGGGGAACTCCTGGCGGTACAGGTCGATGAGCGGCAGCAGCTGCCCCTTGGCAACGCTGTCGATCTTGTTGATGACCAGGAAGGTCGGCTTGCCGATCTTCTGCAGCCGTTCGAGGATGGCGCGGTTGCCTGGGCTCACCTCGGGCTTCTCGCTCGCCGGCGGCTCGATGAGGAAGAGGACCAGGTCCACCTCCTCCGCCGCCTGGAGGGCCACCTCGACCATGTAGCGGTTCAGCTCGCCCTTGGCCTGGTGGATGCCCGGCGTGTCGATGAACGCCACCTGCCCTTCCGGACGGGTGACGACGCCGAGGATGCGGTTGCGCGTCGTCTGCGGCTTGGGGGAGACGATGGCGATTTTTTCGCCCGTCAATGCATTGAGCAGCGTGCTCTTGCCCACGTTGGGGCGCCCGATGAGGGCGGCGAAGCCGCTGCGGTGTGTCTTGGGGGAGGCCATTGCTTCGGAGGTGATCTGGGACGCCGCTTACCGCGGAGGCCCGAAAAGGGAACGTCTGGACAGCGCCCTATCACAGCTCACCGCCCGCCCGGCCATGCCAGAACGGGCGGCGAGTAGACGGGCTACGGCTGGGTCGTCGAAATGGTCAGCTTGTTGATGACCACGGGCTGGCGGGGGCGGTCATCGCCGTCGCGCGGCACGCCGGCGATCTTCTCCACGACGTCGTAGCCGCTGAGCACCTCACCGAAGATGGTGTGCTTGTTGTTGAGGTAGGTCGGCTTGGACGTGGTGATGAAGAACTGGCTGCCGTTGGTGTTGGGGCGGCCGACGTTCGCCGTGGCCAGCAGACCGACTTTGTCGAAGGTCCGGCCGCTCTGGTACTCGTCCTCCACGTTGAAGCCCGGGCCGCCGCGGCCGGTGCCCGTGGGGTCACCACCCTGAATCATGAAGCCCGGAATCACGCGGTGGAAGATGATGCCGTCGTAGTAGGCGCGCTGGGTCTTCTCACCCGTCTTCGGGTCCTGGAAGGGCAGCTCGCCCGTCGCCAGGCCCACGAAGCTGCTCACCGTCTTGGGCGCGTCCTTCGCGAACAGCTTCACCACGATCTGCCCCTGCGTGGTGTCGAAGGTGGCGTAAAGGTCATTGCCCGCGCGGGCCTCGTCCAACATTCCCATGCTACCCTCCCGTGTGGGGGCCCGCCCTTCGGACGGACCCGGTCATGTGTCACGGCCTTGGTGAAACCGTCTTCGCGCCCGCGTCCTTCTGGGGCGCCGCTTCCTTGCCCGCCGCGGGGGCCGTCACGCCCGCGGGAGCCTTGTCGCCCAGCACCACGCGGGTAAGTACCACCGCGGTGCGCGGGCGGTCCCGGTTGTCCCGAGGCAAGTTGCTGATCTTCTCCACCACGTCGTAGCCGCCCAGCACCTCACCGAAGATGGTGTGCTTGCCGCCCAGGTGCCCGGGCGTGGAGGTGGTGATGAAGAACTGGCTGCCGTTGGTGTTGGGCCCCGCGTTGGCCATGGCCAACAGGCCCACTTTGTCGAAGGTGCGGCCGCTCTGGAACTCGTCCGCGAAGCGGTAGCCCGGATCCCCGAAGCCGCTGCCCGTGGGGTCCCCGCCCTGAATCATGAAGCCCGGAATGACCCGGTGGAACACCGTGCCGTCATACAGCGGCTTCTTCGACATCTTCTCCGTCTTGGGGTCCCGCCATTCCTTCTCACCGGCGGCCAGGCCCACGAAGTTGGCCACCGTCTTGGGCGCGTCCTTGGCGAAGAGCCGGACGACGATGGTGCCCTCGCTCGTCTGGAGCGTGGCGTACAGGTCCTTGCCGGCCGCGGCCTTCCGGGTCCACTTGCCGGAATCAGCGGCGAGGGCGGAGCCCGCCAGCAGGCAGGTCACCAGCGCGAGCGTCTTTCGGAGGGAGGCGGGGGGCATGTCGGCGCGGCACCTTACGCGCCGCCCCCTGCCCCATCCAAGGGGTTTCACGCCGGGGTGTCGTGTCGTGGCGTTCCGGGCGGGGGGGAGGTGGGACACGCGGCGTCTTCCCGCAGCTTCTCCAGCGTCGCCTGCGCGGCGGACTGCTCCGCCTCCTTCTTGCTTCGGCCGGTGGCCCGGGCGAAGGCCGTTTCCCCCAGCATCAGCTCCACCTCGAACACCTTGGAGTGTTCCGGACCGGACTCCGAGACGACGCGGTAGCGGGGCTGGAGCTTGAGCCGCTCGTGGGCCATCTCCTGGAGCAGCGTCTTGTAGTCGAGCCGGCCCTGGCCGCTGGACACCTCGTCCAGCAGGTCCGCGAAATACCGGTCCACCAGCGCCACCGCGGCGTCCAGGCCGCTGGTGAGGAACACCGCGCCAAAGACGGCCTCCAGGGCGTCCGCCAGGACCGAGTTCTTCTCCCGGCCGCCGGACATGAGCTCGCCCCGCCCCAGCAGCAGCAGGTCGCCCAGCGGAATGGTCCGGGCCACGCGGGCCAGGCCGTCCTCGTTGACGACGCGGGCGCGCATCTTGGTCAGGTCGCCCTCGGGCAGGCCCGGGCAGCGCGACATCAACCGGTGGCTGACGGCAAGGTTGACCACCGAGTCGCCCAGGAACTCCAAGCGCTGGTTGTCCTTCAGCTCCTTGTCCCGCGTCTCGTTGACGTACGTCTTGTGCGTCAGGGCCTCCAGCGCCGTCTCCATCCGGGAGAAGCTCAACCCCAACCGCGACTCCAGCAACTGCACCCGCTCGGACGGGCTCATCTTGTCCGCACCACTCAAACGCATCACTCCTGAGGTGCGTCCGGGCCCACCAGCCTCACGGCCGCGGGAGGGACCTTCAGCAGGTCCGCCACCATCCGCACGATGCCTGGAAACTCATCCAGTTCGAACCGCCCCGCCCACTCCTTGCCCTGGGGACCCGCCAGCAGCCCCCGGAAGGTTCGGCCCGCCACCCTCGCGGCGGCGAAGCGGTACGGACGGCCTTCCACCTGCAACTGCGCCAGCAGCTCCAGGCTGCTGCGGGGAGGCACCAACGCCTCGGCGCCGAACTTCTCAACGATGTCGGAGAAGCGCACCAGCCCCGCGCCCACCGGCGCCGCCTGCGGACGGGTCGCCGGCTCTCCAAAGAGCGCGACCAGGTAGCCCGTCAGCGCCGCGCGCTCCCGGAACTCCGACAGCTCCAGCGTGTGGCCGCTGCCGGTGGAGAGGTCTTCCTTCCCCCGGGCCACGCGGGCCACGCGGAAGTTGCCCAGCCGGTCCGACACCAGCGTGACGGCCAGCTCACCGTCCACCACCTCCGTGGACAGCTCCAGCGTCTCCGGATCCACGCGCGGCGTCAGCCCCAGCACCTGGAGCTCCGCCGAGCGGCGCTGGATGTGGAAGATGTGCTCGTTGAACGCGTCCGCGAGCAGCGCCTCGATATCGGCGACGTCGCTGAGCGCGCCCACCAGGATGGGAGCCAGACCCACCACGGCGGGCGGCGTGATGGGGATGAGACGGTCCCCCATCACCTGGAAGGTCACCTCCGGGATGAACGCCCGGGTGACGGGATTGACCAGCGGGGACGCATCCAGGTCCAGCACCGCCTCGGTGCCGGCCGCGTCCTCCCGCAACTGCAGCCCGAGGCCTTCCAGCCGCGCGGTGTCCATCAAGCCCCTTTGAAGGTTTCCCGGGCGATGATTGTACGCTGGATCTCGCTGGTTCCCTCGCCGATCTCACACAGCTTGGCGTCGCGCAGGTAGCGCTCGACGGGGAATTCGCGGGTGTAACCGTACCCACCGTGGATCTGCACGGCCTTGTTGCAAGCCCGCATGGCGGCCTCGGAGGCGAACAGCTTCCCCATGGAGGCCTCCCGCGAATACGGCTTGCCCTCGTCGGCCAGCTTCGCCGCGCGGTGGACCAGGAGCCGGGCGGCGTCCAGCTCCGTCTTCATGTCCGCCATCATCCAGCGCAGGCCCTGGAACTCGCTGATGGGCTGGCCGAACGCGGTGCGCTCGCGCGAGTAGCCAATGGACTCCTCCAGGGCGCCCCGGCCCAGGCCCACCGCCAGCGCGCCGATGGTGATGCGGCCGCGGTCCAGGATCTTCATCGTGTCGATGAAGCCGTGGTCCAGCTCGCCCACGCGCGCCGAGTCCGGCACCTCCACGTTCTCCAGGATGAGCTCGGCCGTGTCCGACGAGCGCATGCCCAGCTTCCCGTGGATGGGGCGCTGGCTGAAGCCCGGCAGGCCCTTGTCCAGCAGGAACGCGGTGATGCCCTTCTGCCGCTTCTGCGGCGAGGTCACGGCCAGCACCACGAACACGTCACCCACCGTGCCCTGGGTGATGAACATCTTGGCGCCGTTGAGCACCCAGCCGTCGCCCTTGCGCACGGCCGTGGTCTTCATGCTCGACGCGTCCGAGCCAGACCCCGGCTCCGTCAGGCCCCACGCGCCCAGGTACTCACCCGTGGCCAGCTTGGGCAGGTACTTCTGGCGCTGCGCGTCCGAGCCGAACACGCGCAGGTGGCTGGTGCCCAGGCCGTTGTGGCTGGCCACCGTCAGCGCGAGCGAACCGTCGTAGCGAGCGATCTCCTCCACCGCGACCGCCACGGCGAGCGAGTCCATGGCCGCTCCGCCGAACTCCTCGGCGACGAGCATGCCCATCACCCCGAGCTGCCCCAACTCCCGGACGACATCCATGGGGAACTTCTCGTCCTTGTCCCACTCGCGGGCATACGGCTTCACCCGCCGTTCGCAGAAGTCACGGATGGAGGACTGGAGGGCGCGATGGCTTTCAGGAAGGTCAAAATCCATGGTGTCAGCAGGATCTATAGCAGACGGCCCAGGCGCAGCCCGGGCCTTGGAGGTGGGGTAACGCTACCTACTCAAACCGGATAGACACCGTGCTTCTTTTCCGCCCGGGGCTGATGCCGCTGGGAGTAGACGCCGTAGCGCTGGGTGAGCTCTTGACGCAGCCGGTCACCCGGGACGATGTCGTCGATGACCAGCTCGCTGGCCAGCTTGTAGATGTCCACGTCCTGCTTGTACTCGTCGCGCAGCTTCTGGACGTAGGCCGGCCGCTCGGCCTCCGGCAGCTCCTGAATCTTGTTGTAGTAGACGGCGTTCACCGCCGCCTCCGGGCCCATGACGGCGATCATCGCGCCGGGCAGCGCGATGGTGGCGTCCGGGGCGAAGCCAGGGCCGCTCATGGCGTAGAGGCCGGCGCCGTAGGCCTTGCGGACCACCACGCAGATGCGAGGCACGCTGGCCTCGGACACGGCGGAGATCATCTTCGCGCCAGCGCGGATGATGCCCGCCCGCTCCACCTTGGTGCCGATCATGAAGCCCGGCACGTCCGCCAGGTAGAGCAGCGGGATGTTGAATGCATCACACAGCCAGATGAAGCGGGCCGCCTTGTCCGCGCTGTCCACGAACAGCACGCCGCCCTTGTACTTGGGCTGGTTGGCGACGATGCCCACCGGGCGGCCGTCGATGCGGGCCAGGCCCGTGACGAGCTCCTGGGCGAAGAGCTTCTTCACCTCGAACCAGCTGCCCTCGTCGATGAGCTCGTTGATGAGCTCATGCATGTTGAAGGGCTTGTTCTGATCGACGGGGACGATCTCCTCCACCTTCTTGCCGCCGGCCTTGGGGGCTTTGGGCTCGGCGCGCGGCGGCGTCTGGGAGAAGTTCTCCGGGAAGTAGCCGATGTACTTCTTCGCCGCCTCGATGGCCTCCTGCTCCGTCTTCACCAGCACGTCGCCGACGCCGGAGACGGAGCAGTGCATCTTCGCGCCACCCATCTCCTCCAGGGTGACCTTCTCGCCGATGACCATTTCCGCCATGCGCGGGCTGCCCAGGTACATGGAGGCATTGCCTTCCACCATGATGACCAGGTCGCAGAACGCGGGGATGTACGCGCCACCGGCGGCGGACGGACCGAAGAGCAGGCACACCTGCGGCACGAAGCCGGACATGTGCACCTCGTTGTAGAAGATACGGCCGGCGCCACGGCGCCCGGGGAACATCTCCACCTGGTCGGTGATGCGGGCACCGGCGGAGTCCACCAGGTAGAACAGCGGGCAGCGCAGGTCGCGGGCCGTCTCCTGGATGCGGAGGATCTTCTCCACCGTGCGGGCGCCCCAGCTGCCGGCCTTCACCGTGGAGTCGTTGGCCATGATGGCCACGGTGCGCCCGGCCACCTTGCCCACGCCGATGACGACACCATCCGAGGGCAGGTCCGGGTCCAGGTTGTTGGCGAGCTTCGCGTCCTCCACGAAGGAGCCTTCATCCACCAGCAGGCGGATGCGCTCGCGGGCGAAGAGCTTGCCCGCCTCCGTGTTCTTCGCGTGGTACTTCTGCGCGCCACCCTTCTCCACCTGGGCGATCTTCTCCAGCAGTCTCGAGTCTTGGGACATGGCCCGTGGCACATAGCAGAAAGGGCTACGGCTGGCTGCCTTCTCGCTGGGGGACCGGCGCGGCGTGACAGGCAGACGACGCACCGCGCAGAACAGTTCCCCAGGGGATGCCGCTCCAGGCTCCCCTGCCTACCTTGGTGCGTAACGGGGGCGTGCTCGCGAGTGATGCGCACCCGGCAACCATTCGGCCCAGGAGGGACGCATGTTCGCAGCGAAGAGAGGCAAGTGGATGGCCAAGGGGATTGCCCGGAGCGACCTGTACCGGAAGTGGCTGGCCCACAAGCTCGTCAATGACCTGCCCCGCGTGGCGCGGAACCGTTGGGATGACTTCGAGCCGGATGACGTGCTGCGGCATGTGGGGTTGACCACCTACAAGCCGGCGCGCGCGAGCCTGGGCGGCCTGGGCATCTTCCTCCTCGGCGTGGCCGCGGGTGGCGTGGCGGCCCTGCTGCTGGCCCCGAAGACGGGCACCGAGCTGCGGACCACCGTGAAGGACAAGGCCACGGCCTACATGAACAAGCAGAACGTCAACATGGGCCAGGAGCGCACCGCGAACGCCTGACCGGCGCGCGCGGCCTTCGGGCCATGACGTGATGCACTTCGGGGACGGGGCACCGGTGCGAACCGGGCCTTCCGTCCCCGAAGTCGTTCGTGCGGGCTAGCGGCCCTTGTAGACGGGCGGGCGCTTCTCCGCGAAGGCGCGCAGGCCCTCCAGGCGGTCCTCCGTCTTGAGGATCTCCTCGTACTTGCGCAGCTCCAGCGCCAACGCGTCGTCCAGTTCCAAGCCCGTGCCCTCGTCGATGGCGTGCTTGGCCGTGGCCACGGCGATGGGCGCGTTCTCCACCACCGACTCCGCCAGCCCGTACGCCACGGCCAGCAGGTGGCCCTCCGGCGCCAGCCGGTTCACCAGCCCCACGCTGAAGGCCTCCGCGGCGTTGATGCGGCGGGCGGTGAGGATGAGGTCCTTCGCGCGGCCCGGGCCCACCAGGCGCGCCAGGCGCTGCGTGCCTCCGCCGCCGGGGATGATGCCCAGCTTCACCTCGGTGAGGCCCAGCTCCCCCGCCGGGGCGGCCACGCGCAAGTCACACGCGAGCGCCAGCTCCGTGCCACCGCCGAAGGCCGCGCCGTTGATGGCGGCGATGAAGACGCAGTCGCTCTTCTCGAGCGCGCGGAAGGTGCGGCGCAGCCCGTCCAGGAAGGCGCGGACCTCGTCCTCGGCCATGGTGGCGCGCTCCTTCAGGTCGGCGCCGGCGCAGAAGGCCTTGTCGCCCGCGCCGGTGATGACGACGGCGCGCACGTCACGGCTGGAAGACACGCGGGTCACCAACTCGCCCAGCTCCTTCAACATGGCGCGGCTGATGGCATTGCGGCGGCTCTCGCCGTCGATGGTCCAGATTTCGATGGGACCTCGTGCGTCGACCTTGAATTCCGGCATGTTCGTTCCCCTTTCCCGGCCTGGCAGGCGGGCTGCTCTGGGCCGCGGCAGAGTGCGGCCATAAGCCGGGTCTGGCAAGGCGGAAACGGTTAGCATGGGGGACATGGCCACGCCTCTGCGCTCCATCTCGCACCGACTCTCCCGGTGGGCCCCCTGGCTGCCCGCCATCGCCTACGTGGCGCTCCTGCTCCCGCTCGAAGCCTTGGGCCGCGGAGGTGGCGGCGAGCACTACTCCCGCCCCTCGTCCGGCAATGGCGGTGGCCGCGGCGGCGGCGACGGGGACGGCGTCGCGCTCTGGGTCGTCTACCAGCTCTTCAGCCTCGTCTTCCGCTACCCCAAGGTCATGCTGCCGCTGCTCTGCATTGGCGGCATCGTGTACTGGCTGTACCGCCGCAACCTGCATCCGGACGCCACCACCAGGCGCGCCCTGGAGCAGCGCGAGGCGTATCAGCGCACCCAGGTGTCCCAGCGTGACGTGCAAGGCTGGGTGAACGCCCTCAAGCTGAAGGACCCCGCCTTCGAGCTGGAGCCGATGCTCGACAAGACGAAGTGGCTGTTCATGGAGCTGCAGCAGGCGTGGTTCCTCCGGGACATGACGCCGGTGCGGCCCTTCCTGTCGGACGCCACCTTCCAGCGCTTCGGCGTGCAACTGGAGCTCATGCGCGCGCAGGGCGTGCGGGACGCCATCACCGACTTCGAGGTGCTGGACCTCCAGCTCATCGGATTGGACCAGAGCCAGTGGTTCGACAGCATCCACGTCCGTGTCCACGCCCGGATGCGAGACACCGACGTGCCGGTGTCCTTCAGCGACGCGCAGGCCACAGAGGCCGCGCGCAAGGTCCCCAGCGAGGCCTTCACGGAGGTCTGGACCTTCGTGCGCAAGCCGGGGGCGCAGACGCGCATCGGCGCGGACCTGTTCCAGGGCAAGTGCCCCAACTGCGGCGCGCCGTTCAACGGTGGCGCGGCCAACAGCTGCGAGTTCTGCGGTGCGGTGGTGAACTCGGGCAACTACGACTGGACGCTGTCCGAAATCACGCAGGGCATCGAGCACGCGCCGTACCACAAGACGGTGGACGGGCTGATGCAGGCACGCGAGTCGGACCCGGCGCTCAACCTGGAGGTGCTGGAGGACCGCGCGTCGCTGCTGTTCTGGAAGTGGATTGACGCGCAGAGCCGCGGCGACACGAAGCCGCTGGCCAAGGTGGCCCGGACGGACACCGTGCAACGGCTGGAGACGGAGCTGGAGGGCCTGCGCCGCCAGGGGTTCCGCCGCGTGTTCCTGGAGTGCGCCGTGGGCTCCGCGGACGTGCGTTCGTTCCAAGTGGACCCGCAGGGCCAGGACGTGGCGCACGTGGAGATTCGCTGGAGCGCGCGCATGGGCGTGGGGCCCGCCAACGAGCGGCCCCGTTCCCTGCCCACCGTGCCCCAGCGCTACATCTTCACGCTGACGCGCAAGCACGGCGCGAAGACGAACACCGCCAACGGCATGTCCACGAACCGGTGCCCGCAGTGCAACGCGCCGCTGACGAACAGCGCCGCCACGGACTGCGAATACTGCGGCACGCCGCTGGCCACTGGTGAGCGGGATTGGGTGCTCGCGGCGGCGCGCACGTTCGAGGCGTGGAACGCGGACGAGGACGCGCGGTTCCGGGCCCTCCCTCCGCGCCGGGACGCGCCGCAACAACGTTTGGGTGACCATGGCCACACGCCGCGGCCCGAGGACGCGGTGATGGACGTCCAGGAGCGGCAGCGCCTGCTGTACATGATGGCCGCCATCGCCGCCGCCGACGGCGAGGTGACATCCGCGGAGCGCAAGCTGCTGAAGCTGTGCTCGGAGCGCTGGGGCGTGACGTGGGACAACGTGGAGCTGGCGCTGACCATGGGGCCACAGCTCTTCGACCGCCTCGTGGCGAAGGGCAGCCCCGAAGCGGAGGTGTTCCTGCGCAACATCGTGGAGATGGCGCTGGTGGACGGCCGCATCGACCGCAAGGAGCGGCGGATGCTGGTGAGCGCAGCCGCCCACCTCGGACTTCAGGACCGGCTGGAGTCCATGCTCGGCGGACGCTGAGGCGAAGGGGTGGGCTCCGGGGCGCGGCGGCACCGCGCGCCCCGGCCAGCAACCTCACACGCGGCGGACGCCCGCTTACGCGTCCCGGCTGAACGCAATCACCCGGCCCGCATCGTTCGCTGGCGGCGCCTCATCCGTCCTAGTGCCTTGATAGGTGTCGATGACGCCGTGGACACGGCCCGTCACCACGCGAAGTGTCTGGGCGGCGGTGGTCGTCTGTTCAACACGGCCCAGCGTCTGACTCATCATTGCGGACAATTCATCCACCGCTCCGGAGATCCGCGCCACGCCCGCGGCCTGTCGCGCCACCGCCACTGAAATCTGCTGCACGCCCTCGGTGCTGGTGCGCAGCACGGTGGACAGGCCCCGCAAGCGCTCTCCCGACGCGCGCACCACCTCGATGTCCCGCGCCATCCGCTCCGCCCCCATCAGGGAGAGCTCCACGACGTGCTGGATCGACTGGTGCGCGGTGTCCAGAATGCCGCTCACCTGCCCGGCCGCCCGGACGGACTGCTGCGCGAGCCGCCGCATCTCCGTGGCCACCACCGCGAAGCCCTTGCCGTGCACCCCCGCGCGCGCCGCCTCAATGGCCGCGTTCACCGCCACCATGTGGGACTGGTCCGCCAGGTCCTTCACCGCCAGGGTGACGCTCGAGAGCTGCCGCGCCTGGCCGTCCAATCCACGCAGGAGCCCGGCCATCTCCATCACCTGTGCGCGGATGGCCTCCAGGCCCTCCATGCTCTGGCCCAGCATGGCCTCGGCGTCGGCCCCCACGTCCCCCGCCTGAAGCGTGGAGGCGAGGATGGCATCCGCCTGATGAGAGGCCGTGGAAGACGCCCGCTGCATCTCGTTCGCCACTGCCTGCGTATCCGTGAGCGCCGCGGACTGGCGCGACAGCATCGCGCGCTGATCATCCGTGCTCGACACGAGCGAATGGGTCGCCTCCGTCAGCGCCCGCGCCGAGTCCACCAGCGGCTCCACCACGCGCGTGCGAACCTCTCCTTGAGACAACTCCAACCAGGCCTGTCGCGCCGCCAGCGCCCGGGCATCCTTCACCGCGCCTCGCCCGCCAATCAGGAGGAACACGTTCTCGAACACCACCCAGCCGATGTGCTCCCACGCGCGCCAGGCACTGGCGGACTCCACGCCGAAGATGGACAGGGGCCAGTACAGGCCGCGAAGCAGGTGGTCCGCCGCCACCAGCGCCGAGTAGAGGAACAGCACCCGCGCGTCCCGGTACATCGCCAGCAGCGCCAGGGACCCGAAGATGTGGAAGTGCGTCTCGATGCGCCCGTCCGTCAGATGGATGAGCAGCCCGGACACCAACGCCTGCGCCGTGGCGATGACGAACCGCGTGGCCTCCCGCCCCGGCAACGTCCACGCCATGGCCACCGGCAGGCTCGCCAGGAGGGCTCCCAGGCCGGCCGCCGCCCAGACGTGCGGATGGACCTGACTGGACGTCCCGCTCCACGTCCGGGGGGACAGCGCCAGGGCCACCACCAGCCCTGCGACCCACTGGAGTCCCATCAGCACGGCGAACATCCGGTCCGTGCGGCGGCTCAGCGCCACCTGGTGGGCGTCGAACAGCGATTGCGAACGTCTCGCGAGGACGTCGGCATCAAGCGAGACGTTCATCCGGCACTTCCCGTTGAGGCAGCAGGTGGGGTCAAAACGACCTCAACCCTACCCGCTCACCACCTCAAAACGTAAGTCCGAACAGAATTTTTCAATGATACCTGGATTTTAGGACTGTCAGGTACTTCATGACCTCGGCACTGGGCAGGGCTCGCTCACGTCTGGGCCCGGCGGGCGGCTTTCTTCTCACGCTCGCCCAGCGCGGCCTGGAGGTACTTGCCCGCCAGCTTCCGGCCGATCAGCTCCTGGGCAATCTCCCCGGCCTCCACCAGCCGGTCCAGGTTGATGCCGGTGTCCACGCCCATGCCGTGGAGCATGAAGACGGCGTCCTCGGTGGCCAGGTTCCCCGCCGCTCCCGGGGCGTAGGGGCACCCGCCCAGGCCGCCAATGCTGGCGTCGAAGGTCGTCACGCCCGCGGACAGGCCCACCAGCGCATTCGCCAGCGCGGTGCCGCGCGTGTCGTGCAGGTGCAGCGCCAGCTTCTCCACGGGGATGTGCTTCAGCAGTGCCTCCAGGAGGACCTCCGTCTGGCGCGGCGTGCCGATGCCAATCGTGTCACCCAGGCTGAGCTGGTAGATGCCCGCATCCACGAGCTGCCGGCAGATGTCCACCACGCGCTCCACCGGGACGTCGCCCTCGTAGGGGCAGCCCCACACGGTGGACAGGTAGCCGCGCACGCGCATGCCCGCCTGCAGCGCGGAGGCCGTCACCTCGCGCGCGCCCACCACGGCCTCGGCGATGCTCTTGTTGATGTTCTTCTTCGAGTGCGCCTCGGAGGCGGAGATGAAGACGGCGGCCTCCTCCAGGCCCGCGTCCTTCGCGCGCTCCAGGCCCTTGAGGTTGGGCACCAGCGCGGAGAACACGACGCCTTCGCGCCGGCCCACCAGCCGCAGCAGCTCCTCCGCGTCCGCGAGCTGGGGAATCCACTTGGGTGACACGAACGACGTCACCTCGATGCGCTTCTCCCCCGCGGCCACCAGCGCGTTGATGAGGCGCGCCTTGTCCCGCGTGGGCAGCGTGCGCAGCTCGTTCTGCAAGCCGTCCCGGGGACCGACTTCGTAGACGTCGACCTGCTTGGGCAACTGGCCCAGCCAGCCCAACCTCGCCCTGGAGTGTTCCTGCATCTCAGCCATGGCGCCGCTCCGCTCCCACGATCAGGTCGGTTGACTGCGCGTCCAGCGGCCCACCCGCCAGGCCACCGTGCACCCAGACGACGGAAAATCCCGTGCTTTCCAACAGCCTCACCCAATCCGCAAGGGGATAGTAACGAAGGGAATATGACGCGCGCAGGCATCGACCCTCCGGAGAGGTCAGCGTCCGACGTCCCTCGTCCCGCCCCGTCGAGGCGTCGAAGCAGCTCTCCTCCTCCAGGACGCTTCCATCCGGCAGCGTCTCGCGGAAGGCCGCCCGGGGGGACGCCGCCAGTCGCTCGAACGGCACCGTCTGGAACACCCACCGTCCTCCTGGCCGCAGCACGCGCGCGACCTCGCGGAGGATGTGCATGTGCTCGCCATCCGTGAAGGCGGCCAGCGTCGAGTACCACGCGTAGGCCCCCGCTAGAGACGCTTCGCGAAACGGCAGGGCCCGCAAGTCTCCCTGGATCGCCGGGAAGCCCGGGCGCCGCATGGCCAACGACAGTGCGTCCAACTCCAGCCCGATGACGCGCCCGGCCAGAGGCCCCACCGCGTTCAGCCGCGCCGCGTGGCGGCCATGGCCGCACCCCAGGTCCACCACCGGCGCCGGCCCCGCCACGTCCGTGAAGGCTCGGGCCAGGTAGTCCACCTCACGCGCGGTGACGGCCTCCGACAGGAACGGCAGCGTGCTGCGAAGGTAGAGCTCACCGAAGAAGCTCATCGCGACGACAGGCCCGCGCGCAGGCGGCGCACGGCTTCGTCCAGCACCGCCTCCGTCTTGCAGAAGGCGAAGCGGGCCAGCCCCTGCCCCAGGTGCCGGTGCGCCGGACCATAGAAGACGCTGGGCGGAATGGCCGCCACGCCCACCTCGGACACCAGGTGGCGGCAGAAGGCCACGTCATCGGCGAAGCCCTGGCGCGCGATGTCCGCGAGGATGAAGTAGCTGCCCTCCGGGGCGAACGCCGTCAGCCCGGACTCGCGCAGCCCGGTGAGCAGCCGCTCCCGCTTCGCCGCGTAGGACGCCGTCAGCTCCGTGAAGTACGCGTCTGGCAACCGTAGTGCCTCCGCCATGGCGGCCTGCAGCGGCGCGGCGGTGGCGAAGGTCACGAACTGGTGGGCCCGCTGCACCGCGTCCCGCAGCGGCGGCGGCGCGATGACCCAGCCCACCTTCCAGCCAGTGAGGCTGAACGTCTTCCCGCCGCTGCTCACCGTCACGGTGCGCTCGGCCAGCCCGGGCAGCGTGGCCGGACGCAGGTGGCGCGCGGGCTCGAAGACGATGTGCTCGTACACCTCGTCGGAGAGGACCTTCACGTCGAACTCGGCGCACAGCTCGCCCAGGAACGTCAATTCATCGCGGGTGAACACCTTCCCCGTCGGGTTGTGCGGCGTGTTGAGGATGAGCAACCGGGTGCGCGGGTTGAAGGCGGCGCGGACCTCGTCCCGGTCGAACCACCACTGCGCGTGGTCCGCGTCCGGCGGGCGCAGCGGCACGAAGCGCGCGGTGGCCCCCACGAAGGTGATGTTGGCGTCGTAGGAGTCGTAGAAGGGCTCGAAGGCCACCACCTCGTCGCCCGGGTCCACCAGCCCCAGCAGCGTGTCGAGGATGGCCTCGGTGGCGCCGCTCGTCACCGTCACCATGGTGTCCGGGTCCACCGTCTGGCCGTAGAAGCGCGCCGAGTGCTCGGCGATGGCCACGCGCAGCTCCCGGGCGCCCGCGCCCATGGCGTACTGGTTGCCCCCGTCGCGGATGGCGCGCTGCGCCGCTTCCTTGATGGCCGCCGGACCGTCGAAGTCCGGGAACCCCTGCCCCAGGTTCACCGCGCCGTGGCGGGCGGCCAGGGCGCTGAACTCGGAGAAGACGGTGGTGGCGAACCGGGTGACTCGCTGCGCGGCTACGGGCCTGGACATGGACGTCGGCTCCTCGCGCCGCGTACCGTCCGGGCGCTCAGGGCCTGACGATAGCGTCCACCGGCACGGAACGCGCGTCCTTCACCACTTCGCGCTGGCGGGCCGCCCGGGAGACGCCCAGCGCCAGCCCCGTCACCACCATGACCATGGGCACCGCGCAGAGCAGGTCCGTGGCGTAGTGGAAACGGCCCACCAGCGTGGCCGCGATGAGCCCCAGGCCCGGCAGCAACATCACCCAGAAGACACGGCGGGAGAACCGCCACGCGTAGTACAGCACCAGCAGCGTGGCGCCGGTGTGTCCCGACGGGAAGCAGTCACGCGCGAACAGCGGCTTGCGCATGAGTGAATCCAGCAGCGGCGCCAGCGAGCCCTGCAGCGGCCCATCGAACGCGTCAACCAGGAAGTAGCGAGGCCCCACCGCCGGCACCAGCGCGTAGGCCGCGTAGTTGAGGAAGAAGAGCAGCCCCAGGGCGGTGAGGTACTCGTCGTACTCCGCGCCGCCCGGGCGCCGGTAGAGCACCAGCCCCATCACCAGCGCCCAGATGAAGTGGCCGTAGTAGCAGACCAGCAGGATGTCGTTGAGCCACGCCGGGACGACGCGCGACAGCACCACGGCCGCCTGCATGCCGAAGAGCCGCTGGTCGGCCGCCACCAACTGCGCGTCCTTGAGGAGGGGGTTCACCGTGTCCACCACGGGAGACAGCCAGCCGTGCGTCATCACCGCCGTGGGCAGCAGCCACCAGTCCGCGAGGGCGTGGAGCCACCGGTGCCCCGGGAACGACGCGGCCACCGTGCGGAGGACGAGCGGCCCCACGCCCACCACCGCGAACAATCCCGCGCAGCGCAGCGCATCCGGCGCCCACCGGCCCGGCCCCAGCAGGAGCAGTGAAGCCAACGCGCACGACACGACGATGATGAGGTCCACGGTGGTGAGCTGGACGCGCACCGCCTCACCGCGAACGCTTTGGGAATACCAGGAACTCACGCCGACTTACGCTCCCCCGGCGGCGCGGCTTGCGCGCCAGATTCGCCGAGTTCGAGGCTCTGAACGACCGCCCCCTTCCCCGCCACCGCATCCTCGCGCCCCTTCCACCGCTCCAGCAAGGCGAGCAGCGCGGGGAAGAAGACCGTGGTCCCCAAGAAGGTGCACATGACCCCCAGCAGCGCAATCTGACCGATACTCCGCAGGCCCTGGTGGTTGGCGACCAGCAGCGCGCCATACCCGGCCGCGTTGGACAGCGTGGCCACCACGGCCGCCAGCCCCGTGTGGCGCACCACCTTGCCGAGCGAGCCGGGCCCCTCTTCCTCGTACCGGTGGAAGAGATGCACTGAGTTGTCCACGGCGATGGCCAGCAGGTTCGGCAGGACCACCGCGTTGATGAAGTTGAGCTGGACGTCGAACAGGTACATGCCACCCGCCAGGCACGTCATGCCCAGGAACAGCGGCCCGGTGACGAGCAACGCGCGCTTGAAGCTGCGCAGGCTCACCAGGATGACGACGAACACCACCGCGGCGGCGGACCACAGGATGAGCGGTCCGTCCGCGCTCACCAGCGCGAAGATGCGCGCGGCGATGCGGTTGCTGTCCAGCACGGCCATGTCGATGCCGCGCGCCTTCACGCCCTCCACCACCTGGTCGATCTGTGTGGCCCAGCGCCGCAGCTCCTCGGTGTCGGAGTTGGAGACGGAGGGGAACAGGAGCAGGAAGGTGCCCTTCCCGTCCGTGGCCTCGAAGCGCCGGCGCACCTCCACCGGCAACGCATCCAGGCCGTAGGGCTTCGCCTCCAGCATCCGCTGGAACTCCTGGAGCCGCGCGTCCGCGCGAAGCTCCGCGGGCAGGTCCTCCAGACCTTGGAAGGCCTCGCGCAAAGCCGACAGCTCCACCTCCCGGCGCTCGACATCGGACGGCAGCAAGTCATTGAGGGACGCGGAGTCGAGGATGGCGGAGTCCGCGCCGTTGCGCTGCTTCACCTCCGCGATGACGGCCTCCACCTGCGCCGCCTGCGCCACGTCATCCACCAGGAAGATGGCCGGGTTGAGGGGCTGGCCCAGCTGTTCGGTGACGCGGTCATCCAGGCGCGATGCCGGGGACTCGCCCTTGAGCTTGCGCATGTCCGTCTCGAAGCCCAGTTGGGGCGCCACGGAGACGGAGAACGCGGCGAAGCCCACCACCGACAGCGCCAGCGCGGCGATGGCGCCCGTGGGCCAGCGCCGCCACGCCCGCTCCGGCTGGGACACCTGGGATGCGGTGGCTTCGGCCGCCACATCCACGCGGGCCGGACGCAGCCGCTCCGCGATGGCCAGCAGCGAGGGGCCCATCGCATACGTCGCCAACACGGCCAGCAGCACCCCCAGGCCGGCCAAGAGGCCGAACTGGTTGAAGGCCTGGAACTGGGCCAGCAGCAACACGAAGAAGGCCGCCGCGTTCGTCACCGCGGACGTCACCGCGCCGCTGAAGGTGCCGCGCACCGCCGTGGCGATGGCCTCGCGGGCCGGACGCGTGCGCCGCTCCTCCCAGTACCGCATGCACAGGTGAACGCCGTACTCGATGCCCAGGCCAATCAAGATGGCGACGAGGAAACCCGTCACGATGTTGAGGTGGCCGATGGCCAGCTGCGCCGCCGCGAACGTCAACACCACGCCCACCATGACGGGGATGCCAACGACGGCCAGCGCCGCGACCCGCCGCGTGGCGAGCAGGATGAGTCCCACCGCGATGAGCGCGGACAGCGTGCCGGCGCGCGACAGGTCGCCGCGCATCACCGCGTCCTCTTCGATGCGCCCCTGGAAGTTGCCCGTGGCCTGCAGCGTCACGCCCGGATAGCGCTGCGCCGCGAGCGTACGTCCGGTGCCCATCGCCTGGTCCACGAAGCGCCGTGCGAACCCCAGGTCCCCCGCCGTCCCAGACGGCTTGATCATCAAATAAACTTCGGTGCCGTCCGCGCTGGCCAATGACGCGCGCATGGGCGCGTCCGGCGCGTACTTCTTCGCGATGGCCTCGAAGTCCGGCGGCTCCGGCGTGCCCCCCAGGTCGAAGAAGAAGGGGTTGGCGCGCTGTCGCTCGTAACGCACACGCGCCGTCAGGTCCTGGCGCAACGCAGCGAGTTTCTCGATGGGCAATAACAGCAGCGCATTTCGACGGAAGAAGTCCACGTCATAGCGGTGCTCGACGTAGCGGACCTCGGGCATCGCTTCCAATTGCGTCTGCAATTCGGCCGCGTATGCCTCCAGGCGCTCCGGCGTGTCTCCCTTTGCCACGAGGACCAGGTAGCCGTCCCCGCCTGCCTTCTCTGACACGAGTGTCAGATCCCGCACTTCTTGGGATCCCTGAGGGAGCAGCTCCACGAACGACCCGCGGAACTCCAACCGCGACGCCAGCGCCATACCGCCCAGCGCGAGCAGCGCAAACACGAGCAACACCTGCCAGGGACGCGAGACCGCGGCCTGGATGAAGCCTTCGAACCACCGTTGAGACCTGGCCAACGTCGACTCCTCGGGGACCGGCCACGGAGCAAATTCCCGGCCAGTCAGCGGCGCTCTTGAACAGCGGGTGAAGCGGAAGGCTTCCAGGCGCGCACCGCCCACGGCAGGTGTGCAGCCCAATGCACACCTTGCGCTCCAGTATCGACTGGAGAACACCGTGTGTCGGACGGCGGGGTGCCATCAAAGTCTCAGTGCTGTCAAGGCGAGCCCGGATACGGGGGACGACAGCGAGATGGACGGCGCGGCGCTTGCCTTGACACTGCCGCGCTCCCTCTTTATTCACGGCCCCGCGTCCCCCGTGGGAGGCCGCCGGACGCAGAAATCCCCGATGTGGAACGTTCCTTCAATCGGGGGAGTCGCGACTGGAGAGCCCCAGGCTCCCGGGCCGGTCCATGCCTCCCGACGCAGCCTGAGAGAAAGACCGATCACCCATGAGCGACGTCTTCGACAAGTGCCGTAACTGGAAGGACTACCGTATCGCGAAGGCTACGGGTCTCTATCCGTACTTCCGTGCCATCGAAGCGTCGCACGGTGCCACCGAGGTGGAGATCGAAGGCAAGCGCGTCATCATGGTCGGGTCCAACAACTACCTGGGCCTGTCCGCCGATCCGCGCGTGAAGGAAGCGGCCATCAAGGCGACGGAGAAGTTCGGTACCACCAGCTCCGGCTCGCGACTGCTCAACGGCACACTGGCGCTGCACGAGGAGTTGGAAGCGCGGCTGGCGAAGTTCCTCAACCGCGAGTCCGCCATCGTCATCTCCACGGGCTTCCAGACGAACCTGGCGCTGGCGTCCATCCTGGGCCGGCACGACATCGTCTTCAGCGACCGCCAGAACCACGCGTCGCTGGTGGACGGCATCCGCCTGTCCTTCGCCACCGAGCGCAAGTTCCGCCACAACGACATGGACCACCTGGAGCAGCTGCTGTCCCAGGCGGATCCGGACGCGGGCAAGATCATCGTCACCGACGGGGTCTTCTCCATGGAGGGCGACATCTGCAACCTGCCCCGCATCGTGGAGCTGGCCAAGCACTACAACGCGCGGGTGATGACGGATGACGCGCACGCCATGGGCGTGCTGGGCACGCTGGGCCGGGGCACGTCCGAGTACTTCGACCTGGAAAAGGAGACGGACCTCGTCATGGGGACCTTCTCCAAGAGCTTCGCGTCGCTGGGCGGAGTGCTGGCCGGGCCCTTCGAGGTCATCAACTACATCCGCCACAAGGCGCGCTCGGTCATCTTCTCCGCGTCCATGACGCCGGGCTCCATCGCCGCGGCGCTCAAGGCGCTGGAGATCATCGAAGCGGAGCCGGAGCGCCGCGCCCGCCTGCTGGACATCGCGGAGAAGATGCACAACGGCTTCCGCGCCATGGGCTTCGACACGGGTGTGTCGGTGACGCCGGTGGTGCCGGTGCACATCGGCGACCAGGTGAAGTGCTTCCGCTTCTGGCGCGCGCTGCATGAGGCCGGCGTCTTCGCCAACCCGGTGATTCCGCCGGCGGTGGAGCCAGGCCACGCGCTCATCCGCACCTCATACATGGCCACGCACACGGACGCGCAGCTGGACCGCGTGCTCGACACCTTCGAGACCATTGGCCGGAAGCTGGGCGTGATTCCAGAGACGCGTCCCACCGTCTACGAGCCGGTGCAGATCGCCCGCCCGGGCACCCGCATCCTGTCCAACCGCGCGAGCGAGAAGTGGGCCGCGGGCTCGAACGGTCTGCTGGCGGACAAGGGCGGCATCACGCTGGACCAGCTGTCGCGCATGTCGTCGCGCGAGGTGGCTGGCCGCTTGTTCGACGCGGTGGAGCAGCTCACCTGGCGCGCGGCCAACCTCCAGCCGGAGGACCTCCGCAAGCTGGGCAACGCGCCCATGAAGCTATGGGAGAAGCGCGGCGAGCTGCCGGGCCTGCTGCTGGAGAAGGGCGCTCACTTCTTCATGCGCAACGGCGCCCACTCCGACCGGAACTGAACCGCCCATGGCCCTCCACGCCGAGCCGTCCCAGCCGACCCACGCGTCCTCGACCATGCCATCGGACGTGCAGGTGACCCCTGTCCGCGGCGAGGCGGAGCGGATGCAGTTCATCCGCCTCCCCTACGCCCTCTACAAGAGCGACCCGCACTGGGTTCCTCCGCTGGAGATGGAGCGCCGGGACTTCCTGGACCCGAAGAAGAACCCCTTCTTCGAGTACGGCGAGCTGGAGCTGTTCCTCGCCCGGCGCGGCCCGGACGTGGTGGGCCGCATCGCCGCCATTCGCAACCCGCGGCACATGGAGATTCACGGCACGAAGGAGGGCTTCTTCGGCCTCTTCGAGTGCGTGAATGACGCGGGCGTCGCCCGGACCCTGCTGGAGGCCGCCGCGGCCTGGCTGCGCCCGCGGGGCATGGACGCCATGCTGGGGCCGGCCAACCTGTCCTCCAACCAGGACTGGGGCCTGCTCATCGACGGCTTCGATACGCCGCCCGCGGTGATGATGCCGCACAACCCGCCCTACTACGCGGCGCTGCTGGAGGCCTGTGGCCTGACGAAGGCCAAGGACCTGTACGCCTACGAGCTGTCATCGTCCGCGCAGCCGCCGGAGAAGGTGGTGCGCATCGCGGAGAAGATTCGCGTGCGCGACGGCGTCGTCGTGCGTCCGGTCAACATGAAGGACCTGGACGCCGAGGTGAAGCGCATCCGCGACATCTACAACTCGGCGTGGGAGAAGAACTGGGGCTTCGTGCCCTTCACCGACGCGGAGTTCGACCACCTGGCCAAGGAGCTCAAGACGGTCGTCCGGCCGGAGCTGGCGCTCATGGCGGAGGTCCAGGGCGAGCCGGTGGCCTTCTCCCTGACGGTGCCGGATGCCAACCAGGCCATCCGCGCGGCCAACGGGCGGCTCACCACGTTCGGCCTGCCCATCGGCCTGGTGAAGCTGGCGCTGGCCTCGCGCCGCATCAACCGGCTGCGCCTCATCATCCTCGGCATCAAGGAGGGCTTCCGGCGCCGCGGCCTGGACGCCATCCTGTACCTGGACACCCTGCGCACGGCGAAGCGGCTGGGCTACGTGGGCGGGGAGATCTCCTGGACGCTCGAGGACAACCACCTGGTCAACCGCGCCATCGAGTCCATGGGCGCCCAGCGCTCCAAGACGTACCGCGTCTACACGCGCGCGCTCTGACCGCAGCCCGACTCCGAGGAGTCTTCCTTGCGATTCCTGCTCACTGGCGGCACCGGGTTCATTGGCCAGCGGCTCGCGCGCCGCATCGTGGAGCGTGGCGACACGCTCACCCTTATGGTGCGCGCCAGCTCGCGCCGTGGGCCCCTGGAGGGACTGGGCGCCCGCTTCGTGGTGGCGGACCTGACAACGGGCGCGGGACTGGCCGAAGCCGTGCGCGACGTGGACTGCGTGCTGCACCTGGCGGGTGTCACCAAGTCCCGCGAGCCCGAGGGCTACATCGAGGGCAACGCGAAGGGCACCCGCCGCCTGGTGGAGGCCATGGCCGCCCAGCCCCACCCTCTCAGGCTGGTGTACTGCTCGTCGCTGGCCGCCGCCGGTCCGTCCACGCCGGAGCGCCCGCGCCGCGAGGAGGACCCGCCCGCGCCCGTGTCCATCTACGGCCGCAGCAAGCTGGGCGGCGAGGAGGCGGTGCGGGAGTTCGCGGACCGGGTTCCGTCCGTCATCGTCCGGCCGCCCATCGTCTACGGGCCCGGTGACGTGGAGTTCCTCCCGTCACTGCTGCCCATGGCGAAGTTGGGGCTGGCGCTGAAGAGCGGCTTCGGGCCCAAGCGCTACTCGCTCATCCACGTGGATGACCTGTGCACCGCCCTGCTCGCGGCCGCGGATCGCGGCCCCACGGTGTCGAAGGAAGACCCGGCGCGCGGCGTGTATGGCGTGTCCGACGGCGTGGAGCATTCCTGGGAGGACGTCTGCGCGGCCATGGCCGGGGCGCTCGGCAAGGGCCGGCCCGCCGTGCTGCCCGTGCCGCAGACGGTCAGCTACGTGGTGGGGCTGGGCTCGGAAGCCGTGGCCCGCCTGCGCGGCACGGTGCCCATCCTCAACCGGGACAAGGTGCGGGAGATGCGGTGCGCAGCGTGGACGTGCTCCACCGAGCGCGCGAACCGGGAGCTGGGCTTCCTGCCCACCATCCCCCTGGCCCAGGGCCTGGCCGGCACCTTGGCGGCATACCGCGAGGCGGGCGGCCGCTGAAAAGACGAAGGCCGAGGCACCCTCGAGGGTACCTCGGCCTGGACTCGTGACGCGGACCGCGCTGGGCGTCAGGGGACCGCCGTCTGTTCCGCGCTCTTCTCGGCCGACGCCGCGTTCTCCTTCTCCAACTGCGTCCGCTTGCTCTTCAGCGTGGACAGCAGGCCGTCGAAGCCCTTGTCGGCGAGCAGCTTGCGGAACTGCCCCTTGTACGTGTCCACGAGGGACACTTCGTCGGTGATGACGTCGTAGATGCGCCACGCTCCGGTCGCCGACGTGCGGTACAGGCGGTACTCGACGGGGACGGCGTCCTTCTTCACCGTCACCGTGGTGCCCACGGAGGCCTCGTTACCGTCGACGCCCTCCTCGCCGTACTTCACCTGCGCTTGCGCCTGCCCCAGGGCCTTCTGGGCATAGGACGCGCGCAGCAGGCCCGTCATCGTCTCGGTGAACTCCTTGCGCTGGGCGGGCTGGAGGCCGGCCCAGGTCTTGTCACCCAGCGCACGCTTCGCCAGTTCCTCGAAGTCGACGAACTTCTCCACGACGGTGGCGAGCGACTGCGCAGTGGCACCGGGCGCGTTGGCGGCCTTCTGCACGTCCGCATTCCCGGATTGGACGACCGTCAGTGGGCCGGGCGCGGCGGCAAGCAAGGTGGCGGCAAGCAGGGAAGCAATCATTCAATGGGCTCCGAGTGAAAGGACGGCAGGGAAGACTGTAGTGAGCGCATGGTTATTCACCCGGAGCCAGCGGCGCCCCGGTTACCCGCGCGAGGGCGGCCATACCTACCCGAACGTCGTGCCAGCTCTTGCCTTTGTCACCTGAAGCCTGGGCATAGGCCGTGAAAGCGTCCACCAGGTCACGTGTGTCACCGGTCCCCAGGTCGAACGCGGTGAAGGCGGCCGTCACCCACCGGCGGGCGCTCCGCTCCGCCTCGCCAAAGGCCCGGGCGCGACTCCAGGCGGACACCAGCTCGCCGTGCACCTTGGAGACCTCCAGGCGGATGCCCGCGCGAATCTGCTTCTCCTGCGCGCGCAGCTTGTCCAGCTCCGCGCGGGCCTGCTCGAGCTGGGCGTCCTTGATGGGAATGTCGAACGTCCCCCGCATCACCAGGCCCAGGCCCGCGGTGCGGTCGTTGAACGGATCAAACGCGAAGGGCGTGCGCTGTCGCGTGGCGCTGGTGGTGAAGCGCACATCGTAGAAGCCGGCCAGACCCAGGTCCGGGTAGTAGCTGCGCTCGCGGATGAAGACCTCCTGCTCGCGAGCGGCGATGCCGGCGGCGACGGCCGTCAATTCCGGACGGGACTGCTCCGCGCGCACCAAAGCCTGCTCCAGGCTGGGCACCGGAACGTCCTCTTTGAGCTCCAGGTCTTCTTCCACGACGGTGACGGCGTCTTCGGGCCCCACGTTCGCCAGCAGGCCGATGGCGGCGAGCGCGAACTGACGCCCCTGCAGGGCCTCCGCCTTGCGCGCTTCGACAATCTGCCGGAAGAAGCGGACCTTGTACGAGTCCACAGCGGACACCTGGCCCGAGTCCTCCTTGAGCAGCCGCTCGATGCGCTGGCCAGCGTCCTCCAGCCGCTTCGACACCTCTTCAATCTGCTGAAGCCCGTTCCGCGCCAACTGGTAGCCGAAGTACGCCTGCGCGGCCTGGAAGCCGACCTCGTTGCGCGTGCGCTCGCGGAGCGCGGCCCCCAGCACCGGCCCCTGCGCGCCCGCCTTCTCCAGCGCCGTCAGCTTGCCGAAGGTGTAGAGCGGCAGCACCGCGTTGCCGGTGGAGAACATCGTCACGCCGACGCGGCCGAAGTTCAGGTCTCCTTTATAAGTAGCCTCCGTGGTGGGCGGTCCACCCAGGCCGTCGTTGCGGGCCTCGGGCGTGGGGCCTCCCGCGCCCACGGTGATTTCGAACTTGGGGAACCAGGCCCACCGCGCCTGTTGGTAGAGCGCCTGGAACTTGCGCAGCTCCGCCGTCGCCTCCTCCACCCGGGAGTCCGCTTCGCGAGCCCGCGTCACCAGCTGCGCCAGCGTCAGCGGCTCCCGCCGCGCGGATTTCTCCTCCGAGTCCGGCGCATCCGTCACGCCCTCCTTCACCTGCTCCGCCTCGGCGGAGGGTTCCAAGACTGGTGCGGGTGAAATGGCCTGCCCCCGCTGGGAGGAACCCGGCGTCTCCTCAATGGAGCTGGGAGCAATGCCCGGCGGACTCGGCGGCAATTCCCTCCCCCCGGTTCCCACGCGCGGCGTGGGCCGCGTCCCTCCGGGCGCCCCAGTGTCAGGCACCGTCGTCGGCGCGTCGGAACCCGGCGTCCCCAGGTCCGGCGTCGTCGGCGCTGGCGTAGCGCCGGGCGTGGAGGGGGCCGGCGTGCTTCCGGTGCCGGTTGAAGGGCTGCTCCCCGTCCCGACCGAACCGGGGGTGAGCTGCGCTCCGGCAACGCCCGCCACGAGCACCAGCGCCATTGTCACGCCATGATCCAGGTGTCTGCGCATCAACCCGCCTTGTGTAGCTCCCCATAGCCGAGAACCCCACGGCGGCGCAGCATGTCCGTTCGACAGCGGGCCGTCACCGGTGTTGTTCGTCCCATGGCACCGGCCGGAGATTGTGGACGGCCGCGCCGAAAGGAACGGGGGATGTGCACTGTCGTGGAACCCGTGACACTCGCGCGCGAAAAGGAGTTGGTAGGACGTGGCGCATGCAGCAGATTGCGCCGTGTTCCCGAGACAGAGGATCCCCACACATGCCCCATACCGATCGCGTCAAGCAGATCCTGTCGTGGTACCCGTCCGACAACCCCGGCACGCTGACCAACCTGGCCCGGCTGCTGAACACCGGCACGCTGGCCGGCACGGGCAAGCTCGTCATCCTCCCGGTGGATCAGGGCTTCGAGCACGGCCCGGCCCGCTCCTTCGGTCCGAACCCCGCCGGCTATGACCCGGACTACCACATCAACCTGGCCATCGAGTCGGGCTGCAACGCCTACGCGGCGCCGCTGGGCTTCCTGGAGGCGGTGGCCGGCAGGTACGCGGGTGAGATTCCCCTCATCCTCAAGGTCAACAACTCCGACACCCTGGCCAAGGTGCCCCACCCCATGTCCGCGGTGACGAGCTCCGTGAAGGACGCCGTCCGCCTGGGCTGCACCGCCGTCGGCTACACCATCTACCCGGGCTCCGGGGCGCGCAACGAGCAGTACGAGGACCTCCGCGACATCATCGCCGAGGCCAAGTCGTACGGCCTGCCCACCGTTCTCTGGGCCTACCCCCGCGGCAACCTGTCCAAGGAGGGTGAGACGGGCATCGACGTGGTGGCGTACGCGGCGCAGATCAGCGCCCAGCTCGGCGCCCACGTCATCAAAGTGAAGCCGCCGCAGGACCACATCGAGCAGGCCGAGGCGAAGAAGGCCTTCGAGAAGGCCGGCATCCCCACCAAGACGATGGCGGACCGCGTCCGCGAGGTCGTCCGCTCCGCCTTCAACGGCAAGCGCATCGTCATCTTCTCCGGCGGCGAGGCCAAGGGCACCGACGCCCTCCTGGAGGAGATCAAGCAGATCAACGCCGGCGGCGGCTTCGGCTCCATCATGGGCCGCAACGCCTTCCAGCGTCCGCACGAGGAGTCCATCAAGCTCCTCAAGGACGTGATGGCCATCTTCGCCGGCAAGGCGTAATCGGCTCGGCGGAAAACAAAAGGCCCGCCAGGTTCCCCTGGCGGGCCTCTTCATTTCAGAGTGGAGCTAATCGGGATCGAACCGATGACCTCTTGAATGCCATTCAAGCGCTCTCCCAGCTGAGCTATAGCCCCGTCTTTTGCTGCTGAGCCGCCTTGGGGAGCGGTCCGACTGGCGAAGCGGCTACTCTCTACGCTTCAAAACAAAAGGCCCGCCAGGTTCCCCTGGCGGGCCTCTTCATTTCAGAGTGGAGCTAATCGGGATCGAACCGATGACCTCTTGAATGCCATTCAAGCGCTCTCCCAGCTGAGCTATAGCCCCGTCTTTTACTGATGAGCCGCTTTGGGGAGCGGCCCGACCGGCGAAGTGGGTGCCTTCTACCGTTTCTTCGCTCCAGGCACCAGAACTCTTTGAGGCTTCGGTGCGTTTTTTTGTTCGTTCAACCGCTGCGCCACTTCTTCCCCTTCCCGGAGGAGGTCGGTGAGCTCACGCGCGTGGGCCTCGACCGCCTGCTCCGCTGCTTCCACCGCCTTGAGCGCGACGCCGAAACCCGCCGGAAGGTCCAGCCGCCCCTTCTGGACCTGGCGCCAGACGGCTTCACCCAGTTCCTTGAGTGCCTTCTCCTTCTGATCCTTCAGCACGGTGGTGCGAGCGTTCGCCCGGGCCAGATCCGTGTTGCGCTCCACCGCCTCGCGAAGCTGGGCCAACCGGTCCTGCGCCGCCTGGAAGGCCTCGTTGATCTGCTTCACCACCTCGGACTGCTTCGAGTCGGCCGCCAAGTCAGTCACACTCCTTGAGAAATCAACGATTGCGTAGCGTGCGCTCTCGGAGCCTGTCAACCCGGCCCCGCCCCTGTCCTCCGCAGCCGGGCCGCGAAGAATCCTCCCCCGGGAACCTTGGGAGGCAACGCCTTCAGATAGGGCCCCTGCGCGGCGAGCGCCGCCCGCTCCGCGCCGAGTACGTCTTCGACTGGCTCCAGCGTGAAGTCCGGATGCTTCGCGAGGAAGGCCTCCACCACCGCCTCGTCCTCCTCCGGCATCACCGAGCAGGTCGCATAGACGATGAGTGCACCCGGCTTCGCCTGGCGTGACACCTCATCCAACAACTCCGACTGCGTGGCCTGGTACTTGGCGATTTCCTGAGCTGTGAGCTTCCACTTCTGATCCGGCTCGCGCGCCAGGGAGCCCGTGCCGCTGCACGGCGCATCGATCAGAAGGACGTCCGCGTCGGACAGCGGAAGCGGATGTGGAAAGGCGACCTGCCGGAGGGAGAAGTGACGCACGCGCTCACGCGCCTCGGCCAGCCGACGGCGCGAACGGTCCCCGGCCAGCACCTTGCCCCGGGGCCCGACGAAGTCCGCCAACGCCAGCGTCTTGCCGCCCGCGCCGGCGCACACGTCCGCCACGGTGAAGCCCTCCAGCGAGCCCTCCCGGGGACGGCACATCTCGGAGATGAGCTGGCTGCCCACGTCCTGCACCTGGAGCCGGCCGGACTTCATCATCCGAGTCTCGAAGACGCGGTGGCTGGAGTCCGTCACCCGCACGGCATCCGGCGCCGCGGCCACCGGTTCGGCGTTGACGCCCTCTTCCTTCAGCGCCGCCAGCACCGCGTCCCGGGTCCCCGGGGGCCGCGCGCGGAAGTGCAGCGACGGCTCCTCATCGAGCGACGCCAGCAGTCCTTCCAGCACATCCTCCGGGTACACCTGGGCCAGGCGCTGCACCAACCAGTTGGGGAACGAGTAGCGGATGGCCAGCCGCTCCGTCTGGGACTCCGGGAGCGGCGCCTCCGGCAGCGGCTGTTCCACCACGCGCTGGAGCAGGTCGTCCTTGATGGTGCGCGGACGCACGGGCCCCGGCAGCCGGACCTCGGGACCGATGCGGGCCCAGCCCTCACCACAGAAGATGCGGCGCCAGAGGGCGTAGCGCACCAGCGCCTGGTCCTCCGTCAGCCCCACTTTGCCCATGGTGTGGCCCAGCAACCGGGCCGCCAGGTCCAGCAAGCGCTGGTGCCGGGACAGCTCGCGCACGGCCATGGCGGTGAAGCGCCGCTCCTGGCCGCCCAGGCCATTGGCCTCTCGCAAGGCGTTGGCGAGCGCGGCCTTCAATGGCTCGCCGCGAAGCACCGCGATGTGGGCTTCGAGTGCCGCCGTCGCACCACGACGGGACGGACGACCCAGGCGATCCGGGTCTACGGGCGTTGACGGCCAGACGGAATCCACGTGCCTCAGCCCTGCCCTTTCAGTCCCACGGCCACGACCAGGCAGCCTTCCGGGCTGCGCATCGGAGGCGCCTGCCCGGCCCCCAGGAAGAAATATCCGGGCGCCGAGTACGACATGCCATCCACTTCGAGTACGCCTTCGACCACCTGAATCCCCACGCCCGCGGGTGTCGGGTGGAACGTCCAGCCGAAGTCGCCGCCGGCCGTCACGGACACCCACATTGCCCTCAATGCGTCTTCCCGCGCGAGCTGAACGTGGGCGCCCCACTGCGACCAGGCGCTCGCGGGAGGCCGCTGCCCCTGGGTGGCCAGCCGCTCCACGTCCTGACGCAGCGCGATGAAGCGCTCCACCAGGGCGTAGATGTCATCGATCTGGAACGGCTTGAGGAGAATGGCGTCCGCCACCTGGGGCTGGACGGCCTGGATCACCTCGTCCGGCGTCGCGGCGCTGACAATGGCCACCGCCTGCTGACGCTTCCGGGCAGCCTCGACGACCGTCCGGCCGCCCAGCTCGCCTCCGGAGATGCGCAGATCACTGATGACCAGGACGAAGCGCTCGGCCTCGAGGGCCGCGACCGCTTCCTCCCCGGTGCCGACCGCGTGGACCTGCGCGAGCTCGGAGATGAGCTCGCCCATGCCTTCCCGCAGGCTCGCGTCATCCTCGACCAGCAACACCCTCATTAACGGGGGACCTCCGCCGCCCCTACCTGCTGGAGCCTGTCCTTTACCAGGACCGGGCGCTTCCAGCGGAAGACCACCTCGCCGGTCCTGCCCTTCGGATGATGGCCCTCCCCGGACTCGAACCGGGACGCGGGGTCAGCCGCAGCGGATTTTGAGTCCGCCTCGTCTACCAATTTCGACAGAGGGCCCCCTGCTGTCGCGACGAGCAGACGTATACCGCGACTTGATACCAAGTGCATCCGAAGATTGCGGTGCTCCACGCACATCGCTAAGAGGGGCCCCCCATGTACAACCTTCTCATCTCCCTCGGTGTGGGAATTGCCGTCGCGCTCCTGGTGAAGGTGGCCGGCTTCTCCATCTGGGCGGGGCTCGTCCCCGGAATCCTGGCTCTCGTCGGCACCTACATCGTGCTCGCTCGCCGGGTGGCCAGCCGCGTCCAGGCGCTGATGACGGTGGTCCAGAAGGACCTCCAGTCCCAGCCCACCAGCCAGAAGGACGCCCAGTCGCGGGTGGACCGGGCGGTGAAGACGCTGGAGCAGGGGCTCGTCTACGACAAGTGGCAGTTCCTGGTCGGTCCGGAGCTTCACTCCCAGATCGGCATGCTGAAGTACATGGTGAAGGACCACGAGGGCGCCAAGGCCGCCTTCGAAAAGGGCAGCGGCCGCAACTACATGGCCAAGGCCATGGAAGGCGCCCTGTACTTCCAGCGCAAGGACTTCGACGCCATGAAGAAGGCGTTCGAGTCCGCCACGAAGAGCGGCAAGAAGGAGTCCATTGTGTGGGCGGCCTATGCCTGGTGCCTGATGCAGAACAAGGACAAGGACGGCGCGCTGCGCGTGCTCGCCCGGGGCGTGGAGCAGAACCCCAAGGACGAGAAGCTCAAGGGCAGCCTCGCCCAGCTCCAGAACGACAAGCGCCTGAAGATGAAGCCGTACGAGCCCATGTGGTGGCAGTTCGGGCTCGAGGCTCCGCCGCCGGTCATGCCCCCCATGGGCGGCCGCCGCATGCAGTTCAGCACCCGACGCTAGCGACCCGTCGCGCGGCCATTGAGCGTCCGCCCGCGCACGGGAATATCTACCGGCTTGCCCCTCAGCGCGCTGCAACGTCTTCCGACCCTGTACAACAGGGCGACGCAGAGGGTGCGCAACCGCCCGGAAACACTCTGACTGCCCTCCCCCACCGCGGGGCATGGTGCTTGCTCCCGCACCGTCCTCACGGATGACGGGGAACGGCCCCGTCTCGCGGAGCCTGACAGGCTTGGCAGCCGGAGGTCTCGGGTGAAGGTTGTGGGCGTTGGGGTGTGCTTGCAGGACCGGGCGGCGGCGGATGCGCGTGGGGCGCAGGGGCGTTGGGAGCACACGGCAGGGCGTGGCACCCGAGACTTTCGGCCTGCCATTTCGCAGCAGCCGAGTGAAGCGGAGTGGTGCATGGAACGGCGCGGCCGGACCTCCGAGCGGTCCCTTCTGCTCATCATCGAAGATGACGCACAGGTCCGCGAGAGCCTCGTGGACCTGCTCGCCGTACGCTTCGATGTGCTCGCCGCTCCGGATTCGGATGCGGGGCTGGAGCTGGCGCGAGAGCACCGCCCGGACCTCATCCTCCTGGATAGGTTCCTTCCCAGCGGAGACGGGCTCGCGGTGCTGGAGATGCTCCAGCGCGAGTCGCGCACGGAGGCGGTGCCCGTCATCTTCCTGACGGGCGACGCGGACGAGGCCACGCTGGAGCGCTGCCTGGAGATGGGCGCCGTGGACTTCATCCACAAGCCGGCCAGCGCGCGGGAGCTGCTGGCCCGTATCGACCGGGCGCTGCGCCAGAGCGAGCAGCAGCGCCGGCTGCAGGTCCTGGCGCAGACGGACGGCCTCACGGGGCTGGCCAACTTCCGGGCGCTGACCATCCGGATGGAAGAAGAGTTCCGCCGGGCCCAGCGCTACCAGTACCCGCTGAGCGTCGTCATCATCGACCTGGACCACCTCAAGGCCATCAACGACGGCATGGGCCATGACGTGGGCAACCGGGCGATTCTCGCGCTGGCCACCCAGTTGAAGCACGAGCTGCGTGAGTCGGACTTCGCGGCCCGCTTCGGTGGAGACGAGTTCGTCGCGCTGCTACCGCACCAGACGGCGTTGGAAGCAGCCGTCTTCGCCGAGCGCATCCGCACCGGGCTGCGCGCCGTCGGCGTCCAGAAGAGCGACGGCCGCCCTGCCCCCTTCGGACTGAGTGTGAGTGTGGGCATCGCCGACCATACCTTCGAAGGGCCCCGCGAGGACACCGAGTCGCTGATGAAGGCGGCGGACGCGGCCCTCTACGAGGCAAAGCGCGAGGGGCGGGATCGGGTCGTCGTGTTCGGCCGGCCCGCGAATTCGCCTCCGGCGCAGCGGCACTGAACGGGGCGCGGTGAGGCAGGCAACGGCGGGGCAGCAGCGAGGGCGCGGATGATGCTGGGGAACAGACTGGCGACAGGTTCGAGGGTGGCGGTGGTGGGAGGCGGCATTGCCGGAGCGGGGCTTGCCGCCTCACTCCTTTTCAACGGGAGGGCCCGCGGGCTGGCGCTGGACGTGCGCGTCTACTCCGGAGGAACGCAGGAGCGCACCGCTCCGCCGGCGGTGCTGACGCCGGAATGCCGCTCACGCCTGGCCGCGCTGGGCTGCCGCATTCCCTCCGAATGGCGCGCCCATGAGCTGCGCGGCATTGAAATCATCGCCGAGGGCCGGCGCGAGCTGCTGTCCTCCACACCCGGTGGCCTCTGGGTGGTGGACGGCTGGCCCCAGGGGCTGGGCGGCCTGGAGCAGGTGCGGGATGTGCTCGCCACCGCGGCCAGCGCCCAGGGCGCCCGCTTCCTTCCCCGCCACGTCGAGCGCGTGGAGCGGCAGGCCCCCGCGCCGGATGCGCCCGCCTCCGTGCGCGGCGCGGGCTCGCTGGTGGTGCGCGCCCAGGGCAGTGGCGATCGCTTTCATGCGGTGGCGCTGGCCACGGGCGCTGGGCCGCTGATGGGTGACGCCTTCTTCAAGGGCTTCCGCCCTGCCCCCACCATCCCGGCGGTGCAGGCTCGCCTGCGCCACGCTTCGCCTCGGCTGGAGCTGGCTCCGGTGGCCCGGCTGTGGATTGCGCCCCTGCCAACGGTGGATGGCCTGTTCCTGCTGCCTGGCGCCAACTCGGTGTACGCGCTGGCCTTCGGGCCGGCGGTGACGCCCGCGGACCTGTGCCAGGTACTGATGATGGCCGCGCGCGACGGCCTGGTGGAGGAAGGCTTCGAGCTGGCGGCCCTGGAGACCACCCGCCTGCCCTACGGACCGGGCCGGACGCTGGTGGCGCCGGGGCAGATCGCGGTGGGGCCCGCGGCCTTCGGCCACCCGCTCCAGGTGGGATTGTCGGAGACACTGGCTTCGTGCAGCCGCGCGGCGGTGGCGCTGCTCGACGGCGGGCTGGACACGGGCACCCTGGAGCGCCGCTACGTGCGCGAAGGCCTGGGCGAAATGCTGGAGGACGCCGCCGCGGGAGCCCGGACGATGACCTGGCTGCGCCGAGCGGGCCCTCGCTCGCCGGAGGCCTTCGTCAAGGCGAAGGGGCGACGGACGCTGGGTGGCACCTTCGGCGGCGGGGTGCTGGGCCTGAGCGGCCCCACGCCCATCGCGCTCCTTGGCGCCGCGCGCTGGGAGGGACTCAAGGAGTTGGTCGGCTCCTGGCTGCGCACCACGGTGGAGCCAGTCCCCTCGGTAGTGCCGGAGTTGGAGCCGGACCTCTACTACGTCGTGGATGACGACCCGGACGCACGCGAGGCGCTCACTGCGCTGCTGGAGAGCACCGGGGCGAAGGTGGTGTCTTTCGCCGACGAGCTGGCCCTCTTCTGCGCGGTGGCCCGGCGGCCGCCCACGGCCATCCTCCTGGACGTGGTGCTGCACTGGGTGGATGGCCTGCGGCTGGCCGAGGGCCTGAAGCAGCATCCCCTCACCCGGAACACCCGCGTGCTGGTGATGAGTGGCCTCAACCGGCCGCATGTCCGGCAGCGGGCCCTGGACGCGGGGGCGGAGGCCTTCCTGCCCAAGCCCGTGGACCCTGACCGGCTGCTGCGCATCCTCACCGGCCGAGTCCCCGTTCTGGAGCCCGCGCCGCACGCCGCGGACGACACGCGCGAGCTGGCCGAGGACCGCTACGCGTCCTGACCACCGCCGGGGATGGCGACCGCGGAGACCGGGGCGTGGATGGCCTCGGCGCTCCCGGGCATCAGCGCCTTGAGGTTGCCGCGGATCGTCTCGCAGATCCGCTCCAGCGGCAGGTCGTTGTCGTCGTGGCCGAACGGGTCCTCGATCTCCACGCCAATCTCCTCGATGCCGAAGAAGACGTAGGCGACGACGAACGTGGCCGGCACCGTTATCCAGCCGAACGAATCCACCAGCGCGAACGGCAGCGTGTAGCAGTAGACGAGCAGCGCTCGCCGCAGGTGCATCATGTAGGCGAACGGAATGGGCGTCTTGTGGATGCGCTCGCAGCCACCGATGTAGTCGATGAGCAGTTGGACATTCTGGTCGAGCTGCATCTGGACGTATTCGGGGTAGCAGCCCCGCAGTCGGCCCTCATCGAGCACGACGGACATCTTCTGCGACACCGCGAGCGGGACGTGCTGGCTGCCCAGCACCGCGTCCGCTTCGTCGCGCGGCAGCTCGGAGGCGACGGGGCCCAGGTCGCGCTCCCCTCGCAGTGACGAGGCGGCGGCATAGGGGAAGGCGATGATCCACCGCAGCAGAGTGCCGTAGAGCGCGGCGTCCCGACGCATGAAGACGCCGGATGCACGGGCCAGGTTGCGCGTCTCGTTGACGATGCCGCCCCACAGCTTCCGGCCTTCCCAGAAGCGGTCATAGGAGGCGTTGGTCCGGAAGACGAGCAACAAGCTGAGCGAGATGCCCGCCAGCGTGTGCACCGTGGCCGGGATGTCCAGGGGCTTGATGTGATGATGGACCGCGGTGACGCCCGCGGCCCACAACACACAGACGAGGACCCGAGCCACAATCTCGCGGACCATGGAACCGCGGAGGTAATGGAAGTAGCTCCACCAACGGTGCGGGTCGTAGTCGATCATGGTCGCAGGGCGCGTACGCTGCCGCGCCTGCGCGGGGCATGGCAAGCGCCAATCCAGGGGGACACGTGGGATGTGTCCGCCCTGGACGGGAGCCGGTGCCCTTGGCCGCCTGCCCGTCAGTGGGAGATGGAGGCAGGCGTTGTCGGACCGCCCGAGCGGAGCACCTTCCGCACGGAGAGGGCGCCCGCCATCAGCGCCACGCCCCGGAAGAAGATGCCGATTCCCACCAGCGTGCCCACCAGCCAGACGGCGGAGATGGGCCACTGCCGCATCACGATGATGCCCAGGAAGATGGACACGGCGCCGTAGAAGAAGTCCCAGCCCCACCGGGGATAGCGGTCCATCACCGAGGTGACGGCGTGGAAGAGCCCGCTGGCGAAGAAGTAGCCCGCCAGCAGCAGCGTCATGGCACCCAGTCCCGCCGCCGGGTAGACGAGGACGAACAGACCCACGACGACGGAGAGGATGCCGCTGAGCAGGTACAACCAGAACGGCCCGCCCTCCTTGCGCGTCCGGAAGGCGGAGATGACTTCCATGACGCCGGCTGCGGCCAGCATCGCGCCGAAGAGGATGGCCGTCACCAGGCTGGTGAAGAAGGCGGCCCCCAGCGCGACAATCCCCAGCAGCGTCATCAAAATCCCCATGATGAAGGGGCCACCCCAGGCCGCCGAGTTCACCCTCGGCCTCGTGTCAGGGGTCAGGATTTCCGGTTTGCGTTCATCGGTGAAGGCCATGGTGACTACTCCCGAAGCGAGTGCACTTCGGAGGCCGAGCCGCCTCGCGTCTCGCCCGCCTGTCGGCAGGCGACAAAGGAACCCGGCACATCCATCGCCGAACATGGGCCACCGCGTTGGGGCCGACAACGCTCGCTGACGCCGCTCCGTCCCTCGCCCGCCCCGGCCCTTGGGCCGTCAGGGTGAGCAACAGCCGCCGCGCGGAAGCGCCGCTTCGTACGGGGGAGCCAGGAAGACAGCACCGGGCTCCTTCCGGAACCACGTCAACTGCCGCTTGGCGTAGCGGCGCGTCTCCTGCGCGGTGTCGTGGATGGCCTCTTCGCGCGTCATCCGACCCTCGACGACGGCGCGCGCCTGCACGTAGCCCACGCTGCGCATGGGCGCCGCATCGGCGTACCCTCGCGCCAGCAGCTCGCGGGTCTCCTCGACGAGCCCACGCTCGAACAACATCCGCGTGCGCGTGTTGATGAGCCCGTACAACACGTCGCGCGGTGGCGACAGGACGTACAGTTGGAAGGGATAACGGTCCGGCGCGAAGGCATGGGCCTTCCGGAACGCCGAGGCAGGCACGCCCGTCTGCGCATGAATCTCCAGCGCCCGGATGACGCGGACCAGGTCCTGCGGAGGAAGCTTCGCTGCCGTCTCCGGGTCCACCTCCGCCAGCTTCCGGTGCACCGCCTCGCGCCCCTCACCGGCCGCCAGCGCCTCCAACTCCGCCCTCAACTCCGGCAAGGCCCCGGGCGCCTCGAGCACACCGTGAAGCAGCACGCGCAAGTACAGCCCGGTGCCGCCCACGACGAAGACAGGCCGGCCGCGTGCGGCAATCTCCGCGATGACGGCGTCCGCACGGCGCTGGTACTCGACAGCGGAGAACGCCTCCATCGGGTCCACGGCGGACACCAGGTGATGAGGCACCGCGGCCAACTCCTCCGAGGAGGGCTTCGCCGTGCCGATATCGAAGTGCCGGTACACCTGCTGCGAGTCCGCGCTGACAATCTCGCCACCAGCACGCTGAGCCAGCGCAATCGCCAGCGCCGTCTTCCCCGACGCCGTCGGCCCGGCAATCACGGTCAACAGTGGCCGCTGCGCTCCACCCTCACCCATTCGCCAACGCTCCCTGAATCACCGCCGCCGCGGACGCATCACGCGCGAACACCAACCGCACGGGCGAAACCTCCGACAGCAACCGTCCCGCCGCGCCAAGCAGCCCACCCCGCCCCACGGGCGTCGCCTCGGGCAGCAGGGCATTGACGAGCAGCATCCGTCCGACGTCGCCAGCGGCCTGCGGCTCCCACGTCGACACGCCGTCCCACGCCAACGTCCCCACCACGCGCAGCTCCGCCTCGACGGCCTGCCCCACGTTCCAGGGAGTCCCCGCCGCCCGCCACCCACGGCCCGGCTCCGGCCACACGGCCACCAACTCATCGGACAACACCTGCCCGCCCGCCTGCGCCCACAGGCCCCCCAGCGTGCTCTTCCCCGCCCCCGAGTGCCCCGTGAAGAGCGCGGCCCGGCCCTGGTGCGCCACCGCCACGCCATGCACCAGCAGCCCGCCACGCCGAGCCAGCGCCCGGGCAAGCATCACCTTCAGCACCGTCTCCACGGGAAACCGTCCCTGCCCCTCAACGTGGGCCTGGAGGCCGTCGGCGGAAAGCGTCGCGTCGTAGTCCTCGCCGGCCAGGCGCAGCGTGCCGTCCTCCGCTCGGTGGACCCGTGGCAGCTCGCGAATGACGGGGGCAGGACGCGCCTGGGCGGGGGCCACGGCCACGAGCCGAGCCACCTCACTGCCCTGTCGCGCTGGGGACACCACGAACCGGGAGAACATGCGCCGGAGCGAGTCTCGCAGGCCCGCATCGCCGACTTCCACAACTCCCGTCCAACCGGCGATTCGCAGGCAGAGGGCCGCGTCCGCCGTGGGGCCTTCCGGCGGAAGGGTCAGGGAATGCACTCCGACTCACCGGGGATGTTGCACTGGGAAATCTGCGCCAGTGCCACGAAGGGCTGCTCCCAGAGAATGGCCGGCGCCTCATAGGCAGGGCCGGCGTCAGGAGGGGGCGGCGTCTGGAAGGCGTCCGAAGTCATGGGGTGTGCGAGCGAGGAAGAAGGGACGTTCTTCAAGGGAACGGGACTGGGAACGCGCAGATGCGACCATCTTCGGAGCCCACGTGGAGGCGGCTCACCGTGTGGTCGATGGTGGGAGTCCCGATACGCTGCGCACCACCAATCGAGACCTGACCAGAGTCGGAGCCATCCAGCAGTTCCAACTGGTGGACCTGTCCGTCGGAGCTGCCAACGTAGAGGCGCACGGCGCCATTCCGATTGAAGGAGAAGGCGCCAGAGGGAGACGCAATCGGCGTGCTCCACCGGAGCACCGGCGGCGACTGAGCGGGCCCCGACACGTCGTACAGCGCCACCCGGCCAGCCGCGAGGCTGGCCACGAAGCCCAAGCCCTGGGGCCGCACGAAGCTGGTGAAGGCCGGCGTGTTCGGCGCCGGGCGCGTGGTGACTGGCAGGCTCCACACGAGCTGCGCCGTGGCGGCGTCCACGCCGTGCACGAAGCCATCGCTGTCCGTCACGAGAATCAGGTTGCTGTACGCATTGCGAACCAGGCTCAGCTCCACGTCGCCCACCGGGAGCTGGGCCAGCACCTGACCCGTCAGCGTGTTCAGCACCCGAAGCGTGTTCGGCGATCCCGCGTGCGCGCGGGTCGCCACGAAGAGCCGGTTGGTGGTGTAGTCCACCACCATGCCGCCCGCCACCATGCCCAGATTCCCGGGCTGGTAGCTCCAAACCGGCGCGCCGGTGGCGGCATTCAGGGCCACCACCCGGTTGCGCGAAGCGTCCGCCAGCCGCGTGGCGAAGAAGACGAGGTCGCGGTTGGGGTGCGCGGCCCGGTACGCGGCGTTCGCGTAGTCGAAGAGCTGCGTGACGGGGAACGACTGGATGGTGCCAATGGGCTGGCCACCATTGTCCCAGCGCCAAAGCACCTGGCCGGTGGCGGCATTGAGCGCGCTGGCCACGCCACCCTGGTCACCCACGAGGATGTACTGCCCGGACAGGCCATGCAGCGGCACCACCGGGAAGCGGCTGCCAATGAGGCCCGCCAGCGGGCGAGGCCGCCACCGCTCCGCGCCATCCGCCGACGGATTGGTGACCTGCGTGAGGTTGGCGACGACGGAGTCGTTGAAGGCGCTGAAGATGCCCGTGCCCAGCTCGGTGATGGGCTGCTGCGAGGCATTCAGGCCCACCGAGTAACACCACAGCGGCGCCGCGCCCACGCGAGCCCGAGGCGTGGCTACCAGGGCCTGCGACGTCGGCTGGTTGCCCGGCGAGTACCACCGCAGGTCATCCGAGTTGAAGACGCGGTAGTAGTACGTGGTGCCGTTGGTGACGGACGTATCGGTGAACGTCGTGGTGGCGCCAACGTCGTCCGCGTACACCACCTGGGCGTTGCCCAGATAGGCCCCCACCGCGTAGGTCAGCCCCTGCGTCGGAGAGAGGTTCGGCGGCGCGCCCTCCGCGCGAAGAATCAGCACGCCCCCGTGCACCGCCGGGTTGTCCCAGGCGAGCGTCACGCTGCCATCGCGCGCCACGCCCGTGAGACGGTTGACGTCCGGCACGGTGCCCTGCACCAGCGTCATCGGGGTGTCGATGCGAATCTGCGGCCCGCCGTAATCGTCGATGAGGTGGAAGCGATGACGGAACGTGGTGGGCCCGGACAGCGACGCGCCCGCCCCGAAGTTGGAATACACCACCGTGAAGGAGCGCTCGCCGTTGACCGGGATGCCCGTGGCGTTCGTCGACTCCCAGGTGATGCCCGTGGTGGCGTTGTTGGACGCCATGCGCCACCCGGTGGGCGTCTGCAGCACGCCGCTGACGGTGAAGTAGTTGAGCGCGGGCCGCAGCAGCCGGACCTCATGCAGCGGCATGGGGCCCCGGTTCTGGATGGTGTAGATGACGGACCGGTTCGTGGAGTTGGCGGCCGCCGCGCTGATGTTCGTCCGCACGCGGTGCTGCACGATGCGCCCCTGGCTCGAGTCCACCAGGTTCGATGTCACAGAGGCGCCGTTGCGTGTGGCATCCACCTGCCCCCGGAACCGGTAGTTCGCGAACGGGGAGCCCGTGAGCTGGTACGTCCAGACGAAGTGCGCGGAGGCGCCCGGGTCCAGCCGGGGAACGCTCGCGGGCCCAGGCCCCGACACGAGCGACGCGGCTGCCGTTCCCTGGAACACGGGCGCGCGCGGCGTCACGTTCAGGAACGTGTCCGTCGAGGTCGGGTTGGTCACCGTGAGCCGCACCCGCACGAGCTCATTGTTGAAAGCGTCGTCGGTGTCCACGTCCATGGCCACCGGGAGCGCCCCCACGTTGACCATCCGCGCGTCCATCGCGGGCGACACGGTGTTGCCGTTCCCACTGACGCCCCGCACCCGCGCCACCAGCGTTCCGGCCGAGCCCGTCCGCACTCTCGCGGAATAAACGCCCGCGTTCCGGCTGGCGATGTTCATGCGGAACGGCGTCGGCTCGGTGTCCACCACCTGGAAGGTGACGGCGCCCGCGCCCGTGGAGGGTCCCTCAACCGTGGTATTGTTGTGGTTCGTGCCTGTCCGGTTCTCCACCACCATCCGCGCGTCGATGTCGCCGCCAACTCCCATCACCCGAGGACGCACGTCCACCTGGGTGTACAGGCCGGAGCGAATCCAGCTCGCGGCCGAGGTCGTCACCGACGTGGTGAAGTCGCCCCCCGCGCACGTGTCACGCGCGAACGTCTGACTCGCGATGAAGCGTTCGTTGTTCTGGTCGTTGTTCGACGTCGGTGGAACCACGCGAAGAACGAACCGGGCCGACTCGTCCTGCCCCAGGCCGTAGTCGCCGCTGCCGTTGCAGGAGTCCTGATTGTAGAAGATGACCCACCGCTCATTGGCGATGTAGTCCACCGTCCATCCCGGGGGCGGGATGGACGCGAGCGGGATGTAGCCATTGGGCAGCGCGAACCACACCTCGTTGATGCGCCGGAAGAGCGGCGACCAGCTGAAGGTGTTGTTGCGGACATCGACCGTCAGCTCGGAGGCTTCGTCCATCACCACCCGCGCGCGGGTGTCCCCACCCTGCGGCTGCGTGGTCAAGACGGCGGTCGGGGACATCGACTGCGCCCACCCCAGCGAGGGCGCCAGGAGCGCGGCGGCGGCGACGAGGGGAGCGGAGAACGGACGCATGAATGGAGCCCTCACGGATCCAGGGTGAAGGAAGCCGCCGTCAGCGGCGCCCCATCGAGGAAGAACCGGGCCTGCCACGTCCCGCTCATGCCGGACGTCGCCACGGCGGTGCCGGCCACGGGCAGGGAGAAGCGCACCGTGCGCGACTCGTCCACGCGTGAATCCACCTCCGCCGAGCGGCGCTCATACGGCAGCCCGGAAGGCGGCACGAACTCCACTGACACCGTGTGCCGGCCACGCACGCCGCTCACCGTCAGGTCCACGTCCACCTGCTCCACCGACAGCAAGCCCCGGCGCCCCTCTCCCAGGTCAATGACGGTGGCCGAGCCCCGCGGCACCACGGGCGGCGGAGGCGGAGGCACTTCCGGCTCCTCCACCGGCGCGGGCGGCGGCCTGGCCTCCGAACCCTCGCGCGGGGGCAACACGTCCGTGGGCGCCACCGGCTCCTGCGCCGGGGGCGCATGAACGGGGGCATAGGGCGCCACGCCCTCCGTGCACGAGGCCAGCATCACCGCCGCCGCCAGGAGCGCCAAACGCGTCCGCATCACCGCGCCTCCTCCAACTCGTCGATGAGCCCCAGCCGGGTCAGCTCCGAGAAGAACTTGAGCGTGTCGGTCAGCACCTGCTCCACGTCCCATCCGTGACGCTGGGCCACCTGCTCAACCAGGGCCCGCGCCGTGCGCGTCCCGTCGCACAGTTCCCAGATTTCAATGGCCGTTCCGTTGAGCCCACGCAGGGTGTTGCCCTCGGCATCCAGGACGATGAAGTCCGAGCCGAAGCGCTGGCCGGAGACGCCCTCGCGCCAGCGCGGCGCATGGTCCGCCGCGAATTCCGCGCTCATCGCGCACCTCCCCGGCCCAGCAACGCCGCCAGGCGCCACTTCACGGCCACCCGCAGCCGGCCCAGCCACCGGGGACCCCGGTCCCACCCCGTCTCCAGGACGACGCCTCCCCGGCGGACGCGGCGCACCCGCCCCAGCACGCGCGTCGGCGCCAGCGGTGGATCCTCCTGGGGCGAGTTGTCGCCTCGCAGCGCCACCGCTCCGGCCTCCCACCGCCGCAGTCGGTGCAGCACCAGGGCATGGTCGAAGTGCGCCAGCAGGACGTCACCAGGTCGTGGAGCCCCCTCCAACGGCTCCACGCCGGCATGGTCGCCCGAGCGCAGCGATGGCCACATGCTGTCCCCGTGGACGGGGACCCAGCTCAGGGCCGGAGGCACAACGGGGGTGGAAGTGTCGCGCGGCATCGCAGGTCAGTCTAGCCGACCCGACCTGCGCCCGCGAGTTCCCGCCGACCCAATAACCCAACGTTTATCAGGGGTTACGCGCCTACCTCAGTTTCTCAGACTTGGCAAGAACCGCCCGGAATACTGTTCTCGACCCCACAAGCCGCTATGCCGGAACGGCCTTCCGCTCCCGCACCACCCTGGCGACCTCGTCGAGCGCGACGGGGATGGGCTCGCCTCCGGCCATGGGCTTCAGCTTCGCATGGCCGCTGGTGCGCTCGACCTCGCCCAGCACCAGGGTGAAGTCCGCGCCGCTCTTGTCCGCGCGCTTCATCTGGCTCTTGAGGCTGCCTCCGCGGGTATCGAACTCCACGCGCAGCCCCTCCCGGCGCAGGCGGCTGGCCAGCACCAGGGCGGCATCGTGCGAGCCCGCGTCCGCCACCGCGACGAAGACGTCCGGGCGCACGGCGAACTGCTGGCCGCTCTCCTTCAGCAGCAGCACCAGCCGGTCCAGGCCGCAGGCGAAGCCCACCGCGGGCGCGTCCGGCCCGCCCAGGCTCTTCACCAGCTTGTCATAGCGGCCACCGGCGCCCACGGTGCTGGCGGTGCCCAGCGCGGGGTGCGAGGCGATGAACTCGAAGACGGTGCGCGTGTAGTAGTCCAACCCACGCACCATGCGTGGATTCACGACGTGCCGGATACCCAGCGCCGTCAGCTTCCGCTGCACGTCGTCGAAGTGCGCGCGGCAGGGCTCGCACAGGGACTCCAGCACGTTGGGTCCGGCCGCGGCGATGGCCTGGCACTTCTCGTTCTTGCAGTCCAGGACGCGCAGGGGGTTCTTCTCCATGCGCTTCTGGCAGTCCGCGCACAGCTCCTCGCGGTGGGCCTGGAGGTACTCCACCAACTTCGTGTGGTACGCGGGCCGGCAGGCCTCGTCCCCCAGCGAGTTGATGTTCAGGGTGATGTCCTTGAGCCCCAGCCGCTCCAGGAACTGCACCACCATGTCCATCATCTCGACGTCCTGGGCGCCTTCCTTCGCGCCGTAGGCCTCCGCGCCGATTTGATAGAACTGGCGGTAGCGGCCCGTCTTCATCCGCTCGTAGCGGAACATGGGCCCTGTGTAGAACCAGCGGGTGAGCGGCTCCTGGTTGGCGATGGAGTGCTCGATGTACGCGCGCGCCGCGGGCGCGGTGCCTTCCGGGCGCAGGGACAGGCTGCGGTCCGCCTTGTCGTTGAAGGTGTACATCTCCTTCCCGACGATGTCGGTCTCCTCGCCCACGCTGCGCACGAACAGGGCGGTGTCCTCCACCATGGGCGTGCGGATCTCACCGTAGCCGAAGCGGCCGAACAGCTCGCGGGCCAGCCCCTCCACGTGCTGCCAGATCTCGATCTCCCCAGGGAGGAGATCGTTCATGCCCTTGACGCCCGCGACCTTCTGACTCACGTGATGGCTCCGATTCGCTTGCCCAGCCGAACCACGGCTTCCTCCTGGAGGCTGTCGTCCCAGGTGACGCGCTTGGGCTCGAACAGGAGGATGACGGTGGAGCCCATCTCGAAGCGGCCCAGCTCCCCACCCTTCTCCACCGGCATGGCCGCGCCGTAGCGGTGCACCTTGCCGGGCTGCCCGGTGTGCGTCGTCACCTCGTCGTAGGCCGCCTTGATGCGCGACACGCAGGTGGCTCCCACCTTCACCACCGCGCACTTGCCCGCCACGGTGTCCAGGTAGGTCACCAGCCGCTCGTTGACGCAGAACAGGGACTGCTTGTTCTTCACCGACGCGGGGTTCACCGGCCAGAACTCACCAGGGATGTACGCGTAGCCCGTAATCGTGCCGCCCAGCGGCGCGTGGATGCGGTGGTAGTCGCGCGGCGACAGGTAGATGGTCGTCCAGGCGCCGCCGTGGAAGGGCTTGGCGGCCTCGGAGTCCCCCAGCAGCTCGTCCACCGTGTACTCGATGCCCTTGGCCTGCAGGCAGCGCCCGTAATCCGAATAGCCCACCTGGGACACGCGGCCATCCACCGGGGACACCACCACCTTCTCCCCCGCGTCCACCGGACGCAGGCCGGGCTTCAGGCCCCGGGTGAAGAACTGGGCGAAGGTCGGGTAGTGGTCGAAGGAGTGCTCGGCCTCTTCCATGTCCACGTTGTAGGCCTTGGCGAAGGCGCGCATGGCGGCCTGATGCACCGGCGCGGGCACGGGCAGTCGCGTGGCCATCCCCACCACGGTGGAGAGCGCGGACTTGGGCAACACCTGCATCAACTTCATGAAAGTCTGGTCGTTCATATCGGCGAATCGGTTCTAGCGACCGGCGTCGGTCGCGGGTGCCGGACCGCCGTCGGGAGTGACGGGGACGGTCTGCACGGCACTCTTGGGTAACAGCGTGAGGACCTTCCCCTCTTCAATCAGGAGGAATGAATCCTGATGCTGGGGGTACTCCAGGCGACAGGCGGTGCGGTCGGCGAGCTGCCAGGTCTCCCGCATGCCCCGTCCCTGCACATCGATGGGGGTGCCCCGCTGGAAGCACCCCCGGAAGCCCGCCACCAGCTCGGACGCGGCCGTGCCAGCCTGGGGGCCACCGCCAGCACCGGCATCCGGAGGCCCGGCATCCGGCGCTTCCACCGGAGCCGAGGGACGCGCCGACTCCTCGGTGGACGGCGCGGAGTACGAGCCCGGCGGCAGCTCCCGCGCGCTGGCCACGGCCTCGTCCCGCTCGTTGGCGGCCGCCGCCATCCGGTTCCGTCCGTCCTTGATGCGCTGGAGCAGTTCGCGGGCGCCCTCGGCGTCCAGGCTGTCCGCGGGGACGCGCTGGAGCTTTGCCTCGATTTCTCCCACCTGCGGATCCAGGAAGGCGTCATCCAGCTTCTGCGCATACAGCTCGCGGAAGCGGCGGGCGGCCTCTTCGTACTCGGCGGAAGGGGCGGGAGGCTCGCGGCGGCAGGCGGTGGGCGCCAGCGTGAGCAGCACTGCGGAGACGACGCCCACGAGGGGCCTGAGGGACGCTCGGAGGACCAGGGTGCGCACGACACGGGTTTATGTCATTTCCCCGCGCCTGTCCGCCTTTTGTGCCCCGGAACGGGCCTCAGACGCCCAGGAACAGGCGCTTGCCGAAGTTCAGCGCCAGGTCCGCGTCGAAGATCTTCTGCGCCGACGTCTCGATGTCGTACTCGACGCGGATGTACTCCACCGTGCGCGCGTCCGTGTCGCAGATGACGAAACACGCCCGGTTGTCGTAGTCGCGCGGCTGCCCCACGCTGCCCACGGAGATGATGTACTTGTAGCCCCGGCGGATGCCGAACTTCTGGGCCACCACGTCGTTCACCTCGCCATTGCCAATGGCGAAGGCGCGGCACAGGTGGCTGTGGCCGATGAACGTCACCTCCGGCAACTCCGCCACGTAGGGCGTCAGCTCCCGGGCCTGCTCCAGCGCGAAGATGTACTCGTACGCCTTCGGGTCGATGGGCGAACCATGGCAGAAGCCCACGTCGCCAATCCGGTACGTGTACGGGAGACTGCGCAGCCAGGCCATGTTCTCGTCCGTGAGGACGTTGGCGGACCAGTCCAGCGCGTGCCGGGCGGCGTCGTAGTAGTACGAATAGTCCATCCGCCCCGCCACCGCCGCGTCGTGGTTGCCCAGCAGCGTCACTTCCGCCACCGAGCGCACCAACTCACAACACGGGTTGGGCGACGCCCCGTAACCGACGATGTCCCCCAGCGAGACGAACCGGTCCACCTTCTGGTGCTCGGCGACGCGGAGCACCTCGGTGAGCGCCTCGATGTTGGAGTGGATGTCGGAAATGACGGCGATACGCATGCGGGGCCTCGGTCCGGTGGCGTGGGCTCAACCCGCCCAGCCGGCCTTCACCTGGTTCTGCTGCTGCTGCGAAATCATCTGGCGAAGCCGTCCCAGGGTATCGCTGTCCAGGGACTCGAAACGCAACCCCATGCCCGCGGGAAGCGCTCGTTCCTCCGCCTCCCGAAGCCACACCACCGTGGCCTGGGCCTGGATGTCCTGATGGCCCGCGGGGGACAGCTTCACCACCGTACGCGCCCCTCGTGCCAGGGGCGTGCTCGTGCGGAGGAACAGCCCTCCCTCGCTCAAATTCGAGATTCGCGCATAGAGCGTGACGTTGTCACCCTCGCACCAGCACCGAAGCTGGGTGGGAATCCGCGTGGACTTTCGGTTTTCGCTCAACCCGGAACCTTCTTCCGTCACCCGAATCCACAGCCTAGGGACGGCCTGATTCCGCAGTCAAGTTCGAGGGTGGTGGAGCGCCCCACCCTTGCCCACGGCCTCATCGCTCCAGGGGGCCCAGGTCGTCGAAGTGGGTCAGCTTCCGGAACTCGGCGAAGCGGGCGTGGATCTCCGGCCGCGTCACCTCGCGCAGGCGCTCCAGGCTGAACTTCTCCACCGTGAAGGAGGCCATGACACTGCCCATCACCATGGCGCGGCGCAGCAACGCCTGGTCCAACACACCATTGGAGGTGGCCAGGGCGCCCATGAAGCCGCCGGCGAAGGTGTCCCCCGCGCCGGTGGGGTCGAAGACCTCGGCCAGGGGGAAGGCGGGACACGCGAAGATGTGCTCGGCCTCGAAGAGGAGCGCGCCGTACTCACCGCGCTTGATGACCACGCGCTGCGGGCCCATGGCCATGATGGCGCGAGCGGCCTTCACCACGTTGTGCTCGCCGGCCAGCTGACGGGCCTCCGCGTCGTTGACGAACAGGAGGTTGACGCGGGAGAGCGTCTTGAGCAGCGCGGCCCGGCTGCCCTTGATCCAGAAGTTCATGGTGTCGGCGGCCACCAGCTTCGGCGCCTTCACCTGGTCCAGCACCTGCGCCTGGAGTTCCGGGTGGATGTTGCCCAGGAAGACATAGGGCGTATCCCGGTACGACTCCGGCAGCTTCGGGGAGAAGGCCTGGAAGACGTTGAGCTGGGTGTCCAGCGTCTGCGCCTCGTTCAGCTCGTAGCTGTAGCGGCCCTTCCAGCGGAAGGTGCGGCCCGTCTCCCGGGTGAGGCCCTCCAGGTCGATTCCCCGTCCGCGAAGGAAGTTGAGGTGCCCTTCGGGGAAGTCCTCGCCCACCACCGCCACGACACGCGCGGGGCTGAAGAACGAGGCCGACGTAGAGAAGTAGGTGGCCGAGCCCCCGAGGATGTCCTCCTTCTGGCCGAAGGGGGTTTCCACTGAGTCCAGGGCAACGGAGCCGACGACGAGCAGGGACATGCGAGCTTCCTGGGGGGAGATGCCGTGAAATCAGGCACGGCGCTCCCCTGGGCCCCGTGCCCATGCCGGGTACGTCGTTTCCCGTTTTCCGTCAAGCGCCGAGCGGTGGGTTCAGGGCGTCGGAATGCCTGTCAAGGTGAGGATGGCCTTCAGATCATCGTCCGTGAAGAACAGGCCGCCGCCCACGAAGAAGTCGCGGCCCGCCACCAGGCGCCGCGTCGCCAGGTCCCGCTGCTGCGCGTTGAGCATGTCGTCCATACCCGCGATCAAATAGAGGTGATCGAGCGGCTGGGCGCGCAGGCTGGCGCGCAGGCGGGGGTAGCGCAGCTCGTCGTCCGCGAAGTTGAAGGCATCCACCTGGAACCGGAGCGCGTCGTTGAAGAAGTGCAGGTCGGCGCCCACGCCGCCGGTGGACTCGATGAGGCCCACGCGCAGGGTGGTGAAGTACCAGCGCTTGGCGAACTGCGCGCTGACCTTGAGGCTCTCCTTCGTCACCTTCCGCGTCTGAACGACGGGGTCGCCCTCGGACGGCGGGTTCGTCTGCAACACCTCCGTCGTCACGCTGCCGCGAGGGTCGTCCACCAGCTCCAGCAGGTAGTACTTGTCCGGCTTGGGGATGAGCCGCACGGAGAAGACGTTCTTCGAATTTCCCTGCGCGGCCAGGTAGGTGCTCTGGATGCCAATCTCCGCCTGGAGGTCGGTCAGGCGGGAAGCGAAGCGCGACACGTCCTGCACCGTCTCGCGGAGCTCGCGGCCCACGGCCTCGTCGGCCAGGAGCACGCCGGCGGCGCCCTCCCCGTCCTTCACCTTGCGGGTGATCTCCTCCAGGTTGCCCAGCGTGCCGTCCAGCTTCTTGAGCGTTTCCTTGAGGCTGGCGACGGTCTCCTTCACGTCGCCTTCACCCGTGCCCACGATGTTCTTCACGCTGCCGAGCACCTGGCGCACGTCGCGGGTGATGAACTCGATGTTGTCGATGATGCGGGTGATTTCCGCCTGGTTGCCCTGGGTGATGCCGCGCACGTCCGCGGAGATGGCCTCGACGTTGCCGACGATGGTGTCCAGGCGGTCCGCGTTGCGGCGGACCGTGGCATCCACGGAGTCCGACAGCCGCACCAGGTTCTCCACGATGCGCTGGAGCGACCCCGCACCCCGCTCACCGCCGAGCACTTCCCGCAGCGCCCCCGTCACCTCCTGGATGTCGGCGGTGATCTGCGACAGCGACTCGAAGACGGCCTCCATGCCCTGGGTGTCGACGACGCGGCGGATCTGCCCACCCGTCTCCAGGCTGGGGGCGCCCTCCGTGCCGGGGTTCAGGTCCAGCAGGTAGTCACCCAGCAGCGATTCGGAGCGCTTGGTGACGACGGCGTCCTCGCGCAGGTCCACGTCGTTACGGATCTTCAACCAGACCTTCGCCCGGGTCCCCTCGAGCGAGATGTCGTCGATTTCGCCCACCGGGATACCGGCGATCTGCACGCGCCCACGCACGGCCAGGCCGGACGCATCCCGGAAATAGGCCCACACCCTCGTGGATTCGCTGTCGCTCAAACCACCTTTGCGAGCGAACAGGACGAAGGTGACGAAAAAAGCCCCCGCCGCGATGACCAGCAGGCCCACACGGAAGGGCGTGACGAGCTTCTTCACCTGATGTGACTCCGAGCGCGACCGGCCGGCGCGACTCTAACGTTTTGCATTCCGAGTGCCACATTTTCCTATGGCCCCCCGCCCTCCCGCCGCCCCGCGCCCCGGTCAGTTCTTCCCGAACCAGGTCTCCAGGAACACCTTCACCGCGGGGTGATCCGCCTCGCGGAGTTGCTCCGGCGAACCGCTGGCCACGATGACGCCCTTGGAGAGGAAGGCAATCTGGTCCGCCACGTTGAAGGCGGAGGAGATGTCATGGCTGATGACCACGCTGGTGACGCCCAGTTCCTTCTGCGCGGCCAGGATCATCTCGTCCACGTAGTCCGTAGTGATGGGGTCCAGGCCGGTGGTCGGCTCGTCATAGAGGACCACCTTCGGGTCCATGACGATGGCCCGCGCCAGGCCCACCCGCTTGCGCATGCCGCCGGACAGGTCCGCGGGGAACCGGTCCTCGACGTCCTTCTTCAGGCCCATCAGGTCCAAGCGCGCACGGACCTTCTGGCGGATGACGTCCTCCGGATCCTTCGTGTGCTCCCGCAGCGGGAAGGCCACGTTCTCGAAGACGGTCATCGAGTCGAACAGCGCGGCGGCCTGGAACACCATGCCAAACTTGTTGCGCACCCTCTGAAGCGACTCGACGCTCATGGGGACGATGTCCTCCCCGTCGACGATGACCTGGCCGCGGTCCGGCTTGAGCAGGCCAATCATGTGCTTCATCAGCACCGTCTTGCCGGAGCCTGAGCCGCCCAGGATGACGCAGGTGCTGCCGGCCGGCACGGTGAGGTTGATGCCGGTGAGCACCTTGTGGTCGCCGAACGTCTTGTGCAGGTCGACCACCTGGATCATCGGCGTGCCGGACGCCGGAGCGTTGGAGGCCGGGGGCGACATCAGAAGAAGAGGACGCCCAGGATGAAGTCGAGGATGAAGATGGACAGGGCGCTGGCCACCATCGCCTCCGTGGTGGCCTGCCCCACGCCCTTGGCGCCGCCCGAGGCGTTGAAGCCCTTGAAGCAGCAGATGAGGGACACCGCCAGGCCGAACACGGCGCCCTTGAGCAGGCCCTGGAAGATGTCCTCGGGCGCCAGCCACTGCTGCGTCCGGGTGAGGAAGGTTCCGGGGGAGATGCCTAGGCCCCCGACGGCCACCACGTAGGCCCCGCCCATGCCCATGGTGTTGAAGAGCATGGTGAGCGCCGGCACCATGAAGAGGCCGGCCAGCACCCGGGGAACCAGCAGGTACTGCACCGGGTTGACGGCCATGGTCTCCAGCGCGTCCACCTGCTCGGTGACGCGCATGGTGCCCAGCTCGGTGCACATGGCAGAACCTGCGCGCATGGTCACCATCAGCGCGGAGAACACGGCCGCCAGCTCGCGGGTGAGCGTCAGAGCCACCGTGGGACCCACCAGGCTCTCCGCGTCGAAGAGCCGAAAGGCGGTGGACGTCTGCAGCGCGAAGACCATGCCGGTGAACGTGCCGGTGAGCGACACGATGAAGATGGACCCCACGCCCACGAAGTCCAGCTGCGCGAAGAGGTTGACCAGCCGAAAGGGGCGCCGCACGCTCCAGCGGAACACGTCCAGCCCCATGGTGATGATGCCGCCCAGGGTGCTGACGATGTCGATGAGGCCCTGGCCAAAGCGCGTGACGGCCTGGGTGAAGGGCCCGGGCTCGCGTGCCGGCTTGCTGGGGGTCTGCGTGGTCATGCGTTCGGGGCTACTCTTTATGGCGGCCCGGTGGCCGGCACAAGGCCCGGGGAGGCAAGCGACGAAGACACTTCCTCCCTTGGAAGCGATGCCGTTATGTTCCGCGCCCCTTTACTCCCATGCCCGGCGGCGTCCCCCGCAGGGCAGAGAAATAGACGAACGAACATGGCAACTCATAAGGTCGGCGGCGAGGTGGATGCGCTTTGTACCCGCTGCAAGCTCACTCTCGCGCACACCATCCTGGCGATGGTGGGAACGAAGATTGCTCGGGTGCGCTGCAACACGTGTGGCGGAGATCACGCTTATCGCGGGGCGCCTGGCGCGACGGATCGCCCCTCGTCCAGCACCACCCGCACCACGCGCACGTCCTCCAGCAGCTCGAGCGCGTCCGCGAAGGCGGAGAAGATCATCATCTCCTTCGAGGAGCAGCTCGCTGGCAAGGATGTCGCCAACGCGCCCCGCTACAGCCCGAAGGACACGTACAAGGTGGATCAGGTCATTCAGCATCCCACCTTTGGCACGGGTTACGTCTCGGCCGTTCGCGGCGACAAGGTGGACATCACCTTCCGCACCGACACCAAGACGCTGGTGCACGGCCGTGGTGGTGGCCCGGTGGAGAAGCCGGTCTTCAACCCGCCCAACCGGCAGGTGACCGGACCCGCGGACAAGCCCCAGCCCGTCGGTGACAGCGCCGAGCCGGCGCCCGCTGACGGCGCCGAGCCGCCCCCCGCGTCGGAGGATTGACCGGGGCCGCACATCCATCATGGAGGGGCACGGACGATGACACTGCGCGCGCTGCCCCTCCTGATGGTCCTCGCCATGCCGGTGGCGGGGTTGGCGGCCGAGCATGACGTCACCGTGTCCTGGTCGCCCGAGCGCATCGTGCTCGGCACCGATGCGCCGGTGACGTTGAAGGTCCAGGTCCCCGCCGGCACGGGAACCCTCCACGCCGCGGCATCCACGGGCACCTTCGCCTCGAACCGTGTGGAGGGTGGTGCTGTCCGCCTCTTCCAGTGGCGGCCTCCTTCCGTGCGTTATCCACAGGTGGCCGTGCTCCTCTTCTGGACGGACGCTCCCACCGCGGACGCGCCGCCCCTGGTGACGGTGGTGCGGCTGCCCCTGGTGGGCCTCACGGAGCTCGATGTCGCCACGGCGGCGGGCGCGCGTGTCGAGGTGGAGGTCGCGAATCGTCGCTTCGGCCCTGTTCGGGCGAACACCCGGGGGCAGGCTCGCGTGCCTGTCGAAGTCCCTCCTGGCGTCCGGGAGGCGCGAGTGCTGGCCACGCGAGGGACGCTTCGCACCGATGCAGCCGTTCCACTGGACCCGCCGCCGGACTCGCCGCTGGCCGCGGCGCTCACGCCGCCTGCCCTGCCCGCGGTGGAGGGAGGCTGGCTACTGATGGCGGGCGAAGCGCCCCTGCGCGCCAGTGATGTCGACGTGGTGGCGGAAGGCGCGGTGGTCGCCCCTGCCGATGAGGACATGCCGACGACGCGTCCTCCGTCAGCGGTGGTGGCCCCAACCTCTGAGGAAATGCCGACGACGGGGCCTCTGTCAGATGCGGCAACGCGGACGGCCCCCGCCAGAAGCGGCTCCGCTCCGCCAGCACAAAAGCTTCCGATTGAAGAGGCTCCCCACTCGGCCGACGTCGGCGCCAATGCCCAGGACGTGCTGCGTGTTCGCGTCGCTCCAGCTTCCGGAGCCAAGCGGGTGAAGGTGCGCGTCCGCCGCCGGGACCAGGCGCACGCAGCACACACCGAGGCTGGCGTCACCGTGCTGTCCACATCCGTCACCGCGCGCGCCTCCGAGGCGGTCGACACCTGGCGGAGTTCGTTCTTCCTGCTCGCGGGAGGTGTGATCGCGAGTGGCGCCAACACCGGCCCCTCGGGCGGCGTGGGCGTCTCCGTCCTCACGCCTTGGTGGAGGCACCGGATCGCGGCGGAGCTGGAAGTCGGAGCCCGCACCGCCATGTACGGAGGCCCGGTAGAGGCGCTCGGAGTGGTCCGCTCGCAAGTGATGGCTTTGCCCCTGCTGCTCTCCGTTCGCGCGGACTTCTTCCGCCGTGGCGCGTTCTCCCTCCACGGGCGGGCAGGCGCCGGTCCCGTCCCCTTCCACCACTACCTCTCCAGCGACTTCCAGGGCGAAGTGAAAGAGAGCAGAGTCTCCGGCATGGGCTTCGTCGCCCTACAAGCGGCCCACCGCTTCGGCCGCTGGAGCGCGTTGGCGGAGGCGCGTGGCGCCTGGGCGCCGGTGCACACGCCCTGGCTGGACAGTCAGCTCGGCGGGCTCGCGATGTACCTGGGCATGAGGTTCGAACCATGAACCGGCCCTAGGCTTCAAGGTGAAGTGACGGACGCCCGCAGCAACTCGCGGGCACGGGCCATGTCCCCGGGCACGGGCGCCTCCACGGCACGTGCCTCGACACCTGCCAGGGCAGGCCACTCCACACGCGCGGCATGAAGCGGCGTGCGAGACAGCACCACCGAGTCCCCTTCCCCGCCCAGGTCCTTCTCCGTCAGCGGCGCCTCGCGGCCGTACTGATGGTCCACCAGGAGCGGGTGCCCCAGGGACAGCAGGTGCACGCGAATCTGGTGCGTCCGCCCCGTGAGAGGCTCGGCCTCCACCAGGGACGCACGCTCGAAGGTCTCCACGGGCCGCACGCGGGTGCGCGAGGCCTTGGCTTCCGCATCCCCAGGCCGAGCCACGCGCATGCGCCCCTTCCTGCCGGCCACCAGGGGCGCATCCACCATTTGCGGCGCTTCGACCCGGCCCTCCACCAGCGCCACGTAGCGCTTGCGCACCTTCCCCGTCTCGAAGGCACCCGACAGGGCCCGGTGCACCGCGGCGTCCAGTGCGAACACCAGGGCCCCCGAGGTGTCCCGATCCAACCGGTGCACCACGAAGACCTTCTGGCGCCGCTGCGTCTCCAGCAGTTCCCGGAGCGAGGGGCCGCCTTCGCGCCCGGGAATGACGAGCATCCCGGGCGGCTTGTCCACCACGAGCACGCCGCCGCCCTCGAAGAGGATGCGGACGTCCGTCACTCGTACTCCGACGCCGGCACCACGGTGATGGGGCCCAGGCCCTTGAGCTGCTTCTTCACCACGTCCGCCTTGCCCAGCACCACCACGGCGGGAGCCTGCGCGAAGCAGTACTTCTTCGCGGCGGCCACGACTTCCTTCGGCGTCACCGCGCGCAGCCGGTCCCGGAACCTCTCCACCCAGTCATCCCCCAGCCCGTGCAAACGGGCCTCGGCGATGCTTCCGGCAATGGACTCGTTCGTCTCCGTGCGCAGCGGGTACAGGCCGGCGAGGTAGGACTGCGCATCCGCCAGCTCGCGGGGCTTGAGCCCCTTCTCCCGGACGCCGCCAATCTCCGCCAGCGCCACGTCGATGATTTCGCGCGTGGACTCCGTCTTGGTGAAGGTGGACAGCGCGAAGACGCCGGCCGCGTTCATCGAGTCGAACCACGAGCTGACGCCGTACGTGAGGCCGCGGTTGACGCGAATCTCGTTCATCAGGCGCGAGGTGAATCCACCGCCCAGGGCGATGTTCATCGCCGTGGCCGGGAAGTAGTCCTCATGGCCCATGCGCATGCCGGGGCCGCCCAGCCGCACCTGCGACTGCGTCTGGTCCGGCTTGTCCACGATGATGACCCGCCCACCCAGGGCAATGCGCTCCGGCGCGGGAATGGCCACGGGCGCGTCCGGCCCGCCCGTCCAATCCGCGAAGGCATCTTCCGCCGCGGCCGCCACGCGCTGCGGGTCCATCGCCCCCACCACGATGAGCATGGACACCTTCGGGCCCATGCGCTCCTGGTGGAAGCGAACCACGTCATCACGCGTGAAGGTCTTCACGGTCTTCGACGAACCGCCCACGTCATGGCCGTAGGGGTGGTTGCCCCAGAGCGCGCGGACCATGGCTCGGTCGGCGATGATGGACGGGTCGTCCAGGTCATTGGCGAACTGCGCCAGCTCGCGCTCGCGCGCATCGTCCACTTCGGACTGCGGGAACGTGGGCTCGCGCACCAACTGGCCCAGGATGCCGAGCATCGGCACGAAATGCTCGGACGGCGTAGTGAGGGCCACCGACAGCGTGTCTTCACTCACACCCACGCCCAGGCTGGCACCGACGAACTCCACCGCTTCGTCGATGGCCTGCGCGTTCAGCCGGCGGGTGCCCCGGCGCAGCAGCCGGGCGGTGAAGTCCGCCAGGCCGTGCTTGCCATCCGGATCGGTGGCGCTGCCCGCGCGAATCACCAGTCGCACGGACACCATGGGCAGGGGGCCGCGCTCGGCGGCGATGACCTTCAGGCCACTGGACGTGGTGCTTTCGTGCAGCGTGGGAAGCGTGAGGGCGCTCGTCGTGGCGCGTGGCGCGCCACGCTTCGGCGAGGCCTTGCGCGCGGACGAAGCCTTGCGGGCAACGGGGGCCTTGCCGCCGGCGCGCTTCGCCGGACGTGCGGGGGACTTTCGGGAGGGGCTCTTGCGAGAGGCCATATCGGGAGGTTTCCTTGTACGGGCCGGGCTCAGGCTTCGGTGGGCGCGGGAACCAGCGTCACCACGGAGCGGTGCTCGGGCGCGAAGTACTTCGCGGCCACGGCCTTGACCTGGTCGTTGGTGATGGAGGCGTAGGTGGAGGGCAGCGTCAGCAACCGGCGCCAGTCGCCGAGCAGCGCCTCGTAGTGGCCCAGGGCATGCGCCCGGCCGCTGTTCGTGGCCAGCTCGCGCAGGTGGTCCGAGCGCAGGTTGTTCTGCGCCTTCTGCAGCTCGCGCTCGGTGATGCCCTCGCGCGCGACCTTCTCCAGTTCGGCGTACAGCGCGGCCTCCACCTTCTTCGGGTCGGAGTCCGGCTTCAGGGCCAGGTAGAAGAGGATGGTGCCCGGGTCGATGCGCCAGCTCCAGTCGAGCATCAGCGACACGGCCAACTTCTGCTCGTACACCAGCGAGCGGATCAGCCGGCTCCCCTCCCCCTTCGTCAGCACGTACTGGATGACGTCCAGCACGAAGGTGTCGTCATCGCGCGCGGCCGGCCCCCGGAAGCCCAGCATCAGCGCGGGGGACTGCGCGGGGTGGCGGACCTCGGCGCGGCGCTCGCCCTTCTGCTCGGGCTCGGAGTTGAGAACCGCCGCGGGCGCGGGGCCCTTGGGGATGCTCCCGTAGTACTTGCGCACCAGCGCCAGCGTCTTCTTCGGGTCGATGGCCCCGACGATGTAGAGCACGGCGTTGTTGGGCGCGTAGTAGGTGCGGAAGTAGTCCTGGCAGTCCTCGCGGCGGATGGCCTCGATGTCCGCCATCCATCCGATGACAGGCCAGCGGTAGGGATGCGCCTTGTAGACGAGCGTGCCCAGCTCCTCGTCCATGATGCCGAAGATGTCGTTGTCCACGCGGACGCGGCGCTCTTCCTTCACCACCTCGCGCTCGCTGGTGAGCGTCTCCTGGGAGATGCGCAGCGAGCGCATCCGGTCCGACTCCAGGTCCAGCACCGTCTCCAACGCGTCGGCGGAGAAGTCGTCGTAGTACACCGTCAGGTCGGTGGACGTGTACGCGTTCGAGCGGCCGCCGTTGGACTCCAGCGTCTTGTCGAACATCTTGGGGCCGTACTTCTTCGCCCCGTTGAACATCATGTGCTCGAACAGGTGACTGATGCCGGTGATGCCGGGCCGCTCGTTGCGACTGCCGACCTGGAACACGGTGTAGAGGCTGACAACGGGAGCCTGGTGGTTGGCGAGCAGCCGCACCTGGAGGCCGTTGGGAAGCGTGGCCTCGTGGACGTCGAACAGGGACTCGAGTGCGGGGTCCGCCACGCGAGTGGGTACTTTGCTCGGGGAAGCCTTGGACATAGGACCCCGAACCTAACCAGAGCGTGGCTATAGATCCACGACACCCGCACGCAGGGCCATCACCACGGCCTCCACGTGAGAGTTGACGCCCATCTTCCGGTAGATATGCGACAGGTGCGTGCGCACCGTCCGCCGCTCCAGCGTCATCACGTGCCCCACCTCGGCGTTGGACAGGCCCTTGGCCACGTAGCGCAGCACCTCGAACTCCAGCGGCGTGAGCGCCCAGGGGTTCTCCGGCTTCTTCTCCTCCTGGGTGGACTTCGCCTGGACGGACTGGAAGTAGTTCCAGAAACGCTTGGCGATGATGGGCTCCAGGACCGTTCCGCCCTCCATCACCTCCTGGATGCCGGAGCGGATCTTCTCCGGCCCCACCCGCTTCACCAGGTAGCCGGAGGCCCCGGCCTGGATGGCCTCATAGACCTTCGTCTCGTCGTCGAAGGACGTGAGGATGAGGATCTCCACCTCCGGGGCGCGGCGCTTCACCCGCTGGGTCACCTGGATGCCGTTGATGCCGGGCAACTCCAGGTCCAGGAGGACGAGCTGGGGGCGGAGCTGGACGATGTCCTCCACCGCGGCCTCCCCTTCCTGGGAGGTGCCTACCACCTCCAGTTCGGGAAAGGTGGCCAGCACCTTCACCAGGTTCTTGAGGAGCTGGGGTTGATCCTCGACGACGAAGATGCGGGTCGGGTCCATGGTCACCGCCTCGGAGACGTGAACGAGTCCACCAGGACCTTGAGGTGCTGCCCCCGCTTGATGCGCAGGTCCAGCTCCTTGGGCTCACCGGTGGCGACGGACACCAGCTTGATGCGCCGGGTGCCCACCTTGACGGGGTATCGGTTGAGGGGCGTACGACTGCTCAGCCGCGTGCCGTCGACGTAGACGGCCGCCGGCACATTGGTGGTGATGGTGACATACGCGCGCTGAGACTTCGAGGGAGGCTTCGGCTCGGGGGCCGCGTCCTCCTCGCCCCCTCGCGACGCGGCTTCTGGAGCAAGCGGACGCGCCGGCACCGGCACCGGCGGCGGCGGCGCGATGGGCATGGCGGGCGGTGGGCCCACGGGAGCTGCCTCGGCCTTCGCCTCCCGCAGGGCCTCCTCCGGTGCGGGTGCGGTATCACCACCGAGCTGCCACGCGGCCACCAGGAAGGTGACCAACCCCACCCCGGCGATGGCCGCCGCGATGCCCAACCGGCGTCCATACCGGTGCTGGGCCACGGACAACCGCTGCTCCGCGCTCACCAGGCGCCGGTGCACGTCGGAAGTCGAAGGCAACGCCGGATCGGACGGCGGCATCGCGATGTCGTCACGCGCTCGCGCCGAGGCCGGCTGCACCGCGGGCAACACGTCCGGAATCGTCTTGGGCCCCTTGGCCTCCGCGGGAGCGCGGCGGACCCGGGCGCCGCGGCGACCTGGCGCGGAGACGGAGACCGAGCCCTCGTCATCCGCGGACGGCTCGGGCGCGGAGAAGTCCTCCACGACCTTGAGGCGCGGATTTCGCCCGATGCGGGTGTGGCCGCTCCCTCCCCCCACCGACGACTGCTGGCGGCGAGGCTTCGGCGGAGCGGCGCCCGGCGGCGCTTCCCACCCCTGCTCCAGCGGTCCGGCGGGAGCGGGCCCGGTGTCATCTTCCCCCGGCGCGGCGGTGGCGTCGGAGGCGGACGCGCCCGAGGGCGCCCGCACCCGCGTGGCCACGTCCGCCACGTCCCGCTCGTACAGCTCCGGGCGGTACTCCTCGAACGCGGGCTCGGAGGCCTGCTGCGTCTCCGCGTTGGCCTCGTCCTCGGTCAGCGCGCGGCTGTATGGGGCGCGCTGAACCACGGACTTCTCGAGCTCCTCCGCGCGCAGGTCGTCCATCTCCGCGCCGGAGATGGGCTCCAGCGTGAAGGGCTCCTTGAACGGCGGGGGCCCCGAGCTGACGAGGCTCATCTCGTTGGGGAACAGCTCCCGCACGAAGCGGCGAACGTCGTCCGCCGAGGGCATGCCGCCGCTGGCCGCGAGCTGATTGCGAAGCGACGTGGCGAACTCGCCACAGGAGCGGAAGCGGCGCTGGGGCGTGGGCTCCAGCGCGCGGAGGATGAGCGGGTCCAGCCGTGAATTGATGCGCCGGTCCACGCGGCTGGGCGGCGGCAAGGCCTCGCTGCGCCGCGTGGACACCCCGCCGCTGCCGGGCACTACGGGCTCACGCTGGGTGAGCAGCTCGTAGGCAATGGCGCCGAGCGAGTAGATGTCCGACTGCGCGGAGTGCGGCTCGCCCCGCGTGACTTCCGGCGCGCGGTACGTGCCGCGGCCCCGGTGGCCAAACGACTTGCGCAGCTGGGGCACGGCCATGAGGGCGCGCAGCGCGCCGAAGTCGCACACCGCGGGCAGGCCGTCATGCGACAGCACCACGTTGCCCGGGGTGATGGCGCCGTGCACCACGCCCGCCTCGTGCGCCTGATGCAGGGCCTCCAGGAGCTGGATGATGATGTGGAGCGCCACGGTGGGCGGCAGCACCACGTCCTTGGAGTGCAGGCGCTGGAGCGCGGTGCCCAGGGTGAAGCCGTCCACGTCCTCGCGGACCACGGCCAGGCGCTGGCGGATGACGCCCAGGTCCACGACGTGGAGGATGCCCGGGTGCCGCACGGGCTGGAGCAGCCGCGTCGTCTCCGCCAGGTCATGGGCGTAGGCCGGATCGGACGTCCTGGGGTGGAAGAGCTTCACCACCACGGGGATGCCGGGGAGCTCGATGCCCTGATACAGCTCGGCCAGTTCCCCGCCTTCCACCTTGCTCGTCAGCCGATACGTGGCCGTCATCGCTTCTTTCGCGCCGGACGTCGCCGCGTGACGGCGGAAAAGACGAAGCCACACCACACGCACGACTCACCGCGGCGGCCACGCGGCAGCTCCAGCGTGCACCCCGGGCAGCGGGGACGGGCCCGGGCCGGGCGCTCGGCCGTACGCTGGGCGGCTCTTCGCGCGGCGGGCTCGGTGGCGGCGACTTTCAGACGCAACCGGGCCTCCAGGCGGCGAACCCGATCTTCGAGCGCGGCGATCCGGGCGGACAGGCGAGCTTGAACCGCCTCGGGGGCCTCCGAGGGCTGTCGTCGGGTGGGCGAGCGCATCGCAGACCCCGGAGCGTGCCATGCCGACTCCAAGCCCCGCAAGGTAAGAGCCGGGCCACCCACACGCGTGTTATGTGTCTGAGTCCCTTGGCACCATCACTTTCCCCGTTCCGTCCCATCCCGGGTGGGCCCGCGCCGGACCCGCTTCACGGGAGCTTCCGTTCTCCCCTCAATCGAGCCCGCGCCGAGGACGCCGCGCAGCGAGCCGGTGGACTGCTCGCCGACGAGGAGCTCACGCGGCTGCTCACGTCGCCCCGCGAGCGCCAGGTGGTGGTGCAACGGGCGCGGGACATCTTCGTCAACCGCAACCTGCGCATGGCCAGTGTCGAACTGTTCGGCTTCGACATGGATTACACGTTGGCCATCTATCACATGCGCCGGCTGGAGCAGCTGTCGTTCGACATGACGCTGGCGAAGCTGGTGAGCGAGTACGGCTATCCGCCGGTGGTGGGCGGGCTGCTGTACGACCATCACTTCGTGATGCGCGGGCTGGCGGTGGACCGCGTCAACGGCAACATCCTGAAGATGGACCGCTTCGGCCACGTGGGCCGCGCGTACCACGGGCTGCGCCCGCTGAAGCGCGAGGTCTCGCGTGAGCTGTACCGGAACAAGCGCGTGCGGCTGCGAAACCCGCAGTTCGCGTGGAACGACACGTTGTTCGCGTTGCCGGAGACGTGCCTGTTCGCGGGCATCATCGAGCTGCTGGAGTCGCTGGGCCACACGGTCCAGTACGGCAAGCTGTACGACGACATCCGGGAGGCCATCGACACGGTGCATCGGGACAACTCGCTCAAGCGCGAGGTGCGCAAGGACCTGGCGCGCTACGTGTTCCTGGACCCGGAGCTGGGGCCGGCATTGCACAAGCTGCGCTCGGGTGGGAAGCGGCTGTTCCTGCTGACGAACTCCGCGTGGGACTACACGGACGCGGTGATGAAGTACCTCCTGGACGGACAGCTCGCGGAGTATCCGAGCTGGAGGAACTACTTCGACGTGGTGGTGACGTCGGCGGGCAAGCCGGGCTTCTTCACCGACTCGCACCCCTTCCTGGAGCTGGATGCCTCCACGGAGGAAGGCCGCGTGGTGGGCGAGGCCTCGTCGCTGGAGCGCGGCAAGGTGTACTCGGGCGGCAACCTGGCGCGCTTCGAGGAGCTGACGGGCTACCGGGGCGAGAACATCCTGTACGTGGGCGACCACATCTACGGCGACATCCTGAAGTCGAAGAAGTCGTCGCTGTGGCGCACGTGCATGGTGGTCCAGGAGATTGAGGACGAAATCACGTACACGGCGACGCGGCAGGAGGAGATTGGAACGCTGTCGCAGGTGGAGGTGCTCCGTGAGCGCCTGGACGACGAGGTGAACCACCACAAGACGCTGCTCAACATCCTGGAGCGGCGGCTGGAGCGCGAACAGCTGGCGCCGGATGAGCGGCTGGGCGTGGAGGAGCTCCGCAAGCAGACAAAGTTGGAGCTGGACCGGATGCGGCGGGCCTTGAAAGAGGCCAACGAGGTCGCGGACACGCTCGAGCAGGACGTGGAGGAAGGCTTCAACCCGTACTGGGGACTGCTCTTCAAGGAAGGCAACGAGAACAGCCGCTTTGGCTACCAGGTGGAGCAGTACGCCTGTCTGTACACGAGCCGGGTGTCGAACTTCCTGCACCATTCGCCCATGCAGTACTACCGCTCACCGCGGGACAAGATGGCCCACGAGCAGGCCGGAGCCCTGTCCGCCCGGCTGTCCCCGATGGGCAGCGAAGGCCCCCCGAAGGGCGCCGGGAACGAGTAGGCCTCAGGCGACGCGTCAGAGCTTCCCGCAGGATCGGAACCTGTCAGGCAGTCACCCCTGGAGGGTGATAACCGCCCTCACAGCTCGGCGGAGGGCCCCACGCGGCCCCAGATGACGTCGGTGAAGCGCGAGCCGGGCTCATCCTCCAGGCCCAGCTTGCGAAGGTCGTCCGTGTACTTCGCGCCCTTCACCACCACCCACCGCCGCGCCACGCGCCGGGCTTCCTCCAGCGTCGCCTGCGTCAGCGGCGCGTGTTCCGCGAAGCGGCGCAGCATGTCGAACGCCGGCTGTGATTTGCGCGGCTTCGCGAACATCGGATCGAAGAAGACGACGTCGAACGCGCGCGACGGCAACGTCTTCAGGTACTCGCGCGCATCCGCGTGCACCACTTCAATGGGCCCTGAGTCCTCGCCCAGCGCATAGCGCCGCAGCCCCTCCCCCGCCACCGCTCCCAGCGCCAGGCTCCGCTCCAGCCCCACCACGCGCCCCGAGGGCCCCACCGCCAGTGACGCCACCATCGCGTCCTGCGCCAGCCCCAACGTGCAGTCCAGCACCGAGTCCCCGGCGCGAAGCTCCGCCACCCGAACGAAGGCATCCGGCTCCCCCGCCCGCAGCCGCATCCGCCGCAGGTGCGCCATGCCCGCGTGGAACCCGAACGAGCCCTCCGCGTCCCACAGCGTCACGCCGTCACCGCCCACCACCAAGAGCGCCGCCGCCTTCGTCCCCAGCCACGGCGCCACGCTCTCCTTCGCGCGCCGAGGCAGGAAGGGCACACCCCACCGCGCCGCCACGGCCCGCGCCTCGCGCACCAGCGCCGCATCCACCTTCGTGCTCGTCGTCACTGCCAGCGGTACCAGGGTCACCCTCCTGCCTCGCATCCACCATGCCCGCAGCGAAGGAGCAACGGATTCCGCCATCCACGACGCTCCGCGCCACGTCACGGCTGGCCCATCGCGTCAACCGTGGAAGGCCCTGCCAGACTCCGTCGCGGAGCCGACAGGATTAGTACGAATTAACGAACTCCATAGGATTTCGCGCCCTCGTGCCTCAGAATCGGACTTCCTTCGGACGATGGAGAATCTCCCCAATCCGCGCCCGGAGTGGATCGCTTGGAGAGGACAACGATGCACAACAGAGCAACAGGAATGGCCGTTGTCGTAATGGTCGCAACCCTCTTGGTGGGCGACGCGTTCGCAGCCACCTTTGGAGTCACGCCGTCGGGCTCGTCCGCCGTCTTCTACGTCGACACCAACGCCTGGGCGGACATCCACTACGTCCAAAACAATCAGGGGCAGCTCAACTATCGGATGGGCATCGTCAACGGTCGGAACCAGTACACGGTGACCGGCCTGTCCGCGGGCGAAACCATCGACTACTCATTCACGTACTGGGACGTGTCCTGCGACTGTGCCCGTGACACGGCCTGGACGCGCTACACGCACTCCGGCACGACCCCGCCTCCGCCCCCGCCGGACGCGGGCACCGACGCGGGCACGCCGCCACCTCCGACGGACGCGGGCACGCCTCCCACGGGCCCCATCGTCCCGCTGTACACCACGTCCACGCCGCTGGAGCCCGCGACGGTCCAGGAGACGGCCTCCGCCATCATCACCCGCGTGGGCGACCGCGTCCGGGATCGCCACGCGCGCGAGGACATGTTCCAGGCGTACGACCACTACCTGCCCCTCTACTTCCAGGCGCGCACGCACTACATCGAGATCGTCGACGAGGTCGCAAAGGGTGGCAATCGCGTCACGGTGAACCTGCACACCGTCTATCCCTACGAGCGCCCTGACTTCCGCGCCTTCTTCCGTGGACTCGGCACCGTGGCGGAGTACTTCCACAACGCCCAGTTCACCCAGGTGAACGACTATCACTTCACATCCAGCGTCGACTTCAACGCCAAGGAAGGCCGCGCCATCCGCGTGGGCGACCGAATGGAGCTGGAGGTGGGTGTCTTCCTTCGTCAACCGGTGGAAGGCCGTTTCAACTACTACGCCACCACGTACCTCTACATGGTCGGCTCGGGCGGCGTGGTGCCCTTCGACGTCACGGGCTCCATCCGGGACTCCATCCCCATGCCACAGGCGGGCTGGAGCGGTGGCCGCACCACGCTGAGCTCGCCGCAGTCCAACGAGCCCGACAACCGCTTCCTGCAGATGGCCAACAACCTGGCGCCGGTCAGCGCGCAGCCCTTCGTGGAAGGCCGCCGCATCCACCACACGAACTTCGGTGATGGCAGCCACTCCGAGCCGGGCAACCCCGCGCTCACGCAGCACCAGGGCAAGCTGGGCCCAAACTACGTCGCCCCGTCCTGCGTCGCCTGCCACGTGCAGAACGGCCGCGCCCTGCCCCCGGGCAACAACACGACGCTGACGAACTATGTGGTGAAGGTGGGCCAGGCCAATGGCGCCGCCGACCCGTTCCTCGGCTACCGGCTGCAGCCGCGCCGCACCAGCGGCACGCCCGAGGGCGAGGCCCGCATCACCGGGTGGACCGTCAGCTCCGGCACCTACGGTGACGGCACCCGGTTCGAGCTGCGCCGACCCAACTACGGCTTCACCAATAACACGCCCACGAACTACTCGGCGCGCATCACCCCGCAGCTGGTGGGCATGGGCCTGCTGGAGGCCATCCCCGAGTCGGCCATCGCCGCGCTGGCGGACCCCAACGACAGCAACGGTGACGGCATCTCCGGCCGCATGCACCAGGTGCGCGACCCACAGACGGGCGTGACGCGCCTGGGCCGCTTCGGCTGGAAGGCCAGCACCGCCACGGTCCGCCACCAGGTGGCCGAGGCCCTCAACAGCGACATCGGCGTCACCACCTCCGTGTTCCCGTCGCTGGACTGCGGTCCGTCGCAGCAGGGTTGCACCGGCACCAGCACCGAGCTGGCCAACACGGAGCTGGACAAGCTCACGCGCTACATCTCCCTGCTCGGCGTGCCGGCGCGCCGCAACCTGAGCGACGCCACGGCGCTGCGCGGTGAGACGCTGTTCAACAACGCGGGCTGCGCGCGGTGCCACACGGCCAGCCTGACGACCAGCGCGTACCACCCGCACGCGGAGCTGCGCGGCCAGACCATCCGTCCGTACACGGACCTGCTGCTGCACGACATGGGCACGGGGCTGGCGGACAACCTGCCGGACGGCCAGGCCACCGGCGCGGAGTGGCGCACGCCCCCGCTCTGGGGCATCGGCCTGACGGCGGGCGTCAGCGGCGGCGAGGCCTACCTGCACGACGGCCGCGCCCGCAACCTCGCCGAGGCCATCCTCTGGCACGGCGGCGAGGGCCAGGCGGCGCGCAACAACTTCGCCAACATGAACAGCGCGGACCGCGACGCGCTGCTGGCGTTCCTGCGCTCGCTGTAATGCGCCGAAGCAGGTCCAGGGGGCCGCGCGTCACGGGCGGCCCCCTTCTTCACACTCAGGACGCGTTCGCCGCCTGGAGCTTCCGGCCGCCCTGCATGATGGCCACGGTGACGGACTGGTTCCGGCCGTTGCGCTTCGAGTGATAGAGGCACTGGTCGGCCAGGTCGATGAGCTGCTGCTTCTCCGTGCCGCTGTCGGGGAAGGTGGCGATGCCCAGCGACATGGTGATCTTCAGCGGCCCCATCTCCGTCTGGAACGTCTCCGCCTTCACGGCCTCGCGGATGCGCTCGGAGATGGTGAAGGCGCCCTTGGCGTCCGTCTCCGGCATGATGATGACGAACTCCTCGCCGCCGTACCGCGCGACGATGTCCGTGTCGCGCGCCATCGTCTTGATGATGCGGGCCACGCCCTTGAGCACCTGGTCGCCCGTCGGGTGACCATAGGTGTCGTTGACGCTCTTGAAGTGGTCCACGTCGGTGAGAATGATGGAGCACTTGCGCTGGTAGCGCCGCGCCTGGGCCAGGATTTCGTCCGCCTTCGCCTGGAAGGTGCGGTGGTTGAACAGGCCGGTGAGGCCGTCCGTGGTGGCCATCCGCTCCATTTGCTCGAAGAGCTGCGCACGCAGCACGGCCTGCGCGGCCTGGATGGCGATGACCTCAATCATCCGCAGCACGTCCTGTTCGAACGCGGCCTTCTTGCGCGAGCCCGCCACCAGCGTGCCCAGGATGCGGTCACCCGCCACCAGCGGGAAGATCTTCAGCGCCCCCAGGCCGCGAATCTGCGTCTCGTCGTCGAAGATGATCTGTCGGTCCATGGCCTTGATGTCGCGGCCCGGCAGCGGCGCCCCGTAGCGGACCACGTTGGCCACCAGCCCGTTGTTGTCCTCGAAGCTCTGGCCGGACAGCGCCTGGCCCTGCGCCGTCACGCCGGACATGCGCACCACGCGGTGCATGCGCTTGCCGTCGACCTCGGACACCAGCGTCACCGCGCAGAAGTCCAGGCCCGCCAACTGCCGGGTGCTCTCCAGCACCGCCACGAACACCTGGTCCGGGCTGCCCGCGCGGTTGAGCTCCTCGATGGCGCGGAAGAATCGGTCCTTCTCGTCGCGCGTCTTGCGGATGTAGCTCATCACCCGCTCCACCTCGATGGAGCGCAGCACCTCGCCGGCGATGGTGGAGAGCAGCTTCTCGTCCTGGTCGCTGAAGGGCTCGTTCGCCAGCCGGTCCGCCACCAGCACGCCGCGCACCAGTCCGCTGGCCTCCAGGATGGGCACCGCGAGCAGCGCCTGCACCGCGGGGCCGCTGCCCTCGTAGTGCGTCACGCCCTTGAGCCCGTTCGGCGAGTTCATCCGCACCGGGGCGCGGCGCTTGAGCACGCCGCCGATGATGCCCTCGCCCGCGTTGAAGCGCTCGCGCTGCACGCGCTCGGAGCCGGAGCGGCAGTCGTACAGCTTGAGGCTCCGGTCATCCGACGTGAGCAGGAACGCGGCGCAGGTGTACGTGCGCAGCCCCGTCTCCGCGATTTCGAGCGCGGCCTGCACGGCGCCTTCGATCTCCTTCACCGAGGCCACCAGCCACTTCTCGTCCGAGCTCATCCCGCTGAAGCTGTCCTGCGTGCCGGACGACACCAGCCTGAAGGTGCGCGCCCGCTCCTCCACCTCGCGGATGCGCTTCTGCACCGCGTCGCTCTCCGCCCGGCGCGCGGCGGCGATGCGCGCCGCCAGCACCAGGTGGTAGAGGCCGGAGAACAGGGCCAGGAAGGCCGCGTGCGTCAGGTAGCCCGTGGCGTTGGGCACCGGACCGCCCAGGGTCACCAGCGCGTCGTACACCAGCGCCACACCCAGCAGCGTGAGGCCCGCGTTGCGCGGCAGGAAGGCCACCAGGAACGCCATCAGCAAGTAGACGATGGGGAACAAGTCCCCGCCGCCAATGGCCACCACGACGAAGGCCGCGGAGATGAGCGCTCCGCCCAGCTCCAGGTCGTCCCGAAGGTCGATGACAGCGCCCACAGCGCCACGCATGGCCCGGCGCCAGGCGGCCACGGCGATGCCCACCAGGAGGCAGCCCACCAGGGCCGCCTCGGTCCACCCCAGCGTGTTCAGCCCCCGGAAGCCGCCGCGCGCCAGGTGGATGAACGTGGCGAGCGCGGCCGCGGCGGGAATGGACCGGACCGCGAGACGCAGCAACCTTCCGGGAGACGGAAACTCGGGAAGCGACGTCATGGGGACTCCAGGTGGAAGACAAGCTCGCCCGGCTTCACGAAGCCGAGTTCCTCACGCACGGCGCGCTCCAGCGCGGCCGGGTCCTTGCGCAGGGCGGCAATCTCACTGCGCAGGGCCTCATTCTGGGCGGACAGGGAGCGGTTGCGGGCCTGCACCGACTCCACGTCCTGCCGGAGCGAGAGGTAGCGGCGGAAGCCCTTCGCGTCCACGACGGACACGAGGCTCAGGGCCGCAGCCACCCCTACCGCCACCACCAGGAACTTTCGCCTCGCCGTCATGAGCCGGAGGACCGTACCAGTGGCCCCCTGCCCCGCAAGATTTCCGCTCCAGGCCTGTAGCAATGCCGGGAAGCTACTTGGGCTGGGCCAGGAGCTTCTCCACGGCCTTCGCCATGTCGGCGTGGGATTCCACGCCATGCCAGCCGGCCACGGCGCGGCCCCGGCGGTCCAACAGCACGGTGGTGGGCAGGCCCTGGATGGCCCCGAAGGCGCTGTGGCCTTCAATCATCGCCTGGTTCGCGACCAGCACCGGGTAGCGCAGCGCATAGTGGTCCGCGAAGGGGGCCAGGACCTTCTCCCCTTCCAGGTCCATGCCCACCGCCACCACCTGGAAGCCCTGAAGGCCGTAGTCCTTCTGGAGCGCCTCCAGCGTGGGCATCTCCGCCAGGCACGGGAAGCACCACGTCGCGAAGAACGAGACGAGCACCACCTTCCCGTCCAGCGCGCGCACGTCATGCGGCGTGGGCCCTACCGACGGCAGCGCCAGCGCGTTGAGGAAGGCGTACCCCGCGTCCACCGGCCGAGTGCCCCGGCAGCCGGCCAGCGCCACCAGCGCCACGACGGCGCCCCGTAGCAGCGCGCGGGACATGGCGATCAGGCCTCCGAGGCGGGCGGCCCGGCCCGCTGACAGTCACGACACAGGCCGTACAGCTCCATCTTGTGCGACGTCACCTTGAAGCCGTGCTTGCGGGCCACGGCGTCCTGGAGCGCCTCGATGCGCTCATTCTCGAACTCGATGATGGTGCCGCAGCGCGTACAGACCAGGTGGTCATGGTGGTCGCGCCCCGCGGCCGCCTCGTAGCGCGTCTGCCCGTCCCCGAAGTTGCGCGCGTGGGCCAGGCCACACTCACTGAGCAGCTTCATGGTCCGGTACACGGTGGCGACGGACACCTTGGTGTCCTGTTCGCGCACCTTGTTCCACAGCTCCTCCACCGACAGGTGGCCTCCCACCGCGAAGAACGTGTCGATGATGAGGCTGCGCTGCCGCGTGCTCTTCAGGCCATGCTGGGCCATGTAGCGGGCAAGCACCTCGTCCTTGTCCCGGTCGTCGTCGTGGTGGTGATGATGGCTGTGGCTGTTGCTCATGTGAAATCCTTCAAAGTCGCCGCGGGTCCGCGCCATGCCTCGGGCGCCACTGGGTGGAGGCCCGCCGCTGCCTCGCCCTCCGCTCTTCTTGTAACCAATCCGGCCAACCCTCGCGACCCGGCCATTTCCCAACAAAGGCGCCCCGCCGGAGAAGAAAACGTCACCGGCATGTGTTGGTCTCTGAACGCCGCAGGCCTGATACTCCCGTCCCACCCTCCCTGCAACGCTTAGGCGTGCGGCCCTGGGGAGCGCCTCCCCTCCCGCCCGCCCGTCCCCGCGACTTGCACTCGCCGTAGGCTGTTTAGATTGGAATCGGACTGGCTCATTGACACCTGTCTGTAGGCGAAGATAGAGGCATCCGCCCTCGTAAACGAGCATTTTTCCGCGACATTCATGAACAGTCCCTGGCAGAGAAGACGGCAGCCCGACGACGTCCCCACCCCCGTGGCGGTTGCCGTCTCGGACTTCTGCAGGCGCGCGAAGGCACCCGCCCCGGCCCCCGAGGTCCGCGAAGCGCTGGCCCTCCTGGCCGAGGCTGATGATTTCCGCGTCCGCGCGTTGACGGACGGTGAACCCGAGGCCTCCCCTCTGGGGCCCTTCGCCGTCATCGACATCCTCAGCGGCACCCAGGCCTCCGTGGCCGCGCAGCGTCAGGCATGCGGCTTCTACGAGGTCGCCCGCGAGCTGGCTCACGTGCGCGATCAGAAGGCGCCGCCCGCTCCGGCTCCCGCCGAGCCCACCCTCACCTTCGCCCCGCCGCCCGCCGCGGATGCGTCCGCCGGGAAGAAGGGCAGCAAGGCCGCGAAGGAGGACCTGGAGGCCACCGTCAAGGAGCGCATCGCCCCGCGCAAGCGCGCCCCCACGGAGGACTCGCTGGGTTCGCCCGCCGACTTCGCCGAGGAGCCCGCCCTCTCGCGCAGGGACCTGCCGCGCCCCCGGGGCCGCTTCACCCGCGTGGAGGCGCCGCGCGCGTCCTTCTTGGAGCTGACGCGCCTGACCGGAAAGCCCATCGTGGAGGCCGCCCTGGAGGCCGCCGACCACCGCTTCGCGCTGCTGCGTGCCCTGTCCCAGCGCTTCAATGGCGCGCGGGGCGAGCTGACGCAGATGGATCTGGAGAACGTGCTCCGGGACCACGCGCTGATGGACGCGATGGTGGAGAAGGAGCGCCGCCAGGTGCTGGACGGCTTCACCACCCAGCGGGGCGCCGCCGGCCGCGTGGCCTGGGCCCTGGGCCTGAGCCCGTCGGAGCTGCAGCGGCTGGTGTCCGTGCTGTCGCTGACGGAGGACGTGGAGGCCCTGCGCGAGCGCTTCCGCCGCGAGGCCCTGGCCGCGCCCCACCTGACGCACCGGCTGGACCTGCTCGGGCGCGAGAAGTACCTGGCCGACCTGGGCATCCAGAAGAAGTTCGCCGACATGCTCCGCAAGGAACTGGAGCGGCTGGTCGGTGACGTCCTGCACGATGCCAGAGACCTGCACGAACTGGCGGATGCCGTCGGCCGCAAGCACGGCGCCCCGTCCGAGCTCGTCTTCCGCGCCTTCGATCGCCTGGGACTGGCGGACGGACTGCGCAAGCAGCTGCTGGCCAGCTCCCGCTGAATCAACACCCTGACGAGGCACTGAGAACCATGCCCATCTACGAGTACTCCTGCCAGAGCTGTGGAAAGATGATCGACGTGCTGCAGAAGATCTCCGACCCCGCCCCCGCCACGTGCGGCGGGTGCGGCGCCGAGGGGTCGATGACCAAGGTCGTCAGCCGCTCGAGCTTCGTCCTCAAGGGCGGGGGTTGGTACTCCGACCTGTACAGCTCCACCAAGAAGGACGGCGGCAGCTCCGCGTCGAGCAGCGGCTCCTCCTCCTCGTCGAGCGCGTCCTCGTCGGCCAGCAGCGCGCCCAGCACGCCCGCTCCGGCCCCCGCGCCGGCGGCCTCGGGCGACAAGAAGTAGTCCCCGGCCCGCGCCCACCCGGGCCGGGCCCGCCGAAAATTCGCTCAGGGCATGGGAGCGGCGCACACTCACTCCCCGTGCCCTTCCCCCCCTCCAAGCGTCCTCCCCGTCACTGCGCTCTGTGTGGCCATCCAGAGCTGACGGACACCCGCGGGCTCGGCCGTTTCCTGCTCGTCGCGGATCCGCATGGCCGCGGCCCCATCTGCCCGCCCCAGCGCGGATGCCGCGGTGGCAAGCGCGAGGCGGTGGAGCCATCCCCGCTGACGCAGCCAGCCCGGTGAGCTAATCAGGACACCTGCCGCGCCCTGTCCCCGCGGAGGTGCCATGCCGCTCGCCCCATTCCGAATCCTGTCCCTGTCCCTGCTGACCGTGCTTGGCGCGGGCTGTGCGTCCCAGACGCGCATGCCGCCCGAGGCGCGGACCTCCCTCAACCAGACGCTCTCCGGCCCGGAGGCGGAGCAGTACCTCCGCGTCTCCAGCAACGTCACGCCGCTCTTCGGTGACGCCTCCAAGCGACTACTGACGCCCTACGCCCCCGAGGACGTCCGGCTCCTCGACGACACGAAGGGCACCCCCATCAACCCGGGCGCCGTGGAGCGCGTGCTCCCCGCCGGGACGAAGCTGCGCATCACCCGCGTGGAGTTCCCCACCTCCTGGGTCATCACCGAGCGCGTCCTCTACAGCCCGCGCGCCTGGCCCTGGGTGTACCTCACGGAAGCCGGCGCACCCGCCAACGCGCCGCCGCTCATCCTGGTGATGCCGCCCAACCTGGACCGTCCGGAGGACTTCCGCACGGAGCTGGAGAAGTACCTGTCCGCGCGGGACTTGAAGCCCACCCTGGACGCGCTGCCGCCCGCGGTGCAGGAGGCCGTGCGTGAGAAGCGACTGGTGGCCAACATGTCCATGGACGCGGCACGCATGGCCTGGGGCCCGCCAGAGACGGTGCGGCGCTCCCTGGAGGGCACGGCCAGGCACGAGGAGTGGACCTACCCCGGGGGCCGCCGCCGCGTCTTCTTCACGGACGGACGCCTCGCGCGCGCCGAGGAAGGCGGCGACCAGGTCGTCCCCTGAGTGGACTTCGGTGAGCGCCGGCTAACGACGGCGGCGCTTGCCACCACCGCCACCACGGCCGCCACCACCGGACTTGCGCGCCGCCTGGGCCTCTCCCGGGCGCGTAAGCCGGGGAAGATCGCCGGCCATCACCGGCCAGAAATCCCCCTTCTGCAGCTCGGCCACCAGTTCGGCCTGCGTCTGCACCGGCCGCTTGAAGAGCGTGGCACCCCGGCCGACCTCGTCGAGCGAGCCCCGGGCGTCACTGCCTCCCACACAGGGAAGCTTCAGCGCCGCGGCGGCCTCCACGGCCAGGTCATTGGACGTCTGCTTCACCCGGGCGTTGTAGCCCTCCACGGCGCTCAGCACGCCGAGGGAGCGGATGAAGTCCATGGCCGGATTCTGCGAGTCCCGGTCATAGGGGCGCGCGGCGACGATGGCGGCGCCCAGGGCCTTCACCTTGGGAAGGCACTCGGCGGCGCTCCACGGCTTCTCGCGGTTGCTGCCCCACATCTGCACCGGCTCCGGGGCCAGCTCCGGCTTCGGGAAGAAGCACAGGTACTGTCCACGGTCCGTCACCAGCTCCAGCCCGACGAAGACCTTGAGCTTCGACTTCGCGCCGATCTCGAAGAGCTCGTCGCAGCCGTCCTGGGTGTTCGTCTCGGTGAAGGCCACCCCGTCCAGGCCGAACAAGGCGGCCCGCTCCAGCACGGCGCGAGGGTCCAGCTCGCAACCCTTGGACAGGTGGGAATGGGCGTGCAGGTCGATGAGCATGGGCGCTGCTCCCTAACAGGCTCCCCCGAGCCCTGTCGAGCCTGCAACGCCCTGCCCGCGACTCAGGCGAACGCGTAGGACTGGAAGGTGCCCTGGGTGGCCTGGGTGTTCTTCTCCTCGTAGGTGCGGATGAGGTACCCCATCAGCATCAGCGAGGACGTGTTCTCCAGCACCCGGGACGGGTCCTTGGAGATGAGATTCGCACTGTAATTGAGGAAGAACTGGGCCAGCTCTTCACCCGCCTCCTTGACGATGAGCGCATTCAGCGCGGAGGGCTCCATCGTCCGGATGGTGTTGATGAAGTCTACGGCCAGGTCCTTCTTGGTCTTCATGTCCACGGGCCTTCCCCCTTCCCCACTCCGCCGCCACTCGCGGCCCCCTGCCACGAGCGCCCCAGGCAATCAGGTGCGACTCGATCAACATAGGCACGGGCGGGAGACTGCAAACCCCCAGGCATGGACGATCAACATCCCCACAACAGGGAAGCCGGGTTTTTGACACCCCGGAACGGCGCGTGCGATAACTTCCTATTGTCCTGAATCAGCACCGCACAAGGAGTGGCAGGCGATGTTCACGGGCGTGAAGGTCTTCTCCGCCACCAAGGCGAAGGAGCGCGAGGAGCTGGGTGAGAACGTCACCCGGTGGCTGAAGAGCAACTCTGACCTGGAGATTGTGGACCGGGTCGTTTGTCAGTCTTCCGACAACGAATTCCACTGCTACACCCTCGTGCTTTTCTACAAGCACGGCAAGAGCGAGCAGGCGGCCCCGCAGTCCTGAGCGGAATGCGCCGGCGGAAGGGGGACGGCCCACCCCTCCACCGGAACATCCCTGCTCTGTTACTCCTGGTGGGGCACGTAGACAGCGACGCCGCGCGGCGGGACGACGAGCACCGTCTCCGTGCCGGCGAGCTGCAGCGTCTGCCCCGTGAAGATGTCCACGTAGGTGCCGCTGCTCGCGGCCAGGCTCCCCATCAGATCCAGCACCAGTGAGCGCTCCATGGCGCCACGATTGATGGCCACCAAAGCGCCCCGTCCGTCCGGCAGATCGCGCTGGAACACGTAGAGGTCGTTCTCCACGCGCAGGGTCCGCCGCGCGCCCGTCTGCAGCGCCTCGTGCGCCAGGCGCGCCTGCCCCAGCGTCCGCACGAAGTCGAGCAGCTCCCGCTCCAGCGGCGCCAGCGCGCTGCCGAAGCGCATGAAGCGGCGGTTGTCTGGATCACCCGCGCCCGGCAGGCCGACCTCGTCGCCGTAGTACACCAGCGGCACGCCCGGCTGCGTCAGCACGAAGGCGAAGCCGTACTTCATCTTCTCGAAGGCGGCCGGGTCCGTCACCACCGAGGACGGGCGGTTGGGACCGAAGGGATCACTCCCATCCCCGCGCAGCTGCCCCGCGGCCTGGGAGATGAAGCGCGCCACGTCGTGGTTGCCCAGGAACGGCGAGTTGAGCGTCCCCGGCGCATAGGCCTCCTCGTTGGCGCGCACGGCGTCGTCCACACGCTGCAAGCCCTGGCCGTCCGCGAAGGCCTCGCGCACGGGCCAGTACAGGGGGAAGTCGAACTGACCGTCCAGTTCGCGCGGGCTGATGTAGCGGGCAATCTGTGAGCGCCCATCCACGTGAACGTACGTCTCGCCCACGAGGTAGAACTCGGTGCCCGTCATCGTGGTGATCTCCTTCAGCTTCCCGCGGATGGTGCGCCCGGCCACCTGCTCCATGTGCTTCACCGCGTCCAGGCGGAAGCCGTCGAAGTCCGCCTGCTCCAGCCACCAGAGCGTGTCCGCGGCGAACTGGTCCACGAAGTCCGACGAGCGCCAGTTGAAATCCGGCAGATAGTCCGTGAACTTGCAGATGAGGCGCTGGGCTTCCCAGTCGCAGTCCTGCGTGCCACACACGCAACTGGCGGCGGTGTTGAACCAGCCCTCCTGCCCGTGGCTCGTCCAGTAGGGGTGCTCCTGGTGGACGTGGTTGAGCACCAGGTCGGCGATGACGCGGATGCCCCGCTTGTGCGCGGCCGCCGTGAGCGCGCGCAGCTCCTCCAGCGAGCCGAAGCGGTGCTGCGTCTCGCGAGGCTTCGACGGCCAGTAGCCGTGGTAGCCCGTGTAGTACTTGCCGCCCGTGCCGATGAAGCGGCCTTCCGGGTTCTGATCCACCGGCGAAATCCAGAGCGTGCGCACGCCCAGCGCGTCGAAGTACCCCTCCTCCAGCTTCTGGGTGATGCCCGCGAAGTCCCCGCCAAGATAGTTGGCGATGGGGTCCACGTCCGCCACCGGAGCGTCGTTCTCCAGCCGGCCATTGTGGAAGCGGTCCGTGAAGGCGAAGTACATCAGCCCCGAAGCCCAGTGGAAGCGCTCCGGCTCCACCCAGAACGGCAGGTAGAGCGACTTCGCCTCTCGGCCCTGGCTGTCCTTGGCCACCACCTTCACGTGGTGCTTGCCCTGCTCCAGGCCCTGCACGTTCAGGCTGAAGCGGCCGGTGGCGGCGTCATAGGCATCCGGCCGGGGCGTGCCGTCCAGCGACATCACCATGCCCTCACCCGCCGGGCCGGCCTTGTCGGTCCCGTCGAGGTAGGAGACAGCCACGTCCAGCGAGCCCTCGGGCGTCACCGTGAAGCGGTTCAGCTCCAGCACGGGCTGGCGGCAGTCCGGGACGGTGAGGCGCGAATACTCCTCCGCGCGAACCCAGCGCGAGTACGGGTTCTCCGGGTCCATCTCCTGCTTGTTGCCCACCACGAAGCGGTAGCCGTAGTCGCGCGGCTCCAGCCCTTCCAGGCGGAGCGTGAACACGCCGTCACCCCGGTCGCTCATGGGCTGAGGCAGGGCGGCGAAGTTGTTCCACTCCCCCATGACCTGAACCGTGCCCGCCACGGACTGCTGCGGTGCGTAGGTCAACGTCACGTCGCAGGTCCGGACAGGGATGGAGTCGGACTCACCACATGCGGCCGCCGTCAGCAGCGCAGGGAGCATCAGGCGTCGAGGAAGGCGGAAACGCGTCATGCAGGCCCCCTTGTACGGGAGGCTCACTCGCTTTTCCAAGCCCCCGGCGGGGAACCAGATGACTCAATGCGTCGAATTATGGACGCCCGACCTGGTGGGCTTCGTACTCCTGCAGGATGCGCAGGACGGTGCTCGCGAGCGGATGGTCCGACGGGGCCAGCTCCAGGAAGCGGTGGTAGTTGCGAGCCCCCTCCTCGATTCGCCCCAGCTTCACCTCCACGGCCCCCAGCAGCAGGTAGCACTCGGCGTTGCCGGGCTCGAGCCGGGCGCACTCACGGGCGGAGTTCCGCGCGGCGGTGTACTTCCCCTCACGCTGGAGGGCTCGCCCAGCGGTGAGCACCCTGTACGCGGGCCCCGCCGTCACCGGCGACACCGCCAGGGCGTTGCCCGCCTCGCCCAGCAGCGCCGCCGGGGCCTGCCGCGTCTGTCCTCGAGCGCCCGTGCCAGCCGCGGGAATGACCTTGCCGCTCCGCGTCCCGGAGACCGGACGCGCCACTCCGGAACGCCCGGCCGCGGCCTCGGGTGCGTCATCCGGCGTGTCGGCGTTTCCCGACACCTCGTCGTCATCCGCGTTCTCGACCATGGCCTCGGCGGCCCGCGAAGGCGCCTCCTCCGCGGCCGGGGGCTTCGAGGGCGCGGCCACGGGTGCTGCGGGAGGCAACGCGGGTGGCATGATCCGCTGCGCCACGGGCGGCCCGGGCGCGCGCGCCTCTTCCCTGGCGGCGGCCAGTAAATCGGAGCCCACCCGCGTCACCGCCACCACGGCGAGCACCGCGGCCATCACCAGGCCGACACCGGCCACCCACTGGGAGCCGCGGCTGCCTTCGGCGAACAGGCCCACCCGCGTCGCACGCGGCGCGGGAGCCACCTTCTCCGCGTCGTCCACCTCGACGGGCCCGCTCTCCTCGGTGCGGTAGTCCGGCTCCAGGTCCAGCGCTGGCACACCGTGCTGCGTGGGCGCTGGCAGCGGGGGCGCCTCGCGCCAGATGGACATCTCCTCCGCGAAGGAGGCCGGCACCCGGGCAGTCATCCCGAGCGCCTCCAGGTCCGGGCGGTACAGCTCCCGCAGCAGGTACCCCACGGACATGGGCGAAAAGCGCGGGGTGGACGAGTAGAGGAACCCGGCCAGGGCATCCCCGAGCGCATGGGCGGACTCGAAACGGGATTCCTTCCGGAGCGCGAGCGCCCGCTGGAGGATGGAGTCCAGCGCCACCGGGATGTCGGACCGTACCTGTCGCGGTGAGGGCAGCGGCTGGCCGCTGTTCAAGCGCTGCAACACCGTGTGGACCTGTCCCTCAAGCGGCAGCCGGCCGCAGAGCATCTGGAACAGCACCACGCCGGTGGCCCAGACGTCCGTGCGGGCATCCACCGCTTCCCCCCGCGCCTGCTCCGGCGAGAAGAACAGGTACTTCCCCCTCACCACGCCGGGCTCGGTGTTGAAGCTGCGCAGGGAGCGCGCCTTCGCGATGCCGAAATCGACGATCTTGACCTGTCCCTCGTAGCCGATGAGGACGTTGTCGGGAGAGATGTCGCGATGGACGATGCCCAGCGGCTCGCCCTTTTCGTCATTGCGAGTGTGGGCGTAGTGCAGGCCGCGGCACATCTCCATGGCGATGAAGACAGCGAGGGGCACCGGCAGGGAGTGGTAGCCGGAGCGCAGCGCCCGCTTCAGGATGCGGTTCAGCGGCTGGCCTTCCACCAGCTCCATGGCCAGGAAGTACTGCCCGTCCACCTTCCCGAAGTCGAAGACCTGGGCGATGGCCCCGTGCGACAGCGTGGCGGAGATGCGCGCCTCGCTGATGAACATGGACACGAAGGCTTCGTCGTTGGCGTACTCCGGGAGCACCTTCTTGATGAGCACGGACTTGGTGACGCCCGCCGCGCCCCGGAGCCGGGCACGCCACGTCTCCGCCATGCCGCCCTGGCCTACCCGCTCTTGAAGTTCATACCGGCCGAATCGTTCTCGCGGCGCACTTGCCATCGCGGGTGCCCCCTTTTCAAACTTTACCGCATAACCCGGGAATGCGGAGGCCAACCCCGCAAAGCGGCTGTGATATCGTCCGCGCCGTGGCGAGTCTGGGAGATGAGGATGGGGACGACGAGCTGGTCCGCACCGATGCGTTGCCGGCCATTCGCGTCCAACGGGTACGTACCCGGCTGGTGGTGTTGTCGGGTCCGGACGCTGGCCGCGACTGGCCGCTGATGCCGGGACGCTATCGCGTGGGTTCGGGCCGGGATGCGGACATCCTCCTGTCGGACCGGGCGGTGTCGCGCCAGCACCTCATCCTCGAGGTGAACGAGAGCGGCGTGCGCGCGGTGGACCCGGGCTCGCGCAATGGGTCCTATTGCGAAGGCATGCGCTTCCAGGAGCTGGAGGTGCGCACGGGCGCGGTCCTCAAGCTGGGCACCACCGAGCTGAAGCTGATGCCGGAGAGCGAACGTCCCCGGGCGCGTCCCCTGTCCGCGCGCAGCGCCTTCGGCTCGCTGGTGGGCAACAGCCGCCGCATGCGGGAGCTCTTCACGCTGCTGGAGCGGCTGTCCGCGGGTGAGTCGGACGTGCTCATCCAGGGCGAGACGGGCACGGGCAAGGAGCTGTGCGCGGAGGCCATCCACACGCACAGCCCTCGGGCCCGGGGGCCATTCGTCATCGCGGACCTGGCGGGCATCGCCCCCTCACTGCTGGAGAGCGAGCTCTTCGGACACGTGAAAGGCGCCTTCACGGGTGCGCACTCCGACCGCGCGGGCGCCTTCGAGCGCGCCCACGGCGGCACGCTCTTCCTGGACGAAGTCGGCGAACTGCCGCTGGAAGTCCAACCCCGCCTGCTGCGCGCGCTGGAGCGCCGGCAGGTGAAGCGCGTGGGCTCCAACGACTACCGCACCTTTGACGTGCGCGTCGTCGCGGCCACGCACCAGGACCTGGAGGGCTCGGTGCAGGCCGGGCGCTTCCGTGGAGACCTCTTCCACCGGCTCGCGGTGCTCCGCGTCGGCCTTCCGCCGCTGCGGGAGCGACTGGAAGACGTGCCGCTGCTCGTCGACACGGTGCTGCAGCGGATGGGGCGTCCTCCCAGCGCGCTGTCGGACCAGACGCGCGCCCTGCTCGCGCAGTACCCGTGGCCGGGCAACGTGCGCGAGCTGCGCAACGTGGTGGACCGGGTGGTGAACCTGGGCGACGAGGCCCTGCCGGACATCCCGGACCTGCCTTCCCACGCCGAGGACCCCACCACCCTGCCGCCGCCTTCGGACGACCCGGAGAGCACGCGCCCCATCTCCCTGGACCTCCCCTTCAAGGAAGCCAAGGACCGCATCATCGAAGGCTTCGAGCGCGACTACCTGCGCGCCCTCATCGACCGCTGCGAGGGCAACGTGTCCCGCGCGGCCCGCGAGGCGGGCATCGACCGCGTGTACCTGCGCAAGCTGCTGCGCAAGCACGGCCTGGACACGTCACCGGCGTGAGTGGGTGTGGGCCTCCGGGCCCCCTGCTTTCGCGGCGACGTGAGCAGGTTCGCGTGGCCGGTTGTTTCCGGGCCGGGTCATTACGTGTCGAACGGCCCGGTATTCCAGCGGGCCCTATTCCGGGACGTGCCGACCATGACTCTTCGCTCGCGCCTGCGCTCGACCCTGTTGGCCCTGCTGCCCATCGCCCTGCTCCCGCTGATGGCGTGTGGCGGCAATGAGGGAAAGGTCACCCTGCTGCTGACCGACGCGCCGGGAGACGACATCCGAACCGCGGTCGTCACCATCTCCGAAATCTATCTGCAAGGCGGCGACGGCAAAGGTGGTCGCGTGGTGCTGCGCGATACCCCCGTCACCGTGAGCCTGCTGGAGCTCGCCAACTCCACGTCCGAACTGGTGTCTGACGCGGTGGTCCCCAATGGCGACTACTCCGAGCTTCGCTTCGTCATCACCGGTGGCTACATCGAGGTGGCGAATGAGGACGGCGCGTCGACCGTGTTCGCGTCGTCAGCCGACTACTCCGGCCTGCCCGCGGGCACGCAGGTGGGCGGCCAGCTCCACATGCCCAGCTACGGCACGTCCGGGCTGAAGGTGAAGTTCTCCGAGAAGCTGACCATCGAAGGCGAGCAGAAGGTGCTGCTCGTGGACTTCGACGTCGGCCAGAGCTTTGGCAAGGAAGCGGGCAACTCGGGCAAGTGGGTGATGCGTCCGGTCATCAAGTCCGCCGAGGTGACGGCCTCCGGCAGCATCCGCGTGACGGCGGACACAGCCGCCACGGTGACGCTGCCCGTGGTGGACGGCCACCAGGTGACGCTGGGCGACTTCAACGCGGTGATGACGAACGAGGCGGGCAGCCGTGAGCGGCTGGCGCTGACCGACGAGGACGGCGACGGCACCTACGAGGCGGTCTTCAAGTTCCTCATTCCGGGCACCTTCACGGTGCACCTCGAGCCGCCCTCCTTCGTCAGCGCCTCCACCGCGCCCGACCATCCGGTGACGGTGGAAGTGGGTTCGGGCCGCGACGTGGCGAATCACTTCACGATTACGGGTGCGACCCAGCAGTAGCGCGGGCGCGACCTGCACACGGTTACGTGGGGACTGGCGCGGGGTCGGTTCCCAGGGCGAGGCGTCGGGGCAAGTTTCCCGGCGCCTCGTTTTTTTTCCGCGTCATCCAGCGGAGAGCCCACGTCGAAGGCGGCTCAGTAGACGACGAGCGCCTGCGGTGCGTGGTAGCTGACGATGGTCAGCACCGGGATGCGCGGCGCCTCATCATCCGTCTCCGCGCCGCCCGACGTGAGGCGGACGCCGTCGAAACGCGCGAGGATGACGTAGTCGCGCCGGGTCTCCAGGAACGGGTCGGCGCTCGCCAGACGGCCGAGTGCCTCGCGGCCCGTTTCATCGGAGATGTTCTCCACGAAGCGCCGCGTGGTGTTGCGGCCGGAGCGCTCCGACGTGCTCACCGTTCCCCCCATCTGCCCCGGCCCCGTGAGCACGGACTGGCCGGCCAGGTCACCCGAGTACGCGGTGACGGAGTCGATGCGCTCGCCATAGCCCACGACCTCGTCCGTCTGGACGGAGCTGAGGGCCTGCTCCACCAGCCACACCGTGGGGCGCTCACCTTCCGAACGCTGGTCCGCGACCTGCGCGCGCAGCAGCACGTAGCGGCCCTTGTACGTGTCCGGCCGGTCCATGGCGGAGGCCAGTGAGAAGATGGGGATCTGCTTCTCCTGGAGGTAGCGCAGCTCCCCCGTCACGCTGCCACCGCGCTGGGCCACCACACGGGCAATGAGCCTGGCGCCTTCGGGACGGACGCTCAGGTCCCGCGCCCAGGCACGTCCCAGCAGCGCGTTGAGCTGGGTGAAGGGCGTGTGCTCGATGCAGGCCTTCAGGCCATCCCACGCCTCATCCCGTGAAGCCCGCTGGAGCCGCCGCGCGGCGGCTTCACACACCGCCGGGTTGGCGTACCGGGCGGCGAAGGCCTTGGGGTCCGAGGTAGGGCTGGGCGCGGGCGGCTCCGGCGGAGGCCTGGCGACGAACACCTCCTCCTTCGGGTGAGGCGCGTCCTCCGACCACGTCACGTGGGAATGCGAGGCGCCGCAGCCAGCGGTGAAGGAGCCCAGCAGGGCCCAGGTGGACAGCTTCCAGGAAGGACGGCGCATGGGCGGAACTCCTACAGGGAAGCGGAGCCAGGGCTGGTGGAACGGCTGCGCTGCTGGACGGTGGGCGCGGGGTGCGCACCGGAGCGAGGCAGCGGAAGCACGACGGCGCACGCATCCGCGCACCGATCACTCAGGCACGCCTGCGTCTGGGGCGCGGTGGCCTGCTGAGCGACCTCGGCATAGCAGCGGTCCGCGGTGCCCGGGCAGTTGGCGCGGGCGGCGCACTCGCAGCACGGCGAGGCCACCGTGGCCATGAACTGCACCTCTTGAAGGACGTTGGCCAGCGCGCGGTAGCAAGAGCGGGCGCCGGGGGCGAAGCGGCCCTTGGCGTCCACCACGAACGACGTGCCTTCCAGTCCGCACTGGTCCACGGCGGTGATGTAGCGCCGCTCACAGACCGCGGTGAGCGTCGCGTCCGGGCGGCCCTCCCGGATGTTGCCCACTGCCTCCGTGCACAGCGCGCGGGCCACGTCCTGGAGGAGCTTCTTGTTGGACGCGTCCTGCGAATCGCTGGGCGCGCCCGCGGACAGGTCCGCCTCGAACACGCATTCCCTCCCAGCGCGCAGGGTGTCCACGGTGCAGGACCACGCGGTGGGTGACTCATCCGCGACAGGGGGAGCCGCGAGCGCTTCGGGCGGAATCGCTGGCGCGCTGGAGTCCGGCGCCGAGCCCAACAGGAAAAGGGAGACGAGGATCGCCTTCATGGACATGGCAGGTTAGGACGGCGCCTCGCCGGGCACAAACCGTCCCGCCGCAACTGTTCCGCGAACCGCGGCGTGCTCCCATTCCCTACCTCCGCCGCGCCGAACCGACGTCCACCTCCGGACGAAGCGGAGGCCTCGGAGTCCTGGAGCGTCCGCCCCGGGGCACGCATGATGGCGCCGGTTTCCTTTCAAGGGGTGGAATGGTGGGACGTGCGGACGACGCGGCGTGGCGGCCATATGAAGACGGGGGCTCCATCGGATGGATGGGCACCCAGGGCGGCACCATCGCGCGGGATGAGGACTTCGGCGGCCTGGCGCGGCTCACCTACGAGTTGGATGACACCCGCTCCTTCCACGCCATCGCCTGCTCCGTCACCGGCTGGCTCCTCTACCACCGCTTCTTCGACAACGCGGCGGCGGCCACCGCCGCCTTCGAGGAGATGAAGCCCGCCTTGGAGGCGCTCCTCACGCAGCTTCCCGAAGGAGGACCGACGTCTCCCGCGAACACCCGCCTGGCGGGGCCCCTGCTGGCGGCCTTCACCGTCCGTCATGGATAGAGAGTCCGGAGCGAAATGACTTGGCCCGCGAGCGCCATCTGGCGTTAGTGACGGGCCCGCCATGGCCTCCCAGCGCATCCACGAAGAAGACAGCTTCGAGAACGAAACCTTCGCCGACCTGAACCTCCAGGAGACGGACCTGGGCGGGAAGGAGTTCTACCGCTGCACGTTCCTCAACTGCACGCTGCAGGAGAGCCGCTGGACGAGGACTCGGATGGAGTCCTGCGTCTTCACTGGTTGCGACCTCACGCGGGCCCGGTTCACGGAGACGTCGCTGCGGGACGTGCGGTTCGAAAGCTCCAAGCTGATGGGCATCGACTGGACGGACGTGGGCAGCTTCCCCGAAGTCTCCTTCGACGGCTCCAACCTGCGCTACTGCACCTTCGCGGGGCTCAGCCTGCGGAAGACGGCGTTCCTGCGCTGCACGGCGCTGGAGATGAACTTCATCGACACGGACCTGTCCGAGTCGGACTTCAGCGATTCGGACATCACCGGCAGCAACTTCCGCGGCTGCACGCTCACGAAGGCGGACTTCGGAACCGCGCAGGGCGTGTTCATCGACCCCGCGCGCAACCGGGTGAAGGCCACGCGCATCCCCGTGGAGGCCGCGGTGAACTTCGTCCAGACGCTCGGGCTCGTGGTGTCAGGCTACGGTGAGGGCCCGAAGGCGAAGACGGAGCGCAAGAAGGGCCGCTAGTGGGAGGACGCGCCCTCCAGCACGACCTCCAGGCCGCCGTATTCCGATGGCGCCAGCGACAAGGTCCAGCCATGCACCTGCGCGACATGGTGGGTGATGTGCAGCCCCAGCCCCTGGCCCTGAAGCCCCCGTGTGCGCGCGGCGTTGCCACGGAAGCGCCGCTCCATCAGCCGGGCGCGCTCCTCCTCGGAGATGCCGGGCCCGTCGTCGATGACGCGCAACCGGAAGCGTTGGTCGCGTGAATGCTCCAACACCACCGCGACGTGTCCTTCCTCGCGGCCATGGTGGATGCCGTTGAACACGATGTTGCTCACGGCCTGCTCGATGAGCGTCACGTCTCCGTGGACCCAGACAGCGGTCTCCGGCACGCCGCTCTCCAGGGAGATTCGCTGCTGGCGGGCAATGGGCTGATGCCGGCCCAAGACGCGTGACACCGCGGCGTTGAGGTCCACCTCGGCCCACTGGACCTGGGGCCGTCCGGCTTCGAGCCGCGCCGCCGCCGCCAGGTTGTGTACCAGGGACGCGATGTAGTGCGCCTCTCCCATCGCATCTCCGACCACGGAGGACTCCAGGGGCTCCCCCCGGCTCAACCGCTGCTGGAGTCCCGACAGGTGTCCCTGGAGCACCGTGAGCGGGGTCATCACGTCGTGCGTGGTGTTGGCCAGGAAGTCCCGCAGGGCCTGCTCCCGGGCCTCCTGCTGGGAGAGCTGGGACTGGATTTCGGCGCGAGCCTCCTGGAACGCGCGGGCCAGCTCGGCCACCTCGTCATGGCCTCGAACCAGGACGGGCTCCACGTAGCGGCTGTTCGCGGACGCACGGACCTCCGCGGTGAGCTGCCGCACGCGCCGGACCACGGGCCCCAGCGCCAACGCCATCACGAGCACGGCCAGCAGCGGGACGCCCAGCACCTCCGGAGGGGGAATGCCGCCAAGCGGTGGTCCCCGGGGCTCTATCCGCCGGGCGAGGATGAACGCGCAGGGCCCCTCCTCCCACGGCATGCGAATCAGGACGTCGAGCACCGACTCACCGTCCCGCGCCGTTCGACGGACGACCGTCGCACGTCCCTCCTGGGCTTCCCGCCGCACCGACTCGGAAAGGACGGGAGCGTCGGGGTTCAGGGATTCGAGCCCGGCACCGTACGCGAAATGCGCGACGCCCATGGGCCACGGTCCGTTGGGCCCGGGCCGGTCCATGCGAGGAGGCCGCGCCGGGGCGAGAGGACCGCCGCCACGCGGGCCCTCTTCGCGCCACGGAGGCTCCGCCTCGCCGGGCGCCGCGGGACGCCCGTCGGCGGTGCGCGGCGGACCCTCGGAGTTCCCTTGAAACGCTGGTGGCCTGGGCCCTCGCCGCGCACCCCATGTCGCGGGCTGCGCCTCACAGCGCTCCCGCGCTCCCGCCTGGATCCGTGCCAGCGTGGACGCCTCCAGCACCTCCGCCTGGTTGCGCTGCCGCAGCGAGTGCTGGACGTACCCCACGCTGGCGACCATCGGCACCGACACCGCGACCACTGTCAGCGCCAGACGCAGTCGAAGCTTCACGAGCCATCCCCCGGCACGAGGCGGTAGCCCACGCCCCAGACAGTCTCCACGCCGTGCTGGGCGCCCAGCTTCCGCCGGAGCCGGGACACATGCACGTCCAGCGTGCGCTCCGTTCCCTCGCGCTCCGGGTCCATCACATGCTCCACCAACCACTGCCGCGTCACGGCCTCGCGCGGCCTGCGCGCCAACGCCGCCAGCAGCGCGAACTCCACCCGCGTCAGCTCCACGACCTGATCATGGACGCGAACCTCGCCGGCCTGGAGGTCGATGCGCAGCGGCCCCAGCGCCACGACGGCGTCCGGCTTCTGCATCGTCGGCCGCCGGAGCCGGGCCCGCACCCGCTCAATGAGTTCCTCCGGCCATCTGGTTGGTCGTGTCCCGGGCGCCCCGCGCGTCATAGAGCGGCTGGGTGTTGACGACCGCATCGCTGAGCGCGTCATCGAAGAAGAGCTGCGAGGTGACGAACTCCGCCCCATCCACGCGCACGGTGAAGTGGATGTGGATGGTCCGGCTGCTGTACCACCCCGGGAAACACGTATCGAAGTTGACCCGGCCCTGCGCATCCGTCGTCTGCACCCCGCGGAACCAGCGCGCGGCCCGGGCCTCTGCGTCACCGGACGTGCAGAAGTCGCTCGCGTCCTCACCCGAGTACAGGCCGGCAGGCCCCGCGTGCCAGATATCCACGGTGGCGTTGGGGATGGGCTCGCAGTTCTCATTCACCACCAGAAGCGCCAGCCGGACAGGCAGCCCGTTCTCGCCTTCACTGATGTCCTGCCGCTCGATGGTGGTCGCGTAGCAGGGCCCCAGCGTGGCCTCGCAGGTGAGCGCGCAGACCGTGCCGATGCCCGCGGCGAACGGATCCGGATAGGTGTCCGCCATCGTCATCGCCGAGGTGCCGCCGGTGGCCCAGGCGGAGGCCCCGGTCCCCGCGTCCGGGTTCGATTCATCGATGGGGTCCGTGCCCTCGCCACACGCGATGAGGAAGCGAGCGAGCGGCAGGGTTGCCAGCGTCACTCCCGTGCCCTTGAGAATCCGACGGCGCGACATGACTTCGCTTTTCATCCACAGCCTCCGTTCCAACCGGTGACGTGCCCACGTCGGCGGGCACATCCCCCTTCCGGACGGAAAAGCTTGAGGGAATCTTAAGCGGGGCTAGGCGTGGGGGCGCAGCATCTCCAACAACGCCCCCAGCTTCTCCAACGCGAGCCGCGCACGGGTCTTCACCGTGCCCAATGGGTCTCCGGTGCGCTCGGCAATCTCCCGCTGGGAGAGGCCTTCGAAGTAGGCAAGCTCCACCACCGCCCGCTGCTCCGGAGGAAGCTGGGCCAGCGCCGCCACCACGCGAGCGCGAGCCTCCCCCTGGCTGACTGCTTCGTCCGGCGCGGCGGGCGCGGCGCTGACCGGAGGCCCCTGCTGCGCGGCCCCTTCCACCACGCGGGCCGCCGTTCCCTGCGCCCGCAGCCGGTCGATGGCGCGCGTGCGCACAATCGTCGTCACCCAGGCCTCCAGGCCGCCGCGTTCTGGATTGAACTCTCTGGCGCGCCGCCAGACCTCCAGGAAGCTCTCCTGCAACACCTCTTCCGCGTCAGCGTGGGTCGGTAGCAACCGCAACGCGATGGCGAAGCACCGTCCACCGCAGCGCGCGTAGACGTCGCGCATGGCCTGCGGGCTTCCCATGGCGACCTGCCGGAGGAGGACCAGGTCCAGCGCTGGGTCGCTTGCTCGGGGCACAGCGGAGGAAGGAGGCGCCATGTTCGTCCCGGATAGCTCAATCGGCAGGGCAGTTCCCAGCTTCAAGTATCGGCAGGCGGGCACCCGGGCGCGCTGTGCCTTCCAGGGTGGGCAGTGCCCGCCCCCATCCTTAACGTTGACGAGCCAACGCGGCCGGCACGGAAGCCGTCCAGCATCGACAACAGCCGCGATTCGCCGCGAGGCAATCACAACCCAAGACCTATAAGGGCTGCCGGCCACCATGACTGAACGACTCGGAAGCGTATTCATCGAGGGAGTCAGCCCCGAGCTGGACGCTGGACGTCACGCCGTGAAGCGCGTCGTGGGAGAGCGGTGCACCGTCAAGGCCGATGTCTTCAAGGAAGGCCATGACGTCCTCGTCGCCGTCATCCGCTGGCGCCAGGTGACGCCCCGGTCCCAGCAGACCGACTGGGAGGAAGTGCCCATGCGCTTCCTCGGCAATGACCGGTGGGAAGGCGAATTCCCCCTCGCTCGGAACGGCCGCTACGAATACTCGATTGAAGCGTGGCCAGACCTCTTCCGGACCTGGACGTCCGAGCTGAAGCGCAAGGTCGACGCGGGCCGCGACGTGCGCAGCGAGCTGCTGGAAGGCGCCGCCCTGCTGGAAGGCGCCGCCGCCCGAGCCCGCACGGCGAAGCAGATGGACGACGCTCGGGTGCTGACCGAAGCGGCTGTCCGGCTGCGACAGGCCCCCTCCCCTGACCTCCTCGCCGTGGCCCTGGCGCCCGAGCTGGCCGACGTGGCCTCGACCCACCCGGACCGTTCACTGGCCCGCCGCTACGACAAGGTGTTGGAGGTCTTCGCGGACCGGGAGAAGGCCCGCTTCAGCGCGTGGTACGAATTCTTCCCGCGTTCGGCGAAGCGCGACGGCGTCACCCACGCCACCTTCCGGGACGCGGAAGCCTGGCTGCCGTACATCCAGCAGCTCGGCTTCGACACCGTCTACCTCCCGCCCATCCACCCCATTGGCCGCACGGCGCGCAAGGGCAAGAACAACAGCCTCACCGCGGCGGCCGACGACGTGGGCAGCCCCTGGGCCATTGGTGCCTCGGAAGGCGGCCACAAGGCCGTGCACCCGAAGATGGGGACGCTGGAGGACTTCCGGCACTTCGTGGAGACGGCGCAGGCACACGGCATCGAGGTGGCGCTGGACCTGGCCTTCCAGTGCTCGCCGGACCACCCGTACGTGAAGGAACATCCGGAGTGGTTCCAGCACCGGCCGGACGGCACCATCAAGACGGCGGAGAACCCGCCCAAGCGCTACGAGGACATCGTCAACTTCGACTGGATGGGCCCCGCCCGTGAGTCACTCTGGGCAGAGCTGGAATCCGTCGTCCTCCACTGGGTGAAGCAAGGGGTGAACACGTTCCGCGTGGACAACCCACACACCAAGCCCACGCAATTCTGGGCCTGGCTCATCCGCCGCGTGCAGGAAGCCCATCCGCAGGTCCTCTTCCTGTCCGAGGCCTTCACCCGCCCCAAGGTGATGAAGGCCCTGGGCAAGGTGGGCTTCACCCAGTCGTACACCTACTTCACCTGGCGCAACTTCAAGGGCGAGCTCCAGGAGTACCTGGAGGAGATCACCCAGCCGCCGGTATCCGACTACTTCCGCGGCAACCTCTGGCCCAATACGCCGGACATCCTCCCGGAGTTCCTCCAGAACGCGGGGCCCGGTGCCTTCCGTCTGCGCGCGGCGCTGGCCGGCACGCTCTCCTCCGTGTGGGGCATGTACTGCGGCTACGAGCTGTGCGAGGGCCGCCCCATCCCGGGCAAGGAGGAGTACACCGATTCGGAGAAGTACCAGCTGGTCGCTTGGGATTTGGACCGGCCCGGCAACATCCGGGATTGGATTGCGCGCCTCAACGCCGCGCGCCGCACGCACCCCGCGCTGCATCAGTACGGGACGCTGCGCTTCTTCTCGTCGAACAACGACCGAGTCCTCTTCTACGGCAAGCGCACGCCAGACGGCGGCAGCATGGTGCTGATGGCGGTGAGCCTGGACCCGTATGCAGCCCAGGAGGCGCTGCTGCACGTGCCACTGGAGTGGCTGGGCGCGCGCCCCGACGAGACGTATCAGGTGCACGAGTTGATGTCGGACCAGCGCTCGCTATGGCAGGGTCCCGACGTGCAGGTGCGCCTGACGCCCGAGCAGCCCGCGGCCCTCTGGGCCGTTCACCGGTTCCGCCGCACTGAGAACGCGTTCGACTACTACGAGTGACAACCCGAGAGGCGTATGGACCTGGATCCCCTCTGGTACAAGAAAGCCCTTATCTACGAGCTGCACCTTCGTGCCTTCCATGACTCCAACGGAGATGGCCACGGGGACATCCCCGGTCTGATTGAAAAGCTTCCGTACCTCCAGGACCTGGGCATCAACTGCCTCTGGTTGCTGCCCCACTACCCTTCGCCGCTGCGCGACGACGGCTACGACATCGCGGACTTCTACGGCGTCCACCCGGACTACGGCACGCTCGCGGACTTCCAGCGGCTGGTGGATGAGGCGCACAAGCGTGACATCCGCGTCATCACCGAGCTGGTGGTGAACCACACCAGTGACCAGCACCCCTGGTTCCAGGAAGCGCGCAGCGACCCCAACAGCCCCAAGCGCAACTGGTACGTCTGGAGCGACACCGACGAGCAGTACAAGGGCGCGCGCATCATCTTCCTGGACACGGAGCGCTCCAACTGGACGTGGGACCCGGTGGCCAAGCAGTACTTCTGGCACCGCTTCTTCAGCCACCAGCCGGACCTCAACTACGACAACCCCGAAGTGCAGGAAGCCATGCTGGACGTCATGCGCTTCTGGCTCAACATGGGCGTGGACGGGTTCCGCTGCGACGCCGTGCCCTACCTCTTCGAGCGTGAAGGCACCAACTGCGAGAACCTCCCGGAGACGCACGCCTTCCTCAAGCGCCTGCGGAAGACCATCGACTCCGAATACCAGGGGAAGATGCTGCTGGCGGAGGCGAACCAGTGGCCCGCCGACGTGCGCGTGTACTTCGGCGACGGCGATGAGTTCCACATGGGCTTCCACTTCCCGGTGATGCCCCGCCTCTTCATGGCGGTGCGCCGCGAGGACCGCACGCCCATCGTCGAAATCATGCAGCAGACGCCGGACATCCCGGACAACTGCCAGTGGGCCATCTTCCTGCGCAACCATGACGAGCTGACGCTGGAGATGGTGACGGACGAGGACCGGGACTACATGTACCGGGAATACGCCACCGACCCGCGCATGCGCATCAATCTGGGCATCCGCCGCCGGCTGGCGCCGCTGATGGACAACGGCCGCCGACGCATCGAGCTGATGCACAGCCTGCTCTTCACCCTGCCCGGCACGCCCGTCCTCTACTACGGCGACGAGATTGGCATGGGCGACAACATCTACCTCGGCGACCGCAACGGCGTGCGCACGCCCATGCAATGGACGGGAGACCGCAACGCGGGCTTCAGCCGCGCGGATTACGCACGCCTGTACGCGCCCGTCATCGCCGACCCGGTGTACGGTTATCAGTCCATCAACGTGGAAGCGCAGGAGCGGGTGAAGTCCAGCCTCCTGCACTGGGTGAAGCGGATGATTCGCATCCGCCAGCGCTACCCCGTCTTCTCCTTGGGGAACCTGCGCTTCCTCCAGACGGACAATCGCAAGGTGCTGGCCTTCATCCGTGAATGGGAGGGCCAGACGGTTCTGGTGGTGTGCAACCTGTCACGCTTCGCCCAGCCCGCGGTGCTCGACATGCGTGAGTGGGAGGGCGCCGTGCCGGTAGAGCTGATTGGAGAAACCCCCTTCCCGCGGGTGAGTGAGCTGCCGTATCAGCTCTCCATGGGCCCCTTCATGTTCCTGTGGTTCCGGCTGGACAGGCCCCAGCAGGTGAGGAGCCTCGAATGACAACCCTCGATTTGACCAAGCTCCCTGACTACCTCAAGCACCAGCGCTGGTTCAGCGGCAAGGCCTGGCCCATCAAGCACGTCACGGTGATGGACCACGCTACCGTCGAATCGGGCGGTTGCACCTTCAGCCTCGCCGTGGTGGAGGTCATCTACGAACTGGGCAGCCCGGAGCGCTACCTGCTGCCCGTCCATCCCTCCACCGAAGGCGTGCGAGACGCGCTGGAGAGCGACGAATGCCTGCGCGGCCTCTTCGACCTCATCCGAACCGAAGGCCAGGTGGCGTCCGCGTCCGGCCGCGTGCAAGGCGAATGGATTGGCGGTCAGGACGGCTTGCTCGCCCTCTCGGAGTCACCAGAGGTGCGGCGGCTGCAGGTGGAGCAGAGCAACACCTCGGTGGTGCTGGGTGAGAAAGTCATCCTGAAGATCATCCGCAAGCTGGAAGCCGGCGTGAATCCGGAGCATGAGGTGGGCCGCTTCCTCGCGACCAAGACGTCGTTCCGTGCCACGCCCACGCTGGTGGGCGCGCTGCATCTGGAAGGGGCGGCGGGCGCGACGCTCGCGGTGGCCCACCGCTTCGTGCCGGACGCGACGGACGGCTGGAAGTACACGTTGGACCGGCTGCGCCAGGAACGTGCCGTGGGTGAGCGCTTCCAGTCGGAGATGCGCGATCTGGGCTCGCGTCTGGGCGAGCTCCACCTGGCGTTCGCCTCGGCGACCGACGAAGACCCGGCCTTCACGCCGGAGCCGCTGCTGCAAGAGGACCTCCAGCGCTGGAGCGCCTCCATCGTCGGGGAGCTGGGCGTGACGCTGGCGGACGCCAGCCGGCAGTACCCGGAACTGGAGAACCGGCGCGACGACCTCATCGAGTACGCGAAGCGCCTGGCGCAGGTGCCGCCCTCCGGCCAGAAGATTCGCATCCACGGCGACCTCCACCTGGGGCAGGTGCTGCGCGCCAACAACCAGTGGATCATCTTCGACTTCGAAGGCGAGCCCGCGCGCTCCTTCACCACCCGCCGGGAGAAGTACAGCGCGCTGCGCGACGTGGCGGGGATGATCCGCTCGTTCGACTACGCGGAGGCGACGGTTGCACTGGAGGGTGGCACGCCCCACGAGCGCATGAACACCATCCGCGACGCCTTCGTGGAAGGTTATCGGCAGGTGACGCGCGGCGCGCCCTTCCTGCCCACGGACGAAGACACCTTCGACGTGATGCTGCGTGCGTTCGAGTTGGAGAAACTCCTCTACGAAGTCCGATACGAAATGCAGAACCGGCCCGACTGGGTGCGCATCCCCGTCCAGGCCCTCTTGCGTATGGAGGCACCCAAGTGAGGAAGCCAGCCGACAAGGCCCAGGTCGACGCGGAGCTTCAGCGTGTCGTGGAGCTGAGGCATCCGGAGCCACACTCTGTCCTGGGCATCCACCCGGATGGGGATGGCGTGGTGATTCGCGCCTTCCGCCCGGACGCCGTGGCCATCCACGTGCTGCCGGAATCCGGCGGCCGCGTCGCGATGACGCACCGGCTGGGCGGCGTCTACGAGGCCCGCATCAACGGCAAGGACCAGACGTTCAACTACTTGCTGGAAGTGGAGTACCCCGGCAAGCGCGTCTTCACGCTGCGCGACCCGTACAGCTTCCTCCCCACCCTGGGGGAGATGGACCTGTATTACGCCGGTGAAGGCCGCCACGAGCGGCTCTGGGAGCGCATGGGCGCGCACCTGCTGCACCACAACGGCGTGCGCGGCACCTCGTTCGCGGTGTGGGCCCCCACGGCGGCGGGCGTGTCCGTGGTCGGTGACTTCAACGGCTGGGACGGCCGGCTGCACTCCATGCGCCGCATGGGCTCCTCCGGCATCTGGGAGCTCTTCGTCCCCGAGGTGGGCGAAGGCACCCGGTACAAGTTCGAGATTCGCCCCGGCCAGGGCGGGCCCAACGTCCTCAAGGCGGACCCGTTCGCCTTCCGCACCGAGGTCCCCCCCGCCACGGCCTCCGTGGTGCACGACCTGGCGCGCTACACCTGGGGCGACGCGGCGTGGCTGGAGCAACGCGCGCAGCGGCGGGACGTCCATCACCAGCCGTGGAGCGTGTACGAGGTCCACCTGGGCAGCTGGCGCCGGGTGGTGGAAGACGGCGACCGGCCCATGACGTACCGGGAGCTGGCTCCCGCGCTGGCCGAGTACATCAAGTTCACCGGCTTCACCCACATCGAGCTGCTCCCCGTGGCCGAGCACCCCTACGGTGGCTCCTGGGGCTACCAGGTCGGTGGCTACTACGCTCCCACGGCGCGCTTCGGCCACCCGGATGACCTGCGCTTCTTCATCGACCACATGCACCAGGAAGGCATCGGGGTGCTCGTGGACTGGGTGCCCGGACACTTCCCGCGCGACCTGCACGCCCTGGGGCAGTTCGACGGCACGGCCCTGTATGAGCATGCCGACCCGCGCAAGGGCGCGCAGCCGGACTGGGGCACGCTGGTCTTCAACTTCGGCCGCAATGAGGTGCGCAACTTCCTCATCGCCAACGCGTTGTTCTGGATCGAGGAGTACCACATCGACGGACTGCGCGTGGACGCGGTGGCGTCGATGCTCTACCTCGACTACAGCCGCAAGCAGGGCGAGTGGATTCCCAACCGCTGGGGCGGCCGGGAGAACGAAGAGGCCATCCATTTCCTGCGCGAGCTGAACGAAACGGTCCACCGCAAGCACCCGGGCGTCGTCGTCATCGCCGAGGAGTCCACGGCCTGGCCCAAGGTGTCCGCGCCGGTGTCCGAAGGCGGCCTGGGGTTCGACTACAAGTGGAACATGGGGTGGATGCACGACACGCTGTCGTACTTCTCCAAGGACCCCATCTACCGGCAGTACCACCACAACCAGCTCACCTTCGGCTTGCTGTACGCGTTCAGCGAGCAGTTCATGCTGCCGCTGAGCCATGACGAGGTGGTGCACGGCAAGGGCAGCCTGTACGGGCGGATGCCGGGCGACCCGTGGCAGAAGCGCGCCAACCTGCGCTCCCTGTTCGCATGGATGTGGGCGCACCCGGGCAAGAAGCTCGTCTTCATGGGCGGCGAGTTCGGCCAGCCGGCCGAGTGGAACCACGACAAGAGCCTGGACTGGCACCTGACGCACGACCCGGGGCACCACGGCATCCTTCAGCTGGTTTCGGACCTGAACCGCATCTACCGGGACATGCCCGCGCTTCACGACGCGGACGGCGAGCCCATGGGCTTCCAGTGGCTCCAGCCGGACTCGGCCGCGTACAACGTGTTCGCGTTCGTGCGGCGCGCGCGTCAGCCAGGACGGCATGTGGTGTGTATCGCCAATCTGTCGCCGACGGTGCGGGAGAACTACCGCGTGGGCTTCCCGTTCCAGGGCCGCTACGTGGAGTTGATCAACACGGACGCCGAGCAGTACGGCGGCTCCAACCTGGGCAACATGGGCCAGATTCACACCGAACCCACGGGCTGGGATGGCCAGCCGGCTTCGGCCACCCTCACCCTGCCCCCGTTGTCCGTGTTGTGGTTCACGCCGGGCTGAGCCAATCCCTCGACACAGGGGCGTTCACCACAGCATCACCGCGGACTCCTGGTTCCTGCGTCGAGGCACAGTGTGCGAACTGGGGGCGACGGCGACGGGCTTTGCTCGCCGCCTGGTGTCGTTCGTCTTCGCCATGGTGGGTCTCCCACCAGAGCAGCCACCGCCCCGCGCGTGAACCAGCCTGCGCTCCAGCGGGCCCCTCAATGACTCTTCGCAATGAATGCCAACAAAAACATCAAAGACAAACATCAATCACAGACATTAATCCCATGCACGACCCGTCAGAGTGCATTGAAATCACTGGGCATCCCGTCAGCGAAAGGGAACCAGCCAGGCACTGAACGAGCAGGCCCGTAGGATTCGACACACGGGGTGCCAAAACTCACTGAACATCCAATCAGCCCAAAGACGGCGATCAGCCTCTGTGGCAACACTGAACGCATGACCATGTAGGCATCTCAATACGGGGTGCCAAAAACCACTGAACATCCAGCCAGCCCGAAGACGGCGCTCGGCCGAGCGGCGCACTGAACGCACTGCCATGTAGGCATGAATACCCAAGACGACGCCCGAACCACTGAACATTGAATCAGCAACATGCCGCGTTCAGGCCGATACGCGGTACTGAACGCGCTACCATGTAGGCATTCGCGTCCACAGCGCCATCCGGACCACTGAACATACCATCAGCAAACAGGCCGCGATCAGAACTCCGCGCGACACTGAACACACGACCATGTGGGCATTGATGCAATCGAGGGTACTCGCCCCTCTGAACACGTCATCAGCAAATCGGCAGCAACCAGAACCCGGTGTGTCACTGAAGCCCGCTCACAGCGACACCGCGAACATGAGGCCAAATGCCTGATAGCGCGTTCATGTAGGCCTTGGCGGACCAACCACCGCATGACCCACTGAACATCCAGGCAGTCAATCACCCCCGATCATGATCGCCGGGCCCCTGCCCTGACGTTCATGTAGGAACGATGGTCTCAGGCCCCCTGAAAACACCTGATGTTTTGTGCATGTAGGCACTGCCCGCCAACCCCCGATACACCGCCCGCACACCAGGCGAGCAGGCCGTGCCGCTTGCTCCCTCCTCCATCCGACCCCAGCCTACTTCTGGGCGATCGACGCACCAGGAGGACGGGGATGACAAAGAAGAAGATCATCGAGGGGTACGGCGGGACCAGTGAGCAGCGTCAGCGCCACCTCCAGAACGACAGCTTCTCGGAGCGGGCGCCTCGAACGCCGGACGAGACGGAGGCGGTGCGCAGCACGCCCGACAAGGACGGGCGTGAGATCACCATCCATCCACTGGACTCCGAGGACTCGGACGACCTGTGGCACGGCAAGCCGTGAGCCTGCCCAGGGGCCGGGCCTCAGCGCATGAACAGGAAGTAGAGCACCGCGCTCAGGGCGATGGACACCAGGATGCTGCCGATACAGCCGAGCCGGTTCGAGAAGAAGAAGAACATACGCGCCGCCCAAGCTGCGCACTCCCAGCGCGGAGGGAAGGCACCACGCTGGATTGTGTCCGAGGGCTTACGGAACGCCCGCGAGGGCTACTCGCCGCGCTTCAGCCGCTCCACGTAGTCCGCTGGCAGGCCCGCGGCCAGGGCACCGCGCACCAGCGCGTCCACGAAACGGGTGCTGACCGGGCCGTCCGCCGACGCACGCCGCGGATTCGTGACGAACGCCGTGGCCTCCAGTTCCTGCCCATCCACGCGCACGCGCACCGGCCGCTCCACGCACATGCTCGTCACGAAGCCTTCCTTGTGCTGGATGATGGGCCAGTCCTGGCCGCGAATCTCGAACAGGCGGCCGTACACCTTCTGGCCCGCGGAATCCGTCAGCCCCGCGACGCGCCCACCCCACCAGCGCGACGGGAAGTCATAGACCAGATCGACATCCACGGCCTCGGCCAGCCGCCCCTCGGGCAGCTCGAAGAAGTCGTAGCTGTGCTGGGACCGCCACTCCTCGAACGCGGCGCGGTCCAGGATGGTCGAGTACGCGAAGTACAGGCGCGTGGCCGACGGGTCCGCGCCCGCACGCGCCTTCATCACCTGATCGTAATGCGAATCCATGTCCGCCCCTTTGACTGACTACTTGGAGCCCCGGCGTCCCCCGGTGGCCTCGTCCCGGAAGACGGACAGCACACCGGACACATCCAGCCGGGACGTCTTGATGAACAGCCGCAGCGCGCGCTCCACGTGCTCGGCCAGCGTGGCCATCTTCTCCAACCGCTGAAGCCGGTCCGGGGGCAGCCCCGACTGGGTCTCCGCCAGCCGCCGGGCCTCCGCCAGGTCGGCGCGGATGCGCGCGACGAAGCCCGCCTCGCGCTCCTCGATGACGTGCGTCACCATCCGGACCAGGTCGTTCTCCGCGCCGTAACGCCAGACGGTGTCCTGGGGCAGGCGCACGCGCTGGATGACGCCCCAGCGCTCCAAGTCGCGCAGCAGCATGGAGACCCCGCCCTTGGACAGGTCCAGCTCGCGCTCGATTTCGCCCGCGGTCAGGGGCTCACCGCGCAGGTATAGCAGGGCCCAGACCCGGCCCTGGTTGCGCTTGAACCCCCAGAACTCAATGACATTGCCCACCGCGTCCACCGCGATGGCTTCCCAGGGCGCCAGCCGGCCATCCGCTGGCGGCGCCTCCGAGGCCGAGCTACCGGGTCCCCCCGTCCACAGGTAGCCTTTCATGCAGCGCGCCCCTGGACTTGTTCCGCGATGCCGGCCGACAGCCTCCGCGCCCAGCTCACCAGCTCCGCGCCCGCGGGCTCCTTGGCGAAGTGGCCCAGCTTGTCGAGCGCCGCCTCGATTTCGACGTTCATCCGCGCCATGGAGGCATCCACCGCGCCCGTGGCTTCAATGGCCGCGCCAATCTCCTTCGTGCGCTCCGGCGTGATCGCCGAGAACGCCCACGCGTCCTTCAGCTTGCGCCGCAGCGACTCATCCTTGGCCACCGCCAGGAGGATGGGCATGGACGGCGTGCGCGAGTGCACGTCCGCGTAACGCGGCTTGCCCACGTCCGTGCCCAGGATGTCGCGAATGTCGTCGGCGATCTGGAACGCCACGCCCAGGTGACGCCCGAAGCCGTCGAAACGTTCCACCGCCTCGGGGTGCTCCGCCAGCGTCGCCGCCGCGTTGCCACACCAGCCGAACAGCGAGCCCGTCTTGCCCTCGGCGATGAAGCGCAGCCGGTTGAGCGGCAGGTCCAGGTCGCCGCGAGCCTCCACCTCGGCGATGGCGGCGCGGGTCATCTCGGAGACGACCGACAGCGCGCTGCGCGTCAGCCGCGCGTCCAGTTGGGACAGCTGGTACAGGCCCGTGGACAGGATGAGGTCGCCGCTCATCACCGCGACGATGTTGCCCCAGCGCGCGTTCACCGTCGGCCGGCCCCGGCGGAACATGCCCGCGTCCACCACGTCGTCGTGCAGCAGGCTGGCGGAATGGATGAGCTCCGCGGCCACGGCCACGTCCACCAGCCGCTCCGCCGGAACTCCCACCGCGCCGCCGAACAGCCGCGCCAGCATGGGGCGCGCGCGCTTGCTGCCGCTGCCCAGGCACAGGTGGCGGGCCGCCTCCATCAGCGTGTCGCCCTTCACGTCCGGACCGGCATCGCCATCCACCAGGGTGCTGCCAAGCCGCTGCTCCACCGCCCCCAGAAAATCCGTCAGCTCCCGAGCCAGATCCATAGTGCGCCGTCTCCTCGTCCGTTCATATAGTTCAAGACCGCTTGAACTGCACCTGATTCCAGCGCTGCCCAGCAGCCGGGCGCGAACGGGTACCGGAGCATGTGGGACAGCCGCGCCGCACTCGCCCGGAGAGCGGCCGGGCACTCTGGGGCCCACCGGGGGTGGATTGAGAGGGCCCGGCGGAGCGTGCGACAGAACGCGGACCTGTGACTCGCGCAGCCCTCCGTCGGCAGTTTCTCCGCAGCTTCAGCTTCGCCTCCCTTGCTTCCGCGGTTCCGCTGTTCCGACCCGGCGCGTCCCTGCCCGGTTCGACGGCGCCGCTCCTGGGGGCGCCGCCCGCGGACGGCCCCGGGCCCATGGTCCGCCCCCAGCAGGGCCGGCTGCGCCGGACGCTGGGCGTGTCCGTGGTGGAGGGCATGTTCTCGGAGGTCTTCACCGCGTGCGCGGGCGCGACGGTGCTCACCGCCTGGGCCATCGCGCTGAAGCTGGGGCCCTTCCTCGTCGGGGTGATGACGGCCCTGCCCTTCTTCGCGCAGTTCGTGCAGTTCCCCGCGGCCTGGCTGACGGGCGTCTTCGGCCACCGGCGCGTGGCCCTCACCGCGGTGTGCCTGTCCCGCGTGGTGATGTTCCCCCTGGCGGTGCTGCCCTGGCTGGGCCTGCCCTTCGAATCCCAGCAGCACCTGCTGCTGACGGTGGCCGGCATCTCCGCCGCGTTGAGCGTGGTGGGCAACAACGCCTGGGTGGCGTGGATGGGGGAGCTGGTGCCCCGCGCCGTCCGGGGCCGCTTCTTCGGACGCCGCACCGCGCTCACTACGCTGGCGGGCACGCTGGCCTCCCTGGGCGCGGGCCTCCTGATGGACCGGCTGCGCCCCGCGGGCGGCGTGGGCGTGGCCCTTCCGCTGCTCGCGTTGGGCGCGTGCGTCATGGGCATCGTCACCACCCTGTTCATGGCCTCGCAGCACGACCCGGCGCCCCCGGGCACCACGCCGCCCCTGGAGCTCAAGGGCGCGCTGGTCCCTTTCAAGGATGACAACGCGCGCCGGGTGCTCACCTACCAGGTGGCCTGGAACGCGGCGGTGGGGGTGTCCGCGCCCTTCTTCGCGCTGCACAGCCTCCAGAACCTCAAGATGACCTTCGTCATCATGGCGCTGCATGCCGCGGCGGTGGCGGGCGTGCGCATCCTGGCGGCGCCACTCTGGGGCCGCGCGATTGACCGCTGCGGCGCCCAGCCCGTGTTGATGGCGTGCTCACTGGGCATCGCTACCATCCCCGCCCTGTGGCTGCTGCCCTCCGCGGGGACGCTGTGGCCCCTGCTCTTCGACGTCCTCCTCGCCGGGGCGCTGTGGAGCGGCCACGGCCTGGCCATCTTCGAGCTGCCCCTGACGGTCGCGCCCCGGAAGAACCGTCCCTTCTACCTGGCCGCCTTCGCCACCGCCGGCGGCCTGGCCTATGCCGCCGCGGCCGCGCTGGGAGGCGCCATCGCCGCCGCCCTGCCCACCCAGTTCACCCTGGGCGGCCACGTCTGGGCGAACCTGCACGTGCTCTTCGTGCTGTCCTCTGTGGCCCGCCTGGGCGCGGCCCTGTTGACGGCGCGCATCCCCGAGCCCGGCGCCCACCCCGTGCGCTCCGTGAGCGCGCTGCTGTCGCGCCTGCTTCCGCGGCCAATTCCTGCTCACCGCGCCGCGTTGGATGATTGACATTCAAAAGACGTAACAGCGTCATTGCTTGTCATACTGCGGGACTGTGCAAATCCGTTGCACAAAACCGCAGAATTCCAGATTAGCTGGTGATTTGCTATTTTCACTTAAAGTGTGATTTCTGCCGTGCCAGCACCGTAGCTCCTAGAGGAGCTCGGTCAACCCGCAGTGCAGGAGCACGACATGTCCTCAGGTCCTTACCGAAGGCGCCTTTTTCATGCGGTGTTTCTCGTGGGAACCCTTTCGGGTTCCGCTGCAATGGCAGTCCATTCGGAGGCAGGCGTTCGTAACTACGATGCGCGTGATGCCTACAACGCGCAGGCACGGTTTGGCATCTCGTCTGCCCAGACGTCCAGCCAGGCCGCGTTGCGGCAGGCCGTGCCGGAACTGATGGTGGAGTTCGACGAGTCCAACGGCCTGGTGCGCTCGCTCACCAATCCGGTGGGTGCGCTCTCCGGTCCGCGCAGCGGGGACCCGATGGCCATTGGCCTGGACTTCGTCCAGAAGCACCGGGACGCGCTCGGGCTGGGGCTCAACGACCTGGCGAACCTCGAGGTGACGGACCGCGTCTATTCGAAGGTGAGCGGCGTCACCAACCTGTACCTGCGCCAGACGTACCGGGGCCTGCCCGTCTACAACGGCCAGCTTCAGATCAACGTGGACCGCGACGGCCGAGTGCTCAGCGTGCACAGCGACTTCCTCCCGGCCCTGGAGTCCTCGCTCGCCGGCACCACGCCGCGCCTGAGCGCCGCGGATGCGGTGGTGGGCGTGGCGAAGCACCTGGGCGTCCGCATCTCCGCGGCGCCGCAGTCCCTGAAGGCCGAGCCCGGCGCGCGTCAGCGCACGCGCGTGGCGGTGGAAGGCCTGTCCACCGAGCCCATCGACGCGGAGCTGGCGGTGCTGCCAGTTCGCCGTGGTGAGGCACGGCTGGTGTGGCGCTTCCAGGTCCACACCCTGGACAACGACCACGCCTACGACGTCACGGTGGACGCGGCCACGGGCGAGGTCTGGACCCGCTTCGACTGGGTGGCGGCCGATGATACCTACCGCGTCTATCCCATGCCGGTGGAGAGCCCCAACCACACCACGCCGCTGCCGCCGGCGGACGGGCGCGTGCTGGTCTCCAACCCCGCCAACGCCACGGCGTCACCCTACGGCTGGCACGATACGAACGGCGCAGCCGGCGCGGAGTACACCACCCTCCGCGGCAACAACGTCCACGCCTACGAGGACACCAACAACGATGGCCTGCCGCCCGCCGTGCAGCCCGACTGCACCGCGGCCATCCACTGCGACTTCCCCATCACCCTCACGGGCGCGCCCTCCACGTACATCCCCGCGGCCGTCACCAACCTGTTCTACTGGAACAACATCATCCACGACGTCCAGTACCAGTACGGCTTCGATGAGGCGTCCGGTAACTTCCAGGTCAACAACTACGGCCGGGGCGGCGCCGGCAACGACGACGTCCGCGCGGAGGCGCAGGACGGCGGCGGCATGAACAACGCCAACTTCATGACCCCGCCGGACGGCCAGCGGCCGCGCATGCAGATGTACCGCTGGAACACGGTGACGCCGAACAAGGACGGAGACCTGGACGCCGGCATCATCGTCCACGAGTACGGCCACGGCATCTCCAACCGCCTCGTGGGCGGCCCCAGCAACGTGTCCTGCTTGTCGAACCGCCAGCAGCCGGGCGAGGGCATCAGCGACTTCCTGTCGCTCTTCTACACCGCGAAGGCGACGGACACCGGCGCGCAGGGCCGCGGCGTGGGCACCTACGCCCTGAACCAGCCCACCACGGGCGCGGGCATCCGTCCCCAGCGCTACAGCACCAGCAGCACCGTCAACACCTGGACCTACGCCAGCATCAACGGCATGGCGGTTCCGCACGGCGTGGGTGCCGTGTTCGCCCAGGGCATGTGGGAGGCCTACTGGGCCCTGGTCAATCACCACGGCTTCAGCGCCAACCTGTACGACGCCACGGGCACCGCGGGTAACCAGCGCATGATGCTGTACTTCACCCAGGGCCTGAAGAACACGCCGTGCAGCCCCACCTTCACCCAGGTGCGTGACGGCATCATCACCGCGGCCACCACCCTGCACGGTGGCGAGGACGTCTGCCGCCTGTGGACGGCCTTCGCCGCGTTCGGCATGGGCACCAACGCCGTGTCCAGTGGCTCCGGCGGCACGACGCCCACCAACGGCTTCGCGGTGCCCGCCGCCTGCGCTGCCTTCAGCGCGACGGCGGCCAAGCTCTAGTCGCTGAACACCACCGGGCCGGAGCTCCCTCGTGGGCTCCGGCCTGGTCCGGGTCAGTCGCACGGTGCCCAGCGCCTCCCCGGGTGTCACGCCAATCGAAGCGCGCTCCTGACCTTCATGGCACGTGGAGCCCGTCGAGGCCGCGACCTCCGGCGCTCCCGCGACCACAGACCGCCGGCGGCGCCTCACGCATGACCACGGCCACCGTCGTGCCGGACATGAAGGTCGCGACGGCGACGGCGAGAATCGCCGACTCGAAACCGAAGCGGTCCGCGATGAGGCCCGCCAGCAAGGCCCCCAGGGCGTATCCCAGGTCACGCCAGAAGCGGTAGACGCTCAGCGAACGCGCGCGCCACGCGGGCTGGGAGGCGTCGGAGACCGCCGCGATCAAGCTCGGATAGACCAGGGCGGTGCCAATCCCCAGCAGGACGCTCCCGGCGAACCACCAGACATACCGTCCGCCCCACGCCGTCAGGGCGAGCCCCGCGGCCTGCACCCACATGCCGGCGACAATCAGCCCCTTGCGGCCCCACCGATCGCTCAGGGGGCCCGTCACAACCTGAAGCCCGCCCCACACCACCGGATAGACGGCCTTGAGGATGCCAATCCGCTCGATGCCGAGCCCCAGCGACGTGAAGAACAGAGGGAAGATTCCCCAGCTCATCCCGTCATTGAGGTTGTTCACCAACCCCGCCTGCGAGGCTGCGAACAGGTTGCGGTCCCGGAACGTCGTGCGCGCGAAGACTTCACGGAAGCCCAAGGACGCCTCCACGGGGCTCGCGGCCCTGGCCTCCGCGTGAACATGCCCGCCCGTATCCCGCACCAGCAGGATGGACAGGGCGGTCCCGATGACGGCGTAGGCAACGCCGACGTAGAGCGGAACGGGACGCAGTCCGTAATGGCTCGCGAGCACGCCGGTGAGAAAAGCCGTGGCCCCCACCGCGAGGTACCCGGCGAACTCGTTGAGGCCCACCGCCAGCCCGCGTCCCTTCGGGCCGACGAGGTCGATCTTCATGACGACCGCCATCGACCAGGTGAACCCCTGGCTCAACCCCAGCAAGACGTTGGCGGCAATCACCCACCCCCAGTCCGGCGCGGCCATGAGCATGAAGGGCACCGGCAGGCCGACGAGCCAGCCCGCCACGAGGACCCGCTTGCGCCCCCAGGAATCCGCCAACTGCCCCGACACAAGGTTCGCGAACGCCTTGACCACACCAAAGCTGACGATGAACGAGGTGATGAGCGTGGTGGACGCGATGTGGAACACCTCGGAGCCCATCAGCGGGACGACGGTGCGCTCGATGCCCACCATGCCGCCGACAAAGGCATTGGTGAGCATGAGCAGGGAGAACTGCTTCCAGTTCTCCCTCAGTCCCAGGCGGACGTCCGGCGCCGCGCGGCGCGCTGCGGTCTGGCCCGCCACGTCACGCCGGAAGATCATGACTGTGCGGCCTCGCTTTCGACGCGCCAGCCGCGGGCACGCCAGTCGATGACGCCTTGTTCCAGGCGCCGTGCATTGAAGCCCCGCTTGCGGAGCAGTTCGACCGCCTCCACCGCCATGATGCAGTAGGGGCCACGGCAATAGGCGACGACCTCGCGGCCCTTCGGCAACTCGTCGAGCCGCGCCTTGAGTTCGCTGACGGGGATGGAAATCGCACCGGGGATGTGGCCCGCCCGATACTCCTCCACCGGGCGGACGTCGAGCACGGTGACGTCTCCGGCCCTCACCCGCCGGAGGAGTTCCGGCCCCTCGACGGGCTCCATCGCGCCCCGCCGCGTGAAGTACTCGCGGGTGACCTGCTCGACCTCGGCCAGACGCGCCTCCGCGAGCCCGCGCAGCGACAGGAAGAACCGCCAGACGTCATCGTCCGCGAGGCGATACTCGACATAGAGGCCGCGCTTCTCCGCATCGACGAGCCGCGCGGCGCGAAGGACCTGGAGATGTTGGGACGCGTTGGCGACCGAGAGGCCCGCCTGCCCCGCGAGCGACTCCACCGTCCGCGGCCCCTGGCTGAGCAGCTCCAGAAGCTCCAGCCGCTTCGGCGCCGATACGGCCTTACCGAGCCGGGCGAACTGTTCGTAGATGGCGTCCTTGAAGCGTCGATGGGGTGTCGTCACGAACGGAACTATTCAATAGAACACTTGAATACTCAAGCCACGGGGACGTGGTACCTTCGGGGACGCTCGCACGCCTCGAGGTCTCAGCCCCTGATGCGCCCCCCCACCGCCTTGCGCCTGCTTCTGCTCGGCCTGTCGTCGCTGACCTGGGCATGCAAGAGCGAGCCCCCACCGGCCTATGTCCGGCTCCAGGGGACCGCGCCCACCGTCGCGGACGTGCCGCCCTCCCGCGCCTTGCTCATCGTGTTCTGGGCGTCGTGGTGTCCGCCCTGCCGGCAGGAGACACCCCAGCTCGTCGCCCTGGCCAAAGCGCCCCCCGAGGACCTCCAGGTTGTCGTCTTCAGCCATGACGAGACGCCCCAGGCGGTGGAGTCGTTCTTCAAGGGGCCTCCACCCGCGCCGCTCCACCTGCGCCTCGACGTGGACAAACGAGCCGGTGACGCGTTCGGCGTGAACCTGCTTCCCGTCAGCGTCCTCCTGGTCGACGGCCGCCAGGTCGCCCGCTTCTCGGGCCCGCGGGAATGGGATTCCAGCGCGATGCGTCGTCTGCTGGAGCGCCTGATACGCGAGCCCCCACCCTCAGCGCCTCGCCCGCTGGATTGACACCACCAAGCCCCATTTAATAAGCCGGTCCTGGATGCAGTCCCTTCTGCGACTTCTCGCCGTGCTCCTCGTCCTGATGACGGGCGGCGTCTTCCAGACGCTGGCCCTGGCGTCGGACGTGCACGACGAATGCGCGGAAGAGGCATCCGACGAATGCGAGGACTGCTCGCCCAACTGCGTGCTGTGCGTGTGCTGCCCACTGAGAGCCGCCCCCGCTCCCGCGTCGCCCCACGCGCGTCTCGTCCCGCCGCCCCGGCCGCTACCCATCCCCTCGCGCGTGGATGAGCCCACGCTCTCCAGCGTGGGGACCGACATCTTCCAGCCGCCCAGAGCCTGACACCGCCCTTCACGGGAGACGTGTGTCTTGCGAGGGCCGTGGCCGGACGTGCGCGCACGTCATCCCGCACCGCCCAAGCCCTGTCCGACCTTCCCGCGCACCTTCGCGCGGGCCACCACCGCCGTGGGCACGCGCCCCGGCAGGAGCGCCTCATCATGCACTCGCTGCGTACGCTGTCCGTCGTCCTGTCCCTGTTCGCCGCTCCTGTCCTGGCCGACGAGAGCAAGCCCGCCCAGCAGCCCCAGGCGGCCGGGTCCGAGAAGCCGCGCTGCGAGCACGGCGTCCAGAAGAGCCTCTGCGCCCGCTGCAACCCGAAGCTGGCCCCCGTCTTCAAGGCCAAGGGTGACTGGTGCCCCGAGCACGCGCGGCCCGAATCCCAGTGCGTCCTCTGCAACCCGGAACTCTCCAAGAAGGGCGTGAAGTAGATGCGTGCCTCCCGAGTCGGCCCCAGCGTCCTGGCGGTGCTGCTGGCACTGAGCGCCGCCAGTTGCAGCCAACCAGCGAGTCCCCCTGCGGCGAAGGCGCCTTCACCGGCTCCAGCCGCCTCGGGAGGCACGTCCACCCCGTCCGAGCCCGCACTCTGTGAGCACCGCGTCCCCGCGGAGCTGTGCACCCGGTGCACCCCCGACCTCATCGACGTCTTCAAGGACCAGGACGACTGGTGCGGTGAGCACGGCGTGCCCGAATCCCAGTGCTTCCAATGCAACCCGGGCCTCACGTTCACCGCGCGGGACACCGCCCCCAAGGATTGGTGCAAGGAGCACGCGGTCCCCGAGTCCCGCTGCACCAAATGCAACCCGTCGCTGGTCGCGAAATTCATCGAGGCCGGTGACTACTGCCGGGAGCACGGCTTCCCGGAGTCCGTCTGCCCGTACTGCCACCCGGAGTTGGTGAAGGCCGCGGGCGCCCAGCCCCCCACCTTCCCCGAACCGGGCACGCGCGTCCGCCTCGCGTCCGCCGAGACGGTCCGCGAGGCTGGCATCCAGACACGTCGCGCGGTGAAGCGGCCCTTTGCCCGGACCCTGGACGTCGTCGGGCAGCTCGACTTCAACCAGAACCGGCTGGCGCAGCTGTCCGCCCGCAGCGAGGCGCTGATAACGGACGTCCGCGTGGACGTCGGCGACGAGGTGAAGGCGGGCCAGCCACTGGTGCTGGTCACCTCCGGGGCCGTGGGCGCGGACCAGGGGCGGCTGTCGGCGGCACAGACGCGGCTGACGGTGGCGCGCTCGGCGCTCGAGCGCGAGCAGCGGCTGGCCACGAGCGGAATCAGCGCACGAAAAGACGTGGAGACCGCCCAGGCGGAGGTCGCGGCGGCCGAGGCCGAGCGCAATGCCGCCCGCGCGGCGCTCTCCGCCGCGGGCGCCAATGGCCAGGGCCCGCAGGGGACCTATGCCCTGTCGGCGCCCTTCGCGGGGACGGTGGTGGCGCGAGACGCCGTCGCCGGACGCCATGCATCTGCTGGACAGCCGCTCATCCAGGTGGCGGACCTGAGCACCATGTGGGCCCTGCTGGAGATTCCGGAGGCGGACGCGGCCCAGGTTCGCGCGGGACAGCGCGTCACCCTCACCTTCGAAAGCATGCCCGGCCAGACGCGTGACGCCACGCTCGCCCGCGTGGGCGCGTCGGTGGACCGGGCCTCCCGCACGGTGCGCGCCCGGGTCGAACTGCCCAACCCCGACGGAGCCCTCAAGGCCGGGCTCTTCCTCAGGGCCCGGGTGCAGGTCGCCCCGGAACATGAGGCGGTGCTGGTTCCCCACGCGGCCATCCAGCGCGCGGAAGGCCAGACGCTGGTCTTCGTGCGCAAGCAGCCGGGGCTCTACGAGCCCGTCGCGGTGGAGCTGGGCGCCAGCACGCGCGAGGAGGTGGAAATCGTCAAGGGCCTGTCGGCGGGGGTGGAGGTCGTCACCACCGGCGCCTTCCTGCTCAAGACGGAGATTCTCAAGGACTCCATCGGCGCGGGCTGCTGCGAGACGGCGGGAGGCGAGTAGCCGCCATGCTCACCCGGCTCATCGAATGGTCGTTGTCCCACCGCTGGGCCGTCCTCCTGGGAACGGGGGCCCTCATCGTTTCGGGCCTGCTCGCCTTCCGGGCGCTGCCCATCGACGCCATCCCGGACACGACGCCCACGCAGGTGCAGGTCAACACCGTCGCACCGGCGCTCACGCCCAACGAAGTGGAGCGCCAACTCACCGTCCCCGTGGAGCAGGCGCTCGCGGGCCTGCCTCGCGTCAGCGAGCTGCGCTCCATCTCCAAGTTCGGCCTCTCCCAGGTCACCCTCCAGTTCGAAGACGGAACCGACCTGTGGTTCGCGCGGCAGCAGGTGTCCGAACGGCTGAGCCGGGTGCAGCTGCCAGCGGGCATCGCGCCCCCGACGCTCGGGCCCGTCGCCACCGGCCTGGGCGAGGTCTTCCACTATCTCGTCAAGAGCCGGACGAAGAGCCTCGAGGAGCTGCGCACCCTGCACGACTGGGTCATCGCGCCCCAACTGCGCAGCGTGCCGGGCGTGGCGGAGGTGAATGCCTGGGGCGGCGAGGAGAAGCAATGGCACGTCATCGTCGACCCCCGCCGCCTGCAGCAGTTCAACCTGTCCCTCGGAGACATCTACCGGGCGCTGGAGGAGAACAACGCCAACGTCGGGGGCGGGGTGCTCGAGCGGGGCGGCACGGCGACGCTCGTGCTCGGGGTGGGAGTGCTCGCGGACGGCAACGCCATCGAGGACGTGGTCATCGCGGCGCACCACGGCGTCCCTGTCCGAATCCGGGACGTGGCGCGCGTCGAGGTGGGCCATGAAATCCGGCGCGGCGCCACCACCGCGGATGGCGAGGGCGAGGCCGTGCTGGGCCTGGGCTTCATGCTGGTAGGCGAGAACTCCCACACGGTGACGAAGGCGCTCGCCCAGCGGCTGGCGGACATCCAGCGGACGCTTCCCGAGGACGTCCGCCTGGAGCCCGTCTACGAGCGCACCGAGCTGGTGGACCACGTGCTGCGCACCGTCCGGACCAACCTGCTGGAAGGCGCGTTGCTCGTCATCGCGGTGCTCTTCATCTTCCTGGGCAACTGGCGCGCCGGCCTCATCGTGGCGGCGGCCATTCCGCTGTCGCTCCTGTTCGCCTTCAACGCGATGCTGCGTTTCGGCATCGCCGGCACGCTCATGTCGCTGGGCGCCATCGACTTCGGGCTCGTCGTCGACTCCTCCGTCATCATGGTGGAGAACGCGGAGCGGCGACTCTCCGAGGCCCGGGACGGACGCTCCCTGCTGGAGGTGGTGCGGGATGCCGCCATCGAGGTCCGCAAGCCCACGCTCTTCGGCGAGCTCATCATCATGGTGGTCTACCTGCCCATCCTCGCCCTCGAAGGCGTGGAGGGGAAGTTGTTCCGCCCCATGGCGCTCACCGTCATCTTCGCGCTCCTGGGCAGTGCGCTGCTCTCCATGACGCTGATGCCGGTGCTGGCCTCCTTCGCGCTGAAGCGAGGCGGTGGCCCTCACCATGAGCCACGGCTGATGCGCTGGCTCCAGCGAATCTACAGGCCCGTCCTCGAATGGGCGCTGGCCCACGCGCGTGTCACCCTGACCGCCGCCGCGCTCCTCATCGTGGGCGCCACCCTCGCCGCCACGCGCCTCGGCAGCGAGTTCGTCCCCCGCCTGTCCGAAGGCACGCTCGTCATCAACACCGTGCGTCTGGCGGAGGTCTCCCTCTCCGAATCCATCCGCTATGGCAGCCAGATAGAGCGGGTGCTGCTGTCCCGGTTCCCAGACGAGGTGCGACGCGTCTGGACCCGGACCGGCACCGCGGAGGTGGCCACGGACCCCATGGGCGTCGAGCTGTCCGACGTCTTCATCACCCTCAAGCCCCGAGCGCAGTGGAAGCGGGCCACCACCCAGGAGGAGCTGGTGAACGAGATGAAGGCCGAACTGGCGGACCTCCCAGGCATGCGCATGGCCTTCCTCCAGCCCATTGAAATGCGCGTCAACGAAATGATCGCGGGCGTGCGAAGCGACGTCGGCATCAAGCTCTTCGGGGATGACCTCGACGTGCTCAAGGCCAAGGCCCGCGAGTTGGAGACGCTGGTGAAGGCCATTCCCGGTGCCGCCGACGTCACCGTGGAGCAGGTGACGGGCCAGCCCGTGCTGGAAATCAGAGTGGACCGGGCCGCGGTGGCCCGTTACGGGATTCCCGCCCGCTCCGTCCTCGACGTCGTGGAAGCAGTGGGCACGCGCATCGTCGGCGAGGTGCGCGAAGACGAGCGGCGCTTCGACCTGGCCGTGCGCCTCTCCGAGGAGTACCGCGAGGAGCCCACGCGGCTCGCCACCATCCCCGTGGCCGCGCCCGGCGGCGAGCGCGTTCCCCTGGGACGGCTGACGACCATGAAGGAGACGTCCGGCCCCACCACCATCCAGCGCGAGTGGGGCAAGCGGCGGCTGGTGGTCCAGGCCAACGTGCGAGACCGCGACCTCGGCGGCTTCGTCGCGGAGGTCCGCCGCACGCTCGACGAGAAGCTGGAGCTGCCCGCGGGCTACTACGTCCGCTACGGCGGTCAGTTCGAACACCTCGAACGCGCACAGACGCGCCTGCTCATCGTGGTGCCGGTCGCGCTGGCACTCATCTTCCTGCTGCTCTACCTCACCTATCAGCGCGTCCTGGACGCCGTGCGCATCTTCGCGGGCGTCCCCTTCGCGCTCGTGGGCGGTGTGCTCGCGCTGCTGCTGCGGGGCCTGCCCTTCTCCATCTCCGCCGCCGTGGGCTTCATCGCCCTGTCCGGCGTATCGGTCCTGGGGGACATGGTGCTCGTCTCACGGGTCCGCGCCCTTCTGGAGCAAGGCCAGGCCCTGAGCGAAGCCATCCGCCAGGCAGCCGTGTCCCGGCTGCGGCCCGTGCTGATGACCGCCGCGGTGGCCGCCATCGGCTTTGTGCCCATGGCGCTCAACACCGGCGTCGGCGCGGAGGTCCAGCGGCCCCTGGCCACGGTCGTCATTGGAGGCGTCCTGTCGTCCACCCTGCTCACCCTCGTGGTGCTCCCAGTCCTCTACTCGGTCTTCAGGAGGACTCCGTGATGCGCGTCCTGCCCCTCCTGCTTCTCTTCGTTCCGACGCCGGCCCTCTCGGCTCGCCCCCTGACGATGGAGCAATCCGTCACGCTCGCGCTCGAACACAGTCCTCGCCTCATCGAAGGCCGCGCCGAAGCCGCGTCCGCGCAGGCGCGGTGGGAGGGCGCGGACCTCCCGCTTCAAAGCAATCCGCAGCTCCAGGCCGCCGTGGGTCCGCGACTGCGCGACGAGGGAGACACGCTTGAACTCAACGTGGGCATCAGCCAGCAGCTCGAGATCTTCGGACAGCGACGCGCGCGCAAGGACGCCGCGCGCGCCGCCACGGAGGCCAGCCGGTTCCGACTGGAATCCCTCCAGGTGGAGCTGGCCGCGGACGTGCGTCAGGCCTTCGGCCGGGCGCTGGCGTCCGAACAAGCGCTGCGGCTGAGCGAAGACGCGCTGGGGCTCGCGGAGGAAGGGCGCAAGGTCGCGAAGGAGCGGCTCGAGGCAGGCGCCGCTTCCCACATCGAGATGAACATCGCGACGGTGGAGCGAGGCCGGGCCCTGCAGGAGAAGGTCCGCGCCACCCGGCTGCGGCACCAGGCCCTGGCGGAGCTGAAGCTCCTGCTGGGCATGGACCCCAACGAAGACATCACCCTGGAGCACGCGCTCCGGACAGAGGTGACGCCCCAGCCCGCGCTCTCGGTGCTCGTCGAGCGAGCCTCCGGTCAGCGCCAGGATGTGAAAGCCGCCCGGGCCGAATGGGAAGCGGCCCGGGCCGAGCTCCGGTTCGCCAGCCGCGACGCCCTGCCCCGCCCCAGCGTGGGTCTGGCCTACGGCCGGGAGGAGAACGACACCATCATCCAAGGGACGATCAACATCGACCTGCCCGTCTTCAACCGAAACCAGGCCGAGCGAGGCGCGAGCGTCGCGAGGGAACGGAGGGCCCAGCAGCGGCTCGCCGCCACCGAACGCTTCGTCCGCGCCGAGGTCGAACTCGCGCTCAGTCGGTACCAGTCCGCCCAGGCGGCCGCGGAGCTGTTCGACGCCGAGGTGCTCGCCGCGCTCCAGGAGAACCTGAACCTCGTCACCGAGGCCTACCGTGCCGGCAAGGTGGACTCCCTGCAACTGCTCATCATCCGGCGCGAGGCCTTGGATGGGCGCCGTGGCTACATCGAAGCACTCGAAGAGCTGAACACCGCCCACGCCCAGTTCTTGAAAGTCATGGGGACCCTGCGCTGAGCGCTTCGCCTCGGCGGCCGTCCGCCGGCGGCAGGCCATGGCCTGTTTTCCGGACTCGCTTTACCCTGAGGGCATGTGCCGGAACATCAAGCCCCTGTTCAACTTCGCGCCTCCCGCCACCGATGCCGACATCCGCGCGGCGGCGCTTCAATTCGTCCGGAAGATTGCTGGGACGCGGACGCCGTCGAAGCAGAACACCGACGCCTTCGAGGTCGCCGTCGAGGAAATCTTCCAGAGTTCGAAGCGCATGCTCGACGGGCTGGTGGCCACCACGCCGCCCAAGGACAGGGCCCGCTTCGAGGCCATGAAGCGCCTGCGCTACAAGAAGGCGGAGTCCCGCTGACGGAGGTGACTCGCCGTCCCCCGGGGCCGTGCTTACCCTTCCGCGCAGCAGCCTCCTGAAGACGGGGTGGATGTGACGCGGAAGGCCGGAATCACGAAGCCACGGCAGCGGATGTCAGCGGGGAAACGCTCCGACACGGCCCTGCTCATCATCGACGTCATCAACGACCTGGACTTCCCTGGCGGGGAGAATGTCCTCCCGTGGGCCCTGCGCATGGTGGAACGGCTGGGCCCCTTCGCGGCGAGGATGCGGCGGGCCGGCGTCCCTGTCATCTACGTCAACGACAACTTCGGGTACTGGCGCAGCAACTTCCGCGACACCTACGACCACTGCACCCGCAAAGGGAGCCGGGGCCGGAACGTCGCTCGGGCCCTCAAGCCGCAGCCGGATGACTACTTCATCCTCAAGCCCAAGCACTCGGCCTTCTTCGCCACCTCCCTGGTGCCATTGCTGGAGCACCTGGGCACCCGGAAGCTCATCCTCGCGGGGCTGGCCACCAACCTGTGCATCTTCTTCAGCGCCCATGACGCGCACATGCACGAATACCAGCTCACGGTGCTGAGCGACTGCTGCGCGGCGGAGAGCGACAACGACCATGACCTGGCGCTCTCCCAGCTCCAGCGCTTCCTCCATGTGCGCGTCTGCCGGAGCGATGAGGTGCACCTGAGCGCGAAGCGCCCCCGCGCCACGAAACACACGTCACCGAAGAAGGCCGCTCAGTCCGCGTCGTAGCGGTCGAAGAACCTCACCGCTGCTCCGGCGGCGCCATCAGACGTTGTAGGCGCGGACGACCTGGGAGACGCGCTCGGAGAGCATCTTCAGGGACATGGCGGAGTCACTCGTCGTAGAGATGCGGGACACGGTGTCCGTCATCAGGGTGTTCAGCTCGTTGACCGCGGTGAAGATCTGCTCGATGCCCGTGGCCTGCTGGCTGACCGTCCGCGCGATCTGCCGCGCCGCCGCGGTGCTGTCCTCGACGATGGCGGTGAGCTGCTTCAGCGTCTCGCCGGACGTGCGGACCTGCGTCAGCCCCGCCTCCATGCGCTCGGTGCCTTCGACGGTGATTTCCACCGTGCCGATGATGGCCTGATTGATGTCCTGGAGGATGCGCCGAACCTGGTTGGTGGCCCGGATGGACTGGTCCGCCAGCGCGCGAATCTCCTTCGCCACCACGACGAAGCCCTTGCCGTGCTCCCCGGACCGCGCCGCTTCGATGGCGGCGTTGACGGCCAGCAGGTGGGACTGGTCCGCCAGGTCCTTCACCGTCTCGGTGATGCCGCTGATCTGCTTGGTCCGCTCGCCCAGGGCGGTGATGCGCGCGGCGATCTCCGCCACCTGATTGCGCACCTCCTCCATGCCGTCGATGCTCGCCGAGACGGCCTCTTCTCCGGTGCGGCTCAGCTGCTCGGCGCGCTCGGCCACCTGGATGACGGACTCCGCGGAGCCCGACGCCAGCATCGCCGTCTGGCGAATCTCCTGCGCCGTCACCTGCGTCTCTTGCAGCGCGGCCGCGTGGCGCGTCACCATCTCATTCTGCTGGTCCGCCGACTCCGTCAGCCCCGACACCGAGTCGCTGAGCAGCTCCGTGGAGGACTGGAGCTGATGCAGCAGCTCCTTCAGCTTGCCCACCAGCATGCCCACGGCCCGCGCGAGCTGCCCCACCTCGTCATCCGAGTCGATGCGAATAGTCTGCCGCAGGTCGCCGCGCTCGGCGATATGACGGACCGCCGCGGAGAGCTGGATCAGGGGTGACACGATGGCGCGGCTGACCAGGAAGGCCGCCGCGGTGAAGACGAGCAGCGCGACCAGCGCGGTGATGCCCACGTTCGCGAGCGCCCCCTCCACGAGCCCACGCGCATGGGTGCGGTCGAAGCCCACGTGGACCCTGCCGGCGTCACCTGGAACCGGCGCCACCAGGTCCTGCAGCTCCGTGTCCCCATCCCGCAGGACGAGCCCTCCCTCGGAGGACTTCAACTGCTCGCGGGCATCCCGCAGCATCTGGGCCTTCTCACCGGCCACGCCCACCAACGTCCCACCCGCGTCGAACGCGGCGACGTAGGCCGCCCCACCATGCCGAGCCACGGCCTCCAGCGTCTGCTGGACCTCGTCGTGCGCGCTCCGCTTCATGCCGTCCGCCACCGCGGCGGCGAGCACCGTCGGCAGCGCGCCGCTCAGCTCCCGCCCCTGCGCCTCGAAGGCCTCCTGGAGCCGAGGCACGGTGTAGCCCTGGGAGAGAAGGACGAACAGGAGCGCCACGACGATGGGCGCCAGGGTGATTTTATGGGTGAGTGAGAGTCGCATCCGGCCGTGCCCGATCCGGGCTCAAAACGGGGAATGATGCTCCATCTGACAATCCAGACGCGTCGCATTGTGGGCGCCAGCGTGCGGGGGTGCAATCCCTCGGGAACCCCTTACGTCGCAGACGCGGGCGACTGCTTTCCCAGTGCAAATTCACGCCGGGCATGGACTTCGCCTGTCACAGGTCGGCGTTGAATCCAGATACTGACGCAGCTCCCCCGGCCGTCAGAATGTGGCCCCGAACCGCAAGAGGTCCAGGTTCAGGTCCACGACGAACTTGTCCTTCCAGCCACGCGCCTGCTCCCGGGCAAAGAGCCACCCGGGGTCGACTCGCTCGCGCTGCTGGTTCCAGCTATAGCCCACGCCAACGCCGATCACCGGGGCCAGGAAAGAACGCGAGCGGCGGGACGTCTTCCGGTACCCCACGTCGAACCCGAGGGAGACCTGTCCGCCCGTCTCCATCCTCGTGCCCTCCGCCGTCACTGGGATTTCCGTCCCACGCACGGTCTGATGCGTCACCATGCCACTCAGCTTGGGCTGGATGAAGAAGCCATCGCCGCGCTCGCCCGGCCAGGGCGTCCACGCCAGGCCCACCGTGGCCCGGAGGGCTTGCAGGGTGCCGCAACGGGGCATGGCGTCTCCGTGGAAATTGGTGCACCTCTTGCGCGCCAGCATGGGTCGGAGTTCGAAGACTCCGTCCGTTGTATCCGTCAAGGGCACGTTCATGCCCACCGGCAGCGAGACATTGAGGCCCACGCCCAGGATTGGCCCCACCAGCAGCAGGCTCCAATCCATGAAGGAGGCCGTCCAGATGGCCAGCCCGGCGCGCTCCGCGCGAGGGGCCTGCGGCACCGACGAGGCCTCCACGCCTTGAGCCTTCCCGACGCCCGCGCACAGGAGCACCGCTACGAGGACCGTTCGAGTCATGCTCGGCCGCACTGCACGTCCCATACCCAACGACAGACATCTCAGTGCATCGTCTGTAGAACTTGTATTCCGGCCGAAGAATGACAGAGCGGTCATACGCGACCACCGGATGACCAGGACGTGGTTGTCAGGGTGCCAACTGACGTGTGGTGACGTCAGGGCCTCGGCGAGGCATCAGGGCGCGTCGCCAGCGACCGCCGCCGTCTGGACCGTGCTCCACCAGGCAGTGTCCGCCCGCTCCCGCGTCGGCTCCACGGGGCGGCCCAGGACAGGCGTGAGCAGACTCACGCCCCGCTCGCGTGCCTCGACCGCCAGCTCGTTTGCCGGAGCATCCCAGGCGTGCAGCGCCAGATTGAAGGTCCCCCAGTGGATGGGCAGCAAGGTGCGCCCCCGCACCATCTCATGCGCCTTCAGCGCCTGCCGGGGCCCCAGGTGGATGCTTCCCCAGGATGGATGGAAGGCGCCCACCTCGAACATGGTGACGTCGAAGGGACCGAAGCGGCGGCCCACCTCCGCGAACTCCTCCGTCAGCCCCGTGTCCCCGCTGAAGAAGACCCGATGCCGCGAGCCCAGCAGCGTCCACGACGTCCAGGACGTGCTGTTGCGGTCCGTCAGGCCTCGGCCGGAGAAGTGCTGCGCGGGCGTGGCCACCATGCGCAGGCGTCCCTCCCCTTCCCCCAATGACACCTCCTGCCACCAGTCCAGCTCCACCACGCGCTCCGCCGGAACGCCCCACTTCTCCAGGTGCGCCCCCACGCCCAGCGGCGCGTAGAACTTCACCTGACGCGGCACCATCGCCCGGATGGTGGGCATGTCCAGGTGGTCATAGTGGTCATGCGACAGCAGCACTGCGTCCACGTCCGGCAGCGCGTCCAGCGGAAGCGGAGGCGGATGAAACCGCTTGGGCCCAGCAATGGTGGACGGCGACGCGCGCTCGCCCCAGATGGGGTCTGTGAGGATGCGGAAGCCGTCAATCTCCACCAGCAGCGTGGAGTGGCCGAGCCACGTTACGCGCAGGCCGCTCTCCGGCTGCTTCGCCAGCGCCGCGGCCACGTCCCGTTCCATGGGCAGCGCGGACGGCGGTGTACGCTGCTGGGTGCCGAAGAGCATCTCCTTCAACGTGCCCCAGTCCGGTCCATTCTGCGGCAGCCTGGCACCGGCGGTGTTGATGAAGATGCCGTCCTGGTAGCGCGACGATGCCTTCATCCGCTCCAGGCGCGCCCCATCCGCACGCGCCCCGAAAGACTGGAGGCCGTCCGTCGTCGTCCACGTGAGGAGGGCACCCACGACCGCGCCCAGCCCCATCACGCCCAGGGCATACCGCCACAGGCCCCGCCGCTTCGGACGACCTCCACCCAGGAACGCATCGCGCATGACCCCCACGTGTAGCGCTGCCTTCAAGGCAGCGCCTGGGAAATCAGCACCGAAGGGCCACCTACCGGCCGCTGGTGACCTTCAAGCCCACGATGGAGGTGAGCAGCAGCACCAGGAAGAAGATGCGCGCGGGCGTGGCCGGCTCATTGAAGAGCACGATGCCCATGATGGCCGCGCCCACTGCGCCAATGCCGACCCACACACCATAGGCCGTGCCAATGGGCAGGTTCTTCGTGGCGATCCCCAAGAGCACCATGCTGGCGACGATGGCGGCGCCCGTGAGGACGCTTGGTACCAGCTTGGTGAAGCCCTCGGTGTACTTGAGACCGATGGCCCAACCGACCTCGAGCAACCCCGCGATGATGAGTAGAATCCAGGACATGACGTACGACTCCCGTTGTCGCGTCGTCTTGTCCTGACCGGGTACGGCGCGCCTCGTCCGGGCCAGACACCCTCACGATGAGGCCGCTGGCGTCCCCCTCTATAAAGCCACGCGATTCCCGTTTCAACCCGGCCGGACAATGCCACCGCACCAAGTGGGGCCCGGCGGTGGGACACAGGCACGCTGGGGAGGGCTCGCGGAGATGCCTTGCCGGCTCGCCTTGAACCGGCCTGTCCGCGGCCCCAGCTTCCTGGCGGAACAACCCCGTCTGTTGGAGGCGCTCGAAATGAAACGAATCCAGGCACTGGTCGTCGCGGGCGCGTTGTGCGGAGGCACGGCGCTGGCCAAGAACGAGTCCGACATGCGCGGACTCACCGTCACCGTGGGCGGCGGCGTGGAGGGCTACAGCGGTGGGCTGGCCCCCCGAATCGATCCGGGCGCGGCGTACGGCGCCACGGCCACGCTCAAACCGTCCACCGTGCTGGGCATCGAGCTGGGCTACACCGGCGCCATCAACAAGCTCGACCGGCGCGGCCTGGAGGACCTGGCACGAAACCCGGACATCGTCCGCAACGGAGGTCAGGCCGTGGCCACCATCGGCCTGACGGCGAGCCCCGTGCAGCCGTACCTCCTCGGCGGCCTCGGCATGAACTGGTACAACGTCCGCCGCGGCGCGGAAGCGCTGGGCTACCGCGACGACACCGCCGGCGCCGTGCCGCTGGGCGCGGGGCTGCGCTTCTACACCGGCTCCTTCACCGCGGACCTGCGGGCCAACTACAACCTCCTCTTCAACCAGGAGCTCGTCCCCACGCTGCCGCCCGCGGAGAACCAGCCCCTGACAGATGTCACGTTCGCGGGAGGCTCCAGCTACAACGCCACGCTGAACGTCGGCGCCACGTTCTGAGCGCATCGGCAGGACCGGGCCCGGAGCCCTCCGGGCCCGCGTCACCTCAAGCCATCGTGGATGAACTTGAGGACGGAGATGAACTGCCGGTCCATCACCAGCAACATGAGCAGTGGCGCCAGCGCCGCCCCCACCACGGCCAGCAGGGCCATCTTGTCCCAGAGCAACAGGCGCATCCTCCGCGACAGGGTGAAGGCCGTGCCGATGTCCGCCAGCGAGGACATCTCCGGCGCGCCCAGCAGCTCCGACTCCGGTCCGCCCCGGAACCACTTGTGTTCGAACTGCCGCGAGTGCTTGGACGCGACCTTCGAGAAGTCCTCGTCACCGATCCGCTTCGCTCGCACGAGCTGAGGCACGAAGAAGCTCATCGGCGCGAACACCAGCACCACCGCTCCGGCCGCGATGACCACCAGCGGAATCACGTAGGCCGTGGGGTTGGCCGACAGGTCCTTGGGCTCCACCCGGGACGTGTATGCCGCCACCACCACGGCCAGGGAGAACACCACGGGCGAAAAGCTGGCCTGGCAGATGGGCAGGAACCCGAGCCCGCCCATCATGTCCGGATGTGTCGGAACCAGGGTCAACGGCAGACGTGACACACGCAGCAGGAAGGCGCTCCACACGACGCCACGCCAGAGCCACCGGAGCGCCAGGAAACGGAACAGGGGTTGGCTCACGGCGAGGTTCCACCACCCCGCCATGGAGAACCCGTCGCCGCTGAGGGTCCACGTCCGGGTGGGGTCAGCCGGGGTAATGAACGTGAGTGCGTACGCCAGGATGAGCAGCAGCGCCTCCACGATATAGCTGTCCCGCCACCGCATGGCGCGCCGGGCATCCGCTTCGAACGTCTGGAGGCCGTCCGTCGCCACCAGGTTCGAATTGAGGAACTGGCGGACCGCGAAAGCCAGGCGGCCGTCGATGTAGGGCTCCGCGGCGAGGAGCGCGGGCAGCGCCACCAGCAACTGCGCATGAACCTGGAGTTCCTTGAACAGGGAGCCCACGGTCGGCCCGCCCGAAGGCAGCGTGAAGAGCAGCAGAGGCAACCAGCCGATCGCCGAGAAGGCCAGCGCCCGCAACACGGGGTCATAACGCTTGCGCGGACCGCGCCGGAGCCGGCGCTCGGTCTCGAAGAGCAGCCCGCCCTTCACCAGGGAGAATTCGGCAATCGTCGAGTGCGGGTCCATGAGGCGCCGTCTCCACGGTGGGGATGCGTCCAGGAACCCACAAGCGGCCCCCGGCCGGGCGCCAGGGACGACCGGCAGGAGCAGGCGCGGACACGAGGCCTACCCCCGAGGGCCGGATTGTTCCGTGCCGCGCGGCCCCCACGTTTGCTGCCGGGGCACGGCGCGCCCCTCCGTTCTCGCAGGGAAGGAGGCACGCACATGAGCATCGACGTCATCGACGAAGTCGCGGCCCAGGGCGGCCGGCCCCTCGAGGACGGCGCGGGACAGGAAGCCCGCTCGCTGCCGGGCATGGTCTACATCCCCGGTGGGACATTCTGGATGGGCTCGGACCACCACTATCCGGAGGAGCGGCCGACGCACCAGGTGACGGTGACGGACTTCTGGATGGACAGCCAGTTGGTGACGAACGCGGACTTCGCGCGCTTCGTGGATGCCACCGGCTACGTCACCGTGGCCGAGCGCCCCTTGAACCCCGACGACTTTCCCGGCGCGAATCCAGCGCTGCTCGTCCCGGGCTCGCTCGTCTTCAAGAAGACGCTCGCTCGCGTGGACCTGCGTGACCTGACGCAGTGGTGGCTCTACACGGCGGGCGCCTGCTGGAAGCACCCCGAAGGCCCGGACAGCACCTGGCAGGGACGCGAGCAGTACCCGGTGGTGCACGTCTGCTTCGAGGACGCGCTCGCCTATGCACACTGGGCGGGCAAGGCGCTGCCCACCGAGGCGGAATGGGAGTACGCCGCGCGCGGGGGCCTGGAGCGGAAGGTCTACGTCTGGGGCGACGAGTTCGCGCCGGGTGGCAAGCTGATGGCCAACACCTGGCAGGGCGAGTTCCCCTGGCAGAACCTGAACACGGACGGCTTCGAGGGCACGTCCCCGGTGGGCAACTTCCCACCGAACGCCTACGGCCTCTTCGACATGGCCGGCAACGTGTGGGAGTGGACCTCGGACTGGTACCAGGAGCGGCACGAGGGCAACGGCGGAAAGCCCTGCTGCATCCCCGTCAATCCGCGGGGACCGGCCACATCGGATCGCAGCCTGGACCCGTGCCTGCCGAAGGTGAAGATTCCCCGCCGCGTCCTCAAGGGTGGCAGCCACCTGTGCGCGCCGAACTACTGCCTGCGGTACCGCCCGGCGGCGCGCTCACCCCAGGCAGTGGACAGCGGCACGTCGCACATCGGGTTCCGCTGCGTCGTCCGCCCCTGAGCCGCCTACAGCTCCAGGACAATCTTCCCGAAGCTGGCATTGGACTCCATGCGCCGGTGCGCGTCCGCCACGCGCTCCAGCGGAAACGTGGAGTCGATGATGGGATGCACCCGCCCCGCTTCCAGCTCCGGCAACCACCGCTCGCGGAAGCGGCGCGTGACGGCCACCTTCTCTTCCAAGGGCAGCGGGCGCAGCGACATGCCGCGAAGCTGGAGCCGGCGCAGGATGGCCTGCCGCACGTCCAGCGCGCCCTCCATCCCCTCCAACACGCCTAGCAGGAGCAGGCAGCCGCCGAACTTCAACACGGACAGGTTCCGCGCCAGGGCCGCGCCGCCCACGAAGTCCGCCACCATGTCCACCCCCGCACCTCCCGTGAGGACGGACAGCTCCCGCGCGAAGTCCTGCTCGGTGCGCAGCACGCCCGCCTCACCGCCCAGGGCCAGGCAGCGGCGGCGCTTCTCCTCGGTGCTCACCGTGAAGAACACCCGCGCGCCCACCGCGCGGGCCACCTGGATGCACGCGGTGCCAACGCCACTGCCTCCCGCGTGGATGAGCACCGACTGGCCCGCGCGCAGGCCGCCCTGCTCCAGCAAGGCTTCGTGCGCGGTGAAGAAGGCCTCTGGTGTCGCCGCCGCCTCCACGAAGCTCCAGTGGGCCGGCATGGGGATGGCCATCCCCGCTTCCATGAGGCATGCCTCCGCGTAGCCTCCACCATCCACCAGACCGAAGACTCGCTGGCCGGCTTCGAAGTCACGCACCTCAGCGCCGCACGCCTCCACCTCGCCCGCGACCTCCACGCCAATCAGCGGGCTGGTCACACCTGGTGGCAGCGGATAGGCCCCGCTGCGCTGGAGGATGTCGCCGCGGTTCAGAGCGGACGCGCGCACCCGGACGCGGAGCTGACGCGGGCCTGGCGCTGGACGCGGCAGCTCGCACAGCCGGAAGACCTCCGGACCGCCGGGCCGGTCCTGCGTCACCGCGCGCATCCCCGCTTCAGTAGTTCGCATCCACGTCCACACTGTGCTTCTTGAGCGGCACCAGGAACGAGCGCTCGAACGTCATGAACACGGTGCCGTCCGCCTTCACGCCTTTCGTCTCCACGGAGACGATGCCCTGCGTTCCACGGGAGCGGGACATGCGCTTGGCCAGCACGCGGCTCTCCGCGTAGATGGTGTCTCCCACGAAGACGGGCGCCGTCAGCCGGACCTTGTCCCAGCCGAGGTTCGCCACGCCCTTCGCGCTGGTGCTGTTGAGGCTCATGCCGCCGACGATGGCCAGCGTCACCAGGCTGGACATCAGCGGCTTCTTCCACTCCGTCTTGCTGGCATACACCGCGTCGATGTGCAGCGGATGCGTGTTGAGGCACAGCAGGGACTGCCACATGTTGTCCACGTCGGTGAGGGTGCGCCCCGGCCGGTGCTCGAACACGTCTCCCACTTCGAAGTCGTCGAAGTAGAGGCCGTGCGTCTCGCGGTAGCGCTGCTTGCCCACCTTCTTGTGGGCGGTGACCATCTTCTTCATGTGTCTCCTGTCCTGGCGCCCTGCCGCCGGGGCGTAGACTCCAGTTCCTCCATCCGGTGCTCGTTGGCCAGGACCCGCCGCGCCGCCGCCACCAGCGGAGGCCCCACCATGGCGTTGCCCAGGCGCCGGATGCCGCCCTTCCCATCCTCCGCCTGCGCCACCACGCGGCGCGCATGGTCCACCGAGCGCGCGCACGGACGCAGGGCCCGGTGGACGGCGGCCACCTGGGCCGGGTGGATGACAATCTTCCCGACGAACCCCAGCGCCCGGGCGCGGCGCGTCTCCTCTTCCACCGCGTCCAGGTCCGCCAGGTCGAAGCACGGTGAGTCGATGGCGGACAGCCCCGCCGTCCCCGCCGCCATGGCGATTCGCGAGCGCGCGTACAGCATGGGTTCCCACGTCAGCGGGATTCCAAGCTGCGCGGACAGGTCGGCCGATCCGAACACGAGCCCCTGGAGCCGCGGCGTGGCGGTTGCGATGTCATCCACCGAGGCCACACCCCGAGACGTCTCGATGATGGCCAGCAGCGCCACGTCCGGCAGCCGGGGACTCAGCAGCGCGTCGAGTTGTTGCAGCTCGGCGGGTGACTCCACCTTGGGAAGCAGGACGATGTCGGGCCGGGCCCCCGTGTCCAGCAGGGCGAGCACGTCCCGGAGCCCGTCCTCCGTGCGAAGGCTGTTGATTCGCAACGCCATGGGGCCCGAACGGCGGCCTCGCGCCAGGTGCTCGGTGGCCAGGCGGCGCGCCTCGGACTTGAAGGCCCAGGGCACGCCGTCCTCCAGGTCCAGCAACCCCACATCCGCGCCCACCTCGGCCGCCTTGTCGAAGCGCGTTGGCTCCAGGGCGGGCGTCACCAGCATGGACCTGCAAGCAATGGACAACGGCATGACGCCACCTCCACTCACTCAGGCTGTGGGTGCGGAAATCTCCCGCACGGCGTCGCACAAGCGCTGCACGTCCGCCTGCGACAGGTTGGACCGCAACATGATGCGCAGGCCCGCGCGTCCCTTCGGAACGATGGGGAAGAACACCGCCGACGAATAGAACCCGCGCTCCAGCAGCCGCCGCGAGCGCTCCACCGCGACTTCTTCCGGGCCCACGTCGATGACCTTGATGGGGAAGTCCTCGCCCGCGGTCCGCGTTGGTATGCGCTCGTCGAAGAACCGGATGTTGGCGCGCAGGGCCTGCTGCCGCTTCGCCAGCTCCAGCGTGCCGTGGATGCGCGCGGAGGCCATGCTGGCGCCAATGGCCGGAATGGACAGGCTCTGCGACCAGCCCAGCGGCCCGGCGAAGCGGCCCACCAGGTCCGCGTGCTGACTCGGCCCGAGCATGACAGCGCCACCCGCGGTGCCGAAGCCCTTCCCCAGTGACGCGATGATGATGGTGCGCGGGTTCAGCTCGCTTCCCGCAAGCGTCCGCACGAAGCCTTCCCCCTCCTCGCCATAGACGGAGAGCGCATGGGAGTCATCGAAGTAAAGAAACAGGCCGTAGCGGTCCTGGAGCGCGAGCAACTCCTTAACCACCGCCGCGCCGCCCATTGAATAGAAGCCGTCCGCGACGTAGGCCACGCGCGCATGTTTGCGACAGGCGTCCTCGACGAACTCGAGGTCGTTGTGCGGCGACGTCAGCACCTCCGTCTCGTCCGCGCAGATGGGCTTGATGAGGTTCATCGAGAAGTGCGCGGACTTGTCGAACACCACGACGGGCCGCGGGCCCTCCGGCAGCAGGTGCCCGGAAGCGATGAGCGGCAACAAGCCCGCGCTGGCGTAGCTCGCCGTGGTGGTGACGATGACCTTCGAGCGCCAGAGCGTGGACAGCCGCGCTTCGAGCTCGTCCAGGATGGCCAGCCGGATGCGCAGCCGGGAGATGGCCATGTCCATGGTCCGCTCGCGCTGGAGCACGTCGATGGCGCCCTGAAGCACCTCGGGCTCGGCGTCCAGGCCCAGGTAGGAACACGAACACATGTTGATGAACTCGCGGCCGTCCGGCAGCGCGAGCGTGCCGTGCCCGGTGTTGTGGACCGCCAGGTCCAACAGCCCCGCCTCCTTCGCCGCCTGGAAGGACGGGTTGCCGTGGAGAATCATCGACTCGCTGTTGCGGTACCGGTTCTTCCCTTCCATCGACGCCTCCTTCAAGAGCGCGCGCCGACCATGTTCTGACTATTCACGCCTTGCTGGGAAGACCTGCCCTTGAATTGCTCACGAGCCATCGTTCGCGCGCACAACCGCAGTGGAAACTTGGAGTCAGAGCCCAGGTGCCGGTTTGACCCGCCCATGTCAGACGGGGTTGCTACGCGCGCATCAGAAGTCCGCTGAGCCCGCTTGGTATGTAGCCGGGCATGCGTGCGCCGCGGCAGACGCCAGGTCTCGCCCCCAAGGCGTTGTCAGCTCGGCACGTCAGCCGAGGCGACTTCTTCTCAGACACAGGGGGAATCGCCGCCTCGTCTTCGAGCTGGCCACCGGCGGCTTCGTGGAGCGAACCGATGACGCGCTCTTCCTCGGCCCTCCAGGCCCCGGCAAGAGTCACATCGCCCAGTCCCTCGGCCGCGCCTTCATCCAGTCCCAGGGCCACCGCTGCCGAGGACCTGCTCGAGCTCATCATGCGCCGCTGCGAGAAGGCCGCCACCCTCATCACCTCCAACCGGCCCGTGGAGGACTGGGGGAAGCTCCTGGGCGACAACGCCGCCGTGGCCGCCATGCTCGACCGTCTGCTGCACCATGCCCACGTCTTCCAATTCGGTCCCCGCTGCTGGCACACCAAGGACACCAAGGGGGCCATGGAGGTGCGGACCTCTGAGTCCGCGGGGTAGGAGTCCTCCTGTCTCGGTCCTCTCCCTTTGGCCGGTTTTCACGTGACCATTGAGGCTCACCCCTCGGCTGACCCGCGCCCAGTATCACTGCTTGGTAGCCAGGATGGGACAATCTGGGCCGCAGGGCTCCTTCTCCCAGACGAGGATGAGGCCACCGTCGTCGCAGCCTTTGCACCCCTCTCCGTCGCATTCCGGGCAGTCCAGCGCGTCGAAGTTGTGCTTCTCTTGCAGGTGTTCCATGCCCACGAGCGCCCCTGGCTTCGCCGGGTCTGCTTTATCAAGAGAGAATATCGCGGTGACATGTTCCTGCTCGTCCTTCACGTCGCTGTCGTCCCCCTGGGCGCGTGACGAGAGGAACTTGTGGAGGCCTATCCTGAGGCCGTCAAGGACGAACAGCACCCCAAATAGAACGAGTAGGAGAATCCCCCGGTTCTGCATCAGGAAATCCAGGTCGATTCCGAGGAACGTGTTTGTCCATGCGGTTTGCACGACGAGTATGGCGAGAAACGCCACGATCATAGGGCCCCGTACCGAGAGAGCACTGGTTGCCCACCGGGAGATTCTTTCCGAAGTCATTTTCATGTCGCGTTGTCCTAGAGCGTGACTTTTTCGTCGCCGAAAACCTGCGCAGGCGCGCCAGGCGCTTAGCACACGGCCCATATCGACACCACTCTGGATGCCGTCTCCGCCAGCCCTGGGGGACATACCCCTAGATTGACGCGGGATCCGCCACAAGACACACACGACTTCCGTCCCTGTCGTGAGACATTCCGGCTCTCGCCGGCGTGAATGGCTCCAGGATGAGGGCCTTCTTGAGAGGGCCGGTGAGAGCAGACTTGGAGTGCAGTCTGTTGCCCGCCCAGCGCGCAGGCCTGCTGTATGCCGGTGCGAGCAGGAGGCTAATGACTGCTCACCCGCGTTGACGCACCGTCTGCCGCAGCTTTGACGCGTCCAGGGCGCAGCGATCGAACTTCGGGTTAGGGACACCATCGAAGGCGTCACCCAGCGCGATGCAGAGAATCGGTTCATTCATTGCGGCGACTCTGTTCCGTGCGGATCTTCGCCGCCCAAACACACTGAAGTTCCGCCTGCTGCCCAACGCAGGCGGGCCGGCCGCGCTCCAGCTTCAGAGAGCAGGCGTGAACCCTTGCGATTTCACGCAATCAATCCAGACACCGAAATCCACCCACCAGACGTCGAAGATGACTTGCCTCATTCGCACACCAGAGCGCGTATGTTTTTCGCGACGGGCGCCACAGCCTCGCGAGAATGCGAGAGGCAAACGCCATGAAGACGCTCCGGTTTGGGATTGAGATTGAGACGGTTGGGCACAAGCAGGAGCGCCTCCTGGAGACAGCACTCGGGGTAAGCGCGGCGCGGCTGGTCCGGAACTGCCGCCCCATCGACGCGGCCATCCTCCAGCGGCTGGAGGCCCGGCGCCCGCGCAACCTACAGGAGGTGAATGAGGCTTGGTACGGGCGCCGCAACAGCATACTCAACCGCTACGACTCCAGCCGCTACCACGGCCTCAACCTCAACAGCCTCTTCTTCAGAGGCACGATTGAATTCAGGTACGTCAACGGCACGATGCACGCGAACGAGTGATCTGCCCACGGGGCCCTATGACCCGGACCTCCGAGACGAGGACCAATATCCGTTCTCGATCGTCCTCCCGGCTCAGCCCTAATACCTGACCTACCCAAAATCCGGTCGCTGCGTCATGCGCGCGCCAAGGCTGCGTTCAGCAGTGCGTCAAGGCGAGTGAGAGAGGCGCGCGCAGAGGGCATCAACAGCTCGGCGAGTCCGCCCAGGCGACTTCTTCCCTGATACAGGGAGGGGCACAAGCCCGATGGCTACCTTCTCGGCTCATACCGCATCGCCACCGCCCCCGAGTCGAACTCCAGCCGGCTCACAAGCTTCAAGTCGACATGCTTCGATAGCCCCGCGAACAAGGTCGGCCCATGACCTACGAGCCTGGGATGCACCACGAACTCGTACTCATCGATCAATCCCAGCTCCGCCAACGCAAGAGGGAGCTTCACGCCTCCCACGAACAATCCCTTACCCGGCTCCCGCTTGAGCTGCCGAACGGCCTTCTCCAGATCCCCGCGCACGAGCTCCGCGTTCCAATCGACCCGCTCCAGGGTGCTCGACACGACGTACTTCTTTGCCGCGTCAATCGTCCGAGCGAAGGGTTCCATCCAGTCAGGCATCGCCCCCGTTCGCGTCGGCGGTCGAAATGCTGCCTCCATCATTTCGTAGGTCACCCGCCCAAAGAGGAGGGCATCCGCCTGGTCGAGATTCTCGCGCGCGTGACGATGCAGGTCTTTGTCCGCGAGTATCTCACGATGATCGCAGCACCCGTCCAATGTGACGTTGATGGAGTACCGAAGGGGTCGCATTACGTAAGAATACCGTCGATGGGGTTGTATCTACCCAAAATCCGGTCGCTGCGTCATGCGTACGTCAAAGGCGAGTGAGCGCGGCGCGTACGGGGCCACCGAGTTCCTGTAGCGGCGAAGAAGGAAGGTGGAGCAATGGGGAGGCGGTCTCGGGCCATACCAAGCTGCCGCGACACGCGGCCGGCTCGAGCGCTTTCCACCCACATCGATGACTGTGGGTGGAAAGCGAGGGGGCCCCCGGGGTGCGGGTGATTCTGGAGCACCTGGGCTTGCCCGCGGCATGTGCGAGGTTGGCCCCGGCACGAGGGCCACGCGGGAGCCACCTGGGTGGATGAGCCGGTGGTCGTGGATGGCCCGCCCGTCACCAGGAGTCAGCGTCGGCCTGAGTCGCTCGTGCTCACGGCAGGTGGCTGAGGTGCCGGGCCCACGCGGTCAGCGCGCAGACGGCGAAGACGACGGTTGCTGATCATCAGCCCGTCGACTCCACCAGAAGCCGCCCGCGTGAAGGACACCGCGCCCAGCGAGCCGAGGAAACGGGCCCCTCCCACGGCGTCCAGCATGACCTCGTCCCGGCGGGACCATTGGATGGCCAGCCTGCCGTCCGCGATGCGCACGGTGTAGATCGTGTCGAGCTCGTCGCTACGATACTGGCCGACGAAGGCAGCGAGTTCGGCGTTCGTGGGCAGGGGCTCGGACACACGGATGAAGTCACGCGTCGTAGGCCACGCGTCCCGGATGCTCAATTCACGCGGGCCACCGGCCTTGGCCGGCGCGGAGAAACGCCACACATGCGTGGACTCGCCCGGGCGGAAGACGCCCTGGCCGATGTGCACGAACGGCTTGGGCACGCCGACCTGGCACAGCGCCCCGTCCTTGACCTCCAACCTCATCACTTCATCCGTCTGGGGACTCCAGTAGGCGCCGGCCAGCGCGGGCAGCTCCGTCTCTGGCAGAGCCACGGCGGGCGGCATCGTGTCCTTCATGACGTCCCCCAGGTAGACCTCGGCCACCTTCCACGCGAGGTCCGTAGCCTCAAGCGTCGAGCCGTTGCACAACGTGACGACAGCCAGCCGCTGGTCCGGAAAGAGCGTGGCCTCCGTGCGGTAGCCGGCATCCATGCCGTCATGGCTCACCGTACGCAGGCCGCGATACTCCGACAGCCGCAGACCACTGCCATAGCCGGTGACGGTGCCGTCGTTCAGCTTTCCGGAGGTCTGCATCAAGGCGACCAGCGCCGGACCGCCCACGCGTCCGTCGAGCAGGTTCTGCTCCCACTTCAGGAGGTCGACGACCGTGGAGTAGAGGTTGCCTGCGCCGTAGTGGTCGCTGTTGGACATCTTGAGCCGCCAGCCTCCGCCCTCACGGGCGGCGTAGGCCGAAGCACGCCGGGGCACGACCTCGCTCCGGTCATCCTGAAAGTGGGTGTCGGTCATCCCGAGCGGCTTGAAGATGCGCTCGTCGGCGAACACCCGCAGCGACTTGCCGGACGCGCGCCGCACGATGATCGCCAGCAGCGTGTACGCGGCATTGCCGTAGAGAACCTCCGCGCCCGGCTCGAAGTTCACCCCGCGCTGCCGGGTCAACGCCCAGAGGATGTCCGCCTCGGTGTACACGTCGTCGTTGCGCCAGCCGGCCATGTTCAGCAACTGGCCCTGCTCGCGCAAGCCATTGGTGTGGTGGAGCAGATGCGCGACCGTGATGGGCTTCTCGCGGACCGGCATCTCCGGCAGGTACTTGCGGATGTCGTCGTCCAGCGAGAGCTTGCCCTCCTGCTCCAGGAGGCGGATGGAGAACGCGGTGAACTGCTTGGAGATGGAGGCGATGCCGAAGATGGACCGCGGCGTGAGGGGAATGCCGTATTCCAGGTTCGCCATCCCATGGCCGCGCGCGTAGTCCACCACGCCATCGCGCGAGACGCCCACCGCGCAACCGGGTGTGCTCTTGCCGCTCCAGGGCGCGAACACCGCGTCGACGCGTGAATGACGCGGGGCCCGCGAGCCGCGAGTCGCCTGGGCATGAGCGCTGGGGCCTGACAGCCCCCACGCGACAGCGAAAGCCACCAGCAGGAGAAAGGGACGGGGAAGTCGCATGCGAAGAAGGCTCCTTGCACGGGTCGCGGCTGAAGGCCGCCGTGCAAGTCAGAGGATTCCTCACCCGGTTCCCCCCAGCCGGTCCTCTCTGCGAAGTGCCTCCTGACACCGGTGAGTCGCGCGCATCCGGCGGTGAGCGGCAGAAAGCGCCCCACCGGGCCGGTTGGGCGCCACGCTGCTGGCCACCTTGCAGTGGCTGGGCGTCATCCCGTCCGCCTCGGCCCCTCTCCGAACCTCACCCCGGCAGTGCAGGAGTTGAAGCGCATCGGCTGAACCCTCTCACGCGACATCTACCTTGACGCTCACCGCGTCCGCCTCGGCCCCTCTCCGAACCTCACCCCGGCAGTGCAGGAGTTGAAGCGCATCGACTGAGTCCTTTCACGCGACATCTACCTTGACGCTCACCGACACCATCAGCCCTTCAATCCCCCGGCAGCCCAGGTCCCTGGGCTGCCGGGCCAGACATTCAACCAAACCGCCGCAGTTCAATTAGCGGCGGTAAATATACCCACTCACCAAATTCAATCCCGGCAGCCATGTAACATACGTAGAGGGAGCTACCAATAGAGTAGGCCCCCCTCCATGGCCGTATCGAATCTCAACCGCCCCCGTCGAATGCAACAAGAACAAATCGGTATAGCCGTCACCATTGTAGTCACCAGGAGCCAACGTCACCCCCGCGCCCCAATACTGGTTGCTTCCCGAAACAAAACTGGGAAACTCCACACCTGGCACACCGGCATGCCAAGCCGTATACCCATCACTCAATCTATACACAAATAGGTCAGATCGCCCATCACCATTGAAATCACCCACAACAAAATCAAACCCAACAGCACCCGAAGTAGTGGCATTCAGGGAGAACGTGAGAGACCCCAATCCCGTCGCCCCGAATCGAATCTCACCATTCCCAGTAGTGGTGTGATACAAGAACAAATCCGTAAGACCATCACCATTAAAATCCCCCGGAACAAACTTCAGACCAGGACTCCACACCTCTTGCGACGCCGCACTGAGATGAAGAGACCCAAAACTAGAACGACCATATCGGATTTCAACATTGCCCCAAGGATAATAGATGAACAAATCCGAATAGCCATCCCCATTGAAATCACCCGGCACCAGGGTCAACCCGAGTGTCCACGCCTCAATCGTAGCTGGCGTTGAGTGCAACCCATCCATGCCCACATCACCAAACATCATCGACACAAACCCGGTCGCAGCCTCATAAAGAAGCACATCCGTCATCCCGTCGCCATTGAAATCCCCTGGAATAAAATCCAAGTCCCCCCCCAGGACCCTCTGCGATGACAAACTAAAAAGAAACGGGTAGAGATTAGCCTGGCCGTACCGAATCTCCATCGCCCCTGACGACACATCAAAGAGCAGGAGATCGGAGTAGCCATCGCCATTAAAGTCGCCTGGCACGAATTTGCGACCCGGCAACCACAAGTGCCGAGTCGGCGCACTAAAATACAACTCCCCCATCCCAGTCCGGCCAAAACGAGTCTCCACTTCTCCAGTCTGCGGATTCTGGCGAAAGAGATCCGAGTAGCCATCACCATTAAAGTCAGCAAAATACTTCGTTCCACCACTTCCTGTGGTAACTGGCCCAGGGCCGGGACCTCCCCCGCCAGAACCGGGAACATACCATTTAATAATCAGGCGAATTGACAATTGCGAATTCGCATTCATAGCCACTACCGTTGGAACTGCCTCCCACTCCCCGCCATTAACCAGCCTTCCAGCCCAAGGAGCCATCACAGGCAGCGTCGACATGGGATACCAAACATGCCCATTTGCATAGCTTCTAAATATGGCATTAACCCAACCAAGGTGAACCAAGTCAATGCGACTAATAAGTATATTCTGTCCCAATGGAGGGCCCGCCAAATAGATCGACTCAACAACGGCATTACTTGGCGCAGCGCCTTCAATGCTTGAAGTCCCAGTCGTCGCCGTCCAGAGAAAGTTAATCGCAATCGTACCGGTCGTCGACTTGGGGCAACTTGAGCACTCCTCCAATGCAACAGAGATAGGGGGCAACTGAACCTCCCCTCTTGCAACCGCAGGCATCGAAACGAGAGTCGCAAGCACCCCGCCAACAATCATGGACAACGCCATCGACCGCAAATGCATGTTCTTTTTCATTTCCCCTCCCAAGTGGTCAGCCGGCCCCAATGTCATGCGGTCCCAGCCTCACAGGCGACTTACTATTGCCCGAGGAGAATTTCCAGACACCCATCTATAATGGAAACGTCCGTCCAGACAACCATCAAACCAATTGACATTCCAAAAAACCTGCGGACGCCGCGCGCGGTACAAATCAGACGCAGGCGTTCACCTTGTCCAAAATCTTTGCGGAGCACAGCACGGAGGGAAGCCCTGCACCGGAGCGCGTGCCTTCTCCGACCATGAAGAGGCGGCCCACGTCCTCACTTCGTGCCTGCGCCCCAAGGAACGTGGTCTGCAGCAGCGGTGCTGGAGGATGGCGACGACGGACTTGTAGCTGACGGCGCGGTGGCGCTATTGAGTTCGTGAGGAGGTGCACTTCTCATGGCTTGGCAGGCCCGTCGGCTCTCCGCCGAGCAGCAGCAGGAGCGAGGCCTTGAGGCAGCACGTCTGCTGCGTCACGGCTTTCCGCAGGTGCGCGTCGCGCGTGAATTGGGGGTGTCCGAGGCCGCGGTGAGCAAGTGGGCCGCGCGGCTGCGTTCGGGCGGCCTGCGTGCGCTGCGTGCACGCCGACACCCGGGGCGACCTTCGCGTTTTGCCCCGGTGAGCGTCCACGCCTGGTCGCCCGGCATATCGCGCGTACTTCCTGCCCGCCTACTCCCCGCAGCTCAATCCCGAGGAGCAGTGCCCATCGCTGACACTAGGAGCCGGCCCCATGTCTGACACCGCAACGCTGATAGATTCGCTCGACCTCCGGGACGAAGAGGGCATCCGGCAGGCCTCGTTCACCTTCTCCATCAACCTCTTCACCACAGCGACGTTCGCCGAGTTCCCTCTTGCGGCGCTGCGCTGCCAGGAGATCTTCCTGTCCGTCTGTCCGCCGGAGCGACTCCGCTTCTATGCCACCGAGACGATGCGCAAGCACCGAGCGGTGACCAAGAAGACACTGGGCACGCTGGCGCGATGGGCCACCGAGCCGCTGGGCAAGAAGGACTACGTGTCGCTGGAACTGAAGGACGGCGACAGCGAGATGGATGCACCGAAGGCTTTGTTCAAGTTCACCAGCGCTGAAGAGGGGTCACCGTCCTTCAAGTCCAAAAACGCCAACTCGGTCACCCTGGCGTTTCCGCCGGAACTCGGCCTTCAGCGAGCGGGCGAGCTGCAGGCCCTGTTGATGCGCCTGCTCGAGACTGTGCCGTGTGTCTGCGCGACCACCGGGTTCGCCTTCCATGTCACGCGCTACTCGTCCGCAGCGGCGGAGGCGTACGCCATGAGGACCTCAATGCGTTATCCCGAGACCGATATCATACGCATCTCGCAGGATCATCGGGCGGTGCAGCAGAACGCGCTCAAGACGGTCGCGTGGCTGACTATGGTGTTCGAGCCTCTGCTCTCCGAGCTCGGACGTGTGGACGCGGTGGTCAAGGGCTGGGGCCGGCAATCACCTACGGGCCTGCACCGGGTGGGACGCTGTTTCGGATTGGCGAACGACCCACACTGCATGATCGCGAGCGCGGAGAGCAGGCGACGGACGCCAGGGCGCTACATCTGGCGCTGCGTCCGCTGATCGAGCGGGCCTCTATCCCGCCTATACGCTCTCCAGGACGCAGAGCAGCATCACCTGGACCTCGGCAGGTGCCTCGCCCACCTCGTCCAGAAACAGCGCCCCCTCGTGGGCGGCCTGGAAGAAGCCAGTCTGGTCCCTCACCGCACCGGTGAAGGCGCCCTTGCGCGCGCCGAACAGCTCCGCGGCCGCCAACTCGCGGGGAATGGCGCCCAGATTCACGCTGACGAAGGGCTTGTCCCTACGCATGCCGTGCTGATGAATGGCCCGGGCAATCAACTCCTTGCCGGAGCCCGTCTCGCCCCGAACGAGCACCGGTACGGTCCGCCACCTGGGTGACGTGCTGGCGCATGCGCTGAAGCCCCATGCTGCTGCCCACCATGCCCAGCGCGTCCTCGGCCTCGCGCGACGACGGGTCCGCCAGGGGCAGCACCAGCAGCACGCGTCCGGCCAACTCCAGCGGCACGCCCGCGGCCACCTCCGCCGCCGACAACTTCCACGGCTCGCGGCCGTGGAATGGTCCCACGCCGGGGGACGGGGATGGCTGGTCACGTCCCGGAGCAAAGCAGACTTCCGGCGACGCTTCCACGCGTCGGCCGCCGGGTTCCACGCGTGGAAACGGCCGGCGCCACGCGTGGAAGGGCCGCTCCCCCTCGGAAGCCCGGGCGGCGGCCCCGTGGCACGTCGGCTGCTCTGGGGCAGCGGCGCGCGGTCGCGGCGGGTCGGTATGTCGCCGGCCCCTCCGGCCGCGTGAACCCCATCCAGAGACCGATACATGTCCCCAACCCGAATGTTCCGCCTCCCCTGGCTCGTCAGCATCGCGGGCGCCGCGCTCCTCGGCGCGTGCTCCCCCGACGCCTCCGCCGAGCAACTCCCTCCGGATGACCTCACCAGCACCACCGCGCGGCAGGCGTTGCTCTCGCCTCCCAACCTCGCGCTCGGCAAGCCGGCGCTGCAGTCGAGCGCCTACCTCGGCGGCGGCGGCGAGCCGTCGCTCGCGGTGGACGGAAATACCGACGGCGACTTTTGGGCCGGCTCCGTCACCCACACCGCCCTGCAAAGCCAACAAACCCAGCCGTGGTGGCAGGTCGACCTCCAGGCTTCACACCTCATCTCCAACGTGGTCCTCTACAACCGCACCGACTGTTGCTCGGACCGGCTCCAGAACTTCCGGGTGCGCATCTCGGAGGACGGCACGACCTGGCAGGACCACCCCTTCGCGGGCGTGGCGCCGCGGCGGACCTCCCTCAGCATCAACAGCAAGGCCCGCTATGTCCGCGTCCAGCTCGGTAACACCAACAACCCCCTGAGCCTCGCCGAGGTCCAGGTCTTCGGGGCGGCCACCCACATGCACTTCGGAGGCATGTATGGGTTCTTCAATGGGGGCACCTACGTCAATCCCTATACCGGGGGCCCCTCCTGCCCTCCGGAGTACACGGCGTACCAGACGCTGGGGACGACCAACGTCGACTACAACATGTACTTCTGTGGCCGCCACGCGGTGGACGGGAACGTGCCCCTGGCGGAGTTCGGCGGGGCGTATGGCTTCGGGAGTATCGGCGACTACAAGAATGACATCACGCAGGCCGCCTCATGCCCCGATGGCTACCTGACCGACGCGGCGCTGGGGTCCTCGGGCATCGACTACGACCTCCGATACTGCCACCGTCCCTACGAGCCACATCTGCCGTCGCCCTACCGTTTTGGCGGAATGTACGGTGAAGGCAGCGGCGGCCCGTATGTGAATCCCCTCACCGGCCAGGCGTCTTGCCCGGATGGCTTCAAGGCGGTCCAGATTCTGGGTACCTCCGGCGTCGATTACCCCGTGTTCTTCTGCTATCGCAAGCAGTAGCCCTGCGCTTCGCGATGTTCGTGCATCGCGAAGCGGCTCATCCACCCAGGGCTTCCTCAGCCACCGCGCAGGGGGCGACACCGTCCCCCTGCGCCGGAGCTGGCACGATGCGGCGCTCGCGCTGCGCTTGCCTGAAAGAGTTGCTGCTCTCCTTCATGGCGCGCGTGTTGTCGCCCCCCGCGACGGAGAGGCCTGACTTTGGCCACGAACAGCTCGCCGACAACGAACTGCGGAGCTTCGGCACGACTTACCGGGGCTTGAGTCGGGTCTCGGCATCGACGCGCCTCGCGCTGAGCGTCGCCAGTGCTCCGGGCTGAAACGGGTCCTTCCCGCTCGTCATCAACTCCCACACCGCACGCTCGTCAATTCCACCGTCCTCATCCAGCGCCTCGGCGACGAAGAAATCTGCGGCTACGTCATCGTCGGTGAAGTGCCGAGGCAGGCCCCAGCCCTTGCTCGCGAACACCACCGCATCGAGTTGCTGAGCGTTCACTCCGGTGTTGCCGTCGAGCATCAACATGCGGGCCTTCAGACGGGTGGTGTGGAGTTCGGCCGCCTCGTCGCCGTGATCTCCGAAGCATCCGCCCGCGAGTTCGACCGACTTCGTCGCGTAGCAGCACGCGCTTCCGCTGAAGCGCAGGTTCTTCGCATGCACGCTGCCGAACACTACGAACAGACTGATTTCGTAAGGCTGGGTTGACAGGTCGATGTCACCCGCTACCTCGAGATCTCCATCGACAACGAGAATCCACGGAGACGCAGGGACGAGCTTGTCGGCACGCACGAGCCCGGTCGCCAGATGGATCTCGACAGCGGGCTTGTTCTGTTGCTGGGCGCGATCCTGAATCCGCTCGAAGTGCTCGACGAACCAGCCGAAGGTCTCCGCTTCGTTCGCGGCCTCGAAGCGGACCTTGATTTCGTCGAGCTGGACAACCCTCGTTGCAAAAGAATGGAACATCCCCCCTTCATACCAGCCGCAGCGCATCTGCGCTTCCCCTTGGACATGGGCGGGAAGCTCCGAGTGCCCGCGTGAGAGGGACTCGCGCAAAGGCCAGCTCAAGGTACTGCCAGCCCATTCCGAGGTGAACGACGTGTCAGGTCTAAACGCTGGATTTCCCATTCACTAGCCCCCGGCATGGAGTCGGGCCCTTTTTCAAGGTCCCCATCACGGCTGAAGACAACCGACACCGAAAAAGTCCGACCGCCTGGAAGCCAAAAATCGCGTCATGCGGCAATGACTCGCGGACCTACGTCTCGCGCCATTGTCCACGTCAGGGGCAGACAGCAAGATGCCGCCGCTGCTCTGTCTCGTCGTGCCATCCCCCAAGGAAAAGTCCGAATGACACCCTCGAAGCCACGGCCCAACTGGGTCGCGAGACAGCCACGCGCCCACGCGCTGGCGCTGCTCGCGGCCGTCCTGCTCGCGCTACCCACCACCGCGCGCACCCAGCCGACGTACACGCTATTCGCCCCCACCTCCACCCCGGCCGTCCCCTCCGTCACCAATGACTTCGCCCCGGTGGAGCTGGGCGTGAAGTTCCAGTCAGACATCGAGGGAGACATCCTCGGCATCCGCTTCTACAAGGGCCCCGCCAACACCGGCACCCACGTGGGAAGTCTCTGGAGCGCCGCTGGCGCGCGCCTCGCCTTCGCCACCTTCACCGGAGAGACGGCCTCCGGTTGGCAGGAGGTGACGTTCTCCACGCCCGTGCGCATCAGCGCCAACACCACCTACGTCGCCTCGTACCACGCGCCCGGCGGCGCCTACGGCTTCACCAGCGCGGGACTGGCCTCGGCCGTGGACTCCCCTCCCCTCCACGCGCTCGCGGGCGCCACCAGCGGCGGCAACGGCGTCTTCACCTACGGCGCCGCGGGCTCCTTCCCCAGCACCAGCTTCGGCGACTCCAACTACTGGGTGGACGTCGTCTTTCGCCCGGCTGAGCCCGTCACCCTGTGGCCCGCCACCGCCACGCCCGCCGTCGCCTCCGTCACCAATGACTCCGACCCCGTGGAGCTGGGCGTGAAGTTCAAGACGAACGTGAGCGGCAACGTGCTGGGCGTGCGCTTCTATAAGGGCGCAGCCAACACCGGCACCCACGTGGGAAGCCTCTGGAGCGCCAACGGGCAGCGCCTGGCCTTCGCCACCTTCACCTCCGAGACGGCCACCGGCTGGCAGGAGGTGACGTTCTCCGCCCCTGTCGCCGTCGCCGCCAACACCACCTACGTCGCCTCGTACCACGCCCCTGTCGGCGCATACGCCTTCGACAACGGTGGCCTCGCCAGCGGCCAGGACACCCCGCCCCTCTTCGCGCTGCCCGGCAGCACCAGCGGCGGCAACGGCGTCTTCACCTACGGCGCCGCGGGCTCCTTCCCCAGCAACAGCTTCGGCAACTCCAACTACTGGGTGGACGTCGTCTTCCAGGCCACCGGCGCATTGCCCCCGACGCAGCCCCCGGACAACACCTTCCGTATCTTCGCCCCCACCGCCACGCCCGGCACCGCCACCACCCCTGACACCGCCGCCATCGAAGTGGGCGTGAAGTTCCGCGCGGACGTGGACGGACAGGTGACGGGCGTGCGCTTCTACAAGGGCAGCGGCAACAACGGCACCCACGTGGGCAATTTGTGGAGCGCCACGGGCCAGCCGCTCGCCACCGCCACCTTCACCAACGAGACGGCCGTCGGCTGGCAGGAGGTGACGTTCTCCTCCCCTGTCGCCATCACCGCCGGCACCACCTACGTGGCGTCGTACTTCGCGCCGCTCGGCGGCTACTCGTTCGACAGCAACGGCCTGGCCACCGGAGTGGACGCCCCTCCGCTGCACGCCCTGCCCGGCGCCACCACCTCGGGCGGCAACGGCGTCTTCGCCTACGCCTCCTCGTCCACGTTCCCCAACGGCAGCCACCAGAACTCCAATTACTGGGTGGACGTCGTCTTCGAGACCTACGGACCTCCGCCCCGCCCGGGCATCCACGGCGCGGGCCCCGTGCTGGTGGCCACCGCTCCCGGCAACCCCTTCACCGACTACCTGCGCGAAATCCTGGAGGCCGAGGGCATCGCCGCCTTTGCAACAACCGATGCCGGTAACCTGGGTGTCTCCGTTTCCCTCAATGACTACAAGGTGCTGGTGCTCGGCGAGCAGACGCTGAGCGCGACCCAGGTGACGCTCATCACCCACTGGGTCACCGCCGGCGGCAGCCTCATCGCCCTGCGGCCCGCGGCGAACCTCCAGTCGCTGCTCGGACTCAATGCCTCTCAGGGCACGCAGGCCAATGGCTACATCCTGGTCAACGACACCCAGGCCCCGGGCACGGGCATCACCGCGGAGACGATGCAGTACCACGGCCTCGCGGACAAGCGCACCATCGTCACCGGCACGCGCACCGTCGCCACGCTCTACTCGGACGCCACCACCGCGACGACGTTCACCGCCGTCAGCCAGCGCACCGTGGGCAGCGGCACCGCCACCGCCTTCATGTATGACCTGGCGAAGTCCGTCATCTACACGCGGCAAGGCAACCCGGCGTGGCAGGGACAGAACCGGGACGGCTCCTCCATCGGCCCGGGCGCGCGCGCCAGCGACATGTTCTACGGCAACGCGTCCTTCGACCCGCAGCCGGACTGGGTGAACCTGGCCAAGGTCCAGATTCCCCAGGCGGACGAGCAGCAGCGACTGCTCGCCAACGTGCTGCACCAGACGAGCACCACGCCGCTGCCGCGCCTCTGGTACTTCCCCAACGCCAAGAAGGCCGTCGTGGTGATGACGGGCGACGGACACCCGGGTGGCGCCACCACCCAGCGCTGGAACCAGTACCTCGCGGACAGCCCCACCGGATGCAGCGTGGACGACTGGGAGTGCATCCGAGGCACCATCTACGACTACGTGGGCGGACTGAGCGCCACCCAGGCCAACAACTACGTGGCCCAGGGCTTCGAGTACGCCCTGCACATCAACACCGGCTGCGCGGACTACACGGCCAACACGCTGGACCCGAACTTCTTCACCCCGCAGCTCGCCAGCTTCGCGTCCGCCTTCCCCGCCGTCCCCGCGCCTGTCACCAACCGCACGCACTGCATCGCGTTCAGCGACTGGTCCACCCAGCCCAAGGTGTCGCGCCTGCACGGCATCCGCATGGACACCAACTACTACTACTGGCCCGACTACTGGGTGCAGGACCGCCCGGGCCTGTTCACCGGCTCCGGCCTGGCCATGCGCTTCGCGGACCTGGACGGAACTCCGCTGGACGTCTACCAGCTCGCCACGCAGATGACGGACGAGTCCGGCCAGTCCTACCCGCTGCACATCGACACGCTGCTGGGCAACGCGCTGGGCACCAAGGGCTACTACGGCGCCTTCAACGCCAACATGCACGTCGACTCGCAGCCGTCGGCCGGCTCCTCCGGCTCGGCCGCCATCATCGCGTCCGCCAAGCGTGACGGCGTGCCGGTCATCACCGCGAAGCAGCTGCTGGAGTGGCTCGATGCCCGCGAGGCCACCCAGGTGTCCACCGTGGCCTTCACCGGCACGGTGCTCACCTTCAACCTCACGAGCCCCGCGCGCAACCTGTCCCTCATGGTGCCCACCCGCACCACGACGGGCCGCACGCTGCTGTCCGTCACCCGCGCGGGCTCCGCCGTGACGACGGTGACGCGCACCATCAAGGGCGTGGACTTCGCCTTCATTGACGGCGCCCTGGCCGGAACCTACACCGCCACCTACAACTGAGTCACTCGCGCCCCAAGGCGCGTCATCCGCCGGGGCCCGACGCGGTGCATTCGCGTCGGGCCTCGTTTCATTTCACCACGGATGAAGCCTGAGAGGTCCTGCCTGTGACGTGTTGCGACGGCCCTTCTAGTCGCTACCCCTTGTGCGGGAGGAGCTTGTCCACCATGCCCTTGAGGGATTGCTTGATGACGCCCGCCGTGTCCTCGTCCCCTTCCAGGAGCGCCGATGCGAAGTGCCGGGCCTGCTCGAAGGTGATGTGCGGCGGCAGCGGCGCTACGCCGGGGTCCGTGTAGGCCTCCAGCTCCGCGAGTTCAAGAGCATCTGGGATCCGCAGGGGAAGATGAACCCGGGCAAAGTGGTGGACCCGAACCCCATCGACCAGGAGTTGCGCCTGGGCCGGGACTTCCAGGCGCGCACCTGGAAGCCGCGGACGCACTTCAAGTACCCGGACGCAGAAGGTGCAATGGTCCTCATCGTGCGCCGTAGGGCGAACACACGCCCCCCGAGGTCCCCCGTGTCCCCCCTTATCGAGGATGTCCGCTTCTCGCTCCGGCTCTTGCTGAAGAGTCGTGGGTTCACGCTGGTCTGTCTCCTGACGCTGGCCCTGGCCATCGGGGCGAACACGGCCATCTTCAGCGTGGTGAACGGGGTGCTGCTGCGGCCGCTGCCGTACCCGGAGCCAGACCGGCTGATGCAGGTGGTGCGAGTCACCAAGGACCACGGGCGGTCGGCGTCGCAGTCCATCGCTGGATACGTGTGGATGTCCGCGGAGGGGTCGCCCTTCTCGCGCGTCGCGGCCTACGAGGTGCTGCCTTCGGGCTTCAGCGCCGTGGGCGACGGCATGCCGGAGCGATTGCCGGGCATGCGCGTAACGGAGGGCTTCTTCGAGACCTTCGGCGTGAGGCCGAGGCTGGGACGCGGCTTCCTGCCGGAGGAGGACGTGGTGGGCGGACCTCGCGTGGTCGTCCTCAGCGAGAGCCTGTGGCGGCGGCGCTTCAGCGGCGCGCCGGACGTGGTGGGCCGCTCCATCGTCCTCAACGACGAGTCCTATACGGTGGTGGGCGTGGCGCCCGCGTCGTTCGCGTACCCCACGGGCGTGCACCTGTGGACGCCGCTCCAGCTCGACCTCACGGACCGGACCAACTCCCACTACCTCTTCGTCACCGGCAGGCTGCGCCCGGGCGTCTCGACCGACGGCGCGGCGGCGGCGCTGGAGACATTGGGGGGCCGCGTGCGCGCGGAGAACCCGGGCCTGCTTGATGAGGGCCAGGAGTTCGCCCCGGTGGACCTGCGGGCGTTCCTCGCGGGCGACACGCGGTTGGCGCTCTGGGTGCTGATGGGCGCGGTGACCCTGGTGTTGCTCATCGCATGTGTCAACCTGGCAAACCTCCAGCTCGCAAGAGCGGCGGCGCGCAACCGAGAACTGGTGGTGCGCGCGGCGTTGGGCGCGGCGCCGGGGCGGCTCGCGCGGCAGATGCTCACGGAGAGCCTCTTGCTCTCCGTGGCCGGCGGAGGGCTCGGGGTGCTGTTGGCGGTGGCGGTGTTGCCAGGGTTGTTGTCGCTGGCGCCGGACACCTCGGTTCTGCTGCCCGGGGACGGAGGGCTCGCGGGCGCGCAGGTGGGCATCGATGGCACGGTGTTGGGCTTCACGCTGGCCGCGTCGCTCCTCACGGGCCTGTTGTTCGGGCTGTTGCCCGCGTGGCAAGCGTCGCGCACGGACCTCCAGATGGCGCTCCGCGAGGGCGGCCAGCGGGCGACCCTGGGCCCGGGGGGCGGGCGCACGCGCGCGTTCCTGGTGGTGGGTCAGGTGGCGTTGGCGGTGATGTTGCTGGTGGGCGCGGCGCTGCTCATCCGCGGGTTCTCCACGCTCCAGAGCGTGCAGCCGGGCTTCGACCCGCACGGCGTCCACGTGCTGCGGCTGTCGCTCCCGGAGGGACGCTACGGCACGTTGCAGGCACTGGAGCGCTTCGAGACGCAGGTGGAGGAGCGCGTGCGGGCGCTGCCTGGCGTGGAGGCGGTCGGGTTCGCCACGTCGCTGCCCATGGACAGGGGCCCCAGCATGTCGTTCTCCATCGAGGGCAAGTACACGGGGGATGACAACGGCCCCGGCGCGGGCTGGGGGCAGTACCGCCCGGTGACGCCGGACTACTTTGGTGCGATGCGCATCGGCCTCGTCCGCGGGCGGCTGCTGGCGGAGAACGACGTCGCGGGCTCTGAGCCGGTGGTGGTCATCAACGAGACGGCGGCGCGCAGGTTCTGGCCGGGCGAGGCCCCCCTCGGCCAGCGCATCCGGGTGGCGCATTCGGTGCCATCCCTCCGGGACGTGGTGCCCCGCGTCGTGGTGGGCGTGGTGCGGGACGTGCGCGAGGACGGCCTGAATGACGAGCCTCCCCCGGTGCTGTACCTGGCGCCGGGACAGATGTCGCAGGGCGTCGCGTCAATGGTCGTGAGGATGATTCCGCAGAACCTGCTGGTGCGCGCCAGGGGCGGCCACGCGGACGTCGTAACGGCCGTCCAGCGCGAGGTGTGGGCGGTGGACGCGCAGCAACCGGTGATGGAGACGCTGAAGCTGGAGGACCACGTCGCGCGCTCGCTCGGCTCCGAGCGCTTCAACATGATGTTGCTGGGGATGATGGCGGCGCTGGCGCTCGCGCTGGCCGCAGTGGGCATCTACGGCGTGTTGTCCTATCTGGTGAGCCAGCGGACGCGGGAGATGGGCGTGCGACTGGCGCTCGGCGCCACGCGGGGCGATGTGGTGAGGCTGGTGCTCCGACAGGGCCTGGGCTCGGTAGCGGGCGGGGTGGTGCTGGGGTGCGCGGGTGCGCTGGCGCTGACGCGGGTGGTGTCCGGCTTCGTCCACGGCGTCAGCGCCCTGGACCCGCTGTCCTTCGTCGCCGCGCCGCTGGTGCTGCTGGGCGTGGGACTGGTGGCCACCTGGGTGCCCGCGCTGCGTGCCTCGCGCGTGGACCCCATCATCGCGCTCAAGTACGACTGAGGCAGGCGGGCCCGTGGGGTGGAGTCGGGCGCCCGGGCGCCCGAGGAGTCCGCCACGGCGGCCGGGCTCCTTCAGGGAGGCCCGGCCGTCGTCATTTCGCATCACGGCGCTACTTGAACCAAGGATAGGTCCGGTTGGCGGGGAGCAGGAATCCCCAGCCCGCATCGATGACCACCGGCCCTTCGCCAAGCCTTCCATAGACATCCACCGGCACCTTGGAGACACCTTCGTCGTAGGGATACGCCAGGCAATGGTCCCCGTGCCTCGCGAGGCCATCACCTGAGCAAAGCACCCGGCTCAGTCGTCCGAACGCAGCGCCTCGTGCGGAGGCACGCGGGTGACGCGGCGCGCGGGCAGCCAGCTGGCCAGCAACGCCACCGCGGCGAGCAGCGCGGGCACGGCCGCGAAGGTGACGACGTCGAACGCGCTCACGCCATACAGAACACTGGACAGGCTGCGCGCGAGCACGGCGGCGCCGCCAATGCCCAGGACGACGCCGGCCACGGCCATCCGAAGCCCCTGCCCCACCACGCGCCACACCAGATGTTGCCCGGTCGCGCCCAATGCCATGCGGATGCCCAGCTCGCGCGTCCGCTGACTGACCGAATAGGACAACACGCCGTAGAGCCCCACGCCCGCGAGCACCAGCCCCAGCACCGCCAGGGCCACCAGCAGCGAACCCAGCACCTCCGTGTGGCCCAGGCTGGCGTCCACGACCGATTCCAGGGAGCGCACCGGGGCTCTCGGGAGCTCGGGGGCCACGGCGCGAAGCTGCTCGCGCAGTACCGGGGCCAGCGCGGCGGCGTCCTGCGAGGCACGCACGGTGAGCAGCATGTGCAGTCCCCAGAGCTGTCCCATGGGGACGAAGGCCTCGCTGGCCGGGGGCGCATCCAGGCTGTTGTGCTGGACGTCCCCCACCACGCCCACGATTTCGCGGAAGGACTCACCGTCGAGCACCAGTTGCACGCGCTGCCCCACCGCGCTCCGACCGGGGAAGTAGCGCCGGGCGAACGTCTCGTTCACCACGACCACCGGCGCGGTGCCCGCCCCATCCCAGGCTTCGATGGCGCGCCCTTCCTTCAGCGGGATGCCCAGGGTGTTGAAGTAGCCGTCGCTGGTGGTGCGGAAGTGGACCAACTCCCGGGAGTCCGCCTGTGATGCCGGCTCGCCCGGCAGCAGCACCGGAGCCAGGCCATTGCGTCCCCACAGGGGCACGGTGCTGGCCATGCCCGCGGACGTCACGCCCGGAAGCGCGCGCACCCGCTCCAGCACGCTGGAGAAGAGGGCCCGTTGGACGGCCTCATCCCGGTACCTCGCCGAAGGCAGGGAGAGGTCCACCACCGTGACGCCCTGGGGATTGAAGCCCAGCGGCACGGCGCTCAAGGCATGGAGGGTGCGAAGCATCAGGCCCGCGCCCACCAGCGGAATCAGAGCCAGAGCCACCTGCGCGACCACCAGCACCACGCGCCCGCCTTCGCCCCGCGTGGCCCCCGCGCCGCCTCGCAGCCCGCCCAGCGCGCCCCGCGCATCCGCGCGCGACACCCGCAGCGCGGGGACCAGGCCGAAGAGCAGGCTGGTCACCACCGAGAGAACCAGCGCGATGCCCAGGACATTCGGCTGCAGGCGAAGGGCCTCGGCGTCCACGAACTGAGGTGGCATGAGCGCGCGCAGCAGATCCATGCCCCACATCGCCAGGACCAGTCCGGCGGCGCCCCCCACGAGCGCCAGCATCCCGCTCTCCACCAGGAACTGCCGCACCAGCCGCCCTCGGCCCGCGCCCAGGGCGGCGCGCACCGACACCTCGCGCTCCCGCGCGGAAGCCCGGGCCAGCAACAGGTTGGCCACGTTGGCGCAGGCCACCAGCAGCACCAACGCCACTACGCCGGCCAGGAGCCACAGCCGCTCCTGGGAGCCCTCCACCACCTGTGTGTGCAACGGCACCAGCCGCACCCCAGCGGGCTCCTCCGTGAAGCCCGGCTCGCGCACCAGCGCGGCACCCAGGGCCGTCAGCTCCGTACGTGCCTGCTCCGCGGACACGCCTTCGCGCAGCCGCCCCACCACGCGCAGCCACACCCCTCCGGCCGACTCCTCCGCGGACAAGACCAACGGCTTCCACGCCTCCACGTCCGGTGCGAAGCGGAAGCCCGCGGGCAACACCCCCACCACCGTGTGGAGCTGGTCATCCACCATCAGCGCCTGTCCCACCACGTCCGGGCGGCCACCGAAGCGCCGCTGCCACAGCGCATGCGACAGGAGCAGGCCATTGGCGTTCATGTCCGCGTGGAAGTCCTGCCCTAGCAAGGGCCGCACGCCCAGGAGCGAGAACAAACCCGCTGTTGCCCGCCCCGCGCGCACCCGCTCCGACTCACCGTCACCCGCCAAGGTAATGTCGCGGATCGACAGCCCCTCCAATCCCTGGAACGCGAACGCACGCTCGCGCCATGCCTGGAGTGACTGCAGCGACACGCCCAGCCGCTCGCGCTGGGGCGTCGACTGGTACAGCGTCACCAGTTGCTCCGGCGCCCGGTACGGCAACGGCCGCAGCAGCACCTGGTACACCGCGCTGAAGACGGCGGTGGTGGCGCCAATGGCCAGCGCGAGCGTGGTGATGATGACCAGCGTGAAGGCGGCCTCGCGCCGCATGCGACGCAGGGACAATCGAACGTCCTGAAGAAGCTGGGACATGAAGGCCAGACTCCGCTGCAACTCCAACGCCATCAAACGTCGCGCCTGACACGGCCCTTGGCACACCCGGCTGGGGCGTGATTCGCGTTCGCCTGTGGCACGCGAAATCCCATCATCGGACAAGAGCCCGGACCTCTTCCAACGCGGCCAAAAGAAGCATGGCTCCGCGATGGAACCCGATGCGTGACAGCCCGACCGGGTGGCCATTGCAATATGCGTTACCGGCAATCCCTTACTTCCCTTCTTGACACCCCTGGCGCTGCGTGGCACATATCTGTGCCTACTCGATAATGAAAATCATTCTCATTATCCGATTGCAAGCCCAACAAGCGGGCGCAGGCATCCAGAAGGAGGAACAGGGACATGGGAACGCCCACCCGGGTGGCACTCGTCACAGGTGCCGCACAAGGTATTGGCGCGGCGGTGGCGCGTGCGCTGGCGGGTGATGCCCTCATCGCCGCGGTCGACACCAACGCGGACGGCCTGGGCTCCCTCGTGGCCGAGCTTCGGCAGAAGAATCAGCACGCGGTGGCCTACCCGGCCAGTGTGAGCAATGTCGCCGCGGTCGACGCTCTGGTGGAGCGCATCGAGCGGGAGCTGGGCCCCATCGAAGTGCTGGCCAACGTGGCGGGCGTCCTGCGCACGGGCCCCATCCTGTCCTTCAGCGACGAGGACTGGGCGTTCACCTTCTCCGTCAACACCCTGGGCGTGTTCCAGGTGTCCCGCGCCGTGGCCCGGCGCATGGTGCCCCGGCGCGGCGGCGTCATCGTCACCGTGGGCTCCAACGCCGCCGCCGTGCCCCGCACGCAGATGGCCGCGTACGCCGCCTCCAAGGCAGCCTCCAGCATGTTCACCAAGTGCCTGGGCCTGGAGCTGGCCCCGCACGGCATCCGATGCAACGTCGTGTCCCCCGGTTCCACGGACACCGCCATGCAGCGCGCGCTCTGGGCGGATGACTCCGGCGCACAGGCGGTGATTGCCGGCTCGCCCGAGGCCTATCGCCTGGGCATCCCGCTGCAACGCATCGCCACCCCCGAGGACATCGCCAACGCGGTGCGGTTCCTCGTCTCGGACTCGGCACGCCACATCACCCTGCACGACCTCCGCGTCGACGGGGGCGCGACGCTCGACGCCTGACCCCGCCCTCGCGCAGGCCCACGCCCGCCAAGAAGTTGAGAATGATTACTAGGATCCAACTCATAACCTGCCGCCGAGGCGCCGCCCTGTGGCGCCCTGTGCACGACGCCCGCTGAGCCGAAGGAACAGGAACACCCCATGGGACCGCAGACACTCGCCGCGCAGTTGCTCGAGAGCTACGAGGCTGGCTCTTCGTTCTTCTTCTCCACGCCGCGCCGCACGTTGCTGGCGCGCGGCACCTTCGCCACCGTGCCGCACCAGGGCGGCGCGGATGCCCTGGCGCGGCTCCCCGAGCGCGTGACGGCGGTGCTGAATGACGCGCGTCAGGCCGACCACGACATCCCCGTGGCGGTGGGCGCGGTGCCCTTCGACGGCTCGGTGCCCGCGCAGCTCGTGGTGCCGCTGACGCTCCAGCGCGCGGGGCCGCTGGTGTTCGACAAGGACGTTCCGGTGCAGCGGCCGCTCAGCACCAGCTACACGGTCCAGCCGGTGCCGGAGCCCGCCGCGTACCTGGACGGCGTCGCGCAGGCGCTGAAGCTGATGCAGAGCGGGCCGCTCCAGAAGGTGGTGCTGTCACGTTCGCTGCACCTCAACGCCGCCGCCCCCATCGACCTGCGGCAACTGCTGCGCAACCTCGCGCAGCGCAACCCATCGGGCTACACCTTCGCCGCCGACCTCCCCCAGCAGGATGGGACCAGCGGCGCGGAACTGCGCACGCTCATTGGCGCCAGCCCCGAGCTGCTCGTGTCCCGCTCTGGGTTCCAAGTGGTCGCCAATCCCCTGGCCGGCTCCGCGGCCCGCAGCGCGGATCCGCTGGAGGACCAGGAGCGCGCCGCCGCGCTGCTGAAGTCGCCCAAGGACCTGCACGAGCACGCGGTGGTCATCGACGCCGTCGCGGAGGCGCTGCGGCCGTATTGCAAGACGCTGCATGTGCCCGCCGGTCCGTCGCTCGTGAACACCGCCACCATGTGGCACCTGTCCAGCCGCATCACCGGTGAGCTGGCCGACCCTTCCATCTCCTCGCTGACGCTGGCGGCGGCCATGCACCCGACGCCCGCGGTGTGTGGCTACCCCACGCGGCTGGCCCACGAAGCGATTGGCTCCATCGAGCCCTTCGAGCGCGGCTACTACACCGGCACGGTGGGGTGGTGCGACGCCACGGGTGACGGCCAGTGGGCGGTGACCATCCGCTGCGCGGAGGCCAGTGAGCGCACCCTGCGCCTCTTCGCGGGTGCGGGCATCGTGGTGGGCTCCACGCCCGAGTCCGAGCTGGCGGAGACCGAGGCCAAGTTCCGCACCATGCTCCACGCCATGGGCCTGGGCCAGGGTGCCGGGGTGCAGTCATGACGTCCTCCGTCCTCCCCGGCTGCCCCACCTGGCCGGAGGCGTACGCCGCCCGCTACCGCGAGGCCGGCTACTGGCGCGGCGAGACGTTCGGCCAGCTCCTCCACGAGCGCGCCCAGCGTCACGGCGAGCGGACCGCGCTGGTGGCCGGTGAGCGCCGCCTCACCTACGCCGACCTGGACGCCCGCGTCAGCCAGCTGGCCGCCGGCTTCCATGCCCTGGGCATCCAGGCCCGGGACCGCGTGGTGGTGCAGCTGCCCAACGTGGCCGAGTTCTTCGAGGTCATCTTCGCCCTCTTCCGCCTGGGCGCGCTGCCGGTGTTCGCGCTGCCCGCGCACCGCTCGTCGGAGATTGGCTACTTCTGCGCCTTCACGGAGGCGGCGGCCTACGTCATCGCGGACAAGCAGGCCGGCTTCGACTACCGAACGCTGGCCGAGCAGGTGCGCACCACCTGCCCCACGCTGAAGCACGTCATCGTCGCCGGTGACGCGGGCCCCTTCACGGCGCTGAGCAGCCTGTACGCCGCGCCCACGGCGCTGCCGCCGGGGCCCGCGCCCAGCGACGTGGCCTTCTTCCAGCTCTCCGGCGGAAGCACGGGCGTGCCCAAGCTCATCCCGCGCACGCACGACGACTACATCTACAGCCTGCGCGGCAGCGTAGACATCTGCCAGCTCGACGAGACGAGCGTGTACCTGTGCGCGCTGCCCGCGGCGCACAACTTTCCGCTCAGCTCGCCGGGCGTGCTGGGCACCTTCTACGCGGGCGGCACGGCGGTGCTGGCGCCCAACCCCAGCCCGGACACAGTGTTCCCGCTCATCGAGCGCGAGCGCGTCACCATCACCGCGGTGGTGCCGCCGCTGGCCATGGTCTGGATGGACGCGGCCAAGACGCGCCGGCACCAGCTCGCCAGTCTGCGGGTGCTCCAGGTCGGTGGCGCGCGCCTCAGCACCGAGGCGGCCCAGCGCGTGAAGCCCACGTTGGGCTGCACGTTGCAGCAGGTGTTCGGCATGGCCGAGGGCCTGGTCAACTACACGCGCCTGGATGACCCCGAGGAGGTCATCGTCAGCACCCAGGGCCGGCCCATCTCCCCGGACGACGAAATCCGGGTGGTGGACGAGGACGGCGAAGACGTGGCGCCGGGCGAAACGGGCCAGTTGTTGACGCGCGGGCCGTACACCATCCGCGGCTACTACAAGGCGGAGGCCCACAACGCGAAGGCCTTCACTAACGACGGCTTCTATCACACCGGTGACGTGGTCCGCGTGACGCCCCAGGGCTACCTGGTGGTGGAGGGCCGCGCCAAGGATCAGATCAACCGGGGCGGAGACAAGGTCGCGGCCGAGGAGGTGGAGAACCACCTGCTGGCCCACCCCGACGTGCACGACGCCGCGGTGGTCGCCGTTCCGGACGCGTTCCTGGGCGAGCGCACCTGCGCCTTCGTCATCGCGCGAGGCACGCCGCCCGCGCCCAACGTCCTCACGGCCTTCCTGCGCCAGCGGGGCCTGGCCGCCTTCAAGATTCCCGACCGGGTCGAGTTCGTCGAGGCGTTCCCCAAGACGGGCGTCGGCAAGGTCAGCAAGAAGGCGCTGCGCGACGTGCTCGCCAGCGCTCCCTCCCCCACTCCGGTTTCGCGCGCGACGCGCTGAAAGGACCCACCCCATGGCGCTCCCCGCCATCGCTCCCTATCCCATGCCCGGCGCCGCCGACCTGCCGAAGAACAAGGTCACCTGGACGCCGGACCCCAGCCGCACCGTGCTGCTCATCCACGACATGCAGCGCTACTTCGTGGAGGCCTTCGCGCAGGGCCAGTCGCCCGTGACGGAGCTGGTCGCCAACATCCAAAGGCTGCGCCAGCACTGCACGGCGCTGGGCATCCCCGTCGTGTACTCGGCCCAGCCGGGTGGCCAGACGCCCGAGCAGCGCGGCCTGTTGCTGGACTTCTGGGGCGGCGGCATCAACGGCGGACCGGACCAGAAGCGCATCATCGACGCGCTGACGCCCGCCGAAGGCGAAATCCAGCTCACCAAGTGGCGCTACAGCGCGTTCCGCAAGACGGACCTGATGGAGCAGATGAAGAAGCTGGGCCGCGATCAGATCCTCATCTCCGGAATCTACGCGCACATCGGCTGCCTGCAGACGGCCAGCGACGCCTTCATGAGCGACGTGCGGCCCTTCCTGATTGCCGACGCGCTGGGTGACTTCTCCCTGGCGCACCACCAGCTCGCGCTGAGCTACGCGGCCCAACTGTGCGCCGTCACCACCACCACGCAGCAGGTGCTCGAAGCGCTGGGCCCCGTCGCCACGGCCAGCACGCTCACCCGCGAGCAGGTGCGCGCGGAAGTGGCGGAGCTGCTCCAGGAGTCGCCGGAGGCGCTGGGGGACGACGACAACCTGCTCGATCGCGGAATGGACTCCATCCGGCTGATGACGCTGGTGGAGAAATGGCGGGCCGCTGGCGCGGAGACAACCTTCGTGGAGCTGGCCGAACGGCCGACGCTCGCCGACTGGTTCACGCTGCTCTCCCTGGGCAACACGCCCGCTTCCCGGAACGCCGCGTAGCTCCGCGGTGCGCGAGTCACCTCGCGCCCCTGACGCATGAACACACGGGAGGCCCTGGCGATGGGCGAAACACACGAAGCAGGTTGGCCGCTGTCCGCGGCCCAGCATGGAATCTGGGTCGGCCAGCAGTTCGACCTCACGAGCGCCGTCTACAACGCGGGCGAGTGCATCGAGATCCGCGGGCCGCTCGTCGTGGAGCACTTCGAGTCCGCCTTGCGTCAGGCCATCGACGAGGCGGAGGCGCTCCACGCGCGCTTCGTCCCCGGTGCCTCCGGCCCCGTGCAGTTCGCGCAGCCCCGCGCGTCGTGGCAGTTACACGTCGCCGACGTCAGCCACACGCCCGCCCCTTGGACCGAGGCACAGGCCTGGATGCACGAGGACCTGACGCGCACGGTGGACCTGGGTCAGGGCCCGCTGTTCGCGGAAGCGCTGTTCAAGGCGGCGCCGGACCGTTACTTCTGGTTCCAGCGGGCCCACCACATCGCCTTGGACGGCTTCGGCTTCTCGCTGGTGGCCCGCCGCGTGGCGGACCTCTACACGGCCCGGGTGACGGGCAAGCCCGCAACGAACGGGTTCGGCTCCCTCCGTGCCGTCCTCGATGAGGACGCCGCCTACCAGGGGGGCGCGCAGCACGCCGCGGACCGCGCCTTCTGGGTGGAGCGCTTCACCCATGGGCCTACGCCAGTGACGCTCGCGGAGCCCGCGCAAATGTCGCCGCGGTTCGTGCGCCAGACGCGGCACCTGTCGCCCGCGGACCTGGAGTGGATGCAGGCCGCCGCGAAGCAGGCCGGGCTCACGTGGCCGGACCTGGTGCTCGCGGCGACGGCGGCCTGGCTGCACCAGCACACGGGTGCGCCCGAAGTCGTGCTGGGTCTGCCGGTGATGACGCGCCTGGGCTCAGCCGCAATCCGCGTGCCGTGCATGGCCATGAACATCGTGCCGCTGCGCGTCCCGGTGCGGCCCGACGCGGGCTTGTTCGCCATGGCCCGCGACGTAGCGGCGGAGCTGCGCGCCATGCGGCCGCACCTGCGCTACCGCTACGAGCAGCTTCGCCGCGACTTGAAGCGCGTGGGCGGCCAGCGGCGGCTCTTCGGCCCCGTGGTCAACATCATGCCGTTCGACTACGCCCTGCGCTTCGCGGGGATGCCGGCCTTCGCCCACAACCTCTCCGCGGGCCCCGTCGAGGACCTGTCCATCGGCATGTACGCCCGCTCCGACGGCAGCGGACTGCGCGTGGACTTCGACGCGAACCCCGCCTGCTACAGCCCCGACGTCCTGGACGCCCACCAGCAAGGCTTCCTCCAACTGCTGGAGTCACTGTTGGCCGCGCCCGAGCAGGCCGTGCGGGTGGCGCCTGCCCCCGCGCGGCCCTCCATCGCGGATGGCGGTCCCCTGCCGATTCCGCAACGGCCCGTGCTGGAGCTCTTCAAGGAGCAGGCGCGTGCGCGGCCGGATGCCATCGCGGTGGAACATGGCGAGCACCGCCTCACCTACGCGGCCCTGCTCCAGTCCGCCCAGGCGCTCGCGGAGCAGCTGCGGGCTGACGGCGCGCGGCCCGACACGCTGGTGGCCGTCTCCCTGCCGCGGAGCATCGACGCCATCGTGGCCACGCTGGGTGTCCTCTTCTCCGGCGCGGGATACCTCCCCGTGGACCCCTTTGGTCCAGAGTCCCGGACGAAGGCCATCCTGGATGACGCCGCGCCACGCCTGACAGTGAGCAGCGCCGTGAAGGACCTCACGGCCGGCATGCCTCCGCAGGCACCCGGGCAGCTCGCGGTGCACAGGCGCCCCGGCCCGGAGCAGCCGGCCACGGCGACCCAGCCGGGTGCGCCGCTGGCGTACGTCATCTACACCTCCGGCTCCACCGGCCAGCCCAACGGCGTGCAGATTGACCACGACGCCCTGGCCCACTTCGTTGCGGGCGCGACGTTCCGCTACGAGGTGGCGTCCGAAGACCGGGTGCTGCAGTTCGCGCCACTGCACTTCGATGCCAGCGTGGAGGAGATCTTCGTCTCCCTGTGCGCCGGCGCCACGCTGGTGCTGCGCACGGACGAGATGCTCCAGTCGGTGCCCCGGCTGCTCGAAGCCTGCGCCACCCATGGCATCACCCTGCTGGACCTGCCCACGGCCTTCTGGCACGAACTGGCTTACAGCGTGTCCACGGGCGCGGCCCGGCTGCCGCCCTCGCTGCGCACCGTCATCATCGGCGGTGAGGCCGCGCTGCCCGAGCGCGTCGCCCGCTGGCGGGCCTCCGCAGGTCCCCAGGTCCGGCTGCTCAACACCTACGGCCCCACCGAGGCCACCGTGGTGGCCACCGTCGCCACGCTCAGCGGTGGCCTCGACGAGACGCCCACCGGGGACGACGTGCCCATTGGCCGCCCCCTGCCGGGCGTGCGCGCGGTGATTGCCGACGCGCAGGGCCGTATCGTCCCCACGGGTGAGGAAGGCGAGCTCCACCTGCTGGGCGGCGCGCTCGCCCGGGGCTACCTGGGCCGCGAGGCGCTGACGGCCACGCGCTTCATCACGCTCGACGCCCTGCCGGGAAGCCCCCGCGCCTACCGCACGGGTGACAAGGCCCGGCTGCGCGAGGACGGCCAGATTGTCTTCGTGGGCCGCGTCGACGACGAGTTCAAGATCAGCGGCCACCGCATCGACCCGTCCGAGGTCGAAACGGCGCTGCTCGGCCACTCGGGCGTGCGCGAGGCGGCCGTCGTCGGACAGGTGCTCCCCAGCGGCTCGCGCCGGCTGTGCGCGCACGTCGTCACCACGCAGCCCGCGCCCACCGTGGCGGAGCTGCGGCAGCACCTGCTGGACAGCCTGCCTGCCCCCATGGTGCCCGGCACGTTCGTGTTCGCGGAGCGGCTGCCACGCACCAGCACCGGCAAGCTGGACCGCGCCGAGCTGCGCCGCCTGCTGCCCACCGAGGAGGTCGCGACCACGACGGCGGGCACCACGGCCCTGGAGCGCGTGGTGATGAAGGTCTGGGAAGAGGTCCTGGGCGTGACGACGACGTCCGCGCAGGATGACTTCTTCGACCTGGGCGGCCAGTCGCTCCAGAGCATCCAGGTCGCCAACCGGCTCAGCATCGAGCTGGGCCGCGAGATTCCCGTCGCCACCGTCTTCCGCTACCCGACGGCGGCCGGACTGGCCCAGGCACTGGAGCAAGGCACCGACGGCGCCTCTGACGCCGGGGGCCTCACCGAGAGCATGCTCGCCGACGCCGTGCTGTCTGAGGACGTCGTCCCCAAGCTCACGGTGCAGGCCGCCGAATCTCCACGGATGCGTCAAGTCGTCCTCACCGGCGCCACCGGCTTCGTCGGGGCGCACCTGCTCCACCAACTCCTGCGCCAGACGGACGCGCGCGTGGTGTGTCTGGTCCGCGCTCGCGACGAGGCTCACGCCCTGGAGCGCATCCAGGCCGCGCTGGCGTCCCAGCAGCTCTCCCCCGAACACCTGACGGAGCGCGTGGTGGCGCTGCCCTCGGACCTCACCCAGCCCTGGCTGGGCCTGAGTCAGGCGCGCTTCCACGGGCTGGCCTCGGAGTGTGACGCCGTCATCCACAACGCCGCCGTGGTCAGCGTGGTGCGCGAATACGGCAGCCTCCAGGCCGTGAATGTGCGGGGTACCCGCGAGCTGCTGCGCCTGGCCGCCGCGGTCCGCGCCAAGCCCTTCCACTACGTCTCCACTCTGGCCGTGGCGCCGCAGACGGACCTCAGCCCCGACGTCCCGGAGGCCTTCGTGCCCGCGCACCCGGGCCTGCGCGACGGCTACCAGCAGAGCAAGTGGATTGCCGAGCGGCTCGTCGAACAGGCCGGAGCGCGCGGCCTTCCCGTGGCCGTTTACCGGCTGGGCCGCGTGGTGGGTGCGCCCGACAGCGCCATCGTCAACCCGCAGGACCTGGTGTGGCGCATCCTGCTGGCCGGCATCCCCGTGGGCGCGCTGCCCCAGCTCGACGTCGCCGAGGTGTGGACGCCCGTGGACTACGTGGCGGGAGCCATTGTCCGCATGGCACGCGACGCCCGCCCACCCACGGTGTTCAACCTGTGTCCCACGCCCGAGGTGAAGCTCCGTGAGCTGTTCGCGTGGGTCCGTGACTATGGCTACCCCGTGGAGCACTGCCCCGTGGGTGAGTGGCGCCACCGCGTGGCCGAGCGCGCTGGCACCGGGGAGAACCAATCCACGCTCGCCTTTTTCGACCTGCGCTCGGGCACGGACGTGCCCGCGTTTGGCCTGGGCCCCATCCGTTGTGAGCGGGTCCATCAAGCGCTCGAGGGAACGGGCATCACCTGCCCGCCCACGGACCGTGCGCTGCTGTACCGATACCTCGATTACTGCATTGCGCGGGGCCTGCTGCCGCCCGTGCCCGCAACCCGCCTGCCAACCGAAACGGCACTCCCGTGACGAACCCCACCTGGACGCCAGACTCCTGGCGGCACAAGCCCGTCAAGTACATGCCGGAGGACTATCCGGACGCGCAGGCCCTGGCCCAGACCGAGGCCGAGCTGTCCCGCCTGCCTCCACTCGTCTTCGCGGATGAGACGCGCCGACTCACCTCCCGGCTCGCCATGGTCGCCGAAGGCAAAGCCATCCTGCTGCAAGGCGGCGACTGCGCGGAGAGCTTCAAGGAGTTCACCACCGACAACATCCGGGACACCTACCGGCTGCTGCTGCAGATGGCCATGGTGCTGACCTTCGCCGGCAACCGTCCGGTGGTGAAGGTGGGCCGCATCGCCGGGCAGTTCGCCAAGCCGCGCTCCAGCCCCATGGAGACGCTGGACGGCGTCACCCTGCCCAGCTACCGCGGGGACATCATCAACGGCATGGAGTTCGACGCCCAAGCGCGAACGCCAGACCCGCGCCGGCTGCTCAAGGCCTATCACCAGTCCTCCGCCACGCTGAACCTGCTGCGCGCCTTCGCCCAGCGCGGCTACGAGGAGCTCGCCGAGCCCCAGCGCTGGCCCCAAGGCGGCATCAACCGCTTGCTGGCGGACCGCATCCTCGAATCCCTGTCGTTCATGCGGGCGCTGGGTGTCGGCCCGGAGCCTCGCAGCAGCTCCAATGCCATCGACTTCTTCACCAGCCACGAAGCCCTGCTCCTCAACGTGGAGGAGGCCATGACGCGCGCCGAGCCCGACGGCAGCGGCTGGTACGACGCGTCCGCGCACATGCTGTGGATTGGCGAGCGCACCCGCCAGCTCGACGGTGGCCACGTGGAGTTCATGCGCGGCATCCAGAACCCCATTGGCATCAAGTGTGGCCCCACCATGGAGCCCGACGAAGTGCTCCGGCTGATGGACCTCCTCAATCCCCAGGGCATCCCGGGCCGTATCACCCTCATCGGACGCTTCGGCGCGGACCTGGTCGCGGAGCGGCTGCCCCGGCTCATGGCCGCCACCCGCCGGGACGGGCGTCCCGTCATCTGGTCCATCGACCCGATGCATGGCAACACCCACAAGGCCGGCAATGGCTACAAGACGCGCTCCTTCGACCGCATCCTCACGGAGGTGTGTGGCTTCATGGACGCGGCCGCAGCGGAGGGCGTCCACCCGGGTGGTCTGCACCTGGAGATGACCGGGCAGAACGTCACCGAATGCCTGGGCGGTCCCCAGCCCGTGACGGAAGACGACCTCTCCAGCCGCTACCACACCCACTGCGATCCGCGGCTCAACGCGGACCAGGCCCTTCAGTTGGCCTTCCTGGTCGCCGAATCCATGCCGTCCCTTCGCACGCACGAAGCCCGTGCGGCTTGAATCGCAGGAGCCTTTCGTGACCGCCTCGTTCTCACCGCGACAGGAGCGTCTGCTCATCCTGCTGCTGGCGGGCGTGCAGTTCACCCACCTGCTGGACTTCATGATCGTCCTGCCGTTGGGTCCGGAGTTCATGCGGCTGTTCAGTCTGTCAGCCGCGCAGTTCGGAACGTTGGTGTCCTCCTACACGTTGGCTTCCGCCGCCATGGGCGTGCTGGGGCTCGCGTGGGTCGACAGGTTTGGCCGCAGAAGCACGTTGCTGGTCATCCTGGGGGGGTTCATCACGGCCACGCTGGCCTGCGGCGCGGCGCAGAGCCACGCGTGGCTGCTGGTGGCCCGGAGCATCGCTGGAGGATGCGCGGGCCTCATGGGCGCGGTCATCATGTCCATCATCGCGGACACCATCCCCGGTGAGCGCCGGGGCCGGGCCATTGGCACGGTGATGTCATCGCTCGGGCTGTCCGCGGTGGCGGGTGTTCCGCTGAGCCTGGGCATGGCCAACCTGCTCGGCTGGCGCGCGCCCTTCTGGGCCATTGGCATCCTTGGGGCGCTCCTGTGGTTCGGGCTGTTCGCCGTGCTTCCGCGGCTGGATGCGCACGTCGCCACGGGTTCGGAGCGTCAGGCGCCTGCCGTCACGGCGCTCTTCACGCCGGGCTTCGCGCTGGGCTGGCTGCTGACGTTCAGCGTCGCCTTCTCCAGCTTCTTGCTGATTCCGTACCTGAGCGCGTTCATGGTCGGGAACCTCGGGCTGAAGCAGACCGACCTGCCCTGGGTGTACCTGGCTGGCGGCGCCGCCACGCTGCTCGCGGCGCGTCAGGTGGGCCGCTGGGTGGACCGGTTCGGCCCCGCCCGGGTGCTCGGGCTGCTGCTGGTGGGCACCATGGTGCCGCACCTGGGCTTCACACACCTTCCCGCCTCTCCGCTGCCGGTGGTGATGGTCGCCTTCGTCCTCTTCATGTCCCTGACGTCCACGCGGCCCATCCCCACCATCGCGTTGATCTCCGCGAAGGTGCCGCCACCGCTGCGCGGGCGATACATGGCCATGAACATGGCCGCCAGTGACGGCGCCTCCGGGCTCGCGGCGTGGGCCAGCGGCCTGATGCTGGCCACCACGCCTGGCGGTGAGCTGGTGGGCTTCGGGCTGGCCGGATGGCTCGCCGTGGGCGTCACCACCGTCTCGCTCTTCATCCTCTGGACCTTTGGCCGTAGCGCCGTCCCGCTCAACGCGGCGCCCACGCCTCGATGAATCGCAGTCTCCGTCTCGACACACAGAAGGAAACGTCCATGGACACTCCCGTCAAGAAGCACCCTTCCCTGCCTCGTCCCATCCAGGGCGAGCTGAAGCTCGACCGTTCCAACCAGCTCCTCGCCGAAGCGCGGCGGCTGGTCCCCGGCGTCACGCAGTCCATGATGAAGCGCCCGGAGATGTTCGCGCTCGGCGCCTTCCCCGTGTTCCTGGCCAAGGGCAAGGGAGCGCTGGTGGAGGACGTGGACGGCCAGGAGTACATCGACTTCATCGGCGGCCTGGGTGCCAACATGCTGGGCCACAATGACCCGGCCGTGGTGAACGCCATCCGGGAGCACCTGGAGGAAGGTGTCCTCCACTCGCTGCCCACGCCCGTGGAGGTCTCCGCCGCCCAGACGCTGGTGGACCTCATCCCCGGCGCGGAGATGGCGCGCTTCTTCAAGACGGGCGCGGATGCCACGTCCGCCGCCGTGCGCCTGGCGCGCCACATCACCGGCAAGCAGAAGATCATCACCGTCGGCTACAACGGCTGGCACGACCACTTCATGTTCGACACGCCGGGCGTCCCGGCCGCGCTGGCGGCGCTGACCATCCGGATGCCACTCTTCACGCCCCCGGACGAGCCGGCCCTGCTGGCCACCATCGAGAAGAACGCCAGCGAGCTCGCCCTGGTGCTGCTGTCGGTGCCCTACAACCGGCCCCTCACCCCGGCCTTCCTGCGGCAGGTGCGCGCCACGTGCACCGCGAACAACGTCCTGTTCGCCCTGGACGAGGTCGTCACCGGCTTCCGGCTCGCCGTGGGCGGCGCCCAGGAGTTCTTCGACGTCCGCGCGGACTTCGTCACCCTGTCCAAGAGCATCGCCGGGGGCATGCCGCTGTCGGCCATCGCCGGGCCAGAGAAGTACCTGAGCCGCCTGAGCGAGCTCCAGGTGTCCACCACCTTCGGCGGTGAGCTGCTGTCGCTGTACGTGTGCGAGGCGGTGCTGAAGGGCTACCGGGATGGCGCCTACATCCAGCACCTGGCCCGTCTGGGCCGCAAGCTGCGCGAGGGCGTCAACGCCCAGGCGGAGGCCGCGGGTTCGTCGCTGCGCGTGATTGGCTACGACGCGATTCCCTTCTTCCTGTTCGCCAAGGACCCGGCGGAGCACGCGAAGCAGATGCAGCCCTTCCAGGCGGGCATGGCCCGCCGGGGCATCCTGCTGCGCCGCGACGTCACCTTCCTCAGCACGGCGCACACGGAGGAGCAGATTGACTACGCCATCGAGATGACGGGCGAAGTGCTCCGCTCCCTCGCGAAGCCGGCGGCGGCCTAGCCCTTCGCGTCGTGGTGGTCCGAGGTGCCGCGCTTCCAATAGCCCGTCACCCGGACCCAGCTCTTGTTGGCGCCACGCTCGTTGATGAGGTGGTCCTTGATGGGGCGCACGGTGTGCGCCTCACCCGCCACCCAGGCGAAGTAGTCCCCCGCGGGGAACTCCAGCCTGCGGATGGCCTGCTGCAGCACGTCCGAGTGCCCCGCCTCCACGCCGTTGCGGTGAAGCCACGTCACTGTCGCGTTGGCGCGGGTGGTGAACTGCTGCTCCTCGGACGCATCCGGGACTTCGCAGAACACGATGGCGCGCGTCCCCTCCGGCAGCTCCTCCAGGATGCGGCCAATGGCGGGCAGCGCCGACGGATCGCCCGCGAGCAGGTACCAGCTGAAGTCCTGCGCCACGAACGTGGAGCCGCGCGGTCCACCGACGGCCAGCAGGTCACCGACCTGCGCCTTGCTGGCCCACGTCGTCGCGGGCCCCGTGCCGTGCACCACGAAGTCGATGTCCAGCTCGCCCGCCGCGGCGTCGTACCGGCGCGGCGTGTAGTCACGCGCGTCCGGCTTGCGCTCGCCTTCCTTCAGCACCAACCCCGTGGGCGTCACCGTGGGGATGACAGGCATGCGCTTGCCCTCCTCCGGGAACAGCAGCTTCACATGGTCGTCCGCGCCAGGGCTGTAGAAGCCCTCCAGGTCCTCGCCCGCCAGGGTGATGCGGACCATCTGCGGCGACACCCGCGTCACCCGCTTCACCTCCAAGAGGCGGAACTTCACGGGGAACGGTCCCCGCCGATAGACACGCTCAGTCGTCGTCGTCACGAATGCTCCAGGTATCGATATTGACTATCATTTTCGATACCATGAAGCCCCCAGTCGGGCAACGAATGAAGGAGCCCCGCGGTGGCCGCCGCTCAGCGAGCGGCCAGCCGCGGGGACGACTGGCGTGTCGGCGGATACGCCCCACTCACCTGCCAGGAAACGACCTCAGCCGCAGGTCAGGGTCCAGCGGCAGTTGTTGGACAGACACTCCCGGGCGCTGCCGCAGATGGCGCCCTTCGCCTTCTTGTTCTGACACTTGCCGGCGTTGAGCCCCCAGCCGCAGTACTGGGTGCTGGCGCAGTGGCTGTCGTTGGAGCAGGTGGAGCTGGTCGGATACTGGGCCGCGCGGGTCTCCTTCGGCACGTAGGCCGCCACACCGCTGGTGTCGATGTTCGCCGCGCTGTCCGCCATGCCGGTGCGCGTACCGGTGGCCCGCTCCCACATGCGGATGAACGTCTCGGACGAACCCTCCAGGCCCGTGGTGTTGACGCCGAGCTGCTTCAGGTCACGCACCACGTCCGGCAGCAGGCCTACGTGGGCCAGGCCGTAGTTGTCGAAGTCCGTGCCCAGCGGCGGCGGGCCAGCGGTGAGCTGTTGCTGGGCCTGGAACGCCGCCTCCGCGGCGAAGCCGGCCGAGCAGGCGCCGTGGGGGCCGAACCGCGGGCGGGTCTGCTGGATGAAGCCGTTGAGGTCCGCGCCGAAGCCCATGTTCACCTTGAGGCCCAGGCGGCCGAACTCGTAGGCCTGCGCCAGCGAGCGCGTGGAGCCCTGGCAGTTGTTGGCGACCGGCGTGCGGGTGTAGTCGCGCGTCTCGTCGTGCGCGGTGCGCAGGCCGAACATGCCGCCCGTCTGGCGCAGGTAGCGGATGATGGACGCGGGCGTCGTCTTCTCGTTGGCGGCGAGCCCCGGGTGCATCACCTCACGGAAGTGACCGTGGGAGATGTACATGGGGTAGTAGTTGCGGCTCTGGGCGATGGCGAACGTGTCGTCCACGGAGCGCTCGGACATGTGCGCCACGTCGACGAGCATGCCCTTGTTCATCATCTCGGCGACCAGCGCCCGGCCCTCGGTCGTCAGGCCCTTGGTGTTCTTGCAGTTCGCGTCCACGTCGAAGCCCAGCGTGAAGCCGTTGCCCGTGAGGGCGCAGTCGGTGTCCACGTGGCAGTTCTCCAGGAACTGCGAGACCTGGAAGATGGCGTTGTGGGGCGCCGCGCCGCCGAAACGGTTGTCCAGCTGGTGCACCGGCTGGATGGAGCGCACGCCCAGCGAGTAGACGCGGTTGAGCTCGGACTGCCAGTTCTTGGTGCCGAACAGCTTGCTCGACTCGATGGAGAGCACCATGGCCAGCTTGCCGGAGGCGATGATCTGCCGCGCGTGCGCCGGCGATAGCGCGATCTCCGCCCACGGCGTGCGAGCGTCGAAGTCACGCGCCATCTGCAACTGCACGTCCACGTCCACCATCTCGTCACATGGACGCTTGATGTTCTGGTACGGCAACGCCCTGCAGAGGAACTCGTTGCTCACCAGGGAGATGGTGACCAGGGACATGCCACCCTGATGCGCCTGCTGCAGCCAGCCCTCCCAGGCCTGCTGATGCGCGATGGTGTCCCAGCGCGGCCACTGCGTGGGCACGCTCATCCGGCCCAGGTGGAGACCGGTGTCGCCCTCCGTCCCTTCGACCTCGCCGATGATTTCCGACGCCACCGCGCCGCCCACCCCGAACATCTGCGACAGCACCGGCACGCCGCTCAGATTGATTCCGCCCGCGTTGGGGCACACGTTGAGCATGGAGCTCAGGTCCATGCGAACGCGCGCGTGGTCGCTCTCCGGCAAGCCCCCGTCACAGCTCACCAGGGAGCCGTTGTGCTTGCCGTGGAACCAACCACCGCTGAACGCCTCCTCGGCGAACATGTGGTGGTGCATCTCCGCGAAGCCCGGAACCGAAACGGGCTGTGCGACTTCGCCCGTCGCGGACTCCTCGACAAGCAAGTCTTCATCCGTGGGTTGGCACCCCTGGCTCAGCGCCATGACGGACATGAGGGAGAGGGACAGGAAACGCCGTGGGGCTGATCCGATACATCGCTGCATACAGTGCACCTTTCCGGTACCGCGGGGAGGTGCTCTCGGAGTACCAGGAGTGTGTCCTGTTTTTCAATGTTTCCAACTTTTTCTTGGGAAGTGAAACGGACAGGTGTCACACCGGTGTGAAGCGTCACGTTACAAACGGCGTTCAGGGCCCGTGGGCAGGTGGGGCAAGCCCCCACCATTCACAGATTGACGCTCCAAGATGGTCTCGACCTCACGGAGCCGCTGATGACGAAGTCCTGGCGTGCGTTCCCGGTACTGCTGCCCCTTCTGGCTGCCTGTGAGGCACCACCGGTGGACGACACACTCCCATCATCCGATGAAGCGTCCGCACGGCGGCCCGCGGACCACCGAACATGGGAGCCCTGCGGGAACAGCGTGCGCAGGCTCGCGGACATCCACCCCGGCCCCGAAGACGCAGCCATCCAGGAACGCCTTCACGGTGATGGCTTGCTCTTCTTCACTGCGGATGACGGTCAACACGGCGCCGAGCTGTGGACGAGCAGCGGCACGCAGGGCGAAGGAACCCGGCTGCTCCGGGACATCGCGCCGGGACCGGAGGGCTCCAATCCCACCGACCTCACACGCGTGGGAGACCGGCTCTTCTTCATCGCGGACGATGGCGTGAATGGTCGCGCCCTGTGGACCTGCGACGGCACGTCCGAAGGTACGTCCCTGGTGAAGCGCGTGCTTCCCATTGGCGCCAGTCTGGGAGATGGGCAGACGCTGGTCGCGTACCAGGGCCGGCTCTACTTCTCCGCCGCCGCGCCGGGTGGCGCGCACGGCAACGAGCTGTGGACCAGCGATGGCACGGACGCCGGCACCCATGAGGTCGCGGACCTCGTCCCAGGCGAGGACAGTTCCTTCCCTCGCCGCTTCGCCATTCACGACGGCTCGCTCTACTTCGTCATCAGCGTGGGCGAAGAGAACTGGCTCGTGCGCAGCGAAGGCGGCGCGGCCTTCACGCCCCTCCTCAAGGTCTTCGAGGACACTGTCATCTTCCGCATGAAGTCCGTGGGCGAAAGGCTCTTCTTCCTGGTGGACCCCGACGAAGGCGAGGCCACGCTCTACGTCACTGACGGCATGGCGGAGGGCACACGCCGCCTGCGCTTCTTTCCGGGCCGGTACCCGCACGACCTGGTGGCGTTCCAGGGCCGGCTCTATTTCAGCGCGGGCTCGGACGCGCCGGAGGGCGAGGAACTGTGGGTCAGCAACGGCACGGTGTCCGGCACGCGGCGGGTGAAGGACCTCCGGCCTGGAGCGGAGGGCTCGGCGCCGGCGTCCCTGACCGTGCTCGGAGACCACCTCTACTTCGCGGCGGATGACGGCCGGCACGGCCGCGAGCTGTGGGTGAGCGATGGCACGTCGGGAGGAACGAAGCTCTTCGCGGACCTGGTGCCCGGGATGGAGGGCGCCTCTCCCACCGAGCTGACTGCCATCCAGGGCTGGCTCTTCTTCGGCGCGACGACGGGGCAGGGCGCGGAGCCCTGGGTGAGCAACGGCACTGTGTCCAGCACCCGGAAGCTCGACGCGGGGACAGCGCGAGACCCACGCGCCTTCATCCGCTCCGGCTGGGACGTGTTCTTCACCGCCGAGGATGTAGCCAGCGGGCGCGAGCTCTACGCCCTGCCCTTCCGTCCCGCCAACGAGTGCATTCAGACGAAACCCTGAGCCCGCACGGAGATGGCGTTCGCCCCCGTCTGGCTTTGGTGAACAGGTGCCGCGCGTAATCGAGGACGCCCCCTGGCGGTGGCGCTTCGCCACGCATACCGATGGCGAGGGGCCGGCCACCCGAGATCGAGGGGGAACATTCATGCGTGCATGGCGTTTGTTGGTGGGAGTCTGTTTGTTGGCAATGGGATGCGGGGAATCCCTCACGGAGGAACCACTCTCGGGCACTGACGCACCCGAGACGGTCTCGGCTCAATGGGAAAACAGGCATCCCGAGCTCGGCCCGGCTTCTCTCCTGAAGGACATCTACCCGCCGCCCGAGGACCCGGTGCCTGGCCCATTCGGCGGCCCCACGCCCACGGACCTGACGTCCTTCCGGGGTCGGCTCTTCTTCTCCGCTTTTGACTTCGAGGCAGGCAAGGGCGCCCTGTGGCGCAGCGAAGGAACGACCGCGAGCACCGTGCCGGTGAAGCACCTGGTGGACCCGCCCGGACGGCTGACGGTGGTGGACAAGAAGCTCTTCTTCACGGGGGGCTTCAGCGAGGAGCACGGCGCCGAGCTGTGGGTGAGCGATGGCACGACCGCTGGCACGCGTCTGATCAAGAACCTCCGCCCGGATTCCGGCTACACCATCCTGGAGAACTTCATCGCGGTGGCTGACACCCTCTTCTTCTTCCGGGTGGTCCGCCCGGCCATCATCGCCTCCGGCAACGTGGAGCTCTGGCGCAGCAACGGCACCTCCGCGGGCACGGTGCGCGTGAAGAACCTGGGTCCAGAGGAGGCCGTGAACGGTCCCCTGGACGTGGCGAGCGTGGGCAACCGCCTCTTCATGAGTCTCGGCATGCCTGAGACGGGCACGGAGTTGTGGGTCAGCGACGGCACCTCCGCGGGAACCCGCCTGGTGAAAGACATCCTCCCGGGCACGGGGTCGTCATTTCCGCGGAATCTGACTGCCGCAGCGGGCATTCTCTACTTCTCCGCCAACGACGGCGAGCACGGACGCGAACTGTGGCGCAGTGACGGCACGGCCCGGGGCACGGAGCTCGTCGAGGACACCCGGCCTGGACCCGAGGGTTCGGAGGCGCAGCCCATCACCGTCTTCAAGAAGCGCCTCTACTTCGCGACGTTCACCCCTGGCTACACGGCGACCGACCTCCGCAAGTTGGATCCAGACCCGACTTGCCACCCGCGCTCGAACCGTGTCGCGACCATCCCCAACCCGTACGCGAACTCACCGCGCGAGTTCTTCATCTTCGTGTCCTCGTTCACGGCGACCGATCGAAAGCTCTACTTCACGCTCTTCTACGATGTCGGGAGTCCCGCCCCGTTCGATGTCCAGCTGTGGAGGACGGATGGCACCACGCAGGGCACGAAGCTGCTGCACCAACCGCTCATCGTCTCCCCGGACCTGCGAGTGCCCACGCCCGTTCCCACGGATGACGGCCGAGTCGTCCTCTACGCCTACGACACGGCCCACGGCCACGAGCTATGGGTGAGCAACGGGCAACCAGGAGGCACCCGGTTGCTCCAGGACATCCTCCCCGGGCCCGCATCCTCCTATCCGCAGGACCTGCTCCGCGCGGGCGACTTCATCTACTTCACCGCTCAAGATGCGGTGCACGGGCGGGAGATCTGGGTGCTGCCCGTTCCTCCGGACAGGATGTGACTTCCAGCGCAGGTGATGAGCGTGTCTGCCTCATCACCTGCGACAGGTGGACGTCTACGGGGACGACTTCAGCGCCATCGTCTCCGCGAGCACGTCAACCGCTGGCGCCCTGAGGATGGAGTGGTGGTCACCGGAGAGTTCGTGCACCTCCACCCCTCCTGCCGCCAGCGCTCCCCAGCCGCCATCCGTGCCCGTGGGTACGTGCGTCTCGCTCGCGCGCAGCAGCGTGACGCGGCCACCGTAGCGTCCCGGTTGATAATCCCAGAGGGCGCGGAGGTTGCTCTCGTAGACACGGTACAGCGCGTGGAGTTGTTCGGATCCAACGCCCTGAGCCAGAACGCCGGTGCGCCGCCCCAGCGCCAACACGCGGCCCAGCAGCGAAGCCTCATCCGCAGGATGCGCATCCGCCATCAACTCCGAGACGGGCAGGCCCAGGAGCTGGCCCGTGAACTCCACGAACCGGGCGGCAATCCACTCCGCGCCCACGGGTTCCACTGGCCGCTGATCGAAGGCGTAGGCGTCAATGAGCGTCAGCTGCTCCACCTGCTCCCCCTGCTGTTCCAACTGCCGCGCCATCTCGAAGGCCACCACACCTCCCAAGGACCACCCCGCCAGCCGGTATGGCCCGCTGGCCTGGACGCCGCGCATGGCCTCCACATAGGTGGCGGCCATCGTCTCCACGGTCCCCAGCGGAGCCCGCTCGCCTTCGAGGCCCGGGGCCTGGAACGCGTAGAACGGTTGGTCAGGCCCCAGGCGCCGCGCCAGTTCCAGGTACGGCAGGACGTTGCCGCTGACGGGATGGACGCAGAAGACGGGCCGCTGCGAACCGCCACTCTGGATGGGCACCAGCGGGGACACGTGCCCGGGTGTCTGCCGGAGCCGAGAGGCCAGCTCCGCGAGCGTCCCCGCCTGGAACAGTGAAACCACGGGCAGGCTGCGTCCCAGGCGCTCGCGGATGAGCGACACCATCCGCATGGCCAGGAGCGAATGCCCACCCAGCTCGAAGAAGTCGGAGTGGATGCCAATGGGGCCTGTGCCCAGCAACTCCTCCCAGATGCGCGCGAGCAGGAGCTCCAGCGCATCCCGAGGCGCCACATAGGCCCGCGTCGACTCCGGACGGAGGGCGTCCGGCGCCGGGAGCGCCTTGCGGTCCACCTTGCCGTTGGGCGTCAGCGGCAGCGAGGCCAGCACCATCACCACCGAGGGCACCATGAAGTCCGGCAGCCCTTCCTTCACGAAGCGCCGGAGTGCCGTGGCATCGGGCACCGTGTCCGGCTGGGGCACGATGTACGTCACCAGGCGGCGCCCTTCGCTCCCGTCCTCGCGCACGAGCACCACGGCCTCGCGCACGTCTGGATGCCTTCGCAACACCGCCTCGATTTCGCCCAGCTCGATTCGGAAGCCACGCACCTTCACCTGCTGGTCGATTCGGCCCAGGTACTGCAGCACGCCATCGGGCAACCACCGCACGCGATCTCCGGTGCGGTACAGCCGCGCTCCAGGCTGCGGACTGAACGCGTCGGGAACGAAGCGCTCGGCGGTCAACTCGGGCCGGTCGACATACCCTCGCGCAAGCCCAGCCCCGCCCAGGTACAGCTCGCCCGCCACGCCCTGAGGCACGGGTTGACCGAGCGCATCCAGCACGTACGCGCGAGTCCCCTCAATCGGCCGCCCCACGGTGGGCTCCCGCGTGGCGCCGCGAGGGGCCACGGTCCAGGTCGAGTACGTCGTGTCCTCGGTGGGGCCGTAGAGGTTGAGCACGCGCCGCACACCGGGTGCGGACTGGTGGATGGCTTCCACCAGGGATTGGGCCAGCGGTTCTCCCGCCAGGTTCACCGTGCGCACCGAGTCCGGCACGGCATGGGCACGTACCAACTCCGCCATCGCGGAGGGCACCGTGTTGACGAGCGTCACCCGCCGGGCCCCCGGGAGCGACGGCAACTCCAAGGCATTGCGAGCGATGACCACGGCCCCGCCACGGATGAGCGGCGCGAACATCTCGAACACGGACAGGTCGAAGTTGAGCGACGTGGAGGCGAGGACCCCCACCAGCTCGTCCGACGAGAAGGCCCGCGTCGTCCAGCGCAGGAAGGCCACGGCGCTGCGATGCGCCAGGGCCACGCCCTTCGGCCGGCCCGTGCTGCCCGACGTGAACAGCACGTAGGCCAGATGGTCCGGAGCGGTCCTGGACACAGGCGCCGCCTCGGCTACCGCCACGAGCCCATTCGCATCGTCGAGCGCCAACCGGGCCACGTCCCCGTGAGGCAGCGCGTCCAGCAGCGCGCGCTGGCCCACCAGGACGCGAGGCTGGGAGTCCTCGATCATGAAGGCCAGCCGCTGGCTCGGGTATGCCGGATCCAACGGGACGTATGCGCCACCCGCCTTGAGGATGCCGAGCACCGCGATCAGCAGGTCCGCATTGCGCTCCGCGCAGAGGCCTACGCGGACCTCCGGCCCGACGCCCAGAGTGCGGAGCTTCCGCGCCAGCTGGTCCGACCGCTGCATGAGCTCGCGGTACGTGAGCACTTCGTCACCAGCCACCACCGCCACGGCGTCGGGCGTGGCCGCCGCCTGCTGTTCGACCAGGGCGTGGATGCTCGTCTCCGCGACGCCGCCGGAGCCGGTGTCATTCCACTCCACCAGCAACCGCCGCTGTTCGACCGAGTCCAGAAAGGGCAGTGCGAACACGGACCGGTCCGGCTCCGCCATGGCACCTTCAAGCAGCCTCTTCAGGTGGGACAGCAGTCGCTCCGCCGTCTCGGGCTCGAACAGGACGGTGCTGTACTCCAGTCCACCGGAGAAGCCGTCCTTGCCTTCCACGAAGCCGAGCGAGAGGTCGAACCGCGACACCCGGTGCTCCACGGCGACGTGCTTCATCCCCATGCCGGCCTGCGTGTCTCCCCCAGCATCTGGCGTGCTGTCGAAGGTGAGCATGACCTGGAACAGCGGCGAATAGCTGAGGCTGCGCTCCGGACGCAGCGCCTCGACGAGCTTCTCGAAAGGCACGTCCTGGTGCGCGTAGGCGCCAAGCGTGACCTCCCGGACCCGAGCCAGCAGCTCGCGGAAGGACGGGCTGCCGTCCAGCCGGGTCCTGAGCACCAGCGTGTTCACGAAGAAGCCGATCAGCCCCTCCGTCTCCCCGCGAGTGCGTGCGGCGATGGGCGAACCGACACTCACGTCGTCCTGCCCTGAGTAACGCGCCAGCACGGCCTGGAACGCCGCCAGCAGCACCATGAACGGCGTGACACCTTCACGGCGGGCGAGTGCATGTACCGCCTCGGACAGCTCACGGCCCAACGAGAAGGGCACGTATGCCCCTTCCAGGGACTGGACTGCCGGACGCGGCCTGTCCGTGGGCAGCTCCAGCAACCGGGGCGCGCCATCCAGGCGTTGCTTCCAGTAGCCGAGCTGCGCATCCAGGACTTCTCCCTGGAGCCACTCGCGCTGCCAGACCGCGTAGTCCGCGTACTGAAGCGGCAGCTCCGGCAGGTGCGACGGCTGTCCCTGCGAGAAGGAGGCATAGAGCTCGGTCAGGTCGCGAACCAGGAGCCCCATGGACCAACCGTCCGAGACGATGTGGTGCATCACCAGCACCAACACATGGTCCTGCTCCGACAGCGCGAGCAAGGCGAGCCGCAACAACGGACCGCTTTCAAGGTCGAACGGGTGCTGTGACGCCTCTTGCGCGATCCGCTGGGCCTCCTCTTCCCGCCGCGTCACTGGCAACGAGCGCAGATCCACGATGTCGAGCCGAACGCTGCCCTGCGGATCGATGACCTGTACCGGCGACCCACTCTCGGTCCGGAACGTGGTGCGCAGCGATTCGTGACGGCGGACCAGTGCGTCGAAACTCTGCTCCAGCGCGGGAACGTTCAAGGCGCCGGACAGCCGCACTGATGCAGGGACGTTGTAGACGGTGCTCCCCGGTTCCAGCTGCGCGAGGAACCACAGGCGCTGCTGGGCGAACGACAGGGGAAGTGCCCTGTCGCGAGGAACCCGTACCAACGGCGGTGGCTGCACGCCGCCATCCGTTTTCGACGTGCGATCCAGCCGCTGGGCCAGCTTCTCCACCGTGGGGCACTCGAAGATGTCTCGAAGGGGGAGCTCCACTTGGAGTTCCTCCCGCACGCGCGACACCAACTGCGTTGCCAGCAACGAGTGTCCGCCCAGCTCGAAGAAGTCTCCGTCGAGCCCGACCCGCTCGACCTTCAGGACGTCGACGAAGATTGCGGCCAGCGTCTTCTCGGTCACCGTTCGAGGCGCCACATACTTCTCGCTCGCCGTGCCCTCCGTGTCCGGGGCGGGCAGTGCCTTGCGGTCCACCTTGCCGTTCGGCGTCAGCGGCAACGACTCCAGCACCACGTACGCAGACGGCACCATGTACTCCGGCAGCCGTTGCTTCACGTGGCTTCTCAGTGCACCCGCGTCCAGCGAGGCACCTTCCCGTGCCGTCACGTAGGCCACCAACCGCTTGCCTTCGTTCCCATCCTCCCGCGCCACCACCACGGTTTCGTTGACGCCACCGTGCTGCGCCAGCGCCGCTTCCACTTCGCCCAGCTCGATGCGGTAGCCACGCACCTTCACCTGCGTGTCCGCGCGGCCCAGGAACTCCAACGTCCCGTTGGCCAGCCACCGCACCATGTCCCCCGTGCGGTACAGCCGCTCTCCCTCGCCGAATGGACTCGGCACGAAGCGTTCCGCCGTCAGCTCCGGGCGCCCCACGTACCCCACCGCCAAGCCGTCTCCGCCTACGTACAGCTCGCCCGGCACCCCCACCGGCACCGGACGCATTGCCCCGTCCAACACATAGGCCACCGTGTTCTTCACCGGCCGGCCAATGGACACCGAAGCGCCTACCTCCTCCGGCCTCTCCATCCGGTACGTGCTGGAGAACGTCGTATTCTCCGTCGGGCCGTACCCGTTGATGAGCAGGCCACCTGCTGCCAGCCGCTCCTTCACACGGGACACCGGCAAGGCATCGCCACCCGCGAGCACCTGGCGGACGCTCGACAAGGCCTTCGGCTGCCGCGCCTGCATCTGCTCGAAGAGCGCTGCCGTCAGCCACAACGACGTCACGCCAGAAGACTCCAGCTTCCGGCCCAGTTCCTCCAACGTCGGCGTCCCCGCCGGGTACACCACCAACTTCGCGCCGTGCAGCAGCGCGCCCCACACCTCCAACGTCGAGGCGTCGAAGGAGATGGGCGCTAGTTGCAGCCACAACTCCTCAGGCCCGAAGTGCGCAAAGTCCGTTCCCAGCACCAGGCGTGACACCGCGCGGTGCGGCACGGCCACACCCTTCGGCTTCCCCGTGCTTCCCGACGTGAACATCACGTACGCCAGGTTTCCACCGCCCACGTTGGCGCTGGGCGTGGTTTCCGGCTGGAGGGCAATCTGCGTCTCCCACTCCGTGTCCACGCACACCACCAGCTCGCCGCCCGCGGCCACCTCGTCCGCCAGCTTCTCCTGCGCCACCAGCAATGCGACGCCGGCCTCCGCCTTCATCCATGCCAGACGCTCCAGCGGGTAGCTGGCATCCAGCGGCACGTACACGCCCCCCGCCTTCAGGATGCCCAGCACGCTCACCACCAATTCCAGCGAGCGCTCCACGCACAAGCCCACCCGCACCTCAGGCCCCACACCCATGCTTCTCAGGTGGTGCGCCAGTTGGTTGGCACGGCGATTCAACTCCGCGTACGTCAGCCGTTGCTCCTCGTACTTCACCGCCACCGCGTCCGGCGTCCGCTGTGCCTGCTGCTCGAAGAGGACACTCAGGCTGGCATCGCGTGGGTACGCAGAAGCCGTCCCGCTCCACTCCTTCACCAACTGCTGCTGCTCCTCACTGCCCATCAGCGGCAGCTCGGCCAGCCGCTTCGCCGGCTCAGCGACGGCGGCCTCCAACAGCACCCTCAAGTGTCCGAGCAGCCGCTCCATCGTCTCGGCTTCGAACAGGTCGCTGTTGAACTCCAACGCGCCCGTCAGTCCGCCTGCGCTCGACTCTCCTAAGCCGAGGGTCAAGTCGAACTTCGACGTCTTCCCAGCCGACTCCGCTGCCTCCAACTTCAACCCAGGCAGACTTACCGCGCCTCCTGGAGTGTTTTGCAGCACGAACATCACCTGGAACAGCGGACCGCGGCTCAGGTCCCGCTCGGGCTGCAGCTCCTCCACCAGTCTCTCGAAAGGCACTTCCTGGTGCGCGTATGCACCCAGCGTCACTTCGCGCACCTGTGTCAGCAGCTCACGGAAGCTGGGATTGCCATCCAGCCGTGTCCGCAGCACGAGCGTGTTCACGAAGAAGCCAATCAGCCCCTCTGTCTCGGATCGCGTGCGATTGGCGATGGGGGAGCCCACAGAGACGTCGTCCTGGCGCGCATAGCGCGACAGCACCACCTGGAAGGCCGCCAGCAGCACCATGAAGGGCGTCGCGCTCTCCCGCTGCGCCAGCCCCTTCACGCCCTCCCACAGCCCCTTCGGCCACTCCAACCCTCGCGTCTCTCCTCGGTACGTCTGGACCGCCGGCCTCCCCTTGTCCGTCGGCAACTCCAGCGCCGCTGGCGCACCCGCAAGCTGCTTCCTCCAGTACCCGAGCTGCTCTTCCAACACCTCGCCCTTCAGCCATTCACGCTGCCATACCGCGTAGTCCGCGTACTGCACCTCCAGCTCCGCAAGCGGTGACTCGCGACCCTGCGAGTACGCCTCGTACAGGGCCACCAACTCCCTCACCAGCACGCCCATCGACCAGCCGTCCGACACGATGTGGTGCATCACCAGCACCAACACGTGCGCTTCCTCCTCCTCCTTCAGCAGCGTTGCCCTTAGCAGCGGCCCTGTCTCCAGGCTGAACGGACGAAGTGTTTCGAGTTCCGTTCGACGCTGGACCTCCTGGGTCTTCTCCGTGCCCTGGAGTGCACTCAGGTCCACGAACTCCAGCGCGCCCCTTCCCGAGGGAGAGATGACCTGGGTGGGAACGCCTGCCTCGGAACGGAAGGTCGTGCGCAGCGCCTCATGACGGAGAACCAGCGAATGGAAGCTCCGTTCCAGCGCTGCAACATCAAGGACCCCCAAGAGCTTCACCGCCACGGGCACGTTGTAGAAGGTGCTGTCGGGATCAAGCTGGTGGAGGAACCACAACCGTTGCTGCGCGAACGACAGAGGAAGCGCGCCGCCTCGTGAAGCGCGAACCAGCGGAGGTCCTCTCAGCGAAACAGCGGCTCCCGAGGCACCGTCCAGCCGCCTCCCCAGTGTCTCAACAGACCGGGACTCGAAAACTGTCCGGAGTGGCAGTTCGACTCGGAAGGCCTCGCGCACGCGAGACACCAACTGCGTTGCCAGCAAGGAGTGGCCGCCCAGCTCGAAGAAGTCGTCGTTGACGCTGACGCGCCCGACGTTCAGCACCTCGCTGAAGAGGGACGCCAGCTTCTCCTCTGTCGGAGTCCGTGGCGCCTCGAAGTGCGCTGCCTTATGGCTGTGTGCATCCGGTGCAGGCAGCGCCTTGCGGTCCACCTTCCCGTTCGGCGTCAGCGGCAGCGACTCCAGCACCACGTACGCCGACGGCACCATGTACTCCGGTAGCCACTGCTTCATGTGGCTTCTCAGCGCGCTGGCCTCCAGGCCCGTGTCCGTGCGCGCTGTCACATACGCCACCAGTCGCTTGCCTTCGCCTCCATCCTCCAGCGCCACCACCACGGCTTCGTTGACGCCACCGTGCTGGGCCAGCGCCGCTTCCACTTCACCCAACTCGATGCGGTAACCGCGCACCTTCACCTGCGTGTCCGCTCGGCCGAGGAACTCCAACGTCCCGTTGCTCAGCCACCGCACCACGTCCCCAGTGCGGTACAGCCGCTCTCCTTCGCCGAATGGATTCGGTACGAAGCGCTCCGCCGTCAGCTCCGGGCGCCCCACGTACCCCACTGCCAAGCCGTCTCCGCCCACGTACAGCTCGCCCGGCACGCCCACAGGCACCGGGCGCATCCCCGCGTCCAGCACATAGGCCACCGTGTTCTTCACCGGCTGGCCAATGGATACCGAAGCGCCCACCTCCTCTGGCCTCTCCATCCGGTACGTGCTGGAGAACGTCGTATTTTCCGTCGGGCCGTACCCGTTGATGAGCAGGCCACCTGCTGCCAGCCGCTCCTTCACACGGGACACCGGCAAGGCGTCGCCACCCGCCAGCAACTGGCGGACGCTCGACAAGGCCTTCGGCTGCCGCGCCTGCATCTGCTCGAAGAGCGCCGCTGTCAGCCACAGCGACGTCACGCCCGACAACTCCAGCTTGCGGCCCAGCTCCTCCAGCGACGGCGTCCCCGCCGGGTACACCACGAGCTTCGCGCCGTGCAGCAGTGCGCCCCACAGCTCCAGCGTCGATGCGTCGAAGGAGATGGGCGCTAGTTGCAGCCACACCTCCTCCGGCCCGAAGTGCGCGAAGTCCGTTCCCAGCACCAGGCGTGACACCGCGCGGTGCGGCACGGCCACACCCTTCGGCTTCCCTGTGCTTCCTGACGTGAACATCACGTACGCCAGGTTTCCACCGCCCACGTTGGCACTGGGCGTGGTTTCCGGCTGGAGGGCAATCTGCGTCTCCCACTCCGTGTCCACGTACACCCTGGACTCGGTGTCATCGAGCCCCATGGACTCAAGCAGCATCTGCTGCCCCACCAGCAGCGTGACGCCTGCTTCCTGCTTCATCCACGTCAGCCGCTCCAGCGGGTAGCTGGCATCCAGCGGGACGTAAACGCCCCCCGCCTTCAGGATGCCCAGCACGCTCACCACCAACTCCAGCGAGCGCTCCACGCACAAGCCCACCCGCTCCTCAGGCCCCACACCCATGCTTCTCAGGTGATGCGCCAGCTGGTTGGCGCGTCGGTTCAGCTCCGCGTACGTCAGCCGTCGGTCCTCATACTCGACCGCCACCGCGTCCGGCGTCCGCTGCGCCTGTGCATCGAACAACTGCGCCAACGACGCTTCTCGTGGGTAATGCGCAGTCGCCCCGCTCCACGCCTTCACCAGTCGCTGCTGTTCCTCACTGCCCATCAGCGGCAGCTCGGCCAGCCGCGTCTCAGGCTGAGCGACGGCTGCATCCAACAACACCCTCAAGTGTCCGAGCAGCCGATCCATCGTCTCGGCTTCAAATAGGTCGCTGTTGAACTCGAGGCCTCCAGAAAGGCCCTCATCCGTCTCACTCAACCCGAGCGTCAAATCGAACTTCGACGTCTTCCCGGACGACTCCGCCGCCTCCAGCTTCAGCCCCGGCAGGCTCACCGCCCCTCCCGGTGCGTTCTGCAGCACCAACATCACCTGGAACAGCGGGCTGCGGCTCAAGTCCCGCTTGGGCTGCAGCTCCTCCACCAACCGCTCGAAGGGTACTTCCTGGTGCGCGTACGCACCCAACGTCACTTCGCGCACCTGCGCCAGCAGCTCCCGGAAGCTCGATGCCGCAGACACCTTCGTCCGCAGCACCAGCGTGTTCACGAAGAAGCCAATCAGCCCCTCCGTCTCAGCCCTCGTCCGGTTCGCTATCGCCGTCCCGACGCACACGTCCTCCTGCCTCGCGTACCTCGACAGCACCACCTGGAAGGCCGCCAGCAGCACCATGAAGGGCGTCGCGTTCTCCCGCTGCGCCAGCCCCTTTACGCCCTCCCACAAACCCTTCGGCCACTCCAACCCTCGCGTCTCTCCTCGGTACGTCTGGACCGCCGGCCTCCCCTTGTCCGTCGGCAACTCCAGCGCCGCTGGCGCACCCGCAAGCTGCTTCCTCCAGTACCCGAGCTGCTCTTCCAGCACCTCGCCCTTCAGCCATTCACGCTGCCATACCGCGTAGTCCGCGTACTGCACCTCCAGCTCCGCAAGCGGTGACTCGCGCCCCTGCGAGTACGCCTCGTACAGGGCCACCAACTCCCTCACCAGCACGCCCATCGACCAGCCGTCCGACACGATGTGGTGCATCACCAGCACCAGCACGTGCGCTTCCTCCTCCTTCAGCAGTGTCGCCCTTAGCAGCGGTCCAGTCTCCAGGTTGAACGGGCGAAGCGCCGCTTGCTCCACGAGGCGTTTTGTCTCCAGCCCTCCTTCACCGTCGTCCGGAGTTCCGCGCGCCAAGACTTCCAACCGCGTCGTTGCAGTGTCGGAGACAATCTGGACGGGCATTCCGTCCTGAGCATGGAAGGTGGTGCGCAACGATTCGTGTCGGCGAACCAGCTCATCAAAGCTACGGCGCAACGCTCCAACGTCGAGGACGCCAGTGAGCCTCACTGAGACCGGTACGTTATAGAAAGCGCTGCCAGGCTCCAGTTGGTCGAGGAACCACAGTCGCTGCTGCGCGAACGATAGCGGCAATGCCCCCTGGCGCTGTGCCCGCTTCAGCGGTGGCGCCTGGGGCACCAATCCCCCCACCTGTGCGTGGCCCAGCCGGAGGGCCAATTTCTCCACCGTCGGAGATTCGAAGACGTCCCTCAGGGGGAGTTCCACCTGGAAGGACTCGCGCACGCGAGACACCAACTGCGTTGCCAGCAGCGAGTGGCCACCCAGCTCGAAGAAGTCTTCGTCGACGCTGACGCGCCCGACGTTCAGCACCTCTTTGAAAATGGATGCCAGCTTCTCCTCAGTCGCCGTGCGGGGCGCTTCAAAGTGTGCCGTCCTCGGACCCTGAGCATCCGGGGCGGGCAGTGCCTTGCGGTCCACCTTGCCGTTGGGCGTCAGCGGCAGCGACTCCAGCACCACGTACGCCGACGGCACCATGTACTCCGGCAGCCGCTGCTTCACGTGGCTTCGAAGTGCCCCCACGTCCAGTGAGGCCCCTTCCTGCGCCGTTACGTAAGCAACCAACCGCTTGCCTTCGCTCCCGTCCTCTCGCGCCACCACCACGGCTTCGTTGACGCCACCGTGCTGGGCCAGCGCCGCTTCCACTTCGCCCAGCTCAATCCGGTAGCCACGCACCTTCACCTGCGTGTCCGCGCGGCCCAGGAACTCCAACGTCCCGTTGCTCAGCCACCGCACCACGTCCCCAGTGCGGTACAGCCGCTCTCCCTCACCGAATGGATTCGGCACGAAGCGCTCCGCCGTCAGCTCCGGGCGCCCCACGTACCCCACTGCCAGCCCGTCTCCGCCCACGTACAGCTCGCCCGGCCCCCCCACCGGCACCGGACGCATCCCCGCGTCCAGCACATAGGCCACCGTGTTCTTCACCGGCCGGCCGATGGACACCGAGGCACCTACTTCCTCCGGCCTCTCCATCCGGTACGTGCTGGAGAACGTCGTATTCTCCGTCGGGCCGTACCCGTTGATGAGCAGGCCACCTGCCGCCAGTCGCTCCTTCACTCGAGACACCGGCAGCGCGTCACCACCCGCCAGCAACTGGCGGACGCTGGCCAAGGCCTTCGGCTGCCGCGCCTGCATCTGCTCGAAGAGCGCCGCTGTCAGCCACAGCGACGTCACGCCAGAAGACTCCAGCTTGCGGCCCAGCTCCTCCAGCGACGGCGTCCCCGCTGGGTACACCACGAGCTTCGCGCCGTGCAGCAATGCGCCCCACAGCTCCAGCGTCGATGCGTCGAAGGAAATGGGCGCCAGTTGCAGCCACACCTCCTCAGGCCCGAAGTGCGCGAAGTCCGTTCCCAGCACCAGGCGTGACACCGCGCGGTGCGGCACGGCCACACCCTTCGGCTTCCCCGTGCTTCCCGACGTGAACATCACGTACGCCAGGTTTCCACCGCCCACGTTGGCGCTCGAATTGCTCACGGGATGGTGGGCAATCTGCGTCTCCCACTCCGTGTCCACGCACACCACCAGCTCGCCGCCCGCGGCCACCTCGTCCGCCAGCTTCTCCTGCGCCACCAGCAATGCGACGCCGGCTTCCTCCTTCATCCATGCCAGACGCTCCAGCGGGTAGCTGGCATCCAGCGGCACGTACACGCCCCCCGCCTTCAGGATGCCCAGCACGCTCACCACCAACTCCAGTGAGCGCTCCACGCACAACCCCACCCGCACCTCAGGCCCCACACCCATGCTTCTCAGGTGGTGCGCCAGTTGGTTGGCACGGCGATTCAACTCCGCGTACGTCAGCCGTTGCTCCTCGTACTCCACCGCCACCGCGTCCGGCGTCCGCTGTGCCTGCTGCTCGAAAAGGACACTCAGGCTGGCGTCGCGTGGGTACGTAGAAGCCGTCCCACTCCATTCCTTCACCAGTCGCTGCCGCTCTTCACTCCCCATCAACGGCAGTTCGGCCAGACGCTTCTCCGGATCCGTAACTGCGGCCTCCAGCAGCACCTTCAAATGTCCGAGCATCCGGTCCATCGTCCCGGGCTCGAACAGGTCGCTGTTGTAGTTGACCATCGCCATGACGCCGTCCGGCACCTCCGCCATCACCAGAGAGAGGTCGAACTTCGACGTCCGCCCCTCCGACTCCACGCCGGAGAGCCTCAAGCCATCTCCGAGCTTCACCTCCGTCACGGGCGTGTTCTGCAGCGTCAACGTCACCTGGAACAGCGGGCTGCGGCTCAAGTCCCGCTCGGGCTGCAGCTCCTCCACCAGCTTCTCGAACGGCACGTCCTGGTGCGCATACGCGCCGAGCGTCACCTCTCGCACCTGAGCGAGCAGCTCACGGAAGCTCGATGCCGGAGACACCTTCGTCCGCAGCACCAGCATGTTCGTGAAGAAGCCGATCAGCCCTTCCGTCTCGCCTTGCGTACGCCCTGCGATGGGCGACCCCACGCACACGTCGTCCTGTCTCGCGTAGCGGGCAAGCACCACCTGGAAGGCCGCCAGCAGCACCATGAACGGCGTTGCTCCTTCACTCCGTGCCAGGGCCTTCACCCGCTCCCACAAAGCCAGGGGCCAGGACTGGTCGAGATGGCCTCCTCGAAAGCTCTGCGCCGCGGGCCGCGGTTTATCCGTCGGCAGGTCCAGCGATTGGGGTGCCCCCTCCAGCTGCCGCTTCCAGTATGCGAGTTGCGACTCCAGCACCTCGCCCTTCAGCCACTCCCGCTGCCACACTGCGTAGTCCGGGTACTGCACTGGCAGTTCCGGTAGCAGTGAGGGACGCCCCTGCAAGAACGCCTCGTAGAGTGCGGTTACATCCCGCACGAGGACGCCCATGGACCACCCATCAGACACGATGTGGTGCGTCACCAGGACCAGCACGTGGTCATGCTCGGACAGCTTCAGGAGTGTCACGCGTAGCAACGGGCCACGTTCGAGATCGAACGGCTGGTGTGCCTCCTGTTCGACCAGGCGAGTGACTTCCGCCGTGCGCGCGGCCTCCGCCGATGACTCCAGCCCGATGCTTCGGAAGGCCAGCACCGGTTCGGCTGCGATGATTTGAACGGGTTTTCCATCCCGAGTGCTGAACGTCGTCCGCAGCGACTCGTGGCGCCGCACGAGTTCCACGAAGCTCCGCTCGAGCACCTCAGCCTGGAGCGGCCCCTCTACCCGAAGGACGGCCGGCACATTGTAGGAGGCGCTCCCTCGCTCCATCTGGTCCAGGAGCCATAGCCGCTGCTGCGCGAACGACGGAGGCAACACCCGGCTCCCATCCGCTCGTGGCTTCAGGGGCGGAGCGGTGATCGACGCTCCCGAGCGAATGGCATGGTCCACCCTCTCGGACAGGGCCGACAGCGTGGGAGCCTCGAACAAGTCACGGAGCGGGAGCTCGATTCGGAAGGTGCTCCGAATCCGCGACACCATCTGCGTCGCCAACAACGAGTGGCCGCCCAGCTCGAAGAAATTGTCCTTCGAACCCACCCGCTCCACGCCCAGCACCTGCGCGAAGGTCCCAGCGAGCAGTTCCTCTGTGGGAGTGCGCGGCGCCACATAATCTGAACCTGGCGTGCCCAGCATCGTCACCGGAGCAGGCAGCGCCTTGCGGTCCACCTTCCCGTTGGACGTCAGAGGCAGAGACTCCAGCACCACGTACGCTGACGGCACCATGTACTCCGGTAGCCGCTGCTTCATGTGGTTTCTCAGCGCGCTGGCCTCCAGGCCCGTGCCCGTGCGCGCTGTCACATACGCCACCAGTCGCTTGCCTTCGCCTCCATCCTCCCGCGCCACCACGACTGCCTCGTTGACGCCACCGTGCTGGGCCAGCGCCGCTTCCACTTCGCCCAGCTCAATCCGGTAGCCACGCACCTTCACCTGCGTGTCCGCTCGGCCCAGGAACTCCAGCGTCCCGTTCCCCAGCCACCGCACCACGTCCCCAGTGCGGTACAGCCGCTCTCCCTCACCGAATGGACTCGGTACGAAGCGCTCCGCCGTCAGCTCCGGGCGCCCCACGTACCCCACCGCCAAGCCGTCTCCGCCCACGTACAGCTCACCCGGCACGCCCACCGGCACTGGACGCATTGCACCGTCCAGCACGTAAGCCACGGTGTTCTTCACCGGCCGGCCGATGGACACCGAAGCGCCCACCTCCTCCGGCCTCTCCATCCGGTACGTGCTGGAGAACGTCGTATTCTCCGTCGGGCCGTACCCGTTGATGAGCAGGCCACCTGCCGCCAGTCGCTCCTTCACTCGAGACACCGGCAAGGCATCGCCACCCGCGAGCAGCTGGCGGACACTGGCCAAGGCCTTCGGCTGCCGCGCCTGCATCTGCTCGAAGAGCGCTGCCGTCAGCCACAACGACGTCACACCAGAAGACTCCAGCTTCCGGCCCAGCTCCTCCAACGTCGGCGTCCCCGCCGGGTACACCACCAACTTCGCGCCGTGCAGCAGTGCGCCCCACAACTCCAGCGTCGATGCGTCGAAGGAAATCGGTGCCAGTTGCAACCACACTTCCTCCGGCCCGAAGTTCGCGAAGTCCGTTCCCAGCACCAAGCGTGACACCGCTCGGTGCGGCACGCCCACGCCCTTCGGCTTCCCTGTGCTTCCCGACGTGAACATCACGTACGCCAGATGCCCACCGGCCACACTGGAACTCAGATTGCTTTCTGGCTGATGAGCAATCTGCGTCTCCCACGCCGTGTCCACGCACACCATGGACTCGGTATCGGAGAGCATCATGGACTCAAGCAACTTCTGCTGCCCCACCAGCAGCGTGACGCCCGCCTCCTGCTTCATCCACGTCAGCCGCTCCAGCGGGTAGCTGGCATCCAGCGGGACGTACACGCCTCCCGCCTTCAGGATGCCCAGCACGCTCACCATCAGCTCCAGCGAGCGCTCCACGCACAAGCCCACCCGCTCCTCGGGCCCCACACCCATGCTTCTCAGGTGGTGTGCTAACTGGTTGGAGCGTCGGTTCAGCTCCGCGTACGTCAGCCGCCGGTCCTCGTACTCCACCGCCACCGCGTCCGGCGTCCGCTGTGATTGCTGCTCGAAGAGCGTACTCAGGCTCGCATCGCGTGGGTACGTCGACGCCGTCCCGCTCCACTCCTTCACCAGTCGCTGCTGCTCTTCACGGCCCATCAGCGGCAGCTCAGCCAGCGACAGCTCTGGAGCGCTCACAGCAGTCTCCAGGAACACCCGCAAGTGCCCCAACAGCCGCTCCATCGTCTCGGCTTCGAACAGGTCGCTGTTGAACTCGAGCGCGCCCGACAGCCCTCCCGCGCTCGACTCTCCCAAGCCCAGCGTCACGTCGAACTTCGACGTCTTCCCGGACGACTCCGCTGCCTCCAGCTTCAGCCCCGGCAGGCTCACCGCCCCTCCAGGTGCGTTCTGCAGCACCAACATCACCTGGAACAGCGGGCTGCGGCTCAAGTCCCGCTCGGGCTGCAGCTCCTCCACCAACCGCTCGAAGGGCACTTCCTGGTGCGCGTACGCACCCAACGTCACTTCGCGCACCTGCGCCAGCAGCTCCCGGAAGCTCGATGCCGCAGACACCTTCGTCCGCAGCACCAGCGTGTTCACGAAGAAGCCAATCAGCCCCTCCGTCTCAGCCCTCGTCCGGTTCGCTATCGCCGTCCCGACGCACACGTCCTCCTGCCTCGCGTACCTCGACAGCACCACCTGGAATGCCGCCAGCAGCACCATGAAGGGCGTCGCGTTCTCCCGCTGCGCCAGCCCCTTCACGCCCTCCCACAGCCCCTTCGACCACTCCAGCCCTCGCGTCTCCCCTCGGTACGTCTGGACCGCCGGCCTCGCCTTGTCCGTCGGCAACTCCAGCGCCGCTGGCGCACCCGCTAGCTGCTTCCTCCAGTACCCGAGCTGCTCTTTCAGCACCTCGCCCTTCAGCCATTCACGCTGCCATACCGCGTAGTCCGCGTACTGCATCTCCAGCTCCGCAAGCGGTGACTCGCGACCCTGCGAGTACGCCTCGTACAGGGCCACCAACTCCCTCACCAGCACGCCCATCGACCAGCCGTCCGACACGATGTGGTGCATCACCAGCACCAACACGTGCGATGCCTCCCCCTCCTTCAGCAGCGTTGCCCTCAGCAGCGGCCCTGTCTCCAGGTTGAACGGGCGCTGAATCTCCTCTTCAATCCAGCGCCGCACCGTGGATTCGCGCTCCGTTTCCAGTTCGCTGAAGTCGAGCTGCTGGAAAGGCTGAAGCGGCTCCGTTGCGATGACCTGCACGGGTTCACCGCCAACTACTCGGAACGTCGTGCGCAATGACTCGTGCCGCCGCACGAGTTCACTGAAGCTGGCCTCCAACGCGGTCGTTTGCAGACGCCCAGTCAGCTTCACCACTGAGGGGACGTTGTAGAACGGACTGCCTGGCTCCAACTGGTCGAGGAACCACAGCCGCTGCTGCGCGAATGACAGCGGTAGCGCATCGCTCCGAGAAGCGCGCGTCAGGGGTGGTGCTCGAACCGCGGCCTCTGCCGTCCCGCGGGATGTGTCGATCCGTTCGGCCAGCTTCCCAACTGTGGAGGACTCGAAGATGTCTCGCAGCGGGAGCTCTATCTGGAGTTCTTCCCTCACTCGCGACACCAACTGCGTTGCCAGCAGCGAGTGTCCGCCCAGTTCGAAGAAGTCCCCCTCCAGTCCGACGCGCTCAACGTTCAGCACCTCGGCGAAGATGGACGCCAGCTTCTGCTCAGTCGCCGTGCGAGGCGCCTCGAAGTGCGCCGTCTTCGAACCCTGGGCATCCGGAGCGGGCAGCGCCTTGCGGTCCACCTTGCCGTTCGGCGTCAGCGTCAACGACTCCAGCACCACATACGCCGACGGCACCATGTACTCCGGCAGCCGTTGCTTCACGTGGCTTCTCAGTGCACCCGCGTCCAGCGAGGCACCTTCCTGTGCCGTCACGTAGGCCACCAACCGCTTGCCTTCGCCTCCATCCTCCCGCGCCACCACCACGGCTTCGTTGACGCCACCGTGCTGGGCCAGCGCCGCCTCCACTTCGCCCAGCTCGATGCGGTAGCCACGCACCTTCACCTGCGTGTCCGCGCGGCCCAGGAACTCCAACGTCCCATTGGCCAGCCACCGCACCACGTCCCCCGTGCGGTACAGCCGCTCTCCCTCGCCGAATGGACTCGGTACGAAGCGCTCCGCCGTCAGCTCCGGGCGCCCCACGTACCCCATGGCCAAGCCGTCTCCGCCCACGTACAGCTCGCCCGGCACCCCCACCGGCACCGGACGCATTGCCCCGTCCAGCACATAGGCCGCCGTGTTCTTCACCGGCCGGCCAATGGACACCGAGGCGCCCACCTCCTCCGGCCTCTCCATCCGGTACGTGCTGGAGAACGTCGTATTCTCCGTCGGGCCGTACCCGTTGATGAGCAGGCCACCTGCCGCCAGTCGCTCCTTCACTCGAGACACCGGCAAGGCATCGCCACCCGCGAGCACCTGGCGGACGCTCGACAAGGCCTTCGGCTGCCGCGCCTGCATCTGCTCGAAGAGCGCTGCCGTCAGCCACAACGACGTCACGCCAGAAGACTCCAGCTTCCGGCCCAGTTCCTCCAACGTCGGCGTCCCCGCCGGGTACACCACCAACTTCGCGCCGTGCAGCAGCGCGCCCCACACCTCCAACGTCGAGGCGTCGAAGGAGATGGGCGCCAGTTGCAACCACACCTCCTCCGGCCCGAAGTGTGCGAAGTCCGTTCCCAGCACCAGGCGTGACACCGCTCGGTGCGGCACGCCCACACCCTTCGGCTTCCCCGTGCTTCCCGACGTGAACATCACGTACGCCAGGTTTCCACCGCCCACGTTGGCGCTGGGCGTGGTTTCCGGCTGGAGGGCAATCTGCGCCTCCCACTCCGTGTCCACGCACACCACCCACTCGCCACCCGTGGCCACCTCGTCCGCCAGCCTCTCCTGCGCCACCAGCACCGCGACGCCGGCCTCCCGCTTCATCCACGCCAGTCGCTCCAGCGGGTAGCTGGCATCCAGCGGCACGTACACGCCTCCCGCTTTCAGGATGCCCAGCACGCTCACCACCAGCTCCAGTGAGCGCTCCACGCACAAGCCCACCCGCACCTCAGGCCCCACACCCATGCTTCTCAGGTGGTGCGCCAGCTGGTTGGCGCGGCGATTCAACTCCGCGTACGTCAGCCGCTGGTCCTCGTACTCCACCGCCACCGCGTCCGGCGTCCGCCGCACCTGCTGCTCGAAGAGGACACTCAGGCTGGCATCGCGCGGGTACGCAGGAGCCGTCCCACTCCACTCCTTCACCAGTCGATGCTGCTCCTCACTGCCCATCAGCGACAAATCCAGCAGCCGCTTCTCCGGCCCTGCGATGGCCGTCTCCAGCAGGGTCCTCAGATGATGGAGCAGCCGGCGCACCGTCTCTGCTTCAAACAGGTCGGTGTTGTAGTTCGCCGCCACCACCACGCCGTCCTGCACTTCCTCCACCACCAGGGAGAGGTCGAACTTCGACGTCCGCCCCTCCGACTCCACGCCAGACAGCGTGAGGCCGTCCCCGAGCGCCACCTCCGTCACGGGCGTGTTCTGCAGCGTCAGCGTCACCTGGAACAGCGGACTCCGGCTCAGGTCACGCTCGGGCTGAAGCTCCTCCACCAGCTTCTCGAACGGCACGTCCTGGTGCGCATACGCACCGAGCGTCACCTCCCGCACCTGAGCGAGCAGCTCACGGAAGCTCAATGCCGGGGACACCTTCGTCCGCAGCACCAGCATGTTCGCGAAGAAGCCGATCAGCCCCTCCGTCTCGCCTTGCGTGCGCCCCGCGATGGGAGCCCCCACGCACACGTCCTCCTGCCCCGCGTACTTGGACAGCACCCCCTGGTACGCAGCCAGCAACACCATGAACGGCGTCGCACCTTCACGACGGCCGAGCGCCTCCATGTCGCGCCAGAGCGCCTTCGGCCACACCTCGTGCCGCAAAGCTCCGCCATACGTCTGAACGGCGGGCCTCGCCTTGTCGGTCGGCAGCTCCAGTGCCGCGGGCACCCCTTCCAGACGTTGCTTCCAGTACCCGAGCTGCGCCTCCAGCACCTCGCCCTTCAGCCACTCCCGCTGCCACACCGCGTAGTCCGGGTACTGCACTGGCAGTTCCGGCAAGGGTGATGGACGGCCCTGGGAGAACGCCTCGTACAGCGCCGCGACCTCTCGCACGAGGACACCCATGGACCAGCCGTCCGACACGATGTGGTGCATCATCAGCACCAACACGTGCTCCCGCTCTCCGAGCCGAAGCAGCGTGGTCCGTAGCAATGGTCCCTTGGCCAGATCGAACGGCCGAAGCGCCTCGACGTCCGCTCGGCGCTGTGCCTCCTGCTCCGATTCAGGGAGCCCGCTCAGGTCCTCGACCGTGAACACCACCTGTCCCACAGGCGAGATGACCTGCACGGGCGTCCCACCGTCGGCGCGGAAAGTCGTCCGCAAGGACTCATGGCGACGAACCAGCGCGTCGAAGCTGCGTTCCAGTGCGGCCACGTCGAGCGGTCCCGACAGCTTCACCACCGCCGGCACGTTGTAGAAGGCACTCCCCGGCGCGAGCTGCTCCAGGAACCACAAGCGCTGCTGCGCGAACGACAGCGGCAGTGCGCTCGTCAGTCCCGTCCGAGGCTTCAACGGAGGTGCAGCGAAGCCCGCTCCGGCGCGCACCCAACGGTCCACCCGCGCGGCGAGCGCGGCCACCGTGGGTGCCTCGAAGAGGTCTCTCAGGGGCAGCTCGACACCGAAGGTGCCGCGGAGGCGGGAGATGGCCTGCGTCGCCAGCAACGAGTGCCCTCCCAGCTCGAAGAAGCCACTGTGGATCCCCACACGGTCGAGCCCCAGCACCTCGGAGAACAGCCCCGCCACCAGTTCTTCCGTGGCCGTGCGTGGCGCGACAACAGCCTCGGCATCCACAGACTGGAAGTCAGGCGGAGGCAGCGCCTTGCGGTCCACCTTGCCGTTGGGCGTCAGCGGCAGCGCCTCCAGCACCACCAGGGCCTGCGGAACCATGTAGTCAGGCAGCGTCTGGCCCAGGAAGTCACGAAGTGTGTCGACCTCCAGGGTGTGGCCCGGCTTTGGCACGGCGTAGCCCACCAGGCGCTTTCCATCCGTCCCGCTCTCGTGGGCCACCACGACCGACTCACGCACCGAGGGGTGCCGCTCCAGCGCCGCTTCCACCTCGCCCAGCTCCACGCGGTAGCCGCGAACCTTGAGCTGGTCATCCATGCGGCCCAGGAACTCCACCCGGCCATCCGCGAGCAGCCGTGCCCGGTCTCCCGTCCGGTACATCCGCGCACCCGGATCGTCCGCGTACGCGTCCGGCACGAAGCGCTCGGCCGTCAGGTCCGCCCGGCCCAGGTAGCCGCGGCCCACGGTCCTTCCACCAATGCACAGCTCTCCCGGAATGCCCACGGGCACCGGGCGCAGGTACGCATCCAGCACGTAGACGCGCGCGTTCGGAATGGGCCGCCCCAGCGGCACCGACGCCGACACACGCCCCTGAGGCCCACGCTCCACCTGGAGCGTGAGCACACCCACAGTCGTCTCGGAGGGCCCATAGTGATTGAACACCACCAGGTCCGGCGACAGTTCGTGCACCCGGTCCATCAACGCCCAATCCGAGACATCACCGCCCAGCACCAGACGCTGACGCGGCAACACCCGCTCGGGCTTCCCGGAGGCCAGGAGCGCCTGCAAGTGAGCGGGGACGACCTTCAGGCAGTCCACGGCCTCGCGCTCGAAGAGCGCGGCCAGGGCGGACGGGTCCGCCGCGCATTCACGAGACACGAGATGCAGCGCGCCGCCTTGGCAAAGCGTGGGGAAGACAGCGGTGTGGCCCAGATCCGCCGCCAGCGTGGACACGGAAGCAAACGAAGCGCCTTCCGGCAGCTCCAGCCGGCGCGAGGCGCCTTCTACGTAATGAACCAGCTGCCGGTGCTCGATGGCCACGCCCTTCGGCCGCCCCGTGGAGCCAGAGGTGAAGATGACGTAGGCAAGGTTCTCCGGCGCCGCCGAGGGCTCCGGGTTGCGCTCGCTCCGTTCCAATAGAGAAGACGCGTCCGCATCCAGACGGACCACCCCGCCCGCGTCCCAGCGCAGGATCTCCGCCAGGGCCGCCTGCGTGACCAGCGCCTGGGCACCCGCGTCCGCGAGCACACTTCGGATGCGCTCGACCGGGAACGTGACGTCCAGCGGCACATAGGCACCACCCGCCTTGAGAATGCCCCACAGGCCCACCAGCGCGCTGGCGGAGCGGTCCAGGTACAAGCCCACCGGAACATCCGGACCGACGCCCAGCGAACGCAGGTGGTGCGCCAGTTGATTGGCCCGCCGGTTCAGCGCCTCGTAGGTCAGCCGTGAGTCTTCGGCGACGACCGCGAGCGCATCAGGCGTCTTCGCGGCCTGCGCCTCGAAGAGGGCCTGGATGGTGTTGGGAACGAAGTCGCTGCGTGTGTCGTTCCACTCCACGAGCAACCGGCGCTGCTCTCCTGCGCCCAGCAGCGGCAGCTCGCCCAACCGAGTATCCGGCGTCTGGAGCGCGGCCTCCAGCAACACGCGCAGGTGGCCCGTCAGCCGGTCCATCGTCTCGGGCTCGAAGAGGTCGCTGTTGTACACGGCGCTGACTGACAACCCCTGCGGCGTCTCGGCCAGCTCCAGGGTGAGGTCGAACTTCGACGTGCGCGAGTCACCATCCATTCCCGCCAGCGTCAGGCCCGGCAGGTGCAGATCCACGGTGGGCGTGTTCTGCAGGATGAACATCACCTGGAAGAGCGGGCTGCGGCTCAAGTCGCGGTCTGGCTTGAGTTCCTCCACCAGTCGCTCGAAGGGGATGTCCTGATGCGCATACGCGCCAAGCGTCCGTTCGCGAACCTGCGCCAACAGCTCCCGGAACGTGGGGTTTCCGGTGAGTCGCGCACGCAGGACGAGCGTGTTGACGAAGAAGCCAATCAGCCCCTCCGTCTCGGCCCGGGTGCGGTTGGCGATGGGCGAGCCCACGCAGAGGTCATCCTGCCCCGAGTAGCGCGACAGCACCGTCTGGAACGCCGCGAGCAGCACCATGAACGGCGTGGCGCCTTCACGATGCGCGAGCACCTTGACCGACTCCCACAGGTCTCGCGGCCACTGGACATCCCGGCTGGCGCCACGGAACGTCTGCACCGCGGGACGCGGCTTGTCCGTGGGCAGTTCCAGTGCCTGCGAGGCCCCCTGGAGCTGCTCCTTCCACCATGCGAGCTGTGATTCCAGGACCTCACCCTGGAGCCACTCGCGCTGCCACACCGCGTAGTCCGCGTACTGGAGTGGAAGCTCCGGCAGCGGTGACGACAGGCCCTGCGAGCACGCCTCATACAACGCGGCGACCTCGCGGACGAGCACGCCCATGGACCAGCCGTCCGACACGATGTGGTGCATCACCAGCACCAGCACGTGCTCCTGCTCGGACTGCTTCAGCAATACCGTGCGCAGCAATGGGCCGCGCGTCAGGTTGAACGGAAGCGCCGCCTCTTCGGCGATCAGGCGTTGGGCTTCCGAGGGCCTTTCAGCCTCAGACAGGTCACTCAGGTCCACCAGTCGCAGCTCGACCATTGACTCCGCTGCGATGACTTGAGCCGGCGCACCACCGCTGCTCTGGAAGGTCGTGCGCAGTGACTCATGCCGAAGCACCAGCGCCTCGAAGGCTTGCTCCAGCGCGTCCACCCGCACCGTCCCCGTCAGCTTCACTGCGATAGGGATGTTGTAGGACGAGCTGCCCGGTTCCAACTGGTCGAGGAACCACAGCCGCTGCTGCGCGAACGACAGTGGCAACGGCCCGGTTCGTTCAATTCGCGTTGGCGGCGGCACATGAAGCACCTGCGTGCCGTTCGGTTCCGTCTCGAGCCGCTGGGCGAGCTTCTCAACCGTGGGCGCCTCAAAGACGTCCCGTAGAGGCAACTCGACATGGAAGGCTTCGCGAACACGCGAGACCAACTGCGTGGCCAGCAGCGAATGTCCGCCCAGCTCGAAGAAGTCTCCGTCGAGCCCGACGCGCTCGACGTTGAGCACCTCGGCGAAGATGGATGCCAGCTTCTGTTCAGCGGGGGTACGCGGTGCAACGAAGCGATCGCCTGCGGCACGCTCTGCATCAGGCGCGGGCAGTGCCTTGCGGTCCACCTTGCCATTGGGCGTCAGCGGCAACGACTCCAGCACCACATACGCCGACGGCACCATGTACTCCGGCAACCGCTGCTTCACGTGGCTTCTCAATGCACCCGTGTCCAGCGAAGCACCTTCCTGTGCCGTCACGTAGGCCACCAACCGCTTGCCTTCGCCTCCATCCTCCCGCGCCACCACCACGGCTTCGTTGACACCACTGTGCTGGGCCAGCGCCGCTTCCACTTCGCCCAGCTCAATCCGATAGCCACGCACCTTCACCTGCGTGTCCGCTCGGCCCAGGAACTCCAACGTCCCGTTGGCCAGCCACCGCACCACGTCCCCCGTGCGGTACAGCCGCTCTCCTTCGCCGAATGGACTCGGTACGAAGCGTTCCGCCGTCAGCTCTGGACGCCCCACGTACCCCACTGCCAAACCGTCTCCGCCCACGTACAGCTCGCCCGGCACCCCCACCGGCACCGGACGCATTGCCCCGTCCAGCACATAGGCCGCCGTGTTCTTCACCGGCCGGCCAATGGACACCGAGGCGCCCACCTCCTCCGGCCTCTCCATCCGGTACGTGCTGGAGAACGTCGTATTCTCCGTCGGGCCGTACCCGTTGATGAGCACACCGCCCGCTGCCAGCCGCTCCTTCACTCGAGACACCGGCAAGGCATCGCCACCCGCGAGCACCTGGCGGACGCTCGACAAGGCCTTCGGCTGCCGCGCCTGCATCTGCTCGAAGAGCGCTGCCGTCAGCCACAACGACGTCACGCCAGAAGACTCCAGCTTCCGGCCCAGTTCCTCCAACGTCGGCGTCCCCGCCGGGTACACCACCAACTTCGCGCCGTGCAGCAGCGCGCCCCACACCTCCAACGTCGAGGCGTCGAAGGAGATGGGCGCTAGTTGCAGCCACACCTCCTCAGGCCCGAAGTGCGCAAAGTCCGTTCCCAGCACTAGGCGTGACACCGCTCGGTGCGGCACGCCCACACCCTTCGGCTTCCCCGTGCTTCCCGACGTGAACATCACGTACGCCAGGTTTCCACCGCCCACGTTGGCGCTGGGCGTGGTTTCCGGCTGGAGGGCAATCTGCGTCTCCCACTCCGTGTCCACGCACACCACCAGCTCGCCGCCCGCGGCCACCTCGTCCGCCAGCCTCTCCTGCGCCACCAGCACCGCGACGCCGGCCTCCCGCTTCATCCATACCAGACGCTCCAGCGGGTAGCTGGCATCCAGCGGCACGTACACGCCCCCCGCCTTCAGGATGCCCAGCACGCTCACCACCAGCTCCAGTGAGCGCTCCACACACAACCCCACCCGCACCTCAGGCCCCACACCCATGCTTCTCAGGTGGTGCGCCAGTTGGTTGGCACGGCGATTCAACTCCGCGTACGTCAGCCGATGGTCCTCGTGCTCCACCGCCACCGCGTCCGGCGTCCGCCGCACCTGCTCCTCGAAGAGGACACTCAGGCTGGCATCGCGTGGGTACGCAGAAGCCGTCCCGCTCCACTCCTTCACCAACTGCTGCTGCTCTTCACGACCCATCAGCGGCAGGTCGAGCAGCCGCGTCTCTGGAGCGCTCACAGCGGCTTCCAGGAGCACGCGCAGGTGCCCCAGCAGCCGTTCCATCGTCGCGGCCTCGAACAGGTCGCTGTTGTAGTTCACCGCCACGGAAAACCCGTGCGGCACTTCTTCCGCGAGCAGCGACAAATCGAACTTCGAGGTCCTCTCCCCGGCGTCGACGCCCTTCAGCGTCAGCTCTCGCAGTTGGACCTCGGAGAAAGGCGTGTTCTGCAACGTCAGCGTCACCTGGAACAACGGGCTGCGGCTCAGATCGCGCTCGGGCTGGAGTTCCTCCACCAGCTTCTCGAACGGCACGTCCTGGTGAGCATACGCACCCAATGTCACTTCGCGGACCTGCGCCAACAGCTCGCGGAAGCTCGACACCTGGGACACCTTCGTCCGCAGCACCAACGTGTTGACGAAGAAGCCAATCAGCCCCTCTGCCTCCTCGCGCGTGCGGCCCGCGATGGGTGAGCCCACGCTCACGTCGTCCTGGCCCGAGTAGCGCGACAGCACCGTCTGGAAGGCCGCGAGCAGCACCATGAACGGTGTCGCGCCCTCTCTCTGCCCGAGCGCCTTCGCCGCGGCCCATAGCTCGGAGGGCCAGAGCGCCTCCTTCATGCTCCCGCGGAACGTCTGCATCGCCGGGCGAGGCTTGTCCGTGGGCAACGCCAACGCACTCGGCGCCCCAGCGAGCTGCTGTCGCCAGTATCCGAGCTGCGCCTCCAACACGTCGTCTGCCAGCCACTCGTGCTGCCAGACAGCGTAATCGCCATACTGGAGCGGCAGGTCCGGCAACGGGGAGCGGTGTCCCTGGGACAGCGCCTCGTAGAGCGCGGCCACCTCGCGCACGAGGATGCCCATGGACCATTCGTCCGACACGATGTGGTGCATCACCAGCACCAGCACGTGCTCCCGCTCCCGCTCCCGCAGCTGTAGCAACGTGGCACGCAGCAACGGCCCCTTCGTCAGGTCGAAGGGCCGCTGGGCCTCCTCTTCAGCCCAGCGCGTCGCAGCGGCATCACCCTCGGTGTCCTCCAGCGCTTCCAGGGACACCACAGCGAAGGCGAGCGTCGGCTCGGCCGAGATGACCTGCACCGGGGTTCCCCCCTTGGCGCGGAAGGTCGTCCGCAGTGCCTCATGACGGCGCACCAGTTCCTCGAAGCTCCACTCCAGCGCGCTCGGATCCAACGGGCCCGTCAACTTCACCACCGCGGACACGTTGTAGAACGCACTCCCCGGCTGGAGCTGATCCAGGAACCACAGTCGCTGCTGCGCGAACGACAAGGGCAGCTCACGGGCGCGAGGCGCCGCCGGGCTCCGAAGCACCGGCATCTCCACCCCAGACCGCTTCGCCAGATCAATGCGACGCGCCAGCTCCGCCACCGTGGGCGCCTCGAACAACTCCCGCAGCGCGAGTTCCACCCGGAAGGCAGAACGCACCCGCGAGACGAGCTGCGTCGCGAGGAGCGAGTGGCCCCCCAGCTCGAAGAATCCGTCGTGGATGCCCACGCGCTCCACGCCCAGCACCCGGCTGAAGAAGCCGCACAGCAGCTCTTCCGTCGGGGTGCGCGGTGCGACGTACTGTCGCTCGCTGACGTCAACGTCCGGTGCGGGCAGCGCCTTTCGATCCACCTTCCCGCTGGGGAGCAGCGGCAGCGCCTCCAGGACCACGAACCACGAAGGCACCATGGCCGGAGGCAGACGCTCCGCCAGGAAGGCCCGCAGCGCCGTGGCATCCACGGCTCCTGCCTCATCCCTTGGCACCACGTAGGCCACGAGCCGCGTCTCATCCGAAACGTCCTTCCGCGCCACCACCACGGCGACGTGGACGGCCGGGTGCTCCGCAAGCACCGCTTCCACCTCACCGGGTTCGACGCGGTGCCCTCGCACCTTCACCTGCGTGTCCACACGGCCCAGGAACTCCAGCGAACCTCCCGAGCGCCACCGCACCCGATCACCCGTGCGGTAGAGCCGGGCGCCCGGCGCATGACCCAAGGCGCCCGGCACGAAACGCTCCGCCGTCAGGTCCGGCCGGCCCACATACCCGCGCGCCAAGCCATCTCCACCGACGAAGAGTTCTCCCGGGACGCCCACTGGGACAGGCTGGCCCTGTGCATCCAGGACGTACGCCTGGGTGTTCGCGATGGGTCGGCCAATGGGCGCGAAGGGGCCTTCGCCCAGGTCGCCTCCCAGCCAGGCCGTGGCATCGACCGTGGTCTCGGTCGGTCCGTACGCATTGATGATGGTCGTGGACGGCAACCGCGCCCGGGCCTGGTGAACGAGCTCCACCGGCAGCGCCTCGCCCCCGGATACCAGCACCCTCAGGCCCGCAGCTCGCGCCACACCTTCGTGCGCCAACAGGACGCGAAGCTGCGACGGAACCAACTGGAGCACCGTGACCTGCAGGCGTTCCAACGCGGCCAGCAGCACCTCGGTGTCGCTCTCGGCATCAGGCGGTGCGATGACCAGCCGAGCACCAGAGACCAGCGTGGCCAGCAACTCGGGCACCGAGGCGTCGAAGCCAGCAGAGGCCTTCTGCAACACCCGGTCTCCCGTGCCCAGCTTCAACGTGGCGATGAACCACGCCGTGTGTCGCGCCAATGCGCGGTGGGAGACGAGCACGCCCTTCGGACGGCCCGTCGACCCGGAGGTGAAGAGGACGTAGGCGGCGTTGTCCGCCACCGCGCTCGCATCCCAAACCTCAGCGGCGACTGACCCAAGGTCATCCTCAATCAACACCACGGGCATCGAGGTCGCGGGCGCCAGGTCTCGCAACGCCCGCTGGGTGAGGAGTACCGCGGGCGCCGCGTCCTCCAGGATGCGCGCCAGCCGCTCACGGGGAGCATCCGGCTCCAGCGGCACCCAGGCACCACCGGCCTCCAGGATGGCGAGCAGTCCCACCACCAGCTCCGGCGATCGGCGCGCGAAGAGGCCCACCCGGACCTCGGGCCCCACCCCCAAGCGCCGCAAATGCGCCGCCAACAAGCGGCTCCGCGCCATCAGCTCCGCGAAAGTAAGCTGCCCACCCTCCCAAGTGAGCGCCACCGTTTCCGGAATGCGCGTCGCCAGGTCCGCCAACTGCACGTGCACGGGCGTATCGCGTGGATACTCCGCTGTGGTGTCGTTCCACTCCACCAGGAGCTGGTGCCGCTCCTTAGGAGAGAGCAGCGGCAGCTCGGACAAACGGCGACTCGGGGAGGCCACGGCAGCCTCCAACAGCGTGAGCCAGTGCGCGGCCATGCGCTGAACGGTGGCCGTCTCGAAGAGGTCCGCGTTGTACTCGAAGACGCCGGAGAAGCCGTCCGGCAGGTCCTCCAACGCCAGCGTCAGGAAGAACTTCGCGGCGCCGATCTCCGTGTCCATCGCGCTCATCGAGAGCCCGGGCACGAACGCCTCCGGCACCGGCGTGTTCTGCAGGGAGAACATCACCTGGAACAGCGGCGAGTGGCTGAGCGTGCGTTCCGGCTGGAGCGCTTCCACGAGCTGTTCGAATGGAACGTCCTGATGCGCGTAGCCACCCAGCGCCGCGTCCTTCACCTCGCGAAGCAACGTGAGGAACGGCTTATCGGCGGACGGACGTGCCCGCAGCGCCAGGGTGTTGACGAAAAAGCCGATGAGCCCTTCTGTCTCCGCGCGGTTACGTCCGGCGACGGGCGTTCCCACCACCAGGTCGTCCTGCCCCGAGTACCGGGCCAGCAACGCCTGGAAGCTCGCCAGCAGCACCATGAACGGCGTTGCACCATGTCGCTGCGCCAGTGCCTTCACGCCTGAGGTCAACGCCGGTGGGATGCTCACCCGGAGATTCGCGCCTCGGAAAGTCTGAACCGCGGGCAGCGGCCTGTCCGTGGGAATCGAGAGGACGTGAGGGGCCCCTTCGAGCTGTTGACGCCACCAGTCCAGTTGCCGCTGAAGCGCGCCACTCTCCAGCCAGGCGCGCTGCCACGCGGAGAAGTCACCGTATTGCACGTCCAGTTCAGGCAGCGGCGACGGCTGTCCTTCGCGGAAGGCCCCGTAGAGCGCCGCGAGTTCCCGGACGATGACGCCCATGGACCACCCGTCCGAGACGATGTGGTGCATGTTCGCCAGAAGCACATGCTCCGCCTCGGAGCGCCTCAGCAATCGTGTGCGCAGCAACGGCCCACTGGCGAGGTCGAATCCGCGGAGGGACTCCTCACGCAGCAGCTGATGGACCTCCGCCTCGGCCGCCTCGGACGAGAGCGACGACAGGTCCGCCACCGGCAGTGCGTTCACCGCCTGCTGGGAGACAACCTGTACGGGCGCCCCGCCCTCGGTGCGGAACGTCGTTCGCAGGACTTCGTGGCGCCGCACCAACTCACGAAGCGCGCGCTCCAGTGCATCGACCCGCAGTGCGCCCGAAAGCCGGATGGCCAAGGGGATGTTGTAGACGGGACTCCCTGGCTCCAGCTGTTCGAGGAACCACAGTCGCTGCTGAGCGAACGACAGCGGCAGTGCCCCCAACCGAGGGATCCGCTTCAGGGGCGGTGCGTGAAGGGCTGAAGCCCCCGCCTGCGGTTCCTCCAGCCGAAGAGCGAGCTTCTCCACCGTCGGCGATTCGAAGACGTCCCGCAGGGGGAGTTCCACCTGGAAAGACTCGCGGACGCGTGACACCAACTGGGTGGCCAGCAGCGAGTGTCCGCCCAGCTCGAAGAAATCTCCGTCGAGTCCGACACGCTCGACGTTGAGCACCTCGGCGAAGATGGACGCCAGCTTCTGCTCAGTCGCCGTGCGGGGCGCTTCAAAGTGCGCCGTCTTCGGACCCTGTGCATCCGGTGCGGGCAGCGCCTTGCGGTCCACCTTGCCGTTGGGCGTCAGCGGCAACGACTCCAGCACCACATACACCGACGGCACCATGTACTCCGGCAGCCGTTGCTTCACGTGGCTTCTCAGTGCACCCGCATCCAGCGAGGCACCTTCCTGCGCTGTCACGTAGGCCACCAACCGCTTGCCTTCGTTCCCATCCTCGCGTGCCACCACCACGGCTTCGTTGACGCCACCGTGCTGGGCCAGCGCCGCTTCCACTTCGCCCAGCTCAATCCGATAGCCACGCACCTTCACCTGCGTGTCCGCTCGGCCCAGGAACTCCAGCGTCCCGTTGCTCAGCCACCGCACCACGTCCCCCGTGCGGTACAGCCGCTCTCCCTCACCAAATGGACTCGGTACGAAGCGCTCCGCCGTCAGCTCCGGGCGCCCCACGTACCCCACTGCCAGCCCGTCTCCGCCCACGTACAGCTCGCCCGGCCCCCCCACCGGCACCGGACGCATCCCCGCGTCCAGCACATAGGCCACCGTGTTCTTCACCGGCCGGCCGATGGACACCGAGGCACCTACTTCCTCCGGCCTCTCCATCCGGTACGTGCTGGAGAACGTCGTATTCTCCGTCGGGCCGTACCCGTTGATGAGCAGGCCACCTGCCGCCAGTCGCTCCTTCACTCGAGACACCGGCAAGGCATCGCCACCCGCCAGCAACTGTTTCACCGTGGCCAGCGCCTTCGGCTGGCGTGCCTGCATCTGCTCGAAGAGCGCCGCCGTCAGCCACAACGACGTCACACCAGAAGACTCCAGCTTGCGGCCCAGCTCCTCCAGCGACGGCGTCCCCGCCGGGTACACCACCAGCTTCGCGCCGTGCAGCAGCGCGCCCCACACCTCCAACGTCGAGGCGTCGAAGGAGATGGGCGCCAGTTGCAACCACACCTCCTCAGGCCCGAACTGAGCGAAGTCCGTCTCCAGCACCAGACGTGACACCGCTCGGTGCGGCACGGCCACACCCTTCGGCTTCCCCGTGCTTCCCGACGTGAACATCACGTACGCCAGGTTTCCACCGCCCACGTTGGCACTGGGCGTGGTTTCCGGCTGGAGGGCAATCTGCGTCTCCCACTCCGTGTCCACGCACACCACCAGCTCGCCGCCCGCCGCGACCTCGTCCGCCAGCTTCTCCTGCGCCACCAGCAATGCGACGCCGGCCTCCGCCTTCATCCATGCCAGACGCTCCAGCGGGTAGCTGGCATCCAGCGGCACGTACACGCCCCCCGCTTTCAGGATGCCCAGCACGCTCACCACCAGCTCCGGTGAGCGCTCCACACACAACCCCACCCGCACCTCGGGCCCAACGCCCATTCCCCTCAGGTGGTGTGCCAGCTGGTTGGCACGCCGGTTCAACTCCGCGTACGTCAGCCGTTGCTCCTCGTACTCCACCGCCACCGCGTCCGGCGTCCGCCGCACCTGCTCCTCGAAGAGGGCACTCAGGCTGGCGTCCCGTGGGTACGTAGAAGCCGTCCCACTCCATTCCTTCACCAGTCGCTGCCGCTCTTCACTCCCCATCAACGGCAGTTCGGCCAGACGCTTCTCCGGATCCGTAACGGCGGCCTCCAGCAGCACCTTCAAATGTCCGAGCATCCGGTCCATCGTCCCGGGCTCGAACAGGTCGCTGTTGTAGTTGACCATCGCCACGACGCCGTTCGGCACCTCCTCCACCACCAGGGAGAGATCGAACTTCGACGTCTTCTCCTCCGTCGCCAGTCCCTTGAGCGTGATGCCCCTCAGCTGGACTTCGGCGGCGGGGGTGTTCTGAAGTGTCAGCGTCACCTGGAACAACGGGCTACGGCTCAGATCGCGCTCGGGCTGGAGTTCCTCCACCAGCTTCTCGAATGACACGTCCTGGTGCGCATAGGCGCCCAGGGTCACCTCGCGGACCTGCCCCAGCAACGCGCGGAAGCTCAGCGCGGGCGACAGCTTCGACCGCAGGACCAGCGTGTTGACGAAGAACCCAATCAACCCCTCCGTCTCCGAGTGCGAACGCCCTGCGATGGGAGCCCCCACGCTCACGTCGTCCTGGCCCGAGTAGCGCGACAGCACCGTCTGGAACGCGGCCAGCAACACCATGAAGGGCGTCGCGCCCTCGCGTCGGCCGAGCGACTCCACCTCACGCCACAGCGCCTTCTGCCACAGGACCTGAAGGTTCGCGCCCCGGAACGTCTGCGTCGCGGGTCGCGGTTTGTCCGTGGGGAGTTCCAACGCTCGCGGCGCCCCAGCAAGCTGCTTCCGCCAGTACGCGAGCTGCGACTCCAGCACCTGCCCCTTGAGCCAATCTCGCTGCCACATCGCGAAGTCCGCGTACTGCACGGACAGCTCGGGCAAATGTTCCGGCCGCCCCTGGGACAATGCCTCGTAGAGCGCGGCCACCTCCCGCACGAGGATGCCCATGGACCAGTAGTCCGACACGATGTGGTGCATCACCAGCACCAACACGTGCTCCTGCTCGGACAACTTGAGCAGCACCGTACGCAGCAAGGGCCCTTGCGCCAGTTGGAACGGACGGCCCACCTCCGCCTCGGTCCGTGCCTTCACCGAGGCCTCGCGCTCGCCCTCTGGCAACACGGACAGGTCCACCACCTCCAGCGGCACCTGAGTATCCGCGGCGATGACCTGCACCGGAGAGCCAGATTCGGCGCGGAACGTGGTGCGCAGCGCCTCATGCCGGCGAACCAACGCCTCGAAGCTCCGTGCCAGGGCGCCGACGTCCAAAACCCCCGTCACACGAACAGGCGCCCAGAGGTTGTAGGACGTATTCGCCGGGTCGAGCTGCGCCAGGAACCACAGGCGCTGTTGCGCGAATGACAGCGGGACTGTTCCGCCGCGCTCCATCCTCTTCAGCGGAGGCGCCGGAATGCCCGCGGTCGCCACCGCCCTGGAAATCCGCTCCGCGAGCGTCGCCACCGTGGCCGACTCGAAGACGTCGCGCAGCGGCAGGTCCACCCGGAAGGCTTCACGGACCCGCGCGACCAGTTGCATGGCCAACAGCGAGTGGCCGCCCACCTCGAAGAAGTTGTCGTGCAGCCCCACCGTCTCCAGGCGCAGCACCTCCGCCCAGAAGCCCGCGAGCATCTGCTCCACGGGCGTCCGAGGCGCGACGTGCGCCTCCTTTCGAGACTCCCGTACGGCCTCCGGCACGGGCAGCGCCTTGCGGTCCACCTTCCCGTTTGGAAGCAGCGGAAGCCGCTCCAGCACCACCACCGCCTGCGGCACCATGAATCGCGGCAGGCGCGACTCCAGGCCCGCGCGCACCTCGCCGCCCGCCAGCTCGCGCCCATCGCGGGGCACCACGTAGGCCACCAGCCGCTTGTCGCCCGGTGCGTCCTCGCGCACCACGACCAGCGCCTCGCGCACGCCCGGTTGCCCGAGCAACGCCGACTCCACCTCACCGGGCTCGATGCGATGACCGCGCACCTTCACCTGCGAGTCACCCCGGCCCAGGTACTCCAGTACGCCGTCCCGCCGCCATCGCGCCTTGTCGCCGGTGCGGTACAGCCGCGCCCCGTCCCCTTGCAGCGCGGGAACGAACCGCTCCGCTGTCAGCTCCGGCCGGCCGAGATATCCGCGCGCCACACCTTCGCCACCGACGTACATCTCGCCCACCACGCCCGCGGGCACTGGCTCCAGTTCCCCGTCGAGGACGTAGATACGGACATTCGTCAGCGGCCGGCCAATGGCCACCTCGCGCCCGGAGTCCTCGGTGTCGGTGGTCACGTCCACGGCCGTGGCCACCGCTGTCACTTCGGTGAGGCCGTACGTGTTCAGCAGAGGCACCGCGCGGCCCACGCGTTGCCGCCACTGCGACACCCGCGCGGGGACGGCGCGCTCGCCACCGATAACCACCCACTTCAAGCCCGAGGGCAGGCGCGCCTTGCCTTCATCCAGGCTCGCCGTCACTTCATGCCAGAAGGCCGTGGGCAGGTTCAGCTGGGTGATGCCGGCCGCTTCACACCGGGCCAGGAAGACCTCCGGGACGTCCAACATCTCGGGCGTGCGCAGCACCAGCGTGCCGCCGCGAGTGAGGCACGGATAGATCTCCTCCGCGCTCGTATCCCAGCTGATGGACGCGAACTGGAGCACCCGGTCGCCCGGCTCCACCGGGCAGACCTGCCACTCCGCGCGAATGAAGCTCACCAGTGAGCGGTGTTGCACCACCACGCCCTTCGGCCGTCCCGTGGAGCCCGACGTGTAGAGCACGTACGCCGCGGCTTCCGGTGGAACGACGGCGGCCGGCTCGGACGCCATCCCCTCTACGTCCGGCGTGAGTGACGCCACGTCCAACCACACCCGCCCCGGTGCATCGCCCAGCTTCTCGCGGTACGGCTGCCGTGCCACGACCACGCGAGCACCACAGTCCTCCAGCATGTAGCCCAGGCGCTCCGCTGGGTACTCCGGGTCCAGCGGCACGTAGGCGCCACCCGCCTTGAGCACACCCAGCAACGCCGCCAGCAACTCGACCGAGCGCTCCACGCACACGGCCACCCGGGACTCCAGGCCCACGCCGAGCGCGCGCAGGCGTGCCGCCACGTGGTTCGCCCGCGCGTTCAGCTCGCGATACGTCACGGACTCACCGCCGGACACCACGGCGATGGCGTCCGGTGTCCGCGCGACCTGCGCTTCGAACAGCGCATGGGCGCAGGCGTCCGGAGGCAAGGGCTCGTTCGCGCCGTTCCACGTCACCAGCAACCGGTGCCGCTCCTCGGCCGCGAGCATCGCCAGCGTCTCGACGGGCCGGTCGGGTGACGCCACCGCCGCGTCGAGCAGCGTCTCCAGATGGCCCAGCAGTCCCTCGATGGTGGCCGCGTCGTACAACGCCGCGTTGTACGTGGCCGTCAGCGCAAGGCCATCAGGGCCTCGGGACATCATCAGGGTCAGGTCCACGTCGGTGCGCGACACATCCGCGTCGAGCACGCGCACGTCGAGCCCTTGCACCTCGCGAAGCGGTGGCGGCGCGTCGATTTCCCCGAAGAGCACCTGGAACATCGGTGCGCGCGTCGGGTCCTGCGCCACGCCCAGTGCACTCAGCAGCGGTTCGAAAGGAACATGCGCGTTCGCGAAGGCCTCCACCGTATCCGCCTTCGCGCGGCTCAGCAGCTCACGGTAGCCCGGCCGGCCGGAGAGGTCCGCTCGCAGGACCAGCGGCTCGACGAAGAGGCCCACGAGCCCTTTCGTCTCCTGCCGGCCCCGGTTCGTGTACGAGGCGCCAATGAGCAGGTCCTTCTGCCCGGCGTAGCGTGAAAGCAGGACCTGGAGCCCCGCCAGCACGGCCATGAACAACGTGGCGCCTTCGGCCTGCGCCAGCGACTCGAGGCGTTCCACCCATGACACGGGCAACAAGGCCCTCCGCTGAGCTGCCCGTCCGGTCGCGGAGCGCCGCGGGCGGTCCGTGGGCAACTCCAATTCATGCGGCGCGCCCTCCAAACGCTTGCGCCAGAACTCCACGTGCGCGTCGAGCGCGTCACCGCGAAGCTTCCCTCGCTGCCAGGACGCGTAATCCCCATATTGGAGCGGCAACACAGGCAGCGGCGACGGCAGGCCCTGGGCGAAGGCGTCACAGAGCGCCACGACCTCTTGGGTGAGCACGCCCATGGACACAGGGTCGGAGATGAGGTGGTGCACCACCACCAGGAGCACATGGCGTTCCGGAGCCACGCGCAGCAACACCCCGCGAGCCAGCGGGCCGCGGGACAGGTCGAATGGTGTCTCCAGCTCCTGCTGGATGCGCTGGTGCACGGCGGCTTCACGCACCGCCTCTGGGACGTCTTCCAGTCCTTCCACCGTGAACGGCGGGCGTGCCTGGGGTTCGACGAACTGCACCGGTGTGCCGGAGACCTCGCCGAAGTGCGTGCGCAGTGACTCGTGGCGCCGCGCCACTTCCTGGAAGCTCCGTTCCAGCACGGCTACGTCCAGCCGGCCAGACAGCTCCAGGATCAGCGGCAGGTGGTGGGCAGGCAGTCCGGGTGAGCGCTGTTCCAGGGACCACATCCGCTGCTGAGAGAACGTCAGCGGAAGCGCGGGCCGGGGCTTCTTCTCCAACCGCTTCGCGAGCAGCGCGAGCTTCTCCTCGCGCGTGAGCGTGGGCTTCTTGTCCGTCTCATTTCCCATGGCTCAGCCCTCCGCCTCGGTCGCGTCCAACAGCGCGTCCAGTTCCTCGTCCGACAGTTGATCCAATGCGGCCGGGTCCAGCGACTTCGACGCCGGTGCGATGGCATCATCCGCGAGCCGCTTCATCGAGCCCGCCATCCGGGACACCACTTCCGCCATGCCCGCGAGCGTGGGCGATTCGAAGACCGCCGTCAGCGGCAGCTCCACGCCCAACGCTTCACGCACGCGCGCCACAATCCGCGCGGCCATCCCGGCGTGTCCGCCCAGAGCGAAGAAGTCGTCCCGGGCGCCAATGCGCGGCCGGCCGAGCAGCTCCGTCCAGATCCCCGCCAGCGCCAGTTCCTCCGGCGTCGCAGGGGCGACGTACTCCGCGGCGTGGCCAGCGGGGGCCACCCGCGCCATGGCCATGGCCTGAAGCCGCTCGGCGTCCCCCGGCACCGTCACGCCGGCGAGCCGCTCCACGCCAGAGGCCAGGGCCTCCAGCAGGATGCGCCAGTGCTCCAGCAACTCGGCAACCACGTCCGAGCCATGCAGCTCGGGAGCGTAGGCCAGGCTCAAGCGCAGCCTGTCACCGGGAACCACATAGGCAATGAGCGGGTGGTTGCCCTGCTCATGGCTCTCCACGTCCACCACCTCCAGCCCCGGCACGCCCTGTCCCAGCGAGGTGTCGAGCGGATAGTTCTCGAAGATGAGCAGGCTCTCGAAAAGCGGCAGGCCCCGAGGCATGTCGCTCCAGCCCTTCACCTGGACCAGCGGACTGTGCTCGTACTTCCGCATCTCCAGCTGCCGTGCCTGGAGCTTCTGCAGCCAGGGCACCACCAGTGCGTTGGAAGACAGGCCCACCCGGATGGGCAGCGAGTTGATGAACAGGCCCACCATGGACTCGGCGTCCGGCAGGTCCACGGGACGCCCGGAGACGGTGGCTCCGAAGACGACGTCCTCTTGGCCCGCATAGCGCCCGAGGAGCAGCGCCCACGCGCCCTGCGTCAGCGTGTTGAGCGTCACCGCGTTGCGCCGTGCGAAGGCCTGAAGCGCGGCCGTGGCTTCTTCCGAGAGCCACAGAATCTCCTCACCCGTGACGGCGGCTTCCATCCCGGGCGCGGCGGCCCGAGCGCCAGGCAGCGGCGTTGGCGTGGTGAAGCCCGCGAGCTCCTCGCGCCAGAACGCCTCGGCACGGGACAGGTCCTGCCGCTGCAACCAGGCCATGTAGTCGCGCCAGGCCGCGGGACGAGGCAAGGCAACGTCGCGCCCCTGCGTCAGCGCCGCGTAGCAGGCAAAGACCTCCTTCAACATCACGCCCACGCCCCACCCGTCCATCACCAGATGGTGGTGGCTCCAGAGGAAGCGGTACTCCTGCTCGGCCAGGCGGACCACCTCCATCCGGGCCAGAGGCGCGGGCGCCAGGTTGAAGCCACGGGCACGGTCCTCACGGACCAGCGCCTCAAGCCGGGCGCGCTGCTCCTCGGCGGGAACACCACGCAGGTCGTGCTCCGTCCAGGGCAGGTCCGCCTTGGCATGGACCACCTGGAGCGGCTCCGGCAGTCCCTCGTGGATGAAGGACGTTCGCAGAACGGCGTTGCGAGCGATGACCACCGCCCACGCCCGTCGCAGCGCGGCGACATCCACCTTCCCACGTGACGTCCACGCCAACTGCTCGTGGAAGACCCCCGAGCCTTGGGGCGCGAGCGCGACATGGAACAGCATGCCCTGCTGAAGCGACGTGAGCGGGTACAGGTCCTCCAGGTTCGGGAATTGCCGCAGTAAGCGGTCCAGGGACGAGGACGAGAGGCGCGCGAGCGGGAAGTCCCCAGGCGAACGGCGCGCCGCGTCCGGCGTACTCCGGCCATCCATCAGCTCACGCAGCGATGACAGGAAGCCGTCAGCCAAGACTTCGATGGTCGCCCGCTGGTGGACGCGCGTGCTGTAGGCCCAGGCCACCTTCAGCCGGCCCTCGCTCACCACGGCATTCACCTCGAGACGGTGCGGCCGGCGGCCTCCCGCGCCATGCCACGCGCCGCTCGGCTCCTCCGTGAGGGCGAAGCGCTCCGCCCCCCGAGCCGCCGCGTCGAGCTGCCCCAGGTAGTTGAACCCCACCTCCGCGCGCGACGAGGCGCGCAGCGTCTGGGCCGTGTCTTCGCGCAGGTAGCGCAGCAATCCATAGCCCATGCCATTCACCGGCAACCGCCGCCGTGCATCCCGCAGCGTCCTGAGCGCGTCTCCTGGACTGCCCGCCTCCGGCAACTCCACTTCCAGCGGGAAGGTGCTGGTGAACCACCCCACGGTGCGAGACAGGTCCACGTCACCGAAGAGGGCCTCGCGCCCGTGGCCCTCCAGTTCCAGCCGCACATTGCGGCTGCCCGTCCAGCGGGACACCGCGCGTGCCACCGCCGTGAGCAGCACCTCGTCGACGCGCGCCCGGTACGCCAGGGGCACCTCGCCCACCAGCGCCTTCGTTTCATCCATGTCCAGCGTCACCGTCACCAGTGCTTCCGAGCCCGCGGTGTCGTCGCCACCTGACAGGTCCACCGGGAGCGAGGGGACGTCACGCGAGGCCTTCCAGAGCGGCAGCTCGCGCGCCACCTCGTCCGTCCGAGCATGCGCTACCAGCCGCTCCGCCCACGCCTTGAAGGACGTCGTCTTCGGCGGCAGCGACACCGGAGCCCCCCGCTCCAGCTGCGAGTATGCCGTCTCCAGGTCCTCCAGCAGCGGACGGAGCGACACACCATCCACCGCCAGGTGGTGCACCACCAGCAGCAGCCGGGACGAACGGCCCGCACCCCGCTCGAACAAGGCAGCGCGCAGCAGCAGTCCCTCGCCCAGGTCCAGGCTCTGGTGAACCTCCGCGCCCACGGATTCCAACGCGGCGCCCTGATCCGCCTCCGGCACGGAAGAAAGGTCCACGCGCCTCACGGGCACTCGCTCGGGCACGCCCGCGACGGACTGGCGCCAGTCTTCCGGTGCCCGCGTGAAGCGCAGCCGGAGCGCATCGTGGTGCGACACCAGCGTCCGCAACGCCTCCTCCAACAGCGCGGCATCCACCGGGCGGCGCACCTCCAGCACCGCGGCCAGGTTGTAGTGGTGCGGCTGAGGCAACGCCCACTCGTCGAAGAAGATGCGCTGCATGGGCGTCAGCGGCACGGGCCCCTCCACCAGCCCCTGCTCCGCCGTGCCTGCCTTCGCCGTCCCCGCGGCGGCCGCCAGCTCCACGAGCGTCTGCCGCTCGAAGAGCATGGCCGGCTCCAGCTCCAGCCCCAGGGCCTTGGCTCGGGAGACGATCTGGATGCCCAGGATGGAGTCGCCGCCCAGCTCGAAGAAGTTGTCGTGCAGGCCCACGCGCTCCACGCCCAGCACCTGCGCCCAGAGCGCGGCCAACGCCTTCTCCGCCTCGGTGCGCGGCTCGGTGTACACCTTTGCGTTGCCTCCGCGCGCTGCGTCTGGAGCCGGCAACGCCGCCCGGTCCACCTTCCCGCTGGGTGACAGCGGAAGCGCGTCCAGCGCGACGAAGGCAGCGGGCACCAGATGGTCAGGCAACCGTTCCTTCATGAACGAGCGCAGCGCCGACGCGTCCAGTTCGGCGGCTTGTACGACGTACCCCACCAGCCTCCGCGCTCCCGGCGTGTCCTCGCGCACGAGGGCCACCGCGTCACGCACGTCGGGGTACTGGCGCAGCACCGCCTCCACTTCGCCCAGTTCGATGCGGAAGCCGCGCAGCTTCACCTGGAAGTCGGTGCGGCCCAGGTACTCCAGGCGCCCGTCCGCGAGGAAGCGGACCCGGTCGCCCGTGCGGTACAGCCGCGTCCCCGCCTCTCCCGAGAATGCATCCGGGACGAAGCGCTCCGCCGTCAACTCCGGTCGCCCCAGATAACCCCGCGCCACGCCCGGTCCGCCCAGGTACAGCTCGCCCGGCACGCCCGGAGGTACGGGTTGCCCCCGCCCATTCAGCACGTACGCGCGCATGTTCGCGATGGGCCGGCCGATGTCCGGCCGCTCCACGTCCAGCTCGGTGGAGAGCGTCGCGCAGACGGACGCCTCCGTGGGCCCATATCCGTTGAGCAGTCGCCGCCCCGGCTTCCAGCGCCGCGCCAACTCCGGCGAGCAGGCTTCTCCGGCGGAGATGACCGTCTCCAGCAAGGGAAGGCCCTCCGGCTCCAACTGCGACAGGGACGAAGGCGTGAGCGTCACCGTGGTGATGCCCCGCGACGCCAACAGGCCGCGCAGCGGCTCTCCCGGCAGCAGTGACTCGCGCGGCGCCAGGTGCAGCTCCGCCCCAGCCACCAGCGTGGACAACACCTCCAGGACGGACGCATCGAACCCGAGCGCCGCCGCCTGGAGCACGCGCCGCCCTGGCCGCACGTCATGCGCCCGGATGATGGTGCCCAGGGTGTTGCAGAGGCCCTGATGCGGTACCAACACGCCCTTCGGAGTGCCCGTGGAGCCAGACGTGTAGATGACGTATGCCAGATGCTCCGGCAACGAACCCACGCGAGGTGGCTCCGACGGATTGCGCGCGATGTGGCGTCCGTCGCCGTCCACCGCGACGAGCAGCTCACCGCCCGCGGGGAGCACGTCCGCGATGTCATCCACCGTCACCACCACGGACAGCCCGGCGTCCCGCATCATGTGCGTCAACCGAGCCGTGGGGTACGCGGGGTCCAAGGGGACGAACGCGCCGCCGGCCTTCAACACGCCCAGGAGCCCCACCACCAGCTCCACGGAGCGCTCCGTGCACAGCCCCACGCGGACCTCGGGCCCCACGCCCAGCGTACGCAGATGGTGCGCGAGCTGGTTGGCCTGTTCATCCAGCTGCGCATACGTGAGTTGCTGGCCCTCGGCCACTACCGCCACCGCGTCCGGCGTTCGAGCAGCCTGCGCCTCGAACAAGCCATGCAGGGTCGCGTCCGCCGCGAAGGGTTCGCGGGTGTCGTTCCACTCCACCAGCATCCGCTGGCGCTCCGCGTCGGACAGCAGCGGCAACTCCGACACGCGCTGCGACGGATTCGCGGCGATGCCCTGGAGCAGCCGGACGAAGCGCGCCCACAGCAACTCCACCGTGGACAGGTCGAACAGGTCCGCCGGGTATTCCAAGGCGCCCGTGAGGCCCTGCGGCGTCTCACGCAGCTCCAACGACAAGTCCACCTTGGTGGCACCGATGTCCAGCTCCACCATCTTCACGCCCAGCCCTGGCGTGTGGACCTCGACGGGCGGCGTGTTGTGGAACGTGAGCATCGCCTGGACCAGCGGCATGCGGCTCGGGTCTCTCGGCACGCGCAGCTCATCCACCAGCCGCTCGAACGGAATCTCCTGGTGGGCGTACGCGCCAATCGACGCCACCTTCACCCGGCGCAGCAGCTCCACGAAGGTGGGGGCTCCCGACAGGTCGCCTCGGATTGCGAGCGTGTTCAGGAAGCAGCCGATGAGCCCTTCCAGCTCCGGACGGTTGCGGCCCGCCGCGGACGTTCCGACGATGATGTCGTCCTGCCCGGAGTACCGGTGCAGCAGCGTCTGGAACGCCGCCGTCAGCACCATGAAGGGCGTGGCGCCCTCGCGACGGCCCACGGCCCACACCGCGTCCATCACCGGCTTGTCCACGGAGACCTGGAGACGGCCGCCCCGGCCCGTCCAGCGCGCGGGACGCGGACGGTCCGTTGGCAGCTCCAACACCTGCGCGCCCGCGAGCTGATTCTTCCAGTACGCGAGCTGGGCCTCCATGCCCGGCCCCTCCAGCCAGCCGCGCTGCCACACTGCGTAGTCCGCGTACTGAATCGGGAGCTCCGGCAGCGGTGACGGCCGACCCGCCGCGAGCGCTTCGTAGCCCGCCACCAGCTCGCGGAAGAGCACGCCCCCAGACCATCCGTCCGAGGCGATGTGGTGCAGTGTGAGGTGCAGCACGGACACGGACTCGCTGATGCGAATCAGCACGGCTCGCATCACCGGCCCGTGCATCAAGTCAAAGGGCTTGCGCGCCTCGGTCAGGGCCTGCTTCAGCGCGTCCGACTCCCGCGCCTCCAACGTGCCGCCTCGGGCCTCCAGCCGCTCCAGCACCAGGGGCATGGCGTCGGCAAGCACCTGGTACGCACCGCCGTCTTCGAGCGCGAAGGTGGTGCGCAGGACTTCATGCCGACGGACCAGCGCGTTCAGCGCGGCCTCCAAGAGCGCTTCGTCCACCGCGCCATCGAGGCGTAGGGTGACGGTGTTGTTGTACGCGATGCCCGCCGGGTCCAACTGGTGGAGGTACCAGATGCGCTGCTGGGGGAAGGACAGCGGTAGCGGCTTGTCCCGACCTACGCGCACCACGGGAGTGGCCATCGCGGAGGAAGCATCCGGTCCCACCGTCTGCTGCGCGGGGGCCCGGGTGCCCGCGGTGCCGCGAGCTGGCTGCGAGATAGAACGTCGCGCCTTTGTCGCACGCGCGGGGGCCACGCACTCCACTTCGCCGGCGTCGCGGAAACGGGCACGCTGGCCCGTCACGAAGAAGTGCTCATCCGAGCCCGGAACGGAGATGAAGCGCGCCCGCGTGGCCTCCGGGTCATTCCAGAAGCCCAGCGGAACCGCCGCGCCGCCCAGGGCCAGCTCCCCCACCACGCCCACGGGCACCGGGGCGCCGGACGCATCCCGCACGTACACGGGCGCCGAAGCGGGAGACGGCCACGCCGCGCCCACCAAAGAAGACTCCACCGCCACCCGCTGCGCCGAGGTGACGACGTCCTGCGGCTCGCCCCCAAGCACCCAGAGACGAACGCTCCCCAGCGCCGCCTCGGCGCCAGGAAGCTCCGCCAGGGCACGCGCCTGCGACGGCGCGCAGCGCAGCGTCGTGACGCCCTCGTCTCGCACCAGCGACAGCAGTGCGCCGAATCCAGCATCGCCTTCGGCCAGCACCGCGTCCGCGGGCAGGGCCTGCACCTGGCTGCGCTGGCGCACCACGTCCAGCAGGCGGAGGCTGGACATCATCGGCTCCAGCTCCACGCCGAAGTCGACGAGGCAGGCAATCTCGTCCACGTCCAGGGAGCGCACGCGCTCCACCACGCGCACGCAGTCCTCCACCGAGCCGAAGAGGCCACCTTCCTTGATGTAGTGCTCCACCCCCTGGGCAAGCATCACCTCCACGTCCTCCGGCGTGAGGCCGCGCACATCCACCTGAAGGCCCTGGCTCGCCACCAGGTTGGCGAACACGTCCACCGAGCTGCGGAAGTACCGCAGCAGCGGCTCGCGCACAGCCTCGCGCACCTCGTCCAGGTCCTGGCCGAGGAAGGTGTGAAGCATCAACGTGACGTGCCCCTGGCCTGGGCCGTGTCCCGCCTTGCGGTACGTCTCGCGGTAGAGCGCCACCTTCGTCGCCAGCTCGTCCAGGTTCGAGCCCAGTCCGAGCACGTTGGTGAGGATGCCCGCCCCCACCTCACCGGCCTTCCGGAACGTCTCCGGGTTGCCGGTGGACGTCAGCCAGACCGGCAGCTCTTTCTGCTTCGGCTTGGGCCGCAGCGCCAACTCCACTTCATTGCCCGCGCCGTTGCGCCGCAGCACCGTGCCGCCGCGCCACAGCCGCCGCACTTCCTCCAGGCGCTCGATGAGCACCTCGCGCCGCCGGTCGAAGGTCCCCGGTGAGAGCGAGAAGTCATTCGCGTGCCACCCCGTGGCGAAGGACAGCCCCACGCGCCCACGGGACAGGTTGTCCACCACGGACCACTGCTCGGCGACTTCAATGGGGTCATGGAGCGGTAACACCACGCTGCCCGCGCGAATCTGCACGTGCCGCGTGAGCATCGCCAGCGCGCCGCCGACCACCGAAGGCTGCGGATACAAGCCACCGAAGGAGTGGAAACGCCGCTCCGGCGTCCAGACAGCGGAGAAGCCGTGTGCGTCCGCGAACTTCGCGCCTTCGAGGAGCAGCTCGTACTTCTCCTCGCCCAGCGAGTCCTCATCGTTCGCGAAATACGAAAGACTGAAGTCGAGAGGCCGCCGCGTGTCCGGATTGCGGCCCAGGACGGCGAAGCGCGCGGCGAGCCGCTCGGGTGGAAGGACGACGCGCATTCCGCGCGCCAGTGCCCACAGCACGTCCAATCCCGACGGGTCGGCCGAAGGACCACCCGCCGCCAACCACACGTCCCCCTCGCCCGCGCCCGTCCGGGCATCCAATGAGGCCAGCACGTGCGCGACGTTGCGGTGGCTCAGCATGACCCGGCCGTGTCCGCCCAGCACCTCGGGCGAAGGAACGATAAAGGCCAACCGCTCCGCGGGCACGCGCTCCGTCGCCTCCGCGCTCGAATCGACCGAGCCCGCCGCGAGGGCGCGGATTCCCTTCGGCAACGCCGGCACGTCCTCCGTCCGGGCCACCAGCAACAACCGGGGCCCCTGAGCAGGCAACAGGGACGTCAGCTCCGCGACCTCTCCGGCCGTCACGGGAAGGCATGCGCCGCCCGCCTCCAGCACACCCCAAAGCGCGATGACCGACTCCACTGACGGCGTGATGCGCACCGCCACCGGCACGTCACTGCCCACGCCCTCCTGCTTCAACCGGACCGCGAGACCTCGGGCCCTTGCCGACAACTCCCGCCACGACAGGCGACGGTCGCCCATGCTGATGGCCACCGCGTCCGGCGTCCGTGCCACCCACGAAGCAAACCGTGCCAGCACAGCCGCATCCGCGAGGTCCCGATGCCCAATGCTCGATGACTGACCGGAAGGCGGCTCGCTGGAAGCCACGGCCTGACCAGACTTGGTATCCCCTTCCAACGAAGCAGGCACCCGCGCGACAGCGCTGCGTTCCTCCGGGGCCGACAGCGGCATCCGTGACACGCGAAGCGCTGGGTTCGCGAGGGCCGCCCCCAGCAACGTCTGGAGGTGGGCCGACAGGCGCGCGATGCGCGGCTCGTCGTAAAGGTCGGTGGCGTACTCGATGAAGCCGTGGAAGCCGCCGCTCTCGCTCTCGTTCAGCAGCAGCGTCAGCTCACCGAGCGTGGCACCGAACTGCGCGGGCGTTCCCGGCACCTCCACCAACTGCATGTCCAGGCCCGCCACGGAGGGCGGCGCCGTGGTGACGTGCGCGTGTAGCACCAGCGCTGCGTCACACAGCCGCGAGCGTGCCGGGTCCCTTCCGGAGGCCACCAACGGCAGCAGGTGCTCGAAGGGCACGTCCTGGTGACTGGACGCGCCGACCGTCGTCTCACGGGCACGCGCCACCAGCTCGCGGAATGACGGGTCACCCGACAGGTCGGTGCGCAGGGCCATCGCATGGGCCACGAAGCCGATGAGAGGCTCCAGCTCGCCACGGGCACGGTTGCCCACCGGCGTCCCCACCACGATGTCCTCGCGTCCCGAGTACCGTGCGAGCACCGACGCCAGGGCCGCCAGCAGCGTCATGAAGGGCGTCACACCCTCACGCTGGCTGAAGCCCATCAACGCCGCGCTGAGCTCACGCGAGAAGGCCACCGGGAAGCGGGCGCCACGCAGCCGCAGGTCGGCCCCTCGCGGCCGGTCCGAGGCCAGCTCCAACGACGGAGGCAGGTCCGCCAGCACCTCGCGCCAGTACGCCTCTTGGGCCGCAAGTGTTCCACCCGCCAGCGAGCGGCGCTCCCAGGCCGCCGCGTCCACGTACTGCACCGCCAGCTCCGGCAACGGAGCGGGCTGCCCCGCGAGGAACGCCTGATAGTTCGCCGCGGCCTCACGGAAGAAGGCCACCATGGACAGCGTGTCCGAGGCGATGTGGTGCACCGTGAGCAGCATCAGGTGCTCGGCCTCGGCCAGTCGCAGCAGGCTGGCGCGGACGATGGGCCCGTGCTCCAGGGAGAACGGCCGCACCGCCTCATCCAGTGCCAGCCGCAGCGCCTCCGCCTCCCGGTCACCCCCGTGGGAGCGCAGGTCCACCACTGGCACCTGGATGCGGACTTCGGCGGAGAACCGCTGGCGCACACGCCCGTCCTCCACGCGGTACGTCGCGCGGAGCATCTCGTGCCGGCGGATGACTTCGTTGACGCTCCGCTCCAGGACCGGAACATCCAGGGCGCCTGAGATGCGCACGGCCAGGGGCATGTTGAGGGACGGGTTGCCCGGGTCGAGCTGCTCCATCCGCCAGACGCGTTCCTGCACCACGGACAGCGGCAGCTCACCCGCGCGGTCGATGCGGAACATCACCTCGGATGCCGCCCTGCCAGCCAGGGGGCCCGCCGCCTGGAGCATCGCCTCGATGCGCGCGGAGATGCCCGCCACGGTTGGGGCCTCGAACAGCGCGCTCAGCGGGAGCTGTACGGAGAACGTCTCACGCAGACGGGTAAGCATCTGCGCCGCCATCAGTGAGTTGCCGCCCAGCTCCAGGAAATCATCATCCGGGCCGACATCCACCGCCCCCAGACGCTCGCGCCAGATATCCATGACGCGCTGCTGGATCTCCCCCACGGTGACGGGAGCCGATGCGCCAGTGGGGGCGATGGGGAGCACGGAGCCGGTGCCAGCCAGCGCGGCCCCTGCCACGGCCACGGAGGCCATGGGCAACACGAGCGGCGCGCCCGACGACTCCAGTCGGCAGGACTTCTCCTCGAACGGATACGTGGGCAACGACACGCGGCGGCGCGGCTCCGCGCCATGGAACTTGTCCCAGGCGACGTCCACACCGGCCCCCCAGAGGTCTCCCAGGGACTGCAACAGCCCACGGGCATCGCTTTCGGTGGGACGGCGGCGCAGCGAAGGCGCCACGACCAGCTGTCGCTCCTTGCGCGCCCGCCCCCGCGCCAGCGACGTCAGGTCCGTCCCTGGTCCCACCTCCAGCAGGACACTGCACCCATCCCCGAAAAGCGTCTCCAGGCCCGCGGCGAAGCGCACCGGCTGTCGCATTTGCCGGGCCCAGTACGTGGGGTCGGTGGCCTCTTCCGGGCGAATCCACGTACCCGTGAGGCTGGACACATACGGCAACTCCGGCGCCTTGAGGCGCAGCGAGGACACCGCCCGCGCCAGGTCCACCATCAGCGGCTCCACGGCGCTGGAATGGAAGGCATGGGCCGACGGCAACCGCACCATGCCCACGCCGCGACTCGACAGCATGGCCTGCAACGCGTCAATGGCCTCCACCGGTCCGGAGACGACGCATCGGCCCTCGCCGTTGACGGCCGCCAGCGAGAGTCCCTCGCTGAGGAACGGAACGAATTCCGCCTCCTCCAACCCCACCGCGAGCATCGCGCCAGCGGGCATCCGCGCCATGAGCGCGCCACGCACCACCGCGAGCCGCAGGCCGTCCTCCGGCGACAACACACCCGCCACACAGGCCGCTGCGTACTCACCAAAGCTGTGACCCAGCACCGCATGCGGCCGGACGCCCCAGGACATCCAGAGTCGGGCCAGTGCGTGCTCGACGATGAAGAGCGCGGGCAGCGCGACACGAGGGTCCGCCAGCGTCTGGGCCGCGATGGCCTCCTGTCCCTGCGCGGGCAACAGGAGCGCGCGCACCTCGGCGGCAAGCGATGGCTCCAGCCGTGCCAGCGCCGCGTCCACGTCCTTCCGGAAACCCGGTTCCACCGCGTGCAGCTCGCGGCCCATGCCCACCGCCTGCGCACCCTGCCCCGGAAACAGGAAGGCCACGCGGCGATTCCGCCCCGCCTCCACCGCCGCGGGCTTGCGCAGCCGCTCCGCCAGTTCAGCCCCATCCGCCGCCACCACCGCACGGCGATGCTCGAAGGAACGGCGGCCCACGTTCCGGGTGAAGGCCACATCTTCCAGCGCCAGTCCCGGCGCGGACTCCACGTGCGTCGCCAGCTCGCGAGCCATGACCTCCAGGGCGGAAGGCGTCCGGGCGGACAACGTCACCACGTGCAGCGGACGGTGGCCGCGCGCCTTCTCGTCCGCCGGAGGCGCCTCTTCCAGGACGACGTGCGCGTTGGTCCCGCCGATGCCAAAGGAGCTCACACCCGCACGGCGCGGCCTATTCTCCCGCGGCCACGCCTTGAGCGCCGTGTTGACGAAGAACGGGCTGCGCTCAAAGTCAATCTCCGGGTTGGCGCGCTCAAAGTGCAGGCTCGGCGGCAGCTCACCGTGCTGAAGCGACAGCACCACCTTGATGAACCCCGCCACGCCAGCCGCCGCGTCCAGGTGCCCCAGGTTCGTCTTGAGCGAGCCGATGGCGCAGAAGCCCGAGCGCTCCGTCGTCTTCCGGAACGCCCGCGTCAGCGCGGCGATTTCGATGGGGTCGCCCAGCGACGTGCCCGTGCCGTGGGCCTCCACGTAGCTGATGTCGTCACCGCCCAGGCCCGCATAGGCCAGCGCGTCCGCGACGACCTCCGTCTGGCCCTCGATGCTCGGCGCGGTGTAGCCGACCTTCTGTTGACCGTCGTTGTTGACGGCCGAGCCCTTGATGACCGCGTGGATGTGGTCACCGTCCCGCAGCGCATCCGAGAGCAGCTTGAGCACCACCACGCCCGCGCCGTTGCCCGCCACGGTGCCACCCGCGCGGTGGTCGAAGGCGCGGCAGTGACCGTCCGGCGAGAAGATGAGCCCATCCTGGTGCAGGTAGCCCGTGCGCTGCGGGCTGGCGATGCGCACCGCGCCCGCGAGCGCGATGTCCGACTGCCGCGTCAGCAGGCTCTGGCAGGCCATGTGGATGGCAACCAATCCAGTGGAGCACGCGGTGTAGACGGCGACGCTCTCGCCCCGGAGCTGGAGCTTGAAGGACGCCTTCATCGCCAGGCTCTCCGGGCCCGCGGTGGCCAGCTCCAGGCCCGCGCCCGCGTCCTTCCGCGCCTCGCTCAGCAGGTTCAGCAGGTGGCCGGACGAACCGGCGCCCGCGTAGAGCGAGATGCGCCCCTTGTAACGAGAGGGGTCATACGCCGCGTCCTCGAGCGCCGCCCAGGCGGACTGGAGGAACACACGCTGCTGCGGGTCCATCCACTGCGCCTCGCGCAGCGGGATGTCGAAGAAGCCGTGGTCGAAGCCATCCGCGCCTTCGAGGATGCCCCCCGCGCGAATGAAGCGCGGGTGCCGCCACAGGTCCTCGGGAATGAGCGGTGAGCGCTCCAGTTCGTCCTCGGAGAAGAACGAGATGGACTCCACGCCGCCACGGACGTTGTTCCAGAAGTCACCCAGGTTACGAGCGCCCGGGAAACGCCCCGCCATGCCGATGACCGCGATGTCGCTGCTGGAGTCCTCGCCCTGCATGTCATCAAGCTCAGCCATTGCCGTGATTCCCTCGCCGGCCCTGCCGACGGATCGCCTGACGCCGCTGCTGGGCGCGATCCACGTGGGCCTCGTTGTCCTGGGTGTCTGCCGCCGGCTCGCCGTCCCGCTCCAGGGACATGACGAACGCGCGGACCGTGGGATGTTCAAAGAAGCGCGTCGCCGGAACGTCGCGCTTCAGCTCGTCGCGCAGCAATGCGCACGCCTTGACCACGGACATGGAGCTGCCGCCCAGGTCCGCGAAGAAGTGGTCCTCCACACCGACCCGCTCCACGCCGAGCACCTTCGCCCAGAGCGCCGCCACCTGACGCTCCAGCGCGGTGGTGGGCTCCACGAAGGCACTCCCTGCCGGACGTGAGACCTCCGGCTCCGGCAGCGCGAGCCGGTCCAGCTTGCCCACCGGCGTGAGCGGCAGCGCCGTCAGCGGGACCAGCGCGGAAGGCACCATGAACTCGGGCAGCGACTCCGCCAGGAAGCCGCGAAGGCCGTGGGGGTCCAACGTCTCCCCTGCCCGAGGCACCGCGTAGGCCACCAGTCGCTTGCCTCCCGCGGGGTCGGGCCGCGCCACCACCACCGCCTCGGCCACCGACGGGTGCAGGCGCAACGCCTCCTCCACCTCGCCCGGCTCCACCCGGTAGCCACGCACCTTCACCTGGCCGTCCAGCCGTTCGAGGAACTCCAGCGTGCCGTCCTCGCGGTAACGCACGCTGTCGCCCGTGCGATACAGCCGCCCGCCCACCTCCGAGCCGAAGGGGTCCGGAACGAAGCGCTCCGCAGTCAGCTCCGGCCGTCCCTGGTACCCCCAGGCGAGGCCGTCACCGCCGATGAGCAGCTCACCCGGCACGCCCACCGGCACGGGGCGCAACTCCGCGTCCACCACGTACACCCGTGTGTTCGCGATGGGACGGCCAATGGGAATGGCCCCTGGCGCGACGGCGCCCTCCATCACATGGCAGCAGGTGAAGGTGGTGCCCTCGGTGGGCCCGTACCCGTTGACCAGGATGCCGCCGCGCCCGAGCCGCTCCCGCACCGCGGCCGGTGGGAGCACGTCACCGCCCGCCAGGAGCTGCCGCACGCCATCCAGGGCGTCCGGCCTCGCGGCGGAGAGCGCATCGAAGAGCGCGGCCGTGAGCCACAGCGTGGTGACACCGTGACGCGCAAGTACGTCCTTGAGCGTGTCCACCGTGGGAGGCTGCGCGGGGAAGAGGACCAGCTTCGCGCCGTGCAGCAGCGCGCCCCACAGCTCGAAGGTGGCGGCATCGAAGCAAATGGGCGCCAGTTGGAGGAAGACCTCGTCCGCGCCCCACCGCGCGAAGCGGGAGCCCAGCACCAGCCGGGCCACCGCGCGCTGCGGCACGCAGACGCCCTTGGGCCTTCCCGTGGAGCCTGACGTGTACATGACGTACGCCAGCGACTCCGCCGGGACCGTCACGCGAGGAGAAACCGTGGGCTCACGCGCGATTTCATCCCAGGCCGAATCCAGGAGCACCACGTCCGCACTGCCCGAAGGAAGCAGGGCCAGCACGGCCTGCTGCGCCACCACCACGGGGAGGCGCGTGTCCTCCACCATGAACGCCAGGCGCTCGCGAGGGTACGTGGGGTCCAACGGCACGTAGGCGCCACCAGCCTTGAGGATGCCGAGCATCCCCACCACCAGGTCGATCGAACGTTGAACGCACAGCCCCACGGGAGTCCCCTGAACCACCCCCTGCCTGCGCAGGTACCACGCAAGCTGGTTCGCCCCCCGGTCCAGCTCCGCATAGGTGACCCGAGCCTCCTCGCACACCACCGCGACCGCGTCCGGCGAGCGCGCCACCTGAGCCTCGAAGAGCTCCGCGAGGCACGCTTCTCGGGGGTACTCCACCGCGGTGTCGTTCCACGCCACGAGCAGACGCTGACGCTCCGCCATGTCCATCATCGGCAGCTCGCCCAAGCGTTGGCCGGCGTCCGCCACCGCGCCTTCCATCAACACCCGGAGCCCCTTCATCAGCCGGGTGGCCGTCGCCTGCGTGAAGAGGTCCGCGTCGTACTCCAGGGTGCCGGTGAACCCCTCTGGTGCGTCGGTCAGGGACAACGTGAGGTCGAACTTCGCCGTCCCCGAGGCCAGCTCCACAGGGCGCAGGGCCAGCCCTTCCGGCGCGGCGTCCTGGTGCGTGGCTTCGTGGAGCGCGAGCACCACCTGCACCAGGGGTGCATGGCTCAGGCTCCGTGGCGGTTGCAGCGCCTCCACCAGCTTCTCGAACGGCACGTCCTGGTGGGCGTATGCGTCCAGCGTCGCCTCCCGGACCTGACGCAGGAACTCACGGAAGGAGCTCGAGCGCGGCAGACGCGCGCGGAGCACCAGCGTGTTGACGAAGAAGCCAATCAGGTTCTCCAGCCCAGGCTGATGCCGGCCCGCGATGGGCGAGCCCACGCACACGTCCTCCTGGCCCGACACCCGCGACAGCAAAAGCTGGAAGGCCGCCAGCAGGCCCATGAAGGGCGTGACGCCTTCTCGGATGCACAGCGCGCGGAACGCCTCCGACAGCTCGGCGGGGAAACGCACCGCCAGCGTGTCGCCTCTGAAGCGCTGCAAGCTCGGCCGGGGGAAGTCCTTGGGAAGCTCCAGGACAGGCGGAGCCCCGGCGAGCTGCCTTCTCCAGTATCCAACCTGCGCGGAGAGCGCCTCCCCCTGCAGCCACTGGCGCTGCCACACCGCATGGTCCGCTGGCTGAATTGCAGGCGCTGGCAGCGAGGAAGGCCGGCCCCGCAGCTCCGCGCCGTAAAGCGCCGACAGCTCCCGCACGGCCACGCCCAGCGACCACCCGTCCGAGACAATGTGGTGCAGCGTGAGGACCAACAGGTGCGCATCACCGGCCGTGCGAATCAGCAATGCCCGACACAGAGGGCCATTCACCAGGTCGAACGGGCGGCGAGCCTCTTCCAACGCGGCGAGCACGGCCTGTGCTTCACGCTCCGCCTCCGGAAGCCCCTCGAGGTCGACCACGGGGAGCGCCACGTCGCCGTTCGGATGGATGACCTGGACGGGCTCTCCCGCGTTGCTGGAGAAGGTGGTCCTCAGGGCTTCGTGACGCAGGAACAGCCCCGCCAGTGCCCGCTCCAGGGCAGGCACATCCAATGGCCCGGAGAGCCATGCGGCCCAGGGGACGTTGTAGAGGGCCGTGCCCGGCTGGAGCTGTTCCAGCAGCCACAGTCGCTCCTGCATCGTCGACAGTGGCAGGGGGTTGTCCCTGGACACGGGGACGATGGGCGGCGGGCGCACCGTTCCGGATGACTGCCGGGCCTCGCGAATGCGCTCGGCCAGCCTGGCCACGGTCGGGTCGTCGAAGAGGGCCCGCAGCGGCAAGGCAACGCCAAAGGTGGCGTGAATCCGTGTGACGACCCGCGTGGCCAGCAGGGAGTGACCGCCCAAATCGAAGAAGCTGTCGGAGGCTCCGACACGGGAGACGCCGAGCAGCTCGCCAAAGAGCCGCGCGAGCAATTCCTCCTCGGGGCCTCTGGGTACGATGACCTCCGATTCGCCAGTGGGCGCGGGCAGCGCGCGCCGGTCCACCTTGCCGTTGGGCGTCAGCGGCAGGCGCTCCAGCACCATAAAGACGGCAGGCACCATGTACGCCGGCAAGTGCGTGGCGAGGAAGGTCCGCAGGAGCGAAGGCGCGGGAGGCGCGGCGGCTTCCGCGGTCGGTACGACGTAGGCCACCAGGTGCCGCGATCCCCCTGCTTCATCCTCTCGCGCCAGCACCACGGCTTGCCGGACGTCGGGGTGACGCAGCAGCGCGGCCTCGACCTCGCCCGGCTCCACGCGGAAGCCACGCACCTTCACCTGCGCGTCCACGCGACCTTCGAACGTCACCACGCCATCCGCCAACAAACGGACCCGGTCACCTGTCCGGTAGAGCCGCGTCCCGGGACGCTCACTGAACGGGTTCGGAACGAAGCGCTCCGCCGTCAGCGCGGGTTGTCCCAGATAGCCCCACGCGAGTCCGTCGCCACCAAGCCACAGCTCCCCCACGCCTCCCGGCGGCACCGGCGCCATGTCCTCGTCGAGCACGTACTGAACCGTGTTCGCCAGCGGCTTCCCGATGGGAATCGATACGGCGCCCTCGGGCACATCCGTGACGAGGTGCCACGTGGAGAACGTGGTGTTCTCCGTGGGGCCATAGACGTGCAGCAGCCGCTCGGGAGCACCTTCACGAAGGACCCGGCGGACCGGCCGCGGGTCCACGGCCTCACCTCCGAAGTGCAGCTGTCGCAACCCGCTGAAGGCGTCCGGCACTTCCGCGGCCACCTGGTTGAACCAGGCCGTGGTGAGGAAGAGAACGCGAATGCCCTCCTCCCGCAGCCAGGACGCGAAGGCACGCGGAGAGAGCGCTGTCTCCCGCTCCACGCCAACCACTCGGGCACCGTTGAGGAGCGCACCCCAGATTTCGAACGTGGCCGCGTCAAACGAGGCGTTGGATGCCTGCGCCACGCGATCCTCAGGCAGCACGCGGATGAAGTCCGTCTCCACCACCAGCCGGACCACGGCCTGATGGGAAACACAGACGCCCTTGGGAGTCCCCGTGGAGCCGGAGGTGTAGATGACGTAGGCGGCATCCGCTGCGCCGACTCCGGCTCCCAGCGTCTCCGGTACAGCGGCGTCCCCTTGCGCCGAGACCGCCTCCACCGTGAGGACACTCACGCCCTCTGAAGGCACCGCGCCCCGCAGCCGTTCCTGCGTCAGCAGTACTGGCGCCCCCGCATCCGCTATCATCCATGCGAGCCGCTCGCGCGGGTACGTCGGGTCCAGGGGCACGTAAGCCGCCCCCGCCTTGAGGATGCCCAGCATCCCGACGACCAGCTCGGCGGAGCGCTCCACGCAGAGGCCCACGAGAGTCCCTCGTCGGACTCCCAAGGCCCCCAACCGGTGCGCCACCTGGTTCGCCCGCGCGTTCAGCGCGGCATACGTCAGCGACGTGCCGCCATACCGCACCGCCACCGTCTCTGGCGTCCGCGCGGCCTGGGACTCGAACAGCGAATGCACCGTGGCTTCGCGGGGGTACGTGGTCGCGGTGGCGTTCCACTCCACCAGCACGCGGCGCCGCTCGGCCTCCGACAGCAGGGACACGTCGCCCAGTCGCTGCTCAGGACGACGCCACATCGCCTGAAGCAGACCGCCCCAGTGCGTCAGCAACTGCTCGGCGGCGGCCTTCGAGATGCGCTCCTGACGGTACAGCAGCTTCAGTCGCAAGGAGCGACCCGGCACGACCACCGCGGTCAGCGGATAGTGCGTGCGCTCGAAGGCAGCGAAGTCCCGCAGCGCCAACCCGGCGGCACCGCGCGCGTGCGTCGCATCCACCGGGTAGTTCTCGAACACGAGGAGACTCTCGAAGAGCGGCGTGCCTCGGGGAACGTCGCTCCACCCTTGAAGCCGGGTGAGCGGGACGTGCTCCCGTTGCCCCAGCTCCACCAGCAGGGACTGAAGCTCGCGCAGCCAGGGCAGCAACCCGGCGCCATGTTGAATACGGGCGCGAACAGGGAGCGAGTGGATGAACAACCCGACGGCTTCCTCGATGCCCGGCAGCTCAGGCGGTCGGCCCGCGAGTGTCGTCCCGAACATGACGTCCTGCCCGCCTCCATAGCGGGACAACAGCAACGCCCACGCTCCGTGGACCAGCGTGCTCGGCGTCAGCCCGTGGCGGCGTGCGAAATCCTGGAGTGCGGCGGTATCGGCCTCGCCCAGCTCCAGTGCGTGCTCACCCGTGTCACTCGCCGCGGTGGAGCCTCCTTCCGCGGGCAATGGCGTCGGCGCGTCGATGCCCTCGAATTGCGCCCGCCAGAAGGCTTCATCCTGCTCGGGTCGGCGGCGGCCCAGCCATTCAACGTAAGTGCGGAAATCCATCACGGCGGGCGGGCGCCAATCTGCCCCCGCTGAAATCACCGCGTAAGCATCGAGCACCTCGCCAAGGACTCGCGCCAGGCTCCACCCATCGAGCAGCAGGTGATGGAAGCTCCAGACGAACCGCCAGGACTGGTCTTCCAGTCGAATCAGCGCCAGCCGCATCAGCGGCGCCTTCGACAGGACAAAGCCCTGCGCCCGGTCCTCACGCAGAAACGCGGCCAGTGACTGGGATTGTTCCTCCGAGGAGCGCCCGCGCCAATCGAACTCACGCCACACGGGAGTCGCCCGTGAATGGACCACCTGGACAGGTTCCTCCAGCCCCTCCCAGAGGAACGAGGTGCGCAGGGAGGAATGCCGTTCGGACACCGCCTCCCAAGCTCGCCGAAGCGCCCCGGCGTTCAGCGGACCGGCGAGCGTCCAGCTTCGCTGCTCGAAGTACGCGTCGGTGCCGGGCTCCAGCAGCACCTGAAACAACAACCCATGCTGGAGGGGTGAGAGCGGATGACGCTCCTCCGTTGCGCCCGCGAGTTCCACCAGCGTTTCGACACAGTGACGCGCCAGGGCTTCGATGCGCGCACGCGAATGCAGCGCCTCGCTGTAATGCCAGGCCAACTCCAGGCGTCCGCCCACGACGCGAGCCACCACCTCCAACACATGGCTCCGGAGCCCACGCGTCCCCTGGGAGGCGCCCGTGGGCTCCGGCGCCAGCGTGAACAGCGCCGATTCCCGCGCACCTGAGTCGATTTGCCCCAGGTAGTTGAAGAGGACCTCAGACGAAGCACCGGCCTCATGACGGAGGTAGCGCAGCAGGCCATATCCAAGGCCCCTGCCCTTCCGGTGCTCACGTGCCGCGCGAACCGACGCGAGCACGGAGGCGGACGCCATCTCCTCCGGCAACTCCAGACGCACGGGGAACAACGCGGTGAACCACCCCACCGTGCGTGAGAGGTCCACGTCGTCGAACAGCTCGTCGCGCCCGTGGGCCTCCAGGTCGATGCGCAGTCGGCGCCCGCCACTCCATCGAGCCAGCGCGCTCGCAACACCCGTGAGGAGCACGTCTTCAAGGCCCGGCTGAGGTCCAGCCGACGATGCACGAAGCAGCGAGTGCATCACGTCGGCATCCAGCGCCACCGTGATGACGCGCTCCGAATCCTGCGAGTTCACCCCACCCGGCACATCCCGAGGAAGCGCAGCCACTTCCGCGCTCAGTACATCCCGCCAGTAGGTTCCCTCCTCCGCGGGCAATCCCGAGGCCGCATGCGCCTCCAACCGTTGTGCCCAGGCCTGGAACGACGTCGTCTTCGCGGGAAGCGTCACCGGCTCGCCGCGAGCAAGCTGCCGAAGCGAGGTCTCCAAGTCCTCCAACAACACGCGCCAGGAGACGCCATCCACCGCGAGGTGGTGGATGACCAGCAGCAGCCGTCCCGTCCGGTCCGGTCCCCAGTCGAACAACACCGCGCGCAGGAGGCCCCCCGCGTTCAGGTCCACCTCCGCCTGTTCCTCCGTGGCGGTGCGCTCCATCGCCACGGCCTGCGCGGATGCCTCCACCCCGGACAGGTCCACGAGCCGCAGTGGCACGTCGAGCCCTGGCTCCGCGCACGACTGCGCCCACCCCGTCTCACTCCGTGACAGCCGCAGCCGGAGCGCATCGTGATGGTCCACGAGGGCTCGCAGTGCCCGAGCCAGCACGTCCGACTCCAGGCGCTCACGGGGCTCCAGCATCAACGCCTGGTTGAAGTGATGCGCTTCAGGAAGCTCGCGCTCGACGAACCACCGCTGGATGGGCGTCAACGGCACGGGCCCTACAACCGGGCCCTGGTCTCCCAGGCGACGACGGCTTGTCGCCACCTGGGACAGCCCTGCCACCGTCGGATGCTGGAAGAGCTGGCGCGCCGTGAGGTGGATGCCCACCTGCCGCGCCCGCGCAATCACCTGAAGCGCGAGGATGGAGTCACCGCCCAACTCGAAGAAGCGGTCCTCGGCGCCAACCCGCTCGACGCCCAAGACGCTCGCCCAGATGTGCGCGAGCTGAAGTTCCAGCGCGTTACGCGGCTCGACGTGGGCCGCACCACTCCCCTGCGTTGCCCGCACCGGTGCGGGGAGGCCACGACGGTCGAGCTTCCCACTGGGCGACAGCGGGAGCGCGTCCAGCGTGACGAAGGCGGACGGCACCATGTGCTCGGGCAGTCGCTCACCGAGGAAGGCCCGAAGCTCCGATGCCACGTCCCCCGAGGACGCGACCACGTACGCCACGAGGCGCCGGTCTCCCGGGACGTCCTCTCGAATCGCTACCGCCGCCGTCCGCACGCCGGGGTGCAGGGACAGCACGGCTTCAATCTCACCCAGTTCGATGCGGAAGCCCCGCACCTTCACCTGGTCATCCAGGCGGCCCAGGTACTCGATGGCGCCATTCGCCAGGAAGCGGGCCTGATCGCCCGTCCGGTACATCCGCGCCCCCGGCTGCGCCGCGAAGGCGTCCGGCAAGAATCGCTCAGCGGTCAGGTCCGGCCGCTGCCAGTAGCCGCGCGCCAGCGGTGCACCACCGATGTACAGCTCACCCGGAACGCCCGCCGGCACGGGACGCAGCCGCGCATCCAGCACGTACATCCGCGCGTTGGCGATGGGACGCCCGATGGGCACGACATGTCCACGGTCCTCACGTGAGCAGGCCCACGCCGTCACGTCCACCGCGGCCTCCGTCGGGCCGTAGAGGTTGTGAAGCTCGGCGGGCAGGCACGAGAAGAAGCGGTCCCGCAGCTCGGGAGGCAGGGCCTCGCCACTGCAGAACACCCTTCTCAGGCTGGCGCAGGACACCGCCAGCTCCGTCTCCTCCAGGAAGGGCCGGAGCATGGACGGCACGAAGTGCAACGTGGTGATGCGCTCGCGAGCGATGGTGTCCGTCAGGTACGCGGGCTCCCGGTGCCCACCAGGCCGCGCCATCACCAACCGCGCGCCCGCCAGCAGCGGCCAGAAGAACTCCCACACGGAGACGTCGAAGCTGAACGGCGTCTTCTGGAGGACGCGGTCGCTCGCATCAAGCCCGTAGGCCTCCTGCATCCACAGGAGCCGGTTGCAGATGGCGGCATGCGTGTTCATCGCCCCCTTGGGCCGGCCCGTGGAGCCCGAGGTGTAGAGGACGTATGCCAGCCCGCTCCCTTCCACGGTCAAGTCGAGACGCTCCTCGCGCTCGTGCGCCACCGCGTCCCACTCCGAGTCCAGGCACACCACGGTGGCGCCGCCCCGAGGCAGGCGTTCCGACCACCGAGCCTGCGTCAGCAGCACCGGCGCCGCGGCGTCCGCGAGCATGTACTCCAGTCGCTCGCGGGGATACTCCGGGTCGAGCGGCACGTAGGCGCCCCCCGCCTTGAGCACGCCGAGGAGCCCCACCACCATCTCCAGCGAACGCTCCACACACAGCGCAACCCGCGTGTCCGACCCCACGCCTCGGGCCCGCAGGTAGCGCGCGAGCTGATTCGCGCGCCGGTCCAGCTCCCCATACGTGAGGGTGTCGCGCTCGAAGCTCAGCGCCACCGCATCCGGTGTGCGGTCCACCTGCGCTTCGATGAGCCGATGCAGGACGCTCACTCCCGGCCAAGGACGGTCCGTGTCATTCCACGCCACCAGGACCCGGTGCCGCTCCGCCGAGGTCATCAGGGGAAGCGCGTGCACCCGCTGTTCCGGCTCACGGACGCCCGCCTCCAGCAGGACGCGCAGGTGCTCCAGCAGGCGCGATGCGGTGTCCGGCTCGAACAGGTCGGTGCTCAGCTCCAGGTTCGCGGAGAAGCCTGCCGTCGTGTCCGTGATGATGAGCCGCAGGTCGAACTTCGCGGTGAGACTCGGCTGCGGCTGGACGTTCAGCCGGAGCCCCGGAATCACCAACTCCGGCAGCGGGTCCTCCTGCATCACGAGCATGGCCTGGAAGAGCGGGCTGCGGCCCAGGTCGCGCTCGGGCTGGAGCGCCTTCACCAGTTCCTCGAAGGGTGCGTCCTGATGCGCGAAGGCCCCCAGCACGGTCTCCCGCGCGCGGGCAATCAACTCCCGGAAGGAGGGCGCGCCCGCCAGCGACACGCGCAGGACCAGCGTGTTGACGAAGCAGCCGATGAGCCCTTCCAGCTCGGTCCGGTCACGGCCCTCCACCGGCGTTCCCACGCACAGGTCGTCCTGCCCTCCATGACGGGACAGCAGCGCGGAGAAGCCCGCCAGCAGCACCATGAAGGGCGTGGCGCCCTCGCGCTGGGCCAACGTTTTCAGCGCACGCGACAACTCCGAACCCAGGAGCACGCTTCGGCTCACGCCACGGCTGCTGCGCACGGCCGGTCGAGGCTGGTCCGTGGGCAGGTCCAGCGCCCGAGGTGCCCCTTCCAACCGGGTCCGCCAATACGCGAGTTGCGCCTCCAGCGCCTCGCCGCGAAGCCAGTCGTGCTGCCACGCCGCGTAGTCCACGTACTGGAGCGGCAGCGCCAACAACGGCGAAACCTGCCCCTGGGAGAAGGCCCGATAGAGCGCCGCTACCTCGAGCACGAGCACGCCCATGGACGCGCCATCCGTCACCAGGTGGTGCAGCACCAACAAGAGCACGTGCTCACGCGCGCTCACCTGGAGCAGCGTGGCTCGAAGCGGCGGTCCCGCGCCGAGGTCGAACGCCCGCAGCGACTCCTGCGCCAATCGCAACGACAGGGCCTCCGCCTGAGCAGCCCCCGAAAGCGCGGTCAGGTCCACCCGGTCCAGAGCAAGTCGGGCCTCGGGATGGATGCGCCAGGAAGGAGTTCCGTCTTCATCGTGGAAGGTGGCACGGAGGACTTCGTGCCGCCGGACCACCTCTCTCAGAGAGCGCTCCAGCAACGCTACATCGAGCGCCCCCTCCACACGGACAGCCACCGCATCGTTGTACGCGGCGCCGCCGGGTTCGAGCTGCTCCAGGAACCAGAGCCGTTGCTGCGCGAAGGACAGTGGCAGCGCCCCTTCATGAGACCGAGCCACCAACGGAGGCACACCGGACGCCCCCAGGAGGCGAGCATCGATGCGCGCCCCCAAGGCCGCGGGCGAGGACGACTCGAACAGCTCACGCAGGGGCAGGTCCACCCCGAACGCCTCACGAATCCGGGAGGCAGCGCGTGTGGCCAGCAGCGAGTGCCCGCCCAGCGCGAAGAAGTCGTCCTCGGCGCCAACCCGCTCCACGCCCAGCAGCGAGGCCCACAGCTCGGCCAAACGGCGCTCAGTGTCCGTCCGAGGCGCCACGTACTCCCGAGCGACGTCGCGGACGCCCTCCGGCGCGGGCAACGCCTTCCGGTCCACCTTCCCGTTGGGCGTCAACGGGAGCGCGTCGAGTGGCACGAACGCCGAAGGCACCATGTGCTCCGGCAGGGAGCGCCGGGAGAAGGCCAGCAGCGCCTCCACCGAAAGCGCCGTACCCGGCCGGGCGACGACGTACGCGACGAGGCGAGCGCATCCAGCAGACTCCTCCCGCGCCACGACCACGGCCTGCGCCACGTCGGAGTGCCGCGCAAGCACGGACTCGATTTCGCCAGGCTCCACCCGGAAGCCACGGAGCTTGAGCTGGTGGTCCACCCGGCCCAGGAACTCCACCGTTCCATCCGCGCGCCACCGTGCCCGGTCGCCCGTTCGATACATCCGGGCACCGGCGTCGGCGGACACCGGATCCGGAAGGAAACGCTCGGCGGTCAACTCTGGCCGCGCGTGGTAGCCCCGAGCGACACCCGTGCCACCGATGTAGAGTTCACCGGGCACTCCCACGGGCAAGGGCCGCAGCTCCGCATCCAGCACGTACAGCGACGTGTTGGCGATGGGCGTACCAATGGGCACCGGCCCCGGCGAACCATCCACGGCGTGCGACGAGGACCAGATGGTGGTCTCCGTGGGGCCGTACATGTTGAGCAGCGCGCCGCCCACGGTGTCCCGCAGCCGTGCCGCCAGCTCCGCGGACAGCGCCTCACCGCCGACGAGCAGGCGCTCCAGCCCCGCGAGCGCCCCGGCCGCACCGGGCTCCAAGAGCAGCGCCTGGGCCAGGGAGGGCGTGCATTGCAGATGCGTGACTCCGTGCCGGCGAAGCTGCGCGGGCACGGTGATTTCCTCCTGCGACTGAAGCCGGAAGTCCCGCTCGCAGCGCTGCCGCACGGCATCCAGCGCCGGAAGGCTGGCGAGCACGGCATCCGTGTCCACGCCGAAGTCGATGAGGCACGCGACCTCATCCACGCCCAGCGCCTCGATGCGCGCCACCTGCTCCCGGCAGGTGCGCGGCGTCCCGAAGAGTCCCGCCCCTTCGAAGAAGCGCCCGAAGGCCCGTCCCACGAGCGCGTCCAGGTCCTCCGGACGAACCGATGCGGGATCCAGGTCCACGCCCAGCGTCCGGCCCAACCCGCGCATCAGGTCTGCGGAGTTGCTCAGGTAGCGCCGCAGCGGCGCTTCGACCGTCTCTCGCACGCGCTCCACGTCGTGCCCCACGAACGTGTGGAGCATCAGTGTCACATGGCCCTCGCCCTCGTGGCCCGCCTCGCGCCAGGCCCCGCGGTAGAGCGCGATGCGTGATTCCAACTCCTCCCACCGCTGTCCCAAGAGGTGCGTCAGCACGCCCGCGCCCAACCGGCCCGCTTCGCGGAAGGTGTCCGGATTGCCAGCGGCGGTCAGCCACACAGGGAGCTCGCGCTGCACGGGGCTCGGACGGATGCGGACATCGATGGGCGTCCCCGCGCCATTGGGGAACGACAGCGACTCACCGCGCCAGAGCCGCCGCAACGTGTCCAGGTCCCGCCGCGCCAGCTCCCGGCGCTCCGCATACCGCTCTGGCGCGAGGACGAAGTCATCCGCGTGCCAGCCCGGCGCCACGGAGATGCCGACGCGGCCCTTCGACAGGTTGTCGACGAGCGACCACTCCTCGGCCACGCGCACGGGGTGGTGCAGAGGCAGCACGACGCTGCCAGCGCGGATGGCCACGCGCTCGGTGATGGCGGCGATGGCCGCGCTCGTCACGGACGGATTGGGATAGAGCCCACCAAACGCATGAAGGTGGCGCTCCGGCGTCCACACCGCCTGGAAGCCATGACGGTCCGCGAACCGCGCGCCCTCGATCAACAGCCGGTAACGCTCCGCGCCTGGAGCCCCCTCGTCCGCCGCGAAGTAGAAGAGGCTGAACCCCAGAGGCTTCTGGCGCGACCGGGTCACCCGGCGCGGTGCGGCCCCCAAGGCCCCCTGCTCGCCCTGCACGGCGACCTTGAAGCCGCGCGCCAGCGTCCAGAGCAACTCCAACACGGAGATGTCGAAGGAGACGCTCGTCACCGCGAGCCACGTCCCCGGTTCGGCCCCCACGCGCGCGTCCATGCCCGTGAAGAAGCTGACGACGTTGCGGTGAGGAATCAGCACGCCCTTGGGCATGCCGGTGGAGCCCGAGGTGTAGAGGACATAGGCCAGGTTGTCGGGCGCCACGGCTCCCGGCGGCGCGGCGTCCGCCTCGCCAGCCACATCCAGCGGAACCACGGTCCTATCGCCGAACGGAAGCGCGCCCGCCAGATGCCGGTGCGCGAGCACCACCGAGGCGCCAGAGTCCTCCAGCATCAGCGCGAGCCGAGCCTCGGGGTACGACGGGTCCAGCGGCAGGTACGCACCGCCCGCCTTGAAGATGCCCAGCAGGCCCACGACCAGGTCCGCGGAGCGGTCGGCGCAGAGCCCCACGATGCCTTCAGGTCCAACGCCCTGCTCGCGCAGCCGCCATGCCACGGCGTTGGCTCGTTGGTTCAGCTCACGGTACGTGAGGGCCACGTCGCCACACACCACGGCAACGGCGTCCGGCGTGCGCTGCGCCTGCGATTCGATGAGCGCATGGATGCACGTCCCAGGGAACTCCGCCCGCGTGTCATTCCAGTCGAACAGAACCTGCCGCTGCTCCGCCTGTGGCAGTACCGGGAGTACGGAGAGGCGCTGGTCAGGGTCCGCGGCAATGGACTCCAGAAGCACGCCCAGCCGCGCCACCAGACGCGCGGCGGTGTCCGCATCAAACAGGTCCGTGGCGTACTCGAGCCACCCGCCCAGTCCCTCATGCCTGCGGGCAAGCGACAGCGTCAAATCGTAGGGCGTGGCCCCCGGGTCCACCTCCACGCGGCGAGACTCCAGGCCGGGCAGCGCCAGTCCCGCGCCGGGCTCCGGCTGGAGCACGAACAGCACCTGGAACAAGGGGGCGCGCGAGGGGTCCCTCGTGGGTTGGACGGCGTCGACCAGCCGCTCGAAAGGAACGCCCCGGTGGGCAAAGGCCGCCAGCACGCCTTCCCGCGTCTGTCCCAACAGTTCGCGGAAACGTGATGAGCCGGACACGGACGCGCGCAGGACGACCAGGTCGAGGAAGCATCCCATCAACCCTTCGAGTCCCGTCCGTTCACGCCCGTTGACGGCCGTCCCGACGCAGAAGTCCTCCTGTCCCGAATGACGTGCGAGCAGCACCTCGAAAGCCGCCAGCAACGTCATGAACAACGTGGCGCCTTCGCTCCGGCCCAACGCCTCCAGCCGAGCTGTCAGAGCCTCCGGAAACCGCACCGCCACGCGTCCACCGCGATAGGACGGCATGGGCGGTCGAGACCGGTCCTCGGGCAGCTCCAGCGCAGCGGGCACACCCGCCAGCCGCGCCTTCCACCAGTCGAGCGACGTGGCCAGGGCACCGTCCGCCTCGACCTCGCGGCGCCAGCGCGCGAAATCGGGGTACTGGAAGGCCAACCGCGGCAGCGAAGCATCACCCGCGTACAGCGCGCTCAACTCCCGGGCCAGGATAGCGAACGAGGCACCATCCGAGGCGATATGGTGCATCACCACGACCAGCACGTGCTCGTGCGCGTCCAATCGAAACAGCGTGGCCCGGAGCAGCGGACCGCGCTCGAGGTCGAACGGCGCCCGCGCGGCCTCGTGGGCCAGACGAAGCGCGGCCTCCTCGCGGGCATCCACCGGGACGTCGCGGAGGTCCACCCGGCGGAGTGACGACACCGGCGCCGACGAGGTCACCTGCGACGGCGTGCCATCTTCGTCGCGGAACGTCGCTCGGAGCGCTGCGTGGCGCTGAACGATTGCAGCGAAGGCACGTTCCAGCGCCACATCATCCAGTGCACCGGTGAGCCGTACCGCCGCCGGCAGATGATACGCGGCGCTTCCCTGCGCCAACTGCTCGAACAGCCACAGTCGCTGCTGCGCGGAGGAGAGCGGCGCGGGCGCCCCCTCCTCGCCCCGCGTCAGCTCGGCGCCAGCGGACTTCCCACGCGCCTCGAAGACGGTCCGCGCGAGTTCCCCTACCGTCGGCCCCTGAAGCAGGACCTCCATGCGAAGGACCACGCCCAGGGTCTCGACGTCGTTCGCCAGCTCCACGGCGCCCAGTGAGTCCAGACCGAAGGACGTGATGGGCGCATCCGTCGCCAACTCCTCTGGACGGACGCGAAGCCGCGCGGCGATCCGCGCCAGCAACCACGCCTCCAGTGCCTCCACGGTGAGCGGCTCGGACGCGGTGATGTCTGGCGCGGGAGCCTCAGCCTGGGGCGCATCTGCTTCCGACTCGCTCCAGGTCAGCAGCGCCCGAGCCGTCCCCGCGAGCCATTCGGCCCGGCAGGCACGCCGCTGAATCTTCCCGCTGGACGTCTTCGGCAGCGCGCCCGGCTCGATGAGGACGAGCGTGTGGAGCTGGACCTCGTGCGTCTCCGCCAGACCGCGGCGGACGGCGCCCACCACGTCCTCGGCGATCCACGGCTTGCGCGAGTCCACCTCGTACATCACCGCGAGCCGCTCCTCGCCGCCCACGTCGATGGAGAACGCCGCGCCACACCCGGGTCGCAGCGCAGAATGGCTGCGCTCCAGCGTAAGCTCCAGGTCCTGCGGATGCAGGTTGCGCCCGCGAAGGATGATGAGGTCCTTGCGCCGGCCCACGACGAACAGCTCGCCGTCCTTCAGCAGGCCCAGGTCTCCCGTCCGCAGGAACCGGGGGCCGCTGTCCGAATCCGCCAATCGCGCTCCGAACGCCGCTTCGCTCTCCTCGGGCCGCTCCCAATAGCCGTGGGCCACGCTGGGACCGGAGACCCAGATTTCCCCCACCCGCTCGGGCGGGCACGCGCGCCGCGTCTCCGGGTCCACCACGAGCAGCGTCTGCTCAGGCAGCGTCTGGCCGCACCCCACCAGCGGGCGCGCCCCGGGGCCGTCCTCGGCCGCCAGCGCCTCGTTCCGCTCCAACGCCTGGGCGTCCCATGTCCGCGTAAGGACACCTTCGCCCTTGCGCCCACCCGAGGCGATCAGCGTGCCTTCCGCGAGCCCGTAGCAGGGATAGAGCGCCTCGCGCTGGAAGCCCACGGGCGCGAAGGCTTCCGAGAAGCGGGTCATGACCTCCGGGCGGATGGGCTCGGCCCCACAGAAGGCCAACTCCCAGCGACGCAGGTCCAACCCTTCACGCTCCGCGGGAGGCACCTTCCTCACGCACAGGTCGAAGGCGAAGCACGGGCCACCGCTGATGGTGCCACCGAAGCGGGACAGTGACTCCAACCAGAACCGTGGGCGGCGAAGGAACGCGAGCGGCGACATCAGCGCCACCGGGAAGCCCGCGTAGAGCGGCTGGAGGATGCCGCCAATCAGGCCCATGTCGTGGTACGGCGGCAGCCAGATGACGCCCACGCTGTCCGAGCGGACCTGGAACGCGTGGGAGATCAGCCCCAGGTTGTGCAGCAGGTTCCCATGGCTGAGCTGCACGCCCTTCGGATCCCCCGTGGAGCCGGACGTGTATTGAAGGAAGGCCAGCGTGTCCCGCGAAGGCTCCGGACGGCGCCACCCCGCCTCGGTCCCCTCGGGCAACGCGTCGGTGGCCACCCAGCGGAGCGCGGCGAGTTCGGGGGCGCCTTCGAAGAGCCCCTCCCCCATCTCCTGGATGAAGGAGGTGGTGAGTACGACGCTCGCGCGCGCATCCCGGATGATGGCGCGCAGCCGAGGCAACGTCCTCTCCAGCCGCATCGGGTCCGGCGGATAGGCTGGGACGGCGACCAACCCGGCATACATGCAGCCGAAGAAACCCGCGACGTACTCCAGGCCCGGTGGATAGAGGAGCACCGCCCGCTCGCCCGCTCGCGCCAGGGCCTGGAGCGCCGCGCCAATGCGCCGGGCTCGCAAATCCAACCCGGCATAGCTCAGGACCGCGTCATCCCCGCCATCCTCCAGGAAGGTGTACAGCGGCCGTTCACCCAGGGACTGGGTCTGCGTTTCGAGGAGCTCCAGCAGTGTCGCGGCCGGGTGGGAGCGCATGGTGAGAGGTTCCAAGGGGCGGAGCTGTGGAAAAGCCGGAGACCTTCGCTAGAGGGGGACGCTCAGCATAAGCTATGAGCACCCACATTCCGGTTTTCATCCCGAGTCCTGATGCTGGGCTCGCGCGCATCGGAGCGCAGCTGCTGCTGACGCGGCTCCAGACGAACACCACGTTCGCGCTGCGGGATCAGCTCAGCCAGCGCCCTGGAAGGTTGACGCCTCCGCGTGAGCCGCCGTCGCTTCGGGTACGCAAAACATCCGCCTTCTACGCACTCTGAGACAAAGTGCTATTACGCGGAAAATGTCACAAATCGACGGACACCCAGGCGAGCTGAAGTTCTCCGATGAAATCCAGGCGCTGCACGGTGAGCTGTCCGCGGCGGCGGTGGCCTTCCTGAAGTTCGCGGAGCGGACGCCCGAGGTGTTCGCGCGGCACCGCTTCCACAAGTTCGAAGCATCACCGCTGATGTATTACGAGCTGCACCGGTGGCCGCTCCTCATCGACTCGCGCCGCGACCGTGAGCTGGAGGAGGTCTCGGTGAAGCTCAGCCGGCTCATCAAGCGCGGGCCCCGGCTGTTGCTGGACGGCGACCCTCGGCGCATCGCCGACTACTACGGTGTCTCGCTGGAACGGGCGCGCGTGGCGGCGGAGGTCCTGGCCAACACGGAGGACGCGCGCGGCGCGCTCAGCCGCGGGGACTTCATCGACTCGGCCGACGGCCTCAAGTGCCTTGAGGTCAACATGATGGCGGGCCTGGGCGGTTGGGAGACGGGGCTCAAGGCGCAGGTGGTGATGGACCAGCCCGTACTCCAGCGCTTCACCGAGGAGCAGGGCCTGCGCATCCAGCTTCAGGACACGCTGCGCGCCTTCCTGGGGCATGTCGTCGAGGACGTGCGACGGACCGTTTCGTGGGAGGGCGAATGCAATCTGGCCGTGCTCTTCCCCGACAACGAGCTGCCCGAAGCCGCGGGCAGGGAGATGGCGACGCTGCTGCTCAACAGCACGCTGAGCGAGCTGCTCGCTGAGGAAGGCGCGAAGGGCGAGGTGCTCATCGGCACCTACAGCGAGGTGAAGGACGCGGAGGGCCACTGCTTCACGATGCGCGGCCGGCGCCTGCACGCGGTGCAGGAACATGACGCGAGAGATCGGCTCGAAGTGGTGGGCCTGGACTTCGACGCCCGCGTCCGCGCCGCGCTCGCCGCGCGCACCTTGTGTCTCTACAACGGCCCAGCGCAGGAACTGCTCGACGACAAGCTCAACATCGCGCTGTTGTCGGAGAACGAGGCGTCACCCGCGCTCACTCCCGAGGAGCGGGAGTTCATCCGCCGGCACATTCCCTGGACGCGCCGCGTGCGCTCCGCCCAGACGACGCGCGACGGAGCCTCCGTGTGGCTGCCCGACGAGCTCGCCGCCTCGAAGCGCGAAGGCCTGGTGCTCAAGGCGGGCCGCGCCTATGGCGGCAAGTCGGTGCTGATTGGCCGTGCGATGACCGCCGAGGACTGGGACGCCGCCATCCAGGAAGCCCTGGAGCACGGCGGGTGGATTGTCCAGGAGCGCATCGAGCCCCGCCCCTACCACTTCCTGCGGGACGACGGCGCCGTGGGCCCCCACATCCTCATCTGGGGCGCCTTTGTCTTCGGTGAGCGCTACGGCGGAACCATGGTGCGACTGAACCCCACCGGTCAGGGCAAGGACGTGGTCAACGCGACCCAAGGCGCGTTGATGTGCGCGCTCGTCGTCGTCGAGTAACAGCCCGTGTCACACCGAGCCTCGGGGAATGAAAGAGCCCCTGGCAATCAGGCTCACTCCGGCCTGCCGCCTATTTTCAAGTTTCAAGTATAATCAACCAAAACCCATTTGTCGCAGCTAGCCGCGCTACTATAGGCTTTGTCACCATCTTGAAACGCGGACACGCGACGACTCGGCCCGTCTCGAAGCGGCCCCGGGGGCGTCGTCTGCCCGGGAAGGAACGCTCGCCGTGAAGCTCAGTGTTCTCGATCACTCCATCGTCGCCAGCGGCTCCCAGACACGTGCGGCCTTCCAAAACACGGTGGAGCTGGCCCGAGCCGCCGAGCAGCTCGGTTATCACCGCTTCTGGCTCGCGGAGCATCACGGCTCAGGACACTTCGCGGGCGTGGCGCCGGAAATCCTCGTCGCGCATGTCGCAGCGGCGACGTCTCGCATCCGGGTGGGAACGGGCGGCGTCCTGCTGTCGAACTACAGCCCCTTCAAGGTCGCCGAGGTCTTCCGGCTGCTGGAGACGCTCCACCCCAACCGCATCGACCTGGGCATCGGACGGACGTCGGGCAGCACGGACCTGGTGGCCCGCGCCCTGGCCTACGGCCCGCCGATGAACAACGAGAACTTCCCCACGAAGCTGGAGGACCTCGTCGCCTTCCTGTCGGGCACCACGCCCGCGACGCCGGAGTTCGAGAAGCTGAGCCTGAAGACGATGGCGCCGGGCATGCCGCAGGTCTGGGCCCTGGGCTCGGGCGAGCAGAGCGCCGCGCTCGCGGCCCGGCTGGGTCTGTCCTTCTGCTTCGCGCACTTCTTCAACCCCATCCACGGTGGCCCGGTGACGCGGGGGTATCGCGAGCGCTTCCAGCCTTCGCACGTGCAGGCGGCGCCCAACTCCGCCGTCAGCGTCTACGTCATCTGTGCCCCGACCGAGCAGGAGGCCCGGCGAATAGCCCGGAGCAGCGACCTGCTGACCATCAACACGCGCAGGGGCCGGCCCGAGGCGCCCATTCCTTCCATTGAGGAGGCGGAAGCCTACGCCTACACGCCCGAGGACCTGGCCACGCTCGAGTTCGACCGCAAGCGCGTCGTGTGTGGTTCACCGGGCCAGGTGAAGGAACAGCTGTTGCGCATGGCCGCCGAGTTCCAGGCGGACGAGCTGCTCGTCACCACCATCGTCCACGACCATCGCGCCCGGCTGCGCTCCTACGAGCTGCTCGCTGACGCGTTCTCTCTCACGAGCACGCCGCCCGCCGCCCAGGCAGCCAGCTGAGCCGCGCCTCCGCGCACCGTGGAGCCCTGCCCGGCGTCACGGTCACCGCCCTGAGCCCTGCAGCATGAGGGCTCCGTGGGGCATGTGCGTGGTGCCGCCGGGCCGCTGCCCCACCTCGCTTCCTGAACATGAGTTCGTCGACAGCCATGAGCGAAGACAACCTGAGTGAAGGCGACGATCTGGCCATTGCCATCGTCGGAATGGCGGGCCGCTTCCCGGGCTCCCCCGACGTGGAGACCTTCTGGCGGAACCTCTGCGAGGGTGTGGAAGGCATCCGCTTCTTCACGGACGACGAACTGAAAGCACGCGGCGTTCCCGAGGAGCGCCTGCGACAGCCGGGCTTCGTGCGCGCCGGGGCCGTGCTGGACCAGGTGGACGCGTTCGACGCGAGCTTCTTCGGCTATTCGCCGCGCGAGGCGGCGCTGATGGACCCGCAGCACCGCATCTTCCTGGAGTGCGCGTGGGAGGCCATCGAGCGCGCGGGCCACGGACTGGATACGGAGTCGCGCTCGGTGGGCGTCTTCGCGGGCACGAGCCTGAGCACGTACCTGCTCTTCAACCTGCGCACGCACCCGGAGTTGCTCGAGTCGAGCGACAGCTTCCAGGTGATGATTGGCAACGACAAGGACTTCCTCGCCACGCGGCTGGCGTACCACCTGGACCTCAAGGGCCCCAGCCTGGATGTCCAGACGGGCTGCTCCACGTCGCTGGTCGCCACCCACCTGGCCTGCCAGTCACTGATGGGCTTCCAGTGCGACGTGGCCATCGCGGGCGGCGTGTCCGTGGACGTGCCTCAGCGCACGGGCTACGTGCACCAGCCCGGCGGCATCGCGTCCCCGGACGGTCACTGCCGTCCCTTCGACGCCCAGGCCCAGGGAACGCTCTTCGGCAGCGGCGTGGGCGTGGTGGTGCTCAAGCGGCTGGATGACGCGCTCGCGGACGGCAGCCACATCCACGCCGTCATCCGGGCCTCCGCCATCAACAACGACGGCGCCTCGAAGCTCGGCTACACCGCGCCCAGCGCCGAGGGACAGGCGGAGGTCATTGCCCGCACCCACGCCCTGGCGGGCGTGACGCCAGACACCGTGGGCTACGTGGAGACGCACGGCACCGGCACCCTGCTGGGAGATCCGGTCGAGGTCTCCGCGCTGACGAGCGCCTTCCGCGCCGGCACCGAGGCCACCAGCTTTTGCGCGCTCGGCTCGGTCAAGTCGAACATCGGCCACCTGGACGCGGCGGCCGGCGTGGCGGGGCTCATCAAGACGGCCCTGGCGGTGGAGCACGGACGCATTCCCCCCACCCTCCATTGCCGCACGCCCAACCCGAACATCGACTGGACACGCAGCCCCTTCTTCGTGAATGCCGCGTTGAGGGACTGGCAGCCGCATGACCACCGGCGCCGCGCGGGCGTGAGCTCCTTCGGCATTGGTGGCACCAACGCCCACGCACTGCTGGAAGCGCCGCCGCCCCCGGCACCCTCCGGTCCGTCGCGGCCGTGGCAGCTGCTGGTGCTCTCCGCGAAGAAGCCAGCCGCGCTCGATGCGCTCACCCAGAACCTGGGCACGCACCTGGAGGCGCACCCCGAGCAGTCCCTGGCGGACGTGGCCTACACCCTCCAGATTGGCCGCAAGGCCTTTCCGCACCGGCGCGTGGTGGTCTGCGAGAGTGGCGAGGACGCGGCCACGGTGCTGTCCGAGGTGAACCCCGAGCGCGTGTTCACGGACGTGGCCAAGGACGGTGGCCGGTCCGTCGTGTTCCTCTTCCCCGGCGGTGGCGCGCAGCACCTGCGCATGGGGCAGGAGCTGTACGAGAAGGAGCCCGCCTTCCGCGAAGCCTTCGACGCGTGCGCCGCCATCTTCCAGCGCCGCGGCGGACCGTCGCTTCGCACGGTGCTGTACCCGCCGGGCGACGCGGACGCGGGCGCGCCCCTTCCTCGCCCCTCCGTGGGCCTGCCCGCGCTCTTCACGGTGGAGTACGCGCTGGCCAGGCTGTGGGAGTCCTGGGGCATCCGGCCCGAGGCGATGATTGGCCACAGCATGGGCGAGTACGTGGCCGCCTGCCTCGCGGGTGTCTTCTCGCTGGAGGACGCGCTGGCGTTGGTGGCCGAGCGTGGCCGCCTCTTCGAGCAGCTTCCCTCCGGCGCGATGGTGAGCGTGGCCCTGTCCGAACAGGAGCTGCTGCCGATGCTGGGCGAGCGCCTGTCCCTGGCCGCCGTCAACGGACCGTCGCAATGCGTGGTGGCCGGCGACACCGCCTCGGTGGATGCGCTTTCCGCCGACCTGGCGACGCGAGGCATCGAGCACCGCCGCGTCCACATCGACGTGGCCGCGCACTCCCACCTCATCGACTCCATCCTGCCGGCGTTCGCGGCCTTCGTCGGGCGGCTGAAGCTCCAGACGCCGACGCAGCCCTTCGTCTCTGGCGTCACGGGGACATGGGTGACCGAGGAGGAGGCCACCGACCCGAGGTACTGGGTGCGCCACCTGCGGCAGACGGTGCGCTTCGGTCCGGGCGTGCGTTGCCTGCTGGAGAACCCGTCGCGCGTGCTGCTGGAGGTCGGTCCCGGGCGGACGCTGGGCTCGCTCGCGCGCCTGCAGGTGGAGCGTGGCCAGCCCACCGTGGTGCTCACGTCGATGCGGGCGCCTCGTGAGCCCGGCTCCGACATGCGCTTCGTCCTCACCACGCTGGGCCGGCTCTGGGCGGCGGGCGTGCCCATGGACTGGCGGCGTCTCCAGGCCGGAGAGCAGCGCCGGCGCGTGGTGCTGCCCACCTACCCCTTCGAGCGCAAGCGGCACTGGCTGGAGCCGAATGCAGCCGGCATCGCGATCGCCAGCGACGTCTCGCTCGCCCGGCGCAAAGACGCGGCGGACTGGTTCTATCTGCCATCCTGGAAGCGCACGCTCGCACTACGCGCAACCACCGCCGCGCCCCAGAACTGGCTCGTCTTCACCGACACCAGCGGGCTGGGAGACGCCTTGGCGACACGGCTGACGGAGAGCGGCGGCCGGGTCACCCGGGTGTCGCAGGGCTCCGACTTCCGCCGGGTGGATGACGGCGCCTTCGAAGTGGACCCCACCCGCCCGGAGACCTACGCGGCGCTGCTGAACGCGCTCGCCGAGGACTCCTGCCGGCCCGAGCGCATCGTCCACCTGTGGAGCGTGGACTCCGCGGGAGAAGGACTGGCGGGCGTGGAGCACGCCCAGCGCACTGGCTTCTTCAGCCTGCTCTTCCTCGCACAGGCCCTGGCGGGCCATGGCGCGTCCGGGCCCGTGCAAATCACGGTGGTCTCCAGCGGCGTGCAGGCCGTCACCGGACATGAGGTGCTGGCTCCGGAGAAGGCCACGCTCCTGGGCGCCTGCCGCGTGCTGCCGCACGAGGTGCCGGGCCTGTCATGTCGGTCGATCGACGTGGAGGCCCCGAGCTGTAGCAAGACGCTCCAGGCCCTGGTGGCGCGGCTGGTGGGTGAGCTGGCCACGGGTTCCTCCAACGGCGCCGTGGCGCTCCGAGGCCCGAACCGCTGGGAACAGTCGATCGAGCAGGTGCGCATCTCCGCGCCCGCTGCGGATGCGCCGTCGCGCCTGCGTCCGCGAGGCACGTACCTCATCACCGGCGGCCTGGGTGGCATCGGACTGGTGCTCGCGGAGTCACTCGCGCGGCAGGTCCAGGCCCGGCTGGTGCTGGTGGGCCGCAATGCCCTGCCGGAACGTGACACCTGGGACACCTGGCTCACCGAGCGCGGTGAGCAGGACCGGGTGAGTCAGCGGATTCGCCAGGTGCTGGCGCTGGAGTCCCTGGGCTCCGAGGTCCTGGTCCTCCAGGCGGACGTGGGCGACGCCGAGCAGATGGCCGAGGTGCTGCGCCAGGCGCGGCAGGCCTATGGCGAACTCCACGGCGTCATCCACGCCGCGGGCGTGCCCGCGGGCGGACTGGCCCAGCTCCGCACCCAGAAGGCCGTGGAGGACGTCCTGCGCCCCAAGGTGTCGGGCACGTGGATCCTGCACGCGCTGCTGCGCGACACGCCCTTGGACTTCTTCGTGCTCTGCTCGTCTCGCACCGCCTACACGGCGGAGCCCGGGCAGATTGACCACTGCGCCGCGTGTGCCTTCCAGGATGCCTTCGCCCACCAGGCCGCGGCGACGGGGAACGTGCCGATCATCTCCCTGGCCTGGGACACCTGGCGCGAGGTGGGCCAGGCCGTAACGACGCAGATGCCGGACGGCGCCAACCCGATGCGGGAGGCGATGCTGGCCCATGCCCTGACACCGGCCGAGGGCGTGGACGTCTTCGAGCGCGTGTTGGCGCAGGCCCCCACGCACGTCGTGGTGTCCACCGAGGACCTGCGAGCGGCCATGGCGCGCAGCGCCTCGCTGCTCCAGGACTTGATGGGCCCCATGGAGACGGACGCCGCGCCGACGACGGAGCGCACGGTGCCCGCCAACATGGACGAGGCGGAGCGCGAGCTGGCGGACATCTGGCAGCGCTTCCTGGGCGTGGAGAGCGTGGCGCTGCACGAGAACTTCTTCGAGCTCGGTGGCAACTCGCTGATTGGCCTGAAGGTCATCAACGAGGTGAAGCGCCGCTTCGGCAAGGACCTGCCGGTGGTGGCGCTCTTCGAGAACCCCACGCTCAGCGCCATGGCCCGGCTGCTGACGCGAGGGCAGGAACAGGCCTCGGCCACGACCAGTGACCGGCGAAGCCGCGGAGCCAGGCGTCGGGAGCTCATCCAGCAGCGGCGCCAGTCGGGAAACTGAGTGCAAGAGGGGGACAGCGTGTCGGACAGCAACACAGGCATGGAGATCGCAATCACCGGGATGGCCGGGCGCTTCCCGGGCGCTCGCAGCCTGGAGGAGCTGTGGCGCAACCTCTGCGACGGCGTGGAGTCCATTGAGCCACTTTCGGACGAGGCAGTCCTCAAGGCGGGCCTGCCCCCCGAGGTGCTGAAGGATCCGCACTTCGTGAAGGTAGCCTCACGGTTGGACGACGTGGCGGGCTTCGACGCGGCCTTCTTCGGCTACACGCCGCGCGAGGCGGAGGTCATGGACCCGCAGCAGCGCCTCTTCCTGGAGTGCGCGCTGGAGGCGCTGGAGGACGCGGGCTACGGCGCTCCGCCTCCCGAGCTGTTGGTGGGCGTGTTCGGCGGACAGGCCCTGAGCACCTACCTGCTGCTCAACCTGCTGGGGAACGCGGAGCTGATGCGCACGGCGGACCCGCTCCAGCTCAACCTGGGCAACGCGGGCAGCTTCCTCACTACGCGGGCCGCCTACAAGCTGGACCTGCGCGGCCCCAGCTTCAACATCGAGAGCGCGTGCTCCACGTCGCTGGTCGCGGTCCACGTCGCCTGTCAGAGCCTGCTCAACCAGGAGTGTGACCTCGCGCTCGCGGGCGGCGTGTCCATCAACCTCCAGATTCAGGGCGGCTACCGCTACGTGGATGGCGGCATCCTGTCGCCGGACGGGCACTGCCGCCCCTTCGACGCGCAGGCCAAGGGCATCGTCTTCGGCAGCGGCGCGGGCGTGGTGGCGCTGCGGCGCCTGGAAGATGCGCTGGCGGATGGCAGCCCCATCTACGCGGTCATCAAGGGCTCCGCGGTGAACAACGACGGCGCCGCGCGCGTGGGCTACACCGCGCCGGGCGTCGAGGGCCAGGCCGCCGTCATCTCCGAGGCCCTGGGCAGCGCGGGCGTATCGGCCGGGAGCATCGGCTACGTGGAGGCGCACGGCACCGGCACCGCGCTGGGAGACCCCATCGAAGTGCAGGCCCTCATCCGCGCCTTCGGCGACGAGGCGGCCGGACCGCGCACCTGCGCCCTGGGCTCCATCAAGCCCAACCTGGGCCACCTGGACGCGGCGGCGGGCGTGGCGGGCCTCATCAAGACGGCGCTGGCGCTGAAGCACCGCAAGCTGCCACCCAGCCTCAACTTCGAGACGCCGAACCCCAACATCCCCTGGGACGCGAGCCCCTTCTACGTCAACACGAAGCTGCGCGAGTGGAAGGCACCCGCCCGCGAGCCTCGGCGTGCCGGCGTGAGCAGCTTCGGCATGGGCGGCACCAACGCCCATGTCATCCTGGAGGAGCCGCCCTCCCGCGCTCCGGTTCCGTCCAGGCGCCCGCACCAACTCCTGGTCTTGTCGGCGCGCACGCCCACGGCGCTCGCCGCGCAGGCCTCCCGGCTGGAGGAGCACCTCCGCGCGAACAAGGGCCTGGAGCCCGCGGACGTGGCGTACACGCTCCAGGTGGGCAGGCGGCGCCACCCGCACCGCCGCGCCATCGTTTGTCAGGGGCGTGAGGACGCGCTCACGGCGCTGGGCGACATCAGTCGGCAGCTCTCCGCCACCGAGGAGCGCACCAGCCGCCCCACCGTGTTCATGTTCCCCGGCCAGGGCGCGCAGTACGCGGGCATGGCGCAGGGCCTGTACGAGAACGAGCGTGGGTTCCGCGCGGACGTGGACGACTGCGCCACCCGGCTCATCCCGCACCTCAAGCTGGATCTGCGCGAAGTCCTCTTCCCCGCCGCGGACCGCGCCGAGGAAGCCCAGCGGCAGTTGCAGCAGACGCGGTTGGCCCAGCCGGCCCTCTTCATCATCGAGTACGCGCTCGCGCGGCTGTGGATGTCCTGGGGCGTGCGGCCCGAAGCCATGGTGGGCCACAGCATCGGTGAGTACGTGGCCGCGTGCCTCGCGGGCGTCTTCACCTTGCCGGACGCGCTGGCCCTGGTGGCCGCGCGGGGCCAGCTGATGCAGGACCTGCCGCCGGGTGCCATGCTCTCCGTCGCGCTGTCGGAGGCGGAACTGGTGTCGTCGCTGGATGCGCGGCTGTCCGTGGCCGCGGTGAACGCGCCGTCGATGACGGTGGTCGCCGGCCCCGAAGACGCCGTGGACGCGCTGAAGGCCCGGCTCGACGCACGTGGCGTCCAGTCGCGTCGCCTGCACACCTCTCACGCGTTCCACTCGGCGATGATGGACCCCATCGTCGCGCCCTTCACCGAGCGCCTGCGGCGGATGAAGCTGTCCGCGCCGCAAATCCCCTTCCTCTCCAACGTCACCGGCACGTGGGTGACGGCCACCGAGGCGAAGGACCCGGCCTACTGGGCTCGCCACCTGCGTCAGCCGGTCCGCTTCGCCGCGGGACTCGCGCAGCTGCAACCCGCGCAGGTGCTCCTGGAGGTCGGTCCCGGCCGCACGCTGACCACCTTCGCGTCCCAGCCTGGCGCGCTCCGGCAGGTGCCCACCACGGTGACATCGCTCCGTCATCCGGATACGCGGCAGGCGGATACGGCCGTGCTGCTCGGCGCGCTGGGACAGCTCTGGCTGTCCGGCGTGGATGTGGACTGGGAAGCCTTCAACGGCGAGGAACGGCGCCAACGCGTCGGGCTGCCCACCTACCCCTTCGAGCGCAAGCGCTACTGGGTCTCCCCCGACGGGCACCGCGCCCTGGCCGCCGCGCCGTCCGCGGAGCGCGCCCCCGAAACGGAGGAGCCCGACGAGGCTCCCGCCGCGGGCTACTCCCGCCCCGCGATGGCCGTGGCCTACGTGGCTCCCGACACCGAGGACCAGCAGGTGGTGGCGCGCATCTGGGAGGACGTGCTGGGCGTGCGGCCGGTGGGCATCCACGACGACTTCTTCGCGCTCGGTGGACACTCCCTGCTGGCCACCACGGTGGTGGGACGGCTGCGGGACACCTTCGGATTCACGGTGCCGCTGCAATCGCTGTTCGAAGCGCCGACGGTGGATCGACTGGCGGCCCTGGTGGCCGAGCAGCGCGAGAGCCCCGGCCATGACGACCCGGAGGTGGAGGCCCTGCTGCGAATGCTGGCCGAACTCACCGCCAAGGAGGGCGCGGCCAGCCGTTAGCCGCGCGTCCACATCCCTTTTGAGAGACAGCCCATGGCACCTCCTATCTCCTCACCCCTGAAGGCGCTCCTCCTGGCCATGGAGTACACGCCGAACGTGGCGGGCGGTGTGGGCACCTATGTCTACGAGCTGGCCCGCGGGCTGGCGCGCGGCGGGTGCAAGGTCACCGTCCTGGCGTACACGCCCGGCGAGCCCGCCGTACTCCGCGAGCCCAACCTCACCGTGCACATGATGCCGCCCAGCCGCGGCAGCCTCTCCCAGGCGGGAAAGCTCTCCCTGGTGGGCGGCATCCGCGTCTTCAACGACGACCTGATTCACCGAGGCCGCCAACTCATCCACGAGGAGAAGCCAGACCTCATCCACTTCCACCAGTGGCACACCCACCGCGCCGCGCGAGCGCTGGCCCACGAGGCCGGTGTGCCGGTGCTGGGGACCAGCCACTACATCTCCGAGCCCGCCGAGCGATGGTGGGGACAGACGCCCGACCCGGAGATTCTCGAGGAGGAGCGCAGCTTCTACGACGGGTCGACGAACGTCATCTCGGTGAGTGACTCCATGAGCGAACTCATCCGGGAGACCTACGGGATGCCGGCGTCGATGCTGCACACCATCCACTGCGGCATGGACGCGGGCCCCTTCCTCCAGCCCTCGCACGCGCCGGAGGACTACGCCCGGCTGCGCGCCACGGTGGCCACGCCGGATGACCCGGTCGTCCTCTACACGGGCCGGCTCCATCCCATGAAGGGCATCAGCGCCATCTTCGCCGCCGCCGAGCGCGTGCTCGAACGGCGCCCCAACGTGCGCTTCCTCCTGGCCGGTGGCACCGACTCGCGTGAGTCCACGCAGATGGTGCAGACGCTGACCCAGCGCTACGCGCACCTGCGCCACCGCATCAAGCTGCTGGGCAAGCTGCCGCGCCAGCAGCTCGGGCTGCTCCATCGAATCGCGGATCTGGCGCTGGTGCCTTCGCTCTACGAGCCCTTTGGCTACACGGCCATCGAGGCCATGGCATCCGGTCTGCCGCTGGTGGCGACGCGCTCCGGAGGCCCGTCGGAAATCGTCGACCACGAGAAGACGGGCCTGCTCGTCCCCGTGCTCCCCGGCGCACCGGGAGGTCCACGCGAAGTGGACGTCGAGTCGCTCGCCGCCGCGCAGCTCAACCTGCTGGAAGACCGTGAACGGGCGCGGCGCATGGGGCTCGCTGGACAGCAACGTGTGGTGGAGCTGTTCAGCCTGCCGCGCATGGTGGCCGCCAACCTCGTCGTGTACCAGCAGCTCGTTGGCGGACAGGGACGCGAGGTGCGGTCATGACGGAGTGGTTGGCCTTCCACGTCCCCGCACCGGCTTCCTGGGTGCGGCTGTTCTGCCTGCCTCACGCGGGCGGCAGCGCCTCCCTGTTCCGCACCTGGCAGGCGGAGCTGGGACAAGACATCGAGGTGTGCCCGGTGCAGCTCCCCGGCCGGGAGAACCGCCTGCGCGAGCCGCCCCTGCGCGCGCTGCCGGACGTCATCGCGCCCCTGGTGGACGTGCTGGCGAAGCACACGGACAAGCCCTACGCCCTCTTCGGACACAGCATGGGCGCGCTGCTCGCATACGAGCTGACGCGGGCCCTGCGCGAGCGAGGGCTGCCGGCGCCCCTGCACCTCTTCGTCGCCAGCTACCGGGCGCCGCACACGCTCCAGGCCCACACACCGGCCACGGCCACCCATGACATCGACGCGTCAGAGGCCCGGCGCCTGGGCGAATCGCGCGCCGTGTCGGGAGCCATGGCGGAAGAGCTGCTGACGCTCATGCGCACCACCATGCTGGCGGACACTGCCGTGTGCGAGGGCTACTCGTGGAAGCCGGGCCCCGTCCTGGCGTGCCCGCTCTCCGCCTTCCGCGGCTTCGACGACTACGTGCCCGATGACGCGACGGAGGCGTGGCGCCAGCTCACCTCCGGTCCGTTCGCCACCCAGACGTTCCTGGGGGACCACTTCTTCCTGCGACAGACGCCGCGCGGCCTGCTGCAGAACATCCACCGGAGCCTCACCAGGCTGCGGCCCGCCTCGACTCGCTGACCCCACCTTTCAAAGGAGCCTTCCCGATGAAGTACCTCGTCTACGTCAAGGACCGCACCTCGGGCCCCCAGCCCCAGGACCCCATCGCCCTCAACCGCGCTGTCCGTGACTGGGTGGGCGCCCGCCTCCAGGACGGCACCTTCGACTGTGCCTACTACGTCCTCCCGAAGATGGGCCTCTGTATCCTCAACGCCGACTCGCACGAGTCGCTGCTGACGCTGCTGCGCGCCTGGCCGTCCTTCCCGTTCCAGGAGTTCGAAATCCACATGCTGGCGGACGTGCGCCACGGCATCGACAACAACTTCGAGCGCCTGCAGAAGGCAAGCGCCCAGGGCCAAAGCGAGAGCGCGGCCTGACGCACCACCCGGGAGAGCTGCCATGAGCACCGCCACTGCCCAGAAGGTCGCCGAGCCCCTGGTCCCCGAGCGCATGCCGCTCGACAACCGCCGGGCCTTCTACGAGCGCATCGAAGCCAACAACAAACCCGTCATCCTCACCGACGCCATGAAAGGCTGGCCCGCAGCCGAGCGGTGGACCTTCGACTACTTCGCCACGAAGTACCGCGACGTGAGCGTCCCCGTGGAGTGGCTGCAATACAACGCCAAGGACACGGGCGGCGTGGAGCGCGTGGGCCGCGTGCGGAAGATGAGCATGCAAGAGTACGTCGACACGCTGAAGGCGAAGGGCGGCGAGACGCCGGGCTACCTCATCGGCAATGACCTGTTCCGCACCCTGCCGGAGCTGCACAAGGACGTCCGCTTCGACGACTACGCCGTCCAGCGCAAGCTGACCGAGCAGCTCTTCTTCATGGGCCCGCGCGGCACCTTCACCCAGCTCCATCTGGACCGCGCCCACAACCTGCACGCCGTCATGGTGGGCCGCAAGCAGTGGCAGTTGTACTCGCCCAAGCGGGACGCGGAGCTGAGTCCGGCGAAGCTCAGCCACCCGTGGTCCGTCGTGAGCGCCCACGACCTGACGCCCCACGGCGGCAAGGCGGACCAGCTCCCCGGCGGCCTCGTCCCGGACTACGACTTCGTCCTGGAGGCCGGGGAGATTCTCTACCTGCCCTACGGCTGGTGGCACCGCGTGTACACGGTGGAGGACGCCATCGCCACCAACTACTGGTGGTGGACCTGGTCGATGCTGGCCAAGCTGGGCCCGAAGCTCATCCCCTCCATCGCCCTGAGCGCGGCGGGCCGCATCCGCAAGCAGCAGAAGCTGGGCCGCGAGTACCGCGAGCAGTAACGCGGCCCTGAAGCCTCACTCCAGTTCGATGAGGGCGCCCACGATGGCGCCCTGCGCGACGTTCACCACGCCGGTGCCCCGCCGCATGGGGCACATGCGGAGGAAGTGCCCGCCGTAGGTCTCTCCGAGCACAAAGAGTCCCCAGACGGCGCTGTAGGGCACCACCGTGCCTTCCGGTCCCAGCGCGTGGAGGGGCATCGGGTGCACGCGCTCCTGCGCCACCCAGCCGCCCACGTCGAGCGCCTTGCGCACGGCCGTGTCCCAGTCGGCGGCGGAGGTCGCTCCACCCACCAGAACGGACTCGCCGCCGTAGTCCCGGCCTGGCTTGAGGACCAGGGACTCGCGTTGCGAGGCCAGCAGCTCCGGAACGAAGTACCGCGTCCCGTCGCGCTCGACGTGCGTCCGTTCGACCCGGCATGACCAGGGCACGTGCCGGCGCACCAACTCCTGTTCCGCCTCGGACAGCGCGGGCGACGCCACGTGCTCCCAGAGCAGCGCGAGGTTGCGCTTGTCGTCGAGCACATCCTGCGCCGGGCCGTTGAGGAGGCTGACCGTCCGGGCATCGAACGCGGCCTGGGCCTGCGCGACGTAGGCCGCTCCCGCCATCGCCAGCCTGTCTCGCGCGTCGTACTCCACAACGGCGTGAAGCCGCTTGCCCCGGAGCGTGAGGCGGGCGCCGGGCTCGGATTCCACCGAGCCATAGGCGGCCAGGAGGACCTCGCCGCGCGCGCCTTCGGGCTGGAGGAGTTCCTGGAGCTGGGCGGTGAAGAACCGGCTCACCAGCTCCGCGGGGCCAGCGTCCGGCAAGGTGCTGGGGGTGAAGAGGATTCCGATGTTGCACTCCCCTTCCCAGTCGATGTCCCGCCGCACGGTGTCGACGAGGTTGGAGAAGAAGTCGCGCAGCGTCCGTGGCTGCCGAACGCGCAGCCGTTGCTCCATGGCGAAGCGCTGCATCGCGGGCTGCGCCAGCACCTGTTGGACGTGGATGGCCGTCTCCCAGCCCCCGACACCCGCGGTCAGGTTGAACTCCACGCACTTGAAGGCCGTGCCGTCATGAATGAAGTCACCACGGCCAATGGCTCCGCGGGCGTCATCCGTCCGCGCCAGGGCCTCGAGCGCCGCGTGCGCCCGCTCATGCGGCAGTCCGTAGAACGCCGCCGCGCGATCCGTGGCCCCCAGCAGGCGCCGGGGGGCCCGCTTGATGAGCCGGCAGAGCGCCGGAGCGACCTCCCGCATCTGTCGCGCGACTGGGCCCTCCACGAAGGTGGGCCACGCATGCAGCTCATAGGTGATGAACGGCGATGCCTCGTGTGGATTGAACTTGTGGCGCGAAAGGGCCTCGGGGACGCGCTCCGTGAACTCCAGGAACGCAGCGGCGGCAGGGGAAAGCCGGCCGTGCAGCGCTTTGACTTCTGGAGGGAATTGTCCGCCGGGAATCGGCTCGGGCACGCTCATGGGCGTACGGCTCCTTCATGAACAGGGGTGAAACCGTTGAAAGGCCGCGGGCTGGTCAAGACATCTCGCAGACCAACCGCAGCTCGCTCGTGTAGCGGCGCTGAGCCGCGTCGGTGAGCCAGAGGTGCTCCGGGTCCGGCAGCATCTCCGAGAACTGGACGCGCGAAGCCGGCGACTCCTCCGCCGTGCGCCGCACCAGCTTCGCCATCATCTCCACCAGCAAGGGGCTGTCGAAGTCCACGAAGCACGGCTTGCGCTCCGTCGCCACCTTGAAGAACGCGAAGCGCGGAATGCCCAGCCGCTGCTGCCAACGCCGGGCCTCCAGCCACTGCGCCATCGGGTCCGTGAGGCCGGCGAAGCCCAGCTCGGAAGCAGGCGCGCTCCAGCGCTCACGGGCGACGACCACGCCATCCACCGTCACCCGGGGCGAGTAGTCATCGGCCAGCGCCAGGTCGAAGATGCTGGCGCAGCGCTGCTCCAGGAACACGGCCATGAACTCCATCAGGCCAAAGCGGCGCCCGCTCACGCGGTCGAGGACCTCTAACGAGCCGTCTCGCCGCTCCACCACCATGTCCCCCACGCGGAGCGCGCGTGCGCCCGGCTGGGGCGGCGGCTCCTGCCCGGAGAGGTAGTAGAGGCTGTCTCGCGGGAAGAGGCACGGCAGCGTCCGCTGGCTCCACTCGGACTTCGGGAACACGGGCACCACGTCGGCCCCGGTGGCACACCGCTCCGCGAGCGCGAAGAGTTCCTCGGGCGCTGGGTGCTGTTCCACGAAGAGCGAGGAGATGCTGTTGCACAAATGCAGTTCGCCCAGCACCAACTGGTAGTCCCCGGTACGAACAGCCTCCTCGCTTGCCGCGTCAATCATCACGTCCGGTGAGGCGTGCCAGCGGCTCCGCCATGCCGGGCCCGACTCGCCGAAGGCCTCAAGCACGCGGGGCCGGAGCGAATCAACGGTGCGCGTCTGGCGGCGGACGTCCGGCTCCAATGCAAAGAGCTCACGCCAGCGCCGGCGATGCTCGGCGACAGCCTTGGCCACGGGCATCAGCTCCGCTTCAGAGGCCGGGTCCTTGAGTCCCTGGACGAAGGCGAGCTGGAGCGCGGTGAGCGACACGGGTGCGCCGCCTTCGGACAACCGGTCGAAGAGCGCATCCAGGCCCGCGCGCGTACCCCGGGTCACCTCCCCCACCAGCCACCGCGCTCCGGTCAGCACCAGCTCCAGCACGGCTCCGAGCCGGCCAATCACCGGAGCGCCCAGCGCCAACGCGCCGTCCCGCTCACAGTCCTCGTAGATGAGCGTCCGCGAGGCATACGTCTGGCCCGCCGCGCGCGTCGGCGGCGCCCCCGTCACCTCCTGGAACACGGCCTCCAAATCCGCGACCGCGGCATCCAACGCCGCGGGCGTCCCAGCCGCCGTTTGGACCGCGGCACGCGCGCGCTCCAGGCGCTCCAGCGGCGCCAGCGCACGGGCCCGTGCGTCTGCGTCCTCGATGGCCATCAACGCGCCGCGCAGCACCACCTCGGGCCGGAGGACGAGCGGCACCTCCCAGCCCCAGACCAGGACACCGAAACCAACCGCCTGTTCGAGCGCCGTGTAGATTTCATCCTGCGTGGCGAAGGCAGGCGAATCACCAGCCGTGAGCTCCCGCGCGATGCTCACGGCGCTGGCCGAGCCATCACACCGCGACAACAGCAGCGCCTGCTCCGGGCTCAGCTCCACCGGCGTGGGCATGGGACCGTGAAGCACGTGACCCTCCAGCCGGAAGTATGGCAACAGCCGGGGAGGTGCCCAGTGACGCAGGGACGCGTCGCGCGCCAGTGCGGCGCTGAGCGCATCCAGGCACCATGTCTCGAAATAGACCGCGCGCCGGGAGACGAGCTGCTGCCCAGGCGTCCAGCGCAGCCCGTCATTCGACGGGGTGAGCCGAGCCCAACCCACGGGACCAAAGAAGCCGATGGTGTCGTTCTTGGTGCTGTAGCGCTGGACGTAGGAGGCCACCAGCCGCTCACGCTGCCGGGCCTTGCTGTTCCGAGCGGTGGCGGGAAGGGCCGCCAGCGGCTCCACGCCCGTCTTGTAGGCATGGCGGTTCTGCCACAGGAGGGCCTCGCTCAGGTGGGACTCCCCCGCCAGCGAGCGCAGCGCCGCGCTGATACCCAGCAGGTCCGAGTCGAACGCGGTGCGCAGTGCGTCACCGGGTGTCTCAACCCCAGACGCGAGCCATGTATCGGCGGCGGCGGCCGCTGTCGGAGCCGCGAGCCGGAGCGCATCCTGAGCGGGAAAGCCGGCGCCACGCAGCGCGGCCCACGGCCACAGGGCCATTCCTGGAGCAAGGGAGACGAGCGCGGGTGCTTCGGACTTCGCGGAATCCAGAGGCTCGGATACACCAGTCAAGGAAGTCTGCCCCTTCCGAATAATACGTTTACTCTAGTATAGAGCCTCTCCCTTCCAACCACGAACCCTGTATGAACGCTCAATCATCATTGCCGCGCCTGTCGTATTTCACGGGTCGAGGCGTCGCCGAGAAGATCCGCCTGCTGCTCGCCGAGTCCGGAACGGAGTACGAGGACATCGACCTGGGCACCTATGACGTGCAGGCCAAGGTGAAGACACCGGCCTTCGAGGCCATCAAGGCGGCTGGCATGCTGGCCTTCGACAAGGTGCCGCTGTGGGAGGAGCCAGACGGCTTCCGCGTGGTGCAGAGCCTGGCCATCATGCGTCACGTCGCGCGCACCCGCGGCCTCTATGGGAAGGATGCGCGGGAGACCGCCGCCTGCGACATGATCATCGACGGCGTCGAGGAAGTGACGGCCCGTGCGCGCAGCCTGACCTCGCTCACGCCGGACCAGCTCTCCGAGCAGCTCCCCATCATCCTGGGCGAGGAACTGCCGCAGTGGCTCTCACACTTCGAGCGCCTGCTGAAGAGCAACGGCAGCGGTGACGGCTTCTTCGTCGGCCCCTCCGTGACGGTGGCGGACACCAGCGTCTTCGGCTTCCTGGAGCTGCTCGTGGACAACGGCCTCCAGGACCTTCTGGAGAGCACCTACCCTGGGCTGTTCGGGTTCTTCGAGCGCATGAAGCAGCGCCCCAACCTCGCGCGGCACCTCGCCAGCCCCAAGCGGCACCCCGCCGTCCAGCTGCTCAACGGCTGAGCGGACCCGCGCCCGACGAAGCCCCCCGGCCATGACGCTTACCCTGAAATTCCACGACTCCGTCAGCCACCTGAGCGACGCGGAGCTGGATGCCCTCACCTCCGAGTCGAGCGTCTTCTTCGGCCGGCGCTGGTTCCGCATGCTGGACGCGGTCGACCTGTCCGCCATGGCCCGGGGGGAGCTGTCCCTGCGATATGCCATTGCGTATCAGCAGGGCACTCCCGTCGCGATGTGCCCGTGTTTCATCACCCGTAGCAAGACCATCTACACGCCCTACTCGCTGGAGCATTTCCTCTTCACCAGTTGGAAGAAAGGCTTCGCCAACGGGCCGGCCTGGAGCCGGGTGGCCATCGCGGCGGCGGACCTCTACCGCAACGTGGCCTGGCGCACGGGAGCAGGCTTCGATGGCGGCGTTTTCGTCACCAGCCCGCTCAGCATGCGGAGCAGCATCCACTGTGCCGCGCAGTCCGTGGACGTCGCGAAGCAGGCTCGGGAGCTCATCCTCCAAGGACTCCGGGAGCTCGCTACCAGCGAGCGGCTGCCGCTCTATTTCTACGGCGTGGAACGGGATGACACGACGCTGAGAGAGGCGCTCACCTCGGCGACGTTCCAGGAGATCTTCATCTACGACGACAACGTCATGGATGTCCCGGGGGACAACTTCGACGCCTACCTGGGCCAGTTCAAGAGCGACGTCCGGCGGGTGCTCAAGAAGGAGATGGCGCACGCTCGGGATGCGGGCGTTCGCTTCGAGCGCGTCTCCCGGATGGGCGAGATGGCGGAGCAACTGGAGCGGTTCTACGAGGTGACCTACTCCAAGTATGGCAGCGAGCACCTCCGCCATCCTTCCACGTTCTGGGCAGCGCTCGACCAGCACGTCTCGCCCGAGGCCGAGGCCGTGGTCGCCTACCAGAACGGCGAACCCATCGGCTTCTCCCTGCTGCTCCACAAGAACGATGAGATGTGGTTCTACCGGGTCGGCCGCGCCGAGGCCGGGGCATCCGAGACGCCGCTGTACTTCAACCTCGCCTTCTACGAGCCCCTGCGCCGGGCCTATGAACTCGGCGTCAAGAAACTCTGGCTGGGCGCCAGCGGGTACGAGACGAAGCGGCGCCGTGGCGCGCGCAGGCACGGGCTGTACAGCTACCTGTGGATTCCGGGGCGCTGGTCACGCACGGTGCTTCAGCCCTACGTGTCTGCCTACTCCCGCGTGGCCATGGCCATGGCTGCTGGCGGCACCCAGAATGGCCGCATCCGCAAGACGTCCTGAAACGTCGATGTGAGCATGACAGTGGGAACGGAGCGGCCACCCCGCTCCCGTTGAAGCTGATGCAGCGTGTGAAGGATGACGCGCTCCACCTGGCTGAGCCCATCACGCACGTCTGGGATGATGTCTCGGAGGTCCATGGCCACGAGCAGCATATCTCGCGGCGATGTGCATCAACGAGCGCCACGAAGCTTCCCACGATGGACGGCCCCATCATGCGAGCCGTCCGTCGCAGCAATCGGTGGAGCGGTCATGCATCATCATCGTCGTCGAAGCGACGAAGGTTGCGCTGCCGCGCCAGGGTCTGCTTGCGACGCTGGAGCGCAGCATCCGCCACTGGCGCCTCTTCACGGCGCTCCTGCCCCACCGCTTCCGCCGGCTTCAGCAGCGCCGCCAGGGCTTCCACGGTGACGCCTTCGTAAAGGCTTGATGCAGGCAGGTCCAAGCCCAACTGCTTCTTGATGCGGCCACTGAGCTGCACGGCGATGAGCGAGTCGCCACCGAGTTCGAAGAAGTTGTCCTGGATGCCGATGGGCGCCACGCCCAGCATCTCCTGCCACAACTCCACCAGCGACCGCTGGAGTGGCGTGCCCGGCATGACGTAGGCACTGCGAAGCTGCGGGCGCGGCTGACACGGGCGCGCGCTGACGGCTTCGCCCCCCGGTTCCGCCTGCGAGGCCTGAGGCGTGGCGTCCGGCGCCGCCGCCGCGGGCTGGGATGCGATCGTGACCCGAGGCGCGGTCTCGACGGCGGCGGGCTCGATCCAAAAGCGCTGGCGCTCGAAGGGATAGGTGGGAAGTGGCACCCGATATCGAAGCTCCGCGCCATGGACACCCTTCCAGTCCACGAGGACGCCCGCTTGCCACAGCCGGCCGAGCGTCTCATAGGCCAGCGGCGCCATGCCGGCGGTGGCCCCGTCATCCTTGGGCGGAGGCATGGACGCCAGCACCATGTGCGAGGCCGTGAATGCGGGGTGACGCTTCGCCAGCTTACCCAGCACCTGGCCCGGGCCTACCTCCAGCAACACGCGCCTGGCGTCGGCGAAGAGCGCGTGCAGTCCCTCCGCGAAACGCACCGTTCCGCGCAGGTGCTCGGCCCAGTAACGAGGGCTCGTCGCCTGCTCGGCGGTCACCCAGGTGCCGGTGACGTTGGAGACGAATGGAAGCGTGGGCGCCGCCAGCGGCACCGTGGCCACCTGCGCGGCGAACACGTCGAGGATGGCGTCCATCATCGACGAGTGGAAGGCATGCGACGTCACCAGCGGCTGACACTGAATCCCCGCATCCTGGAGTTGCTTCCGCACCGCTTCGACGGCTGCGTGCGTCCCCGACAGCACGCACTGCATGGGGCCATTGAGGGCCGCCAGACTGAGCTCGGCTCCGCCTGCGCGCAGGTATGGCTGAACCTCGTCCTCGGACAGGGGCACCGCCAGCATCGCACCGGAAGGAAGTCCCTGCATGAGCCGGCCACGCGCGGCCACCAGTCTCAGCGCATGCTCCAGCGAGAAGACACCCGCGAGGCACGCCGCCACGTATTCGCCGATGCTGTGTCCCAGCATCGACTGCGGCATCACGCCCCAGGACATCCACAGGCGCGCGGTAGCGTACTCCAGCGTGAAGAGCGCGGGCTGCGTGAGCGCCGTCTGAGCAAGCTTTGTCCCGCTGACCTCGGCGGCCTCGGGCTGAGGGTACAGCACCGTTCTCAGGTCCAGTCCGTCCAGGTGGGGCCTCAGCAACTCCGCGCAGCGGTCCACCTCGGCGCGGAAGATGGGCTCTGCCTCGTAAAGCGCTCGCCCCATGTCCACGTGCTGCGACCCCTGGCCCGGGAAGAGGAACGCCACGGACCGCTCCACCGCGTCCTGAGCCTCGGTGAACACGCGAGGGCATTGTGGCTGCGACAGCGCGTCGACCGCATCCTCCGCGCTGTGCGCCAATACGAAGCGACGGTGCAGGAAACGTTGGCGTCCGGCCTGGAGCGTCCAGGCCACGTCCGCCAGATTCACACCCCTTTGGTTCTTCAATGACTCCACCAGCCGCGTCGTTACTGACTCCAACGCCGAGGGCGTCCGGGCTGACAGAGGCAACAAGTGCCATGCACGTCGCGAGGGTGCGCTCGCGGGCAGTTGGGGAGCCTCCTCCAGCACCACGTGCGCGTTGGTGCCACCCACGCCGAAGGAACTCACGCCCGCGCGCCGCGGCGAGTCCCCCGCGGGCCAGGGCTTGAGCGCGGCGTTGACGTAGAACGGGCTGCCATCAAAGTCGATGGCCGGGTTGGGACGCTCGTAGTGAAGACTGGGCGGCAGCTCGCCGTGCTTCAGCGCCATCACGGTCTTCATCAGGCCCGTGATGCCCGCGGCCGCGTCCAGGTGGCCCAGGTTGCCCTTCACCGAGCCTAGCGCGCAGAAGCGCCGTCGCTGGGTGGTGGCACGGAAAGCCTTGGTGAGAGCCTGCACCTCGATGGGGTCGCCCAGCGGCGTGGCGGTGCCATGGGCCTCCACGTAGCTGATGTCGTCCGCATCCAAGGCCGACGCCGCGAGCGCCTCCGCCACCACCTCGGCCTGGCCGTCCACGCTGGGCGCGGTGAAGCCCGCCTTCAGCGCACCGTCATTGTTGGTGGCCGAGCCCTTGATGACGGCATGGATGGTGTCACCGTCCCGCACCGCGGCTCGGAGCTTCTTCAGCAGCACCACGCCCACGCCGCTGCCGAAGAGCGTACCCTGCGCCTTCGCATCAAAGGGCCGGCAGTGACCATCCGGTGAAGCCATCCCGCCTTCCGCGTGCCGGTACCCGTTGAAGAACCCCACGTTGACGGACGCACCGCCCGCGAGCGCCATGTCGCACTCGCCGTTGAGCAGGCTCTGGCAAGCCTGGTGCACCGCAACCAACGATGTGGAGCACGCGCTCTGCACGGTGTGGCTGGCGCCCCGCAGGTTGAGCTTGTACGAGACGCGGGTGGCCAGGAAGTCGCCCCCGTTGCCGATGTTCACCTGCACCGGCTCGAAGGACTCCAGCACACGCGGGTTCCGCGCCAGGTTCATCAACAGGTACGTGTTGAGCGTAGCGCCGCCGAACACGGAGATGGCGCCAGCGTAGTCACGCGGTGAGTAGCCAGCGTGCTCGAGCGCCTCCCAGCACGACTCCAGGAAGACACGGTGCTGAGGGTCCGTGATTTCCGCCTCGCGTGGCGGCATCTCGAAGAAGGCCGCGTCGAACAACTCCGGCTCCGGAAGGATGGCCGCGGCCCTCACGAAGGACGGGTCCTCCAGCCGCTCCTCCGGCACACCGGCCGCGCGGGCCTCCTCCTTGGAAAAGAAGCGGATGGACTCCACTCCCTCGCGGAGATTGGCCCAAAGCGTCTCCACGTCCCGAGCGCCGGGAAATCGCCCGGCCATCCCGATGATGGCGACGTCGGCGTCGTCGAACTCCTGAGGGAGCTTGCTGTCCAAGGTGTCGTCTCCAGGTTCTCGTAGGTCGAAGGGGGCTTCGGCGCGGGCACGCGCCCTACTCGCGACGGCTGCGCCGCTCTCTGCGTTGAGCTCCACGGCTCTGGCTGGACTCGAAGGCGGTGCTCTCCGCTGGGGCCGGTCCCTGACCCAGCTTCTTCGCCAGGGTGGCCACGGTGGGGGCCTCGAAGACGCTGGTGAGCGGCACGTCCCGCCCCAGCTCCCGCTTCATGCGCCCGACGATCTTCAGCCACAGGAGTGAATTCCCTCCCAGGTCGAAGAAGTTGTCGTGAATACCCAGTTGCTCCAGCCCCAGCTGCTCCTGCCACACGCGCACGAGCGCGCGCTCCACCTCATCAGTGGGTGCCACGTACTCCGTGCCCAGCGCGGGCCGTGAGTGCAACGTGCCCCCCGCGTCCTTCTTCGCGCCCGCACCTTCGCGGCGCACCCACTGCGCCACGCGCGCGTCCAGGTTGCCCGTGGACACCAACACCTGCCCCTCCAGCGGCGCCTCCACCACCCGGCGGAAGGCCTCCACCGCCTCATCTGGCGTCATGGCGAACTGGTCGATGCTGGTCTGGATGGCCTTCGCACCCTCGGCGGCATCCACTGGCCATCCATCCCAGTTGGTGCTCAGCCACCGCGTGCCTCCAGTTCGCGAGCGTGCCGCCGCGAAAGCATCCAGGAAGGCATTGGCCGCCGCGTAGGCTCCCAATCCCAGGCCGCCCAGCACCGTGGCGTTGGAGGAGACCAGCATCACGAACCCCAACGTGCGGCCCGCCAGCGCCCGGTCCAGCGCATACGTGCCATGCACCTTCGCCCGGAAGTGCGGCGCGCACGTCGCCGGCTCCATGGCGCCAAGCAACGACACCGCGCCGTCGCCCGCGAGCCCCGCCGCGTGGATGACCCCATCCAGCGAACCGAAGCGGGAATCCACCTCCGCCAGAACCGCGCGCAACTGCGCCTCATCCGCCACATCCGCGCGAGCCACCAGCACCTCCGCTCCCGCGGCCTCCAGCGCCCGCACCGCACGTTGACGGCGGCCATCCGAGTCCAGCCCCGCGCCGGAGCGCCCCACCAGGACCAGCCGCGCCTGCCTGGTGCGCGCCAGATAGTCCGCCATCCGCAAGCCCACGCCGCCCAGACCGCCCGTGACGAGATAGACGCCGCGCTGCTTGAGGGGCCAGGACACCGGCGTGTCCGCTTCGATGCGCAGCGGCTCGTACGCCTGCACCTGCCGGTGTGGGCCTCGCCAGGCAACCACCGGCTCCGGGGCGTCCGACGTCACCTCCCGCACCAATGCGTCCACCGACGGCGTGCGGACATCCACGTAGCGGCACGCCACGGTGTCCAGCTCCTGCGGAATCACCTTGCACAGCGCCGGCAACGTGGCTCGCTCGGGCGCCACCGCATCGGCGCTCTCCACCTCCAGCGCTTCGCGCCCCACCACCGTCAACTCCACGGGCCCGGGCAGCTCCGCTCCGGACAGGGCCTGCGCCAGCCGCAGCACGCCAAAGAAACCGCGAACCTGGGCCTCGTCGAAGTCCGCCCCAGTCACATCGAGGCTCCAGAGATACACCACGCGCTCTACGTTGAAGTCCCGAGCCTTCAACGCACGCAGCAACTGGGCGTGGTCCTCACGCTCTCGCCCATCTACGGTGAACTCGCGCTCCGTCACCTGACGGAAACCGGTGCCAGGCGTCACGCGAACGACGCCGTGGCCCAGGCGCTCCAATCGCTCCGCCAGGGCCGCCCCCAGCCCCCCCGCGTCCAGGTAGACGAGCCACCCGCGCGGCGTCACCGGTCCCGCCTTGGGAATCAACGGCGCACGCTGCCACGAGGGCAAATAGAACCAGCCGGCCACGTCCGCGCTCTTGCGCGCGATACCCCTGCGACGCGCGGAGGACACCTCCGGCGCCAGCCAGTAATCCTGGCCCTCGAAGGGATAGGTCGGGAGCGGCACGCGCAGACGCCGAGCACCGCCGTGCACCGCGCTCCAATCCACCTCCATGCCCGCCGCCCACAGCCGGCCGACGGTGGTGGTGAGGAACGCGTCATCCGGCACCGGGTCCTGCGGGTGACGCAGCGAGGAGAGCACCGAGGGGGCCTTGGGCCCATTGAGCTGCAGGCGCGCCAGCGTCCCCAGCGTGCGGCCCGGACCAACCTCCAGATAGACGCGGCCAGGCTGCGCGGCCAGCGTGCGGATGCCGTCACCAAAGCGCACTGTCTGCCGCAGGTGCCGCGTCCAGTAGGCCGGGTCCACCGCCTCCGCTGGCGTCATCCATGTGCCGGTGACGTTGGAGACAATGGGCAACGTGGGGGCATTGCGCGTCAGGGTCCCCACGAAGGACTGGAAGCGCGCGAGGATGGGCTCCACCAGGTGGGAGTGCGCCGCCACGTCGATGGGGATGTGACGGAACTCCACCTCGCGCCGGGTCAGCTCCGCGGCCAGCACCTCCACGGCCTCCACCGTACCGGCGACCGCGCACTGCGCGGGTCCGTTCATCGCGGCAATGGACAGCGAATCCCCCAGCAACGGGCGCAGCTCCGCCTCGGGCAACGGGACGCTGAGCATGCCGCCACCGGGCAACTCCTCGAAGAGCTGGCCGCGCAGCACCACCAGCGCCAGGGCGTCCTCCAAGGAGAAGACGCCCGCGAGGCAGGCCGCGGCGTACTCGCCCAGGCTGTGGCCGATGAGCGCCTCGGGCTTCACGCCCCAGGATTGCCACAGCTGGGCCAGCGCAAATTCCACGGTGAAGAGCGCGGGCAACGCCAGCGACGTGCGCTTGAGGCGCTGAACGGCATCCGCGGCATGCGCCGCGTCCGGGTACATGACGGGCCGCAGGTCTAAGCCCAGCCGGGGCCGCAGGAGCTCGCAGCAACGGTCCACGGCCTCGCGGAACACCTTCTCGGAGCCGTAGAGGCCACGGCCCATGTCCGGGTATTGCGCGCCACCGCCGGGGAACATGAAGACGGCCGACGGCGTGCCGTTGCCCGGGGCCAGGGTGAAGATGCGCTGCGGGTCCTTGGACTCCAGTGCCGCCACGGCGCTCGCCCGGTCTTCACACACCACCACGCGGCGAAGCTCCATGGGCTTGCGCCCGACCTGAAGCGTCCAGGCCACGTCAGCGAGCTGCTGCTCCGGGTGGGCCTTCAAGTGCGCCAGCAGCGCGGCCGTCTGGGACTCCAGCGCCGAGGCTGTCTTCGCGGACAGGACCAGGAGCTGCCATGGGCGCGCCGCATCCCCCGGGAGGGTGACAGGCGCTTCCTCCAGGATGACGTGCGCGTTGGTGCCACCAATCCCGAACGAGCTCACCCCCGCGCGCCGAGGCGTATCCCCCTCCGGCCACGGCTTGAGCGCGGCGTTGACGTAGAAGGGGCTGCTCTCGAAGTCGATGCGCGGGTTGGGCTTCTCGTAGTGAAGGCTGGGAGGCAGCTCGCCATGCTCCAGGGCGAGCACCGTCTTCAGCAGGCCGGTGACTCCCGCCGCCGCGTCCAGGTGGCCCACATTGGTCTTCACCGAGCCCAGCCCGCAGAAGCCACGCTTGTCCGTCCCCGCGCGGAAGGCCTCCGTGAGGGCCTGCACCTCCACGGGATCTCCCAGCGGCGTGGCGGTGCCATGCGCCTCCACGTAGGAGATGGAGTCCGGGGACACCTCCGCCACGGCCTGTGCGCGAGCAATGACCTCCGACTGTCCCTCAACCCCGGGGGCGGTGTAGCCCACCTTCATGGCGCCGTCGTTGTTGATGGCCGAGCCACGGATGACGGCGTGGATGGTGTCACCATCGTTCAGCGCGTCCTCCAGGCGCTTGAGCACCACCACACCCGCACCGCTGCCGAAGAGCGTGCCCTGCCCCTTGGCGTCGAACGCGCGGCAGTGCCCGTCCGGAGAGGAGATGCCGCCGTCCTGATAGTGGTAGCCCGTGCGCTGGGGCATGTGCACGGACACGCCGCCCGCCAGCGCCACGTCGCACTGGTAGCCCAGCAACGACTGACAGGCGAGGTGCGTGGCCACCAGCGACGTCGAGCACCCCGTCTGCACGGTGAGCGCGGGCCCCTTGAGATTGAAGTGATAGGCCACGCGCGTGGCGAGGAAGTCTTTGTCGTTACCCACCATGGCCGGGAACGTGTCCTCGGCCTGCTGGAACTCCGCCCGAGAGAGCAGATTGAACAGCAGATAGGTGCTCAGGCTGGAGCCCGCGAAGACGCCGGTGGAGACCGTCAACCGGCCCGGGGCGTAGCCCGCGTGCTCCAGCGCCGACCAGGCACACTCCAGGAAGATGCGGTGCTGCGGGTCCAGCAACTCCGCCTCACGTGGGGCGTATCCGAACAAAGCCGCGTCGAAGCGCCCCGGCCGCTCCAGGACAGGCGCGGCGCGAACGAAGTTTGGATTGGCGAGCCAGCCGGGCTCCACGCCCAAGGCCTTCATCGCCTCGTTGGTGAAGAAAGTAATGGCTTCCCTGCCCTCACGCAGCAGGCGCCAGAAGGACTCCACGTCTTCGGCACCGGGAACGCGGGCGGCCATGCCGACAATGGCTACCGCGAGACTCGCGTCCCCCTCATACCGGGTGTGACGACCCATGTTTGTCTACCCCTGCTTCCTTGCGCGGCGGCTGGAGCTCGAGTCGCTCGAGCTTCCGCTCCGAGCGGCCCCTGGGACGAGACTCGGCGGCGCTTCGATGAAATGAAGGACTGGACGGACTCGCGTCAGGGGGACGCCAGCATCCCAACCACCGGATGCCCGACGCATGCACCTGCCTGCCGCTTGCTCGCCCGCTCTCTCTGAGAACGGCCACTACACTCCAGGTGATTCATCCTGGTCCAGTATGACATTGACTACCGTGGCAACAACAGCCGCATTCCTGTGATAGCAGCCTAGTCCATTTAACGCGGAAAAGCCTCCTGACGCACCTTATAAGTTTTTCCGGTTGAAGCGACTTTCGACTTGAAAGCTGCTTTACTGGGAGCGCTGGGGCCCGCTTCGTTGTTTGCTGTTTCGCGCGCGCCAGGGCCCCGGCGCGTCCCGGAATGGAACCGCTGCGCGCGAGCGTGCGGGACCTCCGACTCCCGAAAAGATCTTGGGGACTCAAGAAATCATGGCTGGCGACACCCACTGGAACGGGCTGGAGATTGCAATCATCGGGATGGCGTGCCGCTTTCCCGGGGCCTGTAACGCCGAGGCGTACTGGCGGAACCTTCGGGATGGCGTCGAGTCCATCACCTTCCTCCAGGAGTCGGAGCTGGAGCCTTCCGTCATGGAGGACCCGGCACTCCGCAAGTCACCGCAGTACGTGCGCGCGGCGGCCCCCATCGAGGGCGCGGACCTGTTCGACGCGGCCTTCTTCGGCATCACCCCCAAGGAAGCCGAGGTGATGGATCCGCAGCAGCGTGTCTTCCTGGAGTGTGCCTGGGCGGCACTGGAAGACGCGGGCTACGACCCCGAGCGCTACCGGGAGCACATCGGCGTCTACGCGGGAGCCCGTACCAATACGTACGTCTTCAATCTCTTCTCCAACCCGGCCGCGCTGGGGATGCTCGGCGCGTTCGAGGTGGGCCTCGGCAATGACCTGGCCTTCCTCAGCACGCGGGTGGCGCACCGGCTCAACCTGAAGGGTCCGGCCTATTCGCTGCACACCGCCTGCTCCACCTCGCTGGTGGCGGTGCACCTGGCTGCCCAGGCGCTCCTGGCCGGAGAATGCCGCATGGCCCTGGCGGGCGGCGTGGCCATCCAGTCACCTCAGCGCACCGGCTACCTGTATCAATTTGGTGGTGTTGCATCGCCAGACGGACGGTGCCGCGCCTTTGATGCGCAGGCGCAGGGCACCCTCTTCGGCAGCGGCGCGGGTCTGGTGGTGCTCAAGCGACTGGAGGACGCAGTGGAGGATGGAGACACCATCCACGCCGTCATCCGAGGCTCGGCCATCAACAACGACGGCGCACAGAAGGCCAGCTTCAACGCACCCAGCGTCCAAGGCCAGTCACGCGTCATCCGCAATGCATTGCTGACCGCGGAGGTGGACGCGCGGAGCATCTCCTATGTGGAGGCCCATGGCACGGGCACCCAACTGGGAGACCCCATCGAGGTGCGCGCGCTCACCCGCGCCTTCAGAACGAGCACGCAGGACACGGGCTTCTGCGCGCTCGGCTCGGTGAAGCCCAACATCGGCCACCTGGATGCCGCGTCCGGCATCGCCAGCCTCATCAAGACGGTGCTCGCGCTGAAGCACCGGAAGTTGCCGCCCACGCTGCACTTCCAGGCGCCCAACCCACAGATTGACTTCGCCGCCAGTCCCTTCTTCGTCAACGCCACGCTGAGGGACTGGGCGCAGGGCCCCTCCCCTCGCCGAGCCGGCGTCAGCGCCTTCGGTATTGGTGGCACCAACGCACACGTCATCCTGGAGGAGGCCCCAGCCGTCGCTCCCACCGCGGACGCCCGTCCCTGGTACGTGCTGCCACTGTCGGCGAAGACGGATACCGCCCTGCATGCCGCGACGGAGGCGCTGGCCACTCACCTGGAACAGCACCCGGAGCAGGCGCTGAAGGACGTGGCCTTCACGCTGCAAGTGGGACGTCAGGCCTTCCAGCACCGCCGCATCGCCGTGGTGAAGGACCGGGAGCACGCCATCCGCGTGCTGCGCGGCGAGGAGCCAGAGCGGCTGGTCACACTGAAGCAGGAGGCGCGAGGCCGCCCCGTGGCGTTCCTCTTCCCTGGGGGTGGCACCCACCACCTGGGCATGGGCGCGGGCCTGTACCGCACGGAGCCCGTCTTCCGCGAGGCCGCCGACGAGGTCGCCAGTATCCTCCGCCCGCACCTGGGCATGGACCTGCGCACGGTGCTCTACCAGGAGCCCCTCCAAGAGGTGCCGGGACTCTCCCGCAACGCGCTCGCGCTGCCCGCTATCTTCCTGACGGAGTACGCCCTGGCGCGGCTGTGGATGTCGTGCGGCGTGGAGCCGGAGCAGATGCTCGGCCACAGCCTGGGCGAGTACGCCGCGGCGTGCATCGCTGGTGTGCTGTCGGTGGAGGATGCGGCGGCCATGGTGGCGCTGCGTGGCCAGCTCATGGATGAGCTGCCGGCCGGGTCCATGCTGAGCATCAGCCTTCCCGAGGCGGAGGTGGTGCCACTGCTGGGCCAGGAGCTGGACCTCGCGGCCGTGAACGGACCCGCGCAGTGCGTGGTCTCCGGTCCGCTGGCGGCGGTGAAGCGGCTGATGGCGGAGCTGACGGCGCGAGGCGTGGAGCACCGCCAGTTGCACGTGGAGGCGGCGGCGCACTCGCGAATGCTGGAGCACGTCCTGCCGCGATTCCACGAGCGCGTGTCCCGTCTGACGCTCCGTCCACCCGAGCGGCCCTACATCTCCAGCCGGACCGGCCAGCCCGTCACGGGGGACGAGGTGACGCAACCTCGGTACTGGGTGGACCACCTGCGCCACTCGGTACGCTTCCGGGACGGCATGCAGGTGCTGCTGGAGGACTCGACGCGCGTCCTGCTGGAGGTGGGTCCCGCGCAGTCGCTGACCGCCGTGGCGAGGCTCCAAGGCGAGCCCGCTGGCGCGCGCACCATCATCTCCTCCGCGCGTCACCCCAAGGACGACCAGCCGGACGAAGCCCTCTTCCTGAACGCGCTGGGACGGCTGTGGCTCGCGGGCGTGGAGGTGGACTGGAGCGGTCTGCACGGAACGGAGTCGGTCCGACGAATCCCCCTTCCCACCTATCCCTTCGAGGGCCAGCGGTACTGGGTCGCTCCGCTGGACCGGTCCGCCGCGCTGCTGGCCTCGCAGACCGCGAGCGGCAGCAAGCTGACCGATATCGCGGACTGGTTCCACCTGCCCTCGTGGCGGCGCACGCCTCCGGCCACGCTCGCCCCCACCGCGCTCGCCCAGCCTCGATGCTGGGTGGTGTTCACCGATGGAGGCCCTTTGGCCTCGCGTCTCGTCTCCCGGTTGGAAGAGGCGGGACAGTACGTCGTCTCCGTGCACGCGGGCGCCGCGTTCTCCCGTGACGGCGAGCGGCGCTTCACCGTGGCGCCGGGAGCACCTGGAGACTACGTCGCGCTGCTGAGCGCCCTGGAGGACCTGACACCCCGTCCCGAAGTGTTCGTCCACCTGTGGAGCCTCACGCCGCAGGACGAGCGCCAGTCCGTGCTGACGCGGTTCCAGGCCGCGCAAGCGTTGGGCTACTACAGCGTGGTGCACCTGGGGCAAGCCCTTACCGGACTGAAGGATGCGCGCCCCCTCCGGGTGGAGGTCATCTCCAACCACCTGTTCGACCCGGACGGCCGAGCGGAGGCGCTGCCGGAGAAGGCGCCCCTGTTGGGCCCCTGCCAGGTGCTGTCGCAGCAACAGGTGCATATCACCGCGCGCGGCGTCGATGTGCTCCTCCCTGACTCCGAAGGCGTCGCAGCACTTGCCGAACAGCTCCTCGCCGAGCTCGCCACAGAGGCACGAGACGTCCGGGTGGCCTTGCGCGGTTCGCGCCGCTGGGTCCAGGAGCTGTCTCCCGTTCGGCTGACAGAGACGGCCGCCCCCGCGCGGCCTCTGCGTGAGCGCGGCGTGTACCTCATCACCGGCGGCCTGGGCCGCGTGGGCCTGCTGCTGGCCAGCCATCTGGCGCGCACGAAGCAGGCGCGGCTGGCGCTGGTGGGCCGCACGCCGCTGCCGCCCCGGCGTCTCTGGGACGATTGGGTTGCCACACAGGGTGAGGACGACGACGCCAGCCTGCTCATCCAGCGCGTGCGTGAATTGGAGTCACACGGTGCAGAGGTGCTCGTCCTGAGCGCCGACGTCTCCAAGCCGCACTGGATGCAGGAAGTCCTGGCCGAGGTGGACCAGCGCTTCGGCGCGCTCCACGGGGTGCTGCACTGCGCGGACCTTCCCCTTGCTCCGCCCGAACGGACCCCGCCCTCCGCGACGAACCCGGACGCGGAGGCCCGTTTCCGCGCCAAGGTGCGCGGCACGTACGTGCTGGAGGACGTCCTGCGCGGTCGGGCGCTGGACTTCGTGATGCTGTTCTCCGCGTCGGCGGCCGTGCTGTCGCCGTTCGGCGACACGCCTTCGACGGCGGCCAACCTCTTCGTGGATGCGTTCGCGGCCCACCGCAGCCGGGACACAGGAACGCCTTGGATGAGCGTGGCCTGGGACCCGTGGCCGCGAGCGGCCGGCGCCAGCGATGCGCGCGCTCCTGACCTTGAGCCGTATGCCATGACCGAGGATGAAGCCACCGAGGCCTTCCAGCGAGTCGTCACCGGCGGTTTGGATGGCCCGGTGATGGTGGCAACGGGTGACGTATCACGGCGACTGACTGCGTGGCTCCAGCGGGCGGTTGCTCTGCCCAAGGTCGCTCGCAAGGTCCGCACCGGAGACGAAGAGCTTCCCTCCAATGAGCTGGAGCGTGTCATCGCGGGCCTGTGGCAGGAGATCCTGGGCGTCGAACAGGTAGCGCGGCACGACCACTTCTTCGAGCTGGGCGGGCACTCGCTGCTCGCCACGCAGGTCGTCGGGCGGTTGCGCTCACGGTTGCAACTGGACCTGAGTCTGGCACTGCTCTTCACGTCGCCCACCGTGGCGGGGCTGGCGAAGGCAATCGCCGACCTCCAGGCGCGGCAACAGGAATCCCTCTATCGCGAGCTGCTCGACCGGGTCACCCGCGTCTCCGAGCAAGAGCTCGCCGAAGAGCTTCGACGCCGCGGCGTGAAGGCCGCGTGAACGGAAGCTCCAGCCCCCGCTGGAGCACCCGATCCCCCACTTTCTGGATATCGACTTCGATGACTGACATCTCTCGGGCCCTCGAGCAGCTTTCTCCCTCGCAGCGCGCCCTTCTCGACCTGCTCCTCCAGGAGCAGCAGTCGGCGCAGCCTCACGCTGCGGCGCCCGTCCTGGTCCGGCGCGAAAGCAACGAGCCCGCTCCGGCATCCTTCCCTCAGCAACGCCTGTGGGTCCTGCATGAGTTGGATCCCAGCAGCATGGCTGCCTACAACGTCCACGTGAGCGTTGAGTTCTTCGGGCGGCTGGACCGGGCCCTGCTCACGCGGTGTGTGAACGAGGTGGTGCGCCGTCACGAATCCCTGCGCACGACGCTGAGGAGCCACGGCGGAGATCCGGTGCAGGTGGTCGCCCCCTCGCTGGAGCTGACCCTCCCGGAAGAGGACCTGTCCGCACTGTCCCTGGAGGCACAGGGAGATGAGGTACGCCGCCGCATCATCGCGGAGGCCAACTTCGAGTTCGACCTCTCCGCCGGACCGCTGCTGCGAGTCGGCATCCTGCGGCTCGATGCGCAGCACACACTGGTGCTGTTGACCCTGCACCACTCCGTAACAGACCAGTGGTCCCTGGGCGTGTTCCTCCAGGAGTTGATGGCGCTCTACAAGGCCTTCGAAGAGGGCCTGCCTTCGCCCCTGCCGGAATTGGAACTCCAATATCCAGACTACGCGCGGTGGCAGCGCGAGCAGCTCGAAACGCGGGAACTGGCCGGTCAGCTCGATTACTGGCGACGGCAGCTCACGCCGCAGCCTCCCGCGCTGGTCGTGCCGTCGGACCATCCCCGACCGGCGCTGAAGACGTATCGCGGCGGGTGGCACCACTTCCGGCTCGAGCCAGAGCTGGCACGGAAGCTCAAGCTGCTGGCGCAGAAGGAAGGCGCCACGCTCTTCATGGTGCTGATGGCTGCCTACCAGACGCTGCTGCACCGCTACAGCGGCCAGCAGGACTTCGCGGTGGGCTCGCCTGTCGCCAACCGCCGGGCGCCCGAGCTCGAACCACTCATCGGCTTCTTCGTCAACATGCTGGTGATGCGTGCGGATGCGTCGGGGGACCCGACGTTCCGCTCGTTCCTGCACCGGGTGCGGCAGGTCTGCCTGGATGCCTACTCACACCAGGACGTGCCCTTCGACAAGCTTGTGGAGGAGCTGCAACCGCCCCGCGACCCCAGCCGCAATCCGTTCTTCGAGGCCGTCTTCGTCCTCCAGAACGTGCCTCAGCCGGCCCTGCGGATTCCGGGCCTGCTCGCGCGCTACGTGGAGTTGGATCTGGGCGCGTCTCAGTTCGACCTGCTGATGGAGCTGCGCGAGGACCGGCCCGACCGGTTCATCGGCCGCATCGAGTACTGCGCGGACCTGTTCGACGCGAAGACCGTCGAACGGATGGAGCGCCACTACGTGCGCCTGCTGGAGAGCGTGGTGGAGAACGCCGACCAGCGACTCTCCGAGCGGCCCCTGCTGCGCACCGAGGAGCGTCAACAGCTCCTGGTCGACTGGAACGCAAAGTCCACGGCGTTTCCACGTGAGACGCCGATTCACTCGCTCTTCTCCGAGCAGGCTGCTCGCACGCCAGACGCCGTGGCGCTCGTCAGCGGTGAGAGCATCGTCACCTATGCGGAGCTGGAGCGCCGTGCGAACCAACTCGCGCATCACCTGCACACGTACGGTGTTTCCCGAGGCACCCGAGTGGGCCTGTGCCTCGAGCGCTCGCCAGACATGGTGGTGGGACTGCTCGCCATCCTCAAGGCAGGCGGCGCCTACGTTCCCGTCGACCACCACTACCCTGCTGAGCGCATCTCCTTGCTGTTTCAGGAGGCCGGCATCGGCGTGCTCGTCACGACGAAGCCACTGGCGGAAGGACTCCCTGCATCCAACAGCAAGCACGTGTGCGTGGACACGGACGCGGACCTCATCGCCGCCTTGCCACACGACGCGCCTCCCTCCGCGGACGTGGGCGGTGAGGACCTCGCCTACGTCATGTTCACCTCCGGCAGCACCGGCCGGCCCAAGGGCGTCTGCATCCCCCACCGCGCAGTCTCTCGCCTCGTCCTCGCCAACCCCTTCATCCACTTCGGCCCTGACGAAGTCTTCCTCCAGCTGGCTCCCGTCGCCTTCGACGCTTCCACTCTGGAGCTCTGGGGTGCGCTGCTTCACGGCGCTCGCCTCGTCCTCGCTCCGCCTCACACGCCTTCTCTGGACGAACTCGCCGCACTGCTGACTCACCACCGCGTCTCCACCCTCTGGCTCACTGCAGCCCTCTTCGAGCAGATGGTGCTTCACCAGGGCAACGCCTTGGCCGGTGTCCGGCAGGTGCTCGCCGGCGGTGACGTGTTGCCTCCTCTGCGCGTCCGTCAGCACCTGGAGCGCATTCCCCTCGGCACCGTCCTCGTCAACGGCTACGGCCCCACTGAGAACACCACCTTCTCCGCCACACACTCCCTTCGCGCGGGTGAGGCCTTCGGCACCTCTGTCCCCATTGGCAGGCCCCTAGGGCACTCCTCCGCCTTCGTCCTCGACTCGCGCATGGAGCCCGTCCCTGTCGGCGTCCCTGGCGAACTCTTCGTCGGTGGCGACGGCCTCGCATGGGGCTACCTGAACCGCCCGGAGTTGACGGCTGAGAAGTTCCTCCCTCACCCCTTCTCCTCCGCCCCGGGCGCTCGCCTCTACCGCACCGGCGACCGCGCCCGCTGGAGGGCCGACGGCTCGCTGGAGTTCCTCGGCCGCTCCGACTTCCAGGTGAAGGTGCGCGGCTTCCGCATCGAACTGGGCGAAATCGAATCCGTCCTCCAGCAGGCCCCGGGCGTCCAGGAGGCCGTCGTCCTCGCTCGTGAAGACGCTCCTGGCGACAAGCGCCTCGTGGCTTACTTCGTGCCCACCGCCGCAGCGCGGTCAGAAGAACAGGCCGCGAATGCCGTGGGCGGCATCCGCACATTCCTCAAGGCGCGGCTGCCCGAATACATGCTGCCCGCGGTGTTCATGCCGCTGGAGGACCTGCCGCTGTCCCCCAACGGAAAGGTGGACCGCAAGGCGCTGCCCGCCCCGTACGCGGACCTGAATCGGACAGGAACCCCGTTCGAAGCACCGCGGAACGCCTCCGAGCAGACCCTTGCCGATATCTGGGCCGAGGTCCTGGGCCTCCGTCAGGTCGGCATCGACGACAGCTTCTTCGAGCTGGGTGGCGACTCCATCCGCAGCATCCAGGTCATCGCGAAGTTGCGGGAACAAGGCCTGGAGCTGCCCACGCTGGAGTTGCTCCAGCACCCGACCATCCGCGAACTCGCCGGTGTCATCAAAGCCACGAGCGTGGCCCCCGCGAGCCAGATCGCACCCTTCAGCCTCGTGTCCGAAGCAGACCGTCAGCGGCTGCCCAAGGACGTGGAAGACGCCTACCCGCTGGCCGCACTCCAGTCAGGCATGTTGTTCGAGAGCGCGCTGGATGCCTCAGCCGGCATCTACCACGACATGTTCAGCTTCCATGTGGAGATGGCGCTGAACGAACCGCGGCTGCAACAAGCCTTCCGGGAACTGTTCGCGCGTCACGCCATCCTGCGCACGTCGTTCCACCTGGACGGCCATGAAGAGCCCCTCCAGTTCGTCCACCGTGAAGTGGAACCGCCGCTGAAGTTCGAAGACCTCCAGCACCTGGAGGCGACCCAGCAAACGGCCTACTTGCAGGCGTGGGCGGAGAAGGAACGCGTTCAGCCGTTCACCTGGAACCAGGCGCCGCTGATGCGGCTCTGCGTGCATCGCCGGTCGGAAACCACCGTCCAGCTGACCATCGTCTTCCACCACGCCATCCTCGATGGCTGGAGCGCCGCGACCCTTCTCTCGGAACTCTTCGGCCGCTACCTCGAATTGCTGGAGGGCACTGACGCCCCCGCCGCGCCGACCCCGGCCGCCACCTACCGGCAGTTCGTGGCCTTGGAGCGCGAAGCCCAGAACTCCCATGAGAGCGAGCGGTTCTGGCTGCGGCGCATGGATGGCGTGGACGCAGCAAGTCCGCGCCCGCTCCGGTCCCGGGACGACGAGCGCGTGCTGCACACCCACGACGTGCGCATCCCTGTTCCGCTTCAGCAGGCATTGCTGCGCGTGGCTCACGAGGCGGGTGTGTCCCTCAAGACGGTGCTGCTGGCCGTGCATCTGCGCGTCCGGGGCTTCGTCGAAGGAAGCACGTCCGTCGTCACCGGCATCGTCACCAATGGTCGTCCGGAAGTCGTCGATGGCGAGCGGATGATTGGCCTGTTCCTCAACAGCGTGCCGTTCCCGGTGACGCTGCCTGGAGGCACATGGCTGGAGCTCATTCAACAGATCGCGAAGCATGAGCAGGAGTTGATGCCACACCGCCGCTACCCCATGGCGCGGCTCCAGCAGAAGCGCGGCGGTCAGCCTCTGTTCGACACGCTCTTCAACTTCATCCACTTTCACGTCGCGGGAGGGCTCTCCCAACAGAAGGGGCTGCGCTTCGTGGACGAGATGCTGGGCGCCGCCTGGATGGAACTCCCGCTGGGCGTCACCTTCACCCAGGATCCCGACACCTCGTCGCTATCGGTCTCCATCGCCACCACGGGCACTCGGCACGAAGCGGAGCGAACGCGGAAGTTGGGGCAGTACTACCTGCGCGCACTGGAAGCCGTGGCCGCGGGACCAGGTGGCCGCTACGAGCAGGCAGCGCTGCTCCCACCGGCCGACCGCGACACGCTGCTGGAGGCGTGGAATGCCACGCGCCGAGAGGTCGCCTGGGAAGGATGCTTGCACGAGCGGTTCGAGGACCGTGCGGCCCTTTTTCCCGATGCGCTGGCCGTGCTGGGTGATGAGCACTCACTCACCTATGCCGAACTCAACCGTCGGGCCAACCAGCTCGCCTGGGCCCTACGTGCCCGAGGCGTAGGGCCCGAGGTCCGCGTGGGCCTGTGCATGGAGCGCTCGGTCGACATGGTCGTCGGCGTCCTCGCCATCATCAAGGCAGGCGGCGCCTACGTCCCCATGGATCCGGCATATCCCGCCCAGCGCCTGGCCTACATGCTGAGCGACTCGAATGTCGGCTGCGTGCTCACGCAGCAGCGAGTCGCGGACAAGCTCGCCGGGCACATGGTGGAGGTCCTCTGTGTGGATGACGCAGGGCTCGTGATCGGTTCACGGGACGCGTCCAACCCGCCGCGACTCAGCCGGCCCCAGCACCTCGCCTACGTCATCTATACGTCGGGTAGCACCGGCATGCCCAAGGGCGTCATGGTGCAGCACGCCTCGGTGATGAACCTGCGCGCGGCGCTGGCAGCCACCGCCTACGCAGGTGTGGACAAGCCCCTCCGCGTCAGCCTCAATGCGTCGCTGTCCTTTGATGCGTCCGTTCAGCAGTTGGTGCAGCTCGCGGACGGACATGCGCTGTGCGTGGTGTCACAAGCGACACGCGAGGACACCCGCCTGATGCTGGCGTGGTTGAGGCGGCATTCCGTGGACGTCCTGGACTGCGCTCCCTCACAACTGCGGCTGCTCCTGGACGAGGGCCTTGCGGCACACAGCCCCTTGCGCGTACTGGCTGGCGGCGAGGCACTGGACGAGTCGCTCTGGGTCCGGCTCTCCGCCCATCCCCACATCGAGTGCTTCAACGTCTACGGCCCTACGGAGTGCACCGTGGACTCCACGCTGCGTCCCGTGCGCGGAGCGTCCCTGCCTCCTTCGCTGGGCGGTCCGTTGGCGAACGCTCAGACCTACGTGTTGGACGCGTACCTGCAGCCAGTACCGGCAGGTGTGCCAGGCGAGCTCTACATTGCTGGAGCGGGCCTGGCGCGTGGCTACCTGAATCGTCCTGAGCTCACCGCCGAGCGGTTCATTCCCAATCCCTTCAGCACGGCCCCCGGCGCCCGCCTCTATCGGACGGGAGACCGGGCTCGCTGGTTGCCCCAGGGCGAACTCGAGTTCCAGGGCCGCATCGACTTCCAGGTGAAGGTGCGAGGCTTCCGCATCGAACTGGGAGAGATTGAGTCCGCGCTGCGCCAACACCCCGCGGTTCGCGACACCGTGGTCCTGGTCCGCGAAGACACGCCAGGGCTGCAACGCCTGGTGGCGTACGTGGTCGGGGAGGCGGAGGCCACCACCGTCGTGGACTCTGGTACGTTCCGCGCGCTCCTCAAGGAGCGGCTGCCCGAGCATATGGTGCCCTCGGCCTTCGTCACATTGGAGGCCCTGCCACTCACCCCCAATGGCAAGCTGGACCGCAAGGCACTGCCGGCATCGGAAGTTCCTCGGCACGCCGCCACGCGCCCGCTCAGCACGGAAACGGAGCGTCGTGTCGCCGCCCACTGGGCCACGCTGCTGCATGTCGAGACGGTGAACGCCGAGGATGACTTCTTCGCACTCGGGGGCCACTCGCTCCTGGCCACCCAGTTGGTGACGCGGCTGCGGCAGGACTTCGACGTAGACCTGCCGCTGCGGGCCCTCTTCGAGCAGAGCACGGTGGCGGCGCTTGCCGCGCGTCTGGATTCCGAGCGGGCTCGCGGCACCGCGAGTGCCCTGCCGCCCATCCGTGCCGCGCCACGCGATCGTCCACTGCCCCAGTCCTTCGTCCAGCAGCGGCTGTGGGTGATGGAGCAACTGACGCCCGACACCGCGACGTACAACAACCCCGCGGCGGTGGCCATCGACGGAGCGCTCGACATTCGCGCGATGGAGCAGTCCCTGTTGCGGGTGGTGCAGCGACACGAGGCGCTGCGCACGACGTTCCGGAACGAGGGGGACTTGCCCGTACAGGTCGTCCATCCGCTCAAGACGCTGGAGTTGCCCATCACGGACATCTCCACCCTGCCCGAAGGTGAGCGTGATGCCCGGGCCCGACAGCTCGCGAACGAGGAGGCCCATCTCCCGTTCAACCTGGTGCGCGGCCCGCTCTTCCGGGCGCGCTTGCTCCGGCTGGCTTCGGACAGGCACGTCCTGTTCGTCACGATGCACCACATCGTGTCCGATGGCTGGTCCGTGGGCGTGCTGGTGCGGGAGGTGGCGGAGGGCTACGAAGCCGCCGTCCAGGGCCGCGAGGTACAGCGCCCCCCGCCTTCGGTGCAGTACGCCGACTACGCCCTCTGGCAGCGAGAATGGATGCAGGGGCCGGTGCTGGAGTCACGGCTGAACTACTGGCGTGAACAGCTCGCTGAAGCCCCCGCGGCCCTGGAGCTGCCTACCGACAGGCCGCGCCCGGCGGTGCAGACGTACCGGGGAGCGCTCCTCCCGGTGAAGATGCCCGCGAAGCTCTCCGAGCCTATGACTGCACTGGCGCGCCGTCATGAGGCGACGCCCTTCATGGTCCTGCTGGCGACCTGGCAGTTGCTGCTCTCTCGCTACTCTGGTCAGCAGGACATCTGCGTCGGTTCGCCCATCGCGGGCCGCACCCGGCCGGAGCTGGAAGAGCTCATCGGATTCTTCGTCAACACGCTGGTCTTCCGGGCCCGCATGTCGCCGGAGCTCACATTCCGTGAGCTGTTGGCCCAAGTAAAGGCGGCGGCGCTGGGCGCGTCCGAACACCAGGACGTGCCGTTCGAAAAGCTGGTCGAGGTGCTGCAACCCGCGAGAGACCCGAGCCGCTCGCCGCTCTTCCAGGTCACCTTCACCCTGCAGAACACGCCGCCCGTACGACTGGAGTTGCAGGGGCTATCGTTGCGTGTGCTGGAGACGGAGCTGGAGACCGTCAAATTCGACTTGAGTCTCTTGCTGGAAGAGTCCCCGGAAGGGCTCTCCGGCGCGCTGAACTACAACACCGACCTCTTCGATGCCTCCACCGCCGAGCGCATGATGGGGCACTTCCGCACGCTGCTGGAAGCCATCGTCACGGATGAGAACCAGCGTCTGGCCGAGTTGCCCCTTCTGCGCACCGAGGAGCGTCAGCAACTCCTGGTCGACTGGAACGCGACGTCCGCCGTGTTCCCGCGCGATACGCCGATTCACGTTCTCTTCTCCGAGCAGGCGGCTCGCACGCCAGACGCCATGGCGCTCGTCAGCGGTGAGAGCGTCGTCACCTACGCGGAGCTGGACCGCCGCTCAAATCAGCTCGCGCACCACTTGCGCGCGTATGGTGTTTCCCGCGGCACCCGCGTGGGCCTGTGCCTGGAACGTTCGCCGGACATGGTGGTGGGCCTGCTTGCCATCCTCAAGGCAGGCGGCGCCTACGTGCCCATCGACCACCACTACCCCGCTGAACGCATTTCCTTGCTGCTTCAGGAGGCCGGCGTCAGCGTGTTCGTCACGCAGGAGTCGCTCGCCGATGAGCTGCCCAGCTCGGGCGGGTTGATGGTGTGCGTGGACACGGACGCGGACGTCATCACCGCATTGCCTCATGACGCGCCTCTGCCCGTGGCCGTAGGCGGTGATGACCTCGCCTACGTCATGTTCACCTCCGGCAGCACCGGCCGGCCCAAAGGCGTCTGCATTCCTCACCGCGCCGTCGCCCGGCTCGTTCTCGAAAACCCTTTCATCCACTTCGGCTCTGACGAAGTCTTCCTCCAACTGGCTCCTGTCGCCTTCGACGCTTCCACTCTGGAGCTCTGGGGCGCGCTGCTTCACGGCGCTCGCCTCGTCCTCGCTCCGCCTCACACGCCTTCTCTGGACGAACTCGCCGCGCTGCTGACTCACCACCGCGTCTCCACCCTCTGGCTCACCGCTGCCCTCTTCGAGCAGATGGTGCTTCACCAGGGCAACGCCTTGGCCGGTGTCCGGCAAGTCCTCGCTGGCGGTGACGTGTTGCCGCCGCTTCGTGTCCGCCAGCACCTGGAGCGCATTCCCCAGGGCGCCGTCCTCGTCAACGGCTACGGCCCCACTGAGAACACCACCTTCTCCGCCACCCACTCCCTCCGCGCAGGCGAGGCCTTCGGCACCTCCGTCCCCATCGGCAGGCCCCTGGGACACTCCTCCGCCTACGTCCTCGACTCGCGCATGGAGCCTGTCCCTGTCGGCGTCCCTGGCGAGCTCTTCGTCGGTGGCGACGGCCTCGCGTGGGGCTACCTCCACCGTCCGGAGTTGACGGCCGAGAAGTTCCTCCCGCACCCCTTTTCGGAGTCGCCCGGCGCTCGCCTCTACCGCACCGGCGACCGCGTCCGCTGGAAGGCCGACGGATCGCTGGAGTTCCTCGGCCGCTCCGACTTCCAGGTGAAGGTGCGCGGCTTCCGCATCGAACTGGGCGAAATCGAGGCCGTCCTCCAGCAGGCTCCAGGTGTCCAGGAGGCGGTCGTCCTCGCTCGTGAGGACGCTCCTGGCGACAAGCGCCTCGTGGCCTACGTCGTGGGCGAAGACGGCGTGGAGTCTGTAGAGCCCCGTGCCCTGCGCGATCACGTCCTGCGCAAGCTGCCCGAGTACCTGGTCCCTGCCATCTTCATCCCGATGGAGTCCCTGCCGCTATCGGCAAACGGGAAGGTGGACCGCAAGGCCCTGCCCGCCCCCGACGCGGACCGAGCCCTGATGGGTGCCCCCTTCGAGGCACCACGGGATGCCTCCGAGCAGGCCATCGCCGATATCTGGGCCGAGGTCCTGGGCCTCCGCCAGGTCGGCATCGACGACAGCTTCTTCGAGCTGGGCGGCGACTCCATCCGCAGCATCCAGGTCATCGCGAAGCTGCGCGAACGGGGCCTGGATCTGCCCATCATGGAGCTGCTGCAGCACCCAACCATCCGCCAGCTCTCCGGCGCAGTGAAGCACACCGAAGGGTCCGCCCCTGCCGCACATGACGTGGCCCCCTTCGGCTTCGTGTCCGAAGCGGACCGCAAGCGGCTGCCGGAAGACGTGGAGGATGCCTACCCTCTGGCCGCGCTCCAGTCGGGCATGCTCTTCGAGAGCGCGCTGGATGCCTCGGCCGGCATCTACCACGACATGTTCAGCTTCCACCTGGATCTGGAGCTACACGAGCCGCTGCTACGTCAGGCGTTTCAGGAACTGATTGCGCGTCACGCCATCCTGCGAACCTCCTTCCATCTGGATGGCTACGAGGAGCCCCTCCAACTCGTCCACCGTGAGGTCAAGCCGCCTCTGCGCATCGAAGACCTTCGGCATCTGGAACCCTCCCAGCAGGACGCGTTCCTGCGGGAGTGGGTGGAAGCGGAGCGCATCAAGCCCTTCGAGTGGACCCAGGCGCCCTTGCTCCATGTCGCCGTGCATCGCCGCACAGACCGCAGCGTTCAGCTGACCATCGTCTTCCACCACGCCATCCTCGATGGCTGGAGCGCCGCGACCCTGTTCTCGGAGCTCTTCGGCCGCTACCTCGAATTGCAGAACGACTCCAACACGCCCCCGGCACAGCCCCTGGCTGCGACCTACCGCCAGTTCATTGCGTTGGAGCGTGAGGCCCAGCAGTCCGCGGAGAGTGAGCGTTTCTGGCTGAAGCGCATGGAAGCCATAGACTCGCCAAGTTCCCGCCCGAACCGGGCCAGGGACGACGAACGCGTACTGCACAACCACGACGTGCGCATCCCCGCTCCTCTCCAGCAGGCCTTGGTACGCGTGGCCCACGAGGCGGGCGTGTCCCTCAAGACGGTGCTGCTGGCCGTGCATCTGCGCGTCCGCGGCTTCGTCGAAGGCAGCACCTCCGTCGTCACCGGCATCGTCGCCAACGGCCGCCCCGAAGTCGTCGATGGTGAGCGGATGATTGGCCTGTTCCTCAACAGCGTCCCCTTCCCGGTGACGCTGTCTGGAGGCACATGGCTGGAGCTCATCCAGCAGGTCGCGAAGTATGAGCAGGAGTTGATGCCGCACCGCCGCTACCCCATGGCGCGGCTCCAGCAGAAGCGCGGCGGCCAGCCGCTGTTCGACACGCTCTTCAACTTCATCCATTTCCACGTCGCGGGAGGGCTGTCCCAGCAGAAGGGCCTGCGCTTCGTGGACGAGATGCTGGGCGCCGCCTGGATGGAGCTGCCGCTGGGCGTCACCTTCACCCAGGACCCGGACACGTCGTCGCTGTCGATTTCCATCTCCAATACGGGCACACGGCACGAAGCGGAGCGGACGCGGGAGTTGGGGCAGTACTACCTGCGCGCGCTGGAGGCCATGGCCGCGAGCCCAAGCAGCCGCTACGAGCAGGCGGCGCTGCTCCCACCGGCCGACCGCGACACGCTGCTGGAGACGTGGAATGCGACGCGCCGGGAGGTCGCCTGGGAAGGCTGCTTGCACGAGCGGTTCGAGGACCGCGCGGCCCTTTCTCCCGATGCCCTCGCCGTGCTGGACGATGAGCACTCGCTCACCTATGCCGAACTCAACCGCCGCGCCAACCAGCTCGCCTGGACGCTGCGCGCTCGTGGTGTGGGTCCCGAGGGTCGCGTGGGCCTGTGCATGGAACGCTCGGTGGACACGGTCGTCGCCATCCTCGCCATCCTCAAGGCGGGCGGAGCCCACGTCCCCATGGAGCCGGCCTACCCCGCCCAGCGCCTGGCCTACATGGTGAGCGACGCAAACGTTGGCTGGGTCCTCACGCAGCAGCGCGTCGCAGACAAGCTCGCCGGGCACAAGGTGCAAGTCCTCTGCGTGGACGACGCCGCTCCCACGAACGAGCCGCGGTCCGAATCCAATCCACCGAGGCTCAGTGAACCCGAACACCTCGCGTACGTCATCTACACCTCAGGCAGCACTGGCAAGCCCAAGGGCGTCATGGTGCAGCATGCCTCGGTGATGAACCTGCGCGCTGCGCTAGCGGCCACCGCTTACGCAGGCGTGGACAAACCCCTACGGGTCAGTCTCAACGCGTCACTGTCCTTCGACGCCTCCGTACAGCAGTTGGTGCAGCTCGCGGATGGCCATGCGCTGTGCGTGGTGCCGCAGACCGCTCGCAAGGATGCGCGCGTCATGCTGGCGTGGCTGGATCAGCATGACGTGGACGTCCTGGACTGTGCCCCGTCGCTGCTGCGCCTGCTGCTGGACGAGGGCCTCGCGGCCCACCGGCCCTTGCGAGTGTTGGCCGGGGGCGAGGCACTGGACGAGGCGCTCTGGGCCCGGCTCTCCGCCCATCCCCACATCGAGTGCTTCAACGTCTACGGCCCCACCGAGTGCACCGTGGATTCGACCCTTCGCGCCGTGCGTGAGGCTCCGCTGCCTCCAACCCTGGGCGGCCCGCTGGCGAACGCACGGGCCTACGTGCTGGACGCACACCTGCAACCGGCTCCCGTGGGTGTGCCCGGAGAGCTCTACATTGGTGGCGCAGGCCTGGCACGTGGCTATCTGGATCGGCCGGACCTCACCGCCGAATGCTTCATCCCGGACCCGTTCAGCACAGTTCCGGGTGCCCGCCTCTACCGGACCGGAGACCAGACGCGATGGCTACCCCAGGGCGAACTCGAATTCCTGGGCCGCATCGACTTCCAGGTGAAGGTGCGCGGCTTCCGCATCGAACTGGGAGAGATTGAGTCCGCGCTGCGCCAACACCCCGCGGTGCGCGACACGGTGGTCCTGGCGCGCGAGGACGTGCCAGGCATCCAGCGCCTGGTGGCATACGTCGTCGCGGAGCCCGCCGCCACCGTGGACTCCGGTACGTTCCGGCCGTTCCTCAAGGAGCGGCTGCCCGAGCACATGATGCCCTCGGCCTTCGTCACCCTGGAGGCCCTACCACTCAACACGAGCGGCAAGGTGGATCGCAGGGCACTTCCGCTACCCGAGGAAACGTCTACGCGGCATGAGGCCTACGTCCCGCCACGCGACGCATACGAGCTTGAGTTGGCGCGTCTCTTCGAGGAACTGCTCGGTGTCTCGCCAATCAGCGCGAAGAGCGACTTCTTCGAACTGGGCGGTCACTCACTGCTCGCGGTGCGGCTGCTGTCCATGCTGCGAGCGCGAACGGGTCGTACGCTGCCAGCCGCGGCACTCTTCCAGGCCCCCACTGTCGAGGGGCTGGCCGCCTTCCTCCGGCGCGAACCCGCGCCTTGGACGCCGCTCGTTCCCATTCAGCGAAGTGGCTCGCGAGTGCCCTTCTTCTGCGTCCACCCGGTGGGAGGCACGGTGTTCTGCTACACCGAGCTGGCGCGGAGGCTCGGCCCTGACCAGCCCTTCTACGGCTTGCAAGCCCAGGGGCTGGAGGGAACGCTGCCGCCGAACGAGTCCATCGATTCCATGGCGGCCAGCTACGTGGACGCGATCCGCACCGTGCAGCCCCAGGGGCCGTACCGCTTGGGAGGATGGTCACTCGGAGCCGTCATCGCCTTCGAGATGGCACTCCTGCTACGGAAAAGTGGTGAGACGGTGGACGTCCTTGCCCTGATTGAGCCCAGTTCCACCTCGCTGGCCCAAGGCGTCACGGCCGACGACGACATGGCCGCGGCGACGATGTTCGCGCTGGACCTGGCGCGCACGGCGGGAATCTCTCCATCGACGATCTCGGATGGTTCCGTGAGCGACGCGAAGGCACTGCTGGAACGAGTGCTCCAGGAGGGCCGCGACGCGGGTGTCTTCATCCCAGACGCCGGCATGGCCCAACTCCACGCGTTGCTTCGTGTCTTCACCGCCAATCTTCGTGCGCTCCAACAGCATACGCTAGGCGCCTTCCCGGGCACTCTCTACGTCCTATGCGGCAGCGACACGGAACTGGAGCCTTCCGAGACGGAAGACCGTGGATGGAGCCGCCACGCAGCTCAGTTGGTGGTGCGCGTCATTCAAGGAGATCACTACAACGTCCTACGGGCCCCCAGAGTCGATGCGCTCGCAAGCGTGCTGACCGAGCTTCTGACTCGTGAGCTTGGCCCGGTTCGGTGGACAGGTTGACTATGCTGCCAGCCTCTTCGTTGCGGCCATCCGCTCGTACTCGGCTGGGCTGACGTAGCCCAGCGACGAGTGGCGACGCTTCCGGTTGTAGAATACCTCAATGTACTCGAACAGTGCCCCCTTGGCCGCCGTGCGTGTCTCGAAGCGGGTGAGGTAGACCAACTCCTGCTTCAGCGTGGAGAAGAAGCTCTCTGCCACGGCGTTGTCCCAGCAGTTGCCCTTGCGCGACATGCTGCACGCAATGCCGCGCTCCTCGAGCAATTGGCGGTAGTCCTGACTGGCGTATTGGCTGCCGCGGTCCGAGTGGTGCAGTTCGGGAGCGGAGTGGCCCAGCAGCGCCATGTCGAGCGCACTCAGCACCAGCGCGCGGTCGATTCTCTCGCCCATCGCCCAGCCCACCACCTTGCGGCTGAAGAGGTCCAAGAGCACGGCCAGGTACAACCAGCCATCCTCGGTCCAGACGTAGGTGATGTCGCCCACCCAGGCGCGTGCGGTCTGTCCGGGTTGGAAGTTCCTCTCCAGTGAATTCGGAGCCACGGGGTGGCGATGCGCGGAGTCGGTGGTCCGCACGAATCGGCGCCGAGTACGAGCGCGCAGCCCTGCCTGGCGCATCAGCCGAGCCACGCGCTTGCGCGCCACCCGCCGGCCTCGCGCCTTCAGTTCCGCATGCACACGCGGGGCGCCGTACGTACCCCGGCTCTCTTGGTGCACGGCCAGCACCTCGACGCCGAGGGCCTGGTCGCTCTTCGCGCGCTCGGACTGCCCGGGACGCTTCACCCAGGCGTAGTAGCCACTGCGGGAGACGCCCAGGTGACGGCAGAGCGTGGCGACTGGAAAGAGGGCCTTCTTCGCGTCGATGAAGGCGAATTTCACTTCATCTCCGTCGCGAAGAAGGCCGCCGCATTTTTTCTACGCCGGCAAAGCTCTCCTGAGCTCCCGCTCAATCGCTGCGAGGTAGGCGTTCGGATTGGCCCGGAATCGACGGCCCAAGACTCGCGCGTGTTGCCGTCTTCGAAGGGAGGCACGCAGCTTCCTCCACGCGATGATGTCTTTGGGGGCCAGTTCCGCGCCGACAGTGGGGGCAAGTCGGGTCGCCACTGCGGCGACGACTCGCACCTGTCCGCGCACCACCAGGCCCTCGCTTCCGCGGCGCCGACCCGAGGCCCGGGTGTGGATCTGGCACTGAGCAGCGAGCGAGCTGACAGGCAAGGGGACCACCGGAGGCCTGATGGTCGGCAGCATGCGAGGCCACTGGTGGGTTGTGCCACTGGAGGACATCCAACGATGCCAAAGGTGACCATCGAAGTGCCGGAAGGATTCGAGGACAGCGTCAAGGCGCTGGAGGAGACGCTGAAGCGCGCCCACCGAGGGGTGGAGGGAGCGAGCAGAGGGGACCTGGCCGCGTTCGACGCCGCATGGCAGGAGGTGAATGCCGGAGCGGAACAAACGGAGCGGTTGATGAAGCGGAGGTTGCTTCGAGGGCTCGACCTCGACGCGGCGCGAGTCCTCATCGAAGGCCAGTCCTACGTGCGAGTCGGACGGGACCCGGCAACGTACAAGACGCGGCAAGGGCCCGTCGAAATAGAGAGAAGCCTCTACCGGCGGGTGGGCGAGCGCAATGGCCCCACGGTGGACACCGTCAGCGTCCAAGCCGGGTGCGTGGCTGACGGCTGGTTACCGGAGGCGGCGGTGCCCATGGCGTACCTGCTGGCGCGAGGCACTTCGCGGGAGGCAGAAGCGACGGCGCGTCAGGTGGGTGTGCTGCCGTATTGCCGAGCCTCCTTCGAGCGGGTGGGGCATGCGGTGGGAGCGCTGTATGGCGGCCAGCGGCCTCGGGTGGAGGCTGCGCTGGCCCGGGAGCTGAGAGTGCCCCGAGGCACTCGCGGCGTGAGCGTCAGCATGGACAGGGTGGCCGTGCCGATGGAGGAGCCGAAGCGGCGGCCAGTGGGCCACCCTCGCAAGGGCGCCCCCACGCGCCCGGTGGACGTCGTCTGGCGCATGGCCTACGCGGCCTGCCTCACCTTCCACGACGCCCACGGCGAAGCGCTGGGCACCCTGCGCTACGGGCGGATGCCGCGGGGCGAGGCCCGCGAGGTGGCCGAGCGCCTGGCCCGCGACGTCCAGGCCCTGGTTTCCAGACGGCGCGGCCTGTCCGTCGTCGTCCTCACCGATGGCGCTCCTGAGTTGCACGCCCTGCTGGACGAGGCGCTGGCCACCCACGCCCCCGCGGCCAAGAAGCCGGCGCGCTTGGTGGACTTCTGGCACCTGATGGAGAAGCTTGGGAGTGCGGCGCGCGTGGTGGCTGGGGAGGAGAAGGCCTCCGCGCTGCGTGAGAAGTGGAAGCTGTCCCTGCTCAACACGCCCGGAGCGTCGTGGACCATTGCCATGACGTTGCACGCCAGCGGCAAGCGGCATGTCGTCCTCGGTGACTGCCAGCCGGTGCACGAGGCCCTCACCTACCTGGAGAACCACGGCGAGCGAATGCACTATGCCGAGGCACGCGCACGGGGACTTCCCATTGGCAGCGGCAACGTGGAGGCCACCTGCAAGTCTCTCGTCTCCCTGCGCATGAAGCGCCCCGGCGCCCGCTGGAAGGAGGCGTCCGGCCAGCACATCCTGGACTTGCGCGCCCTGGTGCTCTCCGAACGGTGGGACGCAGCCATGCACCTCACGCTTGCACCGCAGAGGGCCGAGGTGCGGCGCGCAGCTTGATCAGGATGGGAGCCACACCCCCATTTTGCCCGGCTTACAGGCCACGCACGTCATCAAGCTTCGTGAGCTCTCGCCGTTCCCTCTCGTGACGATCCCAGCCGAGACGTGAGACGTCCTACCGCCCCACACGAGGAGGTGGACCTGGACGCGGAATTGGGTATCCGCTGAACGAATCCCGTCTTCGGTGAAACGAGCAGACGCCTCATCTTGAGGCCGTGAGCGGGAAGCTCTCAGCGCGGCGACGACTGCTCTTCGGACGAGTCCGCAACCGGCTCGGGGACGGTGAGTGCGCCCACCTCGGCTGGGAGACTCCCACTTGGCGGGCCAACGCCGCGGCACTCACCGCGCCTGGGCCCACCATTTGCTTCACCATCTGCGCATTGAATGCATCCGTGTACAACACTGCGTCCTGCCTGCTCTCGCCCCCAAGGCGTCGTCAGCTCGGCACGTCAGTCGAGGCGACTTCTTCCCTGACCCAGGGGGGGTACATTCCGACAGCGAGCCAAGTTAGATGCTGACTGGCCCACTTTCTGGAAACGGCCTGCCTCAATCCTGCGCTAGTGTCACTCTCATGGCAACCCCGGAAGGGCAGCACGTCTTTCGTCCTAGAGCTCGTGTCCTACGACTCCTTGGTGAAGAACTAATCAGCGACGAAACCATTGCCGTCGTCGAGCTAGTCAGGAATGCATGGGACGCAGATGCGCTAAGCGTCAAGGTCGCATTTCACAATGCCCAAAATGCACTTGGCGGAAGTCTTGACATCATTGATGACGGACACGGCATGTCGAAGGAGACCGTCCTTGGGTCATGGCTCCAACCTGCTACCCCGGACAAGAAACTTCGGCAGGCATCTCCATCGGGACGGCCGCTTCTTGGCAAGAAGGGCGTTGGTCGCTTTGCCGCTGATAAACTCGCTAGAAAGCTAGTACTCATCACAAAGAAAGAGGGAGAGACGACAGCAACAAGAGCGGTCGTCGACTGGAATCAGTTCGACGATCCTATGAAGTTTCTCGACGAAATCCATCCACAGATTGACTCCCATCCGACCCCTGCCATTGGCCATGGCACCAGTCTATTCCTCCAAGACCTCCGCAGCTCTTGGTCCGAAGACAGAATCGCCCATCTTAAATTAGAACTACTAAAGCTTTTTCCTCCATTCAGATCCACAGAAGTTCTGGGCAGACCTGTGATACCTCCAGCACTTGCCACGTTCCAGGTAAAGCTGGAGGTTGATGGGATTTCCGAGGACATAGGCCAGTTTCCGCAGTCACTCAGGACACTCTGTCCTTGGCGAGTGAGGGCGGCCGTTCGCGCACACAGCCCAACCGAAGACGAAATTGCAATTATAATCAACGATGAGTCTGAGCGCGTGCGACCCCTTGGCGGAGGAGCGAAGGGAAAGAAGAGCGCAGCCGGCCATTTTGCCGTTGAAATCGACGTCTGGGTCAGAAGCGCTGAAGGACTGGCTGGGATTCGCGAGACACTGGATCTCTCGCTTCAAGAGGCTAGAGGACTGCTTGACAAGTGGTCGGGAATTTCAGTCTATAGAGACGGCTTCCGCGTCTTCCCTTATGGTGAATCAGGTAACGATTGGCTCGACCTCGACAAAGAGCGAATCAACACGCCCAAAGAGAGACTCAGCAACAGCCAAATCATTGGATGCATCTACCTAAGCGAGCAAGACAACCCAGAACTTCGCGATCAGACCAATCGCCAAGGCTTGGTAAACAATGACGCCTTCAACGATCTTCGCTCAGCGATCAGACAGGTCATCAGAGAGATCGAAAACCGAATACTCGTCGACAAGCCGACCACCAAGCAACGCCGATCCGGGAGGCGGCTCTTTGAATTGGAAAGCCTCAAGCGACTGCGGGAAATAGCGGAAACATCGAAATCAGTTGCAAGCACGCAAGTCCTCGCAATGATTGGCGCAGCAGAGGCAGAAAAATCGTCCGCAGAAGAAACGATTTCGCAAGAAATTTCAAGATATCGTCGAATCCTAAGCCTATCAGTAGTAGCAACTCGGATGGCTCATGAAATCAGGCAGCAGGTCGACATTATCCGCCGAGCGATAGACAATGGCCTCAAGCGCCTAGCAAAAGCCTCCGTCACTATTGTGGGAGTATCCGAAGCATTGGCACGTGCAGATGAATCGGCGGGCATCGTAGCTCGGGAAGTGCGCAGACTCCTTCCGTTCACGCGCGCACGCAGAAGGATTGAGAAAATCGACCTCAGCAGACTAGCCATCGACATCCAAAGCGATTTCATCGAACCAGCAAGCAAGAGAAACATTGAAATCAAATTTGCGTCGCCGTCGAGTCCGGCGGAGGTCGAGGTAGACTATGGAGAGCTATATCAAGCCGTTAGAAACCTCGTCGACAATGCCTTGTTCTGGAGTCCAGAAGGAGGGCAGGTAACTCTCTCTGTTTTCGCAAAACACGGAAGTGCCTTCATAACCGTCACCGACCAAGGACCCGGTGTGCCTACCGAGGATGAGGGCGTCATCTTCGAGCCGTATTGGACGACCAAGCCCAACGGCTCCGGATTGGGCCTGCCGATCGCGGGCGAAATCGCTGCCGATTATGGAGGGAGTCTGAGTCTGAAGAAAAGTAGCACGATCGCTGGTGCATCATTTGAGATTGCAATTCCGCGTGCAAAATGAAACCTACCGAAAGAATCCTGGTAATCGACGACGATTCAGCATACGGAGCAACGGTCAAGGAATCGCTGGAATTGGATGACTACGAGGTCCAAGTCCGTGACTCTGCTGACAAGCTGAAAGAAGACCTTGAGACATTCCGTCCCCATGCGATCGTTTTGGATTTTGACCTAAAAGACGGTCCAAATGGACTTTCAGTGCTTCACCGCATTCGAGAGAGCGATGCCTATATCCCTGTCGTGCTCATGAGCGGCGCCCTCGGACTAGAGGCCGGAGACGCCCGAACTGACCTGGCAATCAATGGCATTGACTTCATTCTACAGAAGGGCGATAATCCGAAGGCGCTCCCGGCTGTCCTTGAGCGCGAGATTGCGAAGCAGCGTCAAGTAATTGCCGCCCTAGACGAATGGGTTCAATACAGTCCGGATGCTGACGCGCCACTTTTAGTTACGGAAGATGGGTCTGAGTACTCGCTTCGACAAGCGCTGGAGGAGATGAAGAAGGCGACCTCAAAAGGCCGAGCTTTACTCAACCATTATCGCCAAGGGCTCACTCAGATACTCGCCAGTCAGAAACCGTGAAAACCGTAATCATCCGCCCAGGAGCGGCCGGCCAACTTGACGCATGGGAAGCTGTGGCGCGGCGAATTGTTGATGTTTTTCTACAACACATTGTTCCACGCTCGTATATCGATTATGGCGCATTTTCCCCACAGGCCGCTGCGCGCCTACATGATGTATTGGAACGGGACGTCGCAAACGTCGTAGTCGCCTTTACGCACGGGCATGATGACCGCCTGCTTTGCCCAAGTAGTCAGACCGCCATTGGGACTGATGATGCGCATCTAGTCAAAGGCAAGTTTTGTTATTTCATAGCCTGTTGCACTGCCGTCGCGCTTGGTCCTACTCTCATTGACGCAGGCGCATCTGGCTTTGTTGGCTTTAAGATCAAGTACAAGTTTGCGACCCATCCCTCAATGTTCGAGCGACAAACGAACGCATTGCTTGAGGGGATACTTGCACATTTGAACGTTGGCGCAGATGCAGCAACCTGCGCCAAGCTTCTTTCCAAAAGTCTTCTTGCGGCGTCACAAGCGCTCGCACGCGACCCGAAGACTCCTCTTCCCGAAAAGGCCTTTGCAGTATGGGAAATGGTTAAAATGGCCAAGGGCGTTGTGCATTATCCTTGAGTGCGTCGGACGCACTGCGCTTGATCCGAGTAGTTGCTCGTGTCGCTGGCCAGTCGATGAGCAGATCGCCGGCAACTGACCGTCGGTCGGTTACGAAAGAACTACCTCTTCGTCGGCAGTGACGAGGCAGGTTGGAACCTAGCGGGACTGAGCTCCCTGCTCGCCACGTGCGAGGCCGACAGCCGCTCTCAGCAGGTGATGTACCACGCAGGGCGGTGCTCGGTTGCCCTGCCGCCACCTTCGCGAAACTCGGCGCGAAGCCCATGCTCACGCACACCCCTCATGATCGATGAAAGTTCCATACCGCCAACAACCCAGAGAACTCCTCCGGACGGGACGTTGTTGATAATCTCGAGCCCCCCTGGTGCAAGTGTCTTCGTTATTGCGTCCGCAATCGAAGCCGCATCTCCCTTCTGTCCCGCTCGGGCAAAGCTGATCAGAGCGATATTCACGGCTTCCGCAAGCTTGGGTAACGCTGCCTTCCGGAGGTTCTCCTGCACCTCCTTCATGGCCCCCTTCCGGGCGACACGCGAAGCGGACAACGCGCCCACCGCATTGGCCGGGACGGGAAAATTCATGGCCTTGATAGCGTCCCAGCACTCCTCCTTCTTGCACCACTCCGTAACGTTCCGCCCCTCAGCTGTTCGCTTGATGGCTTCTTCAATGGGCATCAGCAGCCCATGAAGCGCAGCCTCCAGCTGAGGCGCCAGCTTCTGCGCTCGCCAGATTTCGGCAAGATCCAAGCGCGCACCGACTCGGGATGCAAGATACGCCACCGAGTAAGTAACGATGTTCGCTCTATACGCTCCAATCCTGGCTTCACGTGCAAGCGCCTGGACCTTACGGAAGATGATTGCCTTAGCTACGAGCTGGGTGAAGTACTGCTCGTCCGGGATGAAATCGGGCTGCTGCGCTTTGAACAAGAGCATGAACTCCACGAAGTTTTTCTGGGATCCCTTGCTGACCAAGTCGGGCCGTTGACCCCAACTGTGCTCAAAGACCGCAAGATCCGTCTTCGTGAACATCTGTGATGCCGGATGGATGCTGTCGAATTGTCGCTGCTTGGCGGGTGTAGAGGCCTTCCCACGGGCTACCTGGTATTGACCGCGCGCGCGCTCGTAGAACCAGCGGCTCTGCTCGCCTGGTGCCCAAATCGTACGCGAGAGGCTCTCCAACTTCTGATGGAACAAATCATTCGCGGAGAAATCGGCCTCGTTTACCTTGTTCTGGCTGTTCGCATACAGGGAGATGCGCGGAACGAGTGTCTCAAGATGCACTGAGCGCACCTGTGAGAGCTTCATCTGCACGAAGACCCGAGAGAGTTCCGCCTGGTCCTTCTTTCCAGCACGGTGGATGGAGGCCGTCGTCTGGCCACCGTTGACGATCTGCAACCCCCTGATCCAGACAAGAGCCGTCGTCCCGTCCGGGAGCAACTTCGTCTTCACGTCCTCCGCCACCGCTGTGATACCGTTGTTGTAGGCGAAGAAGAGCTGAGGCTCCTTGAGCAGCGTGTCACGAATGCCGCGGTTGATCTTGCCACGAGCCTGAAGGAAGGAACGAACGTTGAGTTCGAGGAGCCGCTCACCGTATTCGTCGTACAGCTTGTAGAGAACCTCCCCCGGAACCACGGCGAGGTAGGCTCCGTATTCGCCTTCGGAGATTGGAACCGGCAGACAGGGGATGGTGCGCTCGAATTCGCCAAAGTCGATATCGATCGTCTCGCGGACGCGCCCCGAACTCATGCTCCGATACAGACGCTCGATGTCCCAGATATCCGCACGAACATCGATCCGGGATTGCTTGCTAATCTTCAGCGGCCTCTGCAGTTGGTGCTCACGCACCACACAATCCGTGAGCACGATCACGTTCACACGCTGCACACTGCCTTTAGAGAAGACCTCCCTGACCCGCTCCGCCATGTCGTAGGCAGGGTGGGCCTGTTCCATCTTACTCGAGAGGTCAGCCGCAGCCGCACTGACGAAGTTCAAGGCACGCTGGATAGCCTGATAAACCTCTGTCATGCGCAGAGTCGGCGGAACGGGAGTATCTCTGTAGATACTGATGATGATGTCGAGATGCTCCTCGTCGTCCCCCACGTTGTAACCGTTCGCCTTGAGCTGACGGTTCCCGAGTTCCTTGCGGAAGTAGCAGGTATGCCCACCAGTAATGGCACCGGCTTCCGCGATGATGTCCACCACCCGCTCGGTGAAGGCGTTCTCCTTGAACTCCGCCGCCTGCGATTCACTCGCGTGACCCGACATCTCTCCTCGGGCAAAGGAAACGATTTCAGCGTGGAACTCACTGGCAAACTCAAGAAGCTCCGGGCTCAATGACATTGTCACTTCCCAACGATGAGCGCTGCCGCTGCATCCGGTGACAGCCGGTAGGCAGAGCATGCCGACAGCGCGACGGAGTACCGAACGTCTCCGACTCCGTCGGGTATGTCCGCTTCGGTGAGCCGGGGGAAGCAGCCCATCACGCGATAGAAGCCATGTGACCGCACCACATACGCGGCCTCCCCGTAACGAACTGCGTGAACATCGAGGTAGCCCCAACTTCGGAGCTTCTCCTCGAACAGGGAAAGTGGCTGCCCGGAAGGGCGTAGTAGATCCCGCAGCGACTCCACCATCCCTACGAGCGTCTCGCCGGAATCATGTCGGATTTCGAGCGCCACATGCAGCAAGAGCAGGGCTGGCACATGCACTTCGTCGAGCTGCCGGATGTTGGAGATCGCCACCTGATGGTGCGGGCTGCTCGCGGTCGTCTTCACCTCGACGGCGCAGGACGCGAACTGGAAGTCCTGGTTGCTCCGATCGGGCCCTGTCCATGCAGGGATGGCGCACTCTGCACCCATGAGCCGAATGGCTTGATGACGCAGGCACCAGAGCTCACCATACAGACCGCGCTGGGCATGAGCCCCGAGACCTTCTGGACCATGCCGTTCGAGAAACTCCTGCCACCGACGGAGCCGCTCAACGAAGGTCGAAACAGCGTTACGCTGGTCCACCGCCTTGGCAACGCTGTCGACAATATCCTGGGCAAGGACTCCGAAGACATCACGATATGGTGGGGCCGCGAGCCTGAGACTAAGCCTGACTGAATTCGGGCCGGGGTGCGGGTTAATCTCCCGCAGCAGCACGAAGCCAGCCGAAGAGAGACGCTCGCCAGCCATACGAAGCGCAGCGGGCTTGGCATGGATGCAGACGAGCGGTACGTCAGATGGCCTGTCGAGGCCAGCATAGATTTCGAGACGAGATTCGGGGTAGATGCGTCGCGCGACCAGCCCGGCCTGGAGCTTGGGCTCTTCGGCAATGAGCCTCCATGCCTCCTCGACAGATTTCACATCACACTCCCATATTGTTGTTCCCAATAAACATTATTGACACGATATGGAACCTTCAGGGCGGTGTCAGATGCAGGAAAGCTGACTGCCCAGCCGATTGGAATCGGACTGGTGAGCTGCAGCACCTTGCTGGTGTCTGCCGCCGGATCCAGCGGATAAATAATGAGGAGACCACGGTCCTTGGAACGCACCTGGCGGATGAATGGGCCGCTGGGCGCCTCCGGCATCTTGTCCCGTTTCGTTCGACCAGAGTCAGGATGAAAATTATCCTTGGTCAACTCAAGCGCCCGTGCATACGCAACAGCATCAAGGTCTATAGCCTCATCTCTCGGGCTTACCAAGCGACGGATCTTGTATAAGCCATTCGTAGCGTCTTTGTTTTTGGCCTGTCGCTTCGTGAGCCCGATGGGCAACCCAGCAATATTTTCCTTCACTCCCTCGCCACCGCCGAACAGCACCACAGTCCACTGACTCAACTCACTCTGGGAGAGCTGCTTCTTGATGTACTCGGAAAGCAAGACCCCCACAGCCTTTGTAGAGCTTTGCGGCACATGGAGTGTGGCTAAGAACGCAGCGACTTGTTCAGCCGACACCTCTGGCCATACGTAGGAAGTCTCCCACTCCTCCGACCCACTCGGACGAGACTGAATCCAACCTGGAGCACGCCTGCCAAGCTTCTCAAGAAACCTGACCGTGCTGGCCAAGTTGTGCTCCAGCACCTCCCGCCGGGGGTCGAAGTTGGTCGTTTCGATGATATCTCCATCGAACGAGATCATAAGATCAACCCCGTTCCTCATCTTGACTGGAGAAGTAATCAGCAACGTTGAGTGGGAGCGAACCTTGAGCCCATAGTCGGCCGGAAAGCCACCCACGGCGGACATCCGATCAAACTCCTGACGCAGTTCTTCTCCGGCCATCGTCACGTGCTGGAACCAGTCATCGAGTTCCTCGGTCATGTACAATCGGCAGAGATCCAGATAGCCGGGCCTGTAGCCAAACCAGCGGCCCATCTGCATGAGAGTGTCGTACATTCGCGAGGCGCGGAGGAAATAGCTTACCGAGAGCCCTTCCAGGGTCAGGCCGCGCGCGAGTTTGTCCCCCCCTACCGCAATGACGCTCAACCCCGTTGCGCGGTGCTCTTCGTAATCGAGCACGTCTCCAGCCGTGCCATTGATCTGCTTGACCTTGATGCCAGCGACAGCGGCCTTGAGGTGCAACGAAACCTTTGACCACGAAAGAACTGGCAGCGACAGATCATTGATGGATTGGGTGGTAGGAACGAAGTCCTCATCCCAGAGGCGACGCAGCTCCGAGTGAAGGCCTGTAACTCCCGCTGCCGTCCCCAACTCCAGGTGGTCCTGCACTTCCTTAAGAGCACGCTTCACTTGGCCGAAGATCTCCTTCTGCACATCGGTGAACCGGGTAACGTGCACAAGCATCGAGTTGTGTTCGTTGATCTGTCCACGCGCGCGGCGTGCTGCACACACGAGCACGAAAGAGTGCAGCGCCGTTCGCAGGGACGGTGGGAGCTCACTCTTCCCCTTGAAACGGGGCTTGTGTTCCTTCTTGTGAACAGGAGGTATCCAACCATTTCGCTCTCCAGGGTTGGGCGATTCGGCATGGTCGGAGATGTGTCGTATGAGGCCGAGTGGCTCCCTCTCCTCGGCGTTCAGCATCGGGTCCGGGTCCAACCCGAAGACACGTACTGGGCCGACGTAATCGGACGGTGCGGGGAGATTCGTGATGAAGCTCCTGGGGAACAGATCCGCACCGTGAGCGTCGGTCTGGCCAACATCGTGGATGAAAATGTTTGCGAACGGAGTGGCCGTGTAGCCAACGTAGGCATTCCGCTCGAAGAGGTGGAGCAGCTTCCGGATCTGCTTGTTGATGGCGGTTGGATCGTGGTCAGGGTCCGGCCGCCCCTCTTCATTGAACTCCTGGGCCCGGGTGTCGATGGATGCGTTGTCCGCCTCGTCATCAATGACCAGGAGAGGCACATCGGGCACGACACGCCTCTCAACGTCACGGACTGTGAGCGTCTTCTGCGCGAAGCGCTCGACCCACGAATTCAGGTTCGCCAGCACTCGCGCGTTCTTCTTGACGACGAAGAGAAGCGGGATGCCTCCAGGCCCGATGTGGAAGTTTCGTCGAACACTCATCTTGAAGTCGCCGTCGTCAGATCGAGTCGTGATGGTGTTCGCGCGAATACTGGGATCGATCAACCCGACGCCGATATGCTTTGAGATTGACCCTTCAACGGACTCGTCCTTGCTCTCGTAGCCGAGGAAGCCTTCGTCCAAGCGAATCTGCGTCTGGCTGCGCAGACTCTTGTGAATACCCGCGAGGACGATGATGACCTTGTAGCCAGCGTCCGCCGCTTTACAGATGAGCCCCGTGTAGTTGGCTGTCTTTCCCGACTGAACGTGCCCTACTACCAAGCCCCGGCGGCTCCACATCCCCTTGCGGTTCGGATCTTCGAGCCGGCCGAGCGTTTCATAGGTCAGTTCATCGAGCTTCTCGAGGCTCGCGGCAGCCCATCGTTTCTGCTGGAGGAGGCGCTGGTAGCGCTTCCAGAACTTCCAATCGATGTCCGACTTGCGGCTGTTCAGCCATGCGATGTGGTCCTCGTTGTGCTCGAGGGTCACTGCGTTGCCCATCCACACCGTGAATGAGGACTCCAGGTCCGCGACGAGGCGCTCGCGATCAACTTGGCTCTTGATGTTCAGATCCATCTGCAGCGCAAGATCGACCTTCGCTGCAATCATGTCCCGGGTCAGCACCTGGCCTTGCTGCACTTGGCCCCTGAGTAGAATCTGCGCAATGCTCCAGGCGCTATCGTAGGCATTGTTCATCTGCTCATTCCTTTCATGAGCTGCTGCTTGGCGCGGCTTAGCGCTTCTTCGAGCCCAATTCGTTGATGGCCTTCGCGTACTGAGCGAATGAACGCATGGAGAGGATGCGCTCCCGAGCGGACTCCTCCGTTTCGCCATCTGCGCGCAGAGCCTTAAAGAGTTCCCCAAGCACCTCCGCGACCCTGGCGGGCGGCTCGCTTTCGAAGGCTTCAGCGTGGGCTTCGGGCTTCTCGGACGCATCCAGCCAGATTCGCTGGACGGGAACCGTCTCCTCCAGCAGACGAAGGAGTGCCTTGAGCGGCTTCTGATCGCTGCCCTGGCGCTCGATGACGAACTTCACGAGCGGATGCGCCCTACGGACGCGATAGCCAAACCGACCACGGGTGGTGACCGACTCCCAGGCATCATCGATTTCGTGAACACCAGATGTCCGCCCTCGAGCCCCCCTGTGGACGAACACCTCCCGAGCCAGCTTGCGGACCGCATCCGCAAGCTCCCTCAGGCGCTCTTCCAGTTCCGTTGGAGGCCGGGCTCGGGACTTCTTGACATCGATTTCCCACTCGGCGTCCGTCGAGTTGGAGATGTCCACCTTCAACCTAGCGAGCCTGTAGTGTTCCTCGGTCGCATACCCCAGACTGAGCCACCCTCCAGCGACCAGCAGGCGGCGCTCCCGATAGACATAGAAGCCCTGTTGGGTGTTCCAGCCCCCCGGGCCGGCAGCAGCCTCATACTCGTCCTCTCTCATGCGGTCCTTGTGCGGCAGGACGTAGCCAGTCACCTGGACCTGCTCCTTCCGGAGCTTCAGTGCCTCTTCAGGAAACTGGTACGTGGCCACATGAGAGTAGAGAAAGGGGTCCCATGGGCGAACCAGCGAGTCGGCATCGCTGCCATTGAGATATATGCGCAAGGGCGGCCGACCGTCCTCTACTTCGAGGTACCTGTGAAAGACCATTCCAAGGTGCCGCCCTACAGTGCGCGCCAATGCTAGGAAGCGGCTCTGGGCCTGGGCATCGTCCTTGCGCACCTTCCCAACGATGCGGTCCATCTGCTCCCACAGCACGAGAGTTCCCTGCCGCTGCCCGTCCAGCGTGGAGAGACGAGAAGCAGAACCTGGGGCCTCCGTCTTGAGCAGGCGCCACTCCCTGCTGTCTCTCACGTAATCGAGATCCCAACGCCGGATGGCCCACCTGCCTCCGGCTTTGAGCGAAGCAACCGTGAGACGGCGTGCCTGAGAGAAGGAGGCCGTCTTCAGACCAAGACCGAACCGCCCGAGATCGTTCGGCGCCCGTTCGTCCAGCGGACTGCGATTGCCGGGGCGCATGGCATCCGCCAACTCAGCCTCGGACATCCCGCGGCCGTCATCCCGCAGGGTGATGTGCGAGTCCTCACCACCCCAGTGGAAGGTGAGCCAGACGTTGCGCGCTCCCGCCGTGATGCTGTTGTCGATCAAGTCCGCCAGCGCCGTCTGCACGCTATAGCCCACTGCCCGAAGCGCCTCGAGCATGGACGACGCCCGCGGCTCTGCAATCTCGTAGTCGGCCTCCGACACGACTTCGCCAACCTTGCGCAACGCTCCCTCGTCTTCCCCGGCATGCCCCCCGGAGCGCGTATTAGCCCCGAGCAATAGAAGCCAGCCCCCCGGTGGCAGGTCTGTTCCACATTATCCTAGTTTCCGAACTCCCAAGAAGCGGCTCCGGGAATGCAGACCGAGCAGATAACCGAGCGCCGTCACCAGTACGGCACCAGGGTTGCCTAAGACCCATTGGCGACAAGAAGTCGACTGTGGCAGGCGCGGCCAAGGTGCAGTCCGGGCAGACAGACTGAGTGTGGCGTCATCCGCCCACGCGTGGCACGGCAGCTGAACAGTCAGCCCGACATGCTTGGTCTGGTACAGGCTCCTGCGCTGGTTGACCGCCCATGAACACCGGGCCACCCTTCAGTAGGAATGATACACAGAACCTGTTAGGTAGGACCTACCAATGGGCCTCTCCCGTTCCGAACAGATGTCGCGGATCCGCGGCCGAGACACCTCTCCCGAGCGTCTGCTCCGGTCGGCGCTCTGGCGGGCCGGACTGCGCTTCCGCCTGCACACGCGAACTACTCATGGAAGGCCCGATGTGGTCTTCCCCAGGCACAAGGTTGCTGTCTTCATCGATGGCTGCTTCTGGCATGGGTGCCCCGAGCACTATGTGCGCCCGCGAACGCGTGACGAGTTCTGGTCCTCCAAGCTGCGAGAAAACGTCGAGCGGGACCGCCGACAAACGCTCCTCCTCGAAGAAGGTGGCTGGCGCGTCTGCCGCTTCTGGGAGCACCAGATCTTCGAGTCCCTCGCGGAGGTAGTCGAGTGGGTCCGCCAAGCACTCCAGGACAGAGAATGGACTCCATCCGCATCGTGGAGGGTCGTCCAGGTCATCCCACAGGTCGGCGAGGGCGACATGGAGCAGCGCTGGATGGAGGAACTTCGAGACGCCACCGAGACTCGAACCGTGGTCGGACGACGGAGCACGAAGAAGTGGAAGAGGCCATGAACTCCGGACCGAAGCAGCAGATCAAGAAGTGGGATGGCCGGAGACCCTACGGTATAAGTCCGGACGGCATGGCTCCAGGCATCAGGGCGAAGCTGGATAGGATCGGGAGAGGAGAGCCGCTGCGGCTGCTGGACCTCTTTTCCGGGTGTGGGGGCCTCACGCTCGGCTTCGTCAGCGCGGGCTGCGTCAGCGTTGGAGGAGTCGAGATCGACGCGCATGCCGCCAAGTCACACGCGTTGAACTTCCACCCGCTGAAAGATCGCTCAGCGGCTCCCTGGCACGCGATGTCCAAGGACATCCTGCAGCTCAAGCCCAGCTCGCTGAACCATCTGCTGAAGCGTCCCCCAAATGAGGGGGTCGACGTGATCGTCGGCGGTCCGCCCTGCCCCGCATTCACACGCGTCGGCCGGGCGAAGCTCCGGGAAGTGTTCCAGCATCCCGAGGCCTTCAAGCAGGACCCCCGGGCAACGCTCTATGTGCAGTACCTGCAGTATGTCCAGGCGCTCAAGCCCCTGGCACTCGTCATGGAAAATGTCCCCGACATCCTCAACTGGGGTGGGCACAACCTCGGGGATGAAATCTGCGAGTCGCTCAAGACCATGGGCTACCGCTGCGCATATACACTCATGAATGCGGCGAGCTACGACGTTCCGCAAATGCGCGAACGGTTCTTTCTCGTCGCAGTCCACAAGGAGACCAGGAGCGACCCCAGCTTTCCCGTGCCGACGCGGAAGGTGGATTTTCCACGGGGATATTCCAGCAGCCGCAATGTGGCCCTCAAGAACGTCCTGGCGAAGTCCTCGGACAAAGGGTCCTGGTATGTCGCGCCGCCTGCCGCCCCAGCGAACGCACCTCCCGCGGTGACAGTCGCCGAGGCCCTCGCGGACTTGCCCGAATTGACGGATCATCTCCACAACAGGGATCGTCGTGGCGCGCGTCACCTCAACGGTCATGTGCCCCATACCACGGCCCCGCACAGCGCCTTCGCACGACTGATGCGGGAGTGGCCAGGATTCGAGTCCGACGGTTTTCTCAGGGATCACGTCACCCGCTGCCTGACCAAGCGCGACTACCGGCTCTTCGAAGCCATGAAGTCCGGGGAGGACTATCCGAAGGCACATGTGCGAGCCACGCAGTTCTTCGCACAGGAATTGGAGAAGCGACGGAGATCGGGTGCTCGCCTCACAGAGGGCTCACTTGAGTACGAGGAGCTCAAAGCCGCATTCGTTCCGCCATACAACCCCGGAAAGTTCCCCAACAAGTGGCGCAAGATGGCCGCCGATGAGCCCGCCAGAACGCTGATGGCTCACCTGGGCAAGGATACCTACAGCCACATCCACTACGATTCAGATCAGCAGCGAGTGATTTCGGTGCGTGAGGCTGCGCGCCTTCAGTCCTTTCCCGATGGCTTCCGCTTCGCCGGAACCATGAACCCCGCTTTCCGACAGATCGGCAACAGCGTCCCACCACTCCTGGCCTGGCACATCGCGGACGAACTACTCCGTAGCCTGGGCATCACCCCGAAAGTGCGGCCGAATCTCTCGGAGGACCCCCGAAAGACACAGGCCAAAATCCGCGTGGCATAATGACGCCGTAAAGAACTGCAAGAGCGGCTCCAGCGCGCCCCCTATGGACTGGCATCGACGGGAACGCGACCGTGGCTAGCGTGCGCGGCGCTACTGGGCCCCTAGAAGGATGGACGCCGAGCACCGCAGACGTCCCCTGGCGTATCAACCAGCCAGTGGTCCTGGTGGCCTCGATGTTGCACATCCGGATCGAGGTATCATCCGTGGCTCTATGAGCGACTCGACGCAGAGAAACTGCGCGAGGGCTGTAACCTGCCTGCGCTCGGGGCCGCGGGCCTGGGCACCGCTGAACTCCTGCTTGATACCAACACTGGGCCAGCCACGCGGACGGCAGTTCGCCATCCTCCCGAAAGCACAAAAACAAAGGCCCTGGAATCCTCAGCTTTCGCCAAGAACTCCAGGGCCTTCGATGGTCGGGGCGACAGGATTTGAACCTGCGACCACTTGCACCCCAAGCAAGTGCGCTACCAGGCTGCGCTACGCCCCGGCACTGCTGCTGCCGTGAAAGGGTGCGCCCTTATGCCCCCACATGACGTTCAGGTCAAGCAAGAGCAGCAGGGCACCGTCCAAAAAACTCACCCTTCCATGTCCTCCATTCCCTCTTCGTCGAAGTCCTCGCCACGGGCCTCGGCCGCGTCAGCGGCGGCCTCCTCCCGGGCGTCGATCTCCGCATGATCCTCAGGCGGCGCCTCGCCGTTCAGGGCGCTCTTCAGCACCTGGCTCGGCCGGAAGGTCAGCACCCGGCGCGCCGAGATCTCGATCTCCTTGCCCGTCTGCGGGTTGCGGCCCACGCGCGCCTTCTTCTGGCGCACCTGGAAGTTGCCGAACCCGGAGATCTTGATCTTGTCCCCGCGCTCCAAGGTTTCCTTGAGCGTGTCGAACACGAGCTCCACGATCTCGGCTGACTCCTTCTTCGAGAAGCCGACCTTCTCGTAGACACCCTCGATGATGTCCGCCTTCGTCATGCGAATCCTCGGGAAGCCCTCGGGGCTGAACGCCGGGCACTGTTGCAGCCTTCCCGAAGACGTGTCAACCCTCTGACTTCATTCAGGAATTCAGGCGCGCAAGGCAGCTCCCAGTCGCTGCTTCACCTCGTCCACGATGCGCTGGTGCGCCTCGTTGACCTCCACGTCGGTCAGCGTCCGCTCGGACGAGCGATAGCGCAGCGCGTACGCCAGGTTCTTCCGCCCCTGGGGGATCTGCTCACCGGTGTACACGTCGAACACCTGAGCGTCCTCCACCAGCGGCTTGCCCACCTCCAGGATCACCCGACGCACCTCGTCGTTGGGCAACTCCAGCGGCACCACCACCGCCAGGTCCCGAAGCACCGCCGGGAAACGCGGCAGCGACCGGTACGCCGGCACCAGCTTCGAGGCTGCGTACAGCGGCTCCGTATCCAACTCGAAGACGAACACCCCGTCCGGCAGTCCCAGCGCCTTCACCACCCGTGGGTGCACCTCGCCCACGTGGCCCAGCACCGTGCCGTCCGCAGTCTTCACCTGCGCCACGGCCTTCGGGTGGTACGCCGCCGACCCCGTAGGCACGTACGTCACGCCCTCCACGCGGAGTGCACCCAGCAGTCCTTCCACGGCCGCCTTCGCGTCGTAGAAGTCCGCGCGGGCATCCTTGTGCGTCCAGTTCCGGCCGCCCCCGCGCAGGCCCCACACCAGGCCCGCCACGCGAGGCACCTCGCGGGCCGCCGGACGCTGCCCCTGCCCGCCTTCCGCCTCCTGGAAGTAGGCCCGGCCCGTCTCGTAGATGGCCACCGCCTCCACCTGGTGCCGCACGCTGCGGGACAGGTTCTCCAGCAGACCCGGCAGCAGGCTGGTGCGCATCACCGACTGCTCCGTGCTCAGCGGGTTGAGCAGCGCCACCGGCTTCTCCGCCCCCCCCAGCACCTCCAGGCTTCGCGGCGCGACGAACGAGTAGTTCACCACCTCGTCGAAGCCCGCCCCGGCCAGCGCCTGACGCATGCGGCGCTCGGCCTCGGCATGCGCGGGCTCTGGGGCCAGCGTGGCGAGTCCCCGCGGCAGCGTCGCAGGGATGTTGTCGTAGCCATAGATGCGCGCGACCTCCTCCAGCAGGTCCTCCTCGCGCTCCACGTCCACGCGGGCCCGGGGCACCTCGTACGTCGCCTGCCCCGTCCCCTCCTCCACCGCCTTGAAGCCCAGAGCCTCCAGGATGCGACGGACCTCCTGCTCCGCCACGGACACGCCCAGCACCTGCCCCACCCGAGCGAAGCGCAGCGTCACCTTTCGAGGCGGCTTCGGCGCCGGGTACACGTCCACGCGGCCAGGAGCCACAGTGCCCCCCGCCAGCTCCGCGATCAGCTGCGCCGCCCGGTCAATCGCAGGCACCACCGCGTCCATGTCCGCGCCGCGCTCGAAGCGATGCGACGCCTCCGTGTGCAGCCCGTGCCGCTTCGACGAGCGCCGCACCGTGGAGCCCTGGAAGTTCGCCGACTCCAGCACCAGCCGCTTGGTGCTCTCGGTCACCTCGCTGTCGCCGCCGCCCATGACACCGGCGATGGCCTGCGCCCGGTCCTTGTCCGCGATGACCAGGTCATCCACGTCCAGGACGCGGTCCTTGCCGTCCAGCGTCTTGAGCTTTTCGCCGCGCGTCGCCGTGCGGACGACAATCTCCTGCCCGGCCAGCTTCTCCAGGTCGAAGGCGTGCAGCGGCTGCCCGTACTCCAGGTTCACATAGTTGGTGACGTCCACCACGTTGTTGATGGCGCGCACCCCGGCCGCCTTCAGCCGGTCCTGCATCCACTGCGGAGACGGGCCAATCCTCACGTTCTCCACCACGCGCGCCACGTAGCGCGGGCAGCGGTCCGGGGCCTCCACGCGCACCTTCACCTGCTCGGCGGCGGGAGTGCCCGACTCCGCAGGCTTCGGCTGGGGCACCTTCAGCGCGGAGCCCGTCACCACGCTCACCTCACGCGCCACGCCCAGGTGGCTGAGCGCGTCCGGACGGTTCGGCGTGACGTTCACCTCCAGCACCACGTCATCCAGCCCCACGGCCTCCGCGATGGGCGTGCCCACGCGCGTATCGACCGGGAGGATGAGCAGGCCGCTGGACTCCTCGCTCAGGCCCAGCTCCTTGGACGAACAGAGCATGCCGAAGCTGTCCACGCCGCGCAGGGCCGCCTGCTTGATGTCCATGCCGTTGGGCAGCTTCGCGCCCACGGTGGCCAGCGGCACCTTGTCGCCCACCTTGAAGTTCTTCGCGCCGCACACCACCTGGAGCAGCGCCGTCCCGCCGATGTCCACCTGCGTGACGGACAGCTTGTCCGCGTTGGGGTGCTGCACGGACTCCTTGATTTGCGCCACCACCACGCCGCGAAGGGCTTCCGCGGGGCGCTCCATTCCCTCAATCTCCAGGCCCGCGGCGGTCAGCTTGCGCGCCAGCTCGTCCACGGACGGAGGCAGCGCCACGTAATCGCCCAGCCACTTCACCGAAATCTTCACAGGTCCACCCTCTTCTTCAATCGGCTGGAACACGGGGGCCCACGAGAGGCCCCCTGGAATCTCAGAACTGCTCGAGGAAGCGCGCGTCGTTCTCGAACATCATCCGCAGGTCGTCGATGCGGTAGCGCAGCATGGCGATGCGCTCCACGCCCATGCCGAACGCGTAGCCCGTCACCTCGTTCGGGTCATACCCGGCCGAGGTGAAGACGTTCGGGTGCACCATGCCGCTGCCCAGCACCTCCAACCACCCGGTCTGCTTGCAGATGCGGCAGCCCTTCCCACCGCAGTTCGTGCAGGTGATGTCCACCTCCGCGGAGGGCTCCGTGAAGGGGAAGAAGGACGGGCGGAAGCGCGTGCGCGTGTCCGAACCGAAGAACGCCGTCACGAACGCCGCCAACGAGCCCTTCAGCTCGGCGAACGTCACGCCCTTGTCCACCAGCAGGCCTTCCACCTGGTGGAACATTGGCGTGTGAGTGATGTCCGAGTCGCGCCGGTACACCCGGCCCGGCATCACCGCGCGGATGGGCGGCTTGCGGTTGAGCATGTACCGGACCTGCACCGGGGACGTGTGCGTGCGCAGCAGCGCCGAGCTGTCCGCCTTCTTCGCGTGGCCCAGCGTGGCCTCGTCCACGTAGAAGGTGTCCTGCATGTCCCGCGCGGGGTGGTCCTTCGGCAGGTTCAGCGCCTCGAAGTTGAAGTAATCCAGCTCGATCTCCGGGCCGCTGGCCACGTCGAAGCCGAGCCGTGAGAAGGTCCGGACAATCTCCTCCATCGTCCGCGACACGGGGTGCCGGCTGCCCAGCGCCACGCCGCGTCCCGGCAGCGTCACGTCCAGGCCCGGGCCCTGAAGCTGGGCCTCCAGCGCGGCCGCCTCGGCGCGCTCCACGGCCTCGGCGAGCAGCTTCTCCAGCTCCGCCTTCACGCTGTTGGCCACCTCGCCCAGCGAGCGCCGCTCGTCCGGGGGCAGCTTGCCCATACCGCCCAGCACGCCGGACAGCTCGCCCTTCTTGCCCAGGTAGCGGACCCGCAGTGCTTCCACCGCGGACAGCTCCGACGCGCCGCCAATCTCCCGCCTCGCGGACTCCGCGAGCGCCAGCAACCGATCCCGCATGGACTTCCGCCTCCGTTCCAGTTCCCCGCGCGCCCTTGGCGCCGAGGCAAAAAAAAGGGCCGCCCCGAAGAGGCAGCCCGTTCAAACATCCGGAAAGGGTGGCCAGCGTCAGCCCACCACCCCACCCGTTCTGTCTCCAGCCTTGCGAGCTGGATGTGTCTCAGGCCGCCTTCGCGATGTTGGCGACGGCCGCAAAACCCGACGGATCCGCGATGGCCATGTCGGACAGAACCTTGCGGTCCAGGCCGATCTTCGCCTTCGCGAGGCCCGCGATCAGCTTCGAATAGGAGAGGCCCACCGTGCGGGCGGCCGCGTTGATGCGGACGATCCACAGGCGACGGAAGTCCCGCTTGCGCTGCATGCGGTCGCGGCTGGCGTAGTCCAGCGCCCGCTCAACCGCCTGGTTGGCGCGCTTGTAGCAGTTCTTCCGACGGCCGCGGAAACCCTTGGCCAGCTTCAAAATCCTATTACGACGACGACGAGCCTTTACACCCTTCTTCACGCGCATGACTGCCTCACTTCGGACTGCGTAGTTGAGAAGCCCCCCGGCGCAGGCTTACCGCCGCTCCAACGAGGCCACGTAATCCCTGACTTCAGAACCGCGAAATCAGCCCCCGTAGGGGAACATCTCCTTGATGACCTTCTTCGCGTCCATGTCGCGAAGATGGCCGGTGCCGCGGCCGCTGCGCTTGGACTTCGGCGTCTTCGAGAACGTGAAGAGGTGCTTCGCGAAGGCCTTGCCGTGCTTGACCTTGCCGCTCTTCTTCACTTCAAAGCGCTTCTTCGCGCTGCTGCGGGTCTTCAACTTCGGCATCGTCCTGATCCTTCCATGCCCCGTGCCGTTGGACTTGAGCGGCAGGTGCGAGAACTCTCGAAAATTGGGGAACTTGGGCAGGTTCCCCTCGAAAGTGCGTCAAGATACTTAGGTGCAACAGGGAGTCAAGGCCCGTCAGCAAGCTGCCAGGCGTCCTGACCTCCCGATCACGGCAGGGCCGCTTCCTTCGCCAGCAGGGCCTCGAAGTCCGTCACCTTCATCGTCTTGAGGTCCTCGCCGCCGTACCGCCGCGGCGACACGCCCTCGCCCGACACCTCGTTGTCGCCCACCACCAGGGTGAACGGCACCTTCTGGAGCTGGGCCTCGCGGATCTTGGCGTTCATCGACAGGCCGCGCTCGTCGAACTCCACCCGGTAACCCTTCGCCCTCAAGGAGTCCCGAACCTTCCGGGCGTAGTCGTTCTGCCGATCCGCCACCGTCACCAGCACCGCCTGGATGGGGGCCAGCCAGGCCGGGAAGGCGCCGGCGAAGTGCTCGATGAGGATGGCCGTGAAGCGCTCGAACGAACCGAAGATGGCGCGGTGGAGCACCACGGGGCGGTGCTCGGCGTTGTCCTCGCCCACGTAGGTCAGGTCGAAGCGCTCGGGCGCCAGATAGTCCAGTTGCATGGTGCCCAGCTGCCACCGGCGGCCGATGCTGTCCGACACCGCGAAGTCGATCTTCGGGCCGTAGAACGCGCCGTCACCCGGGGCCAGTTCGTACTCGAGGCCCAACGACTCTAGCGCCGCCTTGAGGCCGCCCTCGGCCCGGTCCCACAGGGAGTCATCGCCCAGACGCTGCTCGGGCCGCGTGGACAGCTTCACCGCGTAGGTGAGGCCCACCGCCTTGTAGACGTGGTCCAGCAGCTTCACGAAGCGCCGCACCTCGTCGGTGATCTGCGCCTCCGTGCAGTAGATGTGCGCGTCATCCTGCGCGAATTGGCGCACGCGCGTGAGGCCGCCCAGGGAGCCCGCCGCCTCGTTGCGGTGCAGCACGTCCTGCGTGTGGTAGCGCAGCGGCAGGTCGCGGTAGCTGTGCTTCTTGAAGCCGTAGAACAGGTGGTGCGACGGGCAGTTCATCGGCTTGAGCGAGAAGTCATGCTCCCCCGACTCGCTGTCGAGCACGAGGAACATGTTCTCCTTGTACTTGCCCCAGTGGCCGCTGGTCTCCCACAACCCCTTGTTGAACATCAGGGGCGTCTTGATCTCCACGTAGCCGTCGTTCTGCGTCAGCTGACGCATCCAGTTCGACAGCGTGGTGTAGAGCGTGGTGCCCTTCGGGGTCCAGAAGGCGGAGCCCGGCGAGTACGGGTGGAAGTGGAAGAGGTCCAGCTCCTTGCCCAGCTTGCGGTGGTCGCGCTTCTTCGACTCCTCGATGCGCGTCAGGTACTCCGCCAGCTGCTTCTTGTCGAAGAAGGCCGTGCCGTAAACGCGCTGGAGCATCGGGTTGCGGTGGTCACCGCGCCAGTACGCGCCGCTGGAGGAGAGGATCTTGATGATGCCGATCTTCCCCGTACTGGGCGCGTGGGGCCCCAGGCAGAAGTCCACCCAGTCACCGTGTGTGTAGAGCGTCAGCGTCTTGGCGCCCTTGGCCGCGATGTCCTTGACGATCTCGACCTTGAACTTCTCGCCCTTCTCCTCGAACAGGCGCACGGCCTCGTCCATGGAGATTTCGGTGCGGACGAAGGCCATGTCCCGCTTCAGCTCGGCGTTCGCCTCGGCCTCGATCTTCTCCAGGTCCTCGGGCGTGAAGGGCTTCTCGCGGAAGAAGTCGTAATAGAAGCCCTCCTCCGTCGCGGGACCGATGGTCACCTGCGTGCCCGGGAAGAGCTTCTGCACCGCGCTGGCCACCACGTGGGCGGCGTCATGGCGGATCAACTCCAGGGACTCGGGGCTCTTGGGCGTGAAGATCTGCAGCTTCACGTCCTCGTCCAGCTTGCGGGCCAGGTCCATGTCCTGGCCATTCACGCGCGCGAAGAGGGCGGCCTTCGCCAGGCCGGGACCGATGCTCTCCCGCACGAAGTCCGCGATGGTGGTACCCCGGGCCGTCTGCTTCTGCGAGCCGTCGGGGAGCGTCACCGTGATGATGTCGGACATACGAACCTCGGAAAAAAAACGGGCGGCAGGCTCTTTTAAAGCCGTGCCGCCCGCTGAAGTCACTCTTTGATGATGGGTCGTAGTGGGATCGAACCACTGACCCCTACCGTGTCAAGGTAGTGCTCTACCGCTGAGCTAACGACCCGTTGCAGCCGCTTCGGTGGCGCGGGGAATAACAGCGGGCTCCCCCAACTGTCAAGCAAACACAGAAGGCTTCTTCAACTCTTCCCGCGCGCCTTCGGATTCGACGTTTCCAGCAGCGCGTGGACCCGGGACATGACGGCGTCGAACATCGCCGGGGTCAGCCGCCCCGTCTGCGTGTTCTGCTGGCTGACGTGGTAGCAGCCCAGCAGCGTCCGGCCGCCCGGCAGGGGCAGCTCCGCCCCATGCCCGAACGCAGGCCGAGGCGACGGAACCTCCATCCCCTGCCGCGCCAGGGCCACGAGCGCGGCGTTCCAGCCGATGGCCCCCAGCGCGAGCATCACCCGGCCCGGTAGCAGCGCCAGCTCGCGATCCAGGAACGGCGCGCAGCGGGCCAGCTCCTCTGGGAGGGGCTTGTTGTCGGGCGGAGCACAGCGCGCCGCCGACACGATGAAGGCGTCCTTCAGCCGGAGCCCGTCATCCCGGTGCTCGCTGAGGGCCTGATTCGCGAAGCCCGCGCGGTGCAGCCCGGCATAGAGGAAGTCGCCCGACCGGTCCCCGGTGAACATCCGCCCCGTCCGGTTCGCCCCATGGGCCGCCGGCGCCAGCCCGACGATGATGAGCCGGGCCTTGGGGTCACCGAAGCCGGGGACGGGCAGGCCCCAGTAGTTCCAGTCGCGGTAGGCGCGGCGCTTCACCCGCGCCACCTCCTCCCGCCACTCCACCAGCCGGGGACAGGCCCGGCAGCTGGTGATCTCCTTGTGCAGCGCCTCCAGCTTCGTCACGGCGACTTGGGCTCCCCCGTGTAGAGCCGCGTCCGGCGGTAGCGCTCCACCACCACGCTCAGGACCACCTTGAGGATGGCCGCCACCGGCACCGCCAGCAGGATGCCCACGAAGCCGAACAGCTCACCGAAGGCGAGGATGGCCAGGATGATCGCCACCGGCGCCAGCCCGACCTTCTCCCCCACGATTCGCGGGGTGATGACGAAGCCCTCCAGCATCTGCCCGATGACGAAGGTGGCCGCCACCGCCGCCAACTGCCACGGCCCCTGCCACGACAGCATGAGCCCCACCAGCGACAGCACGATGCCCACGCCCGTGCCCAGGTACGGCACCATGTTGCCGAAGCCGGCAATCACACCAATGACGATGGCCATGTCGATGCGCGCCGCTGACAGGCCCGCCGCATAGATGACCGACAGCACGCCGCCCACGATGAGCTGGCCGCGCACGAAGGCGGAGAGCACCTCGTCCACCTCCGCGAAGCGCCGGCTCACCAGCCCGACCGCGCGCCGGGGCAGCAGGTCCTTCACCATGCCCATCAGCCGGGGGTAGTCCTGCAGGAAGAAGAAGGCCAGCACCGGCACCACCGACAGGCCCAGCAACGTCACCACCAGCCGCGCCGTGTTGCCCGCGAAGCTCGCCAGGATGCGCGCCGCCGCCGGCCCCGCGCTCTGGACCAGCTCTGACGCTTGCTTTCCCAGCTCGGTGGTGCGCTGGCGCACCAGGTCCGGCAACGAATGCCCCACCAGCCCTTCCACCTTCGGCACCACCTGGGTGCTCGCGCGGTTGAAGAAATCCGGCAGCTTCGACGCCTCCTCCCGGAACACCGGGATGAGGTACAGCACCGCGCCCACCAACATCAGCGTCCCCGCCGCGAAGACGAGCGTCGTCCCCCACGTGCGGTCCAGCCGCCGCTTCTCCAGCTCGGTGACGATGGGGTTGAAGATGTACGCGCCCGACAGCGCGAGCAGCACTGGCACCGCCACACCGCCAAAGACGGAGAGCAGCGCGAACACCAGCCCCAGCGAGCCTACCATCACCGCCGACCACCACAGGTCGATGCGCCGGGCGTCCGTCTCGGACAGGGCGGTCTCGGCCACCGCCACGGGTTCGGCGACTTGCACACGGGCGGTCTCGGCCGCGGACTTGCCCTGTCCCCGCGGCGGCGGCACCTCGTGAAGCACGGGGGCAGGCCGTGCCGACGGCGGCACGGCAGCGGCGGCGGGTTTCACGGCGGCGGGGGAATGACCTTTCCTGCGTCGTCCGATGGCGCTCTCCTCTTCAGTCCCAGCTACGGCGGCGTCATGTCCTGATTGCACTTCACGAAAGCACAGGAAACGGGCTTTCGTGGAAGCCCGCTCGCTTTACACCCGGCCCGGCGTCACTCCGAACCGCCGGCCTTCGGCCCAGAGGCGCGAAGCTGGATGGTCAGCCGCGCTCGGGCCCGGCTGGGCTCGAAGTACGTCGTATAGGGCCAGTACCCCTGCTTCTTCACTTCAATCTCGTGCAGGCCGCTGCCCACTCGCAGCGCCTTGGGGGAACCCGAGAAGTCGCTGCAGAGCCCCTGCCAGACGCCATCCAGGTACACCTCCGCGTCCACGGGTTCGCAGAGCAGGGCCAGGTTGCCGCTGGAGTTCTGGGCTTCCGCCATCAGCTCGCGGGCCTTGAGCAGGGACTCGGGCTCCTGACGCTTCGCACACCCAGCGAACGTGGACACCATCACCAACAGCAAAAGCTTCCGCATCAGCTCGCCGAGGACCTCGTAGTCACTGCGTGACAATCACGACCCGGCCCTCGGCCAGGAAGCGCGTGTTGGCCTCGACGAGCGCCTTCGCGTCCTCCGAGGCGAGCACCAGGTCGGAACCCTTGGAACCCGTGGCCTTCACCACCAGGGGCTTGTCCCCCACCAGCGAGGCCTTCTTCGCCGCATCCAGGCTCTGGAACCACGCGGCCACGGCTGTCGCAGCACGGCGTTCGTTGGCTAGCGCCGCCGCGCCGTACAGCGCCTTGCCGCTGTCATCCAGCAGGCGGGGCGCCAGCACGGGCTGCACACCGAGCCCTCGCGCATCCACCACCAGCCCCGTGTACTTCTTCGCGCCCGCGCCGTTGACGGCGATGACGGTGTCCGCGGCGGGCGGCGAGAACAACGACGCGGTGAGGGCCGATAGCGGCACCTCCACGTCAATCTCCACGCCACTGTCGGAGAAGAACCGCCGGGCGACGACCTTGTAGCCGCCCATCGCGGCCTCCACCCGCTTGCGGACTTCTTCGCGGGCCAGTTCGTCCGCCACGGTGCGGCCCGCGCTGATGTGAAGGCGCCCGGCCTGGTCCATGAGATTCTGGATGGCGGACTGCTTGGCGGTCCGCTCGGCGCCCAGCCGGGCCTGTCCGGGGTTGGAGGCCTTCAGGTCGGGAGCACCCGCTCCCGTGGCCCGCAGCACCTGCCCTTCCCAATTGACGCCCGGTGCCCCCGGTGCCGTTTTCACGGCGGCGACGGTGGGCTTCGGGGCCTTCGCTTCCTTGCCCTGGCCAGACGCGGTCAGTGGCACGGCCAGCAATATCCCCCACAGCGAGTGCCTCACGGGAAATCCTCCAGCCCCTCGTCCGACGTCGCGGGTCGTGTCAGGGCAGAATGGCTTCCCATTCAACGGGCCTGCTTCCGGGGAAGTCAAGGCAGGCCCCTGCGGCACGGCGGGTATGCGTCAGTTCTCGTTGCCGTGACGGTCGACGTAGGCGTCGATCATCTTGCGGTGACGGTCGGTGAGCAGCGTGAAGCGCACACCAGAGCGCTCGCGCTTGGCCCCCAGCTCGGCCCACTCACGGACCACTTCACCCTCGGCGTAGATGATCTCCTCCGAGCCCGGGAGCTGGAACTGGAGACCGATGCGCTTGGCCTCGTGCTGAGGCTCGAGCAGCCGGGCGAGGCTCAGCCCTTCCTGGCTGATGTCCGCGGCCCGCGACATGTACGGCACGCCACCCATGTACTTGTTCAGGTAGATGTCGAGGGGCGCCCGCTTGTTCTTCCGCTTGTCGCTCATGGCTTCTTCGCCTCCGGTCAGGTGGTGCAACAGGTTGCTCCGGGGGTGAAGCAACCTGGATGCAGGGTAGAGGCGCGCGCTGAACTCGCAAGAAAACGGACGGCGCGCGGAGGCCTCGCGCGCTCGCTGTGCTTCCTCGGTGAATTCTTCGCGCGGGCTTGTGTCTTCCGGGCGCGCGGCCACGCTCTATAGTGCGCCGGTTCTCATGAAAGGTGGATGCATGCGATCGATGTGGACGGCGGCCCTGGTGTTCGCGCTCGGCGCGACGGGCGCCCAGGCGCAGGACTCGAAGTCGGCGAAGAAGCCCGCGGCCAAGGCCGCACCGGCGACTCCTCCGGCCGCCGCGCCGGCGGCGCCCGCTGCGCTGTCCGAGGAAGACCAGCAGACCCTCTACACGCTCGGCCTCTCCATTGGCCGTGATTTGTCCCTCTTCGCGCTGTCGCCCGAGGAGCTGAAGGTGCTGCAACAGGGCCTGGCCGACGGACTCGGTGGAAAGACGTCCGACATCGACCCGAAGGAGCAGGCGCAGCGGATTCAGGCCTTCGCAAAGAGCCGGCAGGCGCTTGCGGGCAAGGCCGCGCTGGAGCGCGCCGCGAAGGAGCCCGGCGCGGAGGTGCTTCCCTCCGGCGTCGTCTACAAGCAGGTCCAGGCGGGAACCGGCCGCAGCCCGCGCGCCGTCGACACCGTCAAGGTCCACTACGAGGGCCGGCTGGTGGACGGCACCATCTTCGACACCTCCGCCCGCCGCGGAATCCCCGTTGAGTTCCCGCTCAACGGCGTCATCCCCTGCTGGACGCAGGGCGTGGCGAAGATGAAGGTGGGCGGCAAGGCGAAGCTCACCTGCCCCGGCAACACCGCCTACGGCGAGCGGCCGCCCTCCGGCTCGCGCATTCCGCCCAACGCCGTCCTCACCTTCGACGTCGAGCTCATCGACATCCCCGGCGACACGTCCCGGCAGCCGTAGGTCAGCGACTCAGGGCGGCCTCGGCGGCGCGGAGCAATGGCTCCGCGCTCACCGGGGCCCCGGTCGCATGAATCATCCACTGGTCCGGCGTCACCGAACCGTAGGTGGCCATGCGTTCGAACTCGGCGCCCAGCGGTCCCTTGCGCTTCAGGTGCTCTTCGATCTGGAACGCGATGAGGTGGCCCAGCGGATAGTCGGACAGGTAGAGCGGGTAGCTGATCATGTGGCTGTAGACGGCCAGCAGCGAACTCCCCTCCCCTCCCAGCACCGGCGCGAAGTACTGGTTCCACACGTCGCGAGAAATGCCCACCACCGCCTCGCGAAGCTGGGCCGGCGTGGCGTCCGGGTGCGCGTACATCCAGTGCCACACCGACATGTCCACCAGCGCGATGCCCGCGCGCTCCCACGTCTGCCACAGCTCGCCGAGCACCCGCTCCCGCTCGCTCGCCGCGTCCGGCTTGCCCAGCCCGAGCAACTCCAGGTCGCGCGACTGGAACACGAAGGCCAGCGCCTCCGTGAAGGCGTTGTTGGGCACCCCCGCGAGCAGCGTGTGGTCCACTCCGTAGAGGCTGAATACCTGCTCCACGTTGTGCCCCAGCTCGTGCACCGCGATGTTGTAGCCCTTGTAGTCCATGCCCCCCTTCTCCACGCGCGTGCGCAGCCGGGGGAAGTCGCCTCGCCGAAGTGCCGGCTGTGCGTGCCCCGCACCGCGCGACGCGTCCACGCGAATGCGCTCCGCCAGCCACACGGCCTTCGCCTTCGTGAAGCCCATGCCCTGGAGGATGCGCGGCAGGTCCTTCGCGAACGCCTCCGCCGTGGGGTAGCGCTTGCGCGTCAGCGCATCCAGGTCGGACTCCGGCCGCTTGCCGCCCGGATTGAAGCCCGAATACCAGAGGTCCTGCGGCTCCAGCTTCCGGCCCAGGCGCGCTTCAATCTCCTTCGCCACGCGCGGCACCAGCGGTGACTCCAGCACCTGCGTCAACAGCGACCGGACGCGCGCTTCCGGCAGCTCGCGGCCCAGCTCGAAGCTCCGGGCGATTCGCGTGGGCGCCACCGGCACGTAGGGGTCCGCCTGACGCGCCGCCTGGAAGGTGGCCAGCAGGTGCGTGTAGCGCGTGTCCGGCTCCGGCGACGCATCCGGCTTCGTCGTGCGTGCGGGCGCATCCGCCTCCACCGTCTCCGACGGCGCCACCGTGACGGTGTTGGTGAAGGGGTCCCAATCCAGCCGCGGGTTGTCGATGACGGCTGCGGGAATCGTCTGCGTGATGATGCGCTCCATCACCTGGACGATCATCCGCTGCTTCAGCGCGCCCGTCACCGCGTCGGAGTAGTCCCCCTTCAGCTCGTCACGAAGGTTCCAGTGGCTGATGAGCCGCAGCCCCTTCGGGAAGGGGCGCCGTCCCTGCGCATCCACCAGGTGATGCATCCAGATGTTGTATTCGGCGATGTACAGGTTGGCCGCGGCGATGGCGCGCGAGGACGCCTGTTCAATCTCCGCGGGGACGCGCTGGTTGAAGCGCCCGGCCAGCCGCGTCTCGGCCCACTGCCGCCGCGTCCATGACGGCCCCTGCTCCACGCGCTCCGCCAACGTGGTGAGCGGGAAGTTGAGCAACACCACGAAGCCCACGCGCGCGCGGAACAGGTCCGTGGTGACGTGGGCGGCCGGATCATACGCCGCCACCAGGGGCTCCACTGGCAGCAACGGCCCCAGGTCCAGGTCGGTGTACCACTGGAGCTCGCGCCCGATTTCGTACAGGTGCCCGTCGAGCTGCTCGAACAGCCGCTCCAGCCGTTGGAAGGTCGCGTCGAGCGCCTTCGGGTCCGACAGGAACTGTTCACGTGCGAACGCCGCGAGGTCTCCGTCCTCCGGCCGCCACATCGCCACCACCTGATCCACGCCCCGCTCGATGCGGCCCCGCTGCGCCTCGCCGTGCCGCGCCACGAGCTCCGCCTTCAGGGCCGCGGCGTCGAACGTGGACGTCATGGCGGTGGGCTCCTTCTCCGGGACGTTGACGGGGGGTGGTGCCTTGGACGACCCGGCAGGGAGGGCGGCCGTGCCCGTGCTCGACGGCACGGCTGGCGTGGTGGAGCAACCCAGCGCGGCGAGAACGGGCAACAGACAGACGCGTGAGCGGCGGAACTTCGTCGACAAAGGCACGGAGCGCTCTCCAGAAAGCACGAAGGGCCCGACCCCGTGGGGCCGGACCCTCATGATGCAACAGAAGCAGTTCGAACGACGCTCGGCTCAGGCCGCGCGGACGTTCTGGGCCTGCAGGCCCTTGGGGCCGCGGGTCACTTCGAACTCCACCTTCTGGCCCTCCTGGAGGGTGCGGAAGCCATCCATGTTGATGGCGGTGTGGTGGCAGAACACGTCCTCACCACCACCGTCCTGGGTGAGGAAGCCGAAACCCTTCGCATCGTTGAACCACTTCACGGTACCAGTAGCCATTTGCTCTCTTCTTCTTTCGTCACGGACGCGAATATCCGCCGTCCGGTCCTACGAGCGAACCCGCCTAGACGGCCGCAATTTAAGCGTGGCCGCCCGGCGCGTCTACTCCAGACCGTCACCAACCGCACTTCTGGCCCTTGTTCTGCGCCTGGAGCCAGGTGCGCAGCGGGCTGAAGTAGTCGAGCAGCGGCGTGGCATCCATCTGCCGGGTTCCCGTCATGGCCTGGAGCGCGTCGGGCCACGGCTTGCTCGCACCCAGCTCCAACATGGCCTGGAGCCGCTTGCCGGCCTCCTTGTTCCCATAGATGGAGCACTCGTGGAGGGCGCCCTTGTAGCCGGACGCCTCGCAGAGCGCCTTGTGGAACTGGAACTGGAGGATGCGCGCCAGGAAATACCGCGTATATGGAACGTTTGCGGGCACGTGGTACTTGGCCCCCGGGTCGAAGTCCTGCTCCGAACGGGCCACCGGCGCGGCGACGCCCTGGTACTTCTCTCGCAGCGTCCACCAGGACTTGTTGTAGTCCGCCGGCTGCACGCGGCCGGAGAACACCTCCCAGCGCCACTGGTCCACGAGCAGACCGAACGGCAGGAAGGCAATCTTCTCCAGCGCGTCCTTCATCTGCAGGTTGATGAGGTTCTTCTCGTTCTTCGGAACCGCCTTCAGCAACCCCGCCTGCTGCAGGTAGCCCGGGGTGATGGACAGCGTGAGCGCGTCACCAATGGCCTCGTGGAAGCCGTCGTTCGCGCCGGCCTGATAGAGCACCGGGAGCTGGTAGTAGTACGTGAAGTAGTAGTTGTGGCCCAGCTCGTGGTGGATGGTGACGAGGTCCTCCTCCGTGGGCTTGATGCACATCTTGACGCGCAGGTCGTTGCTGAAGTTCACGTCCCAGGCGCTGGCGTGGCAGACGACATCGCGCCCCACGGGCTTGGTGAACTGCGAGCGCTCGAAGAAGCTCTGCGGCAGCTCCTTGAGGCCCAGCGAGGTGAAGAACTTCTCACCCAGCTTCACCATGCGCAGCGCGTCATACTTCTGCTGCTTCAGCGCCGAGTCCACATCCAGGCTGGCCTGCCCGGGGAAGGGCTCCACCAGCGGGTAGATGTTGTTCCACTCCTGCGCCCACATGTTGCCCAGCAGGTGCGCGGGAATCGGCTTGCCATCGGGCACCTTGTCGGCGCCGTACTGCTTCGCCAGACGGCCGCGCACGTAGCAGTGCAGGTCGTCATAGAGCGGCTTCACCTGGCCCCACAGGCGCTGGGCCTCGACCTCGAACTCGGCCGGAGGCATGTCGTACGCGGAGCGCCACAGCGTGCCCAGGTCGTTGAAGCCGATGTCCTTCGCGCCCTCGTTGGAGAGGGACACCAGCCGCTCGTACATCGGCCGCATGGGACGGGCCACGGAGTGCCAGCCCTGCCACGCGTCCAGCAACTCGTCGTAGTTGCGGCTCTCCGCGATGACGTCGGACAGCACCTCCAGGTCGCGGCACTTCCCCTTCCCGTCCGGCCCACAGTACTTGCCCTTGCCGTAGAGGCCCTCCAGCTTCGCCGCCGTGGCGGCCAGCTCGGACCGCCTCTCCGCGTCCGACGGCGCCGGCAGCGCCTGGGACACCTTGAGCAGGTGCAGAATGCGCGCGGTGTCCGCGTCCAACGTCAGGCCCTCGAAGCGCCGTGCCTCCTTGATGGCGCCGTTGACGTAGGCCAGCACCTCTTCGTTGGCGAAGGCGGCGTTCTGCTCGGTGTCATCGGTGATGTACGTGGACTTGATCCACTCCGCGGTGGCCTGCTTCGTCCACAGGCGCTTGAGGTCCGCGTTCACCTTCTCCGCGAAGGCCTTCGCCTCTTCCGGCGTGGGCTGCGACGCGGCGGCGGGAGACTCGGCGGGCGTGGGCGCCTCGCGCGTCACTTGCGAATCCTGGGCACACCCCAGGAAGGCGGGCAGCGCCATGGCCGCGGCCACACGCAGGAGGGAATTCAGGGGACGTTTCCGGTTCATGGCTGCGGACCGTAGAAGAACCCGCGACTGATGACACTCCGAAACTGGGTGGTCTCCCTCCCGTAGCGCCCCCGCACTGTCGCGAAGAGCGTACTCCGCCGATGCGGCGCGACACGCCTGGTTCGCGTCCGGTGACGACCCGCGACAACCCACGCTCCCCCGTCCCGACTCCGTCCGGCCGGGTAGCGTGCGGGCGGTCCGTGCCCGACCTCTCATGTCACCCGGCGGCGTTACACCTTCGCCTCATGTTGCTCGGACATATGAAGGACCCTCGCTGGCCCGCCGAGGAAGAGGCCCTGGAGGATGCTCGCCGCTTCCTGACGGAGTTGAAGGGCCGCCGCGTGGTGGTGGCGCCCCACCCCGGTGTGGACGGGCTCGCCGCGGCGGCGCTGGTAATCCGAGCGCTCCAGGCCGTGGGGGCGCGCGTGACGGCGCGGGTGCCAGGCAAGGGCGAGCATGCGTACTCGCCGTCGTTTCAGGAGCGCCTGCGCGCGCCGCCACCCGATGCGTTGGTGGTGCTCGAACGTGGCTCGAAGCCCGGACCGCCGCGTGCCACGGCTGAGGAGGCCCACCACCCCGGAGCCTCCGCCGAGACGTCCCCCGCGCCCGGGACGCTCGAAGCTGGCGGCCAGGGCCGCTCGCATGCCGGGCCTCCAGAAGGTCTGATGCCGGCGCCAAGGGGCGCCCCTAGCGTCTCCCCGGCCGTCCCCACGCTCGTCATTGCCCCGCAGGCAGAGGCGGCCAGGGCTTCTGGTTCAATGGTGCTTTCCGCGAGGGACCTGGAGCCCGCGGTCAGTTGCAGCCTGCTCGCCTACGCGCTCGTGTCACCCCACGTGGTACCGGGCCCACTGGAATGGCTGGCCGTTCTAGGCACCGTGGCGGATCAGGGCGTGGATGCCCCCATCCCGTTCCTCAAGGACGCGCTCCGCCGAGCCGGACGCACCGCCGTGACGGAATCCGTGGCCCTGCTGAACGCGGCCCGGCGGTCCTCCCGGTTCGCGGCACCGGTGGCGCTGGAGGTCCTCCTCCGGGCGGGAAGCGCCACGGACATCACCCGGGGAAATGTCCCCGGCGTCGATACGCTGCATGACTGCCGGCTGGAGGTGCAGCGTGAGGTGCTGCGGTGCTCGAAGACGCCGCCGCGCATCGCCAGCCCCGTCGCGCTGCTGCTGTTCAGTTCGGAGGCCCAGGTGCATCCGCAGGTCGCGGTGCGCTGGGCCCAGCGGCTCCCGGAGCACATCATCATCGCCGCCAATGCGGGCTACCTGCCGGGCCGCGTGGACTTCGCTGTGCGCAGCCGCGTGAAGGTGGACCTCGACGTGCTTTCTCCGAACGCGACCGGGGGCAGCCTGTCCCGAGAGGAATTCCTCCGCTTCACCGCCCGCCTGGGCTTCAAGGGCCTACGCGACATCGACGTGGAGCGGCGAGGCGCATTCCCGGGCTGATGCGGTATGACGCGGCCGTGATGCCCCGTCCTCTCCTCCCCCTCCTCACGCTCCTCGCGCTCACCGGCTGCGGCGACACCACTTCCGACGATGGCGACGCGTGTGAGCGATTCAGCTTTCCGCTGTCGGAGCCGAGCCCTTCGCACCACCTCGACAGCTGTTCGAGTGAAGGGTGCGGCAACGGGGAGAATCCGCCCAACTCCGGCCTCCACTGCGGAAACGTGGCTCCGTGCGGGGTCTCCTCCGAGCCCGTGGCCCCTTGCCTCTATGTCCACAACCTGGAGCACGGGCACGCGGTGTTCCTCTACAACTGCCCGGACGGCTGTCCTGACGAAGTGGCAAAGCTCGAAGCCGCGGCAGCGGCAGCGCCTCGCGGAGGTAACGGCGTCCGCCGGGCCCTGGTGGCGCCGGATCCCCAGCTTCCCCGGAGAGTGGCCGCGATGCTGTGGCGCCGCACGTACCTGGCTGACTCCGCGGACCCCGACGCCCTTCGTTGCCTGATGCAGCTCCAGGACCGCGGTGCGCCGGAGCCGGGGCTGACGTGCCCCGCGCGCTGAGCCGCGCGTGCCGTCACGTGGGCAGGAATCCGCTCGCATCGGGCAGCCCACTGCCGGATGTATCGACGCCCATGGCCGTCAGGATGCCGGAGAAGATGTCCGCCTCGTTCGACGCCAGCTTCCCCTGGGCGGGCGCTCCCGTGCGCGGGTCGAAGCCGTAGGTCAACGTCGTGCGCGAGTCGATTCCCCCCAGCACCGTGTTGCCCCGGAGCATGGGTGAGAGCATCAGGAAGCCATTATTGAGGTCATGCCCGGTGCCGAACTCGGTGGCATTCAATGCACGGGGCCGTGTGCGGCCGAACTCAGTGGCGACATAGATGAGCGTGCGGTCCCAGAGACTCTCACCGGACGCTTCGTCGAACGGCTCCTCCTTGAGCAGGCCGATGAGCCGGTCCACCACGCCCAGGACGCGCGCCCACATGAAGGCTTGCCCGGTCCGGTGGTCGTTGTGGCTGAAGTCGAACGCCAGAGGCGGGTTGGCAATGCCAGTCTCTCCGCCCACCGCTACGTTGAACGAAGGCCCCAGCGTCACCGTCACCGACACCCGGTACTTGAGCAGCAGGAAGGCCAGCGCCGCCTGGCCCTCCACCGGGTCCGTGAAGTAGTCCGGAAAGGCCGCGCGAAGGCGCGCTCCGTCCGGGGAGCTGGACAGGCCGAACTCGGACAGGGGAATCCGCGGCGGCGCGTCCGGCAGCACGCTGAGGCGGTTGATGAGGTCCTTCATCTCCAGCGCGGGCTGCCCAACGATGCGCTGTTCATTCCACCGCCGGAGCGCGGGCGCGTTCTCGAACGTCTGGCCGAAGACGGACCTCGCATCGAGCGCGTTCCGCGTCTGGCGCGCCAGGGCCACCACGTCTTCCGGCGGCACGTCCTTGAGCCCCTTGCGCCCGTCGAGCCCCAGGGGCCACAGCGACGCATTCGTCACCACCTCGCCGTAGCAGTGCGCGGGCAGGGAGGTGTCCGTCCCCCGCTCCGCGTACCCGCCCATGCCCATGTTCACGTTGGGGATGGGAAAGCCCGCGCCGTACTGCAAGGCCACGCACTCCTGAAGCGTCCTTCCCCGCCACGCCGAGTTCCCCGTCAGGCTCCGCTTCTGCGCGATGACGTGGTTGACCGATGTCCCCACCGACGTCGCCACCAGCATCGACGCCTTGTGCTTCGTCACGAAAGGCAGCTGGTCCGTCCTCACCGGCACGGGGATGTTTCCAAGCCGCGGACTGCTCACCTGAACCGCCCTGAAAGGCGAGTCCAGCACGCTCTGCACCTGACCATCCGCGAACGTGTTGAGCCGCGCCGCATCCGGCCCCGCCTCCGACGCCCGGACCGCCAGGAAGCTGTCGATGATGGAGGCGCCGCCCGCCGCCCCCACGACGATGAGGAAGCGGGGCTTACCGTCGAGCCGTGCCCGACGGGCGCCGCCACGCTGCCCCAGCGAATCGGGCGTATCGAGCGCCTCGCGGCATCCAGTCAACAGCGGCCCCAACACCGTCGAGCCCGCGGCGCACAGAGACATCGCCCTCACCAACTCCCGGCGCGAGAGCCGGCCATCTTTGCGAAGTGACATGGAAGGCTCCCTCAGAAGAAGACGGACTCAGCGGAGGAAAGGACGGCGAAGCAGACCGCGGTCATCCAGTCGCGGCCCGGACGCGTGCTGCCCGAGGATTCGATGTCAGCGGCGAGTTGAATCCAGGCATTCACCTCTGCCTCCTCGGCCTCACGCAGGAGGCCGCGTTGGTAGAGCGCGTGGATGGCGGCTCGGACCGGCGGCCCGGACCGGTCCTCCAGTCGGCCCTGGGCATCCAATCCGACGCCCTTGAAGATGACGGCCGCCGTTGGCGCGCTCACATCGAGCGCGACGCGCTGGGTGCAGCCCGCCAGGGCCATCCGCTCCACGGCGATGGGCGTCGTCACCCCCGTGACGGGCAGTGGCTCATAGAAGCCGCTCCGGTACGGGTCCACGCCGCCCAGCGTCACGGTGTGGACGAACGTCGCGCACGGGTACTGTCCCAGCTCGTTACACAGCCCCGCTGGAGGAAGCTCGAGCGCCGCCGCGAAGTCCGTCGTCAGTCGTTCGGGCCCTTTGAAGCGAAGGTTGTTCCGGGTCGACCTGGCGACAGCCACGGGCGTGCCCGCGTCCGATTCGTTCCCCACCGGAGGGACTCCAGCATCCACGTCCAGCACCGTGGCAATCGGCTGCTGCGTGCAGCCAGCGAGCACGAGCACCGCGGTGACCACCAGCGTTTCAGGGCGCACCGTAGGCCTCCGTGCGAATCAGGTCATGAAGCATCCGCTGCACGCTGTACTGATGCGTGCCCTTGAAGCGCTGCCACAGGGTGACGAACTCGGCCTGCTCCTCCGCCGTCGGAGGGTGGCCCACGAGCAGCTTCCAGTAGTCGGTGACGGCGGAGATGGCGAAGGCGTCGCTGTTGGCGCCGACGTGGGCCCACTCGAGCAGGTCCCTCACGGGCTGGCCCAGCAGGAAGCCAGACTCCGGTATCTGGGTGATGTTGGGAGCCTCGGTGCTGAAGTACCGCTCGATTCGGCCGGGCACGTAGCGCGCCGACGCCCCGGCGGCGATGCCGTTGTAGTTACGGAAGGGATAGCTCAGCGGGTCGAGCGTCGCATGGCAGGCGGCGCAGGCAGACGCCTGCACACCCTTGGCGTCGTAGTCCCGAGGCTCACCCGGAATGCTGTAGAGCCCCTCCTGAAGCGCGATGTCGAGCCCCAGGTAGGCGCGGTAGCTCTGGGACGCGGCGTTCCGAGGCAGCGCGGTGAACATCACGAAGGACGTGAGACTCCACGCCGATGTGAGGTTGCCGGCGCGACGGCTCTCTTCCACGAACTGGGAGGGCAATGACGGCGTCGCGGTGTAGCGCGTGGGCTCCGTCTGACGGCTCACGTAGTAGGTCGCCGTCATCACCTCACGCGCATCGTGGTGGTCGAGCTGGGCGTAGGCGTAGAGCGCGTAGTCGTCGTAGTAGTCCGCGAGCGGAATCGGGCCCGCGTCCTCGCCCGACTTGATGGAGCCCACGGGCCGGATCTTCGGGTGGGCCAGCTTCCAGAGCTGCCCGTCCTTGCCCCGCCAGAACTCGCTGCCCGTGCAGCGCTCCAACTCCGCGTCGATGAACTCGCGCTTGCTGTCGTCCCCGCGCGCGGCGAAGGCCTGGAGCTCCGCGTAGGTCGGCGACCGTCCGCAGAAGTCGAGCAGCACGCGCCGGTAGGCGAAGCGCAAGTCGTAGCGGCAGATGTCGTAATCGGGGTTCTGCCCCGCCACGCAGCCCCCTAGCTCCGTGGGCACACTGGCCGGGTCCCCGGGCAGCGTGCCCCGCGACAACTCCTCCACGTTCGTCACGCCATCGCCATCCGCGTCCTCTGGCTCGACGGCGCGCAGCGCGGCAGGCAGGGCCATGGAGAAATCGCCATCCGAAAGCGGCCGCGCTGCGCCCGGAACCAGGTGCGGCTCCAGCGAGGTCCCGAAGGCGTTTCGTTGCGGAGGGGCCGTGTGACAGAGCGTGCAGGCTGGCTGTTGTCCGGCGCACGCGGGGGCCGAGGGATAGGTGGCACAGACGACGCCTCCCGCTGGCGGTTTGGCGAGCGCTTCCCCCGGCAGACAGAGGACGGCGCCCAGAATGAGTCGTCGAATCACGCAACCTCCTCGCGAGACGTCGAACAGGTGAGCCGTGAAAAGGTTGCGGTGCGTTCTTGCGCGAACCGCGCCAACTCGCCCAATCATGACAAGAGGTGTCAACAATCCTCCGTAGGCTCTCCCCGTTGTGCGCACATTCCAGAAGGAGGCAGGCATGCGGGACATGAAAGATTCCCTGAAGGGACGCGTGGCACTGGTCGCGGGCGGCACGCGCGGGGCGGGCCGGGGCATCGCGGTGCAGCTCGGCGCGGCGGGCGCCACTGTCTACGTCACGGGCCGGACGACACGGGCGCAGCGCTCGGAGCAGAACCGGCCGGAGACCATCGAGGACACCGCCGAACAGGTGACGGCGGCGGGTGGGATTGGCATCGCCGTGCAAACGGACCACCTGGTGCCCGAACAGGTGAAGGCCCTGGTGGAGCGCATCGACCGGGAACAGGGCCGGCTCGACGTGCTCGTGAACGACATCTGGGGCGGCGAACACATCTTCGAGTGGAACAAGAGCGTGTGGGAGCACTCGCTCGACAAGGGGCTGCGGCTGCTCCGGCTGGGCGTGGACACGCACCTCATCACCAGCCACTTCGCCCTGCCGCTGCTCATCCGCCGCCCGGGAGGGCTCGTGGTCGAGGTCACCGACGGCACCGCCGACTACAACGCGACGAACTACCGCATCTCCACGTTCTATGACCTCGCGAAGGCCTCCGTCCTCCGGCTGGCGTGGAGCCAGGCGCGGGAGCTGAAGCCCCATGGCGCCACCGCCGTCTCGCTGACGCCGGGCTGGATGCGCTCCGAAGGCATGCTGGAGCACTTCGGCGTCACGGAGGCGAACTGGCGCGATGCGACGGTGAAGGAGCCCCACTTCGTCATCTCGGAGACGCCGGCCTATGTCGGCCGTGCCGTGGCCGCGCTGGCATCGGACGCGGACAAGGCCCGGTGGAACGGACAGTCCCTGTCCAGCGGCCAGCTCGCACGCGTCTACGGCTTCACGGACCTGGATGGCAGCCAGCCCGATGCCTGGCGCTACGTCGTCGAGGTCCAGGACGCGGGCAAGCCCGCCGACGCCACTGGTTACCGGTAGACACTGCCCAGGGTGGGTCTTCCAGGACCGCAACCCAGGTGCTATTGACTTCCTCGCAATACGCGTTTTGCGGCCATCCCTGTCCGCGACACACCCCTTGCGAGGAGACAGCTTTGAGACACCTGAGAACCGCGGTCCCTATGGCACTGCTGGGCCTGCTGGCGGCGTGCGGCGGCCCGGTTGAGTCGCAGCCCGAGGTCACCAGCGCCGAGTCCGCGCTGAACTGCGCCTCACTGAGCCGGGCCGTCCATCACCGCATCAAGCCGGTCAACGGAGACAGCCTCTACACGCTCAACGCGAACGAGGCCGCCAACGCCGCCACCACCTGGGGCTACACGGAAGACCAGGGTGTGGCCTTCCTCGCCGCGGCCTCCACGGGGACGGGGTTGTCCCCCGTCTACCGCATCTACAGTCCCAGCCAGCAGGAGCACTTCTGGACCATCGATGAGGCCGAGCGGAACGACCTCATGCAGAACGGGGGCTACACGACGAACGAGAACGTCGGCTTCTACGCGTCGAAGACGGCGGCGGCGTGCCTCGTTCCCGTGTACCGCTTCTCCAACACCACGCTGCGCAAGCACCGCTTCGCCATCACCGAGGCCCAGCGCAATGCGCTCACCTCCGCCGGCTGGGTCGACCAGGGCATCAAGTTCTACGCCGCACCAGAGTCCGCGCCGCCGGTCGACACGAAGTTCACCTTCGCCGTCATCCCCGACACGCAGAACGAGGTCCTCGCGACGCCCCCCGCGAGGCTCAGCCACCGGTACCAGTGGCTGGTGGACAACCGGAGTTCGCTCGACCTGCGCTTCGTGCTGCACACGGGCGACGTCGTGAACTGGGACACGCCGGACCACATCCAGTACGTGCGCGCCAGCGAAGCCACCGAGATTCTGGACGCCGCCGACCTCCCCTACGTCTACGCCATTGGCAACCATGACACGGCGGCCGTGTGCCCCGGCGGCAGCGCCTGCCCGGGCAACGTCAACGCCAACCTGCGCGACACCACCACCTTCAACACGCACTTCCCGCTCACGCGCTTCACCGCGCTGGGTGGCGTCTACGAGCCGGGGAGAATCGACAACTCCTACCACACCTTCTCCGCCGGCAGCCTGGACTGGTTGGTGCTCAACCTGGAGCTGTGGGCCCGCACGGGCGCCGTGGACTGGGCGAAGACGGTGCTGGCGCAACATCCGCGTCACAACGTCATCATCAACACCCACTCCCACCTGAACGGCAGCGGCGCCATCGAGCAGAGCAATGGCGGTTATGGCAACAACAGCCCGCAGTACGTGTTCGACCAGCTCATCAAGCAGTACGCCAACGTGCGGTTCGTCTTCTCCGGACACACGGGCAATGCCGCATACCGGGCCAGCACGGGGGTCCACGGCAACACCATCCATCAAATCCTGACGGCGTACCACGAGAACGCATCGAACCTGACGCGGCTGGTGGAGGTGGACACCGCGGCCAACACCTTCTCCACGCGGGTGTACTCGCCGATGACGAACGCGGAGAAGCAGGACGGCTCCAAATTCTCCATCAGTAACGTGAGCTGGGTCCGCTGATGCTCTAGGGTAGGCGGGCCGTGACGTCCACGCCCGCCTCCCCTGCCCTCGTCTCCCGTGATCGCATCCGAGCCATCGACTGGCTCCGGGGCATCGCGGTGCTCTTCATGGTCCAGACGCACACCCTGGCCTTGCTCACGCCCGAGCTGCGGCAGAGCGAATGGGTGGCGCGGCTGCTGCGCGTCGACGGGCTGGTGGCCCCTGCGTTCATCTTCTCGGCCGGCTTCGCCACCGCCCTGATGATGGTCCGCAGCGCCGCCAGCGGCATGCTCCGCGATCGTGTCCACCGCAACCTCCGCCGCGCTGGCGAGGTGCTCGCGGTGGCCACCCTGGTCAACTGGGCGTGGTTCCCCCTGCTGCGCGAGCCCCAGTGGATCTTCCGCATGGACATCCTCCAGTGCGTGGGCCTGTGCCTGCTCATCGTCCTGCCGGTGGCCGCGCTGCTCTCCGCGCGTCCCAAGGTGCTGGGCACCGGCGCCTTCGTGCTGGCCATGGCCACGTTCGCCGTGTCGCCCCTGGGCGAACAGGTGGATGGCCCCTGGGCCACGCTGACGGAGAAGTCCTCCTTCGCGCCCTTCCCGCTGCTGCCCTGGCTGGGCTACGCATGGCTGGGCGTCTTCGCGGGAACGGTGGCGGGCGCCTGGGGCCGCGCCGGGCTCATCAAGGCGCTGTGGGTGCTGATGGGCCTGGGCTTCACGGGCGCGGTGCTCGGTGACTTCCTCTACGGCCTCTATCCGCCCCACCGCTTCTTCGTCGCCAATCCCTCCAACGCGGCGGCGCGCTTCGGCTGGGTGAGCACGGTGCTGCTCGTGTTGACGTGGCTGGAGGCCCGGATCCCCGTGGACGCGGCGCCGTCCCGGCTGCGGCGCTTCGTGGAGGTGTTCGGCACGTCGTCGCTGTCCGCGTACTTCTTCCACGAGATGCTGCTGTTCTACCGGCTGGGCGGCGTCTTCTCCTTCCAGCGCTTCTGGGGAGACCGCAGCGGATGGCTCCAGTACTGGGTGCTGACGGCCGTCATCATCGGCCTCACCTTCGTGCTGTGCGTCGCCCTGGACCGGCTGGAGCGCGTGCTGCGGCCCGCGCTCCGGAACCTCTCGGGACGGCTGTTCCGGCAGGGCCAGCACGCCCCCGCCGGACGCTGACTCAGTGGCCCGCGGCGGATAGCGACTCGAAGGCGGCGATGACCTCCTTCGGCGCCTGCACCAGCTCGATGAGCACGCCCTCTCCGCCGAAGGGGAACTGCTCGCTGCCCTTGGGGTGGATGAAGCAGATGTCGAAGCCCGCGGCGCCCTTGCGGATGCCGCCGGGGGCGAAGCGAAGGCCCTGGGACTCCAGCCACTGCACGGCCACGGGCAGGTCGTCCACCCAGAGGCCCACGTGGTTGAGCGGCGTCTCGTGGACGCGGGGCTTCTTCTCCGGGTCCACGGGCTGCATCAGGTCCACCTCCACCTTGAAGGGGCCCGCGCCCGCGGTGACGATGTCCTCGTCCACGTTCTCGCGCTCGCTGCGGTAGGTGCCGTGGGGCGTCAAGCCCAGCAGGTCGACCCAGAGCTTGCGGAGCGGCGCCTTGTCCGCGCCTCCAATGGCGATCTGCTGGACACCCAGAATTCGAAATGGCCTGGCGGTCTGCATGGAGCGGCACCCTGTCAGACGGGGGTGCCCCAGACAAGGACGCCCGGCCCGGGTGTTCGCCGGAAAATTCATTCGGCTTTAGACCCTTTTTCGCAGGCCATGCGTTTTCGGGAGGCGACCTACTCACCGACCTTGGAGCCCCGATGTCCCCCTTCTCGCTGAAGCGCCAACTGACTGCCTGGGGAAGTGCCCTTCTCGTCGCCAGCACCCTGTCCGCGTGTCACAACCGGAGCCCCGCCAACGATGAGCGCGCCAGCCTCGAGAAGCCCCGTCCCGCGGCCCAGACGGAGAGCGCCGCACGCGCCCCGGAACATGAGGAGTTCACCAGCGACCGGGACAGCGCCGAGCCCTCCGTGGGCGCAGCCACCCTCGCCGGCGCCCCGCCGGCCGCGCCCTCTCTCGCCATGCCCATGCAGCCCGCGCCGGCGCCTGAAGCCGCCAAGAAGGTCTCCAGGAGCAAAGCCGAACTGCATCGCCGCGAACCGGGGCCCGCGAAGCCGTCGGCGGACGCCTTGGCGGGTGCCCCCCTCGAGTCCAAACCACGGGACGCCGCTCCCGCGGGCGGCAATACCTTCGAGGCCTGGAAGGCCAACGCCTTCGTCGAGACGGCCAAGGACCCGCTCTCCACGTTCGCCGCGGACGTGGACACCGCGTCGTACACGGTGTCGCGCCGCTACCTCGTCAACGGCCAGCTCCCGCCCGCGTCCGCCGTCCGCGTGGAGGAGTTCGTCAACTACTTCAAGTTCCGCTACGCGCCCCCGGAGACGGGCGCCTTCGCGGTGCACCTGGAGGGCGCGCCCTCGCCCTTCGACTCCAAGCGCCACTTCCTGCGCGTGGGCGTGCAGGGCAAGGTGGTCTCGCGCTCGCAGCGCAAGCCCGCGCACCTCGTGTTCCTCGTGGACACCAGCGGCTCCATGCACTCGGAGGACAAGCTGCCGCTCGCGAGGGAGGCCATCAAGGTCGCCGTCAAGAACCTCAACGAGAACGACACCGTCGCCATCGTCACCTACGCGGGCAACACCCGGGACGTGCTGCCGCCAACGCCCGCCACCGACGTGAAGAGCATCCACGCCGCGCTCGACTCGCTCACGGCCGGTGGCGGCACGGCGATGGGCTCCGGCATGGAGATGGCCTACCGCCACGCCGTGAAGAAGGCCTCCGGCAGCGTGGTGTCCCGCGTCGTCGTCCTCACCGACGGTGACGCCAACATCGGCCGGAATGTCAGCGCCAATGCCATGCTGGACAGCATCCACAAGTACACGGCCGAGGGCGTCACCCTCACCACCGTGGGCTTCGGCATGGGCAACTACCGCGACGACCTGATGGAGAAGCTCGCGGACAAGGGCAACGGCAACTGCTTCTATGTGGACAGCCTGCGCGAAGCGAAGAAGGTGTTCGAGACGCAGCTCACCGGCACGCTGGAGGTCATCGCCAAGGACGTGAAGTTCCAGGTGGAGTTCAACCCCGCCGCCGTCCGCCGCTACCGGCTGGTGGGCTATGAGAACCGCGACGTCGCCGACCACGACTTCCGCAACGACAAGGTGGACGCGGGCGAGATTGGCGCCGGCCACAACGTCACCGCCGTGTACGAGGTGGAGCTGACGGGTGAAGCCACCGAGCCGCTGGCCACCGTCCGAGTCCGCGCCAAGGCGCCCAACGGCACCGAGGCCTCCGAGCGCGAATTCCCCTTCGAGCGCACGAAGCTGCGTGACACGCTGGCGCAGGCGTCGCCGGACTTCCGCTTCGCCGTCGCCGTGGCCGCCACCGCGGACGTCCTCCGCGACAGCCCCGCCGCGGAGGGCTGGAGCCTGGCCACGGCCGAGAAGCTGGCCGAGGGCGCCACCGAGGGTGACGCCGACCGCAAGGAGTTCGTGCGGCTGGTGACGCAGGCCCGCGCCCTCAAGGGTGCCTCCGTCCGGGGCCGCTGACATCGGGGCGCGAGCCCGCACACACGTCGGGGTGGAGGGTGCCTGGGGCCCTTCCACCCCGATGCCGTTTTGGCGGGGTATGCTGAGCGGCCATGCACCCCCTTCGCTCGAAGTCCCGACGCTTCCTCCTCCCTGTCGCCACGGCGTTCGTCGCCTGTGGCGGTTGCAGTGACGACCCGTCTGGCGGCGGCGCGCCGCTGGGCGAGGAGCAACAGGGCATCGCCACCTTCTACGACGCCGACGGCTCCGGCAATTGCAGCTACGAGCCGACCGGCGACTTGATGGTGGCCGCCATGAACACGCCCCAGTACGCCAACAGCGCGGCCTGTGGGCAGTGCGTGGACATCACCGGGCCCAAGGGCTCGGTCCGCGTGCGCATCGTGGACCGCTGCCCGGAGTGCGAATCCGGCCACCTGGACCTGAGCCGGCAGGCCTTCGCCCGCATCGCGGAGATGCAGCAGGGCCGGGTCAACATCACCTGGACGCCGGTGTCCTGCGACGTGGCGGGGAACATCGAGTACCACTTCAAGAACGGCAGCAATCCCTGGTGGACCGCCATCCAGGTCCGCAACCACCGCCTGCCCATCCAGAAGCTGGAGTGGCGGCGCGGCACCGGCGGATGGCAGGACGTCCCGCGCGAGAGCTACAACTACTTTGTCAACTTGAGCGGCATGGGCGACGGCCCCTTCTCCGTGCGCGTCACCGCCGTGGACGGCCAGCAACTGGAAGACACGCTGGACAGAGTCCTCGACAACCGCAGTGCCGAGGGCTCTGGCCAGTTCCGCTAGCGCGCGGCGTGCGGTTCAGCGCCGCAGCATGGAGCGCAACAGCTCCAGGGCCTCGGTGACGTTCTGCCAGACCTGGAGCGACTTCATGACGCCCTCGCCCTCGCCCTGGATTGCGCGGCGCGAGGCGCGCTCCAGCGGAAGCAGCACGCCCTCCACCAGCTCGATTTGACGGCTCAGCTCGGCGGGTGAAGGCCCGGTCAGCGCGGTGCGCTGCAGGGCCTCCGCGGGCACGTTGGCGGACACATTCACGGGACGCTCCGCCAGCGCGGTGATGGCGCGGGACAGCTGCTCCATGTACGCGCCGAAGTCAGGCGAAGGCGCCAGTGCCGCCATCCGCACGGTGGGCGCGGACTCCGCCGGAGGCTCGGGCGGCCGCTCCGCCTGCGCCGCCACCCGCTCCGTCAGCGCCTTGAGCAGGTGCGCCAGGTGCTTGAGGTACGGCGTCAGGTCCGGCCCCGCGGCCACGGGCGCGGCGACCACGGGCGCCGGGGTGGCCTTCGCGGCCTTCACGGACTCGCGGCCCACCTTCGCCACCTCCAGCACGGCCTCACGCAGGGACTCCAGGCGAGGCAGCACCTCCACCACCGGCCCCGGCTGCTCGTCACGCGCATGGCTGGCGGAGACGTGGTTGGCCGCCTGCACCACCGCGTCCCGCACCGCGCCCAGCTGCTCCTCGATGCCGCTGAGCTGACCGGTGACGCGGGCCACGGGGTCGTCGTCCTTGCCGCCCATGCGCTTCACGCGCGCGAAGCCCTGCTTGATGTCCTCCCAGCGCTTCGCCTTCTCCGGCGTCAGGCGCCCGCGCATCTCCGCCAGCTTGAGCAGGTTCTGCTCCGCCGCCGTCGTCAGCGTCTGGGACTCGCCCTGGTAGTGGTCGTCGATGAGCCGCTCGAGCTCGTCGTCGGTCATCGCGGAGACAATCTTCTCCGTCAGCTTGTTCATGTTGCGGTAGCTGCCCTGCAACTTGAACGCGGGCTCGGAGCGGAAGCGCTCGTCCTGCGCCGCCGAGGCGATGTACTGCAGGTTCACCTTCAGCAGCACCGACTGGGCCCGGAACATGCGCTGGAACACGGCGACGATTTCCTGGAGCTCCGCCGCCGCGTAGCCGTGCTTCAGCTCGCCCGTCTGGACCTCCTCGCCCTGCGCCATGCGAATGAGGCGGTGCGTGTCCGCCGGGTCGCGCGTGGCCAGCGGCGCCGTCACCGTGTTCGACGTGAGCGCGTTCTCGATGTAGCTGAGCGCGAACAGGTGCTCCTTGCCGTCGAGGATGTCACCCAGGTTGTAGGTGTCCGCGCGGTTGGCGAGCATGTCCGGGATGCGGAAGCGCTCGCCCGTCTCCGTGTACGGGTTTCCGGCCATGACCACGCAGAACTTCTTGCCGCGGAGGTCATAGGTGCGCGTCCGGCCGTTCCACACGCCTTCCACGCGGCGCTGGCCGTCGCACAGGGAGATGAACTTCTGGAGCAGCTCCGGGTCCGTGTGCTGGATGTCGTCGAGGTAGAGCATCACGTTGTTGCCCATCTCGAAGGACAGGTTGATGCGCTCCACCTCCTGCCGGGACGTGGCGTTGGGCGCCTCGGCCGGGTCCAGCGACTTCACGGAGTGACCCAACGCCGGGCCATTCACCTTCACGAAGGTGAGTCCCAGGCGGCTGGCGACGTACTCCATCAGCGTCGTCTTGCCGTAGCCCGGAGGCGACATGAGCAGCAGCATGCCCATGCGGTCCGTGCGCTTGCCCTCGCCCGCCGCGCCCAGCTGCTTCGCCAGGTTGGCGCCGATGAGCGGCAGGTACACCTCGTCGATGAGCCGGTTGCGCACGAAGGACGACAGCACCTTCGGCGTCAGCTCCTCCAGGCGCAGCTTGCGGCGCTCGCGCTCCAGCAAGTCCCTCAGCAGCGCGCGGTAGGCCTGGTACTGCGGCACCCGCACCTGCCGGAACTCGCCCAGGCGGGCCAGGAACTCGTCCAGGCGCAGCGGCAGCTTCCGGTCGTGGATGCGCGAATGGTTGCCCAGCAGCGCGGAGACCTCGGTGGCCGTCAGCGCGCCCGCCGTCTCACGGTCCAGCTTGGAGCCAGTGAGCAGCAACACCGCCGTCTCCAGCGCCACATGGACGGAATCCCCCGGACCGCCCTCGCGCTGCGCGAGGTAGCCGTCCAGCCACACCCGGGCGAGCTCCAACCGGGCGCCCAGATCCTTCTCCAGACCGCGCAGGTCGTCCTCGAACGCGGACCGCGTCCCGTGCCGGTCGAGCTCATGCAGGAACGCGTCCCGCAGCGCCACCGCCTCGCCACTGGTGGTGAAGCGCGGGTGCTCCGCGCCCAGTTCCTCGACGAGATAACGGCCCGCTTGCAGCGGCTCGGCTGGCGAGTGCTCCAGGCCGTGCGCGGTGAGGAACGCGGCGATGCGTGCGCCCAGTGATTCGCCCACCTCGGCCAGGCTTCCGCCGGACGCGAAGGTGGTGCGCAGCCGAGCCAGGCTGCGCGCGCGCCGCTGGAACACGGTACGGGCCGCCTCGTCCGCGTCGAACGCCCAGTACAGCGCCGCCCAGGCCCGCGGCACCGGCGCGAAGCGCAACAGCCCAGCGCCCTGGTGCAACCCCAGCAACTTCTCCAGGATGGAGACCGCGTCCGAGTCATGGACGCCGCGCTCGTAGCCCTCGTCGAAGCGGTCGGCCGCGTACGCGCGCACCTTCTCCAGCAGCGTGCCGCTGATGAGCGCCTCGTGCAGCGCGTCCAGCGACTGGCCACGCTTGCCGTCCTCCGCGTCCGCCAGCAGGCAGCCCGCCAGGTACTCGGAGCGGTAGACCCCCGGCGACTCGGAGGCCAGGTGCTGGTCCCAGAGGTCGCGGTACTTGAGCAGCTCCGCGTCATCCACCTTCTGCGCGTAGTCCGTACCGGTGAGCTGGAGGTACAGCTCGCCGTCGCGCGGCAGCAACGTCAGGTCCAGCGGCTGCGTGTTGACGTTGAAGCGGTGCGTCCCCAGCTTGATGACGTTGTCGCCGTCCGCGAACAGGTCCTGCCGGTCCCGCAGGGCGCGCAGCGCGTCCTGCTTGGCGGACTTCACGCGCGACAGGACCTCGTCCGCGCGGACACTGTCCTGAAGCTCCATCAGCTGGTCGGCCAGCTGGCGCAGCTTGAGGATCATCGCGTCGGAGGCGAAGTAGCCGTTGAGCTCGTCGTCCGTCTTGAAGGACTTGGCCCGGCGCTGCACGCCCTGGAGGATGCGCTCCGCGGCGCCGAAGAGGCTCTGCGCGCGGCGCTGCCGCTCGTCCACCAGCGACTGCTTGCGCGCGCCGAAGGCCTCCAGCAGCTCCTCGCGCTTCTGGGTGATCTGCTCCAGGAACTCGTCGAACTCGCCGAAGCGGCCCTCCAGTTCCTCCAACTGCACGGTGAGGCGGGACATCGCCTCGTCGCAGCGCTCCGGGCTGTCCGCCTGCGACAGCGAGCTTTCGATGCTCTGCCCCAGCAGCTTGAACTGCGCGCCGAACTCCGCGCGCTTCTCCCGGCCGGACAGCTCCTTGCGCTTGGCCGCGAGGCTGGCGCGCACGCGGTTGAGGCGACTGAACAGCTCGGAGATGCCCTCCAGGATGCGAGCGCGGGCCAGCGGGTCACCGACCTGCAGACCGCCAACGACCTCGCCCAGGACCTCCAGGCCGTGGGCCGTCCGGTCAATGTCCTCGCCCAGGGGCGCCAGCTCCACGGAAGTCTGCACCGGCTCCAACTGCGCCAGCAGCTCATCCAGGCGCGAGGCCAGCGGCGCCAGCGCCTCGCCCGTCTGGAGGAAATCCACGCAGGCCGTGCTGACCCGGTCGGACGCCTCCACCACCGCGGTCTCCAGGACGTCCACGCGTCCCAGGTCCATGTAGCGGATGTCCTTCAACGTAATCAGGTGCCCGCGCTGCTTGCGCAGGTCCGCCAGCGCCTGCATGAAGGCTTCCGCGTGCGTGAGGTTCTCCGGCTGGACACGCAGCAGCAGCGTCTCCTGCTCCACCTCCGCGACCGCCAGCGACTCGGTGGCGCGCTTCTGCATCGCGACCACCTTCTCGAACTCATCGATGATGAGCTCGGCGGTGCGCCGCAGGGTCTCGACCGGTTCCTGGAGGCCCGTCTCCTCATGGCCCAGCCAGTAGTACGCGTCCAGCGCGCGGGTGGCCGAGGACACCAGGTCCTCATACGTGCGCCGCGTGGGCTTCTCCGACTTCGCGACCCGCTGAATCGTCAGCGCGTCGGAGATGCCGCGCACCAGCTCCGCGTTGCCCACCTTGCCCAGATAGCCCGGGGCCGAGGGCGCCGCCGCGGCGTGCTCCGCGGACACGAACGGGGTCTGCCACACCTGCATCGGGTGGACGCGCGTGGGCTCCTCCGACGCGGAGCGGAAGATGACGAGCTGCCCGTCGGAGAACAGGCTCATGCCGTGCGCGACAAGGGGGTTCTGCACCTCCTTGCGCACCAGGTTGTACGGGAAGAGGACGTAGCAGCCGTCCGTCCGCCGGTGAAAGATGTAGAGCACGTCCTCGCCGTTGGGCGAGCGGATGGCGCGCTTGAACTCCATGCCTTCCGACGCCGCGGCGCCATCGAAGACCTTGAAGTCCCCTGTCTGGAGGTAATAGCCGCCCGGGAAGACGATGCCCTGGTCCTCCGGCAGCCGCACGCACGCCTGGCCAATGGCGTCGATGCGCACCACGTGCTGCGTGCGCGAGTTGAAGACGAGGTAGCGGTGCGCCTTCTCCCGGAACGGCAGCACCCGCAGCAGGATGAGCGTGCCCACCTGGGCCCAGGCGAACTCGGCGTCGTCCAGCGACTGGTCCGGGTCGTCCACGGGCTCGCTGTAGATGCCCATGCCGGTGGAGGTGTTGTCCTCCACCTTGATGGTGAGGTCGCCCTTCACCGTCTCCACGAACACCTGGTCCAGCACGTTGACGTGCGGGTGCTGGCCGGTGACGTAGTTGTCCCGCGTGGCCACCGTCCACTCGAAGTCGTGCGACGGCGGGAAGACGTGGTCGCGCTCGCCCTGGTTGTCCAGGTAGGTGGCGCGGCCCTCCAGGTCCAGGCTGAAGCGGAAGACCTTGATGTCGCGCAGCGACTGGCCCGTCTGGAAGATGGCCAGCAGGCGCGAGTCCAGCTTGCGAATCTGAAGGAGCTTCGCGTCCTTGTAGTACTTGTAGAGTTCGCCGAAGTCCTTCACGAAGCGCGGGTCCGCCAGGAACCCGCCGGCCTCGGAGTTGGGCACGGTGGAGAAGTCGTACCCATCGGCCGTCTTCTCGAACTTGTGCAGGGAGAACACGTCGGACACCGACGTCTCCCGCTTCAGACCGATGAAGACGTTGTAGCCGAAGAGCAGGTACTTGCCGACGCTGGCGATGTCGCACGGGACGCAGTTGTGCTCGGTGCGCACCCGCTCGTTGCCGATGACGGCCAGCTCCGTCCCACCGAAGAGCGCCTTGCGCCGCCCGTTGAGGTCCGTCGCCTTCGCGCCCAGCACATCCGCCTGCGACAGGAGCCGCGAACGGATGACCTCGTAGCTGCCGCCTTCCAGCGCCGCCTCGCCCGCGGGCGCCGCGCCCTTGCCACCGTCAGTTGCCATGAGTGTTCACCGGAAAAGCGAAGACCCCCACCCCCGCACCCTCCCGAGCGGAGGGGCGCCACCCCGGAGGGGAGGCCGGAGTGAGGGTCGTCTTACGGCCGCGCCACCGCCGCCTGTTCACGGCGGTGGCCCATTGGGACTGTCAGCCCTGCTTGTCGACCGTGCCCGGCCGCGCCACGTCTTCCACCAGCGCCTTGAGGCCGGCGGAGGTCGCGGCGACGGGGCTGGCCGCCATCTTGTGCAGCAGCGCGGCCACGGCCAGGTTCTGCGCGTCGTTGCTCAGGCCCGGCTTGGAGAGAATCTCCTTCAGGTCGGCCGGCAGGTCCTTCTCGCCGTTGAGGTAGCCGCCCAGCGCCGTCTTCAGCGCCTCGCCATGGTCCAGCGCGCCGTCCACCGCGGTGCCGAACGACACCGCCTTGACGAAGCGCTCGAAGAACTGGCCGTCGCCACCGACGATGTTGAACTTCGCGTTGGCGAACGCCTTGGCCAGCACCTCGGCCTGCGCGTGCGCGATGTCCTTCTTCGCGCGGATGGCCTCCAGCTCCACGTCGCGCTCCTTGTTGAGCTTGAGGCGGAACTCCTCATGCTCGCGGCCGACACCATCCATCAGCTTCATGGACGCGGCCTTCTCCGCCAGGCCGCGGGCCTCGGCCAGCAGCTTCTCCTGGATGGCAGCGGCCTCGGCCAGCTGCTTCTCGCGCGTGGCAATGGCCTCCGCCTCGCCGCGCTTCTGGATGGCGCTGGCTTCCGCCTCCAGCACGCGCGCGTGGGCCAGCCCCTTCTCCTGCTCACCCGCCGCCTCGGCCAGCAGCTTCTCGCGGACGATGTTCGCCTGCGCCTGGCCCTGCTTCTCGATGGCGCCCGCCTCCGCTTCCTTCACGCGGACGTTGACCATGCCAAGCTTCTCCTGCGCCTGCGCGTCGGCCTCCTTCACGCGGACCTCGGCAAGACCCTCGGCGGCGGCCTCGGCCTGGATGCCCTCGGCCAGACGGACCTTCGCCTTCGCCGTCTTGTCCGCGGCCTCCAGCTCGGCCTCGGCCAGCGTCAGCTTCTCCTTGGCGGTGAACTTGGCCACCTCGTTGGAGGCCTCGGCCGCCTTGATGTCCTTGACCAGCTTCTCCTGCGCCTGCGCCTCGGCGGTGATGAGCAGCGCGTCCTTGCGGCGGGTGGCCTCGGCCTTCACGCGCAGGTCCTTGATGCGCTCCTCCTCCTCCGCCACCGTCTTCTCCACGGCGATGCGGGCGCGCACCACGTCGGCGATGAGCTTCTTCTCGCCTTCGAGCGCCTTCTCCTTGGCGATGCGCTGCAGCTCCGTCTCACGCTCGCGGTTGATGGCTTCCAGGGCGCGGTCCTTCTCCACGCGCTCGGTCTCCACGCCCACCACGCGCTCGCGGTTCTTCTGCGCGACCTCGATCTGCCGGGACTTGTTCTGCTCGTTGATGTTGATTTCTTCCTCGGCCTTGATGCGCGCCAGCTGGGCCTTGGCGTACTCCTCCTGCTTCACGCGCTCGGCCTCGGCCGTCTCGCGGGCCTGGATGCTGTCGATCTCGCGCTTCTGCTTCGCGGCGGCCTCTTCACGCTGACGCTCGAGGGCGAAGATGGCCTCATCCGCCTCCACGTTGCGCTTGGTGACGGCCATGCGCTCGTCCTGGCGCAGCTCGTTGGTGAAGACGTTCTGCTTCGTCGTCAGCTCGGTGATCTTCCGGATGCCCTGCGCGTCGAGGATGTTGTCCTTGTCCAGCATCTCGACCGGGGTCTGCTCCAGGAAGTCGATGGCGCAGTCCTCCAGCATGTACCCGCTGAGGTCACGGCCGATGACGTTGACGACCTGGTCCTTGATCTCCTCGCGCTTGGTGTAGAGCTCCTCGAAGTCGAAGCTCTTGCCCACCGTCTTGAGGGCCTCGGAGAACTTGGCCTCGAAGAGGTTCTCCAGCGTCTCCTGGTCGGAGGCGCGCGCGCAGCCGATGGTCTGCGCCACCTTCAGCACGTCCTCGCGCGTCTTGTTCACGCGGACGAAGAAGGTGACCTTGATGTCACCCCGGATGTTGTCCCTGCAGATGAGGCCTTCCTTGCCACGGCGGTCGATTTCCACCGTCTTCAAGGAGATGTCCATCACCTCGGCCCGGTTGATGATGGGGAACACCACCGCGCCGGTGAAGGTGACGACCGGCTCGTTCTTCAGCGTGTTGACGATGAGCACCTTGCCCTGGTCCACCTGCCGGTAGAGCCGGACGATGGTGAGGAGGATGCCTCCGAGAAGGATGATGCCACCGATGCCGGCAGCGACCGCGGTAATGGGGTCCATGGCCATTTCCTGATTGATGATGACAGCGGGCCTTGTATCAGGCGCCGGAGGTCCCCCGCAAAAGCCCTCCGGCGTCGAATGTGACGGTCGCCCCCTCGGCGCGACCGGTAAAACTCAGCCTCGTGCCTTCACGCGAGCCAATGCCGCGGCGCGGGCCGGATCCTGGAGCTGTTCCATCTCCTCCGGCAGCAGCCAGTCGACCGGCTCCACTTCGTAGACGCGCCGTTCGGCGTCGTACGCGAGGATCAGCGCCGGCTGGCCTCGCTTGAGTTCATTGGGCTTCGCGCAGACGACGTTGAGGATGACGCCCGCTCCGCCGTCCTCGAAGGTCGCGTGGCCCGTCTTGGCCGTCACGCTGCCGCTGGAGATGGTGCACACGCGGCCCATCAGCGCGTCGCGCCCCGGGGCGCGCTTGGTCACGAACACCGGCCGCAGGGGCCGGACCGCGAAGCCCGCCGTCACCGTTCCCGCCGCGAAACACGCCAGCCCCAGCCCGCTGCTCAGCAGCCACGACGGCACCACCCCGCCCAGCGCCTCGTGCAGCGGCTGCGCGCTCATCACCGACAGGAACCAGGCGATGAACGCCACGAAGCTCACGGACACGGTGATGGGGATGCCGGCGAAGCCCATGGCGGCCAGGACTCCGCCACCATCGACGTCGAAATCCGCATCATGGGCACCCAGCGCCTTCGCGCCGCCCAATGCCTTGCCACCCCCCTCGATGGCCCCGCCCAATGCCTTGCCACCACCCTCGATGGCCCCGCCCAATGCCTTGCCACCCCCCTCGATGGCCCCGCTCAGCGCCTTGCCGCCCGACTCCAGCGTGATGTCCCCATCGAACAGGTCGATGCCGACCGCGCCCGCGATGACGAACAGCCAGTACGTCATCACCACGCCGAGGACGATGGTGAAGATGGCGGTCGGGAAGGCAAGAATGGTGTCGAGGAAGGCGCTCATACGGCTTGCGCCCCACTCTAAACGAATGTCATTCCCATCGAAAACGTACCTTGCGCTTTTCTGCCCCGTCCCTGGGCGGTCGGCCGGGCAGCACCTGCGTTGCCGCGCGGCCCCCCTGAGGCCTACAGGAGGACGGCTCACATGGGGGGGCGGGATTCCCCTTACGCAAGGCGCATGGCCCCTCAAGCGGAACCAGCCCGGCAGCCCAGTCCCCGGCCAGCAACCCGGCCCGAGAGGTACTTCGACGTCCCGGGCAAGAGCGGCAAACAGCAACGGAGGCAGCTTCGGGACCGGCGCGAGGCCACGCTGGTGCGCCGCCTACTGAAGGTGCCTGGGCCCTGCTGAACATGCTCGACACGTCCCAGCAGCGCCGGAGGCGGGCGGACCAGTGAGCCCCCGCCTCACGGCGACCGGTGGTGGCTCAGGCCACCACGGCTTCGACGACGCTGGGCGGCATCGTCGTCGGGAAGACGTTGGACAGTCTCAGCCCCGCCTTCTCCAAGAGCGCCGTGTACTCCGGCCCCGTGCGCTCCCGGCCGCCCACGAGCACGAGCATGGCCAGGTCGTAGAGGTTGCCGAAGTGCGGCACGTTGTCGCCGGGCAGCACCGTCTCCACGATGAGCAACCGCGAGTCGGGACGCATCGCCGCGCGGATGCACTTGAGGATGCGCAGGCTCTGCTCGTCATCCCAGTCATGGAGGATCTGCGACAGGATGTAGACGTCCTTGCCTTCGGGAACGATGCGCTCGAAGAAGTCACCGGCGACGACGTCACACCGCGACGACAGTCCCTGCTCGGCGATTCGCTCGCGGGCTTCCACCGCCACGTGAGGCATTTCGAAGACGGTGCCGCGGACGCCGGGATTGGCCTTGAGGATGTGCGTCAGCAGCATGCCCGTACCGCCGCCCACGTCGACGATGCTGCGCGCGGAGGAGAAGTCATATCCGTTCACCACGGCGGGCGCGTTCAGCGTCTGGTACGCGGCCATGCTGCCATTGAAGATGGCGGCGACGTCGGGATGCGTCGTCATGTAGTTGAAGAACGTGTCGCCCATGAACTTCTCGACCGTGGGCTTGCCCGTCTTCAAGGCGGTGGCCAGGTCTCCCCACGCCTGCCACGACAGGATGTGTCCATGCGCCCGGAGCGAGCCATACACAGAGCCGGGGTTGTCCTTGCGAAGCATTCCGCCCAGCTCCGTGAGGGCCCAGCGCTGCGTGGACTCATCCTTCACGAGCACGCCCAGGCCGCTGAGCAGCCGCAACAGCCGGCGCAGCGTGGGCGCATGAGTCCCACTGGCCTCGGCGAGCTCCTCCACCGTCTTGGGCGTATCACCGATGGTATCCGCGAGCTCGAGTTCCGCCATGATTTGAAGGCTTCGGGAAACCCAGAAGCCATAGACCATTTGCGTCATCTGCAGAGCGGCGGGCGGAGGCGCGTGAGAGGATCGAGGTTGCTGGCTCATGTGTCCGTCTCCAAGGAGTTGAGTAGCATCGGCAAGGCTGCAACCTATAAGGTAGGCTGTAAAACTGCTACGGTTCTCTCATTCACCCTGAAGGCCGAGTCTCCCCGTGCGCGCTTACATCACCCGCCGAGAGGCCTTGCCCCGCAGCACGCTTCTTGAGCTGCGGACCGCCCTGCTCGGCTCGCGCTTCGTGGCACGCAGTCCGTTGATGGGGACGTTCCAGGCCAGCCGGGGGTTTGCCTTCATCTTCACGCACGAGGGCCGCGCCACGTTGGAGGCCCGCTTCCCCTTTTTGGTGCCCTACCTGGGCCGCGTGCTGGACCCGGCAAGTGCGACAGGATTGTTGCCTTGGCATGAGCGGCTCTGGGGTTCGCGGCGGGAGCGGCCCGTCCCCAATGCATTCTATCTCAACCTCCTGTTGCTCGATGCGGGGCGCGGCGTGGGGCGACACATCGACGCGACACTGCAGGAGCCCAGCGGCGTCCCCGATGCGACGCCCCGGCACGTGAGTGTGCTGTATCTCCAGGTCCCCGAGCGCGCCCAGGGCGGCGAGCTGCGCCTGCTCCAGAATGACACCCCCGTGGGTGAAATCCGCCCTCGAGAGGGCCTGCTGGTGCACTTCCGCGGCGACCTCCAACATGAGGTGCGGCCCTTCACTGGCAGCCAGGAAGGCGCGAGCCGCGCCAGCCTCGTGTGTGAGCAATACGTCTTCCCGCCCGAGGCGCTCGCCCGAATCCCCGCCTTCCGCATCCAATCCAAGGCAGGCTTCGCCGCGTATCTCGACCACCAGCGCGAGCAGCCCGGTGGCGGCTCCGTGGGCACATTGGAATAGCGTTCATCCCGAACCGAGGAGGCACCATGGCCGTCGATCCCCAGCACACCGACGTTGAACGCTTCATGCAGGAGGATCCGGGAGGCCCCGTGGTCATCCTGAACCTGGTGCGCTTCAAGGAAGGCGGCCGCGCGTCCTACGAGGCCTACGCGAGCGCGGTGATGCCCTTCATCCAGAAGGTGGGCGCCCAGCCCCTCTACGCTGGAGACGGCTCCACGGCGCTGGTGGCCGATCCCGGACAGACGTGGGACGCGGTGCTCCTGGTCCGCTATCCCAGCCGCGCCGCCTTCCTGCAGATGGTGGCGGACCCGGAGTACCAGCACATCGCGCACCTGCGCACGGAGGCACTCCAGGAAGCCGTGCTCCAGGCCACCACGCCCTGGGCCACGTCGCCGGAGCCCTGAGTCAGGGCTTCGCGGTTGGGCCTCCCGCGCCAGCGTGCACCCGCAGGTCCGCCGTCTCCGCGAAGGTGGGCGGACGCCGGTGCTTCGACGCCTGCTCATAGGCATAGGCCAGCTTCAACAGGACGGGCTCGCTCCAGGCCCCGCCGACGAAGGACAGCCCCACGGGCAAGCCGTACACGAACCCCGCGGGCACGGTGATGGAGGCGTAGCCTGATACAGCCGAGGGCGTGGAGCTGCTGCCCAGCCAGTGGTCACCGTTGATGGGGTCGATGAGCCCCACGGGCGCCTGCGTCGGCGCGACCAGCGCATCCAGCTTGTGCTTCTTCATCACCGCGTTCAGCCCCTGCGCGCGCGACAGACGGCGGCAGGCCTGGAGGGCCTTGAGATAGGCCTTGTCCGTCAGGGGCCCCTTGGCCTGAGCCATGTGGAAGAGCTCCTGGCCGAAGTACGGCAGCTCCGACGGCGCGTGCGCTTCGTTGTAGCGGATGAGGTCCGCGAGCGTGCGAGGGGCCGTCCCCTCCTCCAGCGTCGCAAGGTAGGCCTCCAGCCCCGCCTTGAACTCGTAGAGGAGGACCTCCAGTTCGGGGGCGGCCACCTGCGCCGCCGCGGGAATCGGCGCCGGATCCACGAGGATGGCGCCGCGGGACTTCATCAAGGCCAGGGCCTCCTCCACGAGCGCGTCGGTGGCCGGGTGGTAGCCGAAGAAGCGCTCCCGGGGCACGCCGATGCGAGCGCCCTTCAGCCCGTCCACGTCGAGGAACCGGGTGTAGTCCGCATGGGCATTGCCCCGACTCGCCGCCGTCGCCGCGTCCAAAGGGTCCACGCCCGCGAGCACGCTCAACAGCGCCGCGGCATCCGCCACGGTGCGCGTCATGGGCCCAGCCGTGTCCTGGCTGTGGGAGATGGGAATGATGCCGGAGCGGCTCACCAGTCCCACCGTCGGCTTGAGCCCCACCAACGCGCTGGCCGCCGAGGGCGACACGATGGAGCCATCCGTCTCCGTGCCCACGGACACGGCGCAGAAGTTGGCCGCCGTGGCCGCGCCCGCCCCCGAACTGGAACCCGAAGGCGTCCTGTCGAGCGCATACGGGTTGCGCGTCTGGCCACCCCGCGCGCTCCAGCCACTGGCCGAGCGCGTGGAGCGGAAGTTGGCCCACTCGCTCAGGTTCGTCTTGCCCAGGATGACCGCGCCCGCGGCTCGCAGGCGCTCCACGATGAACGCGTCCCGAGGCGGCCGCGCGCCCACCAACGCCAGGGAACCCGCCGTCGTCTGCATCTGGTCCGCGGTGGCGATGTTGTCCTTGAGGAGCACCGGGATGCCGTGCAGCGGGCCCCGGGGCCCCTTCTCGCGGCGCTCCTGGTCGAGCGCGGCGGCCGTGGCGAGCGCGTCTGGGTTCAGCTCGATGACGGAGCGCAGAGGGAGGCGCCCGCGCGAGTCCCAGTCGGCGATGCGCGCGAGGTAGCGCTCCGCGAGGCCTTGCGCGGTGAGCTCGCCTGCCTTCATCGCGGCTTGGAGGTCCACCACGGTGGCCTCGGCCAGTTCGAAGGGCCGCGCGGGCGTCGGGGCCGCGTAGGCGGGGGCATCCAGTGAGGCGAGCGCCGTGGCAGCGGCCGTTCCGCCCAGGAGGGTGCGGCGGCTGAGGCCCACCGGGGAGCCGGGAGAGGCTGCGGTTTTCTTCATGGTGGGGAGGCTACAGCACCCCGGCGGCACGCGAAGAGTCGCAACCCCGGTGGGGCTTCGTTAGGTTGGCGGGCCGATATGGCCTCCCACCTCACGCTCCTGGCCGGGCCGGACGCGCTCCGGCTCGTTCGCGAACGAGGCTTGCGCGGAGACGACGTGGACGTCGTCCCCGGCGCCTCCGGCGGTCCGAAGTGGCTGGTGCTGGCGGGACTGGACCGGGCGCTCTTCGCCGGCCTCTTCCAGAACCGCTCGCGCCCCCTCCACCTCATCGGCAGTTCCATTGGAAGCTGGCGGCTCGCCTGCGTGGCCCAGAAGGACCCGGTGCTGGCCTTGCGCCGCTTCGAGGCGGCGTACATCGACCAACGCTATCCGCCCAAGCCCACGCCCACTCAAGTGAGCGAGACCTGCGAGCGCATCCTGGATGCGCTGCTGGGCGAGGACGGTGAAGCGGAGATTCTGGGCCACCCCTGGGCACGGCTGCATGTCGTCACCGCGCTGTGCCGGGGGGCGGTGGGAATGGAAGGCCCGGGGGCGCAGCTCTTAGGGCTCGTGCTCTGCGCCCTGGGCAACATGGTCAGCCGGCGGACGCTGGGGCTCCACATGGAGCGCGTCATCTTCCACACGGCCGGGGACACCAGCCCCTTCGCCGGGCTCAAGGACCTGCCCTCCACCCACCTGCCACTGACGCGGGAGAACCTGCGACTGGCGCTGCTGGCGTCAGGCTCCATCCCCCTGCTCTTCAGCGGCGTGCGTATTCCCGGCGCGCCCGCGGGCGTGTTTCGCGACGGCGGCGTGGTCGACTACCACCTGGACCTGGACTTCGGCCCGGGCACGGGCCTGGTGCTGTACCCGCACTTCTACCCGTACGTGGTGCCGGGCTGGTTCGACAAGTCGCTGCGGTGGCGGCGGGCACGGCCCCAGAACTTCCGCCGGGCGCTGCTCATCGCCCCGTCCCAGGCGTTGGTGGCCCGCCTTCCCGGAGGCCGGATTCCGGACCGGGTCGACTTCGAACGGATGAAGGACGCCGAGCGCATGCGCGCCTGGAACCAGGTGGTCTCCGAGAGCGAGCGCATGGGCGACGAGCTACACGAGCTGATGGCCACCGGACGCCTCGCGGAGCACGTGCGGCCCCTCTGAGGTCCGCAGCCCCTCGGCCCGGAAAAGTCGACGGCCGGCCCCCTTGAATCCGGGAGCCGGCCGCCAGGAAGTTCATCTTCAGTCGGCGTTCCGCGACGCCCGGACACTCACTTCATCCGGGCCCCGCGGAGGCCTCCTCCCACCCGGAGGCAGGAGGAGGACCCGCGCGTCTCAGTTCAGACGACGGCGGCGCAGCAGGCCGAGCAGCGCCAGGCCGATCATCCCGACCGGAGCGCCCGCGCCCGTCGCGGAGCAGCCACCGCTGTCACCGCCGTTGCGGGCGGAGAACTGCACGGTGTTGCTGCTCTCGGCGCCCGCGGAGTCCGTCACCGTCAGGCGGAACGAGAACGACGCCGTCTTGTCGTCGAGGTCAGGCAGGTTGACGACCGCAACCGCCTGGTCCGCGCCGGAGATGGTCGCGTTCGGACCGGAGACCTGCGTCCAGCGGTACGTCAGCGCATCGCCGTTCGCGTCGCTGGAAGCCGAGCCGTCGAGCGTGGCCGACGTCTGGTTGCCAGAGAGCACCGCGCGAGCGGACGCCACCGGCGCGACGTTCTCCTCGGTCACGCTGATGGACGTCACGTCGACCACAGTCGCCGTACCGTCGCTGACCGTCAGGAGGAAGGTCAGCGGCTCGGAGGAGGCCGGGGTGGTGAACGTCGGCGTCAGCGAGGACGCGTCAGACAGCGTCACGGGCGTGCCGCCGATCTGCGTCCAGACGATGACGAGCGTGTCACCGTCAGCGTCGGTCGCCGTGCCGTTGAGCGTCACGGTGGCGCCCTCCGCCACGACGGCCGACTCGCCCGCGTCCGCTTCCGGAGCAGTGTTGCTCGGGTTTGCACCCGGGTCCGCCGCCACGAGGACGCGCACGACGTCGCTGGTGGTCGAGGTGCCGTCGCTGACCGTCAGGATGAAGCCCAGCGTGTCACCGTTGACCGTGCTCGGCGCGGTGAACGACGGCGTCAGGGTGTCGGCGCCCGTCAGGGTCACATCCGTGCCACCGATCTGCTCCCAGTGATACGTCAGCGTGTCACCCTCGGCGTCGCTCGCGGAGCCGCTGAGCGTCACGGTGTCGCCGGCGTTCGCCGTGGCATCGATACCCGCGTTCACGGTCGGCGCCGAGTTCGCCGGCAGAGAACCATCGATGATGGTCACCGGCACCGCCTTGGAGGCAGAGGCCGAGCCGTCCGTCGCCGTCACGGTGAACTCGTACGAGCCCGGGACCGGGGTGGCGAAGGAGATGGCGGACGTGCCGGCGCCATTGATGGCAACCGTCGAACCACCCGTCTGCTCCCAGCTATAGCTGAGCGCATCACCATCCGGGTCGACCGCGGAGGCCGTCACGGTGACAGTACCCGCGGCGAAGGCCACGGACGTGTCGGAGACGATGGGCGCGCGGTTCGCGTTGGTGACCGTCACGGTGACCGTGTCGTTCGCCGTGGCGATGCCGTCGCTGACCGTCAGACGGAAGACCAGCGGCTCATCCAGCGTGACCTCGGGCGCGATGAACGTCGCCGTCGGCGTGGTGTAGTCCTTCACCGCCACCGGCGTACCGGAGACCTGGGTCCACAGGTACGTGAGGGCATCGCCGTCCTCGTCGCTGGCGGAGCCGCTCAGCGTGTACGCAGCGCGCTCCTCGACAATGCCGTCGAGGCCCGCGTTCACGGTGGGTGCATGGTTGGGCAGCGCCACCGTCACGGTCACCGAGTCCGTGGCCGTCTTGACGCCGTCGGAGACGGTCAGCGTGAACACCAGTGCGGTGGCCTCGGTGACCTGCGGCGCCGTGAACGACGGCGTCAGGGTGTTGGCACCCGCCAGGGTGACCGCGGGGCCAGACGTCTGTGCCCAGGTGAAGGTCACCGGCTGGCCTTCCGGATCGGCAGCCGAACCGTAGAGGCTCACCAGTTCACCCGGCGCGATGGACCGGTCCGGACCGGCGTTGGCGATGGGCCAGGGGTTCACACAGACGCCATCCTCAGCCGCGATGGTGGTGAACGGAGTATTCGTGATGCCGTTGAACTCGAGGTCGTCCAGCAGCCAGCCCGTGTAGCCGAAGCTCATGTCCGTACCGACGCGGAAGCGGACCTGCACCGTCTTGCCGGCGTAGGCCGTGCCCAGATCGATGGTCGCGGGGAGCATGCCCGGGAACTGCGGGTTGTAACCGGACAGCGCGGGCTTGCCAGCCAGCGGGTTATCGTTGCCCGGGTAGGTCTCGAGAATCGTGTTGTGGATCGGATCGCCGATGTCCACCCAGGTGTTGCCACCGTCCTCGGAGATTTCGACCGTGGCGCCGTCGTAGTCATCCTCGAAGTCCCAAGCGTGCAGGAAGTTGATCACGAAGGGCTCGGTCGCGCTGACGTGCAGCTCAGGCGAGATGAGGCGGACGTCGGCGAAGGAAGCGGTGTTCTCCGCGTAGAACGTGCGGTTGCCGTCGTCGAACGTGACCACGCTGAACACGGCCGGGGTCAGGGCCTCGTCGTACTCGGTGGTCCAGGGCAGCTTGGACGGGGTGATCTGAACGTCCTCGATGTTGGAGGAGTTCGGACGCTCGTCGAAGTGCGTCGTGAGGATGATGCTATCCGTGATGTCGCCGGGGATCGCCTGGCCCGCATCACGCGCCGCGATGTCGATGGTCACGTCCTGCTGGCCCGTCGCGCCCGTGAGCGAGACCGGGATGGAGACCGTGGCCTCACCGAACACGGGGATGGCCGGGAAGCTCGCCTGACCACCGTTGCCGAACTCGAGACCCGAGAAGGCGGAGGACAGGTTGACGCTGGAGGCGGACGCAGTCAGCGCGCCCGCATTGCGCACGGTGACCTCGATGCGGCCCGTCTCACCGTTGTCCAGGATGCCGTCGAGGTCGCACGAGCCAGCCTCGACGTCGTCGATGAACTCGGCCGACACGATCTGGATGGCCGAGCCGACCACGAAGCTCTCCACGACACCGGCGTGGTTCGTGGAGTAGCGGTCCGGAGCCACGGCACCGACGCCCGCGCCGCGCTTGGCGAAGGCCGTCCAGAACCGCTCGGCGTCCGCCGGGTCGTTGGCGTAGGCCGCCGCGATGACGGCGTCACGCGCCTCCAGGTAGGTGGGGGCCGCCGGCGTGAGCTTATACCCGTTCACCAGGTAGCTCTTCATCCGGTCCTGCGCCTCCTGGAACGGATGCGCGCGGAGCAGCGACGTGTAGCACTCCCACAGCATCGTCGCCCAGATCTCGCCGGAGTTGTGGACCTGCGAGTTCGGCAGACCCGTGTTGCCGTTGAACGGCACGCCCGTGGGCAGCGCCACGCCGTCCATGATGTGACGGAACGACAGCGCGTTCTTGGTCTGGTCCGACGAGTACGTGCCACGGCGGATACCGAAGAACTCGGAGTTCGCGTCCGCGCGCGTGGCGTAGCCCGCGGCGGCGTAGGCGCCGTTCCAGTTCGCGTTGGACGGGACGTTGATGTCCTCGGCGCGAACCATCATCAGCAGGGCGGTGAAGTCACCCCAGCCCTCGCCCATCGCGCGGCCCTGGTTGTTCACCAGACCGGACGAGTTCGCGACGAGGCGGTTGCTGATGTAGTGGCCCCACTCGTGCGCCACGATGGCGTTGTCGATGGTGCCGTCGATCCACGTGGTCGGGCCACGCCACAGGGTGACGTTGAGCGCCGGCAGGCCGCTGCGCAGCACGTTGCCATCATCCAGGTTCACGCGAAGCGTGGGGATGGTGATGGTGGTGGAGTCGCCACCCAGGTCGATCGTGGGACCCGCGACGTTGTCGTGGATGATGACGCCGATGGCGCCCGCGTTCTGCGCGTTGGTCACCTTGATGACGAAGTCGCAGCCGCCGCGGTCGATGATGGCGATCTTGCCAGCGACCTCGGCCGCGTTGGTCAGCGCGGTGCAGCCGTCACGGTCGGTCGGACCCGCGGTGTTGGCCGCGTCCAGCGCCGCTACCGCGTCGCCGGTGACGTTGAAGGTCTGCGGACCGAAGGAGGAGGAGACGCCACCCTGGTAGTCACCCGCGACCTGCGCCGGAGCGTTCGCCGTCAGGCGCGAGTTGCGCGGGCCGGCGAACAGGTACATCTGCATGCGCGGCGACGCACCGTCCGCCGGCGTGAGCATGTTGGCGTTGTCGGTGCCGCTGTAGTCCTGCGCCTGCGCCTGCAGACGGTCACCACCCATGCCGCCACGCCCGAAGTTGTCATGCTGGGCGTTGCCGGAGGCCTCGTCGAAGCCGGCGTCGTAGTACCAGTCGTGGAGCCAGTTGTTCAGGAAGAACAGGCTCGTCGTCGCCGCGGCGATCTGCTCCGCGTTGGCGTTCGGCTGGATGCCGAAGTCGATGGTCCGGTCGAACACGCCCGGAGCCGTGACGGAAGCGCGGAGGTCGCCGGCGTTGAAGTAGTCCGGCGCGGTGAGGTCCGCGTACGCGTCGACGTTGTTACCCTGCGTCTCCGTCGCGCCGTCCGGCAGCCAGGGATCGTTCCGGCTGAACGGGAGGCTCTCGAGGGTGATCAGGTTCGCCGGAACGTACGGCGAGACGTAGCCGTCCGGGGTGCCGGTCGGGTGCGGCGTACCGCCGCTGCCGATCGGACCGTCGTGCGGCGTGTACGGCGGCGTCGCGTCCGAGAACACGCGGTAGCTGAACTCCGCGTGCGCCTTCAGGTCGTTGCGCATCAGCAACTGACCGTCGGTGGCGGAGACGACGTACGCGAAGTAGTCCGAGTCCACGCTGTTCGCGCGGCCCGTGTTGATCTCCACGTAGTACGCGGGGACCAGCTTGCCAGGCAGCGGGAAGTAGACCTGCTTCGCGCGGGCGGGGATGACAAACCCCTCCTCGAGCGGACGCGCGTAGCTGGCCAGAGTGAAGTGCGAGTACTTGTCGCCCTTCTTCGCGTCGCTCACGCGGGTGAGCAGGTTGCGGTCCAGCGCGGCGCCCGTGAGGTCCTTGTAGGCCACGGCGATCGCCTCGGCCGCGGGCACGGTGAAGCGCGCCTTGCCCTTCGGGATCTCCACGGAAGCGTGCTTGGAGAGGCTGCCGGAGATGGCAACCACCTGGTTGTGCTTGTTCAGCAGCACCTTCAGCGACTGGCGGAAGACCTCGATCCCCGAGGACTCCTGGGCCAGCGTCACGACCTTCACGCCCTGCGTGTTGGTGCTGACGTTGGTGACCTTCGCGCCCGCGGCCTCAAACGAAGCGAGACCGTAGAGAGGAGCGTGGGCAGAAATCTGCGCCAGCGCCGCCTTGGCGGGAGACATCTTCGCGTACTCGCCACGGAGCTTCGTCTGCTCCGAGGTCGGGTGCGTCCAGATGAACGTCGGGGAACCGGTCAGCGAGTCCTTGTGGGCGACCCGCGCCCCCTTCAGGCTGCTGTTGACCGGCTTGAATCCCGCGGCGGCACGGCCCGCGGGCTTCGCGTCCTGGAGTGCATCGTAGTTCGGCAACGTCCGGGCGACGGAACTGGTACCGGACAGTACCAGGGCAAGCCCGGACAGCGTGGCAACCAACCTTCTCACGTGGGGAGACTCCATTTACGACGGCGGGGGTGGCCGCCTTCCTTACAGCCTGGGTCGAAGGTTCCGGCCCCATCGCCGAAACTCCCAGTCACGGTCAGAAGGCGACCAAGTGACAGATTGTCACCTGGCGGAGAGATTAGTGCCCGATCGGATGTAAGTTAAAAGGCGACACGCGCATTTTTTCCAATGCAGCGCAGAATTCCGCAATTACGGCAGGTTGCGTCGAACATGGGGGAGCCATGAGCACTGGTTATGGACGCGCATGGGCTTGGGGAGTGGTGCTTTGGGCACTTGTGCTTGGCGCGACTGGGTGTCTGGGCACCGCGGAACGCCCGTTCCCGCGCGCCGAGGCCGCCAGGGACCCGGGTAACGCGACACCTGAGTCCATGACGCGCGGCAACGGAGGCGCGAAGGACTCAGGCAGCGCGACGCAATCCGCCTCCGAGGAGAAAAACAGCACGGCCACATCCCGTGGCTGCGCCTGGGGACATCTGCGCTGCTGTGATGATCAGTGCGCACCCGCGACGCGGTGCGCCCTGCTTGCGTGCGACCCGAGCCCGCAGCGCACCGCCACCGAGACGCGCTGACACCACCGAGTGTCCGCGACGCACACGGGCTACGGCTGTGAAGCGAGTGGCAACGTCTCCCGCGCGGATGCTGGCACCATCCACCGTGCGTCAAGGAAGTCGCGCAACGTCGTGGGCCGGAGCCGCGGGTACTCGGCATTGGCCGGATCGCGCAGTCTCCCCTTCCCCGCAAGCTGCGAGAGCAGACTCAGCTGCGCGGAAGACACCTGGACCGACACGCCTTCGGGACGCGCGCGAACGAGTTGCCGGCGAAGGTCCTCCACGCTTCCCCTGCACACGCGGCGCAAGCGCTGACCGGTCAGCGCTTCGTACAGGGCGGCCACGTCATTCACCGTCGCCACGTCACCCACGAACTCCAGCCGCCGGCCCGCGGCGTGAGGATCCACCACCACTTCCGCCACCCATCGCGCCGCATCCGTCATCGCGGTGACGTCGAAGGGCTCGTCTCCCGTGCCCCAGTACGAGACAACGCCGCGCGCGAAGTCGAACACCTGCGCCTGCGGCGACAGCGCCGTCTCCATGAACGCGCCGCACAGGACGAAGGTGTACGGCACGCCACTCTTCACCACGGCGTCGGCGACACGGCGGTGCGCATCCATGAAGGCGTCACCCGCGTCCGCATCGGTGTAGTCCAGCGAGTAGTCCGAAGGGATGAAGCGGATGACGCCATGCCGCCGCGCGGAGTCCAGCAAGCGGAGTTGCCCTTCCACTTGCACCTCGGGTGGTCCGCTCACGGCGGCGACCACCGCGTCCACGCCCTCCAACGCCGAATCGAGCGAGCGCATGTCATCCAGCGTCCCGCTCACCAACGTCACCCCATGCTCCGCCAGGCGCACCAGCGCATCACTGCGCGTGCCCGGACGTACCAACACGTGCAGGTGGATGCCGGGACGCGCCAGCAGCGCCGACGCCAACCTGCCGCCAAAACGCCCCGTACCGCCGACCAGCAGAACATGCGTGATCTCGGTGTCCATGGACTCCTCCTCGTCGTTGTCGGCGGCGTGAGCCGCGCATCACCGGTGGGGGTAATCCCCTACGAGGAAGATGGACCGTGGTGCCGGGTACGCCTTCACCAGCGAACGCAACGCGCTCGGCCGGACGCAGGGCAGCCGCGGCGGAGGACGGTCGCCGTGTCGAGACGTGCAAAAGAAATCGGCCCGGCCATTCCATGAGAATGACCGGGCCGACCTGAGTTGCGGGGGCAGGATTTGAACCTGCGACCTTCGGGTTATGAGCCCGACGAGCTACCAGGCTGCTCCACCCCGCGTCATGTTTGGGTTCAACAACTCGAAACCTGACTGCGATTCCAATCAGAATTCGAGGTACAACGAGTTGCGGGGGCAGGATTTGAACCTGCGACCTTCGGGTTATGAGCCCGACGAGCTACCAGGCTGCTCCACCCCGCGACATGTCTTGAAGCTCAACTACTCGAAACCTGACTGCGATTCCAATCAAGTTTCGAAGTACAACGAATTGCGGGGGCAGGATTTGAACCTGCGACCTTCGGGTTATGAGCCCGACGAGCTACCAGGCTGCTCCACCCCGCGGTAGAGAGAGGCGAGGCGGTAAGTACCGTCCCTCGCCTGTACCGTCAACACCTTTCTCCAGCGCTGACCACATCAACGGAATCAGCGCTGGAGACAGGGAATTACTTGCGCGCCTTGCTGAGCAGATCCGCGAAGGTGCCGAAGCCCTTCTTGCCCGCGCCCTGCGGCTGCTGCGTCTTCTGCCAGGCCTCCACCTCGGCGCGCTCCTCCGCGCGGATGGCGGCGGTGACGGACAGGCGGATCTTCCCGGACGCGTCGATGTCCAGGATGGCCACCTTCACCTCCTGGCCCAGCGAGTAGTGCTTGCGCAGGTCGGTGCCACGCTCGGTGCCCGTCTCGCTCGCGGGCAGCAAGCCCTTGCCGCCCGGGAACGCGAGGAACACGCCGTAGGGCTCGATGCGATCCACCTTGCCCACGACGACCTGGCCCACCTTGGGACGGGGCGCGGCGGGCTGCGCCGGAGCGGCGGCCTCCGCTGCGGCGGGCGCCGAGCGCTCCTCGGGAGGACGCTGCGCCTCTTCCTCGGAGATGCGACGCAGGCCGATGCGCTTCTCCTGCGTGTCGATCTTCTCCACCGACACCCAGATGCTCTCCCCTTCCTTCACCACGTCGCGCGGGTGCGCGATGCGGCGGTCGCTGAGCGCGGAGATGTGGACCAGACCGTCCACGCCCGGACGCAGCTCCACGAAGGCGCCGAACTGCTGCAGGCGGACGACCTTGCCCTGGACGCGGTCGCCTTCCTTGATTTCGGACAGCGCCTTCTGGAACGGATCTTCCTGGCGCGAGCGCATGGACAGCGTGATGCGCTCCTTCTGCTTGGACTTGTCCGGCGAGTTGGGCTGGCCGGCCTCCATGCGGAGGATTTCGACCTCGACGTCGTCACCGACCTTCACCACGTCGCTCGGGTGACCGACGCGGGTGTACGAAAGCTCGGAGACGGGAATCATGCCCTCCACGCCGCCCAGGTCCACGAACACGCCGAAGTCGCGCACGCCGGTGACCTTGCCCTTGACGATCTTGCCCTGGGCCAGGTTCTTGCGCGTCTCCGCGGCCAGCTGACGCTGCTCGTCCTCCAACAGCGCGCGGCGCGACAGCACCACGTTGCGCTCGCGGACCTCGCTCACGCGGAACTGGAGCTTCTCGCCGATGAACTGGTCCGGCTTCTCCACGTAGCGCAGGTCCAGCTGGCTGATGGGGCAGAACGCGCGGATGTCACCGATGGCGACCTCCACACCGCCCTTGTTCACGCTCAGCACCAGTCCCTCGACGGGCATGCCGGAAGCGCGGGCCTCGGCCAGCAGGGCCAGGTTCGCGCTGCCCTTGGCCAGCGCGCGGCTGAGGAGGATGCCCTTGGCGCCCACCTCCACCACGTGCGCGTCGATGGTGTCACCCACGCCGAAGCGCAGGATGCCCTCATCGTCCTTCAGCTCGCGAAGCTCGATCATCGCTTCGCTCTTGGCAGCGCCTTCCACCGACACGAACGCGGTATCCGCGCCGAGCTGGAAGATGGTGCCACGGACCTTCTCGCCCACGCGCAGGCCCTTGCGGCTGGGCGTTCCACCCTCCTTGGCCTGCGCCTCGAACATCTCGGCGAAGGACTGGGCCTCGGGGACTTCCTCATACAGCGCGCTGGTCGGCGCCGGCGTCGGCGTCACCGGACGCGGCGTGGGGGCCGGCGTCGCGGCGGAGGACTCGGCGGCGGCGGTCGTCTCCTCGGCCGTCGCGGTCGCCTCGGCGGGAGCATCCCCCACCGGGCCGCGCGTCTCGATGGCACCCGACGCCCGCTTCACGACAACCATGGGGCCCGACGGACGACGGTCGCCTCCGCCACGGCGCTCGCCCCCGCCACGGGGACCCCGCTCGTCGCGCGGCGCACCACCCGCCGGACGCGGCTGGGCCTCGCGCTCGCCACGGCCACTGCCGCCGCGCTCGCCTCCACGGCCACCGCCACGTTGTTCGCCCCGACCGCCCTCGCTGCGAGCTCCCCCGGAAGGGATGCCGAGCATCACGTCACCGAAGGTGGCCTTCGGCTTCTTGGGACCCATCCCGCCAGAATTGGAACCGTTCTTCTCGTCGCTCACTGCGAGACCTTCCTGAAGCGAATTCGACCCTGGCTTCCCGAGAAGCCGGGCCCCGGTGAAAAAGGCGGCGCACTCTACACGCGCGCCATGTCCGGAGGAAGCCAGATGACGCACATGTCTTTGACGCCAACGCTCCGTCCATAACGGAGGCACCGCGTCAGAGCATCCCGGACCCGATGATTGCAACACCAAATAGCGGCCGCTCGCCGGGCAGGGAGCCAAGCAATCCCCGGCGGTTAGCGCACCAGACGCAGCTTCCGCCCCACCTTGCGCAACACCGTTCCCGCCTCCGGGATGCCCAGGGCCGCTGACATCCCGAAATAAACAGCACCGAACGGAAGCGCCACCGCTGCGAAGCCCAGAACAGGGTGCAGGCGCGGCGGCATCAGGAAGCCTCCCCCCCACTCCGCCGTCACGCCGGGCATCGGCCCGAGCAGCGAGGTGAGGCCCACCTTGATGCCCACCGCCACCAATCCAGCCACTACCGCGGCGCCCCACAAGCGAGGCAGCAGTCCAGACGGGACGCCGACCGGCCCCAGCTGCTTCACCAGCTTGCGGCGCAGCAGTCCCGCCTCCAGCCAGGCCACCAGGCCACTGGCCAGGGTGAGGCCCACGGCGCCCAGGTACTGCGGCACCCCGAGCCAGCCCGGCAGCCGCAGGCCCAGCACCCATGCGCCCAGGGTGCCCACCAGCACGCGTACCACCGCGAAGCGCAGCGGCGTCTTCGGGTCCTTCAGAGCATAGAAGGCGGAGGCATAGAGGCGGCCCACCGTGGAGGCCACCAACCCCAGCGCCGCCCCCATGAGCAGGTACCAGAGGTAGCGCGAGTCCGCCGCATCGAAGCGCCCCGTCTGCAGCAACGCCGCCGCCACCATGTCCCCCAGGAAGAGGAAGGCCGCCGCCGACGGGACGACCCAGAAGCAGATGCGGCGTGCGCCTCCGTCGATGCGTTGGCGCAACCTGGCGGCCACGTCGGCGCCCTCCCCCGTGGCGCGCGACATCTCCGGCAGCTCCGCCGCGGACACCGCCATCCCAAAGAGGCTCACCGGGATGAGGTAGATGGTCTGCGCGTAGAGCAGCGAGGACAGCGCGCGATTGGAGATGAGTGACGCGAAGGCCGTGTCCACCCAGGCGCTGAACTGGACCACGCCGCGCCCCAGCACCACCGGCCCGAAGTTCTTCAGCACCTGCCGCACGGGCTCCGCCGCCAGCGACAGCGTCGGGCGGAAGCGGCCCAGCAACTTGAGGACGGAGGGCACCTGCACCGCGAACTGGAGGAAGCTGCCCAGCACCACAGCGTAGGCCAGCACCGAGACCAACGCCTCTTCCTCGTAGCGGCCTCCCGCGGCCACCAACGCGGCGATGATGACCAGGTTCCAGACGACGGGCGCCAGGTACGAAAGGAGGAAGCGCCGATGGCTGTTGAGGATGCCCAGGCACCAGGCGCTCAGCACCAGCATGCCTGTGCCGGGGAAGAGGATGCGCACCAGGTGGACGGCCAGCTCCCGCTCCTGTCCCCGGAAGCCAGGCGCGATGGCATCCACCAGCAGCGGGGTGAACACCATGCCCAGCGCCACCACCAGCGCCGTGACCAGGGACAGGATGCCGAAGACGGCGCCCGCGACCCGGTCCGCCGTCTCCGTGTCCTTGCGGCCCAAGAGCTGCGCGTAGACGGGGATGAACGAGCCGGAGAGGACGCCCTCGCCGAACAGGTTCTGCAGGAAGTTGGGAATGCGCAACGCCGCCTTGAAGACGGCCGCGGCCTCCGCGTTGCCCAGGTAGTGAGCGAAGACGCGCTCGCGCACCAGGCCCATCAGCCGGGAAGCAAGGATGCCGGCCGCTACCAGCGCGGCGCCCCCCCCTGAACGCTCGGGACGAGGAGGCGCGACCGGCGCAATCGGCGGGGGCGGAGACTCGGGCGAGGACGTGGTCACGAGAGCGGCGGACTCTACGCGGGCCGTTCGGTGTCATGAAGCCCGAAACCCCGTCCCCCTGTTTCGCTTGACGCCGAACCCCCTGGATTGCAAGGGTCCATTCCAATGGCCGGCCCTCCCGACAGTGACTTGGACGACGTGGCGCGCATCCGCCTCGTGCTGGCACGTGAGCTGGAGACGATCAACGAGTACGAAGCCTACGCTCGTGCCTCCTCCCACCCGGAGGTCCGCGCGTTCTTCCAGCACCTGGCCGCCGAGGAGAAAGAGCACGTCTCCGAGGCCGTTCACATGCTCCGCATGTTGGACAGTGGTCAGAACGACCACTTCGCCAAGCCCTTCGTCCCCGGTCATTTCCAGGCCGCCGAGCCCCCCGCCCCCACCCCCGCCTCCGTCCATGTGCCCGCACCGGACGGCCCGGCTTTCTCCGTCAACGGCCGCAACGGCCGGCTCCCCTCCGAGCCGCCAACGTCCCTGCCGCCCCAGCGGCTGCTGTACGGCCTGCCCGCGCCGCCGCCCGCCGTGGAGTCGCACCCGCTCACCGTGGGTTCGCTGCGCCGGGGTGGTGGTTCCGGCAGCGGTCGCTGAAGCTTTCTTCCCCCTTCTCTAGTCGATGCCTCTGGAGCCCCATTTCATGCCTGACTTCCTTGGACATGCCGAGAACCCGCTCCGCGAAGAGGAGTGGGCGCGTCTGAACGAGACTGTCATCCAGGTCGCCCGGCGTTCGCTGGTGGGCAGGCGCATCCTGGACATCTACGGGCCGCTGGGCGCCGGGGTGCAGACGGTGCCCTACGACGAGTTCCAGGGCGTGTCGCCCGGCGCCGTGGACATCGTCGGCGAGCAGGAGACCGCGATGGTCTTCACCGATGCTCGCAAGTTCAAGACCATCCCCATCATCTACAAGGACTTCCTGCTGCACTGGCGCGACATCGAGGCCGCGCGCACGCACAACATGCCGCTGGACGTGTCGGCCGCCGCCGGCGCCGCCGCGCTGTGCGCGCAGCAGGAAGACGAGCTCATCTTCTACGGTGACGCGCGGCTGGGCTACGAAGGCCTGATGACGGCCAACGGCCGGCTCACGGTGCCGCTGGGTGACTGGACGTCGCCGGGTGGTGGGTTCCAGGCCATCGTCGAGGCCACGCGCAAGCTCAATGAGCAGGGCCACTTCGGCCCCTACGCCGTCGTCCTGTCGCCGCGGCTGTACTCGCAGCTGCACCGCATCTACGAGAAGACGGGCGTGCTGGAGATTGAGACCATCCGCCAGCTCGCGTCGGACGGCGTCTACCAGTCCAACCGCCTGCGCGGGGACTCCGGCGTGGTGGTGTCCACCGGCCGGGAGAACATGGACCTCGCTGTGTCCATGGACATGGTGGCGGCGTACCTGGGCGCGTCGCGGATGAACCACCCGTTCCGCGTGCTGGAGGCGCTGCTGCTGCGCATCAAGCACCCGGACGCCATCTGCACCCTGGAGGGCGCCGGCGCCACGGAACGTCGCTAGTTCCGATCGCCCGCGGTCACGACTTCCACCATGGCCAAGGTCCTGGTCATCGACGACGAGGCGAACCTCCGCAAGGTGCTCGCCACGATGCTGCGCCGGGACGGCTTTGACGTCACCGTGGCGGAGAACGGCGAGCAAGGGCTCGCCGAGTTCCACAAGAACGGCGCGGACATCGTGGTGACGGACCTGGTGATGCCCAAGGTGGGCGGCATGGAGGTGCTCGGCACCATCCGCGCCGCCAACCCGGACGTCCCCGTCATCATCATCACCGCGCATGGCACGGTGGACTCCGCCGTGGACGCCATCAAGGCGGGCGCGTTCGACTACATCACCAAGCCCTTCGATCAGGCGGAGTTGTCCTCCGTCGTCGCCAAGGCCGCGAAGACGAACGAGAGCGCCCGCCGCTCCGTGCGCCCGGACGTGAAAGCGCGCGCAGCCATCATCGGCGACTCGTCGACGATCCAAGAGGTCTACAAGATCATCGACAAGGTGGCGGACACGCCGTCCACGGTGCTCATCACCGGAGAGAGCGGCACCGGCAAGGAGCTCATCGCCACCGCGTTGCACGGGGCCTCCAGCCGCCGCGACAAGCCGTTCATCAAGATCAACTGCGCCGCCATTCCCCACACGCTGCTGGAGAGCGAGCTCTTCGGCTACGAGCGCGGGGCCTTCACCGGCGCCGTCACGTCCAAGCCCGGCCGCTTCGAGCTTGCCGACGAGGGCACCCTCTTCCTGGACGAGATCGGCGAGATTCCGGTGGAGATGCAGGTGAAGCTGCTGCGCGCGCTCCAGGAGGGCGAGTTCGAGCGCGTGGGCGGAATCAAGACGACGCGCGTGGACGTGCGGCTCGTGGCCGCCACCAACCGCGACCTCCAGGCGGAGATTGAAGCCGGCCGCTTCCGCAAGGACCTCTACTACCGCCTGGCGGTGGTCCCCATCTCCCTGCCCGCCCTGCGTGAGCGCCGCAGCGACATCCCCATGCTCGCCCGGCACTTCGTGGAGAAGTACAACCGGCGCCTCAACAAGAAGATTGAAGGCATCGCCGACGACGCCATGGCCCTGCTCCAGGGCTACGCGTGGCCGGGCAACATCCGCGAGCTGGAGAATCTCATCGAGCGCGTGCTCCTGTTCGCAGACGGGCCCCTCATCACCGCCCGCGACCTGCCGGAGCCGGTCCGCCAGGGAACGAGCGTCCAGGCGGGCGCCAACCTAGCCAGCGCGGTGGCCTCCATCGACGTTCCCACGGGGGAAGTCGGCCTGAAGGACATCGTCCGGATGAAGGCCGCCGAGCTCGAGCGGGACCTCATCGTGAAGAAGCTCGAGGAGACGGGTGGCAATGTCACCCGGGCCGCTCGCCTGCTTCAAATCAGCCGCAAGTCACTCCAGACGAAGATGAAGGAGTTCGGCTTGCGCGACACCACACCAGACGGGCAGGAAGACGGCCCGGACGAATAGACCGCGAGGAGGCGGAATTCCGCTTCTCGCGCGTCGGTTCCGGGCCCGCCCACCCATTCCAACTCAGGGAGCTTGTATGCGGCCGAACCTTCCCACCCTCGGTGCCCCTCCGAAGCGCAGTCCCTTCGGCACGGTGGTCGCCGTGTCACTCATCCTCGGCGGTGCCGCCGGCGGCGTGTGGTGGTGGAAGCAGCGGATGGTTCAGGCGACGGAAGAGGCCGCGGCCCAGATGCCCAACGCCGTCCCCGATGCGGGCGCCGTCGCCGCGGCGCCCACGCCGGCACCCGTGGCCACGGACCCGGTGAAGGCCGCCGGCCTGGAGCGCGTGTCGGTGAGCATCAACGGCCCCCTGGAGACCGCGCTCGTCAACGCCGCTGGCTCGGACGTGGGTCCGGCGCTGGCGCAGGTGGTGACGCGCACCCTGGTGTGGTGGGTCTCCGTCCCCGGGGAAATCCTCCGCGGTGACACGCTGGAGGTGCTCTACCAGCGCCGCACCAATGAGGAGCCCCTGGTGCACGCGGTGCGCTTCACCAGCGCCAAGCTGGGCAAGACGATGAGCGCGTACCGCTACCAGGGCAGCGGCGAGCCCAATGCCCGGTACTACCTGTCCGGCGGCGACGAGCTGGAGCTGAGGCTGGAGCGCTCCCCCATCGACGACTACGAGCAGGTGACGTCCCTGCTCCGCGACGGCCGCAAGCACAAGGGCGTGGACTTCCGCACCCCGGTGGGCACGCCCATCAAGGCCCCCTTCAACGGCGTGGTGAAGCGGAAGAACTGGAACTTCAGCAGCAACGGCAACTGCATCGAGCTGGTGGAGTCGGGCGGCAAGGGTCGCCGCGCGCTCTTCCTCCACCTGGACGAGGTGGACAAGAGCGTCAAGCCGGGCACCCGGTTCTCCGTGGGGCAAGTCATCGCCAAGAGCGGCAACACGGGCCGCAGCTTCGCCCCCCACCTCCACTACCAGCTCATGACGCAGGATGACCGGGTGCTGGACCCCTACGACCAGCACAAGACCTACCGCCGCTCACTGGCCGCGCAGCACCGGTCGGGTTTCGAGGCGGAGATGCGCCGGATGGACGGGTTGCTGAGCGCGTCCGTGGTGGCCGGCAAGTAAAAGCCACCCGTTTCTTGACACTCCTTCGACGGCACGGCTAGCTGGAAGCCCCCGGGCTTGCCGGAAGGCCGGGGAGATTTGCCGTCGGAGGTCGGATGCACAGGCTTCGCGTCGTACTTGCCGCGCTGACGCTGGGCGCGCCGTTCGCCGCCACCGCGGCGGACATCACCCGGATTGCGTCGTCGCTTGAGGAGGACGACCCGTTCGACCTCTTCATCGACGTCGGCTTCGAGCGCACGCAGAACCGCGCGAAGATCATCCGCGAGCAGTTGGCCCCCGCCGGGCAACCGGGGGGCCGCGTGGATGCGTCGGAGCTCTGGTACAAGGGCGTGGACGCCCGGCTCAACCTGGAGCTGTCCGTCGGCCTCTACAGGGACCTGGAGTTCTCCTTCGCCCTGCCCGTCGTCTTCTCGCAGAACGAGCGCTGGGACTTCACGTCCAACTCGTCGCCCGAGACGTCCACCATCACCAACAACTGCCTGAACGCCAACGGCTCCGCCATCCCGGGCTGTCTGGAGGGCTCGGCACCGGGCAACGCCCTGTTCGACGTACCGCAGGAGAGCTTCCGCGGCGGCCTGGGCAACATGCGCTTCGGCCTGGCCTACGCCTTCTTCAACCAGGAGAAGGACGAGACGAAGCCCACCTGGATTGTCGGCCTGGAGTACGAGGCCCCCACCGCGAAGCTGCGCGACGCGGCCGCGGACACCACCGATTCGGACAACCGCGGCAACATCGGCGACCGCGTCCACAAGTACCAGCTCTACACGGCCTTCTCGCGCCGCATCGGTGCGGCAGAGCCGTACTTCAAGGCGCACTACACCATCCCCGTGCGCGGTCCGGGCGCCTACTCCAACTGCGCCCAGGCCGAGTCCAACCCGGACAACCTGGGCGCCCCGGGCAACTGCTTCACGGGCCCGTGGAACCGCAAGGAGACGGGCATCAACGCCCCTCACACCGCGGGAATGCTCTTCGGCGTGGAACTGGTGCCCTTCAACCGGCCAGCGAAGTCGCAGCGCTTCGCCCTGGACGTCCGAGGCATTGGCAACTACGTGGGCAGCGGCCGCTACTACAACGAGCTGAGCGCCGCCCTGCGCAAGCTGCTCACCTCCGAGGACTACTTCCAGGTGGGTGGCATGCTGGGCGTCACCGCGAACGCGTCGAAGGCCTTCCAGATTCGCGCGTCCGGCATGTTCCTCTACAACACCAACCACGCCATCACGGCCGAGGAGCCGGGGCGTGACGTGAACAACGACGGCGCCGTGGACCTTGCGCTCAACTCCCCCGAGCTCAACCCCAACTTCGACTGGCGCTATGACCTGGTGTCCCGCCGCTTCCGCGCGGTGGAGAGCACCACGTTCCGCTTCGACCTGAGCGCCACGTTCAGCTTCTAATGAGTGGCCCGGTGGGCGCCGATGACGGCGCCCACCCAGGGACTCAGCGCTTCAGCGAAAGCCCCAGCCGGTAGACGTCCTGACCGGCCCAGCCCGCGCGGCGGGCCAGCTCGGTGCTCAGCGCCTTGAGCTTCTCGCCGCGAGACAGCCCTTCCTCCAGGGCCCGGCGCAGTTCCTCCTCGGACCAACGCGTCTCGCCAGTGCGGCCTTCCACCAGCACCACCACCTCGCCGCGGGGCTCTTCCGCCGCGTAACGCGCGGCCAGCTCGGACAAGGTGCCCCGAGCGAACTCCTCGTGCAGCTTCGTCAGCTCCCGCGCCACGCACGCGCGCCGGTCGCCCCAGGCGTCGAGCAGGTCGGGCAACGTCTCCGACAGACGGCGTGGGGACTCATAGAGCACCAGGGTGGCGGACAGCTGCGCCACTTCCTCCAGCATCGCCCGGCGCTCGGCGCCCTTGCGCGGGAGGAAGCCCAGGAAGTGGAAGCGCCCCGTGGGCAATCCAGAGGCGCTCAGCGCCGCGACCAGCGCCGTGGGGCCTGGCACCGGCACCACCGTCAATCCGCGCTCCAGCGCCTCGGATACCAGCTTCTCGCCCGGGTCGCTGATGGCGGGGCTGCCCGCGTCGGTCACGAGCGCGCAGTCCTCCCCTTCCCCTATCCGGTCCAAGATGCGTCCGGCGCGCTGCCCTTCCGCGAAGGCAGGCAGGCTCACCAGGTCCTTCCCGCCAATGCCGAAGTGGTCGAGCAGCACCCGCGAGTGCCGCGTGTCCTCACACGCGATGAAGCGCACCGCGCGCAGGGTGTCCAACGCGCGCGACGTGACGTCCCCCAGGTTCCCGATGGGCGTCGCCACCAGATAGAGCGTTCCAGCCATGGCGTCGTCCTCTCACATCCCCGCGTCGAAGGCGCCAGGGATGTGCTCCACGGTGGCGCGCTCCCCGCGCCCCACCACCGAAATCACGTCGAAACGGAGCATCCGTCCACGCAAGTCATGCGCGAACAGGTACCGAAGCGCCGCCTTCACCACCCGGCGCTGCTTGGCGAAAGACACGCTGTGGGAGGGGTCGCCCCAGGTGGCCGTGGAGCGCATCCGCACTTCCACGAAGCACACCAGGTCGTCACGTTCGGCGACCACGTCCAGTTCCCCGAAGCGGCAGGTCCAGTTGCGATGCCGCACCCGCCACCCCTGCGCCTCCAGGAAGCGCACAGCCGCCTCCTCCCCCGCATTCCCGTACTCCCGCCGCTCAGCCGGCGCCGCCCGTCGCATCCACCCCTCCCCTGACGGCCCTCCCACTGGAGGCAACCCGCCACGTCGCCTCAGACGTTAACGGGGCCGTCCGACATCTGCGCGAAGCCCGGGTGCGAGGTGACGTGCAGCACCTGCGTCAGCGTGCCCAGGTGCTTCAGCATCCGGGCGATGAGGGGCAGCTTCACCTCCTCCATCCCCGTGAAGACGTCCTCCAACAGGAAGGGACGCTTCACGCGGGCGCTCGTCTTCTCCACCACCGTCAGCCGCAGGGCCAGGTAGTACAGGTCCAAGTCCTTCGCGGGGAGCTCGCCCACCGGCACCCGCCGGCCCGCCGTCAGGGCAAAGGCCTTGCCCTCGCGGTCCCACTCAATGCCCTGGTACCGCCGGTCCGTGAGCGCGGTGAGGTACTGGACGCACCGCTCCTTCAGCATCGCCTGCACGGACAGGATGTCCGTGGTGAACACGTCCGCCGCCTGGGACAGCAGCACGGGCGACGGATCCTCCAGCGTCTCCACGGGCACGGAGCCATCCGGGCCCGGCGCGGCTGGTGGCGGGGGCGCCTTGGCCAGGGCAATGGACTCCTTCAGCCGCCCCATCTCACGCTCCACCTCGCGCATGTCGCGGACGTACGTGCCCTTCTGCGTCAGCTCCTCGTTGAGCGCCTCTGCCTCCGCCTTCAGCGACTGCACCTGGGCGGCCGCCGCGAGGTAGTCCGGATCCGACTCCATCGTATGCAACTGGTCCCTCAGCTCCGCGACGCGCGCGCCCAGCAGCTCCTTGCGCTCCAGGGCCGGGGCGATGCCGTCCAACTCTTCCACGTCGAGCGCCTTCTGCGCCATGCGCAGCGGCGCGGCTTCCGCCTCGTACTCCTCGAGGATCTTCTTCTCCCGGATGTCGAAGCGGTTCTCCTTGCTGCCATGGCGCGTGGCCTTCTGCAGGTCATCCACGTAGCGCAGCGCCAGGAAGGCCGCGACGCCGAAGGCCGGGATGTCCAGCAGCGCCAGATAGCGGAAGGTCCGGTCCACACCGAAGCCCAGGCCCATGGCCAGCGCCAGGAACAGCACTCCCGCGCCCAGGCCGGCCCAGAACCCCATGTTCTGCGTCAGGGGTGGCACCGAGGCGGGACGCGCCTCCGCCTCGTTCTCCCGGTCCGCGTTGAGGCGCGCCAGGGCCTCGTCACGTCGGGCAATCACCTTGGGGTGGCGCTTCAGGCGATTCACGATGTCCTGGGGCAGCCCCAGGGACTCGGGTGTCGGCGCCGCGCGCCAGGCGGCCTCGGCCTCGGCGATGGCCACCTTGAGCCCCTCGGTGCCCTTCAGCCGCTGCTCGGCGTCGAAGATCTGGGAGGCCACGCCATCCGCCTTGAACTGAAGGCTGTCCACCTCCGTGGAGGCGCTCAGCTCCTGCTCCAGCGCGCGCAGCTTCGCCTCGGCGGCGGGGATGTCCTCCGCGGGCAACACCGTGGACGCGGACGCCAGCGACGGGTACCTGCCGGACGTCTTGGGGTCCACCTTCGCCGCGGCGGCAGCGGACTTCCTCGGGCGTCGCGAGGGAAGCTGCGCGGACTGAAGGCAGTACACCTGCTCGAACGTGGTCTTCGGTGGAAGTCCCGCCTGTCCGCGAAGGAACTGGCTGATCTCCGACGCATCCGACGAGACGAGCTCCGGCTGCTGTGTCGTGGGATTCATCCGGTGCAACGTCCCGGAGCCGCCGAGGTCGCGCAGCACGCGGTACGTCACCCCATCCACTCCGACGAACGTCAGGGCCGCCTTGCCAGACTTCGCACCGGAAGCGATGAAGCTGGCATCACTGCCGCGCCCGTCCGCGAAGAGCAGCGCGAGGGAAAGGCCCGCCAGGGGGCTCGACTCCGCCGAGGGCGGTTTGAGGACGAGGTATCCCGCCTTCAGGGCAAAGCGCCCCGCGGGGGAGAAACCGCGGACGTTCTGGACGGCGACTTCAGCGAATTGCATGGCCCGCGCATGTTAGCGCGAATGAAAAAAGGAGCGTCCGGGATCGGACGCTCCTTTTCACTGCCGAGACGCTGAAAGCGCTCAGGAGGCCGAGGCGGCCTTCTTGGCGGGCTTCGGCTCTTCGATGACGTCGACGCGCGCCGCCTTGCCCTTGAGGTCACGGAGGTAGAACAGGCGCTTGCGGTTCACGTCACCGCGCGACAGGACCTCGATCTTCTCGTAGCGGGGGCTGTGCAGCGGGAACACGCGCTCCACGCCGACGCCGAAGGAGAGCTTGCGCACCGTGAAGGTAGCGCGGTGGGCGCCCTTGGTCTTCCGGATGACGATGCCCTCGAACGCCTGCACGCGCTCCTTCTCGCCCTCCTTGACCTTCCAGTGGACGCGCACGGAATCACCGGTATTGAACACGGTGACATCCTGGCGCAGGAACTTGGCCTCGATGTGCTGAATGGCGGCGTTGCGCATGACAAACTCCGGAAAAACTTGAACTGACGCGATGGTCGCGTGAAGAGCGGGCCGTACTAACAGAGAGAGCGGTGTCGGACAAGCCCTGATGATCCAACCCGCTAGCAACGCTCAGGGTTACAGCTCTTCCTCCCGCCGGGCCAGAAGTTTCTGGTCGGCCTTCGACAACGCCACGCGGGCATACAGGTCCGGGCGACGCGCATGGGTGAGCACCAACGACTTCCAGCGCCGCCAGCGGGCAATCCGCGCATGGTCTCCGGACTGGAGGGCGGCCGGCACCTCGACGCCCCGGAAGACAGGCGGGCGGGTGTACTGGGGATGCTCCAGCAGACCTTCCTCGAAGCTCTCCGTGACGGACGAGTCCACGTTGCCCAGCACCCCGGGCACCAGCCGCGCCACCGCGTCCACCACCGTCATGGCCGCCAGCTCGCCGCCGGTGAGGACGAAGTCACCCATGGACAGCTCCCCGTCGAGGTGCGCCATCACCCGCTCGTCCACGCCCTCGTAGCGGCCGCAGACCAGGATGAGCCCCGGCTCGTGACGGACCAACTCACGCGCGGTAGTCTGGGTGAAGGTGGGCCCTCGGGGGCTCATGAGCAGCACCCGTGCGCCCGGATGCCGCGCCTTGGCCGCCTCGATCGCGGCGACCAGGGGCTCCGGCTTCATCACCATGCCGGCGCCACCGCCGTAGGGCGCGTCGTCGGTGACGCGGTGCTTGCCCTCGGCGTACTCGCGGATATCGGTGACGGTGGTGGCCAGCAGGCCCTTCTCCTGAGCCTTCCCGAGGATGCTGGCCCCCAGGTAACCGGTCACCATGCCGGGGAACAGCGTGAGGATCTCCACCGGATACGGTGGGCTCATTCCGCGTCCTCCGGGCCTCCACCCGACTCGGCACCCTTGCGTCCCGCATCCACGTACTCGGGCGGACGGATGACGATTCGCCGCGCTTCGATGTCCACGGTGGGGACGAACTCGTCGGCGAAGGGAACCACCAGTTCCTCGCGCCCGGAAGCGCGAATGACCAGGTTGGGCACCTCGCCGGTGGCCCAGATCTCCTCCACCCGGCCCAACGCGTTCCCGTTGGCGTCCACGGCATCGAGCCCCACCAGGTCACCCTGGAAGAACTCGCCCTCCGCGGGCGGCTCCAGATCCTCGCGGAAGACGAACACCTTGGCGCCCACGAGCGCCTCCGCGTCTTCCCGCGACTCCACGCCCTCGAGGACCACGATGTCCTCCTTGGGCGTGGGCCTGAGCGCCTCCAGCCGCATCTCCCGCTCCACACCGGCGCGCGTCCGCACCCAGATGCGATCGACGGTGTCGAGCGTCTCCGACGCCGGATCCAACGCGCGAATGGCGACCTCGCCACGCAGCCCGTGAGCGCGCGCGACGTATCCCAACTCCAGATAGAGACTGGTGGCCGTCACTGCGCGAAGTCCGGCGCGACCGGAGCGCCTGCTGCATTGCGCCGGTCGTCGAGAATCTCCAGGCGGACCTTCTGCCCGGACTTCTGTGCGGCGGCATTGAGCAGCGTCCGGAGGGCATTCACGGTGCGCCCGTCACGGCCGATGACCTTGCCGACGTCCTCGGCGGAGACCTTCAGCTCGAAGAGCCGGGCCCCTTCCGCCTCGGAAATGCGCAGGCTGACCTGGTCAGGATGATCGACCAGGGCCCGCGCCAGATAGTTGAGAAGCTGCTCCACGTCCACTCGGGCGTGGCTCAGACCGCGGGAGCGGGCTTGGCCTTACCGGCGACCTTGATCAGGTCCGCAACGGTCTCAGACGGCGTCGCGCCAGTCTTCAGCCAGTAGTTGAGGCGCTCCTCGTTGAACTCCACCTTCGGCGGCTCCTGGTTCGGGTCGTACGCGCCCACGGCCTCGATGAACTTGCCGTCCCGGGGGTTGCGGGAATCGGTGGCGACCACGTGGTAGTACGGCTTCTTCTTGACGCCCGCGCGGGCAAGACGGAGGACTACGGCCATTGAATGCTCTCCAACGAACAGGAAACGTCTTAGGAAAGGGGTGGCGCTCTTAACGCCGCTCCCGCTGGATTGTCAAGGAAGCTCGGGACCTTATGTCGTACTGTCGGCCCCGGCTTGTGTCTCGCCGCGATTGGCGAGCTGCCCGCAGGCGCCGGCGATGTCCCGGCCCCGGTTCCTGCGGATGTAGGCGGCGACATGGCCGTCCGCGAGGATCGCGCGGAATTCCTCCGCCCGCTCCTCGCCAGTGGTGTGGAACCCCAAACCGGGATTCTCGTTGTAGGGGATCAAGTTCACCTTCACCGGGATGCCCTTGAGCAGCTCGATGAGCCGGTGCGCGTCCTCGTCCGCGTCGTTGAAGCCCTTGATGAGGACGTACTCGAAGGTGATGCGGCGGCCCTGACGCAGCGGGAACTTCCGGCAGGCGTCCAACAGGGCCGCGATGTTCCACTTGCGGTTGACGGGCATCGTCTTGCTGCGCTGCTCGTCGGTGCTGGCGTTGAGGGAGATGGCCAGCTTGACGTCCGTCTCCTTGCCGAAGCGCTCAATCATCGGCACCAGCCCCACGGTGGAGACAGTGATGTGCCGGTGACTGAAGTTCGGCCCGTCCTCGGACTGGAGGATGGAGAGCGCCGTCTTGAGGTTCTCGAAGTTGTGCAGCGGCTCCCCCATCCCCATGAACACCAGGTTGGAGAGCGGGCGCAGCGTCTCGTGGCCCTCGTTCTTGCGGACCTCGCGGTTCACCGCGTGGACCTGGGCCACAATCTCGCTGGGGGTCAGGTTGCGCTTGAGCCCCATGGTGCCCGTCATGCAGAAGCCGCAGGCCATGGCGCAGCCCACCTGCGTGGACACGCACAACGTCCGGCGGTCCTCGGTGGGCATGTAGACGGATTCGATGAAGCGCCCGTCCCGCGTCTTCCACCGGTACTTGATGGTGCCGTCGATACTGCGCAGCTCGCAGTCCTTCACCAGGGGGATGATCTCCGACCGCGCCTTGAGCTTCTCGCGAAGGACCTTGGAGAGGTCCGTCATCTCGTCGAACGAGGTGGCGCCGCGCTGGTGCAGCCAGCGGTAGAGCTGCGGGGCACGGAAGGCGCGCTCACCCAGCTCCTCGGTGACGAAGCGCGACAGCGCCTCCAACGACAGACTGGCAACGTCCACCAGCTTGGCGGGCGCGGGAGCCGGCAGCGGCTCGGTGACTGGCAGGGAGGTGGCGGAGGTCTCTGACATCGTCGTTGCGCTTAACGGTGGGCCCAGGGGCGTCCCTTCCCACACCTGGGCACGGCAAGTCAAAGGAGCCCATGCTCCCCTGCCCGCCTCGTGGACACTACCCGGTTCGTCTCCTGAAAGAACAGCGGCCCGGGCCCGCGCCTTCTGAAGCGCGGACACCGGGCCAGGGACAGCGGCCCCGCCAGGGGGCCGGCCGGCTACTTCTGGTACGGGTAGGCGTGGATCTCCGTCTCCCGGAAGAAGTACGCGATCTCAATCTTCGCGTTCTCCAGGCTGTCGGAGCCGTGCACCGTGTTCTTGTCGATGCTGGTGGCGAAGTCCTTGCGGATGGTGCCCTCGGCCGCCTGCGCGGGGTTGGTGGCGCCCATGATGTCCCGGTTGCCCAGGACCGCGTTCTCACCTTCCAGCACCATCAGGACCACCGGGCCGGAGATCATGAACTGCACCAGGTCCTTGAAGAAGGGCCGGGCCTTGTGGACCGCGTAGAAGCCCTCGGCCTGAGCCTGGGACAGCTGCTGCAGGCGGATGGCGACCGGCTTCAGCCCCTTCTCCTCGAAGCGGCTGATGATCTTCCCGATGACGCCCTTCTCCAGGCCGTCCGGCTTGATGATGGACAGCGTACGCTCAATCGCCATGTGACTGGCTCCTTCTCGTGTTTTCGTTGGGGTTTAGCGCTTCTTCGGAGCGCCCCGCTTGAGGGCCTCCTGAAGGGTGGTGCCCAGCTCGGCGGGGCTGGCGGCCATCAGGATGCCCGCGGCCTCCATGGCCTTGATCTTCTCGGTCGCAGTGCCCTTGCCGCCGGAGATGATGGCGCCGGCGTGGCCCATGCGCTTGCCCGGGGGCGCGGACTGGCCCGCGATGAACCCGGCGATGGGCTTGGTGAACTCGCGCGCGACGTACTCGGCGCCCTGCTCCTCGGCGTCACCGCCGATTTCGCCAATCATGATGACGGCGTCGGTGTCCGGGTCCGCGTTGAAGAGCTTCAGCACGTCCACGAAGTCCGTGCCGTTGACCGGGTCACCGCCGATGCCCACGGCGGTGGACTGGCCCAGGCCCAGCTGGGTGAGCTGGTGCACGGCCTCGTAGGTCAGCGTGCCGGAGCGGGACACCACGCCGATGCGGCCCGGCTTGTGGATGTGGCCCGGCATGATGCCGATCTTGCACAGCGCGCCGGGGGTGATGACGCCCGGACAGTTGGGGCCCACCAGCCGGACGCCCGGCTTGCCCTGCAGGTAGCGCTTGGCGCGCACCATGTCGTTGACGGGGATGCCCTCGGTGATGGTGATGATGAGGGACACGCCCGCGTCAGCGGCCTCCATGATGGAGTCAGCGGCGAAGGGGGGCGGCACGAAGACCACGGACGTGTTCGCGCCCGTCGCCTTCACCGCCTCGGCCACCGTGTTGAACACGGGGACCTTGCCCTCGAACGTGGTGCCGCCCTTGCCCGGAGTCACACCGGCGACGAGCTTCGTGCCGTACTCGAGCATCTGCTTCGCGTGGAACGAACCCGCCGAGCCGGTGATGCCCTGGCAGAGGACCTTCGTGTTTTCGTTGACGAGGATGGCCATGGCGTTCTTTCAGGAAAGAGTGCGCGGGATTACTTCACCGCGGCGACGGCCTTCTCCGCCGCCTGACGCAGGTTGTCCGCCGGGGTGATGGCGAGGCCGGAGTTGCTCAGCAGCTCCTTGCCCTTCTCCACGTTGGTGCCTTCCAGCCGCACCACGAGCGGAACCTTGAGCTGGACCTCCTTCGCCGCGGCGATGATGCCCTCGGCGATGACGTCGCACTTCATGATGCCGCCGAAGATGTTGACCAGCACCGCCTTCACGGCCGGGTCCGCCAGGATGAGCTTGAAGGCCGCGGTGACCTTCTCCTTGTTGGCGCCGCCGCCCACGTCCAGGAAGTTGGCCGGGCTGCCGCCCACCAGCTTGATGGTGTCCATGGTGGCCATGGCCAGGCCCGCGCCGTTCACCATGCAGCCGATGTTGCCATCCAGCGCGATGTAGGCCAGGTCCCACTCCTTGGCCTGGATCTCACGGGGCTCCTCTTCGGCCAGGTCGCGGTACTCCAGCAGGTCCTTGTGCCGGTAGAGCGCGTTCTCGTCGAAGGTCACCTTCGCGTCGAGCGCCACCACGCCGCCATCCTTCAGGATGACCAGCGGGTTGATCTCCACGAGCGAGGCGTCCGTGTCGATGAACATCCGGTACAGCGCCGAGCAGAACTGCGCGAACTTGTTCACCGTGGGGCCCGACAGGCCCAGCCCGAAGGCCAGCTTGCGGCCCTGGAAGTCCTGGAAGCCCACGGCCGGGTCCACCGACTCGCGGAGGATCTTCTCCGGGTGCTTCTCCGCCACTTCCTCAATCTCCACGCCGCCCTCGCGGGAGGCCATGAAGGTGATGCGGCTGGTGGCGCGGTCCAGCGTCACGCCCAGGTACAGCTCCTGGCCAATGGCGAGACCTTCTTCGATGTAGACCTTGTGGACCGTCTGGCCTTCCGGCCCGGTCTGGATGGTCTTGAGCTTCATGCCAAGCATCTGCTTGGCCAGCTCCTTGGCTTCCGCGGGGCTCTTGGCCAGCTTCACGCCGCCGCCCTTGCCGCGACCACCCGCGTGGATCTGGGCCTTCACGACGACCACGGAAGTGCCGAGTTCCTTCGCGGCGGCCTCCGCTTCGTTGGCGGAAAGAGCGAGGATGCCCTTCGGCGTGGGCACGCCGTACTTCCGGAAGATTTCCTTGCCCTGGTACTCGTGGATCTTCATCGAGGCTCCGGTGGAGACGAGGGAGACAGCCTGAATAGAGGCGTCAGCGCCGGGCCCTCATTGCGCAGAAAACGACGGAGTGCAAGACCGTTTGACCCCGGTACACCTGCACCGTCCGACAGGGTGCATGGCAGATAACCAGGGATGTCCGCGAAGATGAGGCTTCCTTCACTACGGAACGAGCCACGGACACCCAAACGGCGGCGGCCCCGCCCGGCGTCGCAGTTGGACGCCGGCCCGGGGCCGCTTGAAGCCAGAGAAAGCCTAGAAGCCGCGGGCGAGCGCCCTACCCCGGACCGCTGCCGTGGGCCTTGGGGGCTTCGTCCTGGAAGAAGATGTCCTTGATGGTGAGCTTGGTCACCTCGCGGTTCATCACCGCGATGGACGTGACGAGCGGAATCTCCTTCGGGCAGACCTTCACGCAGTTCTGCGCCTTGCCGCAGTCCTGCACGCCGCCGGGCCCCATGAGCGAGCGCACGCGCTCCTCGGAGTTCATCTTGCCCGTGGGGTTCATGTTGAACAGGCGGGCCTGGCTGATGGCCGCCGCGCCCACGAAGTCGTTCTCCTGCGTCACCTGGGGGCACGCCTCCAAGCAGCTTCCGCAGGTGATGCACGTGGACAGCACGTACATCACCGACTGGTCCACGGGCGACTGGCGCTGACCCGGCCCCAGGTTGTGCGTCCCGTCGATGGGCACCCAGCCCTTGATGCGCTTGAGCGCGTCGAACATGCGGTCGCGGTTCACCGTGAGGTCACGCACCACGGGGAACTTGCTCATGGGCTCCAGCGTGATCGGCTGCTCCAGCTTGTCGATCAGCGCCGAGCAGGCCATGCGCACGCGGCCGTTGATGTTCATGGCGCAGCTGCCGCAGATCTCCTCCAGACATGCGGCGTCCCAGATCACCGGGGCCACCTTCTTGCCCTCCACGGTGACGGGGTTGCGCTGGATCTCCATCAGGCACGAGATGACGTTGGCGCCCTTCACATAGGGAACCTTGAACTCATCGAAGTGGCCTGGCTTCGCGGGATCATCCTGCCGCCAGATGCGGAAGGTGATGGTCTTGGTGGTGACAGCGGATGCTTGTGCATTGTCCATGTGGCTCGACCCTTCACTTCCAAATCGGTTGAGTGGTTCCCGTCTCAGGCGTACCAGCGCGGCTCGGGGTCCAGCACGGGCGTGGGGATGTCCTCGTAGTGGATCTTCGGGCCGGCCTCGCTGTACGTCGCGACGGTCGTCTTCGCCCACTTCTCGTGGCGCGCACGCCACAGGCTCATCCACTCCGGGTCCTGCGTCGGGTCCTTCGTCTTCGGTTCGGGCAGCGAGAAGTCCGGCTTGTAGTGGGCGCCACGGCTCTCGTCGCGGAGCAACGCGCTGGTCGCGATGACCTCGCCCAGCTCGAACATGTTCCACAGCTGGTTGGTGTACGACAGCGCGCGGTTGGCCACGTTGCCCGTGTCCAGCACGTTGACGTTCTTCCAGCGCTCCTTGAGCTCGCGGATCTTCTCGATCGTCTTCTTCAGACGGTCGTTGTAGCGCACGACGGTGCAGTTCTCCGTCATGGTCTCGCCCAGCTCCTTGGCGAGCCCGTACGGGTTCTCCGCGCCACTCATCTTGATCATGGTGGCGAAGCGGTCCTGCCAGTACTGCCTGGCGGCCTGGAAGTGCTTCTCCGGCATCGCCGCGGCGCTGGTGCCCTGGCTCTTGGCGAAGGACGCCATGGCCGGGCCGCCGATCATGCCGGAGTAGATGCACGACAGCAGCGAGTTGGCGCCCAGGCGGTTCGCGCCGTGGAAGGCGTAGTCCGCCTCGCCCGCGGCGTAGAGGCCGGGGATGGTGGTGGACTGGTTCTTGGGGCTGCCCTCGGCCGGCGTCAGCGTCTTCGAGTCGGCCTCGAAGTTCACGTACAGGCCGCCCATGGAGTAGTGCATGCCCGGGAAGATGACCATGGGCACCTTGCGCGGGTCGTCACCGACGAACTTCTCGTAGATCTCCATGACGCCCTTGATCTTGGCGTCGAGCACCGCCGCGGGGATGTGCGTGACGTCCAGGTACACGCCGTCCCGGCCGTTGATGCCCATGCCCAGCTCGCGGCAGACCATGAAGATCTCGCGGGTGGCCACGTCGCGCGGCACCAGGTTCTTGTACTTGGGGTACTTCTCCTCCAGGAAGTACCAGCGCTCCGCCTCCGGGATCTGCTGAGGCGCCCGCGTGTCGCCCTTCTTGCGGGGCACCCAGACGCGGCCGCCCTCGCCGCGCACCGACTCGCTCATCAGGCGGAGCTTGTCCTCGCCCGGAATCGACGTCGGGTGCACCTGGATGAACTCACCGTTGGCGTAGTGCGCGCCCTCCATGTAGGCGCGGCCCGCGGCGGTGCCGGTATTGATGATGGAGTTGGTGGAGCGTCCGAAGACGATGCCCGGACCACCCGTGGCCAGGCAGACGGCCTCGGCCGGGAAGGTACGGATCTCCATGGTGCGCAGGTCGACGGCCACGCTGCCAATGCAGCGCCCGCTGTCGTCCTTCACCGTGCCGAGCCACTCCCAGTACTCGTACTTGGTGACCTTGCCCTCGGCCTCGTAGCGGCGGACCTGCTCGTCCAGCGCGTACAGCAGCTGCTGGCCGGTGGTGGCGCCGGCGAATGCCGTGCGGTGGTGAAGCGTGCCGCCGAAGCGGCGGAAGTCCAGCAGACCTTCCGGCGTGCGGTTGAACGTCACGCCCATACGGTCCAACAGGTAGATGATGCCGGGCGCCGCGTGACACATGCCCTTCACGGAGACCTGCTCCGCGAGGAAGTCGCCGCCTCGCAGCGTGTCCTTCACGTGGATGTCCGGGTGGTCACCTTCGCCCTTGGTGTTCACCGCGCCGTTGATGCCACCCTGGGCACAGACGGAGTGGGAACGCTTCACCGGGACGAGCGAGAGCACATCCACCTGGTGGCCCGCCTCAGCGAGCTTGATCGTCGTCATCAGCCCGGCGAGACCGCCGCCCACCACCGTGAACCGCGCTGCTGCTGCCATCATCGTCTCCTTGACTGCCGGACGCCGGACACTGCTCGGTTGAGCCGGCCCGCCAGGTGGCGCGCCAGGGCCCAGACGTCCCGTGCGAGTTCTACAGGCTAGTTAACTTGGTGAAAACGCGCTGCAATGATGGCGTCCGGGGCAATTAGCCCGCGTCATCCACAGCATCAGGCACAGGGCCCGCCGGGTTTCCCCAGCGGGCCGCATGTGACTGTCCAGCGACTACAGCTTGACGGAGTCGACCGTCTTCTTGACCGACTGGAAGGACTTCTCCAGCTCGGCCTTCTCACTGTCGTTCAGCTCGACGGTGTGGATCTTCTCCACGCCGCCCGCGCCGATCTGCACGGGGACGCCGAAGAAGTAGCCGTTGATGCCGTACTGGCCCTCCAGCAGGGCGGCGGCCGGCAGCACGCGCTTGCGGTCCTGCAGGAAGCTCTCCGCCATGGCGATGGCGGACGCCGCGGGGCCGAAGTAGGCGCTGCCCGTCTTGTACAGGCCCACCAGCTCCGCGCCGCCCTCACGGGTGCGCTTGATGATGGCGTCCAGCTTGTCCTTGGCGATCAGCTCCGTCAGGGGCACGCCGCCCACCGTGCTGTGGCGGACGAGCGGGACCATGTCGTCGCCGTGGCCGCCCAGCACCAGGGCCTCCACGTCGCGGATGGAGCAGCCGAGCGCCTCGGCGACGAAGCACTTGAAGCGGCTGGTGTCCAGCACGCCCGCCATGCCCGCGACCATGTGCTTGGGCAGACCGGCGATCTTGTGGAGCGCGAACACCATCGCGTCCAGCGGGTTGGCCACGTTGATGACGAAGGCGTTGGGGGCGTGCTGCTTGATGTTGCCCGCCACGTCCGTCATGATCTTCAGGTTGATCTCGAGCAGATCCTCGCGGGACATGCCCGGCTTGCGGGGCATGCCGGCCGTGATGATGATCACGTCCGAGCCGGCCACGTCCTTCCAGTCCGTGGTGCCCTTCACGCGGCAGTCGTAACCGTCGACCGCGGCCAGCTGGTTGATGTCCAGCGCCTTGCCCTTGACCAGACCCTCGGCCGCCGGGATGTCGTACAGCACCACGTCACCGAGCGACTTCTGCACGGCGAGCAGCGCCAGGTTGCCACCGATCTGGCCGCCACCGATGAGGCCGATCTTCTTCTTGCCATTCTGAGCCATGGATTCGCCTCTCCTTGGTCCCCAGAGGGGGGACTACATGTTCTTGATGATGGCCTGCCCGAACTCGGAGCACTTGACCTCGGACACGCCGCTCTGCCCTTCCTGCTTCATCAGGCGGGCGAAGTCGTAGGTGACCGTCTTGCTGGCGATGGCTCGGTCCATGCCCTGGATCATCAGGTCGGCCGCCTCGTGCCAGCCCAGGTGCCGGAACATCATCTCACCGGAGAGGATGACCGAGCCCGGGTTCACCTTGTCCTGATCCGCGTACTTGGGCGCAGTGCCGTGCGTGGCCTCGAACACCGCGTGGCCCGTGACGTAGTTGATGTTGCCGCCCGGCGCGATGCCGATGCCGCCCACCTGCGCGGCCAGCGCGTCCGACAGGTAGTCGCCGTTGAGGTTCAGCGTGGCGATGACGTCGAACTCGTCCGGACGGGTGAGGACCTGCTGCAGGGTGATGTCCGCGATGGAGTCCTTGATCAGGATCTTCCCGGCGGCCAGCGCGGCCTTCTGCTCCGCGTTGGCGGCGTCCTCGCCCTTGGCGGCCTTGGTGGCCTCCCACTGGTCCCAGGTGTAGACCTTGTCACCGAACTCCCGGGCGGCCAGCTCGTAGCCCCACTTGCGGAAGGCGCCCTCGGTGAACTTCATGATGTTGCCCTTGTGGACCAGCGTGACGCTCTTGCGCTTGTGGTCCACGGCGTACTGGATGGCGGCGCGGATCAGCCGGTCGCTGCCCTCGTGGGACACCGGCTTGACGCCCAGGCCCACGTCGGACGGGAAGCGGATCTTCCCGAACTCCTTCGGGAACTCCTGCTTCAGGATGCCCAGGAACTTCTCCGCGGCGGCCGTGCCGGCCTCGAACTCGATACCCGCGTAGATGTCTTCCGTGTTCTCACGGAAGATGGTCATGTCGACCTTGTCCGGCGTCTTCACCGGGCTGGGCACGCCCTTGAAGTAGCGCACGGGGCGCAGGCAGACGTACAGGTCCAGCATCTGCCGCAGGGCCACGTTCAGCGACCGGATGCCGCCGCCCACCGGCGTCGTCAGGGGGCCCTTGATGCCCACCAGATAGGTGCGGAACGCCTCGACCGTCTCGTCGGGCAGCCAGCTGTTGACCGCCTTGAAGGACTTCTCGCCGGCCAGGACTTCGTACCAGGCGATCTTCTTCTTGCCCTTGTAGGCCTTCTCCACCGCGGCGTCGAACACCGCCTGGGACGCACGCCAGATATCGCGGCCGGTGCCGTCGCCCTCGATGAAGGGGATGATCGGGTTGTCCGGGACGGACAGCTTGCCGCTCTGCAGGGAGATCTTTTCTCCGGATGACGGGGGCGCCATGGATGTGCTCCTGAGAAGGTGTGACCGTGTAAGAATCGGCGCGGGATAGTCGAGAACCCGCCCCGAGACGTCAAGGAGTTTGGCCACGGGCTCACGCGGAACGACTTATCGGAGCCAACGGCCGGGCGCGGAATAACGGCCGGCACCCGCGAGTGCACGAAACGACGCGGCCGGCATCCCCGGCGGCTCAACGAAAAAGGAGGGCCAGGCACTGGTGGCCCGCCCTCCTCTTCCTCTTCAAGGAGTGAATCAGCGGCGGGCACGGCGGCCCGCACGGACTACCAGCTGGACATCCCCGGCGCGGGCAGCTCCACCGTCACGGTGATGCCGGAGGCCGCGCTGCTGGCCACCTCCAAGGTGCCACCCATGGACTCCGTCAGCTCCCGGGCCCGGGCCAGCTTGCGGTGCAGCGGCCCCACCAACATGGGCGACAGGAAGACAGCCTGGAGTTCCCGCGAGGACAGCGACGCCCCCGCGACCTGGACCTGGAAGCGGGGCGGCAGGTCCCCGAAGTCATCAGCGGAATCCACCATCACGCGAACGCCCTGCCCGTTCGATGCATCCGCCGCGTGCGCCAGCAACAGCAGCAGCACCTGCTGCAGCCGCCGGTGACTAACATTAGCGGGGACCGGCTCCTCAGGAAGCTCCAGGGAAACCTGCACTCCTCGCAAGCGGCGCGTGACTGAGAGGAGCTCCACCGCACCGCCAACGACCTCCGCGACATCCACTCGGAGTACGTCTGGCGAGTCCACCGGCATCAGGCCCGTGGCGCGGCCGTGAACAGGCGCTTGGAGTTGCTCCGAAGCCTGCGTCCCTCCCACAGCGTTCACGACAGCACTCATCCCTCACACCTCCCGCTCGCTGTACTGAGGGAACTCTAACGAGCCGGTCTGACGAACGCCATTTCACTACGAGAAAGTACGCACAGCCTGCCAGACTTATGACATTACAGCCGCGCAGCATCTTGGCCGTATGAGTGTGCCGTCGCGGCGAATCGCTTCGTAAGACTTGGAAGTGGGCTGCTGTCACCTACGACCCACGGACGTCCATTCCGCCAGCCAGAAAACAGCCTGACTGCACAAATCCGATTTGACTGTTCCTCGGAAATCCGTATGATACGGACCTATAGCGATTCGCCGCCTAACGCAGCACCGCTGGAGCAGGGAGGAACAACCGTGCTTGCAATTTCGACGACTGCATCAGGGGTTCCTCAGCACCGGAGAAGGGGGCGCCTGATCATGGAAGGGGGAAACCCGCTCTCCGACCGTCGGTCGGTCGAGTTCCGCAGTCGTGACGCGCTGTTCAACGTGATTCCGCTGCCGCCCGCCGAGGCCGCGCTGGATGATTCGGGCTACTCCCTGCACGGGACGGGCTCGGATGCCATCACCTGCTCCGTGGGCACGCCGGATGGCGCCATTGGCGTGGTGACGCGGCTGAGCCCCACCGTGGTGTGGGTGATGCCCAAGGGTGAGGTGGACACCTCCGACGCGCGCGGCCTGCCCGTCTATCTGTCTGGCTGTGGCGTGACGCTGGGCCCCATCCGGGGCGCCTTCATCCGCACGGACGCGGAGACGGCCGTGTCCCCGGTGGGGCTGCAGTTGGTGAACGTCTCCCTGGAGCAGGGCCGTCAAATCCTGGCGCTGCTGGCGGACGCGCTGAAGCGTGGCGTCGCGGAGCCGGCCGCGTCTGCCCTTCCGGTGCAGGACACCATCGACGAGGCCGAGCGCATCCGCGCCATCCTCCTGGCCATCAGCACCGCGGGCAACAAGGGTGTGCTGCGCCGCATGGGCCGCACCGTCCGCCTGGTGTTGGAGCGCTACAACGCGGAGACGGAGCAGCTGGAGTGGCACGCCGAGGACCCGATGAGCGACTGGGGCGAGGCGCCCTACGACATCGACGTCATCGGCCACAACAGCGCGTACCGCATGCGCCTGGAGGCGGGAACGCCGGAAGGCCAGCGCTTCACGTCGCCGCTGCCCGACGTCCTCTTCCGCATCCGTCACCGCTGGCACCGCCGCACGCCCGCGCCCGAGGGCGTGCGCGTCACCTTCCACCACCCGCTGTGGCGCGAGCAGGGGGAGATGGAGCGCGCGGTGTTGGACCTGTCCTTCTCCGGCATGTGCATCCGCTGCCGCCCGGAGGACCTGCTGTTCCCGGGCCTGCTGCCGCCCCTGCTCGAGCTCCACACGCCGGACGGCCAGTCCATCAGCCTGCGCGGTGAAATCCGCTACGTCACCAGCGCGCGCGCTGACGGCACCGTGCTGTGTGGCCTGAGCGTGTCGCCCTACTCTTCCGACGAGGCGCGCTGGGTGCGCTTCGTCTCCCAGACGACCAATCCCAACACTTGCACCAGTGATGTGCAGGAAGAGGGGCTCTGGGATGTCTTCACGCTGTCTGGTTTCTTCAGCCTGGCGAACAAGTCCTCTCAGGAATTCGACGCGCTGAAGCAAGCCTTCAGCCACATGGCCAAGCGCGCCGCGGAAGTTCCGCAGCTCTTCTGCCAGGCCGTCTGGCCGTCCGAGCGCGGCCCCGAGGCGACGCTGTCCATCATGAAGTCGTACCGGCATACCTGGATGGGACACCAGGTGGCGAAGCGCCCGGGCAAGCCCGCCCTCAAGGGGCTGGAGCCGGGCCGCATCATGCACGACCTGTACGTGCGCTGCTTCGAGCACCCGCAGAGCGACTCCGACTTCCGCTGGGCCGTGGCCTACGTGGAAGGCCTCAACCCCTGGATTGCGCGCGCGCACGTCCGCTACGGCGAGCGGCACATGGCGGCGAACCCGGAGCTGGCCTTCACGCGCAAGGTCCACATGATGGACGTCTACACGCACGAGCAGACGGGCCGGCTGCACGAGGGCATCACCATCAGCCCCGCCACCTCCGCCGAGCTGACGCTGCTGACGGACCACATCGCCCATTCGCGCCCGTCCTGCTACGTGGAGGCGCTCGACTTCACGCGCGACCGCATCGACATGCGCGCGGTGCAGGGCCAGTGGAACACCTTTGGCCTGGAGCGCGAGCGCGAAATCCTCATCGCGCGCCGCAATGGCGTGGCCGTGGGCGCCGCCGTCCTGGAGCTGGGCCAGCCGGGCACCAATCTCTACAGCCTGCTCGACATGGCACGGCTGTTCCCCCTGAGCGACGCGGGGCCGTCCACCTACGTCGCCCTGGTGGATGCGGCACGCCGTTGGTACGCCGCCCGCCACCGCCGTTCGTTCCACTACCTCTGTGAGGACGACGGTGGGCAGTACGTACAGGACGCCGGGATTCACGCAGGTCCGGACCCGTACATGTGGATCATCTCCGCGAAGCTGATCCCCGACTATCTCGAACACATCAGTGAAGTCTCCATCGGGCGCCGAAGCGCTCCCAACACTCGCCAGGGGTAATGAATATGAGCAAGCAACTCGTGGAGGAGCTGTACACGCCGAACCTGACTGCCACCCGTGAGCGCATCAAGACGGACCCCCGGCTGAAGGTGCTGCTGGACGACAAGGCGGACCCCGCGCTCTTCGAGGCCTTCCTCATCACCTGGAACTCGCTGGGCGTCTACATGACGGAGCCAGTGGACGGGTGGATTCGCCGCGCCGGTGAGGCCACCGTGAAGGTGGGACTGGACGACGTGGGCCAGAAGCTCATCGCCCACGCCAAGCACGAGGCAGGCCACCATCTGATGATGGTCGAGGACACCAAGCACCTGGTGGCCCGGTGGAACGAGCGCCGCAGCCCCAAGCTGAACGCCGAGGAGCTCATCGCCCAGCCGCCCACGGAGGCGATGAAGGAGTACCGGGAGATTCACGAGAACACCATCACCGGTGAGATGCCCGCCGCGCAGGTGGCCATCGAGTACGAAATCGAGGGCCTGTCGACGGTGCTCGGCCCCGTGATTCTCGAGCAGGCCAAGCGCGTCTGTGGCGAGGAAATCCTCCAGGGCATGTCCTTCCTCAAGGAGCACACGGAGATTGACGTGGGTCACACCGCGCTCAACGAGGTGATGCTCAACAAGCTCCTGTCGCAGGTGCCGGACAAGGCGCCCATCATCGCCAAGACGGGCGCCAGCGCGCTCGACATCTACCTGCGCTTCATGGGCGACTGCGTGGAGCGCGCCGGGAAGCTGGTCCAGTCCGCCGCCGCGGCCTGAGCCTCCCCGCGGCCCCACTTCGCGGTCGTGTGGCGCCCCGGCCCGGGCGCCTGTTGTTTTCCGTTCCCCCGCGTTTCAGCCCGCCCGCCGGACCTCCGCGCCTTTCGGACGCGAGTGAGGGCGGACGCGGCCCTTGAGCGAGCCCAGGAGGTGGCCCCGCTTGCCACCCCCTGCGACGCCGAACACGTAGCGGTCCGGCCGGAGCACCACGAGGTCGGCCGCGTACTGCGCGAACCAGGCGCCCAGCCGGCCGTCCAGGTCCACCAGCGTGTCCGGCCCGCCACTTCCCGCGCGGTCCGCCGCGGCCACCTGCCACCAGCGTGCCCCGAGTTCGTCCGCCAGGGCCAGTGCCTCGCGCTGGGCCTCCTGAGAGGCGCCTGGACGCGTCAGCACCACGAAACCCTCGCCCAGGCAGTCATCCAGCAGCGCCGTCTCCCCGTCGGGCCGCTCCACGCGTGGCTGCGGGAAGTAGGAGCCTTCCGGCACGTCCCCCTTCTCGCGTTGGGCGCCGTGCATGAAGCCCCGGCGCAGCGGCATCTGCGGCTTCACCTTGTAGTCGCGGATGAAGTCGCCCGTCACCGGCAGCCGGTACATCACCTGGATGAGCGCGTTGCGGACGCGAGCCATCACCCGCCCGCCCGACATCATCACCCGGCCCATGGCGTCCGAGCCGCGAATCACCTCCGACACGTGGCCACGCCGCTCTTCCTCGTAGGTGTCGAGCAGCGACGCATCCGCCGCGCCCGAGAGCACCAGCCCGAGCTTCCAGGTCAGGTTCGCCGCGTCCCGGAGGCCCGCGCAGAGCCCCTGCCCCAGGAACGGCGGCATCAGGTGCGCCGCGTCGCCCAGGAGGAACACGCGGCCTACCCGCCACTGCTCGGACATGCGGCTGTGGTACGAGAAGATCTTGACGGACTCCAGCTCCACCGAATCCGGGTCCAGGTAGTAGCCAATCAGCCGCCGCACGTTTTCGGGCGAGCGCGCCGCCTTCAGGTCCGCATCCGGCTCCAGGATGATGTCGAAGCGAATCTCGTTCGGCGCGGTGCGGGCGATGAACCCCCGGCGCACGGGACCGCACAGGTAGCTGGTGAAGTCGGGCTCGGGTGAGGACGCCTTCACGGTGATGGCCAGCGAGTGCTCCAGCGCCGTCGTCCCCACGAGCTTCAGGCCCAGCCGCCGGCGGATGGAGCTGTGCGAGCCGTCGCACGCGAGCAGGAAGCGCGCGCGCACATTGACGGCGCGCTCCCCCGCGACCTCCTTCACGCGAGCGGTGACTCCGTCTTCATCCTGGACGAAGGACTCCACCTCGTGGCCCAGCCACAGGTCCACATGCGGAAAGCGCTTCAGTCCCTGACGAAGCACCGCCTCCATGCGCGGCTGCTGGAAGAAGGCCGCGGGCACGTAGCCGAACGGCCGGTCCAACCGGGTGAAGTCCACCTCCGCCAGCGAGCGCAGCGAGTCATTCAGGTATTGCAGCCGCTTGCACGGATAGAAGCCCGCGCCCAGGTCGCCCACCAGCCCCGCGGACTGGAAGATGCGCTGGCCCTCGTCATCCACGCTGATGGCGCGGGACTGGCCATGAGGCGTGACTTCACGCTCCACCACCAGCGTCCGAATCCCCTGCTGTCCCAGGAGATTCGCCGCCATCGCTCCCACCGGACCACTACCCACGATGATGACATCAACGGACTCCGGAGCCATCTCTCCCTCCCGTTGCGAGTACGTGTGCTGAGCTGCCTTTGAGTCATTTCGATATCAAAATCAGCCACGACCTGGAATGTCCTGTTTTCACTCGGAAGCCGGCGTCATTCCCCACCCTCCCCCTGCGTTGTCTCTTCAACTCTTCAACGTTGGGTGTGGAAATCCTTGCATGTTTGAGTTTTGACCTTGGGAGTGAAAGGTTGCAGCCGTATCAGCAATCACGACGAGGGCACGACGCGGACGGCGCAAGAATGTCCACGTGTCCCAGGTCCGCGCAGGAAATGCAGGCCCCTCCTCGGAGGGCAGGCGGCCGCGCGGGAACACGACATCCCGGAGTGGCTTTTGAAAGATGGCGACCACGTCCCCGGGTTGAGACGGCGACCCTTGTCGGGAAATCGCCACTGGTCGCCGGCTTCAACGCGCGGCGTCGTGATTTTCGCGACTTGAAGAGGTCGGATGTGCCCGAACACTGCGGCGCGAAGGAGCACGCACATGGAATGGCTTGAGTTCTCCCGTTGGTCCCCGGAGGTCGAAAAGCAACTGGCGATGCAGGCGGCCCGACTGGGTACCTTCGAGCACCGGGGCCCGCAGGCCTCCCGTCGGTCCGGGGCTGCCACCACCGTGTCGGCCACCTGCCGGCTGAGCACCGTCCTGCGGCAGTTCCCGCGGACCAACCCCTGGGGCCACCCGATCTCGGAGTGCTGAGACAGGGCGCCCGCCCCACCCCCGTGGGTCAGCGGAGGGCGTGCCGTCTCAGGACGGTGCGCTCCACCTTCCCCATGGCGTTGCGAGGCAGCGCGTCCACCCAGACGAATCGCGCGGGCGTCTTGAAGCCCGCCAGGGACTGACGGCACCACGCCGCCAGTGCCTCTTTCCCGGGTTGCGACTGCCCCGGGCGCGGGGCGATGAAGGCCACGGGCACTTCGCCCCAGCGGTCGTCCGGGAAGCCCACCACGGCGGCTTCCTGCACCGCGGGGTGATTGACGAGCACCGCTTCCACCTCCGCCGGGTAGATGTTCTCCCCACCTCGGACGATGAGGTCCGTGCGGCGTGACAGCACGGTGAGCCGCCCCCAAGCATCCAACACACCGACGTCCTTCGTGCGCAGCCAGCCGCCCCGAACCGCCTCATGGGTGGCCTCCGGGCGCTGCCAGTACCCGGCCATCACCGTGGGCGCGCGTATCTCGATGTCGCCCTCCACCCCTGCGCCGAGGACTTCGCCCCCCACGCCGACGATGCGCACCTCGACACCCGGCAACGGGACGCCGGCGGTGCGGCCGTCCGCTTTGTCGGGGCGCTCGGTCGTTACTTGTGAGCAGGCCTCCGTCAGGCCGTACGTCTGAAGAGCTCGCAGGCCCGCGGCCCTCGCTCGTGCGAGGAGGGGCACCGGCACCGGACCTCCGCCTATCAGCGCCAATGCAAAGGAGTCCGGCATGCGCCGGTCCCCTCGAGCGTCCAGCACTCGCTCCAGCGTCGTGGCCACGAGGCTCGCGTGGGACACGCCCTCCCCGTCGATGGCCCTGTTGGCCGCATCGGCGTCGAAGCGTTCGTGCAGGACGAGGCAGCCTCCCTCGTAGGCAGTGCGAGTGAGCATGGCGATGCCCCCCACGTGGAAGAGCGGCAATGTGCCCAGCCAACGCGGGGCTGGATGCGCCCCCAGGTTGGCCGCGGACGCCCGTGAAGACGCCCGGAAGTTGCCTTCTGTGAGGACCGCTCCCTTGGGCCGGCCCGTTGTCCCGCTGGTGAAGAGCACGACCCGGGGCGACGACTCTTCCAGGGGCTGGCACGTCGAAGACCCCGTGGAGACAGCCTCCGCGAAGGACTCGAGTGGCCGGGCTCCAGGGAGCCTCTCCACCAGGGTTCCCAGCGCCAGCTTCAAACGGGGCTGGATGTCCTCCACCATGGGCGCCAGCTCCGCGGACGTGAGCCGGGCATTGAGCGGCGCCAACACCGCGCCCAGCCGGCCCAGCGCCCAGAAGAGGCACACGGAGGCGACGTGGTTCGTCGCGAGCGACGCCACCCGGTCCGAAGCTCCGACGCCCTCCGCTTCGAGTGCGGCCACCCATCGGGAGACTTCCGCATCCAGCGCTTCGTAGGACCAGGAGCGGCCCGCGAACGTCAGGGCCTCCGCCTCGGGCTGATGACGAGCGCCTACTCGAATGGGACACAGCAGGACCGACATTCCGTCACCTTGGGCTTCATTAACGGAGGCCAATCCCTGGGCTCCCGTGCGTCGAGCCATCACACCAGTGACTGGGAGTTCAGTCCGAGCCCCGGGGTGCTCGACAGGCGAATGACGCCTCGCTGCGGATGGTACGGATGACCTTCCGGCTCCTTCGCCAGCAAGCGCCCCACCGCGAGCCCGGAGGCCAGCGCTCCGGATGGCAGTGCCGCCGCGAGATGTGCCGCGCCAGCCCGAGCCACCACGCCATCAATGGAGCTGGTGACATAGGCCTGCATTCCGAGCCGCGCCGCGCGCATCGCGACCACGAGGCACGGCAACAGTCCGCCCAGCACCATGGGCTTCAACACCACCGCGCCCACCGCCGGTCCACCGCCTAGCAACGGGTCCACCGTCAGCAGAGCCCGCAGCGCATCGGGAGAAGCCAGGGACTCGTCCGCCGCCACCGTGCAGGGGGCGCGGCGCTGAACGCGCCAGAGTGCCGCGAGGTCCTCCGGCGGCGTGGGCTGCTCCAGCAACTCCAGGCCGTACCAGCCCAGCCGGTCCAGGGCGCGCTTCGCGTCGGGCTCGGACCAGCCGCCGTTCGCATCCAGCCGGAGCTTTACGTCCGGCCCTACCGCGTCGCGCACGGCCTTCACTCGCGCCTCGTCGGCGTCCAGCGGCCGGCCGGCGACTTTCAGCTTCAACGTACCGAAGCCCTCGGCCACGGCCTGCCGGGCCTCTTCCGCCAGGGCCTCGGGGGTGTCGGCGCCCAGCAGCGCGTTCACCGCCACTTCCGTCCGCGACTCCTCCGCCAGCAGCCAACACAGCGGCACACCCTGGCGTTGCGCGAGCAGGTCCAGCAGCGCCAGCTCCAGCGCGTGTTCCGCGGCCGGCATGGGGCCCACTGGCGTCACCTGACGTGCCCGGATGCGCACGCCGTCGCCTCGCGCCACGGCAGGGGGGAACGGCGACAACGTGTCCTCGATGGCCCGGACCGAGTCGCCCAGGAACTGGCCCTTCAGCTCGGACAGCCAGGCGTTCAGCGTCACGCCACAATCTTCGAGCGACTCGGTGCCGAACGCCGGCAACGGCATCGCTTCGCCCAGACCTTCGCGCCCCTCCTCGTCGAGGACGCGAACGAGGAAGCCTTCTCGTACCGCGTGCGCCCCTTGAGACGTCTTCAGGGGCTGGCGCAGCTCCAACCGGAGGGGAATGAGCGAAACCTGGGCAATCCGCATGGACTCACATCATCGCAGGTAGAGGCCCAACGCGAACAGCACTCCAAACACGAGCTGCAGTCTGGCCGTGGACCCCAGGGCCGGATTCAGCGCCGCGCCCTCCTGCCTCAGCACCCGCTGCAGCGGGGGAACCGCCAGGGGCAGGCTCAGCAGGGACAGGAACACCCAGGGGCTGGCCAGCTTCAGCGCGTACATCGCGAAGGGCGTGGCGTACGACAGCACCAGCAGCAGGATGTACTCCGCCTTCCCCACGCCCGTGCCGAAGCGGACCGCCAGGGTGCGCTTGCCAGCCTTCACGTCCGTCGTCACGTCGCGCAGGTTGTTGACGACGATGAGCATCGTGCCGCTGGCCCCCACGGGAACCGCCGCCCACCACGCCGCGGGGTCCACCGTCCCCGCCTGCACGTAGTAGGTCCCCGTCACCGCCACCAGGCCGAAGAAGATGAAGACGAACACGTCTCCCAGGCCGTTGTAGCCCAGGGGGAAGGGACCGCCCGTGTACGCGTAGCCGCACAGCAGCGACGCCAGGCCGATGGCGATGATGGGCCAGCCCCCCACCGCCACCAGGTACAGGCCCACCGCCGTGGCCAGCGCGAAGCACACACCCGCGCCCGCCAGCACGGTGCCCGGCGCGATGAGGCCACTCTGCGTCACGCGCTGAGGGCCCAGCCGTTCGTGCGTGTCGGCGCCCTTCTTGAAGTCGTAGTAGTCGTTGATGAAGTTGGTGCCAATCTGGATGAGCACCGCGCCCAGCAGCGCCGCCAGCGCGGGCAGCAGGCGCCCCACGCCCGAGCCGAACGCGAGCCCCGTGCCCACCAACACCGGCACCAGCGCCGCCGTCAGCGTCTTGGGACGCGCCGCCATCACCCAGTGCTTCACCCCGGGACGGGGCTTCACCGACAGCGGGCCCGGCGCCGGAACCGACGTGCTCACGACGTCACCCTTCCCTCGCTCACGGTCATGGGGCTGTCGAACTGCGGGGCCTCGTACCAGGGCGTCTGGAGGAACCCGAGGACTTCACGGGCATAGGCCTCCGGCGCTTCCAGGTGCGGCGCGTGGCCACAGCCTTCGAAAGCGTGGCGCCAGACCACCGGCAGCTCCGTGGCCATGCGGCGGGCAATCTGGGTGAACTTCGAATCCGCCGCGCCCGTCAGCAGGAGCGTGGGCAGCCGCTGGGCGTGCAGCGCGGGCCAGAAATCCGGCTGGACGCCCAGGCCCAGGCACTCCAGCGCACCAGCGAGACCCTCCGCCGTGCAGGCGCGGCGCTGTGAGCACAGCGCGTCCTTGCGCTCCTGCGGAAGCTGGCGCAGGCCGTCGAACAGCGGCAGCTGCTCCCAGCGGTCCACGAAGGCGTCCACGCCTCGCGAACGAATGAAGGCCGCCAGCTGTCCGTCCGCTTCACGCCGGGCCGCGCGCTCCTGGCGCCGGTGCAGCCCGGGCGAACCGCTCTCCATGATGAGCCGGCCGAAGCGGTCCGGCGCGCGCACGGCCGCCGCAAGCGCCACGCGTGCCCCCTGCGAATAGCCCAGCAGATCCACGGGCCCCTGGCCCAGCGAGTCCACCAGCGCGACGAGCGCGTCCACCGTTTCCACGAAGGCCTCACGCCCCCGCTGGTCCGGCAGCGGCGTGGCCCCATGGCCGGGAAGGTCCACCGCCACCGCGCGCACGTCGCGGCCCAGGAGCGGACGCAGCCCGTCGAAGGCCCTGCGGCTGCCGGTGAAGCCATGCAGCAACACGAGCGGACGGGAGCCCTCACCCCACGTCTCGTAGGCCAGCTTCACGCCCATGGTCCTTCTCCCAGTGAGGCCGCCATTCGAGCGAACAGCCGCCGGTGCTCATCCACATTCGCGTTGCGGTCCACGCGCACTTCCACCAGGTGGAGTCCGCCCTCCAGGCCCTCGCGCACGGCCGACCTGAGCGCAACGGGCGTCTCCGGCCGGTGGAACCGGGCGCCGCCCAGCGCCGCCGCGTGGGACAGGTCCACACCATGCGGCGTGCCGAAGAGCGTCTCGAACGTGTCCCGAGGCGCGATCTGGGCGATGGGGAGGAACGAGAAGATGCCGCCGCCATCGTTGTTCACCGCCACCACCGTGAGCGGCACTCGCGTGCGCGACGCGGTGACGAAGGCTCCCACGTCATGCAGCAACGCCAGGTCCCCCGTGAGCAGCACCGCGGGACGTCCCGCCGCCGCTGCCATGCCGAGCGCGCTGGAGACAATGCCGTCGATTCCGTTGGCCCCCCGGTTGGCCAGCACCCGCAGCGGCACTGTGCCCGCCGGCGCGAAGGCGTCCAGGTCGCGGATGGGCATGCTGCTGGACACGAAGAGCGGCGCGCCCGCCGGAAGCGCCGCCACCACCTCGCGAGCGATGCGCGGCTCGGAGAGAATGTCGGGCTGCTCCGCGAACGCGGACTCCAGCGCCGTGCGCACCCGATGCTCCGCGGCCAGGAAGCCTCGCGCCCATGGACCCGCGCCACGCGCGAGCCCTCGCGTCAGGGCCTCACAGGCCGCCACCGCCGAGCCCTCCACCACCGTGGATGCGCGGTGCGCCGGGTCGAACAGCCCGCCCCCGTCGCTGAAGAGGACGATGTCCGCGCCCGAGCCGTCCAGCCACTGCTGAGGCACCTTCGGCGTGAGCCCACCTCCGAAGCGCAACACGAGCTCCGGACGGTGCGCCTTCGCGAACGGCGCGTGCCGCAACATCGCGTCGTAATAGGACAGCGTGAGCGGGCCGCCGCCATAACGGGCCTGCGAGGTGGACTCGGCCAGCACGGGGTAGCCCGTGGCCTGCGACAGCGCGCTGATGGCCGCCGCGAATCCATCCGTTTCATCGCGCGGGCCACACACGATGACGCCGCGAGGGGTCGCGGCAATCTTACGGCGGACCTCGTCCAGGGTGGCCGCGTCCGGCACCGGCTCGGGCGGGACGATGCGCGTCAGCGGCGCACCGGCGCGTCCCGACTTCGCGAGCGCGCTCAGCGACGCCTCGGCGAAGGGCTCGGCGATGGGGGCCAGCGGCTCGCGGAACGGGACGTTGAGCTGCACGGCGCCCCGCGGCGTGCGCCACGCGCTGACGACCGCGCGGGCAACGGTGGCACGCATGTGGATCAACGCCGCGTCATGCGCCTCGGGCTGACCGAGGTCCGCGTAGAAGCGCGCGTGCTCTCCGAAGAAGCGCGCCTGTGGCACGGTCTGCGGCGCGCCCCAGCCCTGAAGCTCCAGGGGCCGATCCGCCGTCAGCACCACCAGGGGCACGTGAGACAGCGCGGCCTCGATGACCGCCGGGTAGAAGTGCGCGCCCGCGGTGCCGCTGGTCGCCACCACCACGGCCGGCGCGCGCGACTGCTTCGCGAGCCCCAGGGCGAAGAAGCCCGCGCTGCGCTCGTCGATGACGGACCACGTGCGCAGCCCCTCCGTCCCGGCGCAGGCCAGGGCCAGGGGCGATGACCGGGAACCCGGACACACCACCGCGTGACGAACCCCACCGCGCACGAGCTCTTCCAGCAACGCGCGCGCCCACAGCACGTTGAGGTTAGCGTCGGACGACATCCCCGCCTCCCAAGGCCCGCAACATGGCCAGGCTCTTCATCTCCGTCTCCCGCCACTCCGAGTCCGCGTTGGAGCCAGCCACCAGCCCCACGCCGACGAACAGCCGGGCCTTCGCGCCCTTCACGCGCGCCGAGCGCAGCGCCACCATCAGGTGCGCCCGCCCAGGCCCCACCCAGCCCACCGGCCCCGCGTACCACCCACGGTCCAGGCCTTCGTGCTCCACCAGGAACGACAGTGCGCGCTCACGGGGCGTACCACCCACGGCCGGCGTGGGATGCAGCGCCTCCACCACCTGCGCCGGCGTCACCCCCGGCCGCAGCTCGGCGCGAAACCCCGTCCGCAGGTGCACGACGTTCTTCAAGGCCAGCAGCGCGGGCTCCGCGTCCGAAGACACCTGCTCCGCCAGCGGCGTCAACGCGGTGACGAGGTAGCGCACCACGGACGCGTGCTCGCGCACGTTCTTGTCATGGCCCCGCAGCCCGTCCGCATGGCCGGGCGCGGCCGTGCCCGCCAGGGCCTCCGTCTCCAGCACCTGACCGTCCACCCGGCACAGCGTCTCCGGCGTCGCGCCCAGGAAACACGTGTCGTCCGGCGCGCGGAACAGGAAGGTGGCGCAGCGGGGATTCTGCTCACGCAGCCGCGCCAGCACGTCCACCACATCAAAGGGCGCGGGCCCTTCCGCATCCAGCGGGCGCGCCAGCACCACCTTCTGGAGGTGCCCGGACGCAATCGCGTCCAGCGCGCGCTGCACCCGCGCCTCGAAGTCCGGCCGCGACGCGCGCAACTCCAACGCCACGGGCTCGCCGCGCGCATGCCGGTACGCCTCCGGGAAGCAGGCACGGACGCGCTCCAGCCGCGAGCGCACCAGGTCCTCACCCCCGCGGCCTTCCTGCGCGAACGCCACCAGGCACACGCCGCGCGCCGTGCGGAACACCAGCACCTCGGGCAGCGTCCAGCGCGTCACACCGTGCGACGCCCACGCCGTGTCCACCGTGCCCGAGTCACCGAAACGGATGCCGCCAAACCAGGGGCCCGGCATCGACTCCGGGGCTTCGCCCAGCCAGCGCACCTGCGCGCGGCCCAGCGAGGCCAGCACGCCAGGAATGTCGGAGGCGTCCTGCGCCTCCACCACCGCCGCCTCACCCCACCCCGCCGCCGCGTCCTGCGCCAGCGGACGCTCCCAATAGACGGTCGGAACGCCCAATACGTCCGCACCCGCGAGCGGATCCACCACCGCGAGGGGCGTCATTCCGGCCACCCAGCGCTGGCTCTCAACGGGATTGTGCGTCTTCATCAGCGTTCCTCATCGGCGATTGCGTCGCAATCACCTTCGGTTGTCTTCTAAGCCATCTCGGCTATACATGCACCAAGGAGTTCAAAACCTCTTGAACTCCATGAATGGGAGGGTCCGTGGGAGGCAAGCGGCCAGACGAACCAGCCGGGTCCGGACGGGCCCCGGGCGCGCTGCGGGTGCTTCGCGTGGAGCGGCCCGAAGGCACTCGCGTGCGAGTGGGCCCCGTGGAAATCGGAGGCCCCGGGTTCGTCGTCATGGCTGGCCCCTGCGCGGTGGAAGGCGCGGAGCAGGTGCAGCACGCCGCCTCGGTGGTGGCCGCCGCGGGTGCCCATGTCCTGCGCGGTGGCGTATTCAAGCCTCGCACCAGTCCCTACGCATTTCAGGGCATGGGCGAGCCGGGCCTGCACGTCCTGGCGGAGGCCGGGCGCCGCCACGGCATGCCCATCATCAGCGAGGTGATGGAGTCGGCGCAGATTCCCCTCATGGAGGAGTCCACGGACATCCTCCAGGTGGGTGCGCGCAACATGCAGAACTACTCGCTGCTTCGGGCGCTGGGGAAGGTGCGCAAGCCCGTGCTGCTCAAACGAGGCCTGTCGGCCACGTTGCAGGAATGGCTGCTGGCCGCCGAGTACATCCTCGACGGTGGCAACGAACAGGTGATGCTGTGCGAGCGCGGCATCCGCACCTTCGAGACGGAGCTGCGCAACACGCTGGACCTGGCGGCGGTGGCCTGGGCGAAGCAGCGCTCCCACCTGCCCGTCATCGTCGACCCGTCCCATGCGACGGGCGACCCGGCGCTCATCCTCCCCATGTCGCTGGCGGCCGCGGCCGCGGGGGCGGATGGATTGTTGATTGAAGTCCACCCGAAGCCCGAGCTGGCCATGTGCGATGGGCACCAGGCCCTGACGCCCGAACGCTTCGAGACGTTGATGCGACGGCTGCCAGCCGTGCTAGACGCGGTGGACCGACACCTTTGGCGGCCGGAAAGCCCGGCCCAGGTCGTGAGGGCACGATGACTACTGAAGTCCGTGAGATGTTCTCTTCCATCGCCACGAAGTACGACGTGACGAATGAGGTCCTCTCGTTCGGCATCCACCGGCTGTGGCGCCGGAGTGCCGTCCGGCTCAGCACCGCGAAGGAAGGAGACCGCGTCCTCGACTGCGCTTCGGGCACCGGCGACCTGGCCCTGGCCTTCAAGCGCAAGGTGGGCGTCTCCGGCCGTGTCGTGGGCACGGACTTCTGCCCGGAGATGCTTGAGAGCGCCCCCGCCAAGGCGGAGAAGGCGGGCCTCCAGGTGGACTTCCAGGTGGCCGACGCGATGGACCTGCCCTTCGCGGCGGACAGCTTCGACGTGGCCTCCATCTCCTTCGGCATCCGCAACGTGGATGACCCGGTGAAGTGCCTGAAGGAGATGGCGCGAGTGGTCCGCCCCGGTGGTCACGTGGTGGTGCTGGAGTTCGGCCAGCCCACGGGCGCCTTCGGGGCATTGTTCCGCTTCTACAGCAAGACGGTGATGCCCACCATCGGTGGGCTGCTGACGGGCAACCGCGCCGCGTACCAATATTTGCCCAAGACATCCGCCTCCTTCCCGGCCGGTGACAAGTTCCTGGAGCTGATGGACCAGTCCGGGGCCTACGCGGCAAAGTCCGCGCATGCGCTCACGTTCGGCACCGCCTACGTCTATGTCGGCACCGTCCGCTGAGGAGCGGCGGCACCTCGTTGAACAGATTCTCGCCTCGGTGGATCCCCGGCTCGCGCCGGGACTGAGGGAGGCGGTAGCCCGCCCGGGCCCCTCCCTGTTCCCCGTCTCCGGACAGACGGTGGTGCTCGCCGGCCACCGGAGCGCGGGCAAGTCGCGTCTGTTGCCCATGGTGGCCCGCATGCTCGCGCGGCCCGGGCTGGACCTGGATGCGCACCTGGAGCGCCTGCACGGGCGCCCGCTGCGCAGATGGGTGGCCGAAGCGCCGCAAGAGTTCCGGGCCGCTGAACGAAGCGCCCTCCTAGCCCTGCCGGCCGGAGGGCTGGTGGCCGTGGGAGGCGGTTTCCTGTCCCACCATCCGGACGCGCTGACCGGGCTCTTCACCCTGGTCGTCCCCGTATGTTTCGACACCTACCGTGAGCGGCTGCTCACGGACCGGACACGCCCGCGGCTGCGTGCCGAGGTGTCGCTCGAAGAAGAATTGTCCTCCGTGTTCAATGAGCGCGAGGTTCTGCACGCCCGCGTCCCCACCGTGGCCCTGGAGGACTTCCTCCGAGGCTGCCTTGCCCCCGAGGTGCCCCTGTGACGCCCGCCCGGCGCGTCGTCACCCTGCCCCCCACCCTGATCGGCGAAGACGCTGTCCGCTTCGCGCGCGACGGCCAGCGCCGTGGGGCGGACGTCCTGGAGATCCGTACGGACCTGCACGCCCCGGACGCCATCTCGCCCGAGGCGCTGGCGGCGGTGCTGCCGTTGCTCGTCTCCGAGCGGGGCAAGCCGCTGCCCGCCCCTTGGGTGGCCGCGGCCTGGCGCGTGGACAGGGATTTGATGGACGCGTCGGGGCAGCAGGCATCGCTGGCGGCACCCCCGGGAAAGCTGCTCGCGTCGCACCACGCGAGCCGGCAGCTATCCACCGAGGAAGCGCTCCAGTTGTGGGAACGTGAGCTGCCCGCCGACGCCCTGGTGAAGCATGTGGAGCCGATGGCAGACCCGGCACACCTCGTCACACTGATGGAGACGCAGCGGCGGATGGTGGAGCGCTTCGGTGCCACGCGTGTCACGGTGCTGGGCATGGGCGCGGTGGCGTTGCCCACGCGGGCGCTGCTCGCCCGGAACAACGTGTTGGATTATGTCGCGGCGGGAGGCGCCTGGGTCGCGGCGCCCGGCCAGCGGCTGCTGGACGACGTCGTGCGAGAGCTGCGCGGCGCGGACCGGTACACAGTGGCGCCGCCGCTGCGGCTGGGCATCCTGGGGACGTCCATCGTCCACTCGCGCTCGCCGCGCATCCACCGTCAGCCCTTCGACCGCATCGACCTGCCAGAGGACGGGCCCGTGGAGGCCGTGGTGGACGCATTGCTGCCCCACTACGCGGGCTTCGCCGTCACCAGCCCCTTCAAGCTGCGGCTGGCGAAGCACACGGGGTCCTCGCTGGACGCCATCAACACGCTGGTCCGCCGGGGCGACCGGTGGGAATCCTTCAATACCGACACGTTCGGCGCCCGCACGGTGCTCGAGCGGCTCGGGGCTCGCGAAGTCTTCGTCCTGGGGGACGGTGGCGCCACCTCGGCGCTCCGGTCCGTGGCGGCGGAGCTGAGCTGCGACTTGCGCGTCTTGCGACGCGCCGACATCCAGGCGCCTCTCACAGGGGCGGGCGTCTGGACCTGGCCCGATAGGGTGCCCGCTCCTGACGACCTGCGCTTCGACGGGGCCCGTGTGGCGGTCATCGCCTACGGCGCCCCGGGCCGGCGCATCGCCGCGGAGATTGTCCGTCGCGGCGGTACTCCGGTGCTGCTGGGTGCGGCGTGGTTCATCGCGCAAGCCCGGCGTCAGCGCCAACTCTGGGAGTCCGCGACATGAATACCTTCGGCGAACTGTTTCGCCTGACGACGTTTGGAGAGAGCCACGGGCCCGCGCTCGGCGCCATCCTGGATGGCTGCCCCGCCGGCGTGCCCCTGACGCGCGAGCAGATTCAAGTCGCGCTGGACCGTCGGCGCCCCGGCCAGTCCACCATCACCACCGCGCGCAGCGAACCGGACCAGGTGGAGATCCTGTCCGGCGTCTTCGAGGACAAGACGCTGGGCACGCCCATCGCCGCCATCGTGCGCAACACCAACCAGCGCTCGGGGGACTACGAGAAGCTGAAGGCCGAGGACCGGCCCGGCCACGCGGACGCCGTGTGGCGCGAGCGATTCAAGCACCGTGACCACCGCGGCGGCGGGCGCACCAGCGGGCGCGAGACGCTCTGCCGGGTCATCGGCGGCGCTATCGCCGAGGCGTACCTCGCCCGTGACGTGCCTTCCATCCGCACCGTCGCCTACGTGTCCCAGGTGGGCAACCTGGTGGCCGCCGTACCCGCGCCAGGACTCACCCGCGAGCAGGTGGACGCCCACGCCACGCGCTGCCCGGACGTCGCCATCCGCGACGAGATGTCCCAGCGCATCCTCACCGCGAAGGAGGCGGGCGACAGCCTGGGCGGCGCCATTGACGTGCGCGTGGAGGGCCTGCCCGTGGGTCTGGGCGAGCCCATCTTCGGCAAGCTCAAGGCGCGCATCGCCCAGGCCCTGGGCAGCATCGGCGCCGTCACGGGCGTCGTCTGGGGCCCGCCGGACCTGCTCGAGCGCATTGGCCAGCCCGGCATCCAGTTCCACGCCGTGAAGGACGCGTACGGCGGCATCCAGGGCGGGCTCGCCAATGGCGAGCCGATGCAGATCCGAACCTTCTTCAAGCCGCCCGCGACGCTACAGGAGCATGCGAAGGGTGGCCGTCACGACCCGTGCATCATGCCCCGCGCCGTCCCGGTGCTGGAGGCCATGGTGTCGCTCGTCATCGCCGACCTCGTCCTCCACCTCAACGCGAGGCCCCACGCGCCATGAGTGCTCTTCCTCCCGGGGCCTACCGTCCGCCGTCCGACCGCTGGGGCACCTTCGCCCGCCTCGCCAAGAACCTGCCCGAGGGCAGCGTGGCGGTGGTGGACCGCACGGTCGCGAAGCTCCACCCCACCCTCATCCCCACCCTGGAGGCGCGCAGCCCCCGCGCCATCATCCAGCTCACCGGCGGCGAGAGCGCCAAGACATTCACCGCCCTGGAGAAGGTCCTGGCCAACGGCCTGGCCCTCCCGCGCTCCGGCACGCTCGTGGCCGTGGGCGGCGGCACCATCGGTGACGTCTCCACCGTAGCCGCGCACCTCCTCAAGCGCGGCGTGCGCCTGGTGCAGGTCCCCACCACGCTGCTGGCGGCGGTGGACAGCAGCGTCGGCGGCAAGGGCGCTGTCGACATGACGGTGCGCGGGCGCGTGGTGAAGAACCCGGCCGGCGTCTTCCACTACGCGGACGAAGGCTGGGTGTGCCCCGAGTTCTTCGACACCCTCTCCGATGCGCAGCGCCGCGAAGGCGCGCTGGAGGCCTGGAAGATGGTGGCCAGCCTCGACGCGCCACTCTTCCGCCGCTACGTGCGCAAGCCGCCCGCGCTCGAGAAGCTGGTGAAGGACGCCCGCGCCCTCAAGGAAAGCATCTGCGCGCAGGACCCGTACGAGCACACGGGGCTGCGACGGGTGCTCAACTTCGGGCACACCTTCGGCCACGTGCTGGAGAGCGTGTCCCGCTTCAAGCTGTCCCACGGTGACGGCGTGGGCCTGGGCATGCTGCTGGCCCTGGACGTGGGCCGTCACCTGGGCGTGACACCGGAGCCCGTGGCCGCCGAGGTCGAAGCCGCCCTGGCCAATGGCCCTGGCGTACTGGGCCGCGAGCGCGCCGCCGCTCTGCTTCGCCGCGCGCCGATGAAGGACGTGCTGGCGCTGCTCACCGCCGACAAGAAGGCCGGCGCCAAGGGCGAGCTGCGCATGGTGCTGCTGACGGCCATTGGCGCCACCGAGGTACGAGACGTGGACGAACCGAGCTGGCGTGCCTTGTGGCCCGCGTGGACGAAGGGGGTGCGCCCATGAGCACGGCGAAGGCTTCCCGCATCCGGGTGGACCCCTCCGCGCTGCACGCCGCGCCCCTCACCCCGCCGGTGTCCAAGTCGGACGCGCAGCGGGCACTGGTGCTGGGGCACCTCACGGGCACATGGCCGCTGCCCTCGGTGCAGGCCGAGGCGGACGAGGACCTCCCCGCCGACGTGCGCGTGCTGCGCCAGGGCATCGAGGCCCTGCGTCTGCCTCCGGACGCCGTGCGCGACATCGACTGCGCGGATGGCGGTGCGCCCTTCCGCATCCTGGCCACCCAGGCGGCGGTGACGCCCAGCGCACAGGCGCGCTTCACCGGCACGCCCCGCCTGGGCGAGCGGCCCCACGGCCCGCTCTTCACGTCCCTTCGCGAGGCCCTGGGTCCCGCGGGCCTCATGCTCACGGAGGGCTCGCCCTGGCCGGTGGAGCTGCGCGCGCCCCGTGACACGTCGACGATCGCACCCGTGTTCCGCGTGCCCGGCGCCCAGAGCAGCCAGTACGCCTCCAGCCTGCTGCTGGGCTGCGCGGCGCTGTACCTGCGCGAGCGCCGCCCCTGGCGCGTGGAGATTGACGGCCCCCTCACCAGCGCGGGCTACCTGGAGCTGACGCTGACGTGGCTGCGGCGCTTCGGCTTCGACATCCAGCGCTCACCGTCGAGCTACACCGTCGCCGGGTACGTGGCGCCCCCGGCCGTCCCGACGCTTCCGGGAGACTGGTCGTCCCTGGGCTACCTGCTGCTGGTGGCATGGAAGACGGGCGGAACCGTGGTCCGCGCGAACACGGACAGTGCCCACCCGGACGACGCCATTGTCCGGTTGATTGAGCAGGTGGGCCTGCGCGCGGTGCCCACCGGTGCGCCCTTCACGCTGAAGGTGGAGGGTCAACTGTCAGGAGGCCTGCGCGCCTCCGGCGAGGAGTGCCCGGACCTGCTCCCCACGCTGGCCGCGCTCGCCTGCGTGCTTCCGGCGCCCTCCACGCTCACGGAGGTGGGCATCCTCCGCGTCAAGGAGAGCGACCGTCTTGAGGGCATCCGGACGCTCGTGAAGGCGTTCGGCGGAACCACGGAGCTTCAGGGGGAACGGCTGCAGATCCAACCACCCCGCACGCCACCTTCGGGCTTCGAGATGAGCAGCGAGGGGGACCATCGTCTCGCGATGACAGCTGCGACACTGTGTGTCCTGTCCGGCACGCCGCTGACGCTCACCGGTCCGGAGTGCGTTGAAAAGAGCTTTCCTGGGTTCTGGCGGCAGTTGTCGGGGGTGGGTGTTCGGATAACTGATGCACGCTGAGACCCTCAGTGTCCGACCAGCAGACTTATCGTTCTTTTTTGTTGAAAGCACTCTCCGCCCTGTGAAATCTCCGCCCCATGGCCAAGGACACGCTGACGATCACCGACAATCGGACCGGGAAGACCTACGAGGTCCCGATCGAGAACGGCTGTATTCGCACCAATGCTCTCCGCCAGATCAAAGCGGGCGACGATGACTTTGGGTTGATGGGATACGACCCGGCGTTCCTCAATACAGCCAACTGTAAGAGCGCCATCACCTTCATCGATGGGGACAAGGGCATCCTGGAGTACCGGGGCTACCCCATCGAGCAGCTCGCGGAGAAGTCGAGCTTCCTCGAGGTCGCCTACCTCCTGCTCAACGGCGAGCTGCCCACGCCGAAGGAGCTGGAGCAGTTCAACCACCTCGTCACGCACCACACGTACGTGCACGAGAACGTGAAGAGCTTCATGGACGGGTTCCGCTACGACGCGCACCCCATGTCCATGGTGAGCTCCACGGTGGCGGCGCTGTCCAGCTTCTACCCCGACGCGAAGAACATCAAGGACCCGCTGAGCCGCCGCATCCAGATCACGCGGCTCATCGCGAAGATGCCTACCATCGCCGCGTTCTCCTACCGGCACACGATGGGCCTGCCGTACATCTACCCGGACAACGACCTGTCCTACGTCGCCAACTTCCTGGCGATGATCAAGCGCATCGGCACGTCGACCTACAAGGTCCACCCGGTGCTCGAGCGCGCGCTCGACATCCTCTTCATCCTGCACGCGGACCACGAGCAGAACTGCTCCACCACGTCCGTGCGCACGGTGGGCTCGTCCGAGGTGGATCCGTACTCGGCGGTCAGCGCGGGCATCGGCGCCCTCTACGGCCCGCTGCACGGCGGCGCCAACGAGGCGGTGCTCCGCATGCTCCGCGACATCGGCCACATCTCCAAGATCCCGGAGTTCATCAAGTCGGTGAAGAGCGGCGAGGGTGAGAAGAAGCTGATGGGCTTCGGTCACCGCGTCTACAAGTCCTACGACCCGCGCGCCAAGGTCATCAAGCGCGTGGCCGACGAGGTCTTCGAGGTGACGGGCAAGAACCCGCTGCTCGAGATCGCCGTCGAGTTGGAGCGCATCGCGCTCGAGGACGAGTACTTCGTGAAGCGGAAGCTGTACCCGAACGTCGACTTCTACTCGGGCCTCATCTACGAGGCGATGGGCTTCCAGGTCGAGATGTTCCCGGTGCTCTTCGCCATCCCCCGCACGGTGGGCTGGTGCGCGCAGTGGGAGGAGATGGTGACGGACAACGAGCAGAAGATTGCCCGTCCGCGCCAGGTGTTCACGGGCGCCCCGCGCCGCGACTACGTCCCCATGGACAAGCGCGCCGCCAAGTAGACCGTGACACAAGGCCCGCGCTTCTCGCGTGGGCCAGAAGCACGAAGGGGCGAGGAACCGCGAGGTTTCCCGCCCCTTTCGCTTTCCCGCGGCGCCGGTGCGCTCAGCCCGTCCGAGAACCGCCCTGCGGGGACTCGTCGTAGAGCGACTCCACGAGGTCGGCGTACTTCTCCGCCACCACGTTGCGGCGCACGCTCAGCTTCGGCGTCAGCTCGCCGCCCTCCACGGAGAAGTCCTTCGGCAGCACCGCGAAGCGCTTGATGGTCTCGAAGCGGGACAGCTTCGGATTCACGTCGCGCTCCACGAGCTCCTGGAGGAACTGATGCAGGCGGGCGTCCTCCGCGAGCTGGGCGGCGTCCTCCGGCCACCCCTGCGCCTTGGCCAGGGCTCGCGCCTTCTCCGCGTCCAGGGTCAGCAAGGCCACCAGGAAGTTGCGGCGCTCGCCCAGCACCACCGCCTGGCCCACGCCGGGCAGGGCCTTGAGCAGCTCCTCGATGTTGGAGGGTGACGTCTTCTTCCCGCCCGAGGTGACGATGATGTCCTTCTTGCGGCCGGTGATCTGGACGTAGCCGTCCGGGTCCAGCTGGCCCACGTCACCGGAGTGCAGCCACCCGTCCACCAGCAGCTCGGCGGTAGCCTCCGGGTTCTTGTAGTACCCCATGCAGACGTTGCCGCCGCGCACCAGCAGCTCGCCGTCGTCCGCGATGCGCAGCTCCACCCCCATCATCGCCCGGCCCACGGAGCCCAGCCGCGTGTGGGACTCGGTATTCACCGTGCCGGGGCCCGTCACCTCCGTCATGCCCCACACCTCGTGGATGACCATGTCGATGGAGGCGAAGAAGTCCAGCACGTCCCGGCCGATGGGCGCCGCCGCCGTGGCGAAGAAGGACACCCGCTCCATGCCGATGCGCTCCTTCAGCGGGGCGAAGACGAGCCGCCGGGCGAGCAGATACTGGGCCTCCAGCGTCATCGGGACGCTCTGGTGGCGCATCACCCGCTCATGCCGCTCCGAGGCGACTCGACGCGCCCAGGCCACCACCCGGCGCTTCGAGGGCGGCTGCGAGGCCAGTCCCTCCTCCGCCTTTGCCTTGAACTTCTCCCACACGCGCGGCACGCCGAAGAAGAACGAGGGGCGCACCTCCCGCAGGCTCTGCGGCATCGTGTCCACCGACGCCGCGAAGTACACCTGCACCCCGTTCAGCAAGGGGCTGTGGAGGGAGATGATCTGCTCGGCGATGTGCGACAGCGGCAGATACGACACGAGCGAGGACGCGTCGGGCCGGCCGAACGTCACCGAGTCGGTGAGCTGCTTCGCCGTCCACACCAGGTTGTGGTGGCTGAGCATCACCCCCTTGGGGTGGCCGGTGGTGCCAGAGGTGTAGATGAGCGTGCCCATGGCCTCCGGCGTCAGGGAGTGGACGCTGTCCCAATAGGGCTTCTCGTCCGCGCCGGTGCCCAGGGCCATGACGTCCGAGTAACGCAGCACGCCTTCCGGAAGCACCGTGGGCGCATCGATGACGACCACGTGGCGCAGCTTGGGCAGCCGCTCGCGCAGGGCCAGGGCGGTGCGCAGGTGCTTCTCGTTCTCCACCACCAGGAGCGTGGACTCACAGTGCCCCAGGATGTACTCCAGCTGCTCCGGGGCGCTGGTGGTGTAGAGACCGACAGGGACGCCCCCCATGGCGATGGCCGCCAGATCGGCGACGTGCCACTCCTCGCGGTTGAAGCTCAGGATGCCCACCGGCTGGCCCGTGCCCACGCCCAGCGCGTGCAACCCCAGGGCGAAGCGCCGCACCCGCTGCCCATATTCAAACCATGAGGTGGGCGCATAGGCGCCCCCACGGCGCGTCCACAGGGCTGGGCGCTGCTCCTGCTGGGCGGCCCGGTCATGGAGCGCATGCACCACCGTCTTGGGAAGGTCCATGCCCTGAACGCTAGCGGAAGCAAGGCCCCCGACCAATGTCCCCACGTCTCGGACGTTGACAGCTGGTTGGAGTGCTTTGTATGCCGCGCCCGACCATGAGCATCGACTTCACCTGCCAGAAGTGCGAGGCGAGCTTCGAGCTGGACGCTCAGGACCTCATCGAAGGGACTGAAAAAATCGTCTGCCCGCATTGCGACGCCAAGGCGCCCGCCAACCTCACGGAGGACTTCGTCGCAGCGCTCACGGAGATGCGCGCGCAGATCGCCGCGCTCGACAAGCGGTTCGCCGTGTCCATGACGTTGGAGTCCGAGGACCTGGAGGACATGCTCGACGACGACGACGAGGAAGACGACGAGGACGATTCGGAGGACGACGACCTCGATGAGGACGAGGACGAGGACGTCGACGACGAGGAGGACTACGACGAGGACGAGGACGACGACGACCGTCGTTGAGCCTGTTCGCCTGCCCTCCAGCCCGGGGAGCGCCCCACGCAGCAGGGGGTAACCGGGCCTGGAGCGCAACCCTCCCGGCAGATGGCCGGGTGCGTAGCTTAAAGGCGTGAAAACGCCCAACCGCGCCACTTTGTTCGTCGCACCTCTCTCGGCCGTGCTTCTGGCGCTCGGAGGGCTGCTGATGTTTCCCGCCTTCACTCCACCAGTAGCGCTGGCGGCCCTGGGAAAGGCTCAGGGTCAGCCCTGCATCACCGAAGGAGAAGACGACCCCAAGGCCTGCTCCGAGCTCGTCGAGCTCGAGGTGCAGGATGTCGTCCCGCTGGAGGAGGCCCAGGCCCACGCCGTGGTCCTGGCCACCAAGGACAAGGGCATCGTCCTCCCGGTGTTCGTGGACGAGGCCTCGGCCATCTCCATCGCCTTCCGGCTGGCGGAGCGTCAGCCACCCCAGCCGCTCGCACAGGACCTCCTGGACGACGTGGTGACGGAGCTGGGCGCCAAGGTGACGGAGGTCCGCATCGACGACCTGCGTGACAACGTCTACTCGGGCCGCGTCTTCCTGGAGCAGGGCAAGAAGAAGATGACGCTGGACGCCCGGCCGTCGGACTCCATCGCCATGGCGCTCACCAGCCATGCCCGCATCCGCGTCACCCGCAAGGTGCTGACGCTGGCCGGCATCACCCGCGAGGAGATCGAGGGCCTCCAGCAGGAAGGCCCCGGCGTGGGCGGCAGCGGGCCGCTGGACGCGCCCGGCTTCCCTGCCCCGGGTGCCCCGAGCGAGCCGCCTATCGACATGGACATGCGGGGCCTGCCGCCGGGCCACTCGATGCCCAAGGCGCCGCTGGGCACGGGCAAGGAAATCGAGCTCTAGGTCCTGACGCGGAGCACTTGCAAGAAAGCCCGGCCCCCCCTCCCAGGGATGCCGGGCTTTCTCTCTCTGCCATCGAGAGCGCAAAGGCTCCGCGGCGCCTGGTGAGAGGCCCGCGTTGGCAGAAGAGTTAGTCTCGTGGGCGCAAGGCTGTCAAGCCGGGCACCCCGCCGCCTAGGATGCGCGGCCCTATGCGCAAGGCGAAAATCATCTGCACCCTGGGCCCCGCTTCGGACTCGCCCGAGGTCATCGAAGGGCTCATCCGCGCGGGCATGAACATGGCGCGGCTGAACTTCTCGCACGGCACGCACGAGGAGCACCGCCGCCGGGTGGAAACCATCCGCAAGGTCGCGAAGCGCCTGGGCACGCCGGTGGCCATCCTCCAGGACATCCAGGGGCCGAAGATCCGCCTGGGCCGCTTCGAAGGGGGCCAGCTGCTGGTGAAGCAGGGCCAGTCCGTCACGGTGACGACGCGCAACGTCCTGGGCCAGGACGGCGTCATCCCCACCCCCATCAAGACGCTGGTGAAGGACGTGGCCAAGGGCCACGAAATCCTCCTGGATGACGGGCGCGTGCGGCTGCGGGTGCTGCGCGTCCAAGGGCAGGACGTGCAGTGCCGCGTGGAGGTGGGCGGTGTGCTCAAGAATCACAAGGGCCTCAACCTGCCCGGCTCGCCCATGTCGGTGCCCACGATTACCCGCAAGGACGCGGTGGACCTGGCCTTTGGCCAGGAGGTGGGCGTGGACTACGTGGCGCTGTCCTTCGTCCGCACGCCCGAGGACATCAAGAAGGCGCGCGCGCACGTGGCGAAGCTGAAGACGCCCCTCATCGCGAAGATTGAAAAGCCCCAGGCGGTGGAGCGCGTGGAGGAGATTGCCGCCGTGGCGGACGGCATCATGGTGGCGCGTGGCGACCTGGGTGTGGAGATGCCCCTGGAGCGCCTGCCCGCCATCCAGAAGCGCATGGTGAGCGCGGTGAACCGCATGGGCGGGCTCGTCATCGTCGCCACGGAGATGCTGGAGAGCATGGTGGCCAACGCGCGCCCCACCCGCGCCGAGGTGTCCGACGTGGCCAACGCCATCCTCGACGGCGCGGACGCCGTCATGCTGTCCGGCGAGACGGCCGCGGGCAATTACCCCATCGAAGCGGCGTCCACCATGGCGTGCATCGTGGAGGAGACGGAGCGCGGCGTGGTGAAGCACCAGCACCACTCCCCCTTCGAGCGTTCCGAGGATTTGGGCACCGGCGTGGCCGCGGCGGCCGTGGCGGCGGCGACACAGCTGGGCATTGGCACCATCGTCGCCTACACGGAGAGCGGCCACACCGCGCGCCTCATCTCCGAGTTCCGGCCCCGCGCGCGCATCATCGCCCTCACGCCGAGCGAGACGGCCGTGAATCGCATGGCGCTCTACTGGGGCGTGACGGGCCTGCAGGTGGCGCGCGTCTCCACCACGGACGCCATGCTCAGCCAGGTGCGCCAGTTGTGCCGGAAGGAGAAGATCGGCGCGCCCGGTACGCCCGTGGTGGTGGTGGCCGGGGTCCCACTCAACGTCCCGGGCAACACCAACCTGATGAGCATCCACCGCATCTGAGCGGGCCAGCGGGGCCCCGGGACATGCCGTCACCGGGGCGCTCCGCGGCCAGCGGGCTCAGAGGACCTTCTGCTCGAAGTCGTAGATCTTCTCGACGGCGAGCTGCCGGTAGCGCTCCATGTTGAGCGCACGGCGGGCGCACTCCCACACCAGCTCGTTGGGCGTACGATCCGGCTCCTTCTTCTTTCGGCGCTTCACCTCCGCCTTGATGGCCTTCACGGCCATGCGGGGGTGGTAGCAGAACGCGGAGGAGAACAGCAGGTGCCCACCGAAGGGGATGAGGCGCGCCTCGATGATGTCCCCCGTCTCCAGGCCCGCGACGTGGCGGCGCTCCGTCACGTCGAAGTCCTTGCCCGAGTACAGCTCGCGCAGACGGACCTCGCCCTTGCCCAGCTTGCGGACCTCGAAGAGACCATGGACCGTCTCCGTGAAGCTCCGGAAGGCGTTGGCCTCCTCGGGCGCGGAACCGGCCAGGCGCTGCTCGTAGAACTCCGTGGCCGGCGTCTTGTTCGTCAGCGGCGGGACGCGGTCATAGAGGTAGAAGTCCAGGAAGGACGCCATCCGCAGTTCGAAGAGCTTGTCGTCCTCGAAGACCTCGCCCGTCAGACGGAAGTACTCCGCCTTGGCCTGGAGCAGGTCCTCCTTGCGCGACTCGGCACTGCCAAAGGCGATGAGCTGATCCAGATACGGCTGATAGGAGAGCGGTGACAGCGACGAGGTCATATTCGGTGGCGCCATCCTACCCCGCCATCAGCTTCGCGAACCTGTCGAAGAGATAGCGCGCGTCATGGGGGCCGGGCGAGGCCTCGGGGTGGTACTGCACGCTGAAGGCCCGCGCGTCCGGAACAGCCAGACCCTCCACCGTGCCGTCGTTGAGGTTGATGTGCGTCACGACGGCCAGGCCCTTGAGGCTGGCGTCATCCACGGCGAAGCCGTGGTTCTGCGCGGTGATTTCCACCTTGCCCGTCGTGAGGTCCTTCACCGGCTGGTTTCCGCCCCGGTGGCCAAACTTCATCTTGTACGTCCGGCCGCCCAGGGCCAGCGCCATGATTTGATGCCCCAGGCAGATGCCGAACACCGGCACCTTGCCCAGCAGCGCCGCCACGGTGCGGTCCGCGCCCTTCACCGCCGCCGGATCTCCAGGGCCGTTGGCCAGGAAGACGCCGTTCGGCTTGCGCGCCAGCACCTCTTCCGCCGTGGTGGTGGCCGGCACCACCGTCACGCGGCAGCCCACGTCCACCAGGAAGTGCAGCATCGACTTCTTCAGGCCGTAGTCGTAGGCCACCACGTCGAAGCGGGGCTCGGCCGGCACCCGCACCTCTCCCAAGCCGGTGAAGACGTCCGGCGAGGGCTGGGTGAAGGTGTAGGCCTCCTTCGTGGACACGCCCGTGGCCAGGTCCAGGCCCTCCATGCCGCGCGCGGAGCGGGCACGCTCCACCAGGGCAGAGGGGGACTGGCCCTCGCTGGAGATGACGCCCATCTGCGCGCCGTGCGTGCGCAGGTGGCGCACCAGGCGGCGGGTGTCGATGCCCTCGATGCCGGCCACTCCGTTGCGCTTCAGGTACGCGTCCAGCGACTCCTTCGCGCGCCAGTTGGACGGCTGCTCGCTGAGGGCGCGCACCACCATGCCCACCGCGTGCACCCGGGCGCCCTCCTCGTCCTCCGGGTTGGCGCCGACGTTGCCAATCTCCGGGTACGACATGGTGACAATCTGGCCCACGTACGAGGGGTCCGTGAGGACCTCCTGGTAACCGTACATGGTCGTGTTGAACACCACTTCACCCACCGTTTCGCCCACCGCGCCAAACGCACGGCCTTCGAACGTGGTGCCATCCGCCAGGGCGAGCACTGCCCGCTTTGTCATCACCGCGACTCCTTGCTCTGGCCGACCTGGCCCTTGTCGAACACCTTGTGGCCCGCGACCCACGTCTGGATAACGAGCCCCTTCTGCTTCCGGCCATGGAACGGTGTATTCCGGCTGCGGGAATGGAACTGGTGGGCGTCCACCGTCCACTCCGCGTCCGGGTCCACCACCGTGACGTCCGCCGGCGCCCCAGGCGCCAGGTGACCGCCCGGCAGGCCGAACGCCTTCGCGGGCCCGTGCGTCAGCAGCTCCACCGCGCGGTTCGCGGTGAGCACGCCCGCATGCACCAGCTCCAGCGTCAGCCCCAGGGCCGTCTCCAGCCCCACGATGCCGTTGATGCCCTTCTCGAACTCCACCTGCTTGTCCAACACGCCGTGCGGCGCGTGGTCCGTGGCGATGGCGTCCACCGTCCCGTCCACCAGCGCCTCGCGCAGGGCCTGCACGTCGGTGTCCGCGCGCAGCGGCGGGGCCATCTTCGCGTGGGTGTCGTAGTCCCCCACGGCACGGTCATCCAGGATGAAGTGGTGCGGCGCCACCTCGCAGGTGACGCGCAGACCGCTGCGCTTGGCCTCGCGGATGAGCCGCACGCTGCCCTCGCAGGACACGTGCGCCACGTGCAGCCGGCCCTTCGTCTCCTCCAGCAGCACCAGATCTCGCGCCACCATCGCCACCTCCGCGGAAGCAGGGATGCCGCGCAGCCCCAGCCGCGTGGAGGTGGTGCCCTCATGCATGGCCCCACCCGCGGACAGCGTCAGGTCCTCCTCGTGGACCATGACGGGCACGTCGAACTGGGTGGCGTACTGGAGCGTGCGCCGCATCAGCGACGCGTTCATCACCGGGCGGCCGTCGTCGGTGATGGCCACGCAGCCGGCGGACACGAGCTCGCCCATCTCCGCCAGCTCCTCGCCCTTGAGGCCCTTGGTGATGGCCCCGGCGGGATAGACGTGGCACAGGCCCGCGGCGCGGGCGCGGTTCAGCACCAGCTCCGTCACCATGGCGTTGTCGTTGACCACCTTGGTGTTGGGCATGGCCACCACGGCGGTGAAACCACCCGCCACGGCGGCGCGGCAGCCGGTGAGGACCGTCTCCTTGCCCTCCTCGCCCGGCTCGCGCAGGTGGACGTGCAGGTCGATGAAGCCCGGCAGCACCCACTTGCCGGTGGCATCCACCACCTCGGCGCTGGAGGGCACTGGCAGCAGGGTCTCCGACACCTCCACCACCTTGCCGTCGCGGACCAGCACGTCGCGGACGCCGTCCACCCCGTTGCGAGGGTCGATGACACGCCCCCGTCTGAAGAGCACCGTGGAGCTCATGCCGTACACACCTCCAAGATGGCCCGCCGCACGGCGACGCCGTTGGACACCTGCTCCAGGATGACGCTGCGGGCGCCATCCGCCACCGCCGGCGCCAGCTCCACGCCCCGGTTGATGGGGCCCGGGTGCATCACCACCGCGCCCGCCTTCATCCGCTCCTCTCGGGCCGCGTTGAGGCCGAACAGCCGTGCATATTCACGCGTGGACGGCAGGAACGCCTGCTCCTGGCGCTCCAGTTGGACGCGCAGGCACATCACCGCGTCCGCGCGAGGGAGCGCCGCGTCCAGGTTGTGCGTCACCTCCGCGCCCAGCGACTCCAGCCCCGGCGGTATCAGCGTGGGCGGGCCGCACATCACCACCCGGGCGCCCAGCGCCTTGAGGCAGTGCAGGTTGGAGCGGGCCACGCGGCTGTGCAGCACGTCCCCTACGATGAGCACCGTGCGCCCGTCCAGCGAGCCCCAGCGCTGGCGCAGCGTGAAGGCGTCCAGCAGCGCCTGGGAGGGATGCTCGTGCGTGCCGTCACCCGCGTTGATGACGGCGCACTTCACGTGCTTCGCCACCAGGTGCGGCGCTCCTGACGAGCGGTGACGCATGACGATGGCCACCGGCCCCGTCGCCTCGATGTTGCGGGCGGTGTCCAGCAGCGTCTCACCCTTGGATACCGAGGAGCCGGTGTGCGTCCAGTTGAGCACACTGGCCCCCAGCCCCTTCGCCGCCATGTGGAACGACGTTCGGGTCCGGGTGGAGTCCTCGAAGAAGAGGTTCGCCACCACCTTGCCGCGAAGCAGGTGGGTGGTGTCGGGAGCGCCGGGGAGGTGTGCCTTCGCCCGGTCGAGCAGTGACTCCAGCTCGTCCCGGCGCCAGCCTTCGATTCCAAGCAGGTGTCTCATGGCCGGGGGCGCCGCGTACCCCGGGGCGTGCGGCACGTCAAGCGTCGTGCGCGGTGCGCCGGCCTGCCTGCTTCCAGCGAACGCCTCAACGGACCGGTTCGAAGAACCGATCCACGCGGAGGCCCGTGCCACCGAACAGGCCGTGCAGCAGCCCGTGGTAGCCCAGCGACAGCCACACCACCATCGCCTTGCCCTTGATGTGGCCGTAGGGGACGTACTCCGCCTTGCCGTACCCCGTGACGCCCAGGCCGTGGCGGCTGTCCGCGCTGTTGTCCCGGTTGTCACCCACGGCGAAGACATGTCCCGGAGGGACCTCGTAGGGGCCCTCCCGGCGCGGCATGCGCGGCAGCGTCTGTAGCGCGGAATGCGCCACGCCGGACAGGTTCTCCTCGTAGAGGGTCTCCTGCTGGTCGTACCAGCGCCCGTCGTCGGTGATGTTGTGGACGGTGAACTCGTTGGAGACGAGCTCGCGCTTCTGCGGCTGGCCGTTGATGTGGATGACGCCGTTGATGAACTCCACCACGTCGCCCGGCACGCCGACCACGCGCTTGATGTAGTCCACCGACTCGTTCACCGGGTTGTTGAAGACGATGACGTCTCCACGCTCCGGCGGCCGGACGATGACGAACGGCACGAAGTTGAGGAACGGGACGCGCACGCCGTAGATGAACTTGTTGACGAAGACCTGGTCGCCAATCTCCAGCGTGGGCAGCATGGAGCCGGAGGGGATTCGGTACGGCTCCACGATGAAGGTGCGGAACACCAGCGCCACCAGCAGCGCCTTGCCGAACCCACCCAGGAAGTCCATGGCGGACTGCTTGCGGAACGCACCCAGGTGCTGCGCGGTGAGCGCCTCCAGCCCCTTCACCTCGGTGCGCAACTGCTCCGCGTCACCCGCCGCGGAGGCCTGCTCCACGCGCAGCGCCTGCTCGGCGATGCGGTCCAGCACCGGCCCCGCCACCTTCGCGCTCACGCCGGGCTTGCGGAGGATGCGCTCGTTCTCCTCCAACAGCTCGTTCGCCTCGTGGCGCACGCCGCGCAGCGCCTTCTCCTTGGGGGAGACGTTGCGCCACACCAGCAGGGCCACGAAGTAGAGGACCAGCAACAGCCCCAGCCCCTTCATCACCGGCTGGGCCCACGCGGCGGAAGCGCGCGAGTACTCGATGATCACCGTATACGGCACGTACAGCAGCGCCAGGATGATCAACGGAGCCCAGAGGCTGGTGAGGCGCTCGCGCCACACCAGCACACGGTGGGCGCGAAGCATCTCCGGCGTGCGGCGGGCCGACATCGCCTCGGAGAGCTTCGCGGGAGGGGTGGCGGAAGGCATGGCCGCGTTCATGGACTACTGCTCCGACTTGAGGACCGCGAGGAAGGCCTCCTGCGGAATCTCCACCGTTCCGACCTGCTTCATGCGCTTCTTGCCCTCCTTCTGCTTCTCCAGGAGCTTGCGCTTGCGGCTGATGTCACCACCGTAGCACTTGGCGAGCACGTTCTTGCGGATGGCGGAGATGGTCTCACGCGAGATGATCTTCGCGCCAATCGCCGCCTGGATGGCCACCTCGTACATCTGCCTCGGGATGACCTCTTTCAGCTTCTGGCACACCTCGCGGCCGCGCAGGTAGGCGCGCTCGCGGTGCACGATGACGCTGAGGGCGTCCACCGGGTCCCCGTTGATGAGGATGTCCAGCCGGGCCAGGTCGGACTCGATGTAGCCAGCTCGTAGTCGAGGCTGGCGTAGCCGCGCGACACGCTCTTGAGCTTGTCGAAGAAGTCGAACACGACCTCCGCCAGCGGCATCTCGTACGTGACCTGCACGCGCTGGCCGCTGCTGCCCAGGTACTTCATGTCCTTCTGAACACCGCGGCGCTCCTGGCACAACTTGAGGATGGCGCCCAGGTGGTCGTTGGGGACGTGGATGTGGCAGGTGAGGATGGGCTCCTCGAACTTCTCGATGTGCTGCACCGGCGGCAGCTTGGCCGGGTTGTCCACCAGCAGCGTGTCACCCTTGCTGGTGGTGATGCGGTACACCACGCTGGGCGCGGTGGTGATGAGGTTCAGGTTGTACTCGCGCTCCAGGCGCTCCTGAACGATCTCCATGTGCAGCAGGCCCAGGTAGCCGCAGCGGAAGCCGAAGCCCAACGCGGTGGACGACTCCGGCTCATAGGTGAAGGCCGAATCGTTGAGCACCAGCTTCGCCAGCGCGTCGCGCAGGTTCTCGTAGTCCGCGGAGTCCACCGGGAAGATGCCGGAGAACACCATGGGCTTCACTTCCTTGAAGCCCGGGAACGGCTCGGCCGTGGGACGCGCCTCATCGGTGACGGTGTCACCGACCTTGGCGTCCTGCAGCTCCTTCACGTTGGCCACGAGCACGCCCACCTCGCCCGCGATGAGCTGCTGCACCGGGCGGGAGAACGGGCTGAACACGCCCAGTTCCTGGACCTCGAAGACCTTGTTGTTGCTGAACAGCTTGATCTTCTGCTTCAGCTTGAGCGTGCCTTCCAGCACGCGAACCAGCGTCACCACGCCCCGGTAGTTGTCGTACCAGGAGTCGAAGATGAGCGCCTTGAGCGGCGCGTCCGCGGAGCCGCTCGGAGGCGGCACGTTCTGGACGACGGACTCCAGGATCTCCTGGATGCCGATGCCCTCCTTGGCGGAACACGGCACGGCGACGGACGCATCGATGCCGATGACGTCTTCAATCTCCGACCGGGTGCGCTCCACGTCCGCGCTCGGCAGGTCGATTTTGTTGATGACCGGGATGATTTCCAGGTTGTGGTCCAACGCCATGTAGACGTTGGACAGCGTCTGGGCCTCCACGCCCTGCGACGCATCCACCACCAGGAGCGCGCCTTCGCACGCGGCCAGGCTTCGGCTGACCTCATAGGCGAAGTCGACGTGTCCCGGCGTGTCGATGAGGTTGAGGACGTACTGCTTGCCGTCCTTCGCGGTGTAGTTCATCCGCACGGACTGGGCCTTGATGGTGATGCCCCGTTCGCGCTCGATGTCCATGTTGTCGAGGAACTGGGCTTGCGCCTCGCGCTTGGTCAGAGTCCCCGTCTTGTCGAGGAGACGATCCGCCAGCGTCGACTTTCCATGGTCGATATGGGCGATGATGCAGAAGTTGCGGATGTGCGCGTTTTCAGCCGGCATGTTCAGGGCGCTCGTCGGAAGAAGCGGGCGTGCGTAACAGGGAATCGCGCGAAAATCTACGCGCACGCGTACACCCGATGAGCAACCCACCGGGGGAGCTTGTTTGTTCCCCAGTCATCAGCGCCCGTCCCGGGCGAACTCCCCTGGGACAGGCCCTGAGCCCCCTCCCGGCACGCCCGGTCCCCGGCCCTCAGGGCCGGCCCGGGTACGCTCGTGGGATGGGGTACCGCCCTCCCCCGCCTCGTCTGCCAGCGGGGGCGCTGGACGCCACTCAGCCGTGCGCGCGAGCGGGCGCGCCGGCCTTCTGGCGGAAGTACTCAATGGTGCGGCGCAGGCCCTCCCGCACGTCGACGCTCGGCTCCCAGCCAAGCACCTTCTTCGCCAGCGCGTTGTCCACGCAGGAGCGCATCTGCTCCCCCGGCTTGCCGGGCGCGTGGGCGACGGAGACGCTGGAGCCCGCCGCCTCGGCCAGCAGTGCGTAGAGGCGGTTGATGTCCGTCTCCACACCCGTGCCGATGTTGATGGCGCCCACGTAGTCGTTCTCGAAGGCGAGCCGGTTGGCGCGGGCCACGTCCGGACCGAAGACGAAGTCGCGGGTCTGCTTGCCCTCGCCGAAGATGGTGCAGCCCTGAGCGGCGATCAGCCGCTGGCTGAAGATGGCCACCACGCCCGCCTCGCCGTGCGGGTTCTGCCGCGGGCCGTAGACGTTGGCGTAGCGGAGCGCCACGTAGGGCAGGCCGTACTGCGCCCGGTAGTAGCCCAGGTACAGCTCACCGGACGCCTTGGAGACACCGTACGGAGAAATGGGCCGCGTGGGGTGACTCTCCGGCGCGGGGAACACGTCCTGCTCGCCGTAGATGGCGCCGCCGGTGGAGCTGAAGATGACCTTCTTCACCCCGGAGACGCGGGCGGCCTCCAGCAGGTTGAGCATGCCGCGGATGTTCACGTCCGCGTCGAAGCTCGGGTCGTCCACGCTGCGGCGCACGTCCATCTGCGCCGCCAGATGGCAGAGCACGTCGGGCTTCTCGGACTTGATGAGCTCCGACGCCTCGCGGCTGCGGATGTCGTGGACCGCCAGGCGCACACGCGGGTCCAGGTTCTCCCGCTTGCCGCCGGACAAGTCATCCAACGCGACGACGTCGTGTCCACCGCGCAGGAACTCATCGCACACATGCGAGCCAATGAAGCCCGCGCCACCTGTCACCAGGACCTTCACGCAACCTCCCGCCTGCAGGCCTTGCAGGATCTTCGCGCCGGCAAACTATGCCGGGGGCCTCGTACCGGCAACCTCTCGGAACCACGCAATGGTCTCCCGAAGACCCTCTTCCAGCGGCACCTTCGGTTCCCAGCCCAGCAGCGTCCGCGCCCGGGTGATGTCCGGCTGACGCTGCTTCGGATCATCCTTGGGCAGCGGCTTCTCGATGATGGTCCCGCCCCCGCCCGCCGCCGCGCGCACGGCCTCCGCGAACTGACGGATGGTCATCTCCCGGGGATTGCCGATGTTCACCGGGTTCGGCTCATCCGACAGCATCAGCCGGACCAGCCCGTCCACCAGGTCCTTCACGTAACAGAACGAGCGCGTCTGGCTGCCGTCCCCGAAGACGGTGAAGTCCTCGCCCTTGAGGGCCTGGCCCACGAAGGCCGGCACCACGCGGCCGTCATTGAGGCGCATGCGCGGACCGTAGGTGTTGAAGATGCGGACGATGCGGACCTGCACGCCCTTGGTGCGCCCGTAGGCCGCGGTGATGGCCTCCGAATAGCGCTTGGCCTCGTCGTACACGGACCGGGGGCCAATGGGATTCACATTGCCCCAGTAGTCCTCGCGCTGCGGATGCACCAGCGGATCCCCGTACACCTCCGACGTGGAGGCCATCAGGAACACCGCCTTGTTCGCCTCCGCCAGCTTCAGCCCGTTCTCCGTGCCAATGGAGCCCACACGCAGCGTTTCCAGCGGGAGCTGCGCATAGTCGATGGGCGAGGCCGGTGAGGCCATGTTGAAGACGTAGTCCAGCGGCCCTTCCACCGGGATGCGCTCGGTGATGTCCGCCTTGACGAAGGAGAAGCCCGGCCGCCCGTTCAGCGTGCGCAGGTTCTCTTCGTTGCCCGTGATGAGGTTGTCCACGGCGATGACCACCGCCGCGCCGTCATCCAGAAGACGCTCACACAGGTGCGACCCGACGAAGCCGGCGCCGCCCAGGACCGCTACCCGCTTGCCACGCATGCTCTTCACGTCACGCCTCTCTCTCACAGCTCGTCGAACGTCGACTGCCCCGGCAGCTGCGCCTTGTACTTCTCCAGGACCAGGTCGATGCCTTGGCGGATGTACTCGGCCACGGGCACCTTCGTCTTCTGGTTCAGCGCCTTGAGGAGCTCGTTCTGCTCCGGGGTGATGTAGATGGTGGTGCTGACTTTCTTTCGGGCCATGGCGATATGTGAAAATATATGGAATGACGTGTCGCGCGAAAGCATCTCGTGCGAATGACGTCGCCAGGCGGCCCCCAGACACTGGGAGTTCTCAATGCCACGCTACAAGCAGTTGATTTTCCTGGGCTTCATGGCCTCGGGTGCCCTGGCTGGCTGCGCCAGTAGCAAGTCGGCGGAGCAGGACGGCGCGGGCGCCGCGAGGGCCCGGCAGGCCGGCGAGGCCATCCGCCCGGAAGGCGGGGCCAACGAGGAAGTCACGCAGCAGGACGCCAACGGCGACGGCCGCCCGGACGTGTGGACCTACACGGTGGACGGGCGGAAGGTGCGCCAGGAGCTGGACCTGAACTGGGACGGCCGCGTGGACCTGACGCGCTACTTCGACGCCAACGGCGACAAGGCGCGTGAGTCGCTGGACCTGGACTTCGACGGGCGCGTGGACGCCACCTACTTCCACGAGAAGGGCGTCAACACGCGCCGCGAGCGCGACACCAACGGTGACGGCCGCCCGGACAGCTTCACCTACTACGAAGGCGGCAAGCTGGTGCGCAAGGAGCGCGACACGCGAGGGACGGGCCGCATCGACTACTGGGAGTACTGGGAAGGTGGCCAGGTGGACCGCATCGGCGAGGACCTGGACGGGGACGGCACGGTGGACAAGTGGACCCGCAACCCGAACAACACGGCCCGCGAGTAGGCGGGCCGCCGCGGTGGACAGCGGCTACGGGTTGCTGGTGCCGGTGCGCCCGTAGGCGTCCTCGAGCCGGACCACGTCGTCCAGCTCCGGGGTGCTGACCTCGAGGATGTCACAGTCGGTCAGCGCCACCATGCGGTGCTTGGTGAGCGGCTTGATGTGGTAGCTCTCACCGGGGTTCATCTCCTTCTCGATGAGCCCCTGACCCTCGTCGACGACGAAGAGCAGCTTGCCGCTCTGCACGTGGATGGTCTCATCCTTGCGGTTGTGGAACTGCAGGCTGAGCTTGTGGCCCTGCTTCACGTGCAGCAGCTTGCCCACGTAGCGTTCGGTGTGAGCCCAGATGAGTTCGTATCCCCAGGGCTTCTCCACCCGCTTCGTCGTCGTCATGGCGCTTCCCGTCTTCCTCGTCCCGCTCTAGTTCGTGCCGGCCACGAATGCGTCGAGCGAAGTCTCACGCTTGAAGTCTGACAGATACCGGGTGGCCGCATCCCGGGAGGCGAAGCTTCCCATGCGGACGCGGTACCACGTGCCCTTACCGGCCACTTCGGCCGTCAGGATATAGGGGGCATAGCCCCGATCACGCAACCGAGCGGCGAAGCGGTCGGCCTCCTGCTTGTCCTGGAACGCCGAGAGCTGGAGCGTGAAGGCCCCACCCTTCACGGCCTGCGCGGGCGGCGAGGCGGGCTGCGCCGGCTGCTGGGTGGCGCGGGCAATGGCCTCCTTCAGGCCGCCACCCTCCGTGGTGGTGGTGCGCGTGGGGACGGCGGACGCCTCCACCTTGCCCGACACCGGCACGGCCTTCGCGGGAGTCGGTGCGGTGGGGGCCTCGGCGACCACGACGCGCTCCGGCTCGGCCTTGGGCTCCTCCGGCGGCAGCTCCCCCGTGTCCGGGTCCGGCGTGGGCGCCAGCGCGGCGCGCTGCGCGGTGGCCGGCTTCGACTCGGGCGGCTTCGCGGCGGCGGGCTTCTCCGCCGGCGGCGGGGCCTTGGCGACGGCGGGCTTGGGCTGCGGCGGGGCCACCGGATCGGCAGCGGCCTTGCGGGTCAGCTCGTCCGGGAAGGTGAGCGGCTGCTCCTGCTGCACGTTCTGGAGCGCCTGCGCGTTGGCATCCAACGCGGAGAGCAGGTCCGGCGCGGCCACGGCATCCGCGTTGCCCGCGAGCTTCTTGCCGACGACGACCCCCAGCACGAAGACAGCGCCCATCACGACAATGCCGGCGATGAGCAGGCTGACGATCTGCCGGTTGTCCAGAGAGACGTCGAACTTCTCCTTCATCCGGTGAGCATCACGCATGGCTTGAAAGTCCTCGGGCGCGGTCGCAACGGCCACACGAAATCCGTGTTGCGGCCTGTAGCGACGGCATGGAGGGCAAAGTACGCCCCACCCCTGGGCCGGTCAAATTCGCGGAACGACTCCAAGCCTCACCGTCAACCCGTGACGGGCACGGAGAACGAGGCCCCCGCGGCGAGCGGCAGCGGCGACAGCGCCTCGCCGGGTGGGGTGTCCGGAACGGGCGACGCCGCCGTGGCGGGCGGGGCATTGAGCCGCTCCCGCAACTCCTTACCGGCGGCGAAGGACAACGTGCGCCGCGCGGGCACCGACACGCGCTGGCCCGTCTTGGGGTTACGGCCCGTGCGAGCCCGGCGCGTGCGGACGCAGAAGACGCCGAAGCCCCGCAGCTCGATTCGCCGTCCGGCGATCAGGGCCTGGGACATTTCCTCGAAGACGGCGTGGACGATGGCCTCTACCTCACGCCGTGGAACATGCGGGGCACGCTCCACGATGCGCTCGATGAGCTCACTGCGCGTCATGCACACCTCCCGCTGGGCGACCGAGGACTCTAGCGAAGCGGGCCCCCAAAGGACAAACCGCCCTCCCCCTCCCCTCACCGCAACCGGACGTCCGCGGGCCCCTCGACTTCAATCTTGCGTCCCTGCTGCGTGCGCAGGACCACCTCCGCGCCGTCGGGCACCATCAGTCGCACCGTGCGGCCCAGAGGCACATCGCCCCCTTCCATCAGCACGGCGGTGGCCAGGTCGTCCGTCTCCGCCACGATGAAGCCGTCCTCCACGGTGGCCACCAGACCGCCCTCGCCCAGGTTGCCCGCGTGGATGTGGGGCACGCGGGGGCGGTGTGGCGGAGGCGGCAACGGCTTGCGAGGGCCATCGCGCGACGGTTCGTCAGAGGCCTTGTTGGGCGACAGCCCGTTGGGCGTGAAGAAGGCGGCGAAGTAGCCGTTGGAGCTGTACGGGTCTTCCTGCTGAGCGCTCGCGGGCGTCACCTGCACGTGGGTGTAACGCGCGGCGATGATGCGCAGCGGGCGCGGCGCCTCCTGGAGATTGCCCTCGACGATGTGGCGGGACGGCAGGTTGACACCATGGAGCTTCGCCTCGTCCGCTTCGCCCACCTCCAGCGTGTCGCCCTTCTCCAGGAAGCGCAGGCCACCGCCGAAGAACTCCAGCACCGCGGGGCCGGTGGCCTTCAGCTCGTCATGCCCCAGCAGTTGTGAGCCGACGGCGATGGGCCGCCACTGCTTGCCTTCCGCGCGCAGCACCGGCGCACCAGCGGCGAGCAGCCCCGCGACGGGTTTGTCCGAGCGCTCCTTGCAGCCAGCGGCCACGAAGACGGTGACGACCGCGATCAGACATCCCACGAGGCGCTGTGCCATGTGCTGCACCCTCCGAGGCAACGCGGGGTCAGACAATCCAACCGCCGCCGAGCACGCGGTCCTGATCGTAGACCACCGCGGCCTGCCCGGGGGTGACGGCGCGCGCGGGCGCATCCAGCTTCACGGAGACGAGCCCGTGCGGCGAGACATGCACCCGCCCCTGCGCGCCCGAGTGGCGGTGCCGGATGCGGACCTCCACCGGCTGACTGGCCGGAGGCGGCCCGTCCACCCAGTGGGGTTGGAGCAGACCGAAGTTGTCGCGGCCGGTACCCTCGGCGGGGCCCACCACCACACGCTGTGTCTCCGGCTCCAGCCGGTGGACGTAACGAATCTCGCCGCCCCCCAGGTTGAGTCCCTTGCGCTGGCCCACGGTGTAGCGGTGGATGCCCTGGTGGGTGCCGAGCACGTTGCCCTCGGTGTCCACGATGTCCCCGGCCGGCTGCGGCCCGGCGACCTTCTCCACGAAGCCCGCGTAGTCGCCGTCCGGCACGAAGCAGATCTCCATGCTCTCCGGCTTCTGACTGGTGACCAGGCCGTGCCGCTCCGCGACGGCGCGGACCTCCGCCTTCGTCATGCCGCCCACGGGGAAGAGGATGTCGCGCAGCTCGTCCTGGCCGAGCGTGAAGAGGAAGTAGCTCTGGTCCTTGGCGGCATCAACGGCGCGACGCAGGACGAAGCGGCCGTCCACCTCCTCCACGCGGGCGTAGTGGCCCGTGGCCAGCCGGGCGCCGAGCGCGCGGGCGCGCTTGAGGAGGAAGTTGAACTTCACGTCCCGGTTGCAGGCGACGCAGGGGATGGGCGTGCGCCCGCCCAGGTATGACTGGACGAAGGGGTTGATGACCCGGTCCTGGAAGATTTCCTCCGCGTTGGCCACGTAGAAGGGAATCCCCAGCGTCTGGGCCACGGCCCGCGCGTCATCGATGTCATCCGGGCTGCAGCAGCTCCCACACGTCGCCTTGCCCTCGTAGGACCAGACGCGCAGGGTGATACCGATGACCTCGTGGCCCTGCTCCTTGAGCAGGGCAGCCGCGGCCGAGGAATCCACCCCGCCGCTCATTGCAACGACGACTCGCATGGTGCTCCTTCCTACACGCCCGCGCGTCCGGGCGCACGCGGGGGGACGCGGAGGGCGCCCTTTCCCGACACCCTTCACCCCGCGCAGCCCGCCGGCTCAGCGAGCAGCCTGCGCCTGCCACGCCTGCAACCGCTGCCGCAAGGCGTCGGCCGTGTTCAGGCCTGGATCATCCAGGACGGACTCGACGAGGAACCGGGTGGCCTCGCCCACGATGGGAGAAGGCCCCACGCCCAGGGCGGCCATGATGTCGCCTCCCGTCAGCGACAGGTCCTTCGCCGTCAACGGCGGCTTCGCGGCGGCGAGCGCCTCCACGCGGGCAATGAGCGCCTCCACCGCTGGGAGCGCGTCCGGCTGGCGGACGCCGACCCGGGCGCGAACGACCGCTGCCCACAGCGGAAGCTGCGGCGGGCCCAGGCGAGCCAGGAGCCGGCGAAGCGCGGCGTCCGGCGCCCCCACCCGAGTCTCCGCCTTCGCGTGTTCGACGAGCAGCGCCACCAGGTCCGCCACCTTGTTGGGGAACTTCAGCCGCAGGCCGATGTCGCGCGCCTGGGCTCGGTCCACCAGATCGGCCAGCAGCACCGCGACGCGGACCTCCACCTCCAGCGGCGAGGCCTGCACCGCGGCCCGGACGGACGCGGCGGCCGAGGCTTCCGCGCGCGCCAGCTCCGGAAGGAACACGTCCAGAAGCCCGGTGTCCGCGAGCAACCGCAGGCCGCTCTCCGCCCGGGGTGACAGGAGCAGCTTCACCAGTTCCTCACGCACCCGCTCCAGCGCGACCTTGCGGAAGACGCCGAGCGTGGCGGGGATGGCGTCGCGGGTGGCGGCATCGAGCGCGAAGCCGAGCACCGCGGCGAAGCGCACGGCGCGCAAGGGGCGCAGGCCGTCCTCGGAGAAGCGCTCCTGCGCGGAGCCCACGCAGCGGATGAGCTGCGCCCGGAGGTCCGATTGTCCGCCGAACGGGTCCACCAACTCGCGGTCCAGCGGGTTGTAGGCCATCGCGTTGATGGTGAAGTCGCGCCGGGACAGGTCCTTGACGATGTCGCGCTCGAAGGCCACCGAGCTGGGCCGGCGGCCGTCAAGGTAATCCCCCTCCGAGCGGAACGTCGTCACCTCCACGTGCGTGCCATTCTGGAGGACGGTGACGGTGCCGTGCTGGATGCCCGTGGGGATGACCTTGCGGAAGGCGCCCTGGACTTCTTGCGGCAGCGCGCTGGTGGCCACGTCGAAATCCTTGGGGTGGACCAGGCGCACCATGTCCCGGACGCAGCCACCCACCAGGTAGACGGCGTGGCCCAGTTCGCGCAGCCGCGCGATGACGTCCAGCACGGGCTGGGGGATGTCGGCGTTGTGGAGGTTCGCGATCATGACAGCCGGGGCCAGGACGACATGCCCGCGGGCCCAGGGGCGCGTTGTACCGGCCAGACTCCCGCGTTCCAAGCCCCGAGACGGCTTGGGCCTAACAGTTAATTCAAATAAAACCACTAATCCAAAGACCTGTTTCCGGTACCGTTCCGTATGTTCGATATGGGGTCGAACTGGCCGGAAGCGGAGTCTCATGACGGAGTGGCGCAGGTGAAGCTGCCGGGATGGAGCGCTCGGGTCCTGGGCCATGCCCACCTGGAAGGTCCCGACGGGCAGCGCGTGAGGATGGACCGCCGAGCCGCCACCCTCCTGGCCTACCTGGGCATGGAGGGCCCCGCGTCGAAGGCCGCCGTGTCCCACCTGCTGTGGCCGGACTCACCACCCGCCTCCGTGCGCAACAACATGCGCCAACTGCTGCGCCGGCTCCGGCTGAGCTGCGGCGGCACGGACCTGGTGGACGGGGACTCCCACCGACTGGGCCTGTCACCAGACGTCACGCTGGACCTCGCGAGGCTGAAGTGCGCCGCGGGCAAGCCCCTATCCTCCGATGTCCTCCAAGCGCTGCTGCAGGGCACCGGCGTCGGCCTGCTGACGGGGGTGAGCTTCGACGACTGCGACGAGCTGTCGCGGTGGCTGGATGGAGCCCGTGCCGCCGTGGAGGGATGGGTGCGCAACGCCCGAGAGGCCGAAGTCCAACACCGCATGGACGCGCGGGACTGGCCCACCGCGCTGGCCCTGGCCCAGGCCTGGGTGCAGCATGAGCCGGAGTCCGAACAGGCCGGCCGCCACCTCATCCGCCTGCACTACCTCCGGGGTGACCGGGGCGCGGCGCTCGCGGCCTTCGAGCGGCTGCGCAGCACGCTGTCACACGACCTTGGCGTCTCTCCCATGCCGGAGACGCTCACCCTGGTGCGCAACATCGAAAAGGATGCGGCGTGGACCGCCTCCCCCCAGCCCACCCGAGCACCGCTGCCCATGAGCGTGATGCGCCCGCCCGTCCTCGCGGGCAGGCAGCACGCCCTGCGCCAGCTCCAGGAAGGTCTGGAGGCGGGGCAGCTGCTCTTCGTGGCGGGAGACGCGGGCAGCGGAAAGACACGGCTCGCCGAGGAGTTCGCCGCGTCCGTGGGGACGTGGTTCCGGCTCGAAGCACGCCCGGGTGACCAGGAGGTGCCCTATGCCTCCCAGACGCGCGCGGTCCGAGCCCACCTGGCCCGGCGGCCCGGCATCGTGATGCCGGACTGGGTCCGGACGGAGCTGTCGCGCATCGTGCCAGAGCTGGGCAATGGGACCGCCCTGCCACCGCTCGCCTCCGAGGCCGACGAGCTGCGCTTCTACGAGGCCCACGCGGAGGCGATGACCCTGCTGCACGAAGGTGACCAGGTCATCGTCGTCGACGACGTCCAATACTGGGACCAGGCCAGCGCAAAGCTGTTCATGTACTCGCTGGCCCGGCTGATGGAGCGGAAGTACGAAGCGCCGGCCCGCGCGCCCGCCTTCATCGACTGCTACCGCAAGGGAGAGCTCCCGCCCTACTCCGAAGCCAACGTGCGCAAGCTCGTGGACACGGGGCTCGCGCGAGTCATCGAGGTGGGACCGCTCGCGCTCGAAGAGGTCCGGCAACTGCTCGCGGGCCTGGAGCTTCCGGGCGCGGAACCTCACGCCGAGGCGCTGACGCGCTACACGGGGGGCAACCCGCTGTACATCGTGGAGACGCTGAAGCACCTCATCGAAACGGACGCTCTCCACCGGGACTGGCCGCGCCGGCTCCCACCTCCGGGCCGAGTGGGGCCGCTCATCCAACGCCGTCTGGAGCGCCTCACACCCCTGGCCCGGCTCACGGCGCAGCTGGCGGCGCGAGCGGACCTCCACTTCCGAGCCGCATTGGCGCCCGAGGCGCTCCAGGTCAGCGTGGCGGAGCTGCACGCGGCGCTGTCCGAGCTGGAGTCCGCGCAGCTCCTCGTGGCGGAGCGCTTCACCCACGACCTGGTCCTGGAAGCGGTCCACGCCAGCGTGTCCGACTCCGCCGCCCGCTTCCTGCACGGCCGGCTTGCACGCGTCTTCGAACGGGATGGCGCGCCCGCCATCATCCTGGCCCACCACTGGATGGAAGCGGGGCAGGAGGACCGCGCCCTCCCCTTCCTGCTCGCCGCCGCGCACGCTGACGAACAGTTGCTGCCCAAGGGACAGGCCGCCGGACACTACGCTCGCGCGGCGGCGTTGCTCGAAGCCGCGGGTCGCGGCTACGAGGCCGCGAACGCTCGCGCGGCCGAATCGCGATGCCGCCAGTCGGAAAGCAAATCCACGCAGGGTGCCTCCCGCGTGGAGCGCTGAGACGTCACGTCAGGGGCAGTAGGTGCGCAACCACGGACACCGCGACAGTCGAGATGTTTCGCACGGGCAAATCCTCTCAGTGAAGTTGCACGACACGCGCATCCTTCCGCAGTAGTCTGTTTCAGCCGAGGAAGAAGCGTGCTCCCTGGAAGTTATGTCCTGCCGACCACTTGACAGGTAGGATTCCGACATACCTGGGAAGGTGCGGGTGCGGCTCGGGATTGAATGGACGTGGGCCGTGTTGACATGGGGACGCACCGCTTGGGTCATCGCCGCGAAACATCCACTCACGAGCCCTTTGACAGGCTGTCCTGGGCGGTCGGCCACAGGTGTGCTAACGCAACGGCCGTCCGCTCCACGGTCCCCTGAAGCAACCGGCAGCGACCACAGGCACTCATCCACATGCCAAGACCCCGTAGCCTTCGTTCCGCCCCTTCTCATCAATCCACGCGAATCACTCGCGTTCCCGCGTCATCCTTGCCGCCGCTGGAACGCGCGTTCCGCACCGTGCTGGCCGAGGAACTCGCCGGGCAACTGTCGCCGCTGACGGACACGCTTCTGCGCATCGCGGAGAGCCTGTCCCCCAGCGCCCCCCGCCGCCAGCCGCGGCGTGAGCTGCCGAACGCGGCCCTGGACGCCCTGGCGTCGTCGCTCGCGACCCTGGATGCGGGGCCCGACGACACCGCCGAGGAAGAAGCCGCCCCGGAAGCCCGGGCCTGCGCCGTCATCGGTTGCAAGCGGCCGGTGCGCAGCCTGGGCTACTGCGCGGCCCACTACCAGAAGCGGCGCCTCATGGTGGCGTCCGGCCGCCTGCACCACGCGTGGACGGAAGAAGCCGCACCGAACAGCATTCCGGACGTCATCCTGGGCCGGAAGCGCCGCGAGTCTTCGGAGGCGCCGGAGATCGCCGTCACCCCGGAGCCCGTGCGTCCCAGCGAGGGGCCCCGCGTCTGGGTCCGCAAGAAGGGCGCCAGCCCCGTGGTCCCGACGCCCAGTGGCGACAGCCCGCCGGTCCTTCAGCAGTTGGCCCAAGCCTTGGTGATTCCGACCGCGCAGCGCTCCGAGCGCGAGCAGGTGGCATCCATCGTCGAGCAGTGGGCCAGCGAGTTCCGGGCCAACAAGCATCGCTCGTGACGTGCCGTGCCCCGTCGAGCCAAATGGGCCCGACGGGGCAGCGCGGCCTCCGACGCATCACAGCATCCGTGAGTGGTGTCTGCCAATAGCACCGCCCATGACGGGCGCATGACAGTGGGCGGGCATGGTTCCAGGGACTCGAATCGGCGGCAGCCGCCGCCGTGCCAGCCTTGGACCTCCGAATGGACTCCGCGACCCGCAGCAGCGCCTTCACCTCACTCTCCCGAGACGCCGAGCGGAACCTCATCGCCCGCACGCGGCCCTTCGCCGCACAGGACACGCGGCGGAGTTGGTGGGAAGTGGGCACCACCTTCGTGGCCCTGCTGAGCGCCATCGCGCTCGCCACCCTTCCCTCCTGGTGGCCCCTGCGCGTCGTGGGAAGCGTGGTGCAAGCGCTGGTGCTGATCCGCTCCTTCATCCTGGTCCACGACTACCTGCACGGTTCACTGCTGTCGGGCTCGCGGCTCGGAAAGGCCCTGTTCCACACCCACGCGGTGCTGCTGCTCACGCCGCCGCGCGTCTGGAGCGAGACGCACAACCACCACCATGCGAACACGGCGCGGCTGGCTGCCTCCGCGTCAGGGACGTTCACCACGTGGACGGCGCGGCAGTGGGGTGAGGCCACAGCGCTGGAGCGGCTGGCCTATGTGGTGGAGCGGCATCCGCTCGTGATGATCTTCGCGTACCCGCTCGCGTTCCTGGGTGGGCTGTGCTTCGTGCCGTTCGTGAAGCACCCGCTGCGCTACTGGAGCGCGGGCTTCGCCGTGCTCCTCCACGTGACCATCAGCGTGGCGGTGTTCCACTTCGGGGGCCTGGGCGTGTACCTCACGGCGATGGTGCTGCCGCTGTCCATCGGCTACGCGCTGGGGGCGTACCTCTTCTTCTCCCAGCACAACTTCCCGGACGTCGCGCTGCGCGAGGACCAGGATTGGACGCACGCGAGCGCGGCCCTGGAGGCTTCGAGCTACCTGGCCTGCGGCCCCGTCATGGCGTGGTTCACCGGCAACATCGGCTACCACCACGTCCACCACCTCAACCCGCGCATCCCCTTCTACCGGCTGCCGGAGGCCATGGCCGCCATCCCCGAGTTGCAGAACCCGCGCACCACCACCCTGCACCCCAGGGACGTGCTGGCCTGTCTGCGACTCAACGTCTGGGACGGAGAGCGGGGCCGCATGGTCCGGTTCCGGGACGTTCCCGCGTCACGCTGAGGGCGCCCGGCAGGGCCCCTAGGGGGCGGCAGGATGGAAACGGTGATGCTGGCGCGTTGCGCGCGCCGGGCCGCCTGCTATAACGCACGTCGTTGTGCATGCGCCCCCGCGTTGGGTAGCATGGATGGACCTTTCTGGCGGGCCTCCTCCAGAAAGCGCAGTGACTTGAGAGCACGACCCCGTAGCTCAGTTGGATAGAGCGGCGGTTTCCTAAACCGCAGGCCACAGGTTCGATTCCTGTCGGGGTCACTGCATTCATGTCGGCCTCCGTTGTGGCACCTTTGTGGGCGGAGGTGCCGGTGAGCAGCAAGCAGCGTTGGCCAGGCGGCTATTTCCACAAGCAGCAGGATGGACAGCCCCTCTTCATCATCGATCGTCGCGTTCGCGGGCAGCGGTTCCATGTCTCGACGCGGTGCCACAACCTCCGTTTGGCCATGAAGCAGCTCGAGCGGTTCGAGGCAGACCCACTCGGCGTCGCAGTTGGAGTGCCCGCCTTCACCTTCGGCGTCATGCGCCACTCGGTGACGACCTGGAGCGTAGAACAGGGCGCAGCGCCGCCCCTAGTGCCTGAGTTCCTCAACCACAAGGACAAGCGTACAACCCAGCGCTTCTACACCGACGTGAGCGTCCTCACTGTTCAGGTGAGCATCACCCGCTCCACGCGACAGCCAGGAAGGGAGTACAGCGTTTCCATTCCCTGGGTGTATTCGCCCTGCTGGCCGTCTGCCGCATCTACCCATTCCTCCGAGGGGAACCACACGAAGTGCGGGAGAGCCACCGAAGCGGGTGACGCTCACCACCCCTCCCCGGAGTACGAGGGCGAATTCCCACAAGGGACGTGCGCCACGACGTTTCACCGTTGTCTGCGGACGAGCCTCGCGGATTGGCCCGGACTCATCTGCACTCAATCAGGGAGGGGAATATGAGTGTCGGTCGCACACTGCTGTTGTCGGTGGCGTTTGCTGTGATGGTCGGCTGTGGGAATGCGTCCCTCAACGACGGTACGCCCATCGACCGCTTTGTCTCGGGTGAGGACGCTGCGGCGACCTTCGCGCCAGAGTCGCAAGAAGGCGAGGAACTGCTGTCGATGGCCGCCAACCCTGCCGTCGACGCCTCTGGGGATTCGACTTCGGCGCGCCCGCCTCCCCCGCCTCCCGGGAAGAGTTGCTCAGCCAGAAACGGGGCGCAGGACTGCTACTGCACGGCCGGCTGTTGCCGCAACGAAACGAGTTGCTGGTGCTGCTAAGCCTTAGCAGCCAACGGCTGTCGTGCCCTTGGCCTGCTCTCCGATGAACGCGTGTGCCAGGCGGTTGCGGTTGACTTACGGCCGCTCCGCCTGGCCTGGCCACAACTCAAGCTGTCCCGGCGTGCGCGCCTTGCGCACCCGAGGTGCAAATGGCGCGGGCGGCATCGGATGCGCCGGAGCGGTGCGCGCGTAGGCCATAGCCGCCTTGCGCAGCCTGTCCCGGGCCTTGGCGAACTCCTCCTCGTCGTCGCTGGCATCGGCGTAGGCCAGGGCGGCGGCGGTGAGGCGCTCCCAGGGGGACACATATGCCGGCGCCAGGGGCGTTGACATCGACCGGCCCCGCGTCACCCGCTTGAGGTGCTCACCATCACCGGAATTGAAGTTGCCCCGGTTCCGCAGAGCGTTTCGCGCTTTCGCCCTCAAGCGGCAGCGCGGTGCTTCTTCTCGTAACCAGCGGGTGACTCGTAGTCGAGCGCGGAGTGGCGCCTGAGCGGGTTATACCAGCCTTCGATGAAGCGGAAGACGGCCATCCGCGCCTCGGCGTGAGACGTGAAACGGCGGCGTGCGAGCAGTTCGCACTCGAGTGTGGCGAAGAAGCTCTCACACATCGCGTTGTCGTACGCGTCGCCAACGCTGCCCATGGAGGGCCGCACGCCGGCTTCCTTGCACCGAAGCCCGAAGCCAATCGAGGTGTACTGCGTCCCTTGGTCGCTGTGGTGCACGACGCTCTGGGGCTGACGCTGCCCCACAGCCATGTCGAGTGCCTGCACGACGAGCTGCGTCTTGAGGTGGCCAGCCATTGCCCAGCCGACGACTTTGCGGCTCCAGGCGTCGAGCACAACGGCGAGGTAGAGGAAGCCGGCGTGCGTCGGGATGTACGTGATGTCAGCAACCCAGAGCTGGTCGGGTCCAGGGGCCACGAATTTGCGGTCGACCAGGTCGGGAGCAGGGCGTACGCGCTCGTCGCGCGTCGTTGTGACACACCACCTGCGGCGACTGACGCCTTCGAGGCGAGCTGCCCGCATGAGACGGGCGACACGCTTACGGCCGATGTGCACGCCCTCCGCCGCGAGCTCGGCGTGGATGCGCGGCACGCCGTAGGTGCCGTCGCTCATCGCGTGGATGGCGCGAATGCGCTCGCTGAGGCCCGCGTCAGCCTCAGTGGTCACCCAAAACCAGCCAATGAAGGTCCCCTGAAAACCGGCCAATGGGGAGGGCCGAGACGTTGACGCCCGGGTAGGACGTGGAGTCCGCCCGGGGGATGGGCAACGTCTTGAGCGACGAGAAGAAGCAGCAGGTCATCGCCCTGGGGCGGTTGGGTTGGAGTCTGAGACGTATCGAGGATGCGACGGGGGTGCGCCGTGAGACGGCCAGCGGCTACCTGAAGGCCGCGGGCGTGGGCATCCGTCCACCGCGCCGGTGGGGCAAGTCAAAACCGGCCAATGAGGGGACCACCGAGGCGAGTGAGCCGGAGGCCGAGGCCGCCGGAGCAAAACCGGCCAATGAGGGGACCACCGACTCCATGCCGCGCAGCCGAGCCGGAGTCCGGCACGTATCGGCGAGCATCGTCGCGCCCTACGTCGAGCTGGTGCGGCAGCGGCTGGAGGTGGGCCGCAACGGGCGCGCCATCTACGAGGAGCTCGTCGACACGCAGGGCTACACGGGCAGCTACATTAGCGTGCGCCGCTTCGTCCGGGCGTTGCGCGACAGCCAGGGCCCGGAGGCCAAGGCCGTCATCCACACAACGCCGGGCGAGGAAGCGCAGGTGGACTATGGGGAGGGGCCCATGGTGCGCCACCCGGAGACGGGGAAATACCGGCGCACGCGCATGTTCGTCATGACGCTGGGCTACAGCCGCAAGTCAGTGCGGCTGTTGTGCTGGAAGTCCTCCAGCCGCGCGTGGGCGCAGTTGCACGAGGAGGCCTTCCGGCGGCTGGGAGGCGTGACGCGCACGGTGGTGCTGGACAACCTGCGTGAGGGGGTGCTTTCGCCCGACGTCTACGAGCCGGCCCTCAATCCGCTCTTCCGGGACGTGCTGGCCCACTACGGGGCCACGGCCCTGCCGGCCCGAGTCCGCCACCCGGACAGGAAGGGGAAGGTGGAGTCTGCGGTGGGCCACGCGCAGCGCACGCCGCTGAAGGGCCTGCGCTTCGAGTCGCTGGAGGCCGCCCAGGTCTACCTCGACGCGTGGGAGGCGAAGTGGGCGGACACCCGAATCCACGGCACCACCAAGCGCCAGGTGGCCGCCATGTTCGGCGAGGAGCGCCCATGGCTGCTGGCCCTGCCCGTGGAGCCCTTCCGCTACTACGCCTACGGTGAGCGAGTGGTGCACCTGGACGGGCACGTCGAGGTGGACGGCGCGTACTACTCGGTGCCCCCGGGACACATCGGCCGCAAGCTGCACGTGCAGTGGGACAGCCTCCACGTCCGCCTGCTGCTGCCCGCTACGGGGCAACTGCTCCGGGAGCACACCCGGGCCCCTCGCGGCCACCACCGCACACGCGAGGAGGACAGGCCTTCCCACGCGCCGCGCACCACCGTGCAACTTCTCGAGCGCGCCGCCAGGGCCGGACGCGGCGTCGCCGCCCTTTGCGCCGAGGTGCACCGCCGAGAAGGAGAGGTGGGCACCCGCCGCATCCTGGGCGTGCTGTCCCTGGTGAAGAAGCACGGCGCCGCTGCCCTGGACGACGCCTGCGAGGTGGCTCTCGAGGTGGGCGTCCCCACCTACCGCTTCGTGCGCCGCTACCTCGAAAGACGCACGCCCACTCCCGTCACCCTGCGCCAGGTCGACCCGCTCATCCGCGAGCTCACCCACTACCGCGACGTCATCGTCCGTCTGACTCAACCCACCCCTCACCCAGGAGACACCGAGACATGAATCTCGTCGAAATCACCCGCGCCCTCACCACCTTGCGCCTGTCCGGCATGGCCCAGGCCGTCGAGGCCCGCATCCTCCAGGCGCAAGCCGAGAAGCTCGCTCCACTCGACTTCCTCTCCGCCCTCGTCAACGACGAGTTGACTCGCAGAAGCGACAGCTTCATCCAACGCCGCCTCAAGCAGGGCGCCTTCCGCGACGCGGGCAAGACGCTCGACGGCTTCGACTTCGACTTCAACAAGAAGATGAATCGCCGCCTCGTCTTCGAGCTGGCCACCGGCGGCTTCGTGGAGCGGCGCGAGGACGCGCTCTTCCTTGGCCCTCCAGGCACCGGCAAGAGTCACATCGCCCAGGCCCTCGGCCGCGCCGTCATCCAGTCCCAGGGCCATCGCGTCCTCTACCGCGAGGCGCACCACCTGCTCGAGGAGCTCGCCGAAGCAAGCCTCGAAGGCACCCGACGCCAGAAGCTCGATGCGCTCACCGGCGCGCCTCTGCTCATCATCGATGACCTCGGCATGCGCAAGCTGCCGGCCACCGCCGCCGAGGACCTGCTCGAGCTCATCATGCGCCGCTACGAGAAGGCTTCCACCCTCATCACCTCCAACCGGCCAGTGGAGGACTGGGGGAAGCTCTTGGGGGACAACGCCGCCGTGGCCGCCATGCTCGACCGTCTGCTGCACCATGCCCACGTCGTCCAATTCGGTCCCCGCAGCTGGCGCACCAAGGGGGCCATGGAGTTGCGGACCTCCGAGTCCGCGGGGTAGGAGTCCTCCTGTCTCGGTCCTCTCCCTTTGGCCGGTTTTGAAGGGACCCTCTTTGGCCGGTTTTCACGTGACCATTGAGGGCGTCAGCGACCGCGCGCTTCGAGGGCAGGCGCGTCCGCCACGCGTGGTAGCCGCTCTCGGACACCTCCAAGACACGGCAGAGCGTCGTGATGCAGTGGACGGCCTGGTTCGCCTTCACGAGTCGGTACGCCGCCTGGGCGTCGCCACGGACTCCTGCGCGAACCAGGCCGCAGCTTTTTTTAGGATGTCGCGCTCCTCGCGCAGCACCCGCACCTCGCGCCGCAGCCGCTCGAGTTCGGCTCGCTCCTCCGAGGCGGCACTGCTCGCCCTGGGTGCTGGCCTGCTCTCGCCGTTGCTGCTGGGGGCGCCACTGCAGCTCTCCTCCAACTGCTTCTTCCAGTTGCGGATGCTCTGCTCGGTGCAACCGAATTCTCTTGCGAGACTCTTGCCGGACCGGCCGGCCTTCAGCAGCTCGACGACCCGATCACGGAACTCCGGCGGGTATGGGGGGCGTGACTTCGGCATCGTGGAACCCTTTTCGCACAGCGGGGGGGACTCCACGAAACCGGGGCAACTTCAGAATACGCACCGGGGCGCGGCCGCGTTGCGGCAGTCGGCCTCGGAGCACTGGGCAGGTTGAGAGCAAGCAGGCATCGCAACTCCAGTATCGCTCAGCGGACGCAGGCGCATGAGAGGCGCGCCGTATGCCCGCTGGAACTACGTGCCAGGCTAGGCTTCGGGCGGCGCGTCGAGGTCCCGGAGCGCCGCCTCCAACCACTCCACCTGCTGGCGCTGTAGCTCGTCCGGCACTTCGTCCGCCCTCAATGCGTCCAGCGCGGCTTGGAGCCTCCGTCGCTTGGCGGCGGGCGTCTTCAGGCCCGCAGACTGCTCCAACGCCGCCACCACCTCCACAGACGATGCCTCGTTGAGGAGCTGCGTCTTCGCATCCTCCGTCCGTAGCGACTCCAGCGCGCGCTGGACCACTTTCCTCCGGCCGGCGGGCCCCTTCGCCTCCCACAGCCCCGTCACCGCATGGGAGATAATGGTGGCATCTGCGGGCGCCTTGTCCGGGTGCATGACGTCCAGCTTCACGCCGAACTTCCCGCTGCCCCTTTCCCCGCGGGACCAGCCCCCAACGATTGTGGCGGCGCAGGCGGCAATCTCACCACGTGCTTCCATCTCCTCAATGAGGGCACGGAACCCCAGCGCGTCCGCCCGGGACAGGTACCCCACCAAGCGTCCCTCGATGACGACGGCCACGGCGTTCTCGTCGAAGCGGTTGACGCGCTCGCGCACCAGGTGGGCTGTCGTGGCGATGCGTTGGCTCCGGCCCGTCCGCTCCTCGGAGAGGGCTTCCAGCGTCTCCTGATAGTGGGACTCGCCGACCACCTCAACCACTGCCCCGCGCGGCAAGGATGTCAGCTTCCCCTGATGCGTGGTGACCAGCGCCAGCGCGGACGCAGCAGCAGCGCGGCGGCGGCTCAGCCACTTCCCCAAAAGGTAGACAGACACGCCACATGCCGAAGCAAACGATCCGAGAAAGCACAGCAACTCCATGGACTGTCCCACCTCATGCTGAGCGAAAGGTCGGCGACCATAGGAAATCAGGAATCGACACGTCCAGCATGGCCCGCCATCTCCGCGCGTTTGGCAGAGTTCGAAAGGGAAGCCTCGGGCACAGGATCCCAAGGGCTGGCCGCACAGGCGGCAGCTAGCAAGCCCCTCCTCGGGTGCCCCTCTCAAGCAGTGGCGTGACGTAGGTGGCAGCCATAGCGTCACGCTATGGACGATGCCGAAAGCTTACGGAACATCCTCGATACCGTCGGATCCTTGGCGGGCGGTCTTGGTGCCCTCGGAGCGGTCATTGCGGCCATCTGGACGGCATGGAGCGTCGTCCCCAATGAACTAGCCTCGTTTCGCGCGTCGAAGGCAGATGAGAGGCGCGGCGAGGCAGCCCAGCATCTTTGGGTCGCGTCATTCCGCCTATTTCGCGAACTGGAGGCACTATGCTTGCCAGCCGACATCGCGGCTCTGATAGGCACGCCCCACAGCGACAAGCATGGAGAAACCAACGAGAAGGATGCACATCACCTCTCTCCGGGCGAGCACTACGACCGTCGCACTTCCGGTACTCGCCATCGCATCGAGACTGCAAGCGACGCGCTCCTGGAGTCCTGGGGACTTGCCGCACTGCACCTCCCAGAAAAACTCCTCATGGGTGTTGATTCTCTTTGGGTGCTACGTTCGTCGCTCCTGTCCGGCCACAAGACGTTCCGCTCTCTGCACAAAATGCACCCAGCAGGCACTCTCCAAGTCGGGAGTGAGCGTTTTCCCAGCAAAGAGCGTCACGACGAATTGGTGGCCACCACCAAGAGGATTTGGGATGACTTGGGACCAATCGCTCGTCACGGCCAGCCGATGCTGAGTTTCGACAAAGCTATTGCGATGTCTTCGATCTCCAAAGACAGGAACGCATCGACTCAGGCATCGGCCTCCTGACGTCGTTCCCACTGAGCAGCGTCGGGAGCTGTTGGCCGCAACCAGCCTGTGTCCGTCGCGCATGCCGTCGCCACGGAAGTTGAACCGCCGAGGGATGCATGCGTCGCCTGTCTCGGGTACGTAGTAGGCCCTCATGCCGCCTCGCGCGCATCCCCCTGCTGGCGCACCAGCTTCTGAAGTCTGAGGCGAAGACTCCAAATCCAGAGGATGCGAAGGACCCCCTGCGTGATGAGGACATACGCGACCACGTCATTCATCGCCCAATGCCTCCGAAGAAGACCTCCGGGTCGTCGCACCGGCCCTGAGTTACGCAGCCAGCGTCGCTGCATTTCGGGCAGGTGACGTCGCGTTTCGCGACGCCATCCCACGCAACACCCAGTTCAACGGAGAACCTCCAGCACCACGCGCACCGCCCACTTCCCAGACGCGCCGCGGTGCCCGGAAACGATTTCTGTCAGCACCTGGGCCTTCCACGCATCCGACGGAAGCCACCCGCCAGCACTCCCCGCGTTGCAGTCGTACACGTTCTGAGCTTGGCCCGGTTCGGTGGACACCCGAGATGTGTGTGATGGAAGGTGGACGCGAAGCACACCAGCCTCGGGTGCCCCATCCTCCTCGTCGGCCCTGCATCCCAATCGGGCGGAAGGACAAACAACTCAAGGAGTCGCTGGCGAAAGCAACCAGCTAGGAGCGCAACCACCCGAGGCACAACGGCACGGGACCATGGGTTGGCCCATTCGCAAGCACACGGTAAAAACTTCGGAGAACGAGGGCGTCGCGGAGCGAATAATCGCAACCCCTTCGCCATCCAAACCAGCCTGCGATACGCTCCGCGCATGCCAACCAACCAAATCAACCCCAACAACAACTATCGCGAACACCTTGAATCAAACATCTCCAACCTCAACATGGAGAAAATTCAAAACGCCATCACACGAGACGGCACGCCAGACCCCGATCATGACCCCACGACAGACCTAACCAACCTCATCTCTCTCCTCAAGACCATCGCCTCAATAGACATCAACAACATACCCTCAAAAACCAGCAAGGAACTAAGGAGTCGCATCCACAGCGCAATTACCACCCTAACAACCCCCAGCAGCAGAAAGACGACAACCAACCCCACCCCGCCAGAGTCATACAGCCAAGAAATAAGCAGCCAGTACAACACCCTCTACAGAGTCGCCGCCCCAATAATCGCCCTTGAGATGCAAAGATCCCCCAACATCGAGAGCACCCAGTCAAAACTCGAAAACGAACTGGTGGCCGTCAAGAAGACGCGAGTCGAATGTGAACAACTTGCCGACGACCTCAAGAAGCTCTCCATAGATACGGTCATTGCCCGACAGTCAGAGCACTTCGCCAACGAAGCAATTGAGCACAAAGACTCCGCAACCAAGTGGCTCATCGGCGTCGCAGTCGCAGCAACAATTATCGCAGCGATCGCATGGTTCGCCAGCGCAAACACTCCTGCGGCCCTTGTACAAGGCTCAATGTCCCTGACAATATTTGCATACGCTCCCAGGTTCCTGGTTTTGTCGGTCGCATTCTACGCGCTCTCGCTCTGCGCTCGAAACTACAGAACAAGTCGGCACAACTACATCGTCAACAGGCACAGGTCAGTTGCGCTTAGCACGTTCGGCGTATTCGCGGCGTCTGCGGCAAACGAACGAGTCAAAGACGCAATTCTAGCTCAGGCTGCGAGTACGATCTTCTCGTCGCAGCCCAGTGGGTACTCTGTCGAACAAGCGGAACCGCTCCCACAGGCAACTGCCGTGGAACTGCTACAGCGCATTTCACCAAAGTAGCCGCCCCAGCCCTTGCCTGATCACTTCAGTCGATCTTCGTGCCCGGGGTGACAAGGGTTTCCGCCCCGACGCTGCCTATCTCCCAGTGCAATCGCAGTGCATGGCCGATGATCGCCGCGCTACTGCCCAGCAGGCGAGGAGCCGGGACTCATACTTGTTCAATGACAGCAAGCTGCGCGCGGTGGTGGACAGCTTTTTCCAGGACATCCGCGCCGTCGGCGACGCCATCCAACTGCGGCAGGCCCGAGACATTGCCCGCTACCTGGCGCTGAACCCTGACAGCACGCACGTGCCGGAGGCACTGGTCTTCAATCTCCTATTGCCCATCAATGTCATGAACACCATCCAGACATAGCCCGCGGACCTCACGATGAAGGGCATCCGCCACGAAGCGGTGCTCTTCCCCCCACGGGCACCTCGTCGACAGGCCGAGCAGGCCCGTTGGCATTCCGACAGTCCGCAGCCCCCGGGTGCCATTGACGCGTTCTCTGGCTATCCTGGGAACGCATCACCGTCTCACAAAAGGGGAATTCATGCGTACGGGCATCATGGTGGGTCTGCTGGCAGTAGGGCTGATGACGGGCTGTGGCGGCATCGAAGAGGAGGCCGCCGGACTCGAAACGGAGGCCCAGGCGATCCCCTGTCGTGACATCACCGGCCGGGACTACGTCATCACGTACTACGCGGAGCCCGCGAAGGTCACCAAGGTCGGTGAGCTCCTCTGCGGCTGCAGCACGCCAGAGACGGTCCTCAACGGAACGAAGACCTCCTACTACGAGAAGGTCTACGGCTGCTTCGCGATGTAGCGAAGACGCCCCGCCCTACCTGACACGGCGGAACGGCGCGCGAACAAAGAGAACCTCGCTGCTCGCGCGCCCGCGGCGACTCAGTGCGATCGATAGCAGTAACGCCCGGGGTCCCCCTGCGTGCAGTCCTCGGGACAGGTCCGGGCCGTCTCCCCAGGGCAGCACGCGCCGTTTCCACAGAACTCGCCACGTGGGCAATCCAGGGGACAGCTCAACCGCTCTCCGATTTCGCAGACACCATCTCCACAGACCGCGAGCGTGGCTTCCGACGTGTCGAGCGCCTCATCCTGCGCGCCCTCCGGATCCATGGCGCCAACGCCACAGCCCACAGCCACTCCCACCATCAGGGCCATCACAACATTCCAAGCTGCCTTCATGGGACGCTCCTTGCTCGAGCTGCACGATGAAAGGGATGCGCCCGAATGCTCGCACGGTTGCACTAACGCAAAAGCTGCGCTGCGTTGGTCCCGTGCATCACCCTTCGAATCCGTGTATCTACGGGCTCCAAGTTTGCCAAGTTCCCGACGTTTTCCGGACCTCGCTCGGAGGAGCTCGCCATGCTGGACCGACCCATGTACCTCAAGCCGAACGTCGCCATCGAGCCGCTCTACAATCAGTGGTACGCGTGGTGGTACCTGCTGTCTCCGGCGACGGCCCCGCTGTTCGTGACGAACCTGCACCAGAAGCTGATGCAGTCCTTCGTGGCGAATCCGGACGTGCACGTGGCGGCCCTGAAGAACCCGATGCTGATGGGCGGCCCGTTCATCAACCACCCGGCGGCGAAGGCCCCGCGCGTGAAGGAGCTCCTGGAGCGGACGCAGAAGGAGCAGGCCAACATGCTCGCGTACACCAAGGCGGTGGCCGAGCTGGAGCAGCTCATGGCGCCCAACAACGGCGGCTCCCTGGAGGGCCTCTACGCCAAGGTGCCCGACATCCTCCGCGGCTACGTGGAGCTCACGTACGACCTGAGCAACCGCGCCAGCGCGCGGTACATCGAGCCGCTCCTGTACCGCAGCCCCTTCCACAAGGAGTCCTCGCAGAGCGTGACGCTCATGCAGGTGGACGGCGACTGGCGGCCCTACATCTTCAGCACGCCCCGCCTGGAGGAGGACACGCCCCTGTGGCTGCGCGTCCCCTACAAGCACGAAGGCCTGGACGCCCTCTTCCGCATGCGCCACACGCCGGGCTCGCCCGGCCAGGTCGCGGAGATGCTCGGCGTGCCCGCCTCCGCCGCGGACGCCTTCGCCGCGCTCTTCACCGAAACCGAGCCCCGCCGCACGGAGCGCTACACCGGTGAGGGCGTGCGCGTGCGCTACTTCGGCCACGCCTGCGTGCTGCTGGAGACGAAGGACGTCAGCATCCTCACCGACCCCGTCATCAGCTACGAGTTCCCCACGGAGCTCCCCCGCTTCACCCACTCCGACCTGCCCGAGCGCATCGACTACGTGGTCCTCACCCACGGCCACGCCGACCACCTGATGATGGAGACGCTCATCCAGCTTCGGCACCGGGTGGGCTGCATCATCGTCCCGCGCAACAACGGCAACTCGCTGGCGGACCCATCGCTGAGGCTGATGCTCCACCACAACGGCTTCAAGAACGTGGTGGAGATCGACGACCTCCAGGAGATCCCCGTGCCGGGCGGCTCTATCACCGGCCTGCCCTTCCTGGGCGAGCACAGCGACCTGGCCATCCAGGCCAAGACGGCGCACCTGGTGCGCCTGGGCGGCAAGTCCATGCTGATGGCGGCGGACTCCAACGCCATCGAGCCGCGCATGTACCAGCACCTGCGCGACATCGTCGGCACCATCGACGTGCTGTTCCTCGGCATGGAGTGCGAAGGCGGCCCGATGAGCTGGATGTACGGCCCGCTGCTGTGCAATCCCCTGCCCCGGAAGATGGACCAGGCCCGCCGGCTCAACGGCTCCGACAGCGCTCGCGCCATCGAAATCACCAACTACCTGTCGCCCAAGGAGGTCTACGTCTACGCCATGGGCCAGGAGCCGTGGCTGCGCCACGTGATGATCCTCGTCTATGACGACAAGGCCCCACAGATTGTCGAGTCGAACAAGTTCCTGGAGCACTGCCGCACGAAGGGCATTCAGGCCGAGCGCCCCTACGTGAAGATGGAGCGCATCCTCGCTTGAGTCCGCGGCTCCGTTCCCCCGGGGTGCGCGGACGTTCCGCCACCTCGGGGACGCGCTTCACGCCGCCGCCGCGGCGTCGAGCAGGCCCCGCCTTCGCAGCGTCTCCAAGACGCGCCGCAGGCCCGCCTCCACGGTGTCCACATCCGAGCGGACGGTGACGTCGGGCGCGTCAGGCACCTCATAGGGGTCCGACACGCCGGTGAAGTGCGCCAGCTCGCCGGCCAGCGCCTTCTTGTAGAGCCCCTTCACGTCCCGGGCGATGAGCACGTCCAGAGGCGCCTGGACAAGGATTTCCACGAAGGGGATGCCCGCCTCCTCGGCCAGCCGGCGCACCTCGGCGCGCGAGCTCGCATAGGGCGAGATGGCCGCGGCGATGACGCCCACCCCGTGCTTCGCCAGCAGCCGGGCCACATGACCGATGCGGCGAACGTTCTCCTCGCGGTCCTCGCGGGTGAAGCCCAGTCCGCGGGACAGCCAGGTGCGCACCTCATCCCCGTCCAGCACCTCCACGGGCATCGACGCGGTCAGGTGCGCACGCAGGGTACGGGACAAGGTGCTCTTGCCCGCACCTGACAGACCTGTCAGCCAGAGTATGAAGCCCGCGGAACGCCCCATTGTGACTCCAGAATGACGCCCCTGCGCGTCCCCGAAACGCTAACACGCCACGCGGCCTCCGGGACTTGACCCGTTTTCCGTGGCCATGCGACAGAGCCTTCACGTCATGCAAAGCGCGTCCAACTTGAGCCCTCATGCCCCCGACCGCTGGTTCCCCACCCGGAAGCCGTTGACGGACCCGCGGCTGCGGCTGTTCTGTCTGCCGTACGCCGGTGGCAGCGTGGCCATCTACAACCAGTGGAGCCAGGGCCTGCCGGCAGGTGTGGAGCTGTGCCCCGTCCAGCTCCCCGGGCGCGAGCGCCGTCTGTCGGAGAAGCCCATTGGCAGCCTGCCTGCCCTGGTGGACGCGCTGCTGCCCGCCATCGCGCCGCTGCTGGACCGGCCTTTCGCCTTCTTCGGCTACAGCATGGGCGCTCGCATCTCCCTGGAGCTCGCTCGGCGCCTCCAGGCCCGCAATGGCCCGCGCCCCGTGGGCCTGTTCCTGGGGGCCGCCGGGCCGCCGTCCGTCAACACCCGCGAGCCCATCCACCACCTGCCCGAACCGGAGTTCATCGCGCAGCTGCGGCGCTACGACGGCACGCCCGAGGAGATCTTCCAGCACCGCGAGCTGCTGGAGCTGGTGCTGCCCATGCTGCGCGCCGACTTCGGCATCGCCTTCACGGAGGACGGCCCCCAGCCCGCGAAGCTGGAGGTCCCCATCTCCGTCGTCGGCTCGCCCGAGGACAAGCACGTCCCCACCGCGAACCTGGAGCGCTGGCGCGACGAGACGCGGAGTGAGGACGTCCGCGTCCGCCTCTTCCCCGGCGGCCACTTCTTCATCAAGTCGCAGCGGGACGCCCTCCTCGCGCACATCAGCGAGGACCTGAACCGGTGGATGGGCCGCGCGCCCTGAGTCCGCCGTCTACGCCGCCTGGAACCGGGGCGGCGTGTCCCCGGCCAGCGGCACGGTGAACTGCCAGCGCACCGTCAGCGGCTGCCCACGGGGCCGGTTCACCGCCACCGCCGCCTGGTGCCGCTCCGACGGGCGCAACTGCACGAACTGCCACGCCTCCGGCACGTCTTGCATCCGTGGGTCGAAGGAAATGCGCGGCGCCTGTCCCGGCTCCAGGTGGAAGGCGAACTGCTCCAACGGCAGTGACAGCCCCGCGCCGCGCGCCTTGATGTAGGACTCCTTCAGCGTCCAGTACTCGAAGAAGCGCTCCCGGTGCCGCTCCGGCGGCAGGGACTTCAGCGCCGCCACTTCCGACGCGGCGAAGTAGTGGTCGGCGATCTCCACCGTCTCCCCCTTGCGCTGCGCGTCCTCCACGTCCGCGCCCAGCTCCGCGTCCCAGCCCACCGCCACCAGCGCCATGCCGTCCGTATGGGACAGGTTGAAGCGCAGCTTTGGGCCCCACTCCCCCCGCACCATCGGCCGGCCATACGCGTTGGTGTCGAAGGCCCAGGCCTCCGGCGGCACCGGCGCGTAGCGCGACAGCGTCAACCGCACCAGCGCATGGCTCACCAGGTACTGACGCTGGTGCCGCTCGAAGCGGAAGCGCTGCTGCTTGTCGCGCTCCTTCGCGTCCAGCAGCGACCAGTAGGCATCCAGGAGGCGCCGGTCGTCGATGCGCTCGGGCTCGACAATCCATACATGGACTTCATCCGGACGCAGCGCCAGGGGCTGGAAGTCTGTCGGCATGCCCCCTTTCTACCACCGCCGCCTGCTCGCTCCTGCGTGCTTCTGCGTGGCATGGCCACTGATGGCCACTGTCTCTGACCCCCGAGGCAGTTGGCACACACCGTCGTCCCCGCCAACCTTTCGCTCGCCCATCTTGGGGGTCGTGGCGGATGCAGGGGCAGCGACAAGGGCTGCTAGTGGCGTGATGGGGGGCAGGGACGGATGGAGCTCTTTCCAATTCAGTTACTTTTCATGGTGGTTCTGATGAACCGCTATGTCCTCGGGCCATTGCTACGGCGCCTGAAGGGGCGGCAGTTCGACAGAGTCGACGACACCTACCTCCCACGAGTCGCCATCGTCATCCCGCTGTTCAACGAAGGCGAAGGCATCTACCACGGCGTTCGCAGTCTCCTGGAGCAGGACTATCCCAGCCACCTGCTGCAAATCGTGGTGGTGGATGACTGCTCCAAGGATGACAGCTACGCCTGGGCACTGAAGGCGGCGGAGGGAAATCCCAACGTCATCGTCATGCGCAACCCGGAGAACATGGGCAAGCGCAAGGGCATCAACCGCGCGGTGAAGGCCGCCACGGACGCGGAAATCATCGTCTCGGTGGACTCGGACGTCATCGTCGACAAGGCCGCCGTCCGCCAGTTGGTGCGCCGCTTCGTCAGCCCGCGCATCGCCGCGGTGGGCGGCCGCACCTACGTGACGAACCGTCATCACAACTGGATGACGCGGATGATTGAAATCAAGTTCCACTTCGCCCAGGAGTGGCTCAAGGACCTGGAGCGCAGCTTCCGCCAGGTGATGTGCCTGTCGGGCTGCCTCACCGCGTACCGCCGCCACGTGCTGCTGGAGCTGGAGCCCATCCTCGAGGCGCGAGCCATCGCGGGCATCCCCATCAAGTACGGCGAGGACCGGTTCCTCACGCGGCAGATCGTCAAGCACGACTACGAGACGGTCTACACGCTGGACGCCTTCTGCTTCACCGCCGCGCCGTCGACGCTGGCCGGGTACTTCTCCCAGCAACTCCGGTGGCGCCGCTCCAACCTGGTGGACCTGCTGGGCGGCCTGTCACACGCCTGGCGGCTCCATCCGGTGGTGACGGTCCACTACGTGTCACAGCTCGCGCTGCTCCTCTCCTACCCGCTGGTCATCGTGCACAACGTCCTGACCGGCGAGTTCTGGGACATCCTCGCCTTCCACTTCCTCATCATCGGATTGCTGGGAGTCATCTATCGAATCGAAACGCGGCACCTTCCCGCGGACCGCCGGGTCCACGGCGCCAGCTTCCTGCCCATGGCCCTGCTGATGCCGGTGACGTACGCGCTCTTCACACCGCTGGCACTTCTGACGCTGGACTCGGGGAGTTGGGAGACACGGGGCAGCGCCAACACCGCTCCCGAGACGTCGCCGGCCGACTCCGGGGGCCGCTTTCCTCCCACCCATGCTGGTGAGGGCACTACACCATGAACCAACGCGTCGCCAATCGCGTCAACAGCATCGCCGTCTCGGCCTACAAGTTCATCGGTTCCCTGCTGCTCACGCTCATCATGCTCGGGCTGGTGTCCTTCCTGTCCGTCCAGGGCTTCTTCCTGGTGAGCCGCAGCTGGGTGACACCCACGGTCATCTCGCCGACGGACCCACAGATTCTCACGCTCAATACCCAGGTGGCCGCGCAGACGTCCGCGCGCGACCACGTGTTGTCGGACCGTCGGTCGGTGGAGAACCGCATCGCCGACGCCGAGCGCTCCATCGCCGCGGAGCGCGCGTTCCAGCAGCGCTTCCTCGTCGCCCTGCGCGGCGAGCGCGACGCCAAGGACCGGGTGGCACGGCGCCTGTCGTTGCTGCGGCGTGAGTACAGCAACGCCCGGGCGGAGATTCTCCAGTCCAACCGCGCCTACGCCGGACTGGCGCGCACGCGCACCGACGCGCTGTACGACGCGCGCCTGATGGAGCAGGAGGAGAAGCTCACCATCAACCACCACCTGGCGCAGCTGGCGCAGAGCAACCTGTCACTGGCGCAGTCCTCGGCGGACCTGGAGACGCGGCTGGATTCGCTCCAGCGGGAGATTGCCGGCCTCTCGGCGGTGCAGTCCGGCATGGGCAAGGACGAGACGCCCCAGGGCATGACGTCCGACGTGCTGCTGCTGGAGCGCGAGTACACGCACTCCGTCCTGGAGCAGGCCCGCGCGGAGGCGACGCTGAAGAGCCTCCAGACGGACCTGGCCGCCCTGGACGAGGTGGCCCTGCGCTACGACACGCTGATTGCGTCGCTGCGTGCGTCGCCGTACCTCAAGGCCATCGAGAAGGACCTCACGGTCGCCTTCGTCCCGTACGAGAACATCCCGAACGCCGAGCAGGGCACGCCGCTGTACTCGTGCGCGGCCAGTGTTTTCTGGTGCCACGAGGTGGGCGTCATCGGGCGCGTGCTCGAGGGTGAGGTGTCCCTCAAGCACCCCATCCGCCAGTACATGCTCCGCGGCGTCATGGTGGAGGTCCAACTGTCGGACGCTCCTTCCGCCCGGCAAGACCTGCTCCACCTGGGCCGGCCGCCGCTGCTGCTGTGAGTCCCACCCCCCTTTGCCTGGAGACGGCCTCGGAGCCGGAGACACTCGACTATGCGGATGACCGTCACTTGTGGCGCATTGCTGTCACTCGCCGCGCGGATGGCGCTGGCCCAGCCGGCGCCTCCTCCCGCGGGAGAACTCACGTCGCCGTCCGGCGAGGACCGGGCCGCCGGCTACTGCGACTTCGTCCGCGGCGTGGGCAGCGCGGAGGCCGCGCTCGAGCTGGCGCCCGAGCTGTTCGGGGCCTTCGGCGTGGTCAACGCGGGCGAAGCCAGCGGAGGCGCCGGCACCACGCCGCTGGGTGAGCCCACCCCGCGTGTGACGGCGGGGTTGATGTACGACTTCCTGGGCATCTACCGCGGCCGTACCATCCACAAGCGCGCGGAAGCGGAGTGCCGCCGGCAACGCGCGGTGACGGTGCTGGAGTCCGCCATCCGCCAGGGCAGCGGCCTGGGCGAACAGGCCGCGCTGGAGGCGCGGGCTCGCGTGCTGGAGGAGGCGCTGCCCCACGCCGAGGCGTTGCTCACGTCGCTTCGCAACGACATGAAGCAGGGCATGGTGACGCTGGAGGAGCTGAACGCGGTGCAGGTCCGGCTGGATGGGCTGCGACAGCTCTCTAGCAACACACAGATTGCTCGCGAGCGGCTGGCGGCCCGGCCTTCGTTTCAAGAAGGTCAGCGGCTGGAGAGCGTGCTGAACGAGCTGCGAGCCGCGGATGACCAGCTCGAGGCGTATAACGGTGCGCTGCGCCGCTCGCGCGCCTGGCGCATCAACGTGCGCGGTGGGTACGACGAGCTCATCGACGTCGACCAGAACCTGCCCCTCTTCGGGCAGCTCACGCTGTCCTACAACCTGGGCCACCTGTGGCAGGGCTCGGCCAACGCACGGGCGAGGGAGGGCCGCCGCCGCGCGACGCTCGATGACGTGTCGGGCGTGCCCCAGCGGATCAACGAGCTGGTCGCCGAGCTGCGTACCGTCCACCGCACCGAGGAGGGCCGGCTGCGTGAGGTGAGCACCCTGGTGTCGGACCTGGAAGCGCAGCTCCAGTCCATGGACGCGCTCCAGACGCGGGAGATTCGCCGCTTCCGCGGCTACCTGATGATGGAACTCACCCGTCTGCGCGCGGAGCAGGCCTATTTGCGTGCCCATGTGGAATCGCTTCAGTCCTTCCTGGGTGCCCGGTCGCCGTGACACCGCGCCGGCTGATCGTGGGCTGCGGCGTCCTGGCCGCGCTGCTAGGCGCCGGCTCCAGTCCGGCGGATGGAGGCCGGGATGGCGGTATGGGGCAACGGCTCGCGCCGAAGGAACGGGATGAGCCGCACCTCCCAGGGGCTCACCGGAAGAAAGGCAGGCCCATGCTGACGCGCGTCCCGTTGTCCCGACTGACGGTCACTGAAGGAAGCCTGGAGCCCGGCCCCGGCGAGCAGTTCCTCGTCGACGGGCCGCGCATGCGCGCCATCGTCCCAGGGAGCACGACGAGCAACGTGGCGCTGCGCTTCACCATTCTAGGCCCCACTGATCGCCAGGTGGCCCTGGCATCGGGGGAGCAGCGCCAGCAGGTGGGTCTCAAGCTCTTCGCGGTGGATGCCTGCAACGTGCTGTACGCGATGTGGCGGCTGGCACCCAAGCCGGGCATCGTCGTCAACTTCAAGCGCAACCCGGGACAGCACACCAGCCGCGAGTGCGGCAACCGGGGCTACACCATCCTGCACCCCGAGCAGCACGTCCGGCTCGAAGCGCCCTCGACAGGCGAGCCCCACACGCTGCGCGCCCAGCTCGACGGCAAGGTCCTCCGCGTCTGGGCGGACGACACGCTCGCGTGGACGGGCGAGGTGCCCGAAGAGGCGCTCGCGCCGGATGCCCCGGTGGGCCTGCGCTCGGACAACGTTCGGCTGAGTCTTCAGCTCTCCACGCCGCCGCCCTGAAGTGTGCGGACCTTCCGCGCCAGCTCACAGAACGCCCACGGCCGATCCGGGAGGCGCGCCAGAGACACGCCGTCACCGGATCCGCGCTTGCGCGTCCCCCCGGGCGCCACGGCAACCGCGCGGCGCCCAGGGAACACGGCATTAATTACAGCTGAGGCTGCGGGTCCGCCGCCGGCGTCTGGGGCTTCTCCTGCTCGCGCTCGGGCAGCAGCTCCGCGCAGAGCGTGGACGTGTTCTGCGTGCACACGCCTCCGGCGTCCAGGTCGAACTGCCAACGGTGGCGCGGGCACACCAGGTAGCGCCCCTCCTCCACCCAGCCCTCGGACAGGTCGGCGCCCTGGTGGGGGCAGAAGCGCTGGATGGAGAAGCGCCGCCCACCGGCCTCCACCACCGTGCGCTCCCGCTGGGACTCGGTGGAGCGGATGCCCTCGCAGAACTCGCGCATGTCCTCGATCTCCACACCCAGGAAGCCGTGCAGCACCGGCTCGTATACGTCCGGGTTGCGGCTCAGGCGCAGGCGGAACGACAGCAGGAAGTCCTCCCACGTGAGCTTGCGGTCCAACACGCGCCCCACGTCGGCCGCGCTCGTCTTCAGCGTGTAGCGGACCTCTTCCTGGATGTCCGCCACCACGTGGACACGGCGCGCCTTGAAGTCCACGCGCAGCAGCTGCTCCGGAAGCTCCGTCAGCTCCACGTAGAGCGGCATGCCCACGCGCTCGTGCAGGTCGAGGAGGTCCAGCTTGCGCTGCAGCTCCACGCGCAGCCGCTCGTGAATCTCCGCCACCTCCGCGACGAGCAGGTTGCGCCGCCGCTCGCGGAACACGGACTCCTGCCGCTTCGCGTAGTCGTGCAGGTACGCCTTCAGGTTCTCCGGCGTCACGCGCTCGGCCACCTGCGAGACGAACTCCAGCGACTTCGCGTCCAGCACGTCCCCGGGCATCGGCTCCAGGTAGCGCGTCTTCCCCTGGGGCAGGCGCTGCCGCAGGAAGGCGAAGAGCTGCGTCGCGTTCGGGAAGATGTTCACCTTCTCGAAATTGAGGTGGAACTGCGCCGGGTCCAGGAAGGCCGCGGGCCCGGCCGCCGCGATGTACGCCCGCGGATGAATCACCTCGAGCGTGCGCGCCACCGCCTCGAACTTGCTCTCCCGCTTCTTCAGCGAGATGGCCGCGTAGGTCTCCGTCGGGTACTCGTAGCAGGTGGGGTGCCAGATGGCCCCGGAGAACTGCGCGGAGAACACGTCGATGGGCCCCTCCTCCGCGACGATGCGCCCCATCCGGTCATGGAGCTTGCAGTCGTTGATGTTGAGGAAGCACTGCCCGTCACCGCGCACCATCACCGCGGAGTCACGGTTGGTCCCCTGCTCCGACACGAACAGCTTCACGTAGCCGCCCTTGATGGGGACCTCGTGGCCGTCCTCGCAGGCGAGGACCTGCTTGCAGCCATACCTGGCGAACACGTCCTGCAGTTCGGAGCGGTGGAAGCGCGGCACCAGCACCGTGAAGTCCCTCTGGCGGATGGTGGCCAGGAACTCCGGGTCGAAGTGGTCCTTGTGCTCGTGGCTGACGTAGAGGTAGCGCTCCTTGCCGGGCGTCTCCAGCTTCTCCCGCACGCGCGGCGCCAGGTGGTGGTTGCACGGCAACTGCATCCACGCCGAGTCGAATGCCCCGCGGGACGACAGCCACGGGTCCATGACGACAATGGCCCCCGCCGTCTCCACGACGAACCCGGCGTGGCCCAGGAAAGTGATGTGCATGGGAAGTCTTCCTCTCTGACAGCCAGTGGGCCGGCCTGAGCGCCGAGCCCCGACGAAACAGGGCTGCCGGCGGCTGGCTGGCGCGTCGACGCCCGCAAGGTGGGGAGGCCGAAGCCACACTCGCCACCCGCCCGGGAGGTGGACCTTCCCGTCCATGGACGCACGAAGGGCGCGGAGGACCTCGTCGGGTCCCCCACGCCCTCGTGGGACTGCGGACTTCTGTTCAGGCGCGCCTCCGTTCAGCGGACGCGCCAGGAATCAGCGGCTCACTGCTCCGGCGCGATTTCGCGCACGGACAGCCACTTGAAGTCCACGTCGTCGGTGCTGTCCCAACGGAACGTGGCGATGGGGCCGCCCCACGTGAGCGGAATCGCGCCATCCGCGCCGCCGCAGTGCTCGGCGTCACCACCCCAGTCACCGGCGTCCACGAAGTCGTAGACCTTCTCCCAGGAGACCTTGTCGGCGTTCTCGTTGAGGTACATCTCCAGGTGCACGGCCTCCTTGCCGTTGACCTGCGTGTTCCGCATCACCGTCTTGAAGCCCACCCAGCGGCCCGTCAGCGGCTCCGTCACCTTCTTGTACGGCGCCTGCTCGTAGGAGACGTGCCACGCCTCCTTCTGGAAACGAGCCTGGCCATTGAAGTGCAGCGCGCCCTTATAGCTGCTGCCCTCACAGCCCTCGTGGTCGTCGTTGTGCTTCCCGCCACGCGCATACATGTCGAAGTTGTCGGACTCATCGGACGCGGAATTGAGCTTCACGAAGCCCGTCATCTCGATGTTCTTCCAGTCGTTTGGCGACTGCATGTAGCCACGGCTGGCGAGCACGTCACGGTCATACGTGGCGATCTCTTTCGGCTTGTAGCCGGTGGACGTGAAGACGTTCATGCGCACCTTGTCGCTCTTGAGATTCCAGGAGCCGTCCGAGTTGCGCGTAAGGTCGTCCTGCGGATCGAAACGACTGTCGGACATCGCGTCGTCGGCCAGGAACCACTGCTCACCACCGGCGGCGGACGGGTGGATCATCGTCACGCCGAACTTGTCCGCGCCCGACTCGACAGGCTGCTCGGGCTCGGTCGACGGGTCCTCGGGATTGGTCGAGGGCTCGTCGGGCGGCGTGGTGGCGACAGGGTCATCCGGCGACGTGTCAGAGTCCCCAGGCTCCGGGGTGCCGGGGGTCTGGCCACCGGGCGTCTGCTCGGACGGAGAGGGAGCAGGCACCTGCGGAGACTGACCAGGGGGCTCGGTCCGCCCTGGCGCATTCGAATCCTCGTTGCCAGCTTCATTCCCGCAGCCCGTGATGGCGGCGAGAGCGAAGAGCGCACCACACGTCGAGGACAGAAAACGATTCCGAGTCAAAATAGCGTCCTTACTGCTTGAGGCATGAGGGTGACGAGTCCCCAGGCGCCTATCGCCTGGAGTCGGCTCGACGCGTCCTTCCGCCGGGAGGAGTAACTGCCCTCAGGGACGGTGACGCCTGGCTGGTCTCATAGCCCCGTGTTTGATTTTTCCAACCGGGACGGTTCCAAACCCGTCGCCTTCAAAACCACTTCCCAAACATTTGGGATGTTTTTGACTAACCGTATGCCCCCTGAGCGACAGAGGGAGCACGGCCGCATTTTGCCCGGGTCCTTCGGTTTTCCCGATGGAGTTCGGCTGGAATTCCTATTTGTGGAAGACTCGGATGACTCTTATCTGACGCTCCCATATGGAAACCTTCCCAAGCGTCGGCAGTCCGGGCCTGTGGGCCGGCTTTGTCGCCTTCGTCATCGCGATGCTGGCGCTCGATCTCGGCGTCTTCCACCGCAAAGCCCACGTGGTGAAGTTCAAGGAGGCCCTGGGCTGGAGCGCGTTGTGGGTCAGCCTGGCGCTCGTCTTCGGCGCGGGTGTCTGGTGGAAGTTCGGGCCCGAGCCCGGCCTCCAGTTCATCACCGGCTACCTCATCGAGAAGTCGCTCTCCGTCGACAACATCTTCGTCTTCGTCGTCATCTTCTCGGCGCTGCGAATCCCCTCGCTGTACCAGCACCGGGTCCTCTTCTGGGGCATCCTCAGCGCGCTGGCGCTGCGAGCCATCATGATTTTCGCGGGCGTGGCGATGCTGGCCCGCTTCCACTGGCTCATCTACGTCTTCGGCGGCTTCCTCATCCTCACGGGCGTGAAGCTCTTCCTCCAGCGCAACAAGGAGGACAACCCGGAGGAAGGCGCGCTGATGCGTCTGGCCCGGCGGACCATCCCCTCGACGCCCAACTTCGACGGGCACCACTTCTTCACCGTGGAGAACGGCCGCAAGCTGGCCACGCCGCTGCTGATGGCGCTGTTGCTGGTGGAGGCGTCGGACATCCTCTTCGCGCTCGACTCCATCCCCGCCATCTTCGCCGTGACGACGGACCCCTTCATCGTCTTCACGTCCAACATCTTCGCCATCCTCGGCCTGCGCTCCATGTTCTTCATGCTGGCCGGCGCGGTGGAGAAGTTCAGCTACCTGAAGGTGGGCCTCTCCGCGGTGCTCGTCTTCGTCGGCACGAAGATGGCGGTCATCGACTTCGTGAAGGTGCCGCCCGAGGTGTCCCTGTCGGTCATCGCCGGCCTGCTGGGCGCGAGCATCGTCGCGTCGCTCATCAAGTCCCGGAACACGCCCACCGGCGACGCCGACGCGCCCAAGGTCTGAGCCGCACCGCGGCCTCACGCCGCAATCCCAAGCCCACTCCGCGCGGTATGCGGGGTGGGCTTTCTTGCGTCCGGCGCAGCGGCGGAGACGGAGCCCAAAAAGCAAAAAGGCCGTGAGTCCCGATTCGGACTCACGGCCTTTCTTGAGTGGGCGCAGCAGGGTTTGAACCTGCGACCCCTGCCGTGTGAAGGCAGTGCTCTACCGCTGAGCTATACGCCCTTCTGCTGTCTGCTGACCGCCGCCGGTGTTGCCAGCGGCGAACGCGGGTGTAGATGCCATTCGCCCGCTCAGGTGTCAACGCATTTTCGACTACAGCGCGCCGAGCTTCTCATCGAGCTCGCGCAGCCGGCGCTTGAGGCCGGACAGCTGCTTGCCCAGGGCCTTGAACTCGCTGCGGGGCGCGAAGTTCAGCGCCTTCATCAGCTCCTCCTGCCCCCGGTCGAGCGCCTGCTTGCCGCGCTGTGCTTTCCCAATGGCGTTGGCAATGGCCATGGCGCGGCGGTCGTCAGCCATGAGCTTCTCCATGGCCTTGCCCGACACGTTGAGGGCCTGCTTCTTCAGGTCGTCCGTGATTCCCATGGGGTGCCTCGCTCAGGGCTCGTCGATGAACTGCGTCTGCAGCTGCGCGAAGACGCGGTCGGCGATGCCCTTGTACTTCATGCGTTCGATCAGCGGCTGCAGGTCGCCCTTCATGGAGATGCGGCGCTTGAGCACCGCCTCCACCGGGTCCAGCGTCCCCTTGAGGAGCTGCTTCCAGACGCTGTAGGGCGCGCGGGCCAGGTACACCGGCTCCAGCTCGTCCAGGTCGTCTGGATCCGCCAGGACGCGCGCCTTTTCGATGCGGCAGTCACCGGGGACGACGTGCACCACGAAAGCCCTCGCCAGCATGCCGGGCTCGGCTTCCACCACCGCCCCGAAGTCGCCCTTCCAGCCCTTGCCGGCCATGGCGCACTCGGGATCCTCATTGGTGAGGCGGACCGCTTCGTCCACCCACTCCTTCGACGGGAACTTCGCCATCTGGACTCCTAGCCCCTCCGGAAGATGCTCTTGATACTCGAGAAGAGCCCCCGGTCGTCGCTCCCGCTGCTGCTGGAGCTGGGCACCTGCTGTGAGTGACGCGACGCGACCTCCTGGAGCGCCCGCTTGAGCTGCTCCGGCGTGTCGCGGGTGGCGAGGTCCACCTTGCGCATGCCGCTCGCTTCCTCCACCGTCACCTGGAGCAGACACTCCTCGGTGAGGCGGAAGTCGATCTTCCGGCCGGCGGCGGCCGAGGGCACGCGCACCGTGCCCAGATATTCGTTGTCCACCAGCAGGTCACTGTCCCCCTGGTAGATGTCCAGCTCGATGAAGGGCGAGCCCGGCTCCTTCGGCGGAGGCAGGCGGAAGCTCTTCACCATGGGAATCAGCGAGTTCTTCTCGATGATGCGCTTCACGCGCCCGTTGGGCATCGCGTAGCCGATGGGCATGGACAGCGCGTCCAGCAGCGTCACCGCGTCGATGCTGCCCAGCGAGTCGCCCAGCAGCGCCGCGCCCAGGGCCACGCACTCGTCCGGGTGGACGCCCTTGCGCGGCGCCTTGCCGAAATGCGCCTGGATCTTCTGCTGCACCAGCGGCATGCGGCTCTGGCCGCCCACCAGGATGATTTCGTCGATCTCCGCGCGGGAGATGCCCTTCTCTTCCAGCACGCGGTCGCAGATCTCGAACGTGCGGTCCACCAGGTCGCCGGTGAGGCTGTTGAGGAACTCGCGCGTCAGGGGGATGCGCAGATCCACCGGCTTGCCCTTGCGCTCGTCGATGAAGGGCAGGTCGATGACGACGTTGGGGATCAGCGTGAGGTCGATCTTCGCCGCCTCCGCCGCGTTCTTGATGCGCTGGATCGCGATGGGGTTCTCCGTGTTGAGGTCGACCTTGGTCTCCTCCCGGAAGCGCTCCAGCACGTACTCCATGATGCGGTTGTCGAAGTCCGCCCCACCCAGGAAGGTGTCGCCGCCGGTGGCCAGGACCTCGAAGACATTGCCCGCCAGGTGCAGCACGGACACGTCGAAGGTGCCGCCGCCCAGGTCGTAGACGAGGACCTTCTGATCCAGGCCCCGGTTGAAGCCGTAGGCCAGCGCCGCGGCGGTGGGCTCGTTGACGATGCGCTTCACGTCGAAGCCCGCCAGCCGGCCGGCCTCCTTCACCGCGTTGCGCTGGTTGTCGTTGTAGTAGGCCGGGACGGAGATGACCGCCCCTTCGATGGGGCCGCCCAGGAACTGCTCCGCGATGGTCTTCACCTGGCCCAGCACGAAGCTGGACACCTGGGGCAGCGAGTACAGCTTGCCGCCCATCATCACCGCGGTGTCCCCGTTGGCTCCCTCGACGATGTCGTAGGGGAAGTAGCCCTTGAGCTCCTCCACCGACTTGGAGTTGTACTTCCGCCCGATGAGCCGCTTGGTCCCCCAGAGCGTGTTCTTGGGGTTGGTGACCATCTGATCCTTGGCCACCCCGCCCACCAGCAGATCGCCGCGCGCCGACAGCGCCACGACGGAGGGCAGCGTGAGGTTGCCGCGATCGGTGGGGACGATCTTCGGGATGCGGTTGCGGACGGACGCCACCAGCGTGTTGGTGGTGCCGAGGTCAATCCCGATGATGCGAGGTCTGTCCGCCATGAAGTGAGGGGGCTCGTGCCGGAAGACGCCGCCCCTGATTCCACTGTCTATCACGTCGCGCACAGGAGTGCGCGTTTCTGGGCGACGGTGTCAGTCCACCGGGTCCGATCCACCCGGAGGGGGCCCGTCCTGCCCCACGGCCGCCTCGGGCTCCGCCTCCAGGGTGGACAGGATGCACCGGTCGAACGGTGCGTCCTCCCCGCCGGGCAGTTCCTGGAGGAAGCGGGACGGCCGCAGGAGGATCCGCTCCCCGTCCCGGGGCAGCACCGACTGGGGGTACACCAGCACCAGGGTGTCCCGTGCCCGCGTCAGGGCCACGTAGAACAGCCGCCGCTCCTCTTCCTCCTCCTCAGGCAGGCGCGTGGCCAGTGACAGCGGAAACCGCCCGTCCGCCAGCCACAGGACGAAGACGGCCCGCCACTCCAGTCCCTTGGCCTGATGGACGGTGGACAGCGTCAGGCACGCCTCCGGCCCCTCTTCCCTCAGGGCCTCTCCCGCCGCGAACTCCGACACCAGGGCGATCTCCGACAGGAAGCGCGCCACGTCCTCGAAGCGGCCTGCGAACTCCGCCAGTTGGCGGACGTCGTCCTCCCGGTGCTCCTCCTCGGAGAACTCCGCCCGGAGGAAGTCCGCGTAGCCCCCGGCGAGGACGTCCTCGATGAGCCGTCCCGGTGAGGGGGACGCCTCCGGCAGGGTCAGCCGCCCCATCAGGTCACCGAAGGCTTGGAATCCCTTCTGCGCCTTGCGTGGCAGGTGCGCACGGACGTCCGCATGGGCCAGCCCCTCCGCCAGGGGTGTCCCCTCCGGCAATGCGCGCAGGGCGGTCCAGAGGTGCTCGGCGGTCGCCGGTCCCACGCCTGGGACGCGCCGGATGACACGCTTGAAGGCCAGCTCATCCCCGGGGTTGTTCACCAGCCGGAGGTGGGCCAGCACGTCCTTGATGTGGGACTGCTCGAAGAAGCGGACGCCGGAGCGCACCCGGAAAGGGATGCCGCGCCGGGTCAGCTCCAGTTGGAGCTCCAGCGAGTGATTGTGGGCCCGGTACAGCACCGCCATGGCCTCCAGGGACAGGCCCTGGTCACGGAGCTCACCGATGCGCTGGGCCACGTCGGCGGCCTGCTCCCCGGCATCCCGGGCGGGGACGATGAGCGGCTTGACGCCCGGGGACCGGGCCGCCGTCAGCACCTTGGGGAACTGGTTCGTGTTGAGGGCGATGGAGGTGTTGGCCAGCCGTAGGATTTCCGGCGTGGAGCGGTAGTTTCGCGTCAGCGCGTGGACGGAGCAGCCCGGGTAGCGTTCAGGGAAGCCGATGATGTTGGTGAAGTCCGCCCCCCGGAAGCTGTAGATGGACTGGCAGTCGTCCCCCACCACCGTGAGGTCCTTGCGCTCCCCGGCGAGCAGATCCACCAGGTCGCCCTGGAGCCGGTTGGTGTCCTGGTACTCGTCCACGAGCACGCAGCGGAAGCGCTCGGTGAGCTGCGCCTTCACGTCCGGATGGTGCGTCAGCAGGCGCTTGAGGTGCACCAGCAGGTCATCGAAGTCCATCAGGTGCATCTGCGCCTTGCGCTGCTGGAAACGCGCGGCGGCGGCGAGCACCTCGGGCGCCAGCGGCAACATCTGCGGCCGGCGGTCCATCAGCACGTGTGACACGGGCTGCTGGAGGTTGGCCGCCAGGGACACCAGGTCCAACACCAGGTCCGGCCGGGGGAAGCGCTTGTCGCTCTTGAGGCGGCGCTCGGCGATGCACGTCACCATCAAGTCCCGCGCGTCCTCGCGGTCCAGCACGGTGAAGTTCGTGGAGAAGCCCAGCACGCCCGCGTACTGGCGCAGCAGCACGTGCGCGGCATGGTGGAAGGTGCCACCCAGGATGCGCCGCACGTCCACGAAGGCGCCGGCCAGCTCCTCCACCCGGCGCGTCATCTCCCGGGCCGCCTTGTTGGTGAACGTGAGCAGGAGGATGCCCTCGGGGGGCACGCCTCGCTCCAGCATTCGCGCCACCCGGAAGGTCAGCGTGCGCGTCTTGCCGGAGCCCGCGCCAGCAATCACCAGCACGGGCCCCTCCCCTGCCTCCACCGCCCGCAGCTGCTCCTCGTTGAGGAGCGCGGCATAGTCGATCCGCAGCGAGGGCGTCGTGGCCGGAGCCTGGAGCGTATCGGTGCGGGAGGACATGGGGGCGCAGACTCTAACCGGCCCGGCGCCCCGGGACACCCGGATCAGGGAACCGGTTTGAGCGCGGTCAGCCGGGCGGACGCGGCCGCGCGGACCTGGGGCGACGGATCCCGCTGCCGGGCCACCTCCAGCAGCAGCCGCCCCACCTGCGGCAGCTTCGTCGCCACCGAGTCCAGCGCGGCGGTGCGCTCCTTCACGGCGTTCTCCAGGCGGTCCCGCACACCGCGGTCCGCGCACGTCTTCACGCCGGGCGACTGCTCACGCAGCAGCAGCTCCGCGTCGGCCAGCCGCGCGTCCGCCAGCCGCTTGGCGTCCGCTGCCTTGCGCTCGAACTCCGCCAGGTCCTCGGGGAACTCGGTGCTCTCGGACCGGGCGCGGGCAATGGCCGCCACGGCGAAGTTCGCGTTGACGGCCGCCGCGCAGAGCTGCCGCGCCGACGCCAGGGGAACACGGCCCTCGGGCGTCACCGGCTCCTCCTGCGCCACCTCCAGCGACCACAGCGCCAGCTGCCGCGCCGCCACCGCCGCGGAGAAGTGCTGGCGCCGCTCCTCGCGAATCTGCACCCAGCGCCGCAGGATGACTGGATCTGGCACGCCCGACTCGGCGGCGCGTTGGTACTCCGTGGACGCCTGGGCCAGCTGGCCGGACAGGTCCAGCAGCACCGCCACCGTGAGGTACATCTCCGCGCTGGTGGCGCGCTCGCGAAGGGCGTCCAGGCGCGAGGACACCTCGTACTCCGCCACCGGCTTGGGCAGCGCCGCCAGCACCGTGCGCAGGGACTCCAGGGCGTGCTGACGGATCAGCGGGTTGCGCGCCGCGCGCAGGCTCTCCAACAACGGATCCAACACGCGCACCGTCACGTGCTGCCCCAGCTCCTCCGCGGCCTGCCAGCGGTCCAGCGCGTCGGGCGCGACCAGCGCGCGGCTCAGGTCCTCCACTCCGCGCAGGTAGTGCCCCACGTGGGCGGCCTGGGCCAGGGGCTCCGGCCGGGCCAGGGCGGCGCGCTCGGCGCGGGCGGAGGCGAGCCGCTCCGGGAAGGCCGTGAGCTTCGGGCCCAGGGGATGGGCCTTCACCCTGGCCTCGGCCTCGTCCACCAGGCCGGAGACGAGCAGGCCTTCTACCTCCAGCAGCAGCAGCAGGACGCGCGCCTCCTCGCGGTGCGCGCCGGCCGGGTGCTCCTTGAGGTACGCGAAGAGCTTCGTCGCGCCGGAGGCCTTGGCCTGCGCGAAGGCCTGGGCATCCAGGCGGGCCTCCACGTCCTGGCGGCGGGGATCATCCGGCGACGCGCGCAGGTACTCCGCCAGCTTGCGCGGATCCTCCGTGGTGGCCAGCTCGCGCGCTTCCGCCTCCGACAGCAGGCGCTTCGCCTCGTCGCGCTGGACGCCCTCCGGGTGCTCCTGCAGGAACTGGCGCCAGCCGGCGACGGTGTCCGTCTCCTTCGCCCCGTTGAAGCGCAGGCCCTCCAACAGCGTCTTCGCCGTGCGCGCCTGGGCCGCGTCGGGGTACGCCTCCAGGAAGCGCTTGTAGGCAATCACCGTGTGCAGGCGCTTCGCTTCCTCGAACTCCAGCTCCTCCAGCCGCGCCTCGGCCGCGTCGGTGTCCGCGTGCGTGGGGTACTCGCGAAGGAAGGCGCGATAGCCGTCGATGGTGTCCTTCTTCGCCGCGCGGTCATACGGCGAGGGGATGCAGCCAGTGGCCAGCAACAGGACGGCGAGGGCTCGGCGAAAGGAGGCCATGTCCCTGGAGCAATACCGCACCCGCGCCCACCCGGAAACCCGAGCGTGGACGGACGGTTGCCTGGGTAGGTTTTTTGACGACACAGCTTCCCAGGCGGACCATGTGCCCCAGGACGCTACAGGGAGGTCGCACCATGAGGACAGTCACGCTGATGGGAATCCTCGCCACGCTGGCGACCGGCTGCGCCACCACGGGCGCGCCGCTGGAGCCATGGCTGGACTCCTACAGTCTTCGCTACCGCTCCGCCTCCCCGCCCGCCTTCCCGCGCGAGTCCCTTTCCAAGCAGGTGGCCACCGCGGCCCCCAAGGCGCCCGCGGAGCGTCCCGGCACGGTGGCCGCCCGCCCGGCCAAGGCGCCGGGTGGCAAGTCCCGCGCGACGCCGGCCCGGGCCACGCGCCCCACCCCCGTGGCCGGTGATGCCCGCGCCAAGGTGGTGACCACGGCGCGCTCGCTGGTGGGCAAGACGCAGGTTGCACTCAACGGCCGGAAGTACCCGTCCGACTGCACCGGCCTCATCGAAGGCGTCTACGCCCAGGCCGGCGTCACCTTCCGGGGAACGGTGCAGCCCGGCGACAACGGCGTCACCGCCATGTACCGCTTCGCCCGCTCGCGAGGCCACGTGTACTCGGAAGAGCGGCCGACCCCGGGCGACCTCGTCTTCTTCAACGAGACGTATGACCAGAACCGCGATGGGCGCCGAAATGACGGCCTCACCCACGTGGGCATCGTGGAGAACGTCAGCGCCAGCGGGACGGTCACCGTCATCCACCGCGTGCGCCGAGGCGTCGTGCGCTACCGCATGAACCTGGAACGCCCGCACCTTCGGAGGGATCCGAAGACGGGCGAGGTGCTCAACGACATGCTCCGGCACCCAGGCCCCAACCGCGAGCCCGTCCTCACCGGGCAGCTCTTCGGGGGCTACGGCAGCGTGCTGCCCAAGAGCCCCAAGGCCCAGAAGCCCGTCCCCGTGGCACTGCGGTAACGGGCTCCTGGATTCCGACTACGCGCGCGCCGTCCGGTCCCACGCGGCGCGCTGCGAGTTGCGCAGGAAGCGCCAGAACCCCACGACGATGGCTAGGTTCATGGTCACGAAGTAGTACGCCACCGACGCGGCCTTCTTCGCCGTGCCCCGCTTCAGCACCCCCGTCTTCCCCAGGTACGCGAGTGCGTAGAACAGCACCTGGCTGAACAGGGTGAACTGGTAGAAGAGCCGGTCCAGCAGGAACAGGTTCGCCACCAGCGCCAACCCCATCAACGCGGGAGCGAACCAGCGCAGCAGCTTGTGCGACCAGAAGGCGAAGGCCGGGAAGCCCGCGGTCGGCAGCAACAGCCCGGGCACCATGCGGATGCTCTGGAAGTTGCCCGCGGCGATGCGCGCCCGGCGGCCGAACTCCTTGCCGTAATCTTCCGTGGTCTCCTCGTGCGCCACGGCGTGCTCTTCGTAGACGACCTTGTAGCCCTGATCCAGGATGCGCAGCGGAATCACGAAGTCGTCCACGATGGTGGACGGCGGCAGCTGGGTGAACAGCGAGCGCCGGATGGCATAGAGGCCACCGTTGGCCCCCACCACCGCGCCGCGCCGCCCCTCGTACATCTTGATGAGCGACTCGTAGCTCCAGTACGCGCTCTCCTCGTAGTCCTGCTTCGTGGGGTTGTAGAGCCGAAGCTTGCCGCAGACGGCCCCCACCTCCGGGTCCTCGAAGTGGCGCACCAGCCGCTCGATGGCCTCGGGTTCGATCATCGTGTTGGCGTCGGAAAGAACGACGATGTCCCCCTGCGCCATGGGGATGCAGCGGTTGAGCACCGTCGTCTTGCCCGCCCGAGGCGCCGGCGACAGCCGCACGCGCGCGTCGGAGCAACCGCAGACGATGTCATCCGTCCCGTCCGACGAACCATCCGAACCGATGAGCACCTCGAACCGCTCCGCCGGGTACGCCAGCGCGAGACTGTTCTCCAGCTTCTGCTGGATGCACGAAACCTCGTTGTAGGCCGCCACCACCAGACTCACCGAGGGCAACGCCCGCTGCCCGCCGGAGCTGTGATTGACTGTTTCCGCGCGCCGTACATCGCGGGCGTTCTTGAGCACCTGCGCGGCCCCTTCGAGCAAGAAAAGACTCAAGGGGTAGAGAAAGTAAGTGTGTGCGAGCAGCAGCACGGCACACCAGAAGAAGACCTCCGCCATCACCCCTGCCTCCCAGCACCCATTCCTCGAAACGGGTCCGGGTTCAGCAAGAGGCGTGCCTCGTCCACGCGCTTGAAATCACACGCAGTGGCGCCACGGAGGGCTCGGCACCGGGTGAAGGACTGGACTTTCTCCAGCCCTCGAGACCGAGGAAGCGGTCGTCGCTTCAGGGCGAGGCGGCATCCGCGTCAATCTGCGCGATCAGCCGAGCCGCCGCCTGGTGGTTCGGGTTCAACGCCACGGCGTCGTCCAGGAGTGAACGGGCCGCGGCTGTGTCCTTCAGCTTCAGCGCCACGCGGGCACCGAGCAGGTAGGCGCGCAGGAGCGTGCTGTCGGCCTGGCGCAGCGCCTCCAAGTCCTTGGCCACCGCCTGGAGCGACTCCGGCGGCGACCCGGCGACCAGCGCGTACTCGGCCCGAGCCAGCGTGCTCCACGGGTACGGCGCGCTCTCCACGTTGCGCAGACGCTCGGCCAGGGCCAGGGAGTCCGGCGCCGCCAGGACGGAGGCATGGAGGGCGCGTGCCTTGAGCCGTGCCGCCGCGGCGCTGGGCGGCTCGGACTCCGGCGCCTTGTTCAACTGGGCCAACTGCACGTCCAGTTCCTTGCGAAGCGTGGCGGTGGTGACACGCAGGGACGCCATGTCGCGCGCGGTGGCCTCCTGCTCCTGCTGGAGGGAGGTGCGGCGAGCCACCTGGTCGGCGAGGACGCGCATCTTCGCCGCGGCCTCCAGGCCCCGGGCGATGGCATCGCCCCGGAGACGCAGACGCTCGGCATCGGCCTGGACGTCGGACAGGTTCAGCGTGAGCGCTACCGCCAGTTCGGATTGGACGTCGACGTAGCCGGGATTCTCGATGGCGATGCTTCGCAGCCGCTCGATGGCCTGCTTACGAGAGGTGGCGTCATCCCGACGGAGCAGCACCGACGCACGGTCCGTCGAATCCACCACATTGGCGGGGATCTCCACCCCGCGATTCTTCAGCGCGACGTAGCCCAGCGAGGCCACCACGATGAGTCCAACCAGGATGGCCAGCACCACCCGGGGACGGATTCGCTGGGAGCTGCCGTTCTCGAACGTCCGCGCTCCGTCCATCGACAGACGGGTCGACGCAATCAGGTCCGGAGGGAGCTCCAGTGGGGCCCGGCGCGATGCGGCTCCGGCCACAGGGCCCAGGTCCGAGGCACTGGAGTCATCGAGGGAACTCAGCCCCCCTGCCCCGGCGCCCGGCGTCGCAGTGGGGTCCGATTCTGGCGGGAGCTGGATGCCACTGTCGGCGCCGGACAGCGGTGACAGGCCGAAGGGGCTCGTCGCTCGGACGCCCGAGAAGGGCGCGTCCGTGGCGCCGTCTCCGGACAGGCTCGCGGGCGCGGGAATGGGCGGCACGGAGCCGAAGACACGCTTCGACCCCACCGGTGCCTCGGAGGCAGACGGCTGAACGGCGCTGAACGTCTGGCTGCGCCCTAGTGGGGCCACGGAATCGCTCGCGGGTGGCGCGGAGAATCCAACGGGGACGCCGTCCGTCGAGGCGGAGCCCTGGGATGCAACCCGCGCCCCGCCGACGTGACTCGGGCTCACGGGAGGAGGCGTGGACACGGAACCCGGGTCTGGCGTCATGAAGGCGCCAGCCTGCGGAGGTGCGTACGCACCAAAGGTCTGGGTCGCGTTGCCTGGTGCCACGGAGCCCTGTCTGGCACTCCCTGGCGACCCATGTTGCTGTCCGGGAACCGCGCCGTAGGTCTGCGTCCTTCCTACAGGGGGAACTACAGGTGCCACTGGAGGAACCGCGCCGAACGCCTGTGTCCCGACCCCGGGAGTTCCGCCCTGCGACGAGGTGCCGGCATCAGCCGCCGGTCCCCTGAAAGGCATCGTCCCGAACGCCTGCGTCGCGTTGCCAGCGCTCCGCCCAGTCGCCTGAGCGACCCCAAACGTCTGCGTGGCTCCAACGGGTGCAACGGCAGGCACCGCTCCGAACGTCTGCGTCGCGTTGCTCGCCGTGGGAACTGCGCCAGGAGCCTGCGTCACGCCCACGGGGGCTACTGGGGGCGCTGCCCCGAAGGTCTGAGTGGCGTTGCTCGCCGTGGGAGGCACCGCCCCGAATGTCTGCGTCGCGTTGCCGGCACCCTGCCCCTTCGACGCCACCGCACCGTACGACTGCGTCGTACCCATCGGCGCCCCCGACGAAGGCGCTTGCGCCGAACGCTCCGCGGCTCCCGCGCCGAACACCTGCGTCGTCGTCGTCACGGACGAACCCGCCGTGGCTCCAGGCGGAGTTCCCGCGAAGAGCTGCGTGGACTTCATGCTCGAGCGCGCGGGCCCCGCCCCACCCGTCACCGCCGGAGTCGATCGCGAGGGCGGCGGCGCACCATGTGGCGCGGCCATGAACACGTGACCACAGCGCGTGCACTGGACGGAGGCGCCCCCCGGCGGCAGCAAGCGGGAGTCGAGGACGTACTGCATCGAGCACTGAGGGCACGAGATCTGCACTCGACGTGCTTACCACACGGGCCCGGCGTCGGGAGGCGCTCCAAGCGCCGTGGCCGCCCGGAGGGTCTGCAACTTGGCAGCACCCACGCCACGGACCGCATCCACGTCATCCCAGCTCTTGAAGCCGCCCTGCTCCTCGCGTGCCTCCACGAGGCTCCGCGCCAGGGAACGCCCGACGCCCGGGAGCAGGGCAAGCTCCTCCTCGGTCGCCGAGTTCAAATCCAACGGACGCCCCAGGGCCAGCGCCTGAGCCCCGGTCGGCACGGCGCCGTCACCACAGAGGGCCACACCATCCGGACGGATCCGCACTGACTCAGCGGCGCAGTCCAACGCGGGCGCCGCATCCGGCCAGCGCAGGCGTGCGACGACGCCCACGCCCAGCACCCCCAGCGCGACGGCGGCGAGCGCGGCGGTGCGGCTCGCCATGTGCTCAGACCTTCTCGCCCATCAGGGCCGCCGTCTCCGAGACGGCGGAGACCCCTTCCGGAGGCATGGGCTGATCCAACCCGAAGGCGGTGTGCAGCGCGCGCACGGCCAGCTCCGTGTATTTGGCGTGGACCACGCACGACACCTTGATCTCCGATGTGGAGATCATCTGGATGTTGATGCCCTCGGCGGACAGCGCCTGGAACATCCGCGCCGCCACGCCCGAGTGATTGCGCATGCCCACGCCCACGATGGACACCTTCGCGATGTCCCCGTCAGTCTCGATACCGGACGCGCCAATCTCCTCGGCGACCTTCCGCACCACTTCCTGCGCGGTGAGGAAGTCCGCCTTGCCCACGGTGAAGGTCAGGTCCGTGCGGCCATTCTTGGACGGGTTCTGCACGATGAGGTCCACCACGATGTGCTTCTCATCGAGCGGACCGAAGATCTTCGCCGCGGCGCCCGCGACGTCCGGCACACCACACACCGTGATCTTCGCCTCGTTGCGGTCATACGCGACGCCACGGACCAGCACATCCTCCATGGAACTGTCCTCCTCACACACGAGGGTGCCGGGGTCATCGGTGAAGGACGACTTCACCCACAGCGGCACCTTGTACTTCATGGCGAACTCGACCGAGCGGATCTGCAACACCTTGGCGCCCACGCTGGCCAGTTCCAGCATCTCCTCGTAGGTGATGCGGTCCAGCTTGCGCGCGGACGGAACCATGTTGGGGTCGGTGGTGTAGACGCCGTCCACGTCCGTGTAGATTTCACAGGCGTGCGCGTTCAGCGCGGCGGCCACGGCCACGGCGGTGGTGTCGGAGCCGCCACGGCCCAGCGTGGTGACGCTGCCGGACTCATCCACACCCTGGAAGCCCGCCACCACGACGATGTGGCCCCGGGCCAGCGCGGCGCGGATGGGCTGCGCGTCGATGCTCTTGATGCGCGCTTTGGAGAAGGTGCTGTCGGTGACGATGCGCACCTGGTGGCCGAGGAAGCTGGTCGCCTTCCCCTGCTGGGCATGGATGGCCATGGCCAGCAGGCCGATGGAGACCTGTTCACCGGTAGCCACGACCACGTCCTGCTCGCGCTCGTCCGGCCGGTCGGTGAGTTGCGCCACCAGTTTCAGCAGCCGGTTCGTCTCGCCGGACATGGCGGACACGACGACGACCACGTCATGCCCCGCCTCCTGGGCGGCCAGACAGCGCAGGGCCACGTTCTTGATGCGGGCCACGTCACCCACGGAGGTACCGCCATACTTCTGGACGATGAGTGCCATGGCGCCTGCAACCTCCCTCTTCAGACGGGCGGGAGCTATACGAGCCCGGCTAGCGGGTGTAAAGCGCCGGCCAGCACCACCGCACCCGTTTACGCTAGGGTGCCCGCCCTTTCGCCGCACCCCTTGGAGCCCCGAATGTCGCGCCCCCGTATCCTCATCGACGGTGACACCCTGAAGCTCGAGGAAATCCTCCAGGTGGCTCGCAACGAGGCCACCGTGGAGCTGTCGCCCGACGCCGCCACCCGCGTGCGGGCCTCGCGCGCCCTGGTGGACCGCGTCGCCGCCGGAGACACGCCCGCCTACGGCATCAACACCGGCTTTGGCACGTTGGCCGAAGTCCGCATCGACAAGAAGGACCTGCGCGACCTCCAGCGCAATCTCATCCTCTCCCACGCTTGTGGCGTCGGCACGCCCCTCCCCCTTCCGGAGGCGCGGGCGCTCCTGCTGCTCCGTTGCAACGTGCTCGCCAAGGGCTACTCCGGCATCCGCATGGAGACGCTGGCCCTGGCGCTGGACATGCTGAACCGGGACGTCGTGCCCGTGGTCCCCGAGCGGGGCAGCGTGGGCGCCTCCGGAGACCTGGCCCCGCTGGCGCACCTGGCGCTCGTCTTCATCGGCGAAGGTGAAGCCTTCCACCAGGGCCAGCGGATGCCCGCGAAGCAGGCGCTGGAGCGCGCCGGCCTGCAACCGGTGGTGTTGGAGGCCAAGGAGGGCCTCGCCCTGGTGAACGGCACGCAGGCCATGTGCGCAGTGGGCACCCTGCTCCAGCTTCGCGCGGAGTCCCTGGCGGACATCGCCGACGTCGCGGGCGCCATGACGCTGGAGGGCCTGCTGGGAAGCCACAAGCCCTTCATCCCTGAGATTCACGATGTGCGCGCGCACCCGGGCCAGAAGGACGTCGCGGCGCACCTGCGGCGCATCCTGGTGGACAGCGAGCTGGTGGAGTCGCACGTCAACTGCAGCAAGGTGCAGGACCCCTACTCCCTGCGCTGCATGCCGCAGGTGCACGGCGCGGCGCGCGAGGGCATCGCGTTCTCCCGACGCATCCTGGAGGTGGAGGTCAACAGCGCCACGGACAACCCGCTCGTTTTCGCGGACACGGAGCGCATCGTGTCGGGAGGCAACTTCCACGGCCAGCCCATCTCCCTGGCCATGGACGTGGTGGCCATGGCGCTGACGCAGCTGTCGTCCATCAGCGAGCGGCGCGTGGAGCAGCTCGTGAACCCGTCGCTGTCCAACCTGCCGGCGTTCCTGGCGAAGAACTCCGGGTTGAACTCCGGCTTCATGATCGCGCAGGTGACCAGCGCCGCGCTCGTGGCCGAGTCCCGCGTGCTCAGCCACCCCGCGTCGGTGGATTCGATTCCGTCATCCGCGGGCCGCGAGGACCACGTGTCCATGGGCATGACGGCGGCGCTCAAGGGCCGTCAGGTCAGCGACTTCGCCCGTTCGTGCCTCGCGATTGAAATCCTGGTGGCGGCGCAGGCCCTGGACTTCCGCCTGCCGCTGAAGCCCGGCAAGGGCGCCCTCGCGGCGTATGAGCTGGTGCGCTCGAAGGTCCCCCACATGGACAAGGACCGCGAGCTGCACCGGGACATCGAGGCGGTGAGCCAGCTCGTCGACTCCGGCGAACTGCTCGCGGCGGTGCGCTCCGCCACGGCCTGACGTCGTACGAGTGGCATCGGCGTCTCCACTGACGCAGGGCCCGGAGCCGAGAGCTTGCGCTCGATGGCTTCGGGCCCACCGCCGTGACACGGCCCCACGCGACGAACAACGCCGCGCGAGACGCGCCCTTGCGTCAACGGAACGGGCCACGCACCTCGAAGGTGACGCCGTTGCCATCCGTCCCGCGCTGCGAGCTGAAGTACAGCCGCTGGCCATCCGGACTGAAGGCGGGGCCGGTGAGTTCGGAGCCCGCGTGCCCCACCACCTGGAGGAATGGCGCGACGGAGCGCTCAGGGCCCGGGGTGAAGACGCACAGCTGGAGGTCGTCACCATCCTCAGCCACGTAGAGGTCACCCGAGCGGGACACGGTGATGTTGTCCACGCCGCGCAGCGGCGACTCCGGGTAGAGGTCGTCGTCGTAGAGGAGCTCCACCGTGCCGGTGGCCGGGGTGTGGGCCCAGACACGATTGTCGCCCTTGGTCGTGAAGTAGATGGTGCCGCTGTCGTACCAGCAACCCTCGCCGCCATCGAACGCGGTGGTCAGGAAACGGGCGAGCTGCAGAGACGCGGGAAGCGAGGCGGAGACCCTCACCCAGCTGAAGGTGGCGGTGCCATCCAGCGCGCTGCCGTTCAGCTTCGCGGCCTCCAAGGTGCCCGAGGACAGCGAGGGCCACTGGGCGGGAGTGAAGCGGTAGAACCGCCCCTCCGGCCGATCCTCCGTCAGGTACAGGCGCATGCCCACCGAGTCCACGGCGACGGCTTCGTGGGCGAAGGTGCCCAGGGCACTACGCCGCTGCCCCTGTGAGGGTTCCTGGGGATTGCATTCCCAGACATGGCCCCCGTCCCACTCCTCACAGGACAACCAGGTGCCCCAGGGCGTGGGCCCTCCGGCGCAGTTGAGCTGGGTGCCCTCGAGGATGCGGTAGGCGCTCGTCACGTTGCCGCCGCCATCGAAGCGAATCGATGAGGCACCTCCAATTAGCGGCAACTCACAGTTGGAGGTGTAGACCCAGCCGCCATCGTCGGTGGGGAAACAGGTGCCGCCGTCCGGAGCGGCGTGCCACGTGTAGTGGGTGCCGGGAACGCGCTGTCCGGTGCGAGCGATGATGCGTGAGCTGAAACCCGCGGGCAGCCTCAGCCCCTGAGCATCCGGAGCACCGGAGATGGCACCGTAGGGGCCAGGCCCCGGCCGGGCGGGAGCGGCATAGACGGAACGCCAGAAACCCGGCCCCAGGACCAGGAGTCCGCTGCTCATCGCGGTGAGTCGAAGGAAGCTCCTGCGCTGCATGGGCACGTCTCCATTCGCCAGAAGGCCCAGGAGATTGGATTGCACATGCCCGCGCGCCAACTCATCACGAGTCGGTCACCTTGTCGTTTGGGCGACAAGGCGCCAGACAGGTCACGACAGGCCCTACACGCCGCGGCGTCGTGGCGCGCTCGCCGTCACCTGCCGCATGCTCCAGAGACAGGTGATGTTTCCAGTTGAATCCTTCATGGGCTCCACGGCCGCGAGGAACGCGCGCCGGACGTCCTCGCGTGCGTCGGGCGAGAGCTGGTCGGCGTCGTAGGTGGTGGAGAGGGAAGCCCAGACCTGCTCGGGCGGCCCGCCTTCCTGGACCTCGAGGTCGAAGACCTCGACATGCTCGAAGGCGAGGTCGAAGAGTGCCCTCAGCCCCTCGGTGGAGCGGAAGCGCGTGTCGCCCAGGCTCAGCAGGGGGCGCGGCTGCGCCTCGATGGCGGGTTTCATCAGGGCGCGGAACACCGCGAGCGCCCCGGAAGGCACGAAGCCTCCGCCGACGACGCAGGACAGCTTCCCGGCAGGCGTCAGGACGCGGCGAATCTCGGAGAGGACCTTCTCGCAGTCATCCATCAGCATGAGCGCCAGGTGGCTGAGCACGACGTCGAGGCTGGCGTCCTCGAAGGGGAGCGACTGCGCCACGCCTCGAATCAGCGTGGCGGCCCCCTTCAATCGCGCCTGGGCCTGGGCGAGCTCGTCCTCGCTCATGTCCAGGCCGACGAGTCCCGGACACTGAGGCGCCCGCCGAGCGAGCAACTCGAGCAGGTAGCCATCGCCGCAAGCCAGGTCGAGCACGGTCCTCGGCCGCGCGTCCTGGGGGACTTCCGCCGCCAGCAACTCATAGGTGGAAGCGAATCGGCTGTCGCCCCGAATCACGGGAGTCTTCGCGAACCACCGCGCGGTCACGCCCGCGAGCCGGCGGTGGTAATCGAGGAGGTAGGACTCGGTGTCGGACGGAGGCATGGTGCCCCATAACATAGGCGTAGCCGTTCACCGGGGCAGGCCGTGTTCAAGACTTGAATCACCTCCCTTGAGCTGGCTGCGCAGCGCTTCCGTCGAAATCGAAGGCGTCCCCTCCGGTGCCATGAGCGTCTGTCCGTCCTCGGCATAGAGCGCCGGGCGCCGGTACAGCATCCGGAGCGCGTGCAGGTGCGGGTACACCTGTGACGCTTCGGGGTTGAGTTCGCGCAGGTGCTTGCGAAGCAGCGGCGCGAACTTCGGGCTCATGGCCGGGAAGATGTGGTGCTCCTGGTGGTGGCTGAAGTTGTAGTGCAGCCAGTCCATCACCGGATGCGTCGCCACGCTGGCCGTGTTCACGAAGGGGTTGTCCGACTCCTCGTGCGCGGCCAGCAGCCAATGGTTGGTGGCGATGTAGATCATCAAGGTGATGTTGCCGATGAGGAGCGGGAGGATGAGCGCATAGAGCGCCCCCATTGGCCCCATCCACCAGCCCACCGCGACCCACCCCAGCGTCACGAGCACCGTGAGGATGCGCTCCCGCGTTCGATGCATGTGCACATGCTTGAACTGCGGCAGCCGGCTGTGGTGCCAGAGGAAGGCCTGTCCCTGGGCGGTGAAGAAGAAGCTGAAGCTGACGAAGCTCAGCAACGAGCCCGATCCCGGGGACATCGCGTGGAACACCTTCGCGAACCACTGGGTCCGCCACTCGCTCTGACGCGGCAGGATGTCCGGGTCCCGAACCAGGACGTTCGCCGCGCTGTGGTGTGCCTGGACGTGCCACGCCCGCCAGTTCCCGGGTGTCACCAGGAACGGGCTGAAGCCCACCCAGCCCAGGAGACTCTCGAGCGCCCTGCTGCGGAACACCGCGTGGTGCAGCGCCTCATGCGCCGCCAGCCCCACGGCCGTCACCATCTGCCCGAGCGCGAACGAGCTGAGCAGGCACGCCCACCATGGCAGCCGCCCGCTTCCCGCGGCCCACATCAAGACCACCATCACCGGAACCAGCCCGAACGCGACGATGCCTCGCAGGGGCTGCGGCTGGAAGGACTCCGGCGGCATCACCCGGCGCAGCTCCGACCGCAGCCGCCGGGGGTCATCGGCGGGAATGGGACCCGCCTGGGGATTGGAAGAATTCATGCGTTCATCCGAAGGAAGGAGGTCTCAAGCCATGGGCCGCGCAAGGCCGCCCTCGAGCAACATCCGAAGCCGTCCCGCCTCGTCGAGCGCAGCGACGGTGCCGCACTCCAGCAGGTCGCCATCCACTCGCGGAGGAAGTGCCTTCAACGAGAGGTGAAGCGGCGCTCCCCCCCGGACGTCCACCAGGCCCCGGTCGAACGTGGCCCGCTGGAACTGGATGGGCGCGAACACCGCGCTCGACTCCCCATCCACATGCATCGCGCTCAGCCGCAAGGCGGCATCCAGGACGAGCGCGGGCACGGTGCTTCCCGCCTGACGAGGCTCGGTCGGCAGGCCCAACCGCGCAAACCGGGCCGACGGCTCGATGTGAATCTCCTCCAGGCAGTCGAACATCTTCCGCAGTTCGATGGGCGCACCAGCGGCGCAGTGTGGGTCGTGGACCCGCAGTGCCTGTCCCGACGGCGCCGCCGCATCCAGCTCCGGCGTGCCCCGAGGCGGCTCCGCCGTCAGCGTGAACCGCGCCTCCGCATAGACGAGGTCCTTCTCCAGCACGACACCCGACGCATGGACGATGTCCCCCATCAGCCGGACCCGCACGCCATGCCGTCCGGGCTCATCGATGAGGGGCGTGCATTCGGCGCGCAGATGCTGGCGGCTCCCCGGCTTGACGCGGATGAAGCGTGAGAACCGGACGTCCTCGATGGTGACGGTGCGCAGCTCTGGCCGCCCGTTGCCCACCGCGGCTTGCAGCATCAGGTCCAACGCCCAGGCCCCAGGCAACGTGGGCGTGCCACGCACGAGGTGGTCCTCCAGGCACGGCACACTCGCCGCATCCACGACCAACTCGCGCTGCACGGGCCCGGCCGACAGAGAACGCGCCTCCTCCGCGGGCAAGACCTCCAGTGCGTAGTAGGAACGCTCGCTCTCCGTGAGCTGGACGTTGATGGCCTGTCGAGGCCGCCCATCCACGAGTTGGAGGAAGAGCGCTTCGCCCTCCTCCGCGCGGATGCCACGCAGATGCCGGCTGGCACCGAGCACGCGGTACTCCGAGCCCCGCGTCATGCCGATTCCGTCCCAGGCCAGCCAGCCCACGCTGCACCAGCGGACCTCCTGGCTCGCGTCGCTGACCCAGGCGCAGAGCCGGTCCAGCGCCTCGTTCGCCGAGCCGTAGTCCGCCTGCCCGTCATTCCCGATGTAGCTGAACGCGGAGGTGAGGACGTGGAACGGCACCGGCCGCGCGAGCCGACTCACGCAGGCTTCCCGCAGGTTCCGGAGCCCCAGCAGCTTGGTGCCCAGGTTCGTGCGCAACTCTCCGAGCTGCCTGCGATTCAGCTTCTTGGACGTCTGCGTGCCCGCCCCATGCACCACCAGGTCCAGCCGCCCATGCGTATCGACGATTTCCTGGACCACGCGGTCCACGTCCGCCGCTCGCGTGACGTCCACGGCCCGGTAGAGCACCTCGCCCGGGAGCCGGCCCAGGCCCTCGAGCGTGGCCTTCAGCTCGCGAGCGGCCAGGAAGCGCTCGAAGCGCTTGCGCAGCTCTGGCATGCGCACGCCCCGATTGCTGGCCAACTCCGAGGCGTAGAACTCCCGCTCCATCGCCGGCAGGTCTTCCTCACGGGCCTGGAGCACGCGCAGGGGTGCCTCATCCGGATCGCTCCGCCCTACGAGGACCACCTTGCATCCAAACCGCTTGAGCAGGGCTCCCGCGAGGACTGCCGTGACGCCCCGTCCCCCGCCCGTGAGCAGGACCACCGAGCGCGAATCGAGCGTCGCCGCCTGGTCCGCGGTGACGTCCGTCACCCGCAACACGCGGACACAGCGCACCGGACCTTCGAAGCAAACCTCGATGGAGTGATTCCCGTCCACATCCGAGCCCAGCTCAGCCTCGGCCAGCTCGAGCGCCTTCTGGATCGGCATGGCCGTGGTGGAGACGGCACGAACGTTCCGGGCAGGCACTTCCCGCCCGATGGACTTGAGCATCCCTGCGAACAGTCCCGACATTGGATGCAGGCACCGCCGTGGGCCCACAGCGCCAATGCACAGACTCACCAGCGCCACCTCGCCACGAGACAGGCGCTCATAGGCGCGACGGGCCGCCAGGAAGAGCAACTCCAGGGCCCCGTGCTTCATGGCCGTGTCCGCGACCACCGCGGCCTCGAGCGCCCCTGCCTCGATGCGGCTGACCGCGAGGATGACCTCGGGCTCGAAGCCAAGGGCGGCCAGCCCGGCCTCCGCGGAGGTTTCGGTCGTGAGGTCGACGTACCGGAGGCGTCCCGAATCCGAACCTGTTCCCGGACAGAGAATCACGTGCTCCGTTCCGCACAGGGCCTCCGCCCGAGCTGCAAGCTCGCGCGCGAGCGCCACGTCCTCCGCGATGAACAGCACCCGACGGCCTCTGAGATACGACGGCTGCGTCTTCCGAGCTGGCCGCTCCACCAGCACAGGCGACAGATACTGAATGGGCGCGGCGTGGTCGAAGCCTCCCGATGCGGCTTGCGACTCGGCTCCCGATGCGCCGTCGACTGGTGACGACGCGGATTCAACAGGACGGGAAGGAGCAAGCCGCATCCCCTCTGACGGTCGGGACGGCAGTTCGCTTCGACCGTCCGTCACGGCATCAGGATGAGTCCGAAGAGGTGACGTGGAGGCGTCAATCCGCCCTCCCTGCTCCGCTGCCCGAGATGACACGCCGAGCCGGCCCTCCGTTGCGGCATTGGCGTGGGCTCGCGATGACGACTGCATTGATTCCACGGGCTGCCCGTCCGACATCGGCCGAGGTTGAGCTTCGAACGAGCCCCCCGTCGCAGCCTCGGAGCGTGCTCGCAGCGAAGGCAGCGAGCCTTCGACATCCTGCACATCCGCCATCGGATGGAGCCGCACTTCGAGCCGGACACCTGTCGCGGCATCGGGGTGGAACCGCAGCGTGCCAGCACGACCATCCGCCGCCGCTTGTACGGCGCGCAGCAACGCCAGGCTCTCCGCCGCCGAGTGCGGTGGCAGGTCGACACCCGCACCTGTTCCTTTCGTGCCACGGGTGGAAAGCTGAAGGTGGCACATGGGCTTCAAGCCGAGCCTTCGGGCCTTCTCCGCCGTCGTCACCGCGAAGAGCGCTGCGCCTTCCTCGGGCTGCTGCGCCCCTCCGACTTCACCCGGTCTGCCAATGTGCGTACTGCCCACGAGGACCAGCTCGAAGCCGCTCTCCAGCAGCCCCCGCGCGGCCTGGAGCGCCGCTGAAGACGACGCCGCCCCCGCATCCACCACGAAATTGGGCCCCTTGACGTCGAGCGCCCCCGCGACACGGCCGGGCGTGACGTTCGGCATCATCCCCTGGAGCGTGTACGGCCCCGAGGGACGGAGGCTCCCCATCACCGCCGAGTGAAGACGCTCCGCCAGGGGCAGCACCGCGGCGGATGCTGGCTCGCGACGAGCCTTCTCTTTCAAGCGCCGTTGCAGCGTGAAAGCCAGGACGCGCTGGACCGCCTCGACACCACGGCGCGTCTTGCCCTCGAGCCCCAGCACGATGGCCGTCCCCGAGCGAAGCGCGTCGAACGTCCCCAGCTTCTGGGCGAGCGCACTCGCGACCACGAGCCCGAGGTGCTGCGTCGCATCCATGTCCTCGGAGATGTCGGGCAGCAGGCGCACCGTGGGCGGCAGGCGCATTGCCTTCAGGTCGAAGCGCGTGCCCACTTCGACAGGAACACCCGCTTCGGGCCGCCCGCGCCCATCCGGGAACAAGCCCTCCGTGGCCACGACCACGAGTTCCGCCTCCGATGAAGTGCCCTCGCGGGACCTCGGCGCCGACGAAGGCCCCCGGTACTCCTCCAGCACCAGGTGCGCATTGGTTCCGCCAAAGCCAAAGCCATTGGTGGCGGCACGACGAGGCAGTTCGCCATTCTCCGGCCAAGGCTGCTCGCGCGTGTTCACCTCGAAGCCGGGCCCCATGGCGCGCAGCGCGGCACCGGGCGCATCGAAGTTGGACTGCACCGGGAAGAGCCGGTGCTCCATCGCCTTGCACAGCTTGATGACCGAAGCAGCACCCGCGGCCCAACCAACGTGGCCAATCAGTGCCTTGACGCTGGCGAGCTGAACGCCGCTGCGCTTGCCACCAAAGACGCGGGCAATCGACCTGAGCTCGGTGGCGTCCCCCGCGGGAGTCGCCGTTCCGTGCGCCTCGATGTACTGCACGCTCGCCGGGTCAACCTGGGCTCCCGAGTAGCACGCCTCCATCGCCGCCACCTGCCCCTCCGACCGGGGCACGTTCGCCGAGCTGCTCCGTCCATCACTGGAGAGCCCCGCGCCTCGAATGACGGCATGGACCCGGTGCCCCGCCGCGACTGCGTCCTTCAGGCGCATCAGCCCAACGACGCCCGCGCCTTCACCGAAGATGACGCCGTCCGCGCGCGCGTCAAAGGGCCGGCTCCCCGTGGCAGACAGTCCGTTGAACTGTGAGAACAGACAGCTGTTGCCAGGCCCCGGCGAGAACACGCCGCCAGCAAGAATCAGGTCCGAGTCCCCTCGCTCCAGCGCCTTCATGCCCAGCGCCATGGCATAGAGCGACGATGCACAAGCAGCGTCGAGCAGCGTGGTGGCGACACCCTGCCCCACCACGTCCGTCACCACGGCCTGCAGGGTGGGATGCGGCGCCAGGTCACGGGAGATGGCCTCCACCCCAAGTGCCTCACGCGCCGCGCTCGCAAGCGCCGCGACGTCATGACCCCGCTCACCCCGGGCACTCAGCAGCGCCTCTCCAGCCTCCACGCTCAGCGCGGCGTCGTACTCGGCCGACCCTTCCGCCGTCGAACCGAGCAGGCACTGGATGCGCCCCGGCGACTTCGATGCCACCGGCTTCAGTCCCTGCATGGCCTGCGAGAGGGCGATGGCCAGCAGCTTCTGCTCGCGGACGTACTGCTGGAAACGCGTCGGGTCGAAGCCCGGCGGCGCAACCAGGTCCTCATCCCGTACATGCCCCGTGAGCAGGGTGTACGTCCGGTCTGGAGTTCCCGCGGGACCCGCGAAGTCCGTCACCAACTCGGGCTGCAACAGGCCCTGGTCGACGATGCCGCTGATGCCCTTCCGGATGTTCTGCCAGTACGTTTCCGGGTCCTTCGCTCCCCCCGGAAGGATGCAGCCCAGCGACACCACGGCAATGCCGCTGTCGTCGACCGCGGCGGCCTCCACGGACTTCGGCTCAATGCCAGCCGACGGGGCTGACCGCTCCGCCGGAAGCAGGTTGCTGATGACGCTCACCTCCGCGGCCGTCTCCGCCGGGATGATTTTCTGGACGATGCGCGCCAGGACGCCCGTGGTTCCGCAGTCGACGAAGCGCGTGCATCCCGCGCGGGAGAGCGTCTCCACCGTCCCCAGGAAGTCGAACGAGCGCACCAGGTGCGATGCGAGCGCATCCGCCAGTTCTGGCTGCCCGCCCACATAGGCGCGCCGCTCAATGGGCGAATAGACACGGCCCCGCGGCGCCTGCATGGGCACACGGCCCAGCATCTCGCGGAAGGACTTCGCGGCCGGGGCCATGTCCGGATGATGGAAGGGGTACCGGCTTGAAACGAAGGTGAATCCCTGCCCCCGGCCTTCCAGCAGCGCGCGGAGTCGCGCGAGCTGACCGCGCGCTCCCGCGACCACCGTCTGCCGAGCGTGGTTGCGGCCCGCGATGTGCAATCCCGAAGCGCCGCACTCCGCGATGGCGCGAACGGCCTCGGACTCCCCGAGCGCCACCGCCGCCAGCGTTCCGAAGTCGTCGGGAAGAACCTGAAGCGCTCGGATGCGCTGGCAGACGACCTGCGCGCCAGCGCGCAAGTCGAGCGCACCCGCCGCCGCCATCGCGGCAATCTCCCCGAAGCTGTGCCCCACGAACACGTCCGGGCTCGCCCCCTGGCGCTGCATCCACCGGGCGCCCAGGACTCCGGACAGGTAGATGCCCAACTGGTCGAGCTGAGGCAGCTGTTCCAGCGCACGCCGGACGTCCGAGACGTCACGCGCGGCGAGCAACGGCTCCGCCTCCACTCCGACCGCACGACATGCGGCGGCGACACCCTGAAGCTCGTCTCCGAGGTCAGGGTCGAGCGCCTTCAATTGGAGATAGAGCCCTGGCTCAAACGAACCCTGCCCGGCGAACAGAAATGCCGTCGCCCCCTGCGGCAGCACCAGCGCGTCGGGACTCTCGGCAGTCCGCGCCGCGGGCGCCCCCTCCAACGAAACGACGCGGGACGCCCCCAGTGACGCCGGGTCCGCGAGCAGCGACTTCGCCAGCGCCCGGATGGACTCCGGAAACACGTCCTTGAGTGCGGAGCCTCCCTTCTGGACACAGTCCCGGAAGCTCCGTGCCCCGGCGCGCTCGAAGATGCCCGACAGTGAGTCGAAGCACCGAAGGAAAGACTTGGGAAACGAACACAGGGCGCCCGACGTCCGGTCCGCGCAGAGAACCGTCTGGAAGCCACACGCCACCGGCGTCCCATCGCTCTTGAGGGTCCGGAAGCAGAAGCGGATGGAGACCTCTCCCCGCTCCTCCAATGTCGTCAGCACCACCAACCGGTCTCCCAGGTTGGCCGGTGCCAGGTTGCGCGAGTAGCCCTCGTAGGTGAGCAGCAGCACCTGGTCGAAGTCGCGCCGGAACTCTGGCACGTCGAACACGTCCGGACTGAAGAGCAAGTGCTCCCGCCCAGCACACTGAAACTTGAAGTTCGTGAGGAAGTGATGGCTCCCGTAGGCCATCGTGTCATCGAAATGAATGTCGTACGGGACCGCGAAGTAGCCCATGGCAATTGGCTCCGGTACGAGGTTCAGGAATCGAGCGCGAGGAGCGCTCGCACGTCGTGCTCACTGCTGTGAGACCAGCGCTGCCCCTCGGGACGCCGTGCCTCCGGCGCGCCCGGCAGCAACCCGTCCACCGTGCCGGAGAGTCCCGCATCCACCACCCAGATGGCGCCGTTCACCCGGCGCGTCTTGGGCCCCAGGAGGAGCTCGGTGACGTCGGCGACATCCTCGGCGGTGCAGATCTCCCCGCCCGGCGTTGCCGACTCCCAGCGCGCGACCCGGCTCGCGGCGTCGGGGAACATGCGCAGCAGCTCGCCATGCACCGGTCCCGCGGACACGCAGTTGGTCCGGATGCCATCCGGTGCCAGCTCAGCGGCCAGGTAGCGTGTCAATGACTCCACCCCGGCCTTCACCACGCCCTGACAGCCCAGGTCGTGCATGTACCGCTGGGACATGGAGGTGGACATCGTCACGATGCTGCCGCCGCCACGCCGGGCCATCAGGGGCCGCGCGCGCATGGCGCACTCATAGGTCCCCGTGATGCAGGTGCGGAACGCCTTGTCCCAGTCGCGCGGAGTAATCCGGTCGAACGGTCCGATGAGGCCGTTGGACGCGTTGCACACCAGGAAGTCCAAACCACCGAACTGCGCCTCGATGCTGGCGAACATCCGGTCCAGGTGCTCTTCCTGCGCGACCGAGCCCCAGGCGTGGAACGCCTTCCCCCCCGCGTCAACAATCTCCTGAACCGTCCGCTCTCCTTCGTCACGGGAGTGGAACGAGTTCACCACCACCGTCGCCCCCGAGCTGGCCAGGCGAGCCGCGATGACCTTGCCAATCCCCTTCCCAGAGCCCGTGACGAACGCGACCTTCCCCGCGAAGGGCAGCACGGCTGACGGCGGCGACTGACGCGGCGCTCGGTCCTCGCGCACGGGCGCCGCGACCGCCAGCCGAGCGCGCGCCATCTCACAGATAGAGGAAATCGTCCGCAGCCGCTGCGAAGGCTGCGGAGCATCGGTCAGGCCCAGTTCCTTGATGAGCACGGCCATCACCTCGGCCTGCTTGACCGAGTCGATACCCAGCTCGTCCTCCAGGTCCGCCTCCGGCGTCAAGAGCTCTTCCGGATAGCGCGTCACCCGAGCGAAGACGGCACGGACCCGCGCCTCCAGGTTCTCCACCGGAGGGCCCGCTGATGCCACCGGGGACACGGGAGCCGCGACAGGCGCTGGCGGAGGCGTAGCGACGGCGGCAGGCTGCGCGTCCGCGAGCAGCCGCGCCACCACCTCCGCCATCGCGCCCAATGTACGCGCCTGAGCGCCTCGTGGCAGCCGCTCGGGCGGAGTGTTGAACTCGCGCCCGACCACGGCCGCGATCTCCGCCAGCTTGACGGAATCAATGCCGAGTTCGTCCTCGAGCTGCGCGTCCGCCGTCAGGATGTCCATGGGGTACCGCGTGACGTCCGCGGCACAACGGCGAATCCGCTGGAGAACGTGCTCGACCGCGTAAGTGCCCTGATGAGATGCGTGCGTTGTCATTGCCGACCCCTGGTTTCCCGGTTCGCGGCAATGAATGCATCAGGGGTCTGACACGACTTGCGGAGGCGGATGTCGCCGCACATTCAGCGCGCGAAAAAGCTCGCTCGCGGGAAATATTTCCAGTGGACGCGAGTTCATCCTTGCGCTGGCGCGGGCGCGTTCACCGGCTCTGGCGGCCTGGCCGCGGGGCGGACGATGAGCTGGTCCAAGGACGGCCGCCGCTTCATCGGGAATGCATCCAGCTTCACCGGGCGCCCCGTCCTCGCGGACTCCTGCATCGCGGTGATGACGCGCACGTCCGCGAGCCCTTCCCGGCCGGAGGGCCCGGGCTCCTGGTCCTCCAGCACGCACTTCGAGAAGTAGATCAGCTCCGGCGCGAACTGGTCGTGCGTCGCGAAGACGCGCTCCTCCGTCTTGCCCTCTAGCGTGAGGACATGTTTGCGCTCCTTCTCGTAGCCGAACGCGGACTCGACGAGCAGATCGCCCTTCTCCCCCACAACACGGTAGCTGGAGACCGCCGACGCGGCGTGGCTGATGCCGAACTGCGCGATGCGCCCATTCGAGAAGCGCATCAACGCGAAGGCCGTGGCATCCACGCCCTTGAAGCGAGGGTCCTGCTCCCCGTTGGTGTAGCAGAACACCTCGGTGGGCTCGTCACGGAAGAGGTAGCGCGCGGCGTTGATGGGGTACGGCCCTTCGTCGAGCAGCGCGCCTCCGCCCACGTCCACGCGCGTCCGGATGTCCCCGGTCCGCACCTGCTGCGTCAGCAGCGCCGACATCATCAGCGGCGCACCCAGGCGCCCCGAACGCAGCAGGTCGATGGCCCGCAGGTTCGCCTCCTCGAAGTGGAGCCGGTAGGCGATCATCAGCTTGACGTGATTCTCGTCCGTGACGCGAATCATCGCCTCACAGTCTTCCACCGAGGTCGCCATGGGCTTCTCGCAGAGGACGTGCACACCCGCGCGAGCGGCCCGCTCGGTGAAGGCGCGATGCTGGGTGTTGGGCAGCGCGATGTACACCGCGTCCACGTCCGCGTCGCGCAGCACCTGTTCAAGGTCGTCGTAGCTCGCGGTGTGGCGCACGCCGTACTTCTTCCCCAGCACGTCGCGCTTCTCCGCGTCGGAGGAAAAGAGCGCCACCAACTCCGAGTTCTCACGGGCGTGCTGGAAGGCCGGAAGTACAGCCACCTGCGCGATATTCCCCGCCCCCACCACCGCATACCGGATTCGCCGCGAGCTGCCCTGTGCCATCGATTGCCTCCGCGTGTGAGAGACACGCTGGGCCCCGGAGGCACCCGCCACAACCCACGCTCCGCGCAACGTCGCGCCGCCCGTCCGGACAGCAGGCGGCCTCCCGAGCCGACTCAGTCCACTTCCGCGTCGTGGCGCTGATGCCACTCCGCGATGGACTCCTTTGGGTAGCGCTGGAACTTCTTGTCCTTCTTGCCCGCATGGACGGGCACCCAGTCCGGCTTGAACTCCAGCATGATGTGGACCAGCTCGGGCGCCTCGGGAAGCGGCGTGTCGATGGCCGACGCGAACGGATGGATGAGCTCCGGCCACGTCGGGTCATACAGCCACAGCGCGGAGCCGCAGCGGCCACAGAAGTGGCGCTGCCCCTTGCTCTTGTACGCCTTCGCGTCCTCCGGATTCTGGATGCGCGCCCGGTACACCTTGAGGTGCTGCCGGCCGCGCACCTTGAGCGAGCGCGCGTCCCCCGACAGGTTGATGGCGAAGCCTCCGCCCCCTTGCGTCTTGCGGCACACGGAGCAGTAGCACCGCATGAAGGGAGACGGGTGATGCGTCTCCACGCTGAACCGCACGCCGCGACAGTGGCAGGAGCCTTCGAGCTTCATCACTTGTCCTAGGAGAGAGTGAGCACGCTATAGGGTCCCAAGTTATTCAGCGTGCCGCTGGCCGGCATTGTGCCGCTGGGCTTCCGAGTTGCGCGTCTGACGGGCGTCGTCGAAGAAGTCCTTCACCGGCGCGCTGGGGGCGGAGAGCTTGGGCGTGCGCATGGCGCAATTTTCCGCCGATGTCCGACATTTGACCCGACACCTTCCAGGAATGCCGTGAATGCTCGGCTCGAGCGCGGTTCGCGGAGGTGCGCGGCGCGCGGTAGAACGCCGGCATGTCGGACTCGGACGACTTCCGTCTCAATGCGTTGGCGCGCTACCGCAAAACGTCGAGCCAGCTCGCGCTGGAGGTCCACAGCCACTGCGAGGTGCCCGCGGGCTGTGGCGGTGTGGTGCTTCGCTGGCGAAGACCCGGTGCGTCCATCGGCCTGTCGCTGTCCTCCTACTTGAAAGGCGTCCCAGATGGCCTGTTCCTCGATGGGAATCCCCTCATGGAACAACGGGTGAACGTCACCCCGGGTGCGCACGTCCTGTCTTTCGAAGTGAACCATCCCGGTGACAAGGGCTTCGTCCTGATGCAGGCCCGGCTGAATCCGGAGATCGCCAGCGCGCTCCACCCGGAACTGGCATCCGCTCCGGATGGCCGATGGAAGGCCACGACGCGGCCACCTCCCGAAGGCTGGCGCCTATCGGACTTCGCCGACGCGGGCTTCGCGCCGTTGGTGCAACGGCCCGTTCCCGAACCGAAGACGAACGAGCGCTGGCGGTGGCAGATGCTCACCGACGACGTCACGGGCCTGGGCCTGGCCTCGAGCGCCACGAAGGCCTGGGTGCGGTGGACATTCCACGTAGACAACGAGGGCTTCAAATGAGCCGCCCCTCCCTGGTGCTCATTCCGCAGCACTTCGGCGCCCTCCTCTTCGACCGGCGCTCCTCTCGCTACATGCCGTTCGACGCCCCCACAGCGGCCGTCCTCACCCGGCTCACCGAGCACACCGCGGACGACGTCATCGGCGATGCGGAGGATGACGACCGGGAGGCCATCATCGGGTTCGTCCAGCACCTGTCCACGAAGGGCTACCTCCGGATGGATGGCCGGCTGGCGGCGGCCCGCATCGACCGGGCCCCCCCATCCGACCACCTGCTGGGCCCGCTCGCCGTCCACCTGGAGGTCATTGGCGCGTGCAACCTCACGTGCACGCACTGCTTCGCGGGCGAGCTGCCGCGCAACCAGTCCCCGCTCTCCGTGAAGGAGATGGACGCGCTCTTCGCGCAGCTCGCCGGATTGGGCAGCTTCCGGCTGGGGCTCACCGGCGGCGAGCCGCTGATGCGCAAGGACCTGCTGGACATCCTCGACGCGGCGACGGGCCACGGGCTCCACCCCTGCATCACCACGAACGCGCTGCTCATCGACGAACGGTGGGCGCGTGAGCTCGGCAAGCGCGAGCTGGTGTGGCTGAACGTGTCGCTGGAAGGCGCCCAGGCGGGGACGAACGATGCCGTGCGAGGCGCTGGCGTCTTCGACCGGGTGATGGAGAAGCTCGCACTGCTCGGCCAACATGCGCGCTTCACCCTCGCCTTCACGCTGACGCGCGACAACGTGGAGGAAGTCGAGGCCTGCGTGGCGCTGGCCCGGCGGGTGGGCGCGCATACCGCCGTCTTCCGCCCGCTGTATCCCGTCGGCACCGCCACCCGGCACCCGGAGCTGATGCCCACGTTCGACGGCTACGTGGACGCACTCGCGCGGCTGGAGCGCGTCGAAGCCGACTCGGACCTCTTCGCGCTCGACCCCTTCAGTCCTTCTGCGCGGGAGGAGCTGCGCGGCGTGGTGACGGAGGGCCCGGGCTGCGGCGCGGCGAACACGGTTGCCTCCATCTCCGTCCAGGGCAACGTGAATCCGTGCAGCTTCCTGGGCCGGGCCTTCGAGTCTGGCAACATCCGGACGCGGCCGTTCGAGGACATCTGGCGAGACGGCCAGGCCTTCCAGCGCCTCCGAGCGAAGCAGGTGGGAGACCGCTTCACCGGGGGCTGCCGCGCGCGTGCGCAGTTCTACAATGGCTCCGCGTTCGCGGAGGATCCCTGGCAGGCCCAGGCCCAGGGACCTGGCCAGGCGTCACATCCACTGCCCGTGCTCGGCGTAGCGCGGGGACAGGGGGGCGCATGTCGGTGATTCAAGCCGCGCTGGGAAAAGCCCGGGCTCAGCGTGCCAGTGGAGACCTGGAAGGCGCCGCCGCGACGCTGGACGCGGTGGCCTGGCAAGCGCGCGAGGACGCTCTACCGCTGCTCCAGGACGTGTTGGAACAGCTCACCGTCATCGAGAACGGCTTCGTGTTCCGCTATGTCCCTGGGGGCACGTTCATCATGGGCAGCGACGACGGCGAGCCCGACGAGCGCCCCGCCCACGCGGTGACGTTGTCCGCTTTCTGGATGAGCGACACGCCGCTGTCCTGGAGCGCCTTCGTTCGCCTCCTGGATTGGCCTGAACCGCCCGAGTTCCCCACGGACGAACAGCTCGGCGGATTCGCCGACAGTTTCGCGTACTTCAACGACTCGAAGATTCGTCTGCAGTACTGCGAGAACGACACCCTGCAGGCTAGGGACTGGCACGCCCACGCCATCCACACCCAGTGGAAAACGGGCGACGGCGTCATCAAGACCTCACAGGAGTTGTTCGGCACGCCAGCGCGCGCGGGCGAGGGCCCGCTGCGCTACGACCAGAAGCCCATGGTCGCGGTCGCTCCTTCGCTCGCGGAACGGTTCGCGCGGCGCTTGAGCACGCCTTCCGTCACCTATCGCCTGCCCACCGAAGCCGAATGGGAGCGCGCGGCGCGGGGCTGCTTCCGAGGCGCGGCGTACCCTTGGGGGAACGAACCTCCGGACGCGAGCCGCGCGGACTTCGACCGCTTCAACGACTTCTCTCTGCGCCCCATGCGCGCCTTCCCGCCCAACGACTACGGCCTCTTCGGCATGGCGGGCGGCGTGAGCCAGTGGTGCCAGGACCACTACGACGCCGACTACTACCGGCGCTCGCCAAAGACGTCCCCCCTGTGCGTGCTGGGCGAGCGCATCCCCGAGCGCGTCCACGTCCTGCGCGGCGGCTCATGGGCGGACTGCGCGGACGCCCTACGGGTCAGCTTCCGCTCCGCGAGCGACACCGGGGCGGCGCCCAACATCGGCTTCCGCCTGGTCCGGGTTCCCTCGCGGAGGTGACTCAGCCGGCCAGTGGGCCGCCCTACCCCACGGCGGCGACCGGAGCCGCATCGGCGGTCTCCGGAAGCGCGTCGAAATTCTCGAACGGGTTCTCCAGCATCTCCCGGAGCGTGTTGGCGAGCACGCCCGCGTGGAACCCGTCGATGAAGCGGTGGTCGAACGTGGCGTTGATGTTCATCACCTTGCCCGGCACCACCTTGCCGTCCTCCACCACGGGCACCTCCTTCACCGCGCCGGGCGCGACGAAGATGGGCACGCGCGTGTACGGCGCCAGCGGGACGTAGGCCGTGTCCAGCCCCAGCGAGCCCACGTTCGTGATGATGGCGGACCCGAAGGCGTCCTTCGGCATGCCGAACCGGCTCATGTCCAGGTTCAGCGTGTACATGAAGAAGGACAGCAGCCAGGTGAAGGTGTTGAGGAACAGGTAGGGAATCTTCTGGATGGTGCCCTTGCCCTTCTCCAGGGCCACGTCCCGACGCTCGCGGACGCGGCGCACCGCCTCCTCCAGGTCGTTGGCAATCTCCTTCAGGTTCTTCTTGTCCGCGTCCTCGATGCGGGCCGACGTGAGGTCCACCTTGCCGCCGTCCGTCTGGACGACGAGCGTGGACAGCGTCACGCGCTGGCGCAGGTAGATGCGGTTGAAGCGGAGGATGGCGTTCGCGTCCGGGCAGCGGCGCAGCGCCTCGCCCATGGCCTTGGCCACCAGGTGCGTCACCGTGAGCCGCACGCCCGTGCGCTGACGGAAGGCCTCGATGTAGGCCATCGCCTTGTCCATGCGGACGGTCAGCGTTCCGTAGACGGTGGGGTCGTACGCCGTCTTCCAACTTCCAATCGCAAGCTTGCGAAAGCTCGACAGGTCCCGCTTGGGGATCAACTCCAGATGCGCCATGGCCCCAGTGTCGCCGCTTGGCCCACCCCAAGGGAAGGGCGGGCCCCCGGCTGACGCCCCTGCCCGCCTCGGACTCAACATGACGCACCGGGTCGCCGTTCAAACCCGATCGGAACGTGGTCCAGACGCGGAGGATCACCCTGCTTTCCAGGAACAACCTTGCCAGTGGGCCGCTTCCCCCATGACCTGCTGGAACGAGGAATTCACCGGAAGTATAAAATTCGCGGCATTCATTGCCTGACACGCTCTCTGTGGACGCCAATTCCAAGCAACGGCAATCGATTCTCGGGAGAGGTCGGGAAGACCCATTTACATTCGGTGCCCGGGCGGAAGACCATACGCACTCCATGGCTGGCTTCCGCTTCTGTTCCGCCCTCTTGCTGATGTTTGCCCTCACGTCCTCGGCCCATGCCGCCGAGGCGGGACCTCCTGTCAACGTGCTCGACGGGTGGCGCTTCCGGTGGGGTGACTCCCCCGTGGGCTCGGAGGGCACGCCCCTGTGGGCGAAGGAAACGGGGGACTCGAAGGAATGGCGGACCACCCCCGCGCTCGCGGCGCCGGAGGGACGCGGCGACCACAAGTTCATGTGGCTCAGCATCCCCATCCCCGACGGCGGCTGGACGGACCCCGCGCTGTACCTGGGCGAGATCACCCACGCGATCGAGGTGTACGCCAACGGCCAGCACATCTACACGAGTGGCAAGATCCGGCCGGACAGCTACGAGATTGGTGAGAACCTGTCCTGGCACATCGTGCCCCTGCCGCGCGACGCGCAGGGCAAGCGCGTGCTGCTGCGCATCCAGTCCAGCAATCCCAACATCGGCGTGTCCCAGGCCGCGCAGGTGGGCTCGAAGTATGACCTGCTGGTCTACGTGACGCGCCAGGGCCAGGCGCCCTTCGTCATCTGCTGCCTGCTGCTGGCGGTGGCGCTCGGCGCGGGTGGTGCCTTCGCGCTCCACTGGCGGCGCCGGATGCTGGCGGGTCTGGCGGTCTCCGCGGCGAGCGGCGGCCTGATCCTCCTGGGCCTGAGCGGCATGCCCACGGCGCTGTGGGGCTCGTCCGCCACCGCGACGCTGGGCACCACGATGGGCATCTTCCTGCTCGTCGCCGGTCTGATGGAGTTCGTCTCGGACGCGCTGCTCGACAACCGGCGCGGCTGGTTCCAGAAGGCGGCCATGGTGTTCTCGCCCGTGGCGGGCGTGTGCGCCCTGGCGACGCTCCTGGACCTGGGCATCGGGCAGCGCATCCTCGTTCCCTTCCTCCCCATGGCGATGGTGGTGCTGCTGGTGGTGCTCTCGGTGGCCCTCACCCAGGCGTGGCTGGGCAACCCGGACGCGCGCCTCTTCGTCGGTGGCTTCGCGGGGCTCGTCCTCTCCATCGTCCTCACCATCCTCCCCGTCATCGGCCTGGTGGGCTGGTCGCTGGGCAACGTCACGCACTGGGGCTACGTCGCGTTGACGCTGTCGCTGCTGGGCATCGTCACCCGCCGCTCCATCATGGTGGTGCGCACGCTTGAAGCGCACACCCACCAGTTGGAGGCGCGCGCGCAGGAAGTGCGCAACCTGGCCGAGCGCATGGGCAACGGCGCTGGCGAGCTCTCCACGGTGGTGCAGCAGCTCCGCTCGTCCAGCGACGAGCAGACCGAGGGCGTCAGCCGTCAGGCCGTGGCGCTCCAGGAGGCGGAGCAGACGGTGAAGGAGATCCGCCGCAGCTCGCAGATGACGGCGGAGAAGGCCAGCGCGCTCGCGGCTTCCGCGGAGAGCGCCGAACAGGTGGGCCGCGAGGGAACGGCCGCCCTGGAGCGCACGCTGTCGGACCTGGCGGCCATCCGCACCGAGGTCTCCGACATGGCCCGGCGCATCTTCGCGCTCGACGAGCGCACCCGCGAGGTCTCCGGCATCGTGGACTCCGTGAAGGACCTGGCGGACCAGTCCAACATGCTGGCCATCAACGCCGCCATCGAGGCAGCGCGCAGTGGTGAGAGCGGCCGTGGCTTCGGCGTGGTGGCCCGGGAGATGCGCGGCCTGGCGGACCAGTCCATCCAGGCCACGCACCGCATCCGCGAGGTGCTCGACGGCGTCAGCAACAGCATGCGTGAGGCGGCCCGCTCCAGTGAGAAGGGCGACGAGCGCGTGCGGCTGAGCCTTGACGCCGTGCGGACCTCCAGCGCGCAGTTCCAGCAGCTGGCCGACATCATCGGCGACACCAGCTCCAGCGTGCGGCAGATCACCGCCGCCGTCAGCGCGCAGGACGCGGGCACCCACCAGATGGCCCAGGCCATCCAGGAGCTGTCCGGACAGATGCAGCGCACGCTGAAGACGGTGCAAGAGACGCAGGAAGCCACCCGCTCCGTGCAGTCGCTCGCGGAGAGCATGTCCGGCATGGCCAGCCAGACGCTCAAGGCGGAAGGCCTGTCCGTGCCCGCGACGCAGGCGCAGGCGCGCTGATTCCGCGGCCTCCACCTCCGAGCCCGGCGGCCCTCAAGGCCAAGGCTCGGAGGCTCCGGCGGGCGCTGGAAGCTCAGCCCAGCGCCTCCTCCAGGAAGGGCGCGGTCTGGCTGAAGGGCAGGCCCACCACCTCCTCCGGTGGCGCCGCCACCACCACCCGCCCACCCTTGTCCCCAGCGCCCGTCCCCATGTCGATGACCCAGTCGCTGGCGGCCACCACGCGCATGTCGTGCTCGACGAGGATGACGGTGTTGCCGGAGGCCACCAGTCCCTCCAACTGCGTCATCAGCTTGTCCACGTCGGAGGGGTGCAGGCCCGTGGTGGGCTCGTCCAGCACGTACAGCGTGCTGCCGCGCTGGGCCCGCTGAAGCTCCGTGGCCAGCTTGATGCGTTGGGCCTCGCCGCCGGACAGCTCGGTCGCGGGCTGCCCCAGCCGTAGGTAGCCCAACCCCACCTCCCGCAGGACGGCGAGGGGGCGCTGCACCAGGGGCTCTTCGCTGAAGAAGTCGTGGGCCGCGTCCACCGTCATGCCCAGCACCTCGGCGATGTTCTTGCCCCGGTACTGAATCTCCAGCGTCTTGGCGTTGTAGCGGGCCCCCTGACACGTGGGGCACGGCGCGTAGACGCTGGGCAGGAAGAGCAGCTCCACGCTGACGAAGCCCTCGCCCTCACACGTCTCGCAGCGGCCCTTGGCCACGTTGAAGGAGAAGCGGCCCACGTCATAGCGCCGGGAGCGGGCGGCGGGCGTCGCGGCGAAGAGCTTGCGGACGTTGTCGAACAGCCCCGTGTACGTCGCCAGGTTGGAGCGCGGCGTGCGTCCAATGGGCTTCTGGTCCACCTGCACCAGTCGCTTGATGCCCTCCATGCCGGAGGCAATCCTGCCGCCGGTGGTGTGGATGACCGTGCGCTCCAGCGACTCTCCCTCCTCCTCGTTCTCCGGCACCGCGTGGCCCAGGTGTCCGGCCACCAGCTCCACCAGGACCTGGCTCACGAGGCTCGACTTCCCGGAGCCGGAGACGCCCGTCACCGTGGTGAGGACGCCCAGCGGGAAGTCGACGTCCAGTTCCTTCAGGTTGTTGCGCGACACGCCTTGCAGGCGCAGCCAACCCTTGGGCGAACGCCGCGTGCCGCGGTGCTTCTCCGCGTCGCCGAAGAGATAGCGCCGCGTCCGGGACGCCTTCACCGCCTTCAGGCCTTCGAGCGGGCCGCTGTAGAGAATCTGTCCGCCCTGCTCGCCCGCGTCGGGCCCCACGTCGACAATCCAGTCCGCGTGGCGGATGACGTCCACCTCGTGCTCCACCACGAACAAGGAGTTGCCTTGGCCCTTGAGCTGGTCCAGCGCCTTCAGCAGCGCCGCGGTGTCCGCGGGGTGCAGCCCGGCGGACGGCTCATCGAGCACGTACACCACGCCGAACAGGTTGGAGCGCACCTGCGTGGCCAGCCGCAGGCGCTGGAGCTCGCCAGGAGACAGCGTGGGCGTGCCGCGCTCGAGCGACAGATAGCCCAGGCCCAGCTCCGTCAGGACGTTGACGCGCTCCAACACATCATGGGCGATGCGCTGGGCCACCAGCGCCTTCTCCGGATGCGCGCGGGCGAGCGTGGCCACGTCCTTGGCCGTTCCATCCGCCACGGGCGCGAGCAGGTCCGTGAGCTCGCTGAGCGGCAGGCGCGACAGCTCGCCGATGTCGAGCCCCGCGAAGGTGACGGACAGGGACTCGCGGCGCAGCCGCTTGCCGTGGCATTCGGGACAGTCGCCGCTCACCATGTATTGCGAGACGCGCTTCTTCATCAGCGCGCTCTGCGTGGTGGCGAAGGTCTGAAGCACGTAGCGCCGGGCACCCGTGAAGGTCCCCATATAGCTGGGCGGCTCCTTGCGCTTGAGCGCCCGCTGCGTCTCGGCCGGCGTGAAGCCCGCGTAGACGGGCACCGTGGGCTGCTCGTCCGTGAAGAGAATCCAATCCCGGACCTTCTTCGGCAGCTCCCGCCACGGCCGGTCGACGTCGTGCCCCAGCGTCACCAGGATGTCACGCAGGTTCTGTCCGTGCCACGCGGGCGGCCAGGCGGCAATCGCCCGCTCCCGGATGGTGAGCGAGTCATCCGGCACCATGGACTTCTCGGTGGCGTCGTAGATGCGGCCCAGCCCGTGGCACTTGGGGCACGCGCCCGCGGGCGTGTTGGGGGAAAAGGCATCCGAATCCAGGTGCGGCTGCCCCCGCGGATACGTGCCCGCGCGCGAGTACAGCAGCCGCAACGAGTTCGCCAGCGTCGTCACGCTGCCCACGGACGAGCGCGTGGTGGGCGCGCCCCGGTGCTGCTGGAGCGCCACGGCCGGGGGCAGCCCGTCGATGGCGTCGACCTCCGGCACACCGGCCTGGTCGATGAGACGGCGCGCATAGGGGGCCACGGATTCGAAGTACCGCCGCTGCGCCTCCGCGTAGAGCGTGCCGAACGCCAGCGACGACTTGCCCGAGCCCGACACACCGGTGAACACGACGAACGCGTCACGAGGAATTCGGACGTCGATGTTCTTCAGGTTGTGCTGGCGGGCGCCGCGCACCGCCACGAAGCCCTGCTCGGCGGAACCTGATGAAGCTGGGTGTTGCTTCGAACGACGAGCCCTGGCCATGCGCCCCACGCTGAGTTGTCGGAAGGGATGGATTCCGGCGTCGTTGTACCCGAGGCGGATGTGGGAGACACGCGGGAACACGGGCCATGGCCCAGGACCCCACGAACGCTCCCGGGCTCACCTGCCAGGCAGCGTCAGCAGCACCCGCGCGCCCGGGCCCGGGCTCTCCACCACGCGCGCGTCGCCGCCATGGCCTCGCGCCACCTCGCGCACGAGACTGAGTCCCAGCCCCACGCCCCCCGCGTCCCGCTCCAGGCGGTGGAAAGGCGTGAAGACGTCCTCACGGTGCGCCTCCGGGATGCCGCGCCCCTCGTCCTGGACAGCGACTTCCCAATGCGCGTCCCGGTGCACCAGCTCCACTCGCACCTCGGACCCACGAGGCGCGTAACGGAGGGCGTTGGCCAGCAGGTTGTCCACCGCTCGACGAACGGCCATCGCATCCATCCGGCAGTCGGCCTCGTCGGGGCCCACCACGCGCAGCGACACACCGCGACGGTCCGCCTCCGCCCAAGCCCCCGCGGCGGCTTCGTCGAGCAGCCCGCGCAAATCCCCCTGTTGCAAATCGAGGGCACCGCCCGCCGCCGACAGCTCCAACAGCGCACCGGCGACGCTGGCCAGCCGGTCCACCTCGCGCCGGTTCTCCTCCAGCACGGTGCGAAGCTCCTCCGCGCCCCGCTCGCGTCGCAGCGCCAGGTCCAAGCCTGTGCGCATGAGGGCCAGCGGCGTGCGCAGCTCGTGCGCGGCGCGCGCGATGAGGCGTTCCTGCGCTTCACGCGCCGCGCGCACGCGCACCGCGGCCTCGGTCAGCGCCAGGCGCACCTCCATGATTTCGTCCCGGGGCTCATCCACGGGCACGGGGGCCACCATGCCTCCGTCGCGCGAGCGAGCCACCTGGTCCGCGATGCCGTGAAGCCGTCGCGCGAGCCCCCTCGCCTGCCAGCCCTGGATGCCAATCAGCACCCCGCCCAGGAGCAGCGCCAGCACGGTCGCGACGGAGGTGAAGGTGCCCACCGCCTGGTCCACCGTCCCCAGGGACGCCACCAACTGCAGGACATGGGGCACGCCCTTCGGCGAGCGCACCTGCACCGTCAGCACGCGAAGCCGCAGGCCCGTGCCCAGACGCTGCGTCTCCAGCCGCGACGTGGGCCCGTCCTCGGGTAGCACCCGTTCGTAGACAGTGGGTGACTCAGGCGGAAAGACGGAAAGCAGCGTCCCATCCGGTCCGTAGAGCCGGGTCGCGGGGACGAAGGCACGCACCTCTCCCGCCAACGGGGAGGGCTCCACGTGCAGATGCGGGCGCCCATCCGGAGCGTCGAAGAGGCTCACGCTCTCCGCCGCGGCTTGCGACAGCAAGGCTTCGTCCAGGGTCCGCTCGAGCACCACGCGGAACACCTGGACGGCCACGCCCAGCGCGGCGACCACCGCCACCACGGGAACCACCGCGCCCCACAGCCACATCCGCCGGACCAACCTCACCGAGCGCCCTCAATCACCAACCGGAAGCCCACCCCACGCACCGCCTGGATGGTCACCCCTTCCGCGCCCACCTCGGTCAGCTTCGTGCGCACGTAGCCCACGTAGACGTCCACGATGTTGGGAGGCCCATCGAAGCTGGGGCCCCACACCTTCGCCAGCAGGCTGGAGCGGGTGTGGACCTCGCCCGCGCGCGAAGCCAGCTCACCCAGCAGGGCGAACTCGCGGCCCGTCAAGGCCACCTCACGGTCGCCACACGTCAACATCCGCCGCCGGGCATCGATGTGGATGGACCCTCCGCCCCAGGACTGCGTCTGGCCCTCGGAGCGGCGGTGCAGCGCCTCCAGGCGCGCGAGCAGTTCCTCGAAGGCAAAGGGCTTCACCAGGTAGTCATCCGCGCCAGCACGCAGGCCCGTCACTCGCTCCCCCACCGTGCCGCGGGCGGTGAGCATCAGCACCGGCGTCATCAAGCCGCGTTCGCGCCAGCGCCGCAGCAGCGCCACGCCGTCCATGCCGGGCAGGGCCCAGTCGAGGATGATGGCGTCGTAGGCCACCTCGCCTGCCTGGTCGAGCGCGTCCTCCGCCGTGCGGCAGGTGTCCACGAGGTGGCCCTCTTCCCCGAGCCCCCGCCGGAGCAGGTTCGCCATCCGCTCCTCGTCTTCCACCAGCAGCAGCCTCACGGCACCGGCCTCCTTCGCCCCATCATGCACGCGTCTGCGTGCGCGTCCCACCCGCGAACCATGGGTAGAGCGTGGGGAGGATGACCAGGGTCAACAGCGTGGAGGTGACGAGCCCGCCCACCACCACCGTGGCCAGGGGCCGCTGCACCTCGGCGCCTACCCCGCGAGCGAGCATCATCGGGATGAAGCCCAGCGCCGCCACCAGCGCCGTCATCAACACGGGCCGGGCCCGCTCGCGTGCCGCCATCACCACCGCCTCGCCGGGAGCATGGCCGTCCGCTTCGAGCCGCTGTTCGCGCGACATCAGCACGACGCCGTTGAGCACCGCGATGCCGGACAGCGCGATGAAGCCCACCGCCGCGGAGATGGACACGGGCAGGTCCCGGGCCGCCAGCGCCATCATCCCGCCCACGCACGCGAAGGGGACGTTGGCGAAGATGGCCAAAGCGGGACGCATGCGGCGGAAGGCGAACAGCAGCACGGCGAAGATGAGGAGGGCCACGGCGGGAAGCACCAGCGAAAGCCTTTGCCGTGCCTCCGTCAAGGTCTCGTACTGACCGCCCCACTCGAGCCGATAGCCATCAGGCGGAGCGAGCGCCTGCTCCACGCGGCTCCGTGCCCGCTCCACCACCGTCCCCAGGTCCGCGCCGCGCACGTTGAAGCCCACCACCAGCCGGCGCTGGCCCCCTTCCCGGCTCACCAGCCCGGGCGAGGACGTCAACCGCACGTCGGCCACGCGGGAGAGCGGCACCAGGCCCCCCGTCTCCGTGGGGAGTGGCAACTCGGACAGGGAGAAGGCATCGGACGCGCCCGTCAACCGCAGGACGATGGGCACGCGCACCGCCCCATCCCAGGTAGCGCCCACCTCCACGCCACTGCGCACCGCGCTCACCGCCTCCAGCACATCCACCGCGCCCAGGCCCGCACGGGCCGAATCCAGCGAGCGCGGCGTCACCTCGAAGAGCGGCACCTCCGGCGGAGCGAGTACACGCACGTCCACGGCACCCGGTTCCTGGCTCAACAGCGCCGCGGCCCGGCGAGCCAGGCGCCCGAGCTCGGTCAGGTCCTCGCCGTAGATGCTGAGCGCCACGTCCGTCACCGCGCCCCCGAGCAGCTCGTTGAAGCGCATCTGGATGGGCTGCGTGAAGGACGGGTCTCCACCTGGGACACGGGCTTCCAGCACCTGCCCCATCTCCTCGATGAGCGACTCACGGGTGAGCCCGGGCCGCCACGCATCCCTCGGCGCCAACGACACGAAGACGTCCGCCATCTCCAAGCCCATGATGTCCGTGGCCACCGCGGGGCTGCCCACGCGCGAGACGACCTGGCGGACCTCCGGAATCGCTTCGAGCAGGACTCGCTCCATCCGGCCCGCTTCGCTCACCGCCGCGTCCAGGCTGATATCGGGGACACGCGTGGTTTGAATCACCATGTCGCCTTCGTCCAACTGCGGCGTGAACTCCGTACCCGCGCGAGCGAAGATCCACCCACCCACGGCCAACAGGAACACGGCCACGGCGGCCACGGGCACGCGCCGGCGCACGCTCTGACGCAACACCGGGGCGTAGAGACGCTCGAACCAGCGGACCAGCAGTGGCTCGCGCGCGGGGACGTGCTCGGGGCGAATCAGCCAACTCGCGGCGGCGGGGATGAAGGTCAACGACAGCAGCAGCGCGGTGGCCAGCGCGAAGACGACGGTCATCGCCATGGGCCGGAACATCTTCCCGTCCACCCCTCGCAGGGACAGGATGGGCAGGTACACGAGCAGGATGATGAGCACGGAGAAGAAGACGGGACGGGCCAGGGACACGGCCGTCTCCTCGACGTGCTCACGGGGCGGTCGCTTTTTCTCCTCCGGCGACAGATGCGCCAGCCGGTGGAACAGGCCCTCCACCATCACCACCGCGCCATCCACCAGCAGGCCGAAGTCGATGGCTCCCAGGCTCATCAGGTTGCCGGGGATGTCCAGCGCCACCATGGCCGTGGTCGCGCCCAGCATGGACAACGGAATGGCCGAAGCGACCAGCAGGCCCGCGCGCACGCTGCCGAGCAACAGGAAGAGGACGCCCACGACGAGCAGCCCTCCTTCCAGCAGGTTCTTGCCCACGGTGCGCACCGTGCCGCGCACCAACGTGGCGCGGTCGTAGACGACGTCCAACCGCACGTCCTCGGGCAGCAGCGCTCGCACATCGGGTAGCGCGTCGGAGATGGCGCTCGTCACGGCGAGCGCATTGGCATCCCGGAGCATCTGCACCATGACGTAGACCGTCTCGCCGCGCCCATTGGAGGTGGCGCTGCCAATGCGAGGCAGCGCGCCTTCGGTGACCTCGGCCACGTCGCCCAGGCGCACGGCCATGGCCCCAGGCCGGGGAATCAACGCCTCCGCCAGGTCGGCCGGCGCCCGAGGCCGCGCCACGGCGCGAATCAGGACGTGGCGCTCTCCCACCGGAAGGCTCGCGCCCGGAGCGCTGCCGGTGGCTCGCTCCAGCGCGTCACGCAACTGCGCGAGCGTCACGCCCCGCTGGGCCAGACGCACCGCGTCCGCGCGCACCTCCAGCGTGCGCTGGTGGCCTCCCCAGCTGTTGACCTCCACCACGCCCGGCACCGAACGCAGGCGGGGCGCCACGCGAAACTGCGTCAGCTCGAGCAACTGCGCGCCCGTGCGCTCCGGCGAGGACAGCGTGAAGTGGAAGACCTCGCCCAACCCACCGGTGAGCGGCCCCAGCTCCGGTGGGTCCACGCCCGGGGGCAGCGTGGAGCCGAGCACGTTGAGGCGCTCCTGCACCTGCTGCCGGGCCCGGTACGGGTCCACGCCGTCCGCGAACACGGCGGTGACGGAGGAAAGGCCATAGCGGGACAGGCTGCGCTGCTCCTCGAGTCCTGGCATGCCGCCCAGGGCCACCTCCACCGGCCGCGTCACCAGCCGCTCCACCTCCTCGGGCGTCAGGCCGGGCGCACGCGTGAGAACGAGCACCTGGTTCGTGGTGATATCCGGCATCGCGTCCAGCTCCAGGCGGAGCGACACCGCGACGCCCGCCAGCGCGAGCACGCCCGTGAGGGCCAGGACCCAGACCCGGTGACGCACCGACCAGCGCACGAGGGCTTCAATCACGGCGTCACCTCATCGCCGTCACCGGCCTGAGACTCCAACAGCAGCGCCGCGCCGTCAGCGGCGACCGCGTCCCGGGCAGACAGCGGCCCTTTCACCAAGGCCTCCGCGCCGGAGGTGGCCAGCACCTCCACCTCCTGGAGCACGGCCTGTCCCTCACCGCCGCGCGTGAAGACGACCGTGCGCGCGCGGTCGAAGGCCAGGGCGCGCGCGGGTACCAGCACCGTGTCCTCGCCCGCGGCGGCCTGGATGCGCAACCGGCCACCTTGCCCAGCGCGCAGCACGGCGGCGGTGTCCTCTGGCTCGAACCACGCACGCCACGTTCCATCCGCGGCGTCCACGACCGGGGACTGCCCCACCCACCGCACCGGAACGGCGATGCCCTGGGATGACACGAAGGCGAAGCTGGCGTCCACGGGAGGACGCACGGACAGCCGGGCCTCCAGGCGCGCGGGACCGTCGGCGGCCACCCGCACCAAGGCGGCACTGGCCTCCGGCTGCATCTCCCCCAGCACCGCGCGCACCTCCGTGACGATTCCTCCGATGGGGCTCTTGAGCCAGACGGTGCCGCGCTCCGCCACGCCCCGGGCCTCCCCGGGAGAAATGCCCGCCACGCGCAGCACCGCGTGCGCCGCGACCAGGGCGGCGCGGGCCTCGGCCTGTTGCGTCTGGGCGTCGGCCAGGTCGGGCAGCTTCGCCAGGCCCTGGGCATGAAGCGCCTCCAGGCGTTCCACCTGCCGCGAATAGGCCTCCAGCCGCAGCGAGGCGGCGCTGGCGGCCCCCGCCGCCTCCACCACCTCCGGCATCAGCACCTCCACCAGCGGGTCTCCCGCCTTGACCTGCTGACCCGGCCGCGCGCGCACCTGCTGCACTCGGGCGCGGAACGGCGCGGAGAGCGCGGCGACGGCGTCCGGGCTGGACAGCACCAGCGCGGGAGCCTCCGCCAGGGCCACGCGAGACGCCGCGCGCACGGGCACCCACGCCGAAGCCGCGGAGGCGCGCGCGGGGGGCGGCGCGGGAGGAACCTCCGCGGTGGAGGAACCGGACGTGCACGCCCCGGACAGGACGAGCATCGGCACAGCGACGAAACGACGGACGAAGGGCGTCATGGCAGAGCGGAGAGCAGGAGGTGGAGCCGCGCGGCGGCGAGCGAGGCTTCGCCACGGGCGAGCGCGAGCCGGATGTTGGCGGCGGCCCGGGCGCGGCGGGCGCGCAGGACGTCAGGCAGCGTGCTCTGGCCCGCGCGCAGCAACACGTCGGCCAGTCGCGCGGCCTCTTCGGCCTTGGGCGCCAGGGACTTCTCGACGACGGAGAGCTGCGCTGCGGTGTGCTCGCGCTCACGGAACGCCAGGGCCAGCTCCGCGGCGGCGCGCAGCGCGGCTTCCTGGGCTTCGCCCTCCAGACGTTCAGCGGCGGCGAGGAGCGCGCCACGCTCGCGCTGACCCGCGTCGAACATCGGCGGCGTCACACCCACCATCAGCAGGCCACTGAGCCCGCCGTAGTACTCACGCACGCCCTGCGCGCCCACCGTCACCTGCCAGCCCCGCGCGGCCCGGACCTCCGCCGCGCGGGCCCGCTCCGCCACACCCAGCAGGCGCCGGGCCTCCGCCTCTGGAAGCTCGGAGGCGCGCGCCAGCCAGCGCGCTTCTTCAGAAGACGGCGGCAATGCCACTTCCGGCAGCGCCTCCGCGACCACCAGGTGCGCATCGGGCTGACGGCTCACCAGCACCGCCAACGACAGCCGCGCGTGGGTCACCTCCGCCTCGCGAGCCAGGAGCGCCACCTGGGCCTCGGCCTCGAACCCTTCCGCTTCGGCCAGCTCCAACCGGGTGGCGCCGCCCAGCGCCAGCGCATCCGCGACAGAGGTGCGCAGCGCACCCGCCAACGTCGCTTCCTGCTTGGCCGTCGCCGCGGCCTGCTGGGCCGACCAGAGCGTCAGCCAGGCCCGCGCCACCTCCAGCCGGCGGTTCAGCAGCGCGGCCACGGCTTCCCGCTCCAGCGCCCGGGTCTCCGCGCTCGCCGCGTCGCGCTGGGCCCCCGCCAGGTTCGACAGGAAGAGCGGTTGCTCCACCGACACCGTCAGCTCGAAGCCTGGGCCCTCGGGCTGGGCGCGCCGCCCCGGCACCACGCTGAGCGTGGGGTTGGCGGCGAGCCACGGCAACCGCGCGTCCCACACACGCCGCGTTTCCACGGCGCGCGCCAGGCTCGCGGGCAGCGCGGATTTCGCGGCCAGCGCCTGGGACTCGGCGAAGGTGAGTGGAGGGGACTCTCGCGCCGGGGCCGCGGCGAGGAGTGTGACGAGAAGGACCCACATGCCGCGCACCCTAAGGAGGGCGCGCGCATGCCGTTTGAGGGCATCCTGAGAGAATTCTCAGAGAAGCCCTATGGGGTGTGACTGTTGCGCAGCGCGGCCGCCTGTCTGCACGCCACCAGCAGCATCACGGTGAACGTGGCCACCAGCACGACGACCTCTTCCCAGTCGGCCAGCGGGTCCTCGTTCTCATTGAGCAGCGCCAGGCTGAGCAGGCACAGCACCAGGTGCACGGAGAACACGGGCAGGGACGCACGACCCAGCGCCTCCAGCACGCGGGGGCGCAGCCAGCGGAACACCTTGGGGCTCAGCCAGCTCGCCAGCAGCGCCACGGCCAGGAAGTTCACCAGCCGCACGGGCGCCAGGGTCCACTTGTCGACGAGGGCGCCATACAGGTCCATGTCGATGCTGAAGATGCCCACCTGGTAGCGCATCAGCAGCAACGCCACGCTCACCACCAGCGCCCCGCTGAGGAGCACGGGCGAGACGACCTCGCGCTTCTCCGGCGCCGTGGCACGGCCCACGCCCAGCCACACGCCCAGCACCCACAGGAACTGCCAGGCGAATAAGTCGAAGGCCCCCGACAGCTCGATGCGCAGCGGTGGCCACGGCAGCACCGGGATGAACACCAGCAAATCGTAGAGCGCGCGCTTCAAGCCCAGCTGCGCCGACAACCACACCAACCCGCTCAGACACAGGATGCGCGTCCACCCCGCCTTGCGCGCGCCCAGCAGGATGAAGGGGGTCAGCAACAGCAGCACGACGTAGAGCGGGAGGATGTCGAGCAGCGGTGGACAATAGAGCAGGAACAAGCTGCTCCACAGCGCGGTGACGGGGTCCTCGTGGAAGAAGCCCAGCAGGTTGTGGATGGCGGGACGGTGCGTCGCCATGCCCAACGTCCCGATGACCGCGAACGCGAACGCCAGCAGCGCCACATGGTAGCCGTAGACCTTGAGCGCACGCTGCCAGAGGCTGCGCCACAGCACGTTCGGATCCGCCGCTTCAATCTTGTTGGTGTACACCACGCCCACTAGGAACGCGGACAGGAAGACGAAGCCCTCGGCCGCGGAGACGAATCCGAAAGGCTGGTTGCTGATCGTGTTCAGTCGCGTCGGCAGGTGCGTCAGCGTCATCAACACGAGCAGGATGCCGCGCAGGCTGTCGAACTCGGGTCTGCGATTCATGTGGACGAAGGTCGGCTTGAAGGGTTCTCGGGTCAGGTGGGCCGTTGAGGATGCCCACAACGGAGGATTCCACACCGTCCATAACCCATTCCGACAGGTCAGGCCCAGCGCCCGCACGCAGGGTTCCACCCTCCAAGGAAGTGGAACGTCCGCCAGCGCGCGTCCTCTGCTCAGCAGAGCGAGTCGAGCCCCAACGCGGAGCGGCTGGCCGCCTCGGCCCGCTCCATGGCGGCGAGCATGAAGCTCAGCACGGGCGGTACGCAGCGAGTCTTCATTCCCGTCTGAGCGGACTACACACGCAGTCTGTGTAACAGCGAGCACAGCACACACGCACGCTCTGTAACTGGCTAGGCTATGCGCGCCACGGGTCCACCGGGCGCCGCCGCCAGTGGCAGCGCATCCAGGTCAGGCCCCGCGGCTGCACGGCGGGCCGGTCATGGCCCTCTCACTGCCCGGTCCCGCCGGGTACAGGAGAACCTGGATGCTCACATCGAAGAATCCCCAGCGCTTTCTGCACGCGGCACTCCTCTGCGCCCTGTCCTGGAGCGGCCAGGCGATGGCCTCCGGCGCGGAGGAGCTTGCCCCCGCCGACGCGAAGGCGCGGATCCATCCCCAGAACGCGAGGGCCCTGTTGCGCGCGGAGCGCCTCCTCGCGTCCGAGCCTCACTTCCTCCCGCCGCCGCTGCCCGACTGTCCCGGGATGATCGACAACGGCGTCGTCCGCCTCGGCGTTGCACCGGCGGGCCACCTGAACCTCCCCTGCCCCACCAACGCGGTCTCCAGCGGCACCTTCGGCACCCGCACGATTGGCTTGCGCTACCTGCCCACCAACGGCGAGGCCGCCGCGCCAGGCAGCGCGTGTGAGGGCTGGGGCGTCGCGAGCGCCGACCTGGGCATCTCCGGCTACAGCTCCGCGGACTGCGGCGCGTCCTCCAACCTCACGGTGGAGATCAACGCGCCGTCGCCCATCTCCACCATGTCGGTGGTGCGCGTGGGGAACACGTTCCGGGTGACGCACATCTACACGCCGTCGCCGGTGACGAACCATCTGTACCAGGTGGACGTCCTCATCGAGAACATCGGCACGGCCTTCATCTCCGACCTGCGCTACACGCGCGGCATCGACTACGACATCCTGCCCAACACCTTCTCCGAATACGTCACCGTCGCGGGCACCGCGGGCAACCCCTGGGTGGTGAGCGCGGTCGACAACAACTTCGTGTCACTGAACCCGCTGGCCATCAACTACTCGCTCATGGGCGGCACGGGTGACTTCACCAACGTGGGCCCTGGGGACCTGGGCGCGCAGCTCGACTTCCGGCTGGGCTCGCTCGCCGTCGGACAGGTCCGCTCCTTCCGGACGTTCTACGGCGCCGCGGGCAACCAGGCTGACGCGCTCAATGCCCTGTCGGCCGTGGGCGCGAGCACGTACTCGCTGGCCAAGGGAAACTGGAACGGCACCGGAGACCCGCTGAGCCCCACCGGCGCACCGACGGGGACGTTCGGCGCGACCACCGGCCAGCCGAACACCTTCATGTATGGCTTCCGCCCGCCGGAGTCGCCGACGAGCTGCACGGTGGAGTGCCCCGGCTTCCTGTCCCACGGTGTCTACACCGTGGACCACTCGGGCAACCTGGACCGCTGCGTCGTCAACGGCCAGTACGCGAACAACACCGTGGCCGTCACCTACCTGTTCGGCGAACGCGTCGAGTTCACGTGCAGCGACTACGGCAGCCCGCATGGCAATCCGTGCAACGTCGGTCCCGGCGCTGACACCTGCAACCTGGCGGCCTTCCAGAGCCTGTGCAGCAGCCCGACGTTCGCGCAGTACTGCCTGTAAGCGGCCCCGCGCTCAGACCTTCAAGCTCGACGGCGGCGGCGCGTCCGGAACGCGCCGCCGCAGGAGCGAAGCCCCCACCAACAGCGCGACGCCCGCCGCCACCGCCCCACTGGTGAAGGGCGCACCAGGCCCCAGCCGTGAGTAGAGGAAGCCGCTCCACACCGGCCCCACCACGCGCGCGAGCCCGCCCGCCGACTGCACCACGCCCAGCACCCCGCCACGCAGCTCGCGCCCCGCGAACCCGGAGGCCAGGCTGGCCATCAGCGGCTGCAACAGGCCCGTCCCCGAGCCGACCAGCACCATGGCCAGCACCAACATGGCACCGTGGCTCGCGGCGGCGATGCACGTGAGCCCGGTCCCCATGCACGCGGCGCCCACCAGCACCAACGTCGTGTCCCGGACCCGGCGCGTCAGCCAACCAATGACGAAGGCCTGAAGCACGAAGGTGACGAGGCCCATCAACGCGAAGAGCCGCCCGATCTCCAGCTCGCCCCAGCCGAACCGCGCCTGGGCCAACAGCCCCAGCGACACCTGGAGGTTCGTCATCCCGATGAACACCAGGAACGTCAAAGCCAGCACCGCGCCCAACCCGGGCCGAGCCAGGACGTCGGCCAGCCGCACCCGGGGACGGCCTTGCTCCTCGTGCCGCTCCGCCTGCGGTCGGTGCGTCTCCGGAAAGAAGAAGAGCACGCCCAGCATCGCCGCCGCCGCCATCACCGCGCCCGCCAGCGGTGGCGCCCAGGCGCCATGCACATGGAGGAGGCTGCCGATGACGGGCCCCAGCACCATGCCCAGGCCAATGCCCGCGCCGACGAGCCCCATGCCCGCCGCCCGCCCACGCTCGTCCGTGACGTCCGCCACCGCCGCCTGACACGCCGCCAGGTTGCCCGCGGTGGCTCCCGCGAGCAGCCGCGACGCGAACAACCACGGCAGCCATTGGACGTGGGTGGAGTACGCGAACAGGGCCATGGAGATCGCGTTGCCCAGCAGGCTCAGCAGGATGACGGGGCGGCGCCCCACCCGGTCCGACAGCCGCCCCAGCACCGGCGAGGCGACGAGCTGCGCGAAGGAGAACAACGCCAGCAGCACCCCCGCCGTCGTGGCCGTCCCGCCCATGGACTCCACGTAGAACGGCAGCAACGGGATGATGAGGCCGAAGCCCACCAGGTCCAGGAACACCGTGACGAAGACGAGCGCCCGTACCCGTCGCTGCACGTTCCGGGGCACGGGAGAAGTCCATGATGGCGGGGGCATGCGCCTGATGATTGACGGCCCCGCCCGCCAGGGGAACAGGTTTCGCGCTCGGCGAATGGCCAGACCCAGCTGTGATAGACTTCACATCCCCGGAACCCCTGCGCAGCGACAGGGACCCAGCCTCGGGGATTGAGAGGAACGTCGCCATGCCTTCCCGCCGACACAGTCTGTCCTGGAGCGTCGCCGTCCTGCTGACCTTCGCGGCGACCGCCGCGAGCGCGGAGTCCCCTGATCCCAACGTCGCCGTGGCGAGCGCGGCGGTGTGCTCGCAGAGCGTGCAGTCCGACTTGGAGGTCAGCGAGCCGGACCTCTCGGGCCTCGCCTGTGTCATCGTCCGGTGCAGCTCCGAGCAGCAGTGCTGGGACGCATGCCCAACGGCGCGAACGGCGACATGTTCCCGCAACGCTTGCAGCTACACGTACGGCGGTGGAGGCGGTGGTGGAGGAGGAGGCGGCGGCGGTCCGAAGTGCCCGGTGACGAAGTGTAGCGATGACGCGGACTGTGTCTGCCGCGGCGTCCAGGGGTACTGCGCGAACCGGGCCTGCGCCTACTGAGACACACTGCCCGCCAGGGTCCGCCTCAGCGCCGCTTCGCGGGAGGCGGGCCCACGGGCCTGGGGACCAGCAGGTCCTCGAAGAGGGAGAACACCTGCTCCGCCCCGCGTTGGAGCGCCGGCACTCCGCTGTGCGCCCACTGTTCGAGCAGCCACCCATCCGTGGCCTGTCCGATGCCCATGAGGGACGTCAGCAGCAGGGACTCCGGCACATCGCCACGCACCGCGCCGAGCGCGCGCCCGTCCGCGAGGACGCGCTGGAACCACGCCACCAGCGGCCCTTCGAAGCGCAGCCACGCCTCCTGCAGCTTCGGGTGAGTGCGCGCCTGCGACATGCTTCGGAGAAGCCGGGCCGAGCGCTCGTCGTTCACGATGTGCGTCGTCAGCGCGAAGTAACGCTCACGCAGGGTGTGCCAGAAGCCGTCCGCGTCCGCGGGACGCTGCCAGGCCCCGAAGCGCTGCGCCAGCGTGTCCAACGTGAGGGCCAGCACGGCGGCATAAAGGTCGTCCTTGCCCTCGAAGTAGTAGTACGCGACCCCCTTCGAGAAGCCCGCGCGCTCCAGGATGCGGTTGTAGGAGGCCCCATCGAAGCCGTGCTCCGCGAACTCCTCCGCGGCCACGGCGAGGAGTGTCTGTCTGCGCTCGGGGTCGAGCCTGCTGGCGCGGGGACGGGGCATCGGACGCAGCGCTTCTATCAGGATGCGCCAGGAGTGTCGCCGAGCGCCGCGCGATGCAGCTGATGCCACGCGACGATGGCGCGGTCCGCCCGGATGAGCGTGCCGTGGGTCAGCGCACCTGAGCGAGGCAGGCTGGAGTCCCCTCCATGACCCGGGTGAAGCGTGCGTTCCAGACCTCCTCCACCGCGGCGCTGCTCGAATCAGGTTCCGGCGCGTCCGCGAGCCAGGGCAGCGCGGGAAGGGACGCGGGCGCCCTACCCCCCAGCCACGCCCAGATGAACCCATGCGCCTCTCGCACCGGATGCATGCGCAGCGCGAGGCCTCGCGAGGGCTTCGCGTCAGGCCCCTCACAGGGCATGGCCAGACAGGCGCCGCCACCGCCATAACGGAAGCCGTGGTAGGGGCATTCGAGCGCCCCCTGCTGCACGCGTCCGAGCCCGAGGTCCGCGCCCCGGTGGGGACAGGCCGCATCCGCGCAGTGGGCCTCGCCCGCGGCGTCCCGCCAGAGCACGAGCCGCCGCCCCAGGCGCTGGATTCCCAAGGGCCGTCCCTTCCCGAGCGCCGGTGACCGCGCCACCGCGTACCAATGCGCCGCCCACTGTTCGGCGTGCTTCGAGCCTGTCGCCTCGTTCATCGAACCCCACCATGGACCGGCGGTTGGACCACCGGTCCAATACTGGCGACCGGCCTGGGGGCTCGCAACCGAAAACGTGCGGGAGTGGCTGCCTGGCCGGCTCAGGACGCTTCCGGGCGGGGCGGGAAGCGCGACAGCAGCTTGTGCACGGCGTCGTTGATCTTCTTCTGGAGTGCATCGGGTGACAGGTCGCGGTGGAGCTCCGCCTGGGCCGTGCCACGCCAGACCAACCGCTGCTCCCGGGCATCCACGCCGTCGAGGATGAGCGTGCCTACGTCGTATTCGCGGACATAGGTGCGCGGGCCGCCCATGCCGTACGGATAGCCGTAGGGCCCGTAGAAGGAACTCCAGGGGCTCCAGTAGGGGCCCCAGGGGTAGCCATAGAAGGAGTCCACCGTGTCGACAGACAACTTGGTGTCGATGGCGCCCTGCCACCCCACGAAAAAGTCCGGGTCCTCGTTCATGTCCACCTTCTGGTAGCCGCGAGCCTTCAGCTCCTGGTCCACCGCCATGCGCACGCGCACGTCGACGATGTCGTTGTAGACGCGGGCGTCCTTGCCCTGGGGCTGCGGCAGCCAGGCGTACCGGCGGAAGTCTTCGATGCGCTCGACGGCCGTGGGGTCGTAGTTGGTGTTGACGCGGATGCCCGAGCAGGCCGCCAGCGCCAGCCCCAACAGCACGGGGGTGATTCGGAACAACAGCCGCATGGGAGCCTCCTGGATGTCGGGGCGCGGACACATCGCGGCCCCGGCTCCCTGCAAACCTAGGCGTCCGTCACGCGCCCCTCGGGTACGGCCCGGCCGTTCGGCGACTGTGGCGGAGCCGGTCCGAGCGAAAGGTCCGCCCGCTCGGGATGAAACCGCCGAATCCGTTGTTCGGTCCGCGCCTTCGTACGCCAGACCGTCTATATCCCCGGTCTTCGGCTCGCAGCCCCTGTTTCAGGAGCACTCCTTGACACATCCCCATCGACGTTTCCCCGGCGCCAGGCATGTGCTGGTCTCCGCGTGCACCACTGCGCTGCTCACCTCCTGTGCGTCTTCCACCTCCGCGGAGAAAACAGAACCGCCCGCGCCTGTCGCCACGGCGCCCGCCGAGGCGCCCGCGTCCAAGCCGAAGCCCACGTATGGGACGTTCGGCTTCGACACCCACGGCATGGACCGCGACATCGTGCCGGGCAACGACTTCTACGGCTTCGCCAACGGCACCTGGGCGAAGCGGACGGAGATTCCGCCGGACCGCTCCAGCTACAACATGTTCACCACGCTGGCGGAGCAGGCGGACCAGCGCAACCGCGAGCTCATCGAGGCGCAGCGCCAGGCCCCCGAGGGCAGCGAAGCCCGGAAGGTGGGCGACATCTTCGCCAGCTTCATGGATGAGGCGGCCATCGAGGCCAAGGGCGTGGCGCCGCTCAAGCCGGAGTTGGAGCGCATCGCCGCCATCGGGCAGCGCAAGCAGCTGGCCACGGTGCTGGGCGCCACCCTCCGCGCGGACGTGGACGCGCTCAACATGGGCGACGTCACCACGGACCGGCTCTTCGGCCTCTGGGTGGCCGAGGACCTGAACGAGCCGTCGCGCTACGCCCCCTACCTGCTGCAAGGCGGCCTGTGGCTGCCGGACCGGGACTACTACCTGGCCGACAACCCGCGCTTCACCGAGCTGCGCAAGCGCTACCAGGCCCACATCGCGGCCATGCTGAAGCTGGCCGGCTTCGATGACGTGGAGACCCGCGCGGGTCGCGTCTTCGCCCTGGAGCGGAAGATGGCCCAGGCGCACGTGTCGCAGGTCGACACGCGGGACATCTCCAAGGCGAACAACCCCTGGCCGCGCGCGGAGTTCATGAAGCGCGCGCCTGGCCTCGCCTGGAAGGAGTTCTTCGACGCCGCGGGCCTGGGCACGCAGGAGCAGGTCATCGTCTGGCAGCCGAGCGCGCTGACGGCCCTGTCGAAGCTCGCCCAGAGCGAGCCCCTGCAGGCGTGGAAGGACTACCTGGCCTTCCATGCGGTGGCCCGCGCGGCCCCGTACCTGTCCAAGTCCTTCGTCGACGAGAGCTTCGCCTTCAACGGCAAGACGCTGAGCGGAACGCCCGCCCAGAAGGAGCGCTGGAAGCGTGGCGTGGACGCCACCAACCTCTCCATGGGCGAGGCGGTGGGCAAGCTCTACGTGGCGAAGTATTTCCCGCCGGAGGTGAAGGCGGAAGCGGAGGCCATGGTCCGCAACATCATCACCGCGTTCGAGAAGCGCATCGACGCGCTGACGTGGATGTCGCCCGACACGCGGACCCGCGCCAAGGAGAAGGTGGGCACGCTCCAGGCGAGCATCGGTCACCCGGAGAAGTGGCGTGACTACTCGGGGCTCGACATCGTGGCCGGTGACGCCTACGGCAACGCCGAGCGCGCCGTCCGCTTCGAGTACCAGCGCAACGTCGCCAAGCTGGGCCAGCCCGTGGACCGGAAGGAGTGGTACATGGTCCCGCAGCTGGTGAACGCGCTGAACTCACCGCAGCAGAACTCCATCATCTTCCCGGCCGCCATCCTGCAGCCGCCCTTCTTCGACGCGAACGCGGACCCGGCCGTCAACTACGGCGGCATCGGCGCGGTCATCGGTCACGAAATCGTCCACAGCTTCGACGACGTGGGCGCCAAGTTCGACGCGCGCGGCAAGCTGGAGAACTGGTGGACGAAGGAGGACGAAGCGAAGTTCCAGGCCGCGGGGAAGGCCCTGGCGGCCCAGTACAACGCCTACCGCCCGCTGCCAGACCTGTCTGTGAATGGCGAGCTGACGCTGGGTGAGAACATCGCGGACATGGCGGGGGTGGCGGTGGCCTATGACGCCTACCAGCTCTCCCTGGGCGGCAAGCCCGCGCCTGTCATCGACGGCTACACCGGCGACCAGCGCTTCTTTCTTGGCTTCGGTCAGGTGTGGCGCGCCAACTACCGCGAGCCGTACCTGCGCCGCATCATCATGACGGACGGCCACGCGCCGGGCCCGTACCGCACCGCCACCGTGCGCAACCTCGATGCCTGGTATGGCGCGTTCGATGTCAAGCCCGGGCAGACGCTGTTCCTGACGCCCGAGCAGCGCGTCCGCATCTGGTAAGCGTCATTTGACGGCTTCTCCTGGGTTGAAGGACTGTAATGCCCTCACCCAGGAGGAGCCGAATGATGCGCAACATGCTGCGGAGTGGCTTGGGAGTCCTGGCAGTGCTGGCCATGGTGGGCTGTGGTGGCCCCGTGGACGACAACCTGGACCCGATGCTGGAGGACCAGGAGCAGGAACTGCCGATGTGCAAGGTGGATGAGCCGAAGCCCTGTCCGGACGGCTTCACCTGCGTGGGCAAGGTGTGCCGGCCCGGCCTGTAGTCACGTTGCCGTCGTTCCCGCCTAGCGGTTCGAATTCAATGCCAAACATGAAGGCGTTTTGAATGTCCCACCTGGCAAGCAATGGCCCCGTGCTCGAAACACAGCGTCTCATCCTCCGGCCTCCCCTGGCCGAGGACCTGGATGGCTTCGCGGCGCTGTCGGCCGACCCGGAGTCGGCGCGTTTCATCGGAGGGGTCCAGCCGCGCACGATGGCGTGGCGCAACTTGTGTGTGATGGCGGGCTCGTGGTCGCTCCAGGGTTTCGCGATGTTCTCCGTGCTGGAGAAGTCCACGGGCGCGTGGGTGGGGCGAGTGGGCCCGTGGAAGCCGGAGGGCTGGCCGGGAACGGAGATTGGCTGGGGCCTGCTCCGCGAGTACTGGGGCCGGGGCTACGCCACGGAGGCGACGGCGGCGACCCTGGACTGGGCCTTCGACCACCTCGGCTGGACCGACGTCATCCACTGCATCGTGCCGGAGAACACCCCGTCCCAGCAGGTCGCGCTCCGGCTGGGGTCGCGCGTGCTGGGACAGGCACACATGCCACCGCCGCACGACACGCTCTTCGTCGACCGCTGGGGGCAGAGCCGCGACGAGTGGCGCGCTCGGCGGAAGTAGGCGCCGCGTTGCCCCAATGCAGGGGTTCGCCTGCCCGCTCCCTGGGGCGGCTGGCACCCAAATCGCCAGGAAAGACGGGAAGTTGAGGGATCGGCCAAGCGCATGTTACGACCGGCGACGGCCAGTCCTTCCTCCCCCGTATTGGCCATTCGGAGCCGGCTTTCCATGAGCGAGCGCAACGACGTCCCGAGGACCACTGTTCCCGTGGCCCCCCTGCCTGTGTCTGGCGCGCCCGCGAGCCCGAACGCTCCGGTCACGGAGACGCAGGCCCAGGCCGCGCCCACCGCACCCGCGGCTGCCGCCAACACCCGCGCCGAGGATGAAGCGCGAGAGCGCATCGCATCCCTGGAGCGCGAGGCCAAGGCCCTCAGCACCACGGAGCCCCACACGGCGGCGCTGCTCTTCCACGAGGTGGGCCTGCTCTGGGAGGAGCCGCTCAAGAATCCGCGCAACGCCGCGGTGGCGTTCCAGAACGCGTACAAGCTGGCGCCGCGCTACCTCGTCAACATCCGCGCCGCCCGCCGGCTCTTCGCGGACGTGGGCAACTGGCAGATGGTGCTCCAGTTGATGGACGCGGAGCTGGCGGCCACCGACGACGCGCGCCACCAGGCCGCGCTGCTCTTCGAGAAGGGCATCATCCTCCAGGAGCGCCTGTCGCGGGACGAGGAGTCCGCCGCGTGCCTGAAGCAGTGCCTGGAGCGCCGGCCCACGGACGTCGTCGTCCTCACCCAGCTCGAGTCCGTCTACGCCGCTCGCAATGACGCGCCCGCGCTGGTGGAGGTGTACCGGCTGATCGCCGCCACCGTGCAGCAGCCTTCGCTGCGCGCGCACTACCTCACCGCCGCGGGCCTGCTGCTGGAAGAGCGGCTGAAGCAGAAGGAAGGCGCCGCGGCCCTGTTCCGCGAGGCCTTCGCGCTGGACCGGTCGGACCTCCAGCTCCTGGCGGCCATGAAGCGGCTGGCCGAGCGCGAGGGGCGCGTGGATGAGCTGCTCGCCGCGCTGGGTGCGGAGGCGGCCGCGTTGGGCGCGCAGGCGGCGCCCGCGTATCTGCAGATCGCCAAGGTCTACGAACGCAACGACCGCAAGGACGACGCGCTGGCCGCGCTGCTCGCCGCGCGGCAGGTGTCCCCCAACGAGCCGCTGGTGCTGAGCGAGCTGGCCGGCATCTACGAGACGCAAGGCCGCTTCGAGGAGCTGTCGGACGTGCTGCTGGCGCGCGTGGGCTCGCTCAACGACGAGAGCGAGCTGGTGGCCACCAACCTCCGGCTGGCGGCGCTGTACGAGGAGGTCCTCAAGCGCGAGTCGGACGCGGCGGCGCGGTATCAGGCCATCGTCGCCCGCATCCCCGGCCACGCGGCCGCGCTGGCGGGCCTGGGCAAGCTCTACTACCGCATGCAGGACTGGGAGCGGCTGGTCGCCGTCTTCGACGCGGAGGTCGCCGCCGCCGAGGACGCGAAGCAGAAGGCCGCGCGCATGTACAAGGCGGCCGAAATCCTGGAGGAGCGGCTGGGACGGCAGGAGGACGCCATCTCCCGCTACAACGCCTGCCTCCAGTTGCAGCCGGGCTACCTCCCCGCGCAGAAGGCCCTCACGCGCCTCTACGAGCGCCAGGGCCGCTTCGCGGAGCTGGTGGCGATGTACGAGCAGGACCTGCTCCAGACGAGCGACCGGGATCAGCTCATCACCACGTTGAACAAGATGGCGGTGGTGTACGAGGACCGCCTGGGCGACCTGGACCACGCCATCGAGTGCATGAAGCGCATCCTCGACCTGGCGTCCGACCACCTGCCCACCATCCGCAACCTCGCGCGGCTCCACGAGCGGGCCAGCCGCTTCCGCGAGCTGCTGGAGACGCACGACCTGGAGGCGTCGCTCGCGGGTGACACCAAGCAGGTGCTGTCGCTGCTGCACCGCAACGCGGAGATTCTCGACGAGAACCTCAAGGACCGCGCGGGCGCCATCTCCGCGTATGAGCGCGTGCTGGCGCTGTCCCCGTCCTACCTCCCCGCGCTCAAGGCGCTGGGCCGGCTGTACGCGCAGGATGGCCGGTGGGAGAAGCTGGTGGACATGTACCGGGCGGAGTCGGAGAGCTCCGCCTCCACCGAGCAGGCCGCCGCGCTCATCTACAAGATTGGCGAGTTGTACGAGCAGCGGCTGAACCAGGACAACGAGGCCATCGCTTCGTACAACGAGGCGCTGATGCTGGCGCCCAGCTACTTCCCGGCGCTGCGCGCGCTGGCCCGCATCTACCGCGCGCAGGCCGCGTGGGAGAGCCTGGTGGAGGTGCTGCGCGCCGAGGCCGCCAACCGCACCGACCCGCTGGAGCGCGCCAACGCCCTGTATCAGGCGGCGGCCATCTGGGAGGAGCAGCTCCTTCGGCCCGAGCTGGCCATCGACACGTATCAAGAGGTGCTGCGCCTGACGCCGGCCCATGCCGCCACGCTTCGCGCGCTGGAGCGGCTGTACCTGGCGCAAGACAACGTGAAGGAGCTGGTCGGCATCCTGGACCGCGAGACGCAGGTGGGCAGCACGTCCGCGGCCAAGGTGACGGCGTACCTGAAGCTGGCGCGGCTGTACCTGGACCGATTCCAGGAGCCCTCACGCGCGGCCCAGTGCTGCGAGGCCGTGCTGGCGCTGGACGCCGGCAACCTCACCGCCCTCACGCTGCTGGAGCGCATCCGCGCCTCGGACCGGCCGCGCCGCGCCGAGCTGCGCCAGCGCATCGCCGACCGTGTGAATGACCCGCGGCTGGCCACGGCCCTCCGCCTGTCCGCCGCGGTGGACCTGGACCGCAGCCCCGCCGAGGGCACGCTGGAGGCCTACAAGCGCGCATTCGAGGCCGACCCGGGCGATGCGCGGCTGGCCTTCGTGCTGGAGCGCGGCCTGCGACAGGCGGGTGACGCCGCGGGACTGGCGCGCCTGTACACCATGCGGCTCGCGTCCGCGCAGGACGCCGAAGAGGCCCTGGAGATGCTGCTGCGCACCGCCGAGCTGGCGGACACGCGCTTCAACGACTTGGAGCGGGCGGCGGCGCTGTACCGGCAGGCCCTGGAGCTCCAGTCGCAGTGCCTGCCCGCGATTCAGGGAGCTCGCCGCGTGGCCTTGAAGCGGGGCGACTTCACGGGAGCCCGCGCCGCCCTGGAGGCCGAGGCCCGAGTGTCGCGCGATCCGCGTGGCGCCATCGAGGCGTTCATCGGCGCGGCGAAGCTGGCCGTGGGCCGGCTGAATGACGCGGACGGCGCCACGGCGCTGTACCGGCAGGCGCTGGAGAAGGATCCGCTGCACGCGGGCGCGCAGGCGGGCCTGGAGGAGCTGCTGGCGCAGCGCGGTGGCTCCGCGGACCTGGCGGCCCTGCAGGAGCGGCGCGCCGAGGCGAAGCTGGCGCAGCGGGACGGACTGGCGGCGGCCACGGCGTTCGTCAGCGCGGCGCGGCTGCACCACACCACGCTGAATGACCGCGCGCGGGCGCTGGCCCTGCTGGAGAAGGCACTGTCCGCGCAGCCGGGACACCCGGAGGCGCTGGAGCTGCGTGGCGCGCTGTTGCTGGAGGCGCAGCAGTACCCCGAGGCCGCGGCCATGCTGAGCCAGCGCGTGCAACTGGGTGGCGACCCACGCGTCCTGGCGCAGTTCCACATGACGCTGGGGAACCTGTACGCGTCGCACCTCAATGACCCGAGCCGGGCCGCGGCGCACTACCAGACGGTGCTGGCCACCCTGCCCCGTCACCTGGAGGCGCTGGAGCGCCTGGCCGGGCTTCACACGCAGGCGCGCAACTGGGCGGGCGCGGTGGACTGCCTGCACAAGCTGCTCCAGCAGGAGCTGCCGCCGGAGCCGCGGGCCCGCTTCACGCTGGAACTGGCGCGTACGTATGACGAAGGGCTGGGCGACGCGGGCGCGGCCACCCCGCTCTACCGCCGCGCGCTGGAGCTGTCTCCGGGCAACCCCGCCCTGGTGGACCGGCTGGTGGTCCTCTACGAGCGCGCTCGCAATCTGCCGGAGCTGGCGCAGTTGCTGGAGGCCCAGGCCGCGGGCCAGTTGGCCGTGGAGCCCAAGCGCGCCGCGACGCTGCGGATGCGGGCCGCGGACCTGTACGCGGGTCCGCTGTCCGAGCCCGCTCGCGCCACCGCGCTGTACCGGCAGGTGGTGGATGGTGATGGCACGAACCTCCAGGCCCGCGCGGTGCTCGCGGAGCTGTACGCGCGGGACTCGTCATCGGTGCCGATGGCCATCGAGGAGCACCGGCAGATTCTCCGGCAGGACCCGACGCGAGTGGACAGCCTGCACGCGCTGTTCAAGCTCTGGGAGGGCCTGAAGCAGCTCGACAAGGCGTTCTGCGCGGCGGCGGCGCTGCACTTCCTGCGCTCCGCCAACGAGGTGGAGCTGGCCTTCTACATGGAGGCCCGCACGAGGCTGGCGCAGGAGGCGCGCGAGGCGCTCACGCAGACGGACGTGGACTCGGTGCTGATGCACCCGGGGGCCCGGGGCCCGCTGCTCGAGGTGCTGCGCGCGATGGGCGAGCACCTGGAGAAGGTGTACCCGCCCAACTTCGAAATCGTGGGCGTCAATCCGAAGGCGGACCGGCTCAAGCCGGACTCGGCCGTGTACAAGGCCATCCGCGCCGTGGCGCAGGTGTTCGGCGTGGAGAGCTTCGAGGCCTACCAGGCGCGGCGCGGGCTGACGGTGCTGGAGACCACGGAGCCCATGTCGGTGTGCATTGGCCAGGACGTGGTGCGGCGCTTCAACGCGCGCGAGCAGAAGTTCCTCCTGGGCCGCGCGGCGCTGGGGCTGCTCAACAAGACCGCGGTGCTGGAGAAGCTGTCACAGGGCGAAACGGCGGACCTCTTCGGCAGCGCCGTCCGCCTGCACGCGCCGCAATTCAGCGCGCTGGGCCGGCGCAACGACGAGTCGGTGAAGCAGCTCAAGCGGGCCTTCCCGCGCAAGGCGCTCAAGGCGCTGGAGATTCCGGCGATGTCGCTGGGCGACGCGCAGAAGGTGGACCTGGCGCCCTGGCTGGAGGCCATCGACTACTCGGCGGACCGCGCGGGCCTGCTGATGTGCGGCGACGTGGCGGTGGGCCTGGGCATGGTGCTGCGCGAGGACCCGAACTTCGCGGGTGCCCGGCTGGATACGCCCGAGCCCATGATCCAGGCCGTGCGCGAAGGCGAGCGCCTGCGCACGATTCTGGCGTGGGCCTTCACGGACGACTTCTTCCGGCTGCGCCAGCGGTTGGGACTGGGGCTGTAGGCGCGTTCGGAACGCGGCGGGAGCCCTACTCCCGCCGCACCACCGCGCCTTCCGGCAGGCCCGTGAGGATGCGCGACAGGGCGTCATCCACGGGCCCGCGCTGGGCGGACTCCACCGTCACCTTCACCCGGTAGTCCTTGTCCGTGTCGAACTCCGGGTAGGAGCCGATGGCCACGTGCGGCATGTCGAGCGCCACCCGGTCCAGCACGGCGGCGATGTCGCTTTCGCCCAGCCGGAGGTAGAGGCAGCTCACGGCCACGGGCGACCCGCTCAGCCGCGCGAGCACCGTCTCCAACTGCATCCGGAACAACTGCGGAACACCGGGCAGCAGGAAGATGTCCTCCACCGTGAGCACGGGGAACCACATGTCTGCCTGGGGAAGCAGCACGGCGCCCTCCGGGGCATCGGCGAGCCGCAGTCCTTCCGCCGTCACCGGCCGCTCCTCGGTGGCGCGGGACATGATGAGGTCCAGCATCTCCTGCAGCCGAACCACCTTCCGTCCCATGGCCAGGGCCACCGCGCGCACGGTGACGTCGTCATGGGTGGGGCCGATGCCGCCGCTGGTGAAGACGTAGCGCGCCTTGCGCCGGGCCCGGGCCACGGCGTCCACGATGGCGTCCACGTCGTCGAGGACCGTCTCCACCGAGTGCAGCGGGATGCCCACCTCGCGCAGGCGCTTGATGAGGTGCGGCCCGTTCAGGTCATGGACCTTCGCCGTCAAGACCTCGTTGCCGATGATGACTGCCGCTGCGCCGGTCCGCTCCATAAGGGGCGGGATTCTAGTCGAATCCGAGTGGGGATGGTGCCGCGTCAAGGCCGCGTCAAATTCACCCCGGAGGTGCTGAGCGACGGCTTGGTGCCCCCCCGTGTCAGAGATGCAGTTGCCTGGGCTGACGTGCCGAGCGGACTGGGCTGCACAGCTTCACCCCACGCGCGGCCACGGTGTAGGCCGACGGTTGACGTGGCGTGGCGCGCCGTGCAGCTCATCGAGCAGGAGCACGTCATGTGGAACCGTCGCCATGCGGTGACTTGATGCATGACCTTCACGCCGCATCCGCGCGCCCCCGGGCCTTGAAAGCAGGCGCCTCCCGGTGGCCTCGGAGGCGGTCAACCCGTAACGTGCTTGAACTCGACTTCACTGTCAGTTAGCGTTCAAATCAAGTAATTCCGGGAGAGTGAAGTGCGCATCCGTGACGCCCAGGTCGAAGCACTGCGCGACGTCAGGGAGACGCACTTCGTCGAAGAGCTGGTGGTGCACCTGCACACCCACTTTCCGGAGGAGGTCAAGGACCTCTCCGGGGACTCGCTGCGACAGGAGCTCCGGAAGGGGCTGACCCGCGCCCGCGGTTACGGACTCGCCAGTAGCGAGCTGCAGACGCGTTTCATCGGGCTCGCGGCCCTCTTTGGCTGGGCTTTCGACCAGGACGAGCCTTGGGTGGCGGAGGCCCTCTCCGACACGACCTTTGAACCCGATGAGCGGATGAACAGGGTCGAGACCCGCTTCCAGCGGCGGCTGGAGACGTCCGCGCGCAACGCAAAGGCACGCATGGCATTCGGCATCGAAGCGTAACGCGGCGGAGGGCCCCCCATGGCGCATGACATCGTCTTCAAGCCCTCGGCGGTCTTCGACCCGGAGCGGGCGTACTTCAGCAAGTGTGGCCCGACAGAGCCCCCTCCCAGCCCCCAGGATTCGAGCGAGGCGAAGCTCACCCAGCTGAAGGCCGCGAAGGCCGCCGCCGCGTCCATCTCCTCCGGGGGCGACGTCATCTTGCCCTGCATGAAAGCTGCGCTGCAGACCCTGGAGGCCACGGTCGTCGACATGGAGGGAAAGCCGCTCGACGACATCCTCATCGAGCTGCGCAAGAGCTCCACCGAAGCCCTGTCCGCCAGGACCGATGCGGCGGGGACGCTGCGCTTCCAGGGCCTCGCGCCGGGGACGTATCAGCTCGGGCTCCTCGAATTGGACCAGGACCGCTGGGAGATTCTCGGCAGTGAGCCCCTGTCAGCGGAGCGGGCCGCCTGCCGCGACGAAGCCACCTGGACGGCGCCGCGCCCCGTGGCACGGACGGGCCCCACCTCTCACGTCATCCAGCAAGGCGAGTGCCTCTCGACGCTCGCCCACCAGCATGGGCTCCACGCGGACACGGTCTGGGACCTGCCGGACAACCGCGACCTCAAGAGCCGGCGGAAGAACAAGAACATCCTCCTGCCGGGGGACACCGTCATCCTTCCTCCGCGACAGCTCGCGCTGCGGGACGTGGAGCCCTCGAACGCCTATCGCATCCGCCGCAAGGATGCGTCCGAGCAACTGCGCATCCGCTTCCTGGACCGGCAGGACCGGCCCCGAAGCGGAGCGTCCTATCTGATAGCCATTGACGGCCCGAATGGCACCGAGGAGCGCACGGGGAAGACGGATGGGGAGGGCTTCGTGCGGGAGTCCGTGTCAGCGACCACCACCGAGGTCAGGGTCACCCTGGGCCAGGATCTCGAACGCGAGACGTTCATCTTCCGCGCGGCGCATCTCGACCCGCTCGACACACTCTCTGGAGTGCAGGGACGCCTGACCAACCTGGGCTATCCCTGCGCCAAGGATGAGGGGAAGTTGGGCGCCTTGACTCGCCGCGCGCTGCAGGACTTTCAGCGTGATGAGGGGCTCACGGTGACCGGTGAGCCGGACGCAAGCACCCGCGCGACCATCGAAGAAAAACACCTCGCCTAGCAACGGCGCGGCAAGCCATGGGCCGTGCACGCATGGCCCGGGGGAAGAAGCGTGCCCATCACCATCACCCATCTCGATATCAACGGCTGCTCCGTGGACGGAGGCGTTGAGCTCACCCTCACGGGAACGCAAATCCAGGCGGGGGCCCGGGTCAGCTTTGGGGGCACCAGCGCCACGGTCATCCAGGTCACGCCGCCCACCCAGATAAGGGTACGAACGCCCAAGCGGGAGCGGGCAGGTCAGGTCACTGTCACGGCGACCAACCCCGACGGAACGTCGGCCCCGTGGGCCAACCCCTTCGAATACTACGCGGTCGTGAGCAAGTGCAGTCCCGACGCGGGTTCAATCGCGGGCGCCACCCAGGTGACCGTCACCGGCCGGGGCTTCGTCGCCGGCATGGTCGTCAACTTCAACGGCGCTGCCGCGGCCGCCGTCAACATCGTCTCCGCCACCGAGCTGACCTGTCAGACACCTCCCAACGCCGTGGGTGCGGTACACGTCGACGTCTGGACCACCGCGGCGCGCACCGCGGGGGGACGCTGCGACAACGGCTTTCATTTCAGTGGACCGGCGACCACGGGGGTCAGTCCGCGCGAAGTGCCGCTGGCAGGTGGGACGGACATCACCATCCAGGGGCAGTACTTCGGCGCGGGTGCGACCGTCACCATCGGAGGAACACCCGCGACCCATGTCGTCGTTCAGTCCGACACGCGAATCACCGCGCGCACGCCCGCGCATGCAGCCGGGGCCGCGGACGTGGTTGTCACCGTGGGGGCCGCCCCCGTCGGCACGCTGGCGGGTGGGCTGACGTACGTTGGCGCGGAGGTGACCACCATCACGCCCGTGCTGGGACCGGCGGCCGGTGGCACGGTCGTGACGGTCCAAGGCCAGCGCTTCGCCAACGGCGCCGTCGTTACAATCGGCGGAATCAACGCCGTGCCCACGACCTGGGGCAACGCGAACACCCTCACCGCGACGGCCCCCGCCCTCCCAGCGGGCGAGCATGATGTCGTCGTCCAGAACCCGGGCGAAGCCGCGGTGACCTTGCCCCGGCGCTTCAAGTCCATTGGTGCCCCGGTGGCCGCTGGGGTCCAGCCCCCGCGAGGCGTGACGGCCGGCGGGACAGCCGTCACGCTCACAGGCAACCACTTCGCCGCGGAGGTGAACGTCCGCATCGGAGGGGTCGCGGCCACGAATGTCGTCAGGGTCTCCGCGAGCACCCTCACGGCCACCGCGCCCGCGCACGCGGCGGGGACGGTGGATGTCGAAGTCCAGAATGCTGGCGGCACCTGGGTCACGCTCGCCAACGCCTTCACCTACTCGGACGTCAGCGCCGTGGAGCCGAGCCGGGGCCCTGTCGCGGGAGGAACGGCCATTGTCATCCGAGGGAGCGGCTTCGACCCGGCCGCGACCGTCACCCTGGGAGGAGTCCCCGCGACGGGGGTGGTCTGGCGCTCGGCCAACGAGCTCGCCGCCACGACCCCCGCGCACGTCGAGGGGACGGTGGACCTCCAGGTGCACAACCTCGCGGGTGCGCTCAGCCTCGCGAATGGCTTCTCCTATTCGCCCGTCACGGCCATCGAGCCCGCCGCCGGCCCGCTCGCGGGAGGGACCGTGGTGGTCCTCCGCGGTGGCCCTTTCGCCGATGGGACGACGGTGGAGTTTGGAGGGCTCGCCGCCGCGGCGCTCGTCCGTCGCTCAGCGCAGGAGCTCGCGGCCACCACGCCGGTGGGAGCCGGCATCGGCCCGGTCGACATCGCCGTGCGCCACAACGCGGCGGTGAACCGGGTCGCCGGTGGCTTCGTCTATCAGGGGCTCGCGGTCATCCACGCCGTCGAGCCGAGCCAGGGCCCGCTCGATGGCGGCACCACCATCACCCTCACGGGCGACCACTTCCAGGCAGGCGCGGCCGTGACGGTCAACGGGCAGCCCGCGACCCACGTCCAGGTGGTGTCGCCGACCACCATCACCGCGAGGACCCCTTTCGGCCCACCTCCAGGCATGGGAGGGCTGCGGGTCGCCTCGAATGTCGGTGTCACGAACCCAGGCGCCGCGGCGGTCATCGGTGCCGGGCTCTACACCTACCGGGACGCGGCGCGGCTCGTCTCGGTGGCCCCGGCGCGAGGCCCTGTCGGTGGCCGGTGGGTCACGCTCACCGGACAGAACTTCACCGCGGGGGCGCGGGTCTTCCTGGACAACACCGAGCTCACCGGGGTGACGTTCGTCGATGACCAACACCTGGAAGTCCGGCTTCCGGGACACGAACCGGGTGCGGTCAACCTCTCCGTACGGAACCCCGACGAGCCCCGTCCCGCGAGATTGAACAACGCCTTCACCTACATGACCACGCCCGTCGAGTCGGGTGACAACGAGGTGGTGTTCATCCTGGATGGGGAGGCGTACTTCCGTGAGCTCCGGTTGATGCTGGAGCAGGTCCGGCAGGCGCCGCGGAACCCGAACACGTATGTTCGCCTGGCCTTCTGGATGATTGAGCCCTCGGTGACGGTGGGTGACGCGACCTGCTTCGAGCAGCCCGCCCATCGCTTGCTGACCTACATCGAGAAGATCGTGCGGGCGGGTCACGACGTCGACGTCATCGCCTGGCATGCCCCGAGGCATGAGCGGCAGTTCAACGGAATGGCAGACGAAGTCGCGAAGGCAAACGAGTCCTTCGCCGAAGCCATCCGGCGCATCGACACTGACGCCCTCGCCACGGGCCCCGGGGTGGGACGCGCGCGAATGTTCCTGGAACACTACGAGGGGGACCTCGTCGGCGCGGCGAACCATCAGAAAATCGCGATTGTCTCCATCGCGGGGCAGCGCACGGCCCTGGTTGGCGGGCTCAACCTCTCCAACCACTACTTCGCGCCCCACGACCATGGCGGGGCCCAGACCTGGCACGACACCGCCGTGCGCCTCCGGGGTCCGGTGACCGATGACGTCGAAGCGGAGTGGATGCGGCGCTGGAGACGGACCAACGACGTGGCCACCCAATGGGTGTGGAACGCCTTTGGGAGCGGCGGCGACGTCGTGGCGCGTAACTACGCCTACTGGTCCAGCACGACCGTGAAGCAGCAGGCCGTCAGCATCCACGAGAACACCACCCGGCAGGCTCGCCACCCTGACAACCGCAGCGTGAGCATCGCGCTCACGCGCTCCGTGGGGTCGACCCGCTACCGCCACATCCGAGACAAGGTCATCGAGCGAATCAACGCGGCGAACGACTACCTCTACTTCGAGAACTACCACTTCGCGGACCCTGACCTGCTCCAGGCCGTCTATCGCCGCCATGAGGCGCGAAGACTCGCGAATCACGAACTGAAGGTCGTCATCGTCGTGCCCATGCAGGGCGGCTCCATGGCGTACATGACTCGCCGTGCCTGGCTGCACATGGTGCTGCGCTTCCTGAAGCCCATTGGGACGCCCTACTGCCGGATCGTCAGATATCTCGATGACGCGGGCACGCCCCAGCAAGTCGACCGCACGACGTGTGCCACATGGAACGTCGTGGACAGCTTCGACACCAACAGTCCGACCCCCGGACTGAGGAACCGGTGGCTCGAACAAGATTGCATCCAGTTCAAGCAGACCCTGGCCAGCCCCACCACGACGGTGCCCCTTCACAAGATCACCACGGTGGAGGGGGATCTCCACTTCTACTCCTGCTTCGGGGCGGGTGGCGCGGCCAACGTCTATGTTCACTCCAAGGTCGCGGTCTTCGATGACCGCTGGCTGGTGTGTGGCACCGCCAACTGGTCCTTCCGCAGCATGCAGTACGACGGGGAGATCGCCGCCTTCGTCGACTCACCCCACGTCGCGCAAGGTGCGCTGACGAACCTGCTCAACCACTACAACCCGGGACACCATGTCACCCCCTCCAACATCGAGGCGGCGGCGGACTACAACCTCACGCATTTCAAGACGCACGGAGCGCACTACGGCGGTGCCGCCTATGCCTTGCTACCGCTCTTTCACCACCTGACGCCGGGACTCGACATGGGGAGAGCCATGCCAGAGGTCGCCAACGACGGGCCGAACTTTACGTGGACCTGAAGCAGGACAACTGATCCGACAGCAGACCCTCCACCGCGTGCGGCAGCACTCACTGGACGCGCTTGAGGTACGCGTCCGGTGCGCACGGCCGCAGCCGCCTGAGCGCGGCCTCGGCGCCCTGGCGTGTCGGCAGGAAGCTGGCCACCACCCACTTGTCCCGGGTGAGCCGCGCGAAGTCGTTGGTGTCCACCATGAGCAGCGTCGAGCCCTTGCAGTCCGCTTCCAACTGCGCCTCGGCCGCGCGGGCCGCCGGCACCGAGTCCTCCGTACGAAGGATGACGGCCCAGGCTTCGGCAGGCCGCTCCACCACCTTCTTCCGTCCCACGTCCCAGCGCAGCTCGGAGAGGGCCCATCTGTCCGCCGAATCTCCCACGCCGATGTCGAGTGTGCGTGAGAAGAGGAGCCGGCCGTCCTGGACCTCCACGCTGGAGGAGGTGGGGCCCTGCCCCTCGGCCCCCTCCCAGGCCCGGGTCACGCCCTTCGCGTCCGCGAGGAACAGGGCATGCTGGCGGTGCACATGTTCGTAGCCGGCCGCGTGGGTGATGAGAAGCGCCGTCGGCCCTCCCTGGAGGTCCACGGCCCGGAGATGGAGGGCCCAGGAGGTCGACTCATCGCCACCGGTCCAGTTCCATTCAGGCGCCGTGGCCTTCGCCACGTCGCACGTGAGTGCATCATACGGCTCGGACAGCGTCGCTGTGCGCTTCGCGTCGCCGCGGCGAACACGAAGCGCACGCTGGCCCTTCTTGCACGGCATCGCCACGGCCTCGATACGCGGGTCGCTTCCCGCTGAACCCAGCACCTGCTCCTGGGCGCTCTCCGGCGCGGCTCCGATGAGCAGCACGACGGTGGAGAGGACGAGGATGGCGCCCGAACGTCGGCGCATGAGACTGGGAACCTGGAGCATGGACATGGCCGTCTGGGCCTCCGCGAGAAGCGCTTCACGGAACTCTGCACGCACTCCGCGCATCGCAAAAGGAGGCAGGTTTGGAGACTGGCCGCTTCACCGCGCTCACGGTATCCGCTGGTGAGCCTCCTCCACCGGCGTTGAAGCGAACCTCCGGAAGAAGCTGTTGTCGTTCCAACGCGGGCGCTCGGGGGCGTTGGCCACGGTGAGGGTGAGGTCAGAGAGCAGCCGAACGAACTTCGCCGCCGCCTCCCGGTCCATCGGCTGGCGCAGGTCATCGGAGGGCGCGTGGTAGTGCCGGGTGTGCCAGGCCTTCACCGTGCGCTCCTCGGGAGAGCCCGGCGCATGGCCGAACTTGAACAACAGGGCGGGCACGCCCTTCCGGATGAAGGCGTACTGGTCGCTGCGGATGAACAGCATGCGGTCGGGCTCGGGGGCCGGGACCAGCGTCACCCCATGGGCCGTGGCCACCTGCTGGAGCGGCGCCTTCAGGGAGGACTCCTCCTGCCCCAGGGCCAAGAGGTGGCGGAGTGGGAACAACGGAAGGAACATGTCCATGTTGAAGTTGGCGACGATGGAGGACAGGGGCACCGTCGGGCTCGCCGCGAAGTAGCGGGCCCCCAAGAGCCCCTTTTCCTCTCCCGTCACCAGCAGGAAGAGCACGGAGCGCTTCGGCTTCAGTGCCTGGAGGGCCCGTGCCACCTCCAGCACCGCGGCCACTCCCGTCGCATTGTCCATGGCGCCGTTGTAGATGGCGTCGCCCTTCACCGGCACCCCGACGCCGATGTGGTCCAGGTGGGCGGTGAGCACGACGTATTCCTGCGCCAACGTGGCATCACTGCCGGGCAGCACGCCCACGACGTTGGCGGACTTCACCGGAGATTCCTTCCACTCGGCCCGCGCCTCGAGCCGGGTGGGCAGCTCGAAGTGTGGCAGCGGCCGGTTCGCATCCGCCATCGCCAGCACCTCCTTGAAGGAGTGCTGCGCGCCAGCGAACAGCTTCTCAGCGTGGCGGGAGTTGAAGACGACACTCACCTTCAGGCCCTGATTCTCGACCAGTGACGGGTCGGCGAAGGTCATGGCCGGCTCGAACCGCGACGTGGCGATGCGCGCCCAGGGCAGCTCCTCGCTCTTCGGATTCCGCAACACCACGACCCCCACCACGCCTGCCTTCCGGAGCACCTTGACCCGCTCCTCGAGCGAGCTGTGGTGGGCCCGGAGCGCACCGGGGATGTGGTCGGGCCCGCCGTAGAGGATGACGACCACCTTCCCTTGGAGGTCCAGCCCCGCGAAGTCGTCATGTCCCGCCTCGGGAATCGAAAGGCCATGCCCCACGAACACCAACGGGGCATCCACCTGCCCCGATTCCCCCAGGTATGAGGCGATGATGGCATCGCGGCCGATGACCAGCGGCATGCGCCGGCCACCCCGCACGAGGGCCAGCCCCGAGCTCGCATCCACCAGTCGCCGCGAGACCAGTTCCACCTCCTGAGCGTAGCCCTCCCCCGCTCCCGGCTTGATTCCCATCGCCGAGAGCTGCTCCACCACGTAGCTCGCGGCCTTCCGATAGCCCTCGCTGCCCGTCTCCCGCCCCTCCAGCGCGTCATCCGCGAGCACGCGAACGTGACCCCACCAGCGCTCCGCTTCTGGAGATGCGGCGGCGGAAGCCATCGCGGGCAGAAGGACGAGCAGTACGAACGGCAACGGGCGGCGGAACATGGGAGCACTCCATGGCAATGGCCTGCATCAAGTACGCCTGACGGGCGTCGCGATTGCCTCGGCCCGGGAACATCATAGGCAGGCGCGCGCCAAGACGACGCATCAACGGCCAACTCCTCACGGGCGATCCCGCTTTCCGATGAAGCAATAGAAATCGTTGAGAGAACAGACACGTCAAAGCAGAGGGCTGACACCTCCCCTGCACTTCCGGCGAGTGGGCACCCGGGCCAAAGCCCTGGAGGCCCATCCCACACTCAGTATCCCTGAGTGGGTCCCACAACGGCGCAGAGGGCTCCTATGTCATCCACCATCCTTCCCCTCAATCTCTGTCAGAAGGCCTTCCTCCTCGCCTGGGAGTCCATCGGTGTCGGCGACACGCCAGGCGAAACCAAGACGCTGGCCCAGACACCGCAAACCAAGCTCACCACCTTCCTGGCCCTGTCGGACGTCCAGAACATCGCGGGAACAAACGCGTCTTCCGACCATGACAAGAATAACAAGGACAACAGCATCAACAACAAGCTGCTGGGCATGACCGACAAGCTGACGACCCAGCAAACCTTGGTGGAATTTCTACGATCGCTGAGCGCGACAGGTTCAAAGACGCTCATCTTCAGTGGCCACTGCCTGGGCGACGCTAGCGCCGACGCTCGCACTGGCCCTGTTCAATCCATCAGGCGGGCCATTCAGCACCGGGGACTGGGGCCACGTCTACGTGCTCCCGGCCGCCGGTCAGCCTGCTCCTGCCCCACCCCCAATACGCCTGGAACCGGAACATCTGGAACAGCCTCGACGCCGTGCCACACGCGTGGGTCATCGACAGGCTCAAGGAGATTCCCACCCTCCATCCCGCGAACTGGGATGGTGGACAGGTAGGTCCCCTCGGACATCACGAAGTTGGTCAATTTCGTCGCCCTCGCCTCGGAACTTGGCGGCGCCCTTCCCGGTGTGCCCATCCACAGTTCGGTCGCTGCGTCATGAGCGCGTCAAGGCTCGCTTCGGTGCGTACGGTCGGGGCGTGGCGAGGGAGCTGAGCGTCCGATACGACAACGGCAGCCAGTTCACTAAGGAACACCTGCGTGTGGACGTCATCGGCAGTATTCGCACACAATTGCCAGGTGAAAACATGCTAATTATTGGGCTCCAGATGAACCAAGAAGGAGCGGGTATCATGGGTCACATCGTCTATCTGATGAACCTCTCGCTGGACGGATTCATCGAAGGCCCTGACGGGTCGTTCGCGTGGGGCCGGCCGGACGAGGAACTGCATCAGTTTTTCAACCAACAGGCCCAGGACTTCAGCGCGTTCCTGTACGGCCGGCGCATGTATGAGGTGATGTCGGTCTGGCAGACCGTCGACACGGAACCGTCGGCCTCGGGCTTCATGGCGGAGTTCGCGCGCATCTGGAAGAGCAAGCCCAAGGCCGTGTTCTCCACCACGCTCGAAAAGGTCAGCGAGAACTGTCTGCTGGTCCGGGGCGACATCGCCGCCGAGGTGGCGAGGCTGAAGCAGGAGCACCACGGAGACCTGGCGGTCAGCGGCCCGGGCCTCGCATCGGCGTTCGCGCGATTGGGGCTGCTCGACGAGTACCGGCAGGTCCTCTCGCCGGTTCTCGTGGGCGGAGGCAAGCCATACTTCCCGCAGCTCGATCACCTCGTCCCGCTGCGACTGAAAGAAACCCGCACCTTCCAGTCTGGCGCGCTGTACCTCCGCTACCAGCGGGCCTGAGCAAGCGCCGCTCGATGTCGCTCAAGTCCAGCTGAGTGTGCCTACCCAAAACTCGGGCGCCGCGACATGAGCGCATCAAGGCGAATGAGCGAGGTGCGCGACGTCATGTCGTTGAACGCCATCACGACACCGGCGGCGCGGGAGCCGGGGCCCTTGGTGACTCGCTGGCGAAGCCTGAGCTGGCGAGGAAGTTCCACGACAACGCCGTGAGGTCCCTCCCGGAGGAGCGCGCGGCCGAGCTCGCGGCCCGAACGCGCGCCCGTCCTGACGCTCAGAGCGTCGAGGATCTCAACCACGCTACTGACCTCGGCGGGGGGCGCCGAGGTCGAGACAGTTACCGCTTCCGGACTGCGTAGGTCAGGTGGGTCACCCGCTGCGTCGGCTCCGCGCGGACCGGCTCCAGGGCCACGCGGCCCTCGTCCACGCCCTCGAACAGGCGGATTCCGGAGCCGAACAGCACGGGTGAGAGCGCGATCGAGAACTCGTCTATCAGGCCGGCGTTCACGTACTCCAGGATCGTTGCGCCGCCGCCCGCGACGCGGACGTCTCGGTCACCGGCGGCCTCGCGGGCCTGGTGCGCTCCTCGGGCGCGATGAACCCGTCCAGCGACATCGTCACGCTGAAGAACACCTTTCCGGCCATCAGTCCTCAACTCCCTTCCGAACGATCTCGGTGACGTAGGCAGCCAGTTTGCTCAGGGTCTGCTGGCCGCCTTCGATCGCGTGGTACTTCTCGACAGCCACGTCGCGCAGCTCCTTGGTGGGGAACACCGTGCGCATCTCGATCCGCGTCGCCGCGCCGTCGGGCGCGAACGTGAGGACCGACTCGAAGGCGTTCGGGTCGCCGCGGGACTCACCGTGCAGCAGCGCGATCCGCTCCGGCGGGGCGATCTCGGTCCAGGAGATCCACTCCTGGTAGTCCGTCCCGTCCGGTCCGTGCATCACGAAGTCCCACTCCCCGCCGACGCGGAACTCGAACGCCCGCGTGGTGGTGGTGAACCCCTCCGGTCCCCACCATCGCGACAGGTGCCGGACTTCGGTGAACGCCTCGAACACCAGCTCCCGTGGAGCATTGATGACCCGGGAGATCACGATCTCGCGATCGGCCGTCGCTGACTGCGCCGGCGAGTTCCGTCCTGTCACTGCCATTGGTGTCGCTGCCATCGGTCACTCCTCCTGCCTTGCCTGCTTGAGGTCCTGCACGTACGCGTCCAGCCGGTCGAAGCTCTCGCTCCAGAACCGCTCGAACCCGCCGGTCCACTCGTGGACCGGCCGCAGCTTGCGGGCGTCAAGGCCGTACAGGCGCTGCTTGCCTGCCTTGCGGTCCCGCACCAGCCCGACCTCCCGGAGCACCCGCAGGTGTTTGGACGCCCCCGGCTGGGTCATCCCCAGCTCCTGGGCCACCTCGGTCACCGGCCGCTCACCCGCCCGCAGCAGGACCAGGATCTCCCGGCGCTGCGGCTCGGCGATCGCGTTGAAGACGTCCGACGTCGTCGCTGCTCGTGCCATGGGTCACCATCATATGCCGATATCGGCATGCGTCAAGCCGGAGGCATCAGGCGGGTCTTGTCAGATGACGATCGTGCCCCTTGTCAGCGGCTGCGGAAACGCGCATCCGGGAGACGGCACACGCGACGGCGGCGGGCAGGGAGGGCGATGGGTGAGCAGCACGCCAACGGCTGGCGGGTGAGCCGCCACTGGCTGGTGGCCGACGCCACGGTCGGCGTCATCGCCAACCCGATGTCGGGCCGTGACATCCGGCGGCTCGTCGCGAGCGCGTCCGTGTTCCCCAACGCCGAAAAGGCCTCGGCGAGCGCCTTCTTCGCGCCCGGCTGGGCGGACTTGAGCAGCGCGTTGAGCACGGTGCCGATTTTGTGCCACCAGCACCGCTGCTCGCGGGTCTCGGGGAACACCTCGCGGACCGCGGACCAGAACCCCAGGGCACCGTCGCCGACCGCGAGCACCGGCGCGGCCAAGCCACGGCGATTACAGCCGCGGAGCAGATCGAGCCACGACTCGGTCGATTCGCGGTGCCCGTCGTCGAACGCGATGAGTTCCTTGATGCAGTCCTTGGTCAACCTCGTGCTCGTCGCCGCCGACAGGCCGTGGCTGGTGCCCAGGAACTGCGTCAACGCCGGACCGAAATCCGAGCTGGACAGGCCGTGCAGGTACAGCAGCGGCAGCACCTCGGCCACCCGCGGCGACTTGCGGGCCCACGCGGGCAGGAGCGCCGACGCGAACCGTTTCCGCTCCCCAGTAGCCGGCTCGGTGCGCTTGTCGTTGACCCGCGGCGCGCGCACCGGCACCGGGCCCGCCGCCGTGATCTCCTCGCGTTCGTTGTGGTTGGGCTCGAGGCTCGGTACTCACGATTCAGCGTGGGAGGCCGTCGCGGTCCTCGGCAGTCATCGGGGGCAGGAAGAGCCGGTGGAGGGTTCCCCGCTTGTCAGCCAGGAGGACGTAGCGGCCGTCGGGCGTGAACACCAACTCCCCCGTGCTCACGAACGCCAAGGTGTCCCGCCAGAGCTGCGCGAATGACTCACTCGCATCCGCAGGCTCTTCAATCAGGGGCTCCTCCCGGCGCAGGCGTTCATCCAGCGCAGGCGAAGGCCAGCGCAGCCCGTAGACGGTCAGCGCGCCTTTCTGCAGCCATTGAGCCGTGGCGAAGGTGAGGTCGAGCTACCGCACATCGTGGTCGTTTAACCCCACTATCCCCGTGCGAAGCAGTGGGCCGCGAGCTGCCGTAGACGAAGCAAGCGGCCTGATTGCGACCAACCTGGTGTCTCGACAATCCGGTGCGGTACATACCCGCCCATTCGAAGGAGACCATGACCGTTCATCTTCATGTCATCACAGGCGGCCCCGGCTCCGGCAAAAGCAGTCTCATCGAGGCGCTGGCGGTGGAGGGACTCGCGCACATGCCCGAGGCAGGCCGTGCCATCATTCAGCATCAGGTCGCCATAGGCGGTGACGCCCTCCCTTGGGCTGATCGGGCGGCCTTCGCCGAGCTGATGCTGGGATGGGAGATGCGAACCCACAAGGAGGCCTGCGAGCTACGCCGTCCTGTCATCCTGGATCGCGGCGTTCCCGACGTCATCGGATACCTTCGGGTATGTGGTCTTCCAGTGCCGCCACACCTCTGGAAGGCCGCGGAGCTGTTTCGCTACAATCGACGTGTCTTCATCGCGCCGCATTGGCCCGAAATCTTCGGGCAAGATGCCGAGCGCAAACAGGCCCCCGACGAGGCGAAGGCGACCTATCGTTCGATGGTAGAGGTCTACACGAGCCTTGGCTACGAGCTGCTCCCCCTACCCCAGGCATCGCTCCCGGAGCGGGTGCGATTCGTGCGCTCGCGTATCGAGTAGGCCACGCGTTCAATACAGGCGATGCCGGTCCCGGAAGCGCCAAAACCCGACTGAGGACAGTGGACTTCCAGCGCCGCGCCGCACGCCGAGACGGGAGCAGGGAGCTGGTGACGGGATGCTGTCTCGACATGGGTGCGGCAAGAAACAGGTTGACGCACAAAAGCTCCCCGAGAATACTCGGAGTAACAATCAGGCATTTCGATTACAAGGACGACACCATGGGACTCGCCGAGCGTCGGCGCATCGCCGCCATCAAAGACTCTCACTCCGCTCGATTCCAGTCAGAACTCAACGCAGCGATTGGATTCGAATTGCCGTTTGAGATTGACATTGCGAGCTTCCCCGAGGACAAGACGATCCTTGACTGCTACGACAGCTACTACGAGTCATATGGCCCGGGCCTCGTCGTCAATGTGATGAAGGAAATCTGCAAGGATGACATGGGCCGTGAGGCCGTCAGAGCAAAGTTCAACAGGATTGTTTTCCTGAATGTCGCCAAGAATGCCGACGACCCGGGTCAGAAGAGTCTTGAAATCAAAGACAAAACCCTCTTTGTGCGCGAAAGCTTCTACGGCTACTCGGACCAGCTTTACGGCGACTCTGAACTTCAGTCGGCCCTTGAGGCGATTCTCTAGCAGCCCGCGGAGGGCCGCACGTGAGCGAGTTGAAGCACTCTCGGCTCCACCCTCAACCACGGCGTTGAGGGCCGTCAGTGGCTCGACGGTGGCCCCCAGGAGGTCGGTCCACCCGTTCTGTCCGTCGGCGCGCTCCTGAAGCTTCGCGGCGCGAGCCAGCGAGCTGGCGAAGGGGCGTCGAAACCCGAAGCGCGCTGCACGGTGGCCTCGTCGGCCTGCCTGGTCGACCTGTCCATCACGCGTCAAGCCTTCGTCGTTGGTGTGGCGCTCCCGGTCGACGGCGGATACACCGCACGCTGAGCAGGTCAGTGTTGTTCAGTCCTGTCCCTTCATCGCGGCAAGCGCCTTGGTCGCACGCCTGGCGGCATCTGCATCACCACGCTCGGCCAGCACCTCCGTCAATTGGCGCAATTGTCCAGCCGTCAGGCCTACCCGCATGCTGGCGGCCATGTGCGAGCGCAACTGTGGCTCCACGCCCGGCGTGGCGGCCAACGCGCCGACCGTGGCCAGCTCGCGGCTTTGCCAGTCGAGATTGTCACGCTCGAAGATGTCGCCGAACAGATGCGCCTGCAAATACTGATTGATGACCGGCGCGAAGTCGAAGAGCGGCCCCTGAACCGGCACGCCAGAAATCTGGGTCTGGTTGGCTGTCCCGATGGCGACAAGCTCGTCCCCAGTGGGAATGGCTCGGCTGGGCTCACGCCCAGGTGCGTCTTGGATACCGCGCTGTTTGCGCTCCTCCACCACTTTCATCAGCTCACCCAGCGCGTTCAGGCTGCGTGGAAAACCGACGTAGGCATAGAGCTGCACGAGGACCTCCTTGGCCTCGCTGATGGTCAGTCCCGCGTCCAGACCTTGGTTCAAGGCGGCGTTGAGCTTGGGCATGTCGCTCGCGGCCATGAAGGACGCGATCAGTGGAATGGCCTGCTGTTTGGCTGAAAGGACTTGTTCGGCCGTCATCGCCTTGTGCTCCTGGGGTGCGGCAGCGCCGGCGGCGTTGTATTGGTCATCCGTCACTTTCTCCAACCAGGTCACACTCTTGCCATCCACAGAACCGGTCACGGCCAGGTGAGTCATCGAACTCGTCGGCGCGGCACCGTGCCAATGCTTGACACCGGGTGGGCACCGCACCACGTCGCCGGGGCGGATTTCCTGAACAGGCCTTCCCCACTCCTGCGTCAAACCTGCACCGGCAATCACAATGAGAAATTGCCCCCTGGGATGGGTATGCCATGCCGAGTGGGCGCCAGGCTCGAAGGTCACGTAGGCGGTCGAGGCATTGATGTCGCTGCTGGCGGGAGACAACGGCTCGACGCGTACTCGCCCGGTGAAGTAATCCATCGACCCGGCTGTGGATGCTTGGGTGCCTGCGCGAATGATCTGCTGGGCGGCCGCGGGGGACTTCGCAGCGCCATGTCGGGCGGCTGCGCAGCCCGTGAAGAGGGCCGCTGCGCAAACCGCGACTCCGCAGAGGGACTTATTCATGAGGAGGGTCCTATCTCGCTGAGCGTGCTCAAAATAGCGATCACCCCATTCCGTCATGGGCGTCCGCCTCCATCGAGGTGCTTCTCCGCAAGGAACTTCGACAGCAAATTGGCGATCTCGACGTTGTTCGTGTCGGAGAACGGGAAGTGGGTGTTGCCCCGGATCACGAGTTCCGGCAGGTGGACGACGGTGGCGTCGCCACCGTGGCGATTGAGCGCGTCGCGCCAGAACCGCGCCATCGAGAGCCGGACGCGTCAATTGTCCTGCCCGGGGTTCGACGACGGCCCCTCGAGGACGCGACGAGCCACAGTCGGCTCCACCATGAAGAAGATAGCGTCCGGATTGGCATCACCTCCCGAGCGACCTTCCGAAGAACTCCGTCAGCTTGTTCATGGCGGCGTCCACATACTTGGGGACCCAGTAGGTCTCGATATGGGTGGCGCCGTCGATCTTGAAGAGCTCCTTGTCCTTCGTGCCGGTGGCCTTGGCGAACGCATCCTCGGTCATGTAGAGGCTGTCGGCCTTGCTGCCCGCGATCATCAGCAAGGGTTTGTCGAGCAGTTCGAGCTGGTCGGTGGCGTCGAAGCTCATCAGGTCCAGCAAACTGCTCGTCGTGTACTTGAAGGTCGAGCCGGGGTACGCGTGCGTCTTCCAGTAGTACTCGTAACCCTGCCGATACAAATCGAACGGCAATTGGGCGATCTGCTCATCGGTCAGATTGGCATCCCCTGAATAGAGAATTTCCCCGCCAGCCGCTTCCTGGGCGCGGGCAGCCGAAGCCTGCTGCAGGCGTTCCTGGATGGTGGACGGTTGTGAATCCAGGTAGCCATTACGACGCACCCGCCCGGAGTTGAACATGCTCAAGGTCGCGATCGCCTTGAATCGCTTGTCGGTTTGCGCGGCTTTCAACGAGTAGCCGCCGCCACCACAGATTCCGAGCAACCCCAGACGCGCGACATCGGCGCCCGGATAGCGGGCGATGAAGTCCGCCATGCCGTGGATGTCCTCGATGCGGTATGCGGGCTTGTCCACGTTGCGCGGCTGACCGCCACTGGCCCCCTGGTATGCCGCGTCGGCTGCGATTGTGATGTAGCCATGTTCCGCCAATCGCTGCGCATACAGGCCCGCCACCTGCTCTTTCACCCCGCCGTTCGGGTGCGCAACCACGACGGCCGGATAAGCCTTCTTCGGTTCGTAGTTGGCAGGGGTGTAGACGTTGGCCGAAATATCCAGGCCGTTCAGTTTGTACGTGACGGTCTGCATGTTGACCTTGCCGGGCTCATTCTTCGTAATCGCCCCCTCGTAGACCAGGGTGAAGGAATTGTTCCCGTTGCCCGACGCGACGGTGCCCGGTGACTCGCGGCCTTCAGCGCGGACCGCGGCGGACTTCGCGCACGACGTCGTCATCGCGCTCGCGACGAGCAACAGGTGGACCCATGCGCTTCGGTTCATGGCTTTGCGCCTCCCTGACTTGCCTTCGTTGACTGCCCTCGCCAACGCAAAGAGAAGTATCCGCTCCGGACGCGTCGGACCAGGTGGCGGAGGAGCGAAGGGCCTTGAAGCCGTGCTTGAAGATGGGCGGTTGATAGAACATCGTCATTGAACGCGCACCGACGCTCAGGGCGCTACCTGCTGGCAGAGCACGGCGTCGGAGGCCCGAAGGGACGCACGCGATGAAGACGACGCTCCTCCCGCAGCTCCAAGTGTTCCTCGTGGTGGCGCGCCTTGGGAGCTTCAGCTCCGCGGCCCGCGAACTCGGCGTCTCCCCCGCAGCGGTGAGTCAGTCCATGCGCCAGCTCGAAACGCAGCTGCGCGTCGTGCTCTTCGCCCGCACCACCCGAAGCATGGCACTCACCGACGCAGGACGGAGGCTGTTGGAGGGCGCAGGTCCAGGCCTCAGTCAGGTGCTCGCGAGCCTCATGGAAGTGTCGGCTCAGCCGGGCGAAGCAGTGGGGCGGCTGAAGCTGACGGTGCCCGAGATTGCCGTGCCCTTCGTCATCACACCGGTGCTGCCTGCATTCCGCAAACGCCACCCGCGGATAGAGGTAGAGGTCGTCGTCGAGAACCGCCTCGTCGACATCGTGGCGGAGGGCTACGACGCGGGTGTGCGCCTGCACGAGGCCATCGAGCGCGACATGGTGCAGGTACGCCTCACCGAAGCTTTCCGCTTCGTTGTCGTGGGCGCCCCCTCGTACCTCGCGAGGCACGGCACGCCCCAGAAGCCCGAGGACCTGCTGCGCCACGAGTGCCTCACCATCCGCATGCCTTCGAGCAGAGGGCTCTACGCCTGGGAGTTGGAGCGGGGAAAGAGGAACTGGCGGGTGCCGGTACGCGGCGGAATCGTCACCAACCACCGTGAGCTGACGCTGGCACTGGTGGAGCAGGGCCTGGGGTTGGCCTACGCCTTCGAGCCGCTGGTGAAAGAGGCGCTGCGCACGGGGCGACTCGTGCGTGTGCTTGAGGAGTACGCGCCCACCGTACCCGGTTACTTCCTCTATTTCCCCAGCCGGGCGCAGCGTTCGGCGCCGCTGCGCCTCTTCATCGATGTAGCCAAGGAACTGGCCGTCAAGACGGTATGAGCCAGCCCCGTGTCGCGGAGCGTCCCGCGCTCGCCTTCACCCGCCGGGTGAACGCCGAGAACCGCACCGCACCCAGGCGCTGACGCTCCGATTGGGCAGTGTCTTGGCAACAGCCATTTTCAATCACAGCTTCAAGGCCCTTCGCCCTCGCGCCATCTAGTTCGGTGCAGCCCGCATGGCTACTTTCGTTTGCGGCGGTGCGGAGCCTCGAGTCGAGGCCCACCGCAAACCGCGCAACGGACGCGCAAGAAAGACAGGCCCATGTGCACGAGAAGCACGGGATCGCGACCCAATCCTGGTCGCCCAGGTGATGCGCTGGGCAAGACGTTCGAACTCATCGCCACGACCGGCCCGGCACCGAAGGACGTCGACGCACTGTTCGCCTCGCTCGATGCGGAATCTCCGGGCGCGCTGGATGGCGTGCGCGACATGGCGAACATGCCGCTGGAGGGCGAGCCGAAGCAGGTGCTCGACGGACTGAACGCACTGCGCACCTTGCATTGAGGGAACGACTGCACATGACATCAGGACGCAAGAACAAGATGGAACGCCGCTCCTTCCTGCTGTCGGCGGGAGCCCTGGCCACCACGCCGCTCTTGGGCTGTGCGGCCTCACAGGTCTCCGCGAAGCCGACGGCGCCGGGCAGGCGGCCTGCCCCCAAGGCGTTCGGACGGCGACAACTGGGCTCACTGGAGGTCTCCAGCGTTGGGCTCGGCGTCCAGAATATGAGCCGCACCTACCAGACCACGGTCCCGAGCCGGCCCGAGATGCTCAACATCATCCGGGCCGCTTTCGACCGGGGTGTCACCTTCTTCGATGCAGCCGAGGCGTACGGTCCTCATGAGGTCGAGCGCATTCTCGGCGAGGGCGTCGCCCCCTTCCGAGACAAGGCCGTCATCGCGTCCAAGTTCGGCTGGAACATCGACCTCGAGACCGGCGAGCGCCGCCCAGGCCTCAACAGCCGCCCGGACCGTATCAAGTTGGCCGTCGAGGGCATGCTCAAGCGCCTCCGCACCGACCGTATCGACCTCCTCTACCAACATCGGGTCGACCCCGAGGTCCCAATCGAAGACGTCGCCGGGGCGGTCAAGGACCTGATGGCCCAGGGCAAGGTTATGCACTGGGGCCTGTCCGAGATGGGGCCCAAGACACTGCGCCGCGCTCATGCCGCGCTGCCCGTGAGCGCCGTCCAGAACGAATACTCGATGCTGTGGCGTGGCCCCGAAGCGGTCATCATCCCGCTGTGCCAGGAACTGGGCATCGGCTTCGTACCGTGGAGCCCGCTCGGCGTGGGGTTTCTCACGGGGGCCATCGACGCAAAGACGCGCTTCGCTCCAGGCGACATTCGCGGCATTGAGTCCCGCTTCGCTCCCGAGAACCTGCCGCACAACCTGACCCTCATTGAACTCGTCAAGCGCTGGGCCGAGCGGAAGCGTGCCACGCACGCCCAGATCGCGCTGGCCTGGCTGATGGCGCAAATGCCCTGGCTCGTCCCCATCCCGGGGACGACACAGATGGCACACATGCTCGAGAACATTGGGGCGGCTGATGTGCGCTTCACGCCGGCCGAACTGGCTGAGCTGAATAGCGCCGTCTCAGCGATCGCAATCCGCGGCGCCCGGCTCCCGGAACAGGTGCTGGTCTTCTCGGGGGTGGAGGCGCCCCCGAAGAAGTGAGGCCGTTAGGACTTGGTTCAAGGCGACGGGTGGTCTGCCCCCCGATTTCCGGACCAACTGAAGCGGCTGGTGCCCCTGCGTGAGTTGGAGGCGGAGCCCGCCTCATCATGGGAAGGGTCAGGCCGGTGCGCCGGGATTGACCAGGGCCGGGGCATTCACGTCGATACCGTCCCGGCGCAGCTCGTCCGAGGTGGCCGCCACGGCCAGCGTGCCGGGCGGGTTGTCGTACCAGCCTGGGTCCGCGTAGCTCTCCAACCGTGCGCGAACCTTGAGCACGGTGAACATGCCCCCCGCCGTTATGTAATCGTGCTTGCCCTGGGCCCCCAGCATGGGAATGGAGTTGGGCGGAACGGGCATCCCCATCTCGCCCATCTCCGCCATCCCCGTCTGGCCCATCGTCATGTAGCCCGGTAGCAGCGTGCGAACCCTCGCGTCCAGGCCCCCCGGCTTCACGCCAATCATATTGGGGAACTCATGGCCCATCTGATTCATCATGTGGTGCGTCATGTGACAGTGCATGGCCCAGTCCCCGGGCACGTCCGCCACGAACTCGATGACGCGTGTGCTGCCCACGGGGACGAGCACCGTTCCCTCCGGATGCTGCGCGGACTCGGGGACGCGCCCGCCATCCGTCTCGGTGATATGGAAGTGGAAGCCGTGCAGGTGGATGGGGTGATGGTTCTGCGGGCTCAGGTTGCCCAGCCGGATGCGCACCCGCTCGCCCTGGCGCACCACGAGCGGCTCCGTGCCCGGGAACGCCTTCGCGTTCATGGTGAGCACGTTGAAGTCCGTCATCTCATTCGGATTGGGCCGCTCGGTGCCGACATCGATGCGCCATTCATGCAGGAGGATGACGAAGTCCCTGTCGACGCGGGGCCCCACGGGTCGGCGCGGGTGGATGATGAACATGCCCGTCATCCCGAGGCCAATCTGCGTCATCTCGTCATGGTGCGAGTGGTACATGTTCGTACTCGCCTGGCGCAGGGTGAACTCGTACCGAAACGTCTCGCCTGGAGCGATGGACTTCTGGCTGAGGCCGCCCACGCCATCCATACCGCTGGGAAGCAGGAGTCCGTGCCAGTGGACGGTGGTGGCCGCGGGTAGCCGGTTCGTGACGTAGATGCGCACCCGGTCACCCTCCACCGCTTCGATGGTGGGCCCGTGGACTCGGCCGTTGTAGCCCCAGCAGAAGGCTTTCAGTCCCGGGGCAAACTCATGCTCCACCTCCTCGGCCACCAGGTGGAAGACCTTCACGTTGTCCACGACCTTCCACGGCAGCTTGGAGCCATTGGGCACCACCACGGGCCGGTAGTCCCGGTCGGGCATTCCGGGGCGCTGCCAGTCCTGCCGCGCATACCGCTGGCCGGTGTCAGCCGCGGAGCCCTCGCGAGGCCCGCGTGCTCCTGGGACGGCTGACTGGGCGCGCGCCGCGGAACCACTCAGCAGCAGCGATCCTCCCGTGAGCGTGGCTCCCGCCGTGGCTAGCATGCTCCGCCGCGTCAGCGTTCCATCGGCTCCAATCGCCGGAGCGTTTCCAGGGGCGCCCCTCCGCTCCAGAGTCCCAGGGGCGTCATCCTCACGGCCCGGTGCGCGCTCGGTCTCAGTCGTGCGGGTGCTCATGGGGGCTCTCCGTGCCATGGGTGACGTCCTGTCCGTGCCCGGTGGGTGTCCCGGGTTGTGCTGGCTGCGCGGGTGGGCCGGGCGGCCCAGGTGGTACGTGCTGGGACGGCTGCGAGGGCGATGGCGTGGGTGCCTCGCTGCCCTCCCGCAGCCGGCCACCCACGAGTTGCTCAAGGTCGGCCCGCGCCATCCAGTAGTCGCGGACGGCCTCGATGTAGCCCTGATACGCCTCCACCTGCTCGCGCTTGGCGGAGAGCAGTTGAAAGAGGCCTATCTGCATGGCGTTGTACTGGAGCTGCGACTGCTCCACGACCTTCTCACGAAGGGGCAACACCACTCGCCGGTAACGGTCGGCCACCATGCGAAGCGCCAGCAGCCGGGCGCGGGCGGCGCGCACTTCCGAGCGGGTGTTGATGGACAGCTCCATCAGCCGCCGCTCACCCTGGCGGTGCTGAGCTTCCAGCCGGGCGATGAGGGCCTGGCGCTGGTCGAAGATGGGCAACTCCAGAGACAGGGTCGGGCCAAAGAGCCTGGGGCCGTCCGCGTCCCGGTGCTCGTGAACGCCCACTTCCACGCGCCCGAAGAAGCGAGCACTCCGCGCGAGCTCCAGCGTATTCCAGAGCAGCATGGCCTGCTTTCGGGCGGCGTCGATGTCCAGCCGTTGACGGATGGCGAGCGACTCCAGGTGCGCCAGTGAGACCTCCTGGTCAGGCAACGGAGGAAGCTTCTCGGAGAGAGTCCATTGCGTACGGGGCCCCCACAGCCCCATGAGGCGGTTGAGGTGCTCCCGAGCCTCCACCAAGGCGAGTTCACTCTCCGCCAGCTCGAGCCGGGCTCCCTCGGCGGCGGCTTGTTCACTCGCAAGCTCCAGCTCGGTGATGTTGCCCGCGGTGCGCAGCCGGGCGGAGAGGTCCGCCGCCGCCACGGCTGCCTGGAGCGCCATGCGGCGCAGCTCCATGAGCTGTTGGAGGGCCTGCACCTCGCTGAAGGCCTTGCGCACCTTGGCCGCGGTGGCCAGCGCCTCGTGCGCCACCCGTAGCGTGTCCGCCATGAACTGCTCCCGGGCGACGCGCTTGCGCAGGGGCAGCGTGAAGAGGTCCACGAAGTCCTGCACCAGCGAGACCTCGTGCTCTGACACGCCACGCCCGGAAATGGGAAAGCCGATGCTCCCGTCCAAAGTCGGGTTGGAGAGCAGGCCGGCCTGAACCATGTCGGCCTGCGAGACGCCCAGGTCCTCGTAGGTGGCCTGGAGCGCCGGATTGTTGAGCAGGGCCACCTCCACCGAATGGTCCGAGGTGAGGTCCTCCTTCAGGAGCGCGTCGAGATGGCGCGCGACCTCGGCGTCCTCCGGAGTGCCCTGGTTCCAGCGCGTCTTGCGGCCCAGCCGCTCCTCGACGAGCGCCGCGACCTCCGCGTGGCCCCGCTCCTTCTGGATGGACGCGCAACCTCCTGCCAGCAGTGCCGCGCCCACGAGCAAAGACAGCCTCACGGATGCCCTCCGTGCCCGGGGGCGTGGTCATGGTCGGCCGGTGCAGCGCCGGGTGACCCTGCGTCCCTTACCTCCGTGTCTCCAGGCTTCTCCGGAACCAGCGCCATACCGCACTTCGGGCACCTTCCTGGCTTGTTGGACTGCACTTCAGGGTGCATGGGGCACGTGTAGACGACAACGCCTCCATCCGAGGATGCACCGCGATGGGAGTGCCCCATCTCTTCTTGCGACATGTCAGGCGCAGGCACTTCCGGAGTGGAGGCCGCGAATGCGGTCAACTGGGGCGCAGGAGGGGCCTCGGGTGCATCCGGATTCGATGGGTCCATGGAGGCGGGCAGCCTCTTCGGCTCGGAGACACAGGCAGCGAAGAGAACGATGCTCGCCAGCAGCCATAGGTTTCGGCACATGGGGACCTCGATGGGGGTGCCGTACCACCTGCATCCGCATGGCGAAAGCCACCGGTGGAGCACTGACTCTCCGGGACATTGAAACTGTCAGGAATACGCAGTTTGGGCCGAGAACACGGAGCACGACGCTCAAACCAAGGTTGGTTCGTTGACGTAGACGTCGTCGCGCCAGAAGGTTTGGCACGCCGGTTGTCAGCAGTGAGTTCGGGGCCGCGCGGGTGATGAGCCGCGCAACTGTAAGTACCCGCGACAGTTTGCGTCTCCCTCTTCGAGGCGGCGATGAACGCCGCTGGATGATGGAGCCACCCGATGAACCCGAATGATGAGACCCTCCTGAAGGTCGAGGGAATGTCCTGCCGGTCCTGCGTCAGCCACATCAACACCGCGCTGCGTGAAGTCGAAGGCGTGCAGGACGTAAACGTGCGGTTCGAGCACGGCCAGGTACTCGTGAAACACGACGCCGCGGCCGCGAACGTCAACACCCTCATCGAGGCACTCCGCGAGGCCGGGTACGAGTCCGCCCCCACCGCATGAGCTGCCCCCGTGTGCGGACGGGCCCCCTTGCCCGTCCGCACCACCAGCCCCTCCCCACACATAGTCCCTCGTGTGAGGCGCCGTCGCGGCAATGACAGCCAACATGCGCGTGAAGCCCAGAAAGACTCGGGCTCCGCGCGGCTCGGCTGCGCCCATCGATTGGAAGCTGCGGTCAGGTCATGCCGTCGCGCTCCCGCAACCCCCGGCCTTCTTCTCGGCGCCCTGCGTCCCACACGTACAGTCCAGACAGCCGTGCGAGGCGCACGTACCGCAAGAAACCTCCAACTGTTTCTTGAGCGCCTTGCGAGCACGGTGCAATCGCACCGCCGCGTTGTTGGAGGTGATGCCCGCCTCCAGAGCGAAAGCCTGGACGCTGACGCCCTCCACCTCCACACGCCGCAGCGCCTCGGCATACTCGGGCTTGAGGGTGCCGGCCAGTCGGCCCACGCACTGGCAAACAGCCTGCGCCAGTTCCGCTTCCGGTGCATGGCCCTCCTCGAGCTCGCTGGCCAGCGAAGCCAGCGCGCGCTCCGTCGTGCCACGACGCCGGTAATGGTCGATGACCGCGTTGCGCAGCACGCTGTAGAACCATGCCGTCAGCGACTCATCTTCGCGGAGCGTCTCCGCCTTGCCCATGCCGCGGACGAACGCATCCTGAAGGATGTCCTCCGCCACCGCGCGGCTCCCAACCCGCCGCTCGAGAAAGCGCAAGAACTCCCGGTGGTTCTCCACCAGACTGGAAATGACGTCGGCGGACAGAGGCCGCACCGCGCCATCGGTCTCCGCGTCCGCTCCCTGATTCATGTCACTCATGCCGTTCAGGTACAGGGACGGAGGACCTGGTGCAAGCCGTCCTCCGCCCCCTGCGTCATCAACCAAAGCGCACGTCCGGATTGATGCCGTCCGCGTCCATGCGCACCGGGTCGGCCTTGTCCGCCACCGTCCCCTTCGGGTGCACGTACCAGCCGCTTCCATCCTCGGTGTCCGGGTTCTCGCGCACCTTGAGGAGCGTGAACATGCCGCCCATGTCGATGGGGCCGAAGGGCCCCTTGCCGCCCTTCATGGGAATGCTGTTGGCCGGCATTGGCATGCCCATCTCTTCCATGCCGCCCATGCCATCCTGCCCCATCGTCATGTACCCCGGCACCAGCGCCTGCACCCGCCGGTCGATGGCCCGTGCGTCAGCGCCCAGCGTCACCGGAGCCGCGTGTCCCATCTGGTTCATCACGTGGTGGGTCATGTGGCAGTGCATGGCCCAATCACCCGGCTCGTCCGCGACGAACTCGATGACCCGGGTGCTCCCCACCGGCACCAGGATCGAGGTTTCCGGGTAGCGGGCGGACTCGGGGACGAAGCCCCCATCCGTCCCCGTCATTTCGAAGGACAGGCCGTGCAGGTGAATGGGGTGGTGGTCCATGGCGGACAGATTCCCCAGGCGGATGCGCACCCGCTCCCCGCGTCCGATGACGAGCGGCTCGGTGGCCGGGAAGGCCTTGGAGTTGAACGTGAGGACATTGAAGTCGCTCATCGCGTTGGGGTCCGGCCGGCGCATGCCTGGAAGCACCTTCCACTCGTGCGTCATCAGCGCGAAGTCGCGGACCACTCTCGGGCCGCGCGGACGCTTCGGATGGACGATGAACATGCCCATCATCCCCAGCGCCATCTGGGTCATCTCGTCGTAGTGCGGGTGATACATGTACGTGCCCGGCTGGTTCAGCGTGAACTCGTAGGCGAAGGTTTCTCCGGGGGCGATGGGGCGCTGGTTCAGCCCGGACACGCCATCCATGCCATTGGGAATGATGAGCCCGTGCCAGTGCACGGTGGTCGGCTCGGGCAGCCGGTTGGTGACGTAGATGCGAAGGCGGTCTCCCTCCACCGCCTCGATGGTGGGCCCCGGCGTCGAGCCGTTGTAGCCCCACGCTTCCACCTCCAGCCCAGGGGCGAAGGTGTGCTTCACAGGCATGGCCACCAGGTGGCCCACCTTCACTCCACCCACCTTCCTCCAGGGCAGCGTGGAGCCGTTGGGCGTGGTGACGGCCACCTGCCCGCCCGGAGCGACGATGCTCGGCGTCCTGGCGCGTGCGCTGACGGGAGCGGAGGGCACGGCGTGGGACTGTCCTTGCGCGAGGGCGTGGCTTGCGACCAGCGTGCCCCCAGCGAGTGCGCCGAGCTGAATGAACTGCCTGCGGTCCATGGTGGTGTGTCCTCTCGATGTCGAAGTGCCGTGAATGCGAAGGTCAGTGCGCGTCCGCCGCGGCGGCCGCACCGGAGCTCGCGCTCATCGACGAAACGCGGATGGAGCCCAGCTCCAAGCCTTGGTGACGGCCCGCCAGGAGTTGCTCCAGCGCTGAGCGGGCGCGGTGGTGGTCGAGCAGCGTCTCCACGTAGGTGCTGGCCGCGTCCGTCACGGCGGCCTGGGCACGCAGCACCTCGAAGACGCCCACCTGCATGGCGTTGTACTGGAGCACCGTCTCGTCGAGCACCTGGCGCCGGGCCGGAAGGAGCACGTCACGGACGTGCCGCGCTCGTCGCCCCGTGGACTCCACTCGGCCGCGGGCCTGGCGCAGCGAGGCGCGGATGGCGGTGGCCGTGGCCTCGTAACGGGCCTTCAGGGACTCGCGCGAAGAAAGGGCCGCCATGCGCACGCCCTGCTTGCGGTCGAACAGCGGCAGCCCCACCGTGAGGTGCGCCCCCATCTCCCACCGGTCCTCGTCCTTCTCGCCGTGGAAGCCGCCAGACAGGTGGGGCAGGAAACCCTCCGTCCGCGCGAGCCCGTGGCGCCGGTCGGCGGCCTCCATCCGGCCGCGCAGCTCGGCCAGGTCGAGGCTCGCCTCGATGGCGCGCGCCTCCAGCCCCTCCCCCGAATCCAGGTCGTTGACGGGGTCGGCCAGCGGCGAATCCACCGTCCACTGCGTGCGGGGACCGAAGAGGCCCAGCAACACGTTGAGGGCCTCGCGCGAGTCCAGCAGGGCGTTCTCGGCTTCGGCCACGGCCAGGCGCGCGGACTCCACGGCGGAGCGCTCGGTGGCCACCTCCAGCGCGCGGACGTTGCCCGCCTTCTCCAGCTCCACCGCCGTGCCGTAGCCCGCCTGTGCGACTTGCAGAGCCCGGTTGCGCAGCTCCAGTTGCTGGTGCCGGGCCTGGACCTCGTAGAAGCCCAGGCGCGTGCGGTAGGCCAGGTGCAGCACCTCGCCCGCCGTGAGTGCGCGCGCGGCCGTGCGCTCGGCCTGGGCCACCCCGCGACGCTGCGGCAGGAGGATGAGCTCGGACAGGTCGTACTCGAGCCCGATGTCCCCTTGCAGGGGCTGCCCGCCACGGGTGGGCTTTCGCATCTCCAGCTCTACCTCTGGATTGGGAGGAAGGCTCATCTGCACCAGGTTGCCAGTGGCGACGCCCAGTTCGTGCATCGCGGCGCGCAGGTCGCGGTTGTTCAGCAGGGCGATGCGGACGGCCGTGTCGGCGGTGAGCGGCTGGGCCAGCAGCGCCCGCACGGCCGCGTCCGCGTCCTCTCCCCGGAGGGCCTCGCTGGTGAGCCCGACGACCGGGCCCCCAGGCATCCAACGAGCGCCGAGCGTCGTGTGCACGTCACGCGCATCATTCGCCAGGGGAACGGTGACGCATCCCCCCAATGTGAGCATGGATGCCACGAGGGTGCCCGCAGCGGGCCGCTTCCAGCGTGACGATGACCAGGTCTTCATGGTGCCTCTCTCCGTCGCGGGCGGCTAGTGCTGGTGATGGTCGTGGCTGGGGGCGGGAATGCCGGCATCCGGGGCGCTACCAGAGTGCCCCCCGTGTCCATCGTGAGCGCTCCCCTGCTTCGCGCCATGCCCCGTGTGTCCACCATGGCCCGAGTGCCCAGAGGTATGCCCCGTCGCGTTGCCTTGCCGAGCGGTGCCACCATGACCGCCTGAGTGCCCTTGATGACCCGAGTGGTCGCTCCCCTTGACTCCGTCCTCGGAGGCAATCCCCGACGGCGCACGCAGCGGATCAGCATCTGTCAGCACTGCGACCAGATTCGGACGGGGGGCCTCCGGAGCACGCAGCGAAGTGGGCGACGTGGAATCCTCATCGAGCGCGCTCCAGGGAGCGGCGGCGCAGGCGGTGAGGGGAGACAACAAGGAGAGGACGAGGAGCTTCTTCATGATGGGATTCCTTTCGGAGCAGGTGACCGGCTTCAGCCCCTTGGACGCGGCAGGGGCCGGCGACTTACAGGCTCGGGGCTCAGACCTCTGCGATGAGGCGGCCGCGCAGCATGCTCATGCCGCAGGTGAAGTCGTACGCGCCGGGCGTGAGCGCGGGCAGCTCGATGGTCACCACGCGCCCGGTGGGCAGGGTGCGCGAGACGCCGAGGTCGCCGAGCACGAGCTGCTCCGAGCACGCGGAGCGGTCCGTGCGCAGGACATTGAGCTTCACCGGCACGCCCGCGCGCACCACGATGCGGTCGGGGCGGTAGCCGCCGTCCACCATCAGGTCCACTTCCTGCGCGCCGCCGACCTCGCTCCGGGCCCGGGTGCGCTGGCGCGGGCCGAAGAAGAACAGGACGGTGGCCGCCGCGGCCAGCACGCTGCCAGAGACGACTCCCACTTCGATAGAATCCAACATGACGCTCTCTCCCTGGACGCAGGTTCCACGCGGCAGGCCAGGGAGCAGGTCGCGCCCTCATGTCCACCGCGTTCATCCCTGTTGACGGGCCAAGAGCCGGGCTCTTACAGGTGCCGTGAATGCACGAACGCCACGGTCCCGAAGGGAGGACCGTGGCGCCGTGGGGACTTCGTGAGGAAGGTCTGGCTCAGGCCGCCTGGGGCGCTGGCAGGCGCAGGCGCCGCAGACGCAGGCTGTTGAGCAGCACCGACACACTCGACAGGGACATGGCCACGCTCGCCAGCATCGGTGACAACAGCCATCCTGTCAGGCCGTAGAGCAACCCCGCCGCTACCGGGATGCCCAGCACGTTGTAGAGGAAAGCCCAGAACAGGTTCTGTCGGATGACCCGCATCGTGGTGCGAGCCAGTCCGAGTGCCGCCGGCAGTCCTCGCAAATCGGAGCGCAGCAACGCGACGCCCGCGGCATCCCGGGCCACGTCCGTCCCCGTCCCCATGGCAACTCCGAGGTCCGCCTCCGCCAAGGCCGGCGCGTCGTTGACGCCATCCCCCACCATGGCCACGCGCCGTCCCTCCGCCTGGAGCGTACGCACCACGTGCGCCTTGCCGGACGGCAGTACACCAGCGAAGACCCGGTCGATGCCGAGAGCGCGCGCCACCCGTGCGGCCGGTCCCTCATGGTCGCCCGTGAGCATCACCACGTGAAGCCCCATGCTCCGCAGGGACTGGACCACCGTGGCGGCCTCCTCCCGCTCCGGATCCGCGATGCCGATGGCACCGACCCAGCGCCCGTCCACCGCGACGAGCACGGGCGTCTGCCCGTCCGTCGTGAGCACACGCTCGGCGTCCTCGCTCCCGGACACGCCCCGTCCGTCCAGCATCCGACGACTGCCCACGAGCACCCTGCGCCCGCCAACCTGGGCCTCCACACCATGTCCCGGAGTGGAGGTGAACGACTCGGGCGTTCCGACCTTCAGGCCCCGGTTGGAGGCCTCGGACAGGACAGCGCGGGCCAGCGGATGCTCGCTCGCCGACTCGGCGGCGGCGGCGAGGGTCAGCACTTCCTCCTCCGTCATGCCGCTCGCGGCGAGGACGCGGACCACCGCCGGGCGCCCCTGGGTCAGCGTTCCCGTCTTGTCGAGCACCACGGTGTCGATACGACTCGCTCCTTCCAACGAAGCGGCGCTCTTCACCAGCACTCCGAGCTGCGCACCCCGTCCCATCCCCACCATGAGCGCCGCGGGCGTGGCCAGGCCCAGGGCGCACGGGCAAGCGATGACCAGTACGGCCACCGCGTTGAGCAGGGCCATCGTCAGGCGCGTCTCCTCGGGGGCCAGGACGAACCAGGCCGCGAACGTGGCGATGGCGATGAGCAGCACCACCGGAGTGAATACGCCGCTCACCACGTCCGCGAGGCGCGCGATGGGCGCCTTGGTGCCCTGGGCCCGCTCCACCACCTGGACAATCTGCTGGAGCGCGGTGTCACTCCCCACCTTGGCCGCGCGGAAGACCAGGCGGCCCGTGCCGTTCATCGTCCCGGCGAAGACCTCCGCGCCCGCTGCCTTCTCCACCGGCAGGCTTTCCCCCGTGAGCATGGATTCGTCCACCGAGGAGGTCCCGTCCACGACGGAGCCATCGACGGGGATGGACTGCCCCGGACGCACCACCACACGGTCCCCCACCCGCACCTCGGCGAGTGGAACCTCTCGCTCGACGCCATTCTCCAGCACGGTGGCGATGGAAGGGGCCAACGCCTGAAGCCGCCGGATGGCATCCCCTGCCCGGGTGCGTGCTCGCGATTCCAGGAAGCGCCCGAGCAGCACGAAGGCAATCACCGCGGCCGCAGCCTCGAAGTAGATGGGAGGTGCGGCTCCGTGCCCACCATGACCACCGTGGTCCCCGGCGACCATGAATGTCGGCCACACGGTGGCCACCACTGAGTAGATGAAAGCCGCGCCGGTCCCGAGCGCCACCAGGACGTTCATGTCGGCCGACCTGTGCCGCAACGCGGCCCACGCAGCCCGGAAGATGGGACCACCGCTGTACACCATGACTGGCAGCGTCAGGCCGAGCTGCACCCAGGTGGAACCGGTGAAGTCGAGCGCTCCGTGGGACATGGCCAGGACGACCACCGGCAAGCCGAAGAGCACGGCCACGGCGAGCCGGCGCCGGAGCCCTCGCTCCTCCGCGGCGTCCGTCTCTTCGGCGGTGGAAGCCTGCGGCACCTCGGCGCGATAGCCGGCGTCGGCCACCGCATGGGCCAGTGCACTGACGGACGTGGTCCGAGCGTCGAAGAGTACGCTGGCCCGGCGGGTGGCGAAGTTGACGCTGCACTCCTGGACCCCCTCCACCTCGCTCAGAGTGCGCTCCACGCGGCGCGCGCATGCGGCGCACGTCATACCCGACACGGCGAGGTCCATCCGCTCCAGGGCGCCCGCGGGAGACCGGGACGAGGCTGCTTCAACGGCATTCATGGGGCTTCCTCCTGCCCGCGAGCTAGCGGGTTCCCCCCACTGACGCGCCTCCCCCGAAAGGCTTACACCTGCGAAGAGGTCCAGCCGCGGTGGTCAGCGCCTCGTGCGCCACCCGCAGCGTGTCGGCCATGAACCGCACTTCACGGCGCCGTGAAACGACGCCGCTTCACGCTCCACCTGTGACCGGGCCGGTTACAGCGAAACCCGTCTGGGTACTCCGGACAGGCGCCGCGCCACGGCAACCCCGCATGAACAGGCGCGTTCAGTCATCGGCACGCGTTGTGCTCCAGCGGACCGACTTCACAGGATGCCGGACGTCCCCGAGGGCATCCTCACTCTGGGAGCAACCAAGCGATGAAGAAGAGCCTGATGGGACTCCTTGCCGCACTCCCCCTGATTGCCGCGGCCCCCGCGGTCGCGTGTGACGAGCACGCCAAACAGAGCGAGCACGCCGGGCACGGCGAGCATTCCGCGCACGGAGGCACGGCCAAGAAGGCCGCTGCGCCCGCGCAGAAGCCCGCCTCGGCCCCGGCCTCCAAGAACGGCGTCCAGACCGTGGACCTCACGGTGACCCCCCAGGGCTTCGAGCCCTCGAACGTGAAGGTGAAGGCGGGGCAGCCCGTCCGCCTCGTGGTCACGCGCAAGACGGCCAAGACGTGCGCCACGGAAATCGTCATGGCCGACCTGGGCATCAACAAGCCGCTCCCCATGGACACGCCGGTGACCGTGGAGTTCACCCCCAGCAAGTCGGGCACGCTGCGCTACGCCTGCGCGATGGACCACATCAGCGGGCTCGTCACCATCCAGTAGACCGCCGTTCCGGGACGATGTTGCGCCGGGAGAACCCGGCCTCGAGGCAGCGTCGCAGGGCCGGTGCGGCACGCAACTCGTGGTGTGATTCCTGGGGTTACACCGTGACTCCAGCATCGTGGCCTCTCAGGCGGCGCCCTTCCCAGGCAAGCGAAGGCCGCGCACCGAGGTCGCGCGCCTGGGGCTGGGCCACGCCACCACGGCGACCTGGTCCCCTCCTCGCCCGCTCACGGAGGCGGAGCGAGGGCTCCTGCACCTTCCATCCATTCGTGAAGAGGCTTCATGCATCGCAATCGCTGGTTCATCGGGGCAGCTCTCGTTGCCCTCCTCGCAATGCTCGCGGCACTCGGCCTCGGCCAGGAGGATGCCGCCATGGCGACGCACCGGCAGCCGCGCGCGGCACCGCCCTACCCTGAAGACACGCCGTCCACGGGCCGCGTGCGCGAGTTCGAGCTCGTCGCGGCCCCGACAGCCCTCCCGCTCCTGGATGGCCGGAGTCTGGAGGTCTGGGCATACAACGGCCAGGTACCCGGCCCCACCCTTCGCGCCACCCATGGCGACACGGTCCGCGTGCGCTTCACCAACAAGCTGCCTCAGCCGACGACCATTCACTGGCACGGCATCCGGCTTCCGAACGGAATGGACGGCGTGCCCGGGGTGACCCAGCCTCCCATCCCACCTGGGGGAACCTTCGTCTATGAGTTCAAGGTGAAGGACGCAGGAACCTACTGGTTTCACCCGCACCTGCGCGGGAGCGAGCAAGTCGAGCGGGGGCTGTTCGGCGTGCTCATCGTGGAGGACCAGAAGCCCGGCCCTTTCTCACGCGAGCTCGTCTGGGTGCTCGACGACTGGCGCCTCGACGCGGGTGGCCAGATTGATGGCCGATTCAACACGCGCCAGGACCTTGCGCACGACGGCCGCTGGGGGCAGGTCTCCACGGTGAACGGGACTGTCCAGCCAGAAGTCCCGCTGCGGCCCGGCGAGCGGGTGCGGCTGCGGATGGTCAACGTTGCAAACGGGCGCGTGTTCGCGCCTTCCTTCGAAGGGCTGGGCGCATCTGTCATCGCGGTCGACGGGCTGGCCACGGACCGGCCGCTGCCGGCCTCCCGCTTGGAGCTCGCGCCAGGGAACCGCGTCGACCTGGACTTCACCGTTCCCGAGGCGCCGAGCAACGAGCGCCTGGAGGTGATGGACCACTTCACTCGCAGGCCGTTCCCTCTCGCAACGCTGGTGGTGTCTGGAGAGGTCGTGCGGCCGCCCGAAGTGGCAGCACTTGCCCCACCCCCGAGCCCTGACCTCTCTCCAGCGCGTGCACTGCTACCCGCGGAGACCTTCCGGCTGAATGCGAGGCGGGGAGGCCCCTTCGGCATCGAGTGGACCATCAATGACGAGGCGTTCCACCACGAGGGGGAGCATGCCTCCGCGCACCACAAGGTCTACCGGCTCCCTGCCCACCAATGGGCCACGCTGCGGTTCGTCAACGAGTCCTCCCGCCTGCACCCCATGCACGTGCATGGCCAGTTCTTCCGCGTGGTGGCGCGCGATGGTGCATCGGTGGACGAGGGACACTGGCGCGACACCGTGCTGGTTCGTCCAAGGGAGACGGTGGATGTGGCGATGTTCCCGCAGGACGTGGGGGCCTGGATGCTCCACTGCCACATCCAAGAGCACGCCGAGGCCGGGATGATGACGCTCGTGGACGTCCATACGGAGGGTTCCCAGTAAGCGAGCCCCCGGCCCATTACAGTGTGACCAGCCTGGTCACACCCGGCCCTTTTCTCGCAACGATGAGGGAGCGCCGCCCAGGAATGAGTTCAGCCACTTGCAGCGCGCACCACATTGGCCTGCCTGTTGCTAAACCCCTACCTTCGTTCGCCAGGGGATGTCGTGTCCGGAACCGCCCGCAGGCTCTTTTACGCCTTCTCGCTCCTCGTCCTGACCTTCGGCGCGGCAGCCTATGCCGCGCTCGAGGGCATGGCGGAGATCCACGAGGCCCTGCACAGCGTGCGGCGGCAGGAAACGGCCGTGCGCACCACGCTGTCGCTCGCGACCTCGGTGCGAGACCTCTACGCACACCAGGCCCACACCGTCATCCTCGGCAACGCCAGCCACCTGCCGCTCTACGACAGCGCCTATCACCGTGCCATGGAGCGGCTCGAAGCGGTCCAAGCCCAGGCCACCACCTCCGAGGAACGCGCCCAGGTGGAGACCATGCGCCGCACCACGACGGAGCTGGACAGGCTTTTCCGCGAGGCACTCGTGCCAGCCGTGCTGCGCGAGGACCATGCCACCGCGGCCCGTGAACACTCCAGGGCCCTGGAACTGGTCGGCGTCATCCAGGAGAGCGCGGACACCCTGGCCTCGCACTACGAGCGTGCCATTGGCAACTTCGAGGAGCACGCGAGCACGGTCCAGCACGCCAGCTTCCAGTGGACGGTCGCCATCCTGGCCGGTGCAGCCCTGCTCGCGGCGGGCGTAGGCCTCTACATCGGCCGCTCGGTGGCCCGCCCGGTCTCGCTGCTGGAGGCCGGCGCGGCCCGTATCGCCGCGGGCGACCTCATGACTCGCATCGCGCTGGACCGCCCGGATGAGTTCGGAAGGCTGGCGCAGCAGTTCAACCGGATGACCGCCGCGCTACGTGAGCACCAGGAGCGCTTGGTTCAAAGCGAGCGGCTGGCGGGCATCGGCCGCCTGGCGGCGGGTGTGGCGCATGAAATCAACAATCCCCTGGGGGTCATCCTCGGCTACGTGCGCCTGCTTCAGCGCAAGGCGGAGGGTGCGCTCGCGGACGACCTGCGCATCATCGAAGAGGAGACGCTGCGCTGCCGCGACATCGTGGAGGGGATGCTCGACCTGTCGCGGCCACTCCAGGTCCCGGGCGAGACGCTGGAGCTGCGAGAGCTGGTGGAGGAAGTCTTCTCCCGGTTGCGGGAGTCCGCCCAGCGCACCGAGGCATCCCTGACGGTGGAAGGCGAAGCCCGGGTGGCAGGGCATCCGCAGCGGCTGCGGCAGGTGGTCACAAACCTGGTCAAGAACGCCATGGAGGCCGCAGGTCCCTCGGGACAGGTGACAGTGGCCATCCACGCCCACGAAGGCGAGGTGGCGCTTTCATTCCGCGACAGCGGGCCCGGCCTCTCTCCCGAGGCACAGAAGCGGATGTTCGAGCCCTTCTTCACCACCAAACCCCAAGGCACCGGGCTGGGGTTGGCGGTGTCGCAGGCCATCGCCCAGGCCCATGGTGGCCGCATCCAGCCGCGCAACCTGCCTGGCCGTGGTGCGGAATTCACCCTGCATCTCCCCCGGAGTACGCCGTGACGGACAGACCGAGTGTTCTCGTTGTCGACGACAAGGAGAACATGCGCCACCTCATCACCCGCATTCTCGGTGACGCTTATCAGGTGAGGACGGCTGAAGACGGAGGCCGTGCACTCTCCCTCATCCAGACGCAGCCGTTCGACGTGGTGGTGACGGACATCCGAATGCCGGGAGCGGACGGCTTTGAGGTGCTCAAGGCAGTCAAGCAGCACTCGCCCACCACCGAGGTCATCCTGATGACGGCGTACGCCTCCGTCCCCAAGGCGGTAGAGGCCATCAAGGAGGGGGCCTATGACTACCTGCCCAAGCCCTTCGACCCGGACGAGGCGTCCCTGGTGGTAGCCCGCGCCCTCGAGCGCAAGCGGCTCAAGGAGCAGGCCGCCTCACTGCGGCGCGAGTTGGAGGGCATCTACAGCTTCCAGAACATCATTGGCAGGAGCGCGCCCATGCGTGCGCTCTACGGCCTGCTGGAGCGCGCCTCCGAGCTGGACATCACGGTACTCATCACCGGGGAGACGGGGACGGGCAAGGAGTTGGTGGCGCGAGCCATCCACCACCACGGCCCACGCAAGGACCGGCCCTTCATTGCGGTCAACTGCGGCGCGCTGCCCTCCGAACTCATCGAGAGCGAGCTGTTCGGTCACGCCCGGGGTGCATTCACCGGCGCGGTAGAGACCAAGGCCGGTCTCTTCGAGGCAGCCTCCGGGGGGACCATCTTCCTGGACGAGATTGGAGAGCTGCCCCTGTCCGTCCAGGTGAAGCTCAACCGCACGCTCCAGGACAAGGAGGTGCGCCGTGTCGGAGACGCGGTTGCGCGCCGCATCGACGCACGTGTCATCACCGCCACCCACCGCGACCTCAAGGCCGAAGTGACGGCGAGCCGCTTCCGCGAAGACCTCTACTACCGGCTCAATGTCTTCCCGGTGCATCTGCCGCCCCTGCGGGAGCGGCGCGAGGACATCCCCCTGCTGGCCATGCACTTCGTACAGAAGGCGGCGAAGACCTACCGGCAGCCGGTGGATGGCCTGGAGCCGGACGCGTTGCGTGCGCTCACCGGGTACAGCTGGCCGGGCAACGTGCGCCAGCTCGAGAATGCCATCGAACGCGCGGTGGCCATCACCACTGGCTCCCGGGTGGGCGCTGACGCGCTCCCCCCTGAAGTCACGGGCGGACAACAGGGAGCACTGCCCGCAGACCATCTGGTGAAGATGCCCTTCCGGGAGGCGGTGGACCTGGCGCGGGACCGTGCATCGCGCGATTACCTCATCGCCCTGCTGCGGGAATTCGGGGGCAATGTGACGCGGGCTGCTGAACGCGCGGGCATGGAGCGCGAGAGCCTCCACCGGCTCCTCAAGCGCTTTGGCCTGCGCTCCGATGACTTCAAGGAGTCACCCTAAGCAATACATGCAATCAAGCTGCATTCACAACCGAACACAGCCTGTGTAGATGCCGTCGACATGATTCCGCCGAGAGGACCGTCGATATGGAACGCATGAAGCCGACACTGTGGATGATGCCCTTCCTGACTGCGCTGGCGATGAGTGGCTGCGCCGACAAGGACTCGAACTCGTTCCCCGTCCTCGAAAAGGACGCCGTGTTCGTCGTGAATGGTGGCAGCAACTCCCTCAGCGTCATTGACGTGGAGCGGCAGGAGGTCACCAGCACCCTTCGATTGAAGGACATGACCTATCCCCACCACATCAGCCTCAGCCCGGACCGGAGCTTGCTCGTGGTGGCGGTCCCCGGCATGGACCTGAGCGGCGGGCACGGCGGCGGGCACGGCGGTCACACCATGCGTGGCAAGCTCCTCCTGCTGGACGCGAAGACGGGTAAGACACGGGCCACGCGGCAGTTCGACGCGATGACCCACAACGGCGCCTTCTCGCCGGACGGCACCGAGGTGTGGACGGCCCTGATGGCGGAGCCGGGCGCGGTGGTCGTGCTCGACAGCCAGACGCTCGAGCCCAAGCAAACGATCAACGTGGGCGACATGCCCGCGGAGGTGACGTTCTCCCAGGACGGGCGCTACGCCTTCGTCGCCAATGGCGACTCCAACAACGTCTCCGTCATTAACGCGGCCACCAAGGCGGTGGTGAAGACGGTGACCGTCGGGGCCAACCCGGTCGGCGCCTGGCCGGGAAACGACGGCCTCATGTACGTGGACAACGAGGACGGCAAGAGCCTCACCAGCATTGATGCCAACACCCTCGATGTGGCGCGCACCTATCCGCTGGGCTTCACGCCGGCCATGGCCGCCACGGCCCCCAATGGGGACCTCTGGGTGACGGACACCGACAACGGCAAGGTCATCTTCTTCGCCGCAGGTACGACGACACGTCAGGGGGAACTGGCCACTGGCGCCGGAGCCCATGGAATCGCGTTCTCCGCCGATGGCGCCACCTCATTCATCACCAACCAGACCGCGGGGACGCTCAGCATCGTCGACGTAGCCTCGCGTACCGTTCGGAAGACGCTCACCGTGGGCACCCAGCCCAACGGACTTGTCTTCCGCGAGAACTGACCCGTCTCGAGGTGCGGGGTGATTGCCGCGGCGCGCCCCTGTGAGGTGGCCTGTAACCCCGCCGCTCACAGGTGCCACGGGCCACCTCCATGCACAGCATCCGGCGCGGCGGACGCCCCTGGCAATTCGGCACACCGCGGATGCCAGGCGTCCGACCTGGAGGCTGTGAACGTATGAAATCCTCAATGCTATGCAGCGCCCTGGCGGTCGTCTTCCTCGCAGCGGTAGCGGGGTGTGGAGATGACGAGTCGCACGAGGGCATGTCCATGGACAGTGACGTTGCCCCCGATCGGCTCGTCGTGGACGGCAACTATTCCGACGAGCGGTTTATCGACATGATGGCCGCGCACCACCAAATGGCCACCGAGATGGCCATGGTCGAGGAGCAACGCGGCACGCGTCAGGAGCTCCGGGCGCTGGCCACGAAAATGATTCAGGACCAACGTCAAGAAATCGAGGAACTGAAGGCCCTCAAGCAGGCCCACTTCGGCTCCTCGGATGTGCCGACGATGATGAGCGAGTCCGAGATGCAAAACAGCGGCATGCTGATGACCGCCGAGCTCGCGCGACAACCGGACGTCGACAAGGCGTTCATCGATTCGATGATGCCGCACCACTCAGGTGCCATTCTGATGGCGAGCGTCGCGCTTCGGCGGACCAGCAACGCGGATATTCGCGCACTTGCCCGCGGAATCATCGACGCACAGACGAAGGAGATCGGTCAGCTGATTGAGTGGCGCAAGTCCTGGTACGGCAGTCAACCGTAGCGGGCATTGGCGCACTCACGACTGGAGGCGGCGAGCCACCGCCTCCACCGCCGCGCGGATGGCCGCCACGAGCCCGTCTCCGTCACCGCACCAACTGGGTGTGACGCACCTCATCCGGGTGTAACAGCGCGGGTTACGCCAGAGGGAGGCACGCCCGAGTCAATCTCGGAGGTTGCCCGTTGTCACAGCTGGCCTCGGGGTTGCTTGTTACCCGAGCTGACAAGCCGCGCGGGTTCGCCCTGAGAGCATTCCTGGCAGGCAGCCATGAGCCCGCTTGGGGCAACAGGCCGCTTCGCTCGGAACTGTAAGAAGGAACGGGGTGCTTCGTGATCCCCGGCAAAAGGAAGCGCGACGATGACGACTCATCTCCCCCCAGAAGCTCACACCGGGCACCACCCTCCACACTTGCCAGAGGGCAAGGCGAAGGACCCCGTCTGCGGCATGTTCGTGGATCCCCAGGCACCGAAGGGCGGCAGCCACGTGCACGAGGGGCACACGTACTTCTTCTGCAACCCGAAGTGCCGCGAGAAGTTCACGGCGGAGCCGCGAAAGTACCTCGCGCCTGAGCCCCAGACACCGGAGCCTGCCCCCGCGGGCACCATGTACATCTGCCCGATGGACCCGGAGGTTCGGCAGGATCATCCCGGCACCTGCCCCAAGTGCGGAATGGCCCTCGAGCCCGAGCAGCCGGTCCTCCAGACGCGCACCGAGTACGTCTGCCCGATGCACCCGCAAATCGTGCGCCCCGAGCCGGGGGCGTGCCCCATCTGCGGCATGGCCCTGGAGCCACGGACCATCACCCTCGAGGACGCGCCCGACCCGGAGTACCTCGACATGCGGCGGCGCTTCTGGGTGAGCGTCGTCCTCTCGCTCCCTGTGTTCGTACTGGGCATGTCCGAGATGATTCCGGGCCAGCCCATCCAGCGCCTCATCCCAGGGCCGCTCATGGCCTGGGTGCAGTTCGCCCTGGCGACGCCCGTGGTGTTGTGGGGGGGCTGGCCCTTCTTCCAGCGGGGCTGGGCGTCGGTGCGCAACCGGCACCTCAACATGTTCACGCTGATTGCCCTTGGGACGGGCGCCGCCTACGGCTTCAGCGTCTTCGCCACCTTCTTCCCCGGCCTCCTGCCCCACGCCTTCACCGGCCACGGTGGCCACGTGCCCTTGTACTTCGAGGCCGCGGCGGTCATCACCACGCTGGTGCTGCTGGGGCAGGTGCTGGAGCTCCGGGCCCGCCATGCCACCTCGGGAGCCTTGAAGGCGCTGCTCGGGCTGGCTCCGAAGACGGCGCGGCTGCTGCGCGAGGACGGGCGCGAAGAGGACGTGGCGCTGGACGGGGTCCACGTGAGTGACCGCCTCCGCGTCCGACCGGGCGAGAAGGTGCCCGTGGATGGCTTGGTCCTGGAGGGCGAGAGCGCCGTGGACGAGTCCATGGTGACGGGTGAGCCGATTCCCTCCGAGAAGACACCTGGCAGCCGGGTGACAGGAGGGACGGTCAACGGCACCGGCGGCTTCGTGATGCGGGCCGAGCGCGTCGGCCGCGACACGCTCCTCGCTCAAATCGTACAGCGGGTGGCCGAGGCCCAGCGCAGCCGGGCCCCCATCCAGCGTCTGGCCGACACCGTCTCCGGGTGGTTCGTGCCCGCGGTGGTGGTCATCGCCGTCCTGACGGCGTTCATCTGGAGCATGTGGGGACCAGAGCCCCGGCTCGCCTACGCGCTGGTCAACGCCGTGGCCGTCCTCATCATCGCGTGCCCGTGTGCCCTGGGCCTGGCCACGCCCATCTCCATCGTGGTGGGCATGGGGCGTGGCGCGCAGGCCGGCGTCCTCATCCGGGACGCGGCGGCGCTCGAGGAACTGGCGAAGGTGGACACCCTCGTCGTCGACAAGACAGGCACCCTCACCGAGGGCAGGCCAAGCCTCACCACGGTGGTGGCCGCCCCCGGTTTCGACGAGGCGCGGCTGCTTCACCTGGCCGGCAGTATCGAGCGCGGGAGCGAGCACCCGCTCGCGTCCGCAATCGTGAAGGGCGCAGAGGCACGAGGTGCCGTCCTCACTGAGACGCACGGCTTCAAGTCCGTGACGGGCCAGGGCGTGACGGGGCGTGTGGATGGTGCGCAGGTGGCGCTCGGGAATGCCCGGCTGCTCGAGGGACTCGGCATCGAGGCAGGGGCGTTCCTGGAGAGGGCGGAGGCCCTGAGGCGAGAAGGGCAGACGGTGATGTTCGTCGCCGTGGACGGCAAGCCGGCCGGGCTGCTCGGCGTGGCCGACCCGGTGAAGGCCAGCACCCCCGAGGCCGTTCAACAGCTCCGGGCCGATGGGCTGCGCCTCGTGATGCTCACGGGTGACAGCCGGACGACGGCGGAGGCGGTGGCCCGTCGCCTGGGCATCGACGAAGTCCACGCTGAGGTGCGCCCCGAGGAGAAGAACGAGATGGTGAAGCGCCTCCAGGCCGAAGGGCACGTGGTGGCCATGGCCGGAGACGGGGTGAACGACGCGCCCGCGCTCGCCCAGGCCAACGTGGGCATCGCCATGGGCACGGGCACTGACATCGCCATGGAGAGCGCCGCCGTCACGCTGGTGAAGGGTGACCTCCGTGCCATCGTCCGCGCCCGGCACCTGAGCCGGGGCACCGTGCACAACATCCGCCAGAACCTCTTCTTCGCGTTCATCTACAACGTGCTCGGCGTCCCCATCGCGGCGGGGGTCCTCTACCCGTTCTTCGGACTGCTGCTGAGCCCCATGATTGCCAGCGCGGCGATGAGCATCTCGTCCGTCTCCGTCATCGCCAATGCCCTGCGGCTGAGGCGGCTGGACCTCTGACCGCCGCCCCGCCGGATTCTCGACCCGGGAGGCGCTCGTGCTGGAGACGAGCGCCAAGAAGCAGCAGGAGGTGGATTTGTCCGCGAGGCAAGGCTTGGGTCCGCCACGTGGTCCTCCCGCAACCGCCGGGCGGGGAATACCGCCCCAGACAGTTCAGCGCTTGCGGGCCAGCAGCTTGCGAATCTCCACCAACGACGCGGCCGTCACGGCCTCGATGCCCTGCTCGCCGTCGATGTGGACGATGCGCTCGTGCTTCTCCCTGCGGCGGATGGCGGCCACGTACTGCTTCGCAATCCGCCGCTGTGCCTCGTCCGCCTCGAACAGCTCCGCCGCCCCGCCGCGTGCCTTGCGGCGCCGCGCCGCCACCTCCGGCGCCACGCCGACGAACAGCGTCAGGTCCGGCGACACCGCGCACGCATTCACCGCCTCCACCCATTCCATGGGCAGCGACGCGCCCTGGTAGGCCAGGGACGACAGGACGTAGCGGTCACACAGGACAATCTGGCCCGCCGCCAGCGCCGGGAGCACCCGGGCCGTGAGGTGGTCCGTCCGGTCCGCGGCGAACAGCAACGCCAGCGTCTCCGGCGCCAGCGGGCCCGCCCCACCGGGCAGTCCCAACCGGCCCGTGAGCGCCTGGCGAATCATCGTCCCCACGGGGCCGTCAGACGGCTCCCGTGTGGTCAGCACCGAGTGCCCCTCCGCGCGCAGGGCCGCGGCGAGTCGCTCCACCTGCGTCGTGGTGCCAGCCCCATCCAGTCCCTCCAGGACGATGAAGCGCCCTGGACGGTGCGCCGCGGCCTTCTTCCGTGCGGCGCTCACCGGGGAAGCAGCGCCGAGGGGTCGTCCAGCCGCAGCTCGCTGCGCAGGGCCAGCATCGACTCGTATTGCTTCAGCTCATCCACCAGGACCTTCCGGCCCGCGCGGTAGCTGATGAAGGCGTAGACGAGCAGCGACACGGACACCAGGGCCGCCGCCCACGCCAGCAGGGGCGTGCGAAGAGAATCGTAGAAGAGCTTGCCCGACGCCCCACCCACCAGGGTGGCGATGACGGTGGACACGCCCGCATGGGCGAAGCGCGTCGTGCTCTCGCGGGTGGAAAGATTGGCCTGGAGCTGGTCGAGCCGAGCCCGGAGTTCCTGGGTATTGGAAGTCATCACGGCGCCAAACACCCTACATCACTGCGCCCGTCGCGTCGAGTCGGCGCCTACCCACCGGCCGGCCGTAGGCCCTCCAACGGCCCCCTGCCCACCTCATCCCCGCCATCATCCCCACATGCGCCCGGCTACCGGTTGGCTTGCGAGCCACCCTCGCCCACGCTACATGCGCGACTCATGCAGCCCTCCGCCCGGACCGAAACCTCCATGAGTCACGACAGCGAGATCTCCTCCATCGACGACGCCATCCGTGACATCCAGGAGGGCAAGTTCGTCATCGTCGCCGACGACGAGGACCGTGAGAACGAGGGCGACCTCATCATGGCTGCGGAGAAGGTGACGCCCGAGCACCTGGCCTTCATGGTGCGCCACACCAGCGGCATCGTCTGCATGCCCATGCTGGCGGAGCGGCTGGACGAGCTCCACCTCCCGCAGATGGTGTCGGACAACACCGAATCCCATCGCACCGCCTTCACCGTCTCCGTGGACTACCGCCACGGCACCCACACGGGCGTGTCCGCGGCGGACCGCGCGAAGACCATCCGCGCCCTGGTGGACCCCTCCAGCAAGGCCGACGACTTCCTGCGCCCCGGGCACATCTTCCCGCTCCGCTACCGCGAGGGCGGCGTCCTCCGACGGGCCGGCCACACCGAGGCCACCGTGGACCTGTCCCGCCTCGCCGGCCTGTCCGCCTCCGGCATCCTCTGCGAGCTGGTGAAGGACGACGGCACCATGATGCGGATGCCGGACCTCAAGGTCTTCGCCCGCGAGCACAAGCTGTCGCTCATCACCATCGCGGACCTCATCGAGTACCGCCGCCGCAAGGACCGGCTGGTGCGCCGTGAGCCCGGCCAGCACACCGTCACCACCCGCTACGGTGAGTTCACCGCCCTCACCTATTCGTGGCTGCCCGACGGCGTGAAGTCCCTGGTCCTGGTGAAGGGCGACCCGGCGTCGCGGCCCAGCACCCTGGTGCGCCTGCACGCCGCCTGTGCCCTGGGTGACGTGTTCGGCTCCCCGTCGTGCAACTGCAACGTGCTGCTGGATCAGGCGCTGGCGCGCATCGCCCGCGAGGGCTCCGGCGTGCTGGTGTACCTGCCGGGCATGCACGGAGACGACTTCGGCATCCACCACAAGCGCAACACCGACGGCAGCAGCGGCCCCACGCGGGGCCCGCAGGAGTCGCGCGACCTGGGCATGGGCTGCCAGATTCTCAATGACCTGGGCGTCCGCACGCTCCAGGTGATGACCAACTCGGACATCACCTACCGCGGGCTCGCGGGCTTCGGTCTCACCATCGAGAAGCGCGTCCCCCTCCAGCCGGACTGACGCGCCCCTCGCCGGGCGGACCGGGCCCGTGATTCAGCCCAGGTCCGCCAGCGCGCCCTTCACCGCGTCCAGCGTCGCGGGCAGCTCCACCGGCGGGTTGGCGAACTGGCTCGTCACCTCCGCGAGCGATCCGCGGTGGTAGCCCACCTTGAAGTCGGCGAACTTCAAGCCGTGCGCGGTGGACACCACCGCCACGCGCGAGCCCCGGGCAATCACGCCCTGCGCCACCAACTTCTCCAGCGCCGCCAGCGCCACGCCCGTGTGCGGACAGGTGAAGGTCCCCTCGCGGTCCGCGCGCGCGGCGGCGTTGGCCAGCTCGGACTCGCTGGCGTCCTCCACCACGCCGTCGAACGCCTTGAGCACCTTCACCGCGCGCTTGAAGGACACCGGGTTGCCAATCTGGATGGCCGACGCCAGCGTGGGCTCGGCCTGCAGGGGCACCAGTTCCTGGAAGCCGCCCCGGAACGAGCGCGCCAGCGGATTGGCCTTCTGGGCCTGCGCCACGGCGATGCGCGGTCGGCGGGTGATGAGCCCCAGCGACAGCATCAGCTCGAAGCCCTTGCCCAGGGCGCTGGCGTTGCCCAGGTTGCCGCCGGGAATCACCACCCAGTCCGGCGGCTCCCAGCCCAGGTCCTGGCAGAGCTCCACGGCGACCATCTTCTGGCCCTCGATGCGCAGCGAGTTCATCGAGTTGGCCAGGTACAGCCCCGTGTCCGCCGTCACCGCCTGCACCAGCTTCATGCAGCCGTCGAAGTCCGTGTCCAGCGACAGCACCCGCGCCCCATTGGCAATGGGCTGCACGAGCTGCGCGAGCGACACCTTGTTGCGCGGCAGGAACACCACCGCCGGAATCCCCGCCGCCGCGCAGTAGGCGGAGAGCGCCGCGGACGTGTCGCCCGTGGAGGCACACGCCACCGCGCGCAGCGGAACGCCCTGGGCGCGCATGTGCTTCACCGCGGAGACCAGGACGGTCATGCCCCAGTCCTTGAAGCTGCCCGTGGGCGAGACGCCGCACTCCTTCAAGTCCAGCGCGGCCAGCCCCAGCTCCGCCGCCATGCGCGGCAACGGCTTGAGCGGCACGCGGCCCTCGCCGAGCGAGACGATGTCCTCCGCCGGCAGCTGCGGATACGCCCACTCCCGCTTGCCCCACACGCCCGAGCCATCCGGCAGGCGCGCGGAGCCGAAGCGCGTCTCGAAACGGCGCTTCCATTCCGCCGCGGACACCGTGCGCAGGGCCTTCACGTCGTGCGCGACTTCCAGCAGGCCGCCGCAGCGCGGGCACCGGTACACCACCTCCATCAGCGAGGCGCGAAAGTCACAGCCCTCACTGCACGCGTACTCCGCGCGGAACTCCGAAGCCGACCCCTCGCTCATGCCTCCTCCTGTGCCCTCGTGCCGCACTCCGGGCAGCTCCTTCCGGGCCGCACGCGAGTATGACACGACGCGCAAGAGAGCCAGCCATCGTCGTCGCCAGCAGGTTTTCCAGGCGCCGCCGCCACCGTGGGCTTCACCCGAGGCAACCGCATGCCGCAGTTGTCGCAGAGCAGCCCCGCCGCCTGGGTGTTGCGGCAGTAACGGCAGACGACGGCGCCCGTCGGCGCGGCGGTGCGTACGCCGTCGTCCGGGGCACGTCCGGTGTCCAGCTCTGACATGGGCGTCACCGGAACGGCCCCCATGTCCCTGGCGCGTGTCAGCTGCAGGTCGGGAACCACCTGCGCCGGCAGATCTGGCCCTGAACGGAGCCGCGTCACGTCCAGGTCGGGCAACACGGCCGCGTCCACCGGCGCGCGGCCTCCGGCATGCGGTGTCACTTCCAGCTCCGGCAACGTCGCGATGGGCGCGGTCTCCGCCACGGCCGCGGGGAACCGCTTGCCGCAGACGTCGCACTCCGTCCCTTCGGGCTGAACGTGGTCGCAGAGCGGACAGATAATCATGATGTGCGAACGTTAGCGGGCCGCCGCCGACATGGCGAGCAAGCGGACAGAGAGCCTGCCTCCCGCCTCGCTGGGTCAGGAGCCACCCGAGCCCAGGATGTCACCCCTGCGAGAGCGGCTGCCCCGTCATGGGAACAAAGCGAACCAGCAGCAGGGACTCCACCTGGGGCACCTCGCCGGGCCGGAGGGCGCGTTGGATACGCAGCAGTTGCTGGGCGCCCCCCTGGGGGCCCACCGGGATGAGCATGCGTCCGCCCGGCTTGAGCTGTGAAAGGAGCTGAAGCGGAACGTCTGGTGGCGCCGCGGCGGCGAGGATGGCGTCGAAGGGCGCCTGGTCCGGCCAGCCCAGTGAGCCGTCTCCTTCCCGGAACGAGACGTTTTCGAAGCCCTGCCGCCCCAACACCTCGCGCGCCGATTGGGCCAGCTCGGGGACGATTTCCACGGAGTAGACTTCTCTGCACAGCAGAGACAGCAGCGCCGTCTGGTAGCCCGAGCCGGTGCCGATTTCGAGGACGCGCTCGTCCCCCTGGAGCTGGAGCGCCTCCGTCATCAGCGCCACGATGTAGGGCTGGCTGATGGTCTGCCCATGACCGATGGGCAGCGGCGCGTCCGCGCTCGCCTCTTCGCGCAGGTCCTCCGGCACGAATTCCGCGCGGTTCAGCCGAGCGATGGCCTCCAGGACTCGCGCGTCCTTGATGCCGTGCCGCGACAGGTAGTCGGCCCTTCCCCAGTCACCCATGCTCCTAGCCTAGTCATGACAGGCGCCCTAACCCACCCGCGCGAGCGCGAGCCGCCCTTCCCAGCGTTCCTCGAGCGCCTTCACGAGGCCCTGGTTCTCCTTCGCCTTCATGTCCGGGTCCTTCTCCAGGATGCGCCGGGCCTCGGACTGCGCCATGGAGAGCAGGTCGCCATCCCGCGCCAGGTTGGCCACCGCCAGCTCGGGCAGGCCACTCTGGCGCGTGCCCAGGAATTCACCCGGGCCTCGAATCTCCAGGTCCTTCTCCGCGATGACGAAACCGTCGCTGCTCTGCTCCATCACCGTCAGGCGCTCGGCGGACTCCCAGGAGCGGGCGCTTCCGGCCACCAGGTGGCAGAAGCTCGCCGCCGCGCCGCGCCCCACCCGGCCCCGGAGCTGGTGAAGCTGCGACAGGCCGAAGCGCTCGGCGGATTCCACCACCATCACGGAGGCGTTGGGCACGTCCACGCCCACCTCCACCACCGTGGTGCAGACGAGCAGGTGCAGGCGCTTCTCGCGGAAGTCCTCCATGACGGAGTCCTTCTCCTCCGCCTTCATCCGCCCGTGCAGCAGTCCCACCTTCGCGTCGGGGAACACCTTCCGGAGCTTCTCCACGCCGCGCGTGGCGTCCTCCAGGTCCAGCTTCTCCGACTCCTCCACCAGCGGGTAGACGACGTAGGCCTGGTGCCCCTTGGCCAGCTGCGCGCCCACGGACTCGTAGACGAGCGCGCGCTGCTTGTCGTTGAACACCCGCGTTTGAATGGGCGTGCGGCCCGGCGGAAGCTGGTCGATGACGGACAAGTCCAGGTCGCCGTACAGCGTCATGGCCAGCGTGCGGGGAATAGGCGTGGCCGTCATCACCAGCACATCCGGCTTGGGCCCCTTGCTCATCAGCGTGTGGCGCTGGAGCACGCCGAAGCGGTGCTGTTCGTCGATGACGGCCAGGCCCAGGCGTTCAAAGGAGACGTCTGCCTGAAGCAGCGCGTGCGTGCCCACGGCCAGATGAATTTCACCTCGGGCCACGGCCTCACGCACCTGGCGCTTGGCCTTCGCCGTGCCCGCCGCGCTCACCAGGCCCACGCGGTAGCCCAGCGGCTCCATCACCTTGCGGAAGTTGCGCTCGTGCTGCTCGGCGAGGATTTCCGTGGGCGCCATGACGGCCACCTGGTAGCCGGCCTGCAGCGCGATGAGGGCGGAGACCATGGCCACCGCCGTCTTGCCGCTGCCCACGTCTCCCTGGACCAGCCGGTTCATGGGCTCCGGGCGCGCCATGTCCCAGCAGAGCTCCTCCACCACCCGCGCCTGCGCGCCGGTGAGCTGGAACGGCAGCGCGTTGCGCGCCTTCGCCAGCCGGGGCTCGGACACGTCGAAGGAGATGCCGACCTCCGCCTTCACGCCCTGACGCTTGAGCGCCATGCCCAGCTGGAGGAAGAACAGCTCGTCGAAGGCGAGCCGCCGGTGCGCGGGGCTCTGGTGCGCGTCGAGCGCCTCCAGGTCCGCGTCCCCTGGCGGGAAGTGGATGAAGCGCAGCGCGTCCGGCAGGCCCATCAGGTCCAAGCGGCGGCGCAGGTCCGCGGGCAGCGGGTCATCCAGTTCGTGCGCGTACTGCTCGCCCACGCGGGAGGTCAGCTCGCGGAAGGAGCGCTGCTCGCCGCGCTCGAAGCCCGGATACACGGGGACGATGCGGTTGAAGTGAACCGACGTCGTGGACTCGAGGTCCTCCGCCGGTTCGATTTCCGGATGGGGCATCTCCCGGCCCGTCATGGTGGCGCGGACCTCGCCGGAGAGGACGATGCGCTTGCCCACGGTGAACCGGCTCTTCAACCAGGGGCCCGCATTGAAGTATGTGGCGGCGATGCTGCCCGAGCGGTCCCCCACGACGGCGCGGAACATGCGCCGGCCCTGACGGCCCGCCACGAAGTCGGCCACCTTGACGATGCCCACCGTGACGCCTCGCTCGCCGGGCTCCAGTTCGGCGATGGTGCGCAACTGGCGGCGGTCCTCGTAGCAGCGCGGCAGCATGAAGAGGATGTCGCCCATGCGGCGCAGCCCCTTCTTGTCGAGCGCCGAGACGAGCCTGGGCCCCAGCCGCTTGCCCAGCGTCTTCAGCGGCGACGACAGCGGCCCGGTGCGCGGCGCGATGGAGAGGAGCTTCGCCTCGGAACGAGAGGCCTCCGCCGCGACCGCCCGCTTCTTCTTTCGCTGAGCCTTCTCCTTGCGCGTCTTCGCTCCGGGAACCGCCTCTGGCCCCGTGTCGAGCGCGGCCTGACGGGGACCCGGCTTCGCCCGAGACGACGGCGCGCCCTGCCGCCCGGTGGCGGGCTGCGGCGCGGCGACGTTCGACTGCGGAGGCCGCGTCGTCGGCGCCATCCGCGGTGGACGGGCAGACAGGAGGTCCGAGTCCATGCCGGCCTGACGTCCCCGCGGCCCATCAGGACTCATGCGCGGCATGGGGCCATCAACGCTGCTTCCGCGCGCAGGGGCCGCGGCTCCAGGCGAAGCCGGTCCTCGAGGCGCGTCTGGCCGCGGGCGCGACGTGGGCAGTGGCTCCGCCGACTTCCAGGGCGGCACATACCCCGGGGGCGTCGTGCCTCCCGCGCCCACCGGAGCGCCCTGCGTGGACCTCGGCCGAGCCGGAACCGCGCCCTCCATCGTCACGCCGTGCAGCTCCGCGGGCAGCTCCACACCACTGACCTTCAGCCCGGCTACGACTCGCCGCAGCGCGGCCTTGCGGCGCTCGGGCATGGCGTGGTCCACGTCGGGCAGCGCGGCCCTCAAGTGGTCCAGTGCCCGTGCATCCACGCCGCTGGCACCGGCAAGCGCGCGCTCCAACACCGGGCGCAACGACTTCACGGTGGCCAGCATCGCGAAGTCGCGCTGGCACACGTACCGGAGGGGTCCAACAAGGCTGGCGAGCGGGTGGTTCACGCGGGGGTTCCGCCGTACATCCTACGGAACGGGGATGACGTCTCCCACAAAACGAGACCGGGGAAGCGAGCCCTGGCCCGCTCCCCCGGCAACTCACTGCGGCTTCCGAGGTTCAGCTCTCGCTCGCCGCTGCCTCTTCCTCGGGCTCCTCGAAGCGGATCTCCTGGACTTCCAGCTCGCGCACGCCGCCGGGGCTCTGCACCGTGGCGATGTCACCCACCTTCTTGCCGATGAGCGCGCGCGCCACCGGCGAGGTGACGGCAATCCACCGCTTCTTCAGGTCTGCCTCGATCTCCCCCACGAGCCGGTAGCTCACCGGCTTGTCGGTTTCGGTATCGAGCAGGTCCACCGTCGCCCCGAAGATGACCTTGTCGCCGCCCAGCTTCGCCGGGTCGATGACCTCCGCGCGGGCAATCCAGTCGTTGAGGGTCAGAATGCGCCCCTCGATGTGCGACTGCTTCTCCTTCGCCGCGTGGTACTCCGCGTTCTCGCGCAGGTCGCCATGTGCGCGAGCGACCTCGATCTCGCGCGAGATCTTCCCCCGCTCGACGGACTGGAGGTGCTTCAACTCCTCCTTCAGCTTGCGCAGTCCGGACGGGGTCATCGGGATGTTGTCGCTCCCGCTGCTCATCGACACAGCTCCTTCCACCACTCCCAGGTTCAAGACGATGGAGGGCCGGCGCTCCTCTTCCGGAGCCCGGCCCCCGCGACCAAAAGCCCAATGTAAGGAACCACTGACAAGTTGGTCAATGAAACCCGTACAGGGAACGGGAGATGGGCTGGGCGCGCGCCCGTTGACCCGCTAGTCTGCCCCCCGTGCTGTCCGTCCAGGAATTGCGCGGGCTCGGTGCCGCCCTGCCCTCCAGTGCCTTCCAGCGTCAACTGGGGCCTTTCGCACTCATCCAGCGCCCGCCTTCCGAGGCCTCGACCGCCGTGCTCGCCCCCACCCGCATGGCGGCGCCCTCGGAAATCGAGCAGGGCATGCTGGCCTTGCTGTTCGAATTCGAACACCTGCGCGTGGCCACCCTGCCGCCGCTCAACGCCACCGACCGGCTGCGCATTGGCCGCCGCATGGACTGTGACCTGGTCGTCGACGACGCGTCCGTGTCCAAGATGCACGCGGAGTTGCGGTGGAACGAAGCCGACCAACGCTGCACCGTGCAGGACCTGGGCTCCACCAACGGCACCTTCCTCAACGCCCGCTCCCTGAGTGGCCGCGAGGCGGTGCTGCGCGACGGCGACATCCTGAGCGTGGGCAACGTGCAGTTCTGGTACCTGCTCACCCGCACCCTGCATGAGCGCCTGCGCGCGGGCGAGGCCACCGGGCTGGGCTCGCGCAGCGGCTGAGCCTTCCCCCGGCTGCGAGACCGCAAGGGTTGACGCCGCCCCCACGCCGTTTCCGAACGGGATAGGAGCCCGCATGTCCACACCGCCACGCGATGAGCGCGACTACTTCGAGCGCATCTACACCGTCACCCAGCAGGTGCCGCATGGGCAGGTGGCCACATATGGGGACATCGCCGTCATCGTCGGTGATGGCTGCGATGCCCGCGTCGTGGGACATGCACTGGGCGCGTTGGGCGCCCGCGCGGACAGCGTGCCCTGGCAGCGCGTCATCAACCGAACGGGTGGCATCAGCACCTCCGGTTACGGACAGCGCGAGGCCCTGGAGGCGGAGGGCGTCACCTTCGACGAGCGCGACCACGTCCAGATGGCATCACACCATTGGACGGGCCCCAGTGAGACGTGGGCCCGCGCACATGGGTTCCAGCCGTTGCCTCCGCGTGAAGTGAAGACTCCGGACGCACAATTGAATCTGTTCTGAACAGGCGCTCGCCTTCCCGTCTGCTTGCGTCGAGGCACAGACGCGCGAAAGTTCGGATTCCGGCCACGGGGCCGGCGTCCAAACATGTCGCTCGCGCTGCTCCGCTGGGGAGTCTTCATCCTCCTGTGCCTGTTCGCGCCCCAAGCCGTCGCCGGCGACGCAAAGCCCCGGCGAAGTGAGGCGAAGGGGGCTCGGCTCGTTCGTCTCAAGAACGGGCAGATGCTCCATCACGACGCCGCGGACGCATACCGGCGGATGAAGGCCGAAGCCCGCTCGAAGAACATCTACCTCTGGGTCCGCAGCGGCTACCGCTCTCCCGCGAAGCAGCGGCGGCTCTATGAGCGCTACCGCAAGGGCAAGGGGCCCCAGGCGGCACGACCCGGGCGCTCCAACCATCAGCGGGGCCTCGCGGTGGACCTGGTCATCGGCGGCGTCAAGACGCCGACCTATGACTGGCTCATGTCGAATGCATGCCGCTTCGGCTTCAAGCGCACGGTGCGCTCCGAGCCCTGGCATTGGGAGTACCGCCCGCGCAGCACCCGCGAGCCGGAGCCGGGGCGTGACTGCGTGGGCCGCCCCTTGAAGCGTCAGCGGACCCAGTCTCCGCCCGTGGCGAGCACCGAGAAGAGCTGAAGCGCGCTAGCTCCAATGCGGCGTGTCGTCAATCCGGCCCAAGGGCATCCCGACCTCACGGGTTGGGGCCTTTTGTCTGGGGGGACTGATTTTTATAAGACATCTCGATTACGGTGAGCAGCCATGCTCGTCGTCACATCGAACCTCGAAGCCGTCACCGTCCACGCGGAGGGGGCGCTTTGTACGCGGGGCGCCACGATTCCCACGGCGGGAGGGATGTTGCCCTCGCAGGTGCGAATCAATGGCCTGCCGCTGTCATTGCAACCCGGCTCGCTCCGGGCGTCCGTGGTGCACGGCCCGTCGGGACTCGTCGTGCGCGACCTTCGTCCCACCTATGACGTCCAGCTTCCGCCAGAAGTCGACGTGCCCGCGGAGCACCTCGCCTTGGAGGAAGCCGAGCACCGCCTCTCCGACCTCACCCAACAGCTCGCGCGCGTAGTTCAGGAGTTGGATGCGCTGTCGAAGCTGTCCCCTGGGTTCCCGCCCCGGCCGAAGGAAGCGCAGGAGCCCAGGGACGCCCCCGTGTCCGCGATGCTGTCGCTCATGTCCTTCGTGGACACCGAGCTCGCCGCGCTCCATTCGCGGAAGCTGGACCTGGAGCGGCAGCAGCGTGACGCCGAAGCCGAGCTGCGCTTGCGGCGCGACCGCATCGCCGAAGCCTCTTCGTCCGTGCGAGGCCAGCGCGCTCTCGTGTACCGCGCGGTCGTGCTGACGCTGTCGGGCCCCCTTCCCGCGGACCAGGGTGCGCGGCTCGCGCTGGAGTACGCCGTCCAGGGGGCGCGCTGGGTGCCCACCTATGACTTGCGCCTGCCGCGCACGCTGGAAGAGGGAACGCTGCGAATGCGCGCCTCCGTGCTCCAGCGCACCGGCGAGGACTGGATGGGGGTGAAGCTCGCCGTCTCCACCGCGGACCTCGCCCGGCACGCGGAGGTCCCCGAGCTGAAGGCGCTGCGCATTGGCCGCCATCAACCGCCTCCCGCGCGTTCGGGCTGGAGGGAGGCGCCACCGGGGCTCGAGGAGCTGTTCGCGGGCTACGACGCCACGCGGCCGCCCACGCCGGTTCAGCCCGAGGTCCGCGCCGAACCCGAGCCCATGCCCGCCGTCCTCGATCAGCCCCAGAAGAAGAACAAGCGCAGTGCCGTGCCCATGGCGCCCGAGCCCGACTTCGCCATGGCAGGAGCGGCCGCGCCACCGCCTCCGCCGGCGGCGGCCCCTCGAAGTGCTCCAATGCGCCCCAGTGCCGCTGCCCCCGAGGAAGAGGAGACGCGAGCGCGATCGCGAGGCGGTAGCCTGATGTCGCGCGCGCGCCGACCGCCACCTCCGGCCGAGCTCGAGGAAGCGCCCGAGAGCTCATTCGACGATGACGAGGACGGGCTCAGCATGGATGCCGCTTCGCTGGGCGGTGGCGGTGGTGGTGGCGAGCGAACACCTCCGAGGCAGGAGCCCTCCGACACACTGCTGGACTACGACCGCCTGACCATGCCGCCCGCGGATGACCTGAGCGCGCGTGGCAGGCTGCAACCGCGCCCCGGGCACCTCACCCGGGAGCTGGTGGCCCTTGCGGAGGTCCACGCGCAGATCGACATCACCGTGCGAGTCGCCCTGAGTCTGCAGGAGACCTCTTCCATTTGGGCGGCCCCCGCGCCGGCGTGGACCCAGCCGCCACGCACGTCCTCGCCTCACTTCGATGCGCGCTTCGATGTGGAGACGCGCGCGGACGTGCCTTCGGACGGAGCGTGGCACACCGTGCCGGTGCTGTCGGTGCCAGTGGGGCTGTCCGCGGAATACGTCTGCGTCCCCTCCGTGGAGCCGCGTGCGTTCCGCACGGTGCGCGTGGAGAACCGGACGCCGTATCCGCTGCTGGCAGGTCCCGTGGACGTCACGCTGGAGAACGAGTTCCTGATGACGTCTCCCCTCCCGACTATGGCCCCAGGCTCGACGCAGCGGCTGGGGCTCGGCGTGGAGGAGTCCATCAAGGTCGCGCGCAACACGCGGTTCGACGAGGCGACGGGCGGCATGTTCGGCGGCTCGACGATGCTGACGCACCACGTGTCGGTGGAGCTGGCCAACCGCCTGAGCAATCGCATCCTGGTCGAGGTGTGCGAGCGCGTGCCCACCGTCCCCATCAGCACGGAAAAGGACATCAAGGTGGAGGAATTGGAAGTGGCCCCGCTCTGGCAGAAGCGCCTGCCCTTGCCCGGTGAAGCGAAGGTGGAAGGCGAGCGCGCGTGGCGCGTGGTGCTCCAGCCAGGTGAAGCGCAGACGCTGAAGGCGACATGGACCGTCAAGATTCCGGGCAACAAGATGCTCGGCGGCGGCAACCGGAGGACATGATGGGCACCCCTTTCATCCTGCCCGTGGTCAAGGTCACCGTCCTCGAGGACCGGGCGCTCGTCGAGCGGCGGGGGGAGATTCCCCTGTCCGTGGGAACGCAGCGCCTGGTCATCCAGGGACTGTCCCCGCTCGCCGTGGACCGCTCACTCCAGGCGAAGGTCGCGGGTGGCACCATCTCCCAGGCACGCATCCGCCGGGCGACGAAACCACAACCGCCCGAGGCCGAGCGCGAACACCGCACGGCGCTCGGAAAGCGCGTCGCGGAGCTGGAGCAGGAGCTCCAGCGCATGGTCGCGGACGAAACCCGAATGGCGGCGCGGCTGCGGCTGTTGGACACCGCGCGCGCCGATGTCCACCGCGCCATCTCCGAGCAGGCAGGCGCCGGACAGTCGCGGCCGGAGACGTGGCGGGAGCAGTTGGAGACCATGCGCCGCGAGCAGCTGTCGGCGGACTCGGCGCTCCGTGAGGCTCAGCGCCGGACGCTGCGACTGCGGGAGCAGCTCGACGCAGCACGGGCCTCGCAGACGGCAGTCGAGATCCTGGAGCCAACGGTCGACGTCCAGGCCGAGCTGGAGGTGGGCCACCCCACGGGCGGGCCCGCCACGCTGTCCGTCACGTACCTGGTGCCCTGCACGGCCTGGCGGCCTTCCTACCGCGCCACGCTGTCTCCCGAAGCTTCCGGTGAGGCCGTCACACTGGAGTGCGAGGCCGTCGTCTGGCAGCGCACCGGTGAGGAGTGGAAGGACGTGGAGCTGGCGTTCTCCACCGCGCGGCCCACGCTGGGCGCCACGCCGCCGCGGCTCCAGGAGGACCGGCTGTGGCTGCGGGACAAGACGGAGCGCGAGAAGCAGGTGGTGGAGGTGGCCATCCGTGAGGAGGTCATCCAGACCGCGGGCGAGCCCGGCTCTGCCCGGCGGGAGGATGCGCTGCCAGGCATGGACGACGGAGGTGAGCCGCTAACGGTGACGGCCCCGCATCGGGCCAGTGTGCCACCGGACGGCGAGCCCTACCGCGTGCCCCTGTTCCAGTTCACCGCGCCCGCGGCATCCGAGCTGGTGGCCATGCCGGAGCAGTCCCCCCTGGTGCACCGAGTGGCCCGGTTCGACAACACGGGCCCCACGGTGTTGCTCGCGGGCCCCGTGAAGCTGGTGCGTACCCACGGCTATGTGGGGCGTGCGCAGCTGCGTTTCACCGGCAAGGGTGAGCGCGTGAAGCTGGGCTTCGGGAGCGAGGACGCGCTGCGCGTGGCGCGAACGGAGGACGTGGGGCGGGAGACCAGCCGGCTCACCGGCCGCAAGGTGACGACGCACAAGGTGCGGCTGTTCCTCTCCAACATGGGCGCGAAGGCGGTGCCGGTGGCCATCGAGGAACGGATTCCCGTCTCCGAGGTGGAGTCGGTGGAGATACAGCTGGTGAGGGAGCACACGAAGCCCGCGCCCGCGCGTGTCAGCGAGGATGGCATCGTCCGCTTCGAGCTGACGGCGTCGCCCCGCTCGCAGCAGGAGCTGGCGATGGACTACGTGGTGACGAGCGCGGCGAAGGTGGCCGGGCTCTGAGCTGGCTCGGGTTCCACCGCGAAACAGCCCTGGGGGGCCGGGACTTCCGCCATGGTTCAGGCGGCAGCATTCATCCCCCCGGGAGGAAGCCTCATGAGCGTCACTCGCGCGGTGTCCACCTTCGGCTTGCTGGTGTCTGCCTGCCTGTGTTCTCCGGCCCTGGGGGCAGCGCCGTCCCCGGAGCAAGAAGCGACGCTCCCGCCGCCACAGCTCGCGGTGGAGGTCGGTGGGACGCTGTCTCCAATGCGGCATCCCGCGACGGAGGTGCCGACGCTGCGTTCACGGGTGAAGACGGTGAACGCCCGAAGCGGAGCCGCGCGCCTCTCCGGCGGGCTCCACTTCAACCTCGTCCGTGGCTCCGAGCGGAGCGACTGGTGGTGGACGAACGGCATCGACTGGTACCTGGCGGGTGGTGACGTCCAGGTCCTGGCGCTGAGGCCGGGGCTGGAGAAGCGGTTCTCGCTGACACGAAACGTGACGCTCGGGGTGAGCGCGTTCGGCAGCGCGGCGGAGGTCTCACTGCCCACGGGGCAGATTGGTCAGGTGCAGCCAGGGGAGCCGGGCTACACACCCATTGGCGGCAACAACTTCTACGAGGGCCGCATACGCAAGTGGGCCTTCGGCGCGGGCGGACTGGCTGCGATCCAGGTCAAGCTGAGTCGCTACATGCATGCTCGCGTTCATGGGGGCTATACGCACTACTTCGAACAGGCGTACGGGCTTCAGCCGACTCCTGATGCGGCCGCGTTCACGGTTTCGCTCGACGGCCCGTTCGCGGGGGCGCTGCTCGGACTGAACCTCTAGAAACCGCTCCTTGAGCGCCCTACGCGGCGTCGCGCACCAACTCTCGGACCTGCCGGGCGGCGAGCCCTTGAGGCACGAGTTGGAAGAGCGCATTGCGAATGAAGCGCCCCGCTGAACTCTCCCACTGGGCCACGCGCCCCAGGCTCCAGGAACGCGTCACGAAGCTGTTGGCACGCGCGAGCCGGCGTTGCTCGTAGGCCGCCAGCGCCGCGTCCACGGGGCCCTCCCCGGCCAGCAACTCCGCCAGCACCACGGCATCCTCGATGGCCTGACACCCGCCCTGCCCCATGTTGGGCGTCATCGGGTGCGCGGCGTCTCCCAGCAAAGTCACCCGGCCCCGGCTCCAGCGGCTGACAGGCGGCCGGTCGTGGATGTCCGTGCGGATGATGTTCGCTTCATCCGTCGCGGCAATCAGGTCCGCGACGGGCGCGTGCCACCCGCCGAAGATGGACTGCAGCCGGGCCCGTGTCTCCCCGGGAGCATCCTGCCCTCCAGCCGGCGCATTCTGCGTGGCGAACCAATACGTTTGTCCGAAGCCGATGGGCACCACACCGAAGCGCGCCCCCGGGCCCCACGTCTCTGAAACAAATCCCGGCGTCGCGCTCGGGACGTCTGAGCACACGCCCCTCCAGCTCGTGTAACCCGAATAGCGCAGCGGCGCGTCGCCCAGCAGCGCCCCACGCACCACCGAGCGCAGCCCGTCCGCGCCCACCAGCGCATCGCCCGTCACCGAGCTGCCGTCCGACAACCGCACCGTCACTGTCTGGCCGTCGTCGTGAAACGCCGTCACGGTGAGCCCCAGCCGGACGTTCTCCTCCCCGGCATGGGCCAGCAGCACGGACTGGAGCCGCGCCCGGTGGATGCACACCAGGGGCAGCCCCAGTTCCTCCTGAATCCGAGTCACCGGAAGCCGCGTGAGCGCCGAACCCGACGGCTTCAGGATCGCGCTGTCCGTGGGACACGCACCGGCATGGACCACCTCGTCACACAGACCGATGCGGCGCAGGGCCGCCGTGGCGTTCATCTGCACCGTGAGGCCCGCGCCCACCCACTTCAGGGCATCGGAGCGCTCGAAGACGGTGACGGAGAGGCCCGCGCGCCGAAGCGCGCAGGCCAGCGTGAGTCCACCAATTCCAGCCCCAGCCACGAGAACATGCCTGGGCGATGACGTGCTCATGCGCCGCGATTTAACAGGTATGCCGCGGCGAGTCGCGATTCATGTGCAACGCAGTGACGGGAGGTCAGTGCAGAACCACCGCCACGTCGTTGCCGTACCGGGTCTGGCTCTCCGACACGTACTTCACGGGCGCGGCTCACCCGAACCAACGGCCCGCTTCGGGAGCGAAGACGCGGACGCGTTCGGCCAGCGACGGCGGCAGTCGCGCGCGCAACGTGGCGTGGACGGATTCAGGAGGAAGCGCCTGGCTGAAGTGCATGAGGACCAGGGCCTCGTTGCGAAACTGGTCCGCGCGCGCGAGGAGTTCGTCCAGGTGGAGATGCGCCTTCGCCTGAGCGTCCTGCACGGAGTGGCGCGCGTCGACGAAGGTGCACTCGAGGATGAGCACTCGCGAGTCGAACAAACTCGGCTCCGTGTCCAGGACGCGGGACACGGTGTCGGTGGCATAGGCCAGCTCCAGCCGCTCGACTTCGTCGAAGAGCGCCTCGCCCGCTTGCCTCCGCCTGGCGATCTCCTGGGGCGGCAGAGACTGGTGCTCGGGACGGAGCTTCGCGACACGGCGGAAGAACTGATACCCGAGCGACGGCACCGGGTGATGCGTTCGGAACGCGCGGACGAACAGACCTTGCCCCAGGGGCCGCACGTCCCCAGGCAGCATCGGCACCGTGTGCACCTCCATGGAGGTGTGATGCAGCCGCGACATCACGGCGAGCGACGCCTGGACGTTCTCCTCGATCTCCGCGGGCAGGAAGACCTGGGGTGCACCCTTGCCGATGAGCCGACGGATGCCGAGCAGAGAGCCCAGCCCGCTGGCATGGTCCGGGTGCGCGTGGCTCAAGAAGATGCGGTCCGAGCCACAGAAGGAACGAATGGGCAGCCCCACGTCGAGCACCACGTCCAGCTCGGGTACCTGGAGCGACGTGTACACGCCACCCACGGACACGCCTCGGACTGTGTAGGGACCTGCCTGGACTTCAGTGAGCATCGACACGGACACTATCCCGGGCCCTGGTCGAGACACGCGACGAAAGGCGCCTGCTGGGCCAGGATGTGCGCATCGTTGCACCTCCCCTCCAGTCAGGGCCCCACATGGAAACCTCATCTCTCCAGGAAGTCGTCGCGCCGGAAGGCATCTGCTACGGCTGCGGCAGCAAGAACCCTCACGGCCTGCACATCCAGAGCTACTGGGATGAGGACGGCATCCACGTGGTGGCACGCCACACGCCCGATGCCCGGTACAGCGGCTGGCCGGAACTCGTCTACGGCGGCCTGATTGCCATGCTGGTCGACTGTCACTCGAACTGGACGGCCATGGCGTACCACTACCGCGCCGAAGGCCGCTCTCCTGGCAGCTCGCCTGCCATTGAATGCGTCACCGGGAGCCTGGGCGTGAAGTTCATCAAACCCACGCCCATGGGCGTCCCGCTCACCCTCCGTGCACGCGTCGAGGGCGAAGTCGGACGCAAGAGCCGAGTCCTCTGTGAAGTCTTCGCGGGCGAGACGCTGACCGCGGCGGGTGATTCCATCTTCGTCCGCGTCGACACGGCCCAGTTGAAGGCCGCGGCGCACGGCCGCGAAGGCTGACGCGAAAGACGTCGTGCCCTACCCCTTGTCGGGCACTGGCAGCCCCAGCTCGGCGCGCAGCTCCGCGGTGCTGCGCCCCGCCTGGTACCGGCGATGGTTCTCCGCGGTGGAGAAGCTCCGTGTCTCCATCCGGTCCACGTAGAGCGTGCCGTCCAGGTGGTCCAGCTCGTGTTGGAGAATGCGCGCGTACCAGCCCCGGGCCTGGACCGTCACGGGCTGGCCGTGTTCATCGAGTGCATCCACGCGCACGGCACTGGCGCGGGGCACCAGGGCCGCGAAGCCCGACACGCTCAGGCACCCTTCGTGGAACTCCGCGGGTGCCGCGTCCTCCACGACCAGCCTGGGATTGATGAGCACATGGAAGGGCACGGGCTTCCGTCCTCGCGCTGCCAGCTCTCTCTCCGAGAGGCCCGCCTGATACTCGGCCCGGTCCTCGATGACGATGACTCGCAGGCCCACGCCCACCTGGGGCGCCGCCAGCCCGACACCGGGCGCGTCCCGCATCGTGTCGCGCATCTGCTCGATGAGCCGTGCCGTCTCCGGGCTGGCAAGCTCCTCCGGCGTCAAATCGCGCGCCTTCCGACGCAGCACCGGGTCCCCTGCCTGGACAATCTTGAGCACCATGCCGCCAGCGTAGCAGGGCCCGCTACGCTCCGGACTGACGACGACGCTCCACCCACTGCCGTCCGGGAGTGGTGTCCACTCCGCATCGTTCCAGCCCGGGAAAGACGACGTCGTGCAGGGCCTGAATGAACACCTCGCTCTTGCGCGCATGCGGCAACACGCCGTGCGCCAGGAGCATGGAACCCTCCGCATCGGACAGGCCCTTCGCGAAGAGCCTGGGCGACACGCTGTCCTCCAGCATCTCAGGCAGGTACGGCGACAGGAATGCCACGGAGCCCGATTCGGCGGCATGCGCGAGGTAGGCCCACCCCAGACGGCTGTGCGCGACCTCGTCCCGAAGGATGTCTCGAAGCACCGCGCGCACCCGGGGTGGTCCGTCCACGGCCAACACCGAGGTCAACCCGGCCGTGCTCTCCGTCTCCGAGATGCAGCAGGCGGCGACGACTTCGTAGAGCACGCGCTCGCGGAAGCTGAGGTCTTGCGGAGCGGTCTCCCGCGCCTCCAGGGGCACCGGCGGCATCACCTCTTGCCCGTAGGTGCGCGCCATCAGCTCGCACATGCCCGCGTGGCGCCGTTCGTCCTCCGACGCGCGGCGCGCGAGTTCCACCAGCGTTTCGGGCGTGGCCAACTGCTCGAGCGCTCCTGCCAGCCGGGCGAAACGCAGCCCCGCGGCCAGTTCCTCCTGCCTGCGGAAGACCCAGGTCTCCGCGATGAACTGCCGGAGCGCGTCTGGCATCGTTCTCCCCGGTCTCCGGAGCAAGCGCTGGTCGGCCGGACAGCCATCATCAGGAGCGTTGTTCATGGTGGCCTCGAAGCACTGAGCGTAACCGACGCGCGAGACAGACCGCGCGAAAGGAATCGCTTGTCGCAGTGAGTCATCGCGTTGGGCACCCCACGGTCGCAGCCCATGCCCTGATGGGGACTGTACGCAATGTCGCGCACGGCGGGACGTAGACGTGTCCAAGCCAAGATCCGTGCCGGTTATGCTGGCGGGACGTGGAGGCCCCGTCCCGGGGAGCGTGGGAGTCGAGATGCGGCGAATGCGACGACTCGGCGGGGCCGCGCTGGCATCGCTCGTCATCCACGTGGGGCTGCTCATGCTGCTTGGGTCTGTCGACCCGCCGGAGCGTGCGCCTCGCCAGGCCGTCACGTCGAAGCCGCTCTCGGTGGACATCGTCACCACACCGCCCGTCCTGACTTCTCCACCGCTCGTGGGGCAGCCTGCACCTTCGGCGTCCACGCCTCGTCCCAAGGGAAAGCAGGTGAGAAAGACACCGGCCGGGGATGGCCTCGCCGCAGCGCCATCCCCTGCCCCTCCCGAGGCACCCGACACTGCTGCTGCGCCGGAGACCACCGCATCGCCGCCGGACGCCCCGCGCAGGCCGCAACAACTCCAGGCTGGCGCCGATTCCCTGCCCTCGTTCCTGGTGCCAGGAGGAGCGCCGCTCGCCGGTCCGAAGACACCGAGTGGACGCACGTTGCGTCCTGGCGACCCGGCACCTTCCCGTGAGCAGCTCGCCGCGCAGGAGGAGGCCACCGTCGCGGGGCGTGTGGAGGAATTCATCGTCGACGATCAGGCCCAGCTTCGCGTCGCCAACGGTCTCATCGACCCGTATTTCAGCCGCCTTCGAGAAGCGCTTGAGAAGGGCCTTGAAGATGCGCCGGTATTCCCAGGCACCAGCCTGGTGAATCAGGCAGGGACCGCCTGGGCTTCCCGAGCGAGCAGCTTCGGAGCGACTGGAAATCCAGGAGCCGGCCCACCGCCGAAGGCGCCCACCACGACCGAACGTCTCTATGACATTCAGCAGCGCGCCGGAGACGAATCCATGGAGCGGCCGCGCCTCTTCGCCCAGGCGGGTCAGGAGCTCCAACATCTGGCCACGGGTGGCGGCTCAAAGCTCGTCGTGACGCTGGAGCTGACGCAGGAAGTGGATGGCACCCTCCGCGATGCGAAGCTCATCTCGCTGAGTGGCAACCCGGCCTACGACGCCTACGTCCTGAACGCCATCCCGGCGTCACTGGCGAAGCTCGCTGGGCCACCCGCTGGCGCGCGCGGTGTCCGAGCCGACGGCATCCATACCTTGTGGGCCGTGGAAGGCCGCGTCGTGTACCTGCGCAAGCTCAAGGAACTGAAGGGACAGGACGCCTGGTACATCGCCGCGACGAGCGCTGCTGGCATCCTGGCCGGACGCTTCGAGGAGACGACGGGCGAGGTCGAGGTCATCGACTTCCGCAACCCGCGGTTCGTGTGCCGGTCCCACTTGTTGCGCGTCTACTGATGCTAGGCTGACGCGCCATGGCTCGTCGCAAGAAGGCCGATGAAATGGCCTCCCGCGTCCGAAACCTGCTCGCGATGGACGCCGCGGGCATCATGCGCAGGCTCGATGCCCGCCGGGATGAGATGTTCGCCCTCTTCTCCCGCCTGCGCAGCCGCGAACCGCTCCTGGGCACCATCGCGTCACGGTACGCCGACGGCGCGTTCGACCAGCTCATCCACCTGCCCGAACAGGAACAAGCCGTCGTGGACCACTTCTACGGCCGCCTGGACGAACTGCGCTGGTACTTCACGTACACCGAGGACATGCCCGGCACCGCCCAGGTGATCTTCTCCAAGCTGCACAAGCGGCTGGAGGAGTCCTACCGCGTGCTCGTGGTGACGCTGGGCCCACCGGTTCCGCCAGATGGCTCGCGCGTGGTGGATGTCGAGGCCGTCCGGCACGACGCCGCCGAAGCGCCGCCGCGGAAGACGCTGACACGCACCACGCGGCGCGCGTAAGCCGCACCGCTCACGAACAGGATGCCCCCGTGACGAACACGACAGGCCCCGGGAAGAGAACCGACACGGCTTCGCGAGTCATCGCGGCCTCGCCAGAAGCCCTCTACCGGGCCTTCGTCGAGCCCGCGGCCGTGGCGACCTGGCTCCCACCGGAAGGCATGAAAGGCCACATCCACGCGTTCGAGCCACGCGCGGGCGGGACGTACCGGATGACACTCTCCTACGACAACGCGGACCACACCGCGCCCGGGAAGACCTCCGCGCACGAGGACGTCGTCGAGGGCCTCTTCGTGGAGCTCGTCCCCAACGAACGCGTCGTGCAGCGATTCGAGTTCGAATCGGACGACCCCGCCTACGCGGGCACGATGACCATGACCTGGACGCTGACGCCCGTCGCCGGGGGCACGCGCGTCACCATCATCTGTGTAGACGTGCCCGAAGGCATTCGCCAGGAAGACCACATCGAGGGACTGACCTCGACCCTGGCGAACCTCGCGGCCTACACCGAGTAGCCGAACGTCCCTCCCTCACGCCGCGGGAGCAGGCGCTGCGGCCACTCCGGCATCACTGGCCTGGCGCTTCGGCGCGAGCTTCCGCATGGACGTCTTGCCCACCACGACGTCCACCATCTTCTTCGCGCGGGTCCAGACGCTCTCCTGCACGTAGGGGATGCCGTACTTCTCGCAGAGCGCCTTCACCTGCGGCTGCACCTCGCGGTACTTCAGCATCGGCAGGTCCGGCCAGATGTGGTGCTCAATCTGGTAGTTCAACCACAGGTGGGCGAAGTCGTTCAGGTCCCCGCCCGTGCGGTAGTTCGCGCTGCCAATCACCTGCTGCACGTAGCGCTCGCCACGGCTCTCCGGCTTCGAGTCGAACCGGTACAGGTCCTCGCCCGTGTGGTTCGGCCCCACCACCAGGAACGTGTGCAGGCTGGTGAGGATGTCCGCCATCACGGAGTTGCAGAACGCGCTGAACGACGCCCACGGCCCCAACACCAGGTAGAGCGCCGGGAAGAGCCCGAACTGCACGGCCGAATACGGCAGATAGCAGCTCAGCAGCAGCTCCTTCAGCTCCTCGCGCGTCAGCTCCCCACCCTTGCGCCGGCCCTTCCGGCGCAGCGAGCTGAGCGTCTCCGGCGCGTAGTAGCTGGCCCGCCACGTCAGCGCGAGCAGCGCGAGCTGCACGTACCGCAGCGCCAGCGAGCGCTCCGGGTTGCGCAGCGTCCCCTCCGCGTTGCGCTCCAGGAGGTCGGGGTCCGCATCCTCTCCAGTGTGCGAGTGGTGGAGCACGTTGTGCTCGTACACCCAGGCCTCCGGAAGCATCCAGTCGAGCCAGTCCAGATAGCGGCGGCTCCCCTTCGCGAAGCCCTTACCCGTGCGAGACGCCGGAAGCCCCGGCACCCGGTCATAGCCCCGGTGCCCCACGTGGTGCATCAGCAGCCAGCGCGTGGAACGCCCCACACTGAGCGCCGCCGCGCTGAGCGGGTTCGGCGCCAGCCAACAGGTCGCCGCGCCCAGCGCGGTCGCCGCCCTGCCCCAACGCTCAATCTTCCGGAGGTGCGCCGCATCCGCCTCGCCCAGCGATGCGTCCAGTTGCTCACGCAACGCCTTCAACTCACGGTGAAACCCCTCCACGTCCACGGAAGAAATGTCGAAGTCGGGGGCGGCCTGGGACGGCATCAAGGGCTCTCCTCGGTCACGGTGGTGGCGCGGGGGAAAGGGGGGGCAACGGCTCGGCGCGAACGGTAGCCGCCAGGGTCCGCGGGCGTCCAGCCACGCTTTTCCCTCGGCCCCTGCTTTCGAACGAGGCCATGCGGAGGCACGAGGCACAGGTTATACCCCGCGTCCTGATTCCGGCCCACGGGGTGGCTCCGACGTCAAGAGGAAGCAGGCCGCCGTGACGGACGCACCCACTTCGAAAGCGAGATGCCGACATGACGGACCTGTTCGCTCCCCTCGAGCTCCGAAAGAGTGTCATCGCGCCCAACCGCATCTGGCTGGCGCCGCTGACGAACACCCAGAGCCATCCCGATGGCACGCTCTCCGATGCGGAGCTCCGCTTCCTCGCGATGCGCGCCGACGGCGGGTTCGGCATGGTGGAGACGTGCGCCGCCTACGTCTCGCAGGACGGCAAGACGTGGCCGGGCGAGCTGGGCGTTCACGACGACGCGATGCTGCCCGGACTGAAGCGCATGGCCGCGCGCATCCACGAAGGGGGCGCCCTGCTCTCCGCGCAGCTCTTCCACGGAGGACTTCGCGCCAACGCCGAGGTCAGCCAGCGAGAGGTGTGGAGCGCCAGCGCGTATGACGCGGACGGCCTCCGCTGCAGCGAAGCCACCGAGGCCGACATCGAGGGCGTCATCGCGGCCTTCGCGAACGCAGCTCGCCGCTGCGCGGAGGCGGGGTTCGACGCCGTGGAACTCCATGGGGCGCACGGCTACCTGTTCTCGCAGTTCCTGAGCACCGTCTTCAACCGCCGGAAGGACCGATGGGGCGGCTCGCTGGAGAACCGCTGGCGTCTGCTTCAGGAGACAGTCCGCGCGGTGCGGCGCGCGGCGCCCTCCCTGGTCCTCTCCGTGCGCCTGTCACCGGAGGACGCGGGGCAGGCCAAGGGCCTGGACCTGGACGAGTCGCTGGAGGTCGCGCGCATGCTCACGCGCGAGGGCGTGGACATCCTCCACCTGTCCCTGTGGAAGGCGGCCCTCAACACCCAGAAGCGGCCGGACCAGCACGCGACGCCACTCTTCCGGCAGGCCGTGGGCGCCGGAGTTCGCATCGTGGTCGCGGGCGAGGTGCGCACGCGCGAGGAGGCAGAGGCCCAGCTCGCGCGCGGCGCGGATGCCGTGGCCGTGGGCCGAGCGGCCATCGCGAATCATGACTGGCCGCGCCGCGTGCAGCGAGGCGACGCGCTCCAGGTGCCGCCGCTGTCCCCTACCGCGCTCAACGCCGAGGGACTGTCCGACGTCTTCGTGAACTACATGCGCAACTGGCGCGGCTTCGTGACGGACCAACCGGCCTGAGGCGGCCCCGAAACGCAGACGGCCCCACTCCCAGGAGGAGCGGGGCCGCATGACTCACGTCAAATGAGCGCTGCGGTTCAGCGCCGGGTGCCCGGGGGCGCCGCGGTGATGCCCAGGTACTCCTGGAGCGGCTTCACTTCCAGCTCCGTGCGCTTGAGCGACTCCAGCGCGCCCACCGCCATCCGCGCCGCCTGCACCGTCGTGTAGTACGGCACCGAGTGCATCAGCGACTCGCGGCGGATGGAGAAGCTGTCGGCGATCTCCTGCTTGCCGAAGGTGGTGTTGATGACCAGCACGATTTCGCCGTCGACGATCTTGTCGACGATGTTCGGGCGGCCCTCCTTCACCTTCTGCACCACCTGCGCCTCGATGCCCTTCGTCGCCAGGTAGGTGTGCGTACCGGAGGTGACGATGAGCGAGAAGCCCATGCTCCGCAGGCGCCGCGCCAGGTCCACCACCGCCGGCTTGTCGTCATCCTTGACGGAGATGAACACCTTGCCGCTCTTGGGCAGCTTCACGCCCGCGGCGAGCTGGCTCTTGGCGAAGGCGGACGCGTAGTCGTTCGCCAGGCCCATCACCTCGCCGGTGGACTTCATCTCCGGCCCGAGGATGACGTCCACGCCCGCGAAGCGCGCGAAGGGGAACACGCTCTCCTTCACCGCCACGTGCTTGAACTCCGGCTCATGCGTGGCGCCCAGCTCCTTGAGCGTCTTGCCCACCATGCAGAGCGCGGCGATCTTCGCCATCGCCACGCCGGTGGCCTTGGAGATGAAGGGCACCGTGCGGCTCGCGCGCGGATTCACTTCCAGGATGTAGATGGTCTTCCCCTGGATGGCGAACTGCACGTTCATCAGGCCCACCACGCCCAGCTCGCGCGCCAGGGCGATGGCCTGGTCCTTCATCCGCTCCACCAGGTCCGGCGACAGCGAGTGCGGCGGCAGCGTGGCCGCGGCGTCACCGGAGTGCACGCCCGCCTCCTGGATGTGCTCCAGCACGCCGCCAATCATCACCGCGCCGGTGCGGTCCGCCACCAGGTCCAGGTCCACCTCGATGGCTTCCTTCAGGAAGCGGTCGATGAGCACCGGGTGCTCGGGCGAAGCGCTCACCGCCTCGCGCATGTACCGCTCCAGGCTGGACACGTCGTAGACGGTCTCCATGGCCCGGCCGCCCAGCACGTAGGAGGGCCGCACCATGACGGGGTAACCGATGCGCTCGGCCACCTTGAAGGCCTCCGCGTGGCTGCGCGCGACGCCGTTCTCCGGCTGCTTCAGGCCCAGCTTCTCGATGAGCTTGGAGAAGCGCTCACGGTCCTCCGCGCGGTCGATGGCGTCCGGCGGCGTACCCAGGATGGGCAGGCCCGCCTTCTCCAGCGGCACGGAGATGCGCAGCGGCGTCTGGCCGCCGAACTGGACGATGGCGCCCACCGGCTTCTCGCGCTGGGACACCTCGAGCACGTCCTCGATGGTCAGCGGCTCGAAGTAGAGGCGGTCCGACGTGTCGTAGTCGGTGGACACCGTCTCCGGGTTGCAGTTGACCATCACCGTCTCGTAGCCAGCCTCGCGCAGGGCGAAGGCCGCGTGGACGCAGGCGTAGTCGAACTCGATGCCCTGGCCGATGCGGATGGGGCCGCTGCCCAGGATGAGGACCTTCTGACGGTCCGTGGGGGGCGCCTCGTCCTCCTCCTCATAGGTGGAGTACAGGTAGGGCGTGTACGCCTCGAACTCCGCGGCGCAGGTGTCCACCCGCTTGAAGACGGGCCGGATGCTGCGCGCGTGCCGGTGCGCCCGCACCTCTTCCTCCGGGTAGCCCAGCAGCTTGCCCAGGTACTTGTCGGAGAAGCCGTGCGCCTTGGCCTGCCGGAGCACCTCGTCCGGGAGCTGGTCCAGGCGGCCGTACTCCTGCAGCGACTGCGCCTCGTTCACCAGCATCTGGATGTAGCGCAGGAACCACGGGTCGATGGCGGACAGCGCGTGCACGTCCTCCACCGTCAGGCCCTCGCGGAAGGCCTGGGCCACGAACCAGGGACGCTCCGGGCGAGGGATGCGCAGCGCCTCGCGCAGCACCTTCTCCCGCTCCTCCTTCTCCGCCGGCAGCTCCGGGGACTCCAGGCCCACGCGGCCCAGCTCCATGGAGCGCAGCGCCTTCATGTACGCCTCCGGGAAGGTGCGGCCAATGGCCATCACCTCGCCCACCGAGCGCATGCTCGTGGTCAGCGTCCGGTCCGCGTGCGGGAACTTCTCGAAGTTGAAGCGCGGCACCTTCACCACCACGTAGTCCAGCGTCGGCTCGAAGGAGGCCGGCGTGTCGCGGGTGATGTCGTTGCGCAGCTCATCCAGCGTGTAGCCCAGCGCCAGCTTCGCGGCGATCTTCGCGATGGGGTAGCCCGTCGCCTTCGACGCCAGCGCGCTGGAGCGCGACACGCGCGGGTTCATCTCGATGACGACCATGCGGCCGTCCTTCGGGTGGATGCCGAACTGGATGTTGGAGCCACCCGTATCGACGCCAATCTCCCGGATGATGGCCAGCGACGCCTGCCGCATCCGCTGGTACTCGCGGTCCGTCAGCGTCTGCGCGGGCGCCACGGTGATGGAGTCACCGGTGTGCACGCCCATGGGGTCCAGGTTTTCAATGGAGCAGACGATGATGACATTGTCCGCCGTGTCGCGGACCACCTCGAGCTCGTACTCCTTCCAGCCCAGCACGCTCTCCTCCACCAGGATGGTGGTGGTGGGGCTGGCCTTCAGGCCCGAGCGGCAGATGGTCTCGAACTCCTCGCGGTTGTACGCGATGCCACCGCCGGTGCCACCCAGCGTGAAGGACGGGCGGATGATGGCCGGGAAGCCGATGTCCTCCACCAGATTCATCGCCTGGTCCAGCGTCGTCGCGTAGCCGCTCTTGGGCAGGGCCACGCCAATCTTCTGCATGGCCGCCTTGAAGAGCTGGCGGTCCTCGGCCTTGTTGATGGCGTCCAGGGACGCGCCGATGAGGCGCACGCCGTACTTCTCCAGGATGCCCTGCTCCGCCAGGGCCTTGGCGAGGTTGAGCGCCGTCTGGCCACCCATGGTGGGAAGGAGTGAGTCCGGCCGCTCCGAGGCGAGGATGCGCTCCGCCGCCTCCACCGTAATCGGTTCGATGTAGGTGCGATGCGCGAACTCAGGGTCCGTCATCACGGTGGCGGGGTTGCTGTTGAGCAGCACCACCTCCACGCCTTCATCCCGGAGCGCCTTGATGGCTTGTGTACCGGAGTAGTCGAACTCGACGGCTTGCCCGATGACAATCGGACCCGAGCCAATCACCAGAACCTTGCGGATATCGGTACGCTTGGGCATCGGGGCGCCCCCATACCAACCTCCGCCCCCACATGCGAGGACTGTGTTGAAGCCGCCCGCTCGCACGGACGCCGGGCCCCACCCGCTGTCCTCTGCTAGGCTCGGCGGCCCACGGAGGTTCCATGCGCCACTGGTCCCTGGCACTGCTCGTTTCGCTCGCGTCACCCGCCCTCGCCCAGGATGCCGCCGCCCCCGCGCCCGAAAGCGCCCAGCCCCCACCACCCGAGGTGAAGGCCCCCACACCCGCGGAGCCCACGCCCGAGGCGGAGCCCAAGAAGACCGAGGCCCCCGCGACGCCTCCGGCCGCAGAAGCGCCCGCTGTGCCGGCTCCCTCTGAGGCACCCGCCAAGAAGGCAAGCACCGCCGCCAAGAAGTCGGCAGCCGCCGCCCAGCCGACCCGCGCGGCGCCCACACCGCCCCCTGCGGACGCACCGCCGGTCGACCTGCCCCCCGGGCTTGCCGACTTCAAGCGCGACCCCATCCCGGACGCGCCGCCGCTGTCGCCCGAGGAGCAGATCCGCAGGGACATCCAGGCGGACGCTCGCTTCCTCTTCCAGTCCCTGCTGACGGGGGACGTACGCACCGCCTCGAACGAGCTGCTCTACCCGTTCAGCCTGGAGGCGGAGCGCTACGCCACGCCGGAGGAGCTGGTTTCGGCGTGGGTGAAGCAGCTGCGGCTGAAGCGCACGGACCTCATCACCCTCTATGACGTGGAGGTGATGCCGCTGGAGGCCATGGAGAAGAAGTACGGCAAGGCGCCGGCGCGGCTGGGGTTGGACCTGCGCAACCCCAAGGACGTGTGGACGGCCGTGGGCAACCTCTCCGGCCGCCCCGCCGTCCTCGTCTACCGCCAGTACCGCGACGAGTTCCGCGCCTTCGCCTACACGGACTGAGCGGTCAGCTCAGGGCCTTGACCAGCTCACCCAGGCGGGCAAGGCCCTTCTGCAGCACCTCACGCGAGGTGACGAAGCTCATGCGCACGTAGCCGTCCGCGCCGAACGGCTCGCCGGGCACGGCGGCGACGCGGAAGTCGTCGAGGAGGATTTCCGACAGCTGCATCGCGGACGTCACCGGCTTGCCCTTGTACGACCGGCCCAGCAGGCCCCGCACGTCCGCGAAGGCGTAGAAGGCGCCCTCGGGCATCCGGCAGCGCACGCCGTCCAGCGCGTTCAGTCCCGCGACGAAGAAGTCACGGCGCTCGCGGTACTCCTTCACCATGTTGGTGATGGTGTCCGGCGGTCCCTGCAACGCCGCCAACGCCGCCTTCTGGCCAATGGACGAGGCGTTGGAGGTGGACTGGTCCTGCACCATCTGCATGGCGGCCACCAACGGCTTGGGCCCGGCGATGTAGCCCAGGCGCCAGCCCGTCATGGAGTACGCCTTGCTCATGCCGTTCACGACCACCAGCCGCGGCACCAGGTCCGGCGCCACGTCGCTGATGCCCAGGCGTTCATCGGTGTAGAGCAGCTTCTCGTAGATGTCATCCGTGACGATGAGGCAGTCGTGGGGCCGCAGCACCTCCGCGATGCGCTCCAGCGCCGCGCGCGAATAGACGGCGCCGGTGGGATTGCCCGGGCTGTTGATGATGACGGCGCGCGTGCGCGGCGTGAGCGCGCGGCGGATGGCGTCCGGGTCCGGCGCGAAGCCGTCCTCCTCACGCGTGGGGACGATGACGGGCGTGGCGCCCGCCAGCCGCACCATGTCCGGGTAGCTGACCCAGAAGGGCGCGAAGATGATGACCTCGTCACCCTCCTCCAGCGCCGCCTGGCAGAAGTTGTAGAGGGCCTGCTTGCCACCGGAGGTGACGAGCACCTGGTCCGGCATGTAGCGCAGCCCGTTGTCCCGCTCGAGCTTGGCGCAGATGGCCTCGCGCAGCTCCGGGATGCCGTTGGTGGCGGTGTACTTGGTGAAGCCCGCTCGCAGCGCGTCCACCGCGGCCTGCTTCACGTAGTCCGGTGTGTCGAAGTCCGGCTCTCCCGCGGCCAGGACCACCACATCCACACCCTTGGCGGCGAGCGCCTTGGCGCGCGAGTTGAGAGCGAGCGTCGGAGACGGCTTGATGGCCTGGAGCCGGCGAGCGAGTTTCATGTCCCCTGCCTAACGCGGAGGACCACGCGGGACAAGGGGCCTTCCTGTTACTTCCTTCCAGCGAACTTCGCCTTCAAACCTTCGTGCACGTTGGGCGGCACCAGCCCGGTGACGTCCCCACCGAAAGAGGCCACCTCCCGGACGAGGTTGGAGGAGATGTAGAAGTAGTCCTCCCCCGTCATCATGAAGACGGTCTCCACGTCGGGCGCCAGCTTGCGGTTCATGTTCGCGAGCTGGAACTCGTACTCGAAGTCCGACACCGCCCGCAGCCCGCGGACGATGACGCCCGCGTTGCGGCGCCGCACGTAGTCCACCAGCAGGCCGTGGAAGGCGTCGACCTCCACCCGGTCGTCCTGGATGGCCTCGCGAATCAACGTGCGCCGCTCGTCCTCGGAGAAGAGCGGTGTCTTCTTCGGGTTCACCGCGATGGCCACGATGAGACGATCGAACATCTTCAGGCTGCGCTGAATGAGGCTCAGGTGCCCGTTGGTGAGCGGATCAAAAGAACCAGGATAGATGGCGACCAGCATGTGCCTGGAAGTCTCGGATGCCCCCCGGGAGCCGGTCAAGGACTGCTCACGGCGCCCGATAGAAGCTCACCAACGTGTCCCCGAAGCGGCGCTGGTCTTCCCGGTCAAGCCCGGCATGTGTGTCCGGCGCCGCCTCGCGCTTGTCGTGCTCCACCACCACCATGCCGGAGGGCGTCAGCAGCCCGGCGGCCACGATGCCGTCCAGCACCGTCTCCACCACGCGCGCGGCGTACGGCGGGTCCGCGAAGATGAGCTCGAAGCGGTCGCCCCGCCGTTTCAGCGTCTCCAGCGCCCGGGCCACCGGCGCGGACAGCACCTCCACCTGCCCGGCGAGCCCCACGGCCCGCGCATTCTCACGGCAGAGCGTGAGCGCCTCGCGGTCCTGGTCCACCAGCACCGCATGCCCCGCGCCGCGAGACACGGCCTCCAGGCCCAGCGCGCCGGTGCCGGCGTAGAGGTCCAGCACCCGCTGGCCGTCCAGGAACTGGCCCAGCACGTTGAAGAGCGTCTCCCGGACGCGGTCGGCCGTGGGACGGATGTGAAGGGACGAGGACTTGGGGCCGGCCAGGGCGCGGCCCTTGGCGGTGCCTGCGACGATTCGCATGGGCCCCTTCTACACCGCTCCGGGCTCAGTCGCCCCGCTTCTCCGCCAGGAAGCGCAGTGACGCCTGACCCGTGCGCGTGGCGCCCAGCGCGGCCAGGACTTCGGTGGCCTCCATGAAGGACAGGGCCTCCAGCTTCTCCCGCGCGGCGTCATCCAGCGGTGGCAGCTGCTCCTCCAGCACGCTGAGCAGCTGTCCTGCGGGCAGGCCGGCGGCCGCGGCCTTCTCCTCCACGCTGGCGCGGACATCCAGGGGCCACGCCCCCAACGAGAGCCGCTCGAAGCCGCCCACGCAGTCCACCTTGCGCACGCCCGCCGCCACATACGTGGGCAGTCCGCCGGCCAGCGTCGCGCCCGCCTCGCCCACCGACAGCACGGCGTCGTACTCCGCGGCCAGCTCCACCAGGCTCCGCAGCAGCCGCACATCCGGCTCTCCCTCGCCCAGCGCGGACTCCGGCACGCGGACGAAGTCCACCGGCACCTTCCACTGCCTGAGGCCCTCCAGCAGCGTCCGGTACGCGTCCACGAACCCGCCAGAAGCGGCCGGCCCCGTCAGCTCCAGCGCCAGCTCGCGCTCGGTCACCGGCGCCACCAGGGCATTCACGGCCTCCACGGCCTCGTAGGAGTCCAGCCGGGACAGATCCAGCGACACCAGCGAGAAGCCGGCGTCCACCACGCGGTAGATGCCGTCCTTCAAGGCGTCCAGCGTGTCCGCGTCCGCCCGGGCCACCCGAATGGGCCCAGCCTGGAGGAACAGGGGCCGCGCGTGTTCGGCCTCGGCGGCCGCCTGGTGCGCGGCCACGACGAAGCGCTCGGGCGCCCCCCGGTCCGACAAAGGGTGTGGGCAGGCCAGCCCCAGCAGGGCGTCCTCCGACCGGGCCGCGCGCAGCAGGCCCGGCAAGGCGCCCTTCGCTTGTACCGGCAGACACGGCAGCGCCACCGGCGCCTCCGCCAGGGCACGCAGCAGCTCCCGGGGATTGAGCAGCGGAACGCGCGAACCCGCGCCCACCCGCGCCACCGTGTTCCCCGGCCGTAACGTCAGCACCTTGTCCAACACGTTCATGGAGCGAGGAGAATCATCCGCCCGCGCCGCCCGAGGCAAGGCGAAGCTGCTGGGAGCGTCCGCTGGGGCACGCCCCCCGGCCGCGGGCCGTCAGTGGACCTCGCCCAGGTGGGCGTAGGTCTCGCTCTCGATTTGAATCGTGGTGTGGTCGATTCCGAAGCGGTCGTACAGGTCGTGCTTCACCGCGGAGAGAATCTCGTCGTTGTTGCAGACCATGGGGTCCTGCACCACCAGGTGCGCGGACAGCGCATACACGCCGCTGGAGATGGTCCACACGTGCAGGTCATGCACCGCCGTGACGCCCTGCGCGCGGAGCATCAGCTCCTTGATTTGCGCCAGGTCCACGTGCGCCGGCACCGCCTCCATCAGCACGTCCACCGCGTCGCGCACCAGCCGCACCGCGCCGATGACGATGACGATGGAGATGACCACCGAGATGATGGGGTCCACGACGTACCAGCCCGTGTACGCCATGATGCCCGCGCCCACGAGCACGCCCACCGATGACAGCGTGTCTCCCAGCACGTGCAGGAAGGCCCCGCGCACGTTCATGGAGTGGGAACGGTGCAGGAACCCCAGCGCGCCCAGGTTGGCCAACAAGCCCACCGAGGCCACGATGGCCATGGGCCCGATGTCCACCGGCGCCGGCGTTCGCACCCGCTCCCATGCCTCATAGAGGATGAAGCCGGTGATGCCCATCAGCAGCACGCCGTTGAGCAGCGCGCTGAGGATCTCCATCCGGTAGTAGCCGTACGTCTTCTTCACGTCCGCCGGCTTGCCCGCGAACCACAGCGCCACCAGGCTCAGCGCCAGCGCGGACACGTCCGTCAGCATGTGGCCCGCGTCGGACATCAGGGCCAGCGAGTTCGTCAGCCAGCCGCCCACCGCCTCCGCCAGCGCGATGGTGGCCGTCAGCACCAGGGCGAAGATGAGCCGGCGCTTGTCCTTCTTCCGCTCCTCCGCCAGTCCGCCCTTCCGGGGACCGTGCCCATGGCCGTGCCCATGGCCATGATGATGGTGGTGGCCATGGCCGTCGCCGTGGTCATGCTCGTGGCCATGCCCGGATTCACCGCGGGTGTAAGGGGAAGTAGTCACGGGAGAGGGGGGTGCGGATAATGCCCGTTCATGAGGTATGAGAGGCCGGGAATCTGGCTGCCGCCAGGCCCGGCGTCCCCTGCTCCGGAGCGTGGGGAGACGCGACGGAGGTGGGGATGGACTACGGGAAGCATCTGAACCTGCACACCATCATCATGCTCAGGGATGTCATCCGCAAGTGGTGGCAGGTCGAGCTGGCGTTCGCGGACCGCCACGGCGTGGTGCATGAGTGGCAGCGCGGGGACGTCAGCCCGCCGCCGAACGCCTTCTGCCGTGCCGCCCTGACCTCGAAGGAGGGCTTGCGGCGCTGCGGCCAGTCCGTCCGTGTACTGAACGAGAAGTTCAAAGCCAACAAGAAGGTGCGCCGCTCGCTCATCCACGACTGCCACCTCAACTTCAGCATCGTGGGCGCGCCCCTCTACATCGCCAACGAATACGAGGGCTTCCTCTTCGTCGAGGGCTTTGCCCGTCAGCCTCTTGACGCGCGCGAAGCGGACGTCCTCAAGTCGAAGGTGCGCCAGTTCGCCCCGTCGCACGTGGATCTGGACGGGTTGAGCGAGCAGGTCCCCGTCCTGGACGGCGCCGAGCTGAGCAAGCTGTCCGACCTGCTCGAGTGCGCGGCGAATGAAATCGCCAACCACGAAGCGGCGGAGGCCTCCCGGCAGGAGGACGGCGCGCCCGTGCTGTCCCGCGAGCTGAGCGACCGCTACCGCTTCGAGAAGATCATCGGGCGCTCCGGGCCCATGATGGAGGTCTTCCGGTTGATGGAGAAGGTGGCCAACTCCGACTCCACCGTCCTCATCAACGGCGAGTCCGGCACCGGCAAGGAGCTGGTGGCCCGCGCCATCCACCTCAGCGGCCCGCGCGCGCAGCAACCCTTCGTGGTGCAGAACTGCTCCGCCTTCAACGACAACCTGCTGGAGAGCGCCCTCTTCGGCCACACCCGCGGCGCCTTCACCGGCGCGCTGCGCGACAAGAAGGGCCTCTTCGAGGTCGCCGACAGCGGCACCTTCTTCCTGGATGAAGTGGGCGACATGTCCGCCGCGCTGCAGGTGAAGCTCCTGCGCGTGCTCCAGGAGGGCACCTTCCTGCCCGTGGGCGGCACGCAGCTCAAGGAGGTCAACGTCCGCGTCATCGCCGCCACCCACAAGGACCTGGGCGAATTGGTGAAGCGGGGCGAATTCCGCGAGGACCTCTACTACCGCATCAACGTCATCCGCGTGCAGCTGCCCCCCCTGCGGGAGCGGCGCGACGACATGCCCGTCCTCATCGACCACTTCCTGCGCAAGCACCACCGCGAGGGCCAGCGCGCGCGAGGGCTGGACGCGGAGGCACTGGCCATCCTGGGCGCCTACGCGTGGCCGGGGAACATCCGCGAGCTGGAGAACGAAATCGAACGCCTGCTCGTGCTGGGGGGCGAGCTGGAGTCCATTCCCGCCGAGCTCATCTCCAGCCGCATCCGCGACGCCGTGTTGCCCGGCGGAGGCCCCTTCATCTCTCCGCGCGCCCACGGCAAGCTGCACGAGGCCGTGGAGGCATTGGAGCGGGAGATGATCCAGCAGGGACTGATGCGCACGCGCCACAACAAGAGCCGGCTGGCGCGAGAGCTGGGCATCAGCCGCTCCAACCTCATCTTGAAGATCTCCCGCTACGGCCTGGACAAGGGCCTGCCCGAGGACGAGGCGGAGATGGGCGACGCATGAGTCCCGGCGCGCGGTACTTCCACCAGGACCGCCTGCGCGTCCCGGACGGCGCGGAGCTGTATTACCAGGTCCAGGGAGACGGCCTTCCGGGCATCGTCTTCTGCGACGGCCTGGGCTGTGACGGCTTCGCCTGGAAGTACCTGGCGCCCTACCTGGTCCGGAACCACCGCGTGCTGCGCTGGCACTACCGGGGCCACGGCCGCTCCACCGTCCCCGAGGACCGCTCTCGCATCGGCATGCTGTACACCTGCGATGACCTGCGGCGGATGCTCGACGCCGTGGGGATGGAGCGCGCCGTCCTCTTCGGCCACTCCATGGGCGTCCAGGTGGCGCTGGAGTTCCAGCGCCGCTACGCCCAGCGCGTGTGCGGGCTCGTCCTGGTGTGCGGCAGCTACGGCAACCCGCTGGACACCTTCCACGACTCCACCGTGCTCAAGCGGGCGTTCCCGCTCATCCGCCGCGTGGTGGAGCGCTACCCTGGGCAGTCCGCCCGCATCATCCACACGGTGCTGCGCACGGAGCTGGCCGTGCAGCTGGCCATCACCCTGGAGATGAACCGGGAGCGCATCGCCCGCAACGACCTGGCGCCCTACTTCGACCACCTGGCCCGGATGGACCCCGTCGTCTTCGTGCGCACCCTGGAGTCCATGGCGGAGCACAACGCGTGGGACCACCTGCCCCACGTGGACGTCCCCACCCTGGTGGTGGCGGGCGGCCAGGACAAGTTCACGCCGGGTTGGATCTCCGAGGAGATGGCCGACCGGATCCCCGGCGCCGAGCTGGAGCTCATCCCCGACGGCACCCACACCACCCCACTCGAAGCCCCCGGGCGGGTGGAGGCCCGCGTCGAGCGCTTCCTCCGGGAGCGACTGAACGTGCGTACCGGCCCCCCCTCGCCCACGCCTACACCGGCGGTGAGCCCTCCCGCTGGCCCCTGAGCCCTCCGGAAGAGGCCGGCCCCCTGGCGTTGTTCATGGGTGACAGGAGTGAAAACCCGCCCGCACGGACGCTGGGCTTCCGGCTGCATTGCAGGGGACGCACTCGCGGCATATAAGCGCCGACCTCCCGGGTTCCGGTGGGGTTCGGAAGCCCCGGCCTCCTCGGGCGTTCCCCACCAGCCATCACAGTTCGGTTCGTATGATTCCTCGCGAAAATATTCGTAACGTCGCCATTGTCGCTCACGTCGACCATGGCAAGACCACGCTCGTCGATCACCTGCTTCGCCAGGCGGGCACCTTCCGTAGCAACGAGCACGTCGCCGAACGGGTGATGGACTCGAACGACCTCGAGCGCGAGAAGGGCATCACCATTCTCGCGAAGAACACCGCGGTCAATTACAAGGGCATGCAGATCAACATCATCGACACCCCGGGTCACGCCGACTTTGGTGGTGAGGTGGAGCGTGGTCTGCGCCTCGTTGAGGGCGTCATCCTGCTGGTGGACGCCGCCGAAGGCCCCCTGCCCCAGACGCGCTTCGTGCTCAGCAAGGCCCTGGCCATGGGCCTGAAGACGGTGCTGGTCATCAACAAGATCGACCGCCAGGACGCCCGCGCGAAGGACGTGCTGGACCTGGTGTACTCGCTCTACATCGACCTGGGCGCGGACGAGCAGCAGTTGGAGATGCCCGTCCTCTACACCATCGCCCGCCAGGGTCAGGCGTCCACGCAGCTGGAGGTCCCCGGCAAGACGCTGGAGCCCCTGTACGACGCCATCATCAACCACATCCCGCCTCCGCCGAAGTCGGACGAGACGTCGCTGCAGCTGCTGGTCGCCAACCTGGACTACGACGACTACGTCGGCCGTCTGGCCGTGGGCCGCGTGCAGGCCGGCCGCATCACCGCCAACATGCCCGTGGCCGTCTGCCGCGAGGGTGGGAAGGTGCAGCCGGGCAAGATCGTCAAGCTGTACGGCTTCTCCGGCCTGAAGCGCGTGGAGATCCCGGACGCGGGTCCGGGTGAAATCGTCTCCATCGCCGGCATCGAGGAGATCTCCATCGGCGACACCATCGCCGACGCGGAGAAGCCGGTGCCCCTGCCCCGCATCACCGTGGACGAGCCCACGATGATGATGGTCTTCAAGGTCAATGACGGGCCGCTGGCGGGCAAGGAAGGCAAGTTCGTCACCTCCCGCAACCTGCGCGAGCGCCTCTACCGCGAGGCCTACCGCAACGTGGGCGTCCGCGTGGAGGACACCGACACGCCGGACGCGTTCCGCGTGGTGGGCCGCGGCGAGCTCGCCCTGGCCGTCATCATCGAGAACATGCGCCGCGAGGGCTACGAGCTGACGGCCTCCAACCCGGAGCCGATCACTAAGGAGATCGACGGGCAGGTCCACGAGCCCATGGAGCTGCTCTTCTGCGACGTGCCGGAGAACAGCGTGGGCGCGGTGACGGAGCGCCTGGGGCCCCGCAAGGGCCGCATGGTGGACATGGGCACCCTGGGCTCGGGCCGCACCCGGCTCCAGTTCCGCATCCCCGCGCGCGGCCTCATCGGCTTCCGCTCGGAGTTCCTCACCATCACCCGTGGCGAGGGCATCATGAGCAGCCAGTTCGACGGCTACGAGCCGTGGTTCGGCTACATCCCCAAGCGGCAGAATGGCGCCATCGTCTCCGACCGCCTGGGCGACACCGTGCCCTACGCGCTCTTCAGCATCCAGGAGCGTGGCTCGCTCTTCATCGGCGCCGGCACCACGGTGTACGAGGGCATGATCATCGGCGAGCACTCGCACGCGTCCGAGCTGAACGTGAACTGCTGCCGTGAGAAGAAGCTCACCAACATCCGCGCCGCCGGCCGCGACGAGAACGTCATCCTCACCCCGCCGCGGGAAATCAGCCTGGAGAAGGCGCTGGAGTGGATCGCCGACGACGAGCTGGTCGAGGTGACGCCCAAGTCCATCCGCATGCGCAAGAAGGCGCTGGCGGTGGGCGAGCGCTACCGCGCCGAGCGTGACCGCAAGCGCGAGGAGCGCGCGGCCGAAGGCGAGTAAGCCTTCGCTCAGGGGCGCTCACTGGGCGCCCCGCATCACCAGGGCCCGGTCCCACTGCGTTGGGGGCGGGCCCTTCGTGTATTCGGGCTTCAGAACGTGTACTTCACCTTCGGGAAGATGGCGAAGGAGGTGATGTTGGGCCCGATGATGTAGCGGGCCAGCAGGTCCGCGCCGACGGAGAAGTGGTCCATGCCCGTGGCGTACTCCACGCCGAAGCCCAGGCCCGCGTTGGGCGCGCTGACGGCGCGTCCCGGGTCGCCCTCGCCTGGGTCCACGGGCGCCGGATCCAGCCGCGTGTAGCCCGCCACGACCTTGGGCGTGAGGAACAGCCGGTCCATGACACGCACGTGGTAGGCCGCCGACGCGTTGAAGAAGGCCATGGTGAAGTTGTCCGACAGCGCGCACGTCTCCGTGCCAGGCAGGTAGCCCGCGAAGCAGTTCTGCGCGGACGAGCCGAGCCCGAAGTGCGCCCCCAGCGACAGCTTCTCCGTGAGGTCGTACCCCACGCCGAGCTGAAGATACGTCTGGGCGTTGGAGTAGACGTTCTCCCCGCCCACGGTGAAGAACACGCCGATGTCCGTCTCGGTGAAGAAACCACGGCGCGGCTCGAACGCCACCCCTTCCGGCGGTGTGGCCGCAAGAACCGGAGACGACAGCAGCGCGAGCGCGGCAATCAACTGAGACTTCTTCACGGGTCCTCCCGACAGACGTGCCCTCCCAGCGCAACGCGGGAGCGCCGCAGACGTTAATGACGCCCCCCCGGAACCGGCAGTGGGGGAAAACGAAAGTGGCGTGGACCGTTTCGTCCACGCCACTCGAATGCTTCACGGGCCGCTACCGCCGCTCACCCTCCCGCGCCCGCGGGCGAGAAGAGCCAGGGGTACGTCACCGACACCACGCCGCCGCCCTTGGGCTCCGGGAACTTCCAGCGGCGGATTCGCGACAGCATGCAGCGCTCCGCCGCGGCGTTGTTCAGCGTCGTCTCGGAGACACTCGCGTCGGACACCGCGCCCGTGGGGTCGATGACGAAGGCCACCGCCACCTTGCCAGCGAGGCTCGGGTCCTTGTTCAGCTCCGACTCGTAGCAGTACTTGATCTCCCCCTGGTGCCGCCGGATGACCTTGGCGATGACGTCCTTGTCCAGGCCGCCCACCACCGTCGTCTTGCCAGGGATGACCTTGGTGATGGACTTGCCACGGCCGCCCAGGTCGATGCCGCCCGACCCGCCCGTGCCACGGCCGGTGCCCTGCGTCCCGAGACCACCGATGCCCAGCGCGGTGCCACCAGCGCCCTTGCCAGTGCCACGCGAGCCCAGGCCGCCCACGCCCTGCGCGTCACCCATGGCCGCGCCGCCCTTGAGGCCGCCCAGCGCGTCGTTGATGCCGGTGCCGAAGCCGCCGGGACCGAACACGTCCGATGCCCCACCCTTCATGCCCTTGAAGGCGCCCAGCAGGCCGGCCTTGCCCACCGCCTGACGGTCCTTCTCCTTCTTGCTCTTGTCCACCACGGGCGTGCCGGGCTTGGAGGGCGCCGCTTCCTGCTGCTTCGCCTCCTCCTTGCCGAACTTGCCTTCCTCGTCCTTCGCCTTGGCGCCCTCTTCCGGCGCGGACAGCTGGAGCTTCTTCGCCTCCAGCTTCTTCTCCGGGGTGATGAGGAACTTCGCCACGCGCTGCTGGGACTCGAAGATGTCCGCGCTCTGCGGCAGCTCCTGGCGCGGCGTCAGCACCATGGCCAGCACCACCGCCAGGCCCGTCAGCATGCAGATGCTGGTGATCTTGAAGAACGTGAAGTCGGAGTCCTTCAGCGACGCGGCGGTGATGACCGGAGACGGCTTCACGTAGCGCGCGACGAAGGACACCGTGCCCAGCGACACCTCCACCCGGTCGTGCAGCCCCAGGGTGAAGCGCTGCTCGGCGTCGTCACCGGCCTGGCCGGAGAGCGCGCCCGCGGCCCGCAGCGCGTCCTTGGTGCGCACGTTGCCCTGGTTGGTGACGAAGGCGCGCGAGCCCGCGGGAGCGCGCACCTCCAGCACGTCCTTCTCGCTGACGGCCAGCACATGGCTCTTGCCCACCGACGGCGCGAAGACGTTGAAGAAGTTCTTCTTCGCCTCGCCGATGGTGACGGGCACGCCGTCCTTGAAGTGCTGGACCTCCAGCATGGTGTCGCCCCACAGCAGCGCGACCTGGAGGACGCGCGCCTCGGGCGTGGGCATGGCCTCGGGAGGCAGCGGCTCCTGGAGGTGCGGCGCCACCGTCCGCCGCGTCGTGGCCGTGTTCGCCGCGTTCGGCGTGGACGTCCGCGCCGTGGAGGGTGTCGTGCGAGGCTGGAGCCCCGGAGGCACCTGCCGGGGCGGCTCGACCGGAATCACACCGGGAGAGGCCACCCGCTCCACGCGGTTGCCCAGCGCCGTGGACACCTGGCGCATGGGCGGCGGCGGCGTGGGAACCAGGTTCGGTAGATCCGCGCGCGCCTGCGTCTGCATCTGCATGGCACGCGGCGGCGGCGGTGGCGTGGCCACCGGCCCCTGGAACACCGGCCCCGCCACCCGCGCACCCGCGGGAAGCGGACGCTCGGGCTGGGTCGCTCCGAAGAGCACCTCCACCCGGCTGCCGCCCACCAACAACACATCCCCGGGATTGAGCGCCGTGGGGAGGACGAGCCGCTGTCCACGCACCTCCGTGCCACCCTCACTCCCCAGGTCGATGGCCGTGACCGAGCCATCCTTGTCCACCTTCAGCATCACATGGAGATTCGAGACCCCCGGGTCCTGAATCTTCACTGCCGCCTGAGCGCCCGACCCCACAATGACGCTCTCGGCCTCCGACACGGCTTCCGCCGTGGAGCCATCCGGCCCGGTGATCCGAAGCGTCAAGCCGTTGTTCTTCGCCGCCGCCATGAGGATTTTCCCTCTTCCCTTCCGCCCTTAGAACGACTGCCGCCGCCCGCTGCCGCTAGAGGTTGTCGACTGACTTCTGTAACTCTGGATCGAAGTTGTCCCGGACCTTGATGAGGCTCTGGAAGTCCGTCTTCTTCCGGTGGAGGACGTACGAGCCCTCAGGCTTCGTGAGCTCGCCTTCCACCGCGACATCCGTGAAGTCGATGACCGTCTTCTTCTGGAAGACAGTGCGGTCCTCCTCCTGGACGACCTTCACCGTATCTTTCGACGCCTGTGCCATCGCCACCGAGGGTGCCGCCCACAGGCCCAGCACCACCACCGCTGATACCAGTCGCCTCATGCTCAACCTCCCAATGCACAGCGCGATCCAACCTCAAGTCCTTGAATCCAGAGGAGCTCGCCTGCTCATCCGGGTGTTGCAGCCTGGAGAGAGGAAAAAAGTTCCGTCCCTCTTCGTCAAAACTCCAGCTTGCCTGCTGGGGTGATGCCACGGGTGCCTGTCCAACCCAGCCCCCGCTGCTAGCGACGCACGCCGCTCCCCAAGGGCAGCCGCTTCACTCGCCCGTGGTGCCTTGCTCGGGCTGGGTGCCCGCGCCCTGCCCAGGCTGTGCGCCCGCGCCGCCCGTGGCATCGCCTTTCGGCGCAACATCCGAGCCCTGACCAGGCGCCACACCCTCGGCGCCCTGCGCGGGCTGCGCACCGCCGCCGCCAATGGCCTCATCCGCCGGAGCGCCATCGCCTTCGCCTTCCGCGGTGGCGGGCGCGGTGGCGGGCGGTGGAGCCTTGAGCATGTTCTGCAGGCCCTGGACCTTGGCGGTGATCATCTGCTTGTCATTGTCGGTCGTCGTCTCCAACCCCTTGCAGCGGTCGAGGAACGCGATGGCCTTCTGCCAGCCCGCGCGGTCCGACGCATACGCCCAGCCCGCGCCGCACACGGCCTCTGGCAGGTCCGAGCGCGTGGCCAGCACCTTCTCGAACGCCTCACCCGCGGCCAGGCCCTTCTTCGGGTCGCGCCCCTTCTGCCCGTCCAGCGCCCAGGCCAGGTACAGCGTCACGTCCGGCGAGCCCGGCTCCAGCTCCGCAGCCTTGCCGAAGGAGCGCTCGGCGCCCACGTAGTCGCGGAAGCTCAGCGCCAGGGCGCCCAGGTTGAGGTAGCCCGGGGTGAACTTCGCATCCAGGGAGATGGCCTTCTGGAACTGCACCAGCGCGCGCGCCCGGTCGTCCAGCTTCAGGTAGACCATGCCCAGCAGGTTGTAGAGCGCCGGGTCGTTCTCCGAGTGCTTGCGCGCGTTGCCGGCCAGCAGCTCCGCCAGCCGGTACTTCTCCCGTGCGTAGGCCACGTGCGCCAGGTTCTTGTACGCCCCCGGGTTGTCCTTGTTGCGCACCAGCACGCGGCGCGCGGCGGCCTCGGACTCGTCCAGCTTTCCGGCGACGCGATAGGTGATGGACAGGCTGTTGAGCAGCGACGCGTCGTACTCGCGACCAGGCATCTTCAGCGCCCGCTCGAACAACGCGATGGCTTCGTCCAGCCGCCCCTGCTCCCGGTACATGACGCCCAGGTTGACCACCGCGGGCACGTGCGCCGGGTCCAGCAGGAGGACCTTCTCGTAGGCCACGCGCGCGTCATCCGGACGGCCCTGGCGCTCCGCGATGACGCCCAGGTTGAACTGCGCGTTGAGGCTCTGCGGCAGTTCATCCACCACCGCCTCGAAGCCCTTGCGCGCACCGTCCAGGTCCCCCGCTTCATAGGACTGGAGCGCCGCCGCGAAGGCGGACTTCGCGCTGCCGGACTTCTGCGCGGGAGGCGGCACCGGCTTCTGCTCGGGCGCGGGCTGCTGCGCCGCGGGCGGAGGCACCTCCGGCACGGCGGTCTGCTTCTTCTGAGGCCCCGACGCGCACGCCGCCGTGAAGGCCAGCGAGCCGACGAGGAGCGAACGGAACCAGGTCATCTGCGTCTTCCCCGCCCCAACCTGAAAGGAATCGATGCGAAACGGCTTCATCGCAGCACCTCCCCGCGCGCCGCCGTGGGTGTCTGCGCCTCGTCATCCGAGGGCTTCGAGGAATCCGCCGGGACCGGCGTCGTCGCGGTGGCGCCTTCCAGCACGCGCACCAGGTCCGACCGGACGAGCGTGTCGCTGCCGCGGTAGTTCACCTGCCGCACCTGCGCGTAGGCCCCCGGACGCAGGCGGTTCACCTGGTCCTGCGCGGCCAGGGTCCACGGACTGTAGACGCCCAGCTCGTAGGCCTTCTCCAGCGCCTTCTCCAGGGCCTCGGAGGCCTTGTCCTCCAGCGGCAGCGCCAGGTTCTCCAGCTCGCCGCGGTACATGGCGAGCTGCTCCTCATCGAGCCCGGACGGGTCCGGCGAGTCCATGATGTTGCGCGCGAAGTCGGCATAGGCCAGTCCGATGCGCGTGAGCGCCGCGATGCCCCAGTCACCGGAGCCGGTGGACAGCACCGCGAGGTACTCCTTCTCCAGCCGCTGGATCTCCTTCTGCTTCGCCGCCAGGTCCCGGCGGATGGTGCTCACCCGCGAGAAGCGGATGCCCGTGTAGCGCTTCCACGCCGGCTCCAGCGACAGGAAGCGCGCATGGCCGTAGGCATTGAGGACCGCCGTGTCCTTGCGCGCGCTCTCCGGCAACCGGTTCCAGGCCCGCACCAGTTCGCCCTGCACGCGCTCCTGTTCGCGCGCGTTCTTCAATTGCTCGTACGCCAGCAGCTCGTGGTAGCGGGCCTGGTACACCTGCGCGGAGCTGGAGCGCGAGTCACGGCCGTACGTCTCCGCGAAGACGCCGAAGGCCCGGGCCGCCTCGCTCCACCGCTTCTCCTTCTCCCACGCGAGCGCCGCCGCGAAGGCCACCTGCGGCACGTCCTTGCGGTCCTTGAAGCGGGACACGTAGGTGTTGTAGGCGGCCACGGCCTTCTGTGGCTCGCCCGCGCCTTCCCACCAGACGCCCGCGTTGAACTGCGCATCCGCCACCCAGGCGTCGGCCTCCTCCAGCAGCGCCTTGCGCTCGGCGGCCTTCCGCTCGCGCTTGGACTCCGCGTCCTCGGCGCCCGGAGCGACAGCCGCCTTGGCGGCCGTCTTCGTCGCCTTGCGCTTGCCGTTGGCGTCGTCCACCTTCATCGCGGCGTCGTAGCTGGCCACGAAGGACTCCGCCATGACGGCGGCCTTTCGGTACTCAGCGACCTTCTCGTAGAGGCCCGCCAGCGAGTAACGCGCCTTCAGCTCGAAGGGGCTGCGCGGGTACTCCTTGAGGAACCGCTCGCCCGCGGCCAGGCCCTTGTCGATTTCGCCCGCCTCCTGCGCGATGACCATCGCGTAGGTGAGCGCGCGGTCCGCGTTCTCCGACTTGGGGAAGTCCGACACGAAGCGGAGGAACTCCTCGGCGGCCTTCTTCGGGTTCTTCTCCTTCTTGTAGACGACTTCGTCCACCCACTTGTACTGGCTGCCTTCGACGACGCGGCTGACGCGCACGGCGAAGTCCGTTCCGGGCTTGGACAGCTTCTTGTTCTCCAGGAACTTCTTCGACAGCGTGTTCAGCTCGAGCCACTCCTCGCGGCTCTCCAGCACGTACATGGTGAGGTCGGCCGCGTCGCGCGAGCGGCGCTCCTCTGGGAACTTCTCGATGATTTCGCCAAAGCGCCGGGCCGCGTCCACGAAGTGGCTGCGGTCATAGAGGGTGACGGCGGCCTGGTAGCGCAGGTCGATTTCGTCCTGCGTGTTCGGATACAGCTTCACGTAGACGTCGCACGCGGCGACCAGCCGGTCCTCGAACTTCGTGAGCGCCTCCTCCTGGCGGTCCTTCGCGTCGCGCTTGACGATCTTCTGCTTGGTGACGTCGCCCTTGTCCTTCTTCTCGTCGACCTTCTGGCCGTCACGCAGGTCGCTCCTGGCGAGCTGGCCGCGCTCGATCTTCACCAGCTTGTCGTAGGCGAGGATGGCGTTGTACGCAGCGCTCTTGCGGTACGTCTCGTTGGAGACCTCGCGCGCTGTGTCGCGGTCCGGAATCTTGAAGGCCACCACGGCGTCGTACTCGGCCGCGGCCGCTTCCCACTCCTCCAGGGCCCAGAGGATTTCCGCGTAGAAGAAGCGGAGGTTGAAGGCGGAGTCCGCCACGAAGTCCGGGTTCGCGTTGGAGGCGAACGCCTCCACGTACTGCTTGTAGATGTCACGCGCCAGCCGGTAGGTCTCCACCTGGCGCGTCTTCTGCGCCTCCTGGTGGTACTCGGTGACCATGACGCGCATGGCCTCTTCGGTGACGTTGAAGGCATTGCGCAGGACGGTCGTCTTGCCCTCGTTGGCCTTCCACCACTCGCCACCGGGGCTGTAGAGGTCCACCATCCGCTTCATTTCCTTGCGGACCAGCTGGCGCTGGCGGAGGCCCTCGTGGGCGCGGACGATGGCCTGCTGGTACTCCGGCGCGTTGGCGCCCATGGGCGCGTCGTCCACGAGCGTGCGGTACGTGAGGATGGCGCTGTCGAAGTGGCCCGCGTCCACCAGGCCCGCGGCCGTCTTGGCCAGCAGGCGGCCCACGCGCTGCGCCGGCGCCTTCTCCTTGAAGTAGGCGATGGCTTCCTTCGGCTGATCCAGCTGGACGTAGAAGACCGTCAGGTCGTTGAGCGCCTCGGTGCGCAGGTCACCCAGCTCGGGGCTCTTCGCGGCGTAGTCCACCACCTCGTGGAGCTTCTTCAGGCCGGGCTCGTAGTCGCCGGTGTTGAAGTCACACCAGGACAGCTTGTAGACGGCGTAGCCGTAGATCTTCGGCACGCGCGAGTCCCGCGCCTTCTCGTAGTTCGCCTTGGCGGGGATGAGCTTGTTGTTCTCGAAGTAGTGGTTGCCGAGCTGGATGTACGCGTCCGGCACGAACTGCGACTTGGGGAAGTCGCGGATCAACTCCTCGTAGCGGGCCACCGCGTCCTCGCGGCGTCCCAGCTCGTAGTAGTTGTACCCCATGGAGAAGAGGACCTCGTCGCGCTGCGGATAGTCCGGGTACGCGCGGAGGATGTCCTCGTAGATGTCCATTGTCTCGGTGCGGTAGCGCTCGCTGTCCGCGTGGTTCTTCTGGGGCGGCTCCACCTTCTCGCCGCGCGCCACGGCCGCGTCGTATTCCTTCTCCGCCGCGAGGAAGCGCGTCATCTCCAGTTGGTAGAGGTACTTGGACTTCTCCCAGTAGAGCTCCGACAGGCGGTAGAGCATCTCCGCCTTCTGCGGATTGCCGTCCCGCAGCTTGGGGATGAGGCGCTTGAAGGCGGCGATGGCCTCGTCGCGCTTCTTGTCCGCCAGCGCGTCCCGCTTGGCGTCCGGGATGCGGGGCAGCTCCGCGAACTTCGCCGACGCGGGCTGAACACGCGCGGGCCCCTGCCGCACGTCCTCCGGCGCGACACCCGGCGGCGGCGCCTTCTCCCCTGCCTTGCGGTCGACCTGGGCCTTCGCGGACTTCTTCTTCCCGCCCGCCTTGCTGGACGCACCGGAGGTCTTCGACGCGGACGCCGCGGCGGGCTTCTTCCCCCCCTTGCGGGCCTGCGTTTCCGCCGCCTCTCCCACCCCGCCAGTGATGAGCACCGCGCCCACCGCCAGCGCACCGAAACGAAGAACCACCTTCATGCGAGCTCCTGCCGTGAAGCCGACCCGGCATGCGGGCAATCCAGCACCCACTGACGAGGGACGACGGAAAGTAGATGCGCACTTCTGGATTGAGAAGTGGCGGTGGAACGGTGCTTGCGCACTGTCAACAACGACGAAGGGGCCGCTTCCACGCGGTGTCGCGTGGAGCCGGCCCCTCAAGGTACGTGCATGCGTGACAGCGGCGCTCGTGAACCTACGGCTGCTGTTCAGCGGTCTTCGTCGGACAGCCGCGCTTCAGCGTGTATTGGTAATAACCAATCTCGTCGATCCAGAACTCGCCCTGGAACTTCCAGTAGTTCCAGGCCGCGCCTGGCATCTTCGGGCGATACAGCGACTGCCGCGTCAGCAGCGCCTTCTGGTCCACGCCGGCCTGCAGTAAATCCTTCTCATCCAATGCCGTCTGCACGCGGATGATTTCCGCCTGGTCGGAGAAGGTCCGCAGATTGTCCGCTGCCTCACGGATGCGGCTCTGCGCCAGCGTGCCGCCCACCTGCAGCAGCGTCCCGCGCACCTCCTCGAGCGACGCGGTGGACTGCGCCGCCAGCGGCGTGCCGCGCCAGCGTCCGTTCGTCAGCGCACGCTTCTCGTTGTCCACGCGCTCCAGCATCCGCATCACCTCGCGGATGCGCTCGTTGTTGCGCAGCCACAGGTACACCGGGCGCGGCAGCCGGCGGTTCTCCGCCGCCACCAGGTTGAAGGACTGCACCAGCGGCACGTCCTCCCCGGTGAAGGGCTCCAGCTGCTTCTCCATGGGGCCGTAGAGTTCGTCGAAGGCCGCCAGCGTCGTCTTCACCTCGTCGTAGAGACACGAGTAGTAATAGACAGTCGATTTCAGGATCCACGACTCGGGCTGGAAGGCCCCGGCGAACTGCGGCGCGTGCAGCGCCTGGAGGCTGCCGAGCGCGCCACCGAAGTCCTCGTTCTGGAAGCGCGCGAAGCCGTTCTCGAAGAGGGCCTGGTCCCAGTAGCGCGAGTAGCGCGGCACTCGCTCATAGGCGGCGCTAGCGTTGGCGTACTCGCCGCGGCGGTAGTGGAGCCGGCCCAGGGCGAGGAGCGCCAGGTGCTGCGTGGCGCGCAGGTCCAGCTGCCCCTCCTTCGCGGCCAGCACCGCGTTGAAGGCGGCCAGCGCGTCCTTGTCCAACCCGGTGGACTCGCCGGGACGGCCCGGGAAGCGCGGGTCCGCCAGCACCACGCCGAGCAGGTAGCGCGACTTCGCGTACACGCGGCTGTCCTGGGGGACCGCCTCCAGCAGCGAGCGCGCTTCCTCGAAGCGGCTCTTGCGCTGGCTCACCGTGCCCACCAGGTAGTTGATGCGCGCGAGCACTTCCTTGGGCAGCGTCACCCAGCGGTCGCGCACCTCGTCGGTGTAGGCCTGGTTGAGGATGCTGGGGATGAGGTTGTGCTCATCCAGTTGCTGCTGCATGTCCACCAGCCCCTCCACCGCCTTGAGATACGAGGGGTGCGAGGGCCCGGCGTTGACGATGGCCGCATAGGCGATAAAGGCGGCCACGGGCAGGCCCTTCTGGGCCAGGGCCTGTCCGAGGAAGTACTCCGCCTTGCCCTTCACCTCCGCGTCGGAGGCGCTCTCCGCGAGTTCGAAGAAGAGGGGCGCGGCGGTGTCCATGTCACCGGCGTTGAAGGCGGCCAGCGCGCGGTTGTAGCCACCCGAATCAGGCTGGGCGGACACCGCGAGCGGCGCCAGGGCGACGAAGAGGCTGAGCAGTCGTTTCATGGCGGTTCGGGCCTTCCTGCGCATCAGAAGAGGACAGAGAAGCCGGCGTAGAAGCTCACGTTGTTGAGGACGTCCGAGGACGGCTCGGCCACCAGGTCGCGGCCCAGGATGATGTCCTCGCGGTAGTTCTTCTTCGTCTTCGGGTCGATGCCGTCGAACTTCTCGTAGCGGCAGCCGCCGCTCAGGTTCAGCGAGGCGAAGGACTGGTTGGTGGAACGCGCCGCCTCGAGCGCCTCGAAGTCCGCCAGGTTGCAGCCATCCACCCGGTCCACGCGCGCGGTGTAGATGAGGTCCCTCACCTCCACGCGCAGCGCGTACGACTCGCCGAACTGGAGCCGGAAGCCGCCACCCACCGAGCCCATGAACTTGGTGCCCGTGTCACCGAAGCGCGCGGGCACCCGGAACGACTCGCCCTCTACATCGTTCGTCACCTCAGGGCGGATGAGGTGGCGCGTGGAGCCGATGCCCGCGCCGCCACTGAGCACCACGCTGAACTGCGCGAGCGAGTTGTTGAGGAAGGCGAACTTGCCGTAGAGCGGCGTCACCTCCACGCCCGCATGGGCGCCCCACACCAGGAGCAGCGACGAGGCCGCCTGCGCCTGCTCACGGACCTTGTCGATGAGCTCCATGTTGAAGGCGCTCTCGTTCGAGTACCAGTTGTACTGGCCCATCACCTGGAGGGCGAAGTTCTCCTGCAGGTGATAGGTGTAGTGCGCCGCCGTGCCCACGTGGTGGGTGTACTTCCCGTTCACCTGCACCGTGGCCGGGTACACCGTCAGCTCGTGACGGCCCTCGTCCGCGAAGCGCTTCTTCTGGACGATGTGCACCGACACGTTGGGGTTGTAGAGCGGCGCTCCGTTCACCAGTCGCTGCTGCTGCGCATCCGTGGTGCGCGGCGCATCGGAGCCCAGGTCGGACGCCAGCACCGGCGCATCATCGGGAGCCGGCGGCGCCTCCTGCCCGGCCATGCCCGTCGTCGCGGGAGCAGAGTCCGTCTCCACGGTGGGCGTGGGCTCGGCGGCGGGCACCGGCGCGGTGTCGTCAACACGGGAAGGCTCGCTCGCGGGCACCTCGTCGGTGCCATGCGCCGGGGCCGAGTTGGGGCGGACACCCGCGGGCGGCGCGGACGCTTCCGTGGCTTCGGCGGGCACCAGCGGCTCGGGCCGGGACGAGGGCCCGACAGGGGCCTCCGGAAGCGACTGGGACTGCGTGGATGGTGGCGGCACGGACGTCTCCGCACCGGGCGCGGGCACTTGCTGGACCTGCGCCAGCGCGAAGGCCGGAGCCGGGACGCGTGGCGCGGCCTGCGTGGCCGTGGCGACAAGGAGCGCGAGGGACAGGAACGGTCGCATAGTCAGGTGGACCTAGAAGGAGAAGGTGTAGCCAAGGTCGAACTGCACCAGGTGCGTGAGGCCAGGGCTGCGCGCGGGATCACCCGTCGCCTGCCCCGCCTCCCACGCATCGCGCACCAGGTTGACGCGGTAGTTGTCCCGGAAGACCCAGTCGCGCAGCTCCAGGCGCACGCCGTGCTTGTCCAGGATGAAGAAGCGGAAGCCCACCGCCGCCGACACCACCGGGGCGACCCGCGACTCACTCACCCAGAAGTTCTGGGTGGCCGACCCGCGATCATCCACCGACGTGCGGTTGTCGCAGATGCCCAGCTCGCGGTTCACCACCTGCGCGCACTGGATCACGGAGTTGCGCTTGAGCGAGGCGAGGCCCCCGCCCGCCCAGACGTAGGCCTGGAAGTGGGCTGGCAGGTCCGACAGCAGGCTGAGCTTCCCGTAGATGGGCGCCCAGCGGACACCCGCCACCCCGTGCACGTTCATCTGCCAGAGGTCTTCCAGCTCGTCGGTGACGCGCTTGTCCTCGCGGTTGAGGAAGCTTTCGGAGATGGAACGCGCCAGGCCCGTGTGACGGCTGGCCGCGTAGCCGGCCCGTGCCTCCACCGCGAAGGTGTCGAAGAGGTTGTAGGCCACGCCGGCGTTGAAGACGTAGTGCGCCGTCAGGTGCGTCTGCAGCGGCAGACCGACCCCGAAGGACACCTCCAACTTGCCGCCCGGCTCGTACAGCCGGTTGCGGACGACGACGTTGTCCAGGACGTTCTCGTCGTCCTGTGCCGCGGCAACCGGTGCCGCCAGCGAGACGGCCAACGAAGCAAAGACGCAGAGCGTGCGTGCGATCATAATCCTGCCCGGCCCGTGGGGTGGGCCGCCATGAGCGGGAGTGCAAGGAACTCCCCGAGCCACGGAGTCCGCGTCACCTGACGCTCAGACTCCTTCGTGGGGCCTGGATGTGCGCACGGCTTCCACGACCGACAAGCCGAGATGGCCTGGAGTCGGAATTCTTTTCACGGTCGTCCCCACCGGACGCCCACCGGTCAACGTTTCCGGGGCATCCCGCGGCACGGGACGTGATGAAGCAGGCAGGCGGGTCGTCACGCGGGGCAGACACCTGCCCACCCGCGGAAACCGCACGCACCCTGCCCCGCAAGACAAACGCCCCGCCCGGATGCCCGACGAATCGGGCCCGGAAGCGGGGCGTTTCGAGCGTTCAGACGCTCAGCAGCGAACTACGCGCCGCGCGCGGCCTTGTGCTGCGCGCGCATGGCCACCTTGATGCTGGGGCGGATGTAGACGACGCCGTCGTTGTGGCCGGCGACGGCACCCTTCACGAGCACCAGGCCCTTCTCCACGTCCACGTCCACCACGGTCAGGTTCTGGGTGGTGACCTGATCCACGCCGTAGTGACCGGGCATCTTCTTGTTCGGGTACACGCGGCCCGGCGTCTTACGCTGACCGATGGCGCCCGGGTGACGCTGGTACTCGTGCGTACCGTGCGTCTTCGTCTGCGAACCCTTGAAGTTCCAGCGGCGCATGACGCCGGCGAAACCGCGGCCCTTGGTAATGCCGGTCACGTCGACCAGCTCGCCCTTGGTGAACATGTCCGCCTTGACGGCGTCGCCCACGTTGAAGGAGGCAGCCTCCTCCGGCGTAACGCGGAACTCCTTCAGGTGGCGGCGGTAAGGCGCGTTGGCCTTCTTGAAGAAGCCGCGCTCGGCCAGGTTGAGAATCTTCTCGCGGATCTCACCAAAGCCCAGAGTCACCGCGGAGTAGCTGTCCTTCTCCGGGGTGCGCTTGCCAACGACCTGGCAGGTGCCCACGTCGATCACCGTGACCGGGATGAGGTTGCCCTCATCGTTGAACACCTGGGTCATGCCGATCTTCTTGCCAATCAGACCCTTCACGTCGTCCTCACTGCCAGCGCGCTGGTGGCGCGGAAAAACCCAATAAGTTCAATGACCTGGACTGCACGCGTCCCCGCGGTCGCCAGGAAGCGGCGCAATGTAGCAGACAGGTCCCCGCCGTCAAGCACTACGGGCGGGTGCCTCTCTCACTGCGCGCGATCCAACCGCGGGTAGAACGGTGCGAGCTGCGCATCGTTGATGCGCTGTGCATACACGTCTTCGCCCAGAAGGAACAGTGCCTGATCCAGATAATCCTCCGAGGCCTGGACCTGTTCCTCCTTGGCGGCGATTGCCTGGTCGATCTCCGCCATGCGGTGCTCGTGGTCGAGCTTCCGCTCCTCCGCCTCGTCCTCCATCTCCAGCATGCGCTTGTGCGCCAGGATGCCGGCCGCGCCGGGCTGACCGGGCACGGGCGTGAGGGCGGTGGCCAGGTTGGACTCCAGATCCTCCAGTTGCCGGCCGAGCCGCATCTGCTGGAGCCGGTTCTTCTTGAGGTTGCCGCGGGCCAGTTCGATCTTGTCGGGCGGCTCGCCGGTCAGCTCCATGTCGCTGATCTTCTTCTCGAGCTTGACCAGACCATCCTCGGCGTAGCGCTGTTCGGCCTTGCGAGACGCGAGCGTCTTGCGCAGCTCCTTCACCTTGCCGTCGATGGCGTCCACCGCCTTCTTCCACTTCTTGACGATGACGGCGTGCTTCGCCCGCTCCTCGTCCTGCACGGCGAGAAAGTCCGAATACGCCGCGTCCTCGTCGTTCATCTCCTGCTCGAGCGCCGCCAGTTCATCCCGGCGCGCCACCACGGCCTCTTCGGCGCGGTAGACGCGGTCCATGGAACGAGGACAGGTGGGCTTGCCCGGCAACCTGTCCCGAGCCAGATCGCCCAGCTGGAAGATGAGATCGTTGTAGCTCTCCTTCGCCATGAACGGATTTCTACGCCCAATGCTCGGTAACTGTCACCGGCAGAGCGAGAAACCCGTGTCATTCCCTCAGGAGTCACCCGGGACGGCGCTGGCCGGCGCGTCGGCGTGGACCACGGGCCCCAGGGCCCCTTCGGCCAGGGACAGCAGCTCCCGGGAGCGGTCCTGCTCCTCGGTGCGGTTCAGCTCGCAGACCCACGCGGAGGAGAGGTCCGCCTGCTGACGGGCCAGCTCCGCGGTCGTCTCGTAGCGGGCGGCCGACGCGCGGGCGAAGGCCCCCTCCCGGCGCAGTTCCAGCAACGTATCCGAATCCAGCTCGATGTCCTCGGGAGGAACCGGCAGTGGACCTCGGCCCAGCGCGGCCAGCCGTGCGAGCAATCGCGACGCGTGAGCCCGGCAGAACGCGGCCAACACCATCAGCCGTGCCCGGACCCTCGCATCCGCGATTCGCTCCGCCAGCGCCGTCATCCGCCGGGCGGAGACGACCTCCGCCTCCCACGCGGCGGCCAGCGCCGCGGCCAACCGGGTATGCCTCGCACCCATTGACGTCCCCCTGTTCCCTACCTTCAATCCGCCAACGTAGGAACGCCTCGCGCGGGATTCAACCGAGGGCGCGTTCAACCATCCAGTACCCACCAGCCGCGAGGATTCCGATGGACAGTCCCCTCACGGCCCTCGTGTGCAAAGCCGGACGGCGCTGGACCATGCGGAGGACGGGCAGCAGCACCGCCACCACCACCGCCTGGCCCAATTCCACGCCGACGTTGAAGCCCAGCAGCGCCGTCACCACGGACTCGCCCAGGCCGTAGCCGGCCAGCACGCCCGCGAAGCCGAAGCCGTGGATCAGCCCGAAGAGGAAGGTGACGAGCACCCGGTGCCGGTGCTCGCGCAGCACCAGGTTCTCCACCGCCACATAGATGATGGACGCGGCGATGGCGGCCTCCACCCACCGGGCCTGGGCTCCGTCCAACACCACCCAGCCCAGCGCGGCGGCCCCCAGCGTCAGCGAGTGCGCCACCGTGAAGGACGTCACCAGCAACAACACCCGCTTCCAGCCGCCCCCCACCAGCAGCACGGCCAGCAGGAAGGCCAGGTGGTCCACGCCCTCGAAGATGTGGCGCATGCCCAGGCCCACCCAGCCCGCGAAGCGGCTCAGCAGCGGCGTGCCGCGTCCGCCTTCCGGGACGTCCACTTCCGGCCGCGTGGCATCCGCGAACACGGCGCCTGGAACCTCCCCTTCCCTCACGCTGCCCAGGATCACCCGGTACTCCGGCGGCAGCCGCGTCAGCACCAGGAAGCGCTGGCGCATTCCACCCGGCGGGCACGTGAAGGTGGCGGACAGCTCCACGAAGGACTGCCTCGGCGCCGCGGCGTGCGCGGTCCGCACGCACGGCAAGCCTCCGGAAACCAGCGGCATCGCATCCCAGATGCCCGTGGCGATGGCGTCACGCCGCGCGTCCAGTCCATTCCGCGTAAGGAGCGAGCCCCCATCCGCGTCGGCCAGGAGCAAGGCCAGCGTCTCCGGCGTCATCGTCAGAATCTGACGGACCTCGGGCGCCTCGGGCCGGGCGCGGTGCGCTTCTACATAAAGGATGTCGGCGTCGTGCGCGGCGGCGGAGCCCGCGGCCAAGAGCAGGCACGCGAGCATGGCCCGGGGGGAGACCCACGTCATGTCCCCTCCAGCCTGCCGTCACCGCCCGCCCGCGTCCACCCCGGGCGCTACTCCGAGACGAAGCGCAGCTCCACCTGCTGGCGGCCGCTCATCGGATCATGCCGCGCGCCGCAGGAGAAGCAGTGGAGTGCCTGGTCCCACTCCCAGACCACCTTCACCTCTTCGCCACAGCAGAGCATGGGCATGACGCGCAGCAGCTCGTCCGGCTCCGGCTCCATGGGGCCCGGCAGGGCCTCCGGCTCCACCGCCACGAACGTCGGCCTGGGGTTGACGGACAGCGTGCGCGCCACGTGCGCCAGCTGCTCGTACCGCACGTGGTTGGCCCAGGCGCGCGCCACGGCCTCCAGGTGCCCCTGCTGGGCAGGCGTGAGAAAGGCGTCCGCTTCCGCGCGGTAGCCGCAGTACGGGCAGCCCCAGACGGGAATGCCCTCCACGCACTCGTGGGCATTCTCGAAGGGGAAGAAGCCCAGGAGCTTGTGCAGCACCGCGCGCGAGTCCATGGGCCCCGGACGCGTCTTGAACGGCCGCTGACACTCCGGGCACTCGCGGCGCGTGAAGCCCACGGAGTCCCGGGGCAGCTCTACCCCCGTCACCTCCGGCGCCCCGCGCCTCACGCCGAGGCCGCCCGACGGCCCTGAGACACCACCGCCAGCAGGAGCGCCACCATCGCGAACAGCAGCAGCAGGTGGACCCAGTAACCCTCGGTGGAGCCGGTGGTCAGCCCCAGCCCCCACAACACCAACAGGATGATTCCCATCGTCCAGTACACGCCGCACCTCCACACGCACCACAGCCTGGCGCGGGCAAACCTAGGAACAGGAACCCGGACGGGCAACCCGGTCCTTTTCACAGTCTCCCGTTGGGAACGGCACTTCTCCACCCGGGCATTTTTTCAGATCCGCCGGGGAATCCAGCGCGCCAGTAACGGCAAATTCGTTGGCGCTCTTAAGGAGAGACACGCCGCGTGCAACCTCTGGCACGCGGGCTGCTTAGGCGTTGCTCCGTCGGCAGGTCTGTACATCCGTATGAGCGCACGGGGCGCGAGCGGCACGGCGGCGCCGGGAGGGGTGGGATGAGGGGCTGGACGGTGGCGGTGGCGGCGGCTTGGTGGGTGGGGATGGGGACGGCGGCGGTCGCGTTTCCGGTGCAGGTGCCGGAAGGTGCCCAGGGCGAGGGGCCGGAGGTGACGGAGCTGCGCGCGAAGCTGGCCGAGCGCGACGCCGAGCTGAAGGCGACCCTGGCGAAGCTGCACCTCTACGAGGATGAGGCCCACTACGCCGAGGCCGAAGCCCTGGGTATCACGGAGATGGTGAAGGCCTCTGGCCTCCCCGCCCGGCAGCAGCGCCGGCTGGCGGTGGCCATCGTCCGCGAGGCGGCTCGCAACAACATCGACCCGCTCCTGGTGGTGGCGGTGATCCGCTGCGAGAGCTCCTTCAACAACTACGCGGTGTCCCACGTAGGGGCCATGGGCCTGATGCAGGTGATGCCGGACACTGGAACCTGGCTGGCGGACAAGGCCGGCCTGCGGCTGGGCCGCACCAGCAACCTCTTCGACTCGGAGACCAACGTGGAGCTGGGGACCGCGTACCTGGCGGACCTCATCCAGCGCTTCGGCACCGTGGAGAAGGCCCTGGTCGCCTACAACGCCGGCCCCGGGCTGGCCCGCCGCATCCTGGCCAAGAAGGAAGCGCGCACGAAGTTCATGGCCGGCTACCCCGCCAAGGTCGTGAAGGAATTCCGCAAGCTGAAGGCCGCGCAGGAGAAGCAGCTCACACTGCGAGAGGCCCAGAAGGCGCATGGCCAGAAGAGCTGAGCGCTGAGCAACAAGCCTTGCGACGGCTGCACGACAGTCGCGAGAAAGTTGCGATGTGGGGGGTAACCAAACCCGCGGACCATGTGCACTGTGCGCCGGGCGGGAGAACCCCACGGGTCCTCCGTGGAAGGACTGGAGCGATGACGCTCCAACCAGGGCTCCGCGCCAACTTGGAGAGCACAGCAATGTCGGGGCTACAAATCCATCGTGAGGAGTCCGCAGGTTCCGTGACGCTGCGACTGGAAGGCACGCTGGACGGCAAGACGGCAGAAGAGGTCCGGACCTCGCTGAGCGCCCTGAGTGGGTGTGAGGTCGTCCTGGACTTCGCCCACCTGCGGGAGTTCAAGGACAGCGCCGTGGGAGTCCTGACACGAGGCCTGGTGGAGCGCCCCGTCCAACTGCGCGGCCTGGCCACCCACCACGAGCGGATGTTCCGGTACTTCGGTGTGGGCACAGGGACGTCGCCGCGCCCTGCCTACTACACGCCCGAGGACGTCTTCCTGGCGTAGGCGCTTCGCCGCCTCGGGAGGGAGGGAGCGTCCGCGGTGCAAGCTCGGACGCGAGGCGTGTTGGCAATCGAGGGAGTCGGCTACAGTGGCGGCAGATGAACCAGCCTGCCCGCGCCCTCTCCCCGGTGCCTTCCCTCGCAAACGCGCGCTCGGCGATGGAACGCATCGCCACCCAGCTGGGCCGCGCGGTGCAGGGAAAATCCTCCCAACTCCAGCTCGTGGTGACGTCCCTGGTCGCCGGCGGCCATGTGCTGCTGGAGGACGTCCCGGGCGTGGGCAAGACGACGCTCGCCGAGGCCATGGCCAAGGCCTGCGGCCTGAGCTTCGCCCGCGTCCAGTTCACCGCGGACCTGATGCCCGCCGATGTGCTGGGCGCCCAGGTCTTCCACGCGCAGACGGCCACCTTCCAGTTCCGTCCCGGTCCCCTCTTCCGGCAGCTGGTGCTGGCGGATGAGCTGAACCGCGCCCCGCCGCGCACCCAGTCCGCGCTGCTGGAGGCCATGGCCCAGGGGCAGGTCTCCCTGGACGGCGCCACGCACGCGCTGCCCGCGCCCTTCACGGTGGTGGCCACGCAGAACCCGGTGGACTTCTCCGGCACCTACCCGCTGCCGGACTCGCAGCTGGACCGCTTCATGGTGCGCATGTCCCTGGGCCACCCGACGCCGGAGGTGGAGGCCGGGCTGCTCGTCACCCGCGACGGCACGCCGCCCCTGGACGCGGTGGAGACTGTCTCCGGGCCCGAGGAGCTGGCGTCGCTGCGCTCGTTCGCCGCGGCGCTGCGGTTGGACGCGTCGGTGGCGGACTACGTGGTGCGGCTGGCCACGGCCACGCGCTCGCACGGAGACCTGGAGCGAGGCGCCTCCACCCGCGCGGTGCTGGCGCTGGGCGCGGCCGCACGGGCCAACGCGCTGTGGGACGCCCGGGACTTCGCCACGCCCGGCGACGTCCACGCGGTGCTGGTGCCCTGCTGGGCCCACCGCATCCTGCTGCGCAGCGCCGTGCAGGGCGTGTCCGCGCGCGACGAGGCGGCGCACCTGCTGGAGGAGATTGCCCGAAAGGTTCCGGCACCCCGGTGAAGCCCCGGCTGCCGTCATGGTGGGCCCGGGCTCGCTCGCGGCTCCGCCCGCCGCGCACCCTCAAGGTGACGCGCATCGGACGCACCTATCTGGTGGTGACGTTCGGCGTGGGCCTGGGCGCCCTCAACACCGGCAACAACCTCCTCTACCTGCTGCTGGGCCTGCTGCTGAGCATGGTGGTGGTGTCGGGCGTCCTGTCCGAGCGCTGCCTGCGCTACCTGTCGGTGCGGCGCGTGGGCGCGGACGCGGCCTTCGCCCAGGAGCCCTTCACCTTCCGGTGGGCCATCTCCCGCGGACAGGGCCACGCCTTCGCCCTCACGCTGTCGGAGGCGGACTCGCCGCTCACCGGTGCGGGCGGCGTGGGTTACCTGCCCACGGGTGTGGACCACGTCGTGCGAGCGGACCTCTCCGCGCCTCAGCGAGGTCCCGTGCGGCTCACAGGCGTGCGCGTCACCACCACCTGGCCGCTGGGGCTGTTCGCCAAGACACGCACCTTTCCGCTGGAGAGCACGCTGCTCATCTACCCGCGGCGGACCTACGCCTGTCAGGACCCGGGCGCGCCGGAGCAAGGCCCCGTGGGCGACGCGGGCAATCCCCGCCGCAATGACGGCAACGGGGACCTGAGCGGCCTGCGGGAGCTTGCGCCGGGTGAGGACGCGCGGCGCATCCACTGGCTCAAGAGCGCCTCCGCCGGGAAGTTGCTGCGGGTGGAGCGAGAACGCGAGGAGCGGCGCACCTTCGTGCTGAAGGTGGCGGACGGGCTCGACGCGGAGGCGCTCGAGCGCCGCTGCGAGGAAGTGGCAGCGCTTGCCCGCCGGCTCATCGAGGAAGGTCACGAGGTGGGCCTGGACACGCCGGAGGAGCGCATCCGGCCCGCCGCGGGCATGGCCCAGGAGCGGCGCCTGCTGCGGGCGCTGGCGTGGCTGGGGCACGAGCGCCCTCGCGGTGACGAGGAGGCGGCATGAGGAAGGGCACGCGGCTGAGGCTGGTGCTGCGAGACCTGGGCTCCGGGTTCGCCTTCGCTTCCATGGCGGTGTCGGGCCAGCTCCCCATCTGGTCGCTGGTCCTCTACGGCGTGGCCCTGGTGGTCGCGCTTGCGGGGCGGCGGCCCTTCGCCAACCGGGTGACGCTCACCGCGCTGCTGCTGCTGGCCGTGGCGCTGACACTGGGCACGAACGTGCTCGCGGGCTCGCTCAACCTGGTGGTGGCGGCCTGTGCCTTCGCGGGCCTCATCTCCGCGCAGCGGCTGCTGTCCACGCCGGACGCGGCCACCGACGGCCAGGTCCACCTGTCCGGCCTGTTGATGGTGGCGGGCGGCGCGGCGCTCTCTGGCGAGCTCGTCTACGGCCTCTTCCTGATTGCCTTCGGCGTGCTGGCCAGCATCGCCCTGGCGCTGGGCGTGGTGGAGTCCGCGGTCCCCGAAGGCGAGCCGGTGCCGGTGCGCGCGGTGATGGGCCCGCTGGCCACGGGCGTGGGCTTCGCCGTGCTGGGCGCGGTGGCCTTCTTCATCCTCTTCCCTCGCCTCAACTGGAACATGATTGGCCCCAGCGCCTCGCCCGGCCTGGGCGTGGCCACCGCGGGCTTCTCCAACACCGTGCGCCTGGGCGGCGCGGGCACCATCAAGGGCAACCCCCGCATCGTGCTGCGCGCCACCCTGTCCCCGGACCCGGAGAAGGAAGCGCTCGACGCGTACTGGGTGGGCCGCACCTATGACGTCTTCGACGGCATGGAGTGGTCCAACGCGCGCGCCACCAGCGACGGCTCCGAGTCCATGACGACGCTGCGGCCGGGCCGGGAGAACCTGATCCATCAGCGCGTGGAGCTGATGCCCGCGTACGGCGCGCGCACGCTGGTGGCGCTGGAGACGCCCTCGCGGCTGGGCAACGCCGTGGCCAATACGCAGGTGGGCTCCCGGCGCACGCAAATCCACGAACTGGGCGGCGGCGAGGTGCGCTTCCGCGACTCCGGCATCTCGTATTCCTATGAGGCCTACAGCCTCCCGCCCGGCGCCAGCGGCGACGACATCCAGGACCTGCCCCCGGAGGAGCAGGATGCGCTGCTGTCGCTGCCGGAGGGACTGGACGTCCGCGTTGGCCAGACCGCCGCGCGGGTGCTGAATGGCGAACGCGACCCGCTGGCCGCCGCGCGGAAGCTGTCCGCGTGGCTGCAACGCGAATACAGCTACACGCTGGAGTTGAGCGGCGACGTGCCGGACCCGGTCGCCGACTTCCTCTTCCAGCGCAAGCAGGGCCACTGCGAGCACTTCGCCACCGCGCTCACGTTGATGCTGCGCACCCAGGGCATGCGGGCGAGGCTGGCCACCGGCTTCTTCGGCGGCGAGCGCGTGACGGGCGGCTACGTGGTCCGCGCGGGTGATGCGCATGCCTGGACGCACGTGCTGGTGCCGGGGCGCGGCTTCATCACCGTGGACGCGACGCCGCCGGCCCACCGCGCGAGCCAGTCCCCTCGCCTGCTGGAGCAGCTCATCAACTTCTATGAAGTCGTGGAGTCGCAGTGGCGTGACGTCGTCCTGGACTACAACTTCCGCGATCAGCTGACGGTCGTCCGCTCGCTCACTCGCTCGCACGAGGTCCCGAAGAAGGACGAGCCGCCCAGCCGCGCGCCGCCCCCCCGGGCCTTTGGTGCCGCGCTGCTCGCCGCCGCCGCGGCCTATACCGCCTGGCGGTTGCTGACGCAGTTCCTGTCGCGTGAGCGGCCGTTGGAGGCCACGCGCTTCGCGGACGCGGTGGAGGCGCAGCTCGCCTCCGCGCGAATCACACGTGTCGACGGGGAGACACTGGAAGCACTGGACGCTCGGCTTGCCCGGGAGCGGCACCCGCTGTCCCCCGCCCTGGCGCCCGTCGCCCGACGCTACCTGGAAGCCCGCTTCGGCGGTCGTCCGCTCCAGCAGGGAGAGGCTGCGCGGCTGTTGACGGACTTGAGACGCGCTGTTCTCACGGAGTCCCAGCGCGTCGCCAGCGAGGGCACTCGCCCGCCCCAAGCGCGCGCTTCCTGACACCCAGACCTCGGTCCTCGCGCCTGACCGCCAGGCCGCCCACCGCGCGTGCCGGCGGCCCGGGTGTGTCAGCGGCCTGAGGCGTCGTTACGCCTTTTCCCGCGGGGCGGCCACGTCGTGTGACGGGCATCGCTCCAATGGCCGCGCCCTCACTGGGAGCACGGCCCTGCGCAGCCCCCGGGAGGCTTGAATGCGAACAGTTCTGAATCTCCTACAGCTAGCGCATCCGGCGATTCATGCCGGTGCAACGTAACGGTTACAGGATTGCGGCGCTGTACACGCCGCTGGAGCACGCCAACCCCTCGCAGACATTGGGAATGGCCCTTCGGGGCAGGTTGGCATTTCTGTTGCTCAAGCTCCCTTCGTCACGTCGTCAGACGAAATCCATCCATCCCAGCCTCACCGCGAGGCTCACCGTCGGAGAAATCATTCATGCAGGCATCCACCGAGCAGTCGTCCAACTCCGGCTCCCTGGCGATGTACCTCTCGGAGATCAACCACTACTCCCTCCTCAAGGTGGAGGAGGAGCAGGAGCTCGCTCGCCGCTTCCTCAAGGGCGACCTGGCGGCCGGGCACCGGATGGTGACGGCCAACCTGCGCTTCGTGGTGAAGGTCGCCTATGAGTACCGCTCCTACGGCATCAAGATGTCCGACCTCATCCAGGAGGGGAACATCGGCCTGATGAAGGCCGTGCAGAAGTTCGATCCGGACAAGGGCATCCGCCTCATCTCCTACGCGGTGTGGTGGATTCGCGCGTACATCCAGAACTACATCCTCAAGAGCTGGTCGCTCGTGAAGCTGGGGACCACCCAGGCGCAGCGGAAGCTGTTCTTCAGTCTGGCCCGCACGCGCCGCGAACTGGAGAAGTTCGGCAGCGGTGACGCGGCGGTGAACGTGGATGACATCGCCCGCAGGCTCCACGTGAAGCCGGGCGAGGTGCGGGAGATGGAGCAGCGCATGGGTGGCCGTGACCTGTCGCTGGACGCGCCCATGGGCGAGGACGGCGGCAACAGCCACGTGGACTTCGTGGTGAGCGCCGCGGCCCCGCAGGACGACGAGTTCGCGGACAAGGAGGAGGCGGGCCTCATCAACGCCCGCGTCCGTACCGCGCTGATGCGCCTGGACCCGCGTGAGCGCTTCATCATCGAGCAACGCGTCATGAACGAGCGCCCCATGACGCTCAAGGAGCTGGGTGAGCACTTCGGCTTCTCGCGCGAGCGCGCCCGCCAGCTGGAGATTCGCGCCAAGGACAAGCTCAAATCGGAGCTGGCCGCGCTCATGGCCGAGGTGGACCCGGAGGCCGTCGCCGCCCAGCAGTGAGCCTGGATTGACCCGGCCAGTTGTCCCGGCATTCCGGGGCAGGCCCGCATCAAGGCGCCTCCGCCCTACCGGCGGGGGCGCTTGCCTTTTGAGGGCGTTGTTTCACGGCCAGCCGGGGGCCTGCTAGAAAGAGCCGGTTTCCCTTCGAAGGAGCCCCCTGCTTGGCCCACGGTTCGCCGCCGATCTCCGAGGATCGCGTCCCGATCGCGCAAATGCTCGCGACAGTCGCCCATACCCCGTACGTCCCCCCCGACAAGTCTCCGGCGGAGATGACGATACGAGCCCTGGTGCTCGGCTCGGTGCTGGGCATCGTGTTCGCCGCCTCGTCCGTATACCTGGCCGTCAAGGTGGGCCTCACGGTCTCCGCGTCCATTCCCGTCGCGGTGCTCTCCATCGCCATCTTCCGGGCCCTGGGCAACTCCAGCATCCTGGAGAACACCATCGTCCAGACGACGGGCTCGGCCGGTGAGTCGATCTCCTTCGGTGTGGCCGCCGCGCTCCCCGCCCTGCTGCTGCTGGGCTACGACATCAGCCTCACCCACGCATTCCTCACGGCGGCGCTGGGCGGCGTGCTCGGCGTGCTGATGATGATTCCGCTGCGCCAGGGCCTCATCGTCCAGGAGCACGGCAAGCTGCCCTACCCGGAGGGCACCGCCAGCGCGGACGTGCTCATCGTCGGCGAGCAGGGCGGCACCAACGCCCGCACCGTCATCACCGGCTTCGTGGTGGGCGGCGTCTACAAGCTCGCCTACTCCGGCATGAAGTTGTTCCGCGAGGTGCTGAGCACGCCGCTGCAGGGGCTCAAGAGCGCCACCCTCTCCACCGAGGTGAGCCCGGAGCTCCTGGGCGTGGGCTACATCATCGGCCCCCGCGTGGCGGCCATCACCTTCGCCGGTGGTGTGCTGAGCTACCTCATCCTCATCCCGGCCATCTCGTTCTTCGGCAGCGGGCTGGAGACGCCGCTGCTGATGCACAACGGCCAGCTCATCCGGGACATGTCGCCGGACCAGATTCGCAATGCGTACGTGCTCTACATCGGCGCGGGCGCCGTGGCGACGGGCGGTCTCATCAGCCTCATCCGCTCGCTGCCCACCATCATCGGGGCCTTCAAGCGCAGCCTGGAGTCGCTGAAGGCGTCGCGGGGCCAGGGCGCCATGCCACAGTTGCTGCGCACGGAGCAGGACCTGCCCATCACCGTGGTGCTGGGTGGCAGCGCGCTGCTGGTGCTGGCCATCTGGCTTGCGCCGCCGCTGGAGGTGAACTTCATCTCCGCCATCCTCATCGTCATCTTCGGCTTCTTCTTCGTCACGGTGAGCGCGCGCATCACCGGTGAGATTGGCAGCTCGTCCAACCCCATCTCCGGCATGGTGGTGGCCACGCTGCTCATCACCTGCCTCGTGTACCTGCTCATGGGCTGGACGTCGTCCGAGGACCGCTTCATGGCCCTCACCACGGCGGCCATCGTCGGCATCGCCGCGTCCAACGGTGGCACCACCGCGCAGGACCTCAAGACGGCCTTCCTGGTGGGCGGCACGCCCCGGCGCCAGCAGATGGCGCTGTTCGTCGGTGTGCTCACCAGCGCGATGTTCATCGGCCTGGTGCTGGTGACGCTCAACCGCGGCGCCACCGTCACCATCCCCGAGCCCCACCCGGGCGTGAAGGTGACGGAGTTCTCCAACGAGACGCGCGTCCAGCACACCTTCCCCTGGGCCGTCTCCGCCGACACGATGGCGGCCCGCGGCCTGGACGAGGCGGCGCTGCGCAAGGCCGTCTGGGCGAAGGGCTACGAGCTGAACACGCAGAGCGGCGCGATGGAGCTGCGCAGCTGGCGCGACGTGTCCTCGCAGGACGTGGGCGCGGTGACGCTCAACGTTCCCAGCGGCGCCCCCATCAAGGTGGCGGACCTGGGCGCCGTCACGGACGGACCGGAGCGCACGTACAAGGAAGGTTACGTGCGCGGCGCGGAAACGCCGGTGCCCGCGGGCAAGTACCTGCTCGATGAGTCCGACACCATCCAGTACGTGGTGGACCCGGGCATCGGCGGCCGCATCAGCGTCTACGAAGGCCAGCAACTGACGCGCTACGCGGCGCCCAAGGCGCAGCTGTTCTCGCTCATCATCGACGGCATCCTCACCCAGAAGCTGCCGTGGGATTTGGTGCTCCTGGGCGTCTTCATCGCGCTGATGCTGGAGCTGTGCGGCGTGTCCTCCCTGCCCTTCGCGGTGGGCGTGTACCTGCCCATCAGCAGCAGCGCGCCGCTCTTCGTGGGCGGCATGGTGCGCTACTTCGTGGACCGCATCCGCGGCGGCGAGTCCGACTTCTCGCCGGGCACCCTGCTCTCCTCCGGCTTCATCGCCGGTGGCTCCATCGCGGGCGTGCTCATCGCCTTCCTGGAAATCGTCACCGACGGAGCAGGCACCCGCGCGCTGAACCTGCCGGCCCTGCTGGGCAACCAGGGCGGCCTGGGCAGCTTCCTCAACATGGTAGGCGAGAGCGAGCACGCCCACCCGCTGTGGTCCAACCTCTGGGGCCTGCTCTTCTTCGCCGGCCTGACGCTGTTCCTGCTGCGCTCCGCCCTCAAGGGCCCGAGCGCCGCCGTGTCCCCGCCGCAGAAGGAGGCGTAGGCCACGTGCCCGGGCCTCCTCCTGGAGGCCGGGTGAAACACCGCTGAGACACCCGGGGCGGCGAGGCGCAATCCTCGCCGCCTCGCTCATTTCCGGGGCGGGTGCGGCGTGCCTCCTGAAACCCCGTCCAGGAGGCGGCGAGCACCCACCCGGGCCGTCACGCTCAGAGCGGCGAGTGGGAGGACGGCACGGGCTCCGGCGGCACGAGGCCAGCGGCCTCCGCGGCCTCCGCGCACACGTACTCCGTGCGCAGCGGCGTGACGATGCCGAAGGTCGCCGCGAAGACGACGGGGCCCCACCACGGCCAATACACATCCACGCGGGAGAAGCCGTGCTGGCACTCCGGCGTCACCACATTCGAGGTCGTCAGCCCGGCGACCAGGCTCACGCCGGTCTGCTCTTCGGGCGCGCCTCCGCGCGGCGCGCCGGAACGGAGGCTCATCCGGAAACACCCCGTCAACGAAAGCAGCAGCAGCGAGCACGTCAGCAACCGCGCCATGGACGTCGCCCCGTTCCGGCGGATGACGCATGTGGCAACACAACCGGGAATCCCCGTCATTCTCATGCCCCGTCACGGGGACGACACCCAAGCCATGAGACTGCTACGGGCCGTCTCCTGGGTCGCCGTCCAAAATCGGGTTAGGCTTGGGTGACAGCATGGCCCACCCCCCTAAAGCCATCCAAGAATCCAGCGCGGAGCCCCAGCTTTCGCCTGAGGCACGCGAGAAGGTTGAATTGGCGAAGACGTTCGCCTTCCACCTGCTCAAGGGCATCAAGCAGATCGGGATGTATCGCCACAACGAGTCGCGCTTCCCGGAGTTCCTCGGGAAGGCGCTCGAGTCGATTGCCTCCTACACCGACAAGTTCGGTCCCCTGTCGATGAAGGTGGAGCAGCAGAACTTCCTGCTCCTCGGTGAGTCGCTCTTCTCCGAGGACACCCCGCTGCCCTACAAGTTCTTCCGCGACGGCATCCGGCAGCTCATCTTCCGCCCGGGCCTCACGGTGGAGGAGCTGACCACCTTCACGCTCATCGCCCTGTCCGAGCCGGAGCGCGGCGCGGAGGACGTGCTGGCGCAGCTGTGGCGCGCGAGCATGGAGCACGTGGAGTACGTGGTGGTGGAAGGCTTCTCCATGGAGAACGCCAGCGAGGAGGAAGTGCAGGTCGAGGTGGACAAGGTGGTGGGCTACCTCTACTCGCGCCTGCAGACGAACTCGGATGACTACCTGCGCTTCGCGCGCGTGTCCGCGGAGGACCTGGACGCCAAGCTGGACGGCGTGGAGCAGATTCGCGGACTCGTGGTGGGTGGACGGCATGCCTCGGACGAGCTGAAGGCGAAGCTGCAGCGCGAAGTCTCCGAGGAGGAGAACGCCCGGCTGTTTCCCAAGCTGGTGAGCGCCGTGTTCCAGGTGGTGGAAGGCGGCGTGGATGACGCGTCCCTGCTCGAGGAAATCTTCGTGCAGTTGCTGGACATGCTCCTCCTCCAGGACGACTTCGGCACCATCAACCAGATCGTCCTCAAGCTGCGCGCGCTGTCCCAGCGCGAAGGCAGCGAGGACCTGGCGAAGATGTTGGAGAACTTCCTCCACAAGATGGGCGAGGAGCAGCGACTGATGCGGGTGGGCGAGTCGCTCAAGTCGACGCGACCGAAGAACCCCGCGGACGTGTCGCGCTACCTCCAGGTGTTGGACCGGGACTCCATCATCCCCCTGCTGTCGGTGCTGGAGAGCATCGAGGTCGCCGACAACCGCACCCTGCTATGTGACGCCCTCGCGGGTTTCGCGCGCGAGGTGCCCGAGCCCTTCGTCGCGCGGCTGATGTCAGAGCGGCCGCAGACAGTACGCGACATGGTCTACATCCTGGAGAAGAGCAACCACCCGGACCGGGTGAAGATGTTCGGCCAGGTGCTCAAGAGCCCCAACCTGGTGGTGAAGTTGGAGGTGCTCAACATCATCGGCCGCGGCCGCACGGGCGAGGCCCGGCGCATCATCATGGACGCACTCACGGACTCCATCTCCCAGGTGCGCATGCTGGCGGCGAAGCTGCTGCCGGAGTTCGACCGCGACAAGGGCTACGCGGACCTGATGCGCCTGGTGCGGGAGCCCGGCTTCGACAAGAAGACGCCCGACGAGCGCGCCGCGGTGTACGCGGCCATCGGCTCCACGGGCACCCCGGGAGCCCTGTCGATGATGCAGCAGATGCTCGCGACGAAGCCCTCGCTGCTCAACAAGAAGCGCGTGCTGGAGGACAAGCTGCTGGCCATCCACGGCCTGGGCGGCGCGTGCTCCATCCAGGGCTACAAACTGTTGCAGGCGGTGGTGGAGGACAAGAACCAGCCATTGGAGGTCCTCACCTCGGCTCGCAAGGCGATGTACCAGACGAAGAAGGCGCTCTTCGGAGACTCGGCGCTGTCGGAGGAGGCATAGGCGTATGGCCGACAACCTGAAAATCACCCAGTCGCAGGACGAGAACACCAGCGAGTTCGGCCGCGAGCACAACGAGAAGCTCCAGAGCCTGGCGCGCTCGTTGGTGGCCGGCATGTACATGCTGGTGCGCTCGGTGAAGATGTATGACCCGGAGAACGCGGTCTTCCAGAAGCCGCTGCACCAGCTTCAGGACATCATCAATCAAATCATCGGCAAGGAAGGCCGCCTGGAGCTCACGGGCGTCAAGGAGTCGTTCTACCTGAACGGCATGCTGGTGAAGGTGGACCTCAACTCCATCGAGAACCAGCGATACCTGCTGACGGAGCTGCGCTCGAAGGACGTGGGCGGATTCACGCTCACCAAGCCCGTCACCGTTCCGGAGCTGAAGAACTTCATCTGGATCTTCAGCAAGGAGCAGACGACCGCGTCCGAAGAGGACGGCCTGTCCAACCGCAAGCTGCTCAACATGCGGGTGGCCAAGTTCTCCAAGCTGAAGGAGAAGCTGAACAAGGACCTGGACAACCCGGGCGACCAGAAGGTGGACCGCAAGAAGTACGCGATGACCATCTACGCGCGCGCCGTGTTCTTCCTCACGAAGTACCTGCAGTCGGTGCGCGCCGGAAAGCCCATCAACGCCTCCAAGGCGCTGCGCCTGGTGCAGGACTTCGTCGACATCTCCTACGAGCAGCGGACACACTTCCTGGGCATGACGACCATGCGGCGCGAGGACGACTACCTCGTGTACCACCAGGTCAACGTGTGCCTCATGAGCGTCGTCTTCGGCGCGGAGCTGGGGCTGACGAAGCCGCAACTGCGTGACCTGGGCTACATCGCCCTCTTCCACGACGCCGGCATGGCCACGCTGTCGGAAGAGCTGTCGACGAAGCGAGGCGCGCTGACGCCCGAGGAGAAGCAGACGGTGCAGCGCGCGCCGCTCATCTCCGTGCGCAACATCCTGATGGAGAAGGGCTTCAGCCGCTCCACGCTGCTGCGCGTGGTGACGACGTTCGAGCACAAGACGGACTTCGGTACCGCCGTGCGCGACTCCCGCGGCAACATCCAGATGATCATCCCGAAGACGAACCTCGGGGCGTACGCGAAAATCATCGCCATCTGCGACGCGTACGACGCCCTCACCTCGAAGCGCCCGTACCGGGATGCCTACGGCCCAGAGGTGGCGCTGATGCTGATGTGGTCGGAGATGCGGAACAAGTTCGACCCGGAGCTGCTGGCCGTCTTCATGCGGGTGATGGCCATCCAGCCCGTGAAGGTGCTGTCCAAGCGCCAGCAGTCGCTCAGCGTGTCCGGCCTGTAGTCCGCTTCGAGCCGCCCGCCGCCTTCCGGGGCGCGGGCTGCTTCCGGGTGGCAGGCGGGGCTTCCGGCGCGGGGACGGTGGCCCGGAGCAGCGTCAGGGCCGCCTCCAGGTCCGCGGGAATGGGCGCCTCCAGCTTCAGCACCTTGCCCGAGCGCGGGTGCGCGAAGGACAGGCGCCACGCATGGAGCGCCTGCCGCCCCAGCCGCTCCTGGGCTTCCGACGCGGCGCCCTTCGCCTTGCGTCCGGCGCCGTAGAGCGCGTCGCACAGCAGGGGGTGGCCGGCTTCTGCGAGGTGCACGCGAATCTGGTGCGTGCGGCCGGTGAGCAGGTCCACCTCCACCAGCGCGGCACCATCGAAGGCCTCGAGGACGCGGAACACGGTGATGGCGTTCTTGCCCTCCTTCACCTTGCCCGTGAAGCGCTGGCGGTGGACGGGGTGACGGCCATAGAGCGTCTCGATGCGCCCTTCCGCGGGCGGCACGCCGTGCACCAGCGCCAGGTACGTCTTCTCCACCGCGCGCGTCTTGAAGGCCTTCTGGAGCGCCACCAGCGTCTGCTCGTTCTTCGCCACGACGAGACAGCCGGTGGTGTCCTTGTCGAGCCGGTGGACGATGCCCGGCCGCAGCTCGCCCCCGACACCGGCCAGGTCCTTCACCCGGTGCAGCAGCGCGTTGACCAGGGTGCCAGAGGCATGGCCCGCGCCGGGGTGGACGACCATGCCCGCCGCCTTGTCGACGACGACCAGGTCGCGGTCCTCGTGCAGCAGCGCGAGCGGGAGCTCCTCCGCCAACGGGACGGCGGGAACGGGCGCCGGAATGTGGAGGACGAGCAGCTCACCGCCGCGCAGACGCCGGGCCGGTTTCGCCGGCTGGCCGTCCGCGAGCACATGCCCGGCCTCGATGAGGCCGTGGATGCGAGAGCGTGTGAGGTCCGGGAACGCGCGCGCGAGGTACTGATCGACGCGCTCGCCGCGAGCTTCGGGCGGAGCGCGGTGCTCTCGCGTGTCAGGCGCTACCACGGGAGGGGTTACCAGATCTTCGACTTCACATGCGCCTTCGAGCGCAGGACGATGTCGTTGATCGCCCGCTCGAAGAAATTCATCTTCGTGAAGATCTCCTGGCTGACGCGGCTCTTGTAGAGCTCGCGGCCCTCTTCCAGTTCCTCCTTGAGGACCTCGAAGAGGTTGTCCTGTTCGATTCCCTTGATGATCTTCTGCTCGTTGTAGAGCGAGATATCCGAGGCAATCGCACGGGCGAGCCGCATCGCCTTGACCTTTTCCTCGTCCGTCATCGTGCTACCTACTTAGGCAGCGGCTGGAGGCGAGTCAACTTTCCTCGCAACGCCGGTGACATCCGAGCACTTCCGGGCGCCTCCCCTACTTCCGGCCTGACTTCTCAGAAGACAGGGCCAGGTAGCTCTTGGAGACGCGGAGTGGATCCAACCCCAGCTCGCGGGCGAGGCTCATCAGGATACCTCGCAGGTAGACCGAGGGCGGGAGCAGGTTGTAGCGGTCCGCCTCGACGTTCTCCAGGTGCATGCGCGTGATGCGGGTGCGGTCGGCCACCTGCTGGAGGGTCATCCCCCGGGCCTCTCGGACCTGGCGGAGCAGCTCGCCGTTGAACTCGGCGTCGGATGGGATGTCCGGGACGCGAGGCCGGGGCTCACGGGCCCTCGACGCGGCCTGGGACACCTGCGCCAGCGCCGCCTCCGCCGTGGCGATGGCGGAGTCCTGGGCGATCTGCGGCGCGTCTTCCAGGGGCCGCCCGGGACGCGCCCCAGCCCGGCCCGGCTCGGACGGAGCCGCCGAGGCGGGCGACGGACGGACAGGGACGAGGGCGGTCGAGTCGGCCTCGGGTGCCTGGGGGGCCGGAGGTACCGGGCTGGCGCTCGCTAGAACCGGCGGGAGGGGCTCCGCGCTGGCTTCCGATGTCGGGGCGCCAGGCGCGGCGGTAGCAGGCGCCGAGGGGGATGGCGCCGCCACGGCGCTGACCGTGGCACTTTGCGTGGGAACCGACGCGGCGGCTGGGCCACTGGCCGGAGCTGCCGGGGCAATCACCGTGGCACTGCTTTCCGACGCCGGGGCACTGACGGGAGCGGCCGAGGCGGGAGTCGGTGCGACGGCCGAAGCCGTCGCCGGGGCATCACTGACTGAAGCCGGCGCGCTGACGGCCGCTCCCGATGCAGGCGGCGGCACGGCAGAAGCAGTCACCTGTGCATCGCTGACCGAAGCCGGCGCGCTGACAGTGGCTGCCGTAGCAGGCGTCGGCACAGCGGCAGAAGCAGTCACCGAGGCATCACTGCCCGAAGCAGGGACGCTGACGTTGACCTGCGGAGACGTCGCCGGAATCGGCGCGCTGCCCGTTACCGAAGGGGCGCTCGGGGAAACCGAAGCAGCCTCGCTGGCCGGAACAGTACCAGGCGCCACCGCAGCAGCCCCCTGGGTCACAGCCGTCTCACCCACCGACGCCGCAGGCACCGCCCCGGAGGCCTCGCGCTGCGACTCAGCGCTCGCAGCCATCGTGCCCGTCCCACCACCGGAAACCTGGGGCTGAATCGACGAAGCGGGAACATCCACCGCGCTCCCCAGCCGCTGCGTGTCCTGCAACGAGCTGGACACATACGCGAACGAGAACCCACGGAAGAACGACGCCCGGAAGTCCGCCTGCCCCGAGGACGCCGGCACCGGCTCCACTCGAGGCTCCGTCGCATTGGCCGCGGCCTCCCCTTCCCCGTCCCGCCCCGTCATCGCGGTCTCCGAGTCCTCCACCGGCACGTCTCGCACTGCTCCTGGCCTCCCGTTCGTCCCCGTTTCGGGGACCTGTGTCAAAAGGCCGCCAGTCTGATCTTCCGCGCCGGATGCGGCAACCCCAACAAGCTCCGGCTCCGCACGCTTTTCCACCGGCGCCTCGGCGTGGGCCACCTCGCCCCCGGTCGACACCGCGTCCATCAACCGGCGGGCCGGGAGCCCCAGATCCTTGTCGTACTCGGCGCGCAGCTCTTCGTCGGAGAGAATCTCCAGCGCCTCGGCCATCCGAGTGCGGAGCCCATCCACCTGGCCCTCGTCCACGAGCGCATAGACGGCGATGGAGTCCGGCGAATACAGCTCCATCAGCCGTTCGTATGCCGCCCGAATCTCCTCCATCGGAGCGGTGACGGGGACTTCGAGAATCTCGTAATAGGTCTGCTGCTCGAAGGGCTTCATGGTGTGGAGCGCTGGGGGGAGCCGTCGAGTGTGAGGATACGCGTTGCGATGACCTGAATGGCAGTGGCCGCCGCGGAATCCGGTCGCTCGATGAGGACGGGCTTGCGCTTGCGCACCGCTCGCCACGCCTCGTCGTCGTAGCGAATGGCACCCAGGACATCCATTTCGATGCCAAAGAACTTCTTCCATGCGGCGGCCACCGAGGCGCCCACCGACAGGTCCGCGTCCGTACGCGCCTGATTCACGATCAGCCGGATGCGGAACGCGGAGAGCTCGCGCTCCAGGCGGTCCGCGATGACCGGGTCCTTGCGCCGGGCCTGCGCCAGCACGTCATGCAGGGTGCGCAGCGCCCCCTCGCGGGTGGTGAGCGCATCCTCCACCAGGTCCTCGATGCCGTACTGCGACTCCACCTGCTGGAGCTTGCGGAAGAAGGCCGCCTTCGCGAAGCGGTAGGCGTTCTCCACCGACGTGGGCTCGGGCAGCATCACCAGCACGCCGTGGTCGGCGAGGATGAAGAAGTCGATGGTGTTGAAGCTCGTCCCCGCGCCCAGGTCCAGGATGAGGTAGTCCGCCGACGTGCCCATCAACGTCCGCAGCAGCTTCTGCTTCTGCGCGTACTTGAGGTTGGCCGCGTCCAGCGCATCCTGCGCGCCGGCGATCAGCGACAGCCGGGGCACGCCCGTCGGAACGATGACCTCTTCCAGCTGCGCCTTGTTCCGCCGCAGGAAGTCGGACAGCGTCGCGTTGGGTTGCCCCACCCCCAGGCATGTGTGGAGATTGGCACCGCCCAGGTCCACGTCCACGAGCAGCACGTTGGCCCCGGATTGGGCCAGGGCCACGCCCAGGTTGGCGGACACCATGGACTTGCCAATACCGCCCTTCCCGCCTCCTACGGCGATGATGCGCCGGGGGCGAGGACGGCGTGACAGACCAGGAGGACCGGAGACCATGGGGCTTGGTTCCGTGGGGCCCAGGACACGGGATTCGGTCCGGGGCGCTCGCGAGGGTTGGGACATGCCCCCCCATCAAATCCCGAACCCGGGGTCGCGTCGACTCCCCGACCTTCTGCATCCGTTCAGTGGAACATCCTGGCCCGCGCATGCGCCGGAAACCCGTCACTCCCGGTGTTTCCAGCCCCTGCGGCGAGCCCGGATGCCCACCAGGCAGGCGCTACTCGTCGAGCAGCTCGACGTTCCAGTACGACGCATCCGCCAGGTGCAGGAACGGCAGCCACTCCCGGTACGTCACCTTGCGGGAGGCGCCGCGGAACAGCGGCGTCCAGCGCGGACGCACGGGCTTCTTGAGCAGCTTCATGTGGGCCTGCTCAGGCGTCCGCCCACCCTTCCTCAGGTTGCAGGGCACGCAGGAGCACACGACGTTCTCCCACGTCGTCTTGCCGCCCTGCGTGCGCGGCATGACGTGGTCCAGGTTCAGCTCGCTGCGCGGCAGGTTCTTGCCGCAGTACTGACAGGTGTCGTTGTCGCGCGCGTAGATGTTGAGCCGGGAGAAGCGCACCCGCCCTCGGGGCAGATGGTCATACGCGCTGAGCACCAGGACACGGGGAACGCGGATGGTGCGCTCGATGGTGGTGATGCAGTCCTGCGTCGCGCTCAGCTCCGCCCAATCCGCGAACTCGTAGAGCCGGTACTGCGAGTCGATGGCCTTGGCCACCCCCAGGTACAGGAGCGAGAACGCCCGCTTCACCGAGGTGACATGCACCGGCTGGTAGTACCGGTTGAGGACAAGCACGGCGCTGTTGATCATGGCGGGTTCCCTGGAATGGCGGCCGCGACGGCATCCGCGACAGCCTGGAGCTCCTCCTCCTTGAGACACCGGACGTCGAGGAGCACCTCGCCATCCGCGATCCTGCCAATAACCGGCGACATTCCCCCGCGCAGGCAGTCCAGGAATGTTTCCGGCTTTTCTAGGGTGAGGATGCACGCGGAGGACGGCAACCTGGCCAGCGGCATGGCACCCCCACCCACCTGCCCCACCACGCTGGCCACACGCGCACGCACACCCCGCCCCGTCAGCAGGCCCTGCAGCCGTACCGCCCGGGCGCGAAGGTCCTCCGGCGACTGGGCAAGCAGGCGATGCACCGGAACCTCTTCCGCCCGGCCATCCCGGTACAGCACCAGGGTGGCTTCGAGCGCGGCGACCGTCAGCTTGTCCACCCGCAGGGCCCGCATGAGCGGGTGGGCCTTGATGCGTGCCAGCAGCACGGACCGGCCCACCACGACTCCCGCCTGGGGTCCTCCCAGCAGCTTGTCTCCCGAAAAGGCGACCACGTCCGCGCCCGCCGCCACGGCCTGGGCCACCGTGAGCTCCTGGCTCAGGCCCTCGCCCTGCAGCGGCACCAGCGCGCCCGCGCCCAGGTCCTGGAACACCGGCACGCCGCGCGCGCGGCCCAACGCCGAGAGCTCCGCGACCTCTACCTCTTCCGTGAAGCCCACCAACGCGAAGTTGGAGCGGTGCACCTTCACCAGCAGCGCCGACTCCGGGCCCAGCGCCGCCGAGTAATCCGACAGCCGCGTCCGGTTGGTGGTGCCCACCTCCACCAGCTTCGCGCCCGACTGCCGCATCACCTCCGGGACACGGAAGCCGCCGCCAATCTCCACCAGCTCACCGCGCGACACCACGCACTCGCGGCCGGACGCCAGCGCCGCCAGCACCAGCAGCACCGCGCCCGCGCAGTTGTTGACGACGACCGCGTCCTCCGCGCCCGTCAGTGAGCACAGCAGGCCCACCAACGGAGCGTAGCGACTGCCCCGCTCTCCCTCATCCAGGTCGTACTCGAGGTTGGAGTATCCCCGTGCCACCTCGGCCACGCGCGCCACGGCCGAGGCCGCCAAGGGTGCGCGTCCCAGGTTGGTGTGCAGCACCACCCCGGTGGCGTTGAGCACGGGCCGCAGCCCCGGTGTGGCCAGCGTGTCCAGGGCGTGCTGGACGTCCGCATCCTCGAAGCCTGGCCCGCCTGAGGCCACCAACCGGCCCCGGGCCCGGTCGACCGCCAGCCGGAGCGCGGCCACAGCACGGGCCCTGGGGACTCCACTCAACAGGGGTTCCAGCGACGGGCGCCGAAGGAGTTGCTCGACGGAGGGGAGCGCGCGCAAGAGCGCATTCTTCCCACCGTCTCCACTGTTCGACGGGGCGCCCACGCCCGGAGTCTAGGGGAGCCGCCGGGCAAGTTCCAGGCGAGCCCTGGAACATCGGGGTGACAAAAAGGAAAAGGCCCAGCCTCCCTCGGGGAGACTGAGCCTTCGGACTAAGCGCTATGAGCGCTCAGTAGGTACTCAGACCGGGCGAACGTTCTGAGCCTGCAGGCCCTTGGGGCCACGGGCCACATCGAACTCGACCTTCTGGCCTTCCTGCAGCGTGCGGAAGCCCTGGGTCTGAATCGCAGTGTGGTGGCAGAAGAGATCCTCGCCCCCGCCGTCCTGCATGATGAACCCAAAGCCCTTCGCGTCGTTGAACCACTTCACGGTACCAGTCGCCATTACGCTTCTCTTCGTCTTTCTCTGCCAGCTTCATGAATTGAGCTGGTTGCCACGCCGTGTGAGGGTGCGGCCTTGGCCATGTGTCACGTTTCCGGCCAGTTGCATAGGGGTCCCCCACACGCAGGCACCCTTTTTCCGGGCGTGGACATAACCCGCGGCATCCGCGCCCCATTCCGCACGAATTCTCCACCGACACCACCCAGCAGGCGGCCGGATGGCGGCAGCGCACCTACTTCGCGGCGCTCTTGAGCACCGGCAGCTTGGGCGCCCGTCCGTACAGCAGTTGGTACGTGTTGAACGAGCGCAGCACGCGCTTGATGTAGCCGCGCGTCTCGGAGATGGGGATTTCCTCCACCCATGCGTCCAGCGCCAGGTCCGGCCTGTCGGACCTCCAACGATTCACCGCGCCAGGTCCGGCGTTGTAGCTGCCCACCGCATAGGGCGTGTGCCCGTTGAAGCGCTTGAGCAAGCCGCCCAGGTAGTGGGCCCCCATGCGGATGTTGAGGTCGGGCTGGAGCAACTGGTCCACGCTGAAGCGCTTGAGCTTCAGCTCGCGCGCCACGCCCTTCGCGGTGGACGGCATCAACTGGGTGAGGCCCATCGCGCCCGCCCACGAGAGCGCCTTGGGGTCCAGCGCGCTCTCCTCCCGCATCAACGCCTGGAGCAGGTCCGGCTCCACGCCCACGTCCGCGGTGTGCTTCTCGATGCTGTCGCGGAAGGCGTTGGGATAGGCCACCTCCCACACCACGCGCGTCTCCGGCGTGATGCGCCCGCTCAAGTCCTTCCGCAGCGCCAGCCGCGCCACCGCGTGGGCGGAGCGCTCGTCCCCGGCCTCGTGCAGCACCAGCACCAGCAGGCGCACGGACTCTGCGGGCAGATTGGTCCGGTTGACGGCCAGCATCTCGGACGACACGGCTTCCTTGAAGCCCAGGCGGTACAGCTCCACGCCCGCGCGGAAGTGCGGGTCCTCGCCCATGGGGCCGGCGAACAGCGGCCAGGGGCTGGCGGCCTCGGGCACGGTGAAGATTTCGGCGGACACCTTCTCCAGCCGAGGCGGATCCACCTTCGCCAGCTGCGAGCGCGCCATCAGCCCGTAGTAGGTCGCCGGGTGGTCCACGGAGAGCTTCTCGAACAGCTCCGCCGCGCCCTGGATGTTGCCCTTCTCCTGCATCGTCCGCGCCCGCCAGTAGCGCGCGCGCTCCACGTCGTAGCTCTCGTCCGCCTTGGCGAACTGCGCCTCGATGCGGTCCAGGAACGACAGGCCGGAGTCCTCCACGCCCGTGGTGCGGGCAATCCAGAACGCCTTGAAGAGCGCCTCGCCCAGGAAGTCCCCCTGCGGGTACAGCCGGGCCAGCGTGTCCAGGCGGGCCATGGCCTCCTTCGGACGGCCCGTCTTCAGGTACAGGTCGGCCGCGTAGAAGAGGCCATCATCCGCGAACGAGTGGTCCGGGAACTCGCGCGCCAGCCGCTCGTAGGTCTCCGTGCCCCGCGCCTGGTCGACGATGGAGCGCGACGAGCCGAGCACGTACAGCACGCGCGCCAGCAGGTCCCGGTCCTGGCACTTCTCCGCCACGGGCGTCAGCACCTGGATGGCGCGCGTGTGCTGGCGCTCCTTGCGCATGCCCTTGCCGAAGGCGAAGTGCGCGCGGCAGGCCAGCGGGTCCGGAAGCTCCAGCTTCGGCAGCAGCGGCTCCAACTGCTCCAGGCCGGCCTTGTTCCGGTGCAACTCCACCAGCGCCTCGCCACGCCCCACCCTCGCATCGACGGGCGGCGTCTGCCCCTTGAGGCGCTTCTCGGCCTGCTTCGACAAGGCGGACAGCGGGTGCGCGGCCCACAGGCGCCACAGCGCGGCGCGCTCGGCGGCCTTGTCCTTCTTCTCCGCGGCGATGTCGGCGATGGCCATCAGCGCCTCGGCGCCCACGTTGCGGCCCCAGCTGGGCGCCGCGCGCGACGTGAGCGGCTCCAGCGCGGCCATGGCGCCCGCCGCGTCCTTCTTCTTGCGCAGCACGCGCGACAGGGCCAGCCGCGCGTCCACGTACAGCTTGGACTCGGGTGGCACCTGCTCCAGCAGGACCGCGGCCTCATCGAAGCGGCGCAGGCTCTCCAGCGCCACGCCGCCATGCGTCAGGCAGCGGTCCTTCAGCGCGGGGTAGTCCGGGGCCAGTTCGGCGAACTCCTTGGCGGCGGACGCGTCATCTCCGGCGCGGACGGCGGCCAGGGCGCGCAGGTAGCGCACCGGCGGGCTGTCGCCCTCGTCCTTCAGCAGCTCGCGGGCGCGCGTGTACTGTCCACGGTCGAACGCGTCACGGGCCTCCTTCTTCTTGCCCTCGCCGAAGTACGGCGCCAGGTCCTCCAGCGCGTAGCGGCGGCCCCGGTGCACCACCGGCGTGGGCGGCGCGGCATTGGGGAAGGCGGGGTTGAGCACCTCCACGTAGCCCACCGGCAGCGGCGCCTTCTCCGAGTCGGGAGGGGGCGACAGCTGCGCCTCTGGAGGCGCGTTGCTGGGGTGCTGGGCCGGCGCTTCGGACGCCTCGGGCTCGGCCGGGGTGGACGAAACCGCCTTCGGGGCGGGTGCCTGCGCGGTCATCAGGAGCGCGGAGGCGGCGACGGCGAGCTTGGAAAGGAAGGGCTTCATACGCGGGGGCTGGGTCCCAGGGAAATGCGCGCGGGCTCGCCCCAGGACAACCGGCAGGTCATGGAAAATTTCCGGAGGCTGACACAGGTTAGACTGTCCGCCTCCTCATGGACATCCGGACACAGAGCGCGCTGCTGGCATCCATCATCGGGCTCGCCCTGGGCGTGTCCATGTTGCTGCGGCCCGGCAGGCCCAGGGTACTGACGCTGTACTCCGTCTTCGCGCTGACGGTGGCCGGCTACTACCTTTCGCTCTTCTTTCACAGCGTCTTCCCGGCCGGCGACTACCCGTGGACATCCCGCATCTTCGTGGGCGCCACCATCCTGGTGGGCTCACTGGTGCCGGGCGCGGCCGTTGCCTTCTTCCTGGAGTTCCTGGGCGTCAGCAAGGGGACAAACCTGGTGGGCCGCCGGCTCGCCCTGCTGTCCGCCGTCCTGGGGCTGACCGTGGCTGTCACCCCCCTGGCCGACAAGCTCTGGGCCCGGGTGGGCATGGGCGTGTGGGTGCTGGGCACGTTGCTGACCTACGGTTCATTGCTGCTCCACCGGGTCCGCACCACAGAGTCACGCATCGAGAAGTTCCGGCTGGCGTACCTGGCCATTGGCGCGGGCGCGGCCATCCTCTTCTCCGCGCTGGATTTCCTGGTCAGCTTCGGCATCCCCTTCCCCACGCTGGGGTCGGTCTTCTCCACGCTGTACCTGTTCTTCCTGGCCCACACGCTGCTGCGTCTGCGGCTCATGGACCTGCACGAGCTGCTGGGCAAGATCGCCTCGCAGACGGTGCTGGCCAGCATCCTGGCCGCCGTCTTCACGGTGCTGACTGCGTGGGGGAAGGAGAACACCGGCCTCTTCCTCTTCAACACGGTGGTGGCCGCGTTCGTCATCCTCATCCTCCTGGAGCCGCTGAAGGTGAAGGTGGAGGAGATGGTGGTGCGCATCTTCTTCCGCGAGCGCTTCGCCCTCCTGGACTCGCTGGGCTCGCTGCGCGCGCGCATGGCGAACGTCATCGAGATTTCCGAGCTGGCCCGGCTGGTGCTGGACACGCTCCACGAGACGGGCCGCGTCACGCACGCCTCCGTGTACCTGCTGGCGGAGGACCGGCCCGGATACCGGCTGCTGGATTCGCGCGGCCCGCTGCCGGTGGCCTTCCTGGACACGGCGGCGGCGCGCGGCCTGCTCTTCGCGGCGGCCAGCGGACAGAAGGCGGTGCTGCGGGAGAACGTGGAGCGCCGCATGGCCACCATGCGGCTGCAGGCGGTGGAGGGCAAGCGCTACCGGGACGAGCTCAAGCGGCTCAACGACACGCGCACGGCGCTGGTGCAGGTGAAGGCCGGCATCGCCGTGCCGCTGATGGGCAATGACCGCGTCATCGGGTTCCTCAACCTGTGGGACGAACGGGTGCCGGAGGCCTTCGCGTCCGACGAAATCGCCATCATCCTGGAGGTGGCGGAGCGGCTGGCGACGGTGCTGGAGAACTCCAAGCTCTACGAGAAGATTCGCGAGCGGGACCGCCTGGCCGCGCTGGGTGAGATGGCGGCGGGTCTCGCGCATGAGATTCGCAATCCGCTGGGCGCCATCAAGGGCGCGGCGCAGTGCCTGGACCCGGCGCACTTCCAGGGCGAAGACGCCGAGTTCCTCGAAGTCATCGTCGAGGAGGTCAACCGGCTCAACGGCGTGGTGACGGCGTTCCTCGACTATGCGCGCCCGCTGAAGCAGAGCTTCGGCACCACCGACCTCAACGAGGTGGTCACGCGCACCATGCGGCTCATCCAGAACGACGTGCCGCCCAACCTCCACCTGGCCGTGGAGCTGGACTTGATGTTGCCGCGCGTGGACGGCGACGCGGAACAGCTCAAACAGGTGCTCATCAACCTGGTGCAGAACGCGGTGCAGGCGCTCGAGACGCGCGAGGGCCGCATCAGCGTGCGCACGGAGAAGCCGGAGCGCTTCGGTGAGCTGCGCAGCGCCGGCGCCGAGTTCGTGGAGGTACAGGTGTCCGACAACGGGCCCGGCATTCCTCCGGACCAGCACCCGCACATCTTCGTGCCCTTCTACACGACGAAGCAGAAAGGCACCGGCCTGGGGCTGGCCATCTGCCAACGCATCGTGAAGAACCACGGCGGCAGCATCTCCGTGCAGAGCAAGGTGGGCGAAGGCACCATGTTCGTCATCCGCCTCCCCGCCCTCCCCTCCGAGCAACCACCCGCGGAGGCCACCTCCGTGGACGGCCTGCCTGACGGGAAGCGGCCGTCGCAGTCATTGCCCGTGTCCGACGAACTGCGCGACGCGGGCAAGCCATCGCACGCGGAAGCTCGCGCCAAGCGGGAGCGCCGCAAGCGGCTCCGCGCTTGACGACACCGGGCGGCGAGCCTGGGGAACGCACCTTCCGGACATTGCTGCTTTCGCCCCTGGGGGCGAGCGCCTATAGATCATCCCCATGAGCGCATGCCCCTTCTGCCAGAACTCGATGCAGCTCACGCCCAGCGGTGAGCTTCCCTTGGAGACCTGTGGCGCCTGTGGCGCGGTGTGGTTCGAGGGCGAAGCGCTCACGAAAGTCATGGGAGGCTCCGTGTCGGATGCGCTCCTGCGACGCGCGAAGAACCGCCCAGGATGCTGCAAGGGCTGTCAGGGCGAGCTCCAGTTCGTCCCGGAGTGCACACACTGCGGAACCCGCGCCCCTACCTGTCCACGCTGTGGCTGCGCGCCCCTGCCCGTAGTGGAGGTGTTCGGGGTCCCCATGGAGGTGTGCTCGGGCTGCGCGGGCGTGGCCCTGGACGCGGGCGAGCTCCAGCAACTGCAAGACGCTGTGGAGACGTACCGCAACGAGCCGCTGGATGCCCGCGCCACGGTGCGGCTCGAAGGGCCCCCCTGCTGTGCCGCGTGCCGACGCAAGCTACGGCTGGAGCACGGCTTCGTCGCGGAGGAGCGCCTCTACTGCGGGAGTTGCGCGCCCAGTGGCGCCACCCCCTACCGGGAAAGGTTCAGCAGCCACGACATGCCGATGTTCGTCCCCACCCGGCGTGGAGGCCAGGCCTTCAACCTGGGCGGGTATGCCTCCCAGGGCTTGATGTGGCTGCTCCACCGGATGTTCACCCAATGAGCCGGGCGAGCGCCACGCGGCCCTCACCCCAGTGACGCGGACGCCTCGGCCAGCTTCTCCTGCGCGGCCTCCCAGCGGGCATAGAGGTCTTCCAGCTCCTCCTTGCCCGCGCGGTGCGTTTCCATCAGCGGCTTGGCGCGCGCGAAGTCGTTGTAGAGGGCCGGGTCCGCGAGCTGCTCCTCGCGCTCCTTCTGTCCGGCCTCCACCTCGGCGATGCGCGCCTCCAGCTTCGCGATCTCCTTCTTGAGGGGCCCTTCCACCACGCTGCGGCGCTGGCGCGCCTCCGCCTCCAGCCGCTTGCGGTCCTTCTCCGTCATCGGCCCGGAGGCCACCTTCTCGCCCCGCGCCTGGCCCGCCGCGATGGCCGAGGCCTCCGCCTGCTGGAGCTTCTGCTGGTGGTACAGGTAGTCGTCCAGGTTGCCCGGGTGCGGCGTGAGCTTCCCGTCTGCCACCTCCCACACGTGCGACGCCAGGCCGTTGATGAAGCTCCGGCTGTGGCTGACGAACAGCAACGTGCCGCCGTAGCCCTTCAGCGCGTCAATCAGCATCTCTGCCGAGTCCAGGTCCAGGTGGTTGGTGGGCTCGTCCATCAGCAGGAAGTTGGACGGCACCAGCAACAGCTTGGCCAGCGCCACCCGCGCGCGCTCACCACCACTCAGCACGCCGATGGGTTTCTCCACATCGTCGCCACTGAAGAGGAACGCGCCCAGCACGCCGCGCACGTAGCTCTCCGGCTTGTCCGCGGCCAGCGGGCGCACCTCTTCGATGATGGTGTTCTGCCGGTTCAGCTTGTCCGCGTGGTGCTGCGCGTAATAGCCCACCACCACGTTGTGCCCCAGCGTCACCGTCCCGGTGTCCGGCGCCAGCTCGCCAGCGACCATCTTCAGGAGCGTCGTCTTGCCCGCGCCATTCGCGCCCACCACGGCGATGCGCTGCCCACGCTCCACGCGCCCGGTGAGGCCGTCGTAGATGGTCTGCGCGCCGTACCGCTTGGTGATGGCCTCCAGCGTCACCACGTCGCGTCCGCTCCGCTCGACCTCGGGGAAGCGGAACTTCATCGACGTCCGCTCCTCCAGGACCTGCACCTTCTCCAGCTTCTCCAACATCTTGGCGCGGCTCTGGGCCTGACGCGCCTTGGTGGCCTTGGCGCCGAAGCGGTCGATGAAGCCCTGCAGCTCCGCGCGGCGCGACTCCACCTTCTCCGCGCGGGCCCTCAACAGTTCCTTCTCCTCGGCGCGCAGGCGCTTGTACTCGTCGTAGTTCCCCGCGTACTCGCGCACACCCTCCACTTCCAGGGACACCACCCGGTTGATCTGCCGGTTGAGGAAGTCCTTGTCGTGGGAGATGAGCACCAGCGCCTTGTTGGAGCGGCGCATGAAGTCGTCGAACCACGTGAGCGTGGGCACGTCCAGGTGGTTGGTGGGCTCGTCCAACAGCAGCAGGTCCGGGTCCTGGAGCAGCAGTCCCGCCAGGGCCGCGCGCATCCGCCAGCCGCCGGACAGCGCGGAGGTGGGCTTGGCCAGATCCGCGTCGCGGAAGCCCAGGCCCTTGAGGATGCGCTCGGCGTGGTGGCGGCCGTAGCGGTTCTCGAAGTCGTCCAGCTCCGCGTGCAGGTCCGCCAGGGACTGGGACAGCTCCAGCTGGTCCTCCTCGTCCGTGGCGGCGGCGAGCGCCTCCTCGGTCTCCTTGAGGCGCGCCTCCATGGCATCGCGGCCGGGCACGGTGCTCATCACCGCCTCCACCACGGTGCCATCCGGCAGGCCGGCGATTTCCTGCGGCAGGTAGCCCGCCCGGGCCTTGCGGCTGTACTGCACCGTCCCGGAGTCGGGCTGGGCCACGCCCGCCAGGATTTTCATCAGCGAGCTCTTGCCCGTCCCGTTGGCCCCTACGAGGCCCACCCGGTCCCTGGGACCCAGCGTGAAACTGTCCTGATCGAAGAGGACCTTCTTTCCGTAGGAGAGACTGAGGTCCTGGGCGATGACGAGGCTCATGGCGCCGGGGATGTAACAGCCCGCGAGCCCCTCGGGAATGTCGGATGTGCCTGCCCGTTCGCTCTGGGGCCCTACAGGGGCTTTCCGGGTTGGGCCGGGGCCTGTCTATACTCCGGCCCCACATGGCTGCCCCCTGTCCCCATTGTGGAAGCACCGACGGCGTCGACCACCTCTGCTCAGGCCAGAGCCTCCAGCTCCTCGGCCAGGTGCTCGACGGCCGTTATAAAATCGAAAGCGTCCTGGGCCAGGGCGGCATGGGCATGGTGTTCCGCGCCACCCAGACGTCCGTGCAACGACCGGTGGCGGTGAAGACGCTCAACCCGTCGCTGGCCGCCGCCCCCCAGTTCTTCGAGCGCTTTCGCCGGGAGGCGGAGCTCGCCAGCCGACTGCGGCACCCCAACGTCATCACCATCTTCGACTTCGGCCGGTCGCCGGACGGCACCTGCTACTACGTGATGGAGCTCCTGGAAGGCGAAAGCCTGAAGGAGACGGTGAAGCGCCAGGGCCCCATGTCCCTGCGCCGGGCATTGAGCCTCGTGGAGCAGGCGTCGCAGGGCCTGGCGCACGCGCACGCGGAAGGTTGTGTCCACCGCGACCTGAAGCCGCACAACATCATGGTGCAGCAGCTCAGCGGCCAGGACTTCGTCAAGGTGCTGGACTTCGGGCTGGTGAAGGCCATGGAGTCCGAGGAGGAGGAGCAGCTCACCTCGACCGGACAGGTGCTGGGCACGCCCCAGTACATGCCGCCCGAGCAGGCCGGCGGCGAGTCCGTGGACCAGCGCTCCGACCTCTACTCCATGGCGGGCGTTCTCTACTTCTGCCTCACCGGCAGCTCGCCCTTCGGCGCGAACACGGTGCGCAAGGCGCTGACGGCGTCGCTCACCCAGGCGGTGCCCTCCGTCAACACCAAGCGCCAGGGCGCCCCCGTGCCGGCCACGCTGGATGCCTTCTTCAAGAAGGCGCTCGCCCCGGAGAAGGAGGACCGGTACCAGAACGCGCAGGAGTTCATCGACGCGATGCTGGACACCGTGGCGGACCTCTCCTCCGAGGAGCTCGACGCGATGCCGAGCGGCGGCGTCGCCAGCGCCAGCGAGCGCGGCAGCAACAGCCGCAGCCGTTCCAGCCGTCAGGGCAGCCAGAGCGGCATCCGCTCCTCGCGGGTGGGCGCCTCGCCGACCCTGGGCCGGGGCTCCACGCCGTCCAACGTCGTCGTCGCCAGGGCCCAGGGCGGCGGTGGCGCCACCTCGTCCTCTCCCAGCCGCGTCCGCTCACAGACGTCGCGGTCCGCGCCGCCTCCCCCGCCTCCCGAGCCGGAGGGCATGTCCACCGGCAAGAAGGTGGCCCTGATCGCCGTGCCGCTGGTCCTGCTGGGTATTGGCGCGGCCGTGGTCCTCGGCAACCAGGGTGGCGGCAGCGCACCCGCGACGCCGGTGGTGGTGAACGTCCCCCGCGATGCGTCACCGACCACGACACAGGTCGCGACCGGCACGACGGGAACGCCCGAGGAGTCGTCCGTCCTCACGGTGAGCCTCGACTCGACGCCGTCCGGCGCATCCATCTACGAAGGCGAAGAGATGGTGGGCACCACGCCCACGAAGCTCCAGCTCCGCCGCGACAAGGTGCATTCCTTCAGCTTCCGCATGCCGGGGCACCAGGACAAGGAGCTCACGCTCAACCTGCGCCGGGTGGCCGGGGATACGCAGACGGCAAACGTGGTGCTGGAGCCCGTGCGAGCCGCGGCCCCTGGGCGTTCGCCTCGCCCCCCGCCGAAGCCGTCGAGCCCGTCCGGTCCGGACATCTCCGTCTTCGAGTAGTCCCCCCACGGGCGGCACGCGGAAGCGCCGCAGTGCCCGCCTGTCCTTCCGCCACCCGCGTCAGGCGAGCTTCGCGAGTGTCGGGAGGACTTCCCCGCTCTTGCCTACGACGCGGTGCTCGAAGCGGTTGGAGTTCTCCGCCGGGTCCAGGTTGACGAGCCACGTCTTCCCGCCCGCCTTGCGCACCTGGTCCACGATTCCAGCGGCCGGGTACACAGCGCCAGAAGTCCCCGCCGCCAGGAAGACGAAGCGTCCACCCGAGGTGGCGGCCCGCAGCGAGAAGTCCTCGATGCGCTGGATGTCCGCCGGGTCCAGGTATTCGCCGAACCAGACGATGTGGGGCCGCAGCCGCTTTCCACACGCGTCGCACTCGGGCACCGACCCCGTGGGGTACACGGTGGTGTCCTCAAACGGGGGCCGCTCGCAGCCGCTGCAGCGCGTCTTGAAGAGGTTGCCGTGCATCTCCACCACCCGCTGACTTCCGGCGCGCGTGTGCAGGCCGTCGACGTTCTGGGTGGCGAGCAGGAAGCGGTCCCCCAGATGGCGCTCCCAGGCGACGAGCGCCTCGTGGCCCGGGTTGGGGTGGACGGCGGCGGCGGCCTTGCGGCGCTCCGAGTAGAAGCGCCACACCAGCGCCGGGTCCTTCCGGAAGCCCTCGGGCGACGCCACGGCCTCCACGGGCTGGTCCTCCCAGAGTCCGCTCATCCCGCGGAAGGTGGGAACTCCGCTTTCAGCGGAGACTCCCGCGCCCGTGAGAACGAGCAGCCAGGTATTCGAATCGAGGATGAGCGAATCCATGTCGGCTCCTGTGCGGTGGAAAGCGAATCAAGCTATGGATGGGGCGCTGACCCTACCGGGGCCTGACGCTCGCGGGGGGTCGCCTTGCGAGGTCCCATCATGGCGGAAGTCACCCTGGATCTGCGCGGCATGCCCAAGGCCGAAGCCTACGCCGAGCTGAAGCAGCATGCGCGCGCGGTGCTCGAGGGCATCGATGACGACATCACCGGCATGGCCACCCTGAGCTGCCTGCTGCACCACGCCTTCGGGCACTTGTGGACGGGCTTCTACCGCGTCGTCACGCCGGGCAAGCTGCTCCGCGTGGGCCCCTACCAGGGCACGCTCGGGTGCCTGGAAATCCCCTTCGGAAAGGGCGTGTGCGGCGCCGCCGCGGCGAAGGGCGAGACGGTGGTGGTGGCGGACGTCCACGCCTTCCCCGGTCACATCACCTGCGACGGACGCTCAGCGTCGGAGATTGTCGTCCCGGTGTTCGGCCGCAACCGGGAGCTGCTCGCCGTGCTCGACATCGACTCCGAGCACAAGGGCACCTTCGACGAGGTGGACCGCCGCGAACTGGAAGATCTGGTGCGCTGGTTCCAGAAGTAGCGGCGGCCCGCGTCCGGACACTCAGCTCGCGCGTGCGTACGCCACGGCGAGCTGACCGGCGAAGCGCGCGTTGTTGGTGAGCAGCGCCAGGTTGGCCTTGAGCGTCTTGCCCCCGGTGCGCTTCGCCATCTCCGTCAGGAGGAAGGGCGTCACGGCCTTGCCGCGGATGCCCTGCCGGTCCGCGTCGGCGAGCGTCGCGGCGATGTGCAACTCCACCTCGTTGCGAGGCAGGGACGTCTCCTCGGGTGGAGGCACGGTGTAGAGCACCCCACCCTGCTTCAGTGTCTCGAAGCGGGCGCGGGCGATGCGGGCGGCCGTGTCCACGTCATCCGCGCGGTGCTCCAGGGGAATGCCGGAACCCCGGCTGTAGAACGACGGCAGTTCGTCCGTCCCCACGCCGATGACGGGCACGCCGGCCGTCTCCAGCAGCTCCATCGTCTTGGGCAGGTCCAGCACGGACTTCGCGCCCGCGCACACCACGGCGACGGGGAAGCGAGCCAGCGCGGCGATGTCCTGGGAGATGTCGAAGTGCTCCGACGCCCCGCGGTGCACACCCCCAATGCCACCGGTGGAGAAGACACGGATGCCCGCGGCGGCGGCCATCTCACACGTGGCGCTCACGGTGGTGCCTCCCGTGGCGCGCGTGGCCATGGCGATGGCCAGGTCCCGGGACCCCACCTTGAGCAGGCGCTCCTTGCCCTCCGCCAGCCGGCGCATCTCCGGCTCCTCCAGCCCGATGCACAGCTGCCCGTCGATGAGGGCGGTGGCGGCGGGAACGGCGCCAGCGCGGCGGATGGCCTCCTCGCATGCCCGGGCCGCGGCCAGGTTGTCCGGATACGGAAGGCCCTGGGCCACGACGCTCGTCTCCAGGGCCACCAGCGGTTGGCCGGCCTCGAGCGCGCGGCGCACCTCTTCCGAAAAGCGTAGGTCCATGCCCAGGCGTTTAGCATGCCCGGCTCCAAACGTCGGCTTGCGCGCGCGGCCCCTCGGGCCTATTCCCCTGCCGCCGTGTCCACGCCCACCACCGCCGTTGTGCCCGCCCCCTCACGCGGATTCTCCGTGTCCGACCTGGCCATCGTCGGTGTCGTGATTGCCTGGGGCACCAACTACACGGTGGTGAAGGAGGCGATGGAGACGCTCCCTCCCCTGGCCTTCATGTCGCTGCGCTTCACCATCGCGGCGTTGGCCATGGGCGCGCTGCTCCTCGGCGTCGAAGGCTGGAAGCCGCTTCCCCGCCCGGTGTTCCTCAAGCTGCTGGGGCTGGGGCTGGTGGGCAACACCGTGTACCAGCTGTGCTTCATCCTCGGCCTGGCGAACACCTCGGTGGCGAACAGCGGGATGCTGACGGCGGTGACGCCAGTGCTGGTGGCCACGCTCGGCGCCATGTTCGGCGTGGATCGACTCACCCGCCCGCTCGTCGCGGCACTGGCGCTGGGCGTGTTGGGGATGCTGCTGGTGCTGGGGGGACGCGGCGCGTCCGAACATGGCGCGTCCTTGCTTGGCGACGGGCTCATCGTCGGCGCGAGCCTCTGCTGGGCCATCTACACGGTGGGCATCCGCACCGTGGGTCCGGAGGTGTCCGCGCTGCGCATCACCGCCATCAGCATGCTCACGGGCGCACCGGGCGTGGTGCTCGCGGGAGTGCCCGAGCTGTTGCGCCTGGAAACCGAGAACATCCGCGCCAGCGCCTGGGCAGGCGTCGTGTACTCGGCGCTGGTGCCGCTGGTGCTCGCGTACTTCATCTGGGGCCGCACCGTGCAGAAGGTGGGCAGCAGCCGCGCGGGGCTCTACAACACGGGCATCCCCGTGGTGGCCGCCCTCACGGCGTGGGCCGTGCGTGGAGAGCGGCCCACCTGGATGCAGGTGTTCGGAGCGGGACTCGTCCTCTCCGGCGTGCTGCTCAGCCGGCGGAAGTCTTAGGCGCCGCGGCCCGACTCACTCCCGGCGACCCCGCTCCACCGCGAGCCCGTACTCCTCGATCTTCTTGTCCAGCGTGGGCCGGCTGATGCCGAGCAGCGCCGCGGCGCGAACCTTCTTTCCCGACGCCTCGCGCAAAGCCTCGGCGATGGCATCGCGCTCCAGCCGAGCCACGCGTCCCTGCAGTGTCTTCGCGCCCTCGTCGCCGCCCTCCTGGAACTCCGGGGGCAGTTGCAGCGCGCCCACTCGGCTCGCCGCGTACAGCAGGCCCAGTCGCTCCCCCACCAGCTCCAGCTCCCGCAGGTTCTGCGGCCACGCGTACTCCGTCAGCAGCCGCCGGGCCTCGGGACTGAGCGTCGGTGGCTCCTTGCGAATCCGGCGGGCCGCGCGCGCCGCGAACTGCTCCAGCAGCGGCAGCACGTCCGCGCGCCGCTCACGGATGGGCGGAGCGTCCAGTTCGAAGCCCGACAGCGCCCGAGCCAACGAGGACTCCACGTCGCCGCGCGCCGCCAGCAACGACACCGACGCAGGCGCGGTGGCCAGCACCCGCACGTCCACGGGCTCCTCGCCGCCGTGCCGCGCGGGCGCCGAGCGACGCGCCAGGGCCCTCGCAAGCCGCTCCGAAGCTGGCCGCGCGAGCGATTCCACATGAAGCAGCACCAGCGAGCCCCCATCCGCGCGAAGCAGCGCGGACACGACAGGCGGCTGCCCGGGCGCGCTCGCCCTGCCGAACAGCGCCTCCTCCACGGCCTCGGCCGGCTCCCGGCAGTCCACCACGATGAAAGGCCCCAGGGCCCGAGGTGAACGCGCATGGACGAAGCGAGCCAGCAGCGCCTTGCCCACGCCCGGCTCGCCATGAATCACCACCGGCGCGGCGCTGGCGGCCACCCGGCGCGCCAGCTCCAGCAAGGCCCGCAGCGGCCGGGACGTACCGGAGAGCGCGGCCACTGGCGGCTCCGCATCCACGCGGGAGCGCACGGTGGTGTAGGCCTCGCCACCCAACCGTCCCAGCGCCGCGAGCAACTGGCCCTCGCCCTCACTGAACTTCGGCTCCGCTCGCGTCACGTACAGCACGCCGAAGGGCATGCCGCCTGAGGCGACCAGGGGCGCGCAGAGGACGTCATCCGTCTGGACCAACTCCTTGCGCTCCAGCGCGGCCTGCGCCAGCGCGCGCGGCATCGTCAGCGCCTCCGCGCCCGCCACCGCCGCGGTGAGCAAGCCATCACTGCTCCCCAGCAGCGCGGCCGCGCGGTCGGCATTGAGTGCGTGCGCGACCTCATCCGCCAGGCGCCGCAGCACCAGGGCGCCACTCGTCGCTCCCAGCAGGGCGATGCCCGCCGAGTAAATCGCCGCCGCCGTGCCCACGTGAGGCAACACTTCCTCGATGGGCACCTGCCCCATCTTCTCCGGCCCGTCGGCCACCAGGGTCACTGGAGGCGGCTCGAAGAGGGCCGTCGTCGCGCCCACGCGCACCTGGTCACCGGGCTTGAGCACCACCTCATCCACGAGGCGCTCGCCGTTGACGAACGTCCCGTTGCGCGAGCGCAAGTCGCGGATGCGCGCCTGCCCGTCGAGAACGGAAATCAGCGCGTGCTTGCGGGAGACCTGATGGTCATCCAGCGGGATTTCACACGACGGGCTGCGGCCAATCGTCGCCTCCACGAGCACGTCGTGACGACGCCCCGCGGAAGGACCGGTGAGCAGCAGGAGGGCGGGCATGGGGCGCGGAGCCTAGCGCCCCGCGATGGCTGGGCAAGGCCCCCTGGCGCCGCTTGCTACATCGGCCGTTCGGCGTTCAGGAGTTCACGGAGTTCCCGCTCGTCCAACGCCCGGCCTTCCCGGCTGATGGCCAGCGCGTTGACCTGGGTCTCCGCGACCTCTACGTGGGCACCCTTGCGCCACTCGGTTGTATGCACCGCGCCATCAACGAGCTTGCCCACCACGGAGCCCTCGTCCCTGCCCATGACCTCCAACCACAAGTTCTCCGTGACGGTGTTCCCTTCGGGATGGGTGTCGAAGGGAGCACGCACCAGGAAGGTGAGTGGCTCCATCAGGCCCTTGCGCTGGAAGCGCGCCAGGAAGGACGGGAGCACCAGCTGGGCCTCCCGCCGCATGGCCTGCGTCTGCTCCTCCGGCTCCTTCTCGAAGCGCTCGCGATAGGGTTCCAACAACTGGGACGTGTTGTGCCGGCCCAGCGGGGACACCACCGTGAGGAAGAGCCCCTCGTGGCCCTCGAAGGTGTCTAGGGGGACGCCCAACAGGTTGGCGCGGGCCTCTTCCGAGGGCACGAGCGTGAAGACCTGTCCCTCGCTGGTGCCTACCTGGGTGCGCAGCGCTGGCCCCTGCCCGAAGGCCAGGTCGGTGCACAGCTCGTGAAGGAAGCTCTCCGCGGCCAGCAGGTCCTTCTCGGCCAGGTGGAAGATTTCCAGGTCCCGGGCCCCGAACTTCTCCATCCCGTGCGAGTGCACCCACAAGGGCGTGTCCCCCTCCGTCGCCTCCACGGCATGGAGGTGGACGTGGTCGCGGATGTCGAAGTCCAGCTCCGTGATTTCCGCCACGTCGTCGGGCTCATGAAGCTTGAAGGCCGTGAGGTCCACCAGCACGCCCTGCACGTGCTCCAGCAGCGTGCGCACGGCCCACAGGGCCTCGAAGACAGGCAGCGTGGGCTGCGCCCCGCCCGGCTCCACGGACAGATGGTAGTAGGCCTTGGCGCGCCCCAGCCGCTCGAAGGCCTCCGGGCTGCCGCTGAACACCTCCTTGCGGAAGCGCGGCAGTCCCTCGGAGCCCCGCGTCAGACGCACCAGCACCTCGGAGCCGTCCGCCCGCAGCGTGAAACCCTCGCCGTCCGCGTCCGGGGTGAACTCCACCTCATCGTTCGCGAAGGACGCGCGCAGTGCATCAAGCGGAGCCGAGCCCTCCTGCTCCGTCGCCAGCAGGTAGACCTCCATCACAGGTGCTTCTCGATCTGCCGAAAGAGGTCCACGCGGTCCACCAGGTTGGTCAAATAGTCGAGCTTGTCCGTGGGAAGCACGAGCACCGGCGACAGGCGGTAGCCCTCGAACCACTCCTCGTAGAGGGCGTTGAGGCGCTGCAGGTAGCGGGTGGGGATGTCCCGCTCCATGGCCCGGCCGCGGATGCGGATGCGCTCACGAATCGTCTGCACCGGGCAGCGGAGGTAGATCATCAGGTCGGGGGGGCGCAACGACTCCGAAATCGTCTCGTACAGCTCGCAGTACGTCTTCCAGTCCCGCTTGTCGATGAGCCGCTGCCGGTGGAGGTTCTTGGCGAAGATCTCCGCGTCCTCATAGAGGGTGCGGTCCTGAAGCACCGTCCCGGAGGTGCGCTCCAGCTCCCGGTGCAGGCGGAACTTGTGCGTCAAGAAGAAGAGCTGTGAGCGGAACGCCCACGTCTTCATGTCCTTGTAGAAGTCTGCCAGATAGGGGTTCTGGTCGTTGGGTTCGAAGGAGGGCGTCAACCCGTACTTCCGGCAGAGGAAGGACGTCAGCTCCGTCTTTCCGGCGCCGATGTTGCCCGCGATGGCGATGAACTTTTTCCTGGCCACACCACCCCTGCTTGTAACCCCGCCGAGCGGCGCGCACCAGAAACAACGTGTAGGTAGGACGTGGTAGAAGAAGTGCATGCCCCCCCGTCGTCCCGTTCAACGCGTGACAGGTGCCGCCGTCCTCCCTCGTGGGAGTCGCCGCCTGAGCGTCTGTCCAGGGAGCTTCGGCGGGCAAGCCCGCGGGCCCGGGCACCTTCCGGCCCTGAACATCGGCCCCCAGGAGGCGGGCTGAGGGATGCGCAAGCTCTTTTGCATTTTCGTGGCGGGCGTCTGGACGCTCTTCTGTTTCCCCCTTGCCATCTTGGCGATGCTGCTCACGCTCAACCCATCGCGCTCCATCTGGGTGGCGCGCGAGCTCTGGTCGCCCGTGCTGCTGTGGGCAGGGGGCGCGAAGCTGGAAGTCATCGGCCAGGAGAACGTGGACCCGAATCGGCCCACCATCTATGTGGCCAACCACCAGTCCACCATCGACATCCCGGCGCACTTCCTGGCCGTCCCCGTCCCTTTCCGCTACGTCGCCAAGACGCAGCTCAAGTGGGTGCCCCTCATCGGCTGGTACCTGGCGCTCGCGGGCCACGTCTTCATCAACCGGTCCAACCGCTCCAAGGCCATTGCCTCGCTCAACGCGGCAGCGGCCAAGATTCGCGGCGGCACCAGCATCTTCCTGTATCCGGAAGGCACCCGCTCGACGGACGGCCGCGTCCTGCCCTTCAAGAAGGGCCCCTTCGCCCTGGCGCTGAAGGCCCGCGTCCCCGTCTGCCCCGTCACCATCGAGGGCTCCGGCGACCTGATGCCCAAGTCCACCTGGAACATCACCCCCGGTCCCATCCGCGTGAAGATTGGCAAGCCCATCGACACGACCACGTTCGCCGAGAACGACCGCGAAGGGCTGGCCCGAGCCGTCCGCGCCGTCATCATCGCGGACAGCCTGTCCCTCGGGGGCAAGGGCGGCGACGTGGATGACGCCGTGGCCGCCGCGGGCGCCGAGGGCGTCAGCGACGCGCGCGCCCGAGCCCTCTCCTCCACCTGAGACGCCTCTCCGAGATGACCATTCGCCACCTCCGTTCCCGTCCCTGGATTCGCGCCGCGGTTCTCGGCGTGGGCCTCCTGACTGGTTGCAGCACCACCTCCTCGACCTCCGCCAAGGCGCGCCCCACCGATCCGCTCTCCCAGGCGCGGGCCTACCTGGACGAGCATCAGCCCACGAAGGCCCTGGGGCTGCTGACGGACCTGCACCGGCAAACGCCGGACGACCTGGACGTGGCGCGCTCGCTCACCGAGGCCTACGTGAAGGCGGGGCAGACGGACGCGTGGATCGCGGAGCTCCAGAAACGCATCGCGGCGGGTGAGCGTGCGGTCGACCAGTACATGCTGGGCCTCGCCCTCTTCTCACGCGCTCGCGATGCGGGGGCGCCCAGCGTCGCCGCCTTCGAGCGCGCCACGACCCTGGCACCGGACACTGCGGAGTTCCACTACCGGCTGGGGCTCGCGCAGCTGGAGTCCGAACAGTACACGGAGGCGCTCGGGCCCCTGCGGCGCGCCACGGCGTTGGCGCCAGACCGCACCGCCTGGCGCCTGCCGCTGGCCAAGGCGCTGCACCGAACGGGAGACGCGCCCGGGGCCGTGGAAGCCCTGGGCACGGTGGTGCGGGGCCAGCCCACGCCGGCCGACGTCACCACCGCGCGGGCACTGATGGAGCAAATCGCGGATCCCTTCTCCGGCTTCCCCAAGGCCGCCGAGGCCAAGCTGGAAGAAGGCATGCGCTACCTCAAGGACCTGGATGCGCCCCAGCACGCCATCCTCGCCTTCGAGGAAATCCTGCTCGACTACCCGGACGTCGCGGTCGTGCATGCCCTGCTGGGCCTGGCCTACCAACGCCTGGATGACGCGGGTCGCGCGGTGGATGAGTTCAAGCAGGCCATCGAACGCGCCCCCCGCGACGGCAAGAACCACTTCTATCTGGGCGAGCTCTACCTGGCGCGCCAGCGCCCCGACGCGGCCCGTGTCTCCTTCGAGAAAGCCGTGGCGCTCCATCCGTTGCTGGAGACCGCGTGGTTCCACCTGGGTGACATCCACCTGGAGCGCAGGGACCTCACGGCCGCCCGCGAGTCCTTCACCGTGGCCACCTCCCTGGCACCGGAAGCCGTGGCGATGCGAGGCAAGCTGGCGCTCGTGTACCAACTGGAGGGTGACTTCGCCGCCGCCGAGCGCGAGCTGCGCCGCGTGGTCAAAAAGGACCCGGAGAACATGGAGTTCAGCCTGCGGCTGGGGCTGCTCTACACCGAGCAGGCTATGAAGGCCTCGCGTCCCGAGGCACGGAAGACCGCAGCCAGTGAGGCCGAGCGCTGGCTGATGAAGGTGTTGGAGACCCAGCCTGAAAACGCGGTGGCGTCACGAGCGCTTCAGCAACTCAAGGCACAGTAGCCATCCACGGGCCCAGCCCTCTACACTCGCTGTCCGATGAGCGACGGTCGCAAGCCCCCTCAGCCTGGAACGCAGCCTCCTCGGGCGGCGTCTCCGTCTGGCTCTCAGCCGCGCACGCCGACGAACCCCGGCATGCCGCGCGCGCCCAGCCAGTCCAACCTGCGGGTGATGTCCGCCGCGCGCACCGAGCCTCTGCTGAAGGAGAAGCCAGACGGCCCGCTGGGGAAGCGCCTGGCGGGAGATGCGTCGAACCACCTCCTCAACGGCCTCTCCATCCTCAAGGAGCTGGTCGCGGATTTCCGACGGAGCGACCGCTTCTTCAAATACAAGGCGTCCATCATCGCCGGCTGGCTGGTGATGACGGTGATGAGCCTGGCCATTGCGTGCCCGGGCAGCACGGTGCGCAAGGGGGACATGGACGCGCGCCTGGTGCTCAGTGACAGGTTGGACCGGCCCTCGGTCACCATCTGGAACGAGAGCAAGGAGCCCTGGTACGACGTCACCCTCACCGTCAACGGGCAGTATCAGGCGGCGGTGCTGACGGTGGCCCCGGGTGAGTTCATCACCATCACCCCCAAGCAGCTCATGGGCTCCAGCGGCGCCGCGCCTGCGGACCTCCGCTTCCAGTCCATCCAGATGCGCAGCCGGGATGACAGCGCGGACCTCACCGAGGACCTCAACGCCGCCTGGGAGCGCATTCGCAAGCCGCAGCGGTAGTCCGCCGTGGAAACACGAAGGGCGCCCTTCCTTTCGGAAGCGCGCCCTCGCGTTGCTCCCAGCCCCTTCTCTCGAAGGGGCCAGGTATGCAGTCAGTACGGGACTACTCCGCCTTCGTCTCGTCCGCGGGCGCAGCCGCCTCGGTGTCGACGGGAGCGGCCTTCTCCGGCCGGTCCACGAGCTCCAGGAGGGCCATCTCCGCGGCGTCGCCCCGGCGGAAGCCGAGCCGAACGATGCGGGTGTAGCCACCGGGACGGCTGGCGTACCGGTCCTTGTACTCGCTGAACACCTTCTGCAGCACGTCGCGGTCCTTGACCGTACGGGCCGCCAGGCGAACGTTGGCGAGGCCGCCACGCTTGCCCAGGGTGATGATCCGCTCCGCGATCTTCCGGGCCTCCTTGGCCTTGGGAAGCGTGGTGCGGATGGCCTGGTGCTCCAGCAGCGAGGTCACCATGTTGTTGAGCATCGCGAGCCGGTGGCTCGTGCTGCGGTGAAGCTTCCTCTGTCCGACCTTATGGCGCATCGTCGTGCTCCGGAGTCCTGGTGAGGACTCCACCACTCCGGCCGTATCAGGTACCGGGTGGGATGGGCGGACCCGGTACGGGGCCCGCCGCTGTCATTCGGACCGGAAGACGTCCCAGCCCCCTCCCCTCGCGCCGCTGACCGCCGTACCCGCGGCCGCGTGGGGAGGCCCTGCGTGAACCCTACTACGCCTTCGGCTGCGCGGGAGCCGGCGCCTGCTTCGGCGGCCAGTTCTCCAGCTTCATGCCCAGCGACAAGCCCATCTCCGCGAGGATCTCCTTGATCTCCTTCAGAGACTTGCGGCCGAAGTTCTTCGTCTTGAGCATCTCGGCCTCGGTGCGCTGCACGAGGTCGCCAATGGACTTGATGTTCGCCTGCTGCAGGCAGTTCGCCGAGCGGACCGACAGCTCGAGCTCATCCACCGAGCGGAACAGGTTCTCGTTCAGCTTCGCCTCTTCCTTCGGCGCCTCGGCGACGACGGGCTCCTCCGTCTCGTCGAAGTTCACGAAGACGGTGAGCTGCTCCTTGATGATCTTCGCCGCGTACGCCACCGCGTCCTGCGGGGACACGGAGCCGTCCGTCCAGACCTCTAGCGACAACTTGTCGAAGTCCGTGACCTGACCGACGCGCGCGTTGGTGACCTGGTAGTTCACCTTGCGGATGGGCGAGAACAGCGAGTCGATGGGGATGGTACCGATGGGCGAACCGGCGACCTTGTTCACGTTGGCCGGCGTGTAACCGCGGCCGCGGCGGCAGGTCAGCTCCATGCGGAGCTTGCCACCCTCGGAGATGGTGCAGATGTGGTGGCCCGGGTTGAGGATCTCGGTGTCCGGGTCGGTGATGATGTCACCGGCCTTGACCTCCTTGGGGCCCTCCGCCTCGATGCGGAGCGTCTTCGTCTCGTTCGTGTGCATCCGAAGGAGGACTTCCTTCAGGTTCAGCACGACGTCCGTGACGTCCTCGGACACCTCGGGGATGGTGGTGAACTCGTGGTCCACGCCTTCAATCTTCACGGAGGTGATGGCGGCGCCCTGCAGCGACGACAGCAGCACCCGGCGGAGCGAGTTGCCCAGCGTCGTACCGAAACCGCGCTCGAGCGGCTCCGCGACGAACTTGCCGTAGGTGGGGGTCGCGCTGTCCTGATCCACCTCCATGCGACGGGGCTTGATCAGGTCACGCCAGTTCTTCGCAACGAACGTATCAGCCATGGTGTACCGCTCCTCGGTTCGTGCCGCACCACCGACTTACCCACCGGCCTGGCGGGAGGATGCGCACGCGGGACTGCGACTGCTTGAAAGCAAGACGCCCCGGCCTCGTCGGCCAGGGCGTCCACTGCGACATCCAGCGTACTTACTTCGAGTAGAGCTCGACGATGAGCTGCTCGGAGATGGGCATCGTCAGGTCCTCACGGTTCGGAACCGTGGTGACCGTGCCCTTGAACGCCTTCTTGTCCAGGGAGATCCACTGCGGAACGCCACGGCGGTCCACCGTCTCCAGCGCCTCGGAGATGCGGAGCACCTTGCGGCTCTTCTCCACCACCTCCACCGCGGTGCCCGGCTTCACGGCGAACGAGGGGATGTTCACCTTGCGGCCGTTCACCTGGAAGTGACCGTGACGCACCAGCTGGCGCGCCTCGTTGCGCGTGTCCGCGAAGCCCATGCGGAACACCACGTTGTCCAGGCGGAGCTCCAGCTGCTGCAGGAGGTTCTCACCCGTCTTGCCCTTGGCGGCGGACGCGCGGTGGTAGTAGCCGCGGAACTGGTTCTCCAGCAGGCCGTACATGCGCTTGACCTTCTGCTTCTCGCGCAGCTGCACGCCGTAGCCGGAGAACTTCACGCGGCCCTGGCCGTGCTGACCCGGGGGATAGGGGCGGCGCTCAATGGCGCACTTGTCCGTGTAGCAACGGTCGCCCTTGAGGTACATCTTCAGGTTTTCGCGCCGGCAGATGCGGCAGGCGCTGGCAGTGTAACGAGCCATTGAGAGGTCCTTAGAGGTGATCTGGAGCCGCCCCCACACCAGGGTGTGAGGGCTGCCCTGACGAAGGGGTTAGACGCGGCGACGCTTGGGCTGACGGCATCCGTTGTGCGGGATGGGCGTCACGTCGCGGATGAGGTTGATCTTCAGACCGGCGGCGGCCAGCGCGCGCAGCGCCGACTCGCGGCCCGCGCCCGGGCCCTTCACGAACACGGACACGTTCTTCAGGCCGTGCTCCATCGCCTTCGCCGCGGCGTCGCCAGCGGCCACCTGCGCCGCGAACGGGGTGGACTTGCGGCTTCCCTTGAAGCCACGCGCCCCGGCGGACGACCAGGAGATCACGTTCCCGGACACGTCCGTGATCGTGATGATGGTGTTGTTGAACGTGGACTGGATGTGGACCACGCCGTTGAGGATGCTCTTCTTGCCCTTGCGCTTCGACTTCTTCGCGGCAGGGGCCTCGCCCTCGGTGCCCGTGGGCGCCGCAGCCGAAGTATTGATCTCGTCAGCCATGTGAATTGCTGCTCCTGGGAGGAGGTGATCGACGCCGGCACCTTACGGGCCGGCGCTGCGTTTACCGGGCCGGAGCGGCCGGCTTCGCCCGAACGATGCCACGCTTCGGACCCTTGCGGGTACGCGCGTTGGTGTGGGTCCGCTGGCCACGAACCGGCAGGCCCTTGCGGTGACGAAGGCCCCGGTAGCAACCCAGGTCCATCAGCCGCTTGATGTTCATGGTGACTTCACGCCGGAGGTCACCCTCCACCTTGTAGCTGGCCTCGATGATCTCGCGGATCTTACGGGCCTGCTCCTCGGTGAGGTCCTTGGTCCGGGTCGTGGGATCGATGCCCGCCGCGGCAATGATATCTTGCGCGGACTTGTTGCCGATCCCGTAGATGTACTGGAGCGAGATCACCGCGCGCTTGTTGGGCGGCAGATCGATGCCGGCGATACGAGCCATCTTCGGTCTTCCTTCTTAAGTGGAGTTGGTCTGAAGCCAACGGCCGCTTGGCCGTTAGCCCTGGCGCTGCTTGTGCCGGGGGTTGGAGGCGCAAATGACGCGCACGATTCCCTTACGGCGAACAACCTTGCACTTGTCGCAGATCTTCTTGACGGACGCCCGAACCTTCATTGGAGCGAACTTCCTTCCTCAGCTAAAGAAAAGCCCAACGGGCGGCCCGCCATTCCCAGGCGGGTACACCCTACTACTTCGCCCGGTACGTGATCCGCCCGCGCGTCAGGTCGTATGGAGACAGTTCGACCTTCACCTTGTCACCCGGGAGGATGCGGATGAAGTGCATCCTCATCTTGCCCGAGATGTGCGCGAGCACCTTGTGGCCGTTGTCCAGCACCACGCGGAACATCGCGTTCGGGAGGGGCTCCATCACGGTCCCCTCGACTTCGATGGAATCATCCTTCGGCAAGCGTCAGACTCTCTTCCCCGGACCACGAACCTCTTGGAAGCGCGGCGGGATAGCACTTTGGTCCGCAAGTGGCAAGCGTCGCGCGACTGCAAAACTCGGATTCCTACCAACCCCACATAACGGCGGGCTATTTCACCTGCAGTCACAACAAAATCAACTCCTACGGTGAGACCTCGTCAAGGTCCACACCTGGAGCGAGTGCTCTGACTGCGGGGTGAACTTGCGCCCGCCCCTCACGGGAGTCCAGATCTCCCCCAGGCCGAAGTTCCCCGTGCCCGGGAGAAGCAAGCTCTGTCCCTGGAGCGGCGAGCCGGTGAGGAGGCACCCACCAGGCCGTCTCCCCACCTCTCCGGGCGGATCAGGCCTTGCCCGCGGCGGCCTTGATCTCCTCGTAGATGCCCTCCGGCGTCCCCACACCGTCCACGCTCTTGAGCAGGCCCTTCTTCTCGTAGAAGGCCTTCAGCGGCGCCGTCTCCGAGTCGTACTTCTGCAGGCGCTTCTCGATGACCTCGGGCATGTCATCCGGGCGCTGGACAAGCCCGGCATTGCACTTGTCACAGTACCCCGCCCGCTTCGGGGGGCTCTGATAGACGTGGTAGACGCTGCCATCCGCCGGGCAGACCCGCCGCCCGGAGCCGCGCTCTACCAGCTTCGCGTGCGGCACCTCCAGTGAGATGACGGCGCTCAGCTGCTTGCCCAGGCGGCCCAGCATCTTGTCCAGCGCGTCGGCCTGGCCCGGCGTGCGCGGAAAGCCGTCCAGGACGAAGCCCTTGGCCACGTCCGCCTCCTTGAGGCGCTCCTCGACGATGCCAATCACGACGTCGTCCGGGACGTACTGCCCAGCGGCCATCAGCGGGCCGGCCACCTTGCCCAGCTCCGTACCCTCCGCGACTGCCTTGCGGAGGATGTCCCCGGTGGAGATCTGGGGGATCTGGAAGTCGGCGAACAGTCGCTTCGCCTGCGTCCCCTTCCCCGCGTTTGGCGGCCCCAACAGGATCAGGTTCATGTGTCCTCTCAGCTCCGAAGGAAGGCACGGAAGTCGTAGGACTCAAACCCCCGAGCGCGCTCCGTGTGCACCAGCGAATACCCTTGAACAACACCTAGCCTGGGAACGACGAGGCGCCCCTCCCCGCGACGGGGAGAGGCGCCCGGAACGCCCGCGCGGAGGCTCAGGCCGCCACGCGCACCCGGCCCCGGATGCGCGGGCCGCGAGGGCCGGCGAAGCCCTCGTAGTTACGACTGATGAGGTGGCCCTCGATCTGCTGCACCGTATCCAGCGCCACGCCCACGACGATCAGCAGCGCCGTGCCGCCAAAGGTGAACCGCACCCCCAGCAAGCCGCTGATGACCGACGGAATCACGCAGACGACCGACAGGTAGATGGCACCACCGAACGTGAGCCGGTTGAGCACGCGCTCGATGAACTCCGCCGTCTGACGGCCCGGACGGATGCCCGGGATGTAGCCACCCTGCTTCTTGATGTTGTCCGCCACGTCGTCCGGCCGGAACGTCAGCGCCGTATAGAAGTAGGCGAAGAAGATGACCATCAGGACGAACAACCCGTTGTAGATCCACAGGTTGCCTTCGATGGCGCGCTGGAAGCCCTGCAGGAACGGGAACCAAGTTCCCAGCGTGGCCGGGAAGGACAGCACCGCGCCCGCGAAGATGGGCGGAATCACGCCCGAGGTGTTCACCTTCATCGGGAAGTACGTCGCCTGGCCGGCGAACATCCGGCGTCCCGCCATCCGCTTGGCATACTGGATGGGAATGCGCCGCATGCCGCGCTCGACATAGACGACCGCGGCGATGATGACGAGCATGAAGAAGACCAGCGCCAGCACCTCGGCCACCGAGATGACGTCCTGACGGGTCAGGTCCAGCAGCTGCTTCGCGCCCGGGAGCAGGCCCGCCACGATACCGGCGAAGATGATGAGCGAGATGCCGTTGCCGATGCCGCGCTCGGTGATGCGCTCACCCAGCCACATGATGAAGGCCGTGCCGGCCGTGAGGCTGACCACCGTCATGAAGGTGAACCAGACGCTGTCGTCGGGGACGACCACCTGGTTGAAGCCGCTCTGGCCACCGTCGGAGCGGCCCAGAGACGCCAGCCACCGCGAGATGCCGATGCCTTGCACGATGGAGAGCGCGATCGTGCCGTAGCGGGTGTACTGGTTGATCTTCTGCCGGCCGCCGGCGCCTTCCTTCTGCAGCCGCTCCAGGCTGGGTACGACCACCGCGAGCAGCTGCATGATGATGGAGGCGCTGACGTACGGCATGATGCCCAATCCGAAGATGGACATCTGCTCCAGCGCGCCGCCGGAGAAGAGGTTGAACAGCGAGACGAGGCCGCCCGATTGCTTCTGGGCGTCCATGAACGCGTTCATCGCCGAACGGTCCACGCCTGGCGTGTTGATGAAGATGCCGATGCGATAGACGGCGAGCAGCGCGAGCGTATACGCGAGCCGACTGCGCAGCTCAGCGATACGGAAGACGTTGGCGAAGGCGTTCAGAGCCACGGGGTAGCCATCCTCTTCGAGAGGGTTCTGCCAGGACGACAAAACGCCCCTGTTCCACGAGCGGGAAAGGGGCGCAGAAGCCTACACAAGCGAAACTGCGCGCACCACTAGCAAGTGATGCGCGCTAGACACGCTCAGGCCTTGGGCTGCCGAGGAGCCTTGACGCCCTTGCCAGCGTGCGCCTTGGCCGCGGACTCCGGCTTGTGGGCCACCAGCGGAATTTCTTCCACCGCGCCGCCCGCCTTCTGGATGGCCGCCTTCGCCGCCTCAGAAGCCTTGTGCACGACCACGGTGACCTTCTTGGTCAGCTCGCCGCGGGCCAGCAGTTTCACGCCGTGGTAGCGACCCTTGACCAGGCCGACCTTGCGCAGCGTCTCCACGTCCGCCGTGGCGCCGGCATCGAAGTGCTGCTCGAGGTCCGACAGGTTGACGACCGCGTAGACAGTCCGGTTCGGCGGCGTGAAGCCAAACTTCGGCAGACGCCGCTGCAGGGGGCTCTGGCCACCCTCGAAGCCTTCGAACCGCATGTTGCCGCTGCGGGCCTTCTGGCCCTTACCACCGCGGCCGGCCGTCTTGCCAAGACCACTACCCTGGCCGCGGCCCACGCGCTTCTTGCGGTGCCACGAGCGCGCCGGACGCTGCAGTTTGTTCAGAGTGCTCATCGTCTCGATCCTCTCGTGACTCAGGCCTTGTTCTGCTTGGCCTGATACGCGATCGCCCGCTCCCGCAGGGCAATCTTGGCGGGCTTGCGGCGCTTGGGCGCCGGCGCGTCGCCGGAAACGGTTTCCAGGGTGACCAGGTGCTTCACCTTGAACGCCATCCCGCGAACCGCAGGCGTGTCCTTGAGGAGCCGCTCGTCACCGAACTTCTTCAGGCCCAGCCCACGGATGGTGTCCAGCATGTCGCTGGACGCACCCGCAAAGCTCTTCACCAGCTTCACCTTGAGCGCCATGGGCTAGCCCCTCTGCTCCCCGGCGAGCTTCGCCGGCTCGACGTCCTTGCCACGGAGACGCGAAACCTGCTCCGCGCTGCGCAGCAGCTTCAGGCCAGCGACAGTGGCCTTCAGCACGTTGTGCGGGTTCCGCGAGCCCTGGCTCTTGGTCAGGATGTTCCGGATGCCCGCCGCCTCCAGCACCGCGCGAACCGCGCCGCCGGCGATGACGCCCGTACCCTGGCTGGCCGGCTTCAACAGCACCCAGCCAGCGCCGAAGTGCCCGAGCACCTCATGCGGAATGGTGTGACCCACGAGCGGAACGCGGAACAGGTTCTTCTTCGCGTTCTCGCCACCCTTGCGGATGGCCTCGGGGACTTCGTTGGCCTTACCCAGGCCGACGCCCACGTGTCCGGCGCCGTCCCCCACCACCACCAGGGCGGCGAACGAGAAACGGCGGCCGCCCTTCACGACCTTGGCCACGCGGTTGATATTCACCACGCGGTCGGTGAGGTCCAGATCGTTCGGATTGATCGGAGTTGCCACTTGGGGGATTCCTTTCGAATTCTTAGAACTTCAGCCCGGCCTCGCGCGCGGCGTCGGCCACGGCGGCGATGCGCCCGTGATAAGGGAAGCCGTTGCGGTCGAACACCACCGCTTCGACGTTGGCGGCCTTGCACTTCTGCGCAATCAGGGAACCAACACGCTTCGCATCCGCCTTCTTGTCGCCCTCGTCCTGACCCTTCAGGTCCTTGGACAGCGACGAAGCAAACGCAAGCGTCTTGCCCGTGGTGTCATCCACCACCTGCGCATAGATGTGCTTGAGGCTCTTGTAGACGGTGAGCCGCGGCCGCTCTGTCGTACCCGACAGCTTCTTGCGGATGCGGTTCTTCCTCTTGAGACGGGCTTCGATCTTCGTAGGCATGGCTGCTTCCTTTTCCGTCCGGAGGCGATGCGGCCTTCCGCCGCCGGATGATGCCACCAGGTCCTGAGGACCCGGTGGAGTTTGGAACACTTAGGAAAGACAGGACGACTAGGTCGTACCGGTCTTGCCCTCCTTGCGGCGGATGCGCTCCTCGGAGTACTTGATGCCCTTGCCCTTGTAGGGCTCGGGCGGACGCAGCGAGCGGATGTTCACCGCCGTCGCGCCCAGCGCTTCCTTGTCCGAAGAACGGAGCGTCAGGCCCACGGTAGGCAAGCTGTCCTCGTTGCGCGGCGCCTTGTCGACTTCGGCGGTCACGCCCTCGGGCAGGTTGAAGACCACCGGGTGCGAGTAACCCAGCGCGAAGTGAATGGCCTTGCCCTTCACCTCGGCGCGGAAACCAACGCCGCGGATGTCCAGCTTCTTCTCGAAGCCCGTGGTCACACCCTTCGCCGCGTTCGCGAGGATGGTCCGGGTCAGGCCGTGCAGGCTGCGCGCCTCACGCGAGTCATCCTCGCGCTGCACGGTCATCTGGCCGTCCTTGATCTCGACCTTGACCTTGCCAGGCAGCTTCACCGACAGCTTGCCCTTGGGGCCCTCGAAGTTCACCTGCTCGCCGGCGATGACGGCCTTCGTCTTGTCGCCGAGCTTGATCGCCAGTTTTCCAATCCGACTCATGGTTGCCTCGGTCCTGTGTGCCTGGGGCGCGCTCCCTCACGGGGCGCCGCACCCGGGCGGCTGGCTAGTAGACGGTGCAGAGCAGCTCGCCGCCGACCTTCTGCTTGCGGGCCTCGGAATCCACCATGATGCCGCGCGAGGTGGACAGGATGGAGATACCCAGGCCACCCAGCACCTGCGGAATCTCACGCACGGCGGCGTAGCGGCGCAGACCCGGCTTCGACACGCGGCGGATACCGGTGATGGCAGGCGCACGGTCCGGACCGTACTTCAGCTGCACGGAGATCTCCGGGAACACCGTGCGCTTGTTCTGCACGGTCTGCTCGTGGACCACGAACTCACCGATGTAGCCCTCATCCTTGAGGACCTTGATGATCTCGAGCTTGAGCTTCGAGTGGGGGATGACGACCTTGTCGTGACGCGCGCGCGAAGCGTTGCGCAGGCGGGTCAGCATGTCGCCGACGGGATCATTGACCGGCATGGAGTACCTTCCAAAGCGAGGCCTCGTACCGAGCGCCTCGCGTTCGCAGCCACCGCGCCTGCCGGGCCCATCCCGGGGGTTCGCGCTGACCGCCACTACGAACTTCCTACTTCGATGTGCCTGGCCGGCCGCTGAGGCCCGCCAGGCACCCTGCCCTTCCGGCTACCAGGACGACTTGGTAACGCCGGTGATCTCGCCGCGGAGGGCGCGATTACGGAGGCAGATACGGCACATCTTGAACTTGCGCAGGAACGCGCGCGGCCGGCCACACAGCGGGCAGCGGTTGTACTGGCGCACCGAGAACTTCGGCTTGCGCTTTGCCTGGGCGATCTTGGAGAGCTTGGCCATGTTTCGTCGGGTCCTTGGCTCGAGGGCTTACTGACGGAACGGCATGCCGAAGTGACGCATCAGCGCCAGCCCCTGCTCGTCGTTGGCCGCAGTGGTGACGAAGCTGATGTTGAGCCCCTTCACCTTCTCGATCTGGTCGTAGTTGATCTCAGGGAAGATGATCTGCTCGCGCACGCCGAGCGTGTAGTTGCCCTTCCCGTCGAACGCCTTGGGGGACACGCCCTTGAAGTCACGCACGCGCGGCAGCGCCACGGTGATGAGGCGGTCCATGAACTCGTACATACGGTCGCCGCGCAGCGTGACGGCGGCACCAATGGCCTGCCCCTGGCGCAGCTTGAAGTTCGCGATGGACTTGCGGGCGCGCGTGACAATCGGCTTCTGGCCGGTGATCGCCGCGAGCTGGTCCACCGCCGACTCCAGGATCTTGTTGTTGGCGAGCGCCTCGCCCAGACCCATGTTGACGACGATCTTCTCCAGCCGGGGAACCTGCATCGGGTTCTTCAGGCTCAGCTCCTTCAGGAGGGACGGAACACCTTCCTTGAAGAAACGCACCTTCAGACGGGCAGGCTTGGACTCCAGGCCTTCCTCGATATTGGCGGCGAAGCCAACCTTCTTGGCCTCTTCCTTCTTGCCCCGCTTCGCCTTCTTTTCCTTCTGCTCGGCCTTCTTCTCGTCAGCCATCGTCCTGTCCTCTGCTTCGGGGCGCCGTCGTGGACCCAGCACGCCCGATCAGTCCTTCGTATGGAACCTGGAAACACCGCGAGGGCCCCTGTTGCTCCACGGGCCCTCCATGCCTGCACGCCCGCCCTTCGCCACCACTGGGGTGGGCAAAGGGCGCGCATACATGCACCAACGCGGACACCTAGTCAATCAGGGCGTCGCAGTTCTTGCAGAACCGCTTCTTCTTGCCCTCTTCACCTTCAGTACGGATGCCCACCCGAGTCGGCTTGTCGCACTTGACGCAAACCACCTGCACGTTCGCCAGCGCGATCGTGCCCGGCTTCTCGACGATGCCGCCTTCCGGGCTCTGGGGCGTCTTCTTCATGTGACGCTTGACCAGGCGCAGGCCCTCGACCGTCACGCGCTCAGCCTCGCGATCGATCTTCAGTACCTTGCCGCGCTTGGTCGCCGGGTTCTTCTCGGAGGCCTCGGCCCCGGCCATGACCTGGACCGTGTCTCCTACCTTCAGCTTCTGCATGGCTTCCTCTCTCTGGCTGCTCGCCGTCCGGCCTGCTGTCCTCTCAGAGGACTTCGGGCGCCAGCGAGATGATCTTCATGAACTTGCGGGCGCGGAGCTCACGGGCCACCGGCCCGAAGATACGCGTACCAATGGGCTCCATGTCCTTGTTGATGAGGACCGCGGAGTTGCCGTCGAACTTGATGTAGCTGCCGTCCGGGCGACCCACCTCGCGCTTGGTGCGAACGATGACGGCCTTGGCCACGTCACCCTTCTTCACCTTCGAGTTGGGAAGCGCCTCGCGCACCGAGACGACAATCACGTCGCCGATGGACGCATACTTGCGCTTCGAGCCGCCGAGCACCTTGATGCAGAACACCTTCTTCGCGCCCGAGTTGTCCGCCACGTCGAGCACGCTCGTCATCTGAATCATCTGGGAATCTCCTGTCGCCGGTGACCATCCCGCGCCACCTCACGGCCGCGCGGAAGGGACATGCGTGCTAGACGTTCTTGCTCTTCTCCAGCACCTCGACCACGCGCCAACGCTTGTCCTTCGAAGCGGGCTTGGTCTCGGCGATCCGGACCCGATCACCCTCGTTGATGGTGATCTTCTTGGGGTAGTCGTGATCCTCCACGTGCGCCTTGTACTTCTCGCGCAGGCTCATGATCTTCCCGTACTTCGGGTGGGGAGCCCGGCGCTGGACGGTGACGACCACCGTCTTCTGCATCTTGTTGGAGGTGACAATCCCCACGCGCGTCTTGGGACGGCCACGGGTGGAAGTCTCGGGAGACTGCGTCTCGGTCGCTTCAGCCATCTTCTCTCTCACTGTCTCTCATGCACCCGGGCATTGGCGCCCGGATGGCCGCACGCGCTCCTCTATCAGCTGAGCGCGGTTGGAGTCGTGGGTGTTCAGCCCTTAAGCCTTCATCTTCTGGGTCAGCACGGTCAGAACCCGCGCCAGGTCCCGCCGGTGCTGGGTGCGCTCGGCCGGGTTGTCCAGCGAACCGGTCCGACGCTTCAGCTGGTCCTGGAACAGCGTCTCACGCAGCTCGGCCGCGCGCTGCTTCAGGTCGTCCGCCGACAGTTCCTTCAATTCCTTCGCAGTCGCCATTTCACTCTCCATGCGAGCGGAAGCCGTCCTGGGGACCAGCTCCCGCCGCTCGGTGCCTTAGAGGCTCAGGTCCGCCCGCTTCACGATCTTCGTGAGCACCGGCAGCTTCGCCTGCGCCAGCTTCAGCGCTCCGGTGGCCACTTCCGGCGTCATACCCTCCATCTCGTAGAGGATGCGGCCGGGCTTCACCACCGCGACGTAGTACTCCACGCCACCCTTACCGGTACCCATACGGGTCTCAGCGGGCTTCTTGGTGATGGGCTTGTCCGGGAAGATACGGATCCAGATCTTGCCGCCACGCTTCACGTGACGCGTCATCGCGATACGAGCCGCCTCGATCTGCCGAGAGGTGATCCACCCCGGCTGGAGGCTCATCAGGCCGTACTCACCGTAGGTCATGTCGCTACCCCGGTGGGCACTGCCAGGCATGCGGCCCTTGTGCATCTTGCGGTACTTCGTACGAGCAGGCTGAAGCATCGTCGCTGTCCTTCGCCGCCCTGCCCCGGGCGCCCCTTTTGGGAGCGCCCGGCGCGGGTGGGCTGATTACCGGTTGGAGGGCATGGGGGCCTGGCCACCCTTGCCCGGGAGGACCTCGCCCTTGCAGACCCAGACCTTGCAGCCGATCTTGCCGTAGGTCGTCTTCGCCTCGGCGAAACCGTAGTCAATGTCCGCGCGCAGGGTGTGCAGGGGCACGCGACCCTCGCGGTACCACTCGTAGCGCGCCATCTCCGCGCCACCGAGGCGGCCCGAGCAGGCCACGCGAATGCCCTTGGCGCCGAACTTCATCGCCGTCTGCAGGGCCTTCTTCATGGCGCGGCGGAACGCGATGCGGCGCTCGAGCTGCGTGGCGATGTTCTCCGCCACCAGCTGCGCGTCGGTCTCGGCCTTGCGGACCTCGACGATGTTGAGGAAGACCTCGTTCTTCGTGAACTGCTGGAGGTCCTTCTTCACCGTCTCGATGCCCGCGCCACGCTTGCCGATGACGATGCCCGGCCGCGCAGTGTGGACGTTGACCTTGACCTTGTTGGCCGCGCGCTCGATCTCCACCTTCGACACGCCCGCGTGGTTCAGCGACTTCTTCACGAACTCGCGGATGCGGATGTCCTCGTGGAGCCACTGCGCGTAGTTCTTGTGCTCGAACCACTTGGAGTCCCAGGTCTTGATGACACCAAGCCGGAACCCGATCGGATGAACTTTCTGTCCCAACGTGATTCTCCTTGAAGCGTCCGGGCAGGGCCCGACGGGTCCTACTTCTTCGCCTCGGCGAGCACCACGTGGACGTGGGCCGTCTTCTTCTTGATGGGGGTGGCCCGGCCCATGGCGCGCGGCATGAACCGGCGCTGGGTGGGACCCTGGTCCACGGAGATGGTCTTCACGTAGAGCGTGTCCACGTCGACCTGGCCCTTGGACTTGTCAGTCGCGTTGGCCACGGCGCTCTTGATGAGCTTCTCCACCGGCTTGGCCGCGGCGCGCTTGGTGAACTTCAGGATGTTGAGGGCCGCCTCAACAGGCTTGCCCCGGATGAGCTCCGCAACGGTAGAAATCTTGCGGGGGCTCATGCGCAGGAAACGCAGATGTGCAGTCGACTCCATGGTCTTCTCCTCAGGCTCTCAGGCAATGCGCCAGGCTACTTGCCCGGGGCCTTGGCGACCTTCTTCTCCGCCGAGTGACCGCCGAACGTACGCGTCGGGGCGAACTCGCCGAGCTTGTGGCCAACCATGTTCTCCGTGACGAACACCGGGATGAACTTCTTCCCGTTGTGCACCGCGAAGGTGTGACCCACGAACTCCGGAAGAATCGTGGAGCGGCGGGACCACGTCTTTACGACGGCCTTCTTGTTCGTCTTGATCATGTCCTCGATCTTCTTCACGAGGAAGTCATCGACGAACGGACCCTTCTTGATCGAACGAGCCATGGAATCCTCTTACTGGCTGCGCGCGCCCTGGCGGCGGCCGGACACGATGAACTTGTCAGTGCGCTTGTTGGTGCGCGTGGTGAGACCCTTGGTCTTCTTCCCCCAGGGGGACACAGGGTGCGGGTTACCCTGACCGGACTTGCCTTCACCACCGCCGTGCGGGTGGTCGACCGGGTTCATCGCCAGACCGCGGACGGTGGGACGGATGCCCAACCAGCGGCTCTTACCCGCCTTGCCGATACGGATGATTTCGTGCTCGATGTTGCCCACCTGGCCCACGGTGGCGCGGCACTCGATGAGGACCTTGCGGACGGTGCCGGAGGGCATACGCACCTGTGCGTAGCGGTCCTCCTTCGCCATCAGCTGTCCGGACGTGCCGGCGGAGCGGATGACCTGGGCGCCACGGCCCGGCTTCAGCTCCACGTTGTGGATGACCGTACCCACCGGGATGTTCTGCAGCGGCAGGCTGTTGCCCGGCCGGATGTCCGCGCCTTCGCCGGCGAACACCGTGTCACCCACGCTCAGACCGACCGGAGCGAGGATGTAGCGCTTGTCGCCGTCCGCGTAGTGCAGCAGCGCGATGTTGGCGGTGCGGTTGGGGTCGTACTCGACGGCCACGACCTTCGCGGGGACGCCATCCTTGTCCCGGCGCTTGAAGTCGATGACACGGTAGCGGCGCTTGTGGCCGCCACCCTGGTGCCGGCGGGTGATGTGCCCGTGGACGTTGCGACCACCGGAGCGCTTGAGCGGCTCGGTGAGGCTCTTCTCGGGCGAGTCCTTGGTGATGTCCGCGAAGTCGGACACCGTCATCAGACGGCGGGCGGAGCTAGTCGGCTTGTACTTCTTGATGCCCATGGTGTGTTCCTCAGGCTGGCTCGACGCCGTGGCGTCAGGCCGCCCCTCCCTCGAAGAGTTCGATCGAGTCGCCCTGCTTCAGCGTCACAACCGCCTTCTTGAAGTTGGGCCGCTTGCCGATGCTACGACCCACCCGCTTGATCTTGCCGCGGACGATGTTGGTGTTCACGCCCTCGACGGTGACCTTGAAGAGCGTCTCCACCGCGCGGGCCACGTCGTGCTTCGTCGCCTTGCGGTCGACGATGAACGAGTACTGGCGAAACTTCTCGCGGGCCTTGTCCAGCTTCTCGGTGATGAGCGGGCCCTTGATGACGTCGTTCAGATTCATGACAGCGCCCCCTCGAGGGTCTTCGCGGCCGCGGACGTGAGCACGAGGTGCGAGTGCCGGAGAACGGCCTCGAGGTTCAGGCCCTCGGGCGGCAGCACGTCGAACTTCGCCAGGTTGCGCACGCTGCGGTGCAGGTTGGTGTTGCCCTTGTCGTCAATCACCAGGGCGTTCTGGAGCTTCAGACGCTTGGTGAGGACCTCGAAGGCCTGCTTGCTCTTCGGAGCATCCAGGGAGAAACCGTCCAGGATGATGAGCGTCTTCTCCTGGGCCCGCAGGGACAGCGCGGACTTCAGGGCGCCGCGGCGCACCTTGCGGGGCGGGCGGTAGAAGTAGTCGCGCGCCTTGGGAGCCATCGCCTTACCGCCGCCCACCCAGTGGGAAGCGCGGATGGAGCCCTGACGAGCGCGGCCGGTGCCCTTCTGCTTCCAGGGCTTCTTGCCGCCGCCGCTGACCAGCGAGGTGTTCTTCACCCCGACCGTGCCGCGGCGCCGGTTGATCTGCTGCATCTTCGCCACCTCGTAAAACAGGTGGGCGTTCGGCTCGGTGCCGAAGACATCGTCGGAGAGCTCAATCTCCGACACCTTCTTCAAATCCAGGTCGACAACGTCAAACTTCGCCATGGCACTTTCCTCGCGGGGGTCGGAGTGTAACCACTCGAACGCCCACCCGCTTCCTAGGACTTGATCTCGACGTCAACGCCAGCCGACAGATCCAGCTTCATCAGCGCATCCAGCGTCTGCTGCGTGGGCTCGAGGATATCGAGCAGGCGCTTGTGCGTGCGGATCTCGAACTGCTCACGGCTCTTCTTGTCCACGTGCGGAGACCGCAGCACCGTGAACTTGTTGATGCGCGTGGGAAGGGGGATCGGACCGGCCACCTTCGCGCCCGTGCGCTTGGCCGTCTCGACGATCTCACCCGCGCTCTGGTCCAGGAGCTTCGAGTCGTACGCCTTCAGCCGGATGCGGATCTTCTGTGTCGCCATTCGCAAGAACCTCTTTGAACGGACTCTGCCTCTGCCGCGGGAGGGCGTTACGACCGACGTCCCCTGGATTTCACAGAGCCGTTTCTTCAGAACGAAGGGGCGCGGTGTCTACCATCCCGCCCCAGGGTGTGCAACTGGATTCCCAACGGCTCCTTGATAATTCCCAGGAATGGGAACTCAAGGAGCCACTGGGGGCCTGCGCTACTCGATGACTTCCGCCACAACGCCGGCGCCCACCGTGCGGCCGCCCTCGCGAACAGCGAAGCGCAGCTCCTTCTCCATGGCCACGGGGGTGATGAGGTCCACCTCAATGGCGATGTTGTCGCCCGGCATTACCATTTCGACGTTCTCCGGCAGCTTCACCGTGCCCGTCACGTCCGTGGTGCGGAAGTAGAACTGCGGCCGGTACCCCTTGAAGAACGGGGTGTGACGGCCGCCCTCTTCCTTCGACAGCACGTAGATCTGCGCCTTGAACTTGGTGTGCGGGGTGATGCTGCCCGGCTTGGCCAGCACCTGGCCGCGCTCCATGTCCTCGCGCTTCAGGCCGCGCACCAGCGCGCCGATGTTGTCGCCCGCCATGCCCATGTCCAGCAGCTTGCGGAACATCTCCACGCCCGTGACAACCGTCTTCTGCGTCGGCCGCAGACCGACGACTTCCACTTCCTCGCCGACCTTGATGATACCGCGCTCGACGCGGCCCGTGGCCACCGTGCCGCGGCCAGAGATGGAGAACACGTCCTCCACCGGCATCAGGAAGGGCTTGTCCGTCGCGCGCTGCGGCGTCGGGATATAGCTGTCCACCGCCTCCATCAGCTTCAGGATGGACGGCTCGCCGATGTCGCTGGTGTCACCCTCCAGTGCCTTGAGCGCCGAGCCCGGGACGATGGGGATGTCGTCGCCAGGAAACTCGTACTTCTTCAGCAGGTCGCGGACTTCCATCTCCACGAGCTCGCGCAGCTCGGGGTCGTCCAGCATGTCCACCTTGTTCAGGAAGACCACGATGTACGGAACGCCGACCTGGCGCGCCAGCAGGATGTGCTCACGCGTCTGCGGCATCGGGCCGTCCGCGGCCGACACCACCAGGATGGCGCCGTCCATCTGCGCCGCGCCCGTAATCATGTTCTTCACATAGTCGGCGTGGCCCGGGCAGTCGACGTGGGCGTAGTGCCGGCTCGCCGTCTGGTACTCGACGTGCGAGGTGGAAATCGTGATTCCGCGCTCACGCTCCTCCGGCGCCTTGTCAATCAAGTCGTACGCCAGAAACGTGGCGCCGCCCGTCTTCGCCAGCACCTTGGTGATGGCGGCCGTCAGCGACGTCTTGCCGTGGTCCACGTGTCCGATCGTGCCGATGTTCACGTGGGGCTTGTTACGCTCGAACTTTTCCTTGGCCATGGCCTCTCCTCACGGGGTTGCCGGTCCGAAGCCCGGCACGTCTCGACTCGCGGAAAACAACTGCGAAGGTGCTGCGTCCTGCTCCAAACCTGCCACAACGTCAACTGAAATCGCCCGTCCGGTCCGCGGCCGGGCCGAAGCCACTCAGCGGTTGAGCGCCGTCTTGGGCGCGGGCGCGTAGTGGCTGAACTGCATGGTGTACGTCGCCCTTCCCTGGCTGCGGCTGCGCAGGTCGGTCGAGTAGCCGAACATGGCCGCCAGGGGCACCTGCGCCTGGATGGCCTGCACACGGCCAGGCCGGGGGATCATCCCCAGCACCTTCCCGCGCCGTCCGTTCAGGTCGCCAATGACGTCGCCCATGAAGTCATCGGGCGTGACGATTTCGCAGTTCATGATGGGCTCGAGGAGCACGGGCGTGGCCGTGCGCACGGCATCCTTGAAGGCCAGCGAGCCGGCGATCTTGAACGCCATCTCGCTGGAGTCCACGTCGTGCATGGAGCCGTCGAAGGCCTCCACCTTCACGTCCACCATGGGGTAGCCGGCCACCGGGCCGTTCTGCATGGCCTCCGCGCACCCGGCCTTCACCGCGTCGACGAACTCCTTGGACACCACGCCGCCGGTGACCTTGTTCTCGAAGGAGAACCCCTGCCCCGGCTCGTTGGGGGCCACGCGCAGCCAGATGTGGCCGTACTGGCCTCGGCCGCCCGTCTGGCGGATGTACTTCCCTTCCATCTCCACCCGGGAGGTGACCGTCTCACGGTAGGCCACCTGGGGCTTGCCGATGTTCGCGTCGACCTTGAACTCACGCAGGAGGCGGTCGACGATGATTTCCAGGTGGAGCTCGCCCATGCCGGCGATGAGCGTCTGACCCGTCTCCTCGTTCGTCCTCACGCGGAAGGACGGGTCCTCCATGGCCAGGCGCTGCAGCGACTGGAGGATCTTGTCCTGGTCCGCCGTCGACTTCGGCTCGATGGCGATGTCGATGACGGGCTCGGGGAACTCCATCCGCTCCAGGATGATGGGCTGCTTGTCGTCGCAGAGCGTGTCGCCCGTGCCGGCCAGCTTCAGGCCCACCACGGCGCAGATATCACCGGCGTAGCACTCGGTGATTTCGTCCTTCTTGTCCGCGCGCATCTGCACGAGCCGGCTGACCCGCTCGCGCTTGCCCTTCACCGAGTTCCATACCGCTGAACCCGCCTCCAGCTTGCCGGAGTACACGCGGAGGAAGGTCAGCGTCTGGGACTGGAACGAGGGGTCGTTCATGATCTTGAACGCCAGCGCGCTGAAGGGCGCGTCGTCCCGCGTTTCGCGCACGGCGTCCTCGCCGTTGGGCGTCTTGCCGTGGATGGGCGGCACCTCCAGCGGGCTGGGCAGGTAGTCCACCACCGCGTCCAGCAGCGGCTGCACGCCCTTGTGGCGGAAGGCCGAGCCGCAGAACACCGGGAACAGCTTCAGGCTCACGCAGCCCTTGCGGATGGCGCCACGCACTTCGTCCTCGGTCAACTCCACGCCCTCGAGGAACTTCTCGGTCAGCGCGTCGTCCTGCTCGGCCGCGGCCTCGAGCAACTCGGCCCGGGCGGCGTCCGCCTCCTCCTTGAACTCCTCGGGGATGTCCGTCTCGTCGTAGCGACTGCCCTGCTCCGAGTCCTGGAACACCAGGGCCTTCATCTTCACCAGGTCGATGACGCCGCGGTGCTTGTCCTCCGCGCCCAGCGGCAGCTGCATGCGAACCGCACGCGCGCCCAGCTTCTCGCGGATGGTCCCCACGGACATCTCGAAGTCGGCGCCCACCCGGTCCATCTTGTTGATGAAGCAGATGCGGGGGACCTTGTACTTGTCCGCCTGGCGCCACACCGTCTCCGACTGCGGCTCCACACCGTTCACCGCGTCGAACACCGCGATGGCGCCGTCCAGCACGCGCAGGCTGCGCTCCACCTCGATGGTGAAGTCCACGTGTCCCGGCGTGTCGATGATGTTGACGCGGTAGCGCTGGTCGCGCCGGGCCCAGAAGGCGGAGATGGCGGCGGACGTGATCGTGATGCCGCGCTCACGCTCCTGGACCATCCAGTCGGTGGTGGTGTTGCCTTCGTGCACCTCGCCCATCCGATGGATGGCGCCGGTGTAGAAGAGAATGCGCTCCGTGGTCGTCGTCTTGCCGGCATCGATGTGCGCCATGATGCCGATGTTGCGGTAGCGCTCGAGGGGGTACTCACGGGCCATGACTCAATACCTCTCCAGGAAGCAAGGGCGGGCCCAAGGCCTCGACACCTGCCGGCCGGACGATTTCAGAGAACCTGCTCATCTAACAAAACCGCCCGGATGCATCCTCTGCATCCGGGCGGCAACCGCGAAGCCTCTAGGGCCTACCAGCGGTAGTGAGCGAAGGCCTTGTTGGCCTCCGCCATCTTGTGCGTGTCTTCACGCTTCTTCACCGCGTTGCCGCGGTTGTTGGCGGCGTCCATGATCTCACCAGCCAGCTTCTCCTGCATGGTCTTCTCACCACGCGCCTTGGAGTAGGTGATGATCCAACGCATGCCGAGCGCCACGCGGCGGTCCTGACGGACCTCGACGGGCACCTGGTAGGTGGCGCCACCGACGCGGCGGCTCTTGACCTCGAGCACCGGCTTGACGTTGTCGAGGGCCTTCTTGAAGGTCTTGAGGGGGTCTTCCTTCGCGCGCTCCTCGATGAGGGCGAAGGCGCCGTAGCAAACGCCTTCCGCGATGGACTTCTTGCCCTTCCGCATCAGGTCGTTGACGAACTTGGTGACGAGCCGGTCCTGGAACTTCGGATCCGGAAGAATCTTGCGCTTGGCGACTACGCGACGGCGAGGCATCTCTTCTCTCTTCCCTTACGCCCCACTCCCATTGGGAGAAATCCACGGGGCTTCAAGTACTGCAGGAGGAACTTCACAAGGACGCTCCCCAGGGTGCGGGGCAATGCGTCCAGACTCTGCGCTACAGAAGGTGATCCGCGTGACGAGCGATCAGCTCGGACGCTTCGCGCCGTACTTGGAGCGGCTCTGCTTGCGGCCCGCGACACCCACGGAGTCCAGCGTTCCACGGACGATGTGGTAGCGGACGCCCGGGAGGTCCTTCACACGGCCACCGCGAATCATCACCACCGAGTGCTCCTGGAGGTTGTGACCCACGCCGGGGATGTAGGACGTGACCTCGATCCCGTTCGTCAGACGAACACGGGCCACCTTGCGGAGGGCCGAGTTCGGCTTCTTCGGGGTCGTGGTGTACACGCGCGTGCAGACGCCACGCTTCTGAGGGGACTCCTTGAGCGCGGGGCTCTTGCCCTTGACGACGAGCTTCTCGCGGCCCTTGCGGACCAGCTGGCTAATGGTCGGCACTGATACCTCTTCTTCGGGTTCGTCGCCGCCAGAGACACCAGGCGGCGCATATCTACCTACAAGACAACGGAAAGGCGCGCGAGTATAGGAAGGGGCCTACCCGTGTCAAGCACGGCGTGTTCCTTGCCTACAACCGGCAAGGGTCCCAGGTCCCATTCCCCGCCTCGGCGCTTCCGCGCACGGCTGGTCTACAACGGGGCGGTCCTCTACTCCGCGTGCGGTTAGAAGTCGAGGACCATCACGACGGCGTCCTCGCCCTCGTCGACGTAGTAGTTCGGCCGGATGCCGACGGGGCGGAAGCCGAAGGCCCGGTAGAGCTGGAGCGCGGCCTCATTGCTCTTGCGCACCTCCAGGGTGGCCAGGGAGCAGCGCTTCGCCCTCCCCCGCGCCAGGACCTCGTCCATGACAGCGCGCGCCACGCCCCGGCGCCGGTGCTTGGGCGCGGTGGCCACGTTCAGCACGTGCACCTCGTCATGGACGATCCAGAAGATGGCCAGGCCCAGCAGCTCCGGCGCGTCCCCCTCCCGCTCCTCCTCCACGAGGAGGATGGTGGACCATTCGTGTTGAAGCTCGCGCCTGAGCAGGTCCTGGGACCAGGGGTTCTTGAACGCGGCCTGCTCCAGCAGCATGACCGCGGACAGGTCCTCCGGCATCATCTGCCGGATGGTGTAGCCGTGCCGGGCCCCGGGCGCCGGCTCCTCGCGCATCCGCCTCATCGACTTGCCTCCCGGGCAAAGGGCGCCACGCGGCGCACCTGCGCCGAGGCCCGCACCTGCGCCAGCTCCTCCGCTGCCAGCGCCCCATACCGCTCCCGAACCAGCTTCTCCCGGATGGCGGCGCGCGCCACCTCGTAGCCTTCCGGATAGTCGTCCGCGTTCTGCTCGAAGTGGCGGCGGACCTCGGTCTCACCCACCTGCGCCCGCAAACGGATGCGGCTGTCCAGGATGCGCTCGGCCCGAAGCCCCCGCGCCAGCACCCGCTCCAGCCCCTGCACGTCCACGTCATGGCGGGAGAGGAACCGCTTCAACGCCGCCTCCCCTCCCAGCCCCGCCTGGAACGCCTCCACGCGCGCCTGGACCTCCGCGGGCTCGGCTGGGAAAGCCTGCAGCCGGTCCGCGTTCAGGACCTGGACCCGCTGGTTGATGATGAGCTCCAGGGCGCCCCGGAGCGTGTCCTCGTCGAGCGGGAGCTCCAGGGCCTGCACGCCGCCTCGCTGGAGGAGCGCGACCCGGGCCTCGAAGCGCAGCTCGCTCAGGGTGAGGACCTGGCCCTCGATGATGGCCACCACCCGGTCCGCGACCTGGCCCTCCACGGCGGACGGCGGGGCGGCCGCAGTCCCCACGGCTGGCGCCAGCGAGAGCCAGCCCGCAAGCCACAGGGTATCCGCGCCGAGCCAGCGAGGCGGTGACATGGGCTCCCTCATCCTCCGGCGACTTTATACATCTCGCACGGTCTGGACAGTCCTTGCTGGCGCGTGCCTACCGGCTGGTTACGTTGAATCGGGTACACCACGGCGGGAACAAATGGCGGACGACTACTACCAGACCCTCGGCGTCGATCGGTCGGCTTCAGCGGAGGACGTCAAGAAGGCGTACCGCAAGCTGGCACGCAAGTACCACCCGGACGTCAACCCGGGCAACAAGGCCGCCGAGGAGAAGTTCAAGCAGGTGAGCGCGGCGTTCGAGGTGCTGTCAGACACCCGGAAGCGCAAGCTCTACGACGAGTTCGGCCCGGACGCCGAGAAGATAGGCTTCGACGAAAAGAAGGCGGAGGCCTATCGGGCCTACAAAGCCTCGGCCGGGAGCGCCGGTGCCGGGGGCATTCCCTATGGCGCCGAGGGCTTCGACCTGGGTGACCTTTTCGGCGACCTGTTCGGAGGCCGTGGCGGTGGCGCGGCGGGCGGCGCCCCGGGAGGCTTCGACATTGGCGAGATGTTCGGGCGTCGCGCTCGCAACGCCGGGCCCGAGCGTGGAGAGGACCTGACGGTCCGCGTCCAACTCACGCTTGCCCAAGCCGTCTCCGGTACCGAGCGCCCCCTGGCCTTCAACCGTCCGGGCCGGTGCTCCACGTGCAACGGCCGGGGCACGTCCGGTCCGGTGTCCACCTGCACCGTCTGCAACGGCACGGGCCGCTCCCGCCGCGCAGGAAGCCTGTTCGGCAGCGCGGGTGCGTGCGCCAATTGCCACGGCACGGGCAAGGCCGCGCCGCCCTGCCCCCAGTGCGCGGGCTCGGGCGTGAAGGAGGAGCAGGCCCGGCTGACGGTGAAGATTCCCGCTGGCGTGCACACCGGCTCGAAGGTGCGGCTCTCCGGCCAGGGCGCGGCGGGGACACGGGGCGGCCCCCCAGGGGACCTCTACATCGAGACCGAGGTGGCCGAGCATCCCCTGGTGCGTCGAGAAGGCGACGACCTGCACCTCGACCTGCCCGTGACGGTCTCCGAGGCCCTGCTGGGCGCCGACGTGCGCGTCCCCACGTTCCAGGGGGAAGTCACCGTGAAGGTGCTCCCCCATTCCCAATCCGGCCGCCGCATGCGGCTGAAGGGGCGCGGCGTTCCCTCGCTCAAGGGCGGACCACAGGGCGACCTGTACCTCCACCTCCAAGTGAAGGTTCCCGAGGAGACCACCGCCGAAGCCCGGGCCGCCGCCGAGGCGCTCGCCCGGGCCTATCAGGGCGACGTCCGCCGCGAGCTGACGCTCTAGCCTCTTGCCTCTTGTCCTGGGCGCCGCACCGTCATAGACGGACGGCGCCCCACCTTCTCACGCCGCCGAACCATACGGAGCACACGCGCACATGGGCCTCTTAGACATCTTCACAGGCGGCTCGGGCCCCGAGAAAGCCCTCAAGCTCAAGCCCAAGGTCACCCAGAAGTACGGAGACCCCGCGACCCGGCAGAAGGCGATTCAACAGCTGGGGGAGATGAAGGTCCCCGAGGCCGTGTCCGTGCTGCTCAGCCGCTTCACCATCACCGTGGACCCGCTCACCACGGACGCGGATGAGAAGGAGCACACGTTCGAGCTGGTGAAGAGCTTCGGCAAGGACGTCGCCGTGCCGCCCATCCTGGAGTTCCTGCGCACCAGCGAGCAGGCCGCCTCGTGGGCCCTGCGGCTGCTCGGTGAGCTGATCTCCGAGGAGGAGACCATCACCGCCTGCGTGAGCGCGCTCCAGCACCTGTCCGCCTACTACACGCGCAACCCGGAGAAGAAGGTGGTGCTGCTGCACCACGTGGCCGGCAGCCAGGATCCCCGCATCCCCCCCGCGGTGGTGCCCTTCCTGGAGGACATGTCGGACGACGTGAAGATCGCCGCGCTCAAGGCACTGGGCGCCTTCAAGTACGAGCCGGCGCGCGAGCCCATGCTGAAGCTGCTCACCGCCGATGAGACGGCTCGCCGGGTGCAGACGTCCGTGCTCAGCGCGCTGGCGGAAGGCGGCTTCTCCGTGGAGGGCTACCAGGAGAAGGTGGAGCCGCTGCTGGTGGAGCCCTACGCCCTGGGCAACGACCAGCGCATCCAGCGCCGAGCCTGAGCCCCGGCTGTCGGCCACCCGACATGGACACTGTCCTCCGGAAGGCCCCGGAGGACAGAGGCCGTTCACATGCGCGCGGAACTTGAGCAAGGATTCACCCGTGCGCTCAAAGAAGAAGGGGACGCTGGCGGAAGTCGTACCGCTGCGTCCGGTTGCGAAGGCGGCCAAGAAGACTCCGAAGCGGCCCGCGAAGCCGCTCCCCTCGGTGGATGCGGATGTTGCTCACCGCGCCCTGTTGGAGATGTCGCGGCACCTGACGGACAACGCGGGGCCCACCGAAGCGCTCCGCTCCCACCTGCAAACCATCCACACGCTCCTCAAGCCGAAGGTCTGCTACGTGGCGCGCTACTTCCCGTCCCGGGAGCAGCTCCACGTCGAGCACGTCCGAGGCCGCTACGACGACCGCGTCACCGCCGCTGTCCCCGGTGAGGGTGTGGTGGGCCGGGCCTTCTCCCAGAAGGCACTACTGCGTGATGGGGACACGATTGCCGTGCCCCTGGAGGGCCCGCAGGGCGTCGGTGGCGTCCTGGTGGTGCTGGGCTCCCGGCGCGAGCCGTCCGACACGCTGTTGCAGTCACTGGCCGCGCAGCTCACCGCAGCCTACGAGGTGGCGCGCCTGCGTGACGACAGCGCCCGCCGGAACAAGGATCTGCAGACCGCCATCGCCGGCCTCAAGAGCCTGGAACAGAACCGCGAGGAGTTGCTGGGCAACGTCTCGCACGACCTGAAGAACCCGCTCACCACCATCAAGTCCTACCTGGCGATGATGGGCCGCGAGAAGCTGGGGGCCCTCACGGATGCCCAGCGCCGCGCGGTGCAGATCTGCGACCGGAACTCGGACCGGATGCTGCGCATGGTGAATGACTTGCTGCTCATGTCCCGGCTCCAGTCCGGGAAGATGCAGCTCAATCAGCGTCCCTTCGGCCTCAAGGCCGTGGCGGAGGAAGTGGTGCGCTCGCTGGGGGCGCTCGCGGAGCACTGCAAGGTGCGCGTGGTGATTCCCCCCTGCCCCGAGGTGTTCGTCCGCGGAGACCGCGAGCGCATCGCCGAGGCCATCCACAACCTCGTGGAGAACGGCATCCACCACAGTGAGGCGGACGACACCGTCGAGGTGCGCGTCTCCGCCGAGGACGGCCTGGCGATGCTGACCGTGAAGGACAGCGGTCCGGGCATGTCCAGCGAGGCCCTGGAGCACGTCTTCGACGCCTTCTACCGCGCCACCCCGGGCATGCCTCGGCCGCCCGGTGCGGGGCTCGGGCTGCCCCTGGTGGGGAAGATTGTCGCCCTCCACGGCGGACGCATGGAGAGCGCCAGCGTCCTGGGCGAGGGCAGCACGTTCCAAATGGTGCTCCCCATGTTCGCCGGCGCCGTCAGCGCGCCGGAGATGGCCCAGGCCGCGCCCAAGTCCGGCGGAATCCTGCTGGTGGAGGACGACGCCGACTGCCGCGAGGTGCTTCAGCAGGTGCTGGAGCAGGAGGGCTACCGGGTGATGGCCACCTCGGGCGCCTCCGAGGCACGGTCCATTCTCTCCCACATCCGGCCAGCCATGGTCCTGCTCGACCTGCGGCTGAGCGAGGAGGACGGGCAGTCGGTGCTCCGCTACATCCGTGGCAACGAGTCGCTGGCGGACATCGTCGTGTACATCATCTCTGGAGCCAGCGAGGTGGCGTCACTCACCTCGGGTCAGGGGCTGGAGCGCATTGACGGCTTCTTCGAAAAGCCCCTCAACCTGCCCAAGCTGCTGGACACCGTCTCCGCGGTGGTCCGGCCCAGCCGACGAGCCCCCGCCGTGCCTTGAGTTGGGGATTCGTCGTGGGTGCGAACAAGAGGTGGCCGTAGGCCACCTCGGTTTGTCTAGTATCCGCGCAGTCCCATGAGCACATCCGTCTACTCCCGTTACCGCGCCGCCTTCGCCCAGGCTCTTGCCACTGCCCTGGGTGTGCCGGCCGCCGACATCGAAGCCCAGGTCAAGCCCGCCGAGCCGGCGCACGGCGACCTCAGCTTCGCCACCTTCCCTCTCGCCAAGGCCCAGAAGAAGGCCCCGCCCGCCATCGCCGCAGGACTGGCGCAGTCGCTCAGCGTCCCCGGACTGGAAATCAAGGCCGTGGGTCCGTACGTCAACGCGCGCTTCACCGCCCTGCCCTTCACCTCGGAGGTCATCGACGCCGCGCGCGGCGCGGGCATCCGCTACGGCGGTGACGAGGACGCGGGCCGCGGCAAGACGGTGGCCATCGACTACTCGTCGCCGAACATCGCCAAGCCCATTGGCTTCCACCACATCCGCACGACGTTCCTCGGCCACTGCATCGCCAACATCTACCGGGCGCTGGGTTGGCGGGTGGAAGGCATCAACTACCTGGGCGACTGGGGCAAACAGTTCGGCCTGGTGGCCGTGGGATTCCAGGAGTACGGCGACCCGGCCCGCATCGACGACATGGGCCACCTGGTGGAGGTATACGTCAAGGCCAACAAGCGCGCCGAGGCCGAGCCCGAGTTCGACGAGAAGGCCCGCGCCTTCTTCCGCCGCATGGAGGCCGGTGACGCCGAGGCCCTCAAGCTCTGGAACCAGTTCCGCGACACGAGCATCAAGGGCTTCAAGAAGATCTACGCGCGGATGGGCATCGAGTTCGAGCACATCGAGGGCGAGAGCCGCTACCAGGGGAAGATGGACGCGGTCATCGACCAGATTGCGAAAAAGCCCGGCGTGAAGGAGTCGCAGGGCGCGCTCATCGTCGACCTGCCCTACGCGGAGAACGAGCCGCCCATCCTGCTGAAGAAGAACGACGGCAGCACGCTGTACGCCACGCGTGACCTGGCCGCCGCGCAGGACCGGTACGAGCGCTTCCAGTTCGACAAGTCGCTCTACGTCGTCGCTCAGGACCAGGCGCTGCACTTCCGGCAGGTGTTCCGCACGCTGAAGGAAATGGACCTGCCCTGGGCGGACCGCACCGTCCACGTCGCGTTCGGCCGCATCCACGGCATGAGCACGCGCAAGGGCCAGGTGGTCCAGCTCAACGACGTGCTGGACGAGGCGCGCGAGCGTGTCTCCGTCAAGGTGCGGGAGAACGTGGAGGCCGGACGCATCCAGACGGACGACGCGGACGCCCTCTCCGAGCAGATCGCCCTGGGCGCCATCGCCTTCGGCGACCTCAAGCACAAGCGCGCCAGCGACTACACCTTCGACTGGGACGAGGTGCTCAGCTTCGAGGGTCACACCGGCCCCTATCTCCAGTACGCCCACGCGCGCGCCGTCAACGTGCTGCGCAAGGGCGGTGGCGCGCCGGCCAGCTACGACGCGGCCCTGCTGACACTCCCCGAGGAGCAGGCCCTGCTGCGCGAAATCATGCGCCTGCCCGAGGTGGTCCGCGACGCGGCGGAGCAGTACGAGCCCAGCCTCGTGGCCCGGCTGCTGCTCGACGTAGCCTCGGCGCTCAGCCGCTACTACACGCTCGGCAACCAGGAGCGGGACAAGCGCATCAACGTCGAAGGCGATGACGCGCTGCGTTCTGCACGACTCGCCCTGATTGACGCCGCTCGGGTTACGCTCGCCGCGGGACTGACGCTGCTGGGCATTCCCACGCCCGACAACATGTAGCCGGGAGCATTCTTGGAGACCGCGCTGTCACCGACTGCGAATCAGGGAGCGTCCTCGCTGAAGGATGAATTCGGCCCCATGGGCCGGGCGCTGGGAACGCGCTACCTGGAGAGCGTGCACTTCCCGCCGGAAGCCGAAACAGAGCTCCGGAACCTGCACGCAAAGGGCTTCGTGGTGCACGTCATGCGCACCACCGCCTGGGTGAACTTCCTCTACCTGACGTGGGCCATGGTGCGCCGGGCGCTGCCGCCCGTGCGCGCCGTGGTGAACCTGCGGCCGTGGTTCACCAGACCCTGGCGACAGGCGAAACAGAGCGGTGACTTCACGCAGCGCTTCGAGCACGCCCGGCAGACGGGGGGCAGCGGACTGGTCTTCCTGCGCCGCACCGCTCTGCTCCGTCCGTCCGGGAAGGAGACGCGCGAGGACCCCTTCCCCGCCCTGGTGGCCATGGCCCGCCAGTCCGGCAAGCCGGTGTACCTGGTGCCGGAGTTGTTCGTCTGGGAGAAGCGCCCCGCGCGTCTGAAGCCCAACTGGGTGGACGTGGTGTTCGGGAGCCCGGAGGCACCGGGCTTCCTGCACTCGATGCTGGCCTTCTTCCGCAATTACAAGCGCGCGCAGTTCCGCGTGGGCGAGCCCATCGACCTGCAGCGCTTCGTCGCGGAGAACCCTCGCGACTCGGATGAGCTGCTGGCCCGCAAGGTGCGCAGCAGTCTCCACGTCCACCTCGCGCGCGAAACGCGGGCCGTGTTCGGTCCGCCCGTGAAGCCCGCCTCGCGCGTCATCGACGAGACGCTGCGCGACAGGTCCCTGCGCAAGGTGGTGGAGGAGTGCGCGGCTGAATCCGGGCGCAAGCCGGAGAGCGTCCTGCGTGAGGCTCGCCGCAACCTGGAGGCCATTGCCGCCAAGCCCAGCCCCACCGCGCTGGCGTTCACCTCCCCCGTGCTGGAGTGGGTGTTCAACCGCATCTACGACGGCATGCACGTGGACGAGGCCGGCCTCCACCGCGCGCTCAAGGCCGCGAGCCACGCGCCCATCGTCCTGTGCCCCAGCCACAAGAGCCACGTCGACTACCTGGTGATGAGCTGGGTGTTGTGGAACCGGGGCTACGCGGTGCCCCTGGTGGCCGCGGGCGCCAACCTCTCCTTCTGGCCCCTGGGCACGTTCTTCCGCCGCTGCGGCGCGTTCTTCCTCCGGCGCTCCTTCAAGGGCGACAAGGTCTACGCCGCGTCCTTCAAGGCCTACGTGCGCAAGCTGGTGCACGACGGCATCCACCAGGAGTTCTTCCCGGAAGGCGGCCGCTCGCGCACGGGCAAGCTGCTGCTGCCCAAGCTGGGCATGTTCACCTGGCAGGTGGAGTCCGTGCTGGAGGGCGCGCGCGATGACCTCATCTTCGTGCCGGTGGCCATCGACTACGAGAAGGTCGTCGAGTCCAGCAGCTACTCGAAGGAGCTGGCCGGCGGCGAGAAGAAGCCCGAGGACCTCAAGGCCCTGTTGAGCACGCCCAAGGTGCTGGCGGCGCGATATGGCCGCATCCACCTGGGCTTCGATGAGCCCATCTCCCTGCGCGCGTTCATGCAGGCGCGCGGCATCAACCCGGACGAGCCGGTGTCGGACGAGCAGAAGAAGGGGCTCGTCCGCGCGCTGGGCAACCGGGTGATGTACGGCATCAGCAAGGTGTCCACGGTGACGCCGCACGCGCTGGTCAGCACCGCCCTGCTCTCGCACCGGCGCCGCGGCCTGACGCAGCGGGAGATGGCGGACCGCATCAACATCCTGCGCCGCATCGCCGTGGAGGAGGGCTCGCCGCAGTCAGTGGAGATGCGCAACGCCCCCAGCAACCCGGAGACGATGGGTCCCATCCAGGACGCCATGCGCACGTTCATCTCCGACGAGATGGTGCGCACCCAGGAAGCGCGTGGCGAGGTCATCTACCAGGCGGAGGAGGCACGCCGCCCGGAACTGTCCTTCTACAAGAACACGCTGATGAACCTGGTGGCCTCCCGGAGCCTCGTGGCCAACGCCATGCTGGCCAGCGGGAGCCCCGCGCCCTATGACACCGTGAAGGAGCGCGCACTGTTCCTGTCCCGCCTCTTCAAGGTGGAGTTCATCTACCGGGTGGGCACCACGTTCGACTCCATCTTCGCGGAGACGGTGGAGCGGCTGGAGCGCATGGGTCTGGTGCTCGAGGAGAACGAGGCGCTTCGCGTCGCCCCCGAGGCCCACGCGCGTCCGGACCTGGAATTCCAGGCCGACATGCTGCGCGACTACCTGGAGGCCTACCTGCTGGCGGCCATGACGCTCCAGGACGTGGCCAACGGCGCCGCGGCGGACCGGAAGTCCTTCGTGAAGATGGCCCTGGAGACGGGCCGCGCGGAGTACCACGCCGGCCGCATCACCGCCTCCGAATCCCTGGCCAAGGTGACGCTGGAGAACGCGGTGGCGTTCCTCCTGGACCAGAAGCTGCTCATCGAGTCAGACAAGAAGCTGACGCTGGGCCCCGCCGCCAGCGAGCAGCAGGCCCGCACACAGCTCGTTGACGACATCCGTGGCTACCTGAAGCGCGGCTGAGCCACAGGCCCTCACTGGCCCCGTCCGCGCCCGCGGGCGGGGGGCAAGGTGGTAGGCCGGTGTGCACTGGCCCTGCGCACCTTGGCGTCCCCTTCAAGCCCTGGAGACGGCGGGCCCGTTGGCCATCAGGGCTGCGTCGTGAACTCCGCGCGGACCTCGGCCGGCGTAGAGCGGGGCTCCTGGTTCCAGGCACGCGGCCACACCAGTGAGCACGACACCGCCCAGGCCGGAGCCGTCGCATCCATGCCCACGCCCGTGCGCTCGTGACAGGCGACGCAGAAGGACTGCACCCGGTGGCAGCGCTCACAGCGGGGCGAGTTCGGCCGATCCTGCACCGGATGCAGCGTCAGGTAGTCGTTGGGATGGATGGACAGCGGCTCGCTCCAGGTCCGTCTTCCCCTCCATCAGCGCCTTGCGATACCCCGCCGCCGCGTTGAAGCCGCCCAGATCCTCCAGCAACAGCCGTCCACCAGCGCCGCCTCGCCTCGCGGCAGCCCGAAATCGGCCCAGATGCGGAGGTTGGACTCGAAGCCCATGTCCTCGCCGGTGGCGAGTTCGAAGGCGTTGAGCCCCAGGTACTGGACGATTCGCCGCCGCGGCAACAGCACCGGACTCTCCGGCGTGCTGCCACGCCACGCGCGAATCTGGTACGCCTGCGCCTCGGTGCGGGCTTCCACCTGGAACGCCGCCGCGTGCGACGTGCCCGCCCCCAAGCCCTCCCCCCAGGACGCCCAGGACGCGAAAGCCACTCCTCCACGTCCGCCGCGCTGTTCGAGCCAGGATGAAGGACGTCAAGGTTCGAACAGGATAGAAATAGGAGAAAGCCCGTTGGAAGACGCCACCCCCAGCGACGTTGCGCCCCCTCCACCGGGGCCGCCCTCTGGCACCCGCTTCAGCACGAGCCCCAAATGGCTCGCGGTGGTGAGCGCCGCGCTTGCACTCGGCGCGTTCATCCTCGTGGGCGGCACCGTCCAGCTCGCGAACCCAGCCTTCGGCATCTGGTTCACCGAGCTGGTCGTGTTCCTGGGCCTGGGCTGGGTGATGCTGCGCAACGCGGGCTGGCGCCCTGTCCTCTACACGGGGCTGCTGCCAGCGCCGCGAGCGGCCACCGTCTTCGGCTTCCTCCTGGGCGTGGCGAACTTCTTCGCGGTGGTGGTCCCCATCCAGTTCCTGGCCCAGTCGGTGGCGCCGGAGTGGCTGACGCGGATGTTCGACAGCTCGAAGCTGTTCGCGGATCAGACGCCGCTGGAGCTGGCCATCATCCTCACGGGTGTGACGGTGGCCGCGCCCTTCTGCGAGGAGTTCTTCTTCCGCGGCATCTTCCAGCGAGGCCTCACCCCACCGGCACCCGCGCCCACCACCGCGCCCCTGGTCATCTCCGCCGTGGTGTTCAGCGCCTTTCACCTGGACCCGGTGGGATTCCTGGCTCGCACGGAACTGGGCCTGCTCTTCGGGTGGCTCTACCTGCGCACCGGCTCGCTGTGGCCCGCCATTGGCGCCCACGCGGCCAACAACCTGGTGTCCTCGGTGCTCTTCCTGTCCGCCAAGGCACTGGGCACGGATGCCTCCGAAGCGACGTCTGAAGCGACAGACCCCCGCCTGGTGCTCGTGCTCGCCGCGGCGGGCTGGGCGGGCATGAGCGCCCTGCTCTCCTACGCGCGGCGGCAGCCTGGCGTCTGGGGTCCCGGCGCACGCGCCAGCGACGAGGAGGCCCAGGAGCCCGGCCCCACGCCTTCCCTGGTGCGACTGCTGCTGCCCTGGGTGGTGGGGGCCACGGTGTCACTGGGCCTGCTGGTGGCCGTGGACTCGCGAGGGTTGGCCCTCAACTTCTACGACGCGCAGCACCCGCTTCCGACGCTGGAGTCCCCCGAGGCCCCCGCGCTGCATGCGGAGCGCAAGGCGTTGAGCGCGCTCCGCGCCTCGGCGCGCCGAGGGGAGCTACCCATGGAGGCCTACTACGAGGAGCGGGAGCGGCAGATTCGCGCGCACCGCATCCAAACCGGGCCAGGGCTGAAGCCCTGACCCGCGACGTGCCGCTTCAGACGAAGCGGTACGTGCTGACGTGGAAGATGGGGCCCACCATGGCGCTGGTGAGCGTGTCCCCGTCCACGCTGCCTTCGGCTTCGATGCGCTGACCGTCCTTCTTCAGCTTCCGGTCCCCGCCAGCGAGCTGGTACGTGGTGCCGTCGTCGCCCTCCAGCACCCAGACGCCCGTTTCGATGTCACGGAAGACGACGCGGCCAGTGAGCTTCATGCGTCCTCCTTCTGGAGCATCGCGCGGGCGATGACGAGGCAGATGACGGTGTTGAAGCCCAGCCACGGCTTGGCGAGGAACGCGAAGGGCAGCCACGCCAGCGCCGGCGCCCCGGCCCAGGCCGTGTAGGCCAGGAAGCCCGCGAAGCCGAGCGCCAGGCCCCCCATGGCCGACCGCAGCCCACGCCACTTGATGGCCGGCAGCGACAGGAGCAGCGGGATGAGCGCGCTGTAGAACAGCGGGTTCACCGTCCGGCCCCGGCCGAAGATGATGCGCTCCCAGTCCGGCAGGGGCAGCGACGCCACCTGCACCACGTCCCCCGCGGCCCCCTCAGCGCCCCCGAACCAGCCGCGCAGGAAGAAGGCACCTACCGTGGACAGCAACAACGGGATGAGGAAGGCGGGCCGCACCAGCACGTTGAGGTAGCCCGGCCGCGCACGGCCGCGCAGCGTCAGCAGCACGAACGCCAGCAGCGCCAGCGCCCAGTACAGCGGCGGCCACTGCGCCGAGCCCCCGCCGCGCAGCGACGCGAGCGACGCCTCCGCGTTGAGCAGGCCGTGGCCGTACTGCTCGCTCCACGCCTGGTCCGCCGACTTCTTCGCGCCCGCGTAGAGGGCCTGCTCGACCTCGTCCGGCCCCTTGGCGCCGGCCGCGTAGAGCATCGCCGCCACGGCCGCGACGTGCGGCGTGGCCATGCTGGTGCCCTGGTATGACGCGTAGACGAAGCGTGAGACATCGCGCGGGTCCAGGGTGTTCTGGAGGATGCCCCCCTGGTCGCCCCGGCGCTTGTCGCCACCCGGCGCGGCGATATCCAGCTCCTTGCCGTAGGAGGAGTACGGCGCCAGCATTCCGTCCGGCCCCACGGCCGACACCGCCACCGCGCCCGGGTAGGCCGCGGGGAACTCCACCGTCGCCCGCCCGCCATTGCCAGCCGCGGCCACCACGGTGACGCCCTTCTTGCGCGCATACTCCACCGCGCTGGCCATCACCTGCGAGTACGCCCCGCCGCCCAGGGACAGGTTGATGACGTTCGCGCCCTTGTCCGCCGCGAAGCGGATGGCGTCCGCGATGTCCGCCGTGTTCCCGCCACCGAAGTGGTTGAGCACCTTGACGGGCATCAGCGTCGCCTCGAAGGCCACGCCCGCCACGCCTTCGCCATTGTTGGTGGCCTGGGCGATGGTGCCCGCCACGTGCGTGCCGTGCCCGTGGTCGTCGTTGGCGTGCTCATCGTCGTTGACGAAGTCGAAGCCCTTCACGAACTTCACGCCCTTGAGGTCCGGTGCGTGCTTGAAGTCGCCGTGGTCCTCGTACGCGATGCCGGTGTCCAGCACCGCCACCACCACGCCCTTGCCCCGGTTTCGCTCCCAGGCCTTGGGCATGTCGATCATCCGCAGGTTCCACTGCTGCGCGAAGTGCGGGTCGTTCGGCGTGAAGCTGGCGCGGACCTCCATCAGTGGCTCGGCGGCCTCCACGGCTGGATGCTGGCGGATGCGCTCGAGCACCCCGTCCACGTCGTCCACGCCCACCGCCACCGTGAGGGCCTCGTCGGCGCTCTCCACGGAGTTGAGCTCCAGGTCGACGCCCCAGTCGGCCTCCCAGGCGTCGAACTCCGCCTTCGTCGTGCCGTCCTTGAAGTCCACGACGATGGCGCTCGCCACCACGTCCCGGGCATCGAGCGTCCGCAGATTCGCGGGGGGAGGCGTGTCCTGCTCACGAGAAGCGGACGCACAGGCGGCCGTCAGCGTCAGGGCCAGCGCCGCGCCACCCAGGGTCCATCGCACCTTCCGCATCAGGCCACTCCTTGAGAAACGAAACACGCGTCTGGAAGACCCCTACGAACGAACGTCGCAACGATTGGGTCTGCACCGACAGTCTGGATGTCCCCTCTCCCTGCGTGCAAGGGCGGCAAGGAGGAGAAACGTGATGAAATACGATGGTTTGCGCTACATCGGTCATCCGCCGGAGAGCCGCCGCAGCCAGGCCGCGACAGCTCGGCCGACCTGAGGAAGGTTCCGCTGGAAGGTAGGTCCGGCATCGTCGATGACCTCTAAGTCGCCTCCTGCCCGAGCGACAGCGGCGGAGACGGCGGCCCGAGGCAACCGGGAGTCCTCCTCGCCCTGTACCACCAGCAGCGGGCATGTCACTCGGGACAGGACTTCCGGCGCCACCAGGGCCGGGGCCACCAGACACAGGCCTCCCACGGCGGGGTGCTTCGCCTGGAGCGCCAGGGCCACCTGGGCGCCCCCGTGGAGTGACGCCACCGCCAGCGCGTTGACCCCTGCGTTCTCCAGCAGCATCCGCATGGCGGCCTCCGCGTCCGCCAGCAACTCCAAGTCCCTGCCCCGCTTGCCCTGGCTGGCCCCCACCCCCCGGTGGTTGAAGCGCAGCGTCGGAAAACCCGCGTTCGCCGCCGCCCAGACGAGCTCCGCCGCGATGACGTGATCCATGCCGCCCCCCTCGTCCGGCCGGGGCGGAATCACGAGCAGCGGCGGCGCCCGGCTTCCCCGATGCGTGGTGCCCTCCATGACCTCCGAGCCCACCGGCACCAGCGTCGCACGTTCGAGGAACTGACCTTTCTGGACCATTGCCCCACCTTAACCCCTCCCCCCTTGCGCACCCGCCCACACGCACCATCCGACAGAAACCCACACACGATTTCACGCAAAATCTTCGCCAGCAGGAAACTTCCAGGTGGATTCGAGGACAATGCGGAAACACCCCCAGATTCCGCAGGAGCCCCCACCCCATGAGCACCATCCAGCGCGGACGGAACAGCATCGCGCAGACCTCTCGCAGCACTGCCGACCGCGTTCGTGGAAGTGGCTCACCTGCCACCAACACCGTGCAGCCTCCCGTGACGGGTGGCGCCGCTCAGCGCGGCGTCGTGGTGGATGGCTTCGACAGCCGCTCCGCGCAGACGCAAGCCGTCGGTGGCGTCTTCACCGCGCCCGCGGGCTCCAAGGACAAGGTCTTCGACGGCAAGCTGGTGGGCGCTGGCGGCCAGACGTTCGAGCCGAACACGCCGCTCAACCAGGTGCCCGCCTTCGTTCCTGCGAACAACCCGAACGCCACGGCGACGGTCGTCTACGTCAACGGCATCAGCACCAACAAGGACGGCCAGGCGCGCGAGCTGCAGGCCCTCGCGAACAGCACCGGCATGCGCGCCATCGGCGTGCACAACGCCACGTCCGGCATGATTGCGGACGTCATCCAGGCCGCGAAGGACAAGCTGAACAAGGGCAAGAATCCCGCGGTCGACTCGCTGTCGGACATCGTCTACTCCGAGCTGAAGGCGGGCCGTGACATCCACCTGGTGGGCTACAGCCACGGCGGCCTCATCACCTCGCGCGCGCTGAAGGATGTCGGCAACCGGCTGCGCATCGAAGATGGGATGTCCAAGGCGCAGGTGGAGCAGTTGCTCAGCCGCGTCAACGTGGAGACCTTCGGCGCGGCGGCGACCACCTACCCGGACGGCCCCAACTACGTGCACTACGTCAACAACAAGGACCCGGTGCCCGTCATCTTCGGCCAGGGCAGCAAGGGCTGGACGCCGGGTGACCTGTTCCGCGACGCTGGCAAGGGCGCGCAGGTGCACCACTTCTCAGAGAAGGGAATGTTCAGCGGCGCCCACTCGCTGACGGAGACGTACCTGAACCACCGCGTCCCGTTCGAAGAGGGCCGAGCCGGCAACTTCTGAGGCACCCTTCCCTACCGGGAAACAGCGGAGGCCACGAGGTGATGAACCTCGTGGCCTCTTGCGTTTCAGCGCGCGCTTCTCGTCGGCGGGCTACACGGACTGCAGCACGTAGAACTTGAGGTACTTCCCCTCCGGGAACTGCAGGCGCACCGGGTGGTCCGGCGGCTGGTAGCGCTCCTCGACGAGCGCCAGGTCCACGCCCGCCTTGAAACCCGCCTCGCGCACCGCGCCCATGAAGTCCTCCGGGCTCACGCGCGCCGAGCACGACGCAGTGGCCAACAGCCCGCCCGGCCGGAGGATGCCCAGCGCCTGCCGGTTGAGGGACGCGTACCCGTCGATGGCCGCCTGCACCGCGCGCTGAGTCTTCGCGAAGGCGGGCGGGTCCAGGATGATGAGGTCGAAGGTGCGGCCCTCGTCCTTGAAGGACTGGATGATCTTGAAGACGTCCGCCGCCAGGAAGTCGTGCTTCTCCGCGGCGATGCCGTTGCGCGTGAAGTTCTCCCGGGCCAGGGCGATGGCGTCCGGATCCTGATCCACGGAGAAGACGCTGTTGGCCCCGCCCAGCGCCGCGTTGACGGAGAAGCCGCCGCTGAAGCTGAAGCAGTTGAGCACGTCGCGGCCCTTGCCCAGCCGCCGGATGAGGTAGCGGTTCTCCCGCTGGTCGAGGAAGAAGCCCGTCTTCTGCCCCTTCCAGGCGTCCACCAGGAAGGTGGCCCCGCGCTCGCGGATGGGAATCAGCTCCGGGGCCTCGTGGCCGTAGAGCATCTTCCCGGAGCCGCGGCCCTCGTCCTCGTCGACGTCGTCGCGGCCGACCTCATCACGGCCGATGATGCCCTTGAGCCCGGGCACGCCGGCCTTCAGCGCCTCGATGAGGAGCGGCCGGTACGGCGTGAGGCCCGCGGAGTACAGCTTCATCACCGCCCAGCCCGCGTACAGGTCCACCACCACGCCCGGCAGGCCGTCGCCCTCGCCATGAATCAGGCGGTAGCTGTCCGTGTCGGTGAGGTCGATGAGGGCCGTGCGCTCGGACAGGGCCTGACGCACCCGCCGGGTGATGAAGCCCGCATCCACGGTGTCGCGCGAGTCGCGCGTGAGCACGCGCACGGCGATGGCCGAGTGCGGGTCGTAATACCCGCGCGCCACGAACTTCCCGTTCTCCGTCAGGTCCACCACGCTGCCGGCCGGAATCTTCGGCACGTGCTCCAGCGCCTTGCGGAACACCCACGGGTGCCCCGCGCGCAGGTGGCGCCCCAGTCCGCGCGCCAGCTCCAGCTTCACGACATTCACGGTGTCACTCCTCACGGGCCGCGCCGCGGCCCCTCCGGGCCAGGATGGCGCGAGCCAGTTCCTCGAAGCCCCGCCCCTCGGGCGCCCGGGTGATGAAAGCAGGTGGCGCCTCGATGCGGTCCAGGACGGCCCGCACGTTGGCCACGCCCACGCCCAGTCCAAAGGCGGCGAACATCGGGGCGTCGTTGAAAGAATCCCCCGCGTATACATAACGGCCGTCACGTGGGTCCAGCCGTTCGCCCCACGCCGCCCGCGAGAAGCGCCGCGTGGCGCTCAGCTTGTCGAAGCGGCCCAGCCAGCAGTTGATGTGGACCGACGAGCGCACGGCCGTCACGCCTCGCGCAACCAACAGGGACTCGATGCGGTCCGCCCCCGCGTCCCCCAGGCGGGCCTCCTCGTTGTAGTCCACCGCCAGGTCCACTTCCGTGTACGCGCTGTCCATGGACAGCCGCGCGCCGGGCACCTTCTTGAGCACCCGGGCCACCTCGGACTGGAGCCTCCGCCGGTTCGCCACCCGCTCCGCCGGCGCCTCCGCGTAGACCTTCCGCAGCCGGCCATGCGCGCCCTTCAGGAAGAACAGGCCACCGTTCTCCACGATGACGCCGTCCACGGGGAGCTGCCGCGCCCAGGCCTCTCCCCAGCCCGCCGGGCGGCCACTCACCAGCACCACGCGCAGGCCCGCGGACGACAGGCGCTCCAGCGCCCGCACCGTGTCCGAGCGCAGCTTGTGGCCCGTGGTCAGCGTGCCATCCACGTCGGTGAAGATGCCCTCCACGCGGGACAGGTCGGACTCGCGAAGCGGGCGCGGAACTCGCGCCTTCAGGAGCGCCTTCATCACATCACGTCCAGACCGGCGAGCAGGCCCTGGAAGGTGACGATGGTGGACCGCAGCTCGTCGGGCGGGAGCTGGCCCACCTGGAGTTTGCGCGCCTTGCGCAGGAAGGCATCCAGCTCCGTCGCACGGCCGTAGAGGGACTGGCCGCTGCCGGCCGCCTCGGCCAGGGCCCGGGCCGCGCCCGCGGGGTCAGAGCCCACCAGCGACATGGCGCGCTCCAGCCGGACGCCACACGACGCCCACACCTCGCGGTCATGGATGATGAGCAGCTGTCGCTGGTTCACCGCGGACAGGCCTTGGACGAAGGTGTCCAGGGCCTCCACCACCGTCACCAACTCCGCGCGGGACGGGTTCGGGAGGATGGCCAGGCGGCCGACCTCGGCGCGCATCTCCACGATGTGCCGCTTGTCCTGCGCGCGCAGATTCCGGTACGCGGCCGTGCGCCCGAAGGCGTCCATTTCCGTCTGGAGCTGCTGGGCGTTCCACTGCACGTCCTGCGCCTCCGCATCGCGGACCTTCTTCAGGCGCGCGGTGAGGATGCGGCCCAGGTCGGCGGTGATGGCGCGGACCGTCACCGCGGCCTTCACCTCCGCCGCGTAGCCCGGCACCACCTGGGCCCGCGTCACCTCGCCCAGGAGGCTCGCGGACTCGAACACCAGGTTGCTCATCTGCTCGCGGAAGCGCGCGCGGATGCGCTGAATCTCCGCCAGCAGCGTCCACCGGTCGCTCACGACCGACGGATTGCGCATGGCCTCGCCCAGTTGGGTGATGCCCTGGGCAATCTGGCTCATCGCATCCTGGAGGATGCCGACGGGGGCCTGCGCGCTCGCGCCGCCCGGGGACGGCACGGGGAACTCTTCCCGGATGACGTTCAGCAGGCCGTTGACGTCCATCACCGTGTCACGGATGACGGGCGCCATCTCTTCCCACAAGGAGAGGTCCGGCGAGGAATCCACGACGGGCGTTTCGTACCGCACCAGGTCGAGGTCGCTCAGCCGGGAGATGGCGTGCGCGGTGGCGACGTACACCTTGCGCAGGCGGCCGGCGAACGCCGGATCCGGATGGGACTGGAGGATTTCTTCGAGCCTCGCGGACAGCGAGGCCTGGGGGGTCTCAGCGGCTTCAGACACGGGTGTCACACTCTAGCGCTCGACTTCCGCGCGGGGGAGTTCTAGCACTCGCATGCGGGCCATGCCGCTGGCTTGGGAGCGCTACGGGATGATTCAGGTCTGTCTTGTGAAGGACGGTCAACTTCTCACCGGTGGTGAAGAGCTGCTGGGCGAGGACGGCCGGAAGTGGATCGACGTCCTGCATCCGACCGAGGAGGTGTTGGCCCGGCTGGCCGCGCGGTTCGGTCTGCACAAGCTGGCCGTGGAGGACTGCCTCCACCTGGACCAGCGGCCCAAGCTGGAGGAATACCCCAACCACCAGTTCGTCGTACTCCAGGGATTCACCGTCACGGGCAAGGACATCTGCGAACTGACGCTGCACGAGCACCACTTCTTCCTGGCGAAGGACTGGCTTATCAGCGTCCACGAGCTCCCCTTCGCTGGCCACGACACCGTGGTGCGCCGCGTGAAGGACGACCCGCAGGCGACGCTCATCCGCGGGACGGACTTCGTCTTCTACATGCTCGCGGACACCTTGGTGGATGCGCAGTTCCCCATCCTCGACGCGTTCAGCGATGAGCTCGAGGACCTGGAGATCGCCATCTTCGACAAGCCGGAGAAGTCCCACCTGCAACGCATCTTCGCCATGAAGCGGATGCTGGTGACGTTCCGGCGAGTGCTGTCGCCCCAGCGCGACGTGGTGGGCTTGCTGTCCCGGCGAGGCATCCCCCACGTCCACGAGAAGACGACGCTCTACTTCCGTGACGTGTACGACCATCTGGTGCGGCTGTACGAGCAGATTGATGCCGGGCGCGACATCATCGGCAACGTGATTGACGGCTACCTGTCCATGGTGGCGAACAAAACGAACGATATCTCCAAGCAGCTCACCATCTTCGCCACCATCTTCCTGCCGCTGTCCTGCATCGTCGGATTCTTCGGGCAGAACTTCGACCGGCTCTACACGAACGGCGCTTGGTACCTGATGTGGGCGTCGATTCTCGCGCTGCCGGTGGGGATGATCTTCTGGTTCAAGCACAAAGAGTGGCTCTGACATTTTCGCGAGGAGAGGAAACATGCTGACCGTCGCCGTGGATGGCGTCCCCCTGCACTACCGGGACGAGGGCAAGGGCCCGCCCGTGCTGCTGCTGCATGCGTTTCCGCTGAATGGCAGCACATTCGACAAACAGGTGAAGGCGCTGTCGGGGCGCTACCGCTTCATCATCCCGGACATCCGAGGCTTCGGTGAGAGCGCGCTGGGCGACGGCCCCACGGAGATGTCCCGCATCGCGCGTGACGCGCTGGCGCTGCTGGACGCGCTGAAGCTGGACACCGTGGTGGTGGGTGGCGTGTCCATGGGGGGCTACGCCGCCATGGCCCTGCTGCGCGAGGATGCGGGCCGCGTCAGCGGGCTGGTGTTGATGGATACGCAGGCCACCGCGGACGACGCGGAGGGCAAGGCGCGCCGGGAGACCTCCGCGACCCAGGCGCTGGAGGCCGGCGTGGAGCCCATCATCCAGGCCATGCTTCCCAAGATGGTGGCCGCGGGACCGGACTCACCGGTGGCCCAGGAAGTGGCGGCACTGATGCGCGCGGCCTCGCCCGCGAGCGTCGCGGCCGCGCTGCGCGGCATGGCCCTGCGTCCGGACAGCAAGGACATGCTGGCGCGGTACGCGGGCCCGGCACTGGTCGTCGTGGGCGAGCACGACGCCCTCACCCCGCTGGCCAAGGCGAAGGAAATCGCCGGACTGATCTCCGGAGCGAAGCTGGAGGTCATTCCGGATGCGGGGCACCTGGCCAACCAGGAACAGCCCGATCGGGTCAACGCCGTGCTGGATGCCTTCCTGACGTCGCTTCAGGGGCCCAGCGCCTGAGCGAAGGCTGGTGGCACGCCGTGGCCCATGCGAGCATGCGGGCTGGACATTCCAGCCCGCTGCCGCCGAGGGTGCCGTGGACCGCATGCATCTGAAGGACGTCGAGGACCGCGAATCCGATGGCCACTACGGCCGGCTGATTCGCATGGCCCGAGAGGTGGGCTCTCCCGTCCCGCAGATCTGGCACCTGTTCGCGTACAAGCCGCGATTGGGCGAGGCCCTGTCCCGCTTCACCCATGAAGTCATGCGGGGACCTTCCCCGCTGTCGCCCGGACTGAGAGAGCTGATTGCCGCGTACACATCGCGCGGCAACCAATGCTTGTTTTGAACGGGCTCTCACGCCGCGGTCGCGGCGGAACTGCTGGGCAATCCCGACATGGTGAAAGCAGTCTTGGAGGACGTGGCGACAGCCCCCATCTCCGAGGCCGAGAAGACGCTCTTTGCCTTCGTGGACACCCTCAACCACCGTGCGGCGCAGGTGGGACGGGAGGACATCGCACGCTTGAAGGACGCCGGGTGGACGGACGAAGCCCTCTTCGACACCGTGACGGTGTGCGCGCTCTTCAACTTCTACAATCGATGGATTGACGGCACCGGCGTGCAGGACATGCCCGCGGAGATGTATCAGCGCAGCGGGCAGCGGATGGCCGCCACAGGCTATGCGCCGCCGCCGCCCGCGAAGCCCGAGGAGTAACACCGCCGCGCGAGAACTCAGCGGCGAGGCTTCCGCTGGGCGGCTTCGAGGACGGAGTCCTTGAGGAGATAGCCGAATCCGGCGTTTCGCAGGCGGAGGGACAGGTCGCTGGCCGTGGTGCGCAGACGCTCCGCCGTGTCCTCCAGATGCCATTCGCACTGGGCAAGCTGTGACAAGAGGTAAGCCCGGCGCGTCTGGGCCGCCGACAAGCGATACGTCTTGAGGTACTCCAGGGTGCCGTCCGTACCGACGATGGCCTCGCCGATGTGGTTCTCCTCTGCCGGGTCCAGCGAGGTGTGGAAGCGCTGGAGGAGAAAACCGCCCGCCTTGTAGACAGGGGTGGACGACAGGCTGGCACCGAAGAGGCTCCCGGCCATGAAACCGTGGAAGTCGGCCCAGTCCTGGCGCATGCGGTGCACCTCGTTGCGCAAGTCCTCCAAGCTGGACACCCGAGCGTCATCCAGGGTGAGCCCCAATTCGGGCGCGTCCCCCAGGAATCCGTACTGGAGCAGCAGGTCGCAATAGAAGTCCTCCACCAATGTCCTGTGGAGCGCGCGGTAGTCATCCGGGTGCGCGACGACGAAGGCCGACAGCAACACGTCCGCGTTGAACAGCAGCAGACCCACCTGCCGCGGATGGATTTCGAAGGTGCGCAGCGCCCCATCCAGCATTGGCGATGCCCACCCAGGGACCGAGCTCTCGGAGCGAGGGGCCAGGCCTCGCGAGAGGCCCTCGCGTGAATACTCGGCCCAGGCAATCTCCGGCCCGCCGAACTGCAAGGACAGGAAGCCCTCCATGGCCAGATGCAACGGGAGCATCCGAAGCTGGCGGCGGTCCTCACGGTGCACCATCCGGTGCAGCAGCCGGATGGAGAAGGGGCCAGCCCTCAGGCTCTTCCCATCCACGGCTTGCAGCTGCGTTCCATAGACGGCTTCCGCCTGACGGTTTCCCCACGTCATGACCAGGCCGTGAGGAACATACGAGATGTACTTGAGGCCTGGCTCCTTCAGCCCACCCTTCACCGAGACGACCGCGGCCACGTCGTCGTACGTCCGCAAGGTCATGCGGAGGTCGCCACGCACCTCGTCCCTCAAGACTGGCACCAACCGGATGCCACCGCAGACCTGAGACGGAGCCAACCGCAGGCCCGCGGGCTCCAGCCGTTGAATGAGCCGTGCGTCCGTCATGATTCGCCCTCCTCCGCCGGCGGCGCATCCTGACGGCGCCCCTCGTCATGGCCCTGCCGGCCCCCGGCGTCCCGCTGCAACATCGCGCCCACGCGCGACGCGAGGTAGGCCTCCAGCTCAGAGAGCGACGCCACCCCCTCCGCGAAGCGCGCGAAGCCCAGCACCGTGGGCAAGTCCTCCGCGTCCCGGACCCCCACCGTGGGCACGGCCGCACCGAAGGAACGGGGGGCATACCCCTCCGAATCGAACACCGGATTGACATGAACCAGCGCCGTGTGGCGCTCCGGGTCGAGCTTCGAGCGGAACACGCGTGTCAGCTCGGCCACCGCCTTGGGCGGATCATTGTCGTAGCCGTCGGAGACGATGACCACCAGGTCGGCGCCCCAGGCCAACGCCTCCAACAGCGGCGTGGCGATGTCCGTCTGCCCTCGTGCACTGACGAGCAGCGGTTCCTCCACCGGGCACGTCCACCACGCGCGGTACTCCCGGGCGGCAGCGGACAGCAGGTAGTGCGTGGCCAGTGCCACACCGAGAGGACGGCGGCGCTTCTCCAGCGACCCGGACGACGAATAGCTGTTGTCCAGAATCGCGGCCACCCGCTGCAACGGCGACGGGGCCCTGCGCAGGACGCGGGCCGCGGCCTGCTCCAGCGCGGCGTGCAGCTCCGCGTGGCGCTCCCGGCGAACCTCCAGCGACAGGGCCAGGACATACAGCGCCAACTTCGTCAGGGATGCCCGCCCCAGGTCCACCGGGGGCGGAGTCCCGCGCTCGCGCGCCGCGGATTCTTGCAGGCGCAGGCGCTCCGCCGCCGTGAGGCGCGGCTCGATGCGCCGGAGGAACACCTCGCGGGAGATGCCGTGCTTCACCGCCAGGCCCTCCGCCACCGTGTAGGGCAGCTCGTACAGAGCCTCGTGGGTGTAGTGCGCGCGGCGAAAGGTCTCCAGCAAGGGCTGGGTGAAGGAGCGCTTCTTCCAGCCACGGAAGAGGAACGGCCCCAGCTCTCCCTCCAGCTTCAGGTGTCCGTGGGACACGGCGGCGCGCAGCTTGGAGCGGTACTTCACGGCGTCGAAGGCCAGGTTGGCGCGACCGTGCACGTAGTCCCGAACAATCGCCCGCGCCCGGCGATTGTTGATGCGCCGGCCGCGCAGGGACTCCAGGACACGGAAGGCCCGCTGGGGCGGCAGGGCGCGCAGCGCGGCGGCGATGAGCGCGCCCTCCTCCGCCTTGTCCCGGGCATCCGCTGGGCTGCCACTGGCGAGCAGGTTGAGGATGATCTGCGCTTGATTGAAGTGGTTGATGCCCGCCGCGAGCGTTCGCGCGTAGAGCCGGCGGTAGTTGCCCAGGATGTACTGGTGCAGGAACTCGATGGAGACGGACTGGCCGCGCGCGTCGCCGTAGAACTCCCGCTGCCCCGTGCAGGAGAAGCAGGCGTTGACGAACATCACCAGGTCTTCGCGGGCGACCTGTTCGACGCGGACTTCCGCCAGTGCGGCCATCGTGTGCACGTCCTCCCCGGGCGCCCGGGCTTGGGAAAGGAAGCGCCGCTCGGGGAAGAGTGAAACGACCGCGGGTCAGGCTCCAAAGGCTTGAATCGGAAGTCGCATCGGAGTCCCGCGAGCGGCGCGCCGAGGCTACCACACGATTCGAGGCGAGGGGACTGACACCCCGGCCAGCGCCAACCTCAGGGCTGGCACGTCACCTGGCTGTTCTCCACGGTGCAGGCGGAGCAGGTGGCCGTCTCCATCAACACGCCCTGGCGGCACTCCAACACGGCCTGGCCGTCCGCGCGGCACAGCCCCGTGCCCTCGGCGCTGGAGGCACAGGCGTCCCCCGCGACGTTGTTGGACGTATCACACCGCACGGCCTCCGACGACTCACGGCACCCCAACGGGCCCCGGCAGGGCAACTCACGCCAGGTGCCGCCCCGGCACTCCAGCGCCAGCACCCGCTCCTGACAGACGAAGCCGCCTCCGTCGCAGTCGCCTCCCGCGCTCGGGCCACAACCAGCGAGGAGCAGAGAGCCAATCAACGGGACGAGTGCAAGAAGTGAGCGGTTCATGGGCACCAGCCAATATTTCGAGCGTCCCGCCGCCGGTCAACCACCCAGTGTCTCCTGGAAGAAACGACGGAAGTTTCCACCCATGACGCGTTCCACCCAGGACGGTGGATGGCGGCGCAACAGCGCCTCGGTGAGCAAAGGCAACCCGGTGACATCCTTCATGCCACGAGGAAGCGGCACCATTCCATCGTAGTCGGAGCCCAACCCCACCCCGCCCTCCCCCATGACGCCCACGGCGTGCTCGATGTGCCGGACCACGTCATCCACGGTGTCACCGCCCAGATAGACGGGGGCGAAGATGATGCCCACCACCCCGCCCCGGTCCGCGATGAAGCGCAGGGATTCGTCGGAGAGGTTGCGCCAGCCGCCGCCCGCCGCGCGAACGCCCGTGTGCGAGCAGAAGAACCGGACCGAGGGGTGGGTGAAGAGGTCCTTGAGGGTGGACTCCGAGGCATGCGCCACATCCACGCTCATGCCCAGCCGGGCCATCTCCTCCATGACATCCCGGCCCAGCGGTGTGAGGCCCCGGTTGCCCATCATCGGGAAGGAAGAGCCGCCCAGGTCGTTGTTGGACAGGTGGGTGAGGCCCATGAAGCGCACCCCACCCTGGTGAAGCTCCGTCAGGCGCGCCACCTGGCCTTCGATGGCGTGCCCCCCTTCCACGCCCAGCACCGCGGACAGCCGCCCCTGCGCGAGGTTGTCCTCCAGCATGGCGCCGGTGGTGGTGATGCGGGCGGCATCCCCGGAGCGCGCACAGAAGGATGCCATCTGTTCAATCTGCCAGAGCGCCCGGGTCCACTCGCTCGCCCGGGCCTCCCGGGGCCACCCACGCCACGCTGCGAACACCGGGAAGCCTCCGATGAAGGGGAAGCCCCGGGTGACGATGGTGAAGCACTGCAGCTTCACCCCCGCCTCCCGCAGGCGGGGGAAGTCCACATGGCCCTCTTCAGAGCGTGCACACAGGTCGCGGTTCCACATGAGGGAATCCGCATGGCCGTCCGCGATGCACCACCGCTGGTGGAACTCTTTCACGTCACCCATGCGCGCAAGTCTGCCCACCCGCGTGCGCGAAACAAGCACCACCCGTGTCCCAGTGCTCACTCAAGGTCCCTGCCCCGACCCCTTTGCCTCCGCCGTCCCTCAAGGCCCCGACCCGGATGTCGTGCGCGGCGGGGCCTCCGGACGCTCGGAGTCCTCCCAGCGCAGCACATCCGCCATCTGCCGGCGGCAGCGGGCGTCGCGGCGGACCTGGGTGGCCTCCCGCGCGGCTTCGGTCGGTCCGTAGGCATACCCCTGACCGGCCAACACGGCGCGCAGGGCGTCCGCCAGTTCCTGCCCGGACTGGAAGCGCTCTGAAGGCTCCCGGCGCAAGAGCCGGCCGAGGATGGCCCGCATGGCCGGGGACAATCCCTGGGTGGCGCGTTCCACATGCGCCGGAGCCAGACACGCCATGCGCGCGGCCATCAAGGGCGCGGGCAGCCAGCTGGGCACCTCCGCCAGCAGCACCTCCGCGTCAGGCAGCGGCCCCGCGGCAAGCGCGGCCCGCTCCACGTCCTCCAGATCCAACAGGTGCAAGCCGGTGAGCACCTCGAGCAGCACCACCCCCAGGGAGAAAAGGTCGGCGCGGCCGTCCAGCGGCTTTCGCGCCAGCGCTTCCGGTGAGGCATAGGCCAGGTCGCCCCGGACGACATGGGTCTCCGTGACGATGCGCCCCGGCAGCTTCGCCCAGGCCATGGCGAAGTCAGACAGCTTCACATGGCCCCGCGCGTCCAGACGCAGGCTCCGCGGCGACACATCCCGGTGGACGATGCCCAACGGACGGCCCCGGGCATCTTCCAGCGCATGGGCATGGTGCAGCGCATCCGCCACTTCCGCGCCCACGTAGGCGGCGAACGCTTCTGAGAAGGGCCGACGCCGCAGGGCCGCGTAGCTGATGAGCGTCTCCAGCGACTTTCCGTCTACGTGCTCCATGACCAGATGGGGCAATCCTTCATGCACCCGCACCAGGAACACCTGCACGATGGCCGGGTGGCTGAGCCGCATCAGCAGCTTGACCTCTTCGCGCAGGCGCGCGCGCCCCTGCGCGTCGCCGACGTCCTGCAAACGTTTGATGAGCACGAGGTCGCCGGGGACGCCCGCATAGTGCCGCCGGGCGAGCAGCAGCTCTCCGGAGCCCCGTGCCCCGAGGTAGCGGATCAACTCATACGCCGTGGCCCCGGTTGTGAAGAGGATGAACGGCTTTGAAGCGGGTGGCTCTGGGGGGTGAGTGGACATCTCGGGTGATGCCTCCTGGGCAGGAAGTCCTCCCCTGGGTTGGGAAGGCGTGAGAAAACCTCACGCATCCCTCCTACCACCCACGTCCGACACACCCTTCCAACCTCCCAGCACGGATTCAGGGAAAAAAGGAAACGGCCCCCGCCGAAGCGGAGGCCGTCCCTGAGCGGCCCGTGAGGAAACGAGACGCCCGCTGCGCTCGACGCGTTGACTACTTCTTCTTCTGCACCGGCTGCGTCACGGTCAGCTCGCGAACCACCAAGTCCTTACCGTCCTGGACATACGAGGCGCGGACCTGGGCACCCTCCTCGATGTCATCCAGCTTCAGCGGCTGGTTGTTGTGCAGGATGCGCGTCTGGTCGTTCGTCTTCAGCTCGAGCTGCTTGTTGTTGCTGGTGTCGACCACGGTCAGCTCATCGCTGCCGGTGGAGAGCACGCGGCCGCTGACGCTGCTCGCGGCAGCGGTGGCACCCGCCGCGCCGGAGCCACCAAGGGCCATGTCATCATTCAGGTCCGCCCGTCGATCAGCCTCGGCCTCGGCCAGGTCCTGGCGCTCGTCCTGGACGTCCTGCTGCGCGCTGGCGACCTCTTCCGCGGCCTCACGCTGCGTCCCAGCGATGTCCTCCTGGGCCTCCATTTGCGTGCTGGCGATGTCCTCCCGCGCGTCCTGACGGATCTCCGCCGTCTCCTGCTGCGCCTCCACCTGAGCCTCGGCGACGTCCTGGCGCTGCGACTCGACGTTGTCGCGCTTGCTGCAGCCAGTGACGACCAACGACATACCCGCAACCGCAGTGACCGCCATCATGAGCTTGCGCATTTGTTCCTGCTCCTTTCACGTGGAAACGGGAGAAGGTTTCCCCCTCACTCACTTGCGGCCGAGAGAGCGTTTCCCCCGGCGTTGGGCAGAAACTGGGTGCTCCCCCTGCCCTTGAACAGGGGTTGTCTGGCGCACACGGATGCCTTAGGGGCACACGGCGGACCACGGGGCGCATGGCCGCCCGCCTGCCCTACCAGGGAACAAGGGCAGAAAACGGAGATACCGGGCCCAACCGCAAGAACGGCTAGAGACCGCCGCCCACGCCACCGTCACGGGGCACCTCTTCGGAGCCAGCGTCCGCGCACAGCGGCGCGCCTTCTCGCGCCCACCGCGCGATGTGCTCGCGCTCCTGTGCTGTCGGCATGGGCACCGGACTCCCCGGAGGCGGCATGTCCTGGAACACGTACGCTCGCGCCTGGATGCGCGCCGCCATCGCCTGCGCGCCCGGGACACCTCCATCCTCGGGCGCGAGATAATCCAGGCGGAATGACGTCACGCCGCTGCTGCTCGTATCGGCGCCGTGGCACGAGCTCACGCAACTCGCCGCCATGATGGGCTGGATGTCCCCGCACCACGTGGGCACGGGCCCCGCGTCACCGCCGTCCGGCGCCCCCGGCAGTCCCAGCACTTCACAGGTGCGCCCTTCCCCTGGCCTCGCCGCGACACGCAGTGCGAGCGCGATGTGCCGGCGAGAAGCCACGAGCATGCCCCCGAGTATACCGGTGACGGTGGCGGGCGCATGGGCCGGCGAGCGCGTTGACAGCGCGGAGTCACCCTTGTAGTGCGTGCCCAGGTCCCCGTCGTCGCAAGGAGCCGTGAGGCCATGCAGGTCTGGGTCAACGGAGAGACGCGCGAGGTGCCGGAAGGCACCACCCTTTCGGCGCTGCTGGAGTCGCTTCAAGTGGGCGGCCCCGGCGTCGCCGTGGAAGTGAACGCGGAGGTGGTGCGCCGCGCCCGCCATCCCGAACACCACCTCCAGGCGGGAGACCGCGTGGAAATCGTCACCTTCGTCGGCGGCGGCTAGCCAGGAGTCCGCACATGAGCATCCAGGACAAGCCTTTCACCATCGCCGGAGTGACGTTCAGCTCCCGGCTCATCCTCGGCACGGGGAAGTATCCCAGCCACGACATCATGAAGCGCTGCCACGAGTCCTCCGGCACGGAGATGGTGACCGTGGCCGTGCGCCGCCTGGACCTCAAGGCCACGGGCGAGGCGTCGCTGATGAACTGGATTGACCGCAACCGCCTGCGCCTGCTCCCCAACACGGCGCTCTGCTACACGGCGGATGACGCGGTCCGCACCTGCCGGCTCGCGGAGGAGCTGGGCATGAGCAAGTGGGTGAAGCTCGAGGTGCTCGGCGACGAGAAGACGCTCTACCCGGACGTCGAGGAGACGGTGAAGGCGGCCCGCATCCTGGTGAAGGAGGGCTTCACCGTGCTGCCCTACACCAGCGACGACCCCATCACCGCCCGCAAGCTGGAGGACGCGGGCTGCGCGGCCGTGATGCCGCTGGCGGCGCCCATCGGCAGCGGCCTGGGCATCCGCAACCCGCACAACATCCGCCTCATCCTGGAGACGGTGAAGGTCCCCGTCATCGTGGACGCGGGCGTGGGCACGGCGTCCGACGCGGCCATCGCCATGGAGCTGGGCGTGGAGGCGGTACTGATGAACACCGCCATCGCCGGCGCGCAGGACCCGGTGCGCATGGCCGTGGCCATGAAGAAGGCGGTGGAGGCCGGCCGCGACGCATACCTTGCGGGCCGCATCCCCCGAAAGGCCTACGGCTCCGCGTCCAGCCCGATTGAAGGGCTCGTCCACCACTGACGGCCGGGTACGCACGGTGGTGCCTTCCACCCTTCCTCGGCTCGTCGTCATCACCGACTGGCGCCTGCCGCCCGAGCGGCTGAGGTGGGCGCTCACCCGGGCGCTCGACGCCGGGCCCGGGGTGGCCGTCCAGCACCGCCACCCCGAGGCCACCGGGCGCCGCTTCCTCGACGAGGCGCGGGAGCTGGCCGCGCTGTGCCACCCGCGAGGCAACCCGCTCTTCATCAATGGGCGGGTCGACGTGGCGCTGCTCGTCGGCGCCCATGTCCACCTTCCCGCCCATGGCCCTTTCCCCATGGACGTCCGCCCGCACCTTCCCGCGGGGAGGTGGATCAGCGCCGCCGTCCATGACGTGGCGGAGGCCCATGCGGCCCGGGGCGCGGACCTCGCCTTGGTGAGCCCGGTGTTCGCTCCCGGCTCCAAGCCGGGGGACACGCGGCCGTCTCTTGGACCCGAGGGATTCAGCGCCCTGGCCGCGGCGTTGCCCTTTCCCGCGCTGGCCCTGGGCGGAATCACCCCCGCGCGCGCGGTGACGCTGCCGGACGCGGCGGGCTTCGCGGTCATCTCGTCCGTCCTGGAGGCCGACGACCCCACCGCGGCGGCTCGGAGCCTGCTGGCCGCGTGCGCCGGGCGGGATATGCTGCGCACCCCGTGAGATCCACTCCCGCTGCCGCCGCGCTGCGCCCCCTCGCCATGGGGGAGATGATCGACCGAGCCGCCACTTTCTGGCGCTCCCACCTGAAGCCCCTCTTCCTGCTGAGCTTCGGCTTCACGCTGGTGAACTACATCGTGACCAAGGCGACGTTGGTGATTGGTCAGCGATTAGCGCCACTGCTCTACATGGGAGACGCGGAGTCGCGCGCCCAATTGGACCCGGCGGTCATGCTGCCGCAAGCGAGCATCACCATCGCGCTGTGGATGGGCCTCTTCCTGTTCCTCGTCTGGGCGTACTGGCTGGCCACCCTGGCCGCGTCCCGCTACGTCCTCACCTCCCAGTTGGGAGAGCCGGTCCGCCCCGCGGATGCCCTGCGCCGGAGCTTCTCGCGGCTGGGCACGCTGACGGGGGTGTATCTGCTGTCGCTCGGCTGGTCCGCGCTGGTGACGATGGCGCTCATGCTGCCCGGGTTCATCCTGGCGGTCATCGGCATCGCCGTCGGAGTGGCTTCGGGTTCCAACACCCTGGCCGTCGTCCTGGGTGTGGTCGGCGTAGTGCTCGCGAGCCTGGGCCTGCTGGCCGCGGCGCTCTGGTACATGCTGCGCTTCCTGCTGGTCCCCCCGGTGCTTGCCATGGAGGACCTGAGCGCCTGGGAGACGTTCCAGCGCTCCGGTCAGCTCCTGTCGGGCCGGGTGGAGCCCGGCTTCATGGGCCGGGTGATGGTGCGGGCGATGATTCTCTTCACCGTGGTGAGCCTCATCCTCATCTCCGTCCAGCTCGTCTCCGGGTTGCCGTCGTGGCTGGTGATGATGCCCTACGGCAGTCCCTTCGACCCGGGGACCATGGCCCGCACGCCGCAGCTGCTGCTGGTGCCCGTGGAGCTGCTGCAGACGGTGGCGCAGTCCTTCTTCACGCCCATCAACTTCGTCTTCTGCGCGCTCTTCTACCTGGACATGCGCGTGCGCCGCGAAGCCCTGGACCTGGAGCACCAGCTCAACACGAAGACGCCCGCCGTCTGACGGCACCCCCTGGACTCCACCGTGCCGAGCCTGCCCCTCCTCCTGCTGCTGGCCTCCCTGCCCTGCGCCGAGCGCGAGGACATCACCCTGGACCTGCGCGAGACGGCCGAACACCGCCCCGCCGGGTTCGCCGATGAAGTGAGCACGCTGTCAGCACGCCTGGGCGGAATCCCGCTGCCTCCCGCCCAGGATGGGGACACCACGCCCGAGCGCGCGGAGCAGATCGCGCGCTTCCTGAAGGAGGCCTGTGACGTCCAGGCGCTGGCGAACAATCCCAACGCCGTTTCTCCTCCACCGACAGAACCCGAGCGGCTGGAGGCCATCCTCGACAGGCCCGAGTTCGCCCGCGCGCGCCAGCGACACGGCGATGCACTGAAGCGCATCATGCGGGAGGTGACAGCGTGGCTGGAGGGCCTCTTCGAATCGAGGGAGGCCCAGGGCTTCGCGGTGGCTACGCGCGCGGTGATGCTGGGGCTGGCGCTCGCGCTCATCCTGTGGGGCGTGCTCCGGCTCCGCGCGAGGCGTGGACGCAGGGCGGCGCGGGTCTCCGCATCCTCCGCGACGAGCGCGGAGCCGTTGGTCCTGGACTCTCCGGCGGAGCACCTGCGCAGGGCCCGCGCGGCGCTCTCCACCGATGCACGCGAAGCCATCCGGGAAGGCCTGTTGAGCCTGCTGTCCTCACTGGAGGAGCAGCGGCTGGCCCGGCCAGACCGTGTGCGGACGAACCGTGAGCTGGCGGCGGAGCTACCGGGCCGCGGCGCTCCCGCGGCGCTGGTGCGAGAGGTGGAGCGGCTCATGGGCTGGTACGACCGGACCTTCTATTCGCTCGCGCCGGTGGCGCCAGAGGACGCCGCCCGCTTCGTCACCGAGGTCGAGTCGCTGAACGGAACCCTGGCCACGGAGGGCGCACGGTGACGAACCCCCGGGCCGTCGTCTTCTTCGGAGTGCTCATCGCACTGGCCCTGGCGATGGGCCTGTCCACGCGCACGGACGCGCCTGACTCCCCGGTGCCCACCGTGGAGAACACGGCGCCGCAGGGTGCTCGCGCGCTCTATCTGTACCTCCGCGAGGGGGGCCGGGCCGTGGACACACTGCTTTCGCCGCTCGAAGCCATTCCGCCTGACACGCGAACCCTGGTGCTGGCGGCGCCCGAGGGCCGGCCCGTGACGACGGAAGAAGTCACCGAGCTGGAACGCTTCATCAACGAGGGCGGCACCCTGGTGTACCTGTCGCCCCGTGAGCTGGGGAAGAATCAAGCGGCGCTCGAGGGGTGGCTGCAGTTGGAGTCCGGGCTGATGATGCCGGCGAGCAGCCGCGGCCTGGACTCGACACTGTCCGACGTGGGCGGAACCACCGTGGACGTGTGGCTGCCCGTGGGCCCCCTGCACGGACTCTCCCGCTTTCGAGTCTCCCAGGACCGGGGCCTGCGCATGGGCCACGATGACGCCGTGCCCGTCGCCGGCCTGGGTGGCGCGGTGGCGGTGTGGCGCAGGGGCATGGGCAAGGGCGAAGTGTACGTGCTGGCTGGCTCGGACCTGCTGGAGAACCGGCGCCTGGAGCTGCTGGACAACCTGCGCTTCTGGGAAGCGCTGGCTGCCCGCGGGCCCCTGCTGTTCGACGAGTATCACCACCAGCTCGCGCCGCCGCCCCCCTTCTCCCGTGGCATCTGGGTCTTCGCGGCGCAGGTGCTGGCGGTGGGCCTGCTCTACGTCGTGTCGCGAGGCACACGCTTCGGTGCGCCGCGCCCGCTGCGCGTGGAGCGGCACCGGTCCGCGCTGGAGTACGTGCGCAGCATGGGCTGGCTGATGCGCCGCGCGAAGGTGGAGAAGGAACTGCTGCCGGAGCTGGACCACGCCCTGCGCCAGCAGATGCAGGAGCGCCTGGGCATCCCGCTGAGCCTGTCGGACGCGGACGCCGCGCGCCTGATGGAACAGGACGGAGGCGTCTCCGCCACCGAGTACCTGGAGGCGAAGGCCGACCTCACGCGGACCCACGCGCAGCCCACCGTGGCACCGGCGGACTACGCGCGGGTGGCCCGCCGCTACGCCCACCTGGAGCGGGCGCTGGCGGGCCGCGAAGCCCGCGCCTAGGCGGGCGGTACCTCAGAGCGGCTTGCCGTCCGCCATGAGCGCCGCGCCCACGTGGTGGCGAATCTCATCCACGCGCGCGTCCCAGCTCTCGCCGAAGATGCGCTCGGCGCGCTCGCGGTTCGGACCGGGCTTGTCCGCCAGACACTCGTCCACCTTGCGCACGAAGTCCCCGGTGTCCTTGGCAATCTTGCAGAGCCCCACCTTGCGGACCTCTGGCAGGTCCGTGGACACCACGGGCAGGCCGGACGCCAGGTACTCACGCACCTTGAGCGGGTTGGCGTTGAGCGTCAGCTCGCTGACCTTGAACGGCATCAGCGCCACGTCGAACGCCTTGCTGTAGCCGGGCAGGTCCGCGTACGGCTTGCGGCCCAGCATGTGGATGTTCGGCTCGGCGCGCAGCGCGGAGTCGTCGCAGTCCGGCGTCGTCTTGCCGATGATGACCACCGAGCCTTCCGGGTGGGCGCGGGCCGTGGCGATGATGGCCTCCTGGTCCACCCAGTCCGCCACCAGCCCGAAGAAGCCGATGATGGGCTTGGGCAGACGGGCGATGTCCGCGGGAATCGTCGTGGCCGGGTCGCACGCCTTCACGAAGTGGGTGAAGTCGGTGCCATGCCGCACCAGCACCGTGCGAGGATTGACGCGGGCCTTGTTCTCACGCAGCCGCTCCGCGGAGGTGATGCAGAGGTCGGCGCGCTTGAGCAGCCGCTCCTCCAGCTCCGCGATGTGGCGGCCGTTGGTGTCGCTGAAGGCGGAGAACTCGTCCACGCAGTGGTAGATGACGAACTCCTCGCCCAGCGTGCCGGACACCGGGGCGGACGCGGGCAGGAAGCTCCAGGAGATGGGCTTCTGGAAGCCCAGCTTCTTCATCGCCCGCAGCACCTGGAGCCGCAGCAGCTGCCGGTTGGCGCCGCGCACCAGCTCCGAGCCATAGAAGGGAATGGCCAGCGGCGACAGCACGTGGATGTTGGGCTCCACCTCGCGGACGCCTTCGGTGAAGCGGCCCAGCTTGTCGAAGATGCGCTTCACGTCATGCGCGTTGGCCTTCGGCGCGCGGTTGCCGATGCTGTTCACCCAGAGGATGCGGTTCTCCCGGGAGAGAATCCGCATGATGTGGACCTTCGACAGCGGGTCCCCATCCCAGTCGTTGGAGAACACCACCAGGTCACGTCCGCGCAGTGCCCTGCGCGCGAGGTCCAGCTCATCACTGCGCCGCATGTCTCGTCTCCCCCAGGCCTGAACCTTGTTCGTTTGACGACTTCAAACCGTTGTTGGAGGACAACTCCCCGTACAGCGAGAGCAGCTCCGGCCCCGCATCCACCTGGGGCACATGCATGGGCCCTGCCGCCACGGCCTCGCGAATCACCCGCGCCAGCTCCCCGGCATTGCCCGCGGCGAACACGCGGGTGGGCTCGGGCCGGACGCAGACATCGCTGGCCACGCAGGGCACTCCCAGCGTCAGCGCCTCGCGCACGGAGATGGAGTCCCCGTCATGTGTGGTGGGCCGCACGAAGGCGTCACTGCGCGAGATGAGCCCCAGCGCCGCGGAGTGCTCGAGTTCCCCCAGCACCTCCAGGTGGCCCGCCACACGCGCCTCGCGGACGTCGCGAATGAAGGCCTCGGACTCCAGGCCCGGACCGAAGAGCGCCAGGCCCACGTCCGGCCACGCCTGCGCCAGCTCGCGTAAGGCCCGGAACATCAGCGCGCGCCCGTAGACGGGCGATGGGTGGTGCGCCATGGACAGCAGCACCCGCCGCCGGGAGCGCGCGGCCTCCACCGCCGATGGAACGGGCCCCGGCCGCACCTGCGAGGGGCAGAAGGCCGGGAGCACGTCGATTTTCTCCGCGGACACGCCGCAGCCCACCAGCGCGGCCTTCACCGCGTCGGACACGGCGACCACCCGCGCGTAGCCCGCCAGCGCCACGCGCGCGAAGTTCTGGCGCGTGCCGGACGCGGCGAGGTAGTCCGGCAGCAGTCCGGAGTGGAGGGTGATGACCCGGGGAGACTTCGGCCCGGGCAGGCTTCCCACCATTCCCGCCAGCACCCAGGACTTCGGGTTGTTGCCACTGGTGTGGGCGTGAATCGTCCAGCCGGTGGCAACGTGCCGCGCGAGCCGCAGGGCGAACGGAGCGGCGCCGCGAGCCGGGATGACATCCGGAGCCGGCCGGCCCCCCTTCCCGATATCGAGCACCTTCACGTCGACCCCGCGGCCGCGCAGGTAGCCATGAAGCTGTTGAACATGAACCGCGACGCCACCATGCGGCGGCGGGTAATCCCCGACGAGGAGCACGCGCATCGATGTGACTCCCGCGGACTACTGGCGCAGCGTGGAAGACGACGGCACGGACACCAGCGACACACGGGGCGGCAGCTGCCCCATCTCGCGCTGGTACGTCCCGAGCGGATCCGGGTCCTGCCGGATGACCCGCGCGGGCACCCCGGCCACCACGGTGCCCGGCGCCACGTCCTTCACCACCACCGCGTTGGCGCCAATGACGGCGAAGTCACCGATGTGGATGTTGCCCAGGATCTTCGCGCCCGCGCCCATGCGCACGTAGTCACCAATGACGGGAGCGCCCTCGATGCCCGAGCGCCCGCCGATGGTCACCTGCTGCGAGATGAGGCAGTGGCGTCCAATCCGCGCGGCCTTGTGGATGACCACGCCAATGCCGCCGTAGCCCAGTTGTGTCCCCTCGCCGATCTCCGCGTCCTCGGGGATGTACGAACTGTGCAGATAGTAGATGGCCTTGCGCAGCACGGCTGGCAGCAGGGGCACGCCCCGCTTCTTCAGCCCGCGCGCGAGCCGGTAGAACGTCATCGCGTCGACACCCATCACGTCTCCCAATCCCCTTGTTCCGACCCGCACCAAACTAGGTACCGCCCCGCAGGGAGGGAAGTGCGCTACCCCGCCCTTCGCGCTCGCAGCCCCGCGATCAGGCTGAGCGGCCGCACCCCCGTGAAGTGCAGCACCACCAGGTATCCGATGAAGAACAGTGCCCCGGCCACCGCCAGCGGCAGCACGCGCCACAGGAAGCCCGTGGGCAGGTGCGCCCAGGCCCCGTGGGAACCAGCCCGCAGGACGAACACCGCCGCCGCCGCCGCGCACGCCGCCAGCGTGGCCTTGCCCAGCGACTGCCAGGGAACCACGTCCGCCACGCCCAGCTTCCGCTCCGGCGTGGACAGCGCCGCGGGCACCCGGGCCAGCAGCATGGCCTTGCCCACCACCTCCGCCAGCGCCCACGAGCCGATGCCGCCCATCAGCCCGAAGTGCTTCACACCCAGCCACACCAGCGGCACCGTCACCGCCGCCTTCACCGCGTAGGACGCGAAGATGGCCCGCGTCTGCCCCCGGGCGCGCAGCGTCCCGTCCATGGGGAGGATGGAGAGCACCACGCCCAGCACGCTGATGCGGAAGACGGGCACCGCGGGCAGGAACTTCTCACCGAACATCGCCCCGATGAACTCCGGCGCCGCCGAGAAGAGGAACGCCGCGAAAGGCAGGAAGAAGTAGGCCAGCTTCCCGGCCGCTTCGCGGAAGGCCTCCACGCCCTCTTCCAGGCGGCCCTCGCGCTCCAGTTCGCCCAGCCGCACCATCAGCACCTCGCTGGTGGGCGTGTACAAGAGGTCCACCACCGGCAGTTGGAAGCAGCCGACGCGATAGAGCGCGTACAGCGCCGGCGCCACCGCGCCCGCCACCGCGTACAGGTGCGCGTTCTGCTGCGGAATGGCCAACAGCATCGCCGCGCCGAACGGCGCCGCGTAGGTCAGTTGCTCGCGGAAGCGCTGGCCGTCCACCAAAGGTCCGGTGGCACCGCGCAGCGACACCACCCACGTCGCCAGGTAGCGGAGGCCCGCGAAGGCCGCCACCGCCATCATCATTCCGTAGAGCGAGGCGCCCAGGAGTGGTGGCACCACCATCACCGAGGCCCGCACCGCGTCCGATACCAGGTACACGACCGCGGACGCCTTCGTGCGGCCCTGCGAGGTGAGGGACACCTCCAGCGGGAAGCTCCCCAGCAGGAAGGCGGTGTACGCGGCCAGCGGCAGGCGGTACTCGGCCAGCGCGGGGTTGGAGAACCAGCCCGCCACATGCCCGAGCAGCGCCCACACCGCTCCCGCGCCCACCAGGCCCATGGCGGACATGAACAGCAGCGTCTGCCCCAGGAAGGGCCGCTTCGCGTCCGTGCGAGGCAGGAAGTAGTAGAGGCTCTGCACCACGCCGAACGGCAGGACGTAGTAGAGCGTCGTGGCGATGAGGAACAGCTGGTAGTACGTCCCGTAGTCGTCCAGGTTCAGCACCCGGGCGAGCACGAGGGGAATGGACAGCGTCAGCCCGGCGGTGAACAGCCGGGCCAACACCAAGGGGCCGGCGCGCCCGAGGAACGAGCCCCCGGACGCGGCCGACGTGGAACTTCCGCTCACGGAGCCTCCTGGATGGTCGTGGCGGTCTCCGGACCCACCACGATTTCATTGCTGGTCGCTGGCTTGGGGCTCACCCGCACCGGGGCACTGCTCAACTGGTTTCCCACGGTGGGGGCGCTGATGAAATGGGGGCGCTTCCCCGGCACCGGGCTGCTCATGCCCAGCACCCCGAAGCAGTCATCCAGCTGGCAGCCGGTGAGTGCCGACGAGTAGTCGCCGAGCATGCCCAGGCTGAAGTTCTCCCACAGCACCTTGCGCTTGAGGGTGAACGGGTCACCGCCAATGCGGTTGGGCATGTCCTCCGTGGTGACACCGGAACGGAAGCCGTTGGCCGATAGCACGCGGATGACCTCGTCCGAGTACCAGCCGTTGCAGTAGGCGAAGTCGCGCACGGTGATGCCCACCTCGCGCTCGATGGCGCGCTTGGACTCCAGGATCTCGCGCTCCACCACCTCCTGCGGCTCCAGCGTCAGCACCGTGTGGCCCAGCGTGTGCGCGCCGAACTCGAAGCCGTCGCGCGCCATGCGGCGCACCTCGTCCCAGTTCATGATGTCGCCCTGCTCCGGCAGCAGGTCCGCGCCGCCGCCGAGCTGCTGCTCCAGCGCGTCGATGATCTCCGTCAGCACGCGCGTGGGGTGCTCGCCGATGAAGTCGTCCAGCGACGCCGACACCGTCTTCTGCCCGGAGAGGATGGGCCCCAGCAGTTGCAGCGCGGGCGCGGGCAGCGAGTCGTAGAACGGCCGGAAGCGGCGCTCCTGGACACGGCGAAGCAGGTGGAACAGCCGGTCGTGGTTGAAGCGCTTGTCGGTGTTGATGAACGCCGTGGGCAGGTAGGTGATGGCCGGAATGCCCATCTCCTTGAGCACCGGATAGGCGTACCGGTAGACGTCGCGGTAGCCGTCGTCGAACGTGACGACGCACAGGTCCTTCTTCGCCACCCGGCGGCCATTCATGACGTCCACCGCGTCACCGATGGAGGCCAGCTCGAAGCCCGCCGCGTGCGCCTCCTCCAGGTGCCGGCGGAAGGTCTCCTGGGAGATGAGCAGCCCGGGAATCGAGCGCTGCAGCTCCCCGGTGAAGTCGCTCACCACGCGGTGGTAGCTCACGATGAGGATGCGCCTCCCGCCAGACTGGGAGCGCCGATACGCGGCCATTGCCCGCCGCATCCCGCTGTAATGGATCATCCCCGCCGCCGCCGCCTTGACCGCTCTTCGCACCACCTTGCCCGTCGCCATTCACGCCCTCCGCGCGGATCAGCTGAGTCCGCCTCGCATGCCCGCGCACCGTTGCAGGGGAGGTGCCAGGAGGTTGGGCACCCCGGACCGGGCAGTCGAGAGGGCCATCCGTCCGAACGGGTCGCGTGGTGAGCAGTGGACGTTCCCCTCCGTGGAACCCCGGAGGCCCCCGGCGGGCACCTCCGACCACATAGGGAGGAAAACCTTTCCTCCCGACGGGCTCGCCCTTTCTCCGTCCAGGCCACCACCTTGGGTTTCACTGGTGGACGTTCTGGTTTCCGGATACGAACGCCCCCGCCGATGCCTCCCCTCTCCGCCGCCCCCGCGCTTGCCCTGCATGACGTCAGCAAGCGGTATGGCCGCCGGTGGGCCCTGGCGCGTCTCACGTACGCGCTCCCCGCCGGACGCTCGCTGCTGCTGACCGGCCACAACGGTTCCGGGAAGACGACCCTGCTGCGCCTGCTGGCCACCGCCCTGAGTCCCACCGCGGGCCGGGTGGAGGTGCTCGGCCGCGACGCGGTGGTGGAGCGCGACGCGGTGCGCCGAGACGTGGCGCTGCTGTCGCACGCCAGCTTCCTCTATGAGGACCTCACCGCGCACCAGAACCTCACGGTGCTGGCCCGGCTTTTGGGACGGCCCTCGCCCGCTGACGCCGCCAGCGCCGAGCTGACCCGGGTGGGGCTCGACCGCCGCTCCGACAGCCCGGTCCGCAGCTTCAGCGCCGGCATGCGCAAGCGCCTGGCGATTGCCCGCCTGCTGCTCAAGGCGCCGTCCATCGCGCTGCTCGACGAGCCCTTCGGCGAGCTGGACCCCGCCGGCATCCGCGACATGGAGGCCATCATCGCGGAGCTCAAGGCCAGCGGCGTCACCGTCATCCTGGCCACCCACCTCATCGAGCAAGGCCTGACGCTGTGTGAAGAACGCCTTCACCTGCAGGAAGGCCGGGCGGTGGCGGCATGAGCACCTCGCGTCCCCGCCCCATCGGCCTTTTGACGGCGACCCTGGCGCTGCTGCGCAAGGACCTGCTCATCGAGTGGCGCACCCGCGCGCGCCTCAACGCCATCATCTTCTTCGCGCTGGCCACGCTGCTGATGTTCTCCTTCGCGCTGGGCCCCGACACGAAGCTGCTGGAGAAGAACGCCGGTGGTTACTTCTGGTTGGCCATCCTCTTCGCCAGCGTGCTCGCCCTGGGCGAGTCGTTCCGCGTCGAGTCGGAGAACGCGTGCATGGACGGCATCCGGCTGGCGCCCGCCGACGCCCGCGCCATCTTCCTGTCCAAGGCCCTGGGCAACACCCTGCTGCTGACGGCCCTGGGCGTCCTGCTGGTGCCCGTCATGGTGGCCCTGTACGGGGTGCGCATCGTCACCAGCGTGGTGGACCTGGGGCTCATCCTCCTGCTCGGCAGCCTGGCCTTGAGCGCCCCAGGAACCGTCTACGCTGCGATTTCAAGCAATGCCCGGGCACGGGATGTGCTCCTGCCGTTGCTATTGTTCCCGCTGGTCATCCCAGCCCTCCTCTCCGCGGCCAAGGCGACCACGCTCGTACTTCAGGGAGACCCCATGCGTCAGTTTGACTCATGGGCGGGGCTTTTAGGCGGATTCAATCTGATTTATTGGGGCGTAGGCTTCTTGCTGTTCCCGCGGATCATCGAGGACTGACGGATGGGAAAGTTCATCAAGTGGGGCCTGCCGGCGCTGGCCCTGGTCGTTCTCGCCGCGGGGTGGTGGCTGGGACTGGCGTGGGCACCGCCGGACCGTGAGATGGGTGACGTGCAGCGCATCATGTACGTCCACGTCCCGCTCCAGTGGGTGGCCATGGTGGCCATGGCCATCAACTTCGGGGTGGCCATCAGCTACCTCATGAAGGCGAGCTGGAAGCTGGATGCCGCCGCCGAGGCGTCCGCGGAGATTGGCCTGGTGCTGGGCACCGCGGGGATGATCACCGGCGCCATCTGGGGCCGGCCGACCTGGGGCGTCTACTGGTCCTGGGATCCGCGCCTGACCTCGCAGGCCATCATGCTGGTGACGTACACCGGCTACCTGGTGCTGCGGCGCTTCGTAGAGGACCCGGAGAAGCGCGCCACGTGGAGTTCGGTGGTGGCCATCATCGGCGCCATCAACCTGCCCATCGTGTGGTTCTCCGTGCGGTGGTGGCGCAGCCTGCACCAGGTGCAGTCCACGCCGAAGACGGTGGACCCGGAGATGACGCTGGCCCTGCGCGTTTCGGCGTTCGGCATGCTGTTCCTCACCCTCTGGTTCCTGGTGCTGCGCTACCGCCAGGCCCTGGCCGAGCGCCAGGCAGAGGTGGCCCTCCCGGATGCGCTGCCGTCGGACCTCGCCGCCGCGGGTGGCGCCAACTCCTCGGGGGTGGCCTGAACATGATGACGCTTTCCACGCAGATGCTGTGGCTCCTCGCGGCGGCGCCCGGACAGGTGGGCAGCGGCCGCATCGTTGGCGGCTGGGGCTATGTCTGGGCCTGCTACGGCATTACAGTCGCCATGCTCGTTCTCTACGCTGTGTCCCTGTGGGTTCGTCGGCCCAAAGCCCCCACCGACGCCAAGGAGTGAGTTGCCATGTCCCCCGTCGCTCGCAACCGTCTGATTGCCCTGGGGGCCCTGCTCGTCGCGGGGGCCGGCCTGGGATTCGTGGCCTTCGGCAACATCGGTGAGAACCTCGTCTACTACTGGAGCCCGTCGGAGATGCTGGGCCAGGGTGACAAGGCGTACTCGGCCACCATCCGCCTGGGTGGCGTGGTGGAGGCAGGCAGCATCCAGTGGAACGCCGAGCACACCACCCTGCAATTCCGCGTGGCGGATGACGTCAAGGAAGGCGCGCCCAGCGTGCTGGTGCGCGCCACGGAGACGCCGCCGCAGATGTTCCGCGACAAGATTGGCGTCGTCGTGGAAGGCACCTACGACAAGTCCGGCGTCTTCAGCTCCAACCGGCTGATGGTGAACCACTCCAACGAGTACCGCGCCCCCAAGGAGGGTGAGGATCCTCGTCAGTGGCAGGAGACGCTCTCCGACGCCACCGCCATGGGTGCGAAGTGAACGGAACCGTTGGCTACGGCCTGGTGCTCGGAGGGCTCGCGTTCGCGGCCTTCGGCGCGCTCGTGGGCCTGGTGAGCGGCCTGCGTCGTAGTGACGCGGGCTTCCCGTGGGTGCTGCGCGCGGTGTGGGGCTTCGCCGCCTGCATGGTGGGCTCCAACCTGGTGATGGTCCACGCGCTCGTCACGCACGACTTCAGCGTGCGCTACGTGGCGCAGGTGGGCAGCCGGGCCACGCCGCTGGTCTACACCATCGTCTCGCTGTGGAGCGCCCTGGAGGGGTCCATCCTCTTCTGGGGCCTCATCATGGGCGGATACATCGCCGTCTTCGCCTTCATCCACCGGCGCGAGCACGCGCGGTACATGCAGCTGGCGCTGGGCACCATGCTGGCGGTGGGCGTCTTCTTCGCCTTCCTCATCGCGGGCCCGGCCAACCCCTGGGGCGCGGTGACCCCGGTGCCGGGGGACGGCCCCGGCCCCAACCCGCTGCTGCAGAACCACATCCTGATGGTCATCCACCCGCCCATGCTGTACCTGGGCTACGTGGGCATGACGGTGCCCTTCGGCGTCGCGGTGGCGGGCCTGCTGCGCGGCGAGATTGGCGAAGCGTGGATGGCGCCCCTGCGGCGCTGGACGCTGGTGGCGTGGCTCTTCCTGTCCATTGGCATCATCCTGGGCGCCTGGTGGGCCTATGCCGTGCTGGGCTGGGGCGGCTACTGGGCGTGGGATCCGGTGGAGAACGCGTCCTTCCTGCCCTGGCTGACGGCGACGGCGTTCATGCACTCCACCATGGTGCAGGAGCGCAAGCGGATGCTGAAGCTGTGGACGCTCAGCCTCGCGCTCGCGTCCTTCGTGCTCACCATCCTGGGCACGTTCATGACGCGCTCGGGCATCTTCAACTCGGTGCACTCGTTCACCCAGTCCGACATCGGCCCCACCTTCCTGGTGTTCCTGGGCGTCCTGCTGGTGCTGTGCGTGGGCCTGCTGGCGGTGCGCGGTCCGCTGCTGGTGCCGGAAGGCCAGCTGGCCTCGCCGCTGTCTCGCGAGGCGAGCATCCTGGTGAACAACCTGGTGTTCGTCGCCATCACCTTCACGGTGCTGCTGGGCACGCTGTACCCGCTCATCTCCGAGGCGGTCCGCGGCGTGCGCGTGAGCGTGGGTGAGCCGTACTTCAACAAGATGGCGGTGCCGGGCGGCATCGCGGTGCTCTTCCTGATGGGCGTGGGCCCGGTGCTCCCCTGGGGCAAGCCGGATCCGGCCACGCTGCGCCGGCAGTTCATCATCCCCTCCGTGGTGGGGCTGGTGGTGACGGCGGCGTGCTTCGCGGTGGGCCTGCGCGGCGTGTACCCGCTGATGACCTTCGGTCTGGCGGGCTTCGTCACCGTCATCACGGTGCGGGAGCTGGTGGCGCCGGTGCGGGTGCGCATGTCCGAGCGCAAGGAAGGCTTCGTCGCCGCGCTGACCACCAGCGCGCTCAAGGCCCAGCGCCGCTTCGGCGGCTACGTGGTGCACCTGGGCATCGTGCTCATCATCGTCGCGGTGGCCGCGTCCTCCGCGTACGTGAAGCACACCTCCGGCACGCTGAAGAAGGGGCAGGTCATCGAGCTGGGCGGCTACCAGATGAAGTACCTGGGCCTGGTCAGCGGCGAGGAGCCCCACCGCACCTACGTGGCGGCGCGCATGGAGGTGACGTCCCCGGGCGGCAAGGTCTCCGAGCTGAAGCCGCGGCTCAACTACTACGAGCGCAGCACGGACCCCATTGGCACCCCCGGTGTCCGGGAGACGCCGGCCGAGGACCTCTACGTGTCGCTGATGGCCTTCTCCGAGCAGGCCGGCACGGCGAGCATCAACATCTGGGTCTTCCCGCTCGTCGGGTGGATCTGGTGGAGCATCCCCCTGCTGGTGCTGGGCACCCTCATCGCGCTGTGGCCGCGCCGGAAGGCCGCCGTGGCCATGGCGGGCGCGCCGGCGGTGGGCCCATCCCCGCTCACGGGTGGTGACGCCGAGCGAGGGGCCGCCTGATGAAGGGCTGGCGTTACACGCTGGGCTTCGTGGTCCTCTGCGCGGGCCTGCTCTTCGTGTTGTTCAAGGGCTTCGGGCGCAACCCGCACGAAGTCCCCTTCATGATGAAGGGCAAGCCGGCCCCGGACTTCGGGCTGCGCGCGCTGGACAGCGGAGAGAAGGTGAGCCTGGCCGACCTGAAGGGCCGGCCGGTGGTCATCAACTTCTGGGCGTCCTGGTGCGGCCCGTGCCGCGTCGAACACCCCGTGCTGGAGTGGGGCGCGCGGCAGTACGGCTCGCAGGCGGTGTTCCTGGGGGTGGTGTTCCAGGACACCGACGACAACGCGCGCGGCTTCCTCCAGCAGTACGGCGCCAGCTTCCCGCAGCTGGTGGATCCTCGTTCGCGGATGGCGCTGGACTACGGCGTGGCGGGCGTGCCGGAGACGTACTTCATCGACCCCAACGGCATCATCCGGGGCAAGCATGTGGGCCCTATCGACCCGCAGACGCTGGCCCTGCGCATTCAGGAGCTGTCCACGCCCTCCGCCCCCGCCGAGGCAGCGCGGAAGTAGCCCCTGTCGTCCCAACGAGGTGGCGGTATGCGGTGCCTGGAGTGTGGTGAAGACTCCAATTCCCGGTTGCGGTACTGCGAGAACTGCGGGGCGACCATGCCCGAGCCGCCCAAGGGAACGGGCGCCCGGGCCGCGCTCCGCTCTTCGCGGCCCCAGCGTGACCTGGCGGAGCCCGCCTATGCGGCGGACATTCTCGAGGAGGCGGATGAGCACTCGCGGCCCTATGTCGTGAGTAACGCACCCGAGCTTCCGCCCGAGGACAAGACGGACCCGGGCCAGTCCGCCCCGCCCTACGACGGGCCGAAGTGGCTGGCGCACGTGCCGGCCCACTCGCCCACGGTGCTGGGCATCATCGTGGTGGGCTGCGCCGTCTTCCTGTCCGCCCTGCTCTCCTCCTCTGGCGTGGGCCTCCTCGGGACGCTGCTGGCGGTGGTGAGTGGCACGGTGCTGGTCGCACGCGAGCTGCGCGCCGCGGAGCAGTCGCCTGGCTTCACCGAGCGGATGCCCGCGGTGCTGATGACGCCGGAGGCCGCCGCCACCGCCACCACGGTGATGGTGGCGCTGGCGCTGCGCGCACTCAGCCCGGGCGTGCTACCGCTCCTGATGGTGGCGGGCGTGGGGCTGGTGGCCCATGACCAGTATCGCAAGGTCATCGCGGGAGAGGACGGCGTGGGCGCGTACTTCGAGCCCCGGCAGCTCCTGGCGATGCCGCGGTTGTTGGGCCTGGGCGGCGTGGCGGTGTGCCTGCTGGCGCTGTTCGCGCCGTGGGGCACGGCGAAGCTGGACCTGGGCGTGCCGGACAACGCGCCAGTGCCCCAGGGCCCGCCCGAGCTGCGCGTCATCGCCACGCAGCGGCCCACCGACGACATTCTCTACAGCTACGGCGGCGGCGTCACCCACCTGCGCGGCTGGGATTTGCCCGCGTCGGTGGTGGTGGAGCTGGCGCTGCTGGCCGTGCTCGCCCTGCTGGCGCTGCGTCCGGAGGTGGAGCGCCCGTCCTGGACGCGCTACCTGCCCGCGGGCGCGGTGGCCCTGTCGCTCGCGTTCGCGGGGCTGAACATGCGCCTGCTCCCCGGGCCCTTCGTCTTCGTCTTCGGCCTGGGCGCGGTGGGCTTCCTCGCGGTGCAGCACCTGCGCGCGGCTCGCGCCGCCGAGCTGCCCCCGCGGCAGTACGAAGAAGAAGTCGAAGAGGAAGGCTGAGCCGGGTCAGCCCGCGAAGGGCACCGGCGCGACGCCGCGGACGCCCGGTGTCAGCTCGAAGAGCCCACCGGCCAGCGGTTGGGCCTCGAGTTCCTCCGCGCTGAGCCCATCCCGCCCGGTGGTGACGAACAGCCGGTCCAACGCGTCCCCGGCGAAGGCGACACTGGTCGTCTTCGCCACCGGCAGCCGGTACTCGGCCAGCCACGCGCCGTCCGGAGAGAAGCGGCGCACGCAGCCCCCTCCGTAGAAGGCAATCCACAATCCGCCCTCCGCGTCGACCGTCATTCCGTCGGGGAAGCCGTGGGGCTCGTCGAAGTGGAGGAACTCCCGGCGACGGGAGGCCGCGCCGTCCGGGCTCAGGTCGAAGGCGTAGGTGACGCGCCGGGGCGAGTCGTTCACATAGAGGGTCCGCCCATCGGGGCTGAAGGCGGGGCCGTTCGTCACGGTGTAGCCCTCATCGATTCGAGCGAGGTGTCCCTGGGCGTCGAACCGGTAGAGCCCGCCGGTGGGCGCCTTCTCGTGGTCATCCATGGTGCCCACCCAGAAGCGGCCTTGTGGGTCCACCTTCCCGTCATTGCAGCGGTTGTGGGGGCGCTCCGGCTCCGGGTCCAGCAGCCGCTCCAGGCGCGCGCTCCGGGGCTCGTAGAAGGCCAGGCCTCGCTCCGTCCCCGCGATGAAGCCTCCACTCCGCCGGGGCGCGAGCGAGGCGATACGCAAAGGGGTGTCCCAGCTCGCCTGGGCACCGCTCTGGAGCTCCAGCCGGTGCACCTTGCGGCCCGGGATGTCGAGCCAGTAGAGCGCGCCCTCGGTGGCCATCCAGAAGGGGCCCTCGCCGAGCACGGCTCGTGCGGGCCAGATGCACCTGGCTTCGTCGTGCCTGGCAACGTCCGTGGTGCGCATGCGTGGCTCCTCCAAGAAAGCGAGACTCAACGTCCGTGGCCAAGATAGACACGCCGTACGCGCCGGGCATGCACGCGGCCGCGAACGTGGCCTCGTCGCGCAGCGATCACTCCGGCTCGCCCGGCTGGCCATGCATGCGTCCTCTGACTGACCCACCAGGTTGAGGTCCGTTAACCCGACGCACAGAACAGGGTTATCCCAGAACTTCCGGTGATAGAGGGCGCTCCGGGTTCCCGTACCTTGGGCACGCCTTCAACGACGCACAGACACCATCGCGAATCCAGGCACGGGGGGAGCGCGGCATGGTCAGTCCGAGGACGGCACCAATCCGGACAGGAAACACCAGTACCTTCATCTTGAAGCAGCGACGGCTGCACCTGGTCCTGTTGGATCCACAGGAAGTGCCCTACGCGGATACGGAGTACGTGCTCACGGTCGGCCGCACCGAGCACTGCGGCAGGACGGCGGCGGATGGCTCGCTGAGCCACGAAGTCCCGGGCCTCGCCGCGGGTGAGTTGCTGGTGAAGCTGTCCAAGCCGCCAGCGCCGCCGCCCCGCCGGAGCGCGCCTCCCGCCGCCGCCAAGGGCGTGCCTCCGCCCTACCCACCCGCCGTCGCCGATGAGGACTTTCCGGACGCCGCGCCCGCCGCCGCCGCGTCCGAGCCGGTGACGCTCCGCTGGGCGCTGCAGCTCCAGTCGCTCCCGGGATTCGAGTCCGACGCCCTCCGGGCCGCGCAGGAGCGGTTGCACAACCTGGGCTACGCCATTGAAGGTGAGCGCGGGTCGCCCGGAGCCTCGACGAAGTCCGCCGTGCGAGCGTTCCAGCGCCGCCATGGCCTGCCAGAAACGGGACAGCTCGCGGACATCTCCCGCGAGCTCATCCGCCTGCACGACGCCTGAGGCCCCCACCCATGGCACGCATCTCACTGACGGCCAGTGTCGCCCTCGCTGCGCCCGGAGGACGCAACCGCAACCGCCTCCGTCCCGCCAGCCATGGCGTCGCGGACTTCCGGCTCCGCAGCCCTGGAGGTCCCCAATCCCGCTGCCACCGCCCCGTGCCCTTCCCCGCGCTGACAGGGGGTGATGACGGCTTCCACTTCGCGCCCGAGGTCGAGCCGGTGGAGTTGACGTGGCGCCTGCTCAATACAGGCGGGCTGGTGCGCGCCGGAAAGCTGGAGCTCTTCACGCGCTACCGCACGGCGCCGCTGTGGTCGCGCGAACTCAGCCGCGAGGAGCTCGTCCAAGGCGAGCACCGGTGGAAATGGGATGGCCGCGTGCCCGAGTCGGAGACATTCCCAGATGGCGTCGTCACGGTGGAGCACTCGCCGTACAAGCTGAAGCTGACGCTCCAAGGCAGCGGACTGGCGCAGGCGCCCGTGGCGTGGACGTTCTTCCACGTCCTGGTGGCGGGCGTTGACCTGGAGCTGGGTGAGCCTCGGGTGCTCTCGCGACCACGCGACCGTGAGCTGACCCAGTCGTTGAAGCGGCTCCCCGCGCCCGGCGAGAAGGCTGAAATCCGGCTGGTCGGGAACGCCTTCAAGACAAAGCCGTCGGAGATGTCCGATGACACGGACCACCAACTGCACCGCAAGCACTGGGGTAGCGGACCGGAGCTTCCGCTGTTCGCCCGAGCCTGGCTGAAGGACTCGCGCGGCAACCGGGTGGATGCGCCGAAGGCCCTGGGCCGCGTGCGCTTCCTCTGGGACTGGGAGGACGAGACGGAGGCCATCGAACACCATGCCCCCACGGCCCGGGCCTTCCTCAAACATGCGCTGGACCGTCACTGTTCGACGTCACAACCCAAGGGCGACAACGCGCACCGGGACGTGGGCGGCAAGCGCGGTGCGCCGTCGTCGGCGGTGTTTCCCAGGCAGGCAGGCTACGCGCCCCAGGCCGAGCCCCGTGACGGCGTCTTCCCCTTCCGCGTCACGCCCTGCAACAAGCGCGGCTGGGCGGCCTACAGCCAGGCCTGGACCACAGGGGCCTTCGCGGGACGCACAGGCGTGGTGTTCCAGCCCTCCAGCATCGCGGGAGACGCCTGGCGAGTCACCGTGCAGCTTGCCTATGACCGCCGCAGGGATGGCGGCGTGGTGCTGGACGTGGACGACGATGGACCGCTGCCCGCCGCCGTGCGCGCCGCCACCGGCGTCTTCGAATCCTGGCGCGAGGTCCACATCTCCCGCCTCATGCGCAAGGACGCGGGCGTCTCCGGCTTCTCGCTCGCCACCGTGCAGGGCTACTTCGAGCGCGCCTACCTCCGACTGGAGGACAAGACCGGTGGCGTCTCGGATTGGAGTGCCCGGGACTACAACGCGTGCATCGCCAAGGCGGTGGCGGCGTCGCGGCACTGGGAGCTTCGCGCGGCCATCGACCCCGCGGTGGACCAATACACGGCGAACGGCCACGCCATCACCTTCCGCACCTACCCGGAGTTCCTGGCCGAGGTGACGCGCGTGAAGCGTTGCCAGGACGCGGACCTTCCCCGGTGGCTCGCGGCCACGCGGGAGCGACGGCTGTCCCTGCTGACAGCGCGCGACTACCACCGGCAATGCAAGGACTGGGCGAAGGAGCTGCTCACCCAGGCCCTCGACTCCGCGCTGGGGACGGCGCCGGGCATCGTGCTCTTCCAGTTCTCCGGGCTCTACAACCTGGAGACGACCGTCGACGGGATTCGCGTGAACGGCTTCGCGTCGGAGTTCCCCTCGCGCAAGCGGGACCGCTGCGCCGTCATCCAGTGCGCGGCGGCGGACAACTACCACCGCACCCTCAACACCCTGGAGCAGACGCTGGCCCATGAAATCGGGCACCAACTCTTCCTGCCCCATGCCCCCTTCCCCGTGCACCGCAAGATTGGCGGGGCCCTGGCGAAGCGGCACGACCTCGACGGGAAGGATTGCCTGATGGGCTACGACTTCACGTCGGAGCGGCGCTTCTGCGGCCTGTGCATGCTGCGCCTCCGCGGGTGGCACACCCACGCCCTGGATTGTGACGGAGCACGGAACGCGCGGCCATGAGCGCCCTCCTGCGCGGTCCGTGGCTGCTCATGATGACCCTCACCTCGTCGAGCCCCGCCACGTCCTCGGCCCCCCCCCCCACGCCCACGTCACGAGGTACGCCCATGCGCATCCAGCTCAGGCTCCCCAAAGCGCAGCTCGTCACCTCGGAGGACCTGGACGTGCGCGTGCTGCTCTCCAACGAGAGCGCCACCCCCCTGGAGCTTCCCGACCCCTTCCGCCACGCCGACCAGTCCCTGACCTACACCGTCACCGGCCCCGAGTACCCGAAAGGCCATGACGTCAACCACCATGCCGTCATCTCCCGTGAGCTGGCGCAGCCCATCGGCGGTGTCGTGGCGCCACGGGTGCGCCTGGGCACCGGACAGACGCTGGAGTCCGTCGTTGCACTCCAGGAGTGGCTGCCCATCCGCAAGCCCGGCCGCTACCAGGTCACGGCGCGGCTCCGGGCGGCGGGCGTCGACGCCGTGTCGGCCCCGGTGGAGTTCGACGTCATGGCGGGCGCCCCCGGGCCGGCCTCGGTGGGCGTCATGCTGGGCGGTGGGGCCTACTCGGGCATGAGCGCCGTCTGGCTGCAACAATTGGAGGGACGCTCCCTGCTGATGCAGGCCGTCTTCGTGGACGAGACGGACGAGGAAGGGCGCGGCGCCAGCCGGAGGACCTCGAAGGTCCTGGGCACCGTCGAGCCCGGCGCCAGCGACGCCATGGCCCCCTGGACCAACGACGCGCCGGGCGGCGAGGCCGTGAGCTGGACGCTGTGGCGCAACGGCGCCTCGCTCCTCGCGCTGGCCCCCCCCGCGACACCCCAGACCCCCTTCCGCTTCGACCTGGAGGCCCCCCCCGCCCAGCTCATCCGCCCGCCGCTCGAGACGCATGCCGGTGAGCTCTTCATTCCGCTCCTCGGGGCAGGAGGCCTGGACCTGCGCCTCATCCGGTTCCAGTCCAGCATGGACGCCGTGCACGTCACCCCAGGCAAGGAGGTGGGCCGGGTGAAGCTCAACTCCGTCCCCATCGCGGCGCGCGCCACGCTCCAGCCCGCATCGGTGGGCAACGGCATCAGCATCATCCTGGTGAGCGAGGCCCCCGGCGGGCTGGAAGTCCAGCACGTGCGCGCCACTGGCGCCGGACGGCTGATCCGCGCAGCGAGCACCCTCATCCGTGGACTGCGCGGCCTTCCCGGTTCGGAGCCGGGCGTGTGGATTGACGAAGCCGGCCGCGTCCATGCGGCCCTGGTCGCGGCGTCACTGAAGAACCCTCACCAGGCCATCCTGATGGAGGTCCGCTTCCGCTCCGACGGGCGCCTGGAGGCCCCCGCGCGCCTGAAACCCTTGACGGACCTCCCGTCCCCCGCGCGCGCGGCCGTGGCACGGCACTGCCATCAACCTCACTCGGACAGAACAGGCGACGTGAGCTGGGCCATCCTCCTCGAGGACGGGAGGCTGATCCACGCGGGCAACCGAGGCGCCCCCGTGTCGGCGGAAAAGCCTGTCGCGGTGCCGCTGGAACTGCTCGACCTGCTCCAGGGCACCTTTATCCTCACCACGGACCCCGTGCTGGGGCCTGTCTTTGTCTGGCTTTGAGAAAGATTATTTCCGGCCACTGAGAAACGCAGCAAACACCGCCTGGGCCTCCGCGGACGCGATTCTCTCAAAGAGATGCTTGCCTTCGCGCTGGAGCGCCGCGTCCACTTCAGCGCGAAGCGGTTCTCGTAACAGACGTTTTGTCAAACGGAGCGCCTCCACGGGCTTGGCGGCCAGCGCCGAGGCACGCTGGGAGACCACCTCCGCGAGCTCAATCTCTGGCACCACCTGATGCACGATGCGCGCCCGTAGCGCGGTGGCCGCATCGAAAGTGTCGCCAAACATCAGCAACTCCGAAGCCAGCGACATCCCCGCCAGGCGTGGCAGCAGCACGCTGGAGGCCCCCTCCGGGCACAGCCCGAGGTTCACGAAAGGCATACTGAACATCGCGCGTGCGCTGGCCACCACATGGTCGCAGTGCAGCAGCATGGTCGTTCCGACGCCCACCGCGACGCCATCCACGCCCGCCACGAGCGGCTTCTCGAAGCGGGAGATGGCGCGCATGAACCGCAGGAACGGATTGTCTTCGCTGTTGGGCGGCTTCTGGAGGAAGTCCTTGATGTCGTTGCCCGACGTGAAGTTGTCGCCCGCTCCCGTCAGGACGACCACCCGGACCTCATCATTCCTGTCGGCATCGAGCAACGCCTGCGCCGCTGCCTCGTAGAGCTCGCCGTTGAAGGCATTCTTCTTTTGCGGCCGGTTGAAGGTGAGCGTGAGGACTCCAGCTTCCAAGCGCGTCATTGAAGTACCGGTCATGAGATCAAGACCCCCAAATAGACAAACAGATTCACAGCTTTCCCTGGAATCGAAGCATGACAGCCTGACATCAATCACCACAGAACCTCATGCGTCGGACCGCCCCACCCAACGGTTCCAAAACAGCCACACATAATCACCATCCATCACGAATTCTAATCTAGCAATTACTAATTTTCATATTATCGCCATGGCATATTTCACTTGAGACAAAATAGATTGTCTTCATATCAAGACCGGCAAATAACGTCTTTCCAGGACAATCCGCCCAATGACAACGCTCTCTCCAGAGCGCAAAGCGCTCCTTGCTGCCCGAAAATGGAAGGAGCGGGCCGAAGCCTACGAACGCAAGAGCAGAGAGCCCATTGCTGTGATTGGTATGGCTTGCCGGTTTCCCGGCGGACAAGACACAGACGCGTTCTGGCGAATGATATGCGCCGGGTCTGACATGGTCCGGGAAGTGCCGGCGGACCGCTGGGATGTCGATGCATTCTATGACGCGAATCCCGAAGCGCCGGGCAAGATGACCACGCGCTACGGCGCATTCCTTGATCAGATCGACGGCTTCGACGCGGGCTTCTTCCAGGTCTCACCGCGCGAGGCCTCCCGGCTGGACCCGCAGCAGCGGCTGCTCCTGGAGGTCGCGGTCGAGGCGGTCTGCGACGCGGGGCTCGTGCGCAAGAAGTTGCTGCGCACGCGCACCGGCGTGTTCATGGGCGTGATGTATGACGACTACGCGCGGATGCAGTCGGAGGATCCCGCGCGCATCGACGCGTACACGGCCTCTGGGGTTGGCTTCAGCTTCCTGTCAGGCCGGCTGTCCCACCTGCTGGGGCTGATGGGTCCCAGCCTCACGTTGGACACGGCGTGCTCGTCCTCGCTCGTGGCCACGCACCTGGCCTGTCAGAGCATCCGCGCGGGGGAGTGCGAGGCCGCCCTGGTGGGTGGGGTGAGCCTGATGCTCCAACCCCAGACGACCATCAGCCTCTCCAAGATTGGCGCCCAGTCACCAGACGGGCGCATCAAGGCGTTCGACGCGGCGGCCAATGGCTACGTGCGGGGTGAAGGCTGTGGAGTCGTGGTGCTCAAGGCCTTGTCCCGGGCGCTCGCGGATGGAGACCGGGTGCTGGCGGTGCTTCGCGGGACGGCCAGCAATCACGACGGCCCCAGCGGCGGCGTGACGGTGCCCAGCGGCAAGGCCCAGGAGGCTGTCCTGCGCGACGCGCTCGACGCCGCCGGCGTGGAGCCGGCGGAGGTGGGCTATCTCGAAGCGCACGGGACGGGGACGCCGCTGGGAGACCCCATCGAGATGGGCGCCATCGGCCGCGTCTATGGCGCCAACCGCGCTCCCGACAAGGCCCTGTGTGTCGGCTCGGTGAAAGCGAACATCGGCCACCTGGAGTCCGCGGCCGGCATGGCGAGCCTCACCAAGGGCATCCTCATCCTCCGCCACGGGAAGATACCGCCCCAGATCAACTTCGAGGTGCCAAGCCCGAAGATTGACTGGCGGCCGCCCATCCGGGTCGCCACCAAGCTGACCGACCTGCCTCGCGGCAACGAGCAGAGCGTGGTCGCCGTGAGCTCGTTCGGCCTCAGCGGCAGCAACGCGCATCTGCTGCTTGGCGAGCCCCCCTGCCCTGTCGAAGTCCCGGCGCCCGTCGAACGCGCCCAGTGGGTGCTTCCCATCTCCGCGCATGACGACCCGGCGCTGAGGGCCATGATCGCCCGGTTCCGCGAGCGGCTCGCCAACGCGCCGGACGAGGAGCTGGCGGACCTCTGCTACACGGCGGCCGTCCGAAGGGATCATCACCCCCTGCGGGCGCTCGCGACAGGTGAGAGTCGGACCCGGCTCGTGGCGTCGCTCGACCGGCTCCTGGCGGGAGACTCCCTTCGGCGGGACAGCCGCCGTGAGCTGGAGGCCGCGTTCAGCGCGCTGGAAGCCCGGAAGGTGCATCGCTACCTGGAGGGCGAGGACCTCGACTGGACGGAGCTGTATCCGCGCGGCCAGGTGGTGTCGCTGCCCGCCTATGCCTGGCAACGCACGCGCTACTGGCTCACGCGGGCCCCTGGCTACCAGCCGCTCCGGAACGGGGATGCCCATGATGGGCATCCGCTGCTCCAGCAGGTACTCAGCCTGGCGCAGCAAGCAGGTGGACACCTCATCCAGGCCGAGCTCACCCGAACGCTCCGGGAGCGCTTCGCGGGCGCCGGGGACGATGCTGGCCACGCAGGCTGGACGTCGTGGCTGGCGCTGGAGTTGACGGCCGCGGCGCTCCGCGAGGTGAACGAGGGCAAGGCGCTGATCGCCGAGGGCCTCTCCCTGCTCGACACCAGCGCGGCGCCGGACACGGACCTGCGTCACCTGCAGGCGCTCCTCGCGCCCGGCGAGCAGGACCGCGTCATGCTGTCCGTTCATGGCCGGACCGGGGGCGGCGCGGGTACGTGGCGGTCCTGCCTGAGCGGGCTCGCGCAAGCGGAGCCAATGGAGGCGCCCCCGACGGACGCCGGGGCCGACACATGGCTCCCCTCCGACAGCGTCCCTGATGAGCCGTGGGTGATGCCGGGCACCGCGCTGCGGCGGGCACTCCAGCACCTCAAGACACTGGCGCCCCACGGCAACACCTGGGGCACGCTGCGCCCCACGCGGATTGACCGCTTGCGACTCTGGCCACGCGGCTACGCGGGCACCGTCACGAGCCGCGTCCGGCTGCACAAGGCCGACGCGGAGGGCTGTGTCGCGGACATCCTCCTGAGTGACGCCCAGAAGCGCACCGTCGTGGAGCTTCGGGGCGTGGTGCTCCAGAGCACTGCGGCGGAGAAGCAGGCCCACGCCGACTGGCACTGGGAGGTCGAATGGCGCGAGCTGGCGTCCGAACGACGCGAGGCGCGCGAGCAGGCGGGCGAGGCCCTGTGGCTCATCGTCGATGAGGTCGGGCTGCATGGGCAGGCGCTGGCCACGGCACTGGAAGCCCGGGGGCACGTGGCACGCGTCTGCCGGCCTGACGACGGCTGCCTCACGGATGCCCCCCGTTGGGAGCGCTTCTGCGAGGACTGCGTCAGTGGGGCCCTGACGTCCGTCCCCCCTCGCAAGGCCGTGCGCGCCGTGTACCTGTCCTCCCCCACCCTCGACGGCGGGCGGGATGGCCGGCCCAGGACGTGGGAGGCCGCGTCGAATCGATGCGTCACCTTCCTGCGCACGCTGCTGCGTCACGCGGAGCACGCCGGAACGCCAGCGGAATCACGCCGCCTGCCGCTCCACCTCGTGACCCAGGGCGCTCACGGCGGAACGCTCGAAGGCGCGGTCGGCGCCACTCTCTGGGGGCTGGGCCGGAGCATCGCGCTCGAACATCCCTTGCTGTGGGGAGGCCTCATCGACCTCGAGCCGGGCGTGGCCACGGCGGAGCTCACCGCGCTGCTCACGGACGAACTCGTCCATGAGTCCATCGAGGACCAGGTGCTCATCCGTGGGGGCCGGCGTCTCGGGGCGCGGCTGGTGAAGCAGGCGCCTCCGGAAACGGCGAAGGCGCTTCCGGCCGCTCGCGCGGACACACATCCCCGGGTGCACGCGGATGCGTCCTACCTGGTGACAGGTGGCCTGGGCGACCTGGGCCTGGAGATGGCGCGCTGGCTCGTCTCCCGGGGCGCGCGACACCTCGTGCTGCTCGGCCGCAAGGGCCGCCAGGGCCTCATCGACGACGCCAGCGTGGCGGCCCGGGTCGCGGACATCGAGGCACAAGGCGCGAGCGTCTGCATCGAGGCGTGTGACGTCGGCGATGCCCCGTCCCTCGCGAGTGTCGTCCGCCACTTCGGGCAGGACTGGCCCAGGCTGGGCGGCGTCATCCACGCGGCGGCGTCCATCACCCCGAAGACGCTCGCGGAGCTGCAACCCGGCGACACCCAGGCGCTCATGCGGGCCAAGCTGGAGGGGACGTGGAACCTGTACGAGGCCTGCCGCGACGCACGGCCCGACCTCTTCGTCCTGTACTCCTCCATCACCAGCGTGCTCGGCTCCAGGGCACTGGCCCACTACGCGGCGGCGAACGCCGGCATGGAGGCGCTGGCGGAGTACCTTCACCGCCAGGGCCTCCCGGTCCTCTGTGTTCGCTGGGGCCGGTGGGAGTACATGCGGCAGGCCTCGGAAGAGGAGCGCCGCATCTCCGACCGCTCCGGGTTCCAGGCCATGGCCGCGCCGGATGCACTGGCCGCATTCGATGCGCTGCTGCGCACGGACCGGCACCTCGCGTCGGTGGCGAACCTCGACCTTCAGCGCTTCCGGCCGCTCTTCGAGGCCTTTGGCGAGCGCGGACTGCTCAAGCAGCTCGATGAGGGCACAGCCTCCCACGGCGCCGCGCGTGGGCAGCTTCGCGCCGAGCTGGCGCGGCTGGATGGGGACTCGCGACAAGAGCGGCTGGTGGCACACCTCTGCGCAGAGCTCGCCACCGCCATGCGACTGCCAGACGCGGGGAGCGTGGACCCGACGCGCGGCTTCTTCGACCTCGGCATGGACTCCATCATGAGCGTCGAGTTGCGGCTGCGCCTCGAGCGGACGCTGGACTGCAAGATTCCCGCGACCTTCGCCTTCAGCACGCCCAACGTCGTGTCGCTGGCCGAAACCCTGCTCAAGCGCTTGTTCCCCCAGAGCGCCACGCCCGAGCCCATCCGCGAGCCCGTCCCCGAGGCCGGTGGCAGCATCCCCTCCCTCCAGAACGTCCTCGCCTCCCGCGCGAAGCCCTCTGGCGGCGGAAGCACGAGCCCGGCCTCCATCGAGGACATGGGCCAGGCGGAGCTCGAACGGTTCCCACACGTCGCGCGCTTGAAGCAGGCGGACGCGGTCATCCAGAAGCTGCGCACGGAGGTGGAGCGGCTGAAGGGGGGCCGCCCGGAGCCCATCGCCGTCGTTGGCATGGCCTGCCGGATGCCTGGCGCCGGCTCGGTGGAGTCCTTCTGGCAGGCGCTCCGGGAGCAGCGCGACTGCGTCAGCCCCGTGCCGGAAGGCCGCTGGGACGTGGCCGCCTTCTACGACCCGGAGCCCGGAGCCCCGGGGAAGATCTACAACCGCGAGGGCGGCTTCCTCTCGAACGTGGAGCACTTCGACGCCGACTTCTTCGGAGTGTCCCCCCGCGAGGCGCTGGCCATGGACCCGCAGCACCGACTCCTCCTGGAGACGTGCTGGCATGCCCTGGAGGACGCGGCGCTCGCACCGGAGCGACTGCACGGCGGGCGGACGGGGGTCTTCGTCGGAATCACCGCGAGTGACTACTTCCAGGAGCAGCTCGCACGGCTCGGGCTGGCCGGGCTCGACGCGTACACGACGACGGGCAGCCCCCTGAACTTCGCGGCGGGCCGCGTCTCCTATCTGCTGGGCCTCCAGGGCCCCGCGTTCGCGGTGGACGCCGCCTGTGCATCCTCCCTGGTCTCCACGCACGTGGCATGTCAGAGCCTGCGCACGGGGGAGTGCGACGTCGCGCTGGCCGCGGGCGTCAACCTCCTGCTGTCACCCGTCACCAGCGTGCTGCTGTCGCAGACGAAGGTGCTCTCACCGGATGGCCGTTGCCGGACCTTCGATGCCGGGGCCCAGGGCATTGGCCGCGGCGAAGGCGTGGGAGTGCTGGTCCTCAAGCGCCTGTCGGAGGCACGGCGGGACGGCAACCGCATCCTGGCGGTGCTGCGCGGCTCGGCGGTGGCGCATGACGGCGCGAGCGCGGGCCTCACGGCGCCCAACGGCATCGCGCAGCAGCAGGTGATGCGGCAGGCCCTGGAGTGTGCCGGCGTCCGGCCCGCGGAGGTGCAGTACGTCGAAGCGCACGGGACGGGCACGCCGCTGGGTGACCCCGTCGAGTTGGAGGCGCTGAACGCCGTGTACGGCCAGGGGCGCTCCCGTCCCGACGCGCTCCGGGTCGGCTCGGTGAAGACCAACATCGGCCACCTGGAGTCGGCGGCGGGCGTCGCGGGTCTCATCAAGGTCATCCTGGCGATGCGGCACCAGCAACTGCCCGCGCACTTGCACTTCCAACGCGGGAATCCGGCATTCGCCTGGGAGGACCTGCCCCTGCGTGTCGTCCGGGAGCTGGAGCCCTGGGACACGGATGGCACGCCTCGCATGGCGGGCGTGAGCTCCTTCGGCATGAGCGGCACCATTGCCCACGTCATCGTCCAAGAGGCCCCTCCGGACGAGGAGCGGCGGGTGAAGCCCTCGCGGCCGGTGCAGCCGCTCCTGCTCTCGGCGCGCAGTGACGAGGCCCTGCGAGAGCTGGCACAGCGCTACTCGGACCAACTGACCGCCGCGCCGGAGTCCGCGTGGGCCGACCTGGCCCTGACCGCGAACGTCGGACGCTCCGCCCTGCCCCACCGGCTCACGCTCGTGGAGAACACCCCGCGAAAGGCGGCCGAGCACCTGGCGGCCTTCGCCCGCGGCACCAGCAGCCCTGGCGTCCGCGCCCATGTCATCCAGCAGCCGCGCCGCGCGAACGTGGCCTTCCTCTTCACCGGCCAGGGCTCCCAGTACCGCGGCATGGGGCGCGAGCTCTACGAGAGCGAGCCGGTGTTCCGGGACGCCCTGAATGAATGCGATCGGCTCCTGCGCGAGTCCTTCGACCTCCCGTTGCTCGACGTGCTGTACGGGAGCGCGGGAGACATCCACGCGACGGCGAATACCCAGCCCGCCCTCTTCTCCCTCCAGTACGCCCTGACGAAGCTGTGGCGCGCCTGGGGCGTAGAGCCTCGCTTCGTCATGGGACACAGCGTGGGCGAGTACGCCGCGGCGTGGGCGGCCGGGTGCCTCGACTTCGAGCAGGCGCTGGGGCTCATCGCCGTACGAGGCCGCCTCATGCAGACGCTGCCCGCCGGAGGCGCCATGGGCGCGGTGTTCGCCAGCGCGACGCGCGTCGCGACCGTCCTGGAGCAGCTCGGCGGCGGCGTGGACATCGCCGCCATCAACGGCCCCGAGAGCACCGTGGTCAGCGGGCCCGCGAGCGGCGTGGAGGCAGTGCTGGCCCGCTTCGAGCAGGAAGGCGTCCGCAGCCAGGTGCTGCGCGTCTCGCACGCGTTCCACTCCTCGCTGCTGGAGCCCATGCTGGAAGCCTTCGAGTACGAGGCGAGGGCCGTCACCTTCCAACCGTCGCGGCTCGACCTCGTCTGCAACCTCACCGGCGAGGTGCTCCCGCGTGGCGGCACCCTGGATGGCCGCTACCTGCGGCGCCACTCGCGGGAGCCGGTGCGCTTCCTGGAGAGCATCCGCGCCCTCCAGCGGCTCAAGTGCGACACCTTCATCGAGATTGGCCCGGGCGCCACGCTCCTCGGCATGGCCCAGCAGTGCGTCGAGGCGTCCGCCGGCACCGCCGCGCCGGCCCCTGAAACCCTCTGGCTCCGGTCGCTCAATGCCAAGGGCGGAGACTGCCGGCAACTGCTCCAGAGCGCGGGCGAGCTGGGCCTTCGTGGCGTCCCCGTGGACTGGCGGGGCGTGATGGCGGGTATGCAGGCGCGTTTCGTTCCCGCGCCGAGCTATCCCTTCCGGCCCCGCCGCTTCTGGCCCGCCGCTCCGCCGCGCCAGCACGCCCCCGAAGCGCGGACGTCCGAGCAGGACCACTACACCCTCGGTTGGAGCGAGCTGGAGCTGCCCGCGCGCCCCGTGGCGGACGAACGCCCGCTGCTGCTTGTTGCGCCCAGCCTCGAGCACGCCGCGCCCCTGGCCGACACGCTCCGCGCGCAGGGACGGCACGTCCAGGTCGCCTCGCTCGCATCGGACGAAGGGCCCGAGCTCGATTCGCTCATCGAACGACTGTGCCAGCAGGGCTTCTCGGACCTGCTCTTCCTGAGCGGCCTGGAGCTGACCTCTCCGTTGGCGCACGCCCAGGAGCGCGTCTACCGGCCCCTGCTCGCGCTCATCCAGCGCCTGCTGTCGGGCGCGGTGCCCGCGCTCCCCCGGCTGGTGCTCACCACCCTGGGCGCGCAGCGATGCGAAGGCCCCGTGTCACAAGCCGCGCAGGCGCCGCTCTGGGGCCTCATGCGCGTGCTGCGAAGTGAGATGCAGGAGGCCTCGACGCTGTCAATCGACCTGGACCCCACCGCCTCTGAGACGGCTGGGGACATGCTGGTGAAGGCGCTCGGCGCGAACGAGCCCGAGGTCGTCATCCGGGGACACAGGCTCTTCGCCGGGCGGCTGCGGCACGCCACGCCCCCGCCTCCCGCGCAGGTCCCCACCGTGCGAGACGACCGGAGCTACCTGGTGACGGGGGGCCTCGGCGCACTGGGGCGGCGCACCGCACGGACGCTGGTCTCCCTGGGCGCGCGGCACCTCGTGCTCATGGGCCGCGGCGAACCGGACGGCTCGGCACGGGACTGGATGGACTCGCTGCGAAACGAGCACGTCCAGGTCCGCTATCTGCGATGCGACGTCGCCAATGCGGAGGAGTTGTCGCAGGGCCTCGACAGCCTTCGTGACGGCCCCGCGCTCGGCGGCATCCTCCATACGGCCGGCGTGCTGGATGACGGCATCCTCCTGGAGCAGTCCTGGGAACGCTTCCACAAGGTGTTCGCGCCCAAGTGGGTGGGCGCCTGGAACCTGCATGCGCTGACGCGAGAACAGCCGCTGGACTTCTTCGTGCTCTTCTCGTCCGTGGCCGCGCTGCTCGGCCCTCAGGGGCAGTCCAACTACGCCGCCGCGAACGCGGGGCTCGATGCACTGGCCGAACACCGCAAGGACCTCGGGCTCCCAGCGCTCAGCATCAACTGGGGCCCCTGGGCGGAAGCCGGCATGGCCGCGGAGCTGGGGGATGACAGCCGCCGAAGGCTGGCGCGGCAAGGCCTCGAACAGCTTCCGGTGGAGCGGGCCTGTGCCGTGCTTGCCTCACTGCTGGGCGCATCACCGGACGCGCGCGTCGTGGTCCTCTCCGCGAACTGGGAGCAGGTGGGGCGGAGCCTCGGGCCCCGGATGGCGCGCGGACTCCTATGGGAGCTCGTGGGCGAGCACACGGCCGCGGAGGTGCCGGTGGATACCAACGCGCTCCGCCTGCGGCTGAAACAGGCCGCCGGAGCGCGCCGACGCGAGCTGCTTCAGGACCTGGTCGTCAGTCAGGTGCGCCGGGTACTGGCATGGGACGAAGCGGAGCCGCTGCCGGAGTCCAAGCCCATGCGCGAGTTCGGCATGGACTCACTGATGGTCGTCGAGCTGCGCAACGCGCTGGCCAGTGCGCTGGGCCAGACGCTCGCGCTCCCGGTGCTCTTCAACCATCCCACCGTGGAGAGCCTGGTCGACGTCCTGCTCGAAACGACCGGACTGGCGGCACCGCCGGTGGCCAGCGCGGACACCCATGGAACACCGCGCGCCCAGGAGGCACTGGAGCGCGTGCGGCAAATGACCCCGGAACAGATTGAAGCCTTGATTGGTGAAGGTCTGGAGCTGGGCAGGGAATGAGCTCGACGCGGGGAACCCACGACATGCGTGACGTGAGCAGCAACGGAGAAGCCAGCACGCTGGAGCGAGCCCTCATGGCGTTGGAGGCGACGAAGGCCCGGCTCAACCGGGTGCTCGCCCAGCAACGCGAGCCCATCGCCGTCGTCGGCATGGCCTGCCGTTTTCCCGGCGGCATCCGGGACGCCAATGACTACTGGGCCTTCCTGCGCGATGGACAGGATGCGGTCGGCGAACTCCCACCCGAACGCTGGCCGTTCGACGAAGTCTATGACCCGAACCCGGGGGTGCCGGGCAAGAGCTACTGCCGCCACGGCGCCTTCCTGGACGGCGTGGACCGCTTCGACGCCGGCTTCTTCGGCATTCCGCCGCGAGAAGCCGCCAGCATGGACCCGCAGCAGCGGCTGCTGCTCCAGGTGAGCTGGGAGGCGCTCGAACACGCGGGCATTCCTCCAGGCCGGCTCCAGAAGAGCGCCACCGGTGTCTTCGTGGGCATCGCGGGCAACAACGACTACCCCGTCGCGATGTTGAAGGCGAACGCGTCGCTGGACGCGTACTCGCTGACGGGCGCAGCGGTGAACGTGGCCAGTGGCCGCATCTCCTACCAACTGGGACTGCGCGGTCCCTCACTCATCGTCGACACCGCGTGCTCCTCGTCGCTGATGTCCGTCCACCTCGCGTGTCAGAGTCTGCGGCAGGGCGAGTGCAACCTCGCGCTGGCGGGGGGCGTCAACCTCATCGCCTCCACCGAGACGAGCGTCTGCCTGGCCCAGACGGGCGCGCTCTCACCGTCGGGCCGGTGCCGGACCTTCGACGCCAGTGCGGATGGCTACGTTCGCAGTGAGGGCTGCGGCATCGTCGTGCTCAAGCGCCTGTCGGACGTGCAGCCGTCCGACCGCGTCTTCGCGGTGATTCGCGGCTCGGGTACCAACCAGGACGGCCGCAGCAACGGCCTGACGGCGCCCAATGGCGCAGCGCAGGCCGCGCTGATTGCTCGCACGTTGGAGAGCGCGGGAACGGCTCCGCGTGAGATTGGCTACGTGGAGGCCCATGGCACGGGCACGCCCCTGGGGGACCCGATAGAGCTCCAGGCCCTGGGCGAGGTCCTCCGGCCGGAGCGTGCCTCCGCGGAAGCGCTCTACGTGGGCTCGGTGAAGACGAACTTCGGCCACACCGAGGCGGCGGCGGGAATCGCCGGGCTGCTCAAGACCATCCTCTCGCTCCACCACCGCGAGATTCCCCCGCACCTGCACTTCCAGAAGCCCAGTCCAAACGTCGACTGGGAGGCCTTCAACCTGCGCGTTCCCACCTCCTGCACGCCGTGGCCCGAAGGCAGGCCCGCCGCGGGGGTGAACTCGTTCGGCGTCTCGGGAACCAACGTCCACATCGTGCTCGGGCCCGCCCCCGTCAGGGCCGTTCCCGAGTCCGTTGAAGACGGTCCACACCTGTTGCTGGTGTCCGCGGGCTCGAAGGAAGGACTCCAACGGCGCCTGGAGGCACTGAGGCCCTCCCTCCAGGCCGCCACTCCCGCCGCGTTGCGCGACCTGTGCCACACCTCCGCGCTGCACCGGGAGCACCTGAAGTGGCGCGCGGGACTCCTGGCCAGCACGCCGGAGGAGATGCGCACGCAGCTCGAGGCCGGTGCGGCCAACGAGCGCGCTCCGGGAATCTTCATGGGGCCCGAACTGGTGGAGCGTACCCCGCGCTGCATCCTCGTCTTCTCCGGACAGGGCTCGCAGTGGCTGGGCATGGCGCGGGACCTCCTGAGCGAAGGCGGCGCATTCCAGCGCAAGCTGGAGGAGGCGGACGCCTGTCTCCAGGAGTTCTTGGGGTGGTCCGTCATGGAGCGGCTGGCTTCCGACACGGACACGGAGGCGTGGTTGTCCGCGGCCGAGCGCGTGCAGCCCATCCTCTTCGCGCTCCAGGTCTCCCTCGCCGAGCAGTTGCGCGCCTGGGGCATCGTCCCGAGCGGCGTGGTGGGCCACAGCATGGGCGAGATTGCCGCCGCGCACGTCGCCGGTTGCCTGGGCCTTCGGGACGCGGCGCGCGTGGTCAGCGCACGAGCCCAGCTGCTGCCACGTCTCCGAGGCAAGGGCGGCATGCTGGTGGCCGGGTTGGGCCTGGAGGCGGCAAGGCAGGCGCTGCAGGGCTACGAGGACAGCGTGGGCGTAGCGGCCATCAACGGGCCGGACACCGTGTTGCTCTCGGGAGAGAGCGGCACGCTCGACGCGCTGATGGCCCGCATCTCCGCGGACGGCACCTTCTGCCGGCGCGTGGGCGTGGACTTCGCCTCCCACTGCCCCCAGGTGGACGCGCTGCTGCCGGACTTCCGTGAGCTGATCTCGGACGTGCGCCCCCAGGAAGGCACGCTCGACTTCTACTCCACGGTCGAAGGAGCACGGGTGGAGGGAGCGCGGCTCGACGCCGACTACTGGGCGCGCAACCTCCGCCAGATGGTGCGCTTCGCTCCGACGGTCGCCGCCATCGCGGAGGGGCCGCGGGCCCTGTTCGTGGAGGTCAGCGGACATCCGGTGCTCACGCCGACCTTCGCGTCGATTGCCAATGCGCCCCGCTGCGTCGCCACGCTCCGCCGGGACCAGCCCTCACGGACGGCACTGCTCGCATGCCTCGCGGAGCTGCACACGGAAGGGTTGGTGCTGGACTGGGCCGCCGTCCTGGGGCCGGACAGCCGCTGCGTGGACTACCCGAACCATCCCTGGCAACAGGAACGTCACTGGTTCCAGGCCGGCACGGGCGGCACCTGGCGCAAGGACGTGGCACCGCCCGAGCCGCGAGGCCCCGAAGGCGACGTGCGGTCCGTCGTGCGTGACGAGTTCGCCCGGCTCATGGAGTCCTTCTCCGCGCAGCTTCGCGCGGGAGGCACCGGGCCCACGAGCGAACCACGCCAGGCGCCGAAAGCCACGGTCCCCGTGGCTCCCGTTGCGCCTCCCCAGGAGGACCTGACGCCCGAGGCACGGCGCGAACACCTGACGCGGCAGGTTCACGAGGAGGTGGCGCGCACGCTCGGCGTCTCCGTGAGCCGGCTGCCTCGGGACCAGAAGCTTCAGGAGTTCGGCTTCACCTCCATGTTGACGCTGATGGTCCGCAACTGGCTGCGCTCCCAGCTCAAGGTCGCGCTGCCCGCCTCCGTGCAGCTTCCCGGGCTGAGCGTGAACGAACTGACGGAGCGGGTGCTCGCGGATCTGGAGCCCTCGGGGACGGTCGCCACGTCGCCCGCGCAGGTCGACCCGGGTCCAACGCCCGCGCCCGTCCAGGCGGAGCCACCGTCTCCTGGCGGCATGGTGATGCAGGACGGCTGGTTTCCGCTGAAGCGTCCTCGGCCAACGCCGCCGCGCGCTCGGCTGTTCTGCCTGCCCTTCGCGGGAGGAGGCGCTTCGGCCTACCGCGCCTGGCCCGGGCTCTTCGACGAGGACATCGAAGTCATTCCCATCCAGCTCCCCGGCCGGGAGACGCGCCGCGAGGAGCCCGCCTTCCAGCGCATGGCGCCCCTGGTGTCCGCGCTCGTGGAAGCGCTTTCGCCGCTGCTCGATGTTCCGTATGCCTTCTATGGCCACAGCTTCGGCGCGGTGCTCGCGTATGAGGTCAGCGCGCGGCTCATCGCGGACGGCCAGCCGCCACCGCGCCACCTCTTCGTCGGGGCGCGAGGCGCGCCCCATGCCGTGGTGGAGCGCCCTCTCTTCCGGTTGAGCGACGAGCGCCTCATCGAAGAGCTGCGCCGCATGGGTGGAACGCCCGAGCAGGTGCTCGCCGAGCGCGAGTTCATGAGCGGATTCCTGCTGGTGCTGCGCGCGGACTTCAGCGTGCTGGGCACCCATGTGCACGCTCGTCGCCCGCCGCTGCCCTGCCCCATCGACGTGTTCGCGGGCGTGTCGGACCCCCGTGTTCCCGTGGAGAACCTCTCCCGCTGGTCGGAGCTGACCGCCGCGGAAGCCCACGTCCATGTGCTCCCAGGGGGCCACTTCTTCCTCCAGCAGCACGCCCAGGAACTCGTCGCCCGGTTGCGCGCGCTCATGACCCAGCGCCCGCCCGCGTAGGAGCCTACATGCCTCGCATCATCGCCACGGCCAGTTCGCTGCCGAGCACCTATTACGAGCAGACGCTCCTCGCGCAGACGCTCGAACACTACATCGCGTCGCTGGAGCGCCCCTTCGAGGGCCTCTGGCTCGTCGCGGACATCTTCAAGAACGCGAAGGTGCGGGGCCGGCACTTCGCCATCCCGCTCGACTCCTTCTACGAGCCCTTGGACATCGGACAGGGGCACCGGCGGATGGTGGAGGAGCGGAACGCGCTCTGCGCGAACGCGCTCTCGCGCCTCTTCGAGAAGTCCGGCGTCGCGGCGTCGGACATCACCCAGCTCACGTCCGTCACCTCGGTGATGTCCATTCCGTCGGTGGACGCGGAGATGATGAACCGCTTCGGGTTCCGCCGGGACCTCAAGCGCGCTCCCCTGCTCGGGCTCGGGTGTCAGGCCGGCGCCGCGGGCATCTCCCGGGTGACGGACTACCTGCGTGGACATCCGCGCGAGGCGGCCATCCTCCTGGGCGTGGAGATGGGCTCGAGCATCTGGGCGGGCCCGCTCCAGCGGGACCTCGAACACCTGATCGAGCAGCTCCAACGCGACTCAGCGGTATACCCCGTCATCCTCTCGCAGGTTGTAGCCGCGTCGCTGTTCGGTGACGGCGCCGCGGCGCTCCTCATGGTCGGTGACGAGCACCCGCTGGCCACGAAGCCGGGACCTCGGGTCGTGGACACCCGCTCCGTGTTCGTCCCTGGAACCGTGGGCCTCATGGGCATGAACATGGAGGACGCGGGTCCCCGCAACGTGCTGGGCGTCGACGTGCCGGAGATGGCGTCGCGGACCTTCGCGGAGGGCCTGGGCACGCTGCTCGCAGAGCACGCGGTGGACGCGTCACGCGTCGCCCACTGGTTCATCCATCCCGGCGGCCCCAAAGTCCTCCAGGAGCTCCAGGCGGCCACCCGGCTCCCGGACGCGGCGCTCGCCCCCAGTTGGAGCGTCCTCCACGACGTGGGCAACCTGTCGTCGGCGACGGTGCTCCACATGCTGGACCAGCACCATGACGCGAACGGCGCCAAGGCGGGCGAGTTGGGGCTGCTCACCGCCATGGGCCCCGGCTTCTCCGAGGAGTTGGTGCTCCTTCAATGGTGACACAGGGCGGCTTCACGCTGCTGGTCGTCCTGGTCTTCCTCCAGCGCGGCCTGGAGCAGCGCTTCAGCGATCGCAACACGGCCGCCCTGCGTCAGCGTGGGGCGAGAGACCACACGCCGCGCGAGCTGTCACGCACCCTGCTCGTGCTCCACATGGCGTGGTTCGCGGCCATGCTGCTGGAGGTCTGGGCATGGGGCCGTCCCTTCCAGGCGCCGCTCGGCATCGCCATGGTCACCGCGGTGTTGCTGGCCCAGGCCCTGCGCTACGCCTCCATGCAAGCGCTGGGCGTGCAGTGGACGCTGGGCTTCTTCACGATGCCCGAGCTGGGCGTGGTCGACCGAGGCGTCTACCGATACTGCCGCCACCCGAGTGTCTTCGCCGTCATGGTGGAGATGTTCGCCCTGCCGCTCGTCCACGGCGCCTGGCTCACGTCCACCGTCTTTGGCTGTGTCTACACGGCGCTCCTCATCCGCCGGACGGACCTGGAAGAGCAGGCCCTGAAGCAAGACACCGACTACGCCCGTCTCTTGATGGACCGCCCCCGCTACCTGCCCGTGCCTCCCTGGCTGCGGCGGGGGAACAAGCAGCCCGAGCCTCCCGCGTCCCGCGTGGAGAGAGGAAGACATCCATGAGTCACAACATGATTCATCACTCCGTTCACATCCGCCGACGACGGGAAGACATCTTCACCGTGCTGGCGGACCCGGAGCGGCACGAGAGCAAGTGGCGCCCGGAGGTCATCGAGTTCCGTCAGGTGAATGACGGCCCGGTGGGCGCGGGGACGCGCTACCAGGTCTCCCGTCAGCTCATGGGGCGCCGCTCCGACGCGTCGGTGGAGATTCTTCGCCTGGAGCCGCCACACATGGGCGAGTTCCACGGCACCGCCGGCCCCTTCACCTTCTGGGGCAAGTACGTGTTGGAGCCGGCGGACGGCGGCACGCAGATTGATATCGAAGCGCGCATCGGCACCAAGGGCGCGACGGAGGCCGGAGCTTCCGCGACGCTGGGTGAGCGATTCAAGACGGCGATGTTCTCGGCGCTGCTCCGCGTGGGCATCGTCGTCTTCCGCAGGGAGATCGCCGTCGACTTCCGGCGGCTGAAGACCCTGATTGAAGCCCCCACCGCCAACCAGCTCTTCGGCTTCCCGGAATCCCCCTGAAGGCGGAACAACCCATGTACAAGACTTCCACCGTCTATCGTTTCGGCGGCATCTGCGGCGTCCTGACGGGCCTGCTCTACATCGTCATCGCTGGCTCCATGGTAGTGGACCCCGGCGCGTCCAAGGCGACGGCCACCACGACGACCCCCGAATACTGGCAGGGCCTGGCCTCCAACCTCACGCCGTTCATCGTCCGGCAGGTCGCCTACATCCTGAGTGGCTTCACGGGCGTCGGCTTCGTCGTCGCGCTGAGCACCTTCGTGCGCCGCGACGAGAACGCGGGCTGGGTCAACTGGGGCGCCATCCTGGGCGCCAGCGCGTATGTCATTACCGGTGTGGACGGCTCGCGGCTGCTGGCCACCCTGCCCCACCTGGCCCAGCAGTGGGCGACGGGTGACGCGGCCACGCGGCAGATGGTCGAGTTCACCTACAGCGTGTCACGCCTGGACCCTGGCACCTATATGCGCTTCGGCGCGCTGGGGCTGTGGACGTTGACCGTCGCGCTGGCGAGCCTCAAATCAGGCATTCTGTCCAAGCCGCTGACCGGGCTGACCTTCGTCGCCACCACGGGCTACGTGCTGGTCGTGGTCGGCATCGCGGGACGCATCATGGTGCTCCAGGAGCTGGGCGCGGTGATCGCCGGCATCCTCGTGGCCCCCATCTGGTTCATCTGGTCTGGCATCGCCATCCGCCGCGCCAGCGCCTGAGGCGCGGCGCACGCCGCGACCCGGATTCGACCCTCCTCAATGAAAGTGACAAGTCATCATGGCGTCCAAGAGCGAAAGCTATCTCCACACCATTCTCCGTGAATACAACGACAGCCCCACCGGCGGGCTGCGCCGCCGTCAGGCGCCGGGCCCCGGTTATCAGACGCTCCCGCGGATGATGTACTCGATGGCGCGAGGAGGCATGGAGAAGGTCATCCGCGACCTGTGGACCCGCTACGGCGACCTGGTCCGGCTCGATTTCGGTGTCGACACCTGGCACATGTCGATGAAGAAGGAGCACTTCCACTACGTCTTCGTCGAGAACCGGAACAACTACATCAAGGGCAAGACGTGGGAGCGCAGCCGGCTGGTGTCTGGCTATGGCCTGACGACCAGCAACACGGAACTGTGGAAGCGCCAGCGCCGGCTCATGGACCCGGCCTACTCCCGGGAGAGCCTGCTCCAATTCACCCCCGCCATCGCGAAGTCCGTGGAGGTCATCGCCAGGCGCTGGGAGAAGGCGGCGCGTGACGGCTCGGTCATCGACGTGTCCGCCGACATGCGCAGTGTCGCGCTCGACGTCATCACCACCACGCTCCTGGGTGGCATTGGCGAGCACGGCGACGAGCTCCATCGGGACATCATGTTCACCATGGACTACGCGAGCCCCGCGAGCGTCGAGCTCCCGCTGGGTCTAGGCAGCGCGCGGGCCCAGCGCTTCATCCAGGCCATGACCCGGGTGGACGGCGTCATCAACGGGATGATTCGCCAGCGCCGCGGCACCAGCGGCTGCCCGTTCCATGACCTGCTCGACCTGCTCATCCATGCCCGGGACGAGGACAACAAGACGGGCATGTCCGATGAGCTCCTCCGCGACGAGGTCCTGGCCGCGTTCTACGCCGGGCACGAGACGACGGCGACGTCCATGGCCTGGACGTGGTTCCTGCTGGCCCAGAACCCCGAAGCCTACGAGCGCCTCATGGCGGAGGTGGACCAGAGCCTGACGGGGGACCACCCCACCCGCGATGACCTGGACAAGCTGAACTTCGCGGAGGCCGTCTTCTACGAAGGAATGCGCCTGTATCCGCCCGGCTGGATGATTCCCCGCGACGTGGCGCTGGATGACGAACTGGACGGCTACCACATCCCCGCGGGCAGCCGCATCGTGCTCGTCCCCTTCCTCATCAACCGGCATCCCCAGTATTGGGATGCGCCAGAGGAGTTCCGGCCGCAGCGCTACCTGGATGACTCCGCCGCGTATGCCTTCGTGGCGTTCGGCGGTGGGCCCCGCATGTGCATCGGCCGGTTCTTCGGCGTCATCGAGGCGCAGGTCGTCCTCGCGCTGCTCACCCGTCGCTTCCGAATCGAATACGTCGGCGTCCCCGAGCCCAAGCGGGACTTCAGCCTGACGCTCCGTCCCGGGCCCCTGCTGTTCAAGGTCCACGAGCGCCGCGCCGCGTGAATCCCTCACCGGCCGGGCTCCCACCTGATGAGGGAGGCCCGGCCTCACACGACAGGAACACGTCCATGAAAAACGGCATGGGTACTGATTACGACGTCGCGATTCTCGGCAGTGGCATCTCCGGGTCCTTGCTCGCCGCCATCCTGGCGAAGCGGGGTGCCCGGGTCGTCATGATTGACGCGGCCGCGCATCCCAAGTTCGCCGTCGGCGAGTCCACGGTGGGCCACACCTCCAGCATGTTGGAGTTGCTGGGGATGCAGTTCGACATCCCGGAGTTCGTGCAGCTCTCCACCTTCATGGGAGCGCGCAAGCACATCGCCAGCGCGATTGGCATCAAGCGTGGCTTCGCCTTCATCCACCATGACAAGTCGCGGCCCTTCGACCTCGACTACTCGAACCAACTGGTCATCTCCCCCATCCTTCACGGCCCAGAGGCCCACTGGTACCGGCAGGACATCGACGCCTACGTCGCGCACATCGCCGTGCGCTACGGCTGCGACCTGAAGCAGCAGCTCCGCGTCAAGGACATCGACCTGGGCCTGGACAAGGTCACGCTGGTGAGCGAGCGCAACGAGCGCATCACCTGCCGCTACCTCGTGGATGCCGCGGGTCCCAACTCGCCCGTGGCTCGGCAGCAGGCGCTGCGGGACACGCCCACCCGTTGCAAGACACATTCGCGGTCCATCTTCACGCACATGATTGGCGTGAAGCCGTTCGACGACGTCCTCGTGGGTGCCGAGCGCAAGCCGTCCCCCGTGCCGTGGTTCCAGTGCACGCTGCACCACATCTTCGACGGCGGCTGGCTCTGGGTGATTCCCTTCAACAACCACAAGTGGTCCACCAACCCGCTGTGCAGCGTGGGGCTCCAACTGGACCCGCGCCGCTGGCCCGTGCCGGAGGGCATCACGCCGGAGCAGGAATTCAACGCCTGGCTCAAGGAGAACCCCGTCGTCGAGCGGCAGTTCGTCGGCGCCCGCGCGGTGCGCGAGTGGGTGTCCGTGCCCCGGCTCCAGTACTCGTCGAAGCGGACCATCGGGCATCGCTACTGCCTGCTGGGCCATGCCGCCGGCTTCATCGACCCGCTCTTCTCGCGTGGGCTCGCCGGCACGATGATGTCGGTGCACTCGCTGTCGCTGCGCCTCCTGGAAGCGCTCAAGGACGACGACTTCGATGTCAGCCGCTTCGAGACCTTCAACCGGCTGCAGCAGGGACTGCTGAATCACAACGACGAGCTGGTCAACAGCGCGTTCATCGCGTTCCGCGACTTCGAGCTCTGGAATGCCTTCTTCCGCGTCTGGGTGGTTGGCGAGGCGGCGCTGGACTTCCTGCGGCTGCTCAAGGCCAAGTTCCAGTTCAAGGAGACGCAGGACGAGCGCGTCTTCCATGGCATGGACGAGGTGCCCTACCCGGGCCTGCTCTGCCCCGACGATGCCGCCTACAAGAAGCTCTGGGATGAGTCCGTGGCCAGCATCGAGGCCGTGGAGCGCGGCGAGATGAGCTCCGAGGACGCGACGAGGTTCATCGTCCAGGGGCTTCAGCACGCGCAGATTGTGTCGCCCGCGCTGGGGCTCACCGACCCCTCCCGGCACCACTTCGACGGGAGCAGCGTGACGGACGCGCTCAGTGCCTTCGCGTGGGGAAAGCTGTCCGCGCCCGAGTCCATCAAGCAGCGGTACGCTGGCCTCCCGGCCGGCGGGATGCTCCGGATGATGATGAACAACATCGTGTCGGCGGCCCTGCGGTCCTGACGCCAGGAGGAGACGCCCATGAGCTTCGAGACCTTGCAAGAACTGCTGTCACACCGGGCCCGGACACAACCGGACCGGGAAGTCTTCTCCTTCCTCGACGGACGCGGCGAGAAGGTGGCGACGTTGACCTACGGTGCGCTGCATCAGCGCGCCACGGCCATCGCCGCGGCGCTGCGTCCCGGCCTGAAGCCCGGAGAGACCGCGCTGCTGCTCTACCCCTCTGGACTGGAGTTCATCGCCGGCTTCTTCGGTGTGCTCCAAGCCGGTGGCATCCCCGTTCCGCTCTGCCCGCCGCGTGGCAAGAGCGACGTGCGGCGTGTCGCCACCACGCGAGCCAACGCAAAGGCCCAGGTGGTGCTCACGAGCAACGAGCTGCTCCCCCTGCTGCGCCCCATGTCCGGCCTGCCGGACTGGTCCACCGTGCAGTGGGTGGCCAGCGATGCGCTCCCGGCCACCGCGCCGGATGCGTCCCTGGGCGAACCGCCACCGGCGCGGAGCAGTGACACCGCTTATCTCCAGTACACCTCGGGGAGCACGGCGGCGCCCAAGGGCGTGATGATCACCCACCGCAACGCGCTGTTCAACGCCACGGACATCCAGCAGTCGCTGGGACTGACCGAGGACGGCCTGGTCGTCAGTTGGCTGCCGATGTTCCATGACTTCGGCATGGTGTTCACGCTCTTCGCGGTGCTGATGAGCGGCGCTCGGGCGGTGCTGCTCGCGCCGGAGACCTTCATCAAGGACCCGCTGACCTGGTTGCGCGCCCTGTCCGAGCACCGCGCGACGCACACGGGCAGCCCCAACTTCGGCTACCAGCGCTGTGTCACGCACGTGGCGCCGGAGCACCGCAAGGACCTGGACCTGAGCGCGCTGCGCTGCGCGGTGTCCGGCTCGGAGCCCATCCGATACGAGACGCTCCGCGCCTTCGCGGACGCCTACAAGGGCGTGGGCTTCTCGTATGACGTGTTCGACTGCGGCTTCGGTCTGGCGGAATCCACGTTGCGCGTGACGACGGGCCAGCGCTCCCGCGTGCTCGCGTTGCACCGGGATGAGCTGGAACGAGGCGCCGTCACACCCGTCGAGGAGACGTCCCCCCACTGCCGGCAACTCGTGAGCTGCGGCAAGACGAGCCATGGCGAGAGGCCCCACGAGATGCGCCTGGAGATTGTCGACCCGCGCACGCGCCAGCCCAGCCCGCCCGGCAAGGTGGGGCATGTCTGGGTGGCCGGTCCCTCGGTGTCCCCCGGCTATTACGAAAACCCCGAGGCCACGCGGGCCACGTTCCACAACGAGTTCGCGGGCGGCGACGGCACGAAGTTCCTGGACACGGGCGACCTGGGCTTCCTGGACCACGGTGAGCTGTTCATCACCGGCCGTGCCAAGGAGCTCATCATCATCCGCGGCGAGAACCACTATCCCCAGGACATCGAGTCCACGGCGGTGACGGCCATGCCGCGGCTGCGGGACGACAGCACCGTGGCCATCTCCGCGGAGCGTGAGACGGAGAACAGCATCGTCCTGCTCGCGGAGGCGCCAGATGACGCGGGCGCGGAGGACGTGACAGAGCTCGCGGCTCCCGTGGCGCGCGCCATCAGCGAGTCGCACGGGCTCACGCTGTCGCGCTTCGTCCTGGTCGCCAAGCGGAGCCTGCCGCGCACCACCAGCGGCAAGCTGCAACGGCTCCAGAGCAAGGAGGCGTGGCTGCGGGGCGACCTGTCCGTGCTGGCCACCTGGGAGAACGCGCGTGGCGGCGATGTCGACACGGCGCCCGCGGTGGCGCCGGAGCTGGACGGGCTCCACTGGCGCGCCATCGAGTCCTGGGGCCGGGCCTGGCTGGCCCGCCAACTCCGGCTCCCCGACGCGCACGTGACGGCGCAGACGCCCTTCACGCACCTGGGGCTGAGCTCCGTGGATGCGCTGGCCTTCTCGGGAGCGCTGGAGCGGCTGCTGGGGCGCAAGGTGCCCGCGACGACGTTCTTCGACCACCCCACGCTCCGGGACCTGGCCCAGTCGCTCCAGCAGGCCGCGGGTGACGTCGCGCCGGCAGCAGCCCCCACGGACGTCGTGTCGGAGCTCGAGCAGGAACTCCAGCGGGCAGAACAGCGCATCAAGCACTGACGCGCGGGCTCGCGCGGGAGGAAGTCATGCAACAGAAGACCGGAGACAGCTCCGCACTCCTGTCGCGGGCCACGGCGGCACTGCGTCAACTCCAGGAGCAGCTCGATGCGGTGGTCCGCTCGCAGCGGGAGCCCATCGCCATCATCGGCATGGCGTGCAGGCTCCCAGGTGACGTCCAAGACCCGTCCGGGCTGTGGGAGTTGCTGCGCGGCGGGCGCGACGTCATCGGGGAGATTCCGCGGGAGCGCTGGGACTTCGACGCGTTCTACGACCCGAAGCCGCAGGTCGCCGGGAAGATGTACACCCGGCACGGCGGCTTCCTGGAGCGTGTTGAGGACTTCGACCGCGGCTTCTTCGACATCTCCGAGCGTGAAGCGGTGCAGATGGACCCGCAGCACCGCTTCACGCTGGAGGTGACGTGGGAGGCGCTCGAAAGCGCGGGGCAGCGGCTCGAGCACCTGGAGGGCAGCCGCACGGGTGTCTTCCTGGGTCTGTCCGGGCAGGACTTCATGCTCCAGAACATGCACTCCGGTGATGCCCGTCGCATCGACCCGTACGCGGGCACCGGGACGACCGCCAGCATCGCCGCGGGCCGCATCTCGTATGTGTTCGGCTGGATGGGTCCGGCGATGACGCTGGACACGGCCTGTTCGTCGTCCCTGGTCAGCGTCCATCAGGCCGTGAGGAGCCTGCGCTCGCGGGAATGCGACCTGGCGGTGGCGGGCGGCGTCAGCCTCATCCTCGCGCCGCAGAACAACGTCTACTTCTCCGTGCTGATGTCCCAGGCCCCAGACGGCCGGTGCAAGACCTTCGATGCCGCGGCCAACGGCTTCGTGCGCAGCGAGGGCTGCGGCATGGTCGTGCTCAAGCGGTTGTCGGAAGCCATGCGAGACGGGGACCCGATTGCCGCCGTCATCCGGGGCTCCGCCATCAACCATGACGGGAGGAGCAACGGCCTCACTGCCCCCAATGGTCGGGCGCAACAGATGGTCATCCGGGATGCCCTGCGCGACGCCGGGTTGGAGCCCCGGGACATCGCCTATGTCGAGGCGCACGGGACGGGGACGAAGCTGGGAGACCCCATCGAGCTGGCGGCGCTCTCCGCGGTGTATGGGCAGGGTCGCGCGGCGAATGAGCCGCTCGCCATCGGTTCCATCAAGACCAACATGGGCCATCTGGAACCCGCGGCGGGAATCGCCGGGCTCATCAAGGCCGCGCTGGTCGTCCGGCACCGGGAGGTGCCTCCGCATCTTCACCTGAAGAAGCCCAATCCCTTGTTCGACTGGACCAACGCCCCGCTTCGCGTCCTCACCGAGCACAGCCCCTGGTTCGGCGCTGGCGCACCCGCGCGGGCGGGGGTGAGCGCGTTCGGCTTCAGTGGCACCAACGCCCACGTCATCCTCGAAGGCCCGCCAGGGCAAGAGGCTCGGCAGCCATGCTCGGCCGGCGAGTCCCTCCACCTGGTGCCCGTCTCCGCGCGCTCGGAGGCAGCACTTCGCGAGCAGGTCTCGCGCTATGCGGACTGGCTGGAGCAGACGCCTGGACTGTCGCTGGAAGACTTCGCGCATACGGCGGGAGCGCGGCGCACGCACCACCGCTTCCGCGCGGCGGTCATTGGCCGTTCCCGCGACGAAGTCGTGACGGCGCTGCGGCAGCAGGCCCGGCGGCCCGGCCCCTGGAACGCCCCCTCGGAGCCCCCACGACTCGCCTGGGCCTTCACCGCGCTTCCCAGTCACTGGCGGGCCTTCGCCGCGACGCTCCTCAAGCAGGAGCCGCGCTTCGCCGAGTCGTGCCGGCAGTGGAGCCACCGTTTCCAGGCAGGGCTGGGCGTGGAGCTTGAGACCTGGCTCGCGGGGACAGCGCCGTCGGCCGTCTCCTCGGGGCTCGACCTCGAGGCTCCCGGACGCTTCGTGGTCGCAGTGGCGCTCGCGGACCTCTGGCGCGCCTGGGGCGTGGTGCCGGAAGCGGTGCTGGGGCACGGTGAAGCCCTGCTCGCGGCGGCCTTCGTGGCGGGACGGGTCTCTCCCGACGCGGTGTCGACCGCGCTGGAATCCGCCGCCAGGATGGACACCGCGTCGCGAGCGTCCTGGCATGCCGCCCTGCCGCTCCACGACACAGGCCTTCCGCTCTACTCCACGCTGAGCGGAGGCTGGGTCCGGGGCAGCGAGCTGACGGTGACAGGAGGGAGCGTCGAGGCGCTCCCGTCCCATGTCGCGAAGCTCACCCGCGAAGGCCACGGACTGCTGCTTGAGCTGGGGGCGGAGCTTTCTTCACCGGATGCAACGCTGCAATCCGTCCACGTCATCTCCATCGGGGAAGCCCGCGAACCCGCCGAGGCGCTCCGGCGAGCCGTCACGCTCGTCTACACGGCTGGCGCATCCGTGAACTGGAGCATCCTGTCGGGCGAGCGTGGCCGGTGTGTCCCCCTGCCCCGCTATCCGTGGCAACACGAGGCGCTGTGGCCCGGTGGCGTGAGAAACCACGAGGCACGCGGTCCCCAGCACGACTGGCTCCACCCGCTGGTCCAGACGTGTACCCGTCGCGATGGGCAAGAGGCGCGCTTCACCTCGGTGCTCTCCACCCGAAGCCATCCCGAGCTGCGCGACCATCAGGTCCAGGGACGCGTCGTCTTTCCGGGCGCTGGCTACTTCGAGATGGCCCGCGCCGCGTGCATGCTCGCCTCGGGTTCAATGGACGTTGAACTCCGTGACGTGGACATCGTCCAGATGCTCTCCATGGGTTCGGGGGAGACGACCGTCCAGGTGGACGTGAAGGGAGGCACCTTCACCATCACGAGCCAGGATGAAGAGGGACGAAGCCGTCTTCATGCGAAGGGCCAGTGCGGCCCGCTCGCCGTCGAATCGGGGAACGGAAGCGCCATGCCAGCGCTGTTCGTCGCGGGCGTGGGCGCACCCCAGGTCGGTCCGGAGGGAATGAAGGACTTCTACGCCCTGCTGAAATCGCGAGGACTCGACTATGGCCCCGCGTTCGCGCTCGTCGAACGTCTGCGCCATGACGCGCACCGCTTCCAGGCGTGGCTCAAGCCGGTGAGCGACACACGTCAGGACATCCCGCCTGCCCTGCTGGACGCCGCCTTCCATGGCCTGGCGGTGGTCGAACCTCCTGGTTCGTCGGGAGGAACATTCGTCCCCGTCGGCGTCAAACGGCTCCGTTTCCGGGGAACGCCCCGAGGCCCCACGGAGGTGCTCGGCCAGTGGAACGCCGAGGCTCCGGCCCAGGGCGTGTGGAGCTGTGACCTCCTGCTGCGAAACACCGCGGGCGACTGCATCGCGGAAGTGGAGGGCTTCCGCGTGAAGTCACTGCGGCAGGCCCCCGAGGCAGGCCCAGGCGAACAGCCCGATTCCGTGCTGGAGACCTACGTGCCCACGTGGGTTCGTGAGGAGACGCCACGAGCGGGCGAGGCACGGAAGCTCCAGGACATCAGCCGAGTGGCCGTCTTCTCGGACGCGGGTGGCCTGGGTGAAAAGCTCTGCGCCACGCTCTCGTCCCGCGGAATCCCATGGGTGCAGGTGCTCGCAGGCGAGCAGTCACACCGCGTCGACGACACCACGTTCGTCATCGCGCCCACGGCTCCCGGAAGCGTCCTGCCCCACGCCCTCGAAGCGTGCTCCCACGCCGTCTATCTCTGGGCCCTGGACGCCACCAGGCCCGAGTCAGCGCGGCGCATCGCCGACGCCATGGCGTTGACCTGCGCGGGCCCCCTGTCACTCGCCCAGGCGCTGGGTGGAATGAAGCAACAGGCTCGCATCCTCTTCGTCACCCGCAATGCCCAGCAAGTGGTGCACGCATCGAGCGTTCCGGACTCGACCCAGGCGTCGCTCTGGGGCTTTGGCCGTTCGCTAGCGCAGGAGATGCCGGAGCGGTATGGCGGCCTGCTCGACCTCGACGACGGTCCGCTTGATGCGCAGGTCGACGCACTCCTTTCCGCGCTGAGCACGGAAGCGGGAGAGGATCAACGCTGCCTGCGCGCGGGGGAGCGCTGGGTCCTGCGCCTCCAGCCAGCGCCGCTTCGGGACGCCGCGGTCCCGGGCCCCGTGGAGCTGCGCGAGGACGGGCACTACCTCATCACCGGAGGACTCGGAGACATCGGCCTCCTGGTCGCCGAGTGGATGGCCCGGTCCAAGGCCGGACATGTCACCCTGGTGGGCCGCCGGGCCCCCGACACCGCGAAGCAGGCACGAATCGACGCCATGCGAGCCCAGGGGCTCCAGGTCCATGTCCTCCAGGCGGACATCACCGACCGGGAGCAGGTGCTCGCGTTGGTGAAGAAGCTCCAGGGTCCGCCCCTGCGTGGCGTCATCCACGCGGCGGCCGAGCTGGCGGACGGGCTCATTCGGCAGCACACGTGGGAGTCCTTCTCCCGGGCCTTCGCCGCGAAGGTGCAAGGTGCCTTGTGGCTGGACCAGGCAACGCGCACCCACGCGCTCGATTTCTTCTGGATATTCTCCTCGGCCAGCGCCGTGCTGGGCTCGGCGGGACAGAGCAACTACGCGGCGGCGAACACATGGCTGGACGCGCTGGCCATTGAACGACGCGCTACGGGGCTGCCCGCCACCAGCATCAACTGGGGCCCTTGGGCGGGCACCGGCTTGATGGCCCAGGCCGGTGAGCGGCAGGGAATGGAGCGCCGGGGCGTGTCGCTCATCGCCCCCGAGCGCGGCATCGAATGCCTGCCCTGGCTGCTGGACGCCACAGCGCCTCAAGTCGTCATCGGCCGGTTCACCTGGTCCAAGCTGGCCACCCTGCTCCGCACGTCCAGGTTCGGCTGGCTGGCCGCGCTGGGCGGAGCCGGGGAGGAGGCCCCTGGCGCGCTCGCGCGCGGCATGCTCGACGGACTTCCCGCGGGCGAGCGGCGCGAGGCGCTCACGGCCCTCATCCTGCGGCTGGCGGCGCAACTGCTCCCTGGCAACCGCGCCGCCAACGAGATTCACCCCGAGCGGGCCCTCTTCGAGCTGGGGCTCGACTCGCTGGCGGCGCTGCACCTGAAGGACGGTCTCCAGCGCGAGCTGTCGCACGAACTCCCCTCGGTGGTGGTCTTCGACAGTCCGACCATCTCGGAGCTGGCGACGCACTTGCTGAAGTCCATCTGGGGCGAAGCCACCGAGGCGCCCCCAGCAAGTCTTCCCACCCGGGCCACACCGCCTGACACTCGCGACGACGAACGGCTGGTGCAGGAGATCGCGGGGCTGACCGAAGACGAATTCGACCAAGAGGTCGACGACCTTCTGCGAGACGTGCAGTGAGCGAGACCAACATGGGTGAGCGCATCGAGGCAGGCCGTCTGAGACAGGCCCTGGCGACCCTGGTGAACCCAGGGGAGGCACGCGTCAAGCAGGTGGATGGCCTGCGAGCCATCGCCATCATCTGGGTGTTCATCCTGCACTGCATCTGGTGCATCGGGATGTTCATCCCGCGCGACGCGCTGATGGCGGTGGTGAACGAACACGCGACCCATCCCCTGTTCACCTTCTTCATCCGCGGCGACCTGGGCGTCGACCTGTTCTTCGTCATCAGCGGATTCCTCATCAGCGGGATGCTGGTGCGCGAATTGGAGACGCGGGGTGAAATCAACCTGCTCCAGTTCTACTCCCGCCGCCTGCTGCGGCTGATGCCCGCATATGTCGTGGTGCTCCTGCTCTTCTGCTTGCTGTCAGGCGAGAACTGGCGCTTCGCCTGGGCCAACCTGCTCTACGTCAACAACTTCATCCCCACCGCCCAGCAGTGCATGAAGTGGGCATGGTCCCTGGCGATTGAAGAGCAGTTCTATCTCCTCTTTCCTCTGCTGCTGCTGCTGTGCGGCACGTCGGCGCGACGCAACCTCGCGGTGATGGTGGCGCTCGCGGGGGTGGGCATCGCCATCCGCGCGTGGCTCATCCGGAGCCACGGGGTGGAGTTGCCCATCATCATCCACGAACGCATCGCCCCACAGCCCTTCGAGTCATACAACGACGTGTTCTACGTGAAGCCATACACCCGCTTCGGCGCCCTGCTCATCGGAGTGGCCGTCACGGAGCTGATGCGTGGCCCCTACCGGCGGTGGGTGGTGGACACTCCCTGGAGTGCGGTGCTCCTGCTCGCGGTCGGCATCGTAAGCTGGGTGTGGGTCATCGCGCCGCCCGTCTTCTTGCCCGGCAGCGAATGGTCCGCCGTGTTCAGCATCACCTACCTGAGCGCCTACCACACCGTGTTCGCCATCGGCGCCGCGGCCTTCCTGCTCGCCGGGTTCGCCGCACGCGGAGTCGGTGCGTGGTGGGGCCGATTGCTCGCGGCGAAGGCATGGCATCCCATCGCGCGGCTGTCCTATTCAACGTACCTGCTCCACCCCATCATCATCTTTGGCGTCTACACGCTCATCGGACTGAAAGAGGTGCCCTCCGTCGCCCAGTTGCTGGGAGCGATGACGCTCTGCTGGGCCCTGACCCTGGCGCTGTCACTCCTGCTGTATGCCTACGTGGAGTTGCCCTTCATGCGCATGCGCTCGGCGTTCACCCGCGTCCGGCTGTCTCGCGAATGAGGGCCTGGTGGTGCGCGGTCAGGTGCGAGTCGTCGCCGCAGTGGCGACCCGGCTGGCCCCTACTGTCGGCGTTGAACTGGCCCCCAAAGACGTCGTCGCGTGGAGGTATCTGCGTGCCTCCCTTCGAAGACGGCAACACGCTCGACTCTTGGGCCGTCGATTCCGGGCCAATCCGAACGCCTCCCTCACCGCGATTGAGCGGGAGCTCAGGAGAGCTTTGCCGGCATAGTTTTTTCGCGGGCAAACTCCACCGCGTTCCGGAGGATTTCCGCCTCCTGCGTCTCCTTGCCCAAAAGCCGCTGGAGCTCTCTCACCTGGGCCTTGAGGGCCTGCACTTCAGACGCAGGGACGACGGCTTCGCCAGCCTGCAGACCTGAGAAGCCGCCACTCCGCCATCCGCTTCGCCACGCCCGACGACAGGCACTTCGGCCGCGAGATGGCGCACCTCGCCCAGCGCCACCAAGTGTCTCAACGTGCCCGAGTCCGGCATCCCGAGCGATGGAGTCGTGACACGCGCGACGGGACGCCAGCTGGCCCCGTCCGCCTCGGCCCCTCTCCGAACCTCACCCCGGCAGTGCAGGAGATGAAGCGCATGGGCTGCCCCCTCTCACGCGACAACTACCTTGACGTTCACCGCGTCATCGTCTCGCCTGGGCACGCCTGTACCGCTTCGAGCAACCGCTTCGCGAGGTCGGCGACCGCGCTCGATGGCCGTCGGACTCCCGTCCTTCGCCGCTGCGTCGCCACATCTGGGGAGGCAGTCAGCGCTGAGAATGCGCACTCACCGCCGCCTTCACCAAGAGCTGCTGCTCCACCAGATGTTCGCGAACCAGTCTTTCAATCTTCGCTTCCAGCGTCGCAGGGGTTTCGTGCGCATCCTCCACGGGCTGCACACAGCGACGAGGACCTCAACACCACCCCTGAACGGTGACTCGGGTGCATCCTCATCCTCTTGAGGCAATTCTGAGATCGCCTCTAGCGTGTCTTTGAACTTCCGCAGAGCGCTTGAAGCCCCAGCCTGGTGATGAGGTACGGGCCGCCCTTCACCGAGGAGATGAGCTTTCGCCGCTTCAACTGCTGGAAGACCTCCAGCGTGCAGAGCGACAACTGCCAGCCCTCTGGCGTGACACACGCCACGTGGGTCAACTGCCCGTTCTCATCCTTGTGCTTCAGAATACGCCCGCCCTGAGCCAGCACGTTCAGGACGCGCAGCTCCTTGCGTGAGACGTTCACGGAGGAATCCTACCAATTTGATGCGGGAGAGGGGCACACGCCCCCCCTTCGGCTGTCTCAACAGCCGGTGTCCGCCCAGTGTGTGGGCGGGGCCTCAGGGTGATCTAGGCCTCCTGCGCATCAACCTCGAACGTCAGCGGTTTGCCTTGTGGTAACGGGGGCACCTTGGGTTGTCAAGTGACAGGGCCCGCGTCCCTGGCGAGTACTTCGGAGGTAACAGCTCCTAACAAATGCCAGGACAGAGGCGGCGGAGGAGCATGACGCAGCAGCCGAGGACGAGGAAGCCGAAGTCGACGTCGTCCCTGCGCTCGTCACGGACTCGGTCAGCGGCAGGCCGTGGGCCTCTACGAGGAGATAATGCTTGCTACCCGCCTTCGCTCTATCCGTCGGGCTTGGGCCCGTGAGGGCCCCCTTTTTGACGCCCGCACGGACGAGGAGTCGATGGAGGCGCGGGAGAGGTCCACTTTGCCGCGCAGGCCCAACTCATCCAGCAGCCGCTCCTGGAGCTTTTCCCACACGCCTGCGCGGGTCCATTCCTCCAGTCTGCGCCAGGCCGTCATGTCCGACAGGCCGAACTGCTTGCGAGGCAGCATCTCCCACGGGATGCCGCTTTGAAGCACGAAGACGATGGCCTCCAGCGCCGCCCGGTCGTCCGCACGAGGCCGGCCCAGCTTCTTCTTGGGCCGAGGCGAAGGCAGCAGCGGCGCCACGCGCTGCCAGAAGGCGTCGGGAACGAGTTCGCGGACCATGCTCCTCAAGCTGGAGACGGCCCTTGCTACTGGCCAGTCCGGTCCACACTTTCGTTAGGCGCTGCTATCCTACAGTTGTAGTTTGAGCCGCGCACCACGTGCGCGGTAGTGACAGCGCATGGCGACGGCTTGGTGGTGGCGTCGCCAGCGACTCCAGGCCAAGACGTGCGCGAGTGGAGCCACGGTCAGACGCAGGAGTGAAAGCAGGAGTCCTCGCACTTCCTGGACGGAGTAGCGGACGAGGGCCGTCAGTGAAGGCCGCGCCGGGCGAGAGATTGTGGCCGCGCAATTTGAGCACGGATCAGGGCGGAGGACTGTCGACGGGCCAGGGTGGAGGCATGTCCACGTCCGCCACCAATGTATACATGAGCAACATCCCACCTTGGCCTGTGTTTCTCAGAGAAGTTGAGGCACGAGGCTATCAAGCGCAGGCGGAGCTCATTCGCATGCACTTGCCCCTCTCCCACGCTCGGTCGCTGCGCCATGAGGGTGTCATGTCAGCGTCAATCCACGTGGCATCCCCAGGAAGCGACACGCCCAAACGGACTGACCACAGCGTGCGCAGCGGCAACTCCGGTCGTGTCCGTGCCCCCTTGCCATGACCAGAACGGGAGAGACGACCTCGAGTGATGGGATGTCCCAGCTGCTCTTTGCGCGTTTTGCGGCGGTGGAGGACCCGAGGCGGCGCGCGCACAAGGTGGTCTTCCCGCTCGAACTGCTGCTGCTCATCGTCTTTGGAGCGGCGCTGAGCGACATGCCTGGAGCGTGTCATGGGGAGACTGGACAGTGTGTTGGCGCTGGTTCGAGAGCGTTCTGTCGTTACGCTGAACGGCACCGAGACAAGCCGCGAGCTGCATTTCTTCGTCAGCACCCGCGAGCCCTCCGATGCCGAAGCCATGGCGACCTTCGTGCGTGCGCACTGAGAGGTGGAAAATGGGCTGCATCAGCGTCTGGACGTCGTGCTGCATGAGGATGCCACGCGCATCCACAATGGCCCCAGGCGCTCAGAACCTCGCCGTGGTACGCCGAGCCGCTCTCGCCGTCCTGAAGGCTGACACCTCGTTCAAGGCAAGTCTGCCCAGACGCGTGCGGCAGGATGCTCACGACGACACCTACCGCACCCACCTCCTCACCCTCGTCATTTCATAGGCCTATCGTGCGGGTACCCTGCCCGCCAACCAGAGGGCGAAGTGAGTGGTGACCCGCATGGTCCTGCTCCGATGTCTGTACTGCCGAGCCGTTAGCGCCCGGGTGCCACCACCCCGTCACGCGCCTCCGCCCGCGAGGACTGCCACGCAAGCAGCCTATCCCGCAGCCGCAGGGCAGGTCTCTCCACTGCGACGTACGTCACCCATGCGAGCCCATGCGTCACCGTGATGAAGGCGAGCAGATCCAATCCCCACACACCCAAGGTCAGGCTTTGCCGCTCGAACACGCGCACCACGACCCAGAACCAGAGATAGGTGCCATAGGAGAGGACCGCGGTCTGGTACACGAGACCTCTCAGCGGTACGGGCAGCGCAACCGCTTCCGTGGCCACGAGCAGCCCGCCAAATCCCATCGCGAGCCCTGCGAAGATCCACACGCCTCCCCAGTCCGGCAGGTGAGGCACGCACACTGCCAAGGTCACCCCGAGCAATAGGGCGCCCATCGCGCCGCAGGCCCCTCGCCAAGCCTGGGGCCACCGTTGCCAGCGCGGCGCGGTCTTCGCGAGAAAGACACCCACCGCGAGTCCATCCAGGTGGAGGTGGGTGCGCCACTGCAAACGCACCCACTGCTCCGCGGGCAACTGGCCCGGCGCGGCGGTGTGTACCTCCCAGGCTCGGGCCCCCAAGCTCAGGAGCAAGGGCATCAGCCATGCCCAGGCGGGGGCGGAGCGGGCGCGCAGGCCGAAGGCGAGCAGCGGCAGGACCACGTAGAAATGTTCTTCGACACAGAGCGACCAACTCTGCACGAAGTCGCGCACGCCGACGTAGTTCTGGAGGAAGACGAGGTAGTGCCAACCTCCTCCCACGAAGGGTGTCCCGAGCAACCATGGCTTCAGTCCATGGAAGGCGAGGACGAGAAAGTAGAGCGGCAGCGTTCGCATCCACCGCTTGATCCAGAACGTGCGGAGCTGAAGTCCCAGAGGCGCTGCGTCCTCCGTCGCGAACACCTGCCGACCAATGAGGTAGCCGGAGAGGACGAAGAACAGGTCCACGCCCACCCAGCCCACGTCGAAGCCGGCACGGAGCACCTCCGGCAGGGCCCGCCGCACGGACTCCGGGGAGTGGAAACAGAGCACCGAAACGATGGCCAAAGCCCGAAGCATGTCCAGGCCGTCCTTGCGTGAGGGCCCTGAGTCCATGACTCCCGAGTCTGAGGTCTTCGGGTGAGGAGAGGGCATGAAGGGCGCCTCGCATTGTCTTTCACACGGGCTCGGGGACGGAAATGCCTCCGTGATTGCCCGTTCGCTCCCGGGATGACTGTCCGTGAACGAGCCCTTGCGAAACCTATCACCAGGGCACGGAGTCCTGTCCTATGAATTCAAGTGATGCGATTCCTCGTGGCAGCCCAGTTTGCTCCGGATCCCAACAGCGGCTCGGCAGGCTCTGTGCTGGCAGTCGGTGACGCCTTGGCCGCCCGTGGCCATGGGGTCGACGATGAGTGGTTCGCGGATGAAGGCGTGGTTACGCATAGCGCCAAGGCGGAGTGATTGAGATTCGTCCCATCTCCGAGCTGACCATAGAAGTCAGCCCCCTTCCCCGCACGGTGCCGTCCGCCCTCAGCGCCAACGTGTGCCGCCCACCCCTGGCGAGCATGACGGTGCTGACCGGCGCCATGTCCTATTGGCGAAGCAAGCCCGGGCGTTCCTCGGCGCCTCGACTGCACAGGGAAGCGACGAGCGCCAGCGCCATGGCGATTGACCGCATCATTCCGTGTCGACTCATCACGGTTCACCCCCGAGCCAGGGAGCACATGGTGGACGGAGTCCATCACGGTACGAGCATGAGCGACGCGCCGCGAGGCATCCAGGTGCGGAGTGAAACCACTATCGTGCATGTGACAGAACAAGCGCGGTGCCGGTCTGGGCTTGCCCCGATTTCGTTGGACAGGTTCGTCAAGCTGCTGGTGCTCACCACCCCCGACGGCTGTGCCTTCACCCTGCCCCAGGGGCTCGTCGTCAGCTTCGCGCGCCTGGGCACGCTCAACATCGACCCGCGCTTCGGCTGGCGGCGCCAGAACCAGCCCCTCACCCTCTTCGATACGCCCTCCAACAGTGACGAGCAGCCCTTCTCCGGAGGCCTGCCGGAGATCGTCCTGTTCGCGCCGCTGAAAGCGGCCCCCACGAAGCTCGTGGAGATTCCCCTGCGGCGCGCGGCCTTCGTCAACGGACCACCGAGCTGCGCGCGCTCCTCACCAACGTGGCCGCGGACAAGTGCGTCGAGTACACCCCCATCGGCACCCAGGTGGCGGCCACCGGAGGCTTCAGCCTCTCCGAGCGACTCTACGTGGTGCGCGTGCAGAACACGAACAACCCGGCCTAGGCCAACTACTCGGGCCTCATCGTCACCAACCCCTCCGCCAACCCGACGAGCGAGGCGAGCAAGGTCGCGCCCCTCACGACGAAGCTGACCGGTACACGAGGCCCATCAGCTCACGCGCAGTGCTCCAGTCACGCACCTGCTCAGCCTCCTGTCCAAGCCCAAGCTGTCCGATTTGACGGGGGCAACTCCAGGGGCTGCCGGCGAGCTGAATCTGAGAGCCGCTTTGTAGCATCCCGTCTGCTGATAAATCTGGGCACCGCAGTCGCTCGTGTGAGCAGGCCGCTCGCGCTCACGAAGCTTGGCGAGGCAGTCGGACGGTGAACGTCGTGCCATTCTCCCTGCTTGAGAACACCTGAATGGTGCCTTCGTGAGCACGCACGACCTGATTGGCGATGAAAAGGCCCAGCCCAATACCTCCCTGGGGCTTGCCCGTCACGCTGGGCCCTCGCGACAGTCGCTCGAACAAGTACGGGAGTTCACCGGGAGGAATCGGCTCGCCCCAGTTGTGGACCTCGATGTCCACGCTGCCATCAGCGTCCCCTCGGGTTATCAGTCGCACGGGGCGGTCACTCGCTCCATACTTCAGCGCATTGCTGAGGAGATTGACGAGCAACTGCGCAATACGGTCCATGTCCCAGTTCCCCGTGCCATCACCGCTGTGTTCCATCTGTACTTCTCTTCCGGGATTGCTCAGGCGCACCTCTTCCACCACCTGCAGGGCAAGCCCTTGAAGGTCGGTGGGTCTTCGATGGATGGCCAAGCCATCCCCGAGGCGAGCCTGGGTGAAGTCGAGCAGGTCGCCAATCAGCCGCGCCGCTCGCTCCGCCGAGGAGACGATTCTGACGAGGCCCCGGGCCTGTAGGGCGTCCATCTCCTGACGACGCAGGAGCTGGGTGGCGGAGAGCAGGATCGCGTTGAGGGGATTGCGCAGGTCGTGGCTCACGATGCCAATGAGCTCCTTCTCGAATTCGATGCGCTTTCGCTCGGCCTCCTGGGCTCGTTTGCGCTCTGTGATGTCCCGGGTCACCTTGACGAAGCCACGAGGTTGGCCGGCATCGTCCAAGAGAAGTCGCAGCGTCACCTCCGCATCGAAGCGAGAGCCATCCTTCCGGACGCGTACACCCTCGCCCATGTAGACGCCTCGTTCGAGCGCCAAGCGCATCTCGCGCGCGGGTTGCCCGCTCTGGATGTCCTCGGGCGCAAAGAGAATGCTGAAGGGCTTGCCGACAATCTCCTGCGCGCTGTATCCCTTGCTTCGCTCCGCGCCCGCGTTCCAACTCGCGATGCGCCCCTCAAGGTCAACCATGAAGATGGCGTAGTCCTTGATGTCATCCAGGGCGAACTGGAGCGACTCTCCCTCCGTGACTTGCGCGGCCATCGTGCCCCTGGTCATCGCTCACCCCATCCTCCGGACTTGCGTCGCACCTTCGTCACGCCCAGTTGGTGGCGATGAAGGTAGGACGCTAGTGACAACGATGACGGCCTCGTGCCACGGGACGGTCCGAAAGCGGTGAGTCGTGCACGGCCGAGCGCGTTCTTCACTCAACGAAAGGCGCGGGAGATGTGCACTGACAGCGTCGGCATCTGCCTTCGAAACCCCGTCCCCCCCATCCATTCAACGATTCGCCGCTCGCGCCTCTCTCGAACCAACCGCCACCACCTGGCACGCAATGGGCTGCTTTTCCAAGTCAGGCCGCTCCGCTTTCTTGACGCACTGGGTGAGCGAGCACCCTATCGGCGCCTGGCGGGACGTCCCGACACGTGAGGAGATTAGGCAGCTACCAGGAGGAGGCTGAGCAGCAGAAGGTGTTCGCCCTGTCTATGCTATTCGTGGCGGGCGGCGCAGAGGGCGCCGTCACCCACACTCCACGTAGACTCCGGGGGATTGTGGCCCCGTGCGCTTGTAGCAATAGACCACTTCGTTCGAGGCCTCGGAACACTCGTCGACATACTGCACCGCACCGGACGGGAGCGTGACCTCCTTCCCACAGTTCCGCGCCCGCTCCCTGAGCCTGAGTCGGCGAGGGAACTCCTTCCCCTCTGCGCGGATGCTCATCTCGACGGAGGTACGGACCACGGCTGATGAAACACCGGTCAGCACCCCCAACGCATCTGGAGAACGACATCCACCGTCTCCGAGGACATGATGCGCGCACGGAAGACATCGAGCGTCACGGCCGCGGGGGCGCTCTCCGCCTTGCACGAATCGGCCTGGTCCCACCCGAACTCGAAGTGCAGTGGCGCGAGCAGCTTCTTCACCTCGGCGGTCGTCGTCGCGGCGCGCAGCTGCTTCTTCAACGTGTCAGGTGACACCGTGACGCGACGTTCGGCAGGGCAGATCAGTGGCTGCGGTGGCGGAACCACGGGCACCGTCGTTCCCGCATCGCCACCTCCCTTGCCGGCAGGAATGGTCGGTGGCGTCTGGGCGAAGCCCGCCAACGGGCCCACAGCGACGAGGAGGGGCAGCAGGAGATGATGCGCCGCACGACGGAGGGGCGACGTCCGCAGATGCGTCCCTGTCCACAACAATCTGAGAGGAGTCACCCATGAGAGGCAAGGTATCCGCGCAACCAGTGCACGGGCAATCCCTCTCTGCCAACGTCAGTGAGACAATTCGTACCCAGCAGTTGAGTGTGCAGGGCGCCCCAGGCAGGAACGATGAGCGCAGTGGTGGAAGAGGCTCGGGTCAGGGAGACCGAGGTGGTGGAGAAGGCCAGGCGGCGAGGATTCACGGCGGGGCCCCAGAAGAACCGGTCAATCAGGTAGCCGTGGGCGCCGTGGAACTCGGCCACGTCGAAGCCGCTGACGCCTGGCGTCAGCGGCGGCGCGGGTGAACGCGGCGAACTACCAGCGCCCACTCGAGCCACCGCCCGACGAACGCCCGCCGCTCGAAGAGCTGCTCCGGCTGGATGAGCTCAACGACGTGGACCGCGTGAGCTTCGGCGTCGAGTGGCGGGAAGTCGCGGTGTGGTGACAGTGCGTGCAACGCACCGTGACCTCGATTTCTCCGCCCGAGGAGTACGTCGCGCTGCGAATCGTCCGGCTCGTCTTGTTCGCTGTCACATAACGGCACTTCTTGCACCGGACATGACGCGTGAAGAGCGTTCCAAAGCGCTCCACCACCGCGTCCTGGCATGGCTCGCACCACCACACGTCGTAATCCACCGAGCCCAACTGCTCCTCACGAACCTGCCCCGGCATCAGGTGGGCATCGTCGGCATCCTCATCGAGCCGCGTCCTCGGGTTGCGGCACTTCTGGCACCGGCGTGGTCTGCGTCGAAGCAGCGCCCGGCCCGCCAACCCCACGGCCCCCACGAGCCCCGCCCCTCCCGCCAGTGCGGGAACGTTCAGGGCACCTTCCGACTCCCTCGGTCCTTCAGACACGATGGTGACGGCGGAGTCCTCCGACCATGCGGACTCCGCGAGCCTGGGATCCCATGCCGATGCGGCCTCCTGGGCGTTGCGAGGCTGATTGAGCTCCGAGGTCACGATGAGCTGATGCAGCCCGCGTGCGCCTTCCAGCACCGCGTCGTCCGGACTGCCCCGTTTGAAGGCGGGAACCACGTCGTTCGCCATGATGGCGTCACTGCGAGCCTGCTCATTCGGGCCATCCACGCCATCACCCAGGATGATCTCCGCCGCGCGGTCCTCGAGCGCGATGAAGAGCAGCGCGCCGTCGTCGCGACCGGCCGTGCCCAGCCCCCACCGATTGAAGAGCTCCAGCGCGAAGGCGCGCGGCGGCTGGCTCCCCGTCGTGTCGACCACCACCACCGCGAGCTGGCCTTGGCCATCACGGACCAGGGCATTGCCGAGCTGGTCCACCTCCGCCAGCGTCTGCGGCGTGAGAGTCCTGGTCGTGTCCACGGACCACGCGTTGGCCGCGAGCCGCGGCACTTCCTCCACGGTGGCACCCAGGGCTGGAACGCCAAGGGCCCAACAAGCCAGGAACACCCAGCACATCCAAGTACGCATGGGTGTCGACGCTATCCCTTTCAGGGTCGGCGGGTAAGGGGCTGCCATGTCCCTGCGGTCGAAGCGCTCATGACGCAATCATGAGGCTGCGGTGATGAAGCGCTCCCACCAGTTCTCTACCTTGTTCTCATCCAACACAGGAGGGAGCAAGGCCATGTTCTGGCAGCGAGAGTCGTGTGCTTCGTGGGTTGAATCTCGATGGGGCGTCATTCTCTGCACCGTGCTTTGGCTCGCCGTCCTGAGCCCCAGCCGCGCCGCGGCGGAACTCCCGCTGCTCTCGCTCGGAGCCAAGGCCGATGACGAGATACTGACCGACGTGCTCGTCGGCTCCCATCAAATGGGGATGGGCCTCGTCCTCCCCTTCCCTTGCACCGAGGAGATTGACGGCCTCGCCCTCGAGACCCGCCAGCGCTACGACAACGCCGCCATCAGTGTCGACGCGGCATACTGGACGCAGTTCGCGCATCAGAACCGGAAACGCCCTGTCGGCGTCTCCGCCCAACTGGGGCTCCACGTCCGTACCGCCACGCGCACGACCGAAGACGCGGGCCTGGGCCCCTCTGTTGGCCTCACCGTCTCACACGAACTCGTCCCGCCGGAATGCATGTGCCTGCAAGAGATCCGCACCTTCGTGGGTGTGCAGGGCACCACCGTGATGTCGCCGTCGACGGGACAGCTCCAAGTGCCCCTGCGCGCGAGTCTCGGCCTCCAGACGCGCCTTCACATGCTGCACCTCATGCTCGTCGGGCGCGGTGGCTGGGATGACATCCGGCTTGGGTTCAGCCCCCGGCCGGTCGTCGAGGTCACCCTCGGTATCGGGCTCATCCGCTTCCTCTGAGCAGCGGTCGCGCATCAACGCGGGTATATTCGGATGAACGTCATCGGGCGATGGCCTGGAAACCTACGGGCCGGCCCCCTGGCGTTCGTCCGAATCAACTCCGCCGGTGACATCCCCGAGAGCGTGAATGAAGCTCCATCGATACTGGATTGGGTTTTCCGACCGGCAACTGGCGCACCACGAGGGTCTGGGGTACGGCGTCGGCGTGACGGCGTTCAGCCTGGATGATGCTGTGCGAATGCTTGGCCAGCAGGTCTTCAAGGAAAGCCCCGTGCCAAGCATTGAGCGCATCATCGAGGACGTTGACGTCTCGTCCCTCGATCCCAACCATGTGCTGCCCAATATCGCGCCGCCGGTCTTCTACGGAGTCTGGTACCCGTCGGCGTTCATGAAATGGGACCGGTGAGGCCGCTGGCGCCCACCGGCGTTTCCTCGATTGTGTCCTCCGCCCATTCCGCGCTTCACGAAACCAGGCGGAGGCGCATGACGAGGCAACCTATGCGCCCGTGCCCGTCGCCGCCATCTCGACCAGAATCGGCACGAAGCCGCCGTGGGCCCGGCGGCCCTCGTCGTAGGGCACGCTGTCCGGGTGCATGCGCGGATCGGCCATGGCCTTCCCCCACCCGGCGTTGCGCGCCTCCTTCGACGGCCACTCAATCCAAGCGAAGACGACCTGCTCATCCGCGGTGGCCTTCACCGCGCCCTTGAAGTCAGTGACCTTCCCGTCGGGGACGTCGTCTCCCCACGCGTCGACGACGCGCGTGGCACCATGCTCCAGCAGCACCGCCGCGAGACGGGACGCGATGGCATGGTAGGCCTCCTTGTCTCCAACCGGCACCGGCACGAGGGAGCCATCGACATAGCCGGGCCTGCCCGCTCCGCCCTCATGGAGGCTGGGAACGAAGCCTCCGAAGATCATCCGCTTCCCATCGAAGGGAATGTTCGCGCCCATCTCCTCCATCCTTGGGTCACGCATTGCCTTCGCGTTCGCTTCGTCGCGCACCGCCTTGCTGGGGTACTCAATCCAGGAGAAGACGATGACCTCATCCGGCTCGGCCTTCACCGCGCGCCGCAGGTCGGTGACCTTGCCTTCGGGGACGTCGTCCCCCCAGTTCTCAACGAAGCGCGTCGCACCAAACTCCTTGTACAGCGGCGCGGCGGCAAGAGCGGCCTGCCGGTACGCTTCCTTGTTCGCCGAGGGGACTGCGATCACGAATCCGTCGATGTAGGCCATGGCAACTCTCCAGCGGGGGCAATCTTGCTTTGACAAAAAGAGTTGATATCAACATAATAACCCTTGTCAATGTCCAGAGCCGTCCCATTTGCCACGACGCTTCACGTCCGTGACCACTGCCTGTGCCTGGTGGTCCAGCAGGCCGCGCGCGCCCTGGCGCGGCGCTTCGATGAAGCCCTGCGCCCCGTGGGCCTCACGCATGGACAGTTCTCGCTGCTGATGTCGCTCAATCGCCCCCAGCCGCCGTCCATCGGCCCCGTCGCGGAGCTCCTGGCGATGGACCGGACCACGCTGACAGCCAACCTGAAGCCGCTCGAAAGGCGCGGGCTGGTGAAGACCACCGTCGACCCGGCCGACCGCCGCGGGCGATTGCTGACGCTGACGGACGCTGGGCTCCAGCTCCTTCAATCCGCGCTGCCCCATTGGGAGCGGATGAACGAGGAGACGGAGCGATTGCTGGCGCAAACCGATGTCGACGCCCTTCGGGCTGGACTGCGGGCGCTCTCCTGAGCCCTCTTCCAGCCTTCGGAGCGATGATGCTCCTGGAGGCAGCAGTTCCAGACTCGGTCGCCTGCGCCATGGTGCCCTGGCATCGGCAGCGTGCGCCGCACGTTCTGCTATAGGGGGCACGTGAGCATCGCGACCCACGAAGAAGGCCCGCTGCGAGGACCGAGCTTCTTTTTCAGCCGCACGGCGCTCCGCTCGCTCGCGCTGGCCCATCGCGCCAGCTACGGCGCGGCGCGGCCTCATCCCCACGCCGTCATCGATGGCTTCCTGGGGGGGCCGCTGGCGTCCGAACTGGCCGGGGTCTTCCCAGGCGCGACCGAGGCAAGTTGGAAGCGACGCGACCACCCCGAACAGGCGGCTCGACTGGGACAGCTTCAGCGCAAGGCGTTCGAAGACGTCCCCGGAGCGCTCCGGCACCTGCTTTCTGAGTTCTCCGGCATGGCGTTCATCGACTTCCTGGAGTCACTCACCGGGGTGCAAGGGCTCATCCCGGATCCCCATTTCCGAGGCGCCGGGCTGCACCTCACGTTGCGTGGGGGGCATCTGGCGCTGCACGCCGACTTCAACCGCGATCGCTTCCGCGCGCTCTCCCGCCGGCTCACCGTCCTCTACTACCTGAACCCCGGCTGGGAACCCGCCTGGGGAGGGGACCTCGAGTTGTGGAGCGCGGACCTCTCCCGGTGCGAGACGCGAATCGCCCCCCTCCTGGATCGCCTGGTCGTGATGGCTCACGGCGACGATCACTGGCACGGACACCCCAACGCGCTGGAGTGCCCCGAAGGACGAGGGCGCGCCGCGGTCGCGGCCTACTTCTACACCGCGGAGGAAGCCCCCAACGCGCCGGAGCCCCACAGCGCCATCTGGGCACCACCACGCTCGTAGCTGGCGCGTCGATACGCAGCACGGCACTCCCCCACGCCAACGCCAGCCATCAGGCCGTGGGAGCCACGGCCTTCCCCGCGGCTTCCGGATGCGTGAAGCGGTCCTTGAGACGCAGCAAGGGCTTCTCGAAGAAGCGCCACGACACGAGCGTGAGCGCCAGCAGCACCGCGTACTCGAACAGGATGCCCACCGCGGTAGCGACGAAGGTCGAGGGAATGAAGCGGTAGAACAGCGGCCGCGTGTAATGGCCGCCAGCGGGGATGACGAGCGCATGGAACAGGTAGAGCCCGTAGCTCACCTGCCCCACGAAGCGCAGCGGCCGCCATTGCAACACGGACTGGAGCACCCGCGCGCGCCCGGAGAGCACCCACCCCAGCAGGCTGGCGAAGCCCACCGCCCAAAGCGTGTACAGACCCGCCACCAGCAGCACACGAACCTGCGGGCCGCCCGGCCCCGTGAGCGCCGTTGCCATGTGAATGGCGGCGCCCTGGCCGAAGTAGACGAGGGACAACCCGCAGGCCACGAGCAACGCGGGCACCGCGAGCCGCGCGCCCCACCGTGACAGGCCGTCCGCCGTGGCGCGGCCATCCACCACGCCCAGCGCCAACAGTCCACCGAGCGCCAGTCCATCCAGACGGAACAGTGTGAAGGTGTAGACCTGGATGGGCGCCGCGCCCGCCCACAAGGCCGCGAGGCGCGCCACGGGGGACAGCAGCACGCACGCCCACAGGAGCACGCGGAGCTGCCCGTTCCGGAGGAAGAACACGAGCAGCGGCCACACCAGGTAGAACTGCTCCTCGATGGCCAGGGACCACGTCACGTTGATGGGCGCGGGACCGAAGTCCGTCATCCAGAGGTTCTGGAGGTACAGCGCGTAGGTCGTCCAGGAGTAACGCTGGGTATCGAAGGCCAGGGCCGGCAGCAGCCGCCCCATGATGCCAAAGGTGAAGGCCAGCACCAGGAAGTACAGGGGCCAGATGCGCAGCGCCCGCCGCGCGTAGAAGGTACGGAAGTAGCCTCCACGCTCACGCGTCTGCACGAGGATGCGCGTAATCAGGAAGCCAGAGAGGACGAAGAAGAGGTCCACGCCCGCCCAGCCCACCTGAAAGAGCGAGCCCAGTGACGCGCTGCGCAGCCCTGTCAGTGAGTGATAGGCAATCACCATCAGCACCGCCACGCCGCGCAGTCCGTCCAACGCGGGAAGGTACTCCGGCAGGTGCAGCGGCTCCGAGGGTCCGGTCTTCATCTTGGGGCGGACCATAGCTGGAAACGGTGGAGGCGCCCCACCCGAGCTCTTCAGGACCTGTACACCGAGGCAAATCCTCGCACATCGCGGCAGGCAAGCACGTCAGGCCATGGCCTTGCAGTCGTCGTGGCACTTCCCATATGAAGCGCGCGCTCATGCTCCGATTCGTGGCAATCATTGCCCTCCTGTTCACCACTCCTACGCTCGCGAACGAGGAGGCGGAAAGCCCCGCCCCCATCGCCGAGAGCGGCCCGACCCTCAGTCCTGAAGAGGCGCTGGAGCAATATGAGCTCCGGCACATCGGGTTCGATGAGTACATCGCCGTGACGCTTTCGTATTCGCCACTGGCCGTCAGGAGCCCGCCGAGCCGCTGGACCGTCCCGTACGAGGGGAAATACAAGAAGCCACTGGAGGGTGAGGCGTTCTATCAGAAGCTCGGCCGAGACGACCTCGTGGCGGAGTATCAGTCGAGAAGCGCCACGAAGCTCACCCTGAAGATCGTCGGGGGAATCGTGATGGTTGGCGGGCTCGTCTACGGAATCGCCTCGCCAGGCGTTCAGTCCGAAGACTGCGAGCTCGGCCCCGACTTCTCGGCCTGCATCGACCGCAGTTTCGCGACCAACCGCCGGGAGCGGAACATGTTCCTCGTGGGAATGGGCGTGAGCCTGGTGGGAGCAGGGCTGCTGGGGTGGGGCATCTTTTACGACCCCCATCCCATCAGCGCCAGCGAGGCCCGCGAACTGGCGGATGGCCACAACAAGCGCCTTCGCCAGGAGTTGGGCCTGTCGGATGTCCCCGCTCCAGCCCCAGGCCCACGAAAGCGGCCAAACGTCATCCAGGCACGCCTGACGCCTGTCATCGGCCCGAACTCCGGGGGACTGCTGGTGGACGGGCGCTTCTGATTCCCGGCCGCGATGTCAGGAAGAGTGCCCCGGCCGGGTCGGGGCGCCTCACCCATGGCCCGCCCGAGCCCGTCTCCCCGGCGACCGTGGTCCCCCCGAAGCCGTGGCCCGCGCTGCCGGCGTGATGACCGTGCAGGCCCGAAAGGACGCCCTGGATGCCCTCCGCCCCGAACGATGCCCCCCAGATTGTCGAGCTCGCCGGCCACCACGGACTGAAGCTCAAACCCGACACCCTGTCGGTCAACGAGGCCGGACTGGACTATCGCGTCGTGATGGCGCGCGACCTCGAAGACACCCAGTGGGTCCTCCGCATCCCCCGGCGTGAAGACGTCTCCGCGAAGCTCCCGGACGAGAAGAAGATTCTCGACTTCGTCGGTCCCCGGCTCGGCGTGGCGGTGCCCAGGTGGCATGTCGCCCACCGGGACCTCATCGCCTATCCGGCGCTGCCGGGCAGACCCGGGCTGACGTTGGCCCCCGCCTCGGGCGAGCCCGTGTGGCACTTCGACCGCGAGTCCCCCGTCTATGCCCGCCAGTTCGGCCAGCTCCTGGCCCGGATGCATGCCATCGACGTCGAGGATGCCCGGCGAGCGGGCCTCATCGTCGAGACGCCCGACCAGGTCCGCGCCAACTGGGCCTCCGACATCGCCCGCATCAATCAGGCCTTCGACGTGGCGCCCGCCCTCCTCCAGCGTTGGGAACGCTGGCTGGGCGACGACTCCTACTGGCCCCGCTTCGTCGTGCTGACGCACGGGGAGATGTACCCCGCCCATGTCCTGCTGGCGCCGGACGACACCATTACCGGCGTCCTCGATTGGACAACCGCGAAGGTAGGAGACCCGGCGCGCGACTTCGTCTTCCAGAAGATGCTCGGCGTGGACGCCGTGTTCGAGGCCACCGTGGACGCCTATGTGAAGGCGGGCGGACAGGTCCCAGACCGCCTGGGCGACCACTGTGTGGAACTGCTCGCGGCTTCACCCGCCGGCTACGCCCTCTTCGCGCTGACCACCGGCCTGCCAGAGCACCGGGCGGCCGCCCAGGCGCAGTTGAACCCCGAAGCGGCCATGTAGGCACAGCGGGCCGGGCGGCGGGCCGGGCCCCCGCCGCTCAGGTTTCACTGTCCAATCACGGCCTGGGGCGCTAGGTAGGGACGGCTCGATGGAGCTTCGATGACCGCTGCCCTCCTGACCCTGTCCCTCGCCTTCACGCTCGTCACCGGCCAGTTCGCGCCCCAGCAGGCGGGAAGCGACCCGCTCGCGCCGGAGCTGGAGGCGCGTGCCCAGACGCTGGGCAAGCAGCTTCGGTGCGCCGTGTGCCAGGGATTGTCCGTGGCGGACAGCCCGTCCTCCATGGCGCGCGCCCAGCTCGACATGATTCGCGAGCTCGTCTCCGAGGGGAAGAGCGACGCCGAAATCGTCGAGTACTTCGTCGCCCGCTACGGTGAGTGGGTGCTGCTGTCCCCCCGCGCGGAAGGCTTCAACTGGTTCGTGTGGCTGGGCCCGGTGGGGCTCGTCGCCGTGGGCGCCTTCGTCATCTGGCGGCAGCTCCAGCGCGGCGCGGCTCCCCCGGAGCAGACCTCGCCCGCGGCCACGACTTCAGAAGAAACGGCGGCCCCGGCCGCGCCCGCTGGAACGCCTCCGGCGGATGAAGAAGACCCGTACCTCCAGGCCGTGCGCCGGGAGCTCGAGCGCTAGGAGCGCCAGGCCATGCAGCCGCAGACGACGAATTGGTTGCCCGGAATCATCGTGCTCGCCGTCACCTTCGTGTTGGCGGCGGGCTGGATCCTCTTGCAGCGCCGCAAGGGCTCCCTGGCGTCGGCCGAGCCCCGCGACGGCGTGCTCGATGACCTGACCCAGCGCGCGCAGTCCCTCATCGATCAGCTCCGCGCGCTGGAAGCGGAGAAGCACAACCAGAGCGCCGAGCAGTATGCCGCCGAGAAGTCCCGCCTGGAGCGCGAGGCCGCCGCGGCGCTGCGCGCGAAGGACGAGCACCTCAAGCGCAAGGCCTCCGGCGAGGGCGTCCGCGCCCGTCCCCAGGCTCCGGCCCCCACCGGGTGGGCGTCTCGCAATCCGCAGCTGGTGGGCGCGCTGTGGGGCGCGGGCATCGTGGTGTTCTTTGGTGGGCTGGGCTACCTGCTCGTCTCCGAGCAGCAGACGCGCACCGACGGCATGGAGGCCACTGGCCGCATGCCCCCGGGCGGCGCCGCCGCGCAGCAGCAGGGCGCGGGCATGGACGAGCAGATGCAGGAAGGCCCGGAGATGCAGGAGGCTCGCGCGCGGCTGAACGCCAACGCCGGAGATGTGGACGCGGCGGCGCTGCTGAGCCACGAGCTCATCCGCCGTCAGCAGTTCGACGAGGCGGTGAAGGTCACCGCGAAGGGCCTGGCGGCGGACCCCTTCAACGTCGAGCTGAAGGTCCACCGCGGCGTGCTTCGCGCCACCCAGGGCGACATGGCCGGCGCCGAGGCGGAGCTGACAGAGCTGGTGGACACCTGGCCGGACGCGCAGGAGGCGCTCATCTTCCTGGGCAGCCTCGCCCTGCGCCGCGGCGACAAGGCCGCCGCGCTGGCCCACTTCGAGCGCTTCTCCGTGGAAGTGCCGCGCAACATGCAGCCGCCGCAGCTCGGCCCCGCGATTGCCCAGCTTCGCGCGGAGGTCGCTGGCGGCATTCCCTGACGCCCAGCCCCCCGCTCTCACCGGCAAGCGCCCGCGGCGCCGCCCCAACCACCTGGAGTGGTCGAGGCAGGCGCCGCTGGCGTTTTCGACGCTCAGTGCACCGCGGCCCGCCGACGGCGGAAGCGCCGCACCTTCTCCACCAACGTGTCCGGCATCGCCGCCTTGGCGCCGTTGCGCAGCAGGCGCGCCAGGGATTCGGACTGGGAGAACCAGCGCCCCTCCCACGTCCCGGCATGGACGCGCACGGACAGCGTGCGCCGCTGCTTGGACACCCAGTCGGATTTGTACGTTTCGGTGCCGCGGAGGAAGTCGTACTCCTTGAGGCCGGCCTCCATCGCGTCGCGGAACGTCTCGCCCACCAGCACCAGGCCCACGCTGCGATTGCGCCACGCCGGGTCATAACCGGACTGGAAGTACACGAAGGTGTCGCGGTGGAGGATGCCGTACACCGACGCCACAGCCAGGCCGCCCACCTTCATCGTGTAGAGGCGCAGCCGTCCCCGCTCCGCCAGGAACTGCGTGGCATCGCGGTGGAAAGCCTCCACGCCCGAGCCCTTGATGCCCTGTGAGCCCCCATCCGCGGCCCACCGCGCCGAGTGCAGGCGGAAGAAGTCCGTCAGCGGCGCCGCCAGCTCGCCCGGGACGTCCGTGCGCTCGATGCGGTAGCCCTCCTGCTTCTCCAGCCACTTGCGCCGCCGCAGGAAGTTGTCGCGGCGTCCCGTGCGTTTGAGGAACGCGTCGAAGGGCTCGTCCGGCGGCAGCGTGTCATACGGACACACGTAGCGCGGCGCCACTCGGACGTCCTCCCTGGAGAAGGTCTCCCGGAGCACGTCCACGGTGGGCGAGTCCTCGCGCAGGTCCGACAAGTCCAACACGTCCCATTCGTCGCGCAGCGCGTGCAGCATCCGCGCGAAGGCGCCCGCCACCTCGCGCTCACGGCCCCGCCGCGCCACGACGTCCAGGTAGTCACTGCCAACGTGTGTCTCCCCCAGGAAGCTCAGCCGCCGCACCGGCACGCCGGTGACGCCCAGGTACTCGACGCCCAGCGGCATCAGACCCACCAGCGTGCCCGCCGCGTCGCGCGCGGTCAGCACCAGCGGGCGCCGGCCCGTGGCGATGCGCCGGCACCACGGGTACACCCACTCCCAGGCGTTGAAGGGCCCCGCGTCGCTCGCGTCCATCAGCGTGGCCCATTCCTCCCGCATCCCCGCAAGGGTGGAGAGGCTGCCCACGGCGCCTACCTCCAACGGGTGCGCGGCCCACGGTCCTTGCGACAGCTCATCCTCCCGAATCAACACCCGTCCTCCCGGAGGGGCAGCCGCCCCTCCCCTGTGCCCCGAATGAACTTCACCCCGCGCGCTTCTTCGACCGATGGTCCGACTTCACAGCCTCGCGCACCGCCTGCGCCACGTCCGCCATGACCTCCGGCGTCAGGTCCTGGTGGCACGGAATCTCCACGATGGAGCGACGAAGCTGCGCCACCTCCGGGAAGGCCGATGCGTCACAGGCCGGGTGGAAGCGCTTCCAGAAGTCGATGGCGTCGATTCCCTTCGCGCGCAGCCGCGCCAGCACCTCCGCCTTGTCCTGCACCACCAGCGGGTAGAACAGCGGGCACGCGCCCGGCGGCAGCTGGTTGAACAGCGGCGCGGAGATGTCGCGCAGCCGGCCCAGCAGGAAGAAGTAGTTGCGGCGCCGCTGCTCGACGATGGATTCCAGGTCCTGGGCCAGGGCAATCCGCTTCGTCAGCGGGCTCATGCCCAGGTCCACGTGCTTGCGGTCGAAGTGCTGCGTCCCCGTGGCCACGCGCTCGATGCTGGCCGCCTTCACGGTGCCATGCCCCAGCGTGCGCACGGCGCCGCGCAGGGCCCGGCCGGCCAGGCCGCCGCGCAGCTCCAGGTTCTGCAGCAGCGCGGACACCGTGTGGCTGAAGGTGGACACGGACGGCGGCGCGGGCGGCTCCGGCAGGCTGTACTGGCGCGGGCCGTTGACGACCAGCGCGCCCCCATTGGGAACCGGAAGCGTCTTGTAGAGGCAGAAAATGCTCACGTCTCCCGTCGACCCCAGGGGCACCGCGCCGTCGGAGGACAGCAGCGACAGCGCGCAGTCCTCGATGAGGATGAGGCCGTGCTGGTCCGCCAGCTTGCGCATCTCCGCGACGGGGCCCGGGAAGCCCGCGTAGTGCGTCAGGTACAAGGCCCGCGTCTTCGGGCCGATGCGCCGGGCCACGTCGTCCAGGTCCACGTCCCAGCGGCTGCCCACGCGGTAGAAGCGCGGCGTGGAGCCGGCGTCCACCAAGGCCTCCACCTCCACGCCGTGGTGGTAGGCGGGCATCAACACCTCCCCCGAATCCAACCCCAGCATCTTCACCGTCAGCCAGATGGCGTTGCGGGCGAAGTAGAAGTAGCGGACGTTGGGCGAGGAGAACGGCGGCAGCGCGCCGGGCTTCGGCCGAGACAGCAGCATGTGCGGCCACAGCGTGGGCAGTGACGGCACGAACAGCCGGCCAGAGTGCTTCATCGTCTCCATCGCGACACCACCTCTTTCACCGCGGGCCCCCACCGGAACTTGGTCGCACACAGCGCCTGGCCGAAGGGGGAGTCATTGAACACGTAGAGCCAGGTGTGGCGCCGGACCTCGTTCGTCCAGTCGCGCTTCCACACCATGTCCGGCCCCAGGAAGTCGAACTCGTGCAGGCCCCGGTCGATGCAGGTCGCGATGACCTCATCCACCAGGAGCTGGCCCGGGCTGCACTCACGCAGGGTTTCGTCGTAGCCGGGCTTCAGCAGGAAGTAGCGCCCGCCGTATTCCAGGCCGTATTGGAAGGCCACCGGCCGGCCGTCCAGCCGCAGGAAGTACAGCGCCAGCCGCTGGCGGTAGGCTGAGTCCCGCGCCAGCTCCGTGTAGAAGCCGCGCGTGCGCGCATCCTGCGCCATGGCCGTACCCCGCGCGCCCTTCCAGCCGCTCTGCTCCAGCAGGAAGCCTTCCTCCAGCGTGCCCTCCAGGCCAAGCCCACTGTCCACCCGCTCGAAGGTGAGCTGGCCCTTCTCCTCCAGCTTGCGGCGGCGGCGACGGCAGTTGGCCTTGAACTTGGACTGCAGTGTCTTCTGGAAGGCGTCGCGGGTCGCCGGCAGCGGCACGTAGGGCGAGCGCAGGGACTCCCATTCGCCCACGGGCAGGCCGGACTCGCGCGCCGCCGCGTGCAGCCGGCAGGCGGCCCCACTGTCGGGGACGTCCGTGAGCCGCAGCACATCCCAGCCACCGGCCGAGCGCAGGTGGGACACGAAGGCCGCCGCGGCGACCTCCGGTTCCCTCGCCACCAGGTCGAACCGGCAGGAGTGGGCATTGGCCGCCGCGGACAGCTGCCGCACCGGCACCCCCAGCAGCGTCGTGCGCTCCTCCCACAGCGGGAGCACCGCGCCGAGGCTCCCGTCCGTGTCCCGCAGCGTCAGCACGCGCGGATTCACACCGGGTACGAAGTTGTCCATCCAGATGCGGATGAACTCATGTCGGAAGAACAGCTCGTTGGAGGTGGCCTCCACGAGCGCGTTCCACTCGGACTCCAGGGCCATGAAGGCCGCGCGTCCCGTGACTTCGGTGACGCGCGGCGATGCAGAAAGGTCTCTTGCTTCCATGAGGTGTCGGGCGCCCAAGGTGGTGATGGAGGTTCGCGGCTACAACCCGCTGCGGGCCATCTTCAGCAGGCAGGCGGCGACCTTGCGGCTGTCGTGTCGAATCCTGGACCCTGCCTTGAGGAGGTCCGCCTGCACCGGCACCACGCCCGCGCCAATCAAGTCCCGCGGGTTGGCCGACACCACGAACGAGCCGCGCCGCGCATAGCGCCGGGTCGCCTCTTCCGTGGGCAGCGTGCCGTTGACGAGCACCGCGTCCAGCACCGGCCCCACGTGGTCCGTGACGGCCTGCACGTGGTCCAGGCAGGACATGCCGTCCGTCTCACCCGGCTGCGTCATCAGGTTGGCCACCATGACCTTCAGCGCGCGCGTCTCCTTGAGCGCCTGGGCCACGCCGTCCACCAGCAGGTTGGGCAGCACGCTCGAGTACAGCGAGCCCGGACCGATGGCGATGAGGTCCGCCGTGTAGATGGCCTCCAGCAGTCCCTCGGTGGGCGGTGGCGAGCGGGGACTCAGCGTGACGCGGCGCACCCGGCCGTGCGCGCGGCAGATGTTGCGCTCCCCCACCACCTCCGTGTCGTCATGCATCTGCGCCACCAACTGCACGGACGCCAGCGTGGACGGCAGCACGTGGCCCCTGGCGCCCAGCAGCTCCCCGGACATGCGCACCGCCTCCATGAAGTCCCCCTTCAGCTCCGCGAGCGCGGCGATGAGCAGGTTGCCCACCGCGTGGCCCGCCAGGCCGCGCGCCCCGCCGAAGCGGAACTGGAAGACGTCCTTGAGCGCGTTCTTTCCACCCGCCAGCGCCACCAGGCAGTTGCGGATGTCGCCCGGAGGCAGCGCGCCATGTTGGCGCCGCAAACGGCCCGAGCTGCCGCCGTCGTCGCTCATGGCCACCACCGCGGTGATGTCGATGCCGGGCTCCCGGGCCTTCGGTGTCGCGCGCCGGGCCAGGCCGCGCAGCACCATGGGCAACCCCGTGCCTCCGCCGATGGCGACGATGCGCGTCGGCCGATCCACCTGCCCCTGAAGCACCTCGTTGCCCTGGCGCTCCAACTCCAGCCTGCGGCGGGCCTCCGCCCACTCCGCGGGCAGCGGCGCTTCCATGTCCATTCCCACCATGACGCTAACCCCCATCCACGACGCCCCAGCCCGCCTCCCCAGGCGAGCCCACCTCCCGGCCTGCCTCAGCGGAGGCCGGGAAAGCGAAATGCCCTACCGCGCCCCACGACCGAGAAGCACATGCCTCACGGTGTGGAAGATGATTCCCACATCCAGGAACAGCGAACCGTTCTTCACGTAGTACAGGTCGAACTCCAGCTTGTTCCGCGCATCCTCCACCGACGCGCCGTAGGGGTAGCGAATCTGAGCCCACCCCGTCAGGCCTGGCTTGACGGCCTCCCGCAGGCCGTAGAACGGAATCTGCTGCTTCAACTGCTCGACGAACACTGGCCTCTCGGGGCGGGGCCCCACGAAACTCATGTCTCCCGTCAGGATGTTGAAGACCTGGGGAATCTCGTCGATGCGCGTGCGGCGGATGAAGCGGCCCACCCGCGTGACACGGTCATCGTTCGCCTTCGCCCACACCGCGCCATGCTTCTCCGCGTCCGTGCGCATGCTGCGGAACTTCCACAGGTGATACGTGCTCCCGAACAGCCCGGTCCTTTCCTGCCGGTAGAAGATGGGTCCCTTCGAATCCAGCTTGATGGCCACCACGACCAGCAACAGGAAGGGCGCGGACAGCATTAGCAGGAGGGATGCCACCGCGATGTCGAAGCCCCGCTTCAGCGTGCGGCGCAGCGGGGACACGGTGAGCTCGTCCGCGAAGGCGAAGTCGCTCGCCCTCAGGAACTGCACCGGTATCCGGCGCAGCACCCGCTCGCAGAAGCCCGTGGCCTCATACACCCGCCGGCCCTGGAGCCGGCAGCGCAGCAGGCCGTCCACCCAGTTGGCCCCGCGCATGTCATCCGCGGCCTGCACGACAAAAGCCGCGTTCAGCCGGGCCGCCGTCTGCTCCAGCGCCTCGCCCGAGGTGCGAGGGTCCGTCAGGCCCACGATGCGGTAGGTGCCCTCCCCGCCGGCATCAATCGCGCTGGCCACCGCGCGCGCCTTGGGCCCTTCGCCCACGAGGAGCACCGAGTGCGGCGCTCCCACCAGGGCGCGGATGGACACCCGCACCATCAACGTCCCGGCCAGGGCGCCCATGGCCCCGCCCAGCAGCGTGCCCGGCGGAAGCTGCATCGGCACGACCAGCGGGGTGACGAGCATGACGCCGCCCGCCACCATCGCCGTGACACCCGCGGCCTTGAGGAACCGGTATCCCCGCACCCGGTCCTCCGCGGCCACACGGAGGTCATACAAGTCCAACAGGTACAGCGTGAACTGGAAGGTGATGACGAACGCCGCGCCCAGCCACAGCAGCGTGGGCCACAGCTGCGACAGCGGCGTGTGTGTCCCATCAGGCGCGAAGAGTGCCGCGCAGGCCGCCGCGCCCATCACGCAGGCCAACGCGATTGCCGAACTCTCGGCGAGGAAGAACGTCAGTTTCTTTGCAGAGAAATAGTGGTGAAAAACGCGGAGCACGTGCCCCTCCAACCTACCCGCCCGACCCTCTTCCACCTCCGGCCCCGCCCCCTGTCACCAGGAGGCGGGAACCGAAACCAAAGCCACCCGCCGCTACTTCTTCTCGTAGTTCTTCAGGTACGGCGCCGAGTGGACCTCCGCGCCATTCAGCACGCACCCGACGATGGGCGCGCCGCCCAGGCTCTCCACCGCCTGGTGCACCGCCTTGCCCGACGTCACGTTGGCGCGGATGACCATCAGCACGCCGTCCGCCTGGTGGCCCAGGATGGCCGCGTCCGCGAAGGGCAGCGTGGGCGGCAGGTCGATGTAGACCTCGTCGAAGCCCTCACGCACCGCCTTGAGGAACTGCTTCATCCGGCCGCTCGCCAGCACCTGCGCGGTGTCCTCGGGCGTGACGCCCGCGGGGATGAGGGCCAGGCGCGTGGAGTTGAACCGCCGCACCACGTCCCGCACCTCACAGTCCCCCGCCAGCAGCTCCGCCAGGCCCGTCTTGTTGCGCATGCCCAGCGTGGCCGCCACGCCGCCCCGGCGCAGGTCCGCATCCACCAGCAGGATGCGGCGCTCCGGGTTCGCCCGGGCCGCGGCGAGCGCCAGGTTGACGCTCGTCACCGTCTTGCCTTCCCCCGGCATCGCCGAGGTGAGCGCGACGACCTTCATCGGCCGCAGGTCCCGCATCCGCTCGAGCCTGTAGTAAAGACTACGGTATTGCTCCGCCGCGGCCGATGCCGGCGCCGTCAGCGTCACCACCCGGCGGTCCACCGCGTTGCCGCCCGTCGGGTTGTCGTCCACTCGGGGGAGGAAGTTGCCCGCCCGCTCCATCGTCTGATCCATGTCCGTCCTCCGTCCTTTTCCGGCGAGACTCAGTTCAACGACGTGGGGTTAGACACGCTGTTTCGAGCCCCCGAAGCCGGCATCAGAATCCGCCGCTCCGTCTTGCCCTGCATTTCCGGGACCACCGCGAGCACTGGCAGCGTCAGGCGCTGGCGAACCTCGGTGCCATCGCGCAGGCTGTCGTCACGCATCTCCAGCACCGCCCCCGTCAGCACACCCAGGCCCAAGGCCAGGAGGAAGACGATGAGCATGCCCGCCATGCGATCCGGCCGGGCCGGGGCCGCCGGCACGCCCGCCGGGGAGATGACGTTGAACAGGCTCTTGGCGCTCTTGGCCTCCAGCTCCTGCGCAATCTCCGCCTCCACCTTGCGGCTCACCACGCTCTGGTACTTGGTGCGCGCGATTTCGTAGTCGCGGTTCATCACCGCCAGCTCGTGCGCCCAGCGCGGGGTGTTGTTCAGCCGGCCCTGGTACGCCTCGGCCTGCTTCTGGAGGTCCTGAATCTCCTGCTGGATGTTGCCAATCAGCGTGGCCACGCGGGTGCGCTCGGCGCGCTCGGCCCACAGCCGCCCTTCGGCCTCCTTGCGGCGAGTCGACATGCCGTCCAGCTCCGTCTGCAGGCGCTTCACCTCCGGGTGGTCCTCCGTCCAGGTGGTGCGCGCGTTGACCAGGGAGCGGGTGAGCCCGTTCTCCGCGGCCTCGAGCCTGCCGGCCTCGCTGTCCACGGCGTTGCGAGCCCGGGCCAGGTCGGAGCGGCGGCCCTCAGCGACACGCAGCTCCTCGGACTTCGTCTGGAGCTGGTGCGACACGCGCTCCAGGCCGCGCATGTTCATCTCCATCTGCTCGGGCAACTCGCCCAGGTGGTCCACCTTGAACTGGGAGATCTTGCCCTCCCAGGCGCTGACCGCCTTGCCCAGCTGCACCATCTCCTCGTTGAAGAGGTCGGTGGCGCGAGCCGCCTGCGCCTGACGAATCTTCAGCGTCTCATCGGAGAAGATGGTCGGCAGGCGGTTGGCGACCTGCGACGCCACTTGCGGGTCGCGGTTGGCGTAGGTGAGCTCGAAGGCCGTCTCACCCTCCACGCGCACCGTGAGGTCCTTGCGCATCTGCGTGACCGCGGACTCCATGCCCTTCTCCGAAACGATGTCCGGATAGAGGTTCATCTCCTCGATGGCCTTCTGGAGCACCGGACGCGCCAGCAGCTCCTGTCGAACGGTGAGCAGCCGCTGCTCGATGATTTCGCTCACCGTGCGCTGCACCATCTCCTCACCCGGCCGCTGCGGCTCCACGCGGACCACCACTGAAGCCTCGTACATGCTCGGCCGGGTCATCACGATGGCTGCGCCCACCAAGAAGACCGCTGCTGCGATGGCACCGACCAGGGCCTTGCGCCGCCACAGGGCACCCAGAAGCTGGTCTGCCGTCATCCCTCGCTCCATGTTCCGCTCCTCCTCCATCCCACGCGCTGTAGCTACCAAGGCGTCACCACCAAACGGACGGCGAACACATTGCGCGTCAGGTCCACCGCGCTCGCCGAATCCGCCAGCCCGACCTGAGCGATCCGATCCACCGCACCCTGCGCCGACAGGCGCCGGTCAATGCGGTACTCCACACCACCACTCACCGCGTAGCCCTGCGACACCCGCGGCGCTCCTCTGAACACGGCCCAATCCAGCGACGGGGCCTGCCCGTTGCGGAAGAAGCTGGCCGCGCCAAAAAGTGAGAACTTCTGGGTGAACCGGCGCGCCAACATCACCGACGCGTAGTCCGCCCACAGCGCGTTGGTGAAGCCGTTCGCGCCCACCAGGTCGTGTCCCGTCGACACGCCCACGTCGAACATCTCCCCTTCGCGCTGCAGCTCCACGTTCACTCGCGGAACCCAACCACCCTGCTGGCCCACCGGCGCCAGGTACCGCACGGGGCCCGCCCGGACGGTGAAGGTGGTAGGCCGCGTCAGCCGATACCGCAACCCCAGCGCCGCGCCGTGCGACTGGGTCAGCGTCCCCTCATAGAGGAAGCCCTGGTACCGGTACTCCAGGCCCAGGCTGAGCCGGCGCGTGGCGCGGTACCAGCCTTCGATGGAGGGCGTGTGCGCGTACCCCGCGCGCTGCCCCACGTCGATGATGCGCACCGCCTCGAAGCGGTAGCCCGCGCGCACGTCCAGCCGCTCCGCCACGCGGTTCGTCACGCCCAGCGTCGCCTGCGTGAAGAACGTGGGCTGTGTGGAGCGCGCCAGGCCGTCACGCGGCAGCGAGCTGGGGTCTGTGACACGGAACACCTGGATCGCCGTATCCAGCCGCAGGCGACGCGTCATCTGGTGCCGGGCCGCCAGCCCGCCCCGGTGGTCCAGCGTCGTCCTGCCCGACCCATGCCGCATCAGCAGGTCGGCCGCGTAGAAGCTGTCCAGCGTGAGCCGCGCGTCCTTCGCCTCCAGTCCCAGCCGCGGCGTCAGCTTCGTCATCAACTGGCCGGTGCCATCACCACCGCCCAGTCGCAGGTCGTCGTCGAACCGCTCCTCGGCCGTCAGCCGAAGCCGGGGTTCCCACACCGTCGCGGCCTGCGTGGCAGGCGCACCGAACATGAGGCCCGCGAGTAGCCACTTCTTCCAGTTACCCTTCACCGTCGCCCTCCGTCCCGCACGCCAACCACCGCCCATGTCCACGACGCCCACTGCGTCATCACCCTTCACGGAACGACGACGGTGTCACCCGGCCGGAGCATGACCTCGTGTCCGCCATCCGGAGAGATGAGGTCGCTGTAGCGCACCGGAATCTGGCCGCCCTTGCTGTCGGTGCGGATGACCACGATGCCGTCCGAGTTGGCGAAGTCCGTGAAGCCACCCGCCAGCGCGATGGCCTGCAGCAGCGACACGCGGCCGCGCAGCGGATAGGCGCCCGGGTGGGCCACCTCGCCGGTGACGAACACGCGGCTGCTGTTCACCTCGCGGACAATCACCGTCACGCGCGGATCCTGCACGTACGGCTGGAAGGCCTCCTTCAGGGATTCGGCCAGCTCCGTGGGCGTCTTGCCCGCGGCGTGGACCTCGCCCACCATGGGCATGGAGATGTAGCCATCCGGACGAACCGGCAGCGTCCGGGACAGCTCCGCGTCACGCCACACCGCGATGTCCAGCACGTCCTCGCGGCCAATCCGGTAGGGCTGCTCCGTGTTGTCCACCTTCACCTGCGACTGGTGCGCGCAGCCCCCCAGGAGCATCACGCCCAACACCGTCCAGAACCCCGCGCTCGTCTTGCCCATCGTCAGCTCTCCCTCAAAAGCGTGTGTCGCGCTCCCGGCCCTACCGCGGCCGGACGTTGCTTCCGGCGGCGATGCCTTAGCAGCGCGTGTGCCACGTACTGGAGGGAGGGAAAGCCCTTGGATAGCAGTGGGTTACGAAGTGCCCTCCTGGGAGACCCCATGGGGTTCAGGAAATTTTTCCGGCATCGTACCCGCGTCGCACCCGGTGCTTTCTTCAGGCATTGCGCTGAGCAGGGAACGACTTTTCCCTCCGCGGCCCCTCCCGCTTCCCATTTCCCGGGGCTGGAGGCTGGCACGCGTATTGGATTGAGGTTCGCGCGAGGCAATGAAGTCCACAACGCGTGATGAGTTCGCGAGAACGGGGGATGGTCGGATGAGGAAGGCGGCTGGGGCGGTAGCGGCGTCGTTCGCGATGGGCACGGGAGCCATGACCCTGATGGGTGTGGCCTTCGCAACGCAGATGGAGGCCGCGGTGGTCGCGGTGGTGGGCCTGGCGTTGTACGCGAGCAGCGCGCTGCTCACGAACAAGGCGCCGGCGACGGCGGCCACCAGCGTCGCGAAGCAGGCGTAGTCCGGATGTGATGAAAGAGGCCGGGTGCCCACGCGTGGCGCCGGCCTCTTTCATTTGGCGCGCACGGTTTCGGACAAATAAGGTGCGCCACCATGGCCAAGCCACAGTACTGGCTCATCAAGAGCGAGCCCTCCGTCTACGCCTACGCCCAACTGGAGAAGGACGGGAAGACGGAGTGGACCGGCGTGCGCAACTTCGAGGCGCGCAACAACATCCGGGCGATGAAGCCCGGAGACCTCTGCCTCTACTACCACTCCAACGAGGACAAGGCGGTGGTGGGCGTGGCCCAGGTGCTCACGCCGCCGGGACCGGACTCCACCGTTCCCGATGAGAACTGGGCCGCCACCTTCATGGGGCCCGTCGTCGCCTTCACGCAGCCGGTGGACCTGGCCACCATCAAGGCCACCGCCGCACTGAAGGATTTTCCGCTCGTCACCCGCGGCCGGCTGAGCGTGGCTCCCGTCACCGCCACGCACTTCAAGCAGGTGTTGAAGATGGGGAAGACAGTACTACCGAAGTAGTACGGTGACGCTGGTGGGGCGCCACCCCCGAAGGCATACTCCGGCGCCGTGAGTCCCACTGACATCCGCAAGATTCCGGCTCAGGAGACGCGCGGCCTCCGCCACGCCATCCTCCGTCCCAACCAGCCTCCGGAGATGGCCGTCTACCCCGGAGATGACGACGGGGACACGCTCCACCTGGGCGTCTATACGGAGGGCCGCCTGGTGGGCGTGGCCTCTCTATATCGGGAGCCGCCGCCGGACGCGCTGCGCGCCACCACGGCCTGGCGTCTGCGAGGCATGGCAGTGGACGCCACCCTGCGTGGGCACGGCCATGGCGCCGCCCTCCTGAAGGCCTGCATGGAGCATGCGGCGCGGCAGGGCGGTTCCCAGGTGTGGTGCAACGCGCGGATGACGGCCTCCGGGTTCTACCGCGCGCAGGGCTTCGCGCAGCGAGGCGAGCCCTTCGACCTGCCCGGCATCGGCCCGCACCACCTCATGTGGCGCAACCTTGGAACCTCGTGATGACCACCCTCCCCGACCTCGACCTCATCCGGACCTCCATCGAGCGCATCGACGAGGAAATCCTCGATGCCCTCCGCCGCCGCATGGCGCTGGCGGACGACGTGGCCCGGGCGAAGCTGGCCGCCGCCGCGCCCTTCCGGGACCAGCGCCGCGAGGACCTGCTCCTGCGCCGCATCCGCACCCGCGCCGCGGAGCACGGCCTGGACCCGCACGAGGTGGAGCGCATCTGGCGGCTCTTCATCGACATGTCCGTGGCCCGGCAGCACGAGCTCGTCACCCGCCTGGACACCACGCCCCTGCGCGTGGCCTACCCTGGCGTGGAGGGCTCCTACAGCCACCTGGCCGCGCGCCGCCGCTACGGGCACCGCACGGGCGGCGTGCTGCTGTCCGGTTTCGACCATGCGAGAGAGGCCGTGGAGGCGCTCCGCCGCGGTGAGCAGGACCTGGTGCTGCTGCCCATCGAGAACACCACCGCGGGCAGCATGAACGAGACGTATGACCTGCTCGCCGAGGGCGGCGTGGTCATCACCGCGGAGCTGGTCAGCCAGGTGGACCACCGCCTGCTGGGACTGCCGGGCGCGAAGCTGGAAGGACTGCGGGAGGTGCTGTCCCATCCGCAGGCGCTGGCGCAGTGCGAGACGTTCCTCCGGGAGAAGGTGCCCTGGGCCCGCGCGGTACCGGACGTGGACACCGGCGGCGCGGCGCAGAAGGTCCGTGAGCGCAACGACGCGTCGGTGGCGGCCATCGCCAGCGAGACGGCGGCGCAGCGCTTCGGCCTGGAGGTGCTCGCGGGCGATTTGCAGCCGGCCTTCGACTACACACGCTTCGTGGAGGTGGGCCGCGAGGCTACGCCCCTGTCGCCCGGCGTGCCGTGCAAGACGTCCCTGCTGGTGGTGCTGGAGCACAAGCCCGGCACGCTGGGAGAGATGCTCCAGCGGCTCACCCTGCGCGGCGTGAATCTGAGCAAGCTGGAGTCGCGCCCCATCCCGGGACAGCCGTGGCAGTACCGCTTCTACCTGGACGTGGAGGGCCACGCCGCCTCCGCGGCGGTGACGGCGGCGCTGGACGACATCCGTCCGCTCACCTCGTCGCTGCGCGTGCTGGGGACGTATGCGCGCGCGGAGGCGCCTCATGCCTGAGTCGCCGCGGCGCATCGCCTTCCAGGGCGAGCCTGGCGCCTATGGAGAAGAGGCCCTGCGAGCGCTGCATGGCGCCGACGTGGAGGCCGTCCCCTGCCTCACCTTCCGCGCCGTCTTCGAGGCCGTGGCAGAAGGCCGCGTGCACGGCGGCGTGGTGCCGGTGGAGAGCTCGCTGGGCGGGCCGGTGGCGGAGACGGTGGACCTGCTGCTGGAGCATGACGTGCCGGTGACGGGCGAGCTGTCCCTGCGCATCCGCCACTGCCTGCTGGCCCCACCAGGCCTGGTACTGGACGACGTCCAGCAGGCCCTCTCCCACCCGCAGGCCCTGGCGCAGTGCGCGGGCTACCTGCGCCGGCGGGGCATCACACCGATGCCGGAGACGAACACCGCCATCGCCGCGCGGAAGGTGGCGGAAGAGAAGCCTCCGCACACGGCCGCCATCGCCAGCCGCATGTCCGCGGGCCTGTACGGACTGGCCGTGCTGGAGGAAGGCGTGGAGGACTCGCCGGACAACTTCACGCGCTTCATCGCCCTGGGGCCCGCGCCCGAGCGGACGTGGACGCGGCGGAAGACGGCGCTGGCCTTCACCGTGGAGAACGGGCCGGGCGCGCTGTACCGCGTGATGAGCGCCTTCTCCTCGCGCGGCCTCAACGTGGCGAGGCTGGAGTCCCGGCCACAGCGCCGCGCCTGGGAGTACGTGTGGTGCCTGGACGTGGACGGCGCGCTGGAGGACCCGCGGGTGCGCGAGGCGGTGGCCGCGGCCCAGGCCGCCTGCATCACCCTGCGGGTGCTCGGAAGCTACGGCGTGGTGTGAGGCGCGCTCAGGCGCTGGTCGCCTGGAGCCCGTCACCGTGCTGCACGGCCGTCTCGTACGCGGTGCGCACCAACTGGACGTAGCGCTGCAGCGCGGAGAGCTGCTCCATGCGCAGGGCCTGGGGGCCGTCGCACAGGGCGGCCTCCGGATGCGGGTGGAAGTCCACCAGCACCATGGACGCGCCCGCGATGATGCCCTGGCCAATGGCGTGGAAGACGTCCGGCAGCCCGTCCGGCGGCGGCGCGGCCTGGCCAATGGCGTGCGACGGATCCACGCACACCGGCAGGCGCGTCAGCCGGCGCACCACGGGCACGTGGGCGAAGTCCACCATGTTGCGGTGCGGGTCACCCAGGTGCGTCTTCACGCCGCGGAGGCAGAAGATGATTTTCGGGTTGCCCTCGCTCGCCACGTACTCACACGCGTTGAGCGACTCCTCCAGGGTGATGCCCATGCCTCGCTTGAAGAGCACCGGGAAGACGCGCTGCTGGCCAATGCTCTTGAGCAGCTCGAAGTTCTGCGCGTTGCGCGTGCCCACCTGGAGCATGACGCCCGTGGCATTGCCGGAGCGCTCCAGCGCGTCGCGAATCTCGTCGATGTGACGCGGGTGCGTCACCTCCATCGCGATGACCTTGATGCCGTGCTTGCCCGCCGACTCGAACACCCAGGGCAGGCAGGCGGCGCCCAGGCCCTGGAACTCGTAGGGGTTGGTGCGGGGCTTGTAGGCGCCCATGCGCGTGGTGCGGATGCCGCAGCGAGCAAGCGCCGCCATCATCGTGTCCACATTCTCCGGGTTGTCCACGGCACACAGGCCGGCGAACACATTCACGGAGCGCTCGTCGAAGTTGATGCCGTTGTACTCGAAGCCCGCGGACGTCCGCTGGCCCTTGTGCCGGCCGATGACGCGGTACTTCTGTGACACGCGCACCACCTGCCGCACGCCGGGAATCTGCTCGAAGGGCTCCACGGGCACCTGCGCGGTGGAACCCAGCAGGTAGACCTCCGTAATCGTGTACTCGGAGCCCCCGATGACGTGCGTCCGAGGCGTCACTCCCTTGTACTGGGAAGCAACCTGGAGGACGGCGGACACCACGGACTCCGGCGAGTCCGGCTCGAGCATGACAATCATCTTCGGTTCTCCCGGGCGGCGCTGTCGGACTTTACGCGAATTGCGTGAAGTATGGCGGAAAAAGGCCGCGTCACATGTAACACTTCGAACCGCTTTGCCGCGTCCGGACTTGAAACCGGAGTGGGGATTCGTGTCGTCCAGGCCCCGGCAGGCCGCCTGCTAGGCCGGCACGGGGCGGAGCCGGGTGGCGAGCTGGGCGTAGTGGTCTCTCTGAGCAGTGTCGCCCAGGTGCTCCCACACGTCGGCCAGGGCCCGGGCGCATTCGGCGGAGCCGGGAGACAGCGTCAGCGCCAGTTCGAAGACGTGGCGTGCCTGGCGGTAGCGGGCCTTGTCCGGGCGGCGGGAGCCCCGCGTCAGCAGCGAATTGCCCAGGTTGTAGATTTGAACGGCGGCGGACTCGCGGTAGCCCGGCGTGGGGTTGAGCTGCATGGCGCGCTGGAGCAGCTGCGCGGCGGCCTCCGGCTCCCCCAGCTCCAACTGGCAGAGGGCGGCGTCGCGGTGGGCCTCGGCCTCGGTGGGGTCCACTTCGATGGCGCGCTCGAAGCAGCGCAGCGCCTCCTCGAAGCGCTCCAGCGTGGCCAGCGAGGCCCCCTTCCCCGTGAGCGCGGGGACGTGCTTGGGGTCCACTGCGAGCACCTTGTCGAACGCGAGGATGGCCGCCTCGTGATTGCCCGCCATGGACAGGCTCACGCCGTCATTGAAGGCCGCGAACAGCAACTTGGACATCTCTCCCCCAGCGAATGGGTGACACCGGCCACGCTCCCGGGCCGGAGGGTCAGCCTGTCACCGGGGAAGTCCCCATGGAAAGACGTCATTGCCGGGCGCGCTTTCGTATCGCTGATGGGAGCCATTGGCCCCTGCGTCAGATGCGCAGGCCCACCTGTACACCGGGCCACAGGAGCACGCCCCCCGCGTCCAGGTTCGACAGACGGCTCAGGTTCGCCACGGGCTCACCGTTGGAGTCGTGCAACACGTTGAGCGTGGGCCCGCCGATGATGGCCAGGTTCCGCGCCACCTGGAACCCCGCCACCAACCGGAGCTGGTGCAGGCGGCGGTTGCCTTCGAAGGACACGTTCCAGTCGTAGAGGGTGTTCGACACCGCGTCCACGTCCAGGAAGAAGCGCTCGGAGATTGGGATGTGCGCGCCGAGCCCCAGTCCCAGCGACCAGTGGCTGGGGCCACGCGCGCCCGCCATGGTGCCCATGCCCAACACGAGCGTCGTGTAGAGGTAGCGGCTGCCCACCTTGATGGCGGTGTTGGCGTAGTTGAAGTCATTACCGAAGGCCTCGACGTGGAATTGGCCGTTGCGCGCGATGCTCACCAGGCCCACCGGAACACCGGAATCCAGCTCCCGCGACACGTTCACGAGCCCGAGCTGGAGGCCGCTCATCCGCCCCGCCACGTTGACGATCCCCACCTGCGCGCCCTTCACGTCACCACCCACATTGACGAGGGACAGCTGCGCGCCCCGGGCCTCCGCCGCCCAGTTCAATCCCACGGCCACCTGGAGGCCCGTCATCCGGTCCCGCGCATGGTTGAACGCCACCGCGCCCTGCACACCGTCGACGCTCCCCGCCGTCCAGTTGCCGCCCACGGCCAGCTGCGCTCCCACCAGCGACGTGCCGGACACGTTGGCGCCCACCGCGAGCTGCCCGAGCGAGCCGCTGGTCCGCGCCACATTGAGCCCGATCGCCGCCTGGATGCCCTCCGCCTTTCCGTGCGTCCAGTTGCCGCCCACGGCCAGCTGCGTGCCCGACATGTCGCCCCGCACCACGTTGGCGCCCAGGGCCAGTTGCAGCCCATCCACCTTGTCCGTGGCCACGTTCGCGCCCAGGGCCATCGCCACGCCGTCCAGCCGCGCCATGCGGGACACGCCCATGGACAGGGAGACGTGGTTGTCCACGGGCACGCCGGAAGTCATGAGGTCATTCGTCTGGAGGCCGGGGAACAGGCCCACGTTGACGAAGCGCGACCGGCGACCGCTGCTCGCCGCCGCGACCTCCGACACGCCAGCGCCCGCGGAGAGTGTCTCAGGCAGGGGCCCACCGCCGCGCATGGCCGTCAGCTCCCCCTGCACCGCACGGAAGGCGGAGGCCGCCAGCACCGTACGGCCGCCCTCCCCCAGTTCGAACTCCGCCTGCGAAGTCTGGTCCAGCACCTTGCGCATCACCGAGTAACGGCCCTTCTGCAACCCCAGCTCGGTGGTGCGGCCCGCGTACTTCTTCAGCTCCACGACCAGGCGTCCCTGGGAATCACGGACGTAGAGCCGCCCATCCACCAGGTCCCCCAGGACGAGCACCGCGGCGGTGGAGCGCAGGTCCGTCATCACCAGGTCGCCCGTTCCCGCCAGCTCGATGTCATACGCGGGGTGCTGCGCCCCGGCCCGCGTCTCCTCCGTGCGGGCCAGCGTCTCGTGGAAGGCGAACTGGTAGGCCTCGTGCAGCGTCACCCGGCCGTCCCCGGAGACGTCCGCCGCGCCGCGCAGGCCGGACACCAGGTTGTGGGTGAAGAACGAGCCGCCGATGCGGTCGGACTCCTGGGACACCTCGTCCTCGGAAGACGACGTGAGGATGGCATGGCCTCGCACCGCGGAGGACGCATCCACCATGAAGGCTGGACGCCGCACTCCGCCCTTCTGGCGGGCCAGCGTGCCGGACGCGCACGAATCCAGGATGGCGATGCGCACGTCGGCGGGAAGCGACTCCAGCGCCTTGCGCAGCTCGCGGTAGCCGAAGCGGTCCTTCTGGAGGAGCAACCCCTGCTCGTCGGAGTGGCCCGAATAGTAGATGAGCGCCTCGATGCGCGTGCCCGGCGTGGTCGCCGCCGCCAGCATCGCCTTGAAGCGAACCAGGGCGGACTCCAGCGCCGCGCGGTCGCTCTCCATCAGCAGCAGCTTGTCCTGCGGCTGCACCCCTCCGAGCTCCTCCAGCACGTCGCCGAACGAGCGCGCATCCGTGACGGCGTACCGGAGCCGGGCACGTCCCTCGCCCCCATCGTTGACGCCCACCAGCAGCGCGAAGCGGCGCACCGACGCCTGCGGCGCCGAGGACGCGGGAGCCGCGGCGGCCAGGGCGGGCACGAGCAGGAGCGAAAACAGGAGGGACCGCGTCATCACCGCACCTTTTCCAACGTGAAGGACGTCTGGCCCAGGGTATCCGGAAGTGGCAGCGGCAGGGTGCGCGCGTCGGTGGGCTGCCGAGCAAGCGCGCGCGCCGCCTCCAGGACCGACGCCACCTCCAAGGGTGCATCGGACGTGACGAAGAGGAAGCGCTCGAAGTCCGGTGCGTCATCGAGCTCGTAGGCATGGGCCAGCGGCACCGCCTCGCCAGGGCCCAGCTCCGTGCTTCCCGACAGCATCGAGGGATGGTGCAGCGTCACGGCGCCGCGCCCATCCACCGACACCACGACACCATGGCGGCTTCCACCCGACACGTAGCTGAGTTGCAGGACGTCACCGCGGCGCGCCCGGGCCTGTTCACCGAGCAACTCCGGCTCGCCCGCGCCCTGGCGGTGGACCCGCAGGCGCGGCCCACCCTTGATGCGCACGGTATCCAGCATCACGATGAGCGGCACCGGTGACTCGGGCGGCTCCGGCTGCTCCTCCGGCGCGGACATGAAGAGCAGCGCCAGCGAGGCGGCCACGGGGACGCTGAGTGACAGCCCATGCCACCCCTGCGAGTTGTCGCGCCGCGCTGTCTCCGTGCGGACCTGGGACTCGCGCTCGCGCCGGGCCACCTCTGCGGCGACTTCGGCGGGCGGATGACGCGCCAGCGTCTGGCGGGAGTCCGCTTCCAGCCGGGCCAGCCTCGCGGCGCCACCGGGCTCACGCTCGAGCCGGGCTCGCGCGGCGGACAGCGCCTCTGGCGGCAGCTCGCGCAGGATGATTCGCTCCAGAAGCCAGTCAGGGGTGCCAGGGGCCATGCGCAGTGCGTCTCCAGCGCGGCGAAAAGCCCTCGGTTCCCGTGTCCTGCCGCCTCCGGCCTCGCGCGTCTCCTGGAACACCGGCCCCTCAAGAATCTGTCACCCGCCTCGGCTCACAGGGTGAGGACCATCAACTCCTCGTCGAGGAACGTCTCCCCCACCTTCAGCGCGTTGGGCTCCACGCCATAGGTCCGGAACCCCAGCGAGCGGTACAGCGCGTGCGCGGGCACGTTCCCCACCGAAACTGCGAGCAGCAGGCACTTGAGGCCGCCCATCTTCCGCGCCTCGTCGATGAGCGCGGTCAGCAGCCGCCGGCCCACGCCCCGCGAGCGGACCTCCGGCGCCACGTACATGCCCCACACCACTGCCTTGTGCGCCAGCCGGGCCCGGGACTCGCGCTTCAGCCCCAGCGCGCCCACGAGCTGCCCACCGTCAAAGGCGCCCAGGACACACTGGGACGCCCCCACCAGCCAGCCGCGCACGGCCTCCAGGGACAGCGCCGAATCCTCCTCCACCGAGGCCGCGAAGGACTCCGGGTTGTCCCGCAGCCCCCGCAGCCGCAGCGCCTTGAACGCCTCCGCGTCCTCCGCCACCAGCCTGCGGATGACGAGCTGCGTCGGTCCGGCGCCGTGGCCCTCCGCCTTCAGGAGCGCCGTGTACCCCGAGATGAAGTCCGGGTAGCGCGGTGCCCAGCCCAACGACTTCAGGCGCGCGTTGGAGATGTCGCGGTCGCCTCTCACTGTCTCGTTGAGCTGCTCCAGGGGAATGCGGGGCGGCATCGGCACGCCCAGGCGCTGGCTGAGCCAGGCCACCGGCTCCTCGGTGGGCGCGGAGCGGTCATCCGCGACGCAGTACAAAGCGCCGGGCTCGCCGCGCGTCAGCACCACGCGAATGGACTCCACCAGGTCATCGACGTAGATGCGGGAGATGCGTCCGCCGCCACCTTCGGGCAGCCGGAGCGCCCCCGACAGCAGGCGCGTGTGAATGCCGCGCCCGGGCCCGTAGATGCCGGCGATGCGCATCACCATGGCGCCCAGCGGCAGGTAGCGCGACTCCGCCTCGATGCGCTCGCGCGACGACGGCGTGGACAACTCCACCGGGGTGTCCTCGTCCACGTGGCCCCGCGCGCGGCCATAGACGCCGGTGGAGGACAGGTAGACGAGCCGCGCTGGAACCTGGCCGGCCAGCGCCGAGGCGATGCGCGTGTCCAACCCCGCGTCGGGCGGCACCGAGACGACGACGTGAGCCCCCGCTGTGCGAGTCAGCGCGTCTTCCAGGTCGGTGACGCGGGCCCCGGCGCGCTCAAGTTCGGCACGGCGCGCGGCGTCGCGAGTGGCCGCCAGCACGTCGCGCCCGGCGCGGGCCTCCGCCACGGCGAGCCGCGTGAGCGTGTACCCAGACCCCAGAAGGATGAGAGGAGGCGTCATGTCCCCGCGATAGCGAGACCGCGGGGACAGTGCAAGCGACGGTTACGGCTCGCCTACAGCTCCGCGCTCGCGCGCGGGTCGATGATGCCGCACTCCTTGATTTTGTAGAGGAGCGCCTTGTAGCTGATGCGCAGCTTGGTGGCCGCGCGCCGCTTGTTCCACGCGGTGCGTTGGAGCATGGCGAGAATCGCCTCGCGCTCGGCCAGCATCGCGGCCCGCTTGCCGATGTCCTTCAGCGACAGCTCCCCGGTGGGCGCGGGCGGCGGCGGCGGCTGCGGCACGTCGAAGGGATTGACGTAGCGCGGCGCGGGCACCACCGCGTTCGCGGACTCCATCACCATGGGCGCGTGCGCGGAAGGAGCCAGTGGCGCGACGGACGCCAGCCCGAAGGCGGCGCCGCGCGACGGCATCTCCAGCACCTGCACGGCGGGCGGCGGCGTGCGGAAGCCCTCGTCGTGCGCGCGGCCGAAGGGGCCACCGTCGTCACCCGCGTAGGACGTGGGCAGGGACGGCGCGCTCGCGGGTGCGCGGACCGCGGCCCGGAGCTCGTCGAGCACCAGCGTCGGGTCCTTCAGCACGCACAGCCGGCGGACCATGTTCTCCAGCTCGCGCACGTTGCCCGGCCAGTCGTAGTCCGCGAAGGCGTGCAGCACCTCCGTGGGCAGCTCGGACACGCCGCTGAGGTAGCCGCGGCCGTACTTCTTGAGGAAGTGGTCCGTCAGCGGCACCACGTCCTCGCGGCGCTCGCGCAGCGCCGGCAGGCGGATGGCCACCACGTTGAGGCGATAGAAGAGGTCCTCGCGGAAGTTGCCCAGCGCGATTTCCTTCTCCAGGTCGCGGTTGGTGGCCACGACGACGCGGCTGTCCACGCGCACGCTCTTCTTGCCACCGACGCGGAAGAACTCCTCGTCCTGGAGCACCTGGAGCAGCTTGGCCTGGAGCCGGATGGCCATTTCGCCAATCTCGTCCAGGAAGATGGTGCCCTGGTCGGCCAGCTCGAACTTGCCTGGCTTCTCGGCGGTGGCGCCGGTGAAGGCGCCGCGCTCGTGGCCGAACAGCTCGCTCTCCAGCAGCTCACCGGGCAGCGCCGCGCAGTTCACCTTGATGAACGGACGGTTGCGCCGCTGGCTGCGCGCGTGAATCTCCCGCGCGATGACCTCCTTGCCCGTGCCGGACTCCCCTAGCAGCAGCACGGGGACGTCCGTGTCGGCGATGCGCTCCACCAGCGCACGCGCGCGGCGCATGGCCGGCGAGGTGGAGATGAGGACGCGCTGCTCCTGCGCCGAATCCACCACCGGCATCACCGTGCGCGAGGGCAGGACGGGCGCCACGGCCTGACGCTCCGGCGCCCGCGTCCCCAGGGCCCGGGCCAGCGCGTCCTGGAGCTCGTCGTTGCCGAACGGCTTGGCCAGGTAGTCGCTGGCGCCCATCTTCATCGCCCGAACGGCGTCGTCCGCCCCCGCCAGCGCGCTGAGCACGATGACGGGCGCGCCGCCGCCCATGGACTGGTAACGGCGCAGCACTTCCAGGCCGCTCATCTCCGGCATCACCACGTCCAGCAACACCGCGTCGAAGGAGCCCCCTGAGAGCATCTCCAGCGCCTGGGCGCCACTCGCGGCACAGCGCACCTGGTACCCCGCACTTCCGAGCAGCTCGGACAGAAACGTGCGCACCGCCTCTTCGTCATCCACCACCAGCACCGCGATCCGGTCCATCCCCTCGCCTCCACTCGCCCGCTGCATCGAAGTCCTACCCACCCTCACACCGACAACCGGGAGGTGCTCCCGACCATCCGGCGAAACTCACGCACGCGTCGCATGTCCTGCTGCGCCGCGCTCAACAGCTGCGTGGGCGTGCCCACCGAATCCGGGAAGCTCACCGTTCCCAGCTCCAGTGACGTGCGCACCACCTTCCCCTCCACCTGGAAGCGGGCCGTGTCGAAGCGCGCCGCCACGCGGGATACCACCTCCTGAACCGACTCCGCGGGCGTTCCCGGGAGCATCAGCGCGAATTGACAGTCACCCACCCGTGCCACTGCGTCCGCGTCGCGCACCGTCTGCCCCAACACCACCGCGCTGTACACGAGCAGACGCTCCGCCATGCCTCGTCCAAACTCCTTGCGGAAGGCCGACCAGCCCCCCACTTCCGCCGCCACCACGGAGAATCCGCCGCCGTAGCGTTCCGCCCGCCGCGCCTCCAGGCTGATGAACTCCAGCAGGAAGGGCCGATTGTAGAGCCCCGTCACCGGGTCATGAAGCGCCTGGGCCGTGCCGGCCTCCTCCCCCGCCGCGGCCCGCAGCACCGCGTCCTTCAGCTTCAGCTGGGCGTGAAGCTTCGTCGCCAGCTCCGAGCCACTGCCCGAACGAGGCACCAGGTCCACGCACTGCCCCCGCTCCAGGCAGTACTGCCGGGCCTCGGCGTCCCGCTCATCCACCAGGTAGAGCAGCGGCACCGCGCCATGGCTGAGCTGCCGCAACCGGCGCGCGACCTGGACGGCCGCGAAGTCAGGCGCCTGCGCGGCCAGCAACACCGCTGCCGGGCGGATGACCTCGAAGAGTGGCACCGCCGCGTCGAAGCGCGTCACCGGCACCACCCGGAAGCCGGCCTCCGCCAGGAGCAACCGGGTCCGCTCCAGGTCTGCTGCTCGTGGCTCGACGACGAGCACGGTGGGCGGCTGTCCGGCCTTGCCCACTCGCTTCCTTCGCACACCCACCGTTCCACCTTCCCGCGTGAACTTTTCTCTGCCGCTTTTCGAGGCCCACCCCGGATTTACAGCCTCGAACCCCATCCTGACTTCCTCATCCCCTCGGATTTACTAGAGAAGGGAAGCTGGCTACCCATTCTGGGCAGCGGATTTAGCAATGGCTGTGCCACCTTTGACCTCATGCAGCCGCGCCTCGAACTCCGCGGCGTCCACGCGGTGCTTGAAGGCAGGCACCCCCTCGATGACGACCACGGGGATGTCGTAACGCCAGGCGGTGAAGGCCTCCGCGTCCTCCAGGATGGAGATGATCCGCAGCTCGAAGGGGATGCGAGCGCGCACGGACTCCACGACGGCGGCCGCCTTGTCACAGAGAGAGCAATTGGGTTTCGAGTAGATATCGACGCGCATGCGGGGCAGGATGAACGGTTAATGCGTGGCTTGTCTGGCGACTTCTCGACGATGCCTCTCAAGGACCTCGTCGTCTATCTCGGGAACCGGCGAGCGACGGGGTCCCTGAAGGTGGAGCGTGGGGACGTGCGCAAGCAACTCGAACTGCGCGAAGGCCATGTGGTCAGCGCCAGTTCCAACCAGCCGCGCGAGTTCTTCGGTCAGTTCCTCATCAATATGGGGCACCTGACTGAGGACCAGTTGGAGAAGGCTTTTTCGACCCAGGCGGAGACGCGCATCTTCCTGGGGAAGATCCTGGTGATGACGGGGCTGGTGCCGGAAGCCACCGTTCGCGGCACGCTCAGCCACAAGTTCCGGGAGATGATTCTCGACGCCTTCCATTGGGAGGACGGCGACTTCGTCTTCGAGGCGGCGGACACGGCGCCGGAGGTCGCGGGCCTGGAAGTCAGCGTGGACCTGCTGGACGTCCACCGCGAGGGCGAGTTCCGGGAGACGGCCTGGCAGGCCATCCGCGCCGTCTTCCCGTCCGGCGCGGTCCGGCTCACGGTGGACGAGCGCAAGCTGCCCGAGCGAAAGCCCGGGAGCATGGACGAGCGCATCGTCCAGCTCATCAAGGAAGGCCTCACCATCGACGGCATCGCGCTGGCGCTGCACGCCACGGACTTCTTCCTCTACCAGCGGCTGTATGCGCTCTACCGCCTGGACGCGGTGAAGGTGTCCGACGAGCCGCCCGAGTCCGAGATGTCCGTGGTGGTGGAGGAGGACGGAGAGCCGGGCATCATCGGCTCGGAGACGTCGTCGGACGAGGTGCTCCAGGCCGCGCAGCTGTTCCTCGACGCGGGCAACGCGCGGGACGGCGAGGCGCTGGCGCGGCGGGCGCATGAGATGTCGCCCTCCCCTCGCACGGCGGAGTTCGTCAAGGCGGCCCAGGAGAAGCTCCTGGTGCACCTGCGGCGGGAGCTGGCCGACCCGCCGAAGGTGCCCACGCTCCAGGTCGCGCCCGGGCATCTGAAGACGCTCCAGCTCTCCGCGCCGGAGCGCTACCTGCTGTCACGCATCGACGGACGGCGCGACGTGGCCGCCATCGTCCACGTGTCGCCGCTGCAGGAGCTGGATGCGCTGAAGTTCTTCGCCGGCTTCGTGGACGCGGGGCTGGTGAAGCTGACGCCGCGCTGACGCAAGCGTCAGTGCTTGCCGGCGGCGGAGGCCGGGGCCGTCATCTCCACCGGCGCGGGCAGCCGCTCCAGGCCCAGCCGGAGCGCCTCGCGTCCCAGCCAGGTGCCCCGGATGCGCCACTTCGGGTCATTGACGATGATGGCCGCCACGGCGACGCGCGGGTTGTCCTTGGGCGCGAAGCCCACGAACCACGAGTAGTCGCGAAAGGGCTCGCGGTCCGCCAGTGAGCCTGTCTTGCCCACGGCGGCGTCCACGCGGAAGCCGCGCTCGCGGAACACGGCGCGCGCGGTGCCGCTGGTGACGGTCTCCTCCAGCATCACCGTGAGGGCCTTCGCGGCCTCGGGCGTGAGGACGGGCTCACCTTCCACCGGGAGCAGCGGCGCCGGGCCCTCGGGCTCGAAGAGGATGGGGTCCACCCAGCGGCCCTCGTTGGCGGCCACCGCGGCGACGAGCGCGCCGTGCAGCGGGGACAGGTACACGTCCCCGAAGCCCGCGCCCGTGTTGGCCAGGCTGAACGTCTCCTCGGGGATGGCGGCGAGCGACACATCCGTCGGCACGGGGAACTCAATCTCACGGTTGAAACGGAAGCGGGCCGCCATGCGGCGCAGCGAGTCCACCGTGAGGTGCTTGTTCGTCAGCTTGGCGAAGATGACGTTGGCGCTCTTGCCCATGGCCAGCGCCAGCGAATAGCAGGAGCCGTCCCGCTCGCTGTCCTGCAGGTGCTTCTCGGAGATGCGCCGCTTGCCGCCGTGGAAGCACTCTTCAGTCTCCGGTGTGACGCCGGCCTCCAGCAGCGCGCCGCCGGTGACGATCTTGAAAACGCTGGCCGCGGGGAACACCGCGCGAACCGGCAGCCCTCGCAGCTCCGGCCGCGCCGCCGAGTGCTCCGCCAGCGCCAGCACCCGCCCGGTGGACGGCTCCAGCACCACGGCCGCGCCGTAGGGCGTCTCGTAGTTGCGGAGGATCTGCGTCAGCGACGCTTGCAGCACCGGGTCGATGGTGAGCTGCTTCTTCTTGCCGCCCTTCTCCTTCACCACCAGCTTCCCGCCCTCCAGCGTCGCGCGGGCCATGAGGTCCGCGGACTTGGCCAGCGGCTTCACCGTGGCGATGGGCGGCGCCTTCTCGCGCGAGGGTACGGGCATCGGGGGAACCATCCCCGGCTCCGCGGCCAGCGCCGCCAGTCCTCCGTCCGGCGACTCGCCCCCGAGCACCGCGGCGGCGGAGACGGCGGCGGAACCTGAAGTCCCCGCGTCTGTCTGGGCGGTATCCTGGGACGCCGTGGCGGAGCCCGACATACCCGCGTCCGTCTGGGCGGCCTGCGACGCCGTGCCAGGGGCGGCGACCACCGCCCCTGCCCCACCGGCTTCGGAGGCACCGGCGGACGTGGGTTGCTCCGGCTCGGTCGCTCCAATGACGAGGACCAGGGGGAGCAGCGCGGCGGCGGACAGGAGACGGCGGTGGAAGCGCATTGCTACGGGGGGCTCCGGGGGGTGAGCGACGCCTGGATCCTACCGGCTGGGGGCGCGCTGTCCACGGATGCCTCCCTGGTCGCTTCCACCACTCGGTGAAATCAGAAACTTGGCGGAGGGGTGTGCATCTCCGCTAGGTTCGCCCACACTTTGGACGGATTGAAAGAAACGGTGGTCATCTGGAGCGCCGAGCTCCGCCGGGCCGTGCGCAGTGGCCGGACGGTGGTGCTGCTCGGCCTCTACAGCATGTTCTCCGCGTTGGTGCTGCTGGTGGTCGGCTGGCTCGCGGGCGAAGTCCGCAGCGCCGTCGCCAAGCAGTTGGAAGGCGCGGGCGCGGATTCGAGCGCCTCCGTGCAGATCAACGAGGAGATGCGCAAGGGCGTGCTGGGATTCCTCACCAGCAACGACTCCGCGATGATCGAGGCCCTGGCGCAGGTGCCGCTGGAGGTGTTGATCGTCTTCAAGATCACCCTCTTCTTCCTGCCCGCCTACATCGCGCTGATGGGCTTCGATCAGATCAGCGGTGAAGTGGGCCCACGCTCCATGCGCTACCTCACGGTGCGCGCGCGGCGCTCGTCGGTGCTGCTGGGCAAGTTCCTGACGCAGGCGACGCTGCTGCTCGGCCTGGTGCTCATCATCGACCTGGCCATCTTCGTCTACGCCCGCGTGGCCAACCCGGACTTCAGCTTCGCCGCCGTGGCGCTCAACCTGCTGAAGTTCTGGCTGGCGGCCATCGTCTTCTCGCTGGCCTACGTGGCCCTCACGACGCTGTGCTCCAGCATGTTCCGCTCGCCAGCGGTGAGCCTGGTCTTCAACTTCATCCTGCTGTTCGTCTTCTGGCTGATGGACACCATCGGCCGGGCCTCGGGTGACACGGGCAACCTGCGCTTCCTGCGCTACCTGTCCCCGTCGTACTACGCCAGTGACTTGCTGCATCCGGGCCTGGCGCAGTTCGGCGCGAGCGGAGCCGCCTACGCGGTCTTCGCGTTCGTCTTCCTGATGGCGGCCTACGGCATCCTGCGCGCGAGGGACCTGTGAGCGACGTGGCCATTGAACTGTTCGGCGTCTCCAAGCGCTTCGGCCCCAAGGTCGCCGTCAACGGCGTCAGCTTCTCCGTGCCCAAGGGCGCGGTGTACGGGCTCATCGGCCCCAACGGCGCCGGCAAGACGACCACCTTCTCCATGATGTGCGGCTACCTCTACCCGTCCGAGGGCTCGCTCAAGGTCATGGACGTGGACCCCACCACCCCGGGCGCCCTCAAGGGCCGCCTGGGCGCGCTGCCGCAGGACGCGGTGCTGCCGCCCGGATGGGAAGTGGGCGCGCTGCTGACGTACTGGGCGCGGCTGTCCGCCCTGGCCGAGCCGGAGCGTGAGGCGCGCGAGGCCCTGGACAAGGTGGGCCTCATGGAGGCCTGGAACGTCCAGACGCAGGCGCTCAGCCACGGCATGGCCAAGCGCGCCGCCATGGCCCAGGCCCTCATGGGCAGCCCGCCGCTGGTGCTGCTGGACGAGCCCACCGCCGGGCTGGATCCACGCATCGCCGCCCAGGTGCGTCAGGTCATCCGCGACATGAAGGGCCGCCAGACGGTGGTGGTCTCCAGCCACAACCTCCAGGAGCTGGAGGAGTTGTGTGATGCGGCCGCCATCCTCGACAAGGGCACGCTCGCCCAGGCGGGGAGCATGAATGAGCTCACCGGCCAGGGCGCCGAGTTCCGCGTCCAGATCGCCCGTGGCAGCGTCATCATCCCGGAGCTCACCATGATGCCCCATGTCACGGACGCGCGCATGGAGAGCGACACCGTGCTGCGCGTGCGCTTCAGTGGCGGCATCGCGCCAGAAGAGGTCATCAGCCAGGTGGTGCGTCACCTGCTGCAGCACGACGTGCTCATCCTGGGCGTCAGCCGCGGCCAGCGCCTGGAAGACCGCGTCCTGCAGATGCTCTGAAGCAAGGCGTGGGCTGTGGCGGCAGGCGGCTCACCCCGCCTTGCGCACCCAGCCCACGTAGAGGGTCTCCCGGCGCTCCATGCGGACCAGTGGATTCCCCGTAGCCTCGCACCATGCGGGAAGGTCCGCCTCCAACCCGCGATCCGTGGAGACGAGCTCCACGAGCGTCCCTGGCGCCAGGGCTCTCATGGCCTTGGCGAGTTCCAGGATGGGCATGGGACACAAGGCCCCCCGAGTGTCGATGCGCACGGCGGCGTCCATGATCGAGACTCTGACGGAATTTTTCCGAAGTCTCCCAAGTTTTGGGGCCCCTGAGGGGGCGCGGCTCCCTGGAAGGCCAGAGCGGCTTGCTTGCGCGTCTGGAATTCCCTCTGTTAAGACCGCCGCCCTCTGCCCTCGTTGAAAACCCGCTCGGGCCCACAATGCCGGCCCCATGGCGAAGGAGCAAGACCCACTCATGAAGCCCAATGTCATCGTGGCCCTGCTGGTCGGCCTGGTGCTCGGGTTCGTTGGCGGCCGCGTCACCACCGGCCCGTCCACGAAGTCCGAAGTCGCCAAGGCCGCACCGAACTCTCCTGCCGCCGCCCCGGCGCCCGGTGGACGCCGACCGGTGGATCCCACCGTGTTCAAGGTGCCCATCGAGAACTCGCCGACCCACGGTAGCGCCGACGCGCTCATCACCGTGGTCGAGTTCTCCGACTACGAGTGCCCCTTCTGCAGCCGGGCGAACGTCACCATCGAGAAGATCCAGGAGCAGTACGGCAAGAAGCTCCGCGTGGTGATGAAGCAGAACCCCCTCTCCTTCCACCCGCGCGCCAAGCCCGCGGCCATCGCCGCGATGGCGGCCGGCGAGCAGGGCAAGTACTGGGAGTACCACGCCAAGCTCTTCGCCAATCAGAAGAAGCTGGATGACGCGTCCCTGGAGCAGTACGCCAAGGAGCTGGGCCTGAACCTGGACAAGTGGAAGGCCGAGCTGGGCAACCCCAAGTTCCAGGACATCATCACCCGCGACCAGGCCCTGGCCACCCAGCTGGGCGCCAGCGGCACCCCGGCCTTCTTCATCAACGGCCGCTTCCTGTCGGGCGCGCAGCCCATCGCCAACTTCCAGGCCCTCATCGACGAGGAGCTGGTCAAGGCGGAGAACCTGGTGAAGGGCGGCGTGCCCGCCTCGCAGGTGTACGCGAAGATCATCGAGAAGGGCTCCGAGCGCGCCGCGCCCAAGGCGCAGCAGCAGCAGCAGCAGCCCGCCGCCACGGTCCGCAAGGTGGAGGTCCCCTCGGACTCGCCCTCCTTCGGCCCGGCCACCGCCAAGGTGACCATCGTCGAGTGGTCTGACTTCGAGTGCCCCTTCTGCAGCCGCGTGGGCCCCACCCTGTCGAAGATCAAGGACGGCTACGCCAAGGACGTGCGCGTGGTGTTCCGTCACCAGCCGCTGCCCTTCCACCCGAACGCGAAGGTGGCCGCCGAGGCCTCGCACGCCGCGCACGAGCAGGGCAAGTTCTGGGAGTACCACGACAAGCTCTTCGCCAATCAGAAGGCCCTGGATCGCGCCTCGCTGGAGAAGTACGCGCAGGAGCTGGGTCTGAACGTCGCCAAGTTCAAGGCCGCCCTGGATTCGGGCAAGTTCAAGGCGAAGGTCGAGGCCGACATGGCCGCCGGCAGCGCCCTGGGCGCCAACGGCACCCCGACGTTCTTCATCAACGGCCGTGAGTTCGTCGGCGCGCAGCCCTTCGAGGCCTTCAAGCGCGTCATCGACGAGGAGATTGGCAAGGCGGACAAGCTGCTCGCCGCCGGCACCAAGCCCGAGGAGCTCTACGCCAAGCTGAACGCGGAGAACGTCGCCAACGCCCCGACGGCGGCCGCCGCGGCCCCTGGCGCCCCCGCCGAGCCCCCGGTCCAGAAGGTGGACGTGGGCAACGCCCCGGTGAAGGGCGCCAGCAACGCGCCGGTCACCATCGTCGCCTTCTCCGACTTCGAGTGCCCCTTCTGCAGCCGCGTGGTGCCCACGCTGAAGCAGTTGGAGGACCAGTACGGCGGGAAGATCAAGGTCGCCTTCAAGAACCAGCCGCTGCCCTTCCACGCCAACGCCAAGCCGGCCGCCGCCGCCGCGCTGGCCGCGCACGAGCAGGGCAAGTTCTGGGAGTACCACGACAAGCTCTTCGCCAATCAGCGCGCGCTGGACCGCGCCTCGCTGGAGAAGTACGCGCAGGAGCTGGGCCTGAACATGGACAAGTTCAAGGCCGCGCTGGACCAGGGCAAGTTCAACGCGCAGATCGAGGCCGACATGGCGCAGGCGTCCAGCGTGGGCGCCAACGGCACCCCGACGTTCTTCATCAATGGCCGCACGCTCGTGGGCGCCCAGCCCGTCGACGCGTTCAAGCGCGTCATCGACGAGGAGCTGAAGAAGACCGGCGGCGCGGTGGCCGACTCGAAGTAGTTCCCGCTGGGGCCCTGGTGCCCTGACGCGACAAAGGCCGTCGGACTCCTCTGAGTCCGGCGGCCTTCGTCTTTCCAGCCCTTGCTTCAGGAGACGGCGATGGCGTCAATCTCCACCTTGGAGCCACGCGGCAGCGCGGACACCTGCACGGTGGCGCGGGCCGGCGGCGCGCCGGTGAAGTAGCGGCCGTAGACTTCGTTCACCCGGGCGAAGTCGCCCAAATCGATGAGGAAGATGGTGCAGCGTACGACGTGGGAGAAGTCCAGCCCGCTGGCGGCGAGCACGGCCTTCAGATTCTCCATCACCCGCTCCGCCTGCGCGACGACGTCGCCCTGCACCATCTCCATGGTGGCGGGGTCGAGGGGAATCTGACCGGAGAGGAAGGTCATCTTCCCGGCGTCCACCTGCACCGCCTGGGAATACGGGCCAATGGCCTTGGGGGCCTGGTCGGAATGGATTGCCTTGCGAGCCATGCGGCGCACCTCGGGGTGAGAGCGGCCCGAATCGGGCCGCCGGGGTTTCCGGGCGCTCTACCACGAAAGACGAAGGCGGTTAGATGCGCTCGACCGAGTAGACGCCCTGAAGCCGCTCGATGGTTCGCATCAGGTCGGTGAGCTGCTTGAGGTCGGAGATGATGACCTCGAAAGTGTTCACCGCCCGGTCATCTCCGGTGGCCCGGCAGTTGGCCTGGGAGATGTTGACGCCCTTCTTGGAGAAGGTGTTGGTGATGTCCGCCAGCAGGCCCGGCCGGTCCGCGGTGAGGATGCGCAAGGTGACGGGGCGCTTGAAGTCGCCCCGGACGTCCCACGACACGTCCACGCGCCGCTCGGGATCCGTTGCCAGCGCCTTTTCACAGCCGACCGTGTGAACCGTGACGCCCCGTCCCCGGGTGATGAAGCCAGCGATGGGATCTCCGGGGACGGGGTTGCAACACCGCCCGAAGCGCACGAGGACATCGTCCACGCCGCCAATCTGCACGCCGCTGCGGTTGCTGCGGCCCACCAGCCGCTTCGCCAGGTCGGTGACGCGGGACAGGCCCGGCAGCACCGAGTTGCCCGTTCCACCGGAGGACGCCGAGACGGCGGTGTTGGCGTCCCCGCGAGTCCCCGCCTCCGCGGCGTTGAGCTTCTCCTGAGGGACGAGCCGGTGCGACAGCTGCTGCGGCGTCACCTTGCCGTAGCCAATGGCCACCAGCATGTCGTCTTCCACGCGGAAGCCCAGGTCCACGGCGGCCTTCTTCATCTCGCCGGACTTGAGCAACCGGTTGAAGTTGAGCTGGAAGCGCTTGAGCTCGCGGTCCGCCAGCTCGCGTCCCAGTTGCAGGCTCTTCTCCCGCTGCTGCTGCTTGATGAAGCCGCGGATGCGCTGCTGCGCCCGGCTCGTCTTGACGAAGGTGAGCCAGTCCTTGGACGGGTGCTGCTGGGGGCTGGTGAGCACCTCCACCGTGTCCCCGTTCTTCATCTTGTAGCGGAGCGGGACGATCTTCCCGTTCACCTTGGCGCCCACGCACCGGTTGCCCACGTCCGAATGGATGGCGTAGGCGAAGTCCACCGGCGTGGCGCCGCGAGGCAGCGAGCGCACGTCGCCCTTGGGCGTGAAGACGAAGACCTCGTCGGTGAAGAGGTCCACCTTTACCGTCTCCAGGAACTCCTTCGGGTCCTTCAGGTCCTGCTGCCACTCCATCAGCTGCCGCAGCCAGGCGAACTTCTCGTCATCCTTGGAGATGACGGCCTTGCCCTCCTTGTACTTCCAGTGCGCGGCGATACCTTCCTCGGCGATCTTGTGCATCTCCGAGGTGCGGATCTGCACCTCCACGCGCTCGCTGAGCGGACCGATGATGGTCGTATGCAGCGACTGGTACATGTTGGGCTTCGGAATCGCGATGAAGTCCTTGAAGCGCCCCGGCACCGGCTTCCACATCTCGTGCACCAGACCGAGCGCCTCGTAACAGGAGGGCGCGGTGGGCGCGATGATGCGAAAGGCGATGATGTCGTGGATCTGATCGAAGTCGATGCCCTGTGACTTGATCTTCTTGTAGATGCTGTAGACGTGCTTGAAGCGGCCGCTCACCTCGCCCTTCAGCCCGCGCTCGGCCAGCTTGGAGCGGATGAGGTCGCACGTGTCCTCGATGTACTTCTCCCGCTCCTTCTTGCGCTTGTTCAGCTTCTCCTGGAGCGCGAAGAACTCCTGCGGTTTGACGTAGCGGAAGCTCAGGTCCTCCAGCTCCGTCTTGATCCAGGAGATACCGAGCCGGTTGGCCAGCGGCGCGTAGATGTCCAGCGTCTCCTGCGCGATGCGGGCCTGCTTCTCCTCCGACATGTGATCCAACGTCCGCATGTTGTGCGTGCGGTCCGCCAGCTTCACCAGGATGACGCGGATGTCCTGCGCCATCGCGATGATCATCTTCCGGAAGTTCTCCGCCTGCTTCTCCTCCTGCGACAGGCTGGCGGATGCGGAGAACTTGGACAGCTTGGTGACGCCGTCCACCAGATTGGCCACTTCCGAACCGAAGAGCTCGGTCAGCTCCTCCGCGGTGGCCAGCGTGTCCTCAATGGTGTCGTGAAGGAGTCCGGTGACGATGGACGCCTCGTCCAGCTTGAGCTCGCCCAGGATGCCGGCGACCTCGAGCGGGTGGACGAGGTAGGGCTCGCCTGACTTCCGAAGTTGACCCTGATGGACCTTGGCCGAATAGACGTAGGCCTTCTTGATGATGTCCAGGTCGGGGTCGGGGTGGTACTGGGAAACCCGTTGGAGGATGTCGTTCAGGCGAATCATCGAATGAGGAGCAATCGTAACTTTGCACCAACGGAGGGGCAACGTTGCCCCACACCTGGACGTCACCTCCCTCTGGGACACCCCAGTTGGTGCGTTCGCTTTCGTTGACCCGGTGTTTTACGGCCCCGTAGATTCGCCTCCGCTCATGTCACAGCTCCTGCTGTCCTCCCTCGCCGTGGTCTGCCCGAACTGTGACGGGTACAACTCACCTCGCGCGGCTGCATGTGTGCTCTGCGGCCAGGCGCTCGGCGAACCCGCCGCCACGAAGCCGCCCCTGGCCGTCGCCCGGCCGGGTACGCCGACCGGCAGCCGGCCGGTCGCGGTGTCCAATTTCCCCGGCGGCAAGGTGGCGGAGCCGGTGGTTCCGCCCGCTCCCAGCGCCATTCCGCCGGGCCTGCGCCCCTCTGCCCGGACGCCGCCCCCCACCGCCGCGGGCCTGACAGTGGAACGGCCGCCGCAGCAGCGCACCCCCACGGCGCCCCCGGGCATCATGGCCCGCACGGGCGGCGCGTCAGGCCCGGCCACCACCCGTCCGCCCCCGCCGGTTCCGGACAGCGCGATGCCCGGCCGGGCCGGCGCGGCCACCACGGCGCCCCGCCCTGCCCCTCCGGCCGCCTCCCGGTTCGGGCTCGCGGTCATCGCGGGCTCCGCCCGGGGTCAGCGCTACAAGCTGCCTGTCACCGGGTGCGTCGTGGGCCGCCAGCGCGGCGCCATCCTCTTCGCGGACGACGCCTTCGTGTCGCCCCTACACGCCACCTTCCTGGTGAAGGATGGCGCGCTGTACGTGCGGGACGAGTCCAGCGCCTCGGGCGTCTTCGTCACTGTTGGGGGCACGGAAGCCCTCACCCCGCGCACCCTCTTCAGCGCGGGCCAGCGGCTGTTCCGTTTCACGGGCCGACTGGAGCCCCAGCCCCCCGTGACGGGACGACCCGTCATCTATGGCGCCCCGGTGCCACTGGGGCAGGCCGTCTATGGTGTGGAGGAGATGCTCGTCGGTGGCCGGGCGGGACGCGCGGTGATGACGGCGGCGCCGCTGCTCACCATCGGACTGGCCCACTGTGACTTGAGCTTCCCCGGCGACGAGGGCCTCGCGGGCCGCCACTGCGAGCTGTCCCCCACGCCCACCGGTGCCCTGCTGAGGGACTTGTCCGGAGGCCTGGGCACCTATGTGCGCCTCGCGAGCGGCGTCGAGCGTCCGCTGCGTCCGGGAGACCGCGTCCGCCTGGGACAGCACGTGCTTCAGGTGGAGACGCTGGGCTGACGCGGGGCAGGCTGTGCCGTGGGGCATACGCCCCGGTGCCCTGAAGCCATGAAGCTTCGTGCCCCAGGGCGGCAGGCCGACACCGCCCCTCGGGGCTCACCCGTCAGGGCGACGTGGGCTGCGCCAAGGTGCCGCTCAGGCGCTGCTCAATGAGGGCACGCGCCTTGGAGGAGGGCTGCTCGCGCAGGTGACGATTCCACCAGCCCCGGGCCTCTTCCTTGTCCGGGTTCTGCCGGTGCCAGTAGACCTCGCCCAGCTTCAGGGCCAGCTCCGGGTCACCACTGCGGCTGAAGGCCTCGCGGTACTTCGTCGCCGCAAGCCCCACGTCCGCGCGCTGCAGTGCCTTGTCACCCTCTCGCGCCAGCTCCAGCGCGCGCTCGACGTTGCGCGCGCCCGAGACAATGGCCCGGTCGTAGAGCGGCACGTCGGGGCTCGCGCCCACGGCGGAGTTGTTGGCCCCCGCTGGCACCGGCGCATTCGTGGGCAGCGCGTAGGGCAGGTCCTGCACGCCTCCGCTGCCAGCGCCCGTGAAGAAGTAGTAGGCGAAGAAGCCCAGCGCGGCGACCACCAGCAGGATGGTCAGCGACTTGAAGAAGAACGCCACCCCGCTGCTGCCGCCGGCACCCGGCTGCGTGTGGACCAGCGAGTCCGTATGCTCACGCGTGGCGGCCATCGCGTCGGCGTTCGCGGGCAACGGCTCGAGCACACCCGGCAGGGCGCGCACCGTGGCCTCCATGGTCACTTCGTTGCCCCACCCGGTCAGCGTGGAATCCCGGACATCACTCTGCGGACCGGCGGCGGACTTGCGCGGCAACGGCGCCAGCACCGCCGACGAGTTGGCCGCGCGCCGCGGCGCCGAGTCCATCCGGCGGCGTTCCTTGTCCACGGCCTGCAGCTCGGCCTTGAATGCCTCGGCGCTGGCGGGCCGGTCCGCCGGGTTCTTGGACAGCGCCCGGAGGATGAGCCGCTCCATGGCCGGAGAGATTCGCGCATCCGGCCGGCGGCGCGTGGGCGGCGGCGGCTCCTCGGTCAGGTGCTTGGTGGCGAAGCCCACCGCCGAGTCCGACTCGAAGGGCAGCAAGCCCGTCATCAACTGGTAGAGGATGACGCCCACCGCGTACAGGTCCGAGCGGTGGTCGAGCTGCGAGCCCCGCGCCTGCTCGGGCGACATGTATTCGGGGGTGCCGCACACGAAGCCCGCGCGGGTGAGCGCCGGACCGTCGTCCGTGGAGTCGGTGATCTTCGCGATGCCGAAGTCCAACACCTTGACGAAGTCGGGCTCGTTGCGCCGCGGCTCCACCATGATGTTCTCGGGCTTGAGGTCGCGGTGGATGACGCCGGCGCCGTGCGCGTCCGACAACGCGCTCAGCACCTGGCTGACGATGCGCACCACGCGCCCCTCGTTCAGGGGCCACTCGCGGCTGAGAATCTGGTGCAGGTCCTGCCCCGCCACGTACTCCATGGCGATGAACAAGGCCCCGTCCTCGGCCTGGCCGAAGTCGAGCACGCTGATGGAGTTGGGGTGGTTGAGGCGGCTGGCGGCCTTGGCCTCGCGCTGGAAGCGCGCCACGGTGCGCTCGTCCGACAGGAGCGTGTGCCGAAGCACCTTCAGCACCACCACCTTGTCCAGGGAGAGCTGCCGGGCGCGGAACACCTTGCCCATGCCGCCCTCGCCAATGAGGGCTTCGACCCGGTACTTGTAGGCAATCGTCTTGCCGACGTACTCGTCCGCATCGGGCGTACGCACGAGGGTCGCGCCACAGGCGGGACAGAAACGGGAAGATTCTTGGGCGTCAGCGCCGCAGGAGGGGCAGTGCAAGGAAACGATCCCCAAAGGGGTGGGACACCGACTTCATCACGCCGCTCGGGTGGGGGGCAAGCCGCGTGCAACGCAAGTCGAGCAACCGGCCCCCGGCCCTGGTAAAACCCCTAGCCCTCCATGGACGCGATGGAATACTGCCCCCGCTGTGACACCGAAAACCCTCGGGACGCCTCCGTCTGCCGGGCGTGCGGCTCGCCGCTGCGCTCCGGAACAATGGTGATGGCCGTCGCCAGCGTCGCTTCGCGCCCGCAGGTCTCCATCCGCGTGGTGCGCGCCGATGGCGGCCCCGAGTCCGTCGTCCGCATGCAGCGCGACACCCTCACCTGCGGCCAGCAGGCGGACATCTCGCTCACGGACGACCCCTTCATCATGCCGCTCCAGGTCCGGTTCTTCTTCTCCGGCATCCGGCTGGCCGTGGAGGACGTAGGCGGCGCCAACGGCGTCTTCGTCCGCCTGCGCCAGGAGCGAGAGCTGTCCCCTGGCGGCGAGCTGCGACTGGGACGCCAGCGGCTGGTGCTGGAGCCCATTCCCACCGCGGCCACCGGACCGGGCGGAACCCAGGTCTGGGGTTCACCGGATCCCGGCTACCGGCTGCGGCTGGTGCAACTGCTGGAGGGAGGCCTGCGAGGCGGCGCCTTCCCCCTGCGCGAAGGCGACAATCTCCTGGGCCGCGAGCAAGGCGACCTCACCTTCCCCACGGACGGCTTCGTGTCCGGGCGGCACGCCGTGCTGCAGGTGCGGCAGGACCGGCTGCAGGTCCGGGACGTGGGCTCGTCCAACGGCACCTTCATCCGCCTGTCGGGCCCCACCTTCGTGGACAACGGGGACCACTTCCTCATTGGCCGTCAGCTGCTGCGCGTGGAAATCCAAGCGCCCACGGCCTGAAATGCCAAGGGCCGCACGGGGTATCCCCCGCGCGGCCCTCACTGCCTCGGCGCTTAGCCGTAGGACTTCTCCTTCTTCTCCTGCTCTTCCTTGCAGCGGATGCAAAGGGTCGTCACCGGGCGCGCATCCAGGCGCTTGGGCGAGATGTCCTCTTCGCACCGCTCGCAGATACCGAAGGTGCCGTCCTCGATGCGGACCAGCGCCTTTTCGATCTTCTGCAACAGGAACTTCTCCCGGTCCCGCAAACGGAAGACCATTGACTGCGCATACTCGGAAGACGCCAGGTCGATCTCATCGGGAAGGTCGTCCGTGTCGAAACTGGACTCCTCCACCAGGGTCTTCTTGGCGCTCTCGAGCAGGCTCGCCTTGCTGTCCTCGAGCATCTTCTTGTAACGCTTGAGATCTTTCTGGTTCACAGCCTTCGCTCCAGTTCAGCGAGGTTTTGGGGCCCTGCACCCCAAAAAAAGGGCCCGAAAGCTTTATTCATGCGGTTTCCAGTGTCAAGCTGACCTGGGTATGACCGAGGGTGAAGGGAGGGACGTTTGACCGAGAACACGAAGTTTGATCGGGAGTTCCTGCGCTCGGCTCTCTCGTTGGCCGGCAAGAACGAAGTCGATCACTTCCTCTATATCTGCGACACGCCCATTCCCGCTGAAGAGTTTCGCGGCCGGCCTGCTCGCAAGAAGCTCGTCTACGCCGTCACGATGCCCAAGCTGGCGGAGGAGCACCTCGCCAAGAAGGTCCGCGCGCTCGTCATCCCCGCGTACGACTACTCCCGCACCGAGCGTGTGAAAGTGGCGCTCGTGTCCGCGCTGTCCCAGGGAGCCTTCAAGGAAGGTGACCTGGTCCTGTGCATGACGGGCAAGGTGGGCCGCGCGCCGGACACGCTGATGCAGATGCGCATCGGCGGCTCGCTCGATGACCGCGTCGCCATTGAAGGCGTGAAGCTGGGCGACGAGTTCAACTCCCAGGTGGTGGACGCCCTCATCCAGCTGGCGCTGCAGATTGGCCAGGAAGGCTTCGAGGGCCACCCCATTGGCACCATCATCACCATTGGCGCCCACAACACCGTGCTGGAGAAGAGCCGGCAGATGACCATCAACCCGTTCCAGGGCCTCTCCGAGGCGGAACGGAACGTGCTCGACCCGAAGATTCGCGAGGCCATCAAGAACTTCTCCGTGCTCGACGGTGCCTTCGTCATCCGCGAGGACGGTGTCGTCCTGGCCGCGGGGCGCTACCTGTCCGCGGCGGATGAGGCCGTGAAGATTCCGCTCGGGTTGGGCGCGCGGCACGCGGCCGCCGCTGGCATGACGTCCACCACGGGCTGCATCGCCCTGGTCGTGAGCCAGACGTCCGGCGCGGTGCGGCTCTTCAAGGGTGGCAACATCGTCCTGGAGCTGCACCAGACGGCGCGCCGGACCTGAAGCCGCGCTCATTCCTCCTGCGACTTCTCCTCGCGGTAGATGTCCGCCAGCGCGTGCGCTCGCTCGATTTCATCCCGAGCCGCGTCCACCACCAGCGCCTGGTCGAAACGGGCCACGCGCTCGCGCAGGGCCTCGGTGACGAGCCCTCCCACGGTGAGCCGCGCGGACGCGCTCTCCCGCTCGCGGCGCAGCTCCACCACGCGGTCGCCCAGCTCGCTCGCGGCCTCCAGCAACAACCGCCCGTCCGACTCAGCCCGCTCCAGCGAATCACGCGTGCTGGCCAGGAGGTCCTCCGCCTGCGCCTGGTCCTTCTCCAGCACGCGTACCGCCCGGGCGTCACCGCGCTCCTTCGCGGTGGCCCGCCGCGAGGTGAGCTCCAGCAACCGGCGCGCATAGCGCTCCTCCGCGCGCACCAGGTCCGCCTTGAGCGCCAGCAGCGTGGCCGCGGACTTGCGGACCTCGGCGGCCTGGCGCTCCAGGTTCTCGATGAGCTGGTCGAAAGCAGCCAGCGGGTCCGCCAAGCGTGACGGCTCCTTCTTTCGTCTCCTCAGCAGGCCGAAGAACATGGGCGTGGGGCGCAGCCTACCCGAAGGGCCGGCACAACAGCCGCACGCGCTGCAACGCCTCCTCCGTGGCCTGCCCACCCACGGACAGCGCGGACAGGTAGCGCGCCGGGGTCAATCCGTACACACCCAGCAGGTGTTGAAGCAGCAGCAGGCTCTCCGCCGCGCGGCGGTCCGCGGGGGCCAGCGAGGCCGCCTCCACGAGCGCGCCCAGGATGTCCGCCACGCGGTGCGCGATGTCAGCACCGGGCGGCTCGGCCCCGGGGGGCAGCGCGGGCTTCTCCGGGAAGAGCGCATCGAACGAAGCGTCCACCGCCACGGTCTGCGGAGCAGCCCGACCGGTGGCGACAGCCTCCAGCGCCTCCAGGTGCGGCGTGAGCTGTTCCAGCGCGTCACCGGACGCCGGCACGTCACGCGGCAGCAACGTGCGCCAGGGCGTGTCGAACTCCGTGCGCGCCCACAGAATCTCCTCGTCGGAGAGGTGGTGGTAGAAGGCGCGGCCTCCGGCGGCTCGTTGCTCACGGACGAGGAAGCGGAGGTCCAGGTTTTCCTCGCCCAGGGACACGAAGCTCAACGCGATGTCCAGCGCGTCCATGGGCGCGCGCGTGCGGCGGATGAGCTCCAGGTCCACGCGGTCCTCGCCGTCGGTGATGAGCACCACGGTGGCCCGAGCGAGGTAAGGGTCCCTCCCCTGCGCGGCGCGGATGGAGTCGAACGCGGACATCAGCGCGAGCGTGATGTCCGTCTGCCCCTCCGCGGGTGAATCGCGGAAGAGCTTCTCCAGCTGCCGGGTGGCCTCCATCGCGGAGTCCACGCGCGCCAGCTCGGTGGGCACGTCGTTGAAGAAGCTGAAGTACAGCGGGTCGAAGTGCTCGCCTCGGCGGGCCTTGACGCGCAGGTTGTTGAGCTCCGCGATGACTATGGCATCCCGGAAGCGGGCGCGCGCGCCGTGCATGGAGCCCGACGCGTCGCAGACGTAGACCCGCACCGCGGTGCGCTTCACCTTCCGGGGGCGCGGAGGCGGCTCATCGTCCAGGTACGCGCGCACCAACTGGTGACTGGCAGCCAGGTCGCTCAGCAGCATCCGCGGGTCCGTCAGAACGAAGTTGTTCACCTCGTGGAGGCTGCCCGTCGTCTCGTAGGTCATCGTCTGCGTCGGGTATGGGACGCGCCGAGGCACCGCCCGCGCGGTGCGCGTATCCGCCAGGACGATTTCCTCCGACAGCGAGTCCTCCACGTCGAAGTAGCGGGCACAGCCCGCCGCCAGCTCGAACGTGGAGAGCTGCTCGGGCTTCAGTGAGAAGGCCAGGTCCGTCAGCAGCTCATCGGCCTTCGGTGGGCCCGGGACTTCGTCAGGCGCGGTGGGCGTCTCGCCGAACCAGTGCGACAGGCCATCGAGCTCCGCGCGCTCCATCAGCGACGACAGCTGAGGAGGTGCCGGCAACAGCGGCGTCAGCGCCGCACGGGCCACGTCCGCCAGCGCCGCGTCCCCCGCCTCCAAGGCCCGCTCGTAAAGCCCCTTCAGCGAACGGTAGGCCACCTGGGGCTCGCGCCGAGCCGTGTGGCGCACGTGCCGCAGCAGCTCATCCATGGAACGCACGGCCGGAACGGCCCGCACCCGCTCGCGGGCTTCGGCTACCTGACGCCGCAGCACCATGCCTCGCTCGCGGTCGTGGTCCGCGCCCAGGCGGATAAGCAGCTCGTGCGCCAGGTCCAGGTCCCGTCGCTTCTGCATGACGTCGGCGGCGTTGGCCCGGGCTCGCTCCGCGAAGAACTCCGCCACGGCCAGGCGAGCACTGGCGGGCGCATGACGCGAGGTGCGCCCGTCGGTGCGCCCGTAGATTTCCAGAGCAATGTCGTCATCCTCCGGCTCCAACGAGGGAGGACGTGCGAAGAGGTCCGCCACCTTCACCACCCGCGCCAGCTGGATGAAGCCCTTCTCCAGCACCGCGACCGCGCCGGGGAGCGGCTCACCCGTGCGCCAGGCCCGCTCCACGAGCACCAGGCACTGCTCCACCTCTTCGAGCGCTTGATGGGCCCTGTCGAGCAGCCCCTGCGCCAGTGTCCCCGCCCTGCCCTTCCGCAGGCCCAGCTCCTTGAGGAGCCGTGCGTCCGCCGACGTGTGCACGCCCACCCGGTCCAGGTCCCGGTCCAGCGAGGCCAGCATTGGCAGCGCGACATCCTCGGGCCCGCGAGCACGGCGCCCCAGCAGCGTCCACGCCCGCCAACCGCCGCGAGCGGGCGCGGGCTGGTGGAGCGCATCCAGCCGCTGCCGGAGGTCCGCGAGGCGCCGGGCAAACACGCTCAGCGTCCCCTCTCCGCTTCAACCTGTCGTCCGAGGAAGAGCCGGTTCATGGCGAGGACCGCCGAGCCAGCACCTGCCGGCTGAAGCGCCCGAAGTCCTCGTCGATGCCGCGCAGCTGTCCCTCCAGCTTTCGAGCCCCCTCCCCCAGGTCACCAGGCATGGTGCCCAGTAGCGCGAGGACACCCCGTAGCCGAAGCAACTCGCCTTCCTTCAACGCGAGCATCGGGAAGCGGCTGCGCACCAGCCGGTCCACGGTGCGCTCGGCATCCGCGCGCTCCGTCATGGATTCGGGCGGTGGAAGCGACGTGAGCAGCTGGGTCAGCCAGCTCCGCAGGTATTTGACGCGCGTCTGGACGAACCCGAGCTCCGCCTGGGCCACCGCCGAACGTACGGCCTCCGACAGGAAGCCGGGCGCGGCGCCACCGTGGTTCGCGGCCAGCTGCCCATCCAACCCCAGCAGCGCGGCCAGCTCTCCATCAGGCGCCTTCGCCGCGAAGTCGCCCCGGTAGAAGACGTAGGCATCCCCATTGAGGACCGACGTGGACGCGGGCGGCGGGCTGGGCACCTCGCGCGTGAGGACATGGGCATGCTCACGCAGCCGGGACTCGATAATCTCCCGGCACTCGGCGAACACCGCGTCGATGGACACACCCTCGCGCCGGAGGTTCTCCGCCACCGACTGTACCGCGCGCCCGTACTGCTCGATGCGTTCGAAGGGCGTGGAGGACAGCACCTCCCGGGCGTAGGCAATGCCCAGCGGGAGCAGCAGCTCCTGCTTGAGGCCCTGTTGCGTGGGGTCCAGGACGGCCAGGGCGTTCTCCAGCTGCGTCAGGCGGCGCGAATCTCCCGCCAGCGCTTCAAGCGGCTCCCGACGTCCCCGGGCCAGGTTGCCCTGGAACGAGAACACCGCGCGCCGGCGCAGTGCGGACACGACCCGGCTCCGGACCTCAGCATCGGCCGTGCGCAGGCGCTCCAATGTGGCGGGGGCGCCCTCTGACAACTGCCCCGCCAGCTCCGCCGTCAGGGAAAGCTCCTCCTCCAGGTTGTCCGCCAGCCCGACCAGGCCCTCCAGCTTGAGCCCGTCCTCGAAGTCCACGCTCTCCGCGGACAGGGCAATCATCTCCTGGGCCCCTTCCAGGAAGCGGGCCGTGGCGTCGCACAACGCCCCGTAGACCGGCCGCAGCTCGGGGACGCCGCGACAGAGCGTCAGCACGTCGCCGAACGACGTCAGCAGCGCGATGCCGCCCCGCCCCTCACCGTGCCCCGCCATGCCGCGCGCCAGCCGCTGCTCCTGCGCCGCCACCAGGGCCCGCGCCGCCGCCACCAACGGCATCCGGTTCTGCACATGGCGAGGCCCGGGCACCAGCTTGGCCAACAAGGCCCGCGCGGTGGTGGAGACGACGCCGGGCTGCCAGTTACGGCTCACGGACTCGACGGAACTCACCTCTTCGGAGGACCCGAGCGCTTGCGCCTCGCGCTCCACGCCGCCCCCCAGCTCCTGCCGTACCTTGGCCAGCGCTTCGTCGAAGGCGCGCTGCTCCAGGCGGACGATTTCGAGCTGCGCCCGCTCCCGAGGGTCCACCACGGACTTGAGCAGCGCCTCCGTCTCCCCCGCTGGCGGACCGCCCAGGAGGAAGAACCAGCGCAGCGAATCCAGGTCCTCGACAGTGGCCTCCAACGCCCGCTCAGGGCGCCGGTATATCTGGTCCCTCACCACCGCGGCCTTCAGCGCCCACAGCGCCTTCACCACTGAGCGCTGAGAGAAGTACTTCGTCGGCACGTAGTCCGGCAGCTTCGCCACCTGGGCCGCCAGCGCGCGCTCCAGCGCATCCGCCAGCAGCTCCACGCCCTCCATGACGTGGCTGGGCACCACCACCTTCGTCACTGCGTCCTGCAGCAGGTCCACCTGCTGCAACGACAGCTGCGCGCGCAAATCCGGCCGAGCGCCATGGGAGAAGCGTTGCAGCATGGCCGCCCGGCTCTCCCGGCGAGCGAACGACTTGGGCACAAAGCAGATGAAGCTCAGCCGGTCCGCGAAGGCCAGGAGCAGTTCCGGCGAGCGCGCCAGTACCTCGGAGAGATACCGGTTGCTCGTCATGACGACGCACTCGATGCGCCCCGTCGTCACCCGGCGTCCGTGCTTCAGCTCCCGCTCGTGCAGCACGTTGAGGATGGAGCGCAGCAGCATGTCCCGGCCGTCGAAGACCTCGTCCAGGAAGGCGTGCTCGGAGCCCAGCATGCCTTCGTCGGTGAGGTACTCGGTGCGTCCCGTCTCCGTGAGCACCTTGAAGTCCACCGGGCCAATGAGGTCCGTCTGCACGGTGGACTCGGCCAGCTGCTTGGAGAAGAGCGACGGCAAGCCCGTGCGCTCGTCGATGATGCGCCCCAGGACAGCGCTGGCGATGGCGCTCTTGGCCGTTCCGGGGGGCCCCACCACCAGGACGTGCTCGCGCCCCAGGAGCGCCAGCTCCAGCTGCGTGAAGAGCGTCTCTCGCTCCAGGTAGGCGTCCCGGAGCTCGGTGAAGAAGTGCCGGAAGGCGCGCGCGGCCTGGAGGTATGTGGACGGTGGAGATTGCACGGACGAACCCGAGGTGGCGGGGAAACGCCATGCTATCCGCCACGCGCGTCCTATTTGAAGTGGACCGCGCACGCCCCGTCCGGACACTGACGTCCCGCGATGCGGAATCGAAAGCGGGCCACGACGCGGTAGAGCGCATCCAGGAGCTGCCGCAGGCCCGGCACGTAGTACACGCGGAGCAGCCGTCCCAGCGGCCGTCGGCCCAGCGCCAGGACAATGGCCTCCAGCCCCTCCACCACGGCCCCATCCGGTAGGACCAGCTGCAGGGCCCGCTCACAGCGGTCCTCCGTGACACCCGGGAAGGATGCCAGCACCCCGTCCTCCCGAAACGAGCGCAGGCGCGTCCCCGTCCCGCCCAGCAGCCGCTGGAGCTGCCGGGCCGCCCCACCGCACAGGCGACAGTGCCCGTCATAGAGAATCACGTCATGCCCGGGAGGCGTCGTCCGCAGCACGGGCGCCATCAGCGAGGCCTCAGCGTGTCATGCAGGTGCGCATGCACCGCGCGCCAGATGTCGTGCTGCCGCTCGATGGGGTCCATCAGCGACATGCCCACCGACGTCGCGGGCGAGCTGCCCTGGAAGGCCGAGTACTGACGCACCTGCGTGCCCCCCGCGCCGTCCTCGGCGAAGACGAAGCGATTCGTGCCGCGCAGCGGGTGCCCATCCAGCGTGGTGATGTGCAGCGTGTTCGCGCCCGGCTCCAGGCGCACGGTGATGGGCGCCCACACGGGCGGAAAACCCTTTTCCTCCAGGAACAACTTCGCCCCATCCACGAGTGCCGCGGTCGCCGGGCGGACGCGGATGCCGGCGGCCTCGAACACCGCAGATGGGTGACGGACGAAGTAGGCGTAGGCCTGGGCGGGCGCCACGTCCGGAATGCTGCTGGCGTAGTCCGTCAAGGACGTGGGCGCGCCGGGGATGGGCGGACTGGGCTTCAGGTGGTCCAGGTGGATGCGCGCATAACCATCCACGGCGGCACTATCCCCCATCAACCGGCTGGCAGCCGCGGCTTCGGATTGAGCGGCCGTGAGCGCCCCCTGCCGCACCTGCTCCATCAGGTTGCCCGTGGGCTTGGGCGGAAACGCGCCGCCCACGCCGAAGTCGAACTGGTTGTCGGCGCCCGTGCGGGGCCCCGAGCGCGGCCCGGGCACAGACAGCGCCGGTGGATGCCCCGTGGGAGGCCCCCGGTAGGGCTCCACCGTCGAGGACGCCACGGCGGAGGCCGGCCGGCACTGCGCCGTGCGCGTGGGAGGAGGAACGACCGCCGGCGCAGCGGCGCCCTCGGAGGGAGCGGTACCCGGCGGGAGGAAGGACGGTGACGACTGGATGCGGGACATGGAACGCCAGCCCCTGCACCCCCGCCGCCAGTCCTCGCCCCAGTCCCATCAACCCCTTGGCACGGCCCGACGTCCCGCTTCCCGTACGCCCATCCTCCCTTTCGGAACACCCCTCCGCCCCGCAAAGCAGAAGGCCGGCCCCCCACTCGAGTGGGAGCACCGGCCCTTTGCGTCACTTCAGCGGCTCATCGCTCCGCCACTACGACTGGCGGAACTCGGCGTCCACCACGTCGTCCTTCTTGGCGCTGGCCTGCGAGCCCGGCGCCGCGGAAGGACCGGCACCCGGAGCGCCCTCGGCGCCCGGCGCGCCGCCCGTGGCGCGGTACATCTCCTCGGCGGCCTTGTAGCTGGCGGCCTGGAGCGCATCGAGCGCCGCCTTGATGGCGTCCTTGTCCTGGCCGTCGCGGACCTTGTTGAGCTCCGCCACCGCGTCCTCGAGCGCCTTCGCCGTGTCCGCGGACAGCTTGTCCTTGTTCTCCTTCAGCAGCTTCTCGGCCGCGTAGGACTGGCTCTCCGCCTGGTTCTTCATCTCCACCAGCTCGCGGCGGGTCTTGTCGGCCGCCTCGTTGGAGCGGGCGTCGGCGACCATCTTCTCCACCTCGTCCTTCGCCAGACCGGACGAGTGGGTGATGGTGACCTTCTGCTCCTTACCCGTGGCCTTGTCCTTGGCGCTGACGTTGAGGATGCCGTTCGCGTCGATGTCGAACGTCACCTCGATCTGCGGCACGCCACGCGGCGCCGGCGGCATGCCCGTCAGGTGGAAGCGGCCGAGGCTGCGGTTGTCGCCCGCCATCTCACGCTCGCCCTGGAGCACGTGGATCTCCACCTGCGTCTGGCCGTCCGCGGCCGTGGAGAAGGTCTCCGACTTGCGCGTGGGGATGGTGGTGTTGCGCTCGATGAGCTTCGTCATCACCCCGCCCAGCGTCTCCACGCCCAGGCTCAGCGGCGTCACGTCCAGCAGGAGGATGTCCTTCACCTCGCCGGAGAGCACGCCGGCCTGCACCGCGGCGCCCACCGCAACGACTTCGTCCGGGTTCACCGAGCGGTTCGGCTCCTTGCCGAACAGGCGCTTCACGGCCTCCTGCACCTTCGGGATGCGCGTGGTGCCGCCGACGAGGACGATCTCGTTGAGGTCCTTCGGCTCCACGCCCGCGTCCTTGAGACACTTGCGGCAGGGCTCCAGCGAGCGCTCGATGAGGTCGTCGATCATCGCCTCGAACTTGGCGCGCGTGAGCTTGACGTTGAGGTGCTTCGGCCCCGTCGCGTCCGCGGTGAGGAACGGCAGGTTGACGTCCGTCTCCATCGCGGCGGACAGCTCGATCTTCGCCTTCTCCGCCGCCTCCTTCAGGCGCTGGAGGACCATCTTGTCCTTGCTGACGTCGAGCCCGGTGTCCTTCTTGAACTCGGTGATCAGCCAGTCCATGATCCGCAGGTCGATGTTGTCACCGCCCAGGTGCGTGTCACCGTTGGTCGCGAGCACGTCGACCACGTTCTCGCCCACCTCGAGGATGGACACGTCGAACGTGCCACCGCCGAAGTCGTAGACGGCGATCTTCTCGTCCTTCTTCTTGTCCAGACCGTACGCGAGCGCCGCGGCGGTCGGCTCGTTCACGATGCGGCGCACGGTGAGGCCCGCGATTTCACCCGCGTCCTTGGTGGCCTGGCGCTGGGCGTCGTTGAAGTACGCGGGGACGGTGATGACCGCCTCCGTCACCTTCTCACCCAGGTAGTTCTCCGCCGCGCGCTTCAGCTTCAGCAGCACCTGCGCGCTGATCTCCGGCGCGCTGTACTGCTTGCCGTCGATGTCCACGCGCGCATCGCCGTTGGGCCCCCGGGCGACCTTGTAGGGGACCAGCGTGGCCTCCTCGGATACCTCGTCGTGCCGCCGGCCCATGAAGCGCTTGCTGGAGTAGATGGTCCGCTCCGGGTTGGTGATGGACTGGCGCTTCGCCACCTGACCGACCAGACGCTCCCCGTCCTTCGTGAACGCGACCACCGAGGGCGTGATGCGGCTGCCTTCCTCGTTGACGATCACCTTGGGCTCGCGACCCTCCATGATCGCGACCACACTGTTCGTGGTGCCCAGGTCGATCCCGATAATCTTGCCCACGGTTCCTATCCTCCGGAAAAGACTGCGTTTTCTCTGAAAACTTCTGATGTACGCCCAACGTAACCACCCACCCCTCGCTGTCAAACGCGAGGGACCACCGGGCCGCACACCTGAAGGTGGCACTCCCCGCTGCGTAGCGCAGTGCGCAGGCCCACACGCACCGCGTCACAGTCGTGACACCCGCACGCCACGGGTGCGTAACGCGCTCTACACCGCCGTCACCCCGAGGTAGCAACCGGGCGGGCTTTTGGACAGCAGGGAACGATTCAACCCCTTGGAATCTCAAGCCTGCTTGCTTGCTGACGCCCTGCGTCAGGGCTTGGCGAGGAATGTGCACTGGGTTCGGGTGTCGCCGCCCGGTCCCCCACCGGCGCAACCTTCGGAGCCGCCCTCATGCTGGTCCAGCCCCTCCGCTCTCCCGATCTCCGCCGTGCGCCCACATCGGACGTCACCGCGGAGCCCAAGGTCGCGGTCCTGCTGAACGCCAATGCCCGGAAGGTCGACGCTCGGGTGGTGAAGTCCCTGTCCCACGTGGTGCCGGAGCAGGACCTGTTCCTCTCCCGCTCGCCGCTGGACTCCCGCCGCATCATCCAGACGGTGCTGGAGCGTGGCTACCCCATGGTCTTCACGGGCGGCGGTGACGGCACCTTCATGGGCTTCGTGAACGAGGTCCTCCACCAGGTCGGCCCGCGCGGCCGCTTCGCGGGGAAGACGGCGCCTCGCTTCGGCGTCCTCAAGCTGGGCACCGGCAATGGCCTGGCCGCCTACGTCAACGCCTCCGGCACCCGGGGCGATGGCATCCTCAATGACGTGCTGCGCGCCCGCACGGGCGAGGTTCCGGGCTACCGCCCCATGGACCTGCTGATGGTGGACGGGCAGCGCGCGCCCTTCGCCGGGCTGGGCGTGGATGGCAAGGTGCTCAACGACTACATCTGGGTGAAGGAGCACCTGGGCAAGGGCTTCTTCAAGAGCGTCCTCAGCGGCAGCGGCGGGTACTTCTCCGCGGTGGCCTGCAAGACGGTGCCTCACTATCTCACTCACTCCCACTGGGTGGAGTGTGAGGTCGTCAATGGCGCCTCCGAGGCCTACCGGCTAGGGCCGGATGGCAGCGCGATGGGCGAGCCGCTAGCCCCGGGCGCCACCCTCTTCCGCGGCCGGCTGATGATGGCGGCGGCGGGCACCATGCCCTACTACGGCTACGGCTTCCGCATGTTCCCCTTCGCGGGCCAGCGCCAGGGCTACATGCAGCTGCGGCTGGGCCAGGTGACGCCCACGCAGGTGCTCACCCACCTGCCCAAGCTGTGGAATGGTCGTTGGTTCCCCGAAGGCCTGATGGACTTCCACGCCCGAGAGGTCACCATCCGCTTCGCCAACCCCATGCCTTTCCAGGTGGGTGGCGATGCGGCGGGCTACCGCGAGCAGGTCCACATGTCCGTGGCCCCGGAGTCCGTCGAGTTGGTGGACTTCACCGGCGCGCTGAACTGAGAGCCCGCCGGGTGCCGCCCTCGGCTACCCGCGGTCGCGGGACGCCGGGGGCTTCTCGCCCTGCTCCTTGCGGCGGCCCACCACGAAGGCGTAGCTGACACTGGCCTTGCCGTTGCTCTCGCGGTGCAGCGCCAGCTCCTCGCGGAGCGCGGCGGGCTGCGCGCCGGGGATGGACGACAGGAACGACTCGATGTCCCGGTAGTGCGCGTCCAGCTCCGCGTCATGGAGCGCTTCGGCGGACTCGGGCTCGTAGCCGGCGCCCTCCACCACCTGCAGCAGCTCGCGCGGCAACAGCAGCGGCCCGGAGACGCGGCGCTCCCAGAAGTCGAGCGTGGCCTTGGGAGCAAAGCGCCCCACCCGCGCGGGGAACGTGAAGCCCAGCCGCCCGCGCTTCGACAGCAGACCGCGCATGTTCGCCAGCGTGGCCTTCAACGGGTAGAGCACGCGGCCCTGGATGAGGATGCCGTTGAAATCCCCGTCGGACAGGCCCAGCGCGTCCAGCGACACGCGGCGGACTTCAATCTGCTCCGCCAGCCCCTGCGCCCGCACGCGCTCACGCACCGGGTTGAGGAGGGCGTCGTCGGTGTCGGCCGCGACGACGGTACAGCCCATCTCCCGGGCCAACAGCAGCGCGGCGCTTCCGTCGGGGCCACAGCCGAGCACCAGCACGCGCGAGCCGGGCTCCAGCTGGGCCACCTTCGCGAAGCGCCGCGTTGCGTCATCCGAGCTGAAGGCGCGCCGGACATCCGCGGGGTGATACAGCGGGAAGGGCTCAGGCGGGCTCATGGCTCCCCATATACCCGCCTCCTCCAGAGACTTCCAGCCACGGTCCCCTACAAGTAGTAGATGACCCGCTCGTCCTTGTGGAGCCCGTCGTAGATGGCGCGCCGCTGCTCCTCGGACAACAGGTACACGGACACGCTCAGGGAGACGTACTTGCCCTTGCTGCTGGGCTGCTCGTGGATGGAGTCCGGCGAGAGTTCCGTGCCCAGGAGCCGCTTGAACAGCTCACGGACATGGTCCACGAAGCCGGCCCCCTGCGCGCCCATCACCTTGAAGGTGTAGACGGAGGGGAACTCGATGAGGGGCTTCTTCTCCCCTTCGCCGGCGGGAGGGCTTCCTGCGTCTTCCTTCGTCATGTCTCGTACCAGCGGCTACAGCAGGTTGGCGGCGAGCTCGGCCAGGGCGCTGCGCTCACCCTTCGACATGGTGATGTGCGCCGCGATCTTCTCGCTCTTGAAGCGGTTGACCACGTGGACCAGGCCGTTGTTCGTCGCGTCCACGTACGGGTTGTCGATCTGGAACGGGTCTCCCGTGAGGATGATCTTCGTGTTGTCGCCCACGCGGGTGATGATGGTCTTCACCTCGTGCGGCGTGAGGTTCTGCGCCTCGTCCACGATGATGAACTGATTGGGCAGGCTGCGGCCGCGGATGTACGTGAGCGGCTCAATCTCCATCAGCCCCAGGTCCAGCAGTTCGTGGTAGCCGCGCCCGGCCTTCTTGTCCGCGCGGCTGAGGTTCATCAGGAACTCCACGTTGTCGAAGATGGGCTGCATCCAGGGGTTCAGCTTCTCCTCGACGCTGCCGGGCAGATACCCGATGTCCCGGCCCAACGGGAAGATGGGACGGCTGACCAGCAGCTTCTGGTAGAGCCCCTCCTCCGTCACCTTCTGCAGGCCCGCGGCGATGGCGAGCAGCGTCTTGCCCGTGCCCGCCTTGCCGACGATGGTGACCAGCTTGATGTCGTCGTTGAGCAGCAGGTCCAGGCAGAAGGCCTGCTCCATGTTGCGCGGGCGGACGCCCCACGTCCCGTCCTTGATCTGCCGCACCAGGGGCACCAGGCGGCCCTTGGACCCATTGAAGCGGCCCATGGCGGTGTGGGACGGGTTCGTCTCGTCCTTGAGGAGCACCACCTGGTTGGCGAACAGGGACTCGGCGTCCGGCAGCTCCACCTCGGCGCCCTGGCGGTACATCTGGTCCACCAGGTCCTTGGGGACCAGCCGCTCGGCGAAGCCGGTGTACAGCTCCGTGATTTCCACCCGCTCGGTGTCGTAGTCCTGGGCAATGAGGCCCAGGGCGTCCGCGCGGATGCGGAGGTTGGTGTCCTTGGTGATGAAGACGGCCTGCGTGTCCGGCTCCGCCTTCATCAGGTCGAGCGCCACCCCGAGGATGCGGTTGTCCATCAGGTTGCTGTCCGCCATGGACGGAGGCAGCGCACGCTCGGTGAAGCTCACCCGCAACAAGCCACCGTGCGGCAGAGGCACCCCTTCCTTCAGGGAGCCCTCGGCGCGGAACGAATCCAGGTAGCGCGCCACCAGGCGCGCGTTGCGGCCCAGCTCGGAGAGATCGCGCTTGAACTGGTCGATCTCCTCGATGACGTAGATGGGGATGATGACGTTGTTGTCTTTGAAGCCGTAGATGCTGCGGGGATCGTGAAGAAGGACGTTGGTGTCGAGAATGAAGTTCTTACGCATCGTGGGTTGCGCGACCTGAAGGTTCGGCTGCGACCGCGAGGGACCGTGCGACGGTGAGTCTCCTGACCACTATAGGCACCGGCTTCAGGGGAAACAGCCTGCTTGTCGCCAGGACGTGCGGCTGTCCGAAACCCCACGCCCCAGACGCCGGGGATGACGGCGGTCCGCATGGCGCCTTTCGGCGAGTCACCATGGATCAGCCCTGTAGCACGAGCGGCCGTCCGTTCAGTGCGCCACGACAGGCGCGAGCGGATCATATCCGAGCAGCTCCGCCACCCGCTCGGGCGGCGGCCCCGGGGGCATCCGCTCCCAGGGAAAGCGCCGCTGAAGCGTCTCCTCATCCAGCGTGAGCTGCCGCCGGGCCTCTAGTTGGAGCGCGTCATCCCACGCGTTCGCATCGAAGTGCTGCCCCAGCCGCGAGCTCAGCGGAGACACCATGGGCGAAGGTTTGAAGGTCACGGCCTCTCCGTGCTGGTCCCGCATGCAGTGCAGCTCCACCGCCCACGCATGGAGCCAGCGCGGCAGGTGCCGCCCCGCCTGACGAAGCGCGAGGAAGCGGCCCTGCGCGGCGCCATCCACGAAGAGGAAGCGGCGGTCATAGACGCAAGCGGCGGCGAAGGTGGAAGGCGTGAGGGCCAGGGCCTCGGTGCCGATACGGCGGGCCATCAGCAGGAGCACGTCCAGGATGTGGCCGGCGAGCTTGAGCCCGGGGTGGTTCTGCCCGGGCAGCGGCGGCCGGTTCCAGTCGAAGGCGCGCCCCGGGTTCTGGAGCAACAGCGAGTCCAGGTACAGCAGCGGCGTGGCGGCGAGCGCGTCACCGAACCCCACCTCGGCCCCGGTCGTCCGCCGCAGGTCCAGGTCCGCCACGGGGACATAGAACCGCCTGCTCCAAAGGATGATGCGTGGCCGGTACGGGTCCGTGCACACGACGCGAAGCTCCAGCGGCCCTACCCGCTCCTCGACGCGCTGGAACAGCCCATAGGCACGCAGGGCCCGCTCCAGGCCCTGGGGGCTGTAGGTGCCGAAGACGAGGTCCGCGCGGGAGGCTTCGGCGCTGCCCAGCCCCAGGTCTTCCAGGGTCATCCCCGCGCTCTCGGAAACGGCCAGGTCCGGCCCGCTCAGCGCCTGATAGATGCGACGGTAGCGGGGGTTGACGGGCTGAATCCGAGGCATGGCTTCCACCTATTCGTAGCGGATGTCCACCACCGTGAGTTCGATGTCCCCGCGTGGCCGCCGCACCTCGACCGAGTCTCCCACGGCCTTGCGAAGGAGTGCCCGCCCCATGGGGGATTCGACGCTGATGCGCCCGCCCGAGGCGTCAATCTCGTCGGAACCGACGATCTGGTAGGTGCTGCGGCCGCCGTCCTCGTCCTCCAGGCTCACCGTCGCCCCGAAGAAGACGCGGGAGCGGTCGGTCTGCTCGGCGGGCGTGACGATGGTGGCGGTGTCCAGGCGCTTCTGGAGGAAACGGAGGCGGCGGTCGATTTCACGCAGACGCTTCTTCCCGTAGATGTACTCGGCGTTCTCGGAGCGGTCGCCCTGAGCGGCGGCAGCGGAGACCTCGGCCGTCACCTTGGGGCGCTCCTCGTTGAGAAGGTGGACGAGTTCGCGGTGCAGGCGCTCGGCGCCCGCCCGGGTGAGGTAGCGGCGGAACGGAGCCCGCTCGGCGTCGTCCTCGGTCTCCTGTTCATCCGGATGTACGTCCTGGGACATGGCTCCTGTATATCGCCACGGGGTGACGCGGGGCGAAGGGCACTGGCCCGGACGTTCACCGGAAAGCGGTCGGGGCGCTGTCAGAAACGGCCCCATGCGCTCGCCAGTGGAAAGCGTCGCTGAGTGCTGGTAGGAAGCGCCTGCCCCGGGGGCTTCCGGGGTGGTGGCGAAAAATTTAAAAAAGAATAGTGCGAGTCGCTAGCTCAGCTGGTAGAGCACCGGCCTTTTAAGCCGAGGGTCGGGGGTTCGAGCCCCCCGCGACTCATGTGGTTGAAGTGAAGGTGTGCTGTCCCCGTCGTCTAGAGGCCCAGGACGCTGGCCTTTCAAGCCGGTAACACGGGTTCGAATCCCGTCGGGGACATGTAAAAACGCGGGGTTGGACAGTGCGAACTGTCCAACCCCGTTCGTTTTTGGCCGCTCCGTGTTGTTCCTTTGTTGTTCCTTCGCGGGCCAACGCATCCTGTTTCCCGACTGCGTCGACTGGCCCAGAAGCACCTCAATCACGCCGTCGTCACGTCATCCGGCTTGCGCTTGCCGCGACCACGAGGCGGCAGGGTCGCCATCGAATCCAGCGCCGCTTCTGCCTGAGCAGCTCGAGACTTCACCTCGGCTGCGGCGTCGGCCTTCGTGAAGGTGCCGCCAAGCCAGGCCGTCAGGTGGGCCGCCAACTCCCCTGCCGACTGGTAGCGCTCACGAGGCGCAACCCGAAGGAGCCGGTTCAGCGTCACGCGTAGCCCCTGGGGAAGCCCCTCAGTCATCGCGTCTACGTCCGCAGCCGTCAGCGTCGCCGCGCGCCAAATCGCGTCAGACACCAACGGCGGCGCCCCCGCAAGCGTGGCCCGCTTGACCGCCCGAGCCACCCGCCGACGCTTCTTCGTGGGCAGCGAGGCCATGACTTCGGGCGTGATGTCGTCCGGGCAGAAGAGCAGGTTCTTCCCCGTCGCCAGTTCGAGCAGCACGACGCCCAGCGTGAAGAGGTCGGAGCGCGCGTCGACACTCCCCCCGAGGAGCATTTCTGGCGACGAATAGAAGTGGTCCCCTAAGGGGCCGCGCGCCGACGAGGCCACTCGGCCCGGCAAGTCGGACAGCGCGAGGCCGAAGTCGGCGAGCTGAACCGTCCCGTCCCAGTTGACGAAGATGTGCTCAACGTCGACGGCCCGATGAACGATGTTCAGCGGCCAGCCCTGCCCGTCCTTCGCGGAGTGCGCGTGATCAAGGGCCGCCGCGACCTGAGCGCCGACGTAGAGCACAAAGAGCGGCGAGAACCATCGCCTACTCTCACCGACGAGCGTCAGCAGTTCGTTCAGGGAGTGGCCATCCGGGTGCTCCGTGCTGACGTACCAGTAGCCCTCGACCTTGTGCAGTCCATGCACCTTGAGGATGGCCGGATGCTTGAGGAACGTCGCAAGGCGAACCTGTTCGTCGAGCTTCGTTCGCGCACGCATGACCCGAGCGCCTTCCGTTTCCGATGGAGCCGGAACCGCTTTGAGCAGCACCTTCCCACGAGGCGCCCCGGACGCAGACCGCAGCCGCGCTACGAACAGGGACATCCCGTGGTGCGTTGGCCCCAAGTCCTCGCGGAACTCGTAGCCGACCCCGTCCGCCGAGAAGAGGATTGCCCCTCGCGGAATCTTGAACTCGATTGCCTTCGACATGCCGTTGCCCCTCGTGTGCGAACTCGCAACCAATGCGACGAGGAAAACGCTACCTGCGGCATCTGATCGAGGGAACGCCCTCACGGGTCATGGGGTCAAAACGGCTTGTTCGGGCCGAAATTGACACCTCCTACCTATTACGTTCTCCCAGGGGCGTTCAGGGCCACCGGTCCACGACGTAGCCGCCCCCAAAGTTGTTCGCCTTCACCCTGCCATCCGAATACCCCTTAGAAGGGTTCTCTACGACGAAGCAAACGGGGCGCTCGTCCTGTCCTGGCAATTTCACTCGGTCGTAGCGGATGACCAATGCAGGCCCCTCCGAGCGGCCCAATCGGTCGGAAAGGAAGTATGCCTTGCCATAGAAGCGCGTTCCTGGGGGAGCGAACGCTCTTTGCCCCGACGGAATGCCCTTTGGAACAACCCCCACCACATCCGCGCCAGCCGTGAACCAAACGTCGTCGTCTGTCGCATGTCGGGAATCCAAGGTGAGGACAAAACTCTGATTCACCTTCCAACGCAGATCCTCCCGCATCACCTCTTCCGCACCAGCCGGACAGGTGAACGCTTCGGGCCGAATCTGCGCCCCAGGGCAACCCGCCGCGAGCGCCGCAACGAGCGTCATCGTCGCGCAGTCGGCAGCAGCGGCGGCTTTCGTCCTCCCGCGTGACTGGCGTCCTTGGGGTGGGACTTCGGGTGACGGAGTCGTCTTCACGGTCGAACCTTCCTTCGGAGCGGCAGTTACTTGCCCCGTCAGCAGCACAGGAGGGGGGCTAGGAGGTGACATAGCAGGGGCGGCCGATGGGAGCGGCGCGGAATGCGGGGAACTGGGAGGGGGTGACGCACTAGCAACCTGCGACTCCCGAGACTGCGTCGCTTCTCCGAGGCTGAGCCAGAATCCCCCGGCCACAGCTAGCACGACGAGCGTAGCCAAACCCGCCAGGAGCCCCCTTCCAGCACGCCCAGGACCACGATCAAGGGGTTCTCGCGGGTCCGGAACCTCCACGGGAGGCAGCACCTGTTCCGGCGCATCCTGCTGCCGCTGTTCGGACGGAGGATGCACCGGGGACAGGAACTCCGCGCTCGAATAGGCCAGGAGTTCGCCCAGTTCGCGACGTAGCGCCTCGGTGTCGACGGGACGCTTGGCCGGGTCACGCGACAGGATGCAATCAACGAGGTCGTTCAGAGCTTCTGGAACACGCTCGTTCAACGCACGCGCGGGAGGCGGCTTCATGACGGTGCTGTTGAGCGTAACTCGCGCTTGGACTTCCGTCGGTCGCGGGTCAGTCAGTAACTCATAGAGCATGGCGCCGACCGCGAAAATCTCGTCCGCGACACGGAAGGCGTACTTCGCGCGCTGTTCGGCCTTGTGCTCCCGAAGCCATGCGAACTGCTCCGGCGCGCGAAAGCGATCCGTCCCCGGAGGCAAGCCCCAATCCGTCAGCTCTTCAGCCAACGAGTAGCTTGCACAGCTAAAGTCGATAATGACCGGCTCGCCATCGCTCTTCCGGATCAAAACGTTGGACAGCTTCAAATCCCGATGCAGAACGCCACGGCCGTGCATGTAGGAAAGCGCGGCGGAAATCTTATCGAAGACCTGCAAGACCTCTTGAACCGTGGGGTGTTTACGCTCCGCCCATTCGGCAAGGGTCCACCCATCGATGTACTCAAGCGCAAGATAGACATTCCCCGGCTCGGAGTACCCATACCCTCGATGATTGACGATATTCGGATGGTCTAGGAGAAGGAGCGCCGAAAGCTCCCGAAGCGTCCTCGCATGTGTTTGCTTGTCGTCCCCGCTCGAATCACGATGACGCGCCAACTTGAGCGCGCATTTACGACCGTGCTTCTCGACGAGGTAGACGACTGCAAACCCTCCGTTTCCAAGCTCCCTGACAACACTCCAACCATCGATGGTCATGCCAGATGCCGGGAACATCGAAATCACGTTCATGGAGTTCCCCCAGAGGCGACCTTCGGCAGCCTCACATTGGGAATCGTGAGCATGCGTCCATCCCCTACCATCTCCAACGTGAAGACCGGGCTCGCGCTCAACTGATTTACTTCAGCAACCGCGAGAATGCGCCCACTTCCACCTGGAACGATCTCCCCCGCTTCCACTGTCACAATCCGAGCGCGCAGCGGCAAGCCAGCACGTCCCGTCAACACGGCCTCTCGCGGCTCCCAAATTGACCGCCCAGGATGATTTCGTATTGTCGCATCGACCAACACCCATCCCTGCCCACGATAAGCGATAGCTGAAACTATGGAGAATCCTTGGGACGCGTCGTCATACGGCTTAATCAGTGTCGCCGTTACGCCTTCCTTGTCGACAAACCCCAGCAGCACGAAGTCTTCGGGTCGAGGTGTTCGCGGCACGTCTACCGGGCACGCAATGTCCGTCAACTCGGGACGTTGCACGTCGATCCGCGTGTCCACTTCGGTCTGGTCCGTGATCAGTGAGAAGGCAGCTCGCGCAGGAGCCCGGCCATCCGCGAAGAAGACCCCGACTTCGTAGCGCTCGCCTTCAGGGAGGTCCGCCACGGGCTGAACAATGACCGACCGCTCACCGGCATCGAGGACGCGAATCCGCGACTCGTCGAAGGTCAGGGTCTTCCGGTTGATGGGAGCCGGAAACAGGAAGAGCGTCGGCGTGTCATGCGCAACGCGGACGACAGGAAGAGCATCTGCGGGGCTGTTTGCAACGGACACCGCTCGGTCCCGCTTCGCGCGTTCCTCTTGTGCCGCCATGGCTGGCGTCGCAGCCTCCCACGCGAGAACGAGCGTAAGGGCCAATCTGACCGGTTGGATCAAAGGCGCATGACCTCCCAGAGCAGGAAGCTACCATCGCAGATACTCGCGCAGTGGGCCTATTTCCTACAGGCCAGCACGCCCCGTGCGGTGAGCGGTCCCCCTTGCCTCACTCTTGGCTTGTTGGTCCCGCCTTGGGACTCGGTGCCTCAAAGTAGCGGGTCATCCACTTCTCTCAAAGGATGGGCTTATTCGGCCTTCAACGCGAAGCTGTGGACCCACCCCTTCCGCTTCGGCTTGTTGGCCGTCTCCACCTCGTAGCGCACGCCGGCCTTGCCGAAGTCCTCATACCCGACCACGACCACCGAGACGCCGGGCTTCAGCTCCGCCAAGAGGTCCTCAGCGAGCCACCGATCTGCCTTGCGCGACAGACTGATGGTGTCCGAGAACTCGGATGAAAAGACGAGGGTGGCGCGCGTCCCCTTTGCGAAATACGACCTCTGATTGAAATAGGAATCATCCAGGCTGATCTTCGCCTGCCACTCGGAAAGTGGCACGCCCGGATCGGCTGCGCTCCACTGCCCACCAGGGGCAAACTCACCGATTGCGGCGTCGGCCCCCATGTTCATCCGCTCCGAGCCATACGCAGCCACGCTGACTGCCCCGAGCCTCACGGGCACGCTGTCGTAAGACTTGAGCAGCGCATGTCGGACGTTTGATTCCAGGTCCTCCCGAGAAAGCCCACGGGGCACGCGCACCCTCACGAGCAGGCGGGGGACCCCTGCAATGTCAAGGCGATCCATGTTGATGATCTCGTAGCGGGGAGTGAAGTCGGGTTTGACGCCCAGCACCTCCGCAGCCGTGGGCTGCTTCGCCAGTGCCTTCCCCGCCGGTTCGCTGCAGGCCAGAATCAGGACCACACCAGCAACGGGCAGCAATCGGAGAGCGCGCATGCCCGGGAGGCTACTTGCGCCCGGCTTGGCAATTCAACCGCCTCAGACCACCAGGAAGCCGCGCGCAGTGGGTTCATCTAGCAAAGCCTCTGCCTGCCACGGGCAGCCATCCTCTGCCAGAGCCCCCTTCAAGAGCAGCTCACCCCAGCACCGCTCACGGTAGCGCCGAGGCGACATGGGGACTGCGATGGGTGGTTCAGACCTCTTCGAACTTGCCCCCGGCGATGCCATTCGCTTCGAGCGCAGCCTTGACCTCTTCGTCGACAATGATGGGGATGTGATAGCCCCAGAGCCGAAAGACGCGGGCGTCACGGACCTTCGACTTATCAATCCGCAGCCCCGAAACGGAACGGTATTCGCCAAGTCGCTCCGGGTCTCCGTCCTCTTCCGTAAAGCGCTGAACCTCTTCACACGCCGCGTCGTCAATACAGCGAACGGTGCGAGCGACGTTCAGTAGGTAGTACGGCTCGCGTTGCCCCTCAACCACGACGGGGAATAGCTGAACGTCATCGGGCGCCATCTCACGGAACACGTAGGCCACACGCGCGCCAACAATCGGCGTTCCTCCAACGGTCGTCTTGTCGAAGTCGAGCGGCCTCCCCGGTCGGGACAATGGGACTCGCAGCAACTCAGGGGGAGCCACTGGCCTTCCTTCGACGAACGCCCAGATATTTGGAACTGTCTGCCCCGCTGGACTGGTGGGTTCAGCGAGATACCAACGACCCGGCACATACACATCGAAGTCGAGGCCGAAGAATCGTCGTTCCATGAATCATACTCCCGGGTCTTTCAGAATGAGCTTCCGCATCTTAGTTCCCGCCGTCGTAAGGTCGCGAGCAATTTTGCTCAACTCGTTGACCAACCTACTCCGGCACTGCGCGGTGTCTCTGCATCCCTTCATCGCAATGCTGATTCGGTTCAGCACTTCCTGATGGTACTCGCGCGTGTGAGAGCCCTTGTGGCCTCTGATGCGAACCAGGTTTGCGGCGTCATCCAAACTCAACCCTGCCTGCTTAAAGAAGTCCCTAAAGACAGGAGTCCACGGGCCACCTGTCCTGTCGGATTTATCATTCTTGTCAGTGCAAATATGGTGAATTTCGCCATCAGGGTCGCCCTGAATCCGCCCTCCGACTCCCACGGCAGGGGCAGTGCCTTCGCCTGCGCCCATCGCAACCGCGGCAACCGCTGTCGGTGCGAGCGTCACGTTCAGCACCCCAGCCGACGAAATCGAGATCGCCTGAACCTCCCCGGCCAGGGCGCCCGATAGCTGGAAGCCCCTTCAAGCTGCGCCCGGGAAGCCGCCTGAGCGAAGCCCGGCATCTTCGGTCCCTGTGACGCCATCGCGCTCTTCCCCCCCAGCGCTGACAGCGCGACGATCACCAGGACGCGGGCCCCGTTGTCCCCCAGCACCTTTCCGAAGCGATGCCCGGCCCGCTCCAGGTCCGCGAAGCCCGCCGCATCCCGGGACTCGTCGAGCAAGCGCAGAAACCCTTGCCCGAGATTCCACACCGGCCCCGTCCCAAGGTAGGCAATCAGCGAGGCCGTCAGGGCAATCGCGATGACCTTCGTAATCGGCTCAGGCGCGACCAGCATCACGAGCGCCACCCCAATCATGCTTGTCACCATCGCTCGCAGCACGGCAGGGTTCACCATGTCGCGAATCGCGTCCTCGACGCCCGCCCACACCGTGTCGAGCGCGAAGTAGAGCGCGAGCATTCGCCGCTCGGAAGGCCCCAGCGAAAACCCACCGGCAAGCATGCGCAGTAACCGTCCGGCCAGTGATGTGGCGCGAGAGGTTGCAGGCGGACGAGGAGCGTGTTCGGCGGGCGCCGCGACGAGCGAGTTGTTCAGATGCAGAGCTGGAGAGGTGAGTTGGGCGGGTCGGCGATACGCCGTCGCTTCCACTCGTGGGGCAGCAGTTCGTCGATGCGGGAGTTGGGGTGCGTCTGAACGCGCAGCAGGACGTCCGCGAGGTATGCCTCGGGATTGACTTGGTTGGCCTCACAGGTGGCCACCAGCGCGTAGAGACCGGCCAGGTTCTCCCCCGCGGCCTCGTGGCCGACGAAGAGAAAATTCTTCCTCCCCAGGGCGGCCTTTCTCAGCGCCGCCTCCGCGCGGTTGTTGTCCAGGGGTAGGCGCTCATTCTCGACGAAGCGCGTGAGGGCCGCCCACTGCTTGAGGGCATAGGAAATGGCCTGGCCCAGCGGACTCTTGGGTGGGTGCCGCGGCGTCTGTTCTTCAAGCCAGACGTGCAGTCGCGCGAGGACGGGGGCGCTGTGCAATTGGCGCAGAGCGCGGTGGGCGGCGGTGCGCACCACGTCCGCGCCTCTCGCCTGGGCCTCCACTCGGTAGAGTTCGAGGATGAGGTCCATGGCATGGCGCGCTTCGGGCGCGGTGGCCAGCGCGTCGAAGAATCGGCGGCGGCAATGCGCCCAGCAGCCGACGCGCACCCGGCCCTGGGGCAGCGTCACCGCGTTGTAGCCGGTGTATGCGTCCACCACGAGCGCACCCGAGGTACCTCCCAGGACTTCCTTGGGCGTCCTGCTCGCCCGGCCCATGCTGAAGCGGTAACCAATGAGCCACTCACCGGCTTCGTTCTGGGTGAGGAAAGTCCAGAGGTAACCCAGCCGCGTCTTCTTCACGTCCAGCACGCGCAGAGGCGTCTCGTCCGCCCACACCACGTCCGCGGCTGCAATGCATTGCAGCAGGTGCTGCGACAGCGGCAGCAGCACCGAGGCGGCTTGGTGGAAGAGGTCCGTCAGCGTGCTGCGACTCATGGGGACGCCACTGCGCTCAACACGTTGGGCCAGCCGGTGCAGCGGCATGGCGTCGGCACACTTCGACGTCACCACATGCGCGATGAAGCCCGGGCCGTACTCGCCCCTGTCCACTACTCTGGCCGGAGGCGGGGCGGTGACGACGCCCCGGCCGCACGCGCACGCCAGCACTTCCTGCACGTGCACTTGCTTCTCGAAGCGCGCCGGCACGTACTCGTACAGCACCGAAGCGCGGCCCTTGCCCAGTGGCTTCATGTCCTCGCCGCCACACGCAGGGCAGTGGCGCGCCTCGGTTGGCACCGCGTGGCGAATCTCCCGTGCGGGTGCCTCCTCCGCCTTCCGGGAGGCTCTCTCCTCAGTGGTCACCCAAAACCAGCCAATGAAGGTCCCCTGAAAACCGGCCAATGGGGAGGGCCGAGACGTTGACGCCCGGGTAGGACGTGGAGTCCGCCCGGGGGATGGGCAACGTCTTGAGCGACGAGAAGAAGCAGCAGGTCATCGCCCTGGGGCGGTTGGGTTGGAGTCTGAGACGTATCGAGGATGCGACGGGGGTGCGCCGTGAGACGGCCAGCGGCTACCTGAAGGCCGCGGGCGTGGGCATCCGTCCACCGCGCCGGTGGGGCAAGTCAAAACCGGCCAATGAGGGGACCACCGAGGCGAGTGAGCCGGAGGCCGAGGCCGCCGGAGCAAAACCGGCCAATGAGGGGACCACCGACTCCATGCCGCGCAGCCGAGCCGGAGTCCGGCACGTATCGGCGAGCATCGTCGCGCCCTACGTCGAGCTGGTGCGGCAGCGGCTGGAGGTGGGCCGCAACGGGCGCGCCATCTACGAGGAGCTCGTCGACACGCAGGGCTACACGGGCAGCTACATTAGCGTGCGCCGCTTCGTCCGGGCGTTGCGCGACAGCCAGGGCCCGGAGGCCAAGGCCGTCATCCACACAACGCCGGGCGAGGAAGCGCAGGTGGACTATGGGGAGGGGCCCATGGTGCGCCACCCGGAGACGGGGAAATACCGGCGCACGCGCATGTTCGTCATGACGCTGGGCTACAGCCGCAAGTCAGTGCGGCTGTTGTGCTGGAAGTCCTCCAGCCGCGCGTGGGCGCAGTTGCACGAGGAGGCCTTCCGGCGGCTGGGAGGCGTGACGCGCACGGTGGTGCTGGACAACCTGCGTGAGGGGGTGCTTTCGCCCGACGTCTACGAGCCGGCCCTCAATCCGCTCTTCCGGGACGTGCTGGCCCACTACGGGGCCACGGCCCTGCCGGCCCGAGTCCGCCACCCGGACAGGAAGGGGAAGGTGGAGTCTGCGGTGGGCCACGCGCAGCGCACGCCGCTGAAGGGCCTGCGCTTCGAGTCGCTGGAGGCCGCCCAGGTCTACCTCGACGCGTGGGAGGCGAAGTGGGCGGACACCCGAATCCACGGCACCACCAAGCGCCAGGTGGCCGCCATGTTCGGCGAGGAGCGCCCATGGCTGCTGGCCCTGCCCGTGGAGCCCTTCCGCTACTACGCCTACGGTGAGCGAGTGGTGCACCTGGACGGGCACGTCGAGGTGGACGGCGCGTACTACTCGGTGCCCCCGGGACACATCGGCCGCAAGCTGCACGTGCAGTGGGACAGCCTCCACGTCCGCCTGCTGCTGCCCGCTACGGGGCAACTGCTCCGGGAGCACACCCGGGCCCCTCGCGGCCACCACCGCACACGCGAGGAGGACAGGCCTTCCCACGCGCCGCGCACCACCGTGCAACTTCTCGAGCGCGCCGCCAGGGCCGGACGCGGCGTCGCCGCCCTTTGCGCCGAGGTGCACCGCCGAGAAGGAGAGGTGGGCACCCGCCGCATCCTGGGCGTGCTGTCCCTGGTGAAGAAGCACGGCGCCGCTGCCCTGGACGACGCCTGCGAGGTGGCTCTCGAGGTGGGCGTCCCCACCTACCGCTTCGTGCGCCGCTACCTCGAAAGACGCACGCCCACTCCCGTCACCCTGCGCCAGGTCGACCCGCTCATCCGCGAGCTCACCCACTACCGCGACGTCATCGTCCGTCTGACTCAACCCACCCCTCACCCAGGAGACACCGAGACATGAATCTCGTCGAAATCACCCGCGCCCTCACCACCTTGCGCCTGTCCGGCATGGCCCAGGCCGTCGAGGCCCGCATCCTCCAGGCGCAAGCCGAGAAGCTCGCTCCACTCGACTTCCTCTCCGCCCTCGTCAACGACGAGTTGACTCGCAGAAGCGACAGCTTCATCCAACGCCGCCTCAAGCAGGGCGCCTTCCGCGACGCGGGCAAGACGCTCGACGGCTTCGACTTCGACTTCAACAAGAAGATGAATCGCCGCCTCGTCTTCGAGCTGGCCACCGGCGGCTTCGTGGAGCGGCGCGAGGACGCGCTCTTCCTTGGCCCTCCAGGCACCGGCAAGAGTCACATCGCCCAGGCCCTCGGCCGCGCCGTCATCCAGTCCCAGGGCCATCGCGTCCTCTACCGCGAGGCGCACCACCTGCTCGAGGAGCTCGCCGAAGCAAGCCTCGAAGGCACCCGACGCCAGAAGCTCGATGCGCTCACCGGCGCGCCTCTGCTCATCATCGATGACCTCGGCATGCGCAAGCTGCCGGCCACCGCCGCCGAGGACCTGCTCGAGCTCATCATGCGCCGCTACGAGAAGGCTTCCACCCTCATCACCTCCAACCGGCCAGTGGAGGACTGGGGGAAGCTCTTGGGGGACAACGCCGCCGTGGCCGCCATGCTCGACCGTCTGCTGCACCATGCCCACGTCGTCCAATTCGGTCCCCGCAGCTGGCGCACCAAGGGGGCCATGGAGTTGCGGACCTCCGAGTCCGCGGGGTAGGAGTCCTCCTGTCTCGGTCCTCTCCCTTTGGCCGGTTTTGAAGGGACCCTCTTTGGCCGGTTTTCACGTGACCATTGAGGCTCTCCCGGCGCTTCTGCTTCGCGGCCTCGGCCCGGGCCGCCGTCGAGTCCGCGTCCCCTCGCAGCTCGGCAGCCACTGTCGGCAACTTCTCCGCCCTGCGGCCGAAGACGTGACGCTGCAGGGCCGCCAACTGCCCCTTGAGTGCGTCCACCTCCCCGCCGATACGGCTCACCTCGGCCTTGAGTTCCTCCGCCTCCTCGCGCCAGGGGCAGAAGTGGTCTTGAGGGAGCTCTCGAGGCACCCAGCTTCAACATGCCTCCGCCACGCTGCGTCCCGGGCCCGGCGCGTCAGGTGCCCGTGCGCCCGGGAGGCGTCCAGGCAGGCTGGCGCCTCACCTGCGCCACGTCAATGCCGTCCAGCAGCATCGCCAACTGCGTGGCGTCCAGGTGCACCACCTGCGCGCCCGCGTCCACCGGTGGTAGGCGGAAGCGGCCCGTCTCCAGCCGCTTGTACAGCAGCACGAAGCCGCCTCGACTCCACGTCAGCACCTTGACTCTGTCGCCCATGCGCGAGACGAAGGCGAAGAGGTGCCCCGAGTAGACGTCCTCGCCCCATGCGCTGCGCACCAGTGCCATCAGGCCGTCAATCGACTTACGCATGTCCACCGGCTCTGTCGCCAGCACCACGCGCACCGAGGCTGGAAGGGCAAACACTGCCTCACCGCCCCAGCGCGGCGACGAGCCGGGCCACGTAGTCGACGTCGGTGCCCTCCTCGAAGCGCACCCGCGCTCCGCTCGCCGTTACCACCTCCAGCATCGACTCCGTCGCCGTGGGCCTCGTCGCGACCTCCACCGGCAGCAGGCGCACTACCTCTGCCTGACTGCCGTGCTGGCGTCGGCGCCGGTACACCCACGACTGCAACGTGCTGAGCCGCACGCCTCGCTGCGAGGAGAACGCTTTTTGCGTCAGTCCGCTCGCCTCGAAGGCTTCGGCGACCCGGAACCACTCCTGCTTCTCCACCGGCTTTGACATTCCCACCAGGGTCCTCGGCGCCGACTCCTCACTCAACGCCTCTCAGCACGTCCTTGGCCGGACGGATACCATGCGCAGGCAGCTATGGGGCTCGTCTTGCCGCTGGCAAATGCGCTCGTATGCCGAGGGGACAGACCTGCCTTGTGCGCCGTCAACGAGCCCCTCAGATGATGCGAGTAACGAGCGGCGACCGTCCTCTTCAACCTCCCTGAAGGCGACGTCGAGCCTCATGTCGAGCACGAGCTGCGCGACAGCACGCTTGAACTCGTCTTTGCCTATCTCGACAGGGTCGGACTCAACTGGAGTGAAGGTGATTGGATCTCCGCCCCCAGTGTGCAGATGCACGACACGAGTCGACGCGCACCCGCTCGCAAGCAGCAACAGTGCAGCAATTCCTAAAGCTCGCATGTAGCCCCCGGGTCAGCCCGCCAGCACATCGGCAAGCGAAAGGCCACATACCAGCCAAGTCTGACAATCTCTATGGTCCTACGAGACCATGGAAACCTTGAAGGTCTACTGCATCACCGGCATCTACGTCGTCCAGGACTGGGCAGCATGAAATCACGGCGAGCAGCGCGCCGATGGGCACCGCCGAAGGGCGCAACCGGCGACCGCCAAGCCGCACCCTCCCCACGGGTCCCGAGGCACTTCGGCGGACCCACTTTACCATTCACCGTCGCTTCTGTATGAAGGCGGCCGGGCGGCTGCGGTGAGTACGCAGTTCACGGCGTCGCGAGGTCCCAGACCGACCGCGCCGATTCCACAGCCGCCCACTATCAGTTCGCGAGCCTCGCAACGGCGAACCCGGCCCCAAGCCCGGCAAGCAGGGCCACGACGGCGACCGTGAAGGACACGTCCCCCGCCTGCTGGCGTAACGATTCGTTCTCGGCGCGCAGCCGCGCAATCTCCGACGCGGTTCGAATGCATCGGCTCTCCGACAGCCAGCAGCCGCCCTCAACCTCGACGGCTGCCGTACCTCCATCCGGGAAGAGCTGAGCGCGCTCGACGCTGATAACCTCCGAGCCGGACGCGGGAAGCGCGAGCAGCACAACCAGCGAAAATTAGCACAAACACCAAACACAACCAGCACCACCATAAATCCTTGACCACAAATTCGGACCACACAAAGATGACAGCCTCCCAAAGCCTAGGAGTCACATGCGCCACCCCGCTATTCGTTACGCAACGCTTGGCCTTCTCGCCGCACTGCTGGTCTCAACCGAGGGACTGGCCTCACATAGCCAATCCACCACTATTCAACTATCGCCCGCGCAGGATGCCGCCAGTACTTTAACTATCTGCTCGAGTGTAAAAAGAATCGTACTGGAGCAATCCGGAGCCGAGAGTTCCCAAGTTACCGACGGAGCCTCGCTCGTCGACGACCTGGGAATGGACTGGCTTGACCTAGCTGAGTTCTTCATGGCTCTGGAGAGGGAATTTGACATTTCAATTCCCGATGAACATACAGAGCTCATCAATACCGTCGGAGATGCTTGCAAGTACGTTCTAGGGGCGGTCAGAGGCTAGTCCTCTGACCGGGAGAAGTTTGGTGGGTCGTAGCCGAACCTCTCTCGGGCCTTTGGGACAGTGACCTCCAGCGGATTCGCAGCCGCTGGAGGTTGGCCCATCGCTCCCATGCGTCTGTTTCTTGGTCGAGCTTGTCGAGGGTTGGGATGCGTCGCTTGCCCAGGCAATGACGAGAGAGTAGCGAAATCGCTACCTCCACCTGATTGAGCCAACTGCCGTGCACAGGCGTGAAATGCACCGTGAAACGGCGCCAGAGTCGACGGCCTGCCCGCCTCCCGTATCGTACCTCCAGGGCGCGGCAGGAGTGGGTGCTGAGGTTGTCGAGCACCAGGTGAATGGTTTCTGCGTCCGGGTAGTGACTGGCAATGTCTCGCCGCGCTTCGGCGAATGCCTCGCTCTTTCTGTTGGGCGTGGCCTTCACGAAGTGCCAGCCCGCTTTGGGCGCCACAGCGCAGAAGAGATTGGCGGTGCCACAGCGGAAGTAGGCGTATTCCTGGCGTGCCTCTCGTCCAGGGCAGGCCGGCGAAGCAGGACGTACCCACTCCAGTAGTTGCACGGGCCTCTCATCGAAGCAGACGACGGGCTCAGCCGGGCACAGTGGCCGCGCGTACAACTCCAGAACGTCCTCCCTGTGCTCGATGTACTGGGTGTCCAGTTTGGGCACGCACCACATTTTTTTCCCGCCAAGGCTTCAAGTCATGACGCAGGAGCAGTTCGCGCACGGTCTCCCGCCCAACCTTCGCAACGAAGCCCCTGCGCACCGCCTCCTGGGCAATGAGGCGCACCGTCCAGCGGCCGCGGCCCTCCGGCGGCGGCGCACACACCATGGCGACTACCTCGCTGGCCTGCCTCTCCGTCAGAAGCCGCGCCGCTCCGGGCCGTGGCCTCTCATGCAGCGCTCCCACCAAGCCTTCCTGCTGGTAGCGGCGACGGACGGTGCGCGCCGTGGTTTGCGTGACGCCTACCGCCTCGGCTGCTCCCACTACCGTCCAGCCCTCGGACAGCAACTGCAGCACTCGCGCTCGGCTCAATACTCGCACCGACTCGCGCCCCCGGTGTGTCAGCGCCTCCAGCGCTGCCCTGTCCGCCTGCTTCAGCTTCAGCCCTCGATTTCGAGCGTGCGTCCTCATGACTGGAGAACACGTACGGACCGCTCGTTAATCTCCTCCCGGTCAGAGGACTAGGCGCGCGTAGGCACCAGAGAGCGAGGACACGCCGGCCAGGGCCTCCAGGCAACCGCTCCTCACCGGAACGTCAGTGAGCACCTTGGAGAGCCCCGCGGACACGGCTACCCGCGGGGCGCCTGAGGGGCCATCCCCCGGAACTGGACGACCGCGCGGTCGGTGGCCGCGCACCGCATCCACACCTTCATGCTGAAAAGGGCAGCCGCAGGTGGCGAAGACTGCGCCGGATGACGCTGCCCTGGGTGAGGTACCCCAGCACCCGCCGCATTCCTTCTCACCTCGGGCCGCAGAAGGCGTCCTCTGCGAACGTCTTGTGCAGCAACCCTGCCCCATCCAGCCTCCGGGCGCACTGATGCTTCCGGCACATGGCCCCAGCTGCCGCATCTGAACCGGGTGCCTCCTCCTCGCCCAGCGCCGCCGCTGCGGAGACCAGAAATGGCCGGACTCTCGCCCCCGGGGCAAGCACGCCATGGAAGCGGGTGAGGTTCGTCCTCGGTAGAGGAACCAGGCTGGCCAGCCGACGGAGCAGCTCCAGCCCGGTGAAGAGCAGGTGCGTATCGGCGTGCAGGGAGAATCCCTCCAGGAACGCCGGGCGCGCAGGCGCCCACACGATTCGGCAGGGGCGGAGCGTGTGCTTCAGTGATAGGCCATGCTGCCATGTCCGGCGACTCACCCGTCCCCACCCCCGGCGGCTTGCCCACCCTGCACTTCCCCCCCGAGCTCCCCATCTCGAGCCGGGTGGAGGACATCACCGCGGCCATCACCGCCCATCAGGTGGTCATTGTCGCGGGGGCCACCGGCTCGGGGAAGACGACGCAGCTGCCCAAAGTCCTGCTCGCCATGGGGCGCGGCCGCCCGCGCCAGATTGGCGTCACCCAGCCCCGGCGCATCGCCGCGACGAGCGTGGCGGCGCGCGTGGCACGCGAGCTCGGCACGGAGCTGGGCACGGACGTCGGCTACCAGATTCGCTTCGAGGACCGCTCGTCCCGGCAGACGGCCGTGAAGTTCATGACCGACGGGGTCCTGCTCGCGCAGATTCACAGCGACCCGCTCCTGCGCCGCTACGATACCATCGTGCTCGACGAGGCCCACGAGCGCAGCCTCACCATCGACTTCCTGCTCGGGTGGCTCAAGCGCATCCTCCCCAGGCGCCCCGACCTCAAGGTGGTGGTGAGCTCGGCCACCATCGAGACCGAGCGCTTCTCGCAGTTCTTCGGGGGGGCGCCGGTCATCCAGGTGGAGGGCCGTACCTTTCCGGTGGACGTGCTCTACGAGCCGCCTCCCGAGGACACCGAGCTCGCAGACTCCGTCGCCGATGCGGTGGCGAACGTGCTCTCGCTCGACCCGGACGGGGACGTCCTCGTGTTCCTCCCCGGGGAGCGGGAGATCCGCGAGGCCGAGAACGCCCTGAACGCGCGCGAGCTCCGCGGCACGGTGGTGCAGCCCCTGTATGCGCGCCTGTCGGCCGCCGAGCAGTCGCGCGTCTTCGCCACCATCCCCGAGCGCCGGGTCATCCTCGCCACCAACGTCGCGGAGACGTCGGTCACCATCCCGGGAATCGTGTACGTCGTGGACACGGGTGTGGCGCGCCTGTCGCGCTACGAGCCGCGCTCGGGCACCACGCGCCTGCACATCGAGCCGGTCTCCCAGGCCAGCGCCGACCAGCGCAAGGGGCGCTGCGGCCGCGTGCGCGAGGGGATCTGCGTGCGCCTCTACGACGAGGCGAGCTTCACCACGCGGCCCGCCTTCACCGATCCGGAGATCAAGCGCACCGGGCTCGCGGGGGTCATCCTGCGGATGAAGTCCCTCGGCCTCGGTGACGTCGAGGACTTCCCCTTCCTCGACCCGCCCCAGCCGAGGGCCATCGCCGAGGGCTGGCGGGTGCTCGAGGAGCTCGGGGCCATCGAGGGCAAGGAGCGCACCTTGACGCCGCTCGGGCACCAGCTCGCGCGCTTCCCGGTGGACCCGCGCATCGCGCGGATGATTCTCGCCGGCGCCGAGTACGGGTGCCTGGACGAGGTGCTCATCGTCGCCGCGGCGCTCAACCTGCAGGACCCGCGCGAGCGGCCACGCGAGTCCGCGCAGAAGGCGGACGAGTTGCACCGGCGCTTCCGTGACGAGCACTCGGACTTCATGGGGCTCCTCAAGCTGTGGGCGTTCGTGCGCGAGGCCGAGGGCCGGGGGACGTCCCATCTGCGGCGCGTGTGCCGGGACAACTTCCTGTCCTTCCTGCGGGTGCGCGAGTGGCGGGACGTCCAGCGCCAGCTCGAGGAGACCGTCCGCGAGCTACGCCTGCCGCGCAAGGGCCGGGGCGCCCCGGCGCGAGGGGACCTCCTGCACCAGGCGCTCCTCACCGGGCTCCTGTCCCGCATCGGCCAGTGGCATCCGGAGCAGCGCCACTTTACGGGCGCGAAGCAGACGCGCTTCATGGTTCACCCCTCGTCGGCGCTCGCGAAAAAGCCCCCTGCCTGGGTGCTGGCGTTCGAGCTCGTGGAGACATCCCAGCTGTTCGCGCGCACCGTGGCGAAGCTCGACCCGGAGTGGCTCGCGGCGGCGGCCCCCCACCTGCTCAAGCGCAGCTACTCCGAACCGCACTGGTCGGAGAAGTCCGCGCGCGCCGTCGTGAAGGAGAACGCGACCCTCTTCGGGCTTCCAGTCTTCAAGGAGCGCCCCGTGGCCCTGGCCAGCATGGACCCCGCCCGGGCACGGCTGATGTTCATCGAGCACGCCCTGGTGCGCGGCGAGTACCGCACCCGGGGGGCGTTCCAGGAGAAGAACCGTCAGGTGCTCGAACGCGTGGCGCGCCTGCGGGACAAGGCCCGGCGCAGCGAGCTGCTCGACAGCGAGGCGCTGCTGACGTTCTTCGACCAGCGCCTCCCGGCGGACGTGACGGACGGAGCGGGCTTCGAGGTCTGGCGCCGAAAGGCCGAGGCGGCCGACCCCGACGTGCTCGTGCTCTCGATGGAGGACGCCCTCTCGCACGACCCGGACCTGTCCCCGGCGTACTACCCGGACGCCATCACCCTGCACGGCGCGTCCGTGCCGGTGACGTACACCTTCGATCCCGCGGCCGAGGACGACGGCATCACCCTGAGCGTGCCACTGCTGCTGCTCGCCCAGCTGGTCCCGGGTGAGCTCGACTGGACCATCCCCGGGTGGCAGCGGGAAAAATTCACCGCCCTGCTCGAGCAGGTCCCCCGCGCCCAGCGCAAGCAGCTGGGGCCGTTGCCGGCCCTGGTCGACCGTCTCGAGAAGGAACTTGTGCCCTTCCGCGGGCCGATGATTCCAGCGCTCGCGCGTGCGGTGTCCCGCCTGTGCGGCGTCGACGTGACGGAGGAGTCCCTCCGGGCGGATGCCGTGGCGCCGTACCTGCGCATCACGCTCCGGGTGCTCGATGAGCGGGGAAAGGAGCTCGCGCGGAGCCGCGACGCCGACGCGCTGCTCAAACAGCACGGGGGACATGCACGGGCGGCGCTGCGCAGCGCGGCACCGCCTTCGGACTGGGAGCGCAAGGGGCTGACGGCCTGGACCTTCGGCGAGCTGCCCCCCGTGCTCACCCGGCGGGTCGGCGGGATTGAGGTCCGCAGCTACCCCGCGCTCGTCGACCGGGGCGCTGCCGTGGACCTGGTGCTGCTCGAGACATCCTCCGCCGCCGAGGCGGCCACGCGCACGGGGGTCCGCCGGCTCCTGATGCTCGCCGCGCGCGGACACGTGGCCGTCAGCGCCGCGCGCATGCCGCTGCCCTTCCCGTCCCTGGACGGCGCGCCGCCCGCGCGGGGCCAGGCCGACGCCTTCCGAGCGCTCGTCCTGGCACGCAGCGTCGACGATGCGTTCAAGCTCGCACCGGGTGCGCCGCTGCCCCGCACGAAGGCGGCCTTCGAGGCGCTGGTCCGTGAGGGCTCACCGCGCATCGAGCATGCGGCCCGGGACTGGGCGAACGCCGTCGTTGTCACCTCCTCGGAGCTCGCCGCGACGCTCGCTGCACTCAAGTCGGCATCAAAGGGGCCGAGCGGCGCAGCGGCCGTGCGGGACATCCGCTCGCAGCTCGGGCACATGTTCCCTGCGAACCTCATCGAGTGGATTCCCTTCGTACGCCTGCTGAACTACCCGCGCTACCTCTGCGCGGCCCAGGCACGGCTGTCGCGTGCGGTGGCGAACCCCGGCAAGGACGCAGGGAAGGCCGCGCCCTTCACCCCCCTGTGGGAGACCTTCCTCTCCAGGCGCGCCACCGTGCGTGACCAGGAGGCGGCGCAGGATCTGCGGTGGACCTTCGAGGAGCTCCGCGTGGCCATCTTCGCTCCGGAGGTGACGACGCCCGTGTCGGTGACGGTGGCGAAGGTCGGCGCGGCCCTCGCGGCGCTGCGCTAGAAGCGGGTGGCGGTGCGTCCGCGACGAGAGCATCGGCGTCCTCAAGGTGCTGCCGCCCGACTGCCCACCGCCGGCCGGGAGTACGGCCCGCGCTCCCCGGTGACTCCGGCCGGAACGAGCCTGTCCGACTCTTCAGGGGGCTACACCACGCGCCCGTCATGTTCAGGAAGTTGATCACCCAGGTGCACAGTCCCAGGAAGACGCCATTTTCCCGTCAGAGAGGCACGTCATGATTCAGGGGCGCATCCGGAGGAGCGATAGGCGCTTTCCGATGCCACCACGGAGCTGTTCATGGATGCCTCCCAGACCCCCGCGAGCCCAGCCACATCCCACCCTTTCGTCCAGAAGCTCCGCAAGCACCGGGAGTACTTCCACCGCACCTTGGAATGTTTCAGGGATGGGGACGCCAGCTTCCGACTGACTCAAGAGAGCATGACCGCCGCGGGCCAGGTGCTGCACGCGGCGGCGGCCATCGAGTACTTCCTCTCGGGTCTGTTCGGCACGTTCGAGGGTTGGTCCACGATGTCGCAGCGCCAGCGGGGCTTCGTCGACATGTCCTGGGCGCAGAGCGCCAACACCAGCCCCCAGGAGCGGAACGACACTCCCGAACTGCAGGAGGCGGGCCGCTCGCTCAAGAAGGCGGCGGAGTTGTTCGACCGGTCGATGGACTCCGCCAGCGCGATGTTCGGCGCCAGGACGATGGAGGAGCTCACGCAGGCGCCCCTGCTCCCCAATCCCCTCTTTCCTCCGTGGTTCACGGCGGCCCAGGTCTTCGAGCTCATGCTCGACCACACGGCACACCACCGGGGCGCGCTGTCGCAGTACGCGCGCGGCCTGGGGCTGGAGCCCAAGATTCCCTACTTCGACATGGCCGAGGCGCTCCACGAGGCCATGCTCCTGTCCGGCCAGGAGTCCAAGGCAGGAGCCCCGGTGGTGGCCAGCCCGTAGACACGGCTGATGGGGCGCGGGGCGCTCAGCGGAGGCGGCCCCTTCAATGCGTTGCCCTCCTTGCCATGCAGCGGTGGAACAACGGGGCGATGGGCGCTCGACCGCGCGAGGGCGCACCGGACTGCTGGAGCCAACGTGCACGGAGTGGTGCCCCTGCTCCTGCAGGACGTCCCTAATTCAGCCTCACTCGCTTTGCCCCCTGCTGGCTTGTGCGACCATCCCTCCCCCCTACGTCGAACTCCGCCCCGCCCATCACTGAGTCACCGAAGCCCACAGTGACCCATCTGGTGGCCGGACCCTCGCGAAAAATCGCTCCAGCCCCACCGCCGGAGGTCACCTACGCCATCAACCTGGCCTGGAAGGAGACGCTCGAGGGGGCACACGCGAAGGCGCACGAACGGTTGAAGCAGACCTGGGAGCAGGAACACCGGTTCCCGGAGGTCGCGTGGTCCGCTGCCCTCATTGCGGCACGCGCGGGTGACACGAGCGCTTCGTACGCATGGGTAGAGCTCGCGGTGCGCCACACGGACTGACCGACCCGGGTGGCATGCGCAAGGCCAAGGCGCTGGAGCCGGTGCGCAAGCTCCCAGGTTACGACGCGCTGGTGGATCAGTGCCGAATGAACGCGTGCAAGGCTCGGCTGGAGGGCGGCGTTGGTGAAGGCCGCGGAGGAGGCCGGCACCTCGGCCCGGGTAGTCATGTACCGCGGCAACATCGTGGGCGAGTGGTATTTCGGTGGAGAGAGCCACCTCATCGAGAGCATGTCGGCGACGAAGAGCGTGGTGTCGATGGCCATCGGCATGCTCATCGACGAAGGAAAGATTCCCTCGGTAGACACGCCCGTCTCGACCTGGTTCCCGGAATGGAAAGAGGGACTCAAGGGCCAGGTGACGCTACGACACCTGCTCAGCCACACCTCGGGACTAGCCGCCCAGCGCACGGACATGCGTCTCTACGAAGCAAAGAACTTCGTTCGCTACGCACTCTCCCATTACGAGCAGATGAAGAAGGCGTCCGTGTAATACGCAGTCACCTGCCCCGACTGCGAGATGTACCCCGAGCAGTCGGCGTGCCACGCCCCCGCCCAGTTCACCTTGGCCGCCTCGCGGTAGTAGGTCCGGTGCTGGCCATACCTCGCTCCACCACCGGGCTCCTCCGCGCGCTGCTCCACCGTGCTCATGTCGCCCACGGGAAGCCCGGCCTCCGCCTCCGATTCGGCCGGTCCACCGCAAGCGCTGAGAAGCAGCGCGGAGATTCCAACGACCCAACGAGACAGCACCATTTGGGGCTCCTTGTCGTGAGACATGTTTCGCAGGTGCAATTGAAACCATATCGAGACAGGGCTGGGCGTGTCCACCCTGCGTGAAGTGAGTTTCCTCCAGGGAACGGAAAGACTACGGAGCGGCAGGTGGAGGCACCGTGGGCGCGAGGGCGCGGTCGCTCAACGCCCACTGGAAGTCGAGCAGCAGCAGACTTTTGAAGAGAGCGTCGCTGGGTTTCAGCGGGGTCAGCAAGCCTGGGTCTCCACTCGAGGAAAGACCGTCTGGAAGTTCTCGTAGCCCATGTACATCGACGGCGTGGGCGGCGTGGGGTTGTCCCAGACCGGCAGGGCGCCGCACGCGTCACCGGGCACTGGCCAGTCCATGTGATTGAGCACGATGGCGCGTTCCGGGAACGCCGACATCGACGCCATCTGCCCCTGCGGCGGAAGGGACCCGGTGATGACGTCGCCCTCATCGAAGCGCGGGTCTCCTCCCAGGGTGTTGCCGCGAATCCAGTCGAACGCCTCCTGGTTGTAGATGACGCCGGCAATCATGGTGTCGCCGTTGTGCTGGAAGGTGGGGCCGTCCGCGAGTTGGTAGAGCGAACCGGGCGCCCCGGGGCAACCCGATGCGCCACGCCCTGCGCACCGTGTACCCCGCTGCACAGGCCGCCGCCGCGTCCTCCAAGCGCACGACCCAAGGTATCCGCGTTGCAATCCGCAACGCCATGTTCCCACGTCTCATCCCTGCCCTTCTCCTCGTCTTCGTCCCCCTGGCAGTCCAGGCCGACCCCTCTATCCCCAAGGACGAGCAGTGGCTCACCATCGGGCCTCTCGTCAGCATCGAACGCCTCGTGGACAATCCACACTTCGGTCTGGGCCTGGAGGCCACCTTCAACGCCGTGGACGACATCGGCGCCCTGGGCGTCTTCGGTCAGGGCCAGTGGATGACCGACGGCCATGCCAGGCTTTCCGGCGGCATCCAGGGCACCCTCCTCTTCAGCGGAGTAGAGTTGGGCGTCTTTCACCAGACGGGCACGAAGGACCACCTGCCCACCACCGGCCTCCACATCGCTCCGTACCTGACCTTCATCTACGCCTCCGTGGGCGTCCGCTTCAGCATCCCGCTGAGCGACAAGGGCGGGCACGGCCCGGGAGAGCCCGGCCGTGTCCGGCATGGCTCAGCGGTGGGACTCGTCCTGACGGGGAAGTTGCCCTTCGAGGCGACCAATCACAGTACATACAAGCCATCATGCCCCATGGAACTAACAGGGCATGCGGCGCACATGCCGCGACGCAAGTCTGTCTTGCCCCAGCGGAAACCCCTTAGTCTGACATCCCATGACGTGCGCCACGCCCGGGCCGCAATCATCCATATTCACTGAATTGCCAGATTTGTCCGTTTATGTTTGAATTTAAATCAAGACCAGTGCTAGTAAGAAATTGGCTTCGGCCAACCCCGCACAAACAACACAGGAGTAGTCCATGACGAGGAACGTGAAGCGTTTCCTGGCTGGCTCGCTGCTGTCTCTCACCCCGTCGATCGCTTTCGCCGGGCAGATCGAGCTCGACTTTCCCGACTCCCTCACCCAGCGTGGCGAGTACGTCAGCCTCCGTGAGGGTGCGGTGCAGGTACCCGTGCGGAAGGGCCCCTCGGTGGAGGCCGTCGGCCCTGCCATTGAAGACTTCTTCGTCTCCAACCAGACTGGCGTCGACCTCCACCTGGGCCTCCAGATCCTGACGGGCACGCTCAATGGCATCTGGAACACCCACCCCGTGCCCACCGGCACCTATGGTGGGTTCCAGGTCAGCGCCCCCGCCCCGATGGTTGTCCAGCAGTACTACTACACGGTCGACCCGACGAATCCGGCCGGCTCGAAGACCTGTGTCTGGCGGGTGGAGGTCACTGACGTCGCCGGAGCCTGCAACGCGCAGGTCTTCTTCGGTACCTACGGCGGCGCCGTCTGCACCGTCGACGCGGCCCAGTCGTTCATCGACCCGGTCACGTGTCAGACGCAGATCGTCACCAACATGCAGTGAGTTGAATCTCGTGCCGCCAGGGCTTCTCCGAGAGGCCCTGGTGGTGCGCGCACCGTCATCGACGGTCGGCACGGCTCCAGCGGAACGTCAGCCCGGCATGGCCGGTGGGCGGGCGGCTCCCACCCCTGATGTTCAGGGGAAACTCGAGGCCCCCCTCTGCTCGCACTTCGAAGGAGGGACTCAAGCGAAACCCGACCCCCAGGGAGCCCCCCGGTGAGAGCAGCAGGTTCGATCCATTGAACCGCCCTTGAAAGGCGGTGAGCGGTCCCGCGAAGGCGCCTGTCAGCGATGCGCCACCGGTCAGAGTCCACGCGCGGCTCAGCCGATAGTCGAGCAGGGTCTGCGCTCCGAGCCGGAGGTTGACGGGCTCCGTGTAGTTGTTGGTGACGGGCACGTACCAGATTCCCGCGCTCGGAGCGACGGACCACGTCCACCGGGACTGCTCGATGAGCCGGTGCCGTGTTCCAAGCTCCAGACCCAGTAACGTGAGGCGGCCGCCCCAATCCCAGTTCTTTCCAGCGCCCTTGCGGAAGGTGAGCTCGGGGCTGGGGAGGTACGCCTGCTCCCGCCCATGCTCGAAGGCCAGCGCGTTCAATGAAACGCCGACCTCTGTCGTCCCAACGGGGGTTGTCGCGGCGCCGATGTTCCGAGCACCGCTCAGACAGCCAGGCGCAAGAACGAGTGTCCCGCTCACCCATAGTGCCCGTGTGCCGAATCCCCGCATCATGGGGGCCATGCGAACCGAACCCAAACTGGATGGTGGTCGCTCCCCGAGGGACGCCGGTCAGCGCCGCGCTCCAGCGGAGCGAGCCCCTGGGCGAAGACGAAGTCGAGTGGGAGGCCGCCAATCACGGAGTCCACCGTGTCCCCCACGCCTTTCGAGGCCCATTGGAACTCCCGCTCGGAAAACAGCTTCACCATCTGCCTCAGGCTTCCCGGGTCCGAGGTATTGAAGTCGCCGGCGATGACCTGCACCGGTCCCGTTCCCTCCATCGCGTCGATGATGGTCTCCGCCTGGTCCAGTCGCCCGCCGAGCCCGACGATGGGCGTGGCGTTGTGCACGGAGGCCGTTTGAACCAGGGTCCCACCGATGTCCAACGTCGCGAGGACCGCGATGCGGCGGCGCTGATGGTACGGGTCGTCATGAGGAAGGTGGACTTTCCGGTCCGCGACGATGGGCCACCGGCTCAACAGCGCGTTCCCGAAGTCGTCGTCGTCCACCTGCACGGAGGCAGGATAGTAGACGTAGGCCAACCCCAGCTCACTTGCGATTCGGTCGACGGACGCAGCGTCCATCTCCTGCATCGCGATGACATCCGCCCCCGCGAGCGGAGGTCTTGAGAGCGCGGTGATGGCCTCGGTGACCTGTTCGGAGAAGGCCAGGTTGAACGTCACCACGGTGATGGAAGCGGGCACCTCGGTGGAGACGGTGCCAGGCTCCCGATGGTCGCCGCTGTACCGGGGGCCGGCCTCATCGGTGTAGTTCTCCGCGAGCGGGCACCCCGTCAGGAACGTGAGAAGGAGAAGCGCCCACGGCGGCGCGATGCGCAGCCGCTGGAGGTAGCCAGGCGGCCAGACGCCTTCTCTGGCGCCAGACGCCTCCGCCGCGGCGTCGCGTGCATCGTTGCATTTCAAGGACCGGTGCATCGCGCAACTGAACGAAGCAGCGCCCCAGAGATTCCACCCATGGCGGCGTCAACACCGCACCGCTCCCTCAAACGGGCGCAGAGCAACAGAGGGAGTGAACGCCTTGATGGAGCAACCGCCTCATGGCCCAGGCCAACCAGGCGGCCGGATGCGGTGCTTGCACAGATGCGCTCAAGCACCTTCTGAGTGAGCCCAATCCTCGACCTCGCTCGCGGCGGCACGGGCGAGCTTCGCCGCTGCCAAGGGACCCAGCAACCGCCGCTTCCTCAAGGCCAGCATCGTCCAGGGCGCCCTGCCCCTCCTGGCCATCGCGCTCATCGCGGTTCGCCTGGGCGAATGAGGGGCAACGCGCGGGTGTCCAAGACAAACGCACAGAATAAACAAAACGCTTCAAAACCCAAACACCCCTTGTCTAGTGAACACCAAGGCATGACGTCCGGCGCATGCCTCGCCGTGTCTGACCTGAGCGCCTACACTCCTCGCGGACCACGCCGCGCCAGGAGGCTCGCGCCATGCCTTTCACGTCACTGCGTCTTCATGCCCTCGTCCTCGGCATTATCGGGCTGTGTATTGGCTGCTCTGACACGTCGGCGCCGGAGGAACCACCGCCGCCTCCCGAAGAACCCTGGGACGGGACGTACACGCCATTGGTCGAGCCAACGGACTGGGTCGACCGTGGCGAGTACGCGCCCTGCTCCTTCACCGTGCCCCAGGGCACCGCCATTGACTGCGACAATCCCTCCCACTTCGACGTGTCGCAGTGCGACCTCGCGTCACTCGCCAACCTGGACGCGCATGGCATCTACCAGATTGACATGCGCCACGCCGCCGGCTTCCCGGACTTCGCCGGCATTCGGGTTCCCCAGGACGGGAGCACGGGAACGCTGGACGGCCACGCGCTCACGCGCCAGCAATTGAATGGCGAATTCCATATCGCGACACGGTTCACCCAGCGAGGCGTGGAGCGGGACCTCGCCTTCGCGGGCTGCGACGCTCCCCAGCCGGGATTGGTAACAGGCTGCTTCGTCCGCTGCTCCAATGGCAAGGTCTCCTCCTGGGGCACCTTCGAGGCCGCGCGGATGACCTGGGGCCGGAATGAAGCCGAGGCGTCAGGCGGCCTTCGCCTCATCTCGGAGCAGGCCATCTCCATGGGGCGGCCAGTGGATGTCTACGTCCACCGGAAGCACGCCTACGTCGTGGCCATCAACCACGACCGCACCGATGCGCCCGGCGGGCTCACGGTCTTCGATGTCAGCGACCCGAGCAATCCCATCCGAAAGAAGGAAATCTCCCTGCCGGGCGACTCGTACTGGAACGCGGCATGGACGAAGGAGGACGCGCTCTACATCGCCAGCAGGAGCGCGGGCGTCCTGGTCTTCGACATCTCCAACCCCGCGGACCCCATCCTGGTGCGCAACGCACCCGGCGGAGCAACTCTGGACGTCCACACCCTCTTCGTGGACGGCAACCGGCTGTATGCCGTGTCTCCAGGCCCCGCGCCGCACGGCGAGACGCTCATCTTCGACATCTCCACGCCGCTCAACCCCCAACTGCTCAGCCGCTTCCAGGCGTCCAGTACGACGTCCTTGACGCCCTCGGCGCACGACTCCTTCGCCTATCAGGACCGGCTCTACGTCAATCACTTCTTCGCGGGGTACATCGTCTTCGACGTGAAGGACCCGACGAACCCACGGGAGCTGGGCCACTACGCGTTCGACACCGACAACAGCTTCACGACCAGCCACGCGGGCGCGGTGGGCACCTTCGCGAGAAAGACCATCGCCTTCGAGGGAGGCGAATACCAAGGCGCCCACCTGCGCGTCCTGGACGTGACGGACCCCACCGCCATCCCGCTCATCGGCAGGTACCAACTGCGCCCCCAGACCTCCATCCACAACATGATCCTCAAGGGTCAGCGGCTCTACATCGCCTACTATCATGAGGGATTGCGCGTGCTGGATGTCGGCAACCCCACCCAGCCGCGCGAGGTCGCCTACTTCAACACCTTCCGCGAATCAGACCCCGGCCGGACCGACAACCTGCTCGAGGGCGCCATTGGCATCCGCGTCCCTGGAGATGGCCACGTGTACGTGGTGGACACCACCCGCGGCCTGCTCGTCTTCAACGAGCTCTGAACCCGGCAGCACGCATCAGGCGCCGTCACCCACGATGCCGGTGGACGCGAAGCCGGCACAGCGACTTGAATCCCGGTTCATGACGCGGAGACTCGGAGAGCGGCTGGTGCTGGACGGCGTGCTGACGCCAGAGCTGTTGTCCCGTGCGCTCGCGCATCAGCAGGAGACAGGCCAGAAGCTCGGGGAGTGCCTGGTGCGGCTGGGCGTGGACGAGACGCCGGTGCTGCGGCTGCTGGCCCAGGAGCTCCAGACGCGCTTCGTCTCGACGGAGAAGCTGGCGCAGGCCACGGTGGCGCCCGCGTTGCTCGAAAAGGTGCCGGTGCGGCTCGCGGAGGGCTTCGACTTCATGCCCCTGCGCCTGGCACAGGGCACGCTGTACGTGGCCATTGCCGAGCCCCAGCGACAGCGGGCCCTGGAGGAAATCGTCCGGACGGTGGACGTCACCCAGGTGTTGCCGTTCGTCGCGGTGCGCAGGTCCATCCGAGCGGCCATCCGCAAGCACTACTATGCGGATGCGCTCGCATTCGAGCACCCACCCGAGGACGACGCGTGCCCTCACTGCGGCGCCCCCACGCAGGTGGGCGACTTCCAGTGCGAGCGCTGTGAGTTGCTGCTCGTGCGTCACGTGGAGGACCTGCCGCCCCGGGACAATGTGTCGTTGGTCCGGGCGCTGCTGACCCAGCCGGAGCGCCGTGGAACCTCGGGCACGCCGCGCGCACCGCAGGCGGAGGCCACGCGTGTCGCCTCGTTCCAGCCGCCCATAGGAGGCACCCATGCGCGGCCCTTCATCGTTGGGGGCTTGAGCGTGGCGAACCTGAAGCTCAGCCCCTTCGAGGCGTATGTCCTATCGCTGGTGGACGGACACACGTCGCTGGCGGAGCTGGCGCTCATCACCCAGCTCACGGAAGTGGAGCTGCACGCCCTCTTCGCGTCACTGGAGGAGCGCGGCGTCACGAAGCTGTATGAACTTCCCCCGCCCACTGTGCGAGGCGCAGCCCCTGTCCGAGACGTTGGCACGGCGCAGATGGCCCAGCCCCCCGCCGCACCGGTGACGCAGGCGACGGTGCCTCATCGTCCCAGGGCGCAGCCAGTCTCCGAGTCCGCCGTGGCCCCGGTGCGTCCGGCACCGCCGCCCAAGCAGGAGGACGCGAACGAGGACGTGCTCCAGCGTGTCATCCGGCTGGAACAGGCGGGTCGGTGGGCCGAGGCCATTGAGCTGCTGGAGCGAGGTATCGGCCTGCTGTCGTCCCCCGCGCCGCTCTACAACCGGCTGGGGATGATTCTCCTGAACCATCAGCGCGATTGCGACCGCGCCACGGCGCTGTTCCAGAAGGCGGCGGACCTGGAGCCGGAGAACAGCCTCTACACGATGAACCTCTACTCCGTGATGTGCCTCGTGGCGGAGACCACCAATGCCGGGCAGAAGGCGCGGCGCTGATTTGCGGACGGCGTCTCGCGACCCGGGAGCCCGACGCACGCCGACCCACGGAGAAGACTCACCCCGCATCATTCGGGGCGCGACACGACTGGGAGCGTGACCGGTCCTCGTACCACCAGCGTGCGCTGCCACGTCATCGGACTGGGGCCGCGCGCCAGCGCGCCACAGCGGTCCAGCAGCGCCTCCAACGCCACCGGCCCCTCCGTGCGCGCCAGTTGTGCGCCCAGGCAGAGGTGGACGCCATGTCCGAAGGGCAGGTTCTGCGGGCCCGTCCGCGTCAGGTCGAAGCGGTCGCCTTCCGGGTATTGCGACTCGCCATGCCAGGCCGAGCCGATGAGCACCAGCAAGCGCGTTTCCATGGCGAGTGGGACACCGCCCACCAGCGACAGCTGGGTGGACTGCCGGAGCCTCTCGGCGCGGAGGATGACACGCCGCTCCAGCACCGAGAGCAGGCCTTGACGCCACTGACGGCCACCATCACTGACTGCGGCGGCATCAGCAGCCCGTTTCCGTACTACACCGACGAAATGATGCTCGGCGATGACATCACGATGACCGCGATGGCTTTCGGCAGATGCACACCGGGAACCGTGGCGCACGTGCGATTCGAGGTCCGCCAGTTCATGGGGGACAGCGTCTCTGACGACATCTATTTCGACTGTCCCTACGTGCCGTAAGCGGCCCAGGCAGTCCAGGCCCTCTCCGTACGGCACGGAAGCGGGGCATCTGCGGCCAGGATGCCGTTGACGCCCCGCCCTTCCCGTCTACTTCTTGGAGCTGCGCAGGTACCGGTAGAACTCGGAGTCGCCGCCCAGGAACAGCGACGTGGAGGCGTCCACGACATCCGGGTAGGCCTCCAGCGTCCGCATGAACTGGTAGAACTCCGGGTCCCGGCCGAAGGCCTCCGCGTAGATTTTCGTCGCCTCGGCGTCCGCCGCGCCGGTGATGTCCTGGGCCTTGCGGTAGGCCGCCGAGCGGATCTCCTTCAAGTCACGCTCACGCTGACCCCGGACCTCCGCCGCGCGGCCCATGCCCTCCGAGCGGGAGCGCTCGGCGATGCGCTTGCGCTCGGAGATCATCCGCTCGAACACCTTTACCTGGACCTCGTCCACGTAGTTGATGCGGCGGATCTGCACGTCGACCAGCTCCACGCCGAACTCCTTGACGATCTCCGCGGCCCGCAGCCGAATCTGGCGAGTGAGCTTGTCCCGGCCCTGGGCGACCTGCTCCAGCGACTCGGCCCGCTCCGATTCGGCGGTGTACTCGTCGTCCTCGAAGGGGCGGTTGGTGGAGCGGACCGCTTCAATCAGCGCGAACGACGCGATGGTGTTGCGCGTCTCACCATCGATGATGTCGTCGAGCCGGGACTGCGCGTTGCGCTCGTCGCGCAGGCGCTGGAAGAAGCGCAGCGGGTCCACGATGCGCCAGCGTCCGAAGGTGTCCACCCAGATGTACTTCTTGTCCTTGGTGGGAATCTGGTTCGGGTCACCGCGCCAGTCCAGCCACCGCTTGTCGAAGCGGTTCACCGTGTCGACAAAGGGCATCTTGAAGTGGAGCCCCGGGTCCACGACGGACGAGCCCTTCGGCTCGCCGAACCGGGTGATGACGGCCTGCTCGTGCTCGCTCAGGGTGTAGGTCGCGGAGAAGCCGACCACGACGACCAGTACGGCCAATACGCCAAGGGGAATGACAAGGCGGCTCATCGGCGGCCCTCCGTCTGGCTCGCGCTCCCGGACACCGCGGGGTCGGTCGCCTGCATGTTCAACAGCGGCGTGAGCCCCTTGACGGACTCATCCAGGACGACCTTCTGCCCGGCGCTCCGGAGCACCTGGCTCACGGTCTCCAGGTACATGCGGCGGCGGGTGACGTCCGGCGCCTTGCGGTACTCCTCGTAGACGCGAGCGAAGCGGTCCGCCTCACCCTTGGCGCGGTTCACACGTTCAATGGCGTAGCCCTCGGCGCTGCGCAGCGCCTCCTCGGCCTCGCCCTTCGCGCGGGGGATGACGCGGTTCAGTTCGGCGTAGGCCTCGTTGATGACGCGCTCCTTCTCCTGGATGGCCTGGTTCACCTCGTTGAAGGACGGCTTCACGGGGTCGGGCGGGTTCACGTCCTGGAGGACCACCTGCTGGATGTCCACGCCCGTCTCGTAGCGGTCCGCCAGGTCCTGGAGCAGCAGCTTGGCCTGGGTGGCCACCGCCTGGCGGCCCGTGGTGAGGACCTCGTTCACCGAGTGGTCTCCCACGACGGCCCGCATCGATGCCTCGGAGATGTCCCGGAGCATGCTCTCCACGTTCTTCACCTTGAAGAGGTACTGGTACGGGTCCTTGATCTTGTACTGGACGATCCACTCCACCACCGCGACGTTGAGGTCACCGGTGAGCATGAGCGACTCGCGCTTCATGTCCGATGACTCCGCCGCATAGGCTGAGCCCGCGCGCGAGCGGGAGGCCTCCGTGCGGAAACCGAACTCTGCCTTGAGCTGACGCTGCACCGGGACCTTCACGATGCGGTCCACCCAGAAGGGCACCCGGAAATGCGGGCCCGGCTCCACCGTTCCCACGAAGCGCCCCAGCCGGAGGATGACGCCCACTTCGTCCGGCTCCACCTGGGCGTAGCTGGTCATCAGCCCCACCAGCAGGAACAGGCCGAGCACCGCGAACAGGAGGCGGCGCCCCATCCCAGGCCCCAGCTGCCGCCGCAGCTCACGTAGGACGTCTGACGGATCCCGCCCTCGTGGGTCGGAGTTCATGACGCGAGGATTCCATGCCATCCATCCGTCTTCCCCCGTACAGGCTGCTCATGCAAGGGGCTCCATGAGAATTCCAGCCAGCCGGGCACCGTGCGCAGCGCTCACGCGCTTGACCGGTATGGGCACGTCACTTCGATTGACGCTCCACAGCACGGTCATTAGGGAAGCCGCACTTGCCAGGGAGGAATCCGTTGAGTGACCTGACCAACCGACGAATCGTGCTCGCATCCCGGCCCGAAGGCCGGCCCACCCGGGAGAACTTCCGCATCGAGGACGTCTCCGTGCCGGAGCCCGGCGAAGGTGAACTCCTGCTGAAGGTCCAGTACCTGTCGCTGGACCCGTACATGCGAGGCCGGATGAGCACCGCGAAGTCGTACGCCCGTCCTTTGGACCTGGGCGAGGTCATCGTCGGCGGCACCGTCGCCCGCGTCGTCCGCTCCCGGCATCCGGGCTACGCGGAAGGCGACATCGTCCTCTCCTACTCGGGCTGGCAGACCTATTCGCTGTCCAAGGGTGAAGGTCTGCGCAAGCTCGACCCGGCCGCCGCCCCTGTCTCCACCGCGCTGGGCGTGCTCGGCATGCCGGGATTCACCGCCTACTCGGGCCTCTTCACGATTGGACGGCCTCAGCCGGGCGAGACGGTGGTCGTCGCCGCGGCCAGCGGTCCTGTCGGCGCGACGGTGGGGCAGTTGGCCAGGATCAAGGGGGCTCGCGCGGTGGGCATCGCGGGCGGACCGGAGAAGTGCGCGTACGTGCGTGACGAGCTTGGCTTCGACGCGGTCGTGGACCACCGCGCTCCGGACTTCGCCGAGCGTTTGAAGGAAGCCTGCCCCAAGGGCGTGGACGTCTACTTCGAGAACGTGGGCGGCGCGGTCTGGGACGCCGTCTTCCCGCTCCTCAATCCGTTCGCGCGAGTCCCCGTCTGCGGCCTCATCGCCTGGTACAACAGCACGGGCCCCTTCGAGGGACCGAACCGGCTGCCCCTCGTCATGCGCGACGTGCTCTCCAAGAGCCTGACGCTGCGAGGCTTCATCCAGTCGGAGTTCGTCAGCCAGCTTCCGGATTTCTACCGGGAGATGGGCGCGTGGGTTCGCGAGGGACGCGTGCGCTACCGCGAGGACATCGTCAACGGGCTCGACAACGCGCCCGAGGCCTTCTTCGGGCTGCTGGAAGGCCGCAACTTCGGCAAGCTCGTGGTGAAGGTGGACGAAACGGCATGACGACCGACACGGCAACGAAGACGTTGGAGGTGGACGGGCAGACGCTCGCCTATCGCGATGTGGGCAGCGCCGGAGAACGGGTGGTCCTCGTGCACAGCGGCGGATTCTCCGGCCGCCAGTGGCGGAAGCTGGGCGACACCCTGGCCACGACCCACCGGGCCGTCATTCCGGACCTGATTGGCTACGGCGGCTCCAGCGAGTGGCCCGCGGGAACGCCCTTCCACTTTCGACAGGACCTGGCGGCGCTGGAGGCCTTGGCGGCGCGACTGGAGCAGCCGGCGCACTTCGTGGGCCACTCCTACGGCGGTTTCCTCGCGATGCAGCTCGCGCTGTCACGTCCCCAGGCGGTGAAGTCGCTGGCCGTCTTCGAGCCGGTGTCTTTCGGCGTGCTCGAACCGGACGACTGGGAAGGGGCGCCCGACCTGCCGTCCACCTTCGAAGGCACCGGCGAGGCCTGGCTGTCCGCGTTCGTGTCGGGATGGAACGGGCCCGGCGCGTGGGACGCGCTCAACGCGGACACGCAGCAGGCCTTCCTCAAGGTGGGCTGGAAGGTCTTCCAGGAGGTCGTCAGCCTCTCGTCGGACAAGACGACGCGTGAGACGTACGCGACGATTGCCGTGCCCACGCTCCTGCTGGGTGGAGAGCGCACGCCCACCTTCGAGCGGCGGGTGCTCGACACGCTGGCCCGGGTGCTGCCTCGCGCGGAGCTGCAAGTGTTCCCAGGCGTGGGCCACATGGGGCCCATTACCCATGCCCGGGATGTGAACGCCGCCATCCTGCGCCACGTCCAGGCCTGGAGCGGACGCGCGTGAAGCGCCGCCTGCGTGCCCGGAGCACCCGGGCACGCAGGGGCGACCTGGCTCAGCTCGGCTTGGCCCGCACCGACTGGACGGCCCGCGTGGCGCCCATCACCAGCAGCACGATGAGGCCACCCGCGATGATGCCGACCACCGCGTCCATCAGCGACGGCACGAGCGCGCCCAGCAGTCCGCCAACGCCTGGCACCGCCGCAGCCGCGGCGCCCGCGTGCCCGATGAAGTGATGCAGGGGCGCGATGCCGTGCGTGAGGATGCCGCCGCCCACCATGAACATGGCGGCCGTGCCCACGATGCCGAGCCCCTTCATCAGGTACGGCGCGGTGGCCAGGATGCCCCGGCCCAGGCTCCGCTTGAACCCGCCCTCCGCCTGCATCAGGTAGAGGCCCGCGTCGTCGAGCTTCACGATGCCCGCGACCAGGCCGTACACGCCCACCGTCATGAGGATGGCGATGCCCGTCAGCACCGCGACCTGCATCCCGAAGGACGCGGCGGTGAGCGTTCCGAGCGAGATGACGACGATTTCGGCGGACAAGATGAAGTCGGTGCGGATGGCGCCCTTGATCTTGTCCTTCTCCATGGCGACCAGGTCCACCGACGGGTCCGCCACCGCATTGACGCGCTCCTGCTTCTGCGCCGCCTGCTCCTCCTTGCCGTGCAGGAACTTGTGGGCCACCTTCTCGAAGCCCTCGAAGCACAGGAAGGCGCCCCCCAGCATCAGCAGCGGGGTGATGGCCCAGGGCGCCAGCGCGCTGATGGCCAGCGCCGCGGGCACCAGAATCGCCTTGTTGACCATCGAGCCCTTGGCGACAGCCCAGACGACGGGCAGCTCGCGGTCGGCTTTGACGCCGGAGACCTGCTGGGCATTGAGGGCGAGGTCATCCCCGAGCACGCCAGCGGTCTTCCGGGTCGCGACCTTCGTCATCGCCGCGATGTCGTCCAGCAGGCTGGCAATGTCATCAATCAGGGTGAGGAGGCTGCTTCCGGCCACGTGGATCGTCCTGTTGTAGAGGGCACGGGCGCGTCGCGAAGACGTCCCAAACCCTGGATATAGCCTGGATTAAGCGCGTCCACGCGGCTTCGATAGTCACCTCCCCCGGCTTGTCCCCCACCCCGCCGCCATCCTATTTTCCCTGGATTCACCGAACTGGGTCGTGACATGCGAGCTCGACGCTGCGGGTGGGTTCCCCGGCTGATGCTGGTGTTCCTGGCGGCTGCCTGCGCCCACCCGCCTCCCGCGAGGCAGGCCGGGGACCGGCCCCTTCACGCCTGTGAGTCCCCCGGAGCGCTCTGCTGGGACTTCGAGGAAGGCCGCCTCCCCGACGGCTGGACGCCCTACCGCGACGAGCTCAGCGGCAAGCTGCTCGTGGACGACACCCGCGCGTACCGGGGCCGGTATGCCCTGCATGCCCGTCAGCTCGTTGGCGGCACGGAGGGAAGCCAAGGGGGGCCCAAGAAGACGCTCCGCTTCGAGCTGCCCGCCCACTTCGGCCCGGTGCTGTGGGGCCGCGCCTACATCTACACGTCCCCCGCGCGCCCCATGTCGCACGCGGGCCTCTTCAATGCCCGCTACCCCAGGCCCGGCCAGACGGGTGGAGCCATAGACACGCTCGACTGGTACGAGGTCGCCACTTACCGGCAGCGATACATGTCCATCTGGCACCCACCCGAGCCGCCGGGCTTCCCCGAATGGGTGCAGGTGTCGGACACCCCGCTCGTGCTCGACGAATGGGCGTGTCTGGAATGGCTCTTCGACGGTGCCAATGGCACGCAACCGGAGGCCGCCGAGCCGCGCGTCTGGCTCAATGGCACCGAGCTCCAGTGGCCAGAGACATTCGTCTTCTCCGACCCGCCCACCCAGGAGCGGCCGGTGCGCGAGAAGGTCAGCGACTTCACCGTGCTCGAGGCCGGCGTGTTCCTCTACCAGGGGCTCTCCGTGCCCACCGACTGGTGGATGGACGAGCTCGCCGTGGGCCCGCGGCGCATCGGCTGCGAGTAAGCGCGCTGGACCTGGCCGGCTGAATGGGGCATGCGTGAGGCCCACCCGCCACCCGAGCCCCACCCGGCCCGGCCATCCCGCGAGAGGAGTCCATGCGAGCCTGCCCCTGCTGCAGGGAGGTGCTGACCGCCGGCATCCTGGGCCTGGGCGTCCGCCGCCTCGCGGGAAGCTGCGAGGTTTGCGGCGACACGGTCTGCCAGGTGTGCCTGAGCACGCAGGTCCTGGAGGTCGGTGACTTCCGGCAACGCCCGGTGGCGCCCGGCCACGAGAACCGGAAGGCCCGGGGCCGCGTCTGCCGCGCCTGCTGGTGGGAGCACCTGACGGAGCAAGGCATCAAGCCCCCGTTCCCCGCCCCGCCAGGACAGCGCGAGCGAGCCGCCCACGCGGCGAGGTCATCCTGCCAGCACCCGGACGTCACGCAGGCCATGGGCTTCTGCCCCGGCTGCGGCGACGAAGTCGAATGGAAGGCCGAGCACGGCAACCCCGTCTGCGTGGCGTGCGAGGCACCCTCGCACCCGCTCTTCAATCACTGCTGGGCATGTGGCGAGTCCTTCGACGAGGCCAACGCGCCCGAGCCCGTGGCCCAGGGCTACCGGATCGAGTTCGACTGCGACGCGGATGACTGCACCGGGAAGCTGGCGTGGCTGATGCCCTACTGCCCGTGGTGCGGAGAAACGAAGCACTGGGAGCCCGCGAGCGGCGGCGACCTGGAGTGCACGGAGTGCGAGCACCGCCTGGACCGCGCGTGGGCCCACTGCGTGCGGTGTGGCGAAGAGGCCCCCCTGCCAGACGACTGTCTCCGGTGCGGCCAGGACCTGGATGACGCTCCCTCCGCCGCGCGCTGTGAGTCGTGCCGCAACATCGTGTGTGGGGACTGCTTCGACACACGCGTGGTTCCCTCCGCATCCGGAGAGCCCCAGGAGCGGCTCCTGTGCACCACCTGCGGCGTGGGCTTCGACCGGCCCGCGCCTCCCGCCGAGCCCCCCGAAGAGGAGGAAGCAGCGGAGGCCGAGGAAGCCGACGACGCGGACGACACGCCAGACGTGGAGCCGGAACCGGAACCTCGCACCGAAGCGCCTCGCGCACCTGAACCGGAACCGGTGGCGTCTGCATGGGAGGTGCTGGGAATCACGCCCGGCACTCCGCTCGCGGATGCACGGCGAGCCTATTTGTCGCTGGTGGCCCAGTACCATCCGGACAAGGTCGCGCAGCTCGGCCCCAAACTGCAGGCCCTGGCGCAGGAGGAAACGCGCAGGCTCATCGAAGCTTGGGAGTACGTTCGCAGGAAAACTCCAGGCACAGGCAAAACTTAGTTTCCTGGAAACTCCAACCATGCTCCCGCCGACAACCTCGCGTTGAACGGCCATGACAGGAGCCATGGGATGAAGACGAACAGGATGACGTGGAGCACCGCGCTTGTGTCAGCGGCCATCGTGCTTGGTGCGTGTGGTGGTGCCATCGAGGACACGGAGACGCTCAATCCTGACGCGCTCGAAACCGAGACGTCCGAGCTGAACTCGCCCATCTATGACAGGGCGCGGGCCTTCGCCGCCGCCAATCCCAAGCGGGACGGAGGCACGTGGGACCAGTGGTGTGGTTCGTTGATGTGGCGCTTCGGCCAGTTGCCGGAGTCCTCGGCGCGGCCCTCCGCCATCGAGGCGTTCCGCGCATCACGCATCAGCTCCATGGACCCGACCCAGGCGCCCACGGGTGCGTTTCACTGGTGGGACATTGGCGCGGACGGCCACGTCGGCGCGGACTTGAATGGCGGTGGCGGCACCGTGTTCATGGCCACGCGCAAGCTGGCGCAGTCCTGGGGTGATGCCATCGGCGTCAACAGCGTCCACGGCTATTCGGCCGCGACAGGCGCGCGCTACCTCGGCTGGTCCATGGACTACGCGGGCGGGCACATCGCGGGCGGCGGCGCGCCTCCTCCGACAAGTGGCGGGCTGCCGCAGACGACCACGGAGTACGACGGCATCCCCGGCCCCATCTACTACAAGCGCATCCAGACGGTTGCCCGGCGCGACTACGGCTACACGGGGCCCATTGACGGCGTCACCGGGCCCAACACGGAGAAGGCCCGCGTGCGCATCACCGCGCGCGAGCTGAACCGCCGCGGCGGCCCCCGCACGTCCGCGCAGGAGGACGGCATCCCCGGGAAGGTCTATTGGACGCGCGTCCAGACGGTGGGCCGGAGCTTCGGCTATACGGGCCCCATCGACGGCATCCCCGGCCCCAACACGTACAAGGCCGAGCACAAGATTTGCGGCTACGCGGTGAACCGCGCGTTCTGACGCAGCGTACGCAATCCCCGGCGCGAGGCCGGACCGCCCCCGGTCCGGACCACGTACCGTCCAGGTTCAGGCGCGAGAGGACGGCTGCACGTCCGCGCCCCCCCGAATCTTGTCGGAGCGCTCCCGCAGCTCGCGCCACGAGTCCTCGTAGTCCTTCTTCAGCTTCGACCAGTTCTCGCCGTGGCTGCTCATCAACCGGCGCAGCGCGGACTCCGTGTCATGGAGCGAGCGACGGATGAACTGGAGTTCCTGCCGCGTGAGCCGTGAGTCCTCGGCCCGGGACTGCGTGGCGGACGCCTCCCAACCATCCACCTGCGCGCCAAGCGCTCGAAGCTCCGCCTCCCGCTTGCGCTCGTAGCCGGCACGGACGAGCGCCATCTTGGATTCCATCTCGATGACGGCCTGGTTGGTGTCGTCGTAGGACTTCCGGAGCTCGGCCTTGCCCTGGTCGAAGTTCTGCGTCTGCCGCTTGCTCAGCTCATCCAGCTTGATGCGGAACGTGTCGAAGACGCGGCGAATGCCGGACATGTCCTTGAGCTCGTCGCTAGCCTGGCGGACGTCTGCCTGCGCCTCCGTTTCGGCAATCCGGGCGTCGAGCCTCCGCTTCTCCGCATCCATCTGCTTCACGTAGGCCTCTTGCTCCGTCATGACGCGTGTCTCCTTCCGCGCGACCTTCCGGGCGCGGCGCTGTGCTGACGTCATGCATGAGGGCTCACCCCCATGGACGCACACACTGCGACGGACGAGGCCCAGGCGTCCGGATCCCCGGGCCAGCTGCGGACGGAGCGCACTCCCGGCGGCGAGCTGACTCCTCTTGAGTCCCCCCTACAGGCCTGAATCCCACATGGCATGTCAGGGCGAGACGCCAAGCTGCGTCAGGGGCGTCATGCCGAAGCTGAACCAGATCATCGCCGTCGAGAAGGGCGTCAAGAACCGCTCCCAGCAAGAGCTGACCCAGGCCCATCACGACCTCCAGAAGCCGCAGTTGCTCAGCGGCATCTCCCGCACGTATCAGCCCCGCGACGAGGAGGGTGAGCGCTTCCCCCCCGAATCCACCCGCGTGCAGGTACGAACGCAAGACGTCCTCAAGAAGACGCAAGAGATTCTCACCCGGCTCTTCGACGTCACCGCCACCAAGGACCTCACCAACTGTCACGCGAAGGCGGACGTGCGCGTGGATGGCCGGGTCCTGCTGAAGGGTGTTCCCGCCACCTATCTTCTCTTCCTCGAGAAGCAGCTCGTGGACCTTCACACCTTCGTGAAGAAGCTGCCCACACTGGACCCGTCGGAGTCGTGGGTTCCCGACCCGGCGCAGGGCCTGTGGGCCACCGAGCCCGTGCAGACGGCGAAGACGAAGAAGGTTCCCCGCAACCACGTGAAGTCCGAGGCCACCGAGAAGCACCCGGCCCAGGTGGAGGTCTATTACGAGGACATCGTCGTCGGTTACTGGAAGACGGTGAAGTTCTCGGGGGCGCTCCCCGCCACGCGCATGAATGACCTGCTGGAGCGCGTGGAGAAATTGCAGCAGGCCGTCAAGTTCGCCCGCGAAGAGGCGAACGCCGTCGAGGTGGAGGAAATGAAGGCCGGCGAGGCCCTCCTCGGCTACCTGTTCGGCTAGGCTCACGGCCGCAGACCTTTTGGAGTCCAGACTCAAACTCAGCAGCAGCCTCACGCCGAGCGTTCTCCGGCCGTCCCCAGTGCAGGTTCGAGCCCTGCCCCCGCCATTCAGCACCACCTGCGGCGGGGTAGCCCAATCACGGTAGAGGCAGGCGGCATCACGAGCGCGCGAAGCACCCCAAACTCAAATTCTCACTCCAGACTCAGCATTCGCTGTCGCAGGCCCGATCAACCGTTCCCGCCCCCTCCCTCGTGATGCTGGTGCAATTCCAGCCCGCCGCTCCATTTCCCCTTGCGCGGCGGTCGTTCAATCGCAGGACCCGAGGTCTCAACCGCAGGCAGGAACTTAAACGTGCGGGTCTCATCCATGGCAGCACCCCGAGCCCGGGCAGGAGGACACCCTGCTCGGGCTCACTCTTTTCCAGCGGCGCGGCGGGACTTGACGCGCCTGGGCGGGAGCGCTCGGATGCGCCCCATGAACCGGCTGCTGACCCGCGCTGAAGCGTCGAACTACACGCAAACGTCCCTTCACTCCGACGTGCTGGCCTTCGTGGACGAGCTCTGCCGCCGCACGAAGCTCGCCCGCAGGGTGGACTTCGGCCAGAGCGGCGAAGGCCAGCCCCTGGTGGCCCTGGTGGTGAGCGACCGCGGCTGCTTCACGCCCGAGCAGGCGCGCAAGCAGAAGAAGGTCGTGGTGATGGTGGAGGCCAACATCCACGCGGGCGAAGTCGAAGGCAAGGAGGCCCTGCTCGCGCTCGCGCGGGACCTCACGCTCACCCGGCTCGGGCAGACGCTGCTCGACAAGGTGTGCCTGGTGCTGGTGCCCAACTTCAACCCCGACGGCAACGACCGCATCAGCCCGAACAACCGGAAGCTCAACCTCAAGGACCTCGAGGGACAGGTGAACCCCGAGGGCGGCGTGGGCACCCGCTACACGGGCGAAGGCTGGAACCTCAACCGGGACAGCACGAAGCAGGAGGCCCCGGAGACGCGCGCCATGGCCGCGCTGCACCAGACCTGGTGGCCCCATGTCTTCATCGACTGCCACACCACGGACGGCAGCATCCACGCCTTTGACCTGACGTTCGACACGTCCCATTCGAACGAGCCGCTCTTCTCCAAGCTTCGCGCCTACAACCGGGGCATGTTGGAGCGCGTCGCCAAGGCCGTGCAGGGCCGCCATGGCTTCGACAGCTTCTGGTACGGCAACTACAAGGACGAAGGCGATCCGCGCTCGGGCTGGCACACGTACCCGGCGCTGCCGCGCTTTGGCAGCCACTACCGGGGCCTGCTCGGCCGGCTGGACGTGCTGCTGGAGACGTACAGCTACATCGACTTCCCGCGCCGCTGCGCGGTGATGCGCGCGTGGCTGCTGGAGCTCTTCCGCGACGCGGCCCGGAACGCCGCCACCTACCGCGCCATCACCGACGAGACGCAGGCGGACATCATCGCGCGGGGCAAGTCTCCCGACGTGGAGGCGCTCGTCGGCATCAACTACGGCGTGGCCACGCGCGATGACAAGGGAGCCCTGGCCTTCGAGTACCCCGCATACGCACGGCCCGGGGACACGGCGAACATCCTCGCGTTCGACGAGGCGAGCATCGCCGCGCGGCGCTACCCCGGAAAGCGCAAGCGCACCTACGCGATGCCGCACCACCGGACCTTCGTTCCCACCCAGTCCGTGAGCACCCCCGAGGCCTATCTGGCCCCCCCGGAACTCGCGTCACGGCTGGAGGGCCATGGCATCCAGTTCGAGCGGCTGCCGAAGTCCCGGCCGTTCACGGTGGACAGCTACCGCGTGGCCCGGCGCGAGGAGACGTTCAGCCCCGACGTGGCGGCGAATGTGCCGCCGCCCGGCGAGGCCGAGGTGCCGCTCAGCCAGAAGCCCAAGCCGGTGCGCTTCGAGACGGTCCTCACGGTGGCCCCCGAGCGCACCACGCACGAGTTCCCCGCGGGGACGCTCTACGTGCCCACGGCCCAGCGCGCCGGCACGCTCGCCGTGTACCTGCTGGAGCCCCACTCCGATGATGGCTTCTGCCGCTGGCAGTTTCTCGATGGCGCCATCACCACGGGTGAGCTGTACCCGGTGCACCGCGTGGTGGATTCCGCCACCGCGCCGAAGAAAGCGGAGTAGCCCCACCGCCGGACCTAGCGGGCGGGGCCTTGCGGCAGGCGCTCAATAGCGCCGGCCGGAGGGGCGCCGGTCGTCGCGGACTTCCCGCCGGGTCTGGTTCAGCTCCCGCTCCGCCACCTGGATGAGCTCCAGGATGAGCGTGCGCTTGTAGCTCAAGGCCCCGGGCTGCCGCAGTCCCTCGATTTCGTCGAGCTCACGGGCAATGGCCTTCCGTGTCCGCAGCGCGGCGTGCTCGGCGCGCAGGTCGTTCCGCGCTTCGACTGCGGAGGCACGGCCCCACATGGCCGCCCGGGGACCGCCCCACTGAGCCACGCGCGCATCCCGCCGGGTCCGCCGCGACTGTGCCCTGTCCTTGGACAGCTCCCGCTCGCTCTCCGCCAGTTCGGCACGGAGGAGCTTGCGCAGGCTGACCTCCACGTTCGCCATCTGCCGTTCGCTCCGGCTGCTCCACGCGGCGTCGAAGCGGGACAGCAGCTTCCGCAGGTCCTCCAGGTCGCGGCGGTCATCGCGCAGCTCGCCCCGCTCCACGCGCGTGGGACGGGGGCCGTAACCCTGGGCCTGGGCACTGCCAGTGAGGAGAAGGGCTGCAACCAGCGCGGAAGCGATGCGGTTCATGGGGTGCGTCCTCGTGAGCTCAGGGCCCGCCGTCGTGTTCATGAGGACAGACGCGTGCACCGAGGCTCTATTCAGAACCCATCACCCCGCGGTGGGCCCGCGAACTGTGCCGTATCGAACGCATTTCCCGGCACCTCGTCTCATGTTGGGGATTCCGTTCGGGTGAACCCAAGCCCATCTTGTCGCTCCGCGACGCGCCGCAAGTGCGCGGCCCGAGACTCGGTTGTCGGCGGAGATGGAATCCCCCCCTCCGGTGCCGCGTCCGAACAGCCCGGCAGTCCGCCCTGATGGGCCGACCTGTCCACCTACTCCTTGCGCAGCAGCACGAACTCCACGCGGCGGTTCAGCTCGCGCCCACGAGGCAACAGGTTCGGCGCCTTGGGCCGGGTGTCGCCCAGGCCCACGGTTTCGATGCGCGACGCGTCCAGTCCCGCGTCGACCAGGGCCTTGGCCACGGCTGCGGCGCGGGCTTCGGACAGCGTCTTGCGGGCGGCCGCCGCGGGGCGTTCGCGGTTGTCGGTGTGGCCTTCAATGCGGAGCCGGAGCTTCTCGTCCCGCACGAACATGTCCATCAGCAGGGCCAGTCCCGCGGTCGTTCCCTTGCGTGGCGCGGCCTGCTTCTCCGCGAAGCGCGGCATGCGCGGCAGCTCCACGACCTCATTCTTCAGGCGGACCTTCTGGGACTTCGACACCGGTGCCTTCGCCAGGGTGAAGGACACCGTGGGCACCGCCTCCCGGGAGAGCGTCACCTGTCGCGTCTGCGCCAGGTAGCCCTGGGACAGGACGTCCAGCCGGTACTCCCCGGGCGGCAACAGGACCTCCACCGGCTTGCGCGCCTTGCGGTCCACCATCACCCGCTGCGGCGCCCCGCTGACGGACTTCACGTACACGGTGGCCGCGGCGGGCCGCTTCCCCGCGAGCACCTTCAGCAGCAGCTTCGCGGGCGCCACCGGCCCCTGTTCCGGCGCCTCCACCGTCTTCACCGGCGCGGCCACCACGGGCGGCGACGGCGAGATGGGGGTCGTCACGGGGGGCGGGGGCGGCTTCGCGGGAGCCTGCGCCACCGCGGCCACGGGCGCACCCGCATCCGGCACGTCAGGAATGGCCACGTCCGCCATGGCGGCCGTCATCTCCGCCTTCACGTCATGGGACAGCTTCAGCTTCAGCCGGGGGTCCGGCGCGGTGGGGTTGATGGCGGGCAGCACCCGCACCCGCGCCCGCAGGCCGCGCTGCACCTGCACCGTCACCGACGCCGTCAGCTTCCAGAGGAAGCCGCTCTCCTCACTGAAGAGGTTCCAGGACTCGTTGGCGTAGGTGACGTGCGAGACGAGCGTGTAGGAGCCTTCCTCCACCGTGAGCACCGCGAGCCGGTGCAGCCCGGGGCCGTTGAGCTTGTCCAGGCCGGGGATGGCCAGGGGCTGGCCGTTGACGAGGAAGTCCGCCTCCACCAGCTTGTAGCCGCGCGACGTGCCCGCTCCGGGAAGGCCCTCGAAGGAGATGACGATCTCCGGCGGCGGCGTCTTCACCATCTCCTGGAGCTGACGGTCCAGGTCCTCGCGCGCCCGCTGCTCCACGGCGGACGGCTCCGCCGCGCGCGCGGAGGCGGCGAGCAGGGCCATGAAAACAAGAAGGGGAACTTGAACGGAGATGGCGGCCACGGGGGCTCACAGCATCGCACAACCTGGCGGCTCCGCGAGTTGTCCGCCACCCGGGCTGACGACCAGCCAACCCTCGCCCACCTTCCCTCCTCTATCCATGTATCAGGCTGTATCTGGAGTGAAGGGACTTGTAGCTCCCATGCTGGGAGGTTTTCTCGCGCCACGAGTTCCAGCTACCCACGAGGGCCGCATCAGCGCTACGCCTACGGGTATGACCGACTTCCAGTTCCAGGACATGCTGCCGCTGGGCAAGGACGAGACGCCATACCGGCTGCTCTCCAAGGACCACGTCTCCACCTTCGAAGCCGGCGGCCGCACCTTCCTCCAGGTCGCGCCCGAGGCGCTCACCCTGCTCACCCGCGAGGCCATGCGCGACATCGCGCACCTGCTGCGCCCCGGACACCTGAAGCAGCTCTCCCACATCCTCGAGGACCCCGAGGCGTCGTCCAACGACCGCTTCGTGGCGCTGGAGCTGCTGAAGAACGCCAACATCGCCGCCGGCGGCGTGCTGCCCTCCTGCCAGGACACGGGCACCGCCATCGTCATGGGCAAGAAGGGCCAGTACGTCATCACCGGCGGCAATGACGAGGAGGCCATCTCCCGCGGCGTGTTCGAGACGTACCAGACGTCGAACCTGCGCTACTCCCAGATGGCGCCGCTGGACATGTACAAAGAGGTCAACACCGGCAACAACCTGCCCGCGCAGATCGAGCTCTACGCGACGGACGGTGACGCCTACAAGTTCCTCTTCATGGCGAAGGGCGGCGGCTCCGCCAACAAGAGCTACCTGTTCCAGGAGACGAAGGCGCTGCTCAATCCGCAGAGCCTGCTGAACTTCGTGGACGCGAAGATCCGCTCGCTGGGCACCGCGGCCTGTCCGCCGTACCACCTGGCCATCGTCATTGGTGGCACCTCCGCCGAATACGCGCTGAAGACGGCCAAGTACGCCTCCGCGCGCTACCTGGATTCGCTCCCCACCGAGGGCAACAAGCTGGGCCGCGGCTTCCGCGACGTGGCGCTGGAGCAGGAGATCCTCAAGCTCACACAGCGCACCGGCATTGGCGCGCAGTTCGGCGGCAAGTACTTCTGCCACGACGTGCGCGTCATCCGCCTGCCCCGCCACGGCGCGTCCTGCCCGGTGGCCATCGCGGTGTCGTGCTCGGCGGACCGGCAGATCCTGGGGAAGATCACCCAGGACGGCATCTTCCTGGAGCAGTTGGAGGCCGACCCGGCGAAGTACCTGCCGGAGACGACGGACGGGGAGCTGGGCGGCGAGGTGGTGAAGATCGACCTCAACCGCCCCATGAGCGAGATTCGCGCAGAGCTGTCGCGCTACCCCATCAAGACGCGCCTGTCGCTCAGCGGCCCCCTGGTGGTGGCGCGCGACATCGCCCACGCGAAGATCAAGGAGGTGCTGGACGCCGGCAACGGCATGCCCCAGTACCTCAAGGACTACATGGTCTACTACGCGGGCCCGGCGAAGACGCCGGAAGGCTATGCCTCGGGCTCCTTCGGCCCGACGACGGCCGGCCGCATGGACGCGTACGTGGACCAGTTCCAGGCCGCGGGCGGCAGCTTCGTGATGCTGGCCAAGGGCAACCGCTCCACCGCCGTCACCGAGGCCTGCAAGAAGCACGGTGGCTTCTACCTGGGCTCCATCGGCGGCCCGGCGGCGCGGCTGGCCAAGGACTGCATCACCAAGGTGGAGGTGCTCGAGTACGCCGAGCTGGGCATGGAGGCCGTCTGGAAGATTGAAGTGGTGGACTTCCCGGCCTTCATCGTCGTGGACGACAAGGGCAACGACTTCTTCGCCAACATCAACAAGCCGTCGGCGGCGAAGAAGGCCTGAACGGGAGCCACCCTCCCCTGACGCTCAGGGCCGAGGCGGCTCCCCGACCTTGGGAGCCGCCGTGGCGGAGGCGCGGCGCTTCGGGATGATGGAGCGCCGCGGCCCCTTGAGGGCCACGCCCAACAGCATGGTGGCTGGGAGCAGCATTCCCAGCCCCTGACTGAAGTTGTCAGGGGGCTTCACGATGGCCCCCAACACCAACACGGAGAACAGCAGGCCACAGACGAGCCGGACAGCGAGAGCGTTCACGCCTCCAGCCTAAACAGCCCGTGGCCGCTGTCCACCGGCCCCATACCGCGGGGCTACCAGATCTTGACGCGCTGCTCGGGCGGCAGCCAGTTGGCGTCCCCCTCCTTCACGCCGAAGGCCTCGTAGAACTCCGGCATGTTCCGGACGACGCCGTTGACGCGGTACCGCGGCGGCGAGTGGGGGTCGGTCAGCAGCATCTGCCGCATGGCATCGTCCCGGTACAGGCCGCGCCAGATCTGCCCCCAGCCCAGGAAGAAGCGCTGGTCGCCGGAGAAGCCGTCGATGACGGGTGGCGTCTTGCCCTGGGTGGACAGCTTGTAGGCCTGGTACGCCACGGTGAGGCCGCTCAGGTCACCGATGTTCTCACCCAGCGTGAGCTTGCCGTTGACGTTCATGGCCTCCAGCGGGCTGAAGCCGTTGTACTGATTCACCAGCATGTTGGTGCGCTGCTCGAAGCCCGTCTTGTCCTCGGGCGTCCACCAGTCACGCAAGTTGCCGTCGCCGTCGGAGCGGCTGCCCTGGTCGTCGAAGCCGTGGCTGAACTCGTGGCCGATGACGCCGCCGATGGCGCCGTAGTTCGTCGCGTCGTCCGCCTCCGGGTCGAAGAACGGTGGCTGGAGGATGGCGGCCGGGAAGACAATCTCGTTCATCGTGGAGCTGTAGTAGGCATTCACCGTCTGCGGCGTCATGCCCCATTCCTCGCGGTCGATGGGCTTGCCCAGCTTGCCCACCGCGCGCTGGTGATCGAACAGTTCGCCCCGGCGGACGTTGCCCACCAAATCACCGGCGACGATGTCCAACGACGAATAATCCCGCCACTTGTCCGGGTAGCCGATCTTCACGCCGAACTTCTCCAGCTTGGCCTGGGCCTGCGCCTTGGTGGCGGGGCTCATCCAGTCCAATCCGTCAATGCCCTTGCGGAAGGCCTCGCGCAGGTTGGCCACCAGCTCCTGCATGCGCTTCTTGGAGTCGGGGCTGAAGTGGCGCTCCACATAGAGCTGGCCCACGGCCTCGCCGACGACCTCGTTCACCTGGGCCACGCCGCGCTTCCAACGCGGGCGGTTCTCCTCCAGGCCCTGGAGCGTCTTTCCGCGGAACTCGAAGTGCGCTTGGTCGAAGGCGCTGCTGAGCAGCGGCGCGCGGGTGTCCAGCACCTTCAGCGCCAGGTACTGCTTGATGACCGGCAGCGGCGTGGACTTCAGCAACCCGCCCAGGGCCTCCAGGTAGTCCGGCTGACGGACGATGACGGAGGGCGTGGCCTCCGCACCGGACGCCTTGAGGAAGCGGCCCCAGGAGAAGCCCGGCGTCAGCGCGTCCAGCTCCGCGACCGTCTTGGGGTTGTACGTCTTCTCGCGGTCGCGGTTGCGTGCCCGGTCCCACTGCTTCGCGGCCAGCGCCGTCTCGAACGCCATCACGTCCTGGGCGGCCTTCTTCGCGTTCTTCTCACCGGCCAGCGTGAGCAGCTTCTCGATGTAGGCCACGTACGCGGCGCGGACCTCGACGAAGCGCGGCTCCTGCTTGGTGTAGTAGTCCCGGTCCGGCAGGCCCAGGCCCAGCTGCGTGGCGTAGACGGTGTAACGCGTGGCCTGCTTCTGGTCCTGGCCCACGAAGATGCCGAACGGCACCGGCACGCCTTCGCGCAGCAGCGTCGCGAACAGCTCCGGCAGCGCGTCCGCGCGCTTCACGGCCTTCACGCGCTCCAGCTCGTCGCGCACCGGCTTCAGGCCCAGCGACTCGATGTGCTGGGTGTCCATGAAGCTGTTGTAGAGGTCACCCACCTTCTGCGCGGTGGAGCCCGGGTGGCGCTCCTTCGCCGTGGCGGACTCCTCGATGATGGCGCGCATGGCCAGCTCGGCCTTGTCCACCAACTCGATGATGGTGCCGTACCGGGCGCGGTCCGCGGGGATGGACGTCGTCTTCAGCCAGTTGCCGTTGACGAAGGTGTAGAAGTCGTCCTGCGGCCGGACATCGCGGTCCAGGTGCTTCAGCTCCACGCCCAGCGAACGCACGGCTTCCGTGGAAGCGGCCTGGGCGGCGGGCACAGCCGGAGGGGGCGCGTCATCGGAGGGGGCCGGCTGCTGCGTGGTGGCACAGCCGGTGAGGAGCAGGGTGCCCAAGGCGCTGCGGGCCCAGGCACGGCGGGAGAAGGTCTTCAGGGGGCTCAATGCGGCTCCGAGAGGAATGAGGGGCGGCGAATGCTGCCAGACGCGGAGGGTCGTCGTCCCTCCGGGCAGGCGGGAAAAACACCCGGGCCCGTCCCCTATTCCTTGGAGCGGGCCCCACCCGCACATTCCCCGCGGTGGGGCCCCTCGCAGCGTGCGCTAACGCTGCGGCTGGCCCAGCACCGGCGCCGGTACAGGCGTGGGCGCTGGCGCGGCGGGCGGGGCAGCGGGCGTCACCGCGACGTCCTGGGCCAGCGCGTCCACGTCGTGGAAGCCCTTGGCGCTCACCTCGGCGCCCCGGTACAGGGCCCAGCCCGGCAGGCCGCGCTGGTAGGCGCGCGTCATGTGCCAGAGCTGAAGTCCACTGTTGGAAACGAACAGGTACATCGACCGCTTCGGGTTCCAGGGGTTCGGCAGCGCCACGGCCAGGCCATCATCCGGGCGGCCGTACGTCTTGCCCTGCCAGCGGAAGTAGCGCCGCCCCAGCTCCACGGGGAGCTTCTTCTCGGTCGCCAGCCGCGCCAGCAGCGCGTTGTCCTCCGCGCCGCCGAAGAGGACCAGGTCCCGGTCCGCCAGCTCCGCGTCCGTCACCTCGGCGTCCGGCTTGATGGGCATCAGGTACTCCACGAACGCGTCCGCCAGCACCTCCCGGTAGCCCAGCGCCAGCGTGCGCATGGACTCCGTCTGGCGCGCCGTGCCGTGCACCAGGAGCAGCTTCTCCCAGGCGTCGAGCTGGTTCGACAGCGTCTGGTGGTGCTCGCGCGGCACCGGGATGTCATTGCCGGCGTTGAACACCACGCGGACGGGCGGCTCCGCAGTGCGGAAGGTGAACGTCTCGTTGAGGCCCTTCACCTCCACGCGCTCCAGCGTGGCGCCCTTCGCGGTGCGCACCTCCACCATCGCAACGAAGTGCCAGGGGCGCGAGCCGGGCTGCTCCACCTTCAGCGTCACCTCGTAGCCGTCCTTCACCTGCGCGGCGCTGGCACGGATGCGCGGCTGCGGCAGTCCGGTCTGCTCCACCCACTGCGACACGAAGAGGCCCACGTCCCTGCCGGTGGCCTCCAGCACCGCGCGCTTGAAGTCCGCGGTGGTGACGTTCTTGTTGGCGTAGCGGCCATGCAGGGCGTTCATCGCCTTGGAGAAGTGGGCGTTGCCCAGCAGCAGCCGGAGCTGGTGCAGCAGGAAGGTGCCCTTGATGCGCGGCAGCATGTAGGCGCCGTAGCGGCCGTAGTCCGTCTTCGCGGAGGCCGGCACCACGTCCGTCTCGCGCGAGGTGGTGAAGAGGTAGCGCGCGTTGAGGTCGGCCAGCGCGTTGCGCTGGTACTCGAAGGCCTTGTCTGACGTGTCTCCGTCCGCCGGCAGGTCCTTGAGCAGCTTCCAATACGCGGCGGTGCCGCTGACCAGCCAGTTCTCCCCATCCGTCGCGGGAAACACGGTGTTGGCCCACAGCAGGGGCCTGCCAAAGGCGAACGCGTCCTTCACCTTCGACACGTCGCGCTTGAGGGCGGCGGGCTCGGCAGGAGGCGTCCAGCCCTTGCGAGCGGCCTCCAGCTTCTCCGCGACGACGACGGGGCTGAAGGCCGTGTAGCCCAGCGACAGGTGCGGCGTGGCGCCGGGCAGGTCGGGAATCCACCGGCCCCCCACCATCTTCTCGCGCAGCGTCGTCTTGCCGTAGTGGGCCAGGAACATCAGCTTCTGGGCCATCTCCGACGTGGTGACCTTGCCGTCACACGCGTGGGGCCGGTTGATGGGGCTGGAGGCCATCATCCGGATGGCGGTGTCCAGGTCGAAGCCCTTCTTGCCGTGCTTCGCGTAGTACTCCCAGAAGGCGATGTCGCGGTTCCAGGTGTTGAAGGACAGGTCCACCGGGGCGTTGTCCGGGTTGGGCACGTACTCCTTGCGCACCTCCAAATCCCGGTTGTTGTTGTTGGCCCAGATGAAGTCCTTGAGGTTGCCCGGCGTGTCCCCGGCCTGTCCCTTGCCGCCGGTGCGCCACAGGCGCGTCTTCTTCGTCCCCAGCAGCAGGCACGCGCCCTCGTCCGTCTTCGTGTCCGCCAACGTCCAGTCGTTGGTGTAGAGGCCGTTGTTGCCGTCCTTCATGATGCGGGCGACGTCGTCGATGGACGACGCGTACTGCGCGGCCTTGCGGATGCGGTTGCTCTGGGGCGTACCATTCATGTCGAACGGCGACTGCCCCACCGTCGTCTCGCCAATGACGATGCCGGCGGCATTGACGTACCAGTCCGAGCCGCTGTGGATGCCACCCGGGAAGGTCTGCATCACGAAGCGGTGGCCCTTGGTGGGCTTCACGTCCAGCACCACGTCCCAGTGCACGCCCGTGTAGCCGCCCCACATGAAAATCTGCCCCATGATGGCGCGGCCATCCGGGGTGGCGGACTTCGTGGCCACGAAGGAGGAGCAATGGTCCCCCTTCCCCGCCCGCTCCGCGTCCTCCTCCGCCTTGAGGAAGGTGCGACCGGTGAGCGGCGTGCCCGTGGCCCGGTTCGCCTCGGCGAGCTGCCCCGCGTCCACGGCGGAGTTGAGCGTGACGATGTCCAGCAGGTCCAGCTCGCGGTCCTTGAACTTCGCGCCCGCCTTGTTGGCGCCGTCCGCGATGCCCTTCATCTCCTCCAGGAACTCCGCGTCGTACTTGCGCAGGAAGAGCGCATCCGCGAGCAGCCGCTGGTGGTTCCACCCCTTGGAGGCATCCGTCTTGTCCTTCTCGATGCCGAGCTTCTCCATGTAGCGGACGATTTCCTGCGGCACCAGCTGGCCGAACTGGTGGCCCCGCTCGTAGGGCTCGCCCTCGATGTGGACGTAGATCCACCCGCCCTCGTCATAGCGGAAGCCCTTGCCGGCCCAGCGCACCGACTCCAGCGGAATGTAAGCGGTGATGTCGTCCACCTTCTCGATGCGGACGTCGTCGAACCAGGCGGTGCCCGTGGCCTTGCCGTTGCGGCCCAGGTGGAGCTGCACCCGGTCCGAGGACTGGGTGGCGAAGAAGAGCACCGACGCGCGGCCTCCCGCTTCCGCTGCGGGCGCGGGTGAGCAGTTGGTGAAGGGGAAGCTCTTCATCGACAGGCAGGCGCCGTGCGCCGTGGGGTAGCGCGCCTGCGGGTCCGCCTGGACGCCTCGCGTGCGCACCCAGGCGCTGAGCCGATAGAGCTGGCCCACCTGGAGCTTCATCGCCTCGGACTCCACCGTTGTCTCGGCGCCGCCCACCGGGTTCTCGATGGCCAGGCCGCGAGCGCCCTCCACCTTCGCCGCGGCGCTGCCGGACACCTTCCCCTGCCCTCGGGACTTCCAGAAGGCAGGGAGCGAGCCGGAGCCGCCTGCAATCTCGAAGTTCCCGTTGGGCACGGCGACGGGCGTGGAGGCGGGCGCGGCGGCCCATGAGGGTGCCGCATGGAGCGTGCTCGCGGACAGCAGCAGCGCGCCAAGCAGCTTGGACGTCATGCGAAAGGCGGACATGAGGCTCCCAGCCCGGAAGGGATACCGGGCGACGGGTGGAGGTGGCCGGGGCGCATGACACCCCCGCCCTCCCCGAGCGTCAATCGCGATGAACCACGACACGGCGATGACGCACGGCGGCTACCGCGCTGTCCGCATGTCCGTCCCTCAGCGAAGGACCCAGGCGCTCGTGCGGAGCAGCAGCCGGGCCGCGCGCCGCACGGTGTCCACGTGGCGCGCCGCGGTCGCTGGCGGGGTGACCGGCGCATCCCAGTCGAAGGTACGGAGCCGGTTCAGGAAGCCCTGTTGGACGCAGCCCTCCAGGCTGAAGACGTGGAGGTCATGCGTCCAGCGCACCGCCAGACGCAGGTCGCGTGAGAACTCCGTCCAATCCAGGGGCCTCGCGGCGAAGGCGCCGGGGAGCTCCACGCCCCCGCCAGTGACGCCCACCGCCAGGGACTGACTTCCGGGCCCGTAGCTCCAGAGCACGGAGGGGCCATGGGGCCGCAGGAAGCTGGTGTAGAGCATGAGGACCTCGCGGTCCGCCGGCAGGTCGAGCACCCCCGCCAGCCGCTGCACCAGCGTGGAGCGCGACTCCCGCTCGTCCACGATGATGGGGAACTGGTAGGCATCCACCCGATAGCCGTCCGCGCGGATGCGCTCCATCAGCCGCGCGTACCCTGCCCTCGCGTCCCGGATGCGGTGCCCCTGCACGAGCCTGGGCAGGATTTCGCCCAGTTGCCGCCACCCGCCCTCCATCCACCGTCGCAGCTCGCGGATGTCCGGCTCGATGTCCAGCCCCACGCCCTCCCACGTCAAGTGGTGCTCGGCCGTCCACGCCTGGAAGGCCTCGTAGCGCGCCGTGGCCTGCGCCACATTGCCCGCATGGAACCAGTAGCCCTCGTCGGTGGGCAGCAGCAGCCACGCCGTGACGGGAATGCCCATCCGGTTCAGCCGCTGGACCACCTGGGCCCGCTCCGGCCCCAGATCGAGCAGGCCCAGGCTCACCCCGGCATCCAGCGCCACCAGGTCCTCCTCGACGCCAGGAGTGGCGAATAGCTCACGCAGAGGCTCCGCCTCCAGCTCGCAAAAGAAGGTCAGCATGTGAGGTTTCATGTCAGCCTCGCGCCTCCCCGCGCACCGCTCGACGTCCGTGAGCCATACCACCGTGAAGGAGCAACATGGAGTTCCACAAGGGCCGGCTGTTCGATCACGTCCATCTGCGCCTCCAGGACCTCGATGCCAGCAAGCAATTCTATCGCGCGGTGCTGGTCGTGTTGGGCGTGCCCTTCTTCAGCGAGAGTCCACACCACCTCTCCGCCGACGAACTGTTCGTCGACCGGGGTTCGTCCTGGCCCCGGATGGGAACAACATCGAGGCCGTGTTCCATGGCCCGGTGACGCGCTCGTCAGATTCCGTGGTGATGAAACCAGCGTTCTGACGCGGAGCATATGCCTGGCCGCGAACCGGCGGTGGTGTCTTCCGGTTCGCACCCGCGGCCGTACGCCGCTGGACGCTCGGGCGCTCGGGGCGTCAGAAGCTGGACGGGATGTACCGCGCGCTGACGCGAGGGTGACGTGCGATGATTACGAGCAGGTCATGGCGTCCCCAGATGGCACTGACACCTTGCTCCTCATCGAGAGCGTCAAGCCCCGGCTCCGAGGCGTCTCCCACGCCGTGGCCTTCGTGGCGGCGCTGCTCGGGTGCATCCAACTAGCGCTGATGCCGGTGCGCGGCCCCCAGTACCTGGCCGACCTCGTGTTCGGTGGCAGCCTGGTGCTGATGTTCGGCGTGAGCGCCACCTACCACCGCTTCACCTGGGGCATGGACGCGTACCGGCGCATCCAGCGCTTCGACCACGCGGCCATCTACATCCTCATCGCGGGCTCATTCACGCCCATGGCCACGCTGGACACCACGGGTGACACCAGCCTGTATCTGCTCTGGTTGATGTGGATCGCCGCGCTGACGGGCGCGGGCCTCACGCTCCTGGGCGTGCACACCTCGCGAGGGCTGCGCTCCGCGCTCTACGTCGCGCTGGGCGCCGTGGCCGCGCCGGTGATGCTGCGGCTACCCGAGGTGATTGGCTCCGGGCGCGTCGCGTGGCTCGTGCTGGGCGGCGTGCTCTACACCGTGGGCGCGGTCATCTATGCGCGCCGCTGGCCCGACCCGATTCCCACCGTCTTCGGCTACCACGAAATCTTCCACCTGCTCGTCGTGGCCGCGGCGGGCGTGCACTACGCCGTCATCCTGGACATCGTCGGCAGCGCCTGACGCCGGTGTGACGGCGCTATCGCCGGTGGCAGCTGTCGTAGGGCCATTCCCGCTCGCGCTCACAGCGGACGAAACAGGCGTAGCAGTCTCCCACCCATCGTCCCCTCCCCGCGTCCTTGCACCGGGCATGGGTGTCCACGCAGCGCCGCTTCCATCCCGCCTTCGCGCCGACGTCCCGACTCGCCTCGTGCTCCTTCGCCACGGCCTGGATTTCCGCCAGGTACACGACGGCTTCCGAGGCGGAGAGGCCGCACAACTCAGGCTGCGCCGGATGACGTTGGAGGCAACACGAGATGGTGTCGAGACACGCCGTGGCGGGCGTGGAGGCTTCGCGACGGCTGACAGCGCCCGTGGTGCCGCTGGCGCAGCCCAGCGACAGGCTCACGAGCACGATGAGGAGGGACGCGGAGGGGTTCGGCATGGAAGAGGCCTAGAACACGAGGCCCCTTCCACCGACCATCACCCTGGATGGGTATTCCCAGGGCGTCCGCGCCGCCTCGGCGTCCGCGGGTTCAGTACGACCAGGGGAAGCGCTTGAAGTCGCGCTTGCGCTTCTGGACGAAGGCGTCGCGGCCTTCCTGCGCCTCATCGGTGCCGTAGGCCAGGCGCGTGGCCTCGCCCGCGAAGAGCTGCTGGCCCACCAGTCCGTCGTCGGGCAGGTTGAACGCGTACTTCAACATCTTGATGGCCGTGGGGCTCTTCGTGTTGATCTCCGCCGCCCACTCCAGCGCGAACTCCTCCAGCTGCGCATGGGGCACCACGGCGTTGACCATGCCCATCTGGAAGGCCTCCTCCGCCGAGTAGTTGGCGCCCACGAAGAAGATCTCCCGCGCCCGCTTCTGACCAATCTGCCGAGCCAGCAGCGCTGAACCGTAGCCCGCGTCGAACGACGCCACGTCCGCGTCCGTCTGCTTGAACACCGCGTGCTCCTTGCTGGCGATGGTCATGTCACAGACGACGTGGAGGCTGTGCCCACCGCCCACGGCCCAGCCCGGCACCACGGCGATGACGGCCTTGGGCAGGAAACGAATCTGCCGCTGGACCTCCAGGATGTGGAGGCGGCCCAGGCGCGCGGGGTCGGACTCTCCCTCCTCGCCCTCGTACTTGTAGCCGTCCTTGCCGCGGATGCGCTGGTCTCCGCCGGAGCAGAAGGCCCAGCCGCCATCCTTGGGCGACGGCCCATTGCCCGTGATCAGCACGCACCCCACGTCCGTCATGAAGCGCGTGGCCTCCAGCGCGCGGGACAGCTCATCCACGGTGCGGGGCCGGAAGGCGTTGCGGACCTCGGGGCGGTTGAACGCGATGCGGACCGTGCCCTGGTCCACCGCGCGGTGGAAGGTGATGTCCTTGAACTTGAAGCCCTCGACGGCCTTCCAGCGCGCCGGATTGAAGATGTCCGAGACCATGGTGTTCTCACTCGGGGGGGAAGAGAAGTGGATGCGCGCGGACCCTAGGCGCAGCGGCAGCGCCCGTCCAGGGATGCGCGCGCAGCCCGCACGGGCGCCATCTGTCCGAACCTCGCGGAAGTGCTCAGACTCCGGCCGGAGCTCTCCGTTGGGCGCCCTACAGCGACACGCCGCACCACCCGGGCCCTGCTTGTGCGCGGCGGGAAGACGGGTGTTCCCTTCCGCCATGCGAGTCCTGAGCGAGGGAGAACCATGCACCTGGACCCGAGGTTCCTGCTGCACCGACGCGCAGTGCTGACCGCGATGGTGGGAGGCGCGGCCGCCTCCGTCCTGGGCTGCCGGAGAAAACCGACGTCCACCCCCACGCCGGGAGGCGTCTACATCCCAGACGTGAAGTCGGGCGAGGACGTCTTCGGCTACGTCCAGCGGCTCCGGGGCGGCTTCGACGACACGCTCTACAAGCAGGTGCTGGGCGCGGCCAATACCTTCAAGGAAGGCGACGCGCTCGTGGGCGTCGCCGCCGCGGATGAGAACTCGCGTGCGAATGCGCGCAGGCTCTTGGGGCACACGCGGCTGGCGGACGTGCGGCGCTACCCTTTGCACCAGGATGCGTTGCACGCGCTGAGCCTGGAGGCCGAGGACCCGCAGGCCGCGGCGCTTACGGCGGACTGGACGTTGGGACGGCTGAGGCGGTTCCTGCTGGAGTCCGACGAGGCGGCCATTCATGCCATCAGCCCCGGGCTGGGCAGCGACGCCATTGGCTGCGTCGTCAAGCTGATGAGTGACGCGGAGCTCATCGCGCTGGGAAGCAAGGTGTTCAACCCGCTACCGGGCAGCAAGGTGGGCGCGCGGGGCTACATGGGGGCGCGCATCCAGCCCAACTCGCCCACTGACAACGTGGACGACATCCGCTGGCAGGTGTTCGACGGCTTCTCATACGCGGTGGGTGACGTGGTGCTGGGATGCAACCCGGTGTCCTCCACGCCGGAGTCCGTGGCCGCCATCGAGTCCGCCCTGCTCGAGGTGCTGGTGACCTTCGGACTGACGGACGTGCTGCCCCACTGCGTGCTGTCCCACATCGACGTGCAGGCGGAGGTGGAGCGGCGGCAGCCCGGCACCACGGGCGTCTGGTTCCAGAGCATCGCTGGCAGCGACAGCGCCAACGCGACCTTCGACATCTCCGTGGAGAAGATGCTCGCCTACGCGGACGGGCGCACCGGGCCCTACGGGCTCTACTTCGAGACGGGCCAGGGCGCGGATTTCACCAACGGCCACGGCCACGGCTACGACATGGTCCTCCACGAGTCGCGCAAGTACGGCTTCGCGAGGGCCCTGTCCCAACGTGTGTCCCGGGCGCGGCAGGGCGCGGCGCCATGGGTGCACCTCAACGACGTTGCGGGCTTCATCGGACCGGAGGTGTTCCGCACCCGCGAGCAGTTGGTGCGCTGCTGCCTGGAAGACATCGCCATGGGCAAGCTGCACGGGCTCACCATTGGCCTGGACGTCTGCTCCACGCTTCACATGGACGTGTCGCTGGACGACCTGGACTGGTGCATCGAGCGCATCATGCCGGCGAATCCCGCGTACCTCATGGCGCTGCCCACGAAGAACGACCCGATGCTGGGCTACCTCACCACCGGGTTCCAGGACCACGTCCGCATCCGCGAGCAGTTCGGCTACAAGGTGGATGACCGGATGTGGGCCTTCTTCCAGCGCCTGGGCGTCATCGACGTGGAGGGCAAGCCCACTCGCCACTTCGGAGACCCGGTCTGGGTCTATCTCCAGTACCTGCGCGCGAAGGGCGACACCCGGCCGGAGTCGGACATCCGGGCGGACGCGGAGCAGCAGTTGTCGGCGATTCGTGCGCGCGGCCTGCCCATGGCGCGCGGACACGGCACGCACCCGTGGGACCTGGAGCCCGCGCTGGACGCGGAGATGCGCCGTGTCTACGCGGACTCGAAGAAGAGCCTGTGGACGGAGCTGACGCCCGCCTTCATCAACGCCATGCCAGAGGGTGTGCGGCTGGAGTCGAAGTCGCAAGATCGGACGGAGTACATCCTCCACCCGGAGACGGGCGAACAGCTCGACGCCGCGTCCCTGGAGGCGGTGCGCGCGCTGAGGGCACGCCATGCGGGACGGTATGACGTGCAGTTGATGGTGTCCGACGGGCTCAACGCGCTGGCCATCATGGACGAGGGACAGCTCGCGCCTTATCTGGAGGCACTGCGCGCGGCGTTGATTGCCGAGGGGTACCAGCCTGCTCCGGAGCACCTGGTGCTCACGTCCGGGCGCGTGCGCGCGGGGTACCGGGTGGGCGAAGCGCTGTACGCGGGCCTGGAGGACGCGGCCCGGCACCGGGCCCTCATCCACGTCATTGGCGAGCGGCCCGGCACCGGCCACCACACCTTCTCCGCGTACATCACCGCGCCTCCCGGAGCCGTCTGGTCGCAGCCCGGCAAGGTGGACCACAACATCACCCGCGTGGTGTCCGGGGTCGCGCTCACTGCGTATGCGCCCGCGCTGGCCGCGCCGGAGACAGTGCGGCTGCTTCAGCAACTGACGCCCCAGGGCGGGTGACGTCCGGGGGCAGCGACGTGAGTCAGACGCTCCGCCCCGGGTAGTGGCCACTCACACCGGCTGCGAGCCATCAAACGCCGCGTCGTGCTGCCAGTTGTGGATGCAGTCCTGCCACCGAGCGTCCCTCGGTTCATCGGCCGTGGGGCGCTCATGCGCGGGGTACAGCGTGGGTCAGCCCACGACCGCGGTGGCTTCAATCTCAACGAGGACGTCCGGCTCGAAGAGCACGGAGACGCCAATCAACGAGGCCGGCGCCGGCACGATGTTCAACTCCTTGGAGATCTGCTCGATGCCGGCCAGAAAGTCGGGCATCCGCTCGTGCTTCCAGTCGACCACGTAGATTGTCAGTCGAACGACGTCGCTGAACGTCGCCCCGGCCGCCGCGAGAGCGATGGCGACGTTGCGGTAGGCCTGCGCCACCTGTCCAGCCAGGTCGCCCCGAGCGACGAGCTGCCCATCCGGGCCGTACGCGACCTGACCTGCGATGTGCACCTGCCGGCTTCCGGTGGCGATCGCCACCTGTCGGTACACGTCGGGCTTCATCATTCCTTCGGGGTTCATCAGGGTGACAGGCATGGGGGCTCTCCAATGAGCGGGCGTGAGGGAAGAAGCGATTGCCGAACGCGTATACCGAGCCCACTGACGAACGGCGTTCCCCACTCCAGCGATGCGAGGGCTACAATCGAGCGCCCGCCATGAAACGCGCCCATCTGGATGAGATCTTCGCCTTCATGGCCGTCGTGGACGCGGGCAGTTTCGTCAGCGGTGGCCGGGCCATCGGGCTGACGCGCTCGGCGGCTGGCAAGGCCCTGGCCCGGCTGGAATCCCGCCTTGGGGTGCGTCTGCTCAATCGCACGACGCGCCACCTGAGTCTCACCGACGATGGCCGTGTCTTCCATGAGCATTGCCAACAAGTCCTGGCGGCTTTGGATGAAGCGGAAGCCAGCGTCGGAGATCGCACGGGCACGCCCCGGGGCGTCTTGCGGCTCACCGTGCCCGACGCATTCGGCAGACTGCATGTCCTGCCCGTGCTGAAGAAATATCTGCAGACCTGGCCCGACGTGCAGGTGGAGGTGAGCTTCACCGATCGCGTCGCGGACATCATCGAGGAAGGTTACGACCTGGCCGTGCGCATCAATGTAACCAGCACCGATACGCGACTGGTGTCCCGGCTCGTGGCGCAACATCGGGTGTTCGTCTGCGCCGCCCCCTCGTACCTGGCCGCGCGCGGCGAACCCCAGACGCTGGAGGAGCTCGCGACGCATGATTGCCTGCTCTTCAGTAGCCGGGGGCGACGACAGCGCTGGCGACTGCGCCCGAAGGATGGCGCCTATGTGACGGTGGAGGGTCGAAGCCGCCTACGACTCGACAGTGGCGAGGCCATCCGGGACGCGGCTGTCGCGGGACTGGGCATCGCCTTTCTTCCCAGCTTTCTGGTCGACGAAGACCTCGCGCGTGGACGCCTCAAGGCGCTGCTGCCGTCATGCGAGACGGAGGTCGTCCGGATCATGGCGTTCTACCCGAGCAAGCGTCACCTGCCAGCCAAGGTGCGGCGCTTCATCGACCTGCTGGTCGAGCAATAGCGCGCGAAGCCGCCCCACCTTCGCCCCGAGTGAGTACGCCAGCGACATCGCCTACTGACTCGGGGCGCCCTCGCCACCATGGATTGAGAGAGGTGTCTCAGGAATCCGGGAGGCGGAGGACCTCCAAGCCTCCTGGGCGCGAGAAGTACCGAGCGTGCTGAGACTTGCGGATGCGGCAGGAGACCGAGTCTCCTGCCGCCAATTCGCGGGACTGGCCCGGCTCCGCCGGGACGTAGACTCGAATCGACGAGCCCTCGATGCCTCTCAAGAGATTGGCGAAGCCCTCGACGGCCTGCACGTGTGTGACGGCGAGTTCGAGAAGACCATGGTGTGGAACGTCACTCTGCGGCCGCCATGAGAGGACCTGCCCCCTCACGTCGGCCCAGTTCTCCTGAATCTGCACCATAAGCGTCGCCCCTCGCGGCCAGCACTGCGCGCTCACTCAGGCCAGTCATTGACCAGCTGCTGCAGGACGTCTCTGGTTTTCTGCGCCCTGCTGACTTCGACATGAGCCGTCATTGACATCCCGGAAGGGCTGATGTCGGAAATGGACACGCAACTGTCACGCCCGGAATACGCACGGGAACTCGGACGGGTGCCGAATTCAAAGCGCGAATTACCAGAGCTACCAGGGAATGGATCCCCGTCGTCGCCCCGGTTGACGGCACGGTCCAAATCCTCCAAGGCATCCGCCTGAACCAAGCGAACTCGAGGATGGACTTCGTTCGTATTGTCCGGAATGGACTCATCCACGTGATACACGAGCAGTCCCGAACCAGGCAGGAATCTGTCGTACTGGTTCTGCTGGCGGTTCTCGACCAGGAAGTACTCGGAGCCCGGCACCCCGTTCTTCCAAAGCCTGTGCACCGAGTGCTCCGTCTTGACGTCGGTGAAGTTCACGCTCCTGTTGGCGGTGTAATTGACGATGGAGACCCATCCCTGCCTGGCCTTGCACCAAGCGGATGGATGGGCCGGGACATCGCCGTTGTTGTTCCAGCTTCCACCCGCCATCAAACACCAGTTCCCGAGCCCTTCCGAGGTGCCATCCGCGTCGTACAGGTCCGGCCAGCCGAACACGAGGTGCCCGATTTCATGGCAACAAACGCCGATCTTCGCATCCTCCGGGATGGTCAGATACCCGAAGATCTTGGCCCCCTGCGCATTGTGTTCCCCGCCGAAAAGAACCCACTTGTGCGACCAGATGTCGCCAGCGCTGCCGGTCTGCTCGGCGCCACCGCCTGAGTGGACCACGATGAACGCGTCGACGAAGCCGTTTCCATCGTTGTCGTAGGGCGCGAAGTCCACGCTGGCCGCGGCTTCGGCGGCATGCCTCGCCATGGTCCGCGCGTTAGGCTCCGGATTGTCAGTGCCGGAACCGCCCCCAGCGTACTGGGCCAGCTTCAGAGGCATGCGATACGGACCGACGACCTGCCCCACGATGTCGACGAGCCCATGACTCGCCTCGGCGAAATACTCCCGCACACTTCCTGTCGGGCTCTTGCCTTGTGAGAAGAAAAGGTCCTCGAATTGCTGCCGGCTTCGATTCATGGGCCTGTCTTCGAAGTCGACGAGAACGACGATGACGCGCACTTGCCCCCGAAGTGGCTGGCGCTCAAGGGCGAAGTTGCGGACGCGATTCGGCCCGGTGCCCAGCGGGAAATACGAGCCTGGGATGATAAGGCCGTCGTTCAACCCCATGGCGTGCGTCTCACGAAGGAGGAGCCGTCGGCCGAAGAGGCTTTCCGATACGGCCTGGATACCCTGGAAACGCTCCTTCATCCTGCTCCGGAGCTCTGGACTTGGAGGAACGCGGCAAAACCGCTCGACAGGTGATTGACCGCTGCACATACGCCCCACCCCTTTCGCCAGGCCCGACACCAAGACACTTCTTGTCCTACTGTCTCATCCTGGTGCCTGTTTGAACTGCACAGTCAGTGCCAGAACCTTCTCGGCGAGATGGTGTGTCTTCGAAGCAACGCATGACTCGAACCAGCGGACGACATGGAGCGCGCAAAGGGCTGTGCACAGAACTGTCGTTGCACTCGGACTCATGAAGTGGTCCTGTGAACAGGGCTGAAGAGGGAAGATGTTTGGAACGACTGCCGGCCTGGGAGCCACGCCCCCCTCACTTGTCCAGTGCGGAACAGAAGCACCGCGACCTCTACGTATTCGGCTTTTTCTCGACCAGGCGCCTGCTGGGCGGCGCCCAAACGCTCGTGGCACATGTCAGACGCTCCAGGTAGGGTGGTGCTCACTCACGCCACCATGAATCCCGCCGAGAAAGCCGCCCTCTTCCTCGAGCGCCTTCGGGAAACCCATCCGGATGCGCGCTACGAACTCAACTGGTCCACGCCCTTCGAGCTGCTCGTCGCCACCATCCTGGCCGCGCAGTGCACCGACGAGCGCGTCAACCGCGTCACCGCCACTGTCTTCCCCAAGTACCCGGGGCCACAGGCCTTCGCCGACGCGGACACCGCCGCGCTCGAGGAGGACCTCAAGCCCACCGGCTTCTTCAAGCAGAAGACGAAGTCCGTGCAGGCCATGAGCCGCGCGCTCCTCGACAAGTTCGGCGGTGAGGTCCCCCGCACCATCGACGAACTGGTGACGCTCCCGGGCGTGGCGCGGAAGACGGCCAACGTCGTCCTCAACACCGCCTTCAATCTCCCCTCCGGCATCATCGTCGACACCCACGTGGCGCGCGTCAGCCAGCGCCTGGGCCTGACGAAGAAAGACAAAGCCGAGGCGATTGAAGAAGACCTGATGAAGCTGGTGCCCCAGGATCAGTGGACCTTCTTCGGCCCCGCCACCGTCCTCCATGGGCGTTACACCTGCACCGCAAAGAAGCCGAAATGCGACGACTGCATCGTGAAGGATGTGTGCCCGCGTATCGGCGTGTAACCGCATCCCTGTCCGCTTGTGGGATATGAATGCCTTTTCGCGTCCGCTCCTGGGACGCGAAAAGACACGCATCAAAAACGGAGGAATTCGCAATCGATGTGGCTGTATGACGTTGTTCAGTCATCATGCCCAACGTCCCTTCCTCCGTTGCATCCGCGCCGCTCGCCGAAGCCCGCCCGGTCGAGGCAGGTGAGCGCCTGGAGCTGCTCGACGCGCTGCGTGGCTTCGCGCTCTTCGGCATTCTCATCTCCAACGTGCAGATGTGGTTCAGCGGCAGGGTGTTCCTGTCCCGGGAACAATTCGAGGCGTCCATCGCCAATGCCTCGCTCCTGGACACCATCACCCGGTATGCCTTCGAGGTGCTGGTCTCTGGGAAGTTCATGACCCTCTTCGCCTTCCTCTTCGGCCTGGGCTTCGCGGTTCAGCTCGGCCGGGCCGAAGCGCGAGGTGGCGGCTTCGTCCCGCTCTACGCGAGGCGGCTGACGGTCTTGCTGGTGGTGGGGGTCCTGCACCTGTTCCTGCTCTGGTACGGCGACATCCTCTCCTCGTACGCGCTGATGGGCTTCGGCCTGCTGCTCCTACGGCGGCGTTCGGACCGGACGCTGCTCATCATCGCGGCGGTGCTCGTCCTGGTGTGGCCGCTGCTCATGACCCTCCTCTGGCGGCTGCCGCAGCTCCTGGCGGACTCACCCGAGGCCGGTGCCGCGGTCATGGCCGCGGCTCGCGAGAAGTCCACCGCCATTCACACGCGGATGCTGACGGCCATCACCGGGGGAAGCTGGTGGGACGTGACGAAGACCAGCGCCGGGTTCTACCGCGACGAGTTCTTCACGATGATGCTGGCCGGACTGCTGACCTGTCTGGGCCGCTTCGCGCTCGGACTCTGGGCGGGACGGCGCGGCATCTTCCAGGACGTCCCCGCCCACCTGGGTTTCTTTCGCCGCCTGCTCGGCTGGGGGCTGGTGGCCGCGGTGGTGGGCTCCGTGCCCGGCGTCGTGGTGACGGTGCTCATGCAGAAGAAGGTGCTCACGCCGGAGACGATGCCCGTGTGGCTGCCCCTGGGGCTGGCGCCGCTGCGCAACCTGGCACAGGTGGGGCTCGCGGGCGTGTATCTGGCGGGCATCACCCTGCTCTTCCAGCGCGCAACCTGGCAGCGGGCGCTGGGACTGCTCGCGCCCGCGGGACGCATGGCGCTGACGAACTACCTGTCGCAGACGGTCATCAGCCTGCTCATCTTCTACGGCTATGGCCTGGGACAGGTGGGCAAGCGGGGCCCCTTCGCGTGTGTCGTCATCTGCGTCGGCATCTTCTGCGTCCAGGTCCTGTGGAGCCACCTGTGGCTGTCACGCTTCCGCTTTGGTCCAGTGGAGTGGGCGTGGCGCTCGTTGACGTACGGGAAGGCACAGCCCATGCGGCGCGCCGTGTCCGACACGCCGCCCGCGCCCCTGACGGCGTGACGGGCTCGACCTGGCGACGTCAGTTCGTGACCGCCGGGTGAGGAACGGCCACCCTCACCCGGAAACCGAAGCCGATCCAGAGATGGAAGGCGCGCTCGCGGAGGCTTTCGCTCCCCGAACCGTTGAGCAGGCGTACATCCAGCTTGTCGTACTCGCCACCAGTGCCAGTGACGAAGAGCCCGGCCCAGAAGTTCCCGCCGAAGTTCTTGTCGAACCCGGCCTGGAGCGTGACGTCGGGCCCTGAGTAGGTGACTTCAGCCGCGGGCACCGAGAACGAGCTCGTATCGTAGCCAAGTGCCACCCCCGACCAGAGGTCGATGGGGCCCGCTGGGTTCCAGTGGTAGTTCCCCTGGAGGCCGAAGCGAAGGTTGCTGCCTTTGCACGTCCGCTCAGCGGAGCAGCGAATGCGCATCTGCGCATTCTACAGCAGCTTCGACGCGACCTTGGCCACCCAGTGCCAGTTGGACGACCTGGGCCGGGATGACCACGCCAATACGCTTCAAGGGGCGACTCCGCTGACGGCGGGCACCCCCGTGGCCGTACGACTCCACGGCCCCAACGACGTGGACGTCTTCTCCTTCTTCGCCACCGCGGGGCACATCTACGACATCCGCTTCCTCCCCGCCGTCAATGAGTGGCGCTTCAGGCTCACGGACGCGGACGGCAAGACGCTGGCGGAGACGCAGTGGAACCGAATCGTCCATGAAGCGGCGTCGACGGGGACGTACTACGTGCATCTGCTGCCAAATTCATCCTGGGGGAGCGACATCGAGGTGCGGGTCGACGACCTGGGGACGGATGACCATGGCGGTACCCCCCAAACGGCCACCCGCGCGGACGTGGGGGAAACCGTCACCGGGCTCATCCACAAGGAGACGGACCTGGACGCCATCTCGGTTCCGCTCGACGCGGATGTGTTCTACCGGCTGTCCTGCACCCGGGCATGTACGCTGACGACGCGCACTTCCGGCGCCCCCCTCTACATGCTGAAGGTCGAGGACGGCTTGTGGCACGTCCATACGCCGGCTTCGGGGCTCGTCACGTTCATCGTCAGCTCGAGGTCCATTCCCTACCCCTTCACGTTCAAGTTGGACCAGGCGAGCACGGATGACTACGGCGACGACGCCGAACACGCTACGCCGCAGACCGTTCCCGTGAACGTGGCCGGCGTCTTCGAGTTGGGCTCGGACGTGGACGTCCTTTCCTTCGAGTTGGAGGCGGGCCGGACCTACGTCGTGAGCGGCGGCAGAACGACCATCCGGATCCTTGATCCCCATGGCGCGCAGGTCCCCCTGCCGTACGAGGCGGGAACGGGGAACCAGACCTTCACGGCCCCATCGTCCGGGACGTATTTCGCGGAGCTCAAGTCTCAGCAGCCCTTCCTGACGCGTGAGACGGCCTGGAGTTTCTCCCTGCGCGAGCAGTGAGCACTTTCCCCGTCGCCGCACAACAGCGGGAGGAGGCCACAACGTGCGCTACCGCACCGGACTCAAGGGCCGCCTGATCGCTGAATTCAAGGAAATGCGGGCCCGCCGCCTGCCCGACCGCCAGGTGCGCTACGGGTTTTGAACCGGACTCCGTTTCATGGACGTGACGTGGGCGGCCCGGCATGTGGCAGACTCTGCCGGACAATGTGGGATTGGATCCGCCAGCTGGCGGAGTGGTCGCGGGACGATGTTCCGTTCGCCGTGGCGACCGTGACGGTGTGTCAGGGAAGTACCCCCGCCAGGCCCGGCGCGAAGCTGCTCGTCCGCGCGGACGGGACGTTCCACGGCACCGTGGGCGGTGGCCACCTGGAGCAGCTCGTCCTCGCGGACGCCCGCGCCTGCCTGGAGAAAGGGGAACCCCGTGCGTACCGGTATCCGCTGGGCTCGAAGCTCGGCCAATGCTGTGGCGGCGTGGTGGACGTCTTCATGGAGCCGTTGAACCACGGCCCGCGCCTGTACCTCTTCGGCGCCGGCCACGTGGGTCAGGCCCTGTGCCGCACGTTGGACGGCACCCCCTTCCAGGTCCACCTCGTCGACGAGCGCCCCGAATGGGTCCACGGCGAGCGCATCCCCGCTTCGGTCATCCGCCACGAGGAGCCGTGGGACGTCTTCGCCTCGCGCGCTGTCTGGGACGTGCGCCGCACGTACATCGCGGTGATGACGCACCGGCATGACCTGGACCAGGACATCATCGCCTTCGCCTTGGAGAAGCCCGCGCGCTACGTGGGCCTCATTGGAAGCAACACCAAGTGGGCCCGCTTCCGTCAGCGCCTGGAGGCCCGGGGCGCGACGGCGGCGCAGCTGGCCCGCGTGCGCTGCCCCATGGGGCTGGAGATTGGCGGCAAGTCGCCTCAGGAAGTCGCGGTGAGCATCGCCGCTGGACTCCTTCAGCTCCATCACCAGGGCGCAGACACCGAAACTACCGCCGAGGCCCCGCCCTCGGAGACGCCCCGCCTGCGCGGGGGCTCGTCAGGAGAGTGAGCAACATGTTCGAGTTTCAGCTCAATGGCGCGACGGTCCGCGTCGATGGCGTCTCCCCCAACACCACGCTGCTCGACTTCCTGCGTGCCCGCGGCCTCACCGGCACCAAGCAGGGCTGCGCCGAAGGCGACTGCGGCGCGTGCACCGTGGCCCTGGTGGATCGGGACGCCCAGGGCAACCGGTGCCTGCGCGCCTTCAACGCCTGCATCGCCCTGGTGCCCATGGTGGCCGGCCGTGAGCTGGTGACGGTGGAAGGCGTGGGCAGCTGCGAGAAGCCCCACCCGGTGCAGCAGGCCATGGTGAAGCACTACGGTTCGCAGTGTGGCTTCTGCACGCCGGGCTTCATCGTCTCCATGGCGGAGGCGTACTCCCGCAAGGATGTCTGTACCCCGTCAGCCGTGGCGGACCAGCTCTGTGGCAACCTCTGTCGCTGCACCGGCTACCGCCCCATTCGCGACGCGATGATGGAGGCGCTGGCCCAGCGCGACGAAGGACCGGCGCCCGCCACGGCGATTCCCTCCGCGCCGCTCGAAGGTCCCGCCGAGCCCCTGTCCCCGCTGCGCTACGAGGCCGGTGGACAGACCTTCCTGCGCCCCACGTCGTGGGAGGAGTTGCTCGACCTGCGCGCGAAGCACCCGGAGGCCCACCTGGTGGCGGGCGCCACTGAGTTGGGCGTGGACATCACCAAGAAGGCCCGCCGCTACCCCTTCCTCATCTCCACCGAGGGCGTGGAGTCCCTGCGCGCGGTCCACCGTGGGGAGGATGGCTGGTACGTGGGCGGCGCGGCCTCACTGGTGGCGCTGGAAGAGGCCCTGGGTGACGAGCTGCCCGAGGTGAAGAAGATGCTCAACGTCTTCGCCTCCCGGCAGATTCGCCAGCGCGCCACGCTGGCGGGCAACCTGGTGACCGCGTCGCCCATTGGCGACATGGCGCCGGTGTTGCTTGCCCTGGATGCCTCGCTCGTCCTGGGCTCGGTGCGGGGCGAGCGCACGGTGGCGTTGTCCGACTTCTTCCTCGCCTACCGGAAGACGGCGCTCCAATCGGACGAGGTCGTCCGCCACATCATCATCCCCCACGCCGCCGTGCCCAAGGGCGGCCGGCGGCTCTCCGACTCCTTCAAGGTGTCCAAGCGGCGCGAGCTGGACATCAGCATCGTCGCCGCGGGCTTCCGCGTGGAGCTGGACGCGGGCGGCGTGGTGACGCTGGCGCGCCTGGGCTACGGCGGCGTCGCGGCCACGCCAGTGCGTGCGCGCCGCGCGGAGGCGGAGCTCACCGGGCAGCCCTGGACGGCCGAGACGGTGGCGCGAGCGCTGCCCGTGCTCGCGGAGGAAATCACGCCCATCAGCGACCTGCGCGGCAGCGCGGAGTACCGGCGGGGACTGGTGGCGGGCCTGCTGGAGAAGTTCTTCTCCGGCTCGCACAGCCCGGCCCTGGACGCCGCGCCGGGCTTCGACGCGGGTGAGGCCCAGGCCCCCGCGGACGCGGGGCGCGCGCTGCGGCACGAGAGCGCGCTGGGCCACGTGACGGGCAGCGCGCGGTACGTGGACGACATGGCGCAGAAGCGGCCCATGCTGGAGGTCTGGCCGGTGTGCTCGCCCCATGCGCACGCCCGCATCCTCAAGAGAGATCCCACCGCGGCGCGCAAGGTGCCCGGCGTGGTGAAGGTGCTCATGGCCGAGGACATCCCCGGCATGAACGACACCGGCCCCATCCGCCACGATGAGCCGCTGCTGGCCGACCGCGAGGTGCTCTTCCACGGGCAGATTGTCGCGCTGGTCGTGGGCGAGTCCGTGGAGGCCTGCCGCGCGGGCGCACGCGCCGTGGAGGTGGAGTACGAGCCCCTGCCCGCCATCCTCACGTTGGAGGACGCCGTGGCGCGGAGCAGCTACCACACCGAGCCGCACGTCATCCGCCGGGGTGACGTGGACGCCGCGCTGGACAGCAGCCCCCACCGCCTATCGGGCACGCTGGCCATTGGCGGGCAGGAGCATTTCTACCTGGAGACGCAGGCCGCCTTCGCCGAGCGCGGTGACGACGGCGACATCACCGTCGTGTCCTCCACCCAGCACCCGTCCGAGGTGCAGGCCATCATCTCCCACGTGCTGCACCTGCCGCGCAGCCGCGTGGTGGTGCAGTCACCACGCATGGGCGGCGGCTTCGGCGGAAAGGAGACGCAGGGCAACGCGCCCGCCGCGTTCGTCGCGCTGGCCGCGTGGCACACGGGACGCTCGGTGCGGTGGATGCTGGACCGCGACGTGGACATGGCGGTGACGGGCAAGCGCCACCCGTTCCATGCCTCCTACGAGGTGGGCTTCGACGACCAGGGGCGGCTGCTGGCCCTCCGCGTCCAGCTGGTATCCAACGGCGGCTGGTCGCTGGACCTGTCCGAGTCCATCCTGGACCGCGCGCTGTTCCACCTGGACAACGCGTACTACGTGCCGGCGCTGGCGTACTCCGGGCGGGTGGCGAAGACACACCTCGTCTCCAACACCGCCTTCCGCGGCTTCGGTGGTCCGCAGGGCATGCTGGTGACGGAGGAGGTCCTGGCCCGCGTGGCCCGGGCCGTGGGGGTGCCGGCGGACGAGGTCCGCGAGCGCAACCTCTACCGCGGCACCGGGGAGACGAACACCACGCACTACGGCCAGGAGCTGGAGGACGAGCGAATCCTCCGCGTCTGGGAGGAGCTCAAGAAGTCCTCGGAGTTCGAGCGCCGGCAACGCGACGTGGCGGCGTTCAACGCCCAATCCCCCTTCATCAAGCGGGGACTCGCCATCACCCCGATGAAGTTCGGCATCTCCTTCACCGCCACCTTCCTCAACCAGGCCGGCGCGTTGGTGCATGTGTACCGGGACGGCTCGGTCATGGTGTCCCACGGCGGCACGGAAATGGGCCAGGGCCTGCACACCAAGGTGCTGGGCGTGGTCATGCGCGAGCTGGGCGTCACGGCGGACGCAGTGCGGATGGCGAAGACGGCGACGGACAAGGTGCCCAACACCTCCGCCACCGCGGCCTCCAGCGGCTCCGACCTGAACGGCGCCGCCGTGCGCGTGGCCTGCGTCACCCTGAGGGAGCGGCTGGCCCCGGTGGCCGTGCGGCTGCTGTCGGACCGGCACGGGCGCAGCGTGGCGCCGGATGCCCTGATGTTCGGCGACGGGAAGGTGGGCCTGCGCGGTGAGCCCGAGCTCGCCCTGCCCTTCGCGGACGTGGTGGAGGCGGCGTACCTGTCCCGGGTGGGACTGTCCTCGACGGGCTACTACCAGACGCCGGGCATCGGCTACGACAAGGCCAAGGGCCGCGGACGCCCCTTCCTCTACTTCGCCTACGGCGCGGCGGTGTGCGAGGTGGAGGTGGACGGCCACACGGGCGTCAAGCGCGTGCTGCGCGTGGACCTGCTGGAGGACGTGGGCGATTCGCTCAACCCCGCAGTGGACCGCGGGCAGATTGAAGGCGGCTTCGTCCAGGGCCTGGGCTGGCTCACGGGCGAGGAGCTTCGCTGGGACGCGAATGGCCGGCTGCTCACGCACTCCGCAAGCACCTACGCGGTGCCGGCCTTCAGCGACGCGCCCATCGACTTCCGGGTGCGGCTGCTGGAGCGGGCGCACCAGCACAACACCATCCACGGCAGCAAGGCCGTGGGCGAGCCGCCGCTGATGCTGGCCATGTCCGCGCGTGAGGCCCTGCGAGAGGCGGTGGCAGCGTTCGGCCAGGCCGGTGGCGACGTGGAGCTGGCGTCCCCTGCCACACACGAGGCGCTGTTCCTCGCCATCCAGAAGCGGCTGGCGCGCGCGGCGGCGGAGGGCGGGCGCGAGGCGGCCTGAGACGCCGCTCGGACGAACGGCGGTCCAGGCTCAGCGTGGGGCCTGGAGCCGCGCCCTCCGGAAGCCTTCCGGGCTCACACCCCACCAGCGCTTGAAGGCGCGGTGGAAGGCCACCGGGTCCGCGTAGCCGAGGAGGAAGGACACCTCGGCGATGGACATGCGGCGCTGGAGATAGGACTCAGACAGCTCGCGGCGCAGGGCTTCGACAATCGCCGCGTAGCTCTGCCCCTCGCCCGCGAGCCGGCGCTGGAGCGTCCGCGGCGGCTGCCGCAGGGCCCGGGCGACGGCCACGAAGGAGAAGTCCCCGCCGGCCAGTTCGCGCCGGACTTGCTCCCGGACGCGCTCGGTGGTCGTGGACACGTCCGGCAGCCGCTCCAACGCGCGCTGGGCCTGACGTTGGAACATGGCGTTGAGCAGCGCGTTCGCGTGGATGAAGGGCCGCTGGGCGTCCTCGTGGGAGAACTCGATGGCATTGAAGGGCGCGCCGAACTCCAGCGGGCACCCGAAGAGGGCCTCGTGCTCGCGGCGGTCCGCGGGCGCGGTGTGGGTGAAGCGCACGACGAGCGGCCGGACGTCCACGCCCGTGAAGGCCCTCACTCCGGTGGCGAACTGCACCAGCGCCGCGTCCACCAGGTGCCGGTGCGCGGGCCGGGGCGCGCCCACGGGCGTGAAGCGCATGCGAACTCCGCGCTCCGTCTCCTCCATCAGGAAGCGCTCTCCGTCTCCCCAGACGCGCTGGTAGCGGCAGCCCCGCTCCATGGCGTCCCGCAGCGTCGCGCAAGTGAGGACGACGAAGGTGGCCGGGTCATCCAGGTCCACCACGTCCACGCGGGCGATGTGCAGCCCCAGGTTCGCGTCCCCGGACAGCTCCGCCGCCCGCTCCAGCAGGCCGTCCAGCGCGGCGTAGGGGATGCGCAGCTCCGGGTCGTCCAGGTCCTCCATCCGGAAGCCCGCCTCCCGGCAGAGCGCCTCCACCGGCAGGCCCAGCGTCGCCGCGAGCCGGAGCGCCTGCCGCGCCATGCGCGCGGACAAGGATGGCTCGGAGGATGAGGACGGAGGCGACTGCGCCACGAACGGGACGCTAATGGCGCGTTGGCGCGGACAGCAAGCCGTTCTGTCGCCATCCGTCAGTGCGCGGACGGCGAGGGGCCTGCACGCTCGGACCATGGACGACACGCCTTCGCTGCTCCCCCGGCTGCACCTCTTCGAGTTCACCGACCAGACGTGGTTCCCCGACGCGCTGAGGGACTTGACGACCGACTACCTCCACACCATCAGCACGCGCATGGGCATCTTCGACGCGGCCGCGGAAATCCTGGCGCGCGGACTGAACGCGGCGCAGGGCCAGGAGCTGGTGGACGTGGGCTCCGGCGGCCGGGGCCCCCTGCCCCGCCTGCGACAACTGCTCGCGGAGAAGCACGGCATCGATGCGCGCGTGGTGCTCACCGACAAGTTCCCCAATGCCCAGGCCGCCGAGCGGGCGCGGGCAGAGGGCGTGCAGTACCTGGAGCGCTCGGTGGACGCGCTCCAGGTCCCGGCCGACCTGCGGGGCATGCGCACCCTCTTCAACGCCCTGCACCACTTCCGGCCGGACGAGGCCCGCGCCGTGCTCGAGGACGCCCAGGCTCGCGGCGTTCCCATCGCCGCGTTCGAGACGGTGCGCCGCACGCCCCCGGCCCTCCTGTCGATGTTGCTGGTGCCCCTGCTGGTGCTGCTCTTCACGCCCTTGGTGAAGCCGCTGACGCCGCTGCGGCTGCTGCTCACCTACGTGGTGCCGGTGGCGCCGCTCATCATCTGCTGGGACGGGTTGGTGTCCGCGCTGAGGACGCATCAGCCCGACGAGCTCCGGCGCATGACGGAGGCCCTGGCGCGCGAGGGCTACACCTGGGAGGTGGGCGAGGCGAAGGCCCCGGGCAAGGCCGCCATCACGTACGTGCTCGGGCGGCCCACGCGCTGAAGTGTCAAGGTGCGTGCAGCAGCATCAGCAGCACGAAGAGGCCGTTGAGGCCCACGCCCACGGACATGTAGTTGCCGCTCGCCCGGGACATGCCGGCCGCGACGTTGACGTGGCCGAAGTACCCCAAGGCCAGCCGCGTGCCCACCTCCGCGCCGACGTTGAAGCCCGGGTCGCGTGATGCGCGTGTCGCCGTGCCCATCATCAACCGGCCGTAGGGCACCACCCAGGCATTGACGAAGTGCTGGTAGCCGACGAAGCCGTTGAACTCGGAGATGCCCCGGCTCGTGTAGGCCAGGTTCGAGCCGATGTTGAGTCGCCGTTCCAGGAAGGCCATGGGCTGGATGTTGAGGGCGAGGTCCGCCGTCGGCCGCCAGGCCCCCACCCGGTACTGCATGGCGAAGTCGAAGGCCGGTTTGTCCAGCGCCGGTGCCTCCCTCCGGAGCTTGGCCGCTGCCCGAGCGTGGGCCTCGCCACCGCGCGCGTCGTAGAGGTCCGCGAGCGCCAGGGCGCCCTCCTCACTGTCCGTCTCGTACACCGTGACGAACGGCGCCTCGGCGCCCGCGAGGTTGCCGTCCGCCATGCGCAGGCGCCCCAGGGCCAGGCACCCCTGCGTCGAGCCACCGTCACACGCCTTGGAGAAGGCCGTCTCCGCCTGGCTCCGGTCTCCGTCCTGGAGGAGCTGCTCTCCCCATTCGTTGCACGCCCACAGCTTGCCCTTCTCACAGGAGGCGCTTCGGGGCACCACCTGGCCGGTCGTGGCACACGCCACCAGGAGAGGAGCCATCACCGCCAGGAACACCAATCGCCGCATGTCCGGTATTCAACCACAAGCGCGCCCGGGCTTCCTCGGTATCCAAGCCCGGGACGGCGCGCCCGGAGGCCTGGCCGCCCTCCATCCGAACGGAGCAGCCCGGCCAGCCCTCCATTCCCTGGGAGCCCCCTGGTCATGGGGAGGGCGAGCACAGACCTTGAGGGCATCGAGGAGGACCTGTGGCGCCAGTTGCCTTTCACGAAGACACCTTCCGCCCTCAACCCGCGCAGCCGCTCCCGCGGAAGGAGCCCCGATGAAGGTTCCGGAGATGCTGGAGCACCTGCCGGGGGTCGGCCCCCTGCTTGGCCGGATTGCGCACGGGCACGAGGGCGCCCTTCCGCGCCGGGAGACCACCGTGACGCTTCCGGACTTCGCCGCTGTGTCCCTGCCCAATACGGAGCGAGCGCTGGGCGACGGCCGCACGCTGGTGGTCCGCAACCCCGCGGTGCGCTCGCCGCGCGGGCCAGGGCTCACGGTGATGACGTACAACATCCTGCTCGGTGGGCAGCGCCGACAGGCGCTGCTGGACTACTTCGACAACCTGGAGGCCCGGGGACGGCTGCCGGACGTGCTGGGCCTGCAGGAGGCCAACGTCCCCATCGCCGTGCTCCTGGCGGAGCGCTACGGCTTCCACCTGGCGTACCAGGGGCATGACGGCGGCCCCGGCGCGCGGCTGGTGAACGGAAAGGCCTTCCTCACCCGGCACCCGCTGGTGGACGCGGCGCACTTCACGTACGCCACCCCCGACGCGGAGCGGGACGCGGCCATCATGCGCCGTGGCGGAGACCCCTGCGAGATACCCGAAGACCGGGGCGCGCTGTACGTGCGCCTGGAGGTGGAGGGTCACCCGGTGGTGCTCTACAACGTGCACCACACCCTGGGCGACTCCGGCATCAACGCCCGCAACCTCCGCCAGCTCAACGCGTTGCTGCAGCACCGTGAGGTCATGCACGCGGTGGTGCTGGGGGACTTCAACGCCAACACCGCCATCAAGACAGGCGGCTCCTGGCTGATGGCCCACCTCAGGACGTACGACGACACCGACACGGTGGAGGAATACGAGGTGCGCTACGGCGCGCCCCACGCCAGCGTGGGGGACGAAGGGGTGGGCAACATCGCCGACCCGCGGTTGCGGCACGAGCTCCACGTGCTGGAGCAGAGCATGCCGGAGACCATCGCCCATGCCACCACCGCACAGGTGCGCCTGCCGGATGGCTCGCTCATGACGCCGAAGCAGGCGTGCGCCGAGCTGCGCTCCGGCCGGGTGCAACGCGGCAGCGAGCAATGGCTGCGGCTCCAGGACATCGCGGACAGCGCCACCCTCACCTCGCTGCCGGATGAGAATGGCGTGGTGCCCGCGACGGGCAAGCGCTTCGACAACATCTACGCCAGCCCTGGACTGGTCCCCCGCCTCTTCGAGGTGGACCGCAGCACCGAGTCCTCCGACCACCAACCCGTGGTGGCCCACTACGACGTGCGGACGCCAGGGTTGAAGGACGGCAAGCCCGCTCCCGACACCGTCCAGCGGCCCACCTGAGGCGCCAGCCGCACAGATGCTGGCGCTCCCGTCCCGCGAGGCCTCAGGGCCCCGCGGGACACGCGGGCAGGGACGTAATCCACGCGTCCACGAGCCCCGTGCCCTCGATGTCCTTCACCGCGCTGGCCAGCGGCGGCATGCGTGTCGTCGACAGCGAGTGCATGCGCCGCGACAGGACCGACTTCGACGGGTCTCCCGGCGCGACCAGCATCGCTCCGGCCACGCCCAGCTCACCGTGCTCTGGCGCCACACCACAAATCTTCGCTGCGGCGAGCGGCGTGGAGTAGCGCAGGTCCGACACACCGCGGCCCAGGCCATTGGGCCGGTGACAGACGGCGCAGTTGGCGTGCAGGTAGGCCCGCGCGCGCGCCTCCACGGGCTCCGGTCCGGCGTAGGCAGGCATCCGAGGCAGCTGCTCCACCGGGGCCGGCAATTTCAGCACGCCAATGTGCTCCAGGGTCCGGAGCTGCGACGCGATGCGCCCGCCCGGGTAGGTGTAATCCCCGTTGAGCTGCGCGACCTCCAGGCCCAGCACGAAGCCCGCGGCGGCGGTGTGACACTGCATGCATTCACCCCGGCTGGGGTACGTCCACGTCTGCGCCCCCACCGTCTTCACCTTGCCCGTCTCCAGCAACGTCGCGTCGGTACCCGCATCATTCCACTCGTACGAGTAGCCCGCCCAGACGCCGTCCGGATGGCGCATGAAGAGGCGCGTCTCCACACGCTTCCCGCCCAGGAGGAACGTCTTCACCGTCACGGTGCCGGGGGGCGCGTCCAGCACGCCCTCCGGCCCCACCGTCATCACCGCCCCGTCTGGAACGCCCATGAACCGCTCCTTCTGCGCGCCGTCCGACCACAGCGGGGCATTCACGCCATACGGGATGAGGCCCGCCGAGGGGAGGTTCGGGTTCGTCGGGTCCGCGCAGCCCGTGGCGGACAGCAGTGTGGGGAACGCCTCGCCACCCGGTGCGGGAGGCAGAGACGCGTGGATGCGGTGCAGTCCTCCCCCCGTGAAGTCCACCACCAGCAGCTCGCCGTCGTTGAGCTCGGCGAACGAGGAGATGCTGAGCGCCGTGGTGACGAGTAATTGGGGCACCGCGGCCGCACCCGGCAGGGCGTCTCCTGGCAACGTCCAGATGCGGCCCGAGCCAAAGTCACCGAAGACGTACTTGCCCGCGAGCGCCGGCACGGCGGTGCCGCGGTACACGTAGCCGCCGGTGACGGAGACGCCTTCGGTGCGGCCATAGACGGCCACGGGCGGCGTCAACCCGGTGGCGCGGCAGCCGCTACCGCGCGCGCACTCGGTGCCCTCCAGGATGCTCCAGCCGTAGTTGCCTCCCAGCTCGACGCGGTTGATCTCCTCGAGGAGCTTTTCGCCCACGTCGCCCAGCCAGAGCGCGCCCGTGCTCCGGTCGAAGCTCCAGCGCCACGGGTTGCGGAAGCCGGTGGCGTAGATTTCCTTTCGCCCGCCGGCGGTGGCGTAGGGGTTGGTCGGCGGAATGGCATATGGCCGCGCGCTGTCCACGTCGAGCCGCAGCATCTTCCCCAGCAGGAGCTCCGGATTCTGGGCCGTCCGGTTCGGGTCCAGGCGTCCGCCGCCGTCACCGTAGGCGAAGTAGAGGAAGCCATCCGGTCCGAACGCGAGATGGCCGCCGTTGTGGGTGGAGAAGGGCTGGTCCTGTTCGAGCACGACCTCCGCGCTCGCCGGGTCCAGGGTGGCCCCACCATCCGGGCTGCGGTAACGGACGATGAACGAGCGTAGACCACCCATGGCGGTGTTTCCGACATAGGAGAGGAACACCTGGCCATTGGTGGCGAACGCCGGGTGGAAGGCCATCCCGAGCAAGCCCGTCTCGTCATGCTCCACGATCACCTGCCTGGAGATGTCGACGAACACGGAGCTGACGGGCGGCGTGGCGTCCTTGTCGAACACGCGCACCCGTCCCCCTCGCTCCACCACGTAGATGCGGCGGCTGTCCCCCGGCGCCTGGAGGGCGAACAAGGGCTGGGTGAAGCTCACGTCCGGGAACGCGCGCGAGATGGTGGCCCCCGCGGGGTCCGGGGGCCGGGGAGGCGCTACACACGTAGGGTTCGCGGGGCGCGCGTCCAGCCCGAAGGGCACCTGGGAATCCGGGCCCCCACCATCTGGCACCATCGGAGTGCTCCCGTCTCCGTCCGTGCCCGGCCCCCCTTCGGATGGGGGGTCGATGATTTCATCTTCGTCCCCAGGGCGACCGGAACGGTCTCCCGAGGAGCCAGGACATGCGAGCGAAATGCCGAGCAGGCCCATCGCGAGCGCCACAACGCCCAGCAGCATCAAGAGAGACGGTCGTCGTTGTTTCATGGCGCTGCTGTGGTGGTTCGGGAAGGCGTGGAACGCCAGGGGACTGGACCTCGCGTCCAAGGCGTCCTCTGCCGGATGCCGGACCGCGTGGGTGGCAGTCGTCGTGAAGTAGGCCCGCGCATCGTTCCGTGGACGTCTCCCCCCGGACACGGCGCGTCATCCGACAATCTTCCCGCATAGGACAGGCGGCGGAACGACCCCTTCCCTTGCCGCATTGTCCCGGGGCGGACGGCCGTGCGGGGGCCGGCCTCACCGCGCGGAAGCCCCTAGATTGCTCGGAAAGGAGGCCTCATGAAGACAGGCAGTGGGACATCCCGATTCTTTCGTCCGTTCGCGGGCGCTGCGCTCACCGCCGTGCTCGGCCTCTTGGGAGTGCCCGCGGCCGCGGCCGCCCAGGGCGTCGTGCCGCAACTGTCCTGCTACCAGCGCGCGACCGATGGCGGACTCGACGACTCCCTGGCCACGCAGCTCTGCCGCGGCGCCCGTTCATCCACGCCCGCCGACTGCTTCGTGCGCGCCCAGGAGGAAGGCTCCCTCACGCAAAGCCAGGCCGTCCAGCTGTGTCAGTTCGCCGCGCCCGACGAAGACCCCGCGGGTTGTTACCTCCAGGCCCGGAAGCAGACCTTCACGGACGCAGCGCGCGTGTTGCAGCTGTGCCAGCCCGCGGTCCAGAACTGTCCCGGCTACGTGGAGTGAGCCGGCGCGGCTCGCTTCCTCGGCCGCAGCAACTCACGCAGACGCGTGAGGTCCACCGGCTTCACCAGGTGCTCGTCGAAGCCCGCCTCCAGCGCGCGGCGCCGGTCCTCTTCCAGGCCGTAGCCCGTCACGGCGATGAGCAGCAGGTCGCGCCCCTCGTCCGTCGAGCGGAGCGCGCGCGCCACCTCGTAGCCGTCGAGCCCGGGCAGGCCGATGTCCAGCAACACGACCTCGGGACGCAGCTCGCGCGCCCGCGCCAGACCCGAGGGACCGTCCTCCGCTTCGCTGACGGTATGCCCCTCCAGTTCGAGCAACTCGCGGACGAGTTGCCGGCTGTCGGTGTGGTCATCCACCAGCAACACGTGGCGTCCGGAGGCCGGCGCCATGGGAGCGTCTTGAAGCCGAGGCGCCTGTTCGACCTGGCCGCGCGGCAGCCGCACCGTGAAGGTGCTGCCCTTCGCCAGCCCGTCACTCTGCGCGCGCACGGAGCCGCCATGCAGCTCCACCAACCGCTTCACCAGCGTGAGGCCAATGCCCAGGCCTCCCTGCGCGCGGTCCAGGGTGCGCTCCGCCTGGAAGAAGAGCTCGAACACGCGCTCCTGGAGCTCCGGTGACAGGCCATCTCCGGTGTCGGACACCTCCAGCACCACGTGGCCGGGCTCCTCCCGCGTCACCACGCGGATGCGACCGCCGGGCGGCGTGTACTTGAGCGCGTTGGACACGAGGTTCGTCACGACCTGCTCCAGGCGGCTCGCGTCCCCCTCCAGCCAGGCCCGCGGGGCCTCTACCTCCACCTGGTGCGCCTGCGTCCGTCCGGAGGACTCCAGCGCCGCGACGGCCCGCCGCACGCACTCCGACAAGTCCATGGTCTGCTTCTGGAGCAGGATGCGGCCACTGCTGACCCGCTCCACATCGAGCAGGTCATCCACCAGTCGCGCCAGGTGGAAGGCCTGCCGCTCCACCAGGGCGCGCGCCCGCTCGCGGCTGGCGGCGTCCTCCGTCACCGACAGCACCTTCACGCCGCTGGTGATGGCGGACAGCGGATTGCGCAGCTCATGGCCCAGCATGGCCAGGAACTGGTCCTTGGCGAGGTTGGCCGCCTCGGCCTCTGTCATCTTCGTCCGCAGCGCGCCCTCGCGTTCCATCACCATGGCCGCGGTGAGCGCGAGCGTCGCCCGCAGGTCCTCCAGTTCGGAGATGCCCGTGGGCCCCACGTTGGTGAAGGCATCCGCAGAGTCCGGGCGCTCCCGGGCCGCGCGGGCCAGGGCGCGGAGCGGACGCGTCATGCGGCGGCTCACCCAGGCGGCCCAGGCGGTGGCGATGACACAGCACCCCAGCCCCGCGATGAGCAACGCGACCAGGGATTGGTTCACCGACGCAGTGAACACCTCGCGAGGCCCCGAGAACGACACCGTCCAAGGCACCAACTGCAAACGCGCGTAGGCCGCGAACGACTTCATCCCATCCACCGTCTGCGACGCGAAGAAGCCCTCGCGGCCCACGCGGATGTTCTCGATGTATTCGGGCCGGGCCTTCGTTCCGACGAACCGGGCGCGGCCCCGGCTGCGCGAGAGGATGACGCCCTCCTCGTCCACCAGCGTGCCCACCCAGTCCCCCTGGATGCGCTGTTCGTCCCAGAGCTTGTCGAAGTGCTGCATGGCGTACGTCGCCACCAGCACGCCCGCGAGCACGCCCTGGCGCCGCACCGGCATCGCGACCACCACGGTGGGCGGCCCCTGGAAGCGCTGGTAGGGGAAGTCGGAGATGACCGCGCGTCCCGTCTTCACGACCTCGCGCACGAAGTGCCGTTCATCCACGAGCGCCGCCAGGTCGGTTCCGAAGGGCTGGTCCGTGGTGAACATCGTCCGGCCCTCCACATCCAGCAGGACGAGCGAGCCCCACTGTGCCTGGGACTCCACCACGGCCTGGCAGGTGGCATGGAAGGTCTTCAGGTCGCCTTGCGCCAGCGGGGCCGAATGCGACAGCACCTCCAGCGCCCGGACGGACTGCCCCAGCTCGCGTTCCACGACGAGCGCCAACGCGCGGGCCGTCTCACGCATGCCCTGGGCCCGGGCCTCGCGCTGCGACGCCGCGAAGCGGTTCACCGCCCCCGCCGCGAAGAGCACGAGCGGCACCAGCAGGCCGAGCGCGAGCAACCCGAGATAGAAGCGAAGCGAGCGCGGCTTCATCGACCTGCGGCCTTCCAGCGGAGCATCGCGCCACATCCTGCACGGGCGGGAGTACGGGGTGCCCTCCAGTACATTGGAGTGACGTGGGCTGAACAGTCTCACGGAGGATGGGTTCGAACGTCGACTTGAGGCCGCGGCGCGTTGACTGCGGGCGAAGCCGGGGCGCACAGTTTTCCGCGCCATGAACGAAAAGAACGCGTCCTACCAGTCGTGGCTGGAGTCGTTCGCCAGCGAGCACGGAGCCATCGCGGGCACCGTCCACCTTCAGCGGGGAGACGACCTCTTCCTCGTGGCCGCCCTCAACATTCCGCCGCCGTTGATGACGGCCGTCCAGCACGTGCCGCACGGCAAGGGAATGGCGGGGCTCGCCCAGGTGCGCAAGCAACCCGTGCAGACGTGCAACCTGAAGGAGGACACGTCCAGCGACATCAAGCCGGGCGCGAAGGCGGTGGACGCGCGCTCGGCGGTGGCGATTCCGGTGCTCGATGCGACAGGCCGTGTGCGCGCGGTGGTGGGCATCGCATTCACCGAGGAAGGCTCGCTGGCCGCCGAGCGCGAGACGTCCCTGATGGCCGCGGCGTCCCGGCTCCCCATCGCGGATGGCTGAGCCCACGCCGGGCCTGACGGCGGCGGGCGAAGGCCGGCTGTTCAGTCGCGCCGTCATGGGCTGGGCGGCCTTCAGCGGGCTGCTGCTGGCCGCCATCCTGCTGCCCTTCGCCTGGTTCGGGGACAGCCTGGAGGCGGCGGCCGGACACTTCCTGGCCACGCGGCCACCATCCTGGCAGGTGGCGCTGCTGCTCGGGGGACTGCTGGCCGGTGATGCCCTGCTGCCGGTGCCCTCCAGCCTGGTGGGCACCGCCGCAGGGGGACTGCTGGGCTTCTGGGTCGGCGCGGCCACGTCCTGGCTGGGGATGATGGCGGGCTGCGCGGTGGGCTATGGCTTGGGCGCGCGGGCCGGAACGGCGGCGCTGCGGCGCATGGCGGGTGACGCCGAGTTGGACCGGCTGACCCGCGCCGCCGAACGGATGGGGCCCTGGTTCCTGCTCGCCTTCCGCGCGGTGCCAGTGCTGGCGGAGACGTCCGTGCTCTTCGCGGGCACCAGCCGCATGCGCCCCCGAACGTTCCTCACCGTGAGCGCCCTGGCCAACCTGGGCGTGTCGGTGACCTATGCCGCGCTGGGCGCCAGCGCCGCGCGGCTGGAGTCGTTCCTGCTGCTCTTCGCGGGCATGGTGCTGCTGCCCGGCCTGGCGCTGGCCTGGATGCGGCGAAGGACACCACCGCATCCGGACCCCGCGACACGCTAGACGGCCCGCTCAGCTCCGCGCCGTGCGAGCGTCACGGCCCCGGGCGCGGGCGGCCTTGGCGAGCGCGTCCGCACCCTTCTCGTCGCCGCGCATCCACTCCTTCATCGCGGGGACGACCGTCTTGCTCCAGCCCTTGCTGGCGCGCACCGACAGGTAGTCCTGCACCAGCGCGTCCACCATGGCGGCCAGCTGTTCCATCAGGAAGAGCCGCTCGGAGAGCTGGTCATCCTCCTCCTCGCTCATCAGCGCCGGCAGCTTGCCCGCGCGGATGTCGAGGAACTCGGAGTCCACCGTGGCCTCGAACTCCCTCTCGCCCTGGGTGAAGCGCAGGCGGGCCTGGGCCACCAGCAGCCCGCGGTCCAGCGAGTGCTTCACCTGCTCGGAGTACGGCGCCAGGGTGCCCTTGGCGCTCATCTCCGTCACCTCACCGGACACGCCGCGCAGCACCACGCGGCCCATGAAGAGGACGCTGACGCCTTCACCCTCCACCTCGACGAGCGGCCCGCCGGCCTCGGTGCGCCACAGGAGCCACGTGAGGAACTCGCGGCCCAGATAGGCGCGGCCACGCAGCAGCTGATCTTGCGCTTTGCCCTTTTCGACTTCGGCCTCGTCCTTCGTCTCCTCGGTGGCGCCGCCGTCCACGCCGACATCACCGCGCATGAAGGCCGCTTCGGCCCGCGCCTCGTCACGCCTCGCCATGTGCCACCTCCGCCGTCGCCGGCAGGTCCATGCCAATCAGCTCCGTGGTGGGCCCCAGCAGGGACTCATCGATGCCCGCCGTCTGCGCCATGGCCGACGGCGTCATGCCGAAGAACTTCACGTTCAGCCCGCCCTCCAGCGCGACGGTGATTTCGTCCACCACCTTGCGCGACGCGGACCAGATCTGCACCTGCTGCGTCTTCAGGTTCCAGCTCACGTCCACCGTCGACGTGCGGGGCGTGGCGCGGGTGCGGAGCATCTGGCGGATTTCACCGCGGCTCTGCGTCTTCTCGCCCCGGCTGGGCGGGCGGCCATTCTCCTTCTCGAAGGCGGCGGCCCACTTCGCCAGCTCCGCCTTGAGCGCCGCGGCCGGCACCTTGATGGTGTCGATGCGGAAGGCGAACAGGGCGTACTCGCCATAGTAGAGACGGCCAGCGGAGAACTCGCTGGACTCCTCGTTCTCCAGCTCCACGAAGCCGACGGCGCGCTCTTCTTCGGAGCGGCGGTCGATGGGCTCGAACGCGTGCGCCTTGAGGCCGCGCGTCAGCCAGCGTTTGACATCCGAAGGCGCTTCCTTCGCCGGTTCGACCCGGAAGCGCGACAGCGTGACAGCACCACGAAGGACAGGCATGGGGCGCGGCAGGATGGGGTGCGAGCGCCGTGCCGTCAAGGCACTCGGCGTGGCTGACGGCGCCTTCCTCGTGGCCGCGCTCCCTTTCCAGGCAACCTGTCCCCGGCCGCATGACAGGTCCGCCCCGCGGCGGTAGCGTGCCGGGCGACATGCGCCGCGTCCTGTCCGCCTTGCTGCTGCTCGTGGCCCCCCTGGTACTCTCCGGCTGCTTCCGCGAGACGCGGCCCGAGGGCGACACCCTTCCCTCCCTGGCCCGCGCGCTCTTCGACACCCTGGAGGCCGAAGGCGCCCTGGCCAGCGCCTACGTGGTGGACGCACAGACGGGCGAGCCACTCTTCACCCACCGCGAGCACGTCCGGCTCCTGCCCGCCTCCACGCTCAAGGTCGTCTCCACCGCGTCGGTCCTCTCCGCGCTGGGCGCGGACTTCCGCTTCCAGACGCCGGTGGCCCTGGAGGGCACGCTGGATGGCGGGCTCTTCCTGGGCGACATCGTGGTGGACCCGACGGGGGACCCGTCCCTGGGCTCATGGCGCTTCCCCGAGACGGCGCTGGCGTGTGAGCAGGTGGCGGATGCCCTCCAGGCGCGCGGCATCCGCCAGTGGCGCGGGCAGGTGCGCGTGCGCGGCGCGAAGGAGGCGGAGTTCCCCTTCGGCCCCGGCTGGGCCTGGGATGACGCCGCGTATGCCTACAGCGCGGCGCCAACGGCCTTCGTCTTCCGGGAGAACGTGGTGGACGTGGCGCTGTCCCGGGCGGCGGGCGCGGACTGCGCGCAGCCCGCCACCATCCAGGTGACCCCCGCCTTCGCGACGCTGACGGCCGTGGTGGGCGTGGACACGAACGCGGAGCGCCCCTCCCTGGCCTGCGTGCGCCAGCGTGGCGGGCCCGGCGTGCGCTGCCTGTGGCGCTCCACTGCGGACACCTGCCCCCGCTCCGCCGCGGTGAGGCTGTCGGTCGACGAACCCGAGCAGCTCTTCTCCGCCTGCGTGGAGGCGGCCCTGCTCACGCGCGGCATCCCCCGACTGCCCATGACGCTGGAGGCGCCCACGCCGCGGCAACCGTCCGTGCCCGCGCCCCTGGTCACCCTGGTCAGCCCGCCGCTGTCCGAGCTGGTGAAGGTGACGAACAAGGAATCCCTCAACCTGTACGCGGAGCGCCTGGGCCTGCGCTTCGCGCGCGAGCTCACGGGCACGGAGAGCTATGGCGCCCTGCGCACCGCGCTGACGGAGGAACTGACCCGCCGAGGCATCCCCTCGCGTGACTTGCGCCCGGTGGATGGCAGTGGCCTGTCCCGGTACAACCTGGCCACCGCGCGGGGACTGGTGCGCGTCATCTTCACCAGCCTGCGTGAAGCCTATGGCACCGCGCTGCTGGACAGCCTTCCCGTGGCCGGCCAGGACGGCACGCTCGCGGCCCGCCCCGTCACCGCCGACACCGCGGGCCACATCCGCGCGAAGACGGGCACGCTGTCCGGTCAGCGGTGCTTCGTGGGGGTGGTGGACCGGCCGGGAGACGCGCGGCACCCACGCGTCGTCTTCGCGCTGATGCTGGGGAACATGGACGACGGCACCGCACTGCCCGCCAATGAGGCGTTCGACCGGTTCGCCGCGGGGCTGGTCACACTGCCGCTGCGCTGACCGCCAGGACGCACCGTCTCATTCCCAACGGTTGCACGGCGGAGGTGCGGGCGAACACCCGGCGCACGGCGGCATTCCCAACGCAACGAAGCCGTTTCCCGTCCCAAGGGACGTGGCAGGCTGCGTGCGCGTTTCCCAACCCCGAGGTGAACCGTGAAGCTGAAGACCGCATTGACGGCGGCGGTGCTGACCCTGCCGCTGGCTGCGCCAGCCGCCCCCGCCCCCGCGCCGGCCGCGACGGCGCCCCGCAAGGCCGCCTCCAAGGCGCCCGCGTCGCCGAAGAAGGAGACGGTGGACACCTACCACGGCACGGCGGTGAAGGACCCGTACCAGTGGCTGGAGGACTCGTCCGACGCGCAGGTGAAGCAGTGGAACGACGCGCAGAACGCGTACACCCGCGCCCTCCTGGACAAGCTGTCCGGACGCGAGGCCATCCGCCAGCGCGTCTCCGAGTTGCTGAGCTGGAAGTCCCCTGGCTACGGCGGGCTGCACGAGGCCGGCGGTACGTTGTTCGCCATGAAGGCCCAGCCGCCCAAGCAGCAGTCCTTCCTGGTCGTGCTCGGCTCGGTGGATGACACGTCCAAGGAGCGCGTGCTGGTGGACCCCATGGTGGTGGACCCCTCGGGCCACACCACCATCGACTGGTACGTCCCCACGCTGGACGGCAAGAAGATCGCCGTGTCGATGTCGAAGAACGGCACCGAGAGCGGCGACGTCACCGTCTATGACGTGGCCACCGGCAAGCCGCTGCCGAATGAGACCGTGCCCCGCGTGAATGGAGGCACCGCGGGTGGCAGCCTGACGTGGACGGCGGACGGCAAGGGCTACTTCTACACGCGCTACCCGCGCGGCGAGGAGCGTCCCGAGGCGGACCGTGACTTCTTCCAGCAGGTCTACTTCCACCAGCTCGGCACGCCCACGGAGAAGGACACGTATGTGCTGGGCAAGGACTTCCCACGCATCGCGATGACGGAACTGGACACGTCTCACGACGGCCAGCACATCTCCGCCGTCGTGGCCAACGGCGACGGCGGCGAGTACATGCTGTACCTGCGCGACGCCGCCGGGAAGTGGTCGCAGGTGTCGAAGTTCGAGGACAAGGTCATCCGCGCGCGCTTCGGCCACGACGGCGCCATGTACCTGCTCAGCCGCAAGGACGCGCCGCGCGGCAAGGTGCTGCGGCTGCCGCTGGCCACGCCCACGCTGGACAAGGCCACGGTGGTGGTGCCGGAGGGCGAGGCCAGCATCCAGGGCTTCTTCCCCACGAAGTCGCGGCTCTACGTGAGCGAGCAGCTCGGCGGGCCTTCGCAGCTGCGCATGGTGGACCTGAAGGGCAAGGCGATGGGGATGGTGCCCACCCTGCCCGTGTCCTCCGTGGGCGGACTCGTGAGCCAGGGCGATGACGACGTGCTCTTCATCAACACCAGCTTCACCCAGCCGATGGCCTGGTACCGGTACTCGGCGAAGGACAACACGGTGAAGAAGACGGCGCTGGCCCGCACGTCGCCGCTGGACCTGAGCGACGTGGAAGTGGTGCGCGCGTTCGCCACGTCCAAGGACGGCACCAAGGTTCCCGTCAGCATCCTCAAGAAGAAGGGCACCAAGCTCAACGGCAACAACCCGGCGCTGCTGACGGGCTACGGCGGCTTCAACATCTCCATCAGCCCGAGCTACAACTCGCTGGCCGGTTTCTGGCTGGAACAGGGCGGCGTGTTCGCGGTGGCCAACCTGCGCGGCGGCTCGGAGTTCGGCGAGAAGTGGCACGCCGAGGGCTCGCTCACGAACAAGCAGAACGTCTTCGACGACTTCCACGCCGCCGCGAAGCTGCTGGTGGACCAGAAGTACACGCAGCCGAAGAAGCTGGCCATCCAGGGTGGCAGCAACGGCGGCCTCCTGATGGGCGCGGCCGTCACCCAGCACCCGGAGATGTACGGCGCCGTCGTGGCGCGCGTGGGCATCTACGACATGCTCCGGGTGGAGCTGACGCCCAACGGCCAGTTCAACATCACCGAGTACGGCACCGTGAAGAACCCGGAGCAGTTCAAGGCGCTGCACGCGTACTCGCCGCTCCACAACGTGAAGGACGGCACGGCCTACCCCTCAGTGCTCTTCACGTCCGGCGCGAACGATCCGCGCGTGGACCCGTTCCACTCACGGAAGATGGTGGCCCGGATGCAGGAGGCCACCAAGGCGAAGAACCCCATCCTGCTGCGCGCCAACGCGGAGACGGGCCACGGCGCCGGCACGCCGCTGAACGCACGCATCGAGGAAGAAGTCGACGTGTACTCGTTCGTGTTCAACGCCCTGGGCATGAAGTACCAGCCCCCGGCGAAGAAGGTCGCGGCGCCCAAGCCGCAGTAGCCGTGTGAAAACCGCATCCACCGCCGCCCGGACGCTGGCGCGGCGGTGGATGAGGTACGGCATTGCCTCTCAGCAGGTCCAGGTACAGGCCGTGCCGCCCCACGCCTGGTTGCAGCGCCCTTCCGTCTGGGGAAGCGAGTCGCAGAAGCTCTGCGCCGTCCCCGGAAGCGCCTGGCAGCACCCGGTGCACGTCCAGATGCAGGAGGTGCCCTGGTTGACCTGATTACAGCGCCCCGGCGTCTGGGGAATCGAGTCACAGAAGGCCTGGGTCGTCCCCGGAAGCGCCGTGCAGCACCCCGTATTGAGCGCCGCCTCTTCGCTCACCCCGTCGGACGCCGCGCCTTCTTCATCCACCACGCCACAGCCCGTGAGCCCTGCGACGGCCAGCAACACGGCACCGTGCAGCGCGAACCGCTTCAGTGAACCACGCATGCGAAACCACCTTTCCTGAGCAAGCTGCATGGGCAGCCTAGTCCGTGGAAAAGCGGAAAAGCACGGCACGGTACAGAGGCGGCGCAGTTGGTTCTCCCGGGCCAGCGTGCGCACCACGCCCCAGCGGTAGCGTCCCCGCCACTCCTTGGACTCGGCGCCCGGTCGCGACATGAGTCCTGGGCCATTCATGGCAGGGGAGACAGGATTTGAACCCGTGGAGTTACCTGGAAGCCCACGCCCCTGCGGCCTGCCGCCTGGATGGGCTGCTTGGGCGGCATGTGCCCCGAGGGGCGGCACAGCCTCTGCTCCGGCCCGGCGCACAGCCCGCGTGTCACCCTCCAGCGGCCCTTCTTGGCACCTCTTCACCAGCCCGCCGCCCTCAACAGGGCTCCTATCCGTCCTATACTTCGAGACCGGAGCCCTCTCCAAAACCGTGGGGGAGATCGACCTCCGGAATGTCGGTGATACGCAAGTCGCGCAGAGCCTGCTGGACCGACTCCTCGGCATCGGCAGCGTCGCCCTCATCTCGACGGACAAGACGTCTCCGGTCTCGGTCCTTCGCTGGATGGCCGCGCCGCGCTCCCTCCGCGAGCTCGTCCGCACGCGGGCCTATCCGGTGAGCCACAGGCATGTGTTCACGCGAGCCACGTGAAGCCTGCGTGCCAGGCGAGCGCTTCCTCAAGGCCTCAACGCAGAACGCCACTGCGTGTGCGGCCGCGTGTCAGCAGGACGCGCGCTGCCATGCCTGGCCCCACCAGCGGTCTGGAGTACAGGGCCCGGCGTCCCGCTGCTAGCTCAAGAGCGCCGTGCCTCCCGTCGCAGGCGCGACGTACACAAACTCCGGCGGCGTGCGGCCAATCGACGCCGCACCACCACTGGAGAGCTGAGAATGAATTCGAATCAGTCCAAAGCGGCGCGCCCCCACCTGGAGTTCCTCAGCGTGCGGGCCTTGCTGTCGTCGCTGGTCCTCTTCGGAGGAAGCGCGAATGCCGCCGCGGTCATTCAGCAGTTTCGCCAGCCCGAGTCGCGCGATGCGACGGGAAAACTCATCGTCGAGGAGTCGGTCGTCAGCATCATCAACTGCAATGGCCCGGGTGAGAACGGCGGCCAGTTCTACATCTACCAATATGTCAACCGCCCGGGAGTTCGGGCCATCCGGCCACCCGACTGGAGCCAGCCAATCGGCGGACGCGATTTCGCCGCCTTTGAAGAGGCGGTCGGGGCGGCCTGTGCACCCGCTTCTGCCCCGGGAGGCCCGACGCCGGGGGCCCCCACCCCTGCCGGCTGCTGGGGATTCTCCGGCACCTGGTCGGACAACATCTTCGGGACCATGCAATTGGTCCAGATTGGCGAGAGCGCCAGTGGCACCTATTCCGGAACGACATCGCCCGGCGCCATCAACGGCAAGGTCACGGGCCAGGCCTTCGATGGAACCTGGGTCAGTCGTGAGGGCACGTCCGGCACCGTCCATCTCGAGCTGAGAGGGGATGGGAGCACCTACGAGGGAGAGGCGAGCACCACCGGCTGGGGGAACAAGGTCAGCGGCAAGTGCGTGGGCCCGCCGCCCGCGGGGTGATGCGGGGCGCGTGGGCACCTCCACGGGCAGGCGAAGCGGGGGCGCGCCTCGCTTCTGCCTGCCGCAGCACTGACAGCCCGGCAAGAGTGCGGACGGGCGGCTTCGCAGCGTGCGAGACTGGCCGGATGGAGCTCTGGATCAACCCTGCCTGTTCAAAGTGCCGCGCCGCGATGGCCGCGCTGGATGCGTCCGGTGCAGCCTACGTCGTCCGCCGCTACCTGGAGTCGCCCCCCACCGCTGCGGAGCTGGAGGCCGTACTCGGGAGGCTCGAGCTGGAGCCCTGGGAGCTGGTGCGCATGGGTGAGGCCGCGGCGACCGAGGCCACGCTGGAGATGCTGCCCAGAGACGCGACACACCGTGCCGACTGGATTGCAGCCATGGTCCAGCACCCAGAGCTGATTCAGCGGCCCATCGTTACCGCCAGCGACGGGACGACTGTGGTGGGGCGGAGCCCGGAGGCGCTGGAGAGGGTGCTCGCCGCAGAGCGCGGCTCGGGCACCTGAGCGGGGGCTTCAGGACGAGTGAGCTTCGTCCGCTTCCGGGCGGACATCATGCTCAAGTTGCCCGCGGACCTCGAACGTGCGGGCTTCGGGCTCCATGAAACGCAGGAGCGCCTCGCCCTCCTTCACCAGGGCGTCACGGTCCTTCTTCTTGATGGGCGCAAAGGGCTCGACGACGAGCGTAGCCGCCGCGCGCTTGTGCTCCACCGTCCACGTCCCGGCGATGAAGCCGTCCACGAGGAAGGTGGCGGGGACTCGCAGATTCTTGGTGATGAGCTTGGAGCGGTACGCGTCATCCACCAGCCGGGCCCGGTCCTCATGGCCGAGCACCAGGCTGTCGAACTCCGGGAGGAAGCGCGCGGGTGCGGCCGTGTCCTCGTCCGGCCGGGGTGCCTTGGGCAGGTCGAACAGCTCCCGCCCCTTCTCGTCCCGGAACGTGCGCAGCGAAGGCCGAAGCGCCTCGAAGGTGGACTTCAGGCCCTTGAGGCCGGACCAGGTCTGGGCATCCGTCACCGATGCGGGACCGAAGGCCGCGAGGTAGCGCTGCACCAGCGTGGGAAGGTCCGCTTCGGCGCGCAGCGGTGCGCCCAGCCAGGACTCCGCGACCGCGAAGTCCGTGGTGCCGGGGTAGCCCCACTCCGTCTCCGTGGGGACCTGGATGAGGGGTAGGAACATCCGCACCGCGAAGCCCATGGCGCGTTCGTCGTTCTGGGGATGCCGGGCCACCAGGTGGTCGCGCAGCGCCTCGAAGGTGCGCGGCGCTTCATCGAAGAAGGCGCGCGCCTCCTTGACGAGCGGCGCGACGTCCAGCCCCTTCGCGCGCTCGCGCAGCACCGACGCCACAGAGGCTTCGAGCAGCGGTGTGAAGCTGGCTCGCAGGTGCCGGTAGTCCTCCGCGCTCGCCAGGTGCAACGTGCCGCGCATCAACGTGGCGCGGACCACCTCCTTGCGCTGGAGCAGCACCTGGAGCGCGTCTCGCTCGAAGCCCGCGACACGCGACCACAGGCCGATGAACGGCGGCTTCGCCTGTTGGGCCTGAAGCGCCAGGAGCTTCTCCACCGCGCCGAGCACGGACGTCTGCTCACGCGCCAGCAACATCTGCCGCGCCAAGGTCGCGCGGTTGAGGGCCCTGAGGGTCAACGGGGAATCTGGCATGTGGCCTCGCTCGCGGGGTGCACCTGGCGGGTCGTGGCGCCGCGCGAGTCGCGGAGGTGTAGCACTTCACGAACGAAGGGCGAACATGCCCGGTACTCCTGGAGCCCGGCACACCGGAGTGCCACATTGCACGGCATGAATGTGGACCGGCTCGACATGATGACGACACCCGCCGCCCTCGTGGACCTGGACCGTGTGGACGCCAACCTGAAGCGAGTGGCCATGTACACCCGCCAGCACGGCCTGCGGTGGCGGCCCCACACGAAGACGCACAAGACACCGGAGTTCGCCGCGCTCCAGCTCGCCGCCGGAGCCCAGGGCGTCACCGTGGCCACCGTCCGCGAGGCGGAGGTCATGGCCACCGCCTGCGACGACATCCTGCTCGCCTATCCTCCCGTGGGCGACGACAGGCTTGCCCGGCTCATGGCGCTACCACCACACGTCCGGCTCACCGTGGCCCTGGACTCGGGCGAGGCGCTGGAGATGCTGAGCCGCGCGGCCCGGAGGGCGGGCCGTACGGTGGGCGTGTTGGTGGAGCTGGACCTGGGCATGCGGCGCGTGGGCCTCCAGTCCACCGGGGACGCCATCGCCCTGGCCGGTAACGTGGCGTTCGGCAGTGGCCTGGAGTACCGGGGCATCACCTTCTACGCCGGACACCTGCGCCTTCCCCAGGAGAAGCTGGGCTCTGCGATGCGCGCACAGTCCGAGCGGCTGGCGGCCTTCATCGAGGCCCTGACGGACTCGGGACTGCGGCCCGAAACCGTGAGCGGCGGCTCCACGCCGACGCTGTGGCGCTCGCATGAAGTCGCCGGGCTCACGGAGATTCGCCCGGGCATCAACATCTTCAATGACCGCAACGCCGTATCGGTGGGTGCATGCCCGTGGGAGGAATGTGCCTACTCCGTGCTGGCCACGGTGGTGAGCACCACCGTGCCGGGCCAGGCGGTCATCGACGCGGGCTCCAAGGCCCTGGCCAAGGAGGAAGGCTTCACCGACACGGGCGTCTACGGCGCCCTGCTCGACCGGCCAGACGTCCTGGTGCGAGGCCTGTCCGAGGAGCACGGCCTGCTGGACCTTTCCAGCACCTCCTGGCGGCCCCGCGTGGGCGACCGCGTGCGCGTGGTGCCCAACCACGCCTGTGCCTCCGTCAACCTGCACGACCGGTTGCACCTGCTGCGCCAGGGCACCTGGGCCGGCACGCACGCCATCACCGCACGCGGCTGGTGACGCGCGCCACTCAGTCGTCCATGCGCTGGAGTTCCTTCGTCAGCAACTGCTCCAGCTCGCGAATGTTGCGATAGACGATGCAGCGATAGGACGCGACGTCGAAGCGGAGCTCCTTCACGTCACGCACCAACAACAGCGTGGGCCGGCCCCGACCCCACGCATAGCCGACCTCCAGGTACACGTTCGGATTGGCCAGGGACAGGTCGGCAATCACCACCTTCGCCGTCTCGATGCGCTCGCGAATGCGCTGGATGATGGGGCCGTCGAACAGCTCCTGGTCCACGCGCTCGCACAGCATGCCCGCGGCCTTCACCGGCCCCTGGATGCCGTAGTGGTACGTGTCCTCCAACTCGGGTGCGAAAGGCATGGCCACGAAGGCGTGAGGCTTTGCCATGGACACGGTGCCCGCCGTCGCCAGAGGCGGCGCCTGCGTCACGGCTGACATTCGCCGAACCCGGAAGCCACCGTCCGGAAGCGGCTCCACGCCAGGCGTTGCGCTCAAGCCACGTGCGAATGCCTTGACCAGTCTTTGCGCACGGCGAGCGTCCCGCTCCACGACCGTGAAGCGCGCCAGGGATTGGGGGCCGGAGCCACGCTGGAAGGCTTCGACGAGCCCGCCCACGAAGGCGAGCACGGCTTCGTCCTCATCCAATCCATAGTTGGGACCATGGACGGTGCCCGCGACATGCGCGAGGCCAGAGTGGTTCTCCAGCGCCACCAGCGCACGCACCGCGAACTGCCGAATCTCGTGGTAGCCGAACTCGCCCAGGCGAACGGTGCCCAGGAAGAGCGCCCGTGGCGAGGTCAGCGTCCCCCGCGTCTCCACGAGGCGGTTCGCACCGGGCGCAAGCGTGAGCTGCGCCAAGGGAACGCCCGCCAGCTCCAGCCGCCGCGCTGCTTGACCCGTCGCGCCATAGAAGCTCTGTGCGTATTTGAACAGCACCGCGTCCGCGGTGAACTCGGTCAGGTCTCCTACCTTCAACGCCACGTCGAGGAACTGGGCCATTGCGTCCCACTGTAAAGCCTTGCGCCTGCTGTTCCCAACCCGACGTCTACGTCTGCCCATCAAGGCATGACGCAATGCGCCTCTCTTTTTCTCGGCTATCAAGTACGTCCTGTCTGAAGATCTCCGTTTGTGTTGTGTTAAGGAACGCCCCTGGCCCTTGGGGGGTCCATCCCGACACAGCCATGACGGCAGGGGACACGGAGGAGAGTCATATGGAGCGCATTGGAATTGTTGGCGCCGGCACCGCGGGACTTCACCTGGGTCTGAAGCTGCTGTCCCACGGTGTGCCCGTGACGATCTACACGGAGCAGGAGCCGAGCAGGCTACGGGATTCCCGTCTGCTCAACACGGTGGCGCACCATGCCCCCACGCGCATGCGTGAGCGCGTCCTGGGCGTGGACCACTGGAGCGGCCCCAACGCCGACATGTTCTATATCGGCATCCATGTGAACGGCGGGCCCCACCCATTCAGCCTCCGGGGCCGCCTGGATTCCCCCTCCATCTTCGTGGACTACCGGCAGTACCAGCCGCGCCTCGCGGAGGACTTCGTCGCGCGCGGCGGCAAGCTGGAGGTGCTTCCCGTGGACGTCGACGTACTGGAGCGCCTGGCGCGGCAACACGCGCTGATGGTGGTCGCCACCGGGCGCAATGGCCTGACGCGCCTGTTCCCCCGCGTGCCCGAGCTGTCGCCGCACACGCAGCCGCCGCGCATGCTCTTCGCCGCGCTGCTCAAGGGCGTGCGCATGCAGGAGCCGATTGGGATGAATGCCAACCTGATTCCCGGTCAGGGCGAAATCTTCGAGTCTCAGGTCGTCACCGCGAACGGGCGCGTGCCCAGCGTGCTCATCGAGGCGCTGCCCGGCAGTGAGCTGTCACGGCTCAGCACGCAGCGCTACGACGAAGACCCGCGCGCCTTCGAGGCGATGCTGATGGACTTCCTGCGCCGCTTCGCACCCACCACCTACGAGCGCGTGGATCCGTCGAGCTTCGGCGTGCGAGGTCCCATGGACTACCTGCAAGGTTCCTTCACGCCGACGGTGCGCCAGGGCTGGGCGCCTCTTTCGGGTGGCCGCTTCGTCATGGCGGTGGGCGACACGCACGTGACGAATGACCCCGTCGCGGGTCAGGGCGCCAACGCGGGGTCTGCTTCCGCCTTCGCGCTGGCGGAGCACATCGTCACCGCGCTGGCGGAGAACCGTCCCTTCGACGAGGTCTTCTGTCGGCAGGCCGAAGCGGGCTCGTGGGCCGCCACCGCGCCGGCAACGCATTGGACCAACGCGCTGTTGCAGCCGCCGCCTCCGCACGTCATCGACCTGCTGGCCGCTGGCAGCAAGGACGCCCGGGTCGCGGACGCCATCGCCACCGCCTTCGTGACGCCCGAGCTCATCCTCTCCGCATGTGCCAGCCCGGAGAGCACGGCGGCGTTCATCGCGAGGCACCGCCCGCTCGTCCGAGAGGCCGCGCCGCCTCCCAGCCCCCTGGCGTGGCACCCGCCTCCCGAGGAGCCGAAGGTCACTGTGTCGCTGACGCGCTGAGTGCCGTTGAAGTCGTCACAACGTGGCGGCGCCAGACGGCCGCCTCGTCGTGCGACTGTGCTCCAACACAGCTGTCTTGCTCGCTGATTCGCGGAGTGCGAGCGCGTGATTCAACCCTGCCCCGCTGGGGATGTGCGGTTATCTTCCGCGCCATGCGATTCGCCATCTTGGGCTCTGGAGGCGTCGGTGGTTTCTTCGGCGCGAAGCTGGTCCGCGCCGGGCATGACGTGACGTTCCTCGCGCGCGGAGCGCACCTGCGCGCCATGCAGGAACACGGGCTCACCATCCACGGCGCCGAAGGAGACTTCACCGTCGCGGTCAAGGCCGACGATGACGTCCAGCGCTTCGGCCCCGTGGACGTCGTGGTCCTCGCGGTGAAGAACTACGACGTCGCTTCCGTGCTCCCCGCGGTGAAGACGTTGCTCTCCGCGCGAGGCGCACCGGCGCCGGGCGAAACGGCGCCCTTCGTGCTCACCTTGCAGAACGGCGTGGACATCCCCTCCGAAGTGGCCGCCGCCGTGGGCGAAGCCGCCGTCCTGGGCGGCACCACGTACATCTCCACCGCCATCAGCGAGCCCGGCGTCATCACCCAGACCGGAACGAACCACCGAATCGTGCTCGGAGAAGTGTTCGGTGACACCTCGCGCATCTCCGACCGGGCACAGTCCCTGCGGGACGCGCTGGCCGGCGCGGGCGTCACCGTGGAGGCCGTGGCGGATGCGCGCGGAGCGCTCTGGGACAAGCTGTCCTTCCTCGCCTGCATGTCCGCGTTCAGCACCGCGTCCCGGCTGCCCGTGGGCGCCCTCCGGGACAATCCAGCCTTCCGCGAGGTGTTCCGGCAGGCTGCCGCCGAGGTGCTCAGCGTCGCCGCCGCGGAGGGCGTCACCACCACGCGCACGCCGGACGCCCTGGTGCAGTACATGGACGGGCTGCCCGCCCACATGCGCCCGTCCATGCTGGGCGACCTGGAGAACGGCAAGCCGCTGGAGGTCGAATACCTCCAGGGCTCGGTGGTGCGCCGGGGCCGCGCGCGGGGCGTCCCCACGCCGGTAATGAGCACCCTCTATGTGCTGCTGATGCCGCACGCCCAGGGTGAACGAAAGGCCTGAGCCACGACGCCCGGCTGGAGGCCAGCCAACACCGTTCCCGCCTTCAGGGCCCGCGCAATCGCCGGGCCCGATGGGCATATGAACGTCATATGACCGAGCCGAAGCCCCGTCCTTCCGAGAACGAGCTGCCCCCCGTATTGGGCCGCGTGGCCTTTCTCGCCGTCGTGTCCGGCCTGACGCCGCTCATCCCTGTCCCCTTCCTGGACGACTACGCGCTCCGGCAGGCCCGCGAGAGCATGGTCCTCACCATCCTCTCCGAGCACGGCCTCCCCAGGCCGGCCCGGGCGGTGGAGGTCCTCGCCGGCTCACACATTGGCCGGACGGCGGGCGGCCGACTGATGAGCTACATGAAGGGCCTGGCGCTCTTCCCGGTGCGCAAGGTGTTCCGCAAGTTCTTCTTCGTCTTGTGGGTGAAGGACTGCGTGGACGTGGCGTCATCAGCGCTGCATCACGGCTATCTGCTCAACCATGCCCTGGACCGTGGCGACCTGAGGCCCGAGGACATGGAGGGCCCGCTGCCCTGGAAGATTCACGACGCCATCGTCGCCGCCTGCGCGGAGTTGGACCCGCGCCCCGTCAATCAGGCCCTGCGCCGGCTCTTCGCGGGCAGCCGCCTGCTCATGGCCGAGGCCACTCGCGCCTTCTTCAGCTCCGACGCCCTCGGCCCCCGGACGCCCGAGCCGGGCGAGAGCGCCGAGGTGAAGACCTTGACGGAGCGCCTCATCGCCGCGCTCTGGGAGGAGCGCGGTTACTTCGTCGCGCTGCAACAGCACTACGACAAGCACCTGAAGGCACGCCACACCCCGTAAGGGGCCTGGCGTGTCACGGCACGGTGCCGGCGGTGGAGGCGGCCAGCGGCTCGCGGATGCGCCGCGAGAAGTCCGGGCGCCCGTCCGCCGCCTGCGCGCGTGCGTTGATGTGGTAGCGCTCGCGCACCTGCTCCAGCGGCGCGTCCCGGTCGATGAGCTCCAGCTCATACGCCAGGGCGTCCGAGAACGCCGGCAGCAAGGTGCGGTGGTCGTAGGGCACCTGACTCTGGCTCACCTTCTCCAGGTGCCGCACCAGGTTGGTGGTGCAGTTGTTGGTGAGCGTGTCGTAGAACTCCGGCTTCTCGTGCAGCGCGTTCATCCGCGCCACCATGTCGAGGAAGAAGCGGGTGATGCGCTCCTTCGACGCATCCACCGGGTAGAGGTAGACGTCGTCCTTGCGGTGGTTGGAGCGCAGCTGCACCAGGTCCCGCTCGTCCCCCACGACATAGGTGAGCTCGAACTGGCGGAACAGGCCGCCCAGCGCGGAGAACGTCTCCCCCTTCTCGCGGCGGACCTCCACGGAGAAGACGAGGTAGCGCCCATCCGCGAAGCCGAAGCTCACCATGGTGTGGGCCGCGCCCCAGACGCCGGAGAAGGGCTCCACGATGAACCACGCGCCCGTGAGCTCACGCGTGTCGTACGTGGCCGAGTACCACGACGCATCCCAATCCGACGTGGTGCGGTAGCGGAAGTCACGCACGTCATGCAACGTCACATGGGGGCCCTCCACCACCGCCCGGGCGGAGCGCGTCAGGTCCGGCGCCCAGTCCGCCTGCGTCGCGGGCCGTACCGTCTGGGTCCACCCCCAGATGGCCACACACCCGGCGCCGATGACGGACAGGGCGGCCCGTTGGGAATGGCGCCGCCAGGCCACCACCGCGCCCGCCGCGAGCAGCACGGCCCCCAGCGCTCGGCCCCCATGCGCGCCCTCGGGGCCCGCCCCCGTCAGCGCCAGGGCCAGCGCCGCCCAGGTGACGCCCAGCGCGAGGAGGAGCGCGGTGATGACACGGAAGACACTTTGCATGGCAGGCGAGTATATGCGGGCTTCAGACGCCGACCGCACCCACGCCTTCCGTGTCTTGACCCCTTTTCCTGGATTGTGGCCAGAATACGCCCCGTTCCAGGAGAGATATCCATGGCGGATGAGCGAGAGGACACGACCGTCTACAAGGTCGTGGTGAACCACGAGGAGCAGTACTCCATCTGGCCGGCCGACCGCGAGAACGCGCTCGGCTGGAAGGATGCAGGCAAGCAGGGCCTCAAGGCCGAGTGCCTGGAGTACATCAAGGAGGTCTGGACGGACATGCGTCCGCTGAGCCTCCGCAAGAAGATGGAAGAGCTGAAGTCGTAGTCACGGCACCGTCCGTGCGCACGCCCCTCGCGACCCCTGGCAACGGCGCCAAGGTCCGGGGGGCGTGCTGCATGAGCGGAACGACAGCGACGCCTAGAGGTCCGGCGGCGGCCGGACGCCCAGGTGGCACGCCCTCAGCGCCAACTGCGTGCGGTTCTCCGCGCCCAGCTTCCGGTAGAGCTGCGTGACGTGGGACTTCACGGTGCGCTCGGCGATTTGCAGGTGCGCGGCAATCTTCAGGTTGTCCGCGCCGCCCGCGACATACGCCAGCACCTCGCGCTCGCGTTGCGTGAGCGCCAGCAGCACGCTCGCGGTGGGTGACGTCACCGGTGGATGCTCGAAGTCGTTCCTCAGGAGCTGCACCGGGAACAGCCGCTCGCCTCGAACCAGGGAGTTGATGGCGGACGCCACCGCCGTCGTGCCCAGGCCCGCGCGGAACAGGTAGCCGGAGGCACCCTCGTCGAAGCACTGCGAGATGATTTCCGGTGTGCTCACCGCGGAGAGCAGCAGCATCCGCACCTCCAGCCGGCGCTTGCGCGCCTCCCGCAGGAGATTGATGCCTTCCGTGACGGAGCAGCCCACGGCGGCCTCGCTGTCACCCTCCACGTCCATCACCGCGACCTGCGGCGGGTCTGTCCCCAGGCTGTCGAGGAACAGGCGCACGTCCCTCGTCACCGAGGAGACCTGCACGCCTTCACCACGGAGCCCGTCGGCCAGGCCCTGCCAGGCCGCCCACGGTCCTTCGAGAATCGATACACGAATCGCTGCTTGATTGGTTGCCATGCGAAGGCCCCCCAGCCGTCATGGCGAAAACTGCATGAACAGACAACTGACCACAGCCGGCTCCGGTACCACCTGGGCCAGTGGGTTGCATGACAGGGAAGAACGAGCGCGTCCGCTGAGCCACTCCGGAGTCGACCTACCGATGTACGACTCGACTCCTGACTGTTTTTGACTTTCAGCTACTCCTGACATCCCTGCGGGCCGCACCTCCTTCGGCCCAGGTTCATGGTCCAACGCAGAAACCCTATCACTGGGAAAGCGCAGACGCGAACCAGCCCTAACGGGAGTGTCCAGTGTGCATGAATCAGAGCCCGTTACAGGGGTTTCATCCGTTGGTTCGTCATCGCTGTCCGGAGCCGGACACGCCCGGGCGTCCACAAGTTGATGAAAGCCCCCTCCCGCACGGCGCGGACTGTCAACCGTGACACATGCGTCTGGGCCCTGAAAATCCCGCAAGTCCAAGCAGAAAAGGGGGTGCGACATGGAGGCGTGGGAGGAAGGCAGACGTGTATGCTGCCTACCCCGCATGCACTCCGCTCCGACACCCCATCTCGACGTGGCCACGCCCGAGCGCGTGGCGCTCACGCTTCCCATCGCGGGCATCGGCTACCGCTGCCTCGCGTGGTTGGTGGACGCGAGCCTGCTGTTCTTCTTCTGGCTGGTGGCCTACTTCGCCTTCACGTTGCTGGTGTCGGACGTGCTCGGCGTCTTCCAGGCGCTGTCGGGCGTGGGGCAGACGCTGATGGTGGTGGGCGTCTTCGCCACGCAGTGGCTGTACTGGACGGTGAGCGAGGTCTTCTTCCACGGCCAGACGGTGGGCAAGCGCGTGCTGGGCATCCGGGTGGTGCGGACGGACGGCTCGCCCGTGGGTGTCTACGAGAGCGCGGTGCGCAACCTCTGCCGCGCAGTGGACTTCCTGCCCATGCTGTACGCCGCCGCCTGCGTCAGCATGCTGCTCACCCGCCAGCACCGGCGCCTGGGAGACCTGCTGGCCGGCACGCTGCTGGTGCGCGAGGAGCGCATCGACCTGGACAAGTACACCGCCGCTCCGGCCGCGTCCGTGCCACTGCCACAGGGCACCGGCGCGCGGCCCCTGTCTCCGGAGGACGTGGAGTTGGTGCTGTCCTTCCTGTCGCGCGCGCCGGGGCTGGCGCCGGAGGTGCGGCAGCGGCTGGGCGCGCGGCTGGTGGAGCGCGTGGGGCCTGACGACGCGGAAGCACGCGCGGCGGTGCTGGCGTCCGCGGAGAGCACCGAGGCCTTCCTTCGCGCCCGCGTCCAGGGAGAGCGCTGACATGGCCACGCCCCTGCCCGCCTACGTGGCCCAACGCCGCACGGACTGGGATGCGCTCCAGGCCCTGCTGGCGAAGCAGCGCTCCGGCACGCTGAAGCTGGGCGAGCTGCGCACGCTGGACACGCTGTACCGCCGCGCGTCCGCCGACCTGGCGCACGCGCAGACCTTCTACGCAGGCACGGACGTCCACCGCTTCCTCAACCAGTTGTGCGGCCAGGCCTACGCGTCCATCTACCAGCCGCCGCGCGAGCGCTGGCCCGCGGTGCGGGAGTTCTTCCGCCGCGAGTTCCCCGCCACCTTGCGCCGCGAGCGTGGCTTCGTGGGCGCCAGCGCCGTGCTGTTCATCCTGGGCATCCTGCTGGGCGCCCTGGTGGTGCTGTGGGAGCCCCGGGGCGCCGAGCTGCTGGTGCCCTCCGGCGTGCGCCACTACGTGGCTCAGGGCCGCATGTGGACGGATGACATCCTGTCGGTGGCGCCGCCCAACTCGGTGGCGTCCAGCATCGCGACCAACAACCTCACCGTCACCATTGTCACCTTCGCCCTGGGCCTCACCGGCGGCCTGGGCACGCTGTTCCTGCTGGTGAACAACGGGGTGCATATCGGCGCCATCAGCGCGCTGTGCGCCCGCGAGGGCATGCTGGGGGGATTGCTGGACTTCATCGCCGCGCACGGCCCGGTGGAGCTGTCCATCCTGGTCATCGCTGGCGGGGCGGGACTGATGGTGGGCCAGGCGCTCATCGACCCGGGGGAGCTGCCCCGGGGACAGGCGCTGGCGGTGCGCGGACGGGAAGCGGTGAAGCTGGTGCTGGGCTGCGCGCCCTTCCTCGCCCTCATCGGCGTGGTGGAGGGCTACGTCTCCCCAGGGGACTTGTTCCCCACCTGGCTGAAGGCGGGGCTAGGCCTGGTCCTGGGGGCGCTCTTCTGGGCCTACCTGCTGCGCGCGGGAAGGACGGACGCGGAGGCCACGGGCGTTCCGGCCGACAGCGCCTCCTGACGCTTGCGCTGGCGGTGACGGAGGATGCGCTCATAGGCCGCGTTCAGCTCGCGCATCTTCTCAGCGGAGCCGCCGCGGTCCGGGTGCTGCTCCATGGCCAGCGCGTGGTAGCGCGCGCGGACCGTGTCGGCCGAGTCCAGCGGCGACACACCCAGCAGCCGGTACGGGTCCTGCTCTTCCAGCGCGGACAGCCACCGGTCCAGCCGGTCCTTGACCTCGATGAACTGCTCGTCCTGGGCGCCGGTGTCCTTCACGGGGTGCGTGCGCACCTTCGCGTCCGCCCGGAAGACGTCGGAGTACACGCTGGACACCCAGCGGTGGCACCCGGAACACCGGAAGTAGCGGACCCGGGTCCCCGGCTGCTGGGTCATCCGGATGCCGCAGTGGGTGCACTCCACATCGACGTTTTCCAGTGTCTGCCAGTTCGCTGCCGCCGCGTTCATCGAACCTTGCTCCCGTTTGCAACACGCCTGTAGCGCGGGGAAGGTCCCACGATGGGAGATCGCGTCAAGAAAATCTCTCCGCCCCGGGTTAGAAGGGCCTCCATGCGTCCCCTGCTTCTCGCTGGCCTGCTCCTTGCCACCGCCGCCCGTGCCCAGGCCCCGGCCCCCTCGGGTCCGGCGCCCACGCCCCCGGTGGAGGCCGCCCCGGCGCCCGCGACGGACGACGCAGCCCTCCTGCGGGGCCTTCTGGGGGCGGTGCGGCCCGCGCCGGAGGAGATTCGGGCCATCGCCATCGAAGACCTGGCGCTGCTGGGAGATGCCCGCGCCCTGGACGCGCTGGCCACGCTCCTGTGGGACCCCAATCCCCGCATCCAGCAGGCGGCGCTGAGGGCCGTCACGCTGTTCCAGCACCCCCGGGCGGAGGAGATTCTGGCCAACGTGGTGCGCCACCCCCGGCTGCCGGACGCGCTGAAAATCCAGGCGCTCAACGGGCTCGTCTTCCAGCGCACGCCCACCGCGCGCCGGGCCGTCCAGGACGCCGCCGTCGACTCGCGGCTCACCGCGGGGGTGCAGAACGCCGCGCGCACCGTCGTGTCTCAGTGGGACGCGACGCGCCGCTGACGCCCGCCCGCCGGGCAGCCATGCGGGCACCACCCGCCAGCGCCGGCGCTCAGGTCAAGGGCCGATTCCTGGAGATGTGACGCCCCTGCGCTACACTGCGGCGTCATGAAAATCACTCCGCTCGACATCCGGCAGAAGCGGTTCGAAACGGCCCTGCGCGGCTTCTCTCGCCGTGAGGTGGAGGCCTACCTCGAGCTCATCGCCGGTGAATTCGAGGAGGTGGTGAAGGAGAACATCGCGCTCAAGGAGGAAGTGAAGCGCACCCAGTTCAAGGTGGAGCAGCACCAGGAACGGGAGCGCACCCTCCAGGAGACCATGGTCACCGCCCAGCGCATCAGCGAGGACCTGAAGGACGCCGCGAAGAAGGAAGCGGAAATCATCATCGCGGACGCCGAGCATCAGGCGGAGAAGATCGTCCACGGCGCCCACCAGCGGCTGGTGCAGGTGGTGGAGGACATCAACGAGCTGAAGCGCCAGCGCACCCAGTTCGAGTCGCAGGTCCGCTCCGTGTTGGATGCCCACCAGAAGCTGCTGGAGACCTTCAAGAGCCCCACGTTCGCGGACCGCGACTACGCGCGCGTCGAGGACAACGTGGCGTATCTGTCCCAGAAGAAGGCCAACGGCGACTCCTGACGCGCCGCGCCGCACGGTGAGGTTGCTGCAACCTGGGGCGAGGCTGTTATGTCAGTGGGAACGTGAGGCCGCCGCACATGCGCCACCTGCTTGTCCTGCTCCTGCTGCTCGCCGCTCCCGGGGCCTGGGCCCAGGAGCCGGGCGGCCCTCATGGCACCCACGCCCATGACGTCGTGAATGACGCCGCGCTGGTGCCCCTGACGCGTCCGCCCCAGGTCAGCGGGGACGTGACGACGAAGCGCTTCCGCATCCTCCACACCGCCGCCGCCACCGCCGCCGCGCACGAGCTGTCCCGGCAGATTGAAGGCGTCCGCGACCGGTTCGGCACCATCCTCGGCAAGGACTGGCCGGGCGTCACCGAGATTCGCCTGGGCGTGGGCCGCACGGAGTTCGAGGCCCTGGCGCTGCCCGGCGGCAAGCCCCCGGGCTGGGCCGTGGCGCTGGCCTACCCCGCCCATCAAATCATCCTGCTGGACGCGCTCAGCCTCCACGAGCCGGAGGGCCAGCAGACACTCCGGCACGAGCTGGCGCACGTGGCCCTGGGGCAGCTGGCCCCGTCGTGGCCCCGCTGGTTCCAGGAAGGCGTCGCGCAGTACGTCACCGGGGAGCGCTACTCCCTGACGCACTACTCCGCCCTCTTCCGGGCCGTCACCCAGGAGCGCGTGTTCCACTTCGAGCACCTCGACCGGGCCTGGCCGGACGTGCCGTCGGACGTGGAAATCGCCTACGCGCAGAGCGCCGCCTTCGTCGCGCACCTGTCGGCGAAGTTCGGCCCCCAGGCCATGGCCGCGCTCGTGGACGGCGTGGCGCGCGGCGAGCCCTTCGAGACGGCCTTCGGCAAGGCCTTCCGCACCTCGCTGTTGGTGGAGGAGACGGACTGGCGTGAAGGCCTGGCCGCGCGCTACGGCTGGCTCCCACTCACCACCAGCTCCGCGCTCGTCTGGCTGGGCGCGTCCTTCCTCTGCGTGGCCGCCTATGCCCGCCGCCGCCAGCAGCGCGCCGCGAAGCTGGCGGAGATGGCCGCCCAGGATGCCGCGGAGGACGCCGCGCTGCGTCTGCTGGCCGCCCAGGCCGCGCAAGCCCAGGCGCAGGGCACCGCCGTGAGTGCCGGGGACTCCACCTGGCCGGACTGGCCCGCGGGCTCACAGGGCACGGAAGCCCACCTGGAGGCCCAGGACGGCGAGGCGCCCGCGGACAGCGCCATTGGCGACCTTCCGGGTGAACTGGACGACGAGGACGGCCCCGGCGGCCGGCCGCCGAAGCCCACCCTCCACTGAACGCCGCCCTTTCCGTCCTGACATGACTACAGGGCGGGGCCTGTAGTTTCTACGGGCGTGCTGCTCCTCTGCCTGCCCATCCCTTCAAGGCAAATGGCTGATTTCACTGGGGAGACCTATCCCTGGGGCGTTGGCCGATGGATTGCTTTGGCTTCCGTACGCGATGCGGAAGGCACTGGACATGAGCGAGCGTGGACGTAAGGCAGCCGTGCTGGCGCGGTTCTTCCGTCAGCAGCCGGATCGAATCTCCGCGCTGTGGCGACGGATGGTGCTGGCGGCGCCCGATTCGGACGCGTCGCAGGGCGCGCCCACCCAGTTGGACAACCTGGTGGAGCCCTTCATCCGCGAGTTGGGCCGGACGCTGGCGGGCGAGGAGTCCAGCCCCTGGAGCCGCACGCGCGCGGTGCTGCGCTTGTCGGCGCACCGGGGCGCCCGCTCGCTCTATGACGAATTCGCGGCGCTGCGGCGCTGCCTGGTGGATGCCTCCGAGGTGCTCGGTGGCGGGGATTGGGAGCGCGAGCGCATCAACCGCGCCGTGGACGAAGCCGTGGACTCCGCGGTGGCGCTCCTCCAACGGATGAAGGACCCGCGCGCGGATGGCCCGCGGGTGCCTTTCGGTGGGCTGGTCGTCGAATACTTCGAGCGTCCTTCCCGGACGCGGCGCGTGTCCCCGGACACGGGAGATGGACGTACGGCAATGCACTGAGGGCGTGCAGGGGTTGGCCGGCCCGTTCGACTTGACGTGCCCGGAAACGGGCGCGTCCGAGACCGGCGGGAGGGAGTGTGCCTGGGTGGGGGCCCATGGCGCGCTTTGTGGGAAGGCGCGCTCCCGCTGGGGAGTGGTGAGCGCGCACCGCGAGCCGCTGGCAAGACGCGTGGATGGGGGTCCACGCGACTCGCCGGTCGGACGGGTCGGCGCATTTGTCGCAGTGAGTGCAGCAGCGGCTGTGGGGGCCGCGGGTGGAGCATGCGGGAGGGGCGCCTACGGGGGTGGGCGCTCCTCCCGTGTTTTTTCGCCCCGCGCCGCGCCGCCCTGCCCGCGCGTCAGTGCGCGTCCGCCCAACTGCGCCCCGCGCCCACGTCCACCTTGAGCGGCACCTTCAGGTCGGCCACCGAGGACATGGCCTTCACCGCCAGCGCCTTCACCTGCTCCACTTCCGCGTCTGGCGCCTCGAAGAGGAGTTCGTCGTGGACCTGCAGCAGCATCCGTGTGCGCAGCTTCTGGGCCGTCAACGCCTCGTCCACCGCCAGCATGGCCTTCTTGATGAGGTCCGCGGCGGTGCCCTGGATGGGCATGTTGATGGCGGCGCGCTCGGCGGCCTGGGCCACGCCGCGGTTCTTGGAGTTCAGGTCCGCCATGTAGCGGCGGCGGCCGTAGAGCGTCTCCACGTAGCCCGTCTTGCGCGCCCTATCGACTGTCTCCTCCAGGTAGCGCCGGATGCCGGCGTAGCGCGTGAAGTAGCGCGCGATGATGTCGCGGGCCACGTCCTGGGCAATGCCCAGCCGCGCCGCCAGGCCGTGCGGTGACAGGCCGTAGGCGATGCCGAAGTTCACCATCTTCGCGACGCGGCGCTGCTCGCGGTCCACCTGCTCCTTGGCCACGCCGAACACCTCGGCCGCGGTGCGGGTGTGGATGTCCTCGTCATGGAGGAAGGCCTCGATGAGCACGGGGTCGTCCGCGATGTGCGCCAGCAGCCGCAGCTCCACCTGGCTGTAGTCCGCGCTCACCAGCTGGTGCCCTTCCGCGGCCACGAAGGCGCGGCGAATCTCCCGGCCCAGGTCGGTGCGGACGGGGATGTTCTGGAGGTTCGGGTCGGTGGAGGACAGGCGCCCGGTGGCGGTGGCCGCCTGGTGGTAGGTGGTGTGAATGCGCCCGTCGGCGGCCACCAGCGTAGGCAACGTGTCCAGGTAGGTGCTCTTCAGCTTGGACAGGCTGCGGTACTCGATGATGGCGCCCGGCAGCGGGTGCTCCTCGGACAGCTTCTCCAGCACCTCCTGGTCCGCGGACGGGCCCGTCTTGCCCCGCTTGATGATGGGCAGCTTCAGCTCCGTGAAGAGCACCTCCACCAGCTGCGGATTGGAGCCGATGTTGAACTCGCGGCCCGCGTGCCGGTAGACCTCCTTCACCTGCGCCTCGACGGCGGCGTCCACCTTCACCGAGGTGCGCGACAGCTCGGCGGTGTCCAGCAGCACGCCCCGGCGCTCCATCTGCGCCAGCAGCGGCAACAGCGGCAGCTCCATGTCGCGAGCCAGCGCCGCCAGCTTCGCCGCCTCCAGCTCCTTCCACAGCTCGGGCGCCAGCCGGCGCGCGGCCTCGGCGCGGATGGCGAAGTCGGTGGCCACCTCCTCCACCGTGTGGTCCGCCAGCGCGCGGTCCTTCTTCCCGCGCTTGCCCTCCGCGGCGGGAGGCAGGGGTGGAAGCTCCGTGTTCAGCCGCTCGCGCGACAGGTCCACCAGGGCGTGCTCGCGGCGGGACGGGTTGAGCAGGTAGCTGAGCAGCTCCACGTCGTCGTGCGCGCCGTGAAGGGTGATGCCGTCGTTGGCCAGCACCAGGCTGAGCGCCTTGAGGTCATGCCCGCCCTTCTTCACCGCCGCGTCCTCCAGCACCTCGCGGAAGGCCGCGGTGAAGGCCTCCGGCCGCACCTGGGTGACGCCGAGCTGCGCGTGCCGCAGCGGCACATACGCCGTCTGCCCGTCCGGCAGCGCCGCGCCCAGGCCCACCAGCTTCGCGCCGAAAGGCGAGCCCTCGTAGGCGGGAATCAGGGTGACGGCGCCCGCCTCGCGCACGGCGCCAGCCAGCTGGGCGAGTTCCGCGTCCGCGCCCACCAGCCGCGGCGTCACCGCCAGCGGCGCGGGCTTCTCCTTCACCTCCTCGGGCGCCCCGGCGACACCGTCCTGCTGGGGCAGTTCCTTGAGGAGGGCGAAGAACTCCAGCTCGGTGAACAGCTCGCGCGAGCGCTGCGCGTCCACCGGCCGGCGGGCCAGGTCCGCCATGCGCACGTCCAGCGACAGGTCCGTCTTGAAGGTGACGAGCACCTTGGCGCGCAGGAGGCTCTCGCGGTGCGAGGCGATGTTCTCCCGGATCTTCGGCTTCTTCACCTCATCCAGGCGCGAGAGCAGCGTCTCCACGTCACCGAACTGCTGGATGAGCTCGGTGGCCGTCTTCGGGCCGATGCCCGGCACCTTGGGGACGTTGTCCACCGCGTCGCCAATGAGGGCCAGATAGTCCCGCATCTGCCCTGGCTCGATGCCCAGCCGCACCTTCACGTCCGCGGGCAGCGTGTGCACGTCCTTCATCGGGTCGTACAGGCGCACGTCGTCGTCGACAATCTGCACGAAGTCCTTGTCGCCGGTGACGACCTGGACGCAGAAGCCCTCCTGCTTCGCCTTCACGGCCAGCGTGCCGATGACGTCGTCGGCTTCCCAGCCGGCCACCTCCAGCACGGGCACGTTGATGGCTTCCACCACGCGGCGGATGAGGGCGAACTGGGGAACCAGGTCCTCCGGGGGCCCCTCGCGGTTCGCCTTGTACGTTGGATCAATCTTCTGGCGCTCGGTGCGGCTCTCCTTGTCGAAGGCGAGCGCCACGTGGGTGGGCTTCAGCTCACGCAGGGCCTTGAGCACCATGCGCGTGAAGCCCAGCACGGCGTTGGTCTGCACACCCTTGCTCGTCGTGAGCGGAGGGATGGCGTGGTAGGCGCGGAAGATGAAGCCGGACGCGTCGATGAGGACCAGGGTGGGCGCTGAGCGCGAAGGGCTGGTGTCGACCATGCCCCCGTGCCTAGCGCGCCCGCCCGGCCCTGTCCACGACGCGTGCTACTTGCAGCCCAGCTCCCCCTGCTTCGCGACGACCATCTCCTCTACACCATCGCCCTTGACGGCGTAGTCCAGCGCCACCGCCATGTCGCCGCAGCTCGACGCCGCGCGGAAGGCCTCCAGGGCCCGCGAGGAGCAGAAGGCCGCCGCCTTGTTCAGGTTCGGATTGCCCGCGTAGAAGCTGAAGCCCAGCTTCCACACGCGGCAGGCGCGGCGGCGGTCCTCTCGGTCGGCCCAGTGCTTGCCGCGCTGGTACGACTTCTCCGCGATGTCCTGGAGGATGTTGCGCCGGTAGAAGGACGGCTTGGACTCGGCCAGCTCCAGCATCACCGCCTTGTCCGTGGCCAGCGCCTCGCGGAAGGGCTCCGCGGCCTTCTCCGGATCCTCGGCGGCCAGGTAGCTCTGGCCCACCTTGAAGAGCTGATCCACGGTGGACATGATCTTCATCAGCTCGTCCGCCTGGGCGTGGTACTGCGCGGCCTCGTAGTTGGCGCGCAGCTTCTGCATGGTGGCCAACGCCTCGCTGCCACGGCCACCCCAGTAGTCCAGGAGCGCGGCCTGCATCAGCTTGTTGGGGAAGCGCTTCTTCGCCGCCTCCATGACGAACGTGCGCGGGTCCACGGCCCGCTCGTCACCGGCCAGCACCTCCGCCACCGGACACTCCCAGGGCGCCGCGTTGGCGTCCATCTTCTGCCGCGCGATGAGGAACTTCACGAACATCGGATCCTTCGGCCGCCACTCGTCGCGGCGCAGGCGGCCCTCCAGCTTCAGCGTGAAGCCCAGGGGCGGCTGCAGGTCCTCGCGCGGCTTCGACTGGCACCACACCGCCATGAACACCTCGCAGCGTGACACGGCGGCGCTCCACTGCGAGTCGCGCAGGTACAGCTTGCAGTCCTCCTGTGCGCGCTTCGTCACCGCCTCGGCGGCCTCGCGCGCCTTGGCGCGGGCACGGCGGAAGTACTCACTCTCCTTCTGGATCTTCCGGAACGACTCCAGGGCCTCTTCCGGCTTGAGGCGCTGCAGGAGCCGCTCGCCCTGCGAGTAGTACTCGAAGGACTCCTTCTCCAGCTTGATGCGCCGGATGAGCGTGTTCGCCTCCGGGTGGATGGGGTCCAGGTCCAACGCCAGGGTGCAGACCTCGTGGGCCTTCTCCCAGTTGGGGGCGCCCAGCTCGCTGGATGCGTACGAGCGGCACTCGCTCAGCAGCTCCTGGATCTTCTGCGTCGGATCCATCTGCGCGGCCGCTCCCGACCCCTGAACGTCCACCGGCGTGGGGTTCAGGATGGAGGACACCATGCCCACCATCAGCAGCACGCCCACCAGCCCGGCCGCCACCATGATGAGCTTCTTGCGCTTGGCGGCGGGATCCTCGTCCACAGCCCCACGCCCCGCGCCCCGGCGCACGGGCGCCGCGGACGGTTCGGGCTCGAAGGTCATCTCCACCACGCCGAACTGGAGCTGATCCCCCGGCTCGAGCGGGACCGGCGTCTGTTCCAACGGCTCGCCGTTGAGCAGCGTCCCGTTGGCGCTGCCCAGGTCCCGCACCGTCACGCCCGAGCTGGTCGCTTCCAGCTCCGCGTGGCGACGGCTCACCGAGTCGTCATCCAGCATGATGCCGGCGGGCGGCTGCCGCCCCACGAGCACCTTGCCCTTGAGCGGATACGTCTGGCCGGCCCAGGGACCGACCATGCCGCGAAGCACCGGGCCACCCGCCGGCGCCGGACGTGCGCCGGCTCCGGGGGCGGGACGTGCCGGCCGCGCGGGCCGCTTCGCCAGCGCCGCGCCGGGCTCGCTCTTCGCCGCGCCCGGCCCCTTCTTGATGCTGGGCATGGCCCGGGTGGCGCGTGCACCGCCGCCCTCACCGCCCACCGGCATGGGCTCATCGCCCCCCGCCGCGGGCCTGGCCGCCGCGCGCCGGGCCCCAGAGCCCCGCGCCGCGGCCGCCTTGAGACGCAGCACGTAGTCCCCGAGGAGGACCTCCGACTGCGGCGTCAGGGCCGTGGGTTCCATGATGCGCTGGCCGTCGACGAACGTGCCGTTGGCGCTGCCCACGTCCTCGATGAAGACGGTGCCGCCTTCGTCGAAGACGCGCGCATGCGTACGCGACACGCCCCCTTCGGTGATGAGGATGTCACTGCCCTGCTGGCGGCCAATCTTCAGCTCGCCCGTGATGGCGAATTCGTTCTCAGTGCCGTCAGGGTGACGGACGACCAGGGTGGCCATGGGCGCGTCAGTCCTCGCGGAAGATGCTCATGTTGACGGGGATGCCCTTACGCTGCAGCTCGTCGTAGAACTTCGGCACGAAGCCGGAGGCGACGTAGCGGCCACGGACCTTGTGGTCCTCCGTGAAGCCATCCTGTTTGAAATAGAAGATGTCCTGGAGGGTCACGATGTCGACCTCCATGCCGGACACCTCGGTGATGTAGCAGATCTTCCGCGTGCCGTCGGAGAAGCGCGTCTGCTGCACGATCATGTGCACCGCGCTGGCGATCTGCTCACGGATGGCCTTCACCGGCAGGTCCATGCCGGACATGAGCACCATCGTCTCCAAGCGGGCGATGGCGTCTCGCGGCGTATTCGCATGGAGCGTGGTGAGCGAACCGTCGTGGCCGGTGTTCATGGCCTGGAGCATGTCCAGCGTCTCACCGGAGCGGCACTCACCCACGACGATGCGGTCGGGCCGCATGCGCAGGCAGTTCTTCACCAGCTCGCGGATGGTGATGGCGCCCTTGCCTTCCAGGTTGGGCGGCCGGCTCTCCAGTTGCACCCAGTGGTCCTGCGGCAGCTGCAGCTCGGCGGCGTCCTCCACGGTGATGATGCGCTCACCCTCCGGGATGAAGGAGCTGATGATGTTCAGCGTCGTCGTCTTCCCGGAACCGGTGCCGCCGGAGATGACGATGTTGCGCCGGGCCTTGACGCACATCTCCAGGAACTCGGCCATCTGCGCCGTGACGGTCTTGTACTTGATGAGGTCCGCGATCTTCAGCGAGTCCTTCTTGAACTTGCGGATGGTGATGCAGGGCCCCTTCAGCGCCAGCGGAGGGATGATGGCGTTGACGCGGCTGCCGTCCTTGAGGCGCGCGTCCACCAGCGGGCTGGACTCGTCGATGCGGCGGCCGATGGGCGCCACGATGCGCTCGATGACGCCGAGCACCGCCTGGTTGGAGGAGAACGTCTTCTCCGACAGGGTCAGCTTGCCCTTGCGCTCGATGTAGATCTGGTTGGCGTGGTTCACCATGATCTCGCTGATGTCATCCGACGCGAGGAACGCCTCGAGGGGCCCGAGCCCCAGCGCCTCGTTGATGACGTCAGTGAGCAGCTCCTCGCGGTCCACGTCCTCCGGAAGCTCTCCGTCCGCTTCCATCTGGTCGATGATGTCGCGGATGGCCTTCTCGGTGCGGCGCCACAGCTCATCGTCGCCGAGCCGGTCCATGTCCATGCGGCGCAGATCGAGGTACTCGATGAGCCGGTCATGGATTTCCTTCTGGAGCCGGGTGTAGCGCTCCTGACGCGGATCCACCTTGCGCTTGTTCTTCGCCAGGGCGGACGCCAGCGACGCCGGCATGCCCTTGGGTGCGGGCGCGGGAGGCGGCGCTTCTTCTTCTTCCTCCTCCTCGTAGGGCTCGTCTTCTTCGTAAGCCCCTTCCTCGTCCTCGTAGGGCTCCTCGCCCTGCTCGTCGTCGTACTCCTCTTCGGGCTGACCCGCGCGGGTCATCACCGGGCCCTCGTCCTCGAGCGCCTCGACGTTGAGAATGTAGTCGCCGATGTAGACCTGGTCGGTCGGCTTGAGAACCTGGGGCGCGGCAATCTTCTTGCCGTTCACGAACGTGCCATTCGTGGACTTCATGTCCACGATGATGAACTTCCCGTCCTTGGCAACGATTCGCGAGTGGTACTTGGAGACGTTGCCCTTCGCGAGGATGATGTCATTGCCCGGCAGACGGCCGATGGTGACTTCATTCTTGTGATACTCGCGCTGCTCGGTCCCGCCGCCCTTTTCCGCGAGGGTGATGAGAAACATGGGGACGGATGCTAGCAAGCCCCCCTTCGTCCTCAAAGCGTGAGAACCGGGTTGCATGCTTGCCCGCAAGGCGACGGGCCGGCAACCGCCCCCGAAAGGGAAGAAGCCGGCCCGTGCCGTGGGCCCCAAAGGCCCGTCTCAGGCGGCGCCCGGGGCGCCCGCCTCAGTCGAAGATGTTGAAGTTCACCTCGGACCGGGCCTGCTTGTAGCGGCTCTTCACGTCCTCGATGATGGTGCGGACCTTGTCCGAGTCCGGGTTGACGATGCGCGGGGTGACGAAGATGACCAGCTCGCGCTTGGTGGAGTCGAAACCGCGGCTCTTGAAGAGCTCACCGATAATCGGGATGTGACCCAGGCCGGGGAGCTTCGACACGGACTTCTGCTCGTCGTGGCTGAACACGCCGGACAGGACGATGGTCTCACCATGGCGCACGGTGACGTTCGTCTTCACCTTGCGGGTCCGGAAGCCAGGGATGGAGGACGAACCACCGAAGGACACCGCCACGGAGGTGTCGATTTCGGAGGCCTCCGCCTCGATCTCCGTCTGGATGTTGCCGTTGCGGTCCGCGGTGGGGCGCAGGTTCAGGATGACGCCGTACTTCTTGAACTCCACCGTGAACTGGTTGTTCGTGATGAGCGGGATGGGAACCTCGCCACCGGCGAGGAACTCCGCCTTCTCACCGCTGGCGCACACCAGCTTGGGCTGCGCGAGCAGGCGGCCGTAACCGTCGTTGCCCTGGAAGCCGAAGGAGAAGTCCGCGCCCGCGTTGAGGGTGAGCGTGGACACGCCCGAGCCGAAGGTGCCCGGGAAGAGCTCCTGGGAGATGCTGGCGATGGCCGTCGCGGTACCGGTGATGTCCGTCGGGTAGCGGATGCCGTAGCGGTCACGGCTGTTGCGGCGGATTTCGACGAACTGGACCTCGGAGAGGATCATCCGCTTGATGCCGACGACGAGGAGGTTCTCCACCTTCTCACCGATGGCCTTGGTGATGAGCTCCGCCTTCTGGAGGTCCTGCTGGCTCTCCACGGAGCCCTCCAGGAAGATGGTGGCGCCCACCACGTTGGCCTGGACGTTCTTCAGGCCCGCCTTCTGGAAGGCCGCGTTGAGGTTCTGGGCCACCAGCTTCTTGGCGTTGGGGGCAATCTTCACGAACGACTTCACGTTCGGGTAGAGGCCCACCACCTGCTCGATGCGGTCGGCGTCCTGCGTGGTGTAGGCCTGACCGTCCAGGTAGATGCGATCACCCACCATGCGGACGGAGACGCCTTCAATCTCACCCAGCAGGCGCTTGATTTCGGAGATGACCTCGTTGGGGTCCTGCTTGCGCACCGCCACCAGGTAGCTGACGCGCTGGCCCGAGGACTTCCAGACGAGCAGCGTCGTCTTGCCTTCAGCCTGACCAGTGATGAGCAGCTGGCCGGAGCCGAGCGTCTTCACCTCGGCGACGCTCGGATCACCGAGCGCCACGCGGCTGAGGCCAGGGATGGTGATCACCTTCTGGGAACCCACGCCGAGGCTGACGGTGGTGCCATCCTGCGCCAGGGCGCTGCCGCCCGCCACCAGTGCGATGAGGGCGCCTAGCGCCGCGGCATGCGTGATGCGTGTGAACATCGTCCGTGTCCCCTCTTCCAGAAGTCCGAGCTAACCCAACGTTCCGTGCTGCCACCACAGCGCCCAGACGGTGCCGAGCGCGATGGCCACTCCATAGGGAATGTGGCGCTGGGGCGCCGGCTGCGCGTCCGCGCTGGCCAAACGCACCCGCACCGCCCACCGGCGCACCACTGCCGCCAGCGTGTCCCAAACCGCGCCTTGCCAGAGCAGTGTCACCACCGCTTGAAGCGCGCCCACCAGTGAGATGAAGGCCGCGGCCGCGAGCACCGCCGGGAAGCCCAGCACGGCTCCGACCCCGCCCATCAACTTCACGTCGCCCCACCCCATCCGCCCGCGAAGCGCCGCTGGCAGCAGCATCAACGCGAGCCCTACCCCCGATACCACACCACTGATGAGCCCATGCTCCAGGTCCCCCACCCCTTCGGTGGCCAAGCGCACGCCCAGGCCCACCGCCATCAGCGGGTAGGTGACCGCGTCGAGGATCTCGCGGCGAAGCACATCCGTCACCACGGAGATCACGAGGGCCACTCCAAGAACCGTCCACAACGCGATTTGAACAGGCGTCATCAGCGCCTGTCCTCTTCGTGGCAGGCGTCCGGTATCAAACCAGGGACGCCTGGAGCCCGTCAATTGGCGAACAACCAGAAGCCCCGCGGGACGGGGCCTGGGTCACCTCATTATCGGACCAAGAGACGGATTTTCTCGCTGCAGATGAAATACTCGTCCCCGTCTTCAATCTTGCGGCGCTTGATGCGCTGCTTGTTGAACCAGGTGCCGTTGGACGAGCCCAGGTCTTCGATGATCCAGTCGTCGCCCTCGTGGACGATGACAGCGTGCTCACGGGAGACCTTGCCGGAATTGATGACGAAGTCGCAGTGCTTGCCACGGCCGATGACGAAGCGCTCCTTGACGATCTGCTCCTGATCACCGGACTCGGTCACCAGGTACAGCGCGCCGGACTCCTCCTCCTCCTCGGCGAGGTCGTCGGCGGGCTCTTCCTCGACATCATCGGGGGGCGGCTCCTCGTCCATGAGGCCCGGATCCTCGGCCTCGGGCAGCGGCTCCTCGTCCTCCTCCACCATGTCGTCGGCGGGCGGGGGCGGCTCGCTGTTCTTGCCCTTGATGAGGCGCTCCAGCTCCGCGGCGGTCTCCAGGACGCGCTCGGCCACCTCGCGGCGCACCGGGTCATTGTCCAGGCCATTGGCGGAGGCCCGCTCTTCCGGCGTGGCGCGCACGGGAGGACGCGCGGGCGCGGGCGTGGGCTCCGGACGGGGCGCGGGCGCCAGCACCGGAGGCGCGGACGGACGCGGCGGCGCGGCGGCTGCGGCCTGAACGGGCTTCACCGGCGCAGCGGCGGCTGCGGCCACGGGTGCCACGGCGGCCTCGGAGCGGGACTTCACCTCGAGGAAGCCGTTCAGGCGCGCGAACATGAAGAGCGCCTGGTTGATCAGGGCATCGCGATCCGAGCCCATCTGCTGGGCCATGTCTTCGAACGCCTCCCACAGGTGGTCGGCGATGCCAACCTTGCGGGCAGGACGGGAGTTCTGATCGATCATCGGTCTTGACTCGCGTGAACCAGGAAGCCCCGGACGATAGCAGAGGCCTCCACTCCCGCCCAGTTACTCGAAGGGAACCAGTGCCAATGACTGTGCCCGGTTGTCGGTGAGCCCCTCGAAGCCGACCTGGAGGATGCCATCCGCCGAGGGGTAGGCGATGTAAGCCATCTTCGCGCTGCGGTCCTGGGCGGCCACCACAGGCCCTGGCAGCGTGTAGAAGGCCAGCCCCGTCCCCGCCGTGGAGTCCGGGGTGAAGATGTAGTTGCGGATGCCGGAAATCACTGTCACCGCGTAGCGGTCTCCCCGACGCACCTCGCGGCCCACGGCCGCCACCCGGATGCGCAGCGGCGGCGGCGGCTGGGGGAACTTGGACAGGTTCGGCACTGGCGGCGTTTGAGGGTTGGAGTCGTCGTCGAAGTAGAAGGTGTCGGCGTGGAAGAAGTACTCCGTGGGGATGCTGTAGCTCGAAGCCCCCGTCACATCGCGGGACAGGAAGGTGCCCGCCTCGTTGAAGAGGACGAAGGGCTGGTCTCCACCCACACGGACGGTGAAACGCGTCAGGCTGGCACAGTCCGTCGGAATCTCCTGCGAGTCCGCGATGGCGAAGCGCACCCGGGTGGTCCCCGCAACGGGCTCCACCGACGCGATGGGCAGGTCGACGGCGCACAGGACATCCGGGCCCTCCAGGACGATGATGTCCCCGGCCCGCGCCGAAGCGGCCGCACTGGCCTCGGCCTCGAAGAGCCGCGGGGTGGAGAGGTCCCGAGGCAGGCCGCTCAGCCCAGGCAACGCGCCCTGGTAGATGATCCGGTAGAAGCCGTTCGGAACGGAGCCCTCGTAGAGCACCGTCGACTGGAGCGTCTGGTCCTGGGTCACCGTCACCAGGTCCGCCGTCTCGATGACGACCGGCTGCTCGTTGCTGTCCAGCAGCGCCACCGAGGAGCGTGCGCTCGCCCCCGACAGGTCGAACTGGCGCAGGTCGCTCGCGGAGAACAACGAGATGTAGCCGTTGGAGGACGGCATGACGCCCAGGAGCGGCACCGTGAGGGGGGGCGTCGAGCCATCGTCGAGCACGATGCGAAGCGGCGCGTCCGGAACCAGGGCCAGTCCCGTCGGCAAGCCGCCCGCGGGGAAGATGGGCAGCATCGGCGCACCGCTGAGGTCCCGCGCCGTCTGCCCGGGGGGGGATGACTCGGTGTCCACCGCGAGCACTCCGGAACACTCGCGCGCGGCGGAGCAAGAGGCCTCGTCACGGATGCCGAAGATGTAGCGGCCCGCGTTGATGGCCTCGACGTTGGGGATGACGATCCGGGGGTGGCTCACCAGGAGCCGCACCGGCACGTTGCCGAAGCCCTCGGACAAATCATGGGTGGGCGCGGAAGGCTGAAGGCAGTCCGCGACCGGCCCCAAATCGGTGACGAGCAGCGTGCGGCCCGACCGGCCCGACGCCTGCCGCGTGGCCACCGCGAACTGGCCCTGGCCGGCCAGCATCGTCATGGCCAGGATGGACTCACCGGGCTGGAGACAGAACACCGTCACCGGTTCAGGAATCGCCGCGGGCTCCGCGGCCTGCAGTGCGTCTGGCCCCGGGAGTTCCTGCCGCATCACCCGGGCACCGCCGGTGTCCGCGCTGAAGATGCCGTCGGGATCCTGGATGGCGTAGTACAGCGTGCTGGGTCCGCCACTGCCCTCGGCGGGCGAGCGCGCCGCGAAGGCCGTGACGATGCTCGCCGCCTGGAGCCGGGCGACCTGCCGGAGCTGGTCGCGCGCCGACGCCACCACCGAAACCTCCGACGAACCCGAGCTGCGCGCGTAGATGTACGGCCCCGGGACGTCGTTACCTTCCGCGTTGTACGCCACGTCGCGCGTGAGCGCGTCCGGCCGGTCCAGCACGGGGATGGACAGCGCCTCCAGTGGGTTGGGCGCGGGCACGAAGGTGCGGGGGTTCGACGCCAGGTCGAGCACGCGCAATTCGTCCCGGTCCGACGACGTGACGAAGACGAAGTTGTTGGCCAGCGTCACGTCGAAGGTGCCGGACAGGCCAGCGAAGCCCGTCGTCACGTCAGTCGAGGAGCAACTGCCGGTCAGGCCGGCGCTCACGAGGAGCAGAGCAAGGGTACCGCGCTTCACGGGGAGGTCTCCTGGCACAGGCTGGTGCCCTGGCGCGGGTCTCTTCCCTGCCGGGCGCCGAGCCGCGCCACCAACCGGGCGTTCTGCGGCCGGTCGAGGTCGGGAATGTCGATGATGGCCACGCGGCCGTCACCAAAGGTGCTGGTGAAGATGCGAGCGCTGTTGCCGCGGACGTCCGCGGCCAGGCCAAAGGGCTGGCTGGGCTGGTTCGGGTCGTTGTCGCCCACCTGCACCTGGGCGACGAGCTGCCCTACTTCTTCGTCGAAGATGGCCACGGCTTCGTCGCCGCTGCCCGTCACCGCCACCAGGTTGCCGCGGCCAGGGCCGCGAGGAATGACTTCCAGTTCGCTGGCGCCCGCGGGCACCGGCAGCGCCGACACGATGCGCACGCTGGGGGTCGTCCCCGCGTCGGGCGCCGTGCCCGCCGCGTTCAGGACGTCCAGGATGAGCAACGTGTCCGGACCGCGCGCCAGCAGGTAGACGCGCTCGTCCACGATGGTGAGCTCGGGCGATGCCGGGTCGGGCACGCGCGTGGCCGACGGGACCACCGCCACGCCGCGCGCCTCACGCACCGAGTACGACAGCTCCAGGTCGGTCTCCAGCACGCGGCCCGCGACGGTCCGGTCCACCAGCCGCAGGATGAAGCGCGCCGGCAGCGCCCCCAACTGCGTGGAGGAAGAGTTGCGCCCCGAGGCGTACACATACCGGCTGCCAATGGCCGTCGCGTGCGCGACGCCGGAGAGCCGGTCATTGGTCCCCAGCGTCACGAACTCGCTGGTGTTCAGCGCGTCGCGCGTGGGGTTCGCCGCGGGGAGGTGAAGCACGTAGCCCGCCAGGTCCGCTTCGGTGAAGGTCGTCGGCGGCCCGGCCAGTTCCGTGTGCGTCACCCAGACGCGAGCGTCCTCGCCGTTGCCGGCGACGCTGACACCCAGCGGCCCCGGAGCCGAAGGCAATCCGTTGGAGGCGCCTGGGACATCCAGCAGCGACAGCGCGTTGACGCGGCAGTCGCGCGCGCCGCCCTGCACGCAGCTCAGGCTGAGGCCGTCATCGCCCACGTCGATGGCGTGAAGCAGACTGCCCTCCGCCCGCGACGGGACGAACAGCCGCGGCGGCCGCCCCGGAGGGCTCCACATGGCCATCTCCCCGGCGAAGCTTTGAATCTGCACGTAGGACTGGGCGCCGATGCCAAGCGACGTGACGTCGTTGGGCAGCGACTCCCCCGGGTCGAAGTCCGTGCCGAAGGGCCGCACCCCCACGGCGTCCAAATCCAGCGCGACGACTGAACCCGAGTCGTAGCACTTGTCGAAGTTGGCGCTCGCCACGTAGAGGTATCCGTTGGTGGACGGACCCGCTTCGGGGCGCCAGAAGGCAAGACCGCTCGGGTACACGAGCCGGGTGGACGGAGGGGGCTTGCTCTCGGTGCCGACGTTGCAGGACACGAGGAGCAGCGCGGAGGTAAGAAGGTAGGCGCGCATCAGAGGGGGGCGGAGTGTAGGAAGGGGTCTCCCCCCGGGCAACCGGAAACGCGGCGCGCCATTCCCATGCGCCTTGCGCCCGACGCAGCCGTGCCCCCCGGGGTGCTTCATCCCCCGGAGGGCAGGCAGGCCACGCATCAGGCCGCGGCGGCCGTTTCAGCCTGGATCTTCGAGAAGTCGGCCACCTGGTTGAACAGGGCGCCAATCTCCACGAGCAGGCGGATGCGGTTTTCCCTCAGGGCCTTGTCCTCGGCCATGACCATCACCTTGTCGAAGAAGGTGTCCACGGCGGGCTTCAGGCCCGTGATTTCCCGGAGAGCACCGGAGAAGTCATCCGCGCGCACCAACCCCGACACCGTGCTCCGGGCCTGGGTGAAGGCGGTGTGGAGGTTCCGCTCCGGCTCGTCCACCAGCTTCTGGGGGTTGGTCTCCCCCCCCTGCACGTCGCGGCCCTGCTTCTCCACGATGTTGACCACGCGCTTGAAGGCCACGGCCAGGGGCTGGAAGTCCGCCCGGCCCACGATGTGGCTCAGGGCCTCCAGGCGCTTCTGCGCGGCCACCAGGTCGTCGAAGCCGGCGGACAGCACCGCCTCCACGACGTCCGTGCGGTGCTGCTCACCCCACAGCGCCTTGAGGCGGCCGCGGAAGAACTCCAGCACCTGCTCACGCGGCGCGGGCTCGCCGGCCTTGCGCTTGGCGTTGGCAATCTTCGGAGCCAGCAACCGGAGCGACTCGTCCACCGCGGCCGACAGGCTGAAGCGGTAGCCCCGCCCCAGCACCAGCCGGATGATGGCGATGCACGCGCGGCGCAGGGCGAACGGGTCCGCCGCGCCCGTGGGCGCCTTGCCGATGGCAAAGATACCGCACAGCGAGTCCAGCCTGTCCGCGATGCCGATGAGCGCGCCCGCGTCCTGAGTGGGCAGCGCGTCCTCGGCGCCGCGCGGCAGGTAGTGCTCCGCGATGGCCAGGGCCACGGCGTTCGTCTCACCACCCGCGCGGGCGTACTCGCGGCCCATGACGCCCTGGAGTTCTGGGAACTCGCCCACCATGCCGGTGACGAGGTCCGCCTTGGCCAGGGTTGCGGCGCGCTCGATGGTGGCCGCCTCCCCTGCCCGCCCCGTCTGCTGGCCCAGCCACACCGCCAGCGTGCGGAAGCGCTCCACCTTCTCCAGGTAGCTCCCCAGCTGCCCCTGCCACACCACGCGGCCCAGCTTCTCCACGCGGTCGATGAGCGGCGTCTTCCGGTCCTCGTCGAAGAAGAAGCGGCCGTCCGCCAGTCGCGCGCGCAGCACGCGCTGGTAGCCGCGCAGGCTGAGCTGCTCGTCGCGCACCGGCGTGTTGGACACGGCGATGAACTTCGGCTGCAGCTTGCCCGCGCTGTCCACCAGCGAGAAGTAGCGCTGGTGGCTCTTCATCTCCTGCACCAGCACCTCCGGAGGCAGGTCCAGGTGGCGCTCCTCGAAGGTGCCCACCACCGGGCTGGGCAGCTCGACCAGGTTCGTCACCTGGTCCACCAGCGACTCGTCCTCCAGCAGCTGGGCGCCGGCCTTGCTCGCAGCCACCTTCACCTTCTCCACCAGCTGCGCGCGGCGCTTCGTGATGTCCGCCACCACGTGCGCCTTCTCCAGCGCAGCCTCATAGTCCGCCGGAGCCTTCAGCTCGATGGCGTCGGGCGACAGGAAGCGGTGCCCCCGCGTGGTCCGGCCGCTCGTCACGTCACCGAACACCACGGGCAGCACGTCGCTTCCCAGCAGCGCCACCAGCCACTGCACCGGGCGCGCGAAGGACGTGTCCACGTCACCCCAGCGCATGGACTTGCGGAAGTTGATGCCGTGCACCGCCGCGTGCAGCGTGTCCTTCAGGATGTCCGCCGCCGGGCGGCCCTTCTCCTCCACACGCGCGGAGAGGTACTCGCCCTTGGCGGTGGTGGCGCGGCCCAGCTGGTCCACCGTGAGCTTGAGGCTCTCGGCGAACTTCTCCGCCGCCTTGGTGGGCTTGCCCTGCGCGTCGAAGGCCGCCTTGGCGCTGGGGCCCAGGACCTCCTTGGTGATGTCCTCGCCCGCGTCCGCCACGTCCCTCACCCACACCGCGAGCCGCCTCGGCGTGCCGAAGGTCCGCACCTCGCCATGCTTCAGGCGGGCGTCCGCCATGCGCTCGGTGATGATGCGCTTCAGGTCGTCCAGCGCGGGGCCGATGAACGACGCCGGAATCTCTTCCGCGCCCACTTCCAGGAGCAGGTCACGCGCCATGGGCCACCTCCGCCTTCTGCTTCTTCTCCACGGGCTTGTTGAGGACGACCGTCTTCCAGTAGTCGCTGGCCGGCTTGCCCTCCAGCACCGGGAGCTGCTCACCCACCGTCCACGGCGACTTGAGCAGCGGGTAGCCCAGCCGCTCACGCATCTGGAGGTAGCCCTCCGCGCACAGCCTGGCGTTGTCGCGCACGCGCTTGATGAAGTTGGCGCGCTCCGTGACGGAGATGGCGCCGCGCGCGTCCAGCAGGTTGAACGCGTGCGAGCACTTCAGCGCGAAGTCGTACGCGGGCAGCGGCAACTGGCGCTCGATGAGGCGCTTGCACTCCTTCTCGTACGCGTCGAAGAGCGCGAAGAGCATCTGCGCGTCCGACTCCTGGAGCGCGTACTTGCTCATCTCCACCTCGTTGGGGTGGAACACCTCGCGGTACTTCACGCCCTTGACCCATTCGATGTCGAAGACGTTCTCCACGTTCTGCAGGTACATGCAGATGCGCTCCAACCCGTAGGTGAGCTCCGCGGAGACGGGCTTGCAGTCGAAGCCGCCGCACTGCTGGAAGTAGGTGAACTGCGTCACCTCCATTCCGTCACACCACACTTCCCAGCCCAGACCCCAGGCGCCGAGCGTGGGCGACTCCCAGTCGTCCTCGACGAACCGGATGTCGTGCTCCAACGGGTCGATGCCAATCTTCCGCAGCGACTCCAGGTACAGCTCCTGGACGTTCTTCGGCGCCGGCTTGAGGATGACCTGGAACTGGTGGTGCTGGAACAGGCGGTTGGGATTCTCTCCGAACCGGCCGTCCGCGGGACGCCGCGAGGGCTGCACATACGCCACGTTCCAGGGTTCCGGGCCCAGGGCACGCAGGAAGGTGTACGGGGCCATCGTGCCCGCGCCGACCTCGACATCGTAGGGCTGCGTGTTGATGCACCCCTGGTCGGCCCAGTGCTTCTGGAGCGTGAAGATAAGGTCCTGAAAATACATAGCGCGCGGACCCTAGTGACGGGGGTCCGGAGCGTCAAGGACGGCGCTCACTCCTTGTACGGTGGGAGATCCGCCAGCCGGATTTGAATCTTCGTCTCCTCGCCCGGCTTGATGGGAGCCGACAGGAGCCGGCTCACCGACTCCACCCCCGTCGGGTCCACCACGCGCAGGCGGTAGACCCCCACGGGCAGCGGGAATTTCTTCAGGGGCGTGGTGCCCAGCTCCGTGGCGCCGTCGAACACGGCCGCCCGCGGCACCGTGTAGAGGGTCATCCACCCCAGGCCCGCCTTCGCGGCCCCCTTCGCCGTGCTGGTGTCCAACACCTCCGCCATTCCCTCGGGATCCTGCGTCACCGTGGTGACGGGCTCGGCCGCTGGATGGGCCTCCGCCACGCGAGGCGCCTGCTCACGCGGAGGTGGGCTGGCCTGCGCGGGCGGCGCGGCCTTGGCACTGACAGGTTCGGCCTCTGCCTTGGAGGTGGCCGCCCACCGCGCCGGCGAAGAGGCGCCTTCCTTCACCTTCCGCCCGGGCGGGGCCTTCGTCGGAGCCTTGGCTTCAGGCGCGCCTTCCACCGCCTCCTCGCCACCAGCGGCCTGCTCGGCCTGGGCGACAGCCTGGGAAGGCTCGGAAGGTGCCGATTCCTGCTCGGCCCGACGGAAGCCCGGCGGCGGGCCCGCCTGCTGCGGTGGCCAGGGCTGGTTCGCGGGGTCCTCCGCCGGCGGCGGATTCAGCTCCGCGCTCACCCACGCCTTGGCGGCTTCGAGGCCCGGCCGGAGCTGCGCGCGCACGGCGGGCAGCGTCGCAGCCCAACCGAGGCCTCCCAGCAGGAAGAGCAGGAAGAGCCGACTGGCCCAGCGCGACGGCGGACGGGCGGCGGGCGTCTCCACCGGCGTGTCCGAGGCCCGGGACGTCTCGGGGCGCGCCGACCGTCCGGAGGCCCGCTCACCGTCCGCGCCGGGCCGCTGGGGCCGGGAACGGAAGCGCTGCGTCTGGAGATCGCTCGGCTCGTCGAAGGATTCGGACTCGGCCGGGGCCTCCTGCCGGGCAGTGGGCCGCGGCCGAGGTGTACGCGCGGCCGGCGCGCTGTCCTGACCTCCGCGCGGTGTGCGCGAAGATAGAGGAGCCGCCTCACTGGTCCGGCGCTGGGGGGCAGGCTTGGGCGCGCTCCCGTTGCCGGCGACTGAGGGGCCACGCAAAGCCACGCCGCCCTCCGCCGGACGGCGCTGGGGCACAGGCTTGGGCGCGCTCGAGGGCCGAGCCGAGGGCGAACCAGGCCGGGCGCGCGGGGCCGGTACCTGCGACGTGGGGGCGGAGTCGGCGCTGTCCTCCTGCTGGAGGGCACCCGCCGCCTCGCTGACGCGGGCATCCTCCGCGCGGCTGGCCAGCTCCAACAACGTGCGCGTCTTCTGGCGCTTGTCGGCGAAGAGGTCGCCCATGACGGCGGTCATGCCGTCCTCGTCGAAGAGCTCCGAGCCGAGCGCCGCCTCAATGGCGCGCGCCATCTCCCGGCAGTTGGTGAAGCGCTGGGACACGTCCCGGGACAGCGCTCGCGTCACCACGGCTTCCAAGGCTTCGGGGACGTCCGGGTTGATGCCGCGCAGCGGAGGCACGTCGGCCTCCACGATCTGCATCATCACCGCCGCTTCGTGCGGCCCGCTGAACAACCGCTGGCCACTCAGCAGTTCGTGCAGCATGACACCCACGGAGAACAAGTCACTGCGGCCATCCAGGGTGGCCACGCCTCGCACCTGCTCCGGGGACATGTAGCCACTGGTCCCCTTCACCGTCCCCACCTGCGTGCGGCCCAACCGTCCGCGCGCCTTGGCGATGCCGAAGTCGATCACCTTCACGACGCCGTCGTAGGTGAGCATCACGTTCTTCGGAGACACGTCGCGGTGCACCACCACCGCGGGCCGGCCCGACGGGTCCGTGAAGTGGTGCGCGTAGTGCAGACCCAGGCAGGTATCCCGAATCACCCGCCCGACGAAGCCGAGCGGCAACGGGTAGCCCTGGCGCGTGGAGGCCTTCACCACCTGCTCCAGGTTCTGCCCGGGCAGGAACTCCATGGCGAGGTACAGCTCGCCGCCCTCCTCGCCCAGGTCGAACACCTGACCGATGTTCGCGTGCGAGAAGGCCGCGGTGATGCGCGCCTCGTCCAGGAACATCTGGACGAATTGCTCGTCCTTCTTGATGTCCGGGAGAATCTGCTTCACCGCGACGAACTTGCGAAATCCCCCAGGCCCCGAGGTGTAGGCCAGGAACAGCTCCGCCATCCCCCCTATCGAGAGGCGCGTGAGGATTTCGTATTTCCCGATGCGCCGCCCCCGATCGGGATCGTCACCGGCGCCACCCTGCATGGACATTCGGCGCGGCATGTTATCCCCCGCATGGGTCCGAGTCGACCTTCGTGACGACCCCTTCCTCGACAGGCTGGAGGGGGGCTCCGGCACACCGCGTCCGGGACTGGCACCGGCTGGCCGCCAGCCCGTACGCCGGCCGGAGTGTCCGATGGCCGATGGCCACATCGCGCGATTCCCCGTGACGGAGGGGGGCGTGTTCTCATACCAGCAAGTCAGAGCAGGAGGCTCATGGAAGACACCAACGGCTGCCCCGGACGTGCCAGGCGCGTCGCATACTCCGGGCAAGGCGAATCCAAGCAGGACACCGCGGACCAGCTCCGGCTGTTGATTGAGAGCGTCACTGACCATGCCATCCTGACGCTCGACCTGGATGGGTACGTAGCGAGCTGGAACCCGGGCGCCGAGCGCATCAAGGGCTACCGCGCGGACGAAATCCTGGGGCAGCACTTCAGCCGCTTCTATCCGCCCGAAGCCGTGGCGCGGAACCGGCCGCGGCACGGGCTCGACGTGGCGACGCGTGAGGGCCGCTTCGAGGAGGACGGCTGGCGCGTCCGCAAGGACGGCAGCCGCTTCTGGGCCAACGTCGTCATCACGGCGCTGTATGACGAAACAGGGCAGCTGCGCGGCTTCGGCAAGGTGACGCGCGACTTTACCGCCCGCTACCAGGCCCAGGAGCAACGGGAGATGGAGCGCCTACGGGAGGCGCTTCGCATCCGTGACGACTTCCTGTCCGTGGCGTCCCACGAGCTGCGCACCCCACTCACCCCGCTGCAACTGAAGCTGACGGCCATGCGCCGCGCCGTCGGCAGCGCCCCGGGAGGCATGCTGCCGAGCGAGCGCGTGGAGCGCGACCTCGACGTCGCCGTCCGCCAGGTGCGCAAGCTGGTGGAGCTGGTGGACGACCTGCTTGACGTGTCACGCATCAGCGTGGGCCAGCTGACCCTGGAGCGCGTGCCCGCGGACCTCGCGACGCTGCTTCGAGAGGTCATCGCCCGCTACCTGCCACAAGCCAGCCAGCTCGGCAGCATCGTGGAACTGGACGCGCCGGAGCCCGTGCAAGGCGAATGGGACATCCGCCGGGTGGAGCAGGTGATGACCAACCTCCTCTCCAACGCGCTCAAGTACGGAGGGGGCAAGCCGATTCACGTCAGCCTGCGCGCGGAAGGCGGCATGGCGCTGCTGAACGTTCGCGACGAGGGCATCGGCATCGCACCGGAAGCGCTGCCCCACGTCTTTGACCGGTTCATGCGAGCCGTGTCCGGCCGCAACTACAGTGGCCTGGGGCTCGGCCTCTTCATCACCCACCAGGTCGTTTCGGCGCACGGGGGCGACATCCAGGTGTCCAGCGTGCCGGAAAAAGGGAGCACGTTCAGCGTCCGGCTCCCGCTCGGCCCCACGTAGACACACGCCATGGGACGTCCCTGTCAGGTGCTCAGCGCACGCACCCGGCCCGCGAGGTTCTGGGTGAAGAGGCGGTAGATGCGCAGCGCCGCCGCCTCGTGCGTATCCACGAAGCGTTCGAAGTCGACACGGCTGATGCGCAGCGCCCGCACGGAGGTCCGCGCACGGACATGGGCGGACACGGGCCCGTCCTGCACCAGGGAGATTTCCCCCAGGTACGCCCCTGGCCCCAACGTGTTGAGGTGCCGGGCGTCCTCCTCGGGTCCGCTGAAGACGTCCACGGAGCCGTCCATCAGGACGAAGAGCCCCACGCCGGGCGCGCCCTTCTCCAGCAATACGGCGCCGGGCGCGATGACGACCTGACGCGCCAGCCGGTAGAGGTCCTTCATGTCCTCCAGGGAAAGCTCACCGAAGATGGGGATGTCCTTGAGGAACCGGTACCCGTTCGCCGCGGGCGCCGACGCGCCTCCGGAACGGCGGATGAGCATGGCCTCCGCTTCCGCCTCCATCCCCATGCGGCGCAGCAGCCGGGCCTTCTCCGTCACCAGCGCCGGGTCCCCGCGCGCTTCCTCCGAGCTGCTCACCGCGTCCGCGAGCACCGCCAGCGCCCGGTGCGTGAAGCCCTCCGCGTCCAGCAACTGGCAGATGCGCAGCACCGCCTCCACGAAGCGCGGGTCCTCCGCGCGCACGCCTCCGAGCGCCTCCACCTCCGCGTGCGCCTGCCCCAGCTCCTGGTAGAGCGTGGCCGCCTCGAAGGGACGGTCCAGGCGCACCAGGCACTGCGCCATGGCTTCGCGCGAGCCCATCTCCCGATAGATGGCCAGCGCGCGTTCCAGCGCACCACCTCGCTCGAAGGCGGCGGCGGCGCGCTCGGCCTCACCCGCGCGGAGGTAGCTCTCCGCGGCGGCCATGTACTTGCCACTCTGGAAGTAGAGGTCCCCGGCGGTGGCGTCCTCGCCCTGACCATCCATCAGCCGTGCCGCGCCCAGGAAGTCCCGCGCGCGCCGCAGCACCTCGACGAAGCCACGGCGCTCCTTCGCCGGTCCCCGTTCAGCTTCGTGACGGATGCGCTCGCGCTGCGCATCGCCCAGCTCCTCGTAGAGCTGTGCCGCCCGGTCCGTGTCCTCCAACTCGACCAGAGAGCGCACCGCGCGGAGGGCACCCTCCACGGGCGTGCGCAGTCGCCCGCTCCCCTCGCCCTGGCCACCTGCTGACTCTGACATGTCGGGTCTCCCGTGCCGGTGAGACCGGCCAGCAGGGGTGCTGCCAAAGCGTTGCGCCCCTTCCCGGCCTGCCCCCTCTTCGCCCAGAGCCTCGCATTGAATGCCGGGCCTGCCAACGCCTGCCGCGAAAACGCAGGCGTCAGTCCGCGTCCCGCGCCCGCTCCGCCAGTTGCCGCTGGGAGGCATTCCTCCGCCACGCGTCCTCCAACAGCTGGCGGACCAGCGCCGGACGCGCCGCGGCAACGCGCACGAGCAGGTACTCGGGGTACCCCGCGTAATGTTCGGTGATGTAGCAACTGTCCGGCTCGGCCTGCATGAGGACGTCCCGCACGCCGGGCTCCACCTTCACCACCAGCGACTCACCATCCTCGTGGAAGCGGGCGATGAACTTCTTGCGCACGCGGAACGCGGGCGTCCCGAAGGATGTGCCCTCCTCCATCCCCGGTAGGGCCAGCACCAGCGCGCGCACCGCGTCGAACGTCAGCCCTTGCGTACCACCACCGCGCATCGCGCGGCGCCTACCCCGTGTCGCCATGGCGCATTCCTACCAGAGGCCCAGGCAAACACGGCAGGTAGCGCGCCGTGTTGAAACACCGCGAACGAACCGCCCCGTGAAATGACAGACATGATTTCATCCCCGGGCGGATGTGGCGACGTGATGACCCGCGCTGTCATGTCTGTCATTTCATCAGCACGACCGCCCGCGCCGACATGTGGGGTCCGCGACACTCCGAGTCCGCTGTGACACAGCACCTCTCAGCCGAGAAGGTCCAAACAGCCTCGACTAGCGGTAATCCCGGAGACGCCGCGCCTCCGCGCGGGACCTGCCTCGCTCCCAGAGCGGGCGGCCAACAACCACCCCCCAAAAAAATGAGCCCGGGAGAGAACCGTTCGGATGTCGGCCCCCGTGATATCTTGACTTCCATGTCTGCACTGGATCGGGCTCGGGCCGCACCCTCCTCGCCGGACGTGAAGGGCGAATCGCAATGGAGGATGGAAGTCGAAGGTGGGAGTGACACGCCGCTGCACGTCACGCTGCCCTACGAGCACGCACGCCGGGGCTATGACGCCTCCACGGTGCGCCGGTTCCGGCTCACGGTAGCGGAAGGCCCGAACATGGGGACGACGTGGGAGTCCACGGGTGACACCTGCTCGGTGGGCTCGCACCCGCTGAACGACTTCGCCGTGGAGGACTCCACGGTGTCCCGGTTCCACTGCGAGGTGCGCATCGGGCCTCGGGGCCCCCAGGTGAAGGACCTGGACAGCCTCAACGGCGTCATCGTCGACGGCGTGCAGGTGGTGGAGGGCGTGCTGCGCAGTGGCAGCCTGTTGCGCCTGGGCCGCGTGGTGCTGCGCTTCGACTTCAGCGCGGAGAACAACCGCCTGCCGCTGTCGGAGAACTCGCGCTTCGGCACGCTGGTGGGCGCCTCCGTGGCCATGCGGGGCTGCTTCGCGATGATGGAGCGCGCGGCGGGCCGCGACGTGACGGTGCTGCTCGAAGGCGAGACGGGCACCGGCAAGAGCCAGGCCGCGCTGGCCATCCACCAGGCCAGTCCCCGGCGTGACGCCCCCTTCCTCATCGTGGACTGCGGCGCCATCCCCGCGCACCTGCTGGAGAGCGAGCTGTTCGGCCACGAGAAGGGCGCGTTCACCGGCGCCGTCCAGCGGCGCGCGGGCGTCTTCGAGGAAGCCGACGGAGGCACCGTCTTCCTGGACGAGATTGGCGAGCTGCCTCCGGAACTGCAGCCCAAGCTGCTGCGCGTGCTGGAGAACCGCGAGATTCGCCGCGTGGGCAGCAACACGTATCAGCCGGTGAACGTGCGCCTCATCGCCGCCACGCACCGGGACCTCCGCGCGGAGGTCAACGCGGGCCGGTTCCGCTCCGACCTCTTCTTCCGGCTCGCGGTGCTGCGCTTGCTGCTTCCGCCACTGCGTCAGCGTCCGGAGGACCTGCCCATGTTGGTGGAAGGCATCCTCGACCTGCTCGGCGCGGACCGCGAGCGCACGGCCGCGCTGCGCACGCAGGACTTCCTGGCCAGGCTGCGGCACGCGGCGTGGCCCGGCAACGTGCGCGAGCTGCGCAACTACCTGGAGCGATGCCTCGTCTTCGAGGAAGCAGTAGAGCTCTCCGAGGAAGAGGCCCACCGCTCCGGCCCACCCGAGGTGGACCCCTCGCAGCCGTACGCCGACCAACGCCGTCACGTCGTCGACGACTTCGAGCGCCGCTACCTGCGCGCGCTCCTGGAGAAGCACCAGGGCAAGGTGGCCCAGGCCGCCGTCACCGCTGGCATGGACCGCGTCCACCTCTACCGCCTGCTGCGACGCCACGGCATCAAGCCGTGAGCATCACCGCGGGCGGCTGACGCGCCAGCACCCCAGTCCCGCGGCGGACACGGGTGTCGCCAGGAAGCCCGTTTCCAGGCCCTCGAGCGCACGCGCGGTCGCCACCAGTTCCGTTCCTGGTGGCTCCGCGACCCAGCCCGGCAGGTGCAACAACCCGCCGCCGCCGTCCTCGCGAGGCAGCTCCGCGACGTGAACGGTGATGGCCAGGTCCACCGGGCGCGGCGCCTCGCTCGCCGCCACGAACTCCACCAGGGCCAGCGCGGCGTGCAGCACTCGCGCTCGCGCGGCCTGCTCCGCCCCTGCTTCCGGCGGCAGCGGCGCGAAGGCCAGCAGGCAACCGCTCCCCTCCAGCCGCACGTCCAGCCCCGCGGAGCGCGCGGCTCCCCCCACGCGCTCCAGCAACGCATCCAGCCGCTCCAAGGACGAAGGTTCCACCGCGCCGTGGAGCCGGGCTTCCGCGTACAGCGCCACGGCGAGCGTGGGCTGGTCCTCCGTGGGACTGCCCTTCACCGCGCGCCGGAGCGCGTCGATCCAGGCATCGATGTCCGGGTATCGGTCCTCGCGCCGCTTCCCCATGCTGCGCAGCACCACGGCATCCAGCCCGGCAGGCACCGGGGCGCGCTCACTGGGCCGAGGAGGCGGCGCATTCAGGTGCAGGTCCTCCACCTCGTGCCGGGTGGCGCCCTGAAAGGGCGGCTGCCCGGTGACGAGTTGGAAGAGCAGCACGCCCATCGCGTACAGGTCCGTGCGGGCGTCGGGCGGCTCGCCGCGAATCTGCTCGGGCGCCATGGACAACGGCGTTCCCAGGGAGACGCCCGTCAGCGTGAGAGTGGACGCGCCCGGCGCATCCGGCGTCAGCCCCTTCGCGACGCCGAAGTCCACCAGCTTCACGCGCGGCGCTCCACCGCCCGTGCACATGCGCACCACGTTCTGGGCCTTCAAGTCCCGGTGCACGACACCGGCCTGGTGCGCGGTGCGCAGCGCGCCGCCCACCTGCTCCAGCACCTCCAGCGCCTCTCCCGGCGACAGCGGCCCGCGCGAAGCCAGCTCCGCCGCGAGGTCCCTCCCCTCCAACCACTCCATCGCGATGAAGGGCCGCCCGTCCGCGAGCGTGCCGTAGCCAAGCACGTCGACGATGTGCGGATGGCGCAACCGCTGGAGGGTCTCCGCCTCCCGATGGAAGCGCCGCAGGGCGACGTCCGAGGGCTGCGGGAGCAGGACCTTCAGCGCCGCGGGAGCCCCCGTGCGGACATGTCGGGCACGGTAGAGCGTGGAGACAGGCCCCCGGTAATGGACCTGCTCCACCAGCCAGTCCGATACCAGGGCGCCGACACCCAGCTCCTCGCCATAGAGGGCCTCTTCGTCACCCGACGCCATGCGGCAGAAGGCCTACTTCTTCCGAGGGAAGGGAAAGGGCAGCTCCTCCACCGGAGGCAGCGGTTTGACGGGCACCGATGCACGCCCGCAGGACTGGGTGCGCTGCTCCTTCGCCACCGTATCGCACGGGGCATGGAGGTAGGTGGTCACCGACTGCGTCCACAGCACGTTGGCCTGGTCGCGGCACGCCTCGTAGTCGCCATCCCCCGGCGTGAGGGGCCCGTCCTGGATCGCGCACTTACCGGCCACGGGCGAACTGAGGGACGTGAAGCAGGGCCCCGTCACGCGCGCGGCGCAGTTGGCGCCCGACGAGGGCAGCGCGCAGACGCGGTTCGCCGCGTACGCCGCCCCGCTCGACCAGGCCGGGTCGTAGCAGGAGAACATCTTCCGGTAGATGGAGCCGCGCACGATGACGTCGGCGCCCACCACCACGTACTGCTTCTTGTCCCCCTCACCGATTTCCACGACGTCCACCTCCGCCCCCAGCTCTTTCGGCAGGAAGATGTTTCCGTAGAATGCGCCCTCGCGCACGGAATAGACCTGCTGCTCGGACAGGCCATAGATGGACGCGGAGTCCGGATGCGCCTCGACGTTCGCCAGCCATTCCACGGTCGTGCTCGAAGCCGGCGCGGTCATCACGCTGTAGTAGCCCCCGGCCGGGCAGGTGAAGGAGACCACCGGCACGGCGGGCGACCCCGCGCAGGTCCCAGTCGCCTCGCCCAGGTTGCGCGCGTCGAAATGGTCACACCCCGCGATGCCCTCGCACACGCGCAGGACAGCGGGCCCATTCACACTGGAGCCCAGTGTGGGAGACGGCCCCGCGCAGGACAGCGGACCGCCCGCGCCCACCACGACGGTCGTGGAAGGCGTGCAGCTGCCAATGCCATCCGGCGTCCAACCGCAGTCACGCTGCTCGCCTGATTCGCCCAGGACACAGTCCCCGAAGCTGGCCAGCGCATCGCCCGTGATGGGGACGTGTGCGGCTGGGCGCGTCTTCGCATCCAGCGTGTAGATGTTGGGTCCCGACGAGTCGAACTGGTGCTCGCCGCGCATGGACAACTCCACGCGCCGTCCCTCCGCGTTGTTGCGCGCCAGCACACAGGCGGAGACACGCTCCAGGCAGCTCCGGGTCGGTGGGGAGTCGGCCCAATCGGGGCAGAGCCCCGCCTGTCCAAGCCATTTCCGGACACCGGGGCTGGGATATCGCGGGTCGTAATAGGCAATCTCCTGTTCGACCGTCAGCGCGCAGCCCACCAGGTACTCCATGAACCGCTGCGCATTGGGGTCATGCAGCCGCCGGCGCGTGTTCGCGTCGCCCAGCGTGGGATGGAACAGCTGCACGAGCGCCGAGGTCCCCAGCAACTGGTTGGAGTCGGCGTTGGTGGAGATGGCGTTGAGCACCAGCGCCTGCGTCGTGAGCGAGTTGGCGATGCGAATCTCCGACGCCTGCGCCCCTACCCTGGGCGTCTCCTCTTCATGGGGCCCGGTTCCGCAGCCCGACAGGGCGAAAAACACGAGCGAGGAAACCGCCAACAGGCGAGGCGAACCAAGGGCCATGAGACGTCCTCCAAGAACGACGGAAGGAAGGAGAGCTGCCTCCTCCCAGCAAGCATGTGCCGAGCCAGCCTGGGAGGTTGTATGAGGTGCCATGAGAGCAGATCTGCAGGCGGCATTCGCGTAGCGCTTCACGTCACACCGCCGCCGGACAGTGACATTTCTCGCTACACTTCGGAAAGGGCAGCCCGCAGGGACTCCAGGCGGGCTCGCCACAGGGGAGCGCCCTCCTCCACCGCGCGCTCGGCCCGGAGCGCCCAGGTGCGCGCCTCGTCGGCACGTCCCGCCTGGAGCGCGCCCCGGGCAGCCTGGAGGAGAATCTCCGCCTTCTCATCCGCCGAAGCCAGGGTGTCCGCGTCGTCCGCCAGGGCCAGCCACGCCTCCCGCGCCGAGCCGCCGCCCTGTGCGTCCCGGACCTGTAGCTCCACCAGCCTCCGGATGACGGCGGTGGGCGGCAGCGATTCGGGCGGACAGTGGGAGTCAATCCACCGGAGCTGCCGCGTCGCCTCCTCCAGGTCGCCCAGCGCGGCGGCCATGCGCGCGAGCAGCAACGCATCCACCGGGACGGGGTGCTCACGGAAGAAGCGCACGCCCAGTTCGTGAACACGCCGGGCCAGCGGCAGCGCCTCCTCCAGACGTCCTTGCATGTAGAGCACCTCGGCGAGGTTGAAGGTGGACCAGCGCTCCACTTGCGCATGGCCCAGCTCGCGGCCCAGCGCCATCGCGCGGCGCAGGTCCTCTTCCATCCGAGCCACATTCCCCAGGCGCAACCACAGCAGCACACGGTTGATGAGCGTAGCGGCCCGGTGCAGCGCGTCCCCGGCCTGCTCGCAGCGCAGCAGTGCCATGTCGAAGCGGGTCGCGGCTTCGTCGGTCTGGTCCAGGAACGTGAGCGCCGAGCCCAGCAGCGCCAGCGACACCACGAGCGTCTCGTGGTCTTTCGCCCGCTCCGCGCCTTCCACCACGCCGGTCAGAACGCGCACGGCGGCGCCCCACTCCCCCAGCCGGACGTGGAGCCTGCCCCGGGCCAGCGAGCAGCGCAGGGACAGGCGAGGCTCATCCAGCCGCTCGATGCGTTCCAAAGCCTCACGTGTACAGGCCGACGAGCCCTCCACGTCCTCCATCCAGTCGCGCGCGGTGGCTTCCTCCAGCAGCAACTCCACCTGCTGGGCCTCGTCACCGCGAGCCACGGCCAGTGCCCGCGCCGCGCCCAGGTCCGCCAGCCCCTCCCGGAAGCGCTGAAGCCGGTGACGGACGCGCCCACGTCCCGACAACGCCAGGGCCCGGCGCTCCACATCTCCCTCCGGCAACAACGCGAGCGCGCGCGTGTAGTGCTGCTCCGCCTCGACAGACAGGTGCGCACGGCGCGCGGACTCCGCGAGCGAGAGGAACGCGGTGATGGCCTCCGTATGAGCACCACAGGCCGCGGCATGGTGGGCCCAGCGACGGCGCTCGGCCATCCCGTCCCGGGGCGTGGCACGCAGCGCCGCGGCGTGGAGGACGCGACGTGAGGAAGCCGGCAGCAACGCCTCCAGCGCCTCGCGCAGCAAGGGGTGACGGAAGGCGAAGTGGCCCGGAGCCGTGGGCCGCAACAGCCCCGAGCGCGCCAGCCGATGGAGTCCGGCCCCCGCGTCGAGCGACGTCACGCGCGCCATCTCCTCGCTCGGCTCCAGGTGTCGCAGGGCGGCATCCACACGGGCCACCTCCACTTCCGTGCCCAGCACCGCGCACAGCCGCGCCAGGATTCGGTGTGCCGCGGGGAGCCCGGCCAACGCCCGCGCGGCGAGTCGCTCGAAGAGCGGCGTCACGGAGACGTCCAGCAACGCGTCCGGCGCGATGTACCACCCGCCTCCTGGAGACGCCCGCAGTGCCCCCGCGGCCCGCAGCGCGCCCGCGAGTTCCACCAACGACAAGGGGACGCCCTGCGCCAGCTGTTCCAACCGCGCCAGCACCGGCTCGGGGACGTGCTCGGCGGGGCGCAGCAGATGCAGCAACAGGGAACGGCTCGCCTCGGGCGTCAGCGGCGGCAGTGCGATTCGCGCGACACGGGCGCTGCGCTCGCCCAGGTGCGGTCGCAACCCGAGCAACGCGGGTCTCGCGGCGACGCAGACCCAGAGCGGTGCACGCACACCCGCCAAGGTGGCGACCTCCAGTGCATCCAGGCTGGTGGGGTCCGCCAGGTGCGCGTCGTCGACGAGCAACACGCGAGGGGCTGCCTGGGCCTGCCGTTGGAGTCCCTCGGCGAGGCAGCGCGCGGCTGCGTGTCGCTCATCCGCGAGTGGAAGCGTTGGTGCCTGGACAACGCGGGCCGGCTCGGCGGTGGCCCGCAGCGCGTCCAGCAGCGACTCCGAGGACGCGGCGTCCGGAGCGGGCGCACGGAGCCGCACCACGAGACACCGCCCCGCGGCCTCCAGCCGGGTGGCCAGTGCCTCCAGGACGCGGGACGTGCCGTGCCCCACGTCACCCGTGAGGACGCACAGCCCTGGGACACCCTCCTCGATGCAGCGTGATGCCTCGGCCTCCAGCGCCGCCAGGACGGCATCGCGGCCGGACAGGGGCGGTGCATCCGCAGAGGACGTGGCCGCGCCCCCGTCGTGCAATCGCAGGCGCGCGCCATCGGGCGAGTGCTCCGTGGCGCCCGGCCCCAACCTCGCCGCGGCGGAGGCAGTGACGCGCGCTTCTCCCAGGGCGAGGTCTTCCGACCACCAGTCTCCCGCGGACTCCAAGGCAGGCCCCGCGACCCGCGTGGTCGTGGCGCCCGGAAGAACGTGCAGCCGCGACAGGTGCAGGACGGTGGCGGCCTTGCCCTCCTCCATCAGCTTGCGCGCCACCAGTGCGCCCGCGCGAAGGTTGGCCTCGGCGGACAGGGACTCGGAGAACGCGACCAGATAGCCCCGTGCGCGGACGCGCGCGAGCGTGCCGCCCTGAGGCTCGAAGGTCAGCCGAAGCACATCGACCGGTATGTCCGCGCGGACGCCCAGCAGCGCGACCCACCGCTCGCCGGCCCCCGGCCCGGACGACGTGGGCACCGCGGCGGGCGCGCCCTCCGGTGGAGCCATGGACAGGGACTGGCTGCACGCGGCATCGAAAGCGGCGAGCACATCCGAAGCCCGCGAGAAACGTTCGGAGGGCGCCTTCGCCAGACACCGCGACAGCACCGCGTCGAGCGCCGTCGGCGCGGTCGCGCGCTCCGACACCCGGGCTGGGCGAAGGCTGACGTGCCCGTGGCGAATCTCCTCGGCGCCACCGATGAAAGGCGGCGCGCCGGTGAGCAACTCGTACAGGAGGACGCCCAGTGCGTAGACATCCGCGGCGGCGCCGGCCTCGCGCGCGTCCAGGCACTGCTCAGGTGCCATGTAATATGGCGTGCCCAGCCGCTGCCCCACGAGCGTCAAGCCCTCGGACTCCGGGCGCTCTCCGTCGTCAGGTGCGTCCAGGAAGCGCGCGAGCCCGAGGTCCAGCAGGCTGAGCGCCCCACCCTCACGCAGGAAGATGTTCTCCGGCTTGAGGTCGCGGTGGGCCACGCCCGCGGCATGGACGCGCTCCAAGGCGGCGCAGAGGCCACTGAGCAATTCGCGCACGCTGGGCACGGACGCCGCGCCCGAGCCCGGCAACGCCGCCATCCACGCGGCGAGCGTCTGGCCATGCAGCCGCTCCATGACGAGGAACGGCCGCCCTCGGACAACTCCCGAGTGGTGGAGCGTGGGCGTCGTCGGCGCGCCGATGCGGCGGAGCGCGGCGGCCTCCCGGGCGAAGCGGTCGCGGTGAGGCGGCCGTCCCACCTTGAGCGCGACCTCACGGCCATCCTCCTCGCGGTAGGCGGTGAAGACGTGTGAGAAGCCGCCCGAGCCCAGCAAGGCCGCGGGGCTCAAACCTGGCACGTCCGGGAGCGGGAAGGGCTCCGCGTCAGGGCCAGGCGACGAAGCGCGCTGGCCATGCACAGGACACACCGCGCCGGTGGCGAGACGGCGGTGGCAGACCGGACAGCGCATGGGGTGAAACGAACGTTACCAGAGCGCCTGGCTCAGGACGATGACAACCCCCATCAACCCTTCGCCCGCGATGAGGCCGGCGGCCAGCGTCACCACCCGCCCCTCCTGGGCCCCTGGATTCGCCCTGCGGGCCAAGGCCGCCGCCACCCCGCCCAGCAAGAACCCCAGCGCGGTGGACGCCGGCAACAGGCAGGCCAGGCCCATGCCCAGGGGCGACGGCACCCAGTGCCGCACCCGTTCGGGAAGCAGTCGCTCCGTCAGTGTGAGGACAGCGGCGGCGAGCGCGGCCCAACCGAGCGCCGCGCGCGTGCCCGGCTCCAACCCCGAGAGGCCCGAAGCTAGCACCTGGGCGATGCTGGCGGTGACCGTGGCGGCGGGTGCGGGGAAGCGCTCGCCCCCCAGCGCCGAACGGTCCGGCACCAACAGGAAGAACAGCGGCACCACCGCGGCGGCCCCCACCGCGCAACCCACGAGCTGCGCCAGGAACACGCGGCGGGGATGGGCCCCCAGCAGGTGTCCCGTCTTCACATCACTGAGGAGGTCCGCCGCGGACGACGCAGCGTTGACGGTGATGCCCGCGGTGGCGAGGTTCGCCTCCACGTTGCGCGGCAGCAGCACGCCATAGGTCATCTGCGTCACCTGCCCCAGCGGGCCCACGGGCGTGACGTCCGTCTCCCCCGTGACGCGGCAGGCGATGAGACACAGCACGAATGACAACGCCACCGCGAGCGCGGCGTGTGGCAGCGGAACGCCAAAGCCCACCTTGGCCACGGCGAGCGTGGCGGGCATCAACACGACCAGGCCCGCCAGCAGCCAGCGTCCCGGCACCTGAAGCGCGTCCACCGGATGGGGCGCCACGGAGGGACGTTTGAAGAGTCCCTTCAATGCGCGCCCCAGGACGCGGCCCTCCAGCGCGAAGTGCAGCAACGACGCGGTGGTGAGCGCCGCCGTCCCGGGCCAGAGACTCCAGGCGAGGAAGTCTCCATCTGGAAGCAGCAGCCCCGAAGCGAACACGCGCGGTGCCACGACTCCGTGGATGAGCAGCGCGCCCAGGAACCAGGACGCCGTGAGCCGCAGTCCCAGCAGCGCGCCCGCGCCCAGCGGAAGCAGACTCGTCTCGAAGCCGAAGCCCAGGCGCTCCAGTGACATCCCGCTCAGCGTTCCGGGGAAAGGAAACACGTAGGGCAGGCGGCCCAGCCCATCCCTCACCAGGGTGACGAGCGCGGCGACACCTCCGCCCAGACCCAACATCGACAGCCGCGGACGGGACGACGCGCCCGTGGTGTGAAGAGCACGGATGGTCGCCGCCGCGGCCGTGCCCGTGGCGAACGGAAGCTGCTCATGGTCCACCAACTTGCGCTTGAGGGGCACCGCGAAGAGCACGCCCAGCGCGGACAGGAGGAAGGTCCACGCGAGCAACGCCCACCCGGGGGGATGACTGCCCGTCGTGAGCAACCACGCGCCCTGAACGGACACCAGGGCGCCGCCTGTCGCATAGCCCGCGGACGAAGCCACGGCCTGCGCGGAGCACGTCTCCAGCGGCGAAAGCGGAGCACCCGCGACGCCCGGCGCCACGCGCCGCATCGCTCCGTGTGCCGTGTGCGCGAGCAACGCGGCGGTGATGGCCACGGGAAAGGCCACGGCCATCTTCAGGCCCGCGTAGAGGTTGGTCGCGCAGGTGATGGCACCAATGCCACTTCCGAGCAGCACCGCCCGCAGGGTGAGCTGCGGCACCCGGTCCCCCTGGAAGACCTCGCGCAGCCAGAAGGTGTCCAGGGCCTCGGGGGAATCCCCCGGGATTCGCAGCAGCGTCAGCGGTGCCTGCGCCGGTGTCACTTCCTCGGAGGCAGCTTGGGGGACGGGCTGAGACATGGGCCGTTCCATCTTTTCATTCCGAGGCCATTGGGGACGAGCCCCCTTCCCCATTCGTCACCACGGGACGCAGGCGCTGTACACCCAGCATCAGGAGGTACCGGTCGGCGACACCGGGCAGGTAGCGCTCCAGGTGAAGCCCATCGGGACGGAATCCCAACTCGGCCAGGAAGCGGAACACACGGTGCGCGGCTGGTCATCGCGAACGGCGCACTCCAGCGTCGCGAACAGGGTCGGCGTCATCTCCTGCCGCCGGCTCCCGGGAGGCAGCCGCCTGCGGGGTTTGATGCGGAAGCCCACCTCGCCCAGGAGCTGCCCGTCCACCACGTCGAGCGTGCGGACGTAACCACTCGTCAGCACGGGGATGCCGCGGCGCTCGAGTTCCTTCTTCCACCCCGGCACCGCGGCGCGGAACGCCGGGGGCCCGGGCGGAGCAGTGACGGGGAACCACGCGAGCACGGACGGCTCGGCCCAGTGCTCCAGATGGACCCGCGGCCCCGACGACGCGCCGAGCCCCCGGAGGTACTGGTCAGCCAGTTGGAGCGAGAGCAGCCGCGCGGACAGGTCCTGCCTCCACGACGTGAGCATCGTCTCGCGCGTCCGTGCGTCCTTTCGGAGGAACTCACGGATGGCGGAGAGGGAGATGCCCGCGGCGCGCAGGCTGCTGATGAAGCGTGCTTCGCCGACCTGCCCGGGAGAATAGGCGCGGTAGCCATTCGCACGCCGTGCGGAGGGCAGCAGCAGGCCCTTGCGCTCATAGAAGCGCAGCGCGCTCGGTGCCAGGCCACAGCGGTCCGCGAACTGGGAAATCGTCAGCATCCGGCGGCTTTCCCTTGAGGTTGAACCAGCTTCAAGGTGGAGGGTTCGGAAACCATGAACGTTTCCATCGTCTCCCGAGGTGAAATCAAGCTGGTGGGCATCAAGGTGGTCGGCCGGCGCAGCGAACTGAGCCACCGCGTCCCGCTGGCGTGGCTGGAGCTCCTCTCTCGCATGGATGGGCTGTCCGGAGTGGTCGACCGCGACGTGTTCCATGGCTGCGTGCCGGGCAGCGACCACGAGCAACCGGGCGATGACCCCGTCTACCAGTACTGGGTCACCACCGAGGTCCGAGGCCTCGACGCGGTCCCAGAAGGCCTGAAGGCCCTGACGATTCCCGCGCGCGACTACGCCATGACGCCGGTGCAGGGCACGGCGGACGCCATCAACGCGGCCTACGGTCGGCTGGCGACTTGGCTTCGGGCGGAAAGCAGGCGCTCAGACCCTGCCGCCTACGTGCTGGAGCGATACGACCAGCGTCGACAGCCCGTGACGCCGCCGTACCAGCGCTTCGATTACGAACTGCTCACGCCCCTGACGCCCTGAGCGACTTCTCCCAGGCACCGCCAACGAGGAGCGCGGGCGCGGGCACCGAGCAAGTGCCCGCGTCAAACCGTGTGCATGACAACAGACGATTGTTCGTCGGACGCGACGACACCACCGTCACGGCGCTACGCGCGAGAACTGTCCGGACGCGACGGCATGACCTGAGCCAGCACTTCCGCCCGGGGAAGCCCATCCACCGCACCGAGCTTCTCCACGACACGGGCCCCGACCTCACACGCGAACGTGGCCAGCGCCACCAACTCCTCACCTGTCGCATCGCGCAGCCCCTCAGCGCCGCCGTACCAGCGCACCAACCCCTGCAACAGGCCCGCGACGAAACCATCGCCAGCACCGGTGGTGTCGACGACGCGCGTCTGCGGCGCCTCGACGTGGATGCGCTCCCCCTTCCACAGCAGCAGCGCGCCACGCTCGCCCAGCGTCACCACGGGCAGCGGAACGCCCATCGCGGCCAGTCGCGTCAGCGCTTCGTGGGGCACCTCCGTCCCCGTGACGAAGCCAATCTCCTCCTCGGAGAGCTTCACCACGGTGCACAGCGGGAGCATCCGCGCCAGCAGGCCCTTCAGGAGAGACGTGTCCTCCCACGCATGCAGCCGCAAGTTGGGGTCACAGCTCACGATGAGCCCCGCGTCGCGCGCCAGCCCCAGCATCCGCACCGCGGCCTCCTGCGCCTCCGGCCACTGGAGCGAGTTGGAGCCACAGTGCACTGCCTTCGCCCCCGACAGGAACGCCGCGTCGACATCCGCCTGTCCCAGCAGGAACTCAGCGGAGCGTGTCCGGAAGAAGGTGAAGCTGCGCTCGCCCTTCCCATCCAGGGAGATGAACACCAGCCCGGTGCGGGCCTCCGCCGTCTGGCGCAGGTGACTCACGTCCACGCCTTCCGCCGCCAATCGCTCGCGAAGGAAGTGCCCGAACTCATCCGCGCCCACCACGCCCAGCATGGCCGGACGCAGCCCCAACCGGGCCAGCCCCACCGCGACATTCGCCGGCGAGCCACCGGGGCACGGATGCCACGCGGGTACGTCACGCACGCGGTGCCCTGGAGCCGCCGGGAGGAAGTCAACCAACGTCTCGCCAAAGCACACGACATCCAGCGGCGGCATGAGCCCCTCGCTTCCGAACTTCGTCAATCCAGGCCCACCTGGGCCATGAAGTCCACGCTCTTGAGGCGGCGACCCAGGTGATGGGCAATGAAGACATTGAGCAGGCCGCGAGCACGCGCGCGCAGGTCCGGCGGCAGCGGCGTGCGCGCCCCTTCCTGGAGCGCGCGCAGGCCCGACAGCAGCGCCAGCGGCACCGCCACGGACTCTCGCGCACGGGCTCCACACGGCTCACACACCGCGCCGCCATGGGCCTGGTCGAAACGAGGACGCTCGCCTGGAGCGCCGCCACACAGCGAGCACGAATCAAACCGAGGCATCAACCCCGCGTGCGCCAGCGCGGACAGCTCGAAAGCCAAGAGCGACGTGGGCCCGGCCTCCTTCGCATCCAGTCGCGTCAGGTACGACTCCAGCAGGGCGAACAGCTCCGGCTGCGGCTCATGGTCCCGCGTCAGCTCGCGGCACAGCTCCACCGCGTACAGGGCCCGGGCAATCAGGGACAGGTCCTCGCGCGCCGCATAGAAGCCCGCGACGATGTCCGTGCCGTCCAGCCGCACCGTGCTGCCGCGCGTCTCGACGATGTGCACGCGAAGCCGCATGAACGGCTCCAGCGCGCCGGCGAAGCGCCGCTTGCTCTTGCGTGCGCCCGCAGCGAAGGCCGTCAGCTTCCCATGCTCGCGCGTCAGCAAGGTGACGAGCCGGTCGGACTCGCCATAGTCCACCGAGGACAGCACGAGCGCGTCGTCGTCGTATCGCTCCATGGAGATGCTTCAACGCGCGAGCGGACTGGGAAGCTTTCCGCTCAGCACCAGGAACAGGTACACGCCCAGGAGCAGGGCCGCCAGCAGCACGGACAGCCCCACGTAGGCCCGCTTGCGCCGCTCCTGCTCCAACTGCACGGGAGATGGCGCCGGGACGGACTTGTCCACCTCCTCGTAGCGCAGCACGGCCTCTTCCGGAGACATGCCGATGACCTGCGCGTACGCGCGGATGTAGTTCACCACGAAGATGCGCGAGGGCAGCCGTTCCACCTGACCGGCCTCGAGCGCGGTGATGAGTGTGGGAGGAATCTTGGTCTCCCGCGCGACGTCGTCACGCGAGAGCCCTCGGAGTTCTCGCTGCTGGCTCAGGTATTTGCCGAAATCGACGTGGTCCACGGGTCCCCAGATACCCAACGCGCTAGAGCTTTTCCAGCAGCCTCCGGCAGTCGTCCTTCAGCACCTGTTCACCAGCTTTCGCCTTGGTCTCACAGGTGGCGAAGGCTGCCTTCGCCGCATCGACCTGCCCCAGCTTCGCCTGGCAGACGCCCTCACGCATGTACGCTTCCGCCACGTCCGGGCAATTCTCGCGGTAGTGCGTGAACTGGCGGCACGCCTCGGAGGTGCGCCCCGTCTCGTCGTAGATGAGACCCAGGTTCTTGTAGCCCAAACAGAAGTTGGGGTTGGTCGTCACCGCGGCCTTGATGCTCTCCACCGCGCGCTCCGGCTCGCCCTTCTTGTAGTACGCCCACCCCAGGTTTCCCTGGGCGATGAAGGGCGTCGGGTAGAGCATGTCGTTGAGGACCAACTCATAGAGTTTGATGGCGTCGTCGTAGCGGCCCTGGTCCAGGTGCACGTTGGCGAGGTTGGTGCGCGCCTCGGAGAAGTCGGGGCGAACCTCCAGCGCCTTGGTGTAGTGCTTGACGGCCTCGTCGGGACGGCGGAACGCCAGGTGCAGCAGGATGCCCATGGCGTTGTTCGCATCGGGGTAGTCCGGGTCGTTCTTCAGCGACAGCTGCAGCTCGCGCAGCGCCTCCTGGAGCTCGCCGGCCTGCTGGGCCTGCAACGCCAGGTCGTAGTGAATCTCGGCGCTCCGCTTCTCCTTCTCCGTGGGCGTGTGGGAGCAACCGGAGGACACCAGCAGCAGCGCGAGCGAACAGGACGCGGTGGAAAGGCGGAACATGGGGAGCGGCTCTCGACGAGGGTGAGGGGGCGGTGACTCAGAAGGCGGCCAGGAAGCGGCCCAGGGTGGTGGTGACGTTCTTCTTCTCCTCGGCGCGCGCCACCACGGCGGGCACGAGCGTCGGGTCCTTGAAGAACACCGGCAACGTCTTGAGCTGCTCGTCCTGCTGCTCGGGGGCCATCGCGCGCCAGTTGGCGTCGTCCATCATGAACCCGAGCGACTCCACGAAGGCCAGCGCGTCCCCCTCGTCGTCGCGGTACTCATCCGCTGACACGTTGCGCCGGCCGGACAGGTACACCGCGCAGTCCGCGGCCTCCGCAAGATACAGGTACACGAAGACAGCCGCGGTCCCCTGCCCTCCCCGGAGGCCCACGACGAAGGCCTGCGCCGGACCTGCCTGCTTGCCCGGAATGGCCACGTGCGGCGTGTTGAGGGAGGTATGCAGCGCCAGGATTTGTTCCCGCGTGGCGGGCAGCCCGCGGTAGCGCTCGTCGAGGTTGAACACGGTTGTCTCCGTTACCCGAAGCCCCGCACCAGTCAGCGCGTGGTGAGGGTGAACTCCTGCGTCGCATCCTGCGTGTCCGCCGCCGTCTTCTGGAAGCGGAGGATGGGATTGTCGATCATCACGTTCCCGCCGCCCTCGTTCCCCTCGCCAATGATGACCCGAAACACGTGGGCAGGCGAACTGCTGCGCGCGTCCCCGGCATTCCCCTTCCGGGCGATGAACGTCACCTTGTTCGCCCCCGGCTGCAGGTTGCGGGTGATGTCCACCACCACCTGGTCCTCGTTGCCGCGCAGCTTGCGCAGCCACGTGGAGTTGATGAACACGTCGATGTCGTACCCCGTCATCCCCGGCACCGTCTGCTCCGTCACCAGCCAGTAGCGCTGGGTGAGGCGCCCGGGGGCCGTCGGTGTGCCAGGCGCCTGCTGCGCCGCGGGAGGCGCCTTCGCGACGGGGGCGGCCGTCCCTGGAGCGGCGGCACCGGGCGTCGGAGCCTGGGCCGAGGGCGCTGGAGGCGTCACCGCCGTCACGCGGGCCGCGTAGCCAGGCGCGTCGATGTGCACGTTGCCGGCCTCGTCGATGCGGACGGTGGCCTTCTCGAACTTCTGGTTGGTGACGCCGTCAATCTTGACGCCGTTGAGGAAGACGGAGCCGGCGTGCACCCCGAAAGGGGCCAGGGTCAGGGCGGCGGCAAGCGCGGCGCTGGGGAACAGGGGGTTCTTCATGCGGGTCACTCCTGAGAATCTCCAACAGTCCCGGGCACTTGGAACGCTTAGCGCACCCGGCGGGACGGAACAAGGCGCGCGTACACCCCGTTGGAGCGTCCCAACTGCCCGGAGATTCACCCCACCCACTCAGGGCATCGGCTCGGGAGGCACCTCGCGCTGCGCCAGGGCCCAGTCACCGCCCAGCCCGTGGCCCTCACGGAAGCGCCGGAAGTCCCGGCGGACGGCGCGCGGATAGCGCCGGAAGCGCTCCAGTTCGCCCTGCTTGATGGCGTTGCGGATGCGGGTGGGGCCGGCGTTGTAGGCCATCAGGGCCAGGTCCAGGTCCCCACCGAAGCGCTCCTGCAGCGAGCGCAGGTAACGGATGCCCAGCCGCACGCAAAGCGCGGTGTCCGCAGTCACTTCCTCGCGGGACAGGCGCAGGCCTTCCTTCTCCGCCAGGAAGTGCAGCGTGCTGGGTTTGATCTGCATCAACCCGCGCGCGCCCTTCACGGACACTGCATCTTCCGTGAAGTCCGACTCCACGTCGATGATGGCCAGGATCAGCAGCGGATCATACGCGAGCCGCCCAGCCTCCTCGGCGATGGCCTGGATGAGCTGCCGGCGCAGCGTCAGGCCCAGGTCCGGGGCCCGGCGCGCCAGCACCGCGTCGATGAGCGACGCCTCGGGGGAGATGACCTCCGCCGCCACGACGCCCGGGACGACGGGCTGCACCGGCCGCTCTTCCAGCAACGGCACCAGCCGCGCGGACACGACGAGCGCGGCCCCCGCGAGCAGCGGGAGCCGGGAACAACCCGAGCTGAAGGCGTGGAGACGTTCGAAGAGCCGCGTACCGAAAGACCTCCCGCCCGAGGGGGCGGGAGCTTTCACTTCCGGTGCTCCAGGGCCTGGATGCGCTCGGCCAGCTTGTCCAGCCGGGTTCCAAACGCCGACAGCTCCTCGCGGCGGGGCAGCTTCATCTTCGTCAGGGCCTGGCGCACCCGCTCTTCCACGTTGTGCTCCAGGTCCTTGCGGTGGCCCACCAGCCGCTCACTGAACTCCCGGGCCTGGCGCTTCACCTCGTCCTGGCTCCAACCCGCCACCGCGGCCACGCGCTGCACGGCCCGCGAGGCTTCTTCCTCGGCCGTATTCACCGCCAGCAGGGCCTGGCTCCAGAGACGCTCGAACGTCTCCGTCACAGGGTGCTTCTCTCGGGGGGCCTCGGGCTTGTTGTCCATGGGGTCTCTCCGGGAGGTGTACGGGCCAGACGTTCAGGCCCGACCCGGTCGGGGAACGGCCGAAATAAGCACACCCCCGATGTGAAGGGAACGACGGCGATGTGCCTCCCCCTTCTCTTTCGTACTCCGAGAAGGGGAGAGGTCGCACTATCTGTCGGGATTCGACGGGACTTCAGGCGCGCGGCGAGGACGAGGGGCTGCTCGCGGGCTTCGCGCCGTTCACCCGGCGGACCGGCTTCAGGAGCGAGTCCACCTTGCGGGACAGCTTCGCCAGCTCCTTGTTGAGGTCCTTCAGCTGCGCCTGGCTGGCCACGCCCACGGCCTCGACGACGCGCGTCTGGATACCGTCAAAGCGCTTGCGCAGCTCGGTGCCCGCGGCGTCCACGCGCCGGCCCAGCTCGGTGCTGGCCTCGTTGGCGCGCTTGCTCAGCTCCTGCACGCGGGGGTCTGTCAGCAGCTCACCGGCCTGGAACTTCGTCCACAGCGCCTGGGCCTCCTTGGCGGCCTCCTGCCCACGGGACTCCAAGGTCTTCACCACCTTGCCCGCTTCGCCTTCCAGTTCCTCGATGCGCTTCTGCGCCTGGGAAAGCTGGGCCTTCAGAAAGCTCTCCACGTTCTGCGCCAGTCCGCTCTTTGCAGCGGCCTCGGAGCTCTGAACTTCGTTCTGCGTCGCCTCGGTCTCGGTCTTCGTCGTGGCCATACCGTCCTCCCCTATCCCGGCTTTCGCCGGGCGGTAACCAGGTGCGTCACTTCAACGTTCAACAGCTAACGCAGCGCGCCATAAGCGTCAAGCCAACGACGAGCCCATAACGCGATTAGCCATAAACAAAGGAAAACCGCCGCCCCAGAGAAAGCTCTGGGAGCGGCGGTTGTCTCTCAGCGAACGCTTTGAGGACGGCTGGGGCGCGGATTAGGCCGCGCCGGTCGTCTGCGCGCCTACCGGGCGGGAAGGCTCGCCCAGGGGGCCGGTGTCGCCGTGAGTGGCGGCCAGGGCGGCCTCCATCTCGTTGACCTCGTCGGTGGGGCTCTCCACCGCGATGTCCAGGTGCTTGTAGTTCGGCAGACCCGTGCCGGCGGGGATGAGCCGGCCCATGATGACGTTCTCCTTGAGGCCGCGCAGGTAGTCCACCTTGCCGTTGATGGCGGCCTCGGTGAGCACCTTGGTGGTCTCCTGGAAGGACGACGCGGAGATGAAGGACTCGGTGGAGAGCGAGGCCTTGGTGATGCCGAGCAGCAGCGGCTCGCCAACGGCGGGACGCTTGCCTTCCGACATGACCTTTTCGTTCTCCTCCTCGAACACCCACTTCTCGACCTGCTCGTCGACCAGGAAGTTGGTGTCACCCACATCGGTGACGCGCACGCGGCGGAGCATCTGCCGCACGATGGTCTCGATGTGCTTGTCGTTGATCTTCACGCCCTGCAGTCGGTAGACCTCCTGCACTTCGTCCACCAGGTAGCGCGCGAGTTCCTTCTCTCCGAGCACCTTGAGGATGTCGTGCGGGTTCGCCGAGCCGTCCATCATCGCCTCGCCGGCCTTCACGCGGTCGCCGGAGTGGACGCTGATGTTCTTGCCCTTGGAGATCAGGTACTCCTTGGCCAGGTCCGTGCGCTGCTCACCGTTCACCTCGGGGGTGATGATGAGCTTGCGCTTGCCCTTGGTGTCCTTGCCGAACGACACCACGCCGTCGATCTCCGCGATCGCCGCCGCGTCCTTCGGCTTGCGCGCCTCGAAGAGCTCGGCCACGCGAGGCAGACCGCCCGTGATGTCCTTGGTCTTCGTCGTCTCGCGCGGCACCTTGGCGATGACCTCGCCCGGGTGGATCTCATCGCCGTCGTTGACGGTGATGATGGAGCCCTGCGGCAGGAAGTAGCTCGCCGGGTTGCGGGAGCTGGGCAGGTCCTTCACGTTGCCGTTGGCGTCGCGGATGGTGACGCGCGGACGCGCCTCCGGGTCCTTGGACTCGATGACCGTCTTACGCGACAGACCGGTCACCTCGTCCAGCGCCTCGGACATCGTCACGCCTTCGATGATGTCCTCGTAGCGCACGACACCGCCGACCTCGGTCAGCAGCGGAATCGCGAACGGGTCCCACTCCGCCATGAGGACGCCCGGCTCGATGCGCTGGCCTTCCTTCACGAGGATGCGGGCACCGTAGATGACCTGGTAACGCTCGCGCTCGCGGCCCGAGTCGTCCACGACGACGATTTCGCCGTTGCGGTTCATGGCCACCAGCGTGCCGTCCGTCTTCTGCACGGTGGTGAGGCCCGCGAACTTCACGCTACCCGCGTAGCGGTTCTCCAGGCTGGACTGCTCCGCGCGCCGCGTCGCCGCACCACCGATGTGGAAGGTGCGCATCGTGAGCTGGGTACCCGGCTCACCGATGGACTGCGCCGCGATGACGCCGACCGCCTCACCCACGGACACCTTGCGGCCGCGGGCCAGGTCACGGCCGTAGCACTCCACGCAGATGCCGCGCTTGGCCTGGCAGGTGAGCACCGAGCGGATCTTCACCTTGTCCATGCCGCTGTTCTCGATGCGGCGGACGCGGTCCTCGTCGATCTCCTCGTTGGCGCGCACCAGCACCTCGCCCGTCACGGGGTCGAGGATGTCGTCCAGGGCCACGCGGCCCAGGATGCGCTCGCCGAGCGGCTCGATGATCTCGCCGCCCTCCACCAGGGCGCCGATGAACAGGCCGTCCATGGTGCCGCAGTCGTACTCGTTGATGATGGCGTCCTGCGCCACGTCCACGAGACGGCGGGTGAGGTAACCGGAGTTGGCCGTCTTGAGCGCCGTGTCCGCCAGACCCTTACGAGCGCCGTGCGTGGAGATGAAGTACTGCAGCACGGAGAGGCCTTCACGGAAGTTGGCCGTGATGGGCGTCTCGATGATTTCGCCGGAGGGCTTCGCCATCAGGCCACGCATACCCGCCAGCTGACGGATCTGCTGAGCGCTACCACGCGCGCCCGAGTCGGCCATGATGTAGATGGGGTTGAAGGACGGCTGCTTGCGCGTCTCGCGCTTGCCGTCGCGGTCCCCGGACGTCTCCTCCTGGGAGATCTGCTGCATCATCTCCTGGGCGACCTTCTCGGTGATCTCCGCCCAGATATCGATGACCTTGTTGTAGCGCTCGCCGTCGGTGATGAGGCCCTCGAGGTACTGGTTCTCGATCTCCGACACTTCCTTGCGCGCGAAGTCCAGGAACTCCTGCTTCTTCGCAGGGATGATCATGTCCTTGAGCGCGATGGAGATACCGGCGCGGGTGGCGTTGTAGTAGCCGAGGCTGCGCACGCGGTCCGCGAGGAGCACCGTCTCCTTCTCACCCGTGAGGCGGTAGCAGAGGTCGATGAGGCCGCCGAGCGACTTCTTGTCGAGCACCTTGTTGATGGCGTCGAAGCCCACCGCGCGCGGGACGACCTCCCACAGGAGGACGCGGCCGACGGTGGTCTCCTTGCGCTTGCCGTCGATGCGGCAGACGACCTTCGCCTGGAGGTGCACTTCGCCGTGGTCGTACGCGGCACGCACCTCGTCCGGCGAGGCGAACACGCGGCCCTCGCCGTTGGCGAATTCGCGGGCGCGGGTCATGTAGTAGATGCCGAGCACCATGTCCTGCGTCGGGACGATGATGGGCTTGCCGTTCGCGGGGCTGAGGATGTTGTTCGTCGACATCATCAGCACGCGGGCCTCCATCTGAGCCTCGATGGAGAGCGGCACGTGCACGGCCATCTGGTCGCCGTCGAAGTCGGCGTTGAAGGCGGCGCACACCAGCGGGTGCAGCTGGATGGCCTTGCCTTCAATCAGCACGGGCTCGAAGGCCTGCATGCCCAGACGGTGCAGCGTGGGGGCGCGGTTGAGGAGCACCGGGTGCTCGCGGATGACGTCCTCGAGGATGTCCCAGACCTCGGGACGCTCCTTCTCCACCATCTTCTTCGCGGACTTGATGGTGGTGACGTAACCCTTCTCTTCGAGCTTGTTGTAGATGAACGGCTTGAAGAGTTCGAGCGCCATGATCTTCGGCAGACCGCACTGGTGCAGGCGCAGCTCGGGGCCCACCACGATGACGGAGCGGCCCGAGTAGTCCACGCGCTTGCCGAGCAGGTTCTGGCGGAACCGGCCCTGCTTGCCCTTGAGCATGTCGGACAGCGACTTCAGCGGGCGCTTGTTGGGGCCCGTGATCGTCTTGCCGCGACGGCCGTTGTCGAACAGCGCGTCCACGGCCTCCTGCAGCATCCGCTTCTCGTTGCGGATGATGATGTCCGGAGCGTTCAGCTCCTGGAGGCGCTTCAGACGGTTGTTGCGGTTGATGACGCGGCGGTACAGGTCGTTCAGGTCGGAGGTCGCGAAGCGGCCACCGTCCAGGGGAACGAGCGGACGCAGGTCCGGCGGAATCACCGGAATCACGTCCAGCATCATCCACTCCGGCTTGTTGCCGGAAACGCGGAACGCCTCGGCCACCTTCAGGCGCTTGGCGTACTTCTTCCGCTTCGCCTCGCTGGTGGTCTCACGCATGTCCTTGCGCAGCTCTTCGGACAGCTTCTCCACGTCCAGCGACTTGAGCATCTCGCGGACGGCCTCGCCGCCCATGCCCGTGGTGAAGGAGTCCTCACCGTGCTCCTGGTAGAGCCGGTGCATCTTGTCCTCGCTGATGAGCTCGCCCTTCTGCAGCGGCGTCGCCTTCGGATCGAGGACGATGTAGCTCTCGCAGTAGAGGACCTTCTCCAGCTCCTTCAGCGTGATGTCGAGCAGGTTGCCGATGCGGCTCGGCAGCGACTTGAGGAACCAGATGTGGGCCACCGGCGTGGCCAGGGTGATGTGGCCCAGGCGCTCACGGCGCACCTTGGACTGGATGACCTCCACGCCGCACTTCTCGCACACCACGCCGCGGTGCTTCATGCGCTTGTACTTGCCGCAGTTGCACTCGTAGTCCTTCACCGGTCCGAAGATGCGGGCGCAGAAGAGCCCATCCCGCTCCGGCTTGAACGTGCGGTAGTTGATCGTCTCCGGCTTCTTCACCTCGCCATGGGACCACTGGCGAATCTTGTCGGGCGACGCCAGCGCAATGCGGATGGCGTTGAACGACAGCGGGTCCTTCGGCTTCTCGAAGAAGTTGAAAATGTCCTTCACGTTGCCTCCGAAATCTCGTTGGGCGCCCCCCTCTTCCAAGGGGGGCCGCCAGCTGATTCGGGCCCCCGCCCCGTTCCGGCCGCGCCCGCCCCTTTCGGGACGGCGGGCGGCCGGTCAGGCGGGCGCTCCGTGCAATCAGGCCTCGGTTCCCGTCTTGCGCTCCTCGCCGTCACCACCGCCGAGGAAGTCGCCTCCGAAGCTGCGCTGCCGCTCCGGCGGGGCGCTCTCCAGCAACTCCACGTCGAGCGCGAGCGACTGGAGTTCCTTGAGGAGCACGTTGAACGACTCGGGCAGGCCGCTCTCCAGGACGTTGTCGCCCTTGACGATGGCCTCGTACATGCGCGTGCGGCCCACCACGTCGTCCGACTTGACGGTGAGGAACTCCTGCAGCGTGTACGCCGCGCCGTAGGCCTCCATCGCCCAGACTTCCATCTCGCCCAGACGCTGACCGCCGAACTGCGCCTTGCCGCCCAGGGGCTGCTGCGTGACGAGCGAGTAGGGCCCGATGGAGCGGGCGTGGATCTTCTCGTCCACCAGGTGGTGCAGCTTCAGCATGTACATGACGCCCACGGTGACGTTCTGGTCGAACGGCTCACCGGTGCGCCCGTCGAAGAGCACCATCTGGCCCGTGCGGGGCAGCTGACCCTCGTCCAGCAAGGCGTGGATCTCCGTCTCCTGCGCGCCGTCGAAGACGGGCGTGGCGACGTGGATGCCCCGCTTGGAGCGGCGGCACAGCTGCTTGATCTCCTCGTCGTCGAGCTTGTCGAGGAACTCGCCGAACGCCGGGTCGCTGTAGATGACCTTGAGGCGCTCCTTGATGGCGTCCGAGCTCCAGTTGGACTCGACGTAGCGCTGCAGCGCTTCGCCGGTGCCCTTGGCGGCCCAGCCCAGGTGCGTCTCGAGGATCTGCCCGATGTTCATGCGCGAGGGCACGCCCAGCGGGTTGAGGACGATGTCCACCGGACGCCCGTCCTCCAGGTACGGCATGTCCTCCTCGGGGAGGATGCGGGACACGACGCCCTTGTTTCCGTGGCGGCCGGCCATCTTGTCGCCCACGGCCAGCTTGCGCTTGATGGCGACGTACACCTTCACCATCTTGATGACGCCCGGCGGCAGCTCGTCGCCCTTCTTGATGCGGGCGATCTTCTCGCCGAAGGCCAGCTTCACGGCCTCCTTCGTCTCCTCCAGGTTGCGGAGGATGTCGCGCAGGCGGGAGTCCAGCGGGTCGCCGACGGAGATCTCACCCCAGTACTTGTAGGGCACCGTGGACAGCAGCTCGTCGTCGAGGATGTCCCCCTTCTTCAGGAGGATCTTCCCCTTGTCGTCCACGAGCTTGCCCTGGACCTCCTTGGTGCGCACCAGGCCGCGGATGCGGCCGAACGCGCTGTCCTGGAGGACCTTGATCTCGTCGTTCTGGTCCTTGAGGAGCTTCGCCTCCTCCATGGACTCGATCTGCTTGGCGCGCTCGTCCTTCTCCACGCCCTTGCGGCTGAACACCTTGGCGTTGATGACGGTGCCCACCACGCCCGGCGGGACGCGCAGCGAGCTGTCACGCACGTCGCCGGCCTTCTCGCCGAAGATGGCGCGCAGCAGCTTCTCTTCGGGAGACAGCTGCGTTTCGCCCTTCGGGGTGATCTTGCCCACCAGCACGTCGCCGGGCTTCACCTCGGCGCCGATGCGGATGATGCCGCTCTCGTCGAGGTCCTTGAGGGCCTCCTCACCCACGTTCGGGATGTCGCGGGTGATCTCCTCCTTGCCCAGCTTGGTGTCGCGCGCGATGCACTCGAACTCCTCGATGTGGATCGACGTGAAGACGTCGTCCTTGAGGATGCGCTCGCTGATGAGGATGGAGTCCTCGAAGTTGTAGCCCTGCCACGGCATGAACGCGACGACCACGTTCTGCCCCAGCGCCAGCTCGCCCGTTTCCGTCGCCGGACCGTCGGCGATGACGTCACCCTTCGTCACCCGGTCGCCCTTGCTGATGATGGGCTTCTGGTTGAGGCAGGTGTTCTGGTTGGAGCGCTGGTACTTGAGCAGGTTGTAGATGTCGACCTCGCTCGTGACATCGCTCAGCGAGGCCGGCACGTCCGCCTTCACCACGATGCGGCCGGCGTCCACGCTCTCCACGATGCCGTCGCGCCGGGCCACGCAGGTGACGCCGGAGTCGCGGGCGACAATGGCCTCGATGCCCGTGCCCACCAGCGGCGCCGCGGTGCGCAGCAGCGGAACGGCCTGGCGCTGCATGTTCGAGCCCATGAGCGCGCGGTTGGCGTCGTCGTTCTCCAGGAACGGGATGAGCGACGCGGCCACCGACACCAGCTGCTTCGGGGACACGTCCATCAGGTCGACGTCCTCGGCGCGCGCCTGGACGAACTCACCACCCCGGCGGCTGGACACCAGTGCGTTGGCGAACTTGCCCTTCTTGTCCGTCTCCGCGTTCGCCTGGGCGATCGTGTGCTTCTCCTCCTCAAGGGCGGAGTAGAAGGCCACGTCGTTCGTCACCACGCCCGCCTCGACCTTGCGGTACGGCGTCTCCACGAAGCCGAACTCGTTGACGCGCGCGTAGGTGGACAGCGACGCGATGAGGCCGATGTTCGGACCTTCCGGCGTCTCGATGGGGCAGATGCGGCCGTAGTGCGTCGGGTGCACGTCGCGCACCTCGAAGCCGGCGCGCTCACGGGTGAGGCCGCCGGGCCCGAGCGCCGAAAGGCGCCGCTTGTGCGTGACCTCGGACAGGGGGTTCGTCTGGTCCATGAACTGCGACAGCTGGCTGGACCCGAAGAACTCCTTGATGACCGCCGTGACAGGCTTGGCGTTGATGAGATCGTGCGGCATGAGCGTCTCGATCTCCTGGAGGCTCATGCGCTCCTTGATCGCCCGCTCCATGCGCACCAGGCCGATGCGGTACTGGTTCTCCAGCAGCTCGCCCACCGCGCGGACGCGGCGGTTGCCCAGGTGGTCGATGTCGTCGATGGTCCCCTTGCCGTTCTTCAGATCGATCAGGTAGCGGATCACCTCGAGGATGTCCCGCTTGGTGAGGATCTGCCCGTCGAGCGGCTCCTCGAGGCCGAACTTGAAGTTCAGCTTGAGGCGGCCGACCTTGGAGAGGTCGTAGCGCTCCGGGTTGAAGAACAGGTTGGTGAACAGGTTGATGGCCGTCTCCGGCGTCGGCGGATCGCCAGGGCGCAGGCGGCGGTAGATCTCCATGATGGACTGCTCGGGGGTCTCGAGCTTGTCCAGCATCAACGTCTCACGCAGGTACGGGCCCACGTTGAGGTTGTCGATGAAGAGGACCTTGAACTCCTTGATGCCGTGCTTGAGGAGCTCGTCGACCTTCTCCTGGGTGACTTCCTCGTTGCACTCGAGGAGCACCACGCCGTTGGTCTCTTCGACCACGTCGTAGGCGGACACCTTGGTGAAGAGCTCGTCCGCATCGATCGGGAGCGTCTTCATCTTCGCCGCTTCGAGCTTCTTGATGGCGGCGCGGGTGAACTTGCGGTTCTTCTTGACGATCAGCTCGCCCGTCTTGGTCTTGATGTCGCGGGTCGCGCGCTGACCGGGCAGCAGTTCGAGTTCGACGCTCTTCTCGAACTCCTCCGCGCTGTGGAGGTAGATCGTCTCCGTCGCGTAGTAGTAGTTGAGGATTTCCTCGGTGGAGCCCTTGAACTCCAGCGGGTTCTTCTTCGCGGTGTCCGGGACGGCGCCGAGCGCGCGGATGAGCACCGTGGCCGGCAGCTTGCGGCGGCGGTCAATGCGAACGTACAGCAGGTCCTTGTGGTCGAACTCGAAGTCGATCCACGAACCGCGGTAGGGAATGATGCGGGCGTTGTAGAGCAGCTTGCCAGACGAGTGGCTCTTGCCCTTGTCGTGGTCGAAGAAGGCGCCCGGGCTGCGGTGCAGTTGGCTGACGACGACGCGCTCGGTACCGTTGATGATGAAGGTGCCGTTCTGGGTCATCAGCGGGATTTCGCCGAAGTAGACCTCCTGCTCCTTCACGTCGCGGATGGACTGGGCGCCGGTCTCCTCGTCCTTGTCCCACACGACCAGGCGCACGACGACCTTGATGGGCGCCGAATACGTCATGCCACGCTGGTGGCACTCATCCACGTCGTACTTCGGGCGCTCCAGGTGGTAGCTCACGAACTCCAGCGAGGAGGTCTCGTTGAAGTCGCGGATGGGGAACACCGACTTGAAGACGCCCTGAAGACCGAGGTCCTCGCGCTTGTCGGCGGCAATGTCCGCCTGGAGGAACTTCTCGTAGGACTGCTTCTGGATGTTGATAAGATTGGGAATGTCGATGATCTTCGCGATCTTCGCGAAGGTCTTCCGCACGCGGAAATTGTTCTGGATCTGCGTCGGCATTCTGGCTCCGGGGACGACTGCTCGGGCGGGCAAACTTCAGTAACGCGCGGCGGCGCCGGGAAATTTGCAACGGTCAAATGGGCAAAGCCGGCGCCCCCACTCAGGGAGCGCCGGCCTGCACATCCGGTCAGGAGGCTGCCCGAAATTTCCCGGAAAACCGGACAGTCCCTGTAGAAACTACTTGATGTCGACGGTCGCACCAGCCGCGGTGAGCTGGTCCTTGATCTTCTTGGCGTCGTCCTTGTTGACGCCTTCCTTGACGTTCTTCGGAGCGCCCTCGACCAGGTCCTTGGCCTCCTTCAGGCCCAGGCCGGTGATCGCGCGGATCTCCTTGATGACGTTGATCTTGTTGGCGCCGGCGTTGGCCAGCACCACCGTGAACTCCGTCTTCTCCTCGACAGGAGCGGCGGCGGCGGCCGGGCCCGCGGCAACGGCCACGGCGGCGGCGGAAACGCCCCACTTGCTCTCGAGCTGCTTCACGAGCTCGGCCGCCTCGAGGACGGTCAGAGAGGAGAGCTGGTCAACAATCGCGTTCAGGTCAGCCATTGAAATGTGTCCTTCTGGTTTCGACTAACGGCCAACTCCCCTTTGGAGAGTTCCGGCCGGAGAGGTTGCGGTAGAAAAACTTCTCGAACAGATGAGGGCTTCTCAGCCCTGCGCCTTGTCCGCGTTGGCCTGGACGACTCGGGCGAGCTGCGAACCCGGAGCCGCGATGGTCCGAACCAGCTTGCTCGCGGGCTGGCTGATGACGCCCAGCAGCTGCGCGCGAAGCTCGGGCAGACCCGGCAGCTTCGCCAGGGCCTTCACGCCAGCGACGTCGACCTTGCGGCCTTCGACGACGGCGGTGCGGATCTTGATCTTGTCCTCGATGTCCTTCGTGAACTCGACCAGGATCTTCGCGGGAGCCACCACGTCGCCGTAGCTGATGCACAGGGCCACGGGGCCCGTGAAGTCATCAGCGATGACCGACACGGACGTGCCCTGCGCGGCACGGCGCGCCAGCGTGTTCTTGATGACCTTGTACTCGACGTTGCCCTCGCGGAACTTCTTGCGGAGCTTGGTCACCGTCTCCACGTCCACCTTGGTGAACTCGGCGACGACGGCGGAGGTCGTCCTCGAGAACTTCTCGTGGAGCTCCTTGATCATCTCTTCCTTCTCGCTCTTCAGCACTTTGACTCACCTCCTTACTGGGCCCGCCTTTTCAGGACGGGCGTGATGCCTGGGCCAAAGTGGCAGAGCGAGAGGAGCCTCGAGAGGCACCACACCGCACCTCCAGTCTCGGCAGGGCTGACCTTGCGGTCGTTTGAACCAGGGGTCGAAGGTGCCGTCCGGCCGGTTGCCCGGCTGCCAACGGAACATGCACCCTCTCCACCCAGGTCCCTGCTGTCATGAACCAGGTGTCGGGACGCCGCGCCTCACGACGTGGCGCCCCAATTGCAAAAGCCGGGGGCCTATACCCCCGGCTTCAGCAAAGATCCAGAACTTTCGAACCTGTGACGTCAGACAGGTGACAACCCTGACCCAAAGCCAGGGCTGCGCCCCCCTGTCCGTGCGTCCGGGCGGCGATTAGCCGTGGCGCACCTTGATCTCCGTGGTGTCGAGCTTGATGCCCGGGCCCATGGAGGACGAGATGGCGATCCCCTGGAGGTACACACCCTTCGCGGCGGCCGGCTTCAGCTTCATCACCAGGTCCACCAGGGCGTTGAAGTTGGCCTCGAGCTTCTCCACCTCGAAGGAGGACTTGCCCAGCTTCGCGTGGACGATACCGGCCTTCTCGGCGCGGAAGTCGACCTTACCACCCTTGGCGTCACGAATGGCCTTCGCGACGTCCATGGTCACCGTGCCGACCTTCGGGTTCGGCATCAGGCCACGGGGACCGAGCACCTTACCGAGGCGACCGACGACACCCATCATGTCCGGGGTGGCGATGACGGTGTCGAAGTCGAGGAAGCCCTCCTCGATACGCTTCTGGAGGTCCTCGGCGCCGACCACGTCCGCGCCGGCGTTGGTCGCGTCGGTGGCCTTCTCGCCCTTGGCGAACACGGCCACGCGCACGGTGGCGCCGGTGCCGTGCGGGAGCACCACGGCGCCACGGACCATCTGGTCCGCGTGCTTCGGGTCCACGCCCAGGTTGATGGAGACGTCGACCGTCTGGTCGTACTTGGTGGAGCGAGCCTCCACCGTCTTCTTCAGGAGCTGAAAGCCCTCGCCGATGGCGTAGCGCTTATCGCGGTCAACCAGAGCGGCGGCCGCACGGAACTTCTTCCCAGTCTTAGCCATGACAGAAATCCTTGTCGTGAGTGGGTGCGCGGCGGCCTAGCCGACGACGTCGATGCCCATGGAGCGTGCGGTGCCAGCAATGGTGTTCATGCAGGCCTCGAGCGACGCGGCGGTGGTGTCCTGGATCTTCTTCTTCGCGATTTCCTCGAGCTGAGCGCGGGTGATCTGCCCGACCTTCTCCTTGCCCGGCTTCTTCGCGCCCGAACCCTTCTTCTTCTCCGTGTGGAGACCCGCGGCCTTCTTGATGAGGACGGCGGCGGGCGGGGTCTTCAGGATGAAGGTGAAGGAGCGGTCCGCATACACGGTGATGACCACCGGGATGATGAGACCTTCCTTGGCTTCCGCCTGGGTCTTCGCGTTGAACTGCTTGCAGAACTCCATGATGTTCACGCCCTGCTGACCGAGCGCGGGGCCGATCGGCGGAGCGGGGTTCGCCTTACCGGCGGGAATCTGCAGCTTGACCTGACCTGTGATCTTCTTCATCGAACGACAACTGCCTTTCGAGTGGGTGGTGCGAGCGGGCTACCAGACGGGGAAGCCCTCCCACCCATGAGTCCGGCCCCGATACGGGGACCAGAAATGCGAACGCCGCGCACTCCATACAGGGGTGCACGGCGTGGCATCAACTGCTAGCCGGTGGTCTTCTCCACCTGCATGAAGTCGAGCTCCACCGGGGTGGCGCGGCCGAAGATGCTGACCAGCACCTTCACCCTGCCCTTCTCGGCGTTGACCTCTTCCACGGTGCCGTTGAAGTTGGCGAACGGACCGTCGATGACGCGCACCGTGTCGCCGTCGTCGAACTGCACCTTGGGCTTCGGCTTGAGCGTGCCTTCGGAGATCTGGGACGTCAGCCGCGCAACCTCCTGGTCGGAGATGGGCAGCGGGTTCTGGTGCTGCGCCGTTCCCGGAAAGCCGGTGATCTTCGGCGTGTTCTTCACCAGGTGGAGCGTCCGGTCGTTCAGCTCCATCTGCACGAAGATGTAGCCGGGGAAGAACTTGCGGCGAGAGGTCTTCTTCTCACCCTTCACCATTTCGACGACCTGTTCCATCGGAATCAGGATTTCACCGAACTGGTCCTGAAGGCCCTCCAGACGAACCTTCTCTTCCAGGCTCTTCTTCGCCTGGTTCTCGAAGTTCGAGTAGGTGTGGACCACGTACCATTTCATCGCCATTACAGCTTCCCCCACACGGCCGGCAGCCACTCCACCATCAGGTTGTAGGCGGCGGTATCGATGCAGAAGAGGATGACGGCGGCCACCAGGGACGCCACGACCACGGCCATGGTCGACGCCTTGGTCTCCGACCAGGTGGGCCAGGTGACCTTCATCAACTCCGAAGCGACGTCGATGGACAGCGCATGGGTGCGCGGGTGGAAGTACGCGCCCACGGCCAATCCCACGGACAGCACGTAGCTCACCAGGGTGGAGACCTTCCAGTCCAAGCCCTCGATGAGGACCGGGTCGCTCCAGCTGAACCTCGCCCACAGCAACCCGAGCAGGCGCTCCAGGAAGAGGGCCAGGACGATGCCGACGAGAAGATAGAAGATGACCACGAGCCGCTTCGGATCCATCGCCGAGCGGTTAGCCTGCTGGCTGGCCTCTGATGCCGTCGCCATGGTGCCTCACGAGGTACTGCGGATGCGAATTCGCGGAACTGCGAAAACACAGGAACCCCCGGCACCTCCAGGTACCGGGGGCCCCGCGACTACTGAGAGTTGGCAGGCCAGGAGGGATTCGAACCCCCAACACGCGGATTTGGAGACCGCTGCTCTACCGTTGGAGCTACTGGCCTAGAACCTTCCCTGAACTACCGACCTAGACCTTACCTTCCTTGTGGTCCTGGTGCTTGCGGCAACGAGGACAGAACTTGCTCAGCTCAAGCTTGTCCTGGCTCTTCCGCTTGTTCTTCGTGGTCGTGTAGTTCCGCTCCTTGCACACAGTGCACTCGAGCGAAATGATGGAACGATTGCCCTTCGGCATGACCTACCTCACCAGATACGAGAAGGGAAGGCTACCACAACGCAGCCCTCCCCTCGGAATCGGGACAGTGAGCCCGGCGGCCTTGCGGCCGACCCGGCATTACTCGATGACTTCCGCCACGACGCCAGCGCCCACGGTGCGGCCACCCTCGCGAACAGCGAAGCGCAGCTCCTTCTCCATGGCCACAGGGGTGATGAGGTCCACCTCGATGGCAATGTTGTCGCCCGGCATCACCATTTCGACGTTCTCCGGCAGCTTCACCGTGCCCGTCACGTCCGTGGTGCGGAAGTAGAACTGCGGCCGGTACCCCTTGAAGAACGGGGTGTGACGACCACCCTCTTCCTTCGAGAGCACGTAGATCTGCGCCTTGAACTTGGTGTGCGGGGTGATGCTGCCCGGCTTGGCCAGCACCTGACCGCGCTCCATGTCCTCGCGCTTCAGTCCGCGCACCAGCGCGCCGATGTTGTCGCCCGCCATGCCCATGTCCAGCAGCTTGCGGAACATCTCCACGCCCGTGACAACCGTCTTCTGCGTCGGCCGCAGACCGACGACTTCCACTTCCTCGCCGACCTTGATGATACCGCGCTCGACGCGGCCCGTGGCCACCGTGCCGCGGCCGGAGATGGAGAACACGTCCTCCACCGGCATCAGGAAGGGCTTGTCCGTCGCGCGCTGCGGCGTCGGAATGTAGCTGTCCACCGCCTCCATCAGCTTCAGGATGGCCGGCTCGCCGATGTCGCTGGTGTCACCCTCGAGCGCCTTGAGCGCCGAGCCCGGGACGATGGGGATGTCGTCGCCAGGGAACTCGTACTTCTTCAGCAGGTCGCGGACTTCCATCTCCACGAGCTCGCGCAGCTCGGGGTCGTCCAGCATGTCCACCTTGTTCAGGAAGACCACGATGTACGGAACACCGACCTGGCGCGCCAGCAGGATGTGCTCACGGGTCTGCGGCATCGGGCCGTCCGCCGCCGACACCACCAGGATGGCGCCGTCCATCTGCGCCGCGCCCGTGATCATGTTCTTCACGTAGTCGGCGTGGCCCGGACAGTCGACGTGGGCATAGTGCCGGCTCGCCGTCTGATATTCCACGTGCGAGGTGGAGATCGTGATACCGCGCTCACGCTCCTCCGGCGCCTTGTCAATCAGATCGTACGCCAGAAACGTGGCGCCGCCCGTCTTCGCCAGCACCTTGGTGATGGCGGCCGTCAGCGACGTCTTGCCGTGGTCCACGTGTCCGATCGTGCCGATGTTCACGTGGGGCTTGTTACGCTCGAACTTCTCCTTGGCCATGACACTCCTCAAAAATAAATGGAGCCCTGAACCAGGATTGAACTGGTGACCTCATCCTTACCAAGGATGCGCTCTGCCAACTGAGCTATCAGGGCTTGGCGATGCTGTGACTACAACATTTGGAGCGGGAAATGGGATTCGAACCCACGACATTCAGCTTGGAAGGCTGACGCTCTACCAACTGAGCTATTCCCGCAATTGCCGAGTGGAGGGAGATGGATTCGAACCATCGAAGGCGTAGAGCCGGCAGATTTACAGTCTGCTCCCTTTGGCCGCTTGGGTATCCCTCCAGATATTCACTTGTCCTACTACCACATCCCGGGCCCTCATCCGCGGCCCCGTCCTACCTGGCCGGCGGCGGGATTTGAACCCGCGACCTACTGATTACAAATCAGTTGCTCTACCAGCTGAGCTACACCGGCACTCATCCGGTACTGCGACTGCCGCCCTACCCCGCCCCAGCGACTCCGTCAACCACCCGTCACCGCCCTGAGAGGGGCGCCCTTCTAGAATTCCCGTTCGCCCAAGTCAAGGAGATTGATCCCAAACTTCAACTACCGGCCGGAGACGGTGCCCCGCTGGCGGGCGACCTCGTATAGCAGAATGCCGGCCGAAACGGACGCATTCAATGAACCGACCTGACCCGCCATCGGAATCCGGAGGCGGAAGTCGCAGTGCTTGAGCACTCCGTCCCGGACGCCTGCCCCCTCGGCCCCCACGACGAGCGCCAACGGCCCATCCAACCGGGCACTCCACATGGGCTCCTTGGCGTCGACGTCCGCCGCGGCGACCCACAGGCCGGCTTCCTTCAGTTCCTCCAGGGCCCGGGAGATGTTCACCACCCGCGCGATGCGGCTGTGCTCCACGGCCCCGGCGGACGCCTTGGCCACGGTGCCCGTCACCTGCACCGCCCGGTCCTTGGCAATCACCACGCCATGAGCCCCCAGTGCATCCGCGGAGCGGATGATGGCTCCCAGGTTGTGCGGGTCCTGGATTCCGTCCAGCACGACCACCAGCGGAGGCTGTCCCTGGGCCTTCGCGGCCTCCAGAAGGTCCTCCAGCTCCGCGTACTTGAAGCCTCGAAGCTCCACCACCACGCCCTGGTGAACGCCGCCCTCCGCCAGCGCACCCAGGCGCTCGCGCGTCACCTTCTCCACGCGAATGCCGAACTCGCGAGCCCGGCTGAGTAGCTCTCCCGCCGCTCGGGCGCCGAGCTGCCCCTCCACCAGGAACAAGCGCTCCACCTCGTCCGGCCGGGCCCGAAGAGCCGCCAGGACTGGATTCACCCCGTAGACAAAACGGGAGGCTTCGCCGCCTCCCCGCTCGCCCCGGCTGGCGCGCTGGGGGGATTCTTCGCTCCCGCGCTCACCGCGGCCGCCCTTGGAAGAACGCTCACGCATGGGGACTCAGAGGACCTCGACAGGAAGGGAGAAGGTCTTCTGCTGACGTGCGCAGAGCTTCTCCGTGCAGATGAAGAAGACGAGCTTCGCGTCCACGGAGCCTTTGCCCGCGGCGGCCGTCGTGAAGGGGACCTCGAAGCGGGGGTCCGCGAAGGCCTGCCCCTCGGCCTTCTTCGCCACGGAGTCCGCCAGGACCAGCTTCTCCTTGGCCGGGGTCAGCTGACTCCCCTTCACCTCAAGCTTCAACGGTGCCTCGTCGGAGACATGGGCACCCGCCTTCGTCTTGATGGCGAGGACAAAGGTCCCCTTCTCCCCCGCCTTGACCTGGCTCGAGGTCCCTTCGGTGGAGACCTCATACAGCGAGGCCGGATCCACATCCGCGGCCAGTACGGGCGCGGAGCAGGTCACTGCCGCCAGCAGAGCGGCGAGGGAGGAAAGGCGTCGGCGATGAAGCATGGGCGTCTCCTAGAAGCGAGGGGTGCGTATCACGCTTGAGACGGCGGGGGCCGTCTTTCTCTTCACGCGCCGCCTTCGCTGGTCCTGGCGCGGCGGCCCGTGCCCTTCCGGTCCACGGGGAGCTGAGCGGGCTCAGATGACGCGGGCAGGGCCGACGGAGGCGACAAGTCCGGCACAGACACGGGCGGCGCCCCCGCCACGAGCGCTTCCGCGCGGATGATGATGAGCGAGGCCAGGTCGACGCCCGTCACCGCCTCCATTTCAGGAAGCGCGGGGGAGCTATTCACCTCGAAGACCTTGGGTTGGCCCTGCACGTCAAGCAGGTCCACCGCCGCCACTTCGAGCCCGATGAGCCGGGTGGCCTTTTCCGCGGTGGCTCGCTGGGCCAGTGACAGTTCGTGCGCCTCCAGCCGAGCCCCCTTGATCAGGGTGTGCGCCAGGCGCCCCGGACGCGGGCGGCGACGAACCGCGGCCACAGCTTGTCCACCCACGACGAGCACACGGACGTCGATGCCCGTGCTCTTCACGTACTCCTGCATCACCAGGTTATGCCCCAGCCCGAGGACTGCCTCGAGCGCGGCCTCCAGCGACTGGAGGCTCTCGCACACCATGACGCCGTGCTTCTCCTGCCCCTGCAGCAGTTTGACGAGGACGGGCACGCCGCCCAGCAAGCCCACCATCTCCTTGAGGTGAGCCGCGTCGCGCGCCATCACCGTCGACGGAATATCGATGCCGTGCGCCGAGAGCAGTTGCAGCGAGCGCATCTTGTTGCGCGACTGCGCGATGGCCTGCGCGTGGTTGACGAGCGAGACCCGCGCCAGGCCGAACTGATTCACCACGGCCAGGCCATAGTTGCTGATGGACTGGGCGATGCGAGGGAGGACGACGTCCGTGGGCGCCAGCTTCTTGCGGCCGTAGTAGAGCGTGGCGCTGCGCCCATCGAGGTGCATCTGCACGCGGAGTGGGTTGAGGACCCGCACCCGGTGCCCTCTTGCGCGCGCCACCTCGACAAGTCGCCGAGTGGACGGGATGGAAGCGGAGCGCGAGAGGATCGTGGCTTTCATGAGCGGGGCGGCCGTTCCGGGGAGAGAGGGACCTATAATCCCCGCCCCTCGCCGGGTAAAGCCGCCCCGCGAACCGCTGGACTAGCGCTGACGGATGGCCCGCACTTCAATCTTCACGGGCGACTCCGGGGTGGAGTTGAGGATGCGCTCGCAGGTCTGCCCCGTGAAGAGCACACCGCGGTCCTCCAGCGTCCACGTACTATCGCTCGAGGGGGTCCGCTCGCCTTCCACATAGACCACGAGCAGCTTGGGGTCGGTCGGGCGCTGGGGGCCTTCCAGTGGAATCAGGCAAGGCTCAATGAGGACGACCGCCCGGCTGATGTCCTCCAGCGCGCGCGCAAGCTCAGCCTGGTTTCCGGCCTGGAAGAAGGAGCGGTTGCACAGACCCGTGGTCGGGTTGCACGTGTCGCCCTCGCCACATGGGCGCTCCGCATTGCACGTCCGCTCGAAGCCGCCAGCGCGCGCCATCGCTTCCAGCGCTGCCGGCCCATCCCCCACCGCCGTCTCCGCGCCGAAGCCAATGACGATGGTCTTAATGCCCTTCTCACGAAGTTCCCGCACAGCAGTCACGGAGGCATCGGAGTCCAGGCATCCACGGTGGAGGTAGCCACTCTGGCACTGGTTGTTCTCGATGGTGCACTTGCACAACTCGGTGTTTGCACCGCTGTTGGGGTTCCCCTCGTTGCAGTTCGGCAAACCGTCCGTCAGGAGGATGACGAAGTTCTGCCGGTTGGTGTCCTGGAGCCCCTCAAGCCCTCCCACGAAGTTCAGACTTCCACTTGTCGGCGTACCGCCAAGAGGCCGGCCCGCTCCACCATTGGGAATGCCCTGCAGCAGGGTGTTGATCTCATTGGCATGCACCAGCAGTGAATCGTCGTCTTCCTGCTCAGGCAGCGTCTTGAGCAGGGCTCCAGCAGTGGCGGCACGACACAGATCCGGAATCGACTGTCCTCCTCGCGTCTCGGGATACGTCGTCAGCGCGAAACGAACGAAACGACCGCTGTTCTCAAGGAACTGCGGAACAACCGACTGCAGCGCGGTCCAACGCGTGGGGCAGACATCGACGTTGCACGTCGCCTCGCCACCACAGGGAACCATGTTCCCTTGGAACTCCACGTCGCAGGCAGGCGACGGATTCACCGGGTACGTCATGGACCCGGAGGTATCCACCAACAACATGATGTTGGGCTTGCTCCGACGGGCGTTGATGACCTCCTCCTTCGTCGTCTGCGCGATGGCCAGCGGCTCCACCGGCTCGAAGTCGTACGTCTGACAGGCCAGGACGAAGGCACCGACGGAGAGTGCACTCAGGAGGGGCAGCTTGGAGCGCATAGGCAATGAATTCCTTCTGCTACTGGGGGACGCGGGACTTCCCGCGCGGCCGGGTTCTCCAAAGGGGTACGGCGTGGCCACAGGTTATCGCGTCATTCCCGTCGGGCGCTACAGCATCGGCGGACTGATTCCTGGCCGTTTGGATGCCACTGCGACGTTACAGCCAGAGCGATACCTGGGCGGCCAAGTGCGGCGTACGTAGGGCCAAAGCCCACCGACTACAGGGTGAGCACCCGTGCACCCGCGGTCAGTCGCCAAATCGAGGCCATCCCCATCACTTCATCCAGGGTGCCCTCCAGCGACTCCGGTTCGTAGCCGCAGATGCGGACCGTGGTGTCGCAGGCGATCAGCCTGGCGCCCAGCGTGCGCGCTTCCGCCAGCATGTGCGGCGGCGCCAACACCCCGAGTGACTCCGCGCGCGTGAACTCCTCGTGCTCGCGCTCGCTCGACGGCTGGCCGTAGGCGCCACCCACGAGCTGGCGCAGCGCATCGAAGGCGAAGACGAAGTACACCTCGTCGCCCATGGCGGCGGCGGTGATTCCCATGGTGGCGGCCTGGAAGGCCGGCTCGTACGTGGCGTGCTGAAGGAAGAAGAGGACCCGTCCGGCCATGACGCGCCGACCATAACGGCCTTCGCATCCCGTCGCGGCACCAATGACGTATAAATTGGAAACGTCCCTCTTCTGTCCGGGAAGCCCCCATGGCGACCACCCTCCCCCCACGTCCTGGCGCCGTTTCCTCGTGGTCCCTCCGCCATCTCGCCTGGCGCCCCGTGGTGCTCGGAGGCTTCTTGCTCGCGGGGTCCGGAGGACTGGCCCGCATGAGTGCTTCCGCCAGTTCGGAGCCTGCCCTCGTCACCAGCGCGCCTTCGCCTGGTGCCGACGTCCATGCCCAGGTGGTCGCACTTCTCGATGCGACGACGCGGACTGGCGCCCCATCAGATGACGCATGGAAGCGCCTGGGGCCAGGAGCGGCGCCTGTCCTGTCGGCGCTCGTCGTGGACAAGGGCACCCCTACCGCGCGGCGGACGCTCGCCGTGTCCTCCTTAGCGCTGGTGGATCCGTCAGGCGGCGCGGTGACCATCCGCGATGTGCTCGAAGACGAGAAGGCCCCAGCCGTGGTGCGGGCCAGCGCGGCGGACGCCCTTCGCCGGTGTCTGGGGCTGGATGCCATCCCCACGCTCATCACCCGGCTGCAGGACCCGGAGTCACTGGTCCGGGAAGCCGTGGCCGTGGCGCTCGGACGCCTGGGTGGGCAACAGGCCCGGCAGGCGCTGGAGGACCGACTCCCCATAGAGGAGCGCGCCCTGGTCCGCGAGGCACTCCAGCGTGGACTCACGCTCGTCGAGCCCTGAGGGAACGCGGTCCGCCTGACTCCGGGCTCGCGTCGGCCCGGGGCTTCCATTAGATGGAGGCCATGCGTCCCACCGTCCTCCTCTTCGATATCGATGGAACCCTGGTCACCACTGGCGGCGCGGGGCGCCGCTCCATGGAAGCTGCTTTCGAGAAGCTGCACGGGCGGCGGGACGCGTGCGACTCGTTTCCGATGTCCGGCATGACCGACCGGGCCATCGCCCGCAAGGCGATGCACATCATCGGCGTGGAGGACTCGGCTGCGGCCATCGACGCGGTCATCGACGCCTACGTCGCCCACCTCGCTGAAGAGGTCCACAAGGTGGATGACCAGCGCTACCGCGTCTTCCCGGGCATGCGCGAGGCCGTGAAGGAAGCCCGGTCGCGGTCCGGGTTCGCGGTGGGACTGGGCACGGGCAACGTCCGTGAGGGCGCCCGCGTGAAGCTGGAGCGCGTGAGCATCTACGACCAGTTCGACTTCGGCGGCTTCGGCTGCGACAACGAGGACCGCACCGAGCTGATTCGCTGCGGCGCCAAGGCCGGCGCCGCGAAGCTGGGCGTCCCCGTGGAGGAATGCCGGGTCGTCGTCATCGGCGATACGCCCAAGGACGTCCATGCGGCCCAGGGCGTCGGCGCCGAGTGCATCGGCGTGGGGACTGGGACCTTCTCCGTGCAGGCCCTCCTCGACGCAGGGGCCACGGTCGCCTTCCCTGACTTCTCGCATCCCCAGGCCCTGGAGATTCTGCTCGGCGGGCGCTGAGGCCCTGCCCGACCGCTCGGTGCTCGGCGCCGGGTGTGCTATCTCCCGCCACCCTTCCGAGGAGCCGCCGCATGTCGTCCACGCTCGAATCGTACGAGCTCATCCGCTTCGCCGAAGCCTTCGAGGCCCGCCTCGCCACGGCGGGGGAAATGCTCACCGGCCGGCCCGGCCTCGACGCCGAAAAGGGCTGGCTGACCACCGCCCTGGAACTGGTGCGCACCGCGCGCGCGCCCACCGAGGGCGTGCTCGACCGCGTGAAGGACCTGCCCGAGCTGGAAGAGGCTCGCGAGGAGTATGCGTTCCACCAGCAGGGCCTGTGGGTGGACGTGCTGGAGAAGCTGCTCGCCGGCATCACCTTCACCGCCAGCAGCCGCGCGCCCGTCATCGAGGCCCTCTTCCCTCATCTGAAGTTCCCGCAGCTGCGGAGAGCCCCCCGCGAGGCCGTCCTCGAGTACGCGACGTCCTACGAGCGGCGCACGAAGAGCGCTTATGTGACGCGCATCTTCGCCCGGGATGACTTCGCGCTCGTGCGGCCCGTCATGGAGCAGGTGCTGAGCGCCCACACCGCGTGGCGCTCCAGCCATGAGCCGTCGCCGCTGACGCTGGAACAGGAGAGCCTTCTTCGCGAGGAGCTCGTGTCGCTGGGCCGGAAGCTCGAGCAGTCTCTGCGACAGGCACGCCTGCTGGCCGAAGCCGCGCTCGTGCCCGCCCCCACCGTCTACGAGGCCGCCGGGCTGAACCTCAAACCCAAGCGCCGCGCGGGACGGGGACTGTCGCTCTCTGACGACGCGATGGGTGGCTTCGATGAGCCGACGGACTCCATGGAGCCCACCGAAGCCGAACTCGCCGAGGTCGCGGCCCTGGATGCAGGGGGCGACATCTCCAGCCCTGCTTCCGTGGCGCATTCGGCCGCTCGTGGCGACACGGCGACGGAGAGTGCCGCGCCGGGTGGTGATACGTCCGCTAGCGCAGCCAGCCCGGAGGTGCTCCAAGACTCGGGCGCACAGCGCTCGGACAACGGTGGCGACTCGGGCGCGGTCGGTGGCCCCGAGCTGAAGGACGGGGGCTCGCCCTCTACGGCAGAAACCGGCGTGGCCTCCGCGAGAACCTCTTCTGAGTCGCACGATGGCACTGTTGCCCAGCCGGAGGCGGCTCCCGAGGGCGCGGAACTCGCGGGCAAGGGCGCCTTGGAAGATGCGGCCCGGGCCGACAGGGACGATGCGGCCCCCAAGGCCACGGATGGAGCGGTGACGAACGACGGCCAGCCCGCGGCGACCGACGAGGCCACCGCGCCACGCGGCGCGCGACGGGGTCGCAAGAAGGCCGATGCAGCGGAGCCTGCCGCGGCCGAGGCCACCGAAGCTCCACCCGCGGGAGAGGCTCAGGCGCCTCGCGTCCGGAAGAAGAAGTCCTCCACGCAGTCCGCCCCACCGACTCCCGACGCGGACACGCCTTAAAGGACACCGGGCCATGGCGGACGTCGCGCTTCCCATCGATCCCCTGTTGCCGGACATCGTCTCCACGCTGCGGGGCGCGCGGTCGCTCGTCCTGGAAGCACCTCCTGGAGCGGGAAAGACCACGCGCGTGCCTCGCGCGCTCCTGGAGGCCGGACTCGGTCAGGGGAAGGAAATCATCGTCCTCCAGCCACGCCGGCTTCCCACGCGGCTCGCCGCACAGCGCGTGTCCGAGGAACTGGGCGAACGCGTGGGCGAGTCCGTGGGCTACCAGGTCCGCTTCGAGGACGTGCGCAGCGCGAAGACGCGGCTGTCCTTCGTCACCGAGGGCGTGCTCGGCCGCCGGTTGCTCTCCGACCCGAAGCTTCGCGACGTGGGCATCGTCGTGCTCGACGAATTCCACGAGCGGCACCTGTCCGCGGACATCTCCCTTGCCCTGCTGCGGCGCCTTCAGGAGACGGCGCGCCCCGACCTCAAGGTCGTCGTCATGTCCGCGACGCTGGAGGCGGAGCCCATCCGGGCCTACCTCGGCGGGTGTCCCTCGCTCCGCTCCGAGGGCCGACGCTTCGATGTAAGCGTGGAGTACCTGCCCGCGCCCGACGACCGACACCTGGACCAGCAGGTGCTCTCCGGCATCAAGCGGCTCTTCACCCAGGGCGTGGATGGCGACGTGCTCGTCTTCCTCCCCGGCGCCGGCGAAATCCGCCGCGCACGCGACGCATGCGCCGAGTTCGCCGAACGCCACGGCGCCGACGTGCTCCCCCTCCACGGCGACCTGTCCCCCGCCGAGCAGGACCGCGCCGTGCGGCGCAGCTCGCGGCGGAAGATCATCCTCTCCACCAACGTCGCGGAGACGTCCGTCACCATCGACGGCGTGGCGGTGGTCATCGACTCCGGGCTCGCGCGCGTCGCCTCCCACTCTCCCTGGTCCGGCCTGCCCACCCTCAAGCTGTCCAAGGTCAGCCGCGCCTCCGCCATCCAGCGCGCGGGCCGCGCGGGCCGTACGCGCGCGGGCCACTGCCTGCGCCTCTACACCCAGCACGACTTCGACGGCCGCCCGGAGCAGGACGCCCCGGAGATTCGCCGCACGGACCTGGCCGAAACCGTCCTCTCCCTGCGCGCGTCCGGCATCACCGACCTGGCCGCCTTCCCCTTCTTCGAGCCGCCCCCGGCCGCGTCCCTGGACGCCGCGGAGACGCTGCTCCGCCGACTGGGCGCGGTCGACCCCACCGGCACCGTCACGGAGGTGGGCGAACGGCTCCTGCGCTTCCCCGTCCACCCCCGTCAGGCGCGCATCATCGTCGAGGGTGAGCGCCGGGGCGTGGGCGCCGAAGCCGCCGTGCTCGCCGCCCTCATGGGCGAACGCGACATCCGCCGCGAGGCCCGCGCCAACCTGGGCCAGGGAGGACGTCCGGCCGCCGTCGTCAGCGGGCCGTCCGACCTGCTGGAGCTGTTCGAGCGCTTCCGCGAAGCCGAGCGCGCGAACTTCGCGTCAGGCCGCATGCACTCCCTCTCCCTGGAAGCCGGCGCCGTGCAGTCCGTGGACCGGGTCCAGAAGCAGCTGCGGCGCGCGGTGCGTGGCCAAGGCGCCCGGCCCCAGCGGCCCGAGGACGTGGAGCAAGCGCTGATGCTCAGCGTGCTCGCCGGCTACCCCGACCGCGTCGCCCGGCGGCGCCGGCCCCGTGCGCCCGAGCTGCTGATGTTCGGAGGCGGGACGGCCACGCTGTCAGACGTGAGCGTGGTCCAGGACGCCGACCTCATGGTGGCCGCCGACGCCGAGGAACGCCCCGGCAAGGGCGCCATGGTTCGGCTCGCCAGCGCCGTGGAGCCGGAATGGCTGCTCGACCTCTACCCGGACACGCTGGAGGAGGTGGACACCCTCCAGTGGAACGCCGAGGCCCGGCGTGTGGAGCGGCTCACCCGCCTGTCCTACGGCAACCTCGTCCTGGAGGAGACCCGCACGCCCGCGCCCGCCTCGGAGGCCACCGCGCGAGTGCTCGTGGAAGCCGCGCTGGCCGCGGGGCCTGGGAAGTTCGCGGACCCGGAGGCCCTGGAGCAGTGGCGCACCCGCGTGGCCCTGCTGGCCGGTGCCTTCCCCGAGGCGAAGTTCCCCACCGTCGATGACACCTTCCTGCGCGATGCGCTGGCGTCGCTGTGCTCGGACGCGCGCAGCTTCAAGGACCTGGAAGGGGTGTCCCTGCTGGACGCGCTCTACGCACGGCTCAACTCAGAGCAGCAGCGGTTGCTGGCCACGCATGCGCCGGAACGGGTGACGCTGCCCGGAGGCCGCGGCGTCAAGGTCCACTACGAGCCCGGCAAGCCGCCCTGGGTCGAGTCGCGACTCCAGGACTTCTTCGGTATGGCGCAGGGGCCCAACGTCTGCGCGGGTCGCGTCCCATTGGTGCTGCACCTGCTGGCGCCGAACATGCGCGCGGTTCAGGTGACGACCGACCTCGCGGGCTTCTGGGAGCGGCACTACCCCGCAATCCGCAAGGAGCTGTGCCGCAAGTACCCCCGGCACTCATGGCCCGAGGACCCGCGGCATGCCCAGCCGCCAGCCCCTCGGCCACCGCGCCGTTGAGGCGACATCAGAAGCGCTTGTGCATTTCCAGGTGCTCCATGCCGGCTTCCTCGAAGACGCCGCCGACCGGCTGGTAGCCGTGCTTCTTGTAGAACTCCAGCGCGTAGAGCTGGGCGTGCAGCATGATGCCGTTGACGCCACGCCGACGCGCCTCTGCCTCAAGGGACGTCAGCAACATGGAGCCCACGCGCGCCTTGCGGTGCGCCTGGAGGACGGCCATGCGGCCAATCTGGCCCCACGTGCCTTCCTGGCTGGCCGGAGGCTGCGTCAACATCACCAGCCGACCCGTACCAATGGCGTGGCCGCCCTGGTTGGCGATGACGTGATAGGCGTGCGCGTCCTCGGCGTCGCGCTCAATGCCTTCGGGAACCGCCTGTTCCTCGATGAACACCACCTCGCGGATGGCGAGCGCCTGCATGAGCTCCGCCTCACTCTGAATCTGAGTGATGGTGACGGGCGCGGAAGTATCCGTGGGAGAGGCCATGTCGCGGGCAAGGTACACAAAAGCCCGCGAGGTCAACAGGCGGAAAAAGCACCGTGGCACGCCGGGGTTGCGCCCTGTGCCCCGCCTGCCTGCCGCCACTGTCGGGCCGCACGGCGGGTCCGTGCGCCGTGGTAGGCTGCAAGGCGCCATGCGCATCAACCGACTGCTCGCACTCGCCCTGGCCCTGTCGGCCATGCCCGCCACCGCCCAGCCAGAGCTGTTCTTCGGCAATGGTCAGGCCCCCGTCTTCCGCGAGGAGGACCTGGACAAGCGCTTCGCCCGGTCGAAGCTGAACCAGGGGCTCAAGCAGGGCACTCAGGATGCCGGCTGCGCACAGGTGCTCGGGGCCATGCTGACCCTGATGGGTGAAACCGGTGTGCTGCTGCACAAGCGTGACGAAAACTTCATGCTGGACCCGGTGCTGGTCAACGCCCTCAACACCCAGCTCGTCAACCAGCGCTTTCCCGGCAACGCCTTCCTCGTCGCCATGGTGCGGCGCGTGCTCATCGACCGGAAGCTGCCCCAGGAGTGGCTGGTGACGGCGCAGGCCCTGGCGCCCTACTACCCGGCCATCGACATGGGGAGGCTTCGCTTCCTCGCCAACGGTGTGCAGCCCCTGGACAGCTTCCTGGTCACCCTGCCCGCCCTGCGGGAGCGCTATGCCCAGGAAGTCCAGCGTGCCACCTCCGTGGGCGCGTCCACCGCCGAGGCCCTCTTCCGCGAGAACTACCTGGACCACGAGGTTGCCTTCGGCGCGCTGGAGCTGGTGGACCTCAAGCTCGAGAAGCCGAAGAAGAAGCGCCTGAAGAAGGACGAGGAGCCGGAAGCCCCGTACATGCTGGCCCGGCTGTTGTGGGTGGAGCCCGAAGCGCCGACGACGGAGCGCTTCGAGTTCAACTTCGGCAAGGCGCCCAAGCGCCCGCGCGTGGAGATCTCCGCGAAGCTGCAGGACACGCAGTACGCGGACCTCAACAAACTGCTCAAGGGCTCCCGCGTCCTCGTGCGAGGCCGTTTCTGGGAGTACAAGAAGGGCCTGACATCCATCGAGCTGCGCGACGCCCTGATCTTCCCCGAGCGGGACTGGACGAAGACGCCCTCCCTGGCGGACCCGGCCGCCGTGGCCTCGTGCCCCCTGGCCGTCAACGACCTGACCGGATTTGCGCCCATTCAGCCCGGCGCCTTCGGTACGCAACGCTGACGCGCATCCCACGTCTGGACGCCCATCCACCCGGCGGTACCGCTTCCGGGGGGACGGACTGAGGCTCTTCTAGCACCGGGGCTGGCACGCCCCCTGCTCTGCTCCCCGCGCCCACCGCACGAGGGATGCCATGAAGGTCGACAGTCGCGAGCCCACCAACGGCTCCGGACAGACGAAGTCATCCGCCGACGGAGAGCGCTTCAAGGAGGCGCTCGACGAAGCGGACGCACGCAGCACCCCACCCAGGCCCCAACGCTTGGGACTGAGCCCCCGAAACGCCGCGCGCACGGGCCCCACGCCCACCCTGCTGGCCCGGGCCGCGGGGGCCGTGCTCACCGCACAGCGCGGCGCTGTCTCCAGCCCCGAGAGCCTGGGACTCAAGCGGCAGGCGATGAATGTCGAAGTCCAGCGGCTGGGCACCGTCCGGAGCGAGTCCCAGGCCCTGGGCCAGGAGCGCACCGAACACCGGCTCCATGACCTCATCGCCCGCGAGCTGTCGAAGGACCTGCGCCCCGCCCTTCCAGTTCAGCCCGAAGCACGGCCGGCTCCCGGGCCACCGCCTCCGGATGAAAAGAGGCCTCTCCAGGAGCCGATTGGCTCGGAGAGCGTCACGGCCGTGACGGCGAGCGCGGGAGGCGCGCGCGCTCCCGCCGAGGAAGTGAACCCCGCCGCACGCGCCGAGGCCGCGATGGCGCTCATCGAGCGCATCGAGGTGTTCGTGAAGTCCCAGCGGCCCGCGCTCAGCATGAGCCTGCGCGGACACCTGGACGCCACGGTGGAGGTCGAACGCACGGGCCCGCGCGAAGTGTCGCTGCGCATCCAGGGCCGGCACCGCCCTGTGGCGGCCGAAGACCTGAGCCGGCTGCGCGACGCCCTGGAATCGCGCGGGTTGAAGCTGAGCTCCCTGCGCGCGGAGTAGTCCCACCCGCAACGGAGAAGGCCCTCTCGCCGTTGGGCGAAAGGGCCTTCCGGGACACGCGACGGTCCGTGTGGGCTACGAGCCCGGCGCCGGATCCAGCAGGGAGCGCTTGCCGTCCTTCGACTTGAACTCCTCGGCCTCGGGCAGCGCGGACTTCTTCTCCGCGATGTTGGGCCACTTGGTGGACAGGTCGGCGTTCAGCGCCTTGTATTCCTTCCACTGCTCCGGGAGCTCCGTCTCCGGGAAGATGGCCTTGGTGGGGCACACCGGCTCGCAAGCTCCGCAGTCGATACACTCATCCGGGTGGATGACCAGGAAGTTGGCACCCTCGTAAAAGCAGTTGACCGGGCACACCTCGACACAGTCGGTGTACTTGCACTTGATGCAAGGGTCGGCAACGACGTAGGCCATTGAAAAGTCTCCTCTCGGTTGAAACCAGGCGCGTCCGTGGGCGCGCAGAGTAGTGGTTCGAGCTGACGATGGCACCCTGAATCTGTGCCACCCCTTCGCCGGTAGCGGGGCTCAGCCCAACAAGCCCTGGGCCAACAGCAGCTCGGCCACGAGGATGGCGCCTCGCGCGGCTCCCATCTTGGTGTTGTGCGACACCAGCACGTACTTGAAGCCGTTCTCCAGGACGCCATCCTCACGGATGCGTCCGACGGTGGTGGCCATACCGCCATGCGTGTCCCGGTCCAAACGGGGCTGGGGTCGGAAGGGATCGTCCAGCACTTCAATCCAGCGCGGCGCGGCGGACGGCAGGTTCCGAGCCAGCTCGGCGCCCTTCCACTCCCGCAGGGCCTGGGTCACTTCGGCCACAGTGGCCTTCTTGTCCAATGAGACGAAGACGGACTCGGTGTGGCCCTCCATCACCGCCACGCGGGTGCAGGTGCAGGACACCCGAACGTCATGCGGCGTGAGGCCGTCACCCGCTGGACGCAGCGCGCCGAGAATCTTCTTCGTCTCCACCTCGACCTTGTGCTCCTCCTTGGGGATGTAGGGGATGACGTTGTCGAGGATGTCCATGCCGATGACGCCCGGCGAGCGGCCAGCGCCGGACATGGCCTGCAGGCTGGTCATCAGCACCGCCTTCACCCCGAAGCGCTCCACCAGCGGCGCCAGCGTCACCGCCAGGCCCGTGGTGGTGCAGTTGGGGATGGGGACGATGAAGCCCTTCCAGCCACGGCGGCGCTGCTGCTCCCGGATGAGGGGCGCGTGCGCGGCGTTGACGGGGGGAATCAGCAACGGGACGTCTTCTTCGTAGCGGAACGCGCTGGCGGCGGAGAAGACGGGGATGTCCTTCGCCAGCCGAGGCTCCAGCTCGCGCGCCACGTCCGCCTCCACGGCGGAGAAGACCAGGTCGTAATCCTTGGCCTCGAGCGCGTCACCGGCCACCACCTTCATGCCGGCAAGCTCGGCGGGCAGCGGCTCCGGGACGAACCAGGCCGTCATGCCACTCGCCGTTTTCAGCGCCTCCGCATACGTCTTGCCCGCCGAGCGAGGCGAGGCCGCGAGGCCCGTCAGCTCGATGGAGGGGTGATTCTTGAGGGCGGCGATGAATTGCTGTCCGGCGAGTCCAGTGGCACCGATGAGGGCCGCGCGAAGCCTGGCCATGGGGGCGTTTCTCCAGTCTCCTGAGGAGGATGTCGCCCGCTCCTTAACACCGTTTGACGACGCACCGCATCCACCCAGGCGCTCAGCGGTGCATCGCGGCGACGGGCGCCCGGGTGTGCCGCTCCGTGGGGAAGCCACCTGTGACCCACGCGAGCAGTCCGCCGTCGAGACAGACGGCCTCGCGGCCCTTCATCCGGAGCAGCCGACAGACACGGCGCGTGTCCCTTCCGTCCGGCGAGCAACCACACAAGACGATGAGTTCGTCATCCGGGAGCATGTGGTGGTCGCGGGCGATTTCAGCGGACGTCATCCGCAAGGCCCCTGGGATGTGCAGGTCATAACGCTCCCAATCGGCAGCGTCGCGACAGTCGAGGACGAGCACTTCGTCGTCCCCCAGACGCATGTAAAGCTCGGCACAGACGATGATGGGCTCCACGGTGCCCTCCGCGGGGTCTCTTCGGGTAACCCGGAGCGCCAAGGGCCTCTTCCCACGCCGCCTCCCCGCCTGCCCTCCACGTGACAGGCGGGGCGCCGTGCCGCACCGCGCCCCCGCCTTACAGGCCGAGCTGCTTGGCGATGATTTCGTTCATCACCTCACTGGTGCCACCGCCGATGGGCCCCAGCCGCGCGTCACGCCAGTGGCGCTGGATGTCGTACTCCATCATGTAGCCCGCGCCGCCATGGAGCTGGAGGCACTCATCCGCCACGCGGCAGCACGTCTCGGTGGCCACCTTCTTCGCCATGGACGTCTGCGCCACCGCCCACTCGCCAGCCACGTGCAGGCGCAGCGCGTGGTAGGTGAGCTGACGCGCCGACTCGCGCGCGGTGAAGAGCTCCGCCAGCTTGTGGCGCACCACCTGGAACTGATGGAGCGACTGGCCGAAGGCACGCCGTGACTTCACGTGCGCCAGCACCGTCTCCAGCATGTCCTCCATGGCTCCCACCGCGCCCAACGCGAGCGACAGACGCTCCCACTGGAAGTTGCCCATGATCTGCGCGAAGCCCTGCCCTTCCACACCGAGCAGGTTCTCCGCGGGCACGCGGCAGTCCTCGAAGAACAGCTCCGCGGTGTCCGAGGCGCGCCAGCCGAGCTTGTCCAGCTTGCGCCCCACGGAGAAGCCCGGCGTGCCCTTCTCCACCACCACCATGGACAGGCCCTTGTGGCCCGCGGACGGCTCCGTCTTCACCGCCAGCACCACGAAGTCCGCGCGCACGCCGTTGGTGATGTACGTCTTGGAGCCGTTGAGGACGTAGCTGTCGCCCTCGCGCCGAGCGGTGGTGCGCAGCCCCGCCACGTCCGAGCCCGCGTCCGGTTCGGTGATGCCCAGCGCGCCAATCTTCTCGCCCCGGATGGCGGGGGCGAGCCAGCGGTGCTTCTGCGCGTCCGTGCCGAACTGATGGATGGGCCCCGTGGAGATGGTGAACTGGGCCCCCAGCCCCGCGGACACACCGCCCGAGCCACAGCGCCCCAACTCCTCCAGCAGCACCGCCTCATACAGCTCCCCCGCCGCCGAGCCCCCGTACTTCACCGGATACTTCAGGCCGAGGAAGCCCAGCTCGCCAAAGCGGGTGAAGAGCTCCCGGGGGAACGCCTCCCGGGCCTCCCACTCCTTCACGAAGGGAAGAATCTCCTTCTCCACCACCGCACGTACGGTGCGACGAAACGCGTCATGCTCTTCCAGGTACAGCCCTTGGCCGTGAAGCATCTTTACGAGCACCTCGTCCTTTCGGGTGCCCGTACGCACGCGCACCCGGGGTGGAACCTTCTGGTAACGGCATGGTAACGGGACGCATGCACAGCAGGCAGCTGTTGCAGCCTTGACCGCGCGGTGGCGGGCTGCGTATAAAGCCGACCCCATCCTCTCGGCGCCATAGCCAAGTGGTAAGGCAAAGGTCTGCAAAACCTTCATTCCCCGGTTCGAATCCGGGTGGCGCCTCAAAGACACAAGGCCCGGTGCGGAAGTCACTCCGCATCGGGCCTTGTCCTTTTCAGGGGCTGAGCGGACGGGTCAGCAGCCCAGCTCCACCGCGCCGATGTCCGGCCCCCCACCGCAGAACGGGATGCCGACGTCGGCGCCCGAGTCCAGCGCCATGGGCCCCGGCGCGAACGCCGCCCCGAGGTCCGCCGAGCCGAGGCGTGAGGTGGTGTCTCCCGAGGTGGACTGGTAGGCCGTGAGGTCCACGGGCTTGCCGTCCTTCTTGAACTGGGCGCCCGCTGGGAAGAGGTTGTTGCCCATTCTCATCCCCGGGGCCATCGGGCCCATGTTCACCGCGATGGGGGCTTCCGCGAAGATGTTGTTCTGCACCACCGGGGACTGGGTGGGGCCGCCGGTGCCATGGCCGATGATGAGCGCCGTGGCCGCGCGGGTGACGGTGTTGTTCACCACCATGGTGCCCTTCGAGTTCTCCAGGCGGATGCCCGTACCCTCCCCGCCTCCGGCCTCGGTCATGTCGTACACGCGATTGCGGCGGATGACGACGCCGGTGGGAATGGCGCCTTCACGGGTGCCGCCCACCGCGATGCCCTTCGCGCCGTCGTAGATTTCGTTGTCCTCCACCAGCACGTTGCTCGCGGAGTAGTGGATGACGACGACGTCCCCCCGCGCCGTGGTGGTCGGGAGGAAGCGGTGCATCCGGTTGTTGCGGATGGTCACCCCGTAGCACGTCTTGATGTCCACGGCGTTCTCGCGGTTGCCGTAGAAGTGGTTGTTCTCCACCAGCAGGTTCTCCGCGGGCGGCAGGTTGCTGAAGCCCTCGGGCCCCAGGCACTGCACGGAGTCACCGGAGTTGTCGTGGATGTCGTTGTTGCGCACGGTGACGTCGCGCGACGTGGGCTGCACCACGACGCCGTGCGAGTCCTCGTTGTCGGTGGTCTTCACGAAGTCGTGGATGTGGTTGTTCTCGATGATGGGCCCGGTGGCGTTGTTGAACGTCGTCACCGCGCCGCCGCCCGTGCCGCCGTGCAGGTCCGAGTTGACGAGCATCGAGCCCGTCACGTCGCCCTCAAAGGTGACGGCGAAGGGCGTCTGGCCCTCCATATCGATTTCGAAGCCGTCGATGATCCAATGCGGCTGGCGCACCTGCAGCAGCCCGTGCTCGCCGGGGCCCAGGACGATGCGCGGGCTGCCCTCGCCCTGGAGCGTGATTTTCGCGTCGGCCGTGCCCGGCTTCGCGTTGTCACCGATGATGACGCGCTCCGCGTAGGTGCCGGGCAGGACACGGATGAGCTCACCCGGACTGGCCAGGCCGATGGCCTTGTTGAGCGTGCGCAGCGGCTGCGCGGCGCTGCCATTCCCAGCGTCGTTGCCAGACGTGCTCACCACCCACTCACGGGTGTAGACGGGCGCCTCTGCGGCGACGACCATCGCCGTGGCGTTGACGGCCGGTTGGGGCGAAGGGTCCTCGATGTTCACGTGGTCCGGGTGTTCCGGCAGCGCAGCCACCGGAGTCCCCGCCACCGCCTGCACGCCGACGGGCGGACGCGTGGCAAAGGTTCGAGTGGGCGTGGGCGACTCCGTCTGCCCAGGCGCGGGCATGGGCACGGGGCGAGGGGTCGACCTCTGAACGGGCACGGGCGTCCCTCCACTGTCGGAGCCCGAGCAGGCCGCCAAGCTCAGCAGGAGCACGCTCGTGGCCAGGAACGTCAGCCTCAGGCAGTTGCCGTGTCGGATTTTCATGAGCAGGGGCAACGCCGGAAGCCCTGTGCGCTATTCATCCCCTCGAGTCCCGACACGTACCAGCCAGCCTGCCCGGCGGGCGCACGACGAACGGTCCGTGACAGCCTGGAGGTGCGACTGTACGGTGTCGCCCCCCGTGCGCCACGCCGTCACACAGCTTCTCGCCGCCGTCCTGCTCTCCGCCTGCGTGGCCTCGAAACCCGCGGCTGACAGTCCCCGTGCATCCGCGACCGGGCCGGCCGTCGTGTCATCGTCCGAGGCCACGTCCCCATCAGGCCCCGAGGAAAGCGAAGCAGGCATTCACGGCGCCGACGCGTCGACCTCCCATCCGGCAGCCGTGGTCACACCCGGAACGTCCCCCTCGCCTCAGGACGGAGTCGCTGCGCCCACGAGGCACGGCGTCTCCACAACGGAGGGGGAGCTGGCTCTTTCAGGCTCGTCCCACGGGGGAGCCTCCACGGCAGCTCCGCCCCATGCGCACGGACCCGCGACGCCTGAGGAGGACCCGCTGGCCCAGGGGATTCCCACGCCGGGGGACCTCAAGCGCCTGGACTTCCGTGGGGGTGAGCCTCGCGTCCCCGTGCGCCTGATGGAGGGCCGGAACGAGGTCACCTTCTCTCCGCGAGGCCGGATGCGGCTGCGCTTCGGAGGGCCCGACGAGAAGATGCTCGACGCCGCCGCGGGCACGCGCTGGACGGTCCGGGTGACGCAGGGGAGCCCGGCGGTGCTGTCCGCGCGCGTGCAGTTGGCCGAGTTCCGCATGGCCGACCGCGCGGGACTCCAGGCGGCGCTGGAGTCATGGCGAGAGAAGGGGCTCGCGGTCCGGGCCCAGGTCCTGGGCTCCGTCTACGGCATCGCCGGCAAGGTCATCGACAACCGGCGCACCCTGCTGCTGGTGGACGAGGTCCTCACGCCCGACGCCGCCGGCCGCAAGCAGGCGGAGCTGCTGCGCAGCCACGGCGTCCAGACGACGCTCTTCGAGGAGGTGCGCACGCCCTCCAAGGCCATCCTGGAGGTGCGCGACGAGGCGGGCGTCGTCGTGGGCATGGCCCAGGACCGGCTGGACGCGGAGACGCCCGACGGCGCGGGCTTCGACGTGCGCCAGGTCGAATACGGCGTGGGCTACGACTTCCACGGCTTCGAGGACCGCACCTTCCGGGGCGCGCTCCAACTCGTCGTGGACCGCTCGGGCCGACTGGCGGTGGTGAACGTCGTTCCCCTGGAGGACCTGCTCAAGGGCCTGGTCCCCGCGGAAATCTTCGCCCGCGCCCACTCGGAGGCGCTCAAGGCCCAGGCCGTCACCGCGCGCGGCGAGGTGCTGGCGAAGGTGGGCATCAAGCACCTGGCGGACCCCTACCTCCTGTGCTCGGAGCAACACTGCGCCGTCTACCGGGGCCGTACCGGTGAGGCCGCCAGCACCACCGCCGCGGTGGAGGCCACCCGGGGCGAGGGCCTCTTCAGTGAGGACGGCCGCCTGGTGGACTCCGTCTACAGCGCCGTCTGCGGCGGCCACACCGAGGACAACGACGTGGTGTGGGGCGGGCCTCCGGACCCCAGCCTGCGTGGCCGCCCGGACGTCATTGGCCCCGTGGGCGCCCATCCCCTGCCCGCCAGCCTGGAGCGCTGGCTGACGACCGCCAACCTCCCGGCGGCCTGCCGGCTGTCCAGCTTCGCGCAGCTCAGCAAGTTCCGGTGGGAGAAGCGCTTCACGGCCGAGCAGGTGGACACCCGCCTGAAGCGGCTGGGCGTGGGGCGCGTCCAGGCCCTGGCGCTGACGGACCGGGGCGTCTCCGGCCGCGCGGCCGTGCTAACGGTGTCCGGCGACAAGGGGGCCACCCAGGTGCGCGGCGAGCTCAACATCCGCCGCCTGTTCGGCATGCTCAATAGCAGCATGGCGGTGGTGGAGGCCGAGCGGGACGCCGAGGGCCGGCTCACCGGCTGGCTTTTCCGTGGCGGGGGCTGGGGCCACGGCGTAGGAATGTGCCAGACAGGTGCCATCGGCCGGGCGGAGGCCGGGCAGCGCTACCAGGACATCCTCCGTCACTACTTCAACGGTGCCGCGGTGGCCCCCATCTATTGAGGCTGGGAGGGGTTATCCTTCAAACCCGTGCGCGGCCCGCGAATCGACCTGACCTTTTACCTGTTCAGCCGCGAACGCGACGGGACTAGTCCGCCCGTTCGGAGGTTTATCATCCCGCCGTGAGCACGGGTTCTCCAACAAACTGGCGCCGCAGGAGGCGGCAGGGGTCGTCCGCGGTGCGTTTCGCCGCGGCGATTGCGCTCGCCCTGCTCCTCCATGCCGTCTACCTGGGAACCCTGCTGCTGACGAGCTCGTTCCAGGGCGACGGGAAGGCCCGCAAGCCGGTGACGCGGCCCACCTCCGTGGCCGTACGTCCGCTCACCGCCGACCAATGGGCGCAGAACCGCGGCAAGGCCTCCCCCCAGACGAAGTCCCAGACGTCGGAGCGTCCGAAGGCCCAGGACAAGAAGCCGGAGGAGAAGAAGCCCGACGAGACGCCCAAGGGTCAGGTGGTGGACGTCGCGCCCGGCAACAACGAAGTGGACCCGAACGCGAAGTACCTCGCGGAGAGCAACAACCGCGTGAACAAGGAGACGCGCGCTCGGGAGCAGACGCCCTTCTACCGGAACGCCATGCCCCAGCGGACGGCGCCTCAGAATCAAGAAGGTCAGGATACGGACGCGCAGACGCCGCCGCGCATGGCCGGCAACAACGGCATGGGCAACGACGACCGGCCCGTGTCCCACGGTGGCCAGAAGCCCGCCTTCGAGATTCCCGACGCCCGCAAGAAGAACGAGGTGGCGATGAAGACGGACCCGACGTCGCCGGGTCCGGGCATGGAGGTGAACAACCAGAACGAGAGCGACGAGGTGGTGGGCAACTCCAAGCGCCTCAACATCCAGCCCGGCACCGGCGGCGAGGAAGCCGGCTCCACGGGCCGCGCGGGCGCTCCGGGGCTGGCGTCGCTGATGCCGTCGCGCGCCGTCATGGACAAGGTCCTGGGCGCCGCGCCCAACGACCACCTGCAGGACGCCGAGGAAGGCGATGGCACCCTCCTCAACACGCGTGAGTGGAAGTACGCCAGCTTCTTCAACCGCGTGAAGCAGAGCGTGGGCATGCACTGGAACCCCAACGAGCAGCTGCGCCGGAGAGACCCCACCGGTGGCATCTACACGGGGCGGGACCGGTACACGCTGCTGCAAATCACGCTCGATGAGCGCGGCCAGGTGACGGACATCCAGGTGGAGAAGAGCAGCGGGCTCGACTTCCTCGACTTCGAGGCCGTGTCTTCTTTCAAACGCGCGCAGCCCTTCCCCAACCCGCCGCCCGGCCTGCTGTCGGACGACTCCAAGGTGAAGTTCCAATTCGGCTTCTTCATGGAGATGGGCGGCGGCCCGAAGATGCGGCTGTTCCGCCAGCCCAATTGAGCACGCACTGAAGTACCGTGCGGCGCCGTGGAAGCAACGACGCTCACCGACAGAAACCTCGCGCAGCAGGAGCGGAACCGGAAGGTCCGCAAAGTGCTGCTGGGCATCCTCGTGGCCAACTGGGTGGTGGCCAGCGCCAAGCTGATCTTCGGAATGCTCAGCCAGTCCGCGGCGGTAACGGCGGACGGGCTGCACTCGTTCATCGACGGCGGCTCCAACGTGCTGGGGCTGGTGGCCATGGGCGTGGCGTCACGCCCGGCGGACGAGGACCATCCCTACGGCCACGGCAAGTTCGAGGCGCTCGCGTCGCTGGGCATTGGCGCGATGATTGGCGTGGGCATGCTGGAGCTGGGGCGCATGGCGCTCGACTCGGTGCTCAACGACAAGCATCCGCAGGTGACGGGCACCATGGCGGCCGTCATGGCCTTCACCCTGGTGGTGAACATGGTGGTGACGCGGGTGGAGCGGTACTACGGGCGCAAGTACAAGAGCTCCCTACTGCTGGCGGACGCGAGCCACACGATGTCCGACGTCTACGTCACCCTCGCGGTGCTGGGCTCCCTGCTGCTGGTGTGGCTGGGCTACCCGCGCGCGGATGGGCTGATTGCGCTGGCCGTGATGGTGTTCGTGGCCTGGGTGGCCTACGGCATCGTCCGGCAGGCGGTAGGCATCCTCTCCGACACGGCGCGCCTGGACCCAGACGAGGTGAAGCGGCACACGCTGTCCGTGCCGGGCGTGCGCTCCTGCCGCGACGTGCGCAGTCGCGGCATGGAGGAGAGCGTCTACGTGGACCTCAAAATCGAGGTGGACCCGCAGCTCACCACCGCGCAGGCCCATGAGGTAGCGGACCGGGTGGAGCGCACGCTGCACAGCGCCTATCCGCAGGTGGTGGACGTGGTGGTCCACGTGGAGCCGGACCGCGCCGCGCTGGCCACGCCCGCGTAAAGACGAAGGCCGCCTCCCTGACAAGGGAGACGGCCCATGGCTTCACCCGATGCGCGGGATGCGTCAGGCCGTGGCGGCCTTCGGCTCCGGCGTCATGTAGTCCTCGATGGGCGGGCACGAGCAGACCAGCTTCCGGTCACCGAGCACGCTGTTGAGCCGGCCCACGGAGGGCCAGAACTTGTTGTCGCGGACCCACGGCGTGGGGAACACGGCCTGCTCGCGCGAGTAGGGACGGTTCCACTCCGGCGCGGCGACGACACGCGCGGTGTGAGGGGCGTGCTTGAGGACGTTGTTGTCCTTGGGCATGCGGCCCTCCTCGATGTCCCGAATCTCCTGACGGATGGCGATCATCGCGTCGCAGAAACGGTCCAGCTCCGCCTTGGACTCGCTCTCCGTCGGCTCAATCATGAGCGTGCCCGCCACCGGGAAGGACACGGTGGGCGCGTGGAAGCCGTAGTCCATGAGCCGCTTGGCCACGTCCTCCACCTCCACGCCCGCCGTCTTCTTGAGCGGGCGCAGGTCGACGATGCACTCGTGCGCCACCTTGCTGCGCTTGCCCCGGTACAGCACCGGGTAGTGGGCGTTGAGCCGCTCGGCGACGTAGTTGGCGTTGAGGATGGCCAGCTTGGTGGCCTGGGTGAGGCCCTCGCCGCCCATCATCGCGATGTACATCCAGGAGATGAGCAGGATGCTCGCGCTGCCCCACGGCGCCGCGGAGATGGCGCCAATGGCCTCCGAGCCGCCCGTCTGGATGACGGGGTGCCCCGGCAGGAACTTCACCAGGTGGCTGGCCACGCAGATGGGGCCCATGCCCGGGCCGCCGCCGCCGTGCGGGATGCAGAACGTCTTGTGCAGGTTGATGTGGCACACGTCCGCGCCAATCAACCCGGGCGCCGTGAGGCCCACCTGCGCGTTGAGGTTGGCGCCGTCCATGTACACCTGGCCGCCGCGCTCGTGGACGATGGCGCAGATTTCGCGAATCTCCTCCTCGAACACGCCGTGGGTGGACGGGTACGTCACCATCAGCGCGGCGAGCGCGTCCTTGTGCGCATCCGCCTTGGCGCGCAGGTCGTCCAGGTCGATGTTGCCGTTCTCATCGCACTTGGTGACGACGACCTTGTAGCCGGCCATCACCGCCGAGGCCGGGTTGGTGCCGTGCGCGGAGGACGGAATCAGGCACACGTCCCGGTGCCCCTGGCCGCGGCTCTGGTGATACGCGCGGATGACGAGCAGGCCGGCGTACTCACCCTGGCTGCCGGCGTTGGGCTGGAGCGAGCAACCCGCGAAGCCCGTCACCTGCGTCAGCATCTGCTCCAGTTGCTCGAAGATGACCTTGTAGCCGGCCGCCTGCGAGGTGGGCGCGAACGGGTGCAGCCGCCCGAACTGGGGCCACGTCACCGGAATCATCTCCGCGGTGGCGTTGAGCTTCATGGTGCAGCTGCCCAGCGGAATCATCGAGTGCGTGAGGGACAGGTCCTTCGCCTCGAGCCGCCGGATGTAGCGCAGCATCTCCGTCTCGGAGTGGTAGCTGTTGAAGACGGGGTGCGTGAGGTACGCGCTCGAGCGGCGCAGCCCCTGCGACACGGAGCTCTCCACGCCGTCTCCCACCAGGTCCGCCAGCACCGGCGCGGAGGACTTGCCGGTGCCGGTGGCGAAGGCCGCCAGGATGTCCTCCACGTCCGCGGGCCGCGTCGTCTCGTCCAGGGACACGCCCAGCGTCTTCTCGTCGATGCGGCGGAAGTTCATCCGCGCCGCCTCGGCGGCCCCCAGCACCGCGCGCACGTGCGGCGCCGTCAGCTCCACGCGCAGCGTGTCGAAGTACTGGTCGTGCTTCAGCTTGAGGCCCAGCTTCGCCAGGCCGCGCGCCAGCAGCACCGTGAGCCCGTGCACGCGCTCGGCGATGGCCTTCAGCCCGGAGGGGCCGTGGTAGACGGCGTACATGCTGGCGATGACGGCCAGCAGCACCTGCGCGGTGCAGATGTTGCTCGTCGCCTTCTCGCGGCGGATGTGCTGCTCGCGCGTCTGGAGCGCCATGCGCAGCGCGCGGCGGCCCTGCGCGTCCTCGGACACGCCGATGATGCGCCCGGGCATGACGCGGGTGTACGCGTTCTTCGTGGCGAAGTAGCCCGCGTGCGGACCGCCGTAGCCCATGGGCACGCCGAAGCGCTGGGCGCTGCCCACCGCCACGTCCGCGCCGAACTCCCCCGGCGGCGTCAGCAGCGTGAGGCTGAGCAGGTCCGCGGCCACCACGAACAGGCCGCCCGCGGCGTGCACCTGCTCGCCGAAGGCCCGGTAGTCATGCACCGCGCCGTCGGTGGCCGGGTACTGCACCAGCGCGCCCACGAACTTCTTCGAGCCCAGGTCCACCGTGCGGTGGTCTCCCACCACCACCTCCACGCCCAGCGGCTGGGCGCGGGTGCGCACCACGTCCACCGTCTGCGGGTGGCAGCCGTCAGAGACGAAGAAGGCCGCGCCGGACTCCTCGCCCTTGAGGTGCACGGCCAGGGCCATGGCCTCGGCGGCGGCGGTGCCTTCATCCAGCAGCGAGGCGTTGGCCACCTCCAGACCCGTCAGGTCCATGACCAGTGTCTGGAAGTTGAGCAGCGCCTCCAGGCGGCCCTGCGCAATCTCCGCCTGGTAGGGCGTGTACTGGGTGTACCAGCCCGGATTCTGGAAGACGTTGCGGAGGATGACGTTCGGCGTGTGTGTGTCGTGATAGCCCATGCCGATGAAGGACCGGAACACCTGGTTCTTCGCGGCGATGGACTCCAAGGCCGCCAGCAGTTCGTGCTCACCGCGCGCGGTCGCGAGCTTCAGCGGCTCCTTGGCGCGGATGGCGGGCGGGACGGCCTGGTCGATGAAGGCATCGAGCGAGTCCACGCCCAGCGCGGACAGCAGCTGCTTCAGCTCGGTGTCATCCGGACCATTGTGACGGCCGGCAAACGGCTCCTGATACTTCCAGTTCAAGGACATGGCTTTGTGGCTCGCGGGCGAGTCGTGCGTCGAGAAGTCGAGGACCGTCCCTAACAGCCAGTCCCCTTCCCTTCACTCTCAGCTGTTCTGGAGCAGGGCGGTGTACGCGGCGGCGTCCAGGAGTCCGTCCACCTGCTTGGGGTCCGAGGGCTCGATTTCCACAATCCAGCCCGCACCATAGGGGTCGGTGTTCACGGTGGAGGGGTTGTCCGACAGTCCGTCGTTCACCTTCACCACCTTGCCCGTCAGCGGCGAGTACAGCTCCGACACCGCCTTGGTGGACTCAATGACGCCGAACTGCTTGCCCTCCGTCACCGTGGCGCCCACCTTGGGCAGCTCCACGTAGACCACGTCGCCCAGGGACTCCTGCGCGTGCTGCGTGACGCCCACCACCACCGAGGTGCCCTGGACGCGGGCCCACTCGTGCTCACGGGTGTACTTCAGGTCGCCGGGGATGTTGTCGGCCATGTCGTTGCTCCTGGTTGGAACGGGAATGCTTCAGGGCTTCTTGTGGAACGGGGTCTTCACCACCACGGCGGGCACCGCGCGGCCGCGGATGTCCACGTCGAAGGTGGAGCCCTCCGCGGACAGCTCGGTGGGCACGTAGCCGATGCCAATGGCCTTCTTCACGGTGGGGCCCATGGTGCCGCTGGTCACCTCCCCCACCGGCGCGCCGTCCTTGAGGATGGCGTAGCCGTGGCGCGGAATGCCGCTGCCGGTCAGCTCGAAGCCCACCAGCTTGCGCTTCACGCCCGCGGCCTTCTGCGCCACCAGCGCTTCCTTGCCGATGAAGGCCGCCTTGTCGAGCTTGACGATCCACCCCAGCCCGGCCTCCAGCGCGGTGTGCTGGTCGTCGATGTCGTTGCCGTAGAGCGCGTACTTCATCTCCGTCCGAAGGCTGTCACGGGCGCCCAGGCCACACGGCTTCACGCCGTCCTGCTGGCCTTCGGTGAGGAGCGCGTCCCACAGCGCCACCGCGTCCCCGGCCGCGCTGTACAGCTCGAAGCCGTCCTCGCCGGTGTAGCCGGTGCGGGAGATGAGGCACTTCACCCCGGCGACCTCGCCCTCGGCGAAGCGGTAGGTGCCAATCTTCGACAGGTCCGTCTTCGTCAGGCGCTGGACCAGGCCGGTGGCCTTGGGGCCCTGCACGGCAATCTGCGCGTAGTCGTCGCTCCGGTCCACGGGTGCCACACCCTTGGCGTGCGTCTTCATCCACGCGACGTCCTTCTCGCGGTTGCTGGAGTTGACGCAGATGAGGATGCGCTCGGGGCTGAAGCGGTAGGCGACCACGTCGTCCACGAAGGTGCCCCGCTCGTCGAGCAAGCCCGCATACACCGCCTGCCCGTCCGCGATGCGGGCCAGGTCGTTGGAGATGAGCGCGTTGACCGTGTCCAGGGCGCCGGGGCCGGAGAACTCCACCTCGCCCATGTGGGAGACGTCGAACAGGCCAACGCCGGTGCGCACGGCTTCATGCTCGCCGATGACGGAGCTGTACTGGACGGGCATGTCCCAACCAGCGAAGTCGACCATCCGGGCCCCCAGCTTGCGGTGAGCCTCGTTGAGGGGCGTTTGCCGGGCCATCTTCATTCTCCTGGAGGGGTGTGGAAAACGGCGCGGACTATAGCCGCGAGACTTGCCCGATCAAGGACGACGCGGAGCGTCTACACTGGAGGCGACATGAAGATTCGTAATCGGTTGAATCCTTCCGACCCGTGCTTCTCCTTCGAGTTCTTCCCGCCCCGGACGGACGAGGGCGAGGCCAACCTGCTCAAGGCGCTGGAAGACCTGGCGACCCTGCAGCCGGGTTTCGTCTCCGTGACGGAAGGCGCGGGAGGCAGCACCCGGGCGAAGACGGTGGAGCTGGTGCTGCGCATCAAGCAGGAGACGGGCATCGAGGCGATGGCGCACCTGACGTGCGGTGGCCACTCCCCGGCGGAGCTGCGCACCGTGCTGGAGCGGCTGTCGGCCGCGAAGGTGGACAACATCCTGGTGCTGCGCGGAGACCCGCCCAAGGGCCAGACAGTCTTCGAGCCCGCGCCCGGGGGTTTCCGCTACGCGTCGGAGATGGCGCGATTCATCCGAGAAGAGGATTTCAACTTCTGCCTCGGGGGAGCGTGCTATCCGGAGGGCCACGTGGAGACGCCCTCCCGTGACGACGACCTGCGTCATCTCAAGGCCAAGGTGGATGCCGGCCTGGACTTCGTGGTGACGCAGCTCTTCTTCGACAACGCGTTCTACTTCGACTTCGTGGAGCGGGCGCGCCGCGCGGGCATCAACGTCCCCATCGTCCCCGGCATCATGCCCATCACCAACTACGAGCAGATCCAACGATTCACGCGCCTGTGCGGAGCCACCGTGCCCATGCGCCTGGCGTTGCAGCTCGAGCGGGTGAAGGACAACCCCGAGGCCATGGCCCAGCTCGGCGTGGCGCATGCGACGGTGCAGTGCATGGAGCTGCTGTCGCGCGGCGTGCCTGGCATCCACTTCTACACGCTCAACAAGTCCCCGGCGACGCGGATGATCGTGAGCGCACTGCGAGCCCGTTCATGAGTGGTCCTGGAATCCACCTGCCCCCAAGCGACCCGCGTAACAAGGTCCTCAACATCATCCGTCCGCCCGCCTTCTTCCTGCTGTGCGTGGGCGTGCTGAACGTCATCTACAACATCGCGGGCTTCGTGCTGGCCGCGCTGAAGGTGACCTCTCCCTTCGTGCCCGCGGGCGCGGAGGCGTCCACGCTGGAGCTGTCGCCCACGCTGGCGCTGATGCTGCTCGTGGGCATCCTCTGTGGGGTGCTGTCCGCCTGGGGCGCCATCAGTGCGCTCAACCTGAAGGGCTACGGCCTGGCCACGGTGGGCGGCATCACCGCGCTCTACATCCTGTCTCCCGGCTGCGTCATTGGCGTCCCGGTGGCCGTGTGGATGCTCTTCACCCTGCGCCGCGACGGCGTGCGTGAAGCCTTCCAGGCCTGAGCGTTCAAAACGCGGCGGTTGGAGCGTCGACCAACCGCCGTGAATTGATGTTCAGGCCACACCGCCCGCGGCCACGCCTCCTGGCGTCTGGAGCCCAGCGCTCCCTCTGACGCGGCCCCCACTCTGTTCACCAATGGCGCTCCCCCTGCCCCGGGGTTGCAGCCGTGCGGGCTTTCACCCTTTCTCGGTTTCCCTCACTTTCGTAGCCACACAAGGGAGGCGCGCACGTCGAGCGCCGCCTCCCAGCGCAGGGGTGGCCATGATTGCGTTTGAGGTCGAGCGGGGAACGCCTGAACCTTTGACGGAGCTGGCTCGGCGGCTGAGCCGCGCGGAGGAGAAGGACCGGGCCCGGGGCATGTTCTTCCTGGGGGCGCTGGACGTGGTGCGGAAGGAGGCGGGGGAAGCCGCCGCGGCGCGGTGCCTGGCGGCCTCGCGCGAGCGCGCCTTCGTGCCCTTCTTCCTGTACCCCATCAGCAGCTTCCTGCGGCTGTCCTTCAGCGCCGCGGGGCTGCTGGCGCCGCGGCTGGGCGGCTTCGAGGCGGCCATGCGGACCATTGGCGCCCGGTCCGCCCAGGACTTCCTGAGCACCGTGGTGGGGCGCAGCTTCCTGGCCTTGTCCGGTGGCTGCCCGCGCCGACTCGTCAGCAACCTGCCGTCCGGCTACGGCACCGCCGTCAGCTACGGCGAGCGGGACGTGGAGTGGCTGGGCGAGCGCCAGTGCCGCATCAACATGTTCCGCGACTTCATGCCGCACAGCTACCACGAGGGCGTGCTGCGCGCGGCTCTGGCCGCCATTGGCGCCCGCAACACGCACATCCTCGGGCGTGCCACGGGCCTGCTGGACGGCGAGTACGAGGTGTCCTGGAGCTAGAGGGCGACTTCGGCGGCGGGGCAACCCGCCGGGAGGCAGAGGGTGAAGACGCTGCCCTCCCCTTCCCGGCTCTCCACGCGCAGGGTGCCGCCGTGCTGCCGCACCGTGCTGGCCACCACCGACAGGCCCAGGCCAGTGCCCGCGGGCTTCGTCGTGAAGAGCGGCTCGAAGATGCGCTCCTGCATCGCCTCCGGAATGCCCATGCCGTTGTCGGACACGCGGATGATGAAGGCACGCCCACCGCCGCCCTCCGCGAACACGTCCACCCGGCCCAGACGGCCCTCGGGCATGGCCTCCACCGCGTTCTGCACCAGGTTGATGAGCACCTTGCGCAGCAGCTCGCGGTCAACCCAGGGCGACTCCAGCGAGAGCGGGACGCTGTTCTGGATACGCACGCCTTCGCGGCCCGGCACCACGTCCAGGACCTCCTCCATCAACGCGTGCAGCGAGCAGGGCCGCAGCTCCAGCGGACGCTCGCGGGCGAAGTCCAGCAGCTCGGAGGAGATGCGCGAGCACACCGCCAGCTCGCGCTCGATGATTTCCAGGAAGCGCTGGAGCCGCTGGTCCGCCAGCGTCACGTCCAGCTTGCGCAGGTGACGGACGACCACGGCGTTGGCGGTGCGGGCCGCGGCCAGCGGGTTGCGCAGCTCGTGGCTCACCGTCGCCGTCATCCGCCCCACCGCCGCCAGCTTCTCCACCCGCGCGGCCTGCTCGCGGTAGGAGCTCATCTCCCGGCGCGCGCGTGCCAGCGCATGCTCATGGTCCACGCGCTCGTTCGCGTACGCGCCCTCCAGCAACACCTGTTGCACCGCCACGCGCCGCATCTCCCCCAGCGTCTCGCGGCACGCAATCACCAGCACCCCGTTGACGAACACCATCCAGAAGGCGTGCTCCAGGAAGCGCCACCACGCGGGGTTCGACACGCCGAAGATGGACTCCGGCCACCAGATGCCGCGCAGGCAGTGCTCCAGCACCGCCGTGACGGTGGCGGTCGCCATCACCGCCGGGTCCCGGTAGAAGGCCAGGAAGGCCAGCGAGCCGAACACATAGAAGTGCGTTTCGATGCGGCCGCCCGTCAGGTGGATGAAGAGCGCGGCCCAGAGCATCTGCGCTACCGCCACCACGTGCCGCGTGACGACGTCCCCGGCCCGCAGCCGCACCAGCACCAGCGGGAAGGCGGACAGCAGGCCCCCCAGCACCACCGCCACGTGCAGATGGGGATGCACCACCCGCGACGTCCCCTGCCAGGCGAAGGGCGACAACACCGCCGCCACCGCGATGGCGACCAGCCACTGCCCCACCATCAGCACGGCGAAGCGAGAGTCCACCCGCCGTCGCACGGCCTCCAGGTGCTCGCCGAGCAGTGCTTCCACCCGCACCTCCAGCGCGTCGACCCCACGTGTGAGCCCCATGTTGCCGGAAGTCTCCGTTGACACGGTACCCTCCGTCCGCACGTTCTCCCCGCGTGTATGGCCGAATCGCCCCCGAAGCACAGGCGCGCCCACATCCTGGTCAATCATTGCGTGACTCACCCCGGCCATTCCGGCCCCCCCGGATGAGTCGCCATCCTAACCCCTTACATACCCCTGGCAATCCAAACTTGTCGGAATAAGCAGACTGTTCCAGCAGAAACATGCAACTTGCCCTCGGGGCTCGTTGATGACGGTGTGAAACACACCGTCACCCGCTCGTTCCATCGACAGGGATTGAACAAGCGTTGAACAACCGTGGCATGTGTCAGGGGGTGGGCATGGTGACCATCATCAGCTGCTCCGGAGGGGCCAGCGACACGCTCACAGGCTGACACTGGGACGCCCTCCTCCACCCGCACGAAGGCGGAACGGCCCTCCACGGGGTGCTCGGCTCCGAGCTGCAGGATGGAGATGGGCAGGCCTTCCAACACGAAGTGCCCCTCCGCGTCGCTGCTCACCTGCTGCAGGCCGTGCTCCAGCTCCGCCGCCGAGCCCACCATTACCGCGCAGCCGCGCAGCTGCTGCGACACGGTGACGGTGGCCCGCACTGGCGCCCCGGCCGCGCTCGCCACCCGGCCGGTGAGCCGGCGTCCGCGCGAGAGGGCCACCGCGCCCAGGTTCGTGTCCTGGTCCTCCTCCACCTTCAGCGCGGGCAATGACTTCGTGAGGAAACCAGGGCCGGAGACGAACACGGTGTACTCGCCCGCGGGGATGCCGTTAACCGGGAAGCGGCCATCGCCGCCGCCAAACGACGTGCCGGAGCCGCCTCGCAGCGTGACGGTGAAGGCGGCTGGCACCGCGCCGTCCTCCAGGCGCACCTGGCCGGACAGGCTGCCGCCCCGGCGCATTCGCACGACCACTTCGGAGCCGCCCGTCTCCACGCGGACCGGCGTTCCCATCCACGACAGCCGCTGGTGCAGGGGGATGCCGAGCGCCGCGGCTCGCAGGTTGTATGTCCCGTGGACGAGGCCTCGGACCTCGAACCGTCCGCCCGGGTCCGCGACGGTGACGTGCTTGCCGCGCAGCGTGCCCTCCACGCGGCCGCGCACCAGCGCGCTGGCGGGCTCGGCCACGATGACGGCTTCGCCCACGGGTTCGCCGTTGGCGAACTCCACGCTCCCACGCACCACGCCCGTTGCATCCAGCACCAGCTCCACCGCCGAGCCCGCGCCGTCCTGAGAGAGGTCGACGTAGCGGGTGGACGACGACGCGGCATCATGGACGGCCGCCACCGCGACCCGCCGACGGCGCAGGTCCTCCATCTGGAAGGCCCCCGCGCATCCACCGAGGTCTGGGCACCGGGGCACCGCGCGCGTCCACCACCGTGCCCGACACCGCGGCGCCGGCGCGCAGCTCCACGGAGAGCTGCGGCGGCACCGCCGACGCGGCGCCGACCTGCACCACTTTCCAGACGGGCTCGAAACCCTCGGCCGTCACCCGCAGCGTGTGCCGGCCGGAAGGAAGCGCCTTCACGAGCGCACGGCTGGAGGCATCCTTCGATAAACCGCAGTCAACCGCACCCCGGGAAAATCAGCCTTGGTTGCATTTTGCGGCGCCGGGTCAAACTCAACTCACGGCGCACCTGAGCAGCTTCTGTAACACAGGATGCAACAACCCGCCCCCGCGCAACGACTCACGCCAACGCGCGGGGATGCCATTCACGCCGTGGATGAGCCCGGCGATACCTCCCGCCACCGCCGCGGTGGTGTCGGTATCCCGGCCCAGGCGCACCGCGGCCTTCACCACCTGCTCGTAGGTGTCGTGCTCGACCACGCACTGGCGCGCGGAGCGGAGGCAATCCACCACGTAGCCCGTGCCCGTGCCTCGAATCTCCTCCCAGCCCGGCGGCAGGACCTGCGTGTCCAGTTCGGTGCGAGCCTCGAAGCCTTCGGGATACAGATTGCGGAACGTCTCCACCGCGTCCGTCCATGCATCCGAAGCACGCGCGCCCTGGAGGATGCGGCGGGCCCACAAGCAATACAGCGCACAGCACACCTGGGAGCGCATGTGTCCATGCGTGACACGCGACTGTGTCATCGCGTCCGAGGCGAGCTTCGCGTCATTGCCTGAATGCCAGAGCGCCAATGGCAGCACGCGCATCAACGAGCCATTGCCATTGTCTCGTTCGCCCTTGGGGCCGGCCATCAGCGCGGGCGTCCCGGCGTGGACCGCGGCCAGGGCCGTGCGTGTCTGGATGCCCACGTCGAACACCTGGCCGTCCACCGCGAGGTAGCCCCACTCCAGCCAGTTCACCAGGCGGCGGCCCAGGTCTTCCGGGTCCAATCGCCCATGGAAGAGCAACGAGTCCAGCAGGCACAGCGCATGCGCGCCATCGTCGGACCAGGTCCCCGGCTGAACCCCGTCATGCGCGCGCTGGAAGCCCTCGGGCGGCTGGAAGTCGATGTCCTCGGGCGGTGGAATCCGCGCGGGTGCGTGGAACTCGTAGGGCACGCCCAAGGCATCCCCCACCAGCAATCCGTAGATTCCCCCGGCGATCTGTTCCTCGCGACTCGGCATGGTGTTGCCTCCCCCACGGTGAGGCGAAACACGCTAGGACAACGCCCGAGCGCACGTACAGCGGAGGCACGCCGCTGAAGGCTGGGGGCCATGGCTGTCGCAACAAAATTGCGCCTTCAGGCCCCGCCATGCAGGCTTCCACGCGAACCGGGCCATGCCGAGCCCCCACGTCCAGGAGCCCCCATGTCCGCCGTATCGCCCCTTGCCCAACCCGAGGCCTGGAACCTGGTGGCGCCGGAGTACGTGCGCGAGCTGATGCCCACCTTCGAGACGTTCTCCAGGGATGCCCTGCTCCGGGCCGGCGTGGCTCAAGGGACGCGTGTCGTGGACGTCGCCACGGGGCCGGGCACGCTCGCGCTGCTCGCCGCGCGCGACGGCGCCCGCGTCACGGCGGTGGATTTCTCCCCGGAGATGATCGCCGCCCTGCGCGCTCGGACCGCGGAGGCGAAGCTCGACATCGACATCCTGGAGGGTGACGGCATGGCGCTGCCCTTCGAGGCAAACGCGTTCGACGCCGCCTTCTCCATGTTCGGCCTGATGTTCTTCCCGGACCGGGCACGTGGCTTCCAGGAGCTTCGCCGGGTGCTGAAGCCGGGCGGCCGGGCCGTCGTGTCCAGTTGGACGCCCTTCGAACGATCGAAGGAGCTGCGCGCTGTGTACACGCGCCTCTGGGAGCAGATGGGCGCGAAGCCGTCACAACCGGGCGCCATCCCCCTGTCCGACCCCGGCACCTGTCAGCGGGAGATGTCCAGCGCGGGCTTCACCGATGTCACGGTGCACGAAGTGGAAGGCTCCATCGACTACCCGTCCACGGCGGCCATGGTGGATGCCACCACCCGCTCCAGCGCGCCCGTCGTGCTGGCACGCAGGGCGCTGGGCGCGCAGTGGGAGCCGCTGCTCTGGTCCATGCACGAGTACGCGCAGGCGGAGCTGGGACCGGGGCCCCAGCGCGTCACCCTCACGGCCTACCTGACCACAGGCACCAGGCCGTAGCGGACGGCCGCGTCGAGCGTGTTGCGCATCAGCATGGCGATGGTCATGGGCCCCACGCCACCGGGCACGGGGGTGATGAACGACGCGCGCTCGGCGGCGGCCGCGAACTCCACGTCGCCCACGAGCTTGCCGTCCGGCTTGCGATTCATCCCCACGTCAATCACCACCGCGCCGGGATTGATCCACGCGCCCTTCACCAACTCGGCCACACCCACCGCCACCACCAGGATGTCCGCGCCCTCCACTTCACGGCGCAGGTCGCTCTTGCTGTGGCAGAGGGTCACCGTGGCGTTCTTCTGGAGCAGCATCAGCGCCATGGGCTTGCCCACGATGTTGCTGCGCCCCACCACCACCGCCCGCTTGCCCGCGGGGTCGCAGCCCATCTCCTCCAGCAGCCGCATCACCCCATAGGGCGTGCACGCCCGGGTGGTGGACCGGCCCAGCAGCAGGTTGCCGGCGTTGAGCGGGTGGAAGCCGTCCACGTCCTTCTCCGGCTTCACTGCGGAGATGATGACGTCCGGGTCGATGTGCTTGGGCAACGGCAGCTGTACCAGGATGCCGTGCACCGCCGGATCCGCATTGAGCTGGTGGATGACCTCCAGCAGCGCCTCCTGGGTGATGCCCTCGTCCGGGTGGAGCTCCCAGGAGCGGAAGCCCACCTCCTCCGCGGCCTTCTTCTTCCCATTGACGTAGACCTTGGAGGCGGGGTCCTCCCCCACGCGCACCACGGCCAGCCCCGGCGTCAGGCCATGCTCGAGCTTGAGCCGGTCGACCTCCGCCTTGACCTCCGCTCGCACGCGCGCCGCAACTGCCTTGCCATCAATCAACTGGGCGTTCACCCGTGCCACTCTATGCGAAACTCCCCCGCCGGAAAGGGAGCGGAACCTCGGCCATGGGCGCAGGAACAGTTCTGGGAGCAATGCTGGGGTTGATGGCGGGGCTGCTCGTGGGCAGCCCCTGGGCCATTGTCCTGCTGCTCATCGCGGGCGGCTTCGCGGGGCGATACTACGACGCCCAGAACGCCCTACCGCCCGAAGACCCGGAGGCGCTGTCCGACTTCTCCCACGCCCCCTACGCTTCCGCCCAAGACGCCACCTCGGAGGCGGCGCTCGTGCCTCGCCAGGAGGAGCCCTACGAGCAGTTCGCCAGCGACCTGTGCGCCGTGTTCGTCGAGGTGGCCCACGCGGATGGCGAGGTCCGTCGCGACGAGGTGCGCGTGGTGCGGCGCTACTTCCAGACGACCCTGGGCTACGGACCCGAGGCCCTGGAGGTCGTCCGGAGCCACCTCAAGGTCTTCCTGGCCCACCCGCCCGACCTGGACGCGGCCGTCAGCGCCTGCCATGCCCAGCTCCCCTCGGCCGAGCGGCACCGGCTGCTGGACACGCTCTACGAGCTGGCGCTGGCCGACGGAGGAATGCAGCGCTCCGAACGGGAGGTCCTGCGCCGCGTCGCCGAGGGCCTGGGCATCTCCGAGGCGGACGAGCAGGCCATCATCGCCCTGCACCTGGGCGCCGGGGATGAACACTACGCCGCGCTGGGCCTGACGCCGGACGCCACCGACGTCGAGGTGAAGCGCGCCTTCCGGCAGCTCGCCGCGGAGCACCACCCCGACAAATCCGCCCACCTCGGCCGTCAGGCCGCCGAGCAGGCCGCCCGTCGCTTCCAGCAGGTCCGCGACGCCTACGAAGAGATTCGGCGCCTGCGCGGGCTGTAGCGCCGGATTACATCCCTCACAGTCGCCCACGACGAGGACGCACTTTCCGCCATGAGTCAGCAGCGCAACGGCCCCAAGAAGAAGGAAGCGGCTTTCAGTAACAACCCCTTCAAGTCCGCCATCCAGGTAATGAAGGACCAGGAGAAGAAGGAGGCGCAGGAGAAGGCCGCGGCGGAGGTCGCGAAGCGCAAGGTCGCGGCGCCCCCGCCCCGGGCCACGAAGGCGCCCAAGGTCCGCGAGGAAGACGATGCCTCCCTCTTCTTCTCCGCCATGGACGGCGTGCAGCAGCTCACCCACCGGGGCGAAGCGCCCGCGCCCAACCCGCGCCTGCCGGAAATCATCGATGAAAACGCGGAGGCGCTCGCGCAGCTCTCCGAGCTGGTCGCCGGCCAGGGCGACTTCGACTTCACCGGCACGGATGAGTTCATCGAAGGCGCGGGCCCCGGAATCGACCGGAACCTGCTGCGCGCGCTGCGCCGGGGCGACTTCGCCATCCAGGGACAGCTGGACCTGCATGGGAAGACGCAGAACGAGGCGCGCGACGCGCTGGAGCGGTTCCTGGGTGACAGTCGCCGCGCGAAGAAGCGCTGCGTGCTCGTCGTGCACGGTCGCGGTTTGAACTCCAAGGACCAGATTCCCGTGCTGAAGGAGCGGCTCAAGGGATGGCTGTCCGAGAAGCGGATTGGACGGATGGTGCTGGCGTTCGCTTCCGCACGGCCTCAGGACGGAGGCACCGGCGCGGTGTACGTGTTGCTCCGGCGGTAGTCTTTACGCGCGCCCGGCACTGTGCATACATGCCGCCATGGCACGCGATCTGATCGACCTGCATATCCACGTGGGTGGCGCTGTGGCGCCCCACATCCTCTGGTCCATCGCCCACCAGCAGGGCTTCAAGCTCCCGGTGAAGAACTACTTCGACTTCGTGGAGCTCATCACCTCCCGTCCGGGCAAGGTGGGAAGCCTGGACGACTACCTGAAAATCCTCCACACCTGGACGGAGAAGATCCAGTCGTCCCCCAGCGCGATCGAGCGCTCCGTCTACGAGGTCATCGGCAAGGAGTACCGCGGCAGCCGCGTGACGCAGATGGAGCTGCGCTTCAACCCGATGAAGCGCAACCTGAACTCCGAGCTGGACCTGGACCACATCATCCACGCCGCCCTGCGCGGCATGGACCGCGCGGTGCTGGAGTACGGCGTGAAGATGGGCCTCATCTTCTGCCTGGCCCGCGAGTTCGACCACCGGCTCAACAGCATCATCGTGGACAAGGCCATCAAGTACCGCACGCGCGGCGTGTACGGCATCGACCTGGCCGGCACGGAGACGAACGCCATGGAGCTGAAGCCGGAGGTCGTCACCCAGTACGAGGAGCTCTTCTCGCGCGCCCGCCGCGCGGGGCTCAAGTGCACGGTGCACACCGGTGAGACGCGCGGCACGGGCGCCGAAGGCGTCATGGCCGTGGTGGAGAAGCTCCAGCCGCACCGCATCGGCCACGGCATCCGCGCCGCCTACGACGAGCACGCGATGAAGGTGCTGCGCGAGCGCGACATCGTCCTGGAGCTATGCCCCACGTCCAACCTGCACACCAAGGCCGTGGAGGGCGTGGAGGAGCTGCGCCACATCGTCCGCACCTTCTGGGACCGCAAGGTGAAGTTCACCATCAACACCGACGGCCCCTACCTGCTGGAGACGGACATGCGGAGGGAGATCGACATCATCGAGCAGAACGGCATCCTCACGCCCGAGCAGGTGGATCAGACGCTCGCCTGGGCCCGTGAGGCCTCGTTCATTCCCGCGTGAGCCACGCCATGTACGGACTCACCCGCTCGCTCCTCTTCCAGCTCTCCGCGGAGCGCGCGCACCAGCTCGGCATGGCGGGGCTCCATTACCTGGGCCGCTCACGGGACTTGTGCGAGTCCCTGCGCGAGAAGGCCCTGGAGGGTGCCCCACCCGGCCTGGCCGTCGAGGTGGCCGGCCTGCGCTTCGCCCACCCCGTGGCGCTGGCCGCCGGCCTGGACAAGGACGCGGAGGCCGTGGACGGCCTCTTCGCCTGCGGCTTCTCCGCGGTGGAGATTGGCACCCTCACGCCCCGGCCCCAGCCCGGCAACCCCAGCCCTCGCCTGTTCCGCCTGCCGGAGCACCGCGCGGTCATCAACCGCATGGGCTTCAACAACCACGGCGCCGACCGGGCCGCCGCGCGACTGCGCATGCAGACGTGGCGCCCGGGGCCGCTGGGGGTGAACATCGGCAAGAACAAGGACACGCCGCTGGAGCAGGCGGTGGATGACTACGTGGCCTGCGTGGACGCGCTGGCGCCCCTGGGTGACTACGTGGTGGTCAACGCCTCGTCCCCCAACACGCCGGGCCTGCGCAAGCTCCAGGAGCCCGAACAGTTGGGACAGCTTTTGGGCGCGGTGCAGGAGCGCCTGGCCACCGTGGCCCCGGGCAAGCCGCTGTTCCTCAAGATTGCCCCGGATTTGTCCCCCGAGGCCGTGGACGAGGTGGTGGATGTCGCGCGGGCGCAGAAGCTCGCCGGCCTCATCGCCACCAACACCACCGTGGCCCGGCCCTTCGAGCATCCCCTGGCGAAGGAAGCGGGCGGCCTTTCCGGCGCGCCCGTTCGCGAGCCCGCCAACGCCGTCATCCGCCGTGCCTGGCTGCGCAGCAGGGGCGCGCTGCCCATCATCGGCGTGGGCGGCGTCTTCACCGCCCAGGACGTCTACGAGAAGCTGCGCGCGGGCGCGTCAGTGGTGCAGGTGTACACGGGCTTCATCTACGAGGGGCCGGGCATGGTGGGACACATCCTCCCCGCCCTGGCCACCCTGCTCGCCCACGACGGCTACAAGCAGGTCCGCGACGTCATCGGCGCCGAGCACCGGAAGCCCGGCGCCCCAAACTGACGCATCGCACCAATCCGCGGACAAAAAATGAGCGCTCGCCGGCGCCTTGGAGTTTCACCGGCGAGCGCCCCGGGCCCAGTGCTTGACGGGCCTCGAAAGCTATTGCTGCACGGTGAGCGAGCCGCCGACCGTGCTGACATCCACCGCATGGGTGCCCGAGCCATACGTCTGCTCGCGGCCGCCCAACCTCGCGGGACTGTCGTTGAAACGACCACCGACAGTATTGAATTCCAATCTCACATCCGCCCGGGCCGGCAGCTTCAGCCGGACATCCCCACCCACCGAGGACACAGAAGTAGTCACGACCTTCCGCGGTGCCAATGCCACGGTGCCGTTCACCGTGCTGACATCCAACCGCTCCTCTGAACCGTTCACCTCCACACGGCCGTTGACCGTCGCCAGCGTCTGCCGCCCCGTCACGCCCGCCACCGTCACCGGACCGCCCACCGTCGCCAAATCCAAACGCGCCCGCCGTGGCACCTTCGCCGTGAACCTCACCGCGGGCCCGCTCCGACGGCAGGACCGCGTTTCTTGTTCACACGGACCGCAACAAACCCGCGCCCGGATGACGCCCTTTTCTTGGACGACTTCCACGTCCACTTCGTTCCGGGAATTCTCCGCGCCTTCCCAAACAACCGTGATTACCACGTCATTCCCGTCTACCGCATCTACGCGCACCGCGCCATCAACATTGCCGATGTGAACTTCAGGCGTACCATCCGTATTGAACGTCCACGTCTGGGTGGACGGCGCGGCGGCGAGGATGAGCAGCAAGGGCAGGACCATGTGCGGGCTCCGGAAGGTGTGGGATGCACCCTTCCCTACGCCCCAGCCCCGCCCTCATTGCGCCCGGTGGAGACGCAGTATCCACACCGCTCTGACATGCCTCAGGCGTCCGCGCCCCGGGCAATCCGCTGGTACAGCGCGTCATGGCGCCGGACCATCTTCTCCAGGGAGAGCTCGCGCGCCACGAAGTCCCGCGCCGCATGCCCCATGCTTCTCGCCTTCTCGGGATTCGCGAGAAGCTGACGGAAGGCCTGGGCCAGCTGAGCGGGACGCTCGGGGTCCACCACGAGGCCGCGTTCGCCATCGCGAACCAGGTCGGTGTTTCCACCCACGCGCGTCACCACCATGGGCAGCCCCGCAGCCATGCCCTCCATCACCGCGTTGGACATGCCTTCCGCGGTGGAGCAGAGGACGCCGAAGGTCGCCCGGGCGTAGATGGCGGGCACGTCCGTGCGGTGCCGCAGGAAGTGCACGGTATCGGACACGCCCAGCTCACCGGCCAGCTTCTCCAGGCCCGGCCGGCGCGGACCATCTCCCACCAGGAAGGCGTGCAGCGTGATGCCGGCATGGCGCAGCTGGGCCACCGCGAGCAGCAGGTCCTCCTGCCGCTTCACCGGATGATTCATGTTGGCCACGTGGACCACCACCGGCGCGTCCCCCGTGTCGGGGAGCGGGCCGCGCAGCCCTTCGCGCCTGCGGGACTCGAAGCGCGGCAAGTCCAAGCCGTTGTGGATGACGGACACACGAGAGGCCGGCAGGCCCTCCTCGGTGATGAGCTGGTAGCGGATGGCCTCCGCGTTGCCAATCACATGGTCCGAAATGCGGCACAGCTGAGACTGCACCGCGCGCCGCGCCCGCCCCTGCCAGTGCGCCAGGTCCAACCGGCCCACGATGACCTTCGAGCCCGCGAGCTTCGCCGCCGGCACGGCCACCATCGTGGAGTAGAAGTCATGCACGTGCACCAGCTCCACGCGGTTCGCCTTGAGCCAGCGCGCCATGCGGTACACCTGATACGCCGTGTTCGGCTGCACCACGGAGCCCTTGAGCGGGAAGGCCGCGGGCGCGTGACCCAGCTTCCACACCGCGCCAATCAGCGGCCCCGAATCATCCAGCACGGACACCTGCAACCGGTAGCTGGCCGGCAGTCCCCGCAGCAGCTCCAGCACCTGCACCTCGGTCCCTCCAATGTGGAAAGACCGGGTGAACTGAACCAGGCGGAGGGGCTCCTGCCCCATCCGCGCCTCCTCACGCCGCATGTCCGGACCCCTCCCACGTCGCCACCACCGGCTCGCTCGGAGCCGGAACCCGTTGCATGTCCGCCGCCTCGGACGCGCGCGCCACCCGGTGCGCCGCCGCCGCCAGGCCGAAGAGCACGTAGCAGTGCGCGGACAGGATGTAGCCGGAGAACAAGTCACACACGAGGTAGCCCACCACTGACGCGGACAAGGCTCGCGCCAGCCACCCCACTTCCTTGTCCCGCGACGCCTCGAAGGCGCCGCCCGCGGCACCACCCGCGAACACCATGAAGAACAGCAAGCCCACCCAGCCCAGCTCGCCAATGACGTCCAGGAAGATGTTGTGGGCCACGTACGCCCGGCGCGCCTCGGGGGGCGCGTACATGGGCCACGCATAGCGGAAGCTGCCCGCGCCCACGCCCAGCAGCGGCTTGTCCAGGCTGATGCGGCTGGCCACCTGCCACGCGTAGACGCGGCCCATGGCGGACGCGTCCTCATGGAACTCAGCCACCGTCTCGTTGCGCTGCCAGAAGCTCTGCGGCGCGAAGACGAGCAGGCCCATCACGAAGAGCGAGCCCACGACAATGGCCTGGATGCGGCGCTTCTCGCGGATGGCCCACAGCGCCATGGCCGCGGAAAGGCCGATGAAGCCGCCGCGCGAGTGCGAGACGACGATGGCCGCCACCGCCAGGATGGCCGCCGTCAGACACGCCAGGCGCCACAACCAGCCGCTGCCCTTGCGCGCCACGAAGGCCACCGCCAGCGGCACCACCAGCGCCAGGTTCATGGCCATGTGGTTCGGGTCCGCGTAGACGCCCACCCAGCGCGCGCGGAAGCCTTCCACCAGGTCCTCACCCACCAGATACCAGTTGATGGCCCCAATGGACGTCACCACCGACGCCAGCACCAGGGCCCCGCACACCACCGCCAGCCGGCGGCCGGTGGTGATGACGTTGACGAAGGTGATGTAGATGGCCGTCAGTTTCAGCAGCTCGACGCCCGTGGTGGTCGTCACCTCCGGATTCACGGACCAGCCGACGGACGCCACCGCCAGCGTGGAGAAGGCGATCAGCGCCAGACCGCGCGAGCCGTCCACATACAGCGGCTCCGCCCGCCCCAGCCGGCGTATCACCATGAGTCCCGCCGCCAGCCCCGACGTCACCAACGCGAGGCGCAGCGGTGCGAGCGCCGGGATCCACTCCCCCGGCACCGCGTATATGACCGCCGCGAAAGCGGTCAGCGCATAGAAGGCCCACACGTCACGGCGCTGCCCCTGCTCTCCCAGCACCATTCACTCCACCTCCCGGCAGTTGCGTCGCGCACCAATACGCGTGCCTGGGCGAAAGCAGAGGACATGCCAGGGGCCCCGTTGGGCAAAGCCCTGAATCTTCTAGAACGGGACGGCCACGCCGGACGTGCGGGCCGCCCCGGACTGAAATTCCTACGGGATGGGGCTGCTCTCCATCGGAAGAACCGCCGAGGCCATCGGCTCCAGCCGCCCGTCCTGGAGCCAGGGCGTGCCCAGTTCCTCCAACAGCCGCGACAGGGTCAGCGTCACCAGACGGCGCAGCTCCGCATGTGCCTCTGGCGCCACCACCGGCTCCAGGCCCTTCTGGGCGCGCTCGGCCGCGGAGGCGCGCAGGCGCGGCGCCTCCGGGGCACCTTCGAAGAGGCGCTGCCCCAACTCCACCACCCGTCCCAGCGGCACCGGACGCGCGTCCGCGCGCTCCTCCAGCACCGCCATGGCCACCACCGCGGCAAGGAGGCGCTCCAGGCCCAGCGTCTCCAGGGGCACGCCGAAGCGAGCCAGGGCCTCACGCGCCGAGTCCTCGGTGCCGCCCAGCACACCCCGGAACACCTGCACCTGGGCCTCCGCGCGGCCCAGCAGCGCCTCGGTGGCGGCCAGCTCGCGCCGGGAGCGGAACGACACCGGCTCCGCGCCTTCCACGCGCAGCGCCCGCCGGGGCCGCTTCTGGCGCAGCGCGGAGATGGCCGCCGCCTCCTCCGGAAGCACCATCAGCACACCCTCGACCAGGGCGCCCGGCGCCTTGGCCAGCCGGTCCGCGCGGAACTTGAGCTGGAGCGTGAGCGAGAAGCCCGTCTGGAAGATGCGCCGCAGGGGCGTGTCACGCAGCACGTCCGTGGCGCGCTCCGGGTCCGCGCCCGTCAGGTGCTCGAGCGCCAGGGACAGGTAGTCGCGCACCGTCTCGCTCGCGCGGCGGATGGCGTCCAAATCCCCCGGGTCCGCCAGGTCCGCCACCAGCGCGGCGCTGGCCACCTCGCGCAGCTCATCCTCCGCGTTCACCGCCTCCACCATCGTCAGACCGCGGAAGGCCGCCTCCAGGTAGTCCACATGGCCCGTGGTGGGAGCCAACCCCGGACGGGCGGCGGACACGGGCGCGGGCGCCACGTCCACGCGGCTGAACAGGGACACCGCCTCCTCCAGCGACGGGAAGCCCATGTCCTGGAGCCGGCCGCGGCGGAACTGGTACGCCGTCTCCTCCAACTCACTGGGAATCTCCCAGCGCACGGCCTCCAACAGGCGCACGGCCTCGAAGGGGTTCTCCGCGATGAGGTCGTTGAGGAGCGAGCGGACGGCGGACATCTCCACGCCCTCCACCTTGATTTCGACGAGGTAACGCCCCTCCGGGGTCTCCATCGTCACGCCCGGCGGGTTGACGTCCGGGTTCTCCTCCAGGTCGTGCACCTCGATGAACTCGCGCAGGAGGATTTCGAACACTTCCAGGTCCAGCGCGTGCAGCTTGCGCAGGAACTCCCCCGTGTCCTCCACCCCGCCCCGCGCGGCGCGCAGCCAGGTGAGGACGGCGTGCGAGTCCAGCGCGTCCCGCCGCCAGCCGGCCAGGTCCACGAAGGCGCGGAACTGGCCGGGCGAGGCGAGCTGCACCAGCTCCGTCGAATCCGCGAGCCCCAGTTCCTGGATGGTGACGTAGAGGTCCTCGGCGGGCATCGAGCGCACCAGCGCGCGGGCCTCCGCGACATCCAGGAGGGCGTCCACCCGCTGACGCGGGGACAGCCTCATCAACCGCTGACGCAGCTCCCGGGGAGCCAGCTGCGTGTCGCTTCCATTTCCCTTGCCGTTTTCGGACACGGCGCGGTCCCTACCACAGCGCCCCCCGGCCCGGGAGCAGAACCCCACCGGGAGCGGCGGCTACCGGATGATGCCGGCGGCCCTCAGACGCGGGTGGACTTGCCGAAGGTGTCGAGCAGCGCGCCCCAGACCTCGTCCACGCCCAGCTTCTCCGTGGAGGAGAATGGGAGGATGACCTCCAGCGGCAGGTCCATCAGCTTGGAGAGCTCCACCAGCCGAGGCTTGCGCTTGGCCTTGGTGAGCCGGTCCACCTTGGTGGCCACCACCAGCACCCGGCGGTTGTGCGCCTGGAGATAGTCGAGCGTGGCGAGGTCGTCCGGCGTGGGGCCCACCTCCACGTCCACGATGCTGACCACGGCCTCCAGGCGGTGCCGCTTCTCCAGGTAGGTGGTGATCATCTTCTCCCACTGGGCCTTGTCCGCCTTGCTGGCCTTGGCGAAGCCGTAGCCCGGCAGGTCGGCCAGGCGGAGCTGGTGGCGGACGCCGCCGCGCTCCAGGTCCACGTCGAAGAAGTTCAGTGTCCGGGTGCGCCCCGGCGTGTTGGACACGCGCACCAGCTTCTTGCGGCCGGTGAGCGCGTTGATCATGGAAGACTTGCCCACGTTGGAGCGGCCGACGAAGGCCACCTCCGCAACGTGGTCCGTCGGGTAGCCCTTGGGCTCCACGGCGGTGGTGACGAAGCGTGCGTCGAGGACCTTGATCACGACATCATTTCTTGGCCGACGGATCCGCGGCGCGGCGGGCGCGCTCGGCGGACCAGTGGTCGATGGCCTTGAGCGACTCCTTGAAGTCGAACGGCCGGAGGGAGGGCGAGGAAGCGTCGTGGCAGGAGCGGCACTGCTTCTCAGAGGGGTCCACCAGGCCCACCAGGCGCGCCAGCTCCGAGTCCTTCATCACGTACTCGGGCGAGTAGTACTGCCCACCGCCGTGGCACGTCTCACAGGTGACATTCACCGTCGCCTGGGTGACCTGCTCCGGCGAGTGGCAGGACAGGCAGCGCCCGTCCTTCTTCTGCTGCTCGGTGAGCGAACTCTCCGCCCGGGCGTGCTTCGACTGCATCCAGGCGTCGTAGGCCTCGGGGTGGCAGCCCTTGCAGCTGTCCGGGCCTACGAAGTCGGCGCCCCCGGCCGCCCCAGCGGCGGCCAGCACGAGAAGGGAGAGGATCCTGATGCCAGGAACGCGCATGGAGCCGGAGTAGCAGAGCCCCCCGGACGGGGCAAGGCGTCTCGTGGTTGAATGACCGGCAGAAACTTCCGTCGGGCATAGGGGATTGCTAGAGCCTTGCCCGCCCGTTCCAGCAGGGAGGAGCCGTATGCGCATCCTGACCGTCCTCGCCGTCCTCACCTTCGCCGTCCCCGCCGCCGCCAAGCCCTGGCAGGGCATCGAGCCGGGCGTGTCGAAGCGCGACGAAATCATCAAGAAGTTCGGTGAGCCCTCGCGCACCGTCAAACAGGACGGCAAGGAGATCATCGCCTACCTGGCCAAGGAGGCCATCAAGGGCACCACCCAGGCCCAGTTCAAGGTGGATCCGGACACGCAGCTGGTGGAGCGCATCGACGTGTTCCCCGGGCCCATCATCGACAAGGAGACGGTGGAGAACAGCTACGGTCCCTCCTGCCCCTCCGGCGCCGCGCCCGCCACGCCCTGCTACCTGCGCAAGCTGACGGACGACTTCCGCACCTACTTTCTCTACCCCCGCCTGGGCCTGGCCATCTTCTTCAACGAGGACGGCAAGACGGTTCAGTCGTTGACGTTCACCACGCAGAAGGCCGCGAAGTAAGGCCACGCCCGTGCACGTCTTCGGACTGACGGGAGGCATCGCCTCCGGTAAGAGCACCGTGACGCGCGTCCTGCGGGAGCTGGGCGCGGAGGTGCTGGACGCGGACGTGATTGCCCGCGAGGTGGTGGAACCGGGCACGCCCGGGCTGGCCGCGGTGGCGGCGCGCTTCCCCGGCGTGGTGGGCTCGGACGGCCGGCTGGACAGGGTGAAGCTGGGCGCACGCGTCTTCGGGGACCCCGCAGAGCGCGCCGCGCTCAACGACATCACCCACCCGCTGGTGCGTCAGGCCTTCATGGACAAGCTCCAGGCGCTGGAGGAACGGGGCGTGGCGCGCGTCATCTATGACGTGCCCCTGCTCATCGAAAGTGGCATGCACGCCTGGATGGAGGCCGTGGCGGTGGTGTGGGTGCCCCGCGCGCTACAGAAAGCCCGGCTGATGTCGCGCGACGGGCTGGACTCCGACGCCGCCGACGCCCGGCTGGCCGCCCAGCTCCCCCTGGACGACAAGCGCGCCCATGCCACCTGGGTCATCGACAACAGTGGGGACCTGGCCTCCACCCGCGCCCAGGTTGAAGCGATGTGGCGCGCCATGCTCGCGCGCGGCTGAGCGCCGGGTATGCTGCGCGCCGCATGAGCGAGACGCGCAAGAAGGCCACGGCCGGAACGTACTTCCTCACCGGCTACCCGGGGTTCATCGGCAAGCGGCTGGTGGAGCACATCGCCCGCGAGGACCCGAAGGGGCACATCTACGCGCTGGTGCAGCCCAAGTCGTTCAAGGAAGCGCAGCAGCACGCCGCCCGCGTGAAGGGCGCCAAGGTGGAGCTGCTCACCGGCGACGTGGTGGACATGCACCTGGGCCTGTCGGGCGAGGAGTACCAGCGCCTGTGCGAGCGGGTGACGGACATCTTCCACCTGGCGGCGGTGGCCCAGCTGGGCGTGGCCAAGGAGACGGCCTGGCGGGTGAACGTGGACGGCACCCGCAACATGCTGGAGCTGGCCCGGGACTGCGGGAAGCTCACGCGCTTCAACTACTTCTCCACCTGCTACGTGTCCGGCGACCGCCTGGGCGTCATCGCCGAGGACGAGCTGGACCGGGGCCAGGGCTTCCGCAACGCCTACGAGGAGACGAAGTTCCAGGCGGAGCGGCTGGTGCAGCGCGCGGGCGCCACCCTGCCCATCACCGTCTTCCGGCCCTCCAGCGTGGTGGGCGACTCCCGCACGGGGGAGATCGACCGCTTCGAGGGGCCCTACTACCTGGGCATCCTCCTGGTCACCTCGCCGCTGGTGGTGCCCCTGCCCCTGCCGGGCAACGGCGTGGCGCCGCTGAACGTGGTGCCGGTGGACTACGTGGTGGAGGCGGTGTGGCGCCTGTCGAAGGACCCGCGCGCCCAGGGCAACACCTTCCACCTGGTGGACCCCAACCCGATGAGCGCGCGCCGCGTGTACGAGCTCATCGCGGAGAAGTCGAACAAGAAGCTGCCGCGCTTCAACCTCTCCGCGCGGGCGGCGGACGTCATGCTGCGGCTTCCGCTGCTGGAGAAGCTGGCCCGCCCACAGCGCGCCGCCATCAGCTACGTCAACCACCTGGCCATCTACAACTGCCACAACACGCTGGAGCTGCTGGACGGCACCGGCGTGCGGTGCCCTCCCCTGTCGTCGTATCTGGATCAGCTCGTGGCCTACGTGCGGGACCAGTACCGCAAGCGCCGCGAGGGCTCGGACGAGGACGACCCGTTGGATCAGGGCGCAGCACCCGACGTGGAACGTCCCTGAACACGCGCGGCGGCCAGCCGTGGTAAATCCACGGTTCCCATGCCACGCACCTACCAGCCAGGCGACACGTTCACGCACGTCCGCGAGTGCGACCGGTACCGGCCGATTTACTACGCGGGCGCTTCGGGGGATTACAACCCCATCCACATCGACCCGGAGGCGGGCTCCGCCGCCGGACTCAACGGCAACATCCTCCAGGGGCTGTGCACCCTCGGCTGGGTCGTGGAAGCCATTGCCGGTTTCGTGGAGGACCCGGGCCGGGTCCGCCGCGTGAAGGCGCGCTTCTCGCGCCCGGTGCGGCCCGAGGACACGATTACCTTCCAGGGCCGGGTCACCGCCGTCCAGGACGGGCGGCTCACGGCGGAAGTCTCCGCCACCAACCAGCGCGGCGAGGACGTCCTCAAGGGCGCCGTCGTCGAAGCCTTCATCAGGTAACGACCATGGCCCTCGACAAGCAATTCATCGGCCGTGAGTACGGCCCGTACCGCTACACCCTGGGCGAGGAGAAGATGCGCGAGTTCACGCTCGCCGTCGGCGGCGCGAAGCCGGGCGCCGGAACGCCGGGCGAGCCCCCCGCGCACGTCAGCCCGCTCCTCTACGACGAGCAGGCCGCCAAGGCGGGGCCTCACGGGGGCCTCATCGCCTTCCCCAGCTTCGCCGTCGTCTTCGCCATCCGCCCCTTCAGCGCCGCCATCGCGGACCCCGCGCTGAACATCAACATGCAGATGCTGGTGCATGGCGAACAGGACCTGGAGTTCCTGGACGTCATGCGCCCCGGCGACGTGATGACGACCACCGGCCGCATCGCGGACCTCTACGAGCGCGCCCGCATGGGCTTCGTCATCGTCACCAGCGAGTCGCGCAACCAGCACGGCACCCTGGTGGTGAAGGGCACGTGGACGGCCATCATCCGCGGCTAGCCGTCAGCCCGCGGAGATGACGCCTTCATCAATGAGCTGGACGAGGATGCGCGCGGTATCCAGCCGCGTCATCCCCGACAGCGAGAAGAGGTCCTCGTAGCTCACCGAGCCATCAATCTGCGCCAGCACGAAGCCGGCGCGGTGGTCCAGGTTGAGCCAGATGATGTCGTCCGGCTGCAGGCGCACCGCGGGCACCCGGCCCAGGTCGCCCAGCTTGGACTCCAGCCGGGCCATCAGCATCCGCTCACTGCGCGCGCGCAGCGACTCCACGCGGATGTCCGACGGCGCCAGCTCCTTCGCCTTGAAGAGCAGGTCCACCGCGCCGGAGTGGTCATCCAGCTCCAGCAGGTCCTCGGCCCCGCGAAGAAGCAGGTCCAGCTCGCTCTCCGCCGCGGGGAGGCCGAACTCCTGGGTGTGGCCCTCGGGGATGCCGTACTCGTCGGTGTCCCCCTTCGGCTGGATGACGGGCTCGTCGAACTCGATGACCACGTCGCGCGCCAGCAGCTCCAGCACGTCCGCCGGCGTGCCGCCGTCCAGCGCCTCCGGAAGGACGACGGGCACCGGGGGCGACCTGCCACCGGCCTCCGCGGGGCCGCCCTGCCCTTCCGCCCATGCGCCCCAGTCGCCTTCCAGCGCCGGTGAGACGGGCAGGTCCGCGTCGGTGGGCGCCAGCCGCCCCAGCGAAGGCTCCAACTCCGGAGGCCGCTCGAACGGCGTCGCCGTGCCCCGCGAAGGCGCGCCCGTGGCGGCCGCCAGGTACTCCCGGGCGCGGGTGTTGGTCGGATCCAGCTCCAGCGCGCGCTCGAAGAGACGCTGCGCCCCCTGGGTGTCGCCACTGAGGCGCAGCCACAGTCCTGCTTCGATGAGCTGGTTCGCGCGCTGGCGGCTCATCTACCGCCCCGTGCCGCTGGGCGCCGGCCCCTTGAGCTGCGCCAGGCATCCCGTGAGCAGTTCACACGCGCGGCCCAGCGCCGCCACGTCCTCACCCGCGCGGACCGCGCGCGCGTGCTCCAGCACCTGCTCCGCGCGAGGCATCACATCTGGCGCCAGACCGCCCCCACCCGGCAGCAGCCGCGCCCGCGTCAGCGCGTCCACCACGTCGCGCGCCAGCGAGTCCAGCTCCACGCGCCGCGTCTTCAGCTCCTCGGACGCCCGCGCGGCGATGAGGTAGCCGCGCTGCTCGTCCATGATGCGCTGGAGCTCCTCCTCCGTGAGGCCGCTGGACGCGGTGACGGTGATGGACTGGCGAAGCCCCGTCTCCCGGTCCTTCGCGTGCACGGAGACGATGCCCTCCGCGTTGATGTCGAACGTGACGTCGATCTCCACCTGGCCCCGCGGCGCCTCCCGCAGGCCGGTGAGGACGAACTCGCCCAGCAGCTCGTTCTGGTGCGCCAGGTCGTGCTCGCCCTGGAGCACCATGATCTTCACGACGCGCTGGAGGTCCTTCGACGTGGCGAAGACCTCCGTGGCCGACGTGGGCACCGTGGTGTTCTTCGGGATGAGCCGGCGCACGGAGCCCCCGGCGATGGCCACGCCCAGGCTCTGCGGCGTCACGTCCAGCAAGAGCAGCTCGTGCTCTGGCTGCACCAGCGCGTGGGCCTGAATCGCGGCGCCCAGCGCCACCACCTCGTCCGGATGGACGCCCTTGCAGGGCTCGCGGCGGAAGTAGCCGCGCACGGCCTCCACGATTTTCGGCATGCGCGACATGCCGCCCACGAGGATGACTTCCTTGAGCTCGGAGGCGCGCACGCCCGCCTCGCCGAGCACCTCGGTGGTGAGTCCCACCACCCGCTCCGCCAGGTCGGACGTCAGGTCATCCAGCTTGTCGCGGCTCAGCGTGGCCTGCAGGTGCAGCGCCGCACCACCGCCGGGCGGCGTGCAGATGAAGGGCAGGTTGAGCCCCGCCTCGCGCACGCTGGACAGCTCCACCTTGGCCTTCTCCGCCGCGTCCTTGAGCCGCTGCAACGCCATGCGGTCCTTGCGCAGGTCGATGCCGTGCTCCTTCGCGAAGCCGAAGACGAGCCACTCGATGATGCGGTTGTCCCAGTCCTCGCCGCCCAGGTAGGTGTCACCGCCGGTGCCCACCACGTCGAAGACGCCCTGGGAGATATCCAGCACGGACACGTCGAAGGTGCCGCCCCCCAGGTCCAGCACTGCCACGCGCCCGTTCACCGTGCGGCCGAAGCCGTAGGCCAGCGCCGCCGCCGTGGGCTCGTTGATGATGCGCAGCACGTCCAACCCGGCGATGCGGCCCGCGTCCTTGGTGGCCTGGCGCTGGGCGTCGTTGAAGTAGGCCGGCACCGTGATGACGGCCTTGGAGACGGGCCGGCCGAAGTGCGCCTCCGCGTCCGCCTTCAGCTCCTGGAGAATCATGGCGCTGATTTCGGGGACGGACAGGTCCTTGCCGCCCATGCAGATGCGCAAGTCGTCGTGCTGCCCGGCCACCACCTCGTAGGGCAGCGCGCGCAGCGAGTCCTGCACCTCGTGCGAGGAGAACTTCCGGCCGATGAGCCGCTTGGCCGCGTACACCGTCTCCTGCGGATTGGTGATGGCCTGCCGCTTGGCGATGCTGCCCACCAGCCGCTTGCCGTTCTTCGCCATGGCCACGACGGAGGGCGTGAGCCCCTGGCCCGTGCGGTTCTTGATGACGACGGGCTGGCCGTCCTGGACGGTGGCGACGATGCTGTTCGTCGTTCCCAGGTCGATGCCAATGAGGGGTTCGGGCTCAGCCATGGGGAACCGTACTTACTCCTAGAACGTCCAGCGCAGCTTCTTGAGCGCGGCCTTCGCTTCCGCGTTGTCCGGGGCCAGCTTCGCCGCATCCTCGAAGGCCCGCTTCGCGAGTTTCTTCGATCCGGTGTCCAACAGCACCTTTCCCAGCATCAGTTGGTGCTCGACTTTGCCGGGGTCCAGATCCACGGCGCGCTGCGCCAGCCCTCGGCTTTCGGCGGCATCCTGCCCCAGCAGGTGCCCCAGGCGGGCGCAGCGCCAGGCGGCCTCGGCGTTCTGGTCGTCCAGGGAGCAAGCGAGCCGGTAGGCCGACATGGCGCCATGCGTGTCACCGTGCTGTTCCATCTCCCGCCCTCGAGCGACTTCGATGGTCGCCCGCTGCGAGTCATGCCCCCGGCGCGCCTTGACCAGGAGAAGCGCGACTTCGCGGTTCTTCGGGTCCATCGTCTGGACCTGATGGAAGTCGTGATAGGCCCGCTCCCAGTCGCCACTGGCGATGGCGGCCTTGCCCCGGGCAATCAACTCGGCCAGCCGGCCCGTGCGGGCCAGGTAGGGATGCCGGGCCAACCGGGCCTGCCGCTCCGCCCGGCGCGCCTCGGACGCGCCATCATCCGGCGGTGGCGCCAGCGGACGCGACGGCGGAGGAATGGATGAAGGCCCGCTGGACGCCACGGGCGGACGGGGCGCCGGGGGTAGCGATGAAACCTGATGCACCGGCGGCGGCTCTGGCGTCAGCAGTTGCTGCGCAGGCGCGGACGGAGGCGGCGCGGAGGGGGGCGGCGGCGCGGCGGCGCGTTCGGCCTGAGCCAGTGCCGGATTCGCGCGCAGGTAGGCCTCGCGCTTGTCGGGCTGCATGAGCACGTTGTGCGCGTCCGTGAGGCGCCGGAAGATGCGCTCCATGCGGGCGCGGAAGCTGCCCAGGTTCTTTCCGAAGTAGCGGTCCGGATGGAAGCGGCGCGAGGCGTTGTAGTACGCCTGCTTTACCTCCGACGCCGGAGCCCCGGGCTTCAGCCCCAGCACGGCGAAGTGGTCCATCGCGTCGAGCGAGCGCTCCAGCTCGATGATCTCCTTCTTCCGCTCCGGCTCCAGGTCCACCTGCTCGGCCATGGCCGCGTCCACCACGGGCGCGGGCGCGCCCCGGGGCACCACCCGGGCGGGGACGATGGCGCCCTTGGCTCGCAGCGCCAGCAGCACGGCGATGGTGCGCGGCTCGCCCAGCTTGGAGCGCGCCAGCACCTGGTCGATGCGCTCCACGCGCCCCACGAGCTGGAGCACCGAGCCCTCTTCCGCGGTGAGCTGGAGACGCGCTGCATCCAGTTGGGGCACCGTGGCAATGTGATCCGTCAGGGCCCCCAGCCCGATGATCGTGTTTGGCGCACTCACAGTGGCGGTCCGAGGAAAGACTTCCGGAGTTTCCAGACTAGGGTTCCGGACGCAGGGCGTCAAACGCCCGTGAACCCTTCCCCCATGCGGTGGAACGCGGCCGCGCCGGTCAGTTGGCGGCGAGCACGCGCTCGAGGATGGACAGGCCTTCGTCCAGCTCGCGCACGGTGACGATGAAGGGCGGCGCGAAGCGCAGCGTGCGGTCGCCGGCGGCATTCACCAGCAGCCCCTCCCCACGCAGCTGGGCGATGACGGGCGCCACCTCGCGATCCAGCTCCACGCCCAGCAGCAGCCCCTGGCCGCGCACGGCCTGGATGCGGCCCGCGGGCAGCCGGCCCTGGAGCTCACGCGCCCGGGCGAGGAGGTAGGCGCCCTTCTCCTGGACCTCGTCCAGGAAGCCGGGACGGCGGAGGATGCGCACCACGGCGTTGGCGGCGGCCGCGGCCACCGGGTTGCCACCGAAGGTGGAGCCGTGCGTGCCCGGCGTGAGGCTGGCGCCCAACTCGTCCTTGCAGAGCATGGCGCCAATGGGCAGGCCGTTGCCCAGCGCCTTCGCCACGCTGATGCCGTCCGGGACGATGCCCTCGTGCATGAAGCCGAATGGCTTGCCGGTGCGGCCCATGCCCGTCTGCACTTCGTCCACCAGCAGCAGCAGCCCGTGCTCGTCACACAGCGCGCGCAGACCGGCGAGGAAACCCAGGGGCGCCACTCGCACCCCGCCCTCCCCCTGGATGGGCTCCACGAGGATGGCGGCGGTCGCCGGGCCCACGGCCTTGCGCACCGCTTCGAGGTCGCCGTAGGGCACGTGGGTGAAGCCGGCGGGCAGCGGCTCGAAGCCCTTCTGGTACTTCGTCTGGCCCGTGGCGGTGACGGTGGCCAGGGTGCGGCCGTGGAAACTGCTGTCGAAGGAGATGACCTCGAAGCGCTCCGGCGTGCCGCGGTCCTTCATCACCTTGCGCGTCAGCTTGAGCAGCGCCTCGTTCGCCTCCGCGCCCGAGTTGCAGAAGAACGCGCGCGACAGGCCGGACCACTCGGTGAGCTGCGCGGCCAGGTCAATCTGGGGCTGCGAATAGAACGCGTTGGAGACGTGCCACAGTGAGTCCAGCTGCGCCTTCGCGGCGGCCACGACGTCCGGGTGGCAGTGTCCCAGCGCGCACGTGGCGATGCCACCAATCAGGTCCAGGTACTCGCGGCCATCCGTGTCCCAGACTCGAGTTCCCTGGCCCCGAACCAGGACGAAGGGCGGCTGCTTGTAGTTCTGCAGCAGGTGGCGCTTCGCCTTCTGGACCAGGGCGTCGGTGGAGGAGTCGGACGATGCGGAGGGGGACGGCTCGGATTGCGACAAGGCAGTCATCCTTCGTGCGGTACGGTGCCCCTCCGCATATAGCGCGCTACAGGATGTAGCGCGACAGGTCCTCGTCCTGGACGATGGCGGCCAGGCGCTCGCGCACGTAGGCGGCGTCCACCTGGAAATCCCGGGGGCCCATCTCACTGGCGGAGAAGGACACCTCGTCCAGCAGTCGCTCCAGGATGGTGTGCAACCGCCGAGCGCCGATGTTCGCCGTGCGCTCGTTGGCCTGCTGGGCGATGCGCGCCAGCTCCGTCACCGCGTCGTCGGTGAAGGACAGACGCACACCTTCGGTGCTGAGCAGGGCCGTGTACTGTCGCAAGAGTGAATTCTTCGGCTCACGGAGGATTCGGACCAGGTCCTCGCCCGTCAGGGGCTCCAGCTCCACGCGGATGGGGAAGCGGCCCTGCAATTCCGGGATGAGGTCGCTGGGCTTGGAGACGTGGAAGGCGCCAGCGGCGATGAAGAGCATGTGGTCCGTCTTCACGACGCCATACTTGGTATTGACGGTGGAGCCCTCGACGATGGGGAGAATGTCCCGCTGGACGCCCTCCCGGGACACGTCCGGCCCTCCCCCACCCTTGCCGCCCTCGCGGCTGGCAATCTTGTCGATTTCGTCGATGAAGATGATGCCGTTCATCTCGGCGCGGACCACGGCCTCGCGCTGGACGCGGTCGGGGTCCACCAGCTTGGCGGCCTCTTCCTTGCGCAGGAGCTGAAGCGCCTCGGGCACGCGCACGCGACGACGGCGCGTCTTGTTCATGCCCGGCATGTTCTTGAAGAGGTCCTGGAGGTTGACGCCAATCTCCTCCATGCCCTGGCCGGAGAAGCCCCGCATGAAGGTGGGCGACGACTCCGCGGTCTCCACCTCCACCTCCACGTCATCCAGGGTGCCGGCGCGGAGCTGGGCGCGGAACTTCTCGCGCGCGGTGTCGCTGACACGCTGGGCCGGTTGAGGTGGCGGTGGGGCGAAGCCGAACGGCGGCGTCGCGGACGACGACTTCACGCCGCCGCCCTGCATCAGCTCGATCAAGCGGTCCTCGGCCAGTTCCTCGGCGCGGGGGCCGACCTTCTCGGTCTCCTCCTCGCGGACCAGCGCGATGGCGGCCTCGACGAGGTCGCGAATCATCGACTCGACGTCACGGCCGACGTAGCCGACCTCGGTGAACTTGGAGGCCTCCACCTTGACGAAGGGCGCCTGGGCGAGCTTCGCCAGGCGGCGGGCAATCTCCGTCTTCCCCACGCCAGTGGGGCCAATCATGATGATGTTCTTCGGGTGGATTTCGTCCCGCAGGTCGTCGTTGACCTGCTGGCGGCGCCACCGGTTGCGCAGGGCAATGGCGACGGCGCGCTTGGCGGCGTTCTGCCCGACGATGTAGCGGTCCAGCTCGCTGACGACCTCGCGAGGCGTGAAGGCGGACAACTTGCGCGATTCGGCCACGGGGTGTGTCTCCTAGAGCTCTTCGATGGAGATGTTGGCGTTGGTGTAGATGTCGATTTCACCCGCGATGGTGAGCGACTGGTGCACCACGTCGCGAGCAGACATCTGCGTGTGCGCCATGAGGGCGCGCGCGGCGGCGAACGCGTAGGGGCCACCACTGCCCACGGCGGCGATGCCGTAGTCGGGTTCAATCACGTCACCCGCGCCGGAGAGGATGAACGTCTTCTCCTTGTCGGCGACGATGAGGAGCGCTTCCAGCCGGCGGAGGAAGCGGTCGGTGCGCCAGTCCTTGCCCAGCTCCACGCAGGCGCGGGCCATGTTCTTCTGGTGCTCCTTGAGCTTGGCCTCGAAGCGCTCGAAGAGCGTGAAGGCGTCCGCGGTGCTGCCAGCGAAGCCGGCGAGCACCTGGCCTTCGCCCAGCCGGCGGACCTTCTTCGCCGTGTTCTTCATCACGGTCTTTTCGAGGGAGACCTGGCCGTCGCTGGCGATGGCGACCTTCCCGTCGCGCCGCACGCAAAGAATGGTGGTGCCGTGGAACATAGGACCCGGGGTTTAACAAGCCGGGCGCGGTGTTTCCAAGGAACAGTGACTGGCTGTCTGCTCTCAGACTTCAAAAAGGAAGCACCCACGGCACTACCAGCACCGCCAGCGCGACGATGAGCACCTGGAGCGGGATGCCCACCCGGGCATAGTCGGCGAACCGGTAGCCCCCAGGGCTCATGACCAGCGTGTTCACGGGCGACGCGATGGGCGTGGCGAACGCCGCCGACGCGGTGATCGCCACCGCCATCAACAGCGGCTCGGGCCGGAGGTCCATGGACTCCGCGATGCGGAGGGCCACCGGGGCCACGAGGACGGCGGTGGCCGTGTTGGAGATGAACAAGCCCAGTGTGGACGTCACGATGGCGAGCACCGCCAATACGGCGTGAGGGCTGGCGCCGGTGAAGAGCCGCTCCAGGCCCGCCACCGCCAGTTGCGTCACGCCGGTCCGCTCCAGCGCGGTGGCCAGCGGGAACATTCCGGCGATGAGCACGACGCTCTCCCAGTTGACCGTGCGGTAGACTTCCGAGGAGCGCACGCAACCCGTGAGCACCATGGCCACCGCCGCGAGCAGCACAGCAACCACGTTGGGCAGCAGGCCCAGGGCCATCACCGTCAACATCGCCAGGGTGATGACGACGGTGAGCGCCGCCCGCCGCGGGTCCGCGAGGCGGTCGGTGCGCGGGTCGGGTTCGGCGAGGAGAACGAGGTCCCTTCGGGCCTCGGACAGGTTGCGCAGGTGCTTCTTGCGGCCCTTCACGAGCAGGGTGTCGCCGCGCCGCAGCGTGAAGTCCTTGAGTGCGGGAGACGAGGCATCCACCACCGCGTCCGTGCCCCGGCGAATCGCGAGCACCGTGGCCCGGAACTGGTCGCGAAAGCGCGCCTGACGGAGCGTCCGGCCCACCAGCGCCGAGCGGCGGGGAATCACCACCTCCGCGAGCGACTCCTCGGGAGGCAGCGACAGCGATTGCAAGGACGGGAGCCGCTCCAACCCCCAGTGCTCCACCGTCGCGACGACTGCATCCTCATGGCCCTGGACGACCAGGACTTCGTTCGCTCCGAAGGGACGGTGCGGAACCACCGGATGCGCAGCGCCCGCCAATGAGATGCCCACCACGTTCACTGCGTGCGCGGAGCGCAGGTTGGCTTCGCCGAGCGTCCGGCCCATGAGCTTCGAACCACGAGGAACGCGGAGGGAATGAAGCATCGTTCCCAGGCCGTACTCAGTGGCGAAGTCCTCGGGCGACAGCACGGCCTGCGCCGCGACCTGCCCCTGCGCCGCCGAGGGCAGCAGGTATTTGCCGACGAAGATGAGGAACAGCATGCCCGCGGCGAGCATCACCACACCGATGGGGAAGAAGGTGAAGAAGCGGAACGGCTCATGGCCTGCATCCCGAAGCGCCCCACTCACGATGAGGTTCGGCGGGGTGCTGATAAGCGTCAGCATGCTGCCCAGGTGGGCGGCGAACGCGAAGGGCAGGTAGATGCGAGCGGGCGCGATTCCGCGCCGGAGGGCGAGCGTCCCCACCACCGGCATCAGGATGGCCACGGTCCCCGTGGAGCTCATGAAGGCAGACAGCGCGGCGGTGGCCAGCATCACCACGGCGATGGTGCGCCCCTCCCCTTCCCCCGCGAGGTGCCCCAGCCGCTGTCCCAGCCACCCCGCCAGCCCTGTCTCCGTGATGGCGCCGCCAATCACGAAGAGCCCCACGAGCATGATGACCACCGGGTTGCTGAAACCCGCGAGCGCATCCTCCACAGGAACGATGTCGAAGAGGAGGAGCGACAGCAGCGCGAGCAACGCCACGATGTCCAGCCGTACCCGGTCGCTCACGAAGAGCACCAGGGAGACGGCGAGGACGCCAAGGGTGATGAGCGCAGGAGGGGTCACATCGAGCAGCTATGACACCCCACATAGGGATTCGCTACCCCTACGCCCAGCCCACGCCCCAGGTTCGACGCCACGACCGCTGGCGCGCCAAATAGCACCGGCAAGCCCCACTGCACGCCCAGATGGACGAGACAGAACGCCGCGAGTACCGGGGCAAAACAGGACAGGGACAACGCCGAACGAATGGAGCAGAACCGGGCGTAAAAAATCAGTGAGACCACGGGAACGCCCGAAGCCATCTGCTGCATGCGTGCCGTCCCGAGGAACAGAAACGCGGTGTACCCGTCCGTCAACAAACCCAGGGCAGGAGGAACCAAGCCAGCCCGTTCGCGATAGCAATGACGGTCCCCATCACGCGGCGTCGCCTGGTCGACGAGCACTCACGCCCGCGGATGCGCGGAGTCGTAGACCTGCTGGAGCTGCTCCCACGTCACCTGGGTATACCGCTGCGTGGTGGACAGGCTCGAATGGCCCAGCAACTCCTGGATGCTGCGGATGTCCGCGCCGCCGCCCAGCAGGTGCGTGGCGAAGGAGTGACGCATGGCGTGCGGGCTCACCTTCCGCGTCAGCGCGCACTTCAGCACGTATGTATCCAGGTGCCGCGCGATGCTCCTCGGCGTCAGGCGTCCACCCCGGAAGTTGAGGAACATCGCATCCGGCGCCTGGTCCTTCCGAATCGTGGCCAGCAGCTCTCCCCGCCTCGCGAGGTACGCCTCCAGCGCCCGGATGGACTGCGCATTCACGGGCACGAGCCGCTCCTTGCTCCCCTTGCCCATCACCCGGACGATTCGCCCGCTCCGGTCGATGTCCAGCATGTCCAACCCGCACAACTCACTGATACGCAGGCCGCCGCCATAGAGCAGCTCGAGAATCGCCCTGTCCCGCAGCCCGAGCACCGTCTTCAGGTCGGGCATGTCCAGGATGGCGAAGACCTCCTCCACCGGCAGCACCTTGGGCAGCGTCTTCGGCAGCTTCGGACTCTTCACCAGCTTCGCGGGGCTCGCGGGCAACAGCTTCTGCCGAACGAGGTACTTGTAGAACGACTTGATGCTCGCCAACCGCCGCGCCCGGCTCGCCGGGGCGTGGTCCGTGCTCAACGTGCCCAGGTAGCCACGAATCGCCGCGTGCGTCCCCGACAGGAGCGACAACTTCATTCGCTCCACCAGGTAGCGCTCGAAGTCCACCAGGTCGATGAGGTAGTTGCGCACCGTGTGCGGGGACGAGCCCTTCTCGTCCTCCAGGTGGGCGCGGAACTTCTCCAGCAGCGGCGACAGGCTCGTCATCGGGGACGAGCCTACGGGCCGGAGAAATCCTGGCAAGATTCGCGGTGAGCCTACGGTGCCTTGGCTGGAGCCGCGGCAGGCGCCGCTGCCGCCGCCGGAGCCGGTTCCGCCTGGGACGGCAACACCGCCAGGCAAGTGTCCTGAGACAACCAGCCCGCGTGGCAGAACCAGGTCAGCAGCGGAATCCGGATCTGCCAGAGCAGGACGAAAATCACCGCCAGCGTGATGGCCAGCTTCGTCCACCCGGACGTGCCCTCCGCCTCGTCGTCCTGCTGCTGCCGAGCCAGCGCCGAGCGCACCATGTCCATGCGGTCCACCCGGGCGTTCGAGGGCAGCTTCGGACGGCGCGTCACCAGCGAGGACAGCTCCGGCGTCAGCATCAGACGGTCATTCAGCGCCCAGCCCGAGCCTTCCAACAGCAGCGCCAGGTTGCGCCGGCGCAGCTTCAGCCAGCCCAGGAGCCCCGCCGGGGCCATGACGACAATGGCAATCAGCGTCGCCGCGGAGATGAGGTCCACCAGCGTCAGCGACTTCACCTGCGTCATGATGAACGCGAAGGACGACCCCAGCGCCGCCGCCGCCAGGCCGCCCGCCGCCACGATGCCCGCCAACCCGCCTCCCGCGGGCGCCGCGGCGGCAGCGGGAGCCGCGCCCGCCGCCGGAGGAGGCGCCACCAGCGGCGCGTTCGTCGCGTTCGTGTAGCCCTGCTCCAGCGTCGAATCGAACGTCTTCTCCCCCGCCGAGGCCAGGCCCTCCACCTTACTGGTGATGAAGTCACCAATGCGCGCGAAGGGCATGGTCATCGCCTCCCACAGCGACACGGGCTGACGCACCACCTGCGTCACGATGGCGTCGCTCTCCACGCCGTCCACGTCGTAGAAGACGCCCCGCTTGCCCACCGCGAGCTCCGTGCTCCGGCCGCTCGTCACCGGCACCGCCACTTCATACCCGGGCGTCCCGTCCTTCGGCGCCACCTGGACGTAGAGGATGCAGGTGGTCCCCAGCGCGGTGAGCGCGGAGTGCGCGGCCCGGTTCGTCACCAGCACCGACAGCGTGTACTTGCGCCCGCCCAGGATGAGCGTCCCCTTCTCCACCAGCGCCAACCGCTTGGGCATGTAGAGGCTGGGCATGCTGATGAAGTTGTTCGCGAACAGCAGCAGCCAGCGCTGGTAGAGCACCAACCGCTCCAACTCGTTGACTGCATCCAGCGTGGGCTTGAGCGCGAGGTCCGCCGCGCTCGCGGCGTCCAGGGCACCAAGGTCCGCGTCCGAAACCGACGGCAGCGTGTCCATCAGCTTGCGCACCGGGTTCGCCTCGAGCTGTGCCTGCCACGCCAGCACGCCGTCCGCCTTCGCCGCCAACTCCCGCCACGCCGAGTCCGACAGTCGCTGCGAATCCCCCGTCATCGGCGTGGCGACGTCCGTCCGGAACGCATCCAGCACCTCGTACGCGGGCCCGCGCAGGAGACGGGCCCACTCCAGCACACCCGACGCATCCGGCGGCGCGATGGGCAGGTCGCCCGCCGCCTTCCCCAGCGCCGCCACGTCACCCAGCGCCCCCTCCACCCGCTCCGCGCGCAGGCGCAGGCTCGCCGCCGCTTCGGGCTGCGCGGCCACCAACCGGCACTGCACGAAGTACGCATCCAGCAGCGGCGCCACGTCGCGCACGCGCTTCGCCGTGTCCAGGCTGACGTCGCCCCAGACGAACGCCGCGCCCTGCTTCTCCCGGTGCTCCCTCAGCTTCGCGCGCTCCTCGCGGAAGCGTGCCACCAGCGTCGCGTCCACGCCCACCTTGCCCGCCCGGTTCGTCAGCGCGGGAAAGCTGGCCATCAGCTCCTGGGCCAGGGGCCGCAGGTGCTCGGGCAGGTGCTCGGGCGCGACGATGCCATCGCCGTTCTGCCCGGCCTCTCGCAGGGCCTTCTCGCTCTCGCGAACCTGCGCCAGGGAGATGCGCCCGGCGTCCGTCGCCTTCAGCGTCCGGAGAATCATCTCCGCCGCGCCGCGCAGGGGCTTCGCCTCCTCGCTGAGCGCGTCCAGCTCCAGCACGTCACTGGAGGCGTCCGCGCCGCGCCGGTCCTTGAGCTGTTTGGCGGCCCAGTCCACCGCCGTGCGCACCTCCGCCACGCGGATGCGGCCATTGCCGTCCGCGTCCATCAACGTCAGCAGGCGAGGATCACAGCTCAGGCCCTCCAACGGGCACGCCGTGGCAATCCACTGCGTTTCAGGGATGCGGATGGCCTCCACCAGCACATCGAAGGAGGGGATGTCGACCTGGAGCGAGCCGCCGTAGCGGCGATAGATGAGCGAAGCCATTCAGGCGGCGGAAGTAAGCACACCGCCCGGCGAATCGCACGATCCTCAACAGTCAAAAGCTACGGCGTCGCGGGGACGCTGTAGATGCCGGCCTTGGGCCCCTGCGTAATGGCGTACACGGCAAGCGAGTCATTCTTGCCCCCGAAGGACACCGGCACCTGGACGCCCTGGTCCAGCGTCTTCCGCGCCTGCGTCTTCACGTCGTACACCGCCACGTCATAGGTGTCCGAGTCCATGCGGGCATAGGTGACGAGCACCCGCTGGCCGTCCTCGGACAGCTTGTAGCTGAAGATGCCCTGCAGCCACGTGCGGGGGTCCGCCTGCCGGGGCAGGTCCATGGCCATGAAGTCACACGAGCGCCCGTTGCGGATGCAGTTGGAGCGGAACACCACCTGCCCGTTGCCCGGCGTGAAGCCATAGCCGAAGACGCCCTGCTGCACCTTCGCCGCCCGCTCCTCACCCAGGGTGTACAGCATCAGGTCCACCGAGTACGCGGGCTTGAGGATGCGCGAGAGGAACGCCACATAGCGCCCGTCCGAGCCCCAGACGAAGTTGGGCACGCGGCCGCCCACCTGCTTCGTCGTGCCGTCCGGCAGCGCGGCCACCGACATCAGCCCCGCGTTCGCCGTCGAGTCATACTTCTCCAGGAAGCCCACCGCCTGCGAGTCCGGCGAGAAGACCAGCTTCTCCACCTGCACGCCCAGCTTGCGCCCCGCGCCCCCCGTCGCCGGGCCCAGGTGCAAGTCCCCGGGCACGTTCGGCTTGCCATTCTCCGTGCGCGCCAGCCACTTGCCGTCGGGCGAAAAGGCAAACACCCCCGAGGCCACCGCCAGCCGCTTCGCCTTCAGCTCCGGCAGCTCCGCCAGGTACAAGTCATACAGCCCCCGCACCGACTCGCTGCGCACCTGGAAGGCCACGCGCTGACCATCCGGGGAGACTTCGTAGTCCCCCACCTGGTCCCCCACCTTGACGGGCGGCGCGTCTGGCTTCTCCACGGAGATGGCCGCAAGGCCCCCCGCCGCGGACAGCCGGCGCTTGAAGAGCAGCGTCTTGCCGTCCGGCGTGAACTGGGCCGTGCTGACCTCCGCCGCCACGTCCGTGAAGGGCCCCGACGGCAGCGCCCCCAGCTTCAGCTTGCCGCCGTCCACGTAGGCCAGCTTCGTCCCATCCGGGCTGGGCAGCATGTAGCTGACCGCCGTGCCCAGCATGACAGGCGCCGCCTTCGCGTCATCCAACGACGCCACGGTCAGCGAGCCCGACTGCGTCGCCGGGCTGTAGCCGGAGAGGAAGAGGACGTGCTTCGAGCCTGGCGCCACCAGCTGGCCGCCCGGGACGTTCGTCACGCCCTCGCCCAGCTTGCGCGGTTCGCCGCCCTCCACCGGAACCACGTACAGCTCGCCCAGCACCATCTGCGGCGGGATGCCATCCATCCGGGGCTTCTGCCCGTTGACGATGTACGTGGCGAAGCGGCCGTCCGGCGTCACCCGCAGGTCCGTCACGCGCCCCGAGGCCAGCAGCGTGCCCTGCCCCGCGCCAGGGGCACCGGGCGGTGGCGACTTCTCCGCCGTCGCGGCGGCCTTGGTTCGCCGCACGCCCGGGGCCTCCGAGCCGCCATTCTCCCCCTGCTTGCAGCCCGTGCCCGCCATCACCAGCGAGGCCATCAGGCCCGCGGTCCACAGCCGCCCCTGCCGCATCCGCATCATGCGCTCCTCTGATCCACGTGCTCGGGGGCGCCCGCCGCCGGGACGCCCGCATGCGGCAGCCATGCCGCCAGGTCCTGCTTCGCTCGCGCCGAATACGCCGCGCGCTTCTCCGCCTTCTTCATCCGCCCGGTCAGCGGCGGAAAGATGCCGAAGATGATGTTGGTGGGCTGGTGCGGGTAGTCCGGCGGATGCGCCTCGCCCGTCACGTGCCGCAGCAGCGCGCCCATCGCCGTGGTGGCCGGCGGCGGAACGAACTCCGTCCCCGTCAGCCGGGCGTGCAGCGCCAACGCCACCAGGTATCCACATGCCGCGCTCTCCACGTAGCCCTCCACGCCGGAGATCTGCCCGGCGAAGTAGAGCCGGGGCTCCGTCTTCAGCGACAAGTCCTTCGCCAGCAGCCGGGGCGAGTCGATGAAGGTGTTCCGGTGGATCTGCCCCATCCGGAGGAACTCCGCTTGCTGAAGTCCGGGGATGAAGTTGCTGAAGATGCGCTTCTGTTCACCCCAGGTCAGCCGCGTCTGGAAGCCCACCATGTTCCAGGACGTGCCGCCCACGTCCTCCATGCGCAGCTGAACCACCGCGTGGGGATCCTGGCCCGTGCGCGGGTCCCTCAGGCCCACCGGCTTCATGGGCCCGTAGGCCAGGGTGTCGTCGCCACGCTCGGCCATCACTTCAATGGGCAGACACCCTTCGAAGTACTTGGGTTCCTCGAAAGCGTGGGGCACCACCTTCTGACCCGCCTTCACCTCGGCGATGAAGCGGTAGTACTCGTCCTTCGTCATCGGCAGGTTGAGGTAGTCGTCCCCGCCGCCCTTGCCGTAGCGGCTCTGGCGGAACGCCACGTTCATGTCGATGGAGTCCGCCGACAGGATGGGCGCGATGGAGTCATAGAAGTAGAGCTTGGCGCCCACGTGGCGCTCCAGCTCCCGCGTGAGCGCGTCCGACGTGAGCGGTCCCGTGGCAATCACCACCGGGCCGTCCTCGGGCAGGTGCTCCACCTCGCCGGCCACCATCTCCACGCCGGGCTGGCGCAGCAGGGACTCCGTAATCGTGGCGGAGAAGCGCTCACGCTCCACCGCCAGCGCGTCACCCGCGGGCACCCGGTTCGCGTCCGCCGCGCCCAGCACCAGCGAGCCCAGCGCGCGCAGCTCCGCGTGTAGCAGGCCAATGGCGCTCTCCGGGTTGTCCGAGCGCAGCGAGTTGCTGCACACCAGCTCCGCCAGCGTGTCCGACTTGTGCGCGGGCGAGCGCTTCTGGGGCTTCATCTCCCGCAGCACCACCGGCACCCCGCGGCGGGCGAGCTGGTAGGCACACTCCGTCCCCGCCAGGCCGCCGCCAATCACCGTCACCCGCTGCTTCTGATCCGCCATCCGCTTCCTCCAGGCCCGCGCCGCTGGGCCGTCCAGCAACTGTTAGCAGGACTGACACGCCCTGGCCCAGTGTCGATTCAGCCGTGTGCAACCCCACGCTTTCGCAATGGATTCGCACCTGGCCGGCTGCCCAGCAGGCCGCCTCCGTCTCCGGCTGGAAGGCGCGGTTTCCCTACCTGGGTTGAACCCCTACGTTTCTCGCGTTCGCCGCTCGGGGGCGGCCAGCAACCGGGCGAGCGCCAATGAACTCGAACACTGGGAGTACCGAAGCCATGGCGACCCGCCGAAATCAGGACCTGATCCGGATCCGCGAACTCCTGCAGCGCCGCCGCCGGGAGATTCTCAGCGCCAACGAGGGTGCGCACCGCGAGCTCACCGCCCTGAAGAACCAGGAGCGGGACCCCGAATACGAAGAGAACGCCCAGTCCGAGCTGGCCGACTACACCCTTTCCAGTCTGATGGAATCGCAGCGGCGCGAAATCATGCTCATCGACGCGGCGCTGCGCCGCATGGAGATGGGCGTGTTCGGCGAGTGCGTGGACTGCGGCTTCGAGATTCCCATCGAACGCCTGGAGGCCCTGCCCTTCGCCATCCGCTGCGAGGAGGACGCCAGCATCCACGAACTCGAGACGCGCGGCGGCCCCATGGCCAGCCCGTCTCTCTGAGGCGATGCGAGCGCGCGCTCCCGGTGCCGCCCCGGGAGCGTGCTACTCGCCCTCTTTCTGGAGCACCACGAAGCGGTAGTTCTCCAGCTCGTTCTGCCCCGCCGTGTAGAGCACGGTGAGGAGCATGTCGTAGGGAATCTTCTTGTCCGCGATGACGGACAGCTCCCCACTGAAGGGCGCCGACGGGTTGCGCGCGGCGATGTACTTCAGCTTCTCCACTTCCTTCTTCAGCTGCGCATCCAGCGGCAGCACCAGCCGCCCCTGGACCTTGTCGGCCGGGAACTGACCGTTCTGCAGCCGCAGGACCTCCCGCTCACCCACCAGCACATTCCTGGGCGTGATGGTGACGGCCACGGTGTCCTTGGGCGTGGCGCGCGTGGAGGACACGGGCGGGCGCACGTCCTCGGACGCCGTCACCGCCGCGGACGACGAGGCGAAGGACTTGAGCAGGAACACCAGGAGGATGGTCATCATGTCCATCATCGCGGTGATGTTCAGCTCCTTGATCTCCCCCGCCGCCTCGCGCTCCTTGCGCTTCTTGCGCGCCAGGGCCCGGCGGTAGCTCAGCCGCGCCACGGCTTCCGCGTCGGGCGTCTCCAGGGCGGATGTCGTCGGGTCGGCCATGGCTCAGATGGCTCCCAGGGTGACGTCCGGGAACAGCAGCCGGCGCTCGCGGCCCTGCGTCTCACGGATGGCGTCCAGCGTCTGCGTCAGCGTCTCGTAGGGGACGTCCGGGTCCGCGCCCACGATGACCTTCGTCTCCTTGGGGAAGGCGGACTTGATCTCCACCATCTTCGCGTTGAGCGCGGAGAAGTCGTGCGCGCCGTCCGCCTTCACGGGGATGGTGGGCGTACCCGCCTCCCCGAGGATGGCGTTCTCGCTGCTGACGAAGTGCCCCTTCTTGGAGATGAGCACGGACAGCGTCAGCTTCGGCGCATCGTCCGGGTTCTCCTGGGCCATGCCCGTCGTCGGCGCACCGTAGGCGGGGGCGTTGACGTTGATGATGCCGAACGTCGCCAGGCCGGTGATGGACAGCAGCATGAAGATGATGAGGTTCATGAGGATGTCGAGGTACGGGACGATGTTCAGCTCGCCCGCCTCTTCTTCCTCACGAACCTTCAGCTTGCGCCGGGAGTAGTGGAACGCCATGGCCGCGTGCCCTTGCGCTCTACGACGCGCGCGCCTCGAGCTCCGTGGTGGCCGGGTCCACGGAACCGCGGCGCGACAGGAGGTTCTCCAGCTTGAGCGCGTTGAGCTCCAGCCCCTCCACCATGCTCTTCGCGTACGACGTGAGGAACAGGTGGAAGATGATGCAGATGACGGCGATGGAGAGCGCGAAGGCGGTGTTGTTCATCGCCTTGGAGATGCCGTCCGACAGCAGCACCTGCTTCTGCTCCGCCGGCACGTTGCCCAGCGCCTGGAAGGTGCCGATGAGGCCGAAGATGGTGCCCACCAACCCCACCAGCGTGGCGATGTTCGCCAGCGACCACAGCCAGGGGATGCGCTTGGACACGTTCGGGCTGTGCTCGACGATGGCCTCTTCCACCGCCTTGGAGACCTCAATCTCACCGCGGTTGGCGTTCACCAGGCCCGCGCGGACCACCTTGGCCAGCGGCGCGTTGGGCGCCATGGCGCACACCTTCACGGCGCGGTCCAGGTTGCCGCTGCGCACCAGCTTGGCGATCTGCTCCATGAAAGGCGGCGCGTTGAGGTTGTAGCGGAACACCAGGGTGACGATGCGCTCCAGCGCGACCGCCAGCGAGCACGCCAGCCAGAACAGGTTCACGAACATGAACGGTCCGCCATCCTTGAAGAACTTGATGACGGAGTCCGTGACGCCCAGCTTGCCCCCTTCCGTGGCCGCGAGGGTCACGTCCAGCAGCAGCTCGCTTACCGAGGGAATCATTGCGCCCAGAGTCCTTTCGACGCCCGCCCCCCGGGGCGCGCCCATCCAGAGGCGGGCACCCGTTCGACGTTCCCGGGGAGGGAGCAGCCTGGACTTCTAGGGCGGGCCCGCCAAGGCTGTCAAGCCGAGGACGGGCCATGCCCATGTAACTACTGGGCTTTCAAGCAGCCGAGGAGGCTTCGGGTGACCCACCCGGGCCCCCGGGCTGCTCGGTGATTTCGCGCCGGTAGTCGCACTCCTTGTTGGGGCACGCCACGTACGGGCCGTCCCGCTTGGAGAACTTCTGGAGCAGATAGGGCGACGCGCAGGTGGGGCACGGCTCGGCCAGCGGCCGGTCCCAGGCGGCGAACTTGCAGTCCGGGTAGCGGTTGCAGCCGAAGAAGATCTTCCCGCGGCCACTGCGGCGCTCCGTCAGGTAGCCCTCCTTGCACTCCGGACACGACACGCCGATGGAGATGGGCTTGGACGTCTTGCAGTCCGGGTAGCCCGAACAGGCCAGGAAGCGCCCGAAGCGACCCCGCTTGATGACCATGGGCTTGCCGCACTTCTCGCAAATCTCGTCGGTGGTCTCCTCCTCCACCATGACGATCTTGCCCTCGGCGTCGCGCTTGAAGTCCTTCGTGTTCTTGCAGTCCGGGTAGTTCGAGCACGCGAGGAAGTGCCCCATCTTCCCGAACTTGATGACGAAGAGGTTGCCGCACTTCTCGCAGGGGATGTCCGTCTTGATCTCCTCCCGCTTGACGTCGCGCATCTCCGCTTCGGCCTTCTCGAGCGTCTCCTTGAAGGGCCCGTAGAAGTCGTGCAGCACGGACTTCCAGTTGGCGCCGCCCTCGGAGATCTGGTCGAGCTTCTCCTCCATGGTCGCCGTGAAGGTGACGTCCAGTTCGTGGGGGAAGTGCTTGACCAGCATCTCGTTGGTCATGTTCCCCAGGTCCGTGGGCCGGAAGCGCCCCTCCAGCTTCTCCACGTACTTCTTGTCCTGGATGGTGGAGAGAATGGCCGCGTAGGTGGACGGACGGCCGATGCCGCGCTCTTCCAGCTCCTTCACCAGCGTGGCCTCGCTGAAGCGCGGGGGCGGCTGGGTGAAGTGCTGCTCGTGGAGCAGCTTCTGGAGGTTCAGCGCGTCACCGTCGTTGAGCACCGGCAGGTCGCCCACGGCGTCGGCGCCCTCGGCGTTCTCGTCACCTGCGGCCTTGGCCTTCTCCTTCTCCGCCTCTTCCTCCGGCGTCAGGCCAGCGCCGTACACCGCCAGGTAGCCGGCGAACTTCAGCGTGCTGCCGGAGGCGCGGAAGGTGGCCCGGCCCGCGGCGATGTCCGCGCTGGTCTGGTCATAGACGGCGGGCTTCATCTGACACGCGACGAAGCGGTTCCAGATGAGCTCGTAGAGGCGGTACATGTCCTCCTCGCCCATGGCCTCGAAGAAGGACTTCACCCGCTCCGGCGGGTACTCCAGCGACGTGGGCCGGATGGCCTCGTGCGCGTCCTGGGCGCTCTTCTTGCTGCGGTACACCATGGGCTCGTCGGGCAGGAAGTCCTTGCCGTACTTGCCGCCGATGAACTCGCGCACCTGCGTCACCGCGTCGTCGGACAGACGGGTGGAGTCCGTACGCATGTATGTGATGAGCGCCGTCTGGCCCTCGTCACCCAGCGGCACACCTTCGTAGAGGCGCTGCGCCAGCGTCATCGTCTTCTTCGCGGTGAAGGACAGCCGGTTCGCCGCCTCCTGCTGGAGCTTGGAGGTGATGAACGGCGCGGGCGCGTTGCGGCGGCGCTCGCGGCGGTCCACCTTCGCCACCACGAAGCTGGCCGTCTGGAGCTCGGCGACCAGGCTCTCCGTGAAGACGCGCTCCTTCAGCTCCACCTTCTTGCCGTCCAGCTTGGACAGCTTGGCCTTGAACGGCGGCGGGCCCGCGGGTCCCTCCAGCAGCGCGTCCAGCGTCCAATACTCCTCGGGGACGAAGGCCTTGATTTCGTCCTCGCGCTCCACGATGAGGCGCACCGCCACGGACTGCACGCGGCCGGCGGACAGGCCTCGGCGCACCTTCTTCCAGAGCAGCGGGGAGATTTGATACCCCACCAGCCGGTCGAGGATGCGGCGCGTCTGCTGCGAGTCGTAGTTGTCCTGGTTGAGCTGGCGCGGCTGGGCGATGGCTTCCTGGATGGCCTTCTTGGTGATTTCGTTGAAGGTCACCCGGAGCGCGTCGGGATGCGCCAGCTCCTCCTTGATGTGCCAGGCAATCGCCTCGCCCTCGCGGTCGGGGTCCGTGGCCAGGAAGACGCGGTCGGCCGACTTCGCCATCTTCTTGAGCTCGTTGAGGACCTTCTCCTTGCCCTTGATGACCGTGTACTCGGGCCGGAAGTCGTGCTCCACGTCGACGCCCATCTTGCTCTTGGGCAGGTCCTTCACGTGGCCCACGGAGGCCTTCACCGTGTAGCCGGAGCCCAGGTACTTCTTGATGGTCTTCGCCTTGGCGGGAGACTCCACGACGACCAGGTAGTGCGGGCCCTTGCCACGGGGCGTGACCTCCTCCTCCGCGTCTGCTTCCACGGTGGGGAGTTCGTCCTCGTCGCCCTTCTTGGTGCGGCGGCGGGCCGCCGTCTTCTTCTTGGCGGCGGTCTTCTTCTTGGCCGCAGGCTTCTTCTTGGCGGCGGCCTTCTTGGCGGGCGCCTTCACCTCGGCCGCCTCAGTCTCTTCCACCTTCTTCTTCGTCCGCGTGGCCATGACTCTCCTACCTAGATTCTTTCGTACAGCCTTCCGGGGTGCTGGATGACCAGCCCCGTCAATTCCAGCTCCACCAGCGCGCTGGCGAGCGCCGCCGGTGAGAAGGTGCTGCCGACCAGCACCTCGTCGAAGCTCCGGGGAACCCGGTCCAACATCGCGAAGGCCCCCTTCGCTTCCACGGAGAGGTCCTCCCAGGAGCCCATCGTCCCAGGAGGAACCGCCGCCAGAGGGTCGACTTTCAGCACCCTCCACACATCATCCGGGCCCAGGCACACCGCCGCCTCCCCGTCCCGCAGCAATGCGTTGCAGCCGGCCGCCTCCTCCTGGCGTACGTCACCGGGCATCGCGAACACCGGCCGCCCCTGCGCCCGCCCCGCCTCCGCCGTGTACAGGCTCCCCGAATCCTTCCCCGCCCTCAGCACCAAGACTGCGTCGGATGCCCCGGAGATGAGCCGGTTGCGCCGGGGAAACGTCGTGGTGCTTGCCCGGACGCCGGGAGGCAGCTCGCTGAAGAACACGCCCCCTCGGTCCAGGAAATGAGGAAGCAGGCGGGCTTGCGCCGTGTCGAGTGCATCCAGGGCGGACCCCAGGAAGGCCCACGTCTCTCCCCCCGCCTCCAGCGCGCCCCAGTGACAGGCCCGGTCCACCCCCGCCGCCGCCCCTGACACCACCCCCACGCCCGACTCCGCCACCTGCCGGGCGAAGCGCCGCGCGAACGGCAGGAAGCCCTGATCCGGATGACGGCTGCCTACCATGGCCAGCCGGCGCCGCGGCAGCCCCGGCACGCCCCGGTAGAAGAGCACCGGCGGCGCATCCACCACCTCCGCCAGCCGCTCTGGATAGGCCGCCTGCCCCTGGAACGCCACCTTCATGCCCGACGTCCGGCAGGCGTCCCACACCCGCCACGCCACCGGCGCCAGGCGCTCCACGGAGGCGAGCTTGCGACGAACCTGTGAGGAAACCGGCGCCTGGGACACCCAGTCTCGCACCGGAGTCGCGGCGAGCGGCGCGAGGCTTCCGTCCGCGAACGCACGCAGGGCGACCAGCGTCCTCGGCCCCAGGCCGGGAACGGCCCAGAGTGCGAGGCATGCCTGCTGCTCCGCCGTGAGGCTGTCCGTCTCAGCGTCCGCCATACCCGTCCCCCGCTCGATACCCACCTATATAGAAGGTGGGGCCGCTGGGAGGGGCGCGACACATAGACACCGGACCGCCACCGGTCAAGCACTCAGCCCCTCCATCCGAGGGGCCCGTTGCACTTTTCCTGCCGCGCCGCTCAGCGGCTGGCCGAGGGCGACGAGCCCGCGGACATGTGGGCGCGGTCGCCGGGGACCAGTTCCTCCAGGGAGCGGGTCATGAGGCAGTTGGAGGTGCGCTCCTTGACCTCGGTCACCATGCACGCGCCGATGCTCCGCCAGGGGAAGGACTGCTCCTCCTTGGACGGCTTGCGCACGTCGTGGCCCAGCACGTGGCGGGACGGGTCGCCCTTGCGGAGGATGTTGAAGGTGTTGCCCAGCTCCACGCCGTCCGCGCTGCCCTTGTCCACGACGATGCTGTGGTTCTCACCCAGCACCGTGAGGTACGGCACCAGCGCGGTGATGACGGTGCCGTCCACCTGCTTCGCGTTTGGCTTCGGCGCCACGCGCTCGGTGAGGCGCTCACCCACGGGGCCCACCAGGTCGCCACGCTCGATGCCGTCCCAGGTGTCCATGATCTGCGCGGTGACGATGCCGTCGCCCACGCGCTGCACGCGCAGGGTGCCCACGAAGTCGGTGAGGAAGCCCAGCTGACGCCCGTTCACCGGGTGCTTCACGGCCTGGGTGGTGTGGTAGACGACGTAGCGGTCCCCCACCTTCACGTCACCCTTCCGCTTGAAGCGCACGTAGACGCTGTCCGGGAAGGAGAGCATCACCGCGTTGGAGGGCGAACCCTCGATGCGGCCGGCCTCGTCCAGCTCTCGCTGGGTGACGAAACCCTGCGTCGTCACGGGGACGGAGCTGGCCACGTCGAAGCCAATCTTGCCCGTCACGGTGACCTGGTCGTTGGAGGCCATCTCCATGGGGGCCGTCACGTCGCCCTCGTCCACCACCATCTCCGTCACCTGGGTGGGGACCTCCTCGCCCGCGGCGAAGAAGCGCACCTGGTTGCCGGGGTAGATCCAGTGCGGGTTGGCGATCTCCGGGTTGTAGGACCAGACCTTGGGCCAGTACCAGGGGCTGCCCAGGTAACGCTGGGACAAGTCCCACAGCGTGTCACCCGACTCCACGGAGTGGACCTCACCGGGGGCGCTCTCACGGCCCCGGGGCGCGCCGGGCGGAATGGCCACGGAGGTCGGCCGCGCGGAATCGGGCGCCTCGTCCATCACCTCGGCGCCGTCCATCTCACCGCCCGTGTCCTGCTCTTCCTCGTTCTCCTGCTGGGCGTACACGGTTGGCGCGACGGCGAGGCTCAACATCAGCGAGGTGAGAATCCGGGAGCGCATCGCGGGACGTCCTTTCGAAAGAAGCATCACTGGGGGATCGCGGCGAGCCGCTGTTCCGCCTGGGTAGCAGCCGCCGTCCCCGGGAACTGGGTGACGACGCGGGTGTAGAGCACCTTGGCATCCGCGGCCTGGTTGAGCCGCATCCGGCACTCGGCGAGCCGGAGCATGCCGTCCAGCATGGCGTCCCCGGCGGGATACTTGTCGATGAGCCGCTCGAACGTCTTCGCGGCCCCCTTGAACTCGTTGAGGCCAATCTGGCCCAACCCGCTGAAATAGAGCGCGTTGTCGGCGCGCGGGTGACGCGGGTTCTCATCGGCGAAGCGGCGCAGCTTCTCCACCCCGCCCTCCACGTTCCCGGTGCGCAGCATGTTCACGGCCTTGTCGAACTCCGCGTCGAGCACGTCGGGGTCCTGCTGCTCCCCCGCGTCCTCGTTCGACGCCACCATGGTCGCGGCCGACTCGGCGCTCGCCGACGAGGCGGGCCCTTCGTCTGGCGCGGGGCTGATGAACATCTCCATCTGCTCGTCGTCCGGCTCCATCACCGCCACGGCGGTGGGCAGCTTCGGCGCGGGCTCGTGGCGCGGCTTGAGCTTCACCACCGCCAGCTCCGGCGTGGCGCCCATCGACTCCTGGGCGGACGCCTCCACCTTCACCGGAATGGAACGCGCGGGCGGGCGCTCACTCGAAGCCCCCGCGCGCGACACGGCGTCGTGCGCCTCCAGCCGGGCCACCCGCTCCACCAGCCGTTCCTGGGACGCGCGCAGCGTGCGCAGCTCGGAGCGCAGCGCACTCACCTCCGCATCCGAGGAAGCGGTGGTGGCGCAAGCGCCCAGCGCACACAGGGGCGCGGCGGCGAGCAGACGGAAGATGACGGAGCGCGCGGGCACGGGCCTTTTTCAGCAGAGGGGTCCCCCCGAGGATAGGAAGGCCCGTCAGAGAGCGTCAAGAAATCGGCCCCCACACCGGGTGGCTAGAAGCGGTGTACCACGTAATTGAGGTGCCGCCCCGTCCGCCCCGCGTCCCGCCGGTGGGAGAAGAAGCGCGTGGGCTCACACGCCGTACAGGCCTGTAGCACATCGACGTGGGCCAGCTTGAGTCCCGCCCCCACCAACGTCTGACGCACCGCGAGGGTCAGGTCCAGCCGTGGCTTGCCTTCCACCCACCGCACCACTTCATCCCCGAAGCGCGCGCTGAAGCGCTGCGCCAGTTCCTCCGACACCTCGTAGCAACAGACCTGTATCGACGGCCCCACCGCCGCCAGCAGCCGCTCGGGCCGCGCACCGCGCGCCACCAGCACCTCCACGGCGCGCGCGCTGATGTCCGCGTCCGTCCCCCGCCAGCCGGAGTGCACCGCCGCCACGCAGCGCCCGTCCGGGTCCACCAGCAGCACCGGCACGCAGTCCGCCGTGCCCACCGCCACCCAGCTTCCCGGTGCCTGCGTCCACAGTCCGTCCGCCTCGCCCTCCGTGGGGCGCAGCCCCTGGGCCCCCTCCCCGCTCCGGGCCTCCACCACGCGATCACCGTGCACCTGCGACACGCGGCTCAGCGCTTCGAGCGGCGCGCCAGCGGCCTGTGCCAGGCGGCGGTGGTTCTCCTCCACGCGCGAGCGCTCGTCGCCCACGGAGAAACCCAGGTTGAGTGACGCGTAGGGCCCCTCCGAACAACCGCCAGCGCGGGTGGTGAAGCCGTGCGGCACCGGCAACAGCGCGGAGGTGAGAAACTCGGTCGACATGGAATCTCCAGGAATCCACCTGATTGATGCACCAAGAGGTGATCCAACGTCAGCGCAATCGTAGGATGATTTCGCCGCTTCGTTTGACAGGTAGCGTCAGCCACCAGACAATTCACGGACCGTCCGAACTCCGTGAAACCAGTCCGAAACTTCGCGCTCGAGAGCTGCGAGCACCCGCATGCCCCTGGGTCCCGACACCGTTGGTCGCAAGCTGCTGTGGAGCATCGCCCTGCCCGGGCTGCTCGTGGCACTGCTGGGCGTCGGCCACTTCTGGCGTGAGGCGCGGGTCGCGGTCCAGGACGCCACCCAGGTGGAGTCTCTGGCGCTGGCGGAGTTCGTCGCTTCCACCTTCACCCTTCCGCAGGCGCGCGGGGCTCCGGCCCATGGCGCGGTGACGGAGGTGATGCGCTCCGACACCCGGCTCTTCCGCTCGGTGGAGGACGTCCGGGTGCTGACGCCGGACGGGCGCATCCTCTGGTCCCGCCGCACGGGTGAAGAAGGCACGACGCACCCGGAGGCCGCGCGGCTGACGGCCCCTGGCCCCGAGCGGGCGCGCTCGGTGGCGCAGATGACGGAGGTCATCCGTCCCCTCGGCGGGCCGGAGTGCGCCGGCTGCCACACCTCCGGCGACGTGCCGGGCGCCAGCATCCTGCAGCTGCGCATGGCGGAGCCGGCGCTGCACCAGGAGCTGTCGTCCGTGTTCGGCGCGGCGCTCGGCTCCATGGGCCTGTTCGTGGTGCTGCTGGCGCTCATCACCGGGCTGGCGCTGCACTTCGTCCTCACCCGCCCGCTGCGCAAGCTGAGCGTGGCCATGCGGCGCGCGGAGGCGGGTGACCTGCTGGTGCGCGCAGAGGCACGAGGCACCGACGAGCTCGCGCAGCTGGGCGCGGCCTTCAACCAGATGCTGGCGCGGCTCACCTCCATGAAGGCGGAGGAGATCGACACCCACCGCGACCTGGAGCTGGTGAAGGAGAAGCTGGCCCTCAAGGACGAGTTGGAGGACCGCCTCAAGGAGCTGTCGTTGCTCTTCGACGTGGCGCGCTCGCTCAACGCCACGCTGGAGCTGGATGAGCTGCTGGACGCCGTCACCCGGCTGGTGACGGAGCGCCTGCGCATCCCCGAGTTCTCCATCATGTTGATGAACCCGGAGGGCCTGCTGGAGATCAAGCACGCCTGGCCGGAGGGCCGCGGCGCGGAGGGCCTCACCTTCGCGCTGGGCGAAGGCGCCTGCGGGCGCGCGGCGGAGACGCGCAAGTCGGTGTACCTGCCGGACACGGCGGACCGCTCCAGCGTGTTCGCCAGGCCGGACCTGGTGAAGGGCGGGCTGAACAGCGGCGCGCTGCTGGCGGCGCCCATGGTGCACATGGAGACGCTGCTGGGCGTGATGAACTTCCAGCGCCCCGAGGTGGCCAGCTTCTCCGCGGAGGAAATCGAGCTGCTCACCGCGGTGGCGGACGTGGTGGCCACGGCGGTGAAGAACGCCCGGCTGCACGCGGAGACGGTGAAGCTCACCATGACGGACCCGCTCACCGGCGTGCCCAACCGCCGCCACCTCTTCCAGCGCATGGAGCTGGAGCTGGCACGCGCGAACCGCTTCGGCACCCCGCTGGCGCTGCTCATGGTGGACGTGGACCACTTCAAGCGCATCAACGACCTGGCCGGCCACCGCGTGGGTGACGAGACGCTGCGCCGGGTGTGCGACGTGCTGCGGCTGCGCGTGCGCAAGGTGGACACGCTGGCGCGCTACGGCGGCGAGGAGTTCGTCATCCTCCTGCCCCAGACGAACAAGACGGAGGCCATGGAGGTCGCGGAGAAGCTGCGCCGGGCCGTGGCGGAATCCGTGGCGCTGGTCCAGCCGGGCCTGCCGGGCAACCACATCACGGTGTCCATTGGCGTGTCGCACTTCCCCTCCGATGCCTCCGCCCAGGAAGAGCTGGTGGACTGCGCGGACGCGGCGCTCTACTTCAGCAAGCGCACCGGCCGGAACCGCACCACCTTGTACGAAGGTGGCATGGAGCTGCACCCGGGCCGCGAGCGGGGCCCGCACACGCCCACGGCCGAGCCTCCCGCCGTGACTGCCGCCCCCAAGCCTCCGGGTGGCGTGGCCAAAGCGTAGGCGCTCAGCGGCTCACGAGCGTCTGCACCGTGGGCAGCAGCAGGTCCGCCCACTCCTCATAGCCATCGGCCGACGGATGGAAGCCGTCGTCCGAGAAGAAGTGCGGACCCCTGGGAATCATGTCCTTGCTTGCCGTGAAGAGGTCCACGTGGTGCATGCCGTGCACCCGGGCCACCTCCGCGATGGCGGCGTTGAAGGGCTCGATGCGCCCTTCGTACAGCGCCGCGGGCACCAGCCGCGCCACCGGGGCCAGCGCCAGGTCCGCGAGGTTCACCACCACCAGCGGCGCTCCGGTCTGCTTCAACCTTCGCGCGATGCGGTCCAGATCGTCCTGGAAGTCCTCCACAGGCGTGCCGCGCCAGAGGTCATTCGTCCCGATGCCCAGCGTCACCAGCGTGGGCTGCACGGCCACGGCGCGCTTCACCTGCCCCGTGAAGACGTCACGGATGCGCGCGCCGCTCTGCCCCAGGTTGGTGAGGCCCACGGGCAGGCCGACAGCGCGCAGCCGGGAGGCGAGGCGCTCGGGATAGCCCCCTCCTCGCGCCGCCCCCACGCCCACGGCCGTGCTGTCTCCCAGCGCGACGTAGTTGACGCTCATCCGCCGCTCCCACGCTCCGGACTCACGGCACCCGCAGGGCGCGCAGGTTGCGAGCCCCACCCGGCGCCGTCACGCGCAACAGCAAGGTGCTCCCGGACGCGGCGCCCTTGATGATGCGGGCCAGGGCGTCCGCGTTCTCCACCTTCTTGCGGTTGGCCTCGATGACGACCATGCCGGGCTCCAGCTGCGCGCGGTCCGCCGGCGAGCCGGGCACCACGTCGGTGATGAGCGCGCCGCTGCTGTCCGTGAAGCCGGCCTGCTGTGCGGTGCGCGCATCCAGGTTCTGGAGGCTGACGCCCACGCGCCGGGAGCTTTCTTGCTGGTCCTCCGGCCGCTGCTTCGCCGAGGCCACTCCCTCCAGGTCCGGGCGCGTGCCCAGCGCCACCTTCACGTCTTGCTTCTTGCCGTCGCGGAAGAGCGTCAGCGTGGATGTACTTCCGGGACGCTTGAGCGCCACGGTGCGCGTCAGCTCGCCGCTGGAGGTGACGGTCCGCCCGTCGATGGCGATGACGACGTCGTCCTGCTTCAGGCCCGCCTTCGCCGCGGGAGAAGACGGCATCACCTGCGTGAGGATGGCGCCCTGATTCACGGGGAGATTGAGCGCGCTGGCCAGGTCCCGCGTCAAATCCTGGATGCCCACGCCCAACCATGCGCGCGTGACGGAGCCTTCCTTCTCCAGCTGCGGCAGCAGCGAGCCGATGAGATTGCTGGGCACCGCGAAGCCGATGCCGGAGCCACCGCCGACGATGGCGGTGTTGATGCCCACCACTTCGCCCTTCATGTTGAAGAGCGGGCCGCCCGAGTTGCCCGGGTTGATGGCCGCGTCCGTCTGGAGGAACTCGTCGTACTGGCTGGCGCCAATCTCGCGCGCCCGCGCGGAGACGATGCCCAGGCTGACGCTGGAGGCCAGACCGAAGGGGTTGCCGATGGCCACCACCCAGTCACCCACACGCAGCGCGTCCGAGTCGCCCAGCTTCACGGTGGGCAGGTTCTCCACCTTCTCCTTGAGCCGCACGAGCGCCACGTCGGTGAGCGGATCCCGCCCCACCACTTCGCCACTGAAGCTGCGTCCGTCATCCAGGCGGATGGTGATGCTGATGGCATCCTCCACCACGTGGTTGTTGGTGAGGACGACGCCCTTCGGGTCGATGATGAAGCCGGACCCTGCCCCCTGTCGCAGCGGCTCGCGGCGCTGACTGCCGCCCTCGCGGCCTCCACCGAAGAAGCGCTCGAAGAGCGGGTTGTCCTCCATCCCACGCGGCATGCCGCCCCCTCGGGCCTGCACGTCCACGTTGACCACCGCCGACTTCACCGACTCCACCAGCGGCGCCAGCGACGGAAGCGTCTGGGCCTCCCGCGTCGCGGGCTGGAGAACGTTGCCGGCGCCTGGCTGGGTGGCCGCGGGCGGCGACTTCGGCGCCTGGGCGACAGCACCAGCGGGGGGCAACGCGACCAGGAGCGCGGCGACGAGCGCCTTCCGGAACGAGACGGTCGAACGGTTCATATGCAGACCAAGCTAAAGCCGAAAACCCGCCCCGCAAGCCAAACCGTCTGCCGTGGCGACAGGAGGACACATCGCCCCACCCTGCTTCCCCCTGGCCTCAGGCAGGCAGATAGAGGCGGTAGTCCAGCTCTGGATAGAGGTTGTCCCGGCCTTCCACGTGGGTGAGCCAGCCCTCGTCCAGACTGCCGCCGCGCAGCTGCTCGTGCAGGCGCTGGAAGCGCAGGATGTGCTCGCGCGTGCGGCGCTGGGCGTACTCCACCATGGTGCCCGTCTTCATGATGAAGGCCCAGTCGGAGGACTGGGCGAGCAACAACTCCCTGGCGGCCTGATTGAGCGCGCGACGTTGCAGCTCACCGGCATCCGGGAAGTCCCGCGCCAGCTCCACCATCTGCTTCGCGCAGTGGTTGAGGTGGCGGTAGATCCAATCATTGCTCCCGTCGAGCCACATGTTGGCGTAGCCCCCCGCGCCCCACGAGGACAGCGGCGGCGTCGCCACCTGGTTCTCCGGATGCTCCCGCAGGTCATCCAACGGCGTCACCAGCCGGAACGTCGTCTGGTCATACGCGACCTTGCGGATGAGGAAGTCGAGGAACTGGGGCCCCTCGAACCACCAGTGGCCGAAGAGCTCGGCGTCATAGGGCGCGACGACCACGGGCTCCCGGCCACCCAGGCGCGAGGCCAGGTCTTCAATCTGCCGTTGGCGGTTGAACAGGAAGTTGCCCGCATGCACCGAGGCCCGCTCACGCGCAGCGAGCGGATCATACGGGCGCTTGTCGTTCGTCTTCCCGGTGATGCGGAAGTACTTGAAGCCGGTGTTCTTGCGCTCGCCGGTGGGCTGGATGAACGGGCGAATGTAGTCCAGGTCCAGGTCCCAGCCGATGTCCCGGTAGAACTCGCGGTAGTCCGGGTCGCCCGGGTAGCCGTGCTCGGTGCTCCACACCTGCTGGCTGCTCTCCGGGTCTCGGGCATACGCGGCGACGCCCGCCTCGGTGAAGACGGGTGCGTAGGGGCCATGCAAGGGCCGGGGCACGGCGTCCGTCAGGCCGTGCGTGTCGACGAAGAAGTAACGGATGCGCTCACTGGCCAGCAGGCGCTCCAGGCCCGGGTAGTAGCCGCACTCGGCGAGCCAGATACCGGCCGGGTCCCTGCCGAAGTGCTGGCGGTAGTGATTCGCGGCCACCGTCACCTGGGCGCGAACGGCTTCGGGCACCTGCTGCATCAACGGCAGGAAACCGTGCGTCGCGTTGCAGGTGAGGATGTCCAGGTAGCCCGCGTCCTGGAGCCGCCGGAACCCAGAGACGAGGTCGCGCTTGTAGCGGTCGTGGAACGCGCGGCGCAGAGACTCGAAGTGGTCCCGGTAGAAGCGGGCAATGGGGCCGAAGGTGGCGTCGTCTCGCGTCCGGTGCGCCTCTCGCGCGCCCAGTTCGCAGAGCAGGTCCAGCCGCCGTGCGTAGCGGCTCATCAGCAGCTCGTCGCGCAGCATGGAGACGAGCGTTGGAGACAGCGTCATCGCCAGGCGGAACGGGACGCCGTCCTCCGCCAGTCCGTCGAAGACCTGGAGCAGCGGGAGGTACGTCTCGGAGATGGCCTCGTAGAGCCAGTCCTCCTCGAGGAAGTCCTCATGCTCGGGGTGCCGGACGAAGGGAAGGTGCGCGTGGAGCACCAGCGCGAGGGAGCCCAGACTCATGGTCGTTCAATGTCTCCGTGCGGGTTCAGGAGCGGCCGTCGTCCGAAGGCGGCTTCTGGGGAGGTGGCTCGGCCGCGTCGGGGGTGGCATGGCCGTCGCGGGCCTCGAAGGAGGAAGGAGCCGCCGTGCGGTGATGTGGCGCGCCTTCCGCTCGGGACCGGGGCACTTCGAAGTAGCGGTGGTTCTCCTCCGCGCCGGCGTCTCCCTGCGCCTGGGCGTCGCTGCCCGGAACCGTGGCGCGGGATGAACGTGGAGGAGCCTCGAAGTCGCGGTGGTTCTCCTCGACCGCAGGGGGTTGAGTACCGGAGCCGCGAGCATCCTTGGCGGTGGTTCCGGTTTCTGTGCGTGCTGACGACGCGTCCGCGTGCTGGCTGTCGGAAGCGCCCGACGGTTGAGTCGGAGCCTCGAGGAAGCCACGACCCGAGGCGCCTGTCCCCTGCCGAGGAGAATCCAGGTGGCGGCGATCCGATGCGCCCGGCTGCGGCTGCGATGGCTCCAGGTAGCGACGCTCCGAGGCACCCGACGCCCGTTCCGGGGCATCCAGGTAACGAAGATCCGAGGCGCCTGCCCGCTGTGGAGGTGGCGCCAGGTAGCGTTGCTCCGATGCACCCGGCGCGCGGGGCGGCGACTCCAGGTAGCGCATGTCCGACGCTCCCAGAATGCGCCTTACGTCCAGGTGATGCTGATGCGAAGTCGCCGCACCTTCCGCATAGCGGAGGTCCGATGCACCCGGAATGCCCCTCACATCGAGATAGCGATAAGGCGAAGCGCCGCTGACCGGCGCGCGCGTCGCACCGCCTTCCGCGTAGCGCAGCTCTGATGCGCCCGGGATGCCCTTCACGTCCAGGTATCGATGAGGCGACGTGCCACTGCCCGTAGGGACAGCCGTGCCGCCTTCCGAGTAGCGCAGGTCTGATGCGCCCGGGATGCCCTTCACGTCCAGGTAGCGGTGCGGTGACGTGTCACTGCCTGCCTGGCGTGCCGCGCCGCCTTCCGCGTAGCGCAGGTCCGATGCGCCCGGGACGCCCTTCACCTCCAGATACGCACGGGACCCTTGCCCCCTCCCCGCCTCGCGAGCGTCCCCTTCCGCATGACGCATATCCGAAGCCCCCGGTGCACGGCCCAGGGTCTCCAGGTAGCGCGACACGGGAGCCGTCACGGGGCCACGCACCTCGCGCGCATTCCGCTGCGCCGCGTCCGACTGATAGCGCTGGTCCGAAGCCCCCGCCGCTCGCCCCACCGAGTCCACGTACCGTTGGTCCGAAGCCCCAGGCACGCGTTCCACCGACTCCACGTACCGCTGGTCCGAAGCGCCCGGCGCTCGCGCGGGGCCCTCCAGGTGCGCCTCCGTCATGTCACCGCCACGACGCTGTCTGTGGACTTCCGGCACATCCAGCACGCCGCCACTGCCAGGCAGGTTCACCCGGCGCCACGACACGTACTCGCGCTCCTCTTCCGGCGGCGGCGCTTCCACGACCGCCGCGGGCAGCGCCGCCTCAAGCGGAGGAACCCGAAGGAAACGCACCGTCAAATCCGTGGAGACACCCGCGGGAGGCAGCGTCACGCGGTTGCTCGAAGCACCGATGCGGCGGCTCCGCCCATCACGACCGGCGAAGTGCGCCTCCACGCGATACGTCCGCCCCGCCGGCAACCCGTGGATGTAGAAGCCGGGAGCCTCCACCGCGAAGTCCAACTCCCGCTCCAGCTGTTCATCACCGAACACACGAAGCACGGGACGCGGCGCCTCCAGTGCATCCCGCGCGCGCAGCAGGGCCCCCAGACTGAAGTCCCAGGACACGAAGAGCGTGTGCGGGTCCCTGGGCAACAGGAGGACGGCGTCGTCCTGATACCCCTCCGGCAGCTCACCCAATCTTTCGGTATCCGCGGAGGCCGGAGGCGGAACAGGCACGCTTTCCACCAGGTGGTGGCTACGCGCCTCCTCCTCGCCAGCCACGCGCGCCACGAAGAAGCCCTCCACCACGGGCTCCGCGGGCTTTTGCACGGGCGCGGGCCGCGTGACGGATTGCGGCACCGGTTCCGGCGCGGGAACGGGCGGCCTCGTGACGGAAGGCATGACGGGCGTCACCGGCTCACGCGCCCGTTCCACTCGGGGCTTGGGCGGGAACGTGACCACCTTCGCGGGTTTGACGGTCGGCTTGCTCCCGGGCTTCTCGGAGGCCCGCTTGGCGGCCACCCGCTTGGGCGCGGACACCCTCCCCTGGCCTTGCGCGCCGTCGGTCTTGGGCTTCGCGGCGGTCGGGGTCTTCGACTTCCGGGGCGCCTTCGCGGCGTCAGTGGTGGGCGCCTTGGCCTTCTTGGCGGCGGAGGCCCGGGCAGGAGACGCTGCGGGTTTCGCGGCCGAACGCTTGGGAGGCACGCGGATGCCTGCCAACCGGGCGAGCTTCGCCAGGGCGGGGACGTAGGCGGCCAGAGCTGCGAGCAGCTCCTCTTTTTTCATCCGGCTGTAGCCGCTCCCCAGGTGCTTCCGTGCCAACTCCCTGAGGTAGCTGACCGTCACGCTCTTGAGGTCTTCCATAGGCAAGCAGGCCTTTAGGTCGCTGGTCGTAGAGGGTCAACGTGCCAGCATTACATGTGTTCTTCGCCCGACCCCCTTTCGTTTCATCACCCGATGACACTCAGGGGGCGGCTAGGTATCCTGCCCACGCTTGAGCGACCTGCCCAGACTGCTCCTGTGCAGTTTCGACGTCATCCCCGGTCCGTCGGGTTCATCCCGGCGTTTGACCGAATACTTGAAGGCGTTGCCGGACCGCTTCTCCGTGGTGGTGCTGTCGGCGAAGACGCCTGACCACTCCCACATCGAGAAGTACCAGGGCGCCCGGCTGCTGCGCGTCCCGGTAGGCTCGGGGGACCTGGCCTCACGCATCCAGGCCTTCGAGCGGGCCGTGCGCCGGCAGCTCGAAAGCGAGGACTACGCGCTCGCCCACTTCACGGACCCCTTCGGCGGATATGCGTTGTGCGAGCTGAAGGGAGACTACGGGTACCGGCTCATCTACGAGGCCCAGACGTTCCCCTCGCAGGAGCTGCGGTACACCCACCCGCAGACGGAGGGGGACCGGCGCTTCCTGTCGAAGATTCGCAGGCAGGAGCTGTTCTGCCTGATGAACGCGGACCTCGTCGTCACTGGCTCGGAGACGACGCGCGCGTACATCCAGTCGCTCGGCGCCAGTGAGGAGCAGGTCCGGGTGCTGCCCGCGCCGGTGGACCTCCAGCCCTTCACGCCCGAGGTGCTGGGCGCCCCGGACGGAGAACCGCTCCGGATGATGTACCTGGGCAGCCAGGTGGGGTGGCAGGGCCTGTCCACGCTGCTGCGCGCGGTGGAGGTGGCGGCCCGGAAGGAAGAGGTGCGCCTCACGGTGGTGGGCGCGCGCCACGCGGACTGGCAGCCGCACATGGATGACCTGGTGAAGGAGCTGGGCCTGGGCGACCGGGTGGAGTTCCAACCCCCGGTGCACCACGACGACCTGGCCAAGGTGCTCGCGCTCGCGGACGTGGGTGTGCTGCCCATGGATGACGTGGAGCGCAATCGCGTTCAGGGCGGACCGCTGGCGAAGGTGTCGGAGTACTGCGCCGCGGGCCGCCCCATCATCGCGGCGGACCTGCCCGTGACGCGGGAGCTCATCCCGGCTGGCGCAGGCGTCTTCTTCCCTCCGGGCGACAGCCAGGCCTTGGCCGACCGCATCATCGAGCTGGCGCGCGACGTGAAGCGCCGGATGGAGCTGGGCCAGGTGGCTCGGGCGCACGCGGAGGCGGCGCTCGACGCGGGGCTCATCCGCGGCAAGCTCCTGGACCTGTATGACTCGCTGCTGGAGAAGCGGTCGGAGCCAGTCTCCACCACGAGCGAGGACAACCTGCCCGCGCCCACCACGGTGACGGGAACGCCCACGAACCGGCTGGCGGCGCTGCTGCCCCCCGAGCCCGCCCCCACGGCGGCACCGGTCTCCAAGAAGGCGCCGGAGCCTCGGAAGGACAAGGACGCGCCTGCCACGGGGCGTGCGCGCGAAGACCTGCCGCTGGTCATGGGGCAGGTGCTCGAGGAGGGGCTCGACACGCGCCTCATCAAGACGGAGCTCGAGACGAATCCCATCGAGCCGCCCGTGGTGATGGGCGCGCCGCTGCGAGAGCGTTTCGCAGCGGCCGCCGATGCCGCGACCAGCACGGTCCGCGAGAGCGAGGCCTCCGCGTCCAGCGTGGCCGGCAAGGACGCGACGCCGGAAGGTTCCGCGCACGACGCGAGCGACGACGACGATTCTGAAAGCGCGCTTCCCATCGTGCAGGCAACAGAGGTCGAAGACGCGGACGCGCCCCCGTCGCCGACGCCCATCGTCAAGGCGCCGGCTCCGTCTGCGCAGGCCTCTTCGACGGTGAGCGACGATACGAGTGAGCACGCGGCGACGACGCCCGTCGTGAAAGCGCCCTCCTCATCGGGCCGGTTCTCCTCCGTGCAGAGTGACGACGACAGCGAAGCCTCGGGGAAGACGCCCATTGTCAAGGCGCCATCGTCTTCAGGCCGACTGCCGTCGGTGCTGAACGAGGACGGAAGCGAAGCCTCGGCGACGACGCCCGTCGTCAAGGTCCCCCCACCTCCGGGCCGGTCTCCTTCGCCCGTGGGCGCGGATTCCAGCGAAACCTCATCAGCGACGCCCATCATCAAGGCGCCCGCCGCGCTGAACCGGACGGACGCGGGCACCAGCGAACCTGCCGGGGACTCTGCTGAAGCCCCCGCGCCGACCCCGGTCGTCCGCAGCCCCGTCATCGGAGCGCGTTACGAGCCGCCCTCGCACACGCCGGTGGTGCGCTCGCCCTTCGAGACGGAACGGGATGAGACCTCCTCCGCCACGCCCGTGGTGCGCTCGCCCTACGACCGCCAGCGGGACGAGCCACCCGCGCCGACGCCCATCATCCGCGTGCCCACCGAACTGCTCCAGGAGCTCATCCCCACGCGCTCATCCAGCAGCCGTGGCCCCAATTCCTCAAGCCGGCCCGAAGAGCACCCCACCCCCACGCCCATCGTCCCCGCGCCCTCCTCGCTGTCGAGCCGGAGCATCTCCGCACGCATGGAGACGCCCGTCGGACGGATGACGGCACTGACGCCACAACCGCGGTCCACGAACACGGAACGGCCGCCGCCCATCTCCCGCCCGGGTGCCTCCGAAGCAGAGCGCCTGCCGCCCATCCGGGGAGGCGCATCCACGAGCACACCGGAGCGCCCGCCTCCGACCCTCCGCCAGAGCACCTCGACGCCGGAAGCCGACCAGCCCCCCGCCCTGCCTCCGCGCGCGGCGGCGCCCCCGCCCGTTCCCCGGCAGCGTCCGCCCCGGCTCCAGTCCGTGGACGGTCCCCCCCGGCTCGAACCCGTCAGCCCGCAGGCGCTCAAGGCCTCAGCCTCGGTCCCCGTCCCCAGCGGCGAGGACGAAGAGCCCGAGGAAATCTCCGAGGACGAAGCCCAGTCCATCGACGAGGGCGACGACGACAGCCTCTCCCGCGCGCGGCCCCAGCCCGAGGAGCCGGACGAAATCAGCAGCGACGAGGTGGAGGAAGCGGAGATTTCCGTTAGCAGTGCAGCGCAGCTCATCGAATCGGACGACGATCTGGAGGAAGCCGACGCCGACGTGGCCCCCGAGCCCCACGACGAGGGCCCCGCCCCGGAGCCCGTCCCCTCGACGCTGAACCCGTGGTTCGCCCAGCTCGCGCACGGGTACTGCCCCCCCGACGGAATCCGCTTCGACCGGCACACGCCCCCTACGACGTTCCCCGGCCGCGACGAGCCCACGAACCCCGCCCACCCGGCCCCCTCAGGCCGTTCGGAAGTCGTCGTCCGCGGCAAGAGCTCGTGAGGCAGCCAACCGACCTGCTCCTGGAAACTTTCCAAGGGTCGCACCCGCCCGATAGGATGTTCCGGTTTTCACAGCACTTTTTCCGGGACAAAGGGCTTCATGGAGCGTCGGGTCCTCATCGTCGAAAGCGAGCATGATTTTGCGCTCAGTATGGCCACCGTGCTCAAGGGCGCGGGATACCAGACAGCCTTGGCTGAGACGGCGGCTGACGCACAGCGTGAGCTGGAGAAGCGCCGGCCAGACCTGGTCGTCCTCCGCGCGGAGCTGAAGGATCAGTCCGGCTTCGTCCTCTGCGGCAACATCAAGAAGGGCAAGTGGGGTCAGAACCTCAAGGTCCTCCTGCTCTCCTCCGAGAGCGGCGTGGATGGTCTGGCGCAGCATCGTCAGACGCCACAGGCCGCGGACGGCTACCTCGCCATCCCATTCGAGATGGGCGAGCTGGCCGCCCTGAGCCACGGCATCGTGCCGCCGGGCACGGATGACACGGGCGCGTCGCTGGATGCCGCGCTGAACGGGACGCGCGAGGCGCCGCCGCCCATGCCTCCGTCACTCAAGGCCGCCGCGGGTGGGCCGCCGAAGCTGCCCAAGCGCGAGCGCCGTAGCGCGATGACGGAAGAGGACCGCGCGTTCCTCGACCGCACCTTCCAGTCCATCGCGGACCGCAAGGCGGAGCTGCTCGCCGAGTCCCGCCAGCTCAAGCGTCCGCCGCCGCGGCGCGAGCTGATGGGCACGCCCGAGGGCAAGATTCAAATCCTCCGCGACGAGCTGAAGACGCGCGAGGCCCAGCTCGCCCGCCTCTCCGAGATCTGGAACGTGCGCGAGCGCGAGCTGCTCTCCGGCGAGGACCGCATCCACGAGAAGGACGTGGAGCTGCAGGGCCTGAAGATGCAGGTGGACGACCTGCTGCGCCGCTTCAACGAGGCCCAGCAGGCCACCATCCAGAAGGAACGCGAGCACGGCGCCACCGTCGACGACCTGCTCCTCCAGAAGTTCTCCGCGGAGAAGGACCTCATCGAGGTCGTCGCCTCCAAGGAGAAGGACATCAACCTCCTGCGCCGGGAAGTCTCCCGCGCCGAGGAGGAGCTGAGCCGCCGCGCCGGCGAGCTGGAGCACGGCCGCAACGAGTACGACAAGCTGGAGAAGCACCTCGGCGTCGTCACGCTCGAGTTCGAGGTCAAGGAGCAGAAGCTCCAGGACACCGTCCTCGCGAATGAAGGCGAAATCGCGCGGCTGACGAAGCGCGGTGACGACTTCGAGGCCGAGCTGAACCGCACCATCAGCGAGCGTGACCAGCGCTTCGCCGAGCTGGACGGTGAAATCCAGGCCCTCCAGGAGCGGCTGCAGCAGACCGAGCAGGAGCGCGACACCACCGTGCGCGGCCTGGAAGCCCGCGCTGCCCGCGCCGAGGAGCACGGCACCCAGGCGGACGCGGAAATCCACCGGCTCAACGCCGAGCGTGATGCGCTGGAGGCGAAGCTCAGCCAGCAGGTCGCGGACCTGGAGGCGGACCTCGCGCGCACCACGGGCGAGCGCGACCAGCTCCGGCTGGACAAGGACGCCCAGGAGGCCGAGCTCACCCAGCGCGTCGAGGAGCGTGACGCGAAGCTCGGCACGCTCGAGCGTGAGCTGTCGGAGACCATCGCCCGGAACGAGCACACCGAGGCGGAGCTCAACGCCAACATCCAGCAGCAGTTGGAGCGCATCGGCGAGCTCGAGGGCGAAGTCGAGGCCGTCAAGACGCACCTGGAGGACCGCGAGAATGAGCTGACCGCGGAGCTCCAGGCGCTGGGCCAGGCCAAGGACGAACTGGAGACGGACCTCAACGACCGGCTCCAGGCCCTCTCCCAGGCGAAGGACGCGCTGGAGGCGGACCTCTCCCGTCAGCTGGAGGAGCTGCGCTCCGCCAAGGCCGAGCTCGAAGCGGACCTCACCGGCCAGATCCAGGCGCTCACCTCGCAGCTCGAGGAGACGCAGCGGCAGCTCGATGACTCGCAGCGGACCGGCGAACAGCTCTCCGCGCGCGTGGCCCAGCTGGAGGACACCGTCACCCAGCGGGAGTCCACCATCGAGTCCCTGCAAGGGGACGTGGCCGCGCGCGACCAGCGCATCTCCGAGCTGAGCGGAGACCTGGAGGCCACCAGCCAGACGCTGACGCAGACACAACAGACGCTGGCGCAGACGGAGCAGCAGCTCGCCGACACGCAGAACACGCTCGCCAGCACCGAAGGCACGCTGGCGGAGACGCGCGGCGAACTGGACGCCACCAGCCAGACGCTGGCGGATACGCAGGCGCGCCTCTCGGATACCGAGGGCGCGCTGGCGGAGACGCGCGGCGAGCTGGACGCCACCAGCCAGACGCTGGGCCAGACGCAGCAGGCGCTGGCCCAGACGGAAGGCGCGCTGGCGGAGACGCGCGGCGAGCTGGACGCCACCAGCCAGACGCTGGGCCAGACGCAGCAGACGTTGGCCCAGATGGAAGGCGCGCTGGCGGAGACCCGCGGCGAGCTGGACGCCACCAGCCAGACGCTGGGCCAGACGCAGCAGGCGCTGGCCCAGACGGAAGGCGCGCTGGCGGAGACCCGCGGCGAGCTGGAGGCCACTTCCCAGACGCTGGCTCAGACGCAGCAGACGCTGGCCCAGACCGAGGACACGCTGGCGCAGACGCGCGGCGAGTTGGACGCCACCTCCCAGACGCTCCAGCAGACGCATGCGGCGCTGGAGGACACGCGCGGCGCGCTCCAGGAGACCAGCGACACACTGGCCCACACCACCCGCGAGCGCGACCAGCGCATCGCGGAGCTGGCGGACCTGGGCGCGGCCAAGGACGCGCTGGAGCAGGACCTCACCGGGCAGATTGGTCAGCTCCGCAGCGAGCTGTCCGAGACGCAGGGCAACTACGAGGCCGAGCGGGCCGCGCACGAGAAGCTGGCCGAGGAGACGAGCGCGCACATCGGTGACCTCACCAGTGAGCGCGACGGACTCCGCTCCGAGCTGGAGGCCACCAGCCAGACGCTGGAGCAGACCCAAGGCCAGCTCGCCGCCACCCGCGACGCGCTGGCGCGCGAGCAGCACGCGCACCAGGAGAGCCGGAAGGCCGCCGCGAGCACCCAGGCCGCGCTGGAAGGCCAGCTGGCCGAAGCGCGTGCCCATGGCGAGGACCTGGGCGAACACCTCACCCTCACCAAGCACGAGCTGGGCACACGCGTCGCCGAGCTGACGCAGCTCACCGCCGCGCTGGCGCAGACGGAGAACACCCGGGCCCACCTCGAGGAGCGGCTGCACACGCTCACCGAGGAGTCGCAGCGCCGCGAGGAGCTCCTCCAGAACGACCTGACGCAGAAGGGCACGGAGCTGTCGGACACGCTCCGCAAGCTCACCCACGTGACGCAGGAGAAGATGCGTCAGGCGGAGGTGCTCAACCGCGAGGTCGCCACCCGCACCGAGCAGCTCAAGTCCCTGGAGGCCAAGCTCCAGACGCAGGCCACCGAGGCCCACCGTCAGGCCGAGGGCCTGGGTCAGCAGATTACGGGTCTCAACGAGCAGCTCGAACAGGGCCGCAAGGCGCTGGCGGGCCGCGAGGACCAGCTGCGCGCCGCGGGCGCCGCCCAGCAGAAACTCACCGCCGAGCGGGACGGCCTCGCGGGACAGGTCCAGCAGGCCGAGGCCCGGCTCCAGCAGCAGGCCCAGCAGGCGAACCAGGAACGTGCCGACGCCAAGCGCGCGGCGGACGAACTGGCCGCGAAGCTGGCCAAGGCCGAGCAGCGCATCGCCCAGTTCACGCAGGACGCCCAGACGCAGGCCACCGAGGCCGACGCCAGGGCCAAGGACCTGCAGGGCCAGCTGAGCGCGCGGGCGAAGAAGATCCAGGACCTGGAGCTGGCGGTGGAGAACGCGCAGGGCGCCAAGTCCCGCGCGGAGAAGGAACTAAACGCCAAGGTGGCCGCCGCCGAGAGCAAGGCCCACGAGGCTTCCACCCGCCTGGCCGCCGCGCAGAAGGAGCGCAAGGACCTGGAGGCGCGGCACGCCAAGGAGCAGGAAGACCTCACCGCCAAGCAGAAGGCGGAGCTGGAGCGTCGCGACGCCATCAAGGCGCAGGAGGTCGCCCGCCTGCAGCAGTCCGTGCAGGAGAAGAGCAAGGCCCTCAAGGTCGCCGAGCTGGAGCTGGCCCGATACAAGAGCAAGTCCGCCACCGCGGCCACCCCGGCCAAGGCCGCCGCCAAGCCCGCGACGGCCGAGGACGACGAGCTGGCCGTGAGGACGCAGCTCAACCAGGTCATCGCGCCCGCTGCAGCCCAGGCCCCGGCGAAGAAGCCGACCGCCAAGCCTGCGGCCCAGGCCGCCGCCGCGAAGAAGGCCCCTGCCCCGGCTCCCGCCCCGCCGGCGGCGCTGAGTGACGAGTCCGAGCCCACCGACCGGACCCTGGTCATCCAGTTGCCCACGGCCAAGGAAGACGACGACTGGACGGCCCTGGTGGACGAGCTGGACAAGTAACGGCGCCGGGATTCCGGCACCCCGCCGGAATCCCGACGGCCTCGGCCTCGAAACCCCGAGGCCTCAATGAAGCGGCCCTGACATCCGTGCCCTAGCCGGGCAGGTGTGTCAGGGCCGTTTCAGTTCCAACCCAGGAAGCGTCGAGCGGTTCCATCCGCGCTCAGAGCGCGGCGCGTGCCTCGCGGACCAGCTCCTTGAAGTGGAGCGTGGAGACGACGTCCCGGAGCGACACCACGCGGCCCCCCGTCTGGGCCTCCTCCTGGGCACGGCGCCAACTGTTGCGGAGTGTACGCAAGGAGACATAGGCCAGCAGGAGCGGGAAGCCGCCCGGAAGCAGGACCACCGCCACCATCATCACCATCCGCAACCACGCCCACACCATGACCGCTCACCTCCCTGAATACCGATTCGAATCCATGAGATGCACGACGTGTGCCCACGTTGCGCAGAAAATTTCCCTCCACAGTTACGCGGGTTTGCCAGGCAGCGAGGCGAACGGGCCACGGTGACGACGCCGGAACCCTGGCATTTTTGCCGCAGTCGACCGGAGGGCGTCGGTTAAGTTCACAGGGTGAGCACCCCTTCGACGGTTGAGAGCCACGCCTTCACCAGCGTGGAGGACGCGGAAAAGCGCCTGGAGCAGGTGGGCTATCTATCCTCGCCGGAGATCGCCACGGCGGCCTTCCTGGCGGACCGGATGGACAAACCCATCCTGGTGGAAGGCCCCGCCGGCGTCGGCAAGACGGAGCTGGCCAAGGCCCTGGCCCAGGCGCTGGGCCGCGAGTTCATCCGGCTCCAGTGCTACGAAGGCCTGGACGAAGCGAAGGCCCTCTACGAGTGGGAGTACGCCAAGCAGCTGCTCTACACCCAGCTCCTCAAGGACAAGATTGGGGACATGGTGCAAGGCACCACCACGCTGGCGCAGGCGGCGGACCGGCTGGCCTCCAGCGACGCGGTGTTCTTCTCCGAACGCTTCCTGCTGCCCCGCCCCGTGCTGAAGGCGCAGCTCTCCGAGCGCCCCGCCCTGCTGCTGGTGGACGAAATCGACAAGGCGGACCCGGAGTTCGAGGCCTTCCTGCTGGAGGTGCTCTCCGACAACGCCGTCACCATCCCCGAGTTGGGCACCTTCCGGGCAAAGCACATCCCCCGCGTGCTGCTCACCTCCAACGCCGCGCGCGAGCTGTCCGACGCGCTCAAGCGCCGCTGCCTCCACCTGCACATCGACTTCCCGGACCGCGAGCGCGAGCTGCGCATCGTCCGCTCGCGACTGCCCCAGGTGCCGCAGGTGCTGGCGGAGCAGGTGGTGGAAGCGGTGGCCGCCATCCGCTCGCTCGACCTGAAGAAGGCGCCCTCCATCAGCGAGACGCTCGACTGGGCCCAGAGCCTGGCGCTGCTGAACGCGGAGCAGCTCACCGCCGACGTGGTGGCCTCCACGCTGAACCTCGTCCTCAAATACGAAGGCGACATCGAGAAGGCGAAGGCCAACCTCTCGCAGATTGCCCAGGCCTGACGGGCCCTCGAAGCGCGTGCTGCTGAAGGAACGCTTCCAAATCACCCGGCCGCTCGAGGAGATGGAGCTCCGCCTCGTGCGCGCGTCGCTGGCCAACGCGGCCCTCGTCGACCCGCGCGAGGAAGCCATCCTCCGCACCGCCCTGTCGCTGGCGCGCCTCTACAAGGTGCGGCACGGCGAACTCGACGTGGGCGTGGGCGCGCTGCTCACCCCGTTTCGCGAGGAGGTGGAGCGCCGCCTGGGCCCCGTCCTCCAAGCCCCCTTCCCGCCCACGCGGGACCGGCTGATGCCGCACGTGAAGGACCTGCGCCAGCACGCCGCCAAGGCGCGCGACATGGTGGCGCAACGGCTGCGCGGGCGCGTTCCACCGGAGGCACTGGACCGGGAAATCCGGCACAAGGAGCTGGTGCTGGTCACCGGCGGCGGCGGCGGAACGGCCTACGTCTACCTGGGGGTGATGAGCATCCTGGACGAATACGGCCTGGAGCCGCGCCTGCTCGCCGGGACGTCCATGGGCGCCATCCTCGCCATCATGCGCTCGCGCCTGACGCGCTTCGACCCCACGGACATGATCAACATCGTCCGCGGGCTGTCCTTCCGGAAGCTCTTCCGCTTCATCTCCACGGAGAGCCGCTATGGCCTGCCCGCCGCGCTGCGGCTGTTCCTGCGCGCGGGGCTGGGCCGCTTCTTCGGCGCGGGACCGGAGAGCAGCGGCATGCGGCTCAAGGACTTGCCGGTGCCGACGCTCATCGCCGTGGGTGGCATCCGCCGCGGCATGCTTCCCCGGCCGCTGGAGTATTACGAGCGCCTGTTGGGCACCAGTCCGCTGGGCCTGCTCAACCCCGCGGGTGTGGCACGCCGCATCCAGGCCGCCATGGGCGCCATGGCCGAGCTCTTCACCCGCCCCGAAATCACCACCCGCCTCTACCTGGGCGCGGACGACACCACCGGCGACTTCGACGCGCTCGACGCCGCGGGCTTCTCATCCGCGCTGCCCGGCGTCATCCACTACGACGTGCTGCGCAAGGACCCCGGCATGCACACGTTGGTGGAAGGACTCATGGGCCAGCACGGCGTCGCGAGGCTCATCGACGGAGGACTGGTGGACAACCTGCCAGCGAAGGCGGCGTGGAAGGCAGTGGCCCGGGGCCGCATCGGCACGCGCAACGCGTTCATCCTCGCGCTCGACGGCTTCGCCCCGAAGCTGACCACGCCCTTCTGGCTGCCCCTCCAGCGGCTGGCCGCGATGACGGTGGCGCCGAACCTTCCCTATACGCACCACGTCAAACGCTTTCCGCGAACACTGTCACCGCTGGACGTCGTACCGTCGGTGGAACTCGCCTCGAAGGCGTTACACTTTGGCAGGACGGCACTGGCGGAGGACCTCCCGTTCCTCCGACGGATGCTTGCCCCCCTGCCACCGGTGCTGTGACTTTTTCGGAACGAGAAACACGCTTTGACCTCATAGGTTTCACTGACTAGAAGGCCCGGGCTGTCCCCTCACACATCCAGGCGAAGGAACATCGAATGAGCTCGACCTCGAGTAGTGGAGTGCGCGCCGAGCAAATCTGGCTCGACGGCCGACTGATGAAATGGGACGAAGGCCACGTGCATCTGATGACGCACGCGCTTCACTATGGCCTGGGTGTCTTCGAGGGCATCCGCGCATACAAGACGCACGACGGACGGCTGGCTGTCTTCCGGCTGCGTGAGCACGTCCGCCGGCTGCTCGACTCGGCCCACATCATCATGCTGAAGATTCCGTACACCGAGGACGAGCTCTTCGACGCGTGCGTGAATCTGCTCCGCGCACAGAAGGACCTGTTCGCCAACGGCGCGTACCTGCGGCCGGTGGCCTTCATGGGCGACGGCGCCATGGGCCTGGGCGCGGTGAACCCCACCCGCACGGCCGTGACGGCCTGGGACTGGGGCGCGTACCTGGGCGACAAGGGCATCAAGGAAGGCATCCGCGCCAAGGTCAGCTCGTACACGCGCATGCACGTCAACGTGAACATGGTGCGCGGGAAGATTACCGGCCAGTACGTCAACTCCATCCTCGCCAAGCGCGAGGCGGTGATGGCGGGCTACGACGAGGCCATCCTCCTGGACATCAGCGGCTTCGTGGCCGAGGCCTCCGGCGAGAACATCTTCCAGGTGAACAAGAAGGGCATCATCAAGACGCCCCCGCTGTCCGGCCCCATCCTGGACGGCATCACCCGCGACACGGTGCTGCACATCCTGCGCGACAGCGGCCGCACGGTGGAGGAGGTCACCTTCACCCGCGACGCGCTCTACATCACCAACGAGATCTTCCTCTGCGGCACGGCGGCGGAGATCACCCCCGTGCGCGAGGTGGACAACCGCCAGGTGGCCGACGGCAAGCCCGGCCCCATTACCCGGTACGTGCAGGACATGTACTTCCGCATCGTGCGTGGCCAGGAGCCGCGCTACGCGGACTGGCTCACGTACATCTGAGCCACCCCGCCTCGCCCCCCCTCTTCGGCATGGGAGGGGGGCGGGCAGCCAGGGAAGACGCCACGTCCCGCGCCCGACCGCCCATCGAATGGGCTAGAACGGGGCTTGATGGCTCCTCCCGCTGGCTACGACTACGACGACAATCCGTTCAAGCTCGAGAACCCATCCATCCTCGACATCGCTCCACCGGAGCCGAAGTCGGTGGAGGACACGGGGCTCAAGATGGGCATCCTGTCCGACATCGCCCTGAAGTACCTCTATTACGCGGGCACGGGCACGGGCATGGGCATCGCGGACGAGATGCGGCTGCCGTGGCCGGGCGTCATCGAGCACGTGGTGGACTTCCTCGCCACGGAGAAGCTGGTGGACCTGCGCGGCGGTAAGGGCTTTGGCCGCGCGTCAGTGGAGTTCATCCTGTCGGAGAAGGGCCGCGAGTACGCGCGAGACGCCCTCACCCGCACCACCTACGTGGGCCCCGCGCCGGTGCCCATCGAGCAGTACAACGCGCTCATCACCAGCCAGACGGAGGAGACGCCCGTCGTCAGCCAGGAGGAGCTGGTGATGGCGCTCAGCCACCTCACCGTCCCCGCGGAGCTGATGGACAAGCTGGGCCCGGCGGTGAACTCCGGCCGCTCGCTGTTCCTCTACGGCTCCCCTGGCAACGGAAAGACGAGCCTGGCCGAGGCCGTCTCCAACATGTTCGGCGGCGAGGTGTTCGTCCCCCACTGCCTGGAGATTGGGAATCAGATCATCCAGGTCCACGACCGGCTCATCCACACGCCGGTGTCGCTGGAGGTCGGCCGGGATGCCTCCGGCCGCCGGCAGACCTTCGAAATGGACAACCGGTGGCTCGTGTGCCGCCGGCCCTCCGTCGTCGTGGGCGGCGAGCTGACGCTGGCGATGCTGGACCTCATCTATTCGGAGAGCACCCGCTTCTACGAGGCCCCGTTCCAGGTGAAGGCCAACGGCGGCATGCTCCTCATCGACGACTTCGGCCGCCAGAAGGTCCACCCCACGGACCTGCTCAACCGGTGGATTGTCCCCCTGGAGAAGCGGGTGGACTTCCTCACCCTCCACACCGGCAAGAAGTTCGAAATCCCCTTCGACCAGCTCCTCGTCTTCTCCACCAACCTGGACCCCAAGGAACTGGTGGACGAGGCCTTCCTACGCCGCATCAAGTACAAGATTGAGGTCGGGAATCCCGACGAAGAGGCTTACCGGGAAATCTTCAGTCGCGTCTGCGAGGCAGCGGGAATCCCGTACGTGGACCAGGCCGTCACGTACCTCATCGAGCACTACTACAAGCCCCGGAGCATGGAGCTTCGCTCGTGCCACCCTCGGGACCTGGTGAGCCTCATTCGGGACTCGGCGCGCTACCGGCAGATACCTCCGGCGCTCTCCAAGGACCTGCTCGACCAGGCGTGCGAGGTGTTCCTCGTCAATCTGTGATGATTTCGTTGTTACAACCGCGCGGAATTTCTAGAATCCACGCGCCGTTGTACCGCTCGGCCGCATGCTTCGAGTACCGCCCGCGGCGGACCCGCAGCGAGAAGGAGCCGCAGTCCGTGAAGGAACGCTACCAGGACATCGACGAGAAGAACGAAACGCTGCGTGGGTACCTCGACATCTACAAGGACAAGCCGGACGCGCGCGAGTTCTTGGACAAGATGGAGATGTCGTGGATCTACCACGACGCCGCGCTAGAGGGAGTCGTCTACACGCATCAGGAACTGATGGCCGCGCTGTTCCCTCATCGAACCAGCGCGGAAGCCTCCATGATTCCGGTGGTCCTCGAAATCCGGAACCACAAGGCCGTCTGTGACTTCATCCGTGAGGAGGCAGCGGGCGCGAAGAAGCAGGCGCAAATCACGCTGACCACCATCAAGCGGATGCACGACCTCTTCCTGGGCAACACGCCGGAGGCCCAGACGGAGCGCGCGCGCATGGAGCGCCGCGAGCGCACGGAGAAGGAGCTGGCCAAGGAACGCGACAGGTCCGGGCTGCGCAAGGACATGCCGCTGCACCGCACGTACTTCCACGACATCTCCCAGCCGGCGAAGATCCAGCCGGAGTTGGAGAAGCTCGTGGACTACACGGCCAGCGCCGAGTTCCGGGAGTTCCACCCCATCAAGCAGGCGGCCACGGTCCAGCACAAGTTCGTGCAGATCTTCCCCTTCACCGAGCACAGCGGGAAGGTGGGGCGCATGTGCAGCAACCTCATCCTGCTGCGCAATGGCTACATGCCCGCCGTCATCCACTCCATCGACCGGCAGCGCTACTACGAGTCCTTCCGGGGACCCGTGGCGGGCTTCCGGACGGTGCTGATGGACGCGATGGAGAACTCGCTCGACAACGGCATGAAGTACTTCAGGGACCTGGGGCGCAAGTACAAGGCCCTGAACAGCTAGCCCACGTCCCGCGGCGGCCCGGCGAGGGAGCGCGCAGGCTCACGCTCCTCTCGCGCGTCGTGAAGGATGCGGGGTCCGTCGACACCATTGGTGTGTTGGCAACAGACCCCGGATTCTCGAATCCCAGGACGGGAGGAAGTAAGAAGAATACCCATGCCTGTGACACAGTCCCTCAACAGCCGCCGCGGAACCGGAAATTCGGGAGGCGAGCTGACGGAGCCTCCGCCAGCGCGATTGGCCCATATGCCAGCCCGTGCCAAGCTGGAGCGGCTCCTGCAAGTGGCCCAAGGCCACCACAAGGCGCTCATCCTCACCCACGACAATCCGGACCCGGACTCGCTGGCGGCGGCGGTGGCGTTGGCGCACCTGCTCGAGCGCAAGGCGGGGCTGAAGGCCCACATCGGCTACGGGGGCATCATCGGCCGGGCGGAGAACATCGCCTTCGTGAAGGTGCTGCGCCTGCCCGTCTCGCACGTGTCGACCATCGACTTCGATGAGTACGACCTCTTCGGGCTGGTGGACACGCAGCCCAAGGTGGGCAACCACTCCCTGCCGGCGCGGCTGGAAGCGCACCTGGTGGTGGACCACCATCCGCTGCGCCAGGAGAGCCTGGAGGCCCCTTTCGCGGACGTGGGCGGCGACTTCGGCGCCACGTCCACCATGCTGGTGGAGTACTTGCGCGCGGCCCGGCTGGAGCCCTCCGTGGAGGTGGCCACGGGCCTGTTCTACGGCATCAAGGCGGACACGCGCGACCTGGGCCGGGAGACGACGCCCACGGACGTGGACAGCTACCTGTGGCTGTTCCCGCGCATGGACAAGACGCTGCTGGCGCAGATTGAGCACCCCGAGCTGCCCGCGCGCTACTTCCAGCTGTACCACACGGCCTACGAGCGGGCGAAGGTGTACGGGACGGCCATCGTCACCGACCTGGAGGAGGTCTACTCCCCGGACATGGTGGCGGAGGTGGCCGAGCGGCTGATGTTCCTCGAAGGCATGAAGTGGTCGCTGGCCTTCGGGACGTACCGCAACCAGCTCTTCCTCAGCTTGCGCGTGAAGGACCGGCGCATGAACGCGGGGCGCCTCATCCGCGAAATCTGCGAGGACTACGGCGGCTCCTCCGGCGGCCACGGCAGCATGGCCGGAGCGCGGCTGCCGCTGTCCGGGAAGCTGGCGCAGCGCAAGGCACTCAAGCGCGAGCTGGTGGCCAAGTTCCTGGAGGCGTTCGGCGTCGCCAACGAGCGGCCGGTGTCGCTGCTGTACGCGCAGGACTCGTGACGTACTGGGACTACAACGCGGCCGCGCCGGTGCGAGCGGAGGTGGTGACGCTGCTGTCGCGCGCCTTCGCGTCGAGCGGTTATGGCAATGCGTCCAGCGTGCACCAGGAGGGCCGCGCGGCCCGGGCCCGGTTGGACACGGCACGGGCGAAGGTGGCGCGCGTGCTCGGCTGCGAGCCGAAGGAAGTCAGCTTCACCGGCTCCGGCAGTGAGGCGGACGCGCTGGCGCTCGTGGGCGCCTGGCACCTGCGCCCTCATCCCGAACGGCGGCGGGTGGTGACATCCGCGGTGGAGCACCCTGCCCTGCTGGGCGCGGTGGCGCAGCTGGAGCGGGAAGGTGCCCACGTCGTGCGGGTGGCGCCCGGTCCGGACGGGCGCGTGCGCGAAGCCGACATGCTGGAGGCCCTGACGCCGGACGCGGCCTTGTGCTCGTTGATGTGGGCCAACAACGAGACGGGCGTGCTCCAACCCGCGCGGGAGGTGGCGCGCGCGTGCCGACAGCGTGGCGTGCTGTTCCACACGGACGCGGTGCAAGCCGCGGGCAAGGTGCCCCTGTCCTTGCGCGAGGTGGATGCGGACCTGCTGTCTCTGTCCGCGCACAAGTTCGGCGGCCCTCCGGGCGTGGGCGTGCTGATGGTGCGCAAGAGCGTGGATGTCCGCGCGCTCACGCCGGGCCACCAGGAAGGCGGCCGTCGCGGGGGGACGCAGAACGTGCCCTATGCCGAGGCGCTGGCGCTGGCGCTGGCGCTGGCCGACGCGGAGCTGCCCGAGACAGCGGCGCGGCTGACCGCGCTCCGCGATGCGTTCGAGCGGGAGGTGACGACGCGCCTGCCCGACGTGCACGTCAACGGCGGCGCTGCCCCGCGCGTGCCCAACACCAGCAACCTGCGCTTCGACGGCGTGGAGGGTGAGTCGCTGCTCATCGCCCTGGACCTGGAGGGCATCTGCGTGTCGTCCGGCGCCGCCTGCGCATCCGGCACGCTGACGCCGTCGCATGTCCTGCGGGCCATGGGCCTGTCGCCAGCGCAGGCCCGAGGCAGCCTTCGCTTCAGCCTGGGGCCCGGCACGAAGGAAGCGGACGTGGCGCACGTGGTGGACGCGCTCGTCCGGCACGTGCCCAACGTCCGCGCGCTGGCCGGCTAGGACACGGGACGCCGGCTCAGGGGAAGCCGGAGGTGGAAGGTCGACCCCTCCCCCAATTCGGACTTCACCGACAACGAGCCGCCGTGCAGCTTCGCCAGCGACGAGGCGATGTAGAGCCCCAGCCCATGGCCCTGGGCGGGCTCGCCGTCGGCCCGCTGGAAGCGCTCGAAGACGAAGGGAAGCGCCCCCGCCGAGATGCCGATGCCCCAATCCCGGACGTGGATGTCCGCCAGTCCGGGATGCTGTGAGAGGCCCACTTCGACGCGCCGTGTCTCGCCCCCGTACTTCACCGCGTTGGAGAGCAGGTTGTTGAGCACCTGCCGCACCCGCTCCCCGTCGAAGGGAAGAAACACGGGCTCCCCGGCGCCCAGCAGCACGAAGTCCACCTGCGATTCCAAATCTCGCCACTCCTGGATGAGTTCCCGGAGGAAGGCGGCGATGTCGCCCTGCATGGGCCTCAGCTCCACCTTGCCTTCGGCCAGGCGCGAGGCGTCCAGGATGGAGGAGATGAGGTGGTTCATCCGGTCCAGTTGCCGCAGGACGGCTTCCGTCGAACGGACCTCGTCCTCCGTGCCCCGCTTCCCCACCTTGCGCAGCAGGACCTGCGCGTGGAGGCGGGCCGAGGAGAGTGGCGTCTTCAGCTCGTGGGCCACCCAGTTGAGCACCTCCTCACGGGCCAGGATGGGCCCCCTGCGCGCGTGCGAGGAGGCTTTCGGCTCGGAGAGGGTGGGCACGGCCACGGGCGGACGCTCGCGAAGGGCGTTGGTGACGGCATCCTCGAAAGCGGTCAGGTCCACCGGCTTGGCGAGAAAGACATCCGCCTCCTCACGGCCCGCGGGCCGCGCGGCGCTCAGCAGCACGAAGGGAATCGACGCGAGGCTCGGCTCCGCCCGCATGGCGCGCAGCAACTCCATGCCCGTGCGGCGGGGCATCATGTGGTCGCTCACCACCAGGTCTGGTGGCTCCGTGCGCGCCAACATGAGCGCGTCTTCTCCATTGTGGGCCCGGATGGCGCGGTAGCCGAGCGCCTCCACGACCTCGGCGAAGACCTCGAGCAGGGCTTCCTCGTCCTCCGCGATGAGGACGCCGCTCATTCCACGGCCCCGATGCTCGTCCCAATCGGCCGGGCCTGCCCTGTCAGCAGCCCTTCCGCGGAGCGCATCGTCGCCAGGACCTTCATCCCCGAATCGGCGATCTGGAACTCGCGCAAGTCATTGTCGTACTTGCTGTCCCGCATCTTGAGCACGGACAGGATGCGGTGGATGCGCCCGCGCAGCTCCACGTAGCGCAAGAGGAGCAGGTTCTCCCCGAGGATGGAGACGGGCGCGTCGCTGAAGTCGAGCTCCGTGCCGGCCACCTTCGAGACTTCCCGCGTGTACAGCGTCGTCACCCCCGCCCGGCGCAGCTTCTCCGCGAGCGCGGCCAGGAAGAGCGGCCGGCGCTCCCGCTCGATGATGGACGACTCCAGCGTCGTGAGGCCATCGATGACCAGCCGCTTCACATCCAGCCGCGCCACCTCCTGGAGGATGCGGTCCACCACGAGGTCCGCCTCCAGCTCCATCGGAGGGATGTACAGGTAGGTGAGAATGCCGCTCTTCACGAAGCGCGCCACGTCCAATTGGATGCGCCGCGCCCGGGCGGCCAGTGACGCCGTGGAGTCATGGAAGGAGACGAAGAGGGCGTGCTCCTCCCGGCGCGCGCCTTCCACCGCGAAGTGCGCGGCCAGCAGCGTCTTCCCGATGCCCATGCTTCCGGCGAGCAGCGTGGCGCTCGTGCGGGGCAGTCCGCCCTCCATCAAGACGTCCAGCTCCGGCAGGCCGAAGCTGACGCGGTCCACGGGCGGCTCCACGTCCACACCGGTGGGCTCCAGCGCCTCGAGCCGAGGGATGAAGGACACCCCGTCCCCGTCGATACGCATCAGATGCTCACCCGACAGGTGTGGCCGACCGCGCAGCTTCACGACCTCCACGCGGCGCATGCGGCGGGCACCGTGCTTCGACACGGACAGGGAGACGATGCCGTCCACCGTGGTGGCCTCGGGCAACGTCAGCAGCTTTTCCAGTGGGTACTCGGTGGTGAAGAGGCCGACGCAATCCGCCGCGGCCAGGCCAATGCCCAGCTCGTAGAGAAACTCGCGCAGGCGCGCCTCGTCCTGCCAGAGGTCCCGGATGGCGCGCAGGCCATCGATGAAGAGCAGCTTCGCGCCCCGCTTGCGCACCGTCTGGACGATGAGGTCACGCGTCTCCTTCGCGCCCTGCTTGAGCGAGGAGTAGGCGCTAATCACGAAGAGCTTGTCGTCCAGCAGCTCCTCCTTGAAGAAGCTGAAGCTGGTCAGCTCGCCCACGAGCTTGTCGTGGGGCTCGGACGTGACGGTGACCAGCACGACAGGCAACCCTCGCGCCGCGGCGAGGAAGGCCAGCTGGCTGCACAGCACCGTCTTCCCGCTGCCGGGGTCTCCGGCCACGATGAGGGACTGTCGTCGGGGGATGCCTCCGCCCAGCAACGCGTCGAAGCTCGGGATGCCTGTCTCGAAGAGCGACCACGTCCGGCGATCCATTCAGGGTCCATCACTTGGCGGGGGGAAGCTCGCGTCACTCGACCGCCAGAATGAGCGTGCGCAGGAACACTTTCAGCGCGCTCCTCTTCCGGGACCTAACAATCCGACTGCGCGGGGCCAAGCCTCTCCTTCGGACTTGAGGGCATGGTCACTCGCCAGATGCACGCTGTTGGACAGGCGCGAGGCAAAACCAGCGCCTCACGCCCTCCAGCGTCGCTACCAGGACTGCTCCGGGAGCAGCTGCTCGCGAACATCCTCGTCGGGCTGCCCGTAACCGGGCATCCCGTCTTCCCGGGCTTCATCCGCCTTGGAGATCCGCGGACGCTCACGCTCCTCGGGCTCGGGTGCGGACTGCTCCGGCTTCGGCTGCTTGGGCTCGTTGGCCATGTGAATTCCTCCCCCCACGCGACACCGCGCGGCGGAAGGAAAGGTCGTCATCGTCCTGGGAGGTGGGCAGGGACGGTGGAGCGGACAACAGCGTGCCCGCTCCCCTACCCCGCGCGCGAGCCCGGCGTCGGCGGCGTCCCACCGGGCGGCGGCGTGGCGGGCACCTCATCACTGGCGCCGAAGAGGCCACGCACGACGGCGGCGATGGCCAGCGGCGTGCCCACGCGTTCGTCGTAGTGGGGCGTCAGCGCCTGGGCGAACTCCTCCGCCGTCGGGAAGCGGTCCTCGGGACGCTCCGCGAAGGCCCGGGCCACCACGGCCTCCAGCGCCTCCGGAATGTCGGGCCGCAGCTCACGCAGGGGCCGGTACTGCCGGGCGCGGATGGCGTTGAACACGGCGTCCGGCGTCGTGCCGGTGAAGGGGCGCTCCAGCGTCAGCAGTTCGTAGAGCACCACCGTGGCGGCCCACAGGTCGGCCTCCGGGCTCACCTCGCCGAGCAGCGATTCGGGGGACAGGTAGTAGGGCTTGCCCAGCACGTCGCCGCCCTGGAGCTTGCCGTCCACCAGCACGCGCGACACGCCGAAGTCGCCCAGCTTGATTTCGCCCACGCGGGAGATGAAGACGTTGGACGGCGACACGTCGCAGTGGACGATGCCCAGCCGCTCGCCCTGGGGCCCCGTGGCGGAGTGCGCGTACGCGAGCGCCTCCAGCAGCACCTTGCCCAGGTACACCGCGAAGTCGAGCGGCAGTGGAATCCCGCGCACCTTGCAGCGCCGGAGGATCTGCCCCAGGTCGCGGCCGTCCACCAGCTCCATCACGATGAAGTAGATGCCCTCCAGCGCGCCGGCATCCAGCACCGTGACGATGTTGGGGTGGTGGAGCTGCTTGGACAGCTGCGCCTCGCGGGCGAAGAGCGCCACGGACTCCGGATCCCGCGTCAACGCGGGCAACAGGCGCTTGAGCGCCACCGTCCAGCCCTCACGCGGGCCGGCCAACACCCGGGCCCGGTACACCTCCGCCATCCCGCCCTTGCCCAGCACGGAGAGGACTTCGTAGTTGCCGAAGACCCGCGTGGTCTTCTGCGGGGGAGTCGGCTGGCTCACGGCGTGGTGTTTCCGGCCCCCGCCGGCGGGCGGACGGGAACCCGCTTCCGGGTCCGCTGCTGCTGCATGAGCGTTTCGATGTCCCTGATGTCTTCGCGCAGCGCCTGCTCCGCCACCGCTTCCGCCGCGCGGCCCGCGGGCATCCAGCCCTGATCGAAGGCCTTGCGCAGCGACTCGCGCGAGCGGTTGCGGTTGCCTTCGCGCTGATACGCGTAGGCCAGCCACAGGTGGACGTCCGCGCGCCCCAACGCCCTGCCCGCCTCCAGCGTCTTCACCGCACGGCTCACGTCATTGAGCATCAGCTGGCTGGCCCCCAGGCCCACCACCGCGCCGGCGCTGCGGGGATCCTTCGACAGGGCCAGCTCGAAGTGGCGCTGCGCCACGCCCGCGTTGCCCGCGGCCAGCTGACGCTGCCCCTCCTCCAAGGGTGACACCTCGCCCTGCCGGCCCAGTCCCGCGGCCACCTGCGCCGCGGACGAGTTCGCGCCGTCCGGCGTGGCCGAGGCGGCCACGGCCGTGGTCGCCGAAGCCGCGCGCGCCGGCGACACCGCGTCCGCGTCCCGGGACAGCGGCCGCAGCAGCAGGAGGGAGTCGTTCTTCAACACCGGCGAACGGCAACCGTCCTTCAGGCGGAACAGGGCCGTCATCACCCCATCTTCCGGGTTGAACACGACCAGCGCGGGCAGATTCACCCGCGGCTCACAGTGGGGCCCCAACTGGCAGAGCAACACCTGGCCCACCAGGACGTTGTCCTGGAACTCGCCAGAGAGCACCTCCGTATCGGGTTCGAATCCGCAGGGTCCGCCAGTCGCGACCCCCACCAGCTGGTCTCCCTGCATGCGCAGGGACACCACGCCATAGGAATCCCCTTGATAGGAGCTCGACACCGTGGGCGGTCCCGCCCACGCGAGGCCGGAGGCAACGGAAAGAACCGTCGCAAGACCCTTGTTCAATAGCGAGGGCGGCATATGTGGGTGGATTCGGGCTCTTTCCATCATAGAGGTCCCGCGCCTGCCTTGTAAACGCGCGAGGATGCCTTGACCCCGCCGCCCCCCGTCCTTATCATTTCCAAAGACTCTGGCGGGAATTCCCAATAGATTCGAGGATTTGGAAGCACTGTAGCTTTGTTCAAGGGCTGTCCCCTGCGGGGCGCGTGATGCTCGGCAGAAATTCGAACCGATACGTCCATTCCGGGGTCCGTTTCGGTCTCCATGTGCAAGCCCTCCCTCCTCACGGGGGATGAGGGAAGCCTGCGGAGACATGATTTCGGTCCCCACCTGGCTTTTTGAGGGTTCAATGGACGCCGGGCACACGGCCATGCTGCGGGGGACTTTTTCTTTGGAGCGGCGTCGGTGAGCGAGACGGTGGTGGAAGAGGCGGCGGCGAGGAAGCAGACCCTACGAGAGGAGCTCACGGCGCGCCGGAAGGCGATGACGCCGGATCTCATCGATACGCGGGGTCTCAAGGTTCAGTCTCGGTTTCTGGCGGCGCCGTATTATCAGAAGGCGCGCACGGTGGCGCTGTACGCCCCCATTCGGGGGGAAGTGCCAACCCGGGATATCCTGATTGCGGCGTTGCAAGACGGCAAGATTGTCTGCTACCCGCTCTCACATGTTCACGGGCGGATTCTTTCGTTCCGTGCCATCAAGTCGGAAAGCGAGCTGGAACCGGGACGTTTGGGGGTGCGTGAGCCCACCAACTCCGCGGACCTCATCGCGGTGGACCAGATTGACCTCTTCGTGGTGCCGGGCCTGGGCTTCACCCGGGAAGGCAAGCGGCTGGGGCGCGGGGGCGGTTACTACGACGCCACCCTCCGCGCGGCCAGTCAGCGCAGTCGTCGGGTGGGCCTGGCCTTCAATGACCAGGTCGTCCCCGTGCTGCCCACGACCGGGGATGACGTCGACATGGACCTGGTCGTAACGGAGTCTGAGTCCCTGCGCGGCCTGTACCGCGACTGGGACTTCCTCGATACGTGAAAGTCCTCTTCATGGGGGACGTGGTGGGCCGCCCGGGTCTCCAGGCGGTCCGCACGCTCCTTCCGAGGGTCCGCGCGCAGCACGGCGTGGACGTGGTGGTCGCCAACGCGGAGAACAGCGACCAGGGCTCGGGCATCACTTCAGAGACGGCCCACTACCTGCTCGACAGCGGCGTCCAGCTGCTGACGAGCGGTAATCATTTCTACTCCAAGAAAGCCATCCTCCCCTGGGTGAAGGAGCATCCGGACCTGCTCTTGCGTCCGGCCAACTACCCCAAGGGCACACCGGGTAAGGGCCACAGCGTGGTGAAGCTGCCGGATGGGCGCGCGCTGGGCGTCATCAACCTGGAGGGGCGCGTCTTCATGCGCACCGAGGCCAGCCCCTTCGAGGTGGTGGAAGGGCTGGTGGAGGAGCTGCGCCAGCAGACGCCCTGCATCCTGGTGGACATGCACTGCGAGGCGTCCAGTGAGAAGAACGCCATGGGCGTCCACCTGGATGGGCGGGTGTCCGTGGTGGTGGGGACACACACGCACGTGCAGACGGCGGATGAGCGCATCCTCCCCGGTGGCACGGCCTTCATCACGGATGTCGGCATGTGCGGGCCGTTGGACTCCGTCATCGGCATGAAGAAGGAGTCCTCGCTGACGCGCTTCCTGGGCAAGCCGGCGCCCTATGAGGTGGCGGAGCGGCTCGTCTACCTGCAAGGCGTGGTGGTGGACATCGACGACGCCACCGGACGGGGCCGGAGCATCCACCGCGTGCGTGAGCACCTGCCAGGCACCTGAAACCCGGTGGAGGAAGTGCGTCCACGGCTGACGCACTTCGGGTAGCTTGCGGCGCCATGAATCCGGACGCGCTGCGCAAGGCGACCCCCGAGGAGCAGTTCGAAGAAGTGACCCGTGGCACGGTGGACCTCCACGTGCCCGAGGACCTGAAGAAGAAGCTTCAGTACTCGTATGACACGGGCAAGCCGCTGGTCATCAAGGCGGGCTTCGACCCGAGCCGGCCGGACCTGCACCTGGGCCACTCGCTGCTGCTCACGCGCATGCGGCGCTTCCAGGAGTTCGGCCACACGGTGGTGTTCCTCATCGGTGACTTCACGGGGTTGATTGGCGACCCGACGGGCCGCAACGCCACGCGCCCGGCGCTCACGCGCGACGAGGTGAAGGCCAACGCGGAGACCTACAAGAAGCAGGTCTTCAAGGTGTTGGACGAGGCCAAGACGCAGGTGCGCTTCAACTCCAGCTGGCTGGACACGCTGGGGACGGAAGGGATGATCCGCCTGGCCTCGCGCTACTCCGTGCAGCGCATGCTGGAGCGCGACGACTTCAAGAAGCGCTTCCGCGGCGAGGTCTCCATCTCCATCCACGAGTTCCTCTACCCGCTCCTGCAGGGCTACGACTCGGTGGTGCTCAAGGCGGACGTGGAGCTGGGCGCGACGGACCAGCTCTTCAACCTGCTGGTGGGCCGCCAGTTGATGAAGGAAGAGGGCATGGCGCCCCAGGTCATCATGACGGGCCCCATCCTGGAGGGCCTCAACGCGAAGGCGGTCGACGGGAAGATTGTCGGCGACAAGATGTCCAAGAGCCTGGACAACTACGTGGGCATCGACGAGCCGGCGGACACCATCTTCGGCAAGTTGATGAGCATCACCGACGACCTGATGTGGCGCTACTACGAGCTGCTCTCCGCGAAGACGCGGAAGGAGCTGGCGGAGATGCGCGCCCAGGTGGAGTCCGGCGCGCTGCACCCCAAGGCGGTGAAGCTCGGCTTCGCGCAGGAGATGACGGCGCGATTCCAGGGCGAGGAGGCCGGGAAGAAGGCCGCCGAGGACTTCGAGAAGCGCTTCGCGAAGAAGGAGCTGTCCACGGACGAGCTGCCCCTGGTGGAGGTGTCCCTGGGCGGCGCGGAGAAGCTGCCGGTGACGAAGCTGCTGCCGGAGTCGAAGCTGGTGGCGTCCGCCACCGAGGCCCGCAAGCTGATGGCGCAGGGCGGCGTGCGCGTCAACGGCGAGAAGGTGCAGGACCCCAAGGCGGAGCTGGGCGCCGGTGAATACACGGTGCAGGTGGGCAAGCTGAAGGTCGCCCGCGTGAAGCTCGGTTGAATCTCCGGCCGGTGACGGCCGTCGCAGGCGCAGGACGAGCCCCCCTGCCCCTCCCTCCGAGGGGCACGGTGGGGACTGCTGTAGACTCCCGTGCGCCATGCGTCTTTCCCTCCCCTGTCTCGCCCTGTTGCTGAGCGCCTCGCTGCCCGCCCTCGCGGGCCGCGGTGTCTTCGTGTCCGACGTCACGGTGGACGCCGTCGAGCAGCCCGAGTCCCGCAAGGTCCTCTTCACGGTGGAGGCCGGGAGGCCCTACCCCCTGTTGAAGAAGGGCGGCCCCAACCGCGCCTGGTGCAAGCTGAGCGGCGCGTCCGCCGAAGGCTGGGTGTTGTGTGAAGGCGCGCCGGAGTCCGCCGCGCCCGCTGCTCCGAGCGCGGCGGCCCTGGTGGCCGCGGACCGTGCCCACTCGGCGCGGCAGGTGGCGATGCGGGGCCCCGCGGGCAACGCGGCCGCGCGTGACGCTGACAACGACGGCGACGAGGAACTGGCCGGCTCCGCGAGCTGGAAGCCCGCCACCGGCTGCGCGGCGACGTGTGACAGCGCGCCGCTGTTCGCGAAGCCGCCGCCCTTGTCGGCCATGGACCGCGAGGTGTTGGACTTGTGCCCCGCGCGTCCCGACGTCAGCGTGAGTGAAGGCGACGTGCGGCGCTTCCTCTCCCGCCACTACGACGACCCGCGCCTCCAGCGGGCCTTGTCCGTGGCGGGACGGCCCGGCGCGCGGCAGGCCAACATCGACTGGCTCACGGGCCTCTGGGTCAGCACCGGGCCTCGCAACGCCTTCACGCACGTCTTCTGCGGCGACGACTGGCAGCGCGGCCCCATTGGCGGCCTGCACTTCCTGCCGCGTTATGCCCAGCTCGAGGCGGAGGGCCGCCTCTGCTACCAGGGCCCGGTGCGCGGCGACGCGGCCTTGAAGGGTGACGCCTACCTCATCCGGTTCAAGGGCGTGGCGCCCTGGTCCTGCGGAGAGAAGCGCGTCGGTGGCTTCTCACGCGCGCCGGACGCGGTGGGCCTGATGTCCATTGGCACGCGCGCCTTCGCCCGGTGCTGCGCGCGCGGCGGGGCCAAGAAGGAAGGCGGCGTGTACTCGGCGCCGGACCTGGGCGGGACGAACTGGCGCGTCTGGTGTGGCACACGCAATGGCACCTACGGCATCGCCACCCTGCATCCCACGGACGACAAGGCCACCTGCGGGGAATGAGCCCGGACTGAAGGGCCCACTCCCCGCGGCGGACCGCGCTACTTCGCCGCGCCCACCGTGATCACCGCCCCGGCGGAATACGCGGTGAACTCCGGCGCGTACATGGACTGCACGGTGGCGGGGCCCACCTTGAACTGGCCGCCCATGTTGGCGCGCAGCCGGTACTTGAAGGTGTACTCACCGGCGGGCAGCTGCTCGAAGAAGAAGTTGGTGCCGGAGTCCCGCGTCTCCTCGTACCAGACGATGCCCAAATCCCAGCGGTGGCGGGACTGCACGTTCTCTGGCTCCAGGCCCGCGGCGCGCGGGTCCCTCAGGTGCACGTACTCCGCCGTGTGCTTCGCGCGCAGGGAGAGCTGCACCTCCACTTCGTCACCGGGGAGCACCACGGCGCCCTCGGCCAGCGGCACGAGCATGGCGTCCCGCCCCTGCCGCTCACGCAGGAAGTAGCGCCGCGACACCTGGAAGAAGTCCCCGCGGTCGCTGTCCGGCAGCTTCTCCGTGGAGAAGTGCCACGTCGCGGACGCGAAGGCGAAGCCTGGCGTCGTCTTCTCCACCACCACCGAGCTCATCGTCGCCGGATTCAACTCCGGCCCGGGCACGACGACCTGGTTCTTCTTGCCCGTATACTCGTCCGGAGCGAAGGACATGCGCACCACGCGCGGGCCCACCGTCACCTGGGCGTCCTCGCGCACCCCCAGCGCGCCTTCCGCCTGGAGGTACTTCACCAGCGCGTACAGCGACTCCGCCGTGGCCCGGGTGGACTTCCAGTGGTTGAGCTTCTTGTCCAGCAGCAGCCACTGGACCAGGCCCTCACGGCGGGCGTCCTTCGGATTGAGCTCCGTCAGCGTGCGCAGCGCGAAGGCGTGCGTCTCCGTGGTGTCGTTGTACCAGAGCCAGCTGCGGTCCTCCTGCGCCCAGTAGGTGCCCAGCTCGGGACTCGTCTTCGCCGAGTCCATGACGCTCTCCCAGACGCGGTTGGCGTCCGCGCCGCGCCCCGCGCGCTTCAGCGTCAGCGCCAGGTAGCCCTTGAGGTAGGGCGAGTGCTTCTTCCAGTGCTTGTAGCTGAACGCGAGCATCCGCGCCCGCTCCGCCGCGGTGAGGGCATCACCGGTGTAGCTCGCGTTCGGATACGCGGAGGCCGTGTAGTTGAGGAACGTGAGGAACTCCCAACCGCGCTCCTCCTTCATCAGCTTCGTCGCGTACTCCTCGCGGAAGTGCCGCGCCAGGTAGCCCCAGGCGCCCTGGGTGATTTCCGGCGGGACTTCCACGCCGAACTCCATCGCGCGGGAGAGGCCATGCACGATGTAGAGCGTCATGTACGGCGACGGCGGACCACCCGGCCACCAGGGGAAGCCGCCGCTGGACGTCTGCGCCTTGCGGAGCTTCGCCAGCGCGGACGTGCGCTCGGCGGCGGCGACCTTCGGGTCCAACACCTTCACCAGGCCGGCGTCCGGCCCAGCGCCGCCCTTCGCCATCTCCAGCCAGGGCGTCTCCTCCAGGGCCATCTTCCGGTTGGGGTCTACGGAGTCCCACGTCTCCAACTGGGTCGGGCGCTCGCTCAGCTGCTTGGCCATCCGCGCCACCGACGGGTACTGCCCGTACAGGCTGGACAGGATGCCCGTCGACACGAAGCGGTTGAGCGTCTGCTCCGTGCACTCGTAGGGGTAGTTCACCAGATACGGCAGCGCCTGGAGCGCCGAGTAGAACAGCTGCGTGTCCACGGTGACGACCAACTGCTCGTTCACCCGCGTCGGGTCACCGCCCGCGCGCAGGTCCTCGAACTGCATCGTCTTGGAGTCCTTGCCCTTCAGCGTCACGAAGCGCGACTGCGCCAGGTGCATCCGGCTTGGCAACACCGGCAGCGGGCGCAGCTCACCATCACTGTGATTCTCCGCGCGCGCCTCCACACGGAAGGCCACGGGCCCCACCCGCGTGGGCGTGGTGAGTGGGAAGCGCAGGCGCGTCCCCTTCCCCGCCTCCACGCGGAAGGACTGCGACGCCTTCTGGACGCCGAAGTCCGACAGCACGCTCTTCTGCAGCTCCAGGTCCTGGATGTCCAACGTGAGCGCGCCCTGCATCGGGCGCGACGCCGCGTTGTTCACCATCACCTCCAACACCGCGCGGTCGCCCTCGCGCAGGAAGCGCGGCACGTAGGGGCGCACCATCAGCTCCTTCACGCTCCGGGAGGCGCGCTGCAGCGAGCCGCCCTTCAAGTCACGCGTGACGGCGTGCACCCAGACGCTCCACGCCGTCACCGAGTCCGGCACGGTGAACTCCAGCGTCGCCGAACCATCCGCCCCGGTGAGCACCTGGGGCGCCCAGAACGCCGTCTCCGCGAAGTTGGAGCGCAGCGGCTGCGGCGCGTCCGGAGTCCCTCCCCCACGGCCAAAGCGCTCTTCCTTGTCCGACTGCATCTTCGCCTCGGCCCGAAAAGACGCCTCGGCGGGCGGCGGGGGCGGCGCGCCCGGAACCGGTGGCGCGGCCATGGGCATGGCGGCCCTTGGCGCGGCGCCCTCCCGCATGCCGCCCATCTCACCACGAACCATCTGCCGCATCCGCCGCCGGCCTGGGCCGCCCACCTCAAACCCCTCCCCGAAGAGCAAGGCGTCAGGCTCAGGTGCTGACCAGCTCGGCACCTCGCCATATCGCGCGTTCACCACCCACCGGGGGTCCCCCAGGCTCGCCGACGACTGCATGTCCACATGGGCGTGCTCCTGGGGATACAGCGACGCCACGCTGGGCGGCGTCTGCTTCGCGAACAGGTCCAGTGACTGGTCATACATGTACGCGAGCAGCTCGGCAGTGCCCGCCTCCACCTTCGCGCCCTTCGGCCCCTTCACCGTCACGCGCCAGGTCTCCTTCGCGCCCGGGCGCAGCGTGTCGCGGAAGGTGGCGAACTCCAGCTGCAGCTCCTTGTCGTCCCAGGGCACGAAGATGGACTTCGAGAAGAGCAGGAACTGGTAGTCACGCACCGTGGACAGCGCCACGGTGAAGCCGCCGCGCAGCTCCGCCGTCACCGGCACCTCCACCACTCCGGAAGTCTGGCCCGCGGTGAGCTTGCGCCGGGAGATGCGCCGCTCTCCCTGGTAGATGTCGAGCAGCAGCGGCTGTCCCTTGAACCCCGAGACGGCCATCAGCCGCACCACCTCTCCCACCCGCGCCGTCTCCCGCTCGGCCACCAGCATCGCGGGCACCGCGAGAGGCGTCGCCTTCCCGGCCACCACCAGCTCGCGCCCCACGGTGTACGTCTGACCGAAGGCGTCCGTCGTCTCGTAGTGCAGCCGGTACGCGCCCGCCTTGAGCGACGGCAGCTTCAGCACGGCCAGGCCCTCGGTGTCGTGCTGCACCGAGCCGGTCGCCTGCTCGGCCCCATCCGTCCAGCCGCGAATGGTGGACTCCGGCGAATACGCCCCGAACCACCGAGGACGCAGATTGTCTCCAGGCGTGGGCGTGAACACCGCCTCGGGGTCCTTGTACTCCGGCAGGCCGTAGGGCTCGTCCGCGGGCAGCAGGGGCTGCGCGGGCTGCTTCAGCGCCACCAACCGCCACTTGCCCGGCCCCGGCTGCGGCGCGCCATCCAGCGTGGAGCGCGTCAGCCGGACCTCGGCCGCGGCGCCCTCGCGGAGGAACCCCGTGTCCAGGTCCACGCGCGCCTCCACGGCGACGAAGCCCAGCCGGAAGGCCCGGCTGGCCGAGCGCGTCTCACCGCCTTCGTCCGTCGCGTCCGCCTCGATGCGGTAGTTCCAAGTCAGCCCCGGCGTGGCCGCGGACCGCTCATCCGCCTCGGGGGTGAAGCCGATGGTGAAGCCTCCGTCAGCGCCCAGCGGTGACGTGCCCGTCGCCACCACCTGCCGCTGCGAGGCCCCGGACGGCGGGCCCCACCACCACCAGGGCAGCACCGGCTCGCGGTACGCACGCCACCGCACGGAGCCGGACGTCACCGGCATGCCGAAGTAGTAGCGAGCCTCGCCCTGGAACGTCGCGGGCCGGTTGAGGCGCAGCTGCGCCTTCGCGTCCTTCAGCGTCACCTCGAAGGTGGGCCGCTTGTACTCCTCCACGCGAATCGCCGCGCGCCCCCCCGCGCTCACGGTCACGGACCACGCCCCCAGCATCCGGCCGGTGGGAATCGTGAACTCGCCCGCGGCGGAGCCGAAGTCGTTGGTGCGGACCTCCCGGGACTCCACCACCTGGAGGTTCGGGTCGAACAGCGTCACCTGGAGCGGGCGGTCCGCCAGCGTCTGGTAGCGCGCCTGCTCGCCCCGGCCGCTGAAGGCCACCGCCTTCCACAGCACCTTCTGCTGGGGGCGGTACACCGCGCGATCGGTGAAGACGAGCGCAGACTGGACGTCCCCGGGCTGATGGCGCTCGTAGAACGGCACCTGGCCCGGGTGCAGCAGCGCGTTTCGTCCGACGCCGGCCACCAGGACGTAGCTGCGGTAGCCATCACCCGGGACCGAGTCGAAGGTGGCCGCGCCGTCCGCGTCCGAGAGGATGCGCGCCGCCTCCTTGAAGCCCTGCCGGTAGTTGACGCGGAGGAGGCGCAGGGGAACCTTCGGCACGGGCTCGCCGGTGTCGCCGTCCACCAGCCGCACCTCCAGCAGATTCCCATTCGAGGGCCGCGCGACGATGACCCAGGGCGTCACCGTCAGGTACACCGCGACGATGCGGTTGTTCGTCGCGCGGAAGTCCTCGTGGGCGGAGGCCATGATGACGTACGTCCCCCGGGCCGTGAGCGGCGGCGTGACGAAGGTGCGGTGCTCCCGGAAGTCCTCCGTCTTCGGCAGCGGCACGCTCCAGGTGGCCACCGGACGCTGGTCCTTCACCAGGGCCTTCAACGGCGCGCCGTCCGGCATGAGGTTGTAGTCATCCACCTGGGTCAGCCGCTTCTCCAGGTCCACGGAGAACGCACGGAAGTGCAGCATGGAGACGTTGCGGTGGGTGACCTCGACGGAGCGGCGGCGCGGCCCGTCCGACTCCAACGAGCCCATGCTGAACTCCGGCGCTTCAATGGCGGCCATGAGCACGCGGCAGCGCTGCGCCCCCTTGGATTCGGGGTGCGTGGCCGCGCACGCCTTCGCCAGCGAGTGGGCACGCACGGCGTGGTCCGCCGCTCGCTCCATCTCCGCGAGCTGGGCCTGCCCCATGGTCGACCAGGGCATGTCGCGGAACGCGGGCAGCAAGGCGGCCAGGTGTTGCCGGATGCGGGTCCGGTCGGCCGTGTCCGTGAAGTGCTGGTGCAGCACCGTGTAGCGCTGCAGCCGGGCCTCCAGCGCCGACTCGCGCCGCCCCGCGGACTGGTGCCACGCCTCCAGGTCCCCGAGCACCGCCGCCACCTTCACCAGCGGATGGACGCCGGGGTCCGTCAGCGTCACCTTGGGCGTCCCCTCCAGGAGCGTGCCCAGGTCCAGGCGGTACACCTCATTGGCCTGCTCGGGCCGCCAGTGCGAGCTGTCCGCCAGCAGGGACACGCGCAGGTACGACACGGCATCCCGCAGCGTGGAGCGCAGCCCCTCCGGGTAGGTGTTGGGCTTCACGTACTCGGCCAGCGCCTTCAGGGGCTCGCCGCCGAGTTGCTGCCGCTGCTTCCACACCTCCTCGTAGGCCCGCTGGGCCTCGGCGAGAATCTCCTCGTAGGTCCACGCCTTGAGGTCCACCGGCCCGGAGGACGCCACGGACTCGCGCTGGCGCACCTCCCAGCCGTAGACCTGCGCATAGGTGACGAGCGCGTTCGCGTAGTAGAGGTTCAGCGTCGCGCGAGGCAACGTGCCCTTGGGCCAGGGCTGCTCCCGCAGGAAGCGCACCGCCGTCTCGTAGCCATGCATTTCGGTGCGCAGCTGCACCGTGCGCACCAGCGCGCGCGTCCACTCGGCCTCGTCGCCCTTGGACTTCGCCTGCGCCAGACGGGCCTCGGCGCCCTGGGCGGCGGCCTCCAGCTTCTGCGCTTCGACCATCCCCTCGATGGCCTTCCACGAAGGCGGCGCCTTGCCCTGCCCCAGCACGGGCGAGGTCAGCAGCAGCAGGGCGAACAGCCAGAAGCGAACAAAGGGTGCGCGGGTCCAGGGGGTCCGATGCATGTCGGCACTCTAGACACAGCTGGGCACCCGAACGTTCCACAATGAACGTCAGTTCGCCTCCGGGGCCTCTGGCGCACGGCGGCGCAGACCCACCAGGTAGACCTCCATGCTGGCGCCGCGGGTCGCTTCCGGCCGGACCACCTTCACCTCTTCGAAGAGGGCGCGGACCTGGTTGCGGAAGTCCTCGAAGTCCCGGCCCATGAAGACCTTGGCCACGAAGGACGACCCGGGCCGGCCCCGCGCCGCGGCCAACTCCAGCGCCTTGCCCGCCAGCCGCAGGCTGCGCGCCTCGTCGGTGGCCTTGATGCCGCTCGTCTTGGGGGCCATGTCGGAGATGACGGCGTCGAAGGGGCCGGCATGGAGCTCGGTCAGCTTCGCGTCGAAGTCGTCCGCGAGCACGTCCAGCACCGCCGTCTGCACGAAGGGCTGGCTGAAAGGACGGATGGCGACGATGTCCACGCCGATGACGCGGCCCTTCGGTCCCACGGCATCCGCCAATATCTGAAGGAAACCTCCGGGCGCCGCCCCCAGGTCGAGCACCACGTGCCCCTTCTTCACCATGGGGAAGCGCTTGATGAGTTCATCGACCTTGAAGGCCGAACGTGCCCGCAGGCCCTCTTGCTTGGCCTTCTGGAAATAGTGGTCTTTAGGACGGTAGGGCTTGCCCATGTCAGGGGGGCTCCCTAGCATCCGCTACTGTCTTCGGGAAGCCGGAGCAGTCGCGGGTGTCACTCCCCGTGCAACGGCCAGTCCGGAGGACGTTGGATGGGCACGACCCGGAGCGTGATGACGGCGCTGTGCATCTCCCTGCTGTCGGCTGGGGGCGCCGCCTACTGCTATACCCGCGCGGACGCCCTCCAGGTGCAGGGCCAGTGGCTGATGGAGCGCGGCACCGCCCAGGCGGAGGACTACGCGGCCCGGTTCGACGGTGCCGCGGCGGACGCCCAGCTGAAGACGTTCGCGGAGCGCCGGGCCATCCTGGAGAAGGCACACGTGTGGCAGCGCGGGATGCTGCTGGGTGTGCTGATCTCGGCGCTGGCCACCGTCTCCGCGTACCTCCTGTTCCTCCTCAAGCGGCTGAACGACCAGCTGCTCGATGCCACGGGGGGCAGTGCGTACGAAGGCACCGCACGGGAGTCCGCCTCCCCGGAGCCCGTCCAGGCGCTGATGCCCAGTCCGCAGCGCTGATCGCTCGCCGCCAAGCGCGGCCCGCTGGCACAATGGCGTCCCCGATTCATGGAGGAGGCCATGCCCGGCTGCGCGCACTGTGGACATCGGTTGGACATCATCGCGAACCAGGTGGGCCGGCGTGACGATTGCCCCCACTGCGGCGAGGACATCCGTTCGTGCCGCAACTGCCGTCACTTCGACCTGGGCGTGGCGAAGGAGTGCAAGGAGCCCTTCGCCGAGGTGCCCAAGGACAAGGACGGCGCCAACTTCTGTGAGCTGTTCCAGATTGGCGAAGGCGGCATCCATGAGAAGGAGAGCCGGGACGCCCTGCTGAACGCCGCGGAGGCGCTGTTCCGCAAGAAGTGACGCAGCCCGCCACCGGAAGCCCCCGCTGCCCGCCGGCACCTGGCGCCAACGAAGCGCCGAACCGGGGCGCTATAGTCCGCGGCCTCCCGAGAGAGGGGTGCGGATGCGGTGGTTGAAGAATCTGTACGTCCAGGTGCTGCTGGCCATCGCGGTGGGCGTCATCCTCGGCTGGCTGCGGCCGGACCTGGGCGAGTCCATGAAGCCGCTGGGCGACGGCTTCATCAAGCTGGTGAAGATGATCATCGCACCGGTCATCTTCCTCACCATCGTCGCGGGCATCGCGAAGATGGGCGACCTCAAGCACGTGGGCCGCATCGGCCTCAAGGCGCTCATCTACTTCGAAGTCCTGACGACGCTGGCGCTCGTCGTGGGGCTGGTGGTGGTGAACACCCTGAAGCCCGGCGCGGGGATGAACATCGACCCGGCGCAGATCGACACCTCCGGCATCACCCAGTACCGCGCGTCCGCGTCGCAGCAGGGCACCATCCCCTTCATCCTGGACATCATCCCGCATGACTTCCTGTCGGCCTTCACCGAGGGGAAGCTGCTTCAGGTGCTGCTCGTCGCGGTGCTGACGGGCGTGGCGCTCACCCGCCTGGGGCCCATGGGACAGCGCGTGCTCGACTTGTCGGATGACCTGGCGCAGGTCTTCTTCGGCATCGTCGGGATGATCATGAAGCTGGCGCCGCTGGGCGCCTTCGGCGCCATGGCCTTCACCGTGGGCAAGTTCGGCGTCGAATCGCTCAGCTCCCTGGGCCGGCTGCTCATCGCCGTCTACGTCACCTGCGCCCTCTTCGTGTTCCTGGTGCTGGGGCTGGTGGCGCGGCTGTCCGGCTTCTCGCTGTGGAAGCTGCTGCGCTACATGCGCAGTGAGCTGTTGCTCGTGCTGGGGACGTCGTCGTCGGAATCCGCGCTGCCCCGGCTGCTCAAGCGGCTGGAGACGCTGGGCTGCGACCGGGGCGCCGTGGGGCTGGTGCTGCCCACCGGGTACTCGTTCAACCTGGATGGGACGTGCATCTACCTGACGATGGCGGCCATCTTCATCGCCCAGGCGGTGAACGTGGACCTCACGCTGGGCGAGGAGCTCACCTTGCTGGGCGTGCTACTGCTGACGTCGAAGGGCGCGGCGGGCGTGACGGGTTCGGGCTTCATCACGCTGATGGCCACGCTGGCGGCGCTCAACGGCAAGGTGCCCGTGGAAGGCGTGGCCCTGCTGCTGGGCGTGGACCGCTTCATGTCCGAGGCCCGGGCCATCACCAACGTCATCGGCAACGCGGTGGCGACGCTGGTGGTGTCCAAGTGGGAGGGCGTGCGTGACGACACCGTCTTGCACGCCGAGCTCGACAGCGGGCCCAAGCCCCTGGAAGGGATGCGCCTGGGCCACGGCACCTGAGTGCGCGGCGCTAGAAGCCGTAGAGCTTCGAGATGATCTCCTTCATCACCTCGGAGGTGCCGCCGCCGATGGTGATGAGGCGCACGTCGCGCCACATGCGGGCGATGGAGGTCTCCTCCACATAGCCCATGCCGCCGTAGAACTGCTGGCAGTCGTAGGCCACGCGCTGGGCCAGGTCGCCCGCGAACAGCTTCGCCATGGAGACCTCCTTCACCGGGTTCTCCTTCCGGTCGAAGAGGTCCACCGCGTGGTACGTCAGGCGCTTGGCCGCCTCGATGGCCGTCAGGTGCTCCACGAACTTGTGGCGCCACACCTGGAACTTCATCAGCGGCCGGCCGAAGGCCTCGCGCTCGTTGCCGTAGCGGATGGAGTCCTCCACCATCCGCTCCATGCCCGCCACCGTGGTGATGGCGCCCACCAGGCGCTCACCCTGGAAGTTGGTCATGATGTGGTAGAAGCCCTCGTTCTCCTCGCCCAGCACGTAGCGGGCCGGAATCCGGCAGTCCTCGAAGTAGAGGACGGCGGTGTCCGAGGACAGGTTGCCCACCTTGTCCAGCTTCTTGGAGACGCCGAAGCCCTTCACGTCCGTGGGGAACGTCACCAGGGAGATGCCGCCGTAGCCCGCCTCCCCCGTGCGCACCGCCAGGGTGATGAAGTCCGCCCGCGTGCCGTTGGTGATCCACATCTTCGAGCCGTTGATGACGTAGTCATCCCCGTCCCGGCGCGCCGTCGTCTTGATGCTGGCCACGTCCGAACCGCAACCCGGCTCGCTCACGCCCAGCGCGGCGATCTTCTCGCCCTTGAGCGCCGGCTCCAGGAACTCGCGCTTCTGCTCGTCCGTTCCAATCTCGTTGATGATGGGCGTGGCCATCTGGCTCTGCACCAGCAGCGCCATGTTCACGCCCGCGTTGAGGCTGCGGCTCAGCTCCTCCGCGAACACCGTCACGTACCAGTAGTCCAGCCCGCTCCCGCCGTACTTCGGGTCGTGGTTGATGCCCAGGAAGCCCAGGTCCCCCGCCTTGCGGAACAGCTCCTTGGGGAAGATGCCCGCCCGGTCCCACTCGAGGCCGTGCGGGGTCATCTCCTTCTCCACGAAGCTGCGCACCGTGTTGCGGAAGGCCTCGTGTTCCTCGGTGAATGGGTGGGGCATGGGGTGTCCTCGGCACGAAAGGATTGATTCTTGAATCAATAACAGGGGCCTCTAGGTGCCACAAGCACCGCCGCCCAGACACACAGTTCCCCTCCTTGAGGCCAGAGGACGGACGCACCGCGTCGTGTCATTTTCACCTGCCCGCTCGGCGGACGGCCGTTGGGCGAGCCGGGGAAAGATAGTCCGCACTCCGGAGTATCCTCTTGACAGACAGTTCAGGGGCTGTAGTTTCCGGGGCGCAGACTTTCCATGTAGAAGCCGGCCCGGAAGTGTCTCCAGGGGACAAGTGCCCCGTGACCGGCAGGAGCAGGACGACCGTGATTCGACGCATGTGGATGGCCGCGGCAATGGCAGCGGTGGTGACGACGGGCTGTGGCAAGGCCAGCAACAAGCCGGCCCTCCCGGAGCAGACGGGTCCCGCGGCATTAGGCGTGCGCGCCATCACTCCGGCCACGGAGTTGAGCGGCGACGTCACCCGCGTGACGGGGCAGATCCGCTCGAAGAACGAGGCGGTCCTGGGGCCCCAGGCGACCGGCACCATCTCGAAGATGAACGTGCGGGTGGGCGACAAGGTGAAGAAGGGCCAGGTGTTGGCGGTGCTGGACGCCTCCAACGTCGCCATCAGCGTGGAGCAGGCGCGCGCCGTGAAGCAGGCGGCGGACGCGGCGCTGGAGCTGGCCACGTCCTCCCTGGAGCGCACCCGGAAGGTGGCGGAGTCCGGTGGCGTGGCCGCCGCGGGGCTGGATCAAGCCGTGATTGGCCAGAAGCAGGCCGCCGCCCAGGCCGCCCAGGCCGCCGCCGGGCTGCGGCTGGCGGAGGAGATGCTGCGCGACCACTCCATCACCGCCCCCTTCGACGGCGTCATCACGGCCCGCACGAAGAACATCGGTGACTCGGTGGCGGTGACCCCCTCCACGCCCGTGTTCAGCATCGTCGACACGACGGGGCTGGAAGTGCGCGCGCAGGTCCCCGAGTCCGTGGTGGACAAGGTCCGAGTGGGCAGCAAGACGCATGGCACGGTGAGCCCCAGCGGCGCGCGCTTCGACGTACAGGTGTCCGTCGTGGGCGCGGTGGTGGACGCCACCAACCGCACGGTGGAGGTGCTGGCCGACGTGGTGGGTGAGCCTTCCACGGCGCTGCGTCCCGGCGCCCTGGTGGAGCTGGACTTCTCGACCGTGGGCGAGGCCGACGACAAGGGCCTCTTCCTCCCCACCCAGGCCGTCAGCGCCCGGGGCCAGGAGGGCTTCGTGTGGGTGGTGCAGGACGGCACGGTGCGCAAGCGGGATGTGCGCGTCGAGCGAGTGCTGCCTGGTTACGTCCGCATCCTCCAGGGCCTGGGCGCCGACGAGCGCGTGCTCGCCGACTCCTCCCTGGACGTGAAGGAGGGCACGGCCGTCCGCGTAGTGCAGTGACGCCTGCCCTCCCCTTTCAAGTTCGGAGCTCCTGAATGCTCAAGACATTCATCACCCGCCCTGTGTTCACCGCGATGCTGATGCTCGCGGTGGTCGTTTTTGGCGTCAATGCCTACCCGCGCATCGGCGTGGATCAGTTCCCCGACGTCGAGTTCCCCGTCGTCACCGTCACCACGGTGCTGCCTGGCGCGGACCCGGAGTCGATGGAGAAGAACGTCAGTGACCCGCTGGAGGAGGCGCTCAACACCCTCAACGGCGTGGAGCAGCTGCGCTCCATCAACCTGGAGAGCGTGTCCCAGATTGTCGTCCGCTTCACCCTGGACACCAAGGTGGACGTGGCGTCCCAGGACGTGCGTGACCGCGTCCAGGCCACGCTGAGCAAGCTGCCGACGGAAATCGAAACGCCGGTGGTGGAGAAGTTCGACATCGGCGCGGCGCCCATCATGACGCTGTCGCTGTCGGGCGCGCTCCCCATTGAAGAGATGACGCGCGTCGCCGAAGACGTGGTGAAGCCGGCCCTGCAGCGTCAGGCGGGCGTGGGCAGCATCGACGTGGTCGGTGGCCGTGAGCGCGAAATCCAGATCATCGTGGACCCGGAGCGGCTGCGCGGCTTCGGACTGGCCGTCAGCGACGTGAGCCAGTCGGTGAAGGCGCAGAACCTGGACGTCCCGGGTGGCCGCACCATGGACAGCGGCCGTGAGCGCGTGGTGCGCCTGACGTCCGAGGCCAAGAGCGTGGACGAGCTGCGCAACATCATCATCGCCAACCCCAACGGCGCGCCGGTGCGCGTGCGTGACGTGGCGGACGTGGTGGACGGGCCGGAAGAGGCGCGCTCCAGCGCCAAGAGCGGTGACCGCAGCGCCGTGGCGCTGGTGGTGCGCAAGCAGTCCGGCTCCAACACGGTGCAGGTGGCTGAATCCATCAAGGAGTCCCTGGGCGAGGTCAACAGCCTGCTGCCCGAGGGCGTGCGCACGGAGATGGTGACGGACAACTCGCGGTTCATCCGCTCGTCCATCGCCGCGGTGCAGTTCGACCTGGTGCTCGGTGGCTTCCTCGCGGTGCTCATCGTGCTGGTGTTCCTGCGCAACCTGAACTCCACGCTGGTGGCCGCCATCGCGCTGCCGGTGTCCGTCGTCGGTACCTTCGCCGTCATGGCGGCCCTGGGCTTCACGTTCAACGTCGTCACGATGCTGGCGCTGACGCTGTCCATCGGTCTGCTCATCGACGACGCCATCGTGGTCATCGAGAACATCGTCCGTCACCTGGAAGACGGAAAGACGCCCATGCAGGCAGCGCTCGAGGGCGCCAGCCAGATCGCGCTCGCGGTGTTCGCCGTGACGCTCGCCATCGTCGCCGTGTTCATCCCCGTGGCCTTCATGGACGGGACGATGGGCATGTTCTTCTACCAGTTCGGCGTCACGGTGGCCGTGGCGGTGCTCATCTCCTACGCCGTGTCCATGACGCTCACGCCCATGCTGTCGGCGCGCATGCTGAGCCACCATGGCAACCCCACGGGCATCTCCGCGGCGGTGGAGAAGGTGCTGGTCGCCACGGAGACGGGCTACCGGAACATCCTGGCCAGCATCCTGCGGCACCGGGCCATCACCCTGGTGATCGCCGTGGTGGTGCTCTTCCTCACCCTCTTCATGGCCAGCTTCCTGAAGTTCACGTTCATCCCGGAGCAGGACAACGGCAACATCAAGCTGGCGGTGGAGCTGCCCATCGGCTCCACGCTGCAGGAGACGCAGGCGGAGCTGGACGCGCTGGACGCGCAGGTCCGCGCCCTGCCCGGCATCGACTCCACCTTCGCCACCGCCGGTGGCGGCGTGCAGGAGGAAGTGCACAAGGGCGAGCTGCTCATCAACCTGGTGCCGCTGAAGGACCGCGCCTTCAACCAGGGCGAGCTGAAGACGTACCTGCGCGGCGCCATCACCCCCCGCAGCGGCGTCACCGTCACGGTGCAGGACATCGCGGCCGTGGGCGGCGGCGGCGCCCGCACGCAGCAGATCCAGTTCAACCTCCGCGGCGACAACTGGGACGAGGTGGTGAAGGCCGCCGGCCAGGTCCAGGCCGCCATGCGCCAGAACCCGGGCCTGGTGGACGTGGACATGACGTTCCGCTCCGGCAAGCCGCAGTACGACGTCAAGGTGGACCGCGAGCGCGCGGCCGCCCTGGGCGTTCCGGCGGCCTCGCTGGGTGCCACGCTGCGTGCCTTCCTGGGCCGCGACAAGTTCGGCGACTACCGAGAGGGTGGCGAGACGTACGAAATCAAGGTGGCCCTGCCGCCGCAGACGCTGGCCTCCGCCGACGCGCTGGGCAAGCTGACCGTGCGCAGCACCACGGGCCAGTTGGTGGAGCTGCGCAACATCGCGACCATCACCCCGGCCGACGGCCCGGTGCAGATCGACCGCGAGTCGCAGAAGCGGCAGATCACCCTGCTGGCGAACCTGGCCTCGGGCTACGCGCTGAGCGACGGCATCACCTTCCTCAATGCGTACGCGGAGAAGGAGCTGCCCAAGACGGTCATCTACGACTTCGAGGGTAACGCGAAGGAGATGGGCAAGGCCGTGGCGGCCTTCGGCTCCGCCCTGCTGCTGGGCATCATCCTCATCTACATGATTCTCGCGGCGCAGTTCGAAAGCTTCATCCACCCCTTCACCATCATGATGTCGCTGCCCTTCGCCCTCATCGGCGCCATTGGCGGTCTGCTCGTCACCGGTCAGGCCATGTCGATGTTCGCCCTCATCGGCGTCATCATGCTCATGGGTCTGGTGGTGAAGAACGGCATCCTCCTGGTGGACTTCACGCTGCAGCTGCGTGAGGAAGGCAAGACGGCGACGGAGGCCTTGCTCCAGGCGGCTCCCGTGCGTCTGCGTCCCATCCTGATGACGACCATCGCGATGATCGCCGGCATGATTCCGGTGGCGGTCGCCAAGGGTGACGGCGCGGAGACGCGCGCGCCCATGGCCATCACCATCATCGGCGGTCTGGTGACGTCCACGTTCCTCACCCTGGGCGTGGTGCCAGTGGTGTACTCGCTGATGGATCAGCTCACCGAGAAGTTCAAGCGGCGCAAGGGTCCGGACGCGACGTCCGGTACGCCGCACGCGGTGGGTCCGAAGCACGGCGCCGAGTCGCCTTCCGTGGCCGCCGCGGCCCGGGTGGAGACCGCCTGATGCGGCGGCCGGATGACAAGCCGGCCGCGCTCGCGAATCGGCGAGGCGACCCGGGCGCGGAGGGACAAGACCTCCCCGAGGACGGTGGCTCCGAGGAGAGCCACGGTCTGCTGGAGGAAGACGTCGAAGCCTCCACGCCCGAGTCGCGGCGCCTCCACGAGCTGCTGATTGAGTTCAGCCGCTACCGCTCCTTGAAGAACCCGCTGGCGGGCATCTGCGAGGACCTCCAGCTCACGCCCACGCAGATGCATGCGTTGTCGTGGCTGGGGAACGACGGTCCGGTGCAGGTGGGTGTCCTGGCCCTGCGGGTGGGCATCACCCGGAAGACCATCACCGGCGTGGTGGACCGCCTGGAGAGCATGGGTCTGGTGGAGCGGACCCGCGACGTGGAGGACCGGCGCGCTGTCGTCGTGCGCCTCACCGAGCAGGGCAGCAAGGTCTTCGCCCGCATCGACAGGGGCCTGGACGCGAGCTTGCGGCGCGTGCTGAGCCTGATGAGCGCCGAGGACCGCGACGCCGTATTCGGCATCCTGGAGCGGATGCTGGCGCGCCTGACGGCCGAGGCGGAATCGGCCGGCGGCACCCCACAGGCGAGCTGAACTTTTCCCTCACGCGCGCCGGCCCATGCTTCGGGCCGGCGCGCGTAGGACGCCGAGGGTGTCGCTGGCGCGGCCGTGCGCATAAGCTCCCCCGGACGCACACCGCATGACGATGACCGCCTTCCTCCTCGTGAGCCTCGCCGTGGGACTGGGCGCCGCCGCCCCCGCTGGCGCGCGCGCGGAGGTGACGTGGCCCGCGGTGGCACCTTCCACCGTCCAGCTGCGGGCCCCCGCGGGCGCGGCGCTCCCACCGGACGTGTCCTCGCTGCTGTCCTCCCGGTGCAGGCAGTGGGCCTCCACGCCCGACAACCCCTGGGCGCTGGCGCATGGCCTGGCGCTGGACGGCCGGGAATTCCGCACCCGCGACGGTCAGCCCGCGGCGGACGCCATCATCGCGCGCTACCTGCGCCGGACACCGCCCCCGTCCCACTCCCCCGCCGCCGCCCAGCGGCTCTTCTTCGACACCCGAACCGCCAACGGCACGCCGGTGGAGCCCCACCCCGCCCTGCAGCTCAAGAGCCTGCTGCACGCGGGCTACCCGGTGCGCCACCGCTTCAACGCGTCCTGGGGCCCCATCATGGTGCAGGCGCTGGTGGAGCAACTGCAGCTCGACTTCCGCGCATCGCTCGTGGCCAATCCCGAGGGTGCCTGGGCGCTGGACGCCCTGTCCCTGGCGATGGAGCCCGGCGCCACGTTCCGCAACAGCGAGGGCACGACGGTCCACATCGACACGGTGATGCGGGACGCGCTCGCCACGCTCGAAGCCGCCCAGGCCGAGCTGTCCGCGGCGATGCGCGAGGGGCGGCCGCAGGTCCCCAAGCGCAAGCAGGGCATCTACGCCCACCCGTGCGGCGGGCTTCACTACTTCCAGGCCGTGGCGGGCTGGGCCCGGCATGCCTCCGTGCGCAAGGCGTGGCGCAAGCGGCTGGACGCGCAGGTGGACGTGCTGCTGTACCGGCTGGACTCGGAGGGCAGGCAGTACGAGGCGGCGCTGGCCGACGCGCCGTTCGCGCACAGGCTGCCCCTGTTGGTGCAGATGCTGAAGTTCCAGGGCCACCTGCTGGAGACGCTCGGCCGCTACCGCGACGACACCCGGTGGCGGCCCACGAAGGCCCAGCAGCAGACGGTGGAGCGGGCGCGCACGGCCCTGGAGCACACCGTGCGCCGGCTGGAAGCCGGTGGCGCCTTCGACGGGTGGCCAGCGCTGGCCGAACGGCAGCCGCAGCTCGCGTTGGACTTGTTGGGCGACACCTGCCACGCCGCGCACGGCGAGGCCCTGTGGCGGACGCCCGCCGTCAGTGCCCCAGCCGCGCAAGCTCCTGCGCGGTAAAGCCCGCCTCTTCCAGAATCTCCCGCGAGTGCTGCCCCAGCGCGGGCGGCGCGCGCAGCGATGTCTCGCCCATGCGCAGCGGCGTCAGCAGGTGCGTCACCTTGCGACCCAGCACCGCGTCCTCCGTCTCCACGAAGAGGCCCCGGGCCTGGAGCTGCGGGTCCTTCAGCACGTCGTCCCCTTCCGCCACGGGCTCGATGCAGAGGTCGGAGCCCGCGAAGCGCTCCTGCCAATACGCCAGTGGGTGCTCGGCGAACAGGCGCGTCAGCTCCGCCTTCACGCGCGCGCCGGGCTCGCCCGGGGCGTAGGCGTCCTCCAGCAGCTCCGGACGCCCCAGCCGCTCACACACGCCCGCGAAGAACTTGGGCTCCAGCGCGCCCACCGCGAGCCACCGGTCATCCGCCGTGCGGTACAGGCCGTAGCACGCGTAGCCTCCGTTGAGCGCCTCCGTGCCCCGCTGAAGGGCGGCGCCTTCCGTCCCCATGTAGAGGCGCGACGCCAGGTGCATGTGCAGGAAGGCCAGCGCGCCGTCCGTCATGGACACGTCCACGAAGCGCCCCTGCCCCGTGCGCTCACGCTCATGCAGCGCCGCCAGGATGCCCACCAGCGCGAAGAGGCTGCCGCCGCCAATGTCCCCCATCTGCACGCCGGGGAAGGCGGGCGCGCCGCCGGACTCACCGCCGTAGCCCAGCAGGCCGGCGCGGGCCACGTAGTTCAAGTCATGCCCCGCCTTCAGCCGGTCCGGCCCCGTCTGCCCGTAGCCGGAGATGGCGCAGTAGATGAGCCGGGGGTTCTCCGCGCGCAGCACGGACTCGCCCACGCCCAGTTTGTCCATGACGCCGGGCCGGAAGCTCTCCACCAGCACGTCGTAGTGGCGCACCAGCCGCTTCAGCGCCTCGCGGCCCTCGGGCTGCTTCAGGTTCAGCGTCAGGGAGCGCTTGTTCCGGTTGAGGCCGTAGAACAGGCCGCTGACGTCATCCCGCAGGGGCGGCATCTGGCGGACATAGTCCCCGCCATCCGGCTCCTCCACCTTGTCCACGGTGGCGCCCAGGTCTGCCAGCACCAGGGTGGCGTAGGGGCCGGGCAGCAGGCGCGACAAGTCCAGCACGCGGAGGCCTGTAAGCGGGAGCGACGACATGGGCATTCCTCGGAGCGAGCGTCGGGGGTGTGGAAACGACTGCGGCGCGCCCCTGTGAAGGAGACGCGCCGCGTGTGACAGAAGCCAGCGGACGGGGTCTGCCCGCAGCGCTCCGGTCCGCCGGAAATTAGAGCAGCTTCGCGAGCTTCATCGCGAGGCCCATGTCCATGGGCTTGAACTTCAGCTTGCCCTGCATGGCCGCCATCTGCGCGTTGAGCTTCTTCTCGCGAATCTTCACGAAGTCGTCGTTGCTCACGGAGATGGTCATCTTCGCGTTGTCGACCGCACCTTCCGTCACCCAGCCCTCGGACTTGGTGGCGTCCAGCGTCCACTTCCCGCCGCCCTCACCCGACACGTCAAAGACGATGACGGCGTTGATTTCCTTCGCCAGCTCCGGCTTCGCCTTGAGGGTCTCCGGAATCTGGTTCTCGATGATGTCCTTCGCGCTCACGACACACTCCTTGGCCTGATCGTTGATTTGAAAATCAAAGACAGGGGGGACCGTAATGGCGCCCCCCTGGCAGGTCAAGACACGGATGCGGCATCTGTCACGCGATGGTGGACGCGGCGGTGGGGTTCAGCGAGCGGCGAACCATGTCCAACAAATCGTTGAGTTCGAACGGCTTGGCCAGATGCCCCACCGCGCCAATGTCGGCGGCCTTGCTGCCCACATTGCGGTCCGCGCTCAGGACGATGAGGGGGATGCGCGCCACCTCGGGCGGCTTCTGCCGCATCCGCTGGGCGAACTCCCAACCGTCCATCACCGGCATCATCAGGTCCAACAGGATGAGGTTGGGCGGTTCGGGTTCGAGCCGGTCCAACGCCTCCTTCCCGTTCCGCGCCCGGCGGATTTCGAAGCCTTCGGCTTCCAGAATCTCTGAAAGGGCCTCCAGGATGTCCGGGTCGTCATCGACGACCAGGACCACCGGGGCCCTCGCATGCTGTGCATTGTGCAAGGTCAGAGCAGTCTCCCGAGGTGCGACGCTGGGATTCTTCAACCATCCTCCCACACGGCCGCGCAAGAAAATGCGCCCACGCCGCCAGACATGGGCCCACGTTGCAAAACCGACAGTCACTGCCCACCCTTTCCGTGACCTGATGGACTGGGGGTGTGGAACGTGGCGAGCGAGGGGGAGCTGAAAGCAGGCGACATGGCGGCACCAGGGCTTCTGCTCCTGCCTCTCGGAGGCAGCCCGCGCCCGCTCGGGCGCTCGCTGCTGGAGCAGCTGGGCCTGGAGGCGCTCCCCAGCCACGTGGGCTCCCTGCCGGAGCTCATGGCGGTGGCGGGCTTCCAGCGGCGCGCTGGTAGCGGCAGCCTCTGGGAGCGGGACGGCCAGGTGCTGATGGCGGGCGAGGAGACGCTGGAGGACGGCGCGCTGCTGCTGTGGACGTCGCCCCTGGCGTGGGACGAGGCCGGGGTGCGCCGGCGCGTGCGCTACCTGTCCATGGCGTCGCATGACCTGCGCGGCTCGCTGGCCAACGTGCGCTCGTACGCGGCCCTGCTGCTCAACGGCCGCGTGCCCCTGGAGGCCAAGGTGCAGCGCGGCCTGGAGACCATCCTCCGCAACGCGGACCGCTCGCTGGCCTTCTCCCAGGACTTCTTCGACGCCAGCCGGGCGGACCTGGGCTCCCTGCCCTGTGAGCCGGAGCGCCAGTCCCTGCTGCCCCTGCTGGACGCGGCGGTGGAGCGGCAGCGCGCCGCGGCCTCAGCGGCCCAGGTGGCGCTCGTGTTGGACCTGAATCCGGCGGAGGCGGTGCCCGAGGTCATCGTGGACGGTGCCCGCATCCAGCACGCCGTGGAGTCTTTCATTCAGTACCAGTTGGCCCGCGCCCAACCGGGTGAGGTCATCCGACTGGGCATCCGCGACTTCGCTCCCCGGGTGCGCGTGGAGGTCCGCCGGGACGGGGCGCCGCTGACGGATGAGGACGCCGCCGCCGTCTTCCAGCGCGAGGAGCGCGCCTTCCGGGAGAAGCGGCTGGAGGACCCCTTGCGCGTCTACCTGGCCCGGCAGGAGGTGGAGGCCCACGGGGGCAGCGTGGGCGTCGAGTCGGACCGAGGGGGCAGCACCCTCTTCCTCACCCTGACCCAGGCCCCCATCGCCGCGCTCGGTTCTCCAGCAACCATGCAGGCTTGAATCGCCCGCCGGTCTTGCTGGCAGTCGGCGGCGCCCATCGGTATGCTCCCTGGCGTCTTCGCGAAGGAGCCGAGTGATGGGTTTGAAGGGAATGGAAATCCTGCTGATCATGGGGGTGCTGCTGCTCCTGTTCGGAGCGTCGCGCCTGCCACAGCTGGGCTCTTCACTGGGAAGTGCGATCCGCAACTTCAAGCGCGGCTTTGGCGGTGAGGGCGAGGAAGCGGCGGCCCCTGGGGACAAGAAGGGCTCCGGGACGCTCTCCAGCAGCACCGGCGTGCAGAACGACGTCACCAAGAGCCAGACGCCCAGCGGCCACGTCTGATCCGCCGCCGGGTGGCCGTGCCTCCCGGCAGGACGTGAGCAGTGCCCTGAAACGCGCAACGCCCGAGCCGCCCCCTGGAACAAGGGGTGGGCCGGGCGTTCGCTTTTGCCCTGTGCGTGGCGTGGGCCTCAGTCGACCACGGCGGTGCCTTCGTACATCCGGTCGAGCTGCGCCTTGTACTTCTGGGTGCAGACCTTCCGCTTCACGCTGAGCTTGGGCGTCAGCTCCTCCGTCTCCTGGCTGAAGTCGTTCTCCAGCACGGTGAAGCGCTTGAGCGTGGCGTAGGGCGGCTGCTGCGCGTTGACCTGATCCACCGCGGCCTTCACCGCCGCATGGACCTCCGGGCGCCGGGCGTTCTCCGCGTAGGTGCCCACCGGGGCACCCTGGTCCTGCAGGAGCTTGCGCGCGCCCTCCTCCGACACGGTGATGAGCACCACCAGGTACGGCCGCTTGTCGCCGTACACCATGGACTGGCTGATGATGGCGTGCGTCTTGAGGGCGTTCTCCAGGTTCTGCGGCGCCACGTTCTTCCCGCCCGCGGTGACGATGAGGTCCTTCTTGCGGTCGGTGATGCGCAGGTAGTTGTCCGCGTCCAGCTCGCCGATGTCACCGGTGTGGAACCAGTTCTCCGCGTCGATGGCCTCCGCCGTGGCCTCGGGGTTCTTGTAGTACCCCTTCATGACGGACGGACCTCGGATGAGGATTTCGCCGTCGGAGGCAATCATCACCTCCATGCCCGGCACGGGCGCGCCCACGCTGCCAATCTTGATCTTGTGCTCGCGATTGACGGTGGTGCCGGCGCACGTCTCCGTCAGGCCGTAGCCCTCCAGCACCTTGAGGCCCAGCAGGTCGAAGAAGTAGCCAATCTTCGGAGACAGGGGCGCGCCGCCGGAGATGAACACGCGCATGTTGCCGCCCAGCTTCTCGCTGATGGCCGCGTGCACCTTGGAGAACACCAGCTTCTTCGCCAACGCGAAGCCCAGGGTGGCGTACTCGCGCCCCTGGCTGCGTGCCTCGACGTACTCGTCGAACAGCTTGAAGGCCCAGCGGAAGAGCCGGCCCTTGAGGCCCGGGGCCGCCGAGCCGTTGGCCACCACGTTGTTGTAGACCTTCTCGAAGACGCGCGGCACCGACGGCAGCACCGAGGGACGCGTCTCCACCAGGTTGGCCAGCAGCTTGTCCACCGACTCCGCGACGACGAGCCGGTAACCCATGCTCAGCCAGGCGGCCTTCACCACCTGCGCGAAGACGTGCGCCAGCGGCAGGAACAGCATCACCGAGTCAGAGGGCACCATCATCCCCACCGACTGGGCGGCCTTCGCCTCGAAGGCCCAGTTGCGGTGCGTGAGGATGACGCCCTTGGGGTCACCCGTGGTGCCCGACGTGTAGATGATGGAGGCGGTGTCCTCCATGGACACGCCCGCCACCCGCGCCTCGAAGTCGTCCGGACGGGCGGCGTGCTCGGTGCGGCCCTGGGCGACGACGTCGGCGAGTGACAGCTCGGCGCCACCGGCGACGGGGCCCTCGAAGGCGACGATGTGGCGGAGCGTCGGACACTCCGCCAGCTTCTGGCGCAGGCGCGTGAGCCGGCCCGCCTGCCGGGCGTCCTTCTCGTCGTTGTCCACGAAGACGAGCGTCGTCTCGGAGTGGTTGAGGATGTACCGGCACTCATCCGGCGTGTTGGACGCGTAGATGGGGACGGTGATGGCCTGCGCGGCGCTGATGGCCACGTCGCAGATGAGCCACTGCAGACTGGTGTTCGCGAAAATCGCCACCCGGTCCCCGGGCTTCACCCCCTGGGCAACCAGGCCCGCGGAGAGCGCTTTCACCTCGTCCAGGAACTGGGCGAAGGTGACGTCCTGCCAGCGGCCGTCCTTCTTGTGGCATGCGCCCACCGTCGACGCGTTCTTCGCGCGCTGAATGAGCAGTTGGACCAGCGTCGCATCCCCCCCCGCGGTAGCGGGAGCCGCTACCTGATTCTCTGCCCTCATCTGAGCTCCTTCTCGATATCGGCTTCGACCTTCTTGGACCACTCCTGCACGCGCCGCCCTTCCGCGGGGTCGTACGCGATGCTGCCTTGCTTCACCTTTTGAATGGCCTCGCGAGCCTTCGCGGCCTTGCCGTCCTTGAGGAGCGTCTCCGCCAGGAAGTAGTAGGCGCGCAGCATCTGCGGGTCCTTCGCGATGGACTTTTCGTAGAGGCTGGCGGACTTCGCCAGGTCGCGCTTGGGCCAGGGCAGCTCGTAGTAGTAGCGGCCCTTGGCCAGCAGCGGCGCGCCCCGGTCGTAGCCCGCGTCGATCAGGATGGCCTTGTCGAGCCGCTCGTTGAACTTGCCCTCGAGCCCCTCGCCCAGCGCCTTCATGATGCCCACGGCCTGGGAGTAGGCGCCGATGCCGGTGGCCGCGTAGTAGTGGCCCTCCACCCGGGCGGGGTTGAGCTTCATCGCCTTCTCACCCCAGTCCCACGTCTGGCGGCCCAGCACCTTCTTGAGCTTCTCGTTGGCCGCCCCGTCCGCCTGCCACTGGAGGATGCGCGCCTTGCGCCAGACCAGCTCGTAGTCCTCCGGCGCGGCGTCCAGCGCCGTCTTCAAGGCCCCCTCGTAGGCCTTCTCCCCACCGGACTCGCCGCGCTTCGCGTACAGCGCGTCAAGCTCGGACAGCAGGGAGGCCTCAGCCCCCCAGGCAGGCAGGCTCAGGAGGAGGCTCAAAGCAAATGAAATCAGGCGCATAAGCGCCGGGCTTAGCACGCACTTTTGCCCGCTAGCAAACCATCGCGGGTAAATCATCCGCCAAACGACAAGAGGCGGGAGCGGCCCGGAATGACCCGGTCCGTCCCGCCCCGATGACGCACCTTCCCAGGTGGGAAGCGCCCTGGATGGCCGCTCACGCCGCGTCGGCGGCCTGCTCGCCCAGATGCTCCTCGTTCTCGTTGAACGCCTGCAGGTAGCGCTCCAGGAAGTTCTTCGTCTTCAGCTCCACCTGACGCACGCGCTCGCGCGACACGCCCCACCGCTGGCCCAACTCCTCCAGCGTCAGCGGCTTGTCCTGCGTCAGCCGCTCCGTGAGGATGTCCCAGCCCAGGTCACCAATGCGCTTGCGCACCTTGGCGAGCGCCTCCTGAATCTCCGTGTCCTGCTCGTGCGACAGGAACACCTGCTGAGGCGAAGGGCTGTTGTCCTCCAGCCGGTCGAGGAAGGTCGTCTCGCCGTCCTCGTCGATGGTGGCGTCCAGCGAGAAGTCCACCATGCTGCCGCGCTCGGCCTCACCACCGCGTACCTGGCTGCGGTTGTCCTTCAGGTACCGGGTGATGTAGGCGCGAATCCACCACACCGCATAGGTGGCGAAGCGCACGTTCTTCTTTGGATCGAAGTGCTCGATCGCCTTCATGAGACCGACGTTGCCCTCCTGGATGAGGTCATCCAGTCGCGCGCCGCGATTGGCGAACTTCTTCGCCACGGCGACAACGAAGGCCAGATTGGAGCTGGCAAGCGTCTGCCGCGCGGACTCGTCACCCTTGCGGGCGCGGCGCGCAAGCTCGTACTCCTGCTCACGCGTCAGCTGCTGGTGCCCGCCCAGGTTCCGAAGGTAGTGCGACAGGCCTTCCGCTGCGTACTTCGTCGAATTGGCCATGATTTCCCGTCCTCCGTTCGATGCCGGACGCGCTCTCCCCCGCCGCCTCGCGTCCACCTGGAACTAAGACGCGCAACGAGCGAAAGGGTTTCTCATTCCAGGTCCGATTAGGCATTTCGCGCGACATTCCCAGCCCTTCCCACGCTTTGGACGGTAAGCCGCTCGACGCCGGGACAAAAACGAGCCGCGTCGGCCACGAATCAAGAACGCATGAGCGCGGGGAAGATTTTCGAGGGGTTGAGCAACCCTGATGGATCGAAGAAGGCCTTGAGCCTGCGCTGCAGGTCGATGAGCGCGGGGGACTGCTCCAGCGAAAGATATTCCCGCTTCGCGTACCCCACACCGTGCTCGCCTGTGATCGTTCCGCCCAGTTCCACGGTCATCACCAGCATGCGCCGCAGGGCCTCCTCCACCAGCGGCCGTTGGTGGGCGCCCTCGTAGAGGATGTTGGCGTGCAGGTTCCCGTCGCCCGCATGGCCATACGTGGCCACGGTGAGTCCCAGCTCCGTGCCCATGGCCTTCAAGCGCTCGATGACCTCCGGAATCTTCGAGCGGGGCACGACGATGTCCTCGGAAATCTTGTGAGGCTTGAGGGCCCGGAGGGCTGGGGAAATCACCCTGCGCGCGGCCCAGAGCTTCTCGCGCTGGGAAGCATCCTGGGCCACGAGCGTCTCGGTGGCCCCCTGACCGGCACAGATGTCACCCAACTGAGACAGTTCAGCGAGCAAGCCCTCTCGCCCGTTGCCGTCCACCTCCACGATGACAGCGGAACCCGCGCCCGGCGGGAACTGGAAGCCGCGGCCGTTCACCGCCCGCAGGGCCACGTCATCGATGAGTTCCAGGCAACGTGGGAGGATGCCCGCGGCCAGCACGGCGGACACCGCGCGCGCGGCGTGCAGCACGGACGGAAACACCACCAGGGCCGTCAGCACCTCGCGCGGCAGCGGGATGAGCTGGACGGTGATTTCGGTGGCGACCCCCAGCGTGCCCTCCGAGCCGACGAAGAGGCCCACCAGGTCATAACCCGCCACGCCCTTGATGGTGCGCCGGCCCACCCTCACCACATCGCCGTCCGGGAGCACCCACTCCAGTCCGATGACGTAGTCGCGCGTGACACCGTATTTGAGTGCCCGAGGCCCGCCGGCGTTCTCCGCCACGTTGCCGCCCAACGTGCACAGCTCCCAGGAGTTCGGGTCCGGTGGATAGAAGAGCCCTACCGCTTCCACGGCCTTCATCAGGTCGCCGGTGATGACGCCGGGCTGCACCACCGCGGTGAGGTCCTCGGGGGAGATGGAGAGGATGCTGTTCATCCGCTCCAGGCTCACCGCCACCCCACCATGCAAGGGCAGCGAGCCGCCGCTCTTGCCGCTGCGCGCGCCACAGGGGGTGAAGGGCACGCCGTGCACCGCGCACGCCTTGAAGACCTGCGACACCTGCCGCGTGTCCGCGGGGAAGACGACGAGGTCGGGCGCATGGACGCCACTGTCGGACTCGTCACGGGCGTAGGCGGCCAGCGCGGCGTCATCCACGCGCAGCTGCTCCGGAGCCATGATGGCGGCCAGCGCCTCGCGCACGCGGGCCACGCGCTTGGGCCCCACTCGCGGCAGGGGCGCGCTCATCGCCGGGCCCCCAGCCGGGCCCACAGCTCACGGCGCAGGGGACCGTCGCGCCGCAGGGTGCCTTCATAGGCTTCCGCGTGGGTGACGGCGTCGCGTTGCTTGTCCCCGCGCAGGCGCAGGCACGCCTGTTCCGCTTCGATGATGCACGCGGTGGCGGGGCTGCCGAGCACCTGGGCCAGGGAACGCGCCACTTCCCGCGCCATGTCTTCCTGGAGGATGAGCCGGTGCGCGAAGCAGTCCACCAGCGATGACAGCCGGCCAAAGCCCACCACCCGCTTGCCCGGCACGTAGGCCACATGGGCCCGCCCGGTGAGTGGCAGCAGGTGGTGCGGACACATGGAGTGGAAGCGCAGGTCCGTCACCACCACCAGCTCGCCGGAGGAGCCCGGCGGCGCGGGGAACGTCTCCCCCAGCGCCTGCTCCGGGGTGCGGCTGTAGCCGTCGAGGAACTCGGCCGTCCAGGCCTCGACCACGCGCGCGGGGGTGTCCGCCAGGTGGACGTCCTGGAGGTTCAGGCCGGCGGCGCGCAGGAAGTCCGCCACGGCACGCGCCATGGCCGAGGTATCGGGGACACCAGCAGGGGCGGAAGCGGCGGGGGCTTTGCGGCGGGCTCGGGACGAAGTCACAGTGGAATCGCTCCTGGAAGGGGCCGGCACTCAGGGGGCGTGGACCCTACCTGATGCGGACACGAGGATGTGCTGTCCCTGCACACGCACCGCATAGGTGCGGACATGCACCCCGGGATGCCGAGGGCACTGCCCCGTCCGGACGTCGAACGGCCAGGTGTGCAACGGACAGTGCACCACGTATCCCACCAGGTCGCCCTCCGACAGGGGGCCGGCCCGGTGGGGGCATGCGTCCGCCACCGCATGGAGCTCCCCATTCACACGGAAGAGGGCCACCGCGACACCGTCCACCAGCACCACCGCGCGGCCCCGCGCGTCGAGTGCGTCCAGCGTCGCCACTGGAATGAATCCTCCGTCCAGCTGTCCGTTCATCCCGATGTTCCCCAACGCCCGGCCGGGGCCGACACATCCCCACCCGGACGAAACAGAGCGTGATACCGTCCCTTGACACCCGCCGTGCCGCGTCATTAGAGCACCCGGGCAACCGCCCCTTCCGATGAATCAGCGAGCCCACACCTTCGCCCGCTGCACCGCGACGCTGCTCGTCGCGCTGTGGGTGTGTCAGCCGCTGAGCGCGCTGATGCACGCGAGGGACGAGCACGCGCACCGGTTCTGTCCGCAGCATCAGACGTTCGAGGAGACGGCGCTCGGCACGGGCGCGCGGCTGTCCCGGCTCGCCATCGAGCAGAGCCCACAGCTGTCCGCCCTGCCCGAAGCCGTCACGGACTCGGCGGCCCTCACCCATGAGGAATGTCCGCTGGTGACGTCTGGCTCCCGCCCGGAGCTCCTGACGCCCTACCGAACGTCCCTGGTGCTGACGCTGCTCGCCGTGAGCCGTCCGGCCACCGCGCCGCCTCGCGTCCAGGCCCCCCTCTCCATCCTCGATACCGCTCCCAAGGCCTCGCCTCCCGCGCACGCGTGACGTGCGTCGTCCGAGGTCTGGCAAGTCATTGGTGGGCGTGGCCGCTTCGCGGTCGCCCCGTTCGAGGAGCATTCCAGGTGGCAACCCTTTCGCGCCGTGCTCACGGCGCTCTCATGGCCGTTTCACTCACGCCCTTCCTGTTCGCCAGCGGCGCCAGCGCCCAGGACGCCTCCGCGCCTCCGGCGGACGCCCCCGTGCAGGAGTCGCGGGAAGACGCCGCGCCCGCGCTCACACCCGAGGAGTTGGAGGAGATCGAGAAGGCGCTTGGCAGCGATGCCGCGGCCGCGCAGCAGAACGCGCCCACCGGCACCGCGGCGCCGCCGGCTTCCATGCCTGGCGGTGGCTCCGCGCTCTCCATCCCCGGGGTGAACACCCCCAACACGGGCGCGAACTTCCTGGACCTGAGCTTCATCCTGGACGTGGCCGCCGCGGCCTTCACGGACAAGGAGCCCCTGCAGAGCGGCGCGCATGACCCCACGCGCAACGGCTTCAACCTGCAGCAGTTGGAGCTGTCCATCGGCTCGGTGGTGGACCCCTACTTCCGGTTCGACGCCAACATCGTCTTCAGCCAGTTCGGCGTGGAAATCGAAGAGGCCTACGGCACCACGCTGGCGCTGCCCTACAACCTCCAGGTGCGCGCCGGTCAGTTCCTCACGCGCTTCGGCCGCATCAACCCCACGCACCCGCATTCGTGGGACTTCGTGGACCAGCCCTTCGCCGTGGGCCGCATCTTCGGAGGCGAAAGCAACCGCGGACTGGGCGCCGAGGTGTCCTGGCTGGCTCCCCTGCCCTGGTACGTGGAGGTGATTGGCAGCACCACTGACGCCACCGGCGAGGCCACCGCGCGCAGCTTCCTGGGCGCCACCAGCGAACGTGTGCAGTCTCCATTCGACTTGCAGCTCACCGGCGCGGTGAAGCAGTTCTTCCCGTTGTCGGATGACCTGTCCCTCATGTGGGGCCTGTCCACCGCCACCGGTCCCAATCCCACCGGCTACCGCAACCGCACGGACGTGTTCGGCACGGACCTGTACCTGCGCTACCGGCCCATCACCCAGGCCTACAACACCACGCTCATCACGTTCCAGGCGGAGGCCTACTACCGCCGCCGCCAGGTGCCCGGGGACGTGCTGACGGACTTCAACACCTACGCGCAGGCCGCGTGGCGCTTCTCGCCGCGGTGGGCCACCGCGCTGCGCTACGAGCTGGGAACGGCGGCGCGAGGCGAAGACGGAGCGCGCGTCATCGACCCGTTGGACCCGGACTGGACGGAGTCACGCAACCGCGTGTCCGCCAACGTCACCTTCTGGCCCACCGAGTTCTCCCGGCTGCGCCTCCAGGGCGCCAGAGACCATGCCGGGTGGCGGGATGAGGCCGGCTACTCCCTGATGCTCGCGCTCGAGCTGGTGACCGGCGCCCACGGCGCCCACGCGTTCTAACCCCCTTTCGAAGGAGCCATGACCATGCGTCTCTCCCGTCTGTTCGCGGCCGTGTGCGCCGCCTTCACCCTCTTCGTCGCGTCCCCCGCTCGCGCGGACCTCAACGTCGTCACCACCCTGCCGGACCTGGCCGCGTTGACGAAGGCCGTGGGCGGCGACCACGTCAAAGTGCAGGCCCTGGCGCTGTCCAGCCAGGACCCGCACTTCGTGGATGCCAAGCCGAACCTCGCCCTGGCGCTCAACCGCGCGGACCTGCTCATCGCGGTGGGCCTGGACCTGGAGCTCGGCTGGCTGCCTACGCTCCAGGTGGGCGCGCGCAACTCGAAGATCCTCGTGGGCAACCCGGGCTACCTGGTGGCCTCGCAGTTCGTGAAGCTGCTGGAGGTCCCCACGGTGCAGGTAGACCGGGGACAGGGCGACGTCCACCCGGGCGGAAACCCGCACTTCCTCTATGACCCGCGCCAGGCGCTGTCCGTCGCGCGCGGCATCACCGACCGGCTGGCGCAGTTGGATCCGAAGAACGCGCAGGCCTACCGCGACAACCTCGCCACCTTCACCACCGAGTTGGAGAAGTCGCGCGCGGATTGGGAGAAGCGGCTGGCGTCGCTGCGTGGCCAGCCCGTCATCGCCTACCACCGGACCATGGCGTACCTGGCGGACTGGCTGGGCTTCGACACCATCGCCTACCTGGAGCCCAAGCCCGGCATCCCGCCCAACCCGTCGCACGTCGCGAGCGTCCTGGCCCAGGGCCGTCAGCGCAAGGCGCGCATGGTGCTGATGGAGAGCTACTACCCGGACACCACCGCGCGGCTGGTGGCCTCGAAGATTCCCGCGCCGCTCGTCACGCTGCACGGCGGCACGGACTTCAAGGCGAAGGAGACATACCTCCAGCACATCAACGAGATGGTCGAGCGCCTGGAGAAGGGGCTCGCCGGCAAGGGGACTTGAGCCATGCGGACCCGCCTCCTCCTTCCCCTGCTCTTCCTGTCCGGCTGCGCGCTGCAGCCCGGTGAGAGCTTCGCGGTGTTGGAACCCACCGTCCGCGCGGACTACACGCCGGTGGCCGGGCGCGACGTGGGCAACGGCTTCCAGCGGCTCGCCTCCGACTTCGAGATCCGCCTGGACGGCGCCGCGCTGGGCGTGGACCACATCGACCTGGTGGGCGGCGGCGGCGCCCGCGGCCCCACCACCTTCGACCCGGCCAATCCGCCGGCGGGCTACACCAACTGCCACAACGGCCACTGCCACCGCGACGATGGCGCGCTGGTGGACTACGAGGACATCCAGGCGGAGCTGGATGGCGGTGGTGACGGCGCGGAGGCCACGGTGGCCAGCCTGCACGTGGACGCGGACCTGGACCTGCTGGCGGACCAGACGCTGTCGCCCGGCTGCGAGCCGTCCTGCGAGTTGGGCCGCACCCATGTCAGCCGCTACCAGTGGGACGTGTCGTTGGTGCACCTGGAAGGCGCCGTACGCGACAGCCGCGCCACGCCGCGCTTCAACGATGAGCGCCGTTTCCGGCTCGCGTTGGCGGCGGAGGAGGAGGCCACACCGCTGATGGTGCTGCGCGGCACGGTGGACATCCCCGCGGACCGCGAGAACAAGCCACGCGTGAAGCTGGCCCTGCGACTGGCGCTGGCGCCGACGTTGTTCGACTCGCTGGACTGGGCGGCCACCACGCCTGGCCCTGACGGCGTGGTGGACCTGAACGCGCCCGAGAACGCCACCATCCGGACCGCGCTGATGGAAGCACTCGCCACCTTGGAGCCACAAGCGGAGGTCCAGCGTGAAGACCGTTGAGCCCCCTGACGGCGCGCACGCGGTGCCCGCCACCTTCGCGCCGGGTGACGCGTTGCTCACCTGCGAGAAGCTCGTCATCGGTTACGACGGCAAGGCCATCCTGCCGCCCATCGACCTGACCATTCGCCGCGGCCAGTTCGTGGCGGTGGTGGGCCGCAACGGATCCGGCAAGAGCACCTGGTTCCGGACGCTGCTGGGCATGCAGCCGCCGGTGTCGGGCACCATCTCCCGCGCCTCCGCGCAGGTGCGCAGTGCTTATGTGCCGCAAACATCCGCCATCGACTCGCTGCTGCCACTGCGCGCGGGCGAGCTGACAGCGTGGGGACGCCTGCGCGGCTGGAGCTTCCTGTGGCCCTTTGCCCGGAAGGCGGACCGGCAGGCCGTTCAGAGCGCGCTGGAGACGGCCGGCGCAAAGGCCTTCGCGTCGCGGCCCTACCGCGAGCTGTCCGAGGGCCAGAAGCAGCGCACGCTGCTGGCCCGGCTGGTGGCCACCGAGGCGGACCTGGTGCTGCTGGACGAGCCCACCGCCGCCATGGACGCGGTGGCCGAGCACGAGACGATGCAGCGGCTGTGCACCCTGTCGCGTGAGCGGGGCCTGGGCGTGGTGGTGGTGTGCCACGACCTGGAGGTCGCCGCCGAGCACGCGGACGTGCTCGTCTTCGTGGACCGCGAGACGTCCGCCTTCGTCATGGGCGATGCCCGCACCGTCTTCTGTCACCCCGCCTTCCGCCGCCAGTACGGCGACGAGTACTGCCAACGCGCGCCCCTGGGACCTCACCGTGGAAACGACGCTCGCTGAACCATCCAAGTGGGAGCAGTTCCACCTGGCGTTCGATTTGTTCAGGGACCCGCTGCTGTGCGCGCTCATCGCGGGCGGCGTGCTGGGCTTCCTGAGCGTGTACGTGGTGCTGCGGCGCATGGTGTTCGTCAGCGCCGCGGTGGCCCAATCCGCGGGCCTGGGTGTGGCGCTGGCCTTCTACGCGGCCATCCACCTGGGCACGCATGTGGAGCCCGTGCTGGGCGCCACCACCCTGGCGCTGTTGGCCACAATGTTGCTGATGACGGAGCCGGCGAAGCTGCGCCTCACGCGGGAGAGCCTGCTGGGCCTGGCCTATGCGCTGGCGGGCGGCGCGGCGGTGCTCGTGGGAGACCGCATCGCGCAAGAGGCGCACGACATCCAGGGCATCCTCTTCGGCACGGCGGTGCTGGTGACGCCCGAGCAGCTCTACACGGTAGCCATCGCTGGCGGGGCCGTCATGTTCATCCAGCTGTGGTGGTACCGGGGCATCACCTTCGCCAGCTTCGACCGGACGGGAGCGCTGGTGCAGGGGCTGCCGGTGCGCCTGCTGGACGGCGTGCTGATGGTCAGCATCGGCGTCATGGTGGGCGTGTGCGCCCGGGCATTGGGCGCGCTGCCGGTGTTCGCCTTCTCCACGCTGTCCGCCATCGCCGCGCTGATGTTGGAGCTGCGGCTGCCGTGGACCTTCTTCATCGCCACGCTCTTCGGCGCCATCGCGGGCGTGGGCGGCTATCTCTTCGCCTTCTTCTACGACTTCCCCGTGGGCGGCTCGCAGACGGTGTTCGCCGCGGCCATGGTGGCCGTGGCGACCGTCCTCCGGATGCTCGTCCACGCGGTGCAGAAGGCGCGCTGAGCGTCAGCGGACCGCGGCGGAGACCTGCTTGAACTCGGGCGTACCGGCGCGCCCGAGCAGGTCGAACAGCGCGGCCTCCACCGTGGCGACGTGCGCGCCCGCGTCACGGCACAGCTGGAGGCCCACCTGCCGGTCCTCTTGCGCGCGGGACACCACCGCGTCCGTGAGCAGGAACGGGGACAGGCCTCGTTCGGCCAGGTCACGCACCGTCTGGAAGACGCAGATGTGCGTCTCCATGCCCGCAACCAGCACCTGCGTGCGCCCGCCGAGCGCGGCCAGCACGTCTGGCACGGCGGCGCTGAACTCCAGCTTCTCCACCGCCTTGACGTCCTTCAGCACCCGCATCCGCAACAGCGAATGCGTGGGCCCCAGACCCTGGGGGTACTGCTCGGTGAGGAGGATGGGGAGGCCCAGCGCGCGTGCGCCCTCGATGGCGGCGGTGGTGCGACTGAGCATCCGGTCCAGCGCGTCCCGGTCCATGGCGGCGCACAGGCGCTCCTGGATGTCCACGACGAGCAACGCGGCCTGGTCCTGCTTGAGGCGGAAGGTGGGCATGCCCCCTCCTCGCGCGAACGGCGCGGGTCCGTCAAGCAGAGGGAGACGCCAGCGCGGCTGGTGGACGCCAACGCGAGGCGGAGTTCCAGCGGATGACAGTCAACCCGCGACGCGCGGGCAATGAGGTCCGTGGGCCGGGCTCATGCTCGATGGGGACTGCCGACAGGCGGCGGCCCCCATGCCATTCCGGCACCGCTCAGCAGGACACCGTCCCATGCGTGGACAGGGCCGGCGTCCCGGTCTCCCGCGGGGCGAGGAGCTCCGGCGGGCGCACGAGCCGCAGCAGACGCCCTCGGCTGGCGATGAAGGCCCGAGCGCGGCGAAGCTCCGGCTGAGGCGGGTCCGCATCACGCCAGCAGTCGAGGAACGCGGTGAAGTCCTCCACCGCGCTGCTCCAAGCGCCGAGCGCCACCTGCGACTCGGCGGACAGCAGTCGGAGGTGGCCACACCCGGGCCGCTCCGCCACCAGCGTCTTCGCCAACTGCACCGCCTTGTCCTCTCGCTCAGTGCGCAGACGCAGCCGGACCAGGGCCTCGCGCGCGGGTCGGGAGAAGGCCGCGGGCCCCGCGGCCCGAAGCCGCCGCTCCAACCGCCACGCACGCGTCAGCGTGGCCTCGGCGCGGCCCACCTCGCCCCTGCGAGCCTCCAGCGCGCCGCGCAGCTCCTGAGCGGCCACCTCCACCACACGCGCCACATCCCGTGGACACAGGGCCAAGTCCTCCGAGCGACGAGCCTCCGCCAGGAGCGCATGCTGCGCGTCCAGCGAATTGCACACCCGCTCCACCTCGCCCAGGCGCGCGGCCTCCAACAGGCTGAGGCCCCGCGTGTACTGGCGCATCCCGTCCCGCAGCGCCCGCTCCGCCGGGCTTGCCGTATCGGACAGCGCCATGGGCACGTCCGCCGCCGCACGCCAGAAGCCGAAGCGCAGGTGCGCGGACACCATCGTGGCGGCGGCGAACAGCAGCGCCTGGTCGTCGCCTCCAGCACCTTCCACCCGCTGCCGCAGGCGACGGGCCCACGCCTGGGACTCGCCGTACTGGCCCGCTTCGGCGCAGCCCTGGCTGAGCAGCCGCATGGCCGCCTCGGCACTCGGTGCGTCGGAGGTGTGCAGCCCTTCCTCGGCCAGGTACGCATCATCCGCGGCCACCGTCGCCTCCAGCACGCGCTGGGCCTCCGCCACCAGCCCGACCCGCTGAAGCAGGCGCCCCGCGGAGAGCAGCGCGGGACTGGCACGAGGCGCCAGCGTCACCAGGCGGCGGGCGCTGTCCCGAGCAGCCTCGGGCCGGCCGCTGTTCAGCATGGCATGCACCCACGCATGGTGGACGCCCGCGTGGTCCGGGTGTGAGCGCAGCAGCTCGCGCAGCAGGGCCTGCGCATACGGCTGCCCCTGTCCGGGCCGGCCATCTGGCTCGTAGCCGTCCAGGAGGAAGCCCGCGAGCAGCAGCCGCGCGTCGCCGTCCTCGGGATAGCGGTCGATGAGGCACTCCATGTCACGCACGAAGGCGTGGCGCCCATTGGCAGAGCCCTTCTCCGCCAGCAGACTGCCCGCGACGATGTAGCGCTGTTCGCGGTCCGAGGTGCCCTCGCTCAGGGCCAGCGCGCGGCCCATGGCCTCCGCGCGGGCGGTGGCGAAGCGGGCGCCGGAGCCTCGCGTGAGGGCGAGCCCCCACCAGGCCATGGCCAGCGACGAATCCTCCCGCGTGGCCTGCGCGAAGGCGCGGCGGGCCTCACCGCCCCAGCCCAGTTGCAACAGCCGCAGGCCCTGGTCGAACCAGGCCTGGGCCTGGGGCCAGGCGGTGGTGACATCCAGGTGTGCGTTACCCAGGCCCTCGCGCGGGCGCGGCGTGGGGAGCGCGTCATCCGCGACATCCTCCCACGGCGCGCGGGCATGGACGGAAGGTTCATCGGCTCGGAGCAGTCGCGCCAACATGATGTCCTCCTCAGGCCCCGGCGACCGGGGCGGTGCAGACGTTGAATCCTGAATCCAGGAAACGAAGGCGGGAGGCGAAGCGCCGCCACGCCGAGGCCAGTCCATCCGCGGCGACAGGGGGCGCCTTGCGACGCGCCTCGAAACACTCGCGGCGCCAGGACGGCCCCATCTCGGAGGACACCCAGTCCTCGTGCTCGGCCAGCCACCCCGCCAGCGAGGCCAGCCCCGCGCGCAGCGCCCGCCGCTCGTGCCCCGTGGCCGGCAAGCGCGCCGGGCCCAGCTCCTCCGCGCGAAACGGAAGTCGGCCCGGCACACCTTCCAGCAGGATGGGCGCGAAGCCCGCCCGCGGGACAAAGATGGCTTCGCCGCACTCGCACAGCGCGCCGAAGCCCCACAGCGTCAGTCGCCCACCGCCCGGCAGGCCCACCGTGTAGGGACTCTGTCCCTCCACGCCTTCGGGACGCGCGTGACGCACGAGCCCCCGGCGAACGAGGAGGTTCCCCTCCGGGCAGAGGACATCCCGCCCGAGGCACCACATGGAGACGTCGAATAGCCGGTCTCCATCGCGTCGCAGCTCACAGGGAATCACGGTGGACATGGCATTGCCGGACATGGGCGCTGTCCCCTCTCAGCTCGCGGACTTCTTCGCCGTGGCGCCGCGGCGCACGGGGCTGGCGCCAAAGAGCGCGGGTGCATCCACCGGGCTTCCACCCTGCTTGCCCAGCACCGCGTTGACGGCGCGCACCAGCTTTCCGCGCACGCTGGCCGTCAGCGGCAGGTCTCCCAGCGCGGCCTGGAGCTGCTGCGTGCTGATGCCCCGGCCGCTCTTCGGCTTGCCGATGGACAGCGACTCGTAGCCCTTGCCCTGCGTGTCCTTGTCACGGCGACGGGCGCTCCGCTTCTTCAGGAGGGTGCGGCCCTCGGAGCCGTAGGACTCGAGCTGACGCGACAGGCGGAGAAGCTTCTCGGAGGGGATGTTCTTGTCCGTCAGGAACTGCTGGAAGGACCCCATGGTCATCTCTCTTCGGGGAACGAGGGGCCGGCACCGACAGCGCCGGCCCCCGGGTGAATGGGCCAGGGGGCCCGGGGACAGCGTCAGTGGTCGTGGCCGTGGTCGTGCGACTCCTCGATGAGGACGCCGACCGTCGCGATGGACGTGGGGCCGAAGTACAGGCGGTGCGTGCCCACCGAGAGCGGAACAACGTGGCGGCCCTTGATGTCGGTGCAGCCCTCGGATCTGCTGGTGCTCTCCTCGATTTCCACCGCCACACCGTTGGCGGTGGTGATGGAGAGGGGCACGGATGCGTTGGTGTAGATGACGTAGTCAGTGGCCTCGCCCGCGGCGAACAACACGAAGCCCGAATTCCCGTCCGGGCCGCTCATCAGGGTGATGTCGTAGCGACGGTGGTCCGCGTGAATCTCGGAGGGCGGGTTGTTGGTGCCTGGCCAGGCGAAGACGGAAGTGGCAGGCCCATTCTGGAGGTGCTCACACGCCTCGGCGTCGACGCCCTCTTCTTCGGGATGGTCGTCGCCGCAGCCGGCGGAGACGAGCGCGGTGGACAACAGGAACGCGGCAAGGAGCTTCTTCGTCATGGTGCTACTCCACGGGATTGGACTGCGGGTGTGCCACGCCCGCGCGCCAGCAACGAACACCGCCAGGACATGGAGGGGCCGCCACGGGTGCGTGGGAATGGAAGGGACGTGCGAGGGGCACGAAACACGGACGCCGTGAGACAGCTCAGCCAGCATGGACGCAAAGCCGCAATGACTCACAGCCCGCGCGGAGCGGACGGAGTCTGTCTGGCTTTAGCGGACGGGCAGCCTCACACGGCGCGACAGGCCGCGTGAGCGAGCAAACTCCCGGGCCTCACGCGCGCGGCGGAGACGCCTTGGGAGCCAGGTGCAGCCGGGCGACGGGCTCCGCGTGGAAGCGGAACACCGCCAGCGCGGGCTCGGAGCGAGCGGGCGCGACCAGAAGGGACGGCGTGTCCTGCTGCGGAGGCGGAGCCTCCCGCCGGAAGAAGGCGTGGACACAGTGGGCGTCGGAGCCGTGGGAGTCCGCCTCCGTGCTCTTGGAGGCGAGCCGCACGTCGTCGAAGGACACCTCGACGTGACCGGCGCCATGGGCGTCACCAGCCTCCACGTGCATCACCTCACCATGCTCCAGACACGTGGCGTGCTGGACCAGGGCGAAGTGCATCACGCTCCCCATGTACGCCAGCACGCACACGAGCGCGAACGGCAGCGCCAGACGGCGCGACCGGACGGAACTCACGGGCTGGTGATAGGTGGAGCGACTCACGTCAGGACATTCCCGGTCGAACGGCGTCTACGGTTGTAAGCCAGACAGGCCGTTCGCGCAAGTCAGACTGTCTCACGCAACATTCGCCAGGAGACATCACCTTGGCGGAACCACAACAGCAACCCGGAAACATAAGCAACAATGGAAGCCTTTCCAGCGCCGCTGTCCGGGTGCGCCCCGGAGCGGCCAGCCCAGGCCCGGCGGGCAGCCAAAGGCCACCGAGGGTGCGTCCCGCCCCGAAGGGAGGCTCCGGGCCCGTGGACCGGTGGACCCGTCCAGGCGTAGGGTTCGCGCCGCCCGGAAGACACCCGGGCGTACCATCGAGGTCACGACTTCGTGCAAGAGTTCATCGACGTGCTCCGGAGCCAGGCACGCCACATCGCGCCCGACCTGGCGCGAATCGCCTACCAGCGGGGCCTCGCCGTCACGCGACCGGACGGGACCACCCGCCCCATCCCCATCACCGCCACGCCCGTGGTGCTCGACGCCGCGGAGATTCGCCGCCGCTCGGAGCTGTCCGCCCGCCTGTCCTCCGCCACGGTGAAGATGGCGCAGGCACAACTCCAGGGCGCGGACGCGGAGTCCCTGCTGGGCGCCCTCTCCCCTCTCGAGCGCGTGCTCGCCGAGCGCACCTGGCGCCAGTCCACCCGGCTGGCCACCACCCGCGTGGACTACTTCGTCGCGGGCGGCACGCCGTGGGCGTTGGAGGTCAACGCCACCATCCCCGCCATGCAGGGGTACTCCGACATCGCGGCCCGCACCTTCATCGAGGTGGTGGGCCGCTACTTCCGCTATCCGGAGAAGTCCCTGCACGCCCTGCTGTCGCTCAACGGCAGCAACGCATTGGCGCTGTACCGAGCGCTGCTGGACGGCTACGCGACCGAGCGCAACGGCCGGATGCCAGACACGGTGGCCCTGCTGTGCCGCCGCAATGACGCCCAAATCACGGAGCTGCGCTGGCTGTGCGAGCGCTTCCGCGAATTCGGCGCGGACGCGGACCTGGTCCATCCGGACGAGGTGTCCGGTGACGACGCCTTCGTGGCCCACGGCAAGAAGTACGACCTGGTGTACCGGCACCTCTTCGTCCGGCGCCTGGAGGAGTCCCCCTCCCCCTGGGTCGAGGACTTCCTGGGCACCGTGCCCGGCAAGAAGGCGGTGTTCCTCAATCCCCCCGCCTCGCAGGTGGAGGTGAAGCTGACCTTCGCCCGCCTGTCGCAGGCCCTGGCCGAGCCCGCACTGGCCGAAGCCGCGCGGCTCACCGGCGAAGAGCTGGAGGCGGTGCGCGCGTCCGTGCCGTGGACGCGAATGTTCCAGCCCGGCCCCACGCAGGGCCCCGACGGCGAACGCGTGGAGGACCTGGTGGCCCTGGTCGCCGCGACGCCGGCGCGCTTCGTGCTCAAGCGGGCCTGGGACTATGGCGGCCGAGCCGTCTTCCTGGGCCGCTCCGCTGGCACCGTCCCCTACACGGAGCGGGTGCAGGCGGCCTATGGCGCGCCGATGACGTGGGCGGAGCTGTGCGCGCGCACGGCGGCGGACACGGCCGGCGGAGGCTTCGTGGTGCAGGAGGTGGTGGACTCGCCGCCCGAGGAGCACCTGCTCTGCGAGCCCAACGGCACCGTGCTGCCCTCGTCCTTTTTCGTGGACTACTCCGCCTATGCCTCCGTGGGCCTGGCGCGGCAGCCCGCGTGGGGCGGTGTGTGCCGCGGGTCCATGTCGGAAATCGTCAACATCGTCGGCGGTGGCGGCGTGTTGCCGCTCATCACCTCTGAAGTCGCCTCCAAGCTCCTGATGGCGTGGAAGGCCTTCTAGGCCGTTGACCCGATTTCGGGGGCCGCGCCCTCCCTCCTCACACCACAGGAGGAAGGGATGACCTCAGCAGTGCAGCGGTGTCTCGGCGCGTCGCTCGCCGTCGTGTCCATGTTGTGCGCCAGCGTGGCCCTGGCGCACGGCTCCATGGAAGTACCTCTCAGCCGCGTCTACAGCTGCTTCAAGGAAGGGCCGGAGACGCCGAAGTCCGACGCGTGCAAGGCGCTCATCCAGGCCGGCGGCACGCAGGCGCTCTACGACTGGAATGGCGTGCGGCAGGGCAACGCCAACGACAGGCACCGCGACATCATTCCGGACGGGAAGCTGTGCAGCGCCGCGAATGAAAGCCACCGGGGCCTGGACCTCGCGCGCACGGACTGGCCCTCCACGCTCATCACCCCGGACACCCAGGGCCGCTTCGAGTTCGTCTTCCACGCGACCGCCGTGCACGCCACCGGCTACTTCCGCCTCTACGTCACGCGCGAGGGCTACAACCCGGCGCTGCCGCTGAAGTGGTCGGACCTGGAAGCAAATCCCTTCTGCTCCATCACCCACGTCTCCGCCCAGAACAACCGCTACCGGCTCAACTGCCCCTTCCCACAAGGGAAGACGGGCTCGCATGTCATCTACGGCATCTGGCAGCGCTCGGACAGCCCGGAGGCCTTCTACGCCTGCACCGACGTGAAGTTCAGCAACACCCCGCCGCCGCCCTCGTCATGGAAGGAGCTGGGCCAGGTGCAGGCGCGTGAAGACCTCCCCGAGGGGAGTTCGGTGACGCTGCGCGTGTTCGACGCGCAGGGCGCCGACGCCGAATCCCATGTGCATCCCCTGGCCACGGCCTCGCCGGCGGCCCAGTGGATTCATGCGCTGGCGCAGCGGGTGAACGGCGCGTCCAGCCGCGTGCAGGTGGGCGTGCTCGACGCTTCGGGACGCGTGAATCCCGTGCAGGACGCGCTGGGCAACCGCGTCTACGCGCGTGAGACGGGCTACACCTTCCAGGTCGACATCATGAAGCCGCCTCCGGGTGGCGGTGGCGAGCCTGTCTACCCGTCTGGGATTGAGGGCTATGCCGCGGGCACCGTGGTACGGGGCACCGATGGACTGCGCTATCGCTGCAAGCCCTTCCCCTACTCTGGCTGGTGCAAGGGCTCCGCGCTGCACTACGCGCCGGGCACGGGCTTGAACTGGCAGGACGCGTGGGAGCGCATTCCCTGAAGCCCGCCGGATGACGCGACACATCGCCCGTGCGCGGGACCTGGGCCGGCGTGCATGTGCCGGCCCATGCCCTTGAGAAGCGCCGCCTCGCCCGCGGACCGCCGCTGGCGAGGCACTCGCCCTCAATGCATCAGCGCTGGCGCGTGAGCGGCAGGGCGGGCACGTCCTTCACCTCCGCCTGGTGCGTCACCCGCGTGCCCAGGATGAAGTGCGGTTCGAGGGGATCGAACGTCTCCTGGCCCGAATAGACAACGAAGAACTTGCCGCCCCCGTAGGCGACATCCGGCAGGTACTCCTGTGGCTGGTCCCCGGTGGAGATAGGGAAGCCCGAGGGGTCCCACACGTCCCCGTTCTCGCCCCACCGCGCCCCCCAGACGGCGTGCGGACCGTCGCGTCTGTCGTCCCAGACGACCAGGGACTTGTCGTTGTGGTGGGCAAGACGCGGTTCGGCCTGCGCGCCCTCTGCGGTGGAGATGGGGATGCCTTCGGGGTCCTTCACCATGCCCGTCTTGCTCACGCGCGCGCCGAAGATGTCCGGGTTCCCGTTCCGTTCATCGGTCCAGACCACCTGGTAGTTCTTGTGCGTCCACTCCACGTCAGGCGTCGTCTGGGCGCCCTCCGCCTGAGAGATGGGGAAGCCGTCGCCGTCCAGGATGGTGCCGTCCTCCTTCACCCTGTTGCCGTAGATGTCCGCGTTCTCCGGGCCCTCGCCATGCTCGTCGGACCAGACGACCAGGAACTCCTTCGTCTTGTTGTTCCAGGTCGGCGACGCGTCATTCGCGAAGGTGTCAGAGGCGCTGAGCGTCTGGTCGGCCGTATCGAGGACGACGCCCTCCTTCGTCACCCGCGTGAAGTAGATGTTCGAGAAGTCACCGGAGATGGTGTACGTCACCAGGCAGATTTTCGGGGAGCAGGCGACTCGCACCGGGCCGACGGATTCGCCCGTCTGGATGACGTTGAACACCGGGCCCACCACGGTGCCGTCGGGCTTCACGCGCACAGCGTCGACACCATTCAGGCTCTCCCAGACGACGAAGAAGTGCGTCCCGTTGAAACCGATGCCGGGCCGGAATCCTTCGACGTCTCCGATGTTGATGCGGATGTCCTCCTTGTCGAGCACGGTGCCGTTTGGCTTCACCCGGGTGCCGTAGATGCCGCCGGTTCGCACGTCGGTCCAGACAGCGAGGAACTTGCCCCCACCGTACGCAACCGCTGGCCAGTAGCGCGCCAGCGGGGCGGGATTGGCGTAGCCCCGGCGTTCCTCGGGCCCGGTCTCGGCGCTCATTTGCGCCTCTGCCTCCGACTCCGCCGTCCCGTCCTCCACTCCGCCCAGCTCTTCTTGTTCCGGCGCCACCCCACAGCCGACCAGCATGGACCCGAACAACAGCCCGGCAATGCCAGCCTTCACTTCCCGCCTCATGTGCAGCCTCCCCTTCAAGAACAGCGATGCAAAGCTGGGGACCTACACGCGCGTCACCAGCCCCCCGGGGGGGGCAAGTCCGGATAAGGCGGTGGACAGGAGCATCGAGCCGCCGCCCCTGCGCGCGCGACGCCGGACTCCGGGGCGCAGGGCCTTCGAACGAACGACGGAGGCTTGGCACGGACACGCAGGGCCGGTGGGATGTCTGCGTCGTAGTGCAGTTGGAGCGGCCCGGAAGCCTCAACTTGACGGACGAGCGCTCAAGCAGAGTGCGGCACGGGGCGCACGGACGTCTACCAACAGCCCTTCGCCCAGGTCGACGCTGCACTACGCGCCAGGCACGGGCCTGACATCGACCCAATGCTCTTCGGGGAGGCCATCTCCAACTCCGCCCTCCGGAGCGTGTACGACTCCGCGCGGCTGACGTCGCTGGAGAACCGCGAGCTCGGCCTGAACCACTGAGCGCGCCGCCGAGGCCGGCGTGGATGCGCCGGCCCAGGTCGCTGAGGCGAGTCGCCTCGCACGCGGACCAAAATCAGCGGTCTGCGTGGTTGCCGGCCAGCGGAGCGGCCTCTCCTTCAACGACTCAGCGCTGGCGCGTGAGCGTCAGGGCGGGCACGTCCTTCACCTCCGCCTGATGCGTCACCCGCGTGCCCAGGATGAAGTGCGGTTCGAGGGGCTCGAAGGTCTCCTGGCCCGAATAGACAACGAAGAACTTGCCGCCCCCGTAGGCGACATCCGGCAGGTACTCCTGTGGCTGGTCTCCGGTGGAGATAGGGAAGCCCGAGGGGTCCCGCACGTCCCCGTCCTCGCCCCACCGCGCCCCCCAGACGCGGTGCGGTCCGTCGCGCGTGTCGTCCCAGACGACCAGGGACTTGTCGTTGTGGTGGGCAAGACGCGGTTCGGCCTGCGCGCCCTCTGCGGTGGAGATGGGGATGCCTTCGGGGTCCTTCACCATGCCCGTCTTGCTCACGCGCGCGCCGAAGATGTCCGGGTTCCCATTCCGTTCATCGGTCCAGACCACCTGGTAGTTCTTGTGCGTCCACTCCACGTCAGGCGTCGTCTGGGCGCCCTCCGCCTGGGAGATGGGGAAGCCGTCGCCGTCCAGGATGGTGCCGTCCTCCTTCACCCTGTTGCCGTAGATGTCCGCGTTCTCCGGGCCCTCCCCATGCTCGTCGGACCAGACGACCAGGAACTCCTTCGTCTTGTTGTTCCAGGTCGGCGACGCGTCATTCGCGAAGGTGTCGGAGGCGCTGAGCGACTCGTCTCCCGTATCGAGGACGACGCCATCCTTCGTCACCCGCGTGAAGAAGATGTTCGAGAAGTCACCGGAGACGGTGTACGTCACCAGGCAGATTTTCGGGGAGCAGGCGACTCGCGCCGGGCCGACGGTTTCGCCCGACTGCTTGACGTTGAACACCGGGCCCACCACGGTGCCGTCCGGCTTCACGCGCACAGCGTCGATACCATCCACGCTCTCCCAGACGACGAAGAAGTGCGTCCCGTTGAAGGCGATGCCGGGCCGGAATCCTTCGACGTCTCCGATGTTGATGCGGATGCCCTCCTTGTCGAGCACGGTGCCGTCCGGCTTCACCCGGGTGCCGTAAATGCCGCCGATCCGCACGTCGGTCCAGACCGTGAAGTACTTGCCGTCGCCGTACGCGACCGCCGGCCCGAACTTCGCCAGCGCAGCGGGCCTGGCGCGGCTCCGGTGTTCCTCGGGCCCGGTCTCGACGCTCATTAGCGCCTCCGCCTCCGCCGTCGCGTCCTCCACTCCGCCCTGCCATTCCTGTTCCGGCGCCACCCCGCAGCCGGCCAGCATGGACCCGAACAACAGCCCGGCAATGCCGGCCTTCACTTCCCGGTTCATGTACGACCTCCCCTTGAAGAACAGCGGCGCAAAGCTGGGGACCTACACACGCGTCACCAGCCACCCGCGGGGAGCAGCCCGGATAGGGCGGTGGACAGGCGCATCGAGCCGACGCCCCTGCGCCGCATGCGCGACGCCGGACTCCGGGGCTCAGAGCCTTCGAACAAACGACGGCGGCTTGGCACGGATACGCAGGGCCAGTGGCGTGCGTCTCAGTTGTCGTTGGAGAACCGCGAGCTCGGCATGAACCACTGAGCCCGCGCGCAGGGCCCAGGCAGGCGTGCATGCGCCGGCCCTTGCCTCTGGGGAACGCCGCCTCGCACGCGGCGAGGCCCTCTCCCTCAACGGCTCAGCGCCGGCGCGTGAGCGGCACGGCGGGCACGTCCTTCACCTGCGCCTGATGCGTCACGCGCGTACCCACGATGTAGTGCGGAACACCGGGTGAATAGGTCTCCTGGGCGGCGTAGATGGTGAAGAACTTGTCGGCCCCGAAGGCGACGTCCGGCAGGTACTGCTGGGCCAGACCCGCGCTGGAGATGGGGAAACCGGAACCGTCCCACACGTCTCCGTCCTCTCCCCACCGCGCGCCCCAGATGCTGTGCGGGCCGTAGCGAGTGTCATCCCAGACGACCAGGGACTTGCTATTGTGGTGGGCGATGCGCGGGGCGGTCTGCGCGCCCACCTCGGTGGAGATGGGGATGCCGTCCGGGTCCTTCACCGTGCCTGTCTTGCTCACACGCGCACCGTAGATGTCCGGGTTCCCATTCCGGTCATCGGACCAGACCACCTGGTAGCTCTTGCCCGTCCACACCACGTCAGGTGTCGTCTGGGCGCCCTCCGCCGCGGAGATGGGGAAGCCGCTGCCATCAAGGATGGTGCCGTCCTCCTTCACCCTGTTGCCGTAGATATCGGCGTTCTCCGGGCCATCACCCTGCTCGACGGACCAGACGGCCAGGAATTCCTTCTTGCTGTTGTTCCAAGTCGACGACGCGTCATCCGCGAAAGTGTTGGAGGCGCTGAGCGTCCGGTCGGCCGTTGAGAGGATGACTCCGTCCTTGGACACCCGGGTGAAGTAGATGGTCGAGGAGTCGTCACCGGCGACGGTGTACGTCACAAGGCAGATTTTCGGGGAACAGGCGACTCGCGCTGGATCAAAGACTTCGTCCGACTGGACTGCTCGAAACATCGGCCCCACCACGGTACCGTCCGGCTTCACGCGAACACCGTCCACTCCGTTGATGGTGCCCCAAACCACGAAGAAGTGCGTCCCGTTGAAGGCGATGGCCGGTCGTTTCCCAATCTCTTCGCCGAAGTTGATGCGGATGCCCCCCGGGTCGAGCACGGTGCCGTCTGGCTTCACCCGGGTGCCGTAGATGCCGCCGGTCCGCACGTCGGCCCAGACCGCGAAGTACTTGCCGTCGCCGTACGCGACCGCGTGCCCATATCGAGCCACTGCGACTGGCGTGGAGGAGCCGCGGTGTGCGTCGAGCCCGGTCTCGGCGCTCGCTGACGCCCCCGCCGTCACGTCCTCCACGCCGCCCAGTTCTCCTTGTTCCGGCGCCACCCCACAGCCGACCAGCATGGACCCGAACAACAGCCCGGCAATGCCGGCCTTCACTTCCCGCTTCATGTGCAGCCTCCCCCTTCAAGAACAGCGGCGCAAAGCTGGGGACCTACACACGCGTCACCAGCCACCCGCGGGGAGCAGCCCGGATAGGGCGGTGGACAGGAGCATCGAGCCACCGCCCCTGCGCGCGATGCCGGACGCCGGGGCTCAGTGCCTTCGAACGAACGACGGAGGCTTGGCACGGATACGCAGGGCCGGTGGCGTGCACCTCAATCGCCCGTGCACTCGGCGCCCGCATCGCGGATGTCTGCGTCGTAGTGCAGTCGGAGCGGTCCGGAAGCCTCGACTTGACGGACGAACACGGAGCCGAAGACCTCCGCGCCACCGCTCAGGCTGAGTGCGGCACGGGGCGCATAGAGATTGCCCGCGAGGGTGCTGCCCGCGGACAGCGCCAGCACGTTCGAGCCCGCGACGTACACTCGCACGCGAGATGGCGTGGCGGTGGACCCCAACGTGAGCGGTCCCGCCACCGCGACAGCGCCCCCGAGGAACAGGTCCAGCTCTCCAGGCGCATGGACGTCCACCGACAGTCCTTCGCCCAGGTCGACGACGTCCTCGATGAAGAGCGCCGTGCGTGCGCGAATCGTGATCGTGGCGCGGCCGGACCCGGTGATGCGCGTCAGGTGGAAGCGGCCACACGGCAGCTCCAGCGCGCGTTCGCCTTCGATGTCCTCCATCGCCGTGGCGCCGAGGCCGATGGCCGCGTTGTCATTGTCGAGCACGTGCCGGGCGATGAGCCCGGAGACATCCACCTGGGACGCCGCATCACACGAACAGGGGATGACGGGGTCCACGGGCTCGCGGCGGACCTCGGCCGCGTCCACCGGCCCCAGTACGTGGCCCGCTGGAACCGTGAGCACGCCGCCGACGCCGAAGGCGGGCAACGCGACGTCACCGCGTACGCGGGCATCCCCCACTACGGTCGCTGAGACAGGGTTGCCGGTGAGCGGGCCACCGCAGTGCAACGCATCGCCTACGCGGAACGTCTGCCCGAGCTGGGCGCCTCCCGCGCCTCCAATACTCAGCGAGCCTCCCACCGACACCGCGTCATTGGCCGACAGCGCACCATTCACCCCGACGTCGCCCCCCGCGCCTCCTGGCTGATAGGTCCCCGTGGTGCCGTGAAAGGCATCCGTTTCGAAGGACGCGCCCAGGGCGAGCCCCTCGCAGGTGCACAGAGCGTGACGGAAGGTTCGTTCCGCCAGACGTCCGCTGCACACCTGAGAATCGGTGTAGGCATCGCCCACGACGATGGGAGGCCCGCGCCCCGCGCAGTACGCCTCCCAGTCATCAGACGGCTCACCTCCATCGGGCCCACCGGCATCCGCCGAGGAGCCCACGTGTCCTGCGTCCGGCGACTGGACGGTGGCCACCAGGTCTCCCCGGGTGCAGCTTCCCATCGACGCAGCCAGTAGCACCGCCAACGTCCATCGCCTGTTCATGGCGCGGTGAGTTCCCGAACGCGCGCGCGAGCCGACGGCACGAGCGGCGAATCCGGATGGGTGGAGAGGAACGACTCCAGCGCGCTGCGCTCCGCGTCCCGGTTACCGAGAACACGGTGCGCTTCGGCAATGCCGTGCTGCGCTTCCTGGTCGAGCACACCGCGTGGCTGGATGCGAAGCGCCGCCTTGAACTGACGCAGGGCGCCTCGCGCGTCCCCCAGGTGCTCCAGTCGAAGCGAGCCCGAGGCGACGCGCGCGACATATGATGCGAGCGACGAGGGCTCGGCGCGGATGACGCGCAAGTAGAGCGCCTCGGCCTCCTTCCACCGCCCATCGGAACGAAGTCCGTTGGCCTTGAGCAAGAGGTCTTCCGGCGCAGCCGACTTCACGGTGGCCGGTGGCGCTCGCGGACGCGCCGGCTCGGACGCTCCCTCGGCTTCAGCGATGAACGCGGCAGGCACCGCTGGCGTAACGGGCGGAGCCACTTCTGACACGGCATCCAACCGAGAGGGTGCCGCGTCCACCGCTTCGGTGTCGCTCCGTTGTGACGCCGTGCCCAACCGCGGGGGGATCGTGAGTACAGCCTCTTCAACCTGCGACGTCGACGCCCGGCTTGAGCGCGTGAAGCTCCAGACCGCGGCTGCCGCGGCGCCCGCCACGAGGAGCGCGCCTGTCATCAACCACACGGGAGGCCGCTTGCCGCGTGGCCGGGGCGTGGGCTGTGACACCAACGCACCCGCCTCCAGCGCGGCCAGCACCATCTGCGCCGACCGTTCCCGGGAGATGCGTCGGGCCGGCCCCGCGCCTTCGTCCAACGGCAGGACCAGCGCGTTCAGGGCGTCATCCCCCTCTTCCCTGAAGTCACTCATCCCCGATCCTCCCCCCCGTCACCCTCCGCGGACGCCAGCGAGCGCAGCGCCGTCCGCCCCAAGCGGAGCCGGCTGCGCACCGTCTCGAAGGGAATGCCCAGCTCCGTCGAAATCTCCGGCACGCTCAACTCCAGCACGTGATGCAACACCAGTGCATGCCGCTGCTCAGTCGAAAGCCGATCCAGGAGTGTCACCATGTGCCGGCGATGAACATACTCGTCCGGCAGCGCATCCTCGGAGGGAACCGCGACCAGTTCCACCGGCGCATCCGCGTGCTGGGCATCCCGGCCGCGGGAGCGCTTCAGCCATGCGAACGCCGTCCGAGCCACCACCCGGTCCGCCCAGGACTGGAAGCGGCCTTCGGCGCGGTATGACGGCAGTCCTCGCACCAGGGCGATGAGCGCCTCCTGGGCGATGTCCTCCACGTCCACATCCCCGCGCACCAGGTAGCGCACGAGGTTGCGGACCCGGGGGAGCAGCTCCATCAACAACGCCCCGGTTGCCTCGCGCTCGCCCTGGATGGCCGCTTGGATGCGAGGGTCTTCCGCCGCACGACGTGGGTCCGCTGCGTGTGAGCCCGAGCTCCTCATTGCCGCCATGGAGGACGGCACCGGGCCATTCGGGTCATCCGCGCTCAAAGAAAAACCACCATCGCCAGGCCCAGCCGTGGGCGGACGGCCCAACCCGCACCACGAGACACGAAGTTTCCATCGATGGCGTAGCGAAGCTCGGGCCGGCCCAGCAGGACCTCCGCGGCCAGACTCGTCTCCAGGCCGACACGCGCCCCCATCCGCCACCGGGTGCGGAGCTCGGGCCCCATGAGCAGGGCCAGCATCGTGCCCGGAGGCGCCGCCTCCACATCCTCCGTCAGCGCTTGCGTCCGGCGGGTGAAGACCACCGCCCCCGCGCCGAATCCCGCCTCCACATCCAGTCGTTCCGCCGCCGCCCAGGGAAGCCCCGCCCACACCGACGCCGCGTGCTGCCCCAACGTCAACTCCGTGCGGGCATCGCGAAGCCGGGTCGGAACACTGGCCAGGACTTGCGCTCGCAGCCGCCAACGGCCCGGCTGCAATCCAACACCCACCACCAACCCCTGGTGGCCCCTGCGCGTGTACCCATCCAGCGCGGCATGGCCCCCCAACGCGAGCCACATCTGGCGCGCTGGGTTCTCCTCGGCCGAAGCCAGCCCCAGGCCCTCACGAGGTGACGCCACGCATTCCCGAGCAGAAGCCAAGGCCCCATCCTCCGCGAGTGCAATGGCTTCTTCCGGGGACGGGGACGTGGGCGTCCTCGGCGCGGCCTCATCACCGGAGGCTGCCTCCCCGATGCGCCGGCCCACCCCGGTTTCAGTCCCCTCTTCGTTCGATGCATGACGCGGCGGCGCCACCTCCACCACATCACCGAGCGGCGCACCGGCCTCCACCGCGCGCAGTGCGGAGCGAGCGGCCAGCGCCAGCGCCTCCGCCCCCGTGGACCATTCCAGCGAGCCTGGTGATTGCCCCAGCCGCGCGGCCCGGGAGAACAGACGCCGGCTGTCGAACTCGGCCACCTGGACGCGAACGTCGCTGCCCTCTCGCACGAACCAGAGGACAGCGCGGGCCTGGTGGTGCCCGGCCAGCCGTTCCGCCGCGAGCCATGGGCCCTCGCGAAATCCCTCGAGCGGCGCTCCGGACGAGACTTCGAGCCGCATGGGCAGGTCGCTGCTCTGCCCCCGCACTCGCACGAGCAAGGCGGTGTCCTCGTCGGACGCCACCCGGACGACGGCGGTCCACGGCTCGGCGGCCACGGAAGAGCTGGAGAGCGCCACCAGCAGGACGGCGGCCGCGAAGGACATGCGGCAAACCCTAACGCCATGACGCCGGGGAACAGAAGTCCCTCGGCGTATGGCTTCACGACACGCTCACAATGCCTGTCTGATTTTCAGCCCGGGTCAGCGCAGCTTCCGTGCCAGCGCATCGAGCAGCGAGCCGTCATCACCGCTCAACTCCCAGAACATCGCGCCGCCCAGGTTCTTGTTCAGGATGTAGTCCGCCTTGGCGTTCATGCTCTGCACGTCGTCATACCCAATCCAGATACCCGTGGCAGGGTTGTAGACGTAGGCCTGCTTCGCCTCCGGGTGGAAGAACTTCGTGTAACCGGAACCGGCGCGCTCGTAGTTGGCTTTGATGTCCTTGAAGTCGAACACGCCCGTCAGGCCCGACGAGCCGTCATCCCACGTGCCGCGCGTGGGCACGCCGCTCTGGAACAGGCCGTTGTTCACGTTGGGCACACTGCCCCAGCCCCGGCCGTAGAAGGGCACGCCGACGACAATCTTCGCGGGCGGCACGCCCAGCGCCAGCATCTTCGACACCGAGCCATCCGTGTAGAAGCCCGTGGCCGCGCCCGGGTCACCCGTGACGCGATTGAGCGCCGAGTGGAAGTTCACCGTGCTCTCGAAGGCACCGTGGTAGTCGTAGGACATCACGTTGATCCAATCGAGCACGTCGGACAGCTTCTTCGTCTCCTGCTTGTTCTCCAGCAGGTCCGGCGAGGCGCCCGTGGCGATGGTGAGCAGGTACGGCTTGCCCGTCTGCGTGGTGACGGCGTTGAGCTGGCTGCGGAACGCCTGCATCAGCAGCGTGTAGTTCTGCTTGTCCGCGGGGCTGTTGCTGTTGCCCGGCAGGCCGCCACCGACGGGGTACTCCCAGTCGATGTCAATGCCGTCGAACACGCCCTCGCCGTTGACGGGGTCCACGCCGGGGTACTGGCCGCGGATGTAGAGGTCCACGCAGGACTTCACGAAGGCCGCGCGCGAGGCTGGCGAGGACGCCACGGTGGAGAAGTGCGTGGACCAGGACCAGCCACCCACGGAGATGAGCAGCTTCAGGTGCGGGTTCTGCCGCTTCATCTCCTTGAACGCGCGGAAGTTGCCGCGCAGCTGGCCGGGATCCCACTCACCCTGCCAGCCGCCGCCCTTGTCGATGTCCGCGAACGGGTCGCCGAGGATGCAGCGTCCGTCCCCGGAGATGTTGGAGAACGCGTAGTTGATGTGCGTGAGCTTGGACGGCTGCACGTTGGACACGTGGTAGTTGCGCGCGTAGATGCCCCACGCGGTGAAGTAACCGACGATGCGCTTTCCTCCCGGCGGCGGCCCGCCCGGAATGTCCACGACGACGGTGAGCGTGGTGGTCCCCACGTTGCCCGCGGCGTCATGGGCGCGCACCGCGTAGACATACGTGCCGTTCTGTTCCCAGCCGCTGAAGGCCCGGCTGAACTGCGAGCCAGTGGCGACGACGGCGCCGTTCTCCAGGATCTCCACCCGCGTCACGCCCACGTCATCCGTCGCCGTGGCCGTCAGGCTCAGCGAGCCCGCGGCGGTGATGCGCGAGGTGCTGGCACTCAAGCCCACGGTGGGCGCGGTGACGTCCCCGCCCGTGCCCGCGTCCGTCCCGCCGCTGCCCGCATCCGGCTCACCACCACCCGCGGGCCCCAGGTCCAACCACAGCGCCGCCACCGCCACCGGCGTCCAATCCGCCTGGGACGTGTGCGGCTGCCGGCATTCATAGAGGCGCCCCTGATAGGTGACGCGCGTCCCCACGGAGTACGCGACACCCACGGACCACTCCGCAGCCAGAGCCGCATCCTGGAACGCCATCAGGTCCCGGACGTGAGACGACGGCACTTCGGAATCACAGCCAGCCACGGACAAGGCGGTGGCGATCAGGCCAGAGGCCCACCAACTGCGACGCATGCATGTGCTCCTCGCCGCGCTGGACACACGCCGAGCCCAAGCCCGGTGCAGGCCTGCACCGGACTTCTCGACAAGGGTTCCGCGCGGCTCGTCTGCGGGTTCACGCAGACAGAGGCAGGCGTCGACTTTTTCGGGTTAATACAGAGAAGCGCGCTTAGCCCGGAGTGACGGCCTTGCGGGAGAAGGGCATCAGCAGCCGCTCCACGGGGCGGCCTTCCATCAGGTGCTGCTCGACGATGTCCTTCACGTCCTCCACCTGGACGCCGCCATACCAGGTGCCTTCCGGGTAGACGACGACGGCGACACCGAAGCTGCACGTGTCCAGGCATCCCGCCGCGTTGGCTCGCATGTGTCCCTTGAGGCCCCGCTTGTCGAGCTCCGCCTTGAAGGCGGCGCGAACCTCCTCCGCTCCTTTGGAGGCGCAACACCCCTTGGGATTTCCGTCCGGGCGGCGGTTGGTACAGACGAAGACGTGGCGCTGGTAGGGAGGAGCCATGTCCGCCTCCTAACGCGCGTCCGGGCCAAAATCGACGGCCTCGTTCACCAACGGACCGCCAACGGGGCTGATCCACCACGCCTGGCGGATCAGCACGGTTGCACCCACCCGAGTCGTGCACAGACTCACAGCAAACGTCTCCCAGTGATCACGCTCGCTTGGCTCGAAGTGACAATACATGGCTCGCCATCTGGACTCAGGCACTGCAAAGCATGTGTTGCCAGGGCAGGCGCGGCCCTCTAGATCGGGCTCCCTCGCTGAACGCAGTAGCAGCAGGGCAGGCAGGCAGACACCGGGCGCCCACTTCACGGCTGTACACAATCCGTGGTGGGCATGACATTGACGGATACCATTTGTTGTATCGATAGAATCTTTGACGGAGGTGCTACAGGCGTCTATCCATGGCCTCGTCCGGCAGTCTGGCGGGCATCTCCCAAGAACAGCCGAGGGGCCGGGCGCGCCCCTGCTTCGTCGTCGCGAATCCGCTCCGAGGTCACCCGCGTTTCGCGTCGGGCTGATCCATCGGAACCATCGGGATCTCGCGACGTTAGCGTTTTGCAAATTTTGCATCAGAACTCACAGTGAACTCGCGGAGGGTGGCGACATGGATAAAGAGCTGAGCTCGAAGTCCACGGTGAACGGGAAGGAGCGGCGCGGCGGGCGCAAGGCGCGCGTGGCGGCGACGGGCTTGACGGTGGAGCGCTTCTTCACGACACCGGGCGTGGATCCCGCGGATGAGCTGGCGTGGGAATACCGCAGCGCCAGCATCACCGGCGAGGATGGCAAGGCCGTCTTCGAGCAGAAGAACATCGAGGTTCCGAAGTCCTGGTCGATGCTGGCGACGAACGTCGTGGCGTCGAAGTACTTCCGCGGCACGCCGGGCACGCCGGAGCGTGAGACGAGCGTGCGCAAGCTGGTGGCGCGTGTGGTGGACACCCTCACCCGCTGGGGTGTGGAGGGTGGCTACTTCACGCGGGACGCGGACCGCGAGGCCTTCCACGCGGAGCTGACGCACCTGCTGCTGCGCCAGAAGGCGTCCTTCAACTCGCCCGTCTGGTTCAACGTCGGCGTGGAGGCGCAGCCCCAGTGCTCCGCGTGTTTCATCAACAGCGTGGAGGACAACATGGACTCCATCCTCACGCTGGCGCGCACGGAGGGCATGCTCTTCAAGTACGGCAGCGGCACGGGCAGCAACCTGTCCACCATCCGCGGCAGCAAGGAGCTGCTGGCGGGCGGCGGCACCGCGTCCGGCCCGGTGTCCTTCATGCGCGGCTTCGACGCCTTCGCCGGTGTCATCAAGAGCGGCGGCAAGACGCGCCGCGCGGCGAAGATGGTCATCCTCAACGCCGAGCATCCGGACATCCTCGAGTTCATCCGCTGCAAGTCGACCGAGGAGAAGAAGGCCTGGGCGCTCATCGAGGCTGGCTACGACCCGTCCTTCAACGGCGAGGCGTACTCGTCGGTGTTCTTCCAGAACTCGAACAACTCGGTGCGCGTCACCGACGCGTTCATGAAGGCGGTGGTGGATGACGCCACCTGGACGACGCGGTCGGTGCGCGACGGCCAGCCGCTGGACACCTACCAGGCGCGCGAGCTGTTCCGGGAGATCTCCGAGGCCGCGCACCTGTGCGGCGACCCGGGCATGCAGTTCGACACCACGGTGAACAGCTGGCACACGTGTTCGACGACGGCGCGCATCAACGCGTCCAATCCGTGCTCGGAGTACATGTTCCTGGACGACTCCGCCTGCAACCTGGCGTCCCTGAACCTGATGCACTTCCGCACCATCGACGGCGACTTCGACGTGACGGCGTTCCGCCACGCGGTCGACATCCTGCTGATGGCGCAGGAGATCATCGTCGGCAACTCCCGCTACCCCACCGAGCGCATCGAGAAGAACAGCCACGACTACCGGCCGCTGGGCCTGGGCTACGCCAACCTGGGCGCGCTGTTGATGGCGTCGGGCCTGCCGTATGACTCGCCCGCGGGCCGCAACTACGCCGGCGCGATTACCTCGCTGATGTGCGGCGAGGCCTACGCGATGAGCGCCCGCCTGGCGGAGAAGCAGGGCCCCTTCGCTGGCTACGCGAAGAACGCGGAGCCGATGCTGGGCGTCATCCGCAAGCACCGCAAGGCCGCGTACCACATCGCGCCGGAGGGTGTGAGCCAGGGCCTGTTCGCCGCGCAGAAGGACGCGTGGGACCGCGCGCTCGCGCTGGGTGAGGAGCACGGCTTCCGCAACAGCCAGGTGACGGTGCTGGCCCCCACGGGGACCATTGGCTTCATGATGGACTGCGACACCACCGGCATCGAGCCGGACATCGCGCTCATCAAGTACAAGAAGCTGGTGGGCGGCGGCATGCTGAAGATCGTCAACCAGACGGTGCCGCTGGCGCTGGAGAAGCTGGGTTACCCGCAGACGCAGTCCCAGGACATCATCAGCTACCTGGACAAGCAGGACACCATCGAGGGCGCGCCGCACCTGAAGCCCGAGCACCTGCCGGTGTTCGACTGCGCCTTCAAGCCGGCCCAGGGCGAGCGCAGCATCCACTGGATGGGCCACATCCAGATGATGGAGGCCTGCCAGCCGTTCCTCTCCGGCGCCATCTCCAAGACGGTGAACATGCCGTCGGACGCGACGGTGGAGGACATCGAGAAGGCGTACCTGGAGGCGTGGAAGCGCGGCCTCAAGGCCATCGCCGTGTACCGCGACGGGTGCAAGCGGACGCAGCCGCTGAACACGTCGAAGGAGACGGTGAAGGACACGCGCGCCGCCAAATCCACCGTGGCCCCCGAGCCCGCCCCCGCCGTCCAGCCGGAGCCCCGCGCGGTCCGCCGGCGCCTGCCGGACGAGCGCCGCTCCATCACGCACAAGTTCTCCATCGGCGGCCACGAGGGCTACTTGACGGTGGGCATGTACGAGGACGGCCTGCCGGGCGAGCTGTTCATCGTCATGGCGAAGGAAGGCTCGGTGGTGAGCGGGCTGATGGACAGCTTCGCCACCAGCGTGTCGCTGGCGCTCCAATACGGCGTGCCGATGAAGGTGCTGGTCGACAAGCTCAGCCACACCCGCTTCGAGCCCAGCGGCTTCACCGGCAACCCGGACATCCCCATCGCCAAGTCCATCACCGACTACATCTTCCGCTGGCTGGAGCTGAAGTTCCTGCCGAGCGAGGAAGAGGACGCGGTGCTGGACCGGGTGGACGTGCAACCGAAGCGGGAAGCCCTGCCCGCGCAGACGGCTTCGGTGCAGCGGTCCGACTCCAACTCCTCGAAGCGGTCCACCTGGCTGAATCAGGCGGATGCTCCGCCGTGCCACACCTGCGGCGCCATCATGGTGCGCAGCGGTGCCTGCTACAAATGCGGCAACTGCGGCGCGACCAGCGGCTGCAGCTGAGCGCGACGCGCCGTTCTTGAAGTGAAGAGGGCTCCGGAGCACCTGGCTCCGGAGCCTTTTTTCATCTCCCCTCCTCCGGCTCGCGCTCAGGCGCTCCGGGTGGGGAGACGGGAGAAGACCTCGGAGGCCCTCTGCGCGATAAGCGTGAGTTCATCGAGCGCGGGCGCGGCGATGGGCTCCGCGCCATGGTCCGCGACGATGAACGCCACTGCCTGGCCCCGGCTCCGGATGGCGATGACGGCCAGGTGCGAGGCGCCCTCGCCACCCAGCGCGGCGAAGATGGCTTCGTCCTGGGGACAGGCCGGTGCGTCGAAGACGCTGGCACCCACGGACGTCATCGCGGTGTGCAGCAGGGACGGCGCTTCAAGGTCGACCTTGAGTCCGGCGACCGCCGCGCTTTCACTGCCCGGTCCCCATGCATGCCCCACCCGCGCGAGGCCGAGGCTTTCGCCCAGGAGGAAGGCGCGCTGGTAGCGGCCCGCGCAGTACGCCAACACCACCCTGCCGAGCGTGCCCTGGGTGCTCACCACGTCGAGCGCCGACAACACGTGCTCCGCCGTCACGGAAGGGCCACCCACGGGCACTTCCGTGGCCGCGCTGGCCGCCGCGGACAGGAGCGTGGTGATGACTTCCGAAGGCTCCGCCGCAGTGGGCTGCCATGGCTGCTGGATAAAGTCCCACGCCGAGGCCAGAGGCACTTCGGTCGCCGCGGGCGATATGGCCGGGCCGTCGAGGTCCACACCGCGGTCCGCCCAGGTCGTCTCCGGGACGTGGCCGATGGGGCCCGAGTCATCGCCGCCCTGCCAGCCCACGAACTCCCACGTCGAGGCGAGCTGCATCGGCTCGTCGGATGCGCCGGACAGGTCATCCAGTTCAATGGGCACCCGGGGCGTGGGGGCGACGGGTGGTGTCGTGAATTCGGGTGTCTCGACGAAGGGCGCGGGAGTGCCGCCATGCACGGCAGGCTCCGTGGCGTCGAGGATGGCCGCGGGGGCAACAGGGGTGGTGAGCAGTTCGCCATGCTCCGCGACGACGAAGCCGCGTGCCTTGCGCGGCGCCGGGGTGTCCTGCGTTGGCGTATCCGCGTGCTTGCCTGTTGAAGCATCCTCCGCCGTCGGATCGGACTCGCTGGCGATGGCCGCCAGGTCCAACTTGAGGCCGAATGGCTGCGTCACCTCGCCGAAGGGCAGCGCGGCCCGTTCGCCCGTGGATGGCATGGCGGCGGGAACGGACTCGATGGACGGAGTTGGCTCGGTTTCTGTGGTTGCCGCAGCAGCCTCCGAGAAGCCGTCAGGCGCATCGCTCGGTGTTACGGCGGTTGGGGCGTCTACGGTGGCAGTCAGAGTCGTCTCCGCAGACGGGCTGACCGCGACCGGCTCCTGCGTGGCCGGTGAGGATGAATCGCTCGTGAGTTCCGAGTTCGCCGGTGCGGTTTCGGAAGGCTCCGTGCCCGCCAGCGTTTCGGTTGCAGCGGATTGAGCCGTGGAATGGCCAACGGCATCGGCCACGATGATGGGCTCGGCTGGACGCTGTGCTTCGGCTGGAGTCGTGGAAGCCAGCAACGACACGGCCTCCGCGGGTTCTCCCGCGAGGGCTGGACCGGAGTGGGCCTGCGAGGCCTCCGGCAGCGCTTCCACACTGGGAGGTTGCTCAGTCCCTTCCGGTTCGGGAATCGAATCCGCGGACACGTGGTCGGTGACGGACTGAGACGTGTCGGAAGACTGCGTGTGCGCAACACTGTCCACGGGCGCTGGTTGTCCTGCTTGCGCTGGCACCTCCGCGTCCTGAGAAGCCGCGCTGGAGGCCGGCGACGGAAGCGCCGTTTCGTAGGCGCTCGCAGCCAGGGCTTGTGCCACTTCCGGATCGCTGACGATTCGCTCGCCACTTGGCGATTCAACGGAGGAAGGCACAGCACCGATTTCCACGGTGGCAGTGGCCGCCGTGCCATCCGGCGTTGCCACTCGCTCCGAAACCGTCAGCGCAACTTCGTTGGAGCGTGCATCCGTGAGGCTGTCACCCTGCGGGACGCCACCGATGAGCTCAGGCGCAGCGACATCGTCGGAGGACGCCGAGACCACCGTGCTCACAGCCTCGGCGTTCGGCGACTCAACAGGAGAAGCGTCCGAGTGCTGTGAGGTCCCAACCTCCGGCCCTGGAGTTGATGCATCCGCCAGTTCGGCGGTCGACGCCGCTTCTGCGGCCGGACGTGCGTCAACGCCCGGCAAATGAACCGCTGTGCCTTCCACGTCGGAGTCATTCGGCTGGGCAGTAACGAAGCTTGCGGCCGATGCATCAACGTTCGCACCTGGCCCAACGGAGTCGTCCGGCTGTGCCGAAACGGCACCGGCCGCCGATACGGCCAAGACCGCATTCGCATCACCAGCAACATCCTGCGCGGAGGAAGCCGCACCCACCGCCGAGTCATCGACGCCTGAGGTGGCAACATTGGCCGCGTCCAACACAGCGGATGCGGCTACAGCCTCAATGTCCGGACTCGCAACGCTGGCTGCTTCCGACTCAGCGGTAGCCGCACCTGCTACCGATGCCGCAACAGCTGCTTTCGGTTCGTCGTGAATGGGGCTGGCCGCCGGCTCCTCGGCCCGAGCACCTGATCCATCTGCGGCTTCCAGCACAGCTGAGTCAACGGCACCGACTGCAGTGGCATCAAGGACCGCGTCCGTAGCAACTGCTGTGTCCGACGAAACCGCGGCGGCTTCGGTTGTGACGCCACCCGATTCCACACTGACGTCCGCTGCCGTCACGCCAACGGCTTCGCTTGCGACGCCACCCGATGCCGCACCGGCGCCCTCTGCCATCACCATGGCGGCTTCGTCGACTTCCTGCGGCTCAACTGCAGCGTCCGTGGCAATGACCGGCTCAACCACGACCGTGACATCCGTGCGGTCTGGCGTCTCGGGAGCCACCTCCACGTCCACCGACGACGCACCTTCGGTCGCGACAGGGGGCGCCGACACCACGTCGGAAGCCGTGACGGCAACGGCATCCACGTCCAACACCACGTCAGAGTCCGTGGGCAACGCCTGCGCAGGAGCCCCACTCGCGTCGACGGCAGACGGCACGTGCTCTTGAGCCGACACCTCAACAGGGATGCCAACCAGTTGAGGCACCGCGCCGCTCTCGTGGGGGGACTCTCGCCCTTCAGACGCGAAGGGAGCAGGCGAGACGCCCTGCCCGCGATGAACCGCGGGCGACATTCCGGGAGGAACCGGCATCCGGCTTGAGTCGAAGTCCGGCGCCGAGGAAACACCGCTCGACACCGAAGCCCCCAGGGATTGCTCGAGGTGGAACGGACGTTCCGTTCCATCCGCGGCGGCCGAGGAGGGGGCAGCGTGCGCTTCCCCTGGAGAAGTCTCGGCTGGCTCGTCGGTCCGAGGAGCTTCCGCAGCGGCATTGCCAGGGACTGGCATGTTCGCTTCCACGGGTCGTGCATCCCCCAGTGACGCAGGAGGCGGCATTGCGCCTGGAGGCGTCATCCCCATGGGGGGCTGCGACGGAATGCCCGCTGGATGCGCAGCGACCACGCCCGAAGGCGGCGTCGGGGACACCTGCGCGGGCGGTCCACTCAACGGGCCCTGCTCCATGCCCTGCATGGGTGCGCCCTGCAGGGGGGCCACAGGTGGGCTACCGGCGGCCGGAGGTACGGGCAATGTGCCCGGAGGCGTCTGTCCGTGAGGCGAGTGAGGACGGGGCATCCCCGGCCCGGCGACAGCCCGAGCCCCGGCAGTCATCTCCGTAGGCAATGCACCGTGAGCCAGGGGAGCCTTGGGCAGCCCGTGCGCAGACGGAGGCGGCGTGCCCGTCATTCCCGGTGGCATCACCCCGTGAGGCACGGGGGCATGGGGCGCCCCATGCACGGACGGAGGCGGTGCGCCCTTCATTCCCGGTGGCATCGTCCCGTGAGGCGCGGGGGCATGGGGCACCCCGTTCGCAGTCGCAGGCGGTGCGCCCTTCATTCCCGGTGGCATCACCCCGTGAGGCGCGGGAGCCAGGGGCACCCCGTGCGCAGTCGCAGGCGGTGCTCCCGTCATTCCCGGTGGCATCGTCCCGTGAGGCCCAGGAGCCTGGGGCCCCCTGTGCACGGACGGAGGCGGTGCGCCCGTCATTCCCGGCGGCATCGCCCCACGAGCCCCCTGCACCGCAGGCAGGCCCGGCGACGACGGCGGGCGCGCTCCCATCATCCCGGGAGGGACCGGCCCGTGAGGCACTGGCAGGCCAGGCGCAGGTGGCGGCCGTGCTCCCATCATCCCCGCAGGCACCGGCCCAGGCGACCCTGGCAATCCGGGCGCGGGCGGAGGCCGTGCTCCCATCATTCCCGATGGCACCGGCCCCCCATGAGGCCCGGGCATCGCAGGCAGGCCCGACGACGACGGGGGGCGTGCTCCCACCATTCCCGGCGGCACCGGCCCATGAGGCCCCGGCACCGCGGGCAGGCCCGTCGCGGACGGCGGACGATGTCCCATCATCCCGGGAGGGACCGGCCCGTGTGGCCCGGGCGCGGAGGAGAGGCCGGGCGCGGGAGGAGGCCGTGCTCCCATCATTCCCGGCGGCACCGGCCCATGAGGCCCCGGCACCGCGGGCAGGCCCGTCGCGGACGGCGGGCGATGTCCCATCATCCCGGGAGGAACTGGCACAGCAGGTCCGGACGCACCACCCGCCATGCCAGGAGGTCCCGACACCGCAGGCAGCCCCGTCGCGGACGGAGGCCGATGCCCCGTCATTCCCGGAGGCACCGGAGCACCCGCCCCAGCCGTCGCAGGAGCCTGCCCGCCCACCAGCCCCGGAGCACCCGCTCCAACCTTCGCAGGAGGATTTGCGCCCATGATCCCCGAAGGCACCGGAGCACCCGCCGCCGGAGGCGGTGCTCCCATCAGCCCTGGTGGCACCGGAGCACCCGCCGCCGGAGGCGGTGCTCCCATCAGCCCTGGTGGCACCGGCCCATGAGGCCCCGGCACTGCCGGTACACCCGTCATGGACGGAGGCCGTGCGCCCGCCATGCCTGGCGGCACCGGACCGTGTGGCCCAGGAATCGCGGGCAGTCCCGTCGCGGACGGAGGCCGTGCCGCCATCATCCCCGGTGGAACAGCCATCCCTCCGGGCGCGGACGACGGCGATGCGCCCAGCATCCCCGGAGGAACCTGCGGACCAGCAGTCCCCACGCCCGGCGCTCCATGCACCGCAGGCAGTCCCGTCGCTGAGGGCGGCCGAGCCCCGGCCCCCCCCGGCGGCATCGACGCACCCGGCCCAGGCGGCGCGCCCACCATGCCCGGAGGTCCCGCCACCGCCTGAAGCCCAGGAGACGACGGTGGCCGAGCCCCCATCATCCCCGGAGGCACCGGAGCTCCCGGATGCGCCGATGGCCGCGAGAGCATCCCAGGAGGAGCCCCCATCCCCTCGCCCACCCCCAAAGCCCCCCGAGCCGGCCCCCCGGGCTCCGAAGAAGCGGCGCCCACCGGCGGAACCGGAGGCCGACTCGCCACCCCCTGCCGCGACGCCAATCCAGGCGGCTGCGTCCCTCCACCGGCCCCCTGTGGCGCCATCGGCATGGCCGAGGCCACAGCAACTCCTGGCGCGGGAACACCATCGTCGAAGTCCTCGGGCACGGCCGCCACGTCCTCGACGACCTCGCCCTCCTCCAGCACCTCCCCTTCCTCCAGGAGGTCAATCTCCTCCGCCGGCTCCGGCGCCAACGCGAACGGAGGCGGCGCGACGGCACGCGGCGTCTCCGTCGGCGTGAGTCGCGGCGGCGACGCAGGCCGCGCGCCCCCACCCACTGGCGTCAGCGTCGGAGGCACGGGCGCCTCGGGCGTCCCCCCCCGCATCCCGCCGTCCTCCCCGAAATCAATCATCGCCACCGGAGGCTCGGGCGGCGGCAGATGGTCCAACGGATGCGAGCTCCCCGACACGGCCGGCGCCCACCCGACCGAGCCGGAATCCTCGGTCTCCGTGTCCGGGTCATCGCCGCTCAAGTACTGCCCGGGCGCGAGCCCACCGAACATTCCTTCCGCCTCGGGCTCCGCTCGCACGGGCGCGGGAGGCGGAGGCGTCATGCTCAGCGCGGCGGGCATCGAAGGGAGGTCCACGGGCAGCGCCACGGCCGGTGTCCGCTTCGGACGCTTCGTCGAGGTCATCTGGATGAAACGCGTCTCGCGCTTGATGCCGTAGCGAAGCTCCTGGAACTGGAACAGCCGCAGCTCCGGCGTGACGTACGGAACGATGCGCAGACCGGTGATGAACCCCAGCGCATCCGCGTGCTCGATTTCCAACGGGCTGGCCATGGCCACCTTGAGTCGCCGGCCTTCCTGCGCCAGCGGGAAGGCCTGGTGCTTCTCCGCCATCGCCGCGGGGAGCAGTTGCAGCACCGCGTCCGGCGCCGCCTCGAAGTCCGCTTCCTGCGCCACCGGGTAGCGGCACATCTCCCCCAGCACCATGGCCAGGGTGTCGATGTCGAGGATGTCCAGCTCGACAAGGTTGGAGCCCAACCTTCCGCCGTAGATGAGCTGGGCCCGGAGGGCTTCGTCGAGCTGCGCCTGCGTGATGAGGCCCTTGCGGACCAGGATCGCTCCGAGCATTTCGGCCATGTCCGGCCGATTCTAGACGCCTTCACAGCGGCTGAGACGCCCCTCCCGCTGCGTGGCCGCTGCATGCCAGCCAGGCCGTACGACCGGCGCCACAGGCACCTGCTCCGAGTGAAACCAAGGCCCTGGCCCAATCCCCACGCCGCAACGGGAAACCACCACTCACCGTGAAATGGGAAATCTCCAATCACACCACCCAGCCACGGAACCCGTGGCAATCACACGGAATTATCATTTCTTCAGGCTATAACTGCGAGTGCGGTCAAACCCGCAAGAGCTTCACTCCCAGGAGAGTCGATGAAACGCATCCCACTCGCATGTCTTGTCACCGCGCTGGCCACGGGGGCGCCGGCGGCGCTGGCCTCCGATGAGGTCTGCCAGCAGGAAGAAGTTTCCTCTTCGTCGCAGCGGCTCACGAAGGTGGGCGAGGACGTCTTCCGTCGCTTCGAGACGACCCACCCCTACGCCACCACGCAGATTCGCGCCTCCGACGGCCCCATCCACACGGACGTCATCACCCACGCTGGCGCGGCGTACATCGCGCCCCACTTCGAGCGGCTCGACCTGGAGGATGGCGACTTCGTCGTGGTGCGCTCGCCGGACAACTCCCGGTCGTGGCGCTACGACAACTCGCACCCGGGTGCGCGCAGTGGCTTCTGGGCCATCCACATCGCCGGTGAGACGGCCATCATCGAACTGCACAGCCGCGACAGCGTCAACCGCCGCGGCATCCTCAACAAGCACGGCTACTCCATCGACCGGTACGCCCGGGGCTACACCAACGAGGAGATGGGCCTGTCGAATGACAAGGCGCTGTGCGGCCCGGACGACACGCAGTGGGCGCCCTGCTATGCCTCCAGCGACCCCACCCTCTACGGCCGCGCTCGTCCAGTGGCGCGCCTGCTCATCAACGGCTCCGGTGCGTGCACGGGCTGGCTCGTGGGCAGCCAGGGCCACCTGATGACCAACCAGCACTGCGTCGGTACGGCGAGCGAAGCGCAGAACACCCACTACGAGTTCATGGCGGAAGGCGCGAGCTGTTCGACGAGCTGCGCGAGCTGGTTCGGTTGCCCGGGCAACGTCATCCCGGGTGGCACGCTGGTGAAGGTGGACGCGCCGCGTGACTACGCGCTCATCCAGTTGTCCCAGAACCCGGTGAACACCTACGGCTACCTCCAGCTGCGCTCTTCCGGCGCCGTGGTGAACGAGCGCATCTACCTGCCACAGCACCCGGCTGGCCACGGCAAGAAGATCGCCGTGCGCTCCACGGATGCCCGGGACGAGTCCGGCTTCGCGGAGATCTACAGCCGCAACGAGGCCTCCTGCCAGTCCGGTGGCCCCAACGACATCGGCTACTACGCGGACACGCAGGGCGGCTCCTCCGGCTCGCCCGTCATCGGCCATTCGGACAACCTGGTGGTGGCCCTGCACCACTGCGCCAACTGCCCCAACCGCGGCGTGCCCATCGAAGCGGTCATCAGTCACCTGGGAACCAGCCTGCCCCAGTGCGCGCTGCCCGCCGCTGACTGCCCCAACCCCGGTGGCAACGGTGAGCCGCCGCCGCCTCCTCCTCCGCCGCCGCCCCCGCCGGAGAACTCGTTCGACTACAGCGCCAGCAACACCAACAGCGCGCAGCAGAACACCACCAATCACACCATCGCGCTGACGGCGGGCCAGACGCTCACCGTCGCGACGTGTGGCCTCACGGGGACGCAGTTCACCGGTGACACGTGGCTGCGCCTGCGCAACCCCGCGGGCACCGAGGTGGCCACCAACGACGACTCCTGCGGCGGCCGTGGCTCCAGCATCACCTTCACCGCCGCCACCGCCGGCAACCACGAGGTCCTCGCCGGCTGCTACTCCAGCGGGAGCTGCACCGGCCGCGTCGTCTGGGAAATCACCGGCGGCTCCGGCAGCCCCACCAGCGGGAGCTTCAACTTCAGCGGCAGCAATACCAACAGCGCGCAGCAGAACACCACCAACCGCGACGTCGCCATCGCCGCGGGCAAGAGCATCACCGTGGCCACCTGCGGCGTGACGGGCGCGACCTTCACGGGTGACACCTACCTGCGCCTCTTCAACGGAACCACGCAGGCGGCGGTCAACGACGACTCGTGCGGCGGCACCGGCTCCAGCCTGACGTACACCTCGCCCACGGCCACCACCCTGCAGATTCGCGCGGGCTGCTACTCCAGCGGGAACTGCACCGGCACCGTGGTGTGGAACATCCAGTAGTCACCCCGCAGCGGCGTTGAACCCCCGGGCCCGGGCCGTGGCAAGCGCCACCGCCCGGGCTCGCGGCGTCAGTAGGCGTTCTTCGACAGGAAGCCGCCCAGCGCCGTGCGCACGAGAATCTTCAGGTCCATCAGCAGCGACCAGTTCTCGATGTAGTACAGGTCGTACTCGATGCGCTTCTCGATGCACGTCTGGCCGCGCAGGCCGTTGATTTGAGCCCAGCCGGTGATGCCCGCCTTCACCTTGTGCCGCAGGTGGTAGCGCGGAATCTGCCGCTTGAACTCCTCGATGAAGACGGGGCGCTCCGGGCGCGGACCCACCAGGCTCATGTCGCCGCGCAGGACGTTGAAAAACTGAGGGAGCTCGTCCAGCGAGTACTTCCGCAGGAACGTGCCAATCACCGTGCGCCGCGGGTCGTCCGGGCAGGCCATCATCGCGCCGCTGTGCTCGGCGTCGATGCGCATGGTGCGGAACTTGAGGATGGGGAAGGTGCGCCCATCCATGCCCATGCGCTCCTGGCGGTACAGCATGGGCCCTCGGCTGGTGAGCCGCACCGCCAGCGCGGTGGCCGCCATGAGCGGCGCGGTGATGAGGATGGCCAGCAACGAGAAGAGGATGTCGAAGGCCCGCTTGGCCACCCGGCTCCAGCCCTCCATCGGGTCGCCCTGGAGACGGATGATGGGCAACCCGCCGAACTCCTCCAGGCCACCATAGAGGGTGATGTACTGGTACAGGTCCGGCACCACGCGCACGTCCACGGTGCGCAGGGCCAGCTTGTCCATCAGCGCCTTGACGTGGGCGTGGCCCTCCAGCGGCAGCGCGAGGATGACCTGGTCCACCGGGTGCGAATCCAGCACCTCGTTCACCTGGTCCACGAGCCCGATGACGCGCACGTCATTCACGTACTGGCCCACCTTCTCCGGGTGCAGCGTCAGCACGCCCATCACCCGGAAGCCCAGCTCGCGGTGGTGCTCCACCGTCTCGATGACCCGCTGCCCCAGGTCCCCCGCGCCGATGACGAGGATGGACTTGAGGTTGTGGCCCCGGCGCCGGATTTCACTCACCAGATAGCGAGTCACCAGCCGGCTGCAGGTCACCAGCGCGAACGCATAGACGATGAAGATGACCAGCGTGAGGCGCGAGTAGCGCTCGCGCACGAAGTACGTCACCGCCACCAGGATGAGCGCCGCGGTGATGGTGGACTTGAATACCTCGAACACCTCGCCCGTATTCGTCCGGGAACGGTTGGTGCCGTACAGGCGTGATTGGTGGAACGTCACCGGGAAGATGACGAGCACCATCAGCAGCGAAAAGAACGAGTCCGTCCAGGGAGGTATCCCCTCCGTGACGGGCACGATGCCGGAGAAGCGCGTGGCGTACGCGAGGACGAATGCCAGCGCGAGCATCACCATGTCGGCGACGACTTTGATCGACGTGTAGAAACGCTGGAGACGACTGAACACCGCAGTACTCCTGTGGCGTAATCAACGGGTGGCCACCCCGGTGCAAGACTCGCGCCCTCTTCATCCGGACGCGCGTTTTGCCCATCACCGTTTGATAGCCGCGCTTGCTAGCACGAAAAAATTCGTGAAAACAATGGGTTGCGGCGGCCCCGCCCCCACAGCCAGGGGCGGTGTCCACCTGTTGCCCACAAAAGACCAAGACAGGAGCGACAGCGAAGTCACAGTCCCGCTGCGGGGCCTGGGGAATCTGGCAACACATCCCCCAGCACCGAGTGAATCTCTCGAAGAATGGCACTCTGGAAATGCGCGCGACCAAAGCGCTCGGCCTGCGCGCGAGCGGCTTCAGGCCGAAAGCCCGCTTCCCATTCGTCGAACCGGCGCACGGCGGCGGCGAGCGACTCCGGCGTCTGTTCTGAGAAGAACATTCCTGTCTGCGCCGTCACCGTCTCGAGCGCGCCGCCCTTCCCGTAGGCGATGACGGGCCGGCCCGCCGCCTGGGATTCCAGCGGGGTGATGCCGAAGTCCTCCTCGGGCGTGAAGATGAGCGCGCGAGCGTCTCGGTACAGCGCCGGAAGTGACGCATCCAAGACATTGCCAAGGAAGCGGATATTTTCAGGCAGGCTTCCGGCGCCCAGGCGAGCGGCCTCCTGGCCCGTTCCCACCACCCAGAGCTGTGCATCCAGGTTTCGGAACGCCTCCAACGCCACGTCCAATCGCTTGTACGGCGCGAAGGCCCCCAGCCAGAGGAAGTAGCCGCCCTGGCCTCCGCCCTCTAGAGGGACCTGGGCGAAGCGCTCCAGGGAGACTGGCGGGTGGATGACCGACGCCTCGCGGCCCCAGAAGCGCTGCACCTTGGTGGCGATGTGTCGACTGTTGGCGATGAAACGATCGACCCCCGCCGCCGTCCGGCGGTCCCACCGGCGCAGCCAGGGCCGGATGGCATGGGCCGCCGCGCGCACCGGGAGGCCCGTGCGTCCGGGGCCGAAGTAGTCGTCGAACAAGTCCCACATGTACCGCATGGGCGCGTGCACGTAGCTCAGGTGCGGCGTGCCCCGCGGCGTGCGCAGGCCCTTGGCCACGCAGTGACTGGAGGAGAGGACCAGGTCGTACTTCCCCTGGAGCTGGAGGGACTCGATGGCCTTCGGCATCAACGGCAGGAAGTGCCGGTAGCGCGCGTGGATGCCGGGGATGTGCTGAAGGAAGGACGTGAAGATGCGGCGGGATTCGATGGCCGGCGACTGGGAGCCCGGCTTGTGGATGAGCGTGTAGATGTCCGCGTCTGGCAGGACTTCGCAGAGGGCATCAAGGACGCGCTCACCACCTCGGTGGGTGACGAGCCAATCGTGGACCAGGGCAACCTTCACGGCACGGCTTCTAGCACCGGGCGCGCGCGGCGCGGCAAGCGTCGATGGGGCCCCGCGTGCCCGCCCGCCCCCCATGGAGGCCGCGCGTGTGGTACGCGGAGGCCGTGGCTCACGTCCTCCTCGACCTGCGCATGGTGCGCGGCCGGCTGCATGGGATTGCCCGTTACGCCCTGGAGCTGGCGCGGCGGATGCCCGTGCTCGCGCCCGACCTGCGCTTCTCCGCGTTGGTGCCCCCCGAAGGGCTCGCGCCCGACCTGGGTGAGCTGACGCCGCGCATGCCGCTGCACCGCGCGCTGGCCGGGTTTCTTTCGCCCCTCGAGCAGCCGGCGCTGGCGGCGGACCTGGTGAAGCTGGCGCCGGATGCGTTCCACGCCACGTCCTTCTCGCTGCCCCTCTTCTGGAATGGGCGGCTGGTGGCCACGCTCCATGACGCCAACCACCTGGCGCTGGCGGACCAGTACACGCCGGCCCAGTCCATCTACTACCGCGTGGTGGTGGGCCCTCGCGCGAAGCGGGCCACCGCGCTGGTGACGGTGTCCGAGTTCTCGCGCGACGAGCTCGCGAAGCACCTCAAGCTGTCGCCCTACCGCCTCCAGGTGATTCACAACGGGGTGGATGCCCGCTTCCAGCCGCCGACCCAGGCCGAGGCCGCCGCGTTCCGCGAACGGTACGAACTGCCAGCGCGCTACGTGGCGGCGGTGGGCAACGCCAAGCGCTTCAAGAATCTGGCGCTGCTGAAGGATTTCGCCGGGGAGCTGCCGGTGCCCGTGGTCCTGCTGGCGGGCAAGGGCGCGGTGGCGCACGAGCTGGGGCTTCACGAAAACGTGTTCGATTTGGAGGAGCTGCCCGAGGACCAGATGCCGCTGTTCTACGGCGCGGCGTCGGCGCTGCTGCTGCCCTCGCGCTACGAAGGCTTCGGGCTGCCGGCCCTGGAGGCCATGGGCGCGGGCTGCCCGGTGCTGGCGTCGGATGCGACCGCCCTGCCGGAGGTCGTGGGCAACGCGGCGTTGAGACTCTCCCCGGACGACGCGGCGGCGTGGCGTGAAGCGACGCTGCGCGTGCTCCGCGACGACGTGCTGCGCCGGGAGCTGGTGGAGCTGGGCCGGGAGCGCGTGGCGCGCTTCACCTGGGACGACTGTGCCCGGCGCACCCTGGCCGTCTACCGCCGCGTGCTGGAGGCGCCGGCGCCCGGAGGTTCGCGCGGGACGCCTCCCCGCTAGGGCGAGGGCCTGGGCGCGCCTTCCACCTCCAGGAGCCCCTGACGGGCCTCCCGGCCGCGCAGCCGCTCACTGCCCTCGCACAGCCCCAGTCCCCAGATGAGCGAGAAGGACAGGTACACGCTGGAGTGGAACGGCAGGTAGTGCACCAGCGCGAGGATGTGGAAGCCCACCCAGGACAGCAGCGCGCCCGTGGCCGCGATGGAGCCCTCGCGGTAGCGCCGGATGAGCGCGCGCCCCAGCAAGGCGTGCATCGCCAGCGTCAGCAGCAGCCCCACCAGGCCCGTCTCCGCCCACACCGTCAGCCAGAGGTTGTGCGAATCGGTGGCCAGCAGGTCGGTGATGCCCGTCTCGTCCTGCGTGGCCAGGGCCGCCGGCTTGTGGTTGCCGAAGCCCACGCCCGTCAGCGGGTATTCACGCACCAGGCTCCAGCCCACGGCCATGGCGTGCTCGCGCTCTCCGCCGTAGATGTTGCCCACCGCCTTCTCCAATCGCGTGCGCCAGGCCGGGCTCATGGAGACGACGGCCACCAGCGCGAACAGGAGCGCCAACCCCATCTTCCGCGCGGAGCCCTGGACCAGCAGCAGCAACGCCACCACGCTGACGAGCAACGCCGCGCCCAGCGCCGCTCGCGCGAAGGCGTTGTAGATGGAGATGAGCATCCCCATCACCACCGCGCCCGCCAGGACGCGCCGCCGCGCCTGGTCCGCGATGCCCAGCACCGACAGCGCGGGCCCGAGCGCCGCGATGGCGCCGTGCGCGAAGCGAAGCCGGTGGGAGAAGAAGCCGCCCGCCGCGTAGCGCGGAGACTCCTCGGTGCCGAAGTTCTCGTGCAGTCGCCCCAGGTTGAGCTTGAGGAAGGAGGGCAACTCCATGGACCAGCGCACCCGGTTCTGGAACACGCCCAGCAGCGCGGCCAGCAGCCACCCTCCCGCGAGGACGCCCGCCAGCAGCAGCCACGGCACGCCCACGGCGCCAATGCACGCGGCCGCGGCGCCCGCCACCGAGTCCAGCACCTGGCCATACCGCGAGCCGCGCGGCCACGACTCCGCCGCGCCCGTCAGCAGCGCCACCGCGGGCGACGCCGCCTGCCACAGGCACAGCACCCCACTGGCCCCTACATAGGCGCGCACGTCTGGCGCCAGACGGAGCCGCCCTCGCACCAGCAGAATCGCCGCCAGCAGCACCGCCGCGCCCGTCGCCACCTGGAGGACGACCTCCGCCAGCACCAGGCCCACGGTCCACAGCACGAGCACGGCGTTGATGGCGCGGCGCCAGCGCAGGTCCAGCGGAAGCTCGGACGCGGTTCCCATGTGCGCGGACACGCTATCTCACCAGCAGCGAGCGCCGCGGCAGGTGCAAGCGGCCCTCACGCTGCAACCACACGGCGCCCGCGATGAGGCCCAGCAGCACGGTGGGCGTCCACGCGGCGACGCCAGGAGACAACCGCTCCGTGAGCACCAGCGTCCGGCACACCATCATCAGGCCCCACATCGCCACCGCCGTCAGCAGGCCCTCGATGATGGCGGCCGTGAGGTGCCCCCGCCGGTTGGTGCGCAGGGCCAGCCCCACCCCCAGCAGCGCCGCGGGGAACGCCGCCATCGGGTAGGCGAAGCGGTTGTGCAGGGCCAGCTCGAACTGCTTCGTCGCCAGGCCCACGTCGCGGCGCGCGACAATCTGCTCGCGCAGCTCGGATGCCCGCATCTGCTCCGGACGCCCCGGCCGGATGCGGAACGCGGTGACGGCCACGCCCAGCTCGTACTCCGCTTCCGGAAGCTGCCGTACGGACGTCTTCCCCTCGCCGTCGAAGGTGCGCTCCACCACGTCCGTCAGGCGCCAGCGCATGCCCTCCACCGGGAACATGCCGGATGCGTCCAGGCGCCGCTGGAGGTCGAAGGACTCCGTCACCGTGAAGACGGACACGTCCTGGAAGCCCTCCTGCGCACTGCCGCCCCGGAGGAAGAAGATGTTGTCCCCGCGCCGGAACCACTGCTTCGGCGTGTAGTAGAAGCGCCAGTCGCCCCACTTGTTGAAGCGCTGGGTGGTGATTTCGTCCACGCGCCGGCCGGAGTACGTCGCCACCCGCTCGTCGAAGGCCACCAGGCCCACGCAGGCAACAAAGGACGCCACGAGGATGGGCAGGTACAGCGCGGACGGGCCGAAGGTCAGCGCCCGGATGGCTGTCACCTCGCCCTGCTTGCGCAGCGCGGACACCGTGGTGCCCGCGGCCAGCAGCAGCGCCGCCGGCCCCAGCTGCTGCACCGACATCATCGCCTTGTAGAAGTAGAGCTCCGCCACGTCCCACACCCAGCCCGGGCCCGTGTACAGCTTCGCGCGGTCCACGAAGTCCACCACCACGAACACCAGCACCAGGCCTCCGAGGATGCCCAGGGCGAAGCGCAGGTACGTGCGCAGCACGTAGATGAAGAGCGTTCCCCTCACTTGACCGTCCCCGAGCGGCTCACCCGGTACAGGGCCACCAGCCCCACCGCGACGAACACCAGGTTGGCCATCTGCCCCGCCAGGCCCACGGGCAGTTGGCCCTTCTGCCCCATCTGCTCGAAGACGCGGCTCAGCAGGTAGTAGAGGACGTAGCCACCCAGCGTCAGCAGGTAGCCCCACGCCCGGCCCGACTGGCGCCGGCCCATGGCCAGCGGCGTGCCCAGCAGCGCGAAGGCGATGGGCGCCAGCGCGTTCCCCAACCGGCTGTGCAACGCCATCCGGTACATGCGCGCATCCTCGCCCTGCGCTTCCGCCTCGCGCGCCGCCTCCAGCAGTTCGCCGGGCGTCAGCTCCTCGCGGGAGAAGGAGAAGCGGCTGCGCTTGCCCATGGAGGCGCCCACGCCCACGCTGATTTCGGCCTGGTCGAACCGGATGATGCTGTACTCCTCCGTCTCGCGGCCCGCGGAGCGGTGCACCTCCCCCGCCTCCAGCGCGAAGCGCAGCACCTCGCCGCTGGTGGACGTGCCCACCTGCCCCCGCTGCGCCAGCACCAGCAGCGGCGAATTCGCCTCCCGGTCGTCATGCAGAAGCACGTTGGTCCACTTCCCGTCCGCGGACACCTGCTCCGCGTACAGCGTCAAGTTGCTGAGGTCCTCGTAGAAGACGCCGGACTTCACGTCGCCCACGGCGTTCTTCCGGATGACCTCGCTCACCAACACCTTCAAGCCCGCCAGGCCCCAGGGCTGCGCCGTGGAGGTGATGACCAGCATCAGCACGCTGAGCGCCACCGCGATGCCCATCGGCGCGGCCAGCAGGCGCACCGGCCCGATGCCCAGCGCCTGGAGCGCGACCAGCTCCCGGTCCTCGCCCAGCCGCCCCAGCCCCAGGAGGATGGCCAGCAGGAAGGCGATGGGCAGCGCCATCATCAGGAAGTGCGGCGCCAGGTACGCCAGCAGCCGCGCCATGTCCACCAGCGTCACCGACGAGCCCAGCAGCACGTCGGTGCCCCGCAGGAACTGCATGACGAAGAGCAGCAGGAACATGAACGCCACCCACACGCCGAGCGGGACCAGCAGCTCCCCGAGCAGGTAGCGCGAAAGGCGGTTCACGGGGCGGCCTTCATCCCTCGCGCGCCGATGTCCCGGCGGAAGTGCATGCCCTCGAAGCGCACGGCCGCCGCCGCCGCGTAGGCCCGCTCACGTGCCTGCGCCAGGTCCTCGCCCCGAGCGCACACCGTCAGCACCCGGCCTCCGGCCGTCACGACGCCGCCGTCGCGCGCCTCCACGCCCGCCAGGAACACCGTGGCGTCGGGCGGCACCGCGTCCAGCCCTTCAATCCGCTGGCCCTTCTCCGGCGCGTCCGGATAGCCCCGCGCCGCCAGCACCACACCCACCGAGGCACCGGGCGAGGACACCAACGTCCGCGGCGTGAGCGTGCCCCGGGCACACGCGTCCAGCAACGGCAGCAGGTCCTCCCCCAGCTGCATCATCAACACCTGCGTCTCCGGGTCGCCAAAGCGCGCGTTGAACTCCAGCACCTTCGGGCCGCCGCGCGTGAGCATCAGCCCCGCATACAGCACACCCCGGAAGGGAATTCCGCGCCGGCGCAGCACGGCCAGCGTCGGGGCAACCACGCGCTCGCCCACCTCAGCGAGCTGCGCGGCGGACAGGAAAGGCGCCGGACTGTACGCGCCCATGCCGCCGGTGTTGGGCCCCGTGTCGCCTTCGCCCACGCGCTTGTGGTCCTGGGACAAGGGCAGCATGGCGTAGCGCTCGCCATCACACAGCGCCATCGCGGACACCTCTTCGCCCTCCAGCAGCTCCTCCAGGACCATCGTCTGGCCCGCCGCGCCCATGGCCCCCACGGCGCGCACCGCCGCGCGGGCGGCCTCCACGTCGTGGGCGACGATGACGCCCTTGCCCGCCGCCAGGCCATCCGCCTTGACGACGATGCGGCCCTGCTCCACCGCGTAGGCTTCCGCCGCCGCCACGTCGGTGAAGGTCTGGAAGGCGGCGGTGGGCACGCCGGCCTCGGCCATGATTTCCTTCGCGAAGGCCTTGGACCCTTCGATGCGCGCGCCCTCCGCCACGGGCCCGAAGCAGGCGATGCCCGCGTCGGCCAGCGCGTCAGCGACGCCCGCGACCAGCGGCGCTTCCGGGCCCACCACCACCAAGTCCACCGCCTCGCGCTTCGCGAACGCGGCGACTTCCTCGGGCACGTCCGCGCGCAGGGCCACATTGGTGCCCAGCTTCGCCGTGCCCGGGTTGCCCGGGCCACACAAGAGCTGGGTCAACAAGGGGCTCTGCGACAGCTTCCACGCGAGCGCGTGCTCACGGCCACCGGAACCGAGCAGCAGGACCTTCACATCCACCTCACCGTTCCAACAGGTAGAGCATCCGCTTCGCGGGGAGGTATGCCGGATCCAACCCCACCACCTTCACCAGGGTGTCTCGCGCCACGTCCTTGCCCCGGGCCGACTCCAGTTGCGCCAGCCGCGCCTGCGCCGAAAGCAGCGTGGGCGCCAGGGCCAACGCATCCCGCAGCGCGCGCTTGGCCGGCTCCACCTGCCGGGCCTCCGCCAGCGCCAGGCCGTGCGCCAGATGCGACACCGGCATCTGCCGCCCCGCCGCCGCGGAGCGTTCGCCCAGGCGCCGGGCGTCCGCGGTGGCACCTCGCTGCAGCGCGATGAGCGCGCGGTAGGCCAGGGCCCCCGCGTTGTTCGCGTCCACCTCCAAGACACTGCGCAGGTGACGCTCGGCCGCGTCGAACTGGTGCTGGTGGAAGCGCAGCAGACCCTCGTACAACAGTGGGGACGGGTCCTCCGGTCCCTCGGACAGCGCGAGGATGGCACCCTCCACGCCCTCCACCGTCTCGCGCGGGCGCAGCCAGTAGGCGGACGTCGCGGGCCGCGGCTCCAGTCGGAGCGGGTCCGACTGCAGCGCCTGGTGCAGCGCGCGGAAGGCGTCGTCCCGGCGCTTCGCGCTCGCCGCGGCGACGCCCGCCAACAGCTGCGCGTCCAGCCGCCGTGCGTCCAACTTCACCGCTTCCTGGAATGCCTCCAGCGCCTCCAGCGGCTTCTTCTCCAGGAGCAGCAACCGGCCTTCGAGCACCTTCTCCAGCGCTCCGTCCTCTAGCTGCCCGCGGAAGCCCGGCAGGTGGGTCCGTGCCTTCTCCGCATCGCGGCGGCTCAGGCCGACCAGGAAGAGCTGGAGGTGAGCCTCCGGCAATTCCTTCACGAGCTGCAGGGCCTCTTCCGCCGACTTCACCGCCGCGTCCTGACTGCCCGCGGTGCGCTCCGCCGCAGCCAGGTGCACCAGTACCTCGGCCACCTCGGGCTCGTCGTAGCGCGCCCGGTTCTTCATCAGCGCGCGCAAGTCCCGCACCGCGCCCGCGGCGTTGCCTTCCGCCTGGTAGCGCAGCATCGCCAGCGGCAACAACGCGCGCAGCTCGCCGGGCTCCGCCTTCACCCGGGCCTCGTACAACTTGCGCGCCTCCGCGGGCTCACCCACCTCCTGGTAGATGCGGGCAGTGAGCGCCAGGCTCTCCCAGTCCTTCGGGCTCGTTTCCAGCCGCTTGCGCAGCGTGTCCAGCGCGGCGGAGTACTCACCGCCCGACACATGCGCGAGCGCGCGGTAGTAGTGCAGCCGCTTGATGTCCGGCGACAGCTTCTGCGCGGAGTCGAAGTGGCTGCGAGCCAGCTCGCGGGACGACGACAGCCACGTGCGGCCCAGCACCAGGTGCGCTTCGGCCTTCTGCGCGTCAGGCAGTTCCGCGCGGGCGAGCAACTCCTCCGCGAGCGGACGCGCCTGCTCGGGCTGACCGGAGCGGGCCAGCAGGAGGTTCGCGTGCGCCAGCAGCAACGGCGCCGTGCGGCCGGACCGCGACTCCGCCGCCGACAGCAGCGCGCGGGCCTCCTGGAACGTCACGTCGTCCATGCGCGCGCCGCGCCCCAGGGCCAGCGCCTGGACGTAGCCCGCGATGGCGGCATCGCTGGTCGGGTCCAACACCAGCGCCTGCTGGAAGGACTCCTCCGCCTCCGCGTATGCGAAGCGCTCGTCACGGGCGAGCTGCTGCTGCCCCTGCGCGAGTCGCTGCGCGCTGGTGCCCGGAATCTCCAGGTACTTCAGCTTCCAGCGAGGCAGCACCGCCTGCACCGCGTCCGGGATGGCGGCCGCGGGCGGAGGACCCGCCTGGCGGCGCGACGCCTCCTGCTGCTGTTGGTACAGGAAGTAACCGCCCACGCCTCCGCCCACGACGACGAGCCCCACGAGGCCCGCCACCAGTCCGCCCTTGCCCCCACGGGAGCGCCCATCAGTGACGCGCACCGGCGCGGAGCGCGAGCCGCTGCGAGGCTCCGCTCCCAGCTGCGGCGAGGAGGCCCGGATGCCACTGCGAGGCTCCGGCCCCATGTCCGGAATGATGTCGGTACTGATGGGCACGCGAACTCCACTACGGGACTCGGCACCCGGCTCTGGCTCCGAGGCTTGCGCCACCGATGCGGAGCCCCCACCCAGGTCCGCCATGGCCGGCAGGAAGTCCGAGTTCCCGGCCGGAGCGGCCGGACGGCTCGCGGCGGCCGGCGCCTGAGCGGAACCAGGCTGGCGGCAGTCATCACAGATGCCGAGCGCCTGGTCGAAGGAATCCGTCAGCGGCTTCTGGCAGACGCGGCAGCCGGAGGTCGCGGGCTTCGCGGCGGCGGGCTTCGCCGGACGCGAAGGCTGGGACTCCATTCCCTGCGGCGCGGAGGGCGGCGGTCCCAGGAAGTCGAGCAACGGGTCCTCCGCACCGGCCCCACCACCTCCCGAAGCCGGCGTCCCCAGGCCCGCGAAGGGGTCCACGGGCGGCGCGGACGCGGGAGCCGGCGAAGGCATCGCCCCGAAGTCGCCAAACAGCTCCGACCCGGGCGCGCGCTCGCCCCGGGCGGGCTTGGGAGCCGGAGCAGCACCAGGTGCGGGCGCGGCGGGCGGCGGCGCACCGAAGTCGCCGAAGAGGTCGTCCGCGGGCGCGGCGCCGGAGACAGGCGTCAGCGTGACGGGCGCCGCGGGCTGCGACGCCGGAGCCGGCGCGCCAGCAGCGGGCACGGCCGAGGGATCGCGCCGGACCAACTGCAGGTTCCGGCAGCGAGGACACTGCGCGCGAACGCCCTTGGCGGTGATGAGCTTGTCATCAATCGCGTAGGCGGCCGCGCATTTCTGACAGACGATGCGCATGGCTCAGTGCCGGAAGTGTCGCACTCCCGTCAGCACCATGGCCATCCCATGTTCATCCGCGGCGGCAATCAACTCCGCGTCACGGACCGAACCGCCGGGTTGTACGACACAGGTGGCCCCCGCCCGGGCGGCCTCGTCCAGCCCATCCCGGAACGGGAAGAAGGCGTCCGAAGCCACCGCGCTGCCCCGGAGGGCCGCTCCGCCGCGCTGCATCGCGATGCGGACCGAGTCCACCCGGTTCGTCTGCCCCCCGCCCTGCGCCAGGAGCTGGTCACCGGAGGCGAAGACGATGGCGTTGCTCTTGACGTGTTTGCACACCTTCCAGGCGAAGCGCATGGCCCGCTCCTCCTCCGGCGTGGGGACCCGCTTGGAGACCACCTTCCACGACAGCGGCGGCTCCACTGAGTCCCGATCCATCAGTAGCATTCCGCCGGACACGCTGCGAGCGTCCAGTTGGGCACGCGGCCGGGCCTGGGGACTGGCCAGCGCGGGGCCCGCCTCCAGGAGCCGCAGGTTCTTCTTCGCCGCCAGCACCTGCAGCGCCTCCGGGGAGTACGACGGCGCGATGACCGCCTCCAGGAACGTCTCCGCCATGGCCTGGGCCGTGGCCGCGTCCACCTCGCGGTTGAGCGCGACGATGCCCCCGAAGGCGGAGACCTCGTCCACCGCGCGGGCCGTGCGGTAGGCCTTCACCAGGGCGTCATCCACCGCCACGCCGCACGGCGTGTTGTGCTTGATGATGACGGCCGCAGGGGCCTCCGGGAACTCCAGCAGCAGGCCCAGCGCCGCGTCCAGGTCCAGGATGTTGTTGTACGAAAGCTCCTTGCCCTGCAGCACCTTGGCGAAGGCGACCGTCGGCTCCTGGGGCGCGGCGTGCTCGCGGTAGAAGGCGCCGCGCTGATGCGGATTCTCCCCGTAGCGCAGCTCCTGCGACTTCCGGAACGCCAGCGACAGCTCCCCCGGGAACGGCTCGCCCGCCTGCGCGGACAGCCACGCGGAGATGGAGGCGTCGTAGGCCGCCGTGTGCGCGAAGGCCTTGCGCATCAGCCGGCGCCGCGTGTCCTCGCTCACCGCCTTCTGCTGCTCCAACTCCGCCAGCACCGCCGGATAGTCGTCCGGGTCCACCACCACCGAGACATGCCGGAAGTTCTTCGCGGAGGCGCGCACCATCGCGGGCCCGCCGATGTCAATCTGCTCGATGACCTCCGGCTCCGCGGCGCCCGAGGCCACCGTCTGCCGGAACGGATACAGGTTCACCGCGACCAGGGAGATGGGCTCGATGCCGTGCGCCTTCATCTCCTCCCGGTCGGCCTCCAGCTCCAGCCGTCCCAGGATGCCGCCGTGGATGCGGGGGTGGAGCGTCTTCACGCGGCCACCCAGAATCTCGGGGCTCTGCGTGTGCTCGGACACCTTGGTGACGGGTACCCCCGCGCCCTTGAGCGCCTCCAGCGTGCCCCCGGTGGACAACAACCGGAAGCCCAGGCGGACGAGCCCCTGGGCGAAGGGAACCAGACCTCGCTTATCAGAAACGCTCAGGAGAGCCAGCACGTGTGGGCCTCGGTGTGCGGGAAGCGGCGGTAGTAGCAACCACCCCCTGGGGTGTCAACGCAACACGTCGGCCCTCCGTTCGCGGGTGGAAACCACCCGCGGACATCAGGGCTTGCGAGCCGAAACCGGAGGCTCGGCTTCGGTGGCTTCGCGCAGCTTCATCAGCCCGCGCGTCTCCACCTGGCGGATGCGCTCACGGGTGAGGTTCATGATCTCCCCCACTTCCTCGAGCGTGATGCCGCCCTTCTCCGCCACATCCAGGGCGCAGGTGTGCTCCAGCTCCCAGATCTCCTTGTCCGGGAAGTTGAGCTTGATGGACCCCGTCTCCGGATTCACGTCCAGGTAGAGGTTGTGCTTGCAGGAGACGAAGTTGCACGGCCGGGGACCGTTGATGCAGTCCGCGCGCGTACGCGGCCGCGTGTCGTCCATCTGCTTCAGCAGGTCGGCCTCTTCGGGGTCCACCTGACCCGTGAGGCGGCGCCTCCGCAGGTCGCGCGCCATCTCCTTGCGCGACATCGTCTTGGAACGGCGGCGCTCCTGCGCCTGGTCCGATTCCTGGTCCCCCCCCTCCTCCTGTAGCTGCTTCACTTCCGACATGTCCCCTCCACGTGAGGCCAGTCTACCCGGTTCCCGGGTATTCTATTGCGAACGGATGGTTTCGTCTGCGCGTGCGGTCACGGCGCTACCCAGCCGGGCGACATCCCGGACCAGATCCTGCGCTCTTTGCCGCAAGGTTGCTAGCTGTGCCTCAAGCGTACGCCGATGCTCCCCCCCAAAGGCGCGGTCCCCCAGCTCCTCCTGAAACCCATTCAGAAGGCCCGCAAGGTCCCGTTCCAACTGGTCGATGTAGTTGCTGTGGAAGACATAGGACCGCTTGATGTCCTCCAGGGTGTGCCCCTCCGCCATCATCTTCTTGATGACATTGATGCGGCGCACCGCCTCCACCGGGTAGAGCCCGACGCTCCCCTGGTGCTTCCCCTTCCGGCCCACCCGGCGACTCCTGGGTAGCAAGCCCGCCTGCACGTACTTCCGGAACGTCGCCTCCGAGAGGCGCACGCCCCGTGGCCGGAAGATTTTCAGGATGGCGCTCGCGGGCAGACCGCCCGCGTTCTCGCGCTCGATCCGAGCAATCTCCTCAGGAGCCAGCAGGTCCATGAATTCCATTGAATATAATCCACTGAGTGGGGGCCACTGAGTGCCAGAACGGGCGGTTGGGTGTCAAGGCAGACCACCAGGCAGGCAAGCGGCGACGGACGAATCGCGCGCCTTTGAACAGGCGGAACGGCAGGTGGGACGAGGTAGGCGTGACAACCCGAAAGCGGCCCGCTGGGTGCGAGGCAGCAGCGTTCAGGAGTGGACGTTGGGGGTGCTCAAGCGGAGGCGAGCACCGGTACGGCGGGTGACTTCGGACCTGGGGTCAGGTTGCGGCACGGCTGCCGGTGAGGCCGCCGTGCCGGGAGCCAGCCGGGTTCAGCGAGCCCTGGGGGCGCGGAAGTCGCGGCTGACGGTGCCGCCAGCGGTGACGGCGACGTCGTAGCGGCGCTCGCCGGACGGGTGCTGGAAGACGAGCTTGTGGTTGCCGACGGGCAACCGGTACGACGCCCGCCCCGTTACTTCGCCCATGCGCTTGCCGTTGATGAACACGGTGGCATAGGGCGCGGCCTGGACCTGGAGCGTTCCGCTGGCCGGCGCCGCGCGCACGCGCTCCGGCTCCTGGCGGGTGTCGGCCGCACTCGGCGCGGGGGCGGAGGCCGGGTTGGTGGCGGCAGCGGCGAGCACCTCCTCGCGCATCAGCCCGTCCACCTCGGATTCGGTGTCGGCGGTTTCGGCGGGCCCCTTCTCCCCGCCCTCGGCGTTCTCAGGGACCGCTGAAGGCACGGGCTGCGCGGTCGGCACGGGTTCATCAACAGCGGGTGCGGCCACCATGGGCTCTGCCGGCACCACCGGAGGAGCCGCTTCGGTCCCCCGCATCACAGCGACGCCGCCTCCGACGACGGCGAGCCCCAACGCCACGGCGAGTCCCAGCGCCCACTGACGGCGCGCCGCCGGCACGGCCACCGAGGCCACGGGGCCGGACGCACGGCCACCCGCCTCGAGAGCCTCGGGGCCAGGCGCGTGAGCGCCCACCGCAGACACCTCGGATCCAGAGCCACGAGCACTCGCCCCAAGAACCTCGGCTCCGGAGCCCCGGGCGCTCGCCCCGGAAACCTCGGGGCTAGGCACACGGACACTCGCCGCGCGAGCCTCGGGGCCGGACGCACGGGCACTCGCCGCAGGGCCCTCGGGGCCGGACGCATGGGCACCCGCCGCAGGGCCCTCGGGGCCGGACGCATGGGCACCCGCCGCAGGCACCTCGGAAGCTCCAGGCACGGCTGCCCACATCCCGGGATGCGCCTCAGGCTCCGTATTCGACGGGGTGCCTTCCTCGTCGTCGTCCTCATCGCCCCAGGCGCTGGCCAGCCTCAGGCTCCCGGATGGTCCTGACGGTGACGCGACGGCGGCGAGCCCTTCCGGACGACTCGGCGTCCGCGCGCTCCCGGACACCACCGGGACACCTGCGCCCCTGCTCGGCGTCTTCTCGGCCCGTGCATCCTCGCTGGAGGCGGCACCGCGAGCATCCTCGGCCCCACCGGAGCGCGGCCCCGACACCGCGACCACGCCCTCCGGACGGCTCTGCCGGCCCGGAGTGGAAGGCGCGCCTTCGAAAGAAACGCCGCGAGGCACCGGCGACGACGCCACCGCCGGCAGCGGCATCATCGGCGTGGCCATGGGCGGCAGTGGCGCCGCATCCAGCGCGGCCTCCTCGCCCCTACGCGGCAACACGAAGGTCGGCGCATTGACGTCTTCATCCGGAGACGTCGGCAACGCCAGGCCGCTGCGGCCAGCGGGCACCATCACCGCGGTGGGCTCGCGCGGCACGGGCGACGCCCCTCCCCCAGGTGCCGGCGCCCCTTCCACGACGTGCGTGCGATCCTGCACGGTGGGAATCGCCTGGGTGAGGCTGGTGGGGAACAAGCGGCGCATGAAGGCGCTCAGGTCCGTGTCGTCCACGGACCTCGCATGCGTCAGCACGCACTGGGCCAGGGCACGCTCGAACTCGGCGGCCGTCTGGAAGCGGAGCGCGGGGTCTCTGTCCAGAGCGCGCACCACGGCGGCATCCAGGTCCGCGGGCACGTCCGGGTTCAGCCGGGCCGGAGGCGGAATGGTGCTCTGCTGCACCGCGCGCAGCACCGCCACCTCTGAGTCCCCGTCGAACAGGCGGCCGCCGGTGAGCATCTCCCACAGCACCACGCCCAGCGCGAAGATGTCCGTGCGTGCATCCACGGCCTCGCCCCGGGCCTGCTCGGGCGACATGTACGCGAACTTGCCCTTCAGCACGCCCGGCTGCGTCAGCTTGTTGCCCGCCTTGGCGATGCCGAAGTCCGTCAGCTTCACCGCGCCATCGAAGGACAGCAGCACGTTGTGCGGCGTGACGTCCCGGTGCACCAGGTCCAGCGGCTGGCCATTCACGCGGACGCGGTGCGCGTAGTGCAGGCCCCGGGCGACCTCCGCGCCGATGTGCGCCACCAGCATGGGCGGCACCGGCTCCATCAGCTCCTTGCCGCGCTTGCGCAACTCCCACAACGAGCAGCCGCGCACGTACTCCATGGCCAGGTAGTACGTGTCCTCGTGCTTGTCGAAGTCGAAGATCTGCACCACGTTCGCGTGGTTCAGCCGCGAGGCCAGCCGGGCCTCGGCGATGAACATCCCCACGAACTCCGGGTCGCTGGCGAGGAAGGCGCGCACCCGCTTGATGACGACTTCCTTCTCGAAGCCCTCCGCGCCGCGCGCCGTGCACAGGTAGATTTCCGCCATGCCGCCCTCGGCGAGCTTGCGGCGGACGACGTACTTGCCGATGTGAGTGCCGGCTTCGAGCGTCACGGGAGCATCCAAGGCATGTACTATTCGAACTTCACGCTCACGACGTTGAGGTCGATGGGCTTCACCTCGATACGTCGACTGAGCGTCTTCTTGAGGTCGGGGTTGACGAAGCGGCAGTCATAGCTGCCCACGCGCAGCTCCACGGCCTCGAAGGGCGTTTCGCCCAGCCGCTTGCCACCGCACGTCACCTCCGCCCAAGGGTGCACGACGAAGCGCACCCGGGCCAGTCGCCCCTCCTGCCGGGGCTCGGGCCGGGCCGGGCGCTCGCGGACCACTGCCGCCACGGGAGCAGCGGCCACCGCGCGCGGCTCGGGCTCCAGCGTGAAGCGCGCCACCTGCTCCGCGTCCTCACCCACCGTCACCGTGCGCGTCTGCGCCTGGTGCCGGTCGGCCTCCACTCGCACTGCGACCTGCTGGCCCACCGCCGTTTCGAGCATCACCGGCCGCTCGTCGTGGCGTTGGCCATCCACCAGCACCACCGCGTCCGCGGGCTGCGTCTCGATGCGCAGCCGCACCGGCGCGGGCGCGGCCTCCACGGGAGGCTGGGGCACCACGGGCGGGGGCCGCAGCTCTGTCGGAGCCTGGATCGGCGCCTCGGCCTGCATGGGCACGGGCGCGGGCACCGCGGCCTCCGGGTCCAACAACACCGGCACGGGCTCCGGCGACCGCATCGACCAGAGCACCACGCCCACCGCCACGACGACCAGCAATACCAGCCCCACGTACAGCCACGTCTTGCTGCCCGCGGCAGCCACGGGGCGCTTCGCCGCGCGCGCCATGCCCAGCGACAGCGTGGGGGCGTCCTCCTCGAGCGGCTCCCCGTCCCGCAGCGGAATCACCACCCGCGCGGGCCGGCCCGTATCCATCATGGCGATGGTGGGCGCGTCCTCCTCCACGACGAATCCCCCTCGCGCCTGCGAGCGCGCGCCAGCGCGGGCATCCACCGTGGGGGCGTCCTCGTCATCCATGGGGAGGACCGGCGCACCCAGGTCGAAGCGGCCGGTGCCTCCGAAATGCCGCGGAGCGCCGCGAGGGTCCGTCGGCGCGGCGGCGGCCCCGCCCAGCTTCACGTCCGTCCGGGTCACCGACGCGGATGCACGCGCATCCACCGTGGGCGCATCCTCTTCCACGGGCGGAGGCGGAGGCAGCGGAGGCGCCACGTTCATGCCGGAGCGCGAGGGCCGCTCGGGCTCCACCGCCCGGCGCTGTCCCGTCAGCCGCGGCGCGGGCTTCTCCGGCTCCAGTTCAAAGCGGCCCGTCCGGGACGCCGGTCGCGGGCGCAGCGCCGCCGTCGCGTCATCCTCCGGAGACATCGGCGGTGGACGCGGCGGCAACGCGGGCCGCAGGCCGGTCCGTCGCGGCGGAGACTCCTGCCTCGACGCCCCCGAATCCGAATCCTCGCCCAGCACGTCGCCCGCCCGGGCCTCCTCGGCCAGCCGCTCCGCGAAGACCTCCTTCATGAAGGCGGACAGGTGCGCGGACGTGGCGGGCGCCTGGTGCGCGCGCAGCCACTCCTCCAGCGCGTGCTGGAGGTGCGCCGCTTCCTGGTACCGGTCCGGCAGCTCCTTCGCGAGCGCCTTGAGGACGATGGCGTCCAGGTCCGCCGGCACGCGCGACGTCACGTGCGAGGGCGGCACCACCCGGCACTCCGACACCGCCGTCAGCGTCTGGATGTCGTTGGGGCGCTTGAACAAGCGCGTGCCGGTGAGCAGTTCGTACAAGACGATGCCCAGCGCGAAGATGTCCGCGCGGCAGTCCACCCGCATGCCCGCCGCCTGCTCCGGGGACATGTACGAATACTTCCCCTTCAGCACGCCGGAGCGGGTCACCGTGGCCTGGTCCGCCGCCTTGGCGATACCGAAGTCCACCACCTTCACCCCGCCCTCGAATGTCACCAGGATGTTCTGGGGGGACACGTCGCGGTGGACGATGCCCAGCGGCCGGCCCGTCGTCGGGTCCGTGCGCTTGTGCGCGTAGTCCAGGCCGGCGCAGGCCTCGATGAGGATGCGGCACACCAGCGGCACCGGCAGCGGCTGGCCCATCAGCTCCGACTGCCTCCACAGCCGGCGCAGGTCGTCGCCGTGGATGTACTCCATGGCGATGAAGAAGGAGTCGTCCTGGGCTCCCAGGTCGAAAATCTGCACCACGTTGGGGTGGTTCAGCCGGGCGGCGATGCGAGCCTCGTCCAGGAACATCTTGACGAAGTCGTCGTTCTCCGCGAGGTGCGGAAGGATCCGCTTGACCACCACCCGCTTGTCAGGCTCCGCGCCCTGAGGCCGCGCAAGGTAGATCTGCGCCATCCCGCCCGTGGCGAGACGATTCAGGAGCTGATACCTGCCATAGGTTTCGATGGACACGGCGACCTGACCGGCCCCTGGACAACCACCCTTGGAGTGGCCCCGAGTTCCGGGCGCGGGATGGACCCGAGCGTAAGCGCACCGGGAAGGAGGGTCAAACCCCCAACTGCTCCGGAAACGGCCTTTGTGCCTATCTCCGGGCGGCCCGCACCTCGCGGGTCTCCCGCATCAGGACCTCCAACTCGTCCAGGTGCCGCTTCAGCACCGGCATCAGCACCGGCGCCACGTCCACCCGGTCGAACAGGTCCAGGACCCGGTCCACCTTCCGCTCAATCTCCCCCGCCCGCGCCGGGCTGATTCGCCGCAGCAGCAGGTCCGCCCCGGCCTCCATCAGCACCCGGGCCACGGCGTCCCTGGAGGCGAGCGGCTCCTCCCTCCGCTGCCCTTCTCCCTTGATGACGCGCAGTCCGGGGGCCCGTCCAGAGGGGCGGGCCGCGCTCGTCATCGTTCCTTCAAAATCCTGGGAGTTCACCGGGTGCCTCCTCGGCAGCTGCAGGTACGACCTCAGGGTACACACCGCGAGGTGACCTCCAATTTTCTGGTCATCCGCACAGGCGGAAGCAGACCTGTAGCACCGGGGACTGACACCACTGTGGAGGGCCGGATGTCCGGCCCTCCGGGTGCGTTACATCGCGTCGCACGAACGGCGGTAGTTGATGGAGATGCGGGTGCCCGCCGGCGGCACGACGTCGAACACAACGCTGTTGGTGGCCGCGTCGTAGGTCCAGCCAGATGTGGACGGCGCGCCATTCACCGTCACCGTCACAGTGCCGGGCTCCGGCATGTCGCTCAGCGGGAAGCGCTCCTGCGCAGAGAAGGCCTTGTCACCCACCGCCTGCAGCAGCGGCCGGTAGTCTTCCGCGCAGACGCTCACCACCTCGCCTCCTGTGCGTGAGGTGGCCTGCGCGTAGCGGGTACCGGCGCCGCCCGCCGTCGCGCAGCCTTCAGCCGGCGGAGCGATGGCGTAGAAGGTCGCGCGCTGCGGCTGGTTCTGCCCCTTGAGCTGCTGGGCCCAGTCCACGTAGGTGTCCACCGCGTCGGGCGAGTGGTCGTCCTCGTCGCTGACGAACAGCACCACCAGCGCGGCCTCCTCGCGCAGGAAGCCCACGTTGCCGTCGTTGGGCAGCGGCGTGCGCGGGTCATCCGCGCTGTTCACCAGCGGCCGGGACAGCGCGCGGCGCATCGCCTCGAAGCCCTGCTCCACCTCCGCGCACCGGCCCACCTGGACGTTCTGCTGGAGCTGCTGGGCCAGGTTCGGCGTCGCGCTCGTGAGGATGCGCGGCAGCGAGCTGTCCACCGGGAAGAAGCGGCCCGCCTCGCCCCCCTCCGCGCCGCCCGGGCACGCGTTGGCCGGGTCCGTCGGCCTCACCGGATGGATGCCCGTCGTCGTCACCGCCACGTTGAGACTCACCCCCCGGTCCAGCGCCGTCTGCACGAAGGTCGGAATGGCCTCCACCAGTCGCGGATGCTCCACCGCCATGGAGGCGGTGTTGTCCACCACCAGCAGCACGTCCACCTTGCTGACGTCCTGCTGGATGAAGTTGTCCGTCTTCTCCACGCGCATCGACGACTCGCCCACCAGCGGAACCATCAGCGGCGCCGGCAAGTCACTGGAGCCCACGTACAGCGGCGACAGGTTCATGCCCGACACCAGGCCGAAGTACTCCACGCCCACCGTGAAGGCCTCGTTGGGCGGCAGCACGAAGGGGATGGGGTCTGGCAACGCCGAAAACCCGAACTCCGAATCCGTGGTGCCCGGCCCAATCCACACGTCGTTCACCGTCACCGGCGCGGCGCAGGCATTGAGGAAGTTCACCTCCATGGGCTCGGCGGGGCAGTCCGGCCGGGCCACGCCCCAGTCCATGTAGCGGCGCGAGGCCACCAGGCACACCGCCTGCGTGTTGGCCACCAGCGGCACCAGCAGCACCGGGTTGGCCGGCTGCATCTGTTCAATCTGCACGGTGCCGGTGAAGTGGCCGCCCGCCACGGGTGCCATGAAGGCCACCTGGAAGCTGAACCAGTCGCCGGGGTACATGATGCCGCCGTAGAGGTCGCCGCCCGGCAACGTGAAGACACCGCCGCCGTCATCCCGCAGGCGGATGTTCTTCACCGGGCACAAGTCGGTGCCGCGGTTCTCCAGCTTGAGTCCCAGCACCGCGCCCTGGCCGGGCGGAATGGTGCCGAAGTCCAGGGCCTGCGGCGTGAGCGTGAGCTCGCAGGGCGCGTGCGCCTCCGGGTTGCCGCGGAAGTCCATCTGCACCATGGTCGCGGAGAAGGCGTTGGTCGTCATCACCAGCGAGCCCTCCGCCGCGCGCAGCTCGGTGGGCTCGTAGAAGACCTCCAGGTTCACCTCGCCGCCGGGCGGCAGCGTCACCGGCAGCGCCAGCGGCGTGTGGTTGAACTGGGGCGCCCCACCCTGCTGCGGCAGCCAGTCCAGCGTGTTGATGGTGAGCCCGCCCTCATTGGACGCGCCGCAGTTCTTCACGTTGATGATGACGCGCACCTTCGCGCCGAGCGGCTGCGTGCCGAAGTCGTAGACCGACGGGGACACACACAGCTCCGGCGCGCCGCCGTAGCCGCGCAGCTGCACGGGCGTCGTCGGATGGCGGCGGCTCTCCACGTGGTACAGCGCGGTGTCCTGCGCCGCGCCCTGGTGGTCCGGGCTGTAGCGGAACGTGAAGGTCCGCACCTCGCCCGGCTGGAGCACGAAGGGGAAGCCAGCGTTGTTCTGGGTGAAGGACGCGTCACGGCCCTCCAGCGTCAGCTGCGTCACCGTCACCGGCTCGGTGCTGATGTTGCGGATGCTCGACTCGCGCAACGCGTCCCGGTCCACGGGCACCGCGCCGAAGTCCAGGACCTCCGGTTCGGCCACCACCGCGCGCTCCAGCGCCTCGGCGGCCACCTGCACCGTCACGTCCGCGCAGCCGCGGCAGGGCGACACCGCCAGCGCCACCTGCTTGCGGCCCACCCGCACCGGGTGGAACGTCACCATGAGCTCGCGGCTCTCACCGGGCGCCAGCGTCACCGGCTCCACGCTGAATTCGTCGCGGTCCGCGCCCACCAGCCGCGGCGTCACCTCCACGGACAATTCCGTGGGGTTCTCCAGCCGCAGCGGCAGCGTCTTCGTGGCGTCCGCTTCGATGCGGCCGAAGTCCAGCCGACGCGGCGACACGCGGGCCCAGGCGTCCACGCCGCTGCCCGTCAAGGGGATGCGCAGCAGCGGCTCGATGCGCGTGTCCGAGCGAACCACCAGCACCGCCGGCTGCGAACCTTCGGAGGGCGGCGCGAAACGCACGCGCAGCGAGCACGCGCTCCCGGGTTGCAAGCTGTGCGGCCCCTCATGGGTGAACTCGGCGCGGTAGGCCCCCTCGGGGCCCTCCACCCAGACCTCGTTCACATCGACGGGTGCGCGGCCCACGTTGCGCAGCGAAACCTCCGCTTCGCGCGCATCGAAGATGGCCACCCGCTCGAAGTCGACGCCACCCGGCGTCGCCGTCAGCCGCCCGTCCGCCAGCGCCGAGCGCTCGCGATCCGCACAACCGACCAGCAACCCCACCACCGCGAGGGCGACCCAGCCCAAGCGCCCTGTCATGGCCCACCCCTTCCCCACTACCGTCAACCCTGACCGCCGCGCGCCCCACATGCATGGAGGACGGCGGAAGGAACGGTGGCGAAGCTAGGCACCTACTTCAGGGTGGGCAACCGGCCATGCGTGGGTAACCCCGAGCCCAGGGGTGGGTGGGTGTCCGGTATCAAATCTTCGGAATGCGCAATGTCTTGCTGATCATCGCGCTTCCGCTCGCCACGTACATCAGCGCCAACGGGTGCAGCACCAACGGTCCCAGGCGCCACTCACCGCCCCACAGGTCCGGACCGATGCGCCCCGCCCACGTCGCCGCGGCCATCACCATCACCAGCGCCAGGCTGGTGGGGATGGGGGTGCCCTCGAAGTACTTCACCTTCCCCGTCTCGTCCGACAGGTCCGCCGACGTGACGTTGAAGCGCGCCAGCCGGCTGATGCCACACGCCACGAAGTAGAGGAGCGCCGCCACGTCCAGGGAGCCGCGCATCCCCACCGCGAAGGCCAGCGCCGCCGGCGCCATGCCGAAGGAGATGACGTCCGCCAGTGAGTCCAGGTCCGCGCCCAGAGGCGACTTCTTGAAGCGCCAGCGCGCGATGCGCCCGTCCATGACGTCCATCACCAGCGCCACCGGCATCAGGCCGAAGGCCACCCACAGCCAGCCCACGTCCCCGGAAGCCAGGTACTGCATGGAGGAGAGGATGGCGCCCGCACCCGCGAAGCCGTTGCCCAGCGTCACGAAGTCAGCGAGCACGAACGTGCGAATCATCGAGAAGTGACGGCGCGGGCGGCGGGCACGGGACGGCTCGGTCGACATATGCGCGATTTCCTACCACACCCCTCCCGCTCGGCCGGTAGCTCGTTCTTGCCACACTGCGTTGTGCCCGGCGGTGTGAGAAATCATTCCAGTTTCAGAAACATTTTGACGGTGTGATCAGCCACTCCTTACGCTCGACGACTGTCATGCACCCCAAATTTCCCTCGCCCCTCCGGCGCGGTGTGCTCCGGCGTACGCGGAGCACCCGCTGGCAGTTCTCCCTTCTCGCAGGCATGGGCCTGCTGTTCAGTTCCGCCTGTGGTGACGACGACGACGGCACGCCTCCGGCCCCGACGCCCACCTACGAAGCCACCATCCGCCGCACCGCCCACGGCGTCCCCCACATCACCGGAAAGGACATGGGCAGCGTGGCGTACGGCAATGGCTATGCCTTCGCCCAGGACCACGTCTGTATCCTCGCGGATCAGATCCTCAAGGTGCGCGGTGAGCGCGCCCGCTTCCTGGGCATGGGCCCCGGCAGCACCTACGCGGGCAGCGACTTCGCCTACCGCTCGCTGGGCCTCCACGCGCGCGCCACGGAGCGCATCAGCACGCAGCCCGCCACCCTCCAGGCCATGCTCAAGGGCTACGCGGCCGGCTTCAACCGCTACATCGAGGAGACGCCCAAGGATCAGCTCCCCGCGCCCTGCACCGGCGCCAAGTGGGTGCGACCCATCTCCGAGGTGGACCTGCTGGCCTACGCCTACAGCGTGGCGCTGACGGGCAGCAGCTACCAGGTCGCCCTCGCCCTCGCCGCGGCCACGCCGCCCGACGTGACGGCGACCACCCTCGGCACGCCGGACCGCGACCACGTCAAGGTCCAGCGGCCCGAACTGCACCAGGTGGGCAGCAACGGCTGGGCCATTGGCCGCGACCGCTCCGCCACCGGCCACGGCATGGTGGTGGCCAACCCGCACTTCCCCTGGGAAGGCGAGCTCAAGCTGTGGGAGAGCCACCTCACCGTCCCCGGTGAGCTGGACATCTACGGCGTGGGCCTTCTGGGCGTGCCCGCGGTCCTCATCGGCTTCAACAACGACGTGGCCTGGACGCACACCTTCTCCTCCGGCCAGCGCATGACGCTGTACGGGCTGCGCCTGGTGCCGGGCAAGCCGACCTCGTACTACTACGACAACGAAGAGCGGGAGATGACCTGGAAGGACATCACCATCCTGGTCCTGCTCGACAACGGCACGCTCGTCAACGTCACCCGCCGCATGTACAGCAGCCACTACGGCCCCATCATCTCCATCCCCGGCACCGCGGAGTGGACCGAGCAGTCCGTGCTCACCTACCGCGACGCCAACCTGGAGAACGACACCCTGCTGGCGCAGTTCCTGGGCATGAACCAGGCCCGCAGCCTGGATGAGTTCAAGGCCGTCTACGCGCGCGAGCAGGGCATCCCCTGGGTCAACACCATGGCGGCCGACCGCGCGGGCAACACCTGGTACACGGATGCCACGCCCACGCCGAACCTGTCGCCCGTGGCCCTGGCCACCTGGAACGCCGCCCGCCAGGGCGCGGACCTGGCCACCACCGCCATCTGGCAGCAGATGGGCCTGGTGCTGCTCGACGGCAGCAACAGCCAGAACGAGTGGCAGGACGAGGCCGGCGCCCGCAGCCCGGGCCTGGTCCCCTTCAGCAAGGTGCCCAAGCTGGACCGCACCGACTTCGTCTTCAACGCCAATGACAGCTACTGGCTGACCAACCCCGACGAGCCGCTCAAGGGCTTCTCGCCCCTGCACGGCCTGGAGAACGTGCCCCAGTCGCCGCGCACGCGCCTCAACGCCGTCATGCTCACCGAGCAGGTCGAAGGTGGCGCGTCCGGCGCGGACGGCCTCTTCACCCGCACCGAGCTGCAGGACGCCATCCTCAACAACCGCGGCATGATCGCCGAGCTGCTCATCGACGACGTGGTGGCCCGCTGCACCGGCCACACGATGGTGCCCTACGGCACGGGCACCGTGGACATCAGCCAGGCGTGCTCGCTGATTGCCCAGTGGGACCGTCGCTATGACGTGGACAGCGTGGGCGCCATCGTGTGGCGCGAGTTCGCGGGCACGTTCACCATGAGCGAGCTGCAGGCGAGCCCGGCGCTGTACGCCACGCCCTTCGACCCGGCCAACCCCATCGCCACGCCCCACACGCTGGCGCCCGCGCCCGCCCAGGGCACCGACCCCGTCCTGACGAAGCTGGCCCAGGCCGTGACCACGCTGACGCGCGCGGGCCTGGCGCTGGACCTCCCGCTGGGCGAGGCGCAGTTCACCCCCCGCGTGAGCGGCGAGCGCATCCCCATCCACGGCGGCGGCAACTACGACGGCGCGGCGAACATCGTCAGCTTCGGAACGCTGAAGTCCACCACGCCCAACGCCGAGGTGGGCACCGCCACGCGGACCGTGGTCAACGGACGCACGGCCCTGGCCAACGGCGGTTACGTCATCAACAACGGCAGCAGCTTCATCATGGCCATGGAGTTCACGCCCACCGGCGTGCAGGCCAGCGCCCTGCTGACCTACAGCGAGTCCAGCAACCCGGCCTCGCCGTACTACGCGGACCAGACGCGGCTGTTCTCCCAGAAGCAGTGGCGGCCCATCCTCTTCACCGCCGAGGAAATCGCCGCCGCGCCGGCCGAGCAGATCACCCTCACCGGCAACTGACGTCCCCGCCGGCCCCCGATTCGTCGGGGGCCGGACACCTCGCGGCCCGGCGGGGCAACGTCGGGCCGCGGATGTCCGCCCTCCAGTCTGATTCCGTCTGCTCCAGGGACGCGCGCCAATGGGTGCGCAGACCGCCAGGCGCCGCCGTTCGTTCCTGGCGAAGGGGCACCGGGATTTCCCGGTGGAATCACCGCGGCAGCAGCAGGGGGACATCATGGCCACATCCGTCTACAAGACCGCCATCATCGGCAGAGTGTTCTTCCTCCGCTGGGAGGCACCACCCAGTCAGGAAGAAATCCACACCGTCTTCCAGCAGATGAAGGGCGCGCACGAGCAACTTCAACACCCGCTCGTCCTCGTCGCCAGCCTTTCACCGAAGTCCTCCGTGCCCAATTCGGAGCAGCGGCGCAACCTGTCCACCTTCCATTCGGACGCGCGCCCGCTCTTCACGGAGATTCACGCCATCGTCGAAGGCAATGACCTGCAATACAACCTGCAGCGGGTCATCATCTCCGGCATCAACCTGGTGACGCGCACCTTCGACGAGGCCTTCCACCGCGTGCACAAGCACGCCGACCTCGTCGCCCCCTACCTGGGCAAGAGCCTGGGCGTGGACGGCGTGAAGGTCATCGAGGAGGCCCGGGCGCGCGGCGTGGTGTGAGCGCGGCCCGTCCTTCCGTACAGCGACGTCAGCTCGCGGCCGGGGCACCTTCGGCCCGCGACGCCGGGTCCACCCGCCGCGACAGGGCCGGCGCGGCGGTCCCCCGGACGAAGCTGTGGTCGAAGAAGTCCACATAGAGGTACTCCGGCCACGACACCATGGACCGGGGGCCCCGCATCACCGCGCGCGTCAACTCCGTCACCATCATCCCCGCCGCGCTCGTCGCGCCCACCACGCAGGTGGGTGCGTGGCCCCGGCCCTGGTAGCACGCGTCCATGTACTCGCGGAGCATGTAGCTTCCCAGGTGGGGGATGATGGCCGGCAGGTCGATGCGCCCATCCGGCAGGATGTAGAGCGTTTCGTACAGCGGCGCGTCCGGCTGGAAGACGTGCAGCGCCGCGCCGAAGCCCAACATCAGCCCCGTCATCACCGGCACGCCACGCTGGCGGCAGGCGCGGTGGAGCACCTGCTTCTCATGCGCCCCCGCGATGTCGATGACCTCCACCACGTAATCCACCGGGCCCAGCACACCGCCCCCGCCAAGCACGTCCTCCACGTTGGCCGCGGTGATGCCCTCCGGCACTTCCCGCAGCCGCAAGGCCGGGTGGATGTCCCGGCACATCCGCCCCACCACCTCCACCTTGGAGCGGCCCAACGTGCTTTCGAAGCAGCCCACCTGCCGGTTCATGTTGTGGCGCTCGTAGACGTCGAAGTCCGCCAGCGTCACGCCGCCGAACCCCAGCCGCGCCAGGTCCACCGCGCACTGGCCTCCCGCGCCGCCCACGCCCGCCACCAACACATGCGTGCGTGACAGTTTGTACAGCGTCTCCGCATCCACCACGCCCAGATTGCGCTGGAACCGCTGCTCGAACATGGGCCGCCTCACGTTGAAGTCTGGCTTTCATGTGCCCCCCACCCAGGAGGGTGGCGAGAGCCCCACGGGCGCGTGTGTTCAGCACCCCTCCCACGTCACCTGGTGCCGTTCGGACCCCGTCAGTCCGCCCGTACTGGAGAGCTAATCGGCTCTTGCCCGTTCTGGTCGCCTGTGGTCATTTGCGCGCGCTCGTCACCCACGCCTCTCAATCCCTGCCGGGTTCCTCGTGACGCCCGGGAAGCCGCACCGGTGATGCGCGGGCTTCAGCGGTGAAGCACGCGCCGAAGTACCCCACCTAGCAGGGGATGTCAGAGGTTCGATCCACAGTGGCATTCACCCATGAAGCCCCTGCCTGGAGAACACTCCAGGAGTTACAGGGGTTTAATGATTGGCGTGAATTCTGCTCGGGGGGCGACACGTCAGGGGCGTCATGGGCCGGCGGTGACTCGACTCCCCCGAACCTCTTCAGCCGATCCGAGGTCTGTATGCGTTCCGTGTTCTTCCTCTGCGTCTCGTTGGCATGTCTGTCGTTGGCTCGAACCGCCGAAGCGGCCCCTTCTGATGACATGCGACACGCTGTCTCACAGGCCGCGGCGCTCCAGGGCGTGGCGCTGGCGGGTGGCGCGCCGCTCAGCGCCGCGCTCCTGGGTTCCAGCAACCTGGGAGGCAGTGAGCGGGTGGCGCTGTTCGGCGACGTGGCCCACTACCGCTACCGCCTGCAAGTGGGGCCGTCGCAGCAGGACGTCGTCACCCTGCACCGGGTGGTGCGGGAGGACTGGGCGTGGCGGCCGGCGCGTGCGACGCGCGCGGTGTTCATGGTGCACGGCGACGGGTGGGGTTTCGAGGCCGCGTTCCTCTCCAGCGTCGGCTCCGCGTTCGTGCCGCCGGAGCAGTCCATCGCCGCGTACCTGGCGAAGGAGGGCGTGGACGTGTGGGGCATCGACCTGCGGTGGGCGGGCGTGCCGCAGAACACGCAGGATTTTCGCTTCATGAAGAACTGGACGCTGGAAACGCACGCGGCCGACGTGGGCGTGGCGCTGGGCGTGGCGAAACTGCTGCGGCTGGCGGGCGGCAACTTCCTGGGCACCATGCACCTGCTGGGCTGGAGCCGGGGCGCGGTGGTGGGCTACGCGTACCTCAACCGCGAGGCCCAGCGACCGCGCGCGCTGCGCCAGGTGGACGGCTTCATCCCCATGGACATGGCCGTGCGCTTTTCTCCGCGGGACGCGCAGCAGCAGGCGTGGGCGTGTGAGCGCCATGAGGCGCTGAGCAATGCCCGCCAGGAGGGCCAGCTGGAGGGTGGCCTGCTCGGGCCGGCGCCGGGCATCATGCTGCAGGCCATTGGCCAGCTCGCCGCGGTGCAGCCGGCCGCGCCGTCGCCGCTGGTGCAGGACGACATCTTCGGGCCGGGCACGGGCCGGCCCTCGAACCGCAAGCTGGCCCTGGTCGCGGCGGGCGCGACGAGCGTGCTCTTCGCGCCGCTGCAGCCGATTGTCCCGGCCTACCACCTGATGGGCAGCACGCCGGACACCATGGGCCTGCCGGGGCAGCTGTCCTTCACCCGCGAGGGCTACCTCTTCGAGTTCGGCCAGCGCGCCGCCCCGTACCAGAGCATCAACGAGGTGGTGGAGACGGAGGCGTGGGCCTGCGGGAAGAACGTGCCCTACGACGACCGCCTGCGTGACGTGAAGGTGCCGGTTCTGTACGTGGGCGCCGCGGGCGGTGTGGGCCGCTACGGCGAGCACAGCGTCACGCTGCTGGGCAGCCGGGACGTCACCTTGCTCAACATCAGCACGCTGCCGGAGACCGCGCGCGCCCTGGACTACGGGCACGCGGACCTGTTCCTGGCGGACGACGCGCGCGTGCGCGTCTGGAAGCCCATGCTCCAGTGGATTCGCACCCACTGAGGCGCAAGGCCTAGCTGTCTTCCTTCCACAAGCCGTGGCGCCGGACCCGCCGGCCCAGCGTCACCGGGTCCATCCCCAGCGCCACGGCCGCGCGCCGCAGCACCCCGCCGTGGCGCTCCAGGGCCTCGCGGATGAACTCCCGCTCCACCCGCTCCAGCCGCGCGCGCAGCGAGCCATCCCCACCCGGCTCGTTGCGCAGGGCCAGGGTGGAGCCCAGCACCGGCGGCAGCAGCCGCCGCGACACCACCTCACCCGGGCGGGAGAGCAGCACCGAGCGCTCCATGACGTTGCGCAGCTCGCGCACGTTGCCCGGCCAGGCGTAGGCCCGCAACGCGTCCACCGCGTCCGGCGCGATGCCACTGGCCGAGCGGCGCAAGGTGCGGTTGAACAGCTCCAGGAAGTAGAGCGCCAGCTCCGGAACGTCCTCCGGCCTGTCCCGCAGCGGGGGGATGTCCACGGTGAAGCTGTTGAGCCGGTAGAAGAGGTCCGCGCGGAAGCGGCCGGCGCGCACTTCCTCGCCCAGGTCCTTGTTGCTGGCGGCCACCACGCGCACGTCCACGTGGCGCACCTGGGTGCCGCCCACCGGACGCACGTCCCCCGTCTCCAGCACGCGGAGGAGCTTGGCCTGGAGGTTGGCGGTGGTGTTCTCGATTTCGTCCAGGAAGATGGTGCCGCCGTTGGCGAGCACGAAGAGCCCGGGGTGGTCCGCCACCGCGCCCGTGAAGGAGCCCTTCACGTGGCCGAAGAGCTCGCTCTCCAGCAGCGTCTCCGACAGCGCGCCGCAGTCCTGCACCACGAGCGGCACGTCCCCCCGGCCACTGAGCCGGTGGAGGATGCGCGCCAGCACCTCCTTGCCCGTGCCCGTCTCGCCCTGGAGCAGCACGGCCACGCGGTGGGGCGCCACCAGCCGCACCAGCTCCATCACCCGCTGCATGGCGGCGCTGCGGAAGCCCACCTCGTCCCCGCCGCGTCCACCGGGGGCGGGCGGCAGATCCTGCGACAACGCGCGCTCCCGGAGCAGGCTGCGCTCCAGCTCCAGCGCCATGCGCCACTGCTCGGTGCGCACGCCGTGCTCGCGCCCCGCTTGAAGCACCGCATGGTGCAGGGCCTCCCGCGTGGGTGACGGCCCGAGCGCGCGGAAGATGCGCCCGGCGTTGAAGAGGGCCACCAGCCGCTCCGGCGCTGCCGGCGCGCAGTAGACGATTCGCGACGCCAGGTCACTGGGCGGTCCCGCGCCGGAAGGGTCCGCGTCCGCGCGGCGGGCGGCCAGGGACTCCACCAGGGCCAGGGCCTGCTCTTCGTCCTGACCGCACACCACCAGGCACGCCGCGTCCCCGCGCGTCACCAGCGCGTGGGCGTCCGACGGGCTGGAGGCGAAGTGGAGCTTGGCCACCCCTTCCAGCGCGGTCGTCACCGCGCGCGCCTCCTGCTCGGTGGCGAAGGCCACCACCACCTGGAGGTGCGACGAGGCGAGGTAGCGCGCCAGCTTCACGCCGTCCGCTTCCTCGAAGGCGCGGAAGCTCACGCCCATGGCCGCCACCGCGCCGGACGCGTCGTGACGCCAGCGCACCACGCCGCGCACGCGGATGTGCTCACCGGAGTCCGGAAGGGAGAACGACAGCTCCACGTCCTCGCCCTCACGCGGCCCTTCGGACGGCGTGTGCGGCGTGGCGATGAGCCCGATGCCCGTCTCACTGATGTTGACGGCCCAGCACCCATGGAGCGCGGGCTGCGTCACCACCTTCACGTACAACGGCTTGCGTTCGCTTCGAGGGGCGTAGGCGGACACAGGCCGCGTCATGACCACCACAGTCTACTTGAGGGATGAAGCGACGTTGACAATTTGCGACGCGAGAAGATTCGCCAGCCATCACTCGACCTGGATGTAGGTACAGGTCATGAACGGCCGGGCGGCGGAAGGTATCAACAAGCAAACAAGCCCGTCTCGCGGCATGAGACACGTCCTCGCGCTCCCCATGCCCCGCCGCTGCTGGCATGCTGGAGCCGTCTTCATGGCCATCGCAGCAGGCACATCCAGCTCCGGCCCGACGCTCCGGATTGCCCAGCGAGTCCCCCGCACGGAAGCGGAGGGCCCTGGTGTGCGCTACGCCCTCTGGGTCCAGGGCTGCCCCCTGCGCTGCCCGGGGTGCTGCAACCCGGAGATGTTCGCGACCGAGCGCGGCACCGTGGAGACGGTGGAGGCACTGGCCCAGGACATCCTGGCCACGCCCGGTATCGAGGGACTCACCCTGCTGGGCGGCGAGCCCTTCTCCCAGCCCGGTCCCGCCGCGGCGCTGTGCGAGCGCGTCCGCGCCGCCGGGCTGAGCATCATGGTCTTCACCGGCCACACGCTCGCGGAGCTGCGGGCCCAGGCGCGGGACGACGTGGACCGGCTCCTCGCGACGGCGGACCTGCTGGTGGACGGCCGCTTCGAGAAGGACCAGCCGGAGACGGCGCGGCGGTGGATTGGCTCGCGCAACCAGGTGATGCACTTCCTCACCGGCCGCTACTCTCAGTACGACGCGTGCTTCACCGCCCCGAACACGGCGGAGGTGCACTTCGTCGGCGGCAAGCTCGTCATCAACGGCTGGCCCGCGCTCGCCGACCGGCTCCGTCCATGATTCGCGTCGCTCCGTCCGAGCTCGAGCTGCTCACGCTCGCCCGCGCCATCATCGGCCTGGGGCAGTACGCGCCCGTGGAGGACTTGCTCCGCAACCGGCACGCCGTCCCAGCGAAGTTCAGTCCCGGCGCGATGCACGTCCTGCGGGACACGCTCGCCAAGGGCAGTGTGATGGCGCTCGCCCGATGCGGCGGCTGGCGCCAGCAGCTCACGGTGCGCGACGGGCAGGCACGCGCCGGCCGGCTCTGGGAGCGGCATGCTCCGCCCCCCCTGCGCTTCTCCCCCCTCACCTTCCACGTCCTGAAGTGGCTGCTGGAACAGCCCCTGACGAAACACGGGGCCATGCCGCTGGAGGTGGACGGAACACCCACGCTCGCCGACGAACTCTTCCTCTATCTCTGCTGCCGTCTGGTGGCGGGCACCCCCTGTGCGCCGGCCCTGGGTGCACAGCACCTCTTCCGCCGCTCCGCCCTCTGCTGGATGGGCTTCCCGGAGCAGTTCGGGACGCAGCGTCCGGAGTTCGATGCCGCCGCCTTCGCGCCACTGCTGGCGGACGGCGCGTGGCTGCTGGAGGCGCTGCGGCTGGAGCTCGTGCAGCGTTGGCGTGGGTTGGAGGAGTCCAAGCGTCACATCGCGTCTCCCGAGGAGGCCCTGGCCCTGGGCACCGCGCAGGAGGCCGTGCTGGCCGCGTTCCTCGACGCGGTGGATGGCGCGGGCCGAAGGGACCTCGCGGGCTTCCTCCTCGAAGCGGCGCGCCCGTTGCTGGAGCAGCCCGCCACGCGCTGGGTGGAGGGGCTGTCTTCCTCGGCGACGTTGTCCTCGCGGGCCGAGGCGGCGCGTGCCGCCGCCGCCTTCCTGCGCGCGCTGGGGCGGCTGTCGCGCTGGGACGCGGAGCACCGCGCAGTGCGCTTCTTCGACGATGACTACGACGCCGCCCAGCACCTGCTGTCCGAATGGAACGCCTTCGGTGAAGCAGGCTTCCGCCGCGCCGAGGACCACGCCCGGCAGCTGACCACCGCCCTCACCAGCGCCAGCGGCGCCTCCGCCCCACCTCCACCTTCCTCCGATGGGAGCGCTTCATGAGCCGCGCCTACCGAGTCTCTGTCTCCGAATCCCTCAACCGCGTGGTCCAGGCCGAGGACGGCCTCTGCTCCAAGCTGGAGCTGCTCCCGCTCCTGTCGCGTGAGGAGCTGGCCGGGTTGCTCGCGGCCGAGCTGGCGAACCGGGGCTTCACGCAAGAGGGCGACGTGGCCCTGCGCACCGAGGCGGATGGCGTCCGCATCGCCATCGACGTCACCACCGGTGACGTCAGCGTCACCCTCAGCGGCGAGCAGGAGGTGGAGCTGAAAGCGCGCGGCGAGCTGGCCGTGGAGAGTCCTCACGAGGTGGAGCAGGCGAAGCTGCGGGCCCAGGACCTGGCGCGCGCGCGGCTGGAGGACGCGGCGGACGTCGCCACGGACAAGCTGCGACAGCAGGTCACCCAGAAGCTCGAAGGCCGGCTGAAAGACCTCAAGTCGGAGCTGGATTCCATCTCCAACAAGGTGACGGCGGAGGCGCTCAAGGTGCGCGCCGGGCAGCTCGGCACCATCGAGGAGGTCCACGAGGACGCTGCGACGGGGTCGCTCACCATCAAGGTGCGAGTATGAGTCAGCGCATCCCCGAGGAGTCACTGCCCACGGAGCTGTCGCCCTTCGCCGCCGTCGAGGCCGCCTACCCCGCCGAGCTGAACCGTGTCTGTGAGGCGCTGCTGCGCGGGCTGCCCGTCATGGTGGAGGCGGACAAGGAGCTGACGCCCTACTTCTACAAGTGCCTGCGAGACAGGCTGAAGAAGGACGGCAAGCAGTTCCTCTACCTGGACGGCCGCACCGCGCAGGAGCCTCCACCGGGCATGCCCGCGCCCAGCATGATGGCCACGCTCATCGCGCAGCTCCGGGACGCGGTGCGTGGCGCGGTGCGCGAGCGCATCGTCGTGCTGCCCCACCTGGACCTGCTCACCACCAGCAGCGGCGGGCTCACCAGCGAGGCACGCGAGGTCATCCCCCTGCTGTACGAAAACCCGGAGATGGTCTGGGTCGGCTTCAAGGACCCGTCCTTCGCCGTGCCGCGCGTCATCGAGAACCTCTTCCCCCACAAGGAGAGCATCCTCGGCGTGGGGCGCGACCGGCTGCGCTACCTCATCACCCAGCGCGAGTGCCGCAAGTTCGGAAGGGGCCTGCAGCCCTACGCGCTCTACAAGCACGTCTCCGGCGTCAACGCCGTGCGGCTACGTCGCCTGCTGGGCGCCATCACCGGCGAGGACTACCCCGCCAACCCGAAGCCCGCATATGCGCAGCTGCGCTCGGCCACGCTCACCGGTTCTCTCAGCGTGCCGGAGCTGGAGCTGCACGCGGACATCGGCGGCTACGCCAAGGTGAAGCAGCGGCTCCAACAGGAGATTCTGGACGTCCTGGCGCACAAGGACACGTTGAGCGACCCGGAGGCGGTGAAGCGCGTGGAGGCGCTGCTGCCGCGCGGAATGATTTTCTGGGGCCCTCCCGGCACCGGCAAGACGCTCTTCGCCAAGGCCATGGCCTCGTCGCTGGGCGCGGCCGTCCAGGTGGTGAGCGGCCCCGAACTCAAGAGCCGCTGGGTGGGCGAGAGCGAGGAGAACCTCCGGCAGATCTTCGTCCGCGCCCGGCAGGCGGCGCCTAGCATCATCGTCTTCGACGAATTGGACTCCTTCGCGTCGGCGCGTGGCACGTACACGGGCTCGGGCGTGGAGCACTCCATGGTGAACCAGCTCCTCACGGAGATGGACGGTTTCCGCAAGGAGGAGCTGGTGTTCGTGGTGGGCACCACCAACTTCGTGGAGTCCCTGGACCCCGCGCTGCTGCGCCCCGGCCGCTTCGAATTTCAGCTCTGCATCCCCTACCCCAACAGCGCGGACCGGCGCGCCATCCTGTCCATCTACAACCAGAAGCTGGGCCTGGAGATGACGGAGCGCGCGCTGGACTACGCGGTGAAGCGCACGGGAGACCGGGTGGAAGGCACCGGGACACGCTTTTCCGGCGACCACATCCAGGCGCTGTGCCGGGCACTCGCGCGGCGGCGACTGCGTGAGGGTGCCCAGGGCCCCACCGAGGCGGTGGACGTGGAACGCGCCCTCACGGAGTTCCTGGACCGGCCGGAGCTCACGCCCACGGAGGAGCGCGTGGTGGCCACACACGAGGCGGGGCACGCGGTGTGCGCGCTCTTCTGTGAGCACGCGCCGGCCATCGACCGCATCAGCATCCGGGGTGACCTGGCGGGCTCGCTGGGGCACGTGCAGTACGCGGACCCGGCGCACCGGTACGTCGTCACGCGAGGCCAGCTGCTGGACAGCATCTGCATGCTCTTCGGCGGCAGGGAGGCGGAGGCGCTGCTCCTGGATGACCTCTCCCTGGGCAGCGCACACGACCTGGAGCGCGCCACGGAGATTGCGCGCGAGCTGGTGGAGGACCTGGGCATGGGTGGAGACGGAGTGCCCGTGCGGCGCTTCGATGCCCCGGGACGGCAGGCGGACCGGCATGCCCTGTCCGACGCGACGCGAAGCACGCTGGAGGCCGCGATACAGGAAGTCCTGGCCGTCCAACGGGCCCGGGCCCGCGATATCCTCCAGCGCGAGAAGGAGCGGGTCGTAGCCCTGAGAGATTTGCTCATCGAACGCAAGGTGTTGGACCGCGAGGCCTTCACCCATCTGGTGCCCGCGCCCGTGGCGCCGAAGAAGGAGCCCGCGCTTGGCTAGCCTCATCCTCCGCCTCCAGGTGGACCCGGCGACGGGCCGCAAGGACGTCATCATCCAGTACGAGAGCGACGCGGACGCCCTGCCCATGGAGCACGAGGACGAGCACCGGCGGCTCGTGGACTCGCTCATCCAGGGCGGCACGCTGAAAGCCTCCGAACTGGGCCGCGTCATCGTCCAGCGCGACACGCCGTCGGGCAAGGCGGCCGAGCCCACCTCCACCGCCGAGGAAACATCCGAAAAGGCCAGCCAGAAGGCTTGATGTCCATGCTCGTCTTCACCAGTGAGGAAGCGCTCCATCTGGCGCTGACCTCCGGACTCATCCCCGCCGAAGTCCAGGCCGCTCCCGCCCGCTACCACCGGACGCCCGACGGCACGCTTCACGTCCTGCCGGAGGTGATGCCCGCGAAGGAGGTGCTCGCGCACCTCGCGTCCCTGGGCGTGCAGGTGACGCGGAGCCGCGCGAAGGAGGCCACGCCGGTCCTCTGCTGGGCGGAGCTGGTGACGGCGCGGCGCGTGCCGCTGGAGAGCGCACCGACCGGCCCGGTGCTGTTCCTGCCCCCGAGCGCCGATGCACTCCTCCCCTTGGCGGGCGAGATGCTGCGCCTGGGGTGCGACCGGCAGGAGGTGTGCTTCGCCCAATCCTCGGGGGAAAGCGGACAGCGCGCCTTGCTGCGCGCGATGGCACCGCCCTACTTCACCCTCACCAGCGCGCTGGACGCCGCGGGCCCGCTGCGTGCCTTCGTCCCCGCTGTCCCAGGGCAACACTCCGTCTGGGTCGAGGTGGGCTACACGCATCCAGTCGCGCGCACGCTGCAAGCGCCCGCGGGGACGTTGCTGCTCGTCCGCGGCGAAGGCCACTGGCTGACCGCGCCGGACGGCCCGTGGACGGACCTGTACCAACACACCGACCTGCGGCTCCCAGCCCCGGGCGAGGACTGGACGCCTGCGCCCACCCCGGGCCGGCTGACGGTGCCGCTGCGCCTCACGCGAGCCGCACGTACGGAACCCGCGAGCCTCTGGGTGCTGCGCGAGAATGCGCTCGCCCAAGTGGAGTCCCTGGTCCACACCGTGCCGGAGCCGCTGCTCGCGCAGCTTCGCTTCGCCGTCACCGGACCACCGGAGGCGCCGTGCATCGTGCTCCGTGCCCGAGCGGGCCGGGAACGGCCCCCGGAGCTGGGCCTGTCGGGAATGGCGTACGCGCCGCTGCCTCAGCTCGCGGACCTCTTCCTCCCGTGTGACGGGCTGCTCGAGCCCCCCGTGAGAAGGGACCGCCTGCGCGCGCTGCTCGTGCCCCAGGCCGATACCGTGACGTGGCTCCACCCTACCGGGGGCGGAGGCTTCCGCGCGGAGCGGCTGCCGGAGTCCGCGTTCCAGCCGCTCGACACGTGGGTGGACTACGTCGTGGATACCAACGCCGACGCACTCATGCCGTGGGTCCGGAGCGCCAGCTTCGACTTCGCCGCCTTCGAGGCCGCGGAGGGTGAGTGGCAGAGCGCAGCCCGCGCGATGCAATCGGACGAAGAGGAGGACCGGAGCCCGCGAGGCACGCGCCGTAGCCGCCGTGAAGTGCCGGCGCCACCCGTGACGCCCGCGAGCCCGCCCCCCATTGTCGCGGTCCGCGTCGCCCAACCCGTGCCCACCGGAGTCCGCCTGGCGCCGCTCACGCCCGCGCAATCCAGCGCGGTGGAAGAGGAGCTGAGTTCGCTGGAGAAGTCGTTCCTGGCCCTGGAGGTGCCCGCCGATTCGCCCCAGCGGCAGGAGCTCTGGACTCGCATGGCGGAGCTGAACGGACGGCTGGGCCGCAAGCGCGACGCGAGCCTGTGCTGGACGCGCGCGCTGTGGTCCGCGTCCGACACCGAGGCCACCGAGCTTGCACGGCGCTGGTCCGACTCAGAGAACGACGGAGGCGCCTCCCCCGCCGAACGGATGGCGGCACCCGCGCCCACGGGCGATGATGTGCGCGGCATCGCCAGCAGCCTGGTACGCGCGGTGCGGGTCCAGGAGGCGCCCGTGCCTGTCGACGTGGCGGCACTTCAGCGGTGGCTGGACCGGCATGACGCGGAGCTCGACGTCCGAGCGCTCTGGCTCGCCCGGACGGCGCTCGACACACTGGCAGGCGGAGATGCGCTCGGACTGGCACGCGCGGGTGACCGGGTGCTGGAGATGCTCCAGCGGGGCCTGTCCCTCGCGAGAGACGTGCCGCGCTTCCTGCGAGGTGGCACCGATTCGGCGCATGTGCCTCGGGTGGTGGCGCAGCTTGAAGCGATGCTGGAGCGTTTCGAGAACACGCCCCGCCGCCGCTCGTCCATCGAAGCGGCGCCCGCTCTCACGCTGGCCTATGTCCGCTACGTCTTCGCCGTGGGACTCGCACGACTCGGGCAGGCGGACCGTGCCCGCACGTTGGCGTCCGCGGCGGCGGAGGCGGTCGATGCGAAGGAAGCCATCCACGGCTTCCTCTCCCGAGCGTACGGCGCGCGCGTGGCACAGGCCCTGGAAGGCCAGCCACCCGAGACACCGCTGCCCTCCGACATCGCCGCCGAACTGAATGCCCTGGGTACCTTCCAGCGGTACAAGGTGGACCGGCTGAGGCAGGCCTCTGCGCTGTTGGAGCCCAGCGAGCGGCTCGACCCCGCGAGGGCCTTCGGGCGCGGCGCGAGGGACTTGCGCGGAGAGGAGTTCGCCGCCCTCCGCGACTTGAAGGACCCGGCGCAAGTGGCCGCGCAGGTGGAGGCCCTGACGGGCCGGGCCTCCGATGCGACGCTGCCCGCCGAGGAACGGCGGCGGCTCATCGGAGGACTGCTGGATACGCTTCCCCGCGTCGCTCCGGCGCGTGCGCTTCCACTCCTGAACCGGCTCGTCTCATCGATGGAGGCGCTTCCCGGTGAAGCCCAGGCCGTGATGATGGGGGATGCCCTGACGCTGGCGGCCCTCTTCGGCCGCGCGGACCACGCGATGACGCTGGCGGCACGGCTGCGCAAGGTGCTCACGGCGCTGGCTCCCACGTCGCCCGCCTGGGGTCAGGGCATCCTGGGTGTGAGCCTGCGTGGCCTGCGCCGGGTGGGACTGTCTCGCGAAGCCGCCGAGTTGGTGGACGCGGCGCAAGAACGCCTGACGGGACCCAAGACACCGCTGACGGCGCGACTCGGCGTGGCGGCGGGCCTGTCCATGCAGGGGCGCACGGCCGAGGCCGTCGACGTGTTCGACGCCGCCTTCGAGTCACTGGGGGCGGCGAAGGGCGGACTCCCGGAGCGACTGGCGCTGATGCGCAGCCTCGCGAGCGCGCTGGCGCATGCCCCCGTGGAGTTGGCGCTTCCAGGTCTGGCGCGCATCTCGGAAGGGCTGCCGATCATCACGGACAGCTACAACACCAACAGCCACTTCTGCCTCTCCGTGGTGGAGCTGGCGGACGCGCTGGTGCAGGGCCACGTGGAGGTGGCGCAAGGCACCGGAGAACGCGCGCGAAGCTGGCTGGATGAAGACGAATTCCTGGTGCGACGGCGCATCCATCGGGAGCTGGAGGAGCGCACATGAGCAGTCTTCCCGCCATCTCCGAGCTGACGTTCGACACGCTCTCCCAGGAAGCCCACGGCCTGCGTGAGCGCCTCAACCGTTTCCGCCTGGCGCTGGGCCGTCACTTCGTGGGCAAGCAGACGCTGGTGGACCTGATGACAGTGGCGGCGGTAGCACAGGAGCCGCTGCTGCTGGTGGGCCCACCGGGCACGGCCAAGTCGGACCTCGTCCTCAAGTTCCGGGACGCGCTGCGCATCCCCAACGAGGATTACTTCGAGTACCTCCTGACGCGCTTCACCGAGCCGTCGGAGGTGCTGGGCCCCATCGACATCAACCTGCTGCGCCAGGGTCGCTACATCCGGCGAGAGGGCGGCAAGCTGCCCACGGCGCGGCTGGTGTTCCTCGACGAGGTCTTCAAGGCCAGCTCCGCCATCCTCAACGCGCTGCTCACCGTCATCAACGAGCGTAAGTTCTACCAGGACGGCGCGCCGCAACCGGTGAAGCTGAAGGTGCTCTTCGCCGCCACCAACGAGCTGCCCGAGCACGCCGAGTTGGGCGCGCTGAAGGACCGCTTCTGCCTCAAGGCCGCGTGCCGTCCGGTGCAGGACCGCTACTTCCTGGAGCTGCTGGACTCCGGCCTGGATTCGCAGACGCACCGGGAGATGAACCAGAAGCCCTGGGCGGAAGGACACGCCACGCTGGACGACGTGCTCAAGGCCCACCGCTACCTGACGCTGATGATGGGAAAGCGCGAGACCGGCCCGGACGGCCGAGAGCTGCGCGACCGCGACCTGTTCTTCCGCGATGACTTGCTGCGCGAGTTCCGCCGCGTGGTGCAGACGCTGACGCGAGAGGACGGCGTGTTCATCAGCGACCGCAAGCTGGTGAAGCTCTACCGCTTGCTGCGGACGCGGGCGTGGATCTTCCACGGCGGCGCGGTGGAGCGGCAGGACCTCCAGCTCCTCTCGTACCTGGGCGAGACGCGGGAAGAAATCGACCTGCTGGAGGAGAAGGTGCCCCGGCTGCTGGGCCTCTCGTGAGTCGCGGATGAGCACGGAGCTGAGAAGCCCCCAGGATACGGAGCGCTGGCTGTGCGCGGGGCTGTGCCTGATACGGCACGAGGACCTCACGGCCGACGCGTTGACCTCGGCCGTGCCGTGGCTCCTCGCCACGCTCGCGGAGTCACCCGCCCTGCCCCCACCTGCCCTGATCGCGGACCTCGGCCGGCTCGTCGCGGGAGTTCCACTCGCGCCCTCCGCGCCCGTTCCCGACACACAGCCTCGGCTGCGCGCGGCGGTGCGCGCGTATGACGACCACGTGCTGGCGCGCCTGGCCGCGGAGCCCCACCTCGAGGCGGTCTCCGCCGCCCTCGCACGGTTGCCCGAGACGCTCCGGCCGCGAGGTGTCGCCTTCCTCGTCGCGCGCATCCTGACGCGCATGGGCTTCACCGCGGGGAGCCCGGTGAGCCCCGCCCTGGCCCGGCGCGTCCTGGAGCGTCCGCCCACGGAGTTGCTCCAGGCGGGCTACACGGCCCTGCGCGAGTCAGGAACCAGCACCGCGCTGGACCGGCTCACGGAAGGCTACGAAGCCCTGGCGAGCGCGGCCCGGCGCGCCCATGCCCTGCTCGGCGACGCGGAGTCCTTCACCCTGGAGAACCTGGAACACCTCCAGGGCAAGGCCCAGCGGATGGCACTGGAGCAGGCCGTGGAGGCGGCGGAGGCCCTGTCGCGAACCCTGCCGCCCAAGCTCCGCGCCCGCCCGGTGAGCACCGCGCCGCTCCCCATGGTGTTGGAGGACGAAGCCGCCTTCCCACAAGGTGGATTCTCCTCCGTGTCCAACGTGGGCAGCCTGGAGAACCTCGTCACCTCCGAGCTGGTCTACATGGAGGACGAGCCCAACCTCGACCTCTTCGACGTGCGCTATGTGGAGGGCGAACTCCTCTACTACACGCGCGACGAGAGCATCTCCGTCCGCCGCCGGCGCGACATCACCTTCGTCCTGCCGCCGGACCTCGTGGATGCGCGCGTGAAGGACGCGGGGGTCCGCTGGCAGCGTGTCGTGGTCTCGATGGGACTGCTGCTCTGCCTCGTGCGGCGGCTTTCCCTCTGGCTGGGCAGCGAGGAACTCACCTTCCGCGCCGTCTTCCTGCACGCCCATGACGGCTCGGCGCCCCTGGAGGCTGAACGTGGCCTCTGCGAGCTGCTGCTGCGCGAGTGGCGCGCCCGTGGCACGGCGGAGGTCCTCACCGCCGCCACGCTCGACGAGGTCCAGACGGATGCGGAAGAGCGTGCGAAGCGCGCGCGGGTGGACCTGGTGCTCCTCGACACAAGCAGTCAAGTCGAGAGGATGTTCCATCCCGGCGCCTCCCGCGTCGAACGGCACGTGCTCGACCTCAGCGGCCCCTCCCCTCGCGTGCGAACCATCCGTGACAAGCGAGAAGACCTGGATTCTCGAAATCCGGAGTCACCGATGAGCGCCGCCCTCACCAGCGCGCATTGGGAGGCGTGGGTGGGCGTAACGCTTGAGCTTGCGCAAGGGCTTCTCTAGCGTCCGGCTCACAACGCGCCCCACCCGGCGCAACGGACGAAGGACGGGCCATGCCGCGGTACGAGTTCAAGGAAGGCAGCTCCAGCAAGTTCTGGGAAATCAACCTCTCCGGCAACAGCTTCACCGCGCGATGGGGCCGCATCGGCACTGACGGCCAGGAGAAGACCCAGACCTTCGGCTCTCCCGACGAGGCCCAGAAGGAGCACGACAAGCTCGTCCGCGAGAAGGAGAAGAAGGGCTACGTCCTGGCCGGCAAGGGAGATGACGACGACTCCGAAGGCGGTGGCGGTGAAGAGCCCGCCTCCAACCCGGAGCTGGAGGCCGCCATCCTCAAGGACCCGGACAACGTGGACGCGTACCTCGTCTACAGCGACTGGCTCCAGGGCCAAGGCGACCCGCGCGGCGAGCTCATCGCCATCCAGCACGCGGCCTCCCAGGCCAGCGGCACGGAGGCCAGCGACCTGAAGCGCAAGGCCACCGCGCACATCAAGAAGTACCAGACGCTGCTGCTCGGCGAACTGGCCGCAGGGGTGAAGTCGGAGGAGCTGTCCCTGGAGTGGCACCTGGGATTCATCCGCTCCGCGCGCGTGGGCCAGAAGGAATACGACTCTGACTTCAACGTCCCGGAGACGGCCGGGACGCTGCTCAAGCACCCCTCGGCGCGCTTCATCCGCGGCCTCACCATCGGCATGGCGAGCTTCGACGGTGAGAACGAATACGGTGAGACCGTCCAGGCGCTCGTCGAGGCCGGGGGCTCGAAGACGATTCAGGAGCTCTTCATCGGTGACTTCGAGTACCCGGACGACACCGAGATTTCCTGGACGCACCTGACCGACATCTCCGGCCTGCTCAAGGTGCTGCCCGACCTGCGCAAGCTGCGGCTGCGCGGCGGTGAGTTGGAGCTGGGCGCCATCGACCTGCCCGAGCTGCGCGAGTTCACGGTGGAGACGGGCGGCCTGCCGCTGGCGGCCGTCAAGTCCATCGCCAACGCGAAGTGGCCGAAGCTGGAGCGCCTGGAGGTGTGGTTCGGCAGCGACAACTACGGCGCGGAGGGCGGCGTGGAGGACATCCAGCCCATCCTCGACGGCAAGGGCCTGCCGAACCTCAAGCAGTTGGGCCTGCGCAACTCCGAGTTCACGGACGCGCTCGCCCAGGCGCTGCCCACCGCGAAGGTGCTCCCGCAGTTGGAGACGCTGGACATCTCCATGGGCACCCTGTCCGACGAGGGCGCGCGCGCCTTGGCGGACAAGGCGGCGGCCTTCGCCCACCTCAAGCAGCTCGACGTCACGGAGAACACGCTGACGGACGAAGGCCAGTCGCTGCTGCCCAAGGCGATTCCCCACGCCAACGTGGGCAACCAGCGCGACTACGAAGAGGAGTACCGCTACTCCGCGGTGGGCGAGTAGCGTCGCAGCGCACTCCAGGGGGTCAAACCATGCCGCGCTTCGAGTACACGGAAGGCACTTCGAGCAAGTTCTGGGAAATCGAACGGAAGGACACCGTCGTCACCACCCGCTGGGGCCGCATCGGCACGGAGGGCCAGGAGAAGACCCAGAAGTTCAAGCAGGCGTATGAAGCGCTGCAGGCGTACCAGAAGCAGGTCCTGGAGAAGACGAAGAAGGGGTACACGCGCATCAAGCCGAAGGACACGGCGCCCGCGGCCAAGTCGAACCCGGAGCTGGAGGCCGCCATCCTCCAGGCTCCGGATTCCGACGACGGCTACCTCGTCTACGCCGACTGGCTCCAGGGCCAGGGCGACCCGCGCGGCGAGCTGATTGCCCTCCAGCACGCGCAGCGACAGGCCCAGGGCGCGGAGGCCACCAGCCTCAAGCGGAAGGTCGCGGCCCTGTACAAGAAGCACCAGGGAGCACTGCTGGGCGTGGGCCTCACGTCGATGCTCGGCGAGAAGGCCCTGACACTGGAGTGGCACCTGGGCTTCATCCGTGGCGCGCGCGTCGCGGCGCCGGGGTACGATTCGGACGCCGACTTCGACGTCGTCGAGACACTGACGATGCTGCTGCGCAGCCCCTCCGCGCGGTTCCTCCAGGAGCTGACGCTCGGCCTGCCGGACAACGACGGTGACAACGAGTACGGCGACCTCATCAAGGTCATCACCAAGCTGGCGCCAAAGACGCTTCAGCGGCTGTTCATCGGTGACTTCGTCTTCCCGGACGAGTCGGAGATCTCCTGGGTCAAGCTGGGGAACCTCGCGCCCCTGCTCAAGGCCCTGCCCCACCTCACCACCTTGAGGCTGCGTGGCGGAGACGTGCGTCTGGGGCCGGTGGAGCTGCCGGAGCTGCGTCGCTTCACGATGGAGTCGGGCGGCCTTCCTCGGCCCGCGGTGCAGTCCATCGCCAGTGCGAAGTGGCCGAAGCTGGAGCAGTTGGAAGTCTGGTTCGGCAGCGAGGAGTACGGCGGACGGTACCGCCCGAGCGACATCCAGCCCATCCTCGACGCCACGGAGCTGCCGAACCTGAAGCACCTGGGACTGTGCAACGCTGCCTTCTCCGACGAGCTCGCGACCGTGCTGCCGAAGGCCAAGGTGCTGAAGCAGCTGGAGTCACTGGACTTGTCGAAGGGCACGCTGATGGACTCCGACGCGGCGGTCCTAGTGGCGAACGCGGCGGCGTTCAAGCACCTCAAGAAGCTGGACGTGTCGCAGAACCAGCTCACGCGCAAAGGCGTGAAGCTGTTGGCCTCGTTGTGCCCGGACGTGGCGGCAGGGAACCAACGCGACATCTACGACGATGACGAAGGCGGCCGCTACGTCGCGGTAAGCGAGTAGTCCGGCATCATGGGCGCGCCTCCGTTCATCCTCATCGGCAACCCGGAGAACCGGCGCGTCACGCTGTTCCAGGAGGCCCTCGCCAGACAGGGGCTGCCGCCCGCGCACGTCGTGCCATGGCGTGAGCTACTGGCAACACCGGACCTCCTGGCGGACCTGCCGGACTCGGAGGCGCTCGTCCGCATCGATTCCACGGGCGAAAACTGGGACGTGGAGAAGGCCCTGCTCCAGCGGGGCTACGCGGACGCAGTGGACCACGGCTGTTCCGTCCTGACGCCGGAGCAGGTGGACCGACTTCCCGAGGACCACGGCCGGATTCTCAGCCCCCGGCAGCACCACCTGGGCTTTCTGCGCGCCCTGACGGAGCTGGGGGCCATCTTCACGGCGCATCCGCGCTGGCGCGTCCTCCAGAAGCCCACCGCCATCGCGGACCTCTTCGACAAGCGCATCACCTCTCGCCGCTACGCCGCCCTGGGAGTGCCGGTTCCCGAGCCGATGGATGGCGTCACGGACGTGGAATCGCTCCGCGAACGGATGAAGGCGGAGGACTGCCGCGAGGTGTTCGTGAAGGTGTCGTGTGGCTCCTCCGCATCGTGTCTCGCCATCTACCGGCGGGGGCGCTCGGTGGACACGCTGACCACCACCATCGAGGTGGCGAAGACGGGTTGGTACAACTCGCTGAAGGTTCGCCGCGTCGATGAGCCCGAGCAGGTGGATGAAATCCTCACGTATCTGCTGGGCGAAGGCTCACAGGTGGAGCGCTCGATTCCCAAGGCGCGGCTGGGCGGCGATTACTTCGACTGCCGGGTGCTGATGGTCCGAGGCGAACCGGCCTTCACGGTGGTGCGGCAGAGCATGCGGCCCATCACCAACCTGCACCTGGGCGGATGGCGGGGCGACTTGGACGACTTCCACGCGGCGGTGCCACGGAACGAGCTCGCGGATGCCATGGTGAGCTGCCGCACAGTGGCGCGGGCCCATGACTGCCTGCACGTGGGCATCGACCTCATGTACGAGGAGCACTTCACCGGGCACCGCGTGCTGGAAGCCAATGCCTTCGGGGACCTGCTCCCCAACCTCCGCCGCGACGGGCTCACCGTCTACGAGTGGGAGATTCAAGAAGCCTTGCGTCAGCTTCCGTGACGTTCGCACCTCACGCTGCCGGGAATCGCTCCAGCTACTTCCACAGGGGCGTGGCCGGGACGCGCTCCAGGATGCCGGAGCCGAAGACCCGGTCCAGCTCCAGGTACTCCAGGTGCACGTACCCGATATGACAACCACAGGTCTGCTTCGCACAGGGCCGGGGCTTCAGCGCGGCGTCAAAGTCCGGCGCGTAGATGTTGCCAATGGCCTCCTCGATGAAGTGACACCGCCGCGCCGTGCCCTCGCCGTCCACGGAGATGACGGACTCCCCGCCCCGGCATGCGCGGCCCAGGCTCGGGTGGCGCGTGTTGTTCACCGGGAAGAGCGGGTCCAAGCGCGTGAAGCGCGCCACGTCTTCCGCCATGTACGGCTCCTCCTGCCCGTCCTTCACCGCGTTGATCCACAGGTAGGTGTCCGCAGGCAGCTCGGCACGGAGCGTCTCGGCCTCCTCCGTGAAGCGCAGGAAGCCCACGACGCCCACGCTGTGCCGCACGCCCAGCTCGGTCAGCTTCGCGCACTGGGCCACGAAGCGGTGCCGCTTGGTCCACTCCGGATGGTACGTGGCCCAGATGCCCAGCTTGTCCGCGCGCGCCTGGGCCACCCAGTCCAGCTTGCAGGACAGGTTCGTCTGGATGGCCAACCGCTCCACGTGCGGCAGGTGGGACAGGCGCGCCAGCGCCTCCTGGTACCAGGGCCAGATGAGCGCCTCGCCCCACGGCGTGAAGAACACCGACACCGTGTCCTGCGTACGCGCCTCCACCCACGCGACGAATCGCTCCAGGTCCGCGCGGTCCTTGGCCAGCTCCTCGTCGGTGTGCTTCCACTTGCCGAAGGGGCAGTACTCGCAACCGTAGTTGCAGCTGGACAGCGGGCCCCGATAGAGCACGGTGAGCTTCATCGCCAAGCGTACTCCTTCATCATCGCCTGCACCTGGTCGGAGTGCAGCCAGGGGCCAATCAGGTCGGAGCGCTCCACGCCCGCCGCGGTGAGCTGCACCACCCCACTGTTCTTCCGAGCCAGTCCGTGCGCCTCCAACTCCTCCAGCTCCGGGAAGTCCTCCAGCGCATCGGTGCAGAAGCGCTGCCGGTACACGGCGAGGTCCACGCCGTCCGCCAGCAGGGACAACAGCATGTAACGGCGGCGCCGCTCCTCGGAGTCCAGACGGAAGCCGTAGCCCACCTCACCGAACGACGCCTCGGTCCGCTCGCTGTACGACGAGATGATGGAGCGCACCTCGCGAGAGCCCACCGCGTACTCGGAAGAGTAATGCACCCGGCCCGTGTACGAGCGCGCCCCGCAGCCCAGCCCCACCATGCCGTCCTCCTGGCAGCGATACACCGGGCCGCCCGCGTCCGGCGCATGGCTCGCGCGGAACATCCGCATGGAGACCTGCGTGTAGCCCTCCGACAGGAGGAAGTCGCGGCCCACGCGATAGAGCGAAAGGCGCAGATCGTCCCAGGCCCGCGCCTTCTTGCCCAGGAAGGTCAGCGGCCGGACGTAGAGCGGGTAGAGATAGATCTCCTCCGGCGAGTAACGGAGCGCCGTGCGCAGCGAGTAGAGGAAGCTCTCCGCCGTCTGCCCCTCCATGCCGTAGATGAGGTCCAGGTTCAGCGTGGGGAAGCCCGTGGAGCGGATGAGGTCCAGCGCGGCCTCCACCTGCGCCGTCTTCTGGGGCCGCTTCACCGCGGCCACTTCCGCCTCGATGAAGCTCTGGATGCCCATGCTCACCCGGTCCGTGCCGCGCGAGCGCAACACCTGGAGCTTCTGCGCGTCCACCGTCTCCGGCGACACCTCCACGGACACGGGGATGCTCTTCATGTCCGCGCCCATGACGCCTTCGGCCATGTCGAACACGGTGTTCAACCCCGCCACGTCCAGCAGCGTCGGCGTGCCGCCGCCAATGGCGGCCCGGGCGAAGCTCGCCGTCCCAAGCGCTTCCTTCACCCGCTTCGTCTCGCGCACCAGCGCGCCCAGGTACCCGTCCACCACGTCCTGCTTCGGCCCGGCGGCGGTGAAGAGGTTGCAGAAGCCGCAGCGCATCTCGCAGAAGGGCACGTGGATGTAGAGGAACAGCGCGTCCCGCCGCTCCTCCGCCCAGACGGACTCCAGCGGGAGCGCGGGCGTGAAGGGCCGGTAGGCCGTCTTGTGCGGGTAGCCGTAGAGGTACGCCACGTAGGGCGACCCTTCGAGCATCTGCTCCAGACGCGTCATGGTGCGGTTTCTCAAGGTAGCAGGAATTCAGCGTAGGGCACCGTCCACACCACGGGGTGGGCCAGGCGATGGCCGGTGAAGCCGTCCTCGCCGTAGGTGGTGCCATGGTCCGAGCAGACGATGCAGAAGGCGGGCCCCCGGCGCCGCAGGGCGGCGAACAACGGCGGGAGCTGCGAGTCCACGTACGCCAATGCCGCGGCGTGCGACTCGCGCGAGTCCTGGGTGGCGCCGGGCACATAATGCCGGTTCGGCTGATGCAGCGCCGACACGTTGATGAAGAGGAAGACGCGCTGCTCACGCGGCAGCGCCTCCAGCCGCTGGACGGCCAGCGCCACCTGGTGCTCGGTGGACCGAGCGTCCGTCACGCCCAACTCGGAGCTCCAGTGGCTCTCCGCGAAGAGCCCGGGGAGCACGTTGCCCAGCGGATTGCGCTTGTTGAAGAAGCCCACGCCGCCAATGCAGACGGTGTGGTACCCGCGGCCCGCCAGCCCCGTGACGAGGTCCGGCGCGTCCAGCACGCAGGTGTCCGAGGCCGTCGTCTCGCTGCCCTCGAAGCGCATCGAGAACAACCGGGGATGTAGACCCGGCGTCGCGGGCGTGGGCAGGAAGCCCGCGAAGAAGGCGTGGTGCGCAGCGTACGTGAAGCTCGCGGGAGAGTGCCGCTGCTCCCACTGGCCTCCAGGCAGCAGCGCGGAGAGGTTCGGCGTGCGCCCCTGGGCCGCGAGCGCCTCGGCGACGTCGAAGCGCAGGGTGTCCAGGGTGATGAAGAGCAGGTCGTGCGTGCCGACCACCGCGTTCATGTCCATCGCTTGAGCACTCCGGCGATGTCGTCGAGGCGCGAAGGGATGCACTCCACCGTGAACATGGGCGGCGGCAGCGCGGAGGGCCACGGCCGGCCGTGAGACACCCAGCAAGTGGCCATTCCCAGCCGCGCGGCGCCCACGACGTCCCGCTCCGGGTCGTCTCCCACGTGCAGCACCTCTTCCGGCGAACGTCCGACGTGGGCCAGCGCGGCCTCGAAGATGCGGGCATCCGGCTTCGAAGCGCCTACCTCGCCGGAGAGGAAGACATCCGGCAGCACCTCCGCGAGCCCCGCGCGGGCCAGCTTCGTGCGCTGCACCCGCGCCGAGCCATTGGACACCACCGCCACCGGCCGGCAACGGGCCACGGAGGCCACCCAATCACAGACGCCCGCGTCCTCCTGGACGAGCAGAGGCAGGCGCGACGCCATGTCCTCCCAGAGCGCGTCTGGCGTGAGGCCCAGGCATGGGTACGCCTTCGTCACCTGCTGACAGAACGCGCTCCGGGACGCGCCGCCACGCCCATCCACCTCGTGCATCCAGACCACGGCTTCGGCACGCCGAGCCTCGGGGAGCAACGACAAGTAACGGGAGACGAGCGTGTCCACGTAGCGCGTGAAGGCGCCCGCGCGGTCAATCAGCGTGTCATCCAAGTCGAAGAAGACGGCCCGGGGCCGCATCCGAGCACTCCTTCCCGAGGCTACGAGGATACGCCGCCCCGGCTGCGTCGAACAGCGACAACGCAGTGGGGCGAGCGCATCCTGTCGGATTCGCCGGGCCCCTGCCCTCATGCCTGCCCGTTGGAAGGCGGGAGACTCGGAGATTCCCGGCGAAACAGCGGGCGTTCAGGGAGACGGGTGCGCCTCGCGGTCATACGCCTCCAGCGCCCGGACGACCTCCTCCTGCGAATCCGTGAGCATGAGGTAGCGCGCATAGTCGTAGCCCTGCGCCAGTTGGTGCAGCAGCGGGTACACGGGCCGGGTGCGCGTCCAGAACTCGGTGCCCAGGAAGATCATGGGGCTGATGACGCCCAGCGAGTTGTAGTGGTTCTGGCACGCGTCCTGGAACACCTCCTGGATGGTGCCCGCGCTGCCGGGTGAGTAGACGATGCCGCCCTTGGCGATGGTCAGCAGACCGTCTTCCCGCACGCTGTTGGCGAAGTACTTCGCGATGTGCGTGGCGAAGGGGTTGGGCGGTTCGTGCCCGTAGTGCCACGTGGGGATGCCCAGGCTGGCGCAGTACGGCTGGTCGTCCTCGCCCAGGGGAAAGGCCCGGCGCACGTCGAAGGCGCGCGAGAGCCACTCGCGGTCGGTGTAGCTGGGCGCCTGCGCGAGCATGGCCAGTCCCGCGTCCAGCTCCGCCTCCGTACGCCGCGCGAACCACGCGCCCACGTGCGTGGCCTCCATGGCGCCTGGACCACCGCCGCTGACCATGAAGAAGCCACGGCGCGCCAGCTCGCGCGCCAGGGAAGCCACCGCGCGATAGTCCGGCTGGCCGCGCTTCATGGAGTGGCCGCCCATGATGGCCACCACCTTGCGCACGCTCCCGGACCGGTACAGCAATCCTTGCATGGCCTCCGTGACCGAGTGGTCGTGGAGCCGCTGCGCCAGCGTCTCCAGCAGCGTGGGAGGACTGCCGCGCCCGTTCGCCGCCCAGTGCGCATAGATGCGCGCATCCGGTGTGTCCGCGTAGGACTCCGGCTGAGCCGGGTCGAAGCCCGCGTACAGCTCCTCCGGCGTATACAGCGCGCCACGGTAGGGCTGATAGGGCACGCCGGAGATGGGCGGGAACACCATGGCCCCGTGCTCCACGGTGGCCTTCAGCGCATCCTTCTCCAGCTCACAGCCCAGGAAGACGGCGCCCACGAGCTCGGCGGAGGCCAGCTCCTGGGTGTACCGCCGCAGGTCCAGCCCTTGGATGATGACGTTGGCGAACCCGACGCCCGCCGCGAGGTGCCGCTCGAATGCCTCGATGGTCTCGATTTCAATCACGCATGAACAATTTCATGCCTCGCGGCCCTGTGGGTAGCGAGGAGTGCATCTCGTGCCCCAAGCGCTTCCACGCGGGCCCACCGGCCCCGGACACTCAGCGCCGCGCCTCCAACACCCGCAGGCACGCCTCCGCCTGAAGCAGCTCCAAGCGGGCTCCCGCGGCGGAGGCATCTCTCGCCGCGAGCTGGAGCTGACGTCCAGCCTCCTCCAGCTCGCCCAGTTGCAACTGGGCCCGCCCCAGCACGCACCGGAGCAACGACTGGAGGCGCCGGTCCTCCAGCATGGACGCCAGCTGAAGCCCTCTCAGCGCGTCTTCCTTCGCCAGCTCAGGTGCGCCCGCGCGCGTGTGCAGCAGTGCCAGTCCATGGTGCGTGTAGGCCATGCCCCGGCGGTCTCCCGTGCGTGAATCCAGCTCCAGCGCGAGCTGGAAGAAGTGCGCCGCGCGCTCCCTGTCTCCCGCCCGCGAATACGCGTCGCCCAGGTTCAGCAACGCGGTGGAGTGTTCCCACGTGTCCCCCGCGCGCTCGCTCCAGCGCAGGACCTGGGCGTACTCGGACGCCGCGGCCTCCGGGAATCCCAGCCCGAGCTGCACGCCGCCCAGGGCCCGGTGGAGCAGCGCCTCCACACCCGCCCGCGCGGGGCCGTCTTCCTGGGCTGCCTCCTGTAACTGCTCACGGGCCAGGACAATCCTCGCGCGCGCCTCCTCGAACCGGCCCAGCGCGGACAGCGCCAGCGCGGACAGCGCATCCAGCGACACGGACATCAGCGGCGCCGCGGACAGACAGTCCCGGCGCCCCTCCCTGTCGAGCCCCAGCACCTCCTCGTACCTGCCGAGCGCGAGCACCACCGACGCCCGCTTGAACAGACGCCGGGCCCGGTCCCCCGAGGGAGATGCCAATCCCTCATCATCCAGCGTCCGCGCAGTGTGCCACGCGGCGTCCGCTTCCGCGGGCTCGCCCGCCAGCCGGTGCGCGTCGCCCATGTATTCCCAGAGCCTCCGCCGCCACTCCAGCGCTGCGTCTGGTTTGAGCGCGTTCGCCAGTCCCAACGCGAAGCGATACACAGCCATGGCGGGCCCCGGCTCCAATGCCGCCAGGTTCCAGCCCGCCAGTGATACCAGACAAGGCAGTGCCCGGGAGGACTCCTCCGCTGACAGCCATTGCCGCGTCAACTCCATACTGGCGCGTTGACGCAGCGGCTCCGGAAGGGCCTCATAGGCTTCCGCGGCCCGCCGGTGTGCCGCGGGCAACTCCGCCTCCGGCAGCTCATCTACGCCCGGGGCGGGCTCCACCGCCCACGTGTACCGGCCTCCCGCGACGGAGCACAGCCAGCCCCCCGTCTCCAGCAGCGCCAGCGGCCCCACCCCACCCGCCAACGCCACCAGCACCGCCCGGGGAAACGACGGGCCCAGCACCGACGCCGCCCGCAGCACGTCCCGCTGTGCCGGGGGCAGCAAGGCCTGCCGCGCCGCATGTGCCGCCTCGCCCGTGAGTGGCACCTCCCGCTCCGGCTGCTCCTCGTGCAGGGTCACCGCGTGCAGCAGGTGCAGCGGGTGTCCGGCACTGCCGCGCAGCAGCGCCTCCCGGGCCGCGGGCGTCAGTGTCCCCCGGTTCCGCAACCGGCCCTCCAGCAGCGCCGCGGACTCGGCGGGCCCCAGCCGCCCCACCGTCAGGACTTCCGCCGAGAGAGGCGCTGGCGCCGTGCCGCTGGGGCGTTGGAGCGCCAGCAACAGCAACGGCGTGTGCGACAGCCGCGACACCAGCTCCTCCACCAGCGCATGGCTGAGCGCGTCCCCATGCTGCCAGTCCTCCAGCACCAGCAGGCGCGGACGGCGGTGGGGCATCAGCGCGTGGCACAGGGAGTCGAAGAGGGCGGTGCGCTCGGAGGCGAGGCTCGCCGGAATGCCCTGGCGCTCGCGGCCTTCCAGGAAGCGCTGGATTCGCTCCGCGTCCGCGCTGGACACGCGGCCCGTCCCGGCGGGAGGGCTGAGCGCCCGCGTGGCGTCCAGCAGCTCCCGGAAGATGCCCGCGGGTGCGCCCGGCAACGCCAGGCCACTGCCTTCCCAGATTTCGAAGCCATCCGAGGCCAGGCGCTCCACGAAGGCGTCCTTGACGCGCGTCTTGCCCATCCCCGCTTCACCCATCAACCACACCGCCCGTCCCAACCCGCGCCGCACGTCCTCCGCCAGCCCCATCAGCCGCTTCAGCACGGCGACGCGGCCCACCAGCGGCGGGTGGCACAACCCTGGCGCCCATCGGCGGACCGGCGCGTCCCGGGGCACCCCCGCCGCGCTCCGCGGACACGCCAGTACGCCTCCCAGGAAACGCGCCCCACACGCAACGCACGAGCCCGAAGCCGGGTTCATGGCCACCTCCCTGAAGGATGACGCTGTGTGAGTCGAGCGCCGGTCCTTCGCGTCGCCAGTACGACCCGGGGTGTTGTAGCGCCGGCACGCACCTCGCGCCTCCGGCCGCCAGGGGTGTGGGACTGTTCGCTCCCCACCGCACACCCCCGACTCGCGTCGCAGTGCACTCCGGCGCCCACCCAGGCCCGCAGTGCATCGAAAGCCTCACGCCCAGCGCGTTTCCACTGCCCGCATCGCGCAATGACAAACAATTCCAATCACGCCAGATGAAACAGCAACAAGGTACGCCCCGGCCGGCGCCTGGAGAGCAAGCAGGCGCGAAATCGCGTGTTGAATACGAAATACTTTTGGCGGATGCTCGTTGAGCGTTCGACACGGCAATCACTCGCCGTGACCTTGGAGAAGCCCACCTAGCAAAGCCAAGCACCCCGCCCGTCCCCCACGGCGCGGACTCACCCTTCGTCTGTCTTTAGTTCCCAGAGAGCCCCCATGAAGAAGACCCTCCTGCTGGTTGGAACGCTGCTCGGTATGAGCGGCACGGGCTGTGGCGCCCCGGAAGATGTCTCCCCTGAATCCGACGCGTCCCCCATTGAATTCGATGCCCTCGACAGCCAGGCGGTCAGTGCCGCGGCGCTGACCACGACGGGCTGCACCCAGCTGACGGCCCGGTCAGTGATTTCCAACGGCCATGACGGAAACGTTCCGGCCAATACCATGGATTCCAATCTGGGCACCCGGTGGAGCCGCCTCGGCAAGGGCTCCTGGATTGACTACGATTTGGGCTCCATCCAAAAGGTTTCCGGCGTCTCCGTCGCGTGGCATGAGGGCAACACCCGCGCGAATGATTTCTCCGTCTCAGTCTCACCGGATGGATATACCTATACACAGGTCTATTCGGGCAAGAGCAGCGGCAAGACGACCGCCGCGGAGACGTACAGCTTCTCCACCATCAATACGCGGCGCGTCCGCGTCACGTTCCAGGGCAACAACCTGAATGAGTGGGCCAGCATCGCCGAGGCGCGTGCCTGCTCGTCCACGTCGTCGACGGTGCCGCCCACCGACCCCACCCCGGAGCCGAACCCCGACCCGGAGCAGCCCCAGCCGGGCAACGGCGCCAGCGTGGTGTGGGTCGGTGACTTCGAGACCAACAGCCGCTCGCAGTGGAGCAGCACGCAGATGGTGAGCGCGGACCGGTTGGCGCTGGTGAGCTCGCCCGCGCGGCAGGGCCGCTACGCCCTCAAGGCCACCGTTCGCAAGGGCGACGACCCCATCAACGCGAGCGGCAACCGCAACGAGCTGGTGCGCATGACGCGCGAGGCCACGGGCTCCGAGTACTACTACCGCTTCAGCACCATGTTCGACTCGAGCTTTCCCAGCGCGAAGACGTGGCAGCTCTTCACCCAGTGGCACCACGAGGGCAACTCGGGTTCGCCGCCGGTGGAGTTCTACGTCTACGGCGAGGAGATTCGCCTCAACATCGGCGGCAACCCGGGCACCATCGTCTGGCGCACGCCGCTGGTTCGCGGCCGTTGGCTGGACTTCATCTTCCACGTGAAGTGGTCGCCGGACTCGAAGGTGGGCTTCGTGGAGCTGTACCTCAACGGCAAGGTCGTGATGCCCAAGCGCTTCATCGCCACCCAGTACAAGGGCCAGCTCAACTACCTGAAGGTCGGCCTGTACCGGAATGACACCGTCAGCCCCGTGGGCATCGTCTACCACGACGGGTGGACCATGGCCCGCAAGCTGGAAGACGTCATCAGCCCGACGACGGTCCTCAAGGCCCCGTAGCCACTGACGGGCAGCCAACACCCCTGCCCCCTCCCGGGCCGGAGGCCGCATCCCCACGCGGCCCCGGCCCGGAGTAGTTTCCGGGGCATGTCCCACAGCCTCCTCGTCGTTCACGTCCAGGTCCACGTCAAGCCGGAGCACGTGGACGCCTTCCACCAGGCCACGCTCGCCAATGCGCGCGAAAGCGTGAAGGAGCCTGGCATTGCCCGCTTCGACGTCATGCAGGACGCCGAGGACCCCACGCGCTTCGTGCTGGTAGAGGCGTACCGGACGCCCCAGGCCCCCGCCGCGCACAAGGAGACGGCGCACTACCTCACCTGGCGCGACACCGTGGCGCCGATGATGGCGGAGCCCCGCACCAGTCGGAAGTTCGCCAACCGCTTCCCCGACGACGCCGGGTGGTGACGGACGTGAGCGCCTCTTCCTCGTTCGAGTTCGCCACCGCCACCCGCGTCCTCTTCGGCCCGGGCCGCCTGGCCGAAGCGCCAGAGGCCATTCGCGGCCTCGGGGGCTCCCGGGTGCTGCTCGTCACCGGCGCCAATCCCACACGCGCACGGCCCCTCCAGGACGCGTTGGAGCGTCTGGGACTGGGGGTGACTGTCTTTTCCGTGGACGGCGAGCCCACGGTGGAGCGAGCCCGCGAAGGCACCGCGCGCATCGCGGAAGCGGGCTGTGACGCGGTGGTGGCCCTGGGCGGAGGCAGCGCGCTGGACGCGGGCAAGGCCATTGCCGCGCTCGCCGCCAATGGGGGCGACCCGCTGGACTACCTGGAAGTCATTGGCCGGGGCCAGCCGCTCACCCGCCCGTCCCTGCCCTTCATGGCCATCCCCACCACGGCCGGCACCGGCTCCGAGGTGACGCGCAACGCGGTGCTTGGCTCGAAGGACGCGAAGGTGAAGGCCAGCCTGCGCAGTCCGCACATGTTGCCGCGCGTGGCGCTGGTGGACCCGGACCTGCTCTCTGGGGCTCCCGCCGCGGTGCTGGCGTCCAGTGGCATGGATGCGCTGTCGCAGCTCATCGAGCCCTTCCTCTCCGCGCGCGCCAACCCACTGACGGACGCGCTGGCGCGCGAGGGACTGCGAAGGTCGGCCCGCTCGCTGCGGCGCGCGGTGCTGGACGGCGCGGATGCGCCCGCGCGCGAGGACCTGGCCCTGGCCAGTCTCTTCGGCGGCCTGTGTCTGGCCAATGCCGGCCTGGGCGCGGTGCACGGCTTCGCCGCGCCCGTGGGTGGCATGTTCGACGCGCCCCACGGCGCGGTGTGCGCGGCACTGCTGCCCGCGGTGCTGGACGTCAACCTGCGCGCGCTGCGGGCCCGTGCGCCAACGCATCCGTCACTGCCCCGGGTGCAGGAGCTGGCGGTGCTGCTGACGGGAAGGGCCGATGCCCGGGCCGAGGACGCCGTCGCGTGGGTAGACGAACTGCGCGCGGCGCTGGGCGTGCCGGGACTGGGCCGCTACGGGCTGACGGAGGCCCAGGTGCCCGCGCTGGTGACGAAGGCCAAGGGGGCCAGCAGCATGAAGGCCAACCCCCTGGTGCTGACCGACGCGGAGCTGGCGGAAATCGCCAGCCGGTCGCTCTAAGCAGACGGAAGACACTTCGGCCGATGGTGCCGTGCAGCTCGCTCGGCACCATCCGGCACCTCCGTGCGAACATCCTCATGAGGCCTCGTGTCGTGCCACGCACGACGGGGGCCCGTGGCACCGTAAGACCACGGGCCGTCCACGAGACGCTCACCTTTTCTGCCGACTCGCAGGAGGAATGACCATCATGCGCCCGATGGCGCCGTCCCGCAGAGCAAAACATTAGCATCCAATACAAAACATACACCCTGCACACACAGACACCCGCCCTCACCTTGCTGCAGACCCGTACGGCGCGCGCGGTCCTGGTTGGAGGCATCGACAGCCATGTGGACGCCGGAGTGCTCGGTATGCTGGACCAGGAGGGACGGGTTCATGCGGAGGAGGTTTTGGATGGCTTCGTGCCAGGCGAAGGCGCTGGGTTTCTCTTGCTGTCCTCGCAGAGAACCCTCCCGAACTCCACGGCCATTGCCTATGTGTCATCTCCGGGCCTGGGAGAGGAACAGGGACATCGGTATAGCGAAAAGCCATACCTGGGCGATGGACTGGCAGATGCAGTCCGCGCCGCGGTCGAGGGGGCCTCTGGCCTTCCGGTTCGAACCGTGTTCGCGAGCCTGAACGGCGAGAGCTTCGGGGCAAAAGAATGGGGCGTGGCCTTCATCCGCAACCGAGAGGTCCTGCACCCGGAACTGCGCATGGAGCACCCCGCGGATTGCTTCGGAGACCTCGGGGCGGCGACTGGCCCGGTCCTCGTTGGACTCGCGGCGCTCGGACTGAAGAGAGGCCACTTGCCCGGACCATGCCTTGCTTGGTGTTCTTCAGAAACTGCTCCGCGCGCCGCCACCCTCGTGAGCAGTGAACCCATGCCGTCATAGGGGCAGCGCCAATGGCAAGTTCGGTCTTCGTCAATTTCCGAGGCGTGGTGCATCAGGGAAGCGGAGGCATGAACACGGTCTTCCCCGACGTATGCAAGACGCCAACGCCCTCCGGGCCCGTCCCCATTCCCTACCCGAACATTGGCAAGTCCAGCGATACGGCGAAGGGCCCCAAATCCGTCGTGGTCGAGGGAAAAATGCCAATGGTCAAGGGCGCGAAGTACAGCCTCACCGCGGGCGACGAAGCCGGTTCCGCAGGGGGCGTCGTGAGTGGCTCGACCAAGGGCGAGGCGGAATTCATGCTCTATTCCTTCGACGTGAAGTTCGAAGGCAAGAACGTGTGTCGCATGGGTGACCCCCTCTTCCACAACAAGAAGAACATCATGGGTTGAGGCTCACCATGCCCAATCAGTTCGATGGTGCCACCGGGATTGCCGCGAAGCAGGCCGACGAGGAAAAGGCCCCGGACAAGAAGAAGTGCAAGTGGTCCAACTGCGAGGGACACGAGAAGGACCTCGACTCGGAGTACAACCCAAAGGGAACGGGGAACGTGTCGCGCCAGGGCCAAAAGCTACGGGATACCCTGCACGGGAAGAACCTGGAGCCATGGGCCAAGGGAGGTCATGGCGAGACCAACGTTCGCAAGATGTACCTGGACCAGCGCAAGGATGGCACCATCACGCTCAAGGCGGAGACCCATCCCTATCGGGTCGAGGCCCATCACATCTTGCCTGTTGAGCTGAAACTCCATCGGGCGCAGCTCGCCGCGTAGTGGCGGCGCCGCCAGTTCCAAACGGGCGGAGCGCCACCTCTGCTGCAAGGAGCCCATTATCCGGCTCCTTGCCCGTTACCCCGACACGCTCCTAGCCCCTCTCCTGGGCTCCAGCAATACCGTCCAGCGGCATCGCCAACTGCGTGGCATCCGGGGTATCTTTTGAGCGCCGTCATCCACCGGAAGCGGCCAGTCTCCATCCTTGTATACAACCGCACGAAGTCGCACCGGCTCCGCGTCAGCAACTGCTCGATCCCACCAAATCTGCGCACGACGTGCCCGCGCAGGGCGCGGGCACGTCACTTCGCGCTTCTCTACATCGACTGAAGTCTACTGCGTCTTGCCAGTCACATCGGTCAGACGCTCACAATTTGTACTGAAAATGGAACGAGCATAGAACGGCGCCTGCTCCCCCTTCTTTCTCGACTTCTCCATCGCGAGAAGGTTCACCCAAGAATCTGCAGAAGCCTTGCAATAGTACTCCCGTGCCAACTTCAGATCCCCTGACGCTTCGGCAAGCATGGCCCGCCGATTCAAGCACGTTGCTGCCGTTCCTGGTTGAGCCGCTGGTAAATACTCATTCAGGACCGTGAGGGCCTTTTCAGGATTCCCTATCGCGTCGAAGTAGTCGGAGTTCGCCAGTGCACGAGGACAGCCTTCGTTTGCAGGTTGGTCTAAAGACGGCTCTTCCACGGAAAGCACCTGGGATGTGTTAAGAGTCCCTGTCCATCCACCAGTCGCGACGCGCGTTGTGTCCAGCTTGGCATTGACAAAGTACTTGCCGGTGGCCAGTTTTGCCGTTTCCTCTGGCGGCAAGACGTAGCGCAAGAGCAAGCTGGATTTATCGGAAGACAAAGTCAATTGGCGCGGGCGGATACTTATTTTCTGAAGTGGGAGGTGCGTCTGTTCGTTTTTCCGGTTCTGTCGAAAGAGAATTTCAATGGACAGGTGCTCTTCCCATCCCTCGCGAGGGGGATTAATGACGAAAGCTCCTGCGGAACGCACTTGTTCTTCTGTCGTGACTGCTCGCGGCTGAAACAAGCCGATCGACAAGACGAGCGGCCATCCCTTTCGAAGGTGTGCAGTGTTGAATTCGATAATAAGCTCTGGATTGGTCTCAGGCGAGCGTGTTCCTTGCGGTTCTCCTGGCATGGATGCCTGAGCACGTCCGCCATGAAGTCCAAGCAACATGAGAAACAAGGCAGTTTTTGTGATGTTTTGGATCATGGGGCGTTCTGGGGAATGTGTGCGTGAGCATCATTGATGCAGACCCGGTGTATGCAGTTGCCGCGATTGGGCGCGGCATGTCCGTGGCGCGAAGGTCGGCTCTCTGGAGGGGAGTAGTCAGGTCTCACGGTTGCATTGAAAGTCTTGCCGAGGCCATCTGAACACAACTGCGTTCCCGGCGTTTCTCTTGGAAGAATGAGAAATCGCTCCGCAGACGGCTTGCTGTTCCATTTCACTGCGTTTGCTCCGCAATATCGTATTAGGCAATTCTCGTCTCCTCCGAATCGACTACCCTTCGTTGGATCTGTGACTTCGATCGAGAGTAGTAGCATTTGCAATGGATTTGCCAGGATTGGAGCTAGACTCCCGTCCGCCTCCATTCGCAGAGTAATAGGAACTCCTGGCGCAGGAGTTGCGGTGGAGATTTCAAGATAGTCAGTGAGTTGAGGTATCCAGGTGACGAAATCGTGGCCATTTTCCCCGTGATGAGGGACGTTGGCGCTATGTGCGAGCTCATGCGCAACGGTGCCTGCGATGTCCCCAGGGTCGGTCATCTGCCCGATCTCAATCATGGGAATGTTGACGGGGCTACTGGGGCCACGGTGTGCCTGTGATACGACGGACAATGGGTTGATTGACGGAATGAGCATGATGATGTGCTGATCAACGCGATGCCGTCCACCTTCGTGTAATGCATTGAAGTTGATGACGCGCTTGGAAGGGTCGATATCAGAGGGGTCTGATGCCTGTTCAAAATCAGCCTCTCTGTAGTTGGAATGGACATTGAGCCCAGTCGCGTTCTTGAATGTCTGGATTCCTGCGGTCACTTGAGTGAGTATTGATGGGTAGGGGTGAAGTCCATTGTAAACATGGAATTCAACCTTGGCTGGATCCGTGGTCCCCCATTGCCCGTTCGCAACAAAGCCACGATACTCCTCATAGAGAGTCAATCCATCGCCGGAATGTCCATCACCAGCGCCCCCGCTCAAGGTCTCTTCATCTGAAGAGTCAGGAAGGTCCGCCACCCCTGCCGCCAGTTTCCAAGAGTCCGCGATATATGACGTGCTTTCCCGTTTGGGAATACGCATTGGATTGTCGCCAGTGTCTCTGAATCGAGCCGTCAGAACCGTGCCATCTTCCAGCACAGCTTCTGCGGTAACTGAACCATAGGCTCCCCAGTCGAATCAACCGCTCCGTTTGTTCCGCTCCGGCATTCAACTCCTGCCATGCGGCGTCGAACGCGGCCAGGTCCCCTCTGCTCGCTCCCTCCACCCCTCGGTGGGCGCGCTTCAGCGTCTCCTCCAGCGCCTTGACGCTGTCCTCGAATCCTTCCGGCACTTCGATGGTCACCTTTGGCATCGTTGGATGTCCTCCAGTGGCACAACCCACCAGTGGCCTCGCATGCTGCCGACCATCAGGCCTCCGGTGGTCCCCTTGCCTGTCAGCTCGCTCGCTGCTCAGTGCCAGATCCACACCCGTTGAGCAGTTGGACAGCACCTCGACCTTGAAGGACAACGCCGTCCTCGCAGGATGGGACATCAACGGTATTTCCAACGGGATGCTCCTGCCCAAAGACGAGGCGGACGTCGCGCTCCACCTCCTGCAGCAGCACAACGGCAGCCATCCTGGCGCATACACCTCCCCCATCGCAGATCTCTTGGATGACATCGAGAACGCGTACGCGGAGGTCTGCCAGGGCAAGGAAGATGTCGCATTACGTAACCGTCCGGCCAGTGATGTGGCGCGAGAGGTTGCAGGCGGACGAGGAGCGTGTTCGGCGGGCGCCGCGACGAGCGAGTTGTTCAGATGCAGAGCTGGAGAGGTGAGTTGGGCGGGTCGGCGATACGCCGTCGCTTCCACTCGTGGGGCAGCAGTTCGTCGATGCGGGAGTTGGGGTGCGTCTGAACGCGCAGCAGGACGTCCGCGAGGTATGCCTCGGGATTGACTTGGTTGGCCTCACAGGTGGCCACCAGCGCGTAGAGACCGGCCAGGTTCTCCCCCGCGGCCTCGTGGCCGACGAAGAGAAAATTCTTCCTCCCCAGGGCGGCCTTTCTCAGCGCCGCCTCCGCGCGGTTGTTGTCCAGGGGTAGGCGCTCATTCTCGACGAAGCGCGTGAGGGCCGCCCACTGCTTGAGGGCGTAGGAAATGGCCTGGCCCAGCGGACTCTTGGGTGGGGGCCGCGGCGTCTGTTCTTCAAGCCAGACGTGCAGTCGCGCGAGGACGGGGGCGCTGTGCAATTGGCGCAGAGCGCGGTGGGCGGCGGTGCGCACCACGTCCGCGCCTCTCGCCTGGGCCTCCACTCGGTAGAGTTCGAGGATGAGGTCCATGGCATGGCGCGCTTCGGGCGCGGTGGCCAGCGCGTCGAAGAATCGGCGGCGGCAATGCGCCCAGCAGCCGACGCGCACCCGGCCCTGGGGCAGCGTCACCGCGTTGTAGCCGGTGTATGCGTCCACCACGAGCGCACCCGAGGTACCTCCCAGGACTTCCTTGGGCGTCCTGCTCGCCCGGCCCATGCTGAAGCGGTAACCAATGAGCCACTCACCGGCTTCGTTCTGGGTGAGGAAAGTCCAGAGGTAACCCAGCCGCGTCTTCTTCACGTCCAGCACGCGCAGAGGCGTCTCGTCCGCCCACACCACGTCCGCGGCTGCAATGCATTGCAGCAGGTGCTGCGACAGCGGCAGCAGCACCGAGGCGGCTTGGTGGAAGAGGTCCGTCAGCGTGCTGCGACTCATGGGGACGCCACTGCGCTCAACACGTTGGGCCAGCCGGTGCAGCGGCATGGCGTCGGCACACTTCGACGTCACCACATGCGCGATGAAGCCCGGGCCGTACTCGCCCCTGTCCACTACTCTGGCCGGAGGCGGGGCGGTGACGACGCCCCGGCCGCACGCGCACGCCAGCACTTCCTGCACGTGCACTTGCTTCTCGAAGCGCGCCGGCACGTACTCGTACAGCACCGAAGCGCGGCCCTTGCCCAGTGGCTTCATGTCCTCGCCGCCACACGCAGGGCAGTGGCGCGCCTCGGTTGGCACCGCGTGGCGAATCTCCCGTGCGGGTGCCTCCTCCGCCTTCCGGGAGGCTCTCTCCCGGCGCTTCTGCTTCGCGGCCTCGGCCCGGGCCGCCGTCGAGTCCGCGTCCCCTCGCAGCTCGGCAGCCACTGTCGGCAACTTCTCCGCCCTGCGGCCGAAGACGTGACGCTGCAGGGCCGCCAACTGCCCCTTGAGTGCGTCCACCTCCCCGCCGATACGGCTCACCTCGGCCTTGAGTTCCTCCGCCTCCTCGCGCCAGGGGCAGAAGTGGTCTTGAGGGAGCTCTCGAGGCACCCAGCTTCAACATGCCTCCGCCACGCTGCGTCCCGGGCCCGGCGCGTCAGGTGCCCGTGCGCCCGGGAGGCGTCCAGGCAGGCTGGCGCCTCACCTGCGCCACGTCAATGCCGTCCAGCAGCATCGCCAACTGCGTGGCGTCCAGGTGCACCACCTGCGCGCCCGCGTCCACCGGTGGTAGGCGGAAGCGGCCCGTCTCCAGCCGCTTGTACAGCAGCACGAAGCCGCCTCGACTCCACGTCAGCACCTTGACTCTGTCGCCCATGCGCGAGACGAAGGCGAAGAGGTGCCCCGAGTAGACGTCCTCGCCCCATGCGCTGCGCACCAGTGCCATCAGGCCGTCAATCGACTTACGCATGTCCACCGGCTCTGTCGCCAGCACCACGCGCACCGAGGCTGGAAGGGCAAACACTGCCTCACCGCCCCAGCGCGGCGACGAGCCGGGCCACGTAGTCGACGTCGGTGCCCTCCTCGAAGCGCACCCGCGCTCCGCTCGCCGTTACCACCTCCAGCATCGACTCCGTCGCCGTGGGCCTCGTCGCGACCTCCACCGGCAGCAGGCGCACTACCTCTGCCTGACTGCCGTGCTGGCGTCGGCGCCGGTACACCCACGACTGCAACGTGCTGAGCCGCACGCCTCGCTGCGAGGAGAACGCTTTTTGCGTCAGTCCGCTCGCCTCGAAGGCTTCGGCGACCCGGAACCACTCCTGCTTCTCCACCGGCTTTGACATTCCCACCAGGGTCCTCGGCGCCGACTCCTCACTCAACGCCTCTCAGCACGTCCTTGGCCGGACGGATACGCATTACAGCTCGCCCTTGCAGAGCAGTTGAAGCAAGCTTCGGTGTTCGTCCAGACTCAAATCCTAGGCATCCGGCAACAAGCCAGTGGCGTGGAGTTCTGGGGGCTGCACTTGAACTCGCTGTCGGTCTATACCAGCGCGGTTCGCACCCTGGAGGATCGGCGGCAACGTTATATGGAGCAGCAGCGACAGCAGATCCTCAAGAACACGCAACGCAAAGCCTCGAAGAGAGTCTGATGTACCACGTCATTCGCTATGGGCCCGCCGAAGACAACGCAGCGAGCCTGTACCTGGATCCCATTCCGGGATTCGAAAAGAAGAAGGTGTCGTTCATGAGCGGCGCCAAGCTGGGGCCCCTGCCTCCCCTGACCGCGCGAAAACGCGTGGGCGCCGAAGGGGACATGGTGGACTACATGAGCGCGTCTCCCGCCACCCTGGTCTTTTCCCCTCGCTTCCGCGAGGCCCTGGCATCAGCCGGAATCGACAACGTCGATTACTACCCGCTGACGCTCATCGACGAGTCGTCAGGCAAGAAGACGTCCGGCCATCAGGCGGCCAACGTCGTCGGCCTGATTGACTGCATGGACCGGCAAGCGTCGGTCTTCACGCCCATGGCCGGCTTCCCAGCGGAGCCCCTGGGCAAGAACACCATCTTCGAATTGAAGGAACTGCATTTGGCCCCCCAGAAAATCCAGGGGGCGAAGCTGTTCAGGCTCTTCGGGAAGCCGTCCGTCCTCATCGTCCACGAGTCAGTGAAGGAAGTGCTCCAGAAGTCAGGCATGCGAGGGTTTCAGTTCAAACCCGCCGAAGGCTACGCGGGCGTCTGACAAGCGGTCGCGAGGCAAGTCCCCAAGGCAGGAGAAAAGCCGATGCACGCAAAGGATGGAGAAACGGTTCCGTTCGTAGGAGATGCGGAAGAGCCGCGTGTCGACTCCCGGGGGCCACGGGTCGGCTGGCTCGTGGGAGTGGATGGAGCGGGCAATCCACAGGTGGACTTCGAGGGAAATACGGCGGGTCCCCTTTGCGCGCGCACCATCATCCCAATGAGCCCCAAGGTCCTGGCGGACGCCACCGCGCGAAGGCCAGGGGCGGTCCTGCTCTTCGAGCAGGATGACCTGTCGCGGCCGGTGCTCATCGGGTTGCTTCAACCGGCGTCCACCGCGCCCTTGGTCGAGGCATTGCTTTCGGGAGCAGCCGACTCCGAATCCGCCTTGGATGCCCATGTGGATGGCCGGCGAGTCGTCCTGGAGGGGAAAGAGGAGGTCGTGCTCCGGTGTGGCGAAGCCACCATCACGCTGCGGCGCAATGGGAAGGTCGTCATCCGGGGCGTCCAGGTCGAAACCCACGCCACAGGCACCAATCGCATCAAGGGCGCCTCGGTGAAGGTCAACTAGGTGTCCATGATTCTCTGGGACATCCTCGAAGAGCATCTCAACGAAGCAGCCTTTCTCTGGGGACAGTGGGAACGTTCGCTACGCTCGCATCGGTACGTGCTGCGAGAGGTCATCGACGGGCCTGAGGAGCGATTGCTGGCGCACGTGGAAGGCCTGCGCGAGGGCGGAGCGCTCGCCATTGAGCGGCTGCTGCGACCCGCGCTCGAAGAAGAGGAGGCCGGCCTCTTTTGTACCGCTGCCTTCACGTTGCTGTCGGATTCGATGGCGGCGCATCTCGACACGCTGCTGGATGGCTTTGACGAGGCTTCGGAGCAGCGACAGTCCTGCATCCGCCGCGTGCTGGAACTGGGAGGGGGCGAGGCCCTCACGGCACGGCTGGAGAAGATATTGACGGAAGGCACGGCCCCCGCGTCCGTACTTGCCACCGCGCTCGATGCCGTGAGCCTCCGGCAGCCGCATCCCCGTGTCGAACTGAAACCGTTCTTGTCCAGCGCCGTCCCCCGGCTCCAGGCCGCCGCTCTGCGCGCGGTGGGCCGCTGGCTGTCGCCACTCGACACTGCGGCGATGGCGCGCCCCCTGGACTCGCCCGACGCGTCCGTCCGCGACGCCGCGCTCGTCGCGGGGCTGTTGCTGGGCCGACGTGCGGCATGGAGCGCCTGCAGGCACTTCGTCGATGCCCGCGCACCGGCCATGGCGCGAGCTGCACTCCTCGTGGCGATGGGAGGCCAACCCAAGGACATCGAGATGCTGACGAAGGCGCTGGGTGCGCCCGAACTCCAGGGGGACGTGCTCCGGGCACTGGGAACCAGCGGGAGTCCGGCGGCCGTCGAGGCCTGCCTCCCCTTCTTGCGAAATCCAAAGGTGGCCCACCTCGCGGCCGAAGCCATCTCCACCATCACGGGCCTGGTCGTGGAAGGACCCTTCCGTCGGGAGGCACCAGACAATGAGGGGGATGAGGACGATGCCCCGCTCGTCCCGGCGCCCGAGGACGAACTGCCATTCCCCGACCACGAGGCCATTGAGGCCTGGTGGAGGGAGCAGCGAAAGCGCTTCATGCCGGGCACGCGCTATCTACACGGACAACCGATGACCGCCGCACTGATACTGGAGGCACTGCAACAGGCGCCCATGTTACGGCGGCCTGCCCTTGCTCTGAATGTCACCATTCGCAGCAAGGGGGCCGTCCGACTGAATCCTGATGGCTTCGCCCAGGAGCAATGGGCGCAGCTCTCGCGGCTGCGCCCAGCATCCATCTCCCATCCCGCCCAGCCCTATTCGGACTTCGTTCAGACCTTGTAGAGCAGGTCCATGTACTTCTTGAGCAGGTCGCTCACCAGACCGCGGAAGGGCACGGAGGCCGCCATGCCGTACACGGGCGCCATCGTCCCCTTCGCGCTGGGGTGGGACTTCACGTAGTCCACGGCGTCGCGCAGGTCGACCAGGAACTGCTCCGCGACGCCGGGCTGCGTGTGGCGCAGCGTGACGCACAGGTGGACGGCGGACGGCTTGTGCAGGCCGTTGAGGTTCCACCCGTGCTCGCTCATCCGCTCCATCACCTGGAAGATGTCCAGGGACTCCGAACCGAAGGCGATGACGAACAGCGGGTCACCCAGCACGTGCAGCTCCGGGATGTCGCGGATGCCCTTCTTGATGGCCGCCGCCGTCTCCAGGATGTGCCGGGTGGCGTCCAGGTAACCCTGCTCCCCCATGCTCACCAACGCGGCCCACGCCGAGGCGATGAGCGCGCCCGGCCGGCTGCCGGAGAAGGTGGGCGAGAAGTAGATGCCACCGGGCCAGTCCGTCGCCGTGAAGTACTGGTGCGAGCGCAGCTCCGTGCCCCGGTACAACACCACCGAGGACCCCTTGGCCGCATAGCCGAACTTGTGTGTGTCCACGGACATGGACGTCACGCCCGGCAGGCGGAAGTCGAAGGGCGGAACGTCGTAGCCCAGCTTCATGGCGAAGGGCAGCACGAAGCCGCCCAGGCACGCGTCGGTGTGGAAGCCGATGCGCTTCTTGCGCGCAATCTCGGACAGCGCCTCGATGGGGTCGATGACACCGTGCGGAAAGCCGGGCGCCGAGCCGATGAGGACAATGGTGTTGCGGTTGATGGCCTTGCGCATGGCGGCCACGTCCGCGCGGTAGTCCGGGCCCACCGGCACCCGCACCATCTTGATGCCGAAGTAGTGCGCCGCCTTGTCGAAGGCCGGGTGCGCGCTGGCGGGCGCCACCATCTCCGGCCTGGTGATGCCCTTGGTGTCCCGGGCCCAGTCCCGGTACGTCTTCATCGCCAGCATGATGCTCTCGGTGCCACCGGACGACATGGCCCCGCAGATGCGCGCCTCCTCCGGCTGCCCCACGTTCGCCACGTCCGCGCCGAGCATGCTGGCCGTCATCGCCACCACCTCCGCCTCGAACTTGGTGGCGCTGGGCCACAGGTCGGCGTGCAGCGGGTTGCTCTGCGAATGCAGCGCATAGACGCGGTTGAGGAACGCGATGTGCTCCGCGTCACCGTTGTACACGCCGCCGGACACGCGGCCCTCGCGCCAACGGTACTCCTCCTGCGACTCCAGGGCCTGGAGCTCGCGCAGCACGTCCTCGCGCGGGCGCCCCGTCGGCGGCAGGTGGTCGAACGACTGCATCTTCCCGCGGTAGGGCTTGAGGCCGCTCTCCAACTCGGACAGCAGCGAGCCCGTCTCCCGGTTGAGCAGGCCCTTCACGCCCGGAACCGCCTTGAGATAGCGCTCCGCCGCGGACAGCAGCCGCGGCGGGACGTGGTTGAGCAGGCTCAGCGCCTTCAGGTCTGGAAGTGCCATGGCGAACTCCTGGGGGTTCAGGCGCTTCGCGCGCGATTGAGCCGCGCGAAGATGGCCTTGTTGTGTTTGTAGATGTTGACGAACTCGCGAAACAGCTCGTCGTAGAGCGCCGCGTTCTTCGAATCCGGATGAAAGGTGCGGGCGACCGGCACGAGCGAGGGAATCTCCTCCACCGTCAGCCGCCCCAGCGCCACCGCGGCCTGGAACGCGGCGCCTCGTGCATTGGCGAGCACCGGCTCATCCACCTGCTGCACCACGCGGCCCAGCACGTCCGCGTGAATCTGGCACCACAGCGCGGAGCGGGCCCCGCCGCCGATGATGCGCAGCGAGTCCAACCGCCGGCCCACGAACTGCTCCACATAGGTGAAGAGCCAGCGCGAGTTGTAGGCCACGCCCTCCATCACCGCCCGGACCATGTGCGCCCGCGTCGTCTTCAGGGACTGGTTGAAGAAGCCGCCACGCAGCGACTTGTCGTCCACCGGACTGCGCTCGCCGTTGAGCCAGGGCAGGAAGATGAGCTGGTCGCTGCCCGCGGGGACGTTGCCCGCCTGCGCCTCCATCACCCGGTAGAGATCCGGCGCGTCACCGCTCGTGCCCGCCTCCGCGTCCCGGCCATAGAGGATGTTGTCCTTGAGGAAGGTGAGGCAGATGCCGGCGGACTCCTGCTCGTTGGCCAGCAGGTAGCGCCCGGGCAGGGCGGACGGCAGGGACGCCATCTGGTGGAAGAGGTCCGTCTTCTTGTAGGGCACGTGACAGCACAGCCACGACGAGGTGCCCACGCACAGGTGGGGCTCGAAGTCCCCCACTGCCCCAGAGCCCACGGCGGCGGCGAGGATGTCCGGCGCGCCCGTCACCACCTGCACGTCCTCACGCAGGCCCAGCTCGCTCGCGGCCTGCGCCTGGAGCGGCCCCAATACCGAGGAGGCAGGGACCAGGTCCGGGAGCGTCTCCCGCTCGAGCCCCGCCAGCTTCAGCAGCCGGTCGTCATAGGCGATGCGGCCCAGCGCGCGGTTGTCCGTCACCCAGTGCAGGGTGATGGAGTCATACGAGGCGGCGCAGCGGCCACTCAGCTTCAAGTTGAGCCAGTCCTTCGGCTCCAGGAACTTGTACGTCCGGCGGTACACGTCCGGGCGCGCGCGCCGCAGGTAGAGGATGTGGCCCACCGGGTCCTTGCCCGACAGGCTGGGCACTCCGCCCGACAGGCGAATCCACGTCATCAGGCGGCGGACGTCGTAACCCTCTACGGAGAGGAAGCCGCCCACCGCGCGCTTCACGTCCGGCGCTCCGCGCGAGTCCATCCAGATGAGCGCGGGGCACACGGGCGTGCCGGACTCGTCCACCGCGACGGTGCCGGACCACTGCGAGCTGCAGTTGACGCCGATGACGTCCTCCGCGCGCACGGCCCCGGAGGCCAGCAGGCGCCGCGTCGCCAGGACGATGGCGCGCCACCACGCCTCCGGCTGCTGCTCGGCGCCCCCATCCGGGAGCAGGGACAACTCCAGCGGCTCCACGTCACCGCCCAGAATCCGTCCCCTCAGCGTGACGGCCGCCACCTTGACGGCGGACGTCCCGAGGTCGATGGCCAGGATGGACTGTTCACCTGCGTGGGACACACTTCCCTCCATGCCGGGCGTCAAGACAGACCGGCCGGGCGACTGCCGCGGCGGCCGAGTCTAGGAAACGAACGCGTGCAGCCTGCCACCGACGCGTGGAAGTTCGTCGTTTTTCTGAAAGCCCGGAAGAAGTCCCCGAGCCCTCGTCCGCCCCCGGGGCGTGGTGGCGGACCGTTCCTCCCGTGGGTGGCTGCGACTCGCCCCGCCCTTCCTACCTTTGCGCGAGGCCCAGAACAGGGGGAGCACCATGGCCGAAGCCCAGCAGCCCTTCCTCACGGACATCACCGAGATTCGCCGCCGCGCCCGGGAGCACCTGGAGGAAGGCGCCATCACCGAGGACTACGAGGGCGACGTCAACGCCACCATCAAACTGCTCAACGACGCGCTGGCGACGGAAATCGTCTGCGTGCTGCGCTACACCTACCACTACGTCGCCGCGGTGGGCATCCAGAGCGAGTCCGTGAAGGACGAGTTTGGAGAGCACGCCCGCGAGGAGCAGCAGCATGCGCTTCGCATCGCCGAGCGCATCAACCAGCTCGGAGGCAAGGCGGACTTCAATCCCGAAGGTCTGCTGACCCGCAGCGCCAGCCAGTACGCCGAAGGGCAGAACCTGGTGGACATGATCAAGGAGAACCTCATCGCCGAGCGCATTGCCATCCAGACGTACCAGGAGATGGTGCGCTACTTCGCCAACCATGACCCGACGACGCGCCGGATGATGGAGGACATCCTCGCCAAGGAGGAGGAGCACGCCAACGACATGCATGACCTGCTGGTGGCGCACCAGGGCAAGCCGCCCCTGCGGAGCTGAGCGCCGCCTGGCCGCCGCGCTCGCGCCTGGCTAAGGTGGCGGGCAACGCGTCCGGGGGGTGGCATGCGCAGGCGCTTCACCGCTGTGAGCGAGCTGTGTCGGCGGCACCCGGTGGCCCTGGGCGCCGCCGTGACTTTCAGCCTCAGCCTGCTGCTGCGCTGGCTCTACCTGCAGGCGTCGCCCGACCGGACCTGGCCCTTCTCCATCTTCTTCTACGGCGACGCGCGCTTCTTCCATGCCTACGCCGCCGACCTCGCGCGGGGGCACACCGGGCCCGCCACCCTGCCCTACCACCCGCCCCTGTTCCCCTGGCTCCTGGGGCTGCTCTACCGCGTGCTGGGCCCGCCGCAGGGCAGCGCCTACCCGTACAAGCTCGCGCTGGCGCTGCTGAACGCGGGCACGGTCGCCTTCACGGGGTGGTGGTGGCGCAAGGTGCTGGGCACCGGCTGGAGCCTGCTGGGCGCCGCCCTCTTCGCGTGCAGCTTCGGCTGGCTGGTGCTGTCCACCACGTACAGCAACGAAGTGCTCTACGTCTTCTTCCTCTCGGCCACCTGCGCGCTGATGCTCCAGCACCGCGCGGGCCCCACGTGGACGGGCGCCGTGCTGCTGGGCGCCGTCATGGGCCTGGGCTCGCTCACCCGCGCCGAGCACCTGTACCTCTGGCCCTTCCTCCTCGCCTGGGCCTGGCTCTACCGAGGCGCCATGCCCGCGCGGACACTGGCGCTGCGCTGGGGCGCGGCCCTGCTCGTCACCGCCGTCGTGCTGGCCCCCTGGGCAATCCACAACGCGCGCGTGCTGCGCGAGCTCAACGCCCGGACGCCGCACCTGGAGCCGCTGCCCGTGCTGGCCCCCGTCACCGTGTACGGCCCCATCAACTTCGCCATGGCGAACCACGCCGCGGCCACCGGGGGCTTCACGCCCGACAGCGTCAACCAGATGGGCCAGGAGGGCTTTCTGGACGTGGCCAACTCCGCCCAGCGACACCTGCTGCTGCACGGGTACGCGGAGGGGCTCGCGTGGATGCGGGATTACCCGGCGGACGCGGCGCGTCTGTGGTTGGCCAAGCTGGACCGCTGGCTGGACGGCTTCCGGCTGGGTCTGGGGGCCTCCAACCTGCCCGCGGGACTGAACGGCGCCCGGGCCCCCGTGGACGTCTTCGTGCCGGAGAGCGCGTGGCTGAAGTGGCCGCTCACCCTGCTGCTGCTCGCGGGCGCCGCGCTGTCCTTGCGGCCCGCGTGGCGCGGCTTCGCGCTGTTCACCGCGGTGCTGCTGCATCGGGCCCTCATCACCGTCGCCTTCTTCGGCTACACGCGCGGCCTGCTCGCCGTCTTTCCCGCGCTCATCCCGTTGCTGTTGCTTCCGCTCGTGGTGCTCGCCACACGCGCCTCCGCTCAGCGGTGGGCCACGCGGCTGCCCGCCGTCGCCGCCGCCGCGTTGCTCTTCTTCTGGGTGGAGGCCAGCGTGCTCGCGCTGACCGCGCCCCGGCGCTTCATGGCCAGCGGGAGCACCGACCGCTCCAGCGGCAAGCTCATCCAGGATGACTGGGTGCGCATCTGGCCAGACTGAAGGCGATTCGCGCCCTCATGGGAAAACTTCAATCCCGCGGGATGACAGCCCGGTTCGTGCACGGCGGTTCGAACGCCAGGCACGCCACCAGTGAACACTTCTAAGTCCCGTTATTCTTGCAAAACTTTCTTCGGGAATAGCGAACGGAATCCCACGTATTCAGATTTAATTTCACACCCGGTATGGGCGTTGACGTGCTCCGTGCAGGAGCCACCGCGAGGGCATGTGCCTCCGCGGGTCCGCAGAGGAGAAACGCATGCGCCACACACGGGTGTCAGCAGCATGTCTCGTCCTGCTCCTATCCACCTCCGCCTGGGCCTTCAAGCCACCTGACAAGGGACAGAGCGCCGTCGCCGACAAGGCTTTCTTCAAACCAGAGCTGTACCTGCCCATCCAGAACATGCCGTTGCAGCAAGCCCGCCAGCAGATGAACTCGCTCGGCGCCGACGCGTGGGACGACTTCTTCAAGCGCAATGGGCGCGAGTTCAACGTCTACGTCGACCCGCGTACGGGAACGCCCACCGCGGTGCAAGGCACCATTCCCCTCATCCCGGGTGACGGCTTCAACAACAAAGTCACCATGGACCAGGTCCGTGAGTCCATTGGCCGCTCCATCGCGAACGTGGACGAGGCCGCCGTCGGTGACATCATCTTCAAGTTCATCGCGGACAACCAGTCCGCGTTCAACGTCGACCTGATGCAGATGGGCAACCCCCGGGTGACGTACGTCAACGACGACCTCATCCAGGTCCACATCTCCCAGCAGGTCAACGGCGTCCCCGTGCGCCACGGGCGCATCGCGGCCACCATCAGCCACGGCAACCTCATCCTCATCGGCACCGAGGCCTGGGCCAACGTGCGCATCGACACCCGCCCCCGGCTGGCCCCGCAGGACGCGCTGGTGTCCGGCAACGGCTTCGTGGGGCTGAGCACCAGTCCCCAGACGCTGTGGCAGCAGCCCACGCTGGAGATTGCCCCCGTGGCGCTCAACGGCGAGTCCTTCAACGGCGCCGTCGGCACCGGCTACGAGCACCGGCTCGTGTACACCTACGGCTTCTCCGAGGCCGGCGGCAACGAGCGCTGGAAGACGACGGTGGACGCCCAAACGGGCGAGGTGCTCGCCGTGGAGGACGACAACCACTACTTCGACGCGCAGATCAAGGGCGGCATCTACCCGACCACCAACATCGACATCTGCACCTCCAACGAGACGTGCGGCACCATACAGCCCAACTCGCCCATGCCCTGGGCCAATACGGGCCTGCCGGCGCCGAACAACTTCACGGACGGCGCGGGCGTCTTCAACTACAGCTCCGGCACCGTCACCACCACGCTTGCGGGCAAGTACGTGCGCATCAGCGACTCGTGCGGCGCCATCAACGTCAGCTCCTCGGGCAACATCGACCTGATGGGGAACGGCCACGACTGCAACGTGCCTCCGGGCACTTCGCCGGGCAACACCTCCGCGTCCCGCTCCAGCTTCTACGAGCTGAACAAGCTGGCCGAGCAGGCCCGCGGGTGGCTGCCCACCAACACCTGGCTCCAGGGCCAGCTGCTCTCCAACGTCAACATCAACAGCACCTGCAACGCCTTCTGGAACGGCAGCTCGGTGAACTTCTACCGGAGCGGCGGCGGCTGCCGGAACACCGGTGAGATTGGCGCCGTGTTCGACCACGAGTGGGGCCACGGCATCGACGACTTCGACGCCAACGGCTCGCTCAGCAACTCGTCGGAGGGCTACGCGGACATCGCGGCCATCTACCGCCTGCAGACGTCCTGCGTGGGCTATGGCTTCTTCCAGACGGTCAACACCGGCTGCGGCCTGACGCCGGACGGCACGGGCTACAACCAGCAGGAGGCGCAGGTCTCCGGCCAGTCGTGGTGCAACACCAAGTGCTCCGGCGTGCGTGACGCGGACTGGGCCGCCAGCGTGCCCAACATCCCCGCCACGCCGCAGAACTTCGTGTGCCCCATGTGCAGCTCCGGCTCCGGCCCGTGCAGCCGCCAGGTCCACTGCGCGGCCTCGCCCGTGCGTCAGGCGGCCTGGGACTTCGTCACGCGCGACTTGACGGCGCCGCCGTTCAACTACGACTCCAACACCGCCTTCATCGTGGGCAACAAGACGTTCTACCAGGGCAGCGGCAACGTGGGCACGTGGCACGCCTGTAACTGCACGGCGGGCACATCCGACGGCTGTGGCGCCACCAACGGCTACATGCAGTGGCTGGCGGCGGACGACGACGACGGCAACCTGGCCAACGGCACGCCGCACATGTCCGCCATCTACGCGGCGTACAACCGGCACCGCATCGCGTGCTCCACCCCGACGGTGACGAACAGCGGCTGCGCCGCCGGCCCCACCGCGGCGCCCGCCAACACCACCGCCACCCCGGGTGACGGGCAGGTCAGCCTGAGCTGGAACGCGTCCGCGGGCGCCACCCAGTACTGGGTGATGAAGACGGAGGGCTTCGCGGGCTGCGACTTCGGCAAGGCGAAGGTCGCCACCGTCACCGGCACCACCTACACGGACGGCGAGGTCGCCAACGGCCGGCAGTACTGCTACTCCATCGTCCCGGCGTCCTCCAACGCGTGCTACGGCGCCGCCAGCGCGTGCACGTGCGCCACGCCCGTCTGCGCCGCGCCCGGCACGGCCGTGCTCGCCGCGCCCTCCGGCGGCGCCACCGGCGTGGAGCTGTCCGCGGTGCTGGATTGGAACGACGTCTCCGGCGCCTCCACATACGAGGTGCAGGTCGCCACCGACGCGGCCTTCGCCAACGTGGTGGCCAGCACCACCGCGCTGACGGCCAGCACCTGGACGGTGTCGCCAGCCCTGGCCACCAGCACCCCGTTCTACTGGCGCGTGCGCGCGAGCAACTCGTGCGGCGGCGTGGGCGCCTGGTCCGCGGCGTCCACCTTCACCACGCGCGGCTGCGTCGCCCTGGCGGCGCCCACGCTGAGCAGCCCCGCCGACGGCGCCACCGGTGTCGGCACGTCCGCGGCGCTCGACTGGAGCGACGTGCCCAGCGCCGCCACCTACGAGGTCCAGGTGGCCACGGACTCGGCCTTCACCAATGTGGTCCGCTCGGCCACCGCCCTGACGGCCAGCGCGTGGACGGTGACGCCAGCGCTGAGCAGCAGCACCCCGTACTACTGGCGCGCACGGGCAGCCGACTCCTGCGGCACCAGCGCCTACAGCACGGCGAGAAGCTTCACCACCACCAACATCTGCACGCCGGTGGCCGCCACCTACAACGCCACGCTGCGGGCCCCGTCCTGCGGCAACGTGTGCGGGTGTGACACCGGGACGGTGCTCGTCAACGGCCGCGGCACCCTGTCCGGCGGCGCCGAGCCCAACCAGCCCAACACCATCAACGCCTCCTGCGCGGACGGAAACTCCGGAACCTACCACAGCGATGAGAGCGTCGACCGTGTCGTCCTCCGCACGGTGGACCACAGCGCCTTCTCCGTCGGCAAGCAGGTGACGGCCGAGGTGACGGTGTGGTGCTGGGGCACCACGGACCGCTTCGACCTGTACTACACGACCAACACCTCCGCGCCGTCGTGGACGGCGCTGACCACGGACGTGGCCTGCACGGGCAGCGGTGCGCGGACCTTCACGCACACCTTCAACCTGGGCGCCACCGCGGGCAACCACGCCATCCGCGCGCAATTCCGATACGGCGGCACCGCGAGCTCGTGCACCGCCGGTAGCTACAACGACCGCGACGACCTCGTCTTCGGCGTGTCGGCCGCGGTGGCCGCCTCGGCGCCGGAGAAGACGCGCAGCGTGCAGGGCCGCTCGACGCAGGCGGCCCGTTGATGAACGAACCCCGTCACCCGGCGTGACGGCGGAATGAACGCGAAGGGCCTCCGGGTCGATGTCTGGAGGCCCTTCTGCTTTCGCGCTCAGTGCGCCGAGGGAGTGTCCGGCGGCGGTGGTGGCTCTCTGCTCGGCGGCGCTGACGGACGTGGTCCCGCCATGGGGCCCGCGAAGAGCAACCCTTCCTCCACTGCGCCTCGGCCCGGCTCCCGCTTCGAGTCCTCCAACCGATGGCTGCGCTGCCACGCTTCCTGGCGAAGCCCCAGCACCTCCTGCACCAGCACCTGCGCCGCCGCGGCCAGCGGCACGGCCAGGACGACGCCGGGCAGCCCCGCCACCGCGCCGCCGCAGAGCACCACGATGGAGATGAGCAGCGGGTTCATCTTGATGGCCCTCCGCTGAATCATCGGGCCCAGCACGTTGGACTCAATCTGCTGGTACACGATGAACACGGCCACCGCGATGAGCGCATCCTTGAGGCCCACCGCGGCCAGGGTGATGACGCCCACCAGCACCGCGCTGACGATGCTGCCCAGGTAGGGAATGACGCCCATCATCATCACCATCAATCCCAGCGGCAGGAAGTACGGCACGCCCTGGATGATCGCCATGGTGGCGGCGACCGTTCCGCCAATGGTCATCACCAGCAGGGTCCCCGCCAGGTAGTTGGCCACGGCCTTGCGCATCCGGGACATGAGCAACCGCACGCGAGGCTGGCGGCGCGGCGATACCCACTGGATGCCGCTCTCGTAGAGGTCTTCACCGAACAACAGGCTGAACACCGTGAGGACCACCACGGTGATGCCCCCCGCCACCAGGCCCAGCGTCGACGACAGGACATTGATGAGGCGGCCCGCGACGTCCGAGGGCTCGAAGCGGATGAGGTCCTCCGCCTGGACCTGCACGCCATAACGCGCGCTCAGCTCCTCCACCCAGTGGGACTGCGCGAGCCGTTCAAGCATGGCGGGCATCGACTGGACCAGGCCCTGGAGCTGGTGGATGAGCATGGGCACCAACGAGCCCACCAGGACACCCATCATCCCCAACAGCGCCAGCGCCACGATGGCCACAGCCGCGCCGCGAGGAAGCCCCCACTGCGTCAGCCTGCGCACCAGCGGACTCAGCGCGATGGAGAGCAGCAGCACGACAGCCAGCAGCGTGAGCACCGGGTACAGCGCCCGGAGCGCGGCCCAGCACAGGATAAGCAGCAGGACCTGCGTTCCGACGACCCAGACCGTCCGCGGCGGAACATAGACGGGGAGCTGCCGACGAGATGCCTTCATGCCTCACAAGGTAGGATGTGGTTGCACGGACGGTAGGCGGCCCGGAGCACACCACCGCGTCACCTGACAGGCGCTCCTGCAACTTCAAGCAGTTGGCGTAGCGCACCCCAGCAGGCAAGCAGACGTGCGCGCACTGTCACGCCTGAAGTGCGAGCGAGCCTTGAGCCCCGAAGCAGGCAACGCATGCCATGGGGGCAAGTGGGCCCCACCCTTGAGGGCGAGCTGAAGGGGGCGCAACCTGCACGCGCCATGTCCGATAATCCCCAGACCCACCCGAGGACCGGGAGTGTGGAGGGTGACGCGATGTGGATTGAAGCCATCGTCATGCCCCGGCAGAGCGCCGCGCCGTACCGGCCCTTGCCGCGAAAGAAGCGTGGAGCCGATGCCATCCCGGCATCGGCCCCGGACCGCCGGTCCGCCTACCACGCCGCGCTCGACGAGGGACGCCGCTTCTGGGACGCCGTGCTCGCGTTCCTGAAAGCCCACCACCTGATGGACGCGGTCCGGTGGATCAGCGAACCGGGGACGATTCCCCTCGTCACGCTCCACTGCACCCGCATCGTCCTGGAGCGGCTCCGGCAAGCGCCCGAGTTCGAAGCGGGTCTGTCCATGAACCTCGAAGTCCCCGTGTGACGGTGGCCGCACAGGCTCAAGGCACGGGGACGAAGCGGTAGAGCGCGCTCTCGATGTCGGACGTCACGTAGAGGGTGCCCGACGCGCCCACCGCCACGCCCGTGGGGATGTAGCCAGGTGGCAGTCCCTCGCTCTCAGGCAGACCGATGCACAGGCCACTGGCGAGCACCGTCACCCGGCCCGTGGCCGCGTCGATGCGCACCAGCCGCTTGCGGCCCACCTCCGCGACAATCAATCCACCGTCGGGATGCAGCGCGATGCCTTCGGGCGCCTTGAGGCCCGTGGCCACCGTGCGCCGCGCCCCATCCGACAGACGCACGCGGGTCACCTTCCCCGAACGCACCTCCGTTACATACACCGCAGGCTCGTTCGCCTTGGTGTCGGCCGCGAGTCCCACGGGCCCACCCAGCCTCTCCGCCAGCACCGTGGTGACGGCGGGCTCGGAGGTATCCACACGAGCGAGCCGGCCCGTGGCGGCCTCGGCGACGAGCAACGTGCCGTCCTCCAACTCCACCACGCCCTGCGCGCCATTCGGAGTGGGAATGGTCCGCAGGAGCGCTCCCGTGCCGCGGTCCAACACCTGGAGGGTGCTGTGGCTGCCCAGATAGGCCGTGCTCAGCACGACATGCCGGGCAGTCACGCTCACGTTCATGGGGAAGTTCAGCTGCGACAAGAGGACCCGCGTCGTCTGGGTCACCCGGCCATCACGCCCGCCCACCTGGCGCAGGGCGTACACATCCGCCACGTACAGTGTCTCCTCGGGGTCATCCGGCACGACGGCGATACCCGAGGGCACGGACAAGCGAGATTCGACCAGGAGGCGGACGGCCCCATCGGCGGGATTCACCACGCGGATGTCGTTGTCGACCATGTTGGACACGTACACCTGGTCATCCGGGCCCACTGCCAGATTGTCGAGCCCGGTGGGCAGCTTCGCGACGACCTCCTTGGCACCCGACGGCAGACGGACCCGCACCAGCTCACCCGTCGCCGCGTCGACGACGTAGAGGTTCTCCCGGCGCGCGTCGAAGTTGACGGCGACGGGCACCGTGAAGCCTTCCGCCACCTTCTCGATGAGGCCCGTGTCCACGTCCACGCGGGCTATCTGCCCCTTGAGGATGAGCGGGCCATACAGCCGGCCATCCGGGCCGAACTCGAAGCCATTGAGATAACCGGGCGCGTCGATGACCTTCCGGGGCGGCTTGCGCCCGGTCGGGTCCACCTCCCACAGCGCATCACCCCGTCCGAGCTGCGTCACGTAGAGCCGGCCATCGCCGCGGAAGGCCAGCGAGTTGAGGCCCGGCAGGTTCCTGGCGATGACGCGCGTCTTCCCATCCGGGGTGCGCCGCATCAGCTGGCCGGAGAAGTAACCCGTCCAGTAGATGGAACCGTCAGGCCCCAGCGCCACGTCATCCGCGCCGCCCAGCGGAGGCCCCACGAGCGTGCTCACCACGCCCGTGCTCAGGTTGACGGCGTGGACCGACTGGCCCAGCAGGTTGCTGGCCAGCAGGTTTCCCTTTCCATCCACGGCGAGCCCGTGGACGCCCTGGAAGTGGGAGCCGGCCACCACCACCTCCTGACGGTAGGACTTGGGCGGGGTGGCCAGGGCCGGGCCCGCCATCAACAGCAGACCGGCGGCCAGGGACTTGGAGACACATCGGAACAGGGAAGCACTCATGGATTCGAAGCCACCTTGCCCTGCGTGAGCTCCAGGCCCACGAGCCCATCACCCTGACGCCAGGCACGCAGGACGTCGATGAACGCGAGCGTGTCGCCCCCGAAGGTGGCGTAGCGGATGGCGTTCGGCCCCGGGCTGACGCCCTCGTTGTTGTAGTAGCCGGGCGTGCAATCCGCCCCGCCGAAGGAAATCCCCGTCCTGAGGCGGGAGAGAATCACGTCCCACCACTGTTGCTGTGCCTGCGCCGACGGCTCGATGACCTCCACGCCCTGCTTCAGGCACCGCCCGATGATGTAGGCGGCGTGCTGGGACTGCTCGTCGAGGATGTGCACGAAGTTGATGGCCCAGCCGCTCTGGGTCGTGGTGAACATCATCAGGTTCGGGAAGCCGCGGCTGTGCATGCCATGCAGCGTCGCCGGACCGTCGGCCCAGCTTTCCCGGAGCGAGGTGCCGTCGCGGCCGCGGATGTCGAAGCCCAGCATCCGGGTGTAGTCACCCGAGACTTCGAAGCCCGAGGCGTAGACGAGACAGTCGACCGGGTACTCCTTCCCCTTCACCACCACGCCCGTCGGCGTAATCCGCTCCACGCCCTTGCCTTCGGTGTCGACGAGCTGGACGTTGGGCCGGTTGAACGTCTCCAGGTACTCGTCGTGGAAGCAGGGCCGCTTGCACATCGGGTTGTAATAGGGCTTGAGCGCCTCGGCCGTCGCCGCATCCGAGACAATGGCATCCACCCGCGCGCGGATCTCCTCCATCTTCTGGTAGTCAGCCAGCTGGCGGAGTTCGACTGCCTCCTCGGGCGTCCGAGCCTGTTGGGTCGCGCCGTCCTGGAAGATGTACGTCCAGCCATCCTGGACCATGTCGACCGGCAGCGGGCGGCCGGAGACAATCGCGGAGAAGTTGCGGATGCGGTCCTGCTGCCAGCCGGCCTGGAGCGACTTCGCCCAGGCGTCATCCGTGGGCCGGTTGCCGCGCACGCCAACGCTCGAGGGGGTGCGCTGAAAGACATACAGCTGCCGGGCCACTGCGCCCAGCTGGGGAATGGCCTGAACCGCCGTGGCCCCCGTGCCGATGATGCCCACGCGCTTGTCGCCCAGCCGGGTCATGCGGCTGGTGGGGCTGCCACCGGTATAGGCGTAGTCCCAACGGCTGGTATGGAAGCAATGCCCCTTGAACGTCTCGATGCCTGGGATGCCGGGCAGCTTGGCCTTGTGGAGGATGCCTCCCGCGATGATGACAAACCGCGCCGCCAGCCGGTCCCCTCGGTCCGTCGTGACATTCCAGCGCCGGGCGTCCTCATCCCAGTCCATGGACTGGACCAGGGTCTGGAACAGCGCCTTCTCGTAGAGCTGGAAGTGCCTGCCGATGCGCTGGCAATGGGCGAAGATTTCGGGCGCCCGCGCATACTTCTCCGTGGGCATGTAGCCAGTCTCTTCGAGCAACGGCAGGTAGATGTAGGACTCCACATCGCAAGCGGCGCCTGGATAGCGGTTCCAGTACCAGGTGCCACCGAAGTCGCCGCCCTTCTCGACGATGCGGATGGAGTCCACACCCGCCTGACGCAGCCGCGCGGCCGACAACATGCCGCCAAACCCACCTCCGACAATCAAGACGTCTAGCTTTTCCGCCAGCGCCGGGCGCGTGAACCCAGGCTCAACGTAAGGGTCCTTGTCGAAGTCCGCGAAGACGCCCTTCACGGGGATGTACTGCGTATTGCCGTCGGGACGCAGCCGCTTCTCACGCTCGAGGCGGTACCTCTCCTTCAAGGCTTCCGGAGAAAAAGCGCGCCCATCCTGCTTTGTCGCAGTCATCCGCACACATCCTTTCGAGTTGGGAGCCACGCACGATGTACACGACCGTTTACTTACATAGACATAACTCAATCAGAATTGTAAGTAAACCCGGATGCCCCCGCCCCAACTGCCCACTGCAAAGCCAGCCGCTCGGCAAAGAGACTCTGAACGCACACGCACCTCCCTGATGACCGCCGCGCGGACCCTCTTCTCCACACAGGGCTTCGCCAACACGGGGGTGCGGGACATCGCGGCGCTGGCCGGAGTCAACTCCTCGCTCGTGGGCCGCTACTTCGGCTCCAAGCAGGGGCTGTACCGGGAGACGCTGGCGCAGGTGCTCGATATCGGCCCGTTGCTCCAGATAGACAGGCGCCAGTTTGGAGAGACGGTGGTGTCCCTCTTCCTGGGCGCACACGACGCCTCGGGTCCGTTGGCGATGCTCATCCTTTCGGCGTCCGACCCCGAAGCCCACGCGACCAGCGTCGAACTGCTCCAGAAGCAAGTCATCACGCCCCTGGCCCGCTGGCTGGGCGCTCCGGATGGAGAGGGGCGCGCGGCCCGGCTCAACATCCTCTGGAATGGCTTGCTCGTCAGCGGGAGGCTGCTGCCCATTCAACGGCTTTCCGAAGGGCTCGACACCTCCACCCAGCGCTGGCTGGCTGCCTCAATCCAGTCAGTCATTGACGAAGGCGCGACCTGAGGACGCGGCGACCCTGTCGTGGTAGGGGGCGCATGTCCTCCCCATCGGCTACCGTCGCTGTCCTTCGAGCTTCGTTCCCTGCCATGGAGTCGTTCATGTCGCCACCCCGCGCACTCGCGCCGCTTCTCGTCCTGCTCCTATTGTCCGCCTGCGGGGACGACCCCACGCCCACGCCCGCGGACAGTGGCGTCGTCGACGCCGGAAACAATCGCGACTCTGGGACGGACTCCGATGCGGGCGCCGATTCCGATGCGGGCACCGATTCCGATGCGGGGACGGACGCCGGACAGGATGCGCCGCCTGGCATCACCACCGAGGCGCTGCCGAAAGGCACCGTAGGCCGGGCGTACACGACGACGCTGGCCGCCGCGGGTGGCACCGCGCCCCTGACCTGGAGCATCACGGCGGGGACGGCGCCGGCGGGCCTCACGCTGTCCGCCACGGGCACGCTCAGCGGCACGCCCGCCCAGGTGGCCGACAGGACCTTCACTGTCACGGTGGAGGATGCGAATGGCCAGACGGGCACCCGGGAGCTGACGCTCTCCGTGAGCGCGCCGGGCGCCCCCGTGTTCACGGTGGGCCAGTGGAACCTCACCTACTTCGGCTCGGATTCGCGCGGCCCGTCGAACTCCTCGTCGGATGGCGGCACGTCCGATGACCGGCAGATTGCCGGCGCGCGCGACATCATGCTCGCCGCGGGCGCCAACCTGTGGGCCATGGTGGAGATGGTGGATACCGCCGACTTCGACCTGCTCAAGGCCCAGCTCCCCGGCTTCGACGGCTTCCTCTCCAACAACGCGGTCTTCGTCTCTGGCGGAACGTCTCCCTACGGCACGAGCAGCCAGAAGCTGGGCGTCCTCTACGACAGCTCCCTCACCTTCCAGAGCGCGACCCTGGTCCGGATTGGCAACATCTCCGACTTCGCGGACCGCCCGCCGCTCCGCGTGGACTTCACCACCGAAATCAACGGGGCGGAGACGCCGCTCACCGTCATCGTCGTCCACATGCGCGCCAACAGCGCCGACCCGACGGGGCCGCGCGAAGCCCGGGAGCGCGCGTCCGCGGCGCTCAAGACGTACCTCGACGAGCAGCTGCCCACGCAGCACGTCTTCGTGATTGGCGACTGGAATGACGACGTGGACGAGTCCATCTCGCTCGACCCCACCTCCGGCGCGCCGCTGGCCACGCCCTACCAGAACCTCGTCTCCGACTCGGCTCGCTACACCTTCATCACCCGGGAGCTGTCGCTTGCGGGGGATGACACCTCCATTGGCTTCGAGAACGTCGTCGACCACACCCTGGCCACCAACGAGGTGGCGGACCGCTATGTCGCGGAATCGGCCCGCGTGCTCTACGTGGACGAGTGGTTCCCCGACTTCCTCAACGTGGTCAGCGACCACCGCCCCGTCGTCAGCAGCTACTCCTTCAGCGCGGCGACCGGCCCCTTCCTCCGCCTGAAGTCTCCCCACGACGGGACGTACCAGGGCGGGAGCACGCTGCCCATCACCTGGACGTCCTGGGGCGTGGGCAGGGTCCGCGTCGAGGTCTCCACCAATGGCGGCACAGACTGGAGCTTCCTGGCCGAGTCCGTCCCGGCGGCCCTGGGGCGCGTCGTCTGGAGCCTTCCGGACGAGGCGGCCTCCAGCGTGTGGGTACGCGTGGTGGATGTCTACGAACCGGCGCACACGGACATGAATGAGGAGGCGCTGACCATCGCCAATGGCGCCGCGCGCGTGTTCATCAACGAGGTGTTGGCCAATGAAGGCGCCCAGACATCCGCGCACGAGTTCGTGGAGCTGGTCAACGCCAGTCGCTTCCCCGTGGACATCTCCGGCTGGACGCTGTGGGACGCCACCAGCGGTTCCGCGCGGCATGTCTTCGCGCAGGGGACGCAGCTGGGTGGTGGTAAGGCGGTGGTCGTCTTCGGTGGCGCCGCGGCGGTGCCTGCGGGACAGGCGAATGCGCTGGCCGCGTCCAGTGGCCTGCTGGGCCTGGGGAACGGCAGTGACGTCGTGCGCGTCCGGCGGCAGGACTCCACCCTGGTGGACTATTACGACTACACGTCCACCGTGCCCGGGGTTTCCGCCAACCGCTCGACGGACGCCTCGCCGAATGCGAACTTCGTCGCGCATGACACGCTGACGCCGGGGGTCGCCAGCTCTCCAGGGCTGCGCGCGAACGGCGCGGCGTTCTGACGAGACACGTGTGACACGGCCCGTCGCGAGTTCCCCTGGGGCTCGCGGCGTGGCCGAGCCGCGGCGTCGACGTCGGCAACCGCGGCCATGCGTGAATCACCATCGCAGTAACGCGCGCGAGCCGCCTTCAGGGAACGAAGAGGAGCCGTGACGACTGCTGCACCCAGGCGCGCCGCGTGTCGAGCGTGCCGAAGTCGAGCAGGATGAACTGGTCGAACAGCCGGGGCATCATCGACAGCAGGCTCAGGGAGGCCCAGACCTGGGTCAGCGCCATCCGCAGCCTGTTCTCCGGCAGATGCGGCGTCCCCGGCGCCAGCCGCCCGGCCAGCTCGGCCAGGAACGCATTGAAGCGCTGGATGGCGGAGCTGTCGTAGCGCTGATGGGCCAGCGCGTCGTGGAAGTGCGCGTGCGCGATGTACGGGTAGCGCAGCGAGTTGCTCATCAAATCCTCGAGCAGCGTCTCGAACGCCTCGCGAATGCCCAGGCCCTCCAACCGGAGCCGATCGAAGTCCTCCAGGACGTTCCCGAAGGCCTGGTCCAGCGTCTGCTCCAGCGCCAGGGCAACCAGCTTCTCCTTGCTCCGGAAGTAGTAGCTGATGGCCGCGCTGTTCACCTGCGCCTCGCGGGCAATCTCCCGGATGCCCGTCGCATCCAGTCCATCCCGGCCGATGCACACGATGGTCGCCCGGAGAATGCGCTCCCGGGCCTCCTGCTCCTTGGTCCCCATCCCTGCAAACCCCTGAAACGACGTGAGTCCGCGCTGGCGCTTGACAGGCGCGGGTAACTTTAAATCTATTGATTCAATCAACAGATTAACCCAGGAGATTGAATCCCATGGTCAAGCCCGAAGGCGAACCTACCGCAGGAAGACCCTCTCGACGAGGCGTGCTGATGGGAGCGGGGCTGTTTGCTGGCGGCGCGGCGGCGGCGTTGGGGCTGCGGAGCGCGCTGGCACCAGTGTCCAAGGACGTGCAGGGCCTCAACCCCCGAAGCGACGCCTGGTACGACATCCGCCTCACGGGGGACGGGCTGATGGACAACCAGGTGCTCTGGTTCCTCAGCCATGCCACCCATGGCCAAAGCGACGTGGGAGAAGTGCTGGAGACGGCCAGCCGCATCCAGCCCGGGGACGAGCGCAGCTGGTTCGAGGCGTGGACCCAGACGGCGCGGCGGGTCCACGGCCACGCCCAGGACGCCGAGTCCAAGGGCCACCTGCTGAGCGCCGGCCAGGCCTACGCGCGCGCGGCGAACTACTACCGCGCGGCGACGATGCACTACACGGACCTGGAGGACCCGCGGACGCTCGAGGTGACGCGCCAGGCGGCCACCACCTTCGAGAAGTCGAACGGGCTGCTCGGCTACGACGTGCAGCCGCTGGCCATCCCCTACGAGGGCACCTCGCTGGCGGCGTACTTCGTGCGCTCGCCGCACGCGAAGCCCAGCGCGCCCGTCATCCTCCTCCACCAGGGGCTGCATGCCTGGCCGGAGGAGACGAAGTGGGTCTGGGAAGGCGCGGCCCGGCGCGGCTACCACGTGCTCATGTTCCACGGCCCGGGCCAGGGCCGCTCGCTGCGGGAACACCGGCTGAGCTTCCGGCCGGATTGGGAGAAGGCCGTCAGCCCCGTGGTGGACGCGGCCGAGCGCATCAGCGGGGTGGACCCTCGCCGCATCCTCCTCATGGGCCTGTCGTTCGGCGGCGCCCTGGCGCCTCGGGCGGCGGCGTTCGAGCATCGCATCGCCCTGTGCATCGCCAACCCCGGCGTCCTCAGCTGGTGGGAGTCCACCAGCTCGCACTTCAACCGCTTCCTCCCGGGCTCGCTGGCGCTGCTGAAGTCACACCCGGAGAAGTTCGACCAGGCGATTACCGCGCTCGCGGACCGCTGGCCCACCGCCCAGTACTGGCTGCGTGACGTGTATTGGAAGCATGGCGCCCGGTCGCCGTCGGAGCTCTTCCGCAAGCTGGAGGAGTTCACCAACGAGGCCATCGTCGACCGCATCCGCTGCCCGGTGCTCATCATGGAGGGCGAGGCGGAGGATGCCTCGCCGGGCCAATCCCAGAAGCTCTACGACGCGCTCCGGGGCCCCAAGCACCTGATGATGTTCACCCACGAAGAGGCCGCGCCCCTGCACTGCCAGGCGGCGTCCACGGCGCTGGCCGAAGCGCGCCTGTTCGACTGGCTCGACGAAAACGTCTGAGGCCCCGCCATGACACCGCTCCTCACGGCCGTCCTCGGCGTCCTGCTCGTGGCCACTCGCGAGGAAGCACCGGAGGGGCGCTTCAGCGTCGTCCCCTTCGTGCTGCCCGCCTACCAGCCGGAGACGAGCTTCCTCCTGGGCGGCGCGGCATCGCTCATCTATCAGCCCCCGGCGTCGCGAGGCGGCAGGGAGTCCCAGGTGATGCTGGCTGCCGCCGCGAGCACCCGTGGCCAGTTCACCCTCCTCCTCCAGCCGGACGTGAATCTGCTCGACGACCGGCTGAACCTCACGGCCACCGCCAGCGCGGCGCGCTTCCCGGACCGCTTCTTCGGCATGGGCGCACGCACGCGGGCGGAGGACGAGGAGGACTTCACCCCCATCTTCTTCGAGCTTGAACTGAGTCCGAAGTGGCGCATCGCCCCCCGCCTCTATGTCGGCCCCACCGTGCGCTATCAGCACGCGCGCTTCACCTATGTCGCGGAGGACGGGGCGGTGCGGCGCATGACGGGCGCCGAGGGCGGTTCGACGGTTCAATTCGGACTCACCGCCCTTTATGACTCACGGGACAACACGCTCAATCCGCTGACAGGTCTGGTGGCGCGGCTCAACCTGCGCCGGGCGCGGGACGCGTGGAGCTCCGACTACGTCTTCGATGTGCTGCGGCTGGATGTCCGGCGCTACCTCACACTTCCATGGGGACAGCGGCACGTTCTCGCGATGCAGGGACTCGTCGACCTGCGCGACGGTGAACCGCCCTTCTATGACACGGGAAGGTTGGGTGGGATGGAGTTGAGCCGAGGCTACCTGGAGGGGCGCTTCCGCGAGCGCCAGCACCTGGGCGCGCAGGTCGAGTACCGCGCGCCCCTCTTCTGGCGACTGGGCGGCGTGGCCTTCGTCTCCGCGGCGACGGTGGCACGCAGCCCACGCGACTTCGACCTGCGTGACATCAAACCCGCGGCTGGCGGAGGGCTGCGCTTCGCACCCATGTCAAACGTTCCCGTCAATATCCGGCTCGATATCGCCTACGGAAGCGAACCGAGCTTCTACTTGAACGTGGGCGAGGCTTTCTAGACTGGGAAATCAGCCAACATTCACCGTCCCGTGAGTTAGAAGCCCGGACATGCGCGCTCCCCTGTTGCCCCTTCTTGCCCTGCTCACCCTCGTGGGCTGCTCTGACTCCCCCTCCGACCGTCCGGGGGATGATGCGCCCGTGGACCGGGGCCCCAAGGCCATCCCACTGGACGGCGACCCCAACGGGATGTTCTGGGACGCCGAGAACGAAACGCTCTACATCGCCGACGACCAGAACCACCGCATCCTCAAATACCGGGACGGTGAAGGCGTGTCCCTGGCCGTCGCGCTGCCGGACGCGCCGCCCAACAGCACCAACCTGGGTGAGGTGGTGCGGATGCCGGACGGCACGCTGGTGACGGTGCGCTTCGGCTTCGGGACGGCGGGCGCGGTGCTCTTCGCGCGGCCGGACGGCACCACCGGCACAGTGCCGGGACTGCCCACCAACCGCCGCCGCATCGGCCTGACGGTGACGGAGGACGGGCGGCTCTTCAACTCCTACTTCGTCCGCAACAGCAACGTGAATGTGGGCGCCATCGCCCTGCTCAACCTGGACGGCACCGAGCAGGAGGTGGTGGGCGCGCTGGAGAAGCCCGTGGGCGTGCTGGCCGTGGGTGACTCGCTCTACATCGCGGACCAGATTGCCGGGAAGGTGTACCGCTCGCCGCTGGCGCGTCCCTCGGAGCTGACCACCATCGCCACCCTCACCGAGCCGGACCTGCTGTCGCTCGGGCCGGGCGGCGCGCTGCTCACGGGCACCCGTCAGGGCACCGTGGTCAGCATCAATCCCAGCACCGGCGCGCAGCGGGTCATCGCCAGTGGCTTCCAGAACGTGCGCGGCATCGCCTACGACGCCGCCAACCGCCGCCTCTTCCTCGCCGACCACGACAGGGACGAGTCCAACGGCACCACGCACTTCCTCCAGATTGTCCCGGTGGACTGAATGCGCCATGTCCTCATCGCAGTGGCCACGCTGGCGAGCACGCCCGCGCTGGCGGCCCCGGACTGGCTCCAGCCCGTCCTGGTGGGTGAAATCGACTGGCGTCAGCACGTCTCCGAGGTGGAGGGCTTCGACGGCGTCACGCTGGCCCGCCTCCGCGTGGGCGCCCGGGCCTACCCCGTGCCCTGGCTGATGGCCTCCGGCGTGGCGGAGTGGGCGCAGGAGAAGCCCGCGCTCGTCGACGCCTTCGTGGCCGCCACCCTGGGGGAGTCGCTGCGCCTGTCCATGGGCATGTCGAAGACGCCGTTGTTCATCAGCGCGCGCGACGAGAACCTGGAGACTCGGGCCATTCCCGAGCTGTCCCTGCTGGCGCAGACGTTCTGGCCGCGCCGCGACCTGGGCATCGAGGCCTGGTGGGCGCCCAAGGCGCTGCCCGTGGAGGCCTGGGTGCGCGTGGGCAATGGCTCGCGCAGTCCGCTGGGCAATGACAACAGCCTGCCCGCCCTGGACGCCCGCGTGGACGGACGCTGGGGCCGCGCCCGGGGCAACGTGGATGCCTTCTGGGGCTTCCGCGCTGGCGCGGGTGTCCATGTGGAGAACGCCTACGACCGGGCCGGCATCGGTGGCATCGGCCCCCAGAACTTCGTCTTCTACCGGCCCCCGCCGGTGTCAGGGCCTCGCTCGGTGGTGGAGGCGCACGCGCGGCTGGACGTTGGGCCCGTGCGGGTGCTGGCGGAAGGCGCCGCGGCCTGGGAGCGGCGCTCTCGCGATACCGATGGCAATCCCAACACCCCGCGCGAAGGACTGCCGCGGATGGAGAGCCAGGGTGCCTCGCTGGAGGTGTCCTGGGTGGTGGTGGGACGCCCCCGGGGCGACGGCGCTCGCTGGCCCGTGGCGCCGAACGACCCCACCGGCATGGACGCCGTCAACGCCGGGCAGGTGCCCACGGGCGCCGTCGAGCTCGGCGCGCGCGTGGAGCGGCTGTGGCTGGGCCGGGGTGCCTCCGACATCCAGCCCGGCGGTACGACGGGCGGCGCCCTCGCGGTCCGCTGGTGGGTGACGTCCTTCTTCGGCCTCGGCGCCGCCGGGTACGCCCAGCGGTACGACACCGCGCCGCTGGAGGACCCGGGCCGGCGAAACTCCTGGCTCGCCCTGGCCCGAGCCACCGTGAGCGTGCCCTGAGCACTTCGACTTCGCCCTGGGCCCAGGGGGGCGTGCCCAGGGCGTGCCGATGCACCTCCCTCCGCCCTCGGAGCACACCATGGTCCGCACCGAACGCGTCGCTCGTCGTGTCTTCTCCAGGTTGAACCTGGCCCTGCTGCTCACAGGCGCCCTCGCGGGCTGCGGCGGCCCCATGGAGCCGGCCCCGTCCGCGTCCGAGTCCGACGGCGCGCTGGACACCCATGCCCAGGCGCTGACGTATCCCAGCGGCAGCAGCCAGACGGTGGTGTCCCGCCGTGTCGTCTACAGGAACGGCTCGGGAGCCTATCAAGCAGCGGCGGGGTTCGAGCACTTCCGCGCGGCGGGCGCTTTTGACGTCGCGCTCCACAACATCCGCATCGCGGAGGTGGACGCGCCTGCCATGCGAGAAGCACTGGTCATCATGTCTGCGGGCCAGAAGATTTCGAGCAGCGGCCACTCCAGCGGCGTCACCGGGCAGGCCTCCAACTGGGATGCGTCCTGTGACAGCGTCTCCTGTCCCAACGTGAGCCTGGACGGCCGTTCGCTGGCCATGAAGCTGCGCGCCCTGGGTTGGTTTCCCAGCGGGAAGACGTACCTGTCCGTCGTCAACGACGCCAACTTCGACCACCTGTTCGACAGCGACACGAAGCAGCGCATCGTGAATGGCTTCTCGAACTGGCTCCAGGCGCAGGTCCGTCCGGAGACGCGCGCCATCTACCTGGCGGGCAGCTCGCGCGGTGGATGCTTGATGATGCGCATGGCGCAAGCGCTCCGCGCGAACACGGCGCTCGACGGCATCGACATCTACGTGTCGTCGTTCGACGGCGTGTGCCGCAACAGCCAGGGAGAGCTGGGGACCTTCGACAGCAAGATCAACAACCCCGTGCGGCCCTGGGGCACCTTCTATGGCGCGTGGGCCACGAACCTGACGGCCCAGTTCCCCCGCCGCGACAGGCTCCACATCTTCCACGTGGTGGGCGGCCAGGAGGTCGCTCCCGCCACGGGCATCCGCGCCTTCTCCGGCTACGCGGGCAGCACCCCGCCTTCGACGGGCACGAACCTCGACTGGGGTTGGTACAAGCAGACGTGGGTGAAGTGGCAGCACAAGGAGATTGGCAATCCCTACACGGACCCCAGCGCGTCGGACCAGGCGCAGGTGGTGGCGGAGACGGTCGACGCGCACCTGACGTGGCTCGACGCGCGCCTGCCCTGAAGCGGCTCAAGGAAACCCGGGCGGCCGACCTTCCTCGGCCGCCCGCAGTCGCGCGCCGGGGTTGAGCTCAAAGGCGAGCCCGAACTGCCACAGCGCCACGGGCTCCAGGAACAGGATGTTGTAGTAGTCCTGTCCCTTCACGTACCGCGCGAAGACGCCGAAACCCGCGCCCCACCGAGGGTAGACGCCGAACTCAGCCTTCCACGTGGCCCGCTGCGAGGGCGTCTCCCCGAAGGGCTGCGACACGGACACTTCCAACGGGAAGCGGTGGTTGCTCCACGTGCGCTGGCCCATGACGCCGGCCGCCCAGTGTCCGTCACCGTAGACGGCACGCTGGGAGCGGGTGATGCGGCCAGGGCCAATGGAGGTGTTCAGCTCGAAGGCGGCGAACCCGCCCACCAACCACGCGTTGCGCAGGTCCGGCTCCACGTCGAAAGCCAACCGGCTGTGGAACTCCATGCGGAAGAAGTTCGTCGTGAAGCTGCCGGAAACCTCGTTCAGCGGCAGCTGCCCTTCCGACGGCGTGCACCCGGATTCGCCGCGCGTCTGGTTGCTGTAGAAGCACCCGGACTCCCCATTCGAGTAGTGCGCCACGATGACGTTGAGCGCGAGCGCCAATCCCCGCACCGCCGCGCCCTCCGCCCGAGGCTTCGCCAGCGGTCGCAGGTGCGCCACCTGGAACGTCGCCTTCGCGATGAAGGACGGCGGGATGGCGGGGTCGCTCGCCGTGTCCACGATGCGCAGCTGCACCGCCGGGGTGATGATGAGCGACAGGAAATACTCACCGCCGGGCCGCGTGAAGTCTCCGTGATGGAGCTGTGGCAGAAAGAGGTTGGGCGCCACCTGCGCCTCGAAGATGAGCTTCTCCGGGGAGTTCGGCGCCCCCAGACGGCGGATGCGGTTGGGGGAGTCGAGGATGTAGCTGCGGTCCAGGAAGAGCGGGACCGGCGCGTCGTATTCCACGTGCCACCCGTCCGCGCGGACGACGCCCGCCAGCAGGACACACGTCCCCCACAGCAGGGCGGCCCACCACCGCTGGACTCCGCCCCCTGCCCTCCACGCCATGGACGCCCCCATGAGTCACGGGGCCGGACCTCAGGCCTGCGGCCAGCGGGTTGTCACCTGCCCCCGCGGACCGCACGCGCGCTCGGGGGGCATTCACGTACGTCAGCGTCTGACGCGTGCACACTTCCCGGCCCGGCGGTCTCACGGCCACTGCACACCCGCGGACAGCCGGACGCGCGAAGTCAGGGCGCGCCGGGGATGCGCCAGCCGTCCGCGCGCAGCGCATCGCGCAGCCGTGGCGTGTCCTTCACGGGGTCCCAGGCACCACAGGCCCAGGGCAGCACCTCGTCCACGATGGCACGATGGACCTGTCGTGCCGACTCACGCGGGCTGAGTGGCTCTGGAGACTCCTCGCTGGCGCCCAGCGCGAAGGTGATGACTGACCGGCGGCTCAGCGCCCGGCACGCGGCATGGACGCACGCGCCCAGGGGGTCCTCTTCAGGCCGGCGCGGGGCGTCGGGCGCGGACGGCCGGGGGACACACCCGCAGGCGTAGTTCACCGACCAGGCGGCGGAGAAGGCATCCGGCGCGCAGAACTGGCTGGGGGTGAAGTTTCCCACCGCGGCCACCTGCGCCGCGTGCGCCTCCGAGGGCTCACAGAGCCAGCGGTCCATGGCCATGACGGCGCGGCGCGACCAGTCGTTGTTCGGGTCCTGGGACTCCCACAGCCACAGCACATGCCTCGCGGCGGCGAGCGCCACGCGCACCTCCACCTCCGTGCCGAAGGCGGCCAGGGACTCGAGCCACGGGCGCAGCGCCAGGGACGGCTCCTCGGTGCGCTCGACGGGCCACGCCACGTCCGTCAAGAGCGCGGCGCAGAGCGGCTCCTGGAAACGCTCCGTCCTCAAGGGCGGCGCTCGATTTCGCAGCACCGCGCGCGTGATGTCGTCCATGACGGCGTCCACATAGGGTGCCAGGACCTCGACGGCCCGGAGCGCGTCGAGCGACGCCAGCGCCTCCGCGCCCCGGACGCCCAGCCGGGCGATGAACAAGAGGGCTCGCTTCCCATCTTCGAGCCGTCGGGTCTCACCGAGCGGGCCCCGCCAGGAAGGCGGAGGCGGCCCGTCTTCTTGCCGGCGCGACCTCGCGCTGCTCGCCACTTCGAGCAGCCTTGGAATCGCTCGGGCCGGCGCCAGCAGCGACAGCACGCGCAGGGCCTCGTTCCGATTCTCATCGTCCAGAATGGCCTGCTCCTCCAGCGCGGTGAGGACCTCTTCGTCGCGCGGAAAGCGAGCGAGGACATGGAGCCCCTCCCGGCGCACCGCGCGGTGGGCATCTTCGAGCAGCGATAGCGCGACGACGCGGACCTTCTCCGGCAACGGGTCCTGCATCGCCGCCAGCACCTGCGCCGCGTGCAACCGCGTCGGTGTGTCGCCCCGCTCCTTGAGACACGACAGGACGGCGCGCAGGGCCATGGGGGTGGCGCGTGGGCGCATGCGCGTCAGCACCGCCAACGCCATTCGCCGGACCCGCGCCACGGGCTGACGGAGCACGTCGAGGAGCGCCGGAATCGCACAGGTGGGAAGCGGGTCGATGGTGCCCAGCGCCGCGACGCACTGCCCGAGCATGTTGCGCGTGGCTTGCCAGGAAGCCTCCTGGTCCGCTCGCGCCAGGGCCTCTATGAGCGCGGGCACCGCCGCGAGCCCCGCCTGGCACACGCGGTCATGTGCATCCCTGCCGTCGAACCAGCGGATGCGGTCTCCGGCGAGCGCGGCAATCCACTCGCGCACCGTCTTTCCTTCCACCTGGTAGCCGGAACGAACCAGTGCGGCATCCAGCCGCCGCAGCGAGGCGAGGTCATCCGGCCGCGCCTTGCGCCACAGCGCATCGAGGTCTTCGTGTTCAGCCATGTGCGGCCCGGCGGCCTCCCGACGGCGAGGGGACTCAGAGAGATACTGGCAGGGAGACAACGGACATGGCCAGACGGGACCTCCAGTTGGGGGCCTGACGCGGTCGCGATATGACGCCACGCCATGAACCCGTTCCGTCTCCCTTTGCGACTGGGAATCGTGTCCTGTCTGTTGCTGTGGTCCCTTCCAGCGGAAGCGCAGTCCACCCAGGCGAGGCCCCGCGCCCGCGACCTGGGCATCACCTTTGGCGGACAGTCGGGCCCGAACAACGCCATCACCGACGTGTCCGGCGTGGAGGTGGGCCATACGACGTTGATTTCGGGCGACACCCGCGGCCCGCGGGGAAAGGGCGCGGTGCGCACCGGCGTCACCGCCGTGCTGCCTCGCGGCAAGGACGGCGTGTCCGAGGACGTCTTCGCAGCCATCTACGCCCTCAACGGCAACGGTGAAATGACGGGCTCCCACTGGCTCACCGAGTCCGGCCAGCTCGCCGGCCCCGTCATGCTCACCAACACCAACGACGTGGGCACCGTCCGCGACTCCGTCATCTCGTGGGCGATGAAGCGCGGATTGGAGTGGGAGCTGGGCCTGCCCGTCGTCGCGGAGACGTGGGATGGCCTGCTGAATGACATCTATGGCTTCCACGTGAAGGCCACGCACGCCCACCGCGCGCTCGACAGCGCCAAGGGAGGCCCGGTCGCGGAGGGCTCGGTGGGCGGTGGCACGGGGATGGTGTGCCACAGCTTCAAGGCCGGCATCGGCACGGCGTCACGCAAGCTGCCCGCGTCGGAGGGCGGCTACACCGTGGGCGTGCTGTTGCAGTGCAACTACGGCGCGCGGCACCTCTTCACCGTGGAGGGCGTGCCCGTGGGCGAGGAGCTCAACGACCTGCGCCCCTGCTACACCGGGCCCAAGAAGCCGAGCCACAGCATGTTCGAGAAGATGCCGGCCTGCGCGACGTCGCGTGGCGACACCCAGCCCCGCACGCCCGAGGGCGCCGGCTCCATCATCGTGGTGGTGGCGACGGACGCGCCGCTGCTGCCGCATCAACTGGAGCGTCTGGCGAAGCGCGTGCCGCTGGGCATCGGGAAGATGGGCGGCCTGGGGGGGAACTCCTCTGGCGACATCTTCCTGGCCTTCTCCACGCAGCGGCTGAAGCCCCCCACGGGCACGGACGTGGCCAGCGTCTCGTCGCTCGACAACGAGCGGATGACGCCGCTCTTCGAGGCCACCATCCAGGCCACGCAGGAGGCCATCCTCAACTCGATGCTGGCGTCCGACACGATGACGGGCGCGGAGAGCAGCCGCGTCTACGGCCTGCCCCAGGAACGGCTCATCCAGGTGATGAAGAAGTACGGCCGACTGGCGCCTCCCGCGCCCGCGCCGTGACGCCGCGCGCGCCTCAGGGCGCGCGCTGAGGCTTCGGCGCGGCGGCCTCATGCTGCCGCGCCGCCACCCACGCCTGCACCCGCGCCTCCAGGATGTCCAACGGCAGGGCGCCGTCGAGCAGCACGACGTCGTGGAACTCGCGCACGTCGAAGCTCGGGCCCAAAGCCTGCTCCGCGCGCGTGCGCAGCTCGCGAATCTTGAGCTGCCCCACCTTGTACGCCAGCGCCTGCCCCGGCCAGGCGATGTAGCGGTCAATCTCGTTGGTGGTGTCCAGCTCCTGGCGCGGTGAGTTCTCCATGAAGAAGTCGAGCGCCTGCTGCCGCGTCCACTTCTTCACGTGCATGCCGGTGTCGACGACGAGCCGCACCGCGCGCCACATGTCGTAGGCCAGCTGGCCGAACTTCTCGTAGGGGCTGGAGTACAGGCCCAGCTCGTCGCCCAGCGTCTCGCAGTAGAGCGCCCAGCCTTCGCCATAGGCCACGTAGTAGCCGTAGCGGCGGAACTCGGGCAGGCCGGGTTGCTCGGCGGCCAGGGCCGTCTGAAGGTGGTGACCGGGCACGGCTTCGTGCAGCGTGAGCGGCACCATCTCCCACAGGGGGCGCGTCTCCGGCCGGTACAGGTTCACCAGGTACGTGCCCGGCCGCGAGCCATCCGACGCCCCTGGGTAATAGAAGCCGGTGGTCGCGTCCGGAGCCATGGCCTCCGGCGTCGGCTCCACGCCATAGGGCTGCCGGGGCAGCGTCTTGAACAGCCGCACCAGCAACGGGTCGATGCGCTTGGACAAGGCCCGGTAGCGCATCAGCAGCTCGTCCCCGTCCCGCGCATAGAAGCGCGCATCCGTCCGCAGGAAGCGGAAGAACTCCGCCAGCGTGCCCTTGAAGCCCGTCTGGACCTTCACCGCCTCCATCTCCGCGCGCAGGCGCTGGACCTCGGCCAGGCCGAGCGCGTGAATCTCCTCCGCGCCCAGACCCGTGGTGGTGAACTTGCGCGCGAGGAAGTCATACAGCTCCGCGCCTTCGGGCAGCTGCCAGATGCCCACCACCTCCGTGCCCTTCGGGACGTACTCCTCGGTGAGGAACTGGTGGAAGCGCTTCAGCGCGGGGAGCACGCCCTGCGCAATCGCCGCGCGGCCCGCCGCGGACAGGCGTTGCTGCTCCACGGAGGCAATGCCCTTGGGGAAGCGGCGGAACGGCGCGAAGAAGCCGCTGTCCGCCGGGTCCGCCACGAGCTGCTTCGCCACCTGCGGCGGAATCCGCTGGAGGACGACCTGGGGATGGATGCGCTTCTCGCGCAGTCCCTCGCGCAGCAGCGCCAGCACCTGGTCCACGTAGGTGCCGAAGCCCTGGAGCCGGGCCACCCAGTCCTCGTAGTCCTTCACCGTCTCGAAGCGCAGGTTGTCCGCGAGCTGGTAGGCCGTCTGCACGCCCGGCGGCTGTTTGATGCCCTCCGGGATGCCGCCCATGTGGTTCACCGGCATCAGGTACGTCTTGAAGCGGTGCTCCTCCACCCACGTCTCGTAGTCGCGGCGGAACAGGTCGTAGTTGAGCTGGTCCGCGGCGGAGAGCGCCTTTCGGTCCACCTTCTTCAGCTTCGCGAGCACCTGGAGGTTGTGCTGGTGGTCCGCCTCGATGGACTTGAGGCTCAGGTCATCCCAGCGGTCGTTCCAGCGCCGGTCGCCCTGCACGGACGCGTACGTCGGGCTGTGCTCCAGCTGGTACTGCCACTCCTGCTGGATGAGCGCGTGCAGCGTGGCGGCGGCCTGGGGCCGGGCGTCGGCGGATTCGGGAAGCATCGTGAGGAACCCCACTGCGAAGAGAAGGACTGCGCGCGTCATGAGAAGAGTTCGAGCAAATCCTCACGGGTGATGGCCGTCGCGGCGGCGGCCTCGCTCAGGGCCGCCTCGAAGATGGCCCGCTTCTTCTCCTGGAGCCCCAGGATGCGCTCCTCCACGGTGCCCTGGGACACCAGTCGGTACACCATCACCGTGCGTTCCTGGCCAATGCGGTGGGCGCGGTCCGCGGCCTGCGCCTCCGCCGCCGGGTTCCACCACGGGTCCACCAGGAAGACGTGGTCCGCCGCCGTGAGGTTGAGGCCCGTGCCGCCCGCCTTGAGGGACATGAGCAGCACCGGCTCACCTTCCGTGGACTGGAAGCGCTCGGTGACTTCGCCGCGGTTGGCCGTGGTGCCGTCCAGCCGGCCGAAGCCGATGCCCGCCGCCTTCAGGCGCGGCTCGATGAGGTCCAGCAGCGACGTCCACTGCGAGAAGACGAGCGCCTTGTGGCCTTCGGAGACGGCCGTCTCCAGCGCGTCCACCAGCGTCTCCACCTTGGACGACGTGTTGGCCCGCTGGCCCGGAACGAGCGCGGTGTGACACGCGGCCTGACGCAGCCGCAGCAGGGCCTCCAACGCCTTCAGCACGCTGCCGCCCTCGTTCAGCAGGGCCACCACTTCCTTGCGCGTGGCCGCCATCACCGCGTCGTAGACGGAGCGCTCACGCTCATCCATCTGCACGTGCATGACGGACTCGATGCGCGGCGGCAGCTCGGGCGCGACATCCCGCTTCAGGCGCCGGAGCACGAAGGGACGGATGCGGCGCCGCAGCCCCTCGGCCGCGTCCTGCCGGCCCTCGGAGATGGGCCGGGCAATCTTGTCCTCGAAGTGCTTGCGCCCCCCGAGCAGGCCCGGGTTGGTGAAGTGCATGAGGCTCCACAGCTCCTCCAGCCGGTTCTCCAGCGGCGTGCCGCTGAGCGCGAGCCGGAAGTTCGCCTTGAGCCCGAAGGCCGCGCGCGCCACCTGGCTGTCCGGATTCTTGATGGCCTGCGCCTCGTCCAGCACCAGCGAGTCCCACGTCTTCGCGCCGAGCACCGCCGCGTCCAGGCGCATGATGGCGTAGGTGGTGAGCGTCACGTCGGCGGACGGCTCCAGCGCGCGGCCGGGCCCGTGGTACACGCACACCTTGAGCGACGGGCGGAAGCGCTTCAGCTCCGCGGCCCAGTTGGGCAGCACGCTGGTGGGGCACACCACGAGCGACCCGGGCCCCAGGGCGCAAATCGTCTGGAGCGTCTTACCCAGACCCATGTCATCCGCCAGGATGCCGCCCAGCCCCGCGCCGCGCAGGAAGCCCAGCCAACTGACGCCTTGGAGCTGGTACTGGCGCAGCGTGGCGTTGAGCTCCGCGGGCAGCTCGGGCGGGGGCAGCTTCTCGAAGCCGGAGATGAGCGGCGCCAGCCGGTCCAGGCCCGGCGGAGGAGGCTGCTCCAGCGTCTCGCACAGCGCGGTGAGCTCCGGCAACGCGTGGTTGGAGACCTTCCCATCCTCCTGCCTCGCGTTGAGCAGGTCCGCCACGCGCTGACCGTGCTTGTCCAGCCAGGCCCGGGGCAGCGGCGCCCAGCCACCACCGTCCAGCGGCACCAGCCCCAGCCCCTCCGTCCACGCCCGGATGACGGCGGCGGCGTCCACGGCCTTGACCTCGCCCTTGGCCCCCTCCACCTGGAAGGAGAGCTGGAAGCGCACGTCGGGGACGCCCTGCCCCGTGACGCTGGACTCCAGGTGGAGCGACGGGCGCAGCTTGACGTCGGGACTCACCAGACCCGCCGCGTCACCGGCGAGGTCGCCTCGCCAACGCCGCAGCTTGTCCGCCCAGCGCACCATCTCCGAGCCCTGCACCGTCAGCCGGCGGCCGGGCACCAGGTTCAGCTCGTCGCGCAGCTGGTGGATGAGGCGCTGCTCGGCGGACTCGTCGCGCAGCGGCACAGCGCCGCGCAGGTACACCATGCGCCCGTTGTCGATGCGCACCACCGGCGGCGCGCCGTAGACGAGCGTGGGCAGCACGGACAGGCCGGCGTCGAGCTGGTTCAGCTCCAGCAGGATGCGCGGCTTCAGCTCGCGGTCCAGGCGCGGCAGCCGCTTGCTGCGGACCTCCACCGGCAGGCGGCGCCCCAGCTCGGGCATGATCTTCGAGGTCAGGTCTCCCAGATGGTCCGCCGAGTACGTGCGGACGATGGGCAGGTTCTGCAGCCACGGGCCGGACATGGACGTCTCGCCCAGGCGGACCAGCGTGTCACTCGCGAGCGCCACCCCGGGGCTGACCACCTCCTGGATGCGCGGGTCCTTGGTCACCGTCACCACAATCTGGCCGCTGCGGTCCTCCACCACCGCGCGCGGCAGCACCTGCTCGTCGGACACCGCCACCGGGCGCCCGTCGAGCAGCACGTTGCGCGCCGACTCCAGCACCTTGAGCACCGCCTCCAGCGTCTCCGGTGCCAGGGTGCCGCGCGTGCGCCGCTGCTCCAGGATGCGGTCGGCCAGCAGGTCCGCGTTCTCCACCTGGAGCTTCGCGGCCTCCGCGGGCCGGGCCATCAGCGACGTCAGGCTGCCCTCCAGCGGCGTCTCCGTGCTGTCCACCTGGACAATGGAGCGGCGAAGCTCCAGGCCGCCGTCCATGCGGGTGAAGTGGTAGACGACGCGGGCCCAGCGGGTGGCCGCCGTCTCCATGGGCGTGTCCTGCTTCTCCGCCTGCTGGATGGAGATGGCCGCCGCCACCACGTGCTCGCAGGGGTCCACCTGACTGGGGCAGTCACACTCCCAGGCGTCGTCGTTCGGGTACAGGACGACCGTGAGAGCGACCGGGCGCCCCTTGGCGCGCACCCTCAGCTCCAGCTCGCCCCCTTTCTGGGACTGGAGCACCACGGCTCCGGAGCGGGCGAGGTTCACGCCGTTGGACCAGATTCCCGGCTTGGCTTCCTTCCGGACGGTTTCGAGCAGTTGGGCGGTGGCGGACATGGGGCGTTGTTTCCCTACGCCCCGAGGATGCGTCGCGCAACGGCCATGAGCGCGCACCGTCGCGTGGCAGGCGGCCTCCCCCTGCCCCGGCTCAGGCGAAGTCCCCCGCCTGGAAGCGGCGGACGATGTGGTCCGCGCTCCGGAAGCTGTTGGCCAGGATGGTCAACGTGGGGGCCGCCCCGCCGGAGGTGGGCATGAAACTGCCGTCCACCACGAACAGGTTGTCCACCTCGTGCGTCTGACAGTGGCCGTCCAGCACCGACGTCTCCGGGTCGTCTCCGGCGCGGCACGTCCCCTGGACCAGGTACGACGAGGTGCCGCCCACGATGAGGGGGACACACTCCTCGGCGCCCAAGTCGCGGAACAACTCGAAGGTGCGCGCCAGCAGCCACTGCCCCGCGCGGACGTGGTGCCGTGGCCGGTCCAGGTGGATGCGCGCCACCGGAAGCCCCCACCGGTCCTTCACCTCCGGGTCCAGCTCCACGAAGGTTCCGGCGTTCGGGAGGAAGTCGTGGAACACCTCGCAGAAGAGCACGTCCGACGCCTTCGCCCCGTCCCGGGACTCGGGCACGGGCGGCCCGCGTCCGAAGCGGAGGATGCCACCCTTGGGCAGGTCCGACACGCCGTCGGGCAGGAAGTAGTGGTCCATCACCGAGCGGCCGATGAACGGGTGCGGATTCTCCAGCAGCGCACCGGGGAGGCGGTCTCGCGGCAGGCGCGCCTGCGCCATGGTGACGGCGTGGAACTGGAGGTGCCGCCCCACCCGCCCGCTGCCATTCGCCAACCCGTTGGGAAAGCGCGGCGAGCGCGACAGCAACAAGAGCCGCGCGGACTCCACGGACGAACAGCACACGCACACCACGCGGGCCGTCACGCGGTGCTCCTGCCCCTCCACGTCCAGGTACACGCACCCGGTGGCGCGGCCATCCGGCCCCACCGTGACTTCGCGGACATGACACCGCGCGCGGACCTCACAGTGGCCCGTGGCCTCGGCGCGAGGCAGCAGCGCGGCCTGCGAGCTTCCTCGCGCGCCCACCGGACATCCCAGGCCGGAACACTCCAGGCAATAAGCGCACGCGGGGCGCCCCTGATAGGGCCGCGAGTTGATGGAGCGCGGCGTTGGAAAGGCATGCAGCCCCCGCCGCGCGCAGGCCTCCTCCAACGCGGCGGCCAGGGGATGCGCATCCAGCGGAGGCAGCGGAAACGGTGTCGAGCGAGGTCCCTCGAAAGGATTCACACCCGCGAGCCCGGAGACGCCCACCTCTTGCTCCGCCACGGCATACCAGGGCTCCAGCGCGGCGTAGTCATAAGGCCAGTCCGCCAGTTCCTCGTAGTCACCGAAACGGCTGCGCATGCGCAGGTCATCCGGATGGAAGCGATAGAAATATCCACCCATGTGCACGGTGCCGCCGCCCACGCAGCTGGCCGTCCAGCCCAGCGCGGTGCGCAGCGGCACGGACGTCTTCCGTGTCACCACGGTATGTGGGTCGTCTTCGACGCGGGGGATGAGGTCCTGCGGCCCCAACCCCGTCGCATCGTGCGCGTATTCCCGCGGCGAGTGCCGCGGGCCTCGCTCCAACACCAGCACGCGAAGCCCTGCCTGGGAAAACTTCAACGCCAGCGGCCCGCCGCCCGCGCCACTGCCGATGATGAGTGCGTCGTACAAATCACTCCCACCTTCCCGCATGTATTGCATGCCATGCGGACACGGGCGCTCAGCATTGACATGCAAAGACGAAATGCCTTACCTGTATCACAGTCGTCTCCCTGATACTCCAACGAAGCCAGCTCACCGGGCTTTGCCCAGGAAACGAGAGGACGCGTGGAAATCACGCAGAGGCAGGACGAGGCGACGCCGGGAGCCAACGCTCCGTCGCGGTTCGCACGCTGGGCACGGGCCACCACACTCGCCGAGCGAGCCGCATTCACTCTCAAAGCCAGTACGACGCAACCCGATGCATCCGCCGCGGCGCGCAAGCGATTGGATGCGTGGCGTCAGCAGGAGCCCTTCGGACAGGCGGACTGGTGGCAGCGCAGATTGCAATCCTCTGGGCTGACAGAGACGGAGCTGCTCATGCTGCTGGAGGTGCCCGCCGAGGCACCCTGGACCACGCCTGCTGAAGTCCCCGGCTGGGTGCAGGTGCTGGAGCGAGCCTACGCGGAGCCCTCGCACGCGCCCGTCATCTGGCCCGAGCGCACGGAGGGCCCGGACCGCTCGGCCTTCCTGCCCCTGGTGGAGCCGCTGGTGTCGCGCGCCGTGACGCAGCTCACCGCCGCGCTGAAGCCCCTGAAGCACGCCGCGCCTGGGCTCGACCTGGAGCCGAGCGTCGTCGTCTCCACGATGCTGGGCCACCTGCCCCAAGTGCTGGCACCAGCGTTGGGCCGCGCCATGGTGGTGGAGCTCCATGCCGCCCAGTTGGAGGGACTGCTCGCGGGAGACACACCGGAGGCGCGCTTCCAGGACTTCACGAAGCGGCTGCGCCAGCCGCGGTTCGCCCTGGACATCCTGGAGCGCTACCCCGTGCTGGCCCGCTGCATCGTCCTGCGCATCGCGGAGTGGGAGTCCAACTGCCTGGGACTGATGAAGCGGCTGACACGCGACGCGCCCCTGCTCTGGCAGCGGTTCAACGCGGGCCAGTCTCCCGGCGCACTGGTGGAGGCACGTGGCGGCTTCTCCGACCCGCACCGGGGCGGTCAGGGCGTCTTCATCCTCCGCTTCGAGTCCGGGCTGCGGATCGTCTACAAGCCGCGCTCGCTGGGAGCAGAGGCCGGGCTCCAGCAGCTCCTCACGTGGCTCAACGCGCGCGGCGCCACGCCCGTCATGAAGGGCGCGGAGGCGCTGGACCGGGGCGAGTACGGGTGGATGGAGTACGTGGCCCCCGCGCCGTGCGCGTCGACGGAGGAGGTCCGGCGCTTCTACGAACGCCAGGGTGCCTACGTCGCGCTGATGCACGCGCTGGACGGCACGGACCTGCACTTCGAGAACCTCATCGCCGCCGGTGAGCACCCGGTGCTGGTGGACGTGGAGACGCTCTTCCACCCGCTGTCAGGCACGCGCACGCTTCGAGACTCCGAGCACGCGGTAGAGGCGCCGCCGGTGTCGGTGCTACGCAGCGGACTGCTGCCGCAGCAGTTCTGGGGCACGCGCAAGAAGGCCGGGGTGGACCTGAGCGGACTGGGCGCTCGTGCAGGTCAGCTCACGCCGCAGGCCTACTTGATGACGGCGGAGCGAGGAACGGACCGGATGCGCTTCGAGCGGCGTCCGGTGGAGCTACCCGGGTCCAACAACCTGCCGCGCCTGGAGGGCGAGACCGCGCCCGTCCTGGCCTACCGCGACGCGCTGGCCGACGGCTTCACCCGCATGTACAGCCTGCTGCTGGAGCACCGCGAGGCGCTGCTCGCCGAGGACGGGCCGCTGGCCGCCTTCGCGCACATGCCCATGCGCATCCTCTTCCGCAACACGGCGGTGTATGGCGCGCTCCTCTTCGAGAGCTACCACCCGCACACGCTGACGGATGGGCTCGAGCGCCAACGCTTCTTCGACCACCTGTGGCGCGCCGTGGTGCCTGTCCCGGACTTCGCGGCGCTCGTGCCCCTGGAGACGGAGCAGTTGGAGCGGGGAGACCTGCCGTACTTCACCGCGCGCGCCGACTCGAAGGACCTGGAGGCGGGCTCGGGCCAGCACCTGCCAGACTTCTTCCAGGAGACGGGCATGGCGCGCGTGCGCCGCCGGCTGAAGGGCCTGTCGCCGGAGGACCAGACGCGGCAGCGCTGGGTACTGGAGCGCTCGCTGGATGTCCTGCTGCTGAGCTCGCAGACGGTGGCGCGTCCGACGTATCCCTTCCGGGAGCACACCCAGCCGGGCCTCCGCGACGCGTTGCTCGCGGAAGCACGACGCGCGGGCGAACGGCTGCTGCCCTTGGCCTTCGAGCGCCGTGACGAAGCGCACTGGCTCGGCCTGGATGCGGGAGACGGCGGATGGAGGCTCGGTTCGCCAGGGCCGGACGTGTTCCAGGGCCGTGCTGGCATCGCGCTCGCGCTGGGCTACCTGGGGGACGTCACGCAAGACGCGCGCTTCACGCGGCTGGCGCGGGCCACGCTGCGCACCCAGGCGCGCCTCCTCGCGGAGGAGCCCGCCGGCGTGGTGGGGTTGGGCATCCTCAACGGCTGGGGCGGCATCCTCTACGCGCTGACGCACCTGGGCGTACTTTGGAAGGACGACGCCCTCTTGGACGAAGCCGCCGGATACGTACGGCGGCTGCGGCCCCTGGTGGAGAAGGACACGGTGTTGGACGTGGGCGCGGGCGCCGCGGGCTGCCTGCTGGCGCTGCTGGTACTCGGTGAGCACCGCCCGTCGGACACGTTGTGGGCCACGGTGGACGCCTGCGGCCAGCGGCTGCTGGAGACGTCCACGCCCCAGGCCCGAGGCGCGGCCTGGATTTGCGAAGCCGCCGGAAACCGTTACCTCGCAGGCATGGCGCACGGAGCCGCCGGCATCAGCCTGGCGCTGCTGCGGCTGTTCGCGCGGACGGGCGATACGCGCCTGCGTGACGCCGCGGTGGCGGGCATGGAGTTCGAGCGCGGGCTCTACACGCCCGAGGAGCGCAACTGGCCCGACCTGCGCGTGGGCGCGAAGGAACTGGCGGCGGCGGAAGGCGCGGAGCACTTCCTCTGGGCCTGGTGTACCGGCGCCCCCGGCATCGGACTGGCACGACTGTCCGGGCTCCCCTTCGTGGACGACGCCGCGGTGCGCGAGGAGATTGCCATCGCGCTGGACTCCACGCTGGCTCGGGGCTTCGGACGCAACCACGGTCTGTGTCACGGCGACCTGGGCAACGCGGACTTCCTGTTGGAAGCGGCGGCCACGCTGGGGGACTCAAAGCTCCAGGAGCGCACGAACGCGGTGGCGGGCGGCATCCTGCGCGGCATCTCCGAGCACGGCTACCTCTTCGGCCTGCAAGGCAGCACGGAGACGCCGGGCATGATGGTGGGCCTGGCGGGCATCGCCTACGGACTGGCGCGGCTGGCCATGCCGGAGCGGTTGCCCTCGCTGCTGACGGTCGCGCCTCCACGAATCGTCCGAGGTGAAGGGCTGGGCACCCCGGATGGCCGTCCCTCCAGCCGTGACCAGGAGCAGTCATGAGCCAGAAGAAGGACCACATCCTCCGCGCGTGGCGTGACCCCGAGTACTTCAACAGCCTGTCGTCGGAGGAGCGCGCATCCCTGCCCGCCAACCCCGCCGCCGAGCTGGAGTTGGGGGACGACCTCCTGGAGGTCATCACCGGCGGCGACTTCTGCCTGCCCGGCCAGTCCAGCCCCCAGTGCACGCCGTGCCCGCCGCGGCACTGCTTCTGATTCGAGGCCGTCTTCGAATCATCCCCCTCTTCCACGGTGGTGGGCTGGCCACCGCGGAGGTTGTTTCCCCAGCCCATTCCAGGAGCAGTCATGAGCCAGAAGAAGGACCACATCCTCCGTGCGTGGCGTGACCCCGAGTACTTCAACAGCCTGACCGCCGAGGAGCGCGCCGCGCTCCCCGCGAATCCCGCCGCCGAGCTGGACCTGGGCGACGACGTCCTGGAAAGCATCACCGGCGGCTGTGGCTGCAAGCCCGGTCAGTCCAGCGCCATCTGCACGCCGTGCCCGCCGTACCACTGTCTCTGATTCAAACCCCTTTCCTGTCCAGGAGAAGTCATGAGCCAGAAGAAGGAACACATCCTCCGTGCGTGGCGTGACCCCGAGTACTTCAACAGCCTGTCGTCGGAGGAGCGCGCGTCCCTGCCCGCCAACCCCGCCGCCGAGCTGGAGTTGAGCGACGAGGTCCTGGAGAACATCTCGGGCGCGGACACCTGCGAGCAGTTCGGCAGCTACTACTGCACGCCGTGCCCGCCGTATCACTGCCTCTAATGACAATGCGTTAGGGCTCGGTCCTGAACCGAGCCTGGGGGGACTGGCTCAGTCCCAGGCCAGTCCCCTCCCCCATGCGCTAACGTCCCCTGCGATGCAGCCACCCACCGACGGCCGACCCTCCATCTTCCGCAAGGAAGCCCTGGCGCACTACCAGCGCGTCGTGCAGGACGAGGGTGACCTGCTGCGCATCGGTGGCCGGTGGACGCGGTGGACGTTCGCGCTCCTGTTCATCTTTGGCCTCGCGCTGGCGCTCGGTGTCCTGGCGTGGCCGGCGCTCATTGCCCCGGAAGGAAACGTGTCGCCATGACGGCCGAGGCTCCGCAGCAGCCCCAGCGCCGGTGGCGACTCGGCCTGCGCAAGCGCGTGCCCGAAGTGCGGCAGATGACGATGACGGACTGCGGCGCCGCCTGTCTGGCCATGGTGCTGGCCTACCACGGCCGCGAAATGAGCCTGGAGGCGGTGCGCGAGCTGACGGGCCCCGGACGCGACGGCGCCAGCGCGAAGTCGCTGAAGGCCGCGGCCCAGAAGCTGGGCCTGCGCGTGCGCGCCATCTCCGTGGACCTGGACCGGCTGCCCTTCCTGCCTCCGGCCACCATCCTCCACTGGCGCTTCACGCACTACGTCGTCTTCGAACGCCTGGGCCGCGGCTGGGTCGAGGTGGTGGACCCCGACCAGGGCCGCCGCCGCGTGTCCATGGAGCAGTTCAGCCAGTGCTTCACCGGCGTGGCCCTGCTGATGGAGCCGTCCGAGGACTTCCAGCCGGGCCAATCGCGGCGCGGGCCGTACCGCTACCTGGTGCCGCTGGTGAAGCGACAGGCCGGCACACTGGCAAAGGTGCTCGCGCTGTCCGCCGTGCTCCAGGTGCTGACGCTGGCGGTGCCGATGCTCACCGGCATGGTGGTGGACCGCGTGGTGCCCCGGCAGGACTACTCCCTGATGGGCGTGTTGTCCGCGGCGCTCGCGGGCGTGTTGCTCTTCGAGCTGCTCTCGTCGGTGGTGCGCGGACAGCTCCTGGTGGAGCTGCGCACCCGGCTGGACTCGCAGATGACGCAAGGGCTGCTGGACCACCTGGTGAGCCTGGCCTACCCGTTCTTCCAGCTCCGGCCCGCGGGCGACCTGCTCACGCGGCTGGGCTCGCAGCAGGCCATCCGCGATCTGCTCTCCACCGGCCTGCTGTCCAGCGCGCTCGACGGTGCGCTGGTGCTCCTCTACCTGGGACTGCTGCTGGTGGCGGATGCGTCGCTGGGGCTGCTGGTGGTGGGACTGGGCCTGTTGCAGGTGCTGGTGTTCGCGCTGCCCCGGGCCAAACAACGCAGCCAGCTGTCGCGCAGCCTGGACATGGGCGTGCGCAGCCAGAGCTACCTGATGGCCATGCTGTCCGGCATGCAGACGCTCAAGGCCTTCGGCGTGGAGGGCCGCATGGTGGGCAGCTACTCCAACCTCTACGTGGACCTGCTCAACGTGGAGCTGGAGCGAGGCCGCCTCTCCGCGTGGCTGGACGCGCTGACGGGCACGCTGCGCCGCGTGTCCCCGCTGGTATTGCTGTGCGTGGGCGCGTGGCGCGTGCTGGACGGCGCGGTGTCCCTGGGACAGATGCTGAGCATCAACGCGCTGGCCACCGCGCTGCTGGTGCCCCTGTCCAACCTGCTGGGCACCGGCGGGCAGCTCCAGTTCCTGAGCACCTACCTGGAGCGCATCAACGACGTGCTGGACACGCCCCCCGAGCGCGACGCGGCGCACCAGGGGCGCGCGCCCACGTTGCGCGGCGCCGTCACCCTGGAGGACGTGCGCTTCCGCTACAACCCCCACTCCGCCTGGGTGGTGCAGGGCGTGTCGGTCAGCGTGGAGCCGGGGCAGATGGTGGCGCTCGTCGGCCGCTCGGGCGCGGGCAAGAGCACCCTGGCGCACCTGCTGCTGGGGCTCTACCTGCCCACCTCCGGACACGTCCGATACGACGGCGCGGAGCTGGGCGAGCTGGACCTGCGCGCGGTGCGCAGCCAGTTGGGCGTGGTGTTGCAGGATGCCTCGTTCTTCAACGCGTCGCTGCGGGAGAACATCACCCTGAGCGACCCGGACCTGGACATGGACCGTGTCGTGGAGGCCGCGAAGCTGGCCCACATCCACGACGACATCATGGCCATGCCCATGCAGTACGACACGCCGCTGACGGACCGGGGCCTCTCCATGTCCGGCGGCCAGCGGCAGCGACTGGCCCTGGCCCGCGCCCTGGTGCGCAGGCCCGCCATCCTCTTGTTGGATGAAGCCACCAGCGCCCTGGACGCCACCACCGAGGCGCACGTGCAGCAGGCGCTGGCGTCCCTGAAGTGCACGCGCGTCGTCATCGCCCACCGGCTCAGCACGGTGCGCAACGCCGATACCATCCTCGTCATGGAGGCAGGCCAGGTGGTGGAGGTGGGTCGGCACCAGGAGCTGCTGGAACGCCAGGGCGCCTACGCGTCCCTGGTGAATGCGCAACGGGAGGAGCGCACCCAGGCGGTGGGCTGAGGCGCCTGGAGCACTACCCGGGACTCATGGGTATCCTGCTTCCCGTGCCCGGTCCGCCGCATGTCCACCGGCGCCTGTGAGGGATTCATGAACCTGGATGACTACAGCCGCTTTGACGCAGTGGGATTGGCGGAGCTGGTACGTCGGAAGGAAGTCACGCCCGAGGAGCTGCTCCGGGTGGCGGTGGAGGCCATCCACCGAGTCAACCCGGCGATCAACGCCGTCATCGACACGCGCGACACCCAGGCACACGAAGCGCTGAAGCAAGGCCTCCCCGACGGCCCCTTCCGGGGCGTGCCCTTCCTCATCAAGGACATCGGCGTGCATGCGGCGGGCGTCCCCACCGACCTCGGGAGCCGGCTGACCCAGGGAACGGTGTTCCCCTACGACAGTGCATTGATGGCGCGCTACCGGCGCGCGGGACTGGTCCTGCTGGGCCGGACGAATGCCCCCGAGTTCGGAAACAACGCCACCACGGAGCCCCTGCTCCACGGCCCCACTCGCAACCCGTGGGACGTGGGACGCAGCCCGGGCGGCTCCAGCGGTGGCTCGGCGGCGGCGGTAGCGGCAGGCATCGTGCCGGTGGCGCATGGCAACGACGGCGGCGGCTCCCTGCGCATCCCCGCTTCCCTCTGCGGCGTCTTCGGGCTGAAGCCCACACGGGGCCGCAACTCGCTGGGACCGAACTCCGGCGACTTCATCTGCGGCATGGGCATCGAGCACGTTCTGTCGCGCACCGTGCGCGATAGCGCGGCGGTACTGGACGCCACGCAAGGCCCAGAGGCCGGGGACCCCTACTTCGCGCCGCCCCCACGGCGCCCGTACCTGGAGGAAGTGGGCCGCACGCCTGGCCGGCTGCGCATCGCGCTGATGACGGCTTCGCCCATGGGGGGCCCGGTGAGCCCTCAGTGCATCGAAGCCGCGCGACTGGCGGCGCGCCTGTGCGAGGAACTGGGCCACGACGTCACCGAAGACGCGCCCGCCCATGACGGCCTCCTGCTGCACGAGGCCGTCACCACCGTCTGGTCCGCGACCATTGCGTCCCTCGTGGAGATGGCCAGCCACTATTCCGGGCGCGAGGCCGAACCGGACTCGCTCGAAGCCACCACGTGGGCGGTGGTACGCCACGGCCAGGCGTTGACGGCCACGGACCTTCAACGGGCGCTCGGCGTATTCAACTTCGTGTCGAGGAAGGTGGGGCTCTTCTTCGAGAAGTACGACGTGCTGCTGTCGCCCACGGTGGCGGCGCCGCCCTTCCCACTGGGCCTGCTGGACGCCAACGCGCCCCGGACGGCCCGCGAGTGGTACGACCACGCGTTCGGCCACTGCCCCTTCACCGCGCTGTTCAACGTCACCGGGCAGCCCGCCATGTCCGTGCCGCTGCACTGGAGCGCGGAGGGCCTGCCCATCGGCGTCCAGTTCGCCGGCCGGTATGCCGACGAGGCCACGCTATTCCAACTGGCGGGACAGCTCGAGCAGGCCCAGCCCTGGGCCCAGCGACGGCCACCAGTGCACGTCTCCCGGCCCGCGTAGCCACCGTGAAACGCGCGGTGGGCCCCTGAAGAACCGCGGGGGCCCACCGCGAATACACTGGCTCAGTCGTAGCGGCTGGTGAGCTTCAGCGTCCACGAGCGCAGCGTGCCGCTGCCCACGCCGGACGGGTTGGCGACGTGCAGCTTCCAACGTCCGTTGATGACGCCGTCGCGCGGGATGCCCCGCGTCACGACGATGCGCGAGGGCGGCGTGCCCTCGTTCGGGCCATCCCACAGCAGGGCCGTCTCACCACCCGGGTCCTCCAGCGTCAGCACCAGCCGGTGCGGCGCGGTGTGGACGACGTCCAGTTCCACGTTGATGTCCATGGGCACGGTGGCCAGCCCCACCACGGTGAGCGGCGCCGTCACCAGCGGGTTCGTCGACTGGAGCCGCAGGTCCGAGTACTCGATGAAGGATGCGCCCATCCACGCCGGGGCGCAGTAGCCCTCCACCCAGCCCGACGCCAGGCCGATGCAGATGAGCTTCTCCGACGGGCACGCCACGAAGCGGGAGCACACGTCCCCGTTGCCGGAGAGGTACGAAGCGTCGACACAGCGGCCGTAGGGGCTGGAGCCGTCACCGGGCCGGCCCTCGCAGATGAGCCCGGGCTGACAGATGCCAGGGCCCGTGCACGGGTCACCTTCGGCCGCCTGCTGCGTGTGAGCCTTGAGCTGTCCCATCGTGACGGCATTCACGTTCGTCAGCCGCGACAACTGCACCATGTGGAGGATGGGACGCGCCGCGACCAGGCTCTGCACCGCCGCCGCGGGGATGCCGAAGAGCGTCTGCAGATTCGACGCGCTCTCCGTGTTCGCCGCGTGGATGGCGCGGCGGGCCTCGGCCATGTTGAAGGCCACGCCGTGGAAGGTCCCCACGTGCCCATCGACCGGCAGCTCCACGCGGCCCGTGCCCTTGGCGTACGCCTCCAGCGCCGCGAGCGCCGCGGGGCCCACGTATGGCACCACGTCCACCTGCTCGATGCTCACGAAGCGGCGGTCATCACCCGTGCGGAGCACGCCGTCCGGCCCCTCCCGGAAGTCAATCAGCGCCTGCGCCGCCAGGGCATTCAGCGGCACCTCCTGGTCGAGCACGGAGAGGGAGATGGAGTATTCGTTGAGGAAGGACAGCACGCCCTCGCCAGCGGGCGTCCCCGTGGCCAGCGGCTGCGTCTGCGTCCCGAGCTCAACGGCCTCGTGCTCGGCGTCCATGGACGTCGGGGCACCACAGCTGATCAGCGCCGGGAGAAACGTGGATAGCGAAAGAAACAAGGGAAGTTTGAGTTTCATGCGCACCATGTAGCGCAAGACTTGCCCGGCGCACAGGACGTCACTCGTGCGTGACGCAATCCAACCGAAGCCGTGGGGAATACGCCCACCTCCGTGGCAGTCTTGCGCGCCATGCGAATCCCCCACGCGCTGTCCCTGGGCGCCGCCGCCCTCCTGGCGCTGTCGGCACAGGCCGCCGCCCCGAGCCGTCCCTCCCCCGCCCTGCCTCCGGGCTACTGGCCAGAGGAGAAGGTGGCCGAAGTCCTCGCCAAGACGCAGGAGGTCCGCCTGTCGCCGGACCTCTCCCGCCTCACGCCCGACGAGCAGGCAGCGGTGAAGGACCTGCTGGAGGTGGGCGCCATCTTCCAGGGCCTCTACGAGTCCTCGCGCCACCACCAGGCGCTCCCGGCACTCGCGAAGTTGGAAGCGTTGGACAAGAAACTGGGCGGCCCCAAGCGCACGCAGGACCTGCTCGCGCTGTACCGCCTGTACCAGGGCCCCATCGCCAGCACCCTGAGCAACGCGCGAGAGGCGTTCCTCCCAGTGGACGCGCAGGTGGCCGCGCGCAACGTGTACCCGGTGGACGTCACGCGGGCGGAGGTGGACGCATTCCTGGCCTCGAACCCCGGCGAGCGCCAGTCCCTTCTGAGCGAGAAGACGGTGGTCCGCCGCTCCACAGCGGCCAACCTGCGCCAGGACGTGAAGGTCCTCCAGACGCACCCGGTGCTGGACACGCTGCATCCGGGCCTTCGCCAGGCCCTGCAAGCGAAGGCGAAGCGGCCCGACGCCAAGGCGCTCTACGCGGTGCCCTATGCCGTGGCCTATGGGCCGGAGTTGGTGAAGGCCTACGGGCTGGTGATGCGCGCGGCGCAGCGGCTGGAGGCCAGCGACGTGGAGCTGGCGCGCTACCTGCGCAACCGCGCGCGGGACTTGCTCACCAACGACTACGAGAGCGGCGACGCGGCCTGGGTGACGGGCCGCTTCCAGAAGCTCAACGTACAGTTGGGCGCGTATGAGACGTATGACGACGCCCTCTTCGGCGTGAAGGCGTTCCACAGCCTGTCGGTGCTGCTGAGCAATGAGTCGGCCACGCAGGAGCTGCGCAAGCGCCTGGGCGGGCTCCAGGCGGTGGAGGACGCGCTGCCCTACGCCGCGAAGAAGCGCGTGCGCGAGGACATCCCCGTGGGCGTCTACGACGTCATCGCCGACTTCGGCCAGTCGCGCGGCACCAACACCGCGAGCATCCTCCCCAACGACGCGCTCGCCGCGCGTCGCTACGGCCGCACCATCCTCCTGCGGGAGAACATCATGCGGAACCCGGACCTGTTCGCGTCCGACGAGCGCATCTGGCGCGCCGCGGTGGCGGACGCCCACGTCCGGGAGCTGGTCTCCGAAGGCAACTTCCAGCGCACCCTGTGGCACGAAGTGGGCCACTACCTGGGGCCGGACCGAGACCAGAAGGGGCGCACGCTGGACGACGCGCTGGAGGACTACGCGGGCGCCGTGGAGGAGATGAAGGCGGACCTGGTGAGCCTCTTCTCGCTGCATGACTTCCACAAGAAGGGCACGCTCGACGCCGCCGGGCTGCGCGCGGTGCAGGCCTCCGGCATCCGCCGCACGATCCAGAACGTGCGCCCGCGCGAGGACCAGCCCTACCAGCGCATGCAGTTGGTGCAGTTCAACTGGTTCCTGGAGCACGGCCTCCTCCAGGCGGACCCGCAGACGGCGCGCCTGAGCATCCAGTACGACAAGTACCCGGCCGTCGTGACGTCGCTGCTGGAGAAGGTGCTCGCGCTCCAGCACGGCGGTGACAAGGCGGCCACCGCGGCCTTCTTCCAGCGGTGGAGCGCCTGGACGCCGGAGCTGCACGAGAAGCTGGCGGCCCGCATCCGCGAGGCGCAGGGCGCCCGCTTCCGGCTGGTCCGGTACGACGCGCTGGGGGACTGAGCGTCCCGCTTCCGGTCCCCGCTAAATCCGCGCGGGGACCGGGACAGAGCGCTCCGGCCAGGGCGTCATCTGGCCGTGTCAGGGTTCGCGCGCGCACGCGTCGGAGGTGCCCCCCACACACCGCCACCCTTGATGCGAGGCTTCTGGATGCCAGGCTCCCGACGTCCGTCTCACGCGCGCGCCATCCTCTTTGGCCGGAATCCCACCCAGGACGACCCCTTCGACGTGGAGGCCGACGCGGCCGAAGCGCTGGGGGTCGACACCTACCAGGCAGACCTGGGCGCCCTGCTCTCCGGCAATGCCGAGCAGGCGCTGTCCACCCTCCCGGAGCGCGGCAGGCTCCGGCTCCTCTACCGCGGCTGGATGTTGACGGAGGAGGAGTACATGGCGCTGGACGAAGCCGTGTCCGCCCTGGGGCACCGGCTGACGACGACGCCCGAGCAGTACGCGGCGGCGCTCTACCTACCCAACTGGTACCCCCGGCTCTCCCGCTACACCGCCCGCAGCGTCTGGACGGAGGGCATGGACGCGGCGGAAGCCTGGCACGCGGCCCAGGCGCTCGGCTCGCAGCCCTGGCTGGTGAAGGACCACGTGAAGTCGGCCAAGGAGCGTTGGGATGAAGCCTGCTTCATCCCCGAGGGCACGACGCAGGCGCGCTTCGAACAGATTTGCGCCAACCTCGTCGATGAGCGCGGAGACCGCTTCGAGCGGGGCCTCGTCGTCCGGAAGTTCCTCCCCTTCAAGACGTACGGACGGACACCCGCGGGCCCGGCCCACCTCGAGTTCCGGCTCTTCTTCGGAGGCGGCCGGCTCCTCGCCGCCGAGCCGTACCACGAGTTCGACGTCGACGTGCCCGACTTCACCGGCTTCGAGCCCCTGGCCCGGCGCATCGACTGTAACCGTCCGGTCAGTGACGTGGCGCGAGCGGTTGCAGATGGACGAGGACCGTGGTCGGCGAGCGCCGCAAGGAGCGAGCTGTTCAGAGGCTGGGCTGGAGGAGGGAATCGGGCGGGTCGGCGGCGCGTCTCCGCTTCCACTCGTGAGGCAGCAGCTCACTGATGCGCGAGTTGGGGTGCGACTGCACACGCAGCATGACGTCCGCGAGGTACTCCTCGGGATTGACTTGGTTGGCCTCGCAGGTGGCCACCAGGGCGTAGAGGCCCGCGAGGTTTTCGCCCGCGGCCTCGTGGCCGACGAAGAGGAAATTCTTCCGGCCCAGGGCAGCCTTCCGCAGCGCCGATTCCGCGCGGTTGTTGTCGAGAGGAAGTCGCTCATTCTCGACGAAGCGAGTGAGGGCCTCCCACTGCTTCACCGCGTAGGAAATGGCCTGGCCCAGCGGACTCTTGGGCGGGTGGTGCGGGGCCTGCGCCTCCAGCCAGGTACGCAGTTGCGCGAGGACGGGGGCGCTGTGCAGTTGGCGCAGCTCCCGGTGGACGGCGGTGCGCACCACGTCCGCCTCACGTGCCTGCGCCTCCACGCGGTAGAGCTCGAGGATGAAGGCCAGTGCCTCTCGCGCCTCGGGGGCGGTTGCCAGCGCATCGAAGAATCGGCGGCGGCAATGGGCCCAGCAGCCGACACGTACCCGGCCCTTTGGCAGCGTCACCGCGTTGTAGCCGGTGTACGCGTCCACCACGAGCGCGCCTGTGGTACCGCCCAGGACTTCCTTGGGCGTTTTGCTAGCCCGGCCCATGCTGAAGCGGTAGCCGATGAGCCACTGGCCTTCGTCGTTCTGGGTGAGGAAGGTCCAGAGGTAGCCCAGGCGCGTCTTCTTCACGTCCAGCACCCGCAGCGGCGTCTCGTCCGCCCACACCACGTCCGCGGACGCAATGCATTGCAGCAGGTGACGGGAGAGAGGCAGAAGCACCGAGGCGGCCTGATGGAAGAGGTCCGTCAGCGTGCTGCGACTCATGGGGATGCCACCGCGTTCGACTCGTTGAGCGAGCCGGTGCAAGGGCATGGCATCGGCGCACTTCGACGTCACCACGTGGGCAATGAAGCCGGGGCCGTACTCGCCCCTGTCCACCACCCTCGCCGGAGGCGGAGCCGTGACGACGCCCCGGCCGCACGCGCACGCCAGCACTTCCTGCACGTGCACCTGCCTCTCGAAGCGCGCCGGCACGTACTCGTACACCACCGAGGTGCGTCCCTGGCCCAGCGGCTTCAATTCATCGCCGCCGCACGCCGGGCACTGGCGCTCCTCGGAGGGTACCGCGTGGCGAATCTCCCGCGCGGGCGCCTCCTCGGCTTTCCGAGTGGCCCTCTCCCGGCGCTTCTGCTTCGCGGCCTCGGCCCGAGCCGCCGTCGAATCCGCGTCCCCTCGCAGCTCGGCGGCCACCGTCGGCAGTTTCTCCGCCCGCCTGCTGAAGACGTGACGCTGCAGGGCTGCCAGCTGCCCCTTGAGCGCGTCCACCTCCCCGCCAATGCGGCTCACCTCGGCCTTGAGTTCCTCCGCCTCCTCGCGCCAGGGGCAGAAGTGGTCTTGAGGAAGCTCTCGCGGCACCCGGCCTCAACACGCCGCCGCTGAGCCGCGTCCCGGGCTGGAGCCGTCACGTGCCAGTCCGCCCGGGAGGCGTCCAGGCGGGCTGGCGCCTCACCTGGGCCACGTCGATGCCGTCCAGCAGCATCGCCAACTGCGTGGCGTCCAGGTGCACCACCTGCGCGCCCGCGTCCACCGGCGGCAGCCGGAAGCGCCCCGTCTCCAGCCGTTTGTACAGCAGCACGAAGCCGCCCCGGCTCCACGTCAGTACCTTGATGCGGTCTCCTCTCCGCGACACGAAGGCGAAGAGGTGCCCCGAGTAGACGTCCTCGCCCCAGGCTGTGCGCACCAGCGCCATGAGGCCATCGATGGACTTGCGCATGTCCACCGGCTCCGTGGCCAACACTACGCGCACCGACGCAGGCAGCGCGAACACCGCCTCACCGCCCCAGCGCCGCGACGAGGTGGGCCACATAGTCCACGTCGGTGCCCAAGGAGAATCGCAGGCGCGCTCCGCTGGCCACCACCACCTCCAACATCGACTCCGTTGCCGGGGGCGTCGTCGCGACTTCCACAGGCAGCAAGCGCATCGCCTCGCCCTTCTCGGCCTGCTGACGCCGACGCCGGTACACCCACGACTGAAGCGTGCTCAGCCGCACTCCTCGCTGCGCGGAGAACTCCTTCTGCGTCAGCCCGCTCGCCTCAAATGCTTCGGCGACCCGGAACCACTCGTGCTTCTCCACCGGCTTCGACATATGCGCCAGGGTCCATGGCGGCGACTCCCCACTCAACGCCCCTCAGCACGTCGTTGGCCGGACGCTTACCATCGACTCGCCCTTCCTCACCCTGGACGTGGCCATGCTCCAGGACGGGGGCTGGGCGGTGGTCGAGGTGAACGACGGCGGCGTCTCCGGACTGCCACCCGGGCTGGACCCACGCACGCTCTTCGAGGCCCTGCTCGACCCTCGCTAGCGCGGCGTTCGGCGTGCTCGCGCGGCCCCTGCCCCGTGGGCAGGGGCGTGTGACGCGCCGAGCGGTGCGCCGCTGCTTTCACCCTCCCCCCGGATGCGCACAGTTTCGGACAGGACCCTATGACCGGGAGGAAGGCATGGCGCAGCCAGGCAGGCGTCGCATGTACCTGGGGATGGCCGGCACGGCCGTGATGCTGATGGGAGGCTGTGCCTCCCATCGCTCCAGCGCGAAGGTGGACAAGCAATGGGTGGCGCGCGTCCCACCCGGCGAGCTGGGAAACGTGCGCGAGGCGCAGCTCACGGAGGACCATGCCCGGGAGCAGATCACCCGCACCCAGGTGGCCAGACAGGACGCCGAGACGGAGCGAGAAGTCGCCCAACGCAACGAGGACGCCGCGAAGTCCCGCCACGAAGCAAGTGAGGCAGCGCTCGAGGCCGCGCAGGCAACGGGTGACGTCGCGGCCATCGAGCGGGCCCAGAACGCCGCCTGCACGGCCCAGCACGCCCTCACCCTGGCCGAGGCGGAGACGGCCTGGCGCGACGACGCGGTGACGACGTTGAAGTCGCTGGAAGTCATGCGCCAGCGGGAGCTGGACGTGGCCGACGCCCAGCTCGAACAGGCGAAGTACGAAGCCGTCAACGCCAACGCGGACGTCCGGGCGAAAGAGTTGTCCCCAGGGGACTTCTCCAGCGCCGTCGCCGACGCCCGGCGAAAGGCGGCGGATCAGCAGCGCCAGGTGGACGCCAACCTCCAGCGCGAAGATCAGGCCAAGGCGCACTGGCAGCAGTTGCAGGACCAGGGCTACGGAGGCAGCGGCTCGCAGCAGCCCTGAGACGCGCCTTCACCTCGCAGCGCCCCACGTGACAGCGCGGGCCGGAGCACCGTGCTCCGGCCCGCGCCGCCATGCCCGCCTCCCGCTCACTGCGCCTCAGGCCCGCGAGGCGCCTTCCACGGGGGCAGTCCCTGCCGACACGTGGGCGCCATGTCGAGCCGGCCATAGAGTCCCTGCTCCTCGTCCGCGGGCCCCGCCGTGAAGAAGAGCGCCTCGGCGGGTAGGCCCTGCACGCCAGTGCCGAAGTGCAAGGACCAGAGTCCGTCGACCTTGAGAGGCTGTCCGTCCGGCCGAGTGAGCGCGCCTGCCCAGGCGCCGGAGGCAGGGTCATACGCGTTGATGGCGCCATCCCCGAAGTTGCCCACCAGCAGGTGGTTGCTGAACTGCCCGAAGCCCGCCGGCGCCAGGGCCATGCCCCACGGCGCATTGAGCGCGCCCTGAGAAGCGAACCGCCGCAGCAGCTGCCCGTTCATGTCGAAGGCGTTGATGTAGCCCGCGCCCACGCCGGGGACATCATCCGAACGCTCCTCGTCCTGCTGCGCATACGAGACATAGAGGGTGCCCCCGATGTCCTGGATGTTGAAGGGCGCGTACCCGGCGGGCAGTGACGGGTCCGCGAAGGCGCCCGGCATCGGCATGGGCGTGAAGCTGGAGTTGAAGACGTCGATTCGATTGTTCCGGAAGTCCGCCGCGTACAGCATGGCGTCCGCTCCGGTGCCGGCCATCGCCAGCCCCTTGTACACAGAGCCCATAGCGGAGTTGTCCGCCACGATCTTGGCCGAGGCCTCGTCCACCGCGGGTGCCCAGGCGGCCAGGACGCCCTCCTCCGTGGCGAAGATGAAGCGAGCGGGCCCCGAGACACCTGTCCCTGTCACGACGAATGCTTCCGAGCCATTGAACACCACGCCGGTGGGCTCTCCCGACTCGGTCACTCCTGGCGGCGCGGGGATGCCCACGATGAGGGGCTGCTGAACCCCGTTGCCGTCATACAGCGTTGAGGTGCCCGTGCCTTCGTTCGCCACCCACGAGACGCCCATCGGGTTGAAGGCAAGCCCCCAGGCGTTGACGAGGTGCGGATCGACATGCTCGGCGCCAAGCGCCGGACTGTTGGCCACGAGGTTGCGTTGTGTGTAGCCGCCCGCCACCGAGCAGTCAGCCGGAGGCGCGGGTGGCATTGCCGCCCTGGCGACCGGGACAGCGAGGACCGCGACCGCCGCGGACAACACACCTTGCACCAACGTGGACCTGCGAGTGTTCATCATGATTCCCCCTCTGAGACGGCGAACCGCCGTGTGCTCATTGAGCAACAAGTTGGGAGGGCGTCTCCGGATGAACAACCGGCACTACTGCCCAGGAGCATTGCGCACCGGACGGCAGAGTCCGGCCCGCGGGGGCTGCCTGCCCTACTCGCCTCGGGACGCCTTGTCCTCGCGCCACCAGTGGCTCATGCGCTCATGAATCTCCGCCTCGTAGCCTTCCTTGCTCGGGCGGTAGAAGACGGAACGCTCCAGCGGGGCGGGCAGGTACGTCTGCCCGGGCACGTAGTGGTCCTTGAAGTTCCAGGGCGTCTGGTAGCCCTTGCCGTGCCCCAGCTCCTTCATCAGCTCGGTGGGCGCGTTGCGGATGTGAAGCGGAGGCTCCGCGTTGGGATGCTCCTGGAGCGCCGCCATCGCCGCGTCCAGCGCCGCATAGGCACGGTTGCTCTTCTTCGCCGTGGCCAGCAGGACGACGGCGTGCGCCACGCAGATGCGCCCCTCCGGCATGCCCATGGCGTGGAAGGACTCCTCGCAGTCACGCACGATGCTGATGGCCTCCGGCATCGCCATGCCCACGTCCTCCACGGCAATCACCTTGAGCCGTCGCCACAGTGACGCCACGTCGCCCGTCTGGAGCAGCTTCGCCGCCCAGAAGACGGCGCCCTGGACGTTGGAGCCCCTGCACGACTTCTGCAGCGCGCTCAGCAAGTCGTAGTGCTGGTCGCCGTCCTTGTCGTGACGGGACAGACTGGTGCCCACTGCCTCGCGCGCCGTCTCGGGCGTAATCTCCGCGCCGTCCGCGGTGAGGCTGGCCGCCAGCTCCAGCGCGCCCAGCGCCTTGCGCACGTCACCCACGCCGCCCTTCGCCAGCAGCGTCAGCGCCTCCTCCCCCACCGTCAGGTTGCGCGCGCCCAAGCCCCGCTTCGAGTCACCGAGCGCCCGCGTCAGCGCCGACTGGATGTCCGCGACGGTGAGTTCCTTGAGCTGGAACACACGGCACCGGCTGACGAGCGCGGGGCGGACCTCGAAGCTGACGTTCTCCGTGGTGGCGCCCAGGAGGACGAAGAGGCCGCTCTCCACGTGGGGCAGCGCCTGCTCCTGCACGTTCTTCGCCCAGCGGTGAATCTCGTCGACGAAGAGGACGGTGCGGCGGCTGTACTGGTTGCGCAGGCGCTCGGCTTCGGCCACCACCTCGCGGATGCGGGGGATGCCGTCCGACACGGCGGAGAGGATGACGAACTCCGCGTCCACGCCGGTGGCCATCATCCGCGCGAGCGTCGTCTTTCCCACGCCCGGGGGCCCCCAGAAGAGGGAGGACACGATGGCCTTGCGCTCGATGAGCTGGCGCAGCGGACGGCCCGGGCCCAGCAGGTGGGACTGGCCGATGAACTCGTCAGGCGTGCGAGGCCGCATCCGCTCCGCCAGGGGCGCGAAGCGATTCACGTCGACGGAGGCGGAGAAGAGGTCGGGGCCAGCGCTCATCGGGCCGCAGGCTCTCCCCTCCGTGGCCCAGGGTCAATCGTCCGAATCGAGCGGCTCGACGAGCACCTGTCCCAATGTCAGGTCGTTCAACGCGGTCCGCAGGGGCTCCACCTGGGTGACGGGCAGCTCCAGCCGGTACCCCACGGTGGCCGAATACTCCTCCGCCAGCACCTGCACCTCGTAGGACGGCAGCAGGCGGCGCAACCCATCGACGTGGGTGTACTCCACCTCGACGGCCAGTCGGGTCTTGCGCACACGCTCCGTGGTGGGGAGGCTTTCGAGCGCCTGCTGGACGCCAGCCGTATAGGCGCGCACCAGCCCGCCCTTCCCGAGCAGCGTCCCACCGAAGTACCGGGTGACGACCATGGCCACGTCGCCCACGCCCCCGTGGAGCAGGGCGGTGAGCATGGGGCGGCCGGCCGTCCCATGGGGCTCGCCGTCGTCGCTCATGCCCACCTGGGCGGTGGAGCCCGGAGGCCCGACGACGAAGGCCCAGCAGTTGTGGGTGGCGTCGTCGAACTCCTCGCGGACGCGGGCGATGAAGGCCTTCGCCTCTTCCACGGTAGGCGTATGGGCGGCCGTGGTGATGAAGCGGCTCTTCTGGATGTCCTGCTCCACCCGGTGGAGCCCGGCCGGGATGGGGTAGCGCTTCTCGTCCATGGGTGCGGTGGCTGGCGCAGTGTCTCAAGCTGAGCGCGCGCAGGGAAGACGTTCCCCACGTGGGTGGTTTCTACTTCACGAAGCAGCGCTCCGAAGAAGGCTGCACGTAAGGTCGTCACCGAGACTGAAACTCGACGTGGCGCCCCTGGCCCCGCGGCCTCCGTGGGGTCCTTGGCCCGTCGACTCACCTCACTGAAGTGGGTGCATGCCCCTTCGCACGCGACTGCTTCGTACCCTTTCGAAGGGAGCGTCTCCGGGCGCTCACGCCTGACGCAGCACCAGCAACCGAAGCTCTGTCATGTCCTCGATGGCGTACTTCACGCCCTCGCGGCCGATGCCCGAGCCCTTCACGCCCCCGTAGGGCATGGTGTCGACGCGGAAGCTCGGCACGTCGCCCACGACGACTCCGCCCACCTCCAGCTCGTCCCAGGCCTTCATCGCCCGCGACAGGTCCTGCGTGAAGATGCCCGCCTGGAGTCCGAAGCGCCCGCTGTTCACCTGGGCCAGGGCCTCGTCGAAGCTGCCAAAGGGCTGGAGCAGGACGACCGGGCCGAAGGCCTCCTCGGTACTCAGTGCGGCATCGTCGGGCACCGCCTCCAGCACCGTGGCATCGAGCACCGAACCCCGCCGTCCGCCACCCGTGAGTACCCGCGCTCCACGCTGTACGGCCTGCTGAATCCAGTCCTCCAGGCGCCGCGCCGCGGGCTCGTCAATCATGGGCCCCAGCGTCGTGGCCTCGTCCGACGGATTACCCGGCCGCAGAGCCTTCGCTCGTTCAACGAGCTTCTCGCGAAGCGCATCGTAGAGCGACGCATGGACCAGCACGCGCTGCACCGAGATGCAGCTCTGCCCGGCCTGGAAGAAGGCCCCCTGCGCCACCCGGTCCGCGATGAAGTCCAGCGGCGCGCCCGGCGCTTCGTCCACCACGCAGGCCGCGTTGCCGCCCAGCTCCAGCACCACCTTCTTCCGGCCCGCCCGCGCCTTCAGCTCCCAGCCCACCTTCTCCGAGCCCGTGAACGAGAGCAGCTTCAGCCGGTCGTCCTCGATGAGCGGCCCGATGTCCTCCAGCCGCACGGGCAGCACGGAGAATGCCCCCTCGGGCAGCTCCGTCTCCGCCAGGACCTCCGCCATGATGAGCGCGCTCACCGGCGTGCGGTCCGAAGGCTTGAGGATGAACGGGCAGCCCGCGGCGATGGCAGGCGCCACCTTGTGCGCCACCAGGTTGAGCGGGAAGTTGAACGGGGTGATGAACGAGCACGGCCCCACCGGCACGCGCTGGGTGAAGCCCCGGTAGCCCGCGGCGCGCTTCGACACCTCCAGGTTCAGCACCTCGCCCCCGCCGCGCACGGCCTCCTCGGCGGCGGCCTTGAAGGTGTCGATGAGCCGCTCCACCTCACCCCGCGCGTCGCGCAGCGGCTTGCCCGCTTCGATGCAGAGCGCCAGTGCCAGTTCCTCCGCGCGCTCGCGGAAGCGGCGCACGCAGTGTTCGAGCACGGCCTGCCGCGCGTACGGGGCCATCTTCCGCATGGGCTCGGCCGCGCGCACGGCGGCGGCGATGGCCTCCTCGACGGCCGCGACATCCGCGACCGCGACGTGCGTCACGACCTCGCCCGAGTACTTGTGGGTGACGGCCAGCTCCGCGTTGGGCTGCCGGGGACGGTTGGCCAGGTAGTACGGATAACGTTCAGCCAGCATGGTGTTCCTCCAGTGTTCGCGAACCGCCGTTCCCCTCAGAGCGCGGCGAGCTCCTCCGCGCCCGCGCCGAGCGCCCGTGCGTTGTCCGAGTAATCGATGGGCACGTCGATGACGTGGACGCCGCTCGACGACAGGCAGCGAGCCAGCGTGGCGCCGAACTCCGTCGCGCTGGTCGGCCGGTGGCCATGGGCCCCATACGCCTCCGCGTAGCGAACGAAGTCCGGGTTCCCCAGCGCCATGCCGAAGTCCGGCAGGCCCATCTCCCCCTGCTTCCAGCGAATCATCCCGTAGCCGTCGTCGCGTACGACGACCACTGTCAGGTCCATCCCCAGCCGAACGGCCGTCTCCAGTTCCTGCGAGTTCATCATGAACCCGCCGTCTCCGCAGACGGCCACCACCTTGCGGCGGGGATGCACCAGCTTCGCCGCGATGGCCGAAGGCAGCCCCGCGCCCATCGTCGCCAGCGCGTTGTCGAGCAGCAGCGTGTTGGGCCGGCGCGTGCGGTAGTAGCGAGCGAACCACAGCTTGTACATGCCGTTGTCCAGGCACACGATGCCGTCGTCCGGTAGCGCGCGCCGCAGCTCGGCGACGAGCCGCGCGGGGTAGATGGGGAAGCGGTCGTCATCCCCACCGTGCGCGAGCTGCGCCGCGAGTCCCGCGCGGAACTTCTCGAAGGGTGCGAAGTCCCAGTGCGCGCGAGGCCCCAGTCCTTCACCGATGCGCCACACCGCGTTCGCGATGTCGCCCGTCACCTCCAACTGCGGGAAGTACACGGGGTCCACCGCCGCCGACGAGAAGTTGAGGTGCACCACCGTGCGGCGGCTGTCGCGCATGAAGAACGGCGGCTTCTCGATGACGTCGTGGCCCACGTTGATGATGCAGTCCGAGGCCTCGATGGCGCGGTGGACGAAGTCCCCTTCCGACAGCGCCGCCGTGCCCAGCCACAGGGGATGCGCCTCGTCCACGACGCCCTTGCCCATCTGCGTGCTGAAGAAGGGAATGCCCGTCTTGTCCACGAAGACGCGGAGCATCTCCGAGGTGAGCTTGCGGTTGGCGCCCGCGCCAATCATGAGCAAGGGCCGGCGAGCGGAAGCGATCGCCTCGACCGCCAGCGCGATGGACGCCTCGTCCGCCACGGGCCGGCGCTGGGCACTGGGCGCCAGCAGCACGGCGTCGGTCGACTCCCGGGCCACGTCCTCCGGCAGCTCCAGGTGCGTCGCGCCGGGACGCTCCTCCTCGGCGCGGCGGAACGCCTCACGCACGGCCGAAGGGACATGCTCCGCCGAAACGAGCGTGCGCGTCAGCTTCGTCAGCGGGCGCATCATCCCCACCACGTCGACAATCTGGAAGTGGCCCTGCTTGCCGGCCCGGATGGGCTTCTGTCCGGTGACCATCACCATGGGCATGGCGCCGAGCTGCGCGTAGGCGGCGGCCGTGACGAGGTTGGTCGCCCCGGGCCCCAGCGTCGACAGGACGACGCCCGCGCGGCCGGTGAGCCGCCCATACGTGGCCGCCATGAAGCCCGCGGCCTGCTCATGACGGGTGAGCACCAGCCGCATGCCCGCGGCCCGCATGGCCTCGATGACGTCCAGGTTCTCCTCTCCCGGAAGCCCGAAGACGCTGCGCACGCCCTCCGCTTCCAACGCTTTGACGAACAGGTCTGCCGCCTTCATCGGGTGCCTCCTTCGCGACCTCGCGATGGGAGAACACTTACGCGCGGGCCATGATTGGTACATTCGTTTGTTCCCATGGCTCCGATAGGCAATGCCTATGATGGAGACATGGAACTGCGCCACCTCCGCTACTTCTCGGCCGTCGCGGACACCCTGCACTTCGGGCGGGCCGCCAGGCGCGTCCACATCTCGCAGCCCACGCTGTCGCAGCAGATTCGCCAGCTCGAGGAGGAGCTCGGCGCGCCCCTGTTCGAGCGCGCCCGGAGCGGCGTGCGCCTGACCCAGGCGGGCGAGCTGTTCCGTACCTACGCCTCGCGAGCGCTGGAGGACGTGGACGCGGGCAGAGTCGCCGTGGGCGCGCTGCGAGGCCTCACCACCGGCGCCCTGCGCGTGGGCTACCCGCCCAGCATGCGAGGTGTCGTGCTGCCCGCGCTCTCCGCCGTGCTGCGAAAGCACCCGGGATTGGTGCTGAGCGCGGACGAAGCCGTGGTGCGGCGGGTGGAGCGGCGGCTGGCGGATGGCCGTCTCGACGTGGGGTTGGGCTACGCCCCCGCGCGCTCACCGGACCTGGAGGCGGAGCCCGTCTTCGACAGCAAGCTGGCGCTGGTGGTCGCCAAGGGACATCCCCTGGCGAAGCTGGAGACCGTGGGCGCGAAGCCCCTGGCCCAGGAGCCCTTCGCGCTGCTCTCCCGAGGGTTGCGCGTGCGAGCCCGCGTGGATGCCTGGTTCGCCGCCATCCGGATTGCGCCACATGTCGCGTTGGAGTCGAACGCCGTGGCCACGGTGCTGGCCACCGTTCGCGCGGGGCTCGCGGTGACAGTGCTCCCGGAGCCTCAACTCGCGGATGCCGCGGGGCTGGTGGTGAAGCGGCTCTCCCCTGCCCCCCGGGCCGAACTCGCGGCGCTCCTGTGGCGAAAAGGCGCGCCGCGCACGCCCGCCGCGGAACTGTTCGCGGCCGAGGTGCGCGGCGCCAGACGCCCGAGCAGGCGATGAGCCCGCTTCAACGCGTGTCGGGGAGCTGCGTGTACTCGTGGAAGTTGCCGTGCAGCCGCTCGCCGGGTTCGCCCTCGGTGACGGCCTGGACCAGGTACTTGCCGCCCACGAAGCACCCCTTCCACGAACCCCCGATGCCGCCGAAGACCTCTTCCCGGTCTCCACGCGAGCGCGGGGCGTTGTGGCCCACCTTGAAGGCGCGCAGCTCGCTGGAGACGCGCTTGCACGTGTCGGGCTCGTCGCAGGCGATGGAGGCCACCAGAGAGCCGTTGGACACGTTCATCTCCGCGATGAGCTCCTCCTCGCTGTCCACGACGACCAGCGTGTCCACGGGGCCGAAGGGCTCGCCGTGGTAGAGCTTGCAGTTGCGCGGCACGTGGAGCAGCGCGTGCGGGGCCAGGTACGCGGAGACGTCCTGGTCCGGCAGGAAGCGATCCGCGTCCAGCCGCCCGGCGAAGAGGGGCACGGCGCCGCGGCCCTCCGCCTCACTCATATGGCCGTGAAGCTCCTCGACCTTCTGACTGTTGATGAGCGGGCCGAAGTCGAGCGCGGGTGGCTCGCCATCCGGAGTCTCCGCCAGCAGCGGGTGCCCCACCTTCAGGGCGGAGACGACGGGCAGGTACGTCTCCAGGAAGCGCGGCATCAGGCTCCGCTCCACGACGAAGCGCGGGTACGCGGTGCAGCGCTGCTTGCCGTACTCGAAGCCCTTCTTGAGCTGCTTCGCCAGCCGGTCCCAGTCGCTGAAGTGCCAGATGCCGTAGGCGTTCACCCCTTCCATCTCCAGCATGTAGCGCTTGTTGCGGTCATAGAGGCTGGCGGCGATGTCCCGCCCGTTCGCCTTGCCGCCCACGAAGGACAGGCAGGCGATCTCCGGATTGCGCACCAGCGCGTCGCTGAGCTGTCCGCCCGAGCCACTGATGAGCGACACAGGCAGCCCGCAGCGGCGCGCGAGCGCCATGCAGAGCGTCAGCGAGAAGAGCCCACCATCCGTGGGCGTCTTGGCGATGGCGCTGTTGCCCGCGAGCACCTGGACCAGCACCGCGTGGACCAGCACCGACAGCGGGTAGTTCCATGAAGCGATGTTGGAGATGAGCCCCAGCGGACGGCGGCCCTCCACCATGGGCTCGATTTGGGAGACGTACCACTCCACGCCAGTGATACAGCGGTCCACGCTGACGCGGGCCTGTGGCACCGGCTTGCCAATCTCCCAGGCCAGGATGAGGGCCAGCAGTTCGCGCTGCTCACGCAGCATGGACAGGCACTGGGTGACGCGCTCCTTGCGCGCATCGAGGTCCTGGTGGGCCCAGGTCCGTGCCTCCGCGGCGGCGGCGCTCGCGGCGACGCGCGCGGTGTTCGCATCAATCATGGGCAGGCGGCCCAGGACGGTGCCGTCCACCGGGGACAGGTAGGGCTTCCCCTTTCCGGGATGCCCCCATTCCCCCGCGATGAGGTTGAGCACTCGGCCAGACGGGTCGAACGCCTCGGGAATGAGCGCCCGGATTCGGCGCTCCAGATTGGACCACTCCGCGTAAGCAGGCACCACACTTGCCATGAACACGCCCTCCCCCGGAAGGAGACCAGGCCGACACTCCACCCGGCATCGGCACATTGCGTCAAGGTGATGGCAAGTGAGGCGCGCGGCAACCGCCGCCCCGCGGCCACGGGTTGCGTCGCTTTTCGCGCGCTGCTCCTTCCAGATTTCTTCCCAGCGAGCCGTTTTGACCTGACAGATTCCGGTGCAAACTGACTACTCAGGAAGTAGCCTCCGCCAGCATGGGGCTCCCTTTCCTGAATCCGGCCCGACTTCCACCCGGAACCCGGGTGGGCCCGTGGCGCCTCATGGACCTGCGAGGCCGAGGTACCTACGGCGCCGTCTACCGGGCCCGGCACATCACGGGCACACACACCGTGGCCCTCAAGCTGGCCCTGCATGCCCGGGACGAACGCTTCGCGCGCGAGGCCGAGCTGCTGTCCCGCATCCATCACCCCGCCGTTCCCCGGTTGCGAGCGAGCGGGAATTGGCAACCCGCCAAGGGACCGCCCCACCCCTACCTCGCGATGGACTGGGTAGAGGGCACGCCGCTCTACGATTGGGCCAGCGAGCACCGTCCCACGTCGCGGCAGGTGATGGCCCTGCTCGCGAGGCTGGCGCGGGCGCTCGAAGCCACCCACGCGGCCGGGGGGCTGCACCGGGACGTCAAAGGGCACAACGTGCTGGTCCGCGAGGCCGACGGGCAGGCGTTCCTCATGGACTTCGGTTCCAGTCACTACGTGGGTGCCGCGACGCAGACGAGCTCGCCGTTTCCACCAGGGACGCCGGCCTATCGGTCCCCTGAAGCGTGGCGCTTCGCAGCAGGTGACTCCGCGCCGCCGTATGCTCCGGGACAGGCGGATGACGTCTTCGCGCTAGGGGTCACCGCGTTCCGGATGATCACGGGGCGGTATCCGCCGTCGACGCATCCTGACGTGGCGGAGTCGAGGTTCTGGCACACCGAGCGAGCCCAGGCCCCGTCGCCGCGGGACGCGAATGGGCACTGCAGCCTGGAGTTGAGCGCGTTGGTGTCGCGGATGCTCGCCCCAAGCCTCCATGTGCGAGGCAGCGCACGCGAGCTGGCGGAGTCTCTGGATTCCGCGGTGGCACGGGCGGGCTCGGAGTCGGATGTGCCACTCATGGTGGGAGGTGCCCTTCACTCCCTTGCGTCGGCGCAGTGGAATGAACGTTCCCTCCGCCATCGAGCCCGACGAACCCGGTGGCCATGGGTCGCCATCATCGGACTTGGAGGCCCCCTGGTGCTGAGCCTCGGCTGGCGGCCCCGAGCGGGAGCCTCGGTCACCATGGTGCCCGAGCCGGCTGTGATGTCCATCGACACAACGGATGGAGGCACGGTCGCTGTCGGAGACAGTGTGTTCGCGGCGCCGGCATCTCCCATCCAGGCCCCCGTTGCATGGTCGACCATCGCCCTGGAGATGCCACCCCGACCCTTTCCCGGGCAGACCCGGCCAGACGCATCAGGACGGTGCCCACGCAAGCTCCAAGTCCCCATCAACGGTGGCTGCTGGGTGAAGCTGGCCGTCGATAACCTGAAGGACTGTGACGAGGACGGGTATGTCCACAAGGGCGCCTGCTATGGCCCCGCCTTTCCCCCCACGCGGCCCGCCACTTCGAGCCCCGCACACTGCCCTACGCGCCACTGAAGCGCAGACCGTGTCGCCCGCCTGCCCGCACCCCGTGTCGCTTCGGCAAGGCGCACCGCTGCGGCATATCCTGCTGTCGATGAAGCCCACCTACACAGTCACCGCCGTGCGGAACCGGGACGAGTTGGAGCACATCCTGGCGCTGCAACAGAAGAACCTGAAGCAGGCGCTGTCCGCGGACGAGATGCGCTCACAGGGGTTCGTCACGGTTCAGCACGACCTGCCGGCACTGGAACAGATGCACGCCATGGCGCCCAGCATCGTCGCCCGCCACGATGGAGTGCTGGTGGCCTACGCTCTGTCGATGCCGCGCGAGGCCCGCGCGCTGGCCCCCATCCTGGAGCCCATGTTCACGCTGCTCGATTCGCTCGAGTTCCGAAGCAAGTCGCTGCGCGACTACCGCTTCTACGTGATGGGGCAGATCTGCATCGACAAGGCGCACCGGGGACAGGGCTTGTTCGACCGGCTCTACCACCAGCACCGGGACCACTTCAGAGATCAGTTCGACCTCATCGTCACCGAGATTTCCGTGCGGAACCTCCGCTCCCTGCGCGCGCACGAGCGGGTCGGCTTCGAGACGCTCCACACCTACCGGGACGCGACGGACGAATGGGCCGTGGTCGCCTGGGACTGGGCGCCGCCACGTCCCCCGGATGTCCCCCCCGAGGGGAACACGCGCTGAGCGTTGAGCCAGCCCCTCATCAAGGGAACTGACGTTGCACACGCGCGCTGAGCCCGATGAGGGCCGCACGGTCCTCCGCGCTGAACATGGCCCCAAAGGCCCGAGCCTCGGCGGAAGGATCGCGCTGGAAGAACTCCGTCTCGCGCCGAGCGAACTCCGCGATGTTGGCCTCGGTCGCGGGCTGGCTGAGCAACTCTCGCTGCTGCGCGTAGAAGTCCCCCACCTGGCCTGCGCCGAACTCACGAGCGTAGGCCTCCACGGCGGGCCCCAGTCGCGTCAGCGGCCTCGTCACGCCAGAGGCTTGAAGCGCGGGGCCCACGAGGGGCACGGCGTGAACCACGGCGCCCGGCAAGGCCCCCACGGCATGCCCGGCCGTGCCCAGCATCCCCACAGCCCCCGACAGCAAGGGCCGGATGGCCGCCCCGACCGAACCCGGGGGACTCTGCCGCGTTACCTCCAGAGCCCGCTGGCGCTGTCCGCCGGATGGAGCGGCACCTTGACCGGAGAGATTCACCAGAGGGGCTGAACGCGGTGGCTCGAAGCGGTCCCTGGAAGGCGGCGGCTGCCGAGCAGCACTCCCAGGCGCCGATGGCGGCGTGGCCACGGAATCCCGAACATGGGACGCGGATGGCGCCACAGCGGGGCGAGGCGCGACTCCAGGACGAATCGGACTGGTGTTCCCCATGCCGGAGAGCATATCACAGGCTATTCTAGATAAACGGATATCCTGACCGTCCCATCCGTTCGCCCCTCAACGCTCCAGGCAACCCGGGCCAACGGCCTCGGCAGCGCACGCAATGACTCATCCGCTGTAGCAAGAAGCGACGTGTCACGTTGAAAACAGACGCCAGACACGTCCAATCCCTCATCATCCATCCACGCCCTGGGAGCCGCGAAATCCGCGGCATCGGGCAAGGGACGCCCAGGGTCGCTTCAGAGGGAGACAGGCACCCTATCGCGACGGAAAGAGGGCCCCTTCCACACCTGGAGTGCACAGTCCTGGGAACAAATTTGCGACACGGCACAAACATGAATCCGGATTGCCAGGAACATTCGAGTTTGATGTATTAAAGCCGTCTCACTTCGCTGTCCCCCCTAGCAGGAGTTCCCCCGATGCGTCGTTATGTTGGATCTGCCTTCCTCGCCGCCGGTCTGCTCGTTGGCTGTGGTCCGAGCGAAACCGAAACGTCCACGCAGCAGCCCCAGGAGCAGCAGCAGGGGCTGCTGACGGAGGCTGACGTGGACGTTGCCACCGAGTGCCAGGGCATTCTCCAGTTCGTCAATGAAGCGACGTTCAACACGCTGGACGCCTATCTGCCCAGCAACGTCGTCCACAACCTGGTCAACCGGCGCGCGGTCTCGCAGTTCGCCTCCCTGGCGGATATCTCCTCCGTGGCGCTGGTCGGTCCGGCGCGTCTGCAGCAGATCGAGCAGGGCGCCCGGAGCCAGGACTACATCGACGCGGACTGCTACGGCATCGCGGATGGGCTGGCCCTGTCGCAGGATGACGCGGCTGCCATCGTGTCGCTGGTCAACAGCATCAGCTCCACCGAGCTGCACGACATCCTCCCCTACGCCTGGAACGGAGCGCTGAACCTGCGCAACCAGCGCCCGTTCACGAACGCGGACGCCATCGCGAACACGACGGGCATCGCCGACGTGAGCTTCCGCAACCTCCGCAACGCGGCCACGCTGAGCCGCCCGTTCGAGGCGCTCATCAACGCGGTGAACAACCTGCCGCGGCCGCACGGTGGTGTGTTCATGGCGCGCCACTTCGACTGGTGGGCGAACATGAACGGCCAGTTCCACAACTTCCAGGTCCAGGAGTGCTTCGGCGAAAGGACGGAGCGGGTGTCCGAACCGGATAACCACCGCGGGACGGATGCTGACGCCGCCGAGGTTCGCGCCCATGTCGAGGCGTTCGTCAACGCTGCCGCGAGCTTCGGCACGTTGGATCCGGAAGTGAAGGCCGCCGGTCTGGCCAACCTGAACACGCTGATCGATGGCCGCTCGTTCTTCGGCTGCTCCTACGGCTATGCGCGTGACCCCTGGAGCGACCACAGCGCGACGTTCTTCGTCGACACCGAGTCCGGATTCAGCGTGTACACGGACAGCTACTACGCAGAGTGATTCACAGGCGATCCGGACGGGGCTGAACGGCCCGTCCGGGGCGCAGCAGGCGTGAAGCAAACCGAGGACTCCCGCCGAGCCCCTCAAGCGAGTGGAACTGCGCTCCGTGATGGATTCGATTCGGGACTTCTCACCGTCCAATCAGGCGAAGCGCGAGTCCAGCTTCGTGAGCTGGCTCGTGAAGCCTTCCTGCTGCATCTTCGTGAACTCCTCGCTGTGCATCGCGTCCAGCATCACCACCATGCGAACGCGGTCGCCGCTCGGGAGGAAGTCCACGGCGATCTTGCTTTCGTAGGGAGCGACACCGGGGAGAAAGTCGATGACGTTCGTGAGGACGAGCCGCGAATGTGGCGCCACCTCGGTGAAGCGGGAACGGGTCGCATGGGAGGTCGGCTGGCCCATCTGCTTCATCGCGGCAATCATCTCCGGTGAGTCGGCAATCATGTCGTACCGAAGGGCGCCGCCTACGCGTGCGTCGATTTCGTGCACCGCGGCACGGAAGCCCTGTGGTCCCCACCACGACTCGAAGCCCTCTTTCGTGGTCCAGAGCGCCCAGATGTCCTCGATTCCCGCCCGGTAGGTGCGCTCGATGACGACCTTCGCCTTCTCGTTGCTCATTTCCGCGGCCCCTTCTCTTCGACTCGGCGAGTCTGTTGTTGTTGCTTCTTCTTCTCCAGTGCGGCTCCGAAGCGATCGAGTCGCGCCTCCCACATCTGCCGGTACCCGGTGAGCCACCCATCGAGTTCCTGAAACGGCTCCGGCTTCAAGGCGTAGAGGCGCCGCTGCCCATCCGGCCGCATCGAGACGAAGCCCGATTCCGACAGGATGCGCAGATGCCGCGAGACACCTGACTGGTGGATTCCGGCCTTCTCGACGACGTCACTGACCTGCTGCTCACCGTACCGAAGGGCTTCGACGATGCGGCGGCGCGTCGGGTCGGCGAGCACCTGGAAGACGTCAAGTTGCATGGAAGTGCATATACACATCCGTGCATATTACCGTCAAGGCCGGCGCCCAACGCAAGCGCACAGGCCAGTCGAGGCGCCGTCGTGTCGGTACCTGGAGCCCTCCGGCAGGGCCCTGCTCGGAAGAACTCCGTGGCGGCAGCCTCGATTCGGGCTGCCTGCTCCCTCACTCAGCGGGCCGTCGAAGTCGGCTCCGGAGGCGGTATCATGGCGCGTGCCCGCTGAGGGCGGCTCCCCAGGATCTTCCACCACGACTTCGGAGTGGATCGCGATGCACTACTTGAGCCTCACGGGTGAATTCAAAGCATCCCACGCAGTCACCTTCCCGGACGGCCAGCGCGAGCCCCTTCACACGCACGACTGGTGGGTCCGCGTCTGGGTGAAGGCGCGAGCGCTGAACCATTGGGACGTCATCATCGACTTCAAGGATCTCCAGGACATCATCGATCGGGTGTGCCGGGAGCTGCATGACACGAACATCAACGAGCACCCCTACTTCAAGACGGTGAACTGCACGGCCGAGCGCGTCACGGAGTACGTCTTCAAGCAAGTGGAGTCGGGCCTGCCTGAGGGCGTCACGCTCGACCGGGTGCACCTGCGTCGGACGGGCGGCGAGCTTCCAGAGGCCGAGTACGCGCATGCGACGGACTGACCGTTGAGGATGGCTCCTGACTCCGCGCTCGCCTCCCGAGGGCTGGACGGTTAGAAACACTCCTTCCATGGCGCCTCCTGGCCTTCCGTCCCCCGCTCCCCTGGCCCCCATCTCCGGAAGTGGGGGCGTTCGTGTGAAGGTCGAGGGCCTGCGCCGCACCTTCCCTGGCAACGTCGCCGTGCTGTCGGGGCTGGACCTGGACGTGGCGCCCGGTTCGTTCGTGGCGCTGCTCGGTCCCTCCGGGTGCGGCAAGTCCACGCTGCTGCGGCTGGTGGCCGGGCTGGACCGCGCCGAGGCCGGGCACATCTCCTTCACCCCGACGCTGGAGCGAACCCAGGGCGAGCGCGCCCCCATCGCCTACGTCTTCCAGGACGCGCACCTGCTGCCCTGGCGCTCGGTGCTGGACAACGCGGCGCTGCCGCTGGAGCTGACCGGCGTGTCGAAACCGGAGCGGCAGGCTGCCGCGCGCGCCGTGCTCGATCAGGTGGGGCTCGGTGATGCCACCGACCGCTATCCGGCGGAGCTGTCCGGCGGCATGCGCATGCGCGTGTCCCTGGCACGCGCGCTCGTCACCCACCCCCGGCTGCTGCTGCTCGACGAGCCCTTCGCCGCCCTGGACGAGCTGACGCGCGGCCGGCTGGATGATCAACTCCGCGCGCTGTGGCGCGAGCTGGGGATGACCGTGCTCTTCGTCACCCACTCCATCTCCGAAGCCACCTACCTGGCCGAGCGGGCCGTGGTCCTGTCGCGACGGCCCGCGCGCGTGGTGCTGGACCGGACGCTGGAGCTGCCAGGTGAGCGCAGCGCATCCCTGCGCACCGAGGCCTCCTTCGCCCGGGAGGCCCGCCTGCTCAACGAGGCCCTGGAACAAGGAGAGCGCTGGTGAACCGCTCAGCCCTTCGCGCGGCGGTTCCTCCGCTGGTGGCGCTCGTCGTCCTGCTGACCCTCTGGGAAGGCACGGTGCGCCTGCTGGAGGTTCCACGCTGGCTGGTGCCCCCGCCCTCGGCCATTGGTGCCGCGGGAGCCCAGGAGGCGTCCTCGCTCCTCGGCGCGGCGGTCACCACGGGCCGCTCCGCCCTGGTCGGATTCGGGTTGAGCGCGGTCCTGGGGGTGCTCGTGGCCGTCCTCCTGGCCTCCTCGCGGATGGTGGAGCGCGCCCTCTACCCCTACACGCTCTTCCTGCAGACCGTGCCCATCGTGGCCATCGCCCCGCTGCTGGTGCTGTGGTTCGGCCCGGGCCCCCGCGCCGTCGCGGTGTCGTCCTTCATCGTCTCGCTCTTCCCGGTCATCGCCAACACGCTCACCGGGCTGCGCTCGGTGGAGCCCTCGCTCCGGGACATGTTCCGCCTCTATGGCGCGCGGCGGCTCGCCACGCTGTGGAAGCTGGAGCTGCCCGCGGCGATGCCACACCTGTTCACGGGGCTGCGCATCGCCTCGGGGCTGGCCGTCATCGGCGCCATCGTCGGCGAGTTCGTCGCCGGCTTCTCCGAGGGCTCCGCGGGGCTGGGAATCCTCGTCCTGTCCGCGTACCGTCAGCTGCGCACGGATCTGCTGTTCGCCGCGGTGCTGGCGGCCTCGGGGCTGGGCCTGGTGTTGTTCGGTGTGGTGAGCCTCACCGGCGCCCGGCTGTTGCGGCGCTGGCACCCGTCGGCGCAGGGAACATGACTCACCTGGAAAGGAGCTGAACGTGAGCGGACGCCTCTTGAAACTGTTGGGCTGCGCGGTGCTTCTCGTGGCCGCGAGCGCCTGCTCGCGCCAGAAGGAGGAGCCCAAGCAGGGCTCCCAGGCCGCTACGGGAGCCAGCACCACCCCGCCGAAGGCGGCCGCCCCGGCCAAGGTGCAGCTCGCGCTCAACTGGGTGCCGGAGCCTGAATTCGGCGGCTTCTATGCGGCGCGGGAGTCGGGGGCCTTCTCCCGCCATGGGCTCGAGGTGGAAATCCTCGGCGGAGGAGCCGGCGCCCCCGTGCCGCAGATGGTGGCCACCGGCAAGGCGGAGTTCGGCATCAGCGGCGCCGACGAGCTCCTCGTCGCGCGAGCCCGAGGCCTGGACGTGATTCCGCTGTTCGCGGTGTACCAGACGTCTCCGCACGCCATAATGGCCCACGCCTCTCGCGGGGCGAAGAACATCGCGGACGTGCTGTCCTCGGGCACGGTGGCGCTGGAGCCGGGCCTCTCCTACGTGGCCTTCCTCAAGAAGAAGTACAGCTTCGACAAGGTGAAGGTGGTGCCCTACGACGGGGGCGTCGCGCGCTTCCTGGCGGACAAGGACTTCGCCCAGCAGTGCTTCATCACCGCCGAGCCCATCGCCGCGAAGCGGCAGGGCGCCACGCCAACCGTGTTCCTGGTGGCCGAGGAGGGCTTCAACCCGTACCTCGCCGTGGTCATCACCCGGCGCCAGTACTGGAAGGAACAGCCCGAGCGGGTGAAGTCCTTCGTGGCGGCGGTGCGCGAGGGGTGGCGGGCGTACCTGGACAACGCGGGGCCCACCAACGCGGTGATGGGCAAGCTGAACACGACGATGGACGCGGAGACGTTCGCGGAGGGGGCCGAGGCGCAGAAGCCGCTCATCGAGACGGAGGAGACGCGGGCCCGAGGACTGGGCACGATGAACCGCCAGCGATGGGAGCAGTTGGCCCAGCAGCTCGTGGAGCTGGACCTCATCGAGAAGGCGCCCGCCGCGGACGAGTTCCTGCTGCCGGAGTTCACCGGCTCACGCGATTGAAGCGGCGCGGAGCCGTATCAGCCAAGAGCCGCTCACCCCTCTCGAATATCCCCCGGCCCGGTGACCCGGGACCTGCGCGATGCGGTGAAGCACGCCAAATGGAGTTGTCCCCGTCAAATCGGACAGCTCAGGGGTGAGAGTTAGCAGTACGAAACTCCCGGAGTGAAGCGTTCACAGGCAGTGCCGGCGGAGCCAGCGCGTCAGCGCGGCGGTGTCCAGCGGAGGCCAGGTGGAGCGATCTTCATGGAAGAAGGGTTCGAGCCGCCGCGCCAGGACCCGGTACTGGGGAGGCACGCCCTGTCTCTCCACGTCCATGGCCTCGGGCCCGTCACCCAGTGAGAGCAGCAGGCGATCGGCGTCCAGCGGATGGAAGGTCACGGATGGGAAGTCGAGCGAGCTGAGCAAGGCCTCACCGCCCCCGAGCTGCTCCAGCAGCGGTTGCCCCAGGAACGTGAGCCAATAAGCGCCCCGCGCCCGGGAGCCGATGGTCCGGCTGGTGTCTCCGAAGCGCGGGAGGTCCAAGCCCGGAAAGCGACTGAGCAGGTCAAGGAGTTGCGTCCGGACGGAGAACCCGCCCCCCGCCTGGGAGATGAGGGCGAGGCTGGCGTAGCCGAAGCTGAATGGCAGCTCGCGCGCGATCTCCAAGGCCAGGGCGCGCAGATGCCCGGGGCCATGCGCCGCGAGGTACTCGGTGGGAAACGAAAAGCAGGCAGCACTCGTGGCCCCGTCGTCTTGAGCGAAGAAGGGTGCGTCGAGCAGTCTCCCGTCGTACTCGAATCGATAGCCGCTTGCTTCCCCCGGAGCCTGCATCAGCTCGACGAGCCATTCGATGCCCCAGGAGCGCTCGACCATCTGCGCGCGGATGTGCTCCCATCCCCGCGCGTCCAGGGGGAGCGTGTCCCCGTCATCCGCCCCATACCAGCCCAGCGCTCCGGCAGGAATGTCGCGCCGGTAGGTCTCCAGTGCACGCCACACCGCCGGAGCCACGTCCGGATGCGAGCGTCGCATGAAGAAGCACAGGACGATGCCATCGCGGACCACGAGGTCCCCGGTGCCGTTCCTCAAACGAATCGTCGGAATCGCATCCTTCATGGAACCATGCCCAGACGCGGGGAGACCATGAACGCATCACCCCGCAGTGCTTCCTTGTAGACCCAGCCCTGATTGGAGCCCGCATAGGCGCTCTTCTCCCCGTAGCGCGTCCAGCGAGGGGCATTGGTGTCAGGGCAGGGAAACTTGAAGTCCAACGTGAGCACGGACATCAACAGGTTGGAATCACCATGAAGGACGATGTCCGGCTTGATGGTGCGCCACAGCTCACGGGTGCAGCCCTGTGCAACCAGGCGCGCCTCCTCTTCCCTGCTGACGGTCTCCAGCAACCGGGCATGCGGATAGAATCGATATCGCTGCTCGATGCTGAATGGCGCGGGCCACAGGTGCTCCAGCACCTCGCGCGCGCATTGAAGGGCGAGCATGTGCTTGCGCTGCCCCAAGAGCATGGCACGGGTGACGACCTCGCCACAGCCGTCCACCTCCACCTCCTGTCCACACTCCTGCCTTGTCGGTGCACGGCCCCCGAAGAGCGCCGCATTCACCTGATGCTCGGCGCGCTGGGCGCACTCCCAAAGCCTGTCCTCGAGATCTGCCACTGCATTGTCGCTCTCAAGCAGCGTGACCAGAACTGGGACGGCGCCAGCAAGCACGGCGGAAGCCGCGTGAGAAGTGGAAGCCAGCGCTCTCGTGCCCTGCCCCAGTGTTGCGGCATGGCGGATGCGCGCGGCGGACTCCGTGTCGAGGCGCAAGTCCTTGCGCGCGGTCCGTGGGCTGCCCGCACAGGCCAGGAGCAGGACACAGCTCGCCCATAGAAGGACGTGCTTCCAGGTCAGGAATTTGCGGACGGGCACGCCTGCCTCCGAACAACCGTCAGTGTCAGGCCGACCATTTCGAGTGGGGCTTCCTGCCCAGGCCTGATGCGTTTTCGCGAGTGAGGATTCGAAGCCGGCGTGCTGGCGCTTCCAAGCGGCGGTGAAGCGGCGTGAACAGAACTGGCTCGGGATGCGCATTCAGCGCCTCAAGGCGCGAGAGCAATGCCGGGCCGAACAGTCGCCCACACGCGTATGAGAGAGCCATGGGGCCCGCCGCCAACGCCCGGCACATCCCCAACGCGGCAATGGCCACTATGTGTTGGACCTCGACCTCCCCATCGGCGTGAAACGACAGTTGCACCGGAGAGTCCCCCGTCCGGGCCGAGTCGCGCTCATCGGTTGCTCCAACCTGGTTCGTTAGCACCTGCCTCCGACAGCCCCGGAGGAACAAGCCGCAGCCTCGGAAACGAAAAAGGCCCCCGAGTCTTTCGACTCGGAGGCCTGATTCGGAGTGCCCAGGGCGGGATTCGAACCCGCACACCTTTCGGCGCCACCCCCTCAAGATGGTGTGTCTACCAGTTCCACCACCTGGGCGTTTGCTGCGGCGTCCATCTACCGGAGCTTGCTGATTCACGCAACGACAATCTCAACCGCTGCGTGAATCAGATTCTTCCTACTACGAACCACGTACCGCGAACGACTACTGCGCCGGAGCCGGCTCACCCGTCGCCGGGTTGCCACCACCCTCGGCGGGCGGAGTCGACTGCTCGCCGCGCGGCTGCTCCATGCTGCCCGGAGCCGCGTCACCCGAGGTCGCCGGGGCCGACTGCGCCGGAGGCGAAGCCACCGAGCCACCCGCCGCCACCGAGGAGCGCAGCCCCACGAAGGACAGGCCGAGCGAGCTGAAGAAGAAGAGCGCGGCGAAGACGCCGGTCAGCTTGCTGAGGAACGTCACCGCACCCCGGCCGCCGAAGGCGCTCGTGGCGGCACCACCGCCCAGCGCGGAGCCCATACCGGCGTCCTTACCCGGCTGGAGCAGAATGACGAAGATCATGAACACGCACACCAGGACGTGCACGATCGTGACGAAGGTCAGCATGTGGACTCTTTCAGACGTTCCGTGAAAAGGAGGCGCACCCTACACCAAAGTGGTGAACGGGTGACAACATCTTCCACCCGCCCCCAGGATCAACTCTAAGTGGCCGCCTTGACGATGGCCGCGAAGTCGCCCGCCTTCAGGCTCGCGCCCCCGACAAGCGCCCCGTCAACGTCCGGCTGGCCCAGCAATTCCGCGGCGTTGTCCGGCTTCACGCTGCCGCCGTACTGGATGCGCACCCGCCCGGCCGTCTCCCCGTCGTACAGCCGCCCGACCAGGCCCCGGATCGCCGCGTGGACCTCCTGCGCCTGCGCCGCCGTGGCGTTGCGCCCCGTGCCAATGGCCCACACCGGCTCGTAGGCCAGCACGAAGCCCGCCACGTCCTTGGCCTCGAAGCCCTCCAGCGCCCCACGCACCTGACGCTCCACCACCGCCAGCGTCTGGTTATCCTCGCGCTCGGCCAGCGTCTCCCCCACGCAGATGATGGGCGTCATCCCCGCCGCGCGGACCGCCTTCGCCCGCTTGTTCACCTGCTCGTCCGTGTCCCCGAAGAGCTGCCGACGCTCGGAGTGCCCCACGATGACGTAGGCGCACCCCAGCTCCGCCAGCATCGGCGCGGAAATCTCACCCGTGAAGGCGCCCGAGGACTCCCAGTGGCAGTTCTGCGCCGCCAGCGCCAGCGGCGCGCCTTCCAGCGCGACATGCAGCGGCTGCAACGCCACGAACGGCGGCGCCACCACCACCTCCACGGTGTCGCCCAGGGAGGCCACCTGCCCTCGCAGGTCGCGCACCAGGGCCAGCGCCTCCGGTACCGACTTGTTCATCTTCCAGTTGCCAGCAACGATCTTCCGGCGACGCGCGGTGGCCATGGTGTCCCCCAGGGGTGTGTGGTGTGTCGGACGCGGAGCCTACCGCGTCTCCAGCGCCTTGATGCCCGGCAAGTCGCGTCCTTCCAGGAATTCCAAGGACGCACCTCCACCAGTGGACACATGGCTCATCTTGTCCGCGAAGCCCATCTGCTCCACGGCCGCCGCGCTGTCCCCGCCGCCGATGACGGTGGTGGCCTGCGTGTTGATGGACATGGCCGCGGCGACGGAGCGGGTGCCTTCGGCGAACTTGGGCACCTCGAACAGGCCCATGGGCCCGTTCCACACCACCGTCCTCGCATCGCGGATGTGCTGCGCGAAGATGGCGCGCGTCTTGGGACCGATGTCCAGGCCCATCATGTCCGGCGGAATCGCGTTGTCCGGCGTCTCCTTGGCGGGGCTGTTCTCCGTGGGCTCGGTGCCCACGATGTGGTCCACCGGCAGGACCAGCTGCGTCTTGAACCGGTGCGCCGCCTCCAGCAGGCGCGTGGCCAGCGACAGCTTGTCGCCCTCGACGCGGGACTTGCCCACCTCGACGCCCTGCGCCTTCAAGAAGGTGTACGCCATGGCGCCACCGATGAGCAGCGCGTCCACCTTGGGCAGCAGGCTCTCGATGACCTTGATTTTATCGCTCACCTTCGAGCCACCCAGGATGGCCACGAAGGGCTTGTCCGGGTTCTTGAGCACCTTGCCCAGGTACTCGATTTCCTTCCGCATCAGCAAGCCGGCCGCCTTCTCCTTCACGAAGGGCACCATGCCCGCGGTGGACGCGTGGGCGCGGTGGGCGGTGCCGAAGGCGTCGTTGACGTAGACGTCCGCCAGCGCCGCCAGCTCGCGGGCGAACGTCTCGTCGTTGGCCTCCTCTTCCTTGTGGAAGCGGAGGTTCTCCAGGACGACCACCTGGCCCTCCTTGAGCTCCTTCACCTGCTTCTTCACGCCGTCACCGACGCAGTCGTCGGTGAGGATGACTTCGTGCTTGCCGCCGAGCAGTTCGGCGAGCCGCACGGCGACAGGCTCCAGCGACAGCTTCGGGTCCGGCCCCTTGGGGCGGCCGAGGTGGGAGGCCAGGATGACCTTCCCGCCCATGTCGAGCGCGCGCCGGATGGTGGGCATCGCCTCGCGGATGCGGGTGTCGTCGGTCACGCGCCGTCCTTCCATCGGGACGTTGAAGTCCACGCGGATGAAGACGCGCTTCCCGGTCAGCTGCAGATCATCGATGTAACGGATCATCTCGGTCCTTCCCTCTCGGTGCCCTGAACGCCCTTGGGACTAGACGCCCTTGGAGACGAGGAACTTCGCCGTGTCCACCATGCGGTTGGAGAAGCCCCACTCGTTGTCGTACCAGGCCATGACCTTGAGCAGGTTGTCGCCCATCACGAAGCAGTTGGTGGAGTCGAAGATGGCCGAGTGCGGGTTGCCGTTGTAGTCCACCGACACCGTCTGCGCGTCGCTGAACTCAAGCACGCCCTTGAGCGGGCCTTCGGCGGCCTTGCGGAAGGCCTCGATGACGGCCTCGGCGGTGACCTTCTTCTCGGTGTTCACCGTCAGGTCCACCAGGGACACGTTCGGGGTCGGCACGCGGACGGCCAGGCCGTGCATCTTGCCCTTGAGCTGCGGAATCACCTCACCGATGGCCTTCGCGGCGCCGGTGCTGGTGGGAATCATGGAGAGCGCGGCGGCGCGGGCGCGGCGCATGTCCTCGTGGGTGAGGTCCAGGATGCGCTGGTCGTTGGTGTAGCTGTGGACCGTGGTCATCAGGCCCTTCTCGATGCCGAAGTTGTCCACCAGCACCTTGGCGATGGGCGCCAGGCAGTTGGTGGTGCACGAGGCGTTCGAGATGACGTGGTGCTTCGCCGGGTCATACTCGTTGTGGTTGATGCCGTAAGCGATGGTGATGTCCGGGCCCTTGGCCGGGGCGGAGATGATGACCTTCTTCGCGCCCGCCTTCAGGTGCTTCTCCGCCGCGTCACGCGCGGTGAAGCGGCCGGTGCACTCCAGCACCACGTCCACGTTCAGGCTCTTCCAGGGCAGCGCCGTCGGGTCCTTCTCCGCGGTGACGGTGATCTCCTTGCCGTCCACCACGATGCCCTTCTCCGTCGCCTTCACCTCGCCCGGCCAGGTGCGGTGCACGGAGTCGTACTTGAACAGGTGCGCCAGCGCCGCGGGCTTGTCGAGGTCGTTGATGGCGACAATCTCGAGGTCTTCCTTGCGGCTGAGCACCGCGCGGAGGATGCAGCGACCGATGCGGCCAAAGCCATTGATGGCAATCCGGGTAGCCATGTTCGTCGTCTCCTTGAGCAGTGGGTGCCAGGCACCCACGGGTCGTCACGTCAAAATCGAAGGCGGGCGACCGTAGGCATCGCGACCCGCCGAGTCAACGCCCGGCGACATCCCCGCGACGACGCGCACGCCGAAGCTGAACAATCACCCCGAGCAACAGCCAGACGGCGGTGCCCGTTCCCCCACCCGCCCCGCAGCCACAGCCGGAATCTCCCAGCGGATAGAACTGCGGCAGAACCCCCACCACATGGGGCTCCGGCTCGGGTTCCGGCTCGGGCTCCGGTGGCGGGTGCGGGTCCACGCCCCGCGCCGCGACACAGGCGGTGAGCAGGCTCGCGGCGCCGGATTCCTCGGCCGGCGGCGGAGGCAACTCCGTGAGCAGGCCCGCCTGCACCAGGAACGAGGACATGAGCCCGGCGCGCTGCACCGGACTGACGATGCCCTCGAAAGGCATGCCCAGCAGCAGCACCCGCCCGTTGGGCGCCGACGTCACGCCCGCCGCCAGGTCAGTTCCCAGATAGCGAAGCACGGACGTGCCACCCGACGCGGGCGTCAGCACGTCCGTCACGCCCACCGCGTAGCCGCCCCGCGTGCCGTCATCCAGCGCCACCCCGGTGAGCTGGGCCAGCCAATCGCCCGGCATGCCCTCCACGGAGAACGGGGGCGTTCCGCTGCCCGGCGCCGCCCGAAGAATGTCCGCCAGGAAGGCCTGGTCCTCCGCCGAGCCCACGGCCAGCGCCGACGTCACGTGGCTGCCCGACAGGAGGAGGTGCCCCCCCTGCATCACGAACCCGCGCAGGGCGTCCTGCTCCTCACGGGTTGGACGGGCCCCTCCCGCCCCGCCCCGGCCGGAGAACCAGTCCACCAGCCGGTACGGCGCGCCCACCGTCACCAGGTTCGCCGCCACCGCCGCGCGCGTCGCGCTGTCGAAGGCGGTGCCCGCATGCGCCAGCGCGGCGCCGTGGCGGCGCACGTAGGTGCCGTCGTTCATCGTCTCCACCAGCAGGCGGACAGGCGCCTGGAGGTCATAGGCGTCCAGCGGCTCGGCGCACGCCTGGGAGGCATCCAGCCGCTCGAAGCCGTTGACCACCAGCACCGGGGACTCCGCGCCGTCTGGCGTCCGAACGCCCACGGTGACGGACGGGAAGCCTTCGCCGCCCGCGTTGTGCGCGGCCACGCGGAAGTAGCGCACGGTGCCCGGCGCCAGCGTGATGCGGAAGGACGTACCCACTGCCTCCGAGCCGTCGTCCCAGCCCAGCCCGTCCGCGCTCTGGTAGACGCGGTAACCCGAGGGCGCGTCGCGGCCCTCCTCGTCCGGGTTGGCCGACGGCGCCGTCCAGCGCAACTCCACCGTGCCGCCGCTGCCGTTGAGCGCGGCCACCGCCTCGGGCGCCTCGGGCGGCAGGACGACGGGCACGCTGTCCCGGGCCGCGTAGTACTTGATGAGTCCCTGAAGGATGGCGCGCGCGGCCACCCGGCGGAACACGGGCTCCTTCAGCCGGTTCGAATCCGTCACGTTGTCGTGGTAGGCGACCTCCAGCAGCACGGACGGCATCTCGTTGTTGTGCGTGGGGTTCACCTCGCCCAGGTTCGCCGAGCGCAGGTTGCGCACCCGCCAGCTCGGGTCCACCTCGCGGCGCATGTCCCGCGCCAGTTCGTCCAGCAGCGCCCGCGCCAGCACGTCACTGCCCGGAAAGCCGGTAAAGTTGAGCGTGCCGTCCACCGGGTTGGGCCCGTACACGTAGGCCTCCGTCCCCGACACGTTGCCCGTGGTGGACGCGTTGGTGTGCCAGGCCACGTACACCGCGTCCTCGCCCTCCTCGTGCAGCCACGCGGCGAAGCGCGGGCGGGCGGTGACGTCCGCGTTGCGCTCATTGGTCAGCGCGTTGGCCCCCGTGGGTGCGTACACCGTGAAGGGCGCGCCGCTGAACTGCACGTGGTAGCGCGCGGACTCCTCGTAGCGGGGCCGCGCCAGGGGCGCCATCGCATCGTCACCGATGACGCCGCTGCCACCACCGAAGCGCACTGCGTCCAGCGACAGCGTGCCGCCCTCCGCCGTGTCGTTCAGCGCTACCACCGCGCCGGAATCCGGGTGCTGCCCCGCCTTGAAGTAGAAGCGCCCCAGCAGCACCCACGTCCCGCCGTGACGGCGCTGGTTGACGCGGAAGTGGCTCTCACCGCCCGCGTGCTTCACCACGTAGTGCGCGTCCGGCGCGCGCGTGGGGTCGGCCGCGTAGGAGACGTAGACGTGGTAGCTGCCCTCCGCGGGAATCTCTGGCGTCCACGTCGCGCTCGCGGTGGCGCTGCGCGCGGAGGTCATCACCCGCGTCGTGCCCAGCGAGAAGGGCTCCACCCCGTTGCCCATGGGTGTCGGCGGCGTGCCCCAGCCGGGCTGAGCGGAGGACTCGAAGACGTCGCCGTCCTCCGAATAGCCGGCCTGCCCGTCGTCGACGATGGCCATGTGCCCGTTGAGGTCCGGCTCCCGCAGGGGCACCACGGTGGCGCCGGCGCCCGTCAGCATGGGCAGCAGGTACTGGTTGAGAACCTCGGCGGAGATGAGGTCCTCCACCACGGCCCAGGTGTTCGGCCGCTGCGTGGCCCAGCGGTTCAGCGGCGCGCTGCGCGTGAAGCCGTGGCCCGGGCTCAGGTACACCACCTTGCCGGAGAGCGCGCCCGTGCGCTGGCGCGTCTGCGGCACGCCTGACTTCGTCCCCGAAGCGCCCGTCCGGAGCTCGCGCCGGACGACCGGCGGCTCCGCGGCGGACAGGCGGCGCGTCTCATGCGGACGGGGCCCGGGCATCGGCGTGTACTGCACGCCCGGCGGCTCCAGGCCACACGCCCCTTCATCCAGTGCATGGTCGTGCGCGGCGTGGGATTCGGCGCGGGCCAGGGGGGAAGTCAACAACAGCGCGAGAAGTGCGCCACCCAGACGGACACGAAGAGGATAGGAAGGGGCATTCACAGGGTCGGACCATACCCCTTCACGACGAAGGGGCAATCCGTCCCGCGGGTGTTAGCCTCCCCCCGCGCTTTCGCCATCGATGAACGCACCTCCTCGGCCACCCGCGTCCTTCCCTCCCCGTCACGGTTCGGGGCTGCTCGCCTCCTTCGGTCACGCGTGGGCAGGGCTCATCCACACCGTCATCTACCAGCGCAACATGCGCGTCCACCTCATCGCCGCCGTGCTGGTGGGGCTGGTGGGCAGCGGCATCGCGCTGGGGCTCGCGGAGAAGGTGACGCTCATCTTCTGCGTCCTCCTCATCTTCTTCGCCGAAATCCTCAACAGCGCGCTGGAGCACCTGGTGGACCTGGCCGTCCAGCAGTTCGACGAGAAGGCCCGGCTGGCCAAGGACGCGGCCGCCGCGGGCGTGCTGGTGCTCGCGCTGGGCACGGTGGTCATCTTCGCCGCCATCCTGGTGCACAACTGGGACACGGTGCGCACGAGCACCGACGCCATCGTCCGCCAGGTGGCGCTGGGTCTGCCGCTGACGGCCTGCATCTTGGTGCTGGTGCTGCCGCAGCGCCGTCCCGCGTGGGTGGATGTGGCCGCATTCACCGCGGGCGGCGTGCTGATGGCGCTCCAGGCCACGCAGACAGCCAGCAGCGTCTTCAGCGCTCTCACCGCGGGTCTGCTCTTTATTGCCGGCGCGGCTGCGTACCAGCGGAGGCGGGAGCAGCGGGCCCCCCGCGCCTGACTCCTCAATCAGTCGAAACGAAAAGACCGGCCAGGGCCGGTCCTTTCACCACCTCGCTGCCTCCACTCGCGGGCGGGCGCCCCGGAAACCCGTCCGGAGCCCGCGCGCCCGCGGGGAGAACCCGCTGAGCACCTCATGCGTGCGGGCGAAGCTCCGGGGCCTGCTCCTGCGCCGCCTGGACGGCCGTCGCCTTGTCGCCCTCCTTGATGTCCGTCGTCACCAGTTCGAGCAGCTCCGTCGCGATGCCAATCACCTGGTGCGGGGTGTAGCCGCTCGCGCGCAGTTGGTTGAAGAACGTGCGCGCCAGGATCCGGGTGCCCTTTTGATCGGTGCTCAAGGTCAGTGCCTCCATCAAGAAAGCGGCCGGGAAGGAGCGACGCCGCCTAATCACGGTACGGCCCTGCTTCAACCCCCGTGCCAGCCGTTCTCTTCCAAACGGATTCCTCAACATTTCCCAAGGGTTGAAGTAGACCAGGGCCCCGAACGGCCCTGGAGGGCAGTGCGAACGCGGTTGCGCAGTCCTCGGCGGTACGGGGGATTGGCGTGGGGGGGTGCATCAGCGGGTTCGCACCCGGATTTCAAGGGCTTGCAATCTTTCAACGGGGCGGCGAGATACGCGCCCCACCAGGAGCGGATGCAATGGCGTATCGGGTGAACAACATCGGGCTGTGGCTGGACGAGCCGGAGGAGCTGCTCGGTCAACGCGCCGCGGAGAAGCTGGGCGTCACCCGCTCCGACCTCGCGTCCGTGCGGGTGGTGCGCTCCGTGCTGGACGCGCGGAAGAAGGGCAGCCCGCGCTACATCTACACGCTGGAGGTGGAGCTGGCCCGGGGCAAGAAGCCCGCGAAGCTGCCCCCCGACGTGGGTGAGGCGCCCCCGCCGCCCGAGCCCCTGGCCCCGGTGAAGGCGCCGGAGCAGTGGCCCATCATCATCGGCACGGGCCCCGCGGGGCTCTTCGCCGCGCTGGGCCTGCTGGAGCGCGGCGTGCGCAGCATCCTGCTGGAGCGGGGCCGCGAGGTGGTGTCGCGCCGCAAGGACGTGGCCAAGCTCATGCGCGACGGGACGCTGGACCCCGAAAGCAACATGAACTTCGGCGAGGGCGGCGCGGGCGCGTACACGGACGGCAAGCTGTCCACGCGCATCAACCACCCCATGGTGCGCAAGGTCATCGAGGCCTTCGCCCGCTATGGCGCGCCGGACAACATCCTCGTCGAGGGCAAGCCGCACATCGGCTCGGACCTGCTGCCCGGCGCGGTGGCGAAGCTGCGCGAGGAGCTCATCGCTGGTGGCTGCGAGGTCCACTTCAGCACGCGCGTGGACGACCTGCTCTACAAGGACGGCCACATCGCGGGCGTGAAGCTGTCCGACGGCCGCACGCTGGAGAGCAACCGCGTCATCCTGGCCCCCGGCAACTCCGCGCGCGAGCTGTACGAGCGCTTCGCCGCCGACGGCCGGGTGCTCGTGGAGGCCAAGCCCTTCGCCCTGGGCTTCCGCGCCGAGCACCCGCAGGCGCTCATCAACGGCATCCAGTACGGCAGCGCCGCGAAGAATCCGCGCCTGCCTCCGGCCGACTACAAGCTGGCGGAGAACCTGGAGGTGGACGGCGAGGTGCGCGGCGTCTACTCGTTCTGCATGTGCCCCGGCGGCATCGTGGTGCCCACGCCCACGCAGGACGGGCTCCAGTGCACCAACGGCATGAGCAACTCGCGGCGCAACGCGCGCTACGCCAACGCGGGCATCGTCGTGTCCGTGTCCGTGGCGGACTTCGAGCGCGAGGGCTTCCGCGGGCCACTGGCGGGCCTGGAGTTCCAGCGCCACTGGGAGAGCAAGGCGTATGAGCTGGGCGGAGGCCGCTTCTACGCGCCGGCCCAGACGATTCCGGACTACCTGGCCGGGCGCGTGAAGAAGGACCCGGGCGGCACCAGCTACCGCCCCGGCCTGGCGCACGTGGACCTCAACCGGCTCTTCCCGGAGCGGCTCACGGAGTCGCTGAAGCAGGCCCTGCGCACCTTCGAGCGGAAGATGCGCGGCTTCATCAGCGAGGAGGGCAAGCTCATCGGCATCGAGAGCCGCACGTCGTCACCGGTGCGCATCACCCGCGGCGAGGACCTCCAGTCGGTGACGATGAAGGGCCTCTACCCGGCGGGCGAGGGCTGCGGCTACGCGGGCGGCATCGTATCGTCCGCCATTGATGGACTGCGCGTCGCTGAGCAGATTGCCACCGAACTGTCCTGACGGACGGCCGGGAGGAGGGCTCATGGGATACGTCGTGCGTACGCCGGAGGGCGAGCTGGTCTACCCCAGCCTGCTGGATGTGGAGCGGGCCTACGTCCAGGGGCTGGTGGACGCGGAGGACGAAGTCCGGGAGGAGACCGCAACCACCTGGCGCAAGGCGGCGAGCATCCCGGTACTTGCCCAGGCGAAACCCGCGCGCTCGGGGGCATTGCAGCGGGGACAGGTGCTTCGCGTGGCGGCCGTGGTGCTGCTGAGCGCGCTGGCCCTGTCCCTGGTGTTCCGCGACGAATTGCGGCTGCGCGGCATCGGCATCGTCCTGGCGCTGGTGGCCAGCACCCTGCTCTTCCAGGTCACCACCAAGGCCTTCAAGCGCGCGCCCACCGGAGGCTGAACCAACGGGGCGACGGCGCACGGGCCCGCCCGCCCGGCCGCCCCCCGACGTGGCGCTCCGGGACGGGCAGCCATCCGCAGGCCAGCACCCCATGTTCTCCCCTGGCAGCACGCCCCGGGCGCCGGTGCCCTCGGGCCGCCGCGAGAGGAGAACCCATCGTGCTCAGCACCTATCTGTCCCGCGACGCCGCCCGCCGACTGCGCCATGGCGCGCCATGGCTGCGCCGGGAAGACATCGTCTCCATGGAAGGCACGCCGCAACCCGGAGAGCCCGTACAGCTTCGGGACGAGGACGGCTCGGTGCTGGGCCTGGGTGACGTGGATTTAGAGGCGTCCTACGCGGTGCGGCGGCTCGGCCAGCCGGACGAGGCGGTGGAGGGCCTCATCCCGCGCCATCTCCGCCACGCCTTCGAGCGGCGGGCCCGGCTGGTGGACGACCCGCGCTTCTGCCGCGTCGTCAACGATGACGGGGACGGCCTGCCCGGCCTCATCGTGGACCGCTACGACACGCACTTCGTGGTGCAGACGCTCACCCGTGCCATGGACGCGCGCCATGAGGAGCTGACGCGCGCGCTGGTGGAGGTGGCGGGCGCGGGCGCGGTGCTGCTGCGCAACGACACCCTTCACCGGAAAGCGCTGGGCCTGCCCACGCAGCGCCCCCATGTCCTGTACGGCACCCCACCCCGCTGGTGCCGGCTGCTGGAGATGGGGGCCCGCTTCACCGTGGACCTCACGTACGGCCAGGGCACGGGCTACGCGTATGACCAGCGCGAGGTCCGCCGCTTCGTGGCGCGCATGGCCCAGGGCTCACGCGTGCTGGACGCCAGTTGCAACGTGGGTGGGCTCTTCGTCCACGCGGGCGTGCATGGCGCCCGTCACATCCTCGCCTTCGACGCCAACGCGGACGCCGCGGACCTGGCGCGGGAGAACGCGGAGGCCAACGGCCTGCTGGGCCGGGTGACGGTGGAGACGGGAAAGCCCCTCCAGGTCCTCCGTGCGGTGCGAGACACCTTCGACCTGGTCCTGCTGGACACACTGGCCGTGGCGACCGACGAGGAATTCGTGGAGTTGCTGCGTCACGCGCTTCGCAGGACGCGCCACGGTGGATGGTTGATGGTCACCGGGTACCATCCACCCCTCCCCCAGGACGGCTTTGACGACCTGGTGGCCACCGCCTGCGAGGGCGAGGCCCGTATCGCCACCCGGCTGGCCCGTCCTGGCCTGCCGCCGGACCATCCGACCCTGGCCGGCTCCCATGGGGCCGAGCACCTCCACGCGATGGCGTTGGAAGTCAGCTGAAGCCGTCCACCCGCGCGGCCGATGGAGTGCTAGTGTCCGCCGCCGCAATGACCAACGAAAACGTGCCCGAGTCCGCGCCCCCCGCCCAGGAAGGTTCCGTGGAGACCGTCCGCAAGGTGTATGCGGCCGACCTGCGGGAGAAGGACCGCGTCCATACCGTCTTCCGCGTCACCAAGAAGGAGAAGGTGACCGCCCGCAGTGGCAAGGTGTTCGTCGCCGCCACGCTCGTCGACAAGAGTGGCGAGGTGGACGCGCGCATCTTCGACAAGGTCGACGCGCTCGAGCCCGTCTTCCAGCCGGGCGACTTCGTGCTCGTCCAGGGCAACGTCATCCAGTTCCACGGCCGCTCCCAGATTGTCGTCGAGGCCGTGGAGCGCCTGGACCCCGAGCCCCTGGACCCCAAGGAGTTCGAGCCGCCCCCGGCCCCGCCCGCCGCCGAGGCGAAGCCCGCTCCGGAGACCAAGGCCGCCCCGGAAGCCAAGGCTGAGAAGCCCGAGAAGGCCGACAAGGGCGAGGCCCGTGGCAACGAGGGCCCGGGTGGCGCGCGCGCCGCCGGCCTCATCCGGGAGATGGTCACCGAGCGCATCGGCGACACCTTCGTGAAGCAGCTGCTGCTGTCCTTCCTGGACGACCCGAAGATCGCGGCCGGCCTGCCGGTGGCCCAGGGCGCCCGGGGCACGCACCACGCGTGGCGTGGCGGACTGGCGGAGCACCTCCTGTCGGTGATGCGGCTGACGCTCCGCGTGGCGGACCAGTACCCCATGGCGGACCGCGACCTGCTGCTGGCCGGCGCGCTGCTGCAGCAGGTGATGAAGGCGGCGGACGCCTCCGAGTCCTCCGACGAGGGCCGGCTGGTGGGCAACCTCGTCCTGACGGCGCAGAAGCTGCGCGAGAAGGCGCTGGCCATCCCCGGCTTCCCGCCGCTCCTGGAGCAGCACCTCACGCACCTGGTCATCTCCCAGCACGGCGACACGCAGCACGGCAGCCCGAAGTCGCCGGTGACGCTGGAGGCGCAGATCATCCACTCGCTGGAGTCGCTGGACGCGCGCATCGCCTCGTGGCTGGAGGCCATGCAGCGCGACTCGCACGACAAGTGGACGGACGTGGTGCGCCCCTACGAGCGCCAGCTGTGGAAGGGCCCTTCGCCCACCTCGCGGGGCCGCGCCCCGGTGGAGGGCGGTGGCCGCCGCAAGGGCCGCGAGGAGAAGCGCAAGGCCCGCGCGGAGAAGCCGCAGCAGCCGGGCACCCCGGCCGAAGCCGCCCCGCAGCAGGAGCAGGCCCAACGGCCGCCGCGCAAGGAGCGTCCGCCCCGCGAGGAGCGTCCGCCCCGCGAGGAGCGTCCGCGTGAGGAGCGCCCGCCCCGTCCGCCCCGCGAGGAGCGTCCGCCGCGTGACGCGAGTTCGCTGCCCAAGGAGCTGACCTTCAAGCCGTTCAGCGCGCTGACGTCGGTATCGCCCGATTCCGGCAACAAGGGCGGCGAGGGTTCTTCGGAGAGCTGAGGCAGCACATGGCGAAGAGGTTGGGAGAGCGCCTCATCGAGGCGGGACTCGTCAACGCCGGGGCCGTGGAACAGGCCCTGGAGCACCAGAAAATCACCGGCCACAAGGTTGGTGATTGTCTGGTGGAGCTGGGACTGCTCCAGGAAGCGGCGCTGCTGCGCTTCCTGGCGGCGGAGTTCCAGACGCGCTTCGTCAGCGCGGACAAGCTGGCGAAGGCGCGCATCGCCACCGAGGTGCTGGACCGGCTTCCGGTGCGCTTGGCCGAGGCGCAGAACGTGCTGCCGCTGGCGGTGGACCCGGAGCGCAAGCTGCTCTCCGTGGTCGCCGCCGAGCCGCAGAACAAGTCGCTGATGGACGAGATTGCCCTCGTCACGGGCATGTCGGAGGTCTACGCGTACGTGGGCCTGCGCAGCGCCATCTCCGCCGCCATCCGCAAGCACTACTACGGCGACCCCACCGCCTTCGCCGCGCTGCTGGAAGGCGCCAACGCCCAGGGCCAGGCCCCGGCCGCGCCGTCCCGCACGGGCGCACCGGAGCACGGGCGCACCTACGCGGGCGGCGGCACCGGGACGGGCACGGGCAACCGGGGCGGGCTCAGCCACAGCTTCCGCGTGGAGACGGACGCGCGGATGCGGCTGCAACGCGGCAGCAGCACCGGCACCCCCGCGGTCCGCCCGTCCACCCAGCGGCGCGAGCCCGGCGGCCCGCGCGGGCTGGTCAGTGACAGCGACTTCGTGGAGACGCTGGGCATCATGGTCGGCCTGCTGGAGCAGGACCGGCAGCGCCACCGCGGGCACTCCGCGCAGCTGGCGCGGCAGGCCGGCATCGTGGGCCAGCGCATGGGCATGCCCCACAAGGAGTTGGCCGCGCTGTCCATCGCCGCCTACTTGCACGACCTGGGCAAGCCGGCGGAGCGGCACTTCTCGCTGGCGAGCAACGCCGTCAATCCGGAGTGGAAGGCCCAGGCGAAGCTGGCCTGCCGCATCCCCACCCGCATGTTCGAGACGGTGCATCTGCCCGCGCAGACGAACACCATCCTCGCGCAGATGTACGAAGCCTGGGACGGCTCCGGCACGCCCCAGGGCGCCAAGGGCGAGGACATCACCCTGGGCGCGCGCATCCTCGCCGCGGTGGACAGCTTCCTGGAGCTGACGAAGAACCCGGGCAATGCCCTGGGCCGCGTGCTGCCCAAGGAGCAGGCCCTGGAGCACCTGCGCAAGTACGCGGGCGTGCTCTATGACCCGGTGGTGGCGGACATCGTCATCCAGCTCCAGAGCGGTGAGCTGCTGCGTCACCGGCTGGAGAGCGAAGGCCGCCAGGTGCTCGTGGTGGAGCCGGACGAGACGGCGCGCGGCGAGCTGCTGGAGGCGGTGCTGAAGCAGGGCCTGGTGGCGCACGCGCTGTCCACCGTCGAGGGCGCGCAGGACGGACTGGCGCGGCAGGACTGCGACGTGCTGGTGGTGAGCCTGCGGCTGGGCCTGCAGGACGTGATGGACCTGCTGGCGCAGGCCCGCTCGGCGCCTGAGACGGCGGGACTGCCCATCGCGGTGGTGGGCGAGCCCGACAACGGCACGCGGGAGCGCCTGCTCATGGCCGGCGCCACGGACGTGCTGTCGCCGGCGGACAAGCCCGCCATCGCGAAGACGGTGCAGGCCCTCTACGACGACCGGGTACAGCACAACGGCCCGGGGCGCGTGGTGCGCGGCAGCTTCGACGAGCTCCCCCCGCGTGAGCTGCTGCGCACGCTGGGTGGTGGCCACAAGAGTGGCCGGCTCAACCTGCGCCAGCACACGCTGGAGGGCTACCTGCACCTGGAGCGGGGCCGCGTCGTCTTCGCGTCCTTTGGTGGCCACTCGGGGGAGCCCGCCCTGCAGGCGCTGCTGAAGCTGAAGCAGGCGGACTTCCAGTACGACCCGGACGCGTTGCTGCTGGACGTGCCGCAGATGGACCAGGACCTCGCGGCCCTGGCCGGCGGCCTCAACGCAGGTTGAGGTTGAAGAGGGCGGCGGCGTTGGCGGTGGTGACCGCGGCCACCTCCTCCAGCGTCACGCCCTTGAGCTCGGCGACCTTCCTCGCCGTCTCCACTACGTGCGAGGGCTGGTTCTTCCGCCCTCGGTGCGGCACCGGCGCCAGGTACGGGCTGTCCGTCTCCACCATCAGCCTGTCCAACGGCGCGAAGCGCACCGCGTCCTGGAGCGCCTCCGTCTTCTTGTAGGTGATGACGCCCGACAGCGACAGCAGGAAGCCCCGGTCCAGGTAGCGCCGCGCCGCGTCCGTGTCGCCAGTGAAGCAGTGGATGACGCCCTTCGCTACGCCCGTCTCGCCGAGGATGGCGTCACAGTCGTCATGCGCGTCGCGAACGTGCACCACCAGCGGCTTGCCCAGCCGGAGCGCCAGCGCGCACTGCCGCCGGAAGACCTCCGCCTGCGCCTCGCGCGGTGAGTGGTCGTAGTAGTAGTCCAGGCCCGCCTCCCCCACCGCCCGGACCTCGGGACGCGCGCAGGTGCGCTCCAGCGTGGCCAGATCCTCCTCGGTGGCCCGAGCGGCCTCGTGCGGGTGGATGCCCAACGTGGGCGACAGGAACTCCGGGTGCGCCGCCGCCACCTCCAGCGCGTTGCCCCAGTTGCCCGGGCCGTGGAACTGGCCCACCACGACGGCGTGGACCAGCCCCGCCGCGCGAGCCGCGTCCAACACGGCCATGACGTCCGGGTAGTCCTTCACCTCGAGGTGACAGTGGGCGTCGACGAATTTCATGGCTCCTCCTGCAACAGCTCTTCCAGCTCGGCGCGGGCCTCTGGTGATGGAAAGGTACTCACCGCGTTGCGAACAGCCTCACGCGCCTCCGGCCCGCCCAGGCGCCACAGCCCGTCAGCGGCGTCCAATCGGCTGTCCTCGGAGGCCTGCGCGTCCTGGAGCAGCCCGACCAGCCAGGGCAGCGCCCGCGCATCGCCCAGCCGGCCCAGGCCTCTCGCGGCCGCGCCCCGGCAGGGGTCCTTCACGTCGTCCAGGACTTCCTTCAACCGCTCCAGCGCGCCGGGCACCTTCACCTCGCCGCAGAGCTCCACGGCCAGGGCCCGGTCCGGGCTCCACCGCTTCTTCGCCATCCGCTGGATGAGGTACGCCGAGCCGTCCGAATCGCCGAGCTTCGCCAGCACCCCCGCGGCCTGCGTCTTGTCGAAGGCGGGCAGGAGCCACCGGCCGAACAGCTTCTTCACCTGGGGCAGCGCGCGCGCGTCCCCCAGCTCCGCCAGCGCGCCCAGGGCCCGGAAGCGCAGCAGGTCCGCGTCCAGCGCCTCCAGCAACACCTCCAGCCCCGCGGCGTGCTGGAGGCTGGCGATGCCGCGTGCCGCCTCGAAGCGGACCTCGAAGGTACCGTCCTCCAGCATGGAGGCCAGCGCCCCGCGCAGCTCCGGCCGGGCCAGGTCCGCCAACCGCCCGGTGGCCTCCAGGCGGATCTGCCACTCCTCGTCCCGAAGCCGGGTGATGAGCAGGTCCGGCAGCTCCGCCGGAGGCACCACCACGGAGGCCAGGCTCACGCCCGCGCGGCGCACCTCCACCTGCTTATCCGCCAGCAGCCGGGGGAGCGCCTCGAGGAACTCGGCGGCGTGCTCGGGGACCTCCGACGCGAGGTGATAGAGCTGGAGCGCGGCCTCCGTCCTGAACGCCGGGCGCTTCTCGCGCTCCAGCGTCAGGAGGGCCCGGTCCCGGTCAGCACGCCAGTCCGTCACCTCACTTCACCTCGCTGCCAGGGGCCACATCGCCCGGGTCGAGCAGCGACAGCTCCTTGCCGCCCGGCCCCGCCGTCAGGAGCATGCCGCGCGACTCGATGCCCTTGAGCTTGCGCGGCTTGAGGTTGGCCACCACCACCACGTTGCGCCCGGTGAGCGCCTCGGGAGCGAAGGCCTCCGCGATGCCGGAGACGATGGTGCGCGGGCTCCCCTCGCCCACGTCCACCGTGAGCTTGAGCAGCTTGTCCGCCTTCTGCACCTTCTCCGCGGCCAGCACCTTGCCGGCCTTCAGCACCACCTTGGCGAAGTCGTCGTACTCGATTTCACCCGACGACTCGGCCGCGACAGCGCTCGGAGCCGCCTGCGTCGCGGCGGGAGCCTCGGCGGGCTTCTTCTCCGCCTTGGCGCCCTTGGCCGGCCCGGCCTCCGCGGCCTGCGGCGCCGCGGCGCCTTCCGGCAGCTTGATGATGGCGTTGACGCGCTCCTCCTCCAGCCGCGGCAGCAGCGGCTCGGGCGTGCCGATGGGACGGCTGCGATCCAACAGCGGGTACTTCGCGCCCTCCAGGGCCTGGAACGTCAGCGGCTCGGCGCCGAGCTGGGCGAAGAGCTTCTCCGACAGGCGCGGCGTCACCGGGGCAAGCAGCGCGCCCAGGAGGTAGGCCACGTCCGCGGCGTCGGACAGGTCCGCGCGAGCGACCTCCGCGTCCTTCTTCACCTGGGCCCACGGCGCGGCCGTCTGGAGGAAGCCGTTCGCGGCCGACGCAATCTCGGTGATGACGCGGATGGCGGACCGGTACTCCAGCTTGTCGAACGCGTCGCGCACCTCCGGCACGCGGGCGAGCGCGGCCTCCACCAGGGCGCGGCCCGGGCCCTCGGCACGGCCGGGCGCGAGACGCTTCTCCAGCGGACCGGCCAGCAGCGACAGGGCGCGGTTGGCCAGGTTGCCCACGTTGTTGACCAGCTCGCCATTCACGCGCTGGCGGAAGTCCTTGAGGTTGAGGTCCAGGTCTTCCACGCCCGGGCCCAGGTTGGCCGCGTAGAAGTAGCGCAAGTAGCTGGGGTCCAACTGGTCCAGGTAGTCGCGCACCGGCACCATGGTGCCGCGGCTCTTCGACATCTTCTCGCCGTTCACCGTGAGGTGGCCGTGGACCTTGATTTCGCTGGGGCCGTGGAAGCCCGCGACGTTGAGCACGGCCGGCCAGAACAGCGCGTGGAAGTAGACGATGTCCTTGCCGATGAAGTGGATGATGCGGGTGTCGGCGTCCGCGCTCCAGTAGTCCAGCGCGCTCTTCGCCTTGCCCGTCTCCTTCGCCCACTTCTCCGTGGTGGCGATGTACCCGATGGGCGCATCCAGCCAGACGTAGAAGTACTTGTCCGTCTCACCCGGAATGGCGAAGCCGAAGTACGGCCCGTCACGGCTGATGTCCCAGTCCGCCAGGCCCTTCTCGAAGAAGCCCTGGAGCTGGGTCGCCAGGCCCGGATGGAGGAAGCCCGGCTTGCGCAGCACGTCCTGGAGGAAGTCCGCGTGCCGCGACAGCTTGAAGAACAGGTGTTCGGAGTGCTTGCGGACCGGGGGCGTGCCACACAGGGCACAGCGCGCGTCGATGAGGTCCGTGGGGGCGTAGGCCTTGCCGCACTTCTCGCAGGCGTCGCCGTACTGGTCGGCCGCCTTGCAGTTGGGGCAGGTCCCCTTGATGAAGCGGTCTGGCAGGAAGCGGCGGTCCTTCTCGCAGTAGGTCTGCTCGATGTTCCGGCGCTCGATGTCGCCCTTCTCCTTCAGCCGCCCGTAGATGAGCTCCGCGTACTGGCGGTTCTCCGGCGAGTTGGTGGAGTGGAAGTAGTCGAAGCGGACATCGAGGTCGCGGAAGTCCCGCTGGTGCTCCTCATGGAAGCGGGCGATGAACTCCTCGGGCTTGAGGCCTTGCTTCGCCGCGTTCAGCTCGATGGGTGTGCCGTGGGTGTCATCGGCACAGAAGTAGACGACGTCCCTGCCGCACGAGCGGAGGAAACGAACGTAGATGTCGGTCTGCACGTACTCGACGGCGTGGCCGATGTGGACCGGGCCGTTCGCGTAGGGCAGCGCGCTGGTGACGAGAATTCTCTCAGCCATGGACTCTCCTGAGGGCGGCGGACCTTAGCCGCTCGGATGGCCGAGGTCATCGACGGCGTGAGGACCGCGGGCACGAATGCGCCACGGAGCCGGAGATGTTATCGACCGGATACGCATGTGCACCATCATCATCCTGCGCCACGTCCACCCCGAATGGCCGCTGGTGCTCGCGGCCAATCGGGACGAGTTCTACGCCCGCCCTGCTACTGGCCCCCAAGTTCTTCTGGAGTCCCCGCTCGCCGTGGGCGGCCGGGATGAGGAGCGCGGTGGGACGTGGATGGGTGTAACCCACGGCGGATTGTTCGTCGGCCTGACGAACCAGCGGGGCGAGCGAGGCCAGGGCCCGGCTCCCCGCTCAAGGGGCGAGGTGGTGCTCAAGGCCCTCCAGGCCGGCAGCGTGGAGGCCGTGGACCGGTATCTGGATACCCTGCCGGGCGATGAATTCATGCCCTTCAACCTCCTCTATGGGGACGCCCAGCGGCTGCGCGTGGCCTACGCCCGGAGGACGGACCGGCAGCTGCGGCGGGAGGACGTCCCCCCGGGGGTGCATGTCCTGCCCAATGACGTGCTGAACGCCCCCGAGTTGCCCAAGGTGGAACGGGCCCGGCTGCTGACGACCGAGGTGGCGAAGAAGCCCTGGCCGGAGCTGGAGGCGGGCTTGAAGGCAGTGCTGTCCGACCCGACCCTTCCCGCCGAGGAGCTGATTCCGCCCCCAGGCGCGGGCGAGGACCTGCCCCGCGACTTCCTGCAACGGCTCCAGGCGCTCTGCATCCATACGCCGCTCTACGGGACACGCTCGTCCGCCGTGGTGGCGCTGGCGCCGGGGCGCGTCGGGCACTACCTCGCCTCGGACACAGCACCGTGTCAGGGGCCGTGGAAGGACGTCACGGGCCTGCTGACCGGGCCCACCGAGTGACAGGCGGCGGGGACTCCGGCGCCTTCAAGGCGCAGCGGCGCCATGCTCGCCCACGATGACGCGGGCCCGCCCGTCCATGGAGAGCTTCACCTCCTCCACGGAGGTGAAGCCCGACTCGCGAGCCAGCTCGGCCAGGTGCCGCATCCACGGGTTGTAGGGCATGCCGTTGTCCGAGCAGCACGGCACCACGGCGAAGGGCAGCCGGTGCGCCGCCGCGTACTGGATGATGATGCGGGTGGCGCCATCCGGGTGCATGCCCACCACCAGCTCCGCCTCACACGGCTCCTCCAGGGTGAAGATGCGCTGGGCGTAGGTGACGGGCAGATGCTTGTGCCGCAGGTCGAAGGTGGTGACGGCGCGGCCTCGCTTCGTCAGCGCCTCGTTGAGCTTTCCCTGCCCGCCCGCCACGTCGAAGACGCGCGGCGCGTTGAAGCGCTCCACCAGGAAGTCCGCGAAGAGGTCGAAACGACGCTTGTCCGCCATATGCGCCTCCTCTAATAACCCGCGCCGTGCTGGCGCACACACACCGTGGCCAGCAGCCGCTCGATGACCAGCCGGCCGTTCGCCGACGACTTCAGCGCCAGGTCCGCCTCGGCGCAGGCCACCAGCGCGCCCAGCAACTCCCGCCGCTCATAGCCCGCCGCGGCCTTCATGCTGAACGTGAGCGCCCACGCGTTGGGCATCTTCCGCTTGCTGCCCTTCAGCTCCGCTTCCAGCCGGGGGAAGACGCGCGCCTCCACGTCCTTCGCGGTGCGAGGCGGATTGCCTCCCGCATAGCGCCACAGCCACTCATGGCTCTCCAGCAGGCCCCGGACGATGGAGGCGACCGCGCCCAGCAACTGCAACGCGTGCGTCCCCTGCCCCATGGCGTCATTCGCGTAGGACAGCGCCCCGCCGAAGTCGCGCTTCTGGAGCGCCTCGGACAGCTCGAAGAACTCCTCCTCGCGCGCGTGGTGGACCAGCGCGGCCACGTCCGCCCGCTCAATGGCGGGCCCTTCCGAATACGTGGCCAGCTTCTCCAGCTCGGACTGGAGCAGGCGGATGTTCCCGCCAATGCGCTCCTTGAGTTCGTCCAGCGCACCGGGGCCCAGCTTCTTCTTGAAGGGCGCCAGGAACTCCTTGGCGATGTCCGTCAAGTCCAGATCCTTGTGACGCGCCGCCACCTTCCGCTCGACGACGTAGCCCTTGTCGTGGGCCAGCTTCACCAGCGGATTCTTGGCGTCCATGTCGGACGCGGCCAGCACCAGCGCATGGCCCGCCGGCACGCCCTTCTGGATGAGGTCCAGCAGCGCCGAGGCATCCCCCTCCGGCGCGGAGATACGCTCCTCGCGGCAGAAGGCGGCCGCCTCCTTGAGGAAGGCGATGTCCACGTCGGCCAGCTCGACGTTGAGCTCGTCCTTCCACTTCTCCACGGACGGCGCCCCGGGAGTGCCCGGGTCCAACTGCTCCACTCCCCAGCCAGCACGGGCCGCCAGCGCCAACAGTCGCCGCGCGCCCTCCTTCCGCTTGCCCGCCTTCCACGCCTCGCGTGCCTTGCCCAGCGCGTCCCCTCGCCCCTTCTTGGGCGCCAGGAACTCCGGGTCGCGGACCAGCACCACCTTGCGGCCGGGGAACAGCGGCAGCGTGGCCAGCTCCTGCGCCACCTCGCGCGGGCTGCCCGCGTCCAACACGGCCAGGTTGAGGCCCATGGCCGCGTCGGGGACGAGCAGCTTCACCAACTCGTCAGCGCCCTTGCGGACCAGGAACTCCTCGCCCACCAACAGGTACACCGGGGCGACCTTGCCCCCCTTCACGCTGGCCAGCACGTCATCCATGTCACTGGCGCTCATCGCGACGTCTCCGTGAACAGGTCGATGAGCATCCGCTCCAGTTGGAGCCGGGGCGCACCGTTCCGGGCAATGGAGGCCCGCGCCGCATCCAGCAGCGAATGCCGGCGGTGCAGGAGGATGTCGGACGTGCGGCCCGCGACCTGCCGAGCCAGCTCCACCAGGTCGCGGTTGGCCAGCCCCGACTCCAGGCCTGCCTTCACCAGCGCCACGTCACGCGTCCACAGCGCCAGCAGCTCCAGTGTGCTCTCCGCCTCATCGCGCGAGCCACCATGGGCCTCCGCGAAGCGCAGCAGGCCGACGGCGTCCTCGCCGCGCAGGGCCTCGAAGGCGGTGACGATGTCCTTGCGCCGCGACAGCGCGTCCACATCCAGCGCCATGGCCCGGCCCAGGCTGCCACCCGCCATGACCGCCGCGAGTTTGGCCGTCTCCGCGTCCAGCTTGCGCGCCTCGGCCACGCGCTGGGCCACCATGTCCACCGGGAGCGGGCCGAAGTGCACCTTGCCGCACCGGCTGCGGATGGTGGGCAGCAGCCGGTCAATGGCGCTGGCCACCAGGATGAGGGTGGTGTCCGAGGGCGGCTCCTCCAGCGTCTTGAGGAACGCGTTTTGCGCCTGCACGTTCATCGTCTGGGCGGAGACGATGAGCGCCACCTTGCGGCGCGACTCCAGGCCGCGCAGGGCGATGCGCTCCTGAAGCTGGCGCACCTGCTCCACGCGCAGCTCCCGGCTAGGTGTCCCAGTGAAGTCGGACCGGCCCGCCAGTCCGCGGGACACCCGCTCATCGTCTGGCATCACCCAGGTGACGTCCGGGTGGAGGCCCCTTTCCACCCGCTGGCAGCTCGCGCAGGCGCCGCAGCCCACGTCTGGCTGCTCGGGGCACGTGAGGGCCTGGGCCAGCCCGACCGCCGCCAGCTCCTTGCCCACCCCTTCCGGCCCGGCGAAGAGGTACGCGTGGTGGACCGCGCCGCTGCGCAAGGCCGCCTGGAGGGCGTCCACCGCGCGGGGCTGTCCGAGTACCGTTGCGAGCGTCATGGCGCGTGTATCCCCGCTCACGCGGCACGCGTCAACGGCCGCCTTGACCCCCGTGGAGATGGCGGGAGACATTCCCCCCGCCTTGCTGCCCTTCCTTCAGAGCAATCTGTCCCTGGCCGTGGGTGCGCTGCTCATCGTCGTGCTGATGGGGGTGCGCGCCACCTCCCATGACGCCGACCTGCGACAGGATTTGAAGAGCGCCATCCGGCTCCTCATCGCGTTCATCGTCCTCCGGCTGGCCACATGGGCCCTGCCCGCGACGGCGCCAGAGGGCCTGCAGAAGGCGCTCCAGGTCAGCTGGATGCTGATGTTCACCTTCGGTGGCATCCGCGCCAGCGTGGCCCTGGCGCTGAAGTTGATCCGGCTGCGCGCGCCGGCGGTGGGCACACCGAAAATCCTGCGCAACGTCATCGACTTCACGCTGTACCCACTGGCGGTGCTGCCGCTCCTGCGCACCCAGTTCAACGTGGACCTGGCGGGCCTGGTGGCCACGTCCGCGGTGCTGTCGGTGGTCATCGGTCTGGCGCTCCAGGAGACGCTGGGCAACCTCTTCGCGGGCCTGTCCCTCCAGTTGGACCGCCCCTTCGAGGTCGGCCACTTCATCCGCATCGGCACACACACCGGACGCGTGGTCTTCATCGGCTGGCGCTCCATCCGCCTGGCGAACTTCCGCCGCGAGGTCATCACGCTGCCCAACAGCATGGTGGCCAAGGAGCTGGTCCTCAACTTCACCCAGGACCTGAACCCCGTCGGCATCGACGTGGAGTTCCGCCTGTCTCGGGACGCCGCGCCCAACCAGGTCAAACACGCGCTGCTGGAGACGATGCGGGAAACCCCGCTCATCCTCCCGGAGCCGTCGCCCATCGCGCGCACGCTGACCTACGAGGATTCCGCCATCCGCTACATGGTGCGCTTCTTCATCGCCGAGTACGGCCAGTCCGACGCGGTGAAGGAGGACCTCCACTCTCGCCTGTGGTACCGGCTGCGCCGGGAGAACATCGAGATTCCCTACGCCCAGCGCACGGTGCACGTGCGACAGGAGACGGCGCGCACGGAGCTGTCCGAGGACACCATCCGCAACCTCCTGGGCGCCGTGGACCTCTTCCAGACGCTGGACACGGAGGAGCTGGACCGGCTGCGGCAGGAGTCACTGGTGCGCCGCTTCGGCGCCGGCGAGCGCATCATCCAGGAGGGCGAGGAGGGGCGGACATTCTACGTGCTCGCCTCCGGCGAGGTGAGCGTGCGCACGGGGAAGTCCCAGTCGGAAGTCACCCGCCTGGGCCGGGGCAGCTACTTCGGAGAGATGTGCCTGCTGACGGGAGAGCGCCGTTCGGCCACGGTGGTGGCGGTGGAGGACTCGTTGCTCCTCGAAGTAGACCGACCCACCTTCGCCCGCCTCTTCGCGGAGTACCCCGGCCTGGCCCGGCAGCTCTCCTCCATGCTTGCCCAGCGGCGGACCCAGCTGCGCGCGGTGGCGGAAGCGAGCGGCACGAGCAGCGACGCCATTCCCGCCGAGGTCGGCCGTATACTCGGACGGCTGCGCCAGATATTCGGGCTCAACGCCACACACGAGTAGGCTGAACGCAGCGGGGGGGATGCCGTGACAGACCTCGGTACTCCGGTTCCAAAGCTGGGGCAGGTTCGACCCGCCTCATACTGTGCTGATTTGAACTGCTGGAAGCGGTACTTTCCAGGACTACTGTCATGACGGAAGACGCTGAAGGGCTTTCGGATTCTCCAGACATCGCGGTGGTAGGTATGGCCGCGCGACTGCCTGGAGCGCGCGATGTGGACACGTTCTGGCGCCGCGTGCGCGACGGCGTCGAGTCCGTCACGCACTTCAGTGACGCGCAGCTCTTGAGCGCGGGCGTGGACCCGGCGCTGCTCCAGGACCCGAACTACGTGAAGTCGGGCATGGTGTACGAGGGCCTGGAGGACTTCGACGCGGGCTTCTTCGGCTTCAGCGCGCGCGAGGCGTCCCTCATGGACCCGCAGCACCGCCACTTCCTGGAGGTGTGCTGGGAAGCGCTGGAGCACAGCGGCCATCCGCCGGAGCGCTTCAAGGGGCCCGTCGGCGTGTTCGGCGGCTCGGGCATGAACGCGTACATGCCCTACAACCTCTTCACCAACCCGCAGCTGATGGAACAGGTGGGCCTGTTCCTGGTGCGGCACACGGGCAACGACAAGGACTTTCTCACCACGCGCGTGTCGTACTGCCTGGACCTGCGCGGGCCCAGCCTCAACGTGCAGACAGCGTGCTCCACGTCGCTCGTCGCCATCCACTCCGCCTGCCAGAGCTTGCTGGCGCGCGAGTGCGACCTGGCGCTGGCGGGCGGCGTCACGCTGGAGCTGCCGCACTACCGGGGCTACCTGTACCAGGAGGGGGAAATCCTCTCACCGGACGGGCACTGCCGCGCGTTCGACCATCGTTCGCAGGGCACGCTCTTCGGCAGCGGCGCGGGCGTCGTCGTGCTGCGCCGCCTGGAGGATGCGCTGGCGGATGGCGACACCATCTACGCGGTGGTGAAGGGCAGCGCGGTGAACAACGACGGCGCGCGCAAGGTGGGCTACCTGGCGCCGTCCGTGGACGGACAGGCGGACGCGGTCGTGGAGGCGCTCAACGTCTCCGGCATCAGCGCCGACTCCATCGACTACATCGAATGCCACGGCACCGGCACGCCGGTGGGCGACCCGATTGAAATCACCGCCCTCACCCAGGCCTTCCGCACGCAGACGCAGAAGAGCGGGTTCTGCCGCATCGGCTCGGTGAAGACGAACATCGGCCACCTGGACACGGCCGCGGGCGTGGCGAGCTTCGTCAAGGTCGTCCAGATGCTGCGCCACAAGCAGATGGCGCCCACGCTGCACTTCGAGAAGCCCAACCCTCAAATCGACTTCGCGCGCTCGCCCTTCAGCGTGAACGCGACGCTCCGCGACTGGGCCGCGACCAAGGGCCGTCCGCGCCGGGCGGCGGTGAACTCGCTGGGCGTGGGCGGCACCAACGCGCACGTCATCCTGGAGGAGGCGCCCGCGCAGCCGCAGACGTCCTCCGCGCGTCCCTTCGAAACGCTTTGGCTGTCCGCGCGCACCCCCGCCGCCCTGGAGCGCGCCGCCCAGCGGCTGGCCACGCGGCTGGGTGAAGCGGACGCGCCGAACCTGGGTGACGCCTCGTACACGCTGCTCGCGGGCCGCCGCCGCTTCGCGCATCGCCGCGCCGTGGTGGCGTCGTCGCGCGAGGAGGCCGTGCGCCTGCTGTCGCAGCCGGAGGCCGCACGGACGGCCCAGGCACAGACTGAGGCGGAAGGCCGCTCCGTCGTCTTCCTCTTCCCGGGCGGCGGCGCGCAGTACCCGGGCATGGCGAAGGGCCTCTACGAGCAGGAGCCCGTGTTCCGCCGCGCGCTGGATGAGTGCCTGTCGCTGCTCGAACAGCACCAGTCGCTGAAGCTGCGTCCCCTGCTCTTCCCGGAGGCCGGCGCCGAGAAGGAGGCCCGCGCCCAGTTGGAGCAGGCCACCTACGCGCTGCCGGCGCTGCTGTCCGTGGAGCTGTCGCTGGCCGCGCTGTGGAAGGCGCGGGGGCTGACGCCGCAGGCCTGCATGGGCCACAGCATGGGCGAGTACGCCTGCGCCCAGCTCAACGGCGTGTTCTCGGTGAAGGACGCGCTGGGCATCGTCGCCTGCCGTGGCCGCCTCTTCGACCAGCTCCCCGCGGGCGCGATGCTCAGCGTGGAGATGCCCGAGGCGGAGTTGAAGCCGCTGCTGGGCGAGGGCCTGGACCTGGGCGCGCACAACGCACCGGGGCTGTGCCTCGTCTCCGGTGAAGTGGCCGCCATCGAAGCGCTGGAGGCCCAGCTCAAGGCCCGCGAGGTGGAGGCGCGGCGGCTGCACATCCGCGTGGCCGCGCACTCGCGCATGCTGGAGCCCATCCTCGCGCCCTTCCGAGAGTTCCTCGGCACGGTGCGCTTCTCCAAGCCCACCGGACCGTGGATCTCCAACGTCACCGGGGCATGGGTGACGCCCGAGGAGGCCACGTCGCCCGACTACTGGGTGCGGCACCTGCGTCAGCCGGTGCGCTTCGCCGAGGGCGCGGGCGTGCTCCTGGCGGACAAGGCGCGCGTCTACCTGGAGGTCGGTCCCGGCCAGACGCTGACGCAGCTGCTGCGCGCCCAGGTGGAGAAGCCGCAGGCCGAGCAGTTGGTGCCGTCTCTGCGGCACCCCAACGACACCGTGGCGGACCTGGCGTTCTTCCAGCTCGCGCTCGGCCGCCTCTGGGCCGCGGGCGTGGACCTGGACGCCGCGGCGCTCTTCGATGGCCAGAAGCGGCGCCGCGTGGCGCTGCCCACATATGCCTTCGAGCGTGAGCGCCACTGGGTGGAGCCGGGCAGCGGCACCTTCATGGCGCGGCGCGAGGGTGAGCGCCCGCTGGTGCGTGAAGAGAACGTGTCGCGATGGGGCTACGTGCCGCGCTTCCGCGAGCAGGCCGGCGCGGCGCCCGAGGCACCGGCGGAGAACGAGCGCTGGCTCCTCGTTGGCGAGCAGCACCTGCTGCTCAGCGAGCTGGCTCGCGAGCTGTCGGCGCGCGGCGCCCAGGTGATGCGCGTGCTGCCGGGCGATGCCTTTGGCCGCGCGGACGAGGGTCACTTCACCCTGCGGTTCGACGCGCGCGAGGACTGGGAAGCGCTCTGGGATGCGCTGGGCGCCGAGGGGCGCGTGCCGCCTCGCATCGTGGACGTCACCGGCCGGGACATGGCCCCGCTGGGTTGGGAACGCTCGGTGTCGCGGTACTTCATCACGCCGCTGGCGCTGATGCAGTCCCTGACCTCCGAGTCGCTGCCGCCGGGCCTGCGCTACATGCGGGTGACCCAGGAGGCCCTGCCCGCCGAAGGACACGCCACGAGCCCCGAGCAGGCGCTCAGCTTCGGTCCGCTGCTCGTGGGTCCGAAGGAGCTTCCCGAGCTCAAGGCCCGCGTGGTGGACCTGCAGCTGGTGGTCAACGTGATGGGCCAGGCGCGGGAGCTCGCGGACGAGCTGCTGCGTCCGGACGTCGAGGCGCCGGTGGCGCTGCGCGGTGGACGCCGGCTGGTGCAGGTGGTGGAGCGGACGGCGCTGGACGAGGGCCCGACGCCACTGCGCGACCAGGGCGTCTACCTCATCACGGGCGGCCTGGGCGGCATCGGCCGCACGCTCGCGGAGCTCTTCGCTCGCAAGGTGAAGGCCCGGCTCGCGCTGGTATCGCGGTCGGCGGCCAGCACGTCACACGCGGAGCTTCAGCGCACGTTGGAAGGCCTTGGCGCGCAGGTGCTGCTGCTCAAGGCGGACACCACCGACGCCGGCCAGCTGCGCGCGGCCATCGCCCAGGTGCGGGAGCGCTTCGGCGCCTTGCATGGCGTGGTGCACGCGGCGGGCACGCTCGAGGACGGGCCGCTGGAGGCGAAGACACGCGACTCTGCCCTGCGGGTGCTCGCGCCCAAGGCGATGGGGGCGCTCGCGCTGGAAGAGGCGCTGCAAGGCGCGGCCCTGGACTTCTTCGTCAGCTTCGCGTCGACGAGCGCGTGGCTCGGGCCCCCGGGGCAGGTGGACTACGTCGCCGCCAACGCGTACCTGCTGGCGCAGGCGACGCGGCTGGAGGCCACGGGCATCGCGAAGCGCGCGCTCGCGTTGGGCTGGGGCGTCTGGCAGGAGGTCGGCATGGCCGCGGCGCAGCTCGCGCCGCAGCTGCCGCCCGGTGAGTCCGTCAGCCACCCGCTGCTCCAGCGGCGCGTGGAGGCCCCCGAAGGGCACCACGTCTTCCGCGCCATCTACGACGCGAAGGCCCACTGGGTGCTGGATGAGCACCGCATGCGCGGCGGAGGCCCCGTCCTCCCCGGCACGGCCTACGTCGAGCTGGCCCGCGCCGCCTGGGCGCTGGCGCGTCCTGGCGAGCCGCTGGAGCTGTCGCAGCTCTCGCTGGTGTCGCCGCTGGACGTCCCGGACGGCGAGGTACGGGAGGTGGAGATCGGGCTGGCGCCGGAGGGCGACGGCATCACCTTCCGCGTGCGCAGCCGCGCGGCCGGCAACGCGTGGACGGAGCACGCCACCGCGCGGCTCCACCAGGCCACGGGCCAGCGTCCCGCGGCGCTGAACGTGTCCGCGGCGAAAGCCCGCTGCGGTGAGCGGCCGCTGACCTTCGGCGAGGGCGAACAGTCCCTGCCGCAGGACGCGCTCATCGCGTTCGGTCCGCGCTGGAAGGTGCTGCGCAGCGCGGGCTTCGGCACGTCCGAGGCCCTGGGCCGTCTGGAGCTGCCCGCCGCCTACCGAGAGGACCTGTCGACGTACGGGATTCCGCCCGGGCTGCTGGACATCGCCTCCGGCTTTGCCTTCTCCCTGCTCCCCGACGCGGGGCAGCCGGGGAAGCTGCACGTGCCCGTCTCCTACCGGCAGCTCCAGGTCTGGGGCCCCTGGCCCCAAGTTGCGCTGAGCCACGTCCGCGTGCGCCAGGAGGAAGGCCGCGGCGCGCTGCTCGACGTCACGCTCACCGACACGGACGGGAATGTCTTCTGCGCCATCGAGGGCTACCTCGTCGCGTCCGTCGAGGCGCGGCGTTTCGGCCGCTCGCCTCAGAAGAAGGGCTCACTGCTGGAGAGCTGGCTGCCTTTGGGCATCAAGCCGGCGGAAGGTCAGGACGCCTTCCTGCGCGCGCTGGCCCTCAAGGACACGCCCGCGCTCTTCGTCAGCTCCATGGACCTGCACACCCTCGCGGCCCGCATGCGCCCGAAGCAGGAGGCGAAGCCCGCGGCGGCCGCGGCCACGGCCCAGGCAGGCGCGCCGTCCGGTGTGGCGGCCGCGGATGCCCCACGCGACGACGTGGAGCGCAAGCTGGCGGAGCTGTGGCAGCAGCTGCTCGGTGCGCCGAAGGTGGGGCTCAAGGACAACTTCTTCGAACTGGGCGGACACTCGCTCATCGCGGTGCGCCTGTTCGCGCGCATCAAGAAGACGCTGGGCGCGGACCTGACGCTCGCCACGCTGTTCGAGGCCCCCACGCTGGAGCAGTGCGCCGCGCTGGTGCGGGAGGCCGCCGGGATTCCCTTCACGCCGGACGCCGCTCCGGGTGACGCGACGCCGGCCGCGCAGGCCCCAGGCGTCAAGGCGACGCCGAAGGCATGGTCTCCGCTGGTCACCATCCAGAAGGGCGGCAATGCCCTTCCCTTCTTCTGCGTGCACGGCGCGGGCGGCAACGTCCTCAACTTCCGCGAGCTGGCGCAGACGCTCGGCAAGGAGCAGCCCTTCTACGGGCTCCAGGCGCGCGGCGTGGACGGCAAGCTGCCTCCGGCCGACAGCATCGAGGAGATGGCGTCCATCTACCTGGAGGGCATTCGTCAGGTGCAGCCCCACGGGCCCTACCTGCTCGGCGGCTACTCCGGCGGCGGCGTGGTCGCCTACGAAATGGCGCAGCGGCTACACGCGCTGGGCGAGCCGGTGGCGCTGGTCGCGTTCCTGGACACCTTCCATCCGTCCACCCAGGAGCGGCGCCAGTCCCTCAATGAGCGCCTGCGGGAGCTGCGCCGGGAAGGCGCGGCCAGCTACGTCAGCCGGAAGCTGCGCACCAAGGTAGAGCGCGACGGCACCCGGCTGTTGAGCCAGCTCAAGCTGCGCTGGTACGAGCAGCGGGGAGAAGCGCTGCCCATCGAGCTGCGCAACCTCCAGCTCACCGAGCGCTTCCAGCTCCTGGCCAGCCGTTACGTCCCGAGCCCCTACGCCGGTCCCGTGACGCTGTTCCGCGCGCAGGAGATTCACGCCATCTACGCGCACATGGGCACCAGCCTCGGTTGGGAGCCGCTGGTGCCGGCGCTGAACATCCGCGAGGTGCCGGGCGACCACGACAGCCTGGTGCGCGAACCCAACGTCCACGTCCTGGGGCGGCTGCTCCGCGAGGCCTTGGACGACGCACAGCGCGGCACGCGTGACGAGGCGCGCCGGGTGGGAACGAAGTGAGGGGGGCGCGATTCAGAGTCAACCAGCGCTTCCCGCTGATCACCATTGGCGTGCTGGCGATGGGAATCCTCATGCTGGGATTGTCTCGAGAAGACGCGGATCTCCCGGGCCCGTTCCCCTACACCGGCGCGCCGCTGTCGGCGGAGGAGCGGGCGAGATTGACCTCCGATGGATGGACGGTGACGGGACCCGACGCACCGCCCAGGCTCGTCGCGTTGACGCGGCCTCCCTCCGCGGGTGAGACGCGGTGGCTGGTGTACTTCGGCGGCAACACCCCGGGATACCTCGCGGAGGCGAAGTCCGTCCTGCTGTCGCTGGACGAAGGCCGTGGGCTCGGGCTGGCGGCCATCGCGCCCCCTGGCTTCGACGGCTCGCCAGGCAAGCCGTCCCCCGAAGCACTCCGTGACAGCGCCGCGAGCGCCATGCGCTGGCTGACGGAGACGCATCCTGCCGCGGCGCAGGACATCCACCTCGTGGGCTTCTCCATGGGAACCATGTCGGCGCTCGCGGCGGCCCACGCGCTTCGTGCGCAGGACACGCCCGCCCGGAGACTGGTGCTGTTCGCGCCGTTCCAGGCGATGAAGGTGGGGCGCACGGGGCTCATCGGCAGCCTCGTCGGGCGGCACCGGTATGACAACCAGCCGCTGCTGCTACCCAAGCGACTCCCGCCCGCGCTCGTGCTGCATGGAGGCGCCGACAGCGCGCTGCCTCCCGCCCAGGGCGAGCGCGTCAGCCGTGGGCTTCGCGTCCCCCTCAAGACGTACCCCGGTATCGGGCACGCCGAGCTTTTGAAGCATCCCCCCGCGCTCGCCGACGCCCGGCAGGGCCTGGGCTTGTGAGCGGGGAACACCCGAATCGCAGCAACGCAGGAGGCACTGAATGAGCGCGGCTCCGGAGTCGCCCAGCTGTTTCATCATTGGCGAGGGCACCCTCGTCGTTCCCTGTGCACAAGCCCTCACCGAGCGCGGCGTCCGGATTCTCGGGCTCGTCACGCGCGAGCCCGCGCTCCAGAAGTGGGCGGAGGAGCAGGGCGTGCCGCACGTGCCGCCCGGCGAGCAGGTGCTGCCCTTCCTGTCCCAGGCGCCCTTCGACTGGCTCTTCAGCATCGTCAACCTGAGCATGGTGAAGGACGAAATCTTGCGCCTGCCCCGGCGCATGGCCATCAACTTCCATGACGGCCCGCTGCCCCGCTACGCCGGACTCAATGTCACGTCGTGGGCGCTGCTGAACCGGGAGCCTCAGCACGGCGTCACGTGGCACGAGATGACGAAGGGCGCGGACGAGGGCCGCATCCTCAAGCAGCGCCTCTTCGACATCGCCCCCGGTGAGACGGCCTTCAGCCTCAATGCCCGCTGCTACACGCTGGGCATGGAGACCTTCGCGGAGCTCGCGGAAGAGCTGGTCGCGGGCACGTCCGAGACGAAGGAACAGGACTTCGCGCAGCGCAGCTACTTCGGCCTCGCGCAGCGTCCGGAGGCCGCGGGCGTCCTCGACCTCCACGGGGACGTGGACGTGGCGCACGCGCTGGTGTCGGCGCTCGACTACGGCGGCTACCCCAACCCGCTGTCCTTCGCGAAGGTGTGGCTGGGCAACGGGCCCATCGCCATCTCCGAGGCCCGACGCTCCGAGCCGGCATCCGAGTCCGCCCCGGGCACCGTGCTCGACATCGAGGGTGACGCGTTGACGGTGGCGCTCCAGGGCGGAGACCTCACGCTGAAGGGCCCCAAGGGTCTGTGCGGCGCGCCGCTGTCGTGGGCCGACGTGCTCGGCGCGCGAATGCTGGCCCGGGGTGACGTCCTGCCCGCCGCCGCTCCGGAGCTGCGCGCCCGGCTGACCGAGGTGGGCACGCAGGCAGGCAAGGCGGAGTCGTTCTTCCTCCGTCGCATGGAGACGCTCGCGCCACCGGACCTGTCCTTCCTGGGCGGCAGCTCCAAGGACGTGGGGACGCACACGCTGAAGTTCGAGGCCAGCGACCTTGCCCCAGGCTGGGTCACGGACCTGCCGCCCGAGGAGCGGCTGCTCTTCACCGCCGTGGCGTTCCTGGCGCGCCTGTCCCCCGAGCCCCGCTTCGACGTCGGCTACGCGGATGCGTCCACGCGCGCCCGCATCGAAGGTGTGGAGGGCTTCTTCGCCTCGCAGCTCCCGCTGCGCATCGAGCTGCCGATGAAGGATGCGCCGGAGCAGGCCGCGGGTGCCTTCCGCAAGGCGCTGACGCAGCTGCGCGACAAGGGCGTGCTCGCGCGCGACGTCCTGGGCCGCTCCGCCCAGCTCTCCAACCTCCAGCGCCACGGCGGCGAGGTGGCGTATCCCGTCGCGCTGCGCATCGGCGCGGCGAACCCCGCCGTGGGCGGCGCGGCGCTCGTCGTTGACGTGGACGCCCAGGGCAGCCATGCCCACCTGCACTTCGATGCCACGCGCGTGGACAAGGCCCGCGTGGACGACGTGGCGCGGCAGCTCAACGCGTTCCTCGCCTCGCTCCGGGACGCGCCGGGCAAGGCGGTGGGCGAGCATGACCTGCTGGGCGCGGAGGAGCGCCAGCTTCTGGCCCGGTGGAACGACACGCGGCGGGACTTCCCCCGCGACGCCACCCTGGCCTCGCTCTTCCAGGCCCAGGCGCGGCGCACGCCGGACGACACCGCGCTCATCTGCCGGGGCACCTCGCTGACCTACCGCGAGCTGGACGCGCGCGCCGAGGTGCTCGCACGGCACCTGCGCGGCGCGGGCGTGGGCCGCGACGTGCGCGTGGGCATCTTCATGGAGCGCTCGCTGGAGATGATGGTGGGCGTGCTGGCCACGCACAAGGCAGGCGGCTGCTACGTGCCGTTGGACCCGGCCTATCCCGCCGAGCGCATCGCGTTCATGGAGGAGGACGCGGGCTGCCACGTGGTGCTCACTCAGGAGCGGCTGCTGTCGCGCGTGCCGTCCACGGCGAAGGCCGTGCTCGCGGTGGACCAGCAGTGGGAGCGCATCGCCGCCGCGCCGGAGGCCCAGACGCCGCCGGCCACGCCGGACAGCCTGGCCTACGTCATCTACACCTCGGGCAGCACGGGCAAGCCCAAGGGGGTGATGATTGAACACCGCAACGTCGTGAACTTCGGCGTTGGCATGGACGAGCGCCTGGGCACGGAGCGCGGCACCTGGCTGGGGGTGACGAGCCTCAACTTCGACATCTCCGTGCTGGAGCTGCTCTGGACGCTCACGCGCGGCTTCACGGTGGTGCTGCACGCGGAGCGGCACGACGCGGCGCAGGCCGGCAAGCACGCCTCGCGCGCCATGGAGTTCAGTCTCTTCTACTTCTCCAGTGATGAAGGCGAGCGTCCCGAGGGCCGCTATGACCTGCTCATGGAGAGCGCGCGCTTCGCGGACACGAACGGCTTCTGCGCCGTGTGGACGCCGGAGCGCCACTTCCACGCGTTCGGCGGACTCTTCCCCAATCCGGCCGTGACGTCGGCCGCGCTGGCGGCGGTGACGCGCAACGTGCAGCTTCGCGCCGGCAGCCTCGTGTCGCCGCTGCACCCCACGCTGCGCATCGCCGAGGACTGGTCCGTGGTGGACAACATCTCCCACGGCCGCGTGGGCATTTCGTTCGCCGCGGGCTGGCAGCCCAACGACTTCGCGCTGCGTCCGGAGAGCTTCCCGGACCGCAAGCGCATCATGTTCCAGCAGATTGAAGACGTGCGCCGGCTGTGGCGCGGCGAGGCGCTGGAGACGAAGAGCGGCACGGGCCACACCGTGAAGCTGCGCACCCTGCCCCGCCCGGTGCAGAAGGAACTGCCCATCTGGGTCACCACCGCGGGCAACCCGGAGACCTTCGAGGAGGCGGCGCGCGCGGGCTGCCACGTCCTCACCCACCTGCTAGGCCAGTCGGTGGAAGAGGTGGCGCAGAAGATTGCCCTCTACCGGGAGACGTGGGCCAAGGCCGGCCACCCCGGCAAGGGCATCGTGTCGCTGATGCTGCACACCTTCGTCGGTGACTCCGAGGCTTCCGTGAAGGAGGTCGTCCGCGAGCCGATGAAGTCGTACCTCAAGTCGTCAGTGGGCCTCATCAAGGAGGCGGCCTGGAGCTTCCCGGCCTTCAAGGCGCAGACGACGCTGGCCAACGGCAACTTCGGCACCGACCACCTGTCCGCCGAGGAGATGGACGCGCTGCTCGACTTCTCCTTCGAGCGCTACTTCCAGTCCTCCGGCCTGTTCGGCAGCGTGGATGCGTGCGTCGCGCTCGTGGACCGGCTCAAGGGCCTGGACGTGGACGAGATTGCCTGCCTCGTGGACTTCGGTGTGCCCACGGAACTGGTAATGAAGCACCTGCCACTGCTGGCCGAGGTGCGCCTGCGCGCCAACGCAGGCGTGGGCCAGCCGGGTGCCGAGCCCGAACTCGACGGCTCCATCCCCGCGCTGCTGGAGCGCCACGCCGTGACGCACCTCCAGTGCACGCCGTCCCAGGCGAGCATGCTGCTGGCCGAGGAGCGCTCGCGCGAGGGCCTCAAGCGGTTGAAGAAGATGATGGTGGGCGGCGAGGCCTTCCCCGTCCCGCTGGCGCGGCAGCTCTCCGAGACGGTGTCCGGCGACGTCATCAACATGTACGGCCCCACCGAGACGACCATCTGGTCCTCCACGCACCCGGTGAAGAACGTGGGCGAAGGCGTCCCTATCGGTACGCCCATCGCGAACACGCAGCTCTACATCCTGGATGCGCAGCAGCGTCCGCTGCCCATTGGCGCGGCGGGGGAGCTGTACATCGGCGGCGAGGGCGTGGTGCGGGGCTACCACCACCGTCCGGAGCTGGACCGCGAGCGCTTCGTGCCGGACCCGTTCTCCTCCCAGCCGGGCGCGCGGATGTACCGCACCGGTGATGCCGCGCGGTGGAGGCACGACGGTCTGGTGGAGTACATCGGCCGGCTGGACCACCAGGTGAAGGTGCGCGGCTTCCGCATCGAGCTGGGCGAAATCGAATCCCGGCTGGGCGAACACCCCGCGGTGCGGGAGACGGTTGTCATCGTCCGCGAGGACATCCCGGGCGACAAGCGGCTGGTGGCCTACCTCATCGCGAAGCCGGGCGAGCCGCCCGCGGCGGACGCGCTGCGCGAGTTCCTGCGCACGAGGCTGCCCGAGTACATGGTGCCGCAAGCCTTCGTGACGCTGAGCACCTTCCCCCAGACGCCGAACAAGAAGGTGGACCGCAAGGCCCTGCCACCTCCGGAGCAGGCGCAGGCGCGCGGGGAGCTGGTCCGGCCGGAAGGCGAGACGGAGGCGCTGATTGCCGGCATCTGGCAGGACGTGCTCAAGCTGGACAAGGTCGGCGTGGAGGACAAGTTCGTCGACCTGGGCGGCCACTCGCTGCTGATGGTGCAGGTGCTGGAGAAGCTCAAGGCCCAGGTGGAGAAGCCCCTCACGCTGGTGGACCTGTTCCGCTACCCCACCATCCGCGCCCTCTCCGGGTTCCTGTCGGGTGACAGCGGCGAGGAAGAAGCGCTCAAGGAAGTCGCGGCGCGCGGTGAGGCCCGGGCCGCGGCTCGCCGGTCGATGCAGCAGCGCCGCCGCCGGTAGACGTTCATTGCCGCAAGACTCGCACTCCAGGAACGGCCTGTAATTAAAGACAGGCCGCTTCCACGATTCCTGGAGTGCCTCATGCGTTTCAAAGCCTTGCTGGGTATCGCCTCGTCCCCTGGAAGCTGGAGCCTGCGAAGGACTGAGCCGCACGACTCGACCGGAGCGGTGCGAGGCGTCTCGCGCCGCTCCGGCGGGTCCGCCGCTACGCCTTGCCTCGGCGGGCCATGTGCTGCCCGGTCAGTGAACGCTTGTGCGCCGCGAGCTGGGCCGGAAGCCCCTCGAAGACGACCTGGCCGCCCTCATGCCCGGCCCCCGGCCCCAGGTCGATGACCCAGTCCGCGCGGGACACCACGTCGAGGTTGTGCTCGATGACGATGACAGTCGACCCGGCGTCCACCAACCGGTCGAACAGGCCAATCAACGTGTCCACGTCGTTCATGTGCAGGCCCGTGGTGGGCTCATCCAGCACGTAGATGTTCCCGGAACGGCCCAGCTCGGCGGCGAGCTTCAACCGCTGGCGCTCACCGCCCGACAGTGTCGACAGCGGCTGCCCCAGCGTGAGGTAGCCGAGCCCGACGTCATCCAGCCCCTGGAGGATCTTGGCGATCGCCGGTTCGGTGAAGAAGGCCACCGCGTCACTGACGGCCATCTCGTAGACGTCGCTGATGGACTTGCCGCGCAGCCGGTGCGCCAGCACCTCCTCGGTGAACCGCTTGCCCTCGCACGTCTCGCAGAGGGTCACCATCGGGTCCAGGTGCGCCAGGTCCGTGTAGATGACGCCCAGGCCACTGCAGTCCGGGCAGGCCCCCTTCGAGTTGGCGGAGAACAGCGCGGCATCCACCTTGCTCGCCTTGGCGAACGCCTTGCGGACGTTGTCGAGGATGCCGGTGTACGTGGCGGTGTTGGAGCGGCGCGAGCCCCGAGCCAGGTTCTGGTCGATGATGATGGTCTCCGGGTACGCCTTGGGCAGGCAGCCCTGAATCAGCGACGACTTCCCCGAGCCCGCCACGCCCGTCACCACCGTGAGCACACCCCGCGGAATCGAAACGGACAGGTCCTGGAGGTTGTTGAGCCGGGCGCCCTTGATTTGAAGCTGCCCCGTGGGCTTTCGAGGCGTGGTCTTCAGCGGCTGGTGCTTCTTCATGTGGTTGCCCGTGAGGGTGCCTGAGGTCAGCAGCCCCTCGTAGGTGCCCTCGAAGACGACCTGTCCACCCTTGTTGCCGGCCTTGGGCCCCATGTCGACCACATGGTCCGCAATGGCAATCATGTCCGGCTTGTGCTCCACGATGAGCACGGTGTTGCCCTTGTCGCGCAGCTGCTGCATCAGGCCCGCGAGCCGGCCTACGTCGTGCGGGTGAAGCCCCACGCTGGGCTCATCGAAGATGTACGTCACATCGGTGAGACTGGAGCCCAGGTGCCGCACCATCTTCACCCGCTGGCTCTCTCCACCCGACAGCGTCGAACTCTCGCGGTCGAGGCTGAGGTACCCCAGGCCAATGGTCACCAGGTTGTCGAGCCGGTGGGCCAGTGCCTCCAACATGGGCCCCACGGAGGGAGCGGCAATCTTCCGGACGAACGCGGCGAGGTCCGACACCTGCATCGCGGAACACTCCGCGATGTTCTTGCCCTGGATGCGGCTGCCGAGCGCGGCCTGGTTGAGCCGCCCACCCTTGCAGGAAGGACAGATGGCGCGGGTGAAGATGCGCTCGTATTCGGCGCGGACGTGCGGCTGGACCGTCTCAGGATCTTTCGAGCCCAGCGTCCGGCGCAGCTTGGGGACAAGGCCCTCGTAGGTGAGGTTCATCTTGTCGATCTTGATCTTCCGGCCGTCGTCCAGGTGGAGGAGCTTCTCCAGCTCCTCCTTCGTGTACTTGGACAGCTTCTTGTCGACGTCGAAGTAGCCTGAGCGCGCGTAGATGGCCCAATACCAACTGTCGACCGCGTAGTCCCTGGGAAGGATGGCGCCCTCGTTGAGGGACTTGGACTTGTCGATGACGGCGTCCATGTCCATGGACGCGACCTGGCCAATGCCCTCGCACTCGGAACAGAGCCCCCGAGGGTCGTTGTAGGAATAGAGGCCCGGGCTGCCCAGGTGCGGCTCGGCGAGGCGTGAGAACACCACGCGGAGCATCTGCGCGGCGTCCGTGACGGTGGCGACCGTGGAGCGTGAGTTCCCGCCCAGCCGCTGCTGGTCCACGATGATGGCGGCGGAGATGTTCTCCAGGCTCTCCGCGTCCGGCTGGCCGTAGTGCGGCATGAACTGCTGCACGAAGGCCGGATAGGTCTCGTTGATGAGCCGCTGGCTCTCGGCCGCGATGGTGCCGAAAACCAGGGACGACTTGCCCGAACCCGAGACGCCCGTGAAGACGGTGATCTTCCGCTTGGGGATGTCGAGCGAGACATTCTTCAGGTTGTTCTCGCGTGCCCCGCGAATCTTGATGGAGCCGTACATGGTTGGCTTCTCCTTAGAGTGACGCCCTGCCCGCGGACGCGGCACGCCCACGAACAGGCTTCCCGCAAATCGCTCGACATCTTTTCAGTCACGCCGTAACTTCGTACGGCGCACGAGGTTTAGCACAACAACCCCGTACACTGTAAATAGTTATCATGAGGTACGGATGAGCGACGAGATTTCCGGCCGGGGCGACCCGTTGAAATCAATGCAGTTGCTATGGGGACGGACCGAGGCGCCGAAGCGCGGCCCGAAGGCGAAGGCCAGCGTCGCGGAGCTGGTGTCAGCCGCCGTCACCATCGCGGATGCCGAGGGGCTCGAAGCGGTCAGCACGCGCCGCGTCGCGGAGGCGGTGGGCATCTCCCCCATGTCGTTCTACACGCACATCCCCGGCAAGGCCGAGCTGTTGGACTTGATGATGGATGTCGTGTCCGGCGAAATCCTGAAGGACCGGCCCGTCTTCAAGCCCGCCGACTGGCGCGCCAACCTGACGCGGGTGGCGACAGACTATCGCGACTCCTACCTGGCCCACCCGTGGGTGATTCCACTCGCGACGCACCGCACCGTGCTGGGCCCGAACACCTTCCGTTCCGCCGACATCGCGCTGAGTGCCATTGAAGGCCTGGGGCTCACGGACCTTGAGATGGACCGGATCATCACCCTGGTCCTCGATTACGTCCACGGCGCGGTCCGCAACGCGGCCCGGGAGAAGCTGGTCAAGGACCTGACCGGCATGACGGACGAGGAGTGGTGGTACCGCGTCGCCCCCTTCCTCGAAACCGTCGACTTCACGCCCTACCCCGTCCTGTCCCGCGTCGGGAAGACCGCGGGAGAGACCTACGGGGCGCACGACCCCAGGGGGGCGTTTGCCTTCGGTCTCGAGCGCGTGCTCGATGGACTGGCGGTGTTCATCGACGGCAAGGCAACGGGAAAGAAGCGGCGCTGAGTCCCCAGGCAGTGAGCGTCAAGGTTGTTGTGGCTGGATGGCCTACGACGGGAGGGACCATCTCCCTTCTCCGCCCTGCGCTCTTCAGACGCGAGGCGGAGTGACTGTGAGGCAGACGGGCGATTCGTCACTCAATCGTGGAGTTCGTCACGACAATAGGCGTGTCATCGTGATTCGAAATCTGTGGATGCGTCGGGTACCACGATCCGCCGACGTTGTTCCGAATCACAGAGCGGTCGATGCGGATGTCCCCTGAGTGGTCGTTGCTCACGAAGAAGATGGCGCTGCCGTGTGCATTGACCTCGTTGTGCTCAATCCGCGTACCACAGAGTGACAGCGTCATCGTGTTGCCATCGTTGTAGATGGCCCCGCCACTGCCCCCACCCGGCGTCCCCGGACGCGCGGGATTCGCGCCATTGCCGACGGCCCGGTTGTGGGAGAACAGGCTGTTGATGAGGGTCCACGACACGCCGATGCTGCTGATGCCACCGCCGTTGGAGCAGGCACCGCCGTAACCAGCCTTTCCACCGAAGGTCGTGTTCACCACGTACACGGGCTGGTTCCGGTGCTGGCTGAACACACGGAGCGCGGCGCCTCCCACGTCCGGCCCCACGTCCGCGCAAACGTTGTTGAAGAACCGGGAGTTGATGACCTTCACGCGCCCGCCGCGAACCCAGACCGCGCCTCCGCCGTCGAACTCGGTCTCTGTCTTGGAGCTGGCGTCCACGAACGTCAGGTTCTGCAGTGTCAACCGGGGGTGGTCCTGGTCCTGGCAGTGCGCGGTCGTCCACACCTGGTCCCGGTCGCAGGTGTTCATGTACAGGATGCGGTGCCGCCCTGCCCCGCTCAGCGTCACCAGCCCCTTGCCGTCGATGACGATCTCCGGCCCCGTGTCGTTGAAGATCTTCGCCGTCCGTTTCAGGGTGATGGTGACGGGCTCGGGACCACAGTCGAAGGTGATGACCCCGCCTTTCGCCACGGCCTGGATGAACGCGTCACTGGTACAGCTCTCCGAGCTTCCCGTGCCGACGACTGTGGTGGGCCGGGAGACGTCCGCGAGGCCGGCCTCGGCCGGGATGGCGCACGTGGCCTCCGGGTTCTGATTCCCGGCGGGAGGCCCGTCCTTGGGATTCGTCAGGGGGTTGGGCGTATCCACGCCCCCGTCGTCCTCCGAGCACCCCATCCCACCGGCGAAGGAAAGTCCGAGAAGCACGAGCGCGGGCAGCCGACGAAATCTCTCAAGGTGCATGAAGCCTCCAGTCCGCACCCAGTGTAGCTCCGCTCTGCGCAATGGCCCCTCGGGAAACCTCAACAGGTCACCGAATACCCTCTCACATACGCGATACACACAATTGTCAGCCATTCATTCAATCATCAGGCTGCGCGCGCCACTCCCAGAAGGGATGTCACCATGCGCCGTCTGCGCCCTGGAGCTGCTGCTGTCGCCGCCGTGATGTCGCTGTCCCCCATGGCCCAGGCCAATGTCTCCAACGATAGGCCTGGTACCTCCAGCAGCGCCCCATTCCGGCCGCCTGCCCCGGCGCGCTCGAAATGGGGCATCTGTCTGGAGACTACCGAGCCGTCACGGCTGCCCGCCGAGCCACGGGCCCCACTGGACGATCCGACTGCCGCCCGCGGACTCACGCTGCCCACCCGGGCCCACGCGCTCGGAGCCGCTGGAGAGCGACTGGAAGCGCGCTTCATACGGCAGGCCCGCGAGCCCCGGCGCCCAGGTCTCCGCCGCGTAGGTGTCCATGAAGACGTGCCGCGTGCCCTCCAGGTCCTCCGTGCGCTGCTCCGTGATGGAGGGCACGTTCCGGTCTCCCACGGTGAAGGTGCCACGGGCGCCGTCCTTGGAGGGAGGCCACTCGCCCGAAACCAGCGCCTCCCAAGGAAGGCCCATCACCACCTCCTCCAGGGCCTCAGGCTCCGCCTGGGAGAAGTCGGCGCACGGCTCGCTCCCAGTGCCCAAGGGGCCCTCCGCGCGCAGGATGTAGCCGCGCTCCGCGGTGAAACACACGCGCAGCACCTCGTGCGTGGGCGCCATGTCCACCTTCCTGTCGTAGTACGCGCCGGGCCCCAGGGGCCGCTCCAGCGCGGGCGCGGGGGCACTGGCCTCGGTGGAGCCCTCCTGGAACTCACGCAGCGACAGCCTGACGCCGCCCGGCGTCCGAAACCCAGCTGACTCGGTGCTGGCCTCCAGCAGGCCGCGCGTCAGGTAGAGCAATGCCGAATCATTGGCATACACGCGCGTGCGCAGTGGACCATCCACGGGCCGTTGATCGCTGACATAGCGAGTGGCCTCCCAGTTGCGCCCGGAGAAGGAAGGACGCTCCGCCGTCACCTGCCCTGGACGCGGCACGTCCAGCGAGCGCGTCATGTCCGAGCGCACGGGAACCACCAGGTCCTGCGCCAGCCGCGTCTGCGTCAACGGATTGCCCGCCGCGTCCGTGAAGGCGACCCGCACGTAGACCCAGGGCTGCTGGACGGACACGACGTCCAGCGTCAACTGGCCATCGAGCGTGCGCGCGGCGTCAGCCTCACCGGGTGTGGGGCCCTGGGTCGCGGAGAAGGCATAGGTGACGCGATCGCCCACGCGGGCACGCTTCCAGGCCTCCGCGGCCTGCTGAGAAGTGGAGGTCTGGCTCTGAGCGTCAATGGGCGAGGGATTGCTTGACATCGTGCTCCCACAGCCAGGAAGGAACGACAGGGCCGCGCCCAGCAGCGCGGCGACAGGACAGGTGACGTGGCGCATTTGCATATTCGACTGGATACACCGACAGTGTATTCACGCGCACCTCTCGTCAGACGAGTGTGTCCATTCCCACCCCATTACAGGGCCGTAGTTTGTTTTCACTTGTGTCAGATCATGCCTGGGGTGTCTTTGCCCCATGGGGCAAGTGACCGATAACCAGACATCACTGTGTGGTTTCGAAACGCCCGGCCGTTTCCAGAGAATCTGAAGTGGGCACGCGGGTTTGCGGCGGCTGGCGTCAACTCTGTTTACGTGCCCGTGACGCGGGCCTGGAGTACAGGTACTCCACGCTAGTCAACGATTTCGCGTTTCTCATTCTGCGGGACTCATTGGCCTACCATTTGCTCAAGGGCCGGGACGCGTCTCGCCGCGGCTGGTGGATACCAGGCGGACGGCGCGTCCCCCCGCAGTCAAAACGGACGAGGAATCTCCGATGCCCATGTTCCAGAAGATGTTCAAGGGAGCTGCAGTCCTCGCGGTGACCGGCAGCATGATGCTGACGGGCTGCGGCACCGACATGCAGGCCGATTCGCAGCACGAGCACGATGAGATCATCTCCAACCTGGTCGAGGCCGGCTTCCCGGCGGACGACATCCTGGTCTCCGACGGCCAGGTGTACGTGGGCCGCGACGCGCACGTGACGCTCGAGGCGTCCCGCGAGATGCTCCAGACGGACCTGAAGACGCAGGAGCAGTTCCGCACGACGAACCTCGTCGCCGCCTCCATCACCCGCATCTGCATCGTCCCGAACTCCGCGTACGCCGGCAACACCACGCTGATGTCCGCCCTTGACCGGGCGATCGCCAACTACAACGCGCTGGGCCTGTCGTTCACCATGCAGCGCGGCGGCACCGGCTGCAGCGCGACCATCTCCGCGCGCACCACGTCCGGCGCTGGCGGCTCGGCGGGCTTCCCCTCCGGCGGCCGTCCCTACGGCATCATCAACATCGGCACCGGCACCGCCACCTACGGCGTGGCCGTGGTCGAGCACGTCGTGACCCACGAGCTGGGCCACGCCGTGGGCCTGCGCCACTCTGACTACTACAACCGCAGCATCAGCTGCGGCGGCGCGGCCCAGAACGAGGGCGCCGCGGGCGTGGGCGCCATCCACATCCCCGGCACGCCGTCCACGGCCACTCGCGGCGGCTCGCTCATGAACTCCTGCTTCAGCTCGTCCGAGACGGGTAACTTCATGAGCTCCGACGTCACGGCGCTCCAGTACCTGTACTGAGTCATGGCGCGACACCCCTCAGACTTCCGCGTGACGCTGTGGGGTTCGCTCCTCGCTGGGACCGTCTTCCTGGGCTTCACCGCCTGCGGAGGACGGTCCGAGCCGACCGAGCCTGCGGTCTGTGAGCCACCCGCCAGACCGGAGGTGCGTGCCTTCACGCAGTGCGGTCCGAAGCTCGACTTCACCCCCATCAACAGCTACGTGGGCGAGTTCTCGGACGTCATCCAGGACAGGGAAGACGCCGTCGTGTTCATTGACGGGCGCTGCACCGGCACGCTGATTCAAGCAAGCGCGGGCCCCGTGGTGCTCACCGCGGGCCACTGTGTCAACGCCGGGGACATCCCGCTGATTGTCTTCAACTTCGAGGACAACGCGGACGGCGACCCTTTGATTACGGAGGGCACCGTCATCGAGCAGTCGATAGAGCCGGACTATGCGCTCATCCAGCTCGACGTCATCCCGGATGTCACCCCCATCCCGCTGACGGCCCAGGCCACCGAGCAACTGGTCATCATCCAGCACCCCCGCGGACGGCCCAAGGTCATTGCCGAGGGCCGGTACCTGGACTCGTGCAACCAGCTCATCTTCTACAGAGACCTAGACACGCTGGTCGGCAGCTCGGGCGCTGGCGTACTCAACCGGCAAGGGCACCTGCTGGGCGTCCACACCGACGGAGACTGTGAAGTCAACGGCCGGGGCTCCAACCGGGGTGTGACCGCGGAAGCCATCGTCGAAGCCTCCGCGTATCTGCAAAACGACGACATCACCGAGCCATCCACGGCGACGCGCACGGAACGGGCGGACGCTCCACACGCGCGACTTGGGCCCTGAGTTCCGGGCCCACGACTGCGCCGGAACGGTGAGGGTCATCTTCACCGGACGGTGCGATTTGTCACCGGTCAGCGGCAGGCCTTGGAGCCCCCGGGTGCGCCGATGTCGTCCGGGCCGCTGTCGCCCACCTTGTGTCACTCCGCACACGATGCGGACTCCATGAGGCGAACGAGCGGTCAGCCGCCTGCTCGCGGCGCCTGGCGACCAAGATGAGGCCGCGTTGCCACGGAAAACCGTGGCCATCATCCGCAGGCATCACCGCGCCAACGGCCGTCGGGCAGACGAGCAAGAGGTCCCTGCTGTTTGAACACAAATCAAGCAGCGGTGCCCACATCTCGATGTCACTCGACGCGCTCTGCGCGACATGCGAGACGCTGGCGAGAGGCGAGGCATTGCCGCGCCCACCTCTCGGAGTCGACGCCCCATGGAAGTCGCAGCATCCCCGAATGCGGATCCACACGCCTCACCGTCGCTGGGGCTGTTCCGGCTCACGTGGCCCATCTTCCTGGAGCTGCTGCTCTTCATGATGATGGGCACGGCGGACACGCTGATGCTCAGCGGCGTGTCGGATGACGCCGTCGCCTCGGTGGGCGTCGTCAATCAGTACGTCTTCATCTGCATCCTCATCATGGAGGTCGTGGGTCACGGCGCGGCCATCGTCGTGGCCCAGTACCTGGGCGCGCGCAGGCAGACAGAGGCCGCGCGCATCTCCGCCATCGCCGTCACCCTGAACCTCGCGCTCGGCATCACCGTCAGCGCGGGGCTGCTGCTCAGCGGGGATGCCATCCTGGGCGGGATGAACCTGCAGGGCCACATGCTGGCGTACGCCAAGACGTACCTGCACATCGTCGGCGGCTTCCTGTTCCTCCAGGCCCTCATCAACGTCTTCGCCGGGCTGCTGCGCACCTACGGCTTCACGCGCGCGTCCATGTTCGTCTCGTTGGGCATGAACGTGCTGCACGTGGGTGGCAACTACGTGCTCATCGCCGGCCACTTCGGCTTCCCCGCGATGGGCGTGGCGGGCGCGGCCATCTCCACCGTGGTGAGCCGGGCCATCGCGCTGGGCGTCTTCGTCTACGTCCTGTACCGGGTGATGCCGGTGAAGATGGCGCCGCGCGACTACGTGACGTTCTCCAAGGACTACGTCCGCAAGATTCTCAAGGTCGGCCTGCCCTCCGCCTTCGAACAGGCCACCTACCAGGGCTGCCAGACGGTGTTCCTGTACTACGTGACGTTCCTGGGCGCGGTGGCGCTGGCGTCCCGGCAGTACGCACACGCCATCTCCCAGTATGTCTTCCTGTGCAGCCTGGCCATCGGCATGGGGACGTCCATCATCGTGGGCAGGCTGGTGGGCGCCAACCGCGCCGACGACGCGTTCCAGCAGGCCCTGCGCAGCCTGAAGTGGGGCCTGGCCATCACCCTGGTGGTGGACGTGGCCGTCGTCCTCCTCCGCGTCCCCATCGTCTCGCTCTTCACCGAAAACGCCGACATCGTCCGGATGACAGCGCAGGTCATCGTCATCGGGCTGGCCCTGGAGACGGGGCGCTGCTTCAACCTGGTGCTCATCAACGCCCTGCGCGCCGCGGGTGACGCGACGTTCACCGTCTACATGGGCATCGCGTCCATGGTCTGCATGAGCCTGCCGCTGGGCTACTACCTCGTCTTCCACATGGGCCTGGGACTGGCCGGCGTGTGGATGGCGGTGGCCGCGGACGAATGGGTGCGCGGCATCACCATGTGGCTGCGCTGGAAGAGCCGCGCCTGGGAGAAGCAGGCCCTGGTCTCCCCCGTCGCGGAGGCGGAAGCCGCGCCCGTCGCCGCGCCCGCCTGAGCCGCGTGCTCAGCCGGTGACGACCATGCCGTCGCGCACCGTCACCGGCCACGGCGTGAGCCGGCCACCCGAACACGGCCCGCCCACGCACAGCCCGTCCTCCACCTGGAACAGGGCCCCGTGCCAGGCACAGACGATGAGCCCCTTGTCGGGCGTCAGGTAGCGGTCCAGCTCGCGCGCGAGCGGCAGGCCCGCGTGGGGACACCGGTCCACGTAGCCGTGGACCGCGTCACCCTTGCGCACCAGGAAGCCGTGGAAGAAGGCGTCCCCAATCTGGAGGACGAGGTTGCGCGCCCCGGGGTCCTCCAGGGCGCTCACCGGGAGCAGCTTCACGTTGGCCGGCGTCGACCAGACGCGCTTGCGCCCCGCCGTCTCCCCTCCCGTGCTCACGCGGCCCTCAAGGCAACTTCGCCTTCTGGAAGCCCGCCCAGCACGCGTCGTAGTCCTGCTGAAGCGCCGGCGACTCCATGGCGAAGCGCGTGGGACGGATGACCCAGCGCGACTCGAACATGAAGGCCAGCGTGTCCTTGATTTTGTGAGGCTGCAGGTCCGCCTGGACGGCCTGCTCGTAGCTGGTCCGGTCCGGGCCATGGCCGCTCATGCAGTTGTGCAAAGAGCCGCCGCCCGGCGCGAAGCCGCCCGCCTTCGCGTCGTAGACGCCGTGCACCAGCCCCATGAACTCGCTCATCACGTTGCGGTGGAACCAGGGCGGCCGGAAGGTGTGCTCGGCCACCATCCACCGAGGCGGGAAGATGACGAAGTCGCAGTTGGCCGTGCCCGGCACCTCGCTGGGCGACGTGAGGACCGTGAAGATGGACGGATCCGGATGGTCGAAGCTCACCGTGTTGATGGTGTTGAAGCGGGCCAGGTCGTACTTGTACGGCGCCAGGTTCCCGTGCCACGCCACCACGTCCAGCGGAGAGTACGCATACCGGGCCGACCACAGCCGCCCCTGGAACTTCTGCACCACCTCCGTGGGCCGGTCCACGTCCTCGAAGGCCGCCACCGGCGTCAGGAAGTCGCGCGGGTTGGCCAGTCCATTGGCCCCAATGGGCCCCAGGTCCGGCAGGCGGAAGAACGCACCGTGGTTCTCACAGACGTAGCCGGCGGCCTGGCCCTCCGGCAGCTCCGCGCGGAAGCGAACCCCGCGCGGCACCAACGCGATTTCGCCCGGCGCCACGTCCAGCACGCCCAGCTCCGTCACCAGCCGCAGCCGCCCCGCCTGCGGGACGATGAGCAGCTCGCCGTCCGCGTCGAAGAACACCCGGTCCACCATGGAGCGGTTGGCCGCGTACAGGTGGATGCTGATGCCCGCGCCCGACGCCGCGTCCCCGTTGCCCGCGTAGGTGACGAGCCCGTCCACGAAATCAGTGGGCTGGGCCGGCGGGGGCTGGGGACTCCAACGCAGGCGGTTGGGCGAGGCGGGCACCTCGTCGAAGGGCCCGCTGCGCAAGAGCCCCTGCGCCAGCGGCTGGAACGCAGGGTGGTTGGCGCTGGGCCGGAGGCGGTACAGCCAGGAGCGCCGGTTCTCCCGGCGCGGGGCCGTGAAGGCCGAGCCCGACAGCTGCTCGGCATAGAGGCCGAAGGGCGCCCGCTGGGGTGAGTTCTGTCCCTCGGGCAGTGCGCCGGGCACCGCCTCGGTGGCGAACTCGTTGCCGAAGCCAGACAGATAGGCGCCGGGAGCCGTCTTGAGGACGCTCCCCGGCGACACCACGGAGGAAGGCTGGGTAGTCACCGGATTCTCCTCGCAAGCGCGGCGCGCGGACTAGTCGACCTTGATGACGCCGCGGCGAATCTGGTCCAGCTCAATGGACTCGAAGAGCGCCTGGAAGTTGCCGTTCCCGAAGCCCTCGTTGCCCTTGCGCTGGATGATTTCGAAGAAGATGGGCCCGAAGAGGTTCTCGGTGAAGATCTGGAGCAGCAGGCCCTCGTCCTCGCTGCCGTCGATGAGGATGCGGTTCTTGCGCATCCGCGTCAGGTCCTCGCCGTGGTTGGGGACGCGCTTGTCGACCAGGTCGTAGTAGGTTTCCAGCGTGTCCTGCAGCGCCACGCCGCGCGCGCGCAGCCGCTCCACGGTGTCGTAGATGTCCGGCGTGGTGAGCGCCAGGTGCTGGATGCCCTCGCCCTTGTACTGGCGGATGAACTCTTCAATCTGCGACTTGTCGTCCTGGCTCTCGTTGAGCGGAATCCGGATGGCCTTGTCCGGAGCGATCATCGCCTGGCTGAACAGGCCCGTGGCCTGGCCCTTGATGTCGAAGTACTTCTGCTCGGTGAAGCCGAAGATGCGGTTGTAGAAGGACGACCAGGTGCGCATCTGCCCGCGGCGCACGTTGTGGGTCAGGTGGTCCAGCGTCTCCAGGCCCACGCTGTTCTTCGCCTCGGCCTCCTCGGCGCCCGGAATCTCCTGCCAGGTGTCATAGAGCGACCCCATCGCCCCGTGGCGGTCCACCAGATACAGCAGGCTGCCACCGATGCCCTCCAGGACATAGGAGCCCTCACCCAGCGAGCCCCGCTCCGGGTCCGCCGCCTTGGCGCCACGCTCCAGGGCCATCTCGTAGGCGCTGCGCGCGTTCGCCACGCGGAAGGCCATGCCGCTGGCGGACGGACCGTGCTCCGCGCGGAACTCAGCGGCCTGTCCTGCGGACTCGCGGTTGATGAGCAGGTTGATGCCGCCCTGCTTGTAGCGGACCAGTTCCTTGGACGGGTGCTTGGAGTACGCGGTGAACCCCAGCCGCTCGAAGAGGCGCTCCATCACCTCTGGCTGGGGGCTGGTGAACTCCACGAACTCGAAGCCATTCAGCCCAAGAGGGTTCTCTGCCGTATCCGCCATGACGCCGCCTCCGTGCGTTGCTGTGGCGCGGACCTTCACGGCCCGCGCGAGTCGCCGAAGCGCCCCGTTGTCGAGAACGCCTCCACCCGCGAACGTAGGAATGGCTCCCCTGCATAAAAAGTACAAAGTCCAGCCAGAGACTGTCAGGGCATTGCACAGCGCCTTGCGTCGTGAATCCACCATCAACTTGCCCTGGGGACGGATGGCGCCCGGGCGGCGGAGGGCTGTTCACGGCACGACGCTGGGCGTGGTTCAAGCGCTTGCCTCCCCGCTTCGTCGCGATTCGGCCGGACGCATACGGCCAGGACGCGGCAGGCTGCATAGCTAGATAACGCACCCGCCCTGCATCTCACCGACCGCGTGAAACAACTCACTTCCCAGACTGAACTCCCTGTCCCTGGTGGCGAACTGGGCGAACTGCTGCGCTCGCACGATTGGAGCCGCACCCAACTGGGCCCCTACGAATCGTGGTCCCGCCCGCTGAAGGCCTTCGTCGCCATGATTCTGGAGATGCCGGCACCGGCCATCATCTTCTGGGGGCACGAGCTCATCCAGGTCTACAACGACGGCTACGCGGTCATCATGGGCCCGCGCCATCCCCGTTACCTGGGCGCCACCTACCGCGAGTGCTGGCCCGACACCTATCCCGTCATCTCGCCCTGGATGCGCAAGCTCCTGGCGACGGGCGAAGTGACGCAGGTGGCGAAGACCTTCTTCATGCTCACCCGTTACGGGTTCAATGAAGAGGCCTACTTCACCTTCGACTTCAGTCCGCTGCGGGACGACGCGGGCACCATCGCGGGCATCCTCCAGGTCGTCTTCGAGGTCACCGACGTCGTGCTCAGCGAACGCCGGCTGGCCACGATTCGCGCGCTGGCGCCCCGGGTGAACGGGCCTTCCGAGCGCGCCACCACGGATGCCATCCGGGCCCTGGCGGACAACCCCCAGGACATCCCCTTCGCGCTCATCTACCACTGGGACGAGGGCGAACAGCGGCTGGAGCTGACGGAGTCCACGGGGCTCGACGGGCTGGCGCAGCACGCCGTCATGGACCTGGGACGCATCACGGAGGCCACGAAGCAGGCCGTGGCGGCGAACGTCCCGGTCCTCCTGGAGTCGGTGCCGTCCATCCTGGGAGCCCGCCAGTTCGGCCCCTGGCCCGAGCCGACGGAGAAGGCGCTGGTGCTGCCCCTGCGCCGCACCAGCACGGACAGCCTCCGGGGTGTGGTCGTCCTGGGCATCAGCCCCCGGCTGCGCTTCGACGACACCTATCGCCAGTTCTTCGAGGACCTGGCGCGCGAGCTGGCCACCCACCTGGCCGTGGAGCAGGAGAAGCGCGCCGAGCGCGAGGCTTACGCACACGCCCAGCAGGCCCGGGCCCATGCGGAGGCAGAGGTGGCCCGGCGGGCCCAGGCGGAGGCGGCGCTCCGGGCCAGCGAGGAACGCCTGCGGATGGCCCTGGCCGCCGGTCAGCTGGGCGTCGTGGAATTGCAGTATGAGCGCGGCGTGCTGTCGTGGGACGAGCGGGCCCTGCAGCACCTGGGCCTTCCCCCCGGCAAGTCTCCGACGCTGGCGGAAGCCGCGGCCCGGCTCCATCCCGACGACCTGGACCGCGCCCGGCGCACCATCGAACAGGCGCTGCGCCCGGGTGCGGGGGCGATTCGCCTGGAGTGCCGCGTGCAGGGCTGGGATGGCGTGCAGCGCTTCCTGCTGGCCATGGTGAAGACGCACTTCGACGCCCGGGGGAAGCCTGAGCGCGTCGTCGGTGCGCTGCAGGACGTGACGGAGCGACGGAGCGCTGAACGGGAACGCGAGCGGCTGGCCACCATCGTCGAGCAATCCCCCGACTTCATCGGCGTGGGAGACCCATCCGGCCGGGCGGTGTGGGTGAACGATGCGGGGCGGCGCCTGCTGGGCCTGGGGCGCGATGAAGACATCACCCGGTACCACCTGCGGGACTTCTTCCTGGCCGAAGACCAGACCTACGTCGACGAACACATCGCGCCCGCCATCCTCCAGGGCGGCCGGTGGGAGGGAGAGTTCCGCTTCCGGCACTTCCCGACGGGCGAGCCCATCGCGGCGCAGTACCACACCTTCGCCCTGGTGGAGCACGACACCCAGCGGCAGATGGGCATCGCCACCGTCAGCCGCGACATCCGCGCACAGAAGCGACTGGAAGCGGAGCGGGAGCGGTTGCTCGCCCGGGAGCGCGTGGCGCGCGAGGAGGCGGAGGAGGCCAACCGGCTCAAGGACGAGTTCCTCGCCACCGTCTCCCACGAGCTGCGCACGCCGCTCACGGCGGTGCTCGGCTGGGTGCAGATGCTGCGGACCGGCACGCTGCCGCCGGAGAAGCGGGAGCGGGCGCTGGCCACCGTGGAGCGCAATGCCCGCGCCCAGGGGCAGCTCGTCGAGGACCTGCTCGACGTGAGCCGCATCATGACGGGCAAGCTGAAGCTGGAGGTGTCGTCCGTCGACGTGAGCCACGTCGTGGAGGCCGCGCTCGAGTCACTGCGGCCCGCCGCCGAGGCGAAGGGCATCCGCATCCAGGCCGCGCTCGACTCGGGCGGCACCATCATGGGCGACACGAGCCGCCTGCAGCAGGTGGTGTGGAACCTGCTGTCCAACGCCGTGAAATTCACCCCCAAGGGAGGCCGCGTCCAGGTGCTGGTGGAGCGGCGCAACTCCTCGGTGGAAATCACGGTGGCCGACACGGGCCAGGGCATCTCCCCGCAGTTCCTGCCGCACGTGTTCGAGCGCTTCCGACAGGCCGACGGCAGCACCACGCGCAAGGCCGGGGGGCTCGGGCTGGGACTGGCCATCGTCCGGCACCTGGTGGAGCTGCACGGCGGCACCGTGATGGCCACCAGCGAGGGCGAGGGCCGGGGGGCCACCTTCATCGTCAGCCTGCCGCAGGCCGTGGCGCTGAGGCGGGAGATGCTGGTGCCTCCCACCCTCCGCGGCCCGTTGCAGGAGCAGGACATCCCCTGCCCGCCCCAGCTCGCGAGCCTTCGGGTGCTCGTGGTGGACGACGAGGAGGACACGCGCGAGCTGCTTCGCAGCATCATCGAGACGTGTGGCGGCATCGTCACCACGGCCAGTTCTTCGGAGGACGCGCTGGCCGAGCTCCGCAAGGCATCGTTCGATGTGCTCGTCTCCGACGTCGGCATGCCCGAGGAGGACGGGTACCGCTTCATTGCCCGCGTCCGGGCCCTGCCCGAGGAACAGGGCGGCGGCATCCCCGCGGTGGCCCTCACGGCCTACACCCGCATGGAGGACCGGACGCGCGCGCTGCTCGCGGGCTTCACCACCCACGTGCCCAAGCCCATTGAACCGGTGGAGCTGATGGCCGTCATCGCCTCCATGTCCAACCGGGGCCCACCACGACGGGCCTGACATGGCCTACCCCACGGGTGTGATTTCCATGGGGCGGCCGGCCCGTCTGGCCGCCCCGGGAATGTCAGACCCTTCCGGTAGTCTGCCTTCATTCCCGAAGCCGGAAAGGAAGGCCGAACCATGACCGTCACCCGTGAGAGTCCGCGCGTTTCCGTCAACAAGCTGGGCCAGTACCTCACCGCGACGCCGTCACTGCGAAAGCGCATCATCCAGGGCCAGAAGCACCCGGTGGACCCGCAGTACCTGCGCTACCCCGCCGCCGCCCAGGCCATCATCGAGTTCCTGTGTGAAGGCCGGGACGAGGTCATCCTCCGCTACCACCAGCGGCGGCTCCTCAACGCCCAGCCGGAATCCGACTACGACGCGCACCGGCTGGCCCTGTGCGCGGAGGCGCTCCAGCGTTGCCTGGTGTCCGCGGGGGGTCTGGCCACCCGCGCGATTGCCAGCCCCGTGGACGCGGACCTGCCGCCGCTGGCGCTGGCGGGCGTGGACATCAGCGTGCGCCCGGACGTGCTGCTGCGCAGTGTGGATGCCCAGGGGCTGATGCGCTCCGGACTGCTGAAGCTCTACTTCTCCAAGCACACGCCGCTGGACGAGCGCTCCGGGCAATACATCGCCACGGTGCTCCAGCGTTACGCCGAGGAGCGGCTGGAGCAGCGCGGCCCGGTGGACCCGCGGCTGGTGGGCGTGTTCGACGTCTTCGCGGGCCGGCTCTTCCAGGCGCCCAAGGCCCAGCAGCGCCGGATGAACGACGTCCGGCTGGCGTGCGAGGAAATCGCCGCCCGGTGGGACGTCCACTGACGCGCCGGTGAGCGGGCGTCCCGTCGCGGGCCTGTCCGTTTCCGGGACGGGCCTTCCCGCATCCGCGCACTCCCAGGGCGTGCTCCGGGGAGGCCACCCTCCACATGCCCAGTGGTTGCGCCCGCGAGGCGGTTGGCATGTCCTTCGCTCATGGCCGCAGCCATGGATTCGCTCCTCCAAGACCTCCGCTACGCGATACGCACCCTGACACGAACCCCCGGCTTCACGCTGGCCGCGGGCCTCACGCTGGCGCTGGTCATCGGGGCGAACGCCGTCCTGTTCAGCGCCATCCACGCGATGCTGCTGCGGCCCCTGCCCTTTCCCCTCCCCGAATCCCTGGTCCGTATCTGGTGCGTGCAGGAGTCGGTGAGCCACGCCTCGGTGGCGGCACCGGAGCTGCTCGGCTGGCGTGAGCATTCGAAGGGCTTCAGCCAGCTCGCGGGCTTCGGACGCACCAGCCTCAACCGGACGGGAACGGACGAGCCCGAGCGGGTGCGGGCGGCGCGCATCACCCCCAACTTCTTCTCCGTGCTGGGGGTGCAACCCGCGCAGGGGCGCGACCTCCGTGAAGAGGACGCGCCGCCCGGAGGTGACACCTCCGTGGTGTTGGTGAGCCATGGCTACTGGCAGCGGGCGCTCGGCGGCGTCCCGGACGTGGTGGGCCAGACGCTGGTGCTCAACGGCCGGAGCCACGCGGTGGTGGGCGTGCTGCCGGAGGACTTCTCGTTCCCCGAGTTCGCCGAGGACACGGATGTGTGGGTCCCCGAGTGGCAGGACCCGCAGCGGCATGGCAACCACTACCAGTCGGTGCTGGGGCGGCTGGCACCGGGCGTCTCACTGGAGGCGGCCCGAGCGGACCTGGAGCGCGCGGCGCAGGGCATTGGCCACCCCGAGCCAGGGCAGAAGCGCCACACCGTGCGGGTGACGGGCTGGCAGGACCACCTCACGACGAACACGCGGGATGTGCTGTGGATGCTGTGGGTGGCGGTGGGCTTCGTGCTGCTCATCGCGTGCGCCAACGTGGCCAACCTCATGCTGGTACGCACGTTGTCCCGGCAGCGGGACGGCGCCATCCGGGCGGCGCTGGGCGCCAGCCAGGGACGGCGGCTCCAGCAGTCCCTGGTGGAGAGCGTGCTGCTGTCCCTCTTCGGCGGCGTGCTGGGGCTCTTGCTGATGCTGTGGGGCATGGAGCTGGTGCGCACCCTGCTGCCCGCCAGCATGCTGCGCGTGGCGCCGCTGGAGCTCAACGGCACCGTCCTGGGCTTCAGCGTGCTGCTATCGGTGGGCACCGGCCTGCTCTTCGGCCTGGCGCCCGCGATGCATGCGTCGGGGATGAACGTGCTGCCGCTGCTGCGGCAATCCGGCAGCGCCGTGGGCGCGCGCTCCGGGCATCCGCTGCGCAGCGCGCTCGTCATGGTGCAGCTCGCGCTCGCGCTGGTGCTGATGGTGGGCACGGGTCTCATCGTGCGCTCGCTGCAGAACATCCAGGCGGTGGACCCTGGCTTCGACGCGGAGGGGGTCGTCGCCGCGCAGCTGACGCTCGCCCCCGACGCGTACCAGGAGGACGCGCGCAAGCGGGCCTTCTTCGAAGGCGTCGCGGAGCGGCTGATGGCACGACCCGGGGTGGAGGCGGTGGGCTTCATCAACGACGCGCCGCTGGGGGGCTCGGGCTCCGGCGGGGACTTCTTCCTGGAAGGTGGCTCGGCCTCGCCTAGCGAGCGGTACTACACCGAGTACCGGGTGGCCTCGCCCGGCTACTTCTCCGCGATGCGCATTGGCGTGCGACAGGGCCGCGACTTCGGGCCCCAGGACACGGAGAAGAGCGCGCCCATCATCATCGTCAACGAGGCCTTCGTCCGGAAGTTCCTCGGTGGCGGGGAGGCCCTTGGCCGGCGGGTGCAGCTGAGCTGGTCTGAAGAGCAGCCCTTCCGGGAAATCGTCGGCGTGGTGGAGGACGTCCGTCACCAGACGCTCACGGAGCCCGCGGAACCCGAGAGCTACGTGCCCTTCGCGCAATTTCCCCTGCGGGCCATGACGATGCTGGTGCGCACCCAAGGCCCGTCTGCATCGGCGCTGGCCGCGCTGCGCGAGGAAGTCAAGGCGGTGGACGCCGAACAGCCCATCTACGACTTGCTGCCCTTCACCGAGCGCGTGGAGAAAATCCTGCTCCGCCCCAGGGCCACGACACGGCTGCTGGCGGCCTTCGCCGTGCTCGCCGTCCTCCTAGCCGGTGTCGGCGTCTACGGCGTGCTGGCGTATTCGGTGAGCCAACGGACGCGGGAGCTGGGCATCCGGATGGCGCTGGGGGCCCATCCCCAGCAGGTGCTGGGGCTGGTGCTCGGCCAGGGCCTGCGGCTGACCGCGGCGGGCGTGGGCGTGGGGCTCATCGCGGCCTTCGGCTGCACCCGCCTCATGGCGGCGACCCTCTATGGCGTGGAGCCCTTCGCTCCGGACATCTTCCTGGGCGTGGCCGTGGCGCTGTCGGTCATCTCCCTGGTCGCCTGCTGGCTGCCCGCGCTGCGGGCAAGCCGTGTCCCGCCGTCGGTGTCCCTGCGCGCGGAGTAGGCCTCGCGCCGGGGGCGGCCGGGAAGCGGGCATCCGGGCGACCCATCGGGGCCTCTCCGGGGCGATTTCCCTCCCGACAGGTGGGCGGACGGGGCTGGACAGCTCCTGATATGGAATAAGTCGTTCCAGCTTCCGTCGGAGTAGACGTGAACAAGCTCGCCAGCATTGCCGCCCTCTTCCTTGCCGCCACGGCGCTCGTGGTGGCCCTCTGGAGTCCACGAGAGACGGTGCAGGCTCCGCCCCCGTCCCCTCCGCCCGAGCAGCCCACCAGCGTCGCCGCGGACGTCATCAACCTGGAGCGCCGGGTAAAAGCCCTGGAGGACACGTCCATCAGCCTGTCCCGGCGGCTGATGGAGGTGGAGCGGCGCCCCACGTTGACGGCGGATGGGAAGGTGGTGGCCTCTCCGCCGCCCGCGGCGCTCGCGGCGGAGGTGGAGCAACTGCGCGCCGAGGTGCGCGGCATGGTCGCCGGCGAAGCGCTGAACTCCGAGGGCGGCCGCGACTACCTCAAGGACGCGGTGCGCAACGTCCAGGACGAGATGCGCAACGAGCAGCGCGCCGAGCGGCAGCAGCAGTGGCAGCAGGCGCAGGTTCAGCAGCAGGCGCAGCAGAAGGAGCGCGTGCGCAAGTTCGTCACCGACGCTCGGCTGAACTACACCCAGGAGCAGACGCTGACGCGCCGGCTGGAGGCCGAGTCCACCAAGCGCCAGGCGCTCATGGAGGAGGTCCGCGCCGGCACGAAGACCGTGCGCGACATGCGCCAGGCGCTGCGCACCGAGAGCCAGCAGACCGACCAGGAGATGAACGCCATCCTCGACGAGGGCCAGCGCTCCCAGTACCAGTCGCTGCGCCGCGAGGACCGGACCGTGGGTGGCCCTCCGGGCGGTCAGCGCGGTGGCCAGGGCCGCGGCCGCTGAAGTGCCGTGACGGAGGCCCCCGTCATTCGAACGGGGGCCTCGCGTTGTGGGAGATGACGAGTACCTCCTCTGGCCGCCGCTCCGAGCGTGCCCAGGCCAGCAGCGCGGCGAGCGCGTCCACCGCCTTCGCGTCCGCCGTCTCCAGGGGCACATCCTCGCGGTACGGGTAGAAGAGGTCCTTGGAGCCCAGGCTCTGCTCCGCCCAGCGCCGCCAGCCGGGCATCGTCCTGCCGGACGCGGGTTGCAAGCCCACCACCTCATAGCCCGCGGCGGAGAAGGGCCGGTACAGCCCCGCGACGGTGGCCCCCGTGCCGAAGCCACACACCACGCAGCGCACGGCGGGATACACGTCCCGGACGATGTCGAGCAGCCGCGTGGTCCACGACTCCACGCTCTCCACCAGCGCCCCATTGGCGAGTTGCCGGGGCCAGAACCAGCCCTGGCGCTCGTAGTCCAGCGCCAGCTCCCAGGCCTGCGTGAAGCCGTGCACGGTGCGCACCTCCCCACCGAAGCCGTTGGCGCGCAGGTACGCGGTGCCCATCGTGTCCGTGAGGGCCACCACCGGCAGCCCGCGCTCGCGGCCCAGCGCATCCAGCGCCAGCGCCGACGACGCGCCGGATAGCTCCACCAGGCCCTTCGTCTCCGCGGGCGCGGACTGGAGGTGATGGGAGAACGTCAGGTACTTCAGACTGCCCGCCGGAAGCGCTCCACCCCAGAGCACCACCGGCCCCCCCGGCCAGGGCCGTGACAAGGGAAACACGACGCGCATGCGTGAACCTCCATCCCCAACCTCCCCGGTGGGGACGTCCCACGCCAGCCGCGCGGCACGGGGGCTGTCCGGACGTGGACCCGAAGTCCGCCCGCTCACCGGCCCAGGACACTCGCCCCGGCCAGGAGGCTGAAGTGAAAAGCCTCTGGGGGAAGGCGGCTGTGCGATAGTCAGCGGCGGCTCCACATGCTGCGCCGGCTCCTTCCTACGCTCGTCGCCCTGGGTTGTGGCCTCCTGGCCCTTGGCTGGGGGCTGGTCAGCCTCCAGCGCATCTTCAGCCAGGAGCGTGATGACGCCCACGCGCAGCTGCGCTCGCGCCGGGACGCGCTGGCCCACGCGGCCGAAGAGGCCCTGCGGCAGAACCTGGCGAAGAAGCTCGATGAGAGCATCCCCACCCTCCACGCCGCCGTGGGAGACCCACTCGAGCCTGGCGAGGGCTACTACATCAACTTCCGCGGCTACCAGTTCCTGCCGCGCCTCACCATCCCCATGCCGGGCACCGGAACGCCCGCGCGGGACGTGCATGCCCGGCTGGGCGCGAGGCTGAAGGACGGCGCCCCCGCGGGGGAATGGGAACCCCGCCTCACGCGGCTGCGCGCGGTGGAGGCCGCGCTGGCGGCCCAGGACGCGCGGGGCGCGGCCACCCGCGTGGAGGAGCTGCTGCGCTACCACGCGGCGAACCGGCTGACACCCGAGCAGGAGCTGCCCTTCCTGCTGCTGGTGGTGGAGCGGCTCCAGCGCGGCCCCACCACCACGCCGCTGGTGCGGGCCCTGCTGCGAGAGGGCCTCCCGGAGGACCTGGGCGGCTTCGCCCGGGCGTCGGGGCTGCAACGGGACGTGCTGCGCGAGCGTTCACGCTTCACACAGGCGGACTTCGACTTCCTCCATGCGCGCATCGTCCGGGTGAGCGCCGCGCTGGACGAGCCCACGGGCGACTTCCTGGCCCGAGTGGGCGAGGCGGGCGCGGGCATGCTGGTGATTCCCGAGGAGATCTACGAGCCCACCCTCCTGGGCGAGTCCTGGTACGTGGCGCTGCGCGGCGAGGCGGTGTACGGCATCGCGGTGGACATGGAGGCGATGCTCCAGCCCATCACCCAGGACATGCAGGCGCGCGGCCTCTTCGACGCGACGGGGCGCCTGCGACTGCGCGCGGGCGGCGCCGTCCTCCCTCTGAGCACGCTGAAACTGGCGGTGGACATGCCACAGTGGGCGCGGCAGGAGGCGGACATCGACGCGCGCTACGGGCTGAAGACGCTGCTGGTGGCCGTGTGCGGCGGGCTCGCGGTGGCCATCGTCGCGCTCGCGGTGGTGGCCCAGCAGCGCAAGTACCGCTTCCTGGAGCTCAAGAGCGACTTCGTGGCCACCGTCTCCCACGAGCTGCGCACGCCCCTGGCCTCCATCCGCCTGCTGGGTGAGACGCTGGAGCGGAAGCTGGCGCAGGCGCCGGAGGTGCGCGACTACCCGGCGCGCATCGTCCAGGCCGCGGACGGGCTGCACTTCCTGGTGGAGAACATCCTGTCGTTCAACCGCATCGACAAGGGCCGCTGGACGCTGCGGACCTCGCGCGTGCGGTTGGAGGAGCTCATCCACCCGTTGCGCGACGACCTGGCCGTCGCGACCAACGTCCCCGTCCACATCACCTCGGAACTGGAAGGCGTGGAGCTGGAAGCGGACCCGGGCCTGCTGCGGATGTTGTTCTCCAACCTGGGCCGCAACGCGTGCGCCTACAACCGGAGAAGCCCCGTCGAAATCTCCATCCGCGCGCAGATGATTCCCGGCTACGGCTGCACGGTGCTCTTCCAGGACAACGGCATCGGCATCCCCGAGTCCGAATGGGAGAACGCCTTCCTGGACTTCTACCGGCTGACGGTGCCCGGGACGGAGGTCCATGGCAGCGGGCTGGGCCTTGCCCTGTGCCGCAAAATCATGAAGCTGCACCGGGGCGACATCCAGGTGGCCTCCTCGGGACCCGACGGCACCACCTTCGCGCTGATATTCAACGAGCCGGCTCGATGAACACCGCCACATCCACCCCGCCCCTCCGTCCCGCCATCCTCATCGTCGAGGACGACGCCCACCTGCGCGTCGGCCTCCGGGACAACCTGCTGGACGAGGGCTACCTCGTCGCCGAGGCCCCCAGCACCCGCGACGCGGAGCGGCTGCTGCAAGAGCGTGCGTTCGACCTGCTCATCCTGGACGTCATGCTGCCCGGCGAGGACGGCTACAGCTTCTGCCGCCGGCTGCGGACACAGGGCAACAAGAGCATGGTGCTGATGCTCACCGCGCGCTCCCTGGAGGACGACATCCTCAGGGGCTTCGAGGTGGGCGCGCAGGACTACCTCACCAAGCCCTACCGGCTGCGGGAGTTGCTGGCCCGGGTACGCGCCCTGGTGCGCCGCTCCGGCACGGCGCCGCCGGAGCAGATGGGATTCAGCGGCTTCACCCTGGACCTGGGCCGGCGGCAGGTGTCGCGCGCGGACGGTTCAGTGGTGGAGCTGACGCGCACGGAGTTCGACCTGCTGGCCTTCCTGCTGCGGCACCAGGACCGGGCCCTGCCCCGAGGCGAAATCCTGGACGCCGTCTGGGGCCGCGACGTGGTGGTGGACCCACGCACGGTGGACAACTTCGTCTCCAGCCTGAAGAAGAAGCTGGGGTGGACGAGCACCTCCGGCTTCTCCATCCACACCATCCGGGGCGTGGGCTACCGCATGGAGGTCGCTTCGTCATGACACAACCATGACGAAGCGATGGCCGCCCCACCGCCATTCGAGAACGCCGACTCCGTAGGTTGACTCTTGCGTGGACAGGGCGCTCCGCAGCCACCCGTCCCCGTCGGTGCCGTCCGTCTTGCACGGCCATCACCGGGAGCGCCTGACGCTGAGGGAGGCCATCCGGAATGTTCAATTCGGTCATCGAGCGGCAGCGGGCTGGACGTCTTGGCACGGGCGTGTGGATGTCCATCGCCCTGCATGCGGCCCTGTTCGGGGCGGTGCTCTTCATCTCCGCGAGGCCGCCGAGTCCGAGCGAGCCGCCGGAGCCGAAGGAGCTGGTGCTCCGCGTGGCGCAGCCCCCGCGCGTGGCGAAGGGCTCCCCCGCCCCCGCGCAGCCGAAGGCAGCCACCGCGCCACGCCCTCGCCCGCGCAACCGGGACCGAGTGCCCGCGCGCGTGCCGCCGCCGGTGGTGGATGCGCCGCCCAAGCCGGTGGAAGCGGTGGCGAGCATCGACACCAGCACCTCGACGGACGAGCTGGCGGACCCGGGGGATGGCGTGCCGGGTGGGCATCCGGAGGGCTACGAGGACAGCAACGTGGTTGGCGTGCAGTACGTGCCCGGCCTGGGCCCTGGGCAGGAGGGAACGGGCACCGACATCATGCCGTTCGGCTCGGGCATGACGCCGCCCAGGCTGATGGGAAGCCCTGGCATCGAATACACGCACCAGGCGCTCGCCGCCCGAGTGGAGGGCACCATGATTGCCAAGTGTGTCATCACGGTGCGCGGCGACGTGACGGACTGCCGCATCATCAAGGGCCTGCCGCACATGAACGAGTCCGTGCTCGATGCGCTCCACGCCCGCCGCTACACCCCAGTGCAGTACCAGGGCCGGACGGTGAGCGTGTCCTACGTGTTCACGCTGCGGCTCAAGCTGCCCCGCTAGGGCGACTCAGCCCCCGTGGCCTCCCGCCGGCACCAGGACGTGCGTCAGGACGTACTTCTTGAGGCGCCGGCGGAGCTCATCATCCAGGGTGAGCGCGATTTGAGGGTGGACGCGCGCGCCCACCTCGAACAACACCGCTTCCAGCAGCAGCCCCTCCTGGGCGATGGCGAAGAGCCGGTCCAGCGTGGGGTCCGAGGCATCCGTCTTGCCCTCCGCCTTCTGGCTCTCATGGACCGCCAGCGCCGATGCCAGGCACTCCATCTCCTCCACGGAGGTGAACTGCTCCTCGGTGGAGCCCGTCATCTTCGCCCGGTGTGACGGCTCGCCCAGCCACAGGGCCTTGCAGTTGGCGAACGCCAGCCAGGCCGGGTCGTGGTTGGGGTCGAACTGGATGGAGACGCCCTCCGCGGCGCGCTCGGCGTACCCGCGCGGAACAATGGTGTCACCGCGGATGACCAACCCCAGGTGCGCGTTGGTGCGGAAGAACTGGCGGATGACGGGGTAGCGCGGGCTCAGCGCCAGGCACTGCGCCCAGGCATCCAGCGCCTCCTCGAAGCGCCCCAGCTTCGCCAGGGCATTGCCCTGGAAGAACCAGGCACGGTGGTCATAGGGGTTGAGGGTGGTGGCGCGGACGTAGTGCTCCAGCGCGGTGGCCGCGTCTCCGGCGAAGTAGTCCGCGTCGCCCCGGAAGACCCACGCCACGTAGCACTCGGGACACAGGTCCGTGGCCTGGGCGTACAGCTTCGCGGCCTCGTCGTAGCGCTTCGCCTGGAAGTGGGGTTCGACCTCATCGAGCAGGGCTTTCAGCCCGGCGGGCGTGGGCCACTCGCGGATGGTACGGCGGCCGTCCTCCACCTCCACCTGGGGGACGTCAATCAGGGCCACGCGCTGAGGCCACAGCTGGTCGCCCCACCCGCCCGGGGGTGAGTCCTTGCCTTCGACCCGATAGGCGACCTTGGAATCCTCCAGCACCTTCACGATTTCGGAGGGCGAGAGGTACCCCGGTGTCTCGTGCTCCGCCTGGGACGTCTCGGCGGCATCGGGAGGCGCTGCTGGGACGGGCTTCGGCGTGGACGCGCACCCGAGGACGAAGGAACAGCCGAGGACAATGAAGAATTGGCGCACGCGCGAGGGCCCCTTCGAAGGATGCGAGGACAACGGCCACCAGTCTATGCCCGGGAGCTCCTCCATCCGGAGCCTCGAAACACATCGACATGTCCCGAGCCCCTTCGGCTGGGAGATGTCCACCGCCAGGCAAGCACTCCGAAAGTGGCTTGAAAGGGCTCGCGGGGCTGGCGCGCCTTCGTTAGGACCCAAGCGCCGCGCCCCGCCCGGACCGCGGCGCCAGGCGGCGAGGGCACGGTCTTCCCGGCCGTCCTCCAAGCCGCCCCGGGTTTCGGGGCAGGGACGATGCCAAGCACCTGGTACGACGCGGTGGTGGTGGGCGCGGGCTTTGGCGGACTGGCCACCGCGCTGGAGCTGACGCGGCGAGGCGCGCGCGTGGCGCTCTGCGAGTCACTGAACTACCCCGGCGGCTGCGCCAGCACCTTCCAGCGAGGCGGCCATGCCTTCGAATCAGGCGCCACGCTCTTCTCGGGCTTCGAGCCACACCAGCTCTTCGGCCGGTGGATTCGGGAGCTCGCCCTGCCCATCACGGTGGACTGGTTGGACCCCGTGGTGGAGCTGCGGACCTCCACCGCGCGGCTTCCCGTGTATCGGAACCGCGAGCGCTTCATCGAAACCCTGTGCGCCCTGCCCGATGCCCCCGCGCCCGCGGTGCGGCGTCTCTTCGCGCTCCAGGCCCAGGTGGCCGGCGCCCTGTGGCCCCTCTTCGACGACCCGACGCTGCTGCCCCCGCTGGACCTGCGTGCCCTGCTGCGCCACGCGGGCCGGGCGCTCCAATATCCCCCACTGCTGCGATGGCTGGGACGCCCCCTGGGCGCGGTGCTGGAGCACCTGGGGCTGACGACGTTCGCACCGCTGCGCACGTACCTGGACGCGCTCTGCCAAATTACCGTCCAGTGCAGCGCGGCCGAAGCGGAGGCCCCCTTCGCCCTGGCCGCCATGGACTACTACTGGCGCGGCACGGGCCATGTCCGGGGCGGCATCGGTCAGCTCGCGCGGGCCCTGGCGGGCGCGGTGGAGGCCCAGGGAGGCACCGTCCTGCTGGCCAACCGGGTGAAGGCCGTGACGCCGGTCGCCGGAGGATGGAGCGTGAGCGCGCGTCGAGGCGAGCTGCGGACACGCCACGTGGTGGCCAACGTGCTGCCGCGAAGCTTGAGCCGGCTGCTGGACGTTCCCCTGGAGACGATGCCCCGCTTGGACAGGCTGTCCCGGCGCGTCGAGTCCGGCTGGGGCGCGGCGATGCGATACCTGGTGGTGCGCACGCCCGACGGGGCGGATGGACAGGCGCATCACCTGGAGCTGGTGGAGGACCCGTCCGCGCCGTTCATCGAAGGCAATCACCTGTTCATGTCCATCAGCGGTGAGGCCGACACGGGCCGGGCGCCACCGGGACATCGCACCGTGACGGTGTCCACCCATGTGCCACTGACGACGCTCTCCGCGCTCCCCGTGGAGGCACAGCGCGGCTACATGGAGCACATCCAGGCGCGGATGGACCAGGGGCTGCGACAGCTCGCGCCGGAGTGGCTGGAGGGTCAGACACACGCGATGACAGCCTCCCCACGCACGTACCAGCGCTTCACGCAGCGCGACGCGGGCGCGGTGGGCGGCGTGCCCCGGCGCGCGGGACTGGAGAACTACCGACACCTGGGCCCCTTCCACGTCCGGGAGGGACTGTGGCTGGTGGGGGACTCGGTGTTCCCCGGACAGAGCACCCTGGCCACCGCGGTGGGCGGCGTGCGCACCGCCGCGAGCATCACCTCGCGAAGCTGAGGCCGGCGCCCCTCATGCGTCGAGCAGGTCCGCCCAGAAGCGCACCAGCCGCCACACGTCCATCAACGCCTGCGGCCCATCCATCTCCGCGTGGGTGATGAGCGGCGTGGCCAGCGCGTGGACCTCGGTGTGGGGGCGCAGGGCCGCGGCCAGCCGGCTGGACTCCATGGCGGGAATCACCGTGTCCCCCGCGCCGTGCAGCAGGAAGACGGGCGCGGAGGGCGGCGGCGAGCGCTCCGGTGACAGCGCCGGGTCCGCGGCGAACGTCTTCACGAAGGGAAGCAAGCGTGGGCCCAGCGCCGCCACGTTGCGCGTGTTCACGTAGCCCATCAACGTGGCCGCTGGCTCCGGCAGCTCCGCCTGGAGGGCACGCGCCTTGGCGAACGTCTCCGCCGCGAGGCGGCCATCCACCATGGCTTGATGCGATGCGCGCAGGAAGGTCCGGATGCCCGCGCGCAGGGGCTCCACCTGTTCGGGAGGAACCAGCTTCTCCGCCACGTTGAGCAGGATGATGACCACGCCATAGTCATGCGGGGCCAGGTGACTTCCATCCGGCAGCTCGCCCGAGCACAAGAAGGTGAGCACGCGCGGCAAATCCCCATGCCCGCCGAAGGAGAGCGTGGCCGCCACCCGGTCCTTCAAGGCAGGCCGTCCCGCCGCCACCACCGACAGACCGCCAGAGAAGCTGATGCCGAACAGGTTCACCTTGCCGTCGGGCGCCAGGTCCGCTTGCGACGCGGCCCACACGGCGGCGTCTTCGATGATGTCCGGCAGGCGCGGCGTGATTTCGTAGCGCAGCAGGTCCGGCGGCTCCGGGGTGAGCACCGGCTGGCCGCCCATGGCCAGGTCCTCCGCCAGCTTCACCAGCCGGGGCTCGTCGATGCCATCCGCGTGGACACCCGAGGTCAGCACCACCGTGCGCCCGCGCTGCGTCACCGGCCGGTACAACCGGGCGCGCACCAGCCCGTGCCGCGTGGGCACGCGCAAGTCGCTCACGTCGAAGGGCACCGTGCGCCAGTCCGCGAGCGCCGTCTCCATGCGGCCCTGCATGCCCGCCGCGCGCACCACCAGCGACAGGCCCTGCAGCCACCCCGGCACCACCCACAAGCCCACGGCCAGCAGCGCCACCAGCGACGCCGCCAGACTCCGCCGCACCGCCCGGCTCATTGGAAGAGGTGCTCCACGAAGGTGCACAGACGCTCGCGCTCGAAGGGCTTCTCCAGCAGCCCGCGCGTGCGGCGGCCCACGAACTCACGCGCCTGCGCGGTGAAGGCGCCCCCCGTCATGAGCCCGGTGCGCAGCGCGAGGTCCGGCGCCAGCCGCTCCAGCTCCACCACGAAGTCCAGCCCGCTCATGCCCGGCATCATCACGTCGCACAGGATGGCATCGAACCGCTCCCCCATGGAGAGCAAGCGCAGGGCTTCGCGCGCGTCCTGGACGACGTGAATCTCATACACGTCACGCACCAGCCGGCTCACCGAGTTGCCCACGGAGGGCTCGTCATCGATGAGCAGCAGACGCCGGCGAAGGCGAGCGGGCGCCGGCTCCAGGGCCTGCGCCGGCTCCACGCCATCCGTCCAGCCCGCGGCCTGCGTGGGCAGGACGATGCGGAAGGTGCTGCCCCAGCCGGGCGCGCTGGAGACCTCGATGCGTCCGCCCATGGCCTGCACCAGCGTAAGGCTGATGGACAGCCCCAGCCCCGTGCCCTCTCCGACGGGACGGGTGGAGAAGAACGGGTCGAAGATGCGGCGTTGCACGTCCGGCGCCATGCCGTGGCCGTTGTCGGAAACCTCCAGCTCCACGTGCCGGCTGCTGCTGGCGCGCAGGGACACCCGCACCCGGTTCTCCTCGGGCGCACGGTCCGGCAGCGCCTGGAGCGCGTTCAACAGCAGGTTCACGACAATCTGGGTGAGGCGCGCTTCGTTGCCATGAACGGGCAGCACCGGCTCCAACGTGCACGTCAGCCGGGCGACCAACCCAATCTGGTTGCGGAGCAGCCGCAGCGCGCCGTCCACCACGTGCACCATGTCCACCGGACCATGCAGCTCTTCATCCGCGCGGGAGAAGGTGCGCAGGTCGCGGACAATCGCGCTGACGCGGCCTGCGCCCTCCTGCGCTTCGGCCACCACCTCACGCAACTCCATGAGCTGTTCGTGGGACAGCTCCGGCTGGGCGAGCAGCTCGCGCAGGTACGAGAGATTGGAGCTGACGTAGGACAGGGGGTTGTTGATTTCGTGCGCGACGCCCGCGGCGAGCGTGCCAATCGACGCCATCCGATCCGCCAGCACCCACTGCGACTCCAACTGCGCGCGGTCCGAGGCCGCGTGGAGGCCCGGCGTGGGCGTGGCGTCTCCATCCGACAGCGCCGACTGGCGCCGGCGAAGACTCGAGAGCCGCACGCCCCAGTGCGTCCCGGGCGCGGGCAGGCACTCATCCGCGCCGGCTGCGGCCAGGGCGTCGGCTTCCTCGGGCACGCGCCCCGTGAGCACGACCAGGTGCGTGCGGGGTACGCCGCGCAGGGCATTCAACCGCTGACAACTCGTGCACAGCTCCGACAACGGGCCGCCGTCGTCCCACAGGACGATGAGTCCTTCGGAGATGGCCTCGGGCAAGGTACCCGCCAGGGGCACACGCAAGATCTGGCAGTTCCGTCCCGCGTCGGACTCGAGAATCCCTCGCTCGACCTCCTCCGACACCTCGGGAGGTAATGCCACCAGCGTCACAAACACGGCGTCAATCCTCCGGCCCCATGAGCCCCGGGTTCCGCGCGCGGGAGCCGGAGCCACGTACCCATTGCAGCGCCCGGGCGCTCCACGGTCAACGTCGTCGCGTCGCCGACAGTTCTCTGCCCTTCCGAGCGGTGGTTCCTTGGACCCGGCGGGTCGCCGCCGCCACCACCTGTGGCCCCACGGCGCACGCCGGCAGCAGCGGGCAGCGACCGCAATTCTCCGCGATGGGTTGGGCAGGGCAGGCCCCACTCATGCCGTAGTGACACAGTGCGAAGTCGTAACGGACGGGGTCGGCCGGGTCCAACACGCGCAACGCGGCTGTCACCTCCTCCGCCGTGCGCCACGTCAAATCATTGCGGTGAGTCAGTCCCAGGTGCCGCGAGATGCGGCCAATGTGGGTGTCCAAAGGAATCAGGAGCGCGGAAGGTGGCACGCCCCTCCAGATGCCGAAGTCCACGGTGTCCGGCCCCCGCACCATCCACCGGAGGTAGAGGTTGAGACGCTTGGCCGCTCCCCCACCCAGCGGCGAGGGCAGCAGGTGGTGCAGGCCGCGCTCTGGCCCCAGCGCCTTGCGCAAGGCCTCCATGGGGATGGCGCGCAGGCCCGTCGTGAAGTGGTCCAACGCGCCGTGCAGGGTGTCACGCGCCTGGAGCCCCTGGAGGAACAATGCCTCCAGGCTGCCCAGCTCCCGCAGCACGCGGCCCATGCCCAGCAGGAGCACCGCTACGTCCGTGCCCACGTTGAAGCGGTACACGAAGCCTTCGAGCAGCGCCCGCGCGCCCACCACGTCCAGTGCCTTGACGAAGGCGGCGGGAGACGCGCCCATGCGGCGCAGCAGTGCGTCCACCTTGGGACGGAACAAGTCCGCGCGGCCGTACGCCAACCCGGCCGCCAGCAACGCGCTGACCTCGATGTCGCGCGGGTCTTCGTAGCGATGCGGGAACTCCACCGGATCGAAGGCGATGCGTGCGCGCGCGTCAGTGGACGTCAGCACGGCTTCCAGCCGTGGCCGGAGGTGCTCGGCGGCTCGCGGGGAAAGGCCAGTGGCCGGGGCGGTGCGGCTCCTCGAGCGCGCTGTCACGACAGGGACTCCCACATGGTGCGAGAACGGCGGGCCGCCGTCCCGTCTTCCCTCAAAGCGCCAGCAGCACGTCCAGCTGTGCCTTCACGGCGCTCGCCTCGTCGTGCTTCCCCAGCTTCTCGTAGAGGGCCACCGCATCCCACCGCTCTTGGAGCTCGCGGTCGATGACGGCCTTCACGGCCTCCGGCGTCAACGCCAGCCGGAGCACTTCTCCACGTCCCAGCCCACCCGCGCTTCCGGCGAACTCGCCACCGACGGCGGTGGGCGCCACGCGCATGTCCGGTGCTTCCGCGTTGTCGATGGCCGCGAGCGTCTCACGAAGCACCGCTGAAGCCTGCGTGCTCCGTGTGCGCATGGCCTCCTTCAATGCAGCGCGCAGTGCCGCCTTCCACTCATCCACGGTTCGCATGTGCGCACCCTATCGACGCGCGTGGGGCGACTCAAGGTGCGCGCTCCGTCGGAGGTCTCCAGGCCCAGGCAGCGACGCGGCCTGGAGACCCGACGCACCGGGAGCGTTAACGCAGCAACGCGGACGGCTGCACGGCGAAGATGAGGTCGTCGTGGTCGTTGTAGTTGCCTTCCATGCAAGGCGTCTGGCTTCCGCGGTTCCGGAAGACCGCGCGCACGGCCTGGGCGCTGCTGCCCTCCGGCAGCGTGTAGGTGACGGTCAGCGTGTGGAGGCCCTTGGACGGAACGGGCAGCGTGGTGATGACCTGCCAGACGGGGTTGTTGGCGTCGGCCGCGTAGAACAGGTCCAGCTTGTCGTTGAGCTTGTTGAAGGCGAAGACCGTGGCATCGATGCGCACCAACTTGCCCGGCGCGAAGTTCGTCCCATCCAGCGTGGACACCACGATGCGCTCGTTCGACTGGTCCAACAGGTACGCACCCGACACGCCATCCCGGCAGGAATTCTTGATGGTGTTGGGCGCGTTCGACTCGGGCCCGATTCCGGCGCGGCCGTTGAGCAGCGTCCCGGAATCACACGCGTTGGAGGCCGAGACACACCGCGGCGCCCTCAGGACCGAATCGAAGCCCGCCGTGCTGGTGGCATTGCTCACCGTCACGGACACCCCGCCGCTGGTCGCCGCGACACCCACGAGGTCCACCGCCCGCGCCGTCACGGTGTGGCTGCCATTCGGCACCGCGGCTGTGTCCCAGTTGAACGCGTACGGCGCCGTGGTGTCCGTCGCCTTCAATTCGCCGTCCACGAAGAACTCCACGCGGTTCACACCGGAAGCATCCGTGGCCGAGGCCGTGACGGTCGTGACTCCAGACACCGTGCTGCCAGCCGAAGGGCCGGTGATGGCGACCTCCGGCGGCGTCTGGTCAATCACCACCCCACCCTTCGCCAGCTCCGCCACGTACGCGGCGGCCAGCTTCGCGAACTTGAGCGCGTGACGGGCATCGCCCCCGCTGTTGTGGAGCGTGTCATTGACGGTGTGGATATACGGGTTGGACGCGCTCAGCGGCGCCTCGAAGGGCATCGAGGCCGCGAAGCCCGCGCTCGTCCAAGACGCATGGTCCGAGCACGCGTAGCCACACACCGTCGTGCTCCATTCGAGTTCAGGCTGATACGTGTCGATGAGGTTGGTGACGAACGTGTTCTGCGCCGCGTTCGTCCGGTCGCTCACCAAGGCCACGTCGATGTTCGACCGCAGGTTGTAGTTCGTCATGTCGAGCTGGAGCACGCCCACCACGTCGACTCCATCCGCCGCGTACTTGGTGGCGATTGCCGAAGAGCCGCGCAGGCCCACTTCCTCGGCCGCGTAGGCCATGAACTTCACGGTGCGCTCCGGGCGGTAGTTCTGGAGCATGGCCACGCGAATCACCTCGGTGAGCGTGGCGATTCCCGAGGCATCGTCGTCCGCGCCGGGAGCCGTGCTGCCGTTGCTGGTGGAGTCCAGGTGGCCACCGAGCACGACGACCTCTTCCGACATGGTGGCGCCGGTAATCGTCAGGATGACGGAGGGCTGCGCCCACGAGGCGTGGTTGAAGAATTCGACGGTGACGTCGGAGCGCGTCGCCGGAACCAGCGACTCCCAGTAGCCCTTCAGCCAGTTGGCGGACGTCACGCCCGTCGTCGACGTGTAGTAACGCGTCGCGTAGCTGGACAGGTGGTCGATGACTCCTCGGATGGCGAGTTCCTGAATCCCCGCTTGCAACGCGTTGACCGTCGACGCGTTGTCGAGGCTGTACGTGACGGCCGTGGCCTTGGCGGCCTTCGCCGCGACCGATGGGTCCAGGGCGGCGAGCGCGGCCGCTTCAGTGTCGTGGTAGATGAAGCCACCACAGCGGTTGAGCTTCTCGTGCATCATCCGCGAGATGAGGTTGAGCTGGGACTCCCGCACGCGCAGCGCGGTGACGTCCGCCTTCTGCCCGCGCAGCGAGGGCGCCGCATGCCCGGCGCTGGCGAAAGCGGCGTTGACGTGTTCGAGGGCATCCGAGCCGAGGGTGATCCACACCTCGTGGTCGGGAGCCTTCGCCGGGGGCGCCTTCGCGAACGCCGAGACACTACAGAGCACCAGGAGGACTGAAGCGAGGCGCTTCATGTACATACGTTTCTCCACTGCCAGGCGGGGACGTGCGGTTGAGATGGCAGGGAGAGAAGTCCCTGCCTTCACCGTCAACTTACACTTCCCGCGAAAACAGGGGACACTGCTCGCGACGAAACACGCCGGCCTCAGCCATTCTCGTGGCTTGAGACAAGCGCGGAGCGGACGCTAACGCGACAGCTCACGGACGGCGTGGCCCAACTCGGGGAGGATGAGCGCCTCCAACGCGAGCCGCACGGCCTTGGGCGAGCCCGGCAGCGCGAAGAGAATCATCCCCTGATAGGTGCCCGCCGTGGCGCGGGACATCATCGCCGCGCTTCCCACCTGTCGATAGGACAGCATCCGGAAGAGTTCACCAAACCCTGGCAGTTCCTTCTCGAACAGCGGGCGCAGCGTCTCCACCGTGCAGTCGCGCCGGCCAATGCCGGTGCCTCCGGTGAACAGCACGGCCCGGGCTCCCGCCTCGCGCGCGGATTCCAGTGCGCCGCGAATGGCTTCCGGGTCATCCTTCACCACGAGGGTGCCAGCTATGCCATGCCCCGCCGCCTCCAGGCCCTCACGCAGGACCCGGCCACTGTCATCGCGCGCCTCGTCCCGGCTGTCCGAGCACGTCACGATGAAGGTGCTGACATGCACCGGCGCTCGCGCCTTGTGCTCCTCCGCCGGGCCGTGGTCTTGGCCGTGCGGGTGGTGGTGGTGATGATGCGCGTGGTCGTGGTCATGACCGTGGTGCCCATGAGGCCCGTGGTCGTGCTCGTGACCATGATGCCCGTGGGGCCCGTGGTCGTGATGATGGTGCCCGTGAGGCCCATGGTCGTGGTCGTGGTCGTGTCCGTCGTGTGCCATGGCAGGTACTCCCGAGTGCGAGAGGGACTTCAGGGCGTGTCGGGCCAATCGATGACGAGCGCGCCGTCTTCGACCGCGACCTGCACCGTCGGCTGGTCGTCACAGACCCCCGGCGAGGTCGCGTTGTGCCCGGTGTCCATGTCGAAACCGACCTCATGACACGGGCAGACGACCATGTTGTCCTCGATGCGACCTCCGGACAGCAGACACCCGGCGTGGTTGCACCAGTCATCCAAGCCCTTGTAGCGCCCGTGGATCTTCGCGATACACACGTTGCGCTTGCCGACCTCGTAGCCCCGCATTTCCCTCTCGGCGAAGTCCGCCGGTCCCAGCTTGATCTTCGTCATCGCGGCCCCTTTTCCCACAACGCGGGACTGGCTGCACTCCCGATGCCCGGGCATTACCTTCTCCCCGTGACTCCCGACGTGACCATCCCCACTGCTGTCGACAAGGCCACCGTCGCCCAGGTCCTCCGTGACATTTCCCTCCTGCTCCAGCTCCAGGGAGAAAGCGGGTTCCGCGTCCGCGCATATGACATGGCGGCGGACCGCATCGCCGGGCTTCCCCAGGAGCTGGGCCCCCTGGTCGCGGAAGGCCGGCTGGAGAGCCTCCCAGGCATCGGCCGCGCGCTCGCCGAGAAGATCTCCGAGCTGGTGTCCACCGGCCGGCTCGGCTACCTGGAGGAGCTGCGGGCGCAGTTTCCTCCCGGGCTGCTGGAGCTGACGCAGCTGCCCGACGTGGGGCCGAAGAAGGTGGCCACGCTCTGGCGTGAGCTCCAGGTGAGCAACATCGAGGAGTTGGAGCGGGCCTGCCGTGAGGGCCGCGTGCGGCAGCTCCGAGGCTTCGGCGCGAAGAGCGAAGCGAAGATGCTGGAAGGCATCGCCCTGTACCGGCGCGCGCGCGGCGAGCGCAAGCTGCTGGGCGAGGTGCTGCCGGTGGCCACGGCGCTGCTGGAGCGGGTGAAGGCCGCGCCGGGCGTGGTGCGCGCCAGCCTGGGTGGCAGCGTGCGCCGGCAGGCGGAGACCGTGGCGGACGTGGACATCATCGCCTCCGCGCCGGAGGCCGGACCAGTGCTGGATGCCCTGGCGAACGCACCCGGCGTGGCCGCGGTGCTGGGCAAGGGCGAAAGCAAATGCTCCGTGCGGTTGGAGGCCGGTGACCTCCAGGTGGACCTGCGCGTGCTGCCCGACGAGGACTTCGCCACCGCCCTGCACCACTTCACCGGCTCCAAGGCGCACCACATCCGCCTGCGCAACCTGGGGCAGGAGCGCGGCCTCAAGATTTCCGAATGGGGCGTCCACCGGGACGACGGCACCAAGGTGCCCGTGACGGAGGAGTCCGGGCTCTACGCCCTGCTGGACATGCAGTACGTGCCCCCCGAGCTGCGGGAGGACAACGGCGAGGTGGAGGCCGCACGCGAGGGACAGCTCCCCAAGGACCTGCTCACGCTGGAGGACGTCCAGGGCGCGGTCCACGCGCACAGCACCTGGTCCGACGGGCGCAACAGCCTGGAGGAGATGGCGCTCGCGGCGCGGGCGCTGGGCCTGAAGTACCTGACCGTCACCGAGCACAGCGAGGCAGCCATCTACGCAGGCGGATTGAAGGTGGATGACCTCAAGCGCCAGTGGGAGGAGATCGACCGCATCAACGCGGCCGTCTCCGGCGTGCGGCTGCTCAAGGGCATTGAGGTCGACATCCTGGAGTCCGGCGCGCTCGACTACGCCGACAGCGTCCTGGAGCAGCTCGAGGTCGTCATCGGCTCCATCCACGTCCGGCACGGCATGGACGAGGACCAGATGACGCGCCGGCTGCTGGCCGCGCTGGACAACCCCTGCCTCCAGATTCTGGGGCACCCCACCGGCCGGCTCATCAACAGCCGGGAGCCCTACCCCGTCCGCATGGACGAGGTCCTGGAGCGGGCCGCCGAGCGCGGCGTGGCGGTGGAGGTCAACGGCAAGCCCGCGCGCCTGGACATCAAGGCCGAATATGTCCGGCAGGCCGTGAAGCGGGGCGTCCGACTGGTGGTGAGCTGCGACGCGCACCAGAAGGAGGACCTGAGGAACCTGGCCTTCGCGGTGGCCACCGCGCGCCGGGGCTGGGCCCGGAAGGGGGACGTGCTCAACACGCTCCCGGCGGACCGCTTCGTCACCGCGCTGCGCGAGCGCCGGTGATAGGCTGCGGCACCCGCCGATGTCCCGCCTGCCGCCGCTGCTCCTCCTCTGCCTCCTCCCCTTCGCCTCCGCCGCAGCGGAGGCCGAAAAGCCCTCGCGCGCCGACCTCCAACGGGTGCTGGAGCGACACGGACGCTCGGTGGTGCTCGTCAAGGGTCCTCGGAACGCGGGGCCCGGCGTCTTCGTGGGGTCCGCGGGGCAGGTCCTCACCTCCGTCACTCCCGTGGGGGCCAGCTTCACCGGCCTGAATGCCGCCACGGTGGAGCACGACGGAAAGACGCTGCCCGCCCGGGTGGTGATGGCCAGCCAGGACCTCCAGGTGGCGGTGCTCGCCGCTCCGGATGGCGCGTACCCGGCGGCGCCCGTGAAGGTGCTTCGGGACGGCGACAGCCTCGACGGCCGCTGGCTGGTGGGCGTCCTCCCCGCCAAGAAGGGCCAGCCCGCGCGCCCCGTGCCGGCGCGAGCCCGGGCGACCCAGGCCCCCTTCTATGACATCCCCCTGGCCCTGCCCGCGGGCAGCCCCGTCTTCGACGCGGAGGGGCGGCTGGTGGCGGTAGTGGTGAAGAAGCACCGTCGCGGCTGCCGGGTGCTGCCGCTGAACGCGGTGAAGGTGGAGCTGGCGTCGGTGGACATGCCATGACCCAGGCCGTGACGACTCCCTGGCGACCGAACGCCGTGCAAGAAGCGGTGGGATTGTGGGCGGTGGGCTTCCTGTCCATCATCGCCGCCTTCCTCCTGTTGGGCGGCACCAGCATCCCCAAGCTGGTCGCGACAGTGGGCTTCCTCTACCTGCCGCTCATCCCCATGCGCTGGCGGGACGAGGACTACGGGGACTACGGCCTGTCGCTGCGCGCGTGGCGCGAGGACCTGCGCCTGTTCCTGCTGCTGTCCGCGGTGGTGGGCCCCCTCTTCTTCCTGGGTTTCGCCGCGTTCGTGGAGGTGCTGCCCCACCTGCCCCCGGCGCTGGCCAAGCACCTCACGCCGCTGATGGGCGAGGCCCGCTTCCAGCCCCGCCTGCCCCCGCGCTTCGGAGAGTGGTTCATCGACCAGCTCTTCGTCGTCGCGCTGCCGGAGGAGTTCTTCTACCGGGGCTACCTCCAGACGCGGCTGCGCGACGCCTGGCCCCAGGGCCGCAAGTTCCTGGGGGGCCGGCTGGGCCCCGCCTTCTGGCTGACGGCGCTGCTGTTCGCCCTGGGCCACCTGGCCATCTTCCAGGCGTGGCGGCTGTCCGTGTTCTTCCCGGCGCTGATCTTCGGGTGGATGCGGGAGCGCACCGGCACCGTCATCGGCGCCGCCTTGTTTCACGCGGCTTGCAACCTCTATGTGCGGTTTCTCGAGGTTTCTTTTTTCGGCTGATTTTCGCCGAGCTTCGCCGCGCCCCCACTCCGTGCAACAGCACCGCGCCCACCGTCCGTGAAAAACGGGCGTGTTTACGCGCCCGTAACCTGATTTCAACGGAACTTCGACAAGGTTTTACTTGCCTTCCGGGAATGGCTTATTGCGTCGAAAATATCACAAGAAACTCCGAGCCACACTGCGGCGATAACTCTTCAACCCCCTTGCACTGAGTTCGAGACCCCCAATGACGATTCGCCGCACCGAAGGTCCGAAGCCCACGATTCGCCCCACTGCTGCTTCCGAGGCTCAGTCGAAGACGGCTGCGAAGCCCGCGACCATCACCCCGAACGTCATCAAGGATGGGTTCGGCCCCGCGGCCAAGACGTCGGACCTGGCGCGCGCGGAGAAGACGCTGAAGCCGCTGCCGCCTCCCGTGGGCCGGCTCTCCCTGGACAGCCGCGAGGCGCAGACCGCCATCCAGGCGTCGCTGGCGCACCTGGCCCCCACCACCCAGACCTCCATCCGCAACCCCGGCATCATCGGCGGCGTGCAGTTCCCGGCGTACACGCCGAAGAGCGTGGAGCGTGATTCGCTGGGCATGACGCACGTGCGTCTGGACCGCCAGCACGAGGGCGTGAAGGTCTTCGGCGAGCAGGTCGTCACGCACCTCGACTCCGAGGGCAAGGTCAAGAACACCACCGGCGACCAGTCTGAGATCCCGGCCGGCCTGGGCACGCAGAAGCCCAAGGTGACGCACAGCCAGGCGCTGGACATCGCGATGAAGGCGTTCGACGGCAAGCCGGACCGCCAGCCGAACTCCGAGCGCGTCATCTACAAGGACATCTCCGGTGAGTACCACTCCGCCTACCGGGTGGAAGTCACCAACGTGGATGGCACCGACAATCCGCGCAAGATGAACTACCTGGTGGACGCCAACACCGGGAAGCTCTTCGAGCAGTTCAACGCCATTGACGGCTTCGCCCGCCAGCGCGGCGCCGCGCACGGCCACAGCCACGCCGAAGGCGCGGACCACGCCGACCACGCCCACAGCGCTGCCGCGACGCCTTCCGAGATCAAGGCCTCGGCCACGCCGAAGGCGGAGATCGCCGACCTGACCACCGTCACGTCGAAGATCAACGTGACCCAGGACGGCACCGTGGACCAGCTGAAGCTGGACCTGGACATCGACCACACGTTCAAGGGCGACCTGTCGGTCACGCTCACCAGCCCCTCCGGCAAGTCGGAGACGGTGCACAACCGCAAGGGTGGCAGCGCGGACCACATCAAGGGCAGCTTCGACCTGAGCGGCTTCGCGGGCGAGTCCGCGAAGGGCGAGTGGACGCTGTCGGTGAAGGACAACGCGCGCCGCGACACGGGCACGCTGAACAGCTGGGGCCTGACCATCACCCCGAAGGCCGTTGAGCCCAACGAGCCCGGTCCCGGCGAGAAGATCGCGGACGACACGTCCATGTACAGCGGCAAGGTCGCGCTGGAAACGAAGAAGCAGGCGGACGGCACGTACACGCTCGAGGACGGCACGCGCGGCAAGGGCGTGGCGACCTACGACGCGATGAACCGCGAGCGCGCCAGCGGCCAGACGCCCATCAAGGACAACAACGACGTCTGGGGCGAGGCCACGGATCCGGAGCGCAACAAGGCTGCGGTGGACGCGCACTACGGCGGCCAGATGATGTACGACTACATGAAGGACATCCTCGGCCGTGACTCCATCGACGGCGCGGGTGAGAAGCTGGTGTCCTACGTCCACGTCAGCAACAACTACGTGAACGCGTACTGGGACGGCGAGAAGATGAGCTACGGCGACGGCGACGGCCGCAACTCCGGTCCGCTCACCGCGCTGGACATCGCGGGCCACGAGATCGCCCACGGCCTCACCGAGCGCACCGCCGGCCTCATCTACCGCGGCGAGTCCGGTGGTCTGAACGAGGCGATGAGCGACATCATGGGCGCTGGCCTCGAGTGGTACGCGTCCCAGAAGAACCCCGACGTGAAGTTCAACTGGACGGTGGGCGAGACGGCCTGGACGCCGACGGACGGCGACCCCACCGACGGTCTGCGCTACATGGACGATCCGACGAAGGACAAGTACTCGATCGACAACTACAAGAACTACCCGAAGCAGACCGAGGTGCACGGCTCCAGCGGCATCGCGAACAACGCCTTCTACCTGCTGACCAACGGCGGCACCAACCGCACGTCCGGCGTCGAGGTGAAGGACGCCATCGGCATGGAGAAGGGCCTGAAGATCTACTACCGCGCCCTGGCCCACTACATGACGCCGAGCACCACGTTCGCCCAGGCCCGCACCGCGACCATCAACGCGGCCACGGACCTCTACGGCGCGGACTCCGCCGAAGTGGCGAAGGTCAAGGAGAGCTGGACCGCCGTCGGCGTGAACTAGTCCTCCCGCTTCACTGAAGACACCCGAGCCCGGCCCGGCCCGCGACACACCGCGGACTGGCGCCGGGCTTCGGCTTTCCAGCGGCTTCTCAGGCCGGCGACTCCCCTATTTCAGTGACGGGCGTCGTGGCCGGCACGCCCTCCACCAGCAACATGATGGAGTGCGCGCTTTCGTGGCGGAGCGCCTTGGCGGCGGCGTATTCCGGGGATGCCCACCAGGCCCTGGCGAGCTCCACGCTGGGGAACTCCAGCAGGACGAAGCGCGGGGGCTGCCAGGTGCCTTCCAGGGCCTGGGTGGGACCGCCCCGGACAAGGTAGCGGCCCCCGTAGGGCTTGAGCGACGGAGGCGCGAGCTGCTTGTACCGCTCGTAGGTCTGCGCGTCGTGCACCGAGACCTCGACCAGGACATACGCAGGCATGGGCGCTCCTTGCGGCGGCTCAGAACTCGTATCGGAAGACGACGGGCGCTCCCTGCGTTCGATGCCTGGGGAACGTCCAGGCGCCTATCTTCTGCTGCATGCAACGCACGAGCGACGTGCCTCGCAGCCACGGCGTCTCGGTGGTGATGGACTCCACCTTCCCACTCGGCAGGACGCTCAAGCGCAGCACTGCCCGGTCCCCCTCCTGCGGCGGCGCGGACTGCTCCCGGGCACACGCCGAGAGCTCCGAACGCCGGGCATGCACCACCGCGAAGACGGTGGCCAGGTCGAGCGACTCGCGCGGCGCCGTCGGGTCGGGCGGAACATAGACGGTCGGCTTGTGGTGCTTGGTGGCGTTGGGCCCTGGGCCGGAGAGCATGCGGTCGAAGTCCGCGTCGGGCCCCAGGTCGTCCTCCGAGCTGCCAGCCGTCGCGGCTTCCGCCACAGTCGTCGCGGGCCGCTTGGCGGGCTCCGGCTCCGGAGCAGGCGCCACGGAGTGCTTCCCGATGACGAAGGCCACGGCGACGTCTCGCGAGGAGAGACTGCCCGTGGGCCGCTCGAAGACGCGCTCCTCCGGCGACGGCCGTCCGCCGCCGGTCGCGGCGCGCGCCGTGCTCTCCGTGCCGGTCAGCTCCGGCACGCGGCCTCCGCGATCGACCGAGGCGGCCGAGAGCGAGGGCGTCGACGGGCGTGTGGGCTCCCGCACCGGGCTCGGGTCGCGCGCGCTCTCGGCGGCCGACGTCGCGACGCCCGCGCCGCTGAGGCCCGGACTCGCGCTGCCAGTGCCGCCCGCTGACGTGGGGGTACCAGACGCCGCGCCGCCCTGGCTCGCAGCCGCGACCGCTTCCGGCGTGGGCGCGGCGGCCACCGGCTGTTCCGCGGGCGGCGGCGCACCGGTGCCACGCGTCGTGTCCACGGCATCACCGGGGCTCGCGGCACCACGGCCGCCCCCACCACCAAAGACGCCCAGCGCCAGGGCCACCGACATACCGCCGATGGCACCACCCGCCAGGATGAAACCCAGCCTGCGCTTGCGACGCGCGCGTTCCTCGGACGACGGCGACGCGAGCACGGCGTGGGTCCCCACGGGCTCCGCCACGGGCATCGGGTCCGACACTGGTGCTCCGTACGCGGCGAAGTCACTCGCGGCCGGCGCGGTGACAGGCTCCGGTGCGAGCGTCGCGACAACCGCTTCCGGTTCCGTCCCAACGAAGCCGCTCGCGGCCGGAGCCCCTGGGCCCTCCACGGGAAGCAGTGCGCCAGTCGCCTGCGGAATGGCGGCCGCGCTCACCGCGGGAGCCGCCACGACGGCGGCCGGTGCAATGGCCGCGAAGGGGGGCACCACCGTGCCCGGCGCGTTCAGGATCACCCGCTCCGTGGTGGCCTCGGACACGTCCACCGCGCGCGCGGCCTGGGGCATGAAGGCCCTGGATGCTTCCGGTGGCACGGGCGGAGGTCCCGCGGGCACGGACGGCGGCAGCAGCGCGGACGCGAGTTCCGGGATGTGCCCCAGGGGCAGCCACTCACTGAACCCCTCGCGCCAGCACAGGGAATCAAAGCCCAGAAAACCCCGCTCCACGTGGGCCTTCAGGTCCGCGAGGTCGTGAGGACCGTAGGCCGCGCCGCCCGTGACGAAGTACCAGGCATGCTTCACGACGGGCGCGGCTTCCTTCGGCGGCGCCTCCTCTTCGCCCAAGGTGGACGCCCGTGAACGGCCCGCGCCCCGATGCAGTCGCTCCGACTGCGTGGCCTCGCGATAGCGCGGCTGCGCGCTGGGCCGGACACGAAGGCTCTTGTCCGTGCGCAGCTGGCCCACGATGGCGTCCAGCTCCGCATCCGACACGCCATCCAGCACGGGCGAATCGCCCTCGTCAGGGCGCTCTGGGGCGACCTCCCGGGCGTGTCCCGGGTTGGCGTTGTCTTCCCCTGAGTTGCCGGCCATCGACCCGCTCCTTGATTCCATCCGGTCCCGATTAAGCCGCACCATCAGACCTCACCCAATGGAATGCCACCACGGCGATTCGTCAACGGCGAGCATCTGCGCGGAGGTGGACACAGCCCCCACGTGAGACGGAGCCCTAGCGTAGTTCCCATGCCCCACCTTCGTACAATGCCCCGACTGTGCGGCATGAACACACAGCCGTCGACGCGCCACGCGTGGGAGCGAGAGCAGTGCCCTCACACCTCGCGGCACGCTCTGGCACACCCGGCTTCCCTGTCAGCTCCGTGGGCAATCGAACAGAGGACTTCGTGGGCGCGGGCACCACCAGGCCGAGCATCTCCTCCGCCAGCAACTGCGCGGCCTCGCGCTCCGCGGCGGCGCTGCGCGCGCCCGTGACCTCGATGCCGAGCAACGCCAGGCCTTCCTCCAGCCCCAACGCCGTCTCCACGCCTTCGAGCTGGATGCCCATGCCACAGCTCCCCCACCTTGGGACGGGAGCGGTGGGCGACCGCGAGCCTCACAGCCACACCTCGAAGTCCACCTGCGTGCCCTTCGGGCCGGTGCGCACGTCGAAGCGGTCCGCCAACCGCTTCACGCCCAACAAACCCAGGCCCATGCCCGTCTTGCTCTTGTACGTCCCCGACAGCACGCGCTCCAGGTCCGGGATGCCTTGTCCGGAGTCCTCGGCGCTGACACGCAGCAGCCGCTTGGGCGCTAGCTGCGGCGCGAGCTGGATGGTGCCGCCCCCGGCGTACGAAATCTGGTTGCGCGCCAGCTCACTCACCGCCGTGGCCACCTTCTGGCATTCGTAGCCGCGCCCGCCCAGGGACTCGCACAGCATCCAGGCGGCGAGCCGCGCGTGACTGGCGTCCGCTTCCGTGCGCACCAGATAGGCGGTGGCCCGCCCCTCCGCCGCGGCGGAAGTGGCCGCGCTCTCCGGCCCCGCCGAGGGCGCGAGCTGCGCGCGAAGCTGCGCCATCATCTGCGGCCGGCGAGAAGGGTCCACGAAGTGGCGGGTGGCGGGTTCCAGCGCCTCGATGATGCGTGGCAGGTCCGCCGAGGTCGCCGTGTCCAGGGACAGCCGGAGGGACTCCACGGTGCCTCGCAGCACCAACCGCGCCGCCGTCTCCGACATGAACTGCTGCAAGACGCGCAACAGCGCCCACACCAAACCACCGCTCAACCGTGCCTCCTTTTCGCCTGGACCACCACCCGCTTGCGCGCCAGCACCTCGAACCCACCGCCTTCGCGGTTGGCCACCTGGACGTCGTCGGTGAGCCGTCGCACCGCGGCCCCGCCTTCGCCCAGGCTCTCTCCAGGCAGCGGGCCCGGACGCCCTTCCCTGCCAGCGAAGAACATCGATGGGTCCGCCATGCCGGGGCCGCGGTCGCGCGAGCGGATGAAGAGCCACTCCGCCTCGCGCCACAGCTCCACCCAACCCCGGCCACCCGCGTGGCGCACCAGGTTGGTGGCCAGCTCGCTCACCACCACCGCCACCTCGGCGCTGGCTTGCGCCGTCAGGCCATGGTCGCGGGCGTAGCAGCGGCTCAACGCGGCGGCGACCGCCGCATCCGACCTCAAGCGGACCTCGATGCTGAACATCGGCTCAACTTCTGAGAACATGGGAGACACGAGCACTGAAATCCAGCAAGTCTTCAATATTTCGATGAAACCCCTCCAATGGAAGCACTTCCCCTCTGGGGATGTAAAGCGGTCCGCGGTCATCCCGGACCCCGAGCGCCCATCTCGGGAAAGCCTGGATGTGAATGAGGGGTATTCGTGAAGCGCGGTCGGGAGTTCAGCGCGTCACGGCGGGACCGCCGGGACTTCCACGAGGTGGCGCCGAGGCCCGCATCCCCTTCGGGAGTGGCCTCCAGGCGCCTTCCTCGCGCACGTCGCTCACGTGCCGGACAGCTCGTGCATCTGCAGATCCGGCCCCACCGTGAGCGTGTGGCCATGCGCCAGCTCCACCCATCCCGTGGTGCGCTTGAGCGCGCTGGCCACCACCACGGTGCGACGGCGCCGGTGCGCTCCCACCGCGGGCTGCGTATCTGGCGTCGCGGGCGTCACCTCGCACAAGTCGCATTCGGCCGCCCCCTCCAGCCGCGTGCAGAACAAGGGATGTTCGCCGTACCGGGTCGCCGCCAGGATGGTGCCGTTGGTGGCCACCAGGTTGAGCGTGGGCGTGCGTGTCACGCCGGCCTGGGCCGCGGCCCGAGCCACCTCGCGCGCCGTGTCCGCCAGCACGCGTCCAGCGACCTCGGCCTCCAGCCGTGGATCCTCCGTGCGTCCCAGGTCGCGCAGGCGCCTGAGGAAGACGGCGAACAGCAGCTCCCCCTCGGTTCCGCCGCGCACCTGACGCCGCAGGTGGTCCGGCAGAGACGCCAGCAACGGGGCACGAAGCAGCTCGAAACCCTGTACGCCGCCATGAAGGGCGAACAACCAGCGCCGGGAGCGGAAGGGCTGGGTGTTCTCCTCCAGCGACAAGCCCACGGGCAGCCGGCCCGCGTGGAACAGCAGCGCCTCCGATTCATGCGGAGGCGCGAGCGAGTCCAGGGTCAGTTCCTCCCCGCTGGAGAAGCGCCGCAACAGGACCTCCTCCTGGGCGTAGGCTCCCACCCCCAAGGCGTTCGCCCTCGGCTCTCCCTGGAGCAGGACCTGGCCTTTGAGGCGGTGCAGCTCACAGCGCAGCAGGTTCGGGTCGGACGTCAGAGCGGCGAGGATGACGGACATGGATGAATAAACCCCCTTCGCCATGAGAGATAATGGCCTCGGAGCGCCCCCTCAAGCCAGCGGGCATGCTCCCTTGCACCCTCGCTAAGCCCTTGAAATGGCTAGGCTTTATTGACACGGGAACGTTGACACCCGCTTCTGGGGGTGCCTAACCTCCGTGCGCTTCACCGACGGACCTCTGCTGAAGGTCTTCACCGGAGACGGAATGGCGGACGACATCGCAATCGGCATCGACCTGGGCACGTCGTACTCGTGCGTGGCGGTGGTCCAGGACGGCCAGCCCATCGTCATCCCCAACGAGTGGGGAGAGACGACTCACGCCTCCTGCGTCTCGTTCCTCGAGGATGGCTCGGTCCTGGTCGGCAACGCGGCCAAGAAGAACATCATCACCAACCCGGAGCAGACCGTCTATTCCGCCAAGCGCCTCATCGGCCGCTACTACTTCTCCGACGAGGTGAAGAAGGCGCAGGCGGTGATGCCGTACCGCATCGTCGAGGGCGACAACAACTCGGTGCGCATCGCGATGAACGACCACTCCTATTCGCTCCCGGAGATCAGCGCGCTGGTGCTCAAGGAGATGAAGGCGGTGGCGGAGACGTACCTGGGCCAGGAGGTGACCAAGGCCGTGGTCACCGTGCCCGCGTACTTCAACGACAACCAGCGCCAGGCCACCAAGGACGCGGGCCGCATCGCCGGCATGGAGGTGCTGCGCATCCTCAACGAGCCCACCGCCGCGGCGCTCGCGTACGGCTTCGGGCGTGACGTCAACCAGCGCGTGGTGGTCTACGACCTGGGCGGTGGCACCTTCGACGTCTCCATCCTGGAGATTGGCAAGGACGTCTTCGAGGTGCTGGCCACCGCGGGCGACACGTACCTGGGCGGCGACGACTTCGACGACCGCATCATGACGTGGCTGGCGGATGACTTCCTGGCCCGGACGCGCCTGGACGTGCGGCAGAACAAGTTCTGCCTGCAGATGCTCAAGGAGGCCGCGGAGAAGGCGAAGATCGACGTGGGCCAGACGGGCTCCGCGGAGATTCTCTGCCAGGGCATCTGCCAGGACGCGGACGGCAACATCATGGACCTGCGTGGGCAGCTCAACCAGGACCAGTTCAACCGCATGGTGATGGACCTGGTGCAGCGCACCTTCAAGGTGTGCGACGAGGCGCTCCAGAGCGCGCGCCTGACGGCCGCCGACATCGACGCGGTCATCCTCGTGGGCGGGCCGACGCGGCTGCCCATCATCCGCAACTCGGTGAAGCACTACTTCCAGAAGGAGCCGATGGAAGGCATCAACCCGGACCAGGTCGTGGCCATGGGCGCGGCGCTCCAGTCGCACGCGCTGCTGGACAGCACGGCGCAGACGTTCCTGGTGGACGTCACGCCGCTGTCGCTGCGCATCGGCACGGTGGGTGGGTACACCGAGAAGATCATCGACAAGAACACGCCGGTCCCCATCGACCGCTCGAAGACGTTCACCACCAGCCGCGACGGCCAGGAGAAGGTGAAGATTCGCGTGTACCAGGGCGAGTCCAACCGCGCCGACGAGTGCGAGATGCTCGGCGAGTTCGAGTTCGCGGGCTTCCGCATCGGCTACCGCGGCGAGGTGAAGATCGAGGTCACCTTCGAAATCAACACGGATGGACTGGTGCACGTGTCCGCGTGCGACACGGAGACGGGTCAGAAGACGTCGACCTCCATCACCCTGTCCTCCGGCATGAGCGAGGCCGATATCCAGCAGTCCATTCAGGCCAACCGGAACACCCGGCTTGCCGGCCACAACAGCAACGACCTGCCCGCTGCGGCGCAGTAAGGCCGCGACTCGACCACGCCGATGTCCGAGCCTTCAGACCCCAGCGCCGGCAAACCGCCGGGAGCCACGCCCGAGACACCGGCCACGCCCGCCCGGCCCGCCGTCCCGCGCGTGACGGCCGCCGTGCCCGGCCCCGTCACGCCCGGGACGATTCCGTCGTCGCCCGCCGCCAGCGCGCCGACTCCGCCGCCTCGGCCCCAGGGAACACCTGTCGCACGTCCCACCGGCGTGACGCCCCCGGTGCCACCCCGGGCCACGACGACAGGGATTCCCACGGTGCGGACGGGCACAGGAGAGGGTGCGCCTTCCACTCCTGGACGTGCGACGGCGCCGGGTGCGAGTCCCGCGGCGACGCCGGCACGTCCGGCGTCGGGTGCGGTGCCGTCGGTGCCGGGTTCGGTGATTGCGCCGCGAGGCACGCCCGCGGCGCTGCCGGCGATTCCAGCTGTGGGCGCCGCGACGAGCACTTCCGCGAGGCAGCCGGCAACTGGCGCAGTGCCGGGGCAACATAGTGCTGCTGGAGATGCGCCATCCGCCGCGGTCGCCACGACTCCGGTGCCGCGCCCGGCGGGAGCTGGCACAGGGATCTCGGCGTCCGCGCCGGGTACGGCGGCGGTTCGTGCGAGTGCAACTGGTGCTGACGCTCGGACACCCGTGCCGCGCCCACCTGCCGGAGCAGCTGGGGCTGCCACGCCCGTACCGCGTCCGGTCGCTGGAGCGGCAGGCGCCGCCACGCCCGTACCGAGACAGGTGACGGGCGCAGGCGCCAACACACCTGTCCCCCGCGTGGCCCCCGCAGGCACCACCACGCCCGCTTCGCGACCGGCACCGGCCTCCCCCGCCGCTGGCGCGAGTACGCCTGTGCCACGCGTCGCGACGGCTGGCGCCACTGCCACTGGAGCCCACACGTCCGCCCCGCGCCAGGGCTCGAATCCAAATGCCGCGGGAGCACCAACGCCCGCGCCTCGCCCGGCAGCAGCAGGAGGAAACACGCCTCCTCCGCGTCCGGCCGGTGCTGTTCCTCCGGCGCAGCGGCCCACCATGGGCGCCATCCCCGCCGTTGCCCCTGCCATCGCGCCCGTGGGTGCAACAGCGTCGCCATCCTCGGCTGGTGTCGCTCCCCCCATTGCTCCCGTGGGGGCCGCCTTTCCACTCGCGGGCGCAGTGCCCTCCATCGCGCCCGTGGGCTCGACAGCATCGCCATCCTCGGCCGGAGTCATTCCCCCCGTCGCTCCCGTTGGAGCCGCTGCGTCCCCAGTCGCGGGAGCAGTGCCATCCATCGCCCCCGTGGGCGCTCCGGCGTCGCCCTCATCAACAGGCGTCGTCCCCTCCGTTGCCCCGGTAGCGCCCCGCGCACCGGTCCAGACGAGGACGGTCCCGACGGTCGCCCCGGCAATCCCCGCAGCCGCGCCGCAGGCAGGCGCCGTACCTTCCGCACCGGCGCGCCCCCAAGGAACAGCACCGGCGTCGAGGCCGCCTCCCGTACTCGCGCTGGGACAGGTCGCTCCTCCCGTGGCGCCCTCCACGGCCCCACAGCAGAAGCCCGGGGCACGGCCCACCATGTCCCTTCCAGCGCTGGTGCCCGCCGGCGCCACGCCGCCGCGCCCTCCCCCGTCCGTCGCGCCCGCCGTCCCAGGCATCGCACCGCTGACGCCGGCCCCACGCGCTCCATCCGGCGCGGTGCCCTCGACTCCTTCCGTGGCGCCCATCGTCCCGCCCGTCGCCCCTGCCGCGGCCACGGCGGTCACGCCACCGCCGGCGCCTGCTGCGTCAACGAGCCCGGGCCTGGACATCCAGCAGCTCGCCGACCTGGAATCGCGCTGCGCGAAGCTGGACCAGATCGACTACTTCGAAGTGCTCATGCTGGAGCGGACCGCCACGCCCGCGGACATCAAGCGCGCCTTCTACCGGGAGAGCCGCACCTACCACCCGGACCGCTTCTTCCACATGGACTCCAAGGAGCTGAAGGAGCGCATCAACGAGCTCTACAAGCGCGTCACCGAGGCCTACTACGTCCTGCGCGATGACACGAAGCGCAAGAAGTACGTCGTCGACGTGACGGGCCCCGAGCGCGCCCAGAAGCTGCGCTTCACCGAGGCCTCCGAAGCGGAGACCAAGGCCGCCGCCAAAAAGGAGCAGGAAGAGCAGATCGGCACCCACCCCAAGGGACGCCAGTTCTTCCAGCAGGCGCAGAAGGACGCGGACGCAAGCAACTGGTCCGCCGCCGAGCGGAACCTGAAGATGGCGCTCACCTATGAGCCCTCCAACGCCCGCTACAAGGAGCGGCTGGCGGAGGTCCAGAAGCAGTCCCAGGACGAGTCCCGTGACAAGGGCGGCTCGTTCAAGATCCGCTGACGGCGGCTGCGCCCATGGTCATCGACCTCATCATCCTCGGACTGGTGCTGTTCTTCGCCATGATCGGCGCCATCACCGGGGCGTCGCGTCAGGTCGCCAACGTGGTGGGCCTGGCGGTGGGCTACTTCGCTTCCCGCCGCCTGGGACCCGTGTCGGCCCCACACCTGGCCGAAGCCCTGGGCAGCCCACTGTTCCTGGGCGCCATCGTGGGCACGGTGCTCCTGTTCATCTGCACGTGGCTCGCGGTGCGCTACGCCCTGGGCGCGCTGCTGCTGCGCATCCTCTCCACCGGTCAGCACAATGAGAACCGGGGCGTGGACCGCTTCCTCGGCTTCGTGCTGGGCGGCGCGAAGATGGGCATCATCGCCTGGGTCGTCCTCAGCGCCATCGCCTTCTTCGAACAGCACGTCGTCATCGCGGGCCGCCGCGTGGGCCTGTCCCCGAAGGAGTCGCTCTCCATCGAGGTCGCCCGCCGCTACAACCTCTTCGAGATGACGCAGTTCGCCCCGGTGAAGAACCTGGTGGAGGTCGCCAAGGCCGCCAGCGATCCGAAGCGCGCGGGGAAGCTCCAGGACGACCCGGCCTACAAGGCCCTGCGCAAGGACCCTCGCTTCCAGCGCCTGCTGCAGGACCCGAAGCTGAAGCAGGCCCTGGCGCGAGGAGACACCGCCGCGCTGCTGCGCCACGACGGTGTGCTCCAGCTCATCCAGGACCCGGACGTGGCGGCCCGGTTGGGCGCCGCGGCCCGTGCCTCCGAGCGCGAGCCCTGACTCACACGTTCAGCTGCGTCGAATCCAGCCCTCGCAGCCGCTCTCGCACGAAGCCCGCGTCCACCGTCACCTGGCGCCGCCGCCGCTCGGGCGCCTCGAACATGACGTCCGCCATGACGTGCTCCAGGATGGACCGTAATCCTCGCGCGCCCAGCCCGCGCTCCACGGAATAGCGCACCACCTCGCGCAGGCCCGGGTCGGCGAAGTCCACCTCCAGGTCATCCATGGACAGCAGCTCGCGGAACTCGCGCACGATGGAGTCCGGCGGCTCGGTGAGCACGCGAATCAGGTCCTCCTCGCCCAGCCGCTCCAGCTGCACCATCACCGGAAGGCGGCCGAGGAATTCCGCCAGCATGCCGAAGTCCGTCAACTGGCGGGTGCTGATGCGCTTCTGCCTGCGCTTCGCCGTGTCCTCCGCGCCAAAGCCCATGGCGCGGCGCCCCTCATCCCCGTCGTCGTGCAAGTCACTGAACGTGCCCGCGCAGATGAAGAGGATGTCGCGCGTGTCCACCTGCACGAAGTCGCTCTTGTTCCAGGCCTGGGTGACGTTGAGGGGCACGTACACCTCGCGGCCCTCCAGCAGCTTCAGCAGTGACTGCTGGACACCCTCGCCGCCGATGTCGCGGCTGCCCGCGCCGTTGCGGGCGCCCTGGGAGCGGCGGGCAATCTTGTCCACCTCGTCGATGAAGATGATGCCCCGCTGGGTGTCCTCCACGGAGTGGTTCGCCTTGAAGAGGAGGTCGGAGATCATCACCTCCACATCCTTCCCGTAGTAGCCGGCCTCCGTGTACTCGGTGGCGTCCACGGTGGTGAACGGCACGTGGAGGATGTCCGCCAGGTTGCGGGCGATGTGCGTCTTGCCGCTCCCAGTGGGCCCCATCAGCAAGATGTTGGATTTCTTGATGAGCGACGTCCGGCGCAGCCTTCGCGCCAGAAGACGCTTGAGGTGATTGTGGGCCGCAATGGCCACGGCGCGCTTGGCGGCGTCCTGGCCAATGACGAAGCGATCCAGCCGCTCGTAGATTTCCCGCGGGGTCAGCACCGCTTCTTCCCTGCGTGCGGACGACTCCATGTACCCTCCCCTTGTTTCCACGCGTCCCTCAGGACTCACGGGAAAAGGGTAGGAATTGAATGGAGGGTCGGCCCGAGGGAGGAGGAGCACCGGGCGGCCGCCCCGCCAGCCCGCTTGCCCTCCGCACAGGCGGCTGTTGAATACCGAGGGGCTTTCCGATAGTTCCCGCGCGATTCCCGTGACCGTTTCCGTTGTTCATGGGAGTCCACCCCCCACCCTGGGAGCCTCGAGACGCCGATGCCCGCAAACGCCCCTCCCCACCGCTGGACCCTCGCCGACGCGCACGAGCTGTACGGAATCCGGAACTGGGGCAACCCCTACTTCGGCATCAACGAGAAGGGCCATGTCATCGTCCACCCGGACGGTCCTCAGGCCCCGAACATGGACCTGAAGGAGCTGGTCGACGAAGTGCGCCGCCGGGGCATTGGCCTGCCGCTGCTCATCCGCTTCACGGACGTACTGCGCCACCGCGTGGTCCACCTGAACGAGGCCTTCCGCAAGGCCATGAACGAGCACGGGTTCAAGGGCGGCTACCGCGGCGTGTACCCCATCAAGGTGAACCAGCACCGCTTCGTGGTGGAAACGCTCATCGAGGCGGGCAAGGGCTACAACTACGGGCTGGAGGCCGGCAGCAAGCCGGAGCTGCTCGCGGTGATGGCGCTGCTGGAGAACGAGAACGCGCTCGTCATCTGCAACGGCTACAAGGACGAGGAGTACATCGAGACGGCGCTCTTCTACTCGCGCCTGGGCCGCAACGTCATCCTGGTGGTGGAGAAGCCCAGCGAGCTGCCGCTCATCGCGGAGGTCGCCCGTCGGACGGGCATCGTCCCGCGGCTGGGCATGCGCGTGAAGCTGTCCACGCGCGGCGCCGGCAAGTGGGAGGCCAGCGGCGGTGACCGCTCCAAGTTCGGCCTGTCCTCCTCCGAGCTGATGAACTGCATCAGCTTCATGAAGGACGCCGGTCTGCTCAGCTCCTTCGAGCTGCTGCACTTCCACCTGGGCAGCCAGATCTCCAACATCCGCAACGTGAAGAACGCGCTGCGCGAGGTGGGCTGCTTCTACGTGGAAGTGGCCCGTCAGGGCGCGCCGCTGAAGTACCTGGACGTGGGCGGCGGCCTGGGCGTGGACTACGACGGCTCCCAGACGAACTTCGCCTCCTCCATGAACTACACCACGGAGGAGTACGCCAACGACGTGGTGTTCGGCGTCATGGAGGCCTGTGACCGGGCCGGCGTGCCGCACCCCACGCTGGTGTCGGAGTCCGGCCGCGCCGTGGTGGCGCACCACGCGGTGCTGGTGGTGGACGTGCTGGGCACCAGCGAGTTCGACCCGGCCCAGGTCCCCGAGAAGGTGGACGAGAAGGCGCCCTCCGTGGTGCGCAACCTCTGGTCCACCTACCGGGAGGTCACCAACAAGAACCTGCTGGAGGCGTGGCACGACGCGCAGGACGCCAAGGAGGAGAGCCTCACCCTCTTCTCGCTGGGCCACCTGTCGCTGGAGCAGCGCGTGGCGGCGGAGAACATCTACTGGGCCGCCTGCCACAAGATCATGCGCATCGCGCGTGAGCAGGGGGAGATTCCCGAGGAGCTGGACTCCCTGGAGAAGGCGCTCAGCGACACGTACTTCTGCAACTTCTCCGTGTTCCAGTCGCTGCCGGACTCGTGGGCCATCGACCAGCTCTTCCCGATGATGCCCATCCACCGGCTGGCGGAGAAGCCGACGCGCCGCGCGACGCTGGCGGACATCACCTGCGACTCGGACGGCAAGATTGAGCACTTCATCGACAAGCGCGAGGTGAAGGACGCCCTCGAGCTGCACGCGCTCAACGATGACGACTACTACCTGGGCATCTTCATGGTGGGCGCCTACCAGGAGATTCTCGGCGACCTCCACAACCTGTTCGGCGACACGCACGCCGTGCAGGTGTCGCTGGGGCCCAACGGGGGCTACCTCATCGACAACGTGGTGGCCGGCGACACGGTGACGGAGGTGCTCAACTACGTCAGCTACACCAAGGACGACCTGGTGGCGAAGCTGCGCAAGTTCACCGAGGCGGCGCTGCGCCAGGGCCGCATCACCCTGGACGAGTCGCGCAACCTGCTGCGCATGTACGAGGACGGCCTGTCCGGCTACACGTACCTGGAGCGCGAGGTGGACGCGAGCTTCGGCGGCAGCGCCAGCCAGCTGCGCCTGGTGCCCACGCCGGACGCCTCGGCCGCCCGGCCCACGACGCCGGCTCCTGGCGCGTCGGGAACGTCGGGCACCTGAGCCCCGCGCCAGAATGAAGTCCCGCCCCCTGTCGCTCACCGCGGCAGGGGGCTTCTTCATGCCCGGGTGTCCATCAGTGGTCCGCGACGAGGGGCTCCCCCGAGCCGAAGGGTTGCGGCTCCTCCGCGAAGGCCACGTCAGCCGCCTGGGCCCGCAAGCGCTGGAGCACGGAGCGCTGCGCCTCGCCGCGCTGCACGAGCGACTCGAAGGGAAACACCGCGAGCCGGGCGTCCTTCACCGACACGCGCGCCAGCGTGCGCCAGAGAGACAAGCGGCCCTCCGTGGCCGAGCACAAGCCTTCCAATTCCAGCAGCCGGCTCAGGGGCGAATAGCGCACCAGCGTTCCGTTCAGCTTCAGCCGGCTCACCTTCTCCACGGCCCACGCGGCGCGCGTCTTCAGCCCATCCCGCTTCAGCGCCAGGGCGTCCATCACCGACAGCAGCGTGGACTGGTCTTCCTTCAGCTCGGGGATGAGCGTCGCCAGGTAGCGGCCCAGCAGGTTGCCGTGGTTCTCCGCCTCCGTGCGGATTGCCAGCTCCAGCCCGCCCACCGAGCCCGCCAGGTGGTCATTGAGGTAGATGCCCAGCCGCTTCGCATGCATGCCATGTCCTCCAGGACGAGCCCCGCAGCCGGGGAGGATGAACACGAAGGGGCCCACCCGCAGCATTCGCGGGCAGGCCCCCTGGAGGGCAAGCGGCCTGGCGTCCTCAGTCCGGATAGCTGAACGTCAGCGGCAGCTTCACGTCCGGGTGGAGGCTGCGGGCCACCGGGCACTCGCGGCCCACCTTCTCCAGTGTGGCCCGGTGCTCGGCAGACAGGCCGGCCGGCATCTGGATGTCCAGCACCAGCTCGGCGATGCGGCGCGGCGGCGGTGACATCCGCTTCTCCACCCGAGCGCTCACCTCGCCCAGGGCAATGCCTTCACGCGAGGCGAACAGGTGCATCGTCGTCACCGCGCATGACATCAGCGCCGCGCCCACCAGGTCCGTGGGAGAGAAGCTGCCACCGGTGCCGCCGTTGTCGCGCGGCGCCTCCGTCTGATTCACCGTGCCCGACGGGCCATGGGTGAGCTGCGTCTTGAACTGGGGCTGGCTGACCAGCGTCATCACCACGCCCGTGGCGGGCGTCTGCGGCGGGCTCATGTCGGCGCTCCTCGAAGCAAAAGGGCTCCGCCGACATACCACCCCGAACCACGCTAGGGGCCGCTACTTGTTGCGCTTCCGGGCCGCGCCGCCGGACACCTTCGAAGGAGCCTCCGGGACGCGCTCGGGCGCGCCGAGCACCTGGGCCCGAACCTGCTCGGCCGGCAGATGCGAAGTGTCCGCCATGACACAGGACACGAAGGCCAGCTCCGCCAGGGCCCGGCGCGCGCGCTGCCGCACCGCGGGGTCCTCCGAGGACAAGACCTCGGTGGCGGACGCGACGTAGCTGCTCGCCAATGACTCGAAGAGGTAGACCCGGTTCTCGATGGTCGTATCGGACTTCTTGCCCATAGGGCTCGGACAGTAGCCACACCCTGGGTGGCGGCGGCACCCCCCATGCCGCAAGTTGGTGTGAAACCCGGCATAGGTCGCGTATGGGAAACATTCCCCCCACACCCTGGAGCCCGCCGTGATTGACCTGCACTCGCACACCACCGCCAGCGACGGTCAATATGCGCCCACGGAGCTGCTGGCGCGGGCGGCCGCCGCCGGGGTGACGGTGTTGGCGATTACCGACCACGACACCGTCGCGGGGTTGGCCGAGGCCGAGGTGGCGGCGCGCGCCCACGGCGTGGAGCTGGTGCCAGGCATCGAAATCTCCGCGTTCATTCATGGACGCGAGTGCCACATCCTGGGGCACTTCCTGAGGCCGGACGACGAGGACATCGCTCGCTTCGCCGACCGGCTCCGGCTGGAGCGCGAGCAGCGCATGGAAGCCCTGCTGGAGCGCATGCGGCAGCTGGGCTACCCCGTGCGCATGGAGCACGTCCGGGCGGTGGCCGGCGACGCGCAGCTGGGACGTCCCCATCTGGCCCGCGTGCTGGTGGACCGCGGCTGGGTGGTGGACGTGAAGGAGGCCTTCGACCGCTTCCTGGGCATGCGCGGCGCGGCCTGGGTGGAGCGCTTCAAGCTGGCCGGCGAGGACGCCATCCGCCTCATCCGCAACGCGGGCGGCACGGCCACCCTCGCCCACCCGGGTTCATCGCGCATGGAGCGGCTGGAGATCCGCGCGCTCGCCCTGGCGGGACTGGCGGGCCTCGAGGTGCTGCACGAGGACCACAACCCCAGCGTGCGCCAGAAGTATCTCAGCCTGGCCAAGGAGCTGGACCTGGTCCCCACCGCTGGCAGCGACTTCCACGGCGAGGCCATCTCCGCCGACCACCGGCTGGGCACCGCCTCCATGCCTCCCGAGCTCTTCGCCCGCCTCAAGTCACGCGCCCAGGCCTGAGCCGTCACAGGCGGGCAAAAGTGAAAATTCCGGGATTTTGTTAGTCTCCGGGCCGCCATGGGGTGCCCGAGCGAGACGACACTGAGCGACTTCCTCGAAGGGGCGCTCCCGGACGCGCACCGCACGCGCGTACTGGCCCACGTGGAGGGATGTGAGCGCTGCCAGGAGCACCTGGCCCTGGGCGCCAGTGCGCCGGAGGCCGCGTCCCTGCCCGTCGATGGCCCGCTGGTGACCCCGGGCACCCAGCTCTCACGCTACGTGGTGCAGGAGCGCATTGGCCGGGGCGCCATGGGCGAGGTGTACGCGGCCCATGACCCGGAGCTGGACCGAAGGGTCGCGCTGAAGCTGCTGCGCCCCGAGGGCCGGCACCTGGAGGAGCTGCGCCTGCGGCTGCTGCGCGAGGCTCAGGCCCTGGCCCGGCTGGCCCATCCGCACGTCGTCACCGTCCACGACGTGGGCGTCTGCGATGACTGCGTCTTCCTGGCGCTGGAGCTGGTGGAGGGCGCGTCGCTGGCGGAGTGGCTGGAGACGCCGCATCCATGGCAGGACGTGGTGCGCGTGTTCGTGGACGCGGGCCGGGGACTGGCGGCCGCCCACGCCGCCGGGCTGGTCCACCGCGACTTCAAGCCGGGCAACGTGCTGGTCGGGAAGGATGGGCGCGTGCGGGTGACGGACTTCGGTCTGGCCCGGCCCTCCCACCGGCGAGTCTTGGGCCACGCCACGCCAGCGCGCTTGGACACGGTGACGGCGCCGGCCTCGCTGGTGGACTCGCCGCTGACCCATTCGGGCGCGCTGCTGGGCACGCCGGCGTACATGGCGCCCGAGCAGCTTCAGGGACACGGCGTGGACGCGCGCTCGGACCAGTTCAGCTTCTGCGTGGCACTGTACGAAGCGCTCCACGGCGTGCGCCCCTTCGAGGGCCGGACGCTGGAAGCGTTGGGTCAGGCCGCGCGGGAAGGACGCATCCGCGCGCCAGAGCGCGAATCGAAAATCCCGGCCCGTGTGCGGCGCGCGGTGCTGCGGGGTTTGCGAGCCCAGCCGGAAGAGCGCTTCCCATCGATGGAGGCGCTGCTGACCGAGCTAGCCCCCCGCGCAGGAAGGCGCCTTGCCTGGGTGGGCGCCTCCGCCGCCGTGGCGTGTCTTCTAGGGCTCACCGTGGGCTACGTGGCGGCGCATCGGAGGCAGGCCCGTTGCGAGTTGGAGGCGGAGCGGCTCACCACCATCTGGGGACCGGAGCGCCGCGCTCGAATCCATGCGGCCTTCCTGGCCACGGGCAAGCCCTTCGCCGCCGCCGCGTGGGAAGCCGTCGCCAGCACGTTGGACGGACACGCGGACACGTGGCGCGAGCTGCGCACCGACGCGTGCACGGCCTCGCGCGATGACACCAAGGACTCATGGCAGACGGCCGCGTGCCTGGACACACGGCTGTGGCACCTGGCCGCCGTCGTCGACGTGCTGGAGGAGGCGGACGCGCGCACGGTGCAGAACGCGCCGCAGATGGTGGCGTCCCTGGAGGGAGTCTCCGGCTGCCGGGACGCGCCGGAGCTGGCGAACCGGCCTCAGCCTCCGGATGCCCTGCGGCCTCGCGTGGACGCGGCGCGGCGCAAGCTGGCCGAGGCGCGGGCCCACATGGACGCGGGCAACCACCCCGGCGCGTTGAAGGAGACGACGGCCTTGCTCCAGGACATCCAGGGGCTGGACTACCGCCCGCTGGAGGCAGAGGTCCTCACCCTGCACGGCTATGCCCATGGGCTCGCCGGCAAGCCCAAGGAAGCCGAGGAGCACCTCTACAAGGCGCTCTGGGCCGCCGAGGCGGGCCGCGACGACGAAACCGTGGCCCGTGTCTGGAACCTCCTCCTGTGGGTGGTGGGCGACCAGATGGCGCGCATGGAAGAGGCGAACCGGCTGGTGCACCATGCCCGCGCCGCGGTGGAGCGACTGGGCCGCGAGCGCTTCCCGCACATCGCCACCGACCTGCACCTGCGAATGGGCGGCTTGCTCCTGGTGCAGGGCAAGCTGGACGAAGCGGACGCGGAGTTCACCCAGGGCCTGGAGCTGGCGCGGCGGACCGCGGGCCCCTCACGGCCTCGCGTGACGTACTTCCTCACCGGCCTGGGGCGCGTCCGCGCGCGGCAGCTTCGCGCGGAGGAGGCCCTGGCGCTCTACCGGGAGGCGCAGGCCTACGCATTCCAGGAGCGACAGTGGAGCCCCGAGCACCCGGTGCTCGCGCTCAACCTCAACAACATCGCCACCGAACTGCTCGCCCTGGGCCGCACGCAAGAAGCGCTCGAAACGTTCCAACGCTCGCTGGCGCTGCTGGAGGCCGCGCGCTCCAAGGACCACGCGAGCCTGGCCGCCCCCCTCAACAACCTGGCCGGACTGCTGCGCCGCGAGGGGCGCCTGGGGGAAGCCCGGAGCCACTATGAGCGAGCCCTGGCCATCTTCGAGCGCAGCAAGGGGACGGACCACCCCAGCACCGTCACCGCGCTCGGCGGGCTGGGCATGGTTGCCTATGACTCCGACCGGCTCGACGAGGCGCTCGCCCACAACCAGCAGGCGCTGGAGCGCATCCAACGCAGCGTGGGCCAGGACTCGCCGCGCCTGGAGATGTCGCTGCGCAACCTGGGCCTCATTCACCTGCGCGCGGGCCGACCGGCGGTGGCGCGGCGCAACCTGACGAAGGCGCTGGGCCTCCTTCAGAAGGCGAACGGCACCGACAGCGTGGTGGCGTGTGGCGTGGAGCGGGACCTGGCCCGGGTGGACCTGGAGACGGGCGCATTCCGGGCGGCACTTACCCGCTGCCAGCGCGCCCTGGCCCTGGATGAAGCCGCGCAGGGTGACGACAGCCCGGACGTCGCGCTCGACCTCGCCTGCCTCGGAGAGGCCCACCTGAGCCTGCGCGCGCCGGAGCAAGCCGTCCCGCTGCTCGAGCGCGCACGGCGCATCCATGCGCGCGTGTGGCTGGACCGGAAGGAAGCCGCGCGAGTGTCCTTCCTCCTCGCACGGGCCCTGTGGGAACGGCCCGCCCCGGATGGACGCGAGCAGGCCACGGCCCTCATCCGCGAGGCGAAAGCGTGGCTGGAAGCCCAGGGTCTGCGCGCCCGGCGCGAGCACGACGAGCTCGTGGCATGGCAGGCGCGGCACCTGCCCCGTGTGAGCGAGGTCACCCGATGAGCCAGGCTCCGGAAACGCTGACGCCGCTGCTGCTCGCGGGGGCACCCGAGTCGCTGCACGACACGCTGCGCTCCGCGCCCGCGCTGGAGGCCCTGCTCACGGAGCTGCTCGACCAAGGCCGTGCGGCGTGGCCCACCGTGACGCTGGCGCCCGCGGCCCTGTTGCACCACGTGGGTCGGCACCTGCGCGCGGAAGGCACACCCCTGGATGCGCTCAAGCAGCTCCACGCCGCGGACGTCTACCTGGCGTGTGCCTGTGCCCAGGGAGAGCCCCAGGCGTTGCAGCTCTTCGAGAAGCACGTCCTCCAGAAAGCCGCCGCACGGCTGTCCCGGCACCTCACGGCGATGGTGGACGAGGTGCTCCAGGTGACGCGCCAGCGGCTCCTGCTGGGCGTTCACGGCGGCGCGCCGAAAATCGCGGAGTACTCGGGCCGGGGCTCGCTGGGCCGCTGGGTGCGAATCGTCGCCTCGCGCATCGGCGGCGAGTTGCTGGAGCAGACCGGCCGCCACGAGCAGTCATCCACGCCCCCGGAGGCCTTGGAGCAGCTGTTGTCCCGGGACAACCCCGAGCGAAACGTGCTCCAGGCCCACTCGCGGCAAGCCCTGTCCGAATCCCTCCAGGCCGCGCTGGCGATGTTGTCCGAACGGGAGCGCGCGCTCTTGCGCCTGCACCATCTCCATGGCCTCACCATGGACCGCATCGCCACGCTGTACGCGGAGCCCCGCTCCAGTGTGGCACGCCACGTGGCCCAGGCCCGTGAGCGGCTCCTGAAGCAAACCCACCGCGAGCTGGCCGCCCGGCTGAAGCTGGACGGGCGCGAGGTGGAGAGCCTCCTGGGCCTGGTCCAGAGCCGCCTGGACCTCAGCCTCCACCGGCTGATGAGCTGACGCGAGCGCCACCTGTCCGCCTGGGCTGCCTCCCCGGGCTGCGACTCCAGGGCAGGTCCGCGTCCATTCCCCGCTGAGCACCTTCGCGGTGTCGCCCAGGGCACCTCGCCCGGGCCACGTGGAGGAGGCAACGGCGCATGTCGTTCATCGACAGACTGAAACGCAAAGGCAACGGGCAGGACGGCAGGGGCGCGGGACAGCGGCCGAACATCCTCGTCATCTGGGGTGACGACATCGGACTGTGGAACATCAGCGCCTATAACCAGGGGATGATGGGCTACCGGACGCCGAACATCGACCGCATCGCCCGCGAGGGCGCGTTGATGACGGACTGCTACGGCCAGCAGAGCTGCACCGCCGGCCGCGCGGCATTCATCACCGGCATGAATCCCCTGCGCACGGGCCTCACCACCATCGGCATGCCGGGCGCTGACTACGGACTTCAGGCGTCGGACCCGACCATCGCGGAACTGCTCAAGCCCCTGGGCTACCGCTGCGGGCATTTCGGGAAGAACCACCTGGGCGACTCCAACCGCTACCTGCCCACCGTGCACGGCTTCGACGAGTTCCACGGAAACCTGTACCACCTGAACGCGGAGAACGAGCCCGAGTGCCCGGACTACCCGAAGGACCCTTCGTTCAAGGCCCGCTTCGGGCCGCGAGGCGTGCTCCACGCGTGGGCCACGGACCGGGACGACCCCACGGATGAACCGCGCTGGGGCCGCGTGGGCAGACAGCGCATCGAGGACACCGGACCGCTCACGACGAAGCGCATGGAGACGGTGGACGAGGAGTTCCTGGCCTCGACGCTGTCCTTCATGGAGCGCTCGGTGAAGGCGCGTGAGCCCTTCTTCATCTGGCACAACACCACGCGTACGCACGTGTGGACATTCCTCCAGGAGAAGTACCGCAACAAGACGGGCAAGGGCTTGTACGCGGACGCCATGGCGGAGCTGGACGACTACGTCGGCATTCTGTTGGACAAGCTCGACGCGCTGGGCATCTCGGACGATACGTTGGTCATCTTCAGCACCGACAACGGCGTGGAGAAGATGGGCTGGCCGGACGGAGGCAACTCACCGTTCCGCGGGGAGAAGGGCTCCACCTGGGAAGGCGGTGTCCGCGTGCCCTGCGTCGCGCGCTGGCCGGGCGTCATCGAGCCGGGCCGCGTCATCAACGACATCTTCGCCCACGAGGACTGGATGCCGACGATGGTGGCCGCGGCGGGTGGCCCCGATGACCTCGCCGAGCAGTGCCGGCAGGGCTACCGCGCGGGAGACAAGACGTTCCGCGTGTGCCTGGATGGGTATGACCAGCGCGGGCTGCTCGTGGGAAAGGAGCCCAGCCGGCGCCACGAGTTCATCTACGTGCTCGACAGCGGCCAGCTCGCCGCGGTCCGGTACGACGACTGGAAGGTCATCTTCGCCTACCAGGAAGGCGACGGCCCTGACCTCTGGTTCAGCGGCAAGCGCTTCAATCCGTCCTGGCCCTACCTCATCAACCTGCGCTCGGACCCGTTCGAGGAGGGGCTCCATTCGGGCCTCTATACGCGTTGGTATGGCCAGCGGATGTTCCTCTTCGTCCCCGCGCAAGGACTGGTGAAGAAGTTCGCGGAGAGCCTCATCGAGTACCCGCCCAGCCAGGCACCGGGGAGTCTCAGCATCGGCCCCCTCAAGGAGCGCGTGAAGGACGCGATGCGCAAGACGATGAAGGACGACAAGCCCTCCGTGGGCGACGAGGTCCTCCGATTCGCCAACGAAGTGGAGCGGCTCATCGACCGGACCCAGCAATCCCACGCATGAGCCCCGCGCTGATTCAGGCTGCGCGTCCATCGCGGGCGATGTCATCATCCGGGGAAACCCTGGCCGAAAGAGCCCTCAACGATGGCGCAAAAGAAGGCGAAGCGAGCGAACCGAGACCTGGAGAAGACGTACCCGCGCAAGGACTTCGTCGCGAAGCTGCGGCGGTTGGCGGACGCCATCGAGGAGGGCAAGGCCTTCAGCATCCAGGTCGCAGGCGAGCGCCTGCGCATCCCCGCCGACGCGCTCTTCAACATCGAGCACGAGCGCGAGGACGGCGTGGACGAGGTCGAGTTCCAGCTGCGCTGGCAGCGGGAGTGAGCCTCAGTTCCGCGTCGTCTTGAAGCGGCTGGTGACGGCGGTGAGCCCCTCGGCCACCGCCTGCAGGTCCTGGGCGATGCGCGTGGTGCGTCCCGTCGCGTCCACGCCCTGCTTCACCAGCTCCGCGACGTTGCGGGCGCCCTGCACGGCCTGCTCGCTGGACTGGCGCTGCTGACGGGTGGCGATGGTGATCTGCCGCGCCGCCTCGCTGGTGCCGCGCGCCAGCTCGACGATTCGCTGGAACACGGAGGAGGCCTGCTCGGCCACCTCCACGCCCCGGTCGCTGGTGGCCATGCCCACGCGGGCCTTGGCCGCCGCTTCCTCGCCGGAGTCCTGAACCTTCTCCACGATGCGGGCGATGTCACGCGCGGAGGCGGACACGTTCTCCGCCAGCTTGCGCATCTCCGCGGCCACCAACGAGAAGCCCCGCCCCACCTCGCCCGCCTTGGTGCCCTCCAGCGCCGCGTTCAGCGCCAGCAAGTCGGAGCGCTCCGCCACCTGGTTGATGACCTGGGCAATCTTCGACACCTGCTGCAGGTCCTGGTTGAGGCCGACAATCGCGTCCGCCACGCCCTTGGACTCGGTGCGGATGTCGTTGATGCCCGCCACCACCTGCGCGACCACCGCCATGGCCTCCGCCACGGCCTCGTGGGTGCGCCGCGCGCTCGACTCCACCACCTCCGTGGAGCTGGAGATCTGCTCGGCCGTGCGGCTCAGCTCCTCGAACGTGGCGGCAATCTGCTGCGCGTACGCCGCCTGCTGGCTGATGACGTGCTCCTGGTCCGCGGACGCCCCCAACAGGCCCCGCGACGCGCCGGACAGCTGCTCCGTGCGCGAAACCATCTCCATCACCGAGGTGCGCAGCGTGCCCAGCATCTTGTTGAAGGACTGCGCCATGAGGCGCACCTCGCCCGTGGCCGGCACGTCCAGCTCCCCGCGCGACATGTCGCCCCGGGCCACGTCCCGCACCACCTCCGTCACCCGGGCCACCGGTTCGGCGATGGCGCGGCTGATGAACAACGACAAGGCCAGCCCCAGCACCAGCGCGCCCGCCAGTCCGGCCAGCACCGCGCCCCGCATGTCATCCACCGAGCTGAGCGCTTCCTGGACGCCGAAGCCCGCCACGTAGATGCGGTCACCACTGGCGCAGCGGACCGACACCTCGTCGTGGTGGGTGGACGTGATGCAGCCCTCCAGCCCCTCCACGCCGAGCGAGCGGATGGCCGTGGGAATGGGGCCGCGCCCATGCAGCACGGTGCCTTCCGCCGACACCAACCCCTGGTAGCGCAGGGTGAAGCCGCTGCGCTCGTTGAGCGCCTCCGGGGACTCCAGCATCGACAACACATCCCGCACCCGGGCCGTGGATTCCGGCGTGCTGTCCGCGGACAGGAGCGCGGGGTGCTGCGATATCAGCCGCGCCACCACCCGCACCCGCTTCTGGAGCAACTCCAGGGTGACTTCCCGCTGGTGCATGGGGAAGTACACGACGCAGAAGCTCACCACCGCCAGGCAGGGCACGAGCACCGCGATGGCCACCTGCATCCACAAGCCGAGCCGGCCCCACATGCTTGCCATCTCCCCGGTGAGAAAGTTTCACGCCGGATGGATGCCGGCGGTTCTCCGACGGTAGGCGTCCCTTCGCGGAGCGTCAAACCGGCAGGTGGGACTGGGGCCGTGCGAGCGGCTGATCCACGCCAGACGCGCCCTGGGGTACCATGAACACCGCTTTTCGCCGTCATCTCAAGGGGTTGGCGCGCCGCCCCCTGGACTTTCCCTTTGACATGGCGAGCGCGGTGTCATTAGGTTCCGCGCGCGATGACTCCGACTCCCCTCACGCCATACCTGCCGCTGGCCGTCGTCCTGCTGCTGGCGGGTGGCATGGCGATGCTCATTCCCCAGATCACCACGCGGCTGGGTCCTCGCCGCCCGAGCGCCATCAAGGCGACCAGCTTCGAAGCCGGCTCCGAGTCGAGCGGCCCGGCACGGCAGCGCTTCGCGGTGAAGTTCTACGTCGTGGCCCTGTTGTTCATCGTGTTCGACGTGGAAGCAGTGTTCCTGTACCCCTGGGCGGTGAACTTCCAGGCGCTCGGCTGGTTCGGGTACGTGGAGATGCTGGTTTTTGCGGTGACGCTGGTGGTCGGCCTTATCTACATCTGGAAGAAGGGCGCCCTGGACTGGGAGAGCTGAGACATCATGGCTGACGCAGACCTCGCAAACATCGTGACGACCCGCCGTGACGACTCCATGGGCTGGCTCCAGTCCATCGTCTCCAAGGGCCTGGGTTGGGCGCGCAAGTACTCGCTCTTCACCTATCCGTACGCCACGGCCTGCTGCGGCATGGAGTACATGTCCGTGGCCGCCAGCCGGCACGACATCTCCCGCTTCGGCGCGGAGTTCCCCCGCTTCTCGCCGCGCCAGGCGGACCTGCTGATGGTGGTGGGCACCATCAACCTGAAGCAGGCCCCCATCCTCAAGCGCGTCTATGAGCAGATGGCCGAGCCCAAGTGGGTCGTGGCCTTCGGCGTGTGCGCGTCCTCGGGCGGCTTCTACGACAACTACGCGGTGCTCCAGGGCATCGACCGCATCATCCCGGTGGACGTCTACATCCCCGGCTGCCCGCCGCGCCCGGAGCAGGTGCTGGACGGCCTGATGCTGCTGCAGGACAAGATTGGCAACCAGGTCCACCGCATCGCGGACCGCGAGGAGGCCAACCCCACGGCCGCGCGGCACAACCTGCTGCTGTCCATGAACAAGTAACGCGCCCCACGCGCGGTACCGCCAGGGCCCCGCCCGCTTCCCGCCTCAGTCGGTGGAAGCGCCGGGGCCTTGGTATTTCTGGCGCTGCTACCAGCGATGGTACGCGGGGTGGCCCGGCTTCACGGCGACGAAGGTGCCCCGACAGGTGGCCGTCACCTTCCCGCCTGCGGTCAGCGTGCCTTCGATGATGGCGCGGTCCCCCTGGATTTCCACCGGCTTCGCCTCCAGGCGCAGGGGCCCGGCCATGGGCGTGGGACGCTTCAGGGTGATGGCGTACTCGGCGGTGACAGTGCACGGCGGCGCGTCCCCGCCCTGCGCGCGCATCAGGTGGTACGCCGCCGTCCAGTTGCAGTGACAGTCCAGCAGCGTGCCGACGATGCCGCCGCTGAGCACGCCTTCGAAGGCGTGGTGGTGTTCTTGCGGCGTCCACTCCGCGACGACGGCATCACCCTCCACGCGGCTGCGGATGCGCAGGCCCTGGGCGTTGGCCGGGCCGCAGCCGAAGCAGCTGTTTTGGGGAGCGTAGCGTTCCTGAAGGCTCGGGGTGTCCGGAGTCATCGACATGGCCGGCCACCTTACGCCAGCCTCCCGCCGCCGTCCGGCCCTGCACGCCGTCGAACCACGCCTCCAGCGCGAGGGCGTCCGGCCCTTCACAGTCGCCCTGGCAGGCGCGCAGCACCGTGCTGTTGGCCTGGGGCCGGTCCACCCACCAGCGCTGGCCGTCGAAGGCGCCCACGTCCTTCTCCTGGAGGATGCGGGTGTGGGCCGCGGGCCCCATCTCCACCACGCCATCCGGACGGATGCGGTACGCGTCGAACGAGCGAGGCGCCCCAGGCCAGTGCCCCGGGTCGAACACCTCCGGCAGCACATGGGTGAAGCCCGTCTCCGCGTACAGCGACAGCGGCCCCAGGTCCTCGCCGCGCAGCAGCGGCGCCAGCGACACGCCGTCCACATCCGACAGCCGCGGCAGCCCGGACAACTCCAGCAGCGTGGGCCCCGCGTCCACCAACCGCACCAGCGAATCCACCAGGGCTGGCGCCGTCCCCCGCCCCTTGGGCGGCTTCACCGCCAGGAGGATGCGGTTCTCCTCCTCCGACAGCCGCGCGCCATGCACCGGCGTGGCGCCCGCGAGGTCCGCGCGGTCCGCGTGGAAGCTCTCGCCATGGTCCGACAGCAGGAGGATGAGCGCGTCGTCATAGCGCCCCGAGCGGCGCAGCGCGTCCAGCAGCATCCCCACCTGCGCGTCCGCCTGTGCAATCAGCTCGTCGTAGAGCGCCTCCGCGCCCGCCCGGTTCCAGCCGCCCTTCGCGCCTGGAGACACCGGGGCGAAGTGCATGCGCAGCCGGCGCTCCAGCGGCTCCGAGGCCGGCACGAAGCGACGGTAGAAGGGATGCACCGGGTCGCCCGGGAAGTGCGCCGCCGTCGCATGGAAGGCGAACAGCGTGGGGCCCTGGCTCGCCTCGTCCACCAGCCGCGAAGCCAGCCGCTCCGCGTAGCCCATGGGGTCATGGATGCCGGCCAGCGCTCGGTTGTCGATGAACTCGGGCAACCAGGCGGCGCCCAGCGCGTGGTCGGCGAACAGGCCCAGCGCGCGGTAGCGCAGCTTCTCCAGGAGGAAGTTCACCGCCCCGCGCGGCGGCTGCAGGCGCGTCTCGAAGCCGGATGCGGGCCCTTCCGCGTGGAAGCGTGAGCAGTCGGTGGAGAACACCGTGCGCCACCCCGCCTGCGCGAAGGACTCCGCGAAGGTGCGCTGGAGTTGCATCCGCGAGTCGGACGTCAGCGAGTAGCGCACGCCCGTCTCGTGCGGCCACCGCGCGGTGAGCAGCGAACGCCACGCGGGCTCCGTCTGGGCGATGGGCGTGTACGCGCGGGTGAAGAGCGTGGCGTCCTCCAAAAGGCGCTCCACGTGGGGCGCCACCTCGCCCGAGCCTCCCTGCGACTTCAGCCGGTCCGGCCGGAAGGCATCGATGCCGATGACCACCACCAGCGGATGCCCAGGCGCGCCGCGTCCAGCCATCCCCTTTCCCACCACCAACAGCCCCGCCACGCCCGCCAGGGCCGCGCCGCCCCACAGCGCGAGCCGCCACTGCCGCGAGCGCACCACCCACACCGCGGCGTGCGCCACCAGCCAGGCCACCAGCACCGCGCGTGGATGCCAGGGCTCGCCATGTGCCACCAGCCAGGCCAGCAGCGACCGGAGCGCGGGCAGGTCATCGAAGAGGGCCGGACGCGCGATGGCCCGGTCCCACGCCAGCAGCACGAACAGCAGCAGCCCCTGCCCCAACGTCGCCCAGGCGCCGCCCCGTCCCCAGGCACGCGCCAGCAATGTCCCCGCCACGGCCAGCACCATGCCGGCCACGGCGTACACGGCCGCCACTCTCAACAGCAGGCCTGGGATGACAGGCCGCACGGCCGCCATCAACGCGGCGTAGGGGCCATCCACCGGGATGTCCATGCCCACGACACCCGAGCGCAGCAGCAGCCACGACTCGGCGGCGAACAGCAACACACCCAGCACGGCCCCCGCGAGCAGGCGCGGCCACCAGGAACGGAGAATGCCGGAAGGGGGGGATTCGGGCATGACCTCCTCTTCTATACCCGATTGAAACAGGCGTGTGCCGGCCGGACGACCGACCCCCGCCAACGTGCGCTCCGCGCGAGGGCATTGCAGAATCGATGGCCTTGACTCCGCCTCGACTGGCAGCCAGCGAGGCCCCTGCATCACCGCACGGCGCCCATCCCGATGACAGCCAGGACCTGGTGAACCGGGCGCTGGATGTCGAACGCCATCACAACGCACGGCAGATGGCGCGGTTGCGGCTGGTGGCTGTCACCCTGCTGCTGGGCGTCGCGCTGTATCAAGGCGTCGCGCGGGACATGGCGGACTGGAAGGTCTACCTCGCGCCCCTGGGCATCTACTGGCTGTGCACCGTGGCCGGACGGGTCGCGGTGTCACGCTGGCGGCAAAGTGCCTTATGGGCCGGACTGACGCTGGCCTTCGTGGACGCACCCGCCGTCTACTGGATGCAGCACCTGGCCATTCCGGTGTCGCCCTCCCCGGGCGGCGTGGCCGGCTTCACGCTGGGCATCTACACCGTGCTGGTGCTGCTGGCGGCCCTGTCGCTGCGCCGCTCCGTCACCGCGGTGGTCATGACGGTCGCCGCCATCGGCTTGGTCCGGCTGCAGCACGAGGCGGGCATCGGCATGGGCGCCCAGGTGGCCGCGGTCGTCCTCCTGGGCATCATGGCGGCCGGCGCCCACCACCTGCTCGGTCGCATCCGCGCCCTCACCGTCGCCGTCTCCCGGGAGGAGCTCAAGCGCGCCCGCCTGGGCCGCTACTTCTCGCCCTCAGTAGCAGAACGACTACAACGACAGACCTCGATGGCGCCGGAGCTGCGGGAAGTCACGGTGCTGTTCGCCGACCTCCGGGACTTCACCGCGCTGAGCGAGCGCATGCCGCCGGGCCAGGTGGTGGAGGTCCTCAACGAGTATTACGGCCGCATGGTGGAGGTGGTGTTCCGCCACGGTGGAACGCTCGACAAGTTCATCGGGGACGCACTCATGGTGTACTTCGGCGCGCCGCTGGAAGACGCGGAGCACCCCCTCCGCGCGGTGCGCTGCGCGCTGGACATGGTGGTGGAGCTGGACGCCGTCAACGCCGACCGGGCCGCCCGGGGTGCTCCCGTCCTGCGCATGGGGGTGGGCGTCCACACCGGTCCCGTCGTTCTGGGGAACATCGGCTCCACCACCCGCCGTCTGGAGTACACCGCCATTGGAGATACGGTGAACGTGGCGGCCCGCATCGAGCAGCTCACCAAGGTGGCCGGCGTCGCCGTCCTCGCCTCCCAGGCCACCCGCGAGCACTGCGCCGAGGCCTTCGCCTGGGTGCCGGTGAACCCCACCTTGGTGCCCGGCAAGCGACTGCCCGTGGCTACCTTTGCACCGAGTGTAGGACAACCCGGGGTCGCGCTCGCAGTCGGCTGATCCACCCCCTGTCCGGGCCGCTGCCCACCCTCCCACCCGGTTTCGCGCAACGCCCGCTTCTGGGCCTCCTAAGTGGGCTACATGGTTGAGGGTTTACGTTGACGCACCCGCCGAGGGCTCCTTATAAAGCCGCGGATTCTTCTCCCTTAGTCATTGGGGCCCCCTTGAGCACTTTCGCGTTGGACAGGGTCTCCGCCCAGCTCCCAGAGGCGGTGGCGGATCGCTACGTGGATCGGACCGGAGGCGCCTGGGCCGTCATCCATGCAGACTCGCTCCCGAAGGTCGCCGCGTTCCTGAAGAACGACCCGGAGCTGGAGTTCAAGCTGTTCGGCTCCATCGACGCCGTGGATCGGCTGCACCTGGCGGAGAACGACCCTCGCTTCGAGGTCGTCTACTTCCTCTACTCCCTCAAGCGGCACGAGCACGTGCGGCTCAAGGTGCGGGTGAGCGAAGCCAACCCGGTGGTCCCCACCCTGGTGCCGCTCTTCCGCGGCGCCAACTGGTGGGAGCGGCTGACCTTCGACTTCTACGGCATCCGCTTCGACGGGCACCCGGACCTGCGCCGCATCCTCCTCTACGACGAGTTCGAGGGGCATCCGCTGCGCAAGGACTACGCGCTGCGCGACCGGCAGCCGCTCATCCCCGAGCGCCCCATCAAGGACATCTTCCGCGGCCCCGGCACTAGCGGGCTCTCCTGAGCGAGGACATCCATGGCTGACACCCTCAAGCCCGAAGCGCCGAACCCCGATACCGACGCGTACGCCCACGAGTCGGAGCTGGAAGCCCATCTGCAGACCAAGCGGATGGTCATCAACATGGGCCCCTCCCACCCGGCCACGCACGGCACCGTGCGGCTGAAGGTGGAGCTCGAGGGTGAGACGATCGTCAAGATCGACCCTGAGATCGGCTTCCTGCACCGCGGCTTCCAGAAGAGCTGCGAGAACGTCACGTGGACGCAGTGCCTGCCCTACACGGACCGGCTCAACTACCTGTCCGCGATGATGAACAACTTCGGGTTCCTCAACGCCGTGGAGAAGCTCATCGGCCTGGAGATTCCCGAGCGCGCCCAGTACATCCGCGTCATCGGCTCCGAGCTGCACCGGCTGACGGACCACCTGACGTGCGTGGGCGCCACCGGCCTGGAGATGGGCGGCTTCGCGCCGTTCCTCCTCGCCATGGAGTTCCGCGAGCTGCTCCATGACCGCACCGCCGAGCTGACGGGCGCGCGCCTCACGACCAGCTTCGGGCGCGTGGGCGGCAGCAACCGCGACCTGCCCGAGGGCTGGGTTGCCCGCGTCCACAAGACGCTGGACCAGGGCCTGGCGCTGCTCGACGAGATGGAAGGCCTGCTGACGAACAACCGCATCTTCGTGGACCGCACGAAGGGCACGGGAGTCATCAGCGCCGAGGACGCCATCGAGTACGGCTACACCGGCCCCGCCCTGCGCGCGTGCGGCGTGGACTACGACATCCGCAAGACGAAGCCGTACTGGGTCTACGACCGGTTCGACTTCGACATCCCGCTGGGCGAGCACGGCGACAACTACGACCGCTACCTGGTCCGGCTCGAGGAGATGCGTCAGTCCATCCGCATCCTGCGCCAGGCCATGGACACCATCCCCGCGGGCCCCATCATTGTGGATGACTGGCGCATCGCGCTGCCACCCAAGCCCGAGGTCTACGGCACCATCGAAGGCGTGATGTCGCACTTCAAGCTGGTGATGGAGGGCATCCAGGTGCCCGCCGGCGAGGTGTACGACGCCACCGAGGCCTCCAACGGCGAGCTGGGCTGGTACCTGGTGAGCGACGGCCGCGGCCGTCCGTACAAGGTCCACGTTCGCGCGCCGGGCTTCCCCGTGCTCGCGGCCGTCCCCCACATCATCGAAGGCAAGATGTTGGCGGACCTCATCCCTACGTTTGACACCATCAACATGATCGGCGGCGAGGTCGAGCAGTGAGCGACAACGACACGAAGAAGCCCACCGGTGATGCGCAGCCGCCTCCGAAGGGGGCGCCCACGGACACGCCCGCGGCCAAGATTGGCCCGGAGCCGTCCAACCCGCCCGCCGGCGCGAAGCTGGACAACCCGCCCGCCGCCGCCAGCGGCCCTACGGGGACGCCGCCGCCCAAGCCGCCCTCCGGCCCGCCGCCCAAGCCGGCGCCGAAGAACCCGGGGTTCATCACCGCCACCATCGACGGCAAGGAAGTCGTGGTGAAGCCGGGGACGAACATGATCGAGGCGGCCAAGGCGGTCGGCTCGGACATCCCCTACTACTGCTACCACCCGCGCCTCTCCATCGCGGCCAACTGCCGCATCTGCCTCATCGAGGCGTCCAACGCGCCCAAGATGGTGCCCGCGTGCCAGACGCCCATGGCCGAAGGCCAGGCCATCAAGACCACCACGCCCAAGGTGAAGGAGCAGCAGCGCGCGGTGATGGAGTTCCTGCTGCTGAACCACCCGGTCGACTGCTCCATCTGCGACCAGGCCGGTGAGTGCAAGCTGCAGGACTACTACATGAAGTACGATTACCGGCCCTCGCGCCTGGAGGGCACCAAGGCCCTCAAGAACAAGCGCAAGGTGCTGGGGCCCCGCGTCGTCATTGACCAGGAGCGCTGCATCATGTGCACCCGCTGCGTGCGCGTGATGAACGAGGTGGCCAAGGAGCCGCAGCTGGGCGTGTTCGGCCGCGGCAGCCACGAGCGCATCGACGTGTTCCCGGGCAGCGAGCTGAACAGCAACTACTCGCTCAACACCGTGGACGTGTGCCCGGTGGGCGCGCTGCTCAGCCGCGACTTCCGCTTCAAGGCGCGCGCGTGGTTCCTGTCCGCCACCCCGTCGGTGTGCACCGGCTGCTCGCGCGGCTGCTCCACCTACGTGGACTGGATGTCGCAGGACTCGTACCGCTACCGCCCGCGGGAGAACGAGGCCATCAACAAGAGTTGGATGTGCGACGAGGGCCGGCTCACCTACAAGTACCTGAACCTGGGCCGCGTGCTGCAGGCGCAGGTGGGCCGCCGCGCGAACCGCGCCGGTGAGGCGGTGCCCGTCACCACGCGCAAGGAAGCGGTCCAGGCCGCGGCCAAGGCGCTGCGCTCGGTGCAGGGCAGCAAGCAGCTGGCGGTGCTGGCCTCGCCTCTGGCCTCCAACGAGGACCTGCTGGCCGGGCTGAACTTCGCCAAGACCACGCTGGGCGTGTCCACCGTGTACGTGGGCGGCCGCGCTTCGGGCCCCGCCGACCACTTCCTGATGACGGCGGACAAGAACCCCAACCGCAAGGGCCTGGAGTTCATCGCGAAGGCGCTGGGCCTCAAGCTGGAGACCTTCGACGCGCTCACCACCGTGATGAAGGCGGGAACGGTGAAGGCGCTCTACGCCATCGGCACCGAGGTGCCGGGCGACGTGGACACCTTCGCGGAGGCCGCCGGTCACCTGGACGTGTTCGTGGCGCAGGCCTTCACAGAGTCCGCCATCACCGCGCAGGCCACGGTGCTGCTGCCGGCCTCCGTCCCCGTCGAGGACGAGGGCTCGTTCGTGCAGCAGGACGGCATCATCCAGCGCTTCCGCAAGGCGTACCCGCCCAAGGGCGACGTCGTCCCGGGCTGGGAGTGGGTCAGGGAGCTGACGCGCGAGCTGGGTGGCGAGTCCACCTGGAAGCGCGCCGTCGACGTGTGGCGCGAGCTGGCTGGCAAGGTGGCCGAGTTCGCGGAGTTCAACTGGGAGAAGGCGTCTCCGGCGGACCGGGAGAAGCCGGGCATCAATCCGCTGCCGGCAGGTGCCGACGGTCGCCCCGCGGGGTACCGTGAGTTCGGCACGCCTCGGGTGAGGGGTATCTAGTCATGAGCCGCGTACTGACGATTCTCGTCGCCATGTTCACCATCGTCTTCCTGATGGCGGGTGGCATGGCGTCGGCCTACCTCGTGGGTGGCCTGGTGGAGGAGCACTGGTTCACTGGCGCGAGCCGGCTGACCAACGTGCTGTTCCTCGTCCTCATCTTCGTGATGGTCATCGCCACGCTGCTGACCATGGCGGAGCGCAAGTGGAGCGCGTTCATCCAGGACCGCATGGGTCCCAACCGCGCCCGCATCGCCCTGCCCGGCCTGAAGAACCGCCCGCTGGGCGGCCTTCCGCACATCCTCACGGACGTGCTGAAGATGCTGACCAAGGAAGACCTGATTCCGGCCGCCGCGAACCGGTTCATGTTCAACCTGGGCCCCATCCTGGCCTTCGCCCCCACCTTCGCCCTGTTCGCCGTGGTGCCCGCCGGTCCGTCGGTGCAGGTGTTCGGCCGCAACGTGGACATGGTGGTGGCCACGCCGGACTTCGGCGCCCTCTACGTGCTCGCCATCGCCTCGCTGGCCGTCTACGGCACCGCGCTGGCCGGCTGGGCCTCCAACAACAAGTTCGGACTGCTGGGCGGCGTGCGCGCCACCTCGCAGATGATCGCCTACGAGGTCGCGCTCGGCCTGTCCCTGGTCGGCATCTTCCTCACCTTCTCCTCGGTGCAGTTCCCGGCCATCATTGGTGACATCGGCAACGCGCTCACCGGCGGCACCGGCCAGGGCCGCTACCTGTGGCGCACGGACGGCGCCTTCGACCTGGGGCTGCCCGCGTGGGGCATCTTCATCCAACCGCTGGGCTTCCTGCTCTTCTTCGCCGCGTCCTTCGCGGAGACCAAGCGCGCCCCGTTCGACCTGCCGGAAGGCGAGTCGGAGATCATCGGCTACTTCGTTGAGTACTCCGGCATGAAGTTCGGCCTCTTCATGATCTCCGAGTTCGTGGAGGTCGTGGTGCTGGCCGGCGTGACGACGGCGTTCTTCTTCGGCGGCTACCACCTGCCCTTCGGCAACGAGTGGCTGGCCAACCTGCCCATCATGCAGGAGCACGGCTGGCTGCTGGGCACCATCCTGGGCACGGTGTTCTGGCTGAAGGTGCTGTTCCTCATCTGGGTGCAGCTGCTCATCCGCTGGACGTTCCCCCGCTTCCGCTACGACCAGATTCAGTCGCTGGGCTGGAAGATCCTCCTCCCCCTCGGCTTGGTGAACATCTTCGTGACCGGTGCGCTGGTCCTCTGGGATCCGTCCCTGCGGGCGCTGGCGGTCCTCGGCATCGCGGAGATTGGCTTCCTGGTGGTGTTGACCACGACGACGAAGGTCCCCGCAGGCGGTGCGCACGGGGCGCACGCCGGCCATGGTCACGACCACGGACATGGCCACGCCCACGGTGGGCACGGTGCCCATGACCTGCCGGCGCACGCCCACGGCGCGGCCCCGGCGTCCACCCACTAGGCCGCACCTTTCGGCCCCAGCATCCGGGAATCGAGAACCATCATGGCCTACAAGGTAAGCAAGGACCCTCGCACGGACATCCGCGAGCGAACCTATGTGCCCAACCTGCTCCGCGGCCTGGGCATCACCGCGAAGCACTTCTTCCGCAACCTCTTCGGGACGCGTGACACCAACACGCAGGTGGTGGACCGCACCGGCGCCAGCCTGATGACGACGGTGGCGTACCCCGAGGAGAAGCCCATCTACCCCGAGGGCTACCGCGGCCTGCACCGGCTGGTTCCGCGCGAGGACGGCAAGCCGCGCTGCGTGGCTTGCTACATGTGCGCCACCATCTGCCCGGCGCAGTGCATCTACATCGAGGCGGGTGAGTACGAGGACGAAGCCTCGGACTCCGAGGACCGCGTCATCGAGAAGTACCCCACCCAGTTCGTCATCGACGAGCTGCGGTGCATCGTGTGCGGCCTCTGCGTGGATGCGTGCCCCAAGGACGCCATCCGCATGGACACCTACACGCACACCCCGCCCGAGTACACGCGGCAGAACTTCGTCTACGACATCCCGAAGCTGCTCAAGGGCGCGCCGGTGTCCCACCCGTCGGACCCGTGGAACAAGCGCGAGGGCTCCGAGGAGCCGCACCACGTCCACAAGGAAGCGCACACGCGCATCGGCGAGGGCCTGGTGGAGCTCAAGCTGCCGCACGGCGAGCACGGCGGCCACGGCAAGGCGCTGCCCGCGGGGGCCCATGCGGGCCACCAGACGGTCGTCACGCAGCAGGGCCCCATCCAGGTGACGAAGTTCATCAAGTGAATCCAGATTCCCAGTGAGGCCGTATCGGCCTCACCCGGATTCCCGGCCCGCACTCCCGCGTTGAAGCGGAAGGCGGGCCGGCGCTTTTTCAGGGGGCTGGTGGTGAAGCTGAACCTCTTCAATACGCTTGATGGCGGCCTCCAGGAGACGCCACCGTGAAGCGCTACCGCTTGTCGGTGTGCAAGGGCTCCAGCTGCAAGGCGGGCGGCGCGGACGCCGTCTACGCCGAGGCCCGGGACACCCTCTCCGGCCAGGGGCTGGTGCCGCGCTGCGAGCTGTACCGCGGCGGCTGCTACGGCTTCTGCCACATGGGGCCGAACGTCGTCGTCCGCGAGGACACCGGCCGCAAGAGAGATCCGCTCTCTCCCGAGGACTACCAGCTCATGGGCTGGCCAGGAGAGGTGTACTACTCGGCGATGACGGCGGAGAAGATGCGCCGCGTGGTGGCGGAGCACATCGCGAAGGACGCCCCCGTGAAGGAGCTCTTCGGCCAGCCGGACTCGGACGACGGCGAGGAGTGACTCACGCCGCCGCGGCGGTGGGCTCGCCCTCCTCCATGCCGTGCACGCCGTCCCAGTCCGCGGGCGGCGGCGTGACGAGGAAGCGGGCGCAGCGGCCGGCGTAGAGCGCGGCGACGGTGTCCTGGTACTCGTGTGAAGCACGCTCGAAGAGGGCATGCGCCTCCGCGAAGCGGCGCTGGTGGTAGGCGGTGAGGGCCTGCTCGTGGAGCGCGAGCTGCTCCTGCATGCGGGGCGTGAGTTCTCCGCGGCGCGCCACCAACTCATGCACGCGCACCGGCTGCGGGCGGCCCTTGAAGCGCACCAGGTCCACCACACGGAAGACGTAGCTGCCGCTGGCGAGCTGCGCGGTGGTGTCCCCGGCCAGCACGTAGGTGCCGTACACCTTGTTGATGGCCTCCAGCCGCGAGGCCAACCCCACCGCGTCTCCGAGCACGGTGTAGTTGGACTTCATCTCGCTGCCCAGGTCGCCCACCACCAGCTCCCCGGTGTCCACGGCCGCGCGGAAGCTGAGGCGGTGGCCATACTTCTTCTCCCAGGCGGACTGACGCTCGGTCAGCACCTCCCGCATCTTCAGCGCCGCCTCGCAGGCCAGGTGCGCGTGGCGGTCCGTGCGCACCGGCGCGCCCCAGAAGGCCATCACCGAGTCGCCGATGTACTTGTCCACCTGCCCCGCCGTGGACCGCACCACCGCGGAAATCTCCGTGAGGTACGCGTTGAAGAGGCCTACCAGCTGCTCGGGCGGCAGGCCCTCCGACAGCCGCGTGAAGCCTTCGATGTCGCAGACGTACACGGACATCTGCCGGCGCTCGGGGCGCATCAGGCTCAAGTCCCGCGCCACCAGCCGGGCCACGTCCGGGCTGACGTAGCGGCCGAGCGCGTTGTGCACGAAGTCGCGAATCTGCCGCTCCGTGCCGTAGGCGTAGCGAATGGTGGCGACGAAGGCGCCCACCATGGCCAGCAGCGGCCCGGCCATGGCCACCCACAGCCGCTGTTCGACGAAGACGTATGCGGCTCCGAAGGCGTAGCCCGCGCCCGCCGCCACCAGGAAGCCCACGTAGAGCACGGCGCCGCGCACCGAGCGCAGCAGGAAGCTGAGCGACAGCGCCAGGAAGGCGCCGAGGAAGGCCAGCCCCAGCGTGAGGAGCAGGTCCAAATCGGGCGCCGCACGGGTGATGCCCTCCGAGCGGAGGATGTTGGCCAGCGCCTGCCCCAGAATCGCGCCCCCCGGCGTCTCCGGCCCCAGGGGCGTGGAACGCAGGTGCGCGGACTCGCCGGCGGTCCGCGTGAGGACGACGGTGCGGCCTTCCAGGTCATTCTCGAAGCGCGCGGGGCGCTCGTCCGCCACGTCGAAGACGTTGAGGAGCACGTTCCACGCGCGGATGGAGCGCGCCAGCGAGCCGCGTGAGCCCCGGCCCGCGTTGGGCGCATCCCAGCGCAGCAGGCTCAGTCCCGAGGCGCTCATCGGGAACGCGTACTGGTCCCCCACGTGCAGCTTGCCGCCCTCGTAGCGGAGCGAGCGCGTACCGGCCAACCGCATGGCCGCGGCCAGGGGCAGCGACGGCAGGATGTGGCGCTTGCCGCGCACGGTGTAGCTCATGAGGTGCGCCACGGCGCGCACGCGTCCGTCCTGGCCCGCCACGAGCGTGGACGCACCGAAGCCCGCGCTTCCGCTCAACAGCGGCACCACGGGGTGCTGAACCTGGCGCAGCTCGATGAGATTCGCCGCGTCCAGTCCCTCCACCTGGACCTCCGCCAGCGAGATGAAGAGCTCCGTGGGGCCCACGCGGTAGCTGTCGTCCGCTGCGCGGCGCTCCTCGAGGACATGCGCGGTGGCTCCCAGGCGCGAGCCCAGCGCCTTGCCGTCCGCTTCGTCCATGGCGCCGCCCCAGACCTCTACCTGGCTGCCCGCGGGGATGATGAAGGCCGGGCGCTGCGCCGCGAGCACGGCCTGCGCGCGCAGGGAGGCCGCCTCGGACGCGTCATAGACGCCCAGCTTCACGCGGTACGGCCACAGGCGGCTGGCGGGGGGCAGCACCCGGGGCCCCTGCGCTTCCCAGGTGAACGACAGCAGCGCCCGGCCCGGATCTTTCGCCAGCTGCGCGGCGAAGGCCGCGTCGTCGCAGGAGAGCGACGAGGCCGACGCGGACGAGGCTTCGGCACAGGCGTTGGGGCTCAGGTCCGTGAAGGGCAAGTCCACGAGCACCAGCAGCGCCCCCTCCTGGACCAGCCGGTGCACCATGCGGCCCACGAGCTGGCGCGGCCAGGGCTGCGTGGCGACGCCGGGGCGCACGTCCTGGCGGGCCTCGGCCAGCGTCTCGTCGTCGATGGCGATGACGACGGCCTCGTCGGGGCGCTCGGAGCGCTCCCCCAGCTCCCGCACGCGCCAGTCGTAGGTGACACGCTCCCAGCCTTCCAGCCAGGCCTGTGCGGCATCCACCGCCGCGGAGGGGACCCAGGCCGACGGCGGGTCCTTGGGCGGCACGATGCTGGTGGGGCGCAGGTACACGAGCAGCCCCAGCACGCCTCCGAAGAGGAGGGCCATCAACAGGGAGACGCCAAGCCGCTTCAGGAAGCGCCGGCCTGCGGAGTGAACACGGTGACCTTGCACGGGTGGCCCGGAGGATACCCCGAGATGGGCCCGAGCGCGGTCGTCGTTGCGGGGGTGCCTGCTATGCTCGTGTTCCCATGAAACGCACCCTGGTGTCCGCGGCGCTCGCCGCCTCCTCCCTCGCCTTCCTGGCTTGCGACCTGGACCAGCTCACCGCCGACCACGTCATGGTGGGCACGCTGCTCTCCACCCCGGAGGTGGAGGTCTCCGCTTCCGCGTTGGCCGGCTATGACGCGGGCACCTTCAGCCCGGACGGTGGCGACGTGCTCGCCCTGCCCGCGCAGACGGCCGCCATCGTCTTCCTTGGCAGCCGGACGGGTGAGAACTCGCAGCCCTCCGGCCTGGCGGGGGCCGAAATCACGGTGCAGCCGGTGGGTGGCCAGGCCACGGCGCTCGCGGACGAGGGCTCCGGCAACTACCGCCGCACCAGCGTGGGCGCCTCCGACTTCACCTACCAGCCCGGTGCCACCTACCAGTTCATCGCGAACCGGGGTGGCACGCGCTACGTGGGCCAGGTGGACAACGCGCCGATGAAGGAGACCATCGCCGCGCTGCACCCGCCCGAAGGCTTCCTGCGCATCGACGCGAGCACGCCCCTGTCCTTCGACCGGCCGGCGCCCCCGGCGAATACGGACCGCACGCTCGGCTTCGTCACCGTCGTGCCCCTGAGCGCCGAGGGCGCGCAGGGCGAGCCGACGTACACCAACCTGCCCTCCACGCCGGTCCAGTTCCTCCAACTGGTGGGCCTGCCGGGCCCGTACCGTGAGGCCCGCGTGACGATTCCGGGCACCGCCTTCCCCCAGCGCGAGCAGACCTACCTGGTCATCTTCCATGCCGTGCGAATGGGCGGCGCCGAATCCGGCAACCTGTTCCTCGGCAGCGCGCTGCTGGCGGGCACCGCCGAGGTGGGCGTGGTGCGCACGCGCTAGGACGGATCTGCCGACGCGAGGCGAGTCAGCCCACTTCGATGTCCAGCCCGATGCGCCCTTCCAGCTTGAGGCGCAGCAGGTGCCCCGCGAAGCGCTCGGACTCCTCGCGGGAGAGGACGTTGCGGAAGGCCGTCCCGTCCGCGACCTCCACCTCCAGCACCACGCCCCGCTGAAGCAGCCGGAAGAAGTCCTCGCCTCCCGAAGGGCGTGGAACGAACACGGGGAGGAAGCCCTTCAGCGGCACTACCTCCCCTCCCCCCCGTACGCGCGACTCCAACCCCACCGCGTCCGGACGCACTTCGTCCGCGGCCACGCCCGCGTCTGCATAGAGCGGCGCGGGCGGCAGTGACACGTCCTCGGTCGCGTCATCCAGCAGGAAGCCGTACCGGGACGGAATCCTGGCCGCGAACAGGAAGCACAGCAGCACGGGCGTGTCTCCGGACACGCGCTCCAGATGGAGAATCGCGCGCTCCGTCCCCACACGGCGCAGCAGCAACGTCAGGGACGGACGGCTCGCGCTCAGGTAGCGCTGGACGCGATCCTTGAGCGTGGCACGAATCTCCGCGAAGGCCTCGGCATGCTTCGCCTCGCTCTCCGCCTCTCGCCGGGCAAGCGCGTCGCGGGCCTGCGTCAGCTTGTCCTCCGCTTCCCGCAGGAAATCCCCTGGAGCGGCGGGCGGAGTCACCAGCGCGGGCTCGGCGCCCGACGCAGGTGTCAGCCCCGCGGCGCGCACCGCGCCCAACAGGAACGAGCCCTGTTGCTCCAGCCGCTCGCGCTCCTCACGGAAGCGCAGTCGCGACGCCGCGTGCTCCACCTGGAGCTCCAGCCACGCCTCATACCCGGACTCCAGCGTCTCCAGCGCGCGCAGCCGCGCCAGCGCCGCGTCCGGGCTCACGCCCTCGCTGGCCCCGGCGTGCTTCACCATCCCACCCTGCGTCGTCTCACTCACGGCCGTGGACTCTAACCGGCTCCAAACGGGAAGGCCCCCACCCGCGGCCGTTGCCGGCGCGAATGGAGGCCCCTGGCCCCGTCCGGGGCCGTGTGCGGCGGATGCCGCGAATCAGGCGGTGCGGGACACGGTGCCCTGCGGGCCCGTCTGCGCCGCGCCCTCGGAGGAGCGGCCCACCGCGTTGGACAGGTACTCCTGGCCGCTGTGCAGGCGCTGACGGAGGTCATCGCGCAACTGATTGCCCGGCTTGGGCGCCAGCAGCAGGCCCAGGCCCGCGCCCACGAGGATGCCCGCGGCGAAGGCGCCCACGACGGGCAGGAGCGTGTCCACCGTGTCCCGACGCGTCTCCAGGCCCACCAGGTGCAGCAGGTCGTCCTTGTCCAGCTTCTTGAGGTTGTTGAAGTTCACCATTTGAGACTCCGGGGGTTGTGGGGTGGAGGAAAGCCCGGCCTCAGTACGTCGGCGGGCGAGGAGTGCCTGCGGAAGTGGCGTTCGCCGAGGCGGAGCCCTGCGGGCCCGGACCAGCCATACCACGTCCAGTTTGATAGCCCTGGAAGGCCGCTTCCGCCATGCCCAACAGTTCATCCTTGACCAGTGGCAGCGCCGCGAGGCGCACGCCGAGCCGGAGGATGCGCGCCGTCAGCGGCGTGAAGAGCCCGCCGCCCAGCAGATAGCCGACGCCCACGGCGGCCGCCATCATCCCGTACGGGTTGCGCTCCACGCGCCCCCGCAGGTCCAGCGTCTGCCCCAAGTCCGTCACCGCGCCGCGCGCGTCGGACCAGAGCTGCTGCGCGTCGCTGCCAATGTGGTCCACTCGCTGCCCGAAGCCGCCGCCCTGCGGGTCCTGCGGCGTGCCATTGCCCGATGCACCTGGAAACGTCGTCATGCGTTCACCCTCTCGTGTGGTTCCAGCGCGCGTCTTCAGCGGCGCGAGGCAATGCGTCCGACGAGGAAACCCACGGCCACGGCGCCCAGCAGGCACGTGCCCGGATTGGCGCGGATGAAGCTCACCACGCGGTTGTTCAGGTCCACGATGTTCTGACGGGCCTCGTCGATCTGCGGCACCACGCGGTCCTGGAACTCACGCGCCTTGTCGGCCATCTGCTGCGGATTCATCTCCATCGAAGCCATCTCCTCAATTGGGGGTACTACGGCAGTCGTCAGTCGCGCGAGCCCAACCACAGGCCCACCACGAACGCCGCGCCTACACACGCGTAGGGATTGCGGCTCACCCACTGGCGCCAGTCTGCGGCCACTGCCACTTCTTCGCGAAGGGCACTCACCGACGTGGCCAGCTCGGCGCGCGTGCGCTCGATTTCGGCACGCAGGTCCGCGCTGCTGCGGGGGCTGTAGGCCTTGGGCTGTCCATTGCTACCGGCCATGCGGGGGCTCCTTGAAGATTTCACGGTTCGTCCCCTGGAGCGCGTTCACGGACGCGTTGGGGACGGCGTTGGTGAGCGCGGCCACGCTGAGCGAGAGCTCCTGCGACGTATCGTCCATCATCCGGCGCGCCTTCAGCCGGTTCACCGCCCACATCGCGCCGCCCGCGCCTCCCACCAGATTCAGCAGGCCGATTCCAGCCAGCGCTCCGGACCATCCCAACCACGTGGAAAGCCACGCCGCCAGCGCCGCGCACACGAAGCCATAACCCACGAGGATGAAGGGCACGAAGGCCACGATCATCGCCACGTCCAGGCCCGTGGCCTTGACATCCTCGGCCAGCTCCATGCGCGCCAGCTGCAGGTGCTGCGTCACCAGCCGGCTGAAGCCGTCGGCCATGCGCCCGACGAGCGCGGAAATCCCGCGCTCTGCCTGTTCACTTCCCACGTGCATGCGCTCTCCGGCCGACGCATACGGCCTCTCAGGTGCGGGCCAACCTAGGCATGCACCTGTTCCGCGACAACCACGTCACGGAGTTTTTGTCCGGCGCACGCAAGCGTCGGCCAGTGAACGCGCGCGTCGGCCCATCCGCCCAGTCTACCCGATGAGCTGCACCGGAGGAGAGACGGAAGGCTCCACGGCGATGGGGGCCTCGAAGCGCAGCACGAGGGGCAGGTGGTCAGACGCCACCCGGCTCAACTCCGTGCGGTGAGGGTGGATGGACAGCGGGCGCACGCCCGCGTCCACGAAGATGCGGTCCAGCCGCAGCAGGGGCAGTCGCGTGGGATACGTGCGAGCGGGCGCGCCGAGCTCCAGCGCCGCGTCGTGGATGGCCTGGCGCACCAGCGAGGGCACCGGGCCATTGCCCCAGTAGTTGAAATCTCCACACACCACCAACGGGGCCTTCCGCGCGGCATCGCGGAGGATGTCCGAGGACAACAGCAACGCCTCCTGCCTGCGCCGCTCCCCCAGGCGCAGGCCCAGGTGGAGGGAGAAGACGTGGAGCTGCTGCCCGCCCCCGATGTCCAGGTCGCAGCGCAGCGCGCCGCGAGGCTCGCGGCGGCCCACGCTCAAGTCGTAGTTCTTCGACTTGAGGATGGGCAGCCGCGACAGGATGGCGTTGCCGTAGCGCCGGCCGTTGCGCACGACATTGGGACCAAAGGCCATGTGCAGCCCGAGCATGTCCGCCAGGTGTTCGGGCTGGTCCTCCCGAGGCGTCACCGCGCGAAAGTCGCCTACCTCCTGGAGAGCGACGATGTCCGCGCCCACTTCGCGGAGCACCGCGCCCACGCGGCCCAGGTCGAAGCGGCCGTCCGTTCCGATACCACTATGGATGTTGTACGAAACGAGCCTCAGCTCCACGCGCGTCGCTCACCCAATCAGGACAGAGGAAGGATGCGGCCCGCGGCCATGCGGACGACCGTGACGGGCAGCAGGATGAGCCGGGACACGGCCTTGACGGCGTCGCCCAGTCCACCCCGCAGGGCCTGGAGCTGGTGCTCCACCTCGTCGCGAATCTCCGGCAGCCGCCCGCGCGGCGGCTGCTCGCGCGTGGGTGGCAGCGCGCCAATCGGCGCCGTTCCTCCCACGACGGGCGCGGAGGTCGGGCGCGCCTTGCCCTTCGACGTGCCACGTGCCGCCTTGAATTCCGGGCCGTGGGAGAACTTGGCGTCGGGCTCGGGCCGCGCCAGTTCCTCCAGCTGCGCCTCCATCTGATGCGCGATGTAGAGTTCTTCCGTCTCCGCGAAGCGCTTGCCGTAGTGAACGCCCTCGTGGCTCTCCATGGCCTCGGGATGCGCCTTGGAATGGGCCAGCCGCGCCTTGTCCTGCCGACGCAGGCTTCGCTTCGGCGCCGGCAGCGTCTTCGGAACCTGGTAGTGGTCAAAGCTATAGGGACGAGGCATCCGCGAATCTCCCAATCAACGAGTCCGTTCAGAAGCTAGGAAGCCCCCAGTCCCCCGGGTACGCCTTGACGGAATGTGCCCTGGTGGCCCGCCTGCCCTGCGGACAGGCAGGCGGCATGCGGACAAGATGCGTCGTCCAAGTACCGACAACCTCTGGGGTCGGCTTCGCGCAGAGGAGGCGTGCGGCCATTCTCCCACCCAGGCGACGAGCCAAGCGCTTTCGAGGGGCGGAGCAAGCATGCGGCGGACCGACACCACACTCCGGGAAGAGTTGCGCGCGACGTGGTGTAAAAACGGCCCATGCCTTCGCACGCACCCGGCCGGAAGTATTCCAAGTCCCCTTTCCTGCTACTCGCCCTGCTCGCACTTGGAGCGAAGGCCGGTGCGACCGAAACCGCCTCGGTGCCCGTGCGCGCGTCCAGAGAGGACGCTTCCCTGGAGGCCCCTCCCCAGCTGACGCTGCAGCCCGGCGCAGCCAAGCCGGGAGACCCGGTGCTGGTGACGGTGAGCGGCATGACGGCGCCTCCCACCGGCACGCTCGCCGGACGCGCGCTGCGCTTCTTCCCTTGGGGCGATGGCTATCTGGCCGTTTCCGGCCTGCCGGTGGAGATGACGCCGGGCACCGCGCAGGTGACGGCCATGGGCCCCGTCACGCCGGGCGCGCCGCAGGTGGAGCTGACGGGCACGCTGGACGTCGTGGAGTCCGGCTACCCGTCGCGCGAGCTGCGCGTGGCCGGCAAGTACGTGAAGCCGCCCGCGTCGGTGCGCAAGCGCATGGCCGCGGACCGCCGCGCCTTCGCTGAAGCCTTCGCCCAGGACTTCAGCGCGCCGCACTTCTCGCAGAACTTCGCGTGGCCCAGGGCGGACCGCATCACCGCGCCCTTCGGCGACCGCCGCACCTTCAACGGAAAGCTGTCCAGTCAGCACTTCGGCGTGGACATCGACGGGGACCCGGGCACGCCAGTGCAGGCCGCCAACGACGGCACGGTGGTGATGGCGCGCGACAACTACGCGGCGGGCAACACCGTGCTGGTGCACCACGGCGCGGGGCTCTACACGGCGTACTTCCACCTGTCGCGCATCGACGTGAAGACGGGCACACAGGTGAAGCAGGGCCAGCTGCTGGGCAAGGTGGGCAGCACCGGCCGCGTCACCGGCCCGCACCTGCACTGGGGCGTGAAGGTGGACGGGCTGTGGGTGGACGGAGAGCGCCTGCTGAAGCTGGACTTCTTCCCGCACCTGCCGCCCAGCGTCGCCCAGGGCGGCAACGCCGAGCTGGGCACGCAGTAGCCGGCGTCAGCGGTCGTTCCACTTCGGGGGACGCTTCTCCAGGAACGCGGAGATGCCCTCCCCCGCGTCGTCCGCCAGCACGTTCAGCGACAGCTGCGAGGCCAGGTACTCCAGCGCGGCGGGCAGCGGCAGGTCCTCGGCGGTGAAGAAGGCACGGCGCCCCAGCGCCAGCACCGCCTGGCTCTTCCCCGCCAGCTTTCCCGCGAGCGCGCCCACCGCGGCGTCCAGTTCCGCGGCCGGCACCACGCGGTTGAGCAGCCCCAACGTCAGCGCCTCGCGCGCGGGCAGCCGGTCTCCGGTGAGCACCAGCTCCAGCGCGCGCTTGCGGCCCAGGTGACGCTGGAGCAGCGCCATCATCATCATCGGGAAGAGGCCCACGTCGATTTCGGGCGTGCCCAGGTCCGCGCCCTCCACGGCGACGGCCAAATCACACGCGAGCACCAGCCCCAGGCCTCCCGCCAGCGCGTGCCCGTTGACGCGCGCCACGGTGGGCTTGCGCAGTTCCTGGAAGCGCGCCAGCAGCTTCCCGTAGGAACGGCGGCCCTCGTGCGTGGACAGGAAGCCCTCGTCACCAGCCATGGTTCCCAGGTCCCCGCCCGCGCAGAAGACCTTCTCACCGGCGCCCGTCAGCACCACCACGCGCACCGCGGCGTCGGATTCGGCCCGCTCCAGCGCGGCCATCAGCTCGCGCACCACGCCCGGGGACAAGGCGTTGCGGGCCTTGGGCCGGTCAATGGTCAGGAGCGCTTGGGGGCCTTGGACTTCGTAGCGGACTTCTCCGGCTTCCATTCGGACACCTCCGCTGCCTGGGCACCCGTGAGGACGCCGTAAAGGAAGGAGTCGGCAATCTGCGACTTCGCCCGCTCCAGGGCGTCGGGGTCGCGCGCGTCGGCCAGCCCCACGACGAAGGCGGTGAGCGCCATTTCGATGTTGCCGAAGAGGAGCGCGGAGGCCAGGTGCGGGTCCAACCCCGGCCGCAGCTCGCCCCGCTCCTGCGCGGCGTTGAAGAGCGCCGAGCTGAGCCGGATGGCATCCACGAAGGCCGTCTGCCGGTTGATGCGCGAGCCCGCCGGACTGCGCGCAATCTCCAGGATGAGCACCTTCACCGCGCGCGGGTCCACCCGGTAGGCCTCGAAGGCCACCTCGACGATGCCGCGGACCTTCTCCGCCAGCGAGCCTTCGCCCTCCACCACCGCGCGCACGCGCGTGACGAAGCCGCTCCAGCCGGTGTCGAACACCGTCTCGAGCAGCTCATCCTTGTTCTTGAAGTAGTGGTAGACGAGCCCGTATGCGACGCCGGCCTCTTTCGCCACGTCCGCGATGCGGCAGCCGTGGTAGCCCTTGCGCGCGAACACGTCGATGGCCGCGCGGAGGATGGTGCGGCGGCGCTCGCTTTCGCGCGTGCCACTCTCCGCCGCCGGCTTGCTCTGCTGACCCACGGTTGTCCTCCACCGGCGGGTGATTCGCCAGTCAACCAGTGGAGAACCTACGGAGGGCGGGCCCTGGGGTCAATGCCTTCGTGGGCCCGCCCGGCGAAACGACGACGACTTACTCCACGGTGCCCCGGACGACGGGCCCCTGGACGATGGCCTCGTGGCCCTCCAGCTGTGCCGCGGTGTACTTGCAGATGGGCGTCACCCGCCAATCAACCGGAGGGTTGAAGACCGGCGGCGGGGGGCCTTCGGTGGGCGGCTCGTGCGCATCGCGGACCAGGTACGTCTCGAAGTTGAAGGACGGGTAGGTCAACGCGATGCCCGTGTTGGCCGGGGACACCGTGACGGGGCCGGACGCGCCGCCACTGCAACCGTCATTGCCGCTGTTCTGCGCCATGCGGTTGTACCAGGGGTCGGAGACGATGAACGAAATCGAGATGCCGCCGAAGTGGCTGATGAGCGGCGGCGGCGCGTTGGGCGGCGGGTCGAGCTGCCGCTGCGTCTGGTCCTTGTCCAGCCCGTGGGGCATGCCCGTCCAGAGGATGCGCTCCTGCACCCAGATGAGCGTGCTGGCGTCGTGCTGGCCATTCTTGCCCGTCCAGCGGCCGTCGCCGTTGGTGTCCACGTAGCGCTCACCCGGATCCCACGTGCCGTTGTCGTTGTTGTCGACGAAGGGCTCGGTCAGGTCCTCGAACGGCTCGCCCGTGTCCCAGACGCCGTTGTTGTTGAGGTCGTCGAAGGCCTCCTCACCGCTGGTGATGGCGATCAGCGAGACCAGGTTGTCACGCGGGTTGAGGACGATGCCGGGGCGGATGGGGTCCGGACGGCGCGGCTCCGGACGGTCCTGCTGGGGCTGCGCGGCGTTGCCGTAGGCGGCAATGGGGTTCTCGTCCCAGAGGAAGGGGTGCATCCACAGCGGCGCCAGGTACTCGCCCGTGTGGGTCGCGTCCTTCTGCGGATTCCAGCTGAAGATGCCCGGCTCCACGTCCTGCGGCAGCGGCAGGGACGTCTTGTAGAGGACCTCCGCGTTGCCCACCACGTCGGTGACGGACACGGCGCTGGGACCGATGGTGCCCGCCTCGGTGAGGAAGGACACCTGGGCGCCCACCACGCCGTCACCGTTACGATCACCCACGTGGGCGATGCACCGGACCTTCACGCCCGCGATGAGGGCGCGCGTCTCGTCCCAGGCGCCAACGGCGTGGTGCAGACCGGAGCCGTTACCGGAGAACGAACCGCACTGGAAGGTGAACTGACGGGAGTTCGAGTTGGTGCCCGCGAAGCTGACCACCGGCGAGACGGCCCGCTTCATCTCGGCACCCGTGCCGGCGGTGGCGATGACGACGGCGGAGGCCACCCGGCCGCCGCGCGCGGTCATCTGCACGGACACGATGCCGTCACCCGTGTTGGTGACACCCTCGGTGGGCGACAGCTCGACGCCCGGAACCGGGGACTCCAGCGTGAAGGACACCGGGGTACCGGCCTGCGGCTGGCCACGGGAGTCCACCGCGCGGAAGCGCAGCGTGGTGATTTCTCCCAGTCGCGGCTGAGCCGGTGACTGGTCCACGAATTCAAGTGTGGCGGGGGCCGACGGCGAGCATGCAACGAACAGCAAGCTCGCGAAGGCCACCCACGGGGCCAGACCCGGACGCATCAGTGGAAACTCCTTGAAGGCGATGAAGGAAGCGGGCTGTACGCGAGCAGCGCACAGCGCATCTTCCGCATCTTCCCGGGCCACCTACCGTCCAGTCAAGGACAGGACAGGTGGACCGGAGCCCTCTTGCGTCCAGGGCCTGGAATCCCAGGGGGTCACGTCAGGCGGCGGTGCCGCTGAACATCACCCGGGCCACACCCAGTAGACGGTCCACGTCCCGGGCGGTGAGGCCACGGGCGCGCGCGAAGTCAGACAGGGGCCGCAGGAGGTCCTCCGTCTGAGCAAGGGTCTGCTCCGTTCCCGTGAAGAGCTCGCCCAGACTCACGCCCAGGGCGTTGGCGAGGGCCGCCAGCGTCTCCACATGGGGGACGCGCTCGCCACGCTCGATCATGGAAAGGAACGACACGCTGATCTGCGCCCGCTCCGCGAGCTCTTCCTGCGTCCAGCGCTCCGGCCGCTGTGTCCGAAGCTCGCGGATGCGCTGCCCAATTCGTTTTCCGAGGTCCGACACGAAGTACTTCTCCTGGCTGTTTCGGGGTTGGAGGAACCACCACCCACCGCTGGTGATTCCTAGCCTCCGGAACCAAAGGATCCGAAATCCGCCACGATGAGGTTGATGCCGGAGAATTCCAGCCCCAACTCTCGCCGCAACGTCACCACCCCCTCTACCCGCCAGCAGTCGCATGCAGGCCCATACGAGAGGCCGAATGTCTGCTGCGCAAGAGGGCGATTTTCTTGAGTTACTAGATCCTGGTAAAGCGGTTGCACAATTGCTTCGTACCGCACTCCCAGCCCAAATCCGAGCTTCAAACGCGTACCCGCGATGAGGGCTTGAGCCCGTTCGGCCGGAGGGAAGCCGGGCTCTACTCGGGATAGTCCGCCTACCAAGGTATCCAGCGAGCGGCGGAGCACATCTGGGCCCACGGAACGGGGATCCGCGCCGCGGTTGAGCGCATCTCCCCCGGCCCACAGCAGGTCGTCGAAGCGCGCGTACACGGCGTGCCCCTTGCCGTTGTCGACGTTCACCTCCGCGGAGAGCCCGGAGATGCGGCCCGCGTTGGGGTCGTAGCGAACGGTGCCCGCGGCCGTGAAGATTCCAGCGGTGGCGCTGAGGCGGGCGAAGGTGTCGCGCAGCACGGGCCCCGGGTCGTCCACCTTCCCCGCCGCGGGCACGTGCCGGGTGAGGTCGAAGCCCTGTCCGATGCGCAGGCGCAGCGGCTCGCGGATGTCGTTGCCGAGCTTGAAGCGCAGCGTCTGGTCCACGGCGAGCACCGCGTGGAGAAAGCCCCGGGTGCGGCCGTCGGCCTGGAACGGCACCGCGGCGTCCACTTCGTCATAGGGGCGGGCCAGGTCCTCCCTGGAGCCCCCGGCCGAGGGAAGCCGGCCCCACCCGCCCGGCACGTAGCGCAGCTCCAGCGAAGGGGTGATGGCATGGCGGAAGCTCGTCTCACGGCCCTCGAAGACGCGCGCCACCTGGCTTTCAAGCAGCAGCCCGGCGATGGGATAGCCCCGCTGCCACGTCCGGCCCGACACCTCGCCCAGCCACACGTCCTGGCGCAGGCCCAGCGAGGGCGACACGCGCATCAGGCTGCCCAGGCCGAAGGACGTCGACAGGCGGGGGAAGAAGTCCACCCGGTCGCGGGCTTCACGGTCGTTCGAATTGAAGATGCCGTCGGACTGCGTGGTGTCCACGGGCTTCGGCCACTCGGAGGAGCCGAACGGGAGGTAGTCCCCCCCAGGCCGGAAGATGCCGTCGGTGCCCTCGTCGCCGTACCCGCCTCGCAGGGGCGCGAGCCGCAGGTACTGCACCGACAGGCCCCCCATGATTCCGCCCAGCACGGGCCGCTCCGGCAGGGCCAGGGTGATGGCCGGCAAGCGCTGGAACGTGGTGGGGCCCTTCAGGTCCGGGCGCGCTGGGTCCGTGGCCGCGGGGACGCGGTTGTCCTGGAAGAAGCGGTACCCCCACCGGATGTCCTGGCGCAGCGCCACGTCGAGCCCCGCATAGAGGTCGTCCTGGCGCTGGAACACCGTGCCCGTGCTGCGCAGGTAGGTGAACTCGCGAGTAACCAGGTCCGCCGTGAGGTCGCGGGTGTAGAAGCCATCGGAGACGAACGAGGCGTCGACCCGGTTGTGCCACCCTCCCCCCATGTCCTGGGTGTGCTGCCAGGAGGCCTCGCCCCGGAGTCCTCGCCGCTCGTCGACGAACTCCGTCGTGGCAATACCGTCCACCGTCCGCCGAAAGAACGCGCCGGAACGAGGGTCTCGGATGGGCCGGAAGTCGTAGAGGAACCCCAGCGTGGCCCGTCCCCGGGTCCGCTCGCTGGGCGCATAGCGGAACTCAGTGAGCAACCGGGGTCCTTTCACGCCCAGGTAGCGAGGCTCACGAACGTCCTCGTCCAGACTGGTAGCACCATTGTGCACCCGGTGAACTTCGTCCGTGCCGCCGCTGAAGTACCCCGGCGTGAGCGTCACGTCGTAGCTCGGCCCCAGCGTGATGAAGAGGGGCTGCTCCAGGGAGAAGCCGTTGAGCGCGGAGATGGTGGGCTTGGGAATCAGCAGGCCGGTGCGCCGCTGTGACAGCGGCATGTAGAGCCACGGCAGCGCGAACACGGGCACGGACTTCACGTACACCACGGGCAGCGTCATCGTGGCGCGCTCGCCCAGGATGACGGTGGCCGACGAGGCCTCCATGCGCCAGCCGGGCTCCCCCGGGCTGCAGTTGCACGGTGTGAAGGCCAGGTCCTCCACGAGGAAGGTGTTCTCCCCCGTCCGGCGGATGCGCGAGCCGCTCATGAGGAGGGGCGTCTCCCCCATGGCCCGCAGCTCCTGGGGCGTCTTCGCCGTGAACAGGGACTCCTGCGTAACGCCCTGCTTCTGCATGAAGAGGCCGCCCTCGAGGTTCGCCTCGTAGGTGCGCACATCCATCTTCACGGTGTCGGCGACCGCGGCCAGGCCGCTGGGGCCCACGAACATGACACCGCCCGAGGCGGTGACGAGCTGGTTCCCCTCGTCGTACGTCACCTCGTCGGCGCGAAGCTGCATCGTCTCCGTGCGCAGCACGGCGTTGCCGCGCGCGGTGACGACCTTCGTGTCCGCTTCGTAGACGACCAGGTCCGCAGCCAGCTGCGCCGTCTCACCGTTGGGCAGAGCCAGCGGGGTGGCGAGTGGCACCTGCGACGTGGAGACCAGCAGCGCGGCGGCGAGCGGAACCAGGAAGCTCATTCAGGGGTGCAGGGTATGCCGCGCCCAGGCCGAGCGGCCCGCCCTTTTCACCGGCCTGTACGCTGGAAGTCCAATGAAATGACGTTGCCCTCCTGGCGGGCCTGGAACGGCGCGGACTGCCGGAGCTGGATGGTGATGCGCACATCCCGCCCGGACGCGCTCGGGTCCACCCGGAGCACCGGCGTCGCGAAGTAGGACGTGTCCAGCGGCAGCGTGTTGTTGCTGGCGTCCACGCGGGTGTTCTCCAGCTCCAGCACCACGGAGCGGCCCCGCTCCGACACGGAGTAGCTGACCGGCTCGTTGGTGCGGATGAACACGCGCGAGGCCCCCGACTGCTGCTGGAAACCCACCAGCGTCAGCGTCTTGCGACGCGAGGACACCGAGGCCTCCGAGCCGGAGCTGCTCGGCCGGGAGGGCTCCACCGCCTGCTTCTGACGGCTCTCCCGAGACGCACGAGCCTCGGCCTGACGCTGACGGCGCTCCTCGGCGGCGGCCTCCTGCTGGGCCCGGCGCTCCTCCGCCGCGGCCTGCGCGGCGGCACGACGCTCCTCGGCGGCGGACTGCTGAGCGGCCTTCCGCTGCTCGGCCTCGGCCCGGGCCGCGGCCTTGCGCCGATCCTGCTCCTCGGCGGCGGCCTGCTGCTGGGCCCGGCGCTCGTCGGCGGCGGACTGCGCGACCTCCTCCTGGCGCCGCTTCTCCTCCGCAGCGGCCTGAGCGGACGCCTTCGCCGACTCTTCCTGGCGCCGCTTCTCGTCGGCGGCGGCCTGCGCCGAGGCACGCGAAGCCTCCTCCTGGCGCTTGCGGTCCGCCTCGGCCCGAGCCTGCTCCTCCTGCTGGCGCTGAACGGCTGCCCGAGCCTCCTCCTGACGCTTCGCATCGGCCTCCGCGTCACGCTTCGCGGCGGCGGCGGCATCCGCGGCGGCCTTCTCCTGGGCCTCACGCTCGGCGCGAGCCGCGGCGGCGGCATCCGCGGCGGCCTTCTCCTGGGCCTGACGCTCCGCCGCGGCGGCAGCGGCGGCATCCGCGGCGCTGCTTCCCGCCTGGGGCTGCTCGGTGCCCGGCGCCTGCGCCACGGCCGGGCCTCCGCCGCCCGCGACGCGGACGACGAGCTGGTTGCCATTGGCCTGGATGTCCGCCTCCGCCTCGCGCTCGTAACCGATGAGCACGCGAGCGATGGAGGACGCCTCGGAGCCATAGCTGGCGGTGCGGATGGCCGTCACCGTGCCATTGCCCACCTGGATCTCCTCGGGCACGTCGGAGAAGACCGCCTCGGAGATGTCGATGACGAGCCGCGGCGGGTCCGTCATGGTGAACGTGGTGAAGTTGGCCTTCTGCGAGCCGGAGATGGTCACCGTCCCACCGTTCACCTGTACCGCGGTGATGGTGTTCAGGTTCGTGGCCGGCGCCTGCGCGAGCGCCACGAAGGGCACGAGCACCACACCGAGCAGCCACGCGGCAAACGGCTTCATCGACCACACCCCTTCACGTTGACAAAAGAGCGTGGAGGCTATCACGCACCAACGTGCCTCCAACTTTCCGTCCAGACGCGTCTAGCGGAGCCGCGGAAGGCTCGGCGAGCGATACCGGTGGGTCCGCGCGTACTCGATGAGGTTCTTGATGTCGTAGCAGATCTGCCGGATGTCATGCCCCATCGTCAGCTCGATGTGGCTGTTCCCCTTCACCGGACGCCAGAGCAGATACTCACTCTTGGCGGCGCGATACACGCTGCGCGTCGACTCCAGCGAGGCCAGCGGGTCCAGGTCTCCGAAGATGATGGCCATGGGAACCTCGATGCGACCAAAGCCCCGCTTGAAGTCGAAGCCGGTGCGGTAGCAGACCATCTCTCCCCGGCGAATCCACCGCGCGAACTGCTCCAGCACCCGGCGCGGCTCCCGCTCCCCGCCTTCGCGGAGCAACCAGCGGATGTCATCCGCGCTCACCCGCTCCGGATTGATGAGACGGTTCAACCGCGTGGTGAGCTGTTGATACAGCGGTGAGTCCTCGGCCTTCGCGAGCTGTCGCTCCAGCGTCTTGAGGATGATGTCCACTGGAACAGCGTCGAAGCGCAGCGTCCGCCGCGCTTGGGGTGACAGCCGGCGTCCCAGGCCCTTGTTCAACACGCCCACGCCCCGCGCGAGCAGCGAGCGCCCCGCCCCCTCCACCTTGCCGCCCACGTTGAGGCTGGCGAGCGTCAGGTCGATCATCCCGGCCAGCATGGGCGCGCCGTGCGCCAGCAGGCGCAGCAGCATGAAGCCGCGTCCCAGGTCCGCCGGGGAGCCGATGGTGATGAGGCCTTCGAAGTCATTGTGGATGCCGGCGTAGCCGTAGCCCAGCATCCCGCCCATGGAGTGGCCGCAATAGAAGATGCGCTCGCGCCGGGTGATGCGCTTCACGCCGGAGACAGCCGCTGGCAGGTCGTAGAGGAAGTAGCTGTCGATATCCCAGCCGTAGTCGATGTCCGGCGGCAGGGGGCGCTTGAAGCGCTCGGTGCGCTCCTTCTGGAACGCGATGGAGCTCTTGCCATGGCCACGCAGCTCCAGGATGTGGATGTCCACCCCGAAGAAGAGCAGGTTCTTGACGAACTGCCCGCTGGTCCAGGTGTGCCGGTTCTGTGAGAAACCGTGCACCAGCAGCAGGGGCTCACCAAACAACGGTTGCGGAAAAGGCTGCTTCACCGGACGGTAGCGGGTGATGACCAGCGACCAGCCGTCCGCCGTCTCCACGACGTACTTCGTCTTCGAATAAAGCGCCCTGAAATCGACTTCGTCGATGGAGGGGATGGGCGGCCCCGATGTCGCGGCGGCTCTCCAGTCCGGCAGGCGCATGTCTTGAATCTACGGCGGCTGATGCATCGCGCCAAGGTTTCGATACATGCGAGCCTTCATCATCCCGACAAGGAACAGTGAACCTGTACAAAGGACGAGGTCGTTCGCGGCTGCCCGCTTGCGCGCCGCGGCAAGGGCCGCGTCCGCATCCGGCCAGGCAGTCACGTCCGCGCACAGCGCGCGCGCCTCTGCCAGGTAGGCCTCGGGAGACAGCGAGCGAGGCGTCTCCAAAGGCGTGAGCTGCACCGAGGCGCACGCGGGAAACAGCGCTCGCATCATCGGTTCCCGGTCCTTGTCCCCCACCACCCCGAAGACGAGGTGGATGCGACGCTCCGGGTAGAGGTCCTTCAGCGACGCGAGCAGCACCTCCACGCCCGCCGGGTTGTGTGCGCCATCCAGCAGGAGGATGGGCTGCTGCCCCACCTCCTCCAGACGCCCTGGCCAGCACGCCGACGCCAGGCCCGCACGCGCGGCCTCGGGAGGCACGGTGACGCGGCGCTCCTGCAAGGCCTCCAGGCAGGCGAGCGCCACCGCCGCGTTCTGCCGCTGATGGGCCCCCCGCAGCGCGACGGACAGCCCATCCAGGGACCAGGTCGCCCCGCGGTACGACAGCGCGCCATCTGGCTGACGCTCGCCCACGAAGTCGCGCCCCTCCAGCCGCACCGGGGCCCCGACTTCCTCGGCCTTGCGGAGGATGGCCTCCAGGGCCTCCGGAGCCTGCCGCGCGACGACACACGGCACGCCGGGCTTGAGGATGCCCGCCTTCTCGCCGGCGATGGCCGCCAGCGTGTCGCCCAGGTACTCCATGTGGTCGAAGGACACGGGGGTAATCGCCGTCACCACCGGGCTGGCGGCGGTGGTCGCGTCCAGCCGGCCGCCCAGGCCCGTCTCCAGAACGGCCACGTCCACGCAGACCTGGGCGAAGTGCCACAAGGCCACGACAGTGCCGAACTCGAAGTACGTCATGGGTGAGGACACGGCGCTGGGGTAGCGCTCCAACACCTCCAGGATGCGCAAACCGAAGTCCGCGTCGGAGATGTCCTCGCTGTCCACACGGATGCGCTCGTTGACGCGCACCAGGTGCGGAGACGTGTAGAGGCCCACGCGGTGCCCGGCGGCATGAAGCGACGCCGCCGTCATGGCACAGGTGCTGCCCTTCCCGTTCGTCCCGGCGACGTGGAGCGCCGGGTACCGCCGCTCCGGATGTCCCAGCGCGGCCAGGGCCTCCTGCACGCGCTCCAACCCCAGCTTGATGCCGGAGGGGTTGAGCTTCGTGAAGAAGGCCAGCGCCTCCTCAGCTGTCCGGGGCGGGCTCAGCCCAGCAGCCCTAGAATCTGGCCAAGCTTCGCGCGCAGGTCCTTGCGGTGGACGATGGCGTCAATCATCCCATGGTCCAGCAGGAACTCGGAGCGCTGGAAGCCTTCCGGCAGCTTCTGGCGGATGGTCTGCTCGATGACGCGCGGACCGGCGAACCCGATGAGGGCCTTGGGCTCGGCGAGAATAACGTCGCCCAGCCACGAGAAGGACGCCGCGACGCCGCCGGTGGTGGGGTTGAGCAGCACGGAGATGTACGGCCGCGTGCCGGTGCGGAAGCGGGCGATGGCCGCCGACGTCTTGGCCATCTGCATGAGGGAGAAGATGCCCTCCTGCATGCGCGCGCCGCCCGACGCGGAGAAGACGATGGCGGAGCACTTCAGCTCGTGCGCGCGCTCGAAGACGCGGGCCACCTTCTCGCCCACCACCGAGCCCATGGAGCCGCCCATGAACTCGAAGACGAAGCAGCCCACTGACACCTGGTGGCCCTGGATGCGGCCCACGCCGGAGATGAAGGCGTCCGGCTCGCCCAGGCTCTTCCGGGAGGACTTCAGCCGGTCCTTGTACTTCTTCGAGTCACTGAACCCGAGCGGATCCTGCGGCTCCAGCTCCTTGTCGAACTCCTCGAAGCTGTCGGGGTCCAGCAGCGCCGCCAGCCGAGCGCGAGCCGTCCAGTAGTGGTGGTGCTCGCAGTGCGGGCACACCATCCAGTTCTTCTCCAGCTCCTGGCGGTAGATGATTTCGTCGCACGTCTCGCACTTCGCCCACAGGCCCTCCATGCGGGACGGGCGGGGCTCGGCTTGCGGTTCGGTGTCGACAGCGATGCGCGGCTTCTTCGAAAACCAGGCCATGGGGTGGGCGGGGTTAATCCGGCCGCTTTCGGCCGTCAACCCCTCCGTATGGCGCGACGCGTCTACAGCTCGAAGGTATCGCCCAGCTCCAGCACTTCCACCGGCAGCTCGGCCAGCTCCTTCTTGAGCTGCGACACGAAGGCGGGCTTGAGGTGATACAGCAGCACCGAGGCGCCGTTGCGCTCGAACTTCTGGAGTTCCAGGCTCAGCGTGTGCGGCGTGAGATGGCCGGAGATGTCGGCCAGCGACTGGAGCTTGTTGGGGAAGGACGTCTCCAGCAGCAGCGCCTTGAGGTTCTTCGTCTCGTTCAGCGCCTTCCACAGCTTGTCCGTGGGGCCGGTGTCGCCGCTCATCGCCAGGGCGCTCTTGCCGTTGGAGATGATGAAGCCGCACGACTCCACGGGGTGGCTCACCGGCACGCTTCGTACGGTGTAGGGGCCCACCTGGAAGGTGCTCCCGGCCCGGAACGTCTTGATCTGCAGCACGGGCTGCCGCTTCGTCGGGATGCGGGTGAAGTCCGGCCAGAGCGCGTTGTTGAACATGTTGTCGCGCAGGGCCCGGGCGCACTCGCGCGAGGCGTGGATGGTGACCGGGGTGTCGCGCCGGCCGATGACCAGGTCCGCCATCAGCGGCAGGTCCTTCACATGGTCGAAGTGGCTGTGCCCCACCAGGACATGGTCCACGCGGCACAGCTCATCCAGCGACAACGTCCCCGTGAGCGCCCCCGCATCGAGCGCCAGCACGTCATCGACGAGGAAGCAGGTGCTCTTGCAGTTGGGTAGCTCGCCGCCGTGGCAGCCGAGGACTCGCAGCTTCACGCTAGAGGTCTCCGAACTTCCACTTCATCTCCAGGTATTGGAGGAAGTCGTGCAGCCTGGCCGTGTCCGGCACGGTCATCCGGTCCCCGTTCCGCTCGACCAGACCGGAACGCTCCAGCCGGTCCACCACGGCGCGGACCGCGGGCTCGCCCACACCAATCTGGCGCGGCAGTTCCCGCACCGCGAAGTCGAACTCCACGCCCTCGTCCAGGGGACGGCCCCGGTGCTGGCAGGCATGGATGATCTGGTGCACCACCCGGCTGGCCGGGTCGTTGTGCAGCAGGTTCTCGATCTGGGCGTCCGCCTCGGAGAGGCGTTCGGCCAGCTTCTTGATCATCCGGACGGCGATCTCCGCATTGCCGCGGATCATCCCCTCGAACGTCTTGGGGTCGATGACCAGCAGCCTCGCGTCCTCGTTGACCGTGGCCGACGCATTGCGCGGCTTGTTGGAAATAATGGCCATCTCCCCGAAGAATTCACCGGGGCCCAGGACGGCGAGAACCTTCTCGACGTCACGGACCCGCTTGGAGATGGCCACCCGTCCTGCCTGGATGACGAACATCTCCTTGCCGGCTTCTCCCTCGCGGAAGAGCTCGGTGCCCTGGGGGAACTCCTTGCCGAAACGTTGAAAGAGGGTTTCCTCGGCGCCCATCCTGCAAAGGAGTCAATCAGCCCACACTCGCCCGGTCAAATTCCCTTTTCTGTGCGCGACGGTGGGACAGCCGCCACGCCACGCGAGACACCGGCGCGGGGGCCGGGTAGAAGGCCGCCCGTGGGAACGACCTACAAGCAGTCCGGAGTAGACATCGAGGCCGGCGACGCGTTCGTCGAGCGCATCAAGCCCCATGCCGCGCGCACCATGCGCCCTGAAGTCATGGGCGGAGTGGGTGGATTCGGCGGCCTGTTCGCCCTGCCGCCAGGCAAGTACCAGCAGCCGGTGCTGGTGGCCGGCACGGACGGCGTGGGCACCAAGCTGAAGGTGGCCTTTGCCGCGGGACGCCATGGGACGGTGGGCATCGACCTGGTGGCCATGTCGGTGAACGACATCCTCACCTGCGGCGCCGAGCCCCTCTTCTTCCTCGACTACTTCGCCACCGGGCGCCTGGAGGTCGACGACGCCGCCGAGGTGGTGAAGGGCATCGCCCTGGGCTGCGAGCAGGCCGGGTGCGCCCTGCTGGGCGGCGAGACAGCGGAGATGCCGGGCTTCTACGCGCGCGGCGAATACGACCTCGCGGGCTTCTGCGTGGGCGTGGTGGAGCGCGCGGCCATCATCGACGGCAAGAGCGTGAAGCCGGGTGACGCGCTCATCGGGCTCCCCTCCTCTGGCCTGCACAGCAACGGCTACTCGCTTGCGCGCAAGGTGCTGCTGGACGACGGGAAGCTGGCCCTGGACTCGACGCCCGAGGGCCTGGACCGGCCGCTCGTGGACGCGCTGCTGGAGCCCACGCGCATCTACGTGAAGGACGTGCTGGCGCTGCTCCAGGCGGTGAAGGTGAAGGGCCTGGCGCACATCACCGGCAGCGGCATTCCGGGCAACCTGCCCCGCTGCCTGCCGGACGGCACGCGCGCGGTGCTGAGCGAGAAGACGTGGCCCAAGCCGCCCATCTTCGACCTCATCGCGAAGCTGGGGAGCGTGGCCCGCGACGAGATGTTCAGCACGTTCAACATGGGCCTGGGGCTCATCCTCGTCGTGGCGCAGGAAGACGTCGCCCAGGCGCTGAGCGTGCTGAGCGGCCGGGGCGTGCAGGCCTTCGAGGTCGGCCGCGTGGAAGCAGGCCAGGGCGAGGCCACGGCGGTCATCGCCCCATGAGCGGCCAGCGGGTCCGCCTGGGCGTGCTCGTGTCCGGCAGCGGGAGCAACCTCCAGGCGCTGCTGGACGCCTGCGCGCGGGAGGACTTCCCCGCCGAGGTGGCCTGCGTGGTGTCCAACGTCCCCACCGCGTTCGCGCTGGAGCGGGCGCGCAAGGCGGGCGTGACGGCCAAGGTGGTGGACCACAAGGCCCACGCCGCGAAGGCGGACTTCGAGAAGGCCCTGCTGGACACGCTGCGCGCGGCGAACGTGGAGTGGGTGTGCCTGGCGGGGTTCATGCGCCTGCTGAGCGCGGACTTCCTGGGCCACTACGCGGGGCGGGTGCTGAACATCCACCCGTCGCTGCTGCCCGCCTTCCCGGGCCTGCATGCGCAGCGACAGGCGCTGGAGCGCGGCGTGAAGGTGGCCGGGTGCACGGTGCACTTCGTGGACGCGGGCACCGACACGGGGCCCATCATCGCGCAGGCGGCCGTGCCGGTGCTGCCGGACGACGACGAGAAGGCGCTGAGCTCGCGAATCCTCGCGGAGGAGCACCGGCTCTATCCGCTGGCCGTGCGGCTCGCCGTGACGGGCAAGGTCACCCTGGACGCGGCGCGGACGCGCGTGGAGGCGCGGGCCACGGAGGGTGAGTTGGCGCTTCGGAATCCCGGCGCGACGGTCGAATCGGCGTGAGCGGACCGAAGGCGCTTGACCAAGAGCCGGCGCGCCCCGGCGTCTCCTCGGGAGATGCTGGCGCTGTCCATCCAACGGAGGCCGCCTTGGGGCTGAGCAACGAAGGGCTGACCGACGAGCGCCAGTCCACCGGGCCCATGAGCGGCCCTGCGCAGCCACGAGACGGGCAAGGCTCAACCGCCCTGCCCTCGCAGGCCGAACGAGTCACCGCGGTCCAGGAAGCCCGCGTGGTGCTGGTCAGCGCCTGTCTACTGGGCGAGGCCTGCCGGTACGACGGCCGCTCCCAGCGCTCCGAGCGCGTCCTCGCGGCGCTGGCGGACAAGGACGTCATCCCCGTGTGCCCGGAAGTGGCCTCGGGCCTGCCCGTACCGCGTCCTCCCGTCGACCTGCGCGGAGGCACGGGGGTGGACGTCTGGGCCGGGCGAGCCGTCGCAGTGGAGCGCGACGCGGGCATCGACCGGACGGAAGCCTTCCAGCAGGGCGCCCGGCTCGCGCTCGAAGCGGCTCAACGCTTCGGCGCGACGGTGGCGCTGCTGAAGGAGAAGAGCCCGTCGTGCGGCAGCCAGCGGGTCTACGAGTCCGGCCAGCTCCGCACGGGCGAAGGCATCACCACGGCGCTGCTTCGCGCCAAGGGCATCACCGTCCTCAGTGACGAGGACCTCTAGCGACGGCCCCTACCCGCGCGCCGGCACCGTCCACGTGTCGTGAGACAGCGGCGCGAAGAGCGCCTCCACCATGTCTTCGGTGACCTCCGCCAGCGTCGTGGGCTGCCAGCGCGGCTTGTTGTCCTTATCGACGAGCACCGCGCGAATGCCCTCACGGAAGTCCGGCCGCACCGTCATCGACTGGCTGAGCCGGTACTCCACGTTGGCCATCTCGTCGTAGTCGCGGGTGCGCCCCATCCGGAGCTGGCGCAGCGTCACCTTCAAGCTGGCCGGACACATGTGAAGCAACGTGGCCCACGTCTCCTGGGCCCACGGCGTGCCCTCCACCTCCAGCGCCTGCTGGATGTCGTCCACGCGCTCGGCCGCGAAGCACCGGTCGATGGCGGCGTGCTGCACGCCCAGCGGCGACGTGCCCGCGTCCGCGTGGAAGCCTGCCAGCACCGTGTCCACCACCGTGCTCGCCGCGCCGGTGCCCCAGGGCGCGCCTACCAACGCGTCCAGCACCGCCTCCAGCCGCGCGGACTCCACGTGGTGCGTGGCGTAGCCCAGCCACATCGCGTCCGCCGCGCTGCATCGGGCCCCCGTGAGGCCCAGGTACGTGCCCGACTCACCCGGGAAGCGCGGCAGGAACCAGCCGCCGCCCACATCCGGGAAGAGCCCGATGGCCGTCTCCGGCATGGCCAGCACCAGCTTCTCGGTGACGACCCGGTGGGTGCCGTGAATCGACAGGCCCAGCCCACCGCCCATGCAGACGCCGTCCACCAGCGCGATGAACGGCTTGCCGAAATAGTGGATGCGGTGGTTCAGCCCGTACTCCGCGCGGAAGAACTCGCGAGACACCCGCTCCTTCTCGTTGACGGACGCGGCCCCCACCGACAGCGCCACCGCGCGCACATCTCCGCCCGCGCAGAAGGCTCGGCCACCAGCTCCCCGGATGACCACGGCCTGAATGGCCGGGTCCGCCGCCCAGGCGTCGAGCGCCGGGTGCAGCTTGCGGCACATCCCGAGGTTCAGCGCGTTCAGGGCCTTGGGCCGGTTCAGGGTAATCACGCCTACCGCGCCACGCGTCTCGAGCAGAAGGTCGTCCGTCATGGCGCCGGGGATATCAGGCGAGCAGTCCCTTGGGTGGATTCATTGGCCCACCGCGGGGGCAGACGCGCTATGGGGAACGCATGACCTCCGCACTGGCCCCCCTGCGTGCCGTCGTCTTCGACATGGACGGCACCCTCGTCGACAACATGCAGTTCCACAACGAGGCCTGGGTCTCGTTCGCCCGGAAGCTGGGCTTGACGCTGACCGCCGACGACTTCCAGAGCCACTTCGCCGGCAGGAAGAACGAGGAGATCATCCCCGAACTGCTCGGCCGCCCGGTGGCCCCGGACGAAGTGGAGCGCATCGCCGAGGAGAAGGAGAATCACTACCGCACCCTGTACCGGCCGCACATGAAACTGCACCGGGGCGCGGAGGCCTTCATCCAGCGCCTGAGGGAGGCCCACGTCCCGGCGGCCATCGCCACCGCCGCGCCCCAGGGCAACCGCGAGCTGGTGCTGGACGGGCTCGGCATCCGTCCCCTCTTCGCGAGCATCGTCGGCGCCGAACAGGTGACGCGCGGCAAGCCCGCCCCGGACATCTTCCTGGCCGCCGCCAAGGCGCTGGGCGTGGCCCCCACCGAGTGCCTCGCCTTCGAGGACGCCGTCCTGGGCATCATGTCCGCCCGCGAAGCCGGCATGACGGTGGTGGGATTGACCACCGCCGCGCCGGAAGCCGACCTCCGCAAGGCCGGCGCGCACTGGGTGGTCCAGGACTTCATCCAGCTGCCCCCCGAGTTGGAGCAGCGCCTCTTCAGCGCCCAGGCCCGCTGATCCGCCCTCCGCGGGCGCGCCGTGGTGAAAAGGGCGCCAGCGGCGGGCACGTTGTGTAGTGTTGCCCGCCTCATGGCGACGTCCTCTGCCAAGCTCAAGCTTCCCGCCGGGCCGTCCCGGCATGTCTACGACGTCATCGTGCTCGGCAGTCAGCTGGGCGGTGCGCTCGCGGCGGCACTCCTGGCGAAGCGCAACCACCGCGTCCTGCTGGTGGAGCACGACGGCATGGGGCCCGGTTACGAGCACGGCGGCTACGTGCTCCCCTATGCCCCCTTCGTCGCTCCGCCGCTCAAGGCCATGCCCGCGGTGGAGGAGGCCCTCACGGAGCTGGGCCTCAACGCCAACGTCCAGCGCACGCTGCGGCCCCACGCACCGGAGCTGCAGCTCCTCATGCCCCGCAACCGCCTGGACCTCCACGGCGACGCCGCCCGCCGCAAGGCCGAGGTGACGCGGGAGCTGGGCGAGGAAGGCGAATCCCTGCTGGGCGCCCTGGCCGGCGCCGCCGCGCAGCACGAAGCCAGTGATGCCTTCTTCAAGGCGGGCCCCGCCCTGCCACCGGACGGATTCTTCGAGGGATGGGGCCTGAAGAAGCTCATCCGGGCCCATCCCGGCCTGGAGGCGCCGCCCCGGCTCACGGGAGACAGCGCTTCGGTGTCCCTGGTGCGGGGGCTACTGCCTTTCGTCACCCACCTGGACCGTCCGGAGGCGCACCTGGCGCTGACTCGGGCCATGTCACAGGTGCTGTCAACGCCCTCCTTCTTCCCCGGGGGGAATGAGGGCCTGCGCGAGCTGCTCGCCCGCCGCGTGGCGGAGCTGGGCGGAGATGTGCTCGGGCGCGACAACCCGGCGGGCTTCATCGTGGAGGAGCTGGCCTTCGACGGCAGCAAGTTCGCGGGCATGAAGCTGATGCGCTCGGACACCATGTACCGCGCGTCCTGCCTGGTGGCGGCCACGGACGCGGGCGCGCTGCGACGGCTGGTGACGGACAAGAAGCACCACCGCGGTCTGCTGGAGCACCTGGACCAGTCCAACACCAAGGCCCTGCTCTTCACCGTGAACTGGGTGGTGCCGGAGTCGGCGCTGCCCCGCGGCCTGGGTGAGCTGGCCCTGCTGGACACGGGCGACGCGGAGCTGGGGCCCGTGCTGATCCAGGTCCACCCCGCGCGCGCGGCGCCGGCGCACGGCGGCAAGGAGGCCAAAGCGACGGAAGGGCTGCGCGTGGTGTGCGCGGGCGCCTTCGTCCCGGCCTCGGCGCGGGATCTGGGCGAGGAACACCTCCAGGGCCTGGCGACGCGCATCGACGAGCACCTGGACGCGCTGATGCCCTTCACCGCCCAGCACCGCGTGCTGCGCTCGGCCCCCTACCTGGACGCCGACGGAGTCCGTGGCAGCCGGCTGATGCCGCACCCATTGTTCAGCTTCGAGTCGGAAGCCGTCCTGGGCGTCACGGGTTTGACCCAGCGCACGCCGGCCAAGAACATCCTGCTCGCCAACCGCGAGGTCCTCCCCGGTCTGGGGCTGGAAGGCGAGCTGCTCGCGGGCATCCGGGCCGCGCGGCTGGTGCAGGACATGTTGAAGAAGAAGGATCCGCTCAAGGGCTGATCCTGGATCTAAGGCTGGATTTCCGGGCCGTTATCTGGCAGGTTCCGCCGCTCTTTTAATCGGCAGGCGTCCAACGCCCCAGTTTTCAAGGAGTTAGAGGTCATGGCGTGGAAGTGTGACTTGTGTGGCAAGCGTCCGCTGGTGGGTAACAACGTCAGCCACGCGAACAACAAGACCAAGAAGCGGACCCTGCCGAATCTCCAGAAGATCCGGGCCAGCGTTCAGGGCAGCACCCAGCGCGTTCTCGCGTGCACCCGCTGCATCAAGGCGGGCAAGGTGACGAAGGCCGCTTGAGGTCCTCTCGCTCGAGGGAGGGCATGACGCGCGTCTCACCACCGCGACTGCCCCCCACGAGCGGTTTCATTCCGTGCGGACGCCGCATCCCTGCTTGATTGTCGAGCAGCGCGGTGGTTCGCCGGTGGCATGACGTATTGGCCGCCATTCGTGCGGTTCGTGCCGTATTCCTCTTCAGGGAAGCGGTGTGAGCCGTCGCGGATGCTTTGCGGGCGCGCATCCTGGCGAGCCTGCCTTGAGCCCGTGGCCTCACCTCCAGCGCTGAGCCTCGCGGACCCGGGGCGAATGTCTCGCCGTCGACTGGCGCGAGGTGTCAAGTCGGACTAGGTAAGCTGACACCGTGAGCAGCGTCAATCTGATGGCCCGTGAAGTGGCCGCGAAAATCGTCTTCTACGGACCGGGTTTGTCCGGGAAGACGACCTCGCTGAGGAAGATCTACGAGACGGTCCGCCCCGCACACCGCGGCGAGATGATGTCCATCGCCACGGAGGGAGACCGGACGCTCTTCTTCGACTTCCTCCCCGTGAAGGTGGAGCGCGTGGGCGACTGCTCCGTGCGACTGGCGCTCTACACCGTGCCGGGCCAGGTCTTCTACAACGCCACCCGCAAGCTGGTGCTCCAGGGCGCCGACGGCGTGGTGTTCGTGGCGGACTCGCAGCCGGAGGCCATGGACGCCAACCGCGAGTCCCTGGCCAACCTGGAGGAGAACCTCTTCGAGCACGGCATCCGCCTGGACCGCTTCCCCCTGGTGATGCAGTGGAACAAGCGGGACCTGGACGGCGTGCTGCCGGTGGAGGTGCTCCGCAAGGAGCTCAATCCCCGAGGCGTCCCGGAGCTGGAGACGTCCGCCGCCAATGGCCGCGGGGTGCTCGACACGCTCAAGGCCATCACCCGGCTGGTCATCAAGGACCTGCGCGCCAAGCGCATCGTCCCGCCGCCCCGCCCTACCGCCGGCGCACAGCCCGCGGGCCTGGAGGCCCAGCTCACCCAGCATCTGCAGCACCGGCAGCAGCCCGGCACCATCGCGCCCGCGCCCCAGCCGATGCAGGGAGGCGGCCCGGTGCCTCGAGTGGCCCCGGTGGCAGTGGTACCGCCGCCGCGCGTGGAGCCGGCTCCCATCCCCGCGCCCCAGCCCGGACCCAAGCTGCTGGGCGCCGCCAGCGCCCTGGCACCGGGCGACATGTTCGACCACGCCCGCGCCGCCGAGGCTGCGTTCATGACGGGGGACTACACCACCTGCGTCACCGCCTGCACCGACGCCATCCGGCGCGCGCTGGCCTTCGCGGGCGAGGGTTCCCTGGGGCAGCAGGCCTTCCTGCTCCGCGTGGACGGCGCCGATCTGCTCCGGCTCCAGGGACTGGCCACGCAGCAGCACCTGCGCGTGGATGACGCCGCCTTCTCCCTGTACGTGATGATGCAGGTCTTCATCCGCCTCAACGCGGTGGGCCTGCCCAACGGGGAGTAGCCTCCGCCCCGCTCAGCGAGGGAAGACGAGCTGCAGCAGCCCCATGCGCTGCAGCTTCGCCAGCGTCTTCAGCGTCTCCAGCTCTCGCGCTGGACTGGCCAGCACCAGCGTGGACACGTCCCAGGTGCCATTCACCAGCCCGGCAATCTGCCGCTCCTCGGGCTTGAGCAGCGCCTGCCCCTGCGGGTCGTGAATCATGAGGGGCACCATCAGGGGCGGCATGTCCGAGTAGAGCGCCGCCACGTGCTCGCGCTGCACCAGCCGGGCAAATTCGCGCACGCGCCGGTCCGCCGGGTCGCTGGCCAACAGGGACGCGCAGACGATGCCCGCGGCGTCGTACTGGCCCTCGCGCATCAACACCGCGCCCTTCTCCAGCATCTCCGCCACCGGATCCGCTTCCACCTGCGGCGCCCCATCCACCTCCACCAGCTTCGACCGCAACAGCTCGTGCACCCGCCGCGTCACCGAGGAGCGGGACACGCCCATGGACAGGCGCAGCCGTCCCAGATTCTGCGGCGACGTGCACAGCCCCAGGATGATCCGGTGCATCAGGGGCTGACTCGGGCTCGGCGGCGCCAGCGCGCGCACGCTGAGCGCGTCGATGGGCAGCGCCTTGTCCACGTCGGGCTGCTCATCCACCCACCGGAGCGATTCGAAGAGCAGCTCGCGGATGCCCATGTCGGACGGCACCCAGTCCTCACCGGAGCGGTCCGCGTCCTCCGTCCAGTGAAAGGTGCCGCGGCCGGCGATGGTCAGGTCCGTCATCGCGGCGAACAGCTCCTCACGGCCCAGGTCCCGAATCCACCGCGCCTGGATGCCGTGGATGTCGAACGCGGCGTCCACGTCCGGCGTGCGCGCCAGCTCGTCGAAGCCAGCCAGCACCTTCGTCCCCGATGCCAACTTGGACAGGGTGAGCAGCCGCGCGACGCGTCCGCGCAGTCCTTCGGCCGCGGTGGCACCCACCTGGCCGGAGAGCAGGAAGAGTTTGCGCTCGCCGGCCTCCCAGGAGAGCTGGAGCGTTCCCGTCTTGCGGGAGCTGTCCAGCCATTGAAGGAACTCGGGGAGCGGATAACTGAAGAGGTCGCCGTGGAGGGCCATGCGTGTCGGATTCGAGGATACAGTCCCCAGCCGTGCGCGTCGCGCTCCTGTTCATCGATGGTGTGGGCATTGGCCGGAAGGACCCGGCCGTGAATCCGCTCGCCCACCGGGAACACCTGCTATCCCACTTCGAGGACACCCCCAGCCCGCCCCTCCCCTACGGCGGCCGCTGCATCCCCACGGACACCACCTTCGGCGTCCCCGGCCGGCCCCAGTCCGCGTCCAACCAGACGGCCATCCTGACGGGGGACCCGGCCCCCGTGCTGCTGGGCCGCCACGTCCTCGGCTACCCCAACGCGCCGCTGCGGGGGTTGATGGCGGACCGCTCCATCATCCGGCGGCTGGGCGCGGCGGGCCGCACCGCCACCTTCGCCAACGCCTATCCCGCCCCCTATCTGGACGCGCTGGGGGTACCCCGCCGGCCCAGCACCTCCCCGCCGGAGTTCGTCCTGTCCCCGGAGTCGCGCCGCAAGGTGAAGCCCTCCGCCTCCAAGTTGGCCTTCGCCGCGGGGGGCATCCCCCTGCGGACGCTCGATGACGCCCGCGCCGGGGACGGCCTCACCCACGACATCACCGGCGCCAGCGCCCGTGCCTACGGACTGCCCGCGCCGGAGCGCTCGCCCGAGGAAGCCGCCGCCGTCTTCTGGGACATTGCTTCAGGCGCGGACTTCACCTTCTTCGAGCACTACCTGGCGGACGAGGCCGGCCACGCCCAGGACTGGACGGCCGCCCTGGCCGCGCTGGACGCGTTCGACGCCTTCACCCGCGCGTTGGTGGCCACGCGCCCCGCCCAGGCCCGGGTGCTGGTCTGCAGCGACCACGGAAACGTGGAAGACCTCTCCACTCGGGGACACACGCTTCACCCCGTGCCCGTGCTCTACTTCGGCCCGCCCGCGCCCGAGGTGGAGTCCTTCTCCACCGTGGCCGATGTCGGACGCGCTGTGGTTCGCTGGTTGGGTGCGGAGTGAGTCAGGAGTCACCAGCAACAAAGTGCCGTCGCGACAGCCCCGGCTGGGCAGCCGTGCTGCTCGTCCTGGGTCTGCTCTCCGGCTGCTACGCCTCCCAGAGCGCCCGCGTGCTCGTCGGCAAGGGCACCGGCGCCGGCATCGACGTCGAATACCAGCCTCGCGACACCGAAGCGGCCGTGCAGGTGAAGCTCGCTGTCGAACGCGCCATTCCCCGTCTCCAGCGCTGGGGCACCTTCGACGACACCGTCACCATCGTCGTCCACCCCAACCACGCGGCACTGGAGCGCGCCGCCAACCGCCCGGGGCATGACTTCCTCCGCGCCTGGGCGCGCTACGAGCAAATCGAGCTGCAGAGCCCTCGTACCTGGACGTCCCGAGGCGCCAGCCAGGGCCAGGTGGACGAGCTGCTGCTGCACGAGCTCACGCACAGCCTCATGTACCAGGTGGCCTCGGACCGGCTCGGCTGGACGCGCAAGCGGATTCCCCTCTGGTTCCGCGAAGGCATGGCCTCCTACACCGCCGAACAGGGCTACCGCGTCTCCAGCCTGGACGACCTGGAGCACTACTGGCGCCAGCACCCCAACGCCGACCCCTTGTCGCAAGCCGACGCGCTCTACCAGTCCGAGAGCGGCGTCGTGTATGGCGCCGCCCACCACGCCTTCACCTTCCTGGCGCGCCGCTATGGCGAGGACACCATCCGGAAGGTGCTGCGCGGAATGAGCCAGGGCCCGGACTTCGACAGCGCCTTCCAGCGTGCCGTGGGCGTCACCCAGGAGAGCTTCCTCCAGGACTTCCGCCGATACGTGCGCCTGCGCGGCTTCAAGGGCGCCAGGCAGCTCCACCCGGCGCGCCCCCGGCCCGCGAGCCCCATGCCTATCGCCCCCTCGCCTCCCCCTCAGTAAGGCGCTGCTGCGCCCCTGCATCTTTCAAAAGTGCATATCGGACTCTCCCAGCGGTTCCACGGCGTGCTGGAAACCGCCCACGAGCGGCTGGGGCACTGAGGCGCGCGGCTACGGCTTCGCCGCCGGGGACTCCAGCGCCGCCGGGCTGGTGAGAATCGGCGGGCGGTCCTTCCCCTCCATGGTGCGCTGGAGCTCCAGCTCCTGCAGCAGCATGGCCGGCGCCACGGTGGACACCGGGACATTGCCACTCTCCGCGCCGCAGAAGCCGTTGAAGATGCCGGGCTTCTGCCCCGAGGCGAGGATGCGGTTCACCGCCGACAGAGGCGTGCCCACGATTTCCACGCCGCGCACCAGCGTCTCCTTCCCCGTCTTCACGTCCACCCGGTACACCATGCGCGGCACGCCCTTGAAGGCCTGGTAGCCGTAGCCAGACGTGTTGGTGTTGCCCCCGGTGATGTCGCGGATGATGAGGCCAAACGGCTTGCCTTGACGCTTCGCCTCGGCAATCAGGCGCTTCTTCAGCTCCGCGTCGCTCACGCCGTTCGTGCTCTCCACCATCAGGTTCGCCATGCGCGCCACCGGCTTCAGGTTGCCCTGGCTGCGGCCATGGCCGTTCGACTGGAGGAAGCCTTCCACCGGCCGGCGCCCCTGGAGGTAGTTGCGCAGCACGCCCTTCTCCACCAGCGTCACCCGCTGCCCGCGTACGCCCTCCTCGTCGAAGAGGTAGTAGCCGTTGAGCGGCTCGCTCTGGAGCACGCGCCGCGTCGGGTCGTCGTGGATGGAGATGAACGACGGCAGCACCTGCTTGCCCACCTGGCCCTTGAACGTCTTGCCCTCGTTGTCACCTTCCTGCCGGTCTCCCTCCAGCCGGTGCCCCACCGCTTCGTGGAAGAGCACCCCGGCCGCTTCCGGCGCGAGGATGGCGGGCCCCGTGTACGGGTCGATGGCGGGCGCCGCGCGCAGGGCCAGCAGCTCTTGGATGACGTCATCCGCCGCCTTGTTCAGGCGCGCCACGTCCGGCAGCCCCGCTTCGGCGGGCACATAGAAGTTGCGCGAGTTGTCCAGCAGCTGCCCGTCCGGCGCCCGGGTGACGGCGGAGACATGCAGGCCGTACAGCGTCTCCTCGGTGATGATGCGGCTGCCTTCCGAGGACACGAACAGCCGCGTCACCTTGTCCTTGGTGACGCGCACCTCCGAGTCGAAAAGCTCCGGGTGCGCGTTGAAGCGCGCCGACACGTCGCGGGCCACCTTCACCCAGCGCTCGCGGTCGAACGGAGCCTCCACCGGCGGCTCCACGTGCTTCACCGGCTTCTCACGCGTGAAGGACGGCGGACGCTTCGGGTCCTCCACCGCGTAGACGTCCTCGCCCTTCTTCTTCAGGTACTGGAACAGCGCGGACTTGTACTTCTCATCGGTGATGAGCCACAGCGAGGTGCGCAGCGCCAGCGGCGAGTCGTCCAGCGGGCCTTCCTTGCGCGACACATAGCTGGTGCCCTTGGTCGAAAAGCTGAACTCCAGCCCCTCCGCCACCGAGCTGTCGAAGTCGTAGTCACCGACGCGCACGTCGACGTACAGCTTCCGCTCGCGGTAGCCGTCGTCCATGAACAGCGCCCCATAGCGCGCGGAAATCGCGTGCTGTTCGTAGTCCTTGAGCTGGTAGCTCATGAAATACGGGGGTTCGTGGTTCTGCATCTTCAGCTGCTGGTGGTTGCGCGCCAGCTCTGCGGACATCGCCTCGAGCAGCTTCACGCGCGCATCCGGCACGGGCGCCGCCGCCGTCAGCAGCGCCGAGAGTGCCAGCAGGGGAAACACGGTTCGAAGGAGGGATTGCACGGCCCCGACACTAGCCCATCCCTTCCACGATACGAGCAGCTCCACGCTCACGGATGCCGCGAAGGCGGAATCCGTGAGCGAGGGGCCCCCCGCCCGGAGGGTCGGTTTCCGGGCGGGCGGCGTATGACTGTCAGGCCTTCGTCACTTTCTCACGACCCTTGCTGACACCCTTGGTGGCGTTGCGCGTGTCGACGACGACCTTCGCGCGGTCCACCAACATGGCGTAGTCGATGTCGGAGTGGTCCGTGAGGATGAGGACCGCGTCGTACTGGCCCAGCGTCTCCGGCTTCAGCGGCACGGACTTCATCTCCATGTTGAAGCCGTGGCCCTTGTGCAGTTCGGGGACGTACGGGTCGTGGTACGACAGCTCCGCGCCCTTCTCCGCCAGCAGCGTCATGACGCGCAACGACGGACTCTCACGCATGTCGTCGATGTCCTTCTTGTACGCCGCCCCCAGGCAGAGGACCTTCGCGCCGTTGAGCGTCTGCTTGTTCTTGTTCAGCGCCTCCATCGTGCGCTGCACCACGTAGTACGGCATCTGCCAGTTCACCTCGCCGGCCAGCTCGATGAACTTGGTGTGGAACTCGTACTCGCGCGCCTTCCACGTCAGGTAGAACGGGTCAATGGGGATGCAGTGCCCACCGAGGCCCGGGCCCGGGAAGAAGGGCATGAAGCCGAAGGGCTTCGTGCTCGCCGCCTGGATGGCCTCCCACACGTCCACGTTCATTCGGTCGCAGAGCATCTTCATCTCATTGACCATGGCGATGTTGACGCAGCGGAAGATGTTCTCCAGCAGCTTGGTCAGCTCCGCCACGCGGGTGGAGGACACCGGCACCACTTCCTTCAACGCGCTGCCGTAGAGGGCAGCGGCCACCTCGGAACACGCGGGAGAGTAGCCACCGACGATTTTCGGAATCGTCTTGGTGTTGAAGCTCTTGTTGCCCGGGTCTTCACGCTCGGGGCTGAAGGCCAGGTAGAAGTCCTCGCCCGCCTTGAGGCCGTTCTTCTCCAGCAGCGGCTTGAGCACCTCCTCCGTCGTCCCCGGATACGTGGTGGACTCCAGGATGAACAGCTGTCCACGCCGCACGTGCGGCGCGAGCGCCTCCCCCGTCTGGATGATGTAGCTCATGTCCGGCTCACGCGACGCGGTGAGCGGCGTGGGCACGCAGATGATGACGCAGTCCATGTCCTTCGCCTTGGCGAAGTCCGTGGTGGCCTTCAGCTTGCCCGACTTGCTCAGCTCCGCCAGCGGAGCGCTGGGAATGTGCTTGATGTAGCTCTCCCCCTTCTCAATCTTGTCGATCTTCCGCTTGTCGATGTCGAGCCCCATGACGGGGAAGCCCGCCTCCGCGAAAGCCATGCCCAGCGGAAGACCGACGTAACCAAGCCCGACAACACCCACCCTCGCGTCCCGCTTCTTGATGCGATCCAGAAGCGGGCTGCTCACCATCACCCTCATCGTCCTCACCTCTCCTGATGCGACGTGCCGTTAAGACGGTCACGTCCCGACCCGACACTCAGCGGAAAACGACCACCCACCTCAGCCACGCCGGAGGCGTCACCTGCCCCCGGAACTCCACCGCCAGCGACGGCACGACCCGCCCGTACCCTGGCGAATACTTCGACGGCACCAACCGCGCCGTCAGTCCCTTCTCCAGCACCACCCAGGCGAGCGGGGCCCCTTCCGGCCCCAGCTCCACCACGAGCGGCTCGAACGACACCGGCTCCTCCATCACACGACCCGCGCGTGACAGGACCTGCACTTGAGGCGACACCACTCGCGCCTGTTCATCTGGCAGATGGAATCTGCCCACCACGTCATGCCGGCCCGTGCCCACGAAGCGGTCACGTCCGGCCAGAGCGCGCTCGCCCCGGTCCAGCCGGAACGTGCGCTCGATTCCCACGGGCGCGGGCAGCCGGCGGTAGCCGTCATGCCGCACCAACAGCCTGTCCACCGACTTCCCCGGCAGGAAGGCCACCACCCGCGCCCGAGCCTCCTCCGGCAGCGCGAACAACCGCGCCGAATCCAGGGGCGCCTGCTCCGCGCCGTCCACCTGCACCGTGTTGTGCGCGGCCGTTCCGCGGAACCAGTTCCGCAGCGCGGGCTCTCGCGTATAGGTGCCGGTGCCCGGATCCACGATGACGGGACGCCCGTCGACGTGGAGCTCGAAAGAGAGTTTGTCGTTGTGGCTGTGTCCCCCGACTCCGCCTTGTCCCTGCCTGCCGGCGCTGACAGTGATAACGACACCCGCGCCGCGCAAGATGTGAAAGCCACCCTCCGGAAAGCTCACCGACACGGGCTCCGGCGCGGGCGCGAGCGCGGCGAAACGCGCCTGCCCGGCGCGGCCCAGCAGCCACGCGGCCTCGTCCACGAACTCGCCACCACCCAGGCCCGCATCGCCGAAGAGCGCCGCGCCCAGGCCCACCAGATAGCCGTGCGCGTTGTCCTCGCGATCGCGCAGCGGGAAGACACGGCCGGAATCGTTGTCGCCAATCTGTGGCGCCAATCCCTGCTCGGAACACCACGCGCGCACGGCGTGGAACATGCGGCGCAGCCGGGACTCGTACTTGGGCCCCAATGGCACACCCGCGCCCCGCGCGGCGAGGTACGCCAGGGTGAACAGCTCCACCGACAGGCGATGATAGGGAATGGAGCCCTCGAAGGACGTGCCCTCGAGGTGCACCTGCTTCTCCATCTGTTCGCGCAGCCCCCCCACCGCCAGCGACACCTGCTGCGGCGCGCCCGGCAGCTCCGGGAAGAGCAGGCCCACCACCAACAGGCCCACGTAGTTGGAGACCAGGTGGTTGTTGGGCACCGCGCCGCGATCCTCCAGGTGGGCCTCCACCCAGGCGGTGTGCTCGGCCAGCGCGCTCAGCACCGGCACCAGGAAGTCCGGCCGGGCCACCGCGGGCGCGGCGGAGAACATGGCCAGCGCTTGCGCCAGGTTCGCGGCGCGCAGCGCTACCTCCATGGCGCACGTCCAGTGCACGCCCTGCCCCACGGGGTTCGCCTGGAGGAAGTCCAACACCTGCGCCACGAAGGCATCCGCCAGCCGCGCGCGCACGTCACTGGCCGTCTCCACCCAGTAGCCCTGGCCCAGCGCCACGACGCTGTCGAGCCGGCCCATCACCCACGGGTACTTCGGGTCGCTCCCCGTCACCGCGAGCGACAGGCGCTCCACGGGCTCCACCGGATAGCGGTGACCACTCACCGGATCCAGGGACCAGTCCACGGGACGGCCCTCGCCGAAAACCACCGGGGTGCCGAAGACGTCCCACTCCTGGCGAAGCGCGGCCTGGGCACGGGCCCGCGCGCGCTCCAGGCCGCCGGGCACCGCGGCGAGCGCCTCCAGCACCGACGCACGCTGAGAGACTTCACACCAGATGCGTGAGCTGCGCTGGCCCAGCGCCAGCTCCACCAGCTCCACGCCATCCGTCGCGCCGTAGCACTCGAGGAGCTGCACCTCGTCCGCGCGCTCGCGCCGACGATAGAGCGCCTGCCGCGCCACACCTTGGACACGCCGCACAGCGCTGCGCGCCAGTCCACCTGGTGCAAGTCGAGCGATCGCCGCGTAGTAATCGAGAGTCCCCATTCGCCCCTTCCGCCACCCGTGCCGGATGCCGGTAGCAAGTGCCTGGCCAGGAGCTGTTTCTTAGGAGTTGAGCGGGGTTGCGCGGCGCCTCCGTACCCCCTGACGGTAAAAAGTGGGGGGCTCACACGCCCTGAAGGGAAAAGGATTTCCGATTCGTGGGCGTCCGGCGCCCTCCCTGGGCAGTGTTGCGGCGCGTGCGTGGAGTGCCCATACCTTCCCGCGTGCTGGCAGGTGCTTGGACGGGGTGGCGCATCGGCAACGAGTCCGATGCAGGGGTGGAACAGGCGCTCGCGGAGGTTGCCGAACGTGCCTTCCGCTGTGGTGCTCGTGCGGGATTGGAGTCCCTGGTACGCGAGGCCCAGCGGATGACGGGCGCTTCCGGAGCGGCCTTCTATGACGGACGCGTCTGTGTAGCGGCGACAGGGGTCGTCACGGCCACGCGCGCCCGGGGAAGGATGCGTCGTCGGCCAGCCCTGGTCGTGTGGCCCGAACGGCTCACAGGCAGGGATGCGCGGGTGCTCGCGCGGATGTCGGCGTTCGGCGCCGTGCTGCTCGCGGCGCATACCCGGGAGTCGGACGCGGCGGCGCGGCACGTGCATCTGCTGAAGACGCAGCGGCGATTGGAACGGCGGGTGGAGAACCAGGAGCACCGGCGCTCCCGGGCGTCACACGACCTCAGGACACCATTGATGGTCATCAAGGGATACGTGGACATGATGCTGAAGGGAACGGCGGGTGGGCTGACGGCCCCCATCCAGCGCTACCTGGAGCGGCTGCGCCGCTCGGCGGACGACCAGAGCGCCATCATCGAGCGCCGGCTGGCGAAGGTGCAGGACGAGGGCGTGGAGGACCTGCGCCCCATGCTGCGCACGGCCTTCATCCCCGCCGCGCGCGGCCACCGCGTCGTGGACACGACGATGACGCTCCCGGACCGGCCCGTGGCCATTCCGGGCCCCCGCGATGACGTGGAGCTGCTGGTGCGCACGCTGGCCCGCGCGGTGGCGGCGTCGGGCGCGCCCTCGGCGGTGCGCGTGGAAGCCGCGGGGGACGCGGGCGTGTGGCAGCTGCGCGTCAACATCCGCGGCAGCAAGGCGCTGCCGGAGAAGACTGTCACGCTGCTGCGGCACCTGACGCAACGGCTGCGGGGTGGCCTCTCGTTGCCGGAGGAGACCGGCAACGGCTGGGTGGTCCACCTGCCGGTGGATGACACCGTGCCCGTGGCGCCTCGCGACGCGTGAGGCGCGGCGCCGTCAGGATGCGGGCAGCAGCTGGCGCACCAGCTCCAGCAGGCGGCCTCGCTCCACCTCGCGCTTGACGAGGTACCCGTCCGCGCCCGCCTCCAGACCGGCGGCGCGGTCCTCGGGACTGTCGAGCGACGTCACCAGGATGATGGGCGTGCGGTGTAGCTGCGGGTGCGACTTGATTCGCCGCGCCAGCCCCACGCCGTCCAGCCGGGGCATCTGCCAGTCGCTGACCACCAGCTGGCAGGGCGTGCGCTCCAGGATGCCCCACGCCTCTTCACCGTCCGCCGCGGTCACCACCGGGTAGCCGGCAATCTCCAGCAGCGACTTCATGGCGAAGCGCGTGGTGAGCGCGTCGTCACACACGAGGATGCGAGGCCGCGCCGTCTCGCGGGCCACCGAGCGCGTCTCCGGCCGCGCCGCGCGCACCAGCTCCGCCGCGTTGAGCACTGGCACCACGCGGCCATCGTCCAGCACCGCCGCGCCCGCCAGGTGCCGCACGCCCTTGAGGTGGCGCCCCAGGGAGCGGACGACAATCTCCTGCTGCCCCACCACCTCGTCGATGGCGTACAGCACCTTGTCCTCGCCCACCGTCAGCAGCGCGGCGGCCTGCACCTTCCCGGAGTCCAGCGCCAGCGGCAGCCGGGGCAGGCCAATGGCCTCCGCCAGCGACAGGAACGTGAGCTGCTCCCCATCCAGCCGCGCCACCACGCGGCCCGCGACGGTGCCCACGTCGTCCGGGTTCAGCCGGAGGATGCGATTCACGCTGTCGGAGGGAATCGCGGACACCGTGGTGCCCGTGCGCACGAGCAACCCCAACGCCGCGGCCAGCGTCAGCGGCAGGTCCACGGTGAAGCGCGTGCCCCGGCCCGCCGTGAAGGCCACGTCCACCGAGCCCTGGAGCCGCTGCGCCGTCGCCTGCACCACGTCCAGTCCCACGCCCCGCCCGGACGTCGCCGTCACCTGCTCCCGCGTGGAGAAGCCCGGCTGGAAGATGAGCCGCGCCGCCTGCGCGTCCGACAGCTTCTCCGCCTCGTCGGCCGGCAGCAGCCCCCGCCGCACCGCCGTGGCGCGCACCCGGCTGGGCGACAGGCCGGAGCCGTCATCCTCCACCACCACCGCGATGCGCGAGCCCCGGGGCTCCACCCGCACCGTCAGGCGCCCCGCCTCGGGCTTGCCCGCGGCCCGCCGCTCCTCGGTGGACTCCAAGCCGTGGTCGATGGCGTTGCGTACCAGGTGCAGCAGCGGGTCCTTCAGCGCGTCGAGGATGCGCCGGTCCAACCGCACCTCGCCGCCCGACAGCTCCAGCGTCACCTGCTTGTCCAGCCGCGCGGACGTCTCGCGCACGGTGCGGCGCAGCGGCTCCAGCACCTGCGAGGCCGGCACCATGCGCAGGTCGCGCAAGTCATCCCGCGCCACCTGGGCCACCAGCGTGAGCTGCTCACCGTCGCGGTGCGATTCCTTCGTCAGCTCCAGGAGCTGCTTCTGGAGCCCGCGCATCTGCGTCACGCCCGCGCGGAGCGGCTCCAGCGCGGGACCGCCGCCCGCCATCGCGAGCTGCGACGATGCTCGCTCCAGGTGCATCAGCACCTCGCGCATGCCGTCCATCAACACGCGGTGCGCCGCACCACGCCGCGTCTGCTGCGCGCGTCCGGCCAGGAGCAGCTCCACCTGGAGCGCGATGGACTCCAGCGTCTTCACCGACACGCGCACCGTCTGGTCTGCCGGTCCGCGGGACTCCGTCGTGGCCACGGCCCCCGTGGGCCCCTGGGCCGCCGCGCCTTCCACGGGCGCGGGAGACGGCGACGCGCGCAGCGAATGGACGGCGCGGGCCACCGCCCCTGCTCCACCCGCCGCCTCCAAGGCGGTCCGTAGATCCACCAGCGTGCCAGCCACGTCCGAGGCCGCCAGCCCCGCGGAGTCACCGCCCGGCTCCATGCGCGTGAAGCCCAGCGCCGCGGCATCCGCCAGCGTGGCCACCTTCTGCGCCCCGGCGGACTCGGCGGACGCCTTCAGCGTGCGGGCCCGCTCCACCGCAGTGCGCACCACCGCGGCCCGGTCCGGCACATCCGGCGAGCACAGCGCGCCCAACCCCGCTTCGAGGAGGTCCAGCACCTCCAGCCCCTGCGCGGCCGCGCCCGAGGCCGCCGTCTGGGGGATGACCTCCGCGGACTCGTGGCCCAGGGCGGCCAGCAGCGAGGACAGCCCCTCCACCACGGGCGACTGTCCGGCGTCGCCACGGGCCATGGCGCCTTCAATGGCGGAGAGGCCGCGCAGCATGGCCTCCACCGTGTCGCGGGGCAGCCGCTCCTCCTGATTGAAGGTGGCCAGCCCGTCCTCGATGGCGTGCACCACCTGCTCGATGTCGTCCAGGCCCAGGCTGGCCGCGGAGCCCTTGAGGCTGTGGACCAGCCGCTTGAGCGAAGGGAGCAGGTCCGGCTCACGCCCCTGCGCCGGGCCCTCCAGCCCCAACACCTTCGACCCGATGGCTTGAATCTGCTCGCGCGTCTCCGCGGAGAACACCGGCCAGATGCTGCGCAAGAGCTGAGGATCCATGGCGCGTGCCTACTCCCCTTCGGGCCGCGTGGCGGACGGGCCCCCGAGCTGCTCCAGGTCCAACACGGTCAGCCGGTCCGGCGTGAGAAACAAGAACGGCCCGGGCGGAGGCTGGGACAGCTCCACCTTCGGCAATTCCTTGCGTCCTTCGACGGACTCCGCCGCCAGCCCGAACCCCTCTTCACTGTCATCCGCCTCGACCACCACCACCTTGCTGAGGTCCGACATGCCGCCACCCTCCAGTCCCAGGAGCTGGCGCAGGTCCAACACCGGCACCACGCGCGAGCGGCTCACCAGCGCCCCCAGTACGTGCCGGGGAGCACCGGGCAGCGAGGCGATGCCGCGCGCTTCGATCACGTGGTCCACGTGCTCGATTCGCACCGCATAGCGCTCGCCGCCCACCGTGAAGGCCAGCACGGAGAGCACCTCCTGGCGCTCCTCGTGGCGGGATTCGGCCAGGGCCCGGGCACGGGCGCTCAGCACCTCGCGACGCTTCTCGGGGCTCACACCCTGCTTGCCGTCCAGCAGCGAGTGCGCCTCGGTGAGCTGGCGTCGCAGCCCGGCGTAATCAATCTTGGCGTCGTCCTTCGACATGCGCTCAGTACCGGGTCGCGGGCAGCTTCAGGATGTCGCGCACCTTCGAACGAAGGTCGTCCACGGACACCGGTTTGTTGAGGAAGGCGCTGGCACCCACCAGCTTGCCCTTCTGCCGGCTCGCATCGTCCTTCAGCGAGGTGAGCATCATGAAAGGGGTGTCGTGAAGTTGCCGGTCCGCACGGATCGCCGCGCACAGCGCGAAGCCGTCCATCTCCGGCATCTGCACATCGGAGATGATGAGGTCCGGCTTGAGCTCCCGCGCCTTGGTCAGTCCAATCGCGCCATTCGGAGCGTCGAAGAACTCCAACCCCCACCCCATCAGGTACACCTGAAGAAGGTTGGTGATGGTCTTCGTGTCTTCGACGATGAGCACCTTTGCGTTCATAACTGGTACCTACCCACCAGGTCCGAGAACCGTTTCGAGAGATTGGTCAGATTGCCTGACACCTGTTCGATGCGCCGGGTGCTCTCCACCGAGTCTCCCATGGCGGATGTCAGCTCGCTCATGGCCGTGGAAATCTGCTCCACGCCAATGGTCTGCTGACGCGTGTTTCCGGCAATCTGCCGCGCCGCGCCCGACGACTCGCGGATGACCTCCGACAGGCCCAGGATGGTCGTCCCCGCCTCGCGAGCCAGCTCCATGGCCGCCTGCGCCCGGCGGCTGCCTTCCTCCGTGGCGCTGACGGCCTGCCTCGTCCCCTTCTGCACCTCGTTGAGCAGGCCGCGCACCTGCTCCGCGGCGATGCGGGACTGCTCCGCCAGCGTGCGCATCTCCGTGGCCACCACCGCGAAACCCCGGCCATGCTCCCCGGCCTTGGCCGCTTCAATGGAGGCATTGAGCGCCAGCAGGTTGGACTGCTCGGCCACGTCCTTCACCGTGCCGATGATGTCGCCAATCTGCATCGTGCGCTCACTGAGGTCGGTGATGGACAGGGCAATGGCCTTCACCTGCTCGCCCAGGTTCTCCATGCCGGAGACGCTCTCGCTGACGACCTTCTGCCCCTCCGCGCTGAGGGCTTCGGACTTCTGCGTCTGGGAGATGACCGAGTCCGCGTAGGCCGTGGCCTGCTTGGACGTCTGGGCAATCTCCGCCACCGTGGTGCTCGTCTCGTTGATGGCGGAGGCCTGCTGGTGGGCCATGGCCGACTGCTGCGTGGAGGTGGCCAGCACGCCCGCCGCCTCGCGCTCCATCTCCGCCGCCGCGCTGCGCAGGTCCTGCAGCAGGTGGGAGAGCGCGTCCGTCATCACCGCGAAGCTGCGCGCCACGTCGCCAATCTCATCCGAGCCCTGGAGGTCCACCTGCTGGCGCAAATCCCCCGCCGCGATGCCCGCCGCCGCGCGCGCCAGCCGCTCCAGCGGCACCACAAGCATCCCGGACACCAGCCATGCCGCCACCAGGCAGGCCACCAGCACGAGCAGGCTGATGATGGCCGTGAAGCGCGTGGCCTCCCGCAGCGTCTGGCTCAGCCCCTCCTCGTGGAGCGCCAGCTGAAGGGTGCCCAGATGCGCGGTGGAGCCGGCCGCGAGCACCGGCGTCGTCGTCTCCACCAGGCCCGTGCCCTTCACCGACCTGCGGCGGAGCACCGAGGCATCGCCTTCGACGGAGGCCGGAGCCTGCGCCTCGCCGTCGTAGCGCTCCGCGGCGGCCTCGCCCAGGAGGATGCCGTCCGCGTCATGGATGCGGACATAGGCGACCTCGGGCCCCAGGCTCAGCGCGCCCTGAACCAGCTCCTGGAGCCGCTCCGGGTCGCGCTTCGCGCCCAGCACGGGCGTCAGCGTCTTCGCCAGCTCCACGCTCACCGAGTTGGCGCGGCGGGACAGGTCATTGCGAAGCGCGTCGCCCATCTGCATCCACGTCGTGGTGATGAGGATGACGGCCACCAGCCCCCCCGTCGCCCCGGTGAGCGCGAGGATTTTCATCCGCAGACTGAGCCTGCTCCCCGGCGCGCGGCCCGGCGGTGTCAGGTGTGTCCCTTTGACGTCCACGTTGCCTCCCACCTCGTGCGGAGCGCGCGCCTCTCAGCGCACTCCATGCCAGCCAGCCTGCTCGACTGGCGCCAGGGCCTGCCTCAGGCCGCCGGCCGTCATCGTCTCCACCCCACGCAGCGGGTGTTCATCATCCAGTCCGTCCAGCGCGCGCAGGGCGTTCTGCCGCGCACGCTCCGCGTCTTCGGGCCGCTCCATGCGCCTATAGAGGGCCACCAGCGTGGCGTGCCCCAGCGCCAACCGGGGCTCCAGGTACAGCGCCTTGCGAACCGCCTCCACCGCCCCGTTCAGGTCGCCACGAACCTCGGCCACCATGGAGAGCAGCAGGTACGCCTCGGGAACGAGCGCCTTCGCGGCCTCGCGCGCCAGCGCCTCCGCCTCCTCGAAGTGTCCCGCGCGCGCCGCGATGATGGCGCGCTCCAGGAGAGGAACCTCCTCGGCGGCGAGTGCGTCCACGGACCGCGACACGGCGTGAGTGGCGGCGGCTGGCGTTGACGAGGCCCACGCAGGACGCGACGTCCCAGGCTCGCTTGGAGATGGACGCCCCTCCGCCCCGCGCGAGTCGATAGCGCCGGGCGAAGCCCCCGTCGCGGAGAAATCCCCCGCGGCTGACGAAGCAGAACGGACAGACGCTCCCGCCAGACCCGACGCCGTGCGGCCGGACACCGAGCCGACACGGGAGTCCCCCAGGGACGTGCCGGACGTCAGAGGCCCTTCGCCTGTCGATGGCTTCGCGCCCCAAGCCGGCGCGCGCGCGCGGCGCGCCCTTGAATCGTCCAGCGCCTGAGGCCACCCGGCAGGCGGCACCGCCGAGGACACCTGATTCCGGCCCGCCCCCAGGCGAGGAAGCCGCGCCTCTGGCGTCACGGCGCGAGGAGCCCCCGGCACGGGGACCCGAAGCGCCACGCTGCCCTCGGCGTCCACTGTCTCCAGACCCAGGCCATTGGTGAGCGGGACCTCCGCCGGAGAGACGAAGAGCAGCCCACCGGGAGCCAGCGCGGAGATGAAGCGCTTCAGCACCTCCCGCGCGAGCTCCGTCGGGAAGTAGATGAGCACGTTGCGGCAGAAGATGGCGCCCAGGCCCATGAAGGGCGGCGGGTCCACGGCCAGGTTGTGGCGCCGGAACTCCACGGCGCGCCGGACCTGGGGGATGACGGAGTAGTCGTCGCCGTTGGCGACCAGGAAGCGCTTCTCCTGCTCCGGCTCGATGCGGCGCAGGGACCACGGACCGTACACGCCATCCCGCGCGCGCTGGAGCGCCCGGCCCGACACGTCCGTCGCCAGTACCCGGAAGCGGCCTTCGGGCAAACCCTCCGCCATCAAGGCCATGGCGATGCTGTAGGGCTCCTCGCCGCTGGCGCAGCCCGCGCTCCACACCTGGAAGCACGGGGCTGGGTGCGTCTGCGCCAGGCGCGCCAGGGCGCGCAGGTGCTCCGGGTGACGGAAGAAGTACGTTTCGCCAATGACGGCGTGCTCGATGAAGCACTCCACCGCCGCGGCCTCGCGCACCAGCAGCGTGCGCAGGAAGGCGTCGGGCTCCAGGCCTCGCGAACGCGCGGCCCGGCCCAGCGCCGTCTCCAGCGAGCGGCGCAGGCTGCGCGCCAACGTCACCCCGCAGGCCGACTGGAGGACGTCCTCGACCCGGGCCAGCGTCGCGTCGTCGAGCACGCCCTCGCTCACGGCGCCTCCGGCCCCACGAGCACCGCGGACGTCCGAAGCAACGGGCGCACGCCTTCGGGCGTCCGGCACAGGCCCGCCATCAGACCGCTGGCATCCCACGGCAGCGGCGACGTCCCATCCGGCGTCCCGTCCACCAGCACCGGGGACTCCACCAGGTCACGCACGCGGTCCACCAGCACCGCCACCGTCCGCGCGCCGCCGCCGCAGACGACCAGGTGCGCATCCAGGGAGGCCTCTCGCTTCACCCCCAAGAGCGCCGCAAGGTCCACGACGACGGCCGGGCTGCCCCGGTAGACGAAGGTCCCCGCCACGTGCGCGGGCGCCCCGGGCAACGGCTCCAGCTCCACCAGCCGCACCACCTCCTGCACCGTCTCGGCGTCCATCAGCGCGCTGGTACCCGCCGCGTCCACCGCCAGGTACATGCCCGGCAGTCGCAGCTCACCCGCCAGCGACGCCAGCTCCTGGCGCAGCTGGACCTGCTCCTCCTCGAGCTGGCTCAGCCGCTCCTCGACAGAGAGACGGCGCGACTGCGCGACCATGGAATTGTCTGGGGTGTCTGCCATCAGGGGAACTCCCGCCTGTCACTGAAGCGCGGGATTGGAGCACGCTAGTCTGTCAGACAAAGAAGCGTCAATGCGGGCTAACCGGCATTCACTCTCACACGGATGGGCGAGTGATGGCGGCAACGGAAGGCATCAGACGTGCTGGATCGGACAGCCCCCTGGTGCGAAGCGCGCGGCAGGTATGGTTTGATGAAGTGCGGCGACACTTCAGGAGAACCGATGTTGCTTGCTGTATGGGGCTACGAATGATCAAGGGCGACTCGCCGAATCCCGAGGCACCCGCTGGAACGGGCGCGGATCCTCTCATCGGGCGGACCCTGAACGGCCGCTTCAGCGTCCTGGAACCGTTGGGCATCGGGGGCATGGGCAAGGTCTACCGGGCCCTGCAGGCACCGCTCGAGCGTGTGGTGGCGCTCAAGGTGCTCAACCCCAGCTTCCCCAGCAGCCGGGACCCTGGCTTCCAGAAGCGCTTCCTGCGCGAGGCGTCGCTGACGTCCAAGCTGCGCCATCCCAACACCGTCACCGTCATCGACTACGGGCAGACGGACGACGGCATCTTCTACATTGCCATGGAGTACCTGGACGGCCGGACGCTGGCCCAGGTGCTGGGGCAGGTCGGCCCGCTGGCGTGGTCCCGCGCCATCTCCGTCACCCAGCAGATCTGCCGCTCACTGCGCGAGGCGCACAGCCTGGGCATCATCCACCGCGACCTGAAGCCGGCCAACATCATGCTCCTCAACGAGCAGGATCAGGACCTGGTCAAGGTGCTGGACTTCGGCCTGGTGAAGTCGGTGGCGGCGCCCCAGGAGGGGCAGCTCTCCCCCGAAATCACCCAGAACGGCACGTTCCTGGGCTCGCCGCAGTACATGGCGCCCGAGCAGGCGCGCAACGCCACCGACGCGCGCAGCGACGTGTACTCGCTGGGCATCGTGCTCTTCCAGATGCTGATGGGGCGTCCGCCGTTCATCGCGCGCGACCACATCGAGCTCATCTTCGCCCACTACAAGGAAGCCCCGCCCACCTTCCAGCAGGTGCGTCCGGACCTCCATATCCCGCCGGAAATCGAGGCGGTGGTGCGGCGCTGCCTGGAGAAGGACCCGGCGCGGCGCTACCAGACGATGGACGAGTTGCTGGAGGGCCTGCGCGAAGCGAGCATGGCCGCGGGTGGCAACAGCGGCATCTTCAAGCGGCCCGGCGGCGCGACGACGACGGGCCCCTACCCGTCCCCCGCGCTGTTCTCCAACGTGGGAAACAACACCGAATCCGGTGACACGCTGGCAGTGGACATCAGCGTGGAGGTGCCCAAGGACGTCGAGCGCGCCCGGCAGCGCACGCTGCTCACGGGTGGCCTGGGCGGCCTCGTGGTGGCGGGCCTCATCGCGGGCGGCGCGGTGTTCTTCATGGCGAACAAGGAAGCGGCGCCGCCTGCCCCCGCGCCCCAAACGGAGGCCCCGGCGCCCGTCGCCGCCGCGCCCGCCGCGGAGCCTGCCGCCGAGCCCGCGGCCGCCGCCAACGCGGGCAAGGTCCGCTTCAAGCTGATGAGCCAGCCCTCCGGCGCCCGCGTCTTCTACCGGGGCAAGGAGCGAGGCGTCACGCCCTTCACCCTGGAGATTCCGTCGGGACAGGATGGCTCCGTCACGGTGGAGCTGACCTTCGCGATGGAGGGCTACCAGATGGAGACCGTCGTCACGGGCGGTACCGGCGAGGTGGTGCTGTCGCAGAAGCTCCAGAAGCGCCGGGGCGGCGCGGGCGGCGGCCGGCAAGTCGAGGTGGCCTCCGTGAGCGCGGATGAGACGGCGGAGGAAGTCGAGCCGGTGGCCACGCCGGGCGGCATGTCCGCGCCGGTGATGCTCGCCCCCACGGCCTCGCCCGCCACGGAGCTCCCTGTCGCGGCGGCCGTCGGAGGCGCCACGGCCTCGGCAACCGACGCGGCTCCGGCCAAGGGCTCAGCGACCGGGCTCGCGCTGCCGGTCCTCCCCACCGCGGCGGTGGCCTCCGCGCGTGGCGACGTGCTCCCCTACAACGAGGACATGCCTCGCCCGGAGATGGTCGACCAGGGCAAGGACATCATCTACACGCGCGAAGCGATGGCCGCGAAGTCGAGCGGCGTGATGATTGTCCGCTGCACCATCACCCAGCAGGGCCGCGTGGAGAAGTGCCGGACCATCAAGTCCGTGGCCCACATGGAGCGCGCGGTGCTCGATGCCCTCACGTCCCGCACCTACAAGCCCATCGTCTACAAGGGCTACCCGGTGAACGTGGACTACACCTTCAGCATGCGCCTGGTGGCACCGCGCCGCTGAGGATGCATCGCTGACCGTCCCCGCCGGACCCAGCGCGCATCAGGGTCCGGTGGAGGGCACCACGGGTGGCGCCGGCGGAACGGCCGGCACATCGCCGCCGGGCGGCACACCCCAGTCCACCACCGGCCAGCCCCGCTTCCGGGCGTGGCGCCGCAGCCGGTGGTCTGGGTGGACGGCCACGGGCCGCCCCACCACCTCCATTACCGACAGGTCCGAATACGAATCGGTGTAGAAGGCGCACGCCGACAGAGCCACGCCCGCCTCGCGCACGTAGGCCTCGGCACAGACGCGCTTGCCCTCGCCGAAGCAGATGGTCCCCAGGGCGCGTCCGGTGTGGAGGCCCTCGCCATCGACCTCGAAGCGGTTGCACAGCACCGCGTCCAGTCCCAGCTCCCGCGCCACCAGCTCCGACAGGTAGCCCGTGGACGACGTCAACAGGACGAGCCGCTCTCCGGCGCGCCGGTGCGCGTCCAGCACGGCCCAGGCTCCGGGCCGGTAGAGCGGCCGCACGTGCTCCTCGTAGAACACGACGGTGCGCTCCTGGAGCGGCTTCGCGGGAGTACCGGCGAGCTGGGCAATCGCGCGCGCCACGGCGTCCTGCATGGACACGAAGCCCAGGTGGTAGCGCGCGATCCAGAGGCTGGCGCGCAGCGCCTGGAAGCGGGAGATGTGCCCCAGCTCGAGCTCGCGGCGAATCCACAGCGAGCCCGAGTTGGCGGCGATGAGCGTCTTGTCCAAGTCGAAGAATGCGACGGCCACGCCTGGACCTCTAATCCCGCCGGAAGGACGCCGCAGCGTGGACTGCACGCCGCCGCACACGCATCAGGACGAGCGCGACCAGCCCCAGCGCCACCGGACCCGGTGCCGCCGCGCAGCCGCTGCCCCGGCCGTCCGCCTTCAACGCAAACCCCGCCCCCTCCCGCACGAAGCACTGGGTGGGCGGCAGGTGACGCGGGTAGATGTCACAGAACCCGGCGGCCGACCCCGAGTCGATGACGCGCTTGCGCGTCTCTCCCGGAGGCGCGGTGGCCTCCATGGTGGCGCCTGGGACGAAGACATGGTCCAGCCCCACCACGTGGCCAATCTCGTGCGTCATGGTGTTCTGGATGTCCGTGGCCACGCAGTCCACCGAGGGCTCGCCTTCACACACCGGTGAGTCCACCGTGGTGAAGAGGAAGCCATAGCCCCGTGCCGGCTGGGACGCGTTCAGCTCGATGTCCGAGTCCAACACCCGCCCGTCCCGATAGGAGAACGTGGACGTGGTGAGGCCGATGGTCCCAGACGGATGCTCCCAGCACTGGTAGACGTTGCCGCACGTCTCTTCGGTCCAGCACGCATCATCCGCCGGGGCAACTTCGTGGCACGACGTCTCCCGGAACGTGATGATGTTGTAGTTGTCCCGGGGACGCGTCTCGTCGTAGCCCACGGCGATGGGCGCTCGCCAGTCCTCGCCCCGGGTGAACCGGTAGTCGCTGCACCCGTCGGAGATGCTCCGCCACGAGTCGAAGGACGCCTCGATGGCCGCTACCTCGGAGTCTCCAGGCGTGCGCGCGCTACCCGCCGCATCCAGGTGGTAGACGTACTCACGCACCGGCCACACCAGGCACAGCGGGTGCCTGGGCACCACGGTGCGGCGGTAGGACGGCTCCTCGTCCATCTGCGCTTGAGCGGAGGTGGCCAGGCACGCGGCCGCGAGCGCCAGCGCCTTCCTCACCGGACCGCCTCCTCGCGACGGCGGCGGCGCGCCAGCCACAGCGACCAGACGGCCACCAGGGACAGCACCCCACCCCGCCCCGCAGCGGAGCAGCCTCCAGCCTTGGGTCCCAGGTCGATGGACGTCACCGGGTGGAGGCACGACTGGCTGGCCTGCCCCTGGGGGTAGGCGTCACAGACGAAGCCGCGCGAGCCCGAGTCCACCACGCGCTTGGACACCTCTCCCGGCGGCGCGCTGGGGTTCATGGTGGAGCCGGTGGCGCGCGTGTGGTCCAGACCGATGAGGTGGCCGACCTCGTGCGTGGCGGTGTTCTGCACGTCGGTGGCCACGCAGTGGGTCGTCACCGGAGGGAAGCACGTGCCGCCGTTCGCCGTCGTGAAGGAGAAGCGCGCCGCGTTGAAGGAGATGTCCGAGTCGTAGATGATGCCGGAGCGCTCGTCGTACGTGGTGAGCGTGATGGCGATGGTGTTGTCGTCGTCATCCCAGCAGTCATACGTGTTGGCACACGTGTCGTCGTCCCAGCACGCATCGCTCGCGGGCGCCACGGTGTTGCAGTCCCGGGTGCGGAACAGCACCAGGTTGGTGTTGTTTCCCTGGCGCCGGTAGCCCACCTGGCGTTCGTCCACGCGCGGGCCTTCCACCAACGTGAGGTTGCCGCACTCGGCGAAGATGGTCTGCCAGCTCTGGAAGGAGGCGCGAATCGCGTCGAACTCGGAGTCACCCGCCGTGTCCGGGTTGCCGTAGGTGCTCTGGTTCCAGACGACGCGATTGGACGTCCAGAAGAGGCACTGCGTGCGCGTGTCACCCGCATCGACACGGCTGCGGACGTAGGGGTCCACCTGGCCCAGGGTCAGGGCCAGCATCAGGGGCGCGAGCAGCATCACGGCGTCTGCTCCCCAAGGGCTTCACGGATGGCGGCCTTCAGCTCCACCAGCGTCATGGACTGGAGCGCGGACGCGGCCGGCTTGCGGGTGACGGGGTCCAGCAGCTGCGACTCGGTGGGCTCCGGGACGGCCAGCGCCGTCTTTCCCTCGCGCTTCACCTGGAACTTGCCCTGCGCCATGTCGGACACGCGGAAGGCACGGGGTCCGCGCTTCTGCAGGAAGACCACCACCTCCTCGCCCGGCGTGAAGGACGCCAGGCCGTGCACCACCTGGCCAATGTCCCCCATGCGGCCCCCGGGCTGGGTGACGAGCACCGTGCTCCCAGGCTGGCCCTTGAGCGATTCCGTCACCTGGATTTCGACGTCGGTGAGGATGCGCATCTTGTCGCCGCTCCAGCGGCTCTCCACGCGCCGGACGACACCGTGGACCACGGTGTCCGCGCCTACCGCGAGCCCGGACAGGTCCACGCGGAGCTGGGTGGTGGCGGTCGCGGGCACGCCCACCAGGAGGACAGCCAGGAGCAACGTGCGAACTACCTGACGAATCGACATACGAGTTCTCCCTGGCCATCCAACTTACTCCAGGAAAGTCCCTCCGCGTTGACCCTCCATCCACGCCCTGCTAATCCGCGCGCCCGTATGCCTCCTGCCCTTCGCGTCCGCTTCGCTCCCTCGCCTACCGGTTACCTTCACATTGGCGGTGCCCGTACGGCGCTGATGAATTTCCTGCAGGCGCGGCGCCAGGGCGGCACCTTCGTCCTTCGCATGGAGGACACGGACCAGGGCCGCTCCACCCCGGAGTCGGTGCAGGCCATCCTGGACGGACTGAACTGGCTGGGCATCGACTGGGATGAGGGCCCCGGTAAGGAAGGCCCCTACGCCCCCTACTTCCAGATGCAGCGGCTGGACACCTACCGCAAGCACGCAGACCAGCTCATCGCCGAGGGCAAGGCCTACCGGTGCTACTGCACGAAGGAGGACCTCGACGCGCAGCGGCAGGTGGCGGAGAAGGCGGGCGGCGCGTTCAAGTACCCGGGCACCTGCCGTGAGCGGACCGAGCCCCCCGCCGGCCGCAACGCCGCGGACGCGGTCATCCGCTTCAAGATGCCCGCGGGTGACGGTTCCGTGTCCTTCACCGACAAGGCGCTGGGCACCATCACCAAGACGCACAGCGACCTGGATGACTGGGTCATGATGCGGGCGGACGGCATCCCCGTGTACAACTTCGGGTGTGTCATTGATGACCACCTGATGGACATCACCCTGGTCGCGCGCGGCCAGGAGCACGTCAACTCCACCTTCCCGCAGCTGATGCTGTACCAGGCGCTGGGGTGGACGCCTCCCGACTTCGCCCACCTGCCGCTCATCCTGGGCCCGGACCGCGAGAAGCTGTCCAAGCGCAAGCACCCGGAAGCGGACGTGATGGTGCACAAGCGCAACGGCGTCATGCCGGAGGCGCTGCTCAACTTCGTCATCCGCCTGGGCTGGAGCCACGGCAACGACGAGGTCATCAGCCGCGAGCAGATGCTCGAGTGGTTCGACTTCAGCGACGTGGGCACCACCTCCGGCGTGTGGAACCCGGAGAAGCTGCTGTGGCTCAACCAGCAGTGGATGAAGCAGCTGCCGGTGGAGACCGTGGTGGAGCGGCTGCTCCCCTTCCTGGAGGCGAAGGGCATCCAGGCGAAGGGCGACCCGCGTCTGGAGACGCTGGTGCGCACGCTGCGCGAGCGCTCCAACACCCTGGAAGACATCGCCACCACCGCGGCCAACGTCTACTTCCGCTCCGGCATCACCCTGGACGAGAAGGCCGCCACCAAGCACCTCTCCGGAGAGTCCCTCAACCTGCTGCGAAAGGTGCGCGAGACGCTCGTCGCGCTTCCGGAGTGGTCGGTGGAGGCGCTGGACGGCGTGGTGAAGCAGGTGAGCGAGGCCTCCAGCGTCGGCATGGGCAAGGTGGCGCAGCCCATCCGCGTGGCACTCACCGGCAACACCACCAGCCCGGGCATCGGCGAGACGCTGGTGTTGGTGGGCCGCGACGAATCCCTGCTGCGCATCGACGCGGCGCTGACGCGCGGTTGAGCTGTCAGGCGCAGGTAGCGGTGGACGTCGGCAGCCCAGGCCCCTATCTTTCGGACCCATGATGCGTGCCCTTGACAGCCTGAAACGCGGTTTCTATAAGGCGCGCCCGCTCGGAGCGGCGCTGGTGGCGCTCTGGGCGGTTTCAGCGGGCGCCGAAGTCATCAATGGCGCGCAGTTGCCGGATGGGTCCAAGCGGGTCGGTGAGAATCGCTACCGGTCGCCCAGGGATTTCGATGGCACGCTGGAGTACTACCGCGCGGTCTACTCGACGAGCGGTTACCCCCGCCGGCAGATCGTGAACCAGCCGGGCGTCAAGGCGGTTCACATCAGCAACCCCTCGGGGAAGAACTTCGCGGGGCTGAACATTTACGAGGCGAACGACGAAGTTCGCATCTACATCGTCCCGACCCAGCAGGCAGCCAAGCCCGCCAAGAAGCCGGAGACGACGAAGAGCAGGAAGAAGTAAACGCCGCACCGAAGTTGTTGCAGTCCCGAAGTGGTATTGGTAGAGAAGCGCCGCAGTCGAGCAGGTCCTTGGGGAATCGTCTAACGGCAGGACAGCAGACTCTGACTCTGCTTATCTAGGTTCGAATCCTAGTTCCCCAGCTTGTAGTCCTGTAGTTGTAGTGCTCGTCGGTCTGAAGCAACCTGAGCAGGACGAAACAAAAAAGGTTGACGAGGGCAGACGAAAAAAGGTAGAAATCGCGGGCAGTTGGCGGCGGTTGAAACAAGTATCGGCCCTGTCGTCTAGCGGTTAGGACGGAGCCCTCTCACGGCTCAAACTCGGGTTCGAATCCCGGCAGGGTCACACTGAGGCGCCCACCTTCTGAAAAGAAGGTGGGCGTTTCGCTTTGCGGGCCAGACGTCGGCAGTATGCGACGGCCCCCACGGGGCTCGGCGCCTCTTTCGAGGCCCGGCCCGCGCGCGCCTCCTCACGTCTCAATGGGGTTCTTCAGGGAAGCGGCGCGGCGATGCTCTGCCGGAAGGCGGCGAGCGCTGCGGCGAGCCGATCTTGCGCCCGCTGCACGCCCCGGCGCAGCAGCAACATGCGCACCTTCTCCGGCAGCGCGACGGCACCCTGGCTGGTGCCGAAGCCCACCAGGTCCATGCGCAGCGTAATCGCCTCCAACAAATCACCCAGGTCCGACTGGGGACTGGCGAGCAGCAGCACGTCGGGCGGTCTGCGCTGAAGGCGCTCGGCCAGCGTGCGCCACTGGGGGTCGCCCGTCTCCACGATGACGACGTCCACGCGCTCCAGTTCGGGGGCGTAGGGCGGCAGCTCCGCCGCCTCGAACCCAGCGTCCTGAAGAACGGTGACGGTATTCGCGCTGCCCACGACGGCTATCCGGCCATTGAGGCCCAGGCGCACCGCTTCCTCGTAGGCCCGCAGCTCCGCCTCCAGGACTTCGTAGGCGAGCTCCGGCGCGTCCTGTCCGGAGGCCAGGAGGGCCGCGGCCTCGCGGGCCACCTCCCGGGCCTGCTCCCGCACGAGCAGGCCCGCAGTCCGGCGCTCCAGGGCGGCGCGCACCTTGGCGCGCAGCACCCGCAAGTCGTCAAAAGGCTTGAGGATGTAGTCACTGGCGCCCGCGGCGAAGGCGGCGACGACGCTTTCGGAGCTGGCGTAGCCGGTAATCATCACCGCTTCCATGGACGGCTGGAGACGGCGCGCCTCGGCGATGAGCTCCACGCCGCCCATGCCAGGCAGGTTCTTGTCCGTCACCAGGACGTCGAAGCGCTGCTCGGCCAGCAGCGGGAGGGCTTCCTCCGCGCTCGCGGCCAGCGTCACAACCAGGTCGGCATCTCGCTCCAGAAGGCGGGCACAGATGTCCAGCACGACGGGCTCGTCATCCACCACCAGCACCGTCGAGGCGAGCGTCCCCCCTTCCCCTCCTTCACCCTCACCGGTTTCGAACGGGAACTCCATGGCCGCGCAGATTCGCACAGCTCACTTCCAACTACGAAGCCCGCATTTGAGGCCCGCTATGCTGGAGGCGTGGCGAGCTTTCAGGACGCATTGCAGGACAACCGGGTACCCGGGCGGCTGGGCGACGTGCGGCTGCGTTATGACGGCGGCCGGCTGGTGGGCGAATCCCTGCCGCCGCCCTGGGAGCGGCGTGTCCTGCCCGGGCTGTTCGTCGGCGTAGGACTGGGGTGTGCGGTGGGCGCCGCCATCCTGGTGGGCGTCCGGGAAGGCGCGACGGCGGCCTTCGCCCTGGGATTGCTCGCGGCGGCCCTGGTGGGTCTGGCCCTCAAATGGGAGTCCCGGCTGGGCCGCCGGCGCTTCGTCCTGCACTTCCGCTCCGAATCCCTCCGATTGGAGCAACTGGCCTGGTCACCGGGCGCCACCCGCGCGGCGGTGGTGCCCTTCGACGCGGTGCGGGCCGTCCACATGGTGGAGCGCCCCGGTCCCCGTTACGCACTGGTGGTGGAGTACGCGCCAACCGACGCGGAGGGCCCGCTGCGCCGCGCGGTGCTGGTGGAGGACATCCGCGCCTCCGAGACGCAGACGCTTCACCGCGTATGGCGCATGCTCAGCAACGCCTTCGGACTCAGGGGAGCGGGGCTCGCCGGAGGGTGATTTCGATTTCGGTGCCCTCCCCTTGCGTGGAGGACAACCGGAGGCTGCCGCCGAACTGCGTGACGAGTTCCCGGCAGATGGACAGGCCCAGTCCGGTTCCCACGCCCACGGGCTTGGTGGTGAACATGGGCTGGAAGACGCGCTCCTGCAGCTCCATGGGAATGCCGCAGCCGTTGTCCGCCACCGTGAGCACCACGTCGTCGGGACGCAGTGTCCACCGGACCTCGATGCGCCCGGGACGTCCCGTGGTGCCCATGGCCTGCGCCGCGTTGACGATGAGGTTGAGCAGCACTTGGCACAGCTTCACCGGGCCGAAGGTGACGCGCACGGGCTCGCCGTTGCTCGTCAGCCGCGCCCGCTCCCGCACCTCGGCGCGCGCCAGCTTCACTGCGAAGGACACCACTTCCGCGACGTCCGCCGTGGCCTCCAGGTCCTCACCGCGGGCCTGGGCTCGCAGCCCCAGTGCCACCTGCCGCAGGTGCTCGGCGCCGTCCGCGAGGTCCTTGATGAGGGCGGGCAGGTCCTCCACCGTCTCCGCCACGGAGGGGTCGGGGTCCGTCTGCAGGTGCCGCGACACGTACTGGATGACGCTGCCCAGGTCGCGCTGCAGCGACGCCACGTTCTGCGACAGGTAGCCCACCGGCCCCATCAGCTCGTGCGCGATACCCGCCGTCACCTGTCCCAGGGTGGCCAGACGCTCAGACTTCATCATGCGCCCTTCCACCTCGCGGATGCGCAGCTCCAGTCGGGCAATCTTGAGCGCGTCATCGAGCGCGGCCTGGAGCTCCGTCCGGTCCCACGGCTTGACGAAGTAGCGCGTCACCTGGCCGCGGTTGACGGCGTCGATGACGGCCTGCATGTCCGCGTAGGCCGTGACGAGCATGCGCTTGGCGTCCGGCGCAATCGTGCGCGCCCGCTCCAGCAGCTCCACGCCCGTCATGCCGGGCATCCGCTGGTCGGAGAGGATGACGCCAATCTCGCCCCTGCGCTGCTCCAGGAGCGCCAACGCCTCGCTGGGCGAGGAGCTGCGGAAGATGCGGAAGCGCTGCCCGAAGTTCGCGTCGAAGACCCGGAGGTTCAGCGCGTCATCGTCGACGTAGAGGACCGCGGGGAGTTCAGACGGGTTCATGGCGCTCCTCCAGGCCAGCGTCCCATGAAGGGGGCCAGGCTGGTAAGGCCTAGGATAGCGCCTCAACCCCTTCGCGATCTGCTGGGTACCGCGCGCACCACCAGGATAGGGCGAGCGCCTGACGCGTCGCACCGCCCAGCGAGGCCCTGTCCGTCCTGGGTCGTGTCAGCGCGAAGAAGCCAACTGTTGCGGACCCGTGGCCTCCAGGTCGCCTTCCAGCGCCCGGGCCACCGCGTCCACGGAGCCGAAGCTGACCCGGGGAAGTGAACCCAGGAGCGAGAGCACCAGGGACGGGGCCTCGTTCTCACGGGCCACCCAGGTCAACTGCCGCGCGGACAGCGGGAAGACGGCGCCGTCGAGCGCCTTGTGCAGCGATTCCGCCAGCGGCAGCGGCGGGCCTACGCGCGACTCCAACTCCGACACACCCTGGGCAAGCCGTTCGCGTGTCATGTCGTCGTTCATTGGAAGCAAGTTAAGCAGCGAACGCCCACGGCCGCCGACCTTTTTTCGCGCTCGTGGGGCAGGCAGGGGGACAAGCCATGCAACCCGCTTGTGGGTGGTCAGCACGCGGCACACGTCCCACCGTTACCGCCACGAAGTGTGCCGGATGGCACCTGCTTGGGAGGACACACCATGGCGGACAGCAAGGGTAAATCCGAGGAGACGAAGCACAACGCAGCCGGAGATAACGGTTATGCGGAGCGCATCGAGCATGTGGAGGGCACGCGCCCAGAGCCCTGGCCCGGCATCCGCGGTCGCTCGGACGATGAGGAGAACGAGCTGCCGACCGGAACGTCACGCGAGCGCCAGGCAAGCGTGACGGAGACTCAGCGCAAGCTGGAGCAGGAGGCGCACGGCCGCAAGGAGCCGACGCGCAAGTAACAAGGGGCCATCCGGGCCCTGCCCCGCCCTCGCGCGCCCCAGGACGGGCACGCGGAGCGGGGCAACCGGACGGCCTAGAACAGCAGCCGTGTGGGGTGCTCGAGCAGCCCGCGCAGCTCGCGCAGGAACTCGGCGCCAATGGCACCGTCGATGACGCGGTGGTCGCACGACAGCGTCGCCGTCATCATCTTCCGGACCGCCAGCTGACCATCGCGCACCACCGCCTTCTCGGAGACGGCACCCACCGCGAGGATGGAGGCCTGCGGCGGGTTGATGACGGCGACGAACTGGTCGATGCCGTACATGCCCAGGTTGCTGACGGTGATGGAGCCGCCGGTGTACTCCTCCGGCTTGAGGGCACGCTTGCGAGCGCGCTCCGCCAGCTCACGCACGCCTGACGCGATGGCCTGCAGGCCCTTCTGGTCCGCATCCCGGAGGATGGGCGTGATGAGGCCTTCCTCCAGCGCCACCGCGATGCCCACGTCCACACTGTGGAACTGGACGACCTTGTCGCCCTGCAGCGAGACGTTGATCTTCGGGTAGCGGCGCACCGCCATGGCCACGGCCTTCACGATGAGGTCGTTGACGGAGACCTTGAGGTCCATCGCCTTCGCCTCTTCGCGCACCTTCGACGCCGCCTCCATGTCCACCTCGATGGTGAGGTAGAAGTGAGGAACGCCGGGCTTCACCTCCGTCATCCGCTGCGCGATGACCTTGCGCATGGACGAGAGGGGGACCACGGTCGGCTCGGGACGCACGCCCGGAGCGGGCTGCGCGGCCGGGGCCTTCTTCGCGGCAGGAGCCGCCGCAGGTCCTCGCGCGAGCGCCTCCTCGATGTCGCGCTTCACCACGCGGCCAGACGGACCGGAGCCACTCACCTGGGTGAGGTCCAGCCCCTTCTCGCGCGCGATCTTCTTCGCCACGGGGCTGGCGCGGACACGCCGGCCACCCGCCTGGGCCGGAGCCGCCGCGGGCTTCGCCGCCGGAGCAGGCGCGGACTTCGGAGCCGCCGGCTTCTCGGGAGCCGGAGCAGGCGCCGCGGGCTTCGCCGCCGGAGCCGCCTTGGCGCCCTTCGCGGTGAGGTACGCGATGGGCGACCCCACCTTCGCCATCTGGTTCTCACCGACGACGATCTCCGCCAGGGTGCCGTCGTCGTAGGCCTCGATTTCGAGGTTGGACTTGTCCGTCTCCACCTCGGCCACGGCGTCGCCGGAGGACACCTTGTCCCCCTGCTTCTTGAGCCACTTGACGATCTTCCCCTCCGTCATCGTCGGGGACAGGCTCGGCATCTGGATGGCGATGCGGTTGTCGCCGCCGCCCGACGACGCGGGCTTCTCGGCGGCCCGCGGCGCGGGGGCCTCGGGCGCCGGCTGGGGCTTCTGCTCGGGAGGCGTCGCGGCGGGCGCGGCCTGCTTGCCGGCGTCCACCTTTTCACCCTTCGCACCGATATAGGCGATGGGCGCGCCCACCTTGGCCATCTCGCCCTCGCCGACGAGCACCTGCAGCAGGTACCCGTCGTCGTAGGCCTCGATTTCGAGGTTGGACTTGTCCGTCTCCACCTCGGCCACGGCATCGCCGGAGGACACCTTGTCCCCTTGCTTCTTGAGCCACTTGACGATCTTCCCCTCCGTCATTGTCGGGGACAGGCTCGGCATCTGGATGGGAATGGCCATGCGCGTTCAGGCTCCCTCGCGGTACAGCACCTTCTTCACCGCGGCGATGATCTTCGGTGCGTCCGGCTGGGTCGCGTTCTCCAGGTTCGCTGCATAGGACATGTTGACGTCCAGGCCCGTGACGCGCTCCACCGGCGCGTCCAGGTCGTCGAACGCCTTGGACTGGATGATGTCCACCACGGACGCGCCCACGCCGGCGAGCCCCCAGCCCTCCTCCACGATGACGGCGCGGTTCGTCTTGCGCACGCTCGCCAGGATGGCCTCCTCATCCAGGGGCCGCAGCGTGCGCAGGTCCAGGACCTCCACGCTGATGCCCTCCTTCGCCAACTCCTCGGCCGCCTGCATGCAGAAGTAATACATGCGGCTCCAGGTGATGATGGTGACGTCCGTGCCCTCGCGCTTCACGTCCGCCTTGCCGAGCGGCACGACGTGCTCGCCTTCCGGCACGTGCCCCTTGATGGCGTAGAGCCGCTCGCCCTCGAACATGAGCACCGGGTTCTCGTCCCGGATGGCCGCCTTGAGCATGCCCTTGGCGTCCGCGGGCGTGGCGGGCGCAATCACCTTCAGGCCCGGGAAGTGCGCGTAGTTGGCCTCCAACGCCTGGCTGTGCTGGCTGGACAGCCGGCCGCCGGCGCCCCCCGGACCGCGGAACACGATGGGGCAGCGCAGCTGGCCACCGGACATGTGCCGCAGCTTGGCGGCGTTGTTGACGATCTGGTCCATCGCGAGAATCGCGAAGTTCCAGGTCATCATCTCCACCACGGGGCGCAAGCCCACCATGGCCGCGCCCACGCTCAGGCCGGTGAAGCCCAGCTCGGCGATGGGCGCGTCGATGATGCGCGCGCTCCCGAACTTGTCCAGCAGTCCCTGCGACACCTTGAAGGCGCCGTTGTAACGGCCCACTTCCTCGCCAATCAGATAGACGTTGGCGTCGCGCTCCATTTCCTCGGCGAGCGCCTGGTTCAGCGCCTCGCGGTACATCAACTCGGGCATCGTCGGCTCCGACACGAATTCGAAAAAGGGTTGGTAGACAGGTCAGCGCGCGCCTAGCGGATGAGGCCCGCCTTCTTGTCGGCCGCCTCGGCCTGCTCGCGCGGCTCCAGGTCCCACGTCACCTTCAGCTCCTGCCCACTGGGATACTTCGGCCAGGTCACCTTCTGACCCAACACGCGCTCGCGGGGGCGCACGTCCTCCTCGCCCTCCTCCACGATGGTGTCGCGCCACAGCTCGTCCAGGCTGGGCTCGGGCGACTCGTCGGCGAACTTCACCGCCTGGTCCACCAGCGCATTGACCTCCTCTTCGATGGTCTCGAAGACGTCGTCCTGGGCCAGCCCCTGCTTCTTGATGTAGGCGCGCAGCTTCGGAATCGGGTCGCCCTTGCGCTCCTCCTCCACCTCATGCTTGGTGCGGTAGGTGGCGGGGTCGGCCATGGAGTGACCGCGGAAGCGGTACGTGTTGGCCTCCAGCAGCACGGGGCCCTTGCCGGCGCGGCAGTACTCGGCGGCGTCCTTGACGGCCTCATACATGGCCAGCACGTCCATGCCATCCACCGGCTCGCCGCGCATGTCGTAGGCGCTGGCGCGCTTGTAGATCTCCGGCACCGCCGCTATGCGGGAAATGGCCGTGCCCATCCCGTAACGGTTGTTCTCGCAGATGTAGATGACCGGGAGCTTCCACTTGGACGCCATGTTGAACGTCTCGTGGAGGGCGCCCTGGCTGGCCGCCGCGTCGCCGAAGTAGCAGACGGTGACGCGGTCCTCGTTGCGATAACGGCTGGCGAAGGCCATGCCCGCCGCCAGGGGAATCTGGCCGCCGACGATGCCGTAGCCGCCATAGAAGTGATGCTCGATGTCGAAGATGTGCATCGAGCCGCCCTTGCCCTTGCTGTAGCCGGTGCCCCGGCCCATCAGCTCGGCCATGACCATGCCCGCGTCGCTGCCACGGGCCAGCGGCTGGCCGTGGTCACGGTACGCACTGAGCATGTAGTCATCCGGACGCAGGGCTTCCACCGGTCCCACCGCCACGGCCTCCTGGCCGATGTAGAGGTGGCAGAAACCGGCAATCTTCCCCAGCGTGTACTGCTGACCCGCGCGCTCCTCGAAGCGACGGATGAGGTACATCTTCCGGTACATGTCCAACAGCAGTTCTTTCGAGTACGGGCTGGCCACTGCGGAATGCCTCCATGCTGGCCGCCCACGGAACTCCCGGGGCGGCAAACGCCGAGCGACTCAATAGCCGCGCGGCAGGGGGACTTCAAAGCCTTTCAAACCCCGTCCACGCCTGGTCTGTTTCAGGCGCGGTGCGTCAGGAACCCAGCGCGAAGTGCGGGACGGAAATGACGCCATCCAGCAACTCCACCGGCCGGCCCGAATGGTCCGTGGCCAGATGGATGACGGTGGCCTCTGGAAACTTCCGCCGGTAGTCGTTCGCGTGCGTGGGCTCATTGTCGAAAGCAGCCACCACGCTCCCCAGGCGGCCCAGCCGTGCGTGCGCCTCCCGCTTGAAGGCGTCGTCGTCCTCGGCCAGCGTGGGCTTCATCACGAGGAGCACCCGGTCGTCATCTGGCAGCACCAGGCCGTGACGGCGCATGCAGGAGACGGAGCCTTCCCGCATGGCCTCATGGCGGCCGGTGACGTAGACGAGCCTCGCGCCGGTGGCCGCCACCTCGTGGGTGAAGCTGGCCGCGCCGTCGATGGCCTCGTCGTCCACGCAGTAGTCGCTGGTGAAGAAGCGCTCGGCCCAGAAGCGGCGGGCTTCGGCGAAGTGGGACTCCACCAGGGCGTCCTCCAGGCCGCAGGCGCGCATGGCCTCCTTCATGTCCCAGCCCGTCACCCAGTGGCGCGGCTCGCAGGCGGCCAGCACGGCCAGCGAGCTGGCGACGCCATATTCCCGGAGGATGCGGGCCTGCCGGGGCCGGTTGTCGAAGAGGGTGGAGTCCAGGTCGAACGCCAGCACGGCGGAGGAGCCCAGGGAGCGGGCGCGCTCCAGGATGGAACGCAGGGTGTCACGCCAGTCGTCGCGGATACGCTTCTTGAAGTCGTCGTAAGCCATGTGCGCCGGGGAGATTACCCGCGCGCGCGCCAGGGTGCCGCCGAATCCTCCTCCGCGGGCGTCATGCGCCCCCCTCCCCGCCTGGAGCGTCGGCCCCGCCTCAGGCCGCGGACTTCCACCCGGAACGGTTGGGGGGCGTTCCGGGACCAGGGTCCGTGAAGCGCTGCATGCGCTGGATGCCGTTGCGGTCCAGCACCAGCCGCACGAACTGGACGGAGTCCTGACGGCGGTCCGTCTCCTCCTCCACCACCGTGAAGCGGAACACCATGTCCACCGGGTAGCGCTTGGTCCCGCGGATGTGGCCCACGGACAGGTCCGCCAGGTCCACGTACTCCAGCGCCAGCTCCGGTTCGTCCATGTCGCGAAGGAAGCGCTCCACGTTGAGGCGGAGGATGTCCGTCACGCCCGTCAGGCCCCGCTGCGTGCGCGGCAGGTGCCGAGCATCCAGGACAATCTGCTTCTGGTAGCGGATGACCGTCTCCGACAGCTCACCCTGCGTCGCGGTGAGGAAGTCGTCGCGCTGACGCAGCGCCGACACCGTGTCCGGCACCTTCAATGAGGGCCCGTAGTCCACCCGCTCCTCGCACGCGCCAATGACGCGCCCGGTGACGGGGTCCACCAGGTTCGTGGTCCGGTCCGCCAGGTGCATGGCCGCCGCCCGGCTGAGCATCCGGCGCAGGCCTTCCTTGATGCGGTCCTTCACCATGTACCCCACCACGAGGATGAGGAAGAAGTTGAGGCTGGCCTGCGCGTAGCGCTCCTGCGCCCAGAAGGCCACCGCGGTGGCGACCGTCATCGCCACGCCCGCGGCCAGCGCGAAGAGCATCTCCTCCCAGCCCTGCCGCTTCTGCCGCCGCTTCGACGACAGGAACAGCACGTTCATGCAGAACTTCTTCAGGAAGCCCAACCGGAGGATGTACTCCTCGTTGTCCCCCGTGGGGCTGAGCACGCTGCGCAGCCGGTGCTCCTTGCGGTACGCCTCCTCCCGCAGCACCGCCTCCATCAGCCCCTTGCGCAGCCCATGCCACGGCTCGCCGCGAGGCAGCGACTTCATGTCCGCCACCGCGCGCCGGAAGCCGCCCTCCACCAGCAGGCTGACGTATTCGTCCACCAGCCGCAGCGACGCCCGCGAGCGCTCCTGCAGGTGCAACTCCCCCACCGCGCGCAGCCACACGCGGAAGCGCGCCAGCACCTGCGTCACACCGGCCTGCATGGCCAGGACCTCGGACTCCAGCACCGCGCACGCGTCCGTCGGCAGCGCCGCGGGGCCCTCGCACCGCGACTCCACCCCGGTGGCGAAGCGGCGCAGCGCACCGCGAAGCACGCAGGACAGGAGCTTGGCCTGGTACACGACGTCCTTCTCGGACCCCATCCCCGTGCGCAGCCACGCCTCCAGGCGCACCAGCGGCGAGGTGTCCGAGCCCAGCAGTTCGTTCACCGCCATCACCGGCGTCTTGAAGCGCACGTAGTTGTGGATGTCCGCGTAGAAGTCCGCCCGCGGGTACGTCTCCGCGTCGATGTTCAGGCTCCCCGGCAGGAAGAGATACGCCTCCACGAGGTAGCGCGTCTCATCCGCCCCGGAGGGCTGATACTCGAGCTTGATTTCAAACTGCTTCCGGTCGTGGACCTCGAAGCGGCTCTGCAGGGGTGCGGGTGACTGGGACACACCGGGAGTCTACGCTACATCCCTGTCACGCGGGAGTGACCCCAACGTCACACATCGTTGGGGCCACACGGATATCACCCGCCAGTACCGGTCCGATTCGCTGGCGCCGCCGGGGGCACCGGCAGGGTGGCCGGCACGGGCGTGGACTTCGGCTGGGGCCGGGCGTTCCACACCTGGGTGGCCAGCAGCAGCCCGAGGAAGGACAGCGGCAGCATGGCGTAGGGCCAGTTGCCCCAGTTGGCGGCGGTCTTCGCCTCGTCACCCATCGGCAGGATGGAACCCAGCAGGATGGACTGCAGCGCGGTGCCCGCGTACACGGCGCCGTCGATGATGCCAACCGCGAGGCCGGCGTTCTTCTTCCCGCCGAAGTCCATGCTGGCCGTGCCGGACAGCATGCCATGCACGCCAATGACACACAGGGACATGAAGATGACCGTCCAGCCCAGGGCCACGCTCTCCAGGACGAACACGGAGATGACGGCGCCCACCGACATGCCGGCGTAGAGCACGGCGGACACGGGGCCGCGGCGTGAGTCGAAGACGCGGTCGCTGATGACGCCGGCGAACATGCCGCCGGTGATGCCCGCCACGCACAGCAGCATACCCCAGTTGGCCGCGACGAAGGACTCGCCGAGTCCCGTCGCCTTCGCGAACTTGGGGTACCACTGCATGATGGCGTTGCGCATGAAGCCGCTGCAGAACTCGATGAAGAGGATGATGATGATGGCGCGGTTGGTCAGCATGCGCTTCAGCACGCCCGCCACCCCCAACTGAGGCCCGGTCTCTCCGGAGGACGCGTCCGCGGTGTCGAAGTCCGGATGGCCCGCATGGCTGGGCGTGTCGCGGATGACGAAGTAGTCCACCACCAGGAACACGGCGAGGATGGCCGCGGGCACGAAGAACGCCCAGTAGGTGGGCGCGGCCTTCACGATGAGCCGGCTCCAGTCGTAGGCGAAGTAGATGCCCAGCGAGATGAGGATGCCGAACACGCCGCCCAGCAGGCCGCGCTCGCGCACGTGGAACCAGGCCGCGTTCACCTTGACGATGGAGACCGCGCCGAAGCTCTGGAAGTACATGTTGACGGCGTAGAGGAACGACAGCGTCGCCACCAGGCCGCCCGGCGGCGCCCAGTTGTGCGTCAGCACCGCGTACACCACGCCGCCCATGGCCACGTTCGCCACCGCCGAACCCGCGGCCGACATCAGGATGGTCTTCCGGCCACCCAACTTGTCCGTCAGCGGGCCGTTGAGGAGGAAGGCCACGCCGTAGACGGCGGTGCCCCACGCGAAGATGGTGCCGAAGTCCGCGTTGGAGGTGCGGTCCCCCATGGCGCTGGTGGCCACGTTGAGGTTGTAGCGCCCCATGTAGAGGAACGCGTACGTCATGCCCAACGGGAACCAGTTGAAGAACCGGCGGCGCTTGAATGCCTCCGTGTGCCCCAGCTCCACCTTGGGCAGGCGCGCGAGGACGAGGCCGATGGCCCCCAGGAGGATGAGGATGGGCAGGAACTGGGCCAGCCAGGGGGGCAGCGACGACATGCAGCGACCTCTGCGGTGGATTGCGGAACGCCGCGCACCCTACCCCGGCACGCGGCCGCGCGAAACCAATGCACGCCCTTCAGGGCTGAAGGGCGAGCAGCCGCGTCAAGGCGACTTCCGTCTTCGCATCCGGGATGTCACCGCGCCGGCACGCGTCCAACACGTCCTGGATGGGACGCCAGTGCAGCTGCGTGCCCTCCTCTAGGGGCGAACCATCCCCTTCGGGCTCCTCGGGTGACAGCTCGGTGACGTCCACCGCGGCGGGAAACACCTTTTCGGACAGGATGCCCGGCGCCAGGAAGAAGGCGCCGCCCAACAGCCGGATGTCCTCCGGATTCACGTTGAACCCGGCCTCCTCATGCACCTCTGCCGCGGCGCGGCGACGCAGGCCTTCCTCGCCCTTGTCCTCCGGCTCCAGCAGTCCCGCGACAATTTCTTCCACGCGCAAGTAGCCAGACGCAGGGTCTGGAACGGTCATCGCGCCCCGGTTGTCCTTCCGGAAATACGCCGCGGGCCGGAGGTTCATCCGCGTCAGGACCTCCAGGCCTGACGCACCGCGGCGATAGACGAGCACCGCCACCGCGTCCAACCGGGGCCGGTCCACCACGTCCACTCGGTATACGGGAGAGGAAGAACCGTCCGCGCGCCGGTTGCGGCAGCGCAGCCGCCGAACCCTGAGGAAGCCCTCGTCGCACCTCGCGGTAGACGAGAAATCCTCGATGATCTCGATGTCAGTCACACTGGAATGACGCTGCCGCATGTCCGCCTGCTCTCCTGTGGAGTAGGAACGCCGATGGCAGGAACCTGGCCCGCCATGGTGGCGTTGCTTGCCCGACAAAGCTTGATCCCGTACCTTGCGCCCGCTTTACCGCTGTCTCCCCTCTGAAACACGGAATTCTCTTGATGCGTCGCCTCCTGCTCGGCCTCTGCTGCGCCCTGGCATCTGCTTCGTGCATGCCGGTGTTGGAAGGCCAGGACTACAACCTCGAGGGGCAGGAGGTGCGTCTGACGCTCCTTCATACCTCGGACATTCATTCGCGCCTCATCCCCTATGACTTCACGCCGTTGAAGACGGACGTGGACCTGGGGACCATCCCGGAAGCGGGCCCCTTCGGCGGCGCCACGCGCATGGGGGCGCTGCTCAAGCGCGAGCGCTCCCAGGGCGAGCGTGTGCTGCACGTGGACTCGGGCGACTGCTTCCAGGGCGCGCCCATCTTCAACCTCAACACCGGTGAGGTGGAGTTCAAGTTCCTCTCCGAGGCGCGGCTCGACGCGGCCGTCGTGGGCAACCACGAGTTCGACGCGGGCCTCCTCAACTTCACCCAGATGGCGCAGCAGCACGCGATGTTCCCGCTGCTGGCGGCCAACTACTTCTGGGACGACTGGCGGGCGAACGGCAACCACCAGACAGCCCTGGAAGTGGAGCCGTACACCATCCGCAACGTGAAGGGCCTCCGGGTGGCCATCATCGGCATGGCCAACATCTCCTCGCTCAACTCCATCGTCGAAGGTGGCAACAGCCTCCAGGTGACGCCGCTGGAGCAGAACGAGGTGGCGCGCGCCTACGTGGACCTGCTGCGCCCCGTCACCGACCTCATCGTGCTGGTCAGCCACCTGGGCCTCCATGAGGACCAGGACGTCATCCAGGGCTACGACGCCTATTACGAGTACTCCCGCGCCAAGGCCTACGTGCAGCGCCAGAAGGAGCCCTGGCAGGTGCTGGAGTGGTTCGGCCCCGAAGGGGACGACAAGTCCGTGGTGCGCGTGCGCATCCCCGGCGTGGTGGGCGTGGACGCGGTGATGGGTGGTCACCTGCACGTCGTGCTCAACCCGCCGCAGCTGCTCACCGACCCCGCGGGCCGCAAGGTGGTGCTCGCGCACTCTGGCGCGTTCGCCAAGTACGTGGGCCGGCTGGAGCTGGTGGTGAAGATGCCCGAGGTGCTCGGCGCCGGTGAGGGCGGCGAAATCATCAGCCAGGACTTCCGCGTGTTCCCCATGGACGCCCTGTGGTGCGACGACGCCATGCGTCGCTTCCGTCACGATGGCAACGTGTTCTGGGCGGAGGGCCAGTTCCTCCGCGACGAGCGCGTCCGTCAGGCCATCCAGGCGTGCACGAACCAGGAGGACCGGATGACCACGCATCTGCTCCAGCCGTACATCCTGGGCATGGACTTCAACTTCCAGCTGACGTCCATCTTCTCCTACGCGCCGCGCGACGTGCAGCGCCGCAACAACTCCACGGGTGGTGACTCGCCGCTGGGCAACATCGCCGCGGACTCCATGCGCAAGCGCCGCCGCGTCGAGGCGGAGATGGCGCTCACCAACTCACTGGGCATCCGCGACAACCTCTACGCGGGCGTGGTGAGCCAGGAGTCGATGTTCAACGTGTTCCCGTTCGAGAACACCATCAACATCATGTACCTCTCCGGCAAGGAGATGCAGGAGATGTTCGACTTCGTCACCGAGCGCTCCGCGGAGCGCGGCTGCGTCAGCCAGGCGCAGATCTCCGGCGCCCGCTTCACCATGGACTGCGCCCAGGTGCAGGTGAACGACCTGCAGACCGCCTGCAACCCGGCGCTCAACGGCACGGACTGCCCCAACCAGGACCGCCAGGGTCATGCGCCGTGGCAGTGCCTGGTGGACCAGAGCAACGACTCCAGCGTGGGCCGCTGCTACGCGCACCCGGGCACCGACATCCAGATCAACGGCAAGCCGCTGGACATCACCGGCACGTACAAGATCGCCGTCAACGACTACATCGCCAAGGGTGGCTCGGGCTTCAACGTCCTCAAGCGCAACACCACCCGCATCGAGACGGGCATCTCGCTGCGCGACTCGCTCATCGGCTACATGCAGGGCTTCTGCACCTGCGAGGACATCCTCGCGGGCCGCCAGACGTCCAAGTCGGGCCACTACTGCGGCAACCTCATCAACGGCCGCTGGACGGTGAACGAACAGGTGGTGGGCTCCTGCCGCGCCGCCGCCGACTTCAAGGCCGCGCTGGACAAGCAGGTGGGCAGCTGCGACTGCAAGGATCTGCTGGCGCTCCCCTCGGACGCCGCGGAGCGCTGCGGCGTGCCGGGCCTGACGGCCGAGGACATCCAGAGCCAGTGCGACGTGCCGGAGGGTCCGTACACAGGCCGCTGCAGCTGCCGGGATGTGCTGGCGGGCAACAACCCCATCTGCGGCACGGTGACGAACCAGCTGCGGAACTTCTGTGAGAACCCCACCTCCGTGTCCATCGCGGACGCGGTTGAGGATTCCCGTATCGGCCGGAGGGTGAAGTAAATGAAGCGCCTGCTCTTCCTGTCGGCCCTGGCGGCGGCCGGCTGTTACACCCAGGAAACGCCTCAGCCTGATGGCGTCGCCTCGTTCCGGGTCAACCTCACGGGCATCTACACCGGCGGCACGCGTACCCCGCTGCCGGTGGTGAATGAGTGCGCCACCGCGCACGGCGGCCAGAACCAGGTGCCGCTGGAGGTTCGCGGCACGGCGGACTGCCGGCTGGCCCTGCCCCGAACGCCGGTGGACTTCGACGTGGAAATCCTCGCCCTGGACGCGAAGGGCCAGCCCATGGAGTCGTTCAACGGGCCGGTGTCCTTCCGCACGGTGCCGGGCAACCTGATGGGCGAGTACCGCTACCGCTGGACCCAGCTCACCAACGGCCGGGGCACCGGCACGGTGCGCGCCGGCCAGCTCTACGGCGACGCCCACGTCTGGGTGCAGGATGAACCGCCGCAGGTGGACTACGCCGACGGACAGGTCGTTCCCGGCGAGCTGCCTCAGGAGCCGGCGACCCGCACCAACTCCACCGGCCTGTCGCGGATGATGAAGTTCGAGGAGCCGACCATCGCCACGGTCCAGGTTCCGCAGAACAGCGATCAGCTCACCGCGTACGCCGGGACGTACATGCGCATCGGGCGCAACCCGGAGGCCGGCTCACCGCTGCTGCAGAACTGCCCCGAGGGTGACCCGAACGACAAGCAGCCGGTGACGCTGCTGGTGACGGGCACGGACCCGGGCGGCTTCTTCGTCACGGACATGACGGCCTGCCGCGTGGGCGAGAACAGCGTCCCGGGCGCCAACATCCAGACGGGTGAACCGGACGGCAACTACCCCGGCCGCTTCAACTCGCTCTACGTCTACAACTACTCCTTCCCCGAAGGGCTCGACCCGGGCGACCTGCTGTGGTCGGTGTCCGGCTCCGTGCAGGAGTTCACCGCCACCACGCAGCTCACCTTCCCCGCCTGGACGGTGCGCGAGCGCGTCCGGCTGCTGCCCCAGACGGAGTGGGACAAGTATCTGAAGTTGTCGCCGCCGGTGGAGATCAACGGCCGACTGTGCGGCTACAGCGGCTCGCTCTACATGACGGACCCGCTGTGTGGTTACAGCTACGGCAACTACAAGATGGAGAGCCTGGAGTCGTCACTGGTGAAGCTCAGCCGGGTGAAGTTCCCGCGCGTCTTCCACAACTGTGACGCCAACGGCAACGGCAGCGTCCCCTTCTTCTGTCCCAATACCCGCGCGGGGACGTGGGGAAGCTGCGGCACGGACAACCCGAATGATCCGGACATCGCCGAGCGGCAGTGCAACATCGACTGCACCATGGGCATTGGCCAGTTCGCCGGCGTCCACTGCGCCGAGCGCAACACGTACAACGGCTTCGGCCAGTTCGTCGTGGAGATGAACCCCACCGGCGCCGCCGCGGCGGGCCTGGACGAGTCCGTCCCCGGGCGCATCCAGACCTTCACCGCCTCCGTCAACGCGGACCCCACCGTCGTCAACTGGGCCCAGTCGGACACGTTCAGCAGGGATCAGCGCGTCAACGTGTCGTGCGACAAGCCGGCCAACGTGCGCTTCGGCGCCAACGGCACGCCGGTGGCGCTGGCGGCCCAGACTCCGCTGCAGCACACCATGGCCTCGGGCGAGGGCGTCGTGTACGCCTCCGTCCAGAACCGCGAGGACGGCACCCTCACCTGCAAGGTGGCGGCGGACGCGCGCACGCGCATCAACCTGGTCACGAAGGACGCGGTGCCGGACCTGGCGCCCGACTGCAGCGAGGATGACCCGAACGCCGAGGCGGCCCAGCAGTGCCGCAATCTGCATGCGGCCAGCTTCGACGTCGTGGGCCACCTGCGGCAGGTGAGCGCCGCCCGCCCGCGGTGGAACGTGCTGCCTCGCGACCTGGACGACATCTGCTGCTACCCCGGCCAGGGCATGGAGTGCCCGAAGCCGATCCGGCCTTGCGTCAATCCGTAGTCTTCTGATGATTCTCGCGACCCGGTGACGGGAAGCAGGGAGGAGCGGTCCACTGGACCGCTCCGTGGAGAGGGACATTGAAAACGCTGCAGAAGCTGGCCCTGACCGGCCTGATTTCCCTGAGTGCGCCCGCGTGGGCCAGTGACTTCGTGGACACCCGTCTGTCGTTCGTCTTCGCGGACGACAACGTGCTCGCAGGCTCTGGTGAAACGACGCCGAACAGCCCCAATGCGCGGTTCGGCGCCGGCAACCAGAACACGCAGTTCTACGACAACTTCAACACCCGGTTCTCCGGCTTCGAGTCCCTGTCGAACGTGGTGCTCTACAAGCGAGCACCGGCCTTCTTCGAGGGTTTGACGACCGAAGCGGCGCTGACGCTGCTGGTGCTCGAGCGGCCGTCGGGTGGCGTCGACATCCGCGACAACTCCAGCTACATCCGCCTCAACTATCAGCCGCCGGGCTGGAGCGAGAAGGAAGGCATCTCGCTCGTCGGCTTCCCGGTGTCCGCGGACCGTTTCCGTCTGGGCTATGCGTACCGCATCTCCTGGGGTGGCAGCGGCGTGTTCACCACCCGCGCCGCCACCAACGGCGTGCCCGGCGGCAAGCTGCAGATCACCCGCGACAATTGGTACGCGTACGTCGGCGGCAAGACGGCGCTCATGCAGAACGAGCTCATCCGCGAGGAAGAGACCAAGTACGGCCTCATGGCCGGCGCGGGTTGGGACATCCTGGAGACGCTGCGCGTCGAGGCGGGCGGCGGCTACTTCCAGAAGGGCCTGGTGCCCGGCCTGGCGACGCTCGGCGTGGAAGCGCCGGTGAACGCCGCGGGTGTGTCCGGACAAGTCGTCTACCACGTGGGTGTGCCCGTCGGCACCAGCGTGGACTTCCGGCTCTACAAGAACGACCCGGACATCTATCAGCGCTTCTTCGCGCCGGAGCAGTACCCGGGCGGCCTGTCGTACACCGTGTCGCTGGAAGGCAGCTACCTGTCGCAGACGCTGGAGAAGCCCAACGACTTTGGCGCCACCAAGCCGCAGGGCGCCACCGCCGTGGCCCTCCAGGCGCGCGCGAAGTACGACCTGCTCCGCGTCAGCCTCCTCGGCCTGTACCGCAGCCTGTCCTTCATCCAGTTCGAGGTGCCGGGCTTCCCGCCGTTCCAGGACTTCCCGGAGGGCACGGAGCTGAAGCCGGAGATGTTCATCGCGGTGGGCGCGGACTACCACCTGCCGAAGCTGCACTTCACGCCGGGTTTCATCCTCGGTGTGCAGCAGCCGGCCTCGTTCCGCAGCCCCACGCCGGTGCTGGGCGGCAACAACCCACCGCCGAACCTCATCGGCACGCGCACCGTCGTGGTGCGTGACGTGAATCAGCTCAGCATCCTTCCGGAGACGTGCGGCCGCGGCAGCGCGGCGTGCAAGGCGGAGCCCATCTACTCCGCGAAGGCCACGTTCCGCTGGGACCTGTCCGACTCCGTCGCCGCCGTCGGCGAGGTCTACTACACGTACGACACCAACCGGACCACGTTCCGGGACGACGTGACGGGTGTGGCGCAGCCGAGCTTCGAGCGCCCGCACGCGCTGGGCTTCAACACGATGCTCCAGGCGCGCTTCTAGTCCACCGCCCTGCCCCACCGGGGCAGCCGGAAGGACTCCGCGGCCCGGTCTCTCCTCGTGGGAGGCCGGGCCGTCGCGCGTCAGACGGTCGTCATCCGCACCACCTCGTCGAAGGCGGTGAAGCCCTGGGCCAGCTTACGCACGGCGGCCTCGCGCAGTGTCCGCATGCCGGAGCGCCGGGCCGCATCCACCATCTGCGAATAGGGGGCCTCGCGGGCGATGAGGTCTCTCAGCTCGCCCGCGCTGGTGACGATTTCGAAGACGCCCGTGCGGCCCACGAAGCCGGTGCCACGGCAACGCACGCACCCTGCCCCCTTGAGCAGGCGCACGCCACCGGGCAGCAGCGGCAGGGGGGCCTGGAGCGCGAGCAGTTCGTCCGGCGTCAGCGTCGTCTCCTGCGCGCAATGACTGCACACCCGTCGCAGCAGGCGCTGCGCCATGACGCCCAGAAGGCTCTGCGCCAAGAGGAAGGACGGCACGCCCAAATCCCGCATGCGCGCCACCGCGCCCAGCGCGTCGTTGGTGTGCAGCGTGGACAGCACCAGGTGGCCGGTGAGCGCGGATTGAATCGCGTTCTCCGCCGTCTCCGGGTCGCGAATCTCGCCCACCATGATGACGTCCGGGTCCTGGCGGAGGATGTGGCGCAGCGCTCCGGCGAAGTCGAGCCCCACCTTGGGCTGCACCTGCACCTGGTTGAAGGCGTCCCACACCATTTCGATGGGGTCTTCGATGGTGGTGACGTTGACGTCCGGACCCGCCAGCGCCTTGAGCGCGGAGTAGAGCGTCGTCGTCTTGCCACTACCGGTGGGGCCGGTGACGAGGATGAGCCCGTGTGGCTGGTCAATCCAGGACTCGAAGGCGCTCTTCTCGTCCGGCTCGAAGCCGAGCTGGGCGATGTCCTGCACCAGCGTCTCCGGGTCGAAGATACGGATGACCACCTTCTCACCGAACGCGGTGGGCAGCGTGGACACGCGGAGTTCGACCTCTCGGCCGTCGCGCTCCGTCTTGATTCGGCCGTCCTGCGGCTTGCGGCGCTCGGAGATGTCGATGCGCGCCAGCATCTTCACGCGCGAGACGATGGGTGGATGCACCGGCGCCGGCAGCGTGTGCACCGGATGCAGCACGCCGTCGATGCGCAGACGCACCACGCTGGTGGTGCGCTTGGGTTCGATGTGGATGTCCGAAGCGCGATTGTCGAACGCGTAGCGCAGCAGGTAGTCCACCGCCTGCACCACGGGCCGGTCCGACGCCTCCAGCTCCTGGGTGCCACTGAGCGAGACGAGCTGCTCGAAGTTGGCGACCTGGGCTCCAGCGGCGGCGCTGAAGTCGTCGGCGGCGCGCGCCAGCGTCTTCTTGAAGCCGTAGATGTCGCTGATGGACTTGAGGATGTCCGCCTTCGCGCTGAGGACGGGCTCCACGGGCAGCCCCGTCAGGCGGTGGAAGCTCTCGAAGAGTTCCCGGTCGAATGGGTTGGCCACCGCCACCAGCAGCCGGCCCTGCGGGGTGCGCTCCAGGGGAAGCAGCACGTGCTTCTGCGCGTAGGGCCTGGACACCGTGCGCGTGGCCAGCGCCATGTCGAGCTTGAGCGGGTCAATCTTCCGGTAGGTCATGCCGGCGGCGCGCGCGGCGGCCTCCGTGACGCGGTCCTCGTCCAGCACGCCTCGGCCGTTGGACAGCGGCACCTGGAACGCCGCCACGATTTCCACCGGAGACACGTCGTACCGCGCGGCCTCCTTGCCGCCGCCCGTGGTCCCCTGATGGGCCTTGAGCACCCGAGCGCGCGCGGCGCCCTCTCGGGCTAGCACCTCCTGTGCCTGCTGGGGTTGCAGCAGCCCCTGGGCAACGAGCGCCTCCAGCACGAACAGCGTGGTGAAGTCATCCCGGCTCTTCGGAGCAGTGCCACCCACGCCGCTCACTGGCTGTACCAAGCGCGTCTCCTTACACCCCGGCCGCCCGCCGGAGTGCGACCCCGAAGCGTACCAGACGGATTCCGGCACACAGCGGTGCACCGAGCGGAAAACACCCATGGTGCCCTCCGCGCCACCAGCCAGGCATGGAGCCGCTATCAGGCCCGTCATGCGGCCGTGCGGGCACGGCGCCGCGCCACCGTCAGTGCACGGTGCTCGTCACCGCGAGCACGGCGGCATCCACCAGGGACTCTGGCGTCGGCCGCTCCGCGACGGCCGCCGCGGGCACGCCCAGCCGCTCCAGGGCGGACGCCGTCGTTGGACCAATCGCCACCACCCGCGCGGTGGCCAGGCGCTCGCGTCCGGCCTCTTCCACGAAGGCCTCGGCCGTGCGCGGCGAAGCGAAGAGCACGACGTCCGGCGGTGAGGCATCCAGCAAGGCCAACGACTCCGGTGGCAGGGGCGCGGGCGTGGCGCGATACGCCGTCACCCGCGTCACCAGGAGGCCGTGCTCTCGCAGCCCGTCTTCCAGCTCACGCCGGCCTTCCTCGGCGGCGGGAAGCAGGACTTCGTCACCCGGTTGCAGCGCATCCTTGATGAGGTTGAGCAGGGCCGCGCCCGTGCCCTCGGAAGGTTCGGCCACCACGTCCAGGCCGTAGCCCTCCGCGGCGCGCGTCGTGCGCGGCCCCACGGTGGCCACCTTCACCCGCTGTATCCGGTCCTGGGTGCCCGCCTCGCGCAGGGCCTCCATCAGCGCATCCACGCCGGTCGGGCTCGCGAACACCACCCAGGTGTAGCGCTGGATGTGCTCGGCCGCTGAAGCCAGCGGACGTGGGTCCTCCGGAGGATGCAGTTCCAGAAGGGGCACGCTCAGCACTTCAGCGCCCTCATCCTCCAGGAGAAAGCACAACTCCTCGGCCCGCTCACGCGGGCGCGTCACCAAGACTCTCTTGCCTTCCAGTCGCCGTTCCACGCGAGCGCCAGTCTAGGACTCCCGCGCCTCGGAGCGGCGCGCGAAATCACGCAAGATGTCCGCCGCCCCACGCGACAGCAGGTCATCCGCCAGGGATTCACCCAGCGCATGGGCCCGCGACACGGGGCCGCGCACCTCGCCCCGCACCACGTGTGTGCCATCCGGACGGCCCACGAGTCCGCGCAGGAAGACGGTGTCGCCCGACACGGTGGCATGCCCGGCCAGGGGCACGGTGCAGCCCCCCTCCAGCTTCGCCAGCAGCGCGCGCTCGGCGGTGACGGCGATGCGCGTGGTGGCGTGCTCCAGCGGCGCTAGCAGCTCGCGCACGCGCGCATCGTCCGTGCGGCACTGGATGGCCAGCACGCCCTGCCCCACCGCGGGCAGGCTCACCTCGGGCGGCAGCACCTGGGTGATGACGTCCTCAAGGCCCAGGCGCTTGAGTCCGGCGTAGGCCAGCAGCGCCCCCGCGAGCCCCTGCTCCCGCGTCCTCGCCAGGCGCGTCTGCACGTTGCCGCGCACGCTGACGATGTCCACGTCCGGCCGGCGCGAGCGCAGGATGCAGCTTCGGCGCAGCGACGACGTGCCCACGCGCGCGCCCTGGGGAAGCGTGTCCAGCGTCAGCCCGCCCAGGCCACAGAAGACGTCGCGCGGGTCCTCCCGCTCCGGCACCGCGGCGAGCATCAGCCCTTCCGGGAACACGGACGTCATGTCCTTGAGGCTGTGCACGGCGACGTCCGCGCGGCCATCGAGCAGCGCCTGCTCGATTTCCTTCACGAACAGGCCCTTGCCGCCCACCGCGGACAACGGAGCGGACAGGAAGCGGTCTCCCTCGGTGGTCATCTCCACCAGGGACACTTCCAAACCGGGATGATGCGAGGTCAGCAGCGCGCCCACGTGACGCGCCTGCCAGAGCGCCAGGGGACTCTGCCGGGTGGCGATGCGCACGGGCGCCATCACTTGCCCCCCGTGGCGACCTGGACCGGCGCGGCCATGACGGAGGGCGCGGCGGCGGCGGTGCCAACCTCCTCCTCCAGCAGCCCGAACAACTCGGCGGCGGCCCCCGCCAGGCGGTTGCCCTCCCCTTCCGGCCCCACGGCGCGCAGCCGCGCGGTGGGCTCATGCAGCAGCTTGTTGACGATGGCTCGACCCATGGCCTCGATGCTCTTGCGTTGCTTGTCGTTGAGTCCGTCGCCCAGGGCGCCCAGCGTGCGCTCCACCTCGGAGCGGGCAATGGCTTCCGCGCGCTGACGCAGTCGCGCCAGCACCGGCGTGCCCTCACGCAGCGCGCGCTCCTTGACGAAACGCGCCACTTCCTGCGCGACGAGCACGCCCGCCTTCTGCGCCTCTTCCGCGCGCGCCGCGGCGTTGTCCGCGACGAACTTCTGGATGTCGTCCACGTCGTACGCGTGCACCCAGTCCAGCGTGCCCACGGCCGGGTCGATGTCGCGCGGCACCGCCAGGTCCACCATGAACAGCGGCCTCCCCCGGCGCCCGCGCCCCAAGGCGCCCACGTTGTCCCGCGTGAAGAGCGGCACCGGCGACGCCGTGCTGCACACCACCACGTCCGCCGCGGCCACCAGAGCGAGCAGCTCCTCGAAGGGCCGCGCCTGTCCGCCCACCTCCGCCGCCAGCGCCTCCGCGCGCGACAGGGTGCGGTTGGTGACATAGAGCTTCGACGCGCCGGCCTGCTTCAGGTGGCGCGCCGCCAGCTCGCCCATCTCCCCCGCGCCCACCACCAGCACCGTCTTGCCCGCGAGCCCGTCGAACACCTTGCTGGCCAGTTGCACCGCCGCCGCCGCCATGGACGTGGCCGCGCGGCCAATGGCCGTCTCCGTGCGCACGCGTTTGGCGCAGCTGAACGCGGCCGCGCAGGCGCGCATCAACTCACCGCGCACCGCGCCCGCGCCCTGGCCCCGCTCGAAGGCGTCCTTCACCTGGCCCAGAATCTGGGCCTCGCCCAGCACCATGGAGTCCAGGCTGCACGCCACGCGGAACAGGTGCACCAGCGCCGCCTCGCCCTGGTGCTCGTAGAGGTGCTCCAGGGCTTCCACGCCGCCCAGCACCTGCAGCTCCGCCAACGCGCGCTGCCGCGCCATCGCCGTGTCCGGCGCCAACAGGTACACCTCCACGCGGTTGCAGGTGGACACCCAGAGGGCCTCCACGGGCGACTGGGCCAGCCGCTGGAGCACGTCCACCTGACGCGACTCCGGCAAGGCCAGTCGCTCGCGGACGGTAAGGGGCGCCGTCCGGTGGGACAGGCCAATGCAGATGAGCTCCATACTCAGGGCATCCTCATGGCCGCCTCCGAGGGCGACGACACGTCATACGAGGACAGGAAGGACACCATGACCAGGCAGAACCCCGCCATGGTGAGGAAGGCCACCCGCCGCCCCCGCCAGCCCGCGACGGAACGCGCCACCAGCAGCGCGGCGAAGACGGCCCACGCGACGAGGGTGGCCAGCGTCTTCCCATCCACGGTCCAGGGGCCCGGCGTGGTGCCCACGAAGAAGGCCCCCGTGGCGAGCGTGATGGACAGCGCCAGGAAGCCCCACACCACCAGGCGCCGGTTCAGCGTGTCCAGGAACTCCAGGGAGGGCAGGCGGGAGAACAGCAACCCGAAGCGCTTGGCCTTCACCTGCCGCTCCATGAGCACGTACATGACGCCCACGCCCGCGGCCACCGCGAACGCGGCCAGCCCCAGCAGCGCCAGGGTGATGTGCAGCGGCAACAGCGGCTGACGCACCCCGGGAGGCAGCGGCGCCTGCCCGCCCTGCATCAGCAAGCCGGGCAGCAACGCGGCCAGCGCCAGCGGCGTGAGAAAGGCGCCGATGACGGGCCGGCGGTAGCGCACGTCCAGGAGCAGGAAGATGGCCAGCAGCAGGAAGGCCAGCGCGGAGAAGCCTTGCGCCAGGCCCACCGGCCGCCCGCTCTGCACCCCGAGCAGCTCGAAGAGCGCCACGCCATGCAGCGCCAATCCACCGCCCACCAGCACCCGCCCGGCCGTCGCCAGGGCCTCGGACTGGCGGACCAGGTAGGCCAGGTAGACGATAGCGGCGATGCCATACGCGTGGCAGGCGAGCGAGACGAGCGTGTGGCTCATAGGGGCAGGCTCATAACCACGGGAGACGGACGAATCAGCCCATCTTGTTGAGGATGAAGGCAGCCAGAAGGTCTGCTTCAGAGTCCGGCTTCTTGTCCGCGCCCTCTGGCCTGGGCGCGCCGGCGGCGACCTCCGCTACATACCCTGGAACGACCTCATAGGCGTTGTCCCCCACCAGCACCGAGTCGGCCATCTGCTCGGCACCCAGTCGGGCAAGTTGCTCCTCGGTCTTCACCCGGGCCACCAACCCCTGGGTGTCCTCGCCCGACACGAGCTGGACGAAGTGGACCGCGGGCGTGAGGGGGAAGGCCACGCCGCCTTCCGCCATCACCACCAGCCGGCCTTCGCGCAGGTCTGCTTTGTCCGCCAGCGCCCACTCCTCGAGCTGGGTCTGGGGCAGGAAGAGCTTCGTCACGCCTTCCAGCTTACACCAGCCACCCCTCCCCTGGGGGAACGCTTGGGGGAAATGGTTGAAACAGGCGCCATCCATCCGCATCTGAGCCGCCAGATTGGCTGATGGCCGGCCGATCCTTGCAGGCCCACCGGACGCGTACTACACGCGACGGCGGTGCCCGGACAGGGCACGAGGAGACACCATGGCAGGCGCGGACGTGACGAACATCGGGGATGGCGACTTCAAGCAGCAGGTCCTGGACTCCCAGGAGCCCGTGCTGGTGGATTTCTGGGCGACGTGGTGCGCGCCGTGCCGCGCCATCGCGCCCTCCATCGAAGCGCTGGCCTCGCAGTACAAGGGGCAGGTGAAGTTCGCCAAGCTCAACATCGATGAGAACCAGGACACGCCGCAGGAGTACGGCATCCGCTCCATCCCCACCCTGCTCCTGTTCAAGGGCGGCCGCGTGGTGGAGCAGATTGTCGGCGCGGTGCCCAAGGCCCGCATCGAAGAGGCGGTGAAGAAGGCCCTGACGTAGACTCGCCGCACTGCGGGGTCGGACGCGCGAGAGAGCCCTGCTGCTCTTCCGCGCACCACCCGTGCGCCTCCTCCTGTCTCAGCCCAGCAACTCCACGCAGCGGCGGAGCACCTCCAGCCGCGAGTAGCGCTTGTCGTTCCCTGGCACCACGTGCCACGGCGCGTCGGGGCGGTGCGTGCGGTCCAGCATCTCCTGGATGGCCGCTTCGTACTTCTTCCACTTCGCCCGGTTCCGCCAGTCCTCGGGCCCCAGCTTGTAGCGCTTGGCCGGGTCCGCCTCGCGCTCGCGAAACCGCTGCAGCTGCGTCTTCTTGTCGATGTGGATGAAGAACTTCACCATCCGCACACCGTCCGCGGTGAGCATGTGTTCAAAAGCATTGATTTCATCGTAGGCGCGCCGCCATTCCGCCGGCTTCGCGAAGCCCTCTACCCGCTCCACCAGCACCCGGCCGTACCAGCTCCGGTCGAACATGCAGACCTCGCCCGCGCCCGGCGTCTTGCGCCAGAAGCGCCACAGGTAATGGTGTCTGCGCTCGTCCTCTGACGGCGAGGAGATGGGCCAGACCTTGTAACCGCGCGGGTCCATCAGCGTGGTGAGCCTGCGAATGGCGCCGCCCTTGCCGGAGGCGTCCCAGCCCTCGAAGACGATGACGGCCTTCCGCCCCGCCAGGTAGTTCTGGATCTGCAGCTCGAAGACGCGCTCCTGGAGCGTTTTGAGCGTCTTCTCATATTTCGCGTGTTCACCCGCCGAGACAGACGGGTCGACCGCTGCGAGTGTCACAGTGCCGTGAGGACATACGGGAAATACGTATCCATTTGCAGTCTTGTCATCAATTTTCTGAGATCGTTTACGAGTCAAGACAGACCCTCCAAGGTTGTATTGACAGCGATGACTTCAACCGCCAAATAGGCACATAGCAGTGTCTGTGTTGGCTGACTGTTTTCACTTGGAGTATTCATGGCACGTCCACGCAAAGAATTGTCCACCGTCCCGCTGACGCCGGCCATGGTGAACTGGGCCGAAGCATTGGGAGACGCCATTGGACGCGGCATGCTGCGCGCGCTCAACGACGGGATGCCCAGGCTGGGGAGCACCTCGCCCAGCTCCACCGCGCTCACCGCGGGCCGGCGCCGCGGCCGTCCGCCGAAGGTGATGGCGGGCGCCAGCCTGGTTTCACTGGATCGCCGCTGCACCATGGAGGGCTGTACTCGCGAGCAGCGCTCGAAGGGTCTGTGCTCCGCGCACTACCAGGCCGAACGCCGCCGCCAGATTTCGGGCAGCAAGTCGGCCTGAGTGCCTGCACACCGGACACCCGCCCACGGCCCTGGGCGATGACCGGTCCAACGCATCAGCCCTGCCAAGGGTCGGAAACGGACGACGTCGCCTTGAGCAGCTCCCAGGCCGCCAGCACGTCCACCACCCGCTCCACCTCGTTGGGCAGGGAGCGAGCCCGCTGGGACTTGAGATAGTCCTCCGCGAAGGCCCGCAGCCGCATCCCCACGAAGAGCCGCGCCAGTGCCACCTCTGTCTGACCGCTGAAGTCGAGGAAGCGCACGCCAAAGCCGCTGCGGCCCTCCGGCCCGTTCCCCCGCTCCTCCCGCACGATTTCCGCGCGCGCCTGCACGGGCGCGGCGCCCGGCTCCAGCGCGAAGCTCACGCCCAGCACGGTGCCCAGCGGCAGATAGAAGGTGCTCTCCAGGAACGCCCCGCTGACGCTGACGTTGACGGACACGAGGCTCGCCTCGAAGCGACGCTCGCCCGCCTCGTCATCCACCCACACCTCGAAGCGCGTGGCGAGCTGGGCGCGGGGAAAGTGACGGTGCTCCGCCTCGCCCTGATTCATCTCAATCAACGGCGAGAAGGTCGGCCTCGGCTCGGGGCTCACCGCCGCCACGTTGCCACCAGGACGCGCCGGAACCACCGCGGGGCGGACCTCCTTCACCGGCGCCGCGGCCTGCGCTGGCGCTCGCGCGGGCGCTCGCACCGGCGCCTCCACCCGCGTGCTCCCGACTGCCTTCTGGCCACCCTTCCTCTGCATGACGCGTCCTCATCTGCCCGGGAGGACTCGCCCTCCACGTGCGTTGGTGGGGTGATTCATACACCACCCCATGCCGCGCGCCGAGAAACGCTTGCGCCCGTCTCGCGAGGATAAATCCGGAAATTCTCAGAACATGTGACGGCGCATGCTGATGTTCACCAGCAAGCCGATGCTGAGCATCACGGAAAGCAGGGATGAGCCGCCATAACTCATCAACGGCAGGGTGATTCCCGTCACCGGCAGCAGGCCAATCACCATGCCGATGTTCTCGAACACCTGCCAGAAGAGCATCGCCACGACGCCCACCGCGACGAAGGCGCCGAACCTGTCGCGCGCGTTGAACCCCACGCCCAGGCCGAAGATGAAGATGGCGCCATAGAGCACGAGCAGGACGATGCACATGACGAAGCCATGCTCCTCCGCCCACACGGAGAAGATGAAGTCGGTGTGCTGCTCGGGCAGGAAGCGCAGGCCCGTCTGGGTGCCCTCGCGCCAGCCCTTGCCGGACACGCCGCCGCTGCCCACCGCGATTTTCGACTGCGCCGCGTGATAGCCGCTGCCGCGCAGGTCCGCCTCGGGGTCCAGCCAGCCGGAGATGCGCTGGCTCTGGTGCTTCTTCAGGTGGTGCCGGACGATGGTGGGCCGAGGCTCCGGCACGTCGCGGATGTAGTCGTTCCAGATGACGATGCCCGCGGCGAACACGCCCGCCACCAGCGTGGCCACCAGATACCAGCGCACCTTCCCGAAGAGGATGATGGTGAGCGACGACAGGCCAATCATCAGCGCGGTGCCCAGGTCCGGCTGAACCAGCACGAGCGCGAAGGGCACGAAGACGACGAGCACCGGCTTCCACAGCCGCGTCAGGCTGTAGGAGGGCGCATTGGGCTGGAAGTCGTCGTGGTAGACCTTGGCCAGCATCAGCACGACGCCAATCTTCATGAACTCCGCGGGCTGCATGCGGAACGGGCCGATGACGAACCAGCTCTCCGCGCCCTTGGCCGTGTGGCCGAAGAAGCGCAGCGCGATGAGCAGCAGGATGTTGCCCGCATAGATGGGCAGCGCCATGCGCTGAATCCACCGGTAGTCCACCAGGCACACCACCAGCACGGCGACCATGCTGATGCCCAGGTAGCCCATCTGCGAGCCCCAGACGGGCGAGTGCGGCGGCCGTGACGCCGAGGCGAGGTTCCAGATGCCCAGCCCGCACACCGCCAGCACGGAGAAGATGAGGCCCCAGGGGATGTGGGGCACCATCCGGCGCTCAATCCGCAGTTGCACGCGTGCGGTCCTCTTCATCGCCCGGAAGCCGGGCCGGTGGCCGTACCCTTCGCGTCAGCGCCGCCTCGTCGGCTGAGGGCGCGCGCGTCACGGAGGACGGCGTGTAGGGCTGATTGGGACGCGGCGGCGGAGCCGTGGCGTCCAGCTTCTTCAAATCGAAGTACTTCTGGAACACCGCCATCGCGGTGGGCGCCGCGTCCGAACCGCCGTGGCCGCCGTGCTCGTTGAGCACGACGATGACCAGCTCCGGCTTGTCCGCCGGCGCGAAGCCCGCGTACCAGGCGTGGTCGCGCTCGAAGTAGCTCATCTGGTGCGTCCGCAGGCGGATTGCCCCCAGGCGGGCCACCTGCGCGGTGCCCGTCTTGGACGCCACCAGGATGTCCTTGTCCCGCATGTGATTCATGCGCGCGCGATAGGCGGTACCGCCCGGCTCGTGTGCCACCATCACCAGGCTCTCCACCACCGCCTTGAGGTGCGCGGGCGGCAGGTCCACCTTGCGCACCACCTCCGGCTGGAACGACTCGATGGTCTGCCCGTCCAGGTCCTCCAGACGGTTCACCATCTGCGGCTTGTAGAGCGTGCCGCCGTTGGCGATGGCCGCGTACACCAGCGCCAACTGGAGCGGCGTGACGTTGTTGTCGCCCTGGCCAATGGAGCTGTTGAGCGCCATGCCCTTGGTGTAGCCGCCGGGCGACGCCTTGTCGTGGTAGGCGCTGGTCGGCATGATGCCCGGGACCTCGGCCACCACGTTGACGCCCGTGGGGCTGCCCAGGCCCAGGGCCTTGCCCATCTCTCCAATGGGGTCCAGGCCGATGGTGTCCGCCACCTTGTAGTACCAGGTGTCGCACGACGACTTCATCGCCGTGAAGCCATCCACGAGCCCGTGTCCGGCGTCCCTGTGGCAACGCCAGGTGCGCGCGCCCAGGCGGTAACCACCGGGGCAGTTCACCACCGTCTCCGGGCGGAAGGCGCCGGACTTGAACGCGGCCAGCGCGGTGACGACCTTGAAGGTGGAGCCCGGGCTGTAGTGCTCGGCGGCCACGCGGTTGATCATCGGGTCCAGCGGATCTCTCGACAGGAGCGCCATCTGCGCGGGCGTCACGCGGCCGGTGAGCAGGTTGGGGTCGAAGCCCGGGCGCGACACCAGCGCGCGGATGAAGCCCGTGTTGACGTCAATGGCGACCACCGCGCCCGTCACGCCGGGGAAGGCCCGCTCCGCCTCCTCCTGCAGCCGCATGTCGAGGGACAGCACCAGGTTGCTGCCCGGACGCGGCGACACCACGGCGTTGTCGCCCAGCTTGTCGTTCAGCTCTTCAATGGTCTGCCCGCGCGCGTTCACCACTTCCTTGCGCACACCGTCGGTGCCACGCAGCCGCTGCTCGAAGTAGCGCTCCAGCCCGCGCCGGCCAATGTAGTCCCCCAGGGCATAGCGGGCGCCGTCGCCATTGAGGCGCTCCAGCTCCTCCTGGGTGATTTCATTCATGTAGCCCAGCACGTGCGACAGCACGGAGTTGGTGCGGTAGTGCCGGTGCGGCACGGGCGCCACCTCCACGCCGTCCAGGATGTCGCGGCGCGCGGCCAGCCGGTCGTACTCGTCGCGCGACAGGTCCACGCGCACCGGCACCGGCTGGAAGGGGGCGTTGCGCCGCCCCATGCGCACCATGTCCTCCACCTTCTTGCGCTGGTCCGGGTCCCACTGGAGCAGCTCCGCCAGGCGGGGGATGACCTGCTCGTAGCAGTCGGTGCAGAAGGCCGGGGTGATGAAGGCGTCGAAGGACGGACGGCTGTCCACCAGGATGGTGCCTCGCGCGTCCTTGATGACGCCGCGGTCGGCGCGCAGCCGCACCTCCTTGACGAAGTTGGCCACGCTCTTGGCGGCGTACTCCTCGCCCCGGGTGATTTGCAGCCGGTAGAGCTGGATGGAAATCAGCCCCAGGCCCGCCACCATGGCCAGGCCCAGCCACAGGAAGCGCCGCTTGAGCTCGCGCCCCGGCGTCGTGTTGCCCAAGGTGGGTGGCGTCACCGCAGCAACCCCGCGGGCCGCTCCTGAGACGCCTCGAAGCGCCGCAGCAACGGGTAGAGCGCCAGCGCCGCGATGCCCGTGAGCGCCACCTGCAGCGGCATCTCCGCCAGCTGCGAGCCCGGACCGTCGTCCTTCACCGTCAGCCAGGTGAAGAAGGTGGCCAGCAGCGAATGGCCCACGTCCGCGCCCATGGCGAACAAGGCGAAGGCCAGCGGGCCCCGGACTTCCACGAAGGTCGGCACCAGCCTTCCCACCAGGAAGATGAACACAGCCAGGAAGGTGTAGAGCCAGGTGGGCTGCCCGCTCATCAGGTCGAGCAGATATCCCACCGAGAAGGCGGAGAAGGTCCCTTCGAGCAGCGAGGCCCGCAAGGCCAGGAACGCCACCAGCACCACGGTGACGTCAATCCGGCCGAGCTCCAGGCCCGCCTGCTTCACCAGGACCGATTCCAGCGTGAGCAACGCCAGCGCCAGTGCAACAGACACCAGGAACTTCATTTCGACGCGCCCTCCGCGGTGCTGCCCGGCGCCATGGCGCTGTAGGGGCTGCCCACCACCAACACCTCTTCCAGCTTGCTCGTATCCACCGCCGGAACGATGTCCGCGCCCTGGAACATGCCGTGCTCCTTCTTCTCCAGGTTCGTCACGCGTCCCACTACCACGCCGGGAGGATAGATGCCGTCCGTGCCCGCGGTGATGATGAGGTCACCGTCCTCGACATCCTCGGTGCGCAGCATGTTCTCCAACTTCAGGGGCCCGCCTCCCGTTCCCGCCGCCGTGCCCCGGGCCCGCGAGCGCTGCACACGCACCGCCACCCGGCTCTGCGGGTCCGTCACCAGCGCCACATCCGCATACCCGCCCGTCGCCCGGATGACCTGTCCCACGATTCCGTCCGGCGTCACCACGGACATGCCGCGAAACACGCCCTGCTGCTCACCACTGCTGATGCGGACCGACAGCAGCTTCGCCACCGGATTGACGCCCACCACCCGCGCGGGGATTTCCGGCCCGGGCTCGGCCTCCGCGTAGTTGAGCAGCTTGCGCAGCCGCTCGTTCTCCATCCGCGACTCCCCCAGGGACTGCACCGCCGCGCGCAGCTGGAGGTTCTCCAGCCGCAACGCGTCATTCTCCTGCCGCACGCCCCGGAGGTCCAGGTAGTTCTGGACCCCAGCCACCCCGCCCTCAATGACGGACGTCAGCCCCTGTTGCACGGGGGACGCCACGGCGATGATCGCCCGGTCGACGAAGTTGGGTTCCCTGCCCTTCCGGCCACCGAGCAGGAAGGCCACGAGCGGCGAAAGGAGCAGAAAGCCCACGATGAGGGGGCGGTAGTACCGCTTCAGGAGCGACCACACAGGCAGGAGTTTCCGGGGGTGTAATGGGGGAGCAGGGGCTGGCTAAGGGCTCTAAATCGCTTGCATTTTCCGGTGCGTTGTCCTAGGCAGTCAAGGCCTGCATGGGGGGCGGTTCCTGGTCCACCACCCACCGGCCGGGCTACCAACAACACCGCGTCGCGAGTCCTTCCGCACGGCTTTTCTCGGCGCGTTTGCCCCAGAAGTGACGACAATGGACGGTCTGAATCCCCGGAAGGTTGCCTCGCTCCTGTTCATCATCGGCATCGCGGTGGTGTTCACGCTCCAGTTCGGCCCGGGCAGTACTGGCTTCGGCGCCACGGGTGGGGCGACGGCGCCCGGTTCGGTGGCCTCGGTGAACGGCAAGGAAATCCCGCTGCGTGACTTCGCGGCGGCCTGGGCCCAGCAGATGAGCTTCCTGCGCTCCCAGGGCAGCCCGGTGCCCGAGTCGCTCGCCCGCCAGTTCGGCATGCACAACCAGGTGCTCGACCGGTTGGTGAACACGGAGCTGCTGGCCCAGGCGGCCGAGCGCCACGGCATCAACCCGTCCGACGAAGAGCTGCGCAAGCTCATCCACCAGAACGCGGACTTCCAGAAGGATGGCCAGTTCGACTTCGAGCGCTACCAGCAGGTGCTGCGCGACTTCTACCGGAAGACCCCGCAGGACTTCGAGTTGGAGCTGCGCCGGCAGCTGGCGGCCCAGAAGATGATGGGCGTGGTGCGCGCCAACGCGGTGGTGTCGGACGACGAGGTCCGCGCCCGCTTCGAGAAGGAAGGCAACCAGGCGAAGGTCGTCTTCGCGCGCTTCCTGCCGGCCATGTACGCCGACAAGGTCCCCAACCCCACGGCGGCGCAGCTGGCCGAGTGGAAGAAGGCGCACGAGAAGGAGATCAAGGAGTACTTCGAGGCCAACCGCTTCGTGTACCAGCAGCCGGAGCGCATCCGTGCGCGGCAGGTGCTGGTGAAGCTGCCCCCGGAGGCCACCGCCGACCAGAAGAAGGCGGCCCTGGAGAAGGCGCAGGCGCTGCGCAAGGAAATCGAGGGCGGCAAGGACTTCGCCCAGGTGGCGCGTGACAGCAGCGAGGACCCGGGCAGCAAGACGCGCGGTGGCGACCTGGGCTGGGTGGAGCGCGGCAGCTGGGAGCCGGCGCTGGCGGACGCGGCCTTCGCGCTGAAGCAGGGCGAGGTGACGCAGCCGGTGGAGACGAAGTTCGGCGTGCACCTGGTGAAGGTGGATGAGAAGCAAGCCGCCCAGGACAAGAAGCTCGAGGACGTCCAGGACGAGATTGCCACCACGCTCTACAAGCAGGACCGCGCCAAGCAGCAGGCCCGCGCCGAGGCGGAGAAGGCGCTGGCCTCCGTCAAGTCGGGCCAGGGCCTGAAGACGCTCTTCCCGCCGGAGAAGGAGCAGCCCGCGCTGCTGCGCTTCGAGACGGAGACGCGCCCGGAGGCCGTGGAGACGGACAGCTTCACCGCCGAGGGTGAGGCGGTGCCGCACCTGGGCCCCGCGCCCGAACTGGTGAAGGCGGCCTTCGCCGTCAGCGCCCCGCAGCCGCTCGACAGCGTGTTCCCCATGGGTGAGGGCTTCGTGGTGGCGCAGGTGGTGGAGCGCCAGAAGCCGGACGCCGAGGGCTTCGAGAAGCGCAAGGAGGAGCTGCGCACCCAGGCCCGTCAGGCCAAGCAGATTGAACTGACGGAGTCCTTCCTCAAGGCGCTGCGTGAGCAGGGCTCGGTGGTGACGAACACCGCTGCCATCGACTCCGTGGTGGGCACCGGGTGAGTCCCGGCGTCCAACCGTGACGCCCCCGAGGGCCGGGCCGAGGGTACTCCCCTCCCCGGCCCTCTCTCATTGCGGGCTTCGCTGCCAACAGGGCCGGAGCGCCAGCTACCGCTCCGGGAACTCGTGGGAGCCCGTGCCGCCGTTGGGCGCAATGGGCTCGGCGATGCAGAGCGCGTCCCGCCCCCGGGCCTTGGCCGCGTACATGGCGAAGTCCGCCGCGCGGATGAGGTCCAGCGCGGACGAGGCATGGTCCGGATAGGTGGCCACACCCACGCTGGCGGTGAGGCGCACGTCCAGGCCCTGCTCCACGAGGAAGCCCCGCCCCCGGAAGGCCTCGCAGACGCGCTGGCCGATGACGGCCGCGCCCTCCTGGTCCGTCTCCACCAGCAACATGGCGAACTCGTCGCCGCCGTAGCGGAAGACGGCGTCCAGGTTCTGCCGGCCCAGGGTAATCAGCAGGTCCCCCGCTTCCTTCAAGGTGGCGCTGCCCACCAGGTGCCCGTGGGTGTCGTTGACGCTCTTGAAGTGGTCCAGGTCCAGGAAGACGAGCGACAGCGGGTGGCGGAAGCGCTCCGAGCGCTTCACCTCCTGGTCCAGCAAGGCGCGCAGGTGCCGGGCGTTGTAGCAGCCGGTGTGCTCGTCCGTAATCGTCAGCTCCTGCACCCGCCGGAAGTTGCGCGCGTTCTCAATCGCGATGGCCGCGTAGTCCGCGATGGCGGTGAGGATGGTGAGGTCCTCGTTGGTGAAGGGTGGGTCCATGGGCCCGTTCACCAGTTCGATGATGCCCAGCACCCGGCCCCGGGCCAGCAGCGGCACCGCGAGGATGGAGCGGGTGTGGAAGGCGGAGGCTTCATCGAAGCGCGGCGAGAAGCTGGGGTCCCCGCCCACGTCATGGACGAGCCGGGCCGCGCCGGACGTGAAGACGGCGCCGGCAATGCCCTCGCCCGGGTTGAGCTGGAGGCCCTTGAGCACGTCCGCGCCGTCACCCACCGCGATTTCGAAGTAGAGCTTTCCGGTGCGCTCGTCCTGGAGGATGAGCGACCAGTTGCGAGGCAGCAGCAGGCTGCTGACCTTCTGCATCACCAGCGCCAGCACCTCGCGGAGCTCGAGCGTGGACGTCAGGGCCTTCGCCATCTCATTGAAGGCGGCCAACTGCTCCACTGTCCGCTTCATGGCCGACAGGAGGTCCGCGGGATTCATCCGTAGAGTCCACTCCGGGGCACAAGTCTGGTAAGGCCGGACCGAGCCGTAACATGCACATGAACGCAGATCAAACGTTGCTCGTCCTGGCCTCGGCGTCGCCGCGACGCAGGGAACTTCTGTCACAGCTGGACCTCCGTTTCACCGTTTCCGCGGCGGACATCGACGAAACGCCCCACGCCGGTGAGGCGGCGGAGGCCTATGTCGGGCGGCTCGCCCGGGAGAAGGCCCGCGTGGTGGCTTCCCGCCACCCGGGCGCCTGGGTGCTGGCCGCCGACACCACCGTCGCCCTGGGCGCCGAGCTGCTGGGCAAGCCCCGCGACGCCGAGGAGGCCCAGGCCATGCTCACGCGCCTGTCCGGGCGGACGCATGACGTCTACACGGGCGTGGCCCTGGCAGGCCGGCATGAGGAGACGCTGGTGGTCCACACCCGCGTCACCTTCCGCGCCCTGAGCCCCGGGGAGATGTCCTGGTACGCGAACAGCGGCGAGCCCCTGGACAAGGCGGGTGCCTACGCCATCCAGGGCAAGGGCGGTTTCCTGGTGGCGGGCGTGGAAGGCAGCACGTCCAACGTCGTGGGCCTGCCGCTGGGCGAGACGGTGGCCCTGCTGGAGCGGGCCGGCGTGCCCCTTCCCTGGAGGGCCTCATGAGCGGGAGCGTGGCGGAGCGGCTGGCGTCGGTGCGGGAGCGGGTGGCGGCGGCCTGTGCCCGGGCGGGGCGGCCCGTGGAGTCTGTGACACTGGTGGCGGTGTCCAAGCTGAAGCCCGCGGACCTCATCCGCGAGGCCTACGCCGCCGGCCAGCGCGACTTCGGGGAGAACTACGCGCAGGAGCTGCGGGACAAGGCCGCGGAGCTGGCGGACCTGGACGGCCTGCGCTGGCATGCCCTTGGGGCGCTCCAGACGAACAAGGTGAAGTACGTGGCGCGGGTGGCTGGGGCCTTCCACGCCCTGGACCGGCTGGAGGTCGCCCGCGAGCTGTCGAAGCGCCGCGACGGCGCCCCGCCCCTGCCCGTCTACGTCGAGGTCAACGTGGGCGGCGAGGCCACCAAGAGCGGCCTGGCACCCGACGCGCTCGGCGCCTTCCTGGATGAGGTCCGCGCCCTGCCTGGCCTCCAGGCGGTGGGGCTGATGGCGCTGCCGCCCCCCACGGAGGACGAGGTCCGGGCCCGCGCGGACTTCCAGGCCCTGCGCGAGCTGGCCCGTGTCCACGGGTTGCCGGGCCTGTCCATGGGCACCACCCATGACTTCGAGTGGGCCATTGAAGAAGGGGCCACCGTCGTCCGCGTGGGCACCGCCATCTTCGGCGAGCGCGCGCTCAAATCTCCTTGAACTTCACCCGCCCCTCCGAGTTCACGCTGACCCTGAACTCGGAGCCGCAGTAGTTGCAGCGCACCTCGTCCCCGTGGGCGAGCGCTTCATCCACGGGGTTGTTGGCGTTGCACGAAGGACAGTCGAAGTCCTTGTGCGCCTTGCCACCTCCGCGCGCGGACTCCTTCTCGTCATCGTCGAAGTCGAACGAACCGCCACCACCAGACATGTGCCCCTCCTGCGGGATGGCGCCCGACACCGCGGGCTGCCTCGCGCGAAGGCTACCAGCGGTGTCGTCGAGTGGACACGCCGCTGCGCGGCACTCCCGCCTGCCGGGCGAACAGGCCCCGGCCGGGAGGAGGCGCGCGGGAGCGTGACGTGGGAAAGTGTGCCTCCCCGTGAAGTGAGCGGCCATCAATTGAATGGCTGGTCAACAACCGCGTCAGTGGAAATGGGCGGTGGCGGGAATGGTTCCAAGCCGGGTCTAGCGCGGTGCGGCCAGGCTACCTAATTTCCAAGCGAGGGAGCTCACCCGATGCAAACGCAGTCCAAGTGGGGGTTCGCGGCGGCGCTCGCGGGTCTGGTCTGGTCGGCGACGGCCATGGCCCAGGAATCCGTGAACCCGGCGTTCGGCCCTGGGGAGCAGAGCTCCTACCGCGTCAGGTACCTGGGCATCACCGCGGGAACCGCGCAGGTGACCGTGGGCGCCCACATGAAGCAGTGGGGCCAGGACGTGTGGCCCATCGTCGCGGTGGCACGCTCCAACGACATGCTGGGCGTGTGGCCCATCAAGGACAAGTTCGTGTCCTACTGGCAGCCGGAGAGCCAGCGCGTGGTGGGCAGTGACTTGCACGCGGATGAGAACGGCTCACGCCGCCGGCAGCGCATCAAGATGGAGCCGGACGGCAAGACGGCCTTCGTGGTGAAGCAGAAGGAAGGCGAGTCCCCGCGCGAGTCCACCCGCGAGGTGACGGAGGGCACGCTGGATGTAACCGGTGCGACGTTCGCGTTGCGCAACCGGGAGCTGGTCGTGGGGCAGGAGTATGCCTATCCCGTCTTCACCGGAAGCAAGCAGTTCACCCTCCGCGCGAAGGTGGAAGGGCGTGAAGTCCTGGGCACGGCGCTGGGCGACAAAGAGGTCTTCAAGCTCAGCGTGAAGACGGAGTTCGGCGGCAACCTCGCCTCGAAGCGGGACATGTTCGTCTACTTCACCACGGACCCCAGCCACGTGCCGGTGCGGGTGGAGGCGGAGTTCGCGCTGGGCACCATCGTCGCGGAGATAACCGACTACAAGCCGGGCCGGAGCATGACGGTGGCCCGCGCCGAGAATGGCGGGTAGCACCCGCCGGAGAGTGAAGGGGGCGGATGGGCGCAGGATGGGCGTGGGCGGTGGTGGCGGCGGCGATGTCCGCCACGCAGGAGCCTCAGGTGGTGTCGCCCCTGGTCAAGGTCCGGCCGGGCGAAGCCGTGAAGGGACGCAAGGAGGCGCGCCTCAGCCTCGCGCGCGGTGAGTGTGAGGCCGTGCAGGTGGCGCTTCCCGGCCGGGTGGAGCGCCCCGCCGTGGAGTCGCTGACGTTGAAGGGCCCGGGCGCGGTGCTGAAGGCCAGCGTCTGGCGCGAGGCCTTCATCGACGTGAAGACGCCGTCCAACGGCCAGGGCCGCAAGGGCCCGTGGCCGGACGCGCTGGTTCCGGTGGATGCGCCGGGACATGACTCGAAGTTGCCCACCGTCTTCTACGTGGAGGTGTGCGCCCCGGAGAAGCAGGAGCCGGGGACGTACCGGGGACAGCTGCTGGTGAAGGCGGGTGACGCGAAGGTCCGGCCGGTGCCATTCACCGCCGAGGTGCAGCCCTTCGCCCTGCCCGCCACGTCCTCGCTGCCCAACAGCTTCGGGGTGTCGATGTACAGCATCGCCCGGGGCCACGGCGTGGCGCCGGAGTCGGCGGAGGCGCGCAAGCTGTTGCGTGACTACGGACGCGCGCTCCTGGAGCACCGGGTGAGTGCCCATGGCATGAGCATGACGCCGCCTCCCGTGCGCTTCGAGAAGGGCCGCGCGGTGCTGGACTGGCGCGAGTACGACGCGGAGATGGCGCCCTTCCTGGACGGCAGCCTGCTGCCCTCCGGCGCCCGCTTCACCAGCACCGACGTGCGTGACAGCAAGCAGGCGAAGACGGACGCGGAGAAGACGGCGTACTACCGCGCCTTCGCCGAGCACTTCCGCCAGAAGGGCTGGCCCGCGCAGCTCTTCTTCTACGCCAAGGACGAACCCAAGCCCGAGGACGTGCCGCTGGTGAAGGCCCAGTCCACGCGAGTGCGCGCGGCGGGCGCGATTCCCGTGCTCGTCACCAGCCCGCTGGATGACGCGCTGAACGGCTCGGCGGACATCCTTACGCCCACGCTCAACTGCTTCTATCCGCGCCCCGGGCCGCAGACGTGCCGCAGCGTGGTGGAGACGCGCGCGCTGCGCAAACGGCTGGCAGGTGACACCCGGGTGTGGTGGTACCAGAGCTGCAATTCGCACGGCTGCAACGGCGGCCCCCCTGCGGACAAGGCGGTGGACGCGGCCTACAGCGGCTGGGCTTCGTACATGGTGGACCACCCCGCCCCGCTCAACCGGGCCATGGGCGTGCTCGCCTTCTCCTCCGGCGTGGACGGCGAGCTCTATTTCGACACCGTCTTCGCCTACAACACGAAGAAGGACCCCTGGAAGGACGTCTTCGAGTTCGGCGGCAACGGCGACGGCACCCTCTTCTACCCGGGGACACCCGCCAGGGTGGGTCCTTCCGGCCACCAACCCATCCTCACGCTGCGGCTGAAGCACATCCGGGACGGACTGGAGGACTACGAGTACCTCCGGCTGCTCGCCGAGCTGGGTGACGCCACCTTCGCCCGGACGGCCGCGCGCAAGCTGGCGCGCACCGGTTGGGACATCAACGCGGATGCGGGAGAATGGGAGGCGGTCCGCGAGGAAGTCACCACCCGGCTCCGGAAGCGCTGGGCGGAATCCGAATATGCGAAGCGCCCGGACCGTCAGACGCCGCAGAGCACCCCGTAGTCCCTGGAAGGAAAAGGATGAGCCCCCTGCGCACCCTCTTCGCGGCCCTGTTGTCACTGTCCAGCGTCAGCGCCTGGGCCCAGTTGCCGGACGCGGAGGCGGACGCACCGGAGGCCGAAAGCGCCAAGGCCGAGGAACCCGAAGGGCCCCTCACCGTGGCGCCGTGCGACTCCGCGCTGCCGACGCTGCGCACGCCCATGGCCTTCATGCCGGGTGAGGTGCTCGAGTTCGACCTCGACGCCATGGGCGCGCAGGCGGGCACCATGACGATGCGCGTCCACAAGCAGAAGGATGGGCACCTCCCCATCCAGGTGGAGGCGCAGACCAACACCTTCTTCTCCAAGGTGCGGCGCGTGCACGGCAGCGCCACCGCGTACCTCCACCCTCGCACGCTGCGCCCCAAGCGCTACGTCGAGGACACCCTGGAGAACGAACAGCGCCGCAAGGTGGACGTCGCGTTCGGCCAGAAGGAGCGCACCGTCAAGGTGGACTACCAGTTCGGCCAGCGTCCCAAGGGGCAGTTCAACTACACCTTCGACAAGGACGGCCTGGATGTGGCCGGGGCCATCTACCTGCTGCGCCAGCTGCCGCTCAAGGACGACCTCCAGGTGTGCTTCGACGTCTACGGCGTGCGTCGCATGTGGCGCATGCAAGGCTCGGTGGTGAAGCGCGAACAGGTGACGACGCCGCTGGGCCAATTCAATGCCTGGCACATGACGGGCACCGCCGTGCGCCTGGACCGGCCCAAGCAGAAGCGTGAAGTCCACGTCTGGATTTCGGACGACGCGCGCCGCCTGCCGCTGGCCGCCGTGGGCACCATCGACCTGGGCGCCGTGCGCGCCACCCTCACCTCCGTGTCGCGTCCGGGTGAGAAACCGCAAAAGAGCGAAGGTCAGGAAACGATGAAGTGGTGAGCGGCTGACGCACCCCTTCGTTGCCACACCGAAGGCCCGTGGCCCTGCGCCGCGGGCCTTCTCATTTGCCCACAAATTGAAATTGGTTTGCAGAATCAAATTCAAAGACGTACGGTGCGCGCCGCTCCGATGACCTTCTTCGCGTCCCGCTCGTTCCTGATGTCGTTGTGTGCTGTCTCGCTGCTCACCTCTGTCCCCGGCGATGCGCAAGACGCGCCGCCGCCCCGGCCGCCCTTGACGCTGGACATCGGCGGCTACGCGGACCTGCAGTTCGCCTACTTCAATCACGGTGAGAACCAGAACCGCGCGGGAGGCTCGCAGCGCGACTCGCGCATGGCGTTCGACACCACGCGCCTGGTGATGGAGTTGGAGGCCGGCCTCCCCGAGTACGGGTTGAAGGCGGAGATGGAGGTGGAGTTCGAGCACGGCGGCACCGGCGCCTCGCTGGAGCTCGAGTACGAGGAGTTCGGCGAATACGAGATGGAGGTGGACCGGGGCGGCGAGGTGCTCGTCGAGGAGCTCTACCTGGCCAAGACGCTGGGCCCGAACGTCACCCTCTCGGTGGGCCGCTTCTACGTCGCGGTGGGCACGCTGAGCGAGTTCTATCGCCCCACCGACTACCTGGGGACCATCCGGGACGAGGCGGAGACGCTCGTCATCCCCAACACGTGGGACGAGATGGGCCTGCAGGTGAAGTGGCGCATCCCCTGGGGACTGCGCCTCACGGGGCAGGTCGTCAACGGCCTGGACTCCACGGGTTTCAGCTCGCAACGCTGGGTGGGCGCGGGCCACCAGCGCCGGTTCGAACTGACGCGCGCCACGGACCTGGCGCTCGTGGTGCGCGCGGACGTCACCCGCTTCAACGGCATCAGCTTCGGCGCCTCGGCGTATTACGGCGACACCACGCGCAACCGGCCCAAGCCGGACCTGGTGCGGCAGTGCGAAGACACCAACCCCAACGTGGTGGCGCCCTGTGGCTACGTGTCCGCGCCGCTGCTGATCCTCGACGCGCACCTGTCGGTGAACCGGGGCCCTTGGCGCGCGAAGGCGCTGATGCTGTTCGGCCACCTGGAGAACGCGGAGCTGGTGTCCCAGCGCAACACGCGCCTTTCCAACCTGCTGGACGTGCTGCGCTCGCCCGTCTCCGACAACGCGCTGGCCATGTGGGGTGAGCTGGGCTTCAACGTGGCTCCGTCCGTGGGCCTGAGCGACGCCCATCAGGTCGTCCCCTACGTGCGCCTGGACTACGCGGACACGCAGTTCAAGCCGCGTGAGACGCTGTTCAACAACCCGCGCTTCCGCCGCACCGTCTACACGGTGGGCGCCGCGTACACGCTGCGCAACATCGCGGTCGCCAAGCTCGACTTCAGCCACCGCCGCCTCGGTTCCGACGCCTTCCGTCCCGAGAACACGGTGCGCCTCTCCACTGGCTTCTCCTACTGACGTCCCCTGCCAGAAAGGCTGTTTCATCATGTCCCGCATCCCCGTCCCCTTCCGCCGTCTCCTCACGCCCGTCGTCCTGGCTGGCGCCCTGCTGGGCAGCGCCTGTGGCAGCTCCGATGGCGACCTGGGCCCCGACTCGCGGCTCGAGCAGTCCCTGGTCACCAACTTCACGGACACCGTGGTGCTGCCCACCTATCAGCGGCTCGCCACGCGGCTGACGGAGTTGGACGCGTCGGTCCAGGCGCTGCGCAACGAGCCCACCCAGGCGAAGCTGGACGCGGCGCGCGCCGCGTGGTTCGCCGCGCGCGTTCCGTGGGAGCAGAGCGAAGGCTTCCTCTTCGGTCCCGTGGACAGCGAAAGGTATGACCCGGCGCTGGACAGCTGGCCGGTGAACCGCACCGACCTGGACGCCGTGCTCGCCAGCGGCGATGTCCTCACGCCCTCGTACGTGCGAAACCTCCAGGAGACGCAGAAGGGATTCCACACGGCGGAGTACCTGCTGTTCGGCGACGGCGGCACGAAGGTGCCCGCGGACTTCGCGCCGCGGCAGTTCGAGTACCTCACCGCCATCACCGCCGAGCTGAAGGCGGTGGGTGACGCACTCGCCGGCGCCTGGACGCAGACCAAGGACGGCAAGCCTCCGTACCGCGAGACGCTGACTACCGCGGGCCAGGCCGGCAACGCCGCCTATCCGTCGCTGCAGTCGGCGGCGCAGGAGATGGTGGGCGGCATCATCAACATCCTCGACGAGGTGGCGAACGGGAAGATTGCCGCCCCGTACGACGCGAAGGACCCGGACCTGGTGGAGAGCCAGTTCGCCTACAACTCGCTGAGCGACTTCACCAACAACATGCGCAGCGTGGAGAACGTCTACCTGGGCCACCTGTCCGACACGCAGGCCCAGGGGCAGACGTTGCGGGACGTGGTGGGCGTGGACTCGGAGCTCGACGTGAAGGTTCGCGCCGAGCTGGCCGCCTCCATCCAGGCGCTCGCGGCGATTCCGGAGCCCTTCCGTGAGTCCATCCGCGCCCCGGCCGCCGCCCAGCGCATCGAGGCGGCCCAGGCTGCCATCAACACGCTCAAGCGCACGTTCGAGTCGCAGGTGCTGCCCCTGGTCAACCGCTGACACGGGCACGGCGACAAGCGCGAGTGAGGCGAAGCGCGATGAGACGAAGGTGGATGATGGCCGGGCTGGCGCTGCTGGCCACTGGCTGTGGCGAGAACGCACCCGGACGGCCCCCGGCCCCGCCGAGGGCCGGGGGTGAGACGACCATCGACAACCGGACGTCGCTCGCCTTCGCCCAACCCGCGCCGAACCTGTCCTCGGAGAACGACGCCTTGCACCGGGCGGGTGACGCGGCCTTCGCGGCCGTGTTCATCCCCGCCCCCGCGCGCGTCAACCCGGGGCTGGGGCCGGTGTTCAACAACACCTCGTGCAACGGGTGCCACATGCGCAACGGGCGAGGCATGCCCGTCATGGGGCCTGGGCCGCAGCGCACGCAGTTGCTCGTGCGCGTCAGCCTCCCCGAGGGCACACCAGCGCATCCGCACGGCGCGGTGCCCGTTCCGGGCCTGGGCCTCCAGATTCGGGACCAGTCGAACTACGGCGTCCGTCCGGCCGCGTCCGTCACGCTGTCGTGGGTGGAGACGCCAGGGCAGTACGCGGATGGCACGCCGTACTCGCTGCGCGCGCCGCGCGTGGACATCCAGCCGACGGATGGCTCCGCGCTTCCACCGGACATGCAGGTGTCCCTGAGGCTGCCGCCTCCCGTGTTCGGGCTGGGATTGCTGGAAGCCGTGCCGCTGGCCACGCTGCGCGCACTGGCGGACCCTGATGACCGTGACGGGGATGGCGTCTCCGGACGGGTGAACGAGGTCTGGGACGTGGCGAGCCGTGCGCTGGTGCCGGGTCGCTTCGGATGGAAGGCGAACAGTCCGGACCTCTTCCAGCAGTCCGCCGAGGCGTACTTCAACGACATGGGGATTACGACGCACCTCTTCCCGGAGCCGGATGGCTCGTACGAGCTGCCCCGGGACGAGCTCGACGCGGCCATCTTCTATTCACAGTCGCTGGGCGTGCCGGCGCGGGCGTCGCTGGAGGACACGGAGGTCCTGCGAGGCGAGGCGCGGTTCCGTTCGCTCGGCTGTGAGCGGTGCCACCGCGAGACGCTGGAGACGGGCGCGCACCCGGTGGCCGAGGTGGCGCATCAGCGCATCCATCCGTATTCGGACCTGCTGCTGCACGACATGGGCGTGGGGCTGGCGGATGGGCGTCCGGACGGAGCAGCGACGGGCACCGAGTGGCGCACCCCACCGCTGTGGGGCCTGGGGCTGACGCAGACGGTGTTGCCGTATGCGAGCTATCTGCATGACGGGCGCGCCCGGACATTGGAGGAAGCCATCCTCTGGCACGGCGGCGAAGCCGAGCCCGCGCGCGAGGGCTTCCGCGGGCTGGGGGCCTCGGACCGTGCCGCGCTGGTGAAGTTCCTGGGTTCGCTCTGAGGGCCGGTGCGCGTCGGCGCGCCGGGCTTCGGCCCTGACTGGAAAATTGACGGAGTGCTACCTGCCTGTAGCGTCGAGGCCATGCCCCCTCCGGCCCTGACCCTCGTCGCCCCTACGCCGTCGCGCCGTGCAGACCCGGTCCGGGTGGCGGTGGAACAGCTCGCCCGCTCACTGCCCGCGCGCACTGACGCGGCTGTGCTCGTGGACCTGCTGGAGGATGACCTCCGTGAGGGACTGGACGCACTTGGCGAGGTGGAGGCCCATTTCACGGACCTGCTCGACACGCTTCGCACGGAAGCGGTGACACCGGCCGCGCTGGTGGACTCGGGTGATGACCTGCGCGTCCTTCAGCAACTGGATTCACTCCATGACGCCGTCGTGCGGCTGCGCAAGCGCCTGTCCCAGGCCGCGAGCATGAGCCGGCTGGCACATGCGCCGGTGCGCAGCCGCTGACACTCAGCTGAGAAGCCACGTTGTTTCGCCTGTCCCAGCCGCAGGCAGTGCCAGCGCACGGCCGCGAACGTCGATGCAGTGCCCGCTACAGGCCGAGAGCAGGATACGGCCCGCGCCAGCGCGTCGTCGCTCATGCCCACTAGCGAAGCCTCGTCGTAGGACCGGCTCCACGTCGCGAGCATGAGCCGACTCACACAAGCGCCAGTACGCGACCTCTGCCAATCGCCCAGGCAGCCTTGTCGTTAGGAACATCCACTCAAGGACCCGCCGCAGCAGGCGCGGGAGCGGTCGTCGCGGGCCCCAGCACGGGAGAAGGCGTAGCGGGCAGCGGGAGCGCTGGCGCGGCGTTGAGCGGCGCGGGCGTCCCCAGCAACGGCGCCGGAGTCCCGGCATTCAGCGGCGCCGGCGTGCTCAGCAGCCCCGGCGGCGGCACGGCCGGATTCGAGTTGAGCGGAGGCTCGGTGGCGATGATTCCCGCGCTGGACTGCCCCGTACCGACAAACGCATCGAACGAGCCCGGCGCCAGCGGCTGCACCGTGAACGAACCAAAGGTGGACGTGGTGGGCGGCGTCGCGAACGCCCCCGTCGTCGTGCCACTCCCAGGCGTCCCCACCACCACGGTGGTCCCCTCCAACGGCGTCACCGGAAGCTGTCCCGAGTAAGTCGCGGGCGTGTTCGTCACCGTCGGTACGGGCAGGCCCCCACTGATGACCTCAGGCGTCACCGGCGCCCCTGGCACCGTCGTGGTCGGCACGGGCGTAGTCGCCAGGCGCCCTGGAGCCGTCGCCGGCACCGCCACCCGCGTGACGGGCCCCGTCCCCTGAAGCGTCGCCGTGCCGGCCAACCCGGCCGTCCCACCGCCCCCGATGGCCGACGGCGCGGGCGGAGGCGACGCGGTGACAGGCGCCCCTACCGTGGCGGAGAGCGGTACTGGCGTCAGCGAGTGCCAGCTCAGCGGCGGATTGCCCGTGTTCTCCACGAAGGGCCGCGAACTCACCGCGGTGCCGCCCACGTCGATGGCCACGTCCTCGAACACGAACTGGATGAAGCCGCGCGGCTCGAGCTGCGGCGGGAGGTTCCACACCAGCACCACGAGCTCCGTGTCGTCGTAGCGAGCCTGCCGCAGCAGCCGGTGGGTGTCGTCATCCGCGTACGCGCCAGCGGCCAGCGCCGCCGCGTGCACGAAGGCTGTGTCCGTCAGAAGCTGCCCGTTGCGCCAGACGCTGCCCACACCCCAGACCGCCACCGCGGCGTGGGTGCGCGTCATCGCCGTCCAGCCCAGGCCACTGTCCCCATAGAGCGGGACGTCCAGCAACACGCCGCCGCCAATGGCATGTCGAGGCGGGCGAGGAAGCGGGCCCGAGCCCCCGTGCCCCTGCTCCGGCGGGAAACCGGGCCGCGTCAGCTCTACCCGGTACTCCGTGGCCCCCAGGCGAAAGGACGCTTCCAGCGTCCCTTTATCCCCAAAGGTGGCGCCCGGAAGGGACACGCGGTCCTCCACCGTCAGCGACGCGCTCCCCGTGCCGCTTTCAGCAAGGTCCGTGAAGGGAAGTGAGCCCTGGATGAAGAAGCCGTCTGGCTGCTCGGTCCTCGCGCTGGCCTCGCGGCCCTCGAACGTGAACCCGCCTGGCGCCGTGGCCAGCAAACCGGACAGAACGAACGTGGTGAAGGGTCCCGCCATCGACGCTACCTCCTTGGTTTACAAGGTAGGCAGCGGAGCGGGGAACGGCATGCCCCACTCCTGCGAACTAGATGAGGCCGCGCGCCCTGCGGATCTGCTCGACCGTCTTGTTGTACTCGATGTCGAAGGCGCTGGTGCCCTCCTGCAGGTGCTTCAGGCGGGAGCGGGCTTCCTTGTCGATTTCGTCGTCCACGTCGAGGTGACGCTTCATGACGGCGAAGATCTTCTGACGCAGCCCGTTATCCGCCGAGAACACCTCTTCGACGTTCCGGCTGATGAGCAGGAATTCAATCATCTGGTTGATGACGTACTCGATGCCCTCGTCGCCCATCTTGAAGCCGCGGACGTCCGCCATCTCGCGCTTCACCTGGTTGAACTTGGAATAGTCGTAGCCGCGACGCTCCAGCGCTTCACGCGTCGCCTGGTTCACACGCTCCTCGTTCGCAAGGTACTCACGCATGATGGCTGACAGGTCCATCTCGGCGTCGGCCACGCGCATCGGCTCCACCTCGATGTCCGCGTCCTGCATGAGCTGCTGAATGGCCTCGCGCGAGATGATCGGGATCACCTTCGGATACAGCCTCATGTCGGTCCCTCGCCCTCTGTGAAACGTGCTCGGAATCGTCAACCGCTATAGTTCAGCGCCGAGCCCAGTCGCAATGAAAAACCCCAGGAACGTCGCGCTTCCAGCGCACTTCCCATCAGGTCTGCAGCGGAAATTAATCACGCTGCCCCGGGTGGCGACCCTCCCTGCGTTTTTTCGTCGACGGGTTCGTGCGCGTCGTCAAGGGAAGCCTCCCGTACGGGATCTTCCGCATCCTCTTCTGGATGCCCGTGGAGGCCCGCATGGACGCGTTCCGCCATGGCCGGTCCGACGACTTCCGCGAGCTCCTCGATGGAGGCGTCCCCCACCCGCTTGAGCGAACCGAAGTGCCGCAGCAGTTGCTTGCGCCGCGTCTCGCCCACGCCGGGGATGTCCTCCAGCGCCGAACGCACCCGGCTTTTGCGCAGCACCTGCTTCTGGAAGGTGATGGCGAAGCGGTGGGCTTCATCCCGCATTCGCGTGAGCATGAACATCTCCGCCGAGTTCTGGGACAGGACGATGGGGTCCTTGCGCCCCACCACGAAGACGCGCTCGGGGCTCCGGGCGCTCTCCGCGTCGCGGTCGAACACCTCCAGGTCGCGGCTCTTGGCCAGACCCACCACGTCCACCGAATCCACGCCCACGTCCTTCATCGCCGCGTGCGCGCTGGCCAACTGCCCCTTGCCACCGTCGATGACGAGCAGGTCCGGCAGGTCGTTATCCTCCAGGCCCCGCTTCAGCCGGCGGGAGATGACCTCGTACATGCTGGCGAAGTCGTCCTGCTTCTCCAGCGTCTTGATCTTGTACTTCCGGTAGCGCGACTTGTCCGCGTCCCCGTCCGTCACCGCCACCTGCGACGCGACGATGGCTGAACCCTGGAAGTGCGAGATGTCGAAGCACTCCATGCGGCGCGGGAAGTTGCGCAGCCCCAGCCGCTGCTGGAGCCGGGACAGCACGTTGTCCGTTTCGTCCTTCGTGCGGCGGCGCTCCACGAAGGCCTGTTCGGCGTTCTTCGCGGCCATCTTCACCAGGTCCAGCTTCTCCCCGCGCTTGGGCACCAGGACGCGCACGCGCTCGCCCTTGCGCTCCGTGAGGAGTGCCTCGAGCCCTCCGGTGCCGTCCTCCAGCTCCAGCGGCAGCAGCACCTCCTCCGGCACGAAGCTGCCCTGGTCGTAGTAGAGGTTGACGAACGAGGCGATCAGCTCCTCGTCGGGGAACTCCTGGCTGCCGAAAGGGAAGGCCTGCCCGCCGTTGAGCCGGCCCTGCCGGACCCACAGGACGTAGAACAGGATGCGGTCCCCTTCCCGGTGGAAGGCGAAGACGTCCTGGTCCTTGAAGTCGGTGGTGGCGACCTTCTGGCGCTCCAGGCTCCGCTCGATGGCGCTGAGCTGGTCCCGTATCCGCGCGGCCTCCTCGAACTTCAGCTCCTGCGCGGCGCGCTTCATGCGCAGGCGCAGGCCCTCCACCAGCTCCCCGGCCTTGCCCTCCAGGAACATCACCACCTCGTCCACACTGCGGTGGTAGTCCTCCTGGGGAACCGGGTACACGCACGGGGCGGGACAGCGGCCAATCTGGTGCAGCAGACAGGGCCGCTTGCGGTTGGCCAGCACATGGTCGGTGCACGTACGCAGGCGGAAGAAGCGGTTGACCACCCGCAGTGTCTCGCGAATGGCTCCCGCGCTGGAATAGGGCCCGAAGTAGCGCGCGCCGTCGCGCTCGTATTTGCGCACCACTTCCAGGCGCGGATAGGGCTGGGTGCGGTCCAGGCGCAGGGAGATGAATTGCTTGTCGTCCTTGAGCAGGACGTTGAAGCGCGGCCGGTGCTTCTTGATGAGCTCGTTTTCGAGAAGCAGCGCTTCCTTCTCGTTGCTGACGAGCACCGTCTCCAGGTCACCCAGCAACTGGTCCAACAAGGACACGAAGACGCGCGTGTCGCCGGTGCGGTTGAAGTACGAGCGCACCCGGCTGCGCAGGTTGATGGCCTTGCCGACGTAGATGACCTGACCCCGGCGGTCCTTCATCAGGTACACGCCGGGCTCGGTGGGCAGTGCGTCCAGCTTCTCCAGGAGCTTCGCGTCCATGCCAGCCCCCGCCTACTTGCGGCTCCGGGCCCGCGCGGAGCGTCCGCCGCCCCCGCGCCCCCGGCCCTTCTTCGGGGCTTCCGCTTCCGCCGCCTTCGCCGGGGCCCGCAGCAGCGAGCGCGACGCCGGCTTCAGCCCCAGGTCCATGTCCTTCAAGAGCTGCACGCGGTCGCGATACTCGGCCGCCTTCTCGAACTGCATCTCGTCCGCGGCGGCGAGCATCTCCTTGGTGAATTCCTCGATGAGCCGCTTGATTTCCTTCGGCTGGAGGACGTCGTCCTCGCCTTCGGCCGCCATCGGAAGGGCGCCCACGTCACCCGCCTCGTAGGCCGCGTGCTCGGACAGGTCGGTGATGTTGCTCTTCACCGAACGCGGGGTGATGCCGTGCGCCTGGTTGTGCGCGCGCTGGATGTCGCGGCGGCGCGTCGTCTCCTCCAGGGCCTTCTTCATGGAGTCGGTGACGTTGTCCGCGTACATGATGACGCGGCCACTCACGTTACGGGCCGCGCGGCCAATCGTCTGGATGAGGGAGACGTGGCTGCGCAGGAAGCCTTCCTTGTCCGCGTCCAGGATGGCCACCAGGGATACCTCGGGGATGTCCAGGCCCTCGCGCAGCAGGTTGATGCCCACCAGGACGTCGAACTCGCCCTTGCGCAAGTCACGGATGATGGCCATGCGCTCAATCGCGTCGATGTCCGAGTGCAGGTAGCGCACGCGCACACCCACGTCGGAGAAGTACTCCGTGAGGTCTTCCGCCATGCGCTTGGTGAGCGTCGTCACCAGGACGCGCTCGCTGCGGGATACGCGCTGACGCACCTCCTCCAGCAGGTCGTCCACCTGATTGCCCACTGGGCGAATCTCCACCTCCGGGTCCGTCAGGCCGGTGGGGCGGATGATCTGCTCCACCACCACGCCCTGCGACTTCTGCAGTTCGTACTCGGCCGGCGTCGCGGAGACGAAGATGGCCTGGGGCACCAACTCCTCGAACTCACCGAACTTGAGCGGGCGGTTGTCCAGCGCGCTGGGCAGGCGGAAGCCGAAGCCCACCAGCGTCTCCTTCCGCGCCCGGTCGCCGCGATACATGGCGCCAATCTGCGGCACCGTCTGGTGGCTCTCATCGAGCATCACCAGCAGGTTGCGCGGGAAGTAGTCGATGAGGCACGGAGGCGGCTCTCCCGCCGCGCGGCCGGAGAAGTGCCGGGAGTAGTTCTCGATGCCGCTGCAGTAGCCGACCTGCTCAATCATCTCCAGGTCGAACATGGCGCGCTGCTCCAGCCGCTGCGCCTCCAACAGCTTGCCCTCGCGCTTGAACGTCTGCAGTTGTTCGGACAGCTCGTCGCGAATGGTCTGAATCGCGCGCCGGCGCACGTCCTCCTCGGCCACGTAGTGGCTGGCGGGGAAGATGACGATCTTCTCCAGCGCGCCCAGCGTCACGCCGCGCAGCGGGTCGAACTCGGTGACGCGCTCCACCTCGTCGCCGAAGAAGCTGACGCGCACGGCCCGCTCCTCCTCGTAGGCGGGGAACACCTCGACGGTGTCGCCGCGCGCGCGGAAGGTGCCGCGATGGAAGTCCAGGTCGTTGCGCTTGTACTGGGCCTCCACCAGCTTGCGCATGAAGGTGTCGCGGCCCATCTCCTCGCCCACCGCCGCGCGCACCGCCAGGTCCACGTAGCTGCGGGCCGCGCCCAGGCCGTAGATGCAGGACACGCTGGCGACGATGATGACGTCGTCCCGCGTGCGCAGCGAATGGGTGGCCGAGTGGCGCATCCGTTCGATGTTGTCGTTGATGGACGAGTCCTTCTCGATGAAGGTGTCCGTCGACGGAACGTAGGCCTCGGGCTGGTAGTAGTCGTAGTACGAGACGAAGTACTCGACGGCGTTGTTCGGGAAGAGCGCCTTGAATTCGCCGTAGAGCTGCGCGGCCAGCGTCTTGTTATGGGCCATCACCAGCGTGGGCCGCTGCACGTTGGCGATGACGTTCGCCATCGTGAACGTCTTGCCTGACCCGGTGACGCCCAGCAGGGTTTGGTAGCGGTCACCCCGCAGGATGCCCTGCGTGAGTTCGCCAATGGCCCTTGGCTGGTCGCCTTCGGGCTTGTGTTCGCTGACGAGCTGAAAGTCCGACATACCCGCGAGACTTAACACCGCGCGGGTGGGAAGGCCGGATGTTCGTGACCGCGCTACTTCGAAGTGTCCTGTCGCTTCAGCGCTTCCAGGGATTGCAGCCGGGCAGCCTCGAACTCATCCCCCTTGTTCCAGCGCGGCAGCTCCGGTTGCCGGGCGACATGGGCGCCCAACAGGAAGAACAGGCGGACGTCTTCCACCGCGCCGGAAAAGTCCCAATCCGGACGCAGCTCGTCCGACGGCTGGTGATAGTGCTTCGACTCCCAGACCTCCCGCTGCTGCTTGCCCCAGCCCTCCGGCTTGCCGATGAAGTCCATCCCACTGCCGAAGTACGCGGCGGGAATGCCTCGCTTGGCGAAGTTGAACTGGTCCGACCGGTAGAAGAAGCCCCGGTCCGACAGCTGGTCCGCCTTCACCACCCGGCCCTGCGTCTTCGCCAGGGCGACCAGCGTGGCGTCCAGGTTGGACTTGCCCAGGCCGATGACGGTGAGGTCGCGGGTGCGGCCATGGATGTTGGCGCCGTCGATGTTGATGTTGGCGGCGACCCGGCCGTGGGGCACGGGCGGGTGCTCGGCCAGATACTGCGAGCCCAGCAGCCCCTGCTCCTCTGCGGCCACGGCGGCGAAGAGGATGGAGCGGCGCGGAGCCTTGGGCAGGGCCTTGAACGCCTTGGCGATGTTGAGCATCGCCGACACACCGGACGCGTTGTCGAGCGCGCCGTTGTAGATGGTGTCCTCGCCCGGCTTGCCGCCTTCCTTGCGGCCCAGGTGGTCATGGTGCGCGGTGTAGAGCACCACCTCCTGGGACAGCTTCGGGTCGCTCCCAGGCAGCAGCGCCAGCACGTTGGCGGTGGGGCTGCGGCGCACCGTGTTGGTGAGGCGCGACGACACCGTCATCCCGAGCGGCACCGGCTGGAAGTCGCGCTTCTGCGCGGCGGCCCACAGCGCGCCCAGGTCCTTGCCCGCCAGTTGCAACACCCGGCGCGTGGCCTGTTCGGTCGTCCAGGCCTTCACCTGGAGGCGCGGTCCCTCCGCGGCGGGCAGTTCGAACTGCTCTCCCGTCCACGACGTCTGCACCACCTGCCACGGGTAGCCCGCGCTCGGCGTGGTGTGGATGATGATGGCGCCCGCCGCGCCCATCTTCGCGGCCTGCTCGTACTTATAATCCCAGCGGCCGTACCAGAGCCGGGTCTTGCCCGCGAAGAGCTGCGGGTCATCCTCCGGGTCGCTGTTGAGGATGAGCAGCGTCTTGCCGCGCAGGTCCATCCCCTTGAAATCGTCCCACTGGTACTCGGGCGCCTGGATGCCGTAGCCCACGAAGACGAGCTCGGACGCATCCAACTTCGACTCGGGGGCCTGCACGCCGGACACGGCGATGAAGTCGTGGTGGAAGTTCAGGTGCACCGCGCCCTGGGGCGCCTGGAACGACAAGCCCTTGGGGCTGCTGGTGACGCCCACCAGGTCGAAGGGCTGCAGGTACGAGCCGTCCGTGCCCAGCGGCTGCAACCCGAGCGCCTCGAACTGCGATGCGATGTACGCCTGCGCGAGCGCATCCCCCCGCGTACCAGGACCACGGCCCTCCAGCAGGTCATTCGCGAGGAAGCGCACGTGCGCACGCAGCACCTCCGGAGCGATGACACCGGACGCGGACCTCTCCGCGGGCGTCGTCAACTGCACGCGCTGCGCGAGCGCCGGAGCGGAGCAGAGAGCGAGAAGCAGGGGCAGCGAGCGCATCATGGTGTCCCGAGCCCTAACACGAAGCCCGGGACACCCGAAGCACTGCATCAGCCCTGGAGCGGCGCCACCTTCCACGTCGTGCCAGCGGGCGTGTCCATGATTTCCACGCCCTTCTGCTTCAGCTCGCTTCGCACCCGGTCCGCGGCGGCGAAGTCCTTCGCCGCGCGGGCAGCGGTGCGCTCGCCCAGCAGGCGCTCCACCTCCGCCACGTCGATGCCGCGCTCGCGCACGGCGCGCTCCCGGCGGCGCAGCAGCCACGCATCGGGCGCGTCCTCGAAGAGGCCCAGGACGCCGGACACCCTGCGCACGTCCTCACGCAGCGCCTGCAGTGTGCGGCCCACCAGGGCCTTGTCCTTCACGGGCGGCTTGTCGGTCAGCTCGTTCATCATCCCGAAGAGCCCCGACAGCGCGCCCAGGCCGCCCGCGGTGTTGAAGTCGTCGTCCATGGCGGACTCGAACTCACTGAAGAAACGCTGCGGGTCGCCGTGCAGGGCCCCCTTGCCGAAGTCCTTCCCAGAGATTCGCTCGTCCACCTTGCGGAGCGTCTCGTAGAAGTACTCCATGCGCGTCTCCGCATCCGCCAGCGCCTTGTCGGAGAACGACAGCGGGTGGCGGTAGTGCGTGGCGAGGAAGAAGAAGCGCAGCGCCTCCGGGTCCACCTTGGTCAGCGCGTCGCGCAGGCGCACCACGTTGCCCAGCGACTTGGACATCTTCGCGCCTTCCAGGTCCAGGAAGCCGCAGTGCATCCAATACCGGGCGAAGGTCACGCCGTTGGCGGACTCGCTCTGGGCGATTTCGTTCTCGTGGTGGGGGAAGATGAGGTCCAGCGCGCCGCCGTGGATGTCGAACGTCTCACCCAGGTACTTCGCGCTCATGGCGGAGCACTCGATGTGCCAGCCCGGACGGCCGGGGCCCCAGGGGCTCTCCCACGCGGGCTCTCCCGGCTTGGCCGCCTTCCACAGGGCGAAGTCGAGCGGCTCGCGCTTCTGATCACCCGGCTGCACGCGCTCGCCCACGCACAGCTCGTCCAGGTTGCGCTTGGACAGCTTCGCGTAGTCCGCGTCGCTGCTCACGGAGAAGTACACGTCGCCCTGGGAGGCGTACGCGTGGCCCTTGTCCACGAGCTTCTGGATGATGGCGATGATTTCGGGGAGGTGGTCGCTCACCCGCGGCGAGAAGTCCGGCTCCAGCAGGTGGAGCGCCCGGGTGTCCTCGCGGAAGATCTCCACGTAGCGCGCCGCCAGCGCCACCGGGGTCTCCCCCGTCTCCGCGGCCGCCTTGATGATTTTGTCGTCCACGTCCGTGTAGTTGCGGACGTACCGGACCTTCAGGCCCCGGTGACGGAGGTAGCGGACCACCACGTCGAAGGAGGTGAAGGTGCGGGCATTCCCGATATGAATGTAGCTGTAGACGGTAGGACCACAGACGTAGACCCCCACCTCGCCAGGAATGGCGGGCTGCAGCAGCTCCTTCTGCATGGTCATCGTGTTGAAGAGCCGGATGGCGGGCGGGGTCACGTGCGGCAATCCTCTCGGGTCCATAGGCGTGGGTGTGTCCCTCACTCTAGAGTCTCGGGTCGTGGACAGGCCAGTATTCGCGAGGGGTTCGTCGCCGCCCCCAATCTGGGAGAATGGGCATCATGGCTCCACCGAACCCAAAGCGGCCCCCTCGGCCGCCCCGCCCGCCCGGTACGCAGGCGCCCCAGGATTCAGACGTGGAGCTGCCCTTCGACGACGACGAGGTGGATCCGCTCCAGGCTGACGACCCGCGTCCCCAGCGGGTTCCCCAGTTTCCCGCGGGCTCCCGCCGCAGCCGGCGCCAGGGCCCGGAAGGGCGCGCCAACAGCGACCGCGAGCTCGCCTCCCGCTTCGACACCTCGAATGAGTACTCGGACCCCGGGTACGCGGCTGCCTTCCTGTACGTCGAGCGAGGCCCCGGCGCCGGACAGCTGGTGCCCGTCAAACAGGGGGCGCTGGTCATCGGGCGGTCCTCCTCGTCCGACCTCCGCCTGCAGCACCCGTCCATCAGCCGCCGGCATGCGCACCTGACCCGCCGCGGCGAGCGCTTCTTCCTGAAGGACCTCAGCAGCCAGAACGGCACCTTCCTCAACCGCCATCGCATCACCTCGGAGGTCGAGCTGATGCCGGGGGACGAGGTGTCCCTCGGCAATGCCCTGTTGCGCCTGCGCGGCCCCGGTGGAACCCCCGCCCTGGGTGTGCCCGCCGTCTCCCACGACGACAAGCCGCCTTCGCGCAGGGCCTTGAGCACGGTGGGTGTGGCCCTGGGCGCCGCGGCGCTGGGTTCGGGTGTGGCCGCGCTCATCGCGCTGCTTTCCATGCGGATGGCCGGCGGCACGGAGCACATCTCTCCCGCCCCGCCACCGGCGGCCCCCCGGAATGCGGCCGCCGCTTCGCCGACCGTGGTCGTGTCAGGTGCGCCCACGCGGGTCGATATGGAAGTGCCCGCAGCCAGCAGCGCCGAGAAAACAGGCGACACGGTGGTTGGAGCCGCGACGGGCACCCCGGAGAATCCGCCTCCCGAAGAGGAGGACGCGCCCCTGACGCCCAAGGCCACGGGCATCAGCGCCCTGAACGTGGCTCGGGGCACCACGAAGCAGGTGCGTCCCATGGCCGTTGCCCCCTCGAACGAGCGCACGGCGGGAAGCACCGATTCGGCGGCGACCGCCCAGCGGCAGACGCAAGGCGCTGACGCGGCTTCCTCCAGCGCGCTCGCGATGAGGGGCGCGGACTCCGCGGCGAACGCCCAGCGCCGGGTGCGCAGCGCGGATTCAGCGTCCTCGAACAAGCGGACGGCTGGGGCGCTCGATTCGGCGGCGGCGCCATCCGACGCCACCTCCACGAAGGAGGCCGAGGTCCTGCGCCGCTACGAAGCGGGAGATGTGGCGGCGGCCCGGGACCTGGCCCAGGCGGAGAAGCTCACCGCGCTGCACGGGCAGCTCATGAGGTTCGAGACCGCCGAGGCGCAGGCGAAGAAGGCCCTGGCGAAGCGGGACTTCCCAGAGGCCATTGCGCAGCTGACGCTCGCCATTTCGGTGGACGATGCCCTGGCGCATGGCTGGAGCAAACACGGACCGCCCCTGCGCAAGCAATTGTCGCGGCTCCATGTCCAGGTCGGCACGGAGCATGCCGCCGCGGGCCGGGTGGACGAGGCGCGCGCCGCCTTCGAGCAGGCCCTGAAGCACGACACCGGCAACCGCGAGGCCCGCGAGCAGCTCGGCCGGCTCACCCGCGCTTCAGCCCCCTGACCAGCAGCATCGCGTTGAGCACCACGAAGGTGACCAGCGACAGGCACACGAGCAGCAATCCCCTGTCCGCGCCGGGACGCTCGCCTTCGATGAGCAGCCACAACCGGCCGTCCCGCGGTTGGAGCTCACCCATGCGCACCATCAGGGCCAGGGCATCGCGGTAGCGAGAGGCATCCTCTTGCGCCAGCAGCCGTCCTCGCACGGCGAAGGGACGTTGGTCGGGCTGCGGCGGCGGACGGCCTTCGGTCCACTGCTCCCCCGGGAGCGCTGGCCGGCGCACCACGAAGGGCGAGTCGCGCAGCCCCACGAGGACATACAGCGCGCCGTCCGCGCGCTCATAGGCGCCCCGGACCGTGGGCACGCCATGCACCTGGGCGTAACGGTTGGAAGTGAGCGCCTCGAAGCGATACGCCCCTTCCGCGCCCAACGTCAGCGGAACGCTTGGAGACAGGAAATACGACAAGTCCTTCCACTGCATGCCGAGCAGCACCAGTCCCACGGCGATGGCCATGACCGCGGCCACGGGACGCACGCCCACGCGGCGGCGTGACAACCGGGCCTCGAGCTCCGCGATGCGGCGCGCTCGCGCCTCTTCCGTGGGGGACTGCGGCAGCAGCTCACTCATGGGCGGACATGATGTGGCGTGGAAAGACGAAACCCCGAGCTCCCTGCTTGGGAACCCGGGGCGACGAGTCTTGGACGGCAGTCCTGTGGCTCAGGCCAGGTTGAAGATCTTCTTCAGGTCCGACTCGATTTCTTCCTCGGAGCAGTCCTTGGCCAGCGACAGCTCCTTGATGAGCAGCGAGCGCGCGGTATCCAGCATCTTCCGCTCGCCGAAGGAGAGGTCCTTATCGCCCTTCAGGAGGTAGAGGTCGCGGAGCACTTCGGCGATTTCGAACACCGAGCCCGTCTTGATCTTCTCCATGTACTCCCGGTAACGACGGTTCCACGTCGTGGAGTCAACGGAGATGTCCTTCTCCTTGAGGATGGAGTAGACCTGCTTGACGTCCTCCTCGCTGATGATCTCCCGGAGACCGACCGACCCGACCTTGTTGATCGGGATCATGATCCGCATTCCGTTCTCCAGGATGCGCAGCACGTAGAAGGACTGGCGCTGCCCGGCCACCTCGGTGTGTTCGATACCCATCACTTCACCGACGCCCTGGCCCGGGTAGACCGCCTTGTCACCAGTCTTGAAGCTGGTCTGCACTCACTGCCTCCTTGAAAGACTCGTTCCCGGCCTTTCAGCCGGGCACTACTACCACAAACCACATCCACGGGCAACGATAACGCCTTGACCACCCAGGACGCGCCCGACTACGTTGTCGGTTTCTACACGCGGTGTCGGCAGATGTGTGCACCAGTGTGACGGGCGGCGGGTGGGGGTCGGAAGGTGGAACGTCATGCTTGGCGCGACCTGGGCGCGCGTCCTCTCTTCTTTCCCGCCCTGAGCCTGTCACTCGGAGCCCTCTGCGCCCCGGTAACAAGCGCGTACGCAGAACCATTTCTCGTTTGTGGGCTTTTACTGGGAGCGCTCGGACTGGCGCTCGCCCGGCTGCCTGGTGCGCATCTCGCCGTGCTGGCGTCACTCTGGGCGGCGGGCGCGGGGCTGGCGCGCTGGGAATCCCAGGTGGATGTGCCGGCGGAGCTGACCCAAGGCAACGCCATCGTCATCGAGGGAGAAACGGAGCGGGTGGACCGCTTTGACGGGACGACGCGTGTCCGGTTGGCCGTCGCACGGGCTGGCGTCCCTCCTGGACCGTTGGCCCCCGTACGGTTTCGGATGAACCTGTCGCTGCGCGGCGAGCCACCGCCGCTCCTCCCCGGCCAACGTATCCGGGCAGAGACGAAGCTGCAGCCAGACGCGCCCCCGTCGAACCCCGGTGAGAAGGATTTCGGGGCGGCGCGACGGCGACAGGGCGTGGCCTTCACCGGTGGCATGGACGCGCGGCGCCTGGTGGTGCTCTCCCCTGCCCCGGCGTGGCGGGTGTCATTGGAGGACACGCGCACGCGGCTGGCGGCGGCGGTCCATGCCGTGTCGCCATCGACGGATGCAGCGGCGCTCTTCCTCACCCTGGCGGCGGGGCAACGCGCGGCGCTGGATGATTCGTGGGAAGAGGCCTTCTCTCGCGCAGGACTGGCCCACGTGTTGAGTGTCAGCGGGCTGCACGTGGCGGCGTTGGCGCTGATGACCCTCGCGGTGCTGCGGCGGCTGGTGGTGCGCACCGGTGAGCGGTGGCGGATGCTGGATGCTCGGCAGGTGGCGGCCCCCGCGGCGGTGCCCTTCGTCTGGGCCTACGTCGTGTTCACCGACAATCAGCCGCCCGCGGTGCGCTCCGCGGTGATGGCCACGGTGGTGCTGCTGGGGCTGGCGCTCTGGCGGCGCGCGGACGGGCTCAACGGACTGGCCGCTGCGGCCGTGGTGCTGGTGGCCTGGGCGCCCTCCAGCGTGGCCGACCTGTCGCTGCGGCTGTCGTTCCTCGCCGTGCTGGGACTGGTGCTGCTGTCACCGCCGCTGCGGCAGGCGCTGCCCCTGGCCGAGCCTGACCCGTCCGAGCCCCACCGCGTCCGGCGCTGGTGGGGACAGGCCCAGGAGACGGTGGCGCAGACACTGTGCGCGAGCGCGGCCGCGACGCTGTCGGGACTCCCCATCGTCGCGGCGACCTTCGGACGGGTGAGTATCGCGGGGCTCATCTCGAACGTGGTCGCCCTGCCCTTATGCGGGCTGCTCACGGGCCTGGCCGCGGGTGGCGCCGCGCTCTTCGTCGTTGCCCCCGTGCTGGCGACGCCGGTGCTGTGGGCCGGCGCCTGGGCGTCCGAGCTGCTGCTGGTCATCACCCGGCTCTTCGCGGCGGCGCCGCTGGCCTCGGTCGAGGTGCCGTCACTGGGCTTCCTGTCGGCGCTCTACGCGGCGGGGCTGCTGACGTGGGCGCTCGGCACGGGACGCTGGCGGCTGGGCGGCTTGTTGGCTCCCGCGGCCGTCATCGCCGCCATCCTGGCACCGGTGCTCACGCCGCAGCCCGGGCTGCGCGTCACCTTTCTCTACGTGGGTCAGGGAGACGGCGTGGTCGTCAGCTCCGGTGGTGAGCACATGCTCGTGGATGGCGGCGGCGTTCCAGGCGGCATGGACACCGCGGAGCGCTTCATCCTCCCGTACCTGAAGCACGCCGGCATCTCCCGGCTGGACCTCGCCGTGCTGTCACATCCGCATCCGGACCATGCGCTCGGGCTGGCATCCGCGCTGAAGCAGATTCCCACCCAGCGACTGTGGATGCCCGCGGGCGACGGAGACGGTCCGCTCTCGCGGCAGGTGGTGGCCGCGGCGGGGACGGCGCTCGTGGAGGAAGTCGAGGTGGGCCATCCCCCCCTGCGCCTGGGCGAGGCGACCATCGAAGTGCTCGGGCCACCAGCGTTGGAGGCACGCGACCTGCTGGAAGGCGCGAACGACCGAAGCGTGGTGCTCCTGGTGCGCCACGGCGACGTCACCGTGCTGCTCACGGGCGACGTGGAGGCGGATGGCGAGGAGGCCCTGGCGGAACAACTGGGTCCGGTGACGGTGATGAAGGCCCCTCACCACGGCTCACGGACGTCCTCCACGGAAGCCCTGCTGGCACGCACACGCCCACGGCACGTCGTCTTCTGCGTGGGCCGGCGCAACCGCTACGGCTTCCCCCACGACGACGTGGAGGCGCGATACCGGGCGCTGGGAAGCGAGTGCTGGCGAACAGACCAGCATGGCGCCATCACCGTGGAAAGCGACGGCCAGGACGTCCGCCTGCTCACCTTCCTGCCCCACGAGCCCTCTCCCTGGGTCATGCCGGTTGCACGGGCTGGGGGCCCATCACCAGATTGAGGCCGATGATTCCAGAGGATATCGACCTCCAGCAGCTCACCGCCGACCTGAAGAACGCGCTCGGCCCGGGAGAACCCATCGGGTACCTCCGTGGCAAGTCCGTGATGCGCAACCTGCTCGTGGACATGCGCGGCTTCTCGGAGTTGGAGGCGGAGGAGCTCATCGACACGATGGAGCTTCGCGGCTTCCTCCGCTTCCTGGGGGACCCCACCGAGCGGTCCGTCGCGGACGCGCACTGGGACATCAGCCCCCACGCGTGAGCGCGGGCGCCCCTATTCGAACACGAGCCAACCGAAGCGCGGCAGCGCATGGAAGTCGCCGACGAAGAGGGGCGAGAAGGACTGCCCCTCCACCGTGCGGCGGTCATGGTGCTCCAGCCGGTAGAGGTTGAAGCGCCAGCGGTCACCCGGCTGGGGCGGGATGTGCGGGACTTCGGCCAGCCGGTCGAAGGGAATCTGCATCTCCACCGACCAGCCCTCGTCGCGGTCCGAGGCATCATCCAACGTGCCCCGCACCTTCACGGCGGACGTCATCCCTGAATCCCAGGAGCGGTCCATGCCCTGCCGACGGGCGGGGAAGTACGCGTCGAAGATGACGTTGTGCGGTGACACCTGGAGTTCGTTGTACGTGCGGCCATCCGCGTTGGCGTCGAGGAAGATTTCCACCACCTCCTCCTCGTAGATGGGGTCATCGCGCTTGCGCAGTGTGCCCCACACGTCCGGGTCATCCAGGTCGAAGGCCACGTAGAGGAACTTGCCGTCATGGACGAGCCGCGCCTCGGTGCGCTGGCGCGCGGCGCTCCCATCGAAGCTCCGGCGCAGCACCACCGGTCTGGACTGCTTCCACGCCGCGTCGTCGAGCACGCCGTCGATGGTGGGCGGCTGGCTCACGCGCGGGACGGAGTACTCGGGCAGTTCCTGCGCGGCCCCGCCCAGCTGAGGCCCCAGCATCCGCTGCGAGCCGTCATGCGCATTGGCGTCGTCCACGGGCAGCCGGGAGTCTCCCCGCCAGAAGCCGAGCATCACGCGCGCGGGCGTGCCCGGCATGGGCACCGAGTGGACGTCCTCGATGACCTTGCCCACCGGCCATGACGCCAGCGGCGCGGCGCCCCCCTGTACCTCATGGTCCGCGTTCGTGAGCATGCCGCCACTGGCCGGGTCCACGACGTGGGCGAAGAAGGCGAAACCCTGCGGCGGCGGGCGAACCGCTTGGAAGTAATGGGCCAGCCTCACCTGCGTGCCGGGCGCGGCCTTCTCCGGTGACACCTTGGAGCCCAGGTACACCACCGCGCCACCGGCGAACGTCGCGCCGCTGCGGAACGTGAGGTCCGCGGGCGCCGCGTCCAGGGTGCGGAGCTGCGTGGGCGCGGGAATGCGGGGCGTCTGCTGACGCGGCCCGGCCTGCTCATCACGACAGGCGGTGGCAAGACAGGTGACGGCCAGCAGCGGAGCAAGGACGGAGGACGGGAGACGCATCGGGGCCGCGCATCCTAGCGGGCTTCGCGTCCAATGGGTTCACCACGAGGTGAGCGAGCAGGCAACCATCGAGCCCCTCTCGCCTTGAAGTCCCGGCAATTGTCATGCCGAGCGGTGGCTCCCATCTTCTCGCCTCAACCGGCGGTTCAGGCCCAAGGGAGGCGCGAATGAAAACTCTACTCAAGGTGGGTGCGGTGGTGGGTGTGCTGGGAGCAGGGAGCGCCATGGCACAGGATCGGCTGGAGTCCTCCGCGGACATGCGCGGACTGACGCTCCTGGTGGGCGGCGGTGTCGAGGGCTACACGAGCGCACTGGGCTCCGACATCAACCCGGGCCTTGGCTACGGCGTGACGGTGGCCATCAAGCCCACGAAGGTGCTGGGCATCGAGCTGGGCTACTCGGGCGCCCTCAACGAGTTCGACCAGCGCGTGGTGACGGGCGCCCGGAGCGGCCCGGACCTGGTGCGAAACGGCGCGCACGTGGTGGCCACGCTGGGCCTGGGTGCCGCGCCCGTGCAGCCCTACGTCCTGGGCGGCGTGGGCCTCAGCCGGTACAACGTGCGGGCACCCACGGTCGCCTTCGCGGATGACACGGTGGGCAACATCCCGTTGGGCGGCGGCCTGCGCGTCCACATGGGCAACTTCACCGCCGATGCCCGGCTCCAGTACAGCTTCCTCCTGGACCAGCAGTTCGCGGCGAACGTCCCGCCCGGCGACGTCACGATTGGCGACCGGAACTTCAGCAGCGGCGGCAGCTACGCGGGCACCGTCAACATCGGCGCGACCTGGTAGCGACGCGGCCACCGATGCCTGGGCATGGAGCGAGCCCGGACACCTGGCCTCCGCCGAGCGCTCCCTCGTCGCAGAATGCCGGCTTCTGCGAGGGGTGAGCGCGAGGCACGCCCGCCGTCAGACGGGGTGGCGTCGGGAGAAGGCCCCGCATTAGGACGGAGGCATGAGCCCTTTCCTCACGGCGGAGTGGCGGTATCTCGTCATGCTCAACTACGAGGTGGACCCCGAGGTGCTCCGGCCCCTCGTCCCCCGTGACACGGAGTTGGACACCTGGCAGGGCCGGACCTTCGCCAGCATGGTGGGCTTCCGGTTCCTCGACACGCGCGTGCGGGGACTGCCCGTGCCCTTCCACCGGAACTTCGATGAGGTGAACCTGCGCTTCTACGTGCGGCATCTCGGCCCTGAAGGCTGGCGGCGAGGCGTGGTGTTCGTGAAGGAAATCGTCCCGCGACTGGCCATCGCCACCGTGGCGCGCGTGCTCTACAACGAGCCGTATGTCGCGCTGCCCATGCGGCACGTCGTGGAGATGGAAGGCGCGCACACCGGCGCCCCTGGCCGCGTCGAATATGCGTGGAAGGCGGGGGGAAAGTGGCAGCACCTGGCGGCGACGACGCTCGGGCCGCCGCAGGCCAGCGAACCTGGCTCGGAGGCGGAGTTCATCACCGAGCACTACTGGGGCTATACCGCGCAACGGGACGGCGGCTGCGCGGAGTACCGCGTGGAGCATCCCCGCTGGTCCGTGTGGCGGGTGGAGAACACGGCGCTCGATATCGACGTGGAAGGCATGTACGGCGCGAGGTTCGTCCCCTTCCTGCGCGGCAAGCCCAACTCCGCCTTCGTCGCGGATGGTTCGGCCGTGGCTGTGTACCCCGGCACGCGGACGGGCCCCGGTGCCGGCCAGTCGCGGGCCTCCGAGACGCCGCGCGCCGCCTGAGCAAGGTCCGCGTTTCCTCCGCGGGTGTCTCGCGCTTCGGACGGGCCCATCGCCACCGGGACGCACGTGGACGGCAAGTCCGCGGAACCCTGGCCTCCTGGGACGGCCGGCCCGTTGCTCCCGGGCTGTCTCATGCGCTTCGAATTTGAACACCTGGGCTCCACCACCCCCTTCGAGCTCGCCGATGGCATCCACCTCCTGGGAGGCGGCCCGGATGACCACATCCGACTGGAGGGCCTGCCCCCAAGCCTTCTCAGCCTGCGCATCGAGGCGCAGCGGCTCATGGTCGAGGCCGCGCGCACCTTCTCCGTCAACGGCGTGCTGGTCCCCCCGGGTGTCCCGAGGCTGGTGATTCCCGGAGAGGCGCTCGGCCTGCCCGACGACATGGGACTGCGCGTGCTTCAAGAGGCCGTCAGTGAGCGCGGGCTGGGCACCGTGGCGCTCCTCAAGGGACTGCTGACGGGAACGGATGAACCGGCCCCATCGCGCGCGGCCACCCTCACCTGCCTCACGGGACTGGATGTCGGGCGCGTCCATGCGCTCGCCGAGGCGCAGACGGACATCGGACGGGGCAGCGACGTGGCGATGCGGCTGAGAGACCGGGCCGTGTCCAGGACGCATGCGCGCGTCCACCACGGCGAGGGAGGATTTTCCCTGGAGGACCTGGGCAGCCCCAACGGCGTCTTCCTCAACGGACAGCGCGTCGAATCCCGGGTTCCTCTGGCGGATGGCGACGTCATTGAAATGGGCCGCTCACTGCTCCGCTTCCAGGCCACCGTGGAAGAGCCCCCGCCCCCCGTGCCAGCTGGCGAACAGGAATCGCCCTCCGGCGCGGTCAGCCCTGCTTCCACCGAAGTCACGGTGGAGCCCACGCCCGAGGCACCTCCCAGCGGGCCCAAGCCTCACGGCGAATGGTGGCTGATTGGCCTGGGCGCGGTGGCGGCATTAGCGGGCGTGGCCGTCACGTGGCTGCTCGCGACGGGAAGCTGACGCGAGGCTCAGCCTGGAATGGGCCCCAGCCCCGCGCGCTCCACGAGGAGCCGCGCGAGCTGCTGATGGTGCCGAAAGAAGCTGGTGAAGTGGACGAGGCCCGCCTTGCCCCGGATGGCGTAGACCGTCACGGGCCCGGGCAGGACATCGAGCTTGCGGATGTCCGCGAAGGTGAAGCGCCGCGTCCGCACCATGCCTTGGCAGGTCAAGCCCCGGGCATCCACGACGATGTGCGTGCGCCCGTAGTACATGAGCGACACGGCGAAGAAGAGGACGAAAAAGCCCGCTGAGAGGAAGGTCTTGAGCGGGACCTCATCGAAGAATCGGAGGAGGTACACCAGCACGGCAACCCAGAGGAGACCCGCGGCGGCCATGGCCGCTGCGAAGACCCGTCGGGGCCTGAAGACCTGCCGTCCGTTCGGTTCCGCGTCGCGCCCGGTCATTCATGGAAGCTAATGCTTGGGGCTGACACGGTCCACCTACCCTCAGGCTTCCTGCCTGCCGGTCAACGCAGGCGCGCCGCCTTCTGTCGGGATTCCTCCTGGAGCTGGGGGCGGACGTCCGCGGAGGAGGAGGCGGCATAGCGCTCGTAGAGGTCGCGTGCCTCCAGCGTGCGGCCCATGGCGCGGAAAGATTCGGCCAGTCCGTAAAGCGGAGACGCCGAGCCGGGCTCCAGCTCCAAGGCGTACTGATAGTCCGCCGCTGCTTCCGCGTAGCGACGCAGGCCGATGTTGGCGCTGCCTCGCGCGACGAAGGCCACGGCCAGCATGGGCTCATGTTGGATGGCCTGGGTGAGGCTGGTCAGCGCGCCACTGAAGTCCTTGCTGGCGATGCGCTGTACGCCCTGCTCATACGCCCGGCGCGCCAGCACGCGCGTCGTGTCAGCCACGGGGCCGGAGCCCGGTGCCTGCCCCGCGGCCTGGGGAGAAGCGCCCGCCTGCGCCATCTTCGTCCGCGCGCGGTCGATGTTCTCCTTCGCGCTCTGCTGGATGGCCGCGTCCTTCGTGAGCGCGGTGGCCCGCTCCCACTGCGCCACCGCCTGTCCGTAGTAGCCCAGCACCGCCAGGGCGTTGCCCAGCTTGAACAAGGCCTCCACATGGCCCGCATCCGCGTGGGACGCATCCAGGAAGGCGAAGGCCGCCTCGCGGTAGCGGCGCTCCTTCATCAAGGCGTCGCCGTCGCGGATGCGCGACGCAGCCAGCGCCGGGTTGGACGTCACGGACTCCACGGCAGGCGCCGCCGAGGGCGTCGCAGCGGCCGGCGCGGTGGCAACCGCGAGCGGCTCGGCGCCCATGGCCTTCAGGTGCTCGGTCGCCTTGCGGACCCAGACCTGCTCCCCCTTGCGCTGCTCACGGGCGATGTACGCCTGGTACGCGGGAATCGCCTTGTCCTTCTGGCCGAGCTGCCGGTAGCTCTCCCCCAGCCCGTAGTAGCCGTCCGCGTCGCCGGGCTCGAGCTCGGTGTAGCGCTCGTAGGCCTGTGCCGCGGTGGCCGCATCCCCCGTCTTCCGCGCGGCATAGCCCAGGTTGAACCAGGCCATCTTGAAGCCGGGGTCGGCCTTCGCGGCGTCGCGAAAGAGCGTGAGCGCCTCCTGCACCTGCCCCTTGCGGAAGAGCACGCTGCCCAGGCCATTGAGGGCGGAGGGATAGCCGGGCGTGTCGGCCAGGGCCTCGCGGTAGGCGGTGGCCGCGTCATCCCAGCGGCCACGCGCCAGCGCCGACTCCCCGCGCAGGAAGGCGGCCCGGGCCGCGGCGGATGGCTCCGCGGCTCCCAGCAGCATTGCCGCGGACAGCGCGATGACGAACCTGCGCAAGACGACCATGACGGCTCCCGGGGTATCGATCCGGAAGCCGTAGCAGAAAAACCAGGGCCGCGTCAGCACGCCCGCGAGCGACGCCAGCCCTTCGCCTCCGCTCAGCTCCGGAACGGGTTCTGGAGCAGCACCGTCTCACCGCGGTCGGCGCCCACGGAGACGCACACCACGGGGACGCCGCTGACCTCTTCCACGCGGCGCACGTAGCGCTTGGCGTTCTCCGGCAGCTCGTCGAAGGTCCGCACACCAGCGATCTGCTCGTCCCAGCCCTGGAGCGTCTCGTAGATGGGCTTGACGCGCGCCAGGTCCTCGTAGTCGCCGGGCAGCTCCGTCACCTTCTGGCCGTCCAGTTCGTACGCGGTGCAGATCTGCAGCGTCTTGAGGCCGCTGAGCACGTCCAGCTTGGTGAGCGCCATGCCCCACAGGCCATTGACGCGCGAGGCGTAGCGCAGCACCACGCCATCCAGCCAGCCGCACCGACGGGGCCGGCCAGTGGTGGCGCCGAACTCGTCACCCACCTTGCGCAGCTGGTCGCCGATGGCGTCGTTCAGCTCCGTGGGGAACGGACCGCCGCCCACGCGCGTGGTGTAGGCCTTGCTGATGCCCATCACCTTGTCGATGGCCGTGGGGCCCAGGCCCGAACCCACCGCCGCGTTGCCCGCCACGCAGTTGGAGGACGTCACGAAGGGATAGGTGCCGTGGTCCACGTCCAGCAGCGTGCCCTGCGCGCCCTCGAAGAGGATGCGGGCGCCGCGGCGCACCTGACCGGACAGGTAGAGCGAGGCGTCGTGGACGAAGGGCTTGAGCCGCTCGCCCAGGGCGGTGAACTCCGCCAACACCTGCGGCACCTCGAGCTGCGGCACCGGGTCGCCCGCCTGCGCGCACAGGTCCTTCAGTTCGTCCAGCGCCGCCGGCAGCCGGGCCTCGATGCGCGTGCGCAGCCGGTCCGCGTTGAGCAGGTCCCGCACGCGGATGCCGCGACGGGCCACCTTGTCCTCGTACGCGGGGCCAATGCCCCGGCCCGTGGTGCCAATGGCGCTGCCGCCGCGAGCCTTCTCGCGGAAGCTGTCCAACAGCTTGTGCCACGGGAAGATGACGTGGGCATTGTCGGAGATGAGGAGCTGCGCGTCGTCCTTGAGGAAGCCGCGCACCTTCAGCGCGTCAATCTCCCCGACGAGGACGGCAGGATCCACCACCACTCCGTTGCCAATCACACACGTCTTCCCAGGGTGGAGGATACCCGAGGGAATCAGGTGGAGAATGGTCTTCTGCCCGCCCACCACCAGCGTGTGGCCCGCGTTGTTGCCGCCCTGGAAGCGGACGACGACCTGGGCGTGCTCGGTGAGAAGGTCAACGACCTTGCCCTTCCCCTCATCTCCCCACTGCGCTCCGATGACGACGACGTTCGGCATGGTGCTCGCCGCTTAGCACGCGCGGGGGGCCGGGTGACAGTGTTCCGCGAAGCCACAATGCAGGGCTTGGCAGGCTGCCTTCTCCCTCCCATCCCATTCACCCCTGGCTTCACCGCGTGCCACTGCCCGTGCAGCCCCCGCGAGCCGCCCGGCGGCCTCCTCCAGGCCCCTCGTCCCGGACAGCCACTCGGGCTCCGGCTGGGGCTCTCGCAGGAAGACGACTCCCACCCGCACCGGCACCCCTTCTCGCACCATCCGCCGGGCCACCAGTCCCAGTGCGGCCAGCTCGTAGGTGTACGCGGCCGCTCCCAGTGGATGACGCCCACCGTGTTTGAAGGCCACCACCACGGCCTCCCCGTGGGGCGACTCCCACAACAGGTCCACCGCCCCCTCGACCCCCACCTCACCCTCCAGGGCAAGCATGAAGGGCAGGCCCCGGTGAATTGTCTGTGACGGCACCCGCGCCAGTTCACGTGCGAACGCCGACGTCAGGAAGCGCTCCACGGTGTTCAGCACTGCATGCATGCCCTCTTCGTCCGGAAGCGCGCCCGCGTCACGCAGCAGCGTCTCCAGGTGGGCCCGCCGCTCGGAAGCGTCCACATCCGGCGCCGCCAATCGGAGGTCGACGCCGCGAAGCAGCCGCTGCACCAGGTCCTCGGGACGCTCAGCGGGAAGCCAGCCGTCAGGCTCCACCAGGGGCGGCGCGCCACGAGGCAGCATTTCCCACGGCCACGGCGCACCGCGCAGCCCCAACCGGTGCACGTAGTGGAAGCGGCGCGGGCAGGCGATGAAGTCCTGCAACGCCTCCGCGGAAGCCACCGCGGCGCCCAGTGACTCCGCATGCGCGACACGCTGGCCTCGCACCCGCAGCAGCGCGGCTTCGACGCGCGCCTCGGCGAGCAACAGGGCATCCGGACCGGGCGGCTCCGGGTCCGCCGGTGGTGGGAGCGTGTCGACGTCCAGATCATCGACCAGGCCACGCAGCTCCGCATCCACCTCCAGGCGCCCGTCAATGAGATGCCACCAGGAGTCCTTGCCACCGCGTGGCTCCGCGCCGCCCGCCAGCACCAACATGTCCTTGGCACGCGTGAGCGCGACGTAGAGCAGGCGGCGGTACTCGGCGTCCTCGCGCGCCTTCAGCTCCGCGCGCACCGCGTCGAAGCGGCTGGAGGTGTAGTCGTCCAGCGAATCCGGAACCCACGGCCGCAGGGAGATGCCATGCGTGCGCTCGAAGTGGGCACGGCCCGAGGTGCTGCGCCTCCGGCCGCCCGTCGAGGGCACCACCACCACCGGCCACTCCAGTCCCTTGGCGCTGTGGATGGTGAGGAGTTGCACCGCGCGAGGGTCGCTCGCGTCCAGCAGGTCCGCCTGGGCCTCCGTGGGGTTGTTCTCCGCCAGCATCCGCAGCTCGCGCGCGAAGGCCACGCAGCCGCCCGTGCCGCGCTCGTCCCGCCGCGACGCCAGCGCCAGCAGCTTCTCGACGTTGGCGCTGGCTTGCTCCGCATACGGCGAGCCCGCCAGCGCTTCGCGGTAGCCGGTCACGTCCAGCGCGGATACCAACAGCTCCCGCACGCCCATCCGGTCGCGCTCGCGCCTCAGGCCGGGAAGCGCGGCGAGGAAACGCTCCAGGCGCTGCCGCTCACGCTCGGACAACGAAGCCAACACCTCCGGGTTCGTCAGCCGGGGCGACGACAAGGACAGGGGCGCGTCTCCCGCCAGGAGGAACAGTGACGCGTCCTTCAACCCCACCAAGGGTGAGCGCAGCACCGCCGCGAAGGCCAAGGCATCCTCGGCATCCGCCAGCAGCGCGAGCAGCGAGGCCAGGTCCAGCACCTCCTGCGCGCCGTAGAAGCCACGACCGCGCAGCACGCGGTGCGGGACACCGTGGCGGATGAGCGCCTGCCGGTACACCTCCAGGTGCGTGAAGGTCCGGAAGAGCATGGCCACGTCTCCGCCCCGTGCGGGACGCAAACCTTCGCCATCCTCGCGCGCCACGGACGCAGGTGCCCCCGGCGCCAGCAGGCACCGCAGCCGCCGGGCAATCGCATCCGCGTCCAGCCAGCGCAGGTCCGCCGCCGTGTCCGCTTCCTCCAGTTGCAGCCGCTCCACCACCGGCGCGTCCGACAGCGACGGCCTCACCGCGGCGAGGTCGTCCTGCTCCGGAACGTAGATGACCTCGAAGGGCCGAGGCGCCCGGGCATCGGCGGCGACGAGCACCCCCGCGAAGGTGCGATTGAAGAACGACAGCAGCCCGGGCACGGAGCGGCGGTTGTGCTGGAGGAAGCCGCGCGTGCCGCCCTCGTCCACCAGCTTCTTCGCCAGCACGGAGAAGACGGACACGTCCGCGCCGCGGAACTCATAGATGGACTGCTTGCGGTCACCCACCGCACAGAGGAAGGCGGGCTCCAGCGGCAGCGCCGTCGCCAGGTCCGCGTCCGGCGGCAGCTCGCGCGGGCCGTCCTCGCGCTTCTCCGCCAGCAGCAGCACCAGCTCCAACTGGAGGCGGTTGGTGTCCTGGAACTCGTCCACCAGCAGCGCGCCGATGCGCTCCTGCACCTGGCGGCGGAACTCGGGATGCGCGCGGAGCAGGTCGCGCGACTTCACCAGCAGGGACGTGAAGTCCAGCACGTTGCGGCGGGACAACTCCGTGTCGTGCCGCGTCTCCACACGCGTCAGCAGTTCGCGGAACGTCACCTCGAAGGGCGCGGTGCGCCACGCGGCCCAGGCATCATCCAACCGGGGCACGGAGCCATCGCTCTTGCCGAAGACGCGCCAGTAGAACTCTCGCACGGGCCCCGCGGCCCCCTTGCTGAGCCGCGCGAAGTTGCGACCATCCGCCTTGAAGCACGCGCGCAGCCACGGGAAGCGCTCGCCCTGCCCGAAGTTCTCGGGCGTCATGCCGTTGAGCGCGCGCTCCAGCCCGCCCAGCAACCGGCTCCACTCGCCCTTCGCGTCCAGGCCCCGCGCCTCGGCGCACAGCTCCAGGCACCGGGTGACCGACGACTCCAGCTCCGCGCGCGCTTCGGCGGCGTCACTCACGGCGGCCTTCTCCGCGCGCAGCCCTTCCTCGCGCAGCTTGCCGTAGACGGCCACCAACGCGGCCACCAGCCCATCAGAGAAACCCGAGCCGGAGAAGCCCAGCTCCTGACACAGCTCCCGGACCTGCGCGTCACCGGCTTCCAGTGCGTCCAGCACCACGCGCTCGCAGACGTCCTGCACCAGCCCCGTCGCCTCGAGCGAGTCCAGCACCTCGAAGTTCGGGTCGATTCCCACCGCGGGCGGCGCGCGCCGCAGCAACTGGCCGCACAGCGAGTGGAAGGTACCCACCGTGGCCGCGCCCAGTTCCTCACGCAGTTGCCGCCAGGCGTCCGGCAGCGGGAACGGCTTGTCCAACCGCGCCAGCGACGCTCGCAGCTCCACTTCCTGGTCCAGGCGCGTGTCGCCCTGGGCCAGCCCGTCCAGACGATGGCGAACGCGGGCGCGCATCTCCGCGGCGGCCTTGTCCGTGAACGTGAGCATGCACAGCCGCGACGGGCGCACCGCACCGCCGGCCTCGCGCGCGCCGGCCAGCAGGTGCAACGTCATGGTGACCAGGCTGTATGTCTTGCCCGCGCCGGCGCCCGCCATCAGGGCGAGGTTGCGCTCCAACGCGAAGAGGGACGGCTCGCCGCTCATCCCCCGTCCTCCGTGATGCGCCTGTCCGTAATCCGGCACACCGCGCGATAGCCACACGTCCCGCAGTCCTGGGGCCGCGCGGCGAACTGGCCCTGCCGCAGTGTGCCCACCAGTGCCTCCACGGCGTTGGGCAGGTTGAGGCCTTCCTTCTCCGCCACCTTCGCGCGGACCTCGGGGTCCTTCGACAGCAGCTCGTCCAGCTCCACGTCGGAGATGACCTCGGACAGGCGGATGGCCATGCCCGTGCGCAGAGAGAACCACGCGGCCTGCCGCGCTTCCGTGTGGCCGCTCTCGCGCGCCGCGTAGAGGTACAGCGGGAGCTGGAAGTCCGACGTCAGCAGCCGCTCCTTCAGCGAGCGCTTGTCCAGCCGGCCCGACTTGTAGTCGATGACACCCACCTCGCCGCCCGACTTGTCGAGCCGGTCGATGGTTCCCTCGAAGTACACGGGCTCCTCGCCTGCGTGCAGCACGACGTTGCTCCACTTGTCGTCACGGGCGGCGGGTCCGAAGCGGAACTCGAAGTTCTCCGGCGTCATCGCGTCGAAGGGCAGACCGCGCCGCTCGTCCACGAGGATGCGGCGAGCCATCGCTCGGGCCCGCTCATGCGCCAGCTTCCACAGCTCCGGATGCCCCACGTGGTGCACGCGCTCGAAGTCCTTGATGGCGGCCTTGAGCGCGGCGTCCAGCACCTCGTCCGGAACCTCCTCCGGCGCCTTGCCCAACAGCTGCTTCTCCTTCAGCGCCGCGAAGACCTCCTCCACGACCTTGTGCCAGAAGGTGCCACGGCCCCGGGCGTCGAACTCCTCGCCCGGCACGTCCGGCTCGGCCACCTTCAGGCCATATGAAAGGAAGCCCTGGAAGCCGCAGTTGCCGAAGCGCGCCAGCGCCGACGCGGAGAGCGGCCGGGTGATGTCGAAACGGAACGTCTCGCGCAGGGACTCGCGCTGCGTGTCGAGGTCCACCGAGCCGGAGTACGGGCCGGGCTGCACTTGCGGATCGCCGAAGAAAAACAGGCGCTCCATCTCCACTTCCGACAGCTCGCGCGCGCCCGCGTACCAGGCTTCGGGTGCGAAGCGGCGCCGGAGCACCGCGGCCGCCGCATCGGGTTCGGTGACGCGCAGCTTGGGCTGGGACAGGGCTTCCAGCGCCACGCAGCGGCGCAGCTCGGACTCGGTGAGCACTTCGTCCAGCGGCGGAATGGGTGACAGCGAGCGCGGCTCCCACTTCAGCGCGGTGAGCCGGCGCACCTCTTCCAGGAACGCCGATGGTACCTGCTCCTGACCGCCCGCGGACTCCACCGCGAAGGACAGGCTGACGCTCGCCTCGGCGGCAGCAAGTGCGCTGGCGAACAGCAGGCGGTCCTCGGTGAGGCGCCACGCCGCGCGCTCGTCGAACTCGCCGCCCGTGAGCCGGAAGACGTCGCGGCCCAGATGTTTGTTGAGCGCGGCGCGCTCCGCGTCCGCCAATAGCGGAGACGGTGCGTCACGCCCGGGGAAGCGGCCTTCCGTCAGCCCCGCGAGGAAGAGGTGCTGGAAGGAACGGCCCGGCAGCTCGGCCACGTCGAGCACCTCGACGGCGGCACCACGGGGCCCGCGCGGAGGAAGGTGCGCATCCGCCATCGCGTCACGCAGCCAACGGCCAAAAGTCCGGCGGCGCATCTTCGGTCCGCCGCCCACCGCCTTCATCATCCGCGTCAGACCCTGCACCCGCAGGCGGAGCGCTTCGCGCGCGGCATCATCCCGAGCCCGCGCATCCGCCGCGCGCGCGCCCAACCCACCCTCCTCGCGTGGCGCCAACGCGCCCTCCGAATCCACGAGGCCCAGCCGCTCCACCACCTGCCACCACGCCGCGAGCAACTCCGCGGCGGTGCCTTCTTCGGGAATGCGGCGGCAGGCGTCCACCAACAGCAGACAGCGCTCACGCAGCAACTTCACGGCGTCGACTCGGGTGCTGTCCTGCGCCTTGCGCGTACCGCTGAGCGCGAGCAGCCGCCGGGCCAGCCCGTCCAATCGCACGTCGTAGGCGCCCCGGCCTCGCACCGCGCCCAGCCGGTCATCGCGCACGGCGGCCTGGGCAAAGAGCGTCGCGGGCGCATCCGGTCCACCGCGTGACAGCTTTGGCGCATAGCGGCTGCCCATCAGGTCCGCCATGCGCTCGACCGGGAAGCCATCCTCCACCAGCAGCGGCAGGTCCAGCGCCAGACGCACGGGCCCGGCGAGTCCCAGCGGCTCGCCCCAGGGCAGGCGCACCGGCACGCCCAGTTCCCCCAGCGACTCCGCGAGCCAGCCGGCCTCGGGCCCCAGCTCGCGGTACGCCACCGCGATGTCGCCGGGCGCCACGCCTTCGGCCAGCAGGCGCCGCACGTCCCGAGCCAACAGACGCGCCTCGTCACGGGCCGTGGCCGCGTTCCACACGCGCAGGGACGGCACCGCGTCCTTCAACACGTCGCGCGGCGCCCGAGGCGAGAAGAGGTGGCGTCCCAGGTCGATGAAAGGCCGGCCCTCGAAGGAGACGTCCGCCTTGAAGAGGTCCACGTGCGTCATGGAATCGCCGCGGTTCTCGAAGGCGCGGAACAGCGCCGTCAGCGCCGCGTCCGCCGCGGGCGAGCCACCCACCGGCGTCTCCACGCGCAACGTCACCCGACGGGACTCACACGCCGCCGCCAACGCGAGCAACAGCTCCAACCCCGAGGGCCGCACGTCGTACACGCCGTGAAGCACAAGCGTGCTCAGCCCCTCAAACCCCACGGGCCACGCGCCTCGGCCCAGTGCCTCGCGTGCACCGCGCAGCACATCCTCGCGGTCGGCGAGACAGAGCTCCGCCATCCGCTGTTCGTACAGGTGGTACAGGCGCGCAATCACGCGGATCCGGGTCCTGCGCTCCTGCGGCAGGATTTCCACCGCGTCCTGAAGTTCACGAGCGGACAGGCGCCCGGCCTTCAGGTCCAGCACCACGTCCAGCGCGGCGCGCGCGAAGGCGGGCTCTCGCACATAGTCGCCGAAAGGCGTAGGCCCCAGCTCCAATCCCAGGGAGGCCACCACCGCTCGCGCCGCCACCGCCGGGCATGGACGCCGGTTGAGCTCCCGCGCGCCGCCCATCGCTTGCAGCATTTCGTCCCAGGTCAGCAGGTGCGCGCCCACGCTCAGCCCACTGGCGTCGCCCATGGCCCGCAACGCGGCCTGACGCCGGCCGGCGTCGGGGAACACGTGGAGGGTGCGGCCAGAGCGGAAGGGCATGCGGGGCGGATTCTAGAACGACCGGGCGGGTGACTTTCATGCTCCATTCAAGGCCCGCCGCCCAGGTCATTTCCGCGCCTGCCCGGCCGCTGTCCGCGTATTCCCGGCCAGTCCATCGATATCCGCGCCGGGCCTCCCGGTTTTACAACGAGTCTCGGGGGCTCATGAGCGCGCCTCCAGTGGCAGCTCCAACTCGAGCTGTGTGAGCGGAGTCGGCCCCAATCCCGCGCCCAGGAAGAAGCGCGCCAGGGGGCCTTCCGGCACGACGGCGCTCACGGCCAGCGCCTTCCCGGGCCACCGCGCGGCCAGGGCACCCAGGAGCCCGCGGCCAGCGCCCTGCCCCCGGGCCGAGGGCTCCACCCCCACGGAGCGGACGACCAGCGTGGGCGCCGCCACATCCGCCACCACCGCCACCGCGGGGCCCAGCCGGAACGCACGCGCGGGCAGCGCCAACCCCATGACCGTCGCGGGAGCCAGTTGCCAGGGCAATCCCTCGGGCAGCAGCCGCGCGCACTCCCACGGGTCCACTTCCTCCAGCGCGGAGGCACCCGCCAAGGGCTCGGGCGTCCCCATGAAGCCCACCAGCCGGCGAACGCGCTGGAAGCCCAGCCGCTCGTAGAGCGTCACCGCGGGCGCGTTCTGCTCGATGACCTCCAGCAGCATCCGGGTGTCGCCCCGCGCTCGCGCGTCCTCCAACAGTGGACGCAGCATGGCACCGCCCAGTTTGCGATTCCGCCAGGCGGGCACCACCCCCATTCCCGCCACGCGGCTCTCCCGTCCCCGGCGGGCCATCAACACGAGCCCCACGGGCTCCCCGTCCACGCGCGCGACGCGGCTTTCCTCCAGCGAGATGTGCTCACTGCGCACGCGTGCGTCGAACAGGCCGGGGGCATCCGGCACGGTGACGAAATACCCCTCGAAGGCGCGGGCAAACAGCGTGGAGAGGGCGCGCAGCGGCAGGTCCGACGCGGGAGTCAATTGCATGAGGGGGCACGCCTCCAAAGACATGCGGGCCGAGTCTACGCACGAAGTCATGGGACTTCGCTGGAACCCGAAGGGATTGCGCCCCTATGCTGCCAGCCGTGCGCCTCCCTTATCGAGCGTTTGCCATTGCCGTCCTGCTGACCGTCGTCCCCTTCTCCCCCGCCGCCGCGCAAGGCGGCTCGGACGAGCCGCGGCTCCATGAGCTCCGCTTCGACTGGACCCGGGATGGGGTCATCACCGGCGCGGCGGGCGTGCTGTGGATTTCCAGTGAGACGCTCTTCAAGGACAACCTGGCCCCGGCGCAGTGCCGCTGGTGCGACCGCGCGCCAGATGGGACGGACCGCCTCAACCGGCTGGACCGCTGGGGACGGGGCATCGTCGGGTCGACGCCGTCCGCCCGCAAACGGGCCCACGACTGGAGCAACATCATCGGCTTCGGCGCGCTACCGGCGGGAGTGCTCGGCATCCAGTACGCCATGGGCCATGGCTCGGGCGCTCCGACTCGCTACTTCGCCCAGGACGCCACCATCATCGTCCAGAGCGCGGTGTTCGCCTCCCTGGCGAACCAGACGGTGAAGTTCATCGCCGGCCGCGAGCGCCCCTTCGTCCACGTGCTGCCCGAGGACCAGAAGGGCCTCACCGACCACCCCAGCGACAACAACCTGTCCTTCTACAGCGGGCACACCAACCTCGCCTTCTCGCTGGTGGTGTCCGCGGGCACCGTCGCCGCGCTGCGCGGCTACAAGCACCAGGCGTGGCTCTGGGCGGTGGGCCTGCCCGTGGCCACCTCCGTGGGCCTGCTGCGCATGGGCGCCGACAAGCACTACCTCACGGACGTGGCCACCGGCGCATTGCTCGGCTCGGCGGTCGGCGTCGCCGTGCCCCTGCTGCTCCATGGCCGGAAGGGCGAGGCCACGCCGAACATCCAGTCAGGGCAGGTCCAGATGGCGCCCGTGGCCAGCGCGCGGATGGTGGGCATCTCCGGCACCTTCTAGTTCCGCGCCGGCATCGCTTCTCCCAGGCCGAACTCCGCGGGGGCGCCCTCTCCCTCCGCGGCCAGCGGAGGCAGCGAGTTCATGTCCCAGCGCTGGCCGGCGGTCCACGACACGGCGCCCGACAGGCCCCAGCCCGCGCGCAGGGCCTGACGGTCCTCGTACTCCAACCAGAAGATGGACTCCTGGGCCCTGGCCGCCTGGTCCAGGCAGGCGATGCGGGTGGCCGGGCGTCCCGGGGCCTCCAGCGTCACCGCGAAGCCCTTGTGCGAGTGGCCGCACAGCATCCACTTCGGCAACACCGTGTCCACGAGCCGCCGCGTCACGGGATTGCCAATCCAATAGGAGGGCAACGGCCTTGGCGGTGACGGGTTCTCCTCCCGCGCGCGCTGGACGATGCCTCGCGGCCATTCGTGGACCAGCATCAGGTCCACGTCGCGCAGCTCCGCCACCTGTTCGACCTCTGGCGTGCGGAAGTAGCCGGCCTGCTTCACCATGTCCGGCGTGGAGGGTGGCTTCAGCGGCTGGTCGACGAAGCGCGGCGCGTGGATGCCCGACAGGTACGCCACCCGCAGTCCACACAGTTCGCGAACCCCGGCTCGGCCCAGGTACGTCACGTTCGGCGCCAGCTTGCCGCCCTGCTGGAGGTCGTGCAGCGCCTCGAAGTCCTCGTTGTTGCCCCCGATGAAGTACAGGGGCCGCTTCACTTGCCGGAGCCCATCCGCGTATTCCGCGAACTCGGCGGGCATGGCTCGCTTGGCGGCCTTGCGCCGGTGGTCATCCGCGCGGCGGAAGGCTTCGACGTCGCCCACCGCCAGCACCAGGTCCACCCGGCGGCCTCGAGCCTGCTCCAGCGCGTCCAGCCACGTCTCCACACGGTGGAAGCGGCCATGGATGTCGCCCACGGCCGCGACGAGTAGGGGTTCCGGCATCTTGCTTGAAAGGCTGCACGCGCCGTACCGCCCTGTCGAGTCGAGATCATCTCATGTCGCCAATGGCTGACAGAACGCAACCTCTCCGGGCGGCCAAACCCCGGGCGGGACGGATGACGCACCCCGTCCAATCCGTGCCCATTGAGGTCCGAAAGCGGCCAGACAGCGGCAATCGGGTATGGGAGTTTGCCCCCTCATGAACGGCCTGGACGCCAGCGCGTGCTACCGCGCGATGCAGACCCGAGATGCCCGCTTCGACGGCCGGTTCTTCACCGCCGTCCGGACGACGCGCATCTATTGCCGGCCCATCTGCCCGGCCCGGACGCCCCGGTTCGAGAACTGCACCTTCTATCCGAGCGCCGCCGGGGCCCAGGATGCGGGCTACCGGCCCTGCCTGCGCTGCCGCCCGGAGACATCACCGGACCTCGCCTTCTGGCGGGGCACCTCCAACACCGTCGCTCGGGCCCTGGCGCTCATCGCCGAGGGCGGCCTGGATGACGACGGCGCCGGGGTGGAGGAGCTCGCGGGCCGGCTGGGCGTGGGCGACCGGCAGCTGCGGCGGTTGTTCCAGCAGCACCTGGGAGCCTCGCCCGTGGCCGTCGCCCAGACGCGGCGCGTGCTGTTCGCCCGGCAGCTCCTGCATGAGACGACCCTGCCCATGGCCGAGGTGGCACTGGCCTCGGGGTTCCGCAGCGTCCGCCGCTTCAACGACGTGTTCCGCGCCCTGTATGGACGGCCTCCCAGCGCGCTCCGCCGGAGCCGAGCCCCGGTGGGCGATGCCGCCGCGGGTGTCACGCTCTTCATCCCCTACCAGCCCCCCTATGACTGGGAAGCGATGCTGGCGCATCTGGAGGCACGGGCCCTACCGGGATTGGAGCACATCGAGGCCGGGCGCTACCGGCGGACCGTGGCGACCGCAGGCGGTCAGGGCGCCGTCGAAGTCTTCCGAGCCCCTGGACGCGACGGGTTGCTCGCGACGCTCCGCCTCCCCCAGGTTCAGGCCCTGCCCTCGGTGGTGGCACAGGTCCGGCGCGTCTTCGACGTGGGCGCGGACATGGACGTCATCCGGGAACACTTGTGCCGCGACCCGCACCTCGCTCCGCTGGTGTCCCTGCGACCAGGACTGCGAGCACCGGGAGGCTGGGACGGCTTCGAGCTCGCGGTCCGCGCCGTGTTGGGACAGCAAGTCACGGTCTCCGCGGCGCGCGGACTCGGGGCGCGGCTGGTCGCGGCGTATGGCGAGCCCACCCGTGTCGAATCGACGGGAGACGCCCGGTTGATGCGCACCTTTCCCCGGCCGGAAAGACTGGCGCAGGAGGACTTGAGCTCGCTCGGCATGCCGGCCGCCAGGGCCCGGACCCTGTCGAGCCTGGCCGCGGCGGCCGCAGCGGACCCGAGGCTGTTCCAGCCACGCGCCACGCTGGAGGAGACCGTCGAACGCTTCAAGCGCATCCCCGGCATCGGAGATTGGACTGCGCAGTACATCGCGCTGCGCGCCGTGCGCGAACCGGATGCCTTCCCTTCGGCGGATGTCGCACTGCTGCGTGCACTCACGGGCGAGGATGGCGTGCGGCCTTCTCCAGATGAAGCGCTTCGCCGTTCCGAAGCCTGGAGCCCCTGGCGCGCCTATGCCGCGCAGCACCTCTGGGCCGCGGATGCCGCCCGGCCCGGGCCCACACCCCACCTTCCCCGCTCCCCCTCGCGACAGAGAGATGACGATGCCCCCGCCGCTGCGTTTGCTCATGGACCGCGCCCCCACGCCCATCGGCTTGATGCTGGTCGTCTGTGACGAAGCGGGCAGCCTTCGCGCGGTCGACTGGGAGGAGTACGAGCCCCGGATGCTCCGGCTGCTGCGGCTCCATTATGGCGTGAACGGCTACGTGCTCGAGCCCGCGAGCGACCCCTTCGGCAGGACGACCGCGATGCAGACCTATCTGCGCGGAGACGTCAGCGTCATCGACTCGCTGCCCGTGGCCACCGCGGGTACGCCCTTCCAGCGAGAAGTCTGGCGCGCGCTGCGTGACATCCCCGCGGGCGCCACCACGAGCTACGGCCAACTGGCCCAGCGAATCGGCCGCCCCAAGGCCGTGCGCGCCGTGGGCATGGCCAACGGCGCCAACCCGATTGGCGTGGTGGTCCCCTGCCACCGGGTGGTGGGGTCCAACGCGTCACTGACGGGCTACGGCGGTGGACTGGAGCGCAAGCAGTGGCTGCTCGACCACGAGCGCCGCCATGCATCGTGCTCCGTGGCCTGACCTTCACTTCATGTGATTCCCGACCGGCACACCTTCACAGGAGTCCATTCATGACCACCGACAGCACCCGCCGCGCAGAGACGTTCCACGCCCTGCACCAGGGCCCCGACCTCCTCATCCTGGCCAATGCCTGGGACGCGGGCAGCGCACGGCTCATCGAAAGCCTGGGCGCGAAGGCCATTGCCACCACGAGCGCGGGCGTCGCCTGGGCGCATGGGTATCCGGACGGGGACGCACTCCCGCTCGACCGACTGCTTGCCACGGTCAGCGCCATCACCCGTGTCATCCGCGTCCCCCTCACGGTCGACTTCGAGGGCGGCTACTCCAACGACGCGGCTCAGGTGGGGGACGCCGCTGGCCGCCTCATCGATGCGGGTGCCGTGGGCATCAACATCGAGGACGCAAGCAGCCCGCCCGCGGCGCTGTGCGAGAAGATTGCCCGCGTGAGGCAGGTCAGCACCCGCCTGGGTGTCCGGCTCTTCATCAACGTGCGGACAGATGTGTATCTGCGAGGGCTGGTCCCCGAGCCGCTGCGGCAGCGGGAGACGCTTGCCCGAGCGGAGCAGTACCGCGCTGCCGGCGCGGACGGACTCTTCGTGCCCGGACTGGTGGATGCGGCTGGCCTCCAAGCCATCACCGCGGGCACGCTCCTTCCCGTCAACGCCATGGTCCGCCCCGGCCTCCCCAACGCCCAGGAACTGCGGCGCGTGGGGATCCGCAGACTCTCCAGCGGCGCCTCCATTCCCCAGACGTTGCTGGGCGAAGCCGCGGCCCTGGCCACGGCCTTCCTCGCGGACGGGAGCTCCGAGCCCCTGTGTCAGAAACGGATGGACTACGCGGCCATCAACGCGCTGATGCCGTCGGACGCCTCGTCCTGAGGACAGACGCCCGGCGGCATCACGCTCCGCACACCCGTTCAGCCGCAGCCCAGCGGGTACGTCACCTCTACCAGTGAACCCGCCTCGGGCGCCGTGGGGCGGTCGAAGAGGATGGCATTCTCGCGGGCGTCGTACACCCAGCCGGACGTCACGCGGACGCCGTCCACATCGACGACGATGCTGCCCGGATCTTCCGGCGTCTCGGACAGGGGGAACTTGCGGTTCGCGCCAAACGTGCTGTCGGACAGCTTCTCCAACGAGCTGGCCCAGTTCGGCGTGCAGATGCTGTCCACCACGCCGCCCGTGGCCTCCGCCAGTTGGATGTAGCGGCTGCCCGAGCTGCTGGACGTGGGGCACCTGGCCAGGTCCGCCGGCCCGACGATGGCATTGACGCTCAGCTTCGAGCGGTCATTGCCCTTCAGCGCCAGCAGGTACGTCTCGTAGAAGGACACCGGCTGCACGCTGAAGTCCTCCTCGTCCGACACGAAGATGATGGCCAGACGGGCGTCCTCGCGCAGGAAGCCTCCGTTGCCGTCGTTGGGCTGCGCGGTGCGCGGGTCATCCTCGTTGTAGAGCAGCGGGTCCGCCAGCGCGCGGTAGGCGGCCTCCAGTCCCTGCTCGTTCCAATGGCAGACACCCACGCGGGTGTTGTTGGCGAAGACGCCCGCGGCGTCCGGCGTCGCCGGAGTGATGATTCGCGGCCGGGTGCCGTCCACGGGGAACAGGCGGCCATTCTCTCCGCCCTGCGAGCCGCCCGGGCACTCAGACCAGCCACCTGGAGACGGGTCCAAGCCCGTGGTGGTGACGCCGATGCGGTAGTCCACCGAGGCGCCGTCCGCCGCGCTCAGGAAGGCCGCGAAGTTCTGCCCCAGGCTCTGCTGCTCCTCCATCATCGACCCCGAGTTGTCGACCACGAAGAGCACGTCCACCTTCGCCTGTGACTCCTGGAAGAAGCGGTCCGTCTGCTCCGCCTTCGTCACGCCCTGTCCCACCATGCCCACCGTGTAGACGGAGCCATCCGCCAGGGTGAAACGCAACGCCGCGGTGTCAGCGCCGTCATCCACCGGGGCATACGTCGCCGTCAGCGCGCGCGTGCTCTGGCTCGCCAGCGTCCACGGGGCGTTGCCGCCACCATCCACGGTGAACTCGCCCGCGTCCGCGTCGAACGCCACCTGGCTCACCTGGATGGGCCCGACGCACGAGTTCACGGCCACCAGCTCCCGCGTGCGCGGGCCGCACGTCAGCTTGGTGACGCCGAAGTCCACCGTGGTGGGCTGCACCGCGAAGCATCCCACGACGCCCTCGCCCTGCAGCTCCACCAGCGGGTGTCCCTGCGTGGGGCTGTTCACCCAGGCCTCGGCCAGCCCCGAGAAGCCACCTTCCTCGGACGGTTTGAAGCGGACCACCAGCGTCGCCTTCGCGCCCGGCTCCAGCACGCCGTTGCGCATGGGAGACGCGGAGAACACCCCGTCCGAACCCTGGGCGAGCTGCATCGACGCCAGGTAGCAGGCCTCGGTGCCCGTGTTCCGCAGCGTCACCCCCAGCGCCACCTCCGCGCCCACCGGCACCTTGCCGAAGTCCAGCTGCTGGGGCAGCACGTACTGGCACGGCGCGAACACCCGGCTCCGCCCCTCCAGCGCCACCGCCTCCGTGGTCGCGGAGCCGCTGTCACGCACCGTGACGGAGAGCTGTCCCTGGCTGGCGTCCGTGTTCCCCGCCTTAGGCCGGAAGGTGACGCTCACCCGGGCATTCTGCCCCGCGGGCACCATCACGCTGGCGGGCGCCTGGGCCAGGGTGAAGTAGCCGCCCTGCTGCGTGTCGAGTTGGAGGTCGGTGACGCTCACGTCCGCACGGCAACGGTTGTAGACGGTGACGTCGCGCGTCGCCGTCATGCCCTCCGCCACCGTGCCGAAAGCCAGCCGCCGGGGCAGCACCGTCACGCACGAGCCGCCGCCCTCGCCCACCAGCGACACCTTGGGGCCCGGCGCGCTGGAGCCCTGCTCGCGCACGCCAATCTCCACCCGCCCGTCACGCACCTTGCCCACCGCCGCAGGCGTGAAGGCCACGCGCAGCTCCACCGCCGCGCCCGGTGCCAACTGCCCGTTGGCCACCACCGGCTCACTGGTGATGCGGAAGACGCCCTCCGAGCTGTCCACGAGCTGCGAGCCCGAGAAGCTCAACGGCTGCGTGCCCTGGTTGCGCACGGTGATGACCTGCTCCGCCGTGGCCCCCAGCGCCACGCGCCCGAAGTCCACGCGCAGCGGCGTCACCTCCAGCTTGGACGCCACGCCCGTTCCCATCAGCGGCACCACCGCCGGCTCACACCCGTCGCACACCGCTACGTGCAGCGCCGCCTCGGCCGCGCCCAGCCGGCGCGGAGCGTAGGCCACCGGCACCACCAACTGCTCGCCCGGAGCCAGCGAGGAGGGCAGGCCCTGCCCGGCGGTGAACTGGTCGGCGTCCGCGCCCTGCACGGACAGCGTCAGCGGACTGTCCACGTCCGATGGGTTGCGCACCGTCACCTCGCGCATCTCCACCAGGCCCATGGCCACGTTGCCGAAGTCGAGCGCCTCCGAGGACACCTCGAGGAAGGCCTTCACGCCGCGGCCGGACACCGGCACGCGTCCACCGACCTCCGCGTCGGTGATGATTTCCACCACGCCCTGAATCTCGCCCTCTACCCGCGGCAGGAAGTGGATTTCGATGTCCTGCTCGCCACCCGCGGACAGGATGAAGGGCTCGAAGGGGGGAATGTCGACGTTGGGCACGCTGGAGACGGCGCCTTCCACACGATAGGAAGCCCGGCCCGCGTTGGCGATTCGCAGCTTGAACGTCTTGGTATGCCCCAGCGCCGCGGGACCGAAGTCCACAGTCTCTGGCCTGACGACGAAGGCGCTCTTTGCCTTTTGAGAGGCGGGCCGTTCACACGCCCCTCCCGCCACCATCACCACCACCAACGCCACCAGCCCAAACGCCCTGCGCATAACGTCCTCCCCGCCCCACCGGGAGACGCCAGGAACACACCCTGGTTCACCTCACGGCTCAGCGGGGGGCCCTTTGCAACCCCGGTGCCCGGTCCGCCCACAGAGAGGCGAGGGGCGCTCCCACGCGGCAACCCCCTGGCCTCGCAGGGAAACGCCAGAGCCCGCCCGGGAAATGCGGGTGTCCTTTCGCAGGACACTTCTGAAATTCCTTCAGGAACCCCAGGTGTCACACAGACGAATCCTCCGTCCGGGTGGGGCAGGCGGCCAGGCGTCGCGACTTCGCCCCCTCTGAGTGGCCCAGGAGGGGCTCGGAGATTTCAGGGACGCCTCCCCGCCTGAAGGGTCGCCAGATGTGGGATGCGGGGCGCAACCCAGGACGTTCTCCTGTATCCAGAGCGGTTCCAACGTGTTTCCCCCTACCGGAACACATATTCAGTGGTAGATCGCCCGCCCATGTCCGAGCCCGACGTCATTTCCCTCAGAGGCGCCAAGGAGCACAACCTCAAGAACGTCTCCTTGGACATTCCCAAGAAAAAGCTCGTCGTCTTCACCGGCGTGTCTGGTTCGGGCAAGAGCTCGCTCGCCTTCGACACCCTCTACGCGGAAGGCCAGCGCCGCTACGTGGAGAGCCTCTCCGCCTATGCACGGCAGTTCCTGGGGCAGATGGAGAAGCCGAAGTACGACACCATTCGCGGCCTGTCGCCCACCATCTCCATCGAGCAGAAGGCGGCCAGCAACAACCCCCGCTCCACGGTGGGCACCGTCACGGAAGTACACGACTATCTGCGCGTACTTTATGCCTCCATCGGGGTGCAGCACTGCCCCAACTGTGGCGTGAAGGTGGGCAAGCAGAGCGCGCAGCAGATTGTCGATGAAATCCTCAAGGCCCCCGCGGGCACCAAGCTCCAGGTGCTGGCGCCGCTGGTGACGAACCGCAAGGGCGAGCACAAGGACCTGCTCGCCGAGGCCCAGAAGCGCGGCTTCTCCCGTGCCCGCATCGACGGCGCGCTCAAGAGCCTGGAGGAGCGCATCGAGTTGGACAAGAAGTCCAAGCACGACATCGCGCTCGTCATCGACCGCGTGGTGCTCAAGCCGGACGTGAAGACGCGCCTCACCGACTCCGTGGAGACGGCGCTGCGAGAAGGCAAGGGCACGCTCATCATCACCGACGAGAAGGGCACGCTCGCCTCCGACCGGGTGATGTCCGAGCTCAATGCCTGCTCCAAGTGTGGCCTGTCCTTCGGTGATTTGACGCCCGCGTCCTTCTCCTTCAACAACCCCCTGGGGATGTGCACGGACTGCAACGGTCTGGGCACCAAGCCGGAGATGGACCCGGACCTCATCGTCCCGGACACGTCACGCAGCATCCGCGATGGCGCCATCGAACCGTGGGCCGGCAGCATGAACCGCGGCGAGGGCTGGACAGCCGACTTCGTGGAGAGCCTGGCCAAGGCCTTCAAGATTGATCTGGACGTGCCCTACGCGAAGCTGACCAAGCGTGAGAAGGACACGCTGATGTACGGCGCCAATGGCAAGTCCTTCACCGTCGCGTGGGGCGAGGGCGGCAAGTACAAGATGGAATGGGAGGGCCTGGTCGAGCGCATGATGCGCAACTTCAAGACGACCACCTCCGAGGCGCGCCGCACCGAGCTCCAGAAGTACTTCAGCGACAAGCCCTGCCCGTCCTGCAAGGGCGAGCGCCTGAAGCCGGAGAGCCGCGCGGTGAAGGTGCACGGGCGAAGCATCGTCGAGCTGAGCCGGCTGACCATCTCCGACTCGCTGGGCTTCCTGGGCGACATGGCCCTGTCCGCGCACGAGCGGAAGATCGCCACCGAGCTGCTGAAGGAGATTCGCAGCCGCCTGTCCTTCCTGGTGGACGTGGGCCTGGGCTACCTGATGCTGGACCGCACCGCGTCCACGCTGTCAGGCGGTGAGAGCCAGCGCATCCGGCTGGCGTCGCAGATGGGCAGTGAGCTGACGGGCGTCATCTACATCCTGGATGAGCCCTCCATCGGCCTGCACCAGCGCGACAACGGCAAGCTGCTGCTGACGCTCAAGCGCCTGCGGGACTTGGGCAACTCCGTCATCGTCGTGGAGCACGACGAGGAGACGATGGAGGAGGCGGACTGGCTGGTGGACTTCGGTCCGGGCGCGGGCGAGCTGGGCGGCCAGGTGGTGGCCCAGGGCACGCCGGAGCAGGTCATGGCGAACGAGGCCAGCTCCACCGGCGCGTACCTCTCCGGGCGGCAGGAAATCGAGATTCCGCAGGAGCGCCGCAAGCCGGACCCGAAGCGCAAGCTGGTCATCCAGGGGGCGCAGGAGAACAACCTGAAGAACGTGGACGCGGAGATTCCGCTGGGCGTCTTCAGCGCGATTACCGGCGTGTCCGGCGCGGGCAAGTCCACGCTCATCAACGAGATTCTCTTCCCGGCCCTGGCGCGGCACCTCTACGAGAGCCGTGAATCCCCGGGCAAGCACAAGGCCGTGCTGGGCATGGAGCACCTGGACAAGGTCATCGACATCGACCAGCGCCCCATCGGCCGCACGCCGCGCAGCAACCCGGCCACGTACACCAAGCTCTTCGACAACATCCGCGAGGTGTTCGCGATGACGCCCGAGGCGCGCGCGTTCGGCTACGGGCCGGGCCGCTTCAGCTTCAACATCAAGGGCGGCCGCTGCGAGGCATGCGAAGGCGACGGAGTGAAGCTGGTGGAGATGCATTTCCTGGCGGACGTCTACGTGCCCTGCGAGGTGTGCGCCGGCAAGCGCTTCAACGAGGCCACCCTGCGCGTGCGCTACAAGGGGAAGAACATCGCCGAGGTGCTCGATATGAGCGTGCGCGAGGCGATGGAGCACTTCGGCGCTCACCGCGACATCATGCGTGTGCTGCAGACGCTCCATGACGTCGGTCTGGGCTACATCCGCCTGGGGCAGCCCTCCCCCACCCTGTCCGGCGGCGAGGCCCAGCGCATCAAGCTGGCCCGCGAGCTGGCGCGCGTGGCCACCGGGCGCACCCTCTACATCCTCGACGAGCCCACCACCGGCCTGCACTTCGAGGACATCCGCAAGCTGCTGTCCGTGCTCAACCGGCTGGTGGAGGCGGGCAACAGCGTGCTCGTCATCGAGCACAACCTGGACGTCATCAAGAGCGCGGATTGGCTCATCGACCTGGGCCCCGAGGGCGGCGCGGGCGGCGGCAGGATTCTGGCCGCTGGCACGCCCGAGCAGGTCGCCGAGGTCGAAGGCAGCCACACCGGCCGCTACCTGGGCCACGTGCTCACCAAGGCCCGCCGGGCCCGCGTGGGCGTGCGTGTGGACGACCCGGTGCCCGTGAAGAAGGGCGCGCGGGGCTGACGGCGCACCGCGCAATGCCTCCTGGGAAAATGGAGCGGGGGGACGGGGGTGCCTTCATTCACCCCCACCCCCTCGCACCACCTTGGAGGAAAGACATCATGGGAAATGATAGGGATATTCCAATGCCTGTCAAACCCAGCCAGGCAACTTGAGTTGTATTAACAAACACGCACGCCCACCGGAATGACGCAGGTAGTCTTACCGGAGATTTCCGGCATGGGTGCGGCCAGGGAAGCGCCGGGTGGCGCGGCGGGGCCCTTCCGTTCGGTGGAGTCCCGGCGGCGCGTTGGGTAGGGTGCGGCTTCTCAGAATCTAGGAGCCCCCACCTTTCGTCACGAGGGAGCACCCCGTCGTATGGCCCAGGCAACCGCCGCGCAGAGCAGCAAGTTCCCGCCGCAAATCCCCTTCATCATCGGCAACGAGGCGTGTGAGCGCTTCAGCTTCTACGGGATGCGGAACATCCTCACGGTGTTCCTCATCGACTACCTGCTGCGCACGCAGATACCGGACAACGCGCTGCGCGAGGCCGAAGCCAAGAGCCTGATGCACACGTTCATGGCGGGCGTGTACTTCTTCCCGCTCATCGGCGGCTACCTGGCGGACCGGTTCTTCGGGAAGTACCGCATCATCCTGGGGCTGAGCCTGGTGTACTGCCTGGGCCACGCGTGCCTCGCCGTCTTCGAGAACAGCGTCACGGGGTTCTTCACGGGCCTGGCGCTCATCGCCATTGGCAGTGGCGGCATCAAGCCCTGCGTGGCGGCAATGGTGGGGGACCAGTTCAACGAGTCCAACAGCCACCTGGTGAAGAAGGTCTTCGCCATCTTCTACTGGACCATCAACTTCGGCTCGTTCTTCGCGTCGCTGTTCATCCCCCTGCTGCTCAAGCACTTCGGGCCGTCGGTGGCCTTCGGCATCCCCGGGGTGCTGATGTTCATCGCGACGTTCATCTTCTGGGCGGGCCGTCACAAGTACGTCCGGGTGCCGGCGACGGGCGCCAATCCGCACAGCTTCTTCAAGGTGGTGGCCAGCGCGCTGCGCAACCGCGGCCAGGGCGGCGGCTGGCTGGACGGCGCGAAGCGGGAGCACCCCGAGGAGGCCGTGGACGGCGTGAAGGCGGTGTTCAAGGTGAGCGCGCTGCTGCTCCCCTTCGTGCCCTTCTTCTGGATGCTCTTCGACCAGAAGGCTTCGACGTGGGTGGTGCAGGCCCGGTCCATGGACCCGCAGGTGGGGCCGTTCACCTTCCAAGCCAGCCAGATGCAGTTCGTCAATCCGCTGCTGGTGATGCTGCTCATCCCCTTCCTGACGGCCGTCGTCTACCCGGCCTTCCAACGCTTCGGCTGGGAGCTGACGCCGCTGCGGCGCATGCCGCTGGGCCTGGTGATTGGCGCGCTGTCGTTCATCATCGCCGGCATCTTCCAGGTGACGATGGAGGGCGGCACGACGCTGAACATCGCGTGGCAGATTCTCCCGTACATCGTGCTGACGCTGGGCGAAATCCTGATGTCCACCACGGGCCTGGAGTTCGCGTACACGCAGGCCCCGCGTGAGATGAAGGGCACCATCCAGAGCGTGTGGCTGGTGACGAACACGCTGGCCAACGTGGCGGTGGCCATCACCGCGAAGCTCAACGTCTTCACGGGCTCCGGGCAGTTCTTCTTCTACGCCGGCTTCGCCCTGGTGGCCGCAGTGGGTATGGCCCTGGTGGCCCGCCGCTACGTGGTGCGCGACTACTACCAGACGTCCGCGCCCGTCCCCACCGAGGAGCGCACCGCCGCCGGTGTGACGCCCGGCTCGGCGAAGTCCGCGTAGCCAGGCGGTCAGCCCGCAGCAGTGGACGCCGGTGCACCCCTGAGGTGCGCCGGCGTTTGTGTTTCAGGCGTGGCGCGGACAGGGGCGCGAACGGAAACGCCGGAGCAGCCCCCCGGGCGCGTTTCGGCATCGGACCGCCGCGAGGCCGCCAGCTCCGCGAACAGAAACGCCGGCGCCCCATCGGGACGCCGGCGTCTGGACTTCAATCAGGAGGAGTCCGCGACCGCTCAGGCCGCCGCCACCGAGCCGCCCTGCTGCTCGGAGGTGGGCGCGGAGGGCTTCACCTCGTCCGTGCCGTGCATCATCCGCTTGAGGATGGGCGACACGACGAGCAGCAGCACGCCAGCGATGCCCGTTCCCACGGAGATGTAGAGGAACACGCTGAACTCGCCCAGCTTCTCCGAGTAGCCACCGAAGACACCGGCCAGCTTGTTGGCCGCCGCGTTCGCGAGGAACCACACGCCCATCATCGCGGAGACGATGCGCGCCGGCGCCACCTTGGTCACCATGGACAGGCCCACGGGCGACAGGCACAGCTCACCCATGGTGTGCAGCAGGTAGGCCATCACCACCCACCACGCCGCCGCCTTGCCCGTCGAGGCGCTCTCGCTGGAGGCGCCCAGCATGAAGAGGAAGCCGGCGGAGAGGAACAGCAGGCCCATGCTCATCTTCACCGGGATGCTCGGGTCCTTGCCGCGCGCGGCCAGCCAGCTCCACAGGCCGGCGAAAATCGGCGCCAGCGTGACGATGAAGATGGAGTTGAAGTTCTGGAACCAGGTCGTCGGCACTTCCCAACCCAGGATGCCGCGGTCCACCTTCGCGTTCGTGTAGAGGTTCATCAAACCGCCGGCCTGCTCGAACCCCGTCCAGAAGGCGACGACGAACAGCGCCATGATGAAGATGACGAGGATGCGGTCGAACTCATCGCGGCTGAAGCCCGACTTCTCCGGGGTGCCCGGCTTCGCCTCGGCGGCGGCCACCATCCGCTCCGGCACCAGGCCCACCTTCCCCAGCAGCTTGCTCTGCAGCGACACGAAGGCGATCAGGCCCAGGAGCATGCCCACGCCGGCGGCGCCGAAGCCCCAGTGCCAGCCCACGCGCTCACCCAGCGTGCCGCAGATGAAGTTGCCGAGCACCGCGCCCAGGTTGATGCCCATGTAGAAGATGGTGAAGGCGCTGTCACGGCGGCCGTCACCGGGCGCGTACAGCCCGCCCACCATGGTGGAGATGTTCGGCTTGAAGAAGCCGTTGCCGATGATGAGGAATCCCAGGCCCGCGTAGAACATCGTCACGCTGGGCAAGGCCAGGATGAGGTGGCCTATCATCATCAACACGCCGCCGAGCACCACCGCCCGGCGCTGCCCCATGTAGCGGTCCGCGATGAAGCCGCCGGCGATGGGCGTCAGGTACACCAGGCCCGTATAGGTGCCGTAGAGGCTGAGTGCGTCCGCGGTGGACCAGCCAAATCCTCCGTTGACCTTGCTCGTGAGGAAGAGCACGAGCAGGCCACGCATGCCGTAATACGACATGCGCTCCCACATCTCAGTGAAGAACAGGAGATACAGCCCTCGCGGGTGCCCCTTGCGGGCATCACCCGCGGCTACGGTGCCTTGCATGCAGGTCGTTTCCTTGAAAAAGGAGAGGTGCGACGAAAAAGTGGCGTGACTGTAGCAGACACGCGGGCCGTGCCCAGGAGGACACCTGCGCGGATAGGGAATTCCCCTTCTCCGCCGCCCGGGCGCCGTGGGCTCGGGCGGGGCCTTTGCGTCCTGCGTCAGCCCAGGCGGCCGACGCGCGGCTCGGACGCGAGGTCGGGCATGCCTCCCGTGACACGAGGCGCCACGGGGCGCAGCGGCAGGCGGACCTCCACCTGCGTGCCCTCTCCCGGAACACTGCTCAGGGCGATGCTCCCTCCGTGCTGGATGATGATGCGGCGGCTGAGCGCCAACCCCAACCCCGTCCCCTCGCCCGCCGCGCGGGTGGAGAAGAAGGGCTGGAAGAGCCGCTCCATGTCCTCCGGGCGGATGCCCACCCCGTCATCACCGATGGTGACGATGGCCTCCTCCGCCGTGTTGGCCGTGGAGATGCGCACGCGCCCCTTGTCGCCCACCGCGCGCAGGGCGTTGTCCAGGAGGTTGAGCCACACCTGGTTCAGGGCGCCTGGGTTGCCCCGGATGGGCTCGCCGCAGTGGTACGCGCGCTCCACCTTGACGCCCGGCGGCACCTTCCACGCCAGCACGCTCAGGGTGGAGTCCAGCGACGAGTCCAGGGACAGCACCACCGGGGACTCGCTGGTGCGCGTGAAGGAGAGCAGGGATTCGGCCAGGTGGCGGATGCGCTGGCCACACTCCTCCACCACCTCCAGCATGGCCTTGCTCAGCTCCACGTCGGCGGTGCCAACCGTCAGCATGTCCTTGAGCGGCAGCAGCGCGTTCATCAGCCCGTTGAGCGGGTTGCGCACCTCATGCGCGAAGCCGGACGTGAGCAGGCCGATGGCCGCCAGCCGCTCGTTCTCCGCGGCGCGCACGGCCGCCTCGCGCAGGCGCAGCTGGGTTTCGATGCGCGCCAGCAGCTCGTTCGGGCTGAAGGGCTTGCCCAGGTAGTCATTGGCCCCTGTGCCCAGGCCCTCCACCTTGGCCGCCACCTCCTGGCGCGCGGTGAGGAGGATGACGGGGATGTCCACCGTCTGCGGGTCATTGCGCAGGGCGGTCAGCATCTGCAGGCCGGACATGACGGGCATCATCACGTCCGACAGGATGAGGTCCGGCCGCTCGCGCAGCGCGCGCTGCCGCCCGTCGTCGCCGTTGATGGCCTCCAGCACCCGGTAGTGCTGGGCCAGCAGCCGGGCGAGGAAGCTCCGAATCTCCGGGTCGTCCTCCACCACCATGATGCGGGGCGCCTCGGGCCCCGGCCCCGCGTGGTCCCTGGCCGGAGGAGGCGCCGCGCCCAGGACATCCGCCCCCGTCGGCTCCAGCGAGGGGAAGGCCCCGGAGATTCGGCGCTCGCGGCGCACGGGCATGACGGCCTGACGCCGCTCGCGCAAGTCCTCGCGGATGTGCGCGGAGCCCTTGGGCAGCCGCACGTGGAAGACGGAGCCCTGCCCCAGCTCGCTCGTCACGGAGATGCCGCCGGCGTGCAGTTCCAGCGTCTCCTTCACCAGCGCCAGACCGATGCCCGAGCCACCAAAGCGCCGGGTGCCGCTGTTATCCGCCTGGGAGAAGCGGTCGAAGATGACGGGGATGTCCTGCGGGGCGATGCCCTGGCCGGAGTCCTCCACCTCGACGTGCACCTCCAAGTCGTCCTCGCGCACGCGCACCGTCACCCCACCCTTCTGGGTGAACTTCAGCGCGTTGCCGAGCAGGTTCTGGAAGACGATGTCGATGCGCTCGTGGTCCACGTGGACGGGCGTCACCGTGCCGCCCTCCAGCCGCAGCGTCACGCCCTGCCGCTCCGCCATGGTGTGGAACGGCGGCACCACCGTGCTCAGGAAGCCGAACAGCTCCAGCGGCTGGTAGCGCAGGCGCGCCTTGCCCGACTCCAGTTGCGCCAGGTCCAGCAGGTTGTTGATGAGCCGCAGCAGGCGCTGCGCGCTGCGCTCCATGTTCGTCACCAGCGGAGGTACTTCCGCTGGCAGCGACTCCGCCTGCTTCGCCAGCGCCTCCAGCGTCAGCAGGATGAGCGTGAGCGGCGTGCGCAGCTCGTGGCTGACGTTGTCGAAGAACTCGCTCTTGAGCCGGTCCAGCTCCTGCTGCCGCGTGAGCGACGCCTCCAACTTCGTATTGGCCTCGGACAGCTCCTGTGTCCGCTCGGCCACGCGGTCCTCGAGCGCCTTGTTGGCGGCGAAGATCTCCTCGTTGCGCCGCTGCAGGTCCTCCAGGGACGTCTGCAGGCCCTGGTGCTGCTCCGACAGCTTCTCGTCCTTGCGCAGCAGGGCCGCGCGCGTGTCCAGCCACGCCCCCGCCGCCACGCCCACCATGCCCAGGGAGCTGACCGCGAAGATGGGGGGCGCCAGGTTCAACGTGCCCGACAGCAGGCCGGCCACCATGCCCGCCATGCCGCCCACGATGTAGCGCCACGCCAGGGGCGGCAGGCTCTGCCAGCGGATGTCGTACTCGCAGCAGTCCGCCCCATCCACCTGGCAGCGCAGCTCCTTCACCTCCGCCAGGGGCAGGTTCCAGATGGCGGGGAACGCGGACAGGTTGCCCTGGCGCGCGCGGCAGAAGTTGCGATCTCTTTCGCGGATGCGGCTGACGTAGCGCACCTGCACCCGCGAGTCGGTGAGCGTGTCGATGTGGAAGCCGCCCACGCGGTTGTACGTGTGGTCCAGCTCCAGCGCTCGCTCGTAGACGCTGCGCGGCGTGGCCAGCGCCTTCATCATGTAATAGAGGAAGCCCACCGCCTCCGGACTGGCGATGCTGCGCCCCGCCTTCGTCATGAAGTCCGGATCACCGGAGTCCTTGTCGAGCACGTCGAAGAGCCGCTCGGTGAACCCCACGGAGACGAAGTTGGTGAGCGTCTCCACGTACGCCAACGTCAGCGGCAGCGCCTCGCGCTGCCACACCCGCACCAGCCGGTCCCGGCCGTAGGTCCGCTCGTAGTACAACATCACGCTGCGCAGCATCCGGACACTCAGCTCGGGTGTGTCGGGGGCTGACGGTGCGGAGGCCAGTTCCGCGGGGACGGTCAACGCTTCACTCCTTCGGTCGTCAACACCATCGCATATTTGAGGGTGTCGGCGTCGTCCAGGAGTGCGAGGAAGCGTTCACAGAAAGCGTCATAGGGGCCGGAGCCCCCGAAGAAGGGCTCGGCGAGCGGGCGCAGCGTCCGGAAGCGGATGACCCAGTCCTCGCGGAGCCGCGCGTCCACCGCGCCCGCCGCCACGTAGAACGGGGAGATGTGCACGCGCACGTCCACCAACCCCGCCTTGCGGAACAGGTGGAACAGCTTGCGGCCCGCGTGCAGGTCGAAGCGCGCCGCGCGCAGGGCGGCGAGCAGCTTCTGGCTCTCCTCCTGGAGGTCCTCCGGAAAGGGCCAGTTCCACAGCCCCACCCCGTCGATGTCCGCCACCACCACGCGCCCACCGGGGCGGACCACGCGCACCAGCTCCGCCAGCGCGGGGCCCGGCTCTCCCAGGTACTCGAAGACGTACTGGCACCAGACGTAGTCGAAGTGGTCGGCGGGCAGATGTGTCTCCGGCAGCGCGCCCTGACGCAGCTCCACATTGGGCCTGCCCGCCAGCAGCCCCCGGGCCGCCGCCAGGTGTTCGGCCTGCGGCTCGATGCCCACCACGCAGCCGTGCGGCCCCACCACGTCCAGCATCTCCGAGGTGATGACGCCGGGACCACAACCCACATCCAGTGCGGCGTCCCCGGGCCTCAGCCCGGTGAGCCTCAGCCGGTCCGCGTAGGAGGTGGCGCTCGCCTGCGCTTGCAGGCGGTGCACCTCCTGGGCCGACTCCATCAGGTAGGTCATGCCGCGATGTCCTTGTCATCCACCCGGCTACCACCCCGGCCATGGGCCGCCAGCCGCTCGAAGACGGCGAGCAGGTAGGCATTCCAGTCACGCACGAGCCGGCGGTGGGCCGTGAACTCCATCACCTTGCCCAGGTTGTGGAAACCCAGTGTCTCCAGGGCGGGCAGGTCCGCGTCCGAGGCCAGGCACTCCGCGGTGGAGCGGCCGCGCCGGGCCGAGTCCGCCACCGCGTGTGTCACCAGCGCCTGACGCACGGCATCCGCTTCCCGCGTATCCGGCTCCACCATGACGAGCGAGAAGGCGTTGTACCACTCCGCCCAGAAGAGACCGGGCGACGAGTCCTCCATGAGGACGAACCCCTGGGGCCCGTCCTTGCCCTCCACCAGGGCGATGCTGCGCGAGCGCCGCAGCCGCGCGTCCGAGTAGCGCCCGCCCAGCGTCCCCATGGTCATCTCGCCCTCCACCAGGTCCGAGCTGCGCAGCCGCACTACGTCCTGCGTCTCCCGCAGGTGCTGCTCCAGCCAGCGCAAATCGGCCGTCTCCGCGGGGCGCACGCGCAAATCGCTCCGAGGCGGCGGCAACGCGGCGTCCACGGGGAGCCGGCACGGCGTGAAGGCATGCAGACAGCTCAGTCCCGGGCGCTCCAACCGGCTGGCGATGGCGCCGTAGATTCGCGACGTCCACCGGTTGCGGCATCGCCACAGCGCGCGCAGGTATTCCACGTCGTCCAGGCTCTCCGCGTAGTCGGCCGCGAGCGCCACCAGCTCCTGGGAGATGGATTCGTGCCGGTGGTAGCCCGGCCGCACCACCAGGTGCTGCGACAGCCAGGTGCGCGAGTAGATGCGCAGCCCGGAGATGTGGCCGTAGAGCCGGCCCTCGCGCTGATAGACGATGGCCTTGGACAGGCCGTGGATGCCGTTGCCCAGCCGCTGGTGCGCGTCCACCAGCGGCTCGGGCGTCGCCGTCTCGTGGAAGGGGTAGTCGGGAAAGCGGACGTCCGCGGAGCGGAACAAGTCCCACACGTCGGAGAAGGGCAGCTCGGACGCATCACGCGCATCGGGACACCGCGCCTTGATGAAGGCATCCAGGATGGCGGCGCGGGCCTCCGGCGCCAGCTCCAGGATGCGCAGGCCGCAGCGGCGCGGGCGGCTCATGCTGGCGCCCTCCTCCGTCACCGTGAGCTGCCCGGTGTCCTGCACCTGGGCGCGGCAGCGCGAGCGCGTGCCGTCCGGCAGCTGCAACATCACGTCGTCCAGCACCAACCCCGGCGGGAAGGCCTCCCGGCCCGCGTCGAAGGGAAAGGCGAAGCCGCCGGTGTGCAGGTCCAACAGCGGGCGGACGATGGCCTCCCCCGTCAGGGGCGAATTGAAGGACACCGCGAAGGGCCGCTCTACGGAGGAGCGGAAGCGCAGGCTGTTGCGGCGGTGGTGCAGGCTCAGCGTGCGCGGCAGGGCCACCTCCACCTGGTTGGGCTCCGAGGCCAGCACCGCCGTGGTGCCCACATGGCACACGCCGCCGAAGTCCAGGCACAGCCGCACCACGTCTCCTGGATGGAAGAGCGTGCCCGGCTGCGACTGCTCGCGCAGCACCAGGCGGGACTCCTCCGGCAGCACCTCCGCGCGGGAGAAGTCCACCAACCGGTTGCCTTCGTGCGTGCGCAGCCCGAAGCCCACCCCCGCGCGCACGGCGCGGCGCAGCAGGCCGCGGATGCGCACCGAGTCGTTGAGCAGCGGCGCGGCGGAAGAGCGCGCGTGCTCCACGGGACGCTCCAGCGACACGCCCAGGTGGAAGCCCTGGCCTTCGTGCGCGCGCAGCGGGCGCACCATGCGCACCGTGGCGTGGCCGGCGCGCAGCACCAGCGTGTCGCCGCGCAGCACCTGGAGCCCTTCCAGCTCCGTGCCCGGCGTGAGCCGCTCGATGCGCACGCTGGACTCCAGGCGCAGGCCCAGTCCTCCCGTGGCCACATCGAGAAGCCGCGCGCGGAACGCCGTGCCATCCGCCGTGAAGCAGGCCTCCAGGACGCCGTGCGGCTCGCGGCGCTCGGACTCGCGCAGCTCCAGCAATTCCTGGACGGCGCGGCGCAGCGCCGGGCTGGGGTCATCCTCCAGCGTGAAGAACATGTGCCCCGCGGCGGCCACGTCCACCAGGCTGTGGTGGGCCTGCGCATTGTCCCTGGGGCAGAGCACCGCGCGGATGGAGCGCGGGGTGTAGCGCTCCAAGTCCTTCAACAACCGGGGAAATATGTCCGGATGCGTCAACACCAGCGCGGGAGTGGATTTCGAGAGGAATTCGACCGCCTCCTGCCGGTTGGAGGCCTCGAGCACTTCGTAGCCATCCAGCAAGGCGCGGAGCCGTCCGCGACGCTCCGCCTCCGGATGCACGACCAGCACTGCGCGCGTCGTCACGGTCATATGTCCTCCTCCACCGGGTCAGAGCCGCCTGCCCCCGGATGAACCACTTCACGGGTCGGAATGTGACCGCCAGCCTCCACCGCCCCGCCGGACCTTCCGACGGCGACCCCTCACATTCCCCCGTGGTTCGAAGTTCCCAGATGCAATGGCCGAACCGCATGCGCGGCGTCCGGCCCGGCTCGCCATCTTACCGGACCTCATGGGGAAGGGAGTGCCCCAGCATGAGGACAGGGCGGATGTTGGAAAAGGGCCGCCCGCTTGATTCGTGGCCGCCCGGGCATCAGCAAAGTGGGGCAAACCGCACCCTGGCCGGCACTTCCAGTCCCGGTTAAATGTGGGACTCGGGAGGTGCCATGAGCGCCGAAGTCGACTACGCGAAGGAAATCCAGGAGTTCAAGCGTTCCATGAACGCAGTCATCCTGGCGCACTATTACCAGGAGAGCGAAGTTCAGGACCTCGCGGACTTCGTGGGCGACAGCCTGGCGCTGGCGCAAGCCGCGGCGCGCACGAAGGCAGACGTCATCGTCTTCTGTGGCGTTCATTTCATGGCGGAGACGGCGAAGATTCTCAATCCGTCCCGGCAGGTGCTGTTGCCGGACCTCAAGGCCGGCTGTTCGCTGTCGGACCGGTGCCCGCCAGGGGCCTTCAAGGCGTTCAAGGACAAACACCCGAACGCCTTCGTGGTGAGCTACGTCAACAGCTCCGCCGCGGTGAAGGCCATGAGCGACGTCATCTGCACGTCGTCCAACGCGGTGAAAATCGTGAACCAGGTGCCAAAGGACCGGCAGATTCTCTTCGCGCCGGACCAGCACCTGGGCCGCTACGTGATGAAACAGACGGGCCGCGACATGGTGCTGTGGCCGGGCAGCTGCATCGTCCACGAAATCTTCAGCGAGAAGAAACTGGTGCAGCTGAAGGTGGAGTACCCGGAGGCGGAAGTGGTGGCCCACCCCGAGTGTGAGCAGGCAGTGCTGCGCCACGCGGACTTCATCGGCTCCACCAAGGCGATTCTGGATTACGCGGTGCGTAGCCCGAAACAGCAGTTCATCGTGGTGACGGAGGCGGGCATCATCCACCAGATGAAGCGGGCCGCGCCGGACAAGACGTTCATCCCCGCTCCGCCGGACAACGGCTGCGCATGCAACGAGTGCCCGTACATGCGGCTGAACACGCTGGAGAAACTCTGGCGGTGCATGAAGGAGCGCACGCCCGAGCTGACCATGCCCGAGGACCTGCGCGAGGGTGCTCGCGCGCCGCTGCAACGCATGCTGGACTGGTCTGTGTAGTCTGCGGATAACCGGTAGCAGCGGACATTTGCCAACTCGCGTCTTGCACCCCGCGAAGCACAATGCGATGGAGCCACCGTGGCCTTCCGATTCCTCGCAGTCCCCGCGCACCGACTGGTGAACTTCCCCCAGACGTTGCCGGACGATGAGCGCCTCGAGCCGGAGCTGCCTCCGGTCCATGAGGCGGTGGAGCGCGCGCTCACCGGCGCTGAATTCCGAGACATGCGAGCCAAGGACAGGCTGCGCACCCTGCTACAGGGGGACCGTCCCCCGTCGCTGGGCGCGCCCGAGACGGGCTTCGGCCCGTCCGCCGTCTTCGCGCAACCACCCCAGGACCTCCCGGCGCTGCTGCGGCTGGCGGACGAATTGGAGAACCTGGCGCGCCGCGAGGCTGGTGAGCGCGCCCTGGTGTGGAAGTGCGGAGATTGCGGCGCCCGCTACGCGGTGCCGGTGGCCCTGGTGCGCCAGGTGTCCATCCGCTGCGAGCGCTGCGGCACGCCGGTGGAGCTGGCGGCCACGCGCAGCCTGGGTGAGGAGTCCCTCATCGACCCGTTCCTGGGCGCGGTGAATCACAGCCGCCGGGAGCTGGCCGCCTTCTTCCGCGAGGCCATGGCCCGCGGCTGGCCGGTGCTGGTGGCCGAGGACAAGCGCGTGCCACGCACGCAGCCCTCGGCCTGACGGCGTCCGGCGGAAAACGGGTTCTCGCGCCGCACGGGGGACGGTAGCCTTGCCGGCCCCATGCGGCGCGTGCTCGTTCCCCTCCTGCGATGTCCCCGGTGCCGGCGTGGCGCCCTCCAGCCGGAGGTAGACGCCCCGGTGCTCTTCTTCGGCCCGCTGCGCTGCCAGGCGTGCGGCGCCAGCCACCCGGTGGCCGAGGGCGTCGCCGACCTGGTGGTGGACCCCGCCGCGTCCGGCCCGCTGCAGCGCGGCATGGAGCAGCGCTGGGTGGCGCGCTCCTATGAGCGCTACATGCGCCCCGTGCTCCAGCGCGCCCTCACCCGCCAGCCGCTGGATGGCGACAGCGAGTTCGTCCTCTACCGCAGCCTCCTGGGCAAACCCGAAGGCACCGTGTTGGACGTGGGCTGCGGCACGGGGCTGCTCGCGCGGCGGCTGGCGCATGAGCCCGACGCGCCGCCCGTGGCCGCGCTCGACGTGTCCCGCGCCATGCTGGAAGAAGGCGTGGCCCAGGTGCGCGAGGCCGGCGTCGCCGTGGACTTCCTGCGCGCCGAAGCCCCCTACCTCCCCTTCCAGGACGGTGTGCTGGGCGCGGTGTTGATGAGTGACGCGCTGCCCTTCGTCGCGGACCTGCCCAGGATGATGATGGAGGTCCACCGCGTGCTGCGGCCCGGAGGCCGCTGGGTGGCCAGCACCTACGCACCGCCGGGAGCGCCTCGGGCACTGCTCCACCGCGGCGTGGGCCTGCATCCACGAGGGGAGGCCGAATTGCGCCGGGAGGCCGCGGCGGCGGGCTTCGTGCGCTTCGAGCGCGTGTCCCTGCCGTCGCTGCTGGTGGTGAAGGCGGAGAAGGGCTCCGCCCAGACGCCTAGATGAAGATGCCCGCGGACGCGTCGTAGCGCGCCTCGTCGAGTTGCAGGTTCGCGGGCTGGCCGCGCAGCGCGTCCATCACCTGGCGCTTGGGCTTCTTGCACTTGCTGCAGTCACACGAGCCCTTCTTGCACGTGCAGTCCGCCTTGCTGCCGCACTGGCACTTGGCGGACATGAGCGAGTCCAGCACATCCAACGGGCGCTCCACGCCGCTGGTGGAGGGCTCGACAGCCTTCGGCGTGGCCTCCTCGGCCTTCGCTTCCGGGGCCGGGCGCCGGTGGGCCTCGCAGGCCTCCGCCGCGCCCGGTGCCAGGAGCAGGCCGCTCGCCATCAGCCCTCCGGCCACCCACATTCCGATGCGCGTCATGTTGCTCTCCTCGGGGCACTCCAGGCGCCCCTGCTCAAACGGCGCCTATACCGCAGCCCTTCCCGACTGCCAAGGCCGACAGCCATACCTTTGTCTACCTGGAAAACAGGCGCTGGCCGGGTTGCAAGGACGGCTCGCCGTGCAGGGAGGCGCCGCGTACAGTCCGCGCCTTCCGTGACGCCCCGACACTCCCGCCTCGTCCATGCCGCCGCGCTCGTCCTGGGGGTGCTCCCCCTGTGGGTGTCGCGCCACCTGCCCCTGGTGGACCTGCCCCAGCACCTGTACCTCATCTCCGTCCTGCACCGGCTGGATGACCCCACCACGCTGTACCCGCAGCTGTTCGCCGCGCGTCACGCGCTGACGCCGTACCTGGGCTACTACTACCTGGTCAGCGGCCTCAACTGGCTGCTGCCGCTGGAGATGGCCAACCGCGTCTTCCTCTCCGCCTACGTGGTGGGACTGCCGCTCAGCCTCGGCTTCCTGCTGCGCAGCCTGGGCCGGCCTACCTGGCCCGCCCTGCTGGCGCTGCCCTTCGCCTACGGCGACAGCTTCAACTGGGGCTTCATCAACTACTGCGCCGCGCTGCCGCTGACGCTGCTGTGCTGCGGCCTCTTCGTGCGGACGCTGGAGGACGCGCCTCGCCGCCGGACGTGGGGCATCGGGTTGGCGGTGTGCCTGGTGGCGGTGCTCCTCTTCCACGTGCAGGCCTTCGGGTTCCTCGCCTTCGGGCTGCCCTTGCTGCTGCTCACCACGCGCGTGCCCGAGGACGCACAAGCCCGTGGGCTCGCCGCGCGGCTGCGGCCTCGCGTGCCCGCGCTGCTGGGGGTGGTGCCCGGCGTCGCGCTGTTCCTCGGCTGGGTGGTGCTTCGCTTCGGCGAGCCCGCGGACATCCAGCCCGGAGTGCCCTGGAAGGCGTGGGGTCCCACCTTCTCTCCGCAGAACCTGGCGTGGAAGGGCTTCGAGCAGAACCGCGCCGAGTTCTTCCAGGTGCTCGCCAACACCTTCCGGGATGGCTCGGACCGGTGGGCCCTGTATGCCGTGGGCGCGGTGGCGGTGGCGGGCTGGGTCGCGGGGCTGCTGCGGCCAGAGCGCTCCGCCACACAGGGCCTGGTGGCGCGCTCGCGGCTGATGGGGCTGGGGCTGCTGGCCCTGGCGCTCTACTTTCTGCTGCCCTTCGACATCCGCGGCTACATCTACTACCTCAACACGCGCTACGCGCACCTGGCCGCCGCGCTCCTGGTGGCCACCGTCCCGGCGGCCATTCCCGCGTGGCGGAGGCCCCTACGCGGCGCCGCCCTGGCCTGCGCGGTGGTGCTGGCCTTCGTCATGGCGCGCGGCTACCGCGCCTTCTCTCGGGAGGCGCAGGCCGAATGGGGGCCGCTGGTGGCCGCCACCGCCCCCCGCCCACGTGTCATGGGGTTGATGTTCGACCCCGGCTCCCGGGTGGTGCGACAGCCCGTCTTCATCCACAGCGCGGCGGTGCTGGCCCGGGCGCGCGGCGGCGTGCCCAACTTCACCTTCGCGTCCACGCCGCACTCCCCGCTGCGCTACACCGGCGAGGAGCCCCCCACCTTCCCCTCCGAGTGGCGGCCGCAGCAGATGGACTACGAGCGGCAGGGCGTCTGGTACGACCACTTCCTCGTACGCGGCGCGCCGCCGTCGCGCGTGTTCAGTCCGCGGCTCCAGTCCGAGCTGGCCGTGGTGGCGGAGCCAGGCAAGAGCGCGCTGGTGCGCCGGCGCTGAGTCCTCCGCCGCTCGCGGCACTGTGACCTGGTGGGCGCAATGCCCGCGCGGGGCATGCCCCGGGACGGGCACCGTGCAGTAGAACGTCCCGTATGAGTTCCTCCTCTTCGGACCCTCGCTCCCTACTGGACGCCCTGCGCTCCAGCGCGCCGCTGCCTGCCTTTCCCGCCGAAGCGGTGGAGTCCGCCCGCGCCCTGGCGCACGACGTGCCCCAGGCCACCCTCGCCCGCGTGGAGGCCCTTCCGGAGCCCCTGGCCCTGGCCGTGCTCGAGGCCGCCGTGTCAGACGGGCACACCGCCCTGCCGGAGGCCCTGTCGTCCTCAGCCGTGAAGCCCCTGGCCAAGGCCGCGAAGAAGGCGCTGTACCAGCTTCGCTCGCGTGGCGTCGCCGTGGCCGGGCCCGCGCGTGCCGCCCCGGCCGAGCCCCCCCGCGCCGCCGCCCCCGAGCCCCTCAACGCGCTCGCCAGCGCCGTCACTGGTGGCGGCGAGCGAGCGCTCGTGCTGGCACGGGTGCTGCGCGGCGCGGGCGTGGAGGTGGTGCAGATGCAGCTGTCCGACGAGCGCGGCGTGGTGGCGCTCCAGTTGGGCGACAGGAACCGCGCCACCTGGCGGAAGCTGGTGAAGGACGGGCTGGCCCACGGCGGCATCGTGGAACTGCCGCCCGAGGAAGCCGCGGCCCTGCTGGCCGAGGCCGCCGGCACCAACCTGCGCACCCACACGCCCTTCCCCGAAGGACTGGACGTGGTGCTGCGCCACTTTGATGTCCAGCCGCAGCAGTCGCCCACCGAGCTGCCTCCGCCCGAGCCCGAGGACATCCGCCGCGCACAGGAAGCCGACGTCCTCCACGACACCGTGGAGCTGGCTTCGTGGCTGCCTCCGGAGTCCGACATGCGGGTCCTGGTGCAGAAGATGGACGAAGTGGTGCACAGCCCCCTGTCGCTGAGCGACGTGCAGCGCCAGGAGCAGCTCCAGGCGGCGGTGCTTGGCGTGGCCCGGGATTTCTTCACCCCCGAGGTGCGCCAGCGCTACGCGCTGCGGTTGTGGCGGATGGCGGACTACTTCGAGCGGAGCAGCCGCCCACGCGAGGCGGACATCGCCCGGGCCGAGGCCCGCCGGCTCTTCCATGGGGCCCAGGAGCCCTTCTCCCGCTTCGCCGAGCGGCTCTTCGAGAAGGTGCTGGCCCTGGTGGCCGCCGCCGCGGCGCGGGCCGGTGCACAGCCCGGCGCGGACACCGGCCCCGCGGAGGCCGCGCCTGCCCCTACGCTGGAGCGGCGCAGCCCCGGCGGGCTCATCATCCCCTGAGCACAGGGGACCCACGCACGGCCACTCAGGCCGGCGTCACGCGGGCACGCAGGAGCAGGTCCAGGTTCTCCCGCTCCCACGCGAGGGCGCGGGCGTAGTCGTGGAACTGCTTCTCGTGCTCCATCAGCTCGGGCGGGTGGATGCAGCGCCTGCCGTCGTCGCCCTTCCGCGTCCGGTACACGTGGTGGAGCATCTCGTGGAAGACAATCCACTCCACGAAGTAGCGGGGCACCACCGGCTGGTCCAACGCCGGGTGGATGCGGATGACCTTCGAGTCCGCGGAGTAGGAGCCCATCTTGATGCTCTTGCGAGGCCCCTTCACCCGCGGCGCCGGGCCGTAGGTGATGGCCGCGTCGATGCGGCCGTCGAAGTAGCGCTCGTTCAGCCGGACGTAGATGCGCTCCAAATCGTGGTGCTGCCCCACGGGCTCCAGCCGGATGCGCTTGCGCATCTGCGCCGGAGACAGGCGCCGGATGTAGACGCGGTTGCGCTCGATGAACTTGTCCAGCAGCACGCTGGCGTCCGGGTCACCCTTGCGCACGAAGCTTGCGAGCGCCTGCACCACGTCGTCCGGAGCGACCAGGAACATGTGGTGCAGCCGAAGCCGCCACATGGCCCGCTGGCGTTGGAACGTCAGCATGGTGTGCGTGTTGTCGTGAATCTCCAACGCCACCTTCGCGCGCAGGCGTGTGCGCAGCCGGCGTTCGAGCACGCGACGCCAGACCTTCAGGAGCCTGTTGGGCTCGGGGACGAGGGGAACCTGCCGGGCCACCCGGCCGGCCGTGTAACTCCGCTTCCTGATTACGTTTTTCTGACTCTTCGGGCGCGCCATAAGGGTTCCGGATTCTACGGACCCGTCTGACATGTGTAAACGCGCTCGGGAAGGTGAAAGCCCTGGAATTCCAACGACTTAAGGCCACTCAAGCCCACCAGGGCCCACTTGTCCGCCGCTGGGGCAGGATGCCGCATACCCCTCAAACGCCCGATGTCACTAGCGTCGCTTCTTGCACGGAATCTGCAGGACGAGCGGCCCCTCGCTCGCTGGCTCTATGAGGTAGGGTTTTGTACCCTTCGGCTTCCGACGTCCCGGGCACTGGTAGCTCACCCGGATGGGGCCCGCGGGCAGCGAGACGAGGGTGTTGATGGGGAGGCGCTCGCCGCCCTCACGCCGCAGCACCGTACGGACGGGAGCATCGAAGCGGACGCTCACCCGAGAGACTTCGGCGGTGGCCGCGGGCGGTGCGTCCGCGTTGGCATCAGGGGACGCTGGTGCTCCCGGCTCCGGAGGCTTCGCCGGTTCAGTCGGCGCCGTCGCTTCCGGACGCCCGTCGTCTTGCGCCACGGGGGGCGCGTTCGTGAGTCTGGCGGCAGGCAGCGCCTGTCCCATGGCGGGCCGGACGACAGGTGACGCCGTTCCCTGCTGCTCCAACGCGCCGACCGACAAGTCCTGAGGCGGCCACGCCGATGCTCCGCGCGCGCCGACCAAGAACCACCACGTCAGGCCGATGCCCAGGGCGAGCAGCCCCACGACGCACGCCACCACCAGCGCCACCGGACGCTTGCGCTTGGGCGGCATGGCCCGCGTGTCGGCGGTGAACTCGCCCGAGTCCCCGCCATAGCCCATGGTGGACTCGTCATCGTCCGGATCATCCCGGAGCGTGGGCCGAGGGTCCGTGTACTCCAGCGAGGACTGGCTCAGGTCGGTATGGAGGAAGTCTTCATCGTCCTCGTCCTTGTGCCGGGCGCCTCGGGACGGCGGCGGGCTCCGCGGTGGTGGCGGCCGCTGATTCACCGTGGCGGGAGTCAGGGAGACGGACTGGGAGAGCTCCAGGTCCAGCGAGGATGCGCGACGCGGAGGCACCGGCGTGATGGACACGGACGGAGCTGCGTCCTCCTCCGGCGGAGGGGGCCGGCGCGAGGCCGCCACGTGCGAGGGAGACGACGGGCCGGGGCGACGCGTACGGGACGGCTCCGCCACACGCGCCGGAGGAGACGCCATGTGCGGCGCGGAGCGGCGAACCGGAGCCGGAGCCGGAGGTGTCGCGGCAGGACGGGATGGAATGTCCTTGGGTCGACTCCGCTGCGGCACGGTGGACTCACCGTCGCCGATGTCCAGGTCCTCCACCACCAGCGCGGCGGCCCGGTAACCCACGGGCGTGGTGGCGACGGCGGTGGACATCTCCGAATCATCGTCGTCGTCACCCGCCTGGAGGGCAGGCAGGTCGCGCGGGCGCGCCATCAGCGTGGCGGGCTCGGGCTCGTCGCCGGAGAAGGCCACCGGCACCGAGTCCCCGGAGGCGCGGCGAGGCGTGGGCCGGGCGGTGAGGCCGGGCGTAAGCTGCGCGCTGGGCACCGAGGCCAGGTCGGACTCGGGCGTGGTGGCGGAGGACAGCGTGGGTGCGGTGGACTCCAGTACGGACGGGCGCCGCGGCGGTGCTGCGTCCTGGGAGAGCCGGGCCCCCTGCAGCGGCACGGTGGCTTCACGCCGGCCGGGGCCCTTGGCCTCGGGGATGTGGAGGATGGTGCGCTCCTCCTCCTCGCCCAGCAGCCGGCAGATGTACTCCGACACATCCAGGCTCTGCCGGAGGGTGCCGGAGGCGAGGAAGGACTCCAGCGCGTCGCGCACCTCCGAAGCGCGCTGGTAGCGCTGGGCGCGGTCCTTGGTGAGGCAGCGCATGACGATGCGCGAGAGCCCCTGCGGGTAATCGTCGCGAAGCAGGTGCGGCGGCGACGGGTCCTCGTAGCGGATGGCGTAGAGGATGCCTTCCGTCGTCGGCTTGGCGAAGGGCTGCCGGCCGGTGGTGATTTCGTACAGCATGGTGCCCAGCGCGAAGATGTCCGCGCGGTGGTCCAGCCGCTCCTGCGACACCTGCTCCGGCGCCAGGTAGAGGAACTTGCCCTTGATGACGCCCGGCTTGCTGCGTTCCATGAACGCGCCCGCCTTGGCGATGCCGAAGTCGACCAGCTTGACGCGTCCGTCGTAGCCGATCATCACGTTCTGCGGGCTGACGTCGCGGTGGATCAACTCCAGCGGGCGCCCGTCCACGCCGCGGCTGTGGTGCGCGTAATCCAGGCCGGCGGCCACCTGCGCGCAGATGCGCGCGGCCACGCCATAGGGCACCGTGGCGCCGAACTTGGACTCCTCGGCCATGACGCGCCGCAGGTCCACGCCCTCCACGTACTCCATGGCGATGAAGATGTTGTCGCCCTCCTTCCCCAACTCGTGCACCTGCACGATGTTGGGGTGGTGGAGCTGCGCGGCGATGCGCGCCTCGTCCAGGAACATCTGGACGAACTCGGGCTCCTCCGAGAGGTACGGGAGGATGCGCTTGAGCACGACCAGCTCGGGGTCCGGCGGCCGCTGGGACAGGAACAGCTCCGCCATGCCTCCCACGGCGAGCCGCTTGATCAGCAGGTAGTTACCGAACGGAATGGCCGTCTGGGGCGAGCTCACGAAGAAAGGCCGTCTGTCAGAAGGTGAATGGACTGGACTTTTCCGGAGCTTACCCACAATCACCGGCTCCTGGGAGCCAGGGACCCGCTTCGGTGGGTTCCGGACACCCACCCCGCCTTCCGGGCCCAAAAAGAAGCCGCCCCTCCCCGGATGGGCGAGGGGCGGCCGAATCAACCGACGAGGGACACACCCTCGTCGCGGGCCCTTACTCCGTCTGGGCGCCGGGGGCGGCCGGACGAAGCGTCTCGGGCTGCGTGACCACACCCTGCAGGTCGTCACACCCCTCGGGGTAGAGCACCGTCGTCCACGTGTTCGTCGTGCCGGGGATCACGCCCGCGTCATTGAAGCAGCTGAACGTGCTGGTGCCACCGTCCATGCAGGGCGCGTGGGTGAAGGTGTCCCACACGCCGCGGATGCCATCCGGGAAGGTCACGGAGCCACCGTCGTTCACCATGACGCGGTAGTCGCAGCGCGGCGTGCCATCATCGGTCGTCGTACCGAAGGTGGTGAGGTTGTTCACGAGCACGCCGCCGGAGACCTCGAAGCCGAAGTGCATGGTGTCTTCGCCACCATCGGGAGTGGCGAGCCGCTTCATGGCCATGGGATTGGCGTCAGTCAGAGTCAGCGGCCCCTGGATGTGGACACGAGCGCCCAGGTGCTCCAGGTTGGGCCGGCCGACGCCACCATCCGCGTTACCGAAGCCGTTGTCGATGCTGACCGCGATGTCGTTGGGCGGTGTCATCGTGCCCGTCTTGGTGATGACCATCGGGGTGGCTTCGCTTGCGCCGCGGAAGTCGAAGTTATTCTTCAGGACCTTGCGGTAGCCCTCGCGGTCCCGGAAGCGGCTGTTGTTCTGGACGTAGCCCTGGATGGTCACGATGTCGCCCTTCGCAGGCACGTACGTGGTCGGCGGATCCGTCCGGTACTTCTGGACGAAGATGCCGTCCTGAGCGTTGTTCGGATCAGCCACCCAGAAGTCCGCCGAAACGCCCGTGTCCTTCGAAGAGACGTAGACCACCGTCGTGACGACGACGCCCTCCAGGATGATCTGAGGACGGTCGCCCAGAAGGCGCGCCTCGCGGATGGTCACCGTCTGAATGCCCGCGTCACCCGTGCCCGCGTCACCCGTACCCGCGTCCCCCGTGCCCGCGTCGCCGGTCCCGGAGTCCGGGCTACAGGTGCCGAGGCAGCCAGCGTCCGGCAGCGGATCCGTATCGTCGTCACGGCCAGAACAGCCAGCCATGGATGCCATCGTCGCCGCGGTCACCAGCGCCGCCGCGCCTAGCGTCTTGCGCAGTTGCATTTCGAGAATCTCCATTCGTTCCGGCGCCGCGGTTCGTGAAAACCGACGCCTGTCAGCCAGGGGGTTGGCGCCTTATACCGGTGCCTCGAGGGGGGCGGCAAGGAAGCCTCCTTGTAGAAGGTGTCGGTCTGGTGAAATCGCGACCCTCCCTGTTGCGTTGAGTGAACGATTCCTGCGACCGCTTGTCTGTCGTGAAATCCAGACTGCCGTGACGCACCGTGCGTGTTCGCGGGCCAGCGCGTGGCGCTCACGTCAGCGATCATCGCGAGCTGAGGGTCCATTCAGCCGGATTCCCGTCCGGCGATGGGAACACCGCCCCCCTCGTCCCGTGGCCTGGCTTGCGCCGCACGCGGCATGCCACCATGGAATGCGTCCTGCACTCGTTCACTTCATGACCTCCAAAACGTGCCTCACCGCCCTGCTTGGCTTCGGCGTCCTGACGGCCTGCATCAATGTCCCCGACGTCGTCGAGCCTCCTGAACTCCCGGACAGCGGGACGCCCTATGTCAGGCTCCAACTCGCCGGGGGCGCGACCCACGTTCGCGACACGGTCACCGTCCACATCGAAACCAACGGCGAGTCGCCCGACGACGTCGAACTCCTGCTCGATGGCGCGCCCCTTGGGCACGTCACGGCTCCGACCGAATTCGCATGGGACACCTCGGCGCATTCGGAAGGTCAACACTCACTGACCGCCCGTGTCAGGCTCCAGAACGCGACGTGGCAGAGCGAGCCACTCGTCGTCACCATCGACCCGACACCGCCTACCATCGCCCTGAGAGCGCCGGCCGACGGGGAAGAGGACGTCAGCGCATCCCACCCCATCCGGGTCGAGTTCTCCGAAGCGCTCCATCCAGACAGTCTCGCCGCCTCGAGCGTCGAACTCCTCGTCAACGGCGAAAGCGTCGCCAGGACACTGAGCCTCTCCGAATCCCAGCGGGCCCTGGAGATTCAAGCCGGCGTCGAGCTTCCGCTGCCCCGAGATGTGGAGGTGAAGCTCACCGGTGTCCGGGACCTCGCGGGGAACCCAGTAGCAGCGCCTTCGGCGAGTTGGTCCTGGAGTGTCCCTGCGTGGCTCCCTGTCGGTCCCCGCGATGGGCTCGTCATCGAAGAAGGTGCTGCGACCCTGTCACGGCTGGCGCTGAGGGAGCACGCTCCGCAAGCCGCGATCGTTGCATTCCGGGTCGACAACGGCGTGGGGGTACGTCGCTGGACGGGGCAGACCTGGGAGCGACTGGGCTCCGTCCTGAAGCCCGCCAGCACCACCGCCGACTTCCACTTCAGCAACGACGGCGAACCGGTCGTTGCCTTCTCCCACTTTTTCAAGCGAGAGGACGAGGAACTCGGACTTGTCGACGTGGCCGAAACGGCCATCCATCGCTGGGCGGGCGCCGAATGGGAACGTTTTGCACTGACCGCCAGTGACTGGGACACGGCGTGGCCTACGAACTGGCCCGAGCAGCGCGAAGCCCCCTCCTTCGCGTTCGACACCGCGGGGACACCCTTTCTCGCGCACGGAACTGGCGCCTACTCGGGATTCGGCTGCCAGGGTGATGTCCATCTCGCCGTCCAGACACAGAGCGACGGAAACTGGCTTCAAGTCGACAGCCCGTCTCGCGGCGCTCCAGAACAGTGCGGAATCGTCTCCACCCCCACCCTGTCGTTGAACAGCTCGCGGCTCCCGGTCGTCGCCTGGGCTGAAGTCATGCAAGAGGGAGGTACGCCGACCCAGGACGCGCGCATCTTCGTCAAGCAACGCACGGCCGTAGGCTGGAACGCGTTGGGCGGAGCCATCAGGCACCACTCCGGTGGCACCTTCGCGTCTCAGCCCGTCTTGAAGGTATCGGCCGCGGACGTGCCAGTCCTCGCCTGGAAGGAATCCAATCCCAGCGGCTCTGGCACAACGGCGACGGACATTTACGTGCGTCAGTGGGAAGACCGCCAGTGGAAGGCACTGGGCGGCCCTCTCAGCGCAGCTCCCGGCAACACCCCCGCGGACAGCCCCGCGCTCGCATTGGACAGCGAGGGCACCCCGGTCATCGCCTGGATTGAAGAAGAGGGCACCGCCAGACACGTGCACGTCAGGACGTGGACCGGCGATGACTGGCTGCCGCTCAACACTGCACCCAGTGCGATTCCGAAATCCAACGGCGCCGCCACGGTGTCGCTCCAGTTGGATACAGACGGCACCCCCTGGGTGGCATGGGACGCCAGCCCTGGTGGCGGCCCTGTACGAATCTTCGTCTACCGATTCAACCGCTAGCCAGCCCCACGCCGCCAGTCGCTACACTGGCGGCATGGCATCCTCTCCCCTCCCCTTCCTCCGCGGCCTGCGGCCCACGCTGCACATCGCCCACCGTGGAGGCGCGGCCGTGGCGCCGGAGAACACGCTGGCGGCCTTCCGGCAGGCCGTGGAGCGCTATCGCACGGACATGGTGGAGCTCGACCTCCACCTCACCCGGGACGGGGAGCTCGTCGTTGCCCATGACGCCACGCTGGAGCGCTGCACGGACGGCACGGGCCCTCTGGCCGCGCTCACGCTGGCCGAACTCCAGCGGCTGGACGCGGGCTTCCACTTCACGCCCGATGAAGGCCGCACCTTCCCGTTCCGGGGCCAGGGCGTGCGCATCCCCAGCTTCCGCGAACTGCTGCGCGCCTTCCCCAACCTGCGCCTCAACGTGGAGCTCAAGCCGGATGTCCCCGGCATCGAGGACACCTTCGCCCAGGTGCTTCAGGAGGAAGGCGCCCTGGAGCGGGTGTGCATGGGCAGCGAGCTGGACACCGTGGCCGAGCGGCTGGCGGAGCGTCTCCCTTCCGCCTGCCACTTCTATCCCCGCGATGCACTCGCGGCCTTCGTCATCGCCCTGCGTGGCGGGGACACGCCGCCGGAGGACCCTCGCTACACCGTGCTCGACATGCCGCTCTACTTCGGTGAGGTCCGGCTGGTGGACACGGACTTCCTCCAGCAGTGCGCGGCCCGGGGTAAGTGGGTCAACGTCTGGACGGTGGATGACCCGGAGGAGATGAAACAGCTCCTGGCGGAAGGCGTCGGCGGCATCATGACCGACCGGCCGGACGTCCTGAGGCAGATCATGGACGCCCCCTCGAAGCCGGGATAAGCCCCGGATTCATGCCTCGCACCACCGCTCGCACGCGCTCGAAGCCCGCCCAGGCCGCCCCCGCCCAGGAAGAGGCCCCCGCGGCCACCCCGCGTTCCCGCAACACGATGCGCGTCAAGGTGCCCAAGGCTCGGCGCTTCGTGGCGCTGGCGGGCAACATCGGCGCGGGCAAGACGACGGCGGCGAAGATGATCAGCCAGGCCTTCGGCTACGAGCTGTTCGACGAGCCCGTCATCGACAACCGATTCCTGCGTGACTACTACGCGGACATGACGCGGTGGTCCTTCACGCTCCAGCTCGAGTTCCTCATCCGGCGCGTCGAACACCACGAGCTCATCCATTCGTACCGCCGCAGCTGCGTGCAGGACCGCACCCTGTACGAGGACCCTGAAATCTTCGCCAAGTACCTCCACGGCCTGGGGCACCTGACGAACGCGGAGCTGGACCTGTACTACGAGTACTTCCAGCGGCTGTCGCGCCACATCATCCGCCCCGACAAGGTCATCTGCTTCGAGGTCGGCAGCGTGGAGGTGCTCCTCCAGCGCATCCGCACCCGGGGACGCGAGGAGGAGAAGGGCATCCGCCACCAGTTCCTTCGGGGCCTCAACGGCTACTACGCCAGCTTCCCCCTGGTGCTGCAGGAGAAGTACGGCGTGGACTGCCTCACCATGGACGTGTCGAAGCAGGACATCCGGCGAGGCCGGGGACGCGAGGAGTTCCTCGACCGCGTCTCCACCTTCCTGGCCTGAGCGCCGCGCCCGGGCCTGTCACCTGCGCGGACATTGTCTGGCCCATCGCGTTAGAGCTTGGGATATCCACCGGATGAACCGGCGCGGCCCGGCCGCAGGCTCCGTCCGACAACCCAAGGTGCGAGATGACCGACCTGAGCGCGAAGAATCCGAAGGACACGGAGGTGGTGATGACCCAGCTCATCCTGCCTCCGGACGCCAACAACCTGGATGCTGCCTTCGGTGGCAAGGTGATGCAGTGGATTGACATCTGCGGGGCCGTGGCCGCGCAGCGCCACTGCCGGCAGGTCGTGGTGACGGCCTCCATGGATGATTTGCACTTCCACGCCCCCATCAAGGTGGGCTGGGTCGCGCTGCTGCACGGCCGGGTGCTGGCCGCCTTCCGAACCTCCATGGAGGTGGGCGTCACGGTGCACGCGGAGAACCCGCTCACCGGCGAGCGTCACCTCACCACCAGCGCGCTGCTGACCTTCGTGGCCATCGACAAGGACGGCCAGCGAGTGCCGGTGCCGCCCCTGCTGATGGAGACGGACGCGGACCGCATGGCCTTCCAGGAGGCCCAGGCACGCCGGACGCTGCGTCTGGCCCGGCAGAAGGAGAACCAGTCCTGGTTGAAGGTGATGACGCCCATCGCGGGTGCCTGACGCACGAAGGCCGGGCGAGGCATCCGCCCCGGCCCGGCCTTCCCGCCCGCGTCACGGGCGATACCGCGGCGGTGCGGCTCAGGTCGTGAACGACGTGCCGCAGCCGCAGGAGGACTTCGCGTTCGGGTTGTTGAACTTGAAGCCCGAACCGGTGATGGCGGAGACGTAGTCAATCTCCGTGCCCCCGAGGTACTGGCTGCTCATCGCGTCGGAGGCGATCTTCACGCCGTCCTGCTCCCAGACGGTGTCACCGGCCTTGGACTCCTTGACCAGGTTCAAGTCATAGCCCAGGCCGCTGCAGCCAGCGGGCACCACGCGGATGGAGAAGAAGTAGCCCTCGAAGCCTTGGGCCTTGATGACGCTCTTCACCTGCTGGATGGCGGCGTCCGTCAGGCGCACGGCCACCGGAGTGGCCTGGGAAGCCGGCGAGGCGGCGGGGGCGGCGGAAGTCGTGGGGGTGCTGTCCATATCCATGTCTCCTCTGGAGGACTTATAACGCCCGGGCCCGGAAAATCCATGGGCCCAGCCCCTGGGTTATATGCATCCGACATGGCTCGGACCTTCCAGACGCTGCTGGCCGGAGTGAAACAGGAGATTCGAGAGGTCTCCGTGGACGACGTGAAGCGGCTGCTGGACGCCCGGGCCTCCGTGCGGCTGCTGGACGTCCGGGAGGCGGACGAATACGCCGGCGGCCGGCTGCCCGGCGCTCTCCACATTCCCAGGGGTTACCTGGAGTTACGCATCGAAAGCCAGGTCCAGCGTGACGAGGAGCTGGTCGTCTACTGCGCCGGGGGCACCCGCTCCGCCCTGGCCGCCAAGACGCTGAAGGAGCTGGGGTACGAGCGGGTGGCCTCCCTGGCCGGCGGCTACAACCGGTGGAGTGACGCCGCCCTGCCGGTGGAGAAACCCTTCGTCCTCACCGCCGAGCAGAAGGAGCGGTACCGCCGCCACCTGAGCCTCCCCGAGGTAGGTGAGGCGGGCCAGGCGAAGCTGCTTCAAGCCCGCGTCCTGCTGCTGGGGGCCGGCGGACTGGGCTCGCCAGCGGCGCTGTACCTCGCGGCCGCGGGCGTCGGCACGCTGGGCATCGTCGACTCGGATGTGGTCGACCTGAGCAACCTCCAGCGGCAGGTCATCCACACCCGCGAGCGCCAGGGCCAGCCCAAGGTGGCCAGTGCCCGGGCCGCCATCGAGGCCCTCAATCCGGACGTGGAGGTGGTGGGCTTCGAGGAGCGCCTCACCTCACACAACGTGCTGAAGATACTAGAGGGCTTCGACATGGTGCTCGACGGCGGGGACAATTTCCCCACGCGGTACCTGCTCAATGACGCGTGCGTCATGCTCGGCAAGCCCAATGTCCACGGCTCCATCTTCCGCTTCGAGGGACAGGTGACGTCCTTCGTCCCCGGCCAGGGCCCCTGCTACCGCTGCCTCTACCCCGCCCCGCCCCCGCCCGAGCTGGCGCCCTCGTGTGCGGAGGCAGGCGTCCTGGGCGTGCTGCCCGGACTCATCGGTCTGCTCCAGGCCACCGAGGCGCTCAAGCTCATCCTCGGCCAGGGTGAACCCCTGGTGGGGCGGCTGCTCACCTTCGACGCGCTGGGCACCCGCTTCCAGGAGCTCAAGCTGCGTCGGGACACGCAGTGCCCCGTGTGCGCGCCGGGCGCGACGGTGGAGCTCATCGACTACGAGCGCTTCTGCGCCGCCCCCACGCCCGCCTGAGGACGTCACGCCATGCCCATTCCCGAGATTGCCCCCGCCCGCCTCGCAGAGCTGCTCGCCGGCCCCGCGGAGTCCCGCCCTGCCCTGCTCGATGTGCGTTTTCCCACGGAGAATGCGTGGGTGGCCCTGCCGGACTCGCTGCTGATTCCCCTGCCTGAATTGGAAGAGCGCGCGGATGAACTGGAAGCCCTGCGCGGCCGGCCCGTGGTGGTCTACTGCCACCATGGCGTGCGCAGCCTGGACGGCGCGGCCTACCTGATGTCGCTGGGCATCGACGCGGTGTCGCTGCGAGGAGGCATCGACCTGTACTCCCGGCAGGTGGACCCCAGCCTGCCCCGCTACTGACGGGGAGGCACGCCGCTAGCCCACGAAGGCGGACAAGTCCTCGGTCTGCTTGTTGATGAGGCCGGGCTTGATCTCGACCTCGAACATGAAGGGCTCCTTCAGCGGCCCGCCCTGCAGCTCCAGCTTGTGGCGGCCCTCCATGAGGTCGAGCTTCATGCCCTTGTTGCCCAGGTAGGTGCCCTGGTCCTGGCCATTGCGCTTCACGGAGATGCCGCGCAGACCATCCGGCTTCAGCGTCAGCTGGAGCTGGCCCCGGCGGAACTCGTAGGTGAAGGACTTCGCCTGCCCCGGCTCACCGAAGGCGAGCGTGTCGACCTCCTCCTTGTAGATACCCTGCTGCTCATTCACCAAGATGAGCGTGTCCTGGAGATGGACGCCCGTCGCATTGACGAGGGGGGTCTCCCCCAGCTCCGTCACCGGCTGCGGACTGCCGCAGCGTTCGGTGTGGCGTACCGAAACCTTCACCTTCTCGTTGGTGTTGACCGACAGCGTCACCGACTGCCCGTCGGAGGCGCGGCTGTTGAGCACCGAGAGGATGGGCTTGTGGAACACCACCCCCACGGCCACCAGCCCCACGATGAACCCGGCCGTGGCGATGTTGCGCTTGGCCACACCCGCGCGAGCACTCCGTGCGGACTTCTCCAGCGCCCGGTCCACCTCGGCTTCCTCGGCGCGCGAACGCGACAGGGCGACGCTCGACGTCCTCGAACGCGGTGGGGCAGACGACATCTCCGCGCGGCTCGACGTGCGGCGGCGCGGCGGGGCCTCGGAGGGGTGGATGCCGGACTGCATCCCGGTCCGGCGGCGAGGAGGCGGCGCGGGCTCCGGCGGCGGAAGCATGGTCCGCTCGTCGTCCAGCTCCTCGTCCTCCATCCGGGTGCGCTCATCGACCGCCGCCATGCTCGCGCGCGAGCGGGACGGAGGCGGCCCCGGGTCCTCCACGATGGGGGCGGCGCGCGTGGCGGAGCGGCGAGGCGGGGGCGGCTCGCCCACGCCCGTGCGGCTCAGGTCCGAACGGGAGCTCGTCCGCGCAATCTGCGTGGAGTTGGGGTTGGACGGACGGCGCAGCTCCGCGGAGGTCCTGCTGCGGCGCGGCGGCGGCGGCAGCTCCTCCTCGACTCCGGACGGCGCCTCCCACTCACCCTGCTCATCGTCGGGGTCCACCACGGGCACCGCGGCCGAGGTGCGCCGGGGCCCCATGGACGTCCGGGAGGACGAGCCGCGCTGCCGCTCACGGACGGAGGCCTCGCCCGGAGGTGCTTCCCAGTTCATCTCCGCGGCGGCAGAGGTGCGGCTGCGGCCACGCTCCTGCGGCGGCGGCGTGGGCGGCATGGGCGTGCCGGAGTTCGCGGAGTCCTCGCCCACGGGGACGACCTGCCCCTGGGCCTTCTCCTCGGCCAGACGGTCGGCGAAGAGCGTCTCCATCAGCTCGGAGATCTGCACCGAGCCGGCCACCCAGCGCTGCCCGACCAGAATCTCTTCCAGCGCCATCTGGAACTGGCGCGCCTCTCGGTAGCGGTCGTCCGCGTTCTTCGCGATGGCCCGCATCACCACAGGGTCCATCTCCTCCGGAACGTCCGCCACCTGTGAAGGCGCGGCGATGGCGCACTCCATGGCGGCCTGCAGCGTGGCCAGCTCCGAGTCGCGCTTCAACGGACGCACGCCCGTGAGCAGCTCGTAGAGCACCAGGCCGATGGCGAAGATGTCCGCGCGCCCGTCCAGCGGCTTGCCGGCGGCCTGCTCCGGCGCCATGTACGCGAACTTGCCCTTGATGGCGCCCGACTTCGTGAGCGACGCCTGATCCGCGGCCTTGGCGATGCCGAAGTCCACCAGCTTCACCGAGCCGTCGAAGCTGATCAGGATGTTCTGCGGCGAGATGTCGCGGTGCACCACGCGCAGGGGCCGGCCGGCGTCATCCGTGCGGCTGTGGGCGTAGTGCAGGCCCTCGCAAGCGGCGGCGACGATGCGAATGGCGAGCGGCCGCGCCACCCACTGCCCCGTGCTGGCGGCCTTGCGCATCACCCGGCCCAGGTCCTCGCCGTGGATGAACTCCATGGCGATGTAATAGGTGCCGTTGGCCTCGCCGAACTCGTAGACCTGGGCGATGTTCGGATGATTGAAGCGCGCGGCAATCAGCGCCTCGTTCCGGAACATCTCCACGAACTCACGGTCCTCCGCGAGGTGCGGGAGGATGCGCTTCACCACGAGGTTCTTGTGGAACCCCTCGATGCCCGTCTGGCGCGCCAGCCAGACCTCGGCCATGCCGCCCGTGGCGAGCTTCTTAAGAAGCTGATATTTCCCGAATGATTGAGGGTTCATCCCGGGACATTGCCGGCGGGGAGCAGGCTCAGGTGGAATGCAGCAGGGCAGAACATCTTAGAGGACAGCCACTTCGGAGGCAAAGGCACCCCGGATTCAAATCCGGATGGGCACTGATCGCCAGCCTCCTCATTGCAACTACCACGGTTGCGGCTCCCGCGAACGATCAGATTCGTGTCGAACGCCGTGGAGACGTCCTGGAGCTCCGCTGGTCCGACGCGGAGGAGCGCCTCCAGGGGACCATCCACCCCGCCATGCCAACGGAGGGAGCGCCCATCTCCGTGTCGTTGCATGTAGGCAACTTCGAGGGCCCCGAATTCGACGGCCCCCTCACCGTCACCTTCCACCCCACCGGGTCGCCTTCCCAGCAGACGAAGACGCTGACGCGGGACGGGGTCAACTGGCACACCCAGTTCACTCCGGACGAGCCCGGACCATGGGACCTGGAGGTGAGATACCGCGGTAACCACCTGAAGGTGATCACCGCGCGATTCTCCGTGGCCAGATCGCCCCTGCCCCGCGGCATGGGCTGGGGGTTGATTCTCGTGGGTGCCGGCACGGCGCTGGCCCTGGGCCTGCGCAACGTCCTGCGGCGCGTGAAGTCGTCCGGAGCCACCCCTGGGACAACGGAGACTCCGCCCGCACCGGCGGCGCCCTCCACGCCGGAAGCGGGCAGCGTCCCCACCCCGCCGGCCGATCCTCCGTCCGGGCAGTAACTCCTTCCAACCGACGGGCATTCGTACAGGGTCGCCTGCCGCGGCATTGGGAACTTCCGTTCCCTGTCGCGGCAACGTGACGACCTGGTCACGGGTTTTCTGCGCCGTCGGGCCTGCTTTTCGTCCGGAACCGAACCTCCCCCAGCCCTCCGCGTCCGCTCATCGAACGGGCACCCGTGTTGCAGTGGACGCGCTCCGGTGGCGGTCGGGGAGGCGTGGACATGGGCGGGTGGCGGGTGAATGAGCGGGCGAGGCGGAACCTGCTCGTCGCAATCCTGATGGGCATGCCGGCATGGGCTGTCGCCAAGACACCCGGCCCACGGACGGAGACAGTTGCCACGCCCGTGGAGGATGACCCTCTGTCAGGTGGCGTGGTGGACGGCGTTGAGCCTCCTGAGCCCTTGTTGCCGGAGGAGGACGACGCCACGCCGACGCAACTCGAGGGCGCCATGGCCCAGGCCCTGCCGTCTCCGTCACGGCCTGCGTCCGGCGCGCAGCCGCCGTCCGTGAATCCCCTCCCCGGAGTGGATGACGGGGCGACGGCCGAGCAGGACGCGAACAAGCGCAAGCAGAAGCAGCGGCCCGGTCAGGCACAGGACGACTCGCTGGGCGAGAATCCGGACGCGATTGACGACAAGCCCAAGGGCGAGGTGCAGACCATCCGCGTCATCGGACGCGTGTCCGCACGGGCCCGCGCCGACGAGCGCAATCAGTACCAGCGCCGCCTCTCCATCGCGGACGCACGCGTGGGTGTGAGCACGTCGCTGCCCAACCTGGAAGCCGAAGTGACGGCGGACCTGGCGGACTCGCAGATGCTCAAGGACGCCTTCGTGCGTCTGGCGGATGACCGCAAGCGCTTCCGCCTCTATGGCGGCCAGTTCAAGACGCCCTTCCTTCAGCGCTCGCTGGAGTCATCGTGGGACCTGCCCATCCAGACCCGCGGACTGGTGGAGGAGTACATCACGGAGACCCATCAGATGGGTGGCCGCCGCATGGGGCTGATGGGCGAAGTCCGGCTGAAGCAGGTCTGGGGGCTCAAAATCTCCGCGGGCTTCTTCCAGGGGGCCGTCGACGAGGCGGGCGTGCGGTTGAAGGAGGATGCCGCCGCGCGCGTGAGCCTGCGGCCCTTCAACTTCAAGCCGCTCACCGTGGGCGTCAGCACCTACGTCTCCGAAGCAATGGACCTGGCGCGCAAGCACGCGGTGGCCGCGGACGCGGAGTTGAAGTGGGCGGGCTTCGTCTTCAGCGGCGAGGCCATTTCCGGACGGCTGCCCATGGGGCCCTTCACGGCGCAGATGCTGCTGGCCCAGTACCTCATCCACGTGGGCAACGAATGGGCCATCCAGCCCGTCGCGGGCGTGGAGGCCTTGCAACTTCGCGGCGACACGGTGCGGGGGGACGGACATTCACTGGTGGGCGGCTTCAACGTGCTGCTCGGCACACGCTTCCGGGCCCAATTCCAGACGGAGCGCGCGCTGCGCCCCGGCGATGAATTCCCTGGGCTGCAGCATTCCATCGAAGTCGGCGCACGCTTCTGAGCACGGAGACCCAAACGATGCTGTCGTTCGCGGAAGGTGAAGTCACCAAGCTCCGGCGGGAATTCAAGCTGGTGCTGGAGGAGAAGACGGCCGCGGCCCTGGGCACGCGCCTGTCGCTGGAGCTGGAGGGGCACCTGCCGCCGCCCACGCGCATCGTGTCCGTGTACTTCGACCGGCCCGGTGGCCCGCTGGCGGCGCGGGCCCTGCTCACGCCAGATGACTGTCTCAAGGTTCGGACGAAGGAGTACTCACCGGACCTGGGCGCGGACGGCGAGGCGCGGGTGGTGCTGGAGGTGAAGCGCGAGCGTCGCGGCCTCACGCAGAAGCGCCGCGTCTGGGTGCCGCGCTCGGAGCTGGGCCGCGTGCTGCGCGGCGGGGCCAGCCTGCTGCCGCTCATCGCCGGAGGCAGCCTCAGCCCGGTGCTGGCGGTGACGTACACGCGCCATGTGTACCAGTCGTCGCAGGCGTGGCGGGTGACGGTGGATCGGAACATTCGCTACCACCGGATTGCACCGGAGCAGGCGCTGTCCCAGCTTGCGTTGTCGGTGGAGCGGCTGGAGCCCGCGCAGTGGGTGGAGCCGCGCGTGGTGGTGGAGGTGAAGCATCTCGGGCACGAGCTGCCCGAGTGGCTGGCGTCGCTCAATCCGGGCGGAGCGCCGGCCTACAGCAAGTTCGCAGAGGGAATGGCGAAGGTCCACGCTTTCGCCGCGGATGGCGTCGCAGGGGGATAGGGCACAGTGTTCATCGACTTCGAGGGAATTGACGGAAGCGGCAAGACAACGCTCTCCAACCTGCTGGCCGCGAAGCTGAAGCGGCTGGGCTACCGGGTGGCGCATGCGCGGGAGGGCGGCGAGCTGCAGGCGCCCGCGGCGCGGCGCATCCGGGAGCTGACGCGAGACTCCCGGCTGCTGGAGATGTCTCCACGCACGGAGTTCTTCCTCAACCTGGCGCGGGACGCCCAACAACTGGATGAAGTGGTGGCGCCCGCGCTGTCCCGGGGCGAGGTGTGCATCACCGACCGCTACCTGTACTCACAGCTGGCGCTCAGCGGTGGAGGCCGCGGGCTGCCCATGGACGAGCTGCGACCCGCGTGCGAGCTGGCCTCGCAGGGCCTGTGGCCGGACCTGGTCATCCTGGTGGACGTGGATCCGGACCTCGCCCGGCTGCGCAAGCGCCTGGGCAAGCTCCAGAGCAAGCGCGTCAATGATGGGGACAGCCGGAAGGGAATGGTGGGCGCGGGCCTGGCGGTACGCGTGCGCGAGTCCTTCCTGGGGATGGCGCGGAAGGATCCGCAGCGGTGGATCATCCTGGAGAACAACGACGTCCCCCTGCGCGTGCTGGAGCAGCGGTTGGTGGACGCCGTCGTCGCCCGGCTGGAGGGGCGCGAGCAGCAGGTGCAGCGCATCGTCCCGGCGCCGGCCCGGCCGCGGCATGCCAGCCCCACCACGCTCGAGAACCTGGAAGAGCGCTTCTTCCAGACGTTGGACACCGTGGAGCAGCGCGAGCCGGCGCTCGCGGTGTGGATGTTGAGCGGAATCCCAGGCCTGGCCGCGCACCAACAGCGCCTGGCCTTCGCGGAGCGCTTCCCGGGCCTCACCGCGCGCGGCATGGCGGGCCTGGATGACGTACCGGCCATGGAGCTGCGCGAGGTGCTGGCGGACCTGGCGCCCGCGGAGGTGGCCTTCAGCCTCACGGGCCGCATGGACTCGCGCGCGGCCATGTTGCGGCAGCGGCTCTACGCGCGGGCCCCCACGGAGGTGCTGGCGAGCCTCAAGAACGATGGCTCGGCCCCGGCGTGGGCCATGCGCGAGCGCGCCATGCGGGACGGGCGGCTGGCGGACGTGCTCGCGGGGCTCGCCGGCCAGGACTGCGAGGAATCCTGGTTGGTGCGCGAGGCGGGCATGCAGCGCAAGCTGTTCACGGAGGTCGCGAGCAGCCTCACCGGTGTCCCGGGGGCGCGGGCGGATGCGCTGCGCGAAGTCCTGCTGCCGCATGACCGGCTGGCGGTGCTGCGCAGCACCCAGGGCCTGGACACACCGGTGGCCCGAGGCCTGCGAGAGGCCCTGGCGGGCAAGGCGCTGAAGCTGGTGCTCCGCTCGCTGACGGGCCTGGACACCGAGGAAGCCTGGGCGCTGCGCGAGCGCGGCGCGCCGCAGACGAAGGAGGCGCTGGATTCGGTGGACGGCATGGATGCCTCGCGGGCCTGGAAGCTGCGTGTGGACCATCTGAGCCGGTGGCCCACCACCGCGCTGTCCTCCTTGAAGGGACTGCCCATGGGGCCGCATGCGCAGGCGCTTAGCGAGCGAGTGCTGGCGGAACAGCCAGACCGGCTGCCGGTGCTGCGCAACGCCTACGCAGTGGCCGCAACCGCACGGGCGCTCGCGCAGCAGCCCGCGCGCACGGTCCGCGTGGACACCTCTACCCGAATGGAAGCCTAGGTCACCGCCATGGATGCATCATTCTCAGCCCTGTTCGAGGGCGCGAAAGCGGAGCTCAGCGCGCTGTCCGTCACCGCGATTTTGCCGCGGATGCTGGCCGCGGCGCTCATTGGCACCCTGCTGTCACTGCGGCCCTGGCGCCTGCTCATGAAGCGGGCGCTGCCCAAGGCGGACATGATTCAGGCGCAGGTGCTGCTGTGTGCGGCGGCGGCGGTCATCACCGCCGTCATCGGCGACAGCCTGGCGAAGGCCTTCGGGCTGGTGGGCCTGGGCGGCTTCGTTCGGTTCCGCTCAGGACTCAAGGACCCGCGTGACGCGGCCATCCTCTTCCTGATGATTGGCCTGGGCATGGCGTGCGGCCACGGCAGCCTGGGGCTTGCCTCCGTCGGGACGGTGTTCGTGATGGCCCTGCTCTTCGTGCTGGATTGCTTCAACCGCGAGGAGGCGCCCGCCACGGCGAAGCAGCGACTGGTGCTGTCGGCGCAGTCGGATGACCTGGTGGGCGCGGAGGCCACGCTGCGCCGGGTCCTGGGTGAGCGGAACGTCATGGTGAAGAGCTGCGCGCTCGACTTCGACGGGCGGCGACTGGAGCTGGAAGTAGAGGAGCCGGAGCCGGGCTCCCTCGCTGCGGCGCTGGGCCGCACGGAGGGGGCGGCCCTGCGAGGCTTGCGGTGGACGGCGGTGAATCCGAGGAGCACACGGGAGGAGCGGGTATGAGGCGCAGCTGGGTGGCCGTGTTCGCGGCGGGGTGGTTGGTGGCGTGTGGCGGCAACAGCCTGCCCGCGGGAGATTCGCAGGACCCGACACCCGGCGGCGGACTGCCGGGAGAGCCGGTGGTGCCGGGTGGACCGGATGGACAGGGCAACGGAGAGGAGCCCACCGGGGCGCAGTCGCTGTGGCCGCTGACCGCGGGCAGCACCTGGACCTACGACATCCAGGACCCCGTCGAAGGCAACTTCCAGAAGCAGGTGACGGTGGTGGGCCCCGGTGAAGTCCCTGGCCAGCCGGGCATCAACGCCGTCCAGGTGCACAGCCGCCAGGACCGCGTGCGCAACGGCACCCTCTATGAGGAGTATTCGTGGCAGGTGGAGCTCACCAACGGGCTCGTCGTGCGCCTGCGCGAGGACGACTACCGCAATGGCCAGCAGGTCCGCTCCACCACCTGGTCTCCGGCCACGGTGAAGTCCGTGGCGAGCGTCCCGGACGCCCTGCCCTGGACGTACAAGAGCGACGTGCTCGAGCACATCACCCTGGGCGACGGCTCGAAGGACCAGAAGGACCCGACGTACATCTGGAAGGTGCTCGAATCCGGCGTGACGGTGACGACGCGGGCTGGAACCTTCACCAACGCGGTCAAGATTCAGCGCGACAAGGTCAACAACAACGGCGAGGTGAAGCCGGACAAGACGCGCTTCTACTGGCTCGTCCCCGGCATCGGAAAGGTGCGTGAGGAAGGCGAACGCACCGAGGACCTGGCGGCCTACGACATCAAGCCTTGACGCCTGGCCGGGGAGTAGGCGGACACACGAGGCCCTGCCCCACCGTCTCCTACTCCGAGTGGGGGCAGGATGAAGGTCAGCGGTTGAACGGTTGCGCCTCCATCCCGAGCTTGTTCGGGAGGAGGCCTCATGCACCGGAAGACCCCCTTTCACCTTGCCCCCTGGACGGCCGCGCTGATGCTGCTGGCCAGCACCGCGAGTGCAGGGACGCTGTATCGAGACCCTTATCTGCAGAAGGTGGGGCCAGACACGGCGACGATCGCCTTCCGGCTCGCGGCCAACTGCCAGGCGGAGGTGCGCTACGGCGAGGGCGCAGCCAACCAGTCCGCTGTCTCCCAGGACGGCGGGAAGCTGCACTCGGTGGTGCTGACCGGGCTGAAGCCGGGCACCGAGTACGCGTACGAAGTGTCGGCCTGCGGCCTGCGCACGCAGCTCAATCGATTCCGCACCGCGCCGGTGCCGGGGACCCGCAGCGTGCACTTCGTGGCGGTGGGCGACTTTGGCACGGGCGGCTCGAACCAGAAGAAGGTCGCTGCGGCCATGGTCAAGCGGCAGGCGGAGCTGTTCGTCGCACTGGGGGACAACGCCTACGCCGCTGGCACCGAGGCGGAGATCCAGAACAACCTCTTCGTGCCCATGGAGGCCCTGCTGGCCCAGGTGCCGTTCTTCGCGGCGCTCGGCAACCATGAGTACGTGACGAACCAGGGGCAGCCCTACCTGGACAACCTCTACCTGCCCACCAACAACCCCGAGGGCACGGAGCGCTACTACTCGTTCGACTGGGGCCACGTGCACTTCGTGGCGCTCGACTCCAACTGCGCCGTGGGACTGGCGTCGGCGGACCGTTGCACGCGGGATGCGCAGAAGGCGTGGCTGGAGCGGGACCTCGCGGGGTCGACGCAGCCGTGGAAGATTGTCTTCTTCCACCACCCGCCCTGGTCCAGTGGCGAGCACGGCTCGCAGCTCTCCATGCGCCGCCACTTCGGCCCCATCATGGAGAAGTACGGCGTGGACCTGGTGCTCACCGGGCACGACCACAACTACGAGCGCAGCAAGCCCATGAAGGGTGACGCCGTCGCCGGGTCCGGCGAGAAGGGCATCCCCTACCTCGTGGTGGGCGGCGGCGGCGCGACGCTGAGGAAGCTCCCCGGCAGCAAGCCGGACTGGAGCGTCATCCGCGACAACCAGGCCTATGGCTTCCTCGACGTGACGGTGGTCGACGGCACGCTCACCGCGCAGTTGCTCGGGGTGAACGGAGACACCGTGGACCGCTTCACGCTGCAGAAGGAGCTGCCTCCGCAGGAGCAGCTTCCCGAGGGTGCGCTGACGCTCGTCGTGGAGGGCGAGCGGGGCGTGGCCCCCCACCGCGCCTTCTTCCGGGCCACGCCGTCCTTCGAGGCCGCCACGGTGACCTGGGATTTCGGCGACGGCGGCACGGCCGAGGGAGAGGTCGCCGAGTACGTCTTCGCCATCCCCGGGCAGTACACGGTGACGGCCACCGCCACCCAGGGCACGGTGAAGCAGACGGCCACCGCCCTGGTCCAGGTGGCGGAGACTCCCGGTGAGGAGCCCCAGACGCCGGATTCCGGCACGACGGACCCGGGCTCACCGGCTCCCCGCCCGGGGCTTCCGGATACTCCCGGCCCCCCGGATGACGGCATGAGCAGTTCGAGCGGTGGCTGCGCCGCGGGCCCCACCGCCACCCTCCTCCCGGCGGCCCTGGCCCTGCTGGCCGCGGGTCTGCTCCACCGGCGCCGCAAGTAGGGCCTCCCCGCCCAAGGTCTCCCGCGCCCTCCGCCTGACGTCACACGGCGGAGGGGCGGGCGTCCGCCGGGGCGGATTTGCTTTCCGCGCTTGTCAACCCGGCCCGAGGAATGCAAAGCCGCATTCCGTCATGGCCACCCAACGCAAGTCCCGCCCGCACTCGCGGTCGGCCCCGAAGAAGTCCGGCGCTCCGTCCGGGAAGAAGCTCTCCCCCTCCGAGCGGCCCGAACGGCCCCTGCGAGAAGACCTGGTCCTCCAGGCCTGCCTGGAGGCGTACGGCTCGGTCCGGCACGAGGGCCGCATGGCCGACCGCGCGCTGGACTTCACCCTGCGCCGCAAGGCCAACCTCTACTCCAACGAGCGCCGCGCCGTGGCCGAGCGCGTCTACGGCCTGCTGCGCCGCCAGCGGACGGTGGACTTCCTGCTGTCCCGCGCCCACCCACGCTTCGACAGCCTGGAGACCTCGCGCCAGGACGTGCTCCGCCTGGCCGCCTCGCGCGTCCTCTACGGCGAGCCCCAGGGCCTGGTGGCCCGCCAGTCCGCGCTGGCGCCCCCGGATGCGCAAGCCCTGGGTGCCCTTCCCGAAGCCGCCGCCGCCCTGGAGGCCCTGCCCGCCCGCGAGCGCTTCCCCATCGCCGCGTCGCTGCCGGACTTCCTCGCCGACCGCTTCCTCCAGACGTTCGGCCGGGATGCCGCTCGCGCCGCGGAGGCGATGAACGAGCGCGCCCCGCTGGTCGCCCGAGCCAACCTCCTCAAGGGGGACCGCGACGCGCTGGCGCAGCGGCTGAAGGCGGAGACGGTGGACGTCAAGCCCACGCCGCTGTCGCCCATGGGCCTGGTGCTGGAGACGCGAATCAACGCCTTCTCCCTGGAGAGCTTCCGCGAAGGCATGCTGGAGCTCCAGGACGAGGGCAGCCAGTTGCTCGGCATGCTGGTGGACGCGCCGCCCACGCGCGTGGTGGATGCGTGCGCGGGTGCCGGCGGCAAGACGCTGCAGCTCGCCGCGCAGATGAAGAACCGGGGTGACTTGCACGCCCTGGACATCGATGAGCGCCGCATGGAGGACCTGAAGAAGCGCGCGCGCCGCGCGGGTGTGCACAACGTGCGCGCCCAGCTCATCCCCCACGAGGGCCCGGAGGCCGACGCCGCGCTGACGCCCCTCAAGGGCAAGGCGGACCGGGTGCTGGTGGACGCGCCGTGCAGCGGCACCGGCACCTTCCGCCGCAAGCCTGACGCGCGCTACCGCCTCACGCCGGAGGATTTGGAGATGCACGTAGGCCGGCAAAAGGCCCTGCTGGCGCGCTTCGCCACGCTGGTGAAGCCCGGCGGCCGGCTCATCTACGGCACGTGCAGCGTGCTGCGCGAGGAGAACGAGAACGTGGTGGAGGACTTCCTCGCGAAGCACCCCGATTTCACGGTGAAGCCGGTGGCGGAGCTGCTGGGGGTGGAGCTGGCCGAGAAGATCGGCCCCGGCCCCTTCCTCCGGCTGGCGCCTCACACCCACGGGACTGACGGATTCTTCGGCGCCGTCCTCGTCCGCGCGAAGTAACCTGCGGCCGGGGGGAGAGAGACACTGCTCATGCACCGTGCCGTCCGCTACCGCGTCTCCATGCCCCGGCCGCATACGCACCTGCTGGAGGTGGAAGCCTCCTTCCCAGGAGGCGCCAGCGTGCTGGACGCAGTGCTGCCGGTGTGGACGCCCGGCAGCTACATGGTGCGGGAGTTCGCGCGGCAGGTGCAGGACATGACGGCCCATGCGCCGGACGGAACGCTCCTTCCGGTGCGGCGCGCGGACAAGCGCACCTGGCGGGTGGACGCGAAGGGCGTGGCCGTCACGCTGCGCTACCGCGTCTACGCCAACGAGCTGACGGTGCGAACCAACCACCTGGACGGCTCACACGCCTACTTCAACGGCGCCGCCACGTTCCTCTACACGGAGGACACGCGCGGGCTGGAGCACCACGTCACGGTGGACGCGCCCCCCGGCTGGCGGACCTTCTGCGCGCTGGGCCAGCGCGCTAACACCTTCGTCGCCCAGGACTACGACGAGCTGGTGGACAGCCCCTTCGAGGTCGGTCCCCACACGCCGCTCACCTTCAGCGTGGAGGGCGTGCCGCACGAAGTCGTGGTGTGGGGCGACACGGTGCAGGACCCGGAGCGGCTGTGCGCGGACCTGAAGCGCATCTGCGAATGCCAGGCCCGCGTGTTCGGCGGCCTGCCCATGCCGCGCTACCTCATCCTGCTGTACCTGACGGACCGGGGCCGAGGCGGCCTGGAGCACAAGGCCAGCACCGCGCTGCTGTTCCCCCGCGTCGGACTTTCCACCAACCGCGGCTGGGAGGACCTGCTCACCCTGGTGGCGCATGAGTACTTCCACCTGTGGTTCATCAAGCGGGTGAAGCCGCGTGCGCTGGTGCCCTTCGACTACGCGAAGGAGAACTACACCTCGCTGCTGTGGGCCTTCGAGGGCTCCACGGCGTACTACGACAACCTCTTCGTGCGGCGCGCCGGGCTGATGTCCGCGCAGCGCTACCTCACGCGCCTGGGCGAAACGCTCACCGCGCTGCACGCCACGCCGGGGCGCCACGTGCAGACGCTGACGGAGGCGTCGCTGGTGAGCTGGGTGAAGCACTACCGCCCGGACGAGAACTCGCCCAACAGCGCCATCTCCTACTACCTCAAGGGCGAGGTCGTCTCCGCGCTGCTCGACCTGGAGATCCGCCGCGCCACCGGTGACGCCCGTTGCCTGGATGACGTCGCGCGCGTCTTGTGGCAGCGCTACGGCGACGGCGCCGGCGTTCCCGAGGACGGCGTCGAAGCCGTGGCCAGCGAGGTGGCCGGCGTGGACCTGACGCCCTTCTTCGACCGGGCGCTGCGCACCACGCAGCCGCTGGACTACTCCGTCTTCGCCCACGTCGGTCTGGAGCTGAACTTCCGTCCGCGCGAGGCCGCCAGCGACAAGGGAGGCACGCCGCCGCCGCGAGGCCGGGCGGGGGAAGGCAAGCCCAAGGGCTGGCTGGGCGTCACCACGCGGGGCAGTGGCACCGTGGCGGTGGTGATGGATGGCTCGCCCGCACAGGACGCGGGGCTCTACGTGGAGGACGACCTGGTCGCGCTGGATGGCTGGAAGGTGGACGGCGCCAGCCTGCTGTCCCGCTGCGAGGAGCGGAGGCCCGGCGAGACGGTGCGGCTCACGGTGTTCCGCCGTGACCGGCTGCTGGAAATCCCGGTGGTGCTGGGGACGAAGCCCGCGGAGGCGGCGTGGCTGTCCCGCGTGGAGCGACCCACCGACGCCCAGAAGGCCGCCTATCAGGCGTGGCTCGGAGCCCCCTGGGAAGAGTCCCCGGGGCAGTCGTAGGCTTGGGGGCCATGAGCCCCTCATCGCCCAACATCATTCCACCGGATGCGCCCCTTCCCCGCTGCCAGCGGCATCGGACCGCCGTGGCCGGGTGGCGTTGCGAGAGGTGCAACGAAACGCTCTGCCCCGACTGCGTGGTGGGTCGGCGGGCCCAGACGGTGGAGCTGGTGGCGTGCGAGCGCTGCGGCGACGTGGCGCAGACCCTGCTCACCTCGCGCAGCCGGGTGTCCGTGGCGCAGCGGCTCAAGGGCGCGTGGCGCTACGTCTTCACCCCGTCCGGCCTGCAGGTCATGGTGGCGGTCAGCGTCTTCCTGGCGGCGCTCCGGTGGCTGGTGGAGCTGGCCATCTCCTTCTCGGCCCTCATCCCGCTGACGATTTACGGAGGCGTCTTCTGGGGCACCTTCTTCACGCTCGCGCGGGACTCGGCCCGCGGCGAGATGGCGCTGCGCTCGCCCGACTACCGCGACTACTTCCATGACGCGGTTCTCCCCGGCCTCCGCGGCGTGGTGACCTTCGCCATCGTCTGGATGCCCGCGTTCCTCTACGTCACCGTGCTGCGCCCGCTCCTCCAAGAGGGGCGCTCGGCGCTCGGCGCGTGGATTCGAGGCCTGGACACCCCCGGGCTGCTGACAGTGGACCCAGTGCTGATCGGCCTGCTGCTGCTCGGCGTCCTCTGGCTGCCCGCGGCGCTCCTCATCACCGCCGCGCGCCAGCCCCTGCTGACCCTGTTCGACGTGCCCGGAACCCTTCGCATCGTCCGCCGCCTGGGCCGGGACTACACGCTGGTCGCGGGAACGCTGATGGGCCTGGGCGTCCTCCACCTCATGACGCACGGGGTGGCGTTGCTGCTGCGCGTGCTGAACCTCTTCGTCATCTCACGCGTGCTGGCCGAAGCCGTCACGTTGATCATCCCCTTCACCGCCGCGCACGTGGTGGGGCTGCTGCTGTACACGCGGGGCGATGCGCTGGGGTATGGCCTCGAGCAAGACTACCTGGGCCCCGTGCTGGGCGACGCACAACCGAGCCGCATGGTGCCGCCCCTGCGCGAAGCCGGTCCCATTCCCTTCACCGGAGCAGCGGCCACCGCCGCCGAGACGGGAACCTCCAACGACGACCCCCTGGAGGCGCTGGCGGCCGCGGTGAACGCCCGCGATGTTCCACTCGCGATGTCGCTGTATGCCACCGTGCGGCAGCAATCGCGGCTGCGTGTGCCCCCCGAGCATCACCTGTTCGTCGGACAGGCCGCGGCCGTGGAAGGAAATTTCCCACTGGCGGTAGCGGCGTTGGAATCCGCGGCAGACACGGCGCCCGATGAGCCCACCGCGCCCCGTGCGTTGGTACTTCTGGCGCGTGTGTTGGGCGAACGGATGCACGACGCGCCGCGCGCGGAAGAAGTCTACCGCTACGTGCTACACCGTTACCCAGACACGGCAGCGGCACGCTTCGCGAGTGAACGCGTGGCTCCGACTTCCGACTGATACAGACGTTGCCGCGCCCGCACGCCAGCATCACCCTTCACGGCATGGTTCGCGCACGCTGGTTTTCGTGGCTCATCGGTTTCGGTCTCTTCGCGGCATGTGACCAGGCGCCTCGCATGGAGCGCGCGGTGGACGACTGCCAGGCGGAGTTGGTGTCGCTGAAGGTGGAGGTGCTGTCGGCGGAGGGCGCGCGCGTGCGCGGGGCGACAGTCACCGGCACCAACGTGACCTCCAACGTGAGCATCACCGGCGTGACAGACGACCAGGGCGTCAGCACCGCCATCAACGAATCGCTCGCGCCCAGCGTGGTGCGAGTGATGGCCACCGCGGGCGCCAAGGTGTCCGCGGCCCAGCAGGTGGAATGGGTGTGTGACGCCTGCAACTGCCAGCCAGAGCCGGCCACCCTCCAACTCCAGCTCAATCCGTAGGACCCGCGCCGCGCGACACTGAGACAACCTCGGTTTCATGGATTCATCTGAATGAACGCGAGGGAGGTTGTGCTCCACCCGCCCCATGGAGTACGGCTGGTGACATGCGTGACGCCCGTCAGCCTTCCCCGCGTCTGGCCCACCCTGCTTCCAGGGGGGCCCTCCAGTCGGCTTCCTCCGAGCACGGGGCCGCGGGGATGTGTTGCCGCTGTGCGCGCGGTCCCTGCGCATGGGGTCCTGTCAGCACACGTTCCAGGTAGGTCCGGGCCCTCATCATGTCCGCAGACACCGTGGAACAGCTGCTTCAGTGTGCGCTGTCTGAGTTGACCGCGCGCTTCGTCACCCAGGCCAACTCCGTCCCCGCCGGCTTGCTGGAGGCGTTGGACGCTGACCCGCGCGCGGGAGCGCATGCGCTCGCCCGGCGCATCCGTTCGCGCCAGGAGAAGCACCGCGCGGAGGGCCAGCGTCTGCGCAAGCTGCTCCGTTTCGAGACGGAGCTGTGGGAGCAGGGCCACACGCACATCGCGGGTGTGGACGAGGCGGGCATGGCACCGCTGGCGGGGCCCGTCGTGGCCGCCGCGGCCGTGCTGCCCAAGGGCTTCCGGCTCAAGGGGCTGGATGACTCGAAGAAGATTCTCGACGCCGAGAAGCGCGAGTCGCTGGCCGAGGCCATCAAGCGCGACGCGGTGGCCTGGGCCGTGGGCCGCGCGGAGGTGGAGGAGATCGACCGCATCAACATCTACCACGCGGGCCTGCTGGCCATGCGCCGCGCGGTGGAGGGGCTGTCGGTGAAGCCGGACCACCTGCTGGTGGATGCTCGCACGGTGCCGGAGTGCTCGGTGCCGCAGAAGGGCATCATCAAGGGGGACGCACTGTCTCTCAGCATCGCAGCGGCCTCCATCCTGGCGAAGACGACGCGCGACCGCTGGATGACGGAGCTGGATGCCCAGTACCCGGGTTATGGGCTCGCCGCGCACAAGGGCTACCCCACGCCGCAGCACCTGCAGGTGCTGCGTGAAAAGGGCGTGCTGCCCATCCACCGACGCAGCTTCGCGCCGGTGCGCGAGGCCCTGGGCCTGCCGACCAGCGCACCGCCTTCCGCCCTCCAGGCGGAGCTGTTCCCCGAGGCCCCTTCCCGAACAGGGGTGAAGTCATGAGCGCCGACCGGGACATCGACGAGTGGATGGCCGCGCGAGGCATCACCCTGCCCGAGGCCCGCGCGCGCACCCGCGCCGTGCTGGAGGAAGTGGGCCTCACCCGCCCCGGCCGCCAGCGCATGAGCGAGCCCAAGCTGCTCAAGGCGGCGGAGCTGCTGACGGGGCGCTTCTTCTCCGTGTGCGCGGACGGCGCGTGCCTCAAGGTCGCGCAGGCCAGCGGGCGTGAGCCGATTCGTGTCGAGCCACGGATGCACTGTGAGCGCTGTGGCGGCTCGGCCAACCGCCGCGCGGAGGTCGCCTTCGTGGAGACCTGCCAGCGCTACGGCGTGCGCCGCGTGGTGGTGGTGGGCGGCTCGCCAGCGGTGCGCGAGGAACTGGAGGCGAAGCTGGGCCACCAGATTGACTTGCGGATGGTGGACGGCACGGAACGCCGCACGGCGGACCGCGCCCGCAGCGACCTGGACTGGGCGGACCTGGTGCTGGTGTGGGGCGCCACGGAGCTGCACCACAAGGTCAGCGGCCACTACACGCACGGTGGGCCGGCCTACAGCCACAAGGTGGTGCACGTCGTGAAGCGGGGCGTGGCCGCGCTGTTGGAAGAAGGCATCACCCACCTGGAGCGGACGCGCTGAGTGCTGGACTCAGGCGACGCGCCAAAGCGACGCTTGAGTCCATGACGACCGAGTTCATCCTGCTCCGCCACGGAGAGACGGAGTGGAACTCCCTGGGGCGCCTCCAGGGACATCAGGACAGCACCTTGAGCCACGTGGGCCTGCGCCAGGCAGACGCCCTGGCCGCGCGCCTGGAGCCCGTCCGATTCTCGGCGCTCTATTGCAGCGACCTGGGGCGGGCGCAAGAGACGGCGCGGCGCATCGCCACCCGCACAGGCCACACCATCCAGTCCGACACCCGCCTGCGCGAACGGGGCCTGGGCATCCTGGAAGGCCTCACCCGGGACGAGGCACGCCAGAAGCACCCGGACGTCTTCGCCGCGTACTCCGGTGGCGCGCCGGACTACATCGTCCCCGGCGGGGAGAGCACGTCCCAACGGCTGCGCCACGCGGTGGAGTGCCTGGAGGAGCTGGGCGCGCGCCACCGGGGCGAACGGCTGGTGGTGGTGACCCACGGAGGCGTGCTCAGCCTCCTGTTCCGTCACAGCCTGGGGATTCCGCACGCGGCGCCACGCACCTTCTCCGTGCTCAACGCCGGGTGGAACCAATTCGACTACCACGAAGGTGCGTGGCGGCTGGTGACGTGGGGTGACGTCACCCACCTGCGTGCCACCAGCCTCGACGACACCTGAGCGCCCACGCGGACGCTCGTGGTGGCTACAGCTCCACCTGCGGGCGCTGCTCGTCGCGGCGGGACGCGCGCGTCGCGGCCGGACGAACCTCCAGTTCGGCGCGGGCCTCGTCGATGGAGTCGCACACCCCGTCGGCGGCCCGCTGGACCTGCTCCAGCGTGTGGGACGCCATCACCTGCATGCGGAAGCGCGTCTCGCGCAAGCGAACGGCCGGGTACTCCACCAGGTTGGCGAAGATGTCGCGGTCGAACACCTTCTTCGAGGCCAGCCGCGCCACCTTCGCGTCGCCCACCTGCACGGGGACGACGTTGGACGGCTCGCCCAGGCACGTCACGCCCCGCGCCTCGAAGGCTCCGCGCAGCGCCAGGATGTTCTCCCGCGCCTTCGCGCGCAGCGCGTCGCCCTCTTCCGAGCGGACGATGCGCAGCGACTCCAGCACCACCGCCGCCTGCATGGGCAGCAGCGCGTTGGAGAAGATGTGGGGTCCGCCCATGATGCGGATGAACTGGCGCACCGCCGGCGAGCGCGTGGCCACGAAGCCGCCATTGCTCGCGAACGTCTTGGAGAAGGCGCCCACCACCAGGTCCACCTTCCCCAGCAGGCCCTGCACGCCCAGGCTGCCCGTACCCCGGGGCCCCATCGCGCCCAAGTCATGGGCCACGTCCACCAGCAGCGCCGCGCCGTACTCACGGCAGATGGACTGGAGTTCTTCAATCCGCGGCACGTCCGAGTCCATGGAGAACAGGCCCTCGGTGACGACGAGCACCGCGTTCTGCGTGTCGCGGGCGCGAATCTCCTGAAGCTTGCGCCGCATGGCGCGGTTGTTGAGGTGCGGCACGCGGCTCACGTTCGTCGTCGCGGCGGCGGCGCCCTGCTGGAGGCACGCGTGCGACAGCGCGTCGAGCACCACGTGGTCATCTGGACGCACCAGCCCGGCGATGACGCCGAAGCCCGCCCCCCAGCCGGTGGAGAACAGCGCCACGTGTGGCGTCTGCAGGTGCTCCGCGAGCGCCTTCTCCAGCATCAGCGACGGCGTCGTATTGCCCCCCAGCATCGCCGAGCCCGCGCTGTGCAACCCGTAATCCTGGATGGCCCGCTGGGCCGCCTCCACCACCGCCGGGTGCGTGGACAGCGACAGGTAATCCTGCGAACCGAAGTTCAGCCCCTGGCGCGCCGCCCCCGTCTCGCTGCGGACACCACACTCCGCCTTCGGTGCCGCCTCCAGGCTTCGCGAGTACGGCCACAGGCCCGCCTGCCGCCGCGACTCCTGCCACTCGAAGAAGGGTTCCGTCCGACCCAGCAGGTCAGGCCCCGTCGGCTGCGAGTAATGGGAGATGAAGTGGGTGAAGAGCGGCGAGTCGAGTTGAGCTCGGAAATCCATGAAGCACGTCCAGGGGGAAAGGTCGCGCTGTCAACGAGGGGCGCGGCGCTCGGGGAGGGGGGCGAGCGGCACATTTAATGCCTCTGCATCTTTCCAGTGTCAACCTGCCTACCCTGACGGCTCCGCTGTATTCGTTTGTTCCGATTCGACCGGATGTGCTGCGTAGGCTGAAACAGGCGCAAGACACCCAGACAGACACGCATTTCCAGGGCCAGAAACGACGAATCCTGCTTTTTCACCCCAGGGCAGAGGTTGATTTTGACGCCCCCTGCCCTGAAGTGCGAGCAAGTGTCCGTCAGTCGTCGTTCTGCCTCAGCGCGGCCAGGACGTTGAGGTCCTCCAGGGTGGTGGTGTCCCCGGAGGCCTGGTTGCCCGCGGCCACGTCGCGCAGCAGCCGGCGCATGATCTTCCCCGAGCGCGTCTTCGGCAGCGCCTCCGCGAAGCGGATTTCATCCGGGCGGGCGATGGCGCCAATCTCGCGGCCCACGTGGGCGGCCAGCGTCTTCTTCAGCGCGTCGGACGGCGTATTGCCCTGCTTCAGGGTGACGAAGGCCACCAGCACGGTGCCCTTCAAGTCGTCCGGACGGCCCACCACGGCGGCCTCCGCGACGGTTGCATGCGCCACCAGCGCGCTCTCCACCTCCGCGGTGCCCAGACGGTGGCCGGCGACATTGACCACGTCATCCACGCGGCCCATCAGCCAGATGTCCCCATCCGCATCCGTGCGAGCGCCGTCGCCGGTGAAGTACATGCCGGGCAGCTCGTTGAAGTACGTGCGCACGTAGCGGTCCGGGTCGCCGTACACAGTGCGCAACATGGAGGGCCAGGGGCGCGTGACGAAGAGCAGTCCGCCCTGCCCTCGCGGCACCTTGTTGCCCTCGCGGTCCAGAATCTCCGCGTGGATGCCGGGCAGCGGCAGCGTGGCCGAGCCGGGCTTCGTCGGCGTGGCGCCCGGGAGCGGCGACACCATGATGCAGCCCGTCTCCGTCTGCCACCACGTGTCCACCACGGGGCAGCGGCCCCCGCCGATGACATCGCGGTACCACATCCACGCCTCGGGATTGATGGGCTCGCCCACGCTGCCCAGCAGACGCAGCGAGGACAAGTCGTGCTTGCGCACGGGCTCCTCGCCCAGGCGCATGAAGGCGCGGATGGCGGTGGGCGCGGTGTAGAGGATGGTGGCCTTGTACCGCTCGATGATGTCCCAGAAGCGGTCCGGCCCCGGCTGGGTGGGCGCGCCTTCGTAGAGAACGGTGGTGACGCCGTTCATCAGCGGGCCGTAGACGACGTAGGAGTGGCCCGTCACCCAGCCCACGTCGGCGGTGCACCAGTAGACATCGTCTTCGCGCAGGTCGAACACCCAGCGCGTCGTGAGCGACGTATTCACCGCGTAGCCGCCCGTGGTGTGCAGCACGCCCTTGGGCTTTCCGGTGGAGCCCGACGTGTAGAGGATGAACAGCGGGTGCTCGCTCTCCACCCACTCCGGTTCACATTCCGCGGACTGCCCGCTCACCAGCGTGTCCCACGCCACCAGATTGGGCCCGGACAGCGCCAGCGTGCTGCCCGTGCGGCGGAGCACCACCACCTTCTCCATGGTGGGCATGTTCGGCAGCGCCGCCTCCACGTTCTTCAGGAGCGGCACCACCGCGCCCTTGCGCCAGCCGCCGTCCGCGGTGAGCAGCACCTTCGCGCCCGCGTCGTTCATGCGCTCGTGGAGCGCCTCCGCGGAGAAGCCGCCGAACACCACCGAGTGCACCGCGCCAATGCGAGCGCACGCCAGCATGGCCACCGCGGCCTCGGGCACCATGGGCAGATAGATGCCCACCCGGTCACCCTTCCGAACGCCCAGCGACTTGAGCGCGTTGGCCAGCTTGTTCACCTCGGTGGACAGCTCGCCGTACGTGAGGCTGCGGCGGTCGCCCGGCTCCCCCTCGAAGAGGATGGCGGGCTTGTCCTTGCGGGTGGCCAGGTGCCGGTCCAGACAGTTGTAGGCCAGGTTCGTCTTGCCCTCGACGAACCACCGCGCGTGCGGCGGCTTCCAGTCGAGCACCGTCTGGAAGGGCTCCTTCCAGTACAGCTCCTCGCGGGCGCGGTCGCCCCAGTACTTGTCAGGGTCCTTCGCGGCTTCGTCCCAGAGCTGCTGGTACTGCTCCATGCTCCGGATGTGCGCGCGCCGGGCGAACGCCTCTGGCGGCGGAAAGACGCGTGCTTCCGTCAGGACCGAGTGAATCTCATGCTTCGAAGCCGCCATGCGTTCCTCCAGCGTGGACAATGCCACCCTGTTCTAGGAACCCGGGGCGCGCGTCTCAACCCTCCGTGTCGCAGCGCTTCGATTCCTTGACGGCCTCGTAGCGCAGCCACATCTCGCAGACGCATTCGTCGGGGCGGCGCGTGTCGTAACGGACCCGCAGCACGCCGTTGAACTGCGTTTCGCACTGCGTCGTACCGTCAATGTGGATGTTGACCTGGTCCAACAGGCACTCCTGGCCGTTCACCTCGGCGGCGGCCTTGACCACGCTCCCGTCGATGGAGAAGTGGTCTCCGTCCTCCAGGAAATAGCCCACGAGGTGGCTGTCCAGGAAACCGAAGTCCAGGCGGACGACGCGCCCGCTGATTTGCAGGGTGCCGTAGAGCTGGTTGCGGTTGGTCTCCAGCAGGCCGCAGTCGTCGCGAAGCACCTCGACGGGCTCGAAGACGTAATCACCCGGCTCCTGGACGCGGGGCAGGCAGCCCGCCAGGCACGCCAGGAGCAGGCCGGAGAGGACAAGGCGATGGCGTCTCGGAGTAGACACGGCGCGCACCATACCCCACGGCACGCATCTAGGAAGTGCGGGCGTGACGGCAGCGGGTAGACTGGGGGTCATGCCCGAATACCGCAACCCCAAGCCCACCGTGGACTGCATCATCGAGCTGCCTGGTGAACGCATCGTCCTCATCCGGCGTGCGAATCCGCCTGTTGGCTGGGCGCTGCCCGGTGGCTTCGTGGATGAGGGCGAGCCGCTCGACGTCGCCGCCGTGCGCGAGGTCCTGGAAGAGACGGGACTTCACGTGAAGCTGTCGGAGCAGTTCTTCACGTACTCGGACCCCCGGCGGGATCCTCGCCAGCACAACATCTCCACCGTCTACATCGGCTCGGCCGAGGGTGAACCGCAGGGCGCCGACGACGCGGCCGAGGCCCGCGCCTTCCGCGTAGATGAACTGCCGAAGGACCTGTGCTTCGACCACGACACCATCCTGTCCGACTACGTCACGTACAAGCGGACCGGACAGCGGCGGAAGCTCTAGGAGCGGCGCGGGAGGATGCATTACGCGCTCGTCCTGCTCGCCCTGGGAGGCCTGCTGACCCTCCACGAGTTGGGGCACCTCGTCGCCGCGCGGTTGCTCGGTGTGCGGGTGCCCCGCTTCGTGTTCGGTTTTGGTCCACCGCTGGTGTCCTTCCGTCTATGGGGGACGCAGTACGTGGTGGCGGCGGTGCCCCTGGGCGCCACGGCGCACCTGCAGGGGATGAACCCGCACCGTGCGGACGCGGACGAGGCCGCGGGCTTCGCCGCGCGCGGGCCGCTGCTGCGCATCCTCATCATCCTGGCGGGGCCCCTGGCCAACTACGCGCTCGCGCTGGGTGTCCTGTTCGCGCTGTACACGTCGGGCACGCACGTGGTGGTGCCGCTGACAGTGGGGACGGTGCAGCCAGGCTCGGAGGCGGCGCGCGCACAGCTGCTGCCGGGGGACCGCATCGTCATGGTCGCGGGACAGCCGCTGCGGAGCTGGTCGGAGTTCGTGGAGAAGGTGGGCGCGGCGCCGGGTGTCCCGCTGGAGCTGGGCGTGGAGCGCGGCGGTGATGCGCGCTCGGTGATGGTGCGGCCCCGGCCGGATGAGCGAGGCACGGGCCGCATCGGGGTGAGCCAGCAGTACGTCTACAAGGCGCACGGCGCGGGTGAGGCGCTGAGTCATTCGTTCACGCACACCGTCAAGGTGGCCGCGGAAGGCGTGGCGATGTTGAAGCGGATGATGCAACACGGCTTGGAGAGCGCGGACGCGGCGAGCCCCGGAGCGCTGGTGCGGCAGGAGTCCGCGGATGCGATGTCGTCCGGGACGGATGCCCTGCTGCGGACCTTGGTGGCCGCGTCGGTGGTGCTGGCGTTGTTGACGTTGCTGCCCGTGCCTGGGCTGGATGGTGGCCGCGTGGTGCTGCTCCTGGTCGAGGCGGCGAGCGGCCGGCGGATCCCCCCTCGCGTGGAGACGGTGGCGCAGACGGTGGGGTTCCTGGGAATCGCCGTGGCCGTGGTCTTGATGGCGACCGCGGAGATTCGGCGCGCGTTGCCGGCGCGGTTCGGCATGGAGGAATCGCCGGCTCAGGATGCGGGGACGGCAGAAGCAGCACAGCCTCCGCCTGCGGCGTCGGATTCCGCGAAGGGTGCGGTCCCCTCGCCTGCCTCTATCGCGCCGGCGAAAGGGGGCGGCACGACAGGGGCCAATCCTGCCGGGACAGCCGCTGCCGGTACTTCGACTGGGTCCGGTCCTGCTGGAATGTCCGCGACGGGTACCGGCCCTGGTGGAACGGCCGCTACGAGCGGCGGCCCGGATGCCGGCCCGGCTGGGAAAACCGTCCCCGGCACTGGAGCCAGCGCAACGACGGGCACGAACACTCCCTCTGGCACCATCCCCGCAGGAACAAGCTCAACCGCTGGCGGCGTCGACGCGGGGACTCAGGCAGCAACTGGTGCTGCCCCTGGCGCGGCAGCTGCTGGAACCAATGCATCGGGCGCAGCCGCACCCGGCGCCAGCGCTGGGCGGGAAGCGACGCCGGGCGCTGTGAGCGCAACACCCCCTGAGGCCGAAGCGGGAGGGAGCTCGGCTCTCCCTGGAGCGACTCCAGGCGCGGCGCCTTCGACAGGCCAGACCTCGAGCGGAGCACCCACGACTGTGGATTCGCCCACAGCTCCATCCAGCGCCGCGACGGCGTCCCCTGCCGTGACACCTCCGCCCTGACGAAGCATCTGGCACGCCTCCCGTCTCGAGGAAGAAGTCACCACAAGCCGAGCCCCTGCCCCATCCATGGCGCCAGTCCCCGGCGGCCACGCCATCCGCCACCGCGCGCTGCACCTCGTGTCAGGAAGGCTCTGCGTTGACGTCCCGTCCCGTCACGGCGGACGGTTGTTCAGCTCCGTCGTGATTGCGACACCCAGCCCCGACCTTCGAGCGCAGACGCGCCGCATGGGAGCCAGCGAGATGGGAAGCACCGTATCCGCAGATGAGTGAGCCGCGGCGACACGTCAACCGTTGCCGCGGCCATCTGCCCAAGCTCATCCCGGTACCCGTGGAGAGGCAGAGCGCCGCCAGATGTTCCTCATTTGTGCGGATGCAATCGTGCCTGACTTCAAATCCCCGTCGTGGAATCACTCCGTGCCAGCAGCGCTGTTGCTGATGGCTCCCTTCGACCTCCTGGCCTCACTGGCCATGGACATCTACCTGCCTGTCGTTCCGGCGATGCCCGGAATCCTCAACACCTCCCCCGCCATCGTCCAGCTCACCTTGAGCCTGTACATGGCGGTGCTCGGGCTCGGGCAAATGGTGTTCGGCCCGGTCTCCGACCGCATCGGCCGGCGCCAAGTCCTGCTGACGGGCGCCCTCCTGTTCGCGCTCACGTCCTTCCTGCTCGCGGGAACCTCGGATGCCGCGATGTTCGTCGGCCTCCGGCTCCTCCAAGCCATGGGGGCATCCGCGGCCCTCGTCGCCACGTTCGCGACGGTCCGCGATGTCTATGCGGAGCGCCCCGAGAGCGCGACCCTCTACAGCCTGTTCAGCGCCATGCTGGCCTTCGTCCCCGCGCTCGGGCCCATCGTGGGGGCGCTGCTCATGCGGCACTGGGGATGGCGAGCCATCTTCATCACGCTCGGAGTCCTGGCCACGGCGGCGCTGCTGCAAGCCTTGCCACGGTGGCACGAGACGCGCCCGGCACAGGGCCCCCAGCCGCGTCCTGCGTTCCGGCACATCCTGAGCAGCGCCACGTTCTGGACGTACACCCTGGGCTTCAGCGCGGCCATGGGCTCCTTCTTCGTGTTCTTCTCCACGGCGCCCCGGGTGCTCATCGGTCGGGCCGGCTTCTCCGAGCTCGGGTTCAGCCTGGCTTTCGCCACCGCCGCGCTCGCGATGATTCTGACGACCCGCTTCGCGAAGCGCTTCGTGGGGAGTTGGGGGCTGGCGGGTAGCCTCACGCGGGGCATGGGCATGTTGCTGCTCGGTGCGGGGCTCCTGACGGCCGGACAGCTCCTGGCAACGCCGTCGTTCTGGACGTTCGTCGCGCCGATGTGGCTCATCGCGGCCGGCATCGTGTTCTCCGTCTCCGTCACCGCGAATGGCGCACTCCAGGCCTTTGGCGATGTGGCGGGAACGGCGGTCGCGATCTACTTCTGCATCCAGAGCCTCATCGTCGGCATCCTCGGAACCCTGATGGTCGTCCTGCTGGACGGCGACACGGCGTGGCCCCTGGTGGGATACGCGTCCCTGATGGCAGGGGTGACGTTGACGGCGCTTCGGCGCCTCCGGAGCCGTCAAAGCGTCCTGACGGAACCCGCGCTGGCGGAAAGCTCCGACGCCCCCTAACAAGCATCCCAAGACCGCACCGCGGGGGCCTGCTCCCGCGGCGCGGCGGTGGTTTCCGTCTTTCGCGCCTGGGAAGGAACCCCGCCCGCCTCCCGGCTGTCCAGGGACCAACCGGGCGTCGGCCGTCTTTCGGAAGACGTCTCCTGCTCGATGAAGGAGCCGCGAGCCATGCAAGGCCCTATGCTTCCCCCCGCGATGAACACCAAGGCGGGCGGTGGACTCTTCTGTGAGCTGTACTGGGGCAACAATCTGTCCGAGGCGTGGAGCTATGGGCCGGAGCATTCGAACGTCCACGCCGCCCCAGACGAGACGGCGCCGCTGCCGCTCTACGGCTTCACCCTGCCCGAAGAGCCGTTCCTGCTCGCCGAGCGCACCGCTCAGGGCTGGCGCATCCACCTGCCGCCCGCGGCGCGTGCCGAGCGCGCCATCAAAGGCGACTCTTACGCCGCCGTGCCACCGACGGACCTGCGCCAGCACGACGGACGCACCACGGTGGAGCTCGCGGAGGGCATGACGCTTCGCATCTCGGAAGGCCAGCTCTCGCTGCGCATCCAGGGCTCCGTCGTGAAGGAGCAGGTCAACCGGCTCCAGTGGAAGGACTTCGGCTGGCTCATCATCGTGAGCATGCTCTTCCTCAGCCTGCCGGTGGGCTTCCTCATCGCGGGCCCCACGCCCCAGCGCATGGAGGAATCCAAGGTCCGCGCCATGAAGATGGCCGCCGACAAGGAAGCCGAGCGCCGCAAGGCCATGGGCCTGGACACGCCACTGCGTCCGCTCACGGATGAAGAGCTCGGCACGCAGCCCGACGGCGGTGACGACGTCACGGTCCCTGCCTTCCTGCGCGTCCGCTGAGGCGGCGCTTCAGGGCCCCAGGCCGACCCAGACCTCCCCATCCTCGAAGAACTCCTTCTTCCAGATGGGGACGTCCTGCTTGAGCCGCTCGATGGCGTACTCGCAGCCACCGAACGCCTCCTTCCGGTGCGGCGACGCCGCGGCGATGACGACGGCCAGCTCACCGGGCACCAGCGTTCCCACGCGGTGGATGATGGACAGGCGCACGCCGGGAAACCGCTCCGCGGCCTCCGCGCCAATCTCCGCCAGCTTCTTCTCCGCCATGGGCGCGTAGGCCTCGTACTCCAAGCGCAACACGCGGCGGCCCTTCGTCTGGTTGCGCACGGAGCCGCTGAACGTCACCAGCCCGCCGTACGACTCCCCGGTGACGGCCTCCACCACCTCTTCCAGCCGCAGGGGACGGTCCACCACCAGGAACTTCTCCGGTGCGCCTCCCGCCACGGGTGGAATCAGCGCCACCTCCGCCCCATCACGCACCGGGGCATCCGGACCGACGAACTCCTGGTCCACGGCCACGCGAAGGTGCGGCAGGAGTGGCGCCAGCGCCGCGTACCTCGCGGTCAACAGTCGCAACACGTCCCGCACGTGCGAGCCCTCGGGCACGTCCAGGGACTCACGCACCTGCCCGGTGCGCTCGCGCGCCGCTGCGAAGTAGAGGACGGTGATGCGCAGGCACCCGGTGTCCGCCGTGCCGCCGCTCAACGCGAGGCCTCCTGCGCCGCGCGCAAGGACAGGCGCCCCTTGAGCCGACCACCGCCCTCCACCGGGCTGAAGTCGAGGAAGCCCGAATCCAACGGCGTAATCCGGTCCAGCAGCGCTCCCGAGAGCGCCTTCGTCGCCCCGAGCAACATGCTGGGCACGCCGGGCACCTTCTCCGCAGCGCGCAGGTCCGCGCGCAGCCGGCCCAGGTCCACCATCACCGACACGTGGCCCGAGCTGAAGGCCTCGCCACCAAAGCGCTCCCGCAGCTCGGCGCCCACGTCCCCGCGAGGGCGGCCCTGCAGCAGCTCCCCCGCCTGCAGGCTGGCGCGCTCGGGCATGATTCGCAGCTCTACCGGCTGCTCCCGAATCCGCGTCCGGAAGAGCGTGCCATTCGCCTCCTGCTGCGTCGTGTAGCGCAGCACGGAGTCCTCCAGCTGCTTCTGCACGAGCGCCCGCACTGGCTCCGACGCCGTCAGCCCCGCTTCGACCACGATGGAGCCCTTGATGTCGGGCCGCTTGTTCCGGATGAAGTTGCGGAAGAAGGCCGGGATGTCGAAGTACGCGCGCAGCACCACGTCGCCGCGCAGCGCCTTGAGCAACGCCTCCACGTCCAGTCCTTCACGACGCCAGGACGCCACCATGCGCTCACGACGTTCGGAGCCCGGCGCACCGAACGCCAGCCGAGCCAGCTCCTCGGGCGGCACGGAGATCTGCGCCGCGGCGATGGGCCCCAGCTCCGCGTCCTTCAGCAACGCCGACGCGGGCGCGAGGGCTCCCTGGAACAGCGGTGTCGAGGAGGACAGGAAGCCATCCAGGTCCAACTGCTCCGGCTTCACCGCGAGCGACGCGGCGAAGCCCCGAATCGGGTGAGCGTCGTCTTCATCAGGCGCCACGCCGGGATGCTGCCCGGAGAAGAGGTACACGCTGCCGTTCGCCACCTTCCCTCGCAACTCGGTCAGCAGCACATCCTCGGAGATGCCTGGCCCCGTGAGGCTTCGCACCGCCTGGCGCGCCACCTCCGCGTCGGGGATGGCCAACACCTGCGCCTGCTGAGGCTCGCTTTCGTCGGGTTCTTCCAACCCCTCCGGCACGGCGAGATAGAGGTAGCCCCGGTCCTCGAAGAGCAACATCGGAGGCCCACCCGGCGCGGGCTCCACGGTGACGGAGCCGTCCGGCTGCGGCATCACGCCGTGCCCCGCCCGCTCCAGTTCGCCGGCGACGGCGTTCAGTGCCGCCTCCGGCTCCGTGATGCCCAGCAGCGTCACGACGCCGTCGAACTCCGGGAGAAGGAAGAAGCCGAAGCCCTCGTCGGGGTCCACCACCGACCCGGTGCCGTTCTCCAGGTCCGCGAAGAGCAGCGGCAGCAGCGGGGATGACTCCACGGCCCGCCGCGCGTTCTCCGGCCCCACGAGCCGCGCGTAGAAGTCCATCAACGGGTCCACATGGCCCCGCAGCTCGGGCAGCCACATGACGGTGCGTGCGCTGGAGGGCACCGCGCGAAGCACGGGCCGAGGCACCACCGTCAACTGGACGCGGCCGACCTCTTCTCCCTCGTGCAGGGCGCGCACGGTATATGCGCCTGCTCGGGAGAAGGCGTGGGACACCCACGGCGCCGTCTGGGCGTCGCTGCCATCACCGAACTCCCAGGTGACGGCGGTGGCGTCCTCGCGCTGCGAGCCGAGGTCGACCGGCACGCCCGCTTCCACCGTCCGGTCCTGCCCCAGGTCCGGCCGCACCGCGCGACGGCAGCCGGAGGCCCAGGGGCCCACGGCGACCGTCATCAGGAGGAGCGCGACAAGGGACCCAGGGCGGCGCGGAATGAGCGGCATGAGCCGCTTAGTAGTCCAGCGCCAGTCCGAACATCCAGCGCCGGTTCGACAGGTTCAGCCCCGGACCGCCGAAGTTGTCCACATCCGCATAGGTGTACTCGGCGAAGATGTAGCTGTGGTTGACGCCCAGGTCGGAGTCGAAGTCGCGCGCGAAGCGCGGCTCCAGCACGTCCAGCATGAAGGCCACGCCACCCGTCGCGCCCCAGCCCCAGCGTCCGCCCGAGCCCCGATTCCCGCCCGCGGTTTCGGTCCCCGTGCCCTTGGTAATCCACCAGGGCGTATAGATAAGCCCCAGCTTGCCGTAGGGCACCAGCGGGATGCCCCATTCGAATGCGGCGTAGTCGAACTTGTAGAAGGCGTTGAAGCTCAGGGGAATCAGGCGCAGCGCCGTGCGCTCCGCCGCGGCCACTCCCGAGGCCAGCTTTGCCGAGCCGTACTTCTCGCCGTAGCCTGCGGAGAAGCCCACTCCCGCCGTACCCACGCCTTGGTAGAAGTACCGCTGGAGTTCCACCTCGAACGTCAGCAGCGACTCGCCACCAAAGTAGTCCTCGTATGGCGTGCCAGTGAGCCCAGGCTCTTCGTCAATGAGGGGCTTGTAGCCCCCCATGCGAAACTGGATGCCGCCCGTGCGCGGCGAACGCAGCGAGACTTCCTCCTCCATCACTACCGCTTCCTGTCCCCAGGCGGGCAGTGTGGCGAGCAGCGCCACGACTCCCAGGGCCGATGCCCGACTCATGACCGCTTCCTCCTCGACGACAGCCAGATTCCGAGGGACGCCAGCACCGCGCATCCCGTGATGCCACCACCCGCCGCAGCGCAGCCACCCGTCTCGGCGCCGCCAGCATCAAGGTACCCCTGATAGAATCCGCTGCTCGCAACGGGCGTCCCTGTCGCCGTGGGCGAAGGTTCGCTTTGGTTACCCGCCCTGTCGATGGCAATCGCCTGGACGGCATACTCGATGCCGTTCTCGATCCCGTCAGCCATGCGGAAGACCGTGTTCGACGAAACCTGACGCTTCGTCGTAATCACTTCACCCGCGCCCACACCACCGTCCCCGCCCGGGACTAACTGAAGAACCTGCACCTCCATGAACACCGCATCGCTCGGCACCTTGACGGAGACACTCAGCGCGGCATCCAGCCCCGTGACGCTCGGAGCCTCCGGCACCGCGGGAGGCTCCGGGTCATAGATGAAGCTGATGGAGGGCGTCCCAATCGAAACGAACGATTCGTCGCAACCGCCGAGGTTTCCCAGTCGCTTGGTGGTGGCACAGAGGCGGAACGTCTTGGTTGCCGTCTGCGAGTCGCAAGTAGCGCCGTCCGCCGCCAATGCCTCGGATGCGTTGAAGGTCACCGTCCCCGTCAGCCGAGTATCCGTTACCGCGATCTCTTCGAGCGACAGGTCGCCCGCCCCTGGCGCCCCCGTGCAACTCGATTCGTTCGAGAGCCAGAGGTGGAGCACGTCGCAATTGCCGGCGACACGCGTCCAGTTGACCGTGCGGTCCAAGCCGCAGTTCGCCTGGGAGACGACAATCTGGTCGTTCTGGATGATGTCGCCCGTGGCTGAAAACGTCACGGTCTGCCCCAGGGCAGTCGACGCGAAGAGCAAGAGGCCAACGAGAGTGAGGCGCATGGGTACGCCCAGGCTAGCAAGCGGGAGGCCACATGAAACGTATTCCCGTCCGCTGGGCGTCACTCCGGGAGGGCCGTCCCGCCGCGCCAAACAGGCAGGACGACCACGGAGGCTTTGCCAAATTGTCAGGCGGGGCGCTCGGCCAGGCGGAGTCCGGCCTCCACCAGGTTGAGGGCGGCGCCCCGGCTGGCGTTGTCCACCGAGGCGAAGAGCGTCACCCACTCCGGCGCCTGGGGGAATGCGCGCACCCGGCCCACATGGACCGCCGGGTCGGACGTGACGAGCATGGGCATGGGGTACACACGCTCACCGGGCACATCCAGCACCTTCAAGGCCCCGGACGTCTTGAGGGCCGCGCGCACCTGCTCCACCGGGCCCGCCTTCTTGAGCTGCACGTTGAGGGTGAGGCCATGGCCGTAGAAGGTCGGCACCTGCACCGCCGTCCCGGCGATGACGGGCACATCCCCCTTGGACGAGAAGAGCCGGGCCGCCTCCAGCGTCCAGCCGCCCTCCTCCTCCGTCCAGGGTGAATTCACCATGAAGCCGCCCACCTGGGGCACCAGGTTGAACCCCACGCGGTGGGGAAAGGCGTGCGGCTCCGGCTCGCGGCCCGACAGCAGGTCCGCGGTCTGCTTCTCCAGCTCCGCCACACCGCGCACACCCGCGCTGGACGCCGCCATCAGCGCCGTCACCTGCGCGCGCGTTACGCCGAAGGCCTTCCGCAGTGGCTCCACCACGTGCACCGCGGCGGTCGTCACGGCGCCCGGCAGACACACGATGCGGCCCTTGATGGTGAAGCCCGCGCCCAGCACGTCCGTGTTGAAGCCCGGCAGCACCATGGGGACATTGCCGTCACCCCGGAAGGCATTGCTGGCGTCCACCACCCACGCGCCCGCCGCCTGCGCCGCCGGAGCCAGCTTGCGAGAGGCCTCGGCGGGCGTGGCCAGCAGCACCAGCTTCACGCCCCGGAAGGCGTCCGGCGTCGCCTGCTCCACCTCGAGCGAGTCCTCGCCGTACTCCACCTCCATGCCCTTGGAGCGCTCGGAGCCGAAGACGCGCACCTGTTCGGCGGGCACGTCCTGCGCGTACAGCGCGGCGAGCACCTCGCGGCCCACCACGCCCGTCGCGCCCACCACGCCAATCGTCAAGTCGTCTCTCATGGCGCGTCCTTTACGCCACTGGAGGCCGGGAGCGCGAGCACCACGAGGCGGCTCAGTCTTCCTTCAACCGTGCGGTGGGGGCCGGCCCGGGCAGCGGCGGGAACTTCGGGTTGCGCTCCGGCTCCGAGGCCCGCACGTAGTGCGGCTCCATGGCGAAGAGCGCCTCCAGCGGCTGGGATTCGGGGAAGCGCGCCAGCTGAGCCAGCGCCACCGCCGACGGGAAGGCCGGCGCCGCCAGCAGCCGGTGTGGCGCCACGCCCTGCGACTCCAGGGCGGCGCGGTAGTCCACCAGCGCGGGCCCCAGCGCCACGGCCCGGGGCTCGGCGGCCATGCGCGCGGCCACCTCCGCGGGTGACATGGCCGTCTCCGGCTCCAGCGGCTCCACCGTCCCGCCCTGACGCACGTAGGCCCCCAGGTACAGGTCGTCCTTGCGCGCCACCGCCAGGCAGTACAGCGGCACGCCCTCGGGACCCTCCAGCGCCACCGCCGCCAGCGACGAGGCCCCGGCCACCTTCAGCTTCGTCGCGTAGGCCAGCGACTTCGCCGTCGCCAGGCCGATGCGCAGCCCCGTGAAGGAGCCCGGCCCCAGGCCCACCACCAGCCCCTCCAGGGCGGGCAGCGTGACGCCATGGCGTTCAAGCAGCTCCCCGACGATGCCGGGCAGCAGCTCGCTCTGCTTCCGCGGCGGACCCACCACCACGTGCTCCAGCGTGCGCAGCGCGCCATCCGGCGCTCGCTCCACCAGGGCCAGCGACAACGTCAACGTCGAGGTGTCCAGCGAGAGAAACATGGGACGGCTCACTACACCGGCGCGGCCCACATTGCCTGCGGAATCTCCGACACCCGGTCCTCGCAGCGGTACAGCCGGACGCGCACCACGCCCTTGTCCAGCATGTCCAGCTTCCGGGCGGCGCCCTTGGACAGGTCCACGATGCGCCCGTCGATGAAGGGCCCCCGGTCATTCACGCGCACCTTCACCGCGCGGCCGTTCTCCATGTTCACCACGCGCAGGCACGAGCCGAAGCGCAGCTTGCGGTGCGCGGCCGTCATCGCCTCCTGGTCGAAGCGCTCCCCGCTCGCGGTGGGCCGCCCGTGCAGGCCGGGGCCATAGAACGAGGCCAACCCTTCGCCCAGGTACGAGCGCGGCATCTGTTCACGCCGCGCCACGCCGGGCGTACCACCGCGGGACTTCGGCGACTTCGACGGGCGGACGGGTTCCTCCACCGGGTCGGGCCTGGCCGCGCGCGAGGCGCACGCGGAGGTGAAACCCAAGCAGAGCAGTCCGGAAACGGCGATTCCTCGCATGCGTCCTCTAGCGGGTGATGTCGTTGGTCACTGCCAACAGCATCAGCAGGACGAGCAGCGCGAGCCCCACCATGTTGGCCACCTCGCGGACGCGAACAGGGATGGGGCGGCGGCGAATTCCCTCCCAGGCGGCGGAAAGCAGGTGGAAGCCGTCCAGCACGGGGATGGGCAACAGGTTCATCACCCCCAGGTTGATGGAGATGAGCGCCATCAAGTGGAGGAAGCTGTCCAGGCCCTGCTCGGCACTCTTCGACGCCAGCTGGTACATCATGATGGGGCCGCCCACGGTGTTCATCGGCACCGAGCCCACCAGCAGCCCGCCGAGGACTCGCACCATCTGCCCGACAATCTTCGGGACGATGAGCGCGGCCTGCTTCAGCGCGGCGCCCGGCCCCAGGTGCACCGTCACCTCGTCCAGCACCGGCATGTCCGCCGCGGAGAGCACCCAGTTGCGCACGCCCAGGACGATGGGCGAGCTCGCCGTGCCCATCTCGTCCTCCGTCTTCAGCGGCGCTTGCGCCAGCGTCTCCGTGCGCTCGCCGTCCGCGCCCCGCCACGTCAGCTGGAAGGAACGTTCCTTCAGGGCGTTCAGCTTCGAGGAGAACTTGACGAAGGACTCCGGCTTCTCGCCATCCAGGGCGATGATGCGGTCTCCGGGCCGCAGGCCGCCCTTCTCGGCCGCGCTCCCCGGCGCCACGGTGGCCAGGTACAGGTCGGACGTCTCCGCGCCCACTGTCGCCAGCCCCACGCCCGGCTGCTTCGGCACGGTGAGCTTCAGCACGGAGGGCACCCGCCCCGTCACGACGCCCGCCGCCACGGAGTCCATGCGCCGGAGGGTGAGCTCCAGGGGCGTGCCCTCCGCGTGCTTGTCCATCTCCTGCTGGAAGCGCGCTTCCGTCTCCACGCTCACGCCGTTGACGGCCAGGATGCGGTCGAAGGTCCGCAGCCCGGCCTGCTCCGCCACCGAGCCCGGCGGCACGCCGACGATGGGCGGCTTCGACACGGCCTCCACGCCAATGGAGCCGCGCTCCACCGTGTCGATGGGGGACGTCTCCACGTTCTTCGTGGGCGTCACGTCCAGCGTCAGCTTCTGACCGTTGCGCTCCAGGACGATGGGGACGGGCCGCTCGAAGCGGCCGACGAACGCCTCCCGCATGTCGTTGAACGTGCGCACCGGCTCGCCATCCACGGACAGGATGCGGTCTCCAGGGCGGATGCCGGCGGCCTGCGCGGGCATGCCATCGCTCACCGTTCCCACGTAGGTGGAGGTGGCCTGGTGCGGGCCCAGGAAGACGAAGAAATAGACGAGGATGGGGAAGATGAGGTTGAAGGCCGGCCCCGCCAGGACGATGAGGCCGCGCTTCCATGGGGGCTGCGCCAGGAAGCCCCGGCTGGCCTCCTCCGGGCTGAGCTCCTCGTGGGGCATGTCCCCCGCCATCTTCACGTAGCCGCCCAGCGGCAGCAGGGCAATCTGGTACTCCGTCTCGCCCTTGGTGAAGCCGATCAACTTGGGTCCGAAGCCGATGGAGAACTTCAGGACCTTCACACCACAGGCCTTCGCCGCCAGGAAGTGGCCAAGCTCGTGCACCGTGACGAGCACGCCGAGCAGAATGACGAAGAACCCGATGTTTTGGAGCATGGGCGCAACAGTAATCGTGGGCGCCCAGGCGGACAACGCGCAACCGGGCCCGCCGAGCAGACGGGCAGCCGGAAGGGGCGGTCCCTAGGGCAGCAGGCCCCGGACGAACTGCACGTAGACGAACACCAGGGGCGCGTTGAACAGGAGCGCGTCGATGCGATCCAACACGCCACCGTGCCCGGGGATGAGGAAGCCCGAGTCCTTCACCCCGTAAGCCCGCTTCAGCATGGACTCACACAGGTCGCCCACCGGCCCCAGGATGCCGCCGGCGATGCCCAGCAGCACGCAGTCCCACACCGTGAACACGGGGAAGAAGAACTGCCGGGCAATGAACATACCGCCCACCGAGCCCAGCATGCCCCCGAAGAAGCCCTCCCACGTCTTGTTGGGGCTCACCTCCGGGTAGAGCTTGTGCTTCCCCAGGAACCGCCCGAAGAAGTAGGCGGCGGTGTCATTGGCCCAGGTGATGACCAGCGCGCAGATGACCCAGGCCATGCCGTGGTCGGGCAACAGGCGCAGCGCGGACACGGCCGTGAGGCCCACCGCGCCGTAGAGGAAGCCGTTGACCAGGTGCGCCGTGCGGGTGGGCGCCTCCGCCAGTGGCCCCTTGAAGAGGTGGTAGATCCACGCGAAGAACGCGAAGACGATGGTGAGCCAGAAGGCCGTCTCGCCCGTGCGCTCCGCGTCCCGCAACGGCAGGAAGGGCAGCACCGCGGCGAAGGCCATTCCGACCCAGGAGGCCACCGTCAGGCGCTTCTGGACGATGAGGTAGTACTCACCCACGCACGCGGCGGCGGCGGCGCCCAGCAGGGCCGCGCTCCAGTAACCACCGAGGATCAGCAGCAGGAGGACCAGCGGCAGCAGTGTCACCGCGGAAACGACGCGGATGACGAGGTTTCGGTTCTTGTCGTTCACGCCTTGGCCTGCTGAGGAGCGTCCTCCCGCTGCACCTGTGCGGACGTGAGGCCGAAGCGGCGCTCACGCTGCTGGTACTGCGACACGCAGCGGAGGAACTCGTCAGTACGGAAGTCCGGCCACAAGGCGTCGGTGAAGCACATCTCCGCGTACGCCATCTGCCAGAGCAGGAAGTTGGACACGCGCAGCTCCCCACTGGTCCTCACCATCAGGTCCAACGGGGGCAGTCCCTGCGTCCAGAGGAACTGCTCGAAGTCGCTCTCCTCCAACCGTCCCGCCGCCAGCTCCCCACGCTCCACGGCCTCGGCCAGCCGCCGCGCCGCGTGGAGAATTTCCTCCCGCCCGCCGTAGGACAACGCCAGCGACAGCACCATGCCGGTGTTGTGCGCGGAGTCGGCCCGGAGCCGGTCCAGCGGATCACGCACGTAGCGCGGCAGCCGGTCCACGTCTCCAATGGCGTTGAGGCGAATGCCGTTGTCCATGATTTCGGAGCGCTCGCGCTCCAGATACTCCCGGAGCAGGTCCATCAATCCGGCGACCTCTTCCGCCGGACGTGCCCAGTTCTGCGACGAGAACGCGTAGAGCGTCAGCGCCTGGATGCCCAGACGGCGCGCGGTGCGCGTCACTTCACGCACACTCGACGTCGCCTCCCGGTGCCCTTCCAGCCGGGGCAGCCCTCGGGACTCCGCCCATCGCCCGTTGCCGTCCATGATGATGCCCACGTGGCGCGGCATCGGCCGGGCCTTGACGGCTTGTTCCAGGGTGGAAATCACTAAGGGGCGGTCCATGAAGCCGCGCACCCTAGCGATGCCGCCGCGCGCCGTCCACGGGCGCGTGCCCCAACCGTCACGGTCGGCCCTTGAACGGTCGCCCGGTGGCGGTGGGTGGCGCGCCCCGACAGAGGGCATGCATCATGTAGACAAAAGTAGGCAACCGTTCGCTCGGTGGCCTTTCAGCCCAGCGGCCAATCCGGGCTCGCCAACTCCATGGGGCCGTCACGCCAGGACATGTAGGCGTCCTCGTCCGCGACCCGGTACGGCCTGCCGAAGGCGCGCGCGAAGTAGTCGCCCCAATGCGGCTGGGAGCCGTCGGCGTCCGTGAAGCCGTACTCGCGGGCCAGGGCCCAGGAGCTGAAGACGCGGCCGGCCTTGGTGCCCACGTTCGGATCCGCCGCGAGCGCCGCCACTGCCCGGCCCACGTAGGCAGGGCTCTCCGAGGCGATGAAGTGCGGATCCTTCGCCGCGCCCTCGCGCCAGTTCGCTTCCGTGACGCCGAAGCTCTCCAGCATCTCCTCGGAGCGGAGGAAGCCGGGCGTCAGCGCAAGCGCGGTGACCTTCGTGCGGCGCAGCTCCCGGGACATCCCGAAGGCGAGCCGGATGACGGACATCTTCACCAGGTCGTACCAGAGGTTGCCGCGGTAGCCGAACGTGTCCCCATCCGTGATTTCGACGATGAGCCCCCGCTCACCGCCCAGCAGGAGCGGCACGGCGTGGCGGCTGGTGAGCAGGTGCGTGAAGACGGCGCGCTCGAACATCTGCTGCCCCTTCGCGGCGGACTGTTTCCAGAACGCCGGGCCGAACGCGGTGAGTCCGTCGCCACCCCAGATGTCGTTCACCAGGATGTCGAGCCGCCCCTGCTCCCGCTGGATGCGCGCGCAAAGGGCCTCGACCTCCAATTCGACGGAATGGTCCACGCGGACGGCGATGCCCCGGCCACCCTTGGCGTCGACGATTTCGGCGGTCTCCTCGATGGTCTCCGGACGCGAGCCCGTCGCGGGCTGTCCTCGCACGCTGCGCCCGGTGCAGTACACGGTGGCGCCGGCCTCTCCCAGCATGGTGGCGATGCCGCGCCCCGCGCCTCGGGTGGCTCCAGCGACCAGGGCGACGCGTCCTTCGAGTGGCTTCATGGCGGGCACTCCTCCAAGCCCACGGGCGACCGTGGACCGCAGTGGGTTCGTGTTCGCACCCTAGGCAGAGAATCCTGACATCCACTGTCATGATTCCCCGCCTAGACTTCGCTTCGGAACCTGCCCATGCGCGCCGACCGACTCGTCAGTTTGACCCTGCTCCTCCAGACGCGCCCGAAGATGACGGCGGGCGAGCTGGCAAGGGAGCTCGAGGTCTCCGAACGGACCATCCACCGGGACCTCGACGCGCTCTCCGGCGCGGGCGTGCCCGTGTACGCCACCCGAGGCGCCGCGGGCGGCGTGGCGTTGATGGAAGGCTGGCGCACCCAACTCACGGGCTTCACCCGGGCGGAGCTGCATGCACTGGCGGCCGTGGCGGCACCGGGGGCCTTGGATGACTTGGGCCTGACGTCGGCGCTGCGTTCGGGCCTGGTGAAGATGGCGGCCTCCCTGCCCGCACTCCAGCAACCCGCGCTGGAGTACGCACGCCAGCGGCTTCACGTGGATGCGTCCTCGTGGTTTCCAGAGCGAGAGGCCGTGCCTCATCTGGCGACGCTGCGCGACGCTGTCTGGCAGGACCGGCGCGTATCGCTGACGTACCGGGACTTCGAAGGCACGCCGAGCCGCAAGGTGGTGGCACCGTACGCGCTCGTCATCAAGGCGGACCGTTGGTACCTCGTCGCGAGCACGGGCGAGGATGAACCGCGTGTGTATCGAGGCTCGCGTGTGGAAGGTGCACGGATACGCCCGGAGACCTTCATCCGGCCGGCACGCTTCGACCTGCCCGCGTTCTGGAAGGCGTGGTGCTCACGCTTCGCGGAGAAGCGCGCGCAGTACGAAGTCACGCTGCGATTGACGGCGGAGGCGATGGAGGCGCTGCGGAAAATTCGGCCGCGAGCGGAGGGTGCACGGCTGGATGCCGCGCCGCTCGCAGCCGATGGACGGAAGATTGTGGTCGTGGACTTCGAGCGGGAGTCGATTGCGTTCGGACAGCTCTGCGACGTCGGCACGGGTTTCGAGGTGCTCGCTCCGGAAGCACTACGAACGAAGCTTTTGAAGCTGGCGACGAGAATCCTCGCTTCACATGAAGGCGTCGCACCGAGGAGTGAGTCCGGGCGGCACACCCGCGCACGCGAACAGCGCCCATCAGACCCCTGAGAGCATCATCGGGTTCAAAGGACGTCGAGGCCCCACCTGCGCATCGATGACACTCCAAGCATTCGACATCGCTTCGTCTCTCAACAGGTTCATCGATTGCAGTCGTGTGCCGCCCCTATGCACACACCCCTCAGAGACTCCTGGACTTGTCACATCGCAGCGTTCCTGGTCGTAGGACTCGTCTTCACCGCTTGTGGTGATGACGGGCCGGAGCCAAGGGCCCGTGCCGGATACGGGCACTGAAAAGGATGCGGGCTCGGATGACGCGGGTGTGCCCGCCGCAGGCGGCAACGAGCCCGACGCGGGCCCTGAAGACGGCGGCGAGCCGGGCGCAGGGGAACCGGAATCGGACGCGGGCACTTCCTGTGAACCGTCGGCGACAGAACTTCTCGACAACGGCGAGTGGGACCCGCACTTCTCCATCGCGGGCGTATCCAGCATGGATGGCCACGTCCCGCACATCTACGACCTCGACAAGGCGCCGTCGGGCGGCCTGCTGGCCACGGGGTACATCCGCTGGTTCGGCACGCAGGCGTCGACGCCGCTCATCCGTCGCCAGATCGGACAGTGGAAACCTGAACCCAGGACCTGGGCACAGGAGACTCCTGGCGGAGCAGGTTTCTCCGCCGTCGCAGTGAAGAACGACACCATGCTGGCGCTAGCGACCAACGACGTGTCCGGCGAGCGCAGCAGCGAGGTCTGAACTTCGTCGTCCAACGGCATTCAAGTCATTGGCCGTTTCACCGGCCTCGTGCGGAGTTGGTCGCGGACGGCATCGACGGGCACGTGCTCGCATTGGCGCTGCGTCCCGAGAACGACGACCCAGGCCGCCTCGCCTGCGTCGTCGCGGCGGACTTCACCCGCGCGGGCGAGATCCCGGCGCGCCGCATCGGCCCACTGGACCGGCACCGCTTTCGAGGCCCTGGGAGAGAGATTGAGCCCTCGCCCATCACGGTTGCATAGGGGCCCAGCGGCATCTCCGCGAGCACCAACCATGAAATGGACCTGAAAGGAAACTGAAACGCTGGACGAGGCGTGCGTGCATGGGCACGCCGCGTCCAGCTACAGGCAATTCAGTCATTCATGACAGCACGGGGTGTCACAACAGACTTCGCCACAAACCCAGCGCTTCGCTTCTTGTTCCTTTGACTGAGCCTGAAACCGCTTCCTGACCGCAACCTCGAAATGAACGGTCCCAAACCACATCACTTCAACGCTCGAGAAGGGCAACTTCGCCCACGTCCTCCCCGCGCCACGTATGCTAACAACGCCAGCCCATGAAAAGCAGATCTGTCAGGAAGCACCAACCGTGGGCTTGGTTTCTAGGACTGACGCTCCTCGCGCCTGACTTGGCGCTTAGTCAGCCATCAGCAGCGCCGCCCAAAGAGACCTCGACGTCCAGCGCCACATTCCGGGCATACATCAGAGCAGCCGCACAACTGTACGAGGAACTCGAATACGAAGCGGCATTGAATGTACTGACCGTGGCGAGGACACAGGCTGCTTCTGAAGGCGAACTGGCTGAGACGGCGATCTATGAAGCCATCGTCCTCGCGGATTTAGGGCGTCGACATGAGGCAATCAAGGCCTTCGCGGAAGCGCTCCGACTGAATCCAGATGCCAAGCTTCCTGTCCGTGTCTCCCCCAAGGTCGTGAAAGACTTTGAGACCATCCAAGGACAAGCCCTTGCGGAGCAAGCACCTGCCCAGGCGAGCGCGAGCCCCCAGCCAAGTCCAGTCATCACAGACACTCCCACGCTTCCCCCGACTGACAGCCCGACGCCTTCTCTAACGACCGCAACAGCCTTGTCGGCCCCAGAGTCACCAACAATCCCTCTCGTCGAAAAGCCAACGCCCCAACAAAAACGTTCTGGCCTCAAACAAGTCCCTCTTGCACTGGTAGGAGCGGGCATACTGACCGGCAGCGTTGGCGCCTATTTGACCTCGCGTTCACAGAACAACTTCGACAAGGCCCACGACGCCACTGGACAGAGCCAGAGAATGACCTTGCAAGAAACAGCTCGGGCGCAGAACAAAGGAGCCATCGTCATGTACACTGCGGCGCTCGCGGCTCTCACAGGCGCAGCCATCACCCACATCCTAGACACTGACGAGTGACGTCAATCCCTTCAAAGCAGATGGACGAGGCCCTGCCCCACGCCCACTCGACCCGCTCGGCCTCCGTCACTCCGCATCGAGATTCAACTTGAACACCGTGGACTGGCCTGCCTTCACGTCAACGGCCCGAGTGACGTCTTTCCCCAGCTCTTGATTGACAAGCCGGAGGGTATGTCGGCCCGCCGGCACCTCAACGGAGTTGAGGGGCGTTTCACCCAGCATTCCCCCATTGAGATAGACAACCGCATAGGGCCGTACACGTAACTCCAGCCGGCCCTTCGCGGCGACCGCGACCTTTCGAGGAGCGTTCCGCTCTTTGGGTTTGGGAGTCGCCAATGGCGGCGCGCTCAGAACAACTGGCTCGGCCCGCATTTCCTCGGGGACTGCAGCGTCCTTTGAAGGGCCAGCCGCATCGGCCATGCCCTCCTGCTTCATTTCGACGCCAGCGTCTTCCGGCGCGTCGACTGGCGATGGCTCAGGCACCACCTCGCGCTCAACCCGCTCAGCAACCTTGGCTTCTTCCTGAGGCACGGACTCCACAGGGGCCTCGGAAACCTGCGGCGTATCCACGAGTTCGGCTTTCTTCTCCTCACCACCAACCAGGACGAGGCCTACACCCAGCGCCAGGAGCATTCCCCCCACGCCTACAACCGGGACAGCCCACTTCTTCGCTCGCCCCGGCGCGAGGTACTCCGCACTTCGCGTATGGATGGCATCTTCCACATCCTCATCCACGATGGGGACAGGTGCCGAGGTGCCCACGCCTTTTGGAAGGAGCGCCGCGAGCGCCGCAATCTCCGCGTCCTTGTCCGTTCCACGCCCTTCCGTCGTAGAGCGCCTCACCGCGACGCGCAGACCAGTCCCCGGCAGAGAAACCGGGCGCGCTGCGGAATGCACTTCCTTTGCTTCAGGCGAAACACCGTGGAGAGCAAGACGAGGTCCGTCCAGCAGGGCCGGGGCAGCGGGCGTGGCGACACGCTCCGTACCGGGCCGCGGCGCGACGGACTCCGCATCCACAACCCTCACTGCGATGGGTAGCGACAACGCAGGTGCTGTCTGCTCCACGGGAGGATGGCCCACCTGGCTTCGCAGGGCTCGCGTGGAGATTGGCCTCGCAGGCGTCGTCACCTCGCCCGATGGAGGTGCCACCTTCGCCAATGCCTCTTGAGGCACGGGCGTCGTCGGCGACGTCGAGTCCAACGGCGACACCATGGAGGAGACAGGCACCTCGGAAGCGGGCGCTTTCGACTCCGCCTCCCTGGGGACTTTCGTCAAGCTCCCCGAGGTCAGCTCCGGCACCCACTGCGCGATGCGCTGGGCAATCTGATACGCGCCCACCGGCTCGCCAGTCGACAACACGAACCGCTCCAGGTCGTCCTGCAACGCCCGGCAGTCCGCGTATCGCCGCTCCCGATCCTTCGCCAGCGCCCTGTCCAGCACTTGCTGCAACGCCAGCGGCACATCCGGCCGCCGCTGCGACACCGGGATGAACGCCTCGAACAGAATCGCCTGCATCACGCTCACGTCCGTCGTCGCATCGAACGGACGCTTCCCCGTGAGCAGTTCGTACAGCACCACCCCGAGCGCGTAGACATCCACCCTCCGGTCCATGGCCTTCGCCTGGAGTTGCTCGGGCGGCATGTACGCCACCTTGCCCTTCACCACGCCCGTGAGCGTCCGGTGCCCCTGCCCCGCCACCTTCGCGATGCCGAAGTCCACCACCTTCACCGCGCCCTGCCGCGACACCAGGATGTTGTCCGGGCTCACGTCGCGGTGAATCAACCCCAGCGGTTCGCCCGTCTCCACGTCACGGAACTCGTGCGCGTACGCCAGGCCCTCCGCCGCGGCGGCCACCACCTTCGCGCAGAAGGCGGGGGGCAGCGCTTCCTCCGCGGCCCGCTTCACCAGCTTGCGCAGGTTCGGGCCGTCAATGAACTCCATGGCCAGGAAGAAGCTGCCCTCGGCCTCACCAAAGTCGAAAATCTGCACGATGTTCGGGTGCTCGAGCTGCGCCGCCAGCCGCGCCTCGCCCAGGAACATCTCTACAAAGGCCGCGTCCTCCGCCAGGTGCGGGAGGATGCGCTTGAGCACAAGCGTCTTCTCGAAGCCGCGTGGCCCCGCGGCCTTCGCCAGGAAGACCTCCGCCATGCCGCCTGACGCAAGCTTTCGCACCAGCTGGTACTTCCCGATTTGCATTGACTCGGGTTCTCCCAGGTTTGTCGGAAAAGTAAAACCACTTGCCGCCAGTTCTGCCGAGCGCCGAGCAATCAGGCGTTGTCAGCGTTGACCCTGACGTGACGTGGTCCGTAGGATTTCGGCATCCCATGCCCCCGAAGGTCATCGGTCCCTACCGCGTTCTTGAGACGCTTGGCAGTGGCGGGGCAGGAACCGTTTATCGGGCCCTGGACCGCCGCACCACCGACGAGGTCGCGCTGAAGCTGCTTTCAGCCGGCCCCGCGCGGGATGCTCGTGCCGCGCGCAGACTCGCCCGAGAGTTCGACACACTCGTAGACCTGTCTCACCCCAACGTCGTGAAGGTGTTCGAGTCCGGCGTGCACCAGGGCGTGCCGTACCTGGCCATGGAGCTCATCGAGGGCCTCACCCTCCGCCACTACCTCGACCTGAGCAGCGGCGACCGGAACACCCCTCCGGGCAGCCACACGCCGCGCAGCCCCTTGTCCGTCCTCCGGACCGCGGACGACGACTTCGGCCCCTTGAGCCGGAGCTTCTCCGATTCGATGGATGACTCGGACGACAGCCCGCATGACGGCACCTTCGGCCTGGAGGCCTTCGCGGAGGAGGCCCCCAGCGAGGACCTGGAGAGCTTCGCCGCCAGTGTCAGCCCGCACGTGGGCATCGGCTCGGATGATTCGCTGGAGGGCTTCGACCTGCCGCCCCCCATGCCGCGCATCCCGGAGCCCGAGGAGGAGCCGGGACGCGTGGTCCGCGAAGAGGACCTCAACCGGCCCGAACGCATGGGACGTCTCAAGGACGCCATGCTCCAGATTTGCGAGGCCCTGGCCTACATCCACGGCCACGGCCTGGTTCACCGCGACCTCAAGCCGTCCAACATCATGGTGGACGACGACCGGCAGGTGCGGCTGATGGACTTCGGGCTCGCCAAGTTCCTGGCGGACGACGCGGCCATCACCGAGGCCGGCAAGCTGGTGGGCACCTACCGGTACATGGCGCCGGAGCAGATTCTGGGCGAGCCCCTGGATGGACGCTCTGACCTGTACAGCCTGGGGGTCATCCTCTATGAGCTGCTCAGCGGGCGGCCCCCCTTCGACGCGAAGACGCCGCACGAGCTCTGGCGCCAGGTGCTGGAGACGGAGCCGCCCCCCGTGCTGGCGCTGAACCTACACGGGGACCCGCAGCTCGCGCGCGTCGCCCACCGCCTCATCCGCAAGGAGCCGGACGACCGGTTCCAGACGGCCGAGGAAGTCTACGAGGCCCTGTCCGAGTGAATCCCTCCAAGCTGCACACCCTCACCGTGGACGCCGACAAGGCGGGCCAGCGGGTGGACCTCTTCATTGGTGAAGCGCTGGGCCTGTCTCGCGCGCGGCTCAAGCGCCTCTTCGAGGCGGGCGCGGTGAAGGTGAATGGCCGCCCCGCGAAGAAGGGCCTCACGCTCACCGCCGGGCAGCACATCGCCGTCGAAGTGGAAGAAGAGTCGCGCGAGGCCGTGCCCGACGCGGACTTCCCGCTCACCGTGCTGCACGAGGACGACTCGCTCGTGTTCGTGGACAAGCCCGCGGGCCGGCCGTCCCACCCCCTGCAGTCCGGAGAGACGGGCACGGTGGCCAACGCGCTGGTGGCCCGCTATCCCGAATGCGCCCAGGCCTCCGTGGACGCGCGCGAAGGTGGCCTGTGCCACCGGCTGGACGTGGAGACCTCTGGCGTCGTCGTGGCCGCGCGGACGCGGGACGCGTGGAACGCCGTGCGCGAGGCCTTTGGCAACCGCGCCGTGGACAAGCGCTATCTGGCGCTGGTGACAGGGCCCCTGACGGACGAGGGCGACATCGACCTGCCCCTGCGCCACCACCCCCGGCATCCGGACCGCGTGGAGCCCGCGCCCTATGGGGCCGAGGACGCCCGGGAGGCGGTGTCGAAGTTCACCGTGCTGTCGCGCTCGGGTGAGTTCAGCGTGGTGGAGGTGAAGATTCTCACCGGCGTGCTGCACCAGGTGCGCGCGCACCTCGCGGGCATTGGCGCCCCCATCGTCGGCGACGTCCTCTACGGCGGACGCGAGGCCCCGGAGCTGGGCCGCTTCTTCCTGCACGCCCGCTCACTAGGCCTGACGCACCCGCAGACGCGGCGGAACATGACGGTCCACAGTCCCCTGCCCCCGGAGCTGCGCGCGGAGCTGGAGCGGCGTGGCCTGCCCCTGCCCCGCGGCGAGGAACGGGACTGAGGGCTTTCCACTATTCGCCCATCACCTTGATGATGACGCGCTTTCGGCGCTGGCCGTCGAACTCGGCGTAGAACACCTGCTGCCAGGGCCCCAGGTCCAGCTTCCCGCCCGTGACGGGGATGATGACCTGGTGGTGGACCAGCAGTGACTTGAGGTGGGCGTCGCCGTTGTCCTCGCCCGTGCGGTGGTGGCGGTAGTCGGGGCCGGCGGGCGCCAGGTGCTGGAGCCACTCCCAGATGTCTTCATGGAGACCGGGCTCGTCGTCATTGACGAAGACGCCCGCGGTGATGTGCATGGCGGAGACGAGGACCATTCCCTCCTGGATGCCACTCTTGCGCACCAGGGCCGTCACGGTGTCGGTGAGACGGACCAACTCCCGCCGCTGCGGTGTCTCGAACCACAGGTACTCCGTCAGGCTCTTCATATCCGTATCCGCCCGGCGTCAGAGTGCCCCGCTAAAGTGACTCACACCATGCGAGCCATCATCCACGTGGACATGGATGCCTTCTATGCGTCCGTGGAGCAGCGGGACAACCCGGCCCTGCGGGGCAAGCCGCTCATCGTGGGCGGGCATGCCCAGCGCGGTGTCGTGGTCGCCGCCTCCTACGAGGTGCGCCCCTTCGGCGTGCGCAGCGCCATGCCCATGGCCCGTGCGACGAAGGCCGCGCCCCATGCGCTCGTCGTGAAGCCCCGCTTCGCCGCGTATGCGGAGGCCAGTGAGCAGGTGTTCGCCATCTTCGAACGCTACACGCCGCTCATCGAGCCACTGTCGCTGGACGAGGCCTTCCTGGACGTGACGGCGTCGGTGGGCCTCTTCGGCACGCCCGCGGACATCGCCCGGCGCATCCGCAAGGAGATTGCCGACGAGTTGAACCTTCCCGCCTCCGCGGGCGTGGCCACGGTGAAGTTCGTGGCGAAGATTGCCTCCGACCTCGCCAAGCCCAATGGCCAGCGAGAGGTGCGCGCCGAGGAGACGGTGGCCTTCCTCGCGGGCCTGCCGGTGTCGCGCCTGTGGGGCGTGGGGCCGAAGACGGAGGAGGCGCTCCGACTCGCCGGGCTGAAGACGATTGGCGACGTGGCGGCCCGGGAGCTGGACTGGCTGGAAGACAGACTGGGCTCCAGCGGACGGCACCTGTGGGAGCTGTCCCAGGGCATCGACACGCGCGAGGTGGTGCCGGACCGGGCCGCCAAGAGCGTGGGCGCGGAGGACACCTTCGACGAAGACCTCGTGGGGGTGGACGCGCTCAAGCCGCACGTCCACGCCCAGGCCCTGCGCGTGGCCCGGCGGCTGCGGCGGGCGGCGCTGAAGGGCCGCGTGGTGCAGCTCAAATTGAAGTTCGCGGACTTCACGCTCATCACCCGGCGCACCACGCTGCGCGAGGCCACGGATGACGGGCAGACGCTCTACCGCGCGGCGCTGGAGCTGCTGGACAAGTCGCACCAGGGCAAGCCGCTGCGGCTCACTGGCGTCAGCGTGCAGTTGGACGAGGAGCCGCCCCAGTTGGGCCTCTTCCCCGCCGCCGCGCCGCGCACCGCGAAGCTGAACGCGGCGCTGGACAAGATTGCCGAGCGGTTTGGCAGCAAGGCCATCACCACCGCGGACATCGCCGGCAGCGAGGCCACCGACAGCGCCGAACACCGCTCCGAGCGCCCGGTGGACAAGGGCGGGCCCAAGGACTGAGGGCCCGGTACGGGTGGGGCCTCACGCCTGTTCGCGGAGCGACCCCACACCTGACGGCAGGGACTTCGACACGGACGCGACCTTGAGTCAGGCGTCGCCCGACTCGGAGGACGAACCGGCGCTCTCACCGGACGAGCCGTTTGCCGAGGGGCGGCGGCGGCGGCGGCGACGGCGGCGCTTGCGCTGGCCTCCCGCGTCGGACTCCTCGCCATCCGCGGCGGCGGCGCGCGGCTGCGGCACCTCGCCGGCCTTCCACGCCTCCAGTTGCTCGCGATTCTCGCCCGTGGCCTCCACCGTCATCTCGAACACGGTGAGGGCCTCGCTGAAAAGCGGGTGCCGCTTGAAGGCGGCGCTGCGACGACGGCGCTCACCGGACAGGGTGCGCTGGGCCAGCAGCAGCATGCGGCAGCGCTCGGCGATGCGGCGCGGCAGACGCGCGGACTGCACGAAGCCCGCGAGCAGGTCCTCCACCACCTGCGACACGGACGGGCGGCCCTCCTGCGACTCCTCGGGCCCCGTCGAACGGCTGATGGGAATCAGCAACATCGCCAGGAGGATGGCGTCGTCCAGCGCCTCGCCCGCGGACACGCGCTGGTCCAGCGACTCCGCGAAGGCGTAGAACGTCTTCTCCCCTTCCTTGCCGTGCTGCTTGAGGTACGCGTTGACGGGCGGCAGGAGGATTTTGAGCGCGTCCAGCGCGTCCAACAGCTTCAGCGCCGGCGCGGACACACCGCCGCGGATGAGGCGGAACGTCTCCTCCAGCAGGCGCGCGGGCGCGCAACGGGGCAGGTCCTCCACCGCGCCTTCCATGGCCGCGTACGTCCGCGACTCGATGTCCAGGCCCAGCTTCGCCGCGAAGCGCACCGCGCGCAGGATGCGCACCGGGTCCTCGCGCATGCGCACTTCCGGGTCGCCAATGGTGCGGATGAAGCGCTCATCCAGGTCACGGCGGCCACGGACGTAATCGATGACCCGCCCTTCGGCCACGTCGTAGAACAGGCCGTTGATGGTGAAGTCACGGCGGCGCGCGTCCTGCTGCGCGGTGCCGAAGACGTTGTCGTGGGTGATGAGCAGGTCCTCACCGTCCCCCTCATCCTCACCGCCGTTGGGCGCGGGCTCCAGCTCCGTCGGATTCGCACGGAAGGTGGAGACCTCGATGATCTTCCCGCCCTTGAAGTAGACGTGCGCCAGCCGGAAGCGCCGGCCAATCAGGCGGCAGTTGCGGAAGATGCCGCGCACCTCGTTCGGCGTCGCGCTGGTGGCGATGTCGAAGTCCTTCGGCTTGCGCCCCAGCAGCAGGTCACGCACGCAGCCGCCCACCATGTACGCCTGATGGCCGTGCTGGTGCAGGCGGAGCACCACCTTGAGGGCGTCCGGGTCCAACTCGTCGGGGTCGATTTCCGCCGGCTCGCCGGTGGGCCGGACGTGGGGCGCGTGCAGCGCGCGCTCATCGGGCGTCGGCTCCGGTTCGGGCTCCAGGACGATGGGGACGTCCTCGGCGTCCTCGCCCCGGGCCTCGGCGGCGTCCTCGGCCTCGGCGGCGGCCAGCGCGGCCTCGGCGCCCAGGACGGCGTCGTCCAGGCCCGAGTCGGCCAAGTCCACCTCGTCGTCATCATCCTCGTCGTCCTCGTCCTCGGCATCCGCGTAAGCGGGGGCCGGAGGCGGCTCGGCGGGGGTGGCGGCATGAATCGTGGGGGTTTCAGTGGGGGCCTGCGCGTCGGCGGCCACGGGCTTGGAGGCGCTGTCCTCTTCAGGGTGCGCCGACAGCTCCAGCTGGGAGTTCATGGGAACCTCTTGTTCGCCGCGCTCGAAAGTCCCTGCCGCCTCGGAAGAGGCAACCTCGCGCGCGTCATTCTCGGGCGCAGGTGGCAGCAGACCGCCGGCAGGCGGCGTCTCAGTCAAATCTCGCGTCATCAGCCAGGGACACCCCATCGGGGCGCTTGAAGGCCTGCCGTCTATACCGCATCCTCCGGGTAGGGAGTAGCGATGGACGACATTGTTGTCGGATGTCACCGGGCAGCGGGCTCCCCCGCCCGCTTTCCTGCTCCCAACCAGGGGACAGGGCACGCGCGAAGCGTGGGGGCCGCGGGCCTGTGTCCTGTATCAACACAACGTCCGCTGGAAACGTTCTGGGGACGGCCCGCGCGGGGAACGCCGGCCCACCCGAGGGGCAGCCGGGCAGCCTTCCCCTACTGCGGCTTGGTGCGGCCCTTGTGGTTCCGGGGCAGCGCGTGGTGGATGAGGGACACGTAGTCCACCGCCTGAACAGGCGGGGGTGGCGGCGGCGTGCCCAGCGCGGCCAGACGCTTGCTGAAGGCGGCCAGGATGTCCGGCATGGGCCGCATCGCCGCGAGCAGCTTGTTGGGCCCCTCCAGCGCCTGGGACAGCGCCACCGCCGCCTGCTGGAGCGGCAGCCCGCGCCGCAGCAGGTCCTGGAACGAGTTGGACAGGGTGATGATGTTGTGGCCCGCCGTCTGCACCATCTCCACGGCGATTTTCAGCACCTGCGGCGCCGTCAGGTGGCCGTCCGCCAGCAGCACCAGCGCGGCCTGGAAGTAGTTGAAGATGGGCACCACGCGCGGCCCGTAGGCCGTGAAGTGCGCGGGGGGCGTCAGCTTGTCCAGGTGGATGAAGATGCGGCGCACCGGGTCGCCCACGGGAATCTTCTTCCACGCCTCGCGCACCCGCAGCGCGTCGTCCGGGTACACCCCGCCCGCCTCCAGCACCTGTGACAGCACGCGCTCGTCCACGCGGCCCGCCACCAGGTCCGCGAAGAGCGAATAGATGAACGCGTCCGCCTCCGCGTCGTCACCGAAGAGGACCTCCTCCGCCTCCACCGGCGCGTGCACCCGGCTCTCCAGGATGGCGGGCAGCTTGTAGCCCACCTGCCCGCGCAGGGCCCGGAAGCGGCCGCGCAGCAGGTTGCCCACGTTGTCCTTGAGGACGAACTCGTCCCACCGCACGCCGTCCAGCTTGAGCTTCTCCTCCAGCACGGCCCGCATCTGCTTCGGACTGCCGGAGACGATGCACAGCCGCGAGTCCCCGTTCTCCGACAGCTCGCGGATGAGCGCGCTGGCCCCCGGCACGGCCACCTTCTGGTGGGCCTTCTGGAACGCCGTCCGCACCAGGTCACGGAGCGAGTCGAACTCCGTCTGGAGGTACGTCTTGTCCAAATCCCAGCGGTAGATTCGCCGGGGCGGACGCGGGTCGATGCGGTCCGGCAAGCTCACTTCTTCAGGCCTTCCCGGATGGCGGCGCCCAGGTTGTTCGACACCACCTTCGCCGCGACCTTGCCCGCGTTGGCGATGGCCCGCGACTTCGAACGCCCGTGTGCCTTGATGAAGATTTTATCGAACCCCAGGATGGGGGCCCCGCCGTACTGGTTCCAGTCGGTGATGTCCTTGATGCGCTGGATGCCGCTGGACAGCATCGCGAGCCCCGCGCGCCATCGCAGGCTCTCCTTGTAGGCGTACTGGGCCAGCTCCACCACCGTGTCGTGGACGCCCTCCAGCATCTTCAGGCAGACGTTGCCCACGAAGCCGTCGGTGACGATGACGTCCGCGGTGCCCTTCGGGATGTCGATGCCCTCCACGTTGCCGATGAAGTGGATGTCCTTCATCTCCGACAAGCGGGCATGGGCCTCCACCACGCGGGGCGGGCCCTTCTGCGGCTCAATGCCGTTGGACAGGAGCGCCACCTTGGGGCGCTCGTTCTGGGAGATGATGCGCGCGTAGGCGGAGCCCATCACCGCGAACGTCACCAGGTCATCCGCGGTGGCCTCCACCGTGGCGCCCACGTCGAGGATGAGGGAGAACGGGTCGCCCTTCGCGCCGCGCACCGAGCGCGTCGGGTACACCGTGGCCAGCGCCGCGCGCCGCACCCCGGGGATGAGCTGGAAGTGCCGGGCACACGCCAGCACGCCCGCGCCCGTGTTGCCCGCGGACACCAGCGCCTGCGCCTCGCCCTCCGCCACCAGCCGCGCGGCCACCGCCACGGACGCGTTCGGCTTGCGCGCCAGCGCCTCGCCGGGCTTCTCGTCCATGCCGATGAAGTCCGCCGCGTGCTGCACGGAGATGCGCTCGCCGTTGTGCTTCGTCTCCGCCAGCGCGTCGTCGATGAGGGTGCGGTCCCCCACCAGGAGCGTGTGGATGTGGGGGGACTCGAGCGACAGCATCGCCGCTCCCCGGACCACCTCGCCCGGGCCGTGGTCCGTTCCCATGACATCGAAGGCAATCGTCACTGGCTGCGGCTGCGTCCCCACCATGTCCTCCATCTTAGGACCTTTGCTCGGCCCCCGCGCCTGCCATTCTCGCCTGGGCCACCAGGGACAATCCCAGGAGCCCCGCCAACGCCACCATTCCCGCCGCCGTCCCGTACGGGGCCGCGGGCCCCATCCGGGTGAAGAGCCAGCCGCCCAGCGCCGGCCCCAGAATCCGCCCCAGCGAGCCGAAGGCCTGGTACGCCCCCAGCACCGCCCCCAGCCGCTCTGGCGGGGCATGCAGTGATACCAGGGCGGACAGACACGGTGTCACCAGCGCCGACCCTACCGCCAACAACCCCATTACCGGGAACAGCCACGCATAGTCCGGCGCCACGGGCAACAGGCCCAGTCCCACCGCCGTCAGTCCGAAGCCCGCCGTGGCCAGCAGCGCCTCGCGCCCCGGCCTGCTCCCGGGCCCACCCGTCAGCCGGCGCACCAGGCCCCCCTGCACGCCCGCGGAAATCACCCCGATGGCCGCGAAGAGCCACCCGGAGCGCAGGCTGGCCTCGCGCAGCACGTCCAGGTCCGTCACCGCCGCCCGGAGGAACAGCCCCCCTTCCTGGAGCGGCACCGGCCCGGACGACAGGAAGCGCGTCAGCAGGTAGACGGAGAAGGTGCCTTCCATCTGCGCGAAGGCGGTGGTGAACACCAGCATCAGCACCAGGCAGCGCCCCACCACGGGCAGGCTCATGGCCAGCGTGGCGCCCGTCAGCGTGCGCGCGTGCCCTTCCCCCGGGCGCCCCTCCACCCGCGTCTCCGGCAGGAAGAAGTACGTGCCCGTCAGGTTGATGGCCACCAGCCCCGCCGCGAACAGACCGATGGCGAGGTTGCCGCCCCAGGCGCCCAGGAAGCCGCCCAGCGCCGGTCCCAGCACGAAGCCCAGCCCGAAGGCCGCGCCAATGACTCCCATGCCCCGCGCCCTGTCCTTCGGCGTGGTGATGTCCGCCACCACGGCCTGTGCGGTGGAGATGTTGCCACCGGAGATGCCGTCGATGACACGCGCCAGGAAGAGCAGCGGCAGCGACTGCGCGAAGGCGAACAGTAGGTACGCCAGCAGCGAGCCCACTTGACTCACCAGCAGCACCGGCCGGCGGCCGTACCGGTCGCTGAGCCGGCCCATCACCGGGGCCGACACCAGCTGCATCAGCGAGAAGACGGAGATGAGCAGCCCCACCGTGAAGGGAGAGGCGCCGAACCGCACGCCGTACACCCCCAGCTGGGGAATCAGGATGCCGAACCCGATGAGGTCCAGCGCCACGATTCCGAAGACGACACGGAGTGACGCCGCCCGCCGCACCACCAGTTGCCCCTTTGCGCAAAAAAGAAAACCGCCGGAGCGCGAAGATAGCGCTCCGGCGGCTGGAATGGGGGAGAAGTCCCCGGCCAGAGGGGCTTTACATCGCCTCGGCGGACTGGACGCGCCGGTTGGCGGTGTCGCGCTCGATGCAGCCCTTGGTCATCGTGTACTGGTAGGTGCCCAGCTCGTCACGCCAGTACTCGCCCTCGTACGGCCAGTAGAGCTGGTCGTCCTGCACGGCGACGGAGTACTTGTACTTCTTGACGATGGCCGTGCGGCCGCCCGCCTTGAGCTGCTCCTCCAGGAACTCCTTCTCCTTGGTGGTCGTCTCGAACTTGATGCGCAGGCCGTTGGCCAGCAGCTGCTTGAGCGCCACCAGCTCCGTCTCCAGCTTGCCCTTGGCCATGGTGCCGGCCTTGGAGATGAGCGCCGTGCGCTGCACCTTGAGCCCCTCCAGCAGGGACTTGCTCAGCTCGGAGTACTTGAAGGTGTCCGCCCGGTTCGCGAAGGCGTCCATCTCCGCCTCCAGCTCGAGGATGGAGTCGTTCGTCTTGCGCAGGTCCTGGTCCGTCAGGGCCAGCCGGAGGATGCGCTCCAGGATGACGTCCGTCTCGTTCTTCTCCAGGCCGTCCTTGTTCTTCTTCTGCACGTCGGACAGCACCGAGTAGTACTCGCTGGCCTCCATGTTCTTCTTCACCAGCGCCTCCAACTGGTCGTGCACGGGCAGGTAGGTGCGCTCGAAGTCCTGGAGGATGATGTTGGACTCCCGGTAGCGGCAGTTCTCGTAATAGATGACCGCCTTCAGGATGAGCGCCTCCGGGAAGTACTCCTCGCGGAAGAAGGGCGACGACAGGGTGATGAGGCTGCCCAGCGCCTGCTCGTACTGGCCCACTCGGTAGTTGGCCCAGCTGGACTCGAAGAGGGCCTCCAGCCACTGGGTGTTCCCGCGCTCCACCTTGCCCAGGTAGAAGAGCGCGAAGCGGTTCTGCTGCATGCCGTAGTGCGTACGGGCCAGCTGCATGAAGGCCAGCTCACGCAGCGACTTGTCCAGCTTCGCCTGGTCCGCCGTCTTGCCCGGCGCCGGACGCGTGAGGCGGACCACTTCCTTCATCGCCTCGATAGCCGCCAGCATCTCCCCGTTGGCGCGCTTGGACGCCGCGTCCTTCTGACGGCTGCCGTTGCGGAAGGAGGACAGGCCCTCCAGGTACTTGGCGCGGGGGAAGAACGCGTCGGTGCGCGGAATGGTCAGCGCCAGCCGCTTCACCTCCGAGAAGCTCTTGTCCGCCTCCTCGGGCTGCCCCACCTGGTCCAGCGCGCGGCCACGCACGAAGTGGTAGCGCGCCAGCAGGTAGCGGAACTCGTTGCGGTACTTCTCGGGGAACTCCTGGTTCGCGTGGCGGGCAATCTCGTCGAGGATGACCGTCTCGTTCTTCGTCTTGCGGCTGATGAAGAAGAGCCACTCCAGGCTCGTCTTGAAGAACTTGGTGGACGGGCCCAGGGAGAGGATCTTGGAGAACTCGCCCAGGGACGAGTGGTACATGCCCATGCGGTAGAGCGACTTGGCCAGCACGTAGCGCGCCTCGGTGTGCAGGCCCGCCAGCTTCGGGTCCTCCAGCAGCTCGTGCGCCGCCATGGAGGCCTTCTCGTACTCGTCGTTCTTGAAGAGGCTGACGGCCACGTCCAGGCGCTGGCGGTCCGCCGTCTTGCCAGAGACGTCCACCGCGTCGAAGGACATGGTGGGCGCGGCCGGCTTGGGCGCCTCCTGCGTCAGGTCCAGGCCCATGCCCATGCTCCCGGTGTTCGCGGGAGGCGAAGCCGGGGTGGGCGCGGGCGTGGAATGGGTCGCCGCGGGTGCCGTCTCCGCGGGAGACACGCTCGTGGGCGCCTCGCTGGAGGAAGCCGCGGCGTCATCGTCGTCCGCGTCCTCGTCCTGCACCGGCACGGACTTCGCCTTGTCGGCGCGGCTCTTGCGGGTGGGCTTCTTCTTCTTGGGGGTGGTGCGCTTCTTCTTCTTGGACTGGCCGGAGAGGTCCAGGCCCTCGAAGTTCTGCGCGTAGATGGGGGCCGTCCACGCGAGCGACAGCCCGAGGACGGCGACACGGATGAGCCGGAAGGAGCGCATCATGACTCGGACCCGAAGAAGAAGGAGACACCCAGCTCGAACAGGAGCTGGTTGCGCAGGTAGTTGCCGGAGACCTCGGTGCCCTTCTCCACGTAGATGAGGTCACGCAGCTCCGTGCGCAGCGTGATCCACCGGTTGAGGAAGAAGCGCGCGCCCACGCCCAGGTTGGCACCCGGCGTGAGGTAGTTCTGCGCCTCCGCGCCCAGCGAGTCACCGGGGCCGCGGTACTGAACCACCGAGGCGCCCGCGATGCCGTACAGGTCGAAGTGGACGAAGGTCTCAGCCAGCAGCGACACCTTGCCGTAGATGGGCGCCCACTGGACGTCCGCGCCACCCAGCAGCTTGATCTGCCCTGGCGCGTTCCCGTCCAGTTCGTTGAGCGTGGGCGGCACACAGCCGCGCGAGGAGCCCTCGCCGCCGTCCCCGAACGTGCACTTCTGCGCCGCGCCGGCCACCGTGTTGATGGCGTAGCCCACGCGCAGGCTGACACCCAACGTCTCCATGGGGTGGTACGTCAGCGTGCCGCCGAAGATGTACTTGCTGTAGAACGCGTCGCGCAGCGACAGCGTCGCGGACGGGCTGAACTCGAAGCGGCCCTTCTTGAGGAAGACGTGGCCGGAGACCGGCCGGACGCGCTCGCGCAGGGGCCCGAGCCGGTCCTTGTCGACCTCCGACACGTCGCCGGCTTCCGCCTCTTCGGTGGTCTGGGCGGAGCCCAGCACGGGCGCCGTCAGACAGAGGGCGAGGAGCACACGGAAGAAGCGCTTCATTCCGAGTCCCTCCCCGTCGACTTGAACGGCAGGAACAGCGAGATGCCTGCGTTGAGCGTCATGACGTTCTGGACGGCGCCCTTGCTGCTACCCAGGGGCTGATCCACATAAGAGGTGTTGATGAGGGCCACGTTGACGGCGATGTAGTCCTGAGCCACGAAGCGCATGCCCAGGCCCAGGTCCGCAGCCGGGTTGAGGCCTCGCCCCTGCAGCGCCGAGGTCTCCGTCCTCACCACGCCCGCGCCGGCCAGCAGGTAGCCGTCGAAGTGGAGGATGGAGTTGAGGAACGCCACCTTTCCGTAGATCGGGCTCCACTCCACGTCGCCCATCGCGGACCACTGGGGCACCGAGTAGTAGATTTTGCTGTTGAAGGTCCGCTTCGCGGTGCGCACGTCATCCGACGGCACCACCTGCATCAGCGAGGCCCGGGCGGAGATGGCCAGCGTGTCCGCCAGGTAGTAGGCGCCCCGGACCGACAACCCCACCTTCGAATAGAAGGGGTCGTTGACCGAGAGGCTCACCAGTGGCGTCAGCTCGAAGCGGCCCTTCTTGAGGTAGACCTTCCGCTGGACGCTCTTCACCCGGTCTTCCTGGGTGATGTCCGTCAGCGGCAACTGCGGATCCGCTTCCAATGGCTCGTCCGCGGGGCGGGACGCCGCGGCCGGTGTGGCCTCCTCCACCGGAGGAGGCGCGGGTGATTCTGCATCCTGCGATGACTCGGCCTGCGACTCGTCGGTGAGGTCGAGTCCCATGCCTTCCTGGCTCTGGGCGGATGCCAGTGCGGGCACCAGACACAGGGCGAGCAGCAACTTGGGGCGGTTCAAATCCGGAGGCTCCGTGAGGGAGGGGGGCGTAACTGCCACCGGGGGTTCAGCGCGACTCTCGGCTTCCACATCCTATCGGTCGTATTCCCAACCATCAACCGCGCTGAGCAAGCCAGGTTACCGCCTATCCCTCCGGTATTCCTTCACAATTCCACCCGCCGTACCGCCGTACGGGGACGTTGGTGTTCCAGGGGGCTGTGCTACCCTCCCGAGGCTCGCGGGCCCCGAGGTCCCGTGCCCCATCCCCCCTTTGTAGAGGTCAGAGCTCCCATGAAGATGTTCGTGCGAACCGCCCTCATGATGTCCGCCGCGCTCCTGTTGGGTGGCTGTGAGGTGGCCAGCGAGATTGGCAAGCCCTGCACGCTGGTGCGCAAGGCGACCCCCGAGGAGTCGGCGGCCAACAACAACTCCGCAACCATGCCCATCCTGGAGCGGGAGATCGCTAGCCAGCAGGACTTCATCTCGTTCGGGTCCGTGAACTGCGAGGATCTGATCTGCGTTCGGGACCAGGACTACCCTCGGGCCCTCAATGAGGATGGATCACTGAACGAGAATGCTCCGGCGATGGGCTACTGCAGCAAGCCCTGCGTCGAGGGCGGCTCGTCCTGCGACGTGACGGACACCGACGACGTCAATCCGGACCTGCCTGGCCGGATGTCGTGCCGCCCGATGCTGCTGGATCAGGACACGCTGGATGCACTCCGCTCGGCGGATGAGGCCTTCTACCGGCGGACGTTCGGCGAGAACAACTCGCCCTTCTTCTGCGCCGGCGCGCTCATCCCGGGTTGACCCACCCGACACTTTTCGCGCGGAGGGGTAGACCTTTCCGCGCGACTGGTTCGTAAAGGGAGGGCCCGCGCTGTTTCCGCAAGGAGCCCTGCCTCATGAACCGTACGGTCGTCTTCCTCAGTCTGGCTGGCGGTCTCGCGCTCACCGCATTGGTGCTGGGACTGCCCCAGATGGGCACCCCGCCCCCGCCGGAGCCGATCGTCGTCGTCCACCCCGCTCCACCGCCGCCCGTCCCGCCACCGCCCGTCGTGCCCGCCACGGTGGGCTCGCTGACGCTGACGAGCCGGCTGTCCCATCCGTACGTCCCCGCGGGCACCTCCGAGGTGTTCGCCACCTTCGACCTGTCGGGCGCGCAGGTGCCGGGAGCACAGCGAAGCCCTGTCAATCTGGCGCTCGTCATCGACCGTTCGGGCTCCATGAGCGGCTACAAGCTGGCCCAGGCCAAGCAGGCGGCGCGGCACCTCATCGGGCTGCTGGATGACCAGGACCGGCTGGCCATCATCCACTACGGCTCGGACGTGAAGAGCCTGCCGTCCCTGGAGGCCACGGCCGCCAACCGCGAGCGGATGTTCCAGTACGTGGACGGCATCTGGGACGAAGGCGGCACCAACATCGGCGCGGGCCTGTCCGCCGGGCGCTACCAGCTGTCCACCGCGCAGCGGACGTACGGCGTCAACCGCCTCATCCTCATGAGCGACGGCCAGCCCACCGAGGGCCTCACCGCCGACGAGGAGCTGACGCGGATGGCGCGGGAGCTGCGCGCCACCGGCCTCACCCTGAGCGCCATTGGCGTGGGCACCGACTTCAACGAGGACCTGATGCAGGCCTTCGCCGAGTACGGCGCCGGTGCCTACGGCTTCCTGGAGGACGCCGCCCAGCTCTCCACCCTCTTCCAGAAGGACTTGCAGCAGGCCGGGACGACGGTGGCGCGCGGCGTGACGATGACCTTCACCCTGCCCCCCGGCACGTCACTGGGCGAGGTGCTGGGCTACCGCGCCAGCCAGTCCGGCAATCAGGTGCACGTGTCGCTGCCCGACTTCTCCGCGGGCCAGTTGGAGCGCGTGGTGGTGCGACTCAACGTCACCGGGGACACGGTGGGGCGGACGGCGCGCGTGGTGGACCTGAAGCTGGCGTACACGGACCTCATCCGCGACGCGGAGGTGGCCAACGAAGCCTCGCTGTCCGCGGTGGTGACCAACCGGCGTGAAGAGGTGCTCGCCCGCCAGGACCGCGAGGCCACCGTCTACGCCGCCCGGGCGCGCAGCGCCGTCAACATGCAGAAGGCGGCCGAGGCCCTGAGCGAGGGACGCAAGGACGAGGCGAAGCTCTACCTGCAACGCAACCAGGCGCTCTTCGACGAAGCCAGCGCGGTGTCCGGCAGCGCCGCGGTGGCGGCGGACCAGGCCGAACAGCGGGCCGTCATGGACGAGTACGACAGCGCGGAGGGCGAAGAGGCCCGGCGCTCGCTCGTGAAGAAGAGCAAGGTGAAGGCGCTCAAGAGCTTCGGCAAGCTCGGCTCCACGTACTGAGAGTCGCGCCGTACGTCACCCAGACGCCCCGCCGCACTGCGTCGTGTTCACGATTGTGTGCAGGTGGGGCGTGAAGTTTCAGGAATGGGCCCACACAGGATGCGTTCAGCCTTAAGCTGCGGCACCTCAAACCAACCTGTTTCCGAGTGGAGCCCCCCTCATGCAGCTCCCGCAGTTCCAGACCCTCATCGACATCTTCAAGCGCAGCACCTCCACCTTCGGCAGCCGCGACCTCTTCGGAGAGAAGAAGAACGGCCAGTGGGTCTGGACGACCTATTCCCGCTTCGGAGAGATGGTCGACGACCTGCGAGGAGGGCTCGCTCAGCTGGGCGTGGGCGCGGGCGACCGCGTGGCCGTCATCTCCAACAACCGCCTGGAGTGGGCGGTGGGCGCGTACGCCACATACACGCTCGGCGGCGCCTACGTCCCGATGTACGAATCGCAGCAGGTGAAGGAACTGCAGTTCATCCTCAACGACAGCGGCGCCAAGGTCGTTTTCTGTGCCACGGATGACATCGCGCAGCGCATCCAGTCCGTCCGCGCGGAGTTGCCGCACCTGGAGCACATCATCCGCTTCAGCGGCACCACCAGCGACACGGACAGCTTCGCGACGCTGCTGCGGCGGGGCGCCGAGACGCCCACGCCCCTGGTGAGCCCCAAGCCGACGGACCTGGCCGGCCTCATCTACACGTCGGGCACCACGGGACAGCCCAAGGGCGTGATGCTCAGCCACGCGAACATCGCCCGCAACGTGTCGGCGATGCACGAAGTGTTTCCCATGGGGACGGAGGACCGCTCCCTGGCCTTCCTGCCCTGGGCGCACGTCTTCGGCCAGACGGTGGAGCTGCACGCGCTGCTGTCCATGGGCGCTTCCATGGCCATCGCGGAGGCGGTGGAGAAGATCATCGACAACCTCTCCGAGGTGAAGCCCACGCTGCTGTTCAGCGTGCCGCGCATCTTCAACCGCATCTACGACGGCCTGCAGAAGCGCATGGCCGGCGAGAAGGCGGTGACGCGGTTCATGTTCCACCGCGGCCTCGCGGTGGCGGCCCAGCGGCGCGCGCTCGCGGAGGCGGGCAAGTCGAGCGGCCTGCTGGACCTGCAGCACGCCTTCTTCGACAAGGTGGTCTTCTCCAAGGTCCGCGCGCGCTTCGGCGGGCGGCTGAAGTACGCCTTCTCCGGTGGGTCGGCCATCTCCAAGGAGGTGGCGGAGTTCATCGACAACCTCGGCATCACCGTCTACGAGGGCTACGGCCTCACGGAGACGTCGCCCATCGCCACGGCCAACTTCCCCAACAACCGGAAGATCGGCTCGGTGGGCAAGGCGCTGCCCGGGGTTCGCGTGGAGATCGACACGGCGGCCACCGGCGAGGCGTCGCAGGGCGAAATCGTCGTCCACGGGCACAACGTGATGATGGGCTACTACAACAAGCCCGAGGAGAACGAGAAGGTGTTCACTGGGAACGGCGGCTTCCGCACCGGTGACATGGGCTACCTGGATCCGGACGGCTACCTCTACATCACCGGCCGCATCAAGGAGCAGTACAAGCTGGAGAACGGCAAGTACGTGGTGCCCAGCCCCATCGAGCAGTCGCTGGCGCTCTCCACCTACATCGCCAACGCGTTGGTCCACGGCATGAACAAGCCGTACAACGTGGCCATCATCGTCGTGGACGTGGACACGCTGAAGAAGTGGGCCACGGAGAAGGGCCTGGACACGACGTCCATGCCGGAGCTGCTCAAGCGTCCCGAGGTGCTCCAGCTCTACCGTGAGCAGGTGAACGAGTTCACCCGCGACGTGAAGGGCTATGAGCGCCCGCAGCGCTTCCTGCTCGTCAGCGAGGACTTCACCGTCGCCAACGACATGCTCACCCCCAAGATGAGCGTGAAGCGCCGCAACGTCGTGGCCCGCTACAACGACGCCATCGAAGCCCTCTACCGCGAGGGCAGCGACCGCAACGTCTCCGCGGCCTAGCCGTCCTGGGTGGCGGGCAGGGGCTCATCCCCCTGCCCCACCCTGCGTGCGGGCGCGCGCCGGGAATGCGGGAAGGCCGGCGTGTCATCCTCGTCACCTTCGCCTTTCCGTGTTGACCCGCGGAATCCCCCCGCCCTATCTCCGCGTTCCTCCTGGTTTCGGCGGGACAGCGCACGGAGGCGCGCACACCAATGGCGAGCACGGTCACCCCGTGGGTCGGGGTCATCATGGGCGGTAAGAGCGACCTGGAGCACCTGCAGCCCGCGGTCGACATCCTCAAGGAACTGGGCATCCCGCACGAGGTGCGCGTGGTGTCCGCCCACCGCACCCCGGACTGGATGATGGAGTACGCGTCCACCGCAGAGACGAGGGGGCTGTCCGTCATCATCGCCGCGGCGGGCGGCGCGGCGCACCTGCCGGGCATGGTGTCGAGCAAGACGCTGCTGCCCGTCATCGGCGTGCCCATGCCCACCACGCTGCTCAGCGGCCTGGACGCGCTGCTGTCCATCGTCCAGATGCCCAAGGGCGTGCCGGTGGGAACGCAGGCCATTGGCAAGCCGGGCGCCGCCAACGCCGCCCTGCACGCCGCGGCCATCCTCTGCCTCAAGTACCCGGAGCTGCGCGAGCGGCTCGCGGCCTGGCGCAAGGCGCGTACTGACGAAGTGCTGGCGCACCGGGAGCTGTCATGAGCCCCCGCGTGGTGCTGCCCGGCGGCACGATTGGCATGCTCGGCGGCGGCCAGCTGGGGCGGATGATGGCCCTGGCCGCGCGCACGCTCGGCTTCCAGGTCCAGGCGTTGGACCCGGACGCGGACTGCCCGGCCCACTCCGTGGTGGACCGATGTGTCACCGCGTCCTTCGGTGACACGGCGGCCGCGGAGACGCTGGCGCGCGCGTGCGACACCGTGACGCTCGAAATCGAGAAGATTCCCCTCGCCACGCTGGAAGCGGTGGCGCGGCACACCCCCATGCGCCCGGGCGCGGACGTGCTCCGCGTGATTCAGCACCGGGGACGGCAGAAGGGCTGGCTCGCCAAGGGTGGTTTTCCCCTGGGCCCGTGGCGCGAGGCGCACTCCGCCGCGGAGCTGGCCGAGGCCATCCAGGTGCTGGGCGGACGCTGCTTCGTGAAGTCCAGCGAGGGCGGCTACGACGGGCGCGGGCAGGTGGAGGTGACTTCCGCGAACGAGGCCGCCCAGGCGTGGCGCGAGCTGGGTGAGCGCTCCGTGGTGGTGGAGGCCGCGCTGGCGCTCCAGTCCGAGCTGTCCGTGCTGGTGGCCCGCAGCCCCAATGGGGAAGTGGCGGTGTATCCGCCGGCCTTCAATCACCACGAGGAGCGCATCCTCGCGTGGTCGCTGCTGCCGGGGCCGCTGCCGCCCGCGGTGCTGAACAAGGCCACGGAGCTGGCGCGCGGCATCACCGAGTCGCTCCAGGTCGAAGGCCTGCTCGTCATCGAGCTGTTCCTGCTGAAGGACGGCAGCGTGCTCGTCAACGAGCTGGCGCCGCGCCCGCACAACAGCTTCCACTCCACCGAGGTGGCGTGCCTCACCTCGCAGTTCGAGCAGGCGGTGCGCGCGGTGTGCAACCTGCCGCTGGGCTCCGTGGAGGTGGTGCGTCCAGCGGCCATCGTCAACCTGCTCGGGGACCTGTGGCTGAAGGACGGTGGCCCTCGCTTCCAGCAGGTGCTGGCCATGCCCGGCGTCCGCTTGCACCTGTACGGCAAGCGGGAGGCGCGCAAGGGCCGGAAGATGGGGCACCTGTCCGCGGTGGGCAGCTCGCCCGAGGACGCGCTCGCCCGCGTGCAGGCCGCCGCCACCGCGCTGGGGATGTGAGGCCGTGAAGACGAACGCCGCCCGACTCCTGGACTCGCTCGGCGTGAAGTACGCGCTGCGCGACTACGACGTGGACCCGGAGGATTTGTCCGCGGAGTCGGTGGCGGCCAAGGTGGGCATGCCCGCCGAGCAGGTCTTCAAGACGCTGGTGGCGCGCGGCGACCGCACCGGCGTGCTGATGGCGGTGGTGCCCGGCAACGCGGAGCTGGACCTGAAGGCGCTGGCCCGGCTCAGCGGAGACCGCAAGGTGGACACTGTGCCGCTCAAGGAACTCCAGCCGCTCACCGGATTCATCCGGGGCGGCTGCACGGCCATCGGCGGCAAGAAGGACTATCCCGTGTACGTCGACGAGACGATGGAGCTGTTCGACGCCATCGCGGTGTCCGCGGGCGTGCGTGGCACGCAGCTCGTGCTCGCCCCCGCGGACTACCTGCGCGTGACGAAGGCGAAGACAGGCCCCATCTCCCGCGACAAGGCCTGAGTCCGGCTCACGGTGATTCGGCCGGTGACTGTCCCTGCTCGGGAACGAAGAGCACCTTGCCGGACGTCATGTCCGCCGAGGCGATGCGCACCGCCTCGCCCGCCGACTCCAGCGGGAGCCGGGCGCGCACGGGCGTCTCCAGCGTCTGCCCCACCAGCGACGGCACGCCCATCAGCGCCTTGATTTGCGCGGCGCCGAAGCCTTGCCGGTGCCACTCCGACAGCCAGAAGCCCTCCACCCGCTTGCGCCCGAAGATGAGGTCCCCGGGCGCGATTCGGCACTCCTGTTCGGAGAGCGAGCCATATACGATGACGGTGCCGCCCTCCGGCAGCGCGTGGAGCAGCTGCCCGGTGAGCCGTCCGCCCACCGGGTCGAAGGCGAGCAACACCTTCAGCTCGTGACACAGGCGGAGCAGCCGCTCCTCGAACTCGGGCTCGTGGGTGCTCAGCACGTGCTCCGCGCCCAGGTCATGAAGCAGGGCCACCTGCTCCGGGCGCCGCACCACGTTCACCATGGCCACGCCCCGGCGCTTCGCGAGCGCCAGCAGCATCCGTCCCATGGTGCCCGCGGCGGCCGTCTGGGCCAGCGCGGCGTGGCCACCCTCCTTCGCGCGCTCCATCAACACCCACGCGGTGAAGGGATTGATGAAGAGGCTGGCGCCCTGCTCGTCGGAGACCTGGCCCCGCAGCGGCAGGCACTGGCCCAGGGGCACCGCCGCGTACTCCGCCCACAAGCCGTCCCCTTCGCCGGGCGCCACACATGCCACGCGGCGCCCCACCAGGAGCCGGCCCGCGACGCCGCCCGAGGCCACCACCGTCCCGCTGGCCTCCAGGCCCGGCACCACGGGCAGCGGCTTGCGGATGCCGTACTGCCCACGCATGAACATCAGGTCCGCCGGGTTGATGGGCGCCGCCGCCACGCGCACCAGGACCTGGCCCGTGGTGGGCCGAGGCACCCGCCGGGATTCCACGCGCAGGGACTCCGGCCGTCCGTCATAGGCGGTGAGGACCAGCGCGCGCATCGTCTCGGGAACGACGGGGCTCTTCATCGGCAGACCTTTTTCGCCACCCATGCGTGAAAGGAACAGTTCCTGCCCGGCCTACATCCGTGGGGAGTCGATGAACGCCACTCTATTGCAACTCCATCATCGCGAGGCCTTCGAGCAGACCGTGACGCGCGCGCTCACGGCGGGTGCCGGGGCCGGCGTGTTGCATCTGGCCATGACACGCGTCGGGGTGCCCCTGCCGTTGGCGTGGCTCGTCCCCGCCGCCGTCGTGCTCGGGTGTGCACGAGGCGACAAGTGGGACCGCGTGCTGCTCGGGGGCCTGGGGGTGCTCCTCACCGCGCTGCCCTATGCCCTGGGCATGGCCCCTGGCTGGACGGTGGCGTTCAGCGCGGCGGCGGCGGGGGCGCTGCTGGTGCGCTCGCGGCTCAGTGAGCGCGGGGAGAATGGCCAGGTGGCGGAAGCCCGCCCCACCCTCTTCCACTTCGGACTGGGCGCGGCGCTGTGCGCGGGATTGACGCTGGGCGGCATGGAGGTGTCCCGCGTCTTCTCCGCGCGACTGGCGGACCTGGCCGCGCCGGCGCTGTTGGGCGCGGGCGCGGCGGGCGGCATCCTGGGCCTCTTCGTGGGACTGAGCGCGGTGGCCGCGCACCTCGCGCTGTCCGCCGACCCGGTGGAGGCGCGCGTGGAGGCACTGCTGCCGCAGCTCGCCGGTGACTTCCATGCGCTGACCGAACGGGCGCTGAACCTGTATCGGCAATGTGGCCAGTCCCTGGCGAGGCTCCCGCGTGAGCCCGCGCGCGAGGAGCTGGCGCGCACCCTGGGGAAGATGACGCGCGACGCGGCGGAGCTCGCGTCCGAATGGGCGGGCGTGGAGGCCCAAATCGAGGAGCGCGCGCAAGCGGACCTCCAGGCCGAGCGCGACGATTTGGAGCGCAGCGCCCGCGCCAGCACGGATGCCGTCGCCCGGCGCCAGCTCGAACTGGCCGCGGCCTCCCTGGGCGAGGAGGTGGAGCGGCTGGGCGCCCTGAAACACCGGCGCGAGCGCATCCTCGCCCGCCTGAGGGTGGAGGTGGCCCAACTGGAACGGGCCCGCGTGGCCCTGTTGTCCCTCCGCAGCGGACAGGCCCAGCTCAAGGCCGCGGAGCTGTCCGCCCTGGCGCGCCGCTTCCGCACCCTCTCCTCCCTTCAGTGGGAGGAGGCCCAAGCCATGGAGGACGTATCTTCAATGATTCAAGGGGCTTCCATGCACTCGCCTTCGTTGGAAGCCAGACAGGCGGAGGGGGAGGAAAGCCTCGCGGCTGGCCCAGCAGGCGAGCAGCCGAGGGTCCGCGAGTCCTGAGCGACGGGTTCCGGTCCTGGCGAATTGCCACGCCGTGACATACGGCCCTGCACCTTCTTTCCGGGAGGGCATGGAGCCTGCGGTGGGTTCGGCTACAATTTCCACACATGAGCCTGCCCCTCTCCTCCGCACCAGCCCCCGCCTGGCTGTGGAAAGGTGACGAGCCGAGCGTCACCTCGGTGTTTCAGCCCATCGTGGACTTGCTGCGTGGTGAGGTCATCGGGCACGAAGTGCTCTCGCGGGGACCGGGCGAGTTCCGCGAGCCGCACGTGCTCTTCACGCAAGCGCGATTGGAAGGCTACACGTGGGAGCTGGAGCGCGCGTGCTGGACGTCCGCGCTGCGCTGCATCTCCACGCTGCCGGAGGCGCAACGCAGCGCGCCCTTCTTCTTCAACGTCAGCCCGGATGTGCTGAGCGACCCGCGCTTCGGGGATGGCTCCACGGAGGAGCTGCTCGCGCGCTACGGACTGAATCCGAAGAACCTGGTGCTCGAAATCACGGAGAAGGCGGCCTTCGAGGACAACGCGTTGCTGCAGCGGCTGACGCGACAGTGTTCGGCGCTGGGCTTCGGCATCGCGTTGGATGACTTCGGCGCGGGGCACTCCGGGTTGGTGACGCTGGTGAACAGCGCGCCGCAGTTCATCAAGCTGGACCAGGCGCTGGTGCGGGACATCCACCGGCACAGCTATCAGCAGCACCTGGTGAAGTCGCTGGTGGCCTTCGCGGCCAGCGTCAACGCGACGCTGATTGCCGAAGGTGTGGAGACCTGGGACGAGCTGGCCGTACTGCTGCGGCTGGGCATCCGGCACGCGCAGGGCTACCTGGTGGCCCGCCCCGCGCCCGTGCCCGTGCTCCCCAGCGTTGAGTTCGAGGCGCGGCGGCATGAAGCCATGCGCGCGCTCGACTTCCGCGAGGACGAGGACGACGACACGGTGGGCAGCATCGTCATCCGCCGCGTCTGCGTGGAGCGGCCCGTGCCGACAGAGGAACTGGAGCGGTTCTTCCAGCAGAAGGCCGACGTGGACCACGTCGCCGTGCTGCATGGCGAGCGGCTGGAGGCGCTGGTGTTGCGGCGCGTGACGGCCACGAAGGGCGCGGCGCAGGTGGCGCCGCTCATCGTCGAGGACCGGATGGCGCTCACCACCCTGGCGCGGCTGGCCATGGAACGCGCGCCCGAGGCGCTCTATGACCCGGTGGCTGTCACGGATGCCCAGAAGCGGTTCCTGGGCACCGTCACCATGCAGCAGCTCATTCGCCGCGTCACGGAGCTGCTGGAGCGGCACACGCCGGCCTGATTACGGGCACGGCTGCGGCGCGATGCGCACGACGCGATAGTCCGACTTGTTGCCCCAGTTCACGCGCGGACCGCCGCAGGTGCAGCCCGACTGCCCGACGAGCTGCGTATGGCCGCTGTCCTGGTAGAACTCGTACCAGAACTGCAGGGCACACCCGGCGAGCGCTTCCTCCTGAGTGTCGAGGGACAGCTCGGCGTCCTCCTGCTCCACGCCGCCACAGCCCGTCAGAAGTCCCGCCACCAGCGCCATCCGACCGATACGTCGAATCATCCGCAGACAAGCCTCCTGGGTTGAACGGCCGTCAGCGCAGTTCCGACATGGCGCTGAATGCTCTGACTGCAATGGTGTCAAGGAGCGCCGATGCTCCGCCCTTCTCCACATGGCTTGGAATTCAATCCTGCCCCTTGCGGAAGCCCCCCACTGCCTTGAGCACATTCCAGACGCCCATGAATGGCGGACCGGCCTCTCCCCGTGCTGCCGACAACGTTACTTAGTGATACTGAACAGCGCTTGCCAAACCCAGGCGCGCCCCCTCTGCCTGCGGACAGGAGCACCCTTGAGCACGAAGCGGTACTTCAAGCGAGATGCAGAATCCGAGTACGGAGAAGGCATCTGCTACATGGAGATCACGGGGGACTGGCCGAGCCGGCAGATTGAAATCTACGGAGAAACGTGGCTCTGGGGCGACGAGAAACACCTCGAACACCTTGCGGATCAACCGTTCGAGGTTCTCGACCTGGGCGAGGAGTCCGAAATCCCATCTGAGGAATTCGAACGCGCCTGGCAGGAGGCCATGAAACGCACCCCGCCGAAATGAGGCAGGGCTCACTCAGCCCCGAAGCCTGGCCTTCTGTAGCGCGTTCCAATGGGCACCGATGCGCGACGCCAGCGACTCCAACACGCAGGGTCCCGCGGTCAGCAGCGTCGCCTCAATCTCATCGAGATTCGCCCACCACGCCGGGGCTCAGCTTGTCCCGTGAGAGAAAGCCCGACACGCGCTGCCCCCCAGGAACCTCCCAGACGACCACCGGGCCGCGCATGGAAACAGGCCTGGACCGGCGCGTGCTCGCAGAGTGGACATGCGGCGGGCATGTGCTCGGGACGGCCTTCCGAGGCCTTCCGCAGCGTCGCGTCCAGCGCGTCGCACTCAGGTCCGTCATGCCACGCCGGCACTTCCGTAGGCGTGGAGGTCATGAACGTTCCTCAGGGCGCGATGTCCAAGCCCGCCACGCCCTCGAAGCGGACGGCGCTGCCCTTGCGGATGCCGACCTTCTCCGTCCAGCCACCGGGCACCTCCAGCACGTACTGGCTGGGCACGCCCACGGAGCGGGACTCCAGTGAGCGAGGCACCGCGCGCGACACGATGCCCGCGATGCGCAGGTCCGAAGTGATGAAGATCATGTCCAGCGAGATGAGCGTGTTGCGCATCCAGAACCCCTGGACCTCTTCGTGCGGGAAGAGGAAGAGCATGCCCTTGCCCTCCGCCAGCTCCTTGCGCCACATCATGCCCCGGGCACGTGTGCCCGCCGTCGCGGCGATCTCCACCTCCACCCGGTGCGCCCCGCCGAAGGCATCCTCCAGCCGCACATGTCCTCGCGGAAGCGGCTGCATGACGTAGTCCTCGGCGGTGACGTCGGTGACGCGCGGACGGGGCTCGGCGGCCTTCGGCGTGGCACGGGGCGCGCTGCCCTGCGCCTCCTGCTGGCAGGCCGATGCCAGCAACGGCACCGCCACCACCATCCACCGAAGGCCGTGCTTCATGAGTGCGAGTGCAGCGGCTTGTTGAGCAGCTTCTCCGTCAGCTCGCCGCCGAGGCTGTCGGACATCAACCCTTCCACCACCGTCTCGAACTCCACCCGCTGCGCTTCGCTGCTGTAGATGAAGCGGATGCCCATGCCGGGCTCGTCCGCGTCCGCTTTGGACCAGACGACCTCGCCCAGCAGCTCGAAGGGGGCCTCCCGGTGTGGCACCGTCAGCTTGAAGAGGAAGCGCGTGCCGATGGGCAGCGGCTTCTTCGTCTTGATGAACGTGCCACCCTTGCTGATGTTCTTCGTGTAGTCCGCGAAGAACGAGTTGAGCTTCTTGTAGTCGACCTTCAGCTCGATGGGCGCGCGCCCGTTCTGGCGGTGCTCTGGACCTGTCTTCTGTTCGGACATGCTGGCCGGGAGTATAGGAGAGGCCATGCGGCAAGTCCTCACCCGCGCCTCTGGCCTGTTGCGTCGCCCCGCCGTCCTGGCCACCGTCCTCCTGCTCGCGGGCGGGGGCTCGGCGCTCGTCCTGCTCCCCCTCTTCGGCGTCCCGGGCTTCGAGCTGAGCCTGGCCCTCTCCATCGCCGTCGGCCTGCTCGGAGGGGGGATGGGCATCGCCGCGGCCGCCCAGGAGCGTCGCATCCTGCTGGGCACCGCACCGACCCCACCGGGCGCCCTCCGGCCACAGACGCCCGGCGGCGCGGTGGCCCGGGCCCTGGGCGCCGCCCTGCTCCTCAACGTCGGCGTCCTGGTGCCCCCCTTCCTGGTGGCCACCCTGTTCGCCTGGTTGCGCACCGCGTGTGACCCGTTCGCACTGGTGGGCTTCTATCCGATGCTCACCCTCCCTTCGGCGGCGCTGGCCGCCTCCGCGGGCGTGCTGTGCGGCTTCTCAGCCGAGCGCCCCCGCCGGGCCGTGGGGCTGTACGCGCTCCTCGTCCTCGTATCCGCGGTGCCCACCGCGTGGCCCATCGTCGCCGGGCCCCAGGTGTTCGCGTTCAACCACTTCCTGGGACACATGCCCGGGCCCCTCTACGACGAGGCCCTGGGTGTCTCCGCCGCGCTCGGCTGGTTCCGCCTGGAGACGCTGCTGTGGGTCACCGTGCTCGCGGGGCTCACCTGCGCCCTGCTGGACCTGGGCACCGGGCGCCTTCGCCGGACCGGCCTCCGCCGCGCAACCCTGGCCGCCCTGGTGCTGCCCCTGGCCGCCATCGCCTTCATGGAGGCGCGCGGCCCCGCCCTGGGCCTGCGGATGACGGACGCGTGGCTCACCCGGGAGCTCGGCGGCCTGCGGGAGACGGAGCACTTCGTCTTCCACTACTGGCGAGGCAAGCCGCGCGAGGACGTGGACCGCTTCGCGCGGGATTTGGAGTTCCGCTGGGCCCAGACGCGGCACTTCCTGGGCGTGGCCCCCACCGAGCCCATCCACGTCTGGCTCTACCGCGACGAGCATGAGAAGCAGCGCCTGGTGGGCGCCGGCCGCACCCAGTTCGCCAAGCCCTGGCGCCACGAACTGCACATCCAGGACCGGCCCTTCCCTCACTCCGTGCTCCACCATGAGCTGGCGCACGTCATGGCAGCCCCCGCGGGCAGTGGCCCCTTCCGCGTCACCACCCGGCTGGGCGTCTGGCCGTTGATGGGCGTCATCGAGGGCTTCGCCGTCGCCGCGGACGGCCCGGTACAGGGCGACCTCACGCTGCACCAGTGGGCGGCGGGCATGCGGCGGCAGAAGCTGGCCCCGGACATGCGCAAGCTGATGGGGCCGAAGGGCTTCTACCAGTCGGCACCCGCGCGCGCGTACACGGTGGCGGGCTCGTTCCTGCGCTACCTGGCGGACACCTATGGCGCGGACCGGCTGCGGGCCGTGTATGCCCATGCGGACTTCGACGCCGCGTACGGACGTCCCCTGGGAGAGCTCGTCACCGAGTGGGAGCAGTACGTGGACGCGCTCCCCCTGGACGAAGCCTCTGTGGCGCGGGCCTTCGCGCGCTTCCGCACCGGCAGCCTCTTCACCCGCGCCTGCGCCCGCGAGGTGGCGCGGCTGTCGGACTCCGCCCGGCAGGCGCTGGCGAGCGACCCCGAGGACGCGCTGGAGCGCTACCGCCGCGCCGCCGAGCTCCAGCCCGAAGAGCCCAGCTTCCGCATCGGTGAGGCCGTCGCCCTGTCCCAACTGGAGCGATACGCGGACGCGGACGCCGTGCTCGCCGCGGTGGGCGAGCGCATGAAGGGCCAGGCCGTGCTGGAAGCGGAGGTCGCCATGGCGCGGGCGGACGTCGCGCTGCGCCGCGAGCAGCCCGGCGAGGCCCGCCGCTTCCTCGACACCGTGCTGTCGAAGGACGCCGGGCCGGAGCTGACGCGCACCGCCCAGGTGAAGCTCGCCGCCATGGAGGACGCCGCGCGCCAGGCCCCCATCGACGCGTACTTCCGGGCCGGCCAGGACGAGGTCCGCCTGTTGCTCCTCGCGCGCGCCCTGGCCGCAGTGCCCACGGACCCGTTCCTCAACTACCTCATGGGGCGCCGGTTGCAGCAGGTGGGCTCGCCCGTGCTGGCCACGGGCTACCTGCAACAGGCCCTGGCGGCGGAAGGCCTGCCGGAAGCGCTCCGCCGCGAGGCCCTCCGCATGCGGGTGGAGTCCGCCTACCTGTCAGGAGACTGCGGCGCGGTGCGGCACGAGGTCGGTGCACTACCGGACTTTGGCGCCGCCTTCCGGGCCTCCGCGGACGAGTGGCGGGAGCGCTGCGACTTCGAGGAGAAGACCTTCCGCGGACTGCTGGTGCCACGACAGGCTTTCCGCTAGCCACGCTTTTCGGCTAGGCAGGCAGCCAGACAGCGGTGACGTGCCAGCCTGGCAAGGAGGACGTGGATGCGTTTCGAGTCGCGGCATCGGATTCAGGGGACGGTGGATGAGGTGGAGCGCGCGCTCCTCGACGAGCGGTACTTCGAGTTCCTCCTCAAGCACCACGGCGTGCTGCTGGAGCTGCAGCCCCTGGAGGTGAAGCCGGACGGAGACGTGGTGCGCCGCCGCGTGCGCTACCGCCCCAAGCCCGTCATCGAGAAGATTGGCCCCAAGACGGTGCCCCCGGAGTGGTTCGCGTTCATCGAGACGTCCACCTATGACAAGCGCCGCAAGGAGCTGACGTTCGAGAACATCCCCACCTCGAACAAGATCTCCAAGATGCTGGTGAACACCGGCACCATGCGCTTCCGCGACGTGGGCGGTGGCCAGACGGAGCGGGTGATGGACGGTGAAATCTCCCTCAAGCTGCCCTTCCTCCTCAAGCCGCTGGGGCTCATCGCGGAGAAGGTCATCCAGGCGGAGGGCCTGAAGATTCTCGACAACGAGGTGCCGGTGCTCAACCGGTTCATCGCCGAGGTCATCCGCCCCGGTTAGTCGTCCACCCGCCCCCGGCGGGGCCTGGGAATGGGTTGACTTCCGTTGGGTTGTCCCAATAAGGCCCCGCCATGCTCAAACGCTTCCTCGCCTTCAGCGTCCTGTCCCTGCTGGCCGCGTGCGCCCCGAAGCGCATCCCCGGCACGGACATCGTCGACAACTCCGACACGCGCGCCATCCTCGCGGTCATGGAGCAGTACCGCACCGCGCTGGAGGCCCGGGACGCCCAGGCCATCCAGGCGCTCATCTCGCCTTCGTTCACGGATGACGGCGGCACGCCGAGCGACCCCAGCGACGACCTGACGGCGCAGACCCTGGTGCCCTACCTGGAGCGGGTGTTCCCCCGCATCCAGGGCCCTCGCATCGAGCTGAGTGTCCGCCGCATCCAGGTGGGCGAAGGCGTGGCCGCCGCCATTTACTACTGGAACGCCTCCTGGCGGATGCCGACGCTCCACTCGCGCCCCATGAAGGAGTCCGAGCTGGAGCAGATGGTGTTCCGCAAGGAAGACGGCACCTGGAAGATCATCACCGGCATCTGACGCCGTCGGGCCCTCACAGGCCCAACAGCGCGGCGAAGCCCTCGGGCCCCATGGCATTCAATGCCCGGGCCCGGTTGAGGTAGGTGCGGTAGTCCTTGCGCACCAGCTTGTCCGCAGGCAGCGGGGACAGGTGGTAGTCGCGGATGCGGCTCGCCGTGAAGCGCACCGCCCCGTAGAGCGCATGGCCGAAGAGGTTCGTGCGCTCCACGGCGGACAGCGGCCGGACGTCCACGTAGCCGCGAATGAAGGCCCGGCACAGCTCCGGCAGGTACTGCCCGCCGTCGAAGCACCAGGCATTGAGGGTGATGGCCACGTCCAGGCCGTAGTCCTCCCGGCACGCCATCTCGAAGTCGAAGAAGGCGCCCACGCGGTCCCCCAGCCACTTCACGTTGTCCATGAAGAGGTCCGCGTGGATGACGCCGCGAGGCTCCAGCCCCTGCCGCACCGTGCGCGACGTCTCCAAGTCGCGTTGCAGCTCACGCGCCACGGCCGCCAGCTCCGCGTCCGGGTGCGCCGCCAGCGCCTCCAGCCAGCCGCTCACCGTCTCCGGTCCGTAGGGATTCTCCCGCGAACCGGAGAAGGACTGCGTGTCGCGGTGCAGCTTGCCCAGCTCCGCGCCCAGCTGCTCCAGGTGGTCAGCGGTGAGGGCCGGGTGGCGCAACTCCTCGCCCGGCAGCCAGCGGAAGACGCTGACGCGGCCGCCCTCCAGCTCCAGGAAGGTCGCGCCGTCACGCGTCGTCAGCTGCACGGGCCCGGGGAAGTGGTACGCGGCCAGGTGCGCGAGCAGCGCGGATTCGAAGCGCAAATCGTCCGCGGAGCGCACCGTGGAGTGGCGCACGAAGTAGCGCCCGCTCTGCGTCTCCACGCGGTGGTTGGTGTTGATGGAGCCTTGGGGAATGGGCGTCACCTCACGCACAGCTCCGAGCCCGAATGCCTCCGCGACCCGCTCGAATGCCTCAAGGGGTAGCGCCGTGTGTACCGCCATACCTCTGACCTCCATCGTCCGTGTTCACGCCGCCGCCCCCCGTTGACAGTCCAGGGGACCGTTCCTATCTGAGCGCGGCTTCTATACCCGGCACTACGGCCGGCGCACATCCAACTCCAGCGCGGGGGACAGGTCCATGGGCACCGAAGGGCGCAAGGACTGGCAGCGGCGCGAAAGCCTCACCAGCGCGCTGGTTCAGGTGGGCGTGGTGGCGGTGCTGCTCGCGGGCGCGGTGGTTTTCTTCGTCCACCGAGGCACCGTCCGCAAGCAGACGGAGGAACACCTGCGCGCGGCCCGCATGGCCGCCATGCGTGGCAACCCCGCTGACTTCGCCCGCGCGATGACGGAGCTGGAGGCCCTGTTCCAGCTCGACGCGGAGGCCCGTGACGCCCAGGCCCTGGCCGCCGACATCCAGACGGTGCTGTGGCTGGAGCACCGTCAGCCCGGCGCGGACGCCAAGGCCCGCGAGCACCTGTCCCGCGCGGTGCAGTTGGAGTCGCAGTCCGGCGAGCGCTACGGCGCCCACGCCCTGCATCTGCTGGCCGCGGGCAAGTCCGCCGAGGCGGAGCAGTACCTGGCCGGGCTCGAGGCCCGCGGCGCCAACAACGCCCGGCTGACGCTGGCCCGGGCCCTGGCACTCCAGGCGCGCGGCGACCTTCCCGGCGCGAGGCAGGCCTTCGCTCGCGCGGCGGAAGCGTCCTGGCGCGATCCGCGCTTCACCACCGCGTACGGCGAGGCCCTGATGGACGAAGGCCAGTACCCGCAGGCGGTGGAGGCCTTCGCCAAGGCCACCAGTGTCAACCCGGACCACCTGCTGGCCCGCGTGTCCACCGCGCTGGCCCACACCTACCAGGGGCGCAAGACGGAGGAAGCGCAGCAGGTGCTCTCCGGCATGGAGGCCCGGGGCGCGGAGCTGACGCCCGGACTGAAGGCCCGCGCGGGCGCGCTGAAGGCGGAGCTGGCGCTGGCCCGCGGCGCGCCTGACGAAGCCCTCTCCGCCGCGGACGAAGCGCTGAACGCCGTGCCCGATGAGCACTACGCCCTCTTCGCCCGGGCCCGGGCCCTGGCGGTGAAGCGTGACGCCCAGGCGCGCGCGGCCTTCGAGGCGGCCGTGGCCCGGCGCCGCAATGCCCCCCTGCTCTACCTGGACGGCGCGCGGGCGCTGCAGGCCGCGGGCGACAACGGCGGCGCGGTGGCCCTGCTGGACGCGTACGAGGCCACCTTCGGCCCGGTGCAGATCACCACCCCGGACGGAAAGAAGGCAGGCCTCTTGGAGAAGGACGGCCGCTACTGGCTGGCGCGCGGCGGCGTGCTGGAAGCCGCCTCCCGTCAGGACGATGCCCTGGTCGCCTACGACAAGGCCCTGGCGGCACGCGGCGTGGACCTGGCCCGGGCGCAGTACGCCAAGGGCGCGCTGCTGCTGGCGCGCAAGGACTACGAGGGAGCCCGCCCGCTGCTGGCCGCCGTGGCACCCGACAGCGGCGCGGGCACGATGGCGGAGGCGTATACCGCCATGGGGGACCTGCTCTTCGCGCAGGGCGAGCACGCCGCCAGCTGCCAGCACTACTTCTTCGGCCTCGCGCGAGCCCGGGCGCAGGGCACGCCCCGCGAGGCGCTGGCGGAGCGCGTGGAGGACATCCGCAAGCGGCTGGAGTCCGCCGGCCAGGCCAGCATGGCCAAGGCCTGGAAGGCGGAGTCGGGCTCGCTCCTGGAGCCGTGAACCCCAGCCCGTTATTCGAGGGTCATGTATGCCGGGTCAGCCACTCGCCGCGTCATCAGCGAGCCAGGGCCCCCACTGTTGACACAGTAGCCCGTCGGATTGCCACAACCGGCCTCGGGGTTGCCCCAGTAGACCGACATGTTCATCCACTCCAGGCCGCCGATGTAGTTCCCCCGCGCCTGCCAGGCCATGGGCACCACATGATTCCAGGTCTCCCACGCGAGCCCCGCGCTGGTGTCATCCGCCAGGAAGTCGCCGTTGCCGATGGTCTCATAGATATGCCGGGCCGCGTCCGGGTAGAGGCCGTGTGAGCCCTTCGCGGAGTAGGTGACCGAATGCCAGCCCGTGAAGGCGAGCAGCTTGTCGCCGAACGTGAAGGTCTGCCCATTCGCGTGCTGGCTCAAATAGACTTGCGACGGGCGACCATCGACGAAGCGGACGGTGAAGTGCTCCCAGTCCCCCACGTGGTTGCCAAAGGTGGAGTACCCACCGACGCAGCCAATCCCGCCGATATAGACGCCGATGCACACCCGCTTCCCGTTGTTGTAGGGGTAGAAGGACCAGTAGAGGACGTCCGTCACACCAGCCATCTGGCCCGACTGGGGCCGCGAGATGATCTGCGCATAGACGGGCACGGACGTCTGGTCCGGCCGCTGCCCATCGAGGAAGGCAGGGTCCGTGCATGAATCACAGCCCAACGGCTGATTCGTCACCAGGTGCCCGTTCACCTCGTGGACATTGGCGAGATGGAACTCCGTGCTGGACGGGAAGTAGGACTCGTCCGCATGCAACCAGATACGCGGCGCGAAGGAGACGACGGTCCGCGTATCCACCGCGCCCCCCCGCAGCTCCTCGTTGACCGTGGCGCTCTTGTTGAGGACCCAGTAGCGGCTGCTCCCTCCCGTGTCGCTGTGACTCGGCCGGGAGATGAACGTCGACGCGAGCAACCCGCGGTGGTCCTTGGGGACGGCCTGCCAGAGACCGGCGTCCCGGTCCGCCCCTGAGCCACTGTCCGTCCAGAGCGTCTGCGGGTCGGCGGCCAACACATACGCGCTCTTCACGCAACGAATCAGCTCGGTCGAAGGCTTGGAGTATCCCCGCACCGCGACGTGGCCAAGGCAGGTGTAACCCACCGGCGCGACAGGCTCCCAGAGCGAACCATCCGAGTCGCCACCCGAGCCCTTGTCGTTCCAGGTCAGCGCATAGTCGGTGGGCCTCGCCAGGAGGTCCCCCTCACCACGGACCACGAACGACGCCGACGGCGCCACGCCATAACGCGTCATGCCCACGTCTCCCAACGAGAAGAAGCCCGGGTGTTGGGAGAGGTCGGGGCGCCAGATGGCGATGTTCGACGATGCCCCCGAGCCCCGGTCGTCATAAATCCAGGTGAACCGGGTCACCGGCCGAAGCTCGAGCTGCTGCGAAAACCGCAGGGGCGCCTTGTCCGAGGACAGGGTGAAGTCACCAGCCTGCCCCGTCGCGGCGGTCGCGGCGACCAGCTGGTAGCTCCCAGGATTCAGCGCGACGCTGAGCTGCGCGTTCTTCCCGCCACCACTGTGGTCATCCTCGGCCAGCACGTTGCCATTCGCATCGAGCAGATAGAGGTAGGTGTCCACGGAGGAAGACAGCTTGACTGTGATGATGTCCGTGGGCCCCGCGAAGTCCAGATGGAAGGTCGGGTTGCCAGCACTGGAGGGATTCTTCCCTCCGGAGGCTCGCCAGTGGCCATAGACGATGTTGCCGTTGAAGCCCGCCCTGCGCTCCCCCAGTTGCGTCTTGAAGCCGTAGTCCGAGGTGAGCCCACCGCCGATCGAGCCGTTACCCACGCGGAGCCAGCACGAGCGCTTGCCTTCGTTGAACGTCCCGCCCGTGCAGCTCGAGTCGTTGGAACAAGCGGTGTAGCACTGCGTCGCGCTGGTGGTGCTGATGAACCGGCGTTCGCCCGTCCCCCAGAAGGTCGCGCCCACGGTCATCCGGCTACGGAAGAACGCCTCACGCTCCGCGTCCCCCACCTTGAACGCCTGGTCCGTGGGGATTCCGCCACCAATCGCCCCGCTCCCGGTGCGCAACCAGCAGAGGCGCTTGGCCGGGTTGAACGTGCCCCCAGTACAGGACGGGTCGTTGAAACAGGCCGCCTGGCATTCATTGCCATGCGAGGTGGGGTAGGTCCGGAGCCCCCCCGTTCCCCAGAACGTCGCGGCGACAGTCATCGGAATGTACCCCGCCTCCACGGAGACTTCCGAAGTGACCTCGTGAACCGGCCCGTCAATCGCTGACAGGTCCTCCGGACCACATGCCATCGCCAAGGACAGAGAGGCTGCGACAAGGCCCCATGGTGAAAAGTGCTTTTTGATGACCATCAGGCGTGAACCCTCAGCGAAAAATTTCACCAGGGATTCACTCTAACACCACGGCTGTCTCGAAAAGCCAGCTATTTAGGTCTTGAGCAAGATTGGCATCGTCGCAGACACAAGGGCACGGCGTCCGCGGTGGAGGCGTCCAACCGCCCCCGCCACGAACCGGCGCTAGAGGAGGTCCGCCGGGCTGATGGACTCCGGGCGGGCGCGCACCACGCGCCACTCGCCGTCCTCTTCCTTCTCGAAGGCGCCTTCGATGAGGTAGGCGTTCAGCACGCTGTCGGCGGCCAGGTCCTCCACCTTCTCCGCCTGGGAGCGGCCGAAGATGAAGCGCGCCTGGAACTCCCCTTCCGAGGGCGACACCTCGCGCACCTCCAGGTTCGTCACGAAGACGCGAACCCACTGGCCACGCAGCACCTGCGCGGTGAGGATGCCGCGCACGTCCTTCTTCGACCAGCCGCCCTGCCCGTTGGAGCGGAAGCGCTCGGAGACGTGCTCCATCACCCCGCCCACGTCCTTCCCCTCCGCGGCGCGCGTCATCACCACCACCTGACGGCGGATGGCCTCCTCCACGGTGAGCTGCTGCCGCGGCCAGAAGTACAGCACCGCGCCGGCCGCCAGCAGCGCCAGCACACCACCCACCACTTGAGAGCGCGTCACGTTCACCATGGCCCCTCTCACGCCGCCTCGGGCTCGAGCACCAGTTCGTCCGCGTCGATGATTTCCGCGGGCCGCAGCGCCTCGCCAATCTGCTTCAGCCGGCGGTCCGACAGCTGCTCCAGGTACGTGCGGATGTCCGGAACGGCCGTCACCAGTTCGTGGAAAGCCGCGCGCTCCAGGAAGGCCGCCGCCGTCTTGCGCGCCGCCGCTACCGTGGCCGTCGCGCGCAGGCCCGTCAGCAGCGAGATTTCGCCCGCGACCTCGCCCTCGCGCAGCATGCCCAGCGTCACCACACCGCCCGCCGGGTCCTCCTTCTGCACCACCAGCTCACCGGCCAGCACCAGGAACAGCCCCGGCGAGTGCTCACCCTCCACCAGCACCTTCTCCCGAGCCTGGAGCGCCCGGAAGGCGAAGCGCCGCAGCAGCGCGCCCCGCTCCGACTCCGGCATCGTCTGGAACATGGGCGAGGTGGCCATCAGGTTGCGCGCCATGCGCTGCTGCGCGAAGTCCGCCAGCACCTGCGGCACCGCGGGGTGGCTCTTGGCCACCGCGTTGAGGTGCTCGCGGCGAATCTCGAAGACTTCCGTATCCGACACCGCGGACACCGTCGCCGTGGGCGGAGCGCCCGTCAACAGCGCGATTTCACCGAAGATGGAGCCGCCGCCGAGGAAGCCCAGCGTGCGCGCCTCGCCCTCCATCTGCCGCGTCACCTCCGCCTTGCCGGCGACCAGGACGTAGAGGGAGTCGGCGGGCTCGCCCTCGCGGCTCACCGCCTCCTCCGGCTTCACGCGGCGCCACGCCATCAGCCGCACCAGGTCCACGAAGGCATCCCGGTCCAGCTCCGCGAACAGCGGCAGTGGCGGACGGCTGTTGGGGTCCGCGGCGCCGCCCGGGTCCGTCGCGGCCAGCACTTCGATGGCGCGGCTGGACAGCTCCTCGCCCTGCAGTCCCATCAGGTCCGTCTCTACCTTGCCGTCGTAGAGGGTTTCGGGCGGCAGCGGCGGAGGGACCACGGCGCGGCCCGGCGCGTTGCGAACCGCGCGCGAGTGCACGCGAAACAGTGTCTCCTTCAGGCGCCGCTCGTTGGGCGCCAGGTCCAGCGCCAGCTTGCACGCGGCCATGGCGGACAACAGGTAGTCCCGGCGCAGCAGGCCCTCCGCGCAGGCGTGGTAGGCGGTGACGGCACGCTCACGCTCGCCCAGCTCCGCCAGGCAGCGCGCGGCCAGCATCCGCGAGCGGTGGTCCGCGGGGGCGCGGCGGACCGCCTCGGCGAACACGGCCAGGGCTCGCTCGAACTGGCGCTCCTCGATGAGGTCCATCCCGAGCTCACGCAGCGACGACTCGTTCATCCCTTTTCTCCCCGGCAAATCATGGTCGGCCCGCCGCCACTCACGGCTGGAGCTCGCTCAGATACATCTCCGCCTTGCGCTTGACGTCGGAGCCTTCCGAGGCCGTCTCGATGACGACCTTGAACATCTCCGCCGCCGCCTGCGGATCCCTGTCCCGCTGGATGTAGGCCCGGAGGAAGAGCTCCTCCGCCTTCTTCTGCAGGTTCTCCAGTCCTTCACGCGCCCGCCCGTCACCCGGGTTGAGCCGCAGCGCCTCACGGAAGTGCGAGCCGGCCGCGCCCAGGTCCCCCTTCTTCAGCGCGCTCTGCCCCGCCGCCAGCGATGAAGACGCGAGCTGTTCGTCGATGGTGTTCCCCAGCGAGCCCCGGAAGCCAATCTGGCGGTATAGCTCCGCCGCGCGCCGCAGGGGCTTCGCCGCCGCCTCCAGCGAGTTGGCGTCCAGCTTCTTCTGCCCGTCCTCCAGCGCGCGCCGGAACTGGGGAATCAGACGCTTGAGGGCCAGGGCCCGGTCCTTCACGTCCTTGTCCGCCCGGTACTTGTCCGTCACCCGGTCGCACTCCAGGATGGCGCGCTGGTAGTCCCCCCCGTTGAAGCGGCGCTCCACGTCGGTGAAGGCCTCGGCGATGAACTCCTTGCGCTTCTCCTTGGCCACCTCCGCCGCGCGGGCGTTGGCGTTGCGGGTGCGGCGCGACGCATCCTGGGCCTCCTTCGCCAGCTCGGACTCCAGGTCCGTCAGCTTCACCTCGTAGGCCGGCCGGTTCAGCGGCGGCAGCTGCGCGATGAGCGGGCGAATCGTCTCCGGGTCGCGCGAGGCGAAGGACTCCTCCACCTGCTGGAGCCGCCAGGCGATGTCCTTCTCCTCCAGCTCCGTCGCCAGCTTGCGGCGAAGGTCATCCGTCTTCGCCGTGCCCTGCGGCGTCGCCTCCAGCTTCGCGCGCGCCTCGTCGAACTGCTTCTCCTCGATGAGGCCCCGCACCGCTTCCAGCGAGGTCATCACCTCCAACTGCGTGCGCGCGCCCCGGGCCAGGTTGTCCGCGTCGATGCCCGGAACCAGCTTCTCCGCCTCCCCGACGAGGCGGACGGCGTTGGCGAAGTCATCCGCACGCACGGACTCGCGCGCCTGCTGCATCAGCACCTTCGCCTTCTCCACCTTCGGGTCCGGCGGAGGCGGGGGCGGCGGCCCGGACGGAATCAGCATCAGCCCGATGACCAGCACCACCACCAGCGCGCCACCGCCGCCGATGAGCGCCTTCTGCTTGCCCGTCAGTCCCCCGCTGTTCGAACGCGTCGGCGTGCTGCGGATGGGCGGACGGGGCCGGGGTACGGCCACCGCGCCCTTGCCGCCGGAGCTCTCCTTGAGCGAGTCGGGCAGCTTGTAGTTGGCGTTGGTGGCCTCGTTGAAGCGCGGGTCGTTCGGATCCACCTCGCTGCCACGCGCGGCGGCCTGGCTCTTCCGCTTCTCCTCCGCCTCGCGGGCGGCCACCTCGCGCCCGCGCTTCTCCTCCGCCTCGCGGGCCTCCGCCTGGGCGCGCAGCTCCTTGATCTGCTCCGCCTCGTCCACGAAGCGCAGGCGCGTCTTGCCCACGGAGATTTCGTCGCCGTGCTTCAGCAGGCACTCGTCCACGCGCTGGTCGTTGACCTGGGTGCCACTGACGCTGCCCAGGTCCCGCATCACCACGCCGGCCTGCCCGTACACCAGCTCCAGATGCCGGCGGGACACGGACTGGTCCTCCAGCACGAAGTCGCAGTCCTTGTTGCGGCCCACCACCATCCGCACGCTCTGGAAGCGCTTCTTGCGGCCCTTGTCCGGACCCTCCAGCACCACCATCTGTACCGGCGGACCCGCGCGCGTGGCGTCCGCGTTGTCGTCTTCGTCCTCGTCGCGGGAGCGGCGCTCTGCCTCCACGGACTCGACGGAGGCCACGCGCGTCTCACCCGTGCGGGAGCGGCCCGGTTCCTCCTCGCCGTAAAGGTCCGGGTTGGGCGGCCCGTCGTCTGGATAGCCGTCCTCGCCGGATGCGGGAGCGGCGAAGTCCTCGTCCTCGGACGCGGGACGGCGCCGGGCGGGGGACTTCATGGAGTCTGGGTCCTCACCCGCGGAACCACCGGAACGGCCGGCGCCAGCACGGGAAGAGGGAGGAGGACGAGGAGGCATGGGGTGGGTTCCAGTCTCGAAGCGCCGGGCATCTTAGAGCGCCGTCTCCATGGTGGGAATGCGGACAGGCCGCGGATCAGGGAAAGAACGGGGGCCCTTGAGCGTTGCTCCCGGCGGCGCCCCCTCCTATGTAGGCTGTCACATACCCCATCGTCTTCACTGCGGGAGTCCCGAAATATGCCCCGAGCGTCTGCGCCCTCGAAGCGCGCCCCCTCCTTGAAGCTGGCCCCGCCGGTGGCCCGGCGGCCCACGCCCGTCGCCCTGCTGCCCCAACCGCTGGTCGAGCGCCTGCTCGCCGTGGCTATGGAGCGTGGGGGCGACTTCGCGGAGGTGTACGTCGAGCGCACGCTCACCACCGCGGTGCAGTTGGAAGAATCCCGCATCAAGAGCGCGCAGACGGGCCTGGTCCAGGGCGTGGGCGTGCGCGTCATCTCCGGCGGCAAGGTGGGCTACGCCTTCTCTGACGACTGGGATGAATCCGCGCTGCTGCGCGCGGCCTCCACGGCGGCCATGATTGCCCAGGGCGGCGGCGCCGAGCGCAGCTTCCCCGTGCGCCGCGCCGCGGTCCCCAGCCACTACCACGTCAGCCCCCCGCTGATGGACGTGGAGGTGTCGCTGAAGACGGGCCTGCTCATGCGCGCCGACAAGGCCGCCCGCGCCTTCGACGCGCGGGTGAAGCAGGTCAACGGCGGCTACGTGGACCAGACCCGGCGCATCGCCGTGGCCAACACCCACGGGCGCTACACCGAGGACACCCAGGACCTGTGCCGGATTTCGGTGCTGGTGGTGGCCCAGGGCAAGGGCGGCGAGCGGCGCACCGGCATGTACGGCGGCGGCGGACGCGTGCCCTTCAGCCACTGGGACACCTTCTCCCCGGAGGACGTGGCCCGGGAGGCGGCGCGTCAGGCGGTGGCCACGCTGGGCGCGGTGGACTGCGTGGCCGGCCCGCAGACGGTGGTGCTGGCGCCGGGCTGGAGCGGCATCCTCCTGCACGAGGCGGTGGGCCACGGCCTGGAGGCGGACTTCATCCGCAAGGGCACGTCGCTGTTCGCCGGGAAGCTGGGGGAGAAGGTGGCGTCCGACCTGGTCACCATCATCGACGACGGCACCGTGTCCAGCGGGCGCGGCTCCATCAACATCGACGATGAGGGCAACCCTGGCGAGCGCAAGGTCCTCATCGAGAACGGCGTACTCAAGGGCTACCTCTATGACAGCCTGAACGCGCAGCTCATGGGCCAGCGCAGCACTGGCAGCGGGCGGCGCGAGTCCTTCAAGCACCTGCCCATGCCCCGCATGACGAACACCTTCCTGGCCCCGGGTGACCACGTCCCCGAGGACATCCTCAAGGAGGTGAAGCGCGGCCTCTACTGCGCCACCTTCGGCGGTGGGCAGGTGGACATCACCAACGGCAACTTCGTCTTCGAGGTCATCGAGGCCTATCAAATCGAAGACGGCAAGCTGGGCCGTCCCGTGAAGAACGCGACGCTCATCGGCGTGGGGCCAGAGGCACTGAAGAACGTGTCACGCGTGGGCTGCGACCCCATGCCGGACCCGGGCATGGGCGTATGCGGGAAGAATGGCCAGTCCATGCCCGTGGGCGTGGGTCTGCCCACCGTGCGAATCGACAACATCACCGTCGGCGGAACCAAGGTCGCCTGAGAGAGAGCACCAACCATGGACTACCAACAGCTCGCGAAGAGAATCGTCCAGCGCGCCAGGCGCAAGGGTGCCCGCCAGGCGGAGGCCTTCCTGGAGGTGGGCCGCCAGAGCAGCGTGCGCGTGCACCAGGGGCAGATTGAAGACCTCACCCAGTCCACCAGCAAGGGCGTGGGCGTGCGCGTGGTACTTAAGGACCGCCTGGGCTTCGCCTATACGTCCGACTTCGAGCCCTCCGCCGTGGACCACATCGTGGACCAGGCACTGAAGCTGGCCGAGTTCTCCGCCCCCAGCAAGCTCAACGGCCTGCCCTCCGGCAAGGACCTGGGCCGCTTCGGGGACACCGGCCTGCTGTTCGACACGAAGGTGGCCGAGCTCCCCGGAGACTGGAAGATCAAGACGGCACTGGAGGTGGAGAAGGCGGCCCGGGCGGAGGACTCACGCATCATCGCCTTCAACGGCGTGGGCGCCGGGGACTACGTGTCCGAGGTGTACATGGCCTCCACCGAGGGCGCGACGGGCGCGTACTCCGGCACCTACGTGTACCTGTACGCCGCGCCGGTGGCCTCCGACGGCAACGGGCTCCAGACGGGTTACTGGATGGACTACCGCCGCTTCCTGGATGACCTGGACGGGCCGGAATCCATCGGCCGGGAGGCCACGCGCCGCGCGGTGCGGATGCTGGGCGCGAAGCGGGTGAAGACGCAGCAGGTGCCCGTGCTGTTCGACCCGCAGGTGGCCGCGTCCTTCGTGTCGGACGTGGCGCGCGCGGCGGACGGCAACGTCGTGTACCAGAAGGCCAGCCTCCTGGCCCCGCTGCTGGGCAAGCGCCTGGCGGGCGCGCACGTCACGCTGGTGGATGACGGCCTCATGCCGCGCGGACTGGCCACCGCGCCCTTCGACGGCGAGGGCGTGCCCACGCGGCGCACCCCCATCATCGAGCAGGGCGTGCTCAAGTCCTTCCTCTACGACGCGTTCACCGCTCGCAAGGCGAAGGCGCGCACCACCGGCAACGCGTCACGCAGCTACAACGGGCTGCCCTCCATCGGAACCAGCAACCTGTACCTGGAGGCGGGCACGAAGTCGCCGGAGGAGCTGCTGCGCGAGGTGGACAGCGGCTTCTATGTCACCGCCCTGCTCGGCCACGGCACCGACCCGGTGACGGGCGAGCTGTCCGCGGGCGCCAACGGCCTGTGGATTGAGAAGGGCGAGCTGACGCACCCCGTGCAGGAGGTGACGGTGGCGGGCAACCTGCTGCAGATGCTCAAGGACCTGGACGGCGTCGGCAGCGACCTCCAGTTCCGCAGCGGCGCGGTGGGCGCGCCCACTGTCCGCTTCCGGCAGCTCACCGTTTCAGGCGAGTAGCCCACCCTTCCACGTCCCCCTACCGTGCGCCGGCGGGGGGACGTGTCAGGGCCTCCTCGTAGAACGCCGAAGCAGCACGAGGAGGGTGCAGCCCATGGCAGCGAAGTCCGCACGCAAGTCCCCCGCCGCGAAGAAGGCGGCCACGCCGCGCAAGCCCCGCCGCAAGAAGGCGGCGCCGAAGTCCCGGGGCCTGTCCCCCGCGGAGGTGGCCAGCGACTCGGTGGAGTACCCCACGGAGCTGCTGGAGGCGGTGCGCGAGGACGGCGGCGAGGTGCTCGGCGTGTACCGCGACCCGCTGGGTGGCCACCCGGTGGTGTTCTCCGTGCTGCCCATCGACAAGGTGGAGCCCACGCCCTACCAGCGCGACGTATCCGAGCCTCACGTGAAGCGTCTGGCCAGCGCCATGGAGCGGCTGGACCGCTTCCTGGACCCCGTCATCGCCGTGCGCAAGGACGGCCGGTACTGGACGCCCAACGGCAACCACCGCCTCCACGCCAGCCGGCTCCTGGGCGCCAAGGCCATTGTCGCCCTGGTGCTGCCCGAAGAGGACGTGGCCTACCAGATTCTGGCCCTCAACACGGAGAAGGCCCACAACCTCAAGGAGCGCTCGCTGGAGGTCATCCGCATGTACCGCGGACTGGTGGGCGCGGAGCGCAAAGGGCCGGAGACGGCCTTCGCCCACCTCTTCGAGGAGCCCTCCTTCGTCACCCTGGGCGCCGCCTACGAGCAGCGCCCCCGCTTCTCCGCGGGCGCCTACCACCCCTTCGTGAAGGTGGTGGAGGACTTCCTCGACACGCCCCTGGAGGACGCCCTGCCCCTGCGCGAGGCCCGGGCCCGGCGGCTGCTGGAGCTGGATGACGCCGTGGTGGCCGTCGTGGATGTCCTCAAGGAAAGGGGCCTCCAGAGCCCGTACCTCAAGAACTTCGTCGTCGCCCGCCTCAACTTCCTGCGCTTCCGCAAGGACGGCGGGAAGCCGGACTTCGACGCCACCCTGGACCGGATGCTGGCCAGCGCCCGGAAGTTCAACGTCGACAAGGTGCGGCGCGAGGACATTGGCCGGATGGGCGGCGGACCGCTGGAGCCGGACGAGGAATCCGCTTAAGGGAACACGAATTGCAGGAGGTTGCGCCCAACATGACATCCCCCACGGTCCTGGTCGTCGACGACGACCGCGCGAACCTCGACTCGGTCATCCGCATCTTCCAGCGTGAGGGCATGGCCACGCTGGCCGCCGCCAACGGCACGGAGGCGCTGGAGCTGCTGCGCCGGCCGGAGGTCGCCGCCATGGTGACCGACCTGATGATGCCCAACATGGACGGCCAGGAGCTGCTGCGCGCCGCGCGCGCCATCCGCCCGGACGTGGAAGTGGTGCTGATGACGGCCTACGGCACGGTGGAGACGGCCGTGGCGGCCATGAAGGACGGCGCCTACGACTTCATCACCAAGCCCCTCAAGCGTCACGCGCTGGTGAAGGCCATCCAGAAGGCGCTGGAGAAGCGAGCGCTGGTGGCGGAGAACCAGTCGCTCAAGGCGAAGTTGGCGGAGATGAACGCGGCGGGTGGGCGCTCCATGGTGGGCCAGTCCCCCGCCTTCCGCGCCATGCTGGACACCATCCGCCAGGCGGCTCCCTCCACCGCCACGGTGCTGCTGCTGGGTGAGTCCGGCACGGGAAAGGAGCTGGCCGCGCGCTCCGTGCACGAGTTCTCCCAGCGGGTCCGTGGGCCCTTCGTCGCCGTCAACTGCGGCGCGCTGCCGGAGAACATCCTGGAGGCGGAGCTCTTCGGCGTGGAGCGCGGCGCCTTCACCGGCGCGGTGGCCCGGCGAGAGGGCCGCTTCGAGCGTGCCCACGGTGGCACCCTCTTCCTGGACGAAGTCGGTGAGATGCCGCTGCCCGCCCAGGTGAAGCTGCTCCGCGCGCTGGCCGAGGGCGAAATCGAGCGGCTGGGTGGCACGCAGACGGTGAAGGTGGACGTGCGCCTCGTCGCCGCCACCAACAAGGACCTGCAGAAGGAAGTGGCCGAAGGCCGCTTCCGCGAGGACCTCTACTACCGGCTCAACGTGGTGGAGATTCGCGTGCCCGCGCTCGCCTCGCGCCGCGAGGACATTCCCCTGCTGGCGGACGCCTTCCTGCGCCGCTTCGCCGCCAAGAATGGCAAGGTGCTGCGCGGCTTCTCGCAGGAGGCGATGGGCGTGCTGGAGAACTACGCCTGGCCCGGCAACGTGCGCGAGTTGGAGCACGCCGTGGAGCGCGCGGTGGTGCTGGCGCGCGGCGAGGTGCTGGAGGCCAGTGACCTGCCTGAATCCGTGCGCAAGGGCCCGCTGGGCTCGGCCGGACAGCTCGTCATTCCCATTGGGACGCCCATGGAGGAGATCGAGCGCCGGGTGATCCACGAGACGCTCCGTCACACCCGCGGCGACAAGACGCTGGCCGCACGGCTGCTGGGCATCGCCGCGCGGACCATCTACCGCAAGCTGGAGCGCGAGCAGTCCACCGGGGATGGCCCCACCGCCGCTCCCCCCGGCCCCGACACCGACGACTGACAGGGCGTCACACGGCCCCCCGCCTGCTTTTGACAATTTGTCTGGCGGGGTTTCGGAAGGCCCGTCACGCGTCAGGGGCGCCTGCTATTCCGGAATAATTCCAAGTGGTTGGCCGTAGGTCCTGTCTTGCCCGCCTGGCCCGCGATGGCACCTGGCTTGCTCAATGAGGGCCCGGCTTTCTCCCGGAAGCGTGATGGAACTCTTCTTTCGAAAATACTTTTGGACGGTGAACCTGGTGTTCATCCTGCTCGTCGGATTGCTGGCGGCGAGCACGGTGAACCTGTTCGTCGAGTCCGCCATCTCCCCGGTTCCCACCGGGGGGTCGTCCGCCCGCGCGCCTTCACAGCCGCGCCGCAACGAGACGGCGATGGCGATGCTCGACCTGGACCGTCTGTCACGGCTGACGGGCATCAAGCTGCCCGAACCCGAGCCCGAGGTTCAGGAGCCCGGCGGCGCTTCGGCGGAGGTGGACCCCAACGCCGCGCCCGTGAAGAGCGGCCTGCGGGTCAAGCTGCTCGGCACGCTGGTGGCGAGCAACCCCGACTGGTCCTTCGCCTCCATCCAGGACATGACGACGCAGCGTTCGCAGACCTACATGGTGGGCAACTCCCTGCAGGGAGCCACCGTGGAGAACATCGAGCGCGAGCGCGTCATCATCATCAACGGCGGCCGCCGCGAGTTCATCGACGGCAACCCGGGTGACGGCTCCTTCGTGCCGCCCTCGCCCCCGGTGGCCCAGGCCAACACCGCGCCGCCCAGTGACGGCAGTGGCATCCGCGCCACCAGCGAGAATGAGTACGAAGTCCCTCGCGCGGAAATCGACAAGACGCTCAACAACCTCAACAACGTCGCCATGCAGGCGCGCATCGTGCCCGCGTTCAAGGACGGTCAGGCGGTGGGCTTCAAGCTCTTCTCCATCCGTCCGGACTCCATCTACTCCAAGATTGGCGTCCAGAATGGCGACGTCATCCGTCGCATCAACGGATTCGACCTCAACAGCCCGGAAAAAGCGCTGGAGGTCTATTCGAAGATGAAAGACGCAGCCCGCATCGAGATCGAGATCGAGCGCAACGGTGCGCCGATCCGCAAGTCGTACAACGTCCGTTAATCACCTCCGCAGCGCCCGCTCCTCCATGAAGACGCTCCCGTCCTGGATGCTCTGCCTGTGCCTCGCGCTCGCCATTCCCGCGCAGGCCCAGCGCCGCTCACCGCCCTCTGGCTCCGCTGGAGAGCGGACGATTTCCCCGCAAGGCTCTGGCGCTACCAGCGCTGGTGACGCCACCGCGGGCCCCCGCCGCACGCCGACGTGCGAGGAGGCCCGCCGCAATGCCCGTTACGGCATCTACTTCGACAAGGTGGAGATCGAGAAGCTGGTCCAGACGGTCGCGGACGCCACCTGCCGCACCTTCATCCTGCCGGAGAACGTGCGCGGGAAGATCTCCATCATCGGCCCTGAGAATGGCCGGGTGGAGGTCAACGCGGACGCCTTCTACTCCGCCTTCCTCGCCTCGCTCGACGCCAACGGGCTCGCCGTCTACCAGTACGGCCGGTTCATGAAGATCGTCGACAAGCGCTCGGCGAAGCAGAACCCCATCCCGACCATCGTCGAGGACGGTGAGCCGTACACCACCAATGAGCAGATGGTCACCAAGCTGTTCCGCGTGCAGAACGTGGAAGTGGAGCCGCTGCGCGGCGTGCTCCAGCAGTTGGTGTCCAAGGACGGCGACACGATTCCGTATCCGCCCGACACCATCATCATCAACGACGTGGGCTCCAACATCCACCGCCTGGAGCGCATCATCCACCAGTTGGACACGCGCGCCGCCAGTGACGAGATGCGCATCATCCAGGTGCAGTACGCCTCCGCGCAGGACGTGGCCAACACGGTGCAGCGCCTCTTCGAGGCCAAGGGCGCCCGCCCCGGCCAGCCCGCCGCCGCCGGGCGCACTGTGCCCCCCGCCTCGGCGCAGGCCGCGCCCCAGGCCGGACAGGGCCAGGAAGGCTCCACCGGCGGTCCGGTGACGCTGTCGCAGATCATCCCGGACGAGCGCACCAACAAGCTCATCATCGTCGCCAGCCCCGCGGCCTTCGAGCGCATCCAGGACATCGTCGGGCAGATTGACATCCCCACCAGCGGCGGCGGACGCATCAACGTCTACTACCTGGAGAACGCCAACGCGGAGGAGCTGGCCAGCACGCTCCAGTCGCTGGCCCAGGGCACCGGCAACACGCCCCGCGGCCGCACCCCGGTGCAGGCCCGCCCGCCGGGCGCTCCCGGCGGCCCCACCACGACGCAGGCGGCGGAGCTGTTCAGCGGCGAGGTGAAGATTTCGGCCGACAAGGGCAGCAACTCGCTGGTCATCGTCGCCAGCTCGGCGGACTACAAGAACATCGTCCAGGTCATCCAGCAGCTCGACAAGCCGCGCCGTCAGGTGTTCGTGGAGGCCGTCATCATGGAGGTCAACCTGGACCGCAACGCGCGGTTGGGCATGAACCTGCACAGCGGCTTCAGCCTGAGCACGGAGAATGGCGCGGTTCCTGGCCTCATCGGCACCAACACCTCCGGCAACGGCCTGCCGCCGTCCCTGTCGCTCACCAGCCTGGCGTCCTACGGCGGCTTCCTCGCCGGTATTCAGGGCCCCGTCATCCCCGCGCTGGAGAAGCTGGGCATCCCGGCCTTCGGTGTGGTGCTGCACGCCATGCAGCAGAGCTCGGATGTGAACGTGCTCTCCACGCCGCACATCCTCACCAGCGACAACGAGGAGGCGGAAATCACGGTGGGCCAGAACGTGCCCTTCCAGTCCGGCTTCAACCCGTCCTCGCTGGGCTCGCTCGGGGGCGGCGTGGGCGCCGGCGGCGTCGCGGGAGGTCTGGGCGGCGGCCTGCTGGGCGGCCTGGGTGGCCTGGGCTCGCTCTACGCCCCCATCACCCGTCAGAACGTGGAGCTGAAGCTGACGGTGAAGCCGCAGATCAACGAGAGCGACTATATCCGCCTGGTCATCAACCAGCAGACGGAGGAGATCGCCTCCACCGACCCGGTGCTCGGTCCCACCACGTCCCGCCGCAGCGCGAAGACGACCGTCATCGCGCGGGACCAGGAGACGCTGGTGATTGGCGGCATCATGCAGGACCGCACGCTGGAGAGCGTGTCCAAGGTGCCGCTACTGGGTGACATCCCGCTGCTGGGCCACTTGTTCCGCGACACCACGCGCCGCAAGACGAAGACGAACCTGCTCCTCTTCCTGACGCCCTACATCATCCGGGGGCCGGAGGACTTCCGCGTCATCTTCGAGCGCAAGATGAAGGAGCGGCAGCAGTTCGTGGAGCAGTTCTACGGCCAGGTGCCCGGCTACGACGTGGCGGTGGACTTCACCCGCAAGCCCGGTCCGCTGTCGCGCATGGGCCAGAAGGTGACGCAGGAGGAGCAGCGCGCGGAGAACGGCGGTCCGGGCGTGGCCGGCGAGCGCGTCATCACCCCGGCCCCTCCCCCGGCCAGCGGCCCGGGAGCCGTGCCCTCCACGCAGCGGCAGGCGCCCGTCGCCCCGGCGGAGGAAGGTGGACCAGCGGTGCGGGAAGGCATGCCGCCCCCGGATGGTTCGGAAGAACCAGTGCCCGCGCCCGCCCCGCAGAACTTCGAGCAGCCCCCGTCCGAGGCCATCCCGGTCCCCGAGGCAGGAGACGCCGAACGCCTGCGCATCCAGCCGGAGGCGGGGGAACAGACGCCATGAACCTGACCGCCGACCCCGTCCTCACCAATGCCGCCACCGGCAGCACGGCTTCCTCGCGCAACGACGCCACGCAGCTGGTGGCTCACGGACAGGCCTACCTCTGTGGCCGCCCGCTGGGGGAGATCCTGCGCGCCATCGTCCCCTCGCTCACCGAGGAGAAGCTCCAGGAGGCGCTCGCCATCCAGGACGAGAAGGGGCAGCGCATTGGCGAGGCCCTGGTGGGGATGAAGGCGGTCTCCGAAGAGGACGTGGCCAAGGCCCTGGGGCACCAACTGGACCTGCCCTACCTGGCGCGCATCTTCGCCGAAGAGGTGGACGCGGAGCTGGTCAAGCGCATCCCCATCAACTTCGCCAAGCAGTCGCGCATCCTCCCGCTGTCCCTGGAGGGTGACACGGTGGCGGTGGCGGTGGCCGACCCGCTGGACACCGCGGCGCTGGACCACGTGCGCGTGCTGCTGGGTCAGAGCGTCAGCCAGCGCATCGCGCTGGGCTCCACCATCACCGACGCCATCAACAGCGTCTACGACCGCTCCGTCAACGAGACGGAACAGCTCGTGGACGAGATGGAAACGCAGGACCTGGACGCCATCGCCCACGAGCTGGACGAGCCCAAGGACCTGCTGGACGAGGACGACGAGGCGCCCGTCATCCGGCTGGTGAACTCCGTGCTGTTCCGCGCCGCCAAGGAGCGCGCCAGCGATATCCACATCGAGCCGATGGAGCGCGAGCTGCTGGTGCGCTTCCGCGTGGACGGTGTGCTACAGGAGGTCATCAAGCCGCCCAAGCGCTACCAGAACGCCATCGTCAGCCGCGTGAAGGTCATGGGGCAGCTCAACATCGCGGAGAAGCGCCTGCCGCAGGACGGCCGCATCCGCATCAAGCTGGCCGGCCGCGACATCGACATCCGTCTGTCCACCATCCCCACGTCCTTCGGCGAGCGCATCGTCATGCGTCTGCTGGACAAGACGGCGACGCTGCTGGACCTGGCGGAAATCGGCATGAGCCAGAAGACGCTCGAGTCGATGGAAGCCGTCATCAAGCGCTCACACGGCATCATCCTGGTGACGGGCCCCACGGGCTCCGGCAAGACGACGACGCTCTACGGCGCGCTGTCGAAGATCAACACGCCCGACCTCAACATCCTCACCGTCGAGGACCCCGTCGAATACCAGCTCAAGGGCATTGGCCAGATGGCCATCAGCCCGAAGATTGGCCTGACGTTCGCGCAGGGGCTGCGCTCCTTCCTCCGCCAGGACCCGGACGTCATCATGGTCGGCGAGATTCGCGACAAGGAGACGGCGGAAATCGCCATCCAGGCCTCGCTGACGGGCCACCTGGTGCTGTCCACCGTCCACACCAACGACGCCGCCGGCGCCGTGACGCGTCTGGTGGACATGGGCGTGGAGCCCTTCCTCGTGGCGTCCTCGCTCACCGGCATCCTGGCCCAGCGGCTGGTGCGCCGCGTGTGCCCGGACTGCCGCGTGCCCCACGAGCCCACGGACGCGGAGCTGAAGGAACTGGGCCACTCGGTGGCCTCCTTCAAGCAGCGCTACGGCGTGGACCGCATCTACAAGGCCGCCGGTTGCCCCTCCTGCAACCGCAACGGCTACCGCGGGCGAACCGGCATCTACGAGTTCCTCCCCGTGGATGACGACGTGCGCCAGCTCGTGCTGAAGAACGTGGACGCCTCCACCATCAAGCGGTCCGCCACGTCCAAGGGCATGACGACGCTGCTCGATGACGGCGCGCGGAAGATTGCCCTGGGCGAGACGACCATCGCCGAGGTGCTCAGCATCACCCAGGAGGACATGTAGCCGACAGCTCCTCCCTGGGAGGGGCCGGGGTTCCTGAACCATGCCGGTCTTCGAGTACAGAGGTCTCAATTCCGCGGGCAAGCAGATCAAGGGCCTGCTCGAGGCGGACTCACCCAAGACGCTGCGGTCCAAGCTGCGCGCCGACGGCATCTTCCTCACGGACGTGCTGGCCCAGGCCGAAGGCAGCCGGGCCGCCGTGGCCAAGGGCACCAACGCGGCGCTGGTGGCGCGCGACATCGACCTGCGCAAGCTGGGCCGGGGCCGCGTCAACACCGACGACGTGGCCATCTTCACCCGGCAGCTGTCCACGCTGCTGGGTGCGGGCGTCACGCTGGTGGAGTCGCTCAGCGCGCTGGTGGACCAGGTGGAGAAGGAGCGCTTCAAGCGCGCCCTCTCCGACATCAAGCAGCGCGTCAATGAAGGCTCGTCCCTGGCGGAAGCCATGGGGCAGCACCCGAAAATCTTCCCCAGCATCTACGTGAACATGGTGCGCGCGGGCGAGGCCTCCGGCGCGCTGGACGCGGTGCTCACGCGCCTGGCGGACTTCACGGAGAACCAGGCCCGGCTGCAGCAGAAGATTCTCAGCACCATGCTCTACCCCGCCATCATGATGGTGGTGGGCGGCGGCATCCTCGTGGCCCTCATGGTCTTCGTGGTGCCGAAGGTGACGAAGATCTTCGAGACGATGAAGGCCACGCTGCCCCTGAGCACGCGCTTCCTCATCGCCTCCAGCAACTTCTTCCAGAACTGGTGGTTCATCCTGCTGCCGGCCATGGCGCTGGCCGTGGTCCTCTTCATGCGCTGGACGAAGAGCCCCTCGGGCAAGCCCAAGTGGGACCGCTTCATGCTCAAGGCGCCGCTGGTGGGCAACATGGTGCGCCTGCTGTCCATCTCCCGCTTCGCCCGCACGCTGTCCACGCTGCTCAAGAGCGGCGTCCCGCTGCTGGCGGCCATGGACATCGTCAAGGCCATCATGACCAACACCGTCCTGGCGGAGGTCGTCGAGAAGGCCCGCGACTCCATCCGCGAGGGCGAAAGCATCGCCAACCCGCTGAAGCGCTCCGGGGAATTCCCCCCGCTGGTGTACCACATGGTCGCCATCGGAGAGCGCTCCGGCCAGTTGGAGGAGATGCTCACCAGCGTGGCGGACAACTACGAGACGCAGGTGAACGTGCGCATCAGCGCCCTCACCTCGCTGCTGGAGCCCCTCCTCATCGTGGTGATGGGCGCGGTGATTGCATTCGTCGCGCTCTCCATCCTGATGCCGATTCTGCAGGTGAACTCGGCCATCCGGTGAGGTGTGGCGGAATGATGAACGACATGGCGGACCGTTGGATTCAACGCGTCACCCTGGCGGCAATGGTCGCCATGGCGGCGGCGCTGCTGACCGTGGGGGCCCGGTTGTACGGTCCCCAGCAGCCTCGCCCGCCCGCCGGGGCGGCGGACAGCGTCCGGACGCCCTGACAAGAAGACACGACGACACAAGGGTGGCCTGCCAGAAAGTCACCCGGGATGGAGAGCACACATGCGCCAGAGCCAGAAGCAGCAGAGGAAGCAGCGCCGCAACCGCGGCATGACGCTCATCGAAATCATGGTGGTCATCACCATCCTCGGTCTCATCGCCGCGGCGGTGGGTGTGGCCGTCATCCCGCAGCTGGAGGCCGCGCGCCGGGACCGCGCCGCGCTGGACATCAAGAACATCCAGGGCGCGATGAAGCTCTACTACACGAAGAAGGGGAAGTACCCGGACACGGCCTCCGGCCTGCAGGCGCTGGTGGAGGCGCAGGCGCTCGAGCAGATGCCCAAGGACCCCTGGAACAACGACTACGTCTACATCAACGAGGGCGGCAAGCCGGTCATCATCTCCTACGGCGCGGACGGCGCCTCCGGCGGCGAGGGCAACGACGCGGACATCTCCTCCGCGGACTCGGCGGCCTCCGCCAAGAAGTGACGAACAAGTCGCGCGCGACACACGTTGACAGGGCTTGGGCATGAAAGAGCACGACGCCATTCCATCCCCGACGCCCTCGCACGAGGGGCCGGACCGCCGCCGGAGACTGGGGCGGTTCCTCCTCGCGTTCGTCTTCGTGGCCGCCACGGGGCTTGCCTTCACGCTGGTCTACGTGACGGAGGACCGAACGCTGGACGCCAACCAGCGCCGGGCTCGCACGGACATCCGCCAGCTGGAGGGCATGTTCAAGTCCCACCACCGGCTGATGGGCCGCTTCCCCTCCCAGGCCGAAGGCTTCACGCCGCTCATCCAGGCCCGGCTCCTGGACCGCGTGCCGGAGGACCCCTGGGGCCATCCGTACGTGTACTGGATGGACGGCTCCACGGGCGCCGTCGTCTCCTATGGCGCCGACGGCAAGCCGGGCGGAACGGGGCCTGCCGCGGACCTGAGCAGTGGCGGTGTGCTGGCCGCCGGTTGGGGGGAGCCATGACGAAGCGGAGCCACCGCGCCCAGCGCGGCCTGACGCTCATCGAAATCTCCATCGCCATCATCATCGTCGCGATGCTGTTCTCCGCGGCGGTGATGGGCATCGGCTCCATCACCGGAGCCAAAGCCAAGGGCAGCGCGGGCGAGCTGGCGGGCCTCATCCGCTCGCTCTACGACTCGGCGGCGCTGCGCGGGCAGACGTGCCGGCTGGTCTTCGAGATTCCCGACCCCAAGAGCGAGCAGGCCACGCGCTATCACGCCGAATGCGCGGAGGGCGCCGTCACCACCGCGAGAGACCGCGACGAGACGCTGCGCGCAGAGAACACCGAACGCGAGCGCGCCGCGCGCAACCGGGGCAGCGGCGGCGGCCGTGACGAGCGGCGCAGCTACCTGGGCGGCGGCAGCGGGACGAATGCCCCCAGCGCGCAGGAGCTGCTGGAGGGTGAGAAGCTGCGCGTGGAGAACGCGGCCCGCTTCTCCTCCTACACCTCCGAAGAGGTCCCCGCGCGCGAGCTGCCAGCGGACGTCAAGGTCTCCGTGTGGACGCGCCACCAGCGTCAGCCGGTGGAGAATGGCGTGGCGTACCTCTACTTCTTCCCGCAGGGCTACACGGAGAAGGCCTACGTCTACGTGCAGCAGGGAGACAACGTCTGGACGCTGGACGTGTCACCGCTCACTGGCAAGGTGCAGATTGTCGCCGAGGCGCTGGAGGTGCCGCGATGAGGCGCGCCCAGGGTTTCACGCTGCTGGAAGTGGTGGTGGCGCTCGCCATCCTCGGGATGGCGCTGATGGCCATCTTCGACCTCAACGCGGGCGCGGTGTCCAACCACGTCTATACCAAGCGCCTCACCGTGGCGTCGCTGCTGGCCCGGTCGAAGATGACGGACCTGGAGCAGGACCTCTACGACGACGGCTTCAGCCTCGACGACAAGGAGGAGTCCGGGGACTTCTCCGATGAAGGCTGGAACCAGTTCAAGTGGCGCGCGCGCATCATCGCGCCCAAGACGGACGGCGTGACGCCGGACCAGCTCATTGGCGCCATCTTCAACCTGCCCATTGGCGACAACGCCAGCGGTGATGACCCGATGTCCGGACTGGCGGGCCTCTTCGGAGGCGGTGCTGGCGGCAAGGACGGCGCGTCCTCCGGCGGGCCGCAGGCCGCGGGCCTGGGTGGCATGGGTGGCGCGGCCATGGGCATGGCCCAGCCCATGTTCACGCAGATGGTGGAGCAGATCACCCAGACGGTCCGCGAGGTGCACCTCACCGTCTACTGGCAGGAAGGCACGCAGGTGGAGAGCATCGACCTGGTGACGCACATCGTGTCGCTCGGGCCGGGCTCGGACCGCAACGGCGGCGCCGCCGCGGCCCAGGGCGGAGGCTCCGACAACCAGTGGGTGACGCAGGACGGGCGGCCCGTGGCCAACCCCATCCCCGGCCCCAACGGCGTCATGCTGGACCCGACGACGCGCCAGCCCCTGCGCCGCCTGTCCGACGCGCAGCAGGACCTGGGCAGCCGCCGGGGGAACATGGGCGGCAACCCGCTGGGCAACCCGATTCTGCCGGGCGGCTTCCGAGGGGGTCGATGATGCGGCGTCGCACGCGAGGCTTCACGCTGATGGAGGTCATGGTGGCCGTCGCCATCACCGCCCTCATGGGCACGGTGGTGGCCATGGCCTTCCAGACGGGCCTGACGGCGAAGGAGACGGTGGAGGTGGACGCGGACCGCTACCGGCAGGTCCGCGTGGCCATGAACCGCATGGCGCGTGAGATTGGCTCGGCCTACGTCAGCGACCGCTACGACTCCACCCGCTTCCGGGACCAGAACGACCGGCCCAGCAACTTCGTGGGGGAGCGTGGCAAGCTGCTGTTCACCACCTTCTCGCACCAGCGCCTCTACACGGACGTGAAGGAGTCCGACCAGGCCATCGTCGAGTACTTCGTGGAGGCGTCGGAGGACCGGGAGGCCCGCGGCCGGCAGGACCTCAAGCGGCGCGTCAACCCGAACATCGACGAGCGCATGGAGCAGGGCGGCCACGTGGACGTGCTCTTCGAAGGCGTGAAGGAGCTGGAGTTCGCCTATTGGGATTCGGAGAAGAAGGAGTGGGATGACGAGTGGGACACGCGGCGCATCGAGCGCAAGGCCATCCTGCCCACCCGGGTGCGCGTGACGGTGACGGCGGTGGACGAAACGGGCAAGGAAGCCCGTTACGTCACCCAGGCCCGAATCATGCTCAACACGGAGCTGCCGAGGTACTGAGCCATGCCCCTGCCCTTCTTCCAGCAGACGCCCCGGCGGCGACGCAAGCCCCTGCCCCGCCCGGCGCGGCGGGAGCGGCGCTCGCGCGGCGTGGCGCTCATCATCGCCATTGTCTCCATCGCCATCCTGACGGTGATTGCCACCGACTTCGCCTACAACAGCCGGGTGGACCTGCAGCTGGCGGCCAACCAGCGGGACGAAGTGCGCGCCTACTACATGGCGCGCTCGGGCATCGCGCTGTCGCGGCTGCTGCTGCGCTTCCAGAAGCAGGTGGACCAGACGCCCATCCCCAACCCGGCGGCCATCCTGGGGCAGTTGGGCATCGGCGGCACGCCGCAGGCCGGGCAGGTGCAGCCCTCCTCGCTCAACATCCAGCTCTTCAAGATGGCACGCGTGGACTGCCACATGCTCCGCGGGCTGGTGAAGAACGACGGCGCGGGTGGAGAGGTCTCCGCGCTGGAGCCCAAGCAGGACGACAACTTCAAGCTGGATGACGAGGACGCGGACCCGGCGACGCGCGAGGTCGCCTCGCAGATGACCATGCGCTCCTTTGGCGGCTTCGAGGGCTGCTTCCTGGCCACCATCTCCGACGAGGAAGAGAAGCTCAACGTGCACCGCCTCATCGCGGGCGCGGGTGACGCGCGGCCCACGGCGCTGCGGCTCATGGACATGATGGCGGACCCGCGCTTCGAGTTCCTCTGGGAGCGGGACGACGCCAACAAGGTGCGCAGCACGCCCCAGGACGTCCTCCTGGCCCTCAAGGACTGGGCGGACGACGACCGGACGGGCTCGGCCTTCAACCCGGTGGACCCAGTGAATCCGCTGCCGGGTGGGTTCTCGGATGAAGGCGCGGCCTACAGCCGTTATGAACCCGGCTATCAGCCCAAGAACGCGCGCTTCGACAGCGTGGACGAGCTGTACCGGGTCCACGGCATCAACGACCAGTTCATGTCGGCGTTCCGGGACCGCCTCACCGTCTATCCGGACATCAACCGCCGGCCCAACATCAACACCGATGACCCGGTGATGATGGGGCTGGCCATCATGTCGGTGGCGGACCAGACGCGGCCGGACCCGCGCCTGAGGGACCCGGTGTTCCTCAACGAGCTCATCGAACGCGTGCGCGCCGCGCGCATGTTCAGCTTCTTCGGGATGTCCGTGCAGGACTTCGTCGCGGTGGTGGAAGCCGCGGGCATCCTGGTCGACCCGGCCGTGAAATCCAACGTCGCGGGCAACCGGCTCGTGGGCGACAAGAGTCAGACCTTCACCATCAAATCTGTGGGAGAAGCGGGCAACGTGCAGAAGACGCTGACCGCCGTCATCCGGCTCGACGACACCCTGGGCCGGCTCCTGTATTGGAGAGAGGAATAGCATGGCCCGTATCCTTGGCCTGGACCTCGGCAGTCACGCCGTGAAGGGCGTGGTGCTGGAGGCGAAGACGAAGACGCACACCACCCATGGGTTCGCCGAGGTCCGGCGTGCCCAGGAGGGCGAGCGCGCCGACACGCTGCGAGCCGCGGTGCAGGAGCTGCTGGGCCAGCTCCCGCCGGGCAACGTGGACCAGATTGTCATCGCCCTGCCCGGCCCCGCGCTCACCACGCACGCGCTGAGCCTGCCTTTCTCCGACGCCAAGCGCATCGAGGCGACGCTGCCCTTCGAGGTCGGCAGCCAGCTGCCCTTCGACATCTCCGACGTCGTCTACGACTACCAGGTCGTGGGCCTGAAGGAAGGAGAGGGCAAGGAGAAGGCCAGCGACCTGCTGGTGGGCGTGGTGCGCAAGGAAGAGCTGGCGGCGCTGCTGGCGCTGCTGGCCGAGCTGAAGGTGGACCCGCGCATCGTCACGCACCCGGGCCTGGCCTACCAGAACCTGTTCCAGCAGCACCCGGGCCTCTTCCAGGGCACGGGTGAAGGCGGCGCGGTGGCGGTGGTGGACATCGGCCACGAGCGCACCTCCGTGTCGGTGGGCAAGCCCGGTGAGGGCGTCCAGTTCGCGCGCACCTTCTCCGGTGGCGGCAAGGACCTGAGCAAGGCGCTGGCGACGGAGTTCCAGACGTCGCTGGCGGAGGCGCACCACTGGAAGGAGCAGCACGGCGCGGTGGCCAGCGCGGCGCAGGGCCCGGACGCGGAGCGCGCGGCGGCGGCCTTCGTGCGCGGCCTGCAGCCGATGCTGCGCGAGCTGCGCCCCACCCTCAAGGCCTACACGGCCCGCACCCGTCAGCAGGTGGGCGCGGTGGTGTTGTGCGGTGGTACGGCGAAGCTGCCGGGTATCGCCGAGCAGCTCTCCCGGGACTTGAATCTGCCGGTGCGGGTGCTGGCGCTGCCCGCGGACGCGAAGGCGATTCCCGCGGCCGAGCAGCCCGTGGCGGCCCAGGCCTATTCGCTGTCCCTGCGCGGCAACGCGGCGGGCGTGCGCGCGCCGCGCTTCAACCTCCGCCGGGGCCAGTTCGCCTTCAAGGGCGACTTCGACTACGTGAAGGACAAGCTGGGCTTGCTGGCGTCGTTCGCGGCCACGCTCATCCTGCTGCTCATCGCGTTCGGCGTGGTGCGCAACTCCGTGCTGGCGCGGCGCGAGGCGCAGGTGGACGCCGTGCTGTGTGACACCACTCAGCGAATCCTGGGCCGGTGCGAGAAGGACTACAACCGCGCGCTCAACATGCTCGCGGGCGTGGAGAGCCCGGCGGCGGCGCTGCCCCGGCTGACGGCGGTCAACCTCCTGGCGGAGGTGACGGGGCGCGTTCCGGACGACATGCCGGTGAGGTTCACCCGCATCCAGATCGACCTGGGCCGCGTCATCCTCGAGGGCGAGACGGACTCCTCGAAGCAGATCGACACGCTGTCCAACGCCATCAAGAACCACGACTGCTTCAAGGACGTCCGGCAGGGCAAGGTGGAGAAGACGCGGGACGGCAGCAAGATGTCCTTCCGCCTGGACGTGCAGGTGCAATGCCCTGGTGAGCAGGGAGGAGAGAGCTGACCATGGCCAAGCTTCAGGAAGTCTTCGCCCCCATCCAGACGTGGTTCGAGCGGCTCAGCGACCGCGAGCGCCGCATGGTGTCCATCGCCGGCGCGGCGGTGCTGGTGTTCGTCCTGTTCGCCGTGGTGATGACGTTCACCAACAGCGCGTCCGGGTACCGCAAGCGCACCGAGGAGAAGCTGGCCAAGCTGCAGGAAGTGAACACGCTGGCCGCCAGCTTCCGCGAGGCCCAGGCCAACCGTCAGTCGGTGGAGCAGCAACTCACGTCCAGCAACGTTCAGCTCATCAGCTACATCGAGGACAAGGCGACGCTGGCCGGCCTCCAGGTGCCCAACATGACGCCCAAGGGCGAGGTGGGCATCGGCGACGGGAAAATCGTGGAGAGCGCCGTGGAGCTGACCTTCACGGACGTGGACCTGCGCAAGCTGACCGACTTCCTGCAGACGGTGGAGAGCGGTCCGGGCGTGGTGAAGGTGAAGCTGTTGCGCATCGAGCCGCGTCCCGCGTCGGACACGCTGACGGCGTGGACCACTGTCGCCACCTACCGGATGAAGCCCTGACCCATGTCCTCTGACTCCAAAGCCGCCCGCTGGAAGATTCTCCTCGGCTACGCCGCGTTCGCGGTGGTGGCCTTCGTCGTGGGCCTGCTCGTCACCTTCCCATACGACGCCATCCGCAAGCGGCTGGTCAGCGAAGCGGCCCAGGCGGGGCTCGCGGTGCGCATCGGTTCGCTGCGGCCTGGCCTGGCGGGCATCACCGCCACCAACGTGCGCGTGAGCAAGCCGCCCCAGCCGCTGAGCGCGGACACGGTGGCGGCCCTCTCCCGCGGCGAGGGCATGCTAGGCGCCGCGGAGCTGGGTGAGCCGCTGGTGCTGGAGAGCGTGGCGCTGCGCCCCGCCCTCTTCCCGCCGGGCATCGCGATGCGCGCCAGCGTCATGGGCGGCACGCTGAGCGCCTCCGTGGGCCTGCTGGGCGATACGCGCGTGAAGGTGACGGCGGACGGGCTCCAGGCCTCTGGCGGCAACCTGCCGGCCTTCACCGGGCTGGACCTGGACGGCGAGCTGAACGCGGCCCTGTCCCTGACGATGCCCAAGAACGGCGCGCAACCAGACCTGTCCCAGGCCAACGGCGAGCTGACGCTGGACACCCGCAACCTGGTCATCAAGGGCGGCAAGGTGGCCATCCCCATGGGTGGCGGCTCGGCGGTTCCCATGGACCTGCCGCAAATCGACCTGGGCGCGCTCACCGGACGCATCCAGTTCGTCAAGGGCCTGGGCACGGTGGAGTCGCTGCGCCTGAAGAGCAACGAGTTGGAAGCCCTGGCCACCGGCACGCTGAAGCTGGGCAAGCGGCTGGAGTACAGCGAGCCCGGCATGGATGTGAACATCAAGCTGGACCCGGAGTTCCAGAAGCGGCTGGGCCTGGTGGGCGCGGGCGTCACCATCCTCCCGCCGGACAAGAAGGACCCCAGCTTCCGCGCCGCCCGGCTCGCCGGCTTCCTCAACCGGCCGACGTTCCTCCCGCGGCGCTGAGCGCCTGCTCCCCCGCGTCCGCCGCCAGGGCGCGGGGTTGAAAGCTGAACACCAGGGCGTGTAAAGCGCTCTCAGGCTGGACTGCTGAGAGGGCTGGGATGCCGGAGCTGGTGTTCTTTCGTCGTGGCGACGAGGTGTTGCGGGTGGGGGTGGACCGGGCGCGGCTGGTGCTCGGACGCGGCGAGCAGAGCGACGTCGCCATTCCGGACCCCGAGGTGAGCCGCCTCCAGGTGGCCCTGCTGTGGGACGGCGAGCGCTGCCGGGTGGAGGATTTGTCCGGCAAGGGCACCACCGTCGCCGGCCAGTCCATCACCCACGGCGAGCTGCCGGACGGCGCGGACCTGGCGCTGGGCCAGTGGCGCGCGGTGTTCCGCCTCAGCGGCGGCGGCGAGGGCGCGGACGTCACCACCGAGGTGGGTCACACGACGTCCGTCCAGTCCCGCGACACGCAGGCCCCGCGCTGGCAGCCCGCCCAGGTGCGGGTGAAGCAGGGCCTCAACGAGTCCGTGCACCGCTTCACGGGTGAAGGCTTCACCGCGGGCAAGGACTCCGGCTGCGACCTGGTGCTCCAGGACCGCTTCGCCTCCAGCCGGCACCTGAAGGTGACCCGCCGCGACAGCGCCTTCCACGTCGTGGACCTGCGCTCCACCAACGGGACGTGGCTGGGCCCGGTACGCGTCTTCGAGGCGGAAGTCCCGCTGCCCACCGTGCTGCGCGTGGGTGAGACGGAGCTGGTGCTGGAGCCCGCCGCGCCCACCACGCGCAAGGAGCCCACGTCCTTCCACGGCATCATTGGCGGTGACCCGTCGGTGCGGCAGCTCTCGGAGTTGATTGAGCGGGTGGCCCCGTCCTCCGCGGCGGTGACGATTCTGGGCGAGTCCGGCACCGGCAAGGAGCTGGTGGCCCGCGCCATCCACGCCTGCTCGCAGCGGGCGAATCGGCCGCTGGTGCCCGTCAACTGCGCGGCCATCTCCAAGGAGCTCATCGAAAGCGAGCTCTTCGGCCATGAGAAGGGCTCCTTCACCGGCGCCATGGGCGCGCGCAAGGGCGCCTTCGAGGAGGCCGACGGAGGCACCCTCTTCCTGGACGAGATTGGCGAGCTGCCGCTCGACCTGCAGGCCAAGCTGCTGCGCGCGCTGGAAGGTGGCGAAATCAAGCGCGTGGGCGCCAGCCGCCCGCAGACGGTGGACGTGCGCGTGGTGGCGGCCACCAACAAAGACTTGCTGGCGGCGGCGCGCGAGGGCCGCTTCCGCGAGGACCTGTACTACCGGCTCTGTGTCATCCCCCTGCACCTGCCGCCACTGCGCAGCCGCAAGGCGGACCTGGGCTCGCTGGCCGAACACTTCGTGCGCACCTACGCCCCGCGTGGCCAGTCCGTGCGCTTCACGCCCGCGGCCCTGGAGCGGCTCCAGCACCACGCGTGGCCGGGCAACATCCGCGAGCTGCGCAACGTGGTGCACCGCGCGCTGCTGCTGCGCAAGGGGCCCCTCATCGACGCGGGGGACATCTCCTTCGACCAGGAGCTGAACCGCGAGACGGGCATCGCCGTGCCGGAGCTGCCGCCAGGGATGACGCTGGAGCAGATGCTGGAGAAGCTGGAGCGTCAAATCGTCGAGGCGGCGCTGCGGCGGTACAACAACAACCGCGAGCGCGTGGCCCGCGAGCTGGGCGTGGCCCGCTCCACCCTCTTCAAGCGGCTGAAGGACTGGGGCCTCACGAAGCAGGACGAGCAGGAGTAGAGGCTGTCTTCCAGGGAGGTGGGGGTGTCAGAGGAAGGACGCCCCCGCCCCGGAAGAATGTGTCCCACGGTGCATGGCCCTGAAGGGCGATAGACCCTTCTGGCGGCTCATTCGTTCCATGTCCTGTACGTCCACCCCGGCGTGTCAGGAGAGCACCCGTCATGCACGCATGCGCGCTTCCGCCGCTGTCCGAGTTGTATACCGAGCACCGTCCTCGCGCGTTGGCCATTGCCCGACGCATCGTCGGTGATACCGCCGACGCGGAAGACGTGGTGCAGGACGTCTTCGCCCGGCTTGCCCGCCGAGCGCCTGGCTACGGCGGCCGCGCGGCGTGGAGCACCTGGCTGCACCGGGTCATGGTGAACAGCAGCATCAACTGGCTGCGGGCGCGCAAGCGCCGAGACAGGCTGAGCCACGACGTCCAGGAGCCCCTGTCCCCCGAAGCCCTCGCCGTGGGCGCGGAGATGGAGCGCCACTTCGGTGAGGCGATGGAGGACATCAACGAGCAGCAGCGCCAGGTCCTCTACCTGCGCGAGGTGCGCGGCCTGAGCTACCCGGAAATTGCCCGGCTGCTGCGCATCCCCGAAGGCACGGTGAAGAGCACGCTCCACCGCGCCCGCCAGCGCACGCTCTCCCTGATGGAAGAGCGTGGCCAGCAGCCCTGAGCGGGGACGGGCTCAGTCCTCGCTCTTCGAGCCGACGAACTGGTCCGCCTTCTCCTTGAAGAGGACGTTGAAGCTGGTGAGCGAGCCATAGACGCGGGTGATGTAGCTCTGCATCTCCACCTTCTCCGCGTCCGACAGCTTCGGGTGCGCGTTGAGCTTCTGCTCCAGCACCCGGAGCCTGTCGCGCACCATGACGACCTTGTGGAACAGGTTGTCGATGGGCAGGTCCTTGGGCTGCAGCTCGGTGTTGGCGGGCACCAGCCGCATCGTGCCGCCCTCCCACTTGTTGGCCAGGGGCGGCGCGTCCAGCAACCCGGACGCCTCCCGGAAGATGTCCATCAGCTCTTCACGCGTCATGCTCAACCCTTCCAGGTCCACCACGTCGTTGGGGTCCGCGCGGCGCCGCACCACCACCGGCGCCACGCTGCGCGCGGTCCGCTCGCGCGCGGGTGCAACCGCCAAGGGGGCCGCGCTTCCCCGAGGCGTGTACTTGTCGCAAATGGGCGCGGACGGGGGAAAGTTGCCCCGCCACGAGTGCAGCCGGCATGTGCCCACCCAGCCCCGGCGCTCATCCACCGACTGCGGGCTGAACAGCTTGCAATTGCCACACACGCGCTCTTCCGGCTTGAAGACCGGAAAAGGAAGCGAGCCGTCCCCCGCGTCCGACATCAGCGCGTCTCCCCCGCCACCGGCGGGCCCTTGCGCACGCCCAGCTCGCGCAGCAGCGCGTCCGCGTCCTCCACCTGGTCCAGCATCCAGAGGATGTAGCGCACGTCCACGTTGACGTTGCGAGCCACGTCCGGGTTGTAGCCGAAGTCGTTGGCCACGTTCTCCCAGACGCGGTCGAAGTTGACGCCCACCAGTTGGCCCTTGCCGTTGACGGTGGGGCTGCCGGAGTTGCCGCCGGTGGTGTCCGCGTCCGACAGGAAGTTCACCGGGATGTCCTTCAGCTTCTTGTCCTGCCACGCGCCAAAGCGCTTCGCCTCGGCGACCTTGGAGACCTTCTCCGGGACGTCGAAGGGCTCCTCGCCGGTGTGCTTGGCCAGCATGCCCGACAGCGTCGTCTGCGGCGTGTAGATGGCGCCGTCCCGCGGCGCGTAGCCCTGCACCTTGGCGAAGCTGACGCGCAGCGTGCTGTTGGCGTCGGGGGCCACCGGCTTGCCCGCGTGCGCCAGCACCGCCTTGCGCCACTCCGGCCGCAGCCGCAGCGCGGCGCCCTGACGCTTGTCCTTCACCTCGTCGAGCGCGGCCTGCTCCTTCGCCAGGTCCAGACCGAACGCGAGCAGCGCGTCCTTGCGCGCCTCGAGCTGGCCTACCGACTCGGTGGCCATCTTCAGGCGCTGGTCCAGCGTCAGCACCTGGGTGCCCGCGTACATGGCGTCAATCTTCGCCAGGACGTCCTTCTCCGAGAACGTCTTGCCGAAGTGCTTGTCCACCGCGGCGATGCGCTCGTCGGCGCCCAGCGCCTGCGCGCGGCGCACGAAGGCCAGCAGCAGCTGGCGCTCGGCGGGGAGGAACAGGTTCTTCTGGTCGCGCTCCAGTCGGTCCTTGATGCGGACGTGCTCGCGCTCCATGTACTCCGGGCGGCGCTCCAGGTCCGGCTTCGCGCGCTCCGCGGCCAGCCGCGACACCGTCACCGCCAGGGCCGGGCCCCTCGCGAGGCGCGACGATGCGGCCAGGAGGAACTCACGGTCGAAGGACTTCGCGATGGCGGACTGCTCGACGAGCAGCGCGGCCCGAGCGTCCAGCGCCGGCTGCCACTTCGCGCCCGCCTTCTTCGCCCACACCGCGACGGCGGCCTCCGCCTCGCGCTGCTTCTCCACGATGTGGCCGCGCTTCAGGCCGGCGAGCTGACCGCCCGAGTTCTTGTAGACGTTGTGCAGGCCCTTGAGCTGCGAGGCGACGGCAATCTTGCCCGCGGGGTCCTTCTCCCCTTCCGCCTCGAGGATGCGGATGGCCTCGCCGAACACGTCGCGCATGCGCGGGTAGAGGCGGGACTGGCGCTCGGCCATCTCCTCCGCGAGCAGCGCGCGGTACGTCATGCCCGGGTAGCCCAGCACCATGACGAAGTCGTTGGGCTTCACGCCCTGGGTGGCCAGCGGGAAGAAGAACTCCGCCTTGTAGGGGACGTTCTTGTCGCTGTACGGCGCGGAGGTGCCGTCCGGCGCGGTGTACGCGCGGAGGATGGCGAAGTCACCGGTGTGGCGCGGCCACATCCAGTTGTCCTCCTCGCCGCCGTACTCGCCCACCGCGCGCGGCGGCGCGTAGACGAGCCGCACGTCCGTGAGCTCCACCGCGTCCACCAGCGTGTAGTTGACGCCGCCATCGAAGGTGGCCACCTGGCAGCGGGTGGCGGGACGCTTCTCGCACTCGGCGACCAGCTCCTTCTGCTTCCGCTCGATGGCCTTGTAGCGCGTGATGTCATCCGCGTCCGCGGGCACCGCGGCGAGCACCGTCTTCGTCACGTCGGTGAAGCTGCGCGGGACCTGGACGCGGGAGCCCTTGCCGGGCAGTTCGTCCTCGCGCTTGGAGGCGAGGAAGCCCTGGGTGATGAGGTCGCGCTGCGGCGTGCTGTGCTCCTGGATGACGCCGAAGGCACAGTGGTGGTTGGTGATGACCAGACCCGAGGCGGCGATGAACGCGCCCGAGCACCCGCCGACGTTGACCGCGCCCGCGAGCAGGCCGGTGCCACGCTTCGGATCCCAGAGCTTCTTGGGAGAGACCTGGAGGCCCTGGGCGCGTAGCCACGCCGGGTCCAGCTCCAGGACCTGCTGGGGAGTCCACTTGCCTTCCCCGGCCAGAGCGGGGGCAGCCACGAGCGACAGGAGGAGGAGCGTCTTCTTCATGGTGTCCCCTCCCTACTCCGTCCGGCGCCCGCAAGCGAATCCCTTCGCCGTGACGCTTCGCGGCCTGGAGGCCGGGCTTTTTCGTGGAAGACGAACCCGGATTAAGTGTTGGAGTGTCCCAGGAGGGGAGCAACCGATGCGGACCGCCAGCGGTGCACAGCTCGATTTGGGCCGGTTGGCCTTGCTCGCCCTCATGCTGGGGGTGGGCTGGTATTTCTGGGATTCGCCCGCCCTGTGGCCCATGAAGGTGCTGGTGGTGATGATGCACGAGAGCGGGCACGCCCTGGCGACGCTGCTGGTGGGCGGCTCCGTGGACCGCATCCACCTGGCGGCCAACGAGTCGGGCTCCTGCCTGTCCCGCCTGCCTCCCGGGCTGTTCGCCAAGGTGGCCGTCTACTCCGGGGGGTACCTGGGCAGCGCGGTGGCGGGCGCGGGGCTGATGCTGGCCACCTTCCGCTTCCGGCTCCGCCGCTGGGTGCTGGGCACGGCCAGCGTGTGGCTCACCGTCATGGGCGTGGTGTACGCGGGGGACAGCTTCACCCTATTCTTCTGCCTGGGCACGGCCGTGGTGCTGGCCCTGGGCGCGAAGTTCCTGCCGGATGGGGTGGTGGACGCGCTGAACCTGTTCATCGCTGCCTTCACGGCGCTGTATGCGCTGTTCGATTTGCGCTCCGATTTGTGGAACAGCGCGGTGCGCTCGCAGAGTGACGCGGCGCTCCTGGCGGACCTCACCTACGTGCCCGCGGTGGTGTGGGCGGCGCTGTGGTCGCTGCTCGCCATCGGCCTGCTGGCGGTGGCGGCGTACACGTCCCTGCACGCCAGGCCCAAGGGGCTCCAGATGCCCTCCGTCACGGCGCGGGCGCGGCGGGTGTAGCGCCTCCCGCGGCCCCAGCCTGACACGCGATAGACCTCTCCGATGATGCGGACGTTTCTGGTCTCTGCATTCTCGGTGCTCGCGCTGTCTTTTCTGGGGTGCTCCAACGCCGCGAGGATGCCCGCGTCCCAGGACTGGGAGACCGCGGAGGAGACGTGCGCCGCCGCTGATGATGCCCCTTGCAGCTCACTCCTTTGCCATGGCGACGCGTGCGGACTCTATCGCTGCGAAGACGTGCCCGGAGCGGTAGAGCTGGCGCGGTTCCCGCCTGCGCGCCCTCCCGCGGCTGCGGCTGCGCCAGGGCGCGGTCCCCGGAGGAATTGGGGAGGAGGCCAGAACCTCCCGCGGGGCGCTGTCATGGTGTTCCCCAACTGGAACGGCGCTGCCGGTTGGGTGGTGCCACCTTCACGTTGGCTCACCCCCGGACGGTGGGAGAAGCACCACATCTTCCCCCAGGCCAGAGACCTGGCGGAGTGGTTCAGGGATAGAGGGCTCAGGATTCACGACTACACACTTCCGATTCCCCGGGACCTTCATCAGCGCATTCACAAAAGGGGGCAACAGCGGCGGTGCATGGAACCAAGCCTGGCGCGAGTTCAGACTCCGCAACGAGAACGCAAGCCCCGAGGAAATCTTCAAGCACGCGGGCGAACTCTTCTACCGCTTCCAGCTCATGGGCGGGCCCATTCGCGCCTACCATTCCAAGCCAGGGACTTGAGAGATTGAGTGCATGATGCGGTTCTTCTGGATACGCGAGGAGCGGACGCCGCCCTTCAACGGCAGCTTCGATGCCACACACAAGTGGCGCCTGCCCGGCGTGAAGTGCGATGCCTGTGGAGTGACGTGGGGCGGGGCCGGGCACCAGTACCCAGGGGTGGACCTGTCTCACGTGCCCGAGCGGTCACGCTTCGTGCGCCCCTGGCCTGTTCCCGTTTCGGAACTCGCGCAACTGCGAGAGCTGGTTCGCCCCTATGTCCCCCCCGGCGTGCCACTTCCGCCGGGCACGCACCTGGGGCCTCTTGAAGGCACAGCCGCTGGGAGGTTCGGCCCGCTGACGTCACAGGGGGACATTCTGTGGGTCGTGCGGCGAGATGCTCTTGAGCGCCTCCAAACCGAAGGCGTCAGGGGACTGCTCGGCTGTAAAACGGAATTGAGGTTCCGCCAGAAGGAGCCGCCGGAGTTGCTGGAGCTCCAAATCGAGCCGCGCGGCCGGCTCCATATGGACTGCCTTCCCTCGGACCTCGCTCCGCCATGCGACGCCTGTGGCCGGGTCGCGCTTCGACTGCCGGACGCGCCCCTTCTCGACGCAGCATCCCTGCCCATCGATCGCGATGTCTTCCGTGTAGGCGACTACGCCACCGTCATCGTTTGCACCGAACGGTTCATGGAGACAGTGCGCCAGCTCGGCCTGGAAGGAATGGCCTTTCGCGAGATTCCTACGCGCTGATGACGCTGGAGTCCGCCGCCGTTCAGATGCCCTCCGTCACAGCGCGGGCGCGGCGGGTGTAGCGCGCGGGGGCTGACTGACGTCGCGCGGGGCACAATGACCTCACCGAGAGTCGCCCGGACGCACCCCGTGGGTTGTCGACTGAAGGCCGCCGCCTCATATCGAAGCCTCCGGCCCGTCCTGTCCCGTGCACCTCCGAGCCCGCCGGCCATCCAGCCCGCGAGCGGCTCCGGACGCGGCACGAGGAGAGACGATGAAACTTCCTGGCACGTGGCGCGCGTGGATTCGCGGCGGACTCCTGCTGACCAGCGTGTGCGCCGTGGGAGGCGCGGTCGCCACCCAGACCGGGTGCGCGTCCACGCCCAACAGCGCGGCCCGCGAGGGAATCCCCCTGTCGCCCACGCCACTCTACGGCAAGTTCGTCTGGCACGACCTCGTCACCGACAACCCCGCAGCCGCGAAGCGCTTCTATCGCGACCTGTTCGGCTGGGAGTTCGTGGACATCCGAGGAGGCCGCCGCCCCTACTCCCTCATCCGCGCCCAGGGACGCTGGATTGGCGGCATCGTCCATCCTGCGAACGCGGCCGAGAAACGCGAAGGCGCGCTGTGGTTGGGCTACCTCTCCGTGCCCGACGTGGACCGCGCCGTTACCGAAGTGAGTGCTCGCGGCGGCAAGGCGCTCGACGGGCCCATCGATGTGCGGAACATCGGCAGAGCCGCGGTGGTCGCCGACCCGCAGGGCGCGGCGGTGGGCTTCGTGCGATCCCAGCCCGGAGACCCGGCCGACACGGGCGTGCCTGATGAGGGCCAGTTCTTGTGGATGGAGTACCTGGCCCAGGACCCCGTCGCCGCGGCGGACTTCTACAAGGAACTCCTGGGCTACGAGGTCCGTGAGCGTCCACTCGGCGGCGGGCCGCACTACGTCCTCGCGCAGGGACAGCATCCCCGAGGCGGCGTACTGGCCAACCCGGTGAAAGGCGCGCGCCCCAACTGGCTCACCTATATCCGCGTGAAGGACCCCGCGGCGCTCGCTTCGCGGGCCCAGGCCCTGGGTGGCCGAGTGTTGATGGCCCCGCGCCCGGACGCGCGTGGCGGCTCGCTCGCGCTCATCGCCGACCCGAGCGGCGCGGTGCTCGCGCTCCAGCGCTACCCCTTCGAAACGTCCAAGTCCGCTACGGCGCCCTGATGCGCCACCTTCGAGGAGAACCCCACATGCGTCTGCGTCGACACGCATCCCCCCGCTCGCTGTCCTGGGCCGTCCTGATGGCCGGTGCCCTGATGACGTCCGGTTGCACGGACCAGCCAGCGGGCGTCGGACTCGGCTTCACCACGCCTTCGCCATGGAACGCGACACCGCAGATGGAGATCACAACCACCTGGAACGGCGGGCCGATGTACTGGTCGCCCTGAGCGTACCCGCCTCCTCGCCGCGCAGATAGACTGCGCGGTATGACGCGCGACGAGAAGATCATCGAGGAGTGTCTTCGTGCAGCGGTCGAAGGCCCGTTCTTCTCCGAAAGGGCGTTCCCCTCCGTGTTCGGACTCGACAGAGCGGAGGTCGCCGCCATCCTGGCGTCCTGGCCCGCGTGCGACGACCTAGCGAAACAGAAGTACGCCATCAACAGCACGCTGAACAACCTGCTCGGCTATCCGCACAAGAAATGGGCACTGTGGCCCCAGTACATCTCGGCCTCGCCCGAAGAGGTCAAGGCCGTCTTCGCGCGCTGGCGTAAGGCCCATCCCTGGGAGGACTGAGCTCACAGCTGAGCACCGTCCCCCGCCGGAGGGGGAATGCCTCCCCGGAGGCGGGCAGCGGACCTCACCACCGCGCCTCCGAGGAGACGGCGCATCACGCCTGCGGGGCGTGCACGCCGTTGGACAGCTCGTTGCGGACGACCTCGGACACGCGCTCGCGGACCATCTCGCCCACGCGCTCACGGACGTCGGCGCTCACGCTCTCACGCACCGCGCTCGCGATGCGCTCGGGGTCGACGGCGCCGCCGCCGCTGTGCTGCGTCGGCATCATGGACGGACCGGCGCGCATCGCCTCACCGAGCGCCGACCGGACGGCGTCGGGGAGCTGCGAGCGCAGCGCCGATTCCAGCTCCGAGCGCATGCTGCTGACGAGCCGCTCACGCAGGGAGTCCGCCAGCCGCGTGCGGATGGCGTCCGCCAGGCGCTCCACGTCCTGCATCCCCTGCCCCATCATCATGCCCTGCGGCATCATCCCGCCCTGCCCCATCATCATGCCCCGGTGACGCGCCATGGCGCCGCGCAGCATCTCGCCCATGCGCTCCCGCAGCACCTCGCGGACGCGCTCGCGAACCGCCGAGTTGATGCGCTCACGGAGCCCCTCGGACAGCCGGTCCTGGAGGGCCATCGCGATGCGATCGGGGTCGAACGAGCCGGCCGCCATGCCGCCCCACTGGCGCGTCACGAAGCCGCGGAGCCCGTCGGCCAGGCGCTCGCGCAGGGCCTCGCGCACGCGCTCCCGCAGGCTGTACACCAGTCCCTCGTGGAGGGCGTCGGCCAGGCGCCCGCGAATGGCGTCCGCCATCCGCTCCGCGTCGTGGGGGCTGAAGCCGGGCATGCGCTCCGACATCACCGAGCGCAGCGTGTCCGCCAGCCGCTCGCGCAGGGCCTCGCGCACGCCGTCATGCGCGGCGGTGTTGATGCGCTCGCGCAGGGCCTCCATCAGCCGCGTGCGCACCGCCTCCGCCAGCCGCTCGGCATCCGGGGCGCCGAAGCCGTGGGAGGACATCTGCCACTGCTCAATCAGCGCCGCGCGCACGCACTCGGCCAGCCGCTCGCGGATGCCGTCGCGGATGCGCTCGTGCACCACGGAGGCGATGCGCTCGCGCAGCGTCTCCGCCAGGCGGGAACAAAGCGCGTCCGCGATGCGCTCCGGCTCCGGCATGCCGTAGCCCTGGGGCATCATCCCGAACCCCTGCGGCATCCCGCCGCGCTCGGACATCGCGTGGCGGATGGCCTCCCCCACGCGCTCACGCACCTCGCGGCCGAGCCGATCCTCAATCGCGGAGACAATCTGCTCGCGAACGGCTTCGACGACCCGCTCCTTCAGCGACTCACCGAACATCTGCTGCGACTGGGGAGAAAGCTGCTCCTGAAACATGAGAACGCTCCTGACTCGACGCCTGGACTGCGAGGAAAAACGGCAGGCGAAAACCCCTCTCCTGCCGGGCGCGATTCAATAGACAGGCACGCACTCAGGGTAAACGTGTCCTCGGTGTGAGGCCCCGTTGGCCGCCAGACACCAGCGGCGAGGACCGCTACTTGCGAGGCCGCATGCGGAACGCGACGAAGGCGTCCACATTGTCGAAGGCGAAGTACGGGTTCTTCTGCCGCACCGTCTCCATGGACGTCACCGGCACGTCCGCGTAGTCGTGGCCCGGATACAGCTTCGCGCTGTCGGGCACCTTCGCCAGCACCTGCGACAGGGAGCGGTACATCGCCTCCGGGTTGCCCCCGCTCATGTCACACCGGCCGCAGCCGTTGATGAACACGGTGTCCCCGGACACGAGCGCGTCACCGGCCAGCAGGCAATGCGAGCCCGGCGTGTGCCCCGGCGTATGCAGTGCCTGGAACGTCTCAGTCCCAACGCGCACGTCATCCCCCGGCCCCAGGGGCCGCAGCGCGCCGCCCAGCTCGCGCAGCTCCGGGGAGAACTGGACCTCTTCACGCTGCGCGAACACCGGCACGTCCCACTTCGACAGCAGGTCCGGCAGCCCGTTGATGTGGTCGAAGTGGCAGTGCGAGACGAACGCGCCCACCACGCGCTTGCCGTCCTGTTTCACCGCCTGCTCGATGGCCTCCACGTCCCACGCGGGGTCCACCACCACCACTTCGTCCGAGTGCCGGGGGCCCACCAGGTAGACGAAGTTGTCCATGGGCCCGAGCTTGAGCTGCCGCACGTACGGTTCACGCATCGCGAAATCCTCCTCGTCGGAAGCCTCACTCTAACGCCCGGGACTTGATGCGGTGGGCCCCTTCCCTCTTGAATAGGCCCTTTTTGCCCCTGGGAGGTCTCCACGTGAAGCGCCCACTGCTCCTTTGCACCCTGCTCGCCGGCACCGCCTTCGCCGCCAAGGAGCGCGCCACCTTCCGCTATGCCGCGCCTCCGGATGGGGAGCGCCCCGTCATCGTCAACGCCGTCATTGGCCCCCAAGGCAGTGACTTCGCCATGCGCCTGCGCTTCGACAAGGTGCCGTGGGGCGACGAGTGCAAGAGCCGCTGCGCCAACGCCACGCTGCTGCTCGACACCGACAACAGCAAGCAGACGGGCCTGCGCCTCGCGACGAAGAACGCGCCCGGCAACGGCGCCGACGTCGCCGTCGTCATCCAGGGCGTGCGCGACTACGCGAAGCAGGAAGGCGCCCCGCCCGTGAGCTGGCTGCGGGTGAAGGTCCGCCTGCTCGGCAGCGAGGCCTCCTCCGTGGATGACGGCGAGCTGCTGGCCGAGTTCAACCACCGCCAGGACCCCGAGCGGCTCCACGTGGACGGCGAAACCATCTACCTGCTGGTGGACGCCACCAGCGCCGCCCTGCCCTCCGCTCGCAAGGCCCGCGTCGTCTACCAGCCGCCCGGCGCCAAGCCGCTCCAGGCCACCATTCCCGGGATGATTGGCAGCGGGAGCGGCAAGGGCGTGCGCATCTTCAAGGACGGTTCGTGGGGGAAGGCCCGCGACGCGACCCCCTAGGGCGTCCGCCTGCAGCCAGGGGGGACGAGCCGTCCTGTCCCACCCGCACCCACCGTCCCGCCCCATGCCCCAGCCAGGAGGCCTCCGACCTCGGAATTCCGCGGGGTTGGAGTGGGGTTCTGCTGGCAAATAGGACTGGACAGACGTATAGGTAGGCACTGTTGGAGAGTGCGCAACCCCCCGAATTCGTTCCCAATGTCAGGGTGGCATGGTAGTCCCGGCGCCCTGTTACATACCTCTGCCCCTCCAACGTGAGGAGTGCGCGGGTCGCGCGCCGCGTTCGGGGTGCGGGGCGTTCTCACCTGTGGATTGACGACCATGCTCGCAGAAGCCGAATCGAAATCGCGAAAGAAGCAGGGGGCCGGGGGAGGCGGCGGTGGCGGGAGTGGCGGCGCCGCGGGTGGCAACGGCGACGGGTCCGTGCCGGCTTCGCTCGCGGACGAGGCACGCCGCCGGTACATCAACTACGCCCTGTCGGTCATCACCTCGCGCGCCCTGCCGGACGTGCGTGACGGCCTCAAGCCGGTGCAGCGCCGCATCCTGTTCGGCATGTACCACGACCACCGGCTGACGCACGAAGCCAAGTACCAGAAGTCCGCCAAGGTGGTCGGCAGTGTCATGGGTCAGTACCACCCGCACGGTGACGCCTCCATCTACGAGGCGCTGGTGCGCATGGCGCAGGACTTCTCGCTGCGCTACCCGCTGGTGGACGGCCACGGCAACTTCGGCTCGCTCGACGGCGACGGCGCGGCGGCCATGCGCTACACCGAGTGCCGTCTGGCGATGCTGTCCAGCGAGCTCCTGACGGAGCTGGGCAAGAAGACGGTGGCCTTCCGGCCGACCTACGACGGCACGCTGCAGGAGCCGGTGGTCATCCCCGCGCGGGTGCCGCAGCTGCTGATGAACGGCACCACGGGCATCGCCGTGGGCATGGCTACCAACATCCCGCCGCACCACCTGGGCGAGCTGGTGGACGCGCTGGTGGCGCTCATCGAGAACCCGCAGCTCCTGACGAAGGACCTGCTCAAGTGGGTGAAGGGTCCGGACTTCCCCACCGGCGGGCAGATCCTCAACGACAAGAAGGAACTGCGCGACATCTACGAGTCGGGCCAGGGGAGCATCCGCATCCGCGGTGAGTACAAGCTGGAGGACCTCAAGCGAGGCGGCCAGCAGATTGTCATCACCTCCATCCCCTACACGGTGAACAAGTCCACGCTGGTGGCCAAGTTCGGCGACCTGGTGCGCGAGCGGAAGCTGCCGCTCATCACCGACGTGCGCGACGAATCCACCAAGGACGTGCGCATCGTCCTGGAGCTGAAGAAGGACGCCAACCCCGAGCTGGTGATGGCGTACCTGTACAAGCAGACGCCACTGCAGACGAACTTCGGCGTCAACCTCACCTGCCTGGTACCCATCAAGGACAAGCCCGAGTTGAGCACGCCCGAGCGGCTCAACCTCAAGGACATCCTCTGGTACTTCCTCACCTTCCGCTTCGACGTGGTGACGAAGCGCTTCGAGCACGAGCTGGGCGAGCTGCTGCGGCGCGTCCACATCCTGGAGGGTTTCGAGAAGGTCTACGACGCGCTCGACGAGATGATCAAAATCATCCGCGCGTCGGAAGGAAAGCAGGACGCCGCGAAGAAGCTCATCGCCCGCTTCAAGCTGGATGAAGCCCAGGTGGACGCCATCCTGGAGATGAAGCTCTACAAGCTGGCCCGCCTGGAGATTCTCGTCGTGGAGAAGGAGCTCAAGGAGAAGCGCGCCGAAATCAAGCGCATCCAGGGCATCCTCAAGGACAAGAACAAGGTGTGGGGCACCGTCCGGGACGAGCTGGGCGAAATGAAGGCCCGCTACAACGACAAGCGTCGCACGCGGATTGGCGGCGCGGGCTCCGAGGAGATGGAGTTCAGCGCCGAGGCGTTCATCGCGGACGAGGACGCGCACGTGGTCATCACCCGCGACGGCTGGGTCAAGCGCGTGCGCGAGGTGAAGGACCCGTCCACCACCCGCCTGCGTGAAGGCGACGCGGTGATGGCGGTGCTGGCCGGCAGCCTGAAGGCGAACCTGGTGCTGTTCAGCAACTTCGGCACCGCGTACGTCACCCGCTTCAACGACGTGCCCGCCTCCACGGGCTACGGCGAGCCGGTGCAGAAGTTCTTCAAGTTCGACGACGGCGAGCGCGTGGTGTCCGCCCTGTCGCTGGACGCGCGGCTGCCGCGCCCGCAGAAGCTGGTGGGCGTGACGAAGCAGGGCATGGGCATGCGCTTCCTGCTGGAGCCGCACCTGGAGGTCTCCACGCGCGCCGGCCGCCGCTACGCGAAGACGGGCGAGGGCGACGAAATCATTGGCGTGCAGCCGGTGACGGACAAAGACCTGCTGGCGGTGCTGACGGAGAAGACCAGCGCCCTGGTGTGCAAGGTGGCGGAGGTCAACGAGCTGGCTGGCCCGGGCAAGGGCGTCACCGTCATCAAGGTGGACGACAATGACCGGGTGGTGGACTTCCTCGCCGTGTCGCCCGCCCAGAAGGACGCGAAGCTGGAGTTCGAGACGCAGAAGGGCCGCAAGCTGCACCTGTCCCCGGCGAAGTACGGGTTGACGGGCCGCGGCGGCAAGGGCCACGAGATGTCGAAGCGCGACGCCGTGAAGGAGGTGGCACGCCCCGTCACCTTCATCCCGTTGCCCGAGAAGAAGGACTAGGCAGAGGACGCCATGGCAACGAAGAAGGAAACCTACACAGGCGCGGACATCCAGGTCCTGGAAGGCCTGGAGCCGGTGCGCAAGCGCCCGGCCATGTACATCGGCGGCACCGACAGCACGGGGTATCACCACTTGCTGTGGGAGATCCTCGACAACTCGGTGGACGAGGTCATCAACGGCTTCGCCACCACCGTGGAGGTGACGCTCCACAAGGACAGCCGCAGCGTCACGGTGGTGGACAACGGGCGAGGCATCCCCGTGGACATCATGCCCAAGCACAAGAAGCCGGCCGTGGAGGTCATCCTCACGACGCTTCACGCGGGCGGCAAGTTCGAGCAGGGCAACTACATCCACTCGGGCGGTCTGCACGGCGTGGGCAGCTCGGTGGTGAACGCGCTGGCGCGCAAGCTCGTCGTGGAGATCAAGCGCGACGGCAAGAAGCACGTCCAGTCGTACGCGCGGGGCAGGGCCACCAGCACGCTGAAGGTGGAGGGCGCGACGCGAGGCACCGGCACGGCCGTCACCTTCGAGCCGGACCCGGAGATCTTCGGCGAGAAGCTGAAGTTCGACGCGGAGCTGGTGCGCGACCGGCTGGAGGCCAAGAGCTACCTGCACAAGGGCATGACGGTCGTCTGGAAGGACGAGACGTCCAGCCCCCACACGTCGGTGACGTACAAGCACGACGGTGGCATCGCGGAGTACCTCACCAAGGTGGTGACCGAGCGGAACAAGCCGCTGGTGCCCGCCGGCAGCGCGGCCTTCTACCACTCGCGCGACAACGGAGTGCGGCTGGAGGCCTCGCTGGCGTGGACGGAGGCCACCGACGAGCACATCCGCTCGTACGTCAACGGCATCCCCACCCCGCTGGGCGGCACGCACGAGGCGGGCCTGCGCAGCGCGGTGGTGAAGGCGGTGCGCAACTACATCGAGACACACGGCATCGCGCCCAAGGGCGTGACGCTCACCGCGGAGGACATCCGCGAGGGCATCACCGCCATCCTGTCCACCTACGTGGTGGAGCCGCAGTTCCAGGGCCAGACGAAGGGGCGGCTCAACAACCCCGAAGTCAGTGGCCAGGTGGACGGCGTGCTGCGTCCGGCGCTGGAGAAGTGGCTCAACGACAACAAGTCCATCGCGGAGTCCGTGGTGGCGCGCATCGTCCTGGCCGCCCGCGCGCGCGAGGCCAGCCGGGCCGCGTCACAGGCGGTGAGCCGCAAGACGGCGGTCAGCCACCGGCTCAACCTGCCGGGCAAGCTGGCGGACTGCTCGTCCACGGACCCGGGCATGAGCGAGCTGTTCATCGTGGAGGGTGACTCCGCAGGCGGCTCCGCCAAGCAGGGTCGGGACCGGCGCACCCAGGCCATCCTCCCGCTGCGCGGCAAGGTGCTCAACGCGGAGCAGGCGTCCACCGACAAGGTGACGACGAACAAGGAGCTCCAGGACATCGTGTCCGCGCTGGGCTGCGGCATCGGCTCCGACTTCGACATCAGCAAGCTGCGCTACGGCCGCGTCTTCCTGCTGATGGACGCCGACAGCGACGGCCACCACATCGCCACGCTGCTGCTCACCTTCTTCTACCGGCACCTGCGTCCGCTCATCGAGAGCGGCGCCATCCACATCGCCCAGCCGCCGCTGTACCGCGTGGACATCGGCAAGGAGACGTACTGGGCGCTGGATGAGCCGGACCGCGACCGCATCATCAAGGAGAAGACGAAGGGCAACGCCAAGCCCAACATCATGCGCTTCAAGGGTCTGGGTGAGATGACGCCCGACGAGCTGAAGGAGACGACGCTCGACCCCAAGCATCGCATGAGCCTGCGCGTCACCATTGACAAGCCGCTGGAGACGGACCGGCTCATCAATGACTTGATGGGCAAGGACGTCAGCGCCCGCTTCAGGTTCATCATGGAGCGTGCCAGCGAGGTCCAGGACCTGGACGTTTAGTCAGGGCGGAATCACCGTCGCGGGTCCCTCCCCCCCGGAGGGGCCCGCGTGCAGCAGGGCTTTTGAGACGGAGCCCTGGCTCGGCTAGCATCCGCGCCGTGACTACGTTCCGCCGAACCTCCCTGCTCCTCGCGTTCATGCTGGCCACCTCTCCCGCCTATGGGCAGTCCACGCGGAAGAAGCAGTCCAGCAAGAAGCCCCCCGCCACCTCCCAGCCGGTGAAGACGACCAAGGCGCCCCCGGCGGACGACGCGGACGGCGATGAGTCCGACGAGCCCCGGGTTTTCGGTTCCCCGAACGAGGACGAGGAGACGTCCGTCACGCCGCTGGTGTCGCCGGACGCTCCGGCCGTGGCCAAGCCCGCGACGCCGAGTGCCTCGGGTGAGCCGGCGGTGGCCAGCGCGGCGGTGACGGCCTCCGGGCCGGTGGCGCTCTTCGCGGTGGCGCGGACATCCGCGGCGGAGGAGGCCGCAGTGAAGCTGGAGGACGAGCTGCTGAGCCGGCTCAAGGCGAGCGGCGTGGCGATGGTGGACCTGGGCGCGGCCTTCCCGCCGTCCCCGCCGGCCTCGCTGACGCGCGCGGACACGCTCTTCGAGCAGGGCCGCACCGACTACGACAACCTGGATCCCGAGTCCGCCGAGGCGAAGTTCCTGGCGGCGGCGGAGGCCTATACGAAGCACCCGGCGGAGCTGAGCCCGGAGCGGCTGGCCAAGGCCTACCTGTTCCTGGGCGCCTCGCGGATGCTCAACGGCGACTCCACCGGGGCCCAGGACGCGTTCAAGCGCGCGGTGGTGGCGGATCCGTCCACGACTCCCGACGCCGCCCTCTTCGGACAGGACGTGCTGAAGTCCTTCGACCAGGCCCGCGCCGACGTGAAGGCGCGCCCGGCCGGCACGCTGGTGGTGGAGTCGAAGCCGGCGGGCGCCAGCGTCCTCGTGCGGGGCCAGGAGCTGGGCGTCACGCCGCTCAAGGGCGTGGAGATGACCGCGGGCCAGCACCCGGTGGTGGTGTCCCTGCCCGGCTACTCGGCCTTCGCCCAGTACACGGAGGTGGCGTCCGCCAAGAGCACCGAGGTGAAGGCGACGCTGGAGCCCACCCCGGGCCTGTCCGCCGTGCGTGACGCGGCGGTCCACGCCAGCACCGAGCAGTCCTTCGAGCGCGACACGCCGCCGCCCGAGGCACGCGCCATTGGTGAGCGGCTCAACGCCCGCTACGTGGTGCTGGCGGCGGTGGCTCGCGGGGACAAGGGCCACCTCAAGGCCGAACTCCAGGCGTGGGACCTGCGCTCCAACGCGCGGCTGCGCGGGGTGGAGATTGCCCTGACGCCGGGCGCGAAGAAGAACGGCCCGGACGCGGCGGCGGACCAGGTGCGCGCCTTCGTCAACGGCGTCGCGGCGCCCCGCGTGGCGGAGGGCGGCAACTCGTTCTCCACCCTCATCAAGCGCCCGTGGTTCTGGGCGGTGGTCGGCGGCGCGGCGGCGGTGACGGCCGGGGCCGTCTACGTGGCGACGTCCCAGGACAAGGGCCGCCCGTTCAACCCCGTTTCTGGTGGCGTCGGATTCTGAGGCGGAGCCGCGTGTTGAATGCCCGGACCGACTCCCGCGTCGCCTGTTTCAGAGGTCACCCCATGAAAGCCGCCCTCGCCCTCGTCCTCCTCCCCGCGCTGGCCCTCGCGGCCCCGCCCCAGGCGCGCCGCGTCAGCACCCTCCTGGTGCCCATGGACCCGGCCTCCGAGGCATCCAGCGTGCAGATGGAGGGCTACATGAACGACGCCCTCACCCACTTCGCCGGCATGACGGTCCGCAAGTCGGAGGAACTGTTCGGCATGCCGGAGGACCCGGAGGCCCGGGCCTCGCTGGAGCGCGGGCGCAAGGGCTATTCGGAGAGCCTGTCCGCCTTCGACAAGAAGGACTACGAGGAGGCGGAGCGCAAGGTGCGCGCCACCTTGAAGGAGCTGCAGGGGGCCGCGGGCGCCATGCGCGGGTGCTCGCCGCTGTGTGACGCGCTGGCGCTGTACGCCGCCGTGCTACACCTGCGCGGCGAGGTGGAGGAGGCGAAGCTGGCGCTCATCGACCTCATCGCGCTGTCCCCCACCCATGAGCTGTCCCCCAAGCGCTTCACGCGCGAGTTCCTCGCCCTGCGCGTGCAGGTGGCCACCAGCCGCACGTCCCAGCTGCGCGGCACCGCCACGGTGAACTCGCGGCCCGCGGGCGCGCGCGTGTACGTGGACGGCGAAGTCGTGGGCTACACGCCGGTGACGCTGCCCGCGCTGCCCATTGGCAAGCACCTGCTGCGCTTGGAGCGTCCGGGCTTCCGGCAGTACGGGCAGCTCATGGAGGTGGCCACCGACGACGCCGAAGTCACCGCCAAGCTGGTGCCTACCTCTGCGTACAAGGCCTACGACGCGCAGTTGGACCGGGTGGCGGGCGAGGTGAACCGCGCCGGCGAGAAGGCGTCTGGCGTGGCGGCCATGGCGCAGTCGCTGGGGCTGGAGCGGGTCATGGTGGGCACCCTTCGCGCCAATGGAGAGGGCACCGACCTGACGCTGGGCTACTACGACGCGCGCACCGGTCAGAGGCTGGCGGGGCGGCGCATGGCCGTCCAGGGCGACGAGTTCGGCCAGCTGAAGCAGGAGATGGAGCGAGTGGTGAACCACCTGGTGAACAGCATCGGCGAGAAGGTGACCAAGAGCCGGGACCCGCTGGACAACCGCGGTGGCATGGAAGACTGGTCGTCGGAGGACCGGGGCGGCCGTGGCAAGGCGCAGGACAAGAAGAGCAAGCCCAGCGACGACCCGCTCGACGGTGTGTCCGGAACCGAGGACTGGTAGCGCTGAGCGCTTGTCCCGGGACGGCTGTTGCCTAGAGTCCCGGGGCGTATGCGCCTGCTCGCCCTCCTGCTCCTCCCCAGCCTCGCGCTCGCCCAGACGAGTGTCCTCAGCCGGCCCGCCCTGCCCTCCCGGGGGCTGACGCTGCCGCCCACGGGCGCCGCGCTGGTGGATGAAGCCACCGCCCTGTCGCTCAACCCCGCGGGCCTGGGCTTCGTCAACGGCAGTCAGCTCTTCTACCTGCACGAGCGCAACCTCGTGCATGACGGCCTGGGAGACGGCGTCTTCCTGGCCACGCGCCTGCTCGGACTGGGCCTGGGCGGCTCCATGGAGTGGATTCGCGGACGGGCGGAGCCGGACTACCGCCGCACGTCGCTGGGGCTCTCCCTGGGCACGGGCGCGCTGCAGTTGGGCGGTTCGTGGCACTCCTACGGTTCATCCAACCGGGACATCGACGCGCTGGACACCTTCGACGTGGGCCTCACGGCGCGCCCCCTGCGGGCGCTGTCACTGGGCGCGGTGGTGCGCGACGTCAACGCCCCCTCGGAGGGCACGCTGGCGCTGAAGCGGCAGTACAACCTGGGCCTGGGTGTGCGCCCGCTGGATGAGCGCTACACGCTGGGCGTGGACTGGCTCTTCTCCGAGGGCGCCTTCCGCCAGGGCCAGGCGACGTACACCGTCCACGCGGAGGTGATTCCGGGCCTCCGCCTGGGCGCGGGCGTGTCGCACGGCTTCACCTCCGGGGTGCCCATCGCGCTCCAGGTGGCGGCCACGGTGGACACCTCGCACCTGGGCCTCACCTACGCGGCGGGCGGGACGAACGCGGGGTTGGACCACCTGGTGGCGGTGCGCCTGTCGTCGGAGACCTACCGCTCCATCGCGCCGCGCGGCGGCGTGGTGACGCTGCTGGACTTGAATGACGCATTGAGCGGAGGCACCAGCCCCGTCCTCTCCTGGCTGGGCGTCAGCGAGGCGGACCCATACCTGCGGCTGACGCGGTGGCTGGACCTGGCCACCCAGGACGACCGGCTGGCCGGCGTGGTGTTGAAGATGGAGAGCCTGCCCGGGGTGGGATGGGGCAAGGCGGAGGAGCTGCGTCAGGCGCTGCTGCGGCTGCGCGCGTCCGGCAAGCGGGTGATGGCGGTGGTGCTGTCCACGGACGACCTGGGCTACTTCGTCGCGTCGGCGGCGGACCGCATCTACGCGCTGCAGGAATCGATTCTCTACATCAACGGCCTGGCCGTGCACCTCCAGACGTACGGCGGGACGATGGAGAAGCTGGGCGTGCACTGGGACGTGGCGCGGGTGGGCCGCTTCAAGACGGCGCCCGAGCAGCTCTCCCGCACCGAGCCCAGCGACGCGTCCCTGGAGTCCACGAACGCCTACCTGGACACGGAGGTGGCCGTCTACGAGAAGGCTGTGCAGGAAGGCCGCAAGGTGCCCGTGGAGCGGCTGCACGCGCTGTGGGACCTGGGCCTGCCCCACCCGAAGAGCGCGGTGGAGCTGGGGTTGATGGACGGCATCATCTCCTCGACGGAGCTGGACAAGAAGGTGGCGGAGCTGGTGCCGGGCGGACGCTTCAGCGCCACCTACGCGCCGCGTGACGAACGCGATGGCCGCTGGGCCCGCCGGCGCCGCATCGCCGTGGTGCCGGTGCTGGGCGACATCATCGGCGGCCGCAGCCGCGAGGACCCGCTGGGCTTCAGCCGCCTCGCGGGCGCGGAGACGGTGATTCGCGCGCTGGAGCAGGCGCAGTCGGACCCGAGCGTGGCGGCCATCGTCGTGCGCGTGGACTCGGGCGGCGGCGAGGTGCTGGCGTCCCACCTGATGTACGAAGCCGTGATGGAGGCGGCCAGGCACAAGCCCGTCATCGCCTCCATGGGGGACATGGCTGCGTCCGGCGGCTACTACGCCGCCATTGGCGCGCATGAGGTGTTCGCCCTGCCCACCACGCTGACGGGCAGCATCGGCGTCTTCTACATCAAGCCCGCCGTCGAGGGCCTGCTCGGCGGACTGTTGGGCGTGCACCAGGAGAGCCTGACCCGTGCGCCGCTGGCGGACATCCTGGACGTGTGGCGCCCCTGGACGCCGGAGGAGCAGCAGGCGGCCCAGGCGTGGGCAGACGCGTCCTATGACAGCTTCATCACCCAGGTGGCGCTGCGGCGGAAGATGGACAAGGCGAAGGTGGACGAGGTCGCCCGGGGCCGGGTGTGGAGCGGCCAGGACGCGCTCGCTCGCGGCCTGGTGGACAAGCTGGGCGGCCTGCTGGAAGCGGTGGACTCCGCGCGGATGCGGGCCGGAATCCCTCCGGACGAGGAGCTGGACCTGGTGGTGATGGGCGAGGCGCGGGGCTTCTTCTCCGCGCTGGGCGGTGAGCCCGGGGTGCGCGCGGCGATGTCCCTGCTGCCCGCGCCAGAGCCCGCCCTGCCCGAGTCCCTTCGGGCGCTGGCCCGCTCGGCTGGCCTAAACCTGATGTTGCTCCAGCCGGGCGTGAAGGCGATGATGCCCTTCCAGTTGACCGTCCGCTGAGGTCCTGGTGGCGGCCCTGAATCAGCAGGTGGGGGTCGGCCGGACGACACCGCGCGAAAAAAGCGGCGGCGCCGTCCCCGGCCTCTGTTACTGTTACCTCTGCACCCCGGACGGCTTTGGGCCGCCAGGGTGCTCCAGGAAACGGCGGTTCGGCCTGCTCGTCACCAGGGCCCCGCGTCCGCTTCCTGTCCCACGGCCTGAGTCACCTTGCGTCCCCGCCCTCCTCCTGGAGCGGCCGCCCGGGGCGCACACAGTCTGGAACTTTCATGAGCGAAAACCCCGATAACCGCGACCCACGTGATGCCCCCCCTGTTCCCGCCGCCCGCGCCGTGGCGCCGCCCGAGCCGGACGATGACGGTGGCGACGAGGGCGACGACGAGGGGCCCGACGACGGTGATTCCGGCGCAGGTGGCGCACAGGGTGGCGCCCCCGGGCAGCCCGGCCAGGCCACCGGCCGCCGCCGCCGCCGTCGGCGCCGTCGCCGTGGCGCGCAGGTCCTCTTCACCCCGGACGGCCAGGCCTACCGGATGCAGCCGGGAGCGGACGGCCAGCAGGTCCAGGTCTTCCTCACGCCGCAGGAGCTGGAGCAGCACCGCCAGCGGCAGGCGCAGCAACAACAGCAACAGCAGCCACAACCGCAGCCGGCGCACGGCGGCGGGGGCCAGCAGCACGCGCGCCACGCGCAGCACGGGGGCGGCGGCCAGCAGGCCTCGCAGCAGGCGAACCTGTCTCCGGTGGAGGGTGTGCTGGACACGGAGGCCAAGGGCCCCAACGCCTTCCTGCGCCAGCTCAAGCGCAACCTGCTGGCGGCGCCGGACGACCCGGAGCTGCCCAAGAACCTGGTCCAGAAGCTGCGGCTGCGGCAGGGCCAGTACATCACCGCCTTCGCGCAGATGCGGGGCCAGAAGGGCGTCATCCAGAAGGTGGACACGGTGGACGGCCGGCCGCTTGAGGGCGCGCCGCGGCTGCCGCACTTCGCGGACCTGACGTCGGTGGACCCCACCGAGCGGCTCAAGCTGGAGAACGGTCACAAGGAGATGGTGACCCGGGTGCTGGACCTCATCTCGCCCATTGGCAAGGGGCAGCGCGCGCTCATCGTCGCCCCGCCGAAGACGGGCAAGACCATCATGCTCCAGCGCGTCGCCCAGGCCATCCTCTCCAACCACCCGGAGTGCCACGTCATGGTGGTGCTCATCGACGAGCGTCCGGAAGAAGTGACGGACATGCGGCGGAGCATCAAGGCGGAGGTGCTGGCCTCCAGCTCCGACCGCCCCACCGCGGACCACCTCAAGGTGGCGGAGCTGGCCCTGGAGCGCGCGCGCCGGCTGGTGGAGTCGGGCAAGGACGTGGTCATCCTCCTGGACTCGATTACGCGTCTGGCCCGCGCCTTCAACAAGGAGGTCGACAACTCCGGCCGCACCATGTCCGGCGGCGTGGACAGCCGCGCCCTGGAGCGCCCCAAGCGCATCTTCGGCGCCGCCCGCGCGACGGAGGAAGCCGGCTCGCTGACCATCATCGGCACGGCGCTCATCGACACCGGCAGCCGCATGGACGAGGTCATCTTCGAGGAGTTCAAGGGAACGGGTAACTCCGAGGTCACCCTGGACCGGCTCCTGGCGGAGAAGCGCGTCTTCCCGGCCGTCAACATCGCCCAGTCCGGCACGCGCAAGGAGGAGAAGCTCTTCACCCTGCGCGAGTACGAGAAGGTGAAGAAGCTGCGGCAGATGCTCTTCTCCGTGAAGCCGGTGGAGGCCATGGAGGCGCTCGTGAAGCGGCTGTCCCGCTACACGTACAACGACGAGTTCCTCGACGAGCTGTAGTCCCCGCTTCGGGAGTGGTACGGCGGGCCCGGGTGTGCGTTAAGGTGGCGGCATGATTCAAGGCTCGGGCCGCTGCCACTACCACCCGGAGCGCGCCGGCCTCGGCGTCTGCGTGGAGTGCCGGCGTGTCATCTGCCGGGAATGCACCACGCAGTTCGAGGGCATCAACCGCTGCGCCAGCTGCCTGGACCAGCGCCTCAAGGCGCTGGAGGGCCCGGGTGAGCGCCGCGAATGGTCTGCGGGCAACGTGGTGCTGGCGCTGATGAGCCTGGCGCTCGTCTGGGGCGGCATCCTCCTGCTTGCCCAAGTGGCGGCGAGCTAGCCCATGGCCGTCTCCGCGCTCGAATTCCGCCCGCGCAACGCGGTGGCCTTGATGGACGCCGCGCTGCGCCTGTGCACCCGCAACGCGGGCGTCTGGGCCCTCACCCTGCCCGGCGGCGCGGCCGTGGTGGCCGCCATGTTGTACCTGGCGGAGTCGGTGCGCATGGGCTGGCCGCTCGTGGTGCCCTCGCTGCTGCTGACGCTGGCGTGGTTCCTCCGGGGCCTGGGCCAGGGCGCGACGTGCCATTACGTACAGGAGTTGCTGCTGGGCACCCAGGGCGAGCCTTCCGCGTGGGCCTCGCTCAAGGCGGCGCTGGGCCGGATGCCCGCGCTCTTCATCGCCGTGGCGTACCTGCTGGGCCTCAACACGTTGGTGGTGATGGTGACGGGAGGCTTCGGCTACCTCCTGCTGCAGTCCCACGGGGTGGGCTACGCGGCGGTGATGCAGGGGCGCGGCAGTCCGTTGAAGCTCTACGGCACGTGCTCACGGCTGCTGGGCCCGGCGCGCGGCACCGCGCTGTGGACCCGCATCCTCATGTCCGTGCAGGTGCTGGCCTTCTTCAACCTGCACATCGCCTTCAACTTCCTGCTGTTCCTGGGCCGCAAGCTGGTGGGCGTGGACCTGACGTTCGCGGAGCGCTACGCCTCGCTGGACAACGGCCAGTGGCTGATCTTCCTCGCGGTGACGACGTTCGCCCTCTTCGAGCCGGTGCGCGCCGCGACGGCCACGCTGCTGCTGGTGGACGGGCGCGTGCGTCAGGAAGGGCTCGACCTGCTGGCCAGCGTCCAGCAGCTTCCATCCCGGGATTTGGGACGCCCCCTGCCTCCGCCGGGCGCGACGCGTGGCGCGGCGATGCTGGCGGTGGTGCTGGGCCTGGGCCTGCTGACGGCGGCGCCAGCCCATGCCCAGGACACCGAGGAAGCCAAGCCCCTGCCCCCCGCCGAGGCGCTGCGGCGGCTGGGCGAGGTCGCGGAGGCGTGTGAGGCCTCGACGGCGGAGGATGCCGCGGGCCTGTACGCGCCCCTGGAGTCCCTGGGGCCCGGCGAAGCCGCGAAGCTGGACCGCTTCGTGCGCCGCGTGGAGCGGCAGGCCTTCGACGAGGAGGACTGCGACAAGGCCCGTACCACGCTGACGCAGGGGCTCACCACGGTGGGCGCGACCGTGGACGCCCAGACCCGGGCGGACGCGCGTGCCGCCGCCGCGCGGGCGAAGGACATTCTGTCCCGGCCCGAGTTCGCGGAGGCCGCGCCCAAGGCGGAGAAAGACGCCCCCGAGGAGCCCTCGGCCCCCCGAGAGGCGCCAGGCTGGTGGCAGCGATTCATCGACTGGCTGGGGGCGCAGTTGAAGAAGCTATTCGAGCGGGAGCCGGCGGAACCGCGGCAGGAGACGGCGCAGCCATTCCTCACCGGCGCCAGCGTGGCCAACGTGCTGGTGGTGGTGCTGGTGACACTCACCCTCGCGGTGCTGGGCGTCGTGCTGCTGCGTGCGCTGAACCGCGACAAGCGCCGCGCGGGCGCGGAAGGCGTGCAGGTGTCCACGGTGGACGCATCCACGCTGGCGGGGGACGCCCACCACGCGCTGTCACGTCCTCCCGAGGGCTGGGCCCACCTGGCGGACGAGTTGGCCGCGCGGGGCGCATACCGCGAGGCGGTGCGCAGCCTCTACCTGGCGCTGCTGTCCCGGCTCCACCGCGACGGCGCCATCCTCTATGACGAGACGCTGAGCAACTGGGACTACCTGTATCAGTTCCGGGGCCGCGCGGAATGGAAGGCTCCCTTCCGCGAGCTGACGCGGCGCTTCGACTTCGCCTGGTACGGCAACCTGCCGGTGAGCGTGGACGGCTACCGCGAGTTCCGCGCGCTCACCGAGCCCCTGCTGGCCGCGCCGTCTCGCCCGGAGGTGGCTGGTGCGTGACCGTTTCCCGCTGCTGGTGGTGGGGGGCCTGCTGCTCACCGCGGTGCTGACCACCTTCCTGGTCCGAGGCGCCCGGCGCAACGCGTTCGCGGACACGCTGTCCACGTACCGCGCGCAGGAGGACGGCGCGCGAGCCCTGTTCCTGCTGGCCCAGGAGAGCAGGCTGCCGGTGACGCGCCGCATGGCGGACCTGCGCATCGCGTCCGGACTGGGTACGCCGGTGCTGCTGGCGGTGGAGGTGTCTGGTGCCTACGAGCACGACCCGGACCAGACGGCGCTGGCCGCCGAGCCCGACGCTGGCCTGGCCGACGAGCACGTCCCCCGCACCGGCTTCAACGCCTTCCGCGCGGCCGCGCTGGACGACGATGAAACCGAGCAACTGCTGAAGCACGTGCGAGAGGGCGGCAGCGCCGTCTACGTGCCGTGGGGCTCGCGGGAGAACCCGGTGCTGCAAGCCTTGAACGTGAAGCTCTTCAAGGCGGACACCACCCTGCCCATGCGCACGCTGGTGCCGCCCCAGCCCACGCCGTACACGCTGGGCGTGGAGCGCGTGGAGGCGAAGGTGCAGGCCTACCTGGAGCTGCCCGAGACGGCCGTTCCCGTCCTGGAGGATGAACGGCTGGGCATGTTCGTGGCGGCGGTGGTGCCGTATGGGCAGGGCCGCGTGCTGGTGGTGGGCGCCCCGGAGCTGGCCATGAACCAGGCGCTGGCGCGCGCGGACAACGCGCAGTTCTGGCTCAGCACCCTGGCGTCAATCGGCCCCGGCCCCATCGAGTTCGACGAGTTCCACCACGGCTTCACCAACGAGCGCTCCGTGGTGGACTTCGCGCGCCGCTACGGCCTGCACTTCGCCGTGTTGCAACTGCTGCTTGGCGTAGCGCTGTGGTCGGTGTCGCTCAAGCGCTTCGGCCGCCCGCGCCCCCCGCCCGAGTCCTCGCGCGTGGGCGCCACCGACGCGCTCTTCGCCATGGGCCGGCTGTACCGCGAGGGCCGCCACCACGGCTTCTCCGCCCAGCTCATCCTCCGGGGCCTCACCCAGGACCTGGCCCTGCACGCGGGCCTGCCCGCGCATGCGCCCGCGGACGCAGTGGCTCACGGGCTGCGCGAGCGTGGCCGCGCGGACCTGGCCCAGGGGCTCGAGGAGCTCACCACGGACAGCCGCGCGGTGACGCGCGACACAGACCTCCAGCAGTTCGCCGAGCGCGCGGCGCGGCTGCGACAACGCCTTCATTCCGCCGGCGCCGCCCGGCCCAGCCCTCCCGAAACGACATGAACGACACCCTGTCCGCCCCCTCCCCCGCCCCGGCTGGTAACGCCGTGCAGGCCGCCCACGCCATCCGCGAGGCCGTGCTGTCCGAGGTGCGCAAGGCCGTGGTCGGCCAGGATGAGGCCCTGGAGCTGATGCTCTGTGGCCTCATCGCCGGCGGCCACATCCTGCTGGAGGGCGTACCCGGCGTGGCCAAGACGTTGATGGCCAAGGCCCTGTCGCGCAGCATCGGCGCGGAGTTCAAGCGCATCCAGTTCACCCCGGACCTGATGCCCGCGGACATCCTGGGCACCAGCGTGTTCGACCTGAAGACGCAGGGCTTCACGCTGGTGCGCGGCCCCATCTTCACGGACCTGCTGCTGGCGGACGAAATCAACCGCGCCCCGGCGAAGACGCAGTCCGCGCTGCTGGAGGCCATGCAGGAGCGCTCGGTGTCCATGGAGGGCCGCGTGCTGTCGCTCTCCCCGCTCTTCACCGTATTCGCCACGCAGAACCCCGTGGAGTCCGAGGGCACCTATCCGCTGCCCGAGGCGCAGCTCGACCGCTTCCTGCTGAAAATCGAGGTGGGCTACCCCGCGCCAGAGGAGGAGGACGCGATTCTGGCCTCCGTGCACCGGGGCTTCGACTCGGGGGACCTGCAGCGCGCGGGCGTCAATGCCGCGGTGACGAAGGACGGGCTGCTGGCCGCGCGCGGCGCGCTGAATGAGGTGACGGTGGAGCCGCCGGTGCTGGCCTACGTCCGCAAGCTGGTGGCGGCCACGCGCGCCTCCAGCCGCATCCGATTGGGGGCCGGGCCTCGCGCGGGCGTGCACCTGCTTCTGGCGGCCAAGGCCCTGGCGGCGCTGCGAGGGCGCGGCTTCGTCACCCCGGACGACGTGCGCTTCCTGGCGGCGCCCGTGCTGAAGCACCGCCTGCTGCTGTCGCCGGACGCGGAGCTGGACGGGGCCACGCCGACGGACGTGCTGCGCGAGGTGGTGCGCGGCGTCGAGGTCCCCCGGTGATTCCCACCCCGCGCCTCTGGGTGCTGCTGGCGCTGCTGGCGCTGCCGATGATGCTGGCGGGCTTCAGCCCCGGCATTGGCGGCGCCGTGCTCGCGCTGGACGCACTGGTGCTGGCGCTGGCTGTGTTCGACGTGCTCACCGCGCGGAGGGCCCGGCTGGAGGTTCACCGCGTGCTGCCCGCGCGGCTCAACGTGGGCGTGGCCAACAAGGTGGTGGTGCGGCTGATTCACCGGAGCGGCGGCGCCGTCCAGGTGCGCGTCCGGGACGACGTGCCGGACGGCTTCGCCGCCACGCCGGACGAGGCACCACTTCACCTGCCCGCGCGGAGCGAGTCGCGCTGGGTGTACCGGGTAACGCCCGTGAAGCGCGGCCGTTTCCAGTTCGGAGACGTGCACGTCCGCGTGCGCGGGCCGCTGGGGCTGGTGTCCCACGAGCGCGTGTTCCCCGCGGCGCAGGACATCGCCGTGTACCCGGACCTGCGCGGCGCCAACCGGCTGCTGCTGTCGGGCGCGGCGCTGGACCTGGTCAACCTGGGCCTGCGGCAGCTGCGGCGCGACGGGCGCGGCAGCGAGTTCGCCCGCCTGCGCGACTACGCCCAGGGCGACAGCGTGCGGGACGTGGACTGGAAGGCCACCGCCAGGCGTGGGCGGCCGGTGACGCGTGTGCTGGAGTCGGAGCGCTCGCAGTCCATCCTCATCTGCGTGGACGCGGGCCGCTCCATGGCCGCGCAGGTGGACGGCCTCACCAAGCTGGACCACGCGGTGAACGCGGCCCTCTTCCTGGCCTTCGTGGCCGTGCGCAACGGCGACCGCGTGGGGCTGGCCGTGTTCGCGGATGGCGTGAAGGCCTACCTGCCGCCCGCTGCCGGACGCACGCAGTACCGGAAGATTGTCGACACGCTCTACGGCACCACGCCCAGCCTCACGTACGTGGACTACCTGGCGCTCTTCAAGGAACTGAACCTCCGCCTCACGCGCCGCAGCCTGCTGTGTGTCTTCACCGACTTCCTGGACGAGGAGCAGGCCTCCACCATGGTGGCCCCACTGCACCGACTGGCGCGGCGGCACGTCCCCCTGTGCCTGTCGGTGAAGGACACCGCGCTCCAGAAGCTGCTGCGCACGCCGCCGCCCAGCCCGGAAGAGGCCTTCCAGCACGCGGTGGCGTCGGAGCTGCTCACCGACCGCGAAATGCTCAAGGCGCGCGTGAGCCAGGGCGGCGTGCAGATGCTCGACGTGCAGCCGGATGAGCTGAGCCTGGCCGCCGTCAACCGCTACCTGGACATCAAGGCGCGCGGCGTGCTGTAGCCTCCGGGGCCACGTCCAGCGCCGGGACGGGCAGCGGCAACCACCCCATGAAGCGGGTGTCCGGGACGTTGCCCCGCACGCGGTGCAGCACCTGCTTGAAGAGGGCGTAGACGCGGAAGAAGCGCTCCAGGCCCGCGCGCTCGGCGTCCGTCAGGGGCGCGGCGGCGCACACCACCTTCGGGTCCCCCCGTCCCGCGTCGACGAAGCCGATGACGCCCACCACGGGCACGCGCAGCCGCTGGCCCAACCCCAGCCGGGGCCCCATGACGACGGCGTCCAGCGGGTCGCCTTCATCCGACGTGAGGCCCGGGATGCTGCCGTAGTTGTACGGGCACGGCAGCGGCGACACGAAGTCCACCGCCCCGTCCGCGCGGCGCTTCACGAAGGAGAAGCGCGGGCACTCGATGAGGACCTCCGGCTCGCTGGGCAGCGGAGGCAGCCACAAGCGCTCATCCATGCGCGGACTCAGCGCCGCCGTCTGGCGCCGCGCGGCTCCCACGCAGCCAGTCCGACAGCAGGTACGCGTACACGCCCGCGCCCACCGTCAACGCGAAGGACACCTTGAACGCCACCGACAACTTGGGTGGATGAATCTGGGACACCGTGCCCTCGATGAAGCCCGCGAGCACGAACAGGACGAGCGTGCCGAACAGCAGCCTCACCGCCGTCACCGCCTCCTGTCGCACCGCCTGTCCACGGGGCAGTCCTCGCGGGGCCACCATGCCTCGCGCAATCACCAGCCCCGCGGCGCCTGCGATGCAGATGGCGGTGATTTCCGGAATGCCGTGCGGAAGAATCCACGCCCAGAACCAGCCCGCCATTCCCTTGGCCGCGTAGACTTGCGCGAGCGCGCCCAGGAACAGGCCGTTGACGAACAGCATGATGGCCGTGCCCAGGCCCACCGTGATGCCCAGCGCGAACGCCAGGAAGGCCACCTGGATGTTGTGGGTGAAGAGGTAGGTGGTGAACTGGGCCTGGTCTCCCACCGACATGCCGTCACCCGCGGCCTCGTTGGCCGCGCGTTCGACGGGGTCCAGCTTCAGGTGCTCGGCGGGGACCAGGTAGTGCGCCGCGTCGGGGTCCACCATCATCCCCGCGTAGCCGAAGCCCACGCCCGCCAGCAGCAGCAGCAGCGACGCCACGTACATCCGCCACTCGCGCCGCATCAGCGCGGGGAAGCCCCGTGCCACGAAGCCCCACACGTCCGCCAGTCGCGGGCGCCGGCCCGGGTACGTCAGCGCATACGCCCGGCCCACCAAATCGTTGAGGTAGGCATTCACGTCCGCCGAGCCACTGCGCGCGCGAACCCACAGCAAGTCACTGGAGACGGCGCGATACAGCCGGCCCAGCGTCCTGGCGTCCTCCAGGCTCAGCTCGCGCAGGCCGTGGGACTCGGACCGGTCCAGCAGCGACTCCAACTGCTCCCAGCGCGGCCTGCGGGACTCGATGAACTCCGCCATCTCCATGGGCCGGCACTCTACCCCAGTGATACGGCGGGCCACCCTGCCCTCCGATGACGCTTTGTGGGAAAACGCAGGACCATGACGTGTCGGATGGCGTTCCTGGGATGGCTGCTCGCCCTGCTGTCGGGATGCACGAGCATGCGCGCCCTGTGCCCGCTGGAGGGAGGCCGCCCCTGGGTGGAAGTGCGCAGTCCCCACTTCATCGTCCGCACCAACCTGGACACGGAGACGGCCGAGGAAGCGGCCCAAGAGCTGGAGCTGCTCCGCGAAGGACTGCTTCAGGCCTGGGGCGGCAGCTTCGACCCGCCGGGCACGGTGGACATCATCGTCCTCCACAACCGCAGCGCGATGGAGGAGTTCACCAACATCCGCATCGAGGGCTTCTCCACCCACACCGAGGACGGCCCGCTGCTGGTGCTGGCCGGGCACGCCTACGCGCTCAGCGAAGCCACCGCGGACATCACCACCCAGGCCCATGAGCTGACGCACTATCTCTCCGAGCTCGCGCTCGTCCGCCAGCCACGCTGGCTGTCAGAAGGGCTGGCCAGCTACCTGGAGACCATCGCCCTCAGGCCAGAGCGGCGCGAGGTCATCCTCGGGCGTATCCACGGGCCCTTCTACACCCAGGTGCAGCGGCACGGCTGGCGCACGCTCGACGAGCTCTGGGAGTGGGACGGCAAGGGGCTGCTCGGCACCGCCGAGTCGCGGCAGTACTACGCGTCCTCCTGGCTGTGGGTGCACTTCTTCATCAGCCGGCACGGCGCGCGCTTCGAGGACTTCCAGAAGCGCCTCATGCACGGCGATGAACCCCGGCAAGCCTTCGAGGCCGCCTTCCGCGGCGAGGAGGACCTGGCTGGCGAGCTGAATGGCTACGTGCGCCGCCCTGGGCACATGAATTACCGCACCATCACCGCGCCGTTGGCGCCCGTGACGAGCCCGCTGCAATCGCGCCCCATGCGTGCGGCCGAGGTCCACGCCATCCGCGCCCAGCTGTTCCTGATGACACCGGGCGCGTCCCCCATGGAGGAGCGGCTGCCCCACATCGAACGGGAGATGGCGGAGGCCACGCGCGAGGAGCCCGGCAACGTGGACGCCATGCTGCTGCGCATCCGCTCCACGGAGGATCCGTTCCGCAGGCTCGCCCTCGCGCGGGAGCTGGTGGAGCGCCACCCCGACAGCGGGCACGCGTGGAACGCCATGGCGCAGGCCCTGGACGCCGCGGGCAATACGTCCGAGGAGCAAGAGGCCGCGAGGCTCCGCGCGGTGGAGCTGCTGCCCGGCAGCGTGAGCGCGCAGAACGGACTGGCCGGCTACTACGCGCGCACGGCCCAGCCGGAGAAGGGCCTGACGGCGGCGCAGCGGGCCCTGTCGCTGGCGCCGGGGAACGCGTCGGTGTTGGACACGTGGTCCACCCTCCTCTTCCAGCTCGGTCGCTGCCCGGAGGCGCTGGACGCCCAGCAGCTCGCGGTGGACATGCTCCACGAAGGCACGCCGCAGCGGCTGCGGCGGACCGTGCACGACACGCTGGCCCGCTATCAGGCCGTGTGCGGGCCCGATGCCCGTCCCGCCGCGGCGACCCCGCCCACGGCGGCGCCTACAATGGAAACGCCGTGAGCCCACGGCCCCGCTGAAACGACGAAGCGCCGGAAGGGGCCCAGGTGGGCTCCTCCGGCGCTTCAAGGTCCTACGCAGCAAGCAGGACGGCGAGGACTACTTCAGCAGCTTCTCCAGCGGCTTCTTGTCGCTGCTCGACTGGTCCTTGGTCCAGTCCACCACCGGCGTCTGCCACGCCATGCCCGTCTCGGTGGGCTCGGGGGCCAGCTTCTCGAACTCGAAGCCGTCACCGCCGAAGTAGAGGTACTCCACCGTGGCGACCGTGTACTCCTTCTTCGGGTCCAGGGCCTTGCCCTTGGCGTCCTTGAACTTGCCCTTGCCCGCGGCCGTGAAGCCGGAGACGAGCGCGTTCGGGTTGGCCAGCTGCCGGGCCAGGTCCTCGCCCTTCAGCTTCACGACGAGGAGCGTGTTCTCGAAGGGCATCACCGAGTAGATGCTGCCGCGAGTCACCGGACCGGCGGGCAGGTCGCCGCGGATGCCGCCGCTGTTGAGGACGGCCGCGTCCGTGCCGAGCACGTTGCGCACCGCGCCCGCCACCCACTTCGCCATCTGGGGCGACGAATGGGGGATGCCGGCCTTGGAGAAGCCGATCTGCTGGCCCAGCACCTCGTCCAGCTGCGTCTTCCACTTGCCCACCAGCTGCGCCGTCTCCGCGTCCGGCGCGCCGCCCGACACCTCGACGACCTTGGTGTCCAGGCCGGTCAGCTTCTCACCCGCGGGCTTCGCCGGGTCGAAGGTGACGTGCGCGCGCAGGTACTTGCCGAAGCCACGGTCCAGCGACACGAAGCTGGTCGCGCCGTCCTTCAGCTCGACCGGCTGCGCGCAGCGGCCACCGGCCACCAGCGCCACCTTCCACTCGGGGTGCTTCGCCACCGCGGGCTGCAGGTCGGTGACGCACTCGTCGGCGAGCACCACGACCACGTCCGCGCCGGCCTTGCGGGCCTCCGGAATGGCGGTGGTGAGCGCCTCCTCGTAGCCCGTCACTTCCAGGCCATCCGCGCGGCCGGGCATGGCGGTGCGGACCGTCTTCTCGGACGCCAGGCCCACCACGCCAATCTTGAGGCCGCGGCGCTCGAAGATCTGGAACGCCGGCATGGACAGGTCGCCCGCCAGCGCCGGGTCCTTCACCTTGAGGTTGGCGGCGAGGAACGGGAAGCCACCCGCGCCGCGGTTCTTGAGGAAGGCCTCCTTGCCGAAGGCCAGCTCATGGTTGCCCAGGGCGGAGGCGGCGTAGCCCATGCGGCCCATGACCTCGGCCGTGGGCGTGCCCAGGAAGAAGGAGGAGATGGCCGGGCCGTTCCAGTGGTCACCCGTGGCGAGCGCCAACGTGCTGGCGTCCGCGCACGTGGGCTGGCCCTCCCTCACGGGACCGGGACAGTGCTTCTCATCGGCCATCCAGCGGCCGAGCAGCTCCGCCGCGCCGCCCTTGCCCTCGGAGGGCTGGAGCTGGCCGAACGCGCCACCCGTCACGAGCAGCGTGACTTCGGTAGGAGCAGCGGGAGCCTTGGCTTCCGGCGCGGCGGCCGGAGGCGGAGTGGGATTGCTCTTCTCGCAGCCGGCAACGACACCGAGGGCGAGGACCAGCACGCCGGACAGCGGCTGGCGGAAGGGACGAGGACGGAGAGGGTTCGCGCTCACAAGTGCGCCTTTAGCACAACTCGGCTCGTGCTACGCTGAGACACGTGGCAGACAGCGACACGCGGCACGGCGGCTCCTCACCCGAAGGCAAGGTTCACAAGCACACAGAGCAGGGGTTTGCCGGCCAGGGCGAGGGCCGGGCACGCGAGTTCTGGGGAGAGGTGAGCGCAGGTGCGCGTCACTTCTCACTGAAAGATCGGAAACCGCCCGAAGGGCGCCTGCGCCAGTTCTTCTACGGCATGAGCCTGCCGTTCCACATTGGTGGAGCGCTGCTGGGCGACCCGGTCGCACGCAAACAATACATTCGTGTCGGGCTTCTCCAATCCATTGCAGCTCTGGCATTGGCCTTGAGTTGCATGACTTCCGGAACTGAAGCGGCGGAAAGCGCCAGCAAGCGGGAGTCCCGAGCCGAAGCGCGCGCCAAGGCGGCGCAGATTCGAAAAGTCGCCGAGGTCCTCGTCGACCAGCAGGTCAAGAAGGAGGCGGCGGCTGCCACCCGGCGCGCGAAGGAGGTTGAAGCGCAGACCCTCCAGCGCCTCCAGGAAATCGACGCGCAGGTTGCCCGGCGCAAGCAGGCCGACGCGCAGCACGCTGGCGAGGGGACGCCCCCAGGTCCCGAAGTGCAGCCCGAGACCGCGGCCATGGCTGGCGCCACCCCGAGCGCCTCCTCCGCCCTCTCAGACGACGAGTCCCCCGAGAACGCCCCCATCGGAGAGGCCGAGGACATCGAGGGAGCCACTCCGGACGCCCAGAAGCCCTCCCCCATCCCGGCGGACACGCCCGAAGCGCGGCTGGAGCAGCGCATCCGGGACGTGGAGGCCGCGGCCCAGGGGGCCGATGCGGGCACGTCCCTGGCGAAGGCCATCACCGCGCTGGTGATGGAAGCCACGAAGGACCTGGAGTCGGAGGCCCCGGCGTCCTCCGCCAAGGAGCGCACCGACGCCACGACGGACGACCCACACACCGCCGAGGACACCCAGGCTCCTGCTATCGAAAAGAGCACCTGGACGGTGAATGGCTTCTCCGTGTGGGGCCTGGCCTTCTGGGCGGCGCTGTTCGCCGCGCTGCAGTTGGCACAGTGGGTGGTCATCGCCCTGTCGCGGGACTACCACGACGCCATCTCCCGCAAGGCCAGCCTGCTCACAGGGCTGGAGCCAGAGGACGAGGAGTTCCCGCCGCGCGTGCGCCTCAACGTGGTGTGGCTGCGCAAGAAGATGAAGCGACGCTGGCGGTCCTTCCTGCTGCTCATGGTGGGCGTGCCGGCGCTGGTGGTGATCACCCTCCCGTTCATGTGCGCCTCCCGCCTCGTCTTCACCGCCCTGTTCACCGCCTGGGGCGCGTGGTGGTGGGTGGTCTTCACCGCCGCCAAGAGCGCGCGAGCCTGGGAGCCGTCCGCGGGGCCCACGCGGCCGCCCTGGTTCTTGCGGGTGTGGACGGTGCTCACCACGCGCGTGCCGGGCTTGCGGTGGGGCGCGCTTCAGCGGTACGGCGCGTCCTGGGGACGGCGAACGGAGGAGGTCTTCGCGCCCATCTCCAGCACGGAGCGCCACCCCTGGGTGTTCGCCGGGCTTGCGGTGGTTCGCTTCATGGGCTCATTTCCTCCGATGAAGTTCTTCGTCCGGCCGCTCATCCCCGTCGCCTCCGCGCACCTGCTGGACGAGGACGTGGCCGCGGCCAGGAAGGCGCTCGCCGCCGGTGCGAACGCCTCGCCGCCCGAAGCCGAGGTGCCCCGCCCCGCCGATGTGTGGTGACGGGAGGGACGTCCCCGCTCCGCTCGGCTCAGGAGTCGTCGCGCGAGCGGTCGTCGTTTCCATCCGGCGCCGGCCCATCCGGCAGCGGCGGCGCCAGGGGGCCCAGCGGCGCCGTCATCTCCAGCCGCTCGCCCGTCTCGCGCGAGTCCGGCAGGTCGATGAGCGCCTGGAGCTGCAGGCTCACCGCGCGGAAGAAGCCCGTCAGCAGCTCCGGCCGGTCCGCGAGCAAATCCAAGAAGTCACGCCGGTCGATGATGAGCACCCGCGTGTCCACCGCGGCCACCATGTCCGTGGGACGCGGTGCACCGTCGAGCAGACTCACCTCGCCGAAGGCCTGTTTGCCCTGGAAGCGCAGCACGTGCTCGCCGTCGTGGAAGGCATCCACGGCGCCGTCGACGATGACGTAGAGCGCGTCGCCCGGGTCGCCCTGGGCGTAGATGCGCTCTCCCGCGCGGAACGACGCCTCGCGGGCCACGGCGGCGATGGCGGCGATGTCGTCCACGTCGCACTGGGAGAAGACACTCACCCCTTCCAGCGCGAACATCCGCTGGACTGTCCTGTCGCTCATGTCACCTTCCTGCGGGAGCACGTGCAGCCCGTTCACCCACGCCACATGGCGGGCACACGCGCGCAGCACTCCGTCTTCGCTCTGGACCAGCGCGGCCAGCCGCCGCCACAACCGGCCGGGCGCGCCGGGTGGAAGCTCACGGTGGTGCGCTTCCACCTGCTCCATCACCAGCTCCCGGTCCTCTTCGTCGACCAGGTTCTCCAACAGCTCCAGCGCCAACGCGCGACGGCGCGGGTCCGGCCCCACCAGGTTGTAGTGGATGCCGCGCATCACGTGCGACGGATGGAGCAAACCCAGGAGGAAGAAGGACAGCTCCAACGCCTGGTCCATCCGGTCGCCCACCGCGCGCGTGAGCAACGAGCCGTCCCCCAACGCCGCGCGCAGGTCGCGGAAGGCGCCCACCAGGTTGCGGTAGACCTCCCGCCGCCGGCCTAGGGCCTCGCGCACGCGCTCCACGTCCACGGGGTGCTCGGGGTGCTCGTCGCGCAGACGCGACATCTGCGCGCCAATCCGGAAGTGCAGGGACGCGTCGTCGCGCACGTTGGAGAACAGCAGCGCGTCCAGCGCCGCCGGTGTTCCAATGCCGCGCAGCACGCGAGGCAGTTGCAGCCGCATCGCCAGCGGCGCCACACGGTTGTTGAGCTGGTCCTCCACCAGCGGCGTCACCTCGTCACCCAGCGCCACCAGCGCCTCGCGTGCCGCCTTGCGTTCCTCCCGCCAGGTGAGGAACGGCAGCAGCCGGGGCGCCAGCTCCGCGTAGCCGCCCTTGCCCACCGCGACCAGGGCCACGTGCCGCACGGAGGCGTCCGCGTCCTCCAGATAGCGCGCCAGCGGCTCCGCGAAGCGTGAGTTCTGGATGCGCCCCAGCAGCCGCGCCACCTCGCGGCGCTCGGACACCGGCGCGCCCTCGCCGCGCGACAACATCGCCCGCAGCGCGTCCAGCGCCACGGCGCTCCCCGTCGACTTCACCAGCGCGCCAATGGCCGCGCAGCGCAGGCCCACGTCCGGATGGGTCAGCAACGCAGGCAGCAGGCGCTCCGCCCGCTCCGGAGACAGCCGCGCCAGGGCCCACACGGCCTGGTCCCGGGGCCGGCGTGGCCCTTCCTCCACCAACCGCTCCAGCACCGGCGCCAGTTCGTACGCCTCCAACTCCAGGGCCAGGGAGACGCCGCGCTCCAGCACGCGCTCGTGCGGGTGGCGCAGCAGCGCGGGCAGGTGCGGCCGCAGCGGCACCTCCGCCTGCTCCATCATCGCCACCGCGCGCAGCACCCGCTCCGGAGAAGGCGCCGCCAGGGCCTCTGCCAGCAGCCGCTGCTCCTCCTCGCCCTCCAGCGCCACGTCCTCTTCCTCGGGCGCCCCCACCTGCTCGCCCAGCGCGGCCACGTACGCGGGCTTCATCCGCACCAGCAGCAGGCCCAGCCCCGCGCACATGCCCACCACCGCCACGGCCATGAAGGCGCCGTTGGCCGCGCGCCCCGCGCCGATGAGCAGCAGGCCGGCCAGCACGACGCCGCCCTTGCGCAGCAGCCCATCCACCGTGGCGCGCAGGCCCTCGCGCTGGTCGTCCGGCACCGCGGCGTAGAGCAACTGGATGCCCACCGGGAGGATGGAGTAGCTCACCGCCGTCTCCACCAGCCGCAGCAGGTGCACCGGCCACAAGCTGGGGGTGACGAGCGCCGCGCCCGCCAGCGGGGCCAGGACCAGCGGCACCATCGCCACGTAGCGCAGGAGCCCCAGCCGCTTCAGCAAGCGCTGAGCCACCAGCAGCTGGAAAGCCACGCAGAACAGGCCAATCCACAGCTGGAGCGAACCGAAGAGCGCCGTCAGCGCGTCCTCGCTCAGCGTGCCTTCCAGGCGCAGCCGGAAGAGGTAGTCCACGAACGACGACAGCACCGCGAACGCGATGCCCAGCGCCGCCAGCACCTGGGCGTAGGGGCTCTCCGCCAGATAGCGCAGCCCCAGGAAGGACGCGGGGCGGCCGCGCGGCGGCGTTGGCGGCAGGCCCTTGTACAGGTGGTGGAAGATGGCGCCCGCGGCGAGCAGGCCCACGGCGCCGCTCACCACGATGGCCGGCGTGCCCAGCTTCACCGCCAGGCCCTGCACCAGCAGACCTCCGGCGATGCCTCCGCCCATGGCGAAGCCGTTGAGCGCGGTGAAGGCCCGGCGCGCCTCACGCGCGTCGAACGCGGCCGCCATGCGGCCCCAGAAGCGGAAGGACACGAACGTGGAGAAGGTGTCCGCGAAGAGGTACAGCGCCAGCGCGGGCATGCGCTGCCCCGCGGACAGGGCCCCCGCCAGCACCAGCGCCACCACGCCGCCCATGCCCGTGAGCAGGCCCGGGGACTCGAAGGGCGAGCCCGGCTTGGAGCGCGGCAGCACCGTCATGGCCGCCGTCATCAACGCGCCCAGCAAGTACAGGTACGGCAGCGCCTGGGACTCGAAGCGCGACAGCACCAGGGCGTTGGAAGCCGTCTTCAGCTGCGTCACCCCTGCGATGAGCGCGAACTGAAAGGCTGCCGCCGGCCAAAGGCGGCGGTTCCATGATGAAGAGTCGGAGGGGAGCACGGTGCGAGTGCGCGGCAGACTACCCCACGCCCTCTCGCCCCAAGAATAGCGCTGTCGTGCGAGGTGCCGCTCGCCTGCCCTCCGGACGGCGGGCAAGTCACTTCGGACACCTTCACCCGACTTCCGCCGCCCTCACTGAAATCGTTGGAGCCGCGACGAATGTGCCTCGAGCCGCCCGCACGTGCGCCGCCGCGGCTAGACTGTGTCGGTGACGACCGCCACCGACACCCTGCTGGACGGCACCCACACGGTGCTCACCCCCGAGTACGTGGAGTTCCGCTTCACGCTCGCGGGCCTGTACTCGCGCTTCCTGGCGTGGCTGCTGGACGCCGTCATCGTCACGCTGCTCACCGGCACCATCCTGACGACGCTCAGCCTGGTGATGTTCGCCTTCCCGGGCTTCGCCAGCGCGCTGTCCATCGTCATCTACTTCCTGGTGGACTGGGGCTACGCGATAACGCTGGAGACGGTGTGGAGCGGACGCACCGTGGGCAAGCGGGTGATGTCGCTGCGGGTCATCCAGGAGAGCGGCGTGCGCATCGGCTTCTACCACGCGGCGCTGCGCAACCTGGCGCGTCCGGTGGACCGGCTGCCCCTGTTCTACCTGGTGGGAGGGCTCACCGCGCTCGTGTCCGGCTCCCAGCAGCGGCTGGGGGACATGCTGGCGGGAACGCTGGTGGTGCGCGAGCGGCGCCTGAAGGTGCCCTCCGCCCTGGGAACCCCCGGCGAGGAAGGGCTGCTGGCGGATCCGCTCTTCGTGTCGCGCGTGAAGCGCCTGTCCAGCGAGGAGCGGGAAGTGGTGCTGACAGCGGCCCTGCGCCGCGAGGATCTGCGCATGGAGGCGCGGCTCCGGCTATTCGCGGCGCTGGGAGCACGGCTGCAGGACGCGCTGGCCATGGAGAAGCCGGCCCACCTCTCCGACGAGAAGTGGGCGCTGCTGGTGGCCGCGGCCCTGCTACCGCCGAAGGGACAGCCTAGAAGTACGCCGCAGCGCCGGCAGACAGCGTGAGCGTGCGCTGCGTCTTCTCGTTGAGCGCGATGTAGAAGTTGTACTGCGCGCGCGCGCCCACGCTCACCGAGTCCGACACGAAGAAGTCGATGCCGACGTTGGGGCCAATGCCCACGAAGTTGCTGACGCTGTTCTTGAAGACGACGAGGTAGCTCAGGTCCGAGCCCACATAGGGGCGGATGGACTCCTCCATCAGCAGGTACCGGATGCCGATGGACGGCGCCAGGCCCACCACGCGCTTCTCGTTGCGGTCCGTGGTGTCGCGCGGGAACGCGATCTTCGACAGGGAGACCACCTCGAAGCCGTTCTCGATGTAGAGGCTGGCGTCGACGCCCACGAAGAACGCGTCATCCAGGCCGTTCGTCCGGTTGAAGTCCATGTAGCCCAGTGACAGGCCCAGGCTGCGATTGGCGAACTGGGCATGCGCGGGGCTGGCCGACAGCAGTGCCAGGGTAAAGCCGAGGGTGCAGAGCAGGGTACGCATGGGCCGCCACTCTACCGGCGTAACCCCCGGAAAACAGCCTGGATTCAAGCCACTCCGGGCGTTGCCTGGGCGCGGGCGCTCTCCTACACTCGCTCCGCCATGCGTGTCCGCCGACTTGTTGCTGCGCTGTCCCTGGTCTCCGCCCTGCCCTTCGTCGCCTGCGTCCGGACCCCGCCGCCGCATGAGCGGGCGCTCATCAACAATGAGCTGTGCACGCAGGAGATGGCCAAGGGCGACCTGACCCGCGCGGATACGTTCTGCGACCTGGGCCTGGAGTTCTCCCCCCAGTACGCGGACCTCTGGTCCAACAAGGGCCTCATCGCCATGTACTCGGGCCGCTACGAGGACGCGAAGAAGCACTTCATCAAGGCCCTGCGCTACAACCAGGAGCACCTCCAGGCGTACCAGAACCTCGGCGCCATCTACATGCAGGAAGGTGCGTACGGGAAGGCGCACGACAACTTCCGCCGGGCCCTGAAGGTCAACCCGGACAACCTCGAGTCGCGCTACAATCTGGCCCTCTCTCTGATGAAGATGGGGAAGATGGACGAGTCCAAGAAGGAGCTGCGCACGCTCCTGGCCGTCAACCCCGGTATCGCCGACGCGCACCACACCTTAGGTGTCATCGCCTACTCAGAAGGTGAATACGACACGGCTGGCGAGCACCTCTCCCGGGCCACGCAACTGGTCCAGGATTCGCCCGTGATGTGGCACGACCTGGGCACCGCGCTGATGGAGCTGGGCCGCTTCCAGGAAGCGCGTGAGTCCTTCGCCAACTGCGCCCAGCTGGACCCCAGCAACAGCAGCTGCATCAACAACCTGTCCCTGGCTCAGCGCAAGACGGCCCTCACCGACGCGGCCTTCAAGGAGATCAAGGACACGCAGCAGGCGGAGAACTCCGCGCCCGCGCTCTACATCCTCGCGCGTCAGTACCGCGAGAAGGGCCTGCTGGCGGAGGAAGAGGCCACCTACCGCAAGTGCGTCAAGCTGGATGCGAAGTACGCCGCCTGCCACTACGGCCTCTACGAACTCTTCTTCGAAGCCCACAAGCGCGAGCACGCGCAGATCGCCTGCAAGAACTTCCTGAAGTACGGGACGTCTGAGGAATTCCCCACGGAGTACCAGACGTGTGAGAGATTCCTGAGCGACGCGACGTTCTGATGTCCCGCCTTCCCGACTCCCCTCCTCCTCGATGAGCGTTCGTCTCACCGTCACGCAGCGCAGCGAGGCCGGCGCTGCCCAGAGCACCGAGTTCGTCCTCGACGACGCGGTCATCACCCTGGGCCGCGACAAGGCTTGCCAGGTCGTGCTCGCCCAGCAGGCGGTGTCGCGCAACCATGCGCGCATCTGCCAGGAGGGGACGCTCTTCTTCGTGGAGGACCTGGGCAGCTCCTACGGCACGCAGATCAACGGCAAGCCCGTGCCCAAGGGCGAGAAGCGGCTGCTGCGCAACGGCGACGTCATCGCCATCGCCACGTTCGACGTCCGCTTCGAGCGGGTGATGGACCTGAACCCCGAAGCTGGAGGGGAAAAGACGTCCTTCATCGCCCGGGGCATGGTGAAGGACGCCATGCGCGGCCTGGCCGGCGGCGGCGAGGAGCGCTACCTGCGCTTCATGAACGGCCCCCGCGAAGGCGAGCGCATCGAGCTGGGGGACGCGAAGGAAGTCATCCTGGGCCGCGACGAGAAGGACGCGGACATCATCCTCAAGGATGACCTGGTCTCCCGGAAGCACGCCAAGGTGCGCCGCGACTGGTCCGGTACGCATGTGGAGGACTTGGGCAGCCGCAACGGCATCAAGGTGAACAAGAAGCGGGTCAACCGCCGGCAGCTCAAGGACGGGGACGAGCTGGAGGTGGGCGCCACCCGCTTCCTGTACGTGGACCCCACCGAGCCGGCCGAGGAGCCCGTTCAGCTGGCCGCCGAGGTCAAGGCTCCGCCTCCGCCCTCGCCCCGTCGTCCGCGCCCGGAGCCCAAGCCCGTGGAGCCCCCGCCGGAGGAGGAGCCCGCGCCTCCGCCCGAGGAGCCCGCGCCCGCGCCGGAAGAGCCGCCCGCCGAGGACCCCGCGCCTCCGCCCGAGGAGCAGGTCTCCGAAGAGCCGCCCCCGCCGGTGTCGGCGGAGTACCCCATGCCGGAAGAGTCCGCCCAGCCGGGCGCGATGGAGGCGCTCAAGGACAAGGGCAAGCTCGTGCCCCTCGTGGTGATGGGCGTGGTGGGCCTGGTCTTCCTCGTGCTGATGATTGCCGTGCTCGCGGGCGCCTAGCGTCTGGGCGAAGCCCATGTGCCCCAGGAGCATGGCGCCAGCGACGCGGGAGGGCCTGTTCGCCCGAGGCGCCTGACTCCCGACACGGCCCATGCGCCCCCTGTCACAACACGGCAGGTCCTGCTCTGGGGAGACTCCGTGCGGCAGCCCCCCTCAAGAGGAGAGGCCCGCCCTGCGCGGGGGAACCGCACCTGCCCTCGTGAGAGGGCGGCCTTCCGCCCGCGCGTCCATGTCACGCGCGGGCGGAACTCAACCCGCGGCTAGCGCGTGGAGATGCGCGCCACCGGCTGGATGTTCAGCTCGGGCGACAGCTCCTGGTAGCTGAGCACGGAGAACGACGGGTTGAACTCGTACTCCAGCAGCTTGCGGACGTAGCGGCGGATGTCCATGGCCGTGAGGATGACGGGCCGCTGCGCGCTGGGCGGCAGGTGGCCACACTCCGAACGCACGGCCTGGACGATTTCCTGCGCCAGCTCCGGCTCCAGCGCCAGGTGCGCGCCCGCGGAGGTCCGCTTCACCGAGCCACGGATGGCGTCCTCGATGTTCGGGTCCAGCAGGTACACCACCAGGGTGCCGGTGCCACGCGCGTACTTGTGGGAGATGTAGCGGCGCTGGGCCGCGCGGACATGCTCGGTGAGCATGACGTTGTCCGCCTCCACCTGCCCGTACTCTGCCAGGGCCTGGAGGATGCCGCGCAGGTCACGGATGGAGATTTCCTCCTCCACCAGGCGCTGGAGGATGTCCGTCAGCTTCAGCACGTTGACGACCTTGGGGACGACCTCCTTCACGATGGCGGGGAAGGCCTTCTCCAACTGCTCCAGCATCGTCTGCGTCTCCTGCACGCCGACGAACTCGCGGGCGTTGCGCCGCAGCACGGCGGCGGTGTGCAGGATGATGTAGCCGGGCACGTCCCACGTCGTGAGGCCGGCGGCCTCCAGCGTGTCGCGGTACTGCTCGGGGACCCAGGCGGCGGGCTGCCGGGTGGCGGGGTTCACCGCCTCGAAGCCCTGGATGTTCATCAGCCGCAGCCGGTCCACCGTGTCGTTCACCAGGACGTGGCCCAGCGTGGCCTGGCCGGTGACGACGGGCACCTCGTTGATTTGAATCTGGTACGCGCCCGGCGGCAACGAGCCATTGCCACGCGCACGCACGCCCGGGAAGCGGACACCCAGTTCCACGAAGAGACCATCACGCATGAACGGGATGAGCTCGAAGAGGAACTTCCCGTTGTCCTGGCGCGAGTCCACGAAGGGAACCAGCGCGTCGGAGACCTCCAGGACGATGGGCGTGACGACGGGGATGAACAGCTCGGAGTCCGGATTGAGGGCCTCCTTGGGCGCGGGCTCGGAGGCCATCGGCGTGCCCAGGTCCGTCTCCATGGCCGGACCGGCATCCTCCGCCTCCACGGCCTGCTTCTGCTTCTTCAGCATCGTCCAGGCGCCCAGGCCCGCGCCGATGCCCAGCAGGAAGAAGGGAATCTTGGGCAGACCGGGCACCAGGCCCAGGACGATGAGCATGCCGGCGGCGATGGCGATCGCCTTCGGGTAGGCCGTCAACTGGGAGCCCACGTCCATGCCCAGGTGATTGCCCTCTTCCTCACCCGCCACGCGCGTCACGATGATACCGGCGCAGGTGGAGACGAGGATGGCGGGAATCATGCCGACCAGACCGTCACCGATGGTGAGCAGCGTGTACTTCTGCGCCGCGTCGCCCGCCGACATGCCCTTCTGCGTCACGCCGATGATGAGGCCACCGACGATGTTGACGACGGTGATGATGATGCTCGCGATGGCGTCGCCCTTCACGAACTTCATGGCGCCGTCCATGGCGCCGAAGAGCTGGCTCTCACGCTCCAGGTCGCGGCGCTTCTTCTTGCCCTGGTCCTGGTCGATGGAGCCCGCCCGCAGGTCGGCGTCGATGGACATCTGCTTTCCAGGCATCGCGTCCAGGGTGAAGCGCGCGGCCACTTCGGCGACGCGCTCCGAGCCCTTGGAAATCACGATGAAGTTCACGATGACCAAGATGATGAAGAGGATGGCGCCGACGACGAAGTTGCCCTGCACCACGAAGTTTCCGAACGCCACCACCACCTCTCCCGGGTCACCGGTGAGGAGGATGAGACGCGTGGTGGAGATGGTGAGCGACAGCCGGAACATCGTGGTGATGAGCAGCAGCGTCGGGAACACCGACAGGTGCAGCGCCGCTGGCACGTAGAGGGACACGAGGAGCAGCACCACCGAGATGCTGATGTTCAGCGTCAGCAGCACGTCCAGCAGCAGCGTGGGCAGCGGGACGATCATCATCCCGACGATGGCCACGACCACCACGGCGAGGACGATGTCGGAGTACTTGGAGAGGAAGCTGTTCGGATTGGTGGCAGCCATCAGCGGTCAGGCATCCTAGGACAACCCGGGTACCTTCTGTCAGGGGGGGCGTCGCGATGGGCCCCCTCCCCCACGGCGAAACCCGCCGTTCTCCCTCGTGCGGAAGCAGCCGGGCAGTCAACCGAAGTGGACATTCGTTCTTGCACCGCGCCCCGTCACGCGGGTTCATCCCCCCTGTCGTGCCCTGCCGTCCTGGAGGGCCGGGGCAGGCCACACGAAACCTGGGAGAACACGATGCGATTGAAGAATGCCTTGGGCAGGGGTCTTCCGCTGATGTTGCTGGGTGCGTCCCTGGCCTGTTCGGCCTGCTCGGACGGCGGCACCGGCGGCCCTGGCCCCTCTGTCGACAGGGAGAAGAACGTCGTCAAGGGCAAGGCCACGGACACCGCGGGCAAGCCCCTGGCCGGGGTGGAGGTGGTGGCCGACAACCAGGTCCTCTACAACTCCAATGTGGTGGGAGTGACGGGCGCGGACGGCACGTACCGACTGGAGCTGGGCCAGGCGGCGACCACCTGGAACGCCAGCGCGCGGCTCAAGCGCGACTTCAACGGCCGCAACTACACCTTCGAGCTGCACCCCAGCAGCGCCACCCCCTTCGCGGGCAACGAGGGCGCCGTCCGAGACTTCAGCTGGAAGCTGACCGGCGCGAAGCCCGAGGGCGGCGCCTACGGCAGCGGCGTCTACTTCAACCTGACGGACTACGTGGATCCGGCCGACCCGGATCAAGCCCTGCAGCGCGAGCACGTGGAGCTGACGCTCACCCCGGTGGGCTCGCTGGTGGACGGCAGCACCGGGACGCCGGTGACGGCCCGGGGCACCAACACGCCGGACGGCTTCGGCTTCCCGGACCTCCCGTTGGGACGCTACACGGTGACGGGCCGTTATGCGCCGCCAGGACAGGCCGTCCGGCCGCTGCAGGTCCGCGTGCAGGACCAGGGCACCTACGCTGAATCCGTGACGGCCGACTTCCAGCCCGTCATGGAGGGGTTGTACCGCCTGGACGTGGAGCTGAAGTTCCCCTGAGCCCAAGGGCCAGGGAAGGCGGGCCGGGGCCATCGAGCGGCCCCGCCCGCGCCTACGCCGCGCCGTCGGAGGACGGCGACTCCTCGGCGCTCTCCAGCGCCGCGGCGGCCAGCATCCGAGCGCGGGCGCTGAGCGGATCCTGTCCTTCGGGGTCCAGACCCACCGCGTGATTGAAGTCCCGGGCCGCCTCGTGGACCTTGCCGAGCCGCAGGTGGACTTCCCCGCGGTTGACGAAGGGCGTGAGGTCCGTGGGGTCCAGTTCAATGGCGCGGTTGAAGTAGGACTCAGCCAGGTCCAGGTCTTCCAGCGCCAGGTGGCAGGCGCCCAGCGCCGTCTGGAAGTAGGCCTCGGTGGGGTCCATGGACGCCAGGGACTGGAACAAGGTCAGCGACTCACGGAAGCGGCCGTCCTGGAAGAGGTTGAAGCCTTCCGTGGCCCGTTCGAGCATCTCCGGGCCAGACAGGGGCTTCACGTCGTCGTTGGTCACCGTTGCCTTGGATTCAGTCGTCATCTGCACACATCCCTCACGAGGGCGGGAGGACGGCCCCGGAGCCGGTAGGGCAAGCGGTTCCGGGCGCCGGGAGCTTAGACTGTTATCGGCTTTTCCACCAAAACGGTGCGCCGCTTCGGAAGCGATATTCCCGCCGCCGGCGCGAAAAAATGGATCAGAAAATGGGGAGGAAACTTCCGGACCCCTTTCCCCCATAATCCTTTTGTAAGCAGCGCCGCCGCAAACCACCCGCTTCCCAAACTTTCTGGAGAACGCCATGACCACCGCCACCACCGCCGCCGCCGCCGCCACGAAGGCCCTCGGAGCCAGCCAGGGTCTCTCCGCCCTCGAGCAGAAGTCCCTCTCCGGCCTGACCGGTCCGGACCGTGAGCGCGCCGAGGCGCAGCTGATGCTCCAGAAGCAGCAGGAGGCCACCGCCTTCGTGGCCAACCTGATGAAGAAGCTCAACGAGATCGCGATGTCCGTCATCGGCAAGATCTAATCCTGCCGCTGTAACGCGAATCTCGGAGCCGGCTTCCCTCTCGGGATGCCGGCTCCTTGCTTTTGCGGGCTTGAACGGGCCCCAGCACCACCCACTCCCCTCCCCGCCCGGAAACGACGAAGCCCGGACTGCGCGACGACTCGCGCGGCCCGGGCCGTGTGTGTTGCGACGGGAGGGGGCATGCCCCCGGGGGCCTACCGGGACTTCTTCACCTGGTCGGCCTGCTGCTTGAGGGTGCGCAGCGTCGCGTGGGCGCGCTGCGTGGCACGGCGCTTGAGGCCCGGGTCCAGCTGGATGGCCTTGCTGAGGTCCGCGAGCGCCTCGGGGACATTGCCCCGGCGCAGCTGGATTTCACCCCGGCCGACCAGCGCGTCCACGTGGCCGTCATTGAACTGGAGCGCCAGCCGGAAGGCGTCGAACGCCTCGTCGAAGCGCTCCAGCGTCATGAGGGTCGCCCCGAGCTGCGCGTGGAAGACGGCGTCGGTGGGCGAGGCGGCCACGAGGCCCTGGAAGATCTGCAGGGCCTGCTGCGAGCTGCCCGCCTGGAGGAGCTGATAGGCCTTGTCCGCCCAGGCGTAGAGCTGCGTATTGGAGAGGTTGAGGAACTGCCCCAGGGTGATTTCGCCGCGGATCACCGCCTCGGCGAGTGCTTCCGGGACGACGACCTTCTCTTTTTCACCCCTGGGGGCGGAGTCACTCACGACGGCCTCGAGAAGGGCCAGGCAGTCCCCCACCTGGCCCGATGTAGTACGTCCAGCGGCTAGAACGACTGGGGACCGCGGAAGCGGACCATATCATTCAGCTTGGACAGCTTCTCCAGCGTCCCGAACATGTCACCCAGCGCCTTGAAGGACTGGGTCAGCCCGGACTTGTGCTGGTTCTTGTCGTAGGCGCCGAAGAGGTCGTCCGCCTTGCGGAACGGGTTGAAGCCGTTCGCGTTGGTGTTCTTGAGCTGGTCGAACACCTTGCTGATGGAGTCGAACGTCTCGTTCAGCTTGTTCAGCTCGGGCTTGGCACTGCTCATGTCCCAGGGCAGCGGCTTCGCCTGGGGCAGGTTGGTGTTCATGTCCCAGTTCTGGGCCACCTCACCCGCCGCGGGGGCGTCCGCCGCCGCCGAGTAGTTGAAGGCCATGGTGCGCGGCTCGGTGATGACGGCCTCGCCCACCTTGTGCACGTCGCCGCCGTTCTCGTGGCCGACAATCTCCTTGCCATGGAACGTCCAGTCGGCAGCGTTCTGCCCCATGTGGAAGACGTCCGCGGACTGGTTCGAGTGGAAGCGGACGACCTCGTCCATGCCCTTGTTGGTGACCTGGCCGACCTTGCCCTTGCCCTTGTCGATGTCCGTCACGCGCACGTGGCTGTCGCCGTAGACGACGTCCAGCTGGCCCGTCACCGTCATGCCGTTGCCCCAGGGCTTGCAGGAGCAGTTGATGCGGGTGCCGTCACCCAGGACGAAGGAGGTGTCGCGCTTGAAGTCGAACTTGCCGCCGTCGCTCTCGTCGACGTGCGGATCACCCCAGACGCGGGTGTTGTTGCCGTCCGGCCCCGTTACGCGCCACTCGAACTGGCCCAGCTGCTCGATGGTGTAGCCGCCCGGGGTGGTGATCTTCCCGGTGCCCTCTTCCACCTTCAGGGAGTTCGCCTCACGCACCGCGTCCAGGGGGTTGGGACGCTCGGCGGGGAAGGCGGCGTTGGTGCCCGTCGCGCCCGCCTGCTTCGTGGAGGCCGCGGCCTGGGACATCTGATCCACGGCCTTGCCGGCGACGCTCACCGCCTTGCCCGCCAGGTCAACGGCCTTTTCGACCAGATTCAGCGTCGACTCGATGAGCTGCGCGTTGCGCGCGATCGTCGAGGTGTTGACGTTACCCACGCCCTGCGTCGTGGTGAGCTGCCGGTTACCGCCAACTCCGCCGATGCCGTTCGACATATTCGGTGCTCCCTAAGGAGGGGGAAATGTTCGATGCTGCTTCACCGTGATTTTCGGTGTTCCGCGCTGGGAGTTTCGCCTCGGTGCGTCGCTTTTCTTAAAAGGAGGCACGAGCCGATCACGCGGGGCGGGGGCACCTCTTGCCAGGGCGGGAAAAAGAATCAGAAAATCCCGAGGAAACTTCCGGCCCCCTTTCTCCCATAATCCTTTTGTAAGCAGCGCCGCCGCAAACCACCCGCTTCCCAAACTTTCTGGAGAACGCCATGACCACCGCCACCACCGCCGCCGCCGCCGCCACGAAGGCCCTCGGAGCCAGCCAGGGTCTCTCCGCCCTCGAGCAGAAGTCCCTCTCCGGTCTGACGGGTCCGGACCGTGAGCGCGCCGAGGCGCAGCTGATGCTCCAGAAGCAGCAGGAGGCCACCGCCTTCGTGGCCAACCTGATGAAGAAGCTCAACGAGATCGCGATGTCCGTCATCGGCAAGATCTAATCCTGCCGCTGTAACGCGACTCTCGGAGCCGGCTTCCCTCACGGGATGCCGGCTCCTTGCTTTTGCGGGCTTGAGCGACTCGCCGCGCCGCCCACTCCCCTTCCCCAGCACCCCGCAAAGCAAAACCGCCGCCCCGGTCAGAGACCCGGGCGGCGGCTTCAAGGACAGGCGTGCGGCGGGGCCGCTCGCAGTCGAGCTACTCGCCCCACATGTCCTTGAGGAGCTCCTTGCGACGGCTCATCAGCTTCCCGAAGAAGTTGTCGTCCCGCATCTTCTGGAACATCGCGTTCGTCTCGTGCTTCTTCGTCGTCGACTCGGCGTGCGACTTGACGTCGTCGGCGGAGGCGTTCGGGTTGCTCTTGACGAAGGCCTCCATCTCGCCCTGGACCTTCTCCTTCACCGTGTTGATCCGGCCTTCGCCCAGGTACTGGAGGCTGCCCTTGATCTCCGGCTCGTTCATCCGGTCCACGGCGGAGTTCAGCACGCCTTCCCACGCCTGCTTCTGGGCCTCGGGGGTCGTCGTCGTCGACTTGCGCGTCGTCGCGGACGCGTTGTTCGCAATCTTGGTGGTCACGGGGAAATCTCCTCGGAAGAAAAGAACGTCTCGAGGGAGTTATCGTCGGCGCCGGGCCCCAAGTTGCGTCCCTCGGGCCCAGGCGCCGACGCGGTGCGACTAGCCCTTGAGCTTGCCCAGGCTGGGGTTCTTCATCCAGGCCTTGAAGGACTCCAGGTCCTTCTGCTCGGCCTTGACGTCCGGCGGCGCGGCCGGCGGAGGCGGCACGTCACCCGTCAACGAGGCGTGCTTCTTGCTGCTCGTCTCAAAGGCGTCCTTCGCACCACCCGGCCCGGCGGGGGCCTTGGGCGCGGCGGCCGGAGCCGCCGTGGCGGCGGGCGCGGCGGCAGCGGCTTCGTCGGTGGAGAAGCCGCGGGCGTTCAGGTACGCCTGCATCCACTCCACGGACTCCACCAGCACGGGCGGCATGGTGGCCAGGGCGGGCGTCTTCGTCGCCTCGTTCAGGTGCCGGGTAAAGGCGTCCTTCACGTCCTGGTAGAGCTGGAAGCTCAGCGAAGCACCGGGCTTGGTGTTGCCCAGCAGCGCGGACATCTTCCGCATCACCTGCTGCAGCGTACCCGTCGCGGACTTCGCCTGGTTCTCCAGCTCGGTGACGAGACGCTCGCGCTTGGCGACCAGTTCGGGCGGGGCCTCCGGAGGCATCTGGGCGGGAACGCGCGGATCAGGATTCGGGTTCGACATGTCAACGACCTCCCTGACGACGAAGAATTGAGCGTCGGGCAGCCTACCAGACTCCCCGGAAGAACAGTCGATTCCGGATGTGAAATGCGGCCCTCAGCGGCGGCTCAGGGCGGAGATCATGGCCGCCGCCTTGCGCACCACGGGGTCATCCCCCGGCTGCATCGCCGCCGCCCGGCGCAGGTCCTCCAGCGCCTGGGGCTTCTGGCCCATGGCCAGCTTCACTTCCGCGCGCCCCACGTAGACGGACGGATCATGCGGCGTCAGCTTGGCGGCCACGTCGAAGGCCGCCAGCGCCCCCTGCCCGTTCCCAGCCGCCATCTCCACCACGCCCAGGGCCTTGGCGAAGTAGGCATCCGTCGGGTTGACGGCATACAGGCCCTGGAAGAGCGTGCGCGCCTCGCTCACCCGGCCTTGATAGAAGAAGTAGTAGGCCGTCTTGGCGATGGCGTAGAGCTCTTCGTCCGAGTAGCCACGCACGTCCCGCAGCGTGGCCTTGCCATCCGCCCAGCGCTGCAGAAGCGTGTCCAGCTTCGCCTCGTCCTTCGGATCATCCGGGTCCAGGACCGCCATGACGCTAGTAGCCCTCGTCCTTCTGCGCGTCCCACATGCGGCGGATGATCTCCTTCGTCTCCTCGTTCACCTGATCCACCAGGGAGAGCATGGCGGATTCGCGGTGCAGCAGCGCCTTGAGCCGCTCCAACCGGTCCGGGGCCGCCTTCACCTTGCCCAGGCCCCGCTCCAGCATCCGGCGCTGGTCCTCGTGCCCCCGGCCCGCCACGCTGGACAGGTGGGGCCGGTCGCTGAATCTCTCCAGGTCCGCCTCATGCCCGCCGGGGTGCGGCGGCAGCGGCAGGCGGAGCTCCTCCGAGGAGTGCGCCGGCCCGATGAAGTCCAGCAGCGCCGCGGACGCGAGCGCCGGGTTCTTCGGGTTGCCCGTCTTGCGGAGCTTCTTCCGGTCGACCTGCGCCGGGTCGACGAGCCGCTCGCGGACGCTGCGGGGACCGCCCCAGGGCCACAGGGACGTATTCGGAGGCGGATTGTTGATTCTGGCCATCGTGATACCGAACCTCACTCCAGATGGGTGGGGGACGTCCAGCCCCCCTAGCGCCTGGCGGCCGCGGCCGCCTGCTCCCGTTGCAGCTCGTAGACGAAGTTCAGGACCTCGGCCACGGCGTCATACAGCTCCTCGGGGACCTCCTGGCCCACCTCCACCCGGTAGAGGGCATTGGCCAGGTTCACGTTCCGCATGAGGGGGATGTTGTGCTCGCGGGCAATCTCGCGAATCTTCTCCGCCTTGAGCCGCATGCCCTTGGCCACCACGCGCGGCGCGCCGTCCTTCTCCTTGTCGTACTTCAACGCGATGGCGATTTCGGCGTCGTCACTCATGGGAGGCCCCGCTGTCCCTGCATGATAGCCACACCCGGCCCGCTCACGCGCGGCCCTCGGGGACCGGCTGGCCGGACTTCAAGCCGTAGACGAAGTTGAGGACCTCGGCGACCGCGTCGTACAGCTCCTCCGGGACTTCGTGCCCCACCTCCACCCGCAGCAGGGCGTGGGCCAGGGGCACGTTGCGCAGCGTGGGCACGTCCTGCTCGCGGGCAATGGCCTTGATGCGCTCGGCCTTGAAGTCGATGCCCCGGGCCAGCACGCGCGGCGCGCCGTCCTTCTCCCGGTCGTACTTGAGAGCCACCGCCACGTGGTCCGGGTTGGTGACGATGACGTCGGCGTCACGCACGGCCTCCATCTGCGCCCCCTCCATGATTTCCTGGTGCAGCTCCTTGCGCTTGGCCTTGTGGTGCGGGTCGCCCTCGCTCTGCTTGTACTCCTTCTTCACCTCCTCCTTCGTCATCATCATGTCCTTCATGAAGGACTTGCGCTGCCACCAGACGTCGAAGACGCCGAAGAGGACGAAGAGGAGCGCCACCCGCGTGGCGACGCGCGTCACCAGTTCTCCCATGATGGCCATGATGCCGCGCGTGTCCTGCCGCAACGTTTCGACCACCATGGGCATGGAGTCGCGCACCACGCCGTAGACGACGTAGGCGGTGACGGAGATTTTGATGAGGTTCTTCAGCAGTTCAACAATCGCCTTCTTGTTGAACAGGTTCTTCATGCCCTGGATGGGGTTGAGCTTCTCCATCTTGGGCATCAGCGGATCCATGGTGAAGAGCGTCCCCACCTGGAGGTACTCCAACAGTCCGCCGACAATGGCCCCGCCCGCCAGCACCGGCAACGACACCAGCACCACCGCTCGCACGCCCAGGTAGAGCAGCTGCCCGGTGGCGACCGACAGGTCCACCGGGTTCGTCAGGTGGTCGAAGGAGAACAGGAAGAGCGACGTCAGCTCCGTCTCCAGCATGTCCCAGCTGCCTTTGACGGCAGCCAGCCCCACCACGAGCACACCCACGCCGCTGAGGTCCTTGCTCTTCCAGACCTGCCCCTTCTTGCGTGAGTCATCCAGCTTCTTCTGGGATGGCTCTTCTGTTTTTTCGCCGCTCTCGTCCGACATGGCGCGTCCCGGATGAAGAGGCTCAGGACAAGAGCCGCAGGGCTTGGTTGAGGGTCCGCAGCATGATGACCATCTCCCCCTGCATGCGGTCCATCAAGGCGCCGAGCACCAGGAAGACGAGCAGCACGCTCACCAGGGGCTTGACGGACATGGAGATGAAGAACACCTGGATTTGCGGCGCCACGCGGTTGATGGCGCCCAGCGCCACGTCGGTGAGGAAGGTCGCCAGCATCGCCGGAGCGGCCAGCGACAGGCTCACCTTGAGCAGGTCCGCGAACACGCGAATCATCAGGTCGAAGAAGGGCCACGGCCCGTCGTGGAAGCGCGGGAAGCCGTCCAGCGGCACCGCCACCAGGCTGTCCGCCAGCGCCTCGATGACCAGGTGGTGCCCGTTCAGCGTGAGGAACAGCACCACCGCCAGCTGCACCTTGAAGCTGGAGAACAACGTCACCTGCTGCCCGAGCTGGGGCACGTACAGCTGCGCGTTGTTGCTGCCGGACATGGTGTCCACCAGGTTGCCGGCCACGCGCGCCGCTTCGAACAGCGTGTTGACGACGAAGGCGATGGTGAAGCCGACGAACACCTCCTTCGCCATCAGCGCGATGTACGGCAGGGCGCTCAGGGGGATGGACGTCACCGAGCCCGCGATGAGCGGATAGAGGACGATGGAGAGCGTCAGCCCGACGCCCATCTTCAGCTCGGTGGGGACCACCTCGCCGCCCAGGAAGGGGCTGAAGATGAGCACGGGCATCACCCGGCACATCACCAGCGCCACCGTGAAGATGACGGCCGAGACGTTGGCCCGGGTGCCCAGCTCTGCGACGAGGTCCGCGACGTTCATTTGATGAGCGCGGGGAACCTGTCGAAGACGTGGAACGTGAAGCGCACCAACTGGCTTCCAATCCAGGGACCGGCCAACGCGAGGACGCCGAACACGGCGACGACCTTCGGCGCGAAGGTGAGCGTCTGCTCCTGGATCTGCGTGGTGGCCTGGAACAGGGAGATGATGAACCCCACCAACAGGCTCATCAGCACCGGCGGCGCCGACGCGACGAGCACCAGGAACAGGGCCTCCTGAGTGATGAACGTGAGCTGATTCATGGAGCCCTTTCCCTACAGGTAGCCGACGACCAGGCCCTTGGCGATGAGATACCAGCCATCCACGAGCACGAACAGCAGCAGCTTGAACGGCATGGAGATGGTGGTCGGCGACAACATGTGCATGCCGAGCGCCAGCAGGATGTTGGCCACCACCATGTCGATGACGATGAACGGCACGAACAAGAGGAAGCCTATCTGGAAGGCCTCCTTGAGTTCGGACACCACGAACGCCGGGATGATGACCATGAAGTCATTGCTCTCCACGGCGTCGCGGTCCTCGCCCTTGCGCATCTTCTTGGCGAGGTTGAAGAAGAGCGCCCGGTCCTTGGTGGTGACCTTCTTGATGAGCCACTCACGCAGCGGCTCCTTGGACTTGTTGGCCGCGCCCAGCATCGAGCCCACCGTCTCCGAGGAGAACACGCCGGGGCCCTTGGCCCAGATGTCCAGGCCGGCCGCGCGGTACATCTGCTGGCCCACCGGGGCCATGATGTAGACGGTGAGGATGATGGCCAGGCCGGTGATGACCTGGGTGGGCGGAATCTGCTGCGTGCCCAGCGCCGAGCGGACGATGGAGAGCACCACCGAAATCTTCACGAAGCTGGTCGCCATCATCAACGCGAAGGGCACCAGTCCCATGGCCGCGAGCGCCAGGATGAGGATGAGCGGGCGCGAGGCGAACGAGTCGCTGTTGACGGCCTCGTTGACCACCGAGTCGGGGATGGCCGCGCCCCCGCGCTTCTGAGCGAGCGCGGCGAACGGATGAACGGCGACCACCGCCGCGAACAGCCAGGGCGGGACGCGCGGGAGACGGGAACGGGCGGAGGAAGGGAGGTTCACGGGCACGGTCGTCAGGAGCCGGGGGGCTGGGAAGGCGGGCCACCACTGCGGCGGGAGAGGAGCTTCTGGAGGAATGGGCTCAGTGGAACTGCATTCGTCTGCGGGCGCTGCGCGCGGATGCGCTCCACCGCCTCCACATCCAGCTTCGACAACAGTTGCAAGCCGCCCTCGCCGCCGCCCAACAGCAGGTATTCGTCCGCGGCCTTCACCACGAACAGGCTGCGGCGCTGGTCCAGGGGCAGCCGCTCCACCACGGAGACCAGGGGCTGACGGCCCGCAGCCGCCCCCTGGAGCCCCATCAGCTTGCGCAGGCCCACGTTCAGCGTGAGGTAGATGGACGCCACCACCACGCCCAGCACGAGCAGCGTGCGCACCAGCGTCCAGCCCAGGCTGTCCGTTTCCTCGGACTCCGACAGGGTGTCCCCGCCCGCGCCGCTCCGGGCCGCCTTCGCGGACTCGCGAGCAGACAGCTCCGCGTCAAGGGCCCGGTCCGCTTCCAGCAACTCGACGTCGGCCTTGGGGTCCGCCTTCTCCGCGGCCGGTGCTGGCGTCGCGGGCGAAGCAACCGCTGGTGCCGGAGGCTGGGCCAGTGCCGCGGGGGGCACCACCGGATTCACGGTGGCTGCGGCTGGCGCGGACGTGGACGGAGCCTGGGCCATGGCGGCGGGCGGCGCGAACACCAGCGCGGCACCAAGCAACAGGCGCATGAGGGGGGGACGGAGGACTGCCATGGCTGGGCGCGAGGCTAGTGCATCGGCCGGAGGACCGCCACGGGCCCACGCCCGGCCGGCCGCTCCTGCTCGCCTGCCCTGCCCCGACTGGGACTCAGCTCGCCAGGGTGATGATGCGCACGCCGAGCTGGCCTTCCAACTCCACCAGTTCCCCCCGGGCCACCACCTTGCCGTTGACGGACAGTTCCACCGGCTCTCCCGGCCCCCGGTTCAGCTCGAGGACCTGACCGGTGCGCAGCCCCACCACCTGCTGCGCGGTGACAGGCACGCGCGCCAGCTCCACCGCAATCTGCAGGGGCACGTCTCCGAGCAGGTCGCTTCCGTCCGGCTTGCTCACATCGTCCAAGGCCGCCCCTTCCAGTTCCGGAGGCACGTCCAACTCCGGGTTCGTGAAGTCCTCTTCTTCATCCGCAGGCTCCGCGCTCGCCCCGTCCGCGGAGCCCGGGTGGCCCGGCTCTCCCTGAACGAAGTCGGAGATGCGCGCCTGGTAGCGCCCGTCCTCGCCGACGAACACCTCCGCCTCGGCCCACCCCGCCGTCCCCTTCCCCACCCGCAGCCGCGCGGTGCCCGGCTCGCCCTTGTCCGGGCGCGCTGACAGCGCATCCAACAGCAGCACGTCCTTCACCCGCAGGCTCGCCAGGTCCTGGCCGGAAATCTCCGCCGAGCCAATCTCCGCGCGCAGCCAGCTGCGCACCGCCGACAGGCGGCTCGCGAAGGCCTCCAGGTCCGCCTTCCCCCGGGCCCGCCGCTGCGTGCTCTCCACCGCCGGCTCGGCCGCGTCCAGCACCGCCGCGGGCACCACCAGCCGCACCATGCCGCTGTGCGGTCCCAGCGTCGCGTGCAGGTGGACCGCCAGCATGGGGCCATCATCCCCCAGCCGCGCGGAGACCTCGTCCACGCCCCGCGCCACGCCGTCCAACCGGGGGCGCGGCACCGCCGCCTGTAGCCCCGGCACCAGCAGCTTGAGTCCCTCGAGGACGACGTAGGCCATCACGCCCTCCTCGATGTCCGTCAGCGGCCGCAGGCCCACCGTCTCACCGGCGCCGCCCAGCAGCAGGTCCACCGCCACGTGCGCCAGCGCGAGCTCCACCTCCAGCACCGCCCGGCCCTGGAGCGCCCCGGGCGCGAGCACCGCCAGGAAGGTGGGGTCGCCCAGGAAGCGCCGCAGCTCCGCCATGGGCCGCACCTGGACGGACTCCACCGTCAGGCGCACCTCCGCGTCGAACAGCTCCTTGAGCCGAGCCGCCACGGCCACCGACGTGCCGTCCGCGGGCGTCAGCCACCGCAAGCGCTCCGCGAGCAGCCCCTGCGCCCGGGAGACCTTCTCCAGGTTCCGGAAAGCGAAGGGCCGCCAGCGCCGCTCCTGGCTGGCGGGTGGCTCCTGCCTGGCGGGTGGCTCCTGCGAGGCAGGGGACTCCTGCGGAGGCTCCTGGCGCGAAGGCCGGAGCTGGCGCAGGTCCACCAGCATCGTGCGCTCGTGGACGCCCGGTCCTTCATCCTCGGACTCGAGACTCATGCCTTCGCCTCGAAGCGTACGTCTTCAAGCCGGAGCCCACGGCCACTGAGCGCGGACCGCAGTCCCTCGCTGGCCCCTTCGAGCTGCTTGAGCACCTCGCGGTTGCTGCCGCTGAAGGTGGCCGAAATCTTCCCGTTCCGGGCGCTGACCTTGATGGACAGGCCACTGAGCACGTCGCCCCGCAGGTCGATCTGGAACTCCGCGTTGCCCGCGGCGTTGGTGCCCACGCGGACGCGGTCGACAATCTTCTGCGCAATCTCGGTGGCCAGGGCCCGCAGGCGCTCCGAGCCCGCGGTGTCCTTGGGCTTGGCCACGGGCACCGGCGCCATCAGCGCGGGGTTGAAGCGGAAGCCGGGGGCGATGGACTCCGACCCGCCTTCCTTCTTGTCCTTGCCACCGCCACTGCCCTTGCCGCCGCCCGCGTCGGCATCCGCCCGGATGGCGGCGCCCCGCTCGGAGCTGACCTGCCCCAGGGAGGACTCCGCCTTGCCCAGGTCCTTCTCGCGGCTCTCGGAGGTCCGCTTCTCGTCGGTGCGCCGGGCGTCCCGGGCGTCCGACGCGCGTGAGCCGCCACGTGCCTCCGCGGCCTGGCCCTGCGCCTGGGCCTGCGGCTGGGCCAGTTCCTTCATGGCGGGCTGCTGCTCCTGCTGCACCCGCTCACCAAACGTCTTGCCCTGCTGGGTGGCCCGCGCGAGGACGGCGCGCGCCAGACCGCCCTGTTGCTGCTGGGGCTGCGCGGGCGCCGGGCCCGGCGACGGGGGCGGCTGCTGGGCCTGCTGCATCAGCCGCTGGAAGGCGGAAGCCCCCTCCTGGCGCTTCTTGGCCTGCCCCTCGGCGAGCTTCTTCTCCTGGAGGAGGCGCTCGGCCATGCGCGCTGCTTCGCGATCGTCGTCAACTCGGCTCATGACGTCATTCCAGGGGGATGGGGAGGGCGCAGGTTACTTGCGCTGGCGCGCCAGGAACAAGGCGTTGCCAATCTCCTCCTGGTTCAGTTCCTCACGCTGCTGTCGCTCGTACTTCACCTGCTTCTGCCAGTTCTCTCGGTGCTTCTCGATGGCCTTCAGCTCCTTCGCCGCCTCGGCCATCTCCCGCCGGCGCTGCTCCACCAGCCGTTCGGCCACCTTGACGGCCTCCCGCTGGCGCTCCACCTCCAGCGCCACCTGCGCCTCTTCGTCCTTCAGGCGCTCCTCGAAGCGGTTCATCATGTTCATGCCGTTGATGCCGGCCCCCTTGAACATGACCTCCTTCAGGTAGGCGGCCACCTTCGCCTTGCGCTCACGCTTGCGCTGCTCCAGGTCGTCGATGAGACGCTGGAGCTCCGCCTTCTCCTTCTCCAGCGCCTTGATGGCGGAGGAAAAGGCCTGCTCCGCCTCTTCCTTGGCCCGGGCGCGCATGTCCTGCAGGGCCTGCAACCGGTACGGGGGCATGTTGGCCCCATCCTAACCCGGAATCCCCGCCGCGCACCCCTGGCCAGCGCCTTACTCGTCGAACAGGGCGATCAGCTGCTCCACCGTCTCCTCGAACCCGGAGTTGGAGTGGGTGTCCTGCTTGAGGAAGTCGATGATGGCGTCGTACTTGTCGATGGCCTGATCCGTGCGGGGATCCGTCCCGTACTGGTAGGCCCCCAGGAGGATGAGGTCGCGCTGCTTCTCATACGTGGAGAGCAATTCGCGCAGCCGTCCCGCCGCCTTCTTGTGGTCCTTGGAGACGATGCCGCTCATCACGCGGCTGAGGCTGGCGAGCACGTCCATCGCGGGCCACTGGTTGCGCTCACCCAGGGCACGGTTGAGGATGAAGTGGCCGTCGAGAATACCGCGGACCTCGTCGGCGATGGGCTCTTCCATGTCACCGCCGGCCACGAGGCAGGTGTAGATGGCGGTGCACTTGCCCTTCTCCGAGTTGCCCGTGCGCTCCAGGATGCGCGGCAGCATGGAGAACACGCTCGGCGGGTAACCTTGACGGGCCGGGGGCTCACCCACGGCGAGGCCAATCTCACGCTGGGCACGCGCCAGACGCGTCACCGTATCCAGCATGAAGAGCACGTTGCCGCCGCGCTCGCGGAAGTATTCGGCGATGGCGGTGGCGACATAGGCCGCGCGCAGACGCACGAGGCTGGGCTGGTCGGAGGTGGCGCACACCAGCACGGAGCGCTTCATGCCCTCCTCGCCCATGGCGTCTTCGATGAACTCACGGACTTCGCGGCCACGCTCGCCGATGAGCGCCACCACACAGAGGTCCGCTTTGGTGTTCCGGGCAATCTGCCCCATCAGCGTGGACTTACCGACGCCGGAGCCGGCGAAGAGGCCCACGCGCTGGCCCTCCCCCACCGTGAGCAGCCCGTCGATGCAGCGCACGCCCAGGGGCAGTGGCCGCTCGATGCGCTGGCGGGTGAAGGGGTCCGGGCAGTCGCGGTCCACGGACCAGTCGATGAGGCCCTCCTCCGGCAACGGGTGGCCGTCCATGGGCTCGCCGATGCCGTTGAGCACGCGGCCCAGCAGCGCCTCTCCGCACTTGATGCTCAGCGGCTTGCCGGTGGGGATGACCTCGCTGTCCGGACCGATGCCGTGCAGCTCGCCCAGGGGCATGAGCATCACCTCATCCCCCTGGAAGCCCACCACCTCCGCCTTCACCGCGCCGCGGTTGCGGCTCTTGATGAGCACCAGCTCGCCCACGCGGACGTTGGGCACGCTGGCCTTGATGATGAGGCCCGTCAGCTCCGTGACGCGGCCGCGCACGCGCACGACCTGGGCTTCCTTGATGAGGTCGAAGTACCGCGAGAGGTCAATGGCCATGGGCGAGTCCCTTGACGCTCCGGCTCAAGCCGGCCCTTCCTTGCGCGCGGTGTCCGGCAACAGGACGTTCTGGAGCATCTCCAGCTGCGTGGGAAGCTGTGCGTCCACCGTGCCGAACTCCGTCTGGACGATGCAGCCCACGGGGGCCACCTCGGGGTCCTCCTTGATGGCCAGGTCCACCGCGCGGCCGATGAGCTCCATGAGGACCGGCTTCTTCGCGCGGAGCACGGCGGCCGTCTTCGGGTGGACCCGCAGAATCATGGAGCGGGCGCTGCGCAGGTTCTCGATGGCCGCGGCGCACAGCTCCACCATCAGCTCCGGGTCCTTCTCCAGGCTCCGGCCGATGATCTTCTCCGCCACCTTGAGCGACAGCGCGATGACGTCCTGCTCGTGGCCGGTCAGCACCTCCCCCGCCTGCATCTTCGCGCGAAGGATGATTTCGGTGGCCTGCGCCAGGCCTTCCTGACGGCCCTGCTCACGCGTCTTGGCGAGGAGCTCCTCGCGCTCGCGCTGCGCCTCCGCGAGGATGCGCTCCTTCTCGCGCTGCGCCTCCTCCAGGATGGCCGACGCGCCCTGACGGGCCTCGAAGACCTCGGCGTTCATCACCCCCGCGCGGGGAGGCCGCAGCACGGGACGCTCGGGCGCGTGCGCCGGCTCCGCCGTCCCATCACCTCGAATCACCTTGCCGATCGCCATGGGCCGCTCCTTGCGGGCCGGATGCTAGCGCGTTCCGCCCTTGGTTCCACGTCCCCCTGCACCCGGAGGCACAGGACGGTCGGTACCCGACGGAGAGCGGGGACGACGCTGGACGGAAGTGCCCTCACCCCGGGGCTTGGGCATGGGCGCCAGGGACGGCGAGGTGATGGCCCGCCCCACCAGCACCCGGGGGGGACGCTCCGGCTCCTGCTCCGCCTCGGGGGGCTTGGCCCGGCCGCCCCCCTGGGCACCGGACGAGCGCGAGCGGAACACCCGGGAGACCTCCGAGTCCTCCCGGTCCGGCTCTGCTGCCCCGAACTTCATCCGAGCGGCCCGGGGAGGCTCCTCCGCCGGACGCTGCTGCCCCCGGGACGCGACGCGGGAGCGCTCATCCGCTGGGCGCGCCTGGACGCGGGAGCCTTCGGCCACCCGGGAGCGCTCATCTGGGGCTCCGGATTGGACGCGGGAGCCTTCGGCCACACGTGAGCGCTCGTCTGGAACGTTGGCATGGACGCGAGAGCCCTCTGCCACACGGGAACGCTCATCCGCAGGTCGGGCGTGGACCCGTGAGCCCTCCGCCACGCGGGAGCGTTCGTCCTGCGCACCGGCATGAACGCGGGAGCGCTCTCCCTGGCCTCCAGCCTGAACCCGCGAGCCCTCGGCCACCCGGGAACGCTCGTCCGGCGGGCGCGAATGAACCCGGGAACCCTCGGCGGCACGCGCGCGGTCACGCTCTGACAGCGTGTCGGGGTCCTGGGGGCGAGGCCGTGCACCGCGCTGCCCCAGCCGAGAAGGCGGCGGACCGATGCGCGCGCCCTCTGGATCCGCACGAGGCGGGCGCGTATCGGGTCCCTCACCCTCACGACGAGCCCCCGCGCCGCCCGCGTTCGCGGGCTCACGCCGGGCCGGCATCCGCTGCACCGCGGAGCCATCCTGTCGCTTCGCGGGCGTGGCCACGCGGGACGGCTCACGCGAGGACAACACACCCGCGTTTCGCGCCGCCCGCTCCGCCATGAAGTCCCGCCGGACCGGTGCTCCCGCGCCCTGGCGAGCCGCACCCGGGGCCTGCCCTCGCACCGGCGGTCGCGTCGGCACCTCCCGGCCAGCAGCCGGCGCCCCAGCAGGCGCTGCCCCACCGGGCGCCGCTGCCTTGGCCGCGGGCGCCGCTGCCTTGGCCGCGGGCGCCGCTGCCTTGGCCGCGGGCGCCGCCGCCTTGGCCTCGGGTGGCGCCGCCGCGGCAGCCGCCTTCCGGGCTCCCGGAGGCGGAGGAAGAACGGCGGACTGACGCGGAGGCGGCGGTGTCGCCAGACGAACCGGCCGCTCGATGAGGCCACGCGTGGCCAGCCGCTCCAGGTCCATCACGATGTCGGTCCGGCCACCATCGCCTCGCGCGGTGGGACGCACGCGCTCCTCGCGCACCCACTTCGCCAGCAGGCTTCCGAACTCACCGCGGTACTTCTCCAGCATGCGCGCGGCGAACTCCGGAGACTGCGCCACGCATGCGCGCGCCAGCCGCTGAGCCCCCGCGCTGCGCAGCGCCACCGCGGGCCGCGTCAGGCCCTCGTGCGGCTCCAACTGCGCCCGGGCATCCTCCTCCGGCAGCTTGCGCGGAGCGTTGGCCGCCACGGCCTTGGTGGCCAGCAGCTTCAAGTCCGGCGGCAGCTGCTCCAGCATGGCCTCGCGCTCCGCGTCCGGAAGGCCCGCCAGCGCCGGCCCCAGCACCCGCGCGCCCAACCGGTCGCACATGGTGAGCAGCTCCCGCTGCTGAAGCTGAAGCACGTCCGCGAACTTGAAGCCCGCGGCCTGCTGCCCCGCGACCTCGCGCGCGAACAGCTCCTCCAGCTTCCACCGGACGATGTCCAGGACCTGCGGGCGGACTTCGCGGGTCAGCTTCACGCGCGAGGGCGGCAGATGCGCGCGCACCGCCTCCGCCAGCGTGCCCGGCAGCGCGCGCAGCACCACTTCCATCAACGCGCCCCGCTCACGTTGCAGCAGCGCGGCCAGCCGCTCCGGTTCGGCGCTCCAGAGCTGACCACGGCGGTCCTTCACCAGCCGCTTGATTTCCTGCACCAGCGCGGGGATGCGCTTCTCGCGCGGAATCTGAAGCAGCTCCTGCGCGCGATGACGCAGAAGCGCCCCCTCCTCTTCGGGAAGGTGCTCCAAGGCGCCGAGGCTCTCCTGGCCGCTGAACGTCACGGCCGTCAGGAGCAGCATGCTCTGGCGCTTGTTGAGCGAGGTGAAGAACGAGTCCAAACGTCACCTCGCGGGCCCCACGGACGCCCGCTGGGAGAGGGAGGTAAGCCCCACCGTGAGGGGCGATGACGTCAGGCCTCGGGAGGACGACCGCGGGCACGCGCTCCAGAGCGCGTGGCCGGGGCGCTGCTGGAGCCGCCGCGCATGAAGGTCCACGCCGTCAGGCCCAGCATCGCCAGCACCAGCGCGAAGGCGCCCGCGAACATCACCTTGAACTGGCTGGCGCTGGCCGCCGTCATGCGCAGCCCCAGCACGTCCTGCAGGCGGCTCTCCGAGTCCGTCTCCGCCGACGGCGGCAGTGCCTGCGTCATCAGCACCGTCACCGCGCTGGCCTTCAGCTCCGGCACCGCGGTGGCCGCGAACTGCTGCACCACGGCGGTGTCGATGGGCGGCTTGCCACCCTCGCCCGGGCGGTACTTGATGAACACCGACGCGGACGGCATCGGCTTGTTCTCCGGCTGCGTGAGGTCGTTGTTCTCCGGAATCATCACGATGGCGCGCGCTTCCAGCACGCCGTCGATCTGATTCAGCGCATTGGAGACCTCGCCGCCCATCGCCTTGAGGAGCATGGCGCGCTCCTCCGTCGCGGTGGGCACCATGCTGCCCTTGGCGAAATGGGCCAGGCCCTTCTCCACCGGCCGCGGCAGCGAATTGAGCTTGAGCAGCTCCGCCGCCTGCGCGGCATCCGCCTTGGGCACGGTGATCATGAACCGCACCTCGTTGCCGCCTTCTTCCTTTTCCTTCTTGGCGTTGATGCCGTTCTTGCTGAGCAGGACGTAGATTTCGTTGGCGTCCGCTTCGCTCAGCGCGTGCTGGAGTTCGATGTGGCAGCCCGTCAGGAAGAGAAGGGCAAGAAGCGAGGCGGCAAACGCGTGCGGTCGGCGAATCATGGGCGGGTCGGAGCTTACTAGGCCCCCGGAAAACGCGGAAGGGCGCTCCCTCCCGCTCGTAGAGGGAGGGACCGCCCTTCTCAAGGCCGCGCCGCCGGGGAACCGGGGTTGGGCCTACACCTGGGTCTTGACGACGTCCTTCAGGCCGGTGGTCGCCTTCTCCACGACCTTGCTCGTTAGGTCCAGCTGCTGCGTGTACTGGTACATGGAGGCCTGGAGCGACAGCAGCTCCGCGTTGGAGAACGCCTTGCCGCTGGAGGCCTGCTTGATGATGTGCTCCAGGTTGACCTGGCCCTTCTCCAGGTCACCGACAATCTGCGTCATCATGTCGCCCGCCTTGGACGACTTGGACGCCTCGGCCTTGGCCGTCACCGGCTCCGCCGCCTTGGTCGTCACCGACTCCTGGGCGCCGTGCACCTTGTTGAGGGCGGCCTTCTCCGTCTTGTTGACGGTCTCCACCTGACGCACGGCATCCGTGCGCTGGGTGGCCTGCGCCGCCTGGGCCTTGTTCACCTGCTGGGCGGCGTCCACCTGACCGGCGCCCTGCGCCTTGTCAGCGAGAACTCCGTCGAACTTCGACGCGCCCTGCTTGTTCGTCTGCTGAGCGCCCTGATCCTGCAGCTTCTGCTGGGCGACCTGCGCCGCGGAGACTCCGGCCATCGGACCCGCCATGTGAGACCCTCCTTGCATCCATCGGAGAAGGAGGAAGTTCCTCCTCCTCGTTCAAGAGTTCCTTGAGCCGGTCGATTGCTCGCGCATGCAGCCGCGACGCCCAGCTCTTCGACTGTCCTATCTCCGCTCCCGCCTCTTCCAGCGTCCTTCCCTGGAAGTAGTACCCCATCAGGAGCTTGCGCTCCTTCTCCGGGAGCTTCTCGATCGCCGCCCGCACCCGCGTCTTCAGCTGCTCCTGCTCCATCCGGATGTCGACGGGGAGCGACTCGTCGGTGTAACCCGCCGTGTCCGCGCCTTCGATGCTGCTGGCGAAAACCATCGCCAACCCCGTCACCGCATCCGAGATGTCATTCACATCATCGTCGAATGAGCTCCCGCGGTTGCCTGCTCCGGCCTCACGATCCGAAAGATTTCCCAGATACGCCGCCGCCCGCTCTCCCACGAAGGCGTTGCGGGCGTCCGAACCGCGCAGCACGCCCATCTTCCGAAGACCGTCGAAGATGGCGCCCTTGATGCGGTAGTGCGCGAAGGTGAGGAAGTTGGCCCCGACCTTCGGGTCGAACCGCTCGGCGGCCTCCAGAAGGCCTATCTGGCCGTAGGCCAGCAGTTCATCCAGCTCCAGCTGGGCATTGAACTGCTTGCGCACGGTCGCAGCCAGCGACCGGACGTAGGGGCCGTACTTCTCGAGGATGACCTGCCTGTCGTCGCCCAGAGCCAAGCGCCGCTCACTCGGCCTTAGACCACAGCCGCTCGAGGACCTGATTCAGCCGCGGATCATCCTGGAGCGCGTCTGCAATCTTGGTGGTGAGGGAAGAAGACTTCATGCGGAGCTTCTCCTTCAGGACTTCGGCGACCAGGGCCTGCGTCGCCTCTTCCTTGCTCTTGAAGCCCCCGTTCTTCAGCTTCCGGGCAATGGCCACCGCCTGGGAGGCCACTGGATCCGCGGCCTGGGGGCCCTGGACATTGCTGGAGCCTACCAGACCCGAGGGCCCGACAAGAGACTCCGTCCGGTCCACCCGGCCACCAAAGCTGGCGCCACCCGCCGGAGCCGCGCCGGCAGGGCCCTTCGCGCCACCCGCGCGGCCCTTCCCACCGCCTCGTCCGACACCTCCGACAGCCATCGCCGTGACCTCCGTCCTACGTCTTCGCCGGAGGCAGGACTCCCGCCTCCTTGGCCTGGATGAGGGACTGCGCCAGGCGGGCACCGTCCCCGTCCGGATCCAGGTCCATGGCGGCCTTCAGCTCCTTGAGCGCCTCGGGAACCTTCCCCATGAACAGCAGCGCTTCGCCCGCGTGCGCCCGCGGGAGCGCGGACTGCGGGGCCAGGCGCTGCGCGACGCGGTAGGCCTGCAGGGCCTTGTCATGACGGCCCTGCGAGAACTCCACGGCGCCCAGCGCCAGCTGGGGCACCTCGCTCCGGGGCATCAGCGCGGCCGCCCCGGAGAAGATCTCCTTCGCCTTGTCGAAGTGGCCCATGTCGAGCCACAGGTAGCCGGCCTCCAGCAGGACCCTGGCCTGCTGGCGTCCGAGTGGGACGAGGCTGTTCGAAATCTCCGAGGTGTCCGCCATTGACGCTCCCTAGGGCGACGACGCCCGCAGTTAGCGGACGTTGCCGATGGAGTTCTTGATCGTATCGTTCCGCGACTTCATCACGTTCGAGATCGCGGTGAAAGTCTGCGATTCCTGCTGGATGGCGGCCTGCAGGTTCAGGAGCTTGGAGTTCTCCTCGGCCATCTTGTTCAGCGAGAAGTTACCGTTGACGGTGTCCGTGGTGCTGCCGGTGCCCTGCGCACCCAGACCCAGCGGCGAGCCGGAGCCAGCCACCGCGCCACCCAGGCCGCCGCCCGCGACGACACCGCCGCCGGCCGGCGCCACCGCGCCGCTCAGGTTGCCCGCCACCGCGGTGTTCATCACGCCCGCGTACGGCGCGCCCATGCCCGAGCCGCCCGTCGAGGAGAACGTGTGCATCGAGGAGACGGCGGCGGAGACGATCTGCCCGCCAGGGACCATGCCCGCCATCGCGCCCACACCCGTGCCCACGGCGCTGGCGGCGCTGTTGAGACCATTGTGAAGCCGCGCGCCGAAACCGGTGTCCGGCGTCTGCCGCGCCGTCGTGACGTTGGTCGAGAGACGAACGTTCGGGCCCATCATGTTGTCGATCTTCGCCATTGCTTCCTCCAGGCGCTGCTTCCAGCGGAAAGGTCAGAGATCATCGATGCTCAAGATGCTCTCTCTTGCATTATCGGCGGGGGGCCTCGCCGGTTGCCTAACCCCGGAAAAAAAGAGTCTCCCGGGGAAAAACCACCGTCATTTCCGGCCCTTGCCACCCTTCGATTCGGCAACCAGCCGCTCGCGGGTCTCCACCAGCATCTCCAGCAGCTCCTCCGCGCGGCCAATGGCGGCCTGGGCCTTCTTGCCCTGCTCCACCTTGGGGCCCTTGAGCTCGGTGAGGCCCGTCTTCACCCCATCGAAGAAGCCACGGACCTCTTCCACGGAGGCCGCCTCGAGCAGTGACTCGATGGCGGGAAACGAGGGCGCGGGAAGGTCCTGCGCGGTCTGGGACGGCTTGGCGGTCGGGGGCATTGCGGAGGCGGTCTCCTGTCGGGCCACCGGCCGGGCTGGCCAGTGGGCGCTGGGCCCCCGACGGTACGGGAAAAGCCCCGCTGCCTACAAGGCGCTCCCCTCTTCCCCGGACGCGCGCGGCCCCCGAACCACCGGCCGGAGAGCGAACGGCCACTCCAGCAAGGGGGTGAGCAAGCCCTGTCCGGTTCCACGAGCGCACCTAGGTTCTCTCCAACGGGGGACGTCGCCGCCCCCGCCCACTCACAACAACCACAGGAGAACCTCCATGAAGAAGCTCGTTGGCGTCTTCGCCACCATCGCCATGCTCGGAACGGGTACCGCCCTGGCCAACAACAACGAGAACAAGCCGAAGGACTCCTCGGCGGCCCAGGGTGGCTCGGGCCAGGCGGGGCAGACCGAAATCCAGCAGGACACCACCACCATCGAACGCGAGAAGACCACCACGCCCACTCAGCCGGGCCAGGGCGGCTCCGGCACCATGGGCCAGCAGGCCAACATGGGCCAGAAGGAGCTCAACGGCCGCGTGGTGAAGGCGGAGAGCGACAAGATCTACGTCGACATGCACGGCGCGGTGGTCCCCCTGGAGGTTGACCGCAGCACCCGATTCAGTGACCCGACCCTGAAGAAGGCCAAGGACCTGCGCCCCGGCCAGGAGATTCGCGCCAGCTACGAGGTGAAGGAGACCAAGAACGTCGCCAAGAGCATCTCCCTCTCGGGAACGGGCGGCGCGGGTGACCCGACGCTGACGCCGGACTCGTCCATCAACCAGGACAGGGACATGGGCGGCTCCGGCGTGGAGAAGCACGAGGGCACCGGTGGCGCGGGTGATAGCAGCACCCTGAACCCGGACACGGGCTCCAATACCTCGCCCGACACGTACTGATGACACACCTTTGGGCATGTCAGACCTGCACCCCATGAAGGGGATTTCGGGGCCCGCAGCCGCGAGTCGGCTGTGGGCCCTGCGCCATGGCACGTGCGCATGGAGGGCTCGCCCCACCTTCCACTCCATACAGTTCATTCAGTATTGACTGAACGAAACCCCGCCGCCTAAAAGCCTGCCCGTCACCCCGGCTGCCGTGCGCTCCGCACCGCGACGCCCAGCCGGCGAGGTGTGGAGACAGGCATGGTGGAACTGGAAGCCGCCGAACGTCGCTTCATCGAATCGATGGGGCTGTACTTCGAGCGGCGGGGTGGCACGCGCATCGGCGGGCGCATCTACGCGCTGTTGATGCTTGCGGGCAAACCCCTGTCGAACAAGCGCATCGCCATGCTGCTCAACGTGAGCGCGGCGTCGGTGTCCACCAACCTCCGGGCCTGCACGGACATGGGCCTGGTGGAACCCGTCAGCGTTCCAGGGGACCGGCAGCACTACTACGTCATCCATTCACAGGGCTGGGAAGGCAAGCTGCGCGTCGCCGAGGAGTCCCTGAGCGCCTTCGCCCGCCTCTGCTCCGAGGCCCTCGCGGTTCCGCGTCTCGCTGGAAATCGTAACTTGCGAGAAGCATTCGCTTTCTGTGATTTCTACAAGGCTGAGCTTACAGGCATCGCCGAGCGGTGGCGCGCAGCGCACGCCCCCCGTCCCCCACGCCCCGTCAAGACTTCGAAAGGACGTACCGCATGAATCCCTCCGCTTCGCAGTCCTCCATCGTCTCCATCACGAACGTGACCAAGGACTACACCCTGGGGAAGGTGGTGGTCCCGGCGCTCCGAGGCGTGGACCTGGAGGTCCATGCCGGTGAGTTCATCTCCATCGCCGGGCCCTCCGGCAGCGGCAAGACGACGCTGCTCAACCTCATCGGGTGTGTAGACACCGCCACCGGCGGTGTGGTCCGGGTGGCCGGACAGGACACCAAGCAGCTCACGGAGCGCCAGCTCACGAACCTGCGCCTCAACACCATTGGCTTCATCTTCCAGAGCTTCAACCTGGTGCAGGTGCTCAGCGTCTTCCAGAACGTGGAGTTCCCCCTGCTACTCCAGCGCAAGCTGGACAAGGCCCAGCGCCGGGAGCGGGTGATGCAACTCTTGGAGCAGGTGGGCCTGGCAAACCACGCCAAGCACCGGCCCAACGAGCTGTCCGGCGGCCAGCGCCAGCGCGTGGCCGTGGCGCGCGCGCTCGTCACGCGGCCCCAGTTGGTGCTCGCGGACGAGCCCACGGCCAACCTGGACTCGGTGACGGGCCAGAACATCATCGACCTGATGAAGGAGCTCAACCAGAAGGAGGGCACCACCTTCATCTTCTCCACCCACGACGCGAAGGTGATGAGCCACGCCAACGCGGTGGTGCGGCTGGCGGACGGCAAGTTCCTGGACCGCATCAGCGCCGCCGAGGCCAGCCGCGCCATGGCCTCTGGAGGCCACTGACCATGGGACAACTCCGTTTGCTGCTGCAGGTGGCCTTCCGCAACCTGTTCTCCAGCAAGATCAACCTGCTCATCGGCGGCATCATCTTCTTCGGCACCCTGCTCGTGGTGGTGGGCGGAGCGCTGATGGACAGCATGGACAGCGCGATGAGCCGCAGCATCATCGGCAGCGTCGCGGGCCACATCCAGGTCTACTCGGATGACTCCAAGGACCCGCTGGCCCTCTACGGCAGCATGAGCGGCGAGCCGGACCTGGCCGCGCTGGACGACTTCAGCCAGCTCCGGCCCTTCCTGGAGAAGCACCCCAACGTGAAGACGGTGGTGCCCCTGGGCACCAGCGGCGCCATCGTCACCTCCGGCAACACGGTGGACCTGACGCTGTCGAACCTGCGCGCGCTCTACAAGAAGCGCGACGACGCCGGTGAGACGCCCGAGCTGCGGGAGAGCATCGACAGCGTCAAGGGGCACGTGCGGCAGATGGTCAACCTGATGGCCGACCAGACGGCCAAGAGCGAGCAGGAGCTGGGCGGCGCCCAGAAGGACCCCGCGGAGGTGGAAGCACTCGCCCGGGCGCGCACGGACGCGTTCTGGGACGCCTTCGAGGAGGCCCCGTACAGCGCGCTGGAGCTGTTGGAGAACCGCATCGCCCCGCAGATTCCGGACGGGGACATGCTGGAGCTGCGCTACGCCGGCACGGACCTGGACGCGTTCCAGCGAACCTTCGACCGCATGGAGATCGTGGACGGACAGCCGGTGCCCACCGGGCAGCGAGGCATGCTGCTGTCCAAGTTCTTCTACGAAGAGTTCCTCAAGCTGAAGTCGGCGCTCCGGCTGGACCACATCAAGCAGGCGCGGGAGCTCAACCAGAAGACCATCGCCACCGACCCGGACCTGCAGCGCTGGGTGAAGGAGAACCAGACGCAGACGCGGGAAATCATCTTCCAGTTGGACCCCGTCAAGACGCGGAAGATGGTGGAGCGGCTGCAGAAGCTGCTGGGCAGCCAGGAGCCCGCGCTGGACAAGCTGCTGACACAGTTCTTCACCACCGACGACGCCAACTTCGACACCCGCTACGCCCAGTTCTACTCGGAGCTGGCGCCGCTGCTGGAGCTCTACCGGCTGCGAATGGGGGACGTGCTCACCATCACCGCCTTCACGCGCACCGGCTACATGCAGAGCGCCAACGTGAAGGTCTATGGCACCTACCAGTTCAAGGGCCTGGAGAAGTCCGCCATGGCCGGCGCGCTGAGCCTGATGGACCTGATGTCGTTCCGGGACTTGTACGGGTACCTCACCGCGGACAAGAAGGCGGAGCTGGCGGAAATCCAGAAGCAGAGCGGCGTGTCGGCGCTGAGCCGGGACGAAGCCGAGGAGGCCCTCTTCGGCGAGGCCAGCGACAACGAGCTGGTGGCGGAGGCCACGTCCACCGACGTGGATGACCAGGCCGCCTTCACCGGCGACCAGGGGGCGCTCACGCGTGAGAACCTGCTCCAGCGCGTCTACACCCAGCAGGAAATCGAGCAAGGCGTGGCCCTGAGCGCGGCGGTGATGCTCAAGGACCCGGAGCTGCTGGAGCAGACGATGGTGGAGCTGCGGCAGGCGGCGAAGGATGCGGGCCTGAAGCTGCGCGTGGTGTCCTGGCAGGAGGCGGCGGGCATCATCGGGCAGTTCGTGTTGCTCGGGAAGCTGGTGCTCTACTTCGCCGTCTTCATCATCTTCGTGGTGGCGCTGGTCATCATCAACAACGCCATGATGATGGCCACCATGCAGCGCGTGCGCGAGGTGGGAACGATGCGGGCCATTGGCGCGCAGCGCTCCTTCATCCTGGGCATGGTGCTGGTGGAGACGCTGGTGCTGGGGCTCGTGTTCGGCTCGGCCGGCTCACTGGTGGGCAGCGGCATCATGGCCCTGCTCAACAACGCCGGCATCCCCGCGGGCAACGAAGCGCTCTACTTCTTCTTCTCCGGCCCCCGGCTGTTCCCCACGCTGAGCGCCAGCAACCTGGTGGCGGCGTTCGTGATCGTCCTGGGCGTCTCCGCCATCTCCACCCTCTATCCCGCGTTCCTCGCGACCCGGGTCTCGCCCCTCCAGGCGATGCAGACGGACGAGTGAGAACATGCTCCAGCTCTTCCTCATCGCATTCCGCAACCTCGGCACCCACCGCAGGCGCACCCTGCTGCTGGGCGGCGCCATCGCCAGCGTCACCGCGCTGCTCGTCATCCTCATGGGCCTGTCCACGGGCATGAAGGAGTCGATGCTCCGCTCCGCCACCACGCTGTCCACCGGCCACGTCAACGTGGCCGGCTTCTACAAGGTGACGGCGGGCCAGGCGGCGCCGGTCGTCACGGGCTATCCGGCCATCCTGGAGCAGATCCGCAAGGACGTGCCGGAGCTGGACTTCGCCGTCCAGCGCGGGCGGGGCTGGCTCAAGGTCGTCAGTGAGACGTCCTCCATCCAGGTGGGCGTGGGCGGCATCGACATCCAGTCCGAGCCTGGCCTCCGTCAGGCGCTGCAGATTCGCGCGGGCGCGCTGGACGGCCTGGCCGAGTCCGGCACGGTGCTGCTCTTCGAGAAGCAGGCGAAGAAGCTCAACGTCCAGGTGGGCGAGTCCGTGACGCTGGCCGCCCAGACGCTGCGAGGCGCCAGCAACACGGTGGACGCGCGCGTGGTGGCCATCGCGGCCGACATGGGCATGCTGAGCGACTTCGGCATCTTCGTGCCGTCGGACACGCTGCGCTCGCTGTACCAGTTCAAGAGCGACACCGCGGGCGCGCTGCTGCTCTACCTGAAGGACATCAAGCACGTGCCGGTGGTGCAGGCCCGGCTGCGCCAGACGCTGACGGACGCGGGCCACACGGTGATGGACCACGACCCGCGCGCGTTCTTCATGAAGTTCGAGACCGTCAACCGCGAGGCCTGGACGGGTCAGCGGCTGGACATCACGAACTGGGAGGACGAAATCTCCTTCATCACCTGGACGCTCACCGCGCTCAACAGCCTCACCGGTGTGCTCATCTTCGTGCTGATGGTCATCATCGGCGTGGGCATCATGAACACGCTGTGGATTGCCATCCGGGAGCGCACCCGGGAGATTGGCACCCTGCGCGCCATTGGCATGCAGCGCACGCGCGTACTGATGATGTTCGTCTTCGAAGCGCTGCTGCTGGGCCTGCTGGGCACGTTGGCGGGAGCCAGCATGGGATTGGTGCTGTGCCTGGCCGTCAATGCCATGGCGGTGCACGTCCCGGAGGTGGTGGCGGTCTTCATCATGTCGGACACGTTGAATCTGGCCGTACACCCCTCGTCCATCCTGGGTGCCATGGCCTTCATCACCGCGTGCACCACCGTCATCTCGCTCATTCCCTCCTTCCTCGCCGCGCGGCTCAAGCCGGTGACGGCGATGCACCACATCGGGTGAACCCATGAGCCTCAAGAACATGCTGTCCGCCGCGGCGCTGGCCGTGGCGCTGCTGTCCGCCCCGGCCGCCCTAGCCATGGAGCAGGCCGAGCAGGTGAAGCTCCTGGCCACCATCGACGACCGCCAGCGAAACGGCGGCGACTACAAGGCGATGGTGTACATGGAGCAGAAGGAGAAGGGGAAGGCGGACCTCGTCTACGAGCTGGTCGTCTACCGCCGCGACGCGGACGACAAGCTGATGATGCTGTTCACCAAGCCCAAGACGGAGGCGGGCAAGGGCTACCTGCGTCTGGACAAGAACCTCTGGAACTACGACCCCAACGTGGGCCGCTGGGAGCGCCGCACCGAGCGCGAGCGCATCGCCGGCACTGACAGCCGCCGCGCGGACTTCGACGAGTCGCGGCTGGCCGAGGAGTATGACCCGTCCTACGAGGGCGAGGCGAAGCTGGGCAAGTACACGGCCCACCTGCTGACGCTGAAGGTCAAGCCCGGCGTGGACGTGGCCTACCCCGTCCTCAAGGTCTGGGTGGACAAGGCGTCCGGCAACATCCTCAAGCAGGAGCAATACGCCCTGTCCGGCCGGAAGATGCGCACGGCGCTCTACCCCCGCTGGAAGAAGATGTTCAGCGAGTCCAAGAAGGACGACGTCTGGATGCCGGAGGAGATGCGCATCTACGACGAAATCGAGAAGGGCAACTCCACCACCATCCTCGTCAAGACGGTGGACCTGCGTCCGCTGGAAGCCAACCTCTTCACCAAGGCGTGGCTTGAGAGCAAGAGCCGATGACCCCGCGCACGCTCACCCTGGCCGCGGCGCTGTCCGCGGCCCTCACCGGCGCGCCCGCGTGGGCCCAGTCCGAGGAGCGACCCGACGAGGACGCGCTCTTCGGAGGCGGGCAGGAGAAGACGCCCGCGGAGGCACCCACGGGCGAGGACTCGGGCCGGCCTGACGAGGATGCTCTCTTTGGCGGTGACGGCTCGGAGCCGACGGTGGACGTGGCCCCTGGCACCACCGGTGGCGCCACGGAGCGGCAGCCGCCGCTGACCGCGCCTGACGAGGACCGGGACGCGGACGTGTTGAACGGCCCTGCGACCCGGAGCGCCTTCGACACCGAGGACGTGGTGGACGATCCGCTGAAGATTGGCGGTCAGTTCTACCTGCGCGGCTTCATGGCGGGCAGCGAAAACACCTCGCTCCGCCAGACGTCCTTCTCCGCCCCCACGCTGGTGGACGGCTACCTCGACGCGCGCCCGTCCGACCGGATCCGTGGCTTCGTCGTGGGACGCTTGAACTACGACCCCGCCATGCCGCCCCGGAGCACGCCGGACGCCCCGGCGAACCCACGCGTGCTGCTGGACCAGGCGTGGCTGCGCTTCGACCTGGAGCGCACGGTGTTCTTCACCGTGGGCAAGCAGCACGTGAAGTGGGGCACCGGGCAGATCTGGAACCCCACGGACTTCCTGTCGCCCCAGCGAAGAGACCCGCTGGCCTTCGTGGACCTGCGCACGGGCGTGTCCATGTTGAAGGTGCACGTGCCCTGGGAGTCCAAGGGCTGGAACGTGTACGGCATCCTCGTCATGGATGACCTGGGCACGGACGTGGGCGCCATCACCGACCCGAGCGGAAGCCCCACGTCCCAGGCCGGCGGCAGCGACCCGGTCAACCGGCTGGGCCGCCTGGGCGGCGCGCTGCGCGCGGAAGTCCTGCTGGGGCCCGCGGAGCTGGGCGCCAGCGCGGTGGCGCAGAATGGACGCAAGCCCCGCTTCGGGCTCGACGTGTCCACGCCGCTGGGGCCGCTGGATGTCTACGCCGAGGTTGCGCTGAAGGAAGGCACGGACCGCCCGCTGTACCGCATTCCGGAAGGAACGACGCTCGAGGACATCGCGCAGAACGGCGTCCAGGTGGAGGCCTACATTCCCTCGGGGCTCACGCCGCAGATGACGGCGGGCGCGACCTACAGCTTCTCCTATGGGGAGAACGACCTGGCCGTGCTGGGCGTGGAGTACTTCTTCAACTCCACGGGCTACACCGGCTCGTTCGGGTATCCGTACCTGCTGCTGAAGGACGCCTTCAACCCGCTCTATCTGGGACGGCATTACGGCGCCGCGTACCTCTTCCTGGACCGGCCTGGCCCCCTGGAGCGGACGTCCTTCAACCTGTTCACGCTGGGCAACCTGTCGGACCGCTCGTTCACCACGCGGCTCAACGTGATGCACCGGGCGCTCACGTATCTCACGGTGGAGGCGTACGGCTCGGTGAACTACGGACGGCGCGGCGGTGAGTTCCGGCTCGCCGTTGATGTGCCGGAGGGACTCGTCGTGGACGGGCAGCCGATTCCGGCCTTCTCCGTACCCGCGCCGACGTTCCAACTGGGAGCGGGGCTCCGCATCAGCCTCTGAGTCCGTCGACTCGTCCTGAGGTGCCCAAGGGCCGTGCTCCCCTGCTTCCGGGAGCGCGGCCCTGGGTGTTTTCAGGGCTCGAGCAGGCAGTTTCGGGGCTGCCCGCCCTGCGAGCTTCCCGTCGGGCGCCGTACAGGCAGTTGGGGTGTCCGAGGGCGGACGGATGGACAGATTTCTGCCATGCCCCTTTGGATTGCCATCGCTGCAGGGTTGGGCCTCGGCCAGTCACCGAACGCGCCGGTCATGATTCCTCCCGAGGACCCTTCCATCCGGGACCCGGCCGCAGCGGCGCTCCAGGACGCGAACCAGCAGGCGGCGGAAGAGATTGAAGGGCTGAGGCCCCCGGCGGGCTACGTCTATGAGGCGCCGGAGGATGCGTCACCGCGCGACTTCGTGCTGACGCCCGTCCTGCCCGACGGCGCGCCACCGCCGACGGCGGGGCAGGTCGCCGCCGAGGAGGCCACGCAGCGCTACGAGCCAGTTCCCTCGCCCCTGGAGGCGCTGCAACAGGAACAGGCCGCGATGGGTGGGAGCGGACAGCAGACGGGGGCTGACGGCACCTCGACGGGCCAGGACACCACGGGTGGGACGACGAGCGGTGCGGGTGGTTCGGGTGTGACGGGGCAGGACGTGAGTGGAACCGGCACGACCAGCGCAGTCCCCTCCCCTGCCCCCGCGACGCCGGCCTTCATTGGCCGCTCGGAACCCATCGGCCGCTCCGAGCCCATTGGCCGCTCGGAACCCATCGGCCGCTCCGAGCCCATTGGCACGCCGCCCACCGTAGCGCCCGTGAACAACCCGATGGGCACTGGCGGCGCAGGAACGCCGAACACGAATCAGCCGACGCCCGCGCAGCAGATGGAACAACTGAATGAGCGGATGAAGCAGCTCGAAACCCAGCTCAACGAGCGCGACGCCGACCTCACCGTGCGAAACCAGGCCGTCCAGCTCCAGGTGGACACCTACGGCGACCGCGCGGTCGACGTGGAGCAGGCGCGACAGGACCGGCTGACCCAGATTCAGACCGCCGGACAGTGGATGCTCGCGGCGGACACTGCGCTGGAACAGGGTGAGCTGGACGTCATCAATGCGCTCGACATCGCCGACAACGCCTTCGTCGACTTGCGTGACAGCGCGGAGGAGGACGGCCAGGGCATTGTCGTCGTCCACGCGGAGCGCCTGCGCGCGCTGCTCAATCTCGCCCGTAACTTCGTCAACAACCGCGACGGATACAATGCCCGGCTCGCCCTCCAGGATGCAGGCATCCAGCTGAGCATCCTCCGCGCCGCCAACCTCGAGCGGCAGGCCACCGGCAACGTCCTGCTCAATCCGTGAACGACGGCGTCGCCCCCACGGGGGGACTCTGCGGACGAGCGATGAGGTAGCCCTGCACGAAGTCCACCCCGTGCGCGCGGACCCAGCGCAGCTCCTCGTGCGTCTCGATGCCCTCCGCCACCGTGCGGATGCCCAGTGTCCGCGCAATCTCCAGGAGCTTCTCCACGATGGAGCCCTTGTACGGGTCCAGGTGGACGTCACGCACCAGCTCCATGTCCAGCTTGATGATGTCGGGACGCAGCCGGTGGATGAGGTTCAGTGACGAGAAGCCCGCGCCCAGGTCGTCCAGCGCCACCTGGAAACCCGACTTGCGGTAGAAGTCCACGATGCCGCGCAGATGCTCCGCGTCCGCCGTCTGGTCCGTCTCGATGATTTCGAACACCACCCGCTCCGGCGCAATGCCCGCCGAGTGGATGGCCTCCACCGTGGAGCGAAGACAGACCGTGGCGTCGTAGATGGCCGTGGGCGTGAAGTTGATGAAGAGGTGCGTGTCCAGCCCGTGCTTCACCGCCTGCCGGATGGCCGTGGTGCGCGCCGCCAGGTCCAGTTGAAACAGCAGGTCCGCCTCGCGCGCCGTCTGCATCATCCGTCCGGGCAGCACCAACGTGCCGTCCGGCTCCAGGCCTCGCATCAACGCCTCGTGCGCGAAGATGCAGCGGGTGTCCTGCGCATGGACGATGGGCTGGAAGTGCGTGGTGAGCCGCTCCTCGGAGAGCAAATCCACCAGCCACCCCGCGCGCGTCCGCGTGACGAGCCGCTGGAGTGAGCCCACCCGGGGATAGTCACCCAGCCCGGGCTCCGCCGCCCCCGGCATGAACAGCGCCCGGGTGGCCCGCGCCTCCTCCTGCGTGAGCGCGGCCAACAGGTTCGATGCCAGAGGCGACAGCGCCGCCTCCGGCACCCACACCTCGACGCAATGGGCTTCGGCACGCACCTGGACCTCGTGCCGCGCCTCCCGGAGGAAGGACAGCAGCCGGCCCTGGCTGTGCCCCACCGGGCTCCACAGGAACAGACGCCCGGCGCCCTCCGCGATGGGAGGAAGCGTCTGGCACCTGCCGCAGGACCGCGTCGGGGTGTCGCTCATCCAGACAGCCTACTCCGTCGCCTCGCGGAAGATGAGCAGGCCTCGCGAGGAATCCGTCGCGTACACGAATCCGTCGCCCGGCACATGCACCTTGCTCAGGCCCTCGAGGAACACGACGCCGTGGCCCGCATCCGTCTCCCGCCAGGTGTTGTAGTAACCCACCTGCTGGGGCGAGCCGGGGACGGACACGTCCACGATGCGCAGGCCATCCTGACCATAGGCCAGATAGACCTTCGTCCCGGCGAACGCCACCGAGCGGATGGACACCTCCGGGCGCGTCCGGAACTCACCCGTCCGGGCCACCGTGGCCGGCGCGCTCACGTCCAGCACGCTCAGGTGCGCGCCCCAGTCCTCGCCCGCGTCGAACGCGTAGGCGCGGTCTCCCACCATGCCGACCGCCGTGGCGCGCGACATGCCGTTGGCGAAGCGGCCCAACAGCTTCGGGCGCGCCGGGGTGGTGACGTCCGAGACGGTCATTCCGAAGGACCAGTTGCTCACGTAGAGCCGGCCGCCCATCACCGCGACATGCAGGGGCACCTCACCCGCCAGGGGCTCCGCGCCCTCGATGAAGTACCGCGTGAGTTGCTTCGGCTCCGCGGGCGTGGTGACGTCGTAGACGTACACCTCCGCGTTGGGCGCGGGCGACGCCGCGTACAGGACGTTTCCGTCCAGCGCGAGGCCGTTCACCTCCACCACGGACTCGGGCACGGAGCGCAGGCGGACAGGCACCGCCGGGTTGGTGATGTCGAACACGGCGACGCCGCTGCGGCGGCTGGCCACATAGAGCGTGTTCCCGTTCACCAGCGCGTCCGTGTAGTAGTCGTTGGACAGCTCGTACTGGCGGACTTGGCGCGGCTGCGAGGGGTCGCTCAGGTCGAAGGTGATGAGGCCCTTGGCCCCCGCCGTCACGTAGGCGTGGCCATGGGCCACCGCGACATTCGTGGCCGTGGCTTCGGTCAGCTTCACCTCGCTGACCAGCTCCACGCCGGACGCCTCCGCTTCACCCGCGCGGCGGCCCAGCCGGATGGCCTCGAAGGTGCCCTTCATGTCCGCGGTGCCATTGGCGCAACGCCGGAAGATGCCCGACATCTGCCCAGGCCCGGACGAGGAACACCCGGCGACGGCGAAGCGCATCGTCACGTTGTTGGAGCCCTGGAACTCGCTGGCCAGGAAGAACGACTCCGGGGTGCTCTGCCGCTCCGTGGCGGCGAGGCCCATCAGCATCTGGGTGTTGCTGCCCCCTCCCGACAACCGCATCGCGGCCGCGGCACCGGAACGGTCGTTGAGGTTGATATTGAGGTTCCAGATGCCCTCGGGTTGTACGGCGGAGAGGCTTGAAAGCTGGCAGGCCGACAAATCGATGGCCTCGACCTGACACTCCGCCTTGGGAACGGACGGATTGTCATTGCCGCAAGCGGTGGCGAGCGCCAGGGTGCTGGTGAGTGCGAGGAGGCGTTTCATGCCCCCATGCATATCATCCGGCGCCAGCACCCAACGAAACAGCGCGCTCCCCCGGCCTCCGAGGGGGCGATGCCCACTGCCCGTCAAGTAAACGGAAAGAAATCGTCGGGGCGCTTGTATACCTGGACCGCTGGGAGGCAGCCTCCCTAGCAGGTGTAGTCTCGCCGGTACCCCACCCACAGAGGTGCCTTCAGTGAACCCCCGTCCCCTCGCCGCAGCCCTGCTCGTCGTGCTCTTCCCGGGGCTCGCGCTTGCCCAGTTCTACGTCGTGCCCCGAAGACCCGGGAAAACGGCGGTGAACAGCTACGAATTCGAGTGGCGACACACGGATATCCTCGTCGGCCCGGGGGCCACGGGTCTGGCGGAACCTCCCGAGCGGACGGCTCACGAACAGCCACCGGAAAGTCCGGGCGGCGCCAACCCGGGCGCGCCCACCACCTCGCCGGACCAGGGCGACACGAAGGCGCCTCCCACCGGTCCGCCCTCGGAGACCACGGGAGGCACGTCCGAGCCCCAGTCCCAGACGGGGCTGCCCGGCAGCACGCCGGTGGTGCTCGGGGGGGCGACCGACGCGGGCGTGCCGCCTTTGACGACGGGTGAAGACGGGAGCGTCCCGGAGAGTGGCCTGGCGGCCGCCGACGGGGGGACGGAGGACGGCGGTGCCCTGGCTGCGGCCGATGCGGGGACGGCGGATGGCGGCACGCTCGCGGCCGGTGGTACCGACGGCGGCGAGCAGGACGCGGGCGCCACCTACCTGATGGCCAGCGACTCCGATGACGACGGCGGGACGGTGCTGGGCGGCGGCCAGTCGGTGTTCGCGGGCGCGGACGGTGGGTTCAACTACACCTACGCGAAGTCGCTGGGGGACAAGTCGGGCGGGGTGCGCTTCTATTTCTATGAGCGTGAGCGCATGGTGGCCGAGCGCGCCGCGCCGCTCATCGAGGAGGCCTACCGGTACCTGGTGGATCAGTTCAAGTACGTCCCCACCAAGACGTTCCCGTACATCCTCTACAGCAGCTACCAGGAGTTCCTGCAGACCAACCTCTTCGCCGTGTCCGAGGGCACGCTCGGTCTCACCAGCACCGGCGAGGACCTGAAGCTGACGCTGCCGTACCTGGGTGACCACCGCCTCTTCGAGGAGGTCAGTACCCACGAACTGGCGCACCAGTTCACCATCCAGAAGGTCCGCACCGTGGCCGAGCAGGCCAAGATGTTCGGCGACCCGCTGCAGGCCATTCCGCTGTGGTTCATCGAGGGCCTCGCCGAATTCTACGCCAAGCGCGGCATGGACCCGGAAGCGGAGATGCTGGTGCGGGACCTGCTGGTGAACCCGGACCTCTTCAAGGGCTACGCCTTCCTCGACTTCTTCTCCCCCGGGCCCTACGGCTACCTGTGGATCTACAAGGTGGGCCAGGTCCGTGTGTCCTTCCTCGAAGAGGAGTACGGCGCCGGCTTCATCCAGCGCGTGCTGGAGGAGTCGCCGAGGCTGGCGGGTGGCTCGCGCGATTCACCGTCGCTCAAGTTCGAGGAGCTGCTGGAGCGGCTCACCGGCGACAACCCCAAGCGCATCTCCGCGCGGTTCGAGAACTGGCTGAAGCGCCGGGCCTTCAAGACGTACCTGGCGTCCGAGCAGTCCGCGCCGGCGCTGGACCTGCTCGACAAGGCGCCCGGCTACACCACCGCCATGGCGTCCTCCCCGTCGGGCCACGTGCTGGGGCTGCGCACCATCGTTCCGGAGACGGGTGAGAGCCGGCTGTACATCATGGATCCGCGCGTGCCGGACAAGACGGTGAAGGTCGCGGGTGACGGCGTGCCGGGCGTGGAGTCGTTGCACCCCATCTCCGGACGCAGCTTCGCGCTGACGAACGACAAGCTGGCCTTCATCGCCGAAATCACCGGGCGCGACGTCATCTACGTGCAGGACTACACGCACAAGTCGGAGCGACGAGGCGCGGACGTGCTGGTGCGCCGCAACGCCATCCGGACCGGCATTGACCGGGAGGTGGGCCTGGTGGTCGACCTGAGCCTGGGCGGACGCACCGCGTACCGCATCGACCGGCACGGGCTGCTCGCGGCGTACTCGCCGGCCTTCTCGCCCGACGGCCGGTGGGTGGCCTTCATCGGCATCAACGACGCGGGTCTGCGGGACATCTACGCCATCGACCTGCAGGCGGGCCCGGACGCCCCGCCGCTGCAGCTCACCGACGACGTGTTCTCCGAGCGCGAGGTGACGTGGGGGCCCTCGGGCGTCATCTTCACGTCGGACGCGACGTCCCACCGCCAGTTCAACCTCTTCCGCGTGCGTCCGGACGCGCCCCGGCAGGTGGAGCGCCTCACCAGCGAGGAGCGGGACCACACGGCCCCGGTGGCCCTGGCGGACGGACGCCTCTTCTTCACCGCCTTCAACAACAGCAGCTCCGATTTGCACGAGCTGACGAAGGACGGCCGCATCGTGCGGCGCACGGACCTGACGACGGGCGTCTTCGAGCCCGGCCCGGGCCCGGACGGCAGCCTGTGGATGCTGTTCCACGTCTCCGGTGAGCGCCGGCCCGCGGTGCTGCGCCCGCCGCGCATGCTGGCGCTGGACGTCCCCGCCGAACCGCCGCCGGAGCCGCCCAACCCGCTGGCGGTGCGGCCCCTCACGGACGCACAGAACTACGAGCCCTTCACCCGGCAGAACCTGGAGTTCGGTCCCTTCTTCGGCTTCGCGGGCGCGGGCGGCGGCGGCTTCGTGGGCCAGCTGTTCGCGGCGGCCAGTGACCGCATGAAGGACCACCAGTTCCTGCTCACCCTGGCGGTGTACGGCAGCTTCGACCTGACGGACGGCTACCTGCTCTACGTCAACGACAAGTCACGCATGACGTGGGGTGGCGGCATCTTCCAGTCCCTGCGCTTCCGCGTGGACCGCACCTTCGAAGGTGAAGAGGGCGCGCAGAATGCCTTCTTCACGTCGGGTGAGCGCTTCTTCGGCGCGCTCGGAAGCGTGCGCTACCCGCTGAGCACCTTCCTGTTCGTGCAGGGTGACCTGGCCATTGGTGGCACCCGGTACTTCCTGGACGACTACACGGAGTTCGAGCTGTTCTTCCCCGAGCGCAACGCGGCCAACCGGGAGCTGCTGACGGCCTGGAACGCGCGAAACCGCGCCATCCGCTTCCAGACGGAGCTGAGCGGGCAGATTGGCTACGACAGCCTGAAGTACCACTACGCCACCGGCCCGCTATCGGGCAGCGCGGCCATGCTGGAGACGACGGTGGGCGTGCAGCCCTTCGACAACCAAGCCTACGGCAACGTGCGCGTGGACGCGGAGCGCTACTTCCCCATCTACGGCCGCGCCAACATCTTCATCCGCGGCGGCCTGGGCACCACGCTGGGAGGCCGGTACGCGCGCTCCTACTTCCTGTCATCGTTCGACACGCTGCGCGGCGTGAACTTCGGCGACATCCAGTGGCTGCTCGGCCGGCACTACGTCTACTCCACGCTGGAGGCGCAGCTGCCGCTCAACGACATCATCCGGGTGGCCTTCCTCAGCGACCTGGAAGCGATTGCAGCCATCGACGCGGGCGGCGTCGGCGAGGGCCGGGATGACTTGTGGAACCACCGCGTGGTGAACGGCGTCGTCGGTTTCAACCTCGCGCTGGGCCCCCTGCTGCTGCGCCTTCACTTCGCCCGGCCGTTCGACGTCGGCGCCGCTGCCGGCCGGCCGGACCCGGGCTGGGTGACGAACTTCTCGCTAGGCATCGCCGGCCTCAATGGCTTCTTCGACCAGGCGAACACCGGGAAGAGCGTCGGCCCATCGCCGACGCCCATGTCCCCGGCCCTGATGCCCTCCCTGGGAGGCGGCTACACCGCGCCGCGCCGCTGAGGCGGCGTCAGGACTGCGCGGCGACGAGGGCGGCGTTGGCGCGGGCCATGGGCCCGCCCTCCATGGGGATGCGCTCGAAGTCGCCGCGCAGCGCCTTGATGGCGAACTTCTCCAGGTCGATTTCCCGGCGGGTGCGCACGCCAAGCACGCGCAGCAGCTCGGACAGGGGGCTGAAGCCGGACACGCTGTGCTGGAGCAGCATGCCCCCTGCCACCGCGGTGAGCCTCCACCAGCGGCCGCCGTCCCGCTGGCCCAGCAGCAGGCCCAGCAGGCCCAGGGCCGACGTGCCCACGGCGAGGGCGCGGTTGATGTCCCACTCGCGCTCCAGCCGGGCGAGGTAGCGCGTCATCTCCGCGCGGTCCCCCTTCTCCGCCATGTACCGGACGCAGCGCTCCACGTGCTCGTCGATGCGCCGGTTCACCACCAGCGGCGTGTGGACACGCACGGTGTCTGACGACGTCTGGTTCCACGATTCCATATGAGGCCCTCTCTCCCTGACGCGGCGCGCCCCCTCTTCTCTTGAAGCTAGGACCGCCGCCGCCCCCCGTGCACAGCCCACGCGGGGAAAGGGGCCCCGTTCCGCCCGGCCGCCTGCCCCGCCAGGGGCCCCTTCGCGTCCCATTCCCTCCAGGGTGGGACAAGCAGCCAGGTTGGGTAATCCGTTTCCCTTGCACGCGACGGTGGGTGCCTGCGTGCCGACTCAAGCGTTCGCTCTCCACCAAAGAGGGGCCCTGGAGGCGGGCACAACCGTTGCTTTGCGCCGGGGTTGATGACTCCTTCTCGATTGCTGCTGTGCCTGCCGCTGCTGAGCCTGTGGGCCTGTGATGGAACCCAGGCGGAGCGGCCACCGTCCCTCCAGGACCCTCCGGGCGTGGAGAATCCGCAAACGCCCCCTGGCGAGGAGGAGCCGCAGCCGACACCAGTGGACCCGCCTCCCGTCGACCCGCCTCCGGTGGATCCGCCTCCGGAACCGCCACCGCCCGTGCCGGAGACGGAGCGGCCCTTTGTGATGCCGCCCGTGCAGACGTCGGTGCCGCAGTACGAGCTCATCATTCCTGAAGAGACGATGCGGATGTTCGAGGCGGACCCTTGGACGCCAGAGCAGGGCGGCCTCTTCAAGGCGAACGGGACGACGTACCGCGTGCAGGTGCGCCTGCGGGGTGCTTCCGCGCGATTCTTCCCGAAGAAGAGCTGGAACGTGAGCTTCGAGGACGGCGTGCGTTTCGAGGGGAGGACGTCACTCAACCTCGTGGCCGAGTACGCGGACGCGACGCTGCTGGCGGAGAAGCTTGCCTTCGACCTGCTGGAGGCCATGCGCGTCCCCGCTTCGAAGGGCACGCTGGTGCGGCTCAACGTCAACGGCGTGTACCAGGGCGTGTTCCTGGAAATCGAGCAGGTGAACAAGGCCTTCCTGCGAGCGCACGCCTACGCCGACACGGATGGAACCATCTACCGGTGTGGCTGGAAGGACTGCGAATTCAAGATGGTGAAGGTGCCGTACCAGGGTGACTGGGCGAAGAAGACGAACGAGTCCCAGCCGGACGACAAGCTCTGGGAGATGGTGGGCGCCATCAACCACACGCCCGAGCCCCAGTTCGTCAGCGAAATGGAGAAGCGCTTCGAGCTGGAGCACTACCTGCGCGCCATGGTGATGGACGCGCTGATGTCCAACAACTACGTGGAGGACTCGGAGAGCTACTTCATCTACGACCGCGCGGTGGCCAGGTGGTCCTACGTCCCGTGGGACCTCAACAACGTGGACTCGCGCTGGTGGTACCCCATCAGCGTGGAGGACATGAGCCAGAGCACCAGCAACATGCGCCACCCGCTGTTCAGCTTCACCCTCACCGACGAATGGGTGGCGAAGATGTACGAGCAGCGCAAGCTGGAGACGGCCTCGTACCCCGGCTACCTGCCGGTGTTCTCCAACCTGGCCACCCGCGTGGTGATGAACCCCGTGCTGCGCGAGCGGCTGGAGGCGCGGCTGGACAAGGCGTTGGACGAGCTCTTCACCCGCGAGGTGATGGACGCGCACATCGACAAGCTGCACGCGCTCATCGACCCGCACATGCGTGATGACCCCTTCATGGACTACGGCCGCTTCTCCGCGGGCCGCGCCTACCTGAAGCGCTACGTGCGCGAGCGCCGCGACTTCATCTTCAAGGAGCTGGAGCGGCTCGCGCAGCAGCAACCCACGCTGGTGCTGGAGGCCGTCCACCCGCGTGAAGGCTGGGTGGAGGTGGGCAACCGCACCTCGGCGCCCATTTCCCTGGCGGGCATGGTGCTGACGACGCAGCTGCGCATCAGCCTGGCGCAGAGCCCCGGCCACCTGCCCACGCAGGTGCGTGCCCCCCTCGGCGCGGTGCTGCCGGAGTTGACGGTGGCCCCGGGGCAGCGCGTCCGCCTCAACGCCGCGCAGCTGGGCATCCAGATGCCCGCCAACGGCGAGATTGGCCTCTTCGACGGGCGCTCCGTGGTGGGCGTGAAAGACCTGCTCTTCTACGGCGACCTGGGCGCGGGCAAGCGCTACGAGCGCGGCGCGCGGGGCTGGGAAGTGCGCTGAGCGCGGAGGCGAGCCTCACCTGAGCGCGGCGCTCCTGGACTCCGGGGGCGCCGCGCTGCGTTTCAGGGCCGCATGCGGACCTCCAACGTCCGCTTCGCGCTCAGTCCCCGGTCATCGGTGACGAGAATCTCGTGGGAGCCCACGGACGGCGTCCACCACACGCGCTCATCGGCGCGCGCCGTCCCCAGCAGGGCACCGTCCACGAACCACGTCAGTGCCCGCTCGTGTGAGGCCTCCGCCTCCAGCGGCACCTCCTGTTGCGAGGCCGGGACACCGGGAATCAGCACGGCCACATGTCCCGGCGCGGGGGAGACAATGGACGGGGCCGCGCGCGCCCCCCCAGGCTCGCAGCCAGGCGCGGCGGCGGGCGGCTCCGGCAGGCGCCGGTGCTGCTCCTCAAGCCAGCGGCGGATGGTGGCCGGCCACGACACGTACACGCGCGTCTCCGTCTTCCGCCCCGTCCGGCACATGGGGCCCACCGACAGCCCCGTGGCCACGTCCACCTCCACGTGCTGGTGGTACGGGCAGCGCGTGGTGGGCACCGCCGAGCGCCGCGCGTAGACGTGCTTGCGCTGCACGCAGGCATCCGTCGGCAGGTGGCCCGAATAGGCGCAAACCTCCACCACGGCCAGGTCATCGGGCGGATTCATGCTCTCGTCCGGCAGGTTGAGGCCGCGCGGACCCACGCCCTCCAGGATGTCGAACAGCACCGGCCCCGCCGCGTCAGCGCCCACCAGGTGCACGCTGGGCGTGTGATTGAAGTTCCCCAGCCAGACGACAGCCGTGTGCCGCGGCCCCGAGCCCGCCGCCCACGCGTCGCGGTGGCCGAAGCTGGTCCCTGTCTTCCAGTGCACGCGCGCCGGCATGCCCGTCAGCCGACGGCGGGCCGGGAAGTCCGGCCGGTCCCTCAGCGACAGCGCCTGGCGCGTCAGCCAGGCCGCGCCAGGGGACAGCACCTCCACCGGCGCGGCCGCCTTCTCGTCCAGCAGAAGCCGCAGCGGCGGCGCGCGTCCATCCCCCGCCAGCGCGACGTAGACGCCCGCGAGCTCCAGCGGCGTCAGCTCGATGCCGCCCACCGCCGCGGACAGGCCGTAGTACCCGGGCTCCTGCACCAGGCTCGTGACTCCCGCCGATTGCAGGGCGCCCAGGAAGCGCTCCACCCCCACGCGCTCCAAGAGCCGCACGAAGGGCATGTTGAGCGACTGGGACAGCGCGTACTCCAGGCGCACCAACCCCTGGAAGCGGCCGTCAAAGTTGCGCGGCGCATAGCCGCCGTAGGCAGTAGGCACGTCCGCCACCAGCTGCTCCGGCCCCACCATTCCCAGGTCGATGCCCATGGCATACAGCAGGGGCTTGAGCGCCGAGCCCGGCGAGCGCGGCGTGGCGAAGCCGATAATCTGCCCGCCGTGCTTCTGGTCGAAGAAGTCGAAGTTGCCCACCAGCGCGAGCACCTCCGCCTGCTGCCGGTCCACCACCACCGCCGTCCCGTTGTAGATGCCTCGCGGCGCCAGCCCCACCGCCGCGTCCCGCATCAACCGCTCCACCATCCGCTGCGTGCCGGCCTCCAGCGTGGTGCGCAGCCGGGCCTGCTCCGGCCGCTGCGTGCGCAGCCACACCGCCACGTGTGGCGCCTCACGGGGAAAGGGCTTCAGGTCCGTGGGCACAGGCGTGTCGCGCACCTCGCGCAGCACCGTCTCCGCCGACACGCGGGCCGCCTCGGGCCCTCGGGGAAGCGCCTCCACGTCCAGCAGCCTTCGCGCCACGCCGTCGCGCGCCGACTGCAACCGGGCCGTGTTCTGCGCCGTGGGGAAGCGCCGGTTCGGGTTCTGCGGCACCGCCAGCAGCGTGGCAATCTCCGCGGGGCTCAGGTTCGCCGCCGTGTGGCCGAAGTACGCCAGCGCGGCCGCCTCCACGCCTTCGACGTTGCGCCCGTACGGGACGAACTGGAGATAGGCCGCGAGCACCTCCTGCTTGGACAGCCGCACCTCCAGCTGCATCGCCCGGAAGGACTCGATGATTTTCGACGTGAAGGTGCGGGGCCGCGGCTCCAACACGCGGACCAACTGCATCGTCAAAGTCGAGGCGCCGGACACCCGCCGCCCCGTGGACAGGTTGCGTGTCGCCGCGCGCAGCACCGCCAGCGGGTCCACGCCCGGGTGGTGGAAGAAGCGCTTGTCCTCCAGGGCCAGCAGGGCCTGGACGTAGTCCGGGTCCACGCGCTCCAGCGCCGTGGGGATGCGCCAGCGCTCGTCCGGGGCCAGGAAGACGTGGGCCGGCGTGCCGTCCCGGTACTCCATCACCACCGATGCGGGCGCGAAGAGACGGGCCGGCATGGGCACGCGCCAGGCGGCCACCCACGCGGCCACGGTGAGGCCCAACAACCCCAGGCCGACGGGCAAGAGCTTCCGGGTGATTCGACGGGCACGGCTCATGAGACGGTGAATCCCAGGCATATACTACGCGCAATGAATGCCTTTGAAATTGACGCCATCCTGACGTCCATTCTCGACGACCGGCGGCTGACACCCACCGAGCGGCAGGCGTTGCAGGCCGTCCTGGCGGAGCGGCGGGCAGGCGAGGCCCTGCTCACCCTCTTCCGCACCCAGGCCTTCGCCCTGGCGCGAGCGTCGATGAAGGACGCGCGCTCCCGGGAGGTCATCTCCTGGCTCGAGGAGACGGTGCAGGCGCTGCACGCGCCCGAGCCCGAGCAGACGTCGCGCATGGAGGCGCACTTCTCTCCGGGCGAGGGCCCGCTCAACGCCATCGTCCAGCAAATCCAGTCGGCACGCGGTTCCATCGACGTCTGCGTCTTCACCGTGACGGATGACCGCATCACCCGCGCGCTGCTGGACGCCCACCGGCGCGGTGTGCGGATGCGAATCGTGAGTGACGATGACAAGGCCATGGACCCGGGCTCCGACATGGAGCGGCTGGGGGACGCCGGCATCCCCATCCGCCTGGACAGGACGTCCGCGCATATGCACCACAAGTTCGCCGTGTTCGACCGGCTGCGGCTGGTGACGGGCAGCTACAACTGGACGCGCTCGGCCGCCGAGTACAACCACGAGAACGTCCTGGTATCCGACGACGCGCGGCTGGTGCAGCCCTTCAGCCGCGCGTTCGACGCGCTGTGGGAGACGCTCGGCTAGGAGCGTCTCCCCGCGCCGCGCTACAGCAGGTTGTCCTTCCACGGCCCGGACACCTGAATCGTCCGGCCCGGCTCACGCGCCCACAGGCGCGGGTCATACATGGCCTCCGCCTCCGCCGACGGCAGGGTGAAGGCACCCGCCGTCACCGCGCGCACCGCGTAGACGACCTTCTTCGACTCGCGAGGCCCCAGGCTGCCGAAGACCTCCATCCGGTCATCGCGGATGTTCACGTAGTCCGCGGACCACAGCGACGCCGGGTCCACCCAGTCGGTGGAGCCACCCCGGCCCAGGCGCGCGTTCTCGATTTCCCAGCCCGCCGGCAGCCGGTCCACCAGGGCGATGTTCTGCACGCGCTCGCCCGTCGTGTTGCGAATCTCCAGCTCCACGTAGACGAGGTCCGCCAACGCCACCGGGGCCTGCCCCATGGCCAGCACCGTGCCGTCCAGCTTGCGCCAGGTGCGCGTGAGCGCCAGGCCCTCGCCGCCCGTGCGGGGCTTGCTGTCCGAGCGCACGCCCTCGCTGCTGAGCACGAGGTACAGCCGGCCCTCGTCCTTGGACGTCACCTCCAGCTGAAGGCCCTGCCGCTCGCTGGCGCGGGCCAGGGCCCACGTCCGGTCCGACGAACGCACCGTCTTGTCCTGCACCGGCGTCATGACCTTTCCGTCCGCCTTGAGCACCGGCGCGGAGAACTGGGTGGACGTCCCTTGCAGCCGCTTGCCCAGGCCGGTGATGCCCCACACCAGCTCCTGCGTTGTGTACCAACCGCTGGAGTGCCCCTGGAGCGATTCGGCCACCATGCGCGCCAGCGGCTCACCCGCCGCGTCCTTGCCGAACAAGTCCTGGAAGGTGCTGAGCATGAAGCCACGACGGCGCCGGTCGGAATAGAAGGACCAGTCGTTCTTCCGCTCCCCGGTGACGGGCGACAGGTCGGGGTTGCGCAGCTCCTTCTCGTAGCGCCGGTCGCCCGCAAGCCACAGCGAAGCCTTGAGCATGTAGTCACGCTCCTGCTCCTCGCCCGTGAGCGCCTTCTGCTTCGCCCGCTCCGCCAACGCGTCCACCAGCTTCTGCACACGCGCCTTGCGGCCCTTGCCGGCCACGGAGAGGACGTAGTGCATGTAGGCCTCCGCGCTGTCCGTGTACATGTCGTCGCGGCTCTGGCGGCCCTCGAGTTTGTTCAGCTCGGTGGACATCCACGTGAGCGCGTCGTTCAGCCGGTCCTGTGGCACGGGGTACTTCAGCTTCTGCGCGTCCAGCAGCATGTGCGCGGCGTACGCCGAGCCCCAGCCCACCGGCTCCGTGGCGCCTGGCCAGTAGCCGAAGCCGCCCGACGGCGTCTGCATGGCCAGGATGCGGTTGATGCCCGACAGCACCATGTCGCCCACGGTCCCGCCCTGGGTCAGCGTGGGGTCCACGTCGTTCACCAGCTCGGACACGTACAGCAACGGACGGGTGGCGGACGTCGTCTGCTCCACGCAGCCGTAGGGGTAGCGCGCCAGGTACGAGAGGTGCTGCAGCGAGCGCGCGTACGGATTGGCCGTCACCCACAGCGTGGAGCGCTCCGTCGTGGGCACCCAGCCCTGGAGGTACTGCGAGACGTCCGTCGTCCCCTGCGCCAGCTCGATTTGCTGCACCAGGCGCTCGCGCGGGCCCGCCGGAGACAGCGGCACGTCCAGCGACTCACTCGAGGTGTAGCCGCCGCCCTCCACCGTCACCGACAGCCGCGCCGCGCCCACCGCCTGCACCGCGCGGGCCTGGAAGACGAAGGTGTGGGACTTGCCGTCCGCCACCCGGGCCGTGCCCTCGCTCTTGCCCAGCAGCTGAAGCGGCGAAGTGGCCGCCGCGGGCATCACCAGCCCCGGCACCGGCAGTGACTCCGCGTTGAGCGTCACCTTCACGTCCTGCGTCTTGCCGGACAGGTTGGTGACGAAGACGGGCACCTGGATTTCGTCGTGCTGCGTGAGGAAGCGTGGCAACGTCGTCTGGAGCACCAGCGGGTCGCGCACCAACACCTGCGCGCTGGCGCGGCCAATGCGCTGCGGGCCCGCCGTCACCGCCATCACCCGCACCGCGCCGCGGTACTGGGGCAGCTTGAAGGGCACCCGCAGCTTGCCGTTGGCCGGCACCGGCAGCAGGCCGCTCCACAGGGCCACCGGCTTGACGGGCTGCACGCGGCCGTCCGCGCCGCCCTCGCCGTCACCACCCGTGGAGCGGGACGCGCCGCCCGGCGGCACCAGCAGCGTCCAGCCCAGCGTCTCGTAGGTCTCCACGCCCAGCGCTCGCCGGGAGAAGAGTTGCTTCTGCGGGTCCGGGCTCTGGAAGCGCGTGAGGGAGAGGATGCCCTCGTCCACCACCGCGATGGTGGCGAAGGTGGGGCCTTCCTGCGGGCCCAGCTCCAGGTCCACCGTGAGGGTGTCGTTGGAGCGAACCTCCTTGGGCACGTTCATCGTCACCGACTGCGTGTACTCCACCGGCTCCAACGTGACGCTGCCCACGCCGAAGGCGCGGTCGGGCATGAAGGCCTCGGCGGACTCCAGGTGCGGGTCCTTCACCAGGAAGGCGCTCACGTACACGTTGGGCGCGAAGGCGGACGGCGTGAAGCTCCACGTCACCTCGCCGGGCTCCACCGCCACCCAGTGGGAGGCGAGCACGCGGTCCGTCTCCGCGGTGAAGAGCATGCGGCCCTTGTAGGGCGACTTCAGCTTCACGGTGATGGCCTGCCCCACGCGCCCCTTCGCCGGCAGCGCCAGGTCCAGCGACGTGGGCTTGAGCGGGCGCGGCGTCTGGTCCACGCGCGAGCCTTCACCCCACCAGTAGTAGCGGCCCTCCCCTTCCAGCTCCAGGTCCGTCTGGGCCCCACCCGAGCGCACGCGCACGATGTAGCCCGCGGCGTCCGCGCCCGGCGTCACGTCCAGCGAGAAGCGGCCGTCCTTCACCGCCACCGTGGAGCGGCCCTCACGCACCGGGCGCAGGTAGCGCTGGTAGCGCTCGTAGCCTTCGTTCTCGTCATAGAAGGAGCCGTACTCCTCCTCCAGGCGCAGGAACTCCACGTCCACCGTCTTGGGCGTCTTGTCCGAGGCGGCCAGCAGCTTGCCGTCCCAGTCCACCACCACGCCCTTCACCGTGAAGGGCTTGCCGGCCTTCACCTTGCCCGTGCTGCCCTGGAGGCCCACGTAGTACGCCTCCGGGTGCACCGGCACCGTCACGCTGCCCTGGGTGGAACGGCCGCTGCCCGACTCGAAGACGCTGGCCAGCGCGCTCAGCGCCCCGGCGCCCCGCAGGGCCCCCATGGCGCCCTGGGCCGGGCAACGAAGGACGGCCTGTCCCTTCGCGTCCAGCGTGCCCTGCACCTGGCCCAGCGTGACGGGGCGGGGCTCGCTGCCGTCCTGGCGCCACAGTCCGTAGGCGTACTGCGCGTTCTCCTTCGGCTTGAAGGCGGACGGAATCAGCCGGCACGTCAGCTCCACCGGGCTGCCCTCCGCCGAGCCGCCGAAGAGGTACGCGGCCTCCACGCCCACCGGGACTTCCTCGCCCTGGAGGTAGCCGGCCTGCTCCGTGCGCGCCTCCACCTTCATGCGCTCCGGGACGAACTCCTCCACGCTGACGGAGTAGATTGCCACTTCGCGGTCCGCCACATTCAGCACCACGCGGTAGCTGCCCGTGTCCTGGAATGATTCGAAGGGCAGGTCCAGCGTCACCAGGCCCGCCTCGTTCGTCTTCAGCGACACCTTCTTCAGCTCGCGCTCACGCGGGTCCACCACCACCAACTCCACAGGCATGCCCGCCGGCGGCGCCTTGTCGTCCTGCCCCCGCAGCACCGCGGCGATGTGCGCCGTATCGCCTGGGCGGTACACGCCGCGGTCCGACCACACCGACGCGCGGTAGGCCTTCTCCGAACGGTAGGACTCGCCATGTACGTCCGCGTTGGCGATCTCCGTCTTCAGCTCGCTGTACTTGAGGTACGTCAGCTCCTCGCCGTCACGGGCGATGAGCGCGAAGGGCGCGCTGTCGTCGACGCCGGGCGCGGGCACCTGGAGCCGGCAGCCATCCGCCGCCACCGTGGTGCAGCGGGCCACCGACTCGCCGCTCTTCTTCACCAGGGAGACCTCCACGCCCGAAAGCGGCTCGGTGCTCTCGATGCCCAGCGCCCACACCCAGACCTCACCGGCGCCGTTGGAGCCCGGCGCGGCCTCACCGCGCTTGGCCACCAGGCTCAGGTTGGTGAGGAGGATGCGGCTCGCCGCCACGTGGTGGTTCTGCTTCGCGGTGATTTCCACCAGGCCCTTCGTGTTCGCGGGCACCAGGCTGGCCACATCCACGTAGGTGGTCGCCAGCGTGTCGGGGGGCGACTTGAGCGCCAGCGTCCGCTTCGCCACCACGTTGGAGGTGCGCTCATCCGCGCGCTCGCGGTAGTCGTCGCTCATCCAGAAGACGAGGTTCTCCGGCGGCACGTTGCGGACGGTGAGCTCCACCGAGTCCAGGTTGAGGTGCTGCAGCGGCAGGTTGCGCCACGCGCTACGCGGCAGGTAGCGGCCGGTGGTCGCGAAGGACAACTGCGGCGAGCGCGCGGGGACGGCGAAGGCGTCCTCGTAGGTGGCCAGCAACATGCCGCCGCCCACCGAGGTCGTGCCCGCGTCGATGCGCAGCGCGTAGGAGCCGCGCTTGAAGTCACCGAAGATGCGGAAGCCGCGGCGCGACGGCGCGACGGAGACCTTGACGGCGGGCGTCAGGTGGATGGCCTCCGCGGCGACGCCGTCATCCAGCGTGCAGCCCTTGTTGCGGTGGTCCCAGTAGTACGGGTCATACCCTTCCGTCTCGCGCGGGGAGGGCGGCTCGGCGCCATCCACGTCCCGGCAGCTCACCTCGATGTAGAAGCCGGTGGTGCCCTGCTCCACCGAGGCGCGGGTGATGTCCATTCGCTTGCCGGCGCGGAGCTCGAACGCGCTGCGCGCGGCGGGGGCCGTCGCCTTCGCCTGCGACACGGCGGGCAGTCCCGCCTGGAGGCTGAAGTCGACCGTGCGGCCCTGCTTGAGCAGCCCGCCGCTCAGCTGCGCGCTGACGACGTTGCGCGTGGTGGGCAGGGTGCGCCACTTCACGTCACCCACGGCCTGCCCGCCCACCCGGAAGCCCGCCCGCGAGCGCACCGCGGCGATGTCCACGGGACCGGAGAAGACGACCTCCACCTCCACGCGGCCCTTCACCGTGTCGAGCTGGCGCGGCACCATCCGGACGAACTGGAAGGGCGGCGTGGTGAACGTGTGCGACCAGTCCCCAACCGCGGCCGGCTTCACCACGCCCGAGTCCAACCCCACCGACGACACCGAAACGGCGTACTTCGTGTCGAAGGCGAAGCCCGCGCCCGACGGCTTGAAGGTCAGCGTGGACGGGGAGGACCAGGAGAGGCTGCCCGGCACATCCGGAGTGATGGTCACGACGGTGTCCTTCAACACCGAGCCATCGTTGGGGCGTACCTCCCGCGGGAACTCGATGACGATGTCCTGCGGCAGCACGTCGCTGGTGGAGACCGCGCGGACGACGGGCGTCAGCAGCTCGGGCGCGGGGGGCGTCGGCGCCTGCGCCACGGCCGTCCCCGCGTCCGCTGGCTGCGCGGCGACGGGCGCCTGGGGCTGCGGCGCGGGCGGCTCGGTGGACTCCTGTTCCTTCTTGCAGCCTGCGAGCGTGGCGCTCACCAACATGGCCGCGAGGAGCCAGCGCGAGCGTTTCGCCCACGATGGCCGCTGCGTGACGACGGACTGCGAACCCATGATTCCTCCAGAAGATGACGCGTGTTCTTCACACGGCGTGCCGGACCAGGGCGCGCCGGGGAAGAGAGGGCTGTGGTCAGGCGCCCGCGGCTCTGACGCGTCCCCCGCGCGTCAGCGGACCCGCAGGGTGTCCAAGGGGCCACACCGTGTGTGGCTCCTGGGCGCCTGCGAAGGCTTTCGAGGCCCCCAGGGTAGCGGAGTCCGCGACGCGGCGGGACATCCATCCGCGGTCCTCGGGCTGCGAGAAACCGCTAAGGTGTCCCGCGCATGGTGCTGCCCGTCCGATTCGTCCTCATGCGCCCCCGCAACGCGGAAAACCTGGGCGCCGCCGCCCGGGCCCTGAAGAACTGCGGCCTGTCCGACTGGGTCTGGGTCCGCCCGGAGGTGGAGGATTTGGAGCCGGCGCGAAGGCTCGCCGTCCACGCCGGGGACGTGCTGGATGCGGCGCGGCGCGCGGACACGCTGAAAGAGGCCGTGGCGGACTGTGTCTGGGTGGTGGGGACCAGCTCGCGCAAGGTCGAAGGCAAGCGCCGGCTTCCCCCGCGCGCGGTGGGTGAGGAGCTGGTGGCCCGGGCACCCCAGGGGCCCGTGGCGCTCGTCTTCGGTGACGAGCGCAGCGGGCTCACCAACGCGGAGGTGGAGCGCGTGCATGACTTGTCCGCCGTGCCGACCGCGCCCGAGCAGCCCTCCATCAACCTGGCGCAGGCCGTGCTGCTGTACGCCTACGAGGTCCGCGTGGCGATGCTGGAGGCCGCCACCACGCCGCCCGGCCCGCTGCCCGCGGCGGCCACGGACGCGGAGCTCGCGCAGGTGGAGGCCACGCTGGAATCCGTCCTCACGACGGGAGGCTTCCTCGTGGACGCCCAGCCGGGCCGCACGGCGGTGCGGGACTTGCTCGCACCGCTGCGGCGCTCACGGCTGACGCGGAAGGAAGCCCGCTTGTGGCTGGCCGCGCTGCACAGCCTCCGCAAGCGTCAGCCCGCGCCCTAGACGGAGCGCGGCTTTTGGGGGATTCCCGTCCCCTTCCCCACGCCAATCCCCCCGGACCCGGACGTCGGCGGCCCCTTGCGCCCCGCCATGCGCACTGCGCCCCAGGCAAGGACAGCGGCGGCCACGACCAGCAGCAGGACCCACAGCCACGTGGATTGGGCGGGCGCGGGCTCCCCGCCGATGGGCGCCCGCGCCCGTGACTGGGCGAGCGCGAGAACGGGGACCAGGAGCGTCAGGTATGGAATCCGGGTGCGCATGTTCGGAAGGTGTCCACCGACGCACGTTCCTGCCCGCAATCCCGAAGGGCCGCGCCGGCCGCGCGGACACGGACCGGCCGGCCGGGCGTCCCCCCACCAGCCGGCATCATCCCGCTGGCGCCTGCACGGGTTCGTACAACTCCCGCTCCCGCCCGAGGCCGGGCCGGGTACAGTGCCGCGCCCATGCCTCGCAAGCCCGACAAGCCGAAGCCGCCGCAGCAGCAGCACAAACGCTGGGAGGGCAAGGAGAAGCCGGACTGGCTGTCACGCGCGCTGGCCCGCGCGGGCGTCTTTCCCCAGAAGGAAGCGGAGGACGCCATCCGCGCCGGCCGCGTCAGCATCAACGGCCGAGTGGCGAAGATGGCGCTGACGCCCGTGCCGCCGGGCGCCACCGTGAAGGTGGACGGACTCGTCGTGTCCCTGGAGGCCCCGCCCACGCGCGTGCTGGCCTTCCACAAGCCCGCGGGCCTGCTGTCCTCCACGGAGCGGCAGCACCGCACCGGCACCGTCTTCGAGGCGCTGCTGCCCCAGCTCCCGCCGGAGCTGGCGGGCTACACGTGGCACGCCGTGGGCCGCCTGGACGTGGATTCCACGGGCCTGCTGCTCTTCACCAACGACGACAAGCTGGTGGCCCACGCCACGTCCCCGGACGCGCGCCTGCCCAAGCGGTACGTGGCCACCGTCTTCAGCACCGCGAGCGACGAGCGGGTGGAGCCCCTGCGCCGGGGCATGACGTTGGATGACGGTCCCGCCCGCCCCGCGAAGGTGAACGTGCGGGACGAGCACACGGTGGAGGTGACGCTCACGGAAGGCCGGCACCACCAGGTGAAGCGGATGCTCGGCGCCGTGGGCCTGCCCGTGCGCGCGCTGCACCGCGAGGCCGTGGGCGGCGTGGACCTGGAAGGCATCCCCGAAGGCACCTTCCGGCTGCTGACGGACGACGAGGTCCGCGAGGGGCTTCGCTACGAGGGGCGTGCGCCCTCGGCCCCCTAGCCGCTTGCATTGGCTTCAAACGACCGGCGGGGTCGCGTACCTTCGTCTCCATGGCGGACTTCGACCTGGTGGTGATTGGCTCCGGCCCGGCGGGTGAGTGGGGCGCGGTACAGGCGGCGCTGGCGGGCAAGCGCGTGGCGGTGGTGGAGCGGGAGCCCGTGCTGGGCGGTACCGCGGCGAACACGGGCACCCTTCCCTCCAAGACGCTGCGCGAGACGGCGCTGCACCTGTCCGGCTTCCGGGCCCGAGGGTTGTACAGCGTGGAGACGACGCTGCGGCACGAGGCCACGGTGTCCGACTTCCTCTTCCGCGAACGGCGGGTGAAGGACATCGAGCGCGAGCGCATTGCCCGTAACCTCCAGCGCCACAAGGTGGAAATCATCCAGGGCACCGGCGCGCTCGTGGACGCGAACACCGTCGTCGTGCGGCGCCAGGACTCCCCGGAGCGGCGCCTCACCGGCGGCACCATCCTGGTGGCCACCGGCTCGTCGCCGTACCGGCCGCCGCTGTATCCCTTCGAGGACCCGCGCATCCACGACTCGGACGAGGTGCTGGAGCTCGAAAGACTGCCGCGCTCGCTGGTGGTGGTGGGCGCCGGCGTCATCGGCTGTGAGTACGCCTGCATGTTCGCCGCCATGGGCATCCCCGTGACGCTGGTGGAGACGCGCGCGGAGCTGCTGCCCTTCCTGGACGATGAGTTCTCCGCGCTGCTGGGCCAGCGCATGGAGGCGCTCGGCATCCAGCTGCGCTTCGGGCAGGTGGTGGAGCAGGTGGACGTGCCACAGGACGCGGACACCCCCATCCGGATGCTGCTCTCCTCCGGCACCGCGCTGGAGACGGACCAGATATTGGTCGCCTCCGGCCGCACCGCCAACACCGCGGGCCTGGGGCTGGAGGCCCTGGGCGTGAAGGTGGGCCCGCGCGGACAGGTGGAGGTGGGCCCCACGTACCAGACGGCCCTGCCCCACATCTATGCCGTGGGGGACGTCATCGGCTTCCCGGCGCTGGCCTCCACGTCCATGGACCAGGCGCGCATCGCCGTGGAGCACGCGTTCGACCTGGGCGGCGTGCGCACCATGGCGCCGGTGCTGCCCTACGGCATCTACACCATCCCCGAGGTGTCGATGGCCGGCGAGACGGAGGGGGCCCTGCGCAAGCTGAACGTGCCCTACGTGGCCGGCCGCGCCGCCTTCGCCACCAACCCGCGCGGACAGATTCTGGGGGACACGCACGGCCTGCTGAAGCTGCTCTTCCACCGGGAGAGCCTCAAGCTGCTGGGCGTGCACGTCATGGGCCCCCAGGCCTCCGAACTGGTGCACGTGGGCCTCACGGCCCTGCTCACCGGCTCCAGTGCCCGGCTCTTCGTCGAGACGTGCTTCAACTACCCGACGCTGTCGGAGGCCTACAAGGCGGCCACCTTCGACGCGCTGGACCAGCTCAGCGGCTGCCCTTGAGGCTCCCCACGGTGAGCCCCGTGGCGAACGGGGCCGCTTCGTGAAGTTCGTCCGCCGAGCCCCTCGCCAGCCGGGGTGCCTCGGCGGGCGCTTCCCGGGCCGGCGTCGGAGCGGCGGCGCCACGGCCCCCTGCCCCTCCGAGCAGCTCCTGGATGCGCTGCCAGCGCGCCTTCTCCTCCACCATCAACCGGGTGAGCTCCGCGCGAGCGGACGCATCCCCCAGGTCGGAGGCGGCCGCCGCCACGCGGTCCAGGAACGGCATCAGGTATCCGAAGTCCCTGTCGAAAGCGCTGGGGTTCGAGTTCTTCGCCATTGGACGGCCACGCTAGCCCACTTCACGGAAGGTGGGGGGACTTCAGCCGTGGTACACCCGCGAGGCGACAATCCGGCCGTCACGCACCTCAAAGACCTCCGCCACCGGCATGGGGGCCTCCCCCGGCGCATGGCGCAGGTACTCCATGAACACCCTGTCCTCGTCCGCTGTGAGGGCCACCAGCTCATACCGCAGCCCCGGCAGCCGGGCGTTGGCCGCCTTCCACCACGCGGACAGGGCCTGCCGCCCTACCAGTCGCCCGCCCGTCTCCGGGTGCAGCACCCGGATTTTGGGTGACGTGTGGGTGGCGTCCTCGGCATAGAGCGCCACCAGCGCGTCCACGTCATAGGCGTTGAAGGCGTCCAGCCAGGCTCGGGCGAGGGAGAAGTTTTCGGTCGCGCTCATCGTTAGAAACCTCAACTGATTACGGTATTGAGTAGGCAGAGGTAGGCCCAAGTGGGTCAATTTCCATGCGGATTTGGCTGGAAACTACGTCCTGTGGGAAGTAGAGGCCCCGCCTGCTCTGTTCCGTCAGGCACTTTCAAGAAAAGAAGGACCGGATCGTGGCCGCCAACGCACCCATCGAGAAGATTCGAAACATCGGTATCTCCGCCCACATCGACTCGGGCAAGACGACGCTCTCTGAGCGCATCCTGTTCTACACGGGTCGGATTCACGAGATCCACGAGGTCCGCGGCAAGGACGGCGTGGGCGCGGTCATGGACTCGATGGACCTGGAGCGTGAGAAGGGCATCACCATCCAGTCCGCCGCCACGTTCGCGATGTGGGGCGAGTACAACATCAACCTCATCGACACCCCGGGACACGTGGACTTCACCATCGAGGTGGAGCGCTCGCTCCGCGTGCTCGACGGCGCCATCCTGGTCCTCTGCTCGGTCGCTGGCGTGCAGTCTCAGTCCATCACCGTGGACCGCCAGATGAAGCGCTACCGCGTCCCGCGCATCGCGTTCGTCAACAAGATGGACCGCTCCGGCGCGAACTATGACCGCGTGGCCGCCCAGCTGAAGGAGAAGCTGAACCACCACCCGGTGAAGATGCAGATGCCCATCGGCGCCGAGGACCGCCTCAAGGGTCTGATCAACCTCATCGAAATGAAGGCGTACTACTTCGATGGCGAGAGCGGCGAGAACATCCGTGAAGAGGAGATCCCGGCGGAGCTGCTCGAGGAGGCCAAGACGCGCCGCCAGCAGATGATCGAAGGCGTGGCCGAGGTCGACGACCAGCTCGGCGAGCTGTTCCTCGCCGACGAGCCCATCTCCAACGAGGCGCTGATCGCCGCCGTCCGCCGGGCCACCATCAGCCTGAAGATGACGCCGGTCATGTGCGGCTCCGCGTACAAGAACAAGGGCGTGCAGCTGCTCCTGAACGCCGTCTGCGCGTTCCTGCCCAACCCCAAAGAGGCGACGAACGAGGCGCTGGACCAGAAGAACAACGAGGCGAAGGTCATCCTCGATTCCGACCCGGAGAAGCCCTTCGTCGGCCTCGCGTTCAAGCTCGAGGACGGTCGCTACGGGCAGCTCACGTACATGCGCATCTACCAGGGCCGCGTGTCGAAGGGTGACTTCATCATCAACCAGTCGAACCAGAAGAAGGTCAAGGTTCCGCGCATCGTCCGCATGCACTCCAGCCAGATGAACGACATCAACGACGCCACCGCGGGTGACATCGTTGCGCTGTTCGGCATCGAGTGCGCGTCCGGCGACACGTTCACCGATGGTGTGGTGAACTACACGATGACGTCCATGCACGTCCCGGACGCCGTGATTTCGCTCGCCGTGGCGCCCAAGGACCGCTCCGCGCTGGCCAACTTCTCCAAGGCGCTCAACCGGTTCACCAAGGAGGACCCCACCTTCCGCGTGCACCGTGATGAGGAGTCCGGGCAGACCATCATCCGCGGCATGGGTGAGCTCCACCTGGAGATCTACATCGAGCGCATGAAGCGCGAGTACAACTGCGAGGTCCAGGCCGGTAAGCCGCAGGTGGCGTACCGCGAGACCATCAGCCAGAAGGGCGAGTTCGCGTACACGCACAAGAAGCAGACGGGTGGCTCCGGCCAGTTCGCTCGCGTGTGCGGCTACATCGAGCCGCTGCCCTCGGACGCGGTGCAGCAGTACGAGTTCGTGGACGACATCGTGGGCGGCTCCATCCCCCGCGAGTTCATCCCGGCCTGCGACAAGGGCTTCACCGAGGCCGTGAAGAAGGGCAGCCTCATCGGCTTCCCCGTGGTGGGTGTGCGCGTGGTCATCAACGACGGCGCCTTCCACGCGGTGGACTCGTCCGAAATGGCGTTCAAGACGGCCGCCATCATGGGCTTCCGTGAGGGCTATGCCGCCGCCAAGCCCATCATCCTCGAGCCGATGATGAAGGTGGAGGTCCAGGCTCCCGAGGACTTCCAGGGCTCCGTCGTGGGTCAGCTGAACCAGCGCCGTGGCACCATCCTCTCCACCGAGACGGCCGAGGGCTACGTCACGGCGGTGGCCGAGGTGCCGCTGAACACCATGTTCGGCTACTCCACGGACCTGCGCTCCGCCACCCAGGGCAAGGGCGAGTACACGATGGAGTTCTCCCGCTACACGCCGGTGCCCCGGAACGAGTCCGAGGCCCTGATGGCGGCGTACAAGGAGAAGCTGGCCGCTGAGCAGGCAGCGCGCAAGTAGTCCGCGCATCCGCCACACTCTGGCGGTAAGGAAGGCGTCCCTCTTCAATGAGGGGCGCCTTTCGCCTTTTCAGGAGTCCGATACCGTGACGCTGCTCCGCGCCGCCAACGTCCAGCTCAGCTTCGGAAGCCGCACCGTCTTCCAGGACCTCACCTTCACCATCGAGGAAGGGGAGCGGGTGGGCCTGGTGGGCGTCAACGGCTCCGGCAAGTCGTCGCTGATGAAAATCCTGGCCGGGGCCGCCCGCGCCGACACGGGTGAGCTCCAGCTGCGCCGTGGCGCCCGCGTCACCTACCTGCCCCAGGAGCCGGAGTTCCCCGAAGGCGCCACGGTGGCCTCCGAGCTGTCCGTGTCCCAGGGGCCGCTGAAGGAGGCGCTGGCCGCCCACGCGGAGCTGGCGAAGCGGATGGAGTCCGCCCCGGCGGAAGAGCAGGAGAAGCTGATGGCGCAGTTCTCCGCGCTCAGCGACCGCATCGAGCAGATGGGCGGCTGGGACACCGAGCACCACGCCAAGACGCTGCTCGACAGGCTGGGCGTGAAGGACTGGGACCGGCCCGTGGCGCAGCTGTCCGGCGGCCTGCGCAAGCGCGTGGCCATTGCCCGGGCCCTGCTGACGCGGCCGGACCTGCTGCTGCTCGACGAGCCCACCAACCACCTGGACGCTGACACCGTGGACTGGCTGGAGGAGGAGCTGGACAAGCTGCCCGGAGCGCTGCTGCTCGTCACGCACGACCGGTACTTCCTGGACGGGCTGGTGGACCGCATCGTCGAAATCCAGCCCGGCGCGGGCGTCACGTCGTATCCCGGCAACTACCAGGCCTACGTGGAGCAGAAGCTGGTGGCGCAGGAGAACGCCGAGCTGGCGCAGCACAAGCGCGAGCGTTGGATTGCGCAGGAAGTGGCGTGGCTGCGCAAGGGCCCGGAGGCCCGCCGCACCAAGAGCAAGGCCCGCATCGAACGCGCGCAGAAGCTGATGGCGGAGAAGGGCTTCGAGCGCCCCAAGGTGGCGGACCTGCGCGTGGCGGCGGCGCCCCGGCTGGGCCACACCGTCATCGAGGCCGAGGGCGTGAAGAAGGCCTTTGGCGACCGGAAGGTGCTGGACGGCGTGGACTTCCGCCTCCAGCGCGGCGAGCGCGTGGGCCTGGTGGGGCCCAACGGCGTGGGCAAGACAACCTTCCTGCGCGTGCTGCTGGGCGAGGTGGAGCCCGACGGCGGCAAGCTCGTCATCGGGAAGAACACGAAGGTGGCGTACTACGACCAGAGCCGGGCGCAGCTCGACCTGGAGGCCACCGTGTACGAATCGGCCTCGCAGGGCGAGGACTGGGTGGAGCTGGGCGACCAGAAGGTGGCCCTGCGCGACTATCTGGACGACCTGCTCTTCCCCGTGCCCATGCAGCGCATGAAGGTGAAGGCGCTGTCGGGCGGCGAGCGCAACCGGCTGCTGCTGGCGCGCCTGTTCCTGGAGGGCGCCAACGTGCTGGTGCTGGACGAGCCCACCAACGACTTGGACATCGTCACCCTCAACATCCTGGAGCGGCTGCTCCTGGACTTCGGGGGCAGCACCCTGCTCGTCACGCACGACCGGTACTTCCTGGACAAGGTGGCCACCAGCATCCTCACCTTCGAGGGCGAAGGCCGCGTCACCCGCTACGAGGGCAACTACGCCATGTACCGGCGGCTGAAGGAGCAGGCGGACGCGAAGGCCGCGGCCCCCGCCGCCCCGAAGCCGGGCCCCAAGCAGGATGAGCCCGCACCCGCCAAGGCCGCGCGCAAGCCCGGGAAGCTCTCCTACAAGGACCAGCGCGAGCTGGACGGCATGGAGGCCACCATCGAGGCCGCCGAGTCGCGCAAGGCCGGCCTGGAGGCCCAGCTCGCCGACCCCGCCGTGTACAGCAACGGCCCCAAGGTGGCGGAGGTGCAGAAGGAGCTGGACGCCACCGTCGCCGAGGTGGACCGACTGTACACGCGCTGGCAGGAGCTGCAGGACCTGGCCGCCGCCAGCGCGTAGGCCGGCGCGCGTCTGTCCATTCCCAGCCATGTCTGGGAATGAGACTTCACGGAAACACGGGGAGAATCCGGACGACTGGCCCGTCAAGCCAGCAAGTTGTTTGGAACCCTGATACTTGCTGGACGCAAGGGAAGGCGTGCCGCCCTTGCACGGGACTGGCGTGTCGTGCGACTCGTGCGGGCCTTCGGGGCTGTCGCATTCACGTCGTGTTTCATTGGAGGCGTCGTCTTGCCGTCCCGGCCTGCGCTCGCGCTTGTCTCTGCGTTGTCTTCATTGGCCCTGTTCGTTGGCCCCGCTGAAACGCGGGCCCAGGGCCGGTCGCTCCCCACCTTCAACCTCCAGCGTCTGGAATTGGACCCGGCGGCGCTGGGCTCGCTGATGGTGGGCACGGGCCGCACGCTGCCCCAGGGCGAGCTGCGGATGTCGGTCCAGGGACACTACGAGCAGCTCCCCTTCCACTTCCAACGTCGATGGGAGCCGGGCGGCGGCAGTGGCCTGGTGGAGGACCGCTTCACCATGGACATGACGGCCGCCTACGGCGTGCTGCCGTGGCTCCAGGTCGCCGCGGAGGTGCCCTTCATCGTCAGCCAGGGTGGCTCGCGCTTCCGGGACTTCAACGCGCCGGAAGGTTCGGGAATGGGAACGCCCTGGCTGGGCCTGCGCGCGGCGCTGATGCGTCAGGACTTGGGCTTCCAGTTGGCGGCGGACGTGTCGGCCGCGCTCCCGGTGGGCAGCACGGCGCTGCTGGCCCGGGACGACTACGCGGTGCACCCCCGCCTGCAGGTCGGTTTCCTGGCGGAGACGTGGCAGATCGGCGGTGAGGCCGGCGTGCTGGTGCGCAAGAAGCACGAGCTCTTCAACGTGTCCGGCTTCTCCCAGGACGTCATCGGCAGCGAGCTGCGGCTGGGTGCCACGGTGACGTCGCGGGCCGGGGAGAGCACGCGCGGCGAGGTGAGCGTGGTGGCGGGGCTGCCGCTGCAAGGTGGCCGTCCGGGCGGCGAGTTGCTGCTGGCCATCCGCAAGCACGCGCTGTCCTGGCTGGACCTCTACGTCCTGGGCGGGCCGGGCTTGGGCGCCGGCATGGACACGCCCACCTTCCGCTTCGTGGCGGGCGCCTCGTTCTCCACCTTCCGGGTGGACTGAGGCGCCCCACCCCGCCGGCCTACTTGGGCATCACTCCGAAGGCCTTCGCCATCGCGATGCCGATGCCCAGCAGGCTCTCTCCCGCGATGAAGCCGGAGGACACCGGCAGCACCATGTCCTCCGCCAGCTTCGGCTTCGTGCGGCGCAGCAGCGCGGCGATGGCCGAGCCCAGGAAGAAGGCGATGGAGCTGGACCCCGGAATCACGATGGCCAATCCGAAGCCCGCGGGGGACGGCACGTAGGCCTTGGCCTTCGCCGGGGCCCAGCGCTCCAGCAGCACCAGGAAGATGCCCAGGATGGCGCCGCACAGCGCGCCCACGCGCGCCGAGCCCGGCAGCGCGGCCACGCCCGTGGCGAGCAGCTTCGACACGCCGGCCCACACCATGGAGGCGGGCGCGGGGAACTCCTCCGTGCCCAGCATGCTGGCGTCCGGCACGAGAATCTTGAACACGGGCACCACCACCGCCGCGCCGGCGACCACGCCGAAGAGCTGCGCGACGAACTGCTGGCGCGGGTTGGCGCCCAGCAGCCACCCGGACTTGAGGTCCGTCAGCAGGTCCGCCGAGTGGAGCCCCACGCCGCCCGTCGCGTTGGCGCTCATGACGTTGGCGGGGATGTTGCCCGGCGCCAGGCCGCCGAAGATGAGCTGCGTGACGGGGCCCAGCGCCTTGGTGGGCGTGGTGTCCGTCTCGCCCGTCACCCGGCTGGCGATGACGCCCATGACGACGGCCAGCGGCATGGCCAGCACGCCCGCCCACCACGGAATCTGGAACAGGTAGGCCATGAGGAACACGGCCACCGGGCCGAGAATCGCGAAGCCCAGGGGAAACCACGCGGGCGGGCACTCGATGCCGGCCAGCGGGTCGGCCTCCTCTTCCTTCGTGCTCTTCCCCCTGAACAGGCCGGACAGCGACTTGAAGGAGCGCGCCACGCTGCGCCACTGGAAGGCGAAGGAGAGCAGGCCCGAGGACACCAGCACCGCCGAGCCCGTCCACACCATCCAGCTGTTGATGGAACGGTAGGTCACCTCGGGAATGGCGCCCTGGCTCACCATGGCCGGGGCGAGGAAGCCGTAGGTGAGCACCGCGCCCAGCAGCATGGACCAGCCCGTGCGGAAGCTCACCAGCGCGCCCGCGCCCACCAGCAGCAGGCTGAACTCGAAGGACAGCGACCACGCCGACGCCTTCTTCCCCAACATCGTGAAGGGCAGGCTCACCTTCTCCGGGATGTTGGCCAGCCACGTGAAGCGCGCGTCCCGCAGCGCCACCAGGAGCGCGCCAATGCCACCCGCGATGCCCAGGAGCCGCGACTTGCGGCGGGCTACCTCGCCATGGCCGTGCAGCGCGCGGATGGTCTCCGCGGTGGCCGTGCCCGTGGGGAACGGCAGCGCCTCCACGTTGATGAGCTGGCGCTTGATGGGGATGGCGGCGAAGACGCCCAGCGCGGAGATGACGGCGAACCACACCATGAGCCAACCCGAGGACGGCAGCGTCCCCGTCAGCATCAGAAGCGCGGGCACCGCGGCCATGTTGCCACCGCCCGTCATGTAGCCGGCGGCCGACGCCACCGAGCCCATGGCGTTGTTCTCCAGGTCGGTGAACTCCGTCTTCAGCACCCGAATCGAGCGCAGCGTGCCGAACACCGCGAAGGCCAGGATGCAGGCGGTGATGGTGACGCCCAGGCTCCAGCCCGTCTTGAGGATGACGTACAGGTTGGACAGGCACATCACCGCGCCAATCGCCATGCCGGCGATGACGGCGCGCACCGTGAGCTGACGCACCCCCCCCTGATAGACGTGCTCCAGCCAGTAGCGCTCGGGGTCCTGGGCCGCGGAGGCTCCCGCGTCACCCGGGGAGTCGGACGGTTGGATGCGGAGGCCGCTGGGACTGGGCGTCTGGGAGGGGGACTGGCTCATGGGGGCGGCGAAGATAGTTCACCCCCACGCCCCCCGCGAGCACCGCGTTTGACGGGGCGGGCCAACCTCCTGGGCTGGCCGCGCCGCGTCAGGGCGGCACGTCAGCCGTGCGCATGCCCGCCCGGCCCGTGGACGTGGCCGTGGGTGAGCTCCTCCTGCGTGGCGGCACGCACGCCCTTCACGGTGACGTCGAAGTGCAGCGTCTTGCCGGCCAGCGGGTGGTTGAGGTCCACCACGACGCCCTCATCGCGCACTTCCTGGATGCGCAGCGGGATGTCGCCCTGGTCCGTCTGCGCCATCAGCGTCTGGCCGGCCTGCGGCGCGAAGCCGGGTGGCAGCATGTTGCGCGGCACGGTGCGCACGCCCGCCGGGTCGTGCTCGCCGTAGCCCTGGCCGGGGGCCACCACCACCTGCTTGCTCTCGCCGAGGCCCATGCCCTCCAGGGCCCCTTCGAGCCCCGGGACGATTTGCCGGTGCCCGTGCAGGTAGGAGAGCGGCTGGTCGGGCGCGCTCTGGTCGATGACCTGGCCGTCTCCCAGGTGCAGCCGGTATTCGAGCGAGACGACGGAATCCTTGGCGACCCTCATGCGGGGCTCCTTGCCGATGACTGCGGTGGGACTGCGCTTGCTGCGGGGAAGGTGCGGCGGGAAATGCCCGGCGTCAGGAAGCAGAGGGGTCCACGGCTCCCTCTTCGGCCGGGCTGTCGGCCGGCTCTCCGCGCGCCACGTAGACGGCGGCGGCCAGGTCGCCGGTGACGTTGAGCGTGGTGCGGCACATGTCCAGGAAGCGGTCCACGCCCAGGATGAGGCCCAGGCCCTCCACCGGAATCTTGAACATGCCCAGAATCATCGCGATGACGGGAATGGAGCCCGCCGGCACGCCCGCGGTGCCGATGCCCGCCAGGATGCAGATGAACATGATGAGCGCCTGGTCGGGCAGGCTGAGCGGCACGCCGTAGACCTGAGCGAGGAAGAGCACCGTGACGCCTTCGAAGAGCGCGGTGCCGTTCTGATTCATGGCCGAGCCGGCGGTGAGCACGAAGCGCGACACGGTGCGCGGCAGCTTGAGGTTCTCCTCCGCCACCTTGAGCGCGGTGGGCAGCGTGGCGCTGGACGACGACGTGGAGAAGGCGGTGACGATGGCCAGCCGGCTGCCGCGGAAGAACTCGACGGGGTTGCGCCCGCCCAGGAAGCGCACCGACAGCGAGTAGACGACGAACATGTGCAGGCCCAGCGCCAGCAGCACCGTGCCCATGTACGAGGCGAGCTGCACGAAGATGCCGAAGCCCAGCCGCGCCGTCATGGAGAACAGCAGCGCGGCCACACCGAAGGGCGCCAGGCTCAGCACGCCGTCGATGAGCTTCATCATCACGTCGTAGAGGCCCTGGATGGTCTCTCGAAGGCGCTGGACGGGCTCGCCCGGGGTGAGCGCCACGCCCATGCCGAAGATGAGCGAGAAGACGATGAGGCCAATGAAGTCTCCATCCCCCGCGGCCTTGATGGGGTTGGTGGGCACCATGGAGATGAGCACCGCGCCGAACGAGGATGCCCCAGGCGCGGCGGCCGCCTGGATGGCCATCCCGCCCTGGGCCAACGCACGGGCCTCGTCACTGAGGCCCGCGCCGGGCTCCAGCGTGTTGACCAGCACCAGTCCGATGAGGACGGAGATGGAGGACAGGGCGACGGTGTAGCCCAGCGTGCGAGCCCCCAGCCGCCCCACCTGCTTGAGGTCCAGCTCCGCCACCGCCGCGACGATGGCGGAGAACAACAGCGGCACCACGAGCATCAGCAGCAGGCGGATGAAGATCTGCCCCACCGGCGAGGCGACGTTGTCCACGACGAAGGTCAGCCAGGGCGCGCCGCCCGCGACGACGTTGGCGACAAGGCCCGCCACCGCGCCGGAGGCAATGCCGACGAGCATCTTCTGGTGCGCCTTCATCGAATCTCCGAGCCCTCCTCGCCGGAGGAGAATGGTCCGCGCCACCGGGCGGTAGGCGAAGATGGCATGCTGTCCTCCTCGTGGAAACCCTCGTTCGACTCACTGAGAACGCCGTGCCCCCCCTGCTCTTCCGCCGCCTGCTGCGACGCTTGGGCGCCGTGGGCACGGAGCGCCTGCGTCAGACCTACCAGACGACCTTCTGGTACGACTTCGGCCCCGCGGCCAACGTGGTGGAGGACATCATCCTCACGCTGCGTCCGCACATCGCCGGCAAGCGCCGCGTGGCCGGCGTGGAGTGGTGGCTGTCACGCATGTACCCGACGGACGTGCGCGTGGACTTCCACCAGGACCGCGACGAGAAGCTCGCGCTGCGCACCGGCGAACTGGTGCACCCGCGCATCTCCTCCGTGCTGTTCCTCAACCGCGTGCGCGGCGGCGCGCTGGTGGTGACGCCCGAGCTGCCAGACCCGGCCAACCCGTCCCTGGCTCCCGCGAACCTGGACACCGCCGACCTGGTGACGCCCCGGCCCAACCGGCTGGTGGTGTTCGACGGAACGCTCACCCACGGCGTGCTGGACGCGGACAACCAGATTCCCGACGGGAAGCTGCCCGGAAAGTCCCGGCAGCGCCGCACGCTGGTGATGAACTGGTGGGGCCACCGCCCCACCGACATCCCCGCGTGGGCGGACACGCGCCTCTACCGGGCGCTGGCGCGCTGAGCTTCCTCGCGGGCCGTCTCGCGCAGGCGGAGGGTGACGCGCTCGGCCCACTCCGGCTCGATTTCCAGGCACGCGGGCCGCCGGCCCAGCCGCAGCGCCGCCGACGGCATGGAGCCACTGCCCGCGAAGGGGTCCAGCACCGTGTCCCCCGGGCGGCTGTACGTGCGCACCAGCGGCTCCAGGACGGAGAAGGGCTTGTGGTGCGGGTGGCCGCCCCAGCGCTTCGCTTCGCCTTCATCGTCATAGCCGCCGACCACGGCCCAGACGGTGGGCAAATCTCCTGGCGCCAGCGGCGGCTCGGGCGTGCGGGCAATCACGAGCGCGACTTCGTAGACGCGCAGCGTCTGCTCGTTGGCGTTCTTGTCCGTGGTGCGCTTGCCCCAGACGTACTCGCCGCGCAGGTGCGGATAGCCCAGCCCGCGCGCGGCGGTGAGGATGGGCTCCTTGCCCAGCAGGTTCGTCCAGATGATGAGCGACGCGTCCGGGGTGAGGTGCGCGGTGGCGCGCGACAGCCAGGCCTCGGAGAAGGCGCGGTAGTCGCGCACCGTCTCGAAGCGGACGATGGGGTTCTGGTCGATCTTCTTGTGCGCGCGCGTGTCCCGCAGGTCCCCGCCCTTGCGCCGCCGGGTGAGCAGGCAGTACGGCGGGTCCGTGTGGAGCAACGCGGCGCGGGTGTCGCCTAACGCGGCGCGGTAGCCCGCCGGCTCGCGGGAATCGGCGTTGATGCAGCGAAGGGACTCGGGCGGGGGAATGGAAGTCATCGGCCTGAGCGGCACCCTACACGGCGGAGCGCGGGGCTCAAGTCGCGCGCTTACAGCGCCTGAAGTCCCTCGAGTTTCATACTCCGCTTGCGGCCCTCGTCCCACAACTCGAGCGTGTACCGGCCGTGGTCCGCCGCCTCCGGCTCGTCCACGATGATGATGACGGGCTGGCGGCCATCGGGGTCCACGGGGCCCTCTTGCCAGGGTGGGAGTGTCTTCAGCCGCTTGCCCTGAACGTCCGTGAGCGTCGCCCCCACCGCGCTCCAGCCATTCCACTCCCCCGACTTCACCGGCGTGAGCCGCAGCGCGGCCCACCGGGGGGACAGACGGACGAAGGCCACGCGCGCGGGGGCGACGTCCCCCGCCACCTTCCGGGGGACCCAGTACTGGAAGTGGACGATGCCCGTGTCCCGGAGCTCCGAGACCAGCGTCTCCCGGGTGTACTCGTCCCCCGTTCGGGAGCGCTGGAGCTGTTGCACCTGGCGCTCCAACCGGAGCATCCCCGCGCGGAGCTCCTCCACCTCCTGCCGGTAGGACGCCGCGGAGCGCGCGTGGCGGTAGAGCTCGATTTGACGCTCCGAGCGCGCGGCATCCACGACGAGCACCACGACGGCGCGTTCGGGCACCGCGCCATCATGGAAGCGGACCTCCAACCGCAGCCGCTCGCCCTCACGGAACGTGGACGAGGGGACCACCACCAGGTGGTCCTCGGTCACCCCGAAGCGCTGGAACCGCTCACGGCCCTCCAGGACCAGTTGCTCGGGGCGGATGCGCGCATCGAAGAACAAGGTGGTGGACAGTCCAGGGCTGATGCGGACCTCCGGGGGCGTCACCAGCATCCCCGCCTGGACATCAATGCGCCGGACCGCGGTGCCAGTGCCTGGCGTATCCAGTGCCGCGGCCTGTGCCGTGGCTGCCCACAACACTCCCCACACGAGCACGATGAATGAGGACGAACCATTCAAGAGCGAGCCACCTCCAGCAAGGGCGCGTCCACACCATGACAGGCGGGAGGCCTACTCGGGCGTCCCCATTTGACCGAGAACCTGTGACGTCATCAGGTTGATGCCCGAACTCATCAACAGCTTGTCGGGAGTGCTCTGCCAGTCGTAGCGCATCCCGACTCGCTTCGGGAAGGGACTGTCAACGATGTTGGCGCAGACCGGCAGCCGCTGACCGTCGGGCGTCTCCACCTCGGTGATCCAACCGTAGACGTCCGTCTTGCCCCGGAACAACGTGCCGTACATGCGGGTCCCCTTGGGGAACCGCCCCTCGTAGTGACTGACGATTTCCTCGATGGCGTGGAGGGTGATGGGGGTGCCGTCTGGCGGCACGGGGATGACGCCTTCGTTGGGGTCGATGTAGAGCGTCTCCCAGTTGCCCATCATCCTGGCGGTCTTGAAGCCCCGCTTCGCCATGCCCTCCAGCACCTCCGCCGGGCACTTGCGCTGGGGCGGCTCGTCCCGCACCTGAGGTCCGCTGGCGCAGGCGGCGGTGAGGCAGGCCACGGCGGCGGCCTTGCCCAGGGCGCCCCCGGCCGACTGGCGCTTCCTGGGCCGTGGCGCGTGGGCCGCTTCCCCCTCCGCGTCGGAGGAAGCCAACAGGGAGGACACCTCGTCCTGCGCGCCCGTGTCGTGGGCCGCGCCCACGTCCGGAGAGGACGGCACCGCCTCTGGGAGGGGCATCTCGGAGGGATTCGAAGAACGACTCGTCACTGCGGGACTTCCTTTCTCAATGGGAAGGGACGGGGCAGGAGCCGGGTCTCCCGCGGTGGGCAGCGCGAAGCGGCTCACCCCGAACACCACCAACCCCACGCCCAGCAGGGCGGCCACGCCCCACCCCATGGCGACTCGACGGCCCGGGCGCGGTGCTGACGGCGCGGGCGGCTCCGCCGCGGGCGCCTGCGCCGCGGGTGCATCGACCGAGGGCGCCGCCGGTGGCTCGGACGCCGCGGCGGGAGCACTCGCGCTCGCCACGGGGGCCTCCCGGGGCTCCGGATTGAGGGGCAGCACCGGCGCGACACCGGACGACTCCCGAGAGCGGACGGGCCGCGAGGACGTGGAGGCGTCGGGCACCATGCGCACCCGAGGGGCCTCCGCGTCCGCGCCCTCGGGAGGACGGTCCAGCGACACCTTCCAGGCGGGCTGCCGCTTCTCCTTGGCCACGTCCCAGAGGGCCTGGAGCAAGGCCTCCGTGTTGGCGTAGCGGTCCTCGGGGCGCTTCGCGAGCAGCCGCAGGGCGATGTCGCCCAGGGCGCGCGGCACCTTCGGGTTGACGACGTGGGGCGCGCGCGGCGTCACCGTTTCGATGGCCGGCAGCAGGCGGTCATACGGAAGCTTCGGGTCGAACGCGTAGCCATCCGTGAGCGCCTCGTACAGCAGCGCGCCCAGCGCGTAGAGGTCCCCTGGCACGCCCGCGTCGAAGTTGGCGCCCTGCTGCCAGGTGCCTTCGCGCAGGAAGGCGACGCACTCGGGCGGCAACAGATGGGGCGAGGCGGGCGCCACGCCCACCGTCAACGTCGTGGCCGCGGGCAGCCGCACCGTGCCCAGGTCGATGAGGAAGGGGCGTTCGTCCTCACGGCGGATGAGGACGTTGTCGCCCTTCATGTCCCGGTGGTGCACGCCCCGGCGGTGCAGGTCCGCCATCACGCGCACCACTTCCGTGAAGACGGTCAGCAGGTGCGCCGCCGTGGGCTTCACCCGCCAGCGCCACTCGTGGAACGTCTCGCCATCGATGTAGTCGGTGACGAAGTACAGGTAACCGTCGGGAGGCTCGGGCCAGCGGTCCACGGCGTGCAGTGCCGGGAGGTTCGGATGGGGAGCGCAGGCCAGCAGCGCCGCGACCTCGTGCGCCAGCCGGCCGTTGATGTCCTCTTCCTCCGCCGCGTGGAGTCCCGCCGGGCGAAGCGCCATCTTCAGCGAGTAGCGGCGGTCCGCCCGCTCCACCTGGAAGACCCGGCCGAAGCCCCCCGAGCCCAGCGAGGCCACCACGCGCCAGGGGCCGACCTCGCTGCCCGGGACGAGTTGATCCGGATGGAAGGGAGGCGACCTCACGGCCACAGCCGCTGCCCTCCTCCCGCCCCACCCGTAACGTCACGCGCGGGACGCACGGCCCGTGGCGGTGCCAATCGCGCGGAAGACTCGGTAACCACCCAGGGAGCGGGGCTGGACAAGGGCAACCTCCAGGGTTGACCCTATCCTTTTCCCCGGGGATGTCACGTTTTCACTTACCCGCGAGGTAAGTCCGCTGCTCAGGAGGACCCAACGCCCTCCGTCGGGTCCACCGCCTCGGCGGCGTCCGCCCAGGCCCCGCTCAGCCGGGCCTCGGCGGCCAGCGCTTCGTCCCAGGACGGGCCGTCCGGCAACAGGCGCGCGGAATGCGTCAGGACGAGCCGCTCCAGCGCGAGTTCCTCACACAGCCGCCGCAGCCCCACCGCGTCCAATCCCAGGCGCGCGAGGTGGGCCTCACGGCGCGAGGCGGGCACGCGCTGGGCCTGCCACCAACGGGCCTCTTCCACCGCCACCTCGGCATCGGAGACGCCCAGTCCCAGGGTGCGCGCCCAGCCCGCGAGCAGCGCCCGCCGCAGCCCCGCCTCGGCCAGCGCCGGCGCGTCCGGGGACTCACGAAGGACGTCCAACACCTGTCCCGAGGACACGGCGCCCGCCTGCGTCGCCGTGACGTCATCCACCAGTCGCCGTCGCCGGACCAGGGACGACGGCTCGCGAGGAGCGCCGTGCGGCGCGGGCGCACCCGAGGCCACCCACTCCGCCGCCGTCCGGAGGCACGCGAGCGCGTCCTGTCGCTTCAGGTCCTCCGCGCCGCGCGGAAACCACGCGTCCCACGCGGCCCGGGTGGACGCGGACCAGCGAGGTGCCACGGCCTCCAGCACCCGCCCCCACGTCCGCTCCTGGTAGAAGACGGACTGGCCCGCGTCGACGAGCGCCCGGGCCGCATCGCGCGTCAGCACCCGGGCCTGGGCCGCGCATGCCGCCGCGTGCCGGACGTTGACCATGGGCACCGTGAGCGGGCGCCAGCCGTGCTCACCGTCCGCGTGCAGCAGCGCCACCTCCGAGTCATCCACGACCACGCCATCGCGGTACCACTCGAAGATGCGCCCCACGCCCACCACGCCGTGCGGCGCCAGCTCCGCCGCGCGCAGGGCCCCCATGCTGCCGCCTCCGAAGACGGCCACGCCCGCCTCCATCGCCGCCAGCAGCTCGTGGTGCCACACCGAGGGCTGTGCCTCGAAGACCCCATCCACCAGGGCGATGGCCCGAGGCCGCAGCCGCAGCGCGCGCCACACGTCACCCTGCCGCGCGGGCGGCAGCACCGTGCAGGGCGCCAGCCGCTTCGCTTGGGCCTCTGGAAGAGAAGGCCCAAGGAACACCACGAGATTGTCCGCGCGCCGCTTCATAGGAGCTCCGAGATGCGCATGCCCGGCACCACCACCCGCTGCACGTGAAGGCCCTCCACCGGTGACGACAACGCCACCGCCGCCGCTCGCGTGAAGCCCGCTCGCTGGAGCAGCGCCAGCACCTGGCGCACCTGCCCCGCCGCGGCGCCCTTCGCCTTCACACCCAGGTCGGGCATGTCCGCGGCACGACGCCGGGGTCGGACCTGGGCACAAGCCTCCGCGAAGCCCCGCGCCGCTTCCCGGTCCGCGGCGGCCACGTCCTCGCGAGCGCCATGGATGTCCGTCAGCCGCGACTGCGCCGCCTCCAGCAAGGCCTTCAGCAACGCCGCCTCGCGCGTCAACGCGCACGCATAACCCGCGGTGAGCGGCACCGGGCCCTCTTCCAGGTCCACCAGCACCGCCGCGCCCACCGGCAGCCCCACCGCGCCCGGCGTGCGCGCGGCGGGCGTGGCGTCGAAGAGGTACACACCAAAACCTCGCTCGCGCAGCTGTCCAGCCAGGGCCTCCACGGCGGGAGCGAGCTCGAGCAGTTCGGGCGTTCGCAGCAGCCGGCGCTGGACGACCTCTTCCGTCCACCCCTCCGGCATCATCCGCGCGAGCTGGTCCCGCTCCGTGGCCTCCAGCAGCGCGTGCAGCAGGGCCCGCCCCGCATCCGGATGCGCGCCGGAGCCGTTGCTCGTCCACGCCACCGCCACCGGGCCCAACGCGGGGCTCCCGGCGGGAGGCACGTGCAGACCCTGAGCGGGCACCCACACCGGCTCACCGGAGTACAGCTCCCGCGCCTCGAGCCAGGCACAGCGCACGTGCGGGCTCCACAAGCGCGGCGCCACCAGCGCCCCCGCCGAGCCCAATTCGTCCGCGCCCCACAGCGCGCCCAGGTGACCTTCCAGCTCCGCTCGTGAGCCCCACACGAAGGCGTCCGGAACCACCGTCTCCGCCGCCCACAACTCCGCCGTCTCCAGCAGCGCGCCCCAGGCCGCGTCGTCGTAGGAGAGGCCCTTGCCGTTGCACACCTGGAGGACGTGACCTCCCGGCCGCACCGCGCACGCCACCTCCACGCCGGTCCGGTCCAACCCGGTGACACGCGCCACCCGCGTCACACCCATGGCCTGGGCCAATCGTTGTTGAAACCGCCGCGAAGACAGCTCGTCCCTGGGAGCCCGCACGGGCGCGGACCTTAGCCTGAACGCATGTCCGGCGGGCCCATGGCAAACATGGTAGGGACCCGGGCGCATGCTTTCCGTCGGAGACACCGCGCCGGATTTCACCGCCACCGACTGTCACGGGGCCCCCCTGCGGTTGTCCTCCCTGCGCGGCCGGCGCGTGGTGCTCTTCTTCTTTCCCAAGGCCTTCACGGTGGGCTGCACCATCGAGAACCGGGCGTTCCGAGACAACCACGAGCTGATCAAGGAGCTGGGCGCCGAGCTGGTGGGCGTGTCGGTGGACACGCAGCGCACGCAGTGTGAGTTCGCGGAGGCCGAAGGCATCCACTTCGCACTGCTGGGCGATGCGGACCGTGGCATCAGCCGCGACTATGGCGTGCTGTGGCCAGTGCTCAACGTCGACCGCCGCGTCACCTTCATCATCGGCGCGGATGGCCGCATCGAAGAGGTCATCCGTCACGAGGTCCGCGTCTACCGGCACCTGGACGACGTGCTCCGCTACCTGCGCGCGAACCCGCCCCCGGCCCCCTGACGGGCGCTCACTCCCACGTGCAGTGGTACTCGCAGTGCGGTGCGCCCCGGGCGCGGCACATGGGGTGGGTGACGTGCACGGCGCGGCCGCCACACAGCTCGATGGCGCGCTCGTGCCAGCCGATGATGGTGAGACAGTCCGGCTCGGTGACGTTCTCCGCGCCGAAGGTCCGCAGCACCGCGGCACACGGGCCTGTCTGCTCATAGGTGCGTGAGCCCACCGCGTAATAGAAGCGGTAGATTTTCGGCGCCTGGCTCAGCAGGAAGTGCGGCTCGCCTGCCTTGACGAAGACCTGCTGCGGGCCATGCAGCGCCTCATGGGCGGAAGCGCGCCCCATCTCCAGGAAGGCCCGGTCCTTGTCCTCGGGCGACATCACCCCCGCGATGGCCGCGTCCAACCGCAGGTTCAGCTCCAGGGGATACCAGCCGACGGGAAGCAGCATCTTCCGCAGCAGCGCCTGGTCCTCCGCGGGCAGCCGCCGCAGCACCGCGTCCACCACGACTTGCCCACCGTGCTGGCGCAGCATGTTGAGCCGCGAGATGAGCACGCCGCCCTTGATGCGTGAGCCAGTTCCTTGGGTCAACATGCCCCCGTCCCAGGTAGCAACCGCCCGCCCATTGTCCCCGCGCGGCCTGCCCGCCATCAACTCGGGAAGGCACGTTTCCTGACTCAACACCTTGAAACTCAGGGACAACCAGAAATCACTGTCGGAAATCGGCCAAAATTAACCTTTATCTCCGTCCGGGGTTGGAGCCACGTGAGCATCAGGGAGACAGGCGGCCGGGTCGTGTCCCTGCCCGCGCGCATGGCCCGGGCGGGCCTGGAGCGTGCGCCGGACGAGGCGCTCTGCCGCGCATTCCTGGAGGGTGAGCCGGCGGCCTTCGAGGTGCTGGTGATGCGGCATCGCTCGCTCGTCTTCTCGCTGGTGCGCCGCTACGTGACGCGCCCGGAGGACGCGGCGGACCTGGTGCAGAGCGCCTTCCTGCGCGCGTTGGAGGCCTCGCGCCGCGTCTTCGCGCGCTTCACGCCGTCGGGACCGGCGCCCTTCCGGGCCTGGTTGGTGCGCATCGCGCTCAACCTGGCGAAGAACCACGCCCGTCAGGGTCAGCGGTGGCGCCCGGTGCTGGTGGCCTCCGGGCCGGACGACGTGGTGGAGGACCCGTCGGAGTCCGCGCAGGACCGGCTGGAGCGGGCCGAGCGCGAACGGCAGGTTCGCGCCGAGGTGCTCGCCCTGCCCCGCCGCCAGCGCGAGGTGCTGACGCTGCGCGTGGACGGCGGGCTGGCGTTCAAGGACATCGCCGAGACGCTCGGCATCACGGAGAACAATGCGAAGGTGCAGTTCCACCATGCGATGAAGCGCCTCAAGGCGCGGGTGGGCGCGCCCGAGGAGAAGCACTGATGGCTGCGTGCCCTGACCAGGAAGAGCGGCTGGACCTGCACGCCGCGGGGGCGTTGGAGGATGACGAGGCGCTTGGGCTCATCCAGCACATGGAGGGCTGCGAGGGGTGCCGGCAGGCGCTCGCGGCATCCATGGAGCTGCTCTCGCTGGTGGCGCTGCCCGCGCTGTCGCCCCAGGAGAAGACGGAGCTCCAGGAGCTGCCCCGGCGCACGCTGTCGGAGTGGCGGCGCGGCGCCCGGCGCCAGGGTCTGGGCTTGAAGACGCTAGGCGCGCTGGTGGCCACCGCCGCGGCGGTGACGTTGGTGCTGCTGGTGCCCGGCGCGTGGCGGCTGCCAGGTCTGGGACCGGAGGCCCCGGTGACGGCGACGGCGGCGCCCGCCACCGACGTCGAGGAACTGGACGCGGAGACGATGGCCGCCATCGAGGCCTGGGCGGGGCTGGAGCCGCTGGACGCGGTGCGGCTCGAGGACTCCGAGGGCTGGGACGAAGAGTTCGACTTCGATGTGGGAGAGACGCTGTGACGACGAGGGTGCGAACGCGGATGGCGGTGATGATGCTGGCCCTGCTGCCCTGGGTGGCGGTGGCCACGCCCACCGGGCGCGAGGCCCGCGCCGAGGAACGGCTGGAGCGCGCGGAGCAGCGGCATCGGCTGCGGCAGGTGCTGGAGCTGTCGGACATCCTGGACCTGGACAACGCGCAGGCGCTGAAGCTGGAGGAGACGCTTCAGCGCTTCGACGAGCGCCGCCGCCCGCTGCGCAAGCAGGTGCGTGAAGCGGCGCGCATCCTCCACCGGGCGTCGCGAGGCGACAGTGAGGCCCTGGCACAGGTGGACGCGGCGGCGCTGGGAGCCTTCGAGGCACGCGAGCGCATCGCGGCGCTCGACAAGGAGCTGTACCTGGCGCTGGCGAAGACACTGCCACAGGAGAAGCGCGCCCGGCTCGCGCTCGCCCTGGCGCGCAGCGAGGGCCGCCAGAAGATGAAGCGGGAGCCCGGGAAGGACTCGTTGGGGCGCAGCGGATACGACGGCGGCATGCACTGACGCGGGGGCGCGGGGCCTGTCGGCGAGTTCACTCCTCGGTGGGCTCGCTCGGGTCCTTCCTACCGGTGGCCAGGTACGACTCCGCGCGGGCCTCGAGGTGGGCGGCGAGCCGGGGCTCCACACGCGACAGCACCTCCCATTCGATATCCGTGGCGCGGCGCACGACGGGCCTCGTCGGCGACAGGGGCTCCCCCGCGACGGAGGCCGCCGCCGCTCCTTCCCCCAGCTTCGCGTCCCGATTACCGGCGCCCATGCTCGGATGCGAGGGCGCGCGCCCGTTGGTGGTGTAGTCCATCCGGTAGGCCCGCACCACGGAGCGGCCATCCGACAGCGGATGGACCTGCACGAAGAGGCGGGACCAGTTGGCGCCCAGGTCCGTATTGCCCCGGATGCGCCAGGTAGTGTGGACGTAGAGCGGGTCCGAGCTGGGGAGCAGCTCGTACTTCTGCTCCACGAGCAGGCGTCGTGCCGTCGCCACCAGGGCGTCCGGCGGCAGCTTGTAGATGGCATTGCCGCTGGTGGTCTCCACCAGCTGCTGGCGGGTCTCGGGCATGACGGCGCAACCGCAGGCTCCCAACAGGAGCCCGGCCGTCACCCACGTCGAAAGGCGTGAGCGCATGACGATGTTCTCGGCATTCCCCTGGGGAAGACGGATGGAGCATGGCCCCCGAGCCCGGGGCCTGGCTCACGGAGGGCACCCCTGAGAACGCACCGGGTGTGCCCCTCATATCGCCGTGCGCGTTGAACGGGTTGGCACCCCTCCCGCAGGGCAGTGGACTCGCACTACGGCCGGGGAGGACCGGGCATCCAGCCCGAGGGGGCCTCGTCATGCCGTGCCTACCGTCAGGGAGGCAACGGCGCGCACCGCGCCGCCACCGAGGAGGCTTCCTTGCGGCTGCTGACCCGAATCGCCCCACCGCTGCTGGCGCTGGCTTTCGCCGCGTGCTCCAGCATCGACGTGAACACCAACTATGACCCTTCCGCCACGCAGAAGCTGGAGGGGTACCGCACCTATGCCTGGCTCCCACAGCCCACGGGCAAGGACGACCGCGTCTACAACCCCATCGTCGGCGCGCGCGTCGAGCAGACAGTGGACCGCTACCTGCTGGCGCGCGGCTACCGGAAGGTGGAGTCCACCGCCAACCCGGACTTCCTCATCGGCTGGCACGGCGCCATCCACAACGCGCTGAAGGCGGAGACGGTGGACGCCTACTACGGCTATCCCTGGGGCGGTCCCTTCACGGACCCCTTCTTCGCGGGCGGCGCCGTCACCATGCCGGAGACGGAGCTGCGTGAGTACGAGGAAGGCTCGCTCATCCTCGACATCGTCGACCCGCAGTCCAAGCAGCTCGTCTGGCGCGGCACGGCCCAGGCGGAGCTGGACGAGAACGCCAGCGCGGAGAAGCAGCAGAAGCGGCTGGATGAGTCCGTGAAGGACGTGCTGGAGCGCTTCCCGCCCAAGGCGAAGTGAGGAAGGTCCTTTTCGCACACCGGCCTCGCGGCGACGCGCCTCCGCGAGGCCGGGCTTCAAGGCGCGGGCTGCTCGGCGACCGTCCCCTCCTCAACGACGCGGGCCGCGCGCAGGGACTCCGGGACGATGAGCGGCCGCTCCAGGCGCTCCCGCTCCCAGCCGCCCAGGTCCGCGCAGGCCTCGTAGGTGCTCTGGAGGAAGTCGAGCAGGTACGCCTTCGGGTCCTCCGCGCGCCGCACGTCGTCGTACGCCAACAGGTACTCCTTGATGTTGGCGTCGTACCGGGCCTGGGCCGGGCGCACGCTGGCGCGCGCGAAGCCCTCCGGCTCCGGGACCGCGTAGCTGTAGAAGGCCGCGCCGCCGGTGGCCTGCATGCCGGGCCAGAAGCCCGCGCTGCTGACCTCCTCGCAGTAGGCCTCCTGGGTGATGGGGTCCGCCCCGGGGCGCGCAGGCGCGGGCCGGCCGGAGAAGCGCGTCACCGCCAGGTCGAAGCTTCCCCAGAAGAAGTGCACCGGGCTGCACTTGCCGGTGAAGCGCGCGCGGAAGTCCTCGAAGACGAGCGTGGCCTGCAGCAGCGCCCGCCACCAGCGCTCCACGGCTTCACCGTCATAGCTGGCGTGGTGCCAGTCCTCACCGAAGGGCGTGGTGTCGTCGGGAATCTCGACGGGCTGCTCCCAGATGCGCACCTCGATGCCCATGGAGCGCAGCGTCGCCATGACGTCCCGGTAGAACTCCGCGACGGGCCGGGGCTCCAGCGCCATCACCCGGGACGGCCCACGGTTGGCGTGCACGTGCAGCTCGTGCGAGCGGAAGTCGAAGTCCACCTCGAAGGCGCCATTTCCGAAGGGAATGAGCCCCGTCGTCATGCCCCGCGCCGTCACGCGGAACGCGACGTTCCACCAGTGGTTCTGCGGCGGCGTCAGTGCCAGCTTCACCTTGCCGATGACCTGCGTGTACCGGTGCAACGTGGCGTAGGTGTCCTTCCACGCCTCCAGCGGCAGCGGCGGCCACGCCGTGTCCCGGGTGTCCATGGGGCCTCCCTTCAAGCCGAGTCGGCATTCAGGGTGAGCCCCCACCGGCGCCCATGCCAGGGCGCCAGCCACGGCCGCATGCCACCAGGGCGGGGACCAGAGGGCCAGCCCCCACGCGCCCTTTCAGGGACTATGGCTGCGCGAGCGCGCTGTCGATGGCTGCCTTCAGCTCGGCGCTGTCCGGCGTCACCGCGCTGGGGAAGCCGGCCTTCACCTGGCCGTCCTTGCCCACCACGTACTTGTGGAAGTTCCACTTGGGCGCGGGGTGGTGCTGCGCCAGGAACGCGTAGACGGGCGACTGGCCGTCCCCCTTCGTCTTCACCTTCTCGAACATGGGGAAGGTGACCTTGTAGCGGAGCTCACAGAACTTCTTGATCTCCTCCGACGAGCCCGGCTCCTGGCCGCCGAAGTCATTGGACGGGAAGCCCACCACCACCAGGCCCTTGTCCTTGTATTCCTGGTGGAGTTTCTCCAGGCCCGCGTACTGCGGCGTGTAGCCACATTCCGACGCGGTGTTCACCACCAGGACGACCTTGCCCTGGTAGCCGGACAGCTTCTCCGGCTTGCCGTCGAGCCGGTTGGCGGAGAGTTGATGGAAGGACATGGGCTTCTTCTCGCTCGTGGGTTCGGACTTCGCGGGGGGAGGAGGCTTCGGCGCAGCGGCGAGCGCCGGGGTGAAAGCCAGCGCCGAGGCCAGGGTCAAAAGGGGGAGGGTTTTCATGCCGCTCCCCAGGATGCCCCAGTCCCCCGCCCGTTTCACGCCCGCCGCGCCGCGGCACGCGAGCGTGTGTCCTCCCCCGAAAAGAGCGACTTGAGCACCCGGCCGGTGGGCGTCTTCTGCTTCGCCACCTCGCGAGGCGTGCCCTCCGCGACGATGTGGCCTCCCGCCTCGCCACCGTCGGGCCCCAGCTCCACCACGTGGTCCGCGGCGCCAATCACGGACGGGTGGTGCTCGATGACCACCAACGTGTCGCCGCGGTCCACCAGCCGGCCCATGAAGGTGATGAGCTTCTCCACGTCGCCCAGGTGCAGGCCGGTGGTGGGCTCGTCCAGCACGTACAGCGTGGGCTCGTGCCGGGCGGAGGCCGTCAGCTCGGCCGCCAGCTTCAAGCGCTGGGCCTCACCGCCGGACAGGGTGTTGGAGCCCTGGCCGAGTTGGAGGTAGCCCACGCCCAGGTCGGCCAGGCACTCCAGCGGCGCGGCCACGCGGGGCAGCGCCTTGAAGACCTCCTTGGCCTCGTCGGCGGACAGGCGCAGCACGTCGCCAATGGTGAGCCCGTGGTAGCGCACCTCCAGCGTGGCCGCGTCGAAGCGCGCGCCGTTGCAGGCCTCGCACGGCGTCACCACGTCCGGGAGGAAGGACATCTCATGGGAGATGGCGCCCTGCCCGTCGCACGCGGTGCACCGGCCGCCACTGGCCGAGTTGAAGGAGAAGCGCGTGGGCGTGAAGCCCTTGATTTTCGCCTCGGGCGTGGCCGCGAACACGCGGCGCAGCTCGTCCCAGATGCCCAGGAACGTCGCCGGCACCGAGCGCGGCGTGCGGCCGATGGGGGACTGGTCCACCGACAGCACGCGCTTCACCGCCTCCGCCCCGTGCAGCGAGGTGAAGGGGCCGGGCTTCGCCGTGACGCGGTCCAGCTTCTCGCGCAGCGCCGGGTACAGCACCTGGCGAATCAGCGTGCTCTTCCCGGAGCCCGACACGCCGGACACCACGTTGAGCCGCCCCACCGGCAGCCGCAAGTCCACGCGCTTCAGGTTGTTGGCCCGCGCGCCCTTGAGCTCAATCCACTGCTTCGCCTCGCCCCGGCCCGAGGGAGGCCGCACCTGCGACTCCTTCAAGGCCCGCGCGGTCGGCGAATCACTCTCCAGCACCACGTCCGGCGGCCCCTCCGCCAGGATGTGCCCGCCGCCCCGGCCGCCCGTGGGCCCCAGGTCCAGCAGGTGGTCCGCCGCGCGGATGGTGTCCGAGTCGTGCTCCACCACCAGCACCGTGGAGCCCGTGGCCACCAGGGCGCGAAGGTTGTCCAGCAGCCGGTGTGTGTCGCGCGGGTGCAGGCCAATCGTGGGCTCATCCAGCACGTACATGGCGCCGGTGAGACCCGCGCCCAGCTGCGCGGACAGGCGAAGCCGCTGCATCTCCCCGCCCGACAGCGTGGCGGCGTTGCGGTCCAGGGACAGGTAGCCCAGGCCCACGCGCTCCAGGAACTCCATGCGGCGCAGCAGCTCCTGACGGGACGGCTCGCCCAGGAGCGCCCGGTCCCCCTTGAACTTCCAGCCGCGCACCCGCGTCAGCGTGGACGCCACGGACTGCTGCACCACCTCGTGGTAGCGCGCGCCCTCCAGCCGCACGCCCCGGGGGACGGGGGCCAGCCGGCTGCCACCGCACGTGCGGCACGGCGCGACTTCGCCCTCGGCCATCGCCTCGGCGCCGCCCTGCACGCCGGTGCCCTCGCATGACTCGCAGCGGCCCTGCTTCGTGTTGAAGGAGAACCAGCGCGGGTCCAGCTCCGGCACGGCGGTGCCGCACTTGGGGCAGGTGCGCTCGGTGGACAGCAGCGTCTCGCCCTTGCCAGCGTCCACCTTCACCGCGCCCTGGCCCCAGCCCAGCGCCTTCTCGAACACGTCGCGGTCCAGCTTCGACAGCTTGCCCTCGTACATGACGAGGTCGATGTCGTGCTCACGCGTCTTCGCCAGGCGCGGCGGGTCATCCGTGGACGCGAGCTTCCCGTCGACGATGGCCCGCGAGATTCCCGCGCGCGCAGCCGCCGCGAAGATGTCGAGATAGGTGCCCTTGCGGGAACGCACCGCGGGCGCCAGCAACGTGCCTTCGCCCTTCATCGCCGTGAGCTGCGCGAAGAGCACGTCCGGCGACATGGAGGTGATGGGCGAGTCGTCATTCGGGCAGTGCGGCTCGCCCAGCTTGGCGAACAGCAGGCGCAGGTAGTGTGCCACCTCGGTGACGGTGGCCACGGTGCTGGTGGCTCCCGCTCGCGAGGTGCGCTGCTCCAGCGCCACCGACGGCGGCAGCGAGCTGATGCGCTCCACATCCGGACGCGGCATGGAGGGCAGGAACTGCCGCGCGTACGGGCTCAGCGTCTCCAGGAAGCGGCGCTGGCCCTCCGCGAACACCACGTCGAAGACGAGCGAGCTCTTGCCCGAGCCGCTCGGTCCGGTGACGACGGTCATCTTCCCCAACGGGATGCGGCACGACACGTCGTGGAGGTTGTGCTCGCGCGCGTGCTCCACCTCGATGGCGGGCACCTCGCCCTTGCCCGGCTTGCGCAGCTTCACCGCGCGGCCCAGCGGCTCGCGCTCGCCCCGCAGCGCCTGGGCGGTGGCGCCCTTGCCGCGAGCCACGTCCTCCGGCGTCCCTTCGGCGACCAGCCGGCCACCGTCACGGCCGCCCACGGGTCCCAGGTCGATGACCCAGTCCGAGGCCTTCATCACCGCCACGTCGTGGTCCACCACCAGCACGCTCGCGCCGAAGTCCACGAGCGCATTCAGCGCGGTGATGACGTGGCGCACGTCCTCCGCGTGCAGGCCGGCGCTGGGCTCGTCGATGAGGAACAGCGTCCCCTGCGCCTCACTTGCCAGCGCCCGCGCCAGCTTCAAACGCTGCGCCTCGCCGCCGGACAGCGTGGACAACGGCTGCCCCAGCGGCAGGTAGCCCAACCCCAGCCGCGCCACCGGCCCCAGCGTGCGCTTCAGCGCCGCGTCGCCGCCGAAGTGCTGGAGCACTTCGTCCACCGTCATCTCCAGCACCTGGGCCACGCTGAAGCCCTGGTGGCGGACAGCCAACACCTCTTCCTTGAAGCGCCGGCCACGGCACACCGCGCACAGCAGCGCCACGTCAGCGAGGAACTGCATCTCCACCGTCTCGTAGCCCTCGCCCGAGCAGGCCTCACAGCGGCCCTTGTCGACGTTGAAGGAGAAGTGCGCCGCCGTGAGGCCGCGCACCTCCGCGTCGGGCTCGGAGGCGAAGCGCTCGCGCAGCCGGTCCCACGCCTTGGTGTACGTGGCCGCGTTGCCGCGCGAGGTGCGCCCCAGCGGGGACTGGTCCACCAGGGTGATGGCCGTCACCGCCTCCATGCCTTCCACCGCGTCCACCGCGCCGGGCGCCTCCACGTCCTTCACGCCCAGCCGCCGCGCCAGGTGCCGGTACAGCACCTCGTCCATCAGCGTGCTCTTGCCCGAGCCGCTGGGCCCCGTCACCGCGCACAACACGCCCAGGGGCACCTCCACCGTGAGGTCTTTCAGGTTGTGTTCGCGAGCGCCCCGAATCACCAACGCGCCGGTGCGCGAGCGCGGCGTGCGCGTCACCTCGTCGACACCGGCCAGCAGCCGCCCCGTGGGCAGGTCCTGCTTCTTCGCCAGCGCCTCCGGCGTGCCATCGAATACCAGCCGCCCGCCCTGCTTCCCCGCCCCGGGCCCCAGCTCCAGCACGCGGTGCGCCGAGCGGATGACCAGCGGGTCATGCTCGATGACCAGCGCGATGTTGCCCCGCTCCGCCAGCTCCGCGATGGCCTCCGTCAGCGGCGGCACGTCGCCCGGGTGCAGGCCCACGGTGGGCTCATCCAACACGAAGAGCGCGCCGGTGAGGGACGTGCCCAGCGCGGCCGTCAGGGACACGCGCTGCGCCTCGCCGCCCGACAGCGTGCGCGCGGGGCGGTCCAGCGTGAGGTAGCCCAGGCCCACCCGCTGGAGGTAGCGCAGGCGCCCGGCCAGTTCGCGCCGCGCCAGCTCACCCTGCCCCGTGGTGGTGCGCAGCGCGTCCAGCCGCGCCAGCGCATCCGTCAGCTCCAGGTGGTGCCACGACGGCAAATCCAGCCCGCCCACGCGGTACGCACGCGCCTGGGCGTTGAGGCGTCCGCCGCCACAGCTCTCGCACAACGTGTAGGCGCGATAGCGCGCCAGCAGCACGCGCACGTGCATCTTGTACGTGCGGCCCTCCATCCACCGGAACCACGCGCGCACGCCCGGATAGGCGCGGCCCTCGTCGTAGTCGCCCTCGCCCTCCAGCACCGACTCGCGCTGCTCGGGCGTCAGCAGGCCCCAGGGCTTGTCCCACGGAATCCCCCGCGCCTTGCACCAGCGCTGGAGCATGCCGCGCTCCCACGTGGTGGACTGCCCGGACCAGGGACGGATGGCCCCCTGGGACAGGCTCAGCTCGGGGTTGGGAATCACCTTGCCCCAGTCGATGCCAATGGTGCGGCCGAACCCACGGCACGCGGCGCACGCGCCCACCGGCGACTGGTAGCTGAAGAGGCCGGGCCGCGCGGCCTCGAACTCCCGCGCGCACTTGGGGCACACCAGCCCGCGCCGCAGCCGCTGGGGCACACTCTGGCCCGGGACGAAGAGGTGCGCCTCGCCGTCCGCGCGGTTCCACGCGTCCTCCAAGGCCTGCGTCACGCGCGACAGTTGCGCGTTCGTCAGCTTCACCCGGTCCACCACCACGCGCGCGATTCCAGCCGGGTCGGTCGCCTCGGCGGGACGGAGCGACTCCAGCTCCTTCACCTCGCCCTGCACCATCAGCCGGTGGTAGCCGTCCTTCAGCAGCCGGGCTCGCGCGTCCAGGAAGGCCGCCGTGTCGGGGATGCGCAGCGGGAAGGTGAGGATGGCCTGCGCGTCCGTGTGCTCGCGGATGGCCGCGGCCGCCGCCACGCGCGCGTCCGTCCGCACCGCCTCCACGCCGCAGGTGCCACAGACGGGCACGGCTTCACGGGTGAAGAGCGCGGACAGGTACGGCTCCACGTCCGCCAGCGTGGCCACCGTGGAGCGCGAGCTCTTCACGGGCGCGCGCCGGTCCACTGCCACGCCCGCGGCCACGGGCTCCAGGGCGTCCATGGGCGGCCGCTCCAGCCGCTCGAGGAACTGCCGGGCGTACGGGCTGAAGCTCTCCACGAAGCGCCGCTGCCCCTCGGCATACAGGGTGTCGAGCGCCAGGCTCGACTTACCGGCGCCAGAGACGCCAGTGACACAGACGAACTCTCCTTCCGAGAGGTCGACCGACAGGTCCTTCAGGTTGTGCGTGCGCGCGCCAACGAGGTGAGTCTTGTGCATACGGGTGGCAGGTTTAACGACTGGACACTTCGCCGCCAATCACAACTGAGGGAGCACCTGTCGGAACTCGCCTCCCTGGCTGGCGATGAGGCGGACACCCGGAGCCCGGAGGCCCGCTCAGGCGCCCGTCCAGCGCACCCGCAGGGTGTACCCCGCGGTCTGCCGCTCCAGCACCTCCACCTGGGGCAACACCTTGGTGCGCAGCAGGACGCCCTCCACCACGCCGGCGACGAAGTCCGGCAGCGGGTCCGGGTCCACGACGCGGATGCGCCATTCCCCCGCCTGCACCGGCTCCAGCAGCATCTTCATGTCCTCGCGCCCCGCCCGCAGATACGTGGGCAGTCGCGTCAGACACCGCTCCGTCCCCAGCAGGGGCGCGGCGGTGGCGAAGATGCGGCCCACCAGCGTCTGGGCGAACCCCTCCACATAGCGGTGCCCCAGGACGCGGTTGGCCGCCTCGGGCGGCTGCCCCACGCAGGCATGACGACGGGCCACCCCCAGCGCCGCCCGCCACACCGCCAGCGGGTAGTACTCCTGCGACGCCTCCATGTCGTAGCCAATGTCTCGCAAGGACTGGGCGAAGGGCCCCGTGGGCTTCAACGCATGGACGAAGAGCCCTTCGAAGTTCCGCCGAGGCACCTGCACCGGCAACGGTGGTGGCTTCCGCGGCTCGGTGGCCGTCTTGTCGTCCCAGCCCCGCCGTTCCATGAGTTCCCCCTGTCTCCACCGGTCCACCCCGGTCCTGAAGCCAGTGTAGCAGCCCGGGCGCTTCGTCACCTCCACGCCACACCGGCACGGCACCCCGCTTTTACAACAGCAGACGTCGTGTAACGATGAGCGTTCGTCATCAAGAGGTGTCCCATGCGGGTCCTGATTGTCACCCAGGGGGGAGGGGCGGACCTGGCGCCAGTCGAGTCCTGGCTGCGTGAGCAGGGACACACGGTGGTCACCGTGACGCGTGAGGCGGAGGTGCCCGCCGCGTGGCGCAGCGGCACGTGCGCGCTGGTGATGGTGGATGCCCGGACAGACACCTCCCGCGTCCCGCTGGTGCGCGCGCTGCGCAGCCTGCCCGGTGGGGAGGAATCCGTGCTGCTGCTCCTGGGCCACCGGGGCGCGCTGGGCACACTGCGGCCCGCCCTGGAAGCCGGCGCCGAGGACCTGCTCGCGTGGCCCGTGGATGAGGAGGAACTGGCGCTGCGGCTGGAGATGGCCCGCCGCCGCTTCGTCCGGCGCGAGGGCCGCAAGGGCCTGCCCTTCGGAGATGACCTGAAGGAGACGCTGCTGGCCGTCAGCCCCGTGCCCACGTCCATCACCACCATCACCGAAGGGCGCGTGGTGGCGGCCAACGAAGCCTACTTCGAGCTCTTCGGCTACACGCGCGAGGAGGTCATCGGGCGCACCACGGTGGAGCTGTCGTTGTGGGAGACGCCCGTGGACCGCTCGCAAATCATGGACAGGCTGCGGCGCCACGGCACGGTGCGCGGCGTGGACGCGCAGTACCGCACCCGCGAGGGCGAGATGCGGCACACGCTGCTCTTCATGGGCCTGGTGCTCTACGGCGGCACGCCCCACATCATCGCCTTCTTCCCGGACATCACCCCGCTCAAGCGCGCCGAGGAGAGCCTGCGCCGCTCGGAGGTGAGCTTCCGCACCCTCATCGGCAGCCTGCCGGACCTGGTGGCCGTCTTCGACACCAGCGCGCGCGTGCGCTACGCCAACCTCAAGGTCGCCACGGCCCTGGGCTACGAGAGTGTGAATGAGCTGCTGGGCAAGCACATCTCCGACATCATCCCGAAGGAGGACTTCGCCAGCGCCGACGCGCGCATGCACGAAGCCATCCGCACCGGCCGCGCGGCGCTCCAGGAGCGGCGGCTGGTCAAACGCGACGGCAGCGTGCTGCACGTGGAGTCCACCACCTTCCCCCTGCCCTTCGACGGCGAGGACTCCATCGTCTCCGTCTCCCATGACTTGACGGAGCGCTACCAGATGCAGGCGCGGCTGATGCTCGCGCAGCGCATGGCCTCCGTCGGCACGCTGGCCGCGGGCGTGGCGCACGAAATCAACAACCCCCTGGCCTACCTCACCGCCAACCTGGCCTTCGCGCGCGAGGAGCTCGCCGGCGTGCTGCCCACCGGCACCCGGAACGTGGAGCCCCGGCTGGCGGAGGCGGTGGCCAGCGCCCAGGCCGCGCTCGCCGAGGCGCAGCAGGGCGCCGACCGGGTGCGCAGCATCGTCCGGGACTTGAAGACGTTCAGCCGGGTGGACTCAGCGGAGAGCGCGGAAGTGGACGTCCGGCAGGTGCTGGAGTCCACGCTGAACCTGGCCACCACGGAGATTCGCCACCGCGCCCGCCTGGTGAAGCAGCTCGACGCGGTCCCCACCGTGGTCGGCAACGAGTCACGGCTGGGACAGGTGTTCCTCAACCTGCTGGTGAACGCCGCCCAGGCCATTCCCTCCGGGACGCCGGAGCGCCATGAAATCCGCGTCGTCACCCGCCTTTCGGGCAAGGGCCACGTCTGCGTGGAGGTGTCGGACACGGGCGCCGGTATCGCCAAGGAACACCTGCCGCGCCTGTTCGACCCCTTCTTCACCACCAAGGAGCCCGGGGTGGGCACCGGACTGGGCCTGTCCATCTGCCACAGCCTGGTGACGGCCCTGGGTGGGGAAATCCACGTGACGAGCGAGCCGGGCAAGGGCTCCACCTTCCAGGTGCTCCTGACCCCCTCCCAGCGGATCGGGACGGAGCACCCACCGCCCGCTCCGCCGCCCGCCCCCGCGGAGAAGCGGGGCCGCCTGCTGGTGGTGGACGACGAGCCGCTCGTCTGCACGGCCCTGGGGCGTACGCTGCGTCCGCACCACGACGTCACCCTCTCCACCCGGGCCCAGGAGGCCTTGGATCGCATCGAGGCCGGCGAGCGCTTCGACGTCGTCTTCTGCGACCTGATGATGCCGGGCATGAGCGGGATGGACTTCTACTCCGCCCTCCAGGCCCGCCACCCCGAGCAGGCCCAGCGGGTCATCTTCCTCACCGGCGGCGCGGTGACGCCTCAGGCCCGCGCCTTCCTGGAGTCGGTGCCAAGCCCACATCTGGAAAAGCCGTTCGCTGGCAGGGAACTCCTCTCCCTGATCCAGGAACGACTCGCGCACGCATAGCGAATTGTCAGCCTGTGGAAGATTTGGACAGGCCCCCCCACCCCCTGCCCCTATCCTCCCCACCGCCCCCGACCGCTGGGCAGGGAACCGTCCACAGGAGGCATGCGCAGAGTGTGCTTTTCGTGACTTTCCAGTGACACGCCGCTCCCAACCTGCCGGAATCCCAGCGTTTTTTTGACGGCGGATTCGAGCCTGCGGGGCTGGTACGCGGGTTGCTGAGGCACTGACGCGCCGCACCGCGAGTCCACGCGGAGCGTGCGGTCGGGCGAGGTCCGGGACACCGGAGCCGTTCGGCGAAACCTCTCATTCGGAGGCGCTCGGACGTGACGTCGTTGCGGCAGAAAGCGTTGAAGCTGGGTGCGCCGTGGCTGTGTGCCGTGGCGGTGGCGTCGAGCGGCGCCGCCGTGGCGGCTCCGCCGGCCAAGGCCCAGACCGCGGCCACGAAGGGCACGACGGCCTTCTCCACGGAGACGGTGGTGGAGCGCGCGCGGGCGCTGGCGGCAAAGCCCTACCAGGCGCCGCCGAAGTCGCTGCCGAAGGCGTACACGCAGCTCAACTACGACCAGTACCGCGACATCCGCTTCCGCCCGGAGCGCGCGCACTGGCGCGACGCGGGCCTGCCCTTCCAGGTGCAGTTCTTCCACCCGGGCTTCCTGTTCCAGTCGCCGGTGGTGATGAACGTCGTGGAGGCGGGCCGCTCGCAGCCGCTGCGCTTCTCCCAGGACCTCTTCAGCTACGGCAAGGTCGTCAACAAGGCGTCCCTGCCTCGCAGCGGCGTGGACGGCTTCGCGGGCCTGCGCTTCCACCACCCGCTCAACCGCCCGGACATCTTCGACGAGCTCGCGGTGTTCCAGGGCGCCAGCTACTTCCGCTCGCTGGGCCAGGGCAACCTCTACGGCCTCTCCGCGCGTGGCATCGCCATCGACACCGCGCAGCCGAACCCCGAGGAGTTCCCGGAGTTTCGTGAGTTCTGGCTGGAGCGCCCGGCCTCCGGCTCGAACCAGGTGGTGGTGCACGCGCTGATGGACGGCCCGAGCATCACCGGCGCGTACCGATTCACCATCACCCCGGGCTCGAACACGGTGATGGAGGTGCAGGCCACCCTCTTCTCGCGCCGCACCATCGACAACCTGGGCGTGGCGCCGCTCACCAGCATGTACCTGTTCGGTGAGAACGACCGCGCGAAGTTCGACGACTTCCGGCCGGAGGTCCACGACTCGGACGGCCTCCTGGTCTGGTCCAAGGACGGCGAGCAGCTGTGGCGCCCGCTGCAGAACCCGCGGCAGGTGCGCACCTCCAGCTTCCGCGCGGAGGACCCGCGCGCCTTCGGCCTGCTGCAGCGCGATACGGCCTTCCACAACTACGAGGACCTGGAGGCCCACTACGAGCGCCGCCCCAGCGCGTGGGTGGAGCCCGTGGGCGAGTGGGGCGCCGGCGCGGTGCGGCTGGTGGAGATTCCGACGCCGGACGAGACGCACGACAACATCGTCGCCTTCTGGGTGCCAGACGCGCCGCTCACGCCGGGCACGCCGCTGCGCGTGGCCTACCGCCTGCACTGGGGCACCAGGTCGCCCTGGGAGAACACCGGCGGCGTCGTCACCTCGACGCGCATCACCTCCGCCATCACCCCGGGCATGCCCGTGGGCGAAGGCGTCACGCCGGCCACGCGCCGGTTCATCCTCGACTTCTCTCGTACCGCCCGCGCCGAGGACGGGCCGGTGGAAGCCGTCATCACCGCAGCCAAGGGCCAGGTGCTGCGCTCCACCATCCAGCGCCATGAACCTTCCGGTGGCTGGCGCACCACCTTCGAGCTGGAGCCCGAGGGCACCAGTGAACCCATCGAGCTGCGCGCGTTCCTGCGGCGCGGTTCGGAGACCCTCACCGAGACCTGGAGCTATCTATGGATTCCGTGACGACGCCGAACACCTGCCCCTCCGTGCCGACCGACTGGGTCCGTCCGGAGACGTGCGTGGCGCTCGACGCCTTCTTCCAGGGCTTCGGCTTCGAAGCCGCCGAGGACCTGGCCGCGCTGGCCGCCTGGGCGCTGGAGGGTGTCACCGCGTCCAACGTGAAGCCGCAGGCCGCCGTGGCCCTGGCCCGGGCCCGCATGGAGACGTGGCTGACGCGCGTGCTGGACATGGACGTGGTGGGTGAAGGCCGCCTGCTGACCCGTGGCCGCGCCGCCTTCGTCCTCAGCGACGGCGCGCGCTTCGGCGCCTCCGTGCTCACCCGGGACGCGGTGCCGCGCGAGCTCTACCGCGCCCTGCGCGCCGCGGTGCCGGTGCCGACGCCGGCGCAGGTCGCCACGCAGATGCCGGAGCAGCAGCTTGTGCTGTGGCCGTTGGGCGAGCGCCTGCGCCGCTGGCTGCGCGCCGGGCAGCCGGACATGTCCGTCTCCCGCTGACGCAGCCCCCGCTCCGGGAGATTCCTCGCGAGGTTCCGCCATGCACGCTCATTCGTTCTCACCGGAGAGCGCCGGCATCCGGCGCCTCTTCGTCCTGGGCCTGGCCGCCGTGTCCACCCTCGTGGGCACGTGGGAGATGCACCGCCTGCTGAGCGCGCGCGGCACCACCGTCCCCGAAGGCGTGCTGCTGGTGCTCTTCGCCCTGTGCTTCGGGTGGATTGCGCTGTCCTTCTGGACGGCGGTGGCGGGGTTCCTCCAGCTCGCCGTGAGCAAGCGGCTGCCCGGCCTGCGCTGGCCCACGGCGGAGGAATCCACCACGCGGCTCACCTCGCGCACGTCGGTGGTGATGCCGGTCCACAACGAGGACCCGGCCTCCGTCTTCGCCAACGTGCAGGCCACCTACGAGTCCGTGGAGGCCACCGGGCAGCTGGACGCCTTCGACTTCTACATTCTCAGCGACTCCACCCGCCCGGAGGCGTGGATCGCCGAGGAGCTCGCCTGGGCCGACCTGTGCCGCCGCGTGGGTGGCCAGGGGCGCATCTTCTACCGGCGACGCACGGACAACACCGGCAAGAAGGCCGGCAACCTCCAGGACTTCTGCGAGCGCTGGGGCCGCCACTACGACTTCACGATTGTGCTGGACGCCGACAGCCTGATGGACGGCCGCACGCTGGTGACGATGGCGCGGCTGATGGAGCTCAACCCGCGCGCGGGCATCCTCCAGGCGCCGCCGCTGAACGTGGGCCGCAGCACCCTCTTCGCCCGGCTGCAGCAGTTCGCCGGGCGCGTCTACGGCCCGGTGGTGGCCGCGGGCGCGGCGGCGTGGCAGCTGGGCGAGTCCAACTACTGGGGCCACAACGCCATCATCCGCACGGAGGCGTTCATCCAGCACTGCGGCCTGCCCGTGCTCCCCGGCCAGCAACCCTTCGGTGGCCACATCCTCAGCCACGACTTCGTGGAGGCCGCGCTGATGCGCCGCGCCGGCTACACCGTGTGGCTGGTGACGGAGCTGGGCGGCAGCTTCGAGCAGCCGCCCCCGAGCCTGCTGGACTACGCGCAGAGAGATCGGCGCTGGTGCCAGGGCAACCTCCAGCACCTGAGCCTGGTGGCCGCGGGCGGCCTGCACCCCATCAGCCGGGGCCACTTCCTGATGGGCGTGATGTCCTACGCGGCGTCCCCGCTGTGGCTGCTGTTCCTGATGTCCGGGCTGATTGCCGGCCTCTACGACGGGTGGCTGTCGTTCTCCAACCCGCACCTGCTGGAGGACCTGGGCCCGGAGGCGCTGGCGTTCGACACCACGGGCGCCGTGCGGCTGTTCTCCGTGTCCATGGCCATGCTGTTCGCGCCCAAGTGCTTCGGGCTGCTGCTGGCGCTGGCCAGCTCCCAGGACTCGGCGCTCATGGGCGGCCGGATTCGGCTGGTGCTGAGTGTGCTGCTGGAGAGCGTGCTGGCCACGCTGATGGCGCCGGTGATGATGCTGTTCCAGTCGCACTTCGTCTTCGGCACGCTGCTTGGCTACAAGGTGACGTGGTCCAGCCAGCAACGCGACGACGCCGACCTGCCCTGGTCCGAGGCGGCCCGGCGGCACGCCGCTCACACCACCGTGGGCGTGGTGCTGGCGGCGGTGGCGTTCTTCCTGTCGCCCGGGCTGCTGCTGTGGCTGTCGCCCGTCGTGGCCGGCCTGCTGCTGTCCATCCCCCTCTCCGTCTTCACGTCCCGCGCGTCGCTGGGCATCTGGCTGGAGCGGCGCGGGCTGCTCGTCATCCCCGAGGAGACGGAGCCGCCGCGCGTGTTGGAGCGGGCGCAAGAGGTGGCCGAGGAGCACGCGCTGGAGCCGGTGAAGGACGCGGTGGACCACGTCATCTCCGATGCCAAGGCGCACGCGCTGCACCTGGCGCTGCTGGAGTCGCAGCCCTCGCCGGCCGCCGTGCCCATGGCACTGGCCTCCGCGCGGCGCAAGCTGCTGGGTGACAACGTGGAGCCGCTGTCCCCGCCGGAGAAGACGGCGGTGCTGATGGACGCACACACGCTGACGGAAGCCCGCGAGCGCCGGCTGACGCTCGCGGTCTCCTGAGCACCCGCGGGACTACGCGAAGAGGCGGCTGAGCACGGCCACCATCTGCGCCACGTCGGTGGCGCAGGCCATCTCCCGGATGGAGTGCATGGACAGCATGGGGTTGCCCACATCCACCGTCCGGATGCCGAGCTGCCCCGCGGAGATGGGCCCAATGGTGCTGCCGCAGCCCAGGTCGGTGCGGGTGACGAAGTGCTGCGGCGTCACGCCGGCCTCGCGGCACAGCGCCGTGAAGAAGGCCCACGACTCGCCATCCGTGGCGTAGGACTGGTTCACGTTCGACTTGATGACCGGGCCCGCGCCCATGTGCGGCTGGTGCTTGGGCTCGTGCAGGGACGGGTAGTTGGGATGGATGGCGTGCGCCATGTCCGCGCTCACCAGGAACGAGTGCGCGATGGCGCGGTGGAACGCGTCCGGCTTGCCGTCCGAGTGCGCCAGCGTCAGGCGCTCCAGCAGCGTGCGCAGGAAGGGTGACGCAGCGCCCTGCGCGCTGCGGCTGCCCACCTCTTCGTGGTCGAACAGGATGACGCCGCTGGTGGCCTCACGCGGCTCGCTGCTGGAGAGCAGCGCGGACAGGCTGGCGTGACAGCTGGCCAGGTTGTCCAGGCGCGGCGCGTGGAGGAACTCGCCGTGCGCGCCCGAGCGGATGGACGGCTGCAAGTCATAGAGGCACAAGTCGTAGCCGAGGATGTCCCCCGCCTGTGCCTTCACGCCGCCCTTGGCCAACTCCTCCAGCAGCAGCCCGTGCAGCTCCGCGACGCCCGCGCGATCCAGGCCCAGCACCGGCACCATGTGCTCCTGCGCGTTCAGCTTGAGCCCGTCCGAGTTCACCCCGCGGTTGAGGTGGATGGCCAGGTTGGGCACGCGCAGCAGCGGCCGGCGGAAGTCCACCAGGTGCCGCTGGGGGCGTCCTTCCACCATCACCATGACGCGGCCGGCGAGCGACAAGTCGCGGTCCGTCCAGGTGTGCAGCAACACCCCGCCGTAGATTTCCACGCCGAGCTGCTGGTAGCCGTTCTTCATCACCGCCGCGTTCGGCTTCACGCGCAGGTTCGGCGAGTCCGTGTGCGAACCCACCAACCGGAAGCCCGCCCGGTCCACGGGCTGGGTGCCGAGGTGGAAGGCCGCGATGCTCGTGTCCCCCCGGGTGATGAAGACGCGCGCGCCCGGCTCCAGCGTCCAGGGCTCGCGCTCGTCCAACTGGCGGTAGCCCGCCTGCGTCAGACGGCGGGCCGACTCGCGCACCGCATGGTACGGCGTGGGCGAGGCGTCGATGTACTCGAGGAGATCTCCGGCCAGGGCGTCGGTGTCGGTGGGGCTCATAGGGCGCCCCAAGCTAACGCCGTCCGGCCCCGCCGCCACTCCCGAAAGTCACCGGCCTACCGGGCGGGCGGGCGTTTCGCCGGAGCCTGCGCGGGGAGAATGGTGGTCGCGGGCCGGGCCCCCGGGGCCGCGTCCAGGAAGGTGCCCAACAACACCCACCGGCGAGAGGCCCCCTCCTTCCCATTCCGGGCCAACAGCGGCGTCGTGTAGTGCCAGAAGGGCAACCGGTACACGGTGATGCCGCCCACGGTGCTGACGGGGGTCATCTGCGTGAAGTGTCCGTCCTGGGCATAGACGAGGTACTGGTGGTCCACCCCGGGCAGCGTGAGGCTGACGTGCATGTCCACGTAGCCGTCCCGGGCCTCGGGCTCCTCCGGGTGGTGGTCGTTGTGCGGCCCGGAGTAGTCCCCCGGCCCGTAGCACAGCGCCTGGATGCCCCACTTGCGCCGCAGCGCCCGGCCCGTCACCGCGGCGGCGAACCCGGCGAAGGTGTCCGAGCGCAGCATGTCCGTGAGCCCCACGGACTCCGCCGCGCGCCACGAGCGGGAACGGCGGCTCTCCAGCAGCGCCGTGCTCACCCGCACCGTCTTGGGCAGCAGCTCCATGTAGTTCATCGTCTGCCCGGAGATGGAGTCCGCTGGAATCGGGTCCTCCATGGGCACCATCGTCTCGCGCATCGCCGCGTCCAACGCATCGCGGCATTCGGCGGCACGGCGTGGGTCAATGACACCCTGGAGCGACACGAAGGGACGGGCCGGGTCGAGCAGCGCGCCCACCACGTCACGCTCCTTGCCGTCGAGGATGCGGCGACCCCGGGGGGTCAGCCAGTCAGCGAACTCTTTGGGAAAGGCCTTCATCGGATTGGAACATAGCGCCCCACGCAACCTTTACAGCTGACTTGCGATAATCACCGACAAGCTGATTTTTCCCGGAGCCCCCCAGGCCATGTCCCGCATCGACAGCCGCCCCCGCGTCATCTCGAACCCCACCACCGCGCCTGCGCGGGCCCAGCCGGCAGCTCAGCAGGCGGCCAACGTGGCCCGTGCCACCGCCGTGGGTCACACGCAGGTGAACTCCTTCGAGGGCGCGGCCCGGGCCCGTCCGGCCGCGGCGGCCCAGCCGATTCCCGGTGCGTGGCGCGGCGGTCCGGACACCGAGGTGGGCAAGGCGGTGCAGTCCATCGTCTCGCGGCTCCAGTCGAACCCGGACGCGAACAACATCACCATCAAGGGTGACACCGCGGCCAGCCTGTTCAGCCGGGCCATCCTCGACAGCAAGCACGTGACGAACGAGCAGCTCATCGCCATGGCGAACGTGTCGCTGGACCAGCTCGCCAGCGACGAGAAGACGAAGGCGAAGGTCTACAAGAAGGTCCCGAACGTGCGCGACCTGCCGGTGCACAAGTTCACCGTGGCGATGATGTCCGCCGCGACGGGCATCGACCCGCAGAAGCTGTCCGAGGCCGTGCCGGACCTGGGCCTGACGGGCGCCCCCAACACGCCGCTGCTCTACGCGGCCAAGGGCGAGGGCATGCAGCGCTCCACCGCGCTGCACGACTTCACCGACTACCTGCGCGGCGCGGGCATCAAGGGCCTGAACAAGGCGGTGTGGGGCGTGGAGAACCGCGTCCTCTCCGCCATCGTCTCCGCCGTGGGCGGCGGGCGGTACTGAGCACCGCCACCGCGTCGCGGTGAGCACCGGGGCTGGGTCCTCCTGCGCGGAGGCCCGGCCCTTCGCCTTTCAGGCGCCCTGCCCCACGGCCTGGCTCGCATGGCCGGGCCGCATCGAAGCGCTCCGCCAGAGCCGTGTGAGCAATGCCCGGCAGCGGGCGCGTCCCAACCTTCAGCCGCTCCGGCCCGTTTCCTCTTGGATGCGCTGCCGGGCCGCCTCCAGCCGCTTCGCGCGCACCTTGCCAGCGACGCCCAGCAGCACGCGGTCCCGAGCCCAGCGCTCTCGCGTGATGGCATCCGTGGCGGCCCAGAGGGGTTCGCACCGCTCCAACACCGCGCGCTTGGTGAGCGCCAGCCCTCCGCCCAGGGCCACGTGCGTGGACGCCGCCGTCGGGTCCAACTGGGACAGCCCCCGCATCATCACCGCCAGGGCGGACAGCTCCTCGCGCACGTCGTCCGGCCAGCCGCTGCGGCGCCCTACCTGGAGCAGCCAGCCCAGCATCGCGAGCTGGACGTGGCAGTCCTCCACGGTGCGGAAGGGCTTGAGGTAGCGCGCGTAGCCGTCTCCCGGAAGCACGTCCTCCGAGGCGACCGCCACGTCCTCCAGGGACAGCTCCGCGTGAGGAACCTCGGGGATGAAGGGCAGCTCCGGGAGCGCGCTCAGCCGCACACCGGGCCGCTTCGCGTCCACCGCCACCATGCGCAGGCGGTTGCGGCCCTGGGCGTCCTGCCCCTCCGACGCCACCACCAGCAGCAGCTCCGCGCGCGTGCCCAGGGTGACGAACGTCTTGGTGCCTGACAGGCGCGGGCCCGCGCCGGCATCCGTCAGCCGCGTCTCGATGGCATTGGGATGCGCGCCCCCCGGCTCCGTGGCACAGAGCGCGATGATCCGCTCCGCCGGGAGCTCCGGAAACAGGCGCCGGTGCGCGGCGTGGTAGCCAGAAGCGAAGGCGAACCCCAACCGGTCGGCGAGGAAGCCGCCGGCCAGCGCCAGGTCCGAGGGCGAGGAGAAGCGGGAGGACAGCTCCAGGTGCTGGCGCCACCAGATGTCGACAGAATCGAGGACCTGGGGCTCGGCGGGCGCGGTGAGCAGGAAATGGAGGACGTCGTTCACGGGAGGAGTCTATTGGCGGCCCTCGCCGGCTCGTCCACCAGTTCTTGAATGAATGGTTGAGCGGCCACCGCTCCCTCCGCCCCAGGACTTCTCAGGGATGTATTACTGACTCTGGGTATTCTGAACCACGCGGCAGCTGCTGCGACTGCACAGCAGGAGGTAGCTGGCCTGCTGGTCACAGCCTCTCGCGCCAAACGTGTCACGATTCAGCCGCTGGGTTGATATCGCGTCCTGCTCACATTTCAGGTCGAAGGCCGCCTGACGAAGAACGAGCTCCTGTATGTCGACCCCACGAGGTTCAGGGCAATACCCAAAGGCGTTGCAGCCAACCTCGTAGCGCCGAAGCTTCTGACAGCCTTCCGCATAGTACGCGCCCGACTCGTTCGGAGCCCCGGCGTAATCATAGACAGGATTGACTGCCAGGTCTTTCTCCGGACAGGCCATGTCCTGGGCAGCCTTCCCTCGGATGGCACTCAGAGCGCCGCTCCCACATCCGGATGATATCAACGCCACAACGAAAGCGAGTACGACGGCCCGCATGTAATTGGCTCCACAAATGAAGCTCGAAAAATGTTTCGGCAGGAAACGTAAGGGAACACGAAAGCACCGTCAATGAGCAGCCCCCTACGTGCCCAGCACCATCACGGCACGCACACCCGGCACAGCGGCGCCCTCCTGAGGAGGGCGCTGGAACCTGCGCGCAGTTCAGCTCGCGCGCTTACGGCTGGGCGACTTCGCCCGCTGGGTGGACTTGCGGGTACCGGCGGATGACTTCTTCCCCGCCGCCTTCTTGGCCCCCGCGTCCTTGTTGCCCCGGGACTTCGACACAGACTTCTTTTTCGACGTCGACGAGGTCTTCGCCTTCTTGGCCGACGTCTTCCGGGCCGGCGCCTTCTTCTCCGGGGCCAGGATGGTGCCCCGGCAATTGGGCGCGCCGCAGCGGCAGACGTAGAGAGCCTCGGCTTCAGGCCCCATGTCCTCGGTGCGCTCGTAGCCGTAGTCGTACACCAGCTCATCACCGGGCTCGATGGTGGTGAGCGCGTAGATGTAGATGTGGCCCTTGTCGATGAGGGCTTCACAGTTGGGCGCGCACGAGTGGTTGATGTAGCGCGCCTCGTTGTGAATCGTCCCCGCGTCCAGCACCGTCCGCTTGTCGAGGTTGAACAGGAACGTGTGGTGCCGCGCCATCGATTCGTCGTCGTAGCGGACGTCCGCCTCCGCCTGCGTGATGCGCTCACCGAGGTACTCGATGATGCGCGTGCCCTTGCGGATGCGGCGGATGGCGAAGGCACCCTGGCCCTGGATGGAGGACGGGTGCAACTCGAAGGGAAGCGGCTTCGTTGAAGGAATGAAGTTGGGTGAGGTCATTCTGTTGTGAGCGCCCCAGGTGTTGATGTCGGCCAGGACGCTCCGGCTGCGGCGGTGTAGCGTGCACCAGTCCGACTTCCGATGAAAGGCGAACGATGATGCGGTGGTGGCTCGTCCTGGGTGCCGTGAACGCTTTCCTCTCCGTCAGCGCGGGGGCCTTCGGCGCGCACGCGCTGCGAAGCCGGCTGCCCCAGGACCTCCAGGTCATCTTCGAGACGGGGGCGCGGTACCACATGTACCACGCGCTGGGACTGCTGGCCGTGGGCCTGCTGGGGCACTTCCGCCCCTCGTCCCTGCTCAACGGCGCCGGTTGGGCGATGCTGGTGGGCATCGTCCTGTTCTCTGGCAGCCTCTACGCACTCGCACTCTCCGGCGTGCGCGTGCTGGGAGCCATCACCCCGCTGGGGGGCCTGGGATTCCTCGCCGGCTGGCTCCTGTTCGCGGTGGCCGCCTGGCGCACCACGAACTGAGCCCCGCTCACTCCCTCCAGGACGGGGGGAGTGGGTAGTACCGGTCGAGGTCGTCGTGGTTGACGAAGCCACACGCCTCCCGCTGCACCATGAAGCACCAGCGCTGGTGCTCGGCTTCCTTGCGCAGGGCCTGGTGGCGGGCAATCTGCGCGCGCCGGTCGGCGGTCCGGTGGGACCGCAGTTGACGTTCGACCTCGGACAGCTCCCGCAGCGTCTCCTCCAGCTTCACTTCCAATTTCCGGAGCGAGGAGGCCTTCTCCGCCTGGAACTCGGCCTCTAGCGCCTGCAGTGCGTTCGAGCGGTCTTGGAAAGCCATGCCCGTCGAATTAACACCCAGGCCTTCCCGCCGCCCGAGCTTGTCCGCTCCCCTGCCTATGCGCGCCTTCCTCTTCGTCTCGCTGTTCGCCACCGCCGTGGCGACCGCTGCCGAACCGACGCACACCGTCCCACCGGCGTCCTATCTACTGCGGCCCGACCGCGTCTTCGACGGTGTCACCCCCAAGCCGCACACGGGCTGGGTCGTCCTGGTGACGGGTGACCGCATCGCCGCCGCGGGGCCCGAAGCCAAGATGAAGGTCCCCCAGGGCACCACGTCCGTTGACCTGAGCGGCGCCACGCTGCTGCCCGGCCTCATCGAGGGCCACTCCCACCTGCTCCTCCATCCGTACAACGAGGCGTCCTGGAACGACCAGGTGCTGAAGGAGTCGCTGGCGCTGCGGGTGGCCCGCGCCACCAACCACGCCCGCGCCACGCTGGCGGCGGGCTTCACCACCGCCAGGGACCTGGGCACCGAGGGCGCGGCCGACGCGGACGTCGGGCTCAAGCAGGCCATCAACCAGGGCATCATCCCTGGCCCGCGCCTGCTGGTGGCCACGCGCGCCATCGTCGCCACCGGCAGCTATGGCCCCAAGGGCTTCGCCTCGGAGTGGCACGTCCCCCAGGGCGCGGAAGAGGCGGACGGCGAGGAGACGCTCACCCGGGTGGTGCGCGCGCAAATCGGCCAGGGCGCGGACTGGGTGAAGGTGTACGGTGACTACCGCTGGGGCCCCAACAACGAAGCCCGGCCCACCTTCTCCCTGGAGGAGATGAAGCGCATCGTCGACACCGCGCGAAGCAGCGGCCGTCCGGTGTCCGTCCATGCGAGCACCCCCGAAGGCATCCGCCACGCGGTGCTTGCGGGTGCGGAGAGCATCGAGCACGGGGACGAAGGCACCGCCGAGGTGTTCCGCCTCATGGCACAGCGGGGCGTCTACCTCTGCCCCACCCTGGCCGCCAGCGACGCGATGTTCGAACAGCGCGGCTACAAGCGCGGCGTGGACCCGGAGCCCGCCTACCTCCAACAGAAGCGCGCCACCTTCCGCGCCGCCCTCAGCGCCGGCGTCCCCATGTGCGCGGGTGGAGACTCCGGCGTCTTCCCTCACGGAGAGAATGCGCGCGAGCTGGAGCTGATGGTGGCCTACGGCATGACGCCCGCACAGGCGCTCCAGGCCGCCACCTCCGGCAACGCGGCGATGCTCCACCGTGAGGACCAGCTGGGCCAGGTGAAGGCCGGGCTGCTCGCGGACCTGGTGGCGGTGGAGGGCGACCCGACGAAGGACATCACCACCCTGCGCAAGGTGCGCTGGGTGATGAAGGGCGGCACGGTCGCCGTGGAGCGTCGCTGAGGCGCTACGGCTTCCATGCCGAGGGCAACGCGCCCTGCTTGCCCGTCACCGGGTCCGCGCCGGGCAGAGGCACCTGGGCAATCCGCTGGACGGAGGCGTCATGCGTCGCCTACTCCGGGCGCTGCATGTCGTAGTCGCCCGTCCCCGCTGGATAGCCGCCCACCACGAGGAAGTCACCGCTGGCCTCCAGCCGGCGGTGGCCCGTTCCCGCCGGGAGCACCAGCACATCGCCGGCCTGGACGGTGACCTCCTGCCCGGACTCGCCGCCCAGCTTCAGCCTCGCCGCCGCCACTCCTGGGAATGGAACGGACAAGCCCTCCTTCCCGCGCCGGCCGGAGTGCCTACGGACGCGGCACCGGCTCCGCCTTCACCTGGGCGAAGAGCCGCTCCACGTCCGCCCGGTAACATAGGTCCGTCCCCTGGGTGAGCAGCGCGGCCGTCCCGGAGGCGATGCCCCAGCGCAGCGCGTCCTCAATGGACTGGCCCCGCGCGAGCGCAAGCGTCATCCCCGCGACAAAGCTGTCCCCCGCGCCCACAGAGCTGTGCGTCCGCACCGGAGGCGGCGTCGCCCGGAACTGGGCGGTGCGCGTCGTCACCAGCGCGCCGTCCGCGCCCATGGACACCGCCAGCACTTCCGCGCGGCCCTGGGCCACCAGCTCGCGCGCCGCGGCGGCCTGGGTGGCGAAGTCTTCCGTCGACACGCCGCTCAAGTCGCGCAGCTCGCGGCGATTGGGCTTGGCCAGGAACACGCCCTCTTCCAGCGCGGCCCGCAGCGGAGGACCGTTGGTGTCCACCACCACGCGCACGGCCAGGCGCTTCCCCAGCCGGGCCACACGGGCATAGAAGTCCTCCGGCACGCCGGGCGCCAGGCTGCCGCTGGCGACGATGAAGGCCGCGCCCACGGCCACGTCCTCCAGTGCTCCGAGGCAGCGCTGCCACTCGCGCTCGGACAACGTGGGCCCCGGCAGGATGAAGCGGTACTCACGCGCGCCCGTGCCTTCCGCCACCGTGAAGCTCTCCCGGGTGGCGTCCTGCAACGGCACGGAGCGGCGCAGCAGGCCCTTCTCCTCCAGGAGCTCCTCCAGCAGGCTCCCGGTGGCCCCGCCCCGCGTGTAGACGGCGATGGACTCACCGCCCAGCTCACGCACCACGCGCGCCACGTTGATGCCGCCCCCACCCGGGTCCCTGCGCACGGGGCCACAGCGCAGCTTGTGCTCCGGCGTGACTTCCGGCACGGACGTGGCCACGTCGATGGTCGGGTTGAGCGTCAGGGTGACGATGTGCGGCATCGCGAAGGGCCTCCTGGGTTGCATGGGCGCGAAAGGGCCGAGCCTGCCCCACCCCGCGCGCCTTCGCCAGCCATCCGAGCGCCCACGCCGCTCCGTCCCACGGGCAACACCCCACCCCGTGCATGGGGCCCTGGGGGGTTGCCTTCCCAGGTAGGCTCGCGAAGATGCGCCCCCATGACACCGCTCCGTCGCCCCTCACGAGATGAGCTGGACGCAGCCACCGGTCGCACCATGCCGGACGTCATCGCTCCCCGGCTGCGCGTGCTCTTCTGCGGCATCAACCCCAGCCTCTACTCCGCGGTGGTGGGCTATCACTTCGCGCGGCCCGGCAACCGCTTCTGGCCCACGCTGCATGCCGCGGGCATCACTCCGCACACATTCCAACCCACGGAGCAGGAGGCCTTGCTCGCGCTGGGCTACGGCATCACCAACGTGGTGGACCGCGCCACCGCCACCGCGGACCTGCTGAACCCCGCCGAACTGGCCCAGGGCGCGAAGGCGCTGGAAGCCAAGGTGGCGCGCTACCAGCCCCGCTTCCTCGCGGTGCTGGGCGTGAGCGCCTACCGCATCGCCTTTGGCCGTCCCAAGGCCGCGCTGGGCACGCAACCGGAGCGCCTGGGCGACACGCGTTTGTGGGTGCTGCCCAACCCCAGCGGGCTCAACGCGCACTACCAACTCGACGCGCTGGGCCGCCTTTTCGCCGAGCTGCGACGCGCCGTGGAGCAGGGCTGACGACTCCCGGTACGAGTTCGCGGTGCCTCGCGCACCGTGCCTTGACCCATGGGTGCGCCCGCATGCAACGCTGCCCGCCAGGTTCCCCCGGACCTGCATCGCAACAGGCGCCCCCACCTGGAGCAGACCCCATGGCCTCGAAGGCATTCGCAGCAATCATGAACGTATCGCAGCTACTCCTGGAGCGCGGCTTCGAGACCGCGACAGTCTCGGAGGCCCTGGGCCAGGTGGGCGTCGCGCTCGACGTCGACCGCGTCTACATCTTCGAGAACGCCACCAGCCCCAGGGGCGAGCTGCTGTGCAACCAGCGCTACGAGTGGACCGCGGCCGCGGCCTCCGCGCAGTTGGACAACCCCGAGCTCCAGAACGTCCCCTACGCGGAGGTCATGCCCTCCTGGGTCGGGCCGCTGTCGTCGGGCAAGGCCGTCCAGGGACCACCCCGTAACTTCCCGTCGCCCGCTCGGGAGCTGCTGGAGGGCCAGGACATCCGGTCGCTGCTGGTCTGCCCCATCATCGTGGGCGGCGAGTGGTGGGGCTTCGTGGGCTTCGACGACTGCCGGACGGAGCGCCAGTGGCCGCCGACGGAGGTCTCCGTGCTCCAGGCCCTGTCCAACGCGCTCGCGGGCTCGCTCCGCCATGCGCGCCTGCGCAGCATGCTCTCCGGCGTGCAGTCCCAACTGCGCACCATCATCCAGCGCTGCGAGACGACGGCGTCCTGACGCGAGCAGCGTCCGCGAGGCCTCAGCGAAGAATACCGGCCTCGCGGGCGAACCCGGCCACCACGGGCGCCACGTGCTCGAAGGCGGCGGCGTTGCAGGCCAGCAGGCCGCGGCGGTTCTGGAGCTCCGAACCGTCATAGGCGTACGGCGTCCCGCCCAGGTCCGTGAGGATGCCACCCGCCGCGCGCAGCACCGCTTCGGGCGCGCAGTTGTCCCAGCGATAGCTCTTGTCGCTGACGTGCAGGTAGAGGTCGCAGGCGGCCTCCGCCAGCAGGCCGCACTTGAGGCCCACTGAGCCACACGCCTGCTCGTGGGTGATGCCCAGCCGCCGGGCCACCGCGTCCGTCAGGCGCGAGCGGTGTGAGCGGGACACCACCAGTCGCAGCGCGGACGGCTCCGCCGTGTCCGATACCCGCAGGGCGCGGCGCCCCTGCGCGTCCTCCACGAAGCCGCCCTGCCCCACCACGCCCCAGTACAGCGTGTCTCCAACGGGCCGGTACACGACGCCCAGCGTGGCCTTCCCCGCGATGGCGAGCCCGATGTGGATGGCGAACTCGCCGTTGCGGTTGACGAACTCCTGCGTGCCGTCCATGGGGTCCACGAACCAGCAGCGCTCGAAGCGGCTCGCGCCGGAGGTGTTGTCGGACTCCTCGGCCACGACACCGTCGGAAGGAAATGCGTCGCGCAGCGCTTCCACGATGAAGGCGTTGGCGCGCTCGTCGGCCTCGGTGACGGGCCCCATGCCGCCCGCCTTGTCATGGACGGAGAAGGGCGTGGCGTAGACCTCCAGGAGGATGGCTCCCGCCTGGCGGGCTACGCGGCGGGCGATGTCGAGTTCGGCGTCGAGCGTATGCATGCAGTGGCCGCAGTCTGCCCCTCCGTCCTCCTCCAGTCACGGGTCAGCGAGCCTCCGGGGGAAGGTCGACAACGAAGGTGGCGCCCTTCCCCGGCTGGCTTTCGACGCGAATCGTCCCGCCGTGCGCTTCCACGAGCCGCCGGGTGATGAAGAGCCCCAGCCCCAGGCCTCCGTAGTTGCGGGACGCGGCGCGCTCGAAGCGATCGAAGATGCGCGGCTGCGCCTCCAGGGGAATGCCCACGCCATGGTCCTGGATGCGGATGCGGGCACCCTCCCCGACGCGTGACACCTCCATGCGGACGGGCTCGCCGGCGCCGTACTTCATCGCGTTGGTCAACAGGTTGATCATCACCTGCTCCATCCGGAGCCGGTCCCATCGCCCCAGGACGGGCGTGGGCGCCACCAGCTCGAACACGCAGCCCGCCCGGCCCATCTGTCCCCTCAGGTGGCCCGTGACGTCCCGGGCCACCGCCGCCAGGTCCATGTCCTCGCGCCGCAGGGCCACCTGGCGCTCGTTGACGCGCGACACGTCCAGCAGGTGCTCCACCAGATGCGACAGCCGCCGGAGCTGGTCCCCGAAGACATCCAGCATGGCGGCCACCTTCTCCACGGGAAGCTGGCCGGACTCCTGCCGAGACAGGGTCCGCGTCAGTTGCTGCACACGCAGCTTCATGGAGGTGACGGGCGTCTTCAGCTCATGCGAGGCAATCGACAGGAACTCGTCGCGAGCGCGGATGGACTCCTGGGCCTTGCGATAGAGCTCGGCGTTCTCGATGGCGAAGGCTGCGCGCTGCCCCAGCTCCTCGGCCAGTGAGCGCTCGCGCGGGCCATACGGACGCCCCGGATGCGCCGCGACAACGGACAGCACGCCCAGGATGAGGCCCCGCGCCCGCAGCGGAACATTCAGTGATGCCCGAGCGCTCAGTGCCCTCACTGTGCTCCACCGTTCGTCTCGGAGCCCATCCGGGTCCAGCAGGCCCATGGCATCCGGGGACGACTCCGAATGTCCCGTCTCCAGCACCCCATAGGGACCATCCCGCGGACCGGAGACGGGGGGATGGGCCTGGAGGAACTCGCGAACGGTGCGGCCCCCCTCGGGCGAACTGGCGGCTACGGCCACGGGGCGCAGCGCCGCGTCCTTGTCCAACAGGGAGACGACGCACAGCTCCCCCAGGGTGGGGACGGACAGCTCCGCCACGCGCTGGAGCGTGGTCTCCGAGTCGAGCGACGTCACCAGCGCCTGGCTGGCCTCCGACAGGAAGCGCTGCCCCAGCTCCATCTGCTTGAGCTCGGTGACGTCGGTGGAGATACCGCACAGCGCATAGAGCGTGCCCGACGAATCGATGAGCGGGAACTTCTGCATGAGATGGGTGTGGACGCCGTCTTCCAGGGGGATGCGCTCCTCCCGCAGGACGAGCTCCCCGGTGGTGAAGACGGCCTGACTCGTCTCACGGAAGCGCGCCGCCAGCGGCCCGGGGAAGATGTCCGACGTGGACTTGCCAGCGACCTCCTGCAGCGTGTGATGGAAGAGCCGCTCCCACTCGCGGTTCACGAAGATGTAGCGCTCCTGCCGGTCGATGATGAAGAACACGGCGTTGGCGTTGTCCAGGATGGCGCGCAGCCGCTTCTCGCTCTCGACGAGCGCGTCCTCGGCGCGCTTGCGCTCCGTCACGTCGGTCAGCACCGCCAGCGACCGAACCATCCGGCCCGACGCGTCCCGCTCCGAGATGGCGGAGAGGAGGACGTCGAGCACCTCGCCGTTCTTCTTCAGAATCTGGTACGGCACGTCCTTGCAGACGCCCGTCTTGAAGAACGCTGGCAGGACGTGCTCGGTCGCATACCGGCGAGACTCCGGCGTGAAGAAGTCCACGGAGCGACGGCCCAGGACCTCCTCGCGCGAATAGCCCAGGGTGCGCAGCCAGTACTCGCTGACGCTGACCAGCCGGCCCTCCGCGTCGATGGAGTGCATCATCGCGGGCGTGTTCCTATAGAGGCTCCGGAACTTCTCTTCCTCCGCGCGAAGCGCTGCCTCCGCCTGTTTGATGGCGGTGATGTCCCGGAACACGGTCGCCGCGCCGTAGACGTCTCCCGTCGGGTCGGTGAGCACGCGCGCGCCCACCAGCAGCCAGAGGCCCTTGGGGTGGCGGGCGTTGCGTACGTAGACCTCCGCCTGGTCCACCGCCTCGCCACGCAGCAGGGCGCGGGTGAGCGGCAGCGTCTCGACGGGATAGGGCGTCACGGTATCGGGAAGGTAGAGCCCGAAGTACTTCGACCACTGGGACACCGGCATCTCCGGCGGAGGCAACGCGCCGAAGATCTGCTGGGCCATGGGGTTGAGGAGGACGAACCGGCCGTGCCGGTCGACCACCGACACGCCATCACCCATGTTGAGGAAGACCGCCTCCAGGATGCCGAGCGGGATGCCGCCCTCACCGTCCGCGAAGGCATGCCCGCCGGGACGCGTGCCATCGTCCCGGGCGAGCGGAGCCGACATCCAGGTGCTGTCTTCCAGGTGGTCCATGGGAGGGGCGAGTCCAGCGCAAGGAGGCAACGAGGCGCCCTCCCCGTTGGCGTGCCTCCCGTCCACCAACGACTCCTGGACGCCATTCCTCGTCAACAATGTTGTCTCGTGGCCACGCCGCCAAGCCGCGCGTTCCGATGAGGCCAGCGCTCGGTGAAGAAGCCCGCTATAGGAAGGGGCCATTCCTTCCCTTGGAGCCGCCATGCCCGTCACCCTCCGTCCCGCCAAGCCCTCGGATGAGCCCGTCCTGGGGCGCATGGGCGCGGCGCTCGCCCGGAAACACCACGCCTTCGACGCCGCGCGCTTCATGCTCCCAGACGACGTGGAGTCGGGCTTCCGCAAGTGGCTGGGCGACGAGGCCAGGAAGCCCGACGCGGTCGTCCTGGTGGCGGAGCTGGACGGAGAGGTCGTGGGCTATGCCTACGGCCGCGTGGAAGGCATGGACTGGAATGCCCTGCTGGACCGCAGCGGCGGCTTCCATGACATCTGGGTGGACGAGAAGGCGCGTGGCGCGGGCGTGGGCGTCCTGCTCGCGGAGGAGATGATGAAGCGCCTGACGGCCCTCGGCGTGCCGCGCGTCGTCCTCCACACCGCCGCGCAGAACGCGACCGCGCAGCGCCTGTTCGCGAAGCTGGGCTGGCGCCCCACCATGGTGGAGATGACGCGCGAGGCGCCCCCTCGTGACGCTACTGAATGATTCGCCGCAGCGAGGCACCGCTCGCTTCGAAAGTCCGCCAGACACTGCTCACCGAGGGCGCCACGGCGCGCTCGTCGAAGGACGTGACGGCGGCCGTGGACGTTTCCTTCAACCAGTGAGCACAATGGGCGCAATGACAACCACGTGGACCGATGCCGATCCGTTGGCGTTCCTCGCTAACGTGACGCCTGCAGGGCGCCGTCGCGACGCCCAGGTGCTTCTCGACTTGATGCGCGAAGTGACCGGGCTCGAGCCGAAGATGTTCGGTCCCTCAATCGTCGGGTTCGGAGAGTACGCGTACCAGTACGCGAGCGGCCACCGTGGCACCGCACCCGCCGCTGGCTTCTCTCCCCGCAAGGCGGCAACCGTCGTCTACCTCGCTGACGGCCTCAGAGCCCACGCCAGTGCGCTCGCCAAGCTCGGTCCGCACACGGCCGGCACCGGATGCCTGTACATCAAGGACCTCACGAAGGTCGACCTCGACGTGCTCACTGGCATCGTCCGCGCCTCGCTGAAGACGCTCACCGCAGGGACCTACGGCAAGCACGCCCACGAGAGCTGAGCGACCGCTGACCGGTCCCCGGAGGTCGCCTTGTCGCGGCTGTGCCTCCCCAAAGGCATCTCGCCGTGGCCACGCTGCCCGATTCCGTCGACCACACCGACACTGTCCTGCTTCTGCTGCTTCTTCACATCCACCTCACGAGGGGGAGGCTATCCCCCAGAGAGGTGTCTCAAGAAATCCTGGGGCGGAGGAAGTTGGACATGTTCCACGGGTTGCCCGTGATGCCCTGGTCGGTGAAGCCCGTGAGGTTGAAGTTCCATGCCTCGTTGAGCTTCTTCTGTGCTGTCGGGTCCTCGGGGAAATCAATCTGGTTCGCCGGGGCCAGGAAGCGATGCACGCCATCGGGGGAAGGCTTTGCCATGTCATGGGCTCCTTTTTTCGACAGCCATTGACGCCAACCCTTGTCATGCATGAATGACTGCCTTTGCAAGACACCCCTTCACTTCTCATGAACAAGCGTCTGGCAGACAACCCGACTTCCGAACCAAGGAAAACCGGGGCGGCCCGCGAAAACAGATGCAATCACCCGCCCCCCCGCACGTACTGCGCGAAATGAAGGGGAGGTCTGAATGAGATGGCTGAGCGCGCGCCTCACGGGCGTACTGGTGGCATGGGTGCTGGTGGCGCCGCTGGCGGAGGCGGCGAACCGGAAGCAGGAGGTGGACCGGTACATCCGTGGGTTCCACCAGAAGGGCATGTTCAATGGAACGGTGCTCGTGGCCCATGAGGGAGGCATCCTCCTCAAGAAGGGCTACGGCTCCGCGAACCTCGAGTGGAAGGTGCCCAACGCGCCGGACACGAAGTTCCGCATCGGCTCCATCACCAAGTCCTTCACGGCGACCGTCATCCTGCAGCTCGTCGCCGAGGGAAAGCTCCAGCTCGATGACCCCATCACGAAGCACCTGCCGGACTACCGGAACGACACCGGTGGGCGCGTCACCATCACCCACCTGCTGAACCACACCTCCGGCATTCCCAGCTACACGTCGGCCCCCCATTTCCGGGCCGACTCGGTCAACCCCTATGGCGTCGCGGAGTTCGTGAAGAAGTCCTGCAGTGGCGACCTGGAGTTCGAGCCCGGCACGAAGTACGCGTACAACAACTGCGGCTACTACCTGCTGGGCGCCCTCATCGAGAAGCTCACCGGCCAGACGTATGCGCAGGCCGTGCAGGCGCGCATCTTCGGGCCGCTGGGCATGAAGGACTCCGGCTATGACGTCACCGCCACGGTGCTGCCCAAGCGCGCCAGCGGCTACACGGCCACGCCGGGTGGGTACGTCAACGCGCCCTACCTCGACATGGGCCAGCCCTATGCCGCCGGCTCGCTGTACTCGACGGTGGAGGACCTGTACCGCTGGGACCGGGCCTTCTACGGCGACACGCTGATGCCCGCGGAGCTCAAGCAGAAGATGCTCACCCCGGGCCTTCAGCACTACGGCTTCGGCTGGGCCATTGCCCCCGTGCAGCTGCATGACGGCAAGACGAAGCTCCCAGGTATCTTCCACAGCGGCGGCATCAACGGCTTCTCATCCCTGCTGGTCCGCGTGCCCGAGCGCAAGGAGGTCGTCATCCTCCTCGACAACGCGACCCACGGCGACCTCCAGGAGATTGCGGGCGGCGTGCTGAGCATCCTCCATGGCATCGCCCCCCGGCAGGCCCGGATGCCCATCGGCACCGTGATGATGGAGTCTCTCGGCAAGAGCTCCACCGCCGAGGCCATCGCCAACTACCGCACGCTGAAGAAGACGAAAGAAGCCCAGTACGACTTCAGCGAATCGCAGCTGAACACGGTGGGCTACCACCTCTTGCGCGGCGGGCGCGTGGCGGATGCCATCGAGGTGTTCAAGCTCAACGTGGAGATGTTCCCCAAGGAGGCCAACTGCTACGACAGCCTCGGCGAGGCCTACGCCGCCCACGGCGACAAGGAACAGGCCATCGCCAACTACCGCAAGTCCCTGGAGCTGGACCCCAAGAACGAGAACGCGGTGAAGATGCTCAAGGAGCTCGAGCAGCCCGCCGCGACGCGGTAGGCCGCGAGCCTTCCGAAGAAAGCACCGTGCCAGGTGCCGCCAGCGTGGGCGGCACCCGGAAGCACGCCAGAGACTACTTCCCCTTGGCCTGCTCCTTCGTCCACGAGTCCTTCAGCGTCACCGTGCGGTTGAAGACGGGCTTGCCCGGCTTCGAGTCCTTCGGGTCCACGTAGAAGTACCCGGTGCGCTCGAACTGGTAGCGCGACTCCACGGCGGCATCCGCCAGCATCGGCTCGACGCGGGCGTCGCGCAGCGTCTGGAGGCTGGCCGGGTTGAGGAACGTGGTGAAGTCCTTGGACTCGTCCGTGTCCGGCGCCTCCACGGAGAAGAGCCGGTCATAGAGGCGGACCTCCGCGACGGGCGCGTTGCCGGGCACCCAGTGCAGCGTGCCCTTCACCTTGCGGCCGTCCGGCGCGTTGCCGCCGCGCGTGGCCGGGTCATACGAGCAGCGCAGCTCCACCACGTTGCCCGCGGCGTCCTTGATGACCTGCTCGCACTTGATGAAGTACGCCGAGCGCAGCCGCACCTCCTTGCCGGGCGCCAGCCGGAAGAACCCCTTCGGCGGGTCCTCCATGAAGTCGTCCGCCTCGATGTACAGCTCGCGCATGAAGGGCACCTGGCGCGTCCCCATCTCCGGCTTCTGCGGATGGTTCTGCACCTCCAGCAGCTCCGTCTGCCCCTCCGGGTAGTTCTCCAGCACCACCTTCAGCGGGCGCATCACCGCCATGGCGCGCGGGGCCGTCTCGTTGAGGTCCTCGCGGATGCACAGCTCCAGCAGGCTCATGTCGATGAGCTGCTGCGCCTTGCCCACGCCCACGCGCGTGGCGAAGTCCCGGATGGACGCCGGCGTGAAGCCACGGCGGCGCAGGCCGGTAATCGTCATCATCCGGGGGTCATCCCACCCGGTCACGAAACCCTCCGTCACCAGCTTGAGCAGCTTGCGCTTGCTCATCACCGTGTAGTTGAGGTTCAGCCGGTTGAACTCGTACTGGTACGGCCGGTCCCCGCTGATGAGGTTGCCGACAATCCAGTCGTACAGCACGCGCCGGTTCTCGAACTCCAGCGTGCAGATGGAGTGGGTGATGCCCTCGATGGCGTCCGACAGGCAGTGCGCGAAGTCGTAGAGCGGGTAGATGGGCCACGCATCGCCGGTGCGGTGATGGTGCGCGTGACGGATGCGGTAGATGGGCGGGTCGCGCAGCACGGGGTTGGGCGACGCCATGTCGATCTTCGCCCGCAGGGTGTGCTGGCCGTCGGAGAACTCGCCCGCGCGCATGCGGTGGAACAGGTCCAGGTTCTCCTCCACGGAGCGCTCGCGGTACGGGCTGTTGCGCCCCGGCGTGGTGAAGTCGCCGCGGTACTCGCGAATCTCCTCCGGGGACAGGCTGCACACGTACGCCTTGCCCTGCTTGATGAGCTGCACGGCGAAGTCGTAGAGCTTCGGGAAGTAGTCGGACGCGAAGAACTTCCGGTCCTCCCACTCGAACCCCAGCCACTTCACGTCACGCTGGATGGCCTCGACGTAGTCGGTGTCCTCGGTGACGGGGTTGGTGTCGTCGAAGCGCAGGTTGCACGTGCCTCCGTATTGCTGCGCCAGCCCGAAGTTGAGGCAGATGGACTTGGCGTGGCCGATGTGGAGGTAGCCGTTGGGCTCGGGCGGGAAGCGGGTGTGCACGCGGCCCGCGTGCTTTCCCGTCCGCTGGTCTTCCTCGATGATTTCCTGGAGGAAGTTCAGGCCCTGCGTTTCGTTCGTCGTCGTCATGATGGGGGCGAATCCTCGTGAAGCAGCCGGGGGCCGGCAAGGGATTCCTACCTCATGTGCCGCCCGGCCGGGCCTCCGGGACGAAGGTGGACGCCCCGAAGCCGTGCAGGGGAACCCCCAGCGGGGGCACATTTCATCCCTCCGTCCGGAAGGCGGGGGACCGGGCCCCTCCCCCTCTGTCAGAGCGACGAGAGCAGGGACTCCCAGGCCTTGAGGGCGCGGTCGGCGGACAGCTCCTCGGAGCGGCGCCGGGCCCGGGCGGACAGGTCGGCCCGGTGCACGTCGTCCTGGACGATTCGCGCCAGGGCGTCCGCCAGCGCCTGGGGCTGCTCCATGGGAACCAGGACGCCGTGCTTGCCGTGCTCCAGCACCTCCGCGGGACCGGAGGGACAGTCGGTACTGACCACGGGGCAGCCCAGGGCCAGCGCCTCCAGCAGCACCATGGGCAGCCCCTCGAAGCGCGAGGACAGGGCGAAGGCCGCCGCCCGCCGCATCAGCGCATGTGGGTTGGGCGCGAAGCCCGGCAGGAAGACGGAGTCCTCCACGCCCAGGGACTTCACCAGCGCCTTCAGCTCCGCCTCCAGCGAGCCTTCCCCCAGGATGAGCAGGTGCTGGTCCACCCCGGCCTGGCGCATCAGCGCGTGGCTCCGGATGAGCACGTCGAAGGCCTTCTGGTGCTCCAGCCGGCCCACGGCGATGACCACGGGCTTGCGGAAGATGGGCTCCGCCCAGGCCGGCAGCGGCTGCGCACCGGCGGCGCGCACCCGGTCGCCGTCCACGAAGTTGGGGATGACGTGGAGCTGCTCGGGCCGCACCGGCACCAGGTCCTGGAAGGCCTTCGCTGAATCGTGGCCGCACGCGACGATGCGGCTCATGCGCGGGTAGAGCCACCGCAGGCCCCAGAGCTGCCGCCGGGGCTGCTCCAGGTGGAAGGCGCCCCAGTCGAAGTGAATCATGCCCACCACGGGCTTGCGCAGCAGCCGCCCCGCCAGGCACGCCAGCAGCGCCGCCCGGCCCTCCTGCCCCGCGACGATGACGTCCACGTCGCGCGACTCGCGCACCAGCCGCCAGAAGAAGCGCGGCAACATGCCCCGCCGGTACTCGAAGGCGTCGGTGCCCCACACCACCTCGGTGCGCTGCGGAATCCGGTCGCTCTGGCTCTTCGGATGGGGCCGGTGGTGGAAGAACATCTTCGTGTCGAACCGGCTGGGGTCCAGCCCCGTCAGCACGTTGCACACGGACCGTTCGATGCCGCCCGAGCCCAGGAACACCAGCGTGAACAGCACCCGCTTCCGAGCGGCTACTGGAGGCGCCTCGCCCTGTGTCGTTACGAGCATCACCCGCACTCTCGCGTGCTTCGAGACACCGCGGTCCAGGACCTTCGGAGTGACAGGACTCCCCCCGGCTCCAACCTGACCCACCCGCGGTGTAACCAACTTGCATTCGCTCCGCCACCCCCACGGCTCAGCTAGGGTTCGCTTTATTCCAAGCCAATCCAAGATATCCGTGAAAACACGTACTCAATTCCGCTGTCTCATGGCGTTGGCGCCCCTCTGCGTGTTGCTCGCCGCGGCGGGATACCTCGGGGTCAACGGTCATCGCATCGGCCAGGGCTTGCTGCATCCGCGGCCCATTCCGGTGACACGTCCCCCGGCGGAGCCGGTGTTGTCGCCGCTGGAGGACGTGGCCTTCACCACGTCCGACGGGGTGCCGCTCAAGGGCTGGTACGTGCCTTCACGCAACCGCGCCGCGGTGGTGCTGGTGCACGGTTTCGCGGACAACCGCGCGCAGCTGCTCTTCGAGGCCCGGACGCTCGCGGGCGCGGGCTACGGAGTGTTGCTCTTTGATTTGCGCGCGCACGGCGAGAGCGGCGGCGACACGGTGACGTGGGGAGACCGGGAGCGGCGCGACGTGACGGCCGCGCTGGATTTCATCTCACGGCGCCCGGACGTGGACCCGGGACGGTTGGGCCTCTTCGGCTTCTCCATGGGTGGCACCACGTCGCTCCTGGTCGCCAGCGAGGACGCGCGGGTGAAGGCGGTGGCCGCCGCGGGGGCCTATCCCGCGCTGGAGGCGGACATCTACGCCGGCTATGGCCGCTGGGGTGCGCTGAGCGCGGAGCCGGTGCTGTGGACCCTGCGCCGCGCGGGCGTGACGGTGGACGCGGTGCGCCCCATTGACGGGATGTGCCGGCTGGGCGGCCGGCCGCTGCTGCTGATCAACGGCGACGTGGACCCGGACGCGCCCGCGAAGCTCCAGGCCAGCCTCTTCCAGGCCGCGTGCGAACCCAAGTCACTCTGGGTCGTCGAGGGCGCGGGCCATGGCCAGTACGCGCGTGTGGCGCCGGAGGAATACGCGCGCCGGCTGCTCCAGCACTTCGGCGCGGCGCTCCAGGCCCTGCCTCAAGCCTCCTCGGGCGGTGCCACCCAGTGAGGCGCCGCGTCCAGCGCGGGCCGCTCCTCCAGCAGCTCGTGCGGACGGAAGGCGCCCTTGTAGCGCAGGGACGCGCAGGCCAGCACGCGGTAGCCCAGGTAGACGTGGGGGATGCCCCGCGCCTTCGCCAGTGCCACCTGGTGCAGCACGTTGGCCGTGCCCAGCGACAGGTGCGCATATGCGGGGTCGTAGAAGAAATACACGGCGCTCCAGGCGCGCGGCGTCTCGTCGCAGATGCCCACGCCCACCAGCCTGGATCCGCCCTCCGCGCCGTCGTCGTACCACGCCACCTCGCGCGCGGACGGGTGCGGGTAGGAGAACTGGAGCGAGTACTCGCGCACGGTGATGGGTGACGGCGCCCACTCGCGCGCGGCCTCGCGCTCCGAATGCCACTGGCGATACAGCGCCAGGCGCGCGTCATCCACACGCGGCGGCCCCACCTCCACGCGCAGATGCGCGCACGCGGCACGCGCCCGGCGCTGGCTGCGGTTGGGCTGGAAGCCCTCCACGGGGATGCGCAATGACACGCAGGCATGGCAGTCCACGCAGGCGGGCCGGAAGTACACCAACCCGAAGCGGCGCCAGCCTCTCACCAGCAGGTGCTCGTACTCCTCCGGCGTGACGTCCTCCAGCACGAGGTTTTCGAGCGAGGCCTGCCGCTCCGGCAGGTAGCTGCAGGCCCGGGGCGGCTCGACTTCGTGTGCCAGGAGGAACGCCATGTGTGGCCTGTTCCTGTCGTGCCCGCTGTCCGGCGTCAAGTCTGACCCGGTGTCTCGAAGCCTCCGCTTCCGGGCAGACACCCGCTTCTCAGAGGGAAACGCGTCGTCCGCGGCACACCCGTCTGCCCAGCTGGCGGGCTGGCATGACGTCTGCACAACCAACGGCCAGCCTCGCGGAGTCGAGGCAGGAGGATGACCATGGCCCGCCACCGCACGCAGCCCTCGCTGAACCGCCTGTCGCACTGGGATTCCGGTCGAGCGGACAGGCAGGTCCGTGCGGCCACTGGCAGCCATGACTGGGTGGTCGTGAGCACCACACCCCCCTCCCGTCCGAGTGGGAATCGCCAGAATTCGGACATTCCTGTCCTACTTGCGGCGGTCCGGGCACAGGTCGAGTGCGACCCGGAAGAGGCGCTTGGAGTGGATTTCGACCTGGAGTTCGCGAGCTACTGATGTGACGGGGTGGCGCGCGGGCGGGCGGCTTCTCAGGCGTGGCCGCCAACGCGTATAAGTCCGCTATGTCCGTCATTGACGTCTCGGTGGTGATGCCCACCCACAAGCGGGAGAAGGAAGTGGTGGAGGCCATCCGCTCGGTCCTCCGCCAGGAAGGGGTGAACGTCGAGGTCCTCGTCCTGGACGACACGCCCGAGGGCACGGCACGCGAGGCGGTGGAAGGACTGAAGGACGAACGGGTCCGCTACCTGGTGAATGACCCGCCGTCGAAGGGCCGCCCAGCCGTGGTGCGCAACCACGGCGCCACGCTGGCCCGCGGCCGATACCTGCACTTCCTGGATGACGACGACATGCTCGCCGAGGGCGCGCTTCACGCCATGGTGAGCGCGCTGGACGCGCGGCCGGACGCGGGCGTGGCGGTGGGCTGGGTGGTGCCCTTCGGCGACGACGCGGACTGGCTCAAGGACAAGAGCACCTACTTCGAGTGGGCGGCCCAGGTGGGCGCCAGCACTCCCAACAGCGCGTGGACGGTGGCCCACATCCTCTTCCGCGGCACGCTGTATGTGAACTCCGCGTGCATGGTGCGCCGCGAGCACTTCGCCCCGCTGGGCGGCTTCGACGCCAGCATCCCCGTCTACGAGGACGTGGACTTCTACCTGCGCGGCATCCGCGCGTTCGGCCACGTGTACGTCAACCGGCCCATCCTGCACTACCGCACCGGCCGGCCTTCACTGATGCACAACCTGGGCAAGGACGGCACGCTGGTGGTGCAGTCCAACGAGATGATTCACGGCAAGTACCGCAAGACGAACGGCATGCTGGAGTACCGCCTCATGCAGGCCGCCCTGCGGGTGCTGCCCTTCGAGGTCGCCCGCCGTCTGCCGCTGCGCCTGCGCAACCAGGGCCGCGTGTCATGAGCCTCAAGAGCCGGCTTCTCGGGACGGCCAGGCGCCAGGTGAAGCAGACGCTGCGCCCGGTGCTCCAGCGGGCCATGGCCCCCGCACGCAACCACATTCCCGCCTCGCACTGGGGCCTGCGGGACGTGCCCGGCCAGGGCCTGAGCCTGGAGGGCGTCCCGCTGGCGCAGCTGGTGGAGCGCTGGGGCTCGCCGCTGCACGTGGTGCACATGGCGGCGCTGCGCCGCAACGCGGAGCGCTTCCTGGCGGTGCCGCCGGGGCGCACGGGCGGCTGTGAAGTCTATTACTCGTACAAGACGAACCCGGTGCCCGGCGTGCTGTCCTTCCTGCACGGCCTGGGCGTGGGCGCGGAGGTCATCTCCGCCTACGAGATGTGGCTGGCGCTGAAGCTGGGCGTGCCCCCGGAGCGCATCGTCTACAACGGCCCGGTGAAGTCGGAGGCCTCCGTGCGCGAGGCCATCTCCCGGGGCATCCAGCTGCTGGCCGCCAACCACGCGGAGGAGATTGCCGTCTTCGCCCGCCTGGCCGCGGAGCTGGACCGCCGCCCGCGCGTCGCCGTGCGAGTGACGACGAACAGCGGCTGGTCCGCGCAGTTCGGCACGCCCATCGCGGGAGGCGCCGCGCTGCGGGCCTACCAGCAGGCGCGCGCGTCGAAGCACCTGGACGTGGTGGGCCTGCACGCGCACCGTGGGGAGACACTCCGCACGGAGGGCGACTTCACGGCCTTCGTGGAGTCGGTGCTCGACTTCACGGACACGCTGCACCAGGAGCTGGGGTTGGATTTGGAGGTGCTCGATTTGGGCGGCAGCCTCAACACGCCCACCGTCGAGCACATCGCCGAGCGCGACTGGCGCCTCAACCTCACGTTCTTCCGCGACGTGCCCGCGCCCGACCCGGCGGCGTCGTTGTCCATCGACCGCTACGTGGCGCTGGCGGTGGAGATGGTGGAGACGCACTACGCGCGGCGCGGCCGCCAGCGTCCCCGCATCTTCCTGGAGCCGGGCCGCGCCATGACGGGCGACACGCAGCTGCTGCTGGGCCGCGTGCACGCGCTCAAGGCGGGGGAAGACAGGACGTGGGCGGTGCTCGACGCTGGCATCAACCATGCCGAGTGCGTGCGCAACGAGTACCACCAGCTCTTCCACGTGAACCGGCCGGACGCGCCGGCCGACAAAATCTATACGGTGGTGGGCCCCATCTGCACGCCGGGCGACACGCTCTACCACGCGAAGCGGCTGCCCGACCTGCGCGTGGGAGACACGCTGGCCATCATGGACGCGGGCGCCTACTTCGTGCCCTTCGCCACGTCCTTCTCCTATCCCCAGCCGGCCATCATCGCGCTGGAGGACGGGAAGGAGCGGCTGCTGCGGCGCGCGGAGACGTTCGATGACCTGGTGACGTTCGACGCGCTGGACAGCCGCGCCGCGCTCACCGGTTGAGCACCATCATCCGGATGAAGGCCCGGGGGTGGCGCGCGGAGCCGTAGAGAATCTGCGCCACCTCCACCGCGGTGGGCATCAGGTCATCCGAGTCGATGAGCGGGTCCACCGCCACGTCCCGGTGTGACGCCAGCCAGCTCCGCCACTGGCGGGCCTCGTCCTCCGGCAACGCGCCGGACAGCCGCTGGAGGTTGAGCAGCATCTCCAGCGCGATGCGGTTGCAGAACACCTCGCCGTTGCCGCGCCAGTCACGCGCGGCCCGCAGCTCGCGGCGCAGGGCGTCCCGGTCCCCCAGCGCGGCGTGGTAGGCCAGCAGCGGCAGCGGCAGGCCCCGGGCGATGTCGAAGCCCATCTGCCCGTAGTAGCGGGGGTTGAAGTCGATGAGGAGGAAGTCGTCCTTCGTCTGGATGAACTCCACCTCGAAGACGCCGTGGTAGCCCAGGCGCTTGCACAGACGCTGGAGCCCCGCGGCCAGCTCCTCGCGCACCGGAGCGGATTCAAAGCACACGCCCACGCCCAGCCGCCGCGGACGCTGGAGCACCTTCATGGCGCCGCGCACCTCGAACAGCTCGCCCGTCTCGTCCACGAAGCCGGAGAGGCTGTAGATGCCCTCCGCCGCCTCCGGGTGGAACTCCTGCACCATGGGGCGCGACACCGCGGGGTCGAAGCGCACCAGCATGGGCGCGTACCCGTCCCGAGAGAAGGCGCGGTACTCCTCCGCGAGCTGCTCGGGCGCCTGCACCGGCTGCCCCTTGCGGTGGGTGGAGTAGAGAATCTGCGTGGTGGGCTTGATGAGGACCGGGAAGCGCGCCTCGCGGGACACCACGTCCAGGTCCGCTTCCGATTCGGGGAACCAGGTGCGCGGCAGCTTCAGGCCCACCGCCTGGCCCGCCTCGAAGAGCTTGCGCTTGTTGAGCAGGCCGTAGACGGCGTCGACGCCCGGGTCGTAGAGGTGGAAATACTCCGACAGCGCCTCGCGGTGGACAGACACCAGCCACGCCAGCTCATCGCTCGTCGGATAGAGCACGTGCCGCATCGGCTCGCGGCGGCCCAGGTCCATCAGCCACTCGACGAAGGCCTCGGCCTGGGACTCCGGAGGACACTGCACGCGGCGGCCCACGAAGCGAGACCAGCTCGCGGGCCCCAGCTTGCCGGGGTCCGCCACCGTGACGTCAATGCCATTGCGTCCGAAGCAACGCGCGGCCGCGAGCGTGCCGTAGAAGCCCGCGGAGAAGAGCAGCACGGACGGCCGGCCCTCCATTCGAACCTGGGGTGCCTGCTCCAACATGACGGTGTCGTTCTCCCGCTGCGTTCCCGGCACGCCTCACGCGAAGGAGAGGAGGTGCCGTTTCAAGTCCTGGTCGCGCGAAGGATAACCGCACGCCACCCCACTTGGCTTCCCTCGGCTGCGCCCTCTCCTTCTCTGAGAAAGACGCAGCCCACTGTCGTCAAAAACAGACACCCCCCTTGGACCTCCAAACAACGTAGCCCTGGGACAAGAGCCACGGGTCGGTCTCCACTCCCTCCATTCGTGCGGAGAGCCCCAGTGCGGCTTCACGAAACGCATCGGGTGGGTGCGTATGGCCCATGGTCCGCGCCTGCTGCCAGGCGGCGCTCCATGCGGAGAAGAAGTCATGGATGGGCTCACCCGGACGTACCCGGCGGCGCAAGTCCCGGGGCAGCCAGTCCCGGAAGAGCATGGGCGCGAAGCCGAGGCTGAAGTCGGTGTGGAACAGGAGCGCTTCGCGCAGCGGCAGCTCCTCGCCATCCCCGACGCCGCGGCGCAGCAGGTGCGCGGACATCACCGCGCCCGTCGCGTCCGCGCTGCCCTCCACCAGCAGGCCCGACGGCAGCAGGTAGCGGGCCAGGGTGCGGTGCACCTCGGGGACGCGCTCGAGGGGGCCCTGACGGAGCAGGTTCATGGCACGCACCAGCCGGGCGGGCTCGTCGGGCCGAAGGGGCAGCGCGAAGCCGCCCTCGCGGAAGGACGTGCGGGCATCCGCGTCCACCTGTGCCGCCCGCGCGCGCTCCGCGTCCAGTTCCACGCCCACCACGGCGAGCTCCGGGTTGAGCGCGCGAAAGGCCTGGGCGCTCTCCAGCGTCGTCCACGGGTGCTCGCCGAAGCCCACGTCGACGAAGACGGCGTGGGCCCAGGGCCCGTCACGGCGTTCGAGCAACAGACGCTCGAAGCGGCACAGGTACGCGTCCAGCGCGCGCAGGCGTCCGCGCGACGTCCTTCCCCGTGTCTTCGTGTCCAGCGGTGGCATGGTGCGCTCTTGGGTGAGTCTGGCGTGGCCGTCAAGCCCACCCCGCTCCGTACCACCCCCGATTTTCGCCGGACGCGGCGGCCCCCTAGAGTGGGCCTGACGTGGAAGCCTCGTCCCCCCAGGCATGCCCCCGCTGCCGGTCCCCCCGCGCCGCCGGGCCGGAGTGCCCCCGCTGCGGCATCATCTACGCCAAGGCGGAGGCCCGGGCGGCACGGCAGCGCGAGGAAGCCTCCACGGTGGCGCCCGGGGTGCCCGAGGAACCGCCGCCGCTCGTCGACCCCGCATGGCTGGCGACGCCCGACCTGCGCCCGGACGTGCTGCCACTGGAGACGCCCGCCTGGGACGGCGATGCCGAGGAGGCCGCGTTCGAGCACCGCCTGCGCACCTGGGCCATCCCCGTGGCACTCCTGGTGTCCTACGTGGCGCTGAACGGCAACTTCAGCGCCTTCGCGGCCCGGCTCATCACCATGCCGTTCCATGAGCTGGGCCACGCCATGACGGCCTGGTTCTGCGGCCGGTCCGCGTTCCCCACGCTGTGGAAGACGGCCATCTTCGGCCGCTCCTACGTCCTCGCGCTGATGCTCTCCGCGGTGCTGGGCGCGTGGGCGTGGTGGGGGTGGAAGCGCCGTCAGTGGCTGTGGGTGGCCTGCGGCGCGAGCCTGCTGGCGCTCCAAGCCGTGGGCACGCTGCTGCTGTCGCCGCAAACGGTGGACATGCTCATCACCTTCAACGGCGATGGCGGGATGATGGTGCTGGGCACGGTGATGATGTTGACCATCTATGCCCCGGCGGGCAGCTACCTCCACAAGCAGGCCCTGCGCTGGGGCTTCCTGGGGCTCGGCGCGCTGTCGCTCGTGGATGGCTTCCTCACGTGGTGGAAGTCGAAGAAGGACTTCAACGCCATTCCCTTCGGCAAGACGGAAGGCGTGGGCCTGAGCGACGCCAGCAAGCTCGTGGGGATGCCCCACAACTGGGGCGAGCACCAGCTCATCGGCAGGTACCTCACGCTGGCCACCGTGTGCCTCGTGGTGGTCGCCGGGGTGTACGTGGTGCAGCTCGTGCGCGGCAGGGCCCGGCTCGCCGCGCGCTGAGTCCCGAGCGCGGCGGATACGTCACGCCGCGTCGCCGAAAGGCCACACGAAGCCGGGGTGGCGCACCACCTCCGGCGTCCGCGCCCCCTTCCAGCGCAGCGACTCTCCCGGCCGCAGCACCAGGGGCTTGGGACCGTCCTTCATCGTCCGCCGGACCTCGGCGAGCCGCTCCGGGTAGGGGTCCGCGTCCGGGTTCTCATCCAGGTGGCTGGCGCCGCTCACGGGCTCGCCGGGATAGCCCGCGTAGCGAGGTCCCATGCCCTCACGCCAGTACCAGGGCGCCCCACCATCCGCACAGGGCACCACGTAGCGCGCGCCCAGCAAGGCGCCATAACGCAGCGCCTCCTCCGGCCCGGCCATGAGCCGCTGCGGCGCCCTCAGCATCGCGCGAGGGACGTTGACCAGGAACGCCTCCAGCGTGGTGAAGCCGAAGAAGATGGGCGCCAGCCGGAAGCCTCGGACGCCGCAGAAGAGCACATTCACCGGGGCCTCGCGGCGCACTCGCCTGCACACCGCCGCCATGTCCCCGCGCACGTCGTGCCCCGAGTCCGCGAAGAACGCCGCGGAGAAATCGGGCGCCCGCACCAGCCACGCGTTGCCCTCGTTGAAGAGGTCCGGGTACGGGCCTTCGCCATCCGTGGGCTGCTCGCCGTAGAACGGCAGCGCGCTCACGGTGACGTCGCCGACCAGCCGGGACTCGCCCCAGCGCAGGGGCTCCACCCGCGTGAAGCCCAGCTGCGCCAGCCGCAGGGCACAGTCCGTGGAGAACAGGCTCTCACGCGCCACCGCCGGCACGAAGATGCGCGTGTCGCGAGGCAACTGCAGCAACGAGCCCAGGTGGAAGTGGTCCCCATGTGAATGGGTGATGACCACCGCGTCCACCCGCCCCACGTCACGGGGCTGCATCGGCGGATAGCCCGGCGCGTCCACCGCGCCCTCGGGCCGGAAGTACGGGTCCACCAGCACGCGTCCCTCACGGCCCGCGACCAGCACCGTGTTGTGCCCCACGAAGAGCGCGCCGGGCGCGGGCACCTCCACGGGCGCCTCATGGCGCACGAGCCAGCCCGCCTGCCCCAGGTCCGCCACCAACTCCGCCAGCACGGGCAGCGCCGCGAAGGCCCGAAGCTCCGCGCGCGTGGCGCCGCGCGCGAGCGCCGCGAAGAAGTCCGCCACGGCGGGCCACTCGGACGCACGCACGGGCACATCCAGGCCCAGCTCCTCCTGGCGAAGGTGCAGCACGCGCGGCCGGTGTCGCGTGGCCTCCGGGAACAGCACGTCGGGACGCAACACGCGTCGGCCCATGCGCCGCTGCTTACCCACGCACAGCGCGGCGTAGCGGGGGGTGTCCTCCAGCCAGCGGACCAGCGCCTCCGCATCGTGCAGCGAGCCCTCGCGCCCCAGCGCGGCGACGTGCCGCTTCAGCGGGAGGAAGGCCCGGCGGACAGGACGCGCGGTGGGGCCCTGGATGCTACAGCCCAGGTCCTCGTGGTGGTCGGCCTCCGTCCGGGCCGAGGCGAGCACGGCCAGGCTGACGCCCCGGTGCAGGGTGAATCGCATGGCGGCGGATGTTGCCACGCGTCACGCGCGGTGCGGCGTTTCTCCAACGTCCTGGCGAGCGGGCGGACCGTCCCCCTCACCCGACGGCCCAGGTTGTGACAGGAGCGTGGAAGGCCGGTACCCTCTGCCTCCGAATGTCATTGTCAGCCCCCTCGCTCCCCCCGGAGCCCCCTCCCCCGTCCTCGGGTGGCGCCCTCGCGGAGCCCTCCCAACGTCGCTTCCACTGGCTGCCCCCCGTGGGGACGTGGAAGTACCACCTGCTGCTGAGCGCGGTGGCCCTGTTCGTCCTGGGGCCCCTGGGCGGCATCGCCGCCTCGTACATGAACTTCAGCGTGGGCTTCTTCGTCGGCGGCCAGGTGCTGGCCGGCATCCTCGGCAGCGCCGTCACCTACGGGTACGGCGCGGAGGGCAAGCACGGCGCCAACTACATGCAGACGATGGCCGCGTCAGTGGCCTCGCTGTGCGCCATGTCCGTGCTCATCCAGTCCATGGTGTGGCTGGGCATGGAGATGCCTCCGGCCTGGCAACTGATGCTCTTCGTCGGCTGCGTGGGCATGTTCGCCGTGGGCGTGGGCATGCTCTACACGCCCCTGCTCGTGGACAAGCTCCAGCTCGACTATCCGTCCGGGCTGGCGGTGGCCAACATCCTGCGCGCCCTCACGGACAAGCGCCTGCTCAAGGCGTCCATCTCCAAGCTGGGCGGCGGCACCCTGCTGGGCGCCCTGGCGGCGTGGATGACGGAGAAGGTGGCCTTCGTCGCCTCCATCGGCACCAGCGCGGCCACGCTGGGCGCGGGCATGATTGTCGGCAGCCGCATCACCGTGCCCGCCATCGTGATGGCCGTCATCGGCTTGGTGCTGGTGCCCACCCTGCGTGAGATGGGGTGGCTGGGCCCTCAGGACCCGTTCCGCAAAATCGGCTTCGTCATCGGCCTCGGGATGATTTGCGGCGCGGCCGCGGTGGACCTGTCGCTGCTGGCGGTCCAGGCGGCGAAGCGCATCCGCGAACGGGCCTCGGCGAAGGACGAAGAGGAGGAGTCCTGGAAGAAGGTCAACATCCCCCGGCTGCTGGCCTGGGTGGGTGTCTGGGGCGGCGCGACGCTGCTGGTGGGCACGCAGGTGCTGAATCAGCCCGTCGGCTGGCTTCTCTTCGGCATGCTGCTCGCCCTGCTGTTCGTGCTCATCAACGGCATCTCGTTCGGCATCACCGACCAGAACCCCATCTCCAGCGCCTTCGTCATCTCCGTGCTGATGATGTCCATGATGGGCCTGCGCGTCCCACTGGTGGGCATGATGGCCGCCACCATCCTGCTCATCTCCACTTCGGTGGGCTGCGATATGCAGCAGGACCGCTCCACCGGCTGGCGCCTGGGCACCAACCGCGTCACCCAGTTCCGCTACCAGGTGCTGGGCGTCATCATGGGCGCGCTGCTGTGCGTGGGCCTGGCGCGCGTGTTCATGACCGCCTACCCGGCGCTCACCATCAACCAGCTCGACAACCCCAACGCCGAGGTAGGCCAGTGGGGCTCCGCGATGACGTACAAGCTGGTGGGCGCCATCCGCGACCTCGGCTCGCTGTCGCAGGCCGTCGTGAATGCCCTGCTCCTCGGACTGGCCATCGGCTTCGTCTACGAGCTGCTGCGCAAGGTGGTGCGAGGCAACGCGCGCTACCAGCAGTACGTGAAGGGTTCGCGCCAGGGCTTCGCCGTCGGCTGGACGGTGGACGCCATCCTGCTTCCCAGTCCCTACGCGTCGTCGTTCGGCGGCTTCGTGGCGTTCCCGGTGTCGCTGTGGTTCGGCGCGGGCGGCATCGTGACGTCCGTCTGGAACACGTTCTCCAAGCGTGGAGAGCCGGCGGTGAGTGGCAGCCCGGGTGAAGGCGAGGCCCTTCCGGAGGACATGAGCACCATGTCCCTCATGGGCGGTGGCCTCATCGCCGGTGAGTCGCTGTTCTTCCTCATCGCCGGCCTCATCGGGCTCGCGTCGCTGTTGGCGTAGCAACACCAGCACGGGGCCGAGTTGACAATTCTCCGCGCCCCTCGCATCTTCTTCGCCGTGAGCTTCGTCATCACCACCACGACCACCGGCACCACGACTCGCTTCGGCGGGCGTGGAGCCGTGCGCGTCACGTGGTGAGCTGACGAACGCACGGTTCCCTGCCCCGCCTTCTCCGGCCGGGGCAACCGTGCGCTCGCTCAGCGCTCCGTCCGGATGGCGTTTCACCCTTCCGAATCGGAGACGAAGCAATGCTCGACGAACACGACCACCGCGCGCTGGGCCAGCGCCTGGACCTCTTCCACCTGCAGGAAGAGGCACCCGGCATGGTGTTCTGGCACCCGCGCGGGCTGCTGCTGTACCGGCTGCTGGAGGAGCACGTCCGCCAGCGCATGCGGCGCGAGGGCTACCAGGAAGTCCGCACCCCACAGCTCTACGCACAGCCCTTGTGGGAGCGCAGCGGCCACTGGGACAACTTCCGGGAGAACATGTTCCTGGTGGAGGACGGCGCGCGGCACCTGGGCGTGAAGCCGGTGAGCTGCCCCGGCCACATCGAGCTGGTGCAGCGCATGGCGCCCAGCTACCGCGACCTGCCGCTGCGCCTGGGCGAGTTCGGCCTGGTGCACCGCGCGGAGCCCGGCGGCGCGCTCCACGGCCTGTTCCGCCTGCGGCAGTTCACCCAGGATGACGGCCACATCTTCTGCGCCGAGCCGCAGGTGGTGCCGGAGGTCGTCCGCTTCGCCCGCTCGCTGAAGGACTTCTACGCGGGCTTCGGCTTCGACGACGTCCAGGTGGCCTTCTCCGGCCGGCCCGCGTCGCGCGCGGGCCGCGATGAGCTCTGGGACAAGGCCGAGTCCTGGCTCCTCCTGGCCGCGAAGGAAGCGGGGCTCCACTGCCACATGCAGCCGGGCGAGGGCGCCTTCTACGGGCCCAAGCTGGAGTTCGTCCTGAAGGACCGGCTGGGACGCGCGTGGCAGTGCGGCACCATCCAGCTGGACCTCGTGCTGCCGGAGCGCTTCGACCTCCACTACGTCGACGCCTCCGGGGCCCGCGTCCGTCCGGTGATGCTTCACCGCGCCCTGCTCGGCAGCCTGGAGCGCTTCATCGGCGTCCTGCTGGAGCACCACGGCGGCGCGCTGCCGCCCTGGCTGGCGCCACAGCAGGTGGTGGTGGCCGCCGTGGGTGAAGGCGCGGGCGACTACGCCGAGCGCTTCGCCGCGAAGCTCCAGGAGGCAGGCTGCCGCGCCAGCGTGGACCGGCGGGGTGAATCCCTGTCCCGCAAGGTCCTGGATGCCCACGCGGCGGGCGTCCCGTGGCTGGTGGTGGCGGGCGCACGGGAGGTGGCCGCGGGCAACGTCCGCCTGCGGCAGCGGGACGGCGCGCAGCGGGACGTCCCGTGGGAGGACGCCGCGGCGGAGCTCGTCGCGTCGTGCCGTCCGGCCCCGGACGCCTGAGGGTGACACCAGGGCGCGAGCGGTGAACCGCACCGCTCGCGCCCCGTCGCTTCAGACCTGCTGGAGCCGCTCCAGCACCTCGCCCGCATGCAGGACTTCCTCTGGCACCGTGGCCAGGTCGTCCAGGCTCAAGAGCCCCACTGGCCGCCGCTCACCGTCCACCACCACGAGGCGACGCACCATCTTCTCCTCCATCACCTTTTCCGCCACCTCGAGCGTCGCGTCCACGTCGCAGGTGATGACCGTGGCCGTCATCACCTCGCGCACGCGCGTGGTGTTCGGGTCCTGCCCCAGCGCCGCGGACCGCACCGCGATGTCCCGGTCCGTCAGCATGCCCACCAGTTGCCCACCCTCCAGCACCGGCAGGGAGCCGATGTTGCACGTGCGCATCCTCAGCGCCGCGGCCCGGATGGGCTCGCCCGCTTCGATGGTCTCCAGGTTCTTGGTCATCAGCTCGCCAATCCGCATTGCACGCTCCTCACTTGGCATGACGCCCCTCCCACTCCCGTTGAACCCCGGCGCCCCGCCGCCGCCTCCCGGATTGCGCCTGGCCCTGAAGCGAAGAGCCGGACAAGCTCCCTCACACCTTGCTGCCCACCAGGCGCGACGCTGGGGCAGGATGCGCATCTGATGTGCGCGTGGGCCCCGGTCCGGGCCCGGACAAGGAGCAGGAAGGCATGGTCGACAAGCTCACCCTCAGCGACGACGAATGGCGCAAGCGCTTGAGCCCCCAGGAGTATGAAGTCCTCCGCCGCCACGGCACCGAGCGGCCTGGCTCCGGGTGCTTCCTGGGCACGAAGACGCCCGGCACCTACGTGTGCGCGGGCTGCGGCAATCCCCTGTTCAAGGCGGGCACGAAGTTCGAGTCCGGCACGGGATGGCCGTCCTTCACGCAGCCGGTGGCGTCCGACGCGGTGACGGAAATCCAGGACGTCTCGCACGGCATGATTCGCACCGAGGTCCGCTGTGCGCGCTGCGACGGGCACCTGGGCCACGTCTTCCCCGACGGCCCTCCGCCCACCGGCCTGCGCTACTGCATGAACTCGGTGTCCATGAAGCACGTCCCCGAAGGCCAGCCGCTGGAGCTGGTCAAGGCGTAGTGCGGGTAGAGAATCCAGCATGCGACGGGCACCTCAGCCGCCTCAAGTCATACTGACTGAGGTGGCTGGGCAGCACGCAGACCCGACCTAATCAGCACATGATGTCATGCCCCAGTGCGCTCGAACGGGTGTGGTTCTGGAACTGAGTGTCGGTAGAGCTGACGGCGGGCCGAGGGGACGATTATTCGCGCCTCGGCGGAGTGAGATGGGTGTCTGAGGATTGAGCCATGGGAGGTGCCTTCATGGTCAAGGTGACGGTGGAAGTACCCGAGAAGTCGGCAGAGGCAGTGCGCAAGATGGTACGGGCGTCGGAGGCGGGCTTGGCGGCGATTCGCTCCGGCAAGCCGCTGAACTTCGCCGAATGGGAGCGGCGAGCGGCGAGCAACGCCTCGGAGGTGGAGCGCGATATGGTGCGGAGGTTGCTTCGAGGGCTCTACATCGATGCGCCTCACGTCAAAGTCGACGGACGCCTCTTTGCCCAAATCGGACGCTACCCAGCCAGTTACTAGACACAAGCGGGGCCCGTCAAAGTAGAGCGCAGCGTCTACCGGAAGGTGGGCGTGCGCAATGGCAGCACGGTGGACGCTGTGTCCCTGCGTGCGGGCTGCGTGCGCAAGGGCTGGCTGCCAGAGACGGCCTGGGCTATGGCATACCTGATGGAAGTGAGCATCACCCGCTTCGGTGGACAGGTTGACTACGCTGCCTGCCTTCGCACCTCAGCCGTTCGCTCGTATTCCACAGGGCTGATGTAGCCGAGAGAGGAGTGACGACGCTTTCGATTGTAGAACACCTCAAGGTAATCGAACAGCGCTCGTCGAGCATCTTCTCGCGTCCGGAAGCTGCGCGTGTGGACGACCTCCATCTTCAAGCTGCTGAAGAAGCTTTCGACGACGGCATTGTCCCAGCAGTTGCCCTTGCGGCTCATCGAGCAGGTGACTCCGTGCGCTGCCAGCCGCTCCCGGTAGTCCTCGCTGGCGTATTGGCAGCCCCTGTCGGAGTGATGAATCGCAGGGGCTCCACGCCCGGAGAGGGCCATGTTGAGGGCGCCCAACGCGAGGTGTCGGTCGATTCCCTCGCCCATGCTCCATCCCACGACACGGCGGCTGAAGAGGTCGAGCACGACGGCCAGGTAGAGCCGGCCCTCCGCCGTCCAGATATAGGTGATGTCGCTCGCCCAGGTGCGATTGGGGCCGCGGGTGTTGCGAGGCGAGCTGGTTGATGGACGAGCGATCCGCCTGGTTGATGGGCATCACCGAGCGCGAGCGTCAGCGAGCGCGCTCGGTGATGGGACCGGCCTACAGAGCGGCGGCGTCGGTGTCGAGCACGCGTGCGAGTACGTCGCGCTCGACGAGCTTTTTCTTGCGACGCGCGGCCTCGCGAAGCGCAGTGGTCGCGAGCCGGTCAATGTCGCGGTGAGCGCCGGAGGCGGCCTCGTGGAGCATCGCCATCGCGTCGGAGGCGAAGAGTTCTCGCTCGCAGCCCGCGTTCTTCAGGCGCAGGCGGAGGTACTCCGCGGTGTCATCGGGCTGAAGCGCGTCGATGGTGAGCCGGCGTGCGAGGCGGGAGGCGAGGCTGCGGTTACGGCGCATCGCGAGCCGCGAGTCGAGCTCGGGCAGGCCGACGAGGATGAGGGAGAGGAGCGCCTTCGAGTCCCACTGGTAGTTCAGGAGGATGTGGAGGTGGTCGAGCACGTCCTGGTGGAGCAGGTGCGCCTCATCGAGGAGGAAGACGGGGTGGACGCGCTCGCGACCGAGGTCCTTCACGTGGCTGGACACGGCGTAGAAGACAGAGGCCGCGGTGGCGGACGGCGTGAGCCCGAGGGCAAGACACAGCTGGCGGTAGAAGTCGCGGCGGCCCAGCGTGGCGTTGTGACAGTAGGTGAGGCGGAAGCCCGCCTGGGGTAGCCGGTGGCGGAGCGCGCGCAGGACGCACGTCTTGCCGACGCCGGGCTCGCCCACCAGCATGACGCTCTGCCGCTCGCGCACGGCTTCGCAGAGTTCCTCGACGAGGTCCGTCTTGGAGGCCGGCAGCCAGAGGTCCGCGTCGGCAATCTCCTTGGAGAAGGGCGCCTCGGAGAAGCCGAAGTGGGTGACGTAGGCGGGCGTCATGACTCACCTGCATCGCGATGCCGAGGAGGACGCCCGACGGCGCGGTCGAGGAGCGCGCGGGGCGGGTCAAACGCGGGGTGTGGCCGGTACGTCTCGTCGTGGACGGGAGGCCGACGCAGCGGCCTCTTGCGGCGCGCGTTCTTCACCGCGTCGACTGGGTGGAGGGTGTAGCGCTTGCCCTCGAATTCGGCCCAGGGAGCCTCACCCTGGTCGACAAGGCAGCGGCACAGGTGCACGAGGCGCCCGGCGAGGTGGCCTGCGTCGAGCTCGTAGTCGGCACCATCGACAGCGACGGTGGTGTCGCGCCGCACGCGTCGGCGGATGCGGGTGGTGAGGGCCTCGCGCAGCTTCGCCTCGTCGAAGCCATCGGGCGCCCGGGGCGTGGCCTCGAAGACGGTTTTCGGTGTCGCGCCCATGAGGGCAGCGTGCGACGTGACGTGGTAGTGCGCGTCGAGGAAGGCGCAGAGGCGGACATTGACGTCGTGCAGCGAGGCGACGGGCCCGAGGAAGTCGAGGCAGCCCTCGCGCAGCGTGCGCCAGAAGCGCTCCATCTTCCCGCGGGCGGGGGCGTCGTAGGGCCGCGCGTGCAAGAGCGACGTGCCGATGCGAGCGCACGCGGTGGCGAGCGTCTCGCCCCGGTACGTGGCGCCATTGTCCAGGTAGAGAGCGTCCGGCAGACCGTGCTTGCGCAGGGCGCGCACCATGAGGCCAAGCATGTCCACCTCGCGCTCAGTGTGGTGGGCCTCCAACGCCACGACGTACCGACTCGCGTCGTCCAGCAGCGCGTGGATGCGCAAGGGCAGCGACTTGCCCCCGACGGTGAGTCCAGGCCCGTGACACACGTCCGCGTGCCACAGGGCCATTGGGCGCTCGGCCTGCCAACGCAGGCGCGTCTTCGTGCCGCTGCCGTCGCGCATCCCGACGCGGTCGAGTCCTGCTTCCGCAAAGAGGCGGCGCACCGTCGTCGCCGAGACGGCGTCCTTCTCGAGCCGGCCATCGGTGACGAGCGTGCGCAGGATGAGCGTCACGGACGCGGACGGGTACTCCCGCCGGATGTCGAGCAGCAGCTCGCGCTGGGCCGCCGAGAGCTGCTGGGCGCGGCCCTTGTCGCTGCGGCCGCGCGGGGCGAGGCCTGAGAGGCCGCGCTTCTTGTACGCGTAGTACCAGCGCTCGAGCGTGGCCGCCGAGTAGCAGTGGCTCGCCTTGGCGCCCGGCGGCACGAAGCGCTGCTGGGCGAGGGATTCGAGCGCCGAGGCGAGCTGGCCTCGGTCCATCTGCGCCTGGGTGAGGGCGCCGATGACTCCGTGGCGAAACACCGCCACCGCCTCGGCGTGGGACTTCGGGGTGAGGCTCTTCATTTTGCGCGGACTTCCCGTACCGCCCCCTCATCCCGGCATGGGCCTCTTGGGAGAGCAGACGCCTACCGTCCCGCCGGAGGCAGCTCTTCGAGGACAGGGCGTGTCGGGTGGGACGGACTTCTGCGCGGGGCGAGCCGATGGCTGCGGAGCAAGTCCCTCAGCGAGCGCGCTCGGCTCCCCGGAACGAACAGGCGGACAGCGATGGCGGTCCCGTCGCCGGGAGCGCAAAGGCGGCGACTGTCGTCGCCGCTCGTGCGGCCACCGCTCGCGCCGTCCAGTCCGCGGGCGCCGGCCGCACGCAGCACAGGAGCGTCCCGCGCCTGGCCTCCCCGGCCCAGCGGCAGAGGGCATCCCAGCGCCCAGCGCTCCCTGGCCCCACCACGTCCCACGGACTCACGCGCCTGCGCACCGCCGCCGCCGGCAGCGACTCGAGGCCCCACAGGGCGAGCGCCCAGGCGATGGCCGCGAGCGAATACAGCTTCCTGCCCAGCACCTCCGCGGGCACTACCGTCTGCGACACGCCGCACGCACGGCAGCGGTAGCGTCGCACGCGCAGCTCTACGAGCACGGGCGACGCGCCAGCGTCCAGCGGCCCGCGCACCTGGCGGCTCCGGCTGCCATGCCCATGAAGCCCCAGAGGCGCTCCCACAGGGCGGCTCGCCGCGCCGCAAGCGGCGCAGCTCGCCGGGCGTACCGCCGACACGGACGGCATCTGTGCCGCCCAGGACTTGACGCCGACGCGCGTCCGTACGACTCCTTGGGTGCCTCGCTTCTCTCTCACACGTCGAGCGGGGCGCTCGACCTGTGAGCGTGTTGGCGCACGCTCCAGGTCACCTTTCTCGCACGCGAGCTGGCGAACACCGCCGCGCCCCGTCCTCTCAGAGCCCCGCGGACTACCTCACGCAGCGTGGCGCGCCAGAATCCGGCTCGCTGCTGGACTCCGCGCGGCCTGCAACATCCCTTCCCGGCAACCAGCGCGCTCGTCGCGACCGCGATCTCCATCAACCACTTCGCTCAGCAACAGCGGGGAAGGAAGTCCCGGGCCACCACGTTGGGGGCAACCGGATGGGCGTGGCTGCTGTCGGTGGTCCGCACGAAGGGGCGCCTCCGGCGGGCCGCCAGGCCCTCCTGCCTCATGAGACGCGCCACACGCTTCGCGGAGACTCGGGCGCCCCGAGCGCGCAGTTCGGCATGGACACGGGGGCTGCCGTAGGTACCTCGGCTTTGCTGGTGAATGGCCGCCACTTCCACGGACAGCTCGCGGTCGCGCTGTCGGCGCTGGGACTCGGGCCGCTTCGCCCAGGCGTAGTAGCCGGAGCGGGAGACGCCCAACTGGCGGCACAGGAATGCGACTGACAGGGAGGCCTTCTCCACGTGGATGAAGCGGAACTTCACTTCATCTCCTTCGCGAAGAAGGCCGCCGCGTTTTTTAGTAGCTCCTTCTCCATTTCCAGCTGCCGCACGCGTTTGCGCAGCTGGGAGAGTTCCGCCCGCTCCTCGCTGGTGAGAGCACCCGGCTTGCCCTGGCCCCGGTCCGTCCGGGCCTGCTCTACCCATTTACGGAAGGCCGTCTCCGTCAGGTCCAAGTCCCGCGCCACCTCCGCGACGGACTTGCCCTCCTCAAGCACCAACTTCACCGCTCCGGACTTGAACTCCGGGGTGAAGCTACGTCGCTGCCGTCTCTTCTTCTCGCGCTCCGACATCGAACACCCTTCCATCACATCGGGGGTGTCCACGGAAGCGGGCGAGGCTCAAAGGGGGTACCTCGCGCGAGGCGTAGGCCGGCGCGCGGGTCCTGCACCGGCGGCCCTACGGCCGCAGCAGCTTCGAGGACGTCTCGCATGCGGTGGGGGAGCTTGCGCTGCTCACCCAGACGGGAACCGTCTGGCGCATTGCCAATCAGTTGCACGCATCGGACAAGCGCGACGTGGTGGTGGGCGATGCACGACCTGTTCACGAGGCCGTCACCTACATTGAAAGCCATGACGAGCGGATGCACTACGCCGAGGCCCGGGCGGCGCAGGTGCGTCGCCCACCAGCACCTCAATGAAGCGATATCTGATGTGGCCCTCGGGAAGCGCATGGCTCGGCGACGTCACGAACACATCATGAACTCTTTGCGAGAAGAGGATTGAAATAACCAACCGTAGGGTCCTCAGGCGTGCCGACAAGCATCGCGCGATCGAGTAACAAGTTAAAATGCTGGCACGACGTCTCCGGTACCAGGAGGCACGCGTGGCAAGCGGAGAGATTGTCGGGCGAGGACAAGGTCACTGCGCACGTGATGCAGAGCGGGTCCGAGGAGCACCAAGCCATGGAGACCAACATCTCCCGGATGGTGTTCTCAAGGAACGCCTGCTTTCCCTGTCGCACCAGTCCTCCAAGGGTACCCTCCGAGTCGGCGCTTCCGGTGTGAATCAATACGCCGCACATGTCATACGGATCATTACCGACGTAGAGGCGCTCGCGTAGCGCCGCGCTGCTGTAGCCACAGGTGAGGGAGAGCTGACGCATCAGCGCGTGCGCAAACGAGTGCAGCAGGAGGAACCTCGGCCCCGTCCTCAATGCCTCATCGGCGGGCTCCGCGTGTGGGTTTGTCCGGCGAGACGCCAACCAGCCCGCGCGCGCGCGCACCTTCTCGCCCTCCCAGGCTTCTAGCGCATTCTCCGAGAAGCGGATGAAGATGCCCTCCCCTCGCAGCTCGACTGCCGGAAGCCACTTCGGGGGCTGCACGGAGATGCATCCCAATCGGCTGTTGTTATCAGACCGGAATGGTCCCGAGGACGGCTTGATCCGGTTGAAGCCCACGAGCGCACGGACCTCGCGCAGGCGCCGTGCCAGGACAACGGAGTCTATATAAGGCTCGAGTTCCTGTGGGACGGGCTCCGGTCTCGTCTGGAACTCACCCTTGTCGACCGGCTCCTGCGCAGACAGATTGAGCTGCCGGTACTCCGCCCACTCCAGCGGAGCATCGGCCTCTTTGCCCTCGTGCCACTGGCGCCATTCCTCGAAGGTGCGCAGGAGTTCCTCCTTGCTCGTCCCCGACTTCTCCTCCAGTCGATTGATGCGAATGAAAGCGGGCCATTCCTCCGGGGAGCACTTCATCACATCTTCGGCATAGGGGCCGATGACCTGGGAGAGGTTCGGGGAGAACGGGGGAATGTCGAGCGAGGACTCGATGGCAGAGTAGTACACGCTGGACGCGCCGCGCTGGACGACCTGCGGGGCCATTGTGCAACCCCGCTCCGGCGCAGTCGGGAGCCAGGGCCTCTTGCCTGCGCACCACATTCCCCGTGTAGACAGGGCCCTCTTCCCGAAGGCCCCCTCAAGGGAGCGCGGCGAGCCTGAGCAGTCGGTATTCATGCATTGCACGAGCTTGCCAGCGAGACCCGCCCCCGTCGTCTTCAGGACCAGCCGCGGCGAAGCGCACTTACAGTCTATCCACCTCGTCCAGGGGAACTCGTCCAGGTGCCCATTCTCACAGGCGACGATGAAGCGGACCGGGACAGCATAGGTGGTAGATGCGTCCCGGGAGCAACTGGCGCAGCGACGCTCGGGCATGTTCGGGTCGAAGGAAAACTCGTAGGCGGGGGCCAAGCGCTCGCAGATCGGACACATCAGCCAGTGGGGAAACCGCACCACCGGGAGCACGTCCGTCCACGACTCGTCTGCGGCCTCCTTGACGGGAGGAAGCCGGAACCCGCCCACACGGAGGAGGCGCTGCAGCCGGGGCTCGTACGTTCTCTGGAAGTGCAGCAAACCTGTGCGACCGTTCGGAGCGGCCCTATCCCATTCCTCTAGGCCCGTGACGAGGCCCGAGAGTGGCGCGCCAGAAGCCGGCGCCCGGAAGTCCACCACGGCTCCGGGCCCGAAGGTACTCGCCACGTGACTGCGTCGGACGCTGCCGATGATCCGGGGGCCCTGCGGGACCTGGGGACCTGTAGGGCCCTGCCCCGAAGCGCGCCTCATGGGCCGGCGCGGGCCACGGTTACTTTTCCTAGGTGTTGGCATCTTCATTCCCCGTGGGTGTGCGCGCGAGACCGGAGACCAGTCGGAACCGAACGCTCGGCTCCACCTCACGCATCGAATTGGGAGTCGCGAGAGCGGCGTGGTTCCAATTCCCGCTCGTCGCGCGGACCTCCGCGACCTTCTCCGCGGACACGAGCAGGCTCTGTGCCGGCTTGTAATCATTCCAGTAGTCACCCAAGGGCCCGCGGCCTTCCCACATGTCCAGCAACGTCACGAGATGCTCCCAAGTCTCCTCCGCCTCGTACGGATCGCAGGCATCTGCCCGCTCGTAGAGCGCCTGGGCGTACGGCTCCAGTTCCTCGCGGCGCTCAGCGGTCAGCTCGGCGTCATTCCCCATGCCAGGCACCAAGTGCCGTGCGAGGGCCACCAGCGCTGCATGAAGCGCCTTGTCCCGGGCGCGAGGCGCGAAGGGAGTGACCGAGGTCGCCTCCACCTCCCGATACAGCGACTGGTGCCACGTACGGAACGCCTCGTAGTGAGAGCGATCCCGGGCCCGCCCCGCGTTGTACACGGTGACGATCAGCCCGGGAATATTGCCACGGCCCACACGCGAACTCGCCTGGATGTACTCGGCCATGCTCTTGGGTTGGCCGTTGATAACCATCAGCCCCAATCGTGGGATGTCGACACCGACTGAGATCATGTTCGTGGCGAGCACCACGCTGACATCCTGCCGGGGCAGGCTCTTCTCAAGGCGTGCGAGAGTGTCGGGAATCTCCGACGAGGGGACGCGGCTCGTCAACTCCAGCGGCTCCTCGATGCGTTCACGGGTATTGCAACCGTGAGAGCGCGCGTAGACCGTCATGCTGTCATTGACGTCGTCGAGCATCATCACATGGGCGCCGCCCAGTTCGCGCATCGAGTTGAAATACGCGAGCAGCGTCCAGTAGGGGTCCCGCTCCGCGTCGGTCGGGAAGATGCCTTCTTCTGGCGCGGCCCGTTGCAGCAGTGCCGCGCAGACAGCCTGCAGGCTGAACTTAGGGCTGCGCCCCGCCGTGGACACCCCGACATAAAGGCGTCCAGCGGCCTTCGTGTCCCGTACGGCGAAGCAGGAGTCATCCCAGTCAATGGCGGGAGGCGGGAATTGGGAGACCTCCCGGTTAAAGAGTCCGCGCACCTGCTCCTCCGCTCGGCGAATTGTCGCAGTGCTGCCCACGACTTTAGGAGGAATACCGTCCCGGCTGCAGATTTGATCGATGGCCGCTTCGTAGAGCCCGACCACCGTCCCGAGCGGGCCCGAAATGAGGTGGAGTTCGTCCTGGAGGATCAGCTCGGGCGGAATACTCGCCGCGCTGAACAGCTGCCTCGTCTGCTGCTTCCGGACGATCTGCGCGAACTTGTCCACAGTTCCGATCAGCAGCGAGGGGCTCTGTTGATAAATCACCTCGTCGATCGTGTGGACGGGAAGCGGAGCGCCCGAGAGGGGGCACCCAGTTGCACGGCATTCGACGATGTAGTCCCCTTGTCTGCGTGAATCCCAGACGAGCCCGGGATTCTGGCATGCGGGGCAGCGAGTCAGCTGCCGGGCCTTCCTGGCCTCGTACTCACTTTCTCGTGCGGTCTGGATCAGGTTGGGCGTGGCATCCCCTCCCACCCACAGCCCGATCGAGAAAGGCGTCTCCCCCAGGGAGGCGTCTCCCCCGCGATGAGCCTCGCGCCGCAGGTGCTCGCATGCGAGAACCATCCGCGAGGCGCGCTCGAACTGCTGCACCGTCAGAAGCCGGAGGGTATAGCGCATGATGGCCGCCACCCCCGCGCCACGATCCGGCTCGCCTCCCTCCCGCAGCCTCCGGAAGAGGAGCAGGAATGCGATGAGCCCCAGGTAGGCCTCCGTCTTTCCGCCGCCCGTCGGGAACCACAGCAGGTCCATGATCTGTCGCTCGCGGGAAGGTGCTCCATCCTCCGCGGCGGGATGCACCAGCCCGGGGATTCCCAGCAGTTGGAAGGCCAGCTGGAAGGGACGCCACTCAAGCGCCAGCTTCGGATTGGAACTCCCCCAGCGCCGTTGAATGAGCATGGCTCGGTGGGCGAGTTGGAAGGCGCGCCGCGCATTGTCATCCTCATCGAGGCAGGCGATGCCCGCTTTGATCCGGCCCGCGATCTCATCCGCGCGTGTCAGGTGCACCTGGGCCTGCGTCTCCTCCTCCAGAGAGAGTTCCCCCAGGCGCTCTCTTTGCTCCTGGATCCACTCGCGGTAGGCGCGCGGCACGACCGAGAGCAGAGCCTGGAGCCGCTCCGGGTCCGCAGAGGCAAGTGCCTCGGCTTGAAAGGCTCCGCTAGAGCTTCCGGTGACCGCAGTCGAGACCCGGGCGAAGCGCTCGTGTCCATCTGCGCTCGTGGAGGGCACGTGCTGTCTGGGGAGCCAGGTGGCGGCGACGAACCGGCCCCTCTCGTCCTCTCCCCAGGTGGCAGCGCAGGTATGGCCCACCGCCCATTCCTCCATCTTCCGGTAGATGAGGGCGCTGGCGCGCCCGTCGTCATCGAGCCAGCGGCGCGACGGATGACGGGGCAACAATTCCGCCCCCGAACCGGCCCGCGCCTCGAACCGGGTCTGGAAGAAGGACATCTCCTCCATCTCGACCCGGCCCCCGACCGATTCATGGGTGTTTTGCAGCACCACCGTGACTTGGTGGACGTTGGACCCGAGCCCGAGCACCCGTACCCACCAGCACAGCCCCGTGATTGCCTCCACCTGAGACAGCCCCTCTTGAAGCTCAAGGTCCCGGGAGAAGGACAGCGGCTCTCGTATCCAGCACTCCTTGCTCCGCCCCTGATCCTCGCGGACAACCTGCCCCGCCAAGAGCCAACGCCTCACGTAGCGTGCGGCGGTGGCCTCCAGGCGGATGCGATTGCCGCGAATGCAGAACGAGATCCCTAGGGATGCCGGCCGCCGCATGGCATTCATTGCCACGGGGATGTCGAGCCCAAGATCATCATCCGTGGTCTCGTCCCGGTCGTCGTCCTCCTCGGCAGAGGTCTCGGCGCTGAGATCCTCCGTCTGCTCCGGGAAGAGGATGCCCGTCAGATAACGGTCGGAGGGTCGCGCCTTCTCAAGGCGCTCATCGGGTTCACACGCCGGGCCCACCAGATCGGCTTCGACGGCGGCCAGATACTGTTCCAGGCGGTTCATGTCGTCACCAATACTTCTTGATGTAGCCCATTCCCGCGATCACGGGCGCGAGCCACAGGCGGGTCTCGTTCCAGGGGAATCCGAGTCTGGAGAGGCGAGAGTCGTCCGCGTGCATCGCGACCGTCGTGACATCGATCCACGAGAGGAAACCGACCCGGAGCGGGGCTCCTCGAGCACGCTGCAGTTTCATGATCCCCCCGAGTTCCTCAAGACATCTCTTGCTAAGGGTACCGAGCAATTTGCGCTCCTCCCCGTCCAGGATGATGCGACGAGTCCAACTGCCGCGGCCCTCCGTTTGGATATGGGCGGTGCGGACCTGTCCATCAAAGTTGGCCAACGCTCCCTGTTGCGCCTCTGCCTCCTCGCCATCCTCCATGCAGAGGGGCCACACCGGATCAACATCCCCCTCGCGCCCGAGCTCGACCTGAAGCCCACTGTGGACGTTTCTCCAGGGGCGGTGCTCATGGTAGGCGCGCCCCAGCTCGGCACCACGCAGGACGCGGACCTGTTGGGTCGCCCGGCTCACCGCGACATAGAGGACACGCGCCTCCTCATCGGCCTCGCTGTCGCTCTCGCAATCGCGGGGCCTGGGGGGGAGACAGAAGAACACATGGCGTGCCTCACGCCCCTTGGAGCCATGGACGGTGCCGATGATGGGGCCACCAGGTCCGATGTCCTTGACGAACGCCTCATCCGGGAGGACGGCCACCGCGAGCCGGTCCGCCACCATGTTGAAGTCCACGTAGAGCTTTCCCGAGGGCCCGATCCGCCTCAGCAACTCCCAGGCCGAGTCCGCCGTCCAGCCTGAAGCCAACCATCGCGGCATGCACTCGGAAGCCCAGGCCCGGTCGAACTCCTCGTGGCTCACGCCCGACATCCGGGCCCGTGCGCGGGCGAGCGCATTGGCGACCAGCGCGATCCACGGCGCTGCGACCCGAGGCATTCCGCCCAGGCGCAGCCGGTACGCGATGCCTGCGCCGGTGAGGTAGGACGCCGCCATGAGGGCGTCCACCCGCCAGCGGAAGAGCAGCAACGAATCATCTGCTTCCCGACCAAGCGATTTGACCAGGTCGACCATGTCGCTGGGGTTGTGCTGCTCGGGTGCCGCGCGGCTCTCGAGCTCGGCCTGCATCTGCTCGAGGCGACTGCCCGAAGGAACATCGAGAGCGATGGACCGGGTCTTCGAGAGCAGCTCGATGAGCTGAGGACGATCAGTCCGATAGATGCGGGTCAGCGGTATGCGCTGGACGACGCCCTTAAGCTGGTCGAGTTTGGAGAAAAATCCCTCGCCTGGGCCGCTTTCACCGGAATCGTTGGACCAGCCGTAGATGGACTGCGCAGGATCCAGGAACACCGTCCAGCCCGCCTCCTGCCGCAGGGCGTTGAGGAACGTGAGGATGAGTGCCGCGCGAGGGCCCACCAAGTCCTGGGCCTCATCCACCAGGACGTGGTTGAATCGGTTGAGGTAGCTGCGGAGTTCGTCATCCGGATGCGCGAGGGCAGAGCACGCGGCCTGGATGCTGTCCTCATAGGAGTTGATCGTGACCTCCTGGACACCTGCGGTAATACGCCAGGCGAAGGAGTCGATCGTCCGGATCTCCACGCCGCGCAGTGCGTTGACACCGGCCCCCACGATCTGGGCGATGCGGTTGCGCATCTCGTGCACGGCGGTCCGGGTGAAGCTCAGCAGGAGGATGCGGTCTGGCACCTCCCCCTTGCTCAACAACCCGGCAACACGCGCGCAGGCCACCCGGGTCTTCCCGCAGCCAGGGCCGGCCTCCACGATGAGTCTGGCGCTCAGGGGAGCGCCGACGATGGATTGCTGATGTCCGTCCAACTGGGCGTGCTGCACAATCCGCTCCTGTTACATGGAGGTGGAAAATAGCATCTGAAAATCAGTTGATTCCCGAACTTCTGGGCAACTTGTGCCCGTCAGGCATGATCTGGCTGCCGTTGTTCTGGAGCGAAGGAGGGAGTTGTTGCCGCAGGACCAGAGGACCCGCATCTACGCGGACAGGCTCCTCTTCCTCAAAGTGCTTTTCCACTAGACGAGACCGGATCTCCTTTGCTCGCTTGGCCGTAATCACGCCCCGCCTCTCAAGCCGATCCGTCTCCGTCAAGCCCAAACGGAAGTGAAGCGGCTCCCAAAGCCGCTCGACGACGGCACCGAGGACCATCCCCCCCCCGATCCCACAAGTCGAGCCAAGGGCTTGTAATTCCGGAAACAGACTCGTTGCCACGAACCCTATCACGCCAAATGCAAGGGAGGTCAACCCACAGCGTTTGATGATGGCCGCCTGCACGACAGCGGGCAGCCGGCGATAGATCAACAACAAACTGACCGGTAGCAGCCCCTCGTGCACCCCTAGCTTGGCCAGTTGCTTCATGAGGATGAGCAGTTCAGTGGCCTCAATGTCCATTGCGCCCCTCATCCTCGGAACGCGGCAACCCGACCCCATCCAAAGCCTCACGTAGCTTCCGACGGAGCCGGTGGCGCCTTACCCGTCGGGCGTTCGCCTTTCGCGGCTCTAGGGGTGGCGAGCTTGACGACGTCCGGCCGTCATCTAGGAGTAGCTCCAGCTCTTCTGGCGAGAGCTGGTCGAGCACACGGGCGGCCGCCTCCCGGTACTCATCCTGCGCCAGCTCGTCAGTGCCAACGGCGTAGAAGAGCTCTGCCTTCTTGATCTCCTCCTCCCGGCGACGCAGCCGACTCAGATCTACGACCAGATTTTTTAAGGTGGCGCTCATCCAGGCGCGCGCGACTGTCGGCTCATAGGCCCACCACGAGAGGTGTTGGGCGACACGCGTCCAGAGTTCGGAGACGAGATCCTCCTCGTCGAACACACCACCGCCGAATTGGCGGGCCAACTGGTAGCTCCATGTCCGATGCTCCGCATAAAAGCGCGCAAGCTCCTCGGCCTTCTCAGACCGGGGAGCGCCGGAATAACGCCCTGGATGCTCCTCGACGCTCATGGCCAGACCCACACGGCCCGGGAGGCCGTTCGTACGCACATCAGCTTGAATCGCTACCCCGTCGCACTACCCCGTCCCAATCCGTGAAATACCCATTTCCCATGGCAATAACAACCCCTGAAGGCCCGCCGAATGCCATTCCTGAACTTCAACCTGACATGGAAATCCCTATGTAATGATCGAACCCGCCTCAGCGTCTCTATGTATACCTACAACCCGGTTCCTGTTCCCTAAATGACACTTCAACAGGAGGACTGCCGGAGTGCGGTCCCCGGCTTTTCCTTCCGGGAAATAGACCTGTAATGTTATCGATTTCCCGGCGTCTTTATGATTAACCAATTCGCCCAGCGAACGAGCCAGATGGTGGCCCGTTGAGGGTGAGAGTACGTGCGGACTGGTGCAGCGAGGTAGGAGACGGCTGCTGCCCCTCAGTGGTCACCCACCGGGGGATGGGCAACGTCTTGAGCGACGAGAAGAAGCAGCGGGTCATCGCCCTAAACGCCCGATCATGAATCTCGCACGCGCTCAGGCGGCACGCCGCAGATGGACCTTGCGGAGGATAGGACTGGCACGCCGCTGGGCGTTACGAGCGTGCAGGTAGGCATGAACGCGCCGCATGAGCTTCAGGAGGGTGCGGCAGCGATGGTTGCGAGTGACGTTGGCGTGGAGGTCCAGCCAAGCGCGCTCAATGCGATTGGCGTCCGGGCAGTAAGGCGGCAGGAAGTGGAGGACAACCCCGGCCACCGAGTTGCTCGAGCGCCTTTCTCGTCTTCTGGCTGCTGTGGATGGAGGCGTTGTCCAGGATGAGGTGGATTCGTGGGGCGCCGCGGTACTCACCGGCGATGCGCCAAAGCAGTTGGATGAAGAGTGAGCTGGCCTTCGACTTGCCGTCCACCCAGGTGAGGCGGCCCGTCTTCGAGTCCAGGGCGCCGGCTAGGTATCGCTTCTTGTTGTTGTCTGGCGTGAGCACCACCCGGCGCTGGCCGGGCAGGCACCCGTCGCGTCCCACCTTCGGATTGAGATGTGAAGTTGCCCCGGTTTCGTGGAGTCCCCCCCGCTGTGCGAAAAGGGTTCCACGATGCCGAAGTCACGCCCCCCATACCCGCCGGAGTTCCGTGAGCGGGTCGTCGAGCTGCTGAAGGCCGGCCGGTCCGGCAAGAGTCTCGCAAGAGAATTCGGTTGCACCGAGCAGAGCATCCGCAACTGGAAGAAGCAGTTGGAGGAGAGCTGCAGTGGCGCCCCCAGCAGCAACGGCGAGAGCAGGCCAGCACCCAGGGCGAGCAGTGCCGCCTCGGAGGAGCGAGCCGAACTCGAGCGGCTGCGGCGCGAGGTGCGGGTGCTGCGCGAGGAGCGCGACATCCTAAAAAAACTACGCCGGCAAATACCTCCTGCCCTCCTCGGTGTTGCTTCCATAGGGAGGTGGCACCATGGGACGCACGACTGCCCACCCACCGGCGAGCAGGCAGGCGGGGTTGGAGAACCATCGACGGCGGTGCTCCGCGTGCGGAGGGCCCGCCCCAGCGGACTACCGGGCACGGCGGAACGTGGTGACGCTGGAGGCAGTGGTCGCCCTCAAGGTGCAGGTGCGAGTGTGCCACCGGAAGGGTTGCCCGTTGTACTTGAAGCCCGTGCGTGCCGAAGAAGAGGGCCGGTGGGCGCTGCCGGACCATGAGTTCGGCCTGGACGTCATCGCCCTGATTGGGGCACTGCGCTACCACGAGCATCGCAGCGTCCCGGAAATCCATGCAGTCCTTCGCGCACGGGGCGTCTCCATTTCCGAGCGCAGTGTCACCAACCAACTCGACCGGTACGATGAGCTGCTGGCACTGCGAATGACAGACAGCCGGCGACTGCAGCAGGTGACACGTCAACAGGGCCGGGTGGTGCTGGCCATGGACGGCTTGCAGCCCGAGGTGGGCCATGAGGTGTTGTGGGTGGTGCGCGACTGCCTCTCCGGCGAGGTGCTGGCAGCCCGTAGCTTGCTGGGCAGTGGTGAGGCGGAGTTGGCCCCGCTGCTTCTGGAGGTGAAAGCGGCGCTGGCGGTGCCCATTGCCGGAGTCGTCTCGGATGGCCAGCGCTCCATCCGCAACGCGGTGGCCTCGGCGCTGCCTGGGGTGCCTCACCAACTCTGCCACTTCCACTACCTGCGTGAGGCGGCCCGCCCCCTCTACGACGCGGACCGGCACGCCAAGAAGTTGCTGAAGAGTCATGTGCGAGGAGTGCGGGTTATCGAGCGCGCCGTCGAAGGGCGCCAGGACGCCCAAGCACAGGCCGTCCGCGGCTACTGCGCCGCGGTGCGCAGCGCCTTGACGGACGACAGGCGCCCGCCCCTGAAGCCCTCCGGTTTGGAGTTGCACCGGCGACTGCGAGCGATTGAAGCGAGTCTCCGCCGGGCAGAAAAAGGGGGGCGCGCACCAGAGAACTGAAGCGACTGCGCCTGCTATTGAGGCGCGGCCTGATGCAGACGGCGAGGATATGGCCACCACTGAAGGTGGCCTACCGGTGGGTAGAGCGTGTCGCCGAAATCCTCACCAATGCCTCCGGCCAGAAAGGCTGTCACGTCAAAAGGCGCATGGCCGGCCTTGTCGGCGCACTGGCGCATGCCATGCGACGCACCCACTCCCCCCACCGCGCGGCGCTGGCGCATTTCCTCCTGGAAACGCGTCGCTATTGGCCCGGCCTCTTCCATTGCTACGATGTACCCGGCCTGCCTCGCACGGACAATGACTTGGAGCACCTGTTTGGCAGTTGCCGCTACCACGAGCGCCGGGCCTCGGGCCGGCGCCGCGGAAGTGAGGGCCTGGTGGTGCGCGGACAGGTGCGAGTCGTCGCCGCAGTGGCGACCCGACTTGCCCCCACTGTCGGCGCGGAACTGGCCCCCAAAGACATCATTGCGTGGAGGAATCTGCGTGCCTCCCTTCGAAGACGGCAACACGCGCGAGTCTTGGGCCGTCGATTCCGGGCCAATCCGAACGCCTACCTCGCAGCGATTGAGCGGGAGCTCAGGAGAGCTTTGCCGGCGTAGAAAAAAAGTCACTCCTCGCCTCCGAGCGGCGGCTGGCGAAGAGTCGCCAGGCGCGAAGGCGGTACCTGGATAAGACCTCCGAGCTGAAGCCTTCGCATCTCCACTTCATCGATGAGACCGCCGCCACCCTCACGATGACTCGCCGCTATGCACGTGCTCACCGAGGGAGTCGAGCACGTGGCTACGTGCCCATGGGGCGTCGACAGGTCCTCACGATGATTGGGGACCTGACGCTCCAGGGGGTGGGGCCCGTGCTAACCTTCGAGGGGGCCACCAATCGCGAACGCTTCGAGACCTACGTCCGAGAGGGGCTACTTCCCGTCCTCAAGCCCGGCGACGTCGTTGTCTTGGACAACCTCAGCGCCCATCACCATCCCGCAGTCGAAACGCTCGTTCGCAGCCGCAAGGCCCATCTCCTCTTCCTGCCGCCCTACAGCCCTGACCTCAACCCCATTGAGTCGTGCTGGCTGAAGGTGAAGACGCGCCTGCGGGCCATCGGCGCGCGAACCCACGCGGCCCTCCTGCAGGCCATGCGCAAGGCGCTCTCGACCGTGCGGCCGCAGGATGCAGCCGCTTGGTTCGCCTACTGCGGCTACTCTCCTCAACCGCCGTGATCACCGTGCTAGGGCGGTTGGGTTGGAGTCTGCGACGCATCGAGGACGCGACGAGGGTTCGCCGAGAGACGGCCAGTGGCTACCTGAAGGCCGCGGGCGTGGGCATCCGCCCACCGCACCGGTGGGGCAAGTCAAAACCGGCCAATGACGAAACTACCGAGGCGAGCGCCACGAGCGAGCCGGAGGCCAAGGCCGCCGGAGCAAAACCGGCCCAAGAGGGGACCACCGACTCCATGCCGCGCAGCCGAGCCGGAGTCCGGCACGTATCGGCGAGCATCGTCGCGCCCTACGTCGAGCTGGTGCGGCAGCGGATGGAGGTGGGCCGCAACGGGCGCGCCATCTACGAGGAGCACGTCGACCCGGCAATGCTCCTCAAGCATCCTCGCGGACCGAAGCCAAAGAAGAAGAAAGGCTACGCGCCCGGGAACGAGGTGCGCCGGCAGGTCGCGACATCACGCGTCCTCGCTGCCGGCACCGTCGATTACGTCAAGCACGATGTTTAAAGGGGTGCCCCTGAAAGCCAGGAGGTCTCATTTCAACCGTATGCCCGGCGCTCAGCCCAACCAGACGCGGGCGTTGCGGAACATGCGCATCCAGGGGCCGTCGTCGCCCCACTCGCGAGGCCGCCACGAGTGCTGCACGGAGCGGTGCACGCGCTCCGGATGCGGCATGGTGATGGTGAAGCGCCCATCCCGCGTCGTCAGACCGGCGATGCCGTGGGGCGAACCATTGGGGTTGGCGGGATACGTCTCCGCCACGCGCCCGTGGTTGTCCACCCAGCGCGTCGTCACCAGCCCCTGCCCGTTGACGTGGGCGGCGTCCTCCGCGCTGGGGAACTCCGCGCGGCCCTCGCCGTGCGAGGTGACGATGAGCATTCGGCTGCCTTCCATGCCCTGGTAGAAGAGCGACGGCGTCTTCGACACCTCCACCAGGGACAGGCGCGCCTCGTACTGCTCGGAGGCGTTGCGCACGAAGCGGGGGAAGTGCTCCGCGCCCGGGATGATGTCCTTGAGCTGCGACATCATCTGGCAGCCGTTGCACACGCCCAGGCCAAAGCTGTCCGGCCGCGCGAAGAAGGCGGCGAAGGCGTCCCGCGCTCGCGGGTTGAAGAGGATGGACTTCGCCCACCCGCCGCCCGCGCCCAGCACGTCGCCGTAGGAGAAGCCGCCGCACGCCAGCACGCCCTTGAAGCCTTCGAGCGACACCCGCCCCGACAGGATGTCGCTCATGTGGACATCCACCGCGGCGAAGCCCGCCCGCGTGAAGGCCGCGGCCATCTCCTGCTGGCTGTTGACGCCCTGCTCCCGCAGCACGGCCACGCGAGGACGGGCCCCCTTCGCGATGAAGGGCGCGGCCACGTCCTGGGCCGGGTCAAAGGTCAGCTTCGGCGACAGGCCCGGGTCCGACGCGTCACTCCTCGCGGCGGACTCCTGGTCCGCACAGGTCGGGTTGTCGCGCAGCTTCTGCATCTCATGGCTGACGCGGGACCACGTGCGGCGCAGGGCCAACGTGTCCGCAGACAGCAACGTGTCGCCGCCGTGGCGCACGCGCACCTGCAACGCCGTCACCGGGCGGCCCAGTTCGTGGACCTCCCGTGACAGGCCGTGCTGCGCCAGCACCTCGCGCACGCGCGCCACGTCCGATGCGCGCACCTGCACCACCGCGCCCAGTTCCTCATTGAAGAGGGCCGCCGTCACGTCGCCACCCAGCGGCGCCAGGTCCACGTCCAGGCCGCAACGGCCCGCGAAGGCCATCTCGCACAGCGTGGCCCACAGGCCGCCGTCGGAGCGGTCGTGGTACGCCAACAGCGAGCCGCACTCGCTGAGCGCCTGCACCGCGGCGAAGAAGCCACGCAGCAGCGCCGGGTCTTCCACGTCCGGGCTCTCCGGCCCCACCTGCCCGTTGACGTGCGCCACCACGGAGCCGCCCAGCCGCTGCTTCCCGCGCGCCAGGTCGATGAAGAGCAGCCGCGTGTCGTCCGCCACGTCCACCAGTTGCGGCGTCAGGGACTTGCGCACGTCCAACACCGGCGCGAACGCGGAGATGATGAGCGACACCGGCGCCGTCACGGCCTTGCGGGCACCGCCCTCCTCCCAGACGGTCCGCATGGACATGGAGTCCTTGCCCACGGGGATGGTGAGGCCCAGCGCGGGGCACAGCTCCATGCCCACCGCGTGGACAGCGGCGTAGAGGCTGGCGTCCTCGCCCGGGCTGCCCGCCGCGGCCATCCAGTTGGCGGACAGCTTCACGTCGGACAGCTTGCCGATGCGGGCCGCGGCGATGTTGGTGAGCGCCTCGCCCACCGCCATGCGCGCCGAGGCCGCCGCGTCGATGAGGGCCAGCGGCGTGCGCTCGCCCATGGCCATGGCCTCACCGGTGGTGCTCGTCACGGTGGACAGCGTCACCGCGCAGTCCGCCACCGGCACCTGCCAGGGGCCCACCATCTGGTCCCGGTTGCTGAGCCCGGACACAGTGCGGTCGCCAATGGTGATGAGGAAGCTCTTGTCCGCCACCGTGGGGTGGCTCAACACGCGCTCCGCCAGCACCGCCAGTGAGCCATCCAGCGTCAGCGGCGCGAACGACACCGGGCGCGACGTCACGTCGCGGTGCATGCGCGGCGCCTTGCCGAACAGCACGTCCATGGGCAGGTCGATGGGCGCGTTGCCGAACTGCGTGTCCCCCAGCTTCAGGGTCTGCTCGGCGGTGGCGTCACCCAGCACGGAGAAGGGCGCGCGCTCCCGCTCGCACAGGGCGGCGAAGCGGGCCAGGTCCTCCGGCGCCACGCCCAGCACGTAGCGCTCCTGCGCCTCGTTGCACCAGATCTCCACCGGCGACATGCCCGGCTCGGCGTTGGGCACCGCGCGCAGCTCCAGGCGTCCGCCCAGGTCGTTGTCGTGGGCCAGCTCCGGCACCGCGTTGGACAGACCACCGGCGCCCACGTCGTGAATGGAGCGGATGGGGTTCTTGTCGCCCAGCGCCCAGCAGCTGTCGATGACCTCCTGGCAGCGACGCTCCATCTCCGCGTTGTCCCGCTGCACCGAGGCGAAGTCGAGGTCCGCCGCGCTCGCGCCCTGCGCCATGGAGGACGCCGCGCCACCGCCCAGGCCGATGAGCATCGCGGGCCCGCCCAGGACGATGAGCTTGTCGCCCGGCTGCAGGCGCCCCTTCTGCACGTGCGGCGCGCGGATGTTGCCCAGGCCACCGGCAATCATGATGGGCTTGTGGTAGCCGCGCACCTCCACGCCACCGGGCGTGGGGACCTGCACCTCGTAGCTGCGGAAGTAGCCCGTGAGGTTCGGCCGGCCGAACTCGTTGTTGAAGGCCGCGCCGCCCAGGGGGCCGTCCACCATGATGTCCAGCGCGGAGACGATGCGGTCCGGCTTGCCGTAAGGCTGCTCCCAGGGCTGCTCGAAGCCGGGGATGCGCAGGTGGCTCACGCTGAAGCCGGTGAGGCCCGCCTTGGGCCGGGCGCCACGGCCGGTGGCCCCCTCATCGCGAATCTCGCCGCCCGCGCCGGTGGCGGCGCCCGGGTACGGGGAGATGGCCGTCGGGTGGTTGTGCGTCTCCACCTTGATCATGATGTGGGCCGGCTCGCGCACGGAGCCCCACTCACCGGATTCGGGGGACGGGAAGAAGCGGTCCACCTCGAAGCCTTCGATGACGGCCGCGTTGTCCTTGTACGCGCCGAGCACGCCTTCCTTGTGCTGGACGTAGGTGTTCTTGATGGCCTGGAAGAGCGAGCGCTCCTGCGGCTTGCCATCGATGGTCCAGCTCGCGTTGAAGATCTTGTGCCGGCAGTGCTCGCTGTTGGCCTGCGCGAACATCATCAGCTCGACGTCGGTGGGGTTGCGCTTCAGCTCGGTGAAGCGCGCCACCAGGTAGTCCATCTCGTCGTCGGCCAGGGCCAGGCCCAGCTCGCGGTTGGCGGTCACCAATGCCGCGCGGCCTCCGCCCAGCACGTCCACCGTCGTGAAGGGCCGGGGCGTGTGCCCGGCGAACAGGATGGCCGCGTCTTCGAGACGCCCCACCACCGCCTGCGTCATCCGGTCATGCAGCACCGGCCTCAGGCGCTCCAGCTCCGCGTCCTGCAACGCCTGCCCGTTGGGGCCCGCGATGAAGAAGGCGGTGCCGCGCTCCATGCGCCGCACCCGTTCGCCCAGGCCGCAGTTGTGGGCAATGTCCGTGGCCTTGGAGGACCAGGGGGAGATGGTGCCCGGCCGAGGCAGCACGAGCAGCAGGCTGCCGGTGCGTGCGCCCGTGGCCACGCGGGGCCCGTAGTCGAGCAGGCGGCCCAGGGTGGCCAGGTCCGCCTCGGAGAGGGGCGCCGGAGTGTCGATGAGGTGCACGAACTCCGCATAGACGGATGAAACGGAGGGCACCCGCTCGCGGCACTGGGCCAGGAGCTTGGCGAGCCTGAAGTCAGAAAGGGCCGGAGCCCCACGCAGGGTGTGCATGCTGGACATGGGTCGAGATCGTGGCTCTGGGTAACAGCGGGGCCGTCCTTATCACCGTGCGTCGGCCCGGCGCGTGAAGAGTTCACGCCGGGACGCCTGCCGGACATGCGGGCAGGAGCCACGGTAGGTGTCAGCCGCACGTCAGAGCCTGCGCAGCGCTCGTGACAAAGCGGGAAGCACCGCCAACAGACTTACCGGTCCCCCAGGGCCACCCCGAGCCCCAGGCTCCAGGAGAACCCATGCGCCCACGTCACGCCGGGGTGACGCAGGCCTTGGTAGAGCACCTCCGTGCTGGCGACGAAGTTCGCGCCCCGCGGGAGCAAGCAACCTTCGCGGCCTCCTTCACGTTCCACCAGTGAGCAAACACCGTGCGGGATGCCCCTCACCAGGCGTGCTTTCGCGCCGCTATGCCGCTTCTCGCTCCGGGACCTCCGGAGGCGGCGCCTCCAGTGTCGCCAGGTGGGCCCTGGCCAACTCCAGGTTGTCATTGTCCAGCGGGTGGAAGGAGGGGCGCAGGTACTGCCGCAAGCCCCGTCCCAGCACCTGGAACAGCACCGGGTCCTTCCGGTGAGCGCGCCACAGCTCGCGCAGCAGCCCCGTCCACCCCAGCCCACGCTCCTGGCGCAGCAGCGTCACCGTGGCGGCGAACCACAGGGCGAAGAGCGACAACACGGCCAGCACCATGCCCAACACGCGCAGCCCATAGCCCGGTGCCACCTTCCGCAGCACGTCGAAGGCCACCGCCTTGTGCTCAATCTCCTCGGCGGCGTGCCATTCGATGAGGTTGCGCATCGCCGGGTGGCCGTCCGCGAACACGCCCAGCGTCAGCGTGTTCTCGCCCATCAGCGCCGTGTAGTGCTCCAGCGCGGCGGTGATGGACAGCCGCAGCGACGGCGGAAGCTTCGCGTCGATGACGCCCCAGAGGAATGACTCGTACCGCCGCATGAAGCGGTGGATGTCGTAGCCCTGGGACTCCAGCAGCTCGATGTAGTCCTGGTGCTCGCGCGCGTGCTTGCCTTCCTGCGCGAAGAAGGCCTTCACCTGCGCGCGCAGCGCGGGCGTGTCCGCCAGCTGCGGCATGTAATGGTTGACGCTGCGCACGAAGAACCGCTCGCCCTGGGGGAAGAGCATGTTGAGCCCGTTCCACAGGTGCGTGGTGCCAGGGCCATTGCGGTGCCAGATGCGCGGGAAGTTCGCGTCGAAGGGGAACTGGAGGTGCGGTCGCGGCCGGATGCGTCCGGGGTCGTGGGGGGAGACCATGGAGAGCTCTCGTGACGGAAGACCAGGAAGATTCAAGGGAGTGCCGGACGTCGCGGCCGGGCCCTGCTGACGGCCTCCGCGACGAGCACATCCCGGAAGGCCAGCAGCTTCTCGCGCATGCCCAGGGCACCACTGCCCGCGAGCGCCGCGAAGAAGCGCTTGCGCACGCCCGAGGGCGTCGCGTGGAGGACCTCCGTCACGCAGAGGGCCACGCCGCCCCCCACGGCACACAGCGGCCGCATCGTGTTGAAGAAGAGCGGGGAATGCCGCGCCAGCGCTTCATCATCGTCGACCTCCAAGGTGATTTTGGACAGCAGGGCATTGCCTCCCAGGGCGGCGGGCACCTGCCGCAGCAAGGGTGTGAAGGCGAAGCCGTGCGTGGTGAGGGAGGGCATCCACCACGGCAGCGTCGGTGAGTACAACGTGGTGAAGATGTCCTCCAGCACGCCGCCGCCCCGCCGCGTCTGCTCCAGCAGGTGCGCGACGTGAGAGGGCGTCATCGGCCCTGTGCGCGTCCGCGAGGGCACCACCGCGATACCAATGCGCCGCCACTTCCGCGCCACGGTGTGCGGCGACGCGGGCAGCACCGGCACCAGCAGCGTGGGATTGTCGACGGGGAACACGCCCTCGCCGGCCCGCTGCACCGCCTGGAGCATCGCGCAGGTGAGGTTCCGGAAGTCGAGCCCCTCCGGCAGCTCCACTCGCAGCAGCGGCGACGGCTCCTCGGGACCGGTGAGCCATTCGCCCGGCGCCGCGCGCCCCGCCCTGCGCGGCAACCCCTCCGAGGCCGCCAGCGAGAGCTCGGCCATCGCGGTGCCATCCATCACCAGGTGGTCGAAGCTCAGCTCCAGGGCGCCCGTCGCCGCGTCCACTCTCGCACCGAACCAAGCACTCGACGTCAGCAGGTGGGACGTCCAGGCGCTGTCGCCTCGCGAGGCGCGGTCCACCAGCACCTGCGGGAACAAGCCATCCCGGCGTGCCTCGGCCAGCGAGCGGCTGGGCGTGCGTGCCAGCAACGCCGCCACCGCATCAGGCGTCAGCGCCGCGTCGTCCAGGGACAAACGCACCACCTGGAGCCCACCGTCCTCGCACGTGATGGCGGCGGTGAGGACGTCCGCGTCCTGGGCGCATTGGCGTGCATCGGAGCCTTCACGGCCCAGGCGCGCCACCCAGACGTCCAGGGGCTGGTTCTGCCGGCGCACGCCGCGGCTGTCGCGGTACCAGCGAGCCACACGCGCCAACAGCACCGGTGCCCACGTCCCGCCGTCCGTTTCCACGCCCAACGGTTGCACCGTCACCATGATGCGGCGCGAGCGGGGCTCGGTCGTCAGGAACTGCTCCCACGTCGTCAGCGCGGGCACCACCTGGGTCGGCCGCCGCGCCGGAAACAGCCGCCGCCACCCGTCGCAGAAACGCACGAGCCCGCTGATGGCATGACGCGCCACGGGATGCAGGTGTGGAAACTGATGCGTCAACGCCGCATGCACGCGTCCGATGACGTCAACGTCCTGGGCTTCATCCGGAAACGGGAGGGGACCGGATCCGTCCATGGCACACCTCCGAGTGGTCAACGGGGGGATGACCCACGGCATTGGCTGCGTAGCCTACCGGACACGCCACCTGTACCATCAGGTCATTGCGCCATTTCACTTACAGCCACGCTTTTTGACCTGCCTGCGCGGGTGAAACACGACTCACGAAGGCGACCCCTCACGGAGCGCATGGGAAGCTCACGCAGTGGGCGTGACACACAGCGCATCAGCCGGGACGGAATCTTCGCGCGACGTGCCACGTCGGCCGGCAAGAATGTCTGCCATTGAATGCAAGCGAGCAAGCACGCCTGCATTCACCCCAGATGCCTCCTGGTATTCTTTGACAGCCCGACATTCCCATGCACTCCCGCCCGGGGTGTCGGCGCAGGAGCATCCATGTCTCTCATCCGCCGTCCCTTCGCCTGGAGTGCCGCCCTGCTGCTGACGTTCGCGACCGTCGCGGCGGCCGACCCCATCAGCTCCGAGCCCGAGGAACTCTGTGAAAACAGCGCGAGCACGGAGTCCTCGCTGGCCATCTGCTTCCAATCCTTCTGTGACGAGGACTGGCAGTGCGCGAACGCGTGTCCCAGCGCGCAGACGGCCACCTGCGTGAACTCCGTGTGCGAGTACACCTATCGAACGGGCGGCGGCACCGGCGGCCCGGGTGGCCCCTTCTGCCCGACGATGCTCTGTGCGGATGACTACCACTGTCAGTGCGGAGACCGTCAGGGCTACTGCAGCTTCGACTCCATCTGCTACTTCTAGGCCGCTCGACGCGTCGTTCCGCTCGTCAGGCTCCGGGAAGAAAGCCCGCGCCGGTGAGTCCGGCGCGTCGGTGGACACCTTCCCGGAGTCGCCATGCCACGCCTGCTCGACAGCCTTCCCCTTCTCTACCGCGACCTCCTTCCTGACTTCTTCCGGCAGGACGTTCCCGAGGAGAGCAAGGCCACCTGTTCGAACTGCGCCATGAGCCAGGACTCCGCGCAGGGCGCCGTCGACTCCGTGGACGGCGTGAGCCGCATGTTCCGGCCGGACACCAAGTGCTGCACGTACTCACCGCGCCTGCCCAACTACCTGGTGGGCGCGCTGCTGTCCGATGACCGCCCCGAACTGGCGGAGGGCCGGCGCCGCATGGAGGCGAAGGTCGCCAGCCGCGTGGGCGTCACGCCGCAGTGGGTGAAGCCGCCCGCCAAGTTCCAGCTCCTCTACAAGAACGGCCACCAGTTCTTCGGCCGGGCCGCGTCCCTGCGCTGCGGCTACTTCTCCGCGGACAGCGGCGGCTGCACCATCTGGCCCTACCGCGAAGCCGTCTGCTCCACCTTCTTCTGCAAGTACGTGGCGGGCGCGGACGGCCGCAAGTTCTGGATGTCCCTCAAGACGTACCTGACGCTGGCCGAAATCCAGCTGTCACGCTGGACGGCGCTCCAGCTCCTCCCCGACTACGTGCTGTCCGGCAGGGACCGCGCGGAGACGCAGCCCGGGCCGCTCACCGTGGAGGACCTGGATGACACCGCGCCGCCCGCCAAGGCCTACGCGGCGCTGTGGAAGGGTTACGAAGGACTCGAGCTCGACTACTTCCGGGAGTGCTACCGCCTGGTGAAGGCGCTGCCCCCGGACGGCGTGGAGAAGCTGCTGGGCCTGGATGGCACCATCGAGCTGAAGACGCTGGAGAAGCTCCACCACACCGCCGTGGCGCCCCAGCTGCCGCGCACGCTCAAGCTCAACCCCGATGCCACCGTGCAGTGGATGCAGGACGGCAGCGTGGCCCTGGGCGCCTACAGCGAATACGACGCCGTGGCCCTGCCCGGTGAAGCCTATGGCCTGCTCGTCGACTTCACCGGACGCGAGCCCGTGGACGCCGTGCGCCAGCACCTGCGCGAGAACAAGCAGGCGGACCTGTCCGAGGACGTCCTGCTGGAGCTTTACCGGCACCGCATCCTCGTGGACGCGTGAGGCAGGCGTCCGGCTACGGCTGCTGGGACAGCTCGCCCAGCTCGCGCAGCATGCGGACGGAGGCCTGGGCGTTGCGCCACGCGAAGACCGTCTCTGACAGGTGGTCCGCCATCCACGAGCAGAAACCCGGGTCTCCGGCGCCCAGCCACGCGGCGGACTCGGACAGCTCCGTCTCGGCGGCTTCCCACGCGCGGCGGTAGGCGCTGGCCGCGGTCATCAGCTCGGACAGGGAGTGGGTGAAGGCGTCCAGGGCCGCGCGCAGCTCCAGCGGCGCGCCCGGCTCCCCCCGGCGGGAATCGCGCAGCCGGCCCAGGTGGACCAGGAGCCCCTGCTCCAGCGCGGCGGCGGTCCCCAAACGCGCCTGGGCGCCGTGGAGCAGGACCTGGAGGTCCTCGCCCAGCTCATGCAGCAGCTCCTCGTTGGAGCGCGCCACCGGGCGTCCCAGCCGCGTACACACCGCCTGCCACAGGCTGCTGTACCCCAGGAGCTCCGCTACGCCGCGGCGCACATGGGGCGGGACGCGGTCCAGGAACTCGAGCGCGCACTGACGGGCGGACATGGCCAGGGGGCCCGCGCCCGGGCCCGCCTTCGCGCACTTCAGCACCCGCCAGGCCCACTGGAGCGTCGTCTCGGTGGAGCGGAAGAGGGCTTCACAACCCGCGCTCAGCGTCCCCGCATGGCTGGCGTCCATCAGCGAGGTGGAGGTCGCGGGCACGGTCCGGGCTTCCTCGCCTGAGACCTGCTGCGGGCGTGGCTCCCGTTCCGATGAACCGCGGTCCGGCGACATGCTCCGCCTCCCTAAACGCGACGAGCCCCCCAGGTATCGCATGCCATGCGCACAAGCTCCAACACCCCGTCTGGGGAGGGTTCAGGGCGCCGCGCGTGGCCTGAGACGGGCGGGATGCCCGGAGATTCAAGCCGGTGTCGTGTCGCACGGGTTGAGAAAAATCCGGCCGGGCGCCCGGAACGAGACACCCGGCCGGCGCGCATCCGCGCGGCACGCGCTTAGTGAAGGGTGCGCTTGAGACGGCTGAGCCGCTCATGCGTCCGCTTCTGCGCGGGAATCAATTCCATCCGCACGAAGCGTCGATTCTCGCCATGCACCTGGTCCGCGTCGCGCTGGTAGTCGGAGAGGCCATGGTCCTCGCCCTCCTCCAGCGCCTGGATGGCCGCCTTCTCGCCCAGGACGTCCGCGCCGCCTTGGACCAGCTTGGCGAAGGTGCCCCACATGCCAGAGCTCTCCACGGGCTCACCGCCCATCCTCAGGATGCGCTCGCGAATCTCCTCGACCCGGTGCTCGTGGTCGTGCTGGCAATACTCCAGCGCGTCACGGGCCAGTCCGTCAGAGACGTGCCCGATCGCCTGACGATAGGTCTCCACGGCGGAGATTTCGCCGCGCAGGAACGAATTGAGCGTCTCGACGTCCTTGTTGGTGCTCGCCATCGATGGCCTCCATGGGTGACGGGTGAATCCGGCTCGCCGCAAAGGTGATGCCCGCTGCCGCATGGGCAACGAGGGCTCGCCTCCCCGCCTCCTTCCAAGGTCTGCGCGGACGTTCACCCGCTGGCGCCGTGTCCCGCCCCCCAGACGGGCGGACGAGCGGACGTCCCCTCGGGCCGTCCCAGCCCCGCATGCCACATCGAGGCCGACCGGTTGACGCGCGCCTGAAACAGCCGCTAGCGTAGGTCTTCGCGATGACGCACTCCCACACACCGACCGCCGCGCCGTTTGCCAGCCGCTGCTGTCCGTCGTGTACGTGTTGTCGTCAGCCGGACCTGGGTTGTTGACGCGCATAGGGGAAGCCCTTCCAAGCCTCCCTCCTCGCGCTCTTCCCGGCCCGGTCTCCTGTCCCAGGAACCGGGCCGTTTTCGTTTCCTTACCCAGCCCTGCACCGCTCGCCCATGACCTTCACCGCCGACGCCCGTGTCCCCCGTTCTCCCGTGCTCCCCGCCGGGGGTGATGACGCCTGTGCCACGGGTGGTGCGTGCTGTCTGTGCCGTGCGTGTCCCGAGTGTCCCCCCGCAGGCGGGTGCCGAGCATCGAGAAGCGTGTAGCGCGTCCTTCTCGAACCTTCTTGCTCGTGCGGCCCGCCCTCGAAAGAGGCGGGCCTTTTCTTTTCCTGGAGTCACCATGTCGCCCCCGCAGTCCCATGCCTCGGCCCTGCTCGCCGAAGCCGCCGAAGTGAAGGACGCCCCCGCGCAGGACCTCCTCGCCTGGGCCGAGCGCCGCTTCGGCGCGCGCGCGGCCATCGCCTCCAGCTTCGGCGTGGAGGACATGGTCCTCATCGACCTGGCGCGCCAGCATGCGCCCAGCTTGCGCCTCTTCACGCTCGACACCGGACGCCTGCCCCCGGAGACGTACGAGCTCATGGAGGTGGTGCGCAAGCGCTACGGCGTCACCGTGGAGACGTACTTCCCGGAGCGCGCGCGCGTGGAGGCGCTGGAGTCCACGAAGGGCTACTTCTCCTTTCGCCAGAGCCTGGAGGCGCGCAAGGAATGCTGCGCCATCCGCAAGGTGGAGCCCCTGTCGCGCGCGCTCGCGGGCCAACAGGCGTGGGTGACGGGACTGCGCCGTGAGCAGTCCGTCACCCGCACCGACGTGGCGACGCTGGAGGTGGACAGCGCGCATGGGCTGCTCAAGCTCAACCCGCTGGCCAGGTGGAGCAGCCGGGACATCTGGGCCTACGTCCGTGCGAAGAGCGTGCCCTACAACGCGCTCCATGACCGTGGCTACCCATCCATCGGCTGTGCGCCCTGCACGCGCGCGGTGAAGCCCTACGAGGACGAGCGCGCGGGCCGCTGGTGGTGGGAGTCCGCGGAGAACCGCGAGTGCGGCCTCCACCCGGTCCGATGAAGCGCGCCATGCCTTCACACGCCCTGGATTATCCCGTGTGCCTTCGACTCGAGGGACGCTCCGTCCTGCTGGTGGGCGGCGGCGCCGTCGCGGAGGGCCGTGCCCTCGCGGTGCTCGACGCCGGCGCGCGACTGCGTGTCATCGCGCCGGAGGCCACCGCCACGCTGCGGCGGCTCGCAGCCGCTGGGCGACTGGAATGGCAGCCCCGTTCCTACGAGGCCGGCGACGTGCGCGGCCATCACCTGGTGCTCGCGGCGACGGATGACGTGGCCGTGGGCCGGCAGGTGGCCACCGAAGCCCGAGACCTGGGCCTGTGGGTCAACACCGCGGACGAACCGGCGCTGTGTGACTTCACCCTGCCCTCCGTCGGCAGGCGCGGCCCCATCACCGTCGCCGTGTCCTCGGCGGGGCGGGCCCCCGCGCTCGCCAGCCACCTGCGCAAGACGCTCACCGCCCAGGTGACGCGACACCACATCTGGCTGGCGCGACTCAGCAGCTGGCTCCGCGAGCACCTGCCCCGAGGCGAAGCGCGCCAGCGACTGCTGAAGCAGGTGGCGGTGGGAGACATCGGCGCGCTGCTGGAGCGAGGCGAGCGCAAGGCCGCCTGGGCTCGGCTCCGCGCGGAGTTGGAGCACTCGAAGCTTCCTGGAGAGACACGATGAGAGAGCAGACGAGAGGCCGAGTGTTCCTGGTCGGCGCGGGTCCGGGAGACCCGGAGCTGTTGACCTTGCGCGCCGCGCGCGTGCTCCAGGAGGCGGACACCGTCGTTCATGACCGGTTGGTCCACCCTGGTGTGCTCGAGCATGCGCGGCCCCACGCCCGGCTCATTTACGTGGGCAAGGAGGGCGGCGGCGACTCCGTGAGCCAGGAGGAGATTCACGTCACCCTCATCGCCCAGGCGCTGCTGGGGCGTCGCGTGGTGCGGCTCAAGGGCGGTGACCCTTTCGTCTTCGGCCGCGGCGGCGAGGAAGCGCTCGCGCTGGAGGAGGCGGGCATCCCCTATGAAGTCGTGCCTGGCCTCACCGCAGGGACAGCCGTGCCCGCGGCGGCGGCCATTCCCGTCACGCACCGGGGTGTCTCCGGCGCGGTGACGTTCGCCACCGCATACCGAGGCGGCAGCGCGCCGGACTGGGACTTCCTGGCGAAGGCCCAGACGCTGGTCCTCTACATGGCGGGCAGCCGGTTGGAGGAGACGGTGCGCGCGCTGGTCGGCGCGGGGCGTTCCGCGTCCACCCCGGCCGCCGTGGTGGAGGCGGGCACGTGGGAGCATCAACGGGTGGTGGAGGCTCCGCTGAGCCACATCGCCCAAGCGGCGACGCGTGACGCGCTCGGCTCGCCGTCGCTGCTCATCGTGGGCGAGGTCGTCTCGCTGCGCGGGCGCCTGCCTTCGCTGGTGGCGCAAGGAACCTCGGAGCATGGACACGCGCCAGCGCGCGTGGCGGAGGGCGGTCATGAGTGAGCACACGTTCGCGCGGGCGTCCCACCTGTCGGAGATGGAAGCGGAGAGCATCCACATCCTCCGGGAGACGGTGGCCGAGTTCGCCAACCCGGTGATGCTCTACAGCATCGGCAAGGACTCCCAGGTCCTGCTGCACCTGGCGCGCAAGGCCTTCCACCCCGCGCCCCTGCCCTTCCCGCTGCTCCACGTGGACACCACCTGGAAGTTCCGGGACATGTATGCGTTCCGGGACGCCTTCGTGGCGCGCCACGGACTGCGCCTGATCATCCACCGGAACCAGCGCGCGCTGGCCGAGGGCATCAACCCCTTCGACCACGGCAGCCAGAAGTACACCCATGCGATGAAGACGCAGGCGCTGCTGGAGGCGCTGGCGGCGCATGGCTTCGACGCGGCCTTCGGTGGCGCGCGGCGCGACGAGGAGAAGTCCCGCGCCAAGGAGCGGGTGTTCTCCTTCCGGGACCGGCACGGACAGTGGGACCCGCGCCGCCAGCGACCGGAGCTGTGGAACCTCTTCAACGGCCGCGTCGACGCGGGCGAGAGCATGCGCGTCTTCCCGCTGTCCAACTGGACGGAGCTGGACGTGTGGCACTACGTGTTGCGCGAGCGCATCCCCGTGGTGCCGCTCTACTTCGCGGCGGAGCGTCCTGTCATTGACCGGGGCGGCACGCTGCTCATGGTGGATGACGAGCGCATGCGGCTGCGACCCGGGGAGAAGCCCGAACTCCGGCGCGTGCGCTTCCGTACCCTGGGCTGCTACCCGCTCAGCGGCGCCATCGAGTCCTCCGCCACCACGGTGGAGACCGTCATCCACGAGATGGTGAACGCCCGCCAGTCCGAGCGGCAGGGCCGGCTCATCGACCACGACGAAGAGGGCTCCATGGAGCTCAAGAAGCGCGAGGGCTACTTCTAATGGACACCGGCTTGCAGCAACTGCTCGACCAGCATGCCGCCCGGGAGCTGCTCCGGCTCGTCGTGGTGGGCTCCGTGGATGACGGGAAGTCCACCCTCATCGGCAGGCTCCTCTACGAGTGCGACGGGCTCTTCGAGGACCAGATTTCCGCCGTGCGGAAGGCCAGCGCGAAGCGGGCCGCCGCCGTGTCCGTGCCCTCCGAGGTGCTGGTCCAGGGCCTGAAGGCCGCGGCCGGCGCGGACGAAGAGGAGCTGGACTTCTCCCTCTTCACCGACGGCCTGCGCGCCGAGCGTGAGCAGGGCATCACCATCGACGTTGCCTACCGCTACCTCAGCACCGCGCGGCGCAAGGTCATCGTCGCGGACACGCCGGGCCACATCCAGTACACGCGCAACATGGCCACCGGCGCCTCCACGGCGGACGCGGCGGTCATCCTGGTGGACGCGCGACTGGGCGTGCTGCCGCAGACGCGCCGCCACGCGTACATCGCCTCGCTGCTGGGCATTCCCTACCTCGCCGTGGCCGTGAACAAGATGGACCTCACGGGCTTCGACCGGGACACCTTCGAGCGCATCGGCACCGAGCTGGTGGACTTCGCCCACGCGCTCGGCTTCGAGGGCGTGCGGCTCTTCCCCGTCAGCGCCAGCCGGGGGGACAACATCACCCGGCCCAGCGCCCGCACGCCCTGGCATGAAGGCGGCACCCTGCTCGCGTGGCTGGAGTCCCTGCCCCACCAGCGCCGGCAGGACGACGCGCCCTTCCGCTTCCCCGTCCAGTACGTGCTCCGGCCCCACCAGGACTACCGAGGGCTGGCGGGACAGATTGCCTCCGGCACCGTCCGCGTCGGGGATGAAATCCAGGTCCATCCCTCCGGGCGGCGCACGCGCGTGGCGGGCATCGACACCTTCGACGGACCGCTGGAGGAGGCCGCGTCCCCCGCGTCCGTCACGCTGCGACTCGCGGACGAAGTGGACGCCAGCCGAGGCGACGTGCTGGCCCACGTGGACCAGGCGCCTCTGTCGCTTCACCAGCTCGACGCGATGCTCGTGTGGTTCGGAGAACAGCCGCTGGACTGCTCCCGCCGCTACCTGGTGAAGCAGGCCTCACGGACCGCGCCCGCGCACATCGAGCGGGTGCTGTGGCGCAAGGAACTGGCGGACCTGTCCGAGCAACCCGCCGAGTCCCTGTCACTCAACGACATCGGCCGGGTGCGGGTGGTGTGCCGTCGGCCGCTGCTGACCGACCCGTACCGCGACAACCGCCGCACGGGCGCCTTCATCATCATCGACGCGCTCACCCACGACACGGTGGGCGCGGGCATGGTTCTGGGGCCGGTGGAGGACTCGGCGAAGGGCGAGGTGGCCTCTTCGCTCGTCACGCAGCCCGAGCGGCGGGGGCGGCTGGGCCAGCCCGGCGCCATCGTCCTGCTGCCCGCCACGCCGGACGCCAGCTCACGCGCATTCCAGCTGGAGCGCCGGCTGTTCGACCTGGGCTGGCATGTCGCCACCGCCCCCGGTGACGTGGAGGTGGCACTGGCGCTCGCGGCGGCGGGACTGGTGGCCCTGGTCCACTCCGACACGCCCCAGACACGCCGGGCCCTGCGCGCGGACGCCCGCGATGCCGGCGCCGCGTGGCTGGAGCTGGAAGCTAGCGAAGACCTGGAGCAACACCTCGACCAAATCCTCACCCTCCGGGAGGCCGCACGATGAGCGCATCCCCTGCCACCCATGCGTCCCCGTTCATCAACGCGCTGCTGGGTGAGGACAAGAGCACCCTGCTGCTCAAGCTCGTGGAGGGGCTGGACACCTCCGCCTTGAACTGGCTGAGCGGCTACACGGCGGGACTGGCCGTCCGTGCGCCCCAGGCCACCGTCGTCCCGGTGACGCCCGCACCCGTGGCCTCGCCCGCTGTTCCCTTCACCATCATCTACGGGACGCAGACAGGTAACAGCCGCCTCCTGGCCGAGCGCCTCAAGCACCAGGTGGAGTCCGCCGGACTCGCCACGCGGCTGTTCCGGGCCAGTGACTATCCGGTGCGAGAGCTGGCCAAGGAGAAGCTGCTCTGCGTGGTCATCAGCACCCAGGGAGATGGCGACCCGCCGGACGACGCACGCGGTTTCTGTGAGTTCATCCTCGGCAAGCGCGCGCCTCGGGTGGAGGGGCTGCGCTACGCCGTGCTGGGGCTGGGAGACTCCAGCTACCCGCGCTTCTGCGAAGTGGGCCGGCTGCTCGACGTCCGCTTCGCGGAGCTGGGCGCCAGCCGGCTCTTGGAGCGCGCCGATTGCGACGTGGACTTCGAGCCCGTGGCCAAGGGCTGGCTCGACCAGGCCTTCACCCTGGCGCGCGAAGCACTGACTCCGCAGGCGACGGTGACGGCCACCGTCGTGCCGCTGCGGGAGCCGCACGCCGCGCCCGCGTTCACCAAGGAAGCGCCCTACACCGCGGAGGTGCTGCTCAACCAGCGCATCACCGCGCGCGGCGCGCTCAAGGACGTGCGGCACCTGGAGCTGTCGCTCGCGGGCTCCGGGCTGGAATACGCCCCTGGCGACGCGCTGGGGGTGTGGCCCCACAATCCGCCGGAGCTGGTGGCGTCCTTCCTGTCCGAGCTGCGCCTCGACGGCGAAGCGGCCGTCACCCGTGAGGGCCGCACGCTCCCGCTGGCGCGCTGGCTCAGCGACGAGTTGGAAATCACCAAGCTCAACCGCCCCTTCCTGGAGCGGCACGCCAGGCTGTCCGGCAGCGCGGCGCTGCGCGAAGTGCTCGAACCGAGCCGCGCCGAGTCCTTCCGCGCGCTGCTGGCGGGGCATCAGGTCATCGACGTGCTCCGCGCCCACAAGGCCACCTGGGACGCCACGGAGCTGGTCCAGGCCCTGCGCCGGCTGACGCCCCGGTTGTACTCGATTGCCTCCAGCTCCAAGCGCGTGGGTGAAGAGGCGCACCTCACGGTGGCGGTGGTGGACTACACGGCCTTCGACTTGCGGCACTTCGGCGCGGCGTCGTACCACCTGGCCACGCGCACGGCCGGCACCGACACGGTCCGCGTCTTCATCGAGCCGAACGAACGCTTCCGGCTGCCGGAGGACGGCGACAAGGACGTGCTGATGATTGGCCCTGGCACCGGCGTGGCGCCCTTCCGGGCCTTCGTCCAGGAGCGCGCGGAGACCGGAGCGAAGGGCCGCAACTGGCTCTTCTTTGGAGAGCAGCACTTCCGCACCCAGTTCCTCTACCAGACGGAGTGGCAGGAGGCCCTGAAGAAGCAGACGCTGCACCGGCTGTCGCTCGCCTTCTCGCGGGACCGCGCGCAGAAGGTCTACGTGCAGCACCGGCTGCGCGAGTCCGGACGTGACGTCTACGAATGGCTCGAAGGCGGCGCCCACCTCTACGTGTGCGGCGACGCCCAGCGCATGGCCCCCGATGTCCATGAGGCACTGGTGGACGTCGTCTCCACCCACGGCGGCAAGAGCCGCGAGGACGCGCACGCCTGGCTCGAGTCCCTGCGCGAGCAGCGGCGCTACCTGCGCGACGTCTACTGACCCATTCCGATTGCGAGCAACGACATGAGCCACCAGCCCAAGCCGCTCTCCGAAGTGGAGCACATCAAGACCCAGAGCCGCCTGCTCCGGGGAAGTCTGGCGGAGAGCCTGAAGGACCCGGTGACGGGCAGCCTCGCCACGCCGGACACCAGCCTCATCAAGTTCCACGGCAGCTATCAGCAGGACGACCGCGACCTGCGAGAGGAGCGACGCCAGCAAAAGCTGGAGCCCGACTACAGCTTCATGCTCCGCACCCGCCTGCCCGGCGGCGTCTGCACACCGGCCCAGTGGCTGGCGATGGACGCCCTGGCACGCGAGCACGCCAACCACACGCTGCGCATCACCACGCGGCAGGCTTTCCAACTTCACGGCATCATCAAGGACGACCTCCGGCCCACCATCGCCCGCATCAACGAAGCGATGATGGACACGCTGGCCGCCTGCGGCGACGTGAACCGCAACGTGCTGTGCAACCCCAATCCGGTGGACTCGCGCGTCCACGAGACGGTGTACCAGTGGGCGGTGCGCATCTCCGAGCACCTGCTACCGAAGACGCGCGCCTACTTCGAAATCTGGCTGGGGAAGGAGAAGGTGGCCGGCGGTGAGGACGAGCCCATCTACGGCTCCACGTACCTGCCCCGGAAGTTCAAGGCCGCCGTGGCGGTGCCGCCCCTCAACGACGTGGATGTCTTCGCGCAGGACCTGGGCTTCATCGCCATCATCGAGGGCGACGCGCTCGTGGGCTTCAACGTCGCCGTGGGCGGCGGCATGGGCGCCACGCACGGTGACGCGGCCACCTATCCCCGGCTGGCGGACGTCGTCGGCTTCATCCCGCCGGAGCAGACGCTCGCCGTCGCCGAGGAGGTGGTGAAGATTCACCGCGACTTCGGGGACCGCACCAACCGCAAGCACGCGCGCCTGAAGTACGTCCTGGAGGAGCGCGGCGTCCCCTGGTTCACGGCGGAGTTGGAGAAGCGGCTCGGCTTCGCGCTCCAGCTGGCGCGCCCCTTCGCCTTCGAGCACAACGGAGACCGCTTCGGGTGGACGGAAGGCCATGACGGCCGGTGGCATCTGACGCTGCACCTGGACAGCGGCCGCGTGGCGGACCGGCCCGGCGCCGCGCACTTGACGGGCCTGCGGGAGATCGCGCGCATCCACACCGGGGACTTCCGTCTCACGGCGAACCAGAACCTCGTCATCGCGGGTGTTACGCCCGAGGCCCGCGACGCCATCGACGCACTGGTGACGGCGCACGCACTGGACAGCTTCCGCAGCGCCAGCCCCGTGCGCCGCAACGCGCTGGCCTGCGTGGCGCTGCCGACGTGCGGGCTCGCCATGGCGGAGGCGGAGCGCTACCTGCCCGCTTTCGTGGGACGGCTGGAGGACCGGCTGCGGGCGCATGGCCTGCAGGACGCCAACCTGCTGCTCCGCATCACCGGGTGCCCCAACGGCTGCGCGAGGCCGTACCTGGCGGAGGTGGGACTCGTGGGCAAGGCGCCGGGCCGCTACAACCTGCACCTGGGCGGAGATGCGCGAGGCCAGCGCCTCAACCGCCTCTACCGGGAGAACATCGACGAGGACGCCATCCTCGCCGCGCTGGAGCCATTGTTCGAAGGCTACGCACGCGAGCGACAGCCCGGTGAAGGCTTTGGCGACTTCGTGGTGCGCGCTGGGCACGTCCCCAGCCCAGCCGTTCAGCCTCGACCGTCCTGAGTCGACGCGCCTCAATCGGAACGCGGGCGGCGCAAGCCGTGGTCAGCCGCCCGCGCCCCGCACCGCCGTGAGGAGCAGGTCGTACTTGCCGCCCAGGAACGTGCGGAAGCCGTGCTGGTGCAGATAGCGGCGGTAGAAGGACAGGTCCTTCACCAGCAGCGACAGGTCAGGCTCGCGCAGGTTCCGCACCCGCGCGCCGTAGACGACCTCGCCATCCCGGAAGCGAGAGTTGGGAAAGCCCAGCAGCAGCGCCGAGCTCGGCTCCAGGTGCTCCTGCACGAGCTTGCGCAGCAGCGCATGGTCATCCACACCGGGGCTCTGCAGCGTGCCCACGGACACCACCAGGTGGAAGCGTCCCAGGTCCTCCGGCAACGCATTGAGGTCGGTGACGACGAAGCGATGCCGAGCATCGGGGAAGCGAGCGCGCGCCTCTTCAATGGCGCTGGCGCTGTGGTCCACCCCCACGAAGCGCACGTCCGGGCTTTCCTCGAGCCACGAGAACGCCGCCAGTTCATCCCCGCGATTGACGCCCAGGTCGAGCACGCGAGCGGACGCTGGCAACCGGATGCGCCCAAGCGCTTCGAGCCAGGGCAATAGGAAGCCCGCGTCCTCCAGCTTGCGCAGGCGCGCGAACGCGGAGGCCGCGCCGTAGCGTTCTTGCGGTGACACCGCTCCGTCCGCCTGGCCCCCCGCGTGCCAGGGCGCCTCGGGCCCCAGCCGCTCGAAGGTCAGCGCGATGTGCGTCGCATCCACCGCTCGGGGCGTGAGCAGCCGGCACGCGAGCCCCTCCGCCAGGTCGCACCAACTGCGCAGGGGCCGATGGAGCAGCGCGCCGGACGGGCCCACACGCTCGCCAGGGTAGCAACCCCTGCCCAGGTCCGGGTCTGGCACCTCGATGGTGACGGGCCCCGCACCGAGGGACGCCAGCAAGTGCCGCTGGATGTGGATCAGGGACTCGGCATGGAAGCGGCGAGGGGGCGAGGCGGACTCGGTGGGGCTCGGCATGATGCCGCGGAGCCTATCGCGGCATCTGTCCTGTTCCGTGGCTTCCGCGCCGTGCACAATCTCCCCCATTCGAAGGCCCGCACCGCCGAGGTATTCCATGCATCGGTTCCGCACCCCTTCCGCCCTGCTCGCCGCCGTCGCCCTCCTGGGCTGTCAGTCCAACAAGGAGGACAAGCCGGCCGCGCCCCCTGCCCCCGCCGCAGCGCCCAGCGCGGAGGCCGTGCCCGCACCTCCGCCCAAGCCCGCTCCGCCCCCCGCCGAGGCACAGACGGAGCTCGGCTACCTCAAACCCACCGAGGACGCCGAACACTGCGAATGGATGCGCCAGCCCTTGAAGGGCACGGCCACCCGCGTCTTCCGCTTCGACGCCTATTGCGACAGGTCCTCGGTGTCATGGAGTCCGGATGGCAAGCAGGGACTCCTCTTCACGTGGCCCTCGGGCGAAGGGGAGGTCCCGCGTGCCTGGCGCGTGGACGTCGCCGCGAAGTCCGGGCAGCCACTGGACCTGAAGTCCCTGCCCGGAGGAAACAGCGCCGGAAACCCCAACGAGCCCTCTGTGTTGCGCGTCGGCTTCGACGCGCAGGGCCGACCGGTGGCGATCGTCGTCCTGGCCTCTGAATCGAAGGGGCCCATCACCTTCGATGGCGAGAGCTTCCCCGTTCCGAAGGGCAAGGGCGTGCCGGGACTGGCCATGGCCTATCGCCTGGAGGACGGCGGCTGGAAGCGCATCGAGATCAAGGCGGCCCGCTTCCAGGAGGACTCGCCTTCCGAGTACGGCGTGCTCGAAGCGGAGGCGACCCTCACGCCGACATGGACGGCCTCACTGCCCACCCGGATTCCTGGCAGCAAGGCCGCGCCGACGATGGCGAAGGAACTGAATGCGCAGGAGTCGGGGAGCGAGGGAGCGGGCTGGTGGATGGAGCTGCCCGGCCCGGACGGCACGCTCTACTACCGGGCACGCCAGGAGGGCCCCATGCTCGTGCTTGGACAGCCCCTGCTCTGGGCCCGTGGAGACCAGCGCCTGTCCTTGAAGGACCTCACGGAGCCGGACGCGTACCTGGGCTTCCAGTTCGACCGGGGACTCCTGCTGGTCACCTCCTACGGAGGTTATGCGGCGGCCACCGTCTGGGACCCGAAGACGCAGCAGCGCGTGGTGTCCGTGCCGGACGTCTACGCGCCCGCCTTCTGGCCCACGCCCTGAGCGCCGGAAAGACGACGGCCCGGCGCCCACGTAGGGAGCCGGGCCGAAGTCGCGGCACGTCGCGGTGCGCTACGCGGGGCCGGCGCCGTTGTACCAGCCGGTGATCTTCCGCACGTAGTCCTGCGTCTCCTTGAACGGAGGCACGCCGCCGTACTTGTTCACGTTGCCCGCGCCCGCGTTGTAGGCGGCGAGCGCCAGCCGCACGTCACCGTTGAAGCGCTTGAGCTGCTGCGAGAGGTACTTCGTGCCACCCTCGATGCTCTGGCGCGGGTCCGTGCGGTTGGTGACGCCCAGCTCGCGCGCGGTGGCCGGCATGAGCTGCATCAGACCCACCGCGCCCGCGCCCGACTTCGCGTTCGGGTTGAAGGTGGACTCCTGCTGGATGACCGCCTTGATGAGGCGCGCGGGCACGTTGTACTTCTGCGACATCTCGTTGATGAGGTTGTCGTACTTGTTCGACGAGAAACCGCTCAGGTCGTTGTTGCCCTTCGCGGGGCCCGCGTTGCCCGTGCCCTGCGTACCGCCCGTTCCACCCGTGCCGTTGGTGGCGCCGGCACCGCTGGCCACGGTGGCGCCCAGCTTCGAGAACGCCGCGCGCGTCAGCGGACCGTAGTAGCCCGTGTTCTTCACGTTGTTGGCGGCCTGGAACTCCTTGAGCGCCGACTCCGTGCGAGGACCGAAGACGCCCGGGCCCGTGTTCATCTCGGCCTGGGTCATGTAGCCGCCCTTCACCAGCGCCTGCTGGAGCTGCTCCACGGCGGGACCGCGCGCGCCCTTCTCCAGGTCACCCGCGGGCAGCTTCATCCCCTTCACCGAGCCGCCCGAGGTCGGCGGCGGCTGGGAGCCCACGCCGCCCGTGCCACCACCACCCTTCGTGTTGCCCGGACGCGGGTTGCCGCCCGAGAAGGTCACCAGCTCACCCGTCGTCTTGTAGCCCTGGGGGCCGCCCGACAGACGGTTGCCCTGGACGTTGAGGGTGATCTCCTTCCCCGTGGCCGGGTCGTTCGCGTAGTAGACGGGCTTGCCGTTCTGCGTGCCACGGCCGGTGATGGTGATCCAGTGGTCGGTGCCGTTCGCGCCACCACCGCTGCCCGCCTTGTAGTCCACGCCCACGACCACCGGCCGGCCCGCGTCGACCTGCCGGTTGATGGTGTCCAGGTTCCACGCCTGCTTCGCGGCGCCCAGGCCGCCCATGGCCGCCGCCGAGCCCCACTTGAGCGCGTTGCCCGAGTAGCCGTTGTTGCGGTCCAGGTACGTGTCCATCTCCCCTGGGTTGATGGTCTTCCCGGTGATCTTGCTCACCGCCATGGCGGTGGCCGTCATGGCACAACCCGCCGCGGACAGGCTCGAACCGGTGCCCAGCCGCCGCGAGCCCCACTGCGCATCGCCCTGCTTGTAGAGCGGCGTGCCGTCACGGGACGTGGGGAACTGCCGGCCGTCGTCGTCGCGGACCTGACCGTTGGCGGCGCGCGTCGTCGTCGCCGCTGGGGTGAAGTTGTCGCCGCCCGCCGGACGGTTGGCCGTGCCGGAACCCGTCGTGTCACCACCCCGCGTGGGCGCGCTCTCGAACGTGTCCGGAATGGTCAGCTTCTGGCCCGCACGAATCTTGTTCGGGTCAGTGATGTTGTTGGCCTGGGCCAACGCGGAGACGGACGTGTTGTACTTGCGGGCCAGCGCGTTCAGGGTGTCGCCACTGCGAACGGAATGGGTCTTCAAGGCCAATACCTTTCGTCACCCGATGCGGCGTTGGGGCGGGGGATATTCACGATTCTCGCCCGTGACGAAACGAAGTTGCCTCATCCCCAGACAAACACTGGTATCGAAATTGTCAAATCTGACAGGACACGCCTGTCCGTCATTTCTGTTCATTTCCATAAACACCCAACAACGCGCGACGCACCGCGCAACGCGTGACACTTCTGTCAAAGAGCGCCGTGACAGCCTGTCACCCACACATCGCACCTCCGTGACAGGGAGGGCTGGGTGAGTCCCGTGCGGGCAACGCCATCAGAGTGCGCGCGGCCCCGCCCAGACCCTGGCCTCGTGCTTGCTCAAGGGCCGCGTGTCACTCCCGAACGCAAAGGCACTCGGCCATGGCCAACCCACTCCGGAAGTACTTCTGGCTCGTCACCACGACATTCATCGCACTCGCCATGCTGCTCCTGGCGAGCACGACCAACCTGCTCCTGGAGTTCGCACTCACTCCACGCATCTCAAACATGTGGGATGAGCAATCATTACCGGCAGAGGCTGCCTCACGCCCCCGCGCGGCATTGGAAGGCAGTCTTCTGGCAAAGCACACAGGACTGACACTCGACAAATCGCCGGAGCAGGCGCCGCCCTCTGGTGGCGGCACGGCCATGAACACGTCCCTGCGGCTGAAGCTGCTCGGCACCCTGGTGGCGCATGATTCGCAGTGGTCGCTCGCCTCAATCGAGGACCTCGACGCGAAGCGCATCCGCAGCGTGATGACCGGTGACGACCTGCAGGGCGCTCGCGTCGTCTCCATCGAGCGCGAGCGCATCACCTTCCTGGTGGACGGCCGGGAGGAGTTCATCCGCGCCGACCGCCATGGCGGCGTCTCTCCCTCCCCGGCCCTGGCGAACGTCGGGCCCGCGCAGACGGGCGTCCGCGCGGTGGGTGAGCACACCTATGAGGTGTCCCGCCGCGCTGTCGAAGACGCGCTTGCCAATATGGACGGCCTTCTCACCCAGGCCCGTGTGGTGCCGGCCTTCCGCGACGGCAAGCCCCAGGGCTTCAAGGTCTTCTCCATCAAGAAGGGCTCCCTCTACGAGCAGCTCGGCATTCAGTCTGGTGACGTGCTCCGACGCATCAATGGCGTCTCGCTCGACGCGCCCGACAGAGCCCTGGAGGCCTTCATGCTGCTGCGGGGCGCTCCGCACCTCGAGCTCGACATCGAGCGAGGAGGGAGTCCGGTCCGCAAGGTCTACGACGTGAAGTGAGCGCCGCGTGGCCCGTCAGCCCCGGACCAGTGCCGCCGCGAGCCGGGGGAGCGCATCTCCCGCCCGGGCCTCCAGGTGCACGTCCGCGAGTTCCACGCCCCGGCACTCCCCCAGGTTGAGGATGGCGATGGGCATCCGGCGCTCGGACGCGCGCACCAGGAAGCGGTAGCCGGAGAAGATGGCCAGCGAAGAGCCCACCACCAGCAGCGCGTCGCCCTCCTCCAACAGGGCGAACGCCGACGCCACGGTGGGAACCGGCACGTTGTCGCCGAAGAAGACGACGTCCGGCTTGAGCGTGCCGCCACACACCAGGCACGCCGGCACCTGGAAGGACGACAGCTGCTCGGAGGTCAGGTCCGCGTCACCGTCCGGACGCAGCTCCAGCACCTCGTGGGAGAAGCCAGGGTTGAGCGACAGCAGCCGCGCCTGCAACGCCTCGCGCGCCTCCTGCGCGCCGCACGCCAGGCAGCGGACCTGGGCCAGCGCGCCATGCAGCTCAATCACCCGTGAGCTGCCAGCGGCATGGTGCAGCCCGTCCACGTTCTGGGTGATGAGGCCTCGGACATGGCCCGCCTGCTCCAGCTCCGCCAGCGCAGCGTGCGCCGCGTTCGGCCGGGCCGAGGAGAAGCGCGGCCAGCCCATCAGGCTTCGCGCCCAGTAGCGCGCCCGGACCTCGGGACGCGTGAGGAACTCGCGATGTTGGATGGGGTTGCGCGCCCGTGCCCGCGTCCCTGGCCCCCGGTAGTCGGGGATGCCTGACTCGGTGCTGCATCCCGCCCCGGTGAGCACCACCGTACTGCGGCGCGTGAGCAATGAGGCCAGCGCCTCCACGCTCGGAGCGAGGCTGGGGACATACAGGGCATCGTGCGGGGCAGTCATCGCGGCCTACATACTAACCGCGCGTCCCTGGCCGCGCCGGACGTCCGCCCTCGCCTGGGCCCCGCCGGACGCACACCTGCCCCCGCTCGCTCAGGCACGCACGCCTGCCAGCCTGGCCAGCGGGGTGCTCACGCGTGCCGGGCGGGAGACAGCCTGCGCAGGAACGTCGGCGCGACGAGGAAGATCAAGAGCAGCCGTCCCACCTGGACCGCCAGCACGACGGACAAAGTGGCACGCGTGCCCAGCGCGATGGCCAGCACGGAGTCGGCGCCGCCTGGAGACGTCGCGAAGTAGGTGGTGAGCAGGTCCACGCCCGTGGCGGCGGACCAGCCCCACGCCAGCAGCAGACACCCCACCACCATCGCCACCGAGGCCGCCAGTGCGACGTGGGCGACGCGCTTCAGCTCCTGCACCGCCGAGGAATCGAACTGGCTGCCCACGCGCACGCCCAGCACCCACAAGCCCAACGGGAGGAGGCCCGGAGGCCACGCGCCCACCGGCAGGCCCAGCGCCGTGAGGGGGATGCCCAGCAACACGGGCCCCAGGAAGGCACCGGCCGGCAACTTCAAGCGCAGCCCCAGGACACTGCCCACGGCGGACACCGCCGCCGTCGTCAGCCATGCCCACAGCGGTGGCGGCGAGCCCGGCAGGTCCGCCGCGCGGGCCACCGCCACGTCCGGCGTGTCCCCCGCCCACCGCCCCACCACCACGGCCACGAGAATCACGATGCACAGGCGCATGAACTGGAAGAGCGTCACCAGCCGCGCGTCCGCGCCCAGCTCGTCGCTCAGCGCCACCATCGCGGACGCGCCCCCCGGCATCAGCCCCAAGGTGGCGGTGCGCGGGTCCAGGTAGCCCAGCTTCGCGCACACCAACGCCACGCCCTGCGCCACGGCCACGACGCCCACCACGGCGCCCAGTGACACGGCCCAGCTGTCCGCGAGCGCGCTCCAGGCCTCCGGAGAGAAGGACGAACACAGCGCGCCCCCCAGCACCGAATGCGCCACCAGCAGCCCCCGGCGCGGCACCGGGACGTGCACGGACAGCGTCAGCGACGCGGCGATCGACACCACCATCGCCCCCAGCAACGCCCCGGCAGGCAGGTGGGCGAGCTCCGCGAGTCCAGCGGCGAGCAGCGTCGCCACGGTGACGGCCACCACGCGGCGTGAGCGGCGTCCAGGCGCGGAGTCATTCGTCATCACGGTGCCGAGCGTACAATGAAGGATGGGACACGCGCCGGGTATCCGCCGAAGAGGGCCCCGCACGCTTACCCGTGCTAGACGCCCTCCTCATGCGACGCTGGCAATGGAAGTCCTTCCAGGCGCTGTCCCTCGACGAGTTGTACGACGTGCTCGCCCTGCGACAGGAAGTCTTCGTGGTGGAGCAGCGCTCCATCTACCAGGACGTAGACGGTTTCGACCGGAGCGCGGAACACCTGCTGCTCCACACGGAGTCGCAGGGTACCCGGCTGCTCGCCGCGTACTTGAGGGTGCTGCCTCCCGGTGTGAAGTATCCCCAGGAGAGCAGCCTGGGCCGCGTGGTGACGTCGCCCCGCGCACGGGCCCTGGGGCTGGGGCGCGAGCTGGTGGCACGTGGCATTGCCCGGCTGGACAGCCTGTACCCACAGGCCGCCATCCACATCGGGGCCCAGCACTACCTCCAGCGCTTCTACGAAGGCTTCGGCTTCCAGACGCAGGGCGACGTCTACGACGAGGACGGCATTCCCCACATCGACATGGTGCGGCCAGCGGGCGGGACGCGCTGACGCCGGGCCACGGCCTCGCGATGGGGGACGAGACCGAGGCCTGGCTGCTGCTGCGCATGGCGCTGCGGCACGCCCCCGCCCCCTGACGCCTGAGGCACGAAGGCTGGCGATGGGCCGACAACACTTCCCAAACGCCATCTGTCGCGTACCTCACGCGCCGCAGTGGCTGGGGCGGCCGGCAGCTTCGCGGGCCCATGACGCGATGCACGTCCATGGCTTTCCTGCGAGGCCATGAGCCAGAGCACTCACATCGTCGACAATCCCTTCACCGGCGACGTCGCCGCTTCGGTCGAGCCCACCTCGCCCGCGAAGCTGGACACCGTGCTGGAGCGAGCCCGCGCCGCGTCGCGCGCGCTGCGTGCCCTGAGCGTGGCGGAGCGCGTGAAGCTGGTGCTGCGCGCGTGCGAGGCGATGGAGAAGAACGCCGACGCCATCGCACGGGACATCACCCGGCAGATGGGCAAGCCGCTGTCCCAGTCCCGGGGTGAGGTGGGCGGCATGGCGGGACGCCTGCGCCACATGGCCGCCATCGCCGAGGAATCCCTCGCGGACATCGTCCTGCCGCCCAAGGACGGCTTCGAGCGGAGAATCGCGAAGGAACCGCTGGGCGTGGTGCTGGACCTGCCCGCCTGGAACTACCCACTCCTCACCGCGGTGAATGCCATCGCGCCCGCCGTGCTCGCGGGCAACGCGGTCATCGTGAAGCACTCGCCGCGCACGCCCCTGTGCGGTGGCCACTTCGCGCGCGCCTTCGCCGAAGCAGGCGCGCCCGACGGCTCGGTGCAGGCCATCTTCCTGGACTACCCAGGGACGGAGCAGCTCGTCGGTGACGCGCGTGTGGACCACGTCCTCTTCACGGGCTCGGTGCTCGGCGGCCACAAGATGCAGACGGCCGCGCGCGAGCGCTTCCTGCACATTGGCCTGGAGCTGGGAGGCAACGACCCGGCCTACGTCGCGCCGGACTGTGACTTCGACAAGACGGTGGAGAACATCGTCGATGGTGCCATGTACAACGCGGGGCAGAGCTGCTGCGCCGTGGAGCGGGTGTACGTGCACCGCTCGCTGTACGAGCGCTTCGTCGCCGCCGCGGAGCCACTCGTGCGCGCCTACGTGCTGGGCGACCCGGAGTCCGAGCAGACAACGATGGGCCCCATCGCCCAGCCCTGGCACCCCGCCGAGCTGCAGTCCTTCGTCCAGGACGCCACGAGCCTGGGCGCACGGCTCGTCACCGGTGGCCGCGCGACACAAGTGGAGGGACGGGGCCGGTTCTTCGAGCCCACCCTGCTCCGCGACGTGAGCCCCCAGGCGCGACTGATGCGTGAAGAGTCCTTCGGGCCGCTGCTGCCCATCGCGCCGGTGGACTCGGATGAGGAGGCCCTGGCGCTGATGAATGCCTCGCGGCTGGGCCTCACCGCGAGCGTGTGGACGTCCGACCGGGAGCGCGCGGACCGGCTGGCGCGGCAACTGGAAGCGGGCACCGTCTACATGAACCGCTGCGACGCGCTGGACCCCGCGCTGCCCTGGAGCGGCGTGAAGAACTCCGGACGCGGCGTGACGCTGAGCGCGCTGGGCTTCGACGCCCTGACGCGGCCCAAGGCGCTCCACTACCGCCTGCGCTTCTGAAGCGCGGCTACAGCTTGCGCAGCCTCACCCGCTTCACCTTGTGGTCGGGGCCCTTGAGGAGGATGAGGCGCGCGCGCGAACGGGTGGGCGCGATGTTCTGCGCCAGGTTGGGCCCGTTGATTTCGCCCCACACCGACTCGGCGAGCTGAATCGCCTGCTCGTGGTTCAGCTCGGAGAAGCGGCGGAAGTAGCTGCGGTCGTCGCGGAACGCCGTCTGCTGGAGCTTGAGGAAACGGTCCACATACCAGCGGCGGATGTCGTGCTCGTGGGCGTCCACGTAGATGGAGAAGTCGAAGAAGTCGGAGAGGAACGTCGCCGGCATCTGCTTCCCCTCCTGGGCCCCTGCCTGGAGGACGTTGAGTCCTTCCAGGATGAGGATGTCGGGCTGCCGGACGACCTGCGACTCACCGGGCACCACGTCGTAGACGAGGTGCGAATACACCGGCGCCGCCACCTCCGCGCGCCCGGCCTTCAGCTCCGCCAGGAAGCGCACCAGGGCGCGCCGGTCGTAGCTCTCCGGGAAGCCCTTGCGCTTCATCAAGTCGCGCTCGGTGAGGACACCGTTGGGGAAGAGGAACCCGTCCGTCGTCACCAACTCCACGCGCGGGTGGTCCGGCCACCGCTTCAGCAGCGCCTGGAGGATGCGCGCCGTCGTGCTCTTGCCCACCGCCACGCTCCCGGCAATGGCGATGATGTACGGCACCTTCTGTGCCGAACCTCCCAGGAAGGCTTGCTGCTCCGCCCAGAGCCGCTGCGCCGCGGCCACCTGCAGGTTCAGCAACCGGGACAAGGGCAGGTAGACGTCCACCACCTCGTCCAGGTCGAGGTGCTCTCCCAGGCCCCGCAGTCCATCAATCTCCTCGGACCCCAGCGGCAGAGGCGTGGCGGCACGCAGCGCCCGCCAGGCCTCCCGTTCCAGGTCGATGAACATGGAGGCGGACGGACTGGTGGCTGAGGCCATGGATTCCACTCCAGGAGATGAACATCCAGGCCGCCGCGTAGCACAGCCGGGACGTTCGCGCTCGGACGTTCAGGCGCCAGCCGCGGGATCCCACCCGTAGAAGCGCTTCAGCTCCTCATAGAGATCCGGCGTCTTCTCCTGCATTTGCCGGGGTTTCTCGAAAAATGATTCGGTGGCCACCGCGAAGAACTCGGCCTCGTTGAGGCCGCCATAGTCATCCAGGACCTGTCGTTCCCGCCGCTGGCCCTGCTGAAGTTTGTGGAAGTGCTCGCTCATCACCGCGCTCCAGACCCGGTAATGCGAATACGCGCGCAGGTTGGGCGTGCCATCGAAGGCGCCGTCGGCCCTGTCCAACACGTGGGCGAACTCATGCGTGGCGGTGTCGTGACCATCGTCCGGGTTGCGCAGCCCCGCGAGCACCGACTCCCACGAGAGGATGACGGAGCCCCAGTTCTTCGCCTCGCCCAGCACCCCGCCCGTGCGGTCCGGGATTCGGAAGGCGCCGGGATAGACGATGACCTCCCGCAGCCGGTCGTAATACGACAGGCCCAGGTGCACCACGAGCTGCACCGCGGTGGCGGAGATCACCACGCGAATCTCGTCGGTGACCTCCAGGCCGCCGGCGCCGATGAACTCCTTCTCCCACGCGAACACCTTGAGCTTGTCCAGGAAGGGCTGCCGCAGCTCCGGGGAGAGGCTGCGGAAGAAGGGCACGCGCGCGTCGAGGTAGCCCAGCCAGGCCTCCGGAAAGGGGCGGCGAAGCAGTCGCCGACGCCGGAACTGGCGAATGAAGGAGAGCATGCGCCCTGGCATAGCAGAGGGGCACGGCGCGAGGAGCACCTCCCGGGACGAAACTGGAGGTAGATTGCGCCTCGCGGGCGCTGGCCGGCAGCCCCTTTCACGGACGTGCAACGAGCGATGAGCAGACGCGTGTGGGTTCGATGCGCGGCGCTGGGGCTGAGCCTCCTGGCGTCCCAGGCACCGGCGCAAATCACGGAGTCAGACCCGGTCGTCGAGGAAGTGGTGGTCCGCGGCCCGGAGAAAACCCAACCGGACACGGTGCGCGCCTATGCGCGTGTGGGGGAAGGAGACCCGCTCGCGCTCGAGGACCTGGCCAAGGTCGAGCGGCGGCTGGTCGCCACGGGCCTCTTCCAGGAGGTGAAGGTCAGCTACGAGCCTTCCGGGCCGGGCCGGGTGCGGCTGATTCTGGAGGTGGAGGACAAGGCATCCTGGGTGGTGGCGCCCACCTTCGTGCTGCAATCCGACAACGTCGGCGGCGGCGTGCTGTACGCGGAGAACAACCTCTGGGGCCGCAGCAAGAAGTTCGCGACAGCGGCCCAGGTGAGCACGGCGGAGAGCGGCGTCTTCGCGGGCTTCCTGGACCCGAACCTCTTCGGGCTGCCCCAGCTCCGCTTCAGCCTGGAAGGCCAGCTTCGCAGCGACCGGGTAGACGAGTACCAGGCCGGCTCCGGCCAGCGGCGCCCAGAGGTGGTGCGACGGACGCGGATGAACTCCGCGTCCATCGCCGGAGAGCTGGGCTTCCTGCTGTTCGAGCGCGTACGTGCGGCGGCCAAGTACCGGCTGATGTCCATCGACGCGAAGTCCCCCGACACCTCCGAGGAGGTGACGACGCCCGCGTTCTCCCTGGGCCCGTCGCAGCAGGATGCGTCGCTGCGGCTGATGGTGGGCATCGACACGCGGCAGAACCTGCACGCGGTGATGGAGGGCCTCAACCTGGAGGCTTCCTACGAGCTCTCCAATCCTGGCGTCGGCAGTGACTTCCGCTACGAGCGCTTCGGACTGCTGTACCGCCATGGCCTGCGGCTGGTGGGTGAACACAACCTGGTGCTGCGCGGCGAGGCCGTGGCGGGGGTGGACCTGCCGTTCCATCAGGAGTTCGTGATGGGCGGCAATTCATTGCGCGGCTTCGTCTACCGCCAGTTCCGGGGCGACACGCGACTGTCCTTCACCGCCGAGTACCACTTCCCCCTCTTCACGGTGAACCCGCTGTCCTTCCGCGGCGTCGCCTTCTCCGACACGGGGATGATGATGTGGCGCAAGCTGCCCGGTGACCGGGAGCTGAGGGACGTCAATGGGCGCGTGGTGCGCAGCTACCTGCCCGACGCGGAAGACGGGCTGGGCAACGCCACGGTGGCCCAGGGCGTGGGCGCCGGCCTGCGGCTGTACCTGCGCAACATCGTGCTGCCCCTGGTGGGCGTGGACGCGGCCTACAGCGTCAACTCGGGCGAGTTCCGCTTCTATCTGGTGGCGGGGGTGAATCCGTCCTAGGGACGACACGTCAGGCGGCCCCGTGGTGGGGCGTCGGGTGCGGCGCGCCATGCCTCCATGTCATGAGGGCAGGCGCGTCTCCCCTCCCCGCTTCACGCGAGCCCGCCATGTCCGACGAACGCTTCACGACCAGCCGCGAGGTCTACCACCGCATCCAGTGGGACCCGCGGTTCGACCCCCGCGAGTTCACCATCGGCTACGACGCCCATGGAGAGACGCGCGAGGAGATGCCGTTCGCGGCCTTCGTTCCGGACGGCGAGATTCCCTGGCACCGCGTCTGGTACTTCAAGCGGGGCCACCAGGTGGTCTGGGACCGCGAGCAGCGCTTGGACCTGCTGGATTCGCCGCAACCTCCGCCCGGGTAGCGGGTTGAAGGGGAACGGAGGCGAGAATCACGAGCATGTCGCGACCCCTGCTGGTCGTACTTGGAGTCGTCCTGGCTGCCTGTGGTGAATCGGACGCGCCCACCCCGGATGGTGGAGCGTCCCCACCCGCCCCGGACGCGGGAGTTCCCCAGCCCGACGCGGGGAGCCCGCCTGACGATGCCGGAACCCCGGAGCCGGACGCCGGCTCACCGTGGGCCACGGTGACCTCCGTGCAGGAGGCACGCGTCGCAGAGGCGGGTGCCTCCGTCCCGGGACTGGGCCTCGCGGTGTACGACGCGCAGGACCGGAAGGTGTACGAGCACATCATCGGGGACTTCGCGCCGGACCGGCGGGTGGCCGTGGCGGCTCCCGGGACGCGCTTCGAGTTCGGATGGACGCCCTGGGCGGACCGGGACGCGGGCGACTACGCCGTCCTCGGGATGCACCTGCAGCGGGATGACCCGGGCGCGGGCGTCGTCAGCTTCGCGATGCGCCTCTCCACGGAGGTGAGGCCCCTCATCCGGGCGGCGCTGGCGCCCTGAACCAGCGGCTATCCGTCGAAGCGCCTCCGCCGCAGGTCCAGCATCCACGCCTCCAGCGCGGCCACGGCCTCGTCGGGCGGCGACTCGGGCAGCACCGAGTCCGCCCGCGCGGCTTCGAGCACCTCGAACGCACGCGACACCTCGCCGCGCCACCGCTCGCTCAGGGCCTCCGGAAGCTCGCTCTTCTCCCCGCGCAGCTTCTGCTCCACCAGGGCATGGGCATCCGCGAAGCCGTACTGAGACAGCAGCTCCGTGACGTCCGTCTCCACCACGCCGGTCCGCAGCGCATGGGACCCCGTCAGCGTGGTGCGCAGCACGTAGAGCAGCCGCTTCGCCGACCGGAAGCCGCTCTTCTCCCACTCGCGCAGCTGTCCCTGGGCAAAGCCGTTGTAGTGCCGGTACATCTTGCGCGACAGCACCGCGCGCACCAGCGGACGCAGCGACTCCAGCTCCGGAGACACGCGCAGGGGGATGGCCCCCAGCACCCGCTCCAGGTAGTTCCCATTGCCTTGCAGGATGCCCTGGAGCACCGGCAGCAGTTCGTTGGACGAGTAGTCCACCTCCACGCCCTCCAGCACCTCCAGTCGCTCCGTGGGGACGTGCACGGGCTGCAGCGTCAACAACGCCGCGGTATGCGCGACGTGGATGGACTTCAGGTCCAGGTCGCTGTCCGGCGAGGGGAAGCCATAGGCGTGCGCTCCGGACAGGGAGACGACCAGATGCGAGCGGTGCCGGGACTCCTCGTCCAGCACCCGGTCCGCCATCGCGCGTTGATGTTCCGTCAAGGTGCCCTTCATTCCGAATCCCTCCACGCCATGGCCGGGGCCTCCGGCGCGTCACGTCCCAGTGGCCCGGGTTCCTTCAGCACCCAGCGCCGCGCCAACTCCTCGCCCACGCGCCGCAGCAACCGGTCCGCGCGTTCGTAGTCCGGATGCTCCGGCAGACGGCTCTCCCGGTGTGCGGCCTCCAGGTCCGGCGCCAGCGCCTCCGCGTCCCGCAGCACGTCCTCCAGCGGCACGCGGCCCGCCTTGATGTCCAGCAGCCGCGCCTTCAGTGCGCCAGAGGCCTCGAAGGCGGGCGCGCCCTCGCGCAGCCACCCCGTCGCCGTGGCCACCAGCCGCAGCAGGTTGTAGGCGTTCTTCGGGTGCAGCTCGCGCGCGGAGGGAGGCCGCTGACCGCCGCTTCGCGCATAGGCGGTGAGCGCCTTGAAATCATTGGCCGCCAACAGCCCCTGGTCCCAGAGCGAGCGGTAGAGCTGCTTCACGTACGTCTTCGCCGCCAGCAGCGCATCCTGCGCCGACGGCGCCTCGCGGGGCGACACGGCCGACAGCCGGCGCGCCACCTCGTCCAGGTCCGGCGCGGGCTCCTCGCACAGCCACTCGAGCAGCAAGTCCCGATGCTCCGCCAGCCGCTGGCTGCGCGTGAGCTTGTCGAGCTGGCTCATGGCATACCGCCCGAAGCTGCCGAACAGGGCCTTGGACACGAAGGCGTCGCGCTCCGCCAGGAGCCACTCGCCCACCGGGTCCAACGCCTTCACGCCCGGAACGAAGAGCGTCTCCAGCGTGTTCGGGTCCGCGCGGAGCGCCTGCTCCACCGCCTTGTGGACTTCCCAGTACGTGGTGCTGCCATCCGCGCTCACCAGATCCCTGGGCGCGTCGACCAGTCCAAACCGCCAGGGGAGCGGCAAGGCGAACACGCCGCGCACATCCACGTCCGAGCGCTCGTCGGCCAGCCCCCATGCATGGCTGCCCACGCGCGTCTCCAGCACCACACACGGCGTCAGCGCGCTCCAGGCCGCCTCGCGGCGCTGGGCGAACTGCACCTGCCCCGGACGCCGGGGCACCAGCTCGTCCCGCGCGAACCACACCTCCCCCACGCCGACAATCTGCACGTCGAAGCCGCCGTCATGCGCGCGGACCACGCGGCCCACCACGCCCTGCGGGATGCGACGGCCTCCGGAGGCCAGGCGCTCCACGCGCGTCGTCACCTCGGTGCCGTGGGGCAGCGGCACCGACAACCGGTCCACCTGCTCCAGGCCCCGGATGCGCGCGCCGCCTGGGGAGGGAGCCTCCGTCGATGAATCACTCATGGGGTCGTCACCTCTCGAATCGGTGCGAAAGCCGCCCAGGGACGGCGGGACGAGCGCCGCCCTGACCCGAGGCGGGCCTCAACGCCGGGTGGACGCCGCCGCATCATGGCCCAACTCCGCCGCCATGCGCTCGTCGGGGTCCGGCCGCTTGTCGCGCAGGGTGACGAACTCCTCGGCCGCGGTGGGGTGGATGCCCACGGTGGCATCGAGCTGCTTCTTGGTGACGCCACACTTCACCGCCACCGCCAGTCCCTGGATGATTTCCGGCGCGTCCGTCCCCACCATGTGACAGCCGAGCACACGGTTGGACTCGCGCTCCACGACCACCTTCATCATGGTGCGCTCGTTGCGCCCGCTCAGGGTGTGCTTCATGGGGCGGAAGCTGGTGACATAGATGTCCAGCTTCCCATGACGCTCCCGCGCCTCCTGCTCCGTCAGTCCCACCGAGGCCACGGGCGGCTGACTGAACACAGCCGACGGCACGTTGGTGTGGTCCATCTGCATCGGGTTGTTGTTGAAGAGCGTCTCCGCCAGGGCGCGCCCTTCCGAGATGGCCACCGGCGTGAGGTTGATGCGGTCGGTGATGTCGCCCACCGCGTAGATGCTCTCCACCGAGGTGCGGGACCACTCGTCCACCACCACCGCGCCCCGTGTGTCCAGCACCACCCCCACTTCCTCCAGCCCCAGCCCCCCCGAGTTGGGAACGCGCCCGGTGGCGAACAGCACCGCGTCCGCCTCCACCGTCTCGCCCCCGCCCGTCAGCAGGCTGACCCCGCCCTCGGCGCGCTTCTCGATGTCCCGGATGAAGGTGTCCGTCATCAGCTCGATGCCCTTCTTGCGCATCTCCTCCGTGAGGAAGGAGCGCACGTCGTCATCGAACCCGCCCAGCACGCTGGCGCCGCGAATCAGCATCGTCACCTGGGAGCCCAGCCCGTGGAAGACGCCCGCCAGCTCCACGCCGATGTACCCGGCCCCGACGACGGCCAGCCGCCGAGGCAGCTCTGGGAAGGACAGCGCCTCATCGGAGGTGACGGAGTGCTCGATACCGGTGATGTCGGGCGGAAGGTAGGGCCGCGAGCCCGTGGCAATCAGGATGCGCTCGGCCGTGTACAGCTTTCCGGCCACCTCCACCGTGTGCGGGTCCACCACGCGCCCGCGCCCCTCCATCAGCGTCACACCCGAGTCGCGCAGCAGGCGCGCATACACGCCACGCAGCCGGTCCAACTCCTTGTCCTTGGCGGCCAGCAGCTTGCTCCAGGTGAACAGCGGCTCCTGGACCGACCAGCCGTAGCCCTCCGCGTCCTGGAACTCCTCCCGGAAGTGCGCGCCGTACACCAGGAGCTTCTTGGGCACGCAGCCGCGGTGGACACACGTGCCGCCCACGTCGCGGTCCTCACACACCGCCACCCGGGCCCCGTGTGCCCCGGCCCGGCGGCTTGCCGCCACACCGCCAGAGCCGCCGCCAATGGTGAACAGGTCGAAGTCGTATCGGGCCATGCGCTTTGAATCTCCTCGGTGGCATTCGCGAATGAACCTGAAGAGATAGCGCTCGGATGGGGCGTCGCGCACCGTCGACGTGCGCCTCCGTCGCGTAATCCGGGCCGCCCCACGCGCCGCGTGTCAGCCGCCGGACAGGGCCAGGACGCTGTCACGCAGGCGGCCCAGCAGCAGCCGCGTCACTTCCAGCTCCGTCCGGCACCGCTCGAGCCGCTCGGGCATGTCCTCCAGCAGCCCGGAGTCCGCCTGCACTTCGATGTCGCGGGCCTGCGACTCCAGCGCGCTGGCGCCGAACCAGGCCGCGTTCGACTTGAGCGTATGCGCCGCCCGGCCCAGGTCGTCCGCGTGCCCACGCACCAAGGCCGAGTACGCGTCCTCCAGGAGCGCCGGCATGCTGTGCAGCGCGGTGTCGATGAGCTCGGGGAGAATCTGCGCCGCCTGTGCCCCCAGCTCTGCCCACAGCCGGGCGAGCGCGGCTGACTCCAGGCCCGGGATGCGCGCCGCGTCCGGCAGGCCTTCCATGACGGTTTGCAGCGGCGTCAGCGCGACCGCGCCGCTCGCGACCCGCCGCTCCGGTGCCACCTCCGAACGCCGGGGCTGGCAGCGCAGCAGCGCCGCCGTCAGCGCCTCCACGCGGATGGGCTTGCCCAGGAAGTCGTCCATGCCCGCCGAAAAGCACTGCTCCCGGTCGGAGTCCATGGCGTTGGCCGTCATCGCGATGACCCAGGGCTGCGCCTTGGGCGGCAGCTCCTGGCGGATGCGGCGCGTGGCCTCCAGGCCGTCCATCTCCGGCATCTGCAGGTCCATGAGGACCGCGTCGTAGCGCTTCTGGAACAACGCCTGCAGCGCCTGGCGTCCGTTCAGCGCCACGTCAGCGCGGTAGCCGAGCCGCTCCAGCACCAGCAGCGCCAGCTTCTGATTGGTGGCGTTGTCCTCCACCAGGAGGATGTCCAGCGGTACGGTGTCCCCCGGCCGCTCCCCCGGAAAGGGCCCTGCTCGCGAGGGCCGCGTCTGCCGGGGCTCCGGGAGCTGGGGGAGGTGCTGCGAGAAGCACGACACCAGCGCGTCGTAGAGCTGCGAGCCCTTCACCGGACGCGACAACACGCCCGCGAACAGGCCCTCGGGGGGATTGCCCCGCCGGCCCGGCGTCGACACCAGCACCAGGGGAAGGGCCCGCGTCTCCTCGCGCCGCCGGATGCGCTCGGCCAGCGTGGTGCCATCCAGCCCCGGCATGTGGTGGTCGATGAGCACCGCGTCGAACGAAGCCCCCGCCTCGAGTTGGGCGAGCGCCTCCATCCCCGACGCGGACTCCACGGGCACCAGGCCCCACGCCTGGAGCTGCCGTCCCAGCAACCTTCGGAACAGGGCGTTGTCGTCCACGATGAGCACGCGCCGGCCCTGCAACAGCCCCTGCTCCTGGCGCGGCTGCACCGCGTAGGCCTGTGGCGCAGCCTGGGCGCGCAGGGTGAAGCGGAAGGTGGTGCCTTGTCCGGGCACGCCCTCACTCTCCACCCAGATGGTGCCGCCCATGGCCTCCACCAGCCGCTTGGAGATGGCCAACCCCAGCCCCGTACCACCGAAGCGCCGCGACACGGAGGCATCCAACTGGTTGAACGGCTGGAACAGCCCCGTGCGCCGGTCCTCGGGAATGCCGGGGCCGGTGTCCTGCACGCTGAAGGTCAGCTCCCAGTCCGCCGCGCCCTCCGCGCTGCCCAGGGCCGAGCCCTCCACGCACACCACCGCGCCGCCGTGCTCGGTGAACTTGAGCGCGTTGCCCACCAGGTTGAGCAGCACCTGACGGAGGCGCGACGCATCGCCCACCAGCATCTGCGGCAGCTGCGGCGCGAGGTCACACCCCAGGTCCAGCCCCTTCTCGCTGGCACGCACGGCCATCAGGTCCAGGACGGACTCCACGCACTGGCGCAGGTCGAAAGGCCGCAGCTCCGCCTCGAAGCGACCGGCCTCTATCTTGGAGAAGTCCAGCACGTCGTTGAGCAACGTCAGCAGCGCCTCGCTGCTCTGCCGGATGGTGGCGACGAAGTCGCGCTGCTCTTCCGTCAGCGCTCGGTCCAGGAGTAGACCCGTCATGCCGATGATGGCGTTCATCGGCGTGCGGATTTCGTGGCTCATGGTGGCCAGGAACAGGCTCTTGGCCTGGTTGGCCGCCTCCGCTGCCTTCCGTGCCCGTTCGAGGTCGGAGATGTCGTGGTAGATGGCGATGAAGCCGAGCTGCCGCCCGCCCACCGACACCGGCAGCGCCCGCAGCTCCACGTCCACCACACTGCCATCCTTGCGGACCCGCCGGGTGACGGAGCGCAGCCGCCCACGCTGCACGACCTCGCGCGACGCCTGCTCCGCTTCCGGGAGGACGGTGGGCTCGGTGGCGACCAGTTCGAAGATGTGCTTGCCGAGCGCTTCCGCCGGCGAATACCCGAACAGGCGCGTGGCCTCGGGGTTCCACGACAGCACGCGGAACTGGCGGGTGATGGTGATGATGGCCACCGGGCTGTTGATGACCACCGCCTCGAAGAACTCCTTCTGCTGCCGGAGCGAGGCTTCCACCTCCAGGCGGGCCGTCATGTCATGGAGCTGCAAGACCCAGCCCCCGTCCCCTTCTCCGGACAGGGGCAGCGTCACCACCCGCAGGTAGTGCGCGGGGCCGGAGCCGCCTGGGCGCTGTCCGGCCAGCTCCGTCTCGCGCAGGGCGGCATCTGCGGGAGCGCGGGGCTCGGGCGGACGCCAGCCGGGCAGGAGCAGCCCCACCGGCTGCCCCACGAGTCCAGCACGCGGCCCGAAGATGCGTTCCGCGGCGCGGTTGACCTCCACGATGCGCTGCCCAGCATCCAGCACGAGCACCCCATCCCGCGAGTGCTCGAAAACCGCTGCATGTGCGCTTGACGCCAGGTCAGCCACCCTTCCCCCTGCCACGAGAATGAAGGCCCGCTCGGACCGCATCATGCCAGACGCGCGCGCGGACCAGGACGGTGTTGCAACGAACCGTCAGCGGCTGTTCCACCAGGCCTTGAACTCGTTCCAGGAAATCTTCCCGGTGCGGTCCGTGTCGACGATGTCGACGGCGATTTCCAATTCCTCGTCGGAGATGTTCTGCCCCAGCGCCTCCAGCAAGCGCGCGAACTCAGCACGGTCGATGGTGCCGGTCCGGTCGCGGTCATACCGCTGGAAGATGTCGAGCACCTCGTTGCCGGAGCTGGTGAACTCGTCCACCGCGGCGTGGACGGGAGCCAGGGGCTGGAGCCCCGCGGACGTCGTCTCCACCTGCTCGACGAAGGGTGACCCTGTCGTGGGCCGCTCACGCCGAGACTCGGAGGTCCGCCGCGTCGCTGCCTTTCGCGCGGGGGCCTTCTTCGCGGGGGCCTTCTTCGCCGCCGCCTTCTTCGCCGTGGTCTTCTTCGCCGCCGCCTTCTTGGCCGTGGTCTTCTTCGCCGCCGCCTTCTTGGCCGTGGTCTTCTTCGCCGCCGCCTTCTTGGCCGTGGTCTTCTTCGCCGCTGCCTTCTTCGCCGTGGTCTTCTTCGCTGTCGCGCTACGCCGGGATGACTTCTTCGCAACAGCCGTCTTGCGTGACTTCGTCGCCATGATGAACCCCTCCCTGGACGGCGCGCATCGTAGCGCTCCCTCGCTCGGGTCCAAGCATCAGCACGCGCCCCAACCCACCCGTTACGGTGTGCGGCCTCCGTCCCCTGGCGAACGCGGACGGTGGGGACGGCCTGGAATCAAGCCCAAAACATGGTCCAAGATGACCCACCCAGCGCCTTCAAAGCCCTGGCTACCCTGGAACCCCGGGAGACAAACTGCTAGCAGGCCGTCCGCCAGCCTTCCTGGCTGCTTGCCGCACCGTGTTGGTAGCAAGAAGGGCCCGCGAGATGTTCACATGCCGCCGTGCGCCGCGAACAGGGCCGCCCGCACGCTTGCTACTGCACCGCCAATCCTGCCCGGCCCCCACTGGAACCCCGCGTCGGAATGAATGACTCGCTAGAGACCCTCCTGGCCGATGGCATCATCGAAGCCATCATCGGCCAGTTGAAGACGGGCAAGGAGGCCGAGGTATGGCTGGTCCAGCACGCAGGCCAGGTGGTCGCGGCCAAGCTGTATAAGGAGCGCCACGAGCGCAACTTCCGCAACAACGTGGGCTACCGGGAAGGCCGCGAGGTGCGCAACTCGCGCACGCGCCGCGCCATGGAGAAGGGCAGCCGCTTCGGCCAGAACGCCGCCGAGGACGCCTGGAAGAGCGCGGAGTCTGACTCGCTCTACAAGCTGCACGCCCAAGGTGTGCGCGTGCCCACGCCGGTGCTGTTCTACGAGGGCATCCTCCTCATGGAGGTGGTGCTGGATCCAGAGGGCCACCCCGCCCCGCGCATGGTGGAAGCCCCTCCCGCCACCCCCGAGGACGCGCACGCCCTCTACGTGGACCTGCGGGCGCAGGTCGTCAACATGCTGTGCGCCGACCTCATCCACGGCGACCTGTCCCCGTACAACATCCTCATGAGCTATGCGGGGCCGGTCATCATCGACTTCCCGCAGACAGTGGCGGCTGCTCGCAACAACCGCGCGGAGTTCTATTTCCGGCGCGACCTGGACAACGTCCGCAACTTCCTCGCGAGCACCGCGCCCTGGCTGCATGGCGCCGCGGGCGACACGAGCGAAATCTGGAATGCCTACGTGCGCCGGGAGCTCACCCAGGACTTCGTGCCGTCGGGCAACTTCCGGGAGGGGCCTCGCCAGAACGGTCGCGGAGGGCCTCGGAACCAGGGGTTCCAGCCCCAGGGTGACGAGCGCAGAGGCGGGTTCCGTCCGCCGCCGCCCGCGCCGGTCGAGCAAGCCGCCGCCCCCCAGCGCGACATGACGCCCGAAGAGGCCGCCGAGGCAGAGCTTCGGGAGCTGGAGGCGCTGGTGCTCAGGCAGGGTGGTGGTGAGCGTGGCAAGCCCGCGGTGGCGGCACCTCCGCCTCGGGGCGGGCGCAACCGGGGTTTTGGCGGAGGCCGCCCCCCGCCGAGGGGTGGAGGCAACGGCGCACGGCCGCCGCAGACTGGGCAGCGGACGGGCGGCGGTGCGCCTGGGCGCTCGGGCTCGAACGAGCCGCGTGCGAGTGGCGGTGCGCAGGGCGGCCCGCGCTCGAATGAACCGCGTGCGAGTGGTGGTGCGCAGGGCGGTCCGCGCTCGAGTGAACCGCGTGCCGGATACGGCGGGCTCCAGGGCGGTCCACGCTCGAACGAGCCTCGTGCAAATGGTGGCCCCCAGGGCAGTGCGCGCTCAAACGAGTCGCGTGCCGCGAACGGTGGTCACCAAGGTGGCGCTCACTCGAACGAGCCTCGTGCGACTGGTAACTCACAAGGCAGCGCGCGCGCGAACGAACCGCGTACAGCAACCGGCGGTTACCAGGGCAGCCCGCGCTCAAATGAGCCTCGCGCGAACGGCAGGTTCCAGAACGGCCCGCGCCAGAATGAGCAGCGCGCGGACGGAGCCAATGCAGAAGGCTCGCGTCCGTCCGGACGGCGTGAAAATGGAGGCCAGCCAGGAGGCTGGCGCCAGAATGAGTCGCGTGCGAACGGCAGAGGCATGGGCGCCTCCCAGCCGAATGAGCAGTTCGCGGACAGCGCGCCCTCAGGAGGCCCCCGCCAGAACGAACAACGCAATGGCCGGCCGCCCCGCTCCAACCCGCGCGGTGGCAATCCGGGCGCGCCCACGACTGAGCAACGTGCGTTCGACAACGGCCGTCCGTCACGGAACGAGCCTCGCGGCGACACCTTCGCCTCACCGATGAACCAGAGGGGTCCTCGCGGCGGCGGGGCTCGCTCCGACCGGAACGAGCGGCGCGGCAATGGCAGGCCGGAGCCTGTCGTCGAGACTCGGTCCATGCCAGGCGCTCCCGCGCAGAACACGGTCCGGGAATCCCGTCCGGGCAACAGCGGCAACGAGGGTAGCCCTCGACAGCCGCGCCAGTCCCAGGGCCGCGGAGGTCCGCGTTCACCGCGGCCTGGCGGGCCCCAGGTCTCCTACGTGGCCCGCCCGGCCTCCTCGTCCGACCCCGGCTCGCACGAAGCGGGTTCCTGAGCCGTCATCGAGGGCTCCCGGAGCGAACTCCGGGGCCCTCCTTCGATGACCTCGTGCCTGGCACCGGCGGGAAAATGCCGGTGCCGGACGAGGCGCGGCGTCACGGCTTGGTACGAGGCCCCGCCGTGGGCATCTTGCTTGGTGGCTGCTTGGCCTCGGGAGGCTTCGGCCGGGTCGGCGCGGGCTGCGGCGAGGGGCGCTTGTTCGGGTCGTGCCCCTCCCAGACCTTGTCGGCGACCGCCTTCGCCCCTTCCTTGATGACGTCGTAAGCCACACCGCTGCCAATGACCTTGGCGACCTCTTTGATGACCTTCCCTGCGACCATGTGGACTCCCCCTCTGTCGCTGAAGCGACATTGTAACAATACAGGGACATCCACAAGAAGTGAACCTACGCACACGGAGGGGATGAGCAGGTCTGGCCGCGAGAGCTGTTTCACCCCACCCGGACGACCACCTTCCCGAAGTGCGCCCCACTCTTGAGGTGCTCGAAGGCAGCGCGTGCCTCGGAGAACTCGAAGACGCGGTCCACCACCGGGCGCACGGTGTGCAGCGCGAAGGCCCGGTTGAGCGCGTCGAAGCTCTGCCGGTGGCCCACGAAGATGCCCTGCACCCGCAGGTTCTGCATGAGAATGGGCGTCAGCGGCATCGCACCGGCGCCGCCGCTGAGCACGCCAATCACAGACACCGTGCCGCCGGGCCGAACCGCGCGCAGCGACTTCTCGAAGGTCCCCGCCCCACCCACTTCCACCACGTGGTCCACGCCCACGCCGCCCGTCAGCGCGCGCGCCGCCTTGTCCCAGTCCGGCGTCGTCCCGTAGTTGATGCCTTCATGCGCGCCGAGCGTCCGGGCTCGCGCCAGCTTGGCGTCACTGCTGGAGGTGATGATGATTCGCGCGCCCAGCAGCTTGGCAATCTGCAACGCGAAGATGGACACGCCCCCGGTGCCCTGAAGCAAGACGGAGTCTCCCGACTTGAGCGCCCCATGGGTGACCAGCGCGCTCCACGCCGTCACGGCCGCGCACGGCAGCGTCGCAGCCTCTGCATCGGAGAGATAGGCGGGCGTGGGCACCGCGCCGTCCTCGTGCAGCAGCACCGTGTCCGCGAGGGCACCGTCCAACGGTCCGCCCAGCGTGCTCACCTGCGCCGCCCGCGTGGGCTCTCCGGCGCTCCAGGCCTGGGAAAAGAGGCTCATCACCCGGTCACCGGGCTTCACCCGCGTCACACCCGGGCCCACCGCATCCACCACGCCCGCCGCGTCCGAGTTGGGAATGAGTGGCAGCTTCTGCCGGGGGTTGTAACGCCCCTCCACCATCATCAAGTCGCGCGAGTTGAGGCTCGTGGCCTTCACACGCACCCGTACCTGCATGGGGCCGGGCGTCGGGTCCGGCCGCTCGACCTGAACCAGCTTGTCCAACCCGAACCCCGCTTGGATTTCATAGGCTTTCATGGGTGAGGAGTTGTACCGCGCACCTCCCAATCACGCCTACAGTGCGGGGCCACCGTGTCCGTGCTCGTCCTCTTCACCTGTTCGCTGCTGGCCACAGCGCCCACGCCACGTTTTCCCAAGGGCACCGCGCGAATGGAAGTGGGACCCGCGCCGCATGGCCTGCCGGACTGGAATGTCCAGCGCTGCGCGGAATGCCACACCGTCCAGGTGGACTCCTGGCGACACAGCGGGCACGCAACGGCCCGCACGGATGACGTCTTTCAGGTCGCGTTGACCGAGGACCGGCCCGGCTGGTGTGTGCAATGTCACGCGCCGCTCGCCCGGAACCTGGAGCGGGGCCCGCTTCCCAAGGACAGTCCTCCCGAGGAACACGGTGTCACCTGCGCCGGCTGCCATGCGCCCACGAGCAACGAAGGCCAGGCGCCCGGAATGCCCTGCGCGGGCTGTCACCAGTTCGGCTTCCCCGTGGTGACGAGCGCGGGGCAGCGGGTGCGGCTGTCCTCCACGCAGCTTCAACAGGACACGGTGGGAGAGTGGCGCCGCTGGCAGACCCAGAGCGGCGACACGCGCCATTGCACGTCCTGCCACATGCCCCAGGGGAATCACGGCTTCGGCGGCACGCGGCGCACCGAGTCCCTCAAGGCCGCGCTTCGGGTGGAACAGGCGGGCGCATCACTCCGCGTCTCCACACTCGAGGTGGGCCATGCGTTCCCCTCGGGTGACGTCATGCGCTGGGTGAGCGTGGACGTGTCCGAAGACCCACTCTTCGAATCCTCCCGCACCGTGGCCACGTTCGGCCGCAGCCTGGAGGTCCGGGAGTGGCCCCACGAGCCCCTGCCCCACCTGGGCGCGGTGGAGGACACACGCCTTCTGCCAGGAGAGACACGCAAAGTGCCGGTCCCCGCGGGGGCTCGGTACGCGCGCGTCGTCTACCACCTCGTGTCCCGCGAGCAGGAAGACTCGGGGCTCTATCCGCCGGGCCTGTCCCAGCTCGTGCTCTGGGCCTCGCCCCTCCAACCCTTTCCGCCGCTCCACACCCCGAAGGAACGCACGCCATGATTCTCCTGTCGCTCCTCCTTGCCGCGACACCGCCCGTCATGCTCGAGCCCGATGCGGGGTCGGCGAACCGGCTGCATCCCCGCCGTGTGACGGCTTCCTCCTTCCTGGAGAACGGTTGGAACAAGCACGCGCAGAACTACCTGCCGCTCTACATCGCGGATGACGACCCGGCCACCGCCTGGGTGGAAGGCGCCAAGGGCCGCGGCGAGGGCGAGGCCATCGAGTGGTGGGGACCAGCGCTGTCGCGCGCGAAGACGTACCGCCTGTTCCTTCGCAATGGCTTCCAGAAGTCCGACAAGCTCTTCCGCGCCAACGCCCGGCCTCGCAAGGTGAAGCTGGAGCCGCTGGTCCAGGGAGAGACGGGTCCCCAGGTGACGGGCACCGTGCTGGAGACGGAGCTGAAGGACATCCTCGGCTGGCAGGAAGTCCGCCTGCCCGTCCCGAACAAGGTCCACGGCGTGCGGCTCACGCTCGTCTCCACCTATCCCGGGACGTCCTACGACGACACCTGCCTCAGTGACTTCCGCGTGTACGTGGAGGGGGAAGACCCCTACAAGCCGGAGGCCGAGGCCGCGGCCTTCGAGCAGGTCCGCGCCTTCGCGCTCGAGCGGAAGCAGGCCGCCACCCGCAGCGGTAGCGCATCCAAGATGGAGTGGGCGCCCCGCTACGAACTGGAGACACTGCTCACGCTGGAGCGCTCCTACGAGGAAGGTGAACCTCCGCGGGGCAATACCTACGCCGTCGGACTGTTCTCCACGGTTCCGGTGAAGGACAGCTACAAGTCGGCGCTGGAGCGCGCGAAGAAGGTGGCCGAGCTCTTCGACCGCGCGAGCCTCGACTACGAAGGTCAGGACTCCGAGGCGCGCGCGAAGTGGACACGCGTCAAGCCGGCGCAGCTCAAGGCCCAGACGGCCTCGGCGCGCACGGCCCTGTCCGCCATGGAGAGCGACGGCATCGTGCGCATCGCGGGGCTGCTCCACCTGGGAGACGCGTCCTTCTTCGAGGCGGATGCCAGCCAGGCGCAGATGCTGGCGAGCATCGAGAAGTTGGACAAGAAGGAGGCCCAGCAGACCAAGGCCTGCATCAGCAAGTGCGAGAAGCGCCGCGCGGCGGCCAGCGAGGACAGCTACGACTGCTCCTGCGCGGGCGAGTGCACCGGCTGCGGCGACCCCAACCTCCCCGCGGCAGAGAAGCTCAAACACCAGCTCACCGGCGGCGACTTCCTCCTGGGCTCACTCGCCCGCCCCACGGCATTCCTGCGGGGCAAGTCCGAGCTCTCCGGGAGCCGTGAGTCCTGGTACGCCTTCCGCCAGACGCTCGTCACCTACGCGGGCGAGAAGGCGGATGTCGTTCTCACGAACGACCACACGGACATCATGATGGAGGGCACCGTCTCCCTTCGCATCCATGTCATCGACTGGGGTGAGACGAACGGCAAGGCGAGCCCGACGGCCATCACCAGCTTCCTCGTCTCCGAGACCCGGGTCCAGGTGCTGCGCTACCGCCCGGCGCCTCGGGTCTGAGCCGCCTCAGCGTATCGACGCCCTCGGCGGACCCGGAAACCCTGTCCGGGTCCGCCGTGTGCGCTTCAGCCCCCGTGCTCAGGGCTGCTTCTGGAGTTGCACCGTCAGCGACGTCATGCCGCCGGAAGCACCAACCGTGACGGTTCCCGCGGCGAAGTGCTGCTCGGTGAAGCGCGTGACCAGGACATCGGTGATGGTGTCATCGGACGCCAAGTCCTCGTCCCAAAGGCGGAAGGTCCACGGCTCCGCCATCAACTGGCTCGCTCGCGCCGTACAGCCGCCCGTGGTCCACGCGGGCGTGTAGCTCTGCACCACGTCCAAGATGAACACGGACGTGCCCCCCGGGCAGGCCATCTCGACGAACACGTCCGGCGGAGAGCTGTCAGCGTCCCACGCCGAGCCATTGTTGCTGGTGGCAATCTGGGCGGAGACGGGCTGCACGCGCCAGACCCCCTCCGGGTCCACGCCGCAGGTCTGGTCCGCCTTGCACACCTGCGCGGTGCCACACGCCCGACACGTAGCCCCTGCCTTGCCACACGCGGAGGTCGACGTCCCCGTCTGGCAGACATTGTTGAAGCAGCAGCCCGCGCAGTTCGAGGCATCACACTGCACCTTCTGCGGCGTGCCGCCAGGGTTGTCGTCATCGCCACCACAGCCAACGAGGGTGGACAGGGCCAGCGCCACGACCATCGCAATCCGAAACATGTTCTCTCGCTTGGGAATCGAGTGCAGGTGCAGCTCGACGCGAACGATGTTCCGGAGCGGGCGGCGTGTATCTACCCCCTGGGTGGTAGGCGGGCCACGGCCTGCCGGGGCGTGAGGATGGCGAAAGACAAGCCCGCACGGTCCGCCATGGACAGCACCCGCTTGTCCTTGCTCACCAGCCACGCCGCTCCGGCTCGCGCGGCCAGGCTCAGGAACTTCTGGTCGTCCCGGTCCCGGCAGCGGGGCAATGACGGCGTGGGCACGGACTCGGCGGACGGAGCCAGATGGACCTGGGCCCGGTAGCGCTCGAACGCAGCGGTCCGCTGGGGCGCTCCCAAGCCGGGTTGAAAGTTGCGCGACGCCAGCACGTAGCCCAGCTCCGCCAGCGTGTCCGCGTCCGTCCAGGCGGTCAGCGTCCCCGCAGCAAGGGCCTCGGCCAGCGGGCGTGTGTAGGGGTCATCGAACACGAAGAGGTCTAGAACCACGTTGGTATCCAGGACCACCGGCAGCGGAGTGAAGGGCATCAGATGTTCCAATCCGGCCATCATGCCCTCCTGGCGGGCGGGAATCACGGCGCCTGACCCGCGAGGCCCTTTCCCACGAGGCCTCGCGACGTGGTACCCCCAAGCCGTGAGCGACTCCTTCGAACAACTGGGCCTCTCGCGGGAGACGCTGGGCGCCCTGCGCCGCGCGCGTTTCACGCAGCCCACCCCCATCCAGCAGCAGGCCATTCCTCCAGCACTCGACGGTAGGGATGTCATCGGCTGCGCGGCCACCGGAACGGGCAAGACGGCCGCGTATGTCCTCCCGCTGGTGGAACGGCTCGCGGGCAAGAAGGGCACGCTCGCGCTGGTGCTGGCCCCCACGCGTGAGCTGGTCCAGCAGATCGCTGAGCCGGTGCGCTTCTTCGCGGAGCCCCGCCGCCTCACGCACGCCACCGTCATTGGCGGCGAGGACATGGGCGCGCAGGTCAATGCCCTGAAGACGCTGCCCTCCTTCGTCATCGCCACGCCCGGGCGGCTGGTGGACCTGATGGAGAACACCGACATCCGCTTCCCGCACCTGGAAGCGCTCGTCCTCGACGAAGCGGACCGGATGCTCGACATGGGCTTCCTGCCGCAGCTCGAACGCATCGTCGCCCACCTGCCTCGCCGCCGGCAGACGCTGCTGTTCTCCGCGACGCTCGGGCCCGACGTCACCCGCTTCGCCAAGAGCCGGCTGTACAAGCCCGTGCGCCTGGAGGTCACCCGCAGCGGCACGCCCGCCGAGCGCGCCGAGCAACGGCTGTACTTCCTCCGGCCCGAGGAGAAGACGCCGCTGCTGCTCACCCTGCTGGCCCAGGACTCTGCGACGGCGCTGGTGTTCACCCGGGCGAAGGAGCGCGTGGACAAGGTCCAGCGGGCGCTCCAGCGCGCGGGACACCGGACCGCGGTGCTGCACGCGGACCGCACGCAGAACCAGCGCAAGCAGGCCATGGAGGGATTCCGGAACGGCACCTACCGCTGCCTCGTGGCCACCGACATCGCGGCGCGCGGGCTGGACGTGGAGGACGTGGGCCACGTCATCAACTACGACCTGCCCCATGCGCCCGAGGACTACGTGCACCGCATCGGCCGCACAGCCCGGGCCGCCGCCAGCGGCGTCGCCTCGACCTTCGCCACCACGCGCGAAGGGCAGGTCATCACGCGCATCGAGCAGCTGATGCGCTCGGAGATTCCCCGCGTCCAGGTGCCGCGCGAGGACCCCGTCTTCAAGGAGGCGTGGGAGAGCTTCCTCGCCGCGCAGAAGGACCCGGGCCCTCCGCAGAAGGACCACGGACAGTCGAAGCGCACGCCGGACCAGGCACCGGGACGGCACGCGCGCTCGCATGGCAAGCGCCGCTCGTAGGCGCGGGGCTGCCTTGCGTCAGGCCGGCGTGCCCGGCGCCTCGCGCGCCAGGGCATCGCGGAAGAAGGCGCTGCCCTGGGCGAGCTGCGCCATGTAGGGCCGCACGTCCTCGCGCGCCTCGGGGGAGAGCGCGGCGAACGGAATGACGTGTTCGTCCGGCACGTAGCGGAACGTCAGGTTGATGCGGCGGGTGCGGAAGTCCGGCAGCTCCGGGGCCAGCGTCTTGCCCGTGCGCGTGTCCACCCGCTGCACGCGGTGGAACGTCTGGTCCTTCCAGCGCGCACCACCGAAGAGCTGGAGCGAGCCGTCATCCAGCCACTGCTCCAGCACCACCGCGTCGCGCTCGCCCGGGCGGGTGGAGGTGACGAACTGGATGAGGGCACGCTCACCGAAGGACAGCGAGGCCACGGGGCCCGGCTCGAAGTCCTTGTGCTCGCCCACGCGGGCGGTGTCCACCCAGCGCCCGTCCTCCAACCGGCTCCCGTAGAAGTTCACCAGGCAGGTGTTGAGGTGCCAGCGGGGAGGCATGTCCGGCCCGCGGTACATCCGCCGCGCCAGCTCCTCGATTTTCGTCACCTGGCGCTGGAGCACCGCCGGAAAGGGCTCGGCCTGGACGCACCGGTTCAGGATGCCCTTGGGCGGGTGGTAGTAGTCGAGGCACGCGAACTGCCAGTTGCCGAGCCAGTACACCGGCCGCAGCAGCCGCCGCTGGGACTGCCCCGGTGGCGGGGGGAAGTGCTTGGAGTAGCGCTCTTCCCACAGCGGGTGGAGCGTCGCGAGCCAGCTCAGGGCCTCCGCGCGGTCGGCGGCGGACATGAAGCTCGCGTTGTAGTGGTGGCCGGGGGAGCGCTGACGGGCCTTGTGGGCCAGCGAGCGGCCCTTGTGCGGTGAAAACGCCATGGACGGCCCGTGCCTACCACACTCCGGAACGAACGAGCCCCGTGTCACCACATGGGAGACACGGGGCCCAAGCCTGCATGGCCGGTGGAGGACAGGTCAGCGGCCGTGAGTGATGCCCGCGGCGCCCTCGCCCTTCTCGCGCGTCGGTACGACGGTGGGCTTCGCCGCCGGAGCCGGGCTGGACGCAGCGGCCTGCTCCGCCGGAGCCGGCTTGGCGGAAGCGGGATGCGCCACCGCGGTATCCGTGGCGGCGGGCGTCGTCGCCGAGGCCCCTTCCGCCGCGGCGGGAACCACCGTCGACGCCACGTTGACGGCGTTCGCGGGCTTCACCGTCGAAGCCACATTGACGGACGTCCCTGCAGCAGGCTTCACCGCAGCCACGTCCACGGAGGTCCCCACAGCCGACCTCACCACCGGAGCCGACTCCCCAGCGGGAGCGGAGGACAACACGGTCGAAGCCGCCTCGACGGAGGCCGCGCCCACCACGGGAACGACCGTGGCCGCCTCCTGCGCAACAGCCCCCTCCGGCCGCGCACAACCGTTCTCCGCCTTCGCCGAGGGAGCGGCGGCGACCATCGCCGGAGCCACCGCGTCCGGCGGCAGGCGCCGGGTGGGCAGCACGAACGGCGGCGGCACGGGACAGTTCGTGCAGGGCCCGCGAAGGGGCACGGACAGCCGATTCCCGGCGCGCAGGAAGTTGTTCTTCATCCGGTTGGCCTTCTTGATCATCGCCACCGACGACCCGTACTTGAGCGCGATGCCGCCCAGCGTGTCACCGTTCCGGATGCGGTGCGTCGTCACATTGTGCTCCGGCTGGAGCGCCAGGAACGGCTGCACCCGACGGCCCAGCTCCTGGGCACGCGGATTGTGGAAGCGGATGTGGAAGTGGTCGCGGTGGCCGCGGGCGTGCCGGACGACGCCCGTGGGGCCGTCATTGAAAATCGAGTCCAACCACGCCTTGTCCTCGCCCGCGCGCACGGCGTGGTCGTAGATGACCTTCCGCACGCGACGGTCGACGAGAATCATCTGCACGTCCGTCTTCACGAGCACCGAGCGGATGAACTCCCAGTTCATGCCCACGTCGATGACGTGCTCGCGCGCGCGGGTCCGGATGGGGTCCACCGTCGGGTAGTAGAAGCCCACGTCCACGTCACGGCCGTTCTGGTGGCTCTTGTGAGGGCGCATGTAGCCGCCCTCCTTGTGGCTCATCCCATTGACCCGCAGCGGAGGCGCATTCGGGAAGCGGGCGCGCACGTCGCGGATGGCCTCGGCCAGGTAGTTGACGGTCTCCTCGGTGGCCCAGGCGCCCGCGGGAGTAACAACGATCCAATCGTCCCCCTGGGGGAACTGCCTGGCGTTCACCAGCCGGCCGCTGTGCGCGAAGCCCACGGCCATGGAGCCCAGCGAGGCAATCTCGTCCTTCCACCGCCGCGCCAGCTCCGCATCGGAGATGTCAGCCGTGTAGAGCGGCCCTGTCGAAGCGGCGCCCGCGGCCACGGCGTCCGGCGTCTCCTTCTCGCCGTCGTCGCCCTCGCCCTCGGCCAGCTCCTCCTCCTCGGACTCCAGGTCCTCCGCGCTCAGCGCGCAGCCATCCGCGGTGGACGTGGGCTCGGAAGCAGCCTCTGCCACCGGCTCGGCGGCGGGAGCGGACGCCAGCGGCGGAGCCTCTGGTGGCGGCTTGGCGGCGGCCACGGGGACGGAGTCCTGGGCACGCACGGCGGCGGCCGGCGCAGTGCCAGCATGGGGGGAGATACGCGCGGCACAGCCGGCGCAAACGAGGAGGAGCCAGATTGGGTAACGCACCGGGCCGGAGGATGGCCCGGAATCCCGCTGGGCACAAAGCACCGTCCGGGAAATCTGACCGCCCCCGGCGCTGGAAAGCGCTCCGAGAGCGGCCCTCTCGTACCTTCAGAGCGGACAGGCACCCTGCCCGCCTGCCCTCCGACAAGGCGCTACGGCGTGGGTTCGGCGTGTGCGACGTCCAGGGCGAGCTCAATCATCTCGTCGAACGTCGTCTGCCGCTCCTGCGGCGTGAGGCTCTCCCCGGTGATGATGTGGTCCGACACCGTGAGCAGCCCCAGCGCACGGGCGCCCGACTCCGCGGCCACGCCGTAGAGGCCGGCGACCTCCATCTCGACGGCCAGGACACCCATCCGCGCCAGGGTGGCGTTGAGCTGCTCCTGCGGGTGGTAGAAGAGGTCGGAGGTGAAGACGGGGCCGGCGCGCACAGGCTTGTTGCGCCGCTCCGCCGCCTCCATGGCCCGGCGCGCGAGCGTGAAGTCCGCCACCGCGGCGAAGTCATGCCCCATCAGCCGCATCCGATTCACGTTGGAGTCCGTGCCGGCCCCCGTCGCGACGATGACCTCCCGGACCTTCACGTCGGTGCTCAGCGCGCCGCAGCTGCCCACGCGGATGAGCACGCGCACCCCATACGTCTTGATGAGCTCGGTGGCGTAGATGGAGATGGAGGGAACGCCCATGCCATGCCCCATCACCGACACGCGCCGGCCCCGGAAGGTCCCGGTGAAGCCGAGCATGTTGCGCACGGAGGTGACCTCGCGGGCACCTTCCAGGAAGCGGTCGGAGATGTAACGAGCCCGGAGCGGGTCGCCGGGCATGAGGACCACGTCAGCGAAGTCACCAGGGGCAGCGGAGATATGAGGAGTCGCCATGGGCGCACCATATACCGCGTGTCCGCCCGGGAGCGCCCTCCCCAATCAACCGCCGTGCGTCGCCCGAGTTCAGGGCCCGGCCACCCAGGCCACGTGGAAGTGGGCATCCAGCGTGGCGCCGGGGAAGCTCGCCGGCAGCGGCGGGAAGGGCGCGGCCTTCTTCACGGCCGACAGCGCGGCGGCATCCCACGTCTTCGAACCGGACTCCGTGGACACGTCGGCGGAGAGGAGCTTGCCGTCCCGGCCAATCACGGCCCGGACCACCGTCTTCTTTCCCAACCCGGGCGTGCCCTTGGCGCCGGGTTGCCGCCACTTCCCCGCGACGCGCGAGTAGACCTTCTGCTGGTAGTCGGCGCTGGTCAGATCCTGCTGGAAGAAGGCCTGGAGCTGCGGACTGCCCGCGGCGGCCAGGGCCATGGGCGACAGGGCCAGGACGAGCACGGCGGCGAGCGCCAGGCGACCATTTCGGAACAGGGTTTCCAAGAGCGTTCCCTCGTCAAGAAGAGGCCAATGTTAGTCCGCCAGCGTGCGCCCTCCAACGGGCCGGAGCCGGGCCCGGATGCGCTTCCCGCCGGGGATGAACACCCCATGCCCAGCATGAGGCTTCGTTGCCAGGAAGGAAGCTCGCGGCCATGTCCATCCATCCAGCGGGTGCGTCGACCGCCGCGCCCCTTCCGCCCATGTCACCAGGAGCCCCGCTGCTCGGACATCTCCGTGCCCTGAGAAAGGACCCGCTCCACTTCCTGCAAGCCCAGGTGCGGGAATACGGCGACGTGGTGCGCCTCCCCATGGGGCCCGCCTGCCTCATCCTGGTGGCGCACCCGGATGGCGTGCGCCACGTCCTTCAAGACCATGCGCGCAACTACAGCAAACAGTCACGCGGATTCATGGTGCTTCGAGAACTGCTGGGCCACGGCCTGCTCACCAGCGAGGGTGACCATTGGCTGCGGCAGCGCCGGCTCGCGCAACCCGCTTTCCATCGCCAACGCGTCGCGGGCTTCGCGAGCACCATGGTGGACGCGGCTGAGGACCTCGCCGCCACGCTGGAGACCCGCGCCGACACGGGCGCCGCGTTCAATGTGGCCGAGGACTTCACCCGCCTGACGCTTCGTATCGCCAGCACGACGTTGTTCGGCGCCGACGTCAGCAGCGCCGCGCGTGACATCGCGAAGGTGCTGAGCCGGATGCAAGTGTTTGTCTACAAGCGGCTCACGCAACCCGTGCCGATTCCCTTGCGCCTACCGCTTCCCGCCCATCGGCAATTCGAGCGCGACGTCGGCAGCCTGGACCGCGTGGTGCACGGCATCATCGCGAAGCGACGGCGCGAGGGGAGTGAGCACCACGACCTGCTGCAGATGATGATGGAGGCACACGACGACGACACGGGCGAGCGGATGAGCGACACGCAGCTCCGCGACGAGGTCCTGACCGTGCTGATCGCCGGCCATGAAACGACGGCGAGCGCGCTGGCATGGACCATCATGCTGTTGTCCCAGCACCCGGGCGTGCGCAGGGACATGGAGTCAGAGCTGGCACGTGAACTGGGAGGCCGCAACCCCACGCACGAGGACCTGCCCCGGCTGGAACTCACCCGCCGAGTGGTGGACGAATCCATGCGGCTCTATCCGCCGGCATGGACCCTCTCCCGGATCGCCACCGAGGAGGACCTCGTGTGCGGATTCCGGATTCCCGAAGGCGCCCATCTGATGCTCGCGCCCTGGGTGACGCACCGGCACCCGCGCATCTGGGACAATCCAGAAGGCTTCGACCCGGACCGCTTCCTCCCCGAACAGGAGCAGGCGCGTCCACGCTTCGCCTGGTTCCCGTTCGGCGGAGGGCCGCGCCAGTGCATTGGCAACCAATTCGCGCTGATGGAGCTGGTGTTGGTGCTGGCCACCCTGTTCCAACGCGTCCGGCTCAACCTGACGCCGGGTCAGGTCATCCACCCCACGCCCGCCATCACCCTGCGCCCCAGGCCCGGCGTCTGGGTCACGGCCTCGCGGCCCTGAGGATTACTGGTTGCAGCAGACGCGGTAGGAGCCCAGATACGGCGGCCCGTCCGTGATGAGGCAGCGGTTGGTGATGGACCGCACCCCGCCGAGCCCCGAACAGAACTGCGGCGCGAAGTGGAGCGCCATCTCACAGGCCTCCTCCGACGAGACATAGGACTCCGGCCCCTGGACGTAGCCGCACGTCGACAGCGCCGACTCCTGCGCCTCCGTCTCGGGCATGTCCTCGGGAGCGGCGCCGCCGCACCCCATCATCAGCCCCGCGGCCACGACTCCAAGCAACACGTTGTGCAGCTTCATGCGCCAGACCTCCCTGTGCTCACTGCGGTGGAAAGCACGAGAGCATACTCAGAAATCACTGCCATCCCCGCGCTTCAGGAGACGGGTGCACGCCCAGATTGAGGGAGTGATCTGCCCCCGTTCTTCGGGCCACGCGTTACGAGAGTCCTGCGGCGCTGCTGACGCCGTGCTCGGGGGATGATGCGACGGGGCCGGCATGGGCGCCGCAGCCGAGCCGCGAACGCAGGCGATGGCGCGCCCCCGCAGCGGCCGCGGCATCGCAGGTCGGGCGCGGAGGCCGCTGAGGCGCCGCCGCACGCCTCAGCGCGTGCCGGTCGCCGCGTGGCCGCCCACCCCCCAGAATAACAGGTCGATCTTGCCCTTCCCCGCATCGTGGCGCGCCATGTATTTGAGGTTGGCATCGAGCTGGACGGCGAAATAGCGCTCGCCGGGTTGCGCAAACCAGGGGCGGATCTCCGTCAGCCGGCCCGTCGTCCCGCCCCAGCTGTAGGTGCCGTTGGCGCGGATGGTCAGGCTGTTCATGGCGGCGCCTTGCGTATAGTTGCGATAGATGCGGCTGCCGTCGGCGCTGTACCAGATGCCGCCCGGCACCCACAGATTCCAGCGCCCCACCATGCCGGCCGGGACCTTGCCCTGCGACTGGACGACCTCCGGATTGTCCATCGCCCGGGGATCGACCTGCTGGGTGGTGGTGGGGCTGGACCAGAGGCCCGGCTGGGACTGGCCGGGCCCACCCTCGCCCGGCGCGGACGGCGCCGGGGCGGGCGATTGCGCCTGCGGGCGCTGCTGGGCCTGCGGCTGCTGTTGCGGCGGTTGCGACCATTGCTCGGTCTTCGTCGGCTGCGACCACTGCCCCGTCTGCGCGGTCGCCGGCGCGCAGGCCAAGGCGACAAGCGACGCTGCCAGCACCGACTTTCCAGACATGTTCGACCTCATCCATTCCATCGCGCGTCAAGCATTGTGGCAAGGTAAGGCCATGGGTTCGCCGGGCGCGTCGCGAGCCGCGCCTTTGACGCCGCCCGCAGGTGGGCCATGGCCGCAAAATCCAAAAATTCGACAACCTGAAATGGCGCACTTTTCACTCTCGCAGGCACTGTGAAAAAAATCAGCGGGAAATGCGCGCCCGGCCCAGGTCGCGCACTTCCCGCGCCATGCCGGCCCGCCGCCAGCGCCTTCCCGCCGAGCGGCACAACGGCCGGGGGATGTTCGGCGCAGCCCAGATGCGTCGTTCGGCCACGGCGACGACGCCGGCGCGCCGCCCGGCCGCGAATGAACAGACAAGGCCGACACGGTTGCGAGCGGCCGCGCCGGCGGGCAGGTCCATCAGGCCGGTCCGTTCCCCGCAACGGGTCAGCGTGGCCGGCATGGAGCATGCCAAGGCGCGGCAGCCGCCAGATGTTCAGGCGAGTCCTGAGCGCCCGGCTGCTGCTGGTGCCCCTCAAGACGGGGCTGCAGCAGGGCGAGCTGTTCGGGCTCCAGTGGCGCGACGTGGACTTTCAGCGCGGCAAGCTGCACGTGCGGCGCACCATCTGGCGCGGGAGAACGGGCTCACCGAAGGGCGGACGCGAGCGGACGGACAAGAGCGCCCCTTCGCGTGGTCCGTCCAGAGAGGGCGGGGCCCCTGCGGCACGTGAATGGACACACCGCTGCCGAGCGTGGGGCGGGAGAGCGCGGCGCCGAAGGCTGAGGGGTGAGGCCCTTACGGCCAGAAGCCTGGCTGCGGCGGCCCTCGTGCCGGTGCAAGAGGCGTCACGTCCACGGGCAGTTTCAAGCGCTCCAGCACCTGCCTGACCGCAGGGCGAGGTAGGCGAGGACACGGCGCCGTCCCCCCGAATGCCAGACAGGCAGGCACGGCGAGCCACGCGTCGTTCGAGTTGCATCCACCCGCGCTGTCCGGGACATTGCCTGCGGAGTAGGGATGATGCTCGGCTACCAGACGAATCCACAGTGGCGAGACATGTCTGACTTCGTGGTTCACTTCACGAAGCCGGGACCGCCCTATCTTGACGCCTACCAGAACATGATGAGCATCCTCGGCGCCCGGACGCTCATCCCCGGCGCCGAGGGCTTCGGCATCGCCCGCCGGGAGCCCGCCGTCGCCGAGCGCCACCGCTCCGTGTGCTTCAGCGAGATTCCCCTGGACCAGCTCGCCCGGCTCGTCCAGCGCCGCAGCCTGTATGGCATTGGCTTCAGCAAGAGCTACATCCTCTCCCAGGGCGGCGGCCCCGTCTGGTACGTCCAGTACGCCTCCCCCGCGCACCTCGCCCTGAAGCATCAGGTGGAGCGCGCGCTCGCGGCGACTTCGCCCCAGCAAGAGCCCATCTGGTCCATGACGCCCTTCGTGGACATCCAGGGCGACCACCACAACGCGCCCTACAGCTACCGCTTCGACTGGGAGCGCGAGTGGCGCGTGCCGGGCCTGCTCCGCTTCACCGAGTACGACGTCGCCGCCCTCTTCCTCCCCGAGGAGCTCCACGACACCGCCCGCGAATTCTTCGCCTGGGCCGTGCGCGAGAAGGCGGGCCCCGGCTACTTCTGCCCCTGCCTGGACCCGCTGTGGAAGTCGGACCAGATCGCCGAGGCGCTTGCGAAGCACGCCTCTGATTCCGTGCGCCTCAAGGCTGGATAGCGCCCTGCTAGACAAGGGCGCTTGACCCTGCACCTTGGTGCAGACCGTAACGTTCCGCGCATGAACCGGAACGAACCCACTCGCATCATCCAGGCCAGCGCCCTCTACGACCTCGTCGTCACCGCCCCGTTCGCCACGCCGTGGACAGCGGGCTGGCTCCTGGAGAAGCTGCACCACCTCCATGTCGCCCTTGGCCTGCCCGGCGCCTCTCCGCCGGAGTTCGGCCCCATGCACCTCTTCTTCGTCAGCCTGATGGGCACCATCGTCACCGTGTGGTCCCTGCTGCGCCTGTGGAAGCCGGAGCCCGCCCTGGGCGCCGCGGACACCCTGGGCCGCGCCGGCTTCTCGCTGTGGATGGGCGTGGCGTTCGCATCGGGTCAGACGGGCATCCTCGCGGTCATGCTCGCGCTGGAACTGACGTGGTTCTTCGTCCAGGGGGGTGCCATCCTCCAGTGGTGGAGGAACCACCATGCCCACGCGCCCCGCTCCCAGACGGCCTGACGCCGCCCCCCTCCGCATCAGCGAGCTGGCACGGGCCGCGGGCGTGGGCATTCCCACGCTCCGGTTCTACGAGCGGCGCAAGCTGCTGCCCCCACCCCGCCGGACGCAGAGCGGCTACCGCGAGTACACCCCCGGGGACGTGACGCGCGTGCGCTTCATCCGGCGCTCGCAGGAGCTGGGCTTCACGCTGCGGGAGGTCGCCGCCTTCCTCGCGATGTCGGACGGGCGCATCCCCTCGCCCTCCGAGGTGGAGACCTTCGCAGCGGCGAAGCTCCAGGCCATCGACGCGCGCGTGAAGGACCTCCAGCGGATGAAGCGCGCCATCCAGAAGCTGCTGGCGCAGGGAGGTTGCCCACCCGACACCGCATGCCCCGTCATTGCCTCACTGGGCGCCCTCCCTCCGGCGGCGTCCACGAGCCGACAACAGCCGACACCACGGGGGGTGCCAGGCACGTCACGGAATGGTTAATCCTGCGAACCGTGACGTGGCGTTGTTCGAGGGGGAGGGACCAGGTGGGAGGGGAACGCTTTCCAAGGATGTTTCTGGCCGGAGTCGCGGGGCTGCTGGTGGCATGCGGTGGCAACACCGGAAGCCGTGGCGTTCCGGCCCCCTCCAGCGAGGCCCCTGACAACGGGACGCGTCCCGACGCGGGCCTGCCTCCCGATGGCACGGACGGAGGGACGACACCCGACTCGGGAACCGGCCCAGGCACTCCGGACGGCGGCGAGCCCGATGGCGGCCCACCGCCGCAGTCCAACCTCTGCGCCCCCACCGCGGGCGAGCCACGCTGGGTGCTCGAGGGCGAGCCCGTCTCCGCCACCGTGACGTGCACCACCGGCCACGCAGCGCCGGACACGCGCTTCGTCGTGGACAACCTGCCACCCGGCGCCCGCTTCGATGTGGCCACGGGCACCTTGAGCTGGACGCCCGGCAAGGACCAGGCCGCCGTGTGGCACCTCACGCTCCGGGAAGAGCGCACCGGCGAGACGGGCACGCTCAAGGTCGGCGTGGCGGAGAACGAGTCCGCGCCCGGCAACGTCCCCATCGTCGACCCGGCGGCCTACACGGAGGAGTTCGGCCTGCCGGTGTTCCACCTCTCCTACGAGGGCGGCTTGACGGCGGGCGGCTACCGGCCGGTGCAACTCGTCTACCGGAGCCAGCGCTTCGACCTGGAGGCGAAGTACCGGGGCGCCACCTCCAGCGTGTTCCCCAAGCGCAGCCTCACGCTGAAGTTCCCGGACGAGGACCTCTTCACCGAGCCTGTCTTCGGAAACGGCTTCGAGGACCGCAAGCGCGTGGTGCTCATCACCACGTTCAATGACAACTCCTACATGCGCTCGCGGCTCGCCTTCGACGTGTGGAGCCGGATGAGCCCGGGCCACATCCACCTGCGCACCTACAGCGCGGTGCTCTACGCCAACAACAAATACGTCGGCCTCTACACGGTGGCGGACCACGTCAACAAGCGCCTGATGGCCGCGCACGGCATCGACAAGGACGCGGACGCCTTCAAGGCCGTGGACAACCGCGCCAACTTCTCGCGCCTGCGCAAGGACGGCACGCCCAAGAGCAGCCTCCACGAAGGCTTCGAGAAGTCGGAGGGCGCTCCCGAGGAAGGCGAGCCTGGCGCCTTCGCGCCCCTGGAAGCGCTCACCGCCTTCATCGCGGACTCGGACGCGGACGCCTTCCGCGCCGGCTTCCCGCAGCGGATGAATGCGCGGGACTACGAGGACTGGTGGATCTTCAACACGCTCATCCTGGGCGTGGACTCGCAGGCGAAGAATGCCTACCACGCCTACGACCCGGCCACCGGCGGCCCCTGGCGCTTCATCCCCTGGGACTTGGACGCGAGCTTCGGGCAGTCCTACGACACCACCCGGACCTCCCCCACGGCGCGCCCCACGTTCCGCGAGGACAACCTGCTCTTCCAGCGCATGCTGGCCGACCCCACCATCGCCGGGCCCATGCGCGAGCGCTACCGGGCGCTGCTGCGCGACACGCTGAACGTGGAGGTCATGCGGGCCCTCATCGACGGCTACGTCCAGGAGACGGCGCCTTCCGCGCGGCGAGACTGGGCGAAGTGGGGTGAGAAGCACCGCAACTTCGGCGACCCGAATGACCCGTGGGGCGGCCACGGCAACTTCCCCCACTGGCACACGCGCCAGGACTTCAACTCCTACGAGGAGGAAGTCGAGTACGTGCGCCAGTGGATTCGGACCCGCTGGGGCGCGCTGGAGAGCCAGCTGCCCTGAACGGGTGGGTGTCCCCTCCATCAAGGAGGGGACACTCGGACGGCGATTTAGAACGCCGCGGAGCCCGGCACGCGCGGGTAGGGAATCGCGTCCCGGATGTTCTGCAAACCGCACATGTAGACGATGAGCCGCTCGAAGCCGAGCCCGAAGCCCGCGTGCGGCACGGTGCCGTAGCGCCGCAGGTCGCGGTACCACTGGTATCCCTCCGGCTTCAGGCCGAACTTCTGGATGCGCTGGTCCAGCACGTCCAGGCGCTCCTCGCGCTGGCTGCCTCCGATGATTTCGCCAATGCCGGGGGCGAGCACATCCATGGCGGCGACCGTCTTCCCGTCGTCGTTGGCGCGCATGTAGAAGGACTTGATGGCCTCCGGGTAGTTCATCACCACCACCGGCCGCCCCACGTGCTCCTCGGTGAGGTAGCGCTCGTGCTCCGTCTGGAGGTCCTTGCCCCACTCGGGCGCGTACTCGAACTTCTTCTTGGCCTTCTTCAGGATTTCGACGGCCTCGGTGTAGTCGATGCGCTCGAAGCTGGAGTTGATGAACTTCTCCATGCGCTCGGTGACGCCCTTCTGAACCCGCTCCTCGAAGAACTTCAGGTCCGGCGCACAGTCGGCGAGCACGGCCTTGAAGACATACTTGAGGAAGCGCTCGGCCAGGTTCGCGTCGTCGTTGAGGTCCGCGAAGGCAATCTCCGGCTCGATCATCCAGAACTCGGCCAGGTGCCGCGTGGTGTTGGAGTTCTCCGCCCGGAACGTGGGGCCGAACGTGTACACCTTGGACATGGCCAGGGCGTAGGCCTCCACGTTGAGCTGGCCGGAGACCGTCAAGTACGCCTCCTTGCCGAAGAAGTCCTTGTGCCAGTCAATCTTCCCGTCCGGCGTGCGCGGCGGATTCACCGCGTCCAGCGTGGAGACGCGGAACATCTGCCCGGCGCCCTCCGCGTCGCTCGCGGTGATGATGGGCGTGTTCACCCAGAAGAAGCCCTCCTCGTCGAAGAAGCGGTGGACGGCCATGGCCGCGCGGTGACGCACGCGCGTAATCGCGCTGAACGTGTTGGTGCGCACGCGCAGGTGGGCCACGTCGCGGAGGAACTCCAGCGTGTGCTGCTTGGGCTGGATGGGGTACGTGTCCGGGTCATCCACGAAGCCCAGCACCTGGACGTCATCCGCCTGGACTTCGTAGGACTGCCCCTTGCCCTGGGACTTCACCAGCGTGCCTCGGCTGATGACCGAGCAGCCCGCAGTGAGGTGCAGGATTTCCTTCTCGTAGTTGGGCAGCGAATTCGGAGCGACGACCTGGATGGGGTCGAACGTCGACCCGTCGCTGACGTTGACGAAGCTGATGCCCGCCTTGGAGTCGCGGCGCGTGCGCACCCAGCCGCGGACCTCCACCTTCGTCCCCTCCTCCACCCCTCCCGCGAGGGCCTTCTTCACACTGACGACCTGCATTGACGCTCTCCCTTGAGCCGTTTCGGGGACTGCGAGTTAGCCGGGCCCCGGCCCCGAGGACAAGGGCGCTGTTCCCCAAGCGTCGCCACCCAGGCCGCCCAGAGGCGCTTCTGGGGGCTCCAAACACCCCGCCAGGCCGCCTGAAACCCGGCCAACCGTGTCAGACCCCCCAGGTATCTTTCTCCCATGGTCGCCCGAAAAGGGGGCCAGCGATTCCACGAAACCCTCACGTCCCTCACGGCCTGCCCTGGCCGTGCCCTACCTGGAGAGTCACATGGCTACTCGCAAGACGTCCAAGCGCAACGTCGTCGCCCGCAACCGCTCCACCGAGGCCACCAAGGCCGCCTTCGAGGAGCTCGCTCGCAAGGCGCGCAACAAGCCCATCGTCTCCACCAAGGAGCAGGACGCGCAGGAAGCCCACGCGAAGAACGTCCTCGCGGACGTGTCCAACCTCACCGCCGAATCCGCCGTGAAGAAAGTCACCGAGGCGGGCCTCACCATCAACAAGACGCTGGCCGGCATCAACGAGCAGGTCATCTCGCTGGTGGAGGAGCTGAAGCAGCTCGACGAGGCCATCCAGCTCAAGACGGAGGAGCTGAACGGGCTGCACGGCAAGGACGTGGCCGCCAGCGCCATCGACGTGCTCGTGGCCGAGTACGACAAGAAGAAGGCCGAGCTCGAGGCGGAGATGGAGCGGCTCCAGAAGGACATCGAGGACACCCGCGCGAAGGCCGCCGCGGACCAGTCCGCCGAGCGGCAGGCCACCGAGGTGGCTCGCAAGCGCACCGAGGAGGAGTACACCTATGACACCCAGCTCCAGCGCAAGAAGGAGCAGGACGCCTTCGCCGAATCGCTGCGCCAGCAGGCCGCCACCGAGCGCGACCGCAAGGAGAAGCTGGAGAAGGACTGGGCCACCCGCGAGGACGCCCTGAAGCTGCGTGAGAAGGAGCTGGAGGACCTGCGCAAGCAGGTGGCGGACTTCCCGCTGGTGCTCAAGAAGGAGACGGACACCGCCGCGGCCATCACTGGCAACCGGGTGAAGTCCGAGTGGGAGCTGAAGCTCACGCTCGCCACCAAGGACGCGGAGACGGCGCAGCGCGTCGCCGCCATGGAGATTTCCTCGCTCAAGGAGACCGCCACCAAGCAGGCCCAGTCGCTCCAGATGCTCCAGACCGAGTTGGCCGAGGCCAAGCGCCAGGTCCAGGCCATCGCCGAGAAGGCGCTCGAGTCCGCGTCCGGCGCCCGCGCGCTGGCCGAGGTCCAGGGCGTCATCGCCAGCCGCGACTACAGCAAGGGCAAGTAGGCCGGCGCGGTGGGCTCCCTGGCGCCGCGCCCTGTCGTGGCGCCGCCGGGGAGTCTCGAATTACTGCTTATTACCTATGTCCATGATGATGACAGGCTTTGAGCGCTGTTAGACTCCAAGCATGGACAAGACGCCCGGCGGGACTCCGTTTCCCACGCAGCTACTCTATGAGCGCATCGGCGGCTATTGGCTCACCCAGGTCATCGGCGCGGCGGCCCGTCTGGGAATCGCGGACCTGCTCTCCAAGGGCCCGCGGAGCAGTGACGCGCTGGCGGACGAGCTCGGCATCAGCGCGGACGGCCTGTACCGGCTGCTGCGAGGCGGCATCCCCGCGGGCATCTTCCAGGAGGTCGGTGAGCGGACCTTTGCCCTGACGCCCATGGGCGAAGGGCTCCGCTCGGACATCCCCGGCTCGCTGCGGGACGTGGCCATCGCGCAGAGTGACCGCGCCCACTGGCTGCCGTGGGGGCAGCTCATCGAGGCCGTTCGCACCGGGAAGTCCACCGTGCGCGCCGCCCTGGGGACCGACATCTGGGAGCACTTCGCGCGTCACCCGGAAGAAGCGGAGCATTTCGCCCGGGCCATGGGCAACCTGTCGGCCCTGGTGGCCCACGAGCTGACGCAACAGGTCGACTTCTCCCCCTTCGCCCATGTGGCGGACATTGGCGGCAGCCAGGGAGCGCTGCTGGCGCAGGTGCTGCGCGCCAACCCCTCCTGCCGGGGCATTCTTTTCGACCTGCCGCACGTGCTCGAAGGCGCGAAGGCCCCGCTGGAGGCCCAGGGCCTCCAGGGACGGGTGGAGCTGGTGGGCGGCAGCTTCTTCGAGCCGGGCCTCCCCTCCGCCGAGGCCTACCTGCTCAAGCACATCCTCCACGACTGGGACGAGGAGTCCGCCACCGCCATCCTGCGGAACCTCCATGCCGCGGCGCCCGCGGGAGCCCGGCTCTTCGTGCTGGAGCTGGTGATGCCCGACAACCAGACACCCTCCCCCGTGCCCCTGCTGGACCTCAACATGATGGTGCTGGTGGACGGACGGGAGCGCACGGCCAACGAATTCCAGGCGCTGCTGGCCCGGACCTCCTGGGAGCTGGTGGGCATCCGCCCCACCCAGGCCGGCACGTGCATCATCGAAGCCGTGAAGCGCTGAGCTACGGCGCCACCTGCTCGCGGAGGAGGAAGAGCTCCGCGAGCAGGTTGTCCACGGGAGCGAAGTCATCCGTGAGCAGCAACGCGGGGCCCGCGGCCAGATAGGCGTCAATCTCCGCGCGAGGCACCCGGCCCGTGCGCGGCTGTTCGATGCCCAGGCCGCGAAGCAGCTCCGGCAGGCGCTCCAGCTCCATGGGCTGTGCCGAGCCCGCGACGATGTAGACGCCCTGCCCCTTGGAGCCACTGCGTGCATCGTGGAGCAGCTCCACGTGGGGGAAGACGTCCTGCATCGTCCGAAGGGCCGAGCGCAGGAAGGAGCCCCGGGGAATCTCGTCGATGACGGTCAGCAGGTAGAGTCCGTCCGGCTTGAGCAGCGAGCGCACCAGCATGTCGTACTCGCGCGTCATCAGGTGGTAGGGCACCGACAAGTCGTTCACCGCGTCCTGGACAATCAAGTCGTACGCGCCGCGCTCCGCCATCTCCTGGAGGAACTGCCGCCCGTCCAGGCTGAACGAGGTGATGCGCGTGTCCGGCTTCACGCCGAAGCGCTCCAGCGCGATGCGCGTCACGGCCGGGTCTATCTCCACCACCTCCATCCGGACCTGCGGGACGTAGGTCTCCACCCAGCGCGGCACCACGTAGCCGCCGCCGCCAATCACCAGCACCCGGGGCTCCGCGGTGCGCGCGGCCACGTGGCGCACCACCTCCGAGTGGATGTACCCGTGCGGGTAGCCCAGGTACGACGGGTCCTCCAGGTCCACCATGGTGTGCGTCAGGTGGTCCAGCTGCATGGCCAGCAGCCGCCGGCCGTCATGCTCCACCTGGTTGACCTTGATGCAGAAGTAGTCCGTCTCCTCCGTGCACGGAGACGCGAACAGGCCCAGCGCGCCGAACGTCCCCGCCAGCGCGAGCGTGCCCGCGGTGGCGCCGACGAAGCGGGGCCGCCGCCACACCTGCCCCACGAAGGCCGCCAGCGCCACCAGGCCCAGACTGGCCCCCATCACCAGCGGGTAGACGCCCACCTTCGCGATGAGCCACCAGCCGGTGAGGAACGAGCCCAGCAGCGCGCCCGCGGTGCTCCACGCGTACAGCCGGCCCACGGTGCGCCCCGCCCGCTCCACGTCAGCCAGCGCCAGCCGGAGCACCTGGGGGGAGAGCGTGCCCAGGGCCGTCACCGGCAGCAGGAACACCGCCGCCGTGTACGCGACGATGCGCGCCTGCAGGCCCAGGCCGTCGAAGTGGCCCTTCAGCACCAGCCACTGGTGGATGGGAGGAATCAGCAGGCAGCTGGCCGCCGCCAGCAGCATGGAGCCGGCGAGCACCTCCTGCCGGGGCCACCGGTCCGCCAGGTGGCCGCCCACGAAGTTGCCCAGCGCCATGCCCGTCAGCACCACGCCGATGATGCCGGTCCAGCTCAGCAGGGAGACGCCCACGGTGGGCGCCAGGATGCGGCTGGCCGCCAGTTCGATGGCGAGCGTGCAGAAGCTCGCGCTGGCCACCAGGAAGCACGCCAGCACGGGCCGGGCGCGAAGGTCCACGCCGGTCGAGGACGGCGCGGCGTCCGCTGCCGCCACGGCGCCGGCGGGCGCGGGGGCCACCGGTTCGACGGGGGGCGCGGACACGGAGGCCTTGGGCAGCGCCAGCAGCGCGCACAGCAGCAGCGCGCCCGACACGGTGAGGACGATGGTGGGCACGGGGAACCACGCCACCAGCACGAAGCCCGTGAGGAAGTTGCCGGCGAGGCTCCCTAGCGTGCCCAGCGCGTACAGCAGGCCCACGATGCGCCCCGCGCGCCCCAGGTCCGGCAGCAGCAGCCGGAGCGCCAGCGGCGTCACCATGGCCAGCACGAAGCTGACGGGGAAGAAGCCCAGGAAGGTGAGCAGGAAGGTGCGCGGCAGCACGGGGATGGGGCGCAGCGCGGCGCCATCCCCCAGCACGGCCACCCACCCCAGCGGCAGGAGCGCGAGCACCGCCCCCAGCGCGGTGAGGCCAGCCAGCCACCGGAACGACGCGCCCCGCTCCGACAGCCGGCCTCCGGCGTAGCTGCCCAGGCTGATGCCCGCGAGCACCACGCCGATGATGCTCGTCCACGTGTGGAGCGAGGCCCCGATGAAGGGCGCCAGCAACCTGGCGGCGGCCAGCTCCAGCACCAGGGTGGCGCAGCTCGTCACCAACACGAGGAGGGCAGCGCGAAGCACATCCAGACGAGACGCGGGGAGAAGAGCCATGCGGTGGCGGCGACTGTACCATCCCCGTCCGGTGCGCCCATCCGTGCTGGCGGGAATCACCCGAGGTGCGGGAAATCGCGCCCGGCGCATACGATGGCGCCATGTCCGCACGCCCCGACCTCCAGCGCCTCCCCTACCAGGGCCTCTGGCTCGACAGCTTCACCCTCACGGGCGTCGCCGGCGGCGCGCTCGTTGTCGGCGGGCAGGAATGGCATGCCCAAGGGGGCGGCAGCACCCCCAGGACGGTGACGAGCGCGATGCGGTGGGACGCGGCGACCGATGCCTGGGAGGTGCTTGCCCCCATGCCCCAACCGCGCCAGGGCCATGCCGCGGTGGCGCTGCCCGACGGGCGGGTGCTCATCATCGGCGGGAGGAACACCACCGAGTTGGAGCTGGCGAGCACGCTGGTATGGGAGCCCGACACGCGCCGCTTCCGGGACGGCCCGCCCCTGCTCGCGGCGAGAGCCAGGCCCGTCGCGGTGGCCCTGCCGGATGGCGCGGTGCTCGTCCTGGGCTCCGACTTCGATGAGGACATGGAACGGGGAACGCGGGCGGAGCTGCTCCGTCCCGGCGCGGACGCGTGGGAGCTCGCGGGCCAGACGGTGCGCCTGTTCCACCCCGGTCCGGTGTGCGTGAGCGGCGAGCGCGTCATCATCGCGGGCGGAAGGGACAACGGCATCGGCTTCGCCGTGGTCGACGGCGTCCACTTCGCCCCGCCGCTCGACCAGTGCACGGAGGTCTGGCAGCGCGACACGCGCGAATGGAAGACGAGCCACCCCCTCACCGAATCCCGAGACGACCACCAGGGCGTGACGCTGTCGGACGGGCGCATCCTCGTCATGGGCGGATGGAGGAAGGGCGAGCTGCTCGGCTCCGCGGAGGTGTGGGACCCGGCGAGCGAACAGTGGACGCCCACCGGCGCGCTGGCCCACCCCCGCTCCAGCTTCAAGCTGGCCGCGCTGCCGGATGGGCGGGCGGCGGCCTTCGGCGGGCTCGGGCAGACCGATGCCGCGGCGTCCGCCGCCGTCGACCTCTGGGCGCCCCAGACGGGTGCATGGACTCCCGGGCCGCGCCTGGCGGCGCCCCTCTCGGACCACCACGTCGCCGCCCTGGAGGACGGCGCCTTCCTGCTGGTGGGCCTCATCCGCACCGGCCCCGAAGGAATGCCGCAGACCACGTCGATACACTGGAGGCCCTGACCGCATGGATACCGAAGCGCTCGCCCGAATCCCGGGCGTCAATCCGAACGTCCCCAACGCCGCCCGCATCTACGACTACACGCTGGGGGGCACGCATCACTTCGAAGCCGACCGGCAGGCGGCGGAGTACATGTTCTCGCTGGTGCCCTCCACCCGGAAGTGGGTGCGCATGCTGCGCGCCTGCCTGCGCACCGCCGCGCAGCGCCTGGCGGCCGACGGCTTCCAGCACTGGGTGGACTTCGCGTCGGGGCTGCCCACCGGCGACCACGTCCACGCCGTGCTGCCAGACGCCCGCGTGCTCTACAGCGACGTCAATCCGCTCACCATCACCACCGCCCACCATCTGCTGGGGGACACGCCTCGCGTCCGCTACATGGAATGCGACATCCGCCAGGCGGGCGCCTTCCTGCGGCGGCCGGACGTGCATGCCTTCCTGGGGGAAGAGCGCCGCGTCGCTTTCGGCGCCAATGGCATCACCGTGTTCCTGTCCGCCGAGGAGAACCGCCAGTTCTTCCGCGACCTGTACGACTGGGCAGCCCCGGGCTCGAAGCTGTTCACCACCTTCGAGACGAAGTCACCGGACCTCAGCACCCCGAAGTGGGAGCAATTCGTCGGCATGTTCCGGCAGATGGGCGAGTCCTTCCAGCTCTACTCCCTGCCCGAGTACCTGGACCTGTGTGGCCCCTGGGCCCGGGATGTCACCGGCGTGCTGCCCGTGCGCGAGTTCCTCGGGCTGCCCCCCGAGCACATCACCGACGAGGACCGTGAGGGCGTGGGCATCGAGTTCTACGCCGTCGTCCTGGAGAAGCGCTGACCGTCCCCGCCGGGTGGAGCGAGCGTGCTGGCAGGCGCTCGCGCCCATCCCCGCCGGGGCAGCGCCACGACACGCCTCCCTGCCGTCTGCCTCCCCAGCGGCGCGTGACTACCGTCTTTGCAGGCAACACGCGCACACGGAGAGGAGACGGAGCATGTTTCAATCGAGAAGGCGTCGGGTCTTTGCGGGCGTGATGATGGGAGCGGCCCTGTCGGTGGCAAGCGTTGGCTGCAGCTCGACGCGCTCAGCGAAGGTGGACGAGTCGTGGCTGGCCCGGGTACCGGAGGACCAGCTGGGCGACGTCCGCGAGGCCCAGACACAGCTGCGCATGGCCCAGGAGGAGGTGACCCGCTCCGACGTGGCCCTCAATGATGCGCGCCGGGAGCTGGAGGTGGCCAAGCGCAACGAGGACGCGGCCAAAGCCCGCCGGGAAGCGCATAACGAAGCGCTGAAGGCCGCCAAAGCCACCGGACAGAGCAGCAACATCACCCAGGCACAGGCCGAGCTGAAAAGCGCGGACTCCAGCATGAGCGCGGCCCAGGCCCAGGTGAGGTACCGCGAGCACGCCATCAAGACGCTGGAGGCCCAGAAGGAGCTGCGTGAGAACGAGCTGGCGGTGGCTGACGCGAAGCTTAGCCAGGCCGAATACAAGGCCCTGAAGGCGAACCAGGACGTGCGCGCCCAGAACCTGTCCGAGGCCGACTTCTCCTCCGCTACGGCGGACGCCCAGCGCAAGGTGGAGGAGTCCCAGCGCAAGCTCCAGTCGCAGCAGCAGCAGGAGCGGCAGGCTCGCGCCACCTGGGAGCGGATGCGCAATCAGGTGCAGGGCTACGGCGGCAGCGGCACCGAGCAGCGCAACCCGTAAGTCACCGCGACCACCGGCCCGGCCGAGCCAGAACAGGCACGGCCGGGTCCGTGGCTCACTTCGGCGGACGGAAGACGTACTGGAACACGGGCGTGTCGGGCCCCGGCGGGTACTGCGCGTCCATGAAGGCGAAGTGGGCGTGGCCGGTGATGACCGCCTCGTTGAGGCTGTCGTAGAGCACCGTCACGCCGGTGGCCCGGCCAGACGCGTCCACCTGGACTTGAACCTTGAGGTTGCCCTTGATGCCCGGCGTCTGCTGAAGCCGGTTCATGTAGAGCGCGACCAGGCCCAGTGACACCCGGTTGTAGATCTGGTCCTGGGTCCCCCGGGCGGGCTGCGACGGCAACCGGAAGTGACGCACCAGCGCGGCGGCCTCGCTCTCGGCCTCGGCGACCTGGCGCTCGGGGGCCACCAGCGCCGCGCGGTAGGCGGCCAGGGCATCCTGGTGACGCTCCTGCTTCAACACCAACCGGGCCCGCAGCACGTGGATGTCGGCGCGGGCGGGCGCTCGCTCGGAAGCCTTCACCAGGTGGATTTCGGCCGCCTTGGAATCTCCGCGAGCTTCGGCCAGCTCGGCCAGGCGAAGCAGCGGCTCCGGGTCTTCTGGCGCGGCGGCGACGAGCCGGACCAGGGCCTTGTCCTCCGCTTCCGCGCGGCCCAGCTCCCGGTACAACCGCGCCAGCAACCCCAGGGACGCAGGCTCCACACCGCCCAGCTCCGCGTAGCGCTCCAGCGACCCGGCCGCCTTCTCCTTCTCCGAGGCGGCCAGCCACAGGTCGGCCTGGAGCCGGTGCGCTTCTTTGTCCCGGGGCTTGAGGGCCACCAACTTCTCGCCCGCGGTCGCCGCGGCGCGCACGTCGTTGGCAGCCCGGGCCAGCTGCGCCAGCTTCCGCAGCGCCTCGGGCTGCTCGGGCCAGGCCTCCACCGTCCGAGTCAGCTCCGCGCGCGCGTCCGCTTCCCGCTCGGGAATCCCCGCCAGCAACATCGCCAGGGACGTCCGAATCTGCGGCGCATCCAACTGGGCGAGCGCCTCACGCAGCCGGACTTCCGCCTCCGCGGGCTTGCCCTCCGCCTGGAGCAACACGCCCTGCGCCCACAGCGCCGGCGCGAAGCCAGGGGCCTGCTTCAGGGCGGCGGCGATGGGCGGCCGCGCCTCCGCCAGCAGCCCCCAGCGCACGTAGATGAGCCCCATGCCCACGAAGGGCCACGGATTCTCCGGGTCCAGGGTGGAGAGCGCCTTCAGCTCGTTCCAGCACGCGTCCGAGGGAAAGGTGAGCCACGCCCGGTACATCCGCGGCATCAAATCCCCGGGCCGCGCCCGTGACTGCGCCTCCAACTCGCTGTCCATCGCACTGGCGCGGCCGCGCGCCCGGGCCGTCTCCAGTTGGCGCAGCGTCGCCATGACCTCTTCGGGCGGAGGCAACCCCGGGCGCACGACCGCCCCCCGTGCCGGAGCGGCGAGCACGAGCAACGCGAGGCACAGCGGAAGCGCGAACGAACGGGAGGCCATGGGGCGCGCGGACGATAGCAGACGCCCGTCCAGCGGAGGCTGCCTGCTCCCTTGGCAGCACGAACTCAGCGATTTCAGGGAAGCCCCGCTCCGGAAGGACGAACCTTCCGGAGCGGCGCCTCGACCTTCACCTCAGGACGACGGGCTCAGCCAATCTCCAGCCGGCACGTCGAGCTGCAACCGTCGCGGCTGACGGTGTTGCCGTCGTCGCACTCCTCGCCCTCGTCCTCCTGGGTTTCGCCGTCGCCGCATCGAGGGCCCCAGAGGCAGCCACGGCCGCACTCACCGTAGCCACCTGCGTTGACGCCGTCGTCGCACTCCTCGCCGGCCTCCTCGTCCACCACGGCGTCGCCGCAGGTGGCGGTGCACTCGGTGCGGGCGGTGAGGAAGTTGTTGAGCGTGAGGCGGTACGAAGAACCGTGGGTGTGACGCTCAGCCTGGAGCACGACGACCTCGTAGATGCCACCCAGCCGCAGGCCCAGCGAGCTCGCCTGGCTCGACATGTTGATGGTGCCCGACGCCGGGCCGTGCACGCCACCCAGGTCCAGCGCCAGCCGGCCATTGACGAAGACCCACACGTCGTCGTCACCGCGGAAGGTCAGCACCTCGGTGCCCTTGTACGCGAACCAGTACCGGGCCTCGCTGGTGAAGTGGAAGTTGCGCTGCTGGCCGATGGTGTCCTCGCGCGTCGACTCGAAGCCCGCGGCCACCCAGCCGCCGCTGTAGAGGGGCTCGTCATCGAGCGGGAAGAAGTACTCGTTGTCGAACACGTAGGAGCCGTTCTGCTGGCGGTCGAGCACGAAGCTGCCGACGATGGTCTTGTTGACCTTGTCCACGGCCTTGTACCACTGGTCGAACGCGGCCCGGCCGTTGGTGTTGTTCGACGGCTGGCCTTCCTTCGCGTAGACGGGGCGGCCGTTCGCGTCGAGGCGGTTCTCCAGGATGCCGTCCTCACGGCCCGCATTCTTGTTCTGGAAGTCGATGTGTCCACGCGGCAGGTCGCCGGTGGCCGGCAGGTCATACCCGCGGAAGTCACGGTAGACGACGGGGATGGACACCTGCGCCGGCGGCTCCTGCGTGACGAGCACACACGCGAAGCCATCCTCCAGCTTGCAGTCCGGCGAGCAGCCGTCATTGGCGCGCGTGTTGCCGTCGTCGCACTCCTCCACGGCGCTGTTGGGGAGGATGAGCCCGTCGCCGCACGTCTCCTCGCAGTTGCCATCCGAGCAGCGGGGCTCCTTGGTGCACAGCGGCGAGCAGCCGTCACCCATCACGGTGTTGCCGTCGTCGCACTGCTCGGTGCCCTCGGTGATGCCGTCACCACAGGTGGTGCGGCTGCACGGCTGACCCGGCGGGCACTTCCAGCCGTCCTCGAGCCGGCAGACGTCGCTGCAGCCGTCGCCCGGAGTAGTGTTGCCGTCCTCGCACTCCTCATCACCGGCGATGATGTTGTCACCGCACTCCTTGGCGCGGCAGCGGCCACCCTGGGCAGGGCACGCCCAGCCACTCTCGATCCGACAGCTCCCGTTGCAACCATCACCGCTGACCAGGTTCCGGTCGTCGCACTCCTCGCCGTCCTCGACGCGGCCGTCTCCGCAGTTCATCAAGCGAACGCACGGCGCTCCCGGCACCTCGCAGATGAACCCGCCCTCCACCGTGGTGCACGTCGCGTTACAGCCGTCGCCGTCCACCCTGTTGCCGTCGTCACAGGCCTCGCCGGACTGGCGCTGGCCGTCACCACAGTCGTCGCCAGCATCCGGCGTCGACCCGTCCGGGATGTTCGGGCCGGTGCCGGCATCGGGCTTCGCCGAACCTCCCCCGCCGTTACAGGCCACCAATGTGAAGAGAAGAGATGCGAGCAACGCGCTCGCCAGCCGAGATCTGCGATGGGGGTTCACCATGGGAACAAATGCTGAAAGTGCTTCGCACCGCTGTCAACGCGTCACGGCAAGTCGACGGATGCGAGGTGCAGACGGCGCACAGATGTGCAGGCAGAACGGACTTTCCATGTGCTCCCCGTCTCCTGCGCACATTTACATTCACGATAACAACGCCCGAAACATCACTTTCGTAGAAAGCCGGAAGCGGCGTGAGTCACAGGGCTCACACGTCTCGTGCGGGCCATTCAACCCGTTCCCACCGGCGTCACTGGGCCACGTTGCGGACGTACTGCGCATAGAAGCGCACCGCGTCCGCGTAGCCCTTCACCGACACGCGCTCGTCCTTGCCGTGGAGGCGTGACAGGTCGGCGCCGTCCAGGCGCAGCGGCATGAAGCGGTAGACATTCTCACTCAGCCCGGTGAAGTACCGCGAATCCGTCGCGCCCAGCATGAGGTACGGGGCCACGACGACGTCGGGGAACACCTGGCGCACGCTGCGCTGGAGCTGCGCCCACGCCTCGGAGTCCATGCGCGACACGGGCGACGGTTCACTGATGAAGCCCAGGGTGCTCACCTTCACCCGCGGGTCATCCACCACGCGCCGCACGTGCTCCAGCACGCCCGCCACGGAGTCTCCCGGGAGGATGCGGAAGTTCACCACCGCGCGGGCGCGGGCTGGCAGCACGTTGTCGCGCTCGCTGCCCTCGAACATGGTGGCCGCGGTGGTGGTGCGCACCGCCGCGTTGGTGGTGGCCTTCGCGGTGAGCTGGCGCAGCACCAGCGGCTCGAACAGCCACAGGTTGGCGAAGAGCGTGCGCATCCCGAAGCCCATCTCCGGCCCCGCGAACTCGAACAGGGCCCGGCTGCCACCGCGCAGCTTCGCGGGCATGGGCGCATCCTCCAACCGGGAGATGGCGCGGCTCAGCACGCCCACGGCCGTCTGGGGCGGCGGCATGGACGAATGGCCGCCTTCGCCATCCGCCACCAACTCCGCGCTGGCGAAGCCCTTCTCCGACACGCCGACCAGGGCCACCGGTGAGGCCACGCCGGGCACGGTGCCGGACACAATCATCCCGCCCTCGTCCAGTACGGATTCCAGCGTCACGCCCCGCTCGCGGAGCAGCTTCGCCATCGCCTCCGCGCCCTCGCGCCCACCCACCTCTTCATCCCCACCGAATGCGAGCAGCACCGTGCGCTTGGGCTGGAAGCCCGCCGCGAGCAGGGCCTCCACCGACTCCAGGATGCCGAACACGCTCCCCTTGTCGTCCAGCGCGCCCCGGCCCCAGACATAGCCGTCCGCCACCAGCCCGCTGTAGGGCGGGTGAGTCCAGGACGCCTCCGTGCCGGGCGCAACGGGCACCACGTCCAGGTGCCCCAGCAGCAGCGCCGGGCGCAGCGACGCGTCCGTCCCCGTCCAGGTGTACAGCACCGAGTGCGCCCCCACGGGCTCGCGCTTCAGCACCTGGTGGAGCCGGGGGTATTGCTCCCGCATGTAGTCGTGGAGCGCGGCGAAGGCTGCATCCTCCGCGGGCTGCCCCTCCGCCGCCGCCAGCGTCTTGAGCCGCAGCGCACCACCCAGCCGGGCCGCGGCGGCATCGGCGTCCACGGTGAACTCCGCGGGCGCCTCCGGCTGGACCTGCCGCGAGGTGAAGCGAAAAGCCTTCGTGAGGAGAACCCCCGCGAGGGCAACGACGACAACCAACAACGACAAGAGAATGCGTTTCATCGGCAAGACTCGCGGTGGGGGCGCCTCACGCTAGCAAAGGCGGCCCGCCACCCCACTGCTTCTCCAGGGCAGAGCCCCACGGCAGGCCCCGTCTCCACGAATTACAGATTTACAGCATTGCAACCATTTTCCACCTTCACCGCGAAACACAAGTCGTGTAGATGACGCGGATCGTCGCAGGGGGTGTGCAGTGAAGAAGCCGTCCACGGTGTGGAGACAGCTCTGGCTTGGCCTGGTGCTGGGGACACTGGCTGGCTGCACCGGTGGAGGTGCGGAGGACCCGGGTCTTCCAGGGGCCCCAGGTGCGGCCACGGCCCAGGCGGCCGATGCCGAGGCCTTGGTGACGTGGCTGCCGCCCACGAGCGACGGCGGCCACCCGGTCATGTACTACATCGTGCGATGTGAGCCCGCCTGTGGCGGCGCCATCGTCACGTCGGACGAGTTCCAGGCCACCGTGCGCGGCCTCCACAACGGCTTCGCGTACACCTTCAAGGTCGCGGCGGTGAACATCAACGGGGAAGGTCCCGCCTCCGTGCAGTCGGAGCTGGTCACGCCGCAGCCCGGCCTCTCCATCTCCAACCCCACCGTCCCGGGCCAGCCCCGTGGCGCCCGGGCCACGCCGGGCAACGGCCACGCCTTCGTGAGCTGGCTGGCTCCGGCCAGCTACGGTGGCCGGCCGCTGCACCAATACCGGCTGACGGCGGAGCCTGGGGGCGTCTCCGTGACGGTGGACGCGCCGGCCGCGAGCGCCGTCATCCCCGGGCTGGTCAACGGCGTGCCGTACCGCATCACCGTGGCGGCCACCAACGAGAAGGGGGAAGGCCCCTTCGCGGTCGCCAACACCATCCAGCCCCGCGCCGGGGGCGAGCCCACCGAATGGGTGACGGGCTACTTCGTGGGCTACCAGCTGTGGATGCAGCCGGTGGACGCGGTGGACCTGGCGGGCATCACCCACCTCGTCGTGGGCCGCGTCAAGCCGAACCCCAACGGCACCCTCAACGCGAACTTCGACGCCAACATCGACGACAGCCACGGCCGCGCCATGGCCAAGGCCCTGGCGACGCGCGCGCACCAGCAAGGGCGCAAGGCGCTGCTGATGCTCGGCGGCTTCGGCGAGCATGAGAACTTCGTGCGCGCGGCGTCCCCGGCCCAGCGTGCGCACTTCATCCGCAACATCATCCAGCTCATGGACGAGCTGGGCTACGACGGCATCGACGTGGACTGGGAGCCCATCATCCTGGCCGCGGACATCCCGGAAGGCGCGCCCATGGCGCCCGATGACGGAGAGCCCCTGCTCGCACTGCTAGAGGGCCTGCGCGCCGCGCGGCCGAACATCATCCTCACGGTGCCGGTGGACTGGCTGAACTCCAACTTCAACATGAGCCGTCATCGCGCTGACTTCATGAAGCAGCTGGCGTCGCGCGTGGACCAGCTCAACATCATGTCCTACAAGATGAGCGGCCACTGGGGCGGCTGGGAGAGCTGGCACTCCAGTCCGCTCTACGGCCACTCGCAGCTCCACCCCACCTCCGTCTCGCACTCCGTGGAGGGCTACCTGGACGCGGGCGTGCCCGCGGGACGGCTGGGCGTGGGCATCGGCTTCTTCGGGACGTGCTGGGGCGGCGTGACGGAGCCGAACACGCCCCTGGATGGCCGTGAGGGTGTCTTCGAGGGCCAGAGTGACAACTTCATGAGCTACACCAACATCATGACGCACTATTACCGTGCGGACGGCAGCCGCTGGGACGACGTGGCCAAGGTTCCCTACCTGTCGTTCCCCACCGGCCACGGCCCGGGGCTCTGCAACTACGTCTCCTACGAGGACCCGCGCTCCATCGCCGTCAAGGGCCAGTACGCGCGCGAGAAGAACCTGGGCGGCGCCATCATCTGGACCATCAGCCAGGGGCACTTCCTTCAGCCGACGAACGGCCACAGGGACCCGCTGCTGGACGCGGTGAAACACGCCTTCCTGGACCCGTGAGCGCGGGAAGCACTGGCGGCGGAGCGCCCGCTCCCGCACCATGGCGGCCATGGAGACTTCGAAGCCCGTGGCCACCGCGCTCACCATCGCCGGCTCCGACAGCGGCGGCGGCGCCGGCATCCAGGCCGACCTGAGCACCTTCGCCTTCCACCGCGTTCACGGCACCAGCGCCCTGACGGCCATCACCGCGCAGAACACGCAGGGCGTCACCCGCGTGGACGTGATGCCCCCCGAGGCCGTCGCCGCGCAAATCGACGCCGTGGCCTCCGACATCGGCGCGGGCGCGGTGAAGACGGGCATGCTCGTCAATCCGGCCATCATCACCACGGTGGCGCGGCGCCTGCGCGCGCTGGGCCTGGGCCCGCTGGTGGTGGACCCCGTCATGGTGTCCCGCGCCGGCGCGCGCCTCATCGACGACGCGGCCGTGGGCGCGCTCAAGGAGCTGCTGCTGCCCCTGGCCACGGTGGCCACGCCCAACCGGCACGAGGCGGAGCTGCTCGCCGGCATGAAGCTGGAGACGTTGGAGGACATGCAGGAGGCCGCGCGCCGCATCCACCGGCTCGGCCCCCAGGCGGTGCTGGTGAAGGGCGGCGGCATGACGGGCGCGCTGCGCGGCACCGACGTCTGGTTCGACGGCGAGCGCATGGAGACGCTGCACCTGCGCGCGGTGGACACGCGCAACACCCACGGCACCGGCTGCACGCTGTCGGCGGCCATCGCCGCGCACCTGGCGCTGGGACAGACGCCGCTGGAGGCCACCCGGCGCGCGAAGGACTACGTCACCGCCGCGCTGGAGCACCCCCTGCCCCTGGGCAAGGGCCCGGGCCCCTTCAGCCACTTCTTCCCGCTGGAGGGGTAGCCCGGGCCCGTCACCGGGCGACTACTTCGCGGCCTTCTTCGGCGCGACCTGCGCGGCGGGCACGGGGAAGCCGCGCTTGCGCATCAGCGCCTGGATGCCCGCCTCACGGCCCCGGAAGGCGCGGTACGCGTCGGCCGGGTCCAGCGTGTTGCCCACGGAGAAGACGTGCTTGCGCAGGAGCGCGGCCACGTCCTTGTCGTAGGCGCCCTTGCCTTCGGTGAAGCGCTCGTAGGCGTCCGCCGTCAGCGTGTCCGACCACAGGTAGCTGTAGTAGCCCGCCGAGTACCCGTCACCCGCGAAGACGTGGCCGAACTGCGGCGTGCGGTGCCGCATGACGATTTCCTTCGGCATGCCCAGCGCGTTGAGCGTGTCGCGCTCGAAGGCGTCCGCGTCGATGGGCGTTGACCCCGCCAGGTGCAGCTTCATGTCCACCAGTGCGCTGGACAGGTACTCCACCGTCCCGAACCCCTGGTTGAAGGTAGCGGCCTTCTCGATGCGGTCCACCAGCGCCTGGGGAATGGGCTTCCCCGTCTGGTAGTGCAGCGCGTAGGTGTTCAGCACCTCGGGCGTGGACAGCCAGTGCTCCAGCAGCTGCGAGGGGAACTCCACGTAGTCGCGCGCCACCGCCGTACCGGCCAGCGACGGATACGTCACGTTGGAGCTGAGGCCGTGCAGCGCGTGGCCGAACTCGTGGAACAGCGTGGAGGCATCCTCCCAGCTGATGAGGACGGGCTCGCCGGGTTGGCCCTTCACGAAGTTGGAGTTGTTGGAGACGATGGTGGTGACTTCACCCCGGAACCGCTCCTGGCTGCGGTACGCGTTCATCCACGCGCCGGAGCGCTTGCCCTTGCGCGCGTATGGGTCGAAGTACCACAGGCCCACGTGACGCCCGCTGGCCTGGTCCTTCACCTCCCAGACGCGCACGTCGGGGTGGAACACAGGCACGTCGTTCACCTGCGTGAAGGAGAAGCCGAACAGCTCGCCGGCCACCCAGAACATGCCCTCGCGCAGCTTCTCCATCTGGAGGTAGGGCTTCACCTCGTTCTGGTCCAGGTCGTACTTCGCCTTGCGGACCTTCTCCGCGTAGTAGCGGTAGTCCCAGGGCTCGATCTTGAGCTTCGCGCCCTCCTTGTTGGCCACGCGCTGCATGTCCGCGACCTCTTCGTGGACGCGGGCCACCGCGGGCTTCCAGACGGCCTCCATCAGCTCCATGGCGCGCTCGGGCGTGCGGGCCATGGCGTTCTCCAGCCGCCAGTGCGCGTGCGTCTTGTAGCCCAGCAGCGTGGCGCGCTCGGCGCGCAGCTTCAGGACTTCGGCGATGATGACGTTATTGTCGCGCGCGTCGCCGTTGTCACCGCGGTTGACGTAGTTGCGCCAGACCTTCTCGCGCAGGTCGCGCCGCGACGAGTACGTCAGGAACGGCTCCATGGAGGAGCGCGTGTTGGTGATGATCCACTTGCCCTTCTCACCGCGCGACTCGGCCGCGGCGGCGGCGCCCGCGCGCACGGAGTCCGGCAGGCCCGCCAGGTCCGCCTCGGACTCCAGGACGACGGTGTAGCCCTCCTCGTCCGCGAGCACGTTCTGACTGAAGGACGTGTAGAGCGACGCCAGCCGCTGGTTGATGGCCGCCAGCTTCTGCTTGGCCGCCGCGTCCAGCTTCGCGCCGGAGCGGACGAAGCGCGTGTAGTGCAGCCAGGTGAGCCGCTGCTGCTCGGGCGTCAGCTTCGACTTGTCGGGCGACTGGTACACCGCCTCGATGCGGCGGAAGAGCGCCTCGTTCTGGAAGATTTCGTCGTCGAAGGCGGCCAGCTTCGGCGCCATCTCCCGCTCCAGCGCCTGGAACTCCGGCCCGCTCATGGACGAGCTCCAGATGCCGTAGAGCGTCTCCACGTCACCCTGCGTCTTGCCGGCGGACTCCAGCGCGACGATGGTGTTCTCGAACGTGGGCGCCGAGGTGTCGTTGGCGATGGCCGCCAGCTCGCCGCGCGTCCGCCCCATCGCGGCCTCGAGCGCTGGCTTGAAGAGCTCCACCTTCACCTGGTCGAACGGCGGCACGCCGCCATGGGCGCCCGTCCACTTCGCGAGCAGCGGGTTGGCCTGCTCCGGAGCAGCCGGCGCGGCGGGGGCGGTCGTCTGAGGCGCGGTGGCCATGTTCTGGGACTCCTGCGAGGTCGTCGCACAGCCGGCGGACACGAGTACGGCCATGCCCGCGCCAGCGAAGAAGAGCTTACGCATGTAGAGGATGTCTCCCGACGAAAGGGGCTGAAGAGGGGCGGAGCCTAACGGCATCCCGCCGCGAACCGGGGGACGGAATCGCGGGCGCACCAACATGCATGCCTGCTCATCTGTTCCCGGCCAACACCGTGGCCACGGGAAAAAACGCGGTGTGTTACACCCATGTGGCGCGCGCGAGCGCCCCTCCCACCACAGCATTCACCCTCCAGGAATGACCGTGACGAGCACGCTGAAGGACCGCATCGAGAACGCCGAGTTGCTGGCGAAGGTCGTCCCCGTCGAAGAGGCGGTGAAGCACGTCGTCCACGGCAACACCGTGGCCATCAGCGGCTTCACCAAGTCGGGTGAGCCGAAGACGTTCCTGCCGGCGCTTGCCTGGCACTTCTCCCAGACGGCACCGGACGCCCGCATCACCCTGCTGTCGGGCGCGTCCCTGTCCGAGGACGTGGAGGGCCCCATGGCGCCCTTCATCGCCAAGCGCGGTCCGTACATGTCCTCGCCTGCCTCGCGGCGCCGCATCCACGCCGGGGAGATGGACTTCACGGACGTCCACCTGTCCGCCTTCGCGCGCAACCTGATGTACGGCTTCTATGGCGACATCGACGTGGCCATCGTCGAGGTGTCGCGCATCCGGAAGAATGGCAGCGTCGTCCTCACGTCGTCGGTGGGAATCAGCGCGGAGGCGCTCGCCCGCGCGAAGAAGATCGTGCTCGAGGTCAACACCTCCGGGCCGGACTACACGGGTTTCCACGACATCGTGCTGCCCGCCGTCCATCCGCACGTGGGCTGGCCGCTGCCGCTGGTGAACGTGAGGGACCGCATCGGCAACCCCTACGTGGAGTTCGACGTGAGCAAGGTGGTGGCGGTAGTGGAGTCCCGCACGCCCGACCACCCGGTGCCCTTCAAGGCGGCGGATGACACCGCCAAGCGCATCGCGGAGCACGTCATCGACTTCCTGATGCGCTGCCGCGAGCAGTACCAATGGGGCAAGCGCCTGCCGCCCATCCAGTCCGGCGTGGGCAACGTGGCCAACGCCATCATCGGCCAGCTCTACGACTCGCCCTTCCAGAAAATCCGCTTCTGGACCGAGGTCTTCCAGGACGGAATGCTGCGCTACGTGGAGGACGACGCGAAGTTCGAATACGCGTCCGCCACCGCGGTGTCCTTCTCCTCCGAGGGCCGCCAGCGCTTCCTCGACATGTTCGAGCGGAGCAAGGACCGGCTGGTGCTGCGCCCCATGTGGCTGTCCAACAGCCCCGAAATCATCTCCCGCCTCTTCGTCATCGCGATGAACACCCCCATCGAGGTGGACATCTACGGGCACGTCAACTCCACGCACATCGACGGCTCGCGCATCGTCAATGGACTGGGCGGCTCGGGTGACTTCTTCCGCAATGCGTACCTGAGCATCGTCCACACGCCGTCCACGCGAAAGCTGCGGGATGGCCGCACGGTGAGCTGTGTCATGCCGTACGTGCGGCACATCGACCACACCGAGCACGACATCAAGTGCGTCGTCACCGAGCAGGGCTACGCGCTCAACATGGACATCCGCTCGCCGAAGCGCCGCGCCCAGGACATCATCGACCGCTGCGCGCACCCCTACTTCCGGCCGCTGCTGCACGCGTACCTGGACATGGCGGGCCCCGGCGACGAGCCGCGCGCCACCGACATGAAGGTGCTCCAGGGCTGGTGGGCGGACTACGACGCGGCGACGCGTGCCTTCCCCCAGAACGGCTGAGACACCGGCGGTGGAGCGCAACGGCCGCGAAGCCTGTCCCCCGGAGCTGGCCGCCCAGCTGCGGGAGGTGGACCGCCTGCGACGAAGCGGGCGGTACACGTCCGCCCTCGCGCTCGCACGGGCGTTGGCGGAGGCCCATCCCCGCCAGGCGCGCGTGCTGCTGGAATTGGCGCAGACGCTGGCCATCTGGGGCGGCGTCCCCGCCGAGGCGCTGGAGTGGTACGAGCGCGTGCTGGCGCTGGCCCCCGGCCACCTCACCAGCCGGCTGCACCGTGCATTGTGCCTGTCGCGCCTGGGCCGCCATGAAGACGCGGTGGCGGACTTCGACGCGCTCGTCGCGGCGGGCTACCGCAAGGCCCTGGTGCTGCACATGAAGCGCGCCGAAGCATTGGAGGCGCTGGGCCGGGTTGAAGCGGCGGAGCGGGACTGGACGCTCGCGATTGAGGAGGCCCCGGGCAACCCGTGGCTGCTCCAGCAACGCGCCGCCGCTCGGGCCCGCTTGGGGCGGCTGGACGACGCGGCGAAAGACCTCACCGAGGCGCTCGCGTCCCAGACGGGCGACGAGGTGGACCCGGAGCTGCTGCACGCGCGCGGCGTGTTGCGTGAGCGGCAAGGTGACGTGGACGGTGCGCGCGCGGACTTCGAGGCGGGACTCTCCGCCTTCCGCGAGGGCGACCCGCCCGCGCTGCTGGACGCGCTTCGTGAAGGAACCATGCGCAAACCATGACGGGCCCTTCGCGGCCACGGCATGCGACAAGAATCGCCATGCACACCGCGGCTCCGGCCGCGGGTGCTGATTCCGGGCCTGATGCACCCGGAGGGGCGGGGTGCTCGCAAGTGGGGCCGTGCGCCGAAGCAATGCCTGACACCCCGTGAGAGCGCCGACTTGGAGCGGTGCTTGGGGACCACGGTGGTGGCGGGATGCTTCACGAGGGAGCGGACCACGCCGAGCGCGGCGGTGGGCCAGAGGGAATCGCATGCCGGGCCGAAAGGAAGCGGCTCGAGCCTGCGGTTCCCTCTGGTGTCGGGGTGAGGCTCCCCCGTCAGGCCGCGACGTCGGCTTCGGGTTCGCGCCGCACCTTCGCCAGCGCCGCCACGACGACCTCCGGCCCCGAGCCCTGCTTGTGGGCATTCTCACTCAGGTGCCTGCGCCACGCGCGCGCCCCCGGGAGTCCCTGGAAGAGCCCCAGCATGTGCCGGGTGATGGCGCCCAGCGGAGCGCCGCGCAGCATGGCCTTCTCGATGTACGGCAGCATGGCCTCGACGACGTCATGCCGCTGCGGCACCGGCGTGGTGGCGCCGAAGAAACGGCGGTCGGCCTCGGCCAGCAGGTACGGGTTCTCGTACGGAGCGCGGCCCATCATCACCCCGTCCACATGGCGCAGCTGCTCCTCGGCGGCGTCCAGCGTCTTGATGCCGCCGTTGATGCTGATGTCCAGGTGCGGGAACTCCGCCTTGAGCCGGTGGACCAGGTCGTAGCGCAGCGGCGGCACGTCGCGGTTCTCCTTGGGGCTCAGCCCCTGGAGCCACGCCTTGCGCGCGTGCACGATGAAGCGGGTGCACCCCGCCGCCGACACGGTCCGGATGAAGCCCTCCAGCGTCGGCCACTCCTCCAGTTCGTCAATGGCGATGCGCGACTTCACCGTCACCGGGATGCTCACCGCCTCTCGCATCGCCCCCACCAGCCGAGCCACCAGGTCCGGCTCCGCCATCAGGCACGCGCCGAAGCGGCCCGACTGGACGCGGTCGCTCGGGCACCCCACGTTGAGGTTGATTTCGTCGTACCCCCACTGCTCGCCAATGCGGGCCGACTCGGCGAGCGCCGCCGGCTCCGAACCGCCAAGCTGAAGCGCCACCGGGTGCTCCGCGGCGTCGTAGCCCAGCAGCCGCTCCCGGTCGCCATGCAGGATGGCGCCCGTGGTGACCATCTCCGTGTACAGCAGCGTGTGGCGGCTGAGTTGGCGATGGAAGTACCGGCAGTTGCGGTCCGTCCAGTCCATCATCGGCGCGACAGACAGCGGCATGGGATGAGTCGGCATCATGCGAGAACCCGGGGCAGCAGCCGGAGCGTCCCGTTCGGCGGGCCGCTCCCCTGCCACCAGCATGTAGCCGGGTTTTCCGCCCCTGCCCACCCCTTTGCCGCCCCTCTTCCCTGGCCACCGGGCAGGCGCCCACAGCGAACCATTTCACTCCGGGCAAATCCACCCAGCCAGCGAGCCCTTCCCGCATGGTTGTCTGGCCGCCCTGACGATCCGTGGATAGTCATGCCCGCATGAAAGCCTACGAACTGCAGCAGACAGGGAGCGCCGACGCCTGGGTGCAGGTGGAGCGGCCGGAGCCCACGCCGGGCCACGGCCAGGCGCTGGTCCGGATCCGCGCGGTGTCCCTCAACTACCGGGACCTCTACATCGCCCTGGGCCGCTATCCCGGACCGCGCCCTGCCTCCCTCATCCCCGTGTCGGACGGCGCGGGAGAAGTCGTGGCCGTGGGCCCCGGCGTCTCACGTGTGACGCCGGGTGACCGCGTGGCCCCCACCTTCTTTCAGACATGGACGGACGGCCCGCCCTCCCCGGAGAAGACGCGGAACGCCCTGGGTGGCAGCGTGGATGGCGTGCTCGCGGAGTACGTCGTCGTGGACGCGGAGGGGCTCGTCCTCCTCCCGGACCACCTGTCCTTCGAGGAAGGCGCCACCCTCCCGTGCGCCGCCGTCACCGCCTGGAACGCGCTGGTCGCCGAAGGGCGGCTCCAGCCGGGCCAGACGGTGCTGGCGCAGGGCACCGGCGGCGTGTCCGTCTTCGCGCTCCAGTTGGCCAAGGCGCTGGGGGCGCGCGTCCTCATCACCTCCAGCCAGGACGCGAAGCTGGAGCACGCCCGGAGGCTGGGTGCGGATGGCACCATCAACTACAAGAAGCACCCGGACTGGGAGGAGCAGGCGCTGGCGCTCACGGACGGCCAGGGCGTGGACCACGTCCTGGAGGTGGCCGGCGAGGAGACCTTCCCCCGCTCCGTCCGGGCCACGAAGCCCGGGGGCCACATCTCCCTCATCGGCATGCTCAGCGGCGGCTTCGCCAGGCCGGACCCCGCCCTGGTGGAGCCAAAGAAGCTCGACGTCCAGCGGACTTACGTGGGCAGCCGCGCCATGTTCGAGGACATGAACCGGCTCCTCACCCAGCACCGCCTCAAGCCCGTCATCGACCGGAGCTTCCCCTTTGAGCAGGCGCGCGAGGCCCTGCGCTACATGAAGTCCGGCGCCCACTTCGGGAAGATTGTCATCGCCGTCTGAGCGGCCGGGTCACGAGCAAGCCGGCAAGCCCTGGCTCCCCCCTCTGCCCCCAGCGGGCGCGCCCTAGCGAGGGTGGGAGCCACAGGCAAGCAGAAAGGAAGGCTGGAGATTCTCTCCACATAGGGTAGTCACGGGCGCGCCAAGGGTGCGTGACAGACATGTCAACCGCCCTCAAGAACGGCGTCGCCTGCCCCCAGGCGACTTGGAGGGACGGATGCTCGAGAAGCTGATGCCGAAGTCGGACGAGTTCTTCGACGACTTCGATGCGCAATGTGCCGTCACCGTCGAAGGCGCGAAGATGCTCTACGAGTTGCTCAGTGACTACCGCGACGTCGCACCGCGGGTCCAGGCACTCAAGGACGCGGAGCACCGTGGGGACGAAGTCACCCACACCGCCTTCAACCGTCTGCACCAGCAGTTCATCACCCCGTTCGACCGGGGGCAGATTCACACCCTGCTCTCCCGCATCGACGACGTGTTGGATTTGACCAACGCCGCCGCCGCCCGCCTGCACTACTACGAAATCCCGGCCAGCCTGCCGGACGCCACGGAGCTGGCGCGCCTGCTGGTGCTGTCCACGCAGAAGGTGCAGGAAGTGGTGGCCGCGCTGCGGCTCATCAAGAAGCCGGAGCAGATCCTGGCCGGGTGCAAGGAAATCAAGCGCCTGGAGTCGCAGGCGGATGAGGCCCTGCGCGCGGGTGTCGGCCGGCTCTTCAAGAGCGGCGCGGACACGCTGCTCATCATCAAGTGGAAGGAGATTTACGACTTCATTGAGACCGCCACCGACAAGTGCCAGTCGGTGGCGAACGTCATCGAAGGCGTGGTGCTGGAGCACAGCTAAATGCTACTCGCCGCCGTCATCCTCATTGTCGCGGTCGCACTCATCTTCGATTTCATCAATGGATTCCACGACGCGGCGAACTCCATCGCCACCGTGGTCTCCACCCGAGTGCTCTCCCCCAACCTGGCCGTGGCCTGGGCCGCCTTCTTCAACTTCGTGGCGGCCTTTGGCGGGGGCGTCCACGTGGCCAACACCATGGGCAAGGGCATCATCAACTTCGAGATGCTCCGGGCTCAGGGCCCCAGCGCGGTGCTCGCCGTCATCTTCTCCGCCCTCATGGGCGCCATCGTCTGGAACCTGCTGACGTGGTGGTGGGGCCTGCCCTCCTCGTCGTCGCACGCGCTGGCCGGAGGCATGATTGGCGCCACGCTGCCGGTGCTCGGCTTCGCGGGCCTGGTGGGCTCGGGCATCGCGAAGATCGCCGCCTTCATCGTGCTGTCGCCGCTCATCGGCATGACGCTGGGCATCGGGCTGATGGTGTTGAGCACGTGGACGGTGCACCGCCAGACGCCGCTGAAGGTGGACTCGTGGTTCCGCCGGCTGCAGCTCGTGTCGTCCGCCATCTTCTCCTACAGCCACGGCACCAATGACGCGCAGAAGGTGATGGGCATCATCGCCGTGGTGCTCTTCGGCACCATCTGGAAGGACCGGCCGTTCCACATCGACTGGTGGATGATCATCTCCTGCCACGCGGCCATCGCCCTGGGGACCTTCTTCGGCGGCTGGCGCATCGTCCGCACCATGGGCCACAGCCTCACCAAGTTGGCGCCCATCGGCGGCTTCGCCGCGGAGACGGGCGGCGGCGTCACCATCATCGCGCTGGCCCACCTGGGCATCCCCGTGTCCACCACGCACACCATCACCGGCGCCATCGTCGGCGTGGGCGCCACCCGGGGCTGGCGCGCGGTGAAGTGGGGCGTCGCCGGCCGCATCATCTGGGCCTGGGTGTTCACCATCCCCGCCGCGGCGCTGACCGCGGTGGTGGTCTACGGCCTCACCCAGGTGGTCATGCGCCTGGCAAGCTGAACGCTGGGGAGGGCTCGCGTTGACCTCCGCGAGCCCGTCCCCGTCATGCATGGACCTGCCGGGTCCCTTGCTTGACTTACCGCGGCAAGTTCGGCCAGCCTTCCCTTCATGAACGGCGTCAACGGCCAGCATGTGCAGCGCGAGGGAACGACGTTCCTCGCCCGCGCGGGTGTCCTGACGACCGTGCTGACCACCACCACGACGACGACCACGACGACTCCCCGCCGGGCGCGGGTGGTCTAGCGACGGAACCACCTTGGTTTCCAGCTCGGCCCCGCGCTCTCCGGCGCGGGGCTTTTTTGTTTTCACATGCCGCAGGAGCCCCGACATGCAGCCCTCCCCGCAGTCGACGCCGCCGAACCCGCCGTCCCGCCTCGCTGCCTTCCACGCGGAGGTGCGCTCATGAGGGTGATGAAATTCGGGGGGACGAGCGTGGGCAACGCCGAGCGGATGCGCGGCGTGGCGGACCTGGCCGCGGCGGCGCGCAAGGAGACGCGGGTGATGATGGTCGCCTCGGCCGTCTCCGGCATCACCAACCTCCTGGTGGACGCGGCCCGCGCGGCCCAGGAAGGTCAGCCGGTGGAGTCGCTCCACGGCCGCTTCGAGGACGTCCACCGCGGCATCATCCGCGAGTTGGCGGCGGAGCTGGGGGAGACACGGCTGCGCTCGCTGGAAGAGGGACTTTCCACGCTGACCTCGGAGCTGCGCGGGCTGCTGCAGGGCGTGGGGCTGCTGCGGGAATGTTCGCCCTCCGTGCTCGCGCACCTGTCCGGCCTGGGCGAGCGCGCCTCGTGCCTGATCCTGGGCGCGCTGATGCACGCACGCGGACTGGAGCCGCACGCCGTGGAGCCACGGGACGTCATCCTCTGCGCGGGGGACCCGCTCCAGGCCACACCGCTCCAGGAGGAGAGCCGGGCGCGCTTCACGCCGCTGCGCGAGGCCAGCGGTCCCGGGTTGATGCTGATGCCGGGCTTCTTCGGCGGTGACGCCCGGGGCAAGACGATGTGCCTGGGCCGGGGTGGCTCGGATTATTCGGCGGCGCTGGCGGCGGCGGCGCTGGACGCGGAGCTGCTGGAGATCTGGACGGACGTGGACGGCATCTTCAGCGCCGACCCGCGGCTGGTGCCAGAAGCCTTCCCGCTGCCCGAGGTGAGCTTCGAGGAGGCCATGGAGCTGGCCTACTTCGGCGCCAAGGTGCTCCACCCCAAGACGATTGCGCCCGCGCGCGAGCGTGGCATCCCCGTGCGTGTCTGCAACAGCTTCCGCCCCGACCACCCGGGCACCCGCGTCACCGACGACGCCGCGCCGCCCGAGCACCCGGTGCGCGGCCTCTCCTTCCTTCCCGGCATCGCCCTGGTGAACCTGGCGGGCGCGGGACTCAAGGGCGTTCCGGGCACCGCCGCCCGCGTCTTCGAGTCCATGGCCCACGCCAACATCTCCGTGGTGCTCATCACCCAAGGCTCCAGCGAATGCTCCATCAGCTTCTGCGTCCAGCAGGCGGACGCGGAGCGCGCCGTGCAGTCCCTGGAAGTCGCGTTCGAGATGGAGCGCGCGGCGGGCAAGGTGGACACCATCGAGCAGCAGCGCGGGCTCGCCGTGCTCAGCATCGTCGGTGATGGCATGCGCCACCGCGTGGGCGTGGCAGGCACCTTCTTCAGCGCGCTGGCGGACGTGGGTTGCAGCATCGCCGCCATCGCGCAGGGTTCCAGCGAGCGCAGCATCTCCGCGGTCATCGCGGAGACGGACGGCCCCCGCGCCCTGGCCCATGTCCACGGTCGGTGCTTCGGCACCACGGAAGTCGTGGAGCTGCTGCTGGCCGGCGTGGGCAGCGTGGGCGGCGAGCTGCTCAAGCAGGTCCACCAGCAGGCGCCCAAGCTGCGCGCCCACGGCGTGGACCTGCGCGTCTGCGTCATCGCCAACAGCAAGCGCGTCGTGACGGCGAGCGAGGGACTTCCCCTGGAGGACTGGAAGCAGCGGCTGTCGGCCAGCAGCGACGGCGCGCCCCTGGACGCCTTCCGCGACTGGGCCCGCGCGAAGCGGCCGGGCCGGCCCGTCTTCGTGGACTGCACCAGCAGCGAGGACATCGCGCTCGCCTACCCGTCGCTGATGGAGGCGGGGCTCCACGTCGTCACCGCCAACAAGAAGGCCAACGCAGGCCAGTGGAGCCACTACCGCAAGCTGCGCGAGACGGCCTCCCGTCACCAACGCCGCTTCCTCTACGAGACGAACGTGGGCGCGGCGCTGCCCGTCATCGACACGCTGAAGAACATGCTGCGCACGGGAGACCGGGTGCTGCGCGTGGAAGGCATCCTCTCCGGCTCGCTGTCATTCATCCTGGGCCTGACGGAGGAAGGCGTCCCCTTGTCGCAGGCGGTGGGCACCGCCATGGAGAAGCGCTTCACCGAACCCGACCCGCGCGACGACCTCCACGGCACCGACGTGGCGCGCAAGGTGCTCATCCTCGCCCGCGAGCTGGGCCGCCACGTGGAGTTGGAGCAGGTGACGCTGGACTCCCTGCTGCCGTCGGACTTCGACGCCACCGGGCCGCTGGATGATTTCCTCGCCCGACTCCCCCAGGTGGACGCCGCCTTCCAGCGCCGCGTGGAGGCACTCCGCGCGGAGGGCAAGGTGCTACGCTACGTGGGCAGCGTCACGGAGGACGGTTGCTTCGTCGGGCTGGTGCCGGTGCCCCTGACGCACCCGCTGGCGGCGGTGAAGGGCGGAGAGAACGCGCTCAGCTTCACTTCGGAGCGCTACAGCCCCACTCCGCTGGTGATTCGCGGCTACGGCGCGGGCGCGGCGGTGACAGCGGCTGGCGTGCTGGCGGACGTGCTCCGCCTGGTCGACGGGCCGCTCCCCTGAGTTGACGCCCGGTACGACAGGTCCGCGGCCGATGTACGTTTGAAGTTGGCTGCGGACTTGTCGACAATGCCCCGCCTGCCCTCGAATGCGCGAGAGGCAAGGGGGAGAGAACGGAATGGACGTGACTCGCAAGCCGACCCGAGACCTCACCCGCAAGGTGCTGGCGCTCGCATTCACCCTGGTGCTGACAACTGCGTGTCCCGGTGATGACGACGGTGATGGAGGCGGCGGCACCGGAGAGCCCGTCACCCTGAGCGGCACGGTGACGTACGACTTCGTCCCGGCCGTCTACTCGCCCTCCACGCGGCGGGGGACCCTGGACTTCGCCCAGTCCTCCAAGCGGCCCGTGCGCAACGCCGTGGTCCAGGTGCGGCAGGGCACGCGGGTGCTCGTCGATGGAACGACGGACCAGCAGGGGCGCTACACGCTCACGTACACCCCTTCCGGCAGCGGGGCGCTGTCGGTGGTCGCGCTCGCCAAGTCGACCGAGCCGGAAATCCAGATTGAGGACAACACCGACAACAACGCCATCTGGGCGGTGGGTGACAACATCACCGCGACGGTGACGACCAAGGACTTGCACGCGAGCCACGGCTGGGCGGGCACCAACTACACGGCCAGCCGGCGCACCGCGGCGCCCTTCGCCATCCTCGACAGCATGTACACCGCGTCGCGGGCTTTCATGGACGTGCGACCGGTCAACTTCCCGCTGCTGAAGGTGAACTGGAGCCCGAACAACATGCCCCAGCCGGGCAGCAAGCCGCAGGGCCGCATCGGCACGTCGCACTTCTCCTTCACGGAGAACGAAATCTACGTGCTCGGCCGGGACGGCGTGGACACCGACGAGTTCGACGCCCACGTCATCGTCCACGAGTGGGGGCACTACTTCGAGGCCAACCTGTCGCGAGCGGACAGCCCGGGCGGTCCGCACTCCAGCGGTGACATCCTGGACCCGCGCCTCGCCTTCGGCGAGGGCTACGGCAACGCGCTCGCCAGCATCTTGCTGCCGGAGCCCATCTACGCCGACACATACTGGGACGCCTCGACGCTGGTCGCCTTCGGCTTCGACGCGGAGAGCGAGCCCACGGCCCGCCCCGACGACCCGAAGAAGGGCGCCTTCTCCGAGATGAGCGTCTTCCGGCTGCTCTATGACTTGTTCGACTCCGGCACCAACGAATCGTACGACATGGTGTCGTACAACCTGGGCATCTTCTACGACGTGCTCGTGGGCCCGCAGAAGTCGACGCCCGCGCTGACCACCGTCGGCTCGTTCATCAACGGATTCATCGCCCAGCCCGGCGTCAGCACCGCGGACGTGTACCTGCTGCTGGCCCACTACAACATCGGGTCCATCAGCTCGGACTTCGGTGATGGGGACACGCAGTTGCGCGCCATCTACACCAACGTGCCGGGCATCCCGTACACCACCGAAGTGCCGCTGGTGGGCGGGCGCGACTACAACAAGCGCGAGCAGAACCAGTACTACGTCTTCACCGGCACGGGCCGGAACATGACCATCAGCGCGAACCACGCGACGGAGGACGTCGGCATCGAAGTCTACGGGCAGGGCCGGAGCCTGGCGGAGTCCGACATCGGCTACACCGGTACGGAGACGGTCAGCATCCCGACCCAGGCGGACGCGCGGTACGTCGTCGTCGTGTACGGCTTCAATGAGACGGCCGGCAACTACCGTCCCTTCCCCACCCTCTCCATCACCAGCCAGTGAGTCCGGAGCGCACATGAACCTCAAGGCAATCGCAGCCCTGTCCAGCCTCCTCGCGCTCACGGCGCAGATGGCCTGCACCTCCCCGTCGAAGTCGAACCCCACGCCCAGCGACAGCTCGGACACCACGAAGGTCGGCGCGCCGGTGAAGGTGGACGCGAAGCTGGGTGAGAACCAGGCCCGCGTCTCCCTGCGCTTCGATGCGCCGGCGACCGACGTCAAGGTCAGCCTCTCCGGCGTGGACGGCCTGGAAGTGAAGAGCGCCACCACCCCCGTGTCGGGTGGCAACTTCACCCAGGATGCCGTGTCCGAGTTCGACGTGAGCTTCACTCCAGGTGAAGGGCAGTCTCACCTCGTCGTCACCGTCACGGGTGATTTCCGGGGCACGCACCTGTCCAGGGTGTTCAGCTTCGCGGTGGGTACGCCCACGGCGGCGCAGCAGAAGACCGAAGGTACGACGGTGACGGGCGACGACGGGCAGCCCATCAAGGTCATGCCCTCGTCCAACGCCGAGTAGTCCGGTGGGCACAGCCGAGGCCCGGGAAACCGGGCCCGGCCGAAGCAGTCCCCTGAAAAAACACAGCGGGGAGCGCGCCCCCCGACGCACTCCCCGCCGCGTGAGCCACTCAGACGAGAGCTCCAGAAAAAACATTGGGAGCACGCCCCCTCGACGTGCTCCCAATGACTGCGCGGCCCGACTCCGGCGCGCCCTCCCCCTCTGGAAGCAACAGCCCCCCCGGGCTTGCTTCCTCCCCATCCCCACTTCGAAATTCAAAACGCACGGCGCCGAAAACCTTGAGGCCACCCCTGCGTTTTTTTTCGGGCCGCCTGGAGCGATGCTCCGCCCACACGGCCACACACACACGCTGCGTATGGGCCTTCGCGAGTTGCTCCCAGGATGACGACCGACCTTCCCGCCCCGAAGCCCTCGACCCACGCCTTCACAGGGACGCTGTTCCACCTCTGGGTCTTCCTCGGCTCCTTCCTGCTCTTCCAGGTGGAGCTCATCCTCGCGCGGCTGCTGCTGCCCTCGTACGGAAGCAGCGCGGCCATCTGGACGACGTGCCTGGTGTTCTACCAGGCGGTGCTGATGCTCGGTTACTTCTACTCGAGCCGCGTCGCGGTGGCCGCGCACCAGGGCCGCTACCGCTGGGCCCACCTGGGCTTCGTGCTGCTGGCGGTCGTCGTCTTCCCGTTCCGGCTGCACCTCTTCGAATTGCATCCCGTGGCGGCCATCCTGCTCACGCTGACGCTGTCGCTGGGGCTGCCGTTCCTCGCCCTTTCGACGACGAGCGTCGTCGCCCAGGGCTGGTTCACCCGCACGGAGCATCCCTCCCGGGGTGACCCGTTCTTCCTCTACGGGACGTCCAACGCGGGCGCACTCACGGCGCTGCTCACCTTCCCCTTCCTGGTGGAGCCGTCGCTCGACCTCCAGGAGCAGTTGGCTGTCTGGTACGCGGGCTACGGCGCGTTCGTCGTCTTCGCGCTGCTCTGCATCCAACGCGTGCGGCCGGCGCTTGCCGGTGGGAGCACGACGTCCGAGCCAGCGGCCCGGACCGAGCCGGTGCCCCGCGCGCCGCGCGCCTCACGCATCACCTGGCTGCTGCTGTCCGCGAGCGCCAATGCGCTGCTGCTCGCGGTCACCAACGTCCTCACGCTGGATGCCTCCATCCCGCTGCTGTGGATCCTCCCCCTCTCGCTGTACCTGCTCACGCTCATCGTCTGCTTCTCGAAGCGGCCCCCCACGCCCACCGGATTGAACCGGCTCGCGCTGGGAAGCCTCGCCGTCGCGGCGGGCGCGGCGCTCTTCGCGCTGGCACGCGCGCAGACGTCGCTCCCGTCCCTGGTGCTGCACAGCGCGGTGCTTTGGGTGGGCTGCCTGCTGATGCATGGCAACCTCGTGTGGTGCCGCCCGTCGGACCCGCGCCTGCTGGGTTCGTTCTATCTGCACGTCTCGCTGGGCGGTCTGGTGGGCACGTTGCTGCTGGCCCTGGTCGTTCCCCTGACGCTGGGCTCGCTGGCGCTCCCGTACCTGGACCACGGCATCACCGGCCTGCTCCTGCTGGGAGGACTGGCGGCGCGGGACATGATGCGCCGGGGCCAGGGGCTGCCCGTCCCGAAGCTGGCGCCTTACGTATCGAGCGGAGCCGCCCTGTTCGTCGTCGCGGTCCTGGTGCTCTCCGGGTGGATGCTCGCGCGCGGGCGCATCGAAGGCTCGCGCACCTTCTACGGCCTCTACACGGTCAAGGACGCGGAGGGCCTGAGGCTGTTCCAGCACGGAAGCACCGTCCACGGCGTGGAGAACCTCCACCCGGACGAGCGAGGAGAGCCCCTCTCCTACTACCACCGCGGCTCCGCGGTGGGCCGGGTGCTGGCCTCGGAACGGATTGTGCGTGAGCGCGTGGCCGTCGTGGGGCTCGGCATCGGCAGCCTCGCCGCGTATGGCCGCCCCGGCGAGCGTTGGGACTTCTACGAACTGGACCCGGAGGTGGAGCGGCTCGCGCGCCAGCACTTCAGCATGCTCGGCTCCAGCCAGGCGGAGCTCCGTGTCCTCGCGGGGGACGCGCGCCTTCGCATGGAGGAAGCCGAGGACGACGGGTACGACGTCATCGTCCTCGATGCGTTCTCCAGCGACTTCGTCCCCACGCACCTGCTGACCCGGGAGGCGCTGAGCCTCTATCTCCGGAAGCTCGCGCCGGAGGGGCTCCTGCTGTTCCACGTCTCCAGCCGGCTCTTCGACCTGGTCCCCGTGCTGACCCGCTTGAGCACGGAGCTGCGGATCCAAGGGCTCGTGAATCAGACGGAGCGCCTCACCGCCGAGGAGCTGGCGTCGGGCCGCTCACCCAGCGTCTGGTTCGCCATGAGCGCCAACAGCGACGTCGTGGCCCGCCTCACCCAGGAGCTGCCCTTCCAGCCGGTGGACACGCCACCCGAGCTGAAGGACCGGCGCGTCTGGTCCGACAGCTACGTCAACCTGCTGCACGCGCTCGCGCACTGACACACGGCCTCGTGGCGCTTCCGAGCGGGCCCCGGAAGCGCCCTGTGGCCGCGGCGGCTACGCGGTCTTCTCCTGGGCCGTGAGCACCTCGGACGAGGGCTCGCCGGACTCGGCGATGCGCCGGGTGAGGCGGCGGCGGACGACGTCGACGTGCTCCCGGAAGAAGTAGAGGTTTTCCGCGTAGGCCAGGGGCATGGGGATGCGGTTCACCTCGCGCTCGGCCTCGTCGAGCCGCCGCAGCATCTCCTCCAGCATCTCCCGGCCAGGACCCTCCTCGAGCTGGAGCTCGATTTCCTTCAGCCGCGCGTACCAGCGGAAGATGCGCGAGCGCACGCGCCACTGGTACAGCGCCGGCGCCACCCGGCCCAGGGGCACCAGGACGGCGATGAAGGGCACCAACATCACCCAGAGCCGGTCCACCAGGCTGGCGGCCCAGAACGGCAGATAGCGGTGCAGGAGCGGAACGCCGGACTCGTAGTAGCGGCGCGCCTCGCTGCTGAACGGAAAGCCCGCCTCGAGCGCCGCCGGGAATTCGCCTGTGCGGTCCAGGATGCCGGCCTTGCCGTGGACCTCGCTGGCCGCGCGCATCAAGAGGTAGGCCAGCGCCGGGTGGAGCGCATCGGTGGCGACCAGGTTCGCGGTGGGCGCCAACATCACCACGTCATGGTCCGGCACGTCCGCGGCCAGGTCGAGCACGCCTCGCGGCAGCACGTGCCGGGACAGATAGGGGTAGCGGCGCACGTAGGCCTCGCCCCGCGAGAAGCTGAGGAGATTGATGTCCGGCACCCGCGCGAGCCGTTGGACGGGCGGTGACTCCGCTGGGGACACGATGAAGACAGCATCGACCTTGCCCTGCTTGAGCTGCTCGATGGCCTCGTCGCGCCCCAGGCTCAAGAGCTCCGTGGGCGCGGCGCCCACGCCGTTGGCCTCCAGCAACTTCATGGACAGGGCGCGCGTGCCACTCTCCTCGGGGCCCACGACGATGCGCTTGCCCTGCAGGGCGTTCAGGTCGTCGATGCTGGGCCCCCGGTAGAAGACCCACAACGGCACGTAGGACAGGCTTCCCAGGGACACGACGCGCGGCGCCTTGGTGGCGTCGGACGTCCCGCTCTGGACGAAAGCCACGTCCACGCCCGAGTGCTCGTCCTCCAGCAGTTTGATGCTGGTGAGCGAGCCGTCCGTGGGACGAATCTCCACCGTGACGCCGTGCTTCGCGAGAATCTCCTGATACTTGCGCGCGAAGTACCGGAAGCCGCCCTCGTCCCCGGCCGCGGCGATGACGAGCTTCTTCGGCGGCGCGGGTTTGACGAAGTAGAACGTGACGGCGAACGCGATGCTGACGATGACGAGCGCGGGGCCCAGCGTCATCCAGAGGTCCCACCGCAACGTGCGACGCAGGCGAGCCTTGAGCGAGTCCTTCTTCATGATGGGCGCGGAGTATAGACACGGCGCGCGCGTGCCACGGGGCCCGGCCGCCGGTGAAGCGGCCGGGCAGTCAGAAGGCGGTCACTCCACCCGCCCCCCCAGGGACGGGCGCCTCAGTCCCGCCGGCGCTTGGAGCGCAAGGCATCCCTGACGATCAAGGCCCGTCCGCGCTCGTGGCGCCGGTTGTCGTGCTCCGCGGTCGCGGTGCGCTGACGGGCCTGGAAGGCCTGCTCGCGCCGCAGCCGCTCGTAGCTGGCGAGCCGCGCCTCGGGCAGGGCCCCCGACGACACGGCCGCGCGCACCGCGCACCCGGGTTCTCGCTGGTGCTGGCAGTCCGTGAAGCGGCAGCCGGCGGCCAGCTCGAGGATGTCGGTGAACGTCTGGCCGATGCCGTCATCCTCGCCCCACAGCCCCAGCTCGCGCATGCCGGGTCCGTCGATGAGCAGTCCGCCGCCCGGGAGCACGAACAGCTCGCGGTGCGTGGTGGTGTGACGGCCCTTGTCGTCCTCGGCGCGGACCGCCTGGGTGACCAGCCGCGCCTCGCCCAGGAGCCGGTTGACCAGCGTGGACTTGCCGACACCGGAGGAGCCGAGCAACGCCCCCGTCTTCCCGGCCTGAAGCTGCGCGCGAAGGGCCTCGATGCCCTCCCCCGTCCAGGAGCTCAGCGCGAACACGGGTACGCCTGGAGCCAGCTCCTCCACCTCGGCCACGAGTGAGTCCGCGTCCGGGCGCAGGTCCGCCTTGGTGAGCACCACCACGGGCGCGGCGCCGCTGGTCCACGCCAGCGCCAATGCCCGTTCGATGCGGCGGGGATTGAAGTTGCCGTCCAGTCCCGCGACGAGGAACACGACATCCAGGTTGGCGGCGATGAGCTGCCCGTCGCGCTCACTGCCCGCCTCGCGCCGGGCGAGCACACTGGCGCGAGGCAGCACCGCGTGGAGCAGCGCCTCGCCGTCCCCATCGGGGAGCTGGAGCGCCACCCAATCGCCGATGGTGGGCAGGGACTCGACGCCGGGGGCTTGATGGAGAAGCCGGCCCGCGGTGCGCGCCAACAGGGTGCGCGTGTCCGTCTGGACCGTGAGCAACCCTCGATGCTGGCGCACGACGCGGCCAGGGACGAGGGACAGCGGAGACTGCGAGACGAGCGTGGAGAATGCGTGTTCGAAGGCTGGACCCCAGCCGAGGGTTTCAAGCGACATGATTGGAAGGACTCCGGACAGAGCGGTGCCAATGGCGCACCTGGTTCTTCAGGGCTCCCCGAGGAGCGCACGGCCGCGCTGTGACAGAGCTTCGCGGCCGGCTAGGCGGCCTGCGCCCTCGAGGCGAACAGGACTTCCACCGCGTCGAGCACAAGGGGCGAGTTCACGATGCCTCCAGAGGGTTTCAAGGGGCGGTACCCATCACCGCCCGGCACGACATTTCTATCCCGGCGAGCGGCGACGGGGAATGGCCACGTATTCAGAACCGCCGCCAGCGCCCGGCCGTCCAGGGAGCGCAGCGCGCCGAGCACATGCCGCACCGGGCGAGCGCCCGCCTTGCTGGTGGGTTCCGGTGGAAACGGACATACCCCACTGTTAGGGGCAGATGTTCTCCAAGGAGCAGCCGTGTTCCGATTCGAAAACGACCGGGCGCTCATCGAATCCTTCCGCCCCAGAGACCGCCGCGTCATCGAGATGCCCCCGGGCATCACCTTCCCGCTCTTCGTGCGTGACTACCTCGCCTGGACGGAGACGTCCGGCGCGCGCGTGTACCTCATCTTCTCCGCGCCGGGCAGCCGCAAGCCCATTGGCATCATCTTCCGCCGGGACTCCCTGGGCGGCGAGCCCGTCACCCGCATGTGCGAGTGGTGCCACAGCTACGGCTCGGCTCACGAGGTGTGCCTGCTCACCACAGCGGTGGACAACAAGCGGCGCGTGGGGGTGAACCTCTGCGCCGACCTGCGGTGCAGGGAGAAAATGGAGGACGCGGCGGACCGCTCCGGTCGGCACCCGCTTGAATTTCTCGGAAAGCTCAATGAACGAATGTTTCGTTTCGCGCATGAGGCGTTGGGCATCGAGGCGCAGCCCGCCGCCTGATATCGCCGGGCAATCGAGCTTGACCGTGGCGGCATCCTTCGCTCTTTAGCGAAGTGATGCCCCCCCCTGTCCGCCTCCTCGTTCTCGCCTCGCTGCTGGCCGCGGGGCTCGCCGCCGCCGCTCCCGTCGTGCAAGTGCCGGAGGGTGGCCGCCCCGTGGAAGTGCTGGCCCAGGGTGTCGTCTGCGGGCCGGTCCGCAACGGCTGGAGCCTGGGCCCGGATGGTCGCTCCGTGCATCCGCCCGCCAGGCCGGACGACAACACGCGCACGCAGGACCTGAAGGTCGCCGACACCCCGGCGCAGTGCGCGACCAGTGAGCGAATTGTCACGGTGATTGCCACCGGGCCGTTGCCGCGCATCGACTTCTCAGGGACCTCCTTCTATCCGGACGAAGGCCGCCTGGAGCTGCGCGGCGTGGGGCTGTTGAACGTGGGCGTCGCGTGGTCGGGCAAGCCGCGCGGCGAGCCGGAGCGCCCCGCCATGGAGGGGCAGGACATCTGTCTGTCCCCCTCCAAGCCCCGGGGACTCGCGGACTGCGCGGTGCCCGTGCCGCAGGGCCTGCCCACGGACACATCGCTGTACTGGATTCCGCCGTACGGCCGCATCGGGCCAGACGTGAAGACCTACGACGCCCTCGGGAACCTGGTGGACCCCGAATCGCTCCGCATCCGCCCCGGCCGCACCATCCTCACCGAGCCCCTGGTGCTCTCCAACGGCATCGACGTGTCGAAGGGGCCGGGCAGCGTCCCCGTCAGCCACTCCGAGGCGATTGCCACCGCCGACTGCGGCATCGCCCGCTGCGAGCCAGACGAAGGCTTCATCTCCGTGCGCAACGTCCCGGGCGTGGATGCCACGGTGACGCTGCGCGCGCGGCTGGTGCCGCGTGTCTACTTCTCGCGCGGCGATGTGCTCGACCAGGTCATCACCACCACGCTGTCCGTGCTGGCGTGTCCCCTCACGGCAGTGGAGGGCTCGGTGCTGCGCGGCGCGGAGAACTCCGCGCTCGTGGTCCGGTTGGATCCAGTCTGCGCCCATGACCCGCGCACCCTGGTGTGGACCGTCAACGGCCTGCGCGTCCGCGTGGAGCGCGTGGTGAAGCTGGCGGAGGGCACCTATGTCCTGCTGCGCACGGGCGGCACGTCCGACCAGCAGGTGACCATCACCGCGCTGACGTCGCGGCAGGATGGAACGGTGGTGGCCTCGGAGACGGCGAAGACGCTGCCCCTGCCCGTGCCCCGGGCCAGCCTGGCGCTGCCCGGGCATGGCTCCATCGATTTCATCCCGACCAACCGGCCCGCCGTGGTGAGCATGGCGTCCAACGCGGGCCTGGGGCGCTTCGTGCTGGAGCCCTTGCCTGGCGCCTACAGCGTCACGACGCGGGAGTCCGTCACCCTTATCCAGGGCGAGGCGGCGCCGGGCGCCTTCGTGGCGCTGCGCTTCGGCTACCGGCTTCCCACGCTGCCCGCGGAGCTGGCCACCACCGACCTGGTGATGGTGGATGAGCGCTTCCAACGCGTGGTGCGCGAAGCCAGCGTGCCCGCTCGCATCGAGAACCTGGTGGAGTTCGTCTGCGCGGACAAGGACGGCAAGGACCAGCAACTGGAGCCCAGCCGCCCCCACCGGATTCCCTACGAGATGCGCAACACCTGTCGCGTCATCGTGCACCGTCAGCGATTGAAGCCGGAGGATGGGAACCAGGAGGTCCTGCTCCGCATCAGCGTCACGAAGCCGGATGGCTCGGTGCGCGGGGAGAGCGGCGTCGAGCAGCGGATGTTCCTGCGTCCGCAGGGAGAGCAGCGCGACATCCCCGTCCCGGGCAACCTGGGGCAGTACGACCGCATCACCGTCCAGGTCTCCCACGTGGCGGACGAGTCCCGCTATGCATTGAGCACGACGGACCGCACGGGCCTGCCTTCCGCGCAGTGGACGGCCATCGTCACCGGTGGCCTCTTCCGGCTCTACACGACGGCCGCCATTCCCGCGGGCCTCTACCGCGCCACCGAGCCCACCGGGCAGCTCGCCATCAACTTCGGTGTCGTGTCGCGACTGGCTTTGCTGAACAACGAAGGCCAGGAACGGCTGCTGGGAATCGAAGCGGGCTTGATGGGACTGGGGCTCGTGCCGCAGTCGGGTGACATCCAATTCCCGCCGACGCTCGCGGTCGTCTTGGGCCTGGGTCTGCGCGTTCCGATTGGACCGGGCGCTGCCGTGGGTGCGCAGGCGTGGCTGGCCTACGAGTTCCGCGGAGACATCCGGCGCCGTACGGGAGGAGACCCCTCGCTGGACCCGGTCGTTCCGTCGAGTAAATGGTCCTTCATCTTCGGGCCGAGCATCTCTGTCGGTAACGTCGGCTTCAATCTCTGAGCGCTGTTGAGTCGAACCGGTCCTCGCGAATGAACTCTTCCGCTGAGGACCGGCTCCCACTCGCCCATCCCACACACCCGAGCCGTCCGACTGAACGGGCTGCAATGCCCCGTTCTGCTACGCCACGCCCGACCATCCCGCCGACCTGCGATGCTTCTTCAGCGTCATCGCGTGCTGACGGTGTCAGTGCGACTGACCGGTGACCGGTGATGCTGTGCTGCCTGTGTCAGCGCGACCGGCTGCTGAGTGGTGATGCCTGGGTCAGCCCGATCATGCGTTGACTGGTGTTGCGTGCTGCTTCGTCCTGTGTGCTGCCCTTACCGACGCGTCCTACCTGCTGCCTGTGCTGCGTACTGCCCGTACCGCCCCGTCCTACCCGCCGCCTGTGCTGCGTACTGCCCGTACCGCCCCGTCCTGCCGTGCTGCCCCGTCCTACCCGCCGCCCGTGCTGCGTACTGCCCGTACCGCCCCGTCCTACCCGCCGCCCATACCGCCCTGTCCTGCCGTGCTACCCCGTCCTACCCGCTACCCGTACCGCCCCGTCCTACCCGCCGCCCGTGCTGCGTGCTGCCCGTACCGCCCCGTCCTGCCGTGCTGCCCCGTCCTACCCGCCGCCCTGACTGCCCCGTCACGCTGCTGCATCACCCCATAGCAGGGCGCGTGCCGCCGCCGATCCAAGGCCCAAGGCCAGCATTTCCAAGCACTTGGAGACATCACCCCGGGCCAACGGGGCCAGAGCCCTCTCCGTCCCGGTAAGAAATCCGGTCCACCGCGGATGGAATACCGTCCCTCCGGTTCAGGGTTGCCCAGCGATGCCGCTCAAAACCAAACGTTGGTGTGTGCCTTCCGAGCCAGATGACGGCTTCCGCGTCCTCGTCTGCCATTACCGGCCGCGAGGTCTGCCCAAGGCCAAGGAGACGTGGGACGCGTGGCTAAGCAACCTGGCGCCCAGCCCGGAGCTCTTCGACGCCTTCTATGGAAAGGGCCGCACGCCCATCACCCTGGATGCCTACCGCGAGCGGTACCTCCAGGAGATGGCGTCGCAGCAAGAAGCCATCACCGCGCTCGCCAATCGAGTGCGGCAGGGCGAAACGGTGACCCTCCTCTGTTCAAAGGACTGCATCCTCGAACAGGTCTGCCACCGAACGATTCTGGCCGGGCTCATCGAAGTGGAAGCAGCCCGGACGCACTAGAGCGGCTCTGTCCACGTCTGGCGCCGACCCGTCGCCGTCGCCTTCTCAATCGCGTCGAGCAGGCGATGCAGCTTCAGCGCCTCGCTGAAGTCGGGCGCCAGCCGAGTCCCTTCCACCACGTCACGCGCGAACGCCGCATACATCGGACTGGCTGCATGCAGCGGCACCGAGCGCAGGGTTTCCACATAGCCTTCATCCAACAGATCCCTGAGGTAGCGCACGCCCGGCGAGAGCCGGCGCTGGAGTCCAATGACGGTGCGGACCTTCGCCGCTTCCGCCAGCTTCGTGAGCGCGGCGGCCTGGGCCGTCGACGTCCCCAGCGGCCACTCGCAGAACACGTCCTTCTGCGCGGCGATGGCCGCGCGCACCAGCGCGTCGTGCTCGGGCGCCTTCACGGAGACGACCACCAGGTCCACCTCCGGATGGGTCACCAGGGCCTTGGGCCGGTTGAACGCATGGGGAACACCGTGGCGGCGGGCCACCTCGTCCGCGTGCTCCTGATTCGTCGCGCAGACCGCCGTCACCACGTACTGCGGCAACATCTTGAGCGCGGGCAGGTGTCCGAACAGCGCCCAACCGCCAGTCGAGCTCGCCCCGATGATGCCCACCCGTATCTTCTGCTTGCGCGCTCCCAGCCCGTGCTCCGCGACCGGCGGCAGCATAGGCGCGGGACCTCGCCTCCAACAGGCATCCGGGAACGGCGGAAGCCGCGGCCGGGGCGGCGGTGAACCTGCACCGTCACGCTCCAGACCGCGGCCGCCCGCGTGCGGCGTGGACTACTTGCTCATTTTCTCGATGGAGGACGCCATGTTCTCGGTCGTCTTCTCCACGTTGAACTTGGTCCGGACCTGGTCCCCCTCCTTGATTTCACGCCGGAGGTGGCTGTGGATGTCCCGGTGCTTCTCGATGGTCTTCCCATCGATTTGCGTGGAGTGGTTCACGCCGACTGGCACAACCGCTCCGTTCTCGTCCTTGATGTAGAGCTTGTCCTTCCGCATGGCCACCACGGAGCCGCTCAGCTCCTGCTGGCCCTGCATCTGGCTGCCGCCCATGCCGCCGGACATCTCCGAGCCGCTGCTGGGTGGATGCTGCATCGATGGGTCCTGCGGCATTGATGGCTCCCGTGGCGTCGAGGGTTCCGGCGGCATCGCCGGATCCTGCGAGCCCTGCGCCAGAGCCGCGCCCCCCCACGCCAGACCCGCGATCATCCCAATCACCTTGAGCTTCATGACCGACCCCTTTCGTCCAGGAAGGCGCGCCTCGCCTCCGAAGCCAACCGTGACCACGCCCCGCGGCGTTGCCAGCCGGTGCCACGGTGCGACCCACCCCCTGGAACGCGCCCCCAAGCTCGTCCGTCCCTCCTCGCGGGACGATGACCGCCGTGCCCCGTTGAAACGCAGCGGCCCCGGACGCCTGCTCAGTCCGCCCGGAGCGCCACCGCGGGGGAGACTCGCGCGGCCCGGCGCGCGGGCAGCAGCACCGCCAGGGCGGCCACCGCCAACAGCACCGCCGCCACGGCCACGTACGTCAGTGAGTCCGTGGGCTGAACGCCGCTCAGCAGGTGCGTGATGCCGCGGCTGGTGGCCACCGCCAGCCCCAGTCCGATGACGAGCCCACAGGCCGTCAACCCCAGGTAGCGACCGAGCACCAGGCCCAGTACCTGCGCCTGACGCGCGCCCAGCGCCATGCGGATGCCCAGCTCGCGGGTGCGCTGCAGCACCGCATAGGCCACGACGCCATAGAGCCCCACCGCCGACAGCACCATCGCCACCGCCGCGAAGGCCCCCGCCAGGAGCAAGTAGAAGCGCAGCGGCGCTACCGTGCGGTCAACCACCGAGGCCAGCGTGCGGACACTGCCTGGCGCCAGGTTCGCATCCAACGCACGAATCTCAGCGCGAGCCGCGGGGGCCAGGTCGAGCGGCGCCCCCTTTGTCCGCAGCAGCAGCACCATGCTCGTGGTCCGCGCCTGCACGTAAGGCACGTACACCTCCGGCAGGGACGGCGCGCCAAGCCCTTCCAGCGCCATGTCGTCCACCACGCCCACCACGCGTCCGCCCATGGCACTGCTGCCCCAGTCCATGTCGGTGTCCAGCGTGCGCCCCATAGGCTCTTCGCCAGGCCAGAAGCGGCGCGCCGCCGCTGCGTTGACCAGCACGGCGCGCCCACCCGCGCCCTGGTCCGCCGCCGAGATTCCGCGCCCCTGCAGCACCTTCACGCGCAAGGCCTCCAGCGCCCCGGGCGTCACGATGCGCACGCTGGCCTGCCAGGGTTCCGTCCCCTCCGGAGCAGGCCGCAGCGGGTCCTTCACGGGAACAGTCCACCGGGCCCCATCCAATGGAAGCCCATTCACGGCGCCGACCTGCTCCACGCCGGGCAGCGCCCGCAGCCGCTCGAGCAACGTGTCGTAGAAGGCGGCGGGCGCGGCGGTGCCAAAGCCATAGTGCAGCGGCGGCAGGTCCACCTTCACCGTCAGCACACCCTCGGGGTCGAAGCCGGGTTCGGCCCGTTGCAGGTGCACGAAGCTGCGCAGCAACAACCCCGCGCACACCAGCAGCAACACCGCCAGCGCCGTCTCCGCCACGACGAGCACGGAGCGCGTGCGGTGTCCCTGGGCGCTCCCACCTCCGCCGCCCACCACCCGCTTCAATCCACGCACCAAATCCAGCCGCCCCGCCTGGAGCGCGGGCACCAGCCCGAACAGCAGTGTGGTCAGCACGGCCAGTCCCGCGGTGAAGGCCAGCACCGGACCATCCAGCGACACCTCTTCGATGCGGGGAATGTCCCGAGGCCCCCACGTGGCCAGCGCATCCAGCGCCCACATCGCCACCAGCAGCCCCACGGCAGCGCCCAGACCCGCGAGCACGCCGCACTCCACCAACAGCTCGCGGGCGATGCGGCCACGGCTCGCGCCCAGGGCGATGCGCACGGAGACTTCCCCCTCACGCGAGGCCGCGCGCGCCAGGAGCAGGTGCGTGAGGTTCGCGCACGCGATGAGCAGCACCACCCCCACCGCGCCCAGCATCAACAGGAGCGACGGACGGACGTTGCCCACCAGCACGTCGCGCAGCGGCTCCACGCGCGCGTCCTTGCCTTCGTTCGTCTGGGGGTACTGCTCCGCCAGACGGTGGGCGATGGCGGAGAACTCGGTGCGCGCGTACGCCAGCGCCACGTCCGGGCCCAGCCGGCCGTACACCTCCAGCCAGTGCGCCCCGCGCCCCTCGGGTTTCGTCATGCCCTCTTCCCAGAGCAGCGGGCTCCACAGCTCAGAGCGTGCGGGGAAGTCGAAGCCCGGCGCCATCACCCCCACCACCGTCCACGGCTCCGGAGCGCCCAGGTCCACCGAGCGCCCCAGCACGGCGGCGCTCCCGCCAAAGCGCCGCTGCCACAGCGCATGGGAAATCACCGCCACCTTCGGAGCGCCGGGCCGGACGTCATCGGGATGAAGCGCGCGCCCCAAATGCACGCGAGCGCCCAGCATCGAGAAGAAGTCGCCCGTCACCATCCCCGCCTGCACCTTCTCCGGCGAGGTGTCCGCGCTGTCCGCCGCCAGCGTCATCGCCACGGGCGCCACCGCGGACAGGCCCTTCAGCGTGCGGCTCTGCTCCCGCAGGTCCATGAAGTCCAGCACGGAGGTGGGCCCCGGCCCCTGCATCCGCTGGCTGTACACGCGCACCAGACTCGCGTCGTCGTGCATGGGCAGCGGCCGCAGCAGCACGGCATTCACCACGCTGAAGATGGAGACGTTGGCGCCAATCCCAAGCGCGAGCGTGGCCACCGCGACCAGCGTGAAGGTGGGACTGCCACGAAGCCGGCGCAGCGCGAAGCGGAGGTCCTGGCCAAGGGTCATCGTCATGTCCAGGACGCCCGAGCATGCCGCGTGCCATCCCCGGCGTACAGGCCATCTGGACGAAGCGAGAAGCCCGGTTGCGCGGGAGTGGGAATCGGAGTCCCGCATCCGGACATCCTGGCCGCTTCCGCGTGTCATTTCTCCCACCTCGTCCAGCGCCTGCGGTTATCCCTCCGCCATTCCCGACCGAAGGAGCCGCGATGAGCCCGCAGCGACCGAACGAAGCCCTCCAGAAGCTGGGCATCCACCACCCCATCATCCAGGGCCCCTTCGGAGGCGGGCTCTCCACCGAACGCCTCGCCGCGGCGGTGTCCAACCTGGGAGGACTGGGCTCCTATGGGGCCTATCAGCTTCCCCCGGAGGAGCTTGGCCGCGTGGCGGACCGGATTCGGGCGCTGACGGACAAGCCCTTCGCGCTCAACCTCTGGGTCTCCGACCATGACGCGGGCGGGGATGCGCTCAGCCCGGAGGCGTTCGACCGCGTGTACCGCCTCTTCGAGCCGTACTACCGCGAACTCGGCGTGGAGAAGCCGGCCATGCCCGAGCGCTTCCACTATCGCTTCGAGGACCAGGTGGAGGCGCTGCTCGAAGCTCGGCCGCCGGTCTTCAGCTTCGTGTTCGGCGTACCCTCCGCTTCAATCCTGGCGGAGTGCCGGCGCAGGGGCATCCTCACCTCCGGCGCGGCCACCACGCTGGCCGAAGCCGAGGCCCTGGACGCGGCCGGTGTCGACCTCATCGTGGCCGCGGGCTTCGAGGCGGGCGGACACCGTCCTTCCTTCCTCGCGCGCGCCGAGGACTCGCTGATGGGAACGCTGGCCCTCACGCCGCTCGTCGCCGACCGGGTGAAGGTGCCCGTCATCGCGGCAGGTGGCATCGCGGATGGCCGGGGCATCCGCGCCGCGCTCACCCTGGGGGCCCAGGCCGCGCAACTGGGAACGGCGTTCCTCGCCTGCGAGGAATCAGGGGCGACGGATGCCCACCGCGAGCTGCTCTTCAGCGACCGCGCGAAGCACACCACCTTGACGCGGGCCTTCACGGGCCGGCTGGCGCGAGGCATGCGCAATCGGTGGACAGAGGAGATGACCTCTCAGCAGGCAGCGATTGCGCCCTTTCCTATCCAGAGCTGGTTTCTGTCGAAGCTCAAGCCCGCGGCGGTCAAGGCGGGCCGCACGGACCTCGTGTCGCTGTGGGCAGGCCAGGCCACGCCCAACCTGCGGCACCGGACCGTGCCGACGCTGATGGAATCCCTTGTCAAGGAACTGGTGGCCTCGTGAAGCGGAGTGCCCGCCAGCCGGACAGAGACCATCCAGTTGCATAAGCGCGCCCATCTCCGTCACACCCTGAGCCCCCGTCGCTTCGTGAGCCTCAAGGGCCGGCCCTGCCGCATCGCGTCGAGGGCCCCGCACGGCGGGCACGCCCGGCCGGCCGGCCCCCAGGTTGACCGGCGCCACCGCGGCCCATGCCCGCACGGGGATGGCCAACGTGAGGGGATGTCCCTTGCCGGGGACTTCAAGGAGCCTCGCCCATGGCCCAAACGGACATGCCGGTCCGCCTCGACGTCTGGAGCGATTACGTCTGCCCCTTCTGCTACCTCGAGCTCCCCATCCTCAAGCAGTTGCATGCCAGGCTGGGCGCGGAGCTCGACATCCACTGGCGCGCGTTCGAGCTGCGTCCGACGCCCGCGCGGCCGCTTGCCCCGGTGAGCGAGCTACCGCGGTCGGCCTGGGCCCGCGCCGTCTACCCGATGGCCGAGCAGCGGGGCTTGACGATGAAGCCCCCGCCGGTGCAACCGAGGAGCCGGCTGGCGCTCGAAGCCGCCGAGTTCGCGAAGGACGCCGGGGCTTTCTCTCCGTTCCATGAGGCCCTCTTCCGCGCCTTCTTCGAGGACGGCCGGGACATTGGAGACCTGCGCGTGCTGGCGGACCTGGCGGAGGACGTGGGCCTGGATCGCGAGTCCATGACACGCGCGCTGGAGGCGAGCCGGTACACCGCGCGCGTGCTCGCCGACGAGGAAGAGGCCCAACGCCTGGGCATCCGCGGCGTCCCGGCCATGCGGCTCGCGGGCAAGGGGCCCGTGCTGCTGCTGAACGGCGCCCAGCCAGAAGAAGCCGTTCGCGCCGCCTTCGCGCGCGTCCGGCCGGGCCCCTCCCTGAGTGCCGTGCATTGAGCGCGCGGCCACCGCCGTCCTGGCGGGAGCACTTCGCGCCGAATAGGGTGCCGGCATGGAGCACCGCCCGACCCTTGTCTTCGCTGATGGCGCCTGTTCAGGAAACCCTGGCCCGGGTGGCTGGGGGAGCATCATCGTCACGCCCGACGGGCTGGTGACGGAGTTGGGCGGCCATGAGCCGGAGACCACCAACAACCGGATGGAGCTGACGGCCGTGGGCAAGGCCCTGCGCCACCTGGAGCGCGCGCCGGGCCCCATCCACATCCACACGGACTCCACGTATGTGATTCAGGGCGCCACCAAGTGGGCGTTCGGCTGGAGCCGGCGCGGGTGGAAGACGGCCGAGGGCGGCGAGGTCGCCAACACCCTCTATTGGAAGCGGCTGATGGCGTTGCTGGCGCAGCGCAAGGAGAACCACGCCGCCGAGGCCGCCGCCGTGGCGTGGTTCTACATCCGAGGCCACGTGGGCGTTCCCGGCAACGAGCGCGTGGACGCCATCGCCGTCGCCTATTCGAAGGGGCGCGACGCGCGGCTCTACACCGGCCCGCTCCAGGACTACGGCGTGGCGGTGCATGACCTGCCGGAGGACATGTCCCTGCCACCAGAGAAGCCCAAGGAGCAGCGCGAGGCCTCCGCCAAGGCGTACTCCTACCTGAGCCAGGTGGGCGGCTCCGTGAAGCGCCACGCCACCTGGGCCGCGTGCGAGCGCCGGGTGAAAGGAGTGTCCGGCGCCCGCTTCAAGAAGACAAAGAACGCAGTGGATGAAGCCCAAGTGCTGGAGGACTGGGGCTTCAAGGGGCAGGACGTCCCGTCGGAAGACTGAGGCAGCCCCTCCAAGCCCATTGCCCCGCCGGTCCATTGCGCCTATGGGTCGGTGCCACTCCCATCCCGCGAGGACGCAGCATGGCTCAAGAGCCTCTCCATATCGCCTCGGAGTTCCCGGCCCCGTCGGTGGAAGACTGGCGCCGGCTCGTGGACAAAGATTTGAAGGGCAAGCCCTTCACCGCGCTCCAATCGCAGCTGGAAGGCGGCCTGTCGCTCCAGCCGCTGTACACGCAGCAGGACGCCGCCGTCGCGCCGCCCGAGCCGCCCGGCGTGGCCCCCTACGTGCGCGGCACCCAGGCCCTGGGCCTCACCGAGGGTGGATGGGTGGTGTGCCAGGAGTACAGCGAGCCGGACGTGACGCAGGCCGCCGAGGCCATCCGCACGGACCTGGACCGGGGCGGCTGGGGTGTGTGGCTCCACCTGGGCGACACGCACGGCGTTCGCGTACCGGATGCCGAGGCGCTGCGGCGGCTGCTCGCCCATGCGCCGCTGGACACGACGCCCGTCCACCTGGAGCCCGAGTCCGACCCGCTCGCCTCCGCCCACCACCTGCTCCACGTCGCGGAGCAGACGGGGGTGTCCCGCGCCGCGCTGAAGGGCAGCCTCGGCGTGGATCCGCTCGGCATCCTGGCTCGCACCGGCTCGCTGCCCGCGGGACTGGACGCGACGCTGGCCCAGGCCGCGCCCCTGGTCACCTCGCTGCGTGAAGCCGCGCCCGGCCTCCGGGTGTTGCTCGTGTCCACGCGCGCCTACGCGGACGCGGGCGCCACGTCGGCGCACGAGCTGGCCTGGGCCATCGCCACGGGCGTGGCGTACCTGCGCGGCTTGGAGCGCGCGGGCGTCTCCCCCGACGTCGCGGCGCGCTCCATCCAGTTCGCGGTGTCCGTGGGTGGACAGTTCTTCCCGGAGATTGCCCGGCTGCGCGCGGCGAGGCTCTTGTGGTCCAAGGCCGTGGCGGCGTGTGGCGGCTCGCCGGAGGCCCAGGCCATGGTGCTGCACGCGCGCACCGCGAGCACCACGAAGACGCAGCGGGACCCGTGGGTCAACATCCTCCGCGCCACCGCGGAGTCCTTCGCGGCCGTCGTCGGCGGCGCGGACAGCGTCAGCACCTCGCCCTTCGACGAAGCCCTGGGCACGCCCGACGCGTCCGCTCGCCGGCTGGCGCGCAACACGCAGCTCATCCTGCGCGACGAGTCGAGCCTCAACCGCGTCGCCGACCCCGCGGGCGGCAGCTACTACCTGGAGCAGCTCACGCAGGACATCGCTCGCGCGGCATGGACCGAGCTGCGGCGCATCGAGGCGCTGGGCGGCATGGAGCAGGCGCTCACGAGCGGCGACGTGGCCCGCGTGCTCGCGGAGACGCGCACGGCGCGCGACAAGGCCGTGCGCACCCGCCGCCTGCCCATTGTCGGCGTGAGTGAGTTCCCCCACCTGGGTGAAACGCCCGTCCAGCGGCAGTCCCGAGCCACGGCGTCCGCGGCGCCCGATACGTCGGGGCCCCTTCCCCTGCGCCCGGTGCGCGTGGCCGAGTCCTTCGAGACGCTGCGCGACGCGAGCGACCGCTACCTCGCCGCGCACGGTGCGCGCCCGAAGGCCTTCCTGGCCAGCCTGGGCACGGTCGCCGAGCACACCACCCGCTCCACGTGGACGGCCAACGTCCTGGCCGCGGGCGGTCTCGAGCCGGCGGACGCGCACGGCTTCGCGGACGTCGCCGACGCGGCGGCCCGCTTCGCGGCGTCGGGCGCGACGCTGGCCGTCATCTCCGGGCCGGACGCGCTGTATCCGGAATGGGTGCCCGCGCTGACGGCGGCGCTGAAGGCGAAGGGCGCGCGCGCGGTGGCGGTTGCGGGCCGTCCCGGTGACCACGAGGCCGCCTTCCGCGCGGCCGGCGTGGACGTCTTCTTCTACGCGGGAGCGGATTTGTTCTCGCTCCTGTCCTCACTGCACCAGCAGCTCGGAGTGGCCTGATGCGCCCCCACGTACCGGACTTCTCGGGCATCGACTTCGACGCCCCCGAAACGCACTCCGCCGCGCCCGCGCGCGACCAGCAACTGCGTCAGGCCGGCGAGGCCACGCGCAACGCCGAGCGCTGGGACACGCCCGAGGGCATCCCCGTCAAGCCGGTGTACACGCGCGAGGACATGGAGGGCGTGGAGCATTTGGGCTCGCTGCCGGGCCTGCCGCCCTTCGTGCGAGGCCCCTACTCCACCATGTACGTGCAGCAGCCGTGGACGGTGCGGCAGTACGCCGGCTTCTCCACGGCCGAGGCCTCCAACGCCTTCTACCGCCGCAACCTCGCGGCGGGGCAGAAGGGCCTGTCCATCGCCTTCGACCTCGCGACGCACCGGGGCTACGACAGCGACCATCCCCGCGTGGCGGGTGACGTTGGCATGGCGGGCGTGGCCATCGACTCCATCAAGGACATGCGCATCCTGTTCGACCGGATTCCGCTCGACCAGATGAGCGTGTCCATGACGATGAACGGGGCCGTGCTCCCGGTGCTGGCGCTCTACGTGGTCGCCGCCGAGGAGCAGGGCGTGCGCCCCGAGCAGCTCAGCGGGACCATCCAGAACGACATCCTCAAGGAGTTCATGGTCCGCAACACGTACATCTACCCGCCCGGTCCGTCGATGCGCATCATCGGCGACATCTTCCGCTTCACGGCGGAGAAGATGCCGCGCTTCAACAGCATCAGCATCAGCGGCTACCACATGCAGGAAGCCGGGGCGACGCAGGACCTGGAGCTGGGCTACACGCTGGCGGATGGCGTGGAGTACGTGCGCGCCGGGCTCGCGGCGGGACTGGGTGTGGACGCCTTCGCGCCGCGCCTGTCCTTCTTCTGGGCCATTGGCATGAACTTCTTCATGGAAGTGGCCAAGATGCGCGCCGCCCGCCTGCTCTGGGCGAAGCTCATCAAGGGCTTCTCCCCGAAGACGGACAAGAGCCTGGCGCTGCGCACCCACAGCCAGACGTCCGGCTGGAGCCTCACCGCACAGGACGTCTTCAACAACGTCGTGCGCACCTGCGTGGAGGCCATGGCCGCCACCCAGGGTCACACGCAGAGCCTGCACACCAACTCGCTGGACGAAGCCATCGCGCTGCCCACGGACTTCAGCGCGCGCATCGCCCGCAACACCCAGCTCTACCTCCAGTTGGAGAGCGGCACCACGCGCGTCATCGACCCGTGGGGTGGCAGCTACTACGTGGAGCGCCTCACGCACGAGCTGGCGCGCAAGGCGTGGGCTCACATCCAGGAGGTCGAAGCGCTGGGCGGCATGACGAAGGCCATCGAGGCCGGCCTGCCCAAGCTGCGCATCGAGGAGGCGGCGGCACGCACCCAGGCGCGCATCGACTCCGGCCGCCAGGCCATCATCGGCGTGAACAAGTACCCGCCCGAGCGCGAGGACTCCATCGAGATTCTCAAGGTGGACAACTCGGCGGTGCGCGAGGCGCAGATTGCACGCCTGCGCGAGCTGCGCGCGGAGCGCAACGCGGAGGACGTCCGCCGCAAGCTGGACGCACTCACCGAGGCGGGCCGGCGCGGCGAGGGCAACCTGCTGGCGCTGGCCATCGACGCGGCACGCGCCAAGGCGACGGTGGGCGAAATCAGCGACGCGCTCGAGAAGGTGTTCGGGCGCTACGAGGCCACGGTGCGCAGCGTGACGGGTGTGTATTCCAGCGAAGCGGGCAAGGACGCCACGGGCATCATCGATGCGCGCGCGAAGGCGGACGCGTTCCTCGCGCGCTTCGGCCGCCGGCCGCGCATCCTCATCGCGAAGATGGGGCAGGACGGGCATGACCGCGGCCAGAAGGTCATCGCCACCGCGTTCGCCGACCTGGGCTTCGACGTGGACATCGGCCCCCTGTTCCAGACGCCCGAGGAGTCCGCGCGGCAGGCCGTGGAGAACGACGTGCACGTCGTGGGTGCCAGCTCGCTCGCCGCCGGCCACCTGACGCTGGTGCCGCAGCTCAAGCAGGCCCTCAAGGCGCTGGGCCGCGAGGACATCATGGTCGTCGTGGGCGGCGTCATCCCCGCGCAGGACTACGACGCGCTTCGCGCCGCGGGCGCCGCGGCCATCTTCGGCCCCGGCACGGTCATCTCCAAGGCGGCCATCGAGCTGCTCGACAAGCTGGCTGCTTCATTGGAGGAAGAGGCGTGAAGCTGCTGTCCGCGGACGCGTATGTGGACGGCGTGCGCGCGGGCGACCGCGCCATGCTCGCGCGCACCATCACCCTGGTGGAGAGCGAGCTGCCGCGCCACGCGGTGCTCGCCCAGGAAGTCCTCACGCGGCTGCTCCCCGCCACGGGTGGCAGCCGGCGCGTGGGCATCAGCGGCGTGCCGGGCGTGGGCAAGAGCACCTTCATCGACGCGCTGGGCATGCACCTGGTGAACGCCGGCAAGCGCGTGGCGGTGCTGGCCATCGACCCGTCCAGCACCGTGTCCGGCGGCAGCATCCTGGGTGACAAGACGCGCATGGCGCGGCTGTCGCGCGAGGAAGCCGCGTACATCCGCCCCAGCCCGTCCAGCGGCACCCTGGGCGGCGTGGCGCGCAAGACGCGCGAGACGCTGCTCTTGTGCGAAGCGGCGGGCTTCGACGTGGTGCTGGTGGAGACGGTGGGCGTGGGCCAGTCGGAGACGGTGGTGGCCGACCTGGTGGACTTCTACCTGGTGCTCATGCTGGCGGGCGCCGGGGACGAACTGCAGGGCATCAAGCGCGGCATCCTCGAGGTGGCGGACATGCTCGCCATCAACAAGGCGGACGGCGACAACAAGCCGCGCGCCGAAAGGGCCCGCTCCGAGCTACGCGCCGCGTTGCACCTGATGCGGCCGGGCGCCGAGCCGGAAATCACCACCTGCAGTGCCCTGGAGGGCAGCGGCATCGAGAAGCTGTGGACGTCCGTCGACACGCAGCTCGGGCAGAGCGCGGCCTCGGGCGCGATGGAGCGCCGCCGCAAGGCGCAGCAGGTGCAGTGGATGTGGACCATGGTGCAGGACGGCCTCCGGGCGGCCCTGCGTGCGCACCCCGAGGTGTCCGCACTGGTGCCCACGCTGGAGGCGGACGTGCGCGAAGGGCGTACGACACCGACGTCGGCCGCACTGCGGGTGCTGGGCGCGTTCCTCCCTGAAACGAGGGCCTGACAGCCCGCGTCGAGGAGCGGTCAGTCACGCTCCAATCCCTTGCCTCGACGCAAACGGCGCTCTTACTGTACGCGCCGTGCGAAACGTCCAGCAGACACCCGTTCCCCAGCCCTACAAGCCTCGTTTCCACGTCCGCATCGTGACGGCCGCCTCCCTGTTCGACGGGCATGACGCCGCCATCAACGTGATGCGCCGCCTCATGCAGGCCTCGGGCGCGGAAATCATCCACCTGGGGCACAACCGCTCGGTGGCTGAGATTGTCGACTGCGCCATCCAGGAGGACGTGCAGGGCATCGCAATCACCTCCTACCAGGGCGGTCACGTCGAGTTCTTCAAGTACATGATTGACCTGCTGCGCGAGCGGAAGGCCAACATCAAGGTCTTTGGCGGCGGCGGCGGCACCATCCTCCCGTCGGAGATTGAAGAGCTCCACCGCTACGGCGTCACGCGCATCTACTCGCCGGACGACGGCCGGGCCATGGGCCTGCAGGGGATGATTGACGACCTCATCTCCCAGTGTGACTTCGAGAAGCGGCCGGCGGACTTCGCGCCCCTGCTCGATGCGCCCTCGATGCGTGAGCCGTCCCGGATTGCCCCGCTCATCACCATCGCGGAGAACTTCGCGTCCCAGGGAGAGCCCCTGCGCGAGGCCATGTCGCATATCCAGGCCAAGGGGCCGCGCGTGCCCATCCTGGGCATCACCGGCACCGGCGGCGCGGGCAAGTCCAGCCTCGTGGATGAGCTGGTGCGCCGCTTCCTGGCGGACTTCCCGGACAAGACGCTCGCCGTGCTCTCCGTGGACCCGTCCAAGCGCAAGTCCGGCGGCGCGCTCCTGGGCGACCGCATCCGGATGAACTCCATCGACAACCCGCGCGTGTACATGCGCTCGATGGCCACCCGCCAGAGCAACCTCGCCCTGTCCAAGCACGTGGGCGACTCCATCGAAATCTGCAAGGCCGCCGGCTTCGACCTCATCGTGGTGGAGACCTCCGGCATCGGCCAGTCCGACACCGAAATCACCGAGCACTCCGACGTGGCGCTCTACGTGATGACGGCGGAGTACGGCGCGGCGACGCAGCTCGAGAAGATCGACATGCTCGACTTCGCGGACGTCATCGCCATCAACAAGTTCGACAAGCGCGGCTCGCTGGACGCGCTGCGCGACGTGCGCAAGCAGTGGAAGCGCAACCACAACGCCTTCACCACCGCCGATGACGCGGTGCCCGTGTACGGCACCATCGCCTCGCAGTTCAACGACCCGGGGATGAACCAGCTCTACCGGGCGCTCATGGACACCATCTCCGCGAAGACGGGCGCGCCGCTCAAGTCCGGCTTCGAGCTCACGCCGGGGATGAGCGAGAAGAAGTGGATCATCCCGCCCGAGCGCACGCGCTACCTGGCGGAAATCGTCGAGGCCTGTGAGTCCTATGACGGCTTCGTGAAGGCCCAGGCCGCCATTGCCCGGCGCATGTACCAGCTCCACGGCACCATCGAGGCGCTGCGCACCAACGTGGGCCGGAAGCGCCTGGAAATCGTCGAGCCCAAGGACCCCTCGGACACGGTGCAGGTCACCGAGCGCGTCGAGGGCGAGCCCGCCTACCTGAGCGAGCTGGTGGAACTGTACAAGGATTTGGAGTCGCGGCTCCACGCCGACTGCCGGCGGCTGCTGGCCGAGTGGCCCGCGACGAAGCGCCGGTACGCCGCGTCCAAGTACCAGTTCCAGGTCCGCGACAAGGTCATCGAGCTGGACCTGTACGCGGAGACGCTCTCCCACCTGCGCATCCCCAAGATTGCCCTCCCCCGTTATGAAGACTGGGGTGACATCCTCATCTGGCTCCTGCGGGAGAACGCCCCGGGAGCGTTCCCCTTCACCGCGGGCGTCTTCCCGCTCAAGCGCGAGGGCGAGGACCCCGCGCGCATGTTCGCCGGCGAGGGCGGCCCGGAGCGCACCAACAAGCGCTTCCACTACGTGTCGCGGGGCCTGCCCGCCAAGCGCCTGTCCACGGCCTTCGACTCGGTGACGCTGTACGGCGAGGACCCGGACCACCGGCCGGACATCTACGGCAAGGTGGGCAACTCGGGCGTGTCCATCGCCAACGTGGACGACGCGAAGAAGCTCTACTCCGGCTTCGACCTGGCGGACCCGTCCACATCCGTGTCCATGACCATCAACGGCCCCGCGCCGATGCTGCTCGGGTTCTTCCTCAACGCCGCGGTGGACCAGCAGTGCGAGAAGTGGATTCGCGAGAACGGCAAGGTCGACGAGGTCGAGAAGAAGATTGATGCCCTCTACCGCGAGCGCGGCCTGCCGCGGCCCCGCTACCAGGGTGACTTGCCGCAGGGCAACGACGGGCTGGGCCTGCTGCTGCTCGGCGTGTCCGGCGACGAGGTGCTCCCGCGCGACGTCTACGAGCGCATCCGCGCGAAGACGCTCCAGTCGGTGCGCGGCACCGTGCAGGCGGACATCCTGAAGGAGGACCAGGCGCAGAACACCTGCATCTTCTCCACCGAGTTCGCCCTGCGGGTGATGGGCGACATCCAGCAGTACTTCATCGACCAGAAGGTCCGGAACTTCTACTCGGTGTCGATTTCCGGCTACCACATCGCGGAAGCCGGGGCGAACCCCATCTCCCAGCTGGCCTTCACGCTGGCCAACGGCTTCACCTTCGTCGAGTACTACCTGTCGCGGGGCATGGACATCGACGACTTCGCGCCCAACCTCTCGTTCTTCTTCTCGAACGGAATGGACCCGGAGTACGCCGTGCTGGGCCGCGTGGCGCGCCGCATCTGGGCCAAGGCCATCCGGGACAAGTACGGCGGCAATGACCGCTCGCAGAAGCTGAAGTACCACATCCAGACGTCTGGCCGGAGCCTGCACGCGCAGGAGATTGCCTTCAACGACATCCGGACCACGCTGCAGGCGTTGCTCGCGCTCAACGACAACTGCAATTCGTTGCACACCAACGCCTACGACGAGGCCATCACCACGCCCACCGAGGAGAGCGTGCGCCGCGCGCTCGCCATCCAGCTGGTCATCAACAAGGAGTTCGGCCTCTCCAAGAACGAAAACCCCAGCCAGGGTGCGTTCATCATCGAGGAGCTGACCGACCTGGTGGAGGCGGCGGTGCTGGCGGAGTTCCGCGCCATCTCCGAGCGCGGTGGCGTGCTGGGCGCCATGGAGCGCATGTACCAGCGCTCCAAGATTCAGGAAGAGTCCCTCTACTACGAGACGCTGAAGCACGACGGGACGCTGCCCATCATCGGGGTGAATACGTTCCTGGACCCCAAGGGCTCTCCGACGGTGACGCCGCCCGAGGTCATCCGCGCGACGACGGAGGAGAAGAACTACGCCATCACCTCGCGCGATGCCTTCTGGAAGCGGAACGAGGCGACGGCGCCCAAGGCCCTGGAGGCCGTGCGCCGCGCGGCGCTGGACAACGGCAACATCTTCGCCGCGCTGATGGACGCCTGTAAGGTCTGCACGCTCGGCCAGCTCTCTCGCGCGCTGTACGAGGTGGGCGGGCAGTACCGGCGCAACATGTAGCCCTGATGCCGCGTCCCCGTCCGGGCGGAGGCGGCGATGAGACTCACGGGCCGAGGCGCTTGCCGCGCCTCGGCCTTTTTCGTGTCACGACGACTCAGCCCACTTCCACTTTGCAGGTCGCGCTGCACCCATCGCGGCTGGTGGTGTTGCCGTCGTCGCACTCCTCACCCTCAGACTGCTGGACGACGGAGTCGCCGCAGCGGGGCGCCAACTGGCATGCGGCGGTGCACCCGCCGTAGGCCCCGGTGTTCAGCCCGTCATCACACGCCTCGCCCTCGTCGATGACCGCGTTACCGCAGAGCGGGACGCACTCCGTGCGGCGCGTGCTGAAGCTGTTGAGCGTGAGCCGATAGGACGACCCGCTCGTGTGGCGCTCGGCCTGGAAGAGGGCGACCTCATAGATTCGGCCAAGCGCCAGTCCCAGCTCCGCGGCCCGAGCGGAGAGCGTGACGGCCCCCGCCTCGGCGCCATGGACACCGCCCAGGTCCAATGCCAGGCGGCCGTTGATGAACACCCACACGTCATCGTCGCCGCGGAACGACAGCACTTCCGTGCCCTTGTATTCGAACCAGGCGCGCGTCTCGCTGGTGAAGTGGAAGTTGCGCGGTGCCGAATCGAAATCGGGGCGCGTCGGCTCGAATCCCGCCGCCACCCAGCCCAGCCCATCCAGCGGGAAGAAGGTCTGGTCGTCGAACTGGTAGGCGCCATTACCCGTATGCGCCAGGGTCATCGAAGAGACCACGGCGCGGTTCACACCAGGGACGTCGCGGTACCACTGGTCGAACGCAGTCCGGCCGTGGGTCGTCGTGGAGGGCTGCCCCTCCTTCGCGTAGACGGGCTTTCCATCCACGCCGAGCGTGCTCTGGACGATGCCCCGCTCCACGCCATTCTTGTTCTGGAAGTCGACGTGCCCACGCGGCAGCCCCTGCCCGGCCGGCAGGTCGTACCCTCGGAAATCCCGGTAGACGATGGGGAGGGAAACCTCCTGGGGCGGCTCCTCCTCGATGCTCACGCAGGCGAAGCCCGGCTCGAGCTTGCACTCCGGCGAACAGCCATCATTCGCGCGGAGGTTGCCGTCATCGCACTCCTCCGTGTTGCCCGACAGGATCACGCCATCGCCACAAACGTCCTCGCAGACACCGTCGCTGCAACGCGGCTCGCGACGGCAGTCGGGGAGACAGCGGTCACCAAAGTCGTGGTTGCCGTCGTCGCACTGCTCGGTGCCCTGGACCTGACCGTCACCACAGACGGTACGTGAGCAAGGCGCGCCCACCGAGGGGCAGTGCCAGCCATCTTCCAGCCGGCACATGGAGTCGCAGCCATCGCCAGTGATGACGTTTCCGTCCTCGCACTCCTCGGCGCCAGCGAGGATGCCGTCACCACACATGGCCGCGGAACAGCGCCCACCCGCGACCGGACAGACCCACCCGGGTTCAATGTCGCGGCACGTGGCCGAGCAGCCATCGCCGGCCGCGGCATTGCCGTCGTCACACAGCTCCGACGCCTGCACCACGCCGTCACCACAGACGTGCGAGCCCGCATCGGGCTCCGTTCCTGCATCGGGCTCCGTTCCTGCATCGGACTCCGTCCCTGCATCGGACTCCGTCCCTGCATCGGACTCCGTCCCGGAATCGGGCTCGGCACCCGCGTCGGGCTCCGTCCCTGCATCGGACTCCGTCCCGGAATCGGGCTCCGTCCCTGCATCGGGCTCGGTGCCCGCATCGGGCTCGGTGCCCGCATCGGGCTCCGTCCCTGCATCCCCCTCCGTCCCGGAATCGGGCTCGGCACCCGCGTCGGGCTCGGAGCCAGCATCGACGTCAGCGCCTCCATCCTCCGGCTGTTCGCCAGCATCGGAGGGGATGGATGCATCCAGCGTCACACCGCCATCTGGCTCCGGGGACGTGTCTCCACCACACGCCGAAAGGACCAGCGCCAAGACCGCAAGCATTCGCTTTGCGGCCGACAATCGGCTCTCGCTGTTCACCATGAAACCGATGGTGAAAGTAGCCCGTACGGACTGTCAATGACAGCCGCTGGCGGTCAGCGACCACACGCCGGGCGAGGCGGTTGCACGCCCGACGTCTCGAGAGTGAACAGCACCCCAGTTCCCGCGGGCCTCAAGGCACCACGGCGTCCGCGGGTGCCGGCAGCAGAGGCCGGGCCTTCAGTGCGGCCAGCCGCTCCAGCACATAGTCCAACATGCCCCGTGCCAGCGCGTGCTCGCCCATCACCACCCGGTCCACGCCAAGCGACTCCAGGTAGTCCCGCTCCTCGTCGCCATGCGTACGCACCACGGCGGGAAGGGACGGATTCACGCCCTTCACCTGCTCCACGATGGCGCGGGCCTGTAACGCGTCCGGCGTGGCGACGATGAGGATGGACGCCGTATCCAGGTGCGCGTGCTCCAGGATGCCGGGCACCGCGGCGTCCCCATAGATGGCGGGCACGCCCTCCTCACGAAGGCGCTCCACGTACTCGCGGTTCTGCTCCACGACCACGAAGGGAATCTTCCGCTCCGTCAGGCTCTGGCCAATCACGCCGCCCACGCGCCCGTAGCCAATCAACACCGCGTGATCGCGCAGCTGCACGTCCCCCATCCCAATGGGCAGGTCAGACAGTTCGTCTTCCTCGGGGTCCATGCGCGCGGCGAACCTTGGGTGCCGGCGCAGCCACGCCAGCAGTGGATCAATGGTCTTGAAGACGAGCGGGTTGAGGGTGATGGACAGCAGGGCCCCCGACAACACCAGGCTCTGCCCCTCTTTCGGCAGCAGCCCGAGCGTGACGCCCAGTCCCACCAGGATGAACGAGAACTCCCCAATCTGCGCCAGGCTCGCGGACACCGTGAGGGCGGTGTTCACCGGGTAGCGGAACGCCAACACGATGAAGAAGGCGGCCAGCGACTTCCCCAGGACGATGATGCCCAGCACGGCGAGGACCTGGAGCGGCTGCTTCACCATCACCATCGGGTCGAAGAGCATTCCCACCGACACGAAGAACAGCACCGCGAACGCGTCCTGGAGCGGCAGCGAATCCTCCGCCACCCGGTGGCTGAGCTCCGACTCACTGACCACCACGCCCGCGAAGAAGGCGCCCAGCGCGAAGGAGACGCCGAAGAGCGCGGCGGCCCCGAACGCAATCCCCAGCGACACCGCCAGCACCGACAACGTGAACAGCTCGCGGGAGCCCGTCTTGGCCACCTGGGTCAGCATCCAGGGCACCAGCCGCGTGCCGGCGACCACCATCAGCGCCACGAAGAGGCAGACCTTCCCCAGCGTGAGGGCCAGGGTCCAGATGAGGCTGTCTCCAGCGGCCGCCGTCGCGGACGTCTGCGTGTCGGCGGAGCCAAGGACGTTGCCCAGCGCGGGGAGGAGGACCAGGGCGAGCACCATCGCCAGGTCCTCCACAATCAGCCAACCCACCGCGATGCGGCCATTCACCGAATCGAGGATGCCCCGCTCCTCCAAGGCGCGCAGCAGCACCACGGTGCTGGCGGTGGACAGCGCGAGGCCGAACACCAGGCCCGCGCCCAGGCCCCAACCCCACCAGTACGAGACCACGGTCCCCATCACGGTGGCCGCCGCGATCTGCACGACGGCGCCCGGCACCGCGATATTGCGCACGGCGAGCAGGTCCTTGATGGAGAAGTGAATCCCCACGCCGAACATCAGCAGGATGACGCCAATCTCCGCCAACTGACCGGCAAGGCCCCCATCCGCGACGAAGCCCGGCGTGAACGGCCCCACGGCCACGCCCGCCAGGAGATAGCCCACCAAAGGTGGCAGCTTCAGCCAGCGTGCGACGAACCCACCAACGAAGGCCAGTCCGAGTCCAACTGCGATGGTGGCGATAAGCGTGGTGTCGTGAGGCACGGCGGAATCTCCCTGGGCGTTACGCGGAAGGGGGTATGAAAAAGCGGCGCAGCGAGGAATCCGGCCCTGGGGCGGAACCCTCGAACACCTTTCGAGCATGGGTGGTCTTGAGCGGACGCTCGCGCTGATGCAGTGAGATTCCGCCGGGCGGGAATCTACTACGGCGCGGGCTCGTTCCCAACCCTCATCCGCAGGCGGTGAGTGATGTGCTCGCCAAGCATCACTTCGAGTAGGCAACGCGCCATGTCACCCCATAGGCGGTGCGTCGGCGCGTCCCCAGCTTGAGGAAAGAGCACATCCCCGCGGAGGTCCCCCATGCGTGCTCCCCTGCCCTGTGTCTTGATGTTGGCCCTGGCGCTCGCCGGCACGTCCGCCGCTGCCGCGGAGCACTCGGCCCCGACCCTGGATTCCCTGGCAGACGGCGCGTTGCTGCTCGACGGGCTGGGGACGCACGAACGCCAGGTCACCACGGCCTCACCCCAGGCCCAGGCCTTCTTCAATCAGGGCCTGCGGCTGGCGTATGGCTTCAACCACGACGAGGCCGCACGCTCGTTCGCCCGAGCCACGCAGCTGGACCCCACCTGTGCCATGTGTTTCTGGGGCGTCGCGCTGGTGCTGGGCCCCAACTACAACATGCCCATGCTGGCGGAGAATGCGCCCGCCGCCTGGGACGCTCTCCAGCGCGCCCGGCGGCTCGCCCCCCGCACGACGCCGGTGGAGCAGTCCCTCATCGCCGCGCTCGTCCAGCGCTATCCCGGCCCGGAGGCCCTGCCACCGGAGAAGATGGCCCCCTTCAATGAGGCCTATGCCAGCGCCATGGCGGGCGTGGCCGCGCGCCACCCAGAGGACCTGGACGTGCAGACGCTCCATGCCGAAGCCCTCATGGACCGGAATCCCTGGAAGCTGTGGTCGCTGGATGGGGCGCCGGCCCCGGGCACGGAGCAGATTGTCGCCACGTTGGAGTCCGTGCTCGCCAGGGACCCCAACCACCTGGGCGCGAACCACTATTACATCCATGCGGTGGAGGCCTCGCCACACCCGGAGAAGGCGGAGCCTTCCGCGGACCGGCTGGGCACGCTGGCGCCCAGGGCGGGGCACATCGTCCACATGCCGGCCCACATCTACCAGCGCGTGGGCCGCTACGCGGATGCCTCGGAAAGCAATCGGAAGGCGGCGGCGGCGGACCTGGCCTACCAGAAGGAGGCGAAGCCGCTCGGTCACGTCTACCCCATGTACACGTCCCACAACTTCGGCTTCCTGGCGTACTCCGCGTCCATGGAGGGGCGGAAGCAGGAGACGTTGGAGGCGGCCCGGGCCTCGGCGCAACACTTCCCGCCGGAGCTGCTCACGATGATGCCGGGCATGGACTTCTTCGTGGCCCAGCCGCTGTTCGCCATGGTGCGCTTCGGGGACTGGGAGCGCCTCCTGGCCGAGCCCCGCCCGAACCCGAAGTACCCCGTCCAGACGGGCCTCTGGCTCCACGCGCACGGCATGGCGCTGGCGGCCACGGGGCAGCTGCCACAAGCCCGCGCGGAGCTGGCCGAGCTGAGACAACTGGCCCGCACCGTGCCTCCGACGATGGCCGCGAACCTCAACACCGCGAAGGACGTGCTGGGCGTCGCGGTGCGCGTGTTGGAGGCCCGCGTGACCCAGGCCGAGGGCCGGCCCCAGGCCCTGACGCTGTGGCGTCAAGCCGTCGACGCCGCGGACCGGCTCTCCTACGCCGAGCCCGCGGACTGGTTCTATCCGGTGCGCCACTACCAGGGCGCCGCGCTGCTGGAGGCCGGGCGCAGCCAGGAAGCGGAGGCCGTCTACCGCGAGGACCTGCGGCGCAACCCGAAGAATGGCTGGGGCCTGTTCGGCTTGACGCAGTCGCTCGAAGCGCAGGGACGTCAGGAGGAAGCGGCTCGCACCCGCGCCGCTTTCGAGACGGCCTGGGCGCGCGCGGACTTTCCGCTCACGACCACCGCGCCCTGATGGCAAGGGACACACCCTGACACCCCGCCGCACCCGGAACGATGCCCGGGTTGCACGAGGCTCCGCATGGGGATAGGGAAGCAGGCCTCGTATGTCTGCGACCGCGGAGCTGCTCGATGCCGTCCGGGAGGAAGCGCGCCCGGACACCTGGTCTGCCGGCACGGGGCTCGCTCGCGCGGGCGCCGTTTCGGTGCAGTCCGTGGATGAGGAAGAGGCCGTGCTTCGGGTGCGCGTGCCCAGCCGGCCCGCCCCCGTGAAGACGGTGCTCTACCTGGATGAAGCCATCTGGGAGTGCGACTGCCGCGGCCGGGTGGACCCCTGCGAGCACGTGGTCGCCGCGGCGCTGGTCCTCCATCAGCATTCCACGGCGCGGCGAGCCCCCGCGCAGCGCCCGGCCGCCCCCGCCGCGCGCCCGGGCGCGAACACCGTCGCCAGGCCCGGCGCCCCCGCGGCTGGCGCGCCCAAGCCGGAGCGCATGGTGTACCGGTTCAAGCGCGTGGACGGCGGGCTCCAGTTGGAGCGGCTGGTGGTGCGCCCGGACAACACCGCGCGACTGCTGGCGCGCAGCCTGGCCTCGCTGCTCACCAATCCGGTGGAGGCCGCTCGCATCCAGACGCAGCCGTGCGATTTGCTCGCGGACAAGCTGCTGCTGAAGCCCACCCGGGGCGCGCTGCCACCCGAGCGGCTCAACGCGCTGCTGCGCGTCCTGGAGCCCGCGCGCACCGTGCTCTTCGACGGCGCATTGGTGTCGGTGACGAGCGAGCCCCTCATGCCCCGCGTCACCGTGGAGGACCGCGGTGAGAACACGGTGCTCAAGGTGGAGAAGGACCCGCGCGTCACGGAGGTGGTGAGCCCCGGCCTCGCGCTGTGCAGCGGGACGCTCTGTCCCCTGGGGGAACAGGGCCTCACGGGGCCCTGGTTGGAGAAGCTGCCACATGAGCGCGCCTTCGCGCCACACCAGATGGGGGACCTGACGGGGAAGGTGCTGCCGGACATCGCGCGGCGCATGCCGGTGGACGTGCGGAGTCAGCGGCTGCCGCCCATCGACCGCACGCTGAAGCCTCGCATCTCACTGGAGCTGAACCAGCTCGACGCGGGCCTCTCCGTGCTACCGACGTTGGTGTATGGCTCGCCGCCTACCGTGCGCATCGACAGCGGACGCATGGTGTACTTGAAGGGCGCCGCGCCCGTGCGCGACGAGGCCGCCGAGCAGATGCTCGTCCACCAGCTCCGCGACGAGCTGAACATGGCCCCCGGGCGGCGCGTCACGGTGCAGGGGAAGGAAGCCGTCCAGCTCGCCGACAAGCTGCGGCGCTGGCGTGGGGGCCTCACGGGAGATGGCGCGGCGGTGGTGACGAACCCGAACGTGCAACTGCGCCCGGTGCTCAAGATGGACACGGGCGCTGGCACCGAGGGCGTGCCGCACGTGGGCTTCTCCTTCGACTTCCAGGTGGAGGGCGAGGACCGGGAGTCGCCCCGCTCCGTGGATGCGGCGGCGGTCATGCGCGCCTGGGAAGAAGGGATTGGGCTGGTGCCGCTGGAGGGCGGTGGCTGGGCGCCCCTGCCCGCGGAGTGGCTGAAGTCCCATGGCCAGCGAGTGGCGGACCTGCTGTCCGCGCGAGGCCGGGATGGCCGGCTCGCCAACCACGCCATTCCGCAGCTCACCGGCCTGTGTGAAGCGCTGGAGCACCCCTCCCCGCCGGGCCTGGAGCGGCTGGCGCCCCTGGTGAAGGGCTTCGAGAAGCTGCCCGAGCCGCAACTGCCGGAAGACCTCACGGCGACGCTGCGCGCGTATCAGCTCCAGGGCGTGAGCTGGCTCACCTTCCTGCGTCAGGCGGGGCTGGGCGGCGTGCTCGCGGACGACATGGGTCTGGGCAAGACGCTGCAGACCATCTGCACGCTGGGCCCGGGCACCCTGGTCGTGGCGCCCACGAGCGTGCTGCCCAACTGGGAGGCGGAGGTGAAGCGCTTCCGTCCCTCGCTGAGGGTCTCCGTGTACCATGGCCCCGGACGCGCGCTGGATGAGGCGGCCGACGTGACGCTGACGACGTATGCCCTGATGCGCCTGGACGCGGAGGTCCTGGGCGCGAAGCAGTGGAGCACCGTCGTGCTGGACGAGGCCCAGGCCATCAAGAATCCAGACAGCCAGGTGGCGCGGGCCGCGTATGGATTGCAGGCGGACTTCAAGCTGGCGCTGAGTGGCACGCCCATCGAAAACCGGCTGGAGGAGCTCTGGAGCCTGATGCACTTCACCAACCAGGGCCTGCTCGGCGGACGGAAGGACTTCGAGGAGCGCTGGGCGCGGCCAGTGGCGGACAACCACAAGGGCGCGGCGGAGCGGCTGCGGGCGCGCATCCGGCCCTTCATCCTGCGCAGGCTCAAGCGGGACGTGGCGCCGGAGCTGCCGCCGCGGACGGACGCCGTGCGCCATGTGACGCTCACGGAGCGGGAGCGCGCCGTCTACGACGCCGTCTACGCGGCGACGCGCGAGGAAGTGGTGTCACAGCTCGAAGCGGGCGGCAGCGTATTGAAGGCCTTGGAGGCCCTGCTGCGGCTGCGGCAGGCGGCGTGCCACCCTGCCCTCGTGCCGGGACAGCAGGCGAAGACCTCTTCCAAGGTGCAGGCCCTGGTGGAGGCACTGGGCACGGCGGTGGAGGACGGGCACAAGGCGCTCGTCTTCTCTCAGTGGACGTCGATGCTGGACCTCATCGAGCCCGCGCTCCAGGAGGCGGGCATCGGCTTCATCCGGCTGGATGGCAGCACGGCGAACCGAGGCGCGGTGGCGGCGTCCTTCCAGGACCCGAAGGGCCCACCGGTGATGTTGATTTCCCTCAAGGCGGGCGCCACGGGACTCAACCTCACGGCGGCGGACCACGTCTTCCTCGTGGACCCATGGTGGAACCCGTCCGTGGAAGCCCAGGCCGCGGACCGCGCGCACCGCATCGGGCAGCAGCGGCCCGTCATGGTGTACCGGCTGGTGTCTCAGGGAACGGTCGAGGAGAAGATCCTCACGCTTCAGGCGAAGAAGAGGGAGTTGTTCGAGGCCGCGCTCGGCGGCGGCTCTGGGGCCACCGCGATTACGCGTGCGGACCTGATGCAACTCCTTGCGTAGCCGTCGCCTTCGGTTCACTCAGCGCAGGCCGCAAGTCCGCCGATGCCTTTCGGATGCTCCGTGCTGCCGGTACCACAAAGCAGCCCAAATCGGAGGGACTGCCACCAACAGCACCAGGGCCGCCTGGGGCCGCTCCCCCCGTGCCGGAAGTCCCAACGCCCTTATCGCCCCCTCTTGATCAGCTGCCCACGGGACGCATCGTGAAGGACACGGCCTCCGTGCCGAGCATGTACTCGTCACCGTCCGAGACCTGCTGCCGCGTGATGCGCTCGTTGTTGAACCAGGTCCCGTTCGAGGAGTTGAGGTCCTCGATGAAGACCTCATCCCCCACGCGGGTGACGACGGCGTGCTCGCGTGAGACGCGCTCCGACTTCACGACGAGGCTGCAGCGGGGCCCTCGGCCAATCGTGAAGCGCTCCGTGGAGACAGCCACCGGCGCGCCTTGCGCCCACTGGACGAAGACCTCCAGCGGCGCGGGAGCCTTCACGATGTTGGTGGTCTCCGCCGACTGGTCCTCCAGTATCGTCGCGGCTTCGTCAGGCGGCCGGATCTTCGGCACAGGACGCGCCACCAGCGGACGCGCCGCAATCGGTGTCGCGACGGGGGCCTCCGCCCGGGCATCCTCCTTCGGGTCCTCCACGACGCCCAGTGCCGCAAGCTCCGCGGCAATATCGTCACTGGACAGGTCCCCCTTCACGCCGCTGCCCGCGGAGGCCTCGGCCTCATCGTCCGAGCCGTCCGCGGATTCTTCGGATTCCAAATCGTCTGATGCGGACTCCTCGTCCGAGTCGTCCGCAGCAGACGCATCGTCTTCCGAGTCCTCATCCGAATCCTCGTCGGACTCCTCATCGTCGGCGTCGTCAGAGTCCTCATCATCCGAGTCGTCGGGCTCATCGTCGTCGGCGTCGTCGGACTCCTCATCATCCGAGTCGTCGGACTCATCATCGTCGGCGTCATCCGATTGCGCGGCCAGCCCCTCCGACGGCTGCACGGATGCGTCGACCTCCGCGAGAATCTCCTGCATCCGCGCGAGCAGCAGCTCGGTAGGGGGCACCTGCGCCGCGGACAGAGGCACCGAGGTGACGCCAGGAGGCTCCGTCGGGGGCTCCTCCGTCGCGTCGTCCGCCGAGAACGTGTCCACGGCCGGGGCAGCAGGAGCCGCTGCCAGGCCAGCAACCGCAGCCGCGGCAGACACCAACTCCTGCGCACCGGCCCCAGGACTAACGAGCGGTACAGCCGTTGCCACCGGCTCGGCGACCGGAGGCGCGACCACGCTCGGTGCCTCCACAGCGGAACGCGCCGCCACGGGTGCAGCGGCTTGGAGCACGGGCTCCGAACCCGTCATGGCCCCACCAACCCCCTGCGCCTCCCCACCCAGCGACATCACCGTGGGGGCCACGTAGCCATTCTGGCGCGCGAGCTGGAACAAGGCCTGCGCCACCAGCGCATCCCGGTCCACGCCCATGTCGCGGCTCATCAACTCCAGCGCCCGCCACAGGGGCTCGGCGACTTCAATCGTCTGACGAATCCGCTTCATGACTACCCCCTCAGATTGGCCTGCCACGGAGACACGTGGTTCGCGTCGGTCAGCCAGAAGAACATCGCCTGCGTCTCCGCGTACTGCTCTTCGGCAATCCCCGCCAGATTGGGATGCAGCTCCTGGAGGGCAACTCCTTCGAAATCGAACGTTGGCAGGTCCGGGTCGATGCGACCACGGGTCCGCCGGTTGCGGCACTGCCAGAGCCGCTGCGTGGCCTGACCCGCCGCATGACCGAAGTCCGCCGGAGGCGTCAGCGCATCCGGCATCCGAATCGCCTCCTCCCCGCACGCCCACAAGAGCCAGGTCAGCGCGCTCCAGTCCCCACGGACCGCACGGGACAGGGCCGGAATGCCCATCCCCTTCAAGGACAGCGTCTCGTCGACGGCCACCGAGTCGCCATCCGCGTCCTCGACCTCCGTCTGCTCCAGCTCGGCGGGCCCGTCCGGCAGCAGGGACGACACATCGGGCGGCAGCCAGGGCACGTTCGCGCCGGGCTTGAAGCGGGAGAGAATCTCCGCGCGCAGCAACTGGAGCCGCGTGGCGTACTTGCGGACCACGGCCTGCACCGAGTCCAGTTCCTTCGTGGGCCCGTCGGGGACCTCATCGAACGTGCAGTGCGCGGGCTCACGCCCCGGCCAGAACTCGAAGCGAGGGAACAGCACCCGCCCATAGGCCGAGAGGAACTTCCACGAGTCTGGCTCCGACGGCGCCAGCGCCTCCGCATCCTTCTGCATCTGCTCGCCCAGCCCCAGGTTCGCCATGATGAGGCTCCGGGTGAACAGGTACGCCGAGCGCTCCGGCGCGAGCAGCATCGCGGCCAGGATGAAGTCCAACGCCGCCCGGGGCCGGTCCTGCTGGTCGTGAAGCACCGCGAAGCCCCGAAGCAACGTCGCGGCCTCCGCGCCACGCATCAACGCATCCGCCAACGCCGCCCGCTCATCCCCCGCGCTGTTCATCACGCCTTCGGCATGCTCGCGAGCACTCGCCTCCGTGCGAGGCAGGGTGAGCGACTCCAGCCACGCCTTCAGCGGGCCCGCATCCAGCGACACGGCGCTCGCCCGCGCCATGGCCAGCAGCGCCTCCCGGTACCGCCGGTCCGCGCGAGCCTGGTCGGCGAACTCACGCCATTCAGCGGCGCTCTTCGGCAGGTTCGAGCACACCTCTGAGGCATCCAGCGCCTCGTGGTCCTGGACAATGCCCAGGTCCCGGGTGACGACGGCGTTGCCCTCCGCATCCAGCAACTTCCACGTGCCGCACGCGAAGTCGTCCTCCATCTCCCCTTCGTCGAACCGCACCCGAGCGTCCGCGTACTCGTTCACGGCGCGGGAGTGGTAGCGCCCGTGCCGGCTGCCCTCGTGGAATTCGCTCTCCCAGAGGAGCTGTCCCTCCCGGTCCCAGAACCGGCACAGCCCGTGGCGCTGGGCCTTCGCGTTGAGCGACACGGACGCCCACTGGTCCTGGTCCTCCCGGTACTCTGCCTTCTCCGGCAGGTTCGCGGGACGCGTGGGGTACGGCACGCCAGTGCTGGGCACCACCCGCTCACCGTCGCCGTTGTAGTGCAGCACCTGCGTCACGCGGCCATGCGCATAGACCATCACCGTGCGGCGGACCTTCTCGCAGACGCCATTCTCATGCATCCGCTCGGTGGTGAACTGGTCGGAGGCGTACCAGGTGCGCGGGCCGTGCAGGTTGCCCTGCTCGAAAGCGCCGTCCTGGGACACCTCCCCGCTCTCATGGAAGCGCTTGAAGGGACCGTGGGGCTTGCCGTGGACGAAGATGCATTCGTTGCAGAGGGTGCCGTCGGCGCGCCAGTACTTCCAGGGGCCGTGCTTCTCCCCCTCCTCGTCGGTGTCGCCGAAGCACCACTCCTCGTCTCCATCATCCCATTCCGCGTGGGGCGGAATGCCAGGAGGCGGCGTCCCCTCCTCCGTCAACTTGCGGTTCGCGGCCCGCTGCTGCTCGACGGCCAGGTCCACGGAGTCCAGCTTGCTCAGCCAGGTCGCGAACGCCGAGGCCGACATGGCGCCCGAGGCGCGCCGGACCTCGACGCCATCCTTGAAGGCCACCAGCGTGGGAATGGAGCGAATCTCCAGCCGGCCGGAGACCTCTTCCTGAGCCTCCGTATCGAGCTTGCCGAAGGTGATGCTCGGGAACTCTTTCGCGGCGGCCTCGAAGGTCGGCGCGAAGCCTCGGCAGGGACCACACCACTCCGCCCAGAAGTCCACCACGCACACCCCCGCCTCCTGGGTGATGCGCTCGAAGTTCTCCTGGGTCAATTCGACGGTCTGTCCTGCCACGGCGACTCCCTTGCGAGGTGCGTGGGACGATAGAAATGAGCGGGGGCCCTCACGTCAACGGTGCAGTTCGCGAACGGCACAAGCGACGCTCGAACACCGCCAAGCCCGGGAATCCACTCGCGACTCCCGTCTCAGAAAGCGAAAAAGCCCAAGCCTTGAGAAGAACGTGCCCACGAAATACGGCGTGAGCCTCCCGGAGCGAGGGACACCGCCAGTAGACTCCGTGGATGCAAGCCGACGACGAGCCCTACGCCCTCTTCCGGCGCACGCCACAGGGCCACACGACGGAGGCCGTCGGCAAGATGCTGCGCCCCTCGCTCGATGGGGTCCGTCCCACCTGGGAGAGGTCACCACGACCCCGGGTGAAACAGCTCCGAGAAACTCCTGAAACAATTACAATCCCGACAGGTCGCTGAGCGAAGGGCCTTCCGCGAATTCAACGGCGGCTGCATCCGTCATCGGGTGGATCGGCGCCAACGTTCTTCATCAGGCTCGGGTATACACGTTGCGTCATGAGTCGCTCATCCTTGGTCGAAACAGTGCTGGGGCAGAAGTATCGACTGCGCCAGCGGATTGGCGTGGGGGGGATGGGCACCGTCTACGAGGCGGAGCAACTCGACGTAGGCCGCACCGTGGCCGTCAAGGTGCTCCGGCAGCACCTCCTCGGCGAGCCGGCAGTGCACGCGCGCTTCCGCCGCGAGGCCCAGGCCACCGCGGGCGTGAAGCATCCGAACATCGTCGAGGTAATGGGCTTTCACGACGCACCGGATGAGCCGCCCTTCCTGGTGATGGAGCTGCTCCGAGGGCAGACGCTGAAGTCGCTGATGAAGAAGGAAGGCCCCCTGCCTGTGGGACGCGCGGCGGCCATTGCCCATCAGCTGGCGACCGCGCTGGTGGCGGCGCATCAGGCTGGCGTCATCCACCGCGACATCAAGCCCGACAACATCTTCCTGGTCGACACGGGGACCGAAGCCCTGCAGGTAAAGCTGCTGGACTTCGGCGTCGCGCGGCTCATGCATGAAGACGACGCCACCGCGCTGGGCACGGAGTCCGGCGCCTGGGTCGGCACGCCGTCGTACATGGCCCCGGAGCAGATCCGCTGCCGCCCTGTCGACGGACGCGCGGACATCTACTCGCTGGGCGCCTGCCTGTATCAGATGGTGACGGGACAGCGGCCCATCGACGTGGCGGACAACGTGGCCCTGCTCTCCGCCGTTCTGCACAATGTGCCCGCCCCGCTCAGCGGCGTGCGCACGGACGTGCCGGATGGCTTCTCCCAGGTGGTGGAGCGCACGCTGAAGAAGGACCCGGCCGCGCGCTACGCGGACTCCCACGAACTGGCCCAGGCGCTCGAGCCCTGGATTCACACCGCCTCCGTGGCGACCCCTTCGGCCCCTCCGCCTGAAGTCACGAGCGCCGTCCCCACGGAGCCCGCGAGCACAGCACTGGCGCCCTCAACGCCTGTCGCGGCGGAACACGTCGCCACACCCCACACGCCCGGCCCGCAGCCCGTCCTCGCCGCGGCGGAACACGTCGTCACACCGCACACACGCTCCCGCCTGCAGACCGTCCTCATGGTCGCCAGCGCGCTGGCGGTGGGCCTCGCCGCCACGGGAGGACTCGTCTTGACGGCCTCCGGGATGACGCCCTCGGAGGAGCTCGCCCGCCTCCGGGTCGTCGAGCTGCCCCGCCTGACGGAGAACGGCGCCGCCGCACCCGCGCCACACGGGTACAGTGACGGCTCAATCGCCGAGTCCATTGAAGGGCGCCTGCCCGCGCTCGACAACTGCTACGCGCGAATCGGCGAGGACGCCGCGTGCCGTCAGGACACCTACGCCCTGGTCTACTCTCCCCAAGGCATCGTCCTCGGAGCACGCATGCACCCGCCCCAGCCCATCCCGCTCGCGCAGTGCATCAACAAGGTGCTCCGGGGGCTCGCGCTGGGCAAGCCACGCGAAGCCATCGCCGGCACCGCCACGGTCCTGCTCAGGCGGGAGTAATTCCTCCCAAAGGAATCAGAACCACAACTCCTCGACCGCTCCCGGCGTGAAGCCCGGCTCCTGGAAGTAGACGCGCCCCTGCGAATTGAGCGCCTTGTAGAGGAACTCCGCCAGCGAGTCGGCGACGCACACGCCAGTCCGCGACTGCGCGCTTTCCACCCAGTAGAGCGGGAGCTTCCCAGGCTGCTGTGGGTTGAAACGGTAGGCCAGGAAGCCGTGTTCGCCCACGTCACAGAAGCGCGTCCAGCCGTGCGGGTAGCCGCTGGATTGCGGATCTGCCAGACGGGTCTTGTTCCAGCGCGTCCCGTCGTGGAACTCCAGCGCCCCCGACGCCCGGATGCGGTACACGGCCGCGTCCCCCTGGCCGAAGAGCGACGCGCCGTCGCATGCGGCGTAGAACTGGCTGATGTCCGCCGGGATTCCACATTCCCCCCACAGGTCGCGCCAATTGCTGTGACGAGCCTCCGAGAGGGCCTCGGCCATGCGGTGCTCATCCTTGATGCGCCGGAGCATCGCATCCAGCCCCAGGTCCTCGTGGACCACCCAACCCGGCACCGGCCGCAGCGCCAGCGTCTCCGCGGACTGGAGCGTCCCCATGAAGCCCGCCGTCAGGGCCATCCGCGCCTTCACCATCCCTGAATCGGTGGCCACCGCGAGCAGGAGCGACACCCGGGACAGCCCGGTGGGCAATCTGTCACTGGAAAGGGTTTCGCCCTTCTCCGTGGCGTCGGGCTTGCCCAGCGCCTGGGCCTCCAGCATCGGATTGGGAAAGTCATATTCGCCCGTCAATTGATTGCGAAGGAAGGGGAACAGCTTGCCAATCCAGCCATTGAAGGTATCGCTGCCATAGGCGTGGTGCAGCTTGTAGATGGCTTGCCAGAACTTGCGGTCCTCCCGTCCCTCGGAAGCTCGGATGAACTGGTCGCACAGCGGCAGCAGGTGCCGGGCCCAGGTGTCCATGCCGTACCGAGGAAGCTGCCCGACCTTGTCCCGCAGCTTGCGCCAGTCCTCCGGTGAGCCCTCGAGCGTGATGGTGGGAATGCCGCAGATGCACATCACCACGTAGTCGAAGTACTCCCGCATCGCATCCATCAGCACGATTTGACTGACCACGCGCTCCACCGGCCCCGTCGTGGAGAAGTCGCACACCATCAGGTCGTGCAGCGCGGGCGAGTGTCCTTGAATCATCCCGGAGAAGTCGTCCACGACGCCGGGCCAGAAATCATCCGATGCGAGGTCCGTCTGGGACGCGTCGCGTGTCACCATCAACTGCTTTCGCCCCTGGTGACGCACCAGGTCAAATCGCAGCGCCTCCGCGTTGCGGGTGATGTGCAGGGCCAGCCCCTGGGCGATGGTGATCCAGAGGATGTCCGGAGACAGCACCAACGGGCGGTGCCCGCTGAAGGCCAGATGCACCGCGGAGAGCAGTGGATGGGTCGCCTCGGGACGCACAAACTGCGCCTCGCGATGGGAGGCCCCGAGCACCTTGGCGTCGAGTCGCCCACTCAGGGCCTCGGTGAGTCCGACCTCTTCCAGGGGCAGGACGGCGGGCTTCACGGCATCGACGGCGAACGTCACGCGATGGGGCATGCACGCATTACATCGCGCGTGCTCGGATGGCGGCAAGCGCCCTCGCGAGCGTGAAGGCAGACAGGGCTCCGGCTGGAAATCTCCAACTGCGCGCGGGGACTGGCACCCGCACCACAACGGGGCACGGCGATGGCAGACCGATGCGCTAATGTCTCGCAGCCATGGCATCTGCGGCACTGCGACCATCAACTGAGGGGTTCATGCTCCGTTCAAGAAGGTTGTCCCACTCCATCCTGCTTCTACTTCCGCTGCTGCTGGCCCTGACCCAGACGGCCTGCGGCGGCGACACGCCCGAGCCCAGCCAGGACGCAGGCATCCAGACGCCCGATGCAGGCAGGGACGACGCGGGGCCCTCCCCGGACGACGCGGGGACGGACGACGCGGGCACCGACGACGCGGGCACTGAGCCGGAAGACGCGGGCACCGACGACGCGGGCACTGTGCCGGAAGACGCGGGTACGGACGACGCGGGGACGGAGCCGGAAGACGCGGGGACAGGAGCGGAGGACGGAGGCTCGGGCCCGACAGACGGGGGCAGCGGAGACGCGGGCACGGAGCCGGACGACGCGGGCACGGACGACGCGGGGACCAACGACGCGGGCACCGATGACGCGGGGACGGACGACGCGGGCACGGGTGAGGAGGACGGAGGCTCGGGCCCGACGGACGGGGGCAGCGAAGACGGGGGCACGGAACCACCAGAGTGCCCGTTCGGGCCGCCGGATGGCGGTGTCTCGACCCCGGGCGACCCGACCGTCGTCCAGGACCCGACCGCGGACATCCTGGACCGGCTGCGGGCCATTCCCGGCCTCACCGTCGCGGAGAACCCCAACGGCGTCACGGTCCCCGCAGGTCATCGCTTCTTTGTCATGGAGTACGACCAGCCCGCCGACCACGCACGTCCCGAGTGCCAGCGCTTCAAGCAGCGATTGGTCCTGCTGCACCGTTCGGTCACGGCGCCCGTGGTCTTCTACACGAGCGGCTACTACGTGTCCCTGACCGCGGGCCGCCGAGAGCTGACGACGTTGCTTGCCGCCAACCAGCTCTCCATCGAGCACCGCTTCTTCCTGCCCAGCCGTCCGGAGCCCGCGGACTGGAGCCAGCTCACCATCAAGCAATCGGCGGACGACTTCCACCGGGTCGCTCAGGCGATCAAGCAAATCTATTCCGCGTCCTGGGTGTCCACGGGCGTCAGCAAGGGCGGAGAGACCATGGTGTTCTACCGCCGGTTCCACCCGGAGGACGTGGACGCGACGGTGGCCTATGTGGCGCCGCTCGTGCTCGGCGAAGATGAGCGCTTCCCCGACTTCCAAGCCACCGTGGGAGGCCCGGAGCTGGCGTGGTGCCGCGAGCAAATCCATACCTTCCAGCGCGCCGTGCTGAACCGCCGCCAGGAGATGGTGGCGCTGCTCCGGAACTATGCCGTGAACCAGGGCCTCACCTACAGCCAGCTCGGCTTCGAGCGGGCCCTGGAGCACGCCGTCATCGAGACGTATTTCGCCTTCTGGCAGTACTCCATCCCCCAGTATTGCGACGCGTTCCCGGATGACACGGCGTCGAGTGAATACATGCTGGACATCATTGACTGGGCGGTGGGCCTTGCCACGTTCTCCGACAACAGCAACTCCGGCATCGCCCCGTACTACCCCTACTACTACCAGGCGAGTCTGGAGTTGGGCTGGCCCAAGCCCTACGAGGCGCACCTGGGCAGCCTCATCCAGCACCCCGGAACGAACATCGCGCCGGTGTACTCGACGCCCGGCGTGCCCGTCGTGTTCCGGCCCCAGGCCATGCAGGACATCGAGGACTGGCTCGTGACGCATGGCCAGCGCGTGATGTTCATCTATGGCGACCTGGACCCGTGGACGGCGGCGGCGTTCCCGCTCGGCAACGCGCAGGACTCCTTCGTGTTCACCGTTCCGGGCGGCAACCACGGAAGCACCATCAACCAGCTCCCCACCACCCTTCGGGCCCAGGCCCAGGACATCGTGCGGCGCTGGGCAGGCGTCCCGTCACTGAAGCACGCCCCGGTGCCACTCCCGGAGGCCGACACCATCGAGTTCGGCCCGCACCTGCCGCCCCGGCTGCAACCGCCCACGGCCCGGTAGCCCGCGGCGAACACCGCTCACCGGAGAAGCCATTCCGGTGAGCGGCTGAGTCCATCCAAGCCGCCCCAGGGGCCGGCACCGCCCTGGTGTCCGGCGCGCTGGCGCTGACGTGTCATCCCTCCAGCTGACGCGTCAGCGCCGCGTGATACACGGCGGCCCGCTCGCCAAACATCGAAAATCACATACATTTGAGCAGCAACCACCGTGGCATGTGTCGTGCTCAGGCCGCGGAGCGATGCTGCTACACAAGCACCTCACCTCCGAGCTGAAGTCCCGGCTCGAACGGCTCACGACACGCAACGGCTGGACGCTCCGGAAGGCCATCCAGAGTGGCCTGGACCACGGGGACTCCCAGATGGGTGTCTACGCGGGTGACAGCGAGTCCTACGCGCTCTTCTCCCCGCTGCTGCATCCCATCATCCGGGACCATTCGGGCCATGACCTGAGTGGACACACGAGTGACTTCTCACTCGACGGGCTGCCCCAGGACGACCTGGACCCCACGGGCGAGTTCATCCTCTCCACGCGGGTCCGCGTCGGACGGAACCTGGCCCGGTATGCCTTTCCTCCGGCCATTGGCGCCAGGGACAGGGCCGCGCTGGAAGCCGAGGTCGTCCAGGTCCTCTCCGGCCTGGGGGGCCACCTCGCGGGCGAATACCATCCCCTGGCCAGCCTCTCCGAGGCGGAGCGGCGGGAGCTGGTGCACCACCACGTCCTGTTCCAGCAATCGGACCGCTTCCTGGACAGCGCGGGCGTCAACCGCGACTGGCCGCGCAACCGCGGCATCTTCCACTCCGCGGACATGCGCTTCATCGTCTGGGTCGGGGAGGAAGACGCCCTGCGCATCATCAGCATGCAGCCCGGCTCGGGGCTGGCGCAGGCGTTCCTGAGGCTCCAGACGGCGCTCGAGCAACTCCACGAGCAGCTCGACTTCGCCCAGGACTCACGGCTGGGCTTCCTCACGGCGTGCCCCACCAACCTGGGCACCGCCATGCGCGCATCCGTCCTCATCCGCCTGCCCCACCTGTCACGGCGGCCGGACTTCCGTGCGCGGTGCGCCCGCCTGGGGCTCGCGGTGCGGGGACTGCACGGCGAACACTCCGAAGCCCGGGACGGCATCCATGACATCTCCAATGCCGTCCGGCTGGGCGTCACCGAGCGGGACATCTACCAACAGCTTCGGACAGGCATCCACGCGCTCATGGCGATGGAATCCGCGGCGCGCAAGCGCGGACACCCGGGCGCGGCGCCCGGGAACTGAAAGCCCCCGGAGCGCCTCGCATCGCGCTCAGGACTTGGGAATCCAACCGTCCACGAGCGCCTGGTTCTTCTTCACCCACTCACGGGTGGCCTTCTCCGGCGAGGCCGCGGCCTCCTCGATGGCGCCCATCAGACTGCCGAGCTGCTGGTCATCCAGCTTGAAGTTGCGCAGCAGCGTCGCGACGTCGGGCAGGTCCTTCTCCAGGCCCACGCGGGTGAGCGTGTGGATGGACTCCTTGGCGCCATAGACGCCCTTCGGGTCATCCAGGAACTTCAGGTCCCAGCGCGCGAACTTCCAGTGCGGCTTCCAACCGGTGACCACCACGGGGCGCTTCTTGGCGATGGCGTCCTTGAGCTCCGCGGTCATCGCCGGGCCGCTGGAGGGCACCAGCTTCAGGTCCAGCTTGTACTCCGCGATGGCCTTCTCCGTCGTCGTCATGATGCCCGCGCCGGAATCGATGCCTACGATGGACTGGCTCAGGTCCTTCGCCTTGCCGTTGAGCTGCTCGATGCTGGTGATGTCCAGGTCCGCGGGGACGACCAGGCCAATCCGGGCGTCCTCGTAGTTGGTGCCCAGGTCCACCACCTTGCCCTGGAAGCGCTCCATGTAGCTCTGGTGGGTGACGGGCAGCCAGCCATCCAGGAACGCATCCGCGTCGCCATTGGCGAGCGAGGCGAACACCGGGGCGACGTCCGCCATGGTGGTCTTCACCTCGTAGCCCATGCGGTCCTCCAGGATGGCCTGAACCAGATGCGTCATGGCCACGCCTTCGGCCCAGTTCACGTACACCAGCCGGACCACGGGCTTCTTCGCGGGGGCGGGCGACTCGGTGTCACCCGCGGCGGGCGCCTTGTTCTCCTGCTTGCATCCGGGGGCGACGAGCAGCCCCGCCACGGCCGTGAGCAGCAGGGGCAGGCGATTGAGAGAGGAAGTCTTCACGGGACGGGTCTCCTTCATGATGAGCGCGTCCGGGGCTTGCCCAGCGCGTGAGTCAGGCGGTCCAACACGATGGCCAGGATGACCACCGCGATGCCGCTCTCGAAGCCCAGCCCGATGCGGAGCTGGGTGATGCCCTTCAGGACCTGCTCGCCCAGTCCGCCCGCGCCAATCATGGCGGAGATGACCACCATGGACAGCGACAGCATGATGGTCTGGTTCACTCCGGCCAGCAGCGTGGGGACGGCGATGGGGAGCTGGACGTTGAGCAGCGTCTGGCGCGGCGTCGCGCCAAACGCGATGGCGGCCTCCACGACTTCGGCGGGCACCTGCCGGATGCCCAGGTTGGTGAGGCGCACCGCGGGTGGCATGGCGAAGATGACGGTGGCCACCACGCCGGGCACCTTCCCCAGCCGGAAGAAGAGCACCGCGGGGATGAGGTAGACGAAGGCGGGCATCGTCTGCATCAGGTCCAGGGCGGGCCGCAGCACCCGCTCCACGACGCGGCTGTACGCGGCCCAGATGCCCAGGGGGATGCCCAGCACCAGCGCCACCATCGCCGAGCTGAGGACCAGCGCCAGCGTCTCCATGGTGGCCTTCCACAGGCCCATGTCCTGGATGAGCAGCATGCCCAGCGCCGTGAAGACGGCCGTGCCCAGGCCGGACAGACGCCAGGCGAGCACCATCAACACCGCGATGATGGCGTAGCTGGGCGGCAGGAGCAGCGCGCTCTCCAGGCCGTTGATGCAGGCCGTGAGCACCGAACGGATGGCGTCGAACACCGGCGCGCCACGCGTGCCCAGCCAGTCAATCAGCTCCTCGAAGCCTTCGCCGATTTTCAGTGTGCTCATGTCAGCGCTGCTCCCCCGCGATGCTGGCCAGCAGCGTGGCGCGGCTCACGATGCCCAGGAACGACTGGTCCTCGGCGACGACGGCGATGGGAATCTGAGTCGTGGCCGCCACCGCCACCAGCTTCGCCAGCGGCGTGTCCGGTGACGTGGTGGGCAAGTCGGTGACGAGCGCCCCTTCCAGGCTGTGCTTGTTCTCCGCCAGGAGCCGCAGCGCGTCCTCGATGCGCACCACGCCCACCAGCTTGCGGGCCTGGTTGGTCACGAAGAGCGTGGAGGTGCCCGACTCGCGCATGCGCTTGACGGCCAGGGCGGGCCCGTCCTTCGGGTGCACCACCGACTCCGGCCGCCGCATGATGGCCCGCGCGGTGAGGACCTTGGTGCGGTCCACGTGCTCCACGAAGGCGCGCACGTAGTCGTCCGCGGGGCTCCTGAGGATTTCCTCCGGCGTGCCGAGCTGCGCGATGCGACCGTCCTTCATGATGACGATGCGTCCCCCCAGCTTCAGCGCCTCATCCAGGTCATGGGTGATGAACACGATGGTCTTGTTCATCCGGGACTGGAGCTCGAGCAGTTCGTCCTGCATCTGCCGGCGGATGAGCGGATCCAACGCGCTGAAGGCCTCGTCCATGAGCAGGATTTCCGCGTCGGTGGCAATGGCCCGCGCCAGGCCCACGCGCTGCTGCATGCCGCCGCTGAGCTCGCGAGGCAGCTTCTCCTCGTAACCCTTCAGGCCCACCAGTTCGAGCGCCTGCATCGCCTTGGGCCGCGACTCCCGCCGCTCCAGGCCCTGCATCTCCAACCCGTACTCCACGTTCCGGATGACGCTGCGGTGGGGCAGCAAGCCAAAGTTCTGGAACACCATGGCCATCTTCCGGCGCCGGACGTCCAGCAGGGCCGCCCTGTCCGCCCGGGTGACGTCCACACCGTCCACGTGCACGCTGCCGGCGGAGGGCTCGATGAGGCGGTTGAGGCAGCGGAGCACCGTGGACTTGCCGCTGCCGGACAGGCCCATGATGACGAAGATTTCGCCGGCCTTCACATCGAACGAAGCCTCCTGGATGGCGACGGTGCAACCCGTCTCCTCCAGGATCTGCTGCTTGCTCTGCCCCTTCTCCAGCAGGGCAATGGCCCGCTCCGGGTTGCCGCCGTAGATCTTCCGCAAACCACGGACTTCAATCTTCTCCATGGGGCATCTCAGAAGTAGTAGCCGACGTTGATGTTGAAGCGCGTGTCCCACGGGGCGTTCGGGTCGCCCTCCGCGAGCGCGTGGCCATAAGCAGGCCCCAGCCAGGGCTGGTTCTTCCCGCTGGCCACGTCCACGTAGGTGTAGACGGGCCCCGCGGTGACGAGCATGCCGAGCACGTTCTGCATCGACGTCTCGAACGCGGCGTTGGCTTTGTCGAAGAGGCTGAAGTCGTCGTAGAAGGTCAGCTTCGTAATGGGGCCCCACGACACGGGCACGTCGTACGAAAGGCCCGCCGCGTAGACGGTGCCCCGGGTGGCCATCTTGTAGGGCGCGTCATAGGCACCCATCGTCACGATGGAGTCGTCGTGACCCTCGGGGTTCTTCAGGTCGTAGCCGTAGCTGAGGACCTCCATGCGCAGGTTGAACGGGCCGTAGTAGCCGTCCAGGTGCACCGCGCCGGCCCAGTTCAGGCCATTGCGCTTGGTGACGCTGTTGTAGATCTGCCCGGTCTGCGCGGAGACGCCCACTTCCGTGCGGCCCAGGTCCCCGTGCTGGAAGGTGTACGCCGCGCGTGCATTGAGCTTGTTGCTCTCGTGGTTCGCGCTGTCCACGCCCAGGTACGCCTCGCCCGGGTTGGCGCTGTTCACCTGCACCACGTCATACGAGTAGCGCGCGCTGTCCGTACTCCGGCCGGTGAAGCTGCCCTCGTCGTTCTTGTAGAAGGCGACCTGCAGGTCCCACGGACCCTGCGTGTGGACCAGCTTCAGTCCCAGGTCGTAGTCGTCCTCCATGCCCATGTAGTAGGGCAGGGAGAAGAACCAGTTATGTGAGGCATAGGGCAGCACGCCGAAGGGCACGCGGTGCACGCCGAACTGGAGCTGGGTCGCCTTCGTGAACTCATAGCCCACCCAGCCGTGGTGGAGCATGGAGTAGCCCGAATAGAGGCGGTACTCGGCGGACAGCAACATCTTGGAAAGTCTGGCGTCGACGTTGAGCCGGAATGTATCGAAAGCCACGTCGCCACCGCGGTTGCGGTTGTCTTCTTCTCCAGGCCACGTCTTGAAGAAGGCATTGAGGCGCAGCGCACCGCCGACCTTGAGCATGTCCGGGTCTTCCACCACCTCCTCCTCGGCGCGTGCGTCGGGCGCGAGCAGGCAGGTCAATCCAGACAGGAAAAGCGCATGCGAGAAACGGGTAAGACGGGTGGACAACCGCAACTCCTGGCAATGGACGACAGGCGCGAGCGGACCAGAACGGGCCACACTCGTCCTGAGCGCCAGACTTGGCACAAGGGGCGGTCCTCTCCCGGCCACACACAGCGAGGACGCTGGCGCGCGAGACAGTCCACCCAGGGAACAGTGCGGTCAGTCGTTAACAGGTCAGATGGATCACGTCTATACTTTTGAGCTCAAACGATGTGCGTACCGGGCGCCGCCCGCCTGCTCGCGAGGCATGAGCGGCGCGCCCGCCAACCCACACGGGCGGTTCAAGGCGCCCGTGTCACCGTCACGGGCTAGGTCCGAGACGCCCTGCGGATAAGGAGCGTTGCGGGGCTCTCTGGCGCGCCCAGCTCGCGCTCGCGGGCTCATGTATCGCCGTCTGGCCCGACGCATCCCCTTCTGCCTCCTGGCCACCGCGTGTGGACCGTCAGCGCGGCACCAGGCACTGCTCGAGCGACGTGACGCCATCCGCGCCTCGAACGCAGTACGAGCCGTTCGTCCCGGGTGACCTCACCACGTCCGCATGAGCCGCCTCCTGCCCGACGCGGACGTGTGCGACTGAGGCCCGCGCCTTCCCGCGACGTTCAGCGGGGGGCGACGATGTAGCGGCCGAGCCGTGGCACGGAGGCGCTGACGGTGTTCGCCTCCGTGTCGTCCACCACCACCCCGGGAACCGCCTGCGCGGGAGCGTCCTCGGGCTTTCAGGAGTGCGGTCAGCGAGCCACAACGCACCAGGGAGGATGGTGCGAATCGAGACATGTGCGAACGCCCTCTGGAATGAACCACCTTCACGGGGAGGATGTCTCAGATGTGGCACCTGACAATCGGAAGCACGGCGAAACATGCGCTATGGCCATACCGTGTACCTAGGCCTGTCATCATGGTAAAGACAGGAGTCGTCGAATTCACTATCAACCCAGATTATCCACCATGACCTTTTTCTCGCGAAAAGTGCTCACCCTCCTTGTGTTCTTCATGTCCTCGACCGCGCTCGCCTCTGAGACGTGGGTCCAGGGCCGCGCGGTGCTCCACGCCTGTGTCTACGCTAGCGCCTACGAGGCCCAACTCGAGCTGAACTACCGGAATTACTCCCTGCCGTGGGGCACCTCTGTCTATCTCATCCACGGCTGGGGCGGCCTCAACAGCTTCGTGCCGTTCGACTGGGAGAACACGCAAACCATCGAAGTCTCCGCGTCCGCGCCGTACACGTGGAGCACCACGGTGACGAGCATCATCTCCAATCGCACCTCGCCCAAGTGGTACGAGCACTTCGACTTCGTCTGGAAGGTCGTGCTCCCCAACGGCCACGAGTTCTACGAGAAGGGCAACGGCTCCACCTGGGGCTACTACGCCGCCAGCCTGCTGGACATCACGGAGCGTCCCTGCACGTCCGACGGCAACTTCGTGGGGCCCTACTACCCGCTGTCTGTCACCTCCATCGAGAAGTGGTAGCCACTCCGTGACGCTTCAGCGGCCTGGGCGTCAAATCCAGACGCCCCGCCGCTGTTGTCGGCGATGCCTTTCAAGCCCACGGGCGATTACTTCAATCAGTGTCAGTGGAGGGTGAACACGCCCCGCAAGTCATCCCAGGCCAGCCCATGGCGCCGCAGAATCCGCGTCAGGTCCGGCTCCACGGGCGGCGGGTGTGCGAAGGCATCGAAGCTCAGCAGGTGGAACGTCCGGTCGGAAGCCGCTGCCGCCAGCCACGCGCCATCGGAAGAGAAGGCCACGGCGGAGACGAACCCCTGCAGCCCGGGCACCTCCCCCATGAGCGCCCCGTCGGGAAGCCGCCAGACCTTCATCTCTCCTCCCATTCCGCCGGACGCCACGAACGCCCCCTGAGGCGCCACCGCGAGCGACAAGACGCCTACCGTGCGCGCATCCATCGACGTCAGCACGCGGCCGTCATCTGGGCTCCAGAGCCGGATGGGCTGGCGCATTCCCGCGGTCAGCAACTCCCCGGACGCCAGGAACGTGACGGCGCGGACCCGGTCACCCGCCTCCAGGACGCGAATCACCGCGCCTCGCGCCACGTCCCAGATCCGCACCGTGTGGTCCGCTGCGCCCGAAGCCAGCCTTTGCCCCGTGGCATCGAATGCCAATGCCCACACCTTCCCGGTGTGCCCTGTCAGCCGGGCCACCTGGGTCGCGGAGGGGACAGCCCACAGCACGACGTCCTGCGCCACCCCCGCGGCGAGCAATGCGCCGTCTGGGCTGAAGGCCAACGCCCGGATGGATTCGCGCGCGGCCGGAATCACCATCAGCTGATTTCCGGACCGGACGTCTCGCACGCGCACCTCCCCCTTCAACGTTCCCACCGCGAGCAACCGCCGGTCCGCGCTCACGGCCACGGCCCCCACGGCGTCCGGTGCCTCCAGGCGGGAGTGGAGTTCGCCGCTGGACGAGACCGACCAACTCCGCAGACCGTCCTCCCCACCCGACACAAAGGCGTCTGGCCCCACGGAGGCCAGCACCTCAGGCCAGGCGGGCAACTCCCGCAGCAGGACGTCCGGAGGTACCTCGGACCGTGACCAGACCTTGAGGACGCCGTCCATGCCACCGGACGCGAACGTGCGTCCGTCCGGTGACAGGGCCACGGCCATCACGAAGGTCCGGTGTGCATCCAGCCGCTCCAGGACCTCGCCACCGCCGCGCACATCCACGCGCTGCACGCGCCCCTCCCACCCCGCCTGCACGAGTTGCTGGAAACCAGCATCGATGGCCACGGCCGAAAGCGCCCCTGTGTTGCGCTGCACGTCCAGCAGGGCACCGGTCCGGGCATCCCAGAGACGGATGGCTCGGTCCGCGGACGCGGTCATCACCCGCTCGCCATCCGCGGAGAACGCACAGGACTCCACATTGTCCCCGTGTCCCGTCAGCCGGTGCAGCTCGCGACGCGCCATCAGGTCCCACACCCGCGCGGTCCGGTCCATGCTCGACGACACGAGCCGTCCTCCGTCGGGGGAGAAGGCCACCGCGATGACGATGTCGTCATGCGTGAACCGCAGCACCTCCGCGCCATCACGGATACGCCAGACACGAATCGTCCGGTCCAGTCCACCACTCGCCAGCCACTCACCATCCGGGGAGAAGGCCACGCCCCGCACGACATCCGCGTGCCCGGACAGCAAGGCCACCCTGCGCCCCTGCTTCCAGTCCCAGAGCCAGAGCGCGCCGGGCCTGCCCGCGGCGGCCAGCCACCGGCCATCGGGAGAGAACGCGACGGCATGGAGCTCGGCTTCGTGGCCCTTCAGCTCCGCCACCTGCGTTCCGGCCTCCACGTCCCAGACGCGCACGACCGCGTCATATCCTCCCGATGCCAGCAGCCTGCCGTCTGGTGAGAAGGCCAGCGCCAGCACGGAACCCTCGAACTGCTTTGCCCACTCGAGCGACGAGGCACGCTTCTCCGCCCACACCTGTCCCCAGCGCGCCGTGGGTGAGTCTTCCGTGTGTCTCGCGGACGCGAAGTAGCCAGCCGCCAGGGCCCATTGCTTCGTCTCGATGGCCGCGTCACCGCGGGCCCGGAAGAGTTCGGACCGAGCGTCTCGCACCCCAGGGACCTCGGACGAGGAGCGCCGCCCCACGCAGGACACCGTGAGCAGGACCAGGACCCACCACCACGAACGCAGGCGCATTCCGGATTCATCACCCGGGGCACGGCCCCGGCACAATCCCCTTCGCCCAGCACATGAGCCCGTGGCGGAACCGACACTGGGCATTACTCGTTTTACTGCTTTCGCCTTCTCTAGGGTGGTTGGTCGTGGGCGCCCTGGCGCTCCCACTGGCCTGTGGACCTCAATCGGAACGGGAGCCACCACGACGTACGACGTCACCGGACTGACGAACGGCACGGCGGGCGCGCTCATCGAGGACACCTCTATCGACATTCAGCCTACGCGCATGGGCGGACAGGGCAGCGACGTCAGAACGAGTAGCGCACTCCGAACCGCACCTGTAGCGGCGGCAGGACATACAAGGGGGGCACCCCGTCAGACTCCACCGAGCGCCCCTCTCCCAACCACGCCCCCGGCTGCGTATTCAACAGGTTGAGTGCATCAAGCTCGAACGACACCGACTCGAATCTCGACACTTGATACTTCAAGTCCACGTGGGCATCGAGGACGTGGACCCAACGATTCCGGGTCCCCAAGTCATCCCGTGGCGTTCCAGATGCGCCCTGGTAGGAAACCCCTGTGAGCAGGTGAAGCTTACGAGCCAACTCGAAACCACGGGTACCGGTGGCCTTGATGGAATGAGCGCGGTCCGCCGGAAGCAATTGCTGTCGAACCAAGGGGCGCCCTGCATCGGCGCCGAGTGGCTCGGTCTGGTTTCCGTACAATCTCGACCATGTGTAGCTGAATTGGGTGCGCACCCAATAGAATTTCGGCTGTACCGACACCGTCACGGCATCATAAGTACGAACAGCTTTCGGAAGCGCCGCTGCGAGCCCGATACCCGGATTGCCAATCAGCACACCCTCATCGTCTGGGCCGTCGACGGACGCCAGTGTGGTATCAAGCCGACGCCGGGCATAGTGCGCAGCCAACTGGAACCAGAGATTTCCGTTTTGCGTTGGACGAAACTCATGCGAAGCCCCCACGATGACCTCACGGGAGGACGTCGGGACGAGGTTGGGATCGAAGGTGACACCTTGGCCCGATTCTGCATCCATGAGCCCGAGCGGCACCAGGTCGTGGTACTTCGCGAAGGATGCGAAGAGCTGCGAGTGATACATCGTCCGTGGATTGATGACCACGCCAGCCCGCGGTGAGAGCAGGTAGGCCGTGAGCGCCCGGCGCCCATCCAACCCCTCCCTCAGGGACTGCACATCATAGCGAGCGCCGCCTTGAAGCGTGAGCAAGTGACTCACGGTCCATGTGTCCTGCACGAATCCCCCCAAGACTGTGCTTGCCGCACGGGATGCGACCGGATGTACCGAGTCGTGCATGGAGTGCTCCGCGTCAATACTCGCCTTGAACACGTGAGTCCCCACGGCGTGCAGCAAGTAATATCCCTCGGTCTTCGCGTGAAAGCGGCGCTGCGCTCGCCGCGCATCGCCAGTCGATACGCGGCTGACGGCTTTGTGATTCAGCCATCCCGCCTTGAAGGAAAGGAGCAGATGATTGTCCAGGAACATGCCGTTGTAATCGAACATCCCCAGGACCGTCTCACTGTCGAACTCCCAAGGTCGGTCGGCAGTATCCGTCCCTCGTACCAACGAAGGCGTGGCGAGGACGAGCAGTGACGCATCATGACCAGGAGCGACATGGTACGTCAGCCGGCCCACCGCCTGGATTCCACGGTGGTCCGTCAGGTCATCGCGCCGCCCGTTGCGACTGAGCGTCGGCACAACGCCCGCGAAGAACGAGAGACGATTCCGCACGAGCGGACCGCCCAGGGTTATGCCGAAGTCTCCCAGGTTCTTGAGCCCATTCCGGCTGGTGCCCACCGAACCCGCGTTCGGAATGGATTCACGCGGCCCCTCCAGCCCGCCTGGGGTCCAGGAAGCAAAGGCGGAGCCGGAGATGCGGGTGCACCCTGTCGGCAATCAAGCCTCGATGACACCACCGTTCGCACGTCCCTGGTCCGGCATGGAGCCTCCCGCATGCACCGTCACGAGGGAAACGAACTCCATGCTGAGGGGCACCAGGTTCAATCCCGTGACGGCATCTCGGGTGGAGAAGCCCTCCAGCAGATAGCCGTTCTCGGATGCAGAGGCTCCCCGGATGGCGAAGCCAGATGCGTCAAGCAGCGTGACAGGACTGAGTTCAGCAAGACTCTCCGCGGCGCGCAGTCCTCCGCTCCCGCCTCGCGGCCTGCCCACCGGCAGGCCTACAACCACACGCGGTGCGGTATATGACCTGGGGGTGTGAGCCAGATCGCTGGAGATTCCCCCGCAGCGCACGTGGAAGGTGGGCGCTTTTTCACTCAGCCCGACATCGACACGCAGGGTCGAGCCCTCAGCGACCTCCAAGCGCTCCTGAGAATGGGCCGTATACTTCTCCTGCTCGAACCGAATCGAATAGGTCCCAGGCGGAACTCCATCCAAGCGATAGGCGCCAGCGGCATCCGTCTCCGTCCGTATCTCTCCCGGCGCCGTAGATGAACTTGCCGTCACGCTGACGCCTGGAAGAGGGTGTTCCCATTCGGAATCAAAGACTGTTCCGACAATGGCAGCCCGAGGTCTCTCCGCAGCCCCCATGGACAACACCGCGGCCAGGATGACACCCGCAAGCCGCTGAATCCCCCTCATGCCCATGATGGCAGCACCCTCCCGTTCAAGCCAGCATGGCACGGCGACTTGCCCTTGGATTGACAATCTCCATCCCGCGCTGCCGCTCTGGACATAGCCATCACCAGACAACCATCCGGGAGCCGGGCCCCCCAGACCTCGAACTCAAACCCTGTGGCTACGAAGGAAGACGAAGCTCCTGGTCTGCCCCCTCTCCCCTATCGGGCCTGCCAAGCGCCACGTCCTCGTCCCTCCGCCAACACGTGCCTGGGCGCCCCCTCCCGCCCACCTGCCGTGAACGCGCCTTCGCGCTCGCCGACCGTCCCTAGCTTGGCTGTAGGGGGCCTCTCCCATCACGGCCCCACGGAGGAGAAAGCCATGCCCCTGGACCCTCGAAGTGAGCCTGCGCGAACAGGCGAAGGACGGCCGCCCGGGCTGCCTCCAGGCCGGGTCGAGCAGCTACGGGCCCGCTTGCGCGGTCGGCTCGTGCGCCCCGGGGACGCGGACTACGAGGAGCACTGCCGCGTCTACAACGCCATGATTCACAAGCGGCCGTCGTTGATTGCCCGATGCGCCGACGTGGCGGACGTCCTCGCGGCGGTGGAGTTCGCACGAGAGCAGGGCCTCATGCTCGCGGTCCGTGGGGGTGGGCACAACGGTGCTGGCCTGGGCACCTGCGACGGGGGGCTCGTCGTCGACCTGTCGCTCATGCGCGGCGTCCGGGTCGCCCCCGAATCGGGCACCGTGCGTGTCGCGGGAGGAAGCGTCTGGGGCGAAGTGGACCATGCCACGCACGCGTTCGGGCTCGCCGTTCCCTCGGGAATCATCTCCACCACGGGCGTGGGTGGCCTCACCCTGGGTGGCGGCCTGGGCCACCTCTCACGCCGCTACGGCCTCACCATCGACAGCCTGCTCGCCGTGGACATGGTGCTGGCGGACGGGCGCTTCGTCACCGCGAACGCCGAGCAGCACCCGGACCTGTTCTGGGCCGTGCGCGGCGGCGGCGGCAACTTCGGCGTCGTCACGTCCTTCCTCTTCCAGGCCCACCCGGTGGACACCATCCTGGGAGGTCCGACGCTCTGGCCCCTGGAACGCGCCGAGGAGGTGATGCGGTGGTACCGCGAGTTCATCCCCACCGCGCCCGAGACACTCACCGGCTTCTTCGCCTTCATGGTCGTCCCGCCCGCGGCGCCCTTCCCGCCCCACCTGCACTTGCAGAAGATGTGCGCGGTGGTGTGGTGCTACACCGGAGACCCGGCTCAAGCCGACACGCTCTTCGCGCCCGTGCGCGCCATGGCCCCCGCGCTCGACGGCGTGCAGACCATGCCCTACCCCGCGCTGCAGAGCATGTTCGATGCGCTCTATCCGCCGGGCCTCCAATGGTACTGGCGCGCGGACTTCGTGCGGGAGCTGGGGGACGAAGCCATCTCCCGGCACGTGGCGTTCGCCCACCGCCTGCCCACGATGCACTCCACCATGCACCTCTATCCCATCGACGGAGCGGCACACCGGGCGGCACCAGGCGACACCGCCTTCAGCTTCCGGGACGCGCGGTGGGCGGAGGTCATCGTCGGAGTGGACCCATCTCCTGACAAGGCCGGGGACATCACCACCTGGACGAAGGAGTATTGGGAAGCCCTGCATCCCTACTCCGCGGGCGGCGCCTACGTGAACTTCCTCATGGACGAGGGCCAGGAACGCGTACAGGCGACGTACCAAGACAACTACGCAAGGCTGGTGGAAGTAAAGGACCGCTATGACCCGACCAACCTTTTCCGCGTGAATCAGAACATCCGCCCCAGCACCGGCACGCCGCTTCGCCATTAAGCCACCATTCGCACGCGCCCTTGCTCGCTCGGAGCGGCCTCGGTTGGTACCTTCCGTGCCCGCAGTTCGCTCCACCACCAACCGCGAGGAGACTGAGGCATGGCGACGGGCTTCGAGGCTTACAGGATGGAGGACCCCACGCTCCTGGCGAACGTGCGCGAGGCCCTGCTGCAATCCTACTTCGCGGACTTCGATGTGGGCTTCCTGAAGACGCCGGCGGGCCAGTCGGACATCGCGGACCATGTGGATGGCCGCTACAACCGGTGCGTCGACCACGTACTGCCCTGGCTCGCGCGATACACGAAGCTGGGCAAGGCGAACGTCGTCGAGCTGGGCTGTGGCACGGGCTCCAGCACGGCGGCCTTTGCCCAGGTTGCCCGCCACGTCACGGGATACGACATCCACGCGCCCTCCGTGCGCGCGGCCCAAAGCCGCATGAAGGCCCTGGGATTGCGCAACGTCGACACGCGCGTCGTGGAGCCCGCGAAGTTGCTGGAACAGCTGAGGCAGGAGAACCCCGGGGGCGCCGACATCTTCGTACTGTACGCGGTGCTCGAACATCAGACGCCCGCCGAGCGACTGGAGACGCTCCGCACCGGATGGGACCTGCTGCGTCCCGGAGGACTGCTCGTCGTCGTGGATACGCCCAACCGGCTCGTGTACTTCGACGCGCACACGTCCCTGATGCCGTTCTTCCACTTCCTGCCGCCTGAACTCGGGTGGCCGTATGCCTCACGTTCCCCCCGCGAGAACTTCCGAGATTCGATGGCCCAGGCGTCCGCCGAAGACGCCCCCATGCTGCTGACCCGATGGGGCCTGGGCGTCAGCCACCATGAGCTCGAGCTGGCGCTGGGGAACATCGACCCCTTGCTGGTGGGGACGGGCTTCGAGCCAGAAGTGCTCGACATGTTCCCCGTCACACTCGACGAAGAGGTGCTGCGTCTATACGTGGAGAAGAGCGGCGCTCGCGTACCCAAGGCCCTCACCCGGAACACGCTGAACTTCGTTCTCCGCAAGGGTGACAATGCCGACCTCATCGCCCGCCGGCCTTCGCCGCCTCCGGTTCGACACCTCATCAACGAGACGTCGAACCCGGCCCAGGCCCAACGCCTCCACGAACTGGAACAGCGCGTCTCCGCGGACGAGCGGAAACTCCAGGAGCAGGCCCAGCGCATCCGGGAACTGGAAGAGCACATCGCCACCCCGCCCCTGCGACACCAGCTCGCCGATCAGCTCAACGGCGCCCTCAAACAGACGGCCCTTCACCGTCAGGCCCGGAAGCTCATTGAATGGTCGGTGGGCCGCGTCAAGCGCGGCTCGCGCTGAGTCTTCGCGGCCCCAGGGCTCCCAGCCGGGCGGCGCAGTGATACACGCGCCGCGCCGTCCGGCATCCCCACGGAACTTTGCCTTGCTGACGAAGCCCGTGAAACACAAAAAACAGGCAATCCCGGACCCAAGTCTCACCGCCTGTCGATGAAACACATACGGGCAGAGTTCGAGCGGCCAGGCGGGGTGAAGCAGACCCATTTTACAGGGGCGTCTCCCGCACCTGAGGATGGACGCATCCATGCGTCACATCCGCATTCCGACTCACGCGCCGGCGATTCACGCAGTCCCCGGTGTTTCACCTGTTTCACCTGCCGGCGCATGCATGTCTTCACGACGCACGTCGTGGTGCTGGGTGCTGCCGTTCCTCCTGATACTCTCCACCTCCGCGTGGGCGGACACAGGACGGCCCAGCATCGACTTGAATCAGGGCTGGCGATACCGCTGGGGAGACTCACCGCCGGGCCCCGCCGATGTACCAGCCTGGGCACTGGAGTCAGGGGATGAGCAGGCGTGGCAGCCCGTGGCGGCCCTCCGCGAGCCGCCGGGCCGGGGAGCGAACACCTTCCTCTGGCTGAGCATCCCCGTCCCGCAGGGGCAGTGGCTGGAGCCCGCGCTCTACCTGGGCACGGTAGCCAATGCCTTCGAGGTCTACGTCAACGGCCACCGCGTCCATTCGAGCGGGCGGCTCAATCCCTCGGGTACGGAGGTGACGGACAACCTCGCGTGGCGGCTCGTTCCCCTGCCCCCCGCGGTGGAAGGCGCGCGCCTGCTGCTGCGAATCCAGGGCAGCGGTCCAATCATCGGCGTGGGAGGCGCGGCCCGGGTGGGGGCACACCATCAACTGCTCGCGACGGTGACGCGCACGGGGCTGGCACCCTTCGTCATGGGCATGCTGCTGCTCACCATCGCCAGTGCCGCCGCCTTGGGTGCCCTGGTACGGCGCCAGACGCAGATGCTCCTACCGCTCGTCATCTTCACGAGCGGCTCGGCGGCCCTGCTTCTGGGCACGAGCGGCCTGATTCCCGCGCTCTGGGGCGGCTATCTGCTGGGGAGCCAGCTCACGCTGGTGGGCTCGCACTGCATCCTGCCCGCGCTCGCCTGGTTCATCTCCGATAGCGTCCTGGAGAACCGGATGCGCTGGTTCCGCTTGAGTGCCTGGGCCGCGTGCGTGCCGGCCTCCCTTCAAGTCATCATCGTGATGGCCGACCTGGGCATGGCGCAGCGGAACCTTGGCATCTTCGTCCTCTACTCGGTGCCTTGCCTGCTCGGGTGCGTCATCGTCGCGGGCATCTCGGCGTGGCGGGGCAACCCCGACGCGCGAATCTTCTCCATTGGCCTGGGCGTGTTCTTCGGTGTCGTCATCCACACCACGCTGCCGGTGTTCGGACTGGTGGAGGCCACGGACTCGCTCATGCACTGGGGCTTCCTGGCGCTCACGCTCTCGTTGGTGGGCATCGTCGTGCGCCGCTCGGTGTTGGTGGTGCGCGCGCTCGCGTCGCACACGCGCCAGCTCGAGGAGCGTCGTCATGAAGTGAAGCGGCTCGCCCAGGACATGGGGAGCGGCGCTGGCGAGCTGGCCGCGGTGGCGCAACAACTGCGCACGTCCAGTGAGGTGCAGACGGCGGGTGTCAGCCGGCAGGCCGCGGCGCTCCGCGAGGCGGAGCAGACGGTCCAGGAAATCCGGCAGGGCTCCCTGGTGACGGCGGACAAGGCGCGGCGGCTCGCGGGCTCCATCGAAACCGCCGAGGAGGCGGGGCGCGATGGCGGCGCGGCCATCACCCGCACGCTCACCAACCTGGAAGCCATCCGCCAGGAGGTCTCCGAGATGTCGAGCCGCATCCTCGCGCTGGACGCACGCACCCGCGAAATCTCCAGCATCGTGAACACCGTGAAGGGGCTTGCGGACCAGTCCAACATGCTGGCCATCAACGCCGCCATCGAGGCCGCGCGCAGCGGGGAACACGGCCGGGGCTTTGGCGTCGTGTCGCGAGAGGTCCGCAGCCTCGCCGACCAGTCCATTCTGGCGACCCATCGCATCCGCGAGGTGCTCGACGGCGTGAGCCTGAGCATGCGTGAGGCCGCGAAGATGAGTGAACAAGGAGAGCAGCGAGTGAAGGCGAGCCTGGACGCGGTGCGCGTCTCCGGCACCCAGCTCCAGCGACTCACGGGCATCATCGACGACACCGGCACCAGCGTGCGGCAGATTTCCGCGGCGGTGGCGCAGCAGGACACGGGCACCTCCCAGATTGCCCAGGCCATTCAAGACCTGTCCGCCCAGATGCGGCACACGCTGCGCACCGTCGAGGAGACTCAGAAGGTGTCGGGCTCGGTGCAGGCGCTGGCGGAGAACATGGCGGGCACGGCCCGCATCGCGCTCCAGGCGGGAACGCTCGATGACTGAGCCGCGTCCCGTGACGTCCGCGCCGTGACGGATGGGAGCGCACCGGTTGCAGGCCCGCGCCAAGGGTGCTCAAAAGCCAGCATGGCGCAGAACATCTACGACGACCCCGGCTTCTTCGAAGGCTACAGCCAGCTGCGGCGCTCGATGGAAGGGCTCGCAGGTGCACCGGAATGGCCCGCGCTGCGGGCGATGCTGCCCGTGCTGCGGGGCCTCCGGGTGATGGACCTCGGCTGCGGCTACGGCTGGTTCAGCCGGTGGGCCCGGGAACAAGGGGCACTGCAGGTTCACGGGCTCGACGTCTCGGCGCGAATGCTGGAACGGGCCCGGCAGCTGACGTCCACCCGCGACATCGTCTACACCCAGGCAGACCTGGAGACGGTGGAACTTCCTCGAGCCAGCTTCGACCTCGTCTACAGCTCCCTGGCCTTTCACTACATCGAAGACCTGCCGTGCCTGCTCGCGAAGGTGCACGCCACCCTGGTTCCGGGTGGCGCGCTGGTCTTCTCCATCGAACATCCCATCTACATGGCTCCCACCCACCCGGGCTGGCGGGTGGATGAACAAGGCCAGAAGACATGGCCCCTCAATGGCTACCAGGCCGAGGGGCCCCGCACCACGGACTGGCTCGCCAAGGGCGTCATCAAGTACCACCGCACGCTGGGCACCTTGTTGAACGCCCTGATTCACACCGGTTTCAGTCTGCGCCAGGTCAACGAATGGGGTCCGACCGAGGCGCAGCTCTCCGCCCAGCCGGAATTGGCCGAGGAGCGGGAGCGCCCCATGATGTTGCTCGTGTCCGCGCGGCGTTAGACAAACGCGGCGACGTCCACCCAGCCCCCCGCAGAGCTGACTCCAGGCATTCGCTATGCCCGCGCACGTCTGGCGGAGGCGTTCGGCCTGCCGATGCGGCGCAAGCCCTCTATCGCGCCATGTCCGGCCCCAACGACTCCGATGCCCGCTCCTTCCAGAAGCTCGCCAAGAGCCGCATGAGCCGGGGCCGGAGCACCAAGACCGCCTCGGCGAGAGACTGAGCATTGGCATCCATGCCAGCGCATTGAAGCTTGTCGCCAGGCCCGGCGCCCGAGCCCCTGTCTGGCCCTCCCCGCGCATGAAGCGGCCCATCCCGGAGCTCCGGCTCCGGATTGCCGGGCATTGAAGCGTCCTGTGCACGGACGCGTGGAACCCTCCCAGTCAATGGCAGCCCTCCCTCCGTGTCCTCACCCTGGGCTCGCGTCAAAGGGGAGGCAGCTCATGAAGGGTTGGCGGCTGGGTTGTGCAGCACTCGCGGCGTGGTGGTTGGTTGGGTGCATGGGAGGACCCGACGAGCAGGCAGACAGCTTCGGGGAGCAGGCGGAGTCGGAGTCCGTCGAACAGGAAAGCGTCGAAGCGCAGTGGAAGGCCCCGGAGAAGAAAGTCTATTCAGAGAACTTCGGAGAAGGGGCGGGCCCCGAGTGGAGCCACCGCACCGTGTCCCGGACGCCGAAGGGAGAGCGAAAGTTCCTGGGGCCCTTCAACGAGCAGGAAGTCACGCTCAGCCTGGCCGACCTGCCGGACCATGACGAGGTCGAGGTCCAACTGGAGCTGTTCGTCCTCAAGTCGTGGGACGGTAACGACACGACGAAGGGGCCCGACCGTTGGGTCGCGAGCGTGGACGGCGGTCCCGTCCTGCTGGATGCCACCTTCTCCAATGACGACGCGCCGTTCGACGCACGCTACAGACAGTCGTACCCGAAGCCCTACCTCCAAGGCAGCTACCCGGGCCTCACCGGCGCATCGATGAAGGGCAAGCTCGGGTACCGCGACGAGTCCGGCTACGGCAGCCGCGGGGATGCCATCTATCCCCTGTCCTTCACTTTCAGGCACACCGGAGACCGGCTGACACTCCGCTTCGCGGACCCGCCTCGAGGCGAGGCCAACGAACAGTGGGGCCTGGATTCGGTGAAGGTGAAGGTCCGGAAGAAGAAGGTAGGCGACCTGCTGGTCAGCAACAACGTGAACAGCAGCGTGCTGCGCTACGACGGGAAGACGGGAGCCTTCGTGGGCGTCTTCATCCCGCCTGGCGCCGCCGGACTCAACAACCCGCAGGAGCTCGTCTACGGCCCTGACGGCAACCTCTACATCGCCAGCTTCGCCAGCAGGGAGGTGCTGCGCTTCAACGGGAAGACGGGCGCCTTCATCGACATCTTCGTGCCCGTGGGCAGTGGCGGGCTGGGCTTCCCCGGCGGCCTCATCTTCGGTCCTGATGGCAACCTGTATGTCGCCGACAGCTTTGGCGGCACCAACAGCGTGCTGCGCTACGACGGGACGACAGGCGCCTTCATCGACGTGTTCGCTTCGGGCGGCGGACTGCTCGTTCCCCAGAAGATGGCGTTCGACAAGAAGGGGAACCTGTTCGTCGTCAGCATCATCGGCAACAACGTGGTGCGCTACGACGAGAATGGCGCGCCCTTCCCCGCGGCCGGACAGCCCGGTGCCATCTTCATCCCGGACATCGACGCGGTGACGATTGCCATTGGCAAGAACCACAAGCTCTACGTTGGCACCACGGCCGGAGATGACGTCCTGCGCTTCAACGCCAAGACGGGCGCCTTCATCGACGTCTTCGTCGAATCGGGGAGCGGTGGCCTGACTGATTTCGTGGACATGGAGTTCGGTCCCGACGGCAACCTGTACATCCCGGACTTCCTCCCGGCCACGGTGTTGCGCTTCAGCGGGAAGACGGGGAACTTCATTGACGTCTTCGTGCCCGCTGGAACTGGCGCCAACGCGGCCACCCTGACGTTCATGCCCTCGAAGCGAAACAAGCCGCACGGGCACGAAGCGAACTGAGCGCCACCAGCGCTCGAAGGCTGGCGGGGGCGGGTAGTAGAGACTCACTCCCGGCTCGGCGGACGTCCAGTCGCCGAGCACCTGCGCGAGCCGTCCCTTCAGGCGAGGAGCTCCGACGCAGACGGGTGCGCCAGCGCCTCATGACTCCGAGGGTTCGTCTCGAATCTCCGTGGCATTCCGGACCGCACCCTCCCGGGGCCGCCGTCGCTCCCGCTCCGAGGCCCCGCTCCGAGGCGAACCTGGGTGAGCGGCGCTCGTGCCGGACACTTGCGCGGAGCCGCCACGTCGGCGACGGCGCCGACGCGGCGGAGGGCTTCCAGTGGCGCCTCCCAGCTCGCGCAGCACCCGAGCCCGGATACCACCCTCCAAGCGGAGCTCCTGCATGAGCGCCTGCACCTGCCGGCCCCCGTGCGGGTGGCGCAGGGCCTCGCACAGCCGCTCGACGATGTCGATGCGCAGAACCACGCTCCCGAGCACCTCGTACCCATAGGCACGTGCGTCCCGGCGGTCCAACTCGGAGAGTTGAAGCACGGGTTCTCGTGGCACCCCGGTGGGGCATGGCCGCTGGAGGAACAGCGACGTCAGCATGCAGCGCCGCTCCAGCGCATGCGGGCTGAGGGCCTCGGCGGCGTAGACGAAGCGGTGTCCTTCGCAGACGCCTTGCTCCTTCATGCGCGCACGAGCCTCCTCATCCAACAGCCGCCACTGCTCATGCGCCTCGCCCTGCGTAATCACGCCCAGCCCTTCGGACAGGCGATACGCGAGCCCACGCGCCGCCGCGTTCCGCCCCGCTCCGGAGAAGGACTCAGCGGGAAAGCCGCCCATGGCCTCGGTGACGAGGTCCCGAGCCAGCGCCAGCAGACGCCGCTCCAGCCGCTGCCGCGCGCCGCCCGTCCAGACCTCCGGCTCCGCCAGTGCCAGCAAAGGGGAGCGGCGGTCCGTCCCGCGAACGAGGCGTGCCAGGGGCTCGCCTTCGAAGGAGATGGCGCCAGTCGCATCCACCTGGAAGGCGTCATGGCTCGCGTCCACCACCCGCTGGACGAACTGCTCCTCCGTTATCGCGAAGCCCTCGGCGCCCGGCATCACCTCCAGCATCTGCCCCAGCTTGGCGAAGGGACTGGCCGAACCGGATGACGGCCGCGCGGTGGCCTTCACAAAGCGACGCGTGCTGCGCCTCGCGGCACGCTGCACGAAGCGCTCGACGAGCCGTTCATGGAGCGCGTCCCCCAGCGCATCCTCGATGCCGCGGGTCCGCTCCTGCCAGTGCTCCGCCTCATGCAGCCAGCCCGGCCGATGACTGATGTACGTCCAGATGCGGATGGCCGCCAGCCGGTCCATCAGCGTGTGGATGTCTCCGGACACGTCGTCGAGCGGCGCCACCTGCTTGTTCAGCCAGACGGCGTCCAGCTTTCCGTCCCCGGCGGTGAGTTGCAGGAACGTCTCACGCAGCAACGCGACATGCTGGCCGAAGAGCCCCTTGCGGAAGTCGGGTATCTGGCAGACCTGCCACAGCAGCTCCACCATGGCCGGCCCGGTGGCCAGGTCCTGGATGGCTGGAACACGCGAGAGGTCCTTCAGCGCATCGAAGTCATCCGCGCGCTCCACCCGGATGAAGGCACTGTGGCCCGGCGCGCGCGCCAGTGAATCCAGCAGGGCCTCCGGGCTCGCGAAGTCGAGCGAGGCATTGCGCCAGATGAGGCTCCGGACCGCCGGGAAGCGGTGCGTCTCGATGGCGGAGACCACCCGCGGCGGCAGCTCCGGCAACGTGTTCAGCGTGCCGAAACTCCCGTCGTTCAAGTGGCGGCCGGCACGGCCCGCGATCTGTGCCAATTCGTCCGGGTAGAGCTCCCGCTGGTCAGCGCCGTCGAACTTGGACAGCGCGGCGAAGGCCACATGGTTGAGGTCCAGGTTCAGCCCCATGCCAATGGCATCCGTGGCCACCAGGTACTGCACCTCTCCAGACTGGTACATCGCCACCTGGGCGTTGCGCGTCCGGGGAGACAGCGCGCCCAGGACCACGGCCACGCCGCCTCGGAGGCGCCGCAGCGACTCGGCCAGCTCGTAGACGCGGTCCGCGGAGAACGCGACCACCGCCGACCGAGGCGGGAGGCTCTTCAGGGAGCGATGCCCCGCATACCGAAGCTGCGACAGACGGGTGGCGCGCTTCACCGACGCATGGGGGATGAGCGTCTGGACCATGGGCCGCATCGTGTCCGCGCCCAGGAACCAGGTCTCCTTGCGTCCCCGGGCATGGAGAAGCCGATCCGTGAAGACATGTCCGCGTTCACGGTGAGCAGCCAGCTGGATTTCATCCACCGCGAGGAAGTCGACGGACTTGTCGGTCGGCATCGCCTCGACGGTGCAAATCCAGTAGTCGGGGCGCGGGGGCACGCGCTTCTCCTCCCCCGTCATCAGCGCCACGCGGCCCTCACCCACCCGAGCGGTCACCCGGTCATAGACTTCACGGGCGAGCAGGCGGAGCGGCAACCCCATGATGCCCGAACCGTGCTCGAGCATGCGCTCGATGGCTCGGTGGGTCTTCCCCGTGTTCGTGGGCCCCAGCTCCGCCACGACGACGGACGACCGGCTGGATGGGCTGGAGTTCATCCGCGGATTCTAACCTCGGGCGGGCCCCTCCGCCCGGCTCCAGCGGCGGCGGGGCCCCTTCCCAGTCCAGCGGGGCCTACGGGTTGTTGCACTGCGTGCCAACGTCGTTGCTGGCGAAGACGTTCTGGCGGGAGGCCTCGGTGAAGGCGGTGATGGTGATGTGCTCCAGCGTGGAGTCGGCATCCCTGCTGAACTGGAAGCCCGCCCAATGGCCCTTGGTCGCCGTTGCATCGTCGGGGCCGAAGCGGATGGGCGCCTCCGCCGTCCCCCGGGCCTGAATGGAGCCGGGCAGCGGATTCCCGCTGCCGTCGTACGAACCCACCATGACGAGGATTCCTGACACGTCACGCCCCCCGCGGAACGCGTCAGCGGACGCGCCGCTGAGTGGCTGCGCGCGCCAACCAGCGGGAAACACGGTGGCACCGCGCGCACAGCACATGGCACGCGGAGTGCTTTGGCTCGGGCAAACACCGACACCTCCCCAAGGAGCCCGCCGCATGTGCACTGACTTCATCGTCGTCGCCAAGGACTCGTCCGTCGTCGTTGGCCGCAGCATGGAATTCGGTAAGCCGCTCAACCCCATGCTGAGGGTCCACGCACCTGGAGAGGAGTTCCAGTCGCCCGCGTCCATGGTGAATCTGAAGGGCCTCTCGTGGAAGTCGAAGTATGGCTTCGTCGGCATCACCTCCACGCTCTTCGATCTCACCGTCATCGCGGATGGCATGAACTCGGAGGGACTGTCCGCTGGCGCGCTGTGGATGCCCGGTTCCCACTTCCCCACTGCAACCGATCCGTCCAAGGCCCTGGCGCCGGAGTTCTTCGTGACATGGGCGCTCGGCAACTTCGCCACCGTGGACGAGTTGTATGACGTCCTCGTGCGCAAGGAGGTCCAGATCTGGCACAGCGATTGGCTGTCGAAGCTCGCGCCGCTGCACTTCCCCATCCACGATGCGAAGGGCAACAGCCTCGTCGTGGAGTTCATCGACGGAGAGGTGAATCTCTACACAGGTAAGGACAATCCGGTGGGTGTCCTGACCAACCACCCGACCTTCCCCGACCAGTTGGAGAACCTCAAGAACTACGCGAAGCTGACGGCGTATGACATCGACCAGGTGACGCTCGGCTCCGCCACGTTCGAACCCCATGGCTGCGGCAGCGGCATGCTCGGACTGCCGGGCGACTCGACGCCGCCCTCGCGCTTCGTCCGCATCGCCTACCTCCGGCAAGCCGCCAAGCAGCCCGAAGACGCGGCCGCGGCCTGCACCCTCGCGTTCCACCTGCTCAACACGGTGGACATCCCGAACGGAACCAGCCGCAAGCACGCGAAGCCGGACAAGGACGAGCTTTGCGACTACACCCTATGGGCCGTCGCCAAGGACCTGACGAACAAGGTCCTGAACATCCGCTTCTACGACAGCCTCGCCGTGCAGTCGGTGGACCTGAGGACGCTCGACTTCGCCACTGCCGCGAAGCGGAAGAACATCAAGGTCGAGTCCATCACCAAGGGCATCGACATCACCGCGGCGCTGGCGGGCTGAGCCCACCGCACAGCCGCGGACACCCCGAGGCGTGACGCCGGGCATCCAAAGGTGGGTGCCCGGCAGTCCTCGTGCGTCGCCGCGAGTCCCACCCGAGCGCACTAGGTGTAGCGCGCGGTGGCTCAGTGGATGCGCAGGGCCAGCTTGCCCAGATGGTGCTTGCCCGCGGCTTCGAGCGCACGGCCCGCGTCGTCCAGCCGATACACCTGGAAGACTTCGACATGGAAAGGCCCTGCTTCAATGAGCCGGTTGAGGCGCGCGAGGACGTCAGCGTTCGACTCGCCATTGTAGGCCGTGAGCTTCACACCCTCGGGAGCCCGTGGCTCCGGCTCGACGCCATTCGGGTAGGCGATGTGACCTCCCTTCTTCACGGCCTGCAGCGCCGGGCCGTTGCCCTCGCCGCCCCTGAGCACCAGCGCCGCGTCGAGCCCGTCCGGCGCGAAGTCCCGAATCGCCTTCGCCACGTCATCACCACCCCGCCCGTCCACCGCCTTCTCCGCCCCCAGGCGCTTCACCAACTCCACGCCGTCCGGCCCCGAGGCCACCGCCAGGACCCGCGCTCCCAGTCGCCTGGCGAGCTGCACCGCCAGATGGCCCACGCCGCCGCTCGCGCCGTACACCAGCAGCGTCATGCCCTGACGAACGTTCAGCGCGTCCTGCACGCCTTGAAGCGCCGTGATTCCATCCGTGGCCAGGACGCCCGCCTGTTCGGCGCTCAAGCCCTTAGGCACGAGCGCCGTATTATCGGCCTTCACCACCGCGTACTCGGCGAAGAACCCGCCCTTCTCGTTGAGGAAGCCGGAGCCGTACACCCGGTCGCCCACCTTGCGGGACGTGACGCCTTCGCCCACCGCCACGATGGTGCCGGCCCCGTCCGTCCCCAGCACATACGGGAAGGATGATTTGCCGGGCTTGAGCGCCTCCATTTCCCCCTCGCGCTCCGCCGCGTCCCAGCTGCCGACGCCCGCGGTCTCCACCTGGATGAGCACCTCTCCCGCGCCCACGGCCGGAACGGCCACCGTCTTCATGCCAAGCACCTCCGGCCCACCGAAGCGGTCGATGGCGGCGGCCTTCATCTGCGACGGAATGGATGTCTTCATGGAGATTCCTCGGGGGCGGGGAGCTCACGCCCCGACAGGGTTCTTCCGGAGCGTGGGCACGCCTCCCGCGGAATGCAGAGGACACCCACGGCGCCGCGAGCCAGGGGCCGCCCGCATGCCCGCTACCGCGGCGGCCCTTCCACTTCGCAAGGCCACGTCGCAGGCCAGCAAGAAACCGTGCGAGCACGAAAAGCACGGCCAGAACACCTTTCGTGACCGTTCACCGGTTGGTGCCTGCCTGAAGGGACTGCCGGGTAGCGGACGGTGGGCGGGACGGCGCTCGGCGGTGGTGGCCTCGGCGTGACACACCGCCACTCGTGGCGGAGCTCGCCCCCAAGGCCGCGCGCATCAACGTGCTCGACGACGACACGTTCCACGGGCGCCGAAAGACCTACGCGCGAGCCGGGCGCATCCCGTCGAGTGAGCACGTGTTCTTCGGACTCCTCATCGACCCAGCGACGGGGGGCCTACCGGAAGCCCGCGGACGTGAAGCCCCTCTTCGAGAAGGTCGGAGCGCTCGACGCGGCGAAGAAAACCGTCATGCACTGCCGCGGAGGCATCGCCGCCACGGTGGCGGCGCTTCAACTCGCCCGGCTCGGCCGCGACGACGTCGCGGTGTACGACGGCTCGATGACGGAGTGGTCGCAGGACCCGCAGCGACCGTTCGAAGTGACGCCTTGAGGGCACATCCCGTGGCGGATGCGATGTCCGCCACGGGACAACTGTTTCTCCGGCTGATGCCAGGCGGGCGTGTCCCTTCGACGCGCTACTCGACGAACGACTTCGTGCTGTAGAGCGACGCATCCACCTTGCGCAGGACGGGCAGGTTCGTGCCGGGCTCGCGCTCGGCCTGACGGTCGATGTACGTCTGGAGGACGTCGGCATCGAGCACGCCGATGTCGGAGCGGCGCTCGGCGGGCACGTTGGCCAGCGTCGCGTAGCCGTCACCACCCGTGGCGTTGAAGCTCAGCACGAACAGGCGATAGGTGGCGGTCGGCTGGAGCTCGTTCCACTGGCCCGTCGTCTGGTCCAGCACCTCCAGGTTGCTGGCGCGCTGGCCGCGAGCCTGGGCGGCGTTGACGTCGAAGCGCAGGCCGCCGGTGTACGGATAGGGCCCCGTGGTGCCGCCCTCCCGGAACGTGGCGTGCAGCCCGTCCTCAATCATCGACTTCACCTCGATGCCAGTGACGTCCAGCCGGAACAGCATGTTGCCGAAGGGCAGCACCTCGATGACGTCCGCCGCCGTCACCGGTCCCTGCAGCGGCCGGCGCACGCCGCCCGCGCTCTGCAGCGTGATGTCCGCGCCGCCGTAATCCGCGTTCGCCACCTCCAGATAGGCCTGGGCCACCAGCTGCTGGATGTCGCCGCCCCGGCTGTGGACCTCGCCCAGGGCGTTGCAGCTCACGCTGGAGCGGCCCGGCTCCGTGTTTCCTGGCACGCGGCGAGTGCAAAGCTCGTCGCCCGCCGTGGCCACCACCGTCCGGCTGTACTCGTCGATCCGGCCCTGGAACGGCGCCAGCACCTGCGCGGCGGCGCCATCCGGCTGCGTCACCCGAAGGAAGCCGCTGGTGGCCACGCTGGCCAGCATCGCGGCGTTGTCGGCCTCGGAGACGGGCGTCCCATCAATGGAGAACTGGTTGCCGATGAGTACGTGGGGCGTGCCACCACAGGAGGTGACCACGCCATCGGCGTCGAAGCGGAGGGTCATCTCACCGACGACCTGCGAGTACTGCCAGGCCTGCCCCAGGCACACCGTTTCGCCGTCGCGGTTGCGCAGCGGCTCCGCGTAGGGCCCCGCGGGCGTTCCGACGTTGAAGGTCTCCATGGCGGCAGGCCCCAGCAGCGTGTGGGAGTCACCGCCGATGACCGCGTCCACCCCGCTCAGCTGCGGGATGATGGTCCGGTCGAGCTGGTACCCGATGTGGCTCATCACGATGATTTTGTTGATGCCCTGGGCCCGCAGCGCATCGATGGCGCGCTGGGCGGCGGGCACCTCGGCCTCGAACGTGGTGTCCACGTCCGGGCTGGAGGACTCCTTCGTCTTGCCCGCAATCGTCAGGCCGACGAGGCCAATATTCTGGCCACCCCGTTCGACGACGGTGAAGGGCTCCACGTAGCCGGCTGCCCTGGAGGTGTGCAGGGCGGAGCCCGCGCCGAACTGGACGTTTGCGCTGATGACGGGCGTCTGGCACTGGCCGGCATGCAGGCGGTCGATGAAGTTCTTCAGCTCGGTGTCGCCCTTGTCGAACTCGTGGTTGCCCAGGGTGAAGGCGTCGAAGCACACCGTGTTCATCATCGCGGCGTCGGCCTCGCCAATCTGGCCCGCGCGGTTGAAGTACAGCGTGCCGGTGAGGGCGTCACCCGCGTGGAGCTTGATCACGTTCTCCTTGCCAGCCGCCAGCTCCTTCATCGCGGACGAGACACGCGCGAAACCCGAGGATTCAACCTCCGCGGCCACGGTGTCACCCGCGGCGTTCGTCACGTTCAGCTCCAGGCTGGAGCCCGCCAGGTGCGAGTGGTGGTCGTTGATGTGGAGGATGGTCAGGTCCAGCGGCGCGGGCAGCTCGCCAGGGCCGACGTCATCGTCATCACCACACGCGGACAGCACGCTGGCCGCCATCCACGTCACCGTCAACCAGCGCGTCCGGCTCGACGAACGCGCACCCCTGCGCACTTCCTTCTCCGTCTTCAATCGCATGAACCGCTCCCAGGTGCCTTTCGGAAGGCAGCATGGTGTCGGGCGTGAATGACAGCCCGGTTACGCCTTCCTACGCGGCCGGTGACACTTTCATGGCGATTGTCCGAGCCCCAGGACCCAGCACCTTCACCCTGCCAGCATTTCGCGGGCAACCATGTGCATTCCGAGGAGCATCAAGCTGACCAGGAAACACGCCCGGAACAGCACGGGTGAGAGCTTCTGGCGCAGCCACTGCCCCACCTGCATCCCGACGAGCGCCGGCAGCAACATCAGGAGGGACTGGCTCAACTGCGTCCCCACGCCAGCGGCGTTGACATAGAGCCCCGCCGCCAGGGCCAGCGTGGACACCGTGAACGAGATACCCATGGCCTGAATCAGCTCCTCTCGCTCGAAGCCCAACGCTTGCAGATACGGCACCGCGGGGATGACGAAGACGCCCGTCGCCGCCGTCACGAAGCCGGTGAGCGCGCCCACCCAAGGCCCCAGGCGCGCCTCCGCCACCGGGCCCACCATGAGTCGGGCCCCACTGAGCCCCCAGGCCGCATAGGCCACCAACGCCACGCCCAGGGACACCGTGGCCCACGCGCCCATGGGCGCGCCCAGCAGCCACGCTCCGACGAGCGTGCCGGCGCAGACGCCCACCTGCATCGGCGCCAGTCGCCGCAGCAGAGGCCCCAAGGTCGACCAGGGCCGGAGTTGCCAGACATTGGTGACCAGGGAGGGCACGATAAGCAGGACCGCCGCTCGGGCGGGAGGCATCACCAGGGCCAGCAGCGCCATGGCGATGGTGGGCAGGCCCAGCCCCACCACGCCTTTGACCAGGCCCGCGAGCACGAAGACGGCAACAGTCACCAGAAGGCTGTCGGACGATGGCATGAGGGAAGCTCCGAGCGGGTGAGGGGCACGCGACGCATTGATTCTGGGTGCCGCCCTCTGGACTGAAAATTCGGAATTGCCCGCTGCCGCCTCAGGCCCAACCTGAGGCAGCGTGCGACCTGCCACCAAGGCGCCCTGCGGGAAGACCGCGCCGCGGCCCCCGAACCGCTAGCGCGGTGACCCACCAGGGAAGCGCCACGGCCCGGTGGAATAATGAGATATGTACGATCGTACATATCGCCAGCGGCACCTTGAGGCCTCATGCCTCCTGCCGCATCCCCGGAGACCCACGTGGCCACGCGTAGACACGACCCCGAGCGAAGGGATCGCATCATCGATGCCGCGCTGGCGGTCATCGCCGAAGGGGGCGTTGCCGGCACGTCGCACCGCCGGGTCGCCGAGCGCGCGGGCGTGCCCCTGGGCTCGATGACCTACCACTTCACGAGCATGGACGAACTGCTGCACGAGGCGTTCAGCCGCTTCGCCCAGCGCATCAGCGAGCGGTTCGCCGAGCGAATCGCCGCGGCCACCGACCTTGACTCGCTGGTCTCCGCCATCGTCCACATCGTGCACGACGACCTCGCGGCGGGCCAGGACGAGCTCGTGCTCACGCTCGAGCTCTACACGCTCGCGGCGCGCCAACGGGCTTTCCGGCAAATCACCCACGATTGGATGCGCCGCAGCCGCGCAGTGCTGGAACGGTTCGTCGACGCCAGGATGGCGCACGAGCTCGACGCCTTGATTGAGGGGCTGTTCATCCACATCAGCCTCGACCCCGCCCCACGCAGCCGCGACCTGACCCGGGACGCCCTGCGCCGCCTTCTCTCGCGCTCCCCCTGACCTGCCATGCCCTCCACCTCCCCTCGACTGGCCCCCCGCGAGTACCGGGCGGCCCGCGCGGCCGTCGCGGCGCTGTTCCTCACCAACGGCGCCATCCTCGCCAACCTCCTGCCGCGCTATCCGCAGATCAAAGCCGACCTGGGCCTCAGCAACGCTCAATACGGGCTGGCGGTCGCCGCGTTCCCCAGTGGCGCGATGGTGGCGGGGCTCGCCGCCGGAGCGCTCATCCGCCGCTTCCGCTCCTCACGGGTCGCCGTCGCCGGCACGCTGCTGACGAGCCTGGGCGTGCTGGTCGCGGGCCTCGCGTCGTCATGGTGGGTGCTCGCCGTTTCGCTCTTCTTCGCGGGCGGCATGGACGCCATCACCGACGTGGCGCAGAACTCCCACGCGCTGCGGGTGCAACGGCTCTATGGCCGGTCCATCCTCAACTCCTTCCACGCGGTCTGGAGCGTCGGCGCGGTGGTCGGCGGACTCATGGGTGGGCTCGCTGCGGGACTGAACGTGCACCGGGGCCTGCATCTGGGATTCTCCGCCCTGCTCTTCGCCGGGGTGTCCTTGATGGCGCTGCGCTACACGCTCCCCGGCCCCGAGCCCATCGTCACCGTCGAGCCCGAGCCTGCGGCGGCGCACCTGGACAGCGTTCCCGCGCGGCGCCAGCCGACGGGGCGCGGGCGCATCTGGCTGATGATTGCCGCGCTGGTCTTGATTGCCGTCGGCGGCACGCTCGTCGAGGACGCGGGCATGACGTGGGCAGCCGTCTACCTCTCCGGAACACTCGGCGCCACGGCCGCCGTCGCTTCGTTCGGGTTCGTCGCCCTGGTGGGCGCGCAGTTCGTGGGCCGGATGCTGGGCGATGGACTGGTGGACCGGTTCGGTCAGCGCGCCGTCGCTCGGGCGGGCGGGGCCACCACGGCGGTGGGCATGAGCGCGGCGCTCCTGTATCCCTCGATACCGGGCACCATCGCGGGCTTCGCGCTCGCGGGATTCGGCGTCGCCACGCTGGTCCCCGCCGCCATGCACGGCGCCGATGAGCTGCCCGGCCTGAGACCGGGAACAGGGCTCACCGTCGTCAGCTGGCTGATGCGCCTGGGGTTCCTCGCGTCGCCCCCGCTCGTCGGGCTCGTCGCCGACGCCGTGGGCTTGCGTGTGGGACTGCTCGTGGTGCCGCTCGCGGGGACCATCGTCGTGCTGCTCTCTGGAGTCCTGGCCACCGTCCGCGCCCCCGCCACCGCGCAGTGTGGCCAAGGCCCCTCACTCCCGCAGACCCATTGATGCGATAGGCCAGCCGTTCCTCCTCAGGCCGGACGTTCGATGCGTCCATCCGCGTGCCGGGCGAAGCGCCCTTCCTCTCGCGGATGGACCGGTCCATTGGCCGGCCAGGGCCAGCCCCCGAAGCCCGTGCGCTGGTAGTCCGCGAAGGCATCCTGAATCTCCTGCCGCGAGTTCATCACGAACGGGCCGTATTGCACGACGGGCTCTCCAATCGGACGGCCCTGCAACATCAACAACTCCGCCTCGTCCGCGCCGTTCTCCAGCTCCACCGCGACGTCCGCCCGCAGCTCGATGCCATGCGACGGAGGAATGGCACGCCCCGCCACGCGCAGGCTGGAACCGAGGAAGAAGTAGAGCATCCGGTTGCTGCCGCGGGCCGCCGCCGGCAGCGTCCACCGCGCGCCCGGGGCCAGCTTGAGCGTCCAGATGGCCACGTCCGCCGCTGCCTGCGCGGCCCACGACTTGGGCGGCGGCGGTGGCGCCTTCACGTCTCCCAGGCTTCCGGCCACCACCGTGACTTCCGTGGCGCGCCCTTCCGCGTCCCGGGCGACGTGCCGCGGGATGACGTGGTTCCACATCATGGAGAAGTGCGGCTCCACGAGCTTGTTCGCCCGCGGCAGGTTGAGCCAGATTTGAAAAAGCTCCACCGGGTTGGGTTGGTCGCGATGGAGCAGCGGGAACATCTCGGAATGGTTGATGCCCGCGCCCGCGGTGAGCCACTGCACATCCCCACCGCCGAAGCGCGCCGCCGCCCCCAGGGAATCCGCGTGGTCGAGCAGCCCGCTACGCACCACCGTGACTGTCTCGAACCCTCGGTGCGGGTGCTGGGGAAAACCGGGCACCACGGTGCCGTGATACATGTTCCAGCCATCCCGCCCATCGAAGTCCTGGCCCAGGTTGCGGCCCGCCAGCAAGGCGGACGGCCCGAGGCGCTCGTTCCCCACGGGGTACTTGTCGTCGTGGTGGACGCAAAAAAGAAATGGATCCGGGGTCCGCCACGGCATCCCGAGCGGCTCCACACGAAGGACGGCTTCTGGCTGCTGACTCATCTCCTACGCCTCATCCCTTCCCGAGCCCCATGAAGATTCCCTGCGCCGGGACTCCCTCCGCTGAGCGTAACAACGAGCCCTCCTCGCCGCTTGCCCCATAGGGCCTCCGTCCGAATGCCGGGCCGCCCGCTGGGCGCACAGCGGGCGCGGCGAGTGGGGCACGTCACCTGCCCCACCGTCCCACCAGCCTCAGGCCCACAGCTCCTGAGCGAGCGTGTCCACCATCGCCACGGCGACCTCGGGCGGGGGCAGCCCGGCCTCGGACACGAGCACGGGATTCACCGGCACGGAGGCCTCCTCGCGCAGGGCCGCCGCGGCCCGCTGCTTCGCCAGCCGGAGCACCTCGCGCTCCCCCTCCGACAGCCGCGCCTGCGCCCAGGCATCAATCTTCCACGAGAGCTCCGCGTGCCGCGTCTCGTCCTCCGCGATGCGGGCCATGGAGGTGCGCACCTCGGCGTCCTGGGCATGAAGCGACTGGTGCCGAGCCACCAGCGCGCCGAACGTCTCCCGCACACAGCCCTCCACCGCGTTGTCCAGCGCCACCGCGAACAGGGAACGGGGCGCCGCCGCGTCCACCCGGGGAGCCTGGGGCGTCGCGCCGTGCCGCCCCGCCAGGCGGGCGCTGACCTCCGTGTGCATGACCTCCTCCAGGGCGCTCATCAGCGCCGCGTCCTGCAGCGCGAGGTCCGCGCCATGCGCGGCCAGTTCCTCCCGGAGCAGCAGGAAGGCCTGGATGGACGCGGCCTCCAGGTGGGCAACGGCGGCGAAGTGCTTTCCCAGCACATCGCCACACGCCACCGAGCCTTGTGAGCGCAGTCCTTCGGGCCTGCGCCCCACGGAACAGTTGTCCGTGCCCCGCTCCAACACCTTGCGCTCCTCCTCCACCACCTCGCCCGTTGACGACACGCGCAGGGCATACTGCGTCAACGCCGTCCCCTTACCACACGCCATGCCCTTGGTGCCGACGACGCCGAACGCACCGTCGCCCAACTCCTTCACCGCCCCATACTTGAGCCCGCCACAGCGCACTTCGTAGCCCGCGGCAAAGGCAGTCAGCGCGGCCTCCTGCGCCGTATCAATCGGCCCCAGGAACGACTTCAGGGCCTCCAGCGAGGAGATGGCAGACACCACGTCGCCCCGGGTCGTCGCGAGGAAATAGTCGGTGCAGATGAAACCGCAGGCGTCGCGGAACCCACGGGCAGGCGCCAATGCCTCGAGCTCTGACAGACATGCCTGGGTCTGGGTCGCCGTCGCGCAAGGTGTTCCCGCGGAGGTGACAGGGCTCGTTGCCACGGGCTCGCCCGCCGCATGGAAGCTCCGCAGTTGCACGAAGTCCGGCGCGGCCGCAGGCGACAATCCTGTCATGGCCAGCTCGCCATTGTCGCATGCGGGTGGCGAATAACCCGTCAGGTCCACCTCACCGTCACATCCGGCCAGCGTCAGGGGCGACAAGAGTGAGGCGCGAAGGGCCCGGGAGAAGAGCAGACGCAAGCGATTCGAATCCATGGGTGCAAAGCCTCCTGCGATTGGGAACCCGCACTTCAGCAATGAAGATGCCAACACCTGCACGTCAGGGAGCGCCTGACAGGTGTCGCGAAATGCCGACGTTTTCTGCCTGCCCTGCTCAGAAACCTGAGGGGGTGGTTCCTCTCGGCTTGGGTGACCTCAAGAGCGCCATTCCCGGCCAGAGGAGCGAAACAAAAACCAAGCGGTGCGTGAGCTGAACGCCCGCCGCGAATCCCTGGACGCCATTCAAGCGCAGGACGCCTTTCAAGGAACGGCTGCTGAGGCTGGCCGCGTCTTGTCAAGCCATCGACAGCCCCTTGCATGACCACCGGCAGGCGAGGGAACCTCCTGTCAAGCTCGGGGCCTACCACTGGGGGGTGAGGGACAGCCTTTCAGTCGGAGCCTATTGAATGGCCTGACACAGAAACGGACCCGCAGGGTTGCCTGACCAGGCAGGAAGGAAGCTCGCGTCGATGAACCTCTCCTCCCATGAATTCTTGCTCCGGGACAAAGTCATCGCGGCACTCAACAGCACCTTGTCCCTCTCCAAAGCGCTCGAATCCGCCCGGGCGCCCCTGCTGGAGCTGACGCCCGCCGACTACGTGGGCCTGTGTCTCATCAACCTGGGCCCCATCGTCGAATTCCAATGGCTGGTCCCCGGCTACCGGCTGGCCCTCCTGGATGAGTATTCCAAGTGGGTCGACTCCGACTTCGTGCGGGCACCCATCTTCGCCCAGCCGAGTGTGGTCCTCCGGGACTCGGAGATGATTACCCGCAAGGAGTTGGAGCGCAGCGCGCTCTACCAGCGAAGCAAGGAACTGGACCTGAGCCTGGAGCACGTCATGGCGGTGCTCCTGCCTGTCTATCCCCAGCTCCTGGGCGCCTTCACGCTCTACCGGGACCGCCGGCTGGCTTTCTCGGAGAAGGACGCCGCCTTCCTGACGAGCCTCACACCCCACCTGCTGAACGCGGTGCGCAACTGCCGCGACATGCAGACGGCCTCGACGGGCTCCCGCCTCCTGGAGGAGCTCTACAGCCGGCCCGACGCCGCCTACGTCGTGGTGGCGCCGCCCTCGCACGAGGTGCTGCGCTCACGCCGGGCCGCCACACTGCTGGAGCGGTGGTTCAAGCCCTCGGACCTTCATTCCTCGGGGATTCCGCTCGTCCTCATGGAGCGGCTGGAGGCCTTGACGCGGATGACGCCGGACGCACGGCTCCAGTGCGACCTCTGGGTGTCCCTCCACGGGGATGCGTACCAGGTGGTGCGGTTCGTCGAGCTCCCTGAATCCGAGGGCCCGCGTCAGTGGGCCCTGATTCTGAACGAAATTCCCTTGTCGATTCCGCTCCCCGAAACCATGCGCGTGCAGCTCACGGCCCGGCAGGTCGACATCGCGCGGGGCATGCTCCGGAACTGGTCCAACGAGCAGATCGCCAGCGAGCTGGGGCTCTCCGAGGACACCGTGAAGACGCACGTGCGCGACATCTTCCGCCGGCTGAAGATCGACAACCGGATGGACTTCCTCTACCAGGCGGCCCACCTCAACAAGCCCGTCTGAAGCAACGTCAGAAGCGCGGCAGCTCCAGCAGGTTGTCCGTGAGGATGCCATTGGCCTTCGTGCGCAGGTACGGAGGCCTGGCGTCGACGACCTCGACCTTCACGTCCCGGGGCCACGTCTGCACGCGGGCGTCTCCCCCCGCCTTGAGCCACTGGACCAGCTCCAGGCGGCTGCCTTCCCCCACCTCGTTGCCCTCCTTCCAGCGAAGGCGGGCAATATGCTCGTGAAGCGCGCCTCCCTCGAGACGGATCTGGGTGATGTAGCGCATGAAGACGCCTCCCACTTCGCGGACGACGATTCGAAGGGGAGGATCGCCTTCAGCCGCGGGGCTGTCTCTACCACCGGGGAGGTATGCGGCCTTCAGCGCTCGCGGAAGATGCCCGGGTAGATGCACCGCGTGGCGCGGGCGGAGAAAATCACCGCCGCCTGGTCCTCGGGGTCCGTCAGCGTCCGCAGCACCGCTTCCATCTCCGCCACATGGTCCCCGTCCAGCGCGCCGTGGCTGCGCAGGAAGGTGACGGACTTGCGGATGTCCGGAATCGCGTCGGCCGCAATCAGACGCTCCACGACACCGGTCGCTCGCGTCTGGGACAGGTACTCCAGCACGTACGCCGTCCCCAGCACCGCCGTCGGCACGCCGGACCGGGAGGTGAAGAAGTTCCAGCCGGTGTAGGCGTCCACCGCGGGGGTCCGCGCCGCGGTCTCCACGCGCACCTCCGGGTACCCCAGGTTCTTCAGGTCCGACAGCAGCCACTTCTCGTGGCCGCGTTCCTCTCCGGCCTTCTGCACCAGCAGCTCCGCCAGATGCGGGTGCCGGCCCTGGCGCTTGAGCCGGTGGCCCGCCTCCGCCAGCATCGGCGTGCTCCAGCGCGCATAGTGGTAGGTCTGAATCAGGTAGTGGATGTAGCCCTCGGTGTCGATGGTGCCGTCGAAGAGGCGACGGGCGTCGGGCTGCGCGTCCAGCGCGGCCACCAGCCCGCGTGCCTCCTGCTCCAGCACCGCCACCCAGTCCACCTGCGTCGGGTTCTGCACTTGCGTGTTCACGGACGTCTCCTGTTTCCGGGCCGTTTCCGGTCCCCGGCTGCTGCGCGTTGAAGGTGAAGGAAAGGAAGAAGCGCCAGCGGCCTAGGCGGCGCGGCGAAGGGGGTGCTGCGCCAGCGCGTTGAAGCGCGCCAGGGTGCTGGCGGGAATCTCATCCAGCGCGGCGATGAGCGGCAGGGTGAAGCGGCGGAAGTTGGCGTCGTAGAGGGGCTCGGAGATGAAGCGCGCCCCCATCTTCCGGGCGAAGAGCGTGGGCGCCCTCGGCACGCGCAGGCCGTCCAGAAGGCCCTGCTCCGCGCGCAGCCGCTCCATGGGCGTGTAGTAGGGATTGCTGGGGATGGCGGGCGCCTCCACCGGCTCCGGCACGTCCACGCGCCAGCGCCGGCTCATCCAGCCCCGGTAGGCGGCCACCTGGCAGGACAGCATCGCGTCCTCGCGCGAATCCGTGTCCAGGTTCGCGGACGCAATCCAGTGCGTCACGCCGCGCCGCCGGCTCTCCTCGTAGATGCCCGCGTGCAGCCGGGTGACGGCCTCGGAGTGGCGCCAGCCGTCTAGCACACAGAAACGCGACGTCTCCGCGATGACCATGCCCGGGCGGACCACGTCGGACAGGTCCAGCTTCTGCTCCAGCTCCAGCCCCAGCCGTCCGCCGATGGCATCCGCCACCTCCGGGTTGGGCAGCAGCAGCCGCAACGTGGCCACCGGGGCCGCGTCCGCGTAGACGACCAGGTGCACGGTGGTGTCCAGCGTGTCGAAACAGCTCACCTCGCGACGCGACGGCGGCACCCACCCCGTCATCAACCCCAGCTCTCCGCCGAAGACGGCCCAGCGGACGCGGACCGCGTCGTCGAGCTCGCGCTGGGTGGTGGCAACACGACAATGCATGGACGTCATGGGTTTCTCCGAGAAGCGAAGCGGGTCCGGCGTCGCGCCGTCCTCGCCCTCTCATTCGCCGCCCAAGTCCCGAGTGCGCGCGGGCCCTGCTCTTTTTGCTCCCCGCGAATCCAGGGCCCGCGGGGTACGACGGGGAGCGTGTCCCAGGACACCGTCCGGGGTGGACACCGCGAAGAAGCGCTGCGCCAACCTGGAGAATCTGGCGTAAGAAGCCGCGCATGGCGCGGACCCTCGATGGAACCGAAATCAGCCGGGTGATGCGGGCGGAGATGGCCCAGGAAGTCGCGGCGCTCCAGGCCGCTGGCGTGACGCCCGGGCTCTCCGTGGTGCTGGTGGGCAACAATCCGGCGAGCCAGGCCTACGTCGCGAGCAAGACGCGGGCGTGCGAGGCCCTGGGGATGCGCGGCCAGACGCTGACGCTGCCCGAGGACGTGTCGAAGGAGGAGCTGTTCGCCGTCATCGACCGGCTGAACGCCGACCCGGCCGTGCATGGCATCCTGGTGCAGCTGCCGCTTCCGGCCCACCTGCCCTACAAGGCCGTCCTGGAGCACATCCACCCGGCGAAGGACGTGGATGGCTTCCACCCGGTGAACGCCGGGCTCGCCTTCGTCGGAGACCCCCGGGCCTTCGTGCCCTGCACCCCCGCCGGCATCATGGAGATGCTCCGGCGCGAGGACATCCCCACCCGGGGCAAGCACGTGGTCATCGTGGGCCGCAGCCTCATCGTCAGCAAGCCGCTGGCGTCGCTGCTGATGGCGCCGGGCCCCGACGCCACTGTCACCATCACCCACCGCCACACGCCGGACCTCGCGTCATTCACGCGGCAGGCGGACATCCTCATCGTCGCGGTGGGCAAGCAGAACCTCATCACCGCGGACATGGTGAAGCCGGGCGTCGTCGTCATCGACGTGGGGCAGAACCGCGTCTCCGACGCGAGCTCGCCGCGCGGCTACCGCATGGTGGGGGACGTGGATTTCGATGCCATCCTGCCCATTGCCAGCGCCATCACTCCGGTGCCCGGCGGCGTGGGGCCGATGACCATCACCATGCTCCTGGCGAACACGCTCCAGGCCGCGAGGCAGGCCCGGTAGGACCGCCGGCGCTTCCACTTCTTCGGCGGTCGGACCACAGACCAGCACGCCCAGGGCAACGCGCATCGCGACGAACAGCCCCCGGAAATGGAGAGAACCCCTTTCCTGCCGCCAGGGCCGCTCTCGCGCGGTCGCGAAACAATCACAGGCTGCGCCGCGCCCTGGCTCTCCCATTCAGAGAATACAAGACACGCAGCCTCACTCAGCAAGGATTGCCCTCTCCCCTCATCGTAAAAATCACCCCGCCCCACAATCCCTCTCAGCACCCAGCCAGCAAGCTCCACATCCATTGACACACGCGAAGTCCGTCTTGATTGTGACCTCCACTCAACACTCCCTGGAGGTTGCATGCGCCTGGCTGTCCGAGTCCCCCTGCTCTCGACGCTGCTGACGTCGCTGCTGTTGAACGCTTGCGGAAGTGAATCCCCCGAGCCATCGCTCCCGGTGACAGGCGATGCCCTCACCCAGGCCCCCGCCACGCCGGAGCCGCTGAAGCGGGCAGACGCCAGGCGGCGGTTCGCCCCGGGCCAGGCCATCGTGAAGCTGAAGGACACGGCCAAGGCGCGGCCCCATGCCGCCGCCGTGCCGTCCGTGCGCGGCTACCAGACAGCGCTCCTCGAGCCGCTGCCCAGTGGCGCGTCCCTGGTATCACTGGTGCGGGAGCAACCGCTCGCCCAGGCCTCGGTGGCCGAGGAGGAAGCCAGCACCCTGGCGGCCATCGAAGCGCTGCGCCAGGACCCCGACGTCGAGTACGCGCACGAGAACCTCTATTTCGAGTTCTTCGCCACGCCGACCGACCCGCTGTACTCGCAGCAGTGGAACTACCCGGCCATCAACCTGCCCCAGGCGTGGGACACCGTCACTGGCAACGTCACCATCGCCGTGCTCGACTCCGGACGCCTGGATCACCCGGACCTGCTGGGCCGCTGGACGACGGGCTACGACTTCGGAGATGGAGACCCGAACCCCTATGACGATGGCACCTGGCACCACGGGCTGCACGTGGCCGGCATCCTCGGAGCCCGGACGAACAACGGCGTAGGCGTGGCCGGTGTCTGCTGGGGCTGCCAGCTCATGCCGCTCAAGATTTCATCGTCGAGCGGCTACATCCCGATGACTGGAGTGAACTCGGCCATCCGCTATGCGGCGGACAACGGCGCGCGTGTCATCAACATGAGCTTCGGGTTGGGATACAACCCCAATGCCCCCTCCGCGATTCACCCGTGTTCGAACTACCCGGACACGCAGAGCGCGGTGAGCTACGCCTTGGGGAAGGGCGTGGTGCTCGTCGCCGCGGCTGGCAACCATGGAGCGGCGAACTACCAGACGGAGCACGTGACGCCCGCCTCCTGCCAGGGCGTCATCGCCGTGGGCGCCAGCACCCAATCCGGCGGCGTGGCGACCTGGAGCAACAGGGGAAGCCGCGTTGACGTGATTGCGCCCGGCGGCTTCGCCAGCGGAAGCCTGTATGGCCAGGGCATCGGCTGCCCTTCCGACCCCGACCTGGATCCCCATGTCAGCGGCACCGACCAGGTCCTGTCGACCTGGGCCACTGGCAAGCCTGTCTCGGTGCTGACCGCGGGTGACTACTGCTACCGCTACCTGGCGGGGACGTCCATGTCCGCGCCGCATGTCGCGGGTATCGCCGCGCTGATACTGTCGCAGAAACCCTCCCTGACGCCCGACCTGGTCGCCGCGCGCATCAAGAAGACCGCGACGCCCATCTCTGGCTGCGCCGGCCACTGCGGGACCGGCCGCGTCAACGCGGCGGCGGCCATCTACACCAACCTGCCGTCACTCCCCACCCAGGGGCTCTGGTGGAACCCGGCGCGCTCCGGCAATGCCATCGACATCCAGCAAGTCGCCTCCGACCAGCTCTATGTCACCTGGTTCACGTACACGGCGGCGGGTACCCCCATCTGGTACCTCAGCTACCTGCACGCGGAGCCCGGGGAGTGGCGGGGTGACTTGCTGCGGACCTCGTGGAATGGCGCCAGCGCGACGACCTCCGTCGTCGGCACCGCGCGGCTCATCCTCAGCGGCGGACAGTGGCGCTTCTACTGGACGATGGCAGGCCTCTCCGGCAACGAGCCCATCCAGCCGTTCGTGTTCGCCAGCGGCGCCCCAGCCATGAACCTGACTGGCACGTGGTTCAACCCGTTGCAGCCCGGCTGGGGCGTCACCTTCGCCAGCCAGGGCACGCTGCACGTCGCCAACATCACCGTCTACCAGGGGAGCAGCCCGGTGTGGCTGCAGGGCGTGGTGAACAGCAGTGGCACGTCACTCTCCTTCCCCATGAGCTACATCACCGGGAACAACCTGTGCCCGGGGTGCTCCGGCACGCCGTCCGTGAACTCGACGCCCGCGGGGACGTTCACCACCAGCGGCGCGGCGGGCATTCCAAGCGCCATGCCGTCCTCCCTGAACATGAGCTTCCCCGGCGGGACGTGGAGCCATCCCTCCTTCCCGCTCCACCGGCTGACCGGCCCGTAGCGCGCCGCGTGGCACCGTGCCGAGCCGAGTGTCGGCACGGTGCCTGATGCCCGCGCTGACGTCCCCTGGACGCCCGGGTGCCCTCCATCCCCAGCGCATGCGTGTCCGTCTTGCGATATCCACTGAGCGCATGAGGAACACTCGTCATGCGGTGCGTGGCATCGGCGCGGCCCTGGCGCGGGGACTGCTGGTCGCCAGCGTGGGCGTCGGACTGCTGGTGAGTGGGTGCAAGTCAGCCTCGCACAGCCCGCCGGACACCACGGGCGACAGTGGCACCCCGCCGCTCGCGCCCGACGCGGGTGCACTGGCGTGGGTGCGCATTCCCGCCTCCGACGCACGCGTGCAGTACCTCGGCCGGACGTACCGTTCGGACACCGGCGTCGTCTTCTCCCACCCCGGAGTGACGATCCGAGCCCGCTTCTGGGGAGACGCCGTTCGGATTGGAGCTCCACGACGCGGGCCAGGGTGGCGAGGTGGGGACCACCTACTTCGATGTCGTGATTGACGGGGCGCCCGCGCGACAGCTCGCGGTGAGCCGCCATCAGTCCAGCTACGTGCTCGCCACCGGTCTGGAGGCCGGGCTGCACACGGTGGAGCTCATCAAGCGCACCGAGTCCCTGGTCGGCCACAGCGAACTCGTGGCGCTGGAGGTCCATGGCGAGCTCCGGGAGCCGCCCGTGCGCGCGGGACTCCGGATGGAGTTCGTCGGGGACTCCATCACCTGTGGCTACGGAAGCGACGTCTCCCTCATCCCGGACTCGCCCTCCTGGACCGCGCCCACCTTCACGTCGAAGAACCAGAATCCCCGGCGCACCTATGCCTGGCTCACGGCGGGGAACCTGGGCGCGGAGGCGGTGCTCATCTGCTATTCGGGCCACGGGGTGTACCGCAACCTGGACATGTCCACGTCCGGCCTGGTGCCGCGCTCTACGAGCTCGCGGTCCCCGGACACGGCGTCGCCTGGGACTTCTCTGGCGCGTCGCCCGATGTGATTGTCGTCAACGCGGGGACCAACGACACGTTCGCCGGCAGCGGCACCGACGCCTACCTTCCGGACGAAGCGGCCTTCAAATCCGCCTACCGCGCGTTCCTCACCCGCCTGCGGACGCTCCACCCGCGCGCCCACATCGTCTGCACGTTGGGGAGCATGACGGACGGCCACAAGCAGTTCGAGCAGAACGGCACGACGACCTCGGTCCATGTCGGCGACTGGCTCACCGAGCTCGTTGCGGAGCGGCAGCAACAGGGAGACGCCCGCGTCTACCGGCACGTGATGGCCGTGCAGAATCCCAACGTGGACGGCGTTGGCGAGGACTGGCACCCGTCGGCGGCCACACACCAGAAGATGGCGGAGGCGCTGACCTGGTTCATCCGGGACGTCGTGCGGCCCTGAGCGCACGCCGCTCGCCCGTTCCGCCGGCCGCTGCTTGACGCACGCCCGAATCGGGAATATTAAATTCGCGATTCGACTTGTCGAAATCAAGAGGAGGCTTCCATGGCGAAGCTGGCTGCACTTGCCCGCCTCGACGGCGTGGCGCAGGCGGAGCTCGTTGCGAAGGGCGAGGTGAGCGCCGAGGAGCTGCTCGATGCATGTGTCGAGCGCATGGCGGCATTGAACCCGCTGCTGAATGCGGCGCCCGTGCTCGACTTCGAGCGCGCCCGGACGAGGCCCGCCGCGCCCGGTCCCTTCTCGGGAGTGCCTTTCCTCATCAAGGACGTCACCCCCTACCCAGGCCTGCGCTGGTCGCTGGGCTCACGGCTGTTCGCGGGCAACATCACCGACCAGGCCACGCCTTACAGCGAGAGGCTGGACGAAGCGGGACTTGTCACCGTGGGCAAGAGCGCCACGTCCGAGTTCGGCATGCTGGGCAGCACCGAGACGCTCCTGGATGGAATCACCCACAACCCCTGGGAGCTATCGACCTCGGCGGCGGGTTCATCCGGAGGCGCGGCCGCCGCGGTGGCAGCCGGGCTCGTCCCCCTGGCGCATGCCAGTGATGGCGGCGGCTCCGTGCGCATTCCCGCCTCCGTCTGTGGACTCTTCGGGTTCAAGCCGAGCCGCGGCCGCTGCGTGTCCGCCAGCCTGGGGGAGTCGGACTTCGGAGCGCTGGTCAGCGAGCATTGCGTCAGCCGCTCGGTCAGAGACAGCGCGCTGCTCTTGTCCCTCACCGAAGACCGGGACGCCGGACTTCCACCCGTGGGCTACGTCCGCGAGCCCCTCTCACGCCGCCTGCGCATCGGAACATGGACCCGAACGATGACGGGCGAGGAACCAGAGCCCGCCGTGCGACGTGCGTATGACGAAGCCGTGGCGCTATGCTTGGCGCTCGGACACGACGTGGAGCCGATTTCGCCTCCCGTCGTCGACGGCGCGACGCTCGGGGAGGCGTTCTTCCTGTTCGGAGGCGCTGCCGTCGCGGGGGCGGTCCAGATGGTGGAGCACCTGCGGGGGAGGCCCGTGGCTCCAAACGAGCTTGAGCCCTTCAGTCAGGCCCTGACTGAGGTGTTCCGGCGAGGAGGGTCCGATGCGCTCACAGAAGCCCGCCGCGTGTTCGCGGACAGCGTGGAGCGCTACCTGTCCGCCGTCCGCGAGTATGACGCCGTCCTCACGCCCACGCTCGCGGTCGTCCCCTGGCGCATCGGCCACCTCTCCCCTGTCCTCCCGCGTGAGGCATTGATGCGCCGCATGGCCACCGCCGTGGGATACACCCCCATCCAGAACATCGTGGGGTGCCCGGCGATGTCCGTCCCACTGCACGTGTCGGACGACGGGCTTCCCATCGGCACGCACTTCGCCGCCGCGCCTGGAGCAGAAGCACTGCTGCTCGAGCTGGCGTACCAGCTCGAAGCGGCGCGCCCGTGGCACGATCGGTGGGCCCCCTACTCGTATCCCCGGCTGTTCGACGCCTGATGCCCCAGGTCCTCAAAGAGGAAATCCGCGAGCGCATCCTCACCGCCGCGCTGGAGGTCTTCGCGACGCATGGCTACGCCGTTGCGACCATGAGTGACATCGCCTCACGCGCTGGGCTCGGCACCGCGAGCATGTATCGCTACTACGGGAGCAAGGAAGCGCTGTTCGCCGCTGTCGTGACGCCCGCCCTGGCCGAGCGTTTCGAAGCGCTGCTCGAGGAGCGCGTGCGCGCGCTCGCGCACATGGCACTCAGCGAGCCTCCCGGCCAGGTCCACGAACGCGGCGAGGAGATGCTCCGATTCTGGGTGGAGAACCGACTCGCGGTCGTGGTGCTGCTCGACCGCGCCGCTGGCACGCCCTACGCCCACTACGGAGAGCGCTTCGTCGAACTGCTGGTCTCCACCACGCTCGCGCAGCTTCGCACCTCCACCCCTGGACTGCGCGTCAGCCCGACAGCGCGATTCGTGCTCACGCGGATCTTCGAAAACACCCGGCGCATGTTGGCCGCCATCCTGACGGAGCATGCGCGCGAGCGAGCGTTGCGCGAGGCCATCGAGGCGTTCTGGAGCTATCAGATTCCCGGGCTTCGAGGCTTCGCCGCCTGGATGACCACTCAATCCTGACGCCGGGCACGCGCGAATGTGCGTCTCATAGCGCCGCCATACGCAGAAAAAGGCACCTTGGCGCATGACACGAAGAGGTGCCTCCGGCGACGTCGCTCGTTTATCATCGGGCCATGCCCACCCATGCGACGAAGGCCGCCGTCATCAGCGGGAAGGAAACGACTGTTCCGTTGCTTCCCTGCGTCTCGGCTGACGAAACATTGGCGTTCTACCAGGCGCTCGGCTTTGCCGTGACGTACCAGATGACCAAGCCGTACCTGTACCTGGCGTTGCGCTGGAGTGACATCGAGCTGCACTTCGGCAAGGGCGCCAAGAGCCTGGACCCGAGCGAAGAGAACTCGGGTGGCTGCCTGGTCATGGTGGATTCGGTGGAGCCCTACCACCGGGCCTTCACGGACGCGCTGCGCGCGAAGTACGGCAAGGTGCTGGCCACGGGCAGGCCTCGCATCACCCGGTTCAGGCCCGGCCAGAGCCGCTTCTCACTGATTGACCCCACTGGCAACAACATCATCTTCATCCAGCGCGATGAGCCGGAGGACCTGGAGTACGGCGGCTCCGAGAAGCTAGCGGGACTGGCGAAGGCCATCGACAACGCGCGCATCCTGCGTGAGTTCAAGAATGACGACAAAGCCGCCGCGCGGGCGCTCGACATCGGACTCGCCAGGTACGAGGCAGAGGCGCCCGTGGTGGACCGGGTTCGCGCCCTGGCCGCCCGCATGGAGCTGGCGATTGCCCTGGGGGATGCCACGACGGGAAATGCCTTGAAGCAGCAACTGCAGGCCTTGCCCCTTCCCGAGGAGGCACGGAGCCAGTTGTCCGACGAGCTGAAGGCCGCGGAGCGCCTGGAGGACTGGCTCGCCCGAACCAAACCCGAGCCAGCGCCGTCCCAACGCACGGGTCCCCCGCGGCGGCGGCGCTAGCATTGGAAGCCGCGCACAAGTCCCTCGCGCGTGTCCTCAATTGGCGTCGGCGCCAGCGTCGGGATTCCCCGAGCCGCCCCGGCCTTCCCTGAACCCCTGGGCCGCCTCCCGGGCCGCGCCATGGGCTTCCTTCGCGGCCTCCCGGGCGCCTTCCTGGACCTCCTTCGTCGCCTCCCCCACTTCACGGCCCACCTGCCGCGAGTTCTCCCGTGCGGACTGCTCATTGCAGCCGGTGAACGCCGCGAGCGACGCCCCCAGGCCCACCAGCGTGAGCCACTTCCGACCCTTGCCTTGCATTGCACGCCTCCTTGGCTCTTGGTGCGTTCGCACCTTCCGCAGGCCAAGGTAGTCACGCCCCCGCGGTGCGGCTGCCCGGGGGGCGAGCGCTCCCCTGGCGCGCCCAGGCAATGGCATCCACGCCGGCATGTGCAGGAGAGAACTGTCGCCGCGTCTTCTGGCTGGAAGCTGACAATCGACGGGACCTAGGCTCTGTCCATGGACCTCATCGTCGAGAACGGCCTCGTATTCGATGGTCTGGGCAATCCCCCGCGCAAGCTCCATGTGGGCATTCGGGGAAACACCGTCACCACGCTTTCGGAAGCAGCGATTCCGCGCGCCCCACATACGCGCGTCATCGACGCCACCGGCCACTGGGTGACACCGGGCTTCATCGACTGCCACACGCACTACGACGCGGAGGTGGAGCTGGCGCCCTCGCTGTCGGAGTCCGTGCGACACGGCGTCACCACGGTGATGATGGGGAGCTGCTCGCTCAGCCTCGCGCTGGGCACGCCCGAGGACCTGGCGGACATGTTCTGCCGCGTGGAGGCCATTCCCTACGACACCGTCCGGTCGCTGCTGGAGGAGCGCAAGACGTGGAACACGCTCGGCGACTACCTGACGCACCTGGAGCAATTGCCGCTGGGCCCCCATGTCGCGTCCTTCCTCGGGCACTCCGCGCTGCGAGCCCACACCATGGGCCTGCACCGCAGCCTGGAGCCCGGCCTGCGCCCACGGGAGGACGAGCTGCGCGCCATGGAGTCCCTGGTGCGCGAGGGGCTCGAGCTCGGCTACGTGGGCCTGTCCATCATGACGCTCAAGTGGGACAAGATGGGCGGCTCGCGCGACATCCGCAGCCGCCCCCTGCCGTCCACCTACGCCCGCTGGAGCGAGTACCGCCGCCTGACGCGGCTGCTCCGTGAACGAGGCCGTGTCTTCCAGGGCGTGCCCAACATCAGCACCAAGGTGAACGTGGTGCTGTTCTTCCTGGAGAGCATCGGGTTGTTCCGCCCGAGCCTCAAGACGACCGTCATCTCGATGATGGACACGCGCGCCAACCGGGGCATCCACCGCCTCATCGGCGTGCTCTCCCAGGTGGCCAACCGGCTGCTGGGGGCGGACTTCCGGTGGCAGGCCCTGCCCGAAATCTTCGACCTCTGGGCGGACGGCATCGACCTGGTCGTCTTCGAGGAGTTCGGCGCGGGCGCCGCAGCCCTCCACCTCCAGGACGCCGCCTCACGTGCGGGGCTGCTGCGAACGCCGGAGTACCGCAGCCGCTTCCGCCGCGAGTGGACGAACCGCTTCCTGCCGAAGGCCTTCCACCGGGACTTCAACGAGTCGCGCATCCTCCAGTGCCCCGACGCCAGCGTGGTGGGCAAGTCCTTCGCCCAGGTGGCGAAGGAGCAGGGGCGTGACGCGGTGGACGTCTTCCTGGACCTCATCTCCACCCACGGAGACGCCCTGCGCTGGTACACGGTGATGGCCAACGACCGGCGCGAGGAACTGGAGCGCATCTGCCGGCATCCGGACATCCTCATGGGCTTCTCGGACGCCGGGGCGCACCTGCGCAACATGGCGCACTACAACTTCCCCCTGCGGCTGCTGCGACTGGTGCGCGAGGCGGAGAAGCGCGGCGAGCCCTTCATGAGCGTGGAGCGCGCCGTCCACCGGCTGACCGGGGAGCTGGCCGGGTGGTTCGGCCTGGATGCGGGCGTGCTCGCAGAGGGCCGCCGCGCGGACCTGGTGGTCATCCAGCCCGAAGGCCTGGACGCGAAGCTCGACAAGGTGGCCGAGGCGCCCATGGAGAACTTCGGGGGCTTCGTCCGCCTGGTCAACCGCAACGACGCCGCGGTGAAGGCGGTGCTCATCTCCGGGCGCGAAGCGGTGAATGAAGCCGGCGTGTCTCCGGCCCTGGGCCGTGAGCGCGGCTTCGGCGGCGTGCTCCGCGCCCAGGCATGAGGCCCGGGAGCACGCCGGACATGGAATCAAGGCGTGGTGGCCCGCTGCTGCGCCAGCACCCAATCCCAGAACGACTGGAGGACTTCACGGTGGAAAGTCCAGCGTCGCCCGGACCGCGTCGTGGTCCGAGCCTCCCGCACGCAGCACCTTCGCACCGGTCAGGCGAAGTTCGCGGCCAAGGACATGGTCGATTTCGACGACGCTCGGGAGGGGGGAGGCAGCGCCGGGCCAGGTGGCACCGCAGGCGGCGTCCGGTCCGTCACAGGCGTGCTGGAAACCCGCGGAGGCGAAGGCCTCCATGGCCTTCCCTGAGCGGCCTTCATTCATGTCCCCCAGCACCAGGACCGGCCCTCGCCATCGCGCATAGCGCCGCACCAGCGCCTCCGCTTGGCGCTTCCGAAGCACCGCGTTCTTCTCCATGGAAGTGAGCAGGTCATCTGCCCGCTCATGCTTGGCACCTGGCGCCATCAGGTGCACACAGGCCACCTTCACCAAGTGCTCACCGAGCCGGACGTCCGCCTCCAGCGCGGGCATCCGGTGTGGCGTCTGGGGGAAGTGCTCCGTTCGCAGCAGCCGATACCGGCTGGCGATACCCACACCCCAGGTTCCCTTTCGCGGCACCAGTCGCACGTGGGGAAACTGCTTCCCCAGTCGTTTCCGAAAGGCCCTGGCGAATCTCGGCGTCAGCTCACGCAGGCACAGGATATCGGGCGCCTCCTTCTCGATGACATCGAGCGACTTCTGCACGTCCTCCTCGGGAGCGGAGTAGAGGACGTTGTAGGTCATCACCGTGACGGGCTTGGGCGGTGAAGGCGCGGCACTTTCCTGGAGGGAAAGGACCCACGTGAGCACGAGGCCGGAGAGACACATCTCCACAACCTATGGCAAGTCCCGTGCCCGTGGCAGGAAAGCCGCACCGGCCTTGTGCCGAGGCCCCGTCATGGTCAGCTCCCAGCATGGATGGGCGGGCGACCGGCCCGTGCGCCGCTTCCTCCATTTTGAAGGCCGTTCCAGCGCCACCTTCGCATCCACCAAGGCGCCCACTCCCGCGATGGCGCTGCCCGTCACGAAGCCCTGCATGGGGCCGAACTCGCCGCGAGCCATGGCGCTCGCCTCGGCTCCCACCAGCGCGCCCGCGCCCACCTCCGCGCCGACATCGCCATTCTTCAGGTCGAAGCTGCCCTTGGCCTTCGCGTCCGCGTTGGCGCCGACCAGCACCTCGGAGTGCACGCCGCCGTAGACCTTGCGCGGGTCCATGAAGATGTCCTGGCTCCACTTCGTCTCCGGCTGGGTCTTGTCGATGATTCCGCCCTTGTTCGACTTGGGGCTGTTCGTCTCCGCGACCGACGGCGAGGAAAGGGAGTCACCAGGAGAGTGGTCAGGAACCGTGCGCCTCTACTTCCGCCATGCTTTGCTCACGCGAGCAGCGCAGAAACCCGATTCACGACAGGAGCCCATCGAACCATGTTCAAGAGAGCGGCAGTCCTGATGTTGAACTGTGGCGTATTGCTGTCCGGCTGCGGGCCCGACTCACATCCCGGGAACGCTGAACTCCTCTCCAATCTGACCGAGGCAGGGTTTCGCCCCGACGACATCACCGTCGTCGATGACGCCGTCTACGTCGGGGGCGACGCGCATGTGCCGCTCGCGGCCTCCCGGGAGATGCTCCAGCGTGGAGAGGGAAGCAAGGAGCACTTCAGGACGACCAACATCGTCGGCTCCAGCGTGACGAGGATTTGCGTCAATCCCACGGCGGAGTTCCGGAGCCATGTCCGGCTCAGCCAAGGTCTCGACATGGCCCTCGCCAACTACAATGCCTTGGGACTCAGGATTACCTTTGTTCGAAGCCCGGCCACCGGCTGCAGCGCGCACATCACCGCGAAAACCATGGCGGGTGACGGTCACGCCGCGGGCTTTCCCTCAGGCGGACTTCCCTATGGGACGATTTCGATTGGCACCGGTCTGAACAGCTACGGCGTGGACGTGAGTGAACATGTCATCACCCACGCGCTGGGCCACACCATCGGCCTCCGCCACACGGATCTCTTCAACCCGAGCATCAGCTGTGGCAGCGGGGGTGGCGGTGGCGTGATAGAGCCGACGGGCACGGGCGCCTTGCACATCCCCGGAACGCCAACGGGGGCAACGCCAGGCGGGTCCATCATGAACGCCTGCTACCCGCCTGACACCGACGGTGAGTTCACCCCCTCCGACATCGTCGCGTTGAACTATATGTACTGAGATGCGGCGGGTCGATGCGCCTGCACATGAGGCGCATCATCCCCGCCGGCGATGTCCGATTTCTCCAAGCGCCGAAGTCATCGTTCGCGCGATGCTGGCGCCATGACAACGGAATCCACGCACATCAGCGTCTTTATCGCGCGCTCGAGCGCGGACGTTTACGCCTATGCAAGCCAACCGCGAAACCTCCCAGCCTGGGCGGCCGGCCTCAGCAGCGCCATCCACGAGGCGGACGGCCACTGGGTGGCCGACTCCCCCATGGGCCGGGTCACCGTCGCGTTCGCGCCCGCCAACGCCTTTGGCATCCTGGACCATGACGTCACGCTTCCGAATGGGGAGACCGTCTACAACCCCGTCCGCGTCATTCCGGCTGGAGACCACAGCGAAATCATCTTCACCCTCCGCCGCCGCGGCGGCATGTCCACTGAGGAGTTCCGTCGGGACGCGGAAGCCGTCGCAGCGGACCTGGAACGACTGAAGGCCCTGCTGGAGGGCCGAGGCACGCGCTGAACGCGCCGAGGTCCTACGGCGTCTCCAGCCGGAAGCGCCCGTCCGTCAACCCACGGCGGACGGCGCCCACGGTCTCCGCGGCGTCCTGACTGCTGGTATCGAGCACATGTCCCTCGGGGAGGGCCACCTCGCGGAAGCCTCGCCAGATGTTGCGCACCACGTCGGCATCGGTGAGTGCGTCCGCGTGGACACGTCTCACGGCACGCGCCACCGTCTCCGCTTCACCCGGAAGCAGGACGATGAGGCGCAAGTCGAGCCGATGGGTTCGGGCGGCGGCAAGCCAGGGCTCGAAGAACCAAGGGCCGATGACGCCATCGACCATGACCTCATACCCGCCCACGGCATAACTCGCCGCGCTCGCCGCCAGGGCCGTCATCACCGTGGTGTTCTGAGCGTGGGACTCCGGCAGCCAGGGCGCCAGCGCCCCCTTGCGGATGTAGGCATAGAAGTCGTCGGTATGCAGATGGACCGCACGCTCCAGGGGTGACTGCTCCGCGAGCCCTCGTGCCACGGTGGACTTACCAGCACCTGACGGGCCCGATACGAGGACGATTCGGTTCGCCTTCATGGGCCTCAGCGTAGCGTCTCGATTTCACCGACGGAACCGCTCGCGGCTTTCACAAGAGATAGGCGCTGCTCTCCGTGTGCACCGCATGCACGCGCAGGAGGAAGCCCCGCATGCGGGACGCGATTTCGTCCAGGTGCGTCTCCAGCGCCCAGTGTCCCGTGTCCAGGACGTGCAGCTCGGCGTCCGGAACGTCTCGAAGGTACGCACGTCCGGCGCCCTCGGGCATGTAGCCGTCGTGGGGCCCCCATAGAATCAAGGTCGCTGGTTGGTACTCGCGCAGATATGCCTGATAGCGGGGCATCCACGCCAGCGTCGTGCGCTGGTCCTCCAGCAGGTGGACCAGGTTCTCCTTCCGGCCGAAGCGCTCCACCAGGGACCAAGACAACGTCCACAGGTCCGGGCTGACGCGGTCGACGAGGTCCTCGGGAATCTCGCCGATGAACTCGTCCCGGAAGCCCTCCTCGCTCACCGCGGCCATCAACTTCGCGCGGCGCTCTGGCGTCGGATTCGCCCAGGACTCCTTCAGCATCCGGTACTTCGGCCCGAACTGGTCCACGTAGATGTCGCCGTTCTGGATGATGAGCGCCGCGACCCGTTCGGGCGCGCGCAACGCCAGCCGGAAGCCGAACTGCGAGCCGTAGTCATGCAGGTACAGCGTGTAGCGCCTGAGCCCCAACGTCTCCACGAACCGCGCCAGGAAGCGTGCGTACCCGTCAAACGTGTAGCTGAAGCGGCTCGAGTCCGGCGTCGCGCTGTACCCGAAGCCCGGCGCGTCCGGCGCGATGAGCCGCCATGCGTCCGAGAGTGCGGGCAGCAGATTGCGGAACTGGAAGGACGAGCACGGATAGCCGAGCGGCAGGAGCACCACCGGAGCGTCTTCGGGCCCGGCCTCGCGGTAGAAAATCTCGAGGCCCTCCACTTCCACCGTCCTGTGATGGACCGCCGGCATGCATGAACCTCCCTGACGGACGCCTGCCTTTCGGCGAAAACCTAGTCACCCGGGAGTCGCCCCGTGGACGAAATGCCGACCGCCGTCGCATGGTTGCTCGTGGGTCAACCGGGATAGAGTCCGCCCCACGGCCCGGTCGTGGCCTCCCACCTATTCGCCTCGCGATGACCATGACGCCCGTCCTGCCCAATCCGGATGATGTACTCGGAACGCACAACCCGCTCATCATTGTCCTGGACGACGTGCTCAGCGTGGAGGAATGCGCCGCGCTCATCGAACGGATTGAAGCAGAGGGGCCCACGGCGGCCCCCATCACCACCTCCGCGGGCTTCGTGATGCGCCCCGATATCCGGAACAACTCGCGGGTGATGTTCGACGACGTCCCCTTGGCGCAGACGTTGTTCGAGCGTATCGCGCCGCATGTGCCCCACCGGCTCGAACGCGATTGGACCCTCTGTGGCGCCAATGAACGTCTGCGCTGCTACCGGTATGACGTGGGTGAATACTTCGCCCCGCATTTCGATGGTGCCTTCGTGAGGACTCGCGACGAGCGAAGCCTTCTCACCTTCATGGTCTACCTCAATGAATGCCCGGGCGGAGGCGAGACGAACTTCCTGTCACTCGGGCACTCCGTGACGCCGCGCACGGGCAGCGCGCTGCTCTTCAATCACCACCTGCTCCACGAGGGCGCCACCGTCACCCAGGGCCGCAAGTACGCGCTGCGCACCGACCTCATGTATCGGCGCCCGGCCTCATCCTGACGACGGCCCAGGAATTCTCGTAGGCGTCGCTGGAGCCCCTGCACGGGCCCATACCCCGGCTGAACAGAGTCGTAGGCCTGCTGACAAGGCATTGCCTGCGGGAACGGCCGCCCCTGTCGGAGTCCCGGGCGTGCGCCTGGATTCTCCTGGGCCTCGCGAGCGTCGCGCTGCGAAGGCGGGCCATCGACGATGCCCAGCCACTGCTCGAAGGCGCCACGGCGCTCGTGGACACTTCAGTGGCCCGGATTGAACACCAGCTACCTCCTGACGCGGCTCGACACGAACGTGGAGCGAGCGGAGGCCGAGGCCCGTCCCTACCTGGAGCGCGCCCGGAGCACGCTCGATGCCGCCCCCAGTTCCTTCAACGACGCCGCGCGAAACAGGGGCGTCGCTTCCTTGAAGCGGCCACTGAAGTGGAAGTGTGCGTCCGTGAGGCGATGTTCGAACAGGCCCTCAGGCTTGCGTGTCACGGTGTTCTTCCCCTTCGCGCCCGGCCGACTCTCGGGCACGGCAGGTGCAGCGACCGTTCGCCCTTCAGCGTCCACACCGCCTTCCCCTTGGCGGGGATGCGACGGACGAACCCCCATCGGCCCACGAGGACATCCTTCCCCTGGAGCGTATGGACGGCCCACACGTTCGTGCCAACCTCGCGCTGTTCGGCGACGCGACCACTCTCCACATCGAAGGCCACCACCCGGGAGGTGTTATCCGCCTCGAGGGTGGCCCACAGGCGCCGGGAGTCCGGAGAGAAATCGACTCCGATGAACTCGCCCGGGACGTTGAACGGAGCTGCGCCGAAGACGCGTCGAGAGGTCATCCGGCAATTGAATGCACGACACGCCTCTTCGCGAAAAGTGCGAAGACTCGCACGCGCCGGGTACCCCCGGCGCGGAAGTCTCAGGTCGTCCCCGTCTTCAGCGCGGGCTGCTGCCGAAGCAGGCTCGAACCACTGACGATGAGAATCCCGGTGAGCACCAACACGGCCCCCACGGCGAAGAAGCCATCCGCATGCTCATTCAGCACCAGGATGCCCGCGCTGACGCCAAACAGCGGCGTCATGAAGGAGAAGACCGACAGGTTGGAGGCAAGATAGCGGCGCAGGAGCCAGAACCAGGTGAGGTAGCTGACGAAGCAGACGATGACGCCCTGAAACAACAGACTTGCCCAGGCAATGGGCGCCATTGAAATCGGGCCGGCCTGTCCGGTGAGCAGGGCCACCGGCAGCAGGAGCGCGACGCCGCCTACCAGCTGGTAGAGGAGTGTCTGGGTGGGGGGCGCATCGGACAGCGCCGACACGCGAATGGCCACGGTGGTGGCCCCCCAGGCCAGTCCTGCCAGCAGCCCCAGCGCGTCGCCCCAGAGCACGCCCGGGTTGATGCCACCTTGGAGCCAGCCACCGCCAAAGGCCAGCGCGATGCCCACGAATGCCACGGCGATGCCCAACCACTGCGTGCGCCGCAGCCGCTCGGCAGGCACGAGCCAGTGCAGGCCCAGGGCGGCGAAGACGGGCGCGGTGTAGAGGAAGACGCCCATGTGCGACGCGTGGGTGTGGCGCAGCCCCTCGCCGACGAAGAGGAACTCCAGGGCGAAGAGCGCGCCCACCACGAGCCCTGGACGCCAGGGGCCACGGAGCAAGAGCCCTCGCTCGCCGCGCACCCAGCACAACAGCCCCACGAGCAGCGCGCCCACACCCGAGCGCACCGCCATCTGCATCATGGAGGGGATGTGGGGAGCGGCCAGCTTGACGGCCACCTGCTGCATGCCCCAGATGGCGCACAACGCGAGCATGGTCGCGAGCGCGAAGCCGTCCGCGGGTTTCCGGTGAGAACTCATGCGAACATCCTTCGCATGGCGGGGCTGATTGATATAGCGAGATTCCGACAACCCATCCCGAGAAGGCGCCATGGCGAAGCAGCTCCAGGTTCCTTTCACCACAAAGCTTCCACACCCCGTGTATTTCCGGACGGCGAGCCTGCCTGCCGCGGCGACGTATCCCCGGCATCGGCACCCCTGGGGTGAGTTCGTCTACGCGTTCAGCGGGGTGATGGAGCTCAAGCTGGCCGGCAGCCACTACCTGGCGCCCCCGCAGTACGGCATCTGGCTTCCACCCGATGTGGAGCACCGGGGCATGAACCGCTTCGAGGCGAGCCACTGCTCGCTCTACCTCGCGCAGGAGTGGTGCCGGGGCTTGCCCAAGACGACGTGCGCGCTGGCGGTGAGTCCGCTGATGAAGTCATTGCTGGAGCACCTGCGGGCGCATGAGCTGGCGCAGCCTCGCACGAGCGCCGAGCGCCGGCTGTTCCGGGTGCTCATCGACCAGCTGACGCTGGCCCCCACCCATGGGAGCTACCTGCCCATGTCCGATGACTCGCTCCTGGAGCCGGTCCTCACGGCGCTCGAGCAACACCCGGAGGATGAGCGCTCCCTGGCCGAGTGGGCGCGGGTGCTGCACACCACGGAGCGCACGCTGGAGCGACGGTGCCAGCAGCACCTGGGGCTGTCGTTCAGCGAGTGGCGCCAGCGGCTGCGCGTGGTCAAGGCGCTCGCGAGGCTGGAGCAGGGACACACCGTCGAGGCCATCGCGCTCGACCTGGGCTACAGCAGCGCCTCCGCATTCATCGCGATGTTCCGGCGGATGACGGGCACCACGCCGGACAAGGTCCGGAGCCACGGCTTCGTGGCTTCGTGAAGGACAACTCCTGGAGCCGCTCGCTGAAAAACGAGGGCCGCGCCCCCCTTGGAATGGGCGCGACCCTCAGGTGCGGCATCGAAGGGTCGAAGGACTACTCGCAGCTACCCTGCCGCAGGTACGACAACAGCGAAGCATCGTTCTCGGAAGCCGGCGCCGCGCCCACCAGGCACTGCCCCTGGGCGACGACGACCTGCGAGTCATTCGCGGAGAGCAGCAGCTCGCCCGTCACCACCTGCAGGCCGCCCTTGAAGCCCGTGGCGCTGTTGGCGGGCGCTGCGCGCAGGCTCGGTCCCCCTGCGCCCCCGCTGAGACGCAGCCGATAGGTCGCGTCCTCATACGCCGCGGGGATCTCCGACGCGGGGTCCGCCTTCAGCGGCGCCAGGTAGAAGCGCGTCACCAGGTCGAACTCCGGCTGCACCTTCAGCAGCGGCGCGCCGTCCGCCCCGCGCGTCAGCGTCACGTCGAAGTGCCGACCCGACTGCTCATTGAGGTCCAGCGCGAAGAGCTTGTCGTTCCCCAGGCTCACGTGGGTCTGCGCGTCGCCAAGGCCCAGGTTCTTCACCACGAAGTCCGTCTGGTTCTCCGTCGCCTCGACGGAGTACGAGATGCCGGCCAGGGACACCGTCCAATCCTTGCCACGCAGCGACGGCGCCAACCCCGTGTAGGGAAGGCGAACCTCCGTGGTGTTGAGGTCCAACGAGAAGCGCGCGCGCTTCGCCTGGCCGTCCGCCTCGAACGCCACGAGCGGCGCGGCCCGCGCGGAGGAGAACGCGAAGGTGCTCCCCTCCAGCGCCAGCTCCAGCCGCAGCGCGTCCAGGATGGAGGCGCTGACAATCCAGTGCGACTCGCCCTCCTTCGTCGCCTTGAGCTCGACCTGCCCCACCATCACCTTCGGCAGGAACCCGGCCGCCTCGGCGTCGAGCTGCTCCACCGCGCCCTTCAAACCTCCCAGGTCCACCACCAGCGAGACGGCCTTCGGAAGGAAGCGAAGCGCCAGCGGCTCCGCGCGGTTCGCGCCGATGAGCAGTTCCAGCTCCAGGGAGTTGTCCCCCAGGTTCGTTGCGCGAACGCGCAGCTGCGCATCATCCACGAAGCGGACACAGTCCGCGTCCGCACGCTCCCTGCCGTCCGTGCAGATCTGCTCGCCCTTCAAGCGGAAGACGGTGGCGTTGTCCTCCGTGGACTCCACGTTGGCCTCGGTGAAGACGCGCTCGCGCAGGAACCGCTCCAGCTCGTCCGCCTGCGCGTCCACTTCATCCGCGTCGAACAAGGCGGACAGCACCTCGCCTTCGTCCCCCGTCGGCAGCGCCGGGAGCGGCACGCCCTCGAAGCCCGCACCGAACAGCGCCATCGCGTCGTCCAAGCCATTGAGCGTCGACAGGCCGCTCACGGTCTTCATGCTGCTGCTGACACCTCGCAGCGTCTCCGCCGACCGGGAGGCGGCGATGTCGGCGACCTTCTTCGCGTCGGGAGCTTCATCGGAATCACAGCCCGTCGTGACGAATGCGACAGCCGCGACGGCCGCGAGCCAGGACCTGGAGTTCTGCATGGGGCGTTGCTCCTTGGGGTGGGTAAACAGTGCCCCCGCATCAGCAACGACCGCGCCAACCCAGACTCCGGGTGTTTTCAGGGGTTTCCGACACACCGCTGGCCTCAAAGTCGGGATTGCCGTGACATTCCTGTCATGACAACCCGTTCGGCGCCCCCTATCAGCCCAGGGGGTGATGCGTGCGCGGTGAGGGTCACTCCTCCCAGTCGCCGTCTCCCCTGAGTGACGCGATGAAGGCGTCCCGTTGCTCCAGCACCGGATGGGCATTCCTCCGTCCGGCGGTCTGGAGCACGACTTGAAGGAGGGCCTGGGTTCCCCCCCGCCCCGCTGCCACCCCGGGAGCTCTACTTCCGCAGCGATCGGCGGCTCGTGCCCAACACGACGGCGGAGCAGTTCGAGCAGGTGGCCCTAAAGTGGAACATCCACCCCGGCATGAAACCCATCCGCTGGCACATCATGGACACCGTGCTCGCGCCGCAGCAGGACCCTCGCTTGCAGCCGGATGACGTCGTGAGCGCGCTGAAGCGCGGTATCAAAGGCTGGAACGCCGTGTTCGGCCTCCCCGTGTTCGAGGCGGTGGTCGGCGGACGAGCTCACGCGGCGCAACTTCCAGCGGCTCTACCTGAACCCGGCGTCGAGCCGGGGCAGCTTCACCAGCGCCCCTCCGCCGTCCCCCGAGCTGCTCACACCCATGCTGGCGGACATCGAGGCCATCATCCTCAACACGGACGGCGTGCGCAGCCACGCGGCGCGCCGCACCTTGCTGGACGTCCTCAAGGCTCCGCGGTCGCTCGGCGCGTACCTGCTGCTGCGTGAGCTGCGCGGCACGCTCAACGCGAGCCTGCCGTCACTGCCTCCTGAAGAGCAGGTGCTGACCGAGGACCTGGCGACACGCATCTCGGCCGCGCTGTCTCCGGACTACCGCTGAGTGGAGCGTGAACCTCTGGGCGCGTGCATTGCATTTTCGAGGCAGGGGTCCAGAGGTTTCACCACGCGTGTTTCGCGACGCAAATGCTGCGCACCCTCCCGCATGGACGCAAAAATTTCGCGACCCGGCTCCGGCCTCCCAAACGGCGTGGAAATTCATCCGCGATTGCGAGATGGGACTGGCCGTCTGTACAACCGTTGCTACGGTGTTCCGCGTGTCCTCGGCCTCCCGCACACTCCTGGCAGTGGCCCTGGGGCTCGCCCTGGGCGCGGCCATTGGCATCGGTGGCTACACCTTCGCGTACGCGAAGGGCGCGGCCTACCTGCAGGACGACCCAGCGGCCTGCGCCAACTGCCACATCATGACCGAGCAGTACGATGGCTGGCGCAAGAGCAGCCACCACGCGGTGGCCACCTGTAACGACTGCCACACGCCGGCAGGGCTGGTGCCCAAGTACCTCAACAAGGCGAGCAACGGCTTCTGGCACTCCTTCTACTTCACCACCGGCACCTTCCCGGACCCCATCCGCATCCGTCCCGCCAACCGGCAGGTGACGGAGAACGCTTGCCGGAACTGCCACGCCAGCCTCGTGGAAAGCATCGAAACGCCCCACGAAGACTCGCTGCAGTGCCTCACCTGCCACAACTCCGTGGGGCACCCCGAAGGCTCCGGGAACCCCGAACTCATCCGTCAGGAGGTTGAACGATGACCGAGAAGCAACGGCGCTTCAGCGGCGTCAAACTGGTGATTGCCGTGGCGGTGGCTGCCGCCCTGGCCGCCGCTGGCGTCACCGCGCTCCTGGTCAACATCATGGAGCGCAAGCAGGAGGCGAAGAATCCCTTCTACCGGGTGGTGGAGCTGGACGACACCATCACCGACCCGGAGGTGTGGGGGCGCAACTTCCCGCTGCAGTACGACAGCTACAAGCGCACGGTGGACCAGCAGCGCACCCGCTACGGCGGCAGTGAAGCCGTGGCGCGCACGCCGTCCCAGGCGGACCCACGCACCGTCGTCGCGCAGAGCCGGCTCGAGGAGGACCCTCGGCTGGTGACGATGTGGAGCGGCTACGCCTTCGCCACGGACTTCCGCGAGGAGCGCGGCCACGCGCACATGTTGGACGACCAGGTCTACACCGAGCGCCAGCACGTGACGCAGCAGCCGGGCACCTGCATCCACTGCCACGCCAGCGTGTACGTGCCCTACAAGAAGCTCGGTGACGGCGACCTCATCAAGGGCTTCGAGAAGATGAACCAGATGCCCTTCATGGAGGCGCGCAAGCTGGTGGAGCACCCCGTCTCATGCATCGACTGCCACGACCCCACCACGATGCAGCTGCGCGTGACGCGACCAGGCTTCATCGAGGGCATCGCCGCGCTCAAGGCCAGCCAGGGCGTTCCCAACTTCCAGGTGAATCAGGACGCGACGCGCCAGGAGATGCGCACGTACGTGTGCGGGCAGTGCCACGTCGAGTACTACTTCAAGGGCAAGGAGAAGCGCCTCACGTACCCCTGGGCCAAGGGCATCAACATCGATCAGATCATGGCCTACTACGACGAGGACGGGCACTCCGACTGGACGCACAAGCTCACGGGCGCCAAGGTGTTGAAGGCACAGCACCCCGAGTTCGAGCTGTACAACCAGGGCATCCACGCGAAGAGCGGCGTGGCCTGCGCGGACTGCCACATGCCGTTCATGCGTGAGGGGGCGATGAAGGTCAGCGACCACCACGTGCGCAGCCCGCTGCTGAACATCAACCGCGCGTGCCAGACGTGCCACAAGTGGAGCGAGGCGGAGCTGCTCCAGCGCGCGGAGACCATCCAGACGCGCACCTTCGAGACGCGGAACCTCGCCATGGACGCGCTGGTGGACCTCATCCACGACATCGAGTCCGCCCAGAAAGCGGGCCTGCCCGAGGAAGCGCTCGCCAAGGCGCGAGACCTTCAGAAGCGTGCCCAGTTCTACCTGGACTTCGTGGAGGCGGAGAACTCCATGGGCTTCCACGCGGACCAGGAGGCAGTGCGCATCCTGAGCAACTCCATCAACTTCTCGCGCCTGGGCCAGAACGCGCTGCGGCCCGGTGGTGGCGCCTCCACCAGCCCCACCACGCGGCCGCAAGGCGCTCCGGCGCCGCTGACGCCCGTGTCCACGGATGGCGCGGGTGAGACGCAGCAGGGCTCGAAGTAGGCACGGCGAGCGGAAGCGGGAGGTGCCCGCTTCCGCCGTCCGCCGAAGGTGCTACTCGGCGCGGACCCAGTACTGGGTGCGGCCCAGCAGCGACATCCCGACGTAGCCGCGGACCTTCAGCTTCTTGCCGCCATCCTCGACGGCGACCTTGCACTTGTAGGTCTTGCCATTCGCCGGGTCGAGGATGCTCCCGCCGGACCACTCGTCATCATCCTTCTTCAGGTCGCGAAGGATGGTCATCCCGATGATGGGCTGGTCCTTAAGCGAACCCTCGCACTTGTCGCAGAGCGGGTTCTGCTCTTCCTTGGGCTCGCGGAAGAGCTTCTCGATCTTCCCGTACAGCTTGCCGTTCTCTTCATAGATGGCGATGACGGACTTGGGCTTCTTCGTCTCGTCATCGATGGTCGTCCACCGGCCGACGGCGGCGTTGGTCGCGGCGGGGGCCTTGTCCTCGGCGAAGGCGTTCGAGGCCAGCAGCACGGTCAGGGAAGCGAGTCCAAACCAGCGGGTTGCGTTCATGTCTTGGTGTCCTTCCGCGCGGGGGCTCACGCAGGAGGCACCATGCGTACAAGCCCCGCATCACTTCGTTTGTACCCCACCGCCGTGTCGGCACGCAGCCCTTCCTGGCACGCTGTGCGCCGCTCAGACGTGCCGCCTCGCGTCATGGCTGTCTCATCGCGGTGTTATCGAAGACGCCCAGGCGGCCCCAGGAGCAGACTCGACGGAGGAATGCGGGTTTCTCCGGCGTTGCACCTCGAGACATGAGCATGTACCCCGTCGGCGCGCCGTGTCCTCGCGGTCCGATTCTGGAGGCTCCGCCTGACGCTCCCCACCACTGCCCGTCCCCGCCTCCGCGTGCTCGCCGATGGGGTCGCGCGTTCCCGAGCCCACGACGTGGCGCTCGTGCTCGGCGGCGCGCTGCTCACGGCGGGGCTCGCGCAAGTCTCCATTTCGGTCCCGGGCTCGCCCGTCCCCATCACGGGACAGTCACTGGGCGTCATCGTCGCTGCCGCCGCGCTCGGCCCCGTGCGAGGCATGGCCGCGCAGTTCCTGTACCTCCTGATGGGCGCGGTGGGCCTGCCGTTCTTCGCGGAGGGCGCCAGCGGCCTGGAACGCATCCTGGGGGCAACCGGTGGCTACCTGATCGGCTTCGTTCCAGCCGCCTTCCTGGTGGGGCTGGCGGCGCAGCGTGGATTCGACCGGCGGCCGTGGACCGCGCTGCCGCTCTTTGCCGTGGGGCAGTTGGCCGTCTTCGCCGTCGGCCTGCCCTGGCTTGTCCTGTCCGCCCGGCTCGGCGTGGCCAAGGCCCTTGGCGTCGGCTTCACGCCCTTCCTTCCTGGAGGGCTCCTGAAGGCCGCCATCGCGGCCGTGCTGCTGCCTCTCGCGTGGCGGCTGATGGGGCCGCGCAAGGAGTGACGCCTCGACGTCGGTCCCGTGCTTCGTCGTCGGCGCGCATGTGAAGAAGGCGGCCAGCGAACTCATCGACCTCTGAATCGGAGACCTCGGGCATCTCCCGCGCGCCTCACTGGCTTGGAACGTTCGGAGCTTGAACGGCCCCAGCGCCGCAACGCCAGGAGCCCGAGAAGCGCCGCGGCAATGACAAGCGCCCCCGCCAGTCCAGACAACATGGGCGCACCATCCTCGCGAGGCGCGGCGGCCACCAGCGCGGCGTCGCCGAGCACGACCAGCCCTGCCCAGGCCGCAGGTGGAAGACCCGCGTCGATGGCCTCGAGCTGTGCGGCCCGCAGCGCCGCGGAGACACTCAAGCCCGTAGCCAGGTGCCGGTAGAAATGCTCCACCAGGTCCGCCGCTTCCGCGTCGCGCAACGGCCACAAGCTGGCCACCACCGCGCTCGAGCCCGCCTCGAAGAAGGCCCGCGCGAGGCTCAGCACGCCCTCTCCCGGCAGCACCGCTCCCGAGGCGCTGCGGCACGCGGACAGCACCACCAGCGCGCCATCGAGACGCAGCCGGATGATTTCGCGCGGCTGAAGAATGCCGTCCTCGTCCTCCGCGCCGGGGGCGAGCACGAGCGCGGAGCGCTCCGGCGATTCGGCGTCCACCACGGCGTGCGCCGCCATGTGCAGCACCCGGACCAGCGACAGGTCCGCGCTCTTGAGCGCGCGCTCAGAGGCTTCCGTGCCCACCAGCAGCCGGGGGACGACGCGGGTGTCTCGCAGCTCCCGCTCCACCCCGAGCCCTTCGCGACGAGCCTCGGGCAGCGCGCCGAGCTGCGCGGCCTCGTCGAAGATCCCAGCCCGAGAGCGCGCCGCCGGCCGCGACACACCATGTCCCAGGCCCCACTCAGGGTCCGCCAGCACCAGCGCCTCACCGACAGGCGTGAATGGGGCCTCCCCGTGCCAGTGCCGCCACAAGCTCGCCGAGGGCACCAGGGCCAGTTCGTAGCGTGCGACCAGTGGTGGCCCATCCCGACGCTCCCGCAGCGCGGCGAAGGGCAGGTCATGCAGCGGTCCGTCCGGAACCAACAGCAGCCGCCGAACCGTGGGTGGCAGCCCCGCGAGCGCCGGGCCGAGCAGCTGCGCATGAAGCGCCACCGCCGCGCCGCGCTCGGAGTCATCCCTGCGCTCGACGAGCCCGGAGAACAGCGTGGCCGCCGCAGCGAGCCGCGTGCGCTCGGGGATGCGATGGACGTGGGTTCGCCCCCGTGTCACCACGAACAACCACGCACCACCCGCCGACGTTCCGGAGAGGTCCTCGTCGTCCCCCACGAGGAAGACCAGCAGCGCTTCGTCCTCCCTCAGCCCATTCTCCACGGACGCCAGGGAGGCGAACTCCCGCACACCGTGGCGAGGCGCTGGGCGCAGGTCCCGCTCGCGGCGCTCCAGCTCCTGGAGTTCATTCAGGGCCGCCTCGCGTCCAGCGCTCGCAAGCGACGGGTCCAAGAGCTGGCGTTGGACCGCCACCAGCCGCGATTGCACCTCGCTTCGCTGCGCCCGGCGCTCGGGCGTGTCCCCGGAGTCCGCGCGTGCTCGGAAGGCGACCAGGGCATCGAGCAGCGTCCTCGCCCGGAGCCGTTCGCTCACGGCGAAGGCCCGCGACACAGCCTCCCTGAAGGGAAGCGTGGCGGGTTTGCCCGTCGCCCCGCCAGCCTCCAATGTCCAGCCCGCGAGCCGGTGGTAGTCGCGGGCCCACGTCGCGAAGAGCTCCGCCTGGCTGAACGCATCACTCTGCGTCTGGCGCAGGGACTCCAGCGCGTCCAGGGCGCGCTCGGCATGCGCCAGTGCCTGGGGCAAAGGCTGTGTCCGGTACGCCACCGTGCCGCGGCCTCGAAGGGCCAGCGCCAGGAACAGCGGGTCGTTTCCTTCGGAGGCCAGTCGCAGTGACGCCTCCGAGTCCTGAATGGCGCCGGCCGGGTCCACGCCTGCCCGCCGCTCCGCGCGCGTCCAGAGACACGCCAGCCGCCGCTCGTCCGAATCCAGCGACTCCGCGAGCGCCATGCAGCGCTCCAGGAGCGCGTCCGCCTCACGGTGCTCCTCGGGGGTGTCTCCCAACAGGTCCGCCGTGAGACGCACCGCTCGGGCCACCAATGTTGGGTTCCCCGCCCTCTCCGCGGCGGCCATGGCCTGCCGCGCCAGCTCCAACGCTCGCGCCCGGTCCGCCGGCACATGGTCACGCTCGAGCCGCCGCAGCGCGACGTTGGCGAGCGTGAAGCGCGCATGCGCTTCCAGGAAGAGGTCGCCAGTGCTCCGGGTCAACTCCACCAGCCGGGCATTGACGTCCGAGGCCTCCTCCAACCGGCCCAGCCGCTCGCTCACCGTGCTCATGACGGACAGGTACTGCTTCTTCAGCCCTTCCGCGCCGTCCGGGAAGACGAGCGGCTCGGCGCGCTTGAGCACACGGAAGGCCCGGCCCAGGTCGAGCGCCACCTCATAAAGCTGGCTGGCCTCGACGATGAGCGCGCGTGCGTGGAGCTCCGGCCGACCGGAGGCGCTCGCCACCTCCACCACGCGCCGCGTCCAATCCCAGGCCTCCTCGGTTCGTCCTTGAGCCAGGAGGATGGCGCGCAGGTTGATGGCCGCCAGCACCTCGCCCTCCGCATCCTGGAGCCGGCGGAACGTCTGCGCCGCGCGACGATAGGGACCTTCCGCCTCCTTGCCGCTGGACAGCATCCCGACATGCCCGAGCACCAGGGGCAGCCAGCCATGGTCGGGGTGACGCTCCATCAAGGCCGTCAGCTCGCGCACGACAGCGTCCCGAGCGGAAGTGACCTGGGCACACTGGTAGAAGCACATCGCCGCATCCCGGCCCTCTGGCTGCGAGGCGAAGCGCTCCCGGCATGACTCCAGCGAGGGAGGCTGGGGATGGCTCGGCGCGGCGGAGAAAGCCAGTGCCGGACACACCGAGAGAATGACCCCCATCAGGAAGGAGAGGAGCCTTCTGTTGCTTCCTTCGGACCGGTGCGTCCGGAGCGACACGTCAGCGGGTCGGCGGAGGTGGCGGGTCGACGGGCTCGCACTTGAGCGTCACCGGCCCGGGGGGAGGAGGCGGAGGCCTGGGCATCGGAACCAGCTCGAAATAGCAAACGAGGGCTCCGGTCCAGGAGGCCGGCTCCGCAACGGACCAACGCTCCACCGTCACCGCCGCCGCGGAGAGGGTTTCCGCGCTCACCGTGGCGATGGCGCGCGCGAACACCGGGGCCGCGGTGGGGGTCCGGTAGGTCAGGCGCAGGGGAGTCTCCTGGTCCACCACCCCCGTGGTCTGCGCGACGACGGCACCGGAGTGGTCGAGGAGTTGGAGCGTCACGGACTGGCTTTGGCCCGTGCGGACGCCCGTCTCCACCACCGAGGCCACCACCATGTCGCGCGCTTCGCCATAGCTGAAGGCCGTCTTCACCGCGCGGGTGACGGGGACCGGCTGGCTCCAGGCCTGCCCTGCCCCACCGGCCACTCCCATCAGGAGCGCCACCAGTCCTGCTCGCATCCACCGCCGTGTCTTCATGCCCAGCTCCGTTCTCATGAGGTCCCCCTTGGACTTCGGACCGCGCGCTTCACTCCAACCGGTTGACGAACGTGGCGCCGCGAAGCACCTGCCCGTCCGGCAAACGCGCTTCCACCTGCCACAGCAACGTCGTTCCCGGATGCAACGGCGCCAGCACCTCGGCGGGCACCCGGTACTCACGCGTCTCCAGCGAGTCCACGCGGTGGACCCAACTCAGGTCCTCCGTGGACAACCGCACGGACCAACGGGTCCCCTCGGGACCGCCGCTCCAGCGCAGCACACAGGCGTCGCGATTGAGAGGCACGGCCTCTGGCACCTGGGAGGCGACCGCCGCCGTATCGCCGCCACGCAGCCGCGGTTGCTCGGGCTCTTCCCGCATCACCACGCCCACGACGATGAGGGCCAGGGCCGCGGTCGCCGCCACACCCCACAGGGGCTGGCTCCACGCGAAGCGGAAGCGGCGCTTCGTTCGCGCGCCACCGTCTCGGCGCCGGGTGCGCGAACTGTCCGCCGGGGGCTCCACGGGAGGCGCGGCCTCCGCGGCGGAGCGCGTCAGTTCGTTCGCGAGCCGCCAGGCCGCCGCCCAGGCCGGGTCCGCCGCCACACGCTCGACGACCGCGCGGCGCTCCTCGGCGGGCAGCTCGCCGCTCACCGCGCGCCATACAAGGTCCGCATCCACCGGCGCATCCGCGCGCTCCACCGGGTCCTCGGAACGCACGGCGGCGCGCAGACGCTCGACGGCCGCATCATCGGGCTTCGTCTCGCCGCGTTCTCGCTCGCTCATGGCTCGAATCCCTTCGTGGAGAGGCACAGGCGCAGCGCGGCCAGGCCCCGGTAGATGAGGTTCTCGGTGCGCTTGTCGTCCCAGCCCAACAACCGCGCGGACTCCGGCACGCTGTGGCCCTGCAGGTACAGCGTCACCGCCAGCCGGCGGTCCTGGACCAGCTTGCGCAGACAGTCGCGCACGGCCTGGGCAATCTGGGAGCCGCCCGCTGCCTTCTCCGGGTCGCCCGATGCCACCGGCGGCTCGGGCAGCGACTCCACCTCTTCCAGTTGGACCTCACGGCGGCGTGACACATTGCGCAACTCATCCACCAGCGCCGTGTAGGCGACGCGGTACAGGTAGGCGGAGGTCAACCGGCTGCAGTCCGGCTCTCGCCGCTGCAACTCCATGACGCGCATCATGGCCGTCTGCACCAGGTCATCGCGGCGATCGGCCATCCGGGGCGGACACACCCGGGCCACCGCACGGGCCAGGTCCTCTCGCAGTTGCTCCAGCACGTCCGAGGGGAGAGAGACCATGGCCTGTGCCGGCCTGTGTCGTGGCTCCACGTGGAAGTTCCTCCGAGGTGCATTCATGGTCATCGAAAGGTCCCTCCCGCGGCAAGTGTGATGGCGGACGTGAGGCGCCCCCTGGAAGGCGATGCGCTCCGCGATTCCGGGAGGCCGGACGACTACGGCAGGGCTGCATCCCAGACGACGATGCGCAGCCGCGTGTCGGCGACGGAGAGGCGCATCCGGCGCCTGGCGGAGTCGATTCCCCAAGTGAGCGTGGCATTGGAACGGGCCGTCGTGGGCGGCTTGCCACCCGAACGGAGGGCGGGATTTTTTCCCCTCACTTCACCCGTACGATTTCCGGCGAGGGCTTCTGGGTCGGGCGCTACGACAAGGCCCGGTGGTATCGCCTGGAGTGGCAAACCCACCGGGCCGCGGCCCCGCCATGCGGGCTGTCACCACAGGGACGCAGCCCGCCCCATTTCGGCGCGGCCAGCCTCAGCGCTTGACGCGAAGCACCTGGAAGCCCACGCCCGCGCTCCCGAAGCCGCTTGCATCCTCCACGCGCACCACCAGCTCTCCGGATGGCAACGTGCCCCAGGCGTCCGCGCGCGTCAGGTCCGCACCGCTCATCCGCTCGTACCGGTGTGACTCCTGCCACGTCACGCCGTCTTCGCTGATGAAGAGTCGCGCGGACACGTCACCGGACGCATGCACGTCCCCATCGCGGGACCAGGCCGTGCCCATCACCCACCCGCCCCCGGGCACCGCGGCGAGCGAGTACGCCGGCCCCGGCAGCTCCATCAGCGAACTCACGGTCCCCTCCGGAGACAGGCTCAGGAGCTTCGGGTGCTCGGGCTCGAACAACGTTGACTGGCCGAAGAGCAGTGCCCCGCCCGTGTGCACCACCCCCGCCTGGGCATTGGCCTTGTAGCCACGCAACAGCGGCGTCCAGGTCCACCCGCCATCCGTGGAACGAAGCACTGCGGCCTGTGCCTCGCTGCTCCCCATGGTCGCCCACAGCGTGCCCGTCGCCGGGTCCGCCACCAGGGCAGAGCCGTGCCGGTGCGCCGTGAACATGGAGCGCACGGACCACGTGGCCCCGCCGTCCGTGGTGGCCCATAGCCGAATCGGCACGGCGGCCGAGGTAAAAGACTGGTACTCGAGGAAGAACCACGTGCTCCCCAAGCGCGCGAAGCTCTGGGGCCCCCGCGCACGATACGTGCCCAGGCGCAGCTGGTTCCCCCACGTCATCCCCCCGTCCGTGGAGCGCTGGAGGAAGTACTCCCCGCTGTGACTGGCCACTGCCAGGAGCGCCCCTCCCTCCATCGCCGCCACCGTCCACAGGTTGCCACCCCGCTGCCCCCGAGCCGAAAAGGTGCGCCCACCGTCCGTGCTCGCCATCAACCGCGAACGCGGGCCCTCAGCGGGAATGCCGTACAGCGTGCCGGCCCCGTCCACCGCGAGCAGCTCGTGCGTGGAAAGGGAGCGCACGAGCTCCAGGACGAAAGGTCCCTGTCCCGGCCCCGGCTCCGGTTCCGGTTCCGGCGGAGGCGCTTCATCGAGCACCAGCGACACCCGCGACACCGAGCCCCGCGAGCCCGCGTCCACCGCCTCACCATAGAGGCAGGGCACCTCGCCGCTGCCCTCCGGCAGGACATCCACCGCGTTGAGGTAGCCCTTGAACGTCGCATCCCCGTCGAGCGCCACCACGCGCCCAAGCGTTCCATCCTCGTCCACCGTACGCACGCGCAGCTCGTAGCTCATATTGAGCGCCCGCACCTGGTTGTAGAAGACATACAACGTGTCGCCGATGCGGGTGATTGCAGGCTGGGTCGCCCAGTCCGAGCTGCCCTCCACCAACACGCGGGGACCAAAGCTGCTCCCGTCGAAGTGCCGGTAGTAGAGCTTCTCCAGCTCGTCCTTGTAGACGAGGTGCATGCCCTCCTTCCCATCCGCCACCGCGCTCAACGCCGCGCCATGGTAGATGCCGTCAAAGAAAGCCTGGCGCACCGGCGCCCACGTGCCCTCCGGGTCCGAGTCGGAGCGGATGCGCATGCGCGCGGGCTCCCAGCCGTCATGCATTCCGTACAAGAAGACGAGCTTCGTCCCCAGGCTGAGCAGCCGTCCCCCACCCCGCCGGCGGACCTTGTCTAGCGCCTGAGCCGAACCGAAGCCCTGCCCCCCATTCGAGGACACGGACACCATCGCCGTGGCGCCGCCGTCGAGCTCCAGACGGAAGGCCTGCACCCACAGCCGTCCCTGCGAGTCTCGCGCCAGCAAGGCCCGTGAGTAGGCCGTGCTGGCGTCCGCGTCGAACACCCGCACCGCGGGCTCCGGCGCCCAGGTATTCGCCCCGGGCTGATAGCGCCACCACTGGAAGTAGACGTCGTGCTGACTGGATGCCGCCAGTTGTGGCCCCTCGTAGGAGTAGACAAGTGCCACATCCATGCCCACGGCCAGGAGTTCTGCCCGGTCCGTGTGCGCTGCGTTGGGCTGGATGTCCCCCACCCGCCGCAGTGTTCGCAGTGCGTCCTCGGAGCGGTAGAGCACCAGCCCCTTGCCGTCCACGCCCCCGTGCTGGATGGCCACCAGCCACGTCGGCGGACGATTGCTTCCGGTTTCGATGCGAACAATGTGGCGCTGCGCCGGGAGCGTCAGGGCATTGCCCCCGCTCACTGGCACCAACGCCGAGCCACTCGCCGCCGCCATCACCACGGCGAGCATGGAACCAGCCAACCCCGTCATATGTCCCCTCCTCGAACGTCTCGCCGGGAAACTGAGCGCGGGAGCGCACGAAAGGAAGGAGGCCCACGCATCTGAGACGATTCCACCGGAAGGAGTGAACGGCCCCCTGCCCGCGGAGGCACTCGCCATCCATGCGCACCAGCACCAACAGGGACTTCTGACGCGGACAGCCCGGAGAGCAGGACGAAGTACCGGTTGACGAATTCTCCCCTGTGTTTGGAGGGCATCCTCACTACCGCCCATCACCAGCAACGCGCCCCCCTGCGAGCCGCTGAACACTCGGCGAGGACTCGGGACAGAGCGCGTTTACAGACGCGAGGGGCGATGGCCGTTGGACTACCGCTGGTCGCGAGGCAGCAGCCTCCGTCACTGGTTGGCCAGCGCCGTTCGCAGGCTGTCGAGCAGGTAGGAGTTGAGTTCCTCGCTCGACAGCTTCGGCTCCTCCCGGAGTCGGGCCCGGGCGAACTGCTGCCACTCGTGCAGCTCTCGCGGCGTCGGCTCGCGCTTCATGTTCGCGGGCATGCCCCGGTAGGCGTGGAACATGAATTCGTAGGCCTCCCGGATGAAGCGCTCGATGTTGAGCTCCGCAGGCTTGCTCATGCCCGTCAGTTCGTTACGTACCGCATCGCGGATGGTAAATTTGAGCTCCTCCGGGGTGATGTCCGGGTTCTCCCGCCGCTTCTCCACCGCGAAGGCGCGCCAGGACTGCATCTCCTCGGGCGTGGGGGCGCGGGACGCTCCCAGGTAGCACAGCGACACCCAGCCGATGGCCTCCATGATGAAGCCATCGATGTTCGCGGGGGACAGGGTGTCCATCCCCAGTGCCTGCGCCCGAATGGCGTCGGTGATGGCGTGTCTGAGTTCCTCCGGCGTCATCTTCGGATTCTCCGCGAGCTTCGCGGTGGCGAAGGCACGCCAGTGCGCCATCTCCGCCGGGGAGGCGTGGCGCGTCTTGCTCTCGTAGCACATCGAGACCCACCCGATGGCGTCTTCGATGAACCGATCGATGTTCGCGGGCGACGCGGAGTCCGTGCCTGTCATCTTCGCGCGGAGGGTATCGGTGATGGCGTACTTGAGCGCCACTGGAGACATCTCCGGGTCCTCCCGCAGCTTCTCCGCCGCGAAGGCGCGCCAGTACGTCATCTCCGCTGGGGAGGCATGACGCTCCTTGCCCTGGTAGCAGAGCGTGACCCACTTCACGGCGTCTTCGATGAACTTGTCGACGTTCTCCGGTGACGTCGAGTCCATCTTCATCACCTTCGCCCGCACCGCGTCGATGATGGCGTACTTGAGTTCGTCCGGCTGGATATCGGGGTTCTCCCGCTTCTTCTCGGCGGCGAAGGCGCGCCAATGGTGCATGTCTTCTTCGGTGGCGTTACGCGACTCCCCCTCGTAGCACCAGGTCACCCAGCCGATGGCTCCGGAGATGTACAGGTCGATGTTCTCGACCGTCGCGACATCCAGCCCGTCCCGCTCGAGCCGCAGTTCGTTCGCGATGGCGGCGCGGACCTGCTCGGCGGTGATTTGGGGGTTGCTGGCGCGAAGCTCACGCGCGAAGCCCAGCCACTTGGACCGCTCCGGTCCGCGCGGCCACCGGTCGCCCTGAAAGATTTCCCGGTAGGCCTCGTCGACGCAGCGCGCCATGCGCTCATCGGTCAACAGGCCCAGCAGGGAGGGGAGAACCTCCCTCGCATGGGCCGCCTGCTGCATGGCGTTGGAAGGGCCCAGGGACTCGATGTTGTAGTGGCGGGCAGCCGCGACCGGCGCGGCATGCTGGGCCGGAATCACCGAGCCGAGCAGGTCCACGAACGCGCGGGCGGAGCTCATGTCCGCCAAGGTCCGGACCTTGGGCGCGGAGACAGAAGGTAGACGCTCACCAATCCTCGTCATGAATCCCCCAGGCGAATGCGCTCTCATTGCCTCGGGTGGATTAAGTGGCCTAGCCGGGGGACGATAGGCCCCCTCTCAAGAAATGGCATCTGCCGGCGCGGGCCCCTCCCTCGTGGACTTCCTGGTGAAGACGTTCAGGCGCCAGGACCTGGTTCGGAAGCGCTCAGCGGGTTGAGCGCATCGAGCCGACGGACAGGTGCCTTCAGTCACAGTACCTGTACATCGTCCCCAATGAGCATCCCAGGCGCTTGCCGGTCCCCTTGCAGAACGGCCCGTCCTTCATTGCCTTGTCCTTGGCGATGACAGCCTGCAGGCTGTCTCCCTGGGTCCAGTAGAGGCACTCGTACACCGGCCCCGCCATCGGGCAACAGCCGCAGCCACAGGCTTCATACGTATCGCCGACATCGGGCGGAGCGCCCTGTGCCGTAATGGGGTGAGGCATTGGTGCGTTACACCCCACCGTGAACGCCAGTAGCACTCGCAACGCACGCATGTGTGGACAATAGGGAGAACCACGCGGGCGTGCCCATCCGCCAGTTGCCTGACAGCCGCTTTGCGGGTGTCACACCCATCCGGTATGGAACGCGCATGACTCGCCCGACCTCATCGACGGACTTCGATCCACAACTGGCCCCCCTCCTCCCGCCGCTGAAGGGGTATGTGCCCTTACAGATGACGTTGGAGCAGCTCGATCACTTCCGCCGGTTGAGCCACGTGACCCGGGAAACGCTGATTGGCGACGCGCAGGTCAGCTGCGTTGACTACAGCATCCCCGGATACCAGGGCGCCGAAATCGTGGTCTCGGTCATATCCCGGCAAGGCCACTCGGTTCCCGGTCCCGCCATCTATCACATCCATGGCGGCGGCATGGTGATGGGCACCCGCTTCGCGGGGGCGAAGCCGCTCGTGGAGTGGGTGCTCCGCCATGATGCGGTCTGTGTCACCGTCGAGTACCGGCTGGCACCCGAGCATCCAGCTCCCACCCTGGTGGAGGACTGCTACGCCGGGCTGGCGTGGATGGCGGCGCATGCGGACATGCTCCGGTTTGATCCGAATCAGTTGGTCATCTTCGGCGGGAGCGGCGGCGGAGGGCTCGCGGCGGGCACCACGCTTCTGGCTCGGGACCGGCAGGGCCCTCGGCTGCTGGGCCAACTTCTGCAATGCCCGATGCTGGACGACCGGAACGAGACGGAATCTGCACACCGATACGATGGCGTCGGCGTCTGGGACCGCACCAGCAATCTGACCGCCTGGAGAGCCGTGCTGGGAGACCGCTGTGGAGGCCCCGAGGTGTCTCCGTACTCCGCGCCCGCGCGAGCATCGGACTTGAGCGGGCTGCCGCCCACCTTCATCGACGTCGGAGGAGCGGAGACGTTTCGAGATGAAGCGGTCGCCTATGCCCGCGGAATCCTGGCAGCGGGTGGTGAGTGCGAGCTGCACGTCTGGGGCGGAGCCTTCCATGGCTTCTATGACATCGCCCCGCAGTCCGACCTGGCGCGCGCATGCATCGCGACACGCGACGCGTGGCTCGCACGGATGTTCGCCCGCGGCGCCATGAGCCCGTGTCCTCCGTAGTAAAAATGAAGTGGGCTCAACGGGCTGCTGGCGGGCCGTGTATCTGCGGCCCCTGCCACTCCGTCATCACCGCCCTCCGTCTCCCCCTCTTGCTTCCAGGAATTCCCCCCATGCTCCTTACACACCGCGTCCCACGAGTCCTGGCCTTCGCCCTGCTCCCACTCCTCTCCGCCTGTTCCTCTTCCGAATGCACGGAGAGCCGCGACTGCGCGTCCCGTGGACCGGACATCGTCTGTGTGGAGGAGACCTGCGTTCAGGCCTCCTTGCCCGACTCGGGAACCGTCGACGCAGGCATGGAAGACGCCGGGGTGGACGCGGGTTCGACGGAGCCGGGCTCGGATGACGGTGGCGTGGACGCAGGCTCGGGCGATGCCGGCGCGCCGGACTCGGGCACGGATGCCGGGAGTTCCGCGCCGGAGGCTTCGCTGCGCATCACGGAGATCAATCCGTACGTCCAGCAGGAACTCATCGAGCTGGTGGCTGTCACCGGCGGTTCGCTGACGGGCATCTCCCTCAAGGAGCTCACCAACTCCAACTTCACCTTCACCTTCCCCCAGGGCTACACGGTGGAGACGGGCGCGGTGTTGGTCCTCCACCTTCGCGGCGCATGCACGGATGCCCCTGGGAACCCGGCCTCCTGTGGACAGGCCGCCCCATTCACCGCCGGGGCATGGGACTTCAGCATGCCGGGCGCGCTGAGCTACTCCGGCAAGGTCTTCGAACTCTTCGCGTCGGACGGCACGCCCATCGACGGCGTTCCCTTCGTCCGGGCCTCCGGGGAGATGCCCTCCAACATCGTCGCAGCGGTCCAGCGTCTGCAAGCAGACCGGGTCTGGGACCCGACGCCTTGTGTGCATGACCTCCAGACAGGGTTCGCCCGTGACCGGTACTGCCGCAACATCGCCGTGGACTGGTCCAACATGAACGCGGACGCAAACGTCATGCGCATCGCCGGAGACTCGCCGCTGACGACGCCCGGGACTCGGACACAGTGGAGCGGCCCCCTGCCTTCGCGCTGGGGCACCTACTAGCGAGGTCGGGGCCGGGCGCCGCAAGGCGAGGGCACTGTCGCTCGTATTATACGCCCCGCATGACTCCAACCGAGGCGCAGAAGACTGCACCGTCATGGCTTCTGCTCCTGCCACTTCCCGCCATGCTCCTGGGCGCCTTCGTCGCATGGCGAAGTGGCGCTCCCATCGCCGCATTCGCCATCAATGCGACGGCGGCGGCACTGGGTGCTGGCGTGGCGGCCATGGCAGGACGCCTCTCGAGCGCGATACTCCTGAGAGTCTCCGGCCCCCTCTCCGTCATCGCGGTGCTGCTCACCGCCTCGACGCTCCTCTTTCCGGGACTCGACGAAGTTCATCGATGGATTGAGCTGGGGCAGGTTCGTCTCCACGCTTCCGCCGTGGCGGTGCCGTGGGTGCTCCTCGGAATGAGCGATGCGCTGCACCGGCGCTTCTCCGCCGCTGCAGTCCTTGCCGTGGGGTTATCGGCCGTCCATGCCGCGCAACCCGACGCAGGCCAGGGGACTGCCTTCGCACTGGCGGCGAGCACCCTGCTCGCCCGCGCGCACTCGACGCACTGGCTCCAGCGTGCCGTCAGTTGCACCGTCGTTCTCCTCATCGGCTTCGGTGCATGGCTCCAGCCGGACCCACTCCCCGCGGTCCCCCACGTCGAGCGCATCCTCCAGCTCGCCGCCAGTCTGGCGCCCGCGCTCGGCATCGCGGCGCAGTGGCCGCGCTTGCCCTTCTCCTTCTGCCCGCCGCGCCAGGCACCGCCCGATGGAAGACAAGCGATGGCCCTGGAACACCCCTCGCTACCAGTCTCTTCGTCTACATCGCCGCGACCCTCTGCGTGCCGATGCTCGGCAACTTCCCGGTACCCGTCATGGGAGCAGGGGCTGGTCCTGTTCTCGGTTGGTACATGGCAACAGGGATTCTCGGGGCGCCCAGGCGGCGGCTGAGTCCGCGTGAGGACCCTACCCCCATGGCCGTTGCATAGAGGGCAACTGGGGATACCCCATGGCGGACGAACTCGACTGTTCGTTTCGCCAGCGCGTCTTCAGCAGGGGAAGAAGCGCATGCAGTAGCGCGCCTCGCCTCTGGAGGCCACGCCCGCGTGCGGCGTGGGGCTCCGGTTGCAACACCAACGCACCCAGAGAGCGACGGCCGCCAGGTGACGCATGGGTCCCCTATCAGGCGCCCTCATGCCGGCGAGACGGGGGCCGGTGCGTTGCCCTTGAGCAAGGTCAGCAGTCCGGCGAGCAGCCCGACCCCAGGCGAGCCTCCAAGGAGCGCTGCTCCCAGGATGGCCCGCGCGTAGTCGTCCCCTGTCGGTGCGCCCGATGCCTCGGGGCCACTGAACATCCACAAATAGGCTGATACGCCCACCACCACCGTGGATGCTCCGGAAATCAGCAGGAACCGCTTCCACGAGCCGCGCCCCTTTCGCACCGCGAACAGGTGGATGAGGAGTGACACGACCCCGAGCACGCCCCCTCCAAGGAGCGCCAGAAAGAAAGACCCGATGACGAAGATTCCCATGGCGCGGCATCCTAGACCGCCACCCCGCGCCTCGACACTGCGGGTCTGGGAATGAGCGTGCCCGGCCCTTCTCAGTCGTGATGTACACCTGGATTCACGGCGGCATCAGGCCCCGTGTCTGACAACTCTCACAGAGAGGCAGACCTGATGCATTTCTTGAAGCAATTCTCTCCGCCTCACCGACATCCGCTCTCGCTGACGGCCCTGCTCGCGCTCTGCGCCGCGGGGTGCGGCGATGTCAGCGTGGAGTCCTCTCCCGAACCCCGCTTCCCGTCGCCACCCGAACCTCCGCGCTGGGCGGAACCACGGTGACGATGGAGCCCGTGGCCGATTCTCAGGTCACCTCCTCCGCACCGGACACCAACTACGGCCAGTATTCCGCGTGGGAAGTGAACCGCCAGTACAGTCACGTCTACATGCGCTTCGACTTGAGCCTCCTGCCACCGAATATTCGAGTGCGCTCGGTGCGGCTCTCCGTGACCGCCAACACTGGCGTCGCACATAGGGGCGACGGAAACGCCTACACGACCTACGTCCCCGATGACGATTGGCACGAGCGGACCATCACCTGGAACAACAAGCCAGCGGGCGCGGGAGACACGCGCGGGGAGCGGAACCTCTGGTACAGCGACACGACGGAAGCAGAGAAGATGGGCGTCAACTCGATTGATGGGTAGGAGTGCCGCGTCGTGACGAGCTTCAGCCTCGCGTGAGATTTCCATTGGCGATGCCAAGTCCGGCGGAAACCACACCGCCGCCGGAGAGTCCTCCAACGACGGCGTTGGGCCAACCGGTCAGTGCTCCGGCGGGTTCGTCGGGTTGACGGCCGCGCGTGACGTTCGCGCCTGCACCCGCTGGGTCCTTCACTGCACAGCAATGGATGATGGCGCGCGGGCCAGAAGCGCGCTGAACCGAGGGAGGCCTGCCTCAGCGAGGCCTTCGTTCCTCCACCCTGCCCGCCAAACTGAGCGGCGGTCAGTCAGGCGAGGAAGGCCCGCGATCTTTCTTCCGACCGACCGATGATTTTCGGCGGCCATGGCGGTCCAACCCTCAAAACCGCTTCACGGAGAACCCCATGACCATGACGACCCACACCGAATTCCAGCACACCGCCCCGGCCCCCTGCCTGCAGTCGGGCACGCAGTACTCCTCGAAGAAGGCCCTGTGGACGGGACGCATCCTGAGCGGCATCGCCGTCCTCTTCCTGCTGTTCGATGCTACCGGGAAATTGCTCCAGATTCCGGAGGCGCAGCAGGGCACGGTGGAGCTCGGCTACCCCGTGAGCGTGCTCTTCGGCTTGGGAATCGTTCAGCTGGCGTGCCTGGCGGTGTACCTCACTCCCCGGCTCTCGGTGCTGGGGGCCATCCTGTGGACGGGCTATCTCGGAGGCGCGGTCGCCACCCACGTCCGGGTCGGCAACCCGCTCTTCTCCCACATGCTCTTCCCCGTCTACATCGCGACGCTGCTCTGGCTGGGGCTCTGGCTGCGCGATGCGCGGCTCCGCGCCGTCCTGCCGGGCCGGGCCCCGTCGCCAAAGTCTTCAGCCCACCCTGGCGCGGAACCGTAGCCCGCTCTTCTCGCCCGGCCCCAGGGCGCCCCCTGGGCTCGTGAGGCAGGAAGCCGGCTCTCGTCCTCGTCGCGCTCCTCCTGGGCGTTGGCCGGTGGCTCTTCGGCGGAGTCCCAGGTGAGCACCGCCGTGAAGCCCCCGTGCACGGCCCAATGAGGGGCGTTGCCCTGGCACCGCTTCGCCGTGAACGGGATACTACGGCCACTCCATACAATTTGTGCCTCGCTGCACAGCGATTGGCGATGGCGTGCTGAGCTCCGCCCGAGAGCCGAGCCTCTGTCCGATGTCCGGCACGGTCCGGCCGCCGGTTGAAGCGCGGACTTTCCACTCGACACGAGGCACGCGATGTTCATTTCCGTTCTATCCCCCAGGAGAGAGTCGCATGCGAACCCTGTCATTGCCCCTCATCGTCGCCGCCCTCCTATCTGGCTGCAGCCAGACGCCAGACCCCACGCCAACGCCCCAGGACTCGGGCGTCCCGCAGCAGGACTCGGGCCTCCCGCCGGAAGACTCGGGCGTTCCGCCAGATGACGCGGGCGTTCCGCCAGATGACGCGGGCGTTCCGCCGGACGACGCGGGTGTTCCGCCTGAAGAGCCGCTTCCCACAGGCCCCCCGGTCCCGCAGGGGCCGCCCAACGTGCCCGAGTTCGATCCGGCCTTCCCCGGGCAGACACGCGTCCCAGCCATCCAGACGCAGACGCCCATCCAGGTCACCGAGATTGCCTCGGGATTCAGGAATCCCTGGGCCATCGCCTTCCTGCCCGACCAGCGCATGCTGGTGACGGAGAAGCCCACCGGCTCGCTCTACATCGTCACACCGCAGGGCGCGAAGTCTCCCGCCGTCGTGGGGCTGCCCAACGTGGATGGCCGCGGACAGGGGGGCCTGCTCGACGTGGAGGTCGGCCCCGACTACGCGCAGAGCCAGCTCATCTACTGGACCTATTCCGAGCCACGCCAGGGCGGCAACGGGCTCGCGGTGGCGCGTGCGAAGCTCGTGGACGGTGCGCAGCCTCGCGTGGAGGACGTCCAGGTCATCTTCCGCATGATGCCCACGCTCGAGTCGACGCTGCACTCGGGGGGACGGATGGTGTTCACCCCCGACGGCAAGCTGTTCGTCACGCTCGGGGAGCGCTCCATCCTCGCGGGCCGGGTGCAGGCTCGGGACGTGAACAGCCACTTCGGCAAGGTGGTCCGCATCAATCCCGACGGCTCCGTGCCCCAGGACAACCCCTACGTGAATACCGAGGGGGCGAAGCCGGAAATCTGGTCGGTGGGCCACCGCAACGTCCTGTCGGCGGCGCTCGACAGCCAGCACCGGCTGTGGACGGTCGAGATGGGACCGCGCGGGGGTGACGAACTCAACCGCCCCGAGGCCGGCAAGGACTACGGCTGGCCCACCATCGGGTATGGCGAGGAGTACTCCGGCGCGCCCATCCACGAGAGCCCTCGGGGCCCAGGCATGGAGCAGCCCGTGTACTACTGGGACCCGGTCATCTCTCCCTCGGGGATGACCATCTACTCGGGGACCCTGTTCCCCGAGTGGCGGAACAACATCTTCATCGGAGGCCTGTCCAGCCAGGCGCTGGTGCGGCTCATGATGCGGAACGACCGCGTGGTGGGCGAGGAGCATCTCCTCAAGGACCTGGGCGCGCGCATCCGCGAGGTGGTGCAGGGCCCCGACGGAGCCCTCTACCTGCTCACCGACGCCACCAACGGAAAGCTGCTCAAGGTCACGCCGCGCTGAAGTCACCGCCGGCCACGGCATGCTCCACGCTCCCCGAGCGACTCGGTCCTCGGGGGGCGCGGAGCTGCGGCTCCAGCCCTCCCCCTCTCAACACAGCCCCTCTCCGTCCAATCCGTCCGCATTCCGGAACCGCACCAGCCCCCGGGGTGTCTGGGGCCCGCGTCGAGCCCACAACCCCGGAGAATCCATGACGATGAGACTCGCCGTCGGCGCCCTGCTGCTGCTCTGGGGGTGCGCGACGCCTCCCGCCACCCCGCAGCGCACCCTTCCCGCGAAGGCAGGGCCCGTCTTCATGGAGAATGACTGGGAGGGAGCGCTCCAGGCGGGGCGGGAGGGCCGGCGGCCCGTCCTCGTGGAGGCCTGGGCCCCCTGGTGCCAGTCGTGCCGGTCCATGCGCGCCACGGTGCTGACGTCCCCCGCCCTGGATGAGTGGGCGGACCGCTTCGTCTGGCTCGCGGTGGACACGGACGCCGACACCAGCATGGCCTTCCTCCAGCGATACCCGGTGGACACGTGGCCCACCTTCTTCGTCCTGGAGCCAGAAACGGGTGCCGTCCTCGCGCGCTCGTTGGGTGCGGTGTCCCTCCCCCAATTACTGGGCTTGCTCGAGCAATCCGAGCGGACCTTCCAGCAAGGCCGCCTGGGCACGGAGGCGCTGGTCCGGGCGGATGCGCTCGCCCTCTCCGGTCAGCACGGCGAAGCCGCGGCGGCCTATCAGCGGACCCTGGAGCAGTTGGCACCCGCGGACGCGCGCCGCGCGGGCGCCCTCGTGTCCTGGAGCAAGTCGCTGGCCGCCACGGGCGCCTCCGCGGACTGCATGCGGGTGGCCGCGAGGGAGCTGCCGAAGCTCTCGCGCGTGGACGATCGCACGCGGCTGCTGTACGTGGGCATGGGCTGCGCGCTGGACACGGACACCGATGAGGCGCGAGCGGTGCGCGGCCAGTTCGCCGAGGAGGCAAACCGGGCCCTGGGTGCTCCCGAGACCGAGCTGACTCCGCTTCAGCGCTCGTCGCTCTACGAGCTGGCTTGCGAGGCCCGTGAGGCGTCCGGGGACGAAGCGGGGCTGCGCGACCAGGCACGGACCTGGTGGGCGTTCCTCCAGCGCCAGGCCACTCACGCGAATGGGGCCGAGGAGCGCGCGGCGCTCGATTCGCATCGGGTGATGGCCACCGCGCTGCTGGACGAGCCGGACGCCGCCATTCCCCTCTTGGAGCGCAGCGAGCGGGAGCTGCCCGGGGACTACAACCCGCCAGCCCGGCTCGCGGCGCTGTACCTGATGGCCGGGCGGAAGGATGAGGCGCTGACGGCGAGCAAGCGGGCCCTGGCCCTGGCCAAGGGAGTCTCCCGAGGCACCGTGCTCGCGGGCCATGCGCGCATCCTCATGGCACATGGCGAGCGGGCACACGCGGAGCGACTGCTGACCGAGGCCTTGAGCGAGATGGACCGGACGCCAGGCATTCCCCAGGACCATCTCCAGCGAAAGGTCCTCGAGCGAACCCTCGCGAGGCTTCGCACGAGCAACGGTGCGTCGCCGAAGTGAACGGCGGACGGAAGGCCGCCATGACCCGGCTCGGGTGCTCCGCGAGCACCTCTCATGCCCGCGTGTTTCGGAGCAGACTGGCTACCGGGCGTGAAGCAGGACGCGGAGTTCCAGTCCCCGCTGCGTGCCGCAGACCTGGCGGACCTGCTGAAATGCTCCGCCTTACCCGGATGGGGACGGGCAGCCAGGCGGACGGGCGCCACCATTCCGCCCGAGACGGGCCTGTTTCGCCTACGCTGCCCGCCGTCTCCTGAAAGGCCGGTGTACGTCGCATGGGCGGTCGTGTCCTCTCTCCAGTCCTCCTCGTCGGTGCCGGAACGGGGGAGGCCACGTGCGGCATCCTGTACCTGGCGGGCTACCTGCGGCGCGGCGGCATCGAGGCCTTCGTGCGGCTGTACGACGGGGATGAGACCGAAGCCGAGGTGACACGCACCTTCGAGGGCCTCCTGCGCCGCGTACGCCCGAAGCTCGTGGGCATCAGCCTCAAGTGGTTCCACCACGTGGACCGCGCGCTACTCATCGCGAGGACGGTGCGGCGGCTCGACCCCTCCATCCGCATCGTCGTGGGAGGCAACTCCGCGTCGTACTGGTGGAAGGAGCTGAGCGGCTACGACAGCATCGACCACATCATGCTGGGCGACGGAGAGGTGCCACTGCTGGCGCTGTGCAACGGCGAGGAGGCGCCGCCCAACGTCGTGACGAGGAGTCCGGACGGCCGGCCGCGCCGGATGCCGCTGGAGTACGTGCAGCGCTCCACGAACACGGACGACATCTATTACTCGCACTTCAACGACATCTTCCTCAGCCAGATGGACCAGCACTCGTTCTCCGGCTGGGTCGCTCCCGGCAAGGGGTGCGGTGAGAACTGCCTGTATTGCGGCGGGGCGCGAGGCAACCAGAAAGCGGACTTCGGGCGCGCGAAGCCCTTCCTGCGCGCCGAGGAGAACGTGCGCCGCGACCACCAGGAGATCGCCGCCCGGACGTGGCAGATGCGCTACGACTTCGCGGGCAGCACCGCCGGGTTCCTGAGCAGCAGTTGGGCGGGCGTGGACCTCTCCAGCCATTGCTGCACGTACTTCCTGTGGGGCGTACCCCGGGTGGAGCTGGTGGCGGCGCTGGCCGCGACGTTCCAGCGCGTCTACATGGTCATCGATATCGGTTGCTTCTCCGAACAGCAGCGGCTGGAGCAGATGGGCCGGGGCCTGCTCAAGCCCTGCGCGAAGGACCACGAGCTGCTGGAAGTCATCGACGCCTGCCGCAAGTACCCCAACCTGGACATCGAAATCTCCGGCATCGGAGGCCTGCCTTTCGCGAGCAAGGCCACCCTGGCGGAGGAGCTGCGGCTCGTGGAGCGCATCATCGGCCTGGACTGCGTGGTGGGCTACCAGCGGCTCGAAGCGCAGCCCGGGGCGCTGGTGACGCAGCACCCCGCGCGCTTCGACATGGTGACAGAGGCGAAGACGTTCGCGGAGTTCCTCGGCTACTTCGAGCGCCGCGAGCCCGGTGACGTGTCCGTGCCGATGATTCGCTTCCGCGACGCGGCGCTGGAAGCAGCGGTCCAGCACACCTCCGACCGGGTGGACGCGCTGGCATGGAAGCACCGCGACACGCGCAAGAGCGTCGCCATCCAGGGCAGGACGCGGCTGCGCAACACCGCCCCCTGGACCCAGCGCTTTACCCTGGGGGAGTGGCTGGGCAGCCATCGCGCCCCCGCGAAGCTCGCGGGTGAGGCGGTGACGGTCCTCCGCTCCGTGGATGGCATCACGATGAGCTGCGCTCCTTCTGTCAGCCCGAAGCGGTTCTCCGACCCCACGCTCACGCAGGGCGAGGACGGCGCCATCCTCCTGGCCGCCCTGGCTGCTTTCGAGCACCCCACGACCGTCTCCAGCGCGGTGTCAAAGCTCGGCGCGAAGGCCCGGCTCGACCCGCATTCCGCGCGAGAGGTCATCGACCACCTGGTGGACGGACGCTTCCTCCAGCCGGAGTGAGCTTTCGCACCACGGGGACGGCTTCACGCAACTTCACGAGCCCCGGACAGGAGGGGCGCATAAGGAAGCCGGGAGGGAGGTGCCAATGGCATCCGCGAAGGCCTTGCTGGGAAGTGTCCTGGGGCGTTTCCTCTTCACCGACAGCCGTGTGACGCAGGTCCACGAGCGCTCGCGCGTCTTCCGGCAGATTGACTGCGAGGGGCCCGCGTTGAAGGGACAGGGCTGGACCCCTGGCGACAAGGTGCAGGTCTTCCTGCCAGGGCTGGGCATGCGTACGTACACGCCGCAGTCCTGGGACGAGGAACGGGGTGCCACCTCCTTCCTCGTGTACCTGCACGGCGACAGCCCGGGTGCGAGCTGGGGCCGCGACGTGAAGGTGGGCGACACCGTCCAGTTCTTCGGCCCCCGGCGCTCGCTGTCCCTGGAGGCCGGAGACGCGCCGGTGGTGCTGTTCGGCGACGAGACGTCCTTCGCGGTGGCGTACGCATTCCGAACGGCGGCGAGGCGGGACGTCACGCCGCTCTTCGAGGTGACGGCGCCTGACGCGTGCGCCCCCGTGCTTCGTGAGATGGGCTTCGAAGGCCAGTCCGTGGCGCGCGAGCCTGGGGACGCCCACCTGGCCCGCCTCCATGAACGGCTGCGAGAGGCGATGGGCGCGAAGCCCGGGGCGGCGCTGGTGATGACGGGCCGGGCGCAGTCGATCCAGGCCCTGCGCGCCCGCTTGCGCGGCGACGGCGACCGCGCCACGCCGAAGGTGAAGGCCTACTGGGCGGTGGGCAAGACGGGGCTCGACTGATTCCTCGCCCCGGGAACGGTAGGGCGAATAAATCGGCCGGAAAAGGCCATGTCACATGCGGCCCCGGCTGCGTCGTCCTGAAGTTGAACGCAGGCACTTTCGCCCTGCCCGACACTCAGGAGCCGCCCATGAAGTCCCGGCTGAACCCGTACGCCGCCGCCCCCGATGCGATGAAGCTGACACTCGATTATGGCCAGAAGCTGCTGGAGTTGGGCCTGGAGAAGAGCATCCTGGAGTTCGTGAAGATCCGCGCCTCGCAGATCAACGGCTGCGCGTTCTGCATCCACATGCACACCCGGGACGCCCGCGCGCATGGGGAGACCGAGGAGCGCATCTACCTGTTGGACGCTTGGCGCGAGTCGCCTCTGTACACCGAGCGCGAGCGAGCGGCCCTGGCCTGGACGGAGGCCCTGACGCACGTCTCCCAGACGCACGCGCCCGATGAGGACTACGCTGCCCTCAAGCCGCACTTCTCGGAGCAGGAAATCGTGCACCTCACCCTGCTCATCGGGATGATCAACACCTGGAACCGCATCGCCGTGGGGTTCCGCTCCATTCACCCCGTCACCGCTCCCCGCACCGAGGCCGCCTGACGTGAATCCCGCTGACGCCTTCGACCCACTGCGCCCCCGCTTGCTCCGCATCGCCTACCGGATGCTGGGCATCGTCGCGGAGGCAGAAGACGTGGTGCAGGAGGCGTACTTGCGCTGGCACCAGACCGACCGCACCGCCGTGCGCGACGCCGAGGCCGTGCTTGTCCGCACGGTGACGCGGTTGTGTCTGGATGTCCTGAAGTCCGCCCGCGTACGCCGCGAGGAATACGTGGGCACCTGGCTTCCGGAGCCCATCGTCGATGCGGTGGAGAGTGATGACTTGACGCTGACCCTGATGATGGCCCTGGAGCGACTGTCCCCTCTGGAGCGAGCCGCCTTCCTCCTGCACGACGTGTTCGGCATGGACTTCGAGGAGGTGGCGAAGGCCATCGACCGGGACCCGGCCGCCTGCCGCCAGCTCGCCAGCCGCGCGAGGGCTCACGTGCGCGAGGCTCGGCCCCGCTTCCCCGTGTCGGAGGCGAAGGGCCATGAGCTGGCCTCGGCCTTCTACGCCGCGTCACGAAGCGGGGACATGGGCGCGCTCCAGGCGCTCCTGGCCCAGGACGTCGTCGTGTACTCCGACGGTGGCGGCAAGGTGAAGGCGGCCCTCAACCCCATCTACGGGCAGGAGAAGACGCTGCGCCTCTTCGAGGGATTGCTGCGCATCAGGGGCGTGAACTACTCGCAACTGGTGCACGAGGGATTCATCGACGGACTGCCCGCCTTCGTCACCCTGGAGAAGGACGGCACGCTCCAGACGACCGCCCTGGGCATCGAAGATGGCCGCGTCGTTGCCATCTACGTCACCCGCAACCCGGACAAGCTCCGCAGCGTCCGCGAGTTGGTGAGGGACCAATTGCCGTCTTGAGGTGTGGCCCGTCTGAGCGCGGGGTGCGGGAGCTACCGCACCCAGGTGCGCAAGGTGCTGCTGATCGCGGCTGCACAGATTGTGCACCAGGCTTTGCAGCGACAGTGGACCGTCGCCCTCGAACACAGCGGTGCGATGGAGCTGCTCGGGCGACAGGCTCGCGATGAGCGCCACCGTCTGCGCACAGGCCTCCCGGAACTCCGCCAGCGCGAGGTCCGCGGGCCGGCTGCCGTAGGCGCGCTCCCTGGCCAGGGTATCGGTATCCGGCGACGCCAGCGTTGGATTCCATTCGTCCCGCGTGCGACGCAGGCGAACGTGGTAGCCCAGAATCTCGATGTCCCGCACGTGCCAGACCTGCTCGATGGCGGTCAAAGGCGCACTGGGCACGCCGTCCCACGAAGGGGGGGCCCAATGCCTGAAGTCCTCCGGGATGGCGGCGTAGTGCGCTTCGAGCTGCGAAGGGAAGTCCTCCAGGGCCTGGATTGTGATGGATGGGACCATGAGGGCAAGCCTCTGAAATGCCGGGCGATGGCGAAGCCAATGGTGGAACCGGGCAGCGCATGAGGTCAGAGCCCCCACTTTGACATTCAATCCACGAGGTGCCCATGCCGGCCCCGCCGCATCATCCCCCGAGCACGGCATCAGCAGCACCGCAGGACTCTCGTAACTCGTGGCCCAAAGAACGGGGGCCAGATCACAACCGTGGGACGCCCGTGCGTTGACTGCAACGTGAGGCCTCGCCGCAGCCAAGGTCGATGTCAATCAGTGCTCGGGCGTCACACGCAGGATGCTCTCGGGCATGGGCTCATCGTACGCGAAGAAATACCGCTTCCGCTCATTTCGTGCGTACGGAATTCCGGTTGTATTTCCGGAGGTCCATTTATCGATGAGCACGGTCAGGGCCTCGATGCGCTGTATCGCCTCTTTGCGCCATCGTGGCCACCGCGCTTCCTGCGGGACACGGTACCACCCTCGCCCGTTTTCCTGAGACATTGCCAAGAGCGCCGCGTACTGGCGCAGCAACTCCTGACGCCAGTTCCCATTCTTTGACTCATTCTCGTATCGTTCTCGCAGACGGAAGAATTCCTCCTCCAATCGTCCGAGCAACACGAGCAGGCGCACCCAGCGGTGTTCATCGAATCCAAACTCACGCCGCAATCTTTCCGCGGCACGACCACCCTTCTCGGCAATGGTCTGGATGGTGCCCACCCCCATGTTCAGATTGAGTCCCCCCTCCCCATCCGCCAGGCGGACGTGAGCCACCCGCTCTCTGTAACTAGGCAGGCGGGCTTGCGTATTGTCACGATAATTCTGTGCGGTATCGAAGATTGCCCCTAGAAACTCACGCAACCACGTAAGCGGGTAGACATGAGGCGTGAGGACACATCGGGGCTGTGCCAGAAAGACATCATCACTCCCCCGATGAATGGACGCCTCCCTGGGCCCAGTGATGTTCGTGGGCATCTGCGAGTCCGCCAGATTAATCCCAAACGTCGGACGTTGAGGCAACCAGTCATCAAACATGTGAATGGGGAAATTACTCGAAATCCCTCCATCACTAAACCAGTTCTCCAGCAGGTCGCTCTTCTCAGCACCAGCATCCTTCACCCGCAGCACATAGGGCCTTTTCCCTTTGCTCAACGTCTCTCGCATCTGAAAAACACTATGCCTGATGGTGTAGAGACGTACCGCACTGAGGAGCAAAGGGAAACTGAGACTCATCCTCGTGGCAACCACGACGGGCAGCGCGTTACCTGCAGGGAACGGATAGAAGCCTTTGTCCCGCGCCTTCTCCAAGTCGAAGTTTTCGAAAGCGGCCTTGGTTCGCTCACTTTGAGTCTTGTTGAGCGGATACGTTCTCACATCCATCCAATTTTTGAGATATCGCACCACCTCAAGGGGGAAGAGGCGACGCATGTCGTCGGCACAAAAGAGATACCCAGCGTCCAGTTCTTCCGGGTGCACGACTCGCCTGCTCGATGCGTCCGCGTCTTCGCCGTGCAACGTATAGGGCTGACGCTGACTCAGATTCGTTGTCACCATACGAAAGTCGATGCCAACAGCCTTGCCCTTGTCATCTTTCTTTTCCCGTAACCGGCCAAGAGTCAGGACGTCATCGCTGTCGAGTCCCGCGAGCTTCTGGATGTGCTCGTGCAGCCAGGGAGTCAGTGCCGGGTACTTCGGGGCCTTGCTCTCGGACGAGACATCCATTCCTGTACAAAGGGCGAAGAAGCTTTCGTCCTTGGCTCTCACATACGCAACCCCACCCTTGAGTGACTGCCAGATGTCGAGTCCCCTCCGCATCACGCCGGCCAAAGACCAAAGCGATGATCCCATTGCCAGCGTCTTCACGGGACGTGAGGCCCAACGTGCCATGGTCGCAACGGGCCATGCCATCAATGCAAGGGACTGACGAACTGCTCTAATGGGCAGTATGCCTCGCTGCGCTGCCACGTCGGGCCCCTGAAGAACCTTTCGCACCAACTCCATCCATTGAAGTATCTGTCGCTTCTCCCCAGGCTCATTGAAAGCGGTGATTGTCGCGACAACGGCATCGAACAACTTGCGCGCTTGAGGGGCCGGCTGGAAAAGATGGAGGAGGAATCCTGCTTGCTGAAGCTGCTCCATCATGCTGCGCAAACCGGCGAACCCTACGTCTGGGCGTGAATTCTTCTCTCGGCCATACTCGGCGGCGGCAGCTGCGGCAGCAGCGATAGCGCCGGCAGAAGTCCCTCCCAGCGAACGGAAGCGATACTGCCGCGCCAACTCCAGGATTGCCGGTGGATAGACGACACCGCTGGTGACACCTCCTTTCATGATGAGGTCACACTCATCATGAGGGTTTTGGTACGCGGTATTCTCGAAATGGCTCTTGCTTGCAGTTGTAGGTATTGCCAGGGTCATGGTTCCCCCTGAGAGCCCGTCAAGATTCAAACCGGGGCTCCCCATCAGGCCAAGTCTTGACACTCAGTTCAGGACGCGCCACCCGGAATATTGGCTCGCGGCCTTTCGAGCGCCCAAACTACTGAGACCATTCTGCAAGCCCGACGAAAGTCGGCGCAGACTTCCCGGGGGCCAGCGAATCCAGCGCAGAAGACCTCGTTCACCCTCCAAAGCCCTCGACGCAGCCAAGCCCTGTGGCGGACTGCGCGCTCCTCGCCCTCCTGCCCCTCCATTGGGCCACTCTTCGTGCGCTGAGCAAGCGCCTCGTTCCCTGTGCTCCGCTTACCCGTACGAGTGGCCGTTCACTCCTCTGAATGAGGGTGGGCTGTCCGTAACACCGAGCCAAAGCAGAAGCGGCTGAACTGGTAGCCGCCCGGCACCGCCTCCAGGTACGCCTGCCACAGCAGCAGTTGGGTGACGCCCTTCTTCTTCAGTTCCGCATGCACGCGCGCCCAGTCCTGCTCCGGACGCTCCGCCAGCACCTTCGCGTCCTCGGGGAACAGCAGCGCCGCCAGCGCCACGTCATCGTCCAGTTCCAGTGGCAGCGGCCGCCCGCCCCAGGGAGTCGCACACCGTGCCATTGCCGATGCCCAGGCTCGCCGCAATCGACCGCGTCGTCAGCTTCGCTTCGAACCTCAACCGGAACAGCTCTCTCAACTCCCGCATGGACAGCCTCTGTGCCGCCATCTCCTCCGAATCGGAGGCGCAGTGGCCTGCTGCTGCCCGGCGCCGTCATGGCGCCTGTCGCGCCCCTCCTCACCGCAGGTGCTCGACATGCCCCGGAACACGCAGTGGAGTCGTAGACGTCGATGCGATAGCCGCGTAACTACCGTCGGGTCCGAGAAAACGCAGCGGGAGAGCAGGACCGGCCGGTAGCGGAGGAATCCAGCCCTTCTTGGCCTTGCGCTCGGCGCGAGACGCATCGGCTACGCGCCGGCGGTAGCTGTCACCCTCGATGCTGATGATGCTCGCGTGGTGAATGACGCGGTCGATGTGGGCGATGGCGCACTCGGCGCTGGGGAAGATGGTCGTCCATTCCGAAAACGGGAGATTGGTCGTCAGAACAATCGGCTTCTTCCCATCCCTGCGCGACACCACCCGGAAAATCAGGTCCGCCTCCTTGAACGCGGTTGGCTCCAGAGCAACACCGGCCTTCGAGCAACCTGTCCCCTCACCCGCGCTCTTCTCCGGCCGCCATGCCATGGGCCACGGTTTCAGGCGTTCGTTCAAGGTGCGACGAAGCACGCGTGGATGCGTCCAGCGTCTGTCCATTCGCCAGCTTCAGCATGGATACCGCGTTGCGACCACCCGCCCCCGCCGTGGACCCTGCCGCCGGACTGATGTTGCAAGGGGGCAATTCATGCGTGGACTGTCAAAGCAAACTCGTGGCTGGGGCGCGTTGCTCCTCGGGGGGCTACTCACCCTGGCGTGCGGCGGTGAAGCGGAGCTGTTCGAGGACAACGCTTCTTCGCAAGAGGACGTCGAGGCCGGGCTTCATGGTCCGGGGAACCAGGGGCCCTACCCGAACTGGTCGACACCGACCTTCTCGACGGATGCCCAGGTGGCCGAGGACGGAAACCAGTTCTTCGTGGCCTGGTCCGACGGCCGCCCCGGCCGCTTCTACGCCGCGCGCGTCTCGAAGAATGGCCGGTTGCTGGACCCGGATGCCATCCCCCTCAACCCCGGGCTTCGACCCGACGCCTACTTCCATGCGACCGCGTTCGATGGCCGGCAGTTCCTCGTCGTCTGGACCGGAGACAGCTCCATCTTCCTGACGCGTGTCAACCGGAACGGGACACTGGACGGCCCGCCGGTCACGCTCTTCACACCCACCGACCACCAGCCCGCGGGCTCCCCGGGCATCGCCTGCCACGACCGCAAGTGCCTGGTGGCGTGGATTGGCTTCGGCGGAACCGCCACTGGCGCGGTCCGCGGCATCACCCTGAACACGGCGAAGCCGGGCTTCGACGTCCAGGAGGTCTTCATCTCCAACCAGCTGTCTGCCATCAACTCCTATGGCGTCGCGGTGGCCTGGTCCCATGACCGGTACCTGGCGACATGGACGGACTCTCGTTTCGGCGGCCAGGACATCTTCGCCGCGAGAATCCGGCGCACGGGCGCGGTGCTCGACCCGGACGGCTTCGTCATCTCCGCTGCGCCGGGCAATCAGAACTTCTCGGCGGTGACGGCGACGAAGCAGGGCTTCTTCGTCGCATGGAGCGACGCACGCAATGGCACCGCCGACATCTACGGCGCCCGAGTGAAGGACGGGACGGCGAACGTCCTGGACCCCAGCGGCATCCCCATCGCCACCTCGAACACGAACGACATCACGCCCAAGGTCGCCTCCGAGGGCCACCAGGTGCTCGTCACCTGGAGCGCGCTGACGGCCGACACCGGCCGCGTCCGTGGCGCCCGGGTGAAGCTGAACGGGGACGTCCGTGACCGCCACGGCTTCGCCATCTCCCGGGGCGCGGCGGCTCGCCAGCTCGTGTCCGGCAACGTGGCCTATGCCAACGACAAGTACTTCGTCGTCTACGGGCGTGCCCCCGTGATGGATGAACCGCCCTACCAGGTCACCGTGGGGACCCGCGTGAAGCAGGATGATGTCTTGGACATCCCAGCCATCCGCATTTCGCACGCGCCTTCGGTCGAACAGTTCGCGCCGTGACGCGCGCCCTGGGTCAGGCGTTGTAGGCCCGCACCACCTGGGACACACGCGCGGAGAGCAGTGTAGAGCGGACCGGAGCCGCTCACGGCGGAGTGCCGGGGCCTCTCGCCGGAGACGCCCGTGCTGTCCTCGGAAGTCGTGACGTTGGGATCAGAGGCACGGGCGCTCCTCGCCACCACGGCGGGGGCGCCCATGCTGCCTCGCACGTGCGTGCTGGACGCGGCCTGGGTGGAGGGCCGGGGCTGGGCGCTCCTGGAAGCCAACGCCGCGTGGGGCGCCGGGCTCAACGGATGCGACGCGGCCGAAGCCGCCCGCTGCATCGCCGAAGCCACGCGCGCCTGAGCCGCCTCACTTCCAGGGGCGACGCGTGGCCTACGAGCCCGTCCGCGGGTCGCGTTGAACGCGGGCGCCTCAGCGGCTGAACATGGCCTTGACGCTCAGGTCGTTCTGCTGACGGACCTCGGCCACCTTCGTCGCGTCGGCAGCGGCCAGGGCCTTTGGGGGATTCTCGGCGTCGAGGTCGGTGCAGTACACCGCCGTGCCCTGTTGCTGCCGCCAGGACCCCGACAAGGGGCCCGCGTCGATGGCATCGAAGCCCAGTGCGTCGACGAGCTGAAGAATCTGCTGTCGCGCCCGCGGGTCATCTGTTCATGGGACGAGCAACCTATTGAGGCGTTTCTCGGCGCGCTCGTCATTCCGCCGCGCCCCCTGCACCTGTGCGAGCAGCGCGCCCGTGGACAGGTCGAAGATGCGCGCGGGCATTTCGTTGGCAAGCATGACGAGCGCCTCGTCCCCAGGGCCACGGAGAAGGCCGGGGACGGGTGAGGGAACTCGTGCTGAAGCGCTCCCGTCCGTGCATCGAGGACGCGCACGCAGTGATGACGGGCGCCGCCGCCACGGGGAGGACCCCGCTGGGAGCAGGTGGCCAGGTCGACGAGCCCTCGGGCCCGCAGCATGGCCCAGTGCATCAATCACACACGCACCATGAACAATTACAGCAACACATCAAGGGGTTGTCTCTGTCGCGCGGGCTGGCAAGGCTGCGTCCCATGACACACAAGCGGCTGAAGAGGATTGGCATGGTGGGCGGGGGCGCCATGGGGTGCGGTATCGCGCTCGAGCTCGCCATCGCCGGCAGGCAGGTGGTGCTCTACAACACGCGCGCCGACAGCAGCGAGCGGGCGCGCGCGAAGCTGGAGCGAGACGCGGCGCTGCTGGTGGAGACAGGCCTGCTCGCCCCACAGCAGGCCCCCGCCGCGCTCGGACGCATTCGCCGCACCACAGTGCTCGCCGAGGCCGCCGTGGAGCAGGACCTGGTCATCGAGTCCATCCCCGAGGACCTCGCCCTCAAGCAGCAGCTCTTCCGCGAGCTGGACCGGCTCGCGGCCCCCGACACCCTCCTCGCCACCAACACCACCGCGCTGAGCGTGACGGCCATCGCCCAGGACTGCACGCGGCCCGAGCGCGTCCTCTCCGCCCACTACTACCTGCCCGCGCACCTCATCCCGCTGGTGGACGTCATCCCCGGCGAGAAGACGTCCCCCGACGCGGTGGAGACGGTGCGGCGGTTCCTCGAGGAGCTGGGCAAGTCGCCGGTGGTGTTCTCCAGGGACGTGCCGGGCTCGGTGGGCCCGCGCCTGCAGCAGGCCCTCATTGGCGAGGCCATCCGGCTGGTGCACGAGGGCGTGGCCACGCCGGAGATGGTGGACCGCGTGCTCACCCAGGGCGTCGGACGGCGCCTGGGCGCTTCGGGTGTCTTCGACCGACTGGACCTGGTGGGGCTGGACTTCATGACGGCCCTCCTCCGCGGCACCGGCCGCCCCGTGCCGCCCGTGCTCGCGCAGAAGGTGGAGCGGGGCGAGTTGGGCCAGAAGGTGGGCCAGGGCTTCTACTCCTGGACGCCCGAGTCCACCGCCGCCTACGAGGAGCGCATGGCCCGCCACCTCGTCACCCAGCTTCGTGAGGACCGGGCGGCGGGCCGCCTCCGCACTCCCACGGCGGAGCTGGAGGAATGAGGACGGAGGCCGTCCTGCTGGATTCGGCGGTGCTGTCGGACTTCCTGGTGGACGCCATCCGCGAGTACACCACGTGCACCCCTGAGCTTCCGCCCCGGAGCTGGGCCGTGCTGCTGGGGCGCGTCGCCGGCGACGCCATGCGCGTGGAGCGTGTTCGCTTCGCCACCAACATCCGCGAGACGGATGAGCGCGTGCTCCAGGAGTTCGACACCACCATCATCCCCCGCTTCGGCGCCTGCTACGCCAACGGGCGTCGTGGCTTCTGGTGCGAGCCGCGGGAGTTGCTGCGCATCACCACCGAGGCCGCGGTCCAGGGACTGGACGTGCTCGGCTCCATCCACCTGCACCCGGACTGGCACCGCATCGGCCCGCTCCACGAGCGCGGCCTGCGCGTCAGCCAGGAGCCCACGCCCATGGACCGCCACCTCTTCCAGGGCAGCGGCTGGCCGCTCAACATGATTCTCTACCTGGAGAGGCGCGAGGGCCGACTCTATCACTCGGTCGGAGCGTGGGCTCCGCCCGATGGCCTGGAGGCCGGCGCGGGCTGTCGCGCGCTGGCCATCCGCATGGAGACTCCAGAGCGGTGAACCGGTGCAAATCGACCAGCCGACGCCCCGGCTCCAGACCGAACCGGACAGAGACACCGCAGGGTGGGATGGCTGGGCTTCACAGTGGAGGCGGCGGGAATCGAACCCACGGGCAAGGCGATAGGAAACCCCAGGCAGGACGCGCTGTTACCCACTATCGCCTTGATCTCACGTCGGTTCGTTGTACCGCCCTATCCCGTCTTCCCCCGTCTTGTCCCGTTCTCATCCCCGCATGAGGGGCACACTGGGGGCACATGCGGCCCCACAGGGGCAACCCGCTCACGGACGCGAGCGGCCCGAGTTCCCCAGTCTCGCAGGGCTCACGAGAAGCCCGTGGGAGGCTGACGGTAGTGAGTGCCCTGGCGAGGTGGGGGATGGGGAGGGGCAGGTGGAGGAGCGGGGGTGGGCGTACCGGCGGAGGCAGCCGGAGGGGACGGTGCTGTACGAGGCGGTGAGGGAGAACCTTGCCACGCTGCTGGCGGAGGCGAGCGACGTGGGGCGCGGCCTGCCCCGGTACGTGGAGCGGGACTTCGCCAGGTACCTGGAGTGCGGCGTGCTGGGGCACGGCTTCGCGCGGGTGCGCTGCGAGAGTTGTAAGGACGAACTGCTCGTCGCCTTCTCGTGCAAGGGGCGAGGGGTGTGCCCCTCCTGCAACGCGAAGCGGGCGCAGGTAACGGCGGTGCATCTGGTGGAGCAGGTGCTGCCGCGCGTGCCCTGCCGGCAGTGGACGCTGTCCTTTCCGCATCGGATGCGATGGGTACTGCTGAAGGAGAAGGGGCTGCTCTCGGACGTCCTCACCCTTTTCCTGCGAGCGGTGTTTGCCCTGCAACGTCGCAGGGCACGGCGGCAGGGCGTGCGCGGTGGACAGACCGGGGCCGTCTCTTTTCTCCAATTTTTCGGCTCGGCCTCGCAAGTAACGCCTCACTACCATGCGCTGGTGCCGGAAGGCGTCTTCGTGCCGGGGGAGGGCGCGTGCGCTTCGAGGCGTTGCCGCCGCCCACGCAAGTTGATGTGGAGCGGCTGCTGAGGGTGGTGCGTCACCGGGTGCTGCGCCTGCTGGAGAAAAGAGGGGCCCTGCCCGCGCAAGGGCCTGAGGACGCGCTGCAACCAGGCCGGCGGCCCCTGCCACGCACCTGATGGGAGCGCGGCCTGGGCAGGAGTGGACCCCAAGGGAGTTCAATCGGTCTGTCCACCGGCCGGGAGCATCGCTCGGGAGGCCCCGTCAGCGGCCCTCCTCGGCCCCTCCGCTCCAGCCCTCACCCTCAACAGCGCCTCTATCCCGCCTATACGTTCGGTAGTGCATGGCGACCACGCCGCTGCGGAGCGGCTTCGCCGAGACCAGTTCGAGCCGCCGCGTGCTGGGCAGCCCACTCTGGTACAGGGTCGGGCCGTGGCCGGCGATCCTGGGGTGGACGAGGAACTTGTACTCGTCGATCAGATCCAGCCGGTCCAGCTCGGTCGCGAGCGTGCCGCTACCGAGGAGCACGCCAGCCGGGGTCGCGTCCTTGAGCTTCTGCACGCCCGTGCGCAGGTCGCCGGCGATGTGGTGGCTGTTGGTCCACGGGAAGTCCTTTCGCATCGACGACACCACGTACTTCGGCTTGGCCTCCAGCTTGACCGCCCACTCGCGCATCGCCGGCGGCGCCTCCGCGTCGCCGCGGGCGACCGCCGGCCAGTAGCTCTCCATCATCTCGTAGGTGACGCGGCCCCACAGCATCGCCCCGCCCTCGTCCATGAGGCGGGTGAAGAAGGCGTGTGTCTCGTCGTCGGCGATTCCCTCCTGGTGGTCGACGCAGCCGTCCAGGGTGACGTTGATGCTGAAGGTCAAGAGTCCCATGCGGCGAGTCTAAGCCATACAATCGCTTGCGGATATCCCGTCGCCTGCGCTTGTCGGTCGAGACGATCCTCCGCCTGCCCCCGGAGGTGCTGGGCTCGGCCGTCTTAGGCCGGCGGCCCCTGCCACGCACCTGATGGGAGCGAGGCCTGGGCAGGCGTGGACCCCAAGGGGGTTCAATCGGTCTGTCCTCCGGCCGGGAGCATCGCTCGGGAGGCCCCGTCAGCGGCCCTCCTCGGCCCCTCCGCTCCAGCCCTCACCCTCAACAGGGCCTCTATCCCGCCTATACGTTTCACGAGCGTCTCCGGAGAGAAGCCCAGCGATTCATCCAGAAGAGAAGGGCTGTCGCAGCGGGCCCGCGCGTCCGCGAGCAGCGCCTGCTTCTCATCGCGCCCCACCCGCTCCTTGAACTTCGGCAAGTCGGGCAGGCCCGCGTGATGCCCGGTGATCGCCAGCGCCAGCGGGAGCAGCCGACGATCCCGGCTCAACGCCCAGAGCGCTCCCGCCGTCGAGTGGTCCCGCTCCAGCGCCCCTTCCTTCTCCAGGTGCGCCTCGAAGCCGTTTTCCTTGCGGATGCGTATCTGGAAGTCCCGGGTGTACTTGCCCAGGTCATGCCACCGTCCCGTGGCCAGGGCAGGCGCGCGCAAGTCCTCACGAGGCGCCAGTCGAGCGGCCCATTGCCCTACGGCTTCCAGGTGCTCGCGCAACAGGTGAGGTCGACAGTCTTCCGTCACGTGAGCCAATGGCTCATTCGTGACCACGCGTGGCCGTGATGGCGCCCCAGGACGATCCGGATCCTTGGTCATCGCACTCCCCCCACCGCGCACGAGCCCGCTCTCTCGAACAGACGCGTGTGGTTGGATTCTGGGTGCCGTCGAGTGACAGGCACAAGGCGCCTTGTCCTACGAACGCTCCAGATGCGCTCTCCCTCCCGGGTGGTATGTCCGAGCGTGGAGAGTGCGGGCAGACTGACTCACGGCGTCGAACCGTCCGCGCGCGTCACCCCCCGCAGGCCGCGGGATTGCGCGTGGGCAGAACCGTCGCTAGGCTCTCCTGAACTTCCTGCGTGTTCGCAGCCGGTGTCGCCAGCCGGACCCAACTCGGCGTCTGAATTGCCCTCGTCTCCCAGTCTGGTGTGGTCCTCGCGCGAGAACATCTGCGCGCAGTTGATTTCCCTCCTGAAGGCAACGCCGCCCGAGCACTTCGACACCCGGCGCCGAATCGTCTGGATGCTCGGCAGCTTCGGCGGCGTCGAGCAACTCCCCCTCTTCCGCGCCCTCCTGTTCGACCCGAACGAGGACTTCAACGTCCAGGACCTCGCACTACGCGCGGGCGCGAGGCACGGACTCCAACTCTCCCCACGGGAGTTCATCCAACTCGATGAGGACCATCGCGAACGCATGGGTCCAGGCTTCACCCTGGTCGACCTCATCTCCTTCGCGAGGCTGGCGACGTTCAGTCCAGACCTGGAGGCGGCGCTCCTCCAGCTGCCTCCCCGCCCCCGCGGCAGACTGCTCATCGCGCAGCGGCGCGGCCACAGCGCCCCGCAGTCCCCGGAACGCACACAGGCGCAACGCGCGAGTAAGGCCCGGCTCGACCGCCATCCCTTTCATCCCTTTCGCTTCCCCTTCCCCGAGCAAGGCGTCGTTGCTCAGCCGTACGCGCTCGCGGAATGGCTGTTCGAACGCTGGTACCACTCCGACCGTCACGCCATTCGCGAGGAGGTGGACCCCTACGAACAGCTCAACCTCTGCATCGCCCTCACGTGGAAGGAGCGGCCCGAAGCCTGGCGCTTGCTCACCGAGTGGTGTCAGGACATGAGCGCGGAGGAACTGGAAAGAGACTTGATTCGAGTGGACTGGGGCGTCTCTCGCGACGAACTGGCTCGAATCACGCGCACCCATCCGGCGCTCCACCACCGTGCCGCGGAAGCCTTGCTGCTCCCCCTGCCAGACCTGATTGCGCACTGGGGCGAAGAGAGACTGCTGCATCGGCTCGAACGCGTCGTGCGCGCGGAGAGCGTCGCATGCAAGGTGCCCTACAACCTCGTGAAGCACCACCCTGCCTTCCACTGGGCCAATGACCTGCTGTTTCAATGGGACGTGGCCCGGCGCCGCGTGTTGTACCCACTCCTGTGTGACGCCGATGTGGCCTCGCAGGTTCGGAGCCACCTGCTGGAACACCTGTCGGACCATGACCGCCCCGCAGCCGTCCGCTGGGCGCGGGCCGCTGAGAGATATCCCGGCAACGCGCCACTCATTGGCACCGTCGTCCAGCATGCCGCGCTCAACACACCCACGCCCGAAGACCGCCCGCTGCTCCTGTCCGCGCTGCGAAACCCGGACGCGAGGATTCGGGGCCTGGCCATCGAAGGTCTGCTCGCGCTCGGGGAGTCTGGCCCGGCGTGGGTCGACCGGCTCCTCTCCCTGGCCCACGAGCCTCATCCCGAGGTCCGCATCCCCGCCGCCGCGGGACTGGTCCAGCAAGGCCAGCGCGAATGGCTGACGCCGCTCCAGCAACTGACCTTGGACGCGCCCACCCCTTTCCTGCGCGCCGAGGCCCTCCGCTGGCTCGGCCTGCTGGACGGAAACGCCAGCCGGGCGCTGTTCCTCCAGGTGCTCGCCAGCGCGCCCTCCCCCAAGGGCGACAGCCACGGCTGCCCTTGCTGCCCCTGCCTCCCAGCTGTCTTCTCCCCCGAGGTCGAGGCGGCCATCGAAGCGCTCTCCCGGCTCGGCACGGACGAAGACCTCTCCGCCCTGCTCGACGCGGGCGTGCGGCTGGGATGCACCCTCCAACTCGAAGAACAGTGGACACATCACCTGGCGCGGCGCGGAGACCGTATGAACTGCAACGAACCGCCGGGCGGGTAACCGTCGAATCGGTAAAGCCAGACAGCCACCCGGGTGTTCACTCCCGGCTGTCTGCCGAAAGGCCATTGCACCCCGGTCGCAGCCGTTGCCGCGTTGCGGTTAAGTTGCACGCCATGAACCGCGAATACCACCGCTGGTACAGCGAACGGCTGCACCGCGACATGGAGCTGCTCGTCTTCGGCCACTCAGGCGAGCCCGTGCTCCTGCTGCCCACGAGCAAGGGCCGCTTCTTCCAGGCCGAGGAGTTCGGCCGCATCGGCGCCATCGCCGACCGCGAAGTATAGGACGGATAGGAGCCCTGTTGAGGGCGGCGGGCTGGTGAAGAGGGGCCAAGAAGGTCCGCTGGAGGGTGACACGCGGGCTGTGCGCCGTGCCGGAGCAGAGGCTGTGTCGCCCCTCGGGGCACATGCCGGCCCAAGCGCCCCATCCAGGCGGCAGGCCGCAGGGGCGTGGGCTTCCAGGTCACTGTGGGTGCTTGGGCTCAACACCACGCGCTCTGGGGTGGACCCTGTGCCGGGGCCAGCTTCGCAGGCCGCGAGGGCAATGCCAGGTGCTCCAGAATGGCGCGCCCCCCACCGGGGGCCGTCAGGTATGCCAGCACCCTCCTGCGGCCTCCACACCGAGAGCAGGCGAAGACATCCAGCGCGAACGTCCGGCGCACCAGTCCCGCCCAATCCCATCGCGGCGTGCGCTCCATCGTCGACTCCAACGTCGCAGCCTGGGTCGGGCTCTCCTCCTCCAGCCCCGGCTCCGCCCCCGCTTGAGGGAGCTCTTCGTCCGGGTGGCACCACGCCCCCGCGAACCAGCGCAGGAGGGAGCCTCGCAGCTGACGGAGATCCGCGACGGATTCCAATACATCCGCGGCCACACGCACCTGGTGCCGTTCTTCGGCTACCTGGGATTCATCATGGTCCTCATCACCCCGGCCACATTCCTCACGCCCTTGCAGACGGCGCGAAGCTTCGGGGACGAGGTGTGGCGGCTGACGGCCATCGAGATGGTCTTCTCGGTGGGCATGATGGTGGGGGGCGCAGCGCTCGCGGCGTGGGGCGGTTTCGACAGCCGCATGCGGACAATGGTCGTGTCCAACCTCATCATGGGCGCGTGCACCGTGGCCCTCGGCGTGGTGCCCCACTTGGGGGTGTACCTGGCGGCCATGGGGATCTTCGGCGTGGCACTGCCGCTCTACAACACGCCCGCCACGGTGATGCTCCAGGAGCGCGTGGAGCCGGCTTACCTGGGCCGAGTCTTCAGCGTGATGACCATGCTCTCCACCGCGCTGATCCCGCTATCCATGCCGCTCTTCGGCTCCCTGGCAGAAGTGGTCTCCATCGAGCGGCTCCTGCAGATCACCGGCGTGCTGGTGAGCTTCCTCGGGCTGCTCGCGCCGCTCCACCGCCGGCTGATGGCCTTCGGCGAGCCCAAGCGTCCACCAGTCGAGTCCCAGGACCTGGCCAGTTGAGGGCCTGATTCATGGCGCGGAGAAAGAGACCAGTCGGGCCCCGTTTCCGCGACCAGACACGCGGGCCCTCACTGACGAGGTGGCCCGCGTGCCCGGGGTCCGGTGCGGTTCGCTACGGCGCGCAGTAGATGGCGCGCTCGAACTTGCCCGTCACTTCGACGATGGAGTCAGCGCGAACCACGTACTCACTGGCACCCACACGCGTGTCGGCGTTGCACCAATCATACGTGTAGCCCAACCCGGTCCAGGGGTAGTGCGTGCTCTGCCAGAACCCATAGCTGGAGGCGTAGTAGGCGTTGATCCAATTCCTGTGCTCGGAGGTGGCGGAGGCAGGGAACTGAAGACCGCACGAGGCGTCGTCAATCTCCGCGTCCGGGCAGGGCCGGAACAGGTTCTCGGGCCGGACCCACAGCTCGACGACGTAGCGAGCGTTGTCGTTCTCCGTGGCCGGGGGCAATCCCAGGTACTGGTTGAGGCGACCCACGAGCTTCTCTTCGGGTACCGTCTTGCAGAACGTCTGGAGCTGAGGCGCGGGTGTGACCCAGACCTCACGGGAGAGCGTGTTCTCGCCCAGCGTGTAGCCAGCGAACGTGGTCCAGATGGCCATGCGCACGGCCGTCCGGGACTCGTTCCAGATGAGCCGCGGATTCGACGGGCTGATGGCCCACAGCTCCGTGGAGATGTCCGCCACCGCGGGTTCGGCCGCGTTGCGGACGGCCTCCGCATAGGTCTGTGAATCGCAGGCGAGTTCCTCGGGAGGACCCGGAAGCGGGTCCTGCGTATCTTCACCGCAGCCAGTGAGGGCCAGGAGCGCGGTGGTTGCAGTGAACGTTCGCAGGGTGCGCGAGAAGGCGCTGAACATCGTGACATCTCCGTGAAAGGATGGATTCGCGGCGAGTGTAGACGAATCGTGAAGGAACGAGAGCCTTGTCTCTCCGTGAATCGCACAGCGCCTGAGCCCGGCGCCCAGGTAGGCTCGCGCTCAAGGAGAACCGCATGTCGAAGCAGCACGAGCCCCATCCCATGAACGTGCCTGGCGACTTCTATGTCGTGGACCAGTGCTGCACCGCATGCGGCGTTCCCACACACATTGCGCCAGAGACGTTCGCGACCGAACGACTTGGCGGCGACTGCTACGTCCAGAGACAGCCCACCACCCCCGAAGAGGTCGACCGCGCGCTCATGGTCGTTCGCTGCCAGGAGTTCGGATGCGTTCGGTACCGGGGGACCCACCCCGTCATCCTGCGCCGACTCACTGAAGCGGGGGAAGGCGACCAGTGCGATGCGCCTCTGCCCGCAGGGATCCGCCCTGTCTTGCGGAACCACGTCTCCGTCGAAGCACAGCGTCTCGATACTCGCGCTTGGGAGTCAGCGGCTGTGCTTGAGCGCTTCCGTCTTTGGCTGACGGGCCAACAACCCAACTATCGAACCACTCACATCAAGAGGAGCGCCTCCAGCGCCTCCTTTTCGTTCTCCTGGACCGAGAATGGGTTCCACGAAGTGACGGCCAACCCCATCGGCGACGTACCAGGCCGGTGGCTCCTCCAACATGCAGGAAATATCCCGGTGTCCGAGATCATCGCGGAGTGGCTGAAGGGCGCAGGTGAACTGGGCGCGGTGCAGTGGTACTCGCAGGAGGAGTGGGAACGTGGCCTTCCGGGCCAGGCCCACCCCTGGTAATGCGACGCACAGCCTGCGGGCGCCAGCTCCCCGGCGCACACCGGTCAGCAGCGCGGTGCGACCTCCACGAAAGTATAGGACGGATAGGAGCCCTGTTGAGGGCGGCGGGCTGGTGAAGAGGGGCCAAGAAGGGCCGCTGGAGGGTGACACGCGGGCTGTGCGCCGTGCCGGAGCAGAGGCTGTGCCGCCCCTCGGGGCACATGCCGGCCCAAGCGCCCCATCCAGGCGGCAGGCCGCAGGGGCGTGGGCTTCCAGGTCACTGTGGGTGCTTGGGCTCAACACCACGCGCTCTGGGGTGGACCCTGTGCCGGGGCCAGCTTCGCAAGCCGCGAGGGCAATGCCAGGTGCTCCAGAATGGCGCGCCCCCCACCGGGGGCCGTCAGGTATTCCAGCACCCTCCTGCGGCTTCCACACCGAGAGCAGGCGAAGACATCCAGCGCGAACGTCCGGCGCACCAGTCCCGCCCAATCCAATCGCGGCGTGCGCTCCATCGTCGACTCCAACGTCGCAGCCTGGGTCGGGCTCTCCTCCTCCAGCCCCGGCTCCGCCCCCGCTTGAGGGAACGCCGTGGATGCCGGCGCCAAGGTCAATGACAAGGCCTACGGCTTCCTGGCGGGCGCAGCCAAGGCGGTGGGCGCCGACGGCCTCGGCAACTCCTTCGACAAGGCGGGTGACGCAAACCGGAAGCTGGACTCGTACGTCGGCACGGACGCGCAGACGTTCCTCGTAGACCACCTGAAGGGATTGTCGGTGAAGGGCACCCTGGCCGGGAAGCTCGCGGGGAAACTGGAACTGCCCAACCGCGCGCTCGCGGGCGAGCTCAAGGGACAGCTCGAGACGAAGGTCGACATCGAATTCGGCAAGAACGGCCAGAAGCCCACCATCACCGTGGAGCAGTCCGGACAGCTCGAGGGCAAGGGCTCCGTCGACAGCGGCACCTTCTTGACGAAGACAGGCGAGGGCAAGGGGGCCATCAAGCTCGCCTTTCAGAACAAGTTCGAGGTCAACGGGAAGCTGGACCTGGAGGCGGCGCTGCAGGGCGGCTCCCCCGGGCTCAAGGTCAACCTCGTGGACTCCACGCTCTCCGCCGAGGTGGGCGTCTCCGGCAAGGGTGGCGTGGGCCTGGCCACTCCGGGAGGCACGCAGACGGAGGCCAGCCTCAAGGGCGACACCGGAGTGTCCGGCAAGCTGAAGCTCACGGGGAAGACGGTGGCCGTCGCCGCCGCGCTGGCGGACCCCAAGGCGCGCGAGGCCCTGGCCAACGGTGACTTCGGGCCGCAGGCGAAGAACCTGGGGAAGGTGCCCGTCACCGTGGAGGGAGAGTTCGCGGCGACGGCCGGCTTCACCGGGAAGCTGTCGCTGGACGCGGGGCGCGCCAGCGGCGGTGTCTCCATCGAGGGCTCCCTGAGCGACGTGTTCCTCAAGGAGAAGCGGGACCTGAGCGGTGACGAGCTCGCCGCGAAGGTCAGCAGCTTCCCCGCCTGGCTCCAGCAGCAGCTCCACGCCTGAACATCCGTCCCCGCAACGTCAACCCTTTGTGCCTGCCCAAAATTCGCTCGCTGCGTCATGAGCGCGTTGAGGTGAGCAAGCGAGGCGCGCGCGGGCCGGCGAGTTCCTGTAGCAGTGAAAGTGGGGTCGGAATCATCGTGACACCGCCCACGCCGTCCCGCGCAATCAAAGGCTGAGCACTCGTGATGAAGGGAGCGCCAAGCCGGCCCTGCCGACCGCCAGCCCATCAAGGACAACCGCGTGCCCAGGCGACCAGCGCAGCAGTGCTCTCGGCCAGGGCTCACGGGCGGGTCCGGATACGAGAGTTCGTGGCCTCAGACCATGGGGGCACGAGGCCCCGTCCGCCCCATCGACCCACGTGGCGCCCCACATCGTCTCCTTCTGGAGGATGGTGGGCGCCCTCCTCAATCCGCGACAATCGGGAACAAAGGCGACGAAGTTTGCGGAGACTCAATCGGACCCCGAATTTTCCCGACTTCGCGTAACCCATGATGTCTCTCGTGTTTTCCGTCGCAGTCTCTGGAGAGAATGCCGAGAACGAGTTCGCGCAGAGTTTCATTCGGGGAGAACCGGTAAGGCCCTTTTGTTTTACACGGGCCTCGCGATGAAAATCGCGGGGCCTTCATGCTCAAGCCCCTGAATCTCAAGGGATTTTGGCTCGCGGTACTGAAAGGGGGCCCTCCTGGCTCGCCCCTGAAGTGAGGGCTGTCGCAGGAGGCTTCTGAGCCGACCACAGCCGCCGCCTCTTCGCCGGGCACTCGCCCCTCCGCGAAAGGCTGACAGTTCCCCCGTCACACGGCCCCACGGAAGGTTAGCGCACGCACTGACGTGTCAGCGCGGAGGGCTGACACGTCACGGGGGACGCAAGGCGAAGTCTCCAATCTCTGCTTTCCGAGAGAGGGGCCCTTCCTGGGGGCCCGGCACGCCCACTGCAAACGCCTTGCACCGAGGCGCCTCCGCACACGGTGGCACACCTCGAACTCACCCGTAGGCACGAGACGCAAGCCATGCACCACTCCCATCCGACCTGCACCCATTGTGGTTGCAACAACCCCTTGATGGATACTCTTTGCAAAGAGCTGCTGACCCCGGATGTCTTCAGCCGCGTGCCGGTGGAACATGCCGCGCATGAGCCGGAAGCTCCGGAAAGCCTGCTGATCCGAGGGGGCACCATCCGCCCGATGATCAAAGGCTCGGCGGAGGAGGTGGAGGCCATTGGCATCCATCAGGGCAAGGTCGTCGCCACCGGCAAGTTCGCGACGGTCGAGGCGGCGATGCGGACACGTGGCATCCCGTTCAAGACGCTCGAACTGAAAGCCACTGAGGCACTGTTGCCCGGGCTGATCGAACCGCACATGCACATTGTGGCATCGGCAGTGTCTGCGGGGTTCACCGACATGGGCGCCTTCGACGGGCAGTCCCTGCGGCCCGACTACAACGAGAAGTGGCTGACAACAAAGATCCAGGATGAGGCGGCCACCATCCGCAACGTAAATTCGATGGTACAGTTCGGGCCGGAGGCGCACATCATTCCCACCGGCATCAAGCCCTATGCCTGGGTCCTGGGACGCGAGGTCGATCCGGCACTGATGCCGTTCACGGTGAACCCGCCAGGCAAACTGAACAACCTGGTGACAATCGATGCCGACTTTCTCGACCAGTATGTCGCCGACGTGCCAGTCCTGCTGCTGAGCGCGTCGATGCACACCGCTTACCTGAACACGGCGGCCCTGAGACATACCTATAACAACAGCCCTGACTTGCAGAGGGATTTCGGTACGTTCGAGAAGTACAAGGCCACCAACAAGGGCCAGCTTCAAGAAATTCCGGCCATGCAGCCGGCACTGCTAGCCATTCCCAAACACCAGATATTGGAAATAAAGGCCAAAGCCGTTCCGAACCTGACGCGGCTGTTCGAAACGGCGGTGGAACGGGGCGTGACCATGCTCTATGACGCTGGCCTGGACGAGGACCAACTCGAGGTGTTGAAGGCATACCTGAAGGTGTATAAACCGCGTGTCCGCATTGGCGGGGCAAAGCTCATCAAAGCCCAGGAGGATGTCGAGGATGCTCTGAAACCGTACGAGCCGATGACTGATTACGAAGATCTCTATATCGGGCACCTCAAGGTGATTTCCGACGGATCGAACCAGGGCCTGACCGGATACCAGCAGGAGTACTATTGCTGCAACCCGCCGGAGAACCGCGGCATCTTCAACTTCACCGATGCAGGGGGCTCGCAGTCGGGCTCCACCAAGCCTCCGGACTTCGCGACCCTGGTACAGACGGCGGCCAAGAAGAACTGGTCGCTGATGATCCACGCCAACGGCGACAGGGCCAATGAGCTCACGACGCAGGCCTATGTCAACGCGTTGAAGTCCCTGACGCCGCAGCAACGGGACGACCGCCGCGACCGGATTGAGCATTGCTCGCTGCTCAGTCCCGGGCAACTGGATACCATGCACAGATGGGGCATCTCCCCCAGCTTCCTCATCGGTCACGTCGGTTACTGGGGCTATGCCTTCAACAAGGTGATTTTCGAGGAGAAGAAGGCCCAAACCCTCGACCTGTGCAAGTCGGCGTTAGACAAGGGGCTGCGCATCAGCCTGCACTCCGACTACGGCGTCACCCCGCTCGGGCCGCTGCGGCAGATGGAGCAGGCGATTACCCGGATCATGGAAGCCGATCCGGACAAGGGCGTCCTGAACGAGGACGAATGCCTGACGCCGGAACAGGCTCTGTGCGCCGTCACCTATGATGCAGCATGGCATTGCCGGGCCGAGAACTGGGTCGGGTCGCTGACGCCCGGCCACCTTGCCGACTTCGTGATCCTGGCGCAGGACCCACTGAGCATGGGGAAGAAGCTGCCCGGGCGTGGCCATGGCCACGATGTGGCGAGGACGGAGCAAGAACTGCCGCCCGTTGAGGCCATCTACCAGAACATGCGCGCCATCACGGTGCTGTCGACGTGGAAGGGCGGCGTTAAGGTCTACGCTGCGAAACCCTGATCCTGGTTTGTCCCCGGCCAGTCTGTCCGCCTGTCGAGGACACCCCGTTCAGAAGGCTTCCGGATGATGGGGCTGGTTGAGCCAGAGCAGCATCTGTGCCTATCCAAAATCCGGTCGCCGCATCATGGTGCGTCAAGCCTACTTCAGGGGTGCGTCAAGTCGGGTGAGCGAGGTGCTGGTACGGCTATCACCACGACGAAAACAGCCGACATCATCAGAGGGCATGGGCACAATTCGGCAGGGTCAAGTCCCGAATCTTGTGTAGTTGGTTCGGAGGGGGTTCGGGGGAGGAAGGCTCCTTGGCGGCATCAGGCAGCGGAAGTGACAGGGGATGATTTCAGCAGGGACATGTCGAGGGAGCCGCGGTCGTCCCAGACTCCAGTGACTTCCAGGGCGACAGCGGTGATGAGGCGCAGCGCTCCGCCAGTCCATCCCTGCGCCGGGCCGACCTCAGGCGCTCCGCCTGAGGTCGGCCGAGAATCATGACCGTTGGTTTAGTCCTACAGTTGTAGTTTGAGCCGCGCACCACGTGCGCGGTAGTGACAGCGCATGGCGACGGCCTGGTGATGGCGTCGCCAGTGACTCCACGAGAGGAGGTAGGCGACTGAGGGCAGTGTGCGCCACCAAAGCGCCAGCAGCAGTCTTCGTACCTCCTGGACGGAGTAGCGGACGAAGGTTGTCAGTGAAGGCCGCGCCGGACGAGAAACGCCCGCATGGGGTTTCTTCGAGTCGGCAGGCCGAGCGCTTTTGGGGGCAGTCCCTCCCGTGGCTCGAGGTTGGCCATGGCCCGTGCGCTGGCCAGGAAAACGTGCGCGACGAGGCACAGCGACATGTGTCGATGCCAGGCCGTCCAGGTACGCACCTCGTAGTCCGCCAGGCCCACCTCGCCCTTGGCGGACTCGAAGTCTTCCTCAATGGCCCACCGGCTACCCGCCGCCCGTACGAGCGAGGCAAGCGAGGCATTGCGTCGTGCATGGGCAATGTAGAAGGCCACCTTCCCGTCCACTGGGCTGCGACGAAACAGCAGCTGCGTGTACCGGACCATGGTGAGCACCGATTCCGGTCCAAGGTGAGCACCTGTTCCGGCCCAAGGTGAGCACCCGTTCCGGGCATGGTGAGCACGGGAGGAGGCGACACACGGAGAGTTGGCGGCACTGGGCAGCAGGGTCTCGCCTCCATCTCCTTCGAGGAGGTGGAGATGGCCCAAGAGAGGCTGGCGGTGCGCAAGTTGAGAGAGGTGTTGCGATTGCGGTTCGCGTCGAAGCTGTCGACGAGAAACATCGCCACGAGTCTGGGCATCGGGAATGGGACGGTGTGCGAGTACCTGGGGCGAGCGCGGATAGCAGGAGTGGGAGGTTGGCCGTTGCCGGCGGAACTGGACGATGACGGGGCGCTCACCGCGCTGTTCTTCCCAGACGAGGGCAAGGCGATTGCGCACCGGCCGGAGCCGGACTGGGCGCAGGTGCATCGAGAGCTCAAGCGCAAGGGAGTTACCAAGCTGCTGTTGTGGGAGGAGTACCTGGCGGCCAACCCGGGTGGGTACCAGTACAGCCAGTTCTGCGAGCGGTATGGGCGCTGGCAGTCCGTCCTCGGCGTCACCATGAGACAGGAGCACCGGGCGGGCGAGAAGCTCTTCGTGGACTTCAGCGGGGATGGAGTCGAAGTAGTGGACGGCGACAGCGGAGAGGTGCGGGTCGCGAAGCTCTTCGTCGCCACGTTGGGGGCCAGCAGCTACACGTACGTCGAGCCCGTCTACTCCGAGGGCTTGGCCACCTGGGTGGGCTGCCACGTGCGCGCCATGGCCTTCTTTGGCGGAGTCCCGGAGTTGGTGGTGCCGGACAACCTGAAGTCAGGAGTCACACGTGCGCACCGCTACGAGCCGGAAGAGAACCCCACGTATGCGAACCTGGCCCGGCACTACGGCTTCGCCATTCTGCCGGCACGTCCTCGCCGCCCGCGTGACAAGGCGAAGGTAGAGGCGGCGGTACTGGTGGCGGAGCGGTGGATTCTGGCCGTCCTGCGCAACCGCCGCTTCAGTGGCCTGCACGAGGTACGCGAGGCCATACGGCCGTTGCTTGAGAAGCTGAATGAGCGCCCGATGCGACATGTGGGGCGCTCGCGTCGCCAGTTGTACGAGGAACTCGAGAAGCCCGTACTGAAGGCCTTGCCGGTACATGCCTACGAGCTGGCCTTCTGGAAGAAGGCGCGCGTCCACCCGGACTACCACGTCGAGGTGGAGGGGCACCTGTACAGCGTGCCGTACTCGCTGGCGCACAAGCAGGTGGAGGCCCGCTACACGGAGGGAAGCGTCGAGGTGTTCCTCGGGGGGCGTCGGGTAGCGAGCCACGTGCGCAAGCACGCCAAGGGCTACACCACGCTGAAGGAGCACATGCCCACCAGCCACCGGGCCCACGCGGAGTGGACGCCCGAGCGGCTGCTGACGTGGGCGGAGAAGACGGGCCCCTCCACGGCCGCATTGGTGCAAGGCCTCATGGAGCGAAAACCCCATCCGGAGCAGGGCTTCCGCGGGGCCTTGGGTGTCATGCGATTGAAGGACAAGTACGGCGAGGCACGGCTGGAGAAGGCGTGCGCCAGGGCCGTGCGCCACCGGGCCTACAGCTACAAGTCCGTGGCCGCCATCCTCCAGCACCACCTGGAGGACGCACGGGAGGAGCGCGAAGAGAAGCCGCCCCTGCCCGCCCATGAGAACGTGCGAGGCCCCCACTACTACCACTGACGTACCTCGCGCACGCAGAGAGGAGCACCGCCGCCACCTGCCGCGGTGGAGCCCCTTGGGTGCGCGGGCACTTCCCGTCTGGTGCGAGGCCTCGGTCCCCCGCACTCGGAAGGGGCCCGCGCGCTGAGAAGCGCGCGCGGGCAAGCCCCCACATGACCGACATGAGGAACAAACCCGATGCTGGTGGAACAGACGCTGGAGAAACTCAACGGGATGAAGCTGCACGAGATGGCCTCGTACCTGCGCGATTGGTTGGCGAGGCCAGGGGAGCGAGACGTTGGCCCAGCCGACCTGGTGGGCCTCTTGGCCGACGCGGAGTGGATGCACCGAGAGAACAAGAAGCTCTCCTCGCGGCTGAGCGCCGCGCGCCTGCGACAGGCCGCGGCCGTGGAGGACATCGACTACGGGCACGCACGCGGGCTCGCCAAGACGCAGGTGATGGAGCTGTCCACCTCGAAGTGGGCGGCGGACAAGCAGAATGTGCTCCTCACCGGGCCCACGGGCGTCGGCAAGTCCTTCCTCGCATGCGCGCTGGGACAGAAGGCGTGCCGGGATGGCTACTCGGTGGTGTACCGCCGGGCCTCACGTCTCTTCGATGAGCTCGCCCACGCGCGCGCCGATGGAACCTATGCGCACCTGCTCAAGCGCCTGGCCAAGGCCCAGGTGCTCCAGAATCGCTCGCACCCCTTCCGCCCCCTTCACGTACGCCAGCACTCGCCGCCTGCCTCCACACCTCATGCAGGCGAACACGTCGACGTCGAACGTCCTGCTGAGCAACTCGGCCCAGTCCACTCGCGGCGTCTTCTCCTTCATCGGCTCCGTGCTGGCCGCCGCCTCAAGCCCCACGCTCGCCTCCTGCGCACCTGCTTGAGGGAGCGCATGCGCGCGGAGAAGGCCGTGCGCCTCCTGTCCGACGCGAGCGCGCTGCTCGCCGAGTCGCTCGACTATCCGACCACGCTCCAGCGCCTGGCTCGCCTCGTCGCGCCAACGTTCGCCGACTGGTGCATCGTCGATGTGGCCGAAGCGGACGGCAGGATTCGCCGGGTGGCCGGGTTTCACTCCGACCCCGCGAAGCAGAGGGTCCTGCGCGAGCTGGAGGAGCGCTATCCGCCCCACTGGGGCTCGCTCCAGCCGGCCATCCGCGTCATGGTCCGGCAAGCCCTTCCTGCGCTCCGAGCTCTCGGAGCCCGATATGCACGACTACAGCCTCGACGCCGAGAATGCCCGGCTCATCCGCGAGCTGGGGACCCGGAGCGGCATGGCCGTGCCGCTCATGGCGCGCGGACGGACGCTGGGGGCCATCTCCATGGGCCGCACGGACCCGATGCGCCCCTTCGGGCCATCGGACCTGGCGCTCATGGAGGAACTGGCCCACCGGGCGGCCATGGCCATCGACAATGCCCACCTCTACCAGGAGGCCCAGGAGGGCATCCGCGTCCGTGAGGAGTTCCTCGGTGTCGCGGCGCACGAGCTGAAGACGCCCATCACCTCCATGAACATCGTGCTTCAGTCGGTGCTGCGGAGACGAAACGAGCGCCCCTCCGCGGAGCGGCTCATGCAGGCCCTCGAGTCGGCCGAGAGGCAGGTGCAGCGCCTCATGCGCCTGGTGGACGACGTGCTGGATGTCTCGCGGCTGCACGCCGGGCGGCTCGAACTCCACCTGGAGCGCGTGGACCTCCTGGCCGTCGTGGGCGAGGTCGTGGAGCGGTTCATCGAGACCGCCGCCCGAACCGGGTCGCTGGTGGACATGCGCGCCGAAGGGCCCGTCGAGGGGATGTGGGACCGGAGCAGGCTGGACCAGGTGGTGGCGAACCTCCTCGGCAATGCCCTCAAGTTCGGCGAGGGCAGGCCCATCGAGATTTCGCTCTCACGCGGGGAGGGGACGGCCGAGCTCGTGGTGGAGGACCACGGCATCGGAATCCCGCCCGAGCGCCTGCTCCACATCTTCGAGCGGTTCGAGCGCGCGGTGCCCACCCGGCACTACGGCGGATTCGGGCTCGGCCTCTACATCGTTCGAGCCTCACGGAGGCCATGGGCGGCACGGTGCGCGTGGGCAGCACGCCGGGCCTGGGCTCGAGGTTCACGGTGGTGCTTCCGTGCCAGCCCCTGAAGGAGGCCGCGGGAGAGTCGCAGGCGTGAGGAGACGCTGGCTTTCACGACATGAACGCATGCATGCCCCTCGGAAACACTGCCCGGCCCGGCTCCGTATGCCTATTTCCTCGCTGCTCTCAGGCGGGGCGCTACCTGGAGCGCAGGTCCTTCTCTCGCGCCAACAGAAAGATACGTCATGACCGCTTCCTTCATGAAGCTCCGGAGGCTCGCTTCTCTCGTCCTGTATTGCGCCGCGCTCGGCGTCTCGCCGCTCGCATCCGCGGAGCCGCCAGCCGCCGGCGAGCCCGCGGAGGCGGCGCCGCGCGCGGGCGAGCTCAACTACCGCTCCACGGGCCAGCGCCAGCCCCAAATCACCCAGCGGTCCGATGGCGGGCAGCAGATTCAACTCTCCTGCCTTCTGTCGCGTCCCGGCCAGATCCAGCGCTACGCCGTGAGCTGCCCGGGCACGAAGCAGCTCGACGTCAAGGTGGCGGACTGCTGCATCCCAGGCGACCACTGGCAGGTGAAGGTGAAGTCCTGGGACTTCAAGCCCAACACGGCGGTGGCGACCTCGCCGGGCGGTGACGGTGACTTCAGCGCGCCCGCCCGCGTCTTCACCTACAGCAGCAGCCGGGACATGAACGCCCTCATTGAGTGCTCGTACCTGCACGGCGTCAACATCTTCCCGGCGGAGTCCTTTCTCCTCGTGGAGAGCAGCGGCGGCGCATGTTCCGTGACGGACGTGGGCATCACCGAGGAGATTGACCGCTCACCGTGACAGGCCGGTCCGCAAGAGCCCTCTCCCCAGGGCTCTTGCCCTCTCGCGCAAGGTGACATGCTCCCGACTCCTTGAAAGGGGTGGGGTGGAGCGCCCGCTCCAACGCGAGGGAGGGGCGGGCACGTGAGGCCGCATTGCATGACGGTCCCCGGCGCTCAGACGCGGGCGGAGGACACGCCCGACGGCGTGGCCCTCGTCTTCACCACCTCCGAGGAGGACCAGGTGTCGAACCTCCGGCAGCGTGGCCGCAACATGATGCAGCGGCAGGCGGAGCACGGCGTATCGGGGCGCCGCGGCCTCGAGCAGCCTCCCGGCATCGACTACGAGGCCATGGGCGGTAGCGGGCTCCCGGGTTCTGCGGGGGCTCCGAGCGTACCGACCTACGCCCGCGTGGAGGACACTCCCCAGGGCGTCACCATCGCCTACAAAGCCGTGGACCCCTCGGATGGAGAGCGACTGCGCGCGGAGATCCACGAGACCGCCGGGAAGCTGACGCCGGGCCAGTGCCCGGGCATGGCCCCCCCGTGGAGTGAAGCCCCCCTCTTCTCCTACCGGGGCACGAGGTCATGGCAACCAGACACCCATACGGAACCCATGAAGCGCAAGGCCTATGAAAAGGAGCTTCGCAGGCTCCAGGCCCAACTCTGCATGCTTCTGGCACGAAGACGCCGTCCGGCACCAGCGAGTGGAAGTGCGGCGTCACCTGCAAGGCCGAGCCGAAGAACTGGATGAAAGAGACGGCCCCGACCTGCCCATGACGGATGCCCTGCCTCCGCGCTCGCCGACGTTGTAGGGCGAACACCGCGCGCAGGAAGACGGTGAGGACGTCCGAGAGCAGTCTTACGTCCTTGAGCAGCGCCCACCGCACCCGATGCGGAAAGGACAGCGTCCACTGCCGGTAGGGCACGCGCGGCAGCACCTGCTCCACCAGATGCACCGCCGTTACCTGCGCCCGCTTCGCGTTGCAGGAGGGGCACACCCCTCGCCCCTTGCACGAGAAGGCGACGAGCAGTTCGTCCTTACAACTCTCGCAGCGCACCGGCGCGAAGCCGTGTGCCAGCACTCCGCATTCCAGGTACTTGGCGAAGTCCCGCTCCACGTACCGGGGCAGGCCGCGTCCCAGCTCACCTGCCTCCGCCAGCAGCGTGGCGAGGTTGTCCCTCACCGCCTCGTACAGCACCGTCCCCTCCTGCTGCCTCCGCCGGTACTCCCACCCGCGCTCCTCCACCTGCCCCTCCCCCAGCCACACCTCGCCAGGGCTCACGCTACGGAGGGGCTCCCACGGGCTTCCGTGGAGCCCCTTGCTGCTCGGGTGGTTCGAGGCGCGACCAGGACAGCGCGTCAGGAGGGGCGAACCCTGGACCGCTTCCCCGGCCTTGGTTCGGGACCAAGTGGCGGCAGCTGTCCACCGAACGGGAGCATCGCTCGGGCGGCCCCGTCAGCGGCCCTCCTCGGCCCCTCCGCTCCAGCCCTCACCCTCAACAGGGCCTCTATCCCGCCTATACGTTCACGGATTCACCACGCACATGGAGGGCCGCGGCTTCGGGCTGCACTCGCGCGCGCTGGCGGCCCAATTGATATACTCCGGTGTCGCGGGGAGATGGCGCGCGGACGTGATAGGGCCCGACCTGCTAGCGGAGCAACTGCTGTGACAATCATGATGGGGATAGATTCATGAATACGCAGACGAACCCGAGGCGGTGGCCGCCCCCTCCGGAAGTGGAGCAGCAGATCAACCTGGACCGCGAGCGTTTCCGCAAGTGTCTCGACTACATGCGGGAACACGCGGCAGGCGAGGTCGAGGGCGTTTATGGCCCCAACAGCGTGACCTGGGTGCTCTATCGCGAGCCGGTGATCCTCCTCGGCGGACTGCGCGCCATCCTGCTGCAACTCGCCCATCCGGCAGTGGCCTACGGTATCGCCCAGAACAGCAACTTCCGGAATGACCTGCTCGGCCGTGCGCGACGCACCTATACGGCGATGTACCAGCTCAAGTTTGGTGGCCTCTCGGAGGCGACGGGCGCCGCGAAGCGGATCCACAGCGTGCACAGCCGCGTCTACGGCGCACTTCCGGACGGTGCCGGCCCGCAGGGCTCCGGCCCCTATCGCGCGAACGATCCTTCGCTGCTGCGTTGGGTGCACGCTACCCTCATCGACACCGCCATGCTGATCTTCGACACATTCGTGCGGCCGCTCAGCGTCGAGGAGAAGCGCCGCTACTATCAGGAGACGCTGCTCGCCGCGGCGTACTTCGGGCTCCTACCGGAGCAGATGCCGCCCACGCTCGAGGCCTTCTACGAGTGGTACAACGGGGAGCTGGCGGGGGAGCGGCTGAGCGTGGGAGACACTGCGCTTGAGCTGGCAGGCCTGCTCTTCAATTCGCCGTTCACCCGAGGACAGCTCGATGAGGTGCTCACCGCCGGCCTCCTACCGGAGCGCTGGCGCGTGGCGTACAGGCTGCCTTGGGGGCCTGGACAGCGGCTCACGTGGAAGCTCCTGAAGGGCTCGATGCATCGGGGAATCCACCTCACCCCGCCAAAGCTCCGCTACGTCACGGCCTGGCATCAGGCCCAGATGCGGCTGGCCATGGCTCGGGGAGAACGGCCGACGATCATGGCCCGGGTGCTGAACACCATCGACGCCTACGTCGACGTGCCGTTCAGCATCCGGCCGGTCGCGGCGAAGGCCCCAGCGGATAAGGATTGAGAAACGACTTGGGCGCTCAGCAACGCCAATGCGGTCAAGTTTTCCCGGGCCTACGTCATTCTGGGCTGTGAGAAGTCCCTTGAGGCAAACAACACCCACGTCGTGTCTGCAAATAGGTCGGGGCCGTCCGGTGTTGACCGGACATGGGGCGAGGAGAACGGACCGACACCCTGTGTCTACCCAAAACTCGGTCGCTGCGTCATGGGCGCGTAAAGGTCACAGTGGGCAGTGCCTCAAGGCGAGTGAGCGAGGCGCGCACAAGGCAGGAAAGTTCCCGTGCTGATGAATCGCAGTGGGAATCGCTAAAAGGCACCGCTTGGGGTTCGGGCACCGCCCCCATCTCCACCAGGGCCCCCATCTTTCCTTGGCGTCTATTTACTCGAGTGATGCGGCCCTCCACCGGGCACGGTCGTCACCTCGTCCGGATGGCGCGTCGAAGAGGCAATCGCCCGCGCGCCATTGGGGGGCTCGGTCTGTGTCGAAAGCTCGTCCTCGCTGGCGGCCTCGGCAAGCGGCGGAGTAATGCCGCCCTCGTCTTCCGGTACTTCCAAGTCCCAGAGCCTGTCACCTGCTTCTATGAGCGCCTGCTGAACTTCCCTCACCACGTCTTCGCCCGCGTAAGGCCCCAACTGGGCCAGCCGCGCGCGCATGACGGTTTTCCAGCTCGGCGGCCGTGGCGAAGCGCTCAGCGGGGTTGCGCCTCAGCAGCGTGTGGAGGATGTCCCGGAGTGGAACGGGCAACCCTTTCGCCGCGTGCTGACCGCGTCGATGACCAGAATCCCGCGCTCTTTGATGACCGCCAACACTCCTTGCGACTGGCGTAGCCCAGGCTACTGCGGGCCACCTGTAGTAGCGCGCACGCCCGGCGCTGCGACACGCCTTTTCCCATGGCGTACCGCACCTGCCGACGGCCGACGGGCGCGCTCACCATTTTCTTGTGGAGATTTCCTTCATGACCTCGATTTCGAGGTCCCTCTCGGCCAGCAGCTTCTTCAGACGCGCGTTCTCCTTCTCCAACTCCCTGAGCCGCGTCGCCTCGACTGCCTCCATGCCGCCGAACTTCTGCCGCCACCGGTAGAGCGTCTGCTCGACGACGCCGTGCTTCCGGGCCACCTCCACCACGCTGGCCCCAGGCGCCTCCGCCTCCCTCAGGATGCTGATCATCTGCTCCTCGGTAAACCTGCTCTTCCTCACGACCGACCTACCTCCTGGCCGCGAGGACTCTCTCACTCTTCAACCGGTCCAAAAATTGGGGAGCAGACCACCCATTGACGGTGACTTTCTTCGGCCCATTCGAGGCGTCCGAGGACTTGCCCAGGTTGGGATAAGGCAAGGGCACTGGTCCACCCGGGCTCGGCGTCTTGCAGACGTCGGGGAAGACAACGCTCTGTCCACCACTGTCCTCAGCGGAAATACCGCGCCCGTCAGCAAAGACTTTCGTTCCCATCATCCCCTCAGTATGCGGACGGCTCTTCGAGCGATACCACCCGGACTCCCACCAACTTCGCGGCCTCGACGGCTTGCATCACGGCCTCCGACACGAGAATGACCAGTGAGTCCTCGGCAAGCCGAAACAGCGGCAGCCCCAGGGTCCTCGATTCGTCGACGCGGAGCTTCGTGAACTTCATCAGGGGCGGTTTGTAACCAGGAAGACACTCCGATCTGGGCAAATCCGCACAACTCACCAGACCAACGATGTTGACTGCCTTGTAGTGTGAATAGGTCTTCTCTCGCTCCCGATCAATGACCTCCGCGTCATACAGGTCGAGATTGCGAACTCCCGCCCCCTTGAGCACCTCAATGAGGCGCTGGGAAAAAGAGGGACGTCGATGATGAGTCCGGCATCACGGGACCGCTGCGCGGGTCGAGATAGCACGGGATGGGCTCTTGTACGGGGTCCGGATAACGGATGCCCATGGTCCAAGGGACGTCGACGTCGGGCGACTCATCCAAGGCAACACCCTCGACGCCATGTGCAGCAAAATTATACCTCGCATCCAACCTACAATACACACACCACCTCCGCGACAATCGACTAACCGCGCGTCTTCTTCGTCAAAGCGAGCTTACTGACAAGCAATTCCCCGCCCTGCCTGACCGCCATGGAGAGGTCTTCAGCCAGTGTCGACACCCATGATTTCCACTGTTCGGGCCGCCCCGTGATCCGCAGTGTCCGCCCAGACCTGCAGCAGGAGCCGCTCATCCCACGTGGGAATGAGCGCATCGTGCAGGTCGACCTGGGAGAGCTTCGCGATGGGCCCGCGCGCGAACCTCCGCCGAGGCGCGTCGATGCGCTCGATTCGCATCCCAGGCTCGAGTCCCACACGGGCGGCGACACTCCCCCGCTTGACTCGCGTTACCGTTACCTTCTCTCCGTCCGACCGGACGGTGAAGCCGAGGAGCTCCACGGTGACGAACACGGGGGCTGCCGTGAGCAGCCATGCGCTCGTGAGCGCGGATGTCATGAAGGCTAGGAACATGGAACGCCCTCCTGACCACAGCATTGCAGGAGGGCCGTCCCGGCGTCACGCATGGGGACTGCCCGGCGCTGTCACCATGACGTGTCGCTGTTCACATCCGCGCGCGTTGTCCAAATCAAACCTGCTAGGGTTGAGTCATTCAAGGAGGAGGCACCGATGTCGATCTACGAAACGACCGTTCCCTGCTTCGCGCAGATGCTGCGTGCGCTGCTGGTTTTCCTGCAGAAGGGGGAGGCTCGTGCTCGCGAGCTGGGCTGTGACCCGAAGAACCTGCTTCAGTCGCGGCTGGCTCCCGACATGCACAACCTGGCCAGCCAGGTGCAGTTTGTCTGTACCCAGGCGCAGGAAGCGGTGCTGCGGCTTGGCCAGCAACCGCTGTCGCCGCTTGACGCGCCGGCTGACATGGAGCAGGCGAACGCCTTGATTGAGCGCACGCTACAACTGCTTTCGAGCGCGGACAGGGCGCGGATAGAGGAAGGCGCACAACGCCAACTCTCCATCGAGTTGCCCAATGGCATGACCTTCGACATGACCGGCAGCGAATACGCGCGGAACTGGGTGACACCGCAGTTCTACTTTCACCTGGTCACGGCCTACAACATCCTGCGGCACAACGGTGTGCAGCTTGGCAAGGCCGACTACGTCCAGCACATGTTCGCTTACCTGCGCCAGCCAGCGGCCTGAGTCGGAGGCATCGGGTTTCAATGACTGAAGGAGCCCTGAATCCACCGTCATGATTCCCGGTCCCGACATGGTCATTGGCTGTCCGCGCTGTGGCGCCCTCCACAGGCGCTGGTCCCTGGCCTCCGGCAATACGTTCGGTGCCGTGCTCTGGAGTGATGGCTGGTTCGAAGCCCCCATGCGGCCGCTGCCCCCCTTGGTTGCGCGCTGCATGGGCTGCCATGCATTCTTCTGGGTCGCGCGCGCCGTCGAGCTGGGGCACGTGGACCGCGTCACCTCCCAGTGCGGTGAGACATTCACCACCCTCACCCTGGAGAGCACGGGGGCGCGTCGCATCGAGGTCATGCAGCGCCTGCGGAGCGACCTGGGGATGGGACTCCAGGAAGTGAAGCACTTCGTCGCCCAGCTCCCCGCGCGCCTCGGGGAATACGACCACCTGGGCACGGCCCGACACATCGCCGACCGCTTCGAGGAGCTGGGCGCTCGTGTCAGCTCGACGCGCATCGTCACCCAGCCCGACGTGCCCATGCCCCCCAGGGAATGGACTGAAGCCCCGCAGGTACAGGACGTGAGTGAAGCGCTCTTCCTGGATGCGCTTCGCGAGGGGCTCGCGACAACCTCCGACGAGGAGCGCGAGCTGCGACAGTGGGCCTGGTGGCAGGGGAACAAGGCCTATCGTCGCGACGCGCCGTGGGTGCCGCTCGCCCAGCGCACGCCCCAGGTCCGCGACAACGCCGAGGCCCTCATGACCCTGTGCGCACTGGACGACGCCGAGCACAGGTGGATGCACGCGGAACTGCTGCGCGAGCTGGAGCGCTTCGAGGAGGCGCTCACCATCCTGAACCTGCCGCCGTTCCCGGCGCTCGGGCCAGGCCTGGAGTCCCTTCGTGACGCGGCGCGGAGGGCCGACTCGCGGCTCCTCCCACTTCCGGCAGGGTCGGCGCCCGCCGTGGAGCCGTGACTACCGCACCCGCTCGATGTGGTGCTCCAGGCCCTTGACGTCCCGGGGCATGACGCGGATGCCCCGACGTTCTTCGACGCTGGCTGTACGACGGGCAAGGCATGGCGCGCACACGGCTGCTGGATTGTAGGTAGGCTGCGATGCTCCGGCATCCAGCCCCACGCCACGACTCCATCAGTGAGCGTTCCATGAAGCTCGACAAGCCCCAAAACCTGTTTGCTGCCATCGAGCAGTGCGATGTCTTCGCAGTGGAGGACCTGCTGGCGAAAGGGGCCGACCCCGACGAAGTCGACCTCCACGGCTACCAGGCCACGCCATTGGCGTATGCCTGCAGTCACGGTGACGAGGCTGCCGTGCGCGCGCTGCTGGACGCGAAGGCCGCCCCGAATGCAGCGGCCTTCCAGCCGCCGCTGGTCGCGGCCACTGCGCATGGCTTCGCAACTCTTGTGACCTTGCTGGTGAAGGCCGGCGCAGATGTGAACGCGGGGGACGAAACCGGTGCCAGCGCGCTGTGGACAGCCGCCGCGAATGGCTTTTCCGACATCGCACGATGCCTGGTGGAAGCCGGCGCGGATCGCGAGCAGGCGGACAACGACGGCAAGTTGCCCTCCATCATGGCGTTGGAGAATGGCCATGTCGCGCTGTCAAACTACCTGAACGATCCGGCGAGTTACCCAGCCACGCATTCCTTCTGGCGCGGCAGCAAGAAGCGCGCGCGGCAAGCGGCGGAGGCACGGCGCGCACAGGTTGTCGACAGGGCCACGGGCAAGGACGTCAGTGGCGCGGCTGCTGCCGACCCCGAATGGACGTTCTCTGGCGGCATTGCGCGCAGCCAGTGGGCGACCCAGGACTTCCCTTCGGTGGCCGCTGCCGGCAACCTCGAACTGGTGGGGCGGATGCTGGACGCCGGCCTCGCCCCTGACTGGACGCAGTTCAAGGGCAACCCGACGGCACTGATGCTGGCCGCGCGCAGTGGAGAACTGGGTGCGGTGAACCTCCTGCTCGCACGCCGCGCCAATGTGAATCACCGTACGGACAAGGGACTCACCGCGCTGCACATGGCGCTGTTCAATCCGTCGGCACGCGTGCACGGCCCCATCATTCGCAGCCTTTTGGTGGCGGGTGCCGATCCCAATGTGCCCGACGATGAAGGACAGCGGCCGCTGCAACGCGCATTGGCGCATGCGGTGCCGGCGCTCGTGCAGGCCTTGCTCGAAGCCGGTGCCGACCCGTTCATACGCGACCGCGCCGGCCGCATGCCCGCCGACTGGGCGCCAACCGATGGCAAGCACGCCGATGCCATCCGCGAGTTGCTGGAGACGGCGCGCAAGGGACGGGCTGCCGACTGAGCGACCGCTGTCTGCCCTTCAGGCGGGTGCGTACTGCAGGCCGCTATCGCGTGCGATGGCCGCGTACGCGCAGGGAGCATCACGGGCGCAAGCGATTCTGGGACCGCGGCGTGCAAGCGCCGGAGCACGAGCCTCGAAGTCACCACGGTGCCCCTTCGCCGCTCCGGCGCGTGCGCGCCTTCGAGGCGGCTTCTTGCAGCGCATCCCCCAGGTCCAGGGCTGGAGCCACCAAGGACTCCAGCGTGTCGACGCTGTCGGGCATCCCGCGCTGCTCCGCCTGGAGTTCCTCATTTTCGATGGAGAAGTTGGCGCAGCGTTGCCGCAGCAACAGGAGTTGTTCGCGCACGCGCGGAGCACGCAGGGTGTCCCGGGCCTCGTCGGTCAGGTTCTTCATGTCGAGCGCCGCATCCAGCTCCGCGTCGCCGACTTCGTCGTCCCGCTTGCCGAAGACCTTGAGGAGCTTGTCCCCGAATCCCTCGGGACCGATGCGCAGGTCGGGAGGAAGCGCCGTGCCGAGTTCCAGCCGCACCACAGTGTAGAGCTGCGAGCTCTTTCCACTGCGGCGATGCTCCGTGTGCATCGAGAAGGGCCTTCCCCGATGGAGTCCCCCGACCTTGTACGACGCCATGGAATCGGTGAATCCCCAGCCGTGCCTGTCCGCGAAGTCCCTCCATGCCTGAAGGCGCCGCTTGTGGGCCTGCCAAAAGAAGAAGCCAAAGGCAATCGCGGCCACGACGATGCCGAGGTGCAGGAGAATGGACGACGGGTCGTCAAGATTCATGGATTTGTCTTCTACTCGGGTCTGCCGGCGCTTGCCGCTTCCCCGGTGCCCGGATGCAGCGACATGGGTCATCCAACGTGGACGCAGAACCCACCTGCGTGTTTCAGGGGTTCACAGCCACTCGACGCGCGCGTAGACGGTGGAGGCCGCACGAAGGTGCGCCATGGCAGGGGTGGAGAGCTGTCCCGTGCCACGAAGGACGAGTTCCTGGGTGCCAAGCTCCGCGGCGGCGCGGAGGGCCTCCGCGAGCACCCTCGCCCCGCTCGGGCTCACGAGGGTGGCCTGGACTGGAGCGCCTGAGCCCGGCCGCGAAGCGCTCCAGCCTGGGCGCAAGCTGGGACTGGGCACACGCGGTCACTTGAAGCGCCGTGGCGTACGCCAGCTCCAGCAGGGAGAGCTGGGGCAGCTCCGCCAGCGCATCGAACAACGCGGCGTCGCTGGTCCCGTGGCCCTTCGACAGCCCCAGGTGGCGCATGGGCAACTGGCCGAGGGCCAGCAGCGCGGGAAGGAGCCTCGGATCGCGAGGCCACCGCAGAAGCGTCTCCAGTTCTTCCTGCACCGCATCGGGCAGTGTCCGCTTCGCGTCCTCGACGAACCCCGCGAGCAGTCGTGGGACATCCAGCGGATGCCAGCGCGTGACGTGCGCGCGCCAGTGAGCGCCCCGTCTCGGGAAGAGTGGATGCGGAGGCGAGCCTGTGACGACGGCTCGGGCGCTTTCCCACGCGGCCTGTGCGGTCAACTCCGTCCCCGAACGGCGGGACGGAGCCGCGACGTTGCGACGGGGCTAGCGAGCCGGGACGCGCAGGACCAGGTCGTGCGGCGGCAGGTAGAGGTTCTCGGTAGGCATTGCCTGGCCCTCGTTCTCCTGTCCCCACGTCACCACGGTGCCGTCGGCGAGGAAGGCCTGGCTGGCGTTGCTCGTGGCGGCAATGCCTACCACGTCCCTCACGTCGGAGGACGGAGCGATGGCGCTGTCGCCCCAGGCCACGACGGTGCCATCCGCCTTCAATGCCAGGACGAAGGAGTCACCTCCCGCGATGGCCACGACCTCCGAGAGGTCGGAGGGGACGCTCAGGTCCGAGGGAAGGTCACCGCCCCACGCCACCACGGTGCCATCCGCCTGGAGGGCGAAGGCAGTCGTTCGCGACGTGGCCACGCTCACCACGTCGGTGAGCCCCGCCGGAATCGGGTGGATGTCGGCCAGGGAGGGCCCACCCCAGACGGAGACGTGATTGGAAGCAAGGACGCCCACGCCCCAATGCTCCCCGTAGGCGACGGTCTTCTGGGGCACCACCCACACGGAGGTGGTGGTGTGCCGCCGCCAGGGCACCCCGGGCGTCACGACGATGTCGTGCTCGCCCGGAACGACGTGGTGCGCCACCCGCGCCACCACCTCCGTGTCGGACCAGGAGATGAAGTCGGTGACGGCTTCTCCTCCCACCGTGACGGTGAAGGGGCCGCGCTCGGCGCCGAAGCCGGAGCCCGTCAAGGTCAGGTGTCCCCCCTGGACCGCCAGCTTGGGCGCGGAGACTTCGAGCGCGCCCAGCCGCGACAGGGACAGGCTGACCGGCTGGGGCTCGCCTTCGCGCACGTCCAGCGCGGCCTCCGCCTTCGCGTAGTTCGCCTTGCTGGCCGCCAGGGTATGGCGCCCCTGGGGCACGTCCTCGAGGACGAAGTGCCCCTGGGCATCTGTCGTCGCGGTGGCGCCATGGCCGGAGAGCGACACGGTGACACCCTCGTGGTGGCTTTCGCCTTCGAGTTGGATGGTGCCCGTCACCACGCCGGGCCTGCGCCGCAGCGTGATGTTGACCACCGTGGTCTCCTGATTCCGCACCACCACGCTCCGCTCTTGAATCTCATAACCCGTCCAATAGGCGGACAGCGTGTACGTCCCCACGATGAGGCCACTGAAGGAGAAGCGGCCCTGGGCGTCCGTCAACACGGAGGCGTTGCTCTCCACCAGCGCCACCGAGATGCCCGAGGTGGTGTTGGCGTCCTCCAGCAGGACCACGCCCGAGATGTTCCCGCGAGCGCGGGACAGCGTCAGGCTGACCTGGGCCTGCTCGCCGGCGCGAACCTCCACGGTACGTTGGCCCGTGGCGAAGCCGTCCTTCTGGGCCTCCAAGGTGTAGGAGCCCGTGGGGACGCCAGTGAGGGAGAACTGGCCCGCGGTGTTCGTGCGCGTGCTGAAGGCCGTCCCCGCCAGGGTGATGTTGACGTCCACCGGCGCGCCCCCGCCCTCGAGCTGAATGACACCGGCCACGTTGCCCCGCTCGCGCGTCAGCGAGAGCGAGACGGTGGCCGCCTGGTTCTCCTGCACCTGGACGGACTCGCGCGCCACGGCGTAGCCGCTCAACCGCGCTTCCACCGTGTACGTGCCCGCGGCCACGCTGCTGAAGGCGAAGCGGCCCTGGCCGTTCGTGGTCGTGGTGGCCCCCGTCTCCGCCAGCGTGACGGTGATGCCGCCGTGGCTGCTCGCGCCCTCGAGCAGGGCCGTGCCCTCCACTCGGCCCTGGGCTCGTACCAGCGAGAAGGCAACCGTGGCCGCAGCGCCCGTGCGCACCGTGACGGATTGCTGCACCACCGCGTAGCCCTCCTTCTGGGCGGTCAGGGTGTAGGTGCCCAGCGGAAGCCCGGTGAAAGTGAACTGGCCTTGCGCGTTCGTCATCGTATTGGCACCCGTCTGCGTCACGGTGATGGTGACACCCGAGGGGGTGGCTCCGTCCGACAGTTGGACGGTGCCCGCCACGTCCCCGCGTACGAGCAACAACGTCAGGTTGACCTGGCTCGGCTGGTTCGCGCGGACCTCCACGGTCTGCTGCGCGTCCACGTAGTTCTCCCGCCGCACTCGCAGGGTGTACGTGCCCGTCATCACGTTCTGGATGTTGAACTGTCCCTCGGCATTCGTGGTCGCGGTGAGGGACGCTTCCACCAGGGTGACGACGGCGCCGGCGTGGTTGCTTGAGCCTTCGAGCTGGATGACGCCGGTCACGCTGCTCCGCTCGCGCGACAGGGAGAAATTGACCAGGGTTGAGCCCGTGCCCCGCACCTCCACCGTCTGCTGCGTCGCCAGGTAGTTCGTCTTCTGGAGCGCCACCGTGTAGGTGCCCTGGGCCAGGTCGGAGAAGGTGAAGAGCCCCGTCGCGTCCGTGGTCGTTTTGGCGCCCGTCTCCACCAGGGTGACGTTGACGCCCGAGGCATCCAGGACGCCCTCCACCTTGACATTGCCGAGGATTGAACCCCGTCCACGCACGAGATCGAGCCTCACGGAGGCCGTTGCTCCCGTGGCGACCGTGACGGACTGCCGAGCCTCCGAGTAGCCGGGCATTTTCGCCACCACGATGTGCGTGCCCGGGGCGACGTTCTCCAGGGTGAAGCGGCCGTCAGTGGCCGTGGTGGCGCTCAGCGAAGCGCCTTCCACGGAGACGCTGATGCCCGCGTGGGACGAGGCCCCCTCCAGAATGGCTTGGCCTTCGATGCGCCCGCCCTGCGTCCCCGAATCGGGCTGAGTCCCCGCGTCGGAGGGGGTCGTGGAGGTCGAGGAACAGGCGGAGAGGGCCAACAAGAGGGCCCAGAGCCAGGAAGGGCGTATGAGGCGCATGGGGAGTGCCACTCAGAGGAACCGGGAATGGGAAGGACTGCCAGGGAACGGCGAAGCTCCTGACGGTACATGGATTCTACGGTTCCGTGGAATGGAGTGGCCGCGGCAGGCGTGTGGTGGGGGGCGCGTCTGCCCCGCGACGGCATTCCACCCTGGCGCGCTCAGGTAGCCCTTGGCGCCGTGGAACTCGGACACGTCGAAGCACAGGCGATTGGCGACGGCACGGGGCCCCCTCTTCGGCACGCCCCTTCCGGGCCCCGCATGCGCACGCCGCCGCATTCCTGATATGCGACTGTGTCGTCCGCTCCCGCCATGCCCCAGCTTCTGGTCCTCCCCGACGGCCGCCGTCTCCCCTTGGACAAGCCCGTCGTCTCCGTAGGCTCCGACGCCACTTGTGACGCCGTGCTCCTTGCGCCCGGTGTGAAGCCGAGCCACGCGCTGCTGTTCCGCGACGCGCGAGGCTGGAGCGTGTCCCCGGCGGGCAAGGGCTGTGACATCAAGGTGCGAGGGCGGCGCGTGGACCTGGCGCCCCTGGAGCCCGGGGACCGCTTCCGCGTAGGCACGGTGGAGCTGGAGCTCATCGAAGCGGTGGAGTCCGTCGCGGGTGATGCGGCGGAGGTGGCCCCCCGGCGACAGGACGGCCGGCTGGTGGCGGTGCTGGCGGAGCTGTCCTCGCGGCTGCTGGTGCAGCGCCCCCCCCTGGAGCTGCTGGAGGTGGCGATGCGGGGGCTCGCCGACGTGGTGGGCGCGGACGTGGGCTTCCTCGTCGCCGCGGACTCTCGGGAGGGCCCTCGGCGCGTGCTGTGTTCCACGGGCGCCAGACCCGACGCGGCGGTGGTGGACAGCCTCGTGGACCGGGTGCTGACCTCGGGTGCCCCGGTGCGGGTGGCCGACGTAGAGGCGGACGCGGCGCTGGCCCGGGCGCCCAGCATGGAAGCACTGCGGCTGGGCTCCGCGCTGGTGGTGCCGCTGCGCGTGGAGCCGGTGCCGCTGTCCGTGGTGTACCTGGGACGGAGGTTGGGTGCTCCGGCCTTTTCAGCGGTGGCGCTGGAGGAGGCCATGGCGCTCTCCGCGCTGACGGCGCTGCTCCTGTCGACCCGGCGCGAATTGACGGAGCTGCGCGCGCAGGTGGAGGGCCTCACCCGCCGCATCGAAGCCGCGACGTTCGAGGGGCTCATCGGCGAATCCCCGTCGATGCGCGCCCTGTACCGGCAGGTGGAGCGACTGGGGCCCACGCCGCTCAACGTCCTCGTCACAGGCGAGACAGGGACGGGCAAGGAGCTGGTGGCGCGGGCACTCCACCGGCGCAGTGGCCGGCGCGGCCGGCTGGTGGCCATCAACTGCGCGGCGCTGCCGGAGAGCCTCATCGAGCGCGAACTGTTCGGCCATGCGCGTGGCGCGTTCACCGGCGCGGGCACGGAGCGGGCGGGACTGGTGGAGGCGGCCGACGGTGGCACCCTCTTCCTGGATGAGATTGGGGACATGCCGCTGTCGCTCCAGACGCGTTTGCTGCGCGTGGTGCAGGAGCGCGAAGTCACCCGCCTGGGCGAACACCAGCCGCGCAAGGTGGACGTGCGCGTGGTGTCCGCGACACATGTGGCCCTGGAGGAAGCGGTGCGGCGGGGCACCTTCCGCGCGGACCTGCGCTTCCGGCTGGAAGAGGTGCGCGTGGACGTGCCGCCGCTGAGAGCGCGTGGTGAGGACGTGCTGCTCATCGCCCACCATGTGCTGACTCAAGAGGCGCGCAAGGCGCGAGGCTTCACGCAGAAGGCCTCGGAGGCGCTGCGGGGGCACCCCTTCCCTGGCAACGTGCGAGAGCTGGCGTCGCGCGTGCGCCGCGCCGCGGTGTTGGCGACGGACGAGTTGTTGCGCCCCGAAGACCTGGAGCTGGGCGGCGACGCAGCGCCCATGATTCTCCTGGAGGAGGCGCGGGAGGCGTTCGTCCAGCGCTACGTGCGGGAGGCCATTGCCCGTTGCGGCGGCAGCAAGAAGGACGCGGCGGCGGCGCTGGGCATCGGCCTTCGCTCGCTGTTTCGCTACCTGGGCGAGGGGGACTGACAGGCCGCCTCCTCTGGGGGGCTTGTCCGCGTGCCAGTCCTGGCACGTTTCCCCCGGCGTCAGGTGCTCGGAGGGCCAGGGGCGTCATGCAACCCCGTGGAATCGGGGCGATTCGATGTCTCGCGAGGCTTGGGCACGCACGTTGCTCTGGTGTTGCCCATCGCACGAAGGCGGAGAGCCGCCACGGTGCAGATGAACCTGACGGAGACGACGATGAAGCATGTGGTGATGGGATTGTTCCTGGCGCTGACGGTCATGGGCTGCGGCAGCACGAAGGACGATGACGGCGAGGGGCCCGACGGCAACCCCAATGAGCAGAGCGCGGGGCTGTGCAGCGCGAGCAAGGCATGTCCTTCCGGGCAGTTCTGCTTCAACGGCCTGTGTGCCATCGGCTGTCAGTCGAACGGGGACTGCGCGGCGGACCAGTACTGCGACCTCGAGGACACGGGCATGGCCGTCTCCTTTTGCAAGAACAAGAAGGTGCCGACCTGCAGCTCCAACAGCCAGTGCCTGAGCAACCAGGTCTGCATCGAGGGCCTGTGCAGCCTGGCGCCTCCGGCAAACCCGCCCTCGTGCAACCCGAACACCAGCGACTTCAAGGACGGCTGCGACACCTATGCGGTGTGCCTGGACGCAGCGGACCAGGGCTCGCAGCAGCCGTACTGCGCCAGCTTCGCGCCCTGCCCCGAGGATGGCGTGTGCCCCACGGGCCTGGGCGGCGCGGTGTGCAACGACGGCTACCTGCCCAACAAGGGCCGCTTCTGCATGCAGGGGCTCTGCAGTGACAACTCGAACTGCCCCTCGCAGTGGAGCTGCGTGAAGCCCTTCTCCGGCGCGGTCCTCGGGTTCTGCAGCCCGGGCGCCTTCGGCTTCCCGTGCGCGGAGAACAGCCACTGCAAGAGCGGCCAGTGCTTCGGCGCGCCGGGCGTCATGGGCACCTGCATGTAGCTGGCGAAGACGGCCCCGTGTTCCCCAGTCGGGGAGCACGGGGCCTCTGGCGTTGTTGGGGGGGTGCGCTTCGAGCCTCCCTGCGCCTAGAGTCGCCCGGGCCTTGGTGATGCGCCGACTCCTCCTGCTCTCGTTGTTGCCCGCGCTGGTGCTGCTCGTCGCGCCGGGCTGTCCGCTCGACATCCGAATCCGCTGTGACGAGCCCGACGGCTGTCCCCAGGGGCAGGTCTGCGTGCGAGGTGACTGCGAGCCCATGGGCACGGAGCGGATTGGAGAGGCCTGTGGCGCGGATGCCGAATGCGCCCCAGGGCTCACCTGTGGCACGGGCTTTCCGGGCGGGTATTGCCTGCTGGCGTGCTCCGAGTCGACACCGTGCCCGCAAGGAAGCGTGTGCGCGACGGGGCTGGGGCAATGCCTGCGGACCTGTGGCGAGGCCTGTGCTCGGCCAGGGTATGGCTGTGGGCCCGTGCCCGACGCGTCCGGCCCCCTGAGTGCATGTGTGCCGGTGACGACGCCGACGGATGGGGGCTGCACGGGCACGGGATGCGGGACGCCGGATGCCGGCTGCACAGGCACGGGATGCGGGACGCCGGATGCCGGCTGCACAGGCACGGGATGCGGGACTCCGGACGCGGGATGCGCGAGCACGGTGGAGGAGGGAGGAGCGTGCACGCAGCCATGCGAGTGCGCGGATGCAGCGGCGGCTTGTGTCGGCGGGACGTGCACGCTGACGTGCTCGACGGACTTCACGTGTCGCGACGGGCGACGGTGCACCAGTGCGCGATGCGTCGTGGGGCCTCGGATTGGAGAGGCGTGCAGGGACACATTCGAGTGCTCCGACTTCGCCCATTGCCCCAGGGAGCGAATGCGGTGCGAGGAGAGCTGCAACCCGGGGGGCACTCTCTGCGAGGCGGGCTACCAATGCGCTCCGGACGGGCTGTGCGTGAAGGAGTGCTCGGGTACCCCGGCCTCGGTGGGAGAGGTCTGCGAGAACTCGCTGGACTGCGCGCCCTGTAGCGTGTGCCTGTCGTCGGGGACGGAGCTGCGGTGCCGGCAGCCGTGCCGGCTGGACCGGGACTGCCCCGGGGGGGCGACGGGCGCCTGCGAGCAGGTGGGGGACACGAAGGCCTGTCGGCTGTCGCTGTAATCTACCAGGTTGCTCGCGGGAGCGCGCTCCCGGAGAATGCCTGGGTGATGACGGGTGAAGTGCTTGCGGGCCGGTACCGACTCGAGCGGGAGCTGGGGCGTGGGGGAATGGCCACGGTCTTCCTGGCCACGGACGTGCGGCTGTCGCGCCCGGTAGCGCTGAAGCGGATGCACCCGGGAGGCGGCACGGGCCGCGCGGAGCGCTTCCGGCGGGAGGCCGAGCTGGCCGCCTCGCTCCATCATCCCAACGTCCTGGAGGTCCACGACTACGGCGAGGATGAGGCCCATGGCCCGTTCCTCGTCTGCGAGTGGGTGCGGGGCGAGGACCTCCGCGCGCTGGCGGGGAGGCTCTCGCCGGTGCCTCCCGAGGCGGTGATGGTGTTGGGCTGGGAGCTCGCCCGGGCGCTGGCGGCGGCGCACGCACACAGCATCGTCCACCGCGACGTGAAGCCCGACAACGTGCTGGTGGCGGAAGGCGGGCCGCTGAAGCTGGCGGACTTTGGACTCGCCGCGCTGGAGGACCAGGAGCGCCTCACGAGCACCGGGGCGGTGACGGGCTCGTTGCCATACATGGCGCCCGAGCGCATCGACACGGGCGCGTACTCCCCTGCCTCGGATGTGTATGCAGTGGGTGTCATCCTGTTCGAGCTGTGCTCGGGCGCCACGCCGCACGCGGGCAAGGGCGCGGCGCATCTGGCCGCGTCGGTGATGACGAAGGATGCGCCGCCGCTGACGGAGGTGGTGCCGGGCACGCCCGAGCCCTTGTCAGCGCTGGTCGCGCGGTGTCTGGCGAAGGATGCGCGGGATAGACCGCGCGACGGGGCCGCGCTGGCGTTGGCGTTGGAGGAGCTGCTCCAACGAGAGGTCGGCCCGCCTGCCGACGTGGCGCGGGAGTTCTTGGGAGACCCGGTGGCCCGCGCCAGTCGATGGCGCCGGGCGCGCTTCGAGCGGTTGCTGGAGGAGGGGCGCGGACTGCTGGCGCGCGGCGAGGGGGCGCGGGCCGCGAAGGTCCTCAACGCCGCGCTGTCGCTGGAGCCGACGTCCGCCGAGGTGGTGGCGCTGTTGCGTCAGCGGCCGAGGCGTTCCGCGTGGAGGGCTGGCGCCGTGGGCGCCGGGCTCGTCCTCTGCGCGACTGCGGGGTGGGTGTGGTCGCACCAGGACATCGAAGGCGTGAAGACGCCGCGTGGCGCGGAGCCCTCGTCAGGGCAGGCCTCCCCCGGAACAGCATCCGTTGACGGCGCCTCCACTGGTGAACGCCTTCATGCGCCCACGCCCCCGGGCCAGGAGATGCCTGCCCCGGGGACGGAACCCGGCAGGTTGGACGCTTCGCGAGAACCGGGGCCTTCGGCCGGAAGAGACACCACGAATCTGGCTGGGGCATTCGTGCCGACAGAACGCTCGGCGGACGGTGCCGGGGCGAAGCCGGCTCGGCCATCCGTTTCGACAGGGCGTTCGGGAGGAATGGATTCGGCGAAGCGGGCCGTATCGGCCCTGCCGGCAGGGCACTCGGCGGGAACCGAGAGCACAGGGGCCGCGCGGCCCTTGGTGCCGGCGCCAGGCCCGGACGTGGGAACCACCCTCCCCGCGCGTCCCGCCGTGTTGAAGGTGACGGCGCGCCCGTGGGCGGAGGTGTTCGTGAACGGCGAGAGCCACGGCTACACACCTCGGGTGCGTGAACTCTCGCTGCCAGCGGGGACCCACCGGCTGCGCTTCGTCAACCCTCTGTGCGACGAGGTCGAGCAGGAGGTGACGCTCGCGCCGGGGGAGACCGTGACGCGCGACGTGGTGTTGTCACCGCGCAAGGCGGAGGTGCGCATCCACGCTCCCGTGGGCGCGCGGCTCTTCGTGGACGGCCGGGAGGTGGGCGTCGCCCCCCTGTCCGGTCCGGTGATGGTCGAACATGGACGACACACGGTGACGGCACGCCGCGCGGGTGAACCTCCCTTGGTGCGAGAGGTGGACGTGGTCGCGGGTCGTCGGCTCGAAGTGGCGCTGGATGTGACGCCATGATGGGCGCGGCCTTGATGCTGATGGTGCTCGCGGCGTCCCCGCTCGACAGCGCGCGTGGTGCCTACCAATCCGGCGAGCTGCCCAAGGCCCGCGCCGAGCTGGAGTCCCTGCTCTATCCGCTGCGGCTCGACGGAGAGGCGTTGGAAGCAGAAGCGCACCTGCTGCTCGCAGCCACCTATCACGCACAGGAGGAGCTGGCCCGCGCAGAGGACGAGGTGGTGCGAGGGCTGGCCGTTCACGGCGACTCGGCGCTGGACCCGCTGCTGTATCCACCGGACTTCCTCGCCTTCGTCGAGCGCGCGCGTGCCCAACACCAGACACGCATCGGGGAACTGCGTGCCCAGCGGAGTCCTCGGCTGTTTCCGTCACCCTCCCGCATCGTCGACCCCATCCGCAAAGACGAGGTGCCCACCTCGCCGGCGCTGACCCGTGCCTGGTATCTGGCGCCCTTGGGCGTGGGGCATTTCAAGCACGGGCGCTCGGGGATGGGCACGGTGCTGGCGGTGACGCAGGGGCTGGGACTCGCGGCGGCGGGAGTCTCCCTGGGGACCTCGCTCTCGCTGCGCGGGCCGGACGGCCGGTATCGCGCGAGCGACGCGGGGACGGCGCGGACGCTCAACGTGACGTACCTGGTGGGAGCCTATGCCTTCGCGGTGGCCTATGCGTATGGTGTCCTGGATGGGTTGGTGTTGACGCCCGCTCCACCAGTTCGCCCGGTTCCTTGAGGGATGGGCGGGCTTCACGTTTCGGGGTGCCGTACAACCTGGAGTCAAAACGAGCTTGCACATGCACTCGATTCGTTCAGCGAAGATGGCGGTGGTGGGTTGTGGTCTCATGGGAAGCGCACTGGCGCGAGCCTTCGCTTCGGCGGGCCACGACGTCGCGGTCTGGAACAGGACTCCCAGCAAGGCCACCGCTGTCGGTGGTGGCACCCGTGCCTTCGACAGCCTCGTCGAGGCCGTCTCGGGACGCGAGCTCGTCGTCGTCTCCCTCTCCAACTACGCCGCCGCCGCCGAGGTGTTCTCCGAGAAGGGCGTCGCGGCGGCACTGGCTGGAACGACGCTCGTTCAGCTCACCAGCGGCTCACCCGCGGACGCGCGCGAGGGGCTGGCGTGGGCCCAGGCCCACGGCGTGGACTACCTGGATGCCGCGATCCTCGCCTACCCGAGTTTCGTCGCCACCGAGTACGCGACCGTCTATTACGCCGGGTCGCGCGGCATCTTCGACCGGCACGCCGAGACCCTCCAGGCGATTGCCAAGAACTCCGTGTACGTCGACGAGAAGATTGGCGCTGCCGCGACGCTCGACTGCGCGATTCTCGAGGCCTATTACGGCGGCTCCCTGGCGTTCCTGCACGCGGCGGCCATGTGCAAGGCGGAAGGCCTGGACCCGAAGGCTTTCTTCGCCCAGAAGAACTCCTTCCTCGGCCTGATTTCCGTCACCGCCGACGCCGCGCAGGGAATGGTCGAGAAGAATGACTTCTCAGGCGACCAGTGCAGTCTCAACACCCACGTCGCCGCAATCGAACACATCGTCCGGCTGAGCCAGGACGCCCGCATCAGCGCACGCTTCCCGAAGGAACTGCTCGACAACTACAAGCGAGCCGTCAGCGCGGGGCTGGGGGACCAGGAGCTGCCGGCCGTGTTCCGAACCCTGACCCAAGACTGACGCTCGTGCCTCCGCGCAGGCCGGAAGGACCGCCCGCCACCGCGGGCGGCCCCTGAGAAAGCGCCAACGCAGACTGCTGCTTCAGCAGCCTGCGAGTTGCCTCCGGTCTCATCGAGCGCGGGGGGTCGAGCTCGAACAGGGAATTGAGGTGACGCGCACGAGCTGCTTGCCCACGTTGCGGCCTTCGAAGAGTCCTCGCAGGGCAGAGGGGGCCTGCTCCAAGCCTTCCGCGATGGACTCCGCGCAATGGAGCGCGCCCTGGGCGTCCCAAGCCGCCAGCTCGCGAAAAGCCTCAGGAAAGCGCGAGACGTAGTCGAGGAAGATGAAGCCCTCCATCCGCGCTCGCTTGAAGCCGAGCTGCATGTAGTTGCGCGGCGCGGTGCCGTAGTCACCGTCCTTGTATCCCGAGGCCACGCTGCCGGAGAGCACCACCCGCGCGCCTCGGGCGAGATGGTCTAGCGCGGCTTCCAGGACGTGGCCACCCACGTTGTCGAAGACGACGTCCACGCCTTGGGGCGCCAGGGCGCGAAGCCGCGCCTGGATGTCTTCAGACTTGTAGTCGATGCAGGCATCGAAGCGCGCGGTGCGGGTGACCCATTCGGCTTTGTGCGGCCCTCCCGCGATGCCAATGACACGACAGCCCCGGAGCCGGGCCACCTGACCCGCGATGGAGCCCACGCTGCCCGCGGCGGCGGACACCAGGACTGTCTCTCCCGGCGCAACGCGGCCCACGTCGGTGATGCCGAAGTACGCCGTCAGCCCGCTCGCGCCATAGAGGTTCAGCATCGCCTTCGGAGCGACGCCGCCCGGTACCTTGTTGAGGCCGAAGAGCCCCGCGTCGCCGGTCAGTACGTAGTCCTGCCAGCCGGTGAGCCCCGCCACCCAGTCACCCACCGCCAGCCGCTCGGTTCGGGACGCGATGACCATGCCCACGCCTGCGCCCCGCATCACCTCGCCGAGCGCGACGGGCTGGATGTACGTCGCATTCGCATTGAGCCAGGTGCGCTGGGTGGGCTCGATGGCGAGCCAGGTGACGCGGACCAGCGCCTCACCCGGGCCTGGCGTGGGCACGGGGCCCTCGCGCCACTCGAAGCAGTCGTCGGACACCGCTTCCCGAGGACGGGTCTTCAGCACCCACTGGCGATTGGACGTCGTGCTCATGGCGTCACCTTTCCGAACGCGGGCGCGGCCAGCCGGCGCGCGTGATTCCTGAGGTCGTCCGGCCAGCTTCGGGTCCACTGATTGAACCGGGCGCGGTGCCCGACGTAGAGCGCACGGGCGGCCTCCTCGTAGCCGGGCAGGTTGCCGGCCATCGTGGTCATGAAGCGGTCCGCCGCGACTTGGGCCTGACGGCGCCGGTCGGTGTCGCCGCTGCTCGCGCGCGCGGCCTCCACCAACTTGCGCAGCGCGACGGAGGCACCGCCCGGTTGCGTGGCCAACCACTCCCAGTGCCGTGGAAGCAGGGTCACCTCGCGCGCCACCACGCCCAGTCTCGGCCTGCCGGGGCTCCGAGGCCCGGTGTCTTCTTCCGTGGGGGCAGGCGCGGGCTGAAGGCGGGCCAGTAGCTCCTCGCGCGAGCCACGCAGGTGGAAGTCCACGGTCCGGCCCGTGGTGTCGTCGAAGAGCAACAGGGGCGCGGACTCCCCGGTGTCCAGCGCGCGGCGGGCCGCGAGGATGACGTCAGCCGGAGGGCCGGAGGCAATCAGGCGCTTTCCCGCGAAGGCGGTCCAGGTGGTCGAAGGCGTGGTCATCCCAGGTGTCGGAGGTTCGAGAATGGCCAGATATTACCCGGGTGAAAACCCAAGTCAATTCTACCCGGATGAAATCATCCGCTGGCGCGCGCTGCCGGGGAGTCTTGCTTCTCAGCCTCCCGTCGCGGCGGTCTTGGTGCTCCGTCCATCCGCTCGCACGCCTCTTCCGCTTCCCCGTCTCCACGAGGCGCGTGGTCAGAAGCGACAGGGCTTCGAGGTCGGCTGCATGCGGGATTGGCAGTGAGCTGCAGCACGGACCGGCGGAGGCCTTTGCGAGCCCCGCCGGTCCTACGAGCCCTCCCGGAAAATCCGGTGGAGGCCCTGATTAGAACAGGTCGTGCGCGGGCCAGGCGCCGACGCCGTTCACGACGTTCCACATGAGGCTGTCGAGGTTGATGTCGGGCGTACCCGAGCCGGAGCTGTTGTTGGAGTTGGTCATGACGGACCAGGTGAACTCCTCGGAGCGGCTGGGCCCATAGCGGTCATCGGTGCGCACCAACAGGGCCCGGGTGCCCGGGATGTAGCCGCCGTGCCACCAGTTGGGGAGGCTGTTCACCGACCAGCCCTTGGCGTAGTTGACGGAGTTGCCCAAGGTGTCGAGCGCCGTCGTGCGTGTGGTCATCGTGGTGAGTGAGCTCGCGCTCAGCAGGTCCGAAACGGTGGAGAACCCATCCGCGCGCACGGCGACACGCAGCAAATCGATGGGCGTGGCGACCCAGCCACCGTGCGCATCCATGCGACGCACCGGCATGCCATACGGGCTGAAGGCCCCCGTGCCAAGCTGGTAGTAGACGGGCTCGTTCGGCAGACGCGCGCTCAACGTATCGCCCCCCACGGCGAAGCTGGTGGCGCCGCTGGGCGCGAACACGTTGGCGCGCATATAGGCGTCATAGGTCATGCCCGTGACCCGCTCGATGATGCGGCCGAGCACGCTGTAGCCGAAGTTCGAATACTGGTACGTCGTCCCAGGCGCGAACTCGAGCGGCACGTTCTGCAACACCCATTGGATGAGCTGGGCGTGCGTCATGCCCGTGTTCATGAACATGGGGTCGCCCGTGCCGTCGGCGCCGTCATTGTCCCATGCGCCCGCGGTGTGCTCGAGCAGGTGCTGGACCGTGATGTTCAGGACGCGGTTGTCCGCGTAGGTGCTCTGCGCGCCGAACGTCTCACCGAGCAATCCACCCCTGCCGAAGACTCGGTCCGTCAGCCGGATCTGGCCGCTTTCAATCAGCCGCATGATGCCGATGGATGTCATCGGCTTGGACACACTGGCGACGCGGAAGCGGTGGGAGGTGTTGACCGGGGTGTTGCTGGTTCGGTCGGCCAGGCCATACCCCTTTGCGAACACGAGGCGTCCGTGGCGGGTGATGGCCAGCGACAGCCCGACGGTGTTCGTGCTGGTCATCGCCTGCTGGACGGTATCGTCAATGTGCTGCAGGTCGGCCGCGCTGAACGTCAGGTTCTGCCAGATCAGGGCGAACTCGGGCTGGCTCCCATTGTTGTGCGCCGCCACCAGGACGGGGCGATATCCCTGGTTCTTGAGGTCCGTCACGGCCTGTTGATACGCGGCGGCGGAGAGCCCATGACGCGCGGCGGTCGGAATCCCCGATGAAACATGGAAGATGGCCGCGTACCGGTCCGTGCCGCCCACGTTGTAGCCGCTGACCTTCGCGAGCTGGTAACCCTGGGCCGCGTTGGTATTGAACGTGGACTGGTACTGGGACGCGGTCAGCCCGTGGTAGGCCCGCCAGGCCGGACCGCTCGTCTGCTCCCAGATGGCCGCGTAGCGCTCCGCGCCACCGGACGTGTAGCCACTCACGTGCACGAGCCGGTAGCCCTGCCCCGCCCAGGTGTTGAACTCCGTCTGGTACTGGGACGCGCTCAGGTCATGGCGGGCCACCCACGCGGCACCACTGTCCACGTGGAAGATGACCGCGAAGTAGGCCACGCCTCCGACGCTGTACCCGTTGACCACCACCGGTCGGTATCCCTGCGCATTTTGATTGACGACGGTGGTTTGATACTGCGCGGAAGTCAGCCCGTGGTAGGCCCGCCAGGCCGGGCCGCTCGTCTGCTCCCAGATGGCCGCGTAACGGGCACTGCCCCCCTCTTCGTAACCGCTGACATAGGAGAGACGATAGCCCTGCCCCACCCACGTATTGAACTCCGTCTGATATTGGGCGGTGGTGAGCCCGTGGCGGGCAATCCAGGCATCATATGGACCGGCCAGGGCCTGGGAATCGGCGCTAGAAGAGGCGCGGGACTCTTCCTCTGGCACCCCGCATCCCACGAGGGATACGGCCAGCACTGACAGGACTGCCAGTAGCGGCCTCATTCTGAAAGGTTTCATGCTCGAGAGCTCCTGCTTGACGTTGGTACTGCCCACAGGGAACGAATCCAGAGCGCATTTCCCCTCAGCCGCGGACAGCAAAAATAGAGCCCCCCTCGCGCGTAGCGCCAAACCCACATGCATTTCAGCAGGCGGGCCCACATCGCGCCGCCCCCAGCGTCCTCCACCGCTGCGCTCCACTCCGCCTCCTCTCAACAGGCCTTCCATCCTTCCCATGCCCTGTTCTCGGAGTGTCAATAAGGGAAGAATGCGGCGTGCTCCATCATCAACCCCTGCTCTCTCGGAGGTGTCTCCATGGTCGAGTCGAAGAAGAAGCAGAAGCAGAAGCAGAAGGCCACAGAACCCATGCGCAAGCTCAGCCTCCAGCGTGAGACGCTCCGAACCCTCCAAGAGGCCGACTTTCGGCAGATAGAGGGTGTGGCAGGTGGAATCAGCACCATCATCGTCATCACAATCGCGGAAACCAATCCGCCTACTGCAAGCATTCGGCTCTGCTGAGTTGTCGCGGCCCAGAAGCCGCCTCTCATTGCTTCATCGGTTGTGGGCTCAAAATAGCTTCAGCAAGTCGGTGGCCACCGCGGCCTCGCTTGAGGCGTCCCCTGGCGCGGTCGCCAATCCTACCCGGAGGCTGTCGCGCCGCTCCACCAGGACCGTGTGCCATGGCTCCACTCGCGCACGACGCGGGGGGCGGATGTGATGCTATTTATCTGAAGTGGACGTGCTGTTAGCCTGCGTGGCTATGAACTTTCGAATGATGTTTCGACCGCTCCTCGGGGGGCTTGTCGTCGCGCTTGTCACTGCATGCGGTAGCTACAAGCGAGACATGGAGGATGCGTGTCATGCAGTGGAGCGCTCGAAGGCGCGCGAGCTTCCAATTGCCGAGGAGGAGATCCTGACAAGGGCGGCCTCGTGGGCTGCTGAGCGCGCCCGGACTTCGGATGGCCAGATGTTCTGGGCTGCTATTGTAAATATCAACCCCCAGGATAAGGCCAAGGTGCTCCGTGATGCCGCGAAGGAAGCTGGAGTCGTAGACTGCCCATTGGCGGATGCGCTTGAGGCGACCCTCCGTGCGGATGAACTGAAGCGGCAGTAGCGGCTCCAAAACATGTCGCGGCAATCCACGGCCTCCAGGAAGAACCGGAGGGACTCCGCCAGCGTGGCATCGCCCCGCGCATCGCGCGTCCGGCATTGAGTCCAAAGAGCGGCTCGGGCACTACCGATGGGTGGTGGAGCGCACACTGCCCAGGTGGCGCTGTCGCCAACGTTCGAGGGGGATGTACAGCCGGATGGGCCGCCCCAGCATTCCTCCGAAGCAACTGCTGAAGGCCTGTGAGCAGCTCGACTACAACCTGCTGTTCCGCTGGTTCCTGAACATGGGCCTCGAGGAGGCATCAATCGACCACAGCACCTTCTCAGCCAATCGCACGCGCCTGTTGGAACATGATGTTGCGCGCCACGTCTTCTCGGCTGTTGTGGGCCAGGCACAGAGGGCGGGGCTGACGAGCAGCGAGCACTTCAGCGTGGATGGGACGCTCATCGAAGCCTGGGCCAGCATGAAGTCCTTCCAGTCGAAGGGCGAGAACAAGAACAAGGAAGCGAAGCTGAGCTACTGCCTCAACGGGCTGATGGCGAACCGACACGGGCTGCTCATCGACTTGCGTCTGTTGGAGGCGCGCTCCGCGGTGAGGCGGAGTCCCTCCATCATCCACCCCGACGAGGAAGGTCCAGACCGGTAGAGCCCCCTGCACACCTCCTGCTTTCCTCTGGGCCATGGCCGACAGGGCTCGGCGGGCTTCGCTCGTTCAGCGTCGCGGGGAAGTGGAGAAGGAGCTTCAGCGCGCGGGGACTTGCTCAATCTCCGCTGGGTCCGAACGAGCCAACCCGCACGAACTCCCCCTTGTCGGTGTGAATGGCGACGAGTCCGCAAGTCGCGCACGTCATTTCGACTTCAGGAGGTGGCTGTGGGATGCCCCTCCTCATCGGATATGAACCCGATTCCCAGATGGAGTCAGGGGCGCTCTCGCCGCCGCACGCTACGCAGCGGAGAGACTCGAGCAGGGCCTTCCTCTCCTTGTCGCGGCCGCGATTTTCGACAGCGATGAGGGCGAAGAGCAGGAGGACGCCGGCGCTCGTAAGCGCCAGCCACAGCGCGAAGTAATATAGAAAGTTGAACATGGTCACTTCCAGGGGGCCAGTTCTCTGCGCGGCACGGGGGTTTCGCGACTCAGACTGCGCGCGGCTTAGCGGTGCGTCCGCTTCAGTTCTCCCTCCTCTGTGAAGAGGGAGGAGAGCCCGCATGCGAGACATGTCACCTGGAATGTGGGCAGAGGTGGCGGTGGAGGCTTGTACCCGGGCGCCGGGTCCACGAGAGGCAGCACCTCTGGCGGACGAGCGTCAGGCACAACGTCGCCATAGCTTGCCTGGCATTCGGGGCAGTGGAGACGCCGAATCAGTGGCCGGATCACGTTCCGGTCGTGCCGCCACCCGACGACCATCATCCACAGCACAAAGACGACGAACGCGACCACCCCGGCGCAAAGCAGCAGGAGAAAGACAGCCTCCATGGGCACCTCGTAGGGATGCGAGTGTACCAGAGCACGGGCACAGCCTGCTTCCGGGGGCCGGGATGACGTGCTCGCGAAACGCCATCAAGGTGCCGGTCGGGACGAAGAACACGAGCAGCCGCCGCGAGCACCTCTGGTGCGGACGAAGCGCGCATGGAGGCCGCGAGAGGGCACCAAGTTGACCTGTCTCGGGTGCACGGGGCCAGCGCTCGGATTTCGATGTCGAGAAGGCCCTGGATGAGCCACCCCCGTCCGCTTCCTCACTCGACGTCCACAGCGGTGACTTCCAGTACCGCCTCGAGGGCGTGACGCTGCCGCTGGCCTTCTCCCCGGATGCGCGGCCACGCAGCCCCCAAGCCCGTTCACCGCCGCGGCTCCGGAGGGCGTAGAGGCGGTCCGTGCTCGGGCGTGGCTCGAAGACGATGGGCTGGACCTCGCCGTTCGCGACTTCGGTCAGCGATATCTCGTTGCGATTGAAGGGCGCGTAGGGACAGCCACTCGGGCGGCGCTGTCTGCGGCCCTTCTCCGCCCTTGCGCTCCAGTCCGCCACCTCTCAACTGGCCTTCAATCCTTCCTATGCTCCGACGTGGATGATGGCCTTGCCGGTGGTCGTCCTCGCCGCCAGGGCGTGATGGGCGCTCGCCACGTCCGCCAGGGGGAATGTCTGTCCGACGACGACCCGCAGGGATCCCGCCTCGACGCGGGAGAGCGCCTCGCGCAGCGCCGCCTGACGTTCTTCCAGGGGGAGGGTGAAGGTGGCGAAGCCGACGATGGACTGGTTCTGGGCGACCAGTCCCATCATCTGCTCTCGGCTCCACTGGGAGTCGAACATGCTCTCCGCGCCGAAGAGCACCAGCCGGCCCCGGGCCGCGAGGGCCTGGAGGCCACGCGCGCCGGCCTCCGCCCCTCCGGAGACGAAGACGACATCCGCTCCACGTCCGCCCGTGGCTTCCCGCACCCGTGCGGGCCAGTCCGGCTGCGTGGTGTCCACCGCCGCGTCCGCGCCGAGCCTCGTCACGAGGGCGCGCTTGGGCTCGCTGCTCGCGCCGCCGATGACGCGCGAGGCCCCCAGCGTCCTGGCGAGTTGCACGAGCAGCGTGCCCACCCCGCCCGCAGCGGAGGGAATGAAGACGGACTCTCCCGCCTGGAGGCGCGCGCCCACGCGCAGGCCGAGCAGAGCCGTGGGCGCCTGCGAGGGCAGGGCCACCGCCTGCTCGAAGGACACGGCCGCTGGAATCGGGAGCAGCGCCGACGCGGGTGCGAGCGCGTACTCCGCGAAGGCCCCCTGGTTCGGCAGGAGCGCGACGACCCGCATCCCCGACGCGAGGCCCTGGACGGCGCTGCCCACTGCGTCGATGACGCCCGCCGCCTCCAGCCCGGGAATGAAGGGCAGTGGAGGCGTGCCGAGCAGCCGTCCCTCCCGCTGCCCCAGGTCGGTGAAGTTGAGCCCGGCGACATGGACCCGGAGGCGGACCTCGTGGTCGCCCGGCGTCGGAATGGGCACTTCTTCGAGACGAAGTTGCTCGGGGCCGCCGAACTCACGCAGTTGGATGGCTTTCATGGCGCTGTGTCTCCTGTGAGGATGCGCCTGAACCTATAGTCTTCGTGGAAAGGACGAACATGCGCCAGAAGTCCGTTTCTCTCGTCCAATCGTCCGGAGCCCAGCCGCCGGGGCTGGACGTCCTCGCGGATGCGCTGCGCGGCGTGCGGCTGCGAAGCCGCGTGGACGCCCGCTACGAGATGACCGCGCCATGGGGCATGCGCGTCGACGGGTGCCCGTTCCCGCTCTTCTACGCGGTGATGCGAGGCAACTGCCTGCTGTCCACGGACGACCAGGAGCTGTCCCTCGCGGGGGGAGACTTCGTGTTCATCCCCGCGGGCGTGCGCTTCGCGCTTCGAGACAGGACGGGCACGCGGACGCTCCCCATCGCGGAGGTGTACGCGACGCGCGGCCCCATGCGATGCGGGGGCATTCTCCACTACGGCGGAGGGGGCGCCGCGGTGACGCTGGTGGTGGGCTCGTTCACGTTCGAGGGCGAGACGCACAGCCCGCTCGTCAGGCACCTACCCACGCTGCTGCACGTGAAGGGCGACGCGGAGACGACGCCGCGCTGGCTGGAGCCCACGCTGCGCTTCGTGGCCGCTGAAGTCGAGGCGAAGCAGCCAGGCTACGAGACGGTGGTCAGCCGGCTCGCGGACGTGCTCTTCGTTCAGGCGCTCCGAGCGCACATGGCGTCGTCCTCCGGCGAGAACGGCTGGCTGCGCGCCCTGGTGGACCCGCGCATCGGCGCGGTGTTGCAGCGAATGCACGAGAAGCCGGAAGCGCCGTGGACACTGGAGGGACTCGCTCGAATCGCCAGCATGTCCCGCTCCGTGTTCGCGGAGCGCTTCCGCTCCCTGGTGGGCGAAGCGCCGCTGGCGTACCTCACCCAGTGGCGGATGCATCGCGCCATGGGGCTGATGCGCGAGCGGCACCGGTCGATGGCGGAGGTGGCGCGCGCCGTGGGCTACGAGACGGAGAGTTCCTTCGGCAAGGCCTTCAAGCGAAGCGTGGGCGTGACGCCTGGTGCGTTCCGACAGCGAGCGGGTGAGTGACTCGGCCCATGTCGTCGTCAAGCCGAAGGGCATCGAGATGCGCTTCACCCATGAGGTGCTCGACGAGCGATATCCCCCGTCCGGAGCTGGCCGGACCGCCATGCGTGGTGAGCGCCCTGCCCGTGCGTCAGGTCAGCGCCGCCACCCGCCGCCGCCCTTCCGTCTTCCATCCCTGGGGGCCTTGCCGTGATGGCCCCGGTGCCCCCCAGGCCTGGGGGCGCCGCGCTCCCGGTCCTGTCGCGGGAGTGGACGCTCACGGGTGGCCTCGGCGATCTCGTCCGGCATCCAGGGCCGGTCGAGCAGCTCCTGGAGCTCGAGGAGCGAGCGAGCCTCGAGCACGCCCCGCCGGCCCCGGGCCACGCTGAAGCGCTGGGGGCGGTCGAGCGGCGGCAGCTCCTCCTCCACCAGCGTGCGCGCGAGCTTCTCTGGCAGGTGCAGCCGCGCCACACCTCGCGGGGCTCCGTCCGACAGCATCTCCACGTCGTACTCGAGCGGCACCTCCTGCTCGCGCACCACCACGGCGTCCGGGAGCGACAGGAGCGCCTGGCGCGTCGCGGGTGGCACGAGCGCGTCCAGTTCGAGCCGCAGCGGGCGCGCCTTGAAGTCGTCGAGCGTGTCCACCCCCTCCAGCTGCGCCTCGTAGAGCGCGGTCAGCTCCGGCAACCCCAGCGGCGCGGTGGTCCCTCCCGAGCGTCGCCACAGCTCGCGAACCTCGTCGATGGCGACCCGGTGACGGTCCACCGCGGGATGGGGTACCTCGCCCTGCGCCAGCGCCTCGGCGAGCGCGTGCCGGGCCGCCTTGGCGAGCTCCGGCCCCCAGGCGCGCAGCACCTCCACTTCCCGTTCGAGCTCGAAGCCAAAGTAGTCCACCCGCGTTTCGAGCACGACCGAGCGGAAGCGCATGTCGTACACCGGCGCCGCCGAGTGACGGCGTGCGTAGCGGCGCAGCAGGGCCTGGGGCAACTGGGTGCCTTCGATGCCGGCCTGTGAGTCGCCGTTGCGGCCGGCGAAGTAGCGCAGCGTGCCCGCCACCGCGCCCAGGTTGCCACACACGCTCGTCTTCGACACGCGCGCGACCTCGCCCCAGGCGGTGCGCTCGTCGATGACCAGGTCGAAGGGCATGAAGCGTGCGAGCAGGTCGCAGAAGCGCTGGGAGACGCGCGGGTTCGCGAAGGGCATGCGCGCGGGCAGCGCCAACCCCACGCTCCGGTACACGCTCGCCATCGCGAGCGCCGCGTCTTCCAGGGCCTTCACCAGCACCCCACGCACCTCCGCCCAGGCCGCGAGCTTCTCCGCATGGAAGACGTGGCGCGGCAGCCCCTGCACCTCCCCCACCGTGCCCGCTTCACGGAAGGCTTCGGCGTAGAGGTTGTACGCGGTCAGGTGGTCGCTGCCGGGCACGAGCAGCCCGTCCAGGTTCCGCTCCTCGCGCGTCATCCGGTGCAGCGACTCCACCGAGCTGCACACCGCGAGCAACGGCAGCAGCGCGTCCTCCGCGTTGACGATGAGCTCCGCCCACGGACGCTCCACCGGCAGGGCCTCCACCGCGCGGCCGTAGTCGGACAGCCGTCCTTCCGCGTCCACGATGTTGCGCGCCTGCAACTTCGCGAGCGCCCGGCGATAGGCATTGCGGTCCAGCGGCACGGGCAGGTCCAACTCATCCGCCCGCACGCCCAGGGCCGCGGCGGTGAGCGCCACCCGCTCCGGCTCGCCCGCGAGTTGGAACTCGGGTTCGGTGGGCCGCAGCGAGGCGAAGTGCAGCGGCCGGTCGCTCATGATGAAGACACGCCCGCCCTCCACCCGCCCGTGCACGCGCCCCGCCATCTGCAAGAGCTCGTTGTTGCCCAGGTGCACGCGGGTGAGGACGTTGCGGCCGCGCTCGACCAGGTTCGTGAAGCGCATGTCGTCGATGACGACCGTGTCCAGCCCTGGCACGTTGAGCGCGCTCTGCCCCGCCGCCGTCATCGCGAGCACGAAGGGCCGGGGCGCCGTGCCCTCCAGGAAGGGACGGATGGCGCGCAGCGGTTCGCCGCCGTGGTAGTGCGCCGCGTGGAGCTCCGGCGCGTTCGCGCGGACGTGGGCCGCCGCCTCCTCCACGCCCGCGCGCGTGGCCAGGAACACGCCCACGCCGCGCCCCTGCTGCTGCACGTCCCGCAGGAAGTCCTCGTCGAGGAAGGACAGCGGCTGACGACGCTCCACCTCCACCCGGGCCGCCTTCCTCGGGTCGAAGGAGGACACCTGGAGCACGTCCGCGCTGTCCAGGTAGCGCGCGTAGAAGGCCGGGTCCACGGTGGCGGACAGCCAGATGAAGCGGCAACCCACGCGCTTGCCCAGGGCCAGGCACAGCTCCAGTTCGGCGGAGGTCTGGTGGATCTCATCCACGATGAGCGTGTCCTCGCGCCGGATGGCGCCGCCCTGGAACCAGCGCCGCGCGATGCCGGTGGTGACGATGACCACGTCCGCGAGCGGCGCCTCCGCGGTGGCCTCCCGCTCGCGGTTGACCACCGCCACCCGCAGGGGCCGCCGGCCCACGAGCTCCTCCGCGATGGGGCGGATGGCGAGCGTCTTGCCCGTGCCAGTGCCCGCGACGATGCCAAACCCCTGCCCGCTCCGGGCCAGCTCTCGGAGGCGCTCGCCGTGGTGCTCCTCCAGATACGTGCGCAGCTCCAACCCGAGCGCCAGCTCGATGGTTTCGCACGCGGCGCGCGTGGGCGCGATGACCACCACCCGCCCACGCTGGGGCGTGACGGCGGAGGAAGTGTCGGGGCGCGGCGGCAGGTATCGGTCGATGGGCGTACACACGAAGGCCAGTGATACGCACGGGCGGTGTCCAGGGGAAGCGATTCGCCCGCGCAAGCCCGGCCGCGGGGAGGCAGGCAACCGTGTGCGCCCGGGAATGACGTACTCGGCCATCGGGCTAGCGAGTCCAGCGCCCCCCCGGTGAACGTGGCCTGCGGCGCGAGGAAGCCCAGCTCCACGACGCGGTAGTCCGGGCCGAGAGCACCGCACCGTCCAAAGGACACATGCTCGCGGGAGCCGTCGCCCGCATGCAGGAGCCTGCGTCGCGTTCTCATCCATCAACGAAGCATCACGAGGCGATGGAAGTGAGCGCGACTGGACCTGCTGAAGATTTGCGACCAGGAACCCGGCGCTCCCCCTGGCCGCGGCTCTGCTCCGGACTTATCGCCATCGGGGCTGTCGCCCACCCGAGAACGAGGGGAAATCATGCGTGCATGGTGGCAAGTGGCATGGGTCTGTCTGGCAACCGCGGGATGCGGTGGGCCTCTTCCAGAAGCATCGCTCTCCGAGGAACACGTCCCCGAGGAGGCCACCGCGCATTGGGATGCCCCACTCCCGAAGTTGGGGCCCGCCACGCTGTTGAAGGACATCTACCCGCCTCCCCCGGGGCCATTCCCGGACCCGCTGGGTGGCCCGTCGCCAACGGATCTGGTGTCCTTCCGCGGCAAGCTCTTCTTCTCGGCCTTCGACTTCGAGGCGGACCAGGGCGCGCTGTGGCGGAGCGCGGGCACGACAGCGAGCACTGTCCCCGTGAAGCACCTGGACGATTCTCCCGGACGGCTGACCGTCGTCGGCCAGCAGCTCTTCTTCACCGAAGGATTCATGGAACACGGCGCGGAGCTGTGGGTGAGTGATGGCACCACTGCGGGCACGCGTCAGGTGAAGGACCTCTCCCCGGAGGGCGGCACCGCCTCCCTGGCGGACTTCATCGCGGTGGGCAACAAGCTCTACTTCTTCCGGTCGGTCCGGCCCACCCTCATCGCCGCCGAGAACCTGGAGCTGTGGCGCAGTGATGGCACCTCGGCCGGCACGGTGCGCGTGAAGGACCTGGGACCGAGGGACACCGTGAACGGGCCCTTTGACCTGGCGAGCGTGGGCAACCGCCTCTTCATGAGCCTCGGGGTGCCCGACACCGGAGTGGAGCTCTGGGTGAGTGACGGCAGCGCCTCCGGAACCCGCCTCGTCAAGGACATCAACCCGGGTGCAGCCTCCTCGTTCCCCCGGAGCCTGACGCAAGCGGAGGGGGTGCTCTACTTCTCCGCGGACGACGGCGTGCATGGCCGTGAAGTGTGGCGCAGCGATGGCACGGCCAAGGGCACGGAGCTGGTCGAGGACACCGTTCCCGGCCCCCAGGGCTCGGAAGCGCAAATCTTCGCCCTGTTCAAGGAGCGCCTCTACTTCGCCACCTTCACACCGGGCTTCACGGTAACGGAGATTCGCAAGCTCGACCCGGATCCCTCCTGCCACCCGCGCTCGAATCTCGTCGCGAGCATCCCCAACCCCTACGCCGACCTTCCCTTCGATTTCTTCATCTTCGTCGCCACGTCCACGGCGACCGAGAGAAAACTCTACTTCACGCTCTTCTACGACATCGGCAGCCCCGCCCCCTTCGACGTCCAGCTGTGGCGGACCGATGCCACCCCCCAGGGAACGAAGCTGCTGTACCAGCCACTCATCGTCTCTCCGGACCTCCGACCGCCCACGCCGGTCCCCACCGATGACGACCGCGTCGTCTTCTACGCCTTCGATGAAGCGCACGGCCACGAGCTTTGGGTGAGCAACGGACAGCCGAGCGGCACCAAGCTCCTGCAGGACATCGTCCCGGGCCCCGCCTCTTCCTATCCGCAGGACCTGCTGCGCGCGGGCAACTTCATCTACTTCACGGCACTGGATGGGCAACTCGGCCGGGAGATCTGGGTATTGCCCGTGCCAAAGCCGCGGGTCGCGAGTCACTGACGCCTCGCCAACCCATCGCGCAGGCGGCCTGCCGGTTCTCGGAGGCCGCCCCAACCCGGCCCAGGCCTCGGGCGCTCCCACTCCATCGCAGCGCGGAGCCTTCGCCGCCAGGGTGGAGCGCAACGCCGCGAGCACGAACTCCTTCTCGCGAGGCTGACACCCCGCCCCATGCGACTGCCTCAGATGACACACCTCACGATGCCGCATTCAAGACACACCACCGCTACCGGCAGGTGATACAAGCGAGTGAGGACAATCGCCTATATGGGGCCCCCTTACCCAAGGAGCCTTGCAATGGCAAACACGGTACGATTCGCCTTCACGCAGCACTCCCAGCCCAACTTGGAGTTCATCATCGAGTTGGCTGACGAGAAGACGATTGCACATGCACGGAAGATTCTCTCTGGCGAGGAGCGGAACGAAGTCCACGTCCACGGACGAATCATCAAGCGGGCCGCGGCCTACAACCCGAAGTTCTCCTTCCACCTGGACCCGAGCACCATCCGCTTCTTCTCGATGGCCATCGAGGTCTGCGATGCCAACATGACGTATGTGGAAGACCACCTCGACGAGGCGGGCGGTGCATTCCTCCCGGGCGGTCACTGGTGCCCGTGGGACTCCAAGCTGACGCGCGAAGTCACCTGATCCCCGTCAGGTAGGTCCGCGAGCAGAGCGCCCTGCGTGGCCGAAGAAGCCACGCAAGGCCGCAACCGTCTGACCTTTCACTCTGCGCGCGGCTTCGATGAGCTGGCCCCAGGCCGCGTGGTGTTGAGGCTCGAGCTATCCCAGCCAAGCGAGCCAGGCCCCTGCCGCGCACCGCCTGGGAGCGCGGACAGGGCCGCGTGTCCCCCCAAAAGGCAGCGCGGCCTGTCCACCCGCCGACAGAATCACTCCGGCGTCCCCGAGAAGGGCGTCCTCAAGCGGGAGACCAGACCGCCGCGCGCCCTGCCTTCACGGCCGGATGCCGGTGAGCGCGAGGCGCAGCACCCGGCTCGCAGTGAGCGGATCGTCTTCGTTGGCGACGGCAATCGCGTTCGCCAGCATCAGCAGGTCCTCCGTCGTGGCACGAGCATGAATCGCGCCTGCCGATGACGCCCGCGCCACCAGAACGCTCAACACATCGAGCAGCTTGTCGGTGGAGCAGACCTCCTCAGCCGTAAGGCCATCCGGGCCGGTCAACAGCGCTGCGGCAAGCCCGCGGTGGGTCGCCGTGTAGATCGTCAAGTCCTCGAGCCAGACGGCCAACTCGGCGGCGGGATCCTCTCCCGGTTGCGAGGATGCCCGCGCACAGAGTTGCGCGACGCCATCGCGGAATACCGCCTCCAACAGCGACTGCCGCGAGGGAAAGTGCCGGTGCAGGGTCGCCGAGCCTACCCCCGCCCGCCGAGCGATCTCCTCGAGCGACACCTGCGCACCATCCCTGCCGACCAGTTCCGCGGCGACCGCGACAATCCGCTCCCGGTTGCGCCGCCCGTCCGCTCGCAACGGCTTCACATGCTCCACCGCGACCGCCTCCTCACGAGAACCCGCGTTGACAAATGGGGTCCCCCTCCATATCTAACCACGAGAATAAACGGTGGGGTCCCCCACTTACAAAGGAGCGGTCCATGAGCAGCAATGAATGCGTTCTCGTCACCGCTGCCACGGGGCGTCAGGGCGGCGCCACCGCCCGGGCGCTGCTGGCCGAAGGCAGCACCCCGGTGCGTGTGATGGTGCGCAATCCCAAGGAGCCAAACGCGAAGGCCCTCGCGGCGGCTGGCGCCGAGGTGGTCGTCGGGGACCTCGACGATCCGGCTTCGTTGCGCGCGGCCTGCGCTGGGGCACGGGCGGTCTTCTCGATGCAGTCCCCCATCATCTCCACGACCGGCGTCGACTACAGCAAGGAACTCCAGCAAGGGAGGAACCTCGTCGAGGCCGCGCTTGCCGAAGGTGTCGAAACGTTCGTGCACACCGCGACCTCCGGTGTCGGCGACCACCGCAACGTCGAGGGCTGGGCGGAGGGGCGCTGGAAGTCGCACGAGACGTACTGGGAGAACAAGCTTGCCACCTGCGACCTCGTCCGCAGCGCGGGATTCAAGCACTGGACCCTCATCCTGCCCGCCACCTTCATGGATCATCCGATGTTGGATCCGGCTGGCTTCGTCGACGGGCGCCGGTTGCTCACGGTGATCAGAACCGATCAAACCATCGCGTTGGTCGCGCCAGAGGACATCGGCAAGGCGGCCGCGGCGGCGCTCAACAATCCCGCGACGTTCAACGGAGTGACGCTGCAGCTCGCGAGTGACCTGCTCACGCTTCCTCAGATCGCCGAGGTCCTCTCGCGCCTCGACGGCAAGGAGTACATCGTCCAGGTCAGCACGGTCGAGGAGGCCGTCGCAGCCGGCCTGCATCCTGGCGTGGCGCAAGGCCTGACGTACATGAACGTCGCCCCGGTGCTGGCGCGGCCCGAGATCGCGCGGTCCTATGGCCTTTCGCCCATGAGCTTCGAGACCTGGGCGCGCAAGCGTCGCGAGATGGCCTGACCTGCCGCCCAGTCGTCGCGGCTCCAATGCCGTGTCCGGGGCGAGCGGCTTCTCCAGCTTCGTGTCGCAGACGGGCACCGCACTGCATCCCGCGAACTGGGATTGGACGTTCGAGAGGGGCCGATGGGATGACCCGAGCCTGTTTGGCCTCGAGCTGTTCGGGAGCGGGCAGGACCTGGTCGCCATCCACCGAAATGCGCCACTGGCCGTCGAGGTCCACATCCTCAATCCGTGATGCCTCCGGGGGTGGTGGCGCCTCGGAGAATTCGAGGCGCTGTTGACGGCGAAGGACCGCTGACGGGGGAAGTACGAGATGATTGAATCGCCGCCAGGTCCTGGGACATCGGCACCGTCATCCCCAACCGGCGGAGCAGCGGCGCATAGGATGCGTCGACATGGACTTCCAGGCGCGACTCGAAGCGCTCACGCACCAACTCCGGCCCTGGTCCCCGCTCTGGTCCCGCTCCATCCTCCAGAGCTGGCCCGGGTCCGGAGCCGCCTATCCCGAGGACTGGCTGGCCTATGCCCGGTCGCTCGATGAAGCGGGCGAGCAGCGGCTGGACCAGGGGGCGCTCTCGGGCGTCCCGCCTCCGGCCCTGAGCGCACTCCTGGGCGCGCTCCAGGAACTGACGGCGCTGCCATGGCACGAGGGCCTTCACCCGCTGACTGTCGCGGAGACGCAGGGCCTCAGCGCCAAGAAGACCCACGAGCTCGAGCGGGTGCTCGCCCTGCTCGAGCCGAGAACGCGCTTCATCCACCAGGCGGTCGATATTGGCGGCGGCATGGGACATCTCGCCCGCCTCTGTGCGCGGACGTTCGGGTGGACCTTCCACAGCATCGATCGGGACGCCGCGTTGCAGGACAAGGGCCGACGGTGGTTGACGAGAACCCATCCCCCAGGTGGGGACACCCTGTGTTTCATCCAGGCCTCCGTCGAGGACGGGCTCCAGACACAGCTCGATCCGCTCTTCTCCGGCCGGGACCGGGCCTCGATCGGTCTGCACACCTGCGGGCCGCTCGCCCTCACGCAGATCCGCAAGAGCCGGGGGGCGGGCTTCGTCCTGAACATCGGCTGCTGCTACGACAAGCTGGAGGTCCCGCGGGATTACCCCGTCTCTCGCTTCGGGAGCGTGCATCCGCTGCCCTTCACCCCGCATGCCCTGGCGTTGACGACGCGGGGACGGCATCACAAGACCGAGGTGGAGTTCGCGCGGATGAAGCGGGTGTATGCGTGGCGCTTCGCATTCGATCTCCTATCGAGGCGGCACTTTCCCGAACGCGGCTTCGTGAGAGCAGGGGACGCGCCCCGGGCGCTTTACGCCGAACGCTTCGCCGTCTACGCACGCGACCGCCTGGAGCGCCTGGGCCTCGATCCCCGCATGACGGACGCCGAGCTGAATGCCTTCGAGGTGTCCGTTCGCGCCGAGACACGGGACCTTTTGCTCTGCCATCTGCTGAGGGACCGCTTCGCGAGGGCGTTGGAGGTCGTGCTCCTGCTTGATCGCGCGATCCTCCTGGAGGAATCGGGCTTCCAGGTCGAGCTCCTCCAGCTCTTCGACCCGCGCCTGTCCCCGCGCAACCTCGCACTCATCGCGTCACGGAGCGCTTGAGCACATCCCGGGCCGGCCCCCGGGGCCGGTCGCGCCTCCGTGATGCGGCCAGTCTGACGCATTGGTACAAGCTCTAAGCCGACACGGTTTGCTTCTTCCGTCGCGTCATCGATAGCGCTGCGGTCCATCCATTTCGTACAGGACAGCGCAAAGTCGTGGAGCCAGAGGTCCCTGTCCCGAGTCCTCGTGCCGCGCCAGCATGAGCCCATTTCGCGGACGGCTACGGCCTGGAAGCGAAGCCAGTGAGGAGAATGTCATGCGACAGCTCATGCGATGGAGTCTCACGGTGCTCGCCGTACTGTTCCTGGGATGTGGCGCTGGAAACGAAGCGCCTGTGGACGTCGTACCGGCCACCACAGCACAGACGCACAGCTTGGATTCCAGTCCTCGGGAATTGTCTGGCGCGACCCGGTGGGCACAGCGACTCACCGGTCCGAGCGAGGAGGTGGCAGCCGATGTTGCACATGATGGAGACGGAAACTTCTTCATCGCCGCGGCCTTCGAGGGCAAGTTGTCGGATGCGAAGGGGACACTGGGGAAGTCCACAACGCGGGCCTCCATCCTTGCGAAGTACCGACCCAATGGTCAGCGGGTGTGGGCTCGGACCGTGCCCGCGCAGGTGAGGGCGCTCGCGACGAACCGAGCGCGGCACGTGCTTGTCACCGGCACCTTCGAAGGAAGCATCGACCTGGGCGGGGGCCCGCTCACCGTTGGTGAATTCCTGGCGGGCGTGTTCCTGGCTGCGTTCGACGCGAGTGGTCGCCACGTCTGGTCTGTCGCCTATCCGCTGGAGTTCTTCAGCTTCTTCGGCGCGCGAAAGATGCTCACGGACAGCCATGGCAACATCGCGGTCACCGGTGTGCTGCGAGGCGCCATCTACTTCGACACCGAGGGCGTCGTTGCGGACAGCGCGCCCGTCCTCCTCCGGTTCTCGCCAACGGGCAGCTACCAGTGGAGCTACGTCGAATCGCCGTACTTCGGTCAGTCAGGCGGCGTCGCCACGGACGAGGACGACAACCTCTACATGGCCGGAACCATCATCACGGACCTGTATCCGCCGCTGGATGTCATTCCCTTCGTGAACAAGTTCTCCCCGGCGGGGACGCGGCTGTGGCAGCGACAGTTGGACACCACCCTTGGCTATGCACAGAGCGTGGGAGTGCACGGAAATCGCGTGGTCCTCACCGGCACCTTCATGTCGCCGCTCTCCTTCGGTGGTCAGACGTTCTTCCCCCAGCACTCGCAGGATGGCTTCGTCGTCGCGCTCACCCGTGCGAACGAGGCGCGCTGGGCGAAGCAGCTCGGTCGCGAGGTGCTGGATATTTCGTTGGACCACCGCGACGACCTGGTGGTCGTTGGGAGGTATGAGGACGGAGATGACCTCGGCCTCGGGCCGCTCTGCGGCGTTCCTGGAAGTGATACCAACCTCTTCGCCGCGAAGTACGACCGGGTCGACGGACATCCCCGCTGGACGAGGGGCTTTCCCATGGCCCACCCGCCGGATGTGTCGACCGCCATTGACCGCTACCGCGTGTCGGTTGACGAAGCGGGGGCGTCGGTGTTTCTGGGAGGCCTCATCGCCCCCCTCGACGTTGGGCCCAAGACGCTCGTGCCTTCTGGCGTCCGCGACCTGTTCCTGCTGGGGCTGAAGCCCTGACGGGGTCTGCCCCGCCCTGGCTTGTTTGTTGTGACACTGGGTTTGAGAAGGGCTGTCCGACGCGCTCCGAACAGCCTTCCACCGTCACTTGAGTGGGCAGCCTGGGCCGGAGGCTCCTTGGTCACGACGGAGACCTTGCAAGCCGCTTACAGAGGCGAGCGGCCAGAGTTCCCCGGTCTCCATTCGCGGTAGGTCGGCGCGTCTTCTTCGCCGCCAGCGATGGGGGCCCGGGGTTCGAGCGACGGGCCCTGCCAATTCGGCCCGAGGGGCGCTGTCGCGTGGCCCTGGATCAGTGCCCCCCTATGGTCGGGTGAAGACAGACAGAGCGCCCGCGCTCACGGCCCCAGCCCCTCCGGAACACTCAGGTGTCGTGGAGCAGCGTGGCCACCAGTTTCAGGGCCGCGTGCCCGCCGCGGAACACCGTCCAGCCGTCCCCCACCAACACCGCTGGGCTTCTGGGCAACTCACGCACTGGAGGGTGATGGTGTCTCCTCTTCCCTTGCCTGCATGCATGGGGTTTGCGCCCACCGATGAGGTGGCCAGGCCCGGGAGAGGATGCGTGAACGAGCAGGAGAAGCAGCGGCGGCTCTTGACCTACGCGAAGCGGATCGCCCCCTCGGCCGAGACAATCGAGTCGCTGGCGACGGAAAGCAGCGCCCCGCTCGAGCCAGGTGCCGAGGTCCTGGAGCATGCCATCAAGGCGGCCCACGCGGTGACCCGGGGTCTGGAGTCCACCCTACGGCCAGAGGAGCTGTGGGCGCTCGAGGCCATCGTCCTGCCTCGGAACAGACCGGTCATCGACATCATCAACGGCAGCTACCTGCGCCCCGGGGCCCCCTGGAGCGCCCTGGATGATGCGAAGTTCCGCAAGCCCATCGAGGCGGCCATTCCCGCCATCGGACGCGTGGAGGTTCCCGAGCACCCGACGCTGCCGTACGTTGGAACGGGTTTCGTAGTCGGGCGCGGGCTGCTGATGACCAATCGCCACGTTGCCGAGCTGTTCACGATGGGGCTGGGGATGCGGGGGCTGCGGTTCCAGCCGGGGCTCGACAACGTGCAGGTGGACTTCAAGCGGGAGCGCGGCTCGAGCGCGTCCGCGCCCTTCCGCGTGCGGCGTGTCCTGATGATTCATCCCTACTGGGACATGGCGCTGATGGAGGTAGAGGGGGTTGATGAACTGAGGCCCCTCTCCCTGGATTCGCGCCACGTGGACGAGGTGCGCGAGCAGGACGTCGTCGTCATCGGGTATCCCGCGCAGGACCCACGCAACGATGCCGCGCTCCAGCACCGCATCTTCCGGGGCGTCTACCAGGTCAAGCGCCTGCAGCCGGGCAAGATCATGGGCGCACGGCGCACCTCGAGCTTCGGCCGGATGGTGGAGGCGCTCGCGCACGACAGCTCGACGCTCGGAGGCAACTCTGGCTCGGCCATCTTGGATGCGCGCTCGGGCAAGGTGCTCGGGCTCCACTTCGGGGGCCGGTACCTCGAAGCGAACTACGCGGTGTCCGCCCATGACCTCAGCCGGGACTCCCGCGTGGTCGATGCCGGGGTGCTGGTCACGAAGACGAACGTCGGAGGACAGCTCCCATGGGCGAACGCGTGGAAGGACAACGAGGGCCCCCCGGCGGTGCCGCCTTCGCCTCCTCCGCCGTCTCCCGTCCTCTTCGTCCCGGCGCCGCGCGGCGAGTCCTTGGCGCTCACCATTCCGCTCCACATCACCCTCCGCCTGGGGGTTCCCGCCCTGGCGGGGAATGGCCAGACCGCGCTCGTCCCCGGGCCGGCAGTGCCCGCGCCAGTGCCAGGCCAACCCGGGGGAGGCGTGGGGGCTGGGGCACCGGGCCTGACACAGGTCGACGTCGCGGAGGCTGTCGCGGAAGCCCAGCGGACGCGGGACCTCCCCTATTACGACGCCCAGGCGGACGCGCTGGACCGGGAGCGCTACTACGAAGGTGTGCAGCCGGACTCCGACCAGGACACGTTCTATGACGGCCTGCACGGACTCCTCGAGCGGACGCATACGGACCGCCCATCTTACAAGCCGAGCCGATGGCTCTACCCATGGGTGGACCGCCAGAAGGACCTCCTCCTCCGCTCGCTGTACTCGGCGGCGGGCCACTCCTTCACGCTCCAGGAGATCCTCCAGAAGGACCTGGAGGTGGAGAGGGAGCGTGCGCTACGGCTCCTGGAGCGGCCACTTACAGAGAGTCTCGACGAAGGCTTCCTGGAGCAGCTCGAGTCCGCCCTGCCGTACAACTGCGAGCACGTCGTGCCCCAGTCCTGGTTCAATGCCAGGGAGCCGATGCGCGGAGACCTGCACCACCTGTTCGCCTGCGAGATGCGCTGCAACAGCTTCCGCAGCAACAATGCCTACTTCGAGTTCCCCAGCACCGAAGCCTTCCAACAAGACTGCGGGCGGGCCGAGCAGAACCGGTTCGAGCCGGGCGCCGGGAAGGGAGCCGCCGCGCGCGCCACGCTCTACTTCCTTGTCCGCTATCCCAACGCCATCAACAGCCCGGCGGAGCTCGCCGAGGAGCGGCTGGAGACGCTGCTGCGCTGGCACCAGCAAGAACTCCCCTCCGAGTGGGAGCTGCATCGGAACCAGGCCATCTTCTCCATCCAGAAGAACCGCAACCCCTTCATCGACTTCCCGGAGTGGGCGGCGCGGGTACGCTTCGCCCGCGGACTGAGGCGCTGATCTGGCGCGGCCCCTTCCGTGCGCAGCAGGCGGGGAAGGGCCTCCGAGTCAGCGCCTCGACCTGACGCGCGAGCTCCGCGATGCGCGCATCCTTGGGGTCGACCTCGGCCACGATAGGCCGTGTCCCATGCGAATCGCGCCCCGGGCGCTGGCGGGCAGCACCCGGGCGGCGGAGCCGCTCCGCACGCCCGAGTCGATGGCGGAGAGCTTGTGGAGCCCGAGCCGGAGCACCACGTCGGCAGGGTCTCCAGAGCCGCTCATTCAGCCCGTCTTCTGGCGCATGCCCCAGCAGTCGAGGACGTACGAGAAGATCAGCGGCGCCACGATCGTCGCATCGGACTCGATCACGAAGCGGGGCGTGTCGACGTCGACCTTGTGCCAGGTGATCTTCTCGTTGGGCGGTGCGCCGCTGTAGGAGCCGAACGAGGGCGTGCTGTCGGAGATCTGGCAGAAGTAGGACCAGTAGGGGACCTCCTCCTCCAAATCGAGGCGCAGCATCGGCACCACGCAGATCGGGAAGTCGCCGGCGATCCCCCCGCCGATCTGAAAGAAGCCGACCTTCGCGGACGAGGAGGTCTCCCGGTACCAGTCGGCGAGGGCCGCCATGTACTCGGCGCCGCCGCGGATTGGACTCCAGGTTTCCAGCTCCTTGCGCATCACGCTGGCGACGAACACGTTGCCCAGCGTGGAGTCCTCCCATCCCGGTACGAAGATCGGAAGGCGCTTCTCCGCAGCCGCCAGGAGCCACGAATGACGGGGATCCACCTGATACGAGCCGGCCAGCGCGCCGGAGAGGAGCAACTCGTAGAGGTACTCGTGGGGAAAGTGGCGGCGCCCGTCCCGCTCCGCCCTCTGCCAGAGCTCGAGGAGGGGGCGTTCGACCTTGCGCATTGCCTCCTCTTCCGGGATGCAGGTATCTGCCACGCGATTGAGCCCCTTGTCGCGCAACTCGGCCTCCTGCTCCGCCGTGAGGCTGCGGGGATCGGGCACCCGCACGTAGTGCTCCTGGGCCACCAGGTTGAAGACGTCCTCCTCCAGATTCGCGCCCGTGGTCGTGATCGCGTGGACCTTGTCGCGGCGAATCATCTCGGCGAGCGAGATCCCCAGCTCCGCCGTGCTCATGGCACCGGCGAGCGTCACCATCATTTTGCCACCGTCATCGGCGTGCGCCGCCCAGGCGTCCGCTGCATCCACGAGGGTCCGGGCGTTGAAGTGCCGGAAGTGGTGCCGCAGCACGCATCGAACGGAAATGGTCATGTCATGTCCTCGAATGGAGAAGACGCCCGCTCCGCCCCCGGCGGGGACGGCACGGACGGACGAAGTGAAGGGAACGCCGCGCCTTGCAGCACAAGCGAGCCCGCCAGCTTTTCCGAACATTCGGATGGAGCACCGGCAGCGGAGGCGACAATCACGCGCCACACCGTCTGGAACCGGCAGGATTTCGCGTATCAAACGAACACCCATGGTGCAAGCCCCCCTGCGGCCCATGCCAGGTTGCGGCGTGATGTAGGGGCTCCTCGCTTGAAAAGGCTGAGAAACCCGAAGCTGAAGCGGTGTCGGCACGACGCCCTGCCCTTTGCCGAGTCACCTCTCTGACCGGGAGCACAGACGCGCCGCGGCGCTTGAGGACCACGGAATCAGCTCTCTGAATCCCCTTGATGCGGAGCGGTACGTCGCCTGGCTCTCGCACCAAGCCACCCTCATGTCGGAGGGGCTCGCGTTCGCGCTTCTCGACGATGCGTTCGCCGGTCAACTCGGGGGTGAGCGCGAGGCCGGACGTAAGCGGATACGCGCGCCCTCTACGACCTCGTGCCATCGCAGCGGGGGCGTGGCATCAGTGCACAGTTATTTCACGAGGCCTGGAGGTTTCACGCCCCCCAGGGAGTCCGGCACGACAGGGCACGGTGAACTCTTACGTGGACTGGGCAGAGCTGCGGAGGAGGACGTCCGATGTTGACGTGTTCGCCTGCGTGAGGTGTGGAGGCAGGCTTAAGGGTCTTGGCGTACGTGAAGGGGGCCCCCGGGGTGCGGGCGATTCTGGAGCACCTGGGCTTGCCCACGGCCTGTGCGTGGTTGGCCCCGGCACGAGGGCCACCCCAGGCCGCGGGGTGTTGAGGCGCAAGACAGCCACCAGGTCGGCGGCCCCTGCCTCGCACCTGATGGGAGCGCGGCCTGGGCAGGCGTGGACCCCAAGGGGGTTCAATCGGTCTGTCCACCGGCCGGGAGTATCGCTCGGGAGGCCCCGTCATGGGGAGCAGACCACCGGCCCGAAGCTCCTGAGCCTCAAGTCCATCAACAACGTGCTCACGGTGCTGCACAAGCTACTCGCACTGGCGCAGGAACAGGGCGTCATCGCCCACGTCCCGCGCGTGAAGCTCTTCCGGACGGAGAAGCCCGCCTTCGACTTCCTCACCTTCGGCAAGGCCCTTACGTGTTCTGCCAGCAGGACGGCCAGCCGCTCACCGTTGGCCTGATGAAGCTGCCGCTCCAGCGTGCGCTGCGGGCGGCGGGCATCAGCCGCGAGCAGGGGCGCATCGGCTGGCACGACCTGCGCCATACCTACGGCAGTCACCTCGCCATGCGCGGTGTCCCGATGAAGGTCATCCAGGAGCTGATGGGCCACGCGACCATCGAGATGACCATGCGGTACGCCCACCTCGCGCCGGAGGCCCGGGAGAGCGCGGTACAGCAGCTCGACCGACCCATGCCCCAGCTCCAGGCCGAACCGACCAGAGACACCGCAGGGGCACACAGCGGACACATGAGGCACCGAGGCCAAAGAAAAAGCCCAGCAACCCGATTGGATTGCTGGGCTCATTCTTCACAGTGGAGGCGGCGGGAATCGAACCCGCAGGTAGGCAGATAGAAAACCTTAGGCAGGACGCGCTGTTACCCCCTATCGCCTTGAATTTCCTCGGGTTCGTCATCCCGCCTCGTCCCATGACGTTCCCCCAGGTGCCACCTCGAACCACGCTGGAGGGGCACACTGGGGGCACATACAACTCTACAGGATCAAACCACTCACCAAAGCGAGCTACAAAACTCCCAGAGCCCACGCGCAGCGAGGGGAGGCTGACAGAAACTTGTGCCCAGATGAGGTGGAGGTCGAGAGGGGCAGCCGGACAAGTCGGAGTACCGGAGGAGACAGCCAAGGGGATTCGGCTGCATGAGGCGATCAGAGAGACCTCGGCCACACGCATAGCGGAGCGGCGTCGAGCCAGGTGGGGCACGGCGTGCCTGGGTATTTGCCCTACGCGTAGCCATTCAGTTTCCCTTCCCTCGAATCCTCGCGGCTCTCAACCGGGTCCAGTCGAGCCTCTGCGCCCACTACAACCCGAATGAGCCCCCTGGGTACAGCAACACCCGGCTAGTTTCTGATGGTGTCTGGCGGGTTCCAGAGGCCTCGTTTCCACGGATGAGCGCTTCCATCGTCTGTGGCGATGCGCCTCGGGGTTAGTATGGGACTCACTCCTCTTAATCCATGGCCCATCCGTGAACGCGACAATCCAAACCTCCGATTCAGAGGTTGACTTCATTATCCTCACAGCGCTGGAGGAGGAGCGTGACGCGGTTCTGTCGAAGCTCCCGGGGTACCGCAAACTCGACCGCGTTGGGGAGGAGCCCCATACGTACTATGAAGCCTTTATTGAGTCACGGCGAGAGGATCAGGCCCGCTATCGCCTGATTGTAACGTCGCTCGCCAGAATGGGCCCTATCGAGGCGGCGGCCAAGGCGCCGGCAATTGTGCAGCGGTGGAAGCCTCGCCGCGTTCTGATGGTAGGAATCGCTGGAGGGATCGCGGGAGAGGTACAACTTGGGGATGTGTTGGTAGCCTCCGAAATCCAGGACTATGCGCTTGGTAAGTTCGAGGAGAACGGGAATCGCAACATCCGTTGGAAGAGCGCTCCGGTGGATGCCAGCCTTTTCGACGCAGCAGTCAATTTCCCCACAGGGTGGGAAGATCTCGTGCAAGCCGCACGGCCCACCCCTGGGACGCCGAAACGACGCACCGGCCTCTTCGCTTCTGGTGGAGACGTCATCGCCTCGCCCGAAATCATTGCGAAGTTCAAGGAGGCGCATTCCAAGCTTGCTGGCGTTGAAATGGAGGGTGGCGCACTTAGCATCGTATTGCATCAGACCGAACTGCGCCCCGGAATGTTGATGATCAGGGGAATTTCGGATCTAGCTGACGCCATTGGCAACGCTGAGACAAAGCAACTCTGGCGCACCTACGCCTGCGATGTCGCGGCAGCCTACTCTATCGGCCTATTGAAAGAAGGCCCCCTCGCCCCAAATTCGCTCAAGTCACGACACTCCACTCAAGGGGTACTCCGTCCTGGCGACGACAAGCTTCCTAGCGCAGAGGCCTCGCAATTACCCATCAAAGACTCCTTCGGAGACGAATATCCTGTCAAGATGGGCACTGAACGGCCCCCAAGCACAGCGTCCCGTCGGCTCCGATTTGTACTCAATCTCGAAGGCTCGCTCGCCGACGGCACGCCCGAACGCCTTGCGGCCCTTCGCGCCGCCCTCCGCGAGGCCACCAGCGATGACACGCTGGATGTCACAAGAATTGAGGCAGGAGCAGAACAGGTCTTCGTAACTGCACAAACTGACGTTCTAGCGCTGCTTTCCGGGTCGGATGTTCTCGATGCAATAAAGGCGAAAGGATTCAACCTCTTAGGTGGCATTGAGGAAGCAGCTTTCAACCACCTGCAGGAGACCAAGACGAGCCTTCAGCAGGCTTCACATGACCTCCTCGCGTGGCCCCAAGCCCTGCCGGGCGGCACGCGATTTGAGCGCCCCGAGTTCAGTCAACTCCTGCAGAAGATTGACGAACTCGACAGCAGCGCGACGGCAGTGCTTGGCCCTCCTGGCGCAGGGAAGTCCGCCCTACTAGCCCGTGCGGCCCAGGAGATTATCGCACGAGGTTGGCCAGTCTTGGGGGTTAAGGCTGATGTCTTGGACCCGGAGATCAATGACGAAGCAGGGCTCCAGCGCCAACTAATGCTCGATGAAACGCCTTCTCGGCTGCTGACGCAATTCTCCGGGTTTGGGCCTATCGTATTAATCATTGACCAACTAGATGCTCTCGCAGGATTTGTGGACCTTAAGACCGGCCGACTGAACGTACTTCTAAACTTGATCCGGCGCTTCGGGCGGCGCAACAATATCCACATAATCGTCTCGGCCCGCACCTTCGAATTTAATCACGACGTGCGACTACGCTCGATTGAGGCGGACACCCTTAACCTTGACCTCCCCCCATGGAAGGAGGTCATGCCCGTGCTCACCGCCCGCAATCTCAACCCAGAGGGCTGGCCCACGGATGCCCAAGAAACCCTCCGAACACCACAGCACCTAGCTATATTTTTGCGCCTTGCGGATAGCGGTGCGACAGCGCCATTCCAGAACTACCAAGCCATGCTGGAGCGACTCTGGATTGATCGCGTGCTACATGCATCACACGGCCAGAGATTAGCTGGATTGGCTACAGATATCGCCAATGCTATGGCAGAGGAAGAGAGCTTATGGCTCGCCCGATCGCGCTACGACGACCACGCCAAAGATCTCCGAGATCTGGAGCGACTTGAGATACTAAAGCCATCTGCCGACGGGATCGCCATCGGATTCAGCCATCAGACGCTCTACGACTATGTACTCGCGCGCAGTTTTGCCCGTGGGAAGGGGCGGCTGTCGGCCTACGTGACCGGTCGGGAATCTTCCTTGTTTCTCAGGCCAAAGCTCTGGGTGGCGCTTACGTATCTACGTAACGCAGAGATAAACACCTATGAAAGCGAGCTATTCGCAATTTGGCATTCAAGGAGTCTACGCTCGCATCTAAAACTGCTACTGATCGAGTTTATGGGACAGCAGAAAGACCCCATTGAATCAGAGCGGCGTCTCATGAAGCCAATTCTGGAATCAGGCCCGGAACGCGCTCTGGCATTCAGTGCTATCACCGGAAGCCCTGGATGGTTCGCCGCAATAGCCGGATCAGCTATCGCATCGGCAATGACTGAACGCGAAGAGTCCGCATGGCTTGTCACGACTGCATTGCAACAAGCCTGGAACTTTTCCCCCACAAGGGTACTTTCACTGATCCAGCAACACTGGGCACCAAATTCAAGATTCGACGAACATAGCTGGACAGTTATCGCAGATTTACCAGAATGGTCCGATGAGATTACAGAGTTGGCAATTGCAATACTGAACAGAACGCCGCTTGCCACCTATCACATTGAGCGCGTCGCTGCCCATCTCGGAGTAACCCAGCCCACGATTGCACTTCGTCTTATTCGTGCGCGCTTGGATCAGGACCTAGCTGTAGCAATACAAGCTTCCCTTGAAAATGCAAAGACGCCAATCCCCGCACACACAGAGACAGCCGACGAGCTAGCTTGGCGCATCGAACATTCTACGATGAGGCCTTTGAAGGAACTGATCGAACAGCGCCACGACTGGGCTGTCCTCTCAGTTCTCGCAGAAACCGCGCCGGAGCCGCTCATGGCAGCAATGTGGCCATGGTTCACACGCGTCGTCGACGCCATCGCACTCAGAGCCGCGCCGGAGCCAGATCAACAAACCTATCCTCTGAACTGGACACTGAACTTCCACTTCCACGAGGATGAATCCGGCGATTTTGATCAGCAGTCCCATATTCTCAGTGCCTTAGCGATCGCGGCGGAGAGATTGGCGAAGACTCCAGAGTTACTAAGATCTTGGATAGCGCAGACCATCAATTTGGAGGTAGTGCCTGCTCAGCGTCTCCTTGCGCACTCATTAGCGCAAGATGGAAAGGAATACGCGCAAGACGCCTTCGACTTCCTCATGGCGGACAGTCGGAGATTTTATTTAGGCAACTACGCCGACGAATCGAGCACCACAAGAGCCCTTATCCGCGCTGCGAGTCCTCATTGGCCCCAAAAGATGCTTGTCGCCTTCGTCCGACGTATTCGCACTTATCGACCACCAGGGGGGACGAAGGTGAATGCAGAGCGCATGCGAATCAGAGCCCGCAGCCTGCGCATTCACTGCTTGGGTCTGCTCAAGGCTCTTCCGCAAGAGAGCCTCGACCAGGAAGTTAGGAGTCACATCCGACAAGAGGCCCGGGTATTCCAGGACGAGCGAACTAGAATACCAATACCAAGCTTCAGATCAATCGACTCACCAATGAGCACTGAAGCCATGCTCAAGGCTTCCGACGACAACATACTTAATGCCTTTCGCACGTTGCCCGACCTGACTGAAACCCGACACCCCCGCGACTCAATGCGGGGTGGCAACATGCAACTGTCTCAAGCCTTCGCAGACTTCGCCAAAAAGCAACCGGAGCGTGCAACACGCCTCATCACCCGCTTTGATCCCTTTTTCGGTTCGCGTGCGGTCGGCATGGCCCTCAGAGCTATCGCAGAAACCGCCGCCCCCACTTTAGTTGTTACAACCCTTATTGATGCGGAACGCCGCGGATTTTATAGCGAGGAGTTTCGAAGTTCGTCGGCAAGCGCTATCGAGCGTCTAGCAAGCCGGAATGTGGTCATTGATGAGGAGGTGATTACGCTCCTGCAAGGCTGGCTCTGCGACGCTTCCGATCCGGACGCACCAGAGTCAGATGACGACGAAATACGAGGACTGGGAAAGAAGGACGAGACGAAGGGCGTCCGCCCTATTCTATGGGACAAGACTCATTTCACCATATTGCCGCACGGAAACTTTCCGACCCTTGAGGCGCTAACCCGCACCCTGATTGTGCGCGGAGAACATGATCGAATCGTTGAAATCTGGGAACGGCATCTCGCCCGACGAGAGAACCCAAAGGTCTGGCGGGCACTACTACGTTACCTGCCCTATATCAACCCAACAGACAAGGCCGCGCGAGGACGTCTTATAGACGAACTTTTCCGCCGATACCCAAAGATTGCTGAGAGCCACGATGCAGTCCACCTTCTCGGGTATGCACATTGGTGGGCCCCCGACCAAGTACGGGAGCTCCTGTACTCCTGGCGCGCGCGGGAGGAGCCCTGGCTACAGCAAGTCCTAGGCGAGATAAGCACCCTCGTTGCAGCCGTGCATCCGACTCTAGACTGGGCGACATGCCTGCTTGATGAAGGATTGGCATCTAACACTCCACCTGAGCGCAAGATCGGCATCGCATTCAGTGCCGCTCGCCTCTGGGAAGACCCCAAGCTCCGCGCACGAGCGAACGCCGTCCTCATCACTCTGATCCCACAGGCAGACCCAAAGCTCTGGAGTGCTATCCTCGACATTTTTCGACTGGCAAAGAACTTACGCGACACAATTGAGGTGGCGAGCCTCCTCGAAACCATGGCTGCGCACATCTGCAAGGCAGGAAAGCAAGACAATACTTTTCTAGCCAGCCAACTACAGGACTTGCTCCCCGAACATGCCGTTGTCGTTGGTCAGCTCACGAATGGCGTCATCACTAACTTGATTGATGACCTCGGCGACCTCAGAACAAGCGCAGCACACTCCGCTCCGGAACTGGTAAATATCTCCATCACCCTCCATCGACTTGGTGGCCCAACACGCGACCTTGGGATTCACCTTTTTGAGCAAATGATTCGCATCAACGCATTCACGGCGAGAGCAACTCTTGAGGAGATCGATTCGCGATTCCCAACAGGCCCAGCCCCCGCCCGACGCCCGCGACTACCGCGACGCAGTGCGAGAGCCAAGCATGGGCAGCAAGCAGGCTCGTGATCTGTCCTCATGCGCATCTCTGGTGCGTTTGGCACACGGGACGGCAAACCCAGTATGCCACTCGTCATAATGGTACGTGTAGATGTTCATGCCCACGCTTCGCGAGTGCCACGGCCTCAAAGTCGACTGTCGTAGACTGTTCCGCGATTGGATTGACGAGTTCGACTCCGCCGGACCTCTGCTGGTTCGATCCGCACTACTACGGGCGGCGACATTGAGCCCGATGACTTGCGAGGCACAACTCCCAACCTAAACAAATACTCTCCTTGCCATCCTTGCAGTCTAACTCCCGCTGCGGTCCAACCGCGGTCACGAGCTAGTCGGGCGCTTGAGCATAAGCCATGCTGCACATCATGCGAGATAAGACGGAATGACGAACAATCGCTCCGTAATCGCCCGCGCTCAGAAATCGACAAGAAGCATGAATTAGAATCCACGGACAAGGTGATGAGATGCCCGATCAGGACCGCTGTTATTCGCTGTCGTATTGACTCTCCTTAGGCTTGTCATCCTACCCATCCCTCACTGTCCTCCCAGTGCACCGCCGCGAACCACGCAGTAAGGGCACCCTGGGAGGCACATCGCAGTTCCATCTCTGATTCGCCAGCCACTACTGACGGTCAGGCTTCGTCATCAGGAAGGAGCGTCAAGAGAAGCTCGTCGTCAGGACCGAGAGGACGCCAGCCAGCAGGGGGCGAATTGACGAGGAGCGACGTCCTGACTTCGCGTGCACGCTCCTTGTGCGGTTCTGGGGTATAGGCAATCCAGGGGCCAAGCGCCTTTGCGACCGCGAATCGACTCGTGTCATCGAGCACCACCGGCCACCCATCGGGGAGGCTCCCCCATAGCTCGCGCACAAGTTGTCCACGCACCAAGCGGGTTACTTGCTTGCTTCGCACCGCCTCGACCACCAGGCCATCGTACACCTGGACTCCAGCAACGTCGTCCGGCCCAAGCTCCTCGGCCAATTCCACCAACGATGCGGTGGGACGGAACTCGGCAAAAGCAGTGAGTGAGTCGTAGCCTCGCTCACGGACCCGTTCATACAGGCGGGCCTTCCAGTTTCCCTGCCACGAACGTCCAGCAGTCATTGACTCCTCCCCTTCGTAAACGTCTGCGGGACGAAGTGACGGCGTAGCAGCGTGGCGCCCCACCTCCCCAACTGGAGGGGCACCACAGTCGTTCAGGCTTCGTCGTTGGGAAGGAGCGCCCGGAGAACTTCGTCGTCAGGACCGAGCGGGCGCCAGCCGGCCGGCGGAGGATTGGCGAGGAGCGCGCCGCTAGCACTTCTTACACGCTCCACGAGGGGTTCCGGGGTGTATGCCGACCATTGGCCAAGTGCTATCGCGACCTCCATGCGGGCATCATCATCCAGCACGGCTGGCCAGCCGTTGGGGTGGACCTCCGACAGTTCGCGAACAAGCTGTCCGCGAGCTAATCGAGTGAGCTTCTTGCTGCGCTCAGCCTCAGCGACCAGCCCTTTGAACACCTGGACACCGGCAACGTCGTCCGGGCCAAGCTCCTCTGCAAGAGCGACTAGGGATGCCGTGGGACGATCTTCAGCAAAGGCGGTGACCGAGTCGTACCCCCGCTCACGGACGCGCTCATACAGGCGGGCGATCCAATTCCCCTGCCACGAGCGTCCATCGGTCATCGGCTTCTCCCGGGAGTGAAGTTCATTGGAATATCGTAGGCCTTCATATTCTTACCGACGATCTTGAGGATCGCATGTCGCGTCAACGGCCTCCCGGCGCTGACTTCAGCATCTTGGAGCGCGCGCATAATCCTTCTACTCCACTCTTCGGGCCACATGCGCCCCAGCTTCCAGTTCCCCCCTCCGTGAATCGCCTCGTGGTGGGCCTGCTCCAGCCGGACACAGAACTGGTCGATGTCCATGTCCCCCTTGAAGCCACGCGCCTCGAACCACTCGCGGTGCTCCTTCGGCAACACGTGGTGCTTCGGGGCCTCGGACATTCCGGCCCCCGCCTTGCCCGTCACGCGCATGCCTCGCACCTCGGGACTGTCCCCCAGCGCCTCTCGCACGCCCTCGGGCAAGTCCTGGTGCGCCTGGGCCATCATCACCTGCCCACCGTGAATGCGGACGGCCGCGCTCACTGCTGGAAGGGAGATGACGCCCGCCTGAACCAGCCAGCGCATCATCTCCACCCACTCCGCCGAGACGACGAGCCGCGAGCCCGCCATGACGCCTCCCGAACTCATGACGAGCCCCACGCCGAGCGTCGCGGGGGCGGCTGGGGGTGGCCGGGGGAATGACATCTTCAGCGTGGAAATCAGGGCGAGCAGCTCCATCACCTGCGCCGCCACCATGACTTTGCCGCCCACCTCCATGGCCGAGCGCGCCTCCCGGCGAATCGTGTCGAACTCGTGGGTCAGCGCCCCCATCAGCACGGGCATCGCGGTCGCCGCCGCCTCTATCCGCTCCGCGTCCCCAGACGAGAGGTCCGCCAGCGACGGAGTCAGCTTGCTTTGAACTCGATGCAGGTCCGCGAACAGCTTCTCGGAACCGCACATGGGACAGTCGCGGAGCAAGGCATCAGCCAGTTGAAGGAAGTCCACCCAGGTCGCCAGCAGCAGGGTTCCGAACATCGCGGCCTGGAGCCGGGGCCCCGTCATCTGGAGAATGCCCAGCTCCATGCCGGAATCCCCCACCTCCGACGCCACGCCCGCCAGCGCCGTGGCACTCCCCAGCGTTCCTCGAAGCCACGTCAGTTGCTTGGAGCCATGGTCGAGATAGCGCGTAAACACCCCGTCGAGTCCCCGGCCACCAAGAGAGGAAGGACGCGACGCAAGTCGAGCGCGCGCGGCTTCGATGCCCTCCAGGGAGCGCTTCACCTCATCAATGGCGTCGAGGGTTGCCTGACGCACCGCTACGGCGCTCTGCACTCCACCTCCGACAGCTACGGACGCAGTGCCAGGCACAGCCCCTGTTGCGTCGTGCCGTGGCCCCCGCTGGCGCGCTCGCCGTTGGTCCTCCTCGGGCCCCGAGATTGAGAACGGAGAAGCGTCCGAGGAACGCGGAGGCTCATCGTCTAGCGCGTCTTCCCACGCGGGAGACACGGCCACGCGCGGCGCATAGCTCAACGTTCCGCCAAGCCCGGAGGCATGCGCCACCGAAGCGGCCCCCGTGGCCAGCACCGCCACCACCAGCAGGGCGTTAGCGCGCATTGTCCACCCCCAGGCCCACCGAGGCGAGTGCCCCCGGTCGCAGCGTCCCTTCCGCCGTGGGGAAGAGCAATGTGCCGCCTGTCCCCATCGCGTAGAGCTTCCCGCCCAGGAATCTCCAGCGCACCTCCGCCGCCCCCAGGTAGCGCGCTCCGGGCTGCCCCATACCCACGCCCAGGCCCTTCAACGCCACTTCCAAGCTGCGCTCGAAGAGCTGCACCGCCACGCGCCCGTCGACGTCGAAGCGCCCCCAGGAGAACGCCTCCGCTCCCAGCGACAGCTTCAGGTGTTTGTAGAGGCCCCCGTAGCTGACGGCGTCCCAGCCCACTTCTGCCTCACCGAAAGCCGAGTAGCCGTCCGGGAAGCCAGCATCCGCGAGAGGCACGCCATCCGGGCCCGCCGCTTGGAAGCGCGCCAGTTCGTAGTCCGCTCCGAAGAAACCTTGCCGGAAGCCGCCTTGCTGGCGCCTCGCCTCCAGCCGCAACCGCAGGTTGAGTGTCTCGGTCCCCGCGTCCAACCCAGCGCCCGCCACGGCCCCCCATGCGCCGCCCTCGCCAGGACGCCCGCCCCAGCCCGCAACCAAGTGGACCTCGTAGTCAGGTCGCACCACCACCACCGCCGTTGCGTCCGCATGGGCCAGCGTCACTGAGGCTGCGCGTCCACCCGCGCGCCCCCAGTCATGCACGACGGACAACGCCAGGGTGTAGCGGCTGTGATGTTTGGCCTTGCCGAAGAAGACGTGCTCCATGTCTAGGGAGAACTCCGCGCCCATCAGCCGAGCGCCCAGCACGTCCGAGACGAACGCTTCCGTGTAGAGGGGCCCCAGCGTGCCAGTGAGGAAGCCTCCTGCCGGGTGGTAGTCCGGATTCGCGCGGTTGGAGTAGCGGCGCACCAGATGCCCGGAAAGCAGGCTGTAGCTGTCCAGGCCACCGAACCACACTCCCAGCGGCGCGTTGTCCGAGCCGAACTTGAGGCCACGGACGAGTTGCCCCCAGTCCGAGAGGGAGTCCCAATCCTCCCGCCGCACGAGGCCCGCGCCCTCGCCACCACCCCACATGCGAAAGCGCACTGGGGCGCCCACGTTGACGCCGAACTCGGGGCCACCGTCGATGATGAAGGTGGGCTCCACCTGGATGAAGCCGTCATCACCACCAGCGCCCGCGCGAGGGAGCAGCGCAAACGTCGTCGCCTCCAGGCGCGTCAGGTAGTACCACCTGCGCGCGGGCGAGGCCGGTGGAGTGGACGGCGCCTCTTCCTCTGGCGAGGGAGGCTCCGAGGCCCATCCCGTCATCGGCAGCAGAAGCACCAGCAACAGCGCGGACAGATACCTTCGCTTCCTGTGCATACACGCCTCCTGTGCGTGCCCCGACTTGAGGCACGAGAAACACACGTCTCCCGGTCGGCTCATCGACTTGAGTCGGGCCGGTGGTGAATCAGCAGTGGTGAGAGGGATTGAGGGCCGCCGTTAAACGGTCGGCTGCTTCGTCAACGCACGCCGGGGGCCTGCACCGGGCTCCGTTGGCACGTCGTCCGGATGGAGAGAGCCCGCCAACGCACGACGCGCGCCCCCAAGGGATGACGGCGCTTCCGTCGTGGGCTCGTAGCCGCCCCGCCCCGTGGGCACAGGGGGCGTAATGCCTCCCTCATCGCTGGGCACCTCGAAGTCCCAAAGTCCTTCACTGGCATCCGCGAGCGCCCGCTGAATCTCTCCCAAGGCATCCTCGTGGGTGTAGGGCCCCAGCCGCGCCAACTGGGCACGCAAGATGACCTCCAGCTCAGCAGCCGTCCCGAAGCGTTCAGCAGGACTTCTGCGCAGCATCGTGTGGAGGATGTCCCGAAGGGGCACGGAGAGCCCTCGCGCGGCCTGCTCGACGTCGTCGGAGCGGAATGCCATGGCGCACCAGATGGCGTCTTCAGCGAAGTCAGGCAGCTCCGCCACCACTGACGCCACCGAAGCCGAGAACGCCTGCTCCCGCTCCGGCTTCGACATCCGCGATTCCACCTCTTCAATGCGGACATGGCCCGGGTCGTAGAGGTGACGGCCCGTGGCGAACTCCAACAGCGTCAGTCCCAGGGAGAACACGTCGGCTCGCGCGTCCACCACCTCGCCCAGCAACATCTCCGGTGCCGAGTAGAGGACTTCACCTTGGGGGCGCGGCAGGGACGTGGCCAGCCGCCCCGAGAGACGAGAGAGGGCCACACCGAAATCCGTCAGCCGCACCTCACCATGGGGCCCCACGCGGATTCGAGCGGGATTCACGTCACGGTTGACGATGCCGAGCGGAAAGCCCGCGTCGTCCGTGCGCTCGTGCGCATAGGCCAGCGCCGCCGCGACCTCCGCGCCCACGTAGAGAATGAACGCCTCGGAGAAGTAGCGCCCGCGCGACTGGGCAACGGCCAGCAACGTGTTGAGGGACAGCCCCTCCACATGCTCCATCGCCACGCACAGCCCCTGCGGGATTTCATAGAGGCCATGGACGCGCGCGATGCGCGGGTGACGAAGGTACTGCGCCAACCGCACCTCTTCTTCCAGTCGAGCACGGGCGCGATGGTACTTCTCCGTCACGTCCGTGGACTTCGGCACCGGCAAGCACTTGAGCACCACGCAGTCACCGAGGCCCTTGGGCGTGCGGGTCCGCGCGAGGAGGATTCGCTCACCCACGCGCCCCTCCCCTAAGTCCCGGAAGAACTCGTAGGAGGTGTCGCCGTTGGTGAATAGGACAGCGCTCCCGGCAGGCCGAGAGTCAGACGGATTGGACATGGGCAGGAAGCTCCGAGTGCCCGCGCGAGAGGGATTCTCGCAAAGGCAAACTCAAGGTACTGCCAGCCCATTCCGAGTTGAACGACGTGTCAGGTCTAAAAAGGATGAATTATCCTTCACCCCGAGTGAACCGAGATAGGCCAGATTTGCAAAGTTTCTTTACGCTCTCAGAGGGAAACTAGGGCCAACGCTCGACGGGATAGGCGGGGTTACTTCTCCCCACAACCGTAGCCCCGGGTTTGGACTCCTCCCACTTCTCAATGTACCCCCGCCTTCCCAGCGCGAAGCAGACGGGCACGGTGCGACCATCGGGGAGTTCTGCTTCTGTGTAGCGCCCCACGAGAAACTCTCCGCTCGTCCAAAGGTAGCCTGACAGCCGGGTTCCTTCCGGTAGCCCTTTCAAGTAGCTGCGCAACACCACTCCGGTCACGGGACCATCGGCATAAGTACCGGCTTCCCCCTGGAAGCCGGGCTGGCGCCTATCAAGCGTGAGCAGCACCGAATCTCCCGGACTCAAGCGCAGGCCACCTTTCTGCTCCCACCTGAACATGACTTCACGTGCCTCTGAGGGGCAGGCGCCGGGCTCGGGACGCACCTGCGCACCTGGGCAACCAATGGAAAGCGCGGCGGCAGCGGTCGCACCCGCGCACGTCTTGAGGAACCCAGCCCACGGAGAGGGGGGCCAGCTCGGACGGGAGGCCAGGGCCTTTGGCTTCCTGGCGGTGGACTCGGCGGGCAGAGGGATTCGGGCAGGAGCGCGCTTCACGGGAGGGCTTTCTTTCTCGACAGGCACGGGAGGGGGCAAAGCTACCCCAGGGGACGACACAGGGGGTGTAGGAGGGACGGAGGAAGCCACCGGCTCAATGGCGCCAGCATCCGTTGGCGGGGGCGGCGCGGGGGGCTCCACAAGCCGCTGCGCCTGCCGTGTTGGGGCCGTGGGGCGTAGAGCCGCGTAGCCCACCAGCGAGGCCACAACGAGCGCCAGGATGGCCACTGCGCCCGCCACGCGTCGCCCAGGGGTCCGCTTCGGCGTGGAGGGCTGCGCTTCGTCCTGGGGCACGTCGTTATGCGCCACCTCCAGGGCAAGCGGAAGATGCGGCGTGGGGACATGCAACGTCGCCGTCCACGCCTCGCCTTCTTCGTGTAGCAGCGCGTCCAACTCGCGCCGCATGACTTCGGCGGAAGGGGCGCGCTTCTCGGGGTGGCGCTCGATGAAGTGCATGGCCGCAGCGCTCAAGGACACGGGCACGCGCGGATTCAGTGCGTGCGGCGCGGGGGGAGGCCACTGGGCGCCCACCAGGACGCGGGGCGTTTCGCGCACAGGCTGGGGATTGGTCAGCACGTCATAGAGGCAGACTCCCAGCGCGTACACGTCGTCGGTCGCCTTGAACTCGTAACGCGCGTCCTGCTCATCACCGTGCTCACGAAGGAAGCGCGACGCTTCGGGGGACCGATAGCGCCGAGTGCCAGGTGGCAAGGGCGTGTCCGTCAGCTCCGGGGCCAGCGTGTAATCCCCCACGCCGAAATCCAGGATGAAGGGCTCACCATCCGTGGCGCGCACGAGGATGTTCCCCAGCTTCAAGTCGCGGTGAAAGACGCCACGCGAATGCAGGTGAGCGAGAGCGCCCGAAAGCTTGCCGAACACCCGGGCCACTTCATGCGCCGTGGGGTGCGTCTTCTCCACCCACTCCCCCAGCGTGTAGCCCTCCACGTAGTCCAGGATGATGTAGAGCCACCCCTGGGTCGGGTGCTGCCAACGTCCGTGGGCGTGGACTTCCACGACGTTGGGATGGCCGCTCACCTGGGACAGACAGACCATCTCCCGCAGCAGACGCGCGTCGGCCTGTTCAGCGTCTCCACTACTGGCCCGGTGCATGGCCATCTTCATCGCGAAGTGGTGGCCCTCTTTCTCCACGAGGTAGACGGCGCCGAAGCTCCCCGCGCCCAGCGGCTTCACGACGCGCCAGCCGTCCACCGTCTGCCCAGGTTGCAGGTGTGCCGGACTCAACCCGATCAACATGGAAGGCGGTTCTAGAACGGGAGTCGAGGAATGAGAAGGCGCCGCCCCCCGTCGTTGTCGCGCAGCTCCAACCGGAGCGCCGCGCCTTCCGGCCAGTTGGGCGCCCCAGTCTCCACCACCACGAGAGCTGTCCCACCCGGTTCGATCCGAGGCTCCTTCATGCGCACCGCGAGCACGTTGATGCGTTCACCTCTCGCAGCCACGGAGAGCCGAGCCTCCACAGGCGTCCAGGGCTCCGAGCCGGTGTTGCGCACCCGAAGAGCAAGCGCGGCCCACGTGCTTGAGCGGTAGGAGGTTGTATCTTCGAGGAAGAGACGACTGCCAACCTCGTTGCTCGCCACCTCGCTCCATCCTGCCCGGACGCCGGACACGTCGAGAAGCCCCGCGAGGATCAGCCCAGCCGGACCGCTCGCCACAGAACGAGCACGGAGCGCCTCCAACTCGGCATCCTTGGCCGCACAGGCCGCGCGCACCTCGTCCAACTCAGCCTGAATCGCATCTGCCGTTCGCGGCAGGCGCGACACCATCACCTGCGCGTCCACCTCGGCAGGGTGCGTGACGAGCGAGAACGCGACACGGGAGGGGACCGCGCCGTCCGCGAATGGGACAGTCAGCTCCACACCTCGCCCGGGCCCCTGCTCCATCGCGGGCTTGAGCACGATGCTGCGCCCATTGACCTCGAACAGCGCGATTTGCCCCCCAGCGTCCCCGAGCACCACCGCCTCCCGGTCCACAGGGGAGTCGAACTCCAAGGTCGTGAGGTAGCCCGGCGCAACGTGAAGCACCACAGGCTTGCCAGACGTGGCCGCCGAGAGCGCCACCCGCCGCCGCTTCAGCTCCCGCGCGCGGAGGGGCTCCTGGGGCTGTGCCGCAGCCGTCAGGCCCACCAGGAACACGAGGGGCAGGACAAGCCGGGCCAGTGACGAGAACACGCGCGGGCGACCTCCATGGGGCATGGCAGGACCGTACCAGGATGCGCGCGGCTTCCAGCCCTTCTCCGTTTGTCCTGGTGCGAGGGCACTTCGGCAACCCACAAGAAATCCAGCGCATTTGCCGGGTCACACCCCTCAAAACAACTCCGGAGCACGCGGTCCACACGCAGCATGTGTTCATTCCATAGGTGGGAGCGCCGAACTGTTCATCGGAGGCGGGCCCGGCGATTTTCTGCGGGATTTTCTCAGCGTGGATGACCTCCGAGCACGGTCCTGAGTGGCCACCCATCGGAAATCCGAGCCGGGGGGCCTTCCGCAAGTCACCCGAGCCACCCACGGAATCCACACGCATTTAGCTGGGGCCACCCCCAGTCAGTCATGGCCGAGAAATGGCCCGGAAATGGTCGCGTGGGCCACCCGCAAAAACCGCACGCATTTACCGGGGGCAGGACATCGCTAGAGGAGTCCAACGCGTGATTGAACAGGTTGAGCAGTACCGCCCCCGCATCGTCGCAGCACTCACCGACGCAGGTCCCCAGGGGCGTACCGTGAAGGAGCTGTGCGGCGCGCTTGGAGCGGGAGAGCAGGCCATCCGGCGCAGTCTCGCGGTGCTCGTCGCCGCTGGCGTGGTGCGCGAGTTCTCCAAGTACCAGCCCGGCGTTCGCGGCGCAGTGCCTCGGGCCTACAGCCTTGTCGGGAAGGGCGAATGAGCGCGCGCTGTCCCCAACCCCACCGAGGCCATGACGCTGTGACTGACGGACGATGGTTTCCACTCCCTCTTCTTCTTTCTTCTCTTAGGAATGAGAGGTCTCCGTCACTCCGTCACGTACAGAGTGAAAAAGGGCATGACGGAGCTGTGACGGAACACCCAGCGCCGGGGCGTCCGTCACACCCCCGCGAAGTGTCGCCACTCCCTGTTCAACACGGCGCCGTCGTCGTGCATCCATCGAACTCCCCAGCGTCGGGCCCCATGACTTGGACTCTCTGCATCACCCCCTCGCGCTTCCAGCCAGACCAACTCTCCGTCCGGGAGTTCTCGTCCATCGATGGCCTCATGTCGGAGTTCTTCGAGGACGCCCTGGACCCGACGCTTCGCACGGAGAAGGACGGTCACGCCGTCATCCCCGCCAAGCCTCTCCCACCTCGCGCCAATGGGTTCTACGAGGGCAAGGGCGGCGACCCCACACCCACGCCATACAGGCGCAATGCGAACTTCTCGCACGTCGCCCTGGCCGTCGTGGACTTCGACTGCGAGGAGCTGGCCGCGTTGGACGCGTGGCTCGCGAGCCTTCGCCAGCGTGGCCTCTGGTTCCTCGCATACCCGACCCACTCCTACGGGCATCACTTCAAGCCCATCCGCTACCGCGTCGTCCTTCCATTCAGTGAGCCCGTCGCGGTTGGCTCGCCAAGCCGGTGGGCCGACAGCCTCTGGCCGCGCCTCATGGACTACTTGGGACTCGCGGCACAGGCGACGGCCGCGTTGAAGGCGGATGCGTCCTGCAAGGACGTGGCGCGCCTCTACTACCTTCCAAGCTGGAACCCCGCGAACCCCACCCCGCGCCCGGCTCCCGAGCATCACCGAGGCCAACCGCTCGACGTGGAAGCGATGTTTGGCCCCATGCTGCGCCAGCCGTTTGCCCGCTACGTCGAGCTCCCCGACATGCAGCAGGTCACCGGAGCGGCCTCCGTGGACCTCCAGGCCGTTCGGAAGCGACTGCGCCGCTTCAAACGGAAGGACTACTGCCAGGTCATCGCGCAGATGGACGCAAGCGAAGTGCTCATGCTCGACGGCCAGCGCCACCTTGGCATCAACCGGCTGACGGAGATGCTCGCCAGGGTTGCCGCACCGGAAGAAAGCTCGGAGAGCCTGCTCGCCATCGCCCAGCGCTCACTCGATGCGCTCGGTAAGCTGGAACCCTCCCGCGACGTCTGGGGGGAGGCGCTTCGAGGGCTGGACGGCGCACGCGCCAAGCTCCAACAGTGGGACCTTCAGCAGAAGGCCAATCGCGAGGCGAAAGACGCCAAGTGGCGAAGAACCATCCTGCTCGCCGCCACCTCCAACCACCGCACTGGGAGCGCCTCATGACTCCGAACCGCCCTCCCGAAAATGAGGCCGCCACGGACGCCGACCGAGAAGCGGCTCGCGCGGAGATTGCGAGCCTTCCCCTGGTGAAGGTCGTCCCTCTGGAGCGCTACCTGTCGCGCCGACCGGGTGGCCGCTCCTTCAGCTCGGACTTCCTCACCCAGAAGGCCGCCGAGGACTACTTGATACTGCGCCAGCTTCTCCACCCACGCGACACGTGGCCGAGAGGTGCCAGCCCCTTGGCCGTAGGACCCAACGTGTCGCAGCTCTGCGTCGGAGTCATGGGGCTCGAATGCCGCCCCAACGCCCCCGAGCTGTTGCCTCGCGAGGACGATACGTATGCGGTCAACACGTGGGAGGCACCAACGCTCACCCCAGCGCCGGGGGACTGGGCCGACGTGCGACGCGTCCTTCTCTGGCTCGCGGAGGATGAAGCCGGGCTCGATTGGCTCCTGAACTGGATTGCGTTCAAGGTGCAGAACCCAGGCTCCAAGCCAGGAACCGCAGTCCTTCTCCAGGGCCCCCCGGGCACCGGAAAGAACGTGCTCTATCGCATCCTGGCGCACGTACTCGGCCACGCGAACTGCGTCCAGATTGGGGAAGACGACCTCGCCAAGCCCTATAACCACCACTACGCCACGAAGCTGTTGGTCTTCGCCAACGAGCTGCTCGACAACCACAAGCGCGGTGGGGCACTGGGCGACGGTCTCAAGGCGACCATCACCGATGGCGAGGTGTTCCTGGAGAGCAAGGGCGTTGCCCGTACTCCAGCGGTCAACCGCGTCGCGCTCATCGCGGCGACCAACCGATCCAAGCCCATCGAACTGGAGGAGAGCGACCGGCGATGGACGGTCTTCCACAACAGGACGAAGCCCGCCGAGTACCACCACCCGGACATGGGGCTGTCCCACCGCGATTTCTTGGAGTCGCTCCATGCTCCGGGCACGGATGACGCCTTCACCCCAGAGTTCATGCGGCAGGTGGCCGCCTTCGCCTACGAGATGAGTACCCGCGCGGTGGACATGAAGCGAGTCCGCAGACCGCACACGAACGCATCCCGCGATGAACTCCAGCAGCTCAGCGAGCCCGTAACGGAGCAATTCCTCCGTGAACTCAGCGAGAGCCCCGAGCCAGACCGACAGCTCTACAATTGGGCGACACACGTCTCCAACTTCGCCTCGATTTGGACCACGACCATGGGGCCCCGAGTCGGAAAAACTCAAGCGCTCACAAATGACGCCCTCTTCGTGGCCATGGTGGGGTTCTGCAAGTCCACCGGACAGAAGCACCCCCCACAGAAACGGACCTTCCTGGCCGCGTTGAAGGCAGCGGGCTGGGTTGAGCAACGCGACAACAAGGCGAGGGGCTGGCTTCCGCCATGGCACGTGAACAGGAGCGATGCCCCTTCGAGCCACGACGCGAAGGTCGTTCCGTTCCCCTCGCCGAACTCCATCCCACCATCAACCTCGAATGCCCATCCCCACTTTACGAGGCCGCGATCCCTGCGGGACCGATTGATGGGGAAACCTTCATGAGCCACAGCACTTGTCGCAAAGCCCCTGTGCTCGCAGCGGTGGCTCTCCCCGGGGCCCCCGACTTCCTCACCGTGGAAGAAGCCGCAGCACTCCTGCGCGTGAATCGGAAGACGCTCTATGAGTCCATCCGACTCGGGCAGGTGCCCGGCATCGTGCGGCTCGGAAGAGTCCTCCGCATCCGTCGAAGCGCATTGGTAAACTGGATGCCGGGTAACAGCGGTCCTGCGCTCGGAGAGAAGAAGCCATGAGCGTCAGGCTGCGGAAGTGGAAGACGAAGGAGGGAAAGGTGCAGGAGGCGTGGTGGGTAGACGTGAAGTACCAGCACCCCGACGGGCGTGTGGAGCGCATCCGCAAGGCGTCTCCACTCAACACCCGCCGTGGAGCTGAAGAGTACGAGCGTCAGGTTCGCCACGCACTGCTGACTGGAACCTTCGGAAAGGAGAAGCAAAGCGAGCCGGACCGAATCCTCACCCTCGGGGAGTTCGTCCCGCGCTTCCTCACCTACAGCGAGAACAACGACAAACACTCCACCGTCGTCACCAAACAGCAGCACCAGGAAGACCACATCATTCCGTTCTTCGGAGAAATGGCTCTGGACGCCATCGGCCCGTCGCAAATCGAGGACTTCAAAGCCGCCATGAAGAAGAAGCCCTCGGCTGCGCGCTCACGCAAGGCAGCCCCCACAAAGGCAGCCATCAGAAAGCGCAAGGACGTGACGCCCAATCCACTGAGCAAGAAGTTCATCAACAACGTCTTGTCATCGCTCAGCAAGCTCCTGGCCGTCGCGGTCGAGCAGAAGGTCATCCGGGAGGCTCCTTACGTGAAGCCCTTCGGGAAGTTGCCCAAGCCCGACTTCGACTTCCTCACCTTTGAGGAAGCCGAGCGGCTCATCGATGCAGCCGAACCGGAGTGGCGGCCATTGATTCTCGTGGCCATCAAGACAGGGCTGCGGGAGGGGGAGCTTATCGGGCTCCAGTGGAACGACCTGGACTTGCAGCGCCGCAAGCTCCAGGTTCGCCGCACCGTCTGGAGGGGCGTTGAGGACTTGCCCAAGGGCGGGCGCGAACGGACCGTGGACGTCCCGACTTCGGTGGTGGAAACGCTCAAGGCCCACCGCCACCTGCGAGGCCGCCATGTCTTCTGCCAAGAGGACGGACAGCCTCTCACCGAAGGGAAGATGAAGGCCCCCCTTCGTCGAGCCCTCCGGGCGGCAGGCATCACCCGCGAAGTGGGGCAAGTCGGCTGGCATGACCTACGGCACACCTACGCCAGCCACCTCGCCATGCGGGGCATTCCGATGAAGGTCATTCAGGAGCTACTGGGCCATGCGGACCTCAGCACCACGAATCGGTACGCCCACCTCGCGCCGGGGGCCCGGGAGAGTGCCGTGCAGCAGCTCGACCAACCAGCGCCCCAGCTCCAGGCCGAACCGACCAGAGACGCCGCAGGGGCACACTGAGGGCACATGAAGCTACGAGGACAAAGAAAAAGCCCAGCAACCCGTTGAGATTGCTGGGCTTCACTCAGTGGAGGCGGCGGGAATCGAACCCGCGTCCGAAAGCCGTCCGTTCTTCGACCCTACGTGCGTAGTCCGCGATTTGCTACGTCCCTGAGGCTCCCACGGACGGGATACTCAGAGCCGGTCCTGGAAAGGTCTCGCCACCTCGGGTCCAGGCCCCCTCGGCAGCCAGCCTGCATTATGACGGTCTGTCCCAACCCCACAGGCCGAGGGCGGGGGGACCGCGCACTAAGAGCTGTTTTTAGGCAGCCAGCGCGAGCTCAACGTTGTCGTTGGCTTTTGTGTCTTTGCCCGGTTGGATTTACGAGCTACCTGACAAGCTCGGCACGCGTCTCGAACTTCATTGCCCCCGTCGAAACCAGGTCGCCCCCGGTAGGTTCACTGCTGGTGACGCGGCCACTCACCGCGCCCCGTCTTCCTCACATTAACCGCTGACGAGGGCGCGTCAATCCTCCTGAACGACTTCAGGCACACCTGGGCGCACGGCCGTAGACACTCCGCGCACAAGCCCCTCCCCCACCGAGCCAGCCGTCGTAGGGTCGCCTACCCGCCGGGTCCCGCTTCTTCCGCCCCGGCCACGAGGCACCTGAATGAGACGACTGCTCCCCCTCCTTCTGCTCCTGCTGGGCACCGCCCTGCCGGCCGCCGCCGCGCCCGCCCCGGCGTCGAACGCGTTCCCGTACACCCTCCACACGGACACCCTGCCCAACGGCCTCACCGTGGTCCGCGTGCCCTACCCGTCGCGCGGCATCATCGCTTACGTCACCGTGGTCCGCGTGGGCTCGCGCAACGAGGTGGAACCCGGCCGCACCGGCTTCGCCCACTTCTTCGAGCACATGATGTTCAAGGGCACGAAGACGCACCCGGAAGGCGACCGCGAGCGCATCCTCGGGAACTTCGGCTACGACGACAACGCCTTCACCACCGACGACATCACCCTCTACTACTCCTACGGCCCCACCGCCGGCCTGCCCCAGCTCATCGAAATCGAGGCGGACCGCTTCCGGAACCTGGAGTACAGCGAGCCGTCCTTCCAGACGGAGGCGCTCGCCGTGCTCGGCGAGTACCACAAGAACGCCGCCGCCCCCTTCCTCAAGATGGAGGAGGAGCTCAACGCCGCGGCCTTCACCCGCCACACGTACCAACACACCACCATGGGCTTCTACAAGGACATCCAGGCGATGCCCCAGGCCTATGACTACAGCCGCACCTTCTTCGAGCGCTGGTACACGCCCGACAACACCCTGCTCTTCATCATCGGCGACTTCGACGACGCCAAGGTCATGGAGCTCGTGCGTCAGCACTACGGCCCCTGGGACCGCAAGGCCGCCCAGGTCTCCGTCCCTGCCGAGCCGCCCCAGAAGGGGCCTCGCACCGCCCACATCGACTGGCCTCAGCCCACGCAGCCTCGGCAGGTGATTGCGTGGCGCACGCCCGGCGCCGGAACCAGCCCGGCCGACGCCGCCATCCAGACGCTCCTCGTGGACTACCTGGCCGGCCCCACCAGCCCCGCCTACAAGACGCTGGTCCTGGACAAGCAGCTCGTGGAGTCCATTGGCAGCGACTACTCCGAGCACCGCGACCCGCACCTCTTCACCCTCACCGCCACCCTCAAGGACGAGCGCCACCGCGACACCGTCCGCAAGACGCTGCTCCAGGAGGTCAGCCGGCTCGCCGCTGGCCGCGTGGACGCCGCGCGGCTCAAGGCCATCCAGGACCACGCCCGCTACGGCGCGCTCATGGCCCTGGAGACGCCTCGGGACGTGGGCATCCAGCTCGGCTGGTACGCCGGCGTCACGGGCTCGCCCGACGGCTTCCAGCGCCACCTGCAGAGCCTGCCCAAGGTGACGCCCGCGCAGCTCTCCGACTTCACCAAGCGCTACCTCACCGCCAACAAACTCATCCTGCTCAGCCTCACCCCCAAGACGGACGCCCAGGGAGGGACGAAGTGATGAAGACCCGAGCGCTCATGTCCCTCACCGCCCTGCTGGGGCTCGCCGGCTGCGCCACCACGCCGAAGCCGCCTCCCGACGAGAACGCGCCGCCGCCCGCGGTGCCCGCCCAGGCGGCGGCGCCCGAGCCCGCTCCGCGGCCCGCGCGCCCGGAGGCCGTGCCCGCGACGCCGCTGCGCCAGCCCAAGCCCATGGAGCAGGTCGTCCTGGCGCGTCCGGACTCGCCCATCGTCTCGTTCCGGCTCGTGTTCCACACCGGCTCCGTGGACGACCCGAAGGGCAAGGAGGGCCTCACCGCCCTCACCGCGCAGCTCATGGCGGAGGGCGGCACGCAGAAGCTCACCGCCTCGCAACTGCTCGAGGCCCTGTACCCCATGGCCGCGGAGCTGGACGTCTTCGTGGACAAGGAGTTCACGACGTTCTCCGGCCGCGTCCACAAGGACTTCCTGACGCGCTTCCAGGACATCTTCACCGACGTGCTCCTGGCCCCACGCCTGGACGCCGCCGAGCTGGAGCGCCTGCGCGCCAACGCCATCAGCGACGTGGAGAACGGCCTGCGCAGCGCCAATGACGAGGCGCTGGGCAAGGTCGCGCTGGACGCCCTGCTCTACCAGGGTCACCCCTACGCGCACTTCACCGGCGGCACCGTGCAGGGGTTGAAGGCGATTACGCTGGACGACGTGAAGGCCCACGCCCAGCACGTCTTCACGCAGGACCGGCTCGTCATCGGCCTGGCGGGCGCGGTGGATGACGCGCTGGCGCAGGCGCTCAGCTCGCGCCTGTCCGCGCTGCCCGCGAAGGGGGCTCCGCGCGTAGAGCTGCCCGCCGTGCCGACGACGGCCGGCCGCACCGTCATCATCCAGAAGCCCACGCTCTCCACCGCCGTCAGCATGGGCTTCGTCAGCACCATCCGCCGCGGCGACCCGGACTTCTTCCCGGTGGCCTTCGCCATGTCCAACCTGGGCGAGCACCGCCAGTCCATTGGCGTGCTCTTCACCGAGCTGCGCGAGAAGCGCGGCCTCAACTACGGCGACTACGCCTACGCCGAGCACTTCATCGAGTCGCCCGGCACCACGTACAACCGCACCAACATCGCGCGCACCCAGCAGGACCTGTCCCTGTGGATTCGCCCCGTGGTGCCCACCAACGGCGTGTTCGCCACGCGCGGCGCGGTGTTCTTCCTGGACCAGATGGTGAAGGAGGGAATCCCCCAGGAGCGATTCGAGCTGATGCGCGGCTTCCTCCAGGGCTACACCCGCCTGTGGGAGCAGACGGACCAGCGCCGGCTGGGCTACGCCATTGACGGGCTCTTCTACGGCACGCCCGACTTCCTGGAGCAGTACCGCCAGGCCATGTCGAAGATGACGCCGCAGTCCGTCCAGGAGGCGCTGCGCCGCCGCGTGCAGCCCGAGGCCCTCAACTTCGCCTTCGTCACCGAGGACGCGGAGGGGCTCGCCCAGGCGCTGCGCTCCGGTGCGCCATCGCCCATCACCTACGCGTCACCCAAGCCCGAGGAGCTGCTGACGCAGGACCAGAGCATCTCCTCGTCCAAGCTGCCCCTGCGCCCGGAGGCCATTCAGGTCATCCCCGCGCAGCAGTTCATGGAGAAATAACACACGGCTGTAATCAGCAGTACCGGGGGGTGGGTCGTTTCCTTCCACCCCCCGGAGTCGGGTGCTATGAGCCTGAAACATGCGAGGCTTCAGCTTGCGTGGCTCAGCCACCCGACTCGCCGTCCTGGGCCTGCTTCTGGCCTCGGTGGCTGCGCACGCCGACCACGACCCGTTCGCCCGCGGATTCGACGCCGTTCCCGTCAAGGCCACCGCGGCCCAGCACAGCGGTATCGCGCTGGAAGGAACGAGCAACGCGCTGCCCGCGGGCAGCTTCCGCGCGGCGCTCCTGTTCGACTTCAACTGGCGCATCCTCGCCCTGAAGCTGGGCGACGAGAAGCTGGGCGACCTCTTGCCCTACCGGCTCGATGCGCACCTGCTGTTCGCCTATCAGCTCCATGAGCGCTTGGAGCTGGCGGTGGATCTGCCCGTCACGCTGCTCCAGGGTGACAACTTCCAGTTGCTGCGCGACGCGCTGAACGCTCCCAACTTCCCGGGCGCCGCGGGCGTGGGCCGCACCACGCTGGGCGACATCCGCCTGCTGCCGCGCGTCCACCTGCTGGACCGCGAGACGTTCCCAGTGGGCGTGTCGCTCGTCGCCGAGGTCCGGCTGCCCACCGGCAGCGCCTCCAGCTTCACCGGCGAGCGCGGCGTGCTCTGGGCGCCTCGCATCGCGATGGAGCAGCGATTCACCGCCCTCCCCGTGCCCATCCGCGTGCTCGGCAACGTGGGCGTGCGGCTACGGCCCCATGCGCAGTACCTCAACCTGCTCGTGGATGACGAGCTGACGCTGGGTGCCGGCGCCATCGCGGAGCTGCCCAACATGGGCCGCTTCACGGACGTGGAGGCCGTGGCGGAGATGCACCTGAGCACCCCGCTGGTGCGCCCCTTCAACTTCGACCAGGCCGACACGCTCAAGACGCCGTGGGAGGCGCTGGTGGGCGCCCGCGCCAAGGTCTGGGGCAACTGGGGCATGGAGCTCAACGTCGGCCGCGGCATCCACCTGTCCAGCGGCTACGGCCGCGAGGCCCTGCGGGTGATGTTCGCGGTGCGCTACGACGAGACGTTCATCGACTCGGACGGCGACGGCGTGCCCGACATCCGCGACCGCTGCCCCAACGAGCCCGAGGACATCGACGGCTTCCAGGACGGCGACGGTTGCCCCGACCCGGACAACGACGGTGACGGCATCCCCGACGGCGAGGATGGCTGCGCCAACGAGAAGGGCCCCAAGCACACCAAGGGCTGCCCGGACCCGAACTACGACACGGACGGAGACGGCGTCGTCGACGGCGAGGACGCCTGCGTCGACAAGCCGGGCCCCAAGTCCAACAAGGGCTGCCCGGAGGACGAGAACGACGCGGACGGCGACGGCATCCCCGACAAGCTCGACAAGTGCCCGGACAAGCCCGGCCCGAAGGACTACGACGGCTGCCCGGACACCGACGGCGACGAGGTGCCCGACAACGAGGACGACTGCCCCGAGCAGTTCGGTCCGCCGGAGAACAACGGCTGCCCGTACGACTCGCCGCCGTACGTCGTCGTCGAGTCCGACCGCATCCGCATCAAGGGCAACGTGCTCTTCGAGACGGGCTCCGCCGTCATCCAGAAGCAGTCGTACCCGTTGCTGGACGAGGTGGCGACGGTGCTGCGGAAGAACCCGGCGCTAGGCCCGGTCCTCATCGAAGGCCACACCGACAACCGCGGCTCGCGCGCCCTCAACATGGGCCTGTCCGACCGCCGCGCGAAGTCCGTGCTCGAGTACCTGGTGGCCAAGGGCATCGCGCGCAAGCGCCTCAGCTCCAAGGGCTTCGGCTTCGACAACCCGATTGCCACCAACGACACGGCGCTGGGCCGCGCGAAGAACCGGCGCGTCGACTTCCGGCTCGTGCGCGCCGAGGTGGAGACGGAGCAGAAGGAGACCGTTGTCCCGGCGGGTCAGCAGCCGCCGCCGGGAACGACGCCGGCCAACGCGGCCCCGGGCAAGGACGGCAAGCAGTAGCCCGCGCGAGCAGGGGCGGAGCGCCCGTGAGGCGCCCGCCCCACTCAGCGGACGGGCGCCACCAACACCTCGCCCACCCAGACCTGCTTGGGCGAGAAGCGGGCGCCGCTACACGCGACGGCGACGCGGCCCTCGCAAGGATTCACGTAGACGAACTTGCAGCTGCCTCCGTTCTTCAGCCACGGCTCCCGCTGCGCCTCGCAGACGTGTTCCTTGTAGTGGCACTCGTCAAGCAACTCGTTGCTCGCCCAGTAGAGGCAGTGCCGCCCCGTCGGGGAGCCCCCATCCGCCGGCGAAGGCGCGTTGGGGCAGTACCCCGCCTCTCCACGCCGCGCGGGGGTGGACGCGTCCTCCCGCGCTCCGGCCCCGTTGACGTGCATGTTGAAGCCCGTCTCCGTGTAGAACATCGGCGGGGTCTCCGCGTAGACGGCCTCGACGGGCGCCGTCCATTCGCTGAAGCACGCCTGCAGCACGGTGCCGCAGCTCGGCTCCGAGGAGGGCAGGTCCGCGCACGGCCCGGCGCCGCGGATGGCCAGATAGTGGCCCCGGGGCGTGGGCTGGTGCTCCAGCGTCAGGGCTTCAGGCGTCACGTCATGGAACGCGGCGAGGTTGAAGTAGACGTTGGCGCGCGTCTTGGCGTCCGCGCCGCTCGCCTTGAGCGCGCGCAGGTAGACGGCCAGGGCCTGCTCTTGCCGGCCCTGCTTCTGGAGACACAGCCCCAGGTCCGCCAGCGTGGGGCCGTGCTCCGGCGCGAGCTTCGCGGCGCGCTCGAACAGAGGGCAGGCCTCACCGAGCTTCTTCGCCCGGTAGAGCTTCGTGGCGCGCAGACGCAGCGATTCGGCGTCCTCCGCCTTCTTCGCGGCGCCGCCCTCCGGCGTGGCCGCGAGCAAGGACAGCGTCAGGAACCAGGACATGTCGAAAGTCCCCCCACTTCAGGCGTACGTGTCAGGGCTGCTTCAGCGCGCGCTCGATGCGGCGGCGAATGCCGTCCTCCGACAGCGCGCCGCGCTGCGCGTCCGTCACCTTGCCGTCGCGGTCCAGGAAGTAGAGTGTCGGCAGCGCGCTGACCTGGAAGGCCCGCGCCACGTTGTCGTCCGCGTACACCACGTACGGCGCCAGTTCCGGCAGGTGGTTGCGCATGAAGGCCTCCACCAGTTTGGGCGCGCTGTCGCCGTCATCCCGGCTGGCCGCCACGAAGACGAGCCCCTGCGGCTCGTACTCCTTGGCCAGCTTCACCAGCGCCGGCATCTCCTCACGGCACGGCGGGCACCAGGTGGCCCAGAAGTCCAGCATCACCACCTGGCCCTTCAGGTCCTCCAGCTTCATCGTCCCGCCGCCATGGCGCGCCATCTCCATGGTCGGCGCGGTCGTCCCATCCGGCACCAGCCGGGCCCGCTGCGCTTCCAGCACGCCCAGGTACACCACGCCGCCCACGCCGAGCGCCCCCAGCAGTCCCAGTACCAACTTCGTTCCGCCGCCCGCCTTTTTCGGGGCCGGAGGCGGAGCCCCGATGCTATCCGTCACTCGAATCCACTCCTGGTCAGGCGGCCATGCACCCGCCGCAGCACCCACCGCACACCCTCACGGGCCACCGGCCGCCGCGACACCCACGCCGCCACGTCAGGGCCCCACCGATAATAGCCCCGGATGAACACCCGGCCCGGCGCGCTCTTCCGCAGCACGTCGTCGCGGTAGGCGCGGAAGGCCACGAGCTCCGGCGCGCCCTCGCCGAACGCCACCGTGGCCACGAAGCACGAGGACGCCGGGCTCACCCACATGAGCCGCTGGTTGGTGAGGTTCACCACCGCCTTCAGCTCGCGCGCCTCCGTGTAGACGAACGCCAGCAAGTCACGCCGCGCGGAGGGGAACTCCTGGCCGCTGGCCTCCTCGAACTCGATGCGCGTGCTGCCCGTGGTGCCGACCTCGTCCACCGTGAAGAAGTACCGCTTGGAGCTGCGGCCGACCTCCACCTCCAGTCCGCGCAGCTCACCGAAGTACGCCAGGAAGGGCGTGCGGCAGACCGGACAGATGAAGCGGTTGTAGGCGTGGCTGGTGAGGAACGCGTAGTCCCCCACCCGCTTGCAGCCCATGTTCGGGCACACCAGCTTCACGCTCGCCTGGGGCGCGGGCCGCGGGTCATAACGCGACACACGCGAGCCCTTGTCGAACACCGGCGGCGGACGCGGCGGCGACGTCACCAGGTGGCGCGTCGGGTGCGCGGCGCGCTCCAGTTCCTGCGCCCGGCGCCAGGCCGTCTCCGCGGCCTCCAGCCGTCCGGCCGCCGTGTGGCAGAGCGCCTCGCCGTGGGCCAGCAGCGCGGCCACCAGCTTCTCCAGCGGAGCCACCGCCGAGACATCACGTCCCGCGGCCAGCGCCTCCGCCAACACCCGCTCGACTTCGGGGAGAAGGGCCTGGGCGGCCTTGCGGGAAGGGTCCTCCGCGCGGCGGTACACCGGCGGTTCGGGGATACGGACGAAGAGGGCCGAGGCCGCCGCGCGCACCCGCTCCACCGCCGCGTCGCCACGCCCTACGTCCAGCTGCGCGGCCCGCTCACGGGCCGCCTGAAAGAGTTCTTCGGGTTGCAAGCGCGCGGACATTAAAGGCCCCACCCCGCGCTGTCAGCGCATTGGACACCGCCGCGGTCGGAAACTGGCCACGCCCTCCTCCTTGGTGTACGAAGAGGTAGGAGGCTGTGAGCGTGAACGCATTGAAGTTCATCATCTGGACGTGCTGTGCGGTGGGGCTCGGCGTCTTCCTGGCTTCGGGCAAGGTGGATGGCCGCACGCCCTTGAACCACATGGAGCGGGCGTGGAGCCGCTCGGTGAACCCGTCCGCGGTTGATCGGCTCAAGGACGGGCTGGAGGACGCGTACGAGGACGCCAAGGACGCCGTCGCCGGAAACAAGGATTCGTCGCCTCGTGAGCGCATCAGCGCCGAGGACCGTGCAGCGGTGAACCGCATCATCGCGCAGAAGAAGTAGTCCGCCTCCGGGCCCGCTTCCCCTGGCCTTCCCTCCTCCTTAGGTTGCACGGGAGGCGGATGGTCGGGGTGGAGGCGGGGCCATGGGCAGGGCGCGAGGCAAGAGTGTCATCCTGTTCGCCGCGCTGGTGTGCGCGCTGGTGCTGCCAGCACAAGCCACCGGCCGCGAGCGGAATCGGTTGTGGGTGGAGTCACAGAACCGCGCCCTCCAGAAGCAACGCTCCACGCTGAGCGACGTCGCCCGGCGGGCCATGCCCTCCGTGGTGTCCATCACCACACAGCAGGCCGCCGACGTGCAGGCCGTCGCCGCTGGAGAAGAAGCGCAGAAGGGCATCGGCTCCGGCTTCATCATCCATCCGGACGGCTACATCCTCACCAGCGCGCACGTGGTGGAAGGCGCGGTGGAGGTCATCGTCTCCGTCCTGCACCCGCGCGGCTACGTGGAGGAGTTCGAGGCCATCGTCGTGGGCGAGGACGCCCGCACCGACTGCGCGCTGCTGAAAATCGCCGCGCCCCGCAAGCTGCCCGTGCTGAAGCTGGCCTCCGCGTCGCACGTGCGTTCGGCGGACTGGATTGTCGTCATCGGCAACCCGTTCGGGCTGACGCACTCGGTGACGGTGGGCGTGGTCAGCTACATGGGCCGCACGGACGTGACGCCCAACGGGCGCGACGGCGACTTCGACTACATGCAGATGGACGCCTCCATCAACCCGGGCAACTCCGGCGGGCCGGTGCTGGACCTGCACGGGGACGTGGTGGCGGTGGCCAACGCGGTCAACGTGGCGGGCCAGGGCATCGGCTTCGCCATCCCCATCGACATCGCGAAGACGGTGATTCCGCACCTCCAGGCCCACGGCCGCGTGCGCCGCGGGTGGCTGGGCATGAGCGTGCAGGACTTCTCGCCGGAGGTGGCGGAGGCCTTCAACCTGCGGCGCGGCCGCGGGGTGGTGGTGACGGACATCGTCGAAGGCGGACCGGCCGAGCGCGCGGGCCTGCAGGTGGGCGACGTCATCGTCAGGGTGGACCAGCGGAGCGTGCGCCGGGCGCATGCACTGCGCTGGCAGGTGGCCGCCCGGGGCGTGGGCCGTGACGTGAAGTTCCAGGTCCACCGGCTGGGGCGCCCGATGAAGCTGACCCTCAAGCTGGACGAGATGCCCTCCGAGGAAACGCCCCTGCCCACGGTGGCCAGCACCGCGCCCGGGCGGCACGCGGGAGCCCCTCAGCCGGTGCTGGACGACCTGCTGTCGCCGGTGCCTCGCTCGAAGAGCCGCCAGGCGGCTCCGCCCTCGGGGGAAGCAGGCCCTGGGACGGGGGGTTCTGGACAAGACGCCCCCGCACCCTGAAGTCTGGGATGGCCCGCGAAGAACCCTGGTTTCCCGGCCTCCTTGCGTTCGGGTGTCATGGGCGCTAGACAGTGCGCCTTTTTCCGTACCCTTGCGGCGGGTCCACCTCGGTGTGGCGCCGCGACTTCGCATCGTTTCGCAGGAGAGTTTCGCAATGGCCGAGGCCCAGACGACCCAGAAGCGCACCAGTTGGCCGCGTTTCGCCAAGAGCAATGGCAAGAAGGCGTGCACCGTGGAGGGCTGCAAGCGCCCCTACCGCGCCAAGAACTACTGCTACTTCCACTACAAGCAGTGGCGCCAGGGCGACCTGCCGCACAGCCGTTACCGCACCTGCTCCAAGCCGGAGTGCCGCGTGAAGACGTTCAAGGGCGGCCTGTGCGAGAAGCACCACGGCGAGGCCTTCAAGAAGGACGCGGCGTAGACCGCGACTCGCCGTCGGCGCCGGGGCGGCCTCTTCCTCAGGTAGAGGCGCCCCGCGTCACCGCGCGCTCCAGGTGCTTGAAGGCCGTGAGCCACAGCTCCGCCTCGCGCTGGGTCAGCCGCGCTCGCATCAACGTCTGCTCCAGCTCGTTCAGCACATGCTGCGGCGCCTGCGGGTTGAGGAACTCCGCGCGCAGCATGACGTCCCGCATCCGCTTCGCCAGCGCCCCCAGCGTGCCCAGCTTCGCGCCCGGCGCCTCCTCCACCGCGGCCGTGGGCGTCAGCCCCTGACGGTGGCAGAGGTACAGCAGTACCGCTGACGACTGCGCCAGGTTCATGGACGGCTGCACCGCCGACGTGGGAATCGCGAGCACGTCCGTGCACCGCGCCAGGTCCTCGTCGGACATGCCCCGCTGCTCGCCGCCGAAGACGAGCGCCACGCGTCCGCGCACGCTCTCCTCCGCCAGCCGCTGCATGGCCTCCTCCGGCGTCAGCACGGTGCGTCCCTTGAGCTGGGTACGAGAAGTCGTGCCCACCGCGTACACGCAATCCTTCAGCGCTTCGCCCAGGTCGGACGCCACCTCCATGCCTCGCAGGACGAAGTCACTTTTGACCGCGAGACGCTCCGCGCCCTCGATGGACTTCAGCACCGGCTCGGACAGAATCAGCCGTGAGTACCCGAAGTTGGCCATGATTCTGGCCACGGCGCCGAGGTTGTCGGTTGAACGCGTCTGATGAAGGACAACGGTAAGCTGCTCCCCTGGCCGCATGCGCTGAGTTTAGCTGGTTGATCCCGAAGCAGATCGGTATATTCCCGATTGATGCGTCGCTGGCTCCCTGGGTTGCTCCTCTCTCTCGTGACGGTCCTCACCGCCTGTGGTGAGGTCGGTGCACCTGTCCGTGCAACGATGAGCGCGCGGCAGGCCCTCACCAACCCGCCGGAGTTCCTCGAGTTCGAGTCTCCGTCGACGCGGCTGGAGCTCTACCGCGAGGTGGCCCGGCAGTCCGTCGTCGAGGCCGGGCAGGCGGCGCAGGCCCTGGTCCTCTTCCCGGTCAGCCGTCAGGGCGAGCTGCTCGCCGCGCCAGGCTTCGACCCGAAGATGGACCTGTTCCAGGCCCCCGACGCGGGTGCTCCACTGGAGTTGGTGTTCGAGTCCGGCGGAGAGCGTTGGCCGGATGACCGCCGCGAGGGCCTCCAGGGCCTCTCCGAGCGTGAAGCCGCCGAGCTGGTGGCCCGCACGCTGCTCGCCCACTGGGGCATCGAGCCGAACGGCGCGGTGCAGGTGGACCGGGCGTCGGGCGCGCCGTACGCGGTCGCTTACGTGGACGGAATCCTGCGCATCAACCCAGCTTTCCTCTACCTGGCAGCGGCGTACGGTCCTTCTTCCCTGCCCGCTTCGCTCCAGTAGAGTCGCGCGCCTCAAGTCAGGCCCCGTTGCCTCTCGCCCTTCCCGCGAGAGAGGGGCCGCGAGGCGACAGTGAATACCTCCGCACTTCACGCGCAGCTTCCCCTCACCCTCCAGCAGACGGACCTGCCCGCGCTCGGCCAGCACTACCGCGGCAAGGTTCGCGAAACGTACCGCCAGGATGACCGGCTCATCCTGGTGACGACGGACCGTCTGTCCGCGTTCGACCACATCCTCACCACCATCCCCTTCAAGGGCGAGGTGCTCAACCGGTTGGCCGCGTTCTGGTTCGAGCGCACGAAGCACATCGTCCCCAACCACGTGCTGGACGTGCCCGACGCCAACGTCACCGTGGCACGCGCCTGTCAGCCCTTCGCCGTGGAAGTGGTGGTGCGCGGCTACCTCACCGGGAGCTTGTGGCGCGACTACCAGAAGGGCGCGCACACCACCTACGGGCTGCCCTTCCCGGACGGCCTGCGCAAGGACGAGGCCTTCCCCGCCCCCATCATCACCCCGTCCACCAAGGCGGAGTACGGCCTGCATGACGAGCCCATCTCCGAGAAGGAGATTCTGGCGCGCGGGCTGGCCACGCCTCGTGACTGGGCGCGCATCTCCGAGGCCGCGCTGGGCCTCTTCGCGGAGGGCCAGAAGTGGGCGCGCTCACGCGGCCTCATCCTCGTGGATACCAAGTACGAGTTCGGCAAGGTGGGCGACACGCTCTACGTCATCGACGAGATGCACACCCCGGACTCGAGCCGCTACTGGGTGGCCGACGAGTACGAGGCGCGCTTCGCGAAGGGCGAGGACCAGCGCATGCTGGACAAGGAGAACATCCGCCAGTGGCTCATCCGCGAGCGGAACTTCTCCGGCCAGGGCACGCCGCCGCCCATCCCTGACGACGTGCGCGTGGACCTGGCCGCGAAGTACGTGGCGGCCTACGAGCACATCACCGGCACCACGCTGACGCTGGAGCCGGGCGACGTGAAGGCCCGCATCGAGCGCAACCTGCGCGAGAAGGGCTACCTGAAGTAGCCCTCCTCCATCACCGGCACGGGGCGCCTACGCGCTCCGGCCGAACACGCGCTGGAAGACGTCGTCCATGTGGCGCGTGTGGTAGCCCGGGGAGAAGCAGTCGGAAATCTCCTCGGGCGTCATCATCTTCCGCAGGTCCTCGTCCGCGAGCAGGGCCTGCCGGAAGTCGAGTCCTTCCTCGTACAGCTTCATCGCGTTGCGCTGGACGATGACGTACGCGGCCTGCCGGTCCATGCCCTTGCGCGCCAGCTCCAACAGGAGGCGCTGCGAGTTCACGACGCCGCCCAGCAGGTCCAGGTTCTTCTTCATCTGCTCCGGGTAGACGCGCAGGTCCTCCATCAGCCGCGCGAAGCGGATGAGCATGAAGTCCGCGAGGATGGTGGCGTCCGGGCCGATGACGCGCTCCACGGAGGAGTGGGAGATGTCCCGCTCGTGCCACAGCGCCACGTCCTCCATGGCGCTCACCGCGTAGCCGCGCAGCAGGCGCGCCAGGCCGGTGAGGTTCTCCGACAGAATCGGGTTGCGCTTGTGTGGCATGGCGCTGGAGCCCTTCTGCCCCGCGGTGAAGGGCTCCTCCGCCTCACGCACCTCGGTGCGCTGGAGGTGGCGAATCTCCACGGCGAACTTCTCGATGCTCGAGCCCAGCAGCGCCAGCGCGGTGAAGAACTCCGCGTGCCTGTCCCGCTGCACCACCTGGCTGGAGGCAGGCGCGGGCTTGAGGCCCAGCTTGCGACAGACGTGCTCCTCCACCGCAGGCGGCAGATGCGCGAAGGTGCCCACCGCGCCGGAAATCTTCCCCACGGCGATGCTCTCACGCGCGTGCTCCAGGCGCGTGCGGGCCCGGCGCAGCTCGTCGTACCAGATGGCCAGCTTGTGGCCGAAGGTGATGGGCTCCGCGTGGATGCCGTGGCTGCGGCCCATCTGCAGCGTGTGCTTGTGCTCGAAGGCGCGCTTCTCCACCGCGGCCATGACGCGGTCCACGTCCTTCAGGATGAGGTCCAGCGCGTCGCGCAGGGTGAGCGCCAGCGACGTGTCCAGCACGTCCGACGACGTCATGCCCAGGTGCAGCCAGCGCGCGCTGGGCCCCACCCGCTCCTCCATGAAGGTGAGGAAGGCGATGACGTCGTGCTTGGTGGTGCGCTCAATCTCCTCGATTTTCGCCGCGTCCTGGGACGTGAAGTCTCCGGCGCGAGCCAGGCAGTCCTGCAGCGCCTCGCGGGGCGCCAGCCCGGCTTCCACCATGCCCTCCAGGGCGGCGAGCTCCACGTCGCGCCAACGGCTGTAACGGGCCTCGTCGGACCAGAGGGAGGACATCTCCTGACGGCTGTATCGCGGAATCACTCGTAGACCTTCACGGCAAAGTCCCGCCGCGCCGCGAGCCGGAGGAGTTCCAGCACGGCGTCGGAGGACGGACCCAACTTCCTGGCGGCGGTGAGATTGAGAGACAAGTCCAGCCCCTCAGGCTGAACCACCGCCAGCGCTCCTGGATTCACCTTCTCGTGGATGATGCGGTTGGCCAGCCGCCCGGCCTGCTGGCCAATGGCCGTGGGACTGGGCGAGAGCGCCAGCGTGGCCCCTTCCTTCACCTGGCTGGGCGTCAACGCGGCCAGCGGCACCCGGTGCGCCGTTGCGAAGGCGATGAGCGCCTGGACGACCGCCGCGTTGCCCACTGTCTTGTCCGCCACCATCAGCAGCGCGTCCACCTTGCCCACCGCGCCGTCCAACGCCTTCTCCGCCCGGCCCCCCGCCTCCAATTCCAGCGGGAGGATGGACATGCCCCTCGAGGCCGCCGCCGCGCGGGCCTGCGTCACCGTCCCCGCGGAGAACCGCGGGTCATGCAGGATGCCCACGCGCTTCACCTTCGGCGACACGGCCTTCAGCGCCTCCAGCTCCGGCCCCATGTCGCTGGTGAGGGAGATGCCGGTGACGTTGGCGCCATCCAGGCCGTACTTCTCGTAGTAGGGCACCATGGCGAAGAGGACGGGCACGTCCTCGCCCAGCGAGCGCCGCGCGGCGTTGGCGGCCAGGGGCCCCAGGGCCAGCACCAGCGCGGGCTTCTGCGCCGCCAGTTTCTTGAAGAGCCGCGCGGCCGCGCCCGCGCTTTCGTCCAGCATGACCTCCTGCACCTCGGCCCGGGCCTCCGCCGCGAAGCCGGCGATGACGGAGGCGTACGGCGCCAGGTGGGCGGACTTCACCGCCACCACGCGGGGACGGGCTGGTTGCTGCGCCACGGCCACCGTCGGCAGCAGCGCGACGAGGAGCGCGGCGACGCGGCCCTTCATTGCCGCACGCTCGCGCAGCAGCGGAAGCCCACCGCGTTCGAGCGCTCCGTGGGCACGCCGTTGCTCCGCGCCGAGCAACGTGACGCCGGGTCCGGCTGTTCGAAGGCGCCGCCCTTCAGCGCGTAGCCCTGGCCGCCGACGCGGGTAGCCGTCCACTCCGCCGCGTTGCCCGCCAGGTCCATCACCGCGTAGCCCGACTTGCAGCGCTCGAAGCGCCCGGAGGCCGCCAGGCCACCCGGGTTCGCCGCGGTGTTGCACGCGCCCACGGCCTGCTCCTCGCCGAAGGGGAACCGCGAGTTGCCGGGCCCCTTGCATGCCTTCTCCCACTCCTCTTCCGTGCAGAGCCGCTTGCCCTCGCGCTCGCACGTTCCCCGCGCCTCTTCCCAGGCCACGGCCACCTTCGGCATCGCGCCAGCCCGGTTGGGGAATTCGTACTCATCCACGCAGAACGAAGACACCTGGATGCTCGCGACGGGGCGCTCGTCCGGGCTGGCCAGTGCGTCGTCGTCGCTCCGCCCCATCTTGAAGGCCCCGCCACTCACCAGCCGCATGCCCGCGGGACATCCGCCCACGGGCGCCGCCAGCGCTGACGCGCCACCGGGCCCGGCAGCAGGCACCTTCCCCTGCCCTCCGGACTTCTGCAGCAACTTGATGGCCAGGAAGCCCCCGCCCGCGCCCAACGCCAGGCAGCCGAGGACGAGCAACGCCAACCTCAACATGGAACGCTGGGGCTTCGCCGCGCGCGTGGCGGACCTGGTGAGCACCGCTCCGCGAGGCGCGGCGCGGGAACTGGAGACTTCCGACGGTTCGCTCCGCTTCGCGCCGGAACGAGCGCCCGGGTCCGACACCTCCGAACCCCGGCGGCGGGTGCGAATACCGGAGTCCTCAGAGGCACGGCCGCGAGCACGGCTGCCGGTGTCCTCGGCGCCGCCTTCTCGCGAACGCGACGACGCCTCGTCCTGCGCGCCGTCGCGAGCACGCGACCGGGAGCGGCCCACCGCGGGCGCGGCGTCCAGCGTGGGCGGGGCGGGGCGGGGCGCGGGCACCGCTGGCGCCTCGTCCAGGGTCATCGCGCTGGAGCGGCCATCCGTCACCGCGGGGGCATCCACCTGCGTGGGCGCGGCGGAGCGGCTCAGCGCGGCCTCGGACTCCTGCGCGGACGCGGCGCCACGCTCACTGGCGTCCTCGGCATCCTTCCGCGCCGGCGCGGAGCGGGAGGACACGGGCGGAGACGACACGGGCCGCGAAGCACTTCCCTGAGCCGAGGGCGCGGCCTTCGCGGCGACGGGCGGCGCGATGAAGGGCAGCGCCTGTTCCGTCAGGTGCTGCGGCGCGGGCGCGGACGCGGGCTTGCCTCGGCCCATGATGGCGGCCAGCGACGCCGCATCCAGTGGCTGCGTGGCATCCACCGGCGGCGGCAGGTCCGGAATGGGCGCGGGCGGCTTGGGCGCGGCGACACCGGGAGGAGGAGGCAGGTCCTCCACCTGCACGGCCGGGAGCATGCCCGTGGGCACCGGGGGCGGAGGCCTCGCCGCCTGCCTCGCGGTGTTCGCGGCCGACGAGCCCGGAGGGGCCGGGAGGCTCCGCGCGCGTGACACCACCGCGGCCGGCGTGCGCGCCAGGATGTTGGAGAACTCGGTGAGGAACTCACCCGCCGTCTTCGGACGGGCCAGCGGGTTGAAGTTGAGCGCGCGCCGGTACAGCGCCTCGATGGAGGTCGGCAGGTCCGAGTGGTGCATCGTCAGGCCAGGAATGACGCCGTCCTCGGGCACGAGCCCGGTGAGCATCTCCCCCACGATGGCCGCGAGCGAGTACACGTCCATGCGCGTGTCCAGCTCGCCCCCGCCCACGTACTCCGGCGCGATGTAGACGTCCGCGCGTTGCCCCTTCTGGGCCTGCACGAAGGGCAGGTGTGGCACGGCCAGCCCCAGGCCGTAGTCCGTCACCTTGAGCAGGTCCGGCAGGACGATGACGTTCTCCGGCTTGAGGTCGGAGTGCGGTCCGAAGCGATGCGCCGCATCCAGGGCGGCCGCCATCTGCGACAGCAGCGGCTCCACTTCCTTCAGCGAGAAGAGCTGCCCCCGCGCGGTGCGCTGCTCCATCATCCGGCGCAGCGTCATGCCCTCCAGCAGCTGCATGGTGATGAAGGGCCGGTCCCCATCCACGCCCTCCTCGTACACGCGCAGGAGGTTCGGATGGTTGAGCTTCTTGGCCACGCGCATGGACAGCGCGAACTGCATGCGCTCCTCGGGCTGCTGCACCAGGCGCGGGTGCACGGCCTTGAGCGCCACTTCGACGTCAATCTCCTCGTCCTGGGCTCGGAAGACGAAGCCCATGGGCCCGGAGCCCACCACTTCCTGGATGGCGTAGCGGCCGGCGACGACGTCCCCTGGCTTGTAGGGTGCGCCGTCCGCGCCGCGCCGGCGAGCCGCCCCGGCGGGAGGACGCGCCGAGGCATCGTGCTTCAGCCCACAGGTGGGACAGGTGTCTTGGGAGGCAGGAACGAGGCTGCCGCAGCGGTAGCAGAGCAAAGCTGGCGTACTCCAGGAGGCAGTCGGGGGGCCACCTCGGGGGAAGGCCCAGCCTCTTATTCTGCACGCTCCCCTGTCATCAAGGAACGCCGAGCGAGGAAGTCAGCAACTAGCGTCCCGTGGACCCGAAGCCATTTCCACCCCGGGAGGTTTCCTCCAGTAGCTCCACCTCCAGGAGGGAGACCGGCGGCACGGCGGCCACCACCAGCTGGGCCACGCGGTCGCCCCGGCGCAGGGTGAAGGGCTCATTGGAGAGGTTGACGAGGATGACCTGCACCTCTCCCCGGTAGTCCGCGTCCACCGTCCCCGGCGAGTTGAGGAGGGTGACGCCATGCCGCAGCGCCAGGCCCGAGCGCGGACGCACCTGCCCTTCGTACCCAGCGGGTAGCGCGAGCGCGAGCCCGGTGGGCACCGCCAGCCGCTCCAGGGGCCCCAGCACCCGCTCCCCTTCGATGTCCGCGCGCAGGTCCAGGCCCGCGGCCTGTGCCGTTTCGTAGCGGGGAAGTGGCAGGGGCTCCGCATGGGTGCGCACGCGGCGCACCTTCACCGTGAGGGGGGAAGACATGCGCTGGGACTAACACAGCTGCCGCCGCTTCGTGCCACGGCGGCGTGACAACCGCGCGCGTCGGCCCCTCGTGAACCCTGGCCGAACGCTCCGATGCGGATGAGCCGCGCCGTCAGGCCGTCCGCCGCTGTGCGCACGGTGAAGTGAAGCCCCTCAGGGCGCGGTGTCCTTCGCCACGGACCGCAAGGCGGTGCGGAACTTCAGCGGGTCCATGGGCCGCGCCGCCAGCTCCAGCTGGTAGTGCAGGTGGGGACCGGTGGAGCGCCCCGTGTTGCCCGAGTGCGCCACGAGTTCTCCCCGGCTCACGCGCTGTCCCACCTTCACCAGCAGCTCCGAGTTGTGACAGTACGCCGTCGTCACGCCCCGCCCGTGGTCCACCACGAGCACGCGGCCATTCACGGCGTCCTCGCTGGCACGCCGGACGACGCCATCCGCCACCGCCACCACGGGCGTCCCCACCGGCACGCCCAGGTCCACACCGGTGTGCATCTTCCGGCGCCCCAGCACTGGGTGGAAGCGCTCGCCGAAGGGACTCGTTACACGCGCGCTCTCATGAACAGGCCACGCGAGCCCGAAGGCGGTGGCCAGCGCCAGGGCCTGTGCGGCGCCCACGGACGCGTCCTCGAAGCCCGGCGGGAGCTGGCCCGACAGGCGCTCCAGCGTGGGCGCCCCACCCTCCGCCTCCACCCGCTCCAGCGCGTAGCGCGCGGGGACACGGCCCGCGAAGAGCGCCGTGAGCCGGACCTCCTCTCCTGGAAAGTCCTTGGCCAGCGCGGTGTGCAGGCTGCGCGCGGCCGCCGGCCCCGTCTGCGGGTCCAACAGCGACGCGGCGGGGACACCCAGCTCCGCGGCCAGCTCCAGCGCGGGCTGGCGGGCTCGCACCTGGGCGCCCTTGAGCGCCAGGTGGGTTCCCCAGGCCAGGGCCTCCGCGTCCGTGAGGGCCCGAGACAGGGGCACGTCGGGAGCCATCAGTGGCGGCGACAGCGAGGTGCCACTGACGCCGTCGTAGTACGCGAGCAAGGGCCGCGCGTTGCTGCGCGTCCCCGTGGCCCATGCCGTGGCCTTGCGCACCAGCGCGCCCGCGGGCGTGTGGTGGTACGCCGCCCACAAGCACAGCGTCGCCATGCAGAAGTCGAGCAGTCCTTTCGCCTGGCGCGGGAACATGGGCACCTACCGGAAGAAAGACAGCAAGGGCATCGCATCCACCACCGCCGCCACGGCCAGCGGCACCACCACCGCGCAGCCCAGCAGCCCGCGCCGCAAGGCCGCCCTGCCCCCGGCTTCCTCACACACCGCGTCCGCGTGTTGCAGGTTGCGCAGCACCGCGCGCCACCCGAGCGAAACCAGGACGCCCACCAACGAGGCCACCGCCAGTGCCCGCGCCGCTACATCCGCGGCACCATCCCCGAAGAGCTCACGCCAGGAGAGGTACACCGAGCCCTGGATGAGCTTGGCCACCGCGCACGCGCCCGCCAGCACCACGGCCGCCGTCGCCAGAGGCCGTAGCCACCGCATGGGCGTGGGCTTGCGCAGACACCGCGACCACAGCTGCCGCCACGTCGGACGCGCGGCCTTCTGGGGCTCCATCACCGCGCGCCACGCCTCCGCTGGAACCGGTGCCGCGGACTCCCGGTAGCCCAGCGCGGGCAACGCCAGCACCACGTCCGCGGCCAGCTCCCACGCGAGCGCGAGGAAGCGCGCGATCCGAGTGCGCTGCTCCAGCGACACCCACTCCACCAGAGGCGCCGTCAGCGCGTAGCGGCCCACGAGCGCGTCGAAGCCAGCGTCCACCCGGTCCACCAGCGCCAGCAACCGCTCATCCAGCGTGTCCGCCGCCGAGTGCACCCCCACCGCCACCAACGCGACCAGGCCCAGCGGCATGAACGCCCAACGGAAGGCCCCCAGGAAACGGGAGACATCCGCCAGGAAGGGCGTGGACGATGACGGGGGCGGTGGTCGAGGTGGCAAACAGCCTCCGTGCGGATGGGGCTCGCACCTCAACGCACGGCCCGTCTGGAAGTGTCTAAGCCACCCCGGCCCGAAACGAAAACACCCCCTCCCGCGCGGTGGCGGAAGGGGGCGTCATGAGCGCCGGGCTCTCAGTGAAGGAGCCCGGGCCTTCGGGCACTAGGCCTTGGCGTCCGGCTGCGTGGGCGCGGGCGCCGGCTGCGCGGCGGCCTCACCCGCGGCGGCGGCGCCCTGCTGCGCGGCGCGCTCCGCCATGGCCTCCTTGCGCGACAGGCGAATCTTGCCCGTCTTGTCGATGCTGACGACCTTCACCAGCACCTCGTCGCCCTCGTTCAGCACGTCGGAGACGCTCTTGACGCGCTTGTCGGACAGCTCGGAGATGTGGATGAGGCCGTCGGTGCCCGGGAACAGCTCCACGAAGGCGCCGAACTCGGCGATCTTGCGCACCGTGCCCGTGTAGATCTTCCCAATCTCCGCCTCGCGGGTCAGCGCCTGAATCATCGCGATGGCGGCCTTCACGGCATCACCGTTCGCGCTGGCGATGTCCACGCGGCCCGAGTCCTCGATGTTAATCGCGGCACCCGTGCGGGCGATGATGTCCTTGATGACCTTGCCGCCCGGCCCGATGACGTTCTTGATGAACTCGGGACGAATCTGGATGGTGGTGATGCGCGGCGCGTACTGGCTGATCTCCTTGCGGGACTCGGCCAGCGTCTTGAGCATCTCACCCAGGATGTGGAGGCGGCCCTGACGCGCCTGCTCCAGCGCGCGGCTCATGATTTCCGTCGTGAGGCCGGTGATCTTGATGTCCATCTGGATGGACGTGATGCCCTTCGAGGTGCCGCACACCTTGAAGTCCATGTCGCCCAGGTGGTCCTCGTCACCGAGGATGTCGGAGAGGATGGCAATCTTGTCGCCCTCCTTCACCAGCCCCATGGCGATACCCGCCACCGGGGCCTTGAGCGGAACACCCGCGTCCATCAGCGCCAGCGTGCCGCCGCAAACGGAGGCCATGGACGAGGAGCCGTTGGACTCCAGGATGTCCGACACCAGGCGCACCGTGTACGGGAAGGACTCGCTCTTGGGCACCATGTTGCGCAGCGCGCGCTCCGCCAGCGCACCGTGGCCGACTTCACGGCGGCCCGGGCCACGCAGCGGCTTCGTCTCGTTCACGCTGAACGGCGGGAAGTTGTAGTGCAGCATGAAGCGCTTGAAGGCCATGCCGCCCAGCATCTCCAGGCGCTGCTCGTCATCGCTGGTGCCCAGCGTGGTGACCACGAGCGCCTGCGTCTCGCCGCGCGTGAAGACCGCGCTGCCGTGGGTGCGCGGGAGCACGCCCACCTCGCACGTAATCGGACGGACCACGTCGTGGCCACGGTCGCCGATGCGGCCGCCGTTGACCGTCATCTCGCGCATGTGCTCGTACTTCAGGTCCTCCACCACCGACTTGGCGTGCTTCTCCACCAGCGGGGTGTAGCCGTCGCCCAGCTGCTCCTTGAGCTTGGCGAGCGTCTCCTTCTTCGTCTTGCCGAGCGACTCGTAACGCGCGCCCTTCTCCTTGATGCCGTAGCCCGCCTTGATGCCGTCCATGGCCAGCTCACGCACCTTGGCGCGCAGGCCCTCGTCCACGGCGGCGGGCTTGTCGAAGGAGCGGACCTGCTTGTTCAGCTCGCGCCGCAGCTCGTCCTGCAGGTCCAGCGCGGGCTGCGCCGCGGTGAAGCCGAAGTCGAGCGCCGCGACCATGTCGGCCTCGGAGACCTCCTCCGCGCCACCTTCCACCATGACGATGGCCTTGCGGCTCACCGCCATGACCAGGTCCAGGTCGCTCTGCTCACGCTGCTTCGCGGTGGGGTTGGCCACCAGCTGACCGCCGACGCGGCCCACGCGGATGCCGGCGATGGGGCCGTCGAACGGGATGTCCGACACCCACAGCGCCGCGGAGGCGCCGGTGATGCCGTGGATGTCACCCTCGTTCTCCGGGTCGGAGGAGATGACGCTGGCGATGACCTGCGTCTCGTACGCGTAGCCTTCGGGGAACAGCGGGCGGCAGGAGCGGTCGACCAGGCGGCTGGCCAGCGTCTCCTTCTCCGTGAGACGGCCCTCGCGCTTGAAGTAGCTGCCGGGGATGCGGCCGGCCGAATACAGCTTCTCCTGGTACTCCACCGTCAGGGGGAGGAAGTCGATGTCCTTCTTCTCCCGGGCGCTCACCGCCGTCACCAGCAGCATGGTGTCGCCATAGCGAACCACCACTGAACCGTCGGCCTGCTTCGCCAGACGACCCACTTCAATGCTCAGCTCGCTCTCGCCAATCTTGACGCTCTTCTTCAACATGTCCGTGCCTCTGGATCCTTCAGGGCGAAGACCCCACCGCGCGCACCCGGTCCGAGAAATGGACCCGGCACCCCGGGAGGGCCCTCGGGGTGTTTGAGCGGTCACCAGGGCCTGGGACAGGCGCCAGTTGAGGCAACCGCCAGCATGTACTGCGGAGGGCGCTTGCGGAGCGCCGGAGGGATGTCTCGGAACTTTTGATCCCTGGTCGCAGGGGCCGACCGCGGTCAGCCCATCCGAACGGAAACCAAAACCTCCGCAGCCACCACTCCCTTGCCCGCCTCCACCCACCGCGCTTCGACTGCTTCACGTCACTGCCTTACTGCCTATGTCCTAAACGCGCGGGGCGCTGGTTTCCGCCAGCGCCCCGGGTCCTGCTCAACTGCCTACTTGCGGATGCCGAGGCCGTCGATGAGCTTCTTGTACCGCGCGACGTCCTTGGACTTCAGGTAGTCCAGCAGGCGGCGGCGCTGACCGACCAGCTTCAGCAGACCGCGGCGGGAGTGGTGGTCCTTCTTGTGCGTCTTGAAGTGCTCGGTGAGCATGGTGATGCGCTCGGACAGCAGCGCCACCTGGACCTCGGGGGAACCCGTGTCCGACTCGTGGGTCCGGAACTTCGACACCAGCTCCGACTTACGCTCCTGGTGCAGCGACATGAGACTCTTCCTTGCCCGCTCCGGTGGAGGTTGCTGCTCGCGTCACCACGGTCCGCGGAGGGGTACAGACCGGGTGCATCCGTCTAACGAGCGGGGGGCTTATAAGCTTCACCCCCCGTGGGGTCAACCTTCGACGCCTGCCCGCCAGCCCCGGAAAGTCCGGGACAGTGAGAAGACGTACAGCCACAACCCCGCGAAAAATCCCGGCGTTACACCAGGACGCGCAGATAGCGCAGGCGGCCACCGGTCACTTCGGCCACCGCCAGCAGCGCGTCGTCCGGGCCCATGACGCGCACCCGTCCCACCTTCCCGGCGGGGACCTCCACCGGGACACCGTGGGAGACGCGCTTGGCGTCAGCGGCGCCCACCCGCACCTCCGGCAGCTCCACCAGCGCATGCGACATGGTCATCAGCCGGCTGGCCAGCGCGCCCTCCTTCAGCAGCTCCGGCACGTCCGCCAGCGGCAGCGCCTGCGCCAGGGAGAAGGGGCCACTGGCGGTGCGCCGCAGCGCCTCCAGGTGGGCACCACAGCCCAGCGCCCGGCCCACGTCCTGGGCCAGGGTGCGCACGAAGAAGCCCTTGGAGCAGCGCACCGACAGCTGCAGGCGCTCGGCGGAGAAGTCCCGCAGCACCAGCTCGTACACCGTCACCTGGCGGGCGGCGCGCTCCACTTCCTCGCCCGCACGAGCCAGTTCGTAGAGCCGCTTCCCGCCCACCTTGACGGCCGAATACATGGGTGGGACCTGGTCGAAGGTGCCCCGGAAGCGCGCCAACGCGGCTTCAATCAGCGCGGGCGTCAGGGCCGGTACGGGCGCCTGCGCCGTCACCTGCCCTTCCGCGTCCAGGGTGTCCGTCTCCGAGCCCAGACGCACCGTGGCGTCGTAGGCCTTGTCGCCCTCGGTGATGAAGCCCGCGACCTTGGTGGCTTCCCCCAGACAGAGCGGCAGCACTCCAGTGGCCAGCGGGTCCAGCGTCCCCGTGTGGCCCACCTTCTTCAGGCGAAGCAGCGAACGCACCTGACGGACCACGTCGAACGACGTGGGGCCGGTGGGCTTGTCAATGACGAGGACGCCGTCCATGGCACGCCAATCGTGGAGGCCCGGAGCTGGACCTACCAGCCTTCCTTGTTGCGGACTTCGCGCAGCAGCCGGTCAATCTTGTCACCTTCGCCAACCGATTCGTCGAAGGAGAAGAAGATTTCCGGCGACACGCGCAGGTTGACGGCGGACGTCACCTCGCGGCGCACGAAGCCCTTGGCGGCTTCCAGGCCCTTCTGCGTGTCCGCCCGCTCCTGCTCGCTGCCCATCATCGAATAGAAGACACGGGCCACGCGAAGGTCCGGGGAGACCTTCACGCCAGTAATCGTGATGTAGCCGATGCGCGGATCCCTCAGCATGCCCCGGGTGAGCAAGTCACCGATGGCCGCCTGGATTTCCTGCCCCACGCGCTCCGGTCGGGAATGCGTCGTCATTTCTTCTCCCAGTCTCGCGGGTTGCGCAGGGAACGGGCCCGAGCCCGTGCCTCGTCGAACGTCATCCGTCCACCGCTCGACGGAGACGGGCGGCCCGTGCCGCCATCCATGCCACCTTCATGGCGGCTTTCCCACTCTCCCAACCCCTCCGCCTCCGCGAGCGAGCCGCGCTCGCCGCGCAGGAAGCGGGCAATGGCGGCCTCCGAATGCGCCGCCGCCTGCTCCGGGGAAAGGTCCAACTCCTCCGCGTCCTCGTCCACAGCCCGCGCCGAGAAGGAACCTCGCGAGGCCGCCTGGCCGCTCGCGAAGAGCTGGTCCCCGAAGCCGAGGATTTCCGTCTCCCGCGACAACAGCGGGGCGACGTACATCTCCTCGACGGAGTGGATGATTTTCTCCAGCTGCTCGTCCACGTGGCGTCGCTCGTTGCCCACCACCGCGAGCGCCAGTGACGCCTTCTGCCAGAGATCCTGGTCCTCGACCTCGGCCACCGCCACGTTGAAGCGGGCCTTGAGTCGTTCCGTCACCCGGCGGAGCACCTGTCGCTTGGACTTCAGCGAGCCACTGTCCGGAATCTGCAGGGTGAGGCGTGCGACACCTACGAACATGAATGTCCCCCTTGCCACGGGTGGCCACGCCCGAAGGCGGTGGCAACCCGGGCATCAGCACCCTGGGAAGATGGGGTCTTCCCAGGGTTTCAGGGAGGCGCCGGGGCTCTCCTGCAACTAGGTGAGGCTCTGCCGAGTCTCTTCGATCTCGTACGCCTCGATGATGTCACCGGGCTTGAGGTCGTTGAAGCTCTCGATGCCGATACCGCACTCGAAGCCCTGAGCGACTTCCTTGACGTCGTCCTTGAAGCGCCGCAGCGACGCCATCTTCCCGGAGAACAGCTGCTTGTTCTCGCGCATGAGGCGGACGAAGGCGCCGCGCTTCATGACGCCATCCAGCACCGCCGCACCGGCGATGGTGCCCAGACGCGGCACGTTGAAGGTGTTGCGCACCTCCGCACGACCCAGCTTCCGCTCGGTGCGGATGGGCTCCAGCAGGCCTTCCATCTCCGTACGAACCCCGTCGATGAGCTCGTAGATGATGGAGTAGCTCTTGAGCACCACTTCCTGGGCCTTGGCCGCGGCCTCCGCTCCGGACTCCGGGTTGACGTTGAAGCCCAGCACGACGCCCTTGGAGGCCGCCGCCCGCATCACGTCGCCCTCGGTGATGGCGCCCACACCGGAGTGGACCACCTCCACCTTGACCTTGTGGGTGGAGAGCTTCTGGACGGCCTGCCTGACGGCCTCGGCCGAGCCCTGCACGTCCGCCTTGATGACGACGCGCAGCTCCTTGGGACCACCGCCCGCCTTCGTCTTGGCGAACAGCTGCTCCAGGGACTCGCGGCTGACCTTGGACAGCTCGGTCTGCCGCTCCTTCATGTTGCGGTGCTCGGCGATCTGCTTGGCCGCCTTCTCGTCCGCCACCACGTTGATGGCGTCACCCGCGCCCGGCACGCCGGACAGACCGACGACCTCGGCGCAGTAGCCCGGCTTCACTTCCTTCACCTGCTCGCCGCGGCTGTTCGTCATCGCGCGGACGCGGCCGTAGTGCGAGCCGGTGACGACGGCGTCACCCAGCTTCAGCGTGCCTTCCTGCACCAGCACCGTGGCGACGGGGCCACGGCCGCGGTCCAGCTTGGCCTCGATGATGGCGCCCACCGACGGACGGCTCGGGTTGGAGGTCAGCTCGAGCACCTCGGCCTGGAGGGCCAGGTTCTCCAGCAGGAGCTCCAGGTTCTCCTTCGTCTTCGCGGAGACGGGCACCATGATGGTGTCCCCGCCCCACTCTTCCGGCACGAGCTCGTGGGTGGCCAGGTCCTTCTTCACGCGGTCCAGGTTCGCGGCCGGCAGGTCCATCTTGTTGATGGCGACGACGATGGGCACCTCCGCCGCCTTCGCGTGCTTGATGGCCTCCACCGTCTGGGGCATCACGCCGTCGTCCGAGGCCACCACCAGCACCACGATGTCCGTCACGTCGGCGCCACGGGCACGCATGGACGTGAAGGCCTCGTGGCCCGGCGTGTCCAGGAACGTCACGTCACCGCGCGCGGTGCTGATGCTGTAAGCGCCGATGTGCTGGGTGATGCCACCGGCCTCACCCTGGGCAACGCTGGCCTTCCGGATGGCGTCCAGGAGGCTCGTCTTGCCGTGGTCGACGTGGCCCATGATGGCGACGACCGGCGGACGGGGACGCTCGTCCTCGGGACGGGCCTCCACCTCGGGCAGGTAGTCCTCCACCTCGAAGCCCACGCGGTCGATCTTCCAGCCGTAGTCGCCGGCGATCATCTCCGCCGTGTCCGCGTCCACCAGCTGGTTCGCGGTGGCCATCTTCCCCAGGCCCATCAGCTTCTTGATGAGCTCGGCGCTGCGCACACCCATGCGCTGGCCCAGGTCGGACACGGAGATGCCCTCCTGCAGCTTGATGACCTTCTTCTCCTCGGCCATCTGGGTGATCTGCGTCTTGGCGCCCTTCTTCGTGGGCTTGCGCTTCTTGCCACGGATGGGGATGGTGACGCGGCCCCAGACCATGTCCGTCAGTTCCTGCTTGGACACGCTCTGCGTATCACCGCTGGTGCGCTTGCGCTGGCCACGCTCCTTGTTCTTGGAGACGTCCACCAGCTCGCGGCCACGGCCCAGGTGGTCCGGGACCACCTTGTACTCACGCCGCTCGGGGATGCCCGTGCGGCCCGGCGCCATGGGGTACTGCTTGGCCTGACCGGCCGTGGGCGTCACGCGGCGCACCTGGATGAGCGGGCGCGAGATGACGACGGCCTGGGTCGCCGTGGGACGGGCTGTGCCCGTGGGCGACACCTGGGCGTGCGGAACGCCGCCGACCATGATCGTGGGGCCCTGCGGCGTCGGAGAGGCCGAGGCCGAGGCCTGCACCCCCGTGCCGGGCGCCGAGGTCGGACGCACCGGTCCCTGACCGGGACGCCCGGCGCCTTGATAGGAGCCCGGTCCCTGGTAGGACGGACGACCACCCGGACCACCGGGACGACCACCCGGGCCGCCCGGACCACCGGGACGACCACCCGGGCCGCCCGGACCACCGGGACGGCCGCCCGGACCACCGGGACGACCGCCCGGACCACCCGGGCCACCCGGACGACCACCACCGGGCCCACCACGCTGCTGGTAGCCAGGCGCGGGGCCCCGGGAGACGACGGTCGCGGACGAAGGAGTGCTCGAAGACGTCCGGACTGCCGGCGGTACCGGTGAGCGTGGGGGGGGTTGGGGCAAGGTGGTGCTCTCCTGAACAGAGGGACGAGGCTGCGCGGCGGCGGGAGCCTGCACGGCAGCGCGGGGAGCCTCCACCGGGGCCTGAGGGGCCTCGGCGGCGGGCGGGGGTGAAGCCACCTCGGCGGCGGCAGGGGCCTTGGGGGCCTCGGCAACCTGCGCGGGGGGCGTAGACGTGACAGCAGTGGGAGCCGACGGCTCCGCCGCGGCGGCGACCGGGGCCTCGACACGCTGGGGCTCCGGTGCGCTCGGCGCCTCGACGGGCGCACGGGGCGCTTCGACGGGCGGAGCCGTATGCACCGGCTCCTCGGCGGCGAACGTAGCGGGCTCGGGCGCCGACGGCGGCTCATAGGCGGGTTCGGCGGCCTGTGAAGCCTCGGCCCCGCTGTCCGCGGTCGCACCGGCGGGCGGACCCACCTTGCGGCGCACGACGAAGCCCTTCGCCGTCACGGGCGGCGTGGCCTGCTTCGGCTTGCGCTTGTCCAGAATCTTCTGGACGGCAGCGGTCGCCTGGTCGTCATCGAGAGACGACGAGTGGCTCTTGACGTCGTAACCGAGGCTCGACAGCTCGGTGACGACCTCCTTGTTGTCGAGCTCAATCCCGTGGCTCTTGAGTTCCTTGGCGATTTCGTGGACGCGCTTCTTCGACATATTGCCCTTGATGGCCTTCTGCTCCGCCGACTCCGGGGCGCAGCACCCTAGTCCAAACCCGAAAATGTGTGCGAGTGGTGACTAACACCCACTCCCCCCCGCACCCCTCCGCTCACCGTCCCCCTGCTCCCATGCCTGTCCGAGCTGCGACGGGTCAACCTGGCCCGCCTTTCCGCGAAAGGCCCTACCAAACGCCTTCCGCTTCAGCGCTGCCGTCAGACAACCGGCACCGCACAGGTAGGCGCCCCGTCCTGGCAGCCGCCTCTTCCTGTCGACCTCGATGGCGCCTCCGGGCACTATCACGAACCGGGTAAGTTCCGCCTGTAGTCGCCGCGACCCGCATCCGACGCACGTCCGGACCGGACCTGACCCCGCGTTCTGAACTTCCGGCCTGGGCCGGCCAGCCGGGCGCCGCACGTCCCCTCCCTTGCTCGCTTAGCTTACGGCGACTTGGTGGCTTCCGCGCCACCCTCAAGTGTCGCCGTCATGGCGCCGCGCTCGGCATTCAGCTCCGCGCGCAGCTTGGCTTCCTCCACCAGATAGTTTTCCGCCGCGCTCTTCAGCTGGCGGGCCTTCTTGATACCTACACCCGGAACATCGCCCAACTTCGCCAAGTCCTTCTCGTTGGCGATGTCCTCCACCGAGCGGTACCCGGCGAGGATGAGCTGCTCGATGGTCTTCTCACCGACGCCACGCACGCGCGCCATGCGCTCGGGCTGGCTGAGCTCGTCCGGATGCCGCCGAGCCTCCGCGATGCGGGCCTGCTCCCTTTCATAATCCATGCGCGACAGTTCCGCCTGATCCTCGACCATCCGGGTCCGGGCGGCTTCCTGCATGGAGGGGATGCGGGCCGGGTCGATGCCGGGCAGCTGCGCCAGCAGCTCCGCGTTGGCCTCGGCGATGTCCCGGGCCTGACGGAAGCCGTGCGCGTAGAGCGTCTCCACCAGCATCTCGTTGATGCCAGGCAGCGAGCCCAGCGAGCGGTTGGCGAACTCGCGCAGCTCCCGCACCCGGCTCTCGCTGTTGATGTCGAGCTTCCAGCCCGTCAGCTGGGCGGCCAGGCGCACGTTCTGACCGCGGCGGCCAATGGCCAGGCTGAGCTGGTCGTCCGGGACGATGAGCTCCATGGCGTGGTTGGCCTCGTCGATGATGACGCGGCTGACCTCCGCCGGGGCCAGCGCCGAGCATACGAAGCGGGCCGGATCCTCGTCGAACGGGACGATGTCGATCTTCTCACCGCGCAGCTCCTGCACCACCGCCTGCACACGGCTGCCCTTCATACCGACGCAGGCGCCCACGGGGTCCACGTCGGAGTCCCGGCTGGACACGGCAATCTTCGCCCGGCCGCCCGGCTCACGCGCCGCCGCCTCGATGACGACGATGCCTTCGGCGATTTCCGGCACCTCCATCTCGAACAGCTTGGTGAGCAGGTTGACGGACGCGCGGCTGAGGACAATCTGGGGGCCCTTGGACTCACGGAGCACGTCCAGCACGTAGGCCTGGACGCGGTCGCCGGGGCGGTACGTCTCACGCGGGACCTGCTCGCGCACCGGCAGCACGGCCTCGGCGCGGCCCAGGTCCACGATGATGTTGCCGCGCTCGAACCGGCGGGCGATGCCGGTGACGATTTCGTTCTTCCGGTCGCGGTATTCGTTGAAGACGTTCTCCCGCTCCGCGTCACGCGTGCGCTGCAGGATGACCTGCTTGGCCGTCTGCGCGGCGATGCGGCCGAAGCCGCGGCGGAAGGTCTTCAGGCGGAGGATGTCACCGTACTGGTCGTCCTGGGCCTTGGCCTCGGCGGCGTCCTCGTCCCGGTAGAAGATCTGGAACACGAGCTCGTCGCCCGGCTCCACTTCCATGCCCTTCTTGTGGGCCTCGACCAGGGAGATCTGATTCACCGCCTGGACCGGGTCGACAATCTCCTCGACCACGGTGATGGCCTGGAACAGCTCCACGACGCCCTTGTCCGGGTCGTACTTCGCCTCGAGCTCGCGGTCCTGGCCAAAGTGCTTCTTGGCCGCGGTCTTCATCGCGTCTTCGAGCGTGGCAATCAGCACAGCCCGGTCGATGCCCTTGTCCTTGGCGACCTGGTCCAGGACGAGGTTGAGGTTGACACTCGGGTTGGCTTGCTGCGTGGGCATGGTCTTCTCCTAAAAGGGTCCACGGGCGCCCTCGCGCGGAGGGGCACCCTGTATGTCGACGTCTAGAACTGGAACTCCAGGTTCGCCTTGGCGATGTCCTTGAAGAGGATGTGGAAGGTTCCGGCCCCTTCCACCTCCACCGAGATTCCGTCGCCTGCCACCTCGGTCAGCGTGCCGGTGAAGTTCTTGCGCGGGGGCTCCCCCACCGGGCCGAACGTCTTCACCTTCACCTTCTGTCCCTTCACCCGCTCGAAGTGCGTCGGCTTCCTCAGCGGACGGTCCACTCCGGGGCTGGAAACCTCCAGGCTGTACTCGTGGGGGATGAAGTCCTCCACGTCGAGCGACGGATCCACCGCGCGCGACACCTGGGTGCACTCGTCCAGCCCTACGCGGCCACCCGGCTTGTCGATGAACAACCGGAGCACCCAGCCCTCGCGCTCCCGGAGGAACTCCAGGTCCACGAGCTCCAGGCCTTCACCCGCGACAATGGGTTCGAGCAGGGCCAAGGCCCGCTCCTCCACCGTCTGCTTGAGGTTCTTCTCCGACATAAGCGGGAAACCAGTCTCCAAAAACACGAAAAGCGGGCACGCGGCCCACTTTTCGAAGTGCTTCATCGAAAAATGTCGGGGGCGTCCGTAGCACACGCCCCGTCGGGGTGTAAAGGAAGGACGCACCCTCCTGCTCCGGGTGAAACGCGCCCGGCAGAGCGAGGAATTCCCAGGGGTTCCGAGGCCCGACGGGGGTTATAACGCGCCCATGCACCTCATCGCCGCCGCGCAGATGGTGTCCACCGCCGACAAGGCCCTCAACCTGGAGGCCGCGACCCGGCTCGTCCGGCGCGCCGCCGGGCTGGGAGCCCGGCTGGTGGGCCTCCCCGAGAACTTCTCCTGGATGGGGCCGGAGCCCGAGCGGCAGGACGCCGCCGAGGGGCTCGACGGTCCGTCGCTGTCCCGGATGGCCAGCCTGGCCCGGGAGCTGAAGGTGACGCTCCTCGCCGGCAGCGTGCTGGAGACGGGCGCGCCGGGTGGGCGCCTCTACAACACCAGCGTCCTCTTCGGCCCTGGCGGCGAGCGGCTGGCCGTGTACCGGAAAATCCACCTCTTCGACGTCGAGGTGGGGGATGGTGCGACCTATCAGGAGTCCGCGGCGGTGGCGCCGGGAACGGAGGTCGTCTCCGCGGAGACGGAGGTCGGCCGGCTGGGGCTGTCCGTCTGCTACGACCTGCGCTTCCCTGAACTGTACCGGCGGCTGTCCCGCGAAGGCGCCACGCTGCTGGCGGTTCCGGCGGCCTTTACCCTCATGACGGGCAAGGACCACTGGGAAGTGCTCCTGCGGGCCCGCGCCATCGAGAACCAGTCGTACGTACTGGCGCCCGCTCAGGGGGGACGGCACTCAGCCAACCGCGTCACCTATGGACACGCCCTGGTGGTGGACCCATGGGGCCTGGTGACAGCGCGGGCCTCCGAGGGTGAAGGGCTGGCGCTGGCGCCAGTGGACCCGGAGCTGCAAGCACGCATCCGCCGCAACCTCCCCTGCCTGGAGCACCGCCGTTTGGACTAGCGTGCGCGTACCCAGGCCCGCCCCCCTCTCGGGTTCACCTTCGATAGACTTCGGGTCCCCGGAACTCCTCTCGTGAATGGACGACGCTGGTCACCCATGCTGCTTGCGCTCGCGCTTTCGGCCCTCCCCGCCGGCTGCACCGCCGATGAGCGTCCGTCCGCGCCCGACGCGGCAACGCTGCCCACGGTGGCCACGCACCGCGCGCACCTGCGAGCCATGAAGGGCGGCGTCCAAATCAAGCGCGCCACGGCCGACGAGTGGAGCCCCGCCCGGGAAGGCCAGCCGCTCTACGAAAACGACAAGGTCCGCACCGAGGCGGGCGCTGGCACCGACATCGTCTTCGCCGCCAACGGCAGCACGGTGCACCTGGGTGGGGACTCGCTCATCAGCATCGCGGAGACGCGCACCCGTCCTGGCCAGCAGCGCACGGACCTCACCGTGCTGCGGGGCCGCATCGACGCGGAGCTGGAGAAGCCCGCCACCCAGTCCCTGTCCGTCACCACGCCGTCCGCCACCATCCAGGCGGGAAGGGAGATTGTCTTCCAATGAAGGCGGCGCTCCTCCTCATCACATGGCTGGGCACGACGCCCCCGGGCACCGTGGTGGTGGGCCCCAACGAGTCCCTGCGCCAGGTGGCCCAGCGCACCCTGGGTGACGCGCGCGCCGTGGGGGAGCTGCGCGCATTCAACGGACTTTCCTCGGACGACGTGGCGGCGGGGACCCGGCTGAAGGTGCCCGGCCACGAGCGCGTGCTGGCGCAGAAGGCCCTGGAGACGGCGCGCACGCTGGTGGCCAGCTCGAAGGATGCGAGCGTGCCCCCAGAAGTCTCCACCCGGCTGAAGAACGCGGAGATCCATTTCCGCGAGGCGCGCTACACGCAGGCGGCCTCGGAGGCCAATGCCGTGGGGAAGATGGTGGCGGCGGACCGCTCGCCGCAGTCCTCCGCGTTCTCCGTGGAAGTGGGCGACGGCGACAGCACCACCGTCACCGTGAAGCACGGCCCGCCGGTCCGCGTGGAGGCCGAGGGCGTCACCCAGCCCGTCGCCAAGGGCGAGTCCATCCGCGTGGAGAAGGGCCGTCCGCCCCCCGCGCCCCTCCCGCCGCTGGTGGCCCCCAGCCCCGGGCAACCGGAAGATTCCGCGCGCCTGAAGCGGCGCCCGGACCGGGACGGGCACCTGGGCCCGGTGAAGCTGACCTGGGAGGCGGTACGGGGCGCGGAACGTTATGAAGTGGAGGTGTCGCGCGCGCAGGAGCAACGCGCCGTCTTCACCCAGACAGTCACCAGCCTGGAAGCGAAGCTGCCAGTGCTGCCCGCGGGAAGCTACCGGTGGACGGTGCGCGCGGTGGGCCCCGCGGGCCCGTCCGAGCCCAGCGCGCCCAGGCACTTCGAACTGGTGCCCGAGCGCCTCAAACTCGAAGTGAAGAAGGGCCAGTGGCAGTAACCCCTGGAGGAGCCACGCCGTGCGCCTGTTCAAAGCCATCCTCCTGTTGATGCTGGTGGTGGGCGTCGTCCCCACGCTGATGGTGGGGTGGCTCTCCGTCTCCCACACCCGGGAGCTCCTGGTGCGCGACGCCCAGGAACTGGCACAGGAGCGCGTGAAGCAGCTGCGCCTCAAGGCCGAAATCTTCCTGGGCGAGCCCACCGACGCGGTGCTGGGCCTGGCCCGCGTGCCCGGCTTCTTCGGCCTGCCCTTGGAAGCGCAGCAGACGCACCTGGCCTCGGTGCTCAACCAGCGGCGCGATGTGCTGGCGCTCACCGTGTTCGACGCCGACCGCCAGCGGCTGCCGGGACTCCAGGCCTTCTCCAAGCACGACGTGCCGCCCACCGCGCTGGCCGGACATGAGGAGCGCGCGCGGGCGCTGCTCGAGAACATCGAGGGCGTGCGCTACGCGGATGTGGTGAAGGCCCCGCAGGGCAGCGAGCCGGTGCTGACGCTGGCCTTCCCCGTGGGCGAGCCCGTCCGGGGGTACATCGCGGCGGACCTGTCCCTGACCGACCTGCGGAAGATGCTGGAGCAGGAGCGCGTGGGCAGCACCGGCTTCGCCTATCTGGCGGACCGGCACGGGCACCTCGTGGCGGGCGGTGGCGGCGTCGCCGGCCTGGGCGAGGACGTGGCGCAGCGTGGCCCGGTGGCGCACCTGCTGAAGCAGTTGGTGGGTAAGTCGAACATGGAGCTGTTCCACGTCGGCAACTTCGGCGAGGGCCGGGACGCGGTGGTGGCCGCGTACACGGTACTCCCCGAGACGGGTTGGGCCATCGTCTCCGAGCAGCCCGTGGAGCACGCCTACCGCCAGGTGGACACCATGGAGCAGCGCATCCTCCTGGGTCTGGGGGCGGCCATCCTGGTGGCGGTGGTGCTGGCGGCGCTCTTCTCTCGGAACCTCACCCGGCCGCTCAAGGGCTTCATCAGCGGCGCGCTGGAGCTGGCGCACGGCAAGTTCGGCGTCGAGGTGGACATCAAGCAGAAGAACGAGCTGGGCGAGCTGGCTCAGACGTTCAACTACATGAGCAAGCAGCTGCTCGCGTACGACATGGAGAACCGCGGCCTCTACGAGAGCCTGGAGAAGGGCTACCTGGAGACCATCGTCGCGCTGGCGAACTCCATCGATTCGAAGGACGCGTACACCCGCGGCCACAGCCAGCGCGTGGGCGACGTCTCCGTGCAGATTGGCCGGGAGATGACGCTCACCGAGCGCGAGCTGCGGCAGCTGCAGTACGGCGGCATCCTCCACGACATCGGGAAGATTGGCATCGTGGAGTCCATCCTCTGCAAGCAGACGCGGCTGACGGACCAGGAGATGGCCATCATGCGCGAGCACCCCGCCATCGGTGACGCCATCATCGGGCCGGTGAGCTTCCTGGGCGCGGTGCGCGCGTGCGTCCGCCACCACCATGAGCGCTGGGACGGCACCGGCTACCCGGACAAGCTCAAGGGCGAGGACATTCCCCTGCTGGCCCGCATCGTCGCGTGCGCGGACACCTTCGACGCCTGCACCTCCACCCGCCCGTACCAGAAGGCCATGCCGCTGGAGAAGGCGATGGAAATCCTCGACAACCTCAGCGGCGCCCAGCTGGACCCGAAGGTCGTCCAGGCCCTGAAGCAGGTGCTGGCGAAGCAGGGCGTGCGGCTGGAGGGCCACCGGCTGCCCGTGAAGCTCGCCTCCTGACGGCCGAAGGATGGTAGGGAGGGCGCTAGACTGTTGAGACTCTGGAAGGTGGAACGTTGAGCTTCTGGGACCGCATCAAGCCCGCCCCCCAAGCCGTCACCGCGACGGACGCACAGCTGTCCTCGGATGGCGCGCGCCTGGACCTGACGTGGGACGACGGGGCGAAGACGAGCGCCACCGCACAGGTGCTGCGCCAGCAGTGCCCCTGCGCCGCGTGCGTGGATGAATGGACGAACAAGCGGACGCTGGACCCGTCGAAGGTCCCCGCCGACTTGCGCATCAAGCAGGTGCAGCCCGTGGGAAACTACGCGCTGGCCTTCAGCTTTAGCGACGGCCACACCACCGGCATCTACCCCTGGCAGCTGCTGCGCGACATCACCCAGCCCGCCGCCTGAGCGCCCTGTGAACGAACGCTACCGGCTCGTTCGCCCGCTGGCCTCTGGAGGCATGGCGGAGCTCTTCCTCGGCGTCGCGCGCGGCGCGGAGGGATTCGAGAGGCCGGTGGCCATCAAGCGGGTGCTGCCCCACCTGGCTCGCGAGCCGGACATCGCGCGCATGTTCCTGGCCGAGGCTCGGCTGGCCACGCTGCTGCAACACCAGAACATCGCCACCGTCTTCGACGTGGGCCAGGGCCCCGAAGGGCTCTTCCTGGTGATGGAGCTGGTGGACGGGTGGGATTTGGGCGTGCTGCTGCGCTCGGCCGCGCGCCAGGGCGTGCGCTTCCCTCCGCACCTGGCCGCCTTCATCGTCCATCAGGCCCTGGCGGGGCTCGGCCATGCCTACCGGAAAGTGCATGACGGGCGGCCGGTGATGGTGGCCCACCGCGACGTGTCGCCCTCCAATGTGCTGGTGTCTCGTGAGGGCGAGGTGAAGCTGACGGACTTCGGCATCGCGCGAATGGCCGGCGCGGCGCACACCGAGCCCGGCGTCTTCCGAGGGAAGGAGGCGTACACCGCGCCCGAGGTGCTGCAAGGCGCTCCCGCCACCGCCGCGAGCGACCAGTTCTCCCTGGGCATCGTGTTCTACGAGCTGCTCACGGGGCGGCATCCGTTCCACACCGAGAAGGACGCGAGCGCGGTGGCCTACGCCATCCTGACGCGGCCTGTGGAGCCACCGCAGGGCGTTCCCGCGCCACTGGCGGGCGCCGTCATGCGCATGCTGGCGAGGGCGCCTCAGGAGCGCTTCCACTCGCCGGAGTCACTGGCCGAAGGTTTTGCCCGGTGGTTGGCCCAAGTCGGCGAGCCCGCGACGTCGCAGACGCTGGCCGCGTTCCTTCGCGGGCTGGGATTGCCGCCGTCCCTGAGTGAACAGGCAGCGGCTTCCGGGCGCCCCGTGACGCGGGCACAGGTTGACGGGGGGGCGCCGGCGATGGCCGTGCATGCGGCGTCGCCCGCCGAGGCCGCTGCGCCGGAAGAAGAGCCGCTCTCCATGCCAGGCGGCGCGGCGCTCAGCGTCAGTGGGCGGATGGTGCATCGCTGCCCTCGATGCAACCACGTGCTCTCCTCGCCCCAAGCGCGGTGCTCACACTGCGCGATGTGGCCGGATGCCTCGAACGGCGCGGCGGCAACGCCTCGCACGCCCACCGCTCCGGGCGCCTTCTCTCCATCCGCGGGCCTCGAGCTCACCGCGCATCAGACGCTCGCGGAGAGTGTCCCCCAGACACACGTCACGCCGGGCGCGAAGAGCGTGCTCCAGACCGACGCCGATGCACTGGAGCTGGCGGAGCGCCCACCTTCACCCGAGAGCGACTGGCCCGATGAGGCGGCCCTCCTCCGGCGTTCGCGCCTGAAACGGGCACTGGGGCTGCTGCTCCTGGCGCTGCTGGTGGGCACCGGCATCTGGCTGTGGCCCCAGCGCTCCACCCTGCTCATCCGGGTGATGTCAGCGACGGGGCTTCGCCTGTCCGCCCCGATGCTGCGCGTCGACAGCGACCCGCCCGGAGCCACCGTCTGGGTCCGGGACGCGGAGCTGGGGACAACGCCGCTGCTGCTCGAGAACCGCCATCCAGCAGGACGCGTCCCCATCCAGGTCCGGCTCAAAGGCCACCGCACGTGGAAGGGGACGTTCTCCGGCGGCGAGGCCGCCCACATCGAGGCGAAGCTGAAGCGCTGAGCGCGCCTCATTTCACCAGGCGGAGATGACCACGACGCGGCGGAGGTGGCTCGTCCGGGGGTCCGTCCGTGGGCGGAACGTCGGCGGGCGGATCATCGCGCCGCTCGCCCTGCACTTCCCGGAGGAAGGTGCGCGGGCGCTCCGCTGCCACCGGCACGGGTGCCACGGGCAGGGGCTGCGCCGGACGTGACGCAGCCGTCTGCTGGAGCAACTCCGGCGGCATGTCCTCCGGGTACATCCAGAACTCCTTCGTCACGTGGCTGGCGATGGCGAACAACGCCGACCACGGCACCGCGATGGTGAAGCGCGAGCCAGAGAAGCTCAGCGTGGAGCGCACGCCCCACTCGCCCACCGTGAGGTCCGGTGGGTCGAACCGGTACGAGAGATTGAGGCGCAGGTGCGCCTCCGTCTTGACGGAGGCTGGGACGAGCACGCCCGGACGGCGCGCGTCCAGGTGAATCATCACCATGCCCTGGTCGAGCGCGGCCAGCAGCCGCTCCTTCTTGTCGAGAACCTTCTTGTCGTCCATCGGTGTACGGCGAAAGAACTTCGGGCGCCCCTCTCAACGTCGGCGCATCGCCCGGTCCATCTCCCGCTTCGTCTCCCGCTCCTTGATGTCGTGGCGCCGGTCCTCGTGCGTCTTGCCCCGGCAGAGCCCCAGCTCCACCTTGGCACGGCCTTTCCTGAAGTACAGCACAAGCGGGATGATCGAATAGCCCCGCTCACGCACCTTCGCCGTCCAACGGTCGATTTCTCCTCGGTGCATCAACAACTTGCGCCCCCGAGTGGGAAGGTGGTCGAAGACGCTCGCCGCCTTGTAGGAGCCGATGTTCGCGTTGAGCAGGAAGAGCTCGTCCCCCTTGGGGAGCGCGTAGGCGTCCGACAGATTGGCGATTCCGTCTCGCAGAGACTTCACCTCGCTTCCCGTGAGCGACAGCCCGGCCTCCAGCTTTTCGTCGACCGTGTAGTCGAAACGCGCACGACGGTTTTCCGCGATGACTCTCACGCCGGGCTCGCTGCCCACTCCCTTTGACTTCCCTCCGGATGTCATACGCGTCCCGCGTTCTCCTCACCACCCAACTGCATGTTGTCGATGAGGCGCGTCGTGCCACTGAAGGCCGCGACGAGCAACCGGGCAGGCTGCCCGGGCGCCACCGAAGCCAGCGGCGTCAACCGCTCCGCATCCACCAGTTCCACGTAGTCTTCCCGGAGCCCCGCCGCTTCCAATTCGCGCCGGACGGCCGCCACCAGGGGCTCCGACTCCCGCGTGCCCTCGCGCAGCAGCGCCTGGGCGGCCTTGAGCCCCCGGGACAGGGCCAGCGCCCGCTGCCGCTCCTCGGGGGATAGGTAGGCATTGCGGCTGCTCATCGCCAGGCCGTCCGGCTCACGCACCGTCGGCATGCCGACGATGTCCGCGCCCAGGTGCAGGTCCTGGTTGAGTGCCCGGATGACCTGGAGCTGCTGGTAGTCCTTCTCCCCGAAGAGCGCCACCTCCGGGCGGAACAGCGTCAGCAGCTTCGTGACGACGGTGGCCACCCCGCGGAAGTGCCCCGGACGCCGGGCCCCGCACAGGCCCTGGCTGACGTCCGTCACCTCCACGTACGTCTGGTAGCCCTGCGGGTACATCACCTCCGGGCCCGCGGGCGCGAAGATGGCCTGCGCGCCCGCGCTGATGCACTTGGCGACGTCACCCTCGTAGTCCCGGGGGTAGCGGGACAAGTCCTCCCGCGGCCCGAACTGCGTGGGGTTCACGAAGATGGACACGGCCACCACGTCCGCGCGGCGCCGCCCCTCGCGAATGAGCGAGAGGTGACCCTCGTGCAGGAAGCCCATGGTGGGCACCAGCGCGAGCCGGTGCCCCTCCCGGCGCAGCCCCGCCGTCCAGTCCTTCACGTCCTCAACGGTTTTCAGGACGGCGGGAGCCATGACTAGGCGGGTCTCCCGTAGACGGGGCCCATCTTCTCGCCATCCTCGGTGGGCGCGGATGGCTCCACCCGGGCCGCCGGAGCCGGAGCCCCCGTCGCCAGCCGGATGTTCTTGTTCGCCTTGAAGGAGTGCTCCTCGTCCGGGAACGCGCCCTTGCGGACCTCCGCGAAGTACGTGCCCGCGGCATCCGTAATCGAGCCGTGGAGGTTGGCGTAGCGCTTCACGAACTTCGGCTTGAAGTCCGGGTTCATGCCCAGCAGGTCGTAGCAGACGAGAACCTGGCCATCACAGTCCACGCCGGCGCCAATGCCGATGGTGGGGATGGACAGGCGCTGCGTCACGGTGCGCGCCAGGTCCATGGGCACGCCTTCCAGCACCAGCGCGTAGGCCCCGGCCTGCTCCAGCGCCAGCGCATCGTCCAGAATCTGCCGCGCCTGGTCATCGCCACGGCCCTGGACGACATAGCCGCCCATCTTGTGGACGGACTGCGGCGTCAGCCCCAGGTGTCCCATGACGGGGATGCTCGCGCGGACGATGGCCCGCACCGTGTCCGCGAACTCGGCGCCGCCCTCCATCTTGATGCTGCCCGCGCCGCCTTCCGCCACCAGCCGGCCCGCGTTGCGGACCGCTTCCTGGTTCGACACCTGGTAGCTCATGAAGGGCAGGTCGGCCACGACGTGCGCCCGGCGCGCGCCACGGGCCACGGCGGCCGTGTGGTAGACCATCTGGTCCATCGTCACCGGCAGCGTGGAGTCATGCCCCTGGATGACCATGCCTAGCGAGTCGCCTATCAGCAGTACGTCCGCGCCTGCCTCTTCGAGGATGTGGGCGAACGTGGCGTCGTAAGCGGTGACCATGCAGATCTTCTGACCGATCTGCTTGAAGCGCTTCAGTGTGTGGATGGTGACCTTGTCCTTCACGGTTCACCTCCTATGGCTACGGGTTGAACGGCCTGACGGGTCCATTCGCGCCTCGCCGTCCCCTCAGGGGATCGCCGGGAGCCCTGGGCCCGCCACCGCACTCTAACGCCCCCGCGCCTGCCGTGGGGGCATTGAAGGCGGACGTCCCACCAGGAGCCTGACTTTCAGCCCCGGCGGGAAGCCTTCGGAACGTAATGCTGCGTCCCCGGCTTCGCTTTCCGGATGGTGGCAAGCAGGTCTTCCCTGTCTGCCTCGACATTCACGAAGTCGATGTCCGAGGTATCCACGACGAGGAGCGGCGTGTCCGTGTAGTGGAAGAAGAAGTTGTTGTAGGAGTGGACGAGCCCCTCCAGGTACGTGGGGTCGAACTTGCGCTCGAACTCCCGGCCGCGCTTCTTGATGCGGTGCAGGAGCACGTCCAGTCGGGCCTGGAGATAGATGACCAGGTCCGGCTTGGCCACGCGGGGCCCGAGCGCCTCGAAGACGCGCTCGTAGAGGGCCAGCTCGTGCGCGTCCAGATTGAGGTGCGCGAAGATGCGGTCCTTGGCGAACAGGTAGTCGCTGACCGTCATCGAGCTGAAGAGGTCCTGCTGGAACAGCTCCTGCTGCTGCCGGAAGCGCGACAGCAGGAAGAAGATCTGCGTCTGGAACGCGAACTTCTGCCGGTCCGTGTAGAAGCTGGAAAGGAAGGGGTTCTCCTCCACGACTTCGAGGATGCGCCGCCCCGCCAGACGCTCCGCGAGGATGTTGGAGAGGCTCGTCTTGCCCACGCCAATGGGCCCTTCCACCACGATATACCGGTAGTCCATCCGCCCGAGGCCTCCCGCCCGCGGAATGCGCTTTGAGACCGCGCGCGCGAGACATCGCGCGAAGGCGCGGCCACGCACGCGGGCGGATAACACAACACGGCCGCTGGAATCCGGCAATTTTCCACGGCGGCCCGCGTCCCTTGACGCTCCGAGACGCATCCCCTACGGTCCGCGCGACTTCTTGGCGTGTGCGCGGGGTGGTCTCCGGACATGAGCGGCAGACACAGGGCGAAAACAGTGGTGCGGCTGGAAGAGGCCCGCCAGAGCACGCCCACCCAGCGAGCGCCCACACCTCCCGTGGAGCCGGATCCGCTCTACGGCGTGGTGCTGCTCAAGACGGCCATGGAGCTGAAGCGCCGACAGGACGGCACCGTGGAGGACATCCTCCGCGGCGTGCTCGCCCGGATGCGCATCCCCGAAGCCGAGTTCTTCGCCTACCTGGAGCAGCAGGGCGGCCTGCTCCAGGCGCTGGGCATGCGCGGACGCTAGCTGCGCCCTACTCCGCGGGCGTAGGCGGGGCCTCCTTCACGGGGCCAAGCGCGCGCTCGATGGCGGCGAACTCCTCGGGAGCCAGCGTCTCCGCGCGGCGCTGCGGATCCACGCCCGCGGCCTCCAGGGCGGCGATGAGCGTCTCCGTCGTCCCGAGCGTCGGGTCCGACTTGATGGAGTTGATGAGCGTCTTGCGCCGGTGCGCGAAGGACGCCTTCACCACGCGGGTGAAGCGGGCCTCGTCGATGATGGGCGCGCGCGGCGACTTGCGGCGGGTGAGCCGCAGCACCGCGGAGTCCACCTTCGGGGGCGGATGGAAGCGCCAGGCCTCCAGGGTGAGGACGTTGTCCGCGTCGTAGTGCATGCCCAGCAGCACCGTCAGCAGCCCGTAGTCACGGTTGCCGGGCTCCGCGGCGAGCCGCACCACGACTTCCTTCTGGAGCGTGAAGACGGCGCGCGAGACATGGGCCCGCTGCTCCAGCACTCGGAAGAGAATGGGGCTGGTGAGGTGGTACGGGAGGTTTCCCGCCACCGCGACGTCGGGCGCATTGGCCACCTGCGCGAAGTCCACCGTGGCCGCATTGCCAGACACCACGCGCACGCCGGGGATGGCCTCCTTCTCCAGCACCATCACCATGTCCCGGTCCCGCTCCACGGCGGTGACGCGGGCCCCGGTGGCGGCCAGGAAGCGCGTGAGGTGGCCCAGGCCCGGGCCCAGCTCCACCACCGGCTCATCGGCGCGCAGGTTCAGCGCGTCGGCGATGGCCTCCAGCGCGTCCTCGTCTCCGAGGAAGTTCTGTCCCCAGCTGTACTTGGCGCGCAGGCCATGCCGCTTGAGGATGTCTCTTGGCGATTCCACCCGTCTGCTCCCCTCTACATGCGCCAGGCCGGGTCGGCGGCGAGGCGGAAATCTCCGCGCAGGCCGCGGCGGTACGCCTCATACCCTGCCACCGCAATCATGGCGCCATTGTCCGTGCACAGCCGCACCGGGGGCAGGAACATGTTCAACCCCCGCTCCTCGGCCCGCGCCTGACACAGTGCCCGCAGCCGCGAGTTCGCAGCGACGCCGCCGCACAGCACCAGCTGCTTGTGGCCCAACCGGCGCGCGGCGGCCACCAGCTTCTTCGACAGCACGTCCGCCACGGCCTCCTGGAAGGACGCGCACAGGTCCGCCAGCGCCTGGCCCTGCGGCACGCCGTGCTTCTGCACGTGGTGCAGCACCGCCGTCTTCAACCCGGAGAAGGACACGTCGAAGTTGTCGCCCGGCAGCGCGCGCGGGAAGCGGATGGCCTCCGGATTCCCCTGCTGCGCCAGCTGATCGATGGGCTGCCCGCCCGGATATGGCAGGCCGAGGATGCGAGCGGTCTTGTCAAATGCCTCGCCGGCCGCGTCGTCGCGTGTGCTGCCCACCAGCCGGTACTGCCCGTAGGCCTGCACCTCGTAGAGGCTGGTGTGCCCGCCGGAGACGACGAGCCCGAGGAACGGCGGCTCCGGCGCCACCTCCAGCAGCCGGATGGCCAGCAGGTGGCCCTCCAGGTGGTTGGCGCCCACAAAGGGCTTGCCCGTCGCCAGGCTCAGGCCCTTGGCCACCTGCACGCCCACCAGCAGCGCGCCGATGAGGCCGGGGCCGGACGTGACGGCGATGAGGTCCACGTCGTCGAGCGTCTTGTTCGCCCGCGTCAGCGCTTCGTGGACGACGGGCAGCACCTGGACGATGTGGTTGCGGCTGGCCAGCTCCGGCACCACCCCACCCCACCGCCGGTGGATGTCCACCTGCGTGGAGACGACATCCGACAACGCGCGGCGGCCGTCCTCCACGACGGCGGCGGCAGTCTCATCACACGAGGTTTCCAGTCCTAGGACGAGCAAGGCGGCTCACTTCTCAGGGGGCCAATGAAGGAAGTGGGGCCGCCCCCGCTCAGTTGCCCAGCCCCCTGAGCAACGTGCGGACCTCTTCGGCGGAAGACCCCGTCGGTTCCAGCAACAAGTACTGCTTGTAGGCGTCGGCCGCCTGGGAATTCTTCCCGGTGAACTGTAGCGCCATGCCCAGCGACAGCCAGGCACGGGCGTTGGAGGCCTCTTCCTTGACGACCTCCTGCAGCAGCTTGGCCGCCTCGCGGTAGGCCCCGTCCGTGGTGAAGCCGTTCACCAGCGCGATGCCCAGGCCCGCCTTCGCCTCCGTGGCCGTCGGCTTGAGCGCCAGCGCCTTGCGATAGCTTCCCGCCGCCGACCGGAACCGCTGACTGACGACGGCCGCCCTCGCCTGCTTCACCAGCGTGGCGAACTCGACCTCCGGATCCACGGCGGGCGCCGGCGGAGTGGTGGTCTCGGTGGTCTCGGTGGGCGTCGCCTCGGGCGGCTTCGGCGCCTCGGCAATGGCCACGCCCGCATCTGGCGTAGCGGCGGGCGGCTCCGGCGGAGTCTCGGGAGCATTGGCCGTGGCATCCTCGGGCGGTGGCGCCTTCTCAGGGGGCGGCGTCTGCTGGGCGTCGCCGTTCGTGGGGGCCTTCGTCTCCACCACGGGAGGCTTCGACGGAGGCGTTTGCGACGGACCGCTGCCCGTCCCCGCGACGACGGCCGCGACCGCTCCGATGAGGACCACCGCCGCGCCGATGATGAGCCCGGTGCGCTTGGAACGACCCGCGTTGGCCACGCCTGCGTCATTCGCGTGCGTGGCCGCCGCCGGCTTCCTTTCGGCCGACTGTCCGGAAGAAGCGGGCTTCGCGGGCGCAACAGGGGCGGCGTCCGCTGACTTCACGGGCGTGACGACTCCGTCGTCGGTGGGCTTCGAGGAGGCAGCCGGGGCGGCCTCCTCGGGCGTCACGGGCGCGGCATCCACGGGCGTCGAGGACGGCACTGGAGCGGTATCGACCGGCGTCGCGAGCGCGGTGGCGGCCGGCTCGGCGGGCTGCGTCTCCACGGCAGGCGGAGCCGATACCGGGGATGCGAGAAACGGTTCGACCGTGCTGGCCAGTGGCGCGCTGGGCGTGGGCGGCTCGGCGGACAGCTCGGGCACGCCGTGGCCCGGATAGGGCGGCAGCGCGCGCTGGGACGTGGCGGGAACCTCTTCGGCCACGAACTCCGCATCGACCTGCACCGGCGGGATGGGCGGCGTCACGTAGCCGCTGCCACTCACCAGCGTCACCTCGGATGACGGCGGTGCCGGCGTCGGCGGGGGCACGGGCGGGAACGGATTGGGTGCCACGGCCGCGCCACCGAAGATGGGCGCACGCGGCGAGGGCACGGGCTCGAAGGCGGGCGCGCTCACGGCGAAGGCGGAGGAAGAGGAGGCGCCATGGGCCCGCGGCGTGTGCGACCAGCCAGAGCCGGGCCCCCACGTAGTGGGCGCGCTGATGCCCTCGGTGTCCACGCGGCTCCAGTCCAGCAGCAGGCTGCGACGCGCGTGCTCCACGGCGCGATGGGCCGGCGGCGGCTCGACCAGGAACGCCGAGCCCTCTTGCGCGGGGACCTCCGGAACCGGCTCGGCCACCGGAACTTCGGGCGTGTACTCGGGCGTGTCCGAGCGCTTGGGCCGCGCGTGGAAGACGACCACGTTGGCGGGCTGCGCAGGCGCGGCGGTCGGCTGCGGCGGCGCGGCCGGCTCGTCCTCCACGCCCGCGGGAGGCGCGAGCACGCTCTGCGGCATGGACCGCGGGGAAGGCTCCGGCGCGGCGGCCACGGGCTCGGGGGCCGCTTCGGGCACGGCGGCTTCGGGAACGGGCTGCGGCGGATTCTCCGGCGCGGGAGGCGCGGGTTCCACGGTCGCGCTGGCCTGCGGGGCCGTGTTGAGCCACTGCTCGATGCCAGGCTTGCTGCTCTGCACCGGCTCCAGCGGCGCGTTGCCCAGCTCGCGGATGAGGCCCTCAAAGTACAGCTTGCTGATGATGCCCAGCGCAGCCAGGTCCTCGAAGTCCGAGTCCTCCACCACGCGGCTCAACGCGCGCTTGCCGTCGAAGAGCCTCAGGAGACCGTTCACCTCGTCCGGAATCTCCGACAGGCGGTCGGCGAGCTGGTGGTAGTCGATCTCGAACACCGTCTCGAGCGGCGGCAGCTGCTCGAGCATGCGGCCCCACTCGTCGAGGCGGCGCATGCCCTCCATCAGCAGGCCCTGCGTGGAGATTTCGATGCGCTCCGGACGGTCCAGCGCGCTGAACTGCACCTCGAACTGCCCCTCGAAGGTGTTCAGCATCCGGTAGAAGGCGTTCTCGCCCTTGAGCCGTCCCAGCTCCGCGTCGATGACGCGTCCGTCCTTGAAGTAGACAGTGCCGGTGCGCTCGCCCTGGATGTTGATGAGACCCGTCTTGCGGCCAATCTCGAAGGTCTGCACCAGGTCCACCACGCCCATGTCGGCGAGGCTGCCGGCGAAGCCACCCTTCGTCGTCTCCCGCTTCTCGATCCTCTCCTTCTCCGCCTTCTGGAGGATCATCTTCACGCGGGTGACGATCTCTTTGATGTAGATCGGCTTGGTCAGGTAGTCGTCACCGCCAAGCTCCAGGCCGCGCACCTTGAACTCGACCGACTTCTGACTCGTCAGAAAGACGAACGGGATGAACTTGAAGCGCTCGTCGGACTTGAGCGTCTTGCACAGCTCGAAGCCGTCCATCTCCGGCATCTTCGTGTCCGCGAGCACGAGGTCCGGAGGGCTGATCTGGACCTTCTCGAGCGCATCCTTGCCGTGAATGGCCGTCGTCACGGAGAAGCCAGCCTTCTTCAGGCTGACCTCCATGACCCGGAGGCTCTTCGCGTCACCATCGACCAGGAGCAGGTGCTGCTTGGCCACGTTCCATGCCTTTCGTCACTGCAGACGGCCCAGGGAGCCTGACGCGGGAGCATCCTGCCCGCTTTCCAGGCGTGTCAATGGCTGGGGCCGGTGGGTAACCTGGCTGGCCTCCTGCTGGACAGGCGGCTCGAGTCAGGTGCGGGGAGAGTCAAATCGGGCCGGGCTGAAGCACCCGTACCCAGTGTGAGGCCTGCCGCGTTAGCGGAAGAAGCCTCCCTTCTTCGGAGGGTTCTTCTTGCGCATGTCGATGAGCCGCAGCTCCTGGTTGGCCTCCAGGTGCTTGGGGTTGGCGCGCACGGCCTCGCGGAAGCAGCGCTCCGCGCGGTCCATGTCGCCTTCGACCCGGGCAATGACGCCGAGCTGGTAGTGCGCCCGATCACAATTCGGATCGGCGCGCACCGCGTCCGCCATCATCTGCTTGGCCTTGGCCATGTCCGCCTTGCGCGCCGGATCCATGTAGATGGCCCAGGCCCGAGCGGACAGGTACAGGGGCTTGGGGTCCAGCGCGTGGGCGCGGTCGTAGTGGTCGGAGGCCGTGGTGAAGTCGCGCTTGCGGAAGAAGACCTCGCCCATCTTGTAGAGGTCGTCGGCGTTGCTGTCGGCACGGCCCTGCGGGCGGAGTACCGGGGCGGTCGGCGCGGACGCGGGCGGCTTGGGCAGGGCCTGCTGGGCCTGGAGGTTCTGCTGGTACGTCTTGCGCCGGGTGTCGTCGTAGAGGACCTCGTAGGCCTCTCGGATGGCTTCGAACACGGCGGTGATCTTCGGCGCCATGTGGGGCAGCGACGGCGGCAGGCGGTCCGGATGGAAGATCTTGGCCAGGTTGAGGAAGGCGGTCTTCACCTGGTCGCGCGTGGCGTCCTGCGGAACGCCGAGCACGTAGAAGTGGTCTCGCTTGGCCTGGACGTCCGCGAAGCGCTGCTCGAGCTTCTGGGCCAGGCGGGCCTCGTCGGGCCGGGGAGGCTCGGAGGCCGCGGGTGCCGGGGCGGCGGCGGGTTCGCTCGTGGGCGCGGGCGTGGCGCTCGGTGCGGCGGTCGGGCGCCCACCGAGGACACCCATGTTCTCCATGGCGCGGCGCAAGAGACGCTGCCGCCGGAGCTTTGCTGCCTCGTCGGGGTTGGAGGGATCTGCCGCCACGTCGTCCTCGTCAAAGTCCCAGTCGTCCAGGTCTCCGGACGGCTCGTCCCAGTCAGTCTGGCCAGTTGGCCATGAGTTGTCACCGGGGAAGGCCCCCGATGAATCCGGTGCTACCGGTTCGATGGTCGCCTCGACAATGGCCTCGACAGGAGGCTCGTCGAAATCGACGTTCGCCTGATTGACATCCGAGCGGACGAGCGACTCCAGGTGCGTATCGACCTGGAGGAGCGCGGCCTCGAACGACGCTGTCAGGGTGTCGGCGCCCTCGTCCTTGTCGAAGGCGACGATGCGCCAGAGGTCCTCGTCCCCTGACTTGGGTGCGGCCGGGCGCGGCGCGGGCGCGGACGGTTGGGTAGCCCAGCTGGCGTCGTCCTCCTCGTCGGGGGTCGCCTCCAGCAGGATGTCCGCGTCGTCTTCGGCGACAGGCGTGAGGACCGGAGGTTCGCCCGCGGCGGCGGGGCGGGCCGCGGGCGCGGGCAGTGGCTCGGCCACGGCCCAGAGTTCGGGCTCGGGTTCGACTTCCAGCAGCGGGAGTTCCGACTCGGTGTCGGACGCAGCGCTGAGGGAGATGGCCTCGGTGTGCCACTGCTCGTCCTGGACCGGGACACGGTCGTGCGTCCGGGTGGGCGGTGTCGGCTGGGGCGGCTCGTCCGCGAGCCAGGGCTCGAGCGGCTGGGACTTCGAGCGGCGCAGGGCCTCCTCCATGTCGTGGAGGAGCTCGGCCTGGGCCTTCTGCCGGGCGACTCGCAGGGCGTCCGCGCTTTCGGGCAGAGCGGCCAGGTCCAGGTCGGATGCACCGGCGTCCTGGACGGAGCCGGCCCAGGAATCCGCCTCGGAAGGCTGAGCGGGAAGCTCGGTGAGCAGGATGTCGCCCACATCAAGCGTGAGGGCCTCGACGTCCGCGGCCGCGAGTTCGGGGATGGAGGCGGACTGCGTGGAGTCTTCGGTGGGACGGGGTTCGTCTGCCTGACGGGCCTGCTCGGCGGCGCGAGCTTCCTTGCCGCGACGGACGGCATCGGCGCGGCGGCGTTCGACCTCCAGGCGCAGTTCTTCGGCCTGGCGGGCTTCTTCGGCCTGGCGGGCTTCTGCCTCGACGCGCGCGACCTCGGCGAGACGGGCCTCCTCCGCGGCCCAGATCTCCTCCGCGCGGCGGGCCTCTCTCGCAAGGCGGGCGGACTCCGCGAGACGGCGCTCCTCGATGAGGCGGGCTTCTTCGGCACGGCGTTCCGCCTCGAGCCGAGCCTCTTCCGCGAGACGGGCCTCCTCCGCAAGCCGCTCCGCCTCTTCCGCCAGGCGTTCTGCCTCGAGCCGAGCGGCCTCCACACGCTGCGCCTCTTCCGCCAGGCGGCGCTCTTCTTCGAGGCGAGCTTCTTCCGCGATGCGGGCCTCTTCTTCGAGGCGCGCTTCTTCGGCGAGACGGGCCTCTTCTTCGAGGCGCGCTTCTTCGGCGAGACGGGCCTCTTCTTCGAGGCGCGCTTCTTCGGCGAGACGGGCCTCTTCTTCGAGGCGGCGCTCCTCTTCGAGACGAGCCTCTTCCGCCAGACGACGCTCTTCGGCGAGGCGGGCCTCTTCCGCCAGCCGAGCCTCCTCCGCCAGACGACGCTCTTCTTCGAGGCGGGCCTCTTCCGCCAGCCGAGCCTCCTCCGCCAAACGACGCTCTTCTTCGAGGCGGGCCTCCTCCGCGAGCCGAACTTCCTCGGCGAGACGGGCTTCTTCAGCGAGCCGGGCCTCTTCAGCCAGCCGAGCCTCTTCAGCCAGCCGAGCCTCTTCAGCGAGATGGGCCTCTTCAGCCAAGCGACGCTCTTCTTCGAGCCGAGCCTCTTCAGCGAGACGCGCCGCCTCGTCAGCCAGGCGAGCCTCTTCCGCCAGACGACGCTCTTCTTCGAGTCGAGCCTCTTCCGCCAGCCGAGCTTCTTCGGCTACACGAGCCGCTTCTGCGAGCCGCGACTCTTCCGCCAACCGAGCCTCTTCGGCGAGGCGGCGTTCTTCTTCAGCCCGAGCTTCTTCGGCGAGACGGACCTCTTCCGCGAGCCGAGCCTCCTCCGCCAGACGACGCTCTTCGGCGAGGCGGCGTTCTTCTTCGAGGCGCGCCTCTTCCGCCAAGCGGGCTTCTTCAGCGAGCCGGGCCTCCTCTTCGAGCCGAGCCTCTTCCGCCAAGCGCGATTCTTCTGCAACACGTTCGGCTTCAAGCCGAGCCTCTTCCGCCAAGCGCGCTTCTTCAGCGAGCCGGGCTTCTTCAGCGAGCCGAGCCTCTTCAGCCAGACGAGCTTCTTCGGCGAGGCGAGCCTCTTCAGCTAGGCGAGCTTCTTCAACGAGGCGCGCAGCCTCAAGAAGAGCCGCTTCTGCCAGACGCGCTTCCTCCGCCAGGCGCTCCGCCTCTAGCCGGGCCTCTTCCGCCAGACGACGCTCTTCTTCGAGCCGCGCCTCCTCAGCAAGTCGCGCCTCCTCCGCGAGGCGATGCTCCTCTTCAAGCCGGGCCTCTTCTGCGAGGCGGGCCTCTTCTGCGAGGTGACGCGCCTCTTCAGCCAGCCGGGCCTCTTCCGCGAGCCGAGCCTCTTCCGCGAGCCGAGCCTCTTCAGCCAGCCGAGCTTCTTCGGCTACGCGGGCCTCTTCTGCGAGCCGAGCCTCTTCTGCGAGCCGAGCCTCTTCAGCCAGCCGAGCTTCTTCGGCTACGCGGGCCTCTTCTGCGAGCCGAGCCTCTTCTGCGAGCCGAGCCTCTTCCGCGAGGCGGGCTTCTTCGGCGAGCCGCGCCTCTTCGGCCAGGCGCTCCGCCTCAAGCCGAGCCTCTTCGGCAAGACGCGCCTCCTCCTCGAGCCGCGCCTCCTCCGCGAGACGCCGCTCCTCCTCGAGCCGCGCCTCTTCCGCGAGACGCCGTTCCTCTTCAGCAAGGCGCTCCGCCTCAAGCCGAGCTACCTCTGCGAGACGGGCCTCTTCCGCGCGGCGAGCCTCTTCGGCCACGCGACGCTCTTCTTCGAGCCGCGCTTCTTCCGCCAGCCGCGCTTCTTCCGCCAGCCGCGCCTCTTCCGCCAGGCGCGCTTCTTCGAGCCGAGCCGCCTCAGCGAGTCGAGCTTCCTCTGCCAGCCGGGCCTCTTCTGCGCGGCGAGCCTCATCCGCCAGACGAAGCTCTTCTTCAAGGCGGCGTTCTTCTTCAAGCCGCGCCTCTTCCGCCAGGCGGCGCTCTTCTTGGAGCCGCGCTTCTTCCGCCAACCGGGCCTCTTCCGCGAGCCGAGCCTCTTCAGCCAGCCGAGCTTCTTCGGCTACGCGGGCCTCTTCTGCGAGCCGAGCCTCTTCTGCGAGCCGAGCCTCTTCTGCGAGCCGAGCCTCTTCCGCGAGGCGGCGCTCCTCTTCGAGCCGAGCCTCTTCTGCGAGGCGAGCTTCTTCGGCGAGCCGCGCCTCTTCGGCCAGGCGCTCCGCCTCAAGCCGAGCCTCTTCGGCAAGACGCGCCTCCTCCTCGAGCCGCGCCTCCTCCGCGAGACGCCGCTCCTCCTCGAGCCGCGCCTCTTCCGCGAGACGCCGTTCCTCTTCAGCAAGGCGCTCCGCCTCAAGCCGAGCTACCTCTGCGAGACGGGCCTCTTCCGCGCGGCGAGCCTCTTCGGCCACGCGACGCTCTTCTTCGAGCCGCGCTTCTTCCGCCAGCCGAGCCTCTTCAGCCAGGCGCGCTTCTTCGGCGAGCCGCGCCTCTTCCGCCAGGCGCGCTTCTTCGAGCCGAGCCGCCTCAGCGAGTCGAGCTTCTTCCGCCAGGCGCTCCGCCTCGAGCCGAGCCTCCTCCGCGAGCCGAGCCTCCTCGGCAAGCCGAGCCTCCTCGGCAAGCCGCTCCGCCTCAAGCCGAGCCTCCTCCGCCCGCCGCCGCTCCTCTTCGAGCCGCGCGTCCTCCTCCGCCCGCTGCCGAGCCTCTTCCTCCTCCTGTCGAACCCGCTCGCGCTCCTCCCAGTCCTCCACGGAGAGCGCCTGCACCCAGCCCTCGCGCTCCAGCACGAGCAGCAGCGCTTCCTGCGCGGGCGTCAGCGACTCCGGCTCACGGAACTCCGCCAACGTCTCCAGGAACGCCCGCTCCGAAGCATCCGCGAGCCACGGCCCACAGGCCTCGACATCCTCACACCGGAACACTCGCGCCGCGGCGCCGCCATGAATCGGCCCCTCCAGCGCCGCGCGCACCACCCGCACGCCCGCGATGGGCTGAAACCCCTCCGCCTCCACCGTCCCCGGCTCGAACGCGGCCTGCTCCGCCAGCGCACTCAACCGCCGGACATGCGCGAGCACCTGCTGCTCCGCCACCACGTCCGGCACCAGGTTGAATTCCTCCAGCGTCTCCTCGTCCGGAGCCCCCGCCCCACCCCGCGCCCACAGCGTGTCCAGCGCCTCCGCATCCAGCATCCCCGACTGGAGCAGGGCCTGCGCCGGGCTCTGGAACCCAAAGCCCAGCTGCGTCCCCACGAGGTTCCCCTCACGCAGCCACAGCTGGGACTCGCGCCCTCCCGAGGAAAGCGTGAGCCTCCCGGTGGCTCGGGACTTGTGGGCGGAATAGAGCGCTTCGGCGGCCTGCGACGGGGTCATGCGTCGCCGCAGTGTAATCCCTCTACACGGCCCCTCAACTTGCCGGGGGTGCTTGCCTGCCCGCTCCGGTGAAACGGACCTGTCGCAGAGCCTCATAGGTCCCGATTCCCACCGACGTGGACAGGTTCAGGCTCCGGCGGTCCTCCATCATGGGAATGGTGACGGCCGTCCCCGTGCCCCCCTCCATCACCTCCGGCGCCAGCCCGGACACCTCCGAGCCGAACACCAGGTGGTCCCCCTCCTCGAACCGGGCCTCATACAGGGATGTCTCAGCCCTGGCCGAGAACAGCCACCGCCGGGCCTCCGGGTAGTCCGCCACATAGGCCGCGTAGGTTGGATACAGGCGGAGAAATACCTTGTCCCAGTAGTCCAGCCCCGCCCGCTTGAGCTGCCGGTCGTCAATGGAGAAGCCCAGGGGCTCCACCAGGATGAGCCGGCAACCGGTCACCGCGCACAGGCGGGCGACGTTGCCGGTGTTGGGGGGAATCTGGGGAGAAACGAGGACCAGGTGGAGAGGACGCGCCAGGGGCTCGAGCATGGGGTAGAAGGCGCTACATGCGCTGGAAGGTGAACAACGAGACGCGGCAACGGCTGCTGGCGGACCGGGCCGACAAGGCCACCTCGTTCCTCCAACGGTTCAAGGGACTCATGGGGCGCCGCTCGCTGGAGGTGGGCGAGGGGCTCCATATCGTCCCTTGCAACTCCATCCACACTTTCTTCATGCGCATCCCCATTGACGTGCTGTTCCTGGACGCCCAGGGCCGCATCGTCAAGCAGATGCCCGCCTTGCCGCCCTGGCGTGCGACATCCGTGTATTTCCAGTCACGCTCGGTCCTGGAGCTTCCCGCGGGTGTCCTGGCGGCCAGCGGCACCCAGGAAGGCGATGTGCTGAGCTTCGAGCCGGTTCCTTGAGGCCCTGCCCGAAGTGCCCCTGCCTGTCAGGCCGGGATGCACGAGTTTTGACCGATTTCCGAGCGCTTTGTTAACCTCCGGCGCCACGTTTTCTCGCCCCTTTAGAAGAGTTCTCGCGCATGCGCATCAAGGTAGCTGGCAGCACCCACGTTGGGATGAAGCGGAATCACAACGAGGACAACTTCCTGATGCTCCCGGAAGAGTTTCTCTTCTGCGTGGCGGATGGCATGGGCGGCCACTCGTCTGGAGAAATCGCCAGCCGCATCGCGGTGGACGAGCTCGGCGAGTTCTACAAGCTCACGTCCAAGGACCAGGACTCCACCTGGCCCTTCAAGATGGACAAGTCGCGCAACTATGACGAGAACCGGCTCGCCACCGGCATCAAGCTCGCCAACGCGCGCATCTTCGAGAAGGCCTGCTCCGAGTCCAAATACAAGGGCATGGGCACCACCATCGTCACGGTGCACTTCTCCCAGAGCGCCGTCTACGTGGGCCACGTCGGTGACAGCCGCGTCTACTACTTCCGCGGCGGCGCCCTGAAGCAGGTGACGGAGGACCACTCCCTGCTCAACGACTACCTCAAGGCGAAGAAGCTCTCGCCGGAGGAAATCGAGAACTTCCCCCACAAGAACGTCATCGTCCGCGCGCTGGGTATGAAGGAGAACGTCCAGGTGGATGTCTCCCGCGTGGAGCCGCAGGAAGACGACGTCTTCCTGCTCTGCTCGGACGGCCTGAGCGGCATGGTGACGGACGCGCAGATGCAGGAAATCCTGCAGCGCACGCCGGAGCTGGAGAAGGCCTGCTCGCAGCTCATCGACATGGCCAACGCCGCGGGCGGCAACGACAACGTCACCTGCGTGCTGGCCCGCTACCACGCCGCCTGAGCGGCGGCGCTCAGCGCCCCTTCAGCGGCGCGGCAATCCGGTGCGCGCCCCAGGCGAGCACCTCGGAGAGCGACTCCCCGGAGGACACCTCGGTGTCCTCGAAGACGGTGGCTCGCGAGAGCCGCGCCCCCGAAGCCACCTTCGCGCCCGGCTCCAGCGACACGCCCGGCCCCACGGTGGCTCCGGCAGCCACCGCGCTGCCCCGTCCCAGGTACACCGGGCCCTCCGCCGTGCCGTCCAGGCGGGCCTCCGCGTGCGCCCAGGTGCCACTCGCGCCGCGCGCGGTCCCCGCCAGCGGTGAGTCCGCGCCCAGCCACTCCAGCCGCACGCGCCCGGCGAGAACGTCCTGCACGGTGGAGAGGTAGCGCGACGGCGTGCCCAGGTCGGACCAGTACCCGTCCACCCGCACGCCGCGCACCGTCTGCCCCGCTTCCATGGCGCGGACATAGACGCCGCGGTTGATGTCCTCCTCACCTTGCGGCGACATGAAGTCGAAGACGCGCGGCGACATCACGTGCACACCGGTAAAGTGCCACGGCGACAGGCCTTCACCGCCGGGGCCGTGGGCGGCGATGCGGCGCACGCGGCCCTCCGCGTCCAGCTCCACCGCCGCGTAGGTCTCCCCCGCTGGCATGGGCTGCAGCACCATGGTGGCCAGCGCGCCGGACGCCTGATGCACGGCCACCACCGGCCGCAGGTCCACCGGGTAGAGGATGTCGCCGTTGAAGACGATGAAGTCGCCGTCCGACAGGAAGTCCCGCAGGCCGCGAATGCCGCCGCCGGTGCCCTGGATGACGGGCTCATTCACCACGTGCAGCGGCAGCCCCGCGCGGGCGCACTCGGCGCGGGCCACGGCCTCCATGGTGTCCGGCAGGTGGTGGGTGTTGATGCCCACCGCCGTCACGCCCGCGGCCTTCAGCACCGCCAGGTGGTAGCGCAGCAGCGGCTGCCCCAGAAACGGCATCGCCGGCTTGGGCCAGCGTTCGGTGAGCGGGCGCAGGCGCGTGCCCAGGCCCGCGCAGAGGACCATGGCCTTCATCTCAGGCCGCCAGCTCCGGGACGTACTTCGCCACCAGGTCCTGCAGCTTGCGCAGCTCCGGCCGCCGCGCGAAGCCCTCACGCACGTAGCGCAGCGACGCGGGGATGGACACCAGGAAGCCCGGGTTGCCCTTCACGCGGTGGATGAACTCGAAGCGGCCCGCGTCCTTCAGCTTGCGCTGGATGGTGAGCAAGTCGAAGAAGGCCTTGAAGGACGCCGCGTCGATGCGCTCGCCGCTCACCTCCTGGAAGGTGGCGATGTAGCGGTCCAGCATCGCGTCCACGAAGTCGCGGTCCAGCTCCACGTAGCTGTCGCGCAAGAGCGCCACCAGGTCGTACTGGCGCGGGCCCTGGAGCGCGTCCTGGAAGTCGATGACGACCAGCTCGCCCTCCTTCACCATGATGTTGCGGCTCTGGTAGTCGCGGTGGGTGAAGCCACGAGGCGCGGCGGCCAGCTGCCGGGCGATGTCGCGGAAGGTGGCGTCCAGTTCGGCGCGCTCGGCGTCGGTGGGCGTCTTGCCACTCCACGCCTCCAGGCCCCACTCACGGAAGTGGTGCAGCTCCCAGTCGTAGAGGTCCTCGTCGAAGGCGCGGGTGAAGGCCAGGCAGTCCGGGTCCTCCGCCTTCTCCGCCGCCGCGCGCAGGCGCGCCAGCAGGTCCACGGCGCGGCTGTAGAGCGCCTCGTGGTGCTTGCCGCCCTCCAGCGCGGACTCGAAGGTGATGTCACTTAAATCTTCAATCACCATCATCCCCGCCGGCTCGTCGTAGCGGAGGATGCCTGGCACGCGCACACCCAGCTTCTCCAGGTAGCGGTGCACGTTGACGAAGGGCAGCTCCTTGGGCGGCTCGCCCTTGGTGGCCTCGTCGCTCTTCTTCGTCGAGTCGGGCGGCATCACCATCACCACCCAGCTCTCGGGCGGCGCGCCAACGCGGTAGTACGAGCGGCTGCTCGCCTCGCCCTTCAGCTTCGTGATGGGGGCGTTGGGAACGGGACGGCCAATGGCCTGTCCCACCTGGTCGCGCAGGGCGGCCTCGAGTTCCATATCGACGGGGTTCTCCGGAGGGGGTTGACGCAAGTCGCACACGAGTATCGGAGGCGCGCCCATCCGGGTCAAAGGCCTGTCCGGGCGGATGGCCGGACGCCCCCCGGGCTGTCGCCAACCCGACGGGCGGCCAGCCATCCTCCCCCCTCGTCCGGGTGCGTCGGAACTCCCTGCCCGCCGGGGTGGGTTCAACGCTCTCCAGGGTCGCAAGAGGCCACACGCTGTCGACCGGGCCAGTGCGGCGGCATATAAGACGCGCCGCGAACCCTCATTAACTTACGGAAGCCGCGATGGACATCCACGAGAACATTCTCACCGCCATTGGCAACACGCCGCTGGTCAAGCTCAACAAGCTCGTCGGGCCGAACGACGCGACCGTGCTGGTCAAGTGCGAGTTCATGAACCCGGGCGCGTCCATCAAGGACCGCATGGCGCTCTACATCCTCGAGAAGGCCGAGCGGGAGGGGAAGCTCAAGCCCGGCGGCACCATCGTCGAGAACACGTCCGGCAACACCGGCATGGGCGTGGCGCTGGCCGCGGCGGTCAAGGGCTACAAGTGCATCTTCACCATGCCGGACAAGATGTCCCTGGAGAAGATCAACCGCCTCAAGGCGCTGGGCGCGCAGGTGGTGGTGACGCCGACGAACGTGCCGGCCGAGGACCCGCGCAGCTACTACGAGACGGCCAAGCGCCTGCACCGCGAGACGCCGGGCGCGTTCATGCTGAACCAGTACCACAACCCCGACAACATCGAGGCGCACTACAACACCACCGGTCCTGAGATCTACGAGCAGACCGAGGGCAAGTTCGACTACTTCGTCGCAGGCCTGGGCACCGGCGGCACCATGAGCGGCGCCGGCAAGTTCCTGAAGGAGAAGATTCCCGGCCTCAAGAACGTGGGCGTGGACCCGGAGGGCTCCGTCTACGAGGGCTACTTCAAGACGGGCAAGCTGACCGAGCCGCACGTCTACAAGGTGGAAGGCATCGGCGAGGACATGCTGTGCGGCGCCATGGACTTCACGAACCTGGACGACGTGCGCCAGGTCGATGACCGCCAGTGCTTCATCGCCGCGCGCCGCCTGGCGCGTGAGGAAGGCATCTTCGCCGGCGGCTCCTCGGGCGCGGCGATTCACGTCGCGGTGCAGTTGGCCAAGGAAGTCGGCAAGGGCAAGACGATTGTCGTCGTGCTCCCGGACTCGGGCAGCAGCTACATCAGCAAGTTCCACTCGGACGAGTGGATGCGCGACAACGGCTTCCTGGAGGAGAAGGGCGCCGGCACCATCCGCGACATCCTGGGCGACAAGCGCAAGGACGTGAAGACGGCGCGCCGCGGTGACAAGGTCGACCAGGTGGTCGAGACGATGCGCGGCCACGGCATCAGCCAGATGCCGGTGGTGGGCGACGACGGCCGCACGGTGGGCATGGTGCACGAGTACGACCTGCTCAACGCGCTGGTCGCCGGCAAGGCGAAGTTCTCCGACAGCATCGACAGCATCATCGCGCCGCTGCAGGGCGCGCTGTCGCTCGACACCAGCATCGCCCGTCTGCGCGAAGTCTTCGCTCAGGACAACGTGGCGGTGGTGAAGGACGGCGAGAAGGTGGTCGGCATCGTCACCAAGATCGACCTCATCGACTACCTGCACCGCACGGCGGCGTAGTCCCCGGCGCACTCGCGCCCGGGAAGCACCGAGGGCCTCCACGTTTCCCCAGTGGAAACGGGAGGCCCTTCGTGTTCAGGGACGCCGGCCGAAGAGCACGTTGGCCAGCTCCGTCATCACCACCTCGTCCTTCTGGTTGCGCACCTCCATGCGGAGCTTGATGGCGCCCCGGTCCGGTTTGCTGCGCGACGGCGTGGCGGAGACGACCTCCACGCGCACGTGCAACGTGTCCCCCGGACGCACGGGCTTGAGCCAGCGCAGCTCATCCAAGCCGGGCGAGCCCAGGCTGGACGTCTGCCCCAGGAAGCTGTCCACCAACAGCCGGTGACACAGGGAGGCGGTGTGCCAACCGCTGGCCACCAGCCCGCCGAAGATGCTGTCGCGGGCGGCTTCATCGCTCAGGTGGAAGGGCTGCGGATCGAACTGCGTCGCGAAGGCGATGATTTCCTCGCGCGACACCACGTGGGGGCCGTGTTCGCTCACGTCCCCGGGCTGGAAGTCCTCGAAGTAGCGCATGGGCGCTACTTCAACGCGACGTGTCCTTGGATTCCAGTTCCTCCGGGTGGAACACGCGCGAAGCGACGCGATCCAACACCTCGGAGTTCCACTTGATGCTGACCTTCATCAGCCGGCGCATCTCCTTGGCGAAGGCGCGCTCGGACGGCATGCGGGTGTACGTCCGGGCCAGGTAGAGGCCCCGGTTCTCCCGCTCGTAGTCCACGGTGCCGCCACCGGCATCCGTGCCCTCCTGCTCCTCCGCCTGGAAGCCCTCGATGACGCCGGGCTTGGGCGGCTCGCGGAAGCGGTACACCAAGGCGCTGCACTTCAGCGCCTGGGTGTCCTCCAACCACTCGAAGTAGAGCGACGCGCCCCCCGCGGAGAGCCCGCCGAAGCCCTGGGGATTGATGCCCGGGCTGGGCGGCGTGCCCTCTTCATGGAGGAAGCCCTGGACCAGTCGCTGGGCAGACTCCCTCGTCAGCGGCGTATCCGCCTGAGCAGCGGGGCCCAGGCCCGAAATCCAGGACCTGAGCAGGCCAGCGAGGCCACTGCGGGGAGCGGTAGCCATGGGTTACTTGTCGAAGTTGCCTTCGCGGGCCTGGTCGAACGGCACGCGGTTCTTGAGGTAGACGGCCTCGAAACTGTGGCCGTCGAACGGGTTCAGGTGGAACTCGTTGAAGTGGTGGACCTTGGAGCCCTTGCCACCGTCCGCGATGGGGTTCCACTTGTCCGGGATGGGGCCCAGGCCGAACATGCTGGGGACCGGGTCGCCACGGTTCACGTAGTGCACGTAGTTCGGGCCGTCCGGGTACGTGGTGGCGGCGGCGCCGAACGTCTCCACGTCGATCTTCCCCATCAGCGCCTTGGCGTCCTGCTTGGACATCCCATCTTCGATGCGCAGCCGGTTGTACACGTCGTTCAGCGCGCGGCTGGAGACGAGGCCACCCTGGCTGTGCGCCAGCAGGTGCACGTCACGGCCGGCCTTGATTTCGGTGTAGAGCGCGTCCGCCAGGGTGTCCACGGCGGGGTTGGTACCCTTGTCCAGCTTGTCCTTCACGCACTGGGCCAGGTCCGCGCCCATGCCCTCGGTGGCGTTGTGGATGCCGACGACGCGCGAGCCCGTCGCGTTGGCGATGGCCTGCAGGCTCTCGGACTGGGCCTCCTTCGTCGTCAGGATGCCGTTGACGTAGAGGACCGTCGACTGCGGGTTCGGGTTGTTGGCCGGCGTCACGCCCGGGATGTCCGCCAGCGGGGTACCCGGCGGGAACGTCGCGCCGTTCGCGCCCAGCAGCTTGCCGTCGTGCACGCGGTCCGGCTGGTTGCCGCCGCCGAAGAACTCCTGCACGCCCCGCGCGGCGCCGCCGACGACGTTGCCCACGCCCCGGGCGGTGCCGGAGACGGCGTTCTCGAAGCCGTCCACGAACTGGCCGACCTTGCGGCCACCGGAAACCGCGGCGTCCTTCACGTTGTCGACGGCGTTACCCACGGCGTCCTGCGTGCGGTCAATGGCCTTCTCGGCACCGGTACGGACCGTGTTGATGAGTTTCCGGCCGCGCTCGATGGGGTTCATGGGGGGCTCCAGACGGTTTGGAAGGAGTGGACTGCTAGTGAGGGAATTATCGCCCCAGGGTCTTGGAAGTTGCGGCGCCCCTCACTTTGCCGCACCGCGGCAAAGGATCAGCGTCCGAAGACGCGGTCCGCCACCCGGTTCAGGACGGTACTGCTCCACTCGAGGCTGGCCTTCATCAGCCGCTTCATGTCGTCGTTGAAGATGGGGATCTGTGGCGCCGTGGTGTAGGTGCGGCTGAGGAACAGGGACTTGTTCTCCGGCTCGAAGTCCACGGTGCCGCCGCCGGTGTCGGTGCCCTTCTTCTGCTCGTCCTGGAAGCCCTCCAGGATGCCCGGCTTGGGGGTGTCCCGGAACCGGTGGATGAGGGCGCTGCACTCCAGCGCCTGCTCCTTGTCGTGCCACTCGAAGTAGAGCTGGGCATCGCCCAGGGCGACGCCGCCGAAGCCCTGCGGGTTGATGCCGACGCTGTTGGGGGTGCCGTTGGCGGCGAGGAACGCCTGCGCCAGCATCTGCGCTTCTTCTCGGGTCATGGGGGTCGGTCTCCAGGGGCGGACACTGCCTGAGCGGGCAGCCTAGCAAATCAGCACGCCGCCTCCAGCCCGGACGACGGCATGACAAGGGCCTCCGCGCGCTTCCACAAAGGAGAAGCGCGGGGAGGCCCTGGGCAACCGGGCACGAGGCCCTGACGGCTACTTCGCGGCGTCGAGCGCCTGCGCCAGGTCGTCCACCAGGTCCCGCGCGTCCTCGATGCCCACCGACAGGCGGATGAAGCCGTCGGTGATGCCCAGCTGCTCGCGCGTCTCCTTGGGGATGGAGGCGTGGGTCATGATGGCCGGGTGCTCGATGAGGGACTCGACGCCGCCGAGCGACTCGGCGCAGGCGAACACCTTCACCGTCTTCAGGAAGGTACGCGCCGCCTCCAGGCCGCCCTGGATGTCGAACGTCACCATGCCGCCAAAGCCCGTCATCTGCTGCTTGGCGAGCGCGTGCTGCGGGTGCGACTCCAGGCCCGGGTAGGTGACCTTCTTCACCTTCGGGTGGGACGCCAGGAACTGCGCCACCTTCATCGCGTTGGAGGCGTGGCGGTCCATGCGCACGTGCAGCGTCTTCACGCCGCGCAGCACCATGAAGCTGTCGAAGGCGCCGGACACGCCGCCCACCGCGTTCTGGAGGAAGTACATCCGCTCAGCCACGTCCTCGCGGCTGGTGCAGACGAAGCCGCCCACCACGTCGCTGTGGCCGTTGATGTACTTGGTGGTGGAGTGCGCCACCACGTCGAAGCCGAGGTCCAGCGGGCGCTGGAAGTACGGCGTCATGAACGTGTTGTCGGCGACGGAGAGGATGTTCCGCTTCTTGGCGACCTCGGCGATGCGCGCCAGGTCGATGAGCTTGAGCATCGGGTTGGTGGGGGACTCCACCCACACCATCTTCGTCTTCGGCGTAATCGCCGCCTCGAAGTTCTCCGGCTTGGACAGGTCCACGAAGGAGAAGTGCAGCCCGGCCCGCCGGAACACCTTGTCGAAGAGGCGGAAGGTGCCGCCGTACACATCGTCCGAGACGACCACGTGGTCGCCCGAATCCAGCATGTGCATCAGCATGTCCGTGCCCGCCAGGCCGGAGGCGAAGGCCGCGCCGTACTTCGCTCCCTCCAGCGCGGCCAGACAGTCCTGGAGCGCCTTGCGGGTGGGGTTCTGCGTCCGGCTGTACTCGTAGCCCTTGTGCTCTCCGGGGCCGTCCTGGACGTAGGTGGAAGTCAGGTAGACGGGCGTCATGATGGCGCCCGTGGTGGGGTCCGGCTCCTGACCGGCGTGAATGGCAAGCGTGTCGAAGCGCATGCCGGGGGAACTAACACAGTCCCTCCCGGCCGCGCAGCAGGACCCGCCTATTCGAACTTCCCGTGACGCCCTGCCCCCTGGGCAAAACGCGTGGCGCCGACAATGGACTCCGACTCTAGCACCTTGACGCCGCGGGCGAACTCCTGACGCAGTGCGTCCTCGGTGCCCAGCCCCGCCTGGGTGTAGGCGGAGCGCCGGTCCGCGTTCATGCACGCCTGCGGGAAGGCGGCCACCTCGCGCGCCAGGGCCTCGGCGGCCTCGCGCGCCTGCCCCCGGGGCACCACGCGGTTGACCAGCCCCATGGCCAGTGCCTCCTGGGCGGACACGGCCCGGCCCGTGAGGATGAGGTCCAGGGCCCGCGACAGGCCGATGAGCCGGGGCAGCCGCACCGTCCCCCCATCGATGAGGGGCACGCCCCAGCGGCGGCAGAAGACGCCCAGGACGGCGTCCTCCTCGGCCACGCGCAAATCACACCACAGCGCCAGCTCCAGTCCGCCCGCCACGGCATGGCCGCCAATAGACGCGATGACGGGCTTCGACAGCACCATGCGCGAAGGGCCCATGGGGCCATCTCCGTCCAGCTCCAGGCGGGGCAACCGGCCCTCGGAGACGGCCTTCAGGTCCGCCCCGGCGCAGAAGGTGCCCCCTTCTCCATGGAGCACGCCCACCCGCGCGTCCGGGTCCGCGTCGAAGGCGCGGAAGGCCTCCGCCAGCGCCTGGGCGGTGGCGCCATCCACGGCGTTGCGTACCTCCGGGCGGTCCAGGATGACGGTGGTGACGGGGCCGTTCTTCTCGACGCGCACGCTCATGGCGGCGGAGTCTTCTTCCCTCGCGTCCGGACCGCAATCCCGCCGCGGTGCTTCCTCACATGGGCGCGTGCGCGCCCTCCCCTTCAGACAGGCCGTGGATGATGCGCGCCACCTGGCGCAAGTCGTCCACGAAGGCCTCCAGCGCGGCCTCCCTCGCCCGAGGGTCAGGCGCGCGGAGGATGGAGGACGGGTGCATCGTGGCCACCACCACCCGCGCCCATTCCGACGCCATCGGCTGCCCACGCGACTGCGTCACCCGGAACGCCTTGCCCAGCAGCGCCTGTGCCGCGGTGGCCCCCAGGCAGACGAGGACATCCGGGCGGAACACGCGAATCTCCGCCTCCAGCCACGGCAGGCAGGCGCGAATCTCCGTCGTGGTCGGCTTCGCGTGGATGCGCCGAGGCCCCTGGCCGGTCCACTTGAAGTGCTTCACCGTATTGGTGACGTACACCTGCGCGCGGTCGATGCCGGCGGCCTCCAGCGACTCGTCCAGCAGCCGCCCGGAGGGACCCACGAAGGGCCTGCCGGCCCGGTCCTCCTGGTCTCCCGGCTGCTCCCCCACCAGCATCACCCGGGGGCCGGGGCGCGGCTGGCCCTCAGGCTCGCCAAAGACAGTCTGGGTGCCCGTGCGCCACAGCGGGCAGGCCTGACATCCCGCGGCCGCCTTTCGGAGCTTGTCGTACGTCGGAGACTCAGGGATGAGGGGAGCCGCGGTGGTCTGGACGGAAGGACGCTTGGGCATGGCTGACACACAAGGTACGCATGGCTCTCACGACGCAACCGGCCCCGAGGGCATGTTCGCCAACCGCCTGCGCAAGGGGGACAAGCGCTTCCGGAAGTGGGCCCGGACGCAGGGGCTGACGGCCTTCCGCGTCTACGACAGGGACATCCCCGAGTACCCGTACGCCATCGACGTCTACGGCGACTGCGCCCACGTCGTGGAATATCCCCGCCGGCGCGCCATCGCCTCAGGTGCCGCGGACACGCAGCGGGAGGAAGTCCTGGCCGCGGTGACGCAGGTGCTGGCCGTTCCCCCCGAGCGCATCTTCGTGAAGACGCACACGCCCCAGCCCTGGGGCCGCTCGCAGTACGGCCGGGTGGGCCAGGACAGCGGGCGCATCGTCGTGGAGGAGCAGGGCCTGAAGTTCTGGGTGAACCTGGGCGACTACCTGGACACCGGCCTCTTCATGGACCACCGCAACACCCGCGCGCGCGTGCGGGAGGAGGCCCGGGGCAAGCGCTTCCTCAACCTCTTCGCGTACACCGGGGCTTTCACCGTCTACGCCGCCGCTGGAGGCGCCGCGAGCACGATGACGGTGGACCTGTCCAACACCTACCTGGACTGGGCCGAGGACAACCTGGACCTCAACGGCCTGGCCAACGCGCGGCACACGCTGGTGCGCGCGGATGCCAAGGCCTGGGTGGAGGCACAGGCCGACGCGCCAGAGCGGTATGACCTGGTGGTGTGCGACCCGCCGTCCTTCTCCACGTCGAAGAAGATGTCGGGCAGCTTCAACGTGCAGCGCGACCACCCGCGCCTGCTGGCCGCCATCCGGGCGCTGCTCGCACCCGGTGGCGTCCTCTACTTCTCCAACAACTTCCTGGGATTCCAGTTGGAACCGAAGGCCACGCGGGGGATGGAGGTGGAGGAAATCACCCCTCGCTCCATCCCCGAGGACTTCCAGCGCAAGGAGATCCACCGCTGCTGGCGCATGGTGGCTCCCTGACGCTGGCGTCCGTCCCGACTACAGCCAGCAGACGCTGTCGATGCAGCGCTCGCCGGCGGGGCACTCGCAGTTGGCCTGGCAGCTGTTGCCGCTGCCCGTGTTGACGGGCTTGCAGACGCCGTCCGTGCAGGCCTGACCGGACGGGCACTCGCAGTTGGCGCGGCACACCGGGGTGGACGTCCCGGCATCCTGCACCGGCGGAGGAGGAGGCACCTTGCACTGGCCATTGGAGCAGACCTGGCCCGACGGGCAGTCGCAGTTGGCCTGGCAGGCCGGGCCCGTGCCCGCGTCCGGAGGAGGAGGCGGCGGGGCCGGCGGACGGCAGTAGCCGTTGGTGCAGACGTCACCCGAGGGGCAGTCGCAGTTGGCCACGCACGTCTGGCCCGGGTCCGGCTGCGGCGGCTTGCACTGGCCATTGAAGCAGACCTGGCCAGCAGGGCACTCGCAGTTGGCGCGGCACTGGCCCCCGTCCGGGATGGGCATGCAGTAGCCAATCTGGCAGCTGTAGTCGTCCGGGCACTGGGTGGTGGAGTCGCAGGCCGCGCGGCACTGGCCATCCACACAGTCCTTCCCGCCGGTGCAGTCCGCCGCGGTGGAGCAGGTGTTCGGGTCCACCGGGCGCGGACGGCACAGGCCGCTCACGCAGGTGTCCGTGGCGTCGCACCAGGAATCGTCATAGCAGCCGCGGATGCACTGGTTGTTGATGCAGTAGTTCCCCGCACCGCAATCCACGTTCACCCGGCACTGCTGAGGAGAACCCCCGTCCACGCCCGCATCCGGGCGCGTCCCGCCGTCGGAGCCAGCGTCCGGACGTGTCCCGCCGTCCGTACCTGAATCCGGGCGCGTCCCGCCGTCCGTCCCCGAATCCGGGCGCGTCCCGCCATCGGAACCCGCGTCCGGGCGCGTCCCGCCGTTCCCAACGCAGTAGTGGTCGTCGCACCGCTGGCCCGAACCGCAGTCGGAGTCACGCGAGCAGAACTGCGAGCAGACGCTGTTGATGCAGATCTGGGACCCGGGGCAGTCCAGGGAGGAGGAACATTCGCCCGAGCCAGGTGGAACGGTCCGACAGACGCCGCTGCGGCAGCTCTCACCTGTGCTGCAATCCCTGTCGGAGGAGCAGTAGCAGATGTCGTCGTCGTAGTCGTCGTACCAGTCATCCTCTCCATGGACGATGCAGCCCGGGAGGACGGCGAGAACGGCGAGCAACGGCAGCCACATGAGGCTACGTATGGGGGTGTTCCGCATGAGTGGGGACTCCGAGAACTCAGGGGTACCGGTCCGGCCACCGGGGGTGTTTTCCGGTTTCAGCAGCGATGGACTCCGTAGCGCAGACGGATGATCAAAAAATTTATTTGATCGGCTTTCGTCTTTCCGGAGACCCATGGCCATGGAGGTATGTAGTGGCCTGGACCTTTCAGTCGGTCACCGGGCCGGGCTCGCATCGCGCCGGACCACGACGACCACCCCTTGAGGGAGAACCCCTGGTGTTCCTGCGTGGAGCCCGCTCATTCGCGCACGTCACCCACCTCCCCGAGGGGCGAAAGGGACGCGACGTGTCCGGTGTTCCCGCCCAGGATGAGGTGCGGCTCCAGGCACTGGTCCGGCGCATCCAGGAGGGCGACCTGACGGCATTCGAACAGCTCTATGCGCTCACGCAGGCGGATGCCTCGCGCACCTTGTGGCACCTGGTCGGCAACCGCGTGGACGTGGAGGACCTGCTCCAGGAGGCCTATCTCCGGCTGCTGACGGCCGTGAAGAGCTACCGGGGCGAGTCCCGGTTCCGGACCTTCTTCTATCGCGTGTGCTCCAACGTGGCCCTGTCTCACCTGCGCTGGAAGCGACGCCGGCCGGAGGACTCCGTCTGGGATCTGCCGGAAGCTGCGGCGGAGGGAGAGGACCCCGAGCGGGTGGCCTCGCGGCGTCAGGCGGCCCGGCTGGTGGAGTTGGCCCTGGAGCGGCTGAAGCCAAAGAAGCGCATCGTCTTCGTGTACTACGAGCTGTGTGGAATGAGCCCGGACGAGATTGCCGAGGCCGTGGGCAGCTCACCCAACACCGTCCGCAGCCGCCTCCACCATGCGCGGCTGGAGTTCAACGAAGCCATGCAGCGGCTGCTCGGCGCCAACCGCCCCGGAGGTTTCCATGGCGCGCCATGAGCACCTCTCCCTGTGGGCCCTGGCCGCGGGCGAGTTGGACGCAGATGCGCGCGGCCGGGTGGAGGCGCACGTCGCCACCTGCTCCGAATGTGCCCAGGCGCTGGAGCAGGTGCGGCAGTCCCGCGCCGTCCTCCACGAGGGCCGCGGCACCATGCCCGCGCCGCGCACGGACGCCATGGGCGAAGGACTTCGCGCGGAAGCGGCTCGGCGCATGGTGCGCAGCGCGCCCAGGGCCCGCTGGCCGTGGGCCGTGGCGCTCGCGGGTGTCTGCGCGGCGATGCTGGCGTTCTGGATGGTCCGCGCTCCCCGGGCAACGGATGAGGGCGGAGCGCTCGTGGCTCGGGGGGATGCGCCCTCTGAGCCTGCGTCCGGCGTCTCCGTTCCGTCGAACGGCGGTGACGCGGTTCCCACGGTGCCCCCGGCTCCGGAGACCGCTGCTCACGCCGCGGCCGGCAGCGAGCCGGCTGTACCCTCGAATGCAGCGGAGAAGCTCGACGCCACCACGGAGACAGAACGGGTCGCCGTCGCGGGGGCCATCCTGCGCGAGGCGGGAGGCACGGAGCGCGCGCTCAAGCCCGGCATGCGGCTGCGTTCAGGCGTGGCGGTGCGGACGCCCGCGCGCTCCAGTGCGTTGCTTCGGCTGCCGGATGAGAGCCGCGTTCGGCTGTCGGCGGGCTCGGAGGTGGAGCTGTCCCGCGCGGAGTCGCGCGAGGTGCACCTCACCGTGAACAAGGGACGCCTGTCCGTCGAGGCCTCACACACGGCGCGCCAAGGCTTCATGGTGGAAGTGGCGGGCCTGCGCGTCTCCGTGGTGGGCACTGTCTTCACGGTGGAGCGCACGAAGGACGGCGCCGCCGTGGCCGTCGCGGAAGGGCAGGTCCGCGTCGAGGCGGCAGGCCAGCCGCCGCGGCTGGTCGGTCCTGGCGAGCGGGTGGAACTGCACGCGGCGAAGCACACGCTGAACCCGCGGAAGATGTCGAAGCCGGACCTGCGGGCCATCGCGGAGCTCCGGGACCCGGTGGACGAAGTCCCCGTGAGCCCGCCCCGCCCCATCAGTGCTCGGCCCGCCCCCCGTCAGAAACCCGAGCCGACCGACGCGCCCGCCCCCATGACGCCGGGCGCGGTGGCGGCGGTGACGCCCACGCCGCAGGAGCCCATCGGGGAAGCCCCGGCGCCCGAGCCCGCGCCGCCACCGGCGAATGCCCTGGCCCCCGTGGCCGCCGCGGGAAGTACCCCGACCGCGCCCCCGGCCCCCGTGGACCCGAACCACGAGTTCGCGCCCTACCCTGTGCCGTCGGTGAACGTCCCCATGTCGCCCACGCCGGAGCCCCAGCCGCCTCCGGGGGCCGTGGCGAAGCAATCACCGGAGAAGCGCGAGCCGTTGATTCCCATGGCGCTGGTGTCCAAGGACGCCGACGAGCGATTCCTGGGCTACGCCCGGCTCAAGGTGAACTCGCGCAAGTGCGAGAGCTTCCTGGTTGGCCTGGACGAGATTGCCCAGCGCAGCCCAAGGGCGGCCCACCGCGAGCAGGCGCGCTACCTTCGCGCGCGGTGCTTCGAGGAGAAGCTCGAATCGCACCGGGCCAAGGACGAATACCGCCGGTACCTCAACGACTTCCCGCGAGGGCGCTACGCCAAGGAGGCCAAGACGGGACTGCTGCCCTGATGCGGGCGGGAGATGACGGCCCCATGTGCCCGCGCGCGACGCACAGCGCGGACGGTTACGGGCCTCGGACTCAGCTACCCGTGCGAGGCAGCTTCTGAGGCGGCTCGGTGGCGTTACCTCGAGCCACCAGCTCGCGCACCACGGACTCCAGCGCGCGGATGCGCCGGCCCGCGCGGCCCGGAGCCCACTGCGGCACCTCCGGCCCCTGCAGCAGCGTCATCGCCTGCTCCACGCCGCCCGCCTTGCCCTTCAGCGCGCGCGCGGTGGCCAGGCGCACGCTGCTCGCCGGACGCCGGGTGATGCCGCCCGCCCACAGCAGCTCCAACGCGAACGTGGTCCACACCGCCAGCTCGTCATCGGGACGGAGGAAGGCCTCGAAGCGCTTCATCGCCTCGGCCCGGGGCTCGCCCGCGCGGAGGATGTCCTCCGACAACTCCACATGCAGCGGCGTGCTGTAGGCCAGGGGCTGCTCCGGCGCGATGATGGCCTCGAAGCGCTCGCCCGTGGCCGGACGGCACGCCACCGCGTGCACCAGCTCGGTGGGAATCTCCTCGTCGCCCGCGGGGTGCGCATTCGCCTCGCCGTAGAAGACGACGAGCTTCTCGAAGCGCTCCGCCAGCGCGCGCAGCTCCAGCGGTGGACGCCACGGCCCGAAGTAGATGCGGCGCCGGTTGGGCGAGGTGCGCGCCGACTGCCGTTCCAACTGCGTATCCACCATGTACTCGAAGGCCCGCAGCATCGTGTCGAAGCGCGCCGCGTCCCCCTCCAGGATGCCCAGCATCTCCACCACCGCCTCGATGGTGGACACGCAGTGGTCCGCGGGCTCCGCGCGAATGCGGTAGTTGCTGGGCCGGCGTGGCACGAAGCCGATGCGCGGCAGCCCGGCCAGCACCGGGTTGCGCGACACGACCTTCTTCGCCTGCGGCCAGGTGCCGTCCACGACGATGAGCGTCTTGGGAGGATTCAGCCTCGCCTCCTCCACCGTGATGGCGTCCTCGCCCGGGAAGAGCACCGCGACCGAGTCCCGCTGCGCGGCCAGCTCCTCGATTCGCCGGTGGCCGGTGAAGTCCACGCCCTCATGCAGCTCGGAGTTGCTCAGCGACAGGTGGGCCATGCGCGCGGTGCCAATGGCCACGCGGCTCTCGCGCGGGTGCTGGAGGAACACGACGCGCGTGCGAGTCTCCAACCGGGGCGGCAGTTGCGCGCAATAACACGCGCTCTCGGGACGGCGGCAACGCAGGCAGAGGTTACGCACGGCCACCGCCTTTACGGCACGCTCCGAGCAGGGGCAAGTCCCACCACGGGAGGGCCGGGCAGGCTGGGTGCCCGGGGACCGGCTTCCCCGGGGCTGAAGATTCCCCAAGCCTCCAGGCGACGGAGTACAGAGGCCCGGTGAATCTGCTGCTCCTCCTGGACGAAGACTTCCTGCCCGACGGCACCGCGCGCCTCACCGGACGGCGGGCCCAGCACGCCCGCGAGGTGCTGCGCGCCGAGCCCGGCGAGTCCCTCCGCGTGGGACACCTGGGAGGCCTCACCGGCACCGGCGAGGTGCTGGAGAACAGCGCGGGCGTGCTGCACCTGCGCGTCGCCCTCACCGAGCCTCCGCCCCCGCGCGCGGGCGTCGACCTGCTGCTGGCCATCCCCCGCCCCAAGGCGCTGAAGAAGGTGCTGCCCGCCGTGGCCTCGCTGGGCGTGGACCGCATCGTCCTGGTCAACGCGGCGCGCGTGGAGAAGAGCTACTTCGACTCCAAGGTGCTGGACCCCGCCTTCGTCCACGAGTTGCTCATCCAGGGACTGGAGCAGGCCCGGGACACGCGCATCCCAGAGGTTCTGGTCCGCGAGCGCTTCCGCCCCTTCGTCGAAGACGAGCTCGACTCCTTCTTCGGCCCCCGGACGCTCCGCCTGCTCCCCCACCCTCCCGCGAGGCAGCCGCTCCGAGCGCTGGGCGTGGGTCTGGCCCAGCGCGTCGTACTGGCCATTGGACCGGACGGCGGCTGGGTGCCCTTCGAGGCCGACCTCCTGGAAGCCCATGGTTTCCACCCGTTTTCGTTGGGGCCCCGCATTCTCCGCGTGGAGACGGCCGTGCCCGTCCTCCTGGGGCAGGTGGCGCTTCTCCGGGAGGACATTGCGGCACCGCCCGCGACAACTCTGACTTGAAGGCGCGCCGTGGCCGGGTGAAGAGTTGTCCATGGCCACGACCCGTTCTTCCGCCGCCGCTCAGCCCGCCCTGGGCGAGCAACAGCCGATTGTCACCTCCGAGGAGCAGGCTCCCGCGGCAGCGCCCGCGAAGCCCGCCACGCACGACACGGTGCCGCCGCCGGCCCTGCTCGACTTCATGATGAAGTCGTGGAAGCCGCGCTCGAAGAAGCTGCCCCCGAAAATCAAGCAGGCGGACGCCTTCAAGGCCCGCCGCCGCGCGCTCTCCAAGCTGTTCCCCGGTGAGACGCTCATCATCCCCACCGGCCACGAGAAGGTGCGCGCCAACGACACCAACTTCCGTTTCCGGCCGGGCAGCGACTTCTACTACCTCACCGGCAACCTGGAGCCGGACTGCGTCCTCGTCCTCCAGCCCAAGGAGAAGGGCGGCCACACCGACGTGCTCTTCGTGGAGCCCAACCCGGGCCGCACCGACGCCACGTTCTTCACCGACCGCGTGAAGGGTGAGCTGTGGGAAGGCCCACGCCTGGGCGTGAAGGAGAGCCATGCCCGCTACGGCGTGGACCAGGCCCGGGGCCTCAACGAGCTGCCGGACTTCCTCTCCGGCCTCAGCGGCGCGGCGAGCCGCCCTACGCGCTTGCTGCGCGGCCTGTCGCCCAAGGTGGACGGCGCCGTGCCGGAGCCGGGTGAGAAGGACAAGGACAAGGGGCTGGCCCAGGCGCTGTCGGAGATGCGGCTGCTCAAGGACGCGCAGGAGCTGCGCGAGCTCCAGACGTCCATCGACTCCACGCAGCGCGGCTTCGAGGACGTCATCCGCGGCCTGAAGACGGCGAAGACGGAGCGCTACGTGGAGGGCATCTTCAACCTCCGAGCCCGCGTGGAAGGCAACGACGTGGGCTACCGCACCATCGCCGCCTCCGGCGCCCATGCGTGCATCCTGCACTGGCACCACAATGACGGGCCGCTCGTCCCTGGCGACCTGCTGCTGCTGGACGCGGGCGTGGAGGGCCAGACGCTCTACACCGCGGACATCACCCGCACCCTGCCCATCTCCGGGAAGTTCTCCAAGGAGCAGCGCGAAATCTACGAACTGGTGCTGGAGGCCCAGGACGCGGCCTTCGCCGAGGTGAAGCCGGGCAACGACTTCATGGAGCCCAACCGCGCGGCCATGCGCGTGCTGGCGGATGGCCTGGAGCACCTGGGCATCCTCGAGGACGCCGAGGAGGCGCTCAAGGACGAGCACCAGTTCTACAAGCGCTACTCGCTCCACAACGTCAGCCACATGCTGGGCCTGGACGTGCACGACTGCGCCCAGGCGCGGCAGGAGACCTACAAGTACGGGAAGCTCCAGGCCGGCATGGTGCTGACGGTGGAGCCCGGTCTCTACTTCCAGATGGACGACCTCACCGTGCCCAAGCGCTACCGCGGCATCGGCGTGCGCATCGAGGACGACGTCGTCGTCACCGCGCGCGGCTGCAAGGTCCTCTCCGCCGACATCCCCCGCAAGGCGAAGGATGTGGAAGCGTGGATGAAGTCCCTCTGGGCGGCGGACAAGGCCGCCCGGAAGGGCAAGAAGAAGTAGGCCAGGCGCGCTACTTCGGCTTCGGCGCGGCGGTGGCGGGTTTCGCCGCCGCGGCCGCGGCCCGCTCCTGCCACTCCGACAGCGCCAGGGGCTTCACGTCCTTGAGCGTGGATACGGCGACGTCGAAGACGCGGGGCTGCGGGTTCGCGTCCGGGCCGGCGGTGAAGTTGAGACGGTGGATTTCGTGCCCGTCCTCCGTCTCCAGCACCACGCGCCACTTGCCGGGCTTCAGGTTGGACGTCGTCGCGTAGAAACGGTAGCCGCCGTCCGTGCCGTTGCTGCTGACGGTGGCCATGAAGCCGTTGCCGTACGTCGTCCAGCCCTTCTGCGGGTCGTCGAAGTACCAGCGCACGCGGACCTTGTACGACTGGAAGTGCTTCGGCGCGAAGATGCGGAAGAAGTAGTAGGGCTTGTCTCCCGGCTGCATCAGGAAGTCCGGCCCGCCCCACGTCCACGGCTTGTACCAGGCGCCGGAGTCCACCGAGGACAGGTGGTAGACGCCCGGGCTCACCCGCTCCACCTGGTGGTAGATGCCCGCGAACTGCACGGCCACCGGAAGCGGCGGAATCACGCCCACCAGGTACAGCCCCAGCAGCGCGGCCTGCACGCCGAAGCCGGGGATGGCCACGTTGCGAAGCAGGTACCGGTTGTCCGGCCGCCAGCGCCGGATGAGGCGCATCACCCCGTAGATGCTCGCGCAGCCCACGGCGACGGCCAGCAGGAAGACCCAGAAGCCCATGCGCCCCAGCACCACCGGGAGCAGGCAGACGAAGTACATCGTCACGCACAGGCTGAGCAGCACCATGCGCATGACGGGGCCCAACTTGCGGAACAGGGGCAACTCGTTGGCCGCCAGCAGGGCGAAGAGGCCCACCACGAACAGGTAGGGCAGCGCGCCCGACGTGCTCTTGAAGAGCAGCAGCATGAACGCGCTGAGCAGACTCCCCAAGAGGAAGTGGATGCCGTCCTCGCGCCAGCGCCAGACCTTCTGCAGGAACTTCGGCGGCTCCACGCCGTCCGGGTAGCGCTGCTCCAGCAGCAGCAGCCCCGTGAGGACCAGCAGGTAGCCGAAGTTCTGCGCCAGCGTCAGCGTGTCATCGATGCGGCTGATGGTGAGGACGTCGTAGATGAAGCCGCCGAAGAAGAAGGCGGCCATCTCCCACTTCTCATGGCGGGCGCGGAACTGCTGCACCTTGTCCATGAGGGTGGGCGTCTTCGTCGTGTCGACCAGGTCGTCCGGGTCCACCGCCACGCCCGGCGCCTGGGCCGGCAACACGGTGTCCGTCAGGGCGACGGCGGCAGGGGGCTCTGCGACGGGGACGTTCGCCTCGACGGCGGGGCCCGCGTTGGGCACCTCGGCGGAGGCTTCGTCCGGATTCTCAGGGGCGTTGTGACGGGTAGCGGTGACCACGGCGGTTCCTCGGGGCAGCGGCCTTCCATCCTAGCCGCAGCGAGGGGAATCGGTCTCCCCTCGCCCGTCACGCCCCGAGGCCCCTTCCGCTAGGCCGGGCTCTTGCCCGCGACCAGGTCGGCCAGCTCACCGCGCTCGGCCAGCTCCATGAGGATGTCGGAGCCGCCGACGAACTGCCCGTTGATGAAAATCTGGGGGATGGTGGGCCAGTTGGTGAAGTCCTTGATGCCCTGGCGAATCTCCGGATCCGCGAGCACGTCCACCGTGTGGACCTCACCCAGGGGCTGCAGCAGCTGCAGCGCCCGCGCGGAGAAGCCGCACTGGGGGAAGAGGGCATTGCCCTTCATGAAGAGCACAATCTTGTGCGACCGGGTCTCCTGCTCCAACCGGGCCTTGAGTTCGGGCGTCATGGGTACCGCTCCTTCTAGCGAGTCCCGAGCTTCTTCCACTGCTCGGGTGAATAGGTCTTTAGCGCGAGCGCATGGAGCTCGCCGCTCTTCAGCCACTGCTGGAGAGGCGCGTACACGAGCTGGTGCTGCTGCACCATCGCTTTCCCAGCGAAGTCAGGGCTCACCACCCGGGCCTCGTAGTGGTCTCCCGTCCCAGTGTAATCCCGTACCTCCACCTCGGAGCCCGGCAGGGCCTCCAGGATGCGGGCCCGGATGAATTCGGCGTCGAGCATCAGTTCATTCCCCTTCCCATCACCAGCATGGCGGGGTCCACCCCCATGCCTCGCAGCGTCGTGTCCCACAGCTTCGACGGCTCCTGCCCGAGCACCGCCTCCGCGGAGGCCTCGGTGAAGAGCCAGGAGCCGGCGGCAATCTCGCTCTCCAACTGGCGCGGCCCCCAGCCCGCATACCCCAGGCAGAAGCGCAGGCGCGGGTTCGGGTTGGTCAGCAGCGGGCCCAACGCGTCCAGCGTCACGCTCAGGAACAGGCCGGGCAGCACCGAATGCTTCTCCCGCTGCTCCGTGTCGTCGTGGAGGACGAAGCCCCGCTGGGGCTCCACCGGGCCGCCCAGGTAGACGGAATGTTCCTTCCGCCCGGCGGCGATGCCCAGGCTCTGCCCGCGCGCCAGCTCACCGAGCGTCAGGGGCGCTCCCCGGTTGATGACGAGCCCCATGGAGCCCGTCTCCGAGTGCTCCAGCATCAAGACGACCGAGCGGTAGAAATTCGGGTCGCCGAGCTGGGGCATGGCCAGCAGCAAGCCGGGAGCGAGGTTCTTCACGCCAGGAGCATCAACCGTTCACGCGGATGGCGCAACCGGAACCCGCCCCGGCGCCCCCGGCCAGAGGGGGCCTCAATGCCAACTCGTGTGCCTGGACTGGAGGGCCTCGGCAAGCCGCTCCGGGTCCAGGGGCTTGCCGATGAAGAGGTCCGCGCCCAGGCCCTTGCACTTGCGCGCCATGGCCGCGTCGCTCATGGCGCTGACGCCGATGAGGACGGACTGGGGGAAGCGCTCGCGCAGCCGCGACATCAACGTGGCGCCGCTGCGGCCGGGCAGGAAGACGTCGACGACGGCGGCGTCCATGCGCTTGTTGCGCACGGCGAACTCGGCCTCCTCGGCGCTGCCCACGGGCAGGGGCTCGTAGCCCCAGCCCGCCAGCAGCTCCACCAGGATTTCACGGTGGGACGGGTCATCCTCGACGACGAGCACCGCGCCGCGCACGGGCTCCAGCTTGAGCAAGTCCGTGCGCTCCTCGCGCTCGCGGGTGTCGAGTTCGGTGGAGGTGGCAAGCTCTTCGCTGGGCGTCAGGGACATGATGGCACCAATGTGGGCAAAAGGTTTCCGTGTGAGGAGAACCCCTCCACCAACGTTGGGAATTCCACGTCGCGCCAGGGCGGGCGCCCGTGTCCCGTGCCCGTCAGGACGCCCTGCGAGGTGCCCCGGAGAGCGCCTGGGAGGCGAGCGAGGCGCCGAGCACCAGCAGCACGAGCAGCGCCCAGGCGGGCAGCACGACCCGGCCGCCGCCCTCGTAGATGAGGGCCGCGTAGCTGGTGCCCAGGTAGCGGCCCAGGGACATGGGCTCCATCCGGGCGATGCCGAAGAAGCTCACGGTGGACTCGGTGAGGATGGCGGCGGGGAGCCGCGACAGGAACACCGCGAGCGCGAAGGGCCGCAGCGCGGGCCACAGGTGGACGCGCAGCAAGTGCAGTCCGCCTCCGCCGAGCGCCCGGGACGCGGCCACGTACTCCTGGGACTCGAGCGTCGCCAGTCGGTTGCGGAACATGCGCGCGGGCCCCGCCCAGCCCACCAGGGCCAGCGAGACGACCATCAATCCGAAGGGGCCCAGGCCGCCGCCCGCTCCCGCGTCGGAGAGCGACTGCCCCGCGAGCTGGAGCACCATCACCACCAGCACGTCCGGCAAGGCGAAGACGGCGTCCACGGCGCGCAGCAACGTCTGCTCCACCGCGCCGCCGGACAGCCGCGCCACGGCGGCCACGGTGAGGCCAATCGCGGTGGAGAGCGCGCCCGCCGCGAGCCCCACGGCGAGGGAGACCCAGAGTCCGCCGAAGGCGAGCTCGCAGACGGTGCGGTCCGGGCGCGTGGGGTCCATGCCCAGCGGACAGGTGCTGGCCAGGGCCTCGGGGAAGAGCCGCCCCGCCACGAGGCTGAGCAGGCCCAGGCCCACGAGGAGCGCCAGGCCAACGCGGGCGCGCACGGGAACGCGGCTCATGCCGAGGCCTCCCGGGAGCGCGGGTCCACGGCGTAGCGCAGCACCTCCACCGCGAGACTCACGACGACGAGGAGGGTCGCGAAGGTGGTGGTGGCGACGACGACGACGGCCACCTGCTTGTTGAGCACGGCCAGGACGTAGAGCTGGCCGAAGTACGGCAGGCCCAGGACGCGCTCCGCGGCGAAAGAACCGGCAAGCAGCGACGTGGCCACTGGCCCCACGGCGTCCAGCATCGCGGGCCACACGTTGGGCAGAACGTGACGGCGCAGCACCGCGGCGCGCGACAGGCCCTTGCCCAACGCGGTGCGCACGTAGTCGCGCGACAGCTCCGCTTCCAGCGAGTCGCCCACGAGCGTGCCCAGGAAGATGCCGGGCCAGATGGACGTCACCAGCGCCGCGCACAATTCCGGCAGCAGATGCCCACGCTCCACCACGCCAGGCGCGAGCAGTAGCGCGGGGATGAAGACGGGTGTTCCGAAGGCCACAGCGGGCACCACGTCACCGAGCGCGGCCCACTGGCCTTTCCTCCACCGTGTCCGAAGCAAGGCAAAGCCCAGGGCCCACGTCAGCGCGAGTGGCAGCGCCATCAAGCCCACGCCTACGCTGCCAGACAGCTTCGTCAGCAGCTCATCGCCGGTGATGCCCTGGGCGCTCGTGCCCAGACGCTCGCCGCGAAAGAGCTTCTCCCACGGGCGCAGGAAGCCCAGCGGCTCGCCGATGCCCAAATCCCTCCGGTACGAGGCCGCGAGCTCACGCGACACCTGCCGCTTCGCGTCCGTCTCCATGGTCAGCGGAAGCGAGGCCATGAGGAAGTACGACGCCACGGCCACGACGGGCACCAGCACCACCTGCCGCAACAGCCGCTGGGCGATGGCCCTCATGGCCCGCCTCCCCATCGACGACCAGCGCCAGCAACACAGCTCCGCATGCGCTGACAGACGCGAGTCGATTTCGCGTGACGCCGCTGCGCGATGCCATGGGCCCCACGCGAAGCGCATACGAGAGGCAGCCTGCAACTCCTTCCGCTGCCGCTCACGGCGACTCCCCCGCACGGGAGGCATCGAGCGTCGGCCCCAAGCGAAGCGCGCGCAGCGCCAGGAAGTTGAAGGGGTCCACGTCCAGTCCGCGCAGCCGCTCGCGCGCGCGGTAGTAACGGTCCGGATGGTACAGGGGCGCTATCACCGCCTGTTCCCCCACCAACACCTCCTGCGCCTGGACATATGACGCGTGGGCACTCGCCTCGTCCGGCGCGCCGTCCCCTGCCTCCAGCAGTCGCTCGAAGCGCGCCATGGGCTCGCCGCCCGACTGCGTCTCCCACCCCGTCTGGTGATTGCCCTCACGCTCGAACAGCGTGAAGAACGTATTCGGGTGCGCGTAATCCGCCCCCAGGCGCCTCAGGTACAAGTCATACGTGCGAGGCCCCCGCGCAGAGCGCCGGGAAATCTCCGCCGAGAAATCCGAGCGCGCCTCCAGCACCACCCGCACGCCCACGCGCGCGAACTGCGCGGCCACCCGCTCCGCGATGGCCACCTCGGGAACGAATCCATCCCCTGACCGGTAGACGAGCCGCAACGGCCGCTCCAGCCCCGCCACACCCGCCAGCTCCGCCCGAGCCTGCTCCGGCGCATCGTGCGGCAGCCGCGCGGCCTGCTCCGTCGTCGCGGCCCCCGGCAGCTCCGGCGGCAGCAACACATGAGACGGCCGCGCCGCGGGCAGCAACCCCGCCAGTAGCGCCTCGCGGTCCAACGCCCGGGACAGCGCGCGCCGCACCTCGGGCCTGTCCAGCGGCGCCTTCTCCGTGTTGAAGGCCAGGAAGTACGTGGACAGCAACGGCTCGCGGCGCAAGTCGTCCGGCCGGTGGATGCGCAGCGCCGCGGCGCTGTCCACGAAGACGAAGTCCACCCGCTCCCGCTCGTACAGCGCCGGGCCGATTTCCGACTTCATCAGCGTGATGACCGGAACGGGCGTCTCCCCTTCTGCCATCGGCGCTGGAAAGGCCGAAGCCGGGTTATGGACCAGCCGCACCCGCTCCCCCGCGCGGTCCCACCGCTCGACGCGGTAAGGCCCCAGCGCCAGTGGCCGGCCATCGCGCGGACGGTCGAAGTAGTCCCGAACCTCCTCGTCCGACTTCCCCTCCAGGTCCGCCGAGGGCGCCGGATAGAACAGGTACACGTTGGCCACGCGCGCCAGGAAGTAGCTGCGCGGCCGCGCCAGCGTCACCCGAAGCGTGTGCGCGTCCACGGCCTCCACGCCCACGCGCTCCAACGCGGCGCGAACCTCAGCCTCCGGCGCGCCCTGCTCCTGGAGCGCCAGCGCCTCGGAGGCCCCCTCCAGGTCCGCCATCTCTCCGCGCTCGCGGCCCTGCAGCGCGCGCCGCCAGCCCACGACGAAGTCACGCGCCACCAGCGGTGCGCCATTCGACCAGCGAACGTCCCGCCGCAGGTGGAACGTATAGACATCCCGCCCCTGCCCATCCGTGACGCGCTCCCACCGCTCGGCCAGCCCCGGCTCCACGGCATGGTCCGGCCCCAGCTGCGTGAGCCCGCGCTGGGTGGCCAGCATCACCGGGTAGTTCGCCCAACTGTCCGGGTCCGAGTGACTCCAATCCAGCGTGGTGGGCATGGCCGGCACCACCACCTTCACGCCGGGCTCCGGCTGGAAGCCGCACGGTCCACACGACGCGGCCCACACGGCCAGCAGGTACCACCACCACCGGAGTCGAGCGCGCGGAGCCACCAAGGCCCCTTCTACCCCGAAGGTCCAGGCGCCAGAAAAGGAGAAGCCAGGAACCCGGCGACCTTGGTCGTCCGGCGTCCTGGCGTCCCTTCAGCTCGGCCTGGCAGGCGCGGCGGCCCACCGGGTGCTGTCTGTCTCCGCTAGGCCGGAGCCACGGCCGGCGACGAGGGCAGCTCGGCACCCAGCTTGCCACCGTCGGAGACGGGCTTGCGGCCGAACTCCTCCGGCTTCTCCAGCACCAGCGCCTCGCGCAGCACGTCGTCCACGAACTCCACCGGGACGATGCGCAGCTGCTTGCGAATCTTCAGCGGGATGTCCTTCAGGTCCTTCTTGTTGGCCTTCGGGATGAGGACCGTCTTGATGCCCGCCCGGTGCGCGGCCAGCGTCTTCTCCTTCAGGCCGCCAATGGGGAGCACCCGTCCACGCAGGGTGATTTCGCCCGTCATCGCCACGTCGCGGCGGATGAGCACGCGGGTGAGCGCGCTCACCAGGGCGGTGCAGATGGTGACACCGGCGGACGGCCCATCCTTCGGAATCGCACCCTCCGGCAAGTGGACGTGGATGTCGTAGTTCTCGAACACCTTGCGGTCGATGCCGAAGCGCTCGGCGCGGCTGCGCACGTAGGACATGGCCGCCTGCGCGGACTCCTGCATCACCTCACCCAGCTTGCCGGTGATGATGAGCTTGCCCTTGCCCGGCATGATGGTGGCCTCGGTGGTGAGGATTTCACCGCCCAGCTCCGTCCACGCCAGGCCCGTGACGATGCCCACCTGATCCTCGGCCTCCGCCATGCCGTAGCGGTAGCGGGGCGTGCCCAGGAACTTCATGGCCATCTTCCGGTCCACGTCGATGTCCCGCTTGCCGTTCTTCAGCACGTCGCGGGCAATCTTGCGGAACACGCCGCCAATCTCACGCTCGAGCGAGCGCACGCCCGACTCCCGCGTGTAGCGGTGGATGATGGTCCGCAGCGCCGGGTCGGAGATGTCCACCTTGAGGTCCGACAGCCCGTTGGCCTCCTGCTCCTTCGGGATGAGGTATCGGCGGGCGATGGAGAGCTTCTCCGGCTCCGTGTACCCCGCGATGCGAATCACTTCCATGCGGTCCTGCAGCGGACCGGGGATGTTGTGCATCGTGTTCGCGGTGCAGATGAACATCACCTTGGACAGGTCGTAGTCGAGGTCCAGGTAGTGGTCGTTGAAGGTGTGGTTCTGCTCGGGGTCCAGCACCTCCAGCAGCGCCGCGCTCGGGTCGCCGCGGAAGTCCGTGGACATCTTGTCGATTTCGTCGAGCAGGAAGACGGGGTTGTTGCTGCCCGCCTTCTTCAGCGACTGGATGAGCTTGCCCGGCATCGCGCCGATGTACGTGCGCCGGTGGCCACGAATCTCCGCCTCGTCACGAACGCCGCCCAGCGACAGGCGCACGAACTTGCGGCCGGTGGCCCGAGCGATGGAGCGCGCCAGCGACGTCTTGCCGACGCCCGGAGGACCGACGAAGCACAGCACGGGGCCCTTGAGCTTCTTCACCAGCTGCTGCACGGCCAGGTACTCGAGGATGCGCTCCTTCGGCTTCTTCAAGCCGTAGTGGTCCTCGTTGAGCACCGTCTCCGCCTCGGTGACGTCCAGACGGTCCTGCGTCTCGTCGTACCAGGGGAGGCTGATGATCCAGTCGATGTAGTTGCGGACGACGGTGGCCTCGGCGCTCATCGGGCTCATCATCCGGAGCTTCTTCAGCTCCTTCTTGACCTTGAGCGTGGCCTCCTTGCTCATCCGCTTGTTCTTCAGCTTCTCTTCAATCTCCTGAATCTCGTTCTTGAACTCGTCGCGCTCACCCAGCTCCTTCTGAATGGCCTGCATCTGCTCATTCAGGTAGTACTCCTTCTGGGTCTTCTCCATCTGCTTCTTGACGCGCGTGCGGATCTTCTTCTCCACCTGGAGAATCTCGATCTCACCCTGCATCAGCTCGTAGAGCTTCTCCAGGCGCTTGGCCGGGGACTCCGTCTCGAGCAGGGCCTGCTTGTCGTTCAGCTTCAGGGAGAGGTGCGCGACGATGGTGTCGGCCAGCCGCGCCGGGTCGTCGATGCTGGCCACCTGCATCAGCATCTCAGGCGGGATGCGCTTGTTGAGTTTGACGAAGGCCTCGAAGACGGAGTGGACGCTGCGAACGAGCGCCTCCAGCTCCACCGTCTTCTCCGTCTGCTCTTCCACCTCCTCCACCTCGACCATGAAGAAGGCGTCGTTGGGGTGGAACTTCTTCACCTTGGCGCGGCGCACGCCTTCCACCAGCACCTTCACCGTGCCGTCAGGCAGCGGGAGGAGCTGGATGACGTGGCCCAGCGTACCGAAGTGAAAGATGTCGTCGGGGGTGGGGTCGTTCGTCTTGGCCTTCTTCTGCGCAGCCAGCAGGATGACGGCCTTGTCATCCGGCCCCTTGTGCGCCATCGCGTCCTTCAACGCCGCGATGGACTTCTCCCGGCCGACGAACAACGGCACCACCATGTGCGGGAACACGATGATGTCCCGAAGGGGCAAGAGCGGGACCGTCAAACCCCGCTTCTGGGCTTCCTTCTTGTCGTCACGTCCGAAGAACATGTATCCGCCACCTGCGGGCCCTCGGAGTTGCAGGCCCCTAGAAGAGTTGCCCGTCTGCTCGCTCGCCGAGCATTCGTACGGGATGCAGCAGTTCTATAACACGGCGATTCGCGGCGCCGTTCCCCGGCTCAAGATTGGGGAACGGCGTCGTGCCATCAAGGGAACACCCGAGACTCCCTCGGGTGTCCGCTTGGGGTGTCAGCGGCCCTGCGCCGCCACCCCACCCTGTGCCCCCTGGACCTCCAGGGCATGGAACAGGAACGAATACAGGTCCACGCTGGACTCAATGGCCTTGGCCACCTGATCCGCGCCGCCGTGACCCGCGTTGGCCTCGATGCGCAGCAGCGTCGTCGCCGGGTTTCCGGGCGCGTTCTGCACCGCCGCCACGAACTTGCGGGCGTGCATGGGGTCCACCCGGTCATCGTGGTCCGCCGCCATCATCAGCAGCGCGGGGTAGCGCACGTCCGGCCGCACGTGGTGGTAGGGCGAGTAGGCGTGCAGCGTCTTGAAGTCCTCGGGCTTCTCCGCCGTGCCGTACTCCGGAATCCAGGTCCGGCCGCTGCCGAAGAGGTGGTAGCGCACCATGTCCAGCAGGGGCACCGCGCACACCACCGCGCCGTACAGCTCCGGCCGCTGCGTCATGGCCGCGCCCACCAGCAGGCCGCCGTTGCTGCCGCCGTAGATGGCCAGCCGCTTGGGCTGCGTGTACTTCTGCTGGACTAGGTACTCGGCCGCCGCGTGGAAGTCGTCGAAGACGTTCTGCTTCTTGTCCAGGCGGCCGGCGTCGTGCCAGGCCTTGCCGTACTCGCCGCCGCCGCGCAGGTTGGCCACCGCGTACACGCCGCCCGCGTCCAGCCAGGGCAGGATGCTCGAGCGGAAGTTGGCCTCCATGTTCACGTTGAAGCCGCCGTAGCCGTAGAGCAGCGTGGGCGCGTTGCCGTCACGCTTCAGGTCCTTGCGGTGCACCACGAACATGGGCACCTTCGTCCCGTCCTTGGACGCGTAGAAGACCTGCTCGACCTGGTACTGCTCCGGGTTCATGGGCACGTCCACCTTGGCCCAGAGCTCCGACTTCCCGGTGCTGACGGACGTCTTGTAGATTTGACGGGGCGTGGTGAAGGACGTGAAGACGTAGTAGGCGTCATCCAGGTCCTCCAGGCCCATCAGGTTGGACGCCGCGCCCACGCCCGGCAGTTGCACCGTGCGCACCGGCTTGCCCTTCAGCGTGGCCACGCGCACCTCGGACGTCGCGTCCTTGAGGTACTCCAGCGACAGGTGCCCGCCGACGATGCTGGCGGACAGCAGGGACGCGGACGGGTCCTCGGGGACAATCTCCTTCCACGACGCGCGGGTCGGCTTCGCCGGATCCACCTCGAAGACGCGCTGGCGCGGGGCGCCCTCGTCGGTGAGGACGTAGAAGCGGTCCTTCCAGGCGTGCACCTCGTACTTGGCGCCCGCGCCCTTCACCAGCAGGCGGAAGTCCTTCTCACCCGGCCGCTTCCAGTAGACGTCGTTCTCGCTCCAGCCGCGGAGGATGTAGACGAACAGGTACTTGCCGTCGCGGCTCAGGTCGCTCTGGAGGAACGTCGTCGGGTCGCCGGTGCGCTCGTGCACCACGGTGTCCTTCGACGGCTCCGTGCCCAGCGTGTGGTAGCGGATGGTGGTGTAGCCGGGGCGCTCGTCCACCTTGATGGACGGGTCCGTGGGCAGCCACTCGTAATAGAAGCCCTTGCTGTCGGGCGTCCACTTGGGCGTGGCGTACTTGCCACCCTCGATGACGTCGACCTTGGACCACTCGCCGGAGTCCACGTCGATGACGTGCAGCACCGCCTCATCCGCGGCGTTGGGCTTCTGGGCGAAGGCCACCTTCTTGCCGTCCCAGGACACGGCCCAGGTCCCCAGGGACACGGTGCCGTCCTTGCTCCAGCCGTTCGGATCCAACAGCACCTTCTCCTGCCCGCTCTCCCCCTGGCGCCAGTAGAGGATGGCCTTCTCCTTGTCCTTGTGGGTGCGGACGTAGAAGAAGCGCCCGTTGCGGCGCGACGGGGTGGAGACGGAGTCGGTGTAGAACAGCTCCTTGAAGCGCGCGGCCAGGGCCTCACGGCCGGGGAGCTTCGCCAGCGCTTCGCGGGCGTGCGCGTTCTGCGCCGTCATCCACGTCTGGACCTCGGGGGCCTTCTCGTCCTCGAGCCAGCGGTAGGGGTCCGCTACCTGGACGCCGTGCAATGTGTCGACAACCTGCTCCGCCCGGGTCGCCGGGTAGGACATGCGGGGAGACTCCTCGGATACGGGGGCCGCGGAGGCTGCCGCGGGCAGCTCATCACGCGCGGCCTCCTTCTGGGAGGCACACGCCGCGAGCGACATCAGGGCGGGAACGAGCAGCTTTCTCATGGGCCCAGCACATACAGAAAGGCCCCCGGCCGTCCCACAAAAAGTGTGGCGGGGCCAACGCAAGCCCGGCCCCTCCCCTGACGAAAGAGGCGCGCCCGGACCACACCTGGTGGTTCCGTGACGCGCCCCGTCAACCAGACAACACCGGGCCCCTACGGGCCCTGGCGTCAGGCGGATTCCTTCTTCGGCTCCGCGGCTTCCTTCTCCGGCTGGGCGTGCAGCACCACCGGCTCGCTCTTCTTGAGAATCACTTCCTCGGAGATGAGCACCTCGCGGGCCGTCTTGCGGGACGGGATTTCGTACATCACGTCCAGCATGGCCGACTCCAGGATGGAGCGCAGGCCACGGGCGCCCGCCTTGCGGCGGATGGCCTCGTTGGCAATGGCCTTGAGGGCGCCGTCGGTGAACTTCAGCGTCACGCCGTCCAGCTCGAAGAGCTTGCGGTACTGCTTGGTGAGCGCGTTCTTCGGCTGGTTGAGGATGTTGATGAGGGCAGCCTCATCCAGCTCCTCCAGCGCGGTGATGATGGGCAGGCGGCCGATGAACTCCGGAATCATGCCGAACTTCAGCAGGTCCTCCGGCTCCACGTGCTTGAGCAGCTCCGTGAGGCTGCGTTGCTTCTTGGACTGCACCTCCGCGCCAAAGCCCAGGCTGCGACCGCCCATGCGCCGCTCAATCACCTGGTCCAGCCCGCCGAAGGCGCCGCCGCAGATGAAGAGGATGTTGGTGGTGTCCACCTGCAGGAACTCCTGCTGCGGGTGCTTGCGGCCGCCCTTGGGCGGAACATTGGCCACCGTGCCTTCGATGAGCTTGAGCAGCGCCTGCTGAACGCCCTCGCCGCTGACATCGCGGGTGATGGAGGGGTTCTCCGACTTGCGCGCGATCTTGTCGATTTCGTCGATGTAGACGATGCCGCGCTGGGCCCGCTCGATGTCGTGGTCGGCGGCCTGCAGCAGGTTGACGATGATGTTCTCCACGTCCTCGCCCACGTAGCCGGCCTCGGTGAGGCACGTCGCGTCGGCGATGGTGAAGGGCACGTTGAGGATGCGCGCCAGCGTCTGCGCCAGCAGCGTCTTGCCGCTACCGGTAGGCCCCAGGAGAAGAATGTTGCTCTTCTGGAGCTCCACGTCCTCCATCGCGACCTTGGACTCGATGCGCTTGTAGTGGTTGTGCACGGCGACGGAGAGCGTCTTCTTCGCCCGCTCCTGCCCAATCACGTACTCGTCCAGCACCGCCTTGATTTCGGAGGGCCGGGGGATGCGCAGCTTGGTGTCCTTCGTCTCCTCGCGGTCGATCTCCTCCGCGATGATGTCGTTGCACAGCCCGATGCACTCGTCGCAGATGTAGACCGTCGGCCCCGCGATGAGCTTCTTGACCTCCTTCTGTGACTTTCCACAGAAGGAGCAGCAGAGGGTCTGGTTGTCTCGCTTCTCCACGTTCTTGCCCGCCATTTCGTCCCTCGCTGCGCCTGAAAGGCCCCCGACCCCGAACTCCACCCCGTTCCTGGCTCGGGACCAATCTAGTCAGCCCCCGTCCGGAACGTCCACGCGCCTTCCGGGTACTTAACAGGGCCTGTGCCATGACGCAGAAAGCAGAAAGCCGGAGTCGCGGGGGCGCATTCCCGCGGCTCCGGCTGCCGACCGAGGCCCCGAAGCCTCGGCAATCCGCCTACTTCTTCTCTTCCTTGCCCAGTCCCACGACCTTCCGGGGGTTCTGGATTTCATCGATGATGCCGTAGGCCTTCGCCTCGGACGCGCCCATGAAGTAGTCGCGGTCCGTGTCCTTCTCGACACGCTCGATGGACTGTCCGGTGTGCTTGACGATGAGCTCGTTGAGCTTCGCCTTCATCCGGAGGATTTCCTTCGCCTGGATTTCAATGTCCGTTGCCTGACCGCGCACACCGCCCAAGGGCTGGTGAATCATGATGCGGCTGGACGGCAGGGCGTAACGCTTGCCCTTGGCACCGGCGAGCAGGAGGACGGCCCCCATGGAGGCCGCCTGCCCGACGCAGATGGTGGACACCGGACACTTCACGTACTGCATGGTGTCGTAGATGGCGAGGCCCGCCGTCACCGAACCACCCGGCGAGTTGATGTAGAGGTTGATGTCCTTGTCCGGGTCTTCCGACTCCAGGAACAGCAGCTGGGCGACGATGACGTTGGCCACGTCATCGTCGATCTCCGTGCCCAGCATCACGATGCGGTCCTTCAGGAGCCGGCTGTAGATGTCGTACGAGCGCTCACCCCGGTGGGTCTGCTCGATGACGTAGGGAACGGGCATGAAGGGCATGTCGACCTCGGTGAGGGAACCTTACGAATACTTCGCCCGGCTCCTCAGGAATTCAATCGTCTTTTCCTCCCTGAGTCGGAGAGACAACCCGAGCCGCTCGTCGGCGCCCTTGAAGTACTTCTGCACCACGGCGAGCGGCTGGCCCGCCTCGTTGGCGAGCTGCTCGATGCGGGCGTCCACATCCGCGTCGGAGGCCTGGATGCCCTCCTTCTGAGCGATGGACTCGAAGAGCAGCGTGCCCTTCACTTCCTGGAGGGCCTTCTCGCGCATGTCCTCGCGCAGACGGTTGAAGTCCAGGTTCAGCTGGCGGGGGTCCACACCGGAGCGCTGGAGCTGCTGCAGCGCACCACGCAGCATGGAGTCCATGGCCCGCTCCACCATGGCGCGGGGCACGTCGAAGGTGTTGCGCTCCAGCAGCGCCTTCACCAGCGCCTCGCGCTCCTCGCCCTCCACCTGGGACTTGCGCGCCTTCTCCATGTCCTCACGGAGCTTGGTGCGCAGCTCGTCAATGGACTGGGAGACGCCCGTCTGCTTGGCGAAGTCGTCGTTCAGCTCGGGGACGATTTCCTTCTGCACGCCCTTGAGCGTGATGTGGAAGCGCGCCGTCTTTCCGCGCACCTCCTCCACCTGGTACTCCTGCGGGAAGGCGTAGTCGATGTCCTTGGACTCGCCGACCTTCACGCCCTCCAGGGCGGCAATCTTGGACTCCACCAGCTCACCGGGCTGCACCTGCACGGTGATGCCCTCCGCCTTGCTGCCCGCGAAGGGCTGGCCGTCCACGGTGGCGTCGAAGTCCACGGTGGCGTAGTCGCCGGAGGCGGCGGTGTCGCGGTCGGTGACGGGCTCCAGCCGAGCCATCGACTGGCGCATGCGCTCCAACTGCTCGTTCACCTGCTCGTCGGTGACGGCGGTGTCGGACTTCGTCAGCGGCAGCGCCTGGTAGTCCTTGGCCTCCACCTTGGGCTTCACCTCGACGCGAGCCTCGAAGGTGAACGGGGTGTTGGGCTTGAGACCGGAGTTGGTCACCTGCGGCGTGGCGACGACCTCCACGTTGTGCTCGCGGATGGCCTCCACGTACGCGCTCTGCACCACGCGCTGGATGACCTCGTCCTCCACCTGGTCGCGGTAGCGCTGCTCCAGGATGCGACGAGGCACCTTGCCCTGACGGAACCCTGGCAGCCGCACCTGGCGGCCCAGGTTGGAGTACGCGCGGGACAGCTCCTCCGCCACGCGGGCATTGTCGACCTCGATGGAGAGCTTCTTCTCGATGGGAGAAAGCTCCTCGACCTGGACCTTCATGCGGGCCTCGCTCGCCACCGCCGCCGGACAATCAGTCGTTTCGGGCGGTGCCGGAAAAGTGGGACGTGCGCCTTTAGGGGATAGGCACGAACGGGTCAACGCGAAATGGGCGAGGAGGGACTCGAACCCTCACACCTTGCGGTACCAGATCCTAAGTCTGGCGCGTCTACCAGTTTCGCCACCCGCCCGGGTTGCGTCGTCGTGCGCTGCACCGTCTTACCGTGAAACGTCCACGGAACGGCAGAGGGCCGGAAAAACAAAAAGGCCCCTCCATTTCTGGAGGGGCCTCACAGTGAGAGCGGAGGGAATCGAACCCACAACCTATGGATTAAGAGTCCATTGCTCTGCCAATTGAGCTACGCTCCCGGCACTGCCCCGGTCCGCCGCCTGCGCGGCGTCCAGGTGGCGGCGGTAACTACAGAACGCCGCTGGCTGTGTCAAAACGTTTTTTCGCGCCCCCCTTCATTCCTGTCCGTGGCGATCTGTCTCCGGTGATTTCCGGAGTCGATGCTGGTCCGCATGCTCTTCAGCCGGGCCCGGCGCGTGACGCAGGCATGTGAAGCGAGCGCCCCACTCCGATGTTCAACATGGCCGTAGCACGCTGTTCGTCCCAGGCTGGCGGGACGGCGAGCGTGTGACGGCTCGCGGTCAGTCACCTCAAGAGCACCGAGCACCCCGCGGCAACCATGCGGGCGGACGGAGGTCGTCCGCCCTTTTCGCGCAGGACGTAGCAGGAGAAGACAGAGATGGAAGCCAACCCCCAACAGAAGGCGGAAGGAACGGCGGCCGGCCAGGGTGGCCAGCACGCCGGGTGGACGCGGGAGCGCGTGGAGCTCGTGAAGCGGACCATCTGCCCTCGCGGCATCAGCGAGGACGAGTTCGCCCTCTTCATCGAGCAGTGCAAGCGCAGTGGCCTGGACCCGCTCCTCAAGGAGGCCTTCTGCGTGGCGCGCCGGCAGAATGCCGGCAACCGCGAGCGGCCCAACTGGGTGACGAAGTACGAGTTCCAGCCCTCCGAGGCCGGAATGCTCGCGCGCGCCGAGCGCTTCCCGGACTTCAAGGGCATCCAGGCGAGCGCGGTGTTCGCCGAGGACGACATCGTCGTGGACCAGGGCCGAGGCGAGGTGGTGCACCGCTTCAACCCCGCCAAGCGCAAGGGCGCGCTGGTGGGTGCATGGTCGCGCGTGGTGCGCGAGGACAAGCTGCCCGTGGTGGTGTGGTTGGACTTCAGCGGCTACGTCCAGCAGACGCCGCTGTGGTCCAAGATTCCCACCACCATGATTGAGAAGTGCGCCCGCGTGGCCGCCCTGCGCAAGGCGTACCCGGAGGCCTTCGGTGGACTCTATGTGCGGGAGGAGATGCCCGCCGAGGATTACGAGTCGCACTCGGACGAGCACGGCAGCGGCCCCTACGAGGTGCTAGGCTCCAAGCCCGGTCCCCTCAAGGCGTCCTTCCCTCCACTGGCGCCCCAGGAGCCGCGCGCGTCCCAGGCCGCCGCGGCGCAGTTGGACATCGACGTGCCGCTCCAGCCCAAGCAGCCCCGCGAGTCCACGCTGGAGGCGGGGCCCGCCGCCCCGGCCCCTCAGCGGGAGCCGGTGGCCAAGGCCCAGCCCGCCGCCAGTCCAGAGACCGCGCCACGCCCCAAGCCGAGCGCCGTGGTGGTGGCGTTCGGCCCCCATAAGGGAAAGACGGCCTCCGAGCTCTCCGACGACGAGCTGAGCGAGTCCATCGACCTGGCCAACGAGAAGCTGATGGAGCAGCCCCGGGCGCGCTGGGCCAAGGCCATGCGGGAGAACCTGCTGGCGTTGGAGGCGGAGACGGAGCTGCGCTGCCGGGTGCCGGCGTCGACGGGCGGCGGCAACGGCGCGGCCCATGATGCGTAACGCTGAGCAGGAAACCGTCAGGCTGTGAGGGGCGCCCCCGCTGCGAAAATGGCGGGGGCGTTCCTGCTTCAGTCTGCTGGAAGGTGCGCGCTCGGAGGGACTTGAACCCCCAACCCCCGGGTTCGAAGCCCGGTGCTCTATCCAGTTGAGCTACGAACGCAATTTCGAGGGCGGGTAAAGAAGGGCGGCCAACCGGGATCGAACCGGCAACCTCCGGAGTCACAGTCCGGCGCTCTAACCAGTTGAGCTATGGCCGCCGTTACAGCTTTACCGCGAACGGCGTTTGAAGCGGCGGCTTCCCTACCTTGGAAACCAGGACCCTGACAAGGCCCAAATGTTACTTACGGCCAGGTTAGCGCCCCAGGCAGGGCTCGAACCTGCGACCCCCGGCTTAGAAGGCCGGTGCTCTATCCAGCTGAGCTACTGGAGCTGGCCGGGCCGCCTGCTTCCGATGCTGCACTTCAAGTCGGGGCGAGAGGATTCGAACCTCCGACCCCCTGCGCCCAAGGCAGGTGCGCTACCAGGCTGCGCTACGCCCCGAGAAGTCCGGCATTGTTGAACCATCCCGAACGGACGCGCAAGGCCGACGTGACTGACGGCCTCGCATTCCGGACGGCTACAAGCCCAGCAGGTGGGGCTTCATCTTCTGGAAGGCCTTCCCCCGGTGGGAGATGGCCGACTTCTCCTCCGGCGTCAGCTCCGCCAGGGCACGGTCGCCGTCCGGAAGGATGAAGACGGGGTCATAGCCGAAACCATGGCTCCCCTTCGGCGCGTGGCCGATACGGCCCTGGCACTGCCCCACCTCCACCTTCGCCTCCCCTCCTCCGGGCCCCACCAGCGCCAGCGCGCAGCGGAAGGACGCGGTGCGCTGCGCGTCGGGCACGCCGGCCAGCTCGGTCAGAAGCTTCTCGTAGCGGGCCCGGTCATCCCCCGGGGCATAGCGCGCGGACTGCACACCGGGCCTGCCGCCCAGCGCGTCCACGCACAGCCCGGAGTCATCCGCCAGGGTGAGCATCCCCGTGGCGTCCGCATAGGCGCGGGCCTTCTTCACGGCGTTCTCCTCGAACGTGGCGCCGTCCTCCACGGGCTCGGGCACGGGAGGCAGGTCCGCCAGGGACACCACCTCCACCGAGTCTCCGACGAGGCCGCGCAGCTCGCGCAGCTTGCCCTTGTTGGACGTGGCGAAGAGCAGCCGGGGCTTCACCGTCATCCCAGCACCTGCGCCTGCGCGGCGGTCAGCTTCTGGATGGCGGCCAGCCCGCCGTCCACCATGGCGTCCAGGGCCTTGCGGTCGAAGAGCTGGTGCTCCGCCGTCCCCTGCAGCTCCACCATGCGGCCGTCCGCGGTGGCCACCAGGTTCAGGTCCACATCCGCGGTGGAATCCTCGTCGTAGTCCAGATCCACCCGGACCTCGCCCTTGACGATGCCCACGGACACGGCCGCCAACGGCGTGAGCTTGGGCAGCTTGGAGATGGTCCCGGCCTTCTGCAGCGAGCGCAGCGCCAGCACCAGCGCCACGTAGGCCCCGGTGATGGAAGCGGTGCGGGTGCCGCCGTCCGCCTGGAGCACGTCACAGTCCAGCGTCAGGGTGCGAGGGCCCAGGGTGGACAGGTCCACCGCGGCGCGCAGGGAGCGGCCGATGAGCCGCTGGATTTCCATGGTGCGGCCCGTCTGCTTGCCCTTGGCGGACTCACGCTGGTTCCGCGAGTGCGTGGCGCGCGGCAGCATGCCGTACTCCGCCGTCACCCAGCCGGAGCCCTTGCCCATCAGGTGCGGCGGAACGCGCTCCTCCGTGGAGCAGGTGACGAGCACCTTGGTGTGGCCGAACTCCACCTGGACCGAGCCCTCCGCGTAGCGGGAGACACCGGGGGTGAGGACGACGGGGCGAAGGTCCAGCGCACCACGTTGAAAGGAACGCACAGCAGGCTCCTGGGAAATGAGGACGAGCGTCCCCTTCTCTACCAGAGCCACGCCGCGCGGGTGTCGATTGCCTTGGCGCCGTTGCACTCAGGGCGACACGGGGCCAGCCACCTCGGTTCCCCGGGCGGCGTCCCGGCGGCGCGTCTCCTTGAGGAAGGCCAGCACGCCCTCGGTAATCGCCTCGGCCAGCTTCTCCTGGTACTCCGGCCGGCCCAGCCGGGGGCCCTCCACGGGATGGGAGATGTAGCCCACCTCCACGAGGACCGCCGGACACTCCACGCCGGAGAGGACGAAGAAGGGCGCCTGCTGCACGCCCCGGTTCACCGCGCGGGTGCCGCGCACGAGGCGCGGGTGGATGGCGTAGGCCAGGCGCGAGGAATCCGCGTGCGCCTCCGTGCGCGCCAGGTCCTGGAGGATGAAGGCCAGCGTGGAGTCGGTGCGCGCGGCGCGCGACATGGGCGCCTCCGCGTTCTCCCGGTCCGCCACGGCGAGCGCGGCGTCACCGGAGGCGCTGGCGGACAGGAAGTACGTCTCCACGCCCTCGGTGCGCGCGCGCATCCGCTTGGTGGGCATGGAGTTGGCGTGGATGGAGATGAACAGGTCGGGCGCGTGGTCATTGGTCCACGCCACGCGCTCCGTCAACGACACCAGCGTGTCGCGCTCGCGCGTCAGGAACACGTCGCCCCCCGCGGCCTCGAGCTTGTCCCGGAGCCGGAGCGAAATCTGGAGCGCGACGTCCTTCTCCCGCAGCTTTCCGGGGCCCTTGGCGCCTTCCTTCGCGCCACCGTGTCCCGGGTCGATGATGATGCGCGCGGGACGCTCCGCGGCCCCGGCGATGACGGGGACCAGCCAGAGCAAGGACAGGAGGCCGAGGAGGGGGCGGCGCGGCGACGGCATGCTGGGGCCCCATGCTAGCGGAGCCCGGCCGCGAGAGCGAAATCCGGGCCTCAGCCCACCACGTCGATGCCCGGTTTCCCCGCCTGGACTTCACCAATCAGCGCCGCGTCCACGCCAGCCGCTTCCAGCGCCTTGAGCGCCTTGAGCGCCTGACGTGCGGGGACGCTGGCCAGGAGGCCGCCGTTGGTCTGCGCGTCCGCCAGCACCCACTGGATGCACTCGGGCAGTCCTTCGGGGAAGCGGACCTTCTTGTGGACATGGGCGAGGTTGGACCTGGTGCCGCCGGGCACCACGCCGTCCTCCGCCAGCGCGGGCACTTCCGCGATGAGCGGGATGCGCTCCAGGTCCAGCGTGGCGCGCGTCTTCGCCGCGGTCATCATCTCCAGCAGGTGCCCCAACAGGCCGTAGCCCGTCACGTCCGTGAGGGCGTTCACCTTGAACTTCCCGGAGGCGAACACCTCGCCGGCGGCGCGGTTGAGCGTCGTCATCACCCCCAGCGCCCGCTTCGCCAGCTGCTTGGACGCCACGCCCCGCTTGATGGCGGTGGTGGCGATGCCCGAGCCCAGGGGCTTGGTGAGGAAGAGCACGTCCCCCGGCTTCGCGCCCGCGTTGGTGAGCACCTTCTTCGGATGCACCACGCCGGTGACGGCCATGCCGAACTTCGGCTCGGGGTCGCGGATGCTGTGGCCGCCCAGGATGGGGATGCCAGCCTCGTCCGCCTTGGACTGGCCGCCCGCCAGGATTTTCGACAGCACCTTCAGCGGGAGCTCGTCCGGGAAGCACACCAGGTTGAGCGCGAAGAGGGGCCGCGCGCCCATGGCGTAGATGTCCGACAGCGCGTTCGCCGCGGCGATGGCCCCGAACTGGAACGGGTCGTCCACCACCGGCGGGAAGAAGTCCACCGTCTCCACCACGGCCATGCCGGGCGCCAGCCGGTACACGGCCGCGTCGTCGTTGGTGGAGAACCCCACCAGCGCCTGGGGGCCCTTCGTGGACTTCAGCCCTCCCAGAACCTGCGCCAGGTCCGAGGCCCGCAGCTTCGCCGCGCAGCCCGCGCAGTGGCTCAGCTCGGTGAGGCGCTTCACCTTGTCCGTCTTCTTCTCCGCCATGCCCGCTTCCCCGCGCCTCGCCGTCCCGGCACGGGCCCCGGAAAGGGCCCGGCCCGTTCACCGCTCAGGCCGCTCGGATGTAGTCCCGCTTGAGCAGCTGCACCACGGCCTCGGCGGTGACGACGTCGTCCGCGTCCGCGTGGTCCATCACCGCGTTCAGGGTGCCGTAGTTGTGCACCAGTTGCAGCACGTCCAGCAGCTCCGGCGCCAGCTCCTTGAGCGGCGGCGTCAGCGGAGAGGCCAGCGCCAGCGAGGCACCCGCCGTCGGCAAGCTCGGCTGCAGGCGCTTGATTTCGTCCAGCTGGCGGAGCGCGTCCATGAGGAGCGCCTCGGTGGACGAGTCCAGCTCCACCATGAACTCCTGGTTCTCCGCCGGGCGCAGCTCGAAGTCGCCCTCTTCCCAGGTGATGATGCGGTTGAAGCTCTTCTGCGGACCCAGGTTGTGGTTCTCGCCGATGACGGCGTAGTACACGCGGCCCTGGCGCAGGTAGATGCGCCCTTCCTGGTCGCTGCGCTGCACCACCAGCACGCCGTTCTTCTTGGACGTGTGGAACAGCTGGAGCAGGTCCGGGAGGGGAATCTCCTCGATCTTCCCCGTCATGGAGCTGGCCTTGTTGGTCGTCCGCGCGGCCTGGGCCGCGGCGGCCTCCTCCAGCTTCAACCGGGCGGTGCCCTCATCCACGCTGGCGCCTTCGGCGCCCTGGTGCACCAGCTTGAGGATGGAGGTCCCGATGAGGATGCGGTCCCCTTCCTTCAGGCGGGACTGCTTCACCTTCTCACCGTTGACGAAGGTCCCGTTGGTGGAGCCCAGGTCCTCGATGGTGATGCTCCCATCGGAGAAGCTGATGCGCGCGTGCTTGCGGGAGACCATGTCCTCCACGAGCACCATGTCCAGCTCACTGGAGCGGCCGATGACGATCTGCTTGTCCGCCTTCAGCGGGAATTCGCCGCCCTGGTACTTCCCTGAGATGAACTTGAGGGCGTAGGTCTTTTGGGTGTCCATGGTCGTCAGCCAGCCTGCTCCGCCTTGCCGGGGTCCTTCACCAGGTTGAGGTACATCTGCGCGCTCTTGTTACCGGGGCTGCGCACCAGCACGTCCTCCCAGACCTGCACCGCCTCCGCCCGCCGCCCGGCCGAGTACAGCGCGACTCCATACTGGATGTGTCCCGGAATGAAAGCCGGGTTCTGGGCGATGACCTGCTCGTATTCGATGAGGGCCGCCGCGTTGTCCCCCGCGTCGCGCAGGGCGTTGCCCAGCTTGAGGCGGATGTCCACGAACTGAGGACACAGCGCGAGCGCGCGCCGGTACTCCTCAATGGCCTTGGCCCACACGCCGCTGGAGGCGAAGACGTCGCCAATCTCGCCGTACATGTTGGCGATCTTCTTCTCCACGTAGGGGTCCAGCTCGTCCGGGCCGGATTTCTGCTGGGAGAGGGCGGCCTGGTAGACCTCCTTCGCCTCGGCGTACTTCCCCATGTCGTTGTAGATGACGGCCAGGTTGAGCGCCGCCTCGGTATAGGCGGGGTTGAGCTTCAGCGCGGATTCGAACGCGCGCTGCGCCCGGGCGAACTGCCCCTGGTCGTGGTAGATGATGCCGAGCATGTTGAATACGTCCGCGAACGTCGGATTCTGCTCGACGATCTTCGCGAGGTATTGCTCGGCCTGCGCGTACTGCTTCTTCTCGAAGTAGCCGCGCCCGAGGGTCAGTAGCTGCTTGAGGGGCTCGTCCATGAATCGGCCCGCCAGGGCCCTGCCTCCGAGACGGCTAGCCTACATGAGGCTGGCAGAAAACAAGAATTCATCACCACTGAGCGACAACGAGAGTTGCCGCTGGCCCCGGGTGTCCACCGGCCGCGCCGGCAGCGCCCCCTGCAGGCGCCAATGCTCCGTCACCACCGCATCGTCCCGCTCCAGCCGGACGTACCACGCTTCCACCTGGTAACCCCGCGCCCGGACCTGGCGCAATTGCTCCCACTCCGGCCCGCCCACGCCGGGCGTGCCCGGTCCCGCCAGCCGCCCCAGGGACTCCGCGTCCGCCGCCTGGAGCGCCCTGCGGCGGGACTCCAATGCCGTCACCAGCGCCTGGAGCCGGGGCGCCGCCGTCGTCTCCGGCACCCAGGACCCGTTTCGCACCACGAAGGGTACCCGCTCCACGCCTGCCGTGCCCACCCGGGTGTCGCCCAGGGCGCCCTCGAAGTCGAGCGTGGCCTGCGCTTCCGCCCGCTGACCTCCAGGCGCCACGTTGACGGTGATGCGGGCGAAGCGGTGCTGCCGGGACGTCAGGGGCACCGGCGCGCCGGGGACGGGCAACGACAGGCCGCTGGATTCCGTCGCCTTGAGCGCGGTGATGATTTCCAGCTCGGGACCGGCCGCGGCGCCCAGGAAGCGTGGGACGAACAGGGCCAGGGTGGCGCCCAGCGCCAGGAGGACGATGAGGCCGCCACCGAGGCGGCTCCAGTCCTGGGTCGTTCTCACGAGCCCAGCATACGCTGGGCGCGCTCCGCGGCGGGCGTGCCGGGCAGCCGACGCAGCACCTGGCGCAGCGTGTCCTGCGCCTTCTGCGTGTCATTCAGCTTCACGTACGCGTCGTGCAGGTCGAAGAGGGCCTCCTCCTCGTACTCCGTGCCCGGGTAGCGGCGCAGCAACCCTTCCAGGCGCTGAGCCACGGCCTTCCAGCGCTCACGCTTCTGGTAGAACTGGGCCGCGTACAGCTCGTGCGAGGCGAGCCGGCGCCGGGCGTCCTCCCGGTGCGTCTTCGCCTCCGCCACGTACTGAGACTGGGGGTACTGGCGCAGGAACTCCTCCATGGCCACCAGCGCGGAGCGGATTTCGCCCTGGTCCTTCTCGCGGGACGGCGGCAGGGCGAAGAACTCGGAGGGGTAGGCCCGCACGTGCGTCATCGCGGAGCGGAAGGCGGCGTAGTCCACCTTGGCGTGCGTGGGGTGGAGCTTGATGAACGCCTGGTACTGCTCCTTGGCCTCGGGGAAGGCGTCGCGCTCGAAGTCCACGTCGGCCAGCTTCAGCTCGGCCTCGCGGGCGGCCTCCTGGTACGGGAACTTCGTCCGGACGTACTCGAAGTACTTCTGGGCGCGGAAGAAGTCCTTGTTCTCCAGGGCCTCGGAGCCGAGCCGCAGGTTTTCATCGGCGACGGCGGCATAGTCAGGCTCACCGGCCTGGCCCTGCGTGAGGGACGCACACCCGGTACCGAACAGCAGGAAGGCGGACAGAAAGGCGACGGCGGAACGCATCCCCACCACGCTATTCCTCCGGCCCCGAGGGGTCCAGCGAAGCTTCTCCGAGCAACCGGTAGATGACGTCCTCCGAGAAGCCTCGGCTGTCCAGGAGCCGTCCTGCGCGGGCCCGCTCCTTGGCCCCCAGCGGGCGGCCGAGCAGTCCCCGCTTCTCCAGCACCGCCCGCGCCGTGGCCAGCGCGTCGAAGGACACCGCGTCGCTCGCCTCGGAGATGGCCTGCTGGGCGGTCCCCTCCTCCAGCCCGTGCGCCCGCAGCCGGTGCGCCACCGCATCTGGCCCCAGCCGGCCTCGGCCCAGGAGCAGGGTGGCTCGCTCGCGCGCGAAGCGTTCGTCGTCCAGGTAGCCCCAATCCTTCACGCGGGCGAGCGCGGCTTCGCACACCGCTTCGGTGAAGCCCTTCCGGGCCAGGGCCTGCTCCAGCTCGCGGCGGCTGCGCCCGCGCATGGACAGGAGCTTCAGGCACGCGTCCGTGGCACGGCGAACAGCGTCGGGCCCTTCGTCCTCCGGATGCATGGCGGGATACCTAGCATGTGGTAACAGGCCCGGCCATGCACCCCGTACTCGCCCGCTTCCTCGCCGCCGATGCCGCTCGGGAGACGCTCCTCAAGCAGCAGTCGGGCGGAGACCTCTCTCCGGAAGAGCAGGCCTTCACCGACGCCGCCTCCGCGAACCCGAAGCACAAGTCCGTGCTGCTGGGCGTGGGCGGCCGCACCCTGTCCACCGATGCCCAGGCTTCGCTGGTGCTGCTGGCGGCCCACGCCGCGGTCCGCGCGCTGGACCAGGACGCCACCCTGGCGGAGCCCACGAAGAAGGCCCGCGAAGCCCTGGCCGAGGAAGGCGCCAGCCCGGAGGAGACGGACGCGTTCCTGGCCTCCATCCTCCTGGAGGAGGCCTTCGGCTACGAGCAGGACGTGGACGCGTTCGACAGCGAATACGTGAAGGAGTCGCTGGGCGAAGTGCCCGCGCTGGCCGCGCTCACCAAGGAGGCGGTGGACGCGCTCTTCCTCACGTTCGTGAAGGCCGCCGCCAACGACGCGGAGCGGAAGGTGCGTGAGGGCGTGGCCCGCGCCCTCTTCGACATCGCGTGGTCGGAAGGGCCCGCGCCCATCAACCCCGAGCACATGGAGGCCGTGCTCGACGCGGAGGTGGTGGACCGGCCCGAGGAGGAACAGGAGGCCAAGGTGCAGGCGACCGCGCAGCTGCTCCAGGCGCTGTCCAAGGAGGGCCTCATCGGCCCCATCCGCTTGTCCCGGCTGCGCGCACTGCTAGGTGAGGACGACGCGTAGCAGCCGCGGCACGGAACGCCCTGCCCTTTCCGGGTGGGCGCCGTGAACCGCTAGAAGCGCTCGATCTGGAAGTCGTCGTCCCCACCTGCCGCGGCGGGTGCCGGGGCCGGAGCGGGCGCTGGCGGGCGCGCGGCAGGCGGCGCCATGGGACGCCCCACTGGCGCGCCAGCCGGAGCCCCCGGACGCATGGCCTGCGGCGGCGGAACGCCCGGACGCATCTGCTGCGATGCCGGAGCCGCCGGGCGCATGGGCTGTGCCATGGGCGCCGGAGCAGGCGCGGCCTGTGGCGCCGGAACAGCCGTGGGCGCCCCCTTCTGAGCGAAGGCGGAGGAGCCGGGGATGGGCCGCGACTCGCCGGGCTTCGAATCGAAGTTGTCCCACTTGGAGTCGGACGTGCCGCTGATGCCGGAGAAGCGCAGCGCGAAGTCGTCCGGGTTGGTGGCCTGCCGGTGGGCCTCCTCGTAGGTGACGAGCCCCTGCCGCACCAGACTCATCAGGGACTGGTCGAAGGTCTGCATCCCGTACGTGTCCGTGCCCTGGGCAATGGCGTCGTGGATCTCCTTCGTGCGGTCCTTGTCTTCGATCATCTCGCGGACACGGGCCGTGACGCGCAGCACCTCCACGGCGGCCACGCGGCCCTTGCCGTCCGCGCGCGGCACCAGACGCTGGGACACCACGGCCTTGAGCACGCTGGCCAACTGGAGGCGCACCTGCTTCTGCTGATGCGGCGGGAAGGCGGAGACGATGCGGTTGATGGTCTCCGTCGCGTCCAGCGTGTGCAGCGTGGACATCACCAGGTGGCCCGTCTCCGCGGCGTGGAGCGCCGTTTCGATGGTCTCGTGGTCACGCATTTCGCCCACGAGGATGACGTCCGGGTCCTGCCGCAGCGCGCTCTTGAGCGCCTGCGCGAAGCTCATCGTGTCCACGCCCACCTCGCGCTGGTTCACGATGGAGCGCTTGTCGCGAATGAGGAACTCGATGGGGTCCTCAATCGTCATGATGTGGCTGGTCTCGTTGGCGTTGATGTGGTCGATCATCGCCGCCAGCGTGGTGGACTTGCCGGAGCCCGTGGTGCCCGTCACCAGCACCAGGCCGCGCTCCTCACCGCAAATCTTGGCGAGAATCTGCGGCAGCAACAGGTCCTGGATGGTCATCACCTTGAAGGGGATGACACGCAGCACGGCGCCCACGGTGCCGCGCTGCTGGAAGACGTTCACGCGGAAGCGCCCGAGCCCCGGCACGCCGTAGGCCAGGTCCACCTCGTTGCTCCCCTTGAACTTCTCCTTCTGGAACTCGTTCATGATGCCAAAGGCCATGCGCGCCACCTCCTCGGGAGGGAGGCGGCGGCCGTCCTTCAGCGGAACCAGCGAACCGTCCACGCGGAACATGGGCGGCAGGCCTGCCTTGAGATGAATGTCGGAGGCACCGCCGCGCAGGGCGATCTGGAGGATCTCGTTGAGTTCCATGAGCGGCGCAAATCCTACCAGACGCTCGCGCACGCATGCGATGGGGCGTGATGGACCCCGAAAACACATCGGCGGAGGCCCTCGGATGAGGACCCCCGCCGCGTGAGGACAACCCAGCTGCCAAGCGAGTGGCTTAGCGCTTGGAGAACTGGAACCGGCGACGCGCGCCCGGCTGGCCGTACTTCTTACGCTCGACCGCGCGAGCATCGCGGGTGAGGAAGCCGGCCTTCTTCAGCGCCGGACGGAACTCCGGGTTGAAGGAGCACAGCGCACGGGCGATGCCGTGACGGATGGCGCCGGCCTGGCCGGAGAGACCGCCACCCTTGACGTTGACCGTCACGTCAACCTTGCCCTTCTGCTCGAGGATCTCGAGGGGCTGGTTGAGGACCATCTTGGACGTCTCACGGCCGAAGTACTCGTTCAGCTCGCGGCCGTTGATGGTGACGAGGCCAGTGCCAGGACGAATCCAGACGCGGGCGGTGGCCTCCTTGCGGCGGCCGGTGGCGTAGAAACCGAGCTCTTGGTGGATGGGCATGGACGTTATCTCCCTTACGCCTCGACCTCGAACGCGGCAGGCTTCTGGGCCGCGTGCGGGTGCGTGTCACCTGCGTAGACCTTCAGCTTCGTCATCATCTGGCGGCCCAGCGCGTTGCGCGGAAGCATGCGCCGCACGGCGTTGATGATGATGTCCTCGGGGTGACGCTGGCGGAGCTTCTCCAGGTTGGTGACCTTCAGGGCGCCCGGGAAACCCGCGTGCGGGTGCCGGTAGTACATCTTGTTCTGCTCCTTCGTACCCGTCACCTTCACCTTTTCGGCGTTGATGACGACCACGTGGTCGCCCGTGTCAATGGACGGCGTGTAGATGGCCTTGTGCTTGCCCTTCAGCAGGGTGGCAATCTGGCTCGCCGCGCGGCCCAGCACCTTGTCGGACACGTCGATGACGTGCCACTGGCGCTTGATGTCCCCAGCCTTCGCGCTGTAGGTCTTCTGCGACATTTCGTGCACTCCAGACTTCTCGCGGCCGCCGTGTGCATTCCAGGGACCGCTGCTCGTGCTTAATCAACCGCGGGTCGACCGTGAAAACTTCACGGAGGCCCGGAAAGGCCGACCGTCCTAGTGGGTGTGGCGGATCAAGTCAAGGTCACACCGCACCAGACGCCCGGATTCCCCGATCACCCCCGCCCCAACGCCCCCTTCAGGAGGCGGGCACCTACCTGGCTGCTCCCCCAGACGTCCCGGTGCCACCCGGAGGCGCTCCCGGAATCCCGGGTTTCTTGAAGCGCTCCTTCAAGTTGGCGAAGAAGTTCTTCTCCTCCGTGGTCGGAGGCCCCTGACGCGGCGCGTCTAACTCCACTATCTCAATCACCTCCGGAGGCAGGTCCTCCAGGAAGCGCGAGGGCGTGCGGGGCACCTCCTTGCCGCGCTTCACGCGGGTGGCCGCGCGGGTGAGGTAGAGGACCTCCTTGGCGCGGGTGATGCCCACGTAGCAGAGGCGCCGCTCCTCCTCGAGGTTCTGCGCCTCGCCCTGCATGCCTCCGTGGGGCATCAGGTCCTCCTCCATGCCGATGAAGAAGACGAGCCGGTACTCCAGGCCCTTGGAGGCGTGCACCGTCATCAGGGTGACGCGGCGGTTGGCGCCCGGCACCTCCTCCTCCTCCTGCCGGGTGTCCAGGCTCAGGCGGTTGAGGTACGTCGGCAGGCTGGCCTTGGGGCCCTCGCGCTTCTCGAAGTTCTCCAGCGAGTTGAGGACGCCGTCCACGCCCTTCAGCTTCTTGTCCGCGGCGGTGGCGCTGGTCGCGTGGGCGCGGGTGGCCTCGCGGAAGCCAATCTCCTCCAGCAGCTTGCGCGTCACGTTGGCCAGCTGGCCGTGCTCGTACGCGGCGCGGTAGCGCTCCACCAAGTCCACGAAGTCCATCACCCGGGCCCCGGCCCCCGGCGGCAGGTCCTCGTAGTCGGCGGCCTTCTTCATCACCGTCCACAGCGTGACGCCCTCGCCCCGCGCGTGGACGTTCAGGCGCTCCATCGTCACGTCGCCAATGCCGCGCGAGGGCACGTTGACGATGCGCAGGAGCGAGATTTCGTCCAGCTTGTTCACGATGACCTTGAAGTACGCGATGACGTCCTTCACCTCGCGCCGATCGAAGAACTCGCTGCCGCCCACCACCTCGTAGCCGATGTTCTTCTCCCGCAGCGTCTCCTCGATGGGGCGGGACTGGCCGTTGGTCCGGTAGAGCACGGCGATGTCGTCCGCGGAGATGCCCAGGGCCATGTGCTTCTGGATTTCGTGCGCGACGAAGCGGGCCTCCTCTTCGTCATTGGGACACGTCACCACCTTCACCTTCGTGCCCCCGGTGCGGTCGGTCCACATCTGCTTGGCCTTGCGCTCGGGGTTCTTGGCGATGACGGCGTTGGCCGCGTCCAGGACCGTCTGGACGGAGCGGTAGTTCTGCTCCAACCGGACCTCCTTCCCTCCCGGGAAGAGGCGGTCGAAGTCGAGGATGTTGCGCACCTCCGCGCCGCGCCACGAATAGATGCACTGGTCGTCGTCACCCACCGCGCACACGTTGCGGGAGCGGCCCGCCAGCAGCTTCAGAAGCTCCAGCTGCGCGGTGTTGGTGTCCTGGAACTCGTCCACCAGCAGGTAGCGGAAGCGCTTGGTGTACTTCTCGTAGAGGTCCGGATGCTCGCGCAACAGGCGCGCGGGCAGCAGCAGCAGGTCGTCGAAGTCCACCGACCCCTGCGCCTTCAGCGACAGCTGATAGTCCGGGTACACCATGTGGGTGATGAGGTCGTAATCATCCCCAATCCCCTCCGGCTTGGGCTCCGGCGCCTTGCCGGAGTTCTTCGCCTTGGAGATGAGGTTGAGCACCTTGCGCGCGTCGAACGAGCGGTCGTCGATTTTGTGCTCGCGCATGGCGCGCCGGATGTTGGCCAGCTGGTCGCCCATGTCGGCGATGGCGAACTTCTTGGGCCAACCCAGCCGGTGGATGTCCTCGCGGAGCATCTCCGCGCCAAAGGCGTGGAAGGTGCACACCAGCACGCCCTGCGCCCGAGGTCCCGCCATGTGGACCAGGCGCTCCTTCATCTCCGTGGCGGCCTTGTTGGTGAAGGTCACCGCCAGGATGTTGCGGGCCATGATGAGGCCCGGCCGCTCGTTGAGCAGGTGGACGATGCGGTGGGTGATGACGCGAGTCTTGCCGCTGCCAGCGCCTGCCAGCACGAGCAGCGGTCCCTCGATGGTGACCACGGCCTCGCGCTGCGGAGGATTGAGCTTCGAGAGGTCCATTGCGCGCGGGGCGGGGATACCCTTTGATTCGTTCGTGCGCGACTCTTTTTTCCCCAGGCGCTCTGGCGCTGTTCTCGCATTCGTCCTGGGCACGGGCTGCCTCGGCGAGTCCGGCTCGTCCCCGGAGGTGACACCCGAGGTGTCGGCGGAGAACGCGCCCTGCGTGTACTTCAAGCAACTGGCGCCCTTCCTTCCAGAACGGCTGGACGGCTTCACGGTGGCGCACACCCAGGGCTCCACCGGGAAGTACGGCGAGGTGTCCGTCTCCGAGGCCGAGCGGCTCTACACCCGAGGTGAGGGACGTGAGGTGAAGGTGCGCATCGTGGACACCACCATGGGCGAGCGCATTGGCAAGGCCATCCAGGAGGCCGCCGACCGCTCCCGGGGCAAGGCGGCCAGTGACCCGTCCGCCCCCATCCACCTGGACGACGCCGTGGGCTTCGTGCGGTACGACGCGGAGGAGTCCGTGGCCGAAGCGAACCTCCTTGTGGGGGGGCGCTACGTGGTTGCCGTCACCAGCCGGGGATTTCCGGGTACGGTGGAGGTGCGCCGGGTGGCGCGCGGCATCGACCTTGCGGGACTGGCTCGCCTGAGGCCCGGTCCGAACTGATGAAGGAGTGTCCCAGGTGGTGAAGGACAAAGGAACGCGGCCCGATAAGGCGGACCTGGTCGCGCAGGAGAAGGCGGCGCGGGAGCTGGTGTCCACCCTGGGCAAGCGGGAGTTCCTGGATCAGTTCCAGAAGCTGGCCAAGAGCTTCGCGTCCGACCCGGGCAACCCCGGCTCCTACGCGTGCGAGGGCTGTCAGCGCTGCGCCAACTGCATGTTCTGCAAGGACTGCGACAGCTGCTTCACGTGCACGCACTGCACCCGGTGCGAGCTGTGCAACAACTGCTCGCACTGCGTGGACTGCAAGAGCTGCAACGCCTGCGCGTACTGCGTCCAGAGCGAAAATTGCTCCACCAGCGCGTACCTGGTGCTGTGCCGCAACCTGCAGGACTGCAACTACTGCTTCGGCTGCGTGGGCCTGGCGAAGAAGGACTTCCACATCCTCAACGTGCCCTTCCCACGGACGGAGTACTTCAAGGTCGTGGGCCGGCTGCGCAAGGAGCTGGGGATTCCATAGGCCCCAGCCCCTCCCCTTCGCTCGCTAGAGGGCGCGCACGTAGAGGGCCTTCAGGTACTCCGTCTCCGGCAGCCCGGCCAGCACCGGGTGGTCCAGCCCCGCGCCCCGCCGCTCCAGAATCTGCACTGGCCGCTTCGCATCCGCGGCGGCCGCCAGCACCATCTCCTCGAAGGCGGCGCGGTCCAGCTTGCCGGAGCAGGAGCAGGTGACGAGCAGCCCGTCCGGCTTGAGGCAGCGGAAGGCGCGCAGGTTCAGCTCGTGGTAGGCGCGCAGCGCGGTGGCCAGGCCCTCACGGCGCTTGGCCAGTCCGGGCGGATCCAACACCACGGTGTCGAAGCGGCGCCCGCTGGTGTCGAAGCGGCGCAGCACGTCGAAGGCGTTGGCGTTCTCCACGGTGACGTTGGCGCGGCCGTTGGCCTCGGCGTTGGCCTTGGCGCGCGCGGCGGCCTTCTCGTCCTGCTCCACCGCCAGCACGGACGTGCAGGTGCGTGAAAGCGAGAGCGCGAAGCCGCCGTGGTAGCTGAAGAGGTCCAGCGCGTCGCCGCGCGCCAGCTCCCCGGCCCGCAGGTGGTTGTCCACCTGGTCCAGGAAGGCGCCCGTCTTCATGTCGCCCTGGAGGTCGACCTCGAAGCGGTTCTCCCCCTCGTGGTAGGCGAAGCGCGCGGCGCCCTCGCCGTGCAGCAGGCGCGCCTCGCGGGGCAGGCCCTCGAAGTCACGGCCGGAGGCGTCGTCCCGGCACATGACGTGGGTGGCGCCGGTGAGCTCCACCAGCATCTTCGCCAGCGTCTCCTTGCGCGCGTCCATGCCCTCGGAGAGCGTCTGGAGCGTGAGGCCCTTTCCGTAGCGGTCCACGAAGAGGCCCGGGAGCTGGTCCGCCTCGCCGTGCACCAGCCGCAGCCCGTCACGGCCGGACAGGAATGCCCGGCGCGCCAGGGCGGCCTCCAGACGGCGGCGGAAGAAGGCGTCGTCCACCGGCTCCTCGGCGGGCCCCTTGCGCGTCAGCAGGCGCAGCGCCAGGGGCGAGCGGCGAGCGTAGAGCGCCTGGCCAATGGGATTGCCCTGGGAGTCCACCACCAGCACCACGGCGCCGGCGCCCTTCACGTCGGGCGGGGCGGCGATTTCGGTGCGGTACACCCAGGGATTGAAGTGCCGCAGCGAGCGCGCCCCCTTGGGGGTGACGCGCGCGACGGGCAGGGCTGCATGGGGGGGCATCAGGCTCACTCCAGGCCGCGAGCGGCCAGTTCTTCGTCGTCCTCGCCGCGAAGGTGCCCGATTTCGTGCAGCAACGTCACGCGGATCTGCTCGCGAAGTTCCTCAGGCGTCCGGACGGCGCGCGCCAGGTTGCGGCGGTAGAGCACCACGGAGCGGCACGGTACCTCGGAGCCATCACAGGGCTCAGCCAGCGGAGGGCCCCGGAAGAGCCCGAGAATCGTGGGCGACAGCGGCGGCTGGTTGGCCAGCAGGTCCGCGTCCGCGGGCAGTTCCTCCGCCGTGACGGGCACGCCGTCCAAGTCCCCGCGCATGTCCTTGGGCAGCTCGGCGACGGCCCTCACCACCTCGGCGCGGAAGTCCTCCTCCGCGGGCAGCGGAGGCTCGGGGAAGTCGTCCGGCGCCAGCGTGCGCGCCTTGTCGAAGTGGCCCTGCGCCTGCTTCCACTTGCCCTCGCGCTCCAGCAGGAGCCCCAGGTGGTGATGGGCGTGCGCGGCCCGCTCCGGGTCGTCCACGAGGCTGGTGAAGGCGGTGCGGGCCTCGCGGAAGCGGCACAGCTCGAAGAGGGCCAGGGCGCGCTCGTAGAGGGCCTCGCGGCTGCCGGGGTTGCGCGCGAGGACGATGGCCGAGTGCGCCAGCGAGGACTCCGCCTGCCCCAAATCGTTGAAGGCCATGGCGGCCACCAGCGCGAGATGCGGGATCAGCTCCGGGGGCGTGTTGGGCTGGGACAGGCCGCGCTCGGCGTAGAGGGCGCCCAGCTCGTCCCGCTCCCGGGTGGAGGGCAGCTGCACGGCGTACAGGTGCGCCGAGCCCAGAAGCGCGGACGGGTCCCCCGGGTCGATGGCGAGCGCCCGCGCGTAGGCGAGCTGCGCCTCTGTCTCGCGGCCCAGGGCGGCCAGCGCCACGCCGCGCTCCGCGTGGGCGGCGGCCAGGTCCGGCTCCAGCGCGGCGGCCTGGGCGGCGCAGGACAGTGATTCCTCGAAGCGGCCTTCCTCGAAGTAGCGGCGCGACGCATCCAACGGGGCGGCGCCGTCCGAGCGGCACACGGCCAGCGGCTGCATCCGGTGAGTGGCGTCCTCCAGGGGCGGTGCGGGACGCACGCTGGCGGTGGGCGCCCCGGCGCCAGGCGCGCTGAGGGCGGGCACGGCCGGACAGGACGCGTCCGGCGCTTCAGAGGCCGGAGGGCCGCGCTTGCAGGCAGCGATGAGGAGACAGAAGGCGAGCAGACCGCGCCGCGACATGGGCCGCCAGGGTACGGCATCACCCCGTGGCCGGGAAGCCGAGACGTGCACGCCCGCTTGCTGACGCGACCGGACACCCACCCGCCCCGCACTGCACTAGGTTGCCCATCCCATGAGCGAATTGATTCTGGCCTCCACGTCGAGCGCCCGGCGGGCCCTGATGGATGGACTGAGGCTGCCCTACCGCGCCGAGGCCCCCGGCGTGGACGAGGTCGTAGCCCCACACCTGTCGGTGACGGAGGCCGTGCGGGAGCTCGCGTCACGCAAGGCCCGCGCGGTGCATCAGCGGCACCCGGAGGCCTGGGTGCTGGGCGCGGACCAGCTCGTCGAGGTGGCGGGCGAAGTCCTCTCCAAGCCCGTGGACCGGAACGCGGCGCGCGAGCAACTGCGCAAGCTGGTGGGCAACACCCACGCCATCCACACCGGGGTGTGCCTGGTGGGCCCCGGAGGCAAGGTGCTCGAAGCAGTGGAGACGGCCCGGCTGACCTTCTACCCGGTGAAGGAGGAGGAGCTGGAGCGATACCTCGACCTGAACGAATGGGAGGGCTGCTGCGGCAGCTACCGCGTGGAGGACGCCGGACAGGCCCTATTGGAGCGGCTCGACGGCGACCGCTCCAACGTGCAGGGCCTGCCCATGGTGACGGTGGTGCGACTGCTGCGGGAGGCGGGCTTCCGGTTCTTCTGAGCGCCGCTGACGCCCGCGCCGTCACGCGTCGGAGGACAGCTCCCCGAGAATCTCCGCGTAGGCGGCGCGCGCCTTGTCGGCCTGGTCCGCCTTGAAGCTCACCGCGGCCACCACCGGGTGTCCGCCGCCGCCGTAGCGCCCCGCGATGGCGGACAAATCGTGCCGCCGCAGCTCCGGCTTCCACGGGTTGGAGCCGATGGACACCTTGGCCCGCGAGGCGCCCTTCCCCACCCACAGCGTGTAGCGCGCGTCCGGGTAGAGGGCATAGGCGATGAACTTGTTGAGGCTGTCCACGCCCTCGTCCACCAGGTCGAAGAAGACGACGCCGCGCTCGTAGCGCGCCCGGGCACGCACCAGCTCGATGTTCGACTGGTGGCGCGCCAGCAGCGGCGCCAGCGGCGTGGCGATGAGCGGCGAGGCGGCGATGTCCGCCAGCGACTCGGACTGCATGCGGCGGATGACCTCGGGGATGAGGCCCGGGTCCTTGTTGGCCTCCAGCACCGTCATGATGCGCAGCGCGGGCTCCTCCAGCGCCACCGCCATCTGCGGCGAGGGGAACTGGGCCCCATCGATGATTTCCGCCCAGTGGATGAGGTCCGCCAGAGGCGACGCATCCCAGCCGAAGCGCTCCCGGGCCACGTCCGCCAGGTACTTCGTGCAACTCTTGCGGTGCGCGTCGTGGAACTTGCGCCCGCTGGTGTCCGCGCGGAAGTGCGCCTCGTCCCCCGGCTGCTGGAAGGCGGAGGCGTGGTGGTCGAACCACCAGGTAAGCCGCGCGTCCTGGCTGTAGCGGAAGTCGACGATGACATTCTCCTCGCCGGTGAACACGGCCGGATCGATGCCCTCGGCGCCCGGCTTGTGGTTCAGACCGAGGTACCGGAAGGCCGCCTCCGGACGGATGCGCTCCCGGTAGAAGCGGGAGAACACGGCCGCGCTCGCGGCGCCGTCGAAGCAGCTGTCGTGAAAGAGGACCTGGACGTTCATGGCGATGAGCCCCTTACTGCAACGCGAGTCCCGCGCCCACCGTCGTGAAGGCCACCTCGTCCGCGCCGCCACTCGCCTGGGCAGCCACCACCGCCAGCCCCACGAGCCGCCCGTCCGCCAGCACCCCGCACGCCAGCGTGCCTCCCGCGCCACCCGGCGTGCGCAGCGGATGCACGGTGGCCTTGCTCCCCAACGCCGGAGGCGCGGGAAGTGACACCGCCTCACCCAACGTGCCGCCCAGCGCCTGGAGTAACCCCTTGCACCCCACGGCCGCCGCCTTGCCCGTGCCGCGCTCCACCCAGAGCAGGCCATAACGCCCCTGCGCCATGTCGCCGAAGCCCACGCCGCCGCCCTGCAGGGTGGACGCGGGCAGCACCAGGTGCGGTGCGAGCTGCTCGCGCGTCAGCTGTCCCCACCCCGCGGGCAGCTCCAGCCGATACCCCAGCTCGCTGCCCACCAGGGACTGACGCACACCCGCGCCCGACGTCCCCGCGATGGGGAGCGCCAGCAACCCCGCGGAGGCGACCGCCGCCCCCAGCCCCAAACCCAACCCCAGGTAGCGCCGCATGGGCCCCGGCTCGCCCACCACCATGACCAGCGCGAGCACCCCGAGGATGAAGTAGGCCACGTGGACGGGGGCCAGCGGTGCCTCGCGCGCCAACCAGCCCGTGGCCAGCAGTTGCACCACCACGCCCACCTGCGCCATCCCCTTCGCGGGGCCGCGGTTGAGCACCAGCACCAGCGCGAGCACCGCGCCCAGGCACACCAGGCCGTACGTCCACGTGGGGTCCTCCAGCGAGCCCAACAGGCCCGCGGCGCGGACGAACCAGGCCGCGGCGCTCGCCAGCAACACCCCCGCAGCAGGGCCCGGATGGGCGGACACCGCGCTGGTGACAAGGTCCCCGCCGAACACCGTGGCGTCGTCGTCCGCCTCCACCATGGGCCGGTCCAACCGCATCCGGCCAACCTTCTTGTGGGACTGGAGATGGTCGAACGGCTCCCCGCACGAGGGGCACGCTCTGGCACCGCGCGGAATGGGGCTGTGGCCGCAGTTCGGACAGAGAGTCTGGGGCATGCCCCCGGCGTATACCGCACTGCCCGCGCCGCCCACGAGGCCACGACAGTCGTGTCAGGATGTTCTGGCTTTCCGCCCGGAAAGACGGACTTCTGCGGGAAGGCTCGACTCTGACATCGAGGTCAGATTGGACCTAGGTGCCAAGAATTGTAAGCCACGTGACGAAACGGGGCCGTTGAACGAAACGTCGAGATTGCGCTCAGAGTGAACGAAAACGCTCGATGAAACGATTCATACCCGGGCAGCACCGTGAACCCAGCGAGCTGACTATCTGCTTAACCCCGCTTTCTGCCTGGGAAATGAGGGGCATTGTCCCACCGGCCAGGTAGTCAGGCCGCTGGCACCTCAACTGCATGTGTCAGACCCACGGTGTACTCACCCGCGTAGCACGGTGCGGTGGGAGGAACCCATGGGCAAGCGGACGACTCGTAGAAGTGGCGCGGTTCCCAGGCAGGGCCGGCGGGTGATGCCCGCGCTCCGGCGAACGGCCCAGCGGGCCCGGGCGGCGGCGGGCAAGGTCCACCTGACGGTGGGCGAGGTCATCGCGGCGGCCTTCGAGACCTCCGGCGGGGAGCTGGTGGACGTGCTGGCCCAGCTCACCTCGCCGCAGATGACCCGGGCGCTGGGGCGCCGCATCGTCGTGGAAGGCTGAGCCCTCCGCCCCTGTCCCGGCCGGCGTGGCGCGCGCGTCTGCCCCCGCGGCGGCGTGGACGTCAGTCTCCCGCCATCAGGATGCCAGCGTTGTAGCGCTGCCGCGTGGGTTCTCCCGCGAGCAGCTTCTCGAAGTCTTCCGCGTTGTTCGGGTGCACCAGGAAGCTGCCGGAGAGTGTCTCCAGGCGCACAGGTGCGGCCAGCGGCTGTGGCTCCTCGGCCACGGTGCCACCACAGCCCTCGTCCAGGCTGTGAGCCGGCACGGTGGCGCAGGCGGTGAAGAGCAGGAAGCCAGGAACAAGAAAGCGCCTCATGCGGGTCCTCCGGTGGACGGACCCTGGGGTGGGCCCGCGCGCCCCTCCCTATGCCGCATCTCGCGCGGTGACAAGGCGCCGCGCGCCATCCCGGAAGCGACGAAGGCCCGCGCCCCCCTGGGGAGACGCGGGCCTGGGACTTCACGCCGTCAACAGCCTGGGGCTACCGGGGCTGCCAGCGCGGGCGGTGGTCATCGCCGCGCGACGTCTGGAGGGTGTAGTCCCCCAGCGGGTGGACGATGGGGTCACCCACCTTCGCGCCCGCCGCCGGGTCAATCTGCTGGACGTAGAGCTGCCCCGCCTGGATGTAGGCCACGTAGTGGCCATCCGGAGAGAACGACGGGAGCGTGGCGCCCTCGGCGAAGCTGACCTCATCCCCCACCGGGGCGCCGTCCGCCGGGTTGATGCGGCGCAGGAAGATGATGTTGCCCGGGTCGCCGGCGCAGGGCGAGGTGCCGGCGCCGCAGAGCTCCGGCTCACCCGTGGTGGGGTTGAAGAAGTAGGCGCGCACGTACGCCACCCAGCTGCCATCCCGCGCCCAGGTGGGGTTGGCGATGTAGGAATCCACCGAGCCACCCTCGACGGCCGCCGTGCTGAACTCGGCAATTGTCTGCACGGCGGCGCCGCTCACGGGGACGATGTAGAGCGCGGTGTTCAGCCCCACCGGCCGCGAGTCATCCGGACGGAGGAACAGGAGCTGGTCATTGACGCGGTTGTAGTGCGGCTGCTCCGCCGTGGGGCCCGCGATGGCCAGCGGCTTGGGCGCGCCGCCACCCACGGTGTCCGTGGAGATGCCGACGGTGGCGGTGCTGAACGCGAACGTGTTGCCATTGCGCCAGGCCGGGGAGGAACCCAACGCTGTGACCTGCTCCACCTTGCCGCCCTCTGCCGGGACGCGGGAGATGCCGGAGATGCTGTCGCCATCGCGGCGCACGTACAGGAGAGAATCACCCGGCTCCCACTCCAGGTAGAGGAAGCCCTCGGTGCTGCCCGTGGTGCCGTTGGCGAGCATCGTGGGCGTGCCCGCCACCAGCGGCACGTCGCGCGCCACCAGCTCACCGGCCAGGTTCCCCGTCGAGCTGCCCGTCTCGGTGGCGCCCTGGACGAAGGCAATCCGGTTGCCGGCCGGGTTCCAGCGCGGGTAGAGGCTGTTCTCTGCGGCGTCCGACAGCCGCGTGGGCTCCGGCTCATCAAAGCGCGTCACCACCGCAGCCATTTCGTCGGTGTCGTCCATGGCCGTGAAGGCCACGTGCAGCGCCTGACACGTCATGGCCTCGGTCGTGCCCTCACAACGCAGGCCCGCGGCGCAGTCGGAGGACGCGGTGCAAGCCTCGCCCTTGGCCCCCGTGCCGATGACGACCACGCCACCGTCGTCGCCCGTGCCGGCGTCCACTTCAGTGCCCGCGTCCGCTTCGGTGCCAGCGTCTTCCTCGGTGCCGGCGTCCTCTTCCGTCCCAGCGTCCTCCTCGGGCGGCCGCTGGACATCGCGCAGCTCACAGTTGCCCGAGCGGCACGTCCAATCCTTCCCCGCCGGGGGTGGCCCGTTGTCGCTGCGGCAGTCGAATGCATCGACACACTCGTCACCGCACCCCGTCGACAGCACCAGCAGCACGCCACACAGCGCGCTGATAACGACACGCTTGGTCATGGAAACCCTCCGGAGAATAGAGGGCGCGTATACCGTCAGCCTTTCCGGGCGCGCTTACCCGGATGCGCAGGAGCACGCAGCGTGTTCCTGAATGAACGGCCCAAGGGAGCTGCCTGCTCAATGATAGACACCCATTGCCACCTGGATGCGTCCCGCTTCGACGCCGACAGGAATGAAGTCCTCTCACGCGCATGGGCCGCGGGCCTCCACGGCATCGTCATCCCTGGCGTGGGCCCGCATGACTGGGAGCCCTTGCTGGAGATGTCCCGCCAGGATGCCCGCCTTCAGGTGGGCCTGGGCATCCACCCGCAGCTCCTCCCCGACATGCCCCCGGAAGAGGACGACGCCGTGCTCGAACACCTGGACGCGCTGCTCGCGAAGGGCGGCGCGGCGGCCGTGGGTGAGTGCGGATTGGACGGCCCCAGCCTTCCGGGCGCGCCGCTGGAACGGCAGGTGACGGTGCTGAAGCGACACCTCGCGCTGGCGCGCAAGCACGGCCTGCCCGTGCTGATGCACTGTCACCGGCTGCACCCGGCCCTCATCGAACTGCTGAAGGAGGAGCCCCTCCCCGAGGCCGGCCTGCTCATGCACAGCTACAGCGGCGGCGTGGAGCTGGCGCGCTTCTATCTCCAGAAGGGCTGCCACTTCTCCTTCGCGGGCCCCGTCACCTGGGCGGGGGCCCGCAAGCCCCTGGATGCGCTCCGGGCCATCCCCCTGGACCGGCTGATGGCGGAGACGGACGCCCCGGACCAGGCCCCCACGCCCCACCGGGGGACGCGCTCCGAGCCGGGCTACCTTCCCCACATCCTGGAGGGCATGGCCCGCGTCCGAGGGGAGCCCGTCGAGGAGGTCGCCCGGCAGACGACCGAGAATGCCCGCCGCTTCTTCCGGGAAGCTTTCCCTGCGCCTTCGCGGTAGGCGAGCGGTCGCGTTATAGAGGACCGCCATGAACCCGCAGCCGCTCCCCGCCCCTGCCCCTGAGACTCCGCCCACCGCCCCGGACTCGCTCGCCCGTCCCTTCAAGCTCTCCCGGCGCTTCGACCGGACCGGCCGCCTGCTGGGCGACTCCGCGATGGAGCGGCTGGCCAACGCGCGCGTGGTGGTGTTCGGCCTGGGCGGCGTGGGCAGCTTCGCGGCGGAGGGCCTGGTGCGCAGCGGCATTGGCCACCTGACGCTGGTGGACCATGACGACGTGTGCGTCACCAACACCAACCGCCAACTCCACGCGACGGTGAAGGCCGTGGGCAAGCCCAAGGCGGAGCTGATGGCGCAGCGCTGCCAGGAAATCAATCCGGCGGCGAAGGTGGAGGCGGTGCGCGAGTTCTACCGCGCGGACGTGGCCGAGCAGATGCTCCAGCCGGGCCAGTACGACTTCGTCGTGGACGCCATCGACAACGTGAAGGCGAAGCTGCACCTGCTGCACCGCTGCGTGACGCTGGGCGTGCCGGTGGTCAGCTCCATGGGCGCCGCGGGCCGGTTGGACCCCACCGCCATCCGCGTGGAGGACCTGTCCGAGACGCACATGGACCCCTTCGCCAAGGACATCCGCAAGCTGCTCAAGCGCAAGTACGCGGTGGAGACGGACAAGCACACGGGCATCACCGCCGTGTACTCCATCGAAGCGCGGCGGCTGCCGGTGACGCTCCAGTACGACGACGCCACCGACGGCTTCCTGTGCGTGTGCCCGCAGGACAACGAGTTCCACACCTGCGACCACCGCACGCAGATTGACGGCAGCGTGGCCTTCGTCACGTCCTGCTTCGGGATGAACGCGGCGGGCGTGGTGGTGCGGCGGCTCGCGTCGGCGCGCTAGGCGCTCAGACCACCTGCTGCGGTTGGGGCACCTCGGCCGCGGCACCCTCACGTCCGCAGGGACGGCGGAAGACACACCGCGCGCAGGACGTCAGCGACTCCGTGGGCGGAAACGCGGACGCGTCCAGCGGCGTGTTGGTGGCCGGGTCCTTCAGCAGCGAGCGCATCTTCGCCACACTCTGCTCGAAGTGCCGGTGGAAGGAGGCCATGGCCTCCGGGTCCACCGTGACGTCCTGCTCCTTGCCCTCGTTGAGGTACACGAGCGAGGCGCGCACCTTCTCCACCGGGAAGCGGTAGCGCTGGGCCACGTAGAGCGCGTAGCCGAGCACCTGCTCGTCGTACCCGTCGCGCGACTTGCCCGTCTTCCAGTCCACCACCACCGGCGTGCCATCCGCGTCCACGAAGGCCAGGTCGGGAATCGCGAAGACCTTGAGGCCGTCCATCGTGAAGTGGGCGAAGTCGAAGCCCGCGTCCACCTCCAGCCACTGCTCGGGCTTGAGGCTGTGCGCCAGGTCCTTCCAGCGCGAGGAGAAGAACCACGACAGCGCGGAGCGCACCGTCTCCCAGTTCTGCTTCCACGCCTCGTCCGGCACGGCTTCGGCGTACTCGTGCTCCACCAGGCCGGTGAACTGCTTGCGGTACTTCTGCGACCAGTAGTTCTTCGAGCGCGAGTGCCGGAAGTCGTCCTGCATCAGCTTGCGCGTGCGCGCCTCCACCGCCGCCGGGTCCACCTCGCGGCCCGCGCGCCAGTCCAACAGCACGTCCTTGATGCTCTCGTGCACCACGCTGCCGGCCCACGTGTAGCGGTTGCCCAGCTTCTTCAGCACGTAGAGCTCGCGTACGTCCTTGGGCGCGCTCGCCTCCCAGCCGCCCCAGGAGCGGTAGTAGTAGAGGTAGTACGCGCGAAGGCACTCGGAGAACTTCTCGTGGCGGCTCTTGGACCAGGAGAAGTCGTTGCTGAGAGGGGGGCGCCGCATGAAGGCGCGCATCCTAGGCGTTCGCCCGCTCCACCAGAAGGGGAACAGGCGAGGAAACAGGCCCCCGCTGGTCGCTGAAAGACAGTCCCCCCAGGCAACCGGGAAGGTATGGTGCGCGCCGGCATGAAGACCCAACCCTTCAAGGGCCGGGTGGTCCTCATCACGGGGGCTTCCGGAGGCATTGGCAGGGCGGCGGCGAGGGCCTACGCCGCCGCGGGCGCGGATGTCGTCCTGGCCGCGCGCCGGCTTCCCGAACTCGAGGACGCAGCCCGTGAAGTGGCGTCACTGGGCGTGAGGGCACTGCCGGTGCGGTGCGACGTCACGGTGGGCGACGACGTGACGCGGCTGGTGCGCGAGACGGATGCCGCCTTCGGTGGGCTGGATGTGCTCGTCAACAACGCGGGCCAGGGACTCTACGGACCGCTGGAGGGCGTTGGGGAGGAGCAACTCCGGCAGGTCTTCGAGCTGAACGTCTTCAGTCTATGGCGGATGACGCGCGAGGCACTGCAGCTGTTGCGCAAGCGGCGTGGCGCGCAGGTGGTCAACGTCAGCTCCGTGCTGGGCCACCGGGGACTGCCGCTGCTGGGCGGCTACTGCGCGTCCAAGGCCGCGGTGAATGCAATGACGGAGTCGCTGCGCGCGGAGCTGGCCGCCGAGGGCATCCAGGTGCTGCTCGTGTCGCCCGGCTTCACCGAAAGCGACTTCCGGGAGAACCGCCTCCATGCGGAGGGCTGGCGACAGGACGCCATCCCGCTGAAGGCCATGTCCGCGGAAGAAGTCGCCGACGCGATGGTTCGTGCGAGCCGGAGTGGACGGCGCGACACCGTACTCACGCTGCCCGGCCGGGTGATGGTGGTGGCCAACCGGTGGGTGCCCTCCCTGTTCGACCGTGTCGCCCGCCGCATGGCGGTGGCTTCGAAGAAGAAGGACGCATGACCTCCCGCAGTCCCCGTGTCCCCCGCACGAAGCCTTCTGCTTCAACGTCCGGCGGCGCCGCATCCAAGACTCGCTCGAAGCCCGCCACAGAAGACGCAACGCTCGCCGGCGCGAGTGGCACATCGAAGGTCCGCGCGAAGCCCGCCATCGAGGACGCGCAGGTGCCGCGCGAAAGCATCGCCACGAAGACGCGAGCTGCCGTCACGGCCGCGGCACCACCCGAGGAAGCGCCAGCCCGGAAGACTCGCGCCGGGCGTCCTCCTTCCGCGCCGCCCGCGGCCACTGTCCCCCCCGCCCCGGCGCACCTCGCCAGCGTGCGTGGGCCGCTGCTGGACTGGTACGACCGGAACAAACGCGACCTGCCCTGGCGCCGCACCCGGGACCCGTATGCCATCTGGCTGAGCGAAGTCATGCTCCAGCAGACCCAGGTGTCGACGGTGATTCCCTACTGGGAGCGGTTCCTCGCGCGATTCCCCACGGCGCGCGCGTTGGCCTCGGCGCCGCTGGATGACGTGCTCGCGGGCTGGAAGGGCCTGGGCTACTACAGCCGCGCCCGCAACCTGCACCGCGCCGCACAGGAAGTCGTCGCGCGCTTCGGCGGCACCCTGCCGTCCGCCGCCGCAGAGCTGCTCGAACTGCCCGGCTTCGGCCGCTACACCGCAGGCGCGGTGGCCTCCATCGCCTTTGGCGAAGAAGCGCCGCTGGTGGACGGCAACGTCGCGCGCGTCTTCTCTCGCATCTTCGAGGTCGAAGGCGCTCCAGGAGACCGCCAGCGAGAGGCCACACTGTGGGCACTCGCCACCGCGCTGGTGAAGGGCGAGCGGCCCGGTGACTTCAACCAGGCCCTCATGGAGCACGGCGCAACCACGTGCCGGCCAGAGAACCCGCTGTGCCTGCTGTGCCCCGTGCGCGGAGCCTGTGTCGCCTTCCGCAAGGGCCGCGTGGACGAGCTGCCCCCCGCCAAGGTGCGAGCCACGCCCAAGAAGCTGACGCTGGCCGTCGCCGTGTGGCCCCATGCTGGCACCCTCCTCTTCGCCCGCCGCGCGGACGCCGGGCTCTTCGGAGGCCTATGGGAGCTGCCGGCCGCCGAAATCGCCGACGATGCACCGGACAGCGAAGCCCGCGCCCGGCTCGCCGCCGCGCTGGGCGTCGACGTGACGTTGGAAGGCGCGCTGGGCACCGTGAAGCGGCAGCTCACCCACCGTGACCTCTCGCTGCGGCTGCTGCGCGTCTCCGGTCCTCGCCGGCCCACGAGCACACCCGCCTTCCAGGAGCTTCGCTGGTGCTCCCCTGCTGATGCGGGGGACCTCGGCATGAGCACCGCGATGCAGCGAGCGCTCGACGTCGTGCTTGGGGCGAGCGTGCTGTCAGGAGGTTGAGCGCTTCAACGCCGACCCCGCACGTCCCGCTGTCCGTCGCTCGACACAGAGGCAGTCCTCCTGTCGCACTGACAACCCCGGCCCCCGCATGCCGGTTTCTTTCAGCATCGACGCGCCCCAATCTCCGCGGACTCTTTCCACCGGAGGAATCCGAGCATGGCACGCCACACCGCCAACAAGCAGACGGGGCCGTCTTCGAGCAAGCCGCCTGCCCCCCCGGCCCCAACCAAGCCTCGGGCTCCGGAGTCGCGCCCCGGCCCCACCAACGAGCAGCTTGCCCGCCGGGCCTACGAAATCTTCCTGGCCCGGGGCGGTACGCACGGCAACTCCGAGCAGGACTGGTTTCAGGCCGAGCGAGAGCTTCAGCTCGGCCGTCAATGACAGTCCGCCGTCGCGTAGCCGCCCGGCCGACTCACTTCGCCACACGCCGCCGCGGGCGCCCCGCCGGAGCGTACACGGAGGCACGTGGGCTGTAGTAACGCCGGAGCCAGCGGCTGAGCCCGTCGAAGCCAGGGAAGAGCACGCGCTCGGTGATGTTGCTCTGGTCCAGTTTGTCGCGCACCTCCCACTTGAGCGCGGCGGGAATGATGAGCTTGCGCACGCCTTCCGCCTGGGCTTCGAGAAAGGTGTCCAGGCAGAGCTCGGGCCCGTTCATCACCGAGAAGAGTGCGAACTGATTCACGATGCGGGCATCCAACGACGGTGGCTCCAGGAAGAGCACGAACGGGTGCTTCGCGAGGTGGTCGAAAGTAGAGAGGTCCGACGCCGCCATGGCCAGCATCTCCCCCGTGAAGACGTCCGCGCCTTCTCGCCGGAGCAGTGTCTTCAGCCGCCTGGGAAGGTGGCGATTCGTCTGGCGGTAGTCCACGCACCACACCACGCCGTCCTCGCCATACCGCTCCGGGTTCTCGGTGAGGAAGTGGAGCGCCACATAGGGGCTGAAGGTCCAATCCAGCATCCGCGTGGGCAGTCCATGATGCTGGGCCAGGGCGAGCCAGTCCCAGAGTGACTCCACGGACTGCGGGCTGTAGCCCCGCGCGTACTTTCGGAAGGCCCTCAGCAGGTCCTTCTCCTTGCGCACGAACAGGCCCTTGCGGTTGAGCGCCGTGGACAAATCGTTGGCCACCTGGGGCATGCCACGGAAAACGAAGGTGGAGCGGTGACGCCCCAACACCTCGCTCCACGACCCGGCGAAGAGCGCGTCCTGCAACTCCAACCATGTCCCGATACGCTGCTCCAACATGGGCGCATGAACCCCCGCGACAAGATATGCATCGCGGCGGCCCATGCCCCTGGGCAGGGAATCCTTCAGCGCGGGGGGATGAGCCCGCTCAGTGGGGATTCACGGTGTCAACGGAGGGACGCTCGGCGGAGAGCGCGCTCCGGAGCCGCCGCTGCGCCACCTTGAGCTCCTCCAGGATGCGCTCCGCGTCGATGACCGAGCGCATCGCCAGTCCACACGCGGGCGTCAGCACCACCGTGGACACCACCTGCGCGAAGGTGAAGCCGCGAGGCAGCGCCGCCTTCAGCGTGGCCTCCACCGAGTCCACCAGCTCTCCCACTTCATAGGTGGACGCCAGGTCCGTGGGGATGATGCCCAGGCTCAACGTCGCGCCCGCGCCGAGGAAACGCTCCAGCGCGGCGCCCGCCTCCACCATCGCGTCCAATGACAGACGCACGTCCAGGGAGAGCAGGTCCGGCTGGACATCCAGCAACGCGGCCCAGTCCGTGTTGCCGCAGCAGTGCAGGCCCACCAGCGCGCCTTCGCGCTGCAAGGCCACCACCAGCAGCTTCAGCTCCTGCATGGCAATCAGGTGCCGGGGATTCGTCCGCTGGAGCGCATAGAGCCCGGGCTCGTCCAGGTAGAACAGCGGCGTGGTGCCCGCGCGGCGAAGCGCCTTCACCATGGCCAGTGAGCGCGCCAGCGTCAGCCGGTACATCGCTTCATCCAGGCCTGGCACCTCCAGCGCGGGCTGTCCGTCGGTGGTGCGCGCCACCGAGCGCACCGTGAAGGGGCCCGCGAGCTGCGCCTTCGCGAAGGCCAGCTTCCGCGTCTCCACCTCCCACAGGAAGGGCCGCCACGCCCGGCATGCCTCGGGTGAGGGTTCGAAGGCCTCGAACTGGCCGGACTGGAACGCGGCCTCCAGCCGCGCCTCGAAGGCCGCGCGCCCCGCCTGCCAGGCCGCGAGGTCCACCGTACATAGGCCCTCCTCATCGAAGGCCAGGCCCGGCAGCCCCTCCAGCGCCGCGGGAATCATCAACTCCGAGGGCTTGCCCACCGGCAGTTGCGGCAGGAACGGGATGTCCAGGGCCAGCGCGGCCTGGAGCCCCAGCTCCACTTGCGTGTGCGGCAGGCTCCCGATTCCGGTGGTGGCACAGGCAGGCAGCAACTGGACGGCTCGGCGGATGTTCGGCGCGCTCATGGCGCGGACTCTATCCCCTCCCCGGCCTTCCGGTGTGGCTGCCCATCCCCGATGCGCCGGGTTCCCGACCTTCCTGTCCGGCAACAACGTTCCACCCGAGAACCGGGAGACACCCCGGCGGACAAGGGAGGGGGCATTCATGAACAGGCGATGTGGATGGGGGACGGGCACCCTTGCGGCGGCATTGCTCGCCAGTCCCGCCGTCGCGGAGACGCCCCGCGTCAAGGCGCAGCCCGCCCCGGGCTTCGGGGCATCCGGCCTGACGGTGCGCAGCGGCGTGACGACGTGGTCGGGCAACGTGGGCAGGGAGACGGGCGTGGGCGCGTTCCTGGCCCTGCTGGGAGAAGTCCCCATCGTCTCCGGCGTGGGCCTGGAGCTGGGCTACGAGGGCTCCGCCAACGGCTACGCGGAGCCCCGGCGCGGCACGCTGTGGCGGCACAACGGCGGCCTGCTGGCCAAGGTGGGCCCCACGCTCTTCTCGCAGTGGAAGCCCTTTGTCGGCGCGGGCGCGGGCGTCAGCTACTTCCACCCCACGCCCATGGACGTGGGCACCGCCTTCGAGAAGGGCTGGGGCGCGGAGGTGCCGCTCGCCGCCGGACTCGAGTACCGGTACAGCGGCGTCACCGCCGGCCTGCGCGCCACCTACCGCGTGCTCGTGGCGCGGGACTTCGCCCCGGGCAGCGCCGACGTCGGCAACCTCTTCAGCGCCGACCTCAGCCTGGGCGCGCGCTTCTGAGCCGCCACGTCACCTCACGTCACGGAGAAGTACGACGCCTGCGGGTGGTGGAAGACGATGGCGGACACCGAGGCCTCCGGCTCCATCATGGAGCCATCCGTGAGCTGCACGCCGATGTCCTCCGGCCGCAGCGCCGCGAACAGCTTCGACTGGTCCTCCAGCCGGGGACAGGCCGGGTAGCCGAAGGAGTAGCGCTTGCCCACATACTCCGCGCGGAAGCGCTCCAGCATCGTCATGTCCTGCCGGTCCGGCGTGCCCCACATGCTGCGCAGCTGCGTGTGCAGCAGCTCCGCGTAGCCCTCCGCTGTCTCCAGCGCCAGGGCCTGCACCGCGTGCATCTTCAGGAACTCACCCTTCGCCTTCAGCTCCTCGGACAGCTCGCGGATGCCGGAGCCCGCGGTGACGACGAACATGGCCACGTTGTCCGTCGGCGCGCCGCCCTCCAGCGGCCGCAGGTAGTCCGCCAGGCACAGGCCGCCTTCGCGGTCCTGGCGCGGGAAGTCGAAGGACGCGGCCTCCTTGCCGGACGCGCCGTCGAAGAGCACCACCCGGTTGCCGTCACTGCCCGCCTTGTAGAACTGGAACACCGCGCGCGCCTGCATGAGGCCGCCGCGCAGGAAGCCCTTCAGCTCCTCCACGGCCTCCTTGAGGGCCAGCGCCTTGCGGCCCTCCTCCGTCTTCGCCAGCTCCGCCTCGGCCGGCGTGCCCAGCACCCGAGATGAAGAGCGAAGCCCCAGGTGCCGTCCGTAGAGCATCACCGGGTTGATGAACTTCCAGATGTGGTCCAGCGGCGTGTTGGACAGCACGTGCCGATCCCAGTCCGGCGCGGACGGCACGCTGTCCAGCACCTTCACCTCCGCGCTGCGCCCGCGCGACACCACCGCCGCCGGAGCCGGCCGCTCCTTCACCTCGCGCGCCAGCTTCTCCCGGCGGACGGTCAGCTCGCCGCGCAGCTTCTCGTGCGAGGACGGGTCCACAATCTGCTTGGCCAGCTCGAGCCCGTTCATCGCGTCCTGCGCGTAGGCCACCGTGCCGGCGCCGTAGGCCGGGGCGATGTTGCGGTCCACGAAGTTGCGGCTGAGCGCGGCGCCGCCCACCAGAATCGGCACGTCCACGCCCGCCCGCTTCAGGTCCTCCGCGGTGGCCACCATCTGGTGCGCGCTCTTCACCAGCAGGCCCGACAGGCCCAGGATGTCCGGCTGGTGCTCACGCACGGCAAGCACCAGCTGCTCGGGGGGCACCTTGATGCCCAGATTCACCACGTGGAAGCCGTTGTTGGCCAGGATGATTTCCACCAGGTTCTTCCCGATGTCGTGCACGTCGCCCTTCACCGTGGCGAGCACCACCTTGCCTCGCATGGCCGCCTGGGCCTTGCTCATGTGCGGCTCCAGGAAGCCCACCGCGGCCTTCATGGACTCGGCGCTCTGGAGCACCTCCGCGACAATCAACTCGTTGGCGCCGAAGAGGCGGCCCACCTCATCCATGCCCTTCATCAGCGGACCGTTGATGATTTCCAGCGGCGAGTACTTCTGCATGGCCGCTTCCAGGTCCGCGGTGAGGCCGTCACGCGTGCCTTCGATGATGTAGCGCTGGAGCCGCTCTTCCAGCGGCAGCGTGCTCACCTGGGCCCGCGCGGCCTTGCGCTCACGGAAGGCCGCGGCGAAGGGCGTCACCGGGTCCGCGCCGCGGTTGTAGAGCAGGTCCTCGGACAGCTTGCGCTCTTCCTCGGGGAGCGACGGGTAGCGCTCCAGCTTCTCCGAGTTGACCAGCGCCATGTCCAGGCCCGCCTGGACGCTGTGGTACAGGAAGACGGAGTTGAGCACCTCGCGGCCCGCGGTGGGCAGGCCGAAGGACACGTTGGAGATGCCCAGCACCGTCTTGCAGCGCGGGAAGCGCTGCTTGATGAGGCGCACGCCTTCAATCGTCTCCACGCCGCTGCCGGTGTACTGCGCGTCACCCGAGGCGCAGGGGAACACGAGCGGGTCGAAGTACAGGTCCTCCGGCTTCATGCCGTACTTCTTCGTCAGCAGCTCGTACGAGCGCTCCGCCACCTCCAGCTTGCGCTGGCGCGTGACGGCCATGCCCACCTCATCGATGCAACCCACCACCAGGGCCGCGCCGAAGCGGCGCGCCAGCGGCACCACCTTCTCGAAGCGCTCCTCGCCGTCCTCCAGGTTGACCGAGTTGATGATGGCCTTGCCCTGGCTGTAGGTGAGCGCCATCTCGATGACGCGCTCGTCGGTGGAGTCAATCATCAAGGGCACGCGCACCTTCTTGATGACCACCTCCAGGAAGCTGCGCATGTCCTCCATTTCGTCCCGGTCCGGGTTGGCCAGGCAGATGTCGATGACCTGCGCGCCCCGCTTCACCTGCGCGCGCGCAATCTCCGACGCGTCGTCGAACTGGCCGGCGACGATGAGCTCCTTGAACTTCTTGCTGCCGATGACGTTGGTGCGCTCGCCCACGATGAGGGGGCGCTGCTCGTCCGTCACCTCCAGGTAGTCCACGCCGGACAGCGAGGCCCGGGAACGCGGCGAGCCCGCGCGTGGCTTCAGCCCTTGCACCGCCTTGGCCATCGTCTCGATGTGCCCCGCGTGCGTGCCACAACACCCCCCCACCACGTTGAGCCAGCCCTGCTCACAGAAGCGCCGCACGGAGCGCGCCAGCATCTCCGGCGTCTCCAGGTAGTGGCCGTTCTCGTCCGGCAGGCCCGCGTTGGGCACACATGACACGGGGAACGCGCTCATCGACGCCAGCGAGCGCAGGTGGTCCGTCATGAAGTCCGGCCCCGTGGCGCAGTTGAGGCCCAGGTACAGCAGGTCCGCGTGCTCCAGCGACGCGGCCAGGCTCTCCACGCTCTGCCCGGCCAGCATGGTGCCCATGGGCTCAATCGTGCCGGACACCGCCACCGGCAGCGCGTAGCCCAGCTTCTGGAACGCGCGCTCGGCGCCCAGCAGCGCCGCCTTCACGTTGCGGGTGTCCTGCGCCGTCTCAATCAGCAGGTAGTCCGAGCCCCCCAGCGCGAGCCCTTCGGCCTGCACCGCGAAGTTGTCCACCAACTCCTCGAAGGTGACGCCGCCGGTGACGCTGATGGCCTTGGTGGTGGGGCCAATCGAGCCCGCGACCCAGCGCATGCGGCCGTCCTTCGCCTCGGCGGCGGCGGCGGCGTTGCGCGCCAGCCGGGCGGAGACCTCGTTGATTTCGAGCGCCTTGTGGCCCAGGCCGAACTCCGCCAGCACCAGCGGCGTGCCGCCGAAGCTGTCCGTCTCCGTCACGTCCGCGCCGGCCGCGAAGTAGCGCGCGTGGATGCTCTCCACCAGCTCCGGCCGCGTGAGGACGAGGTACTCGTTGCACCCCTCGTACTCCGGGCCGCCGAAGTCCGCCGCCTTGAGGTCCTCGTTCTGGAGCAGCGTGCCCATGGCGCCATCCAGCACCAGCACGCGCTCACGCATCGCGGCGCGCAGGGCCTCCACGCGACGGCCGTTCTCACCAGGAGGCAGCGGGAGGGCAGTGGGGACAGGGCTCGTCATGACGGTTTGACTCCAGTCAGCAGGAAGACACGAAAGGGGCTGGCCCCGTCCCGGGCGTGTGTCTCCCGGGTCAGGGACGTGAAGCCGGCCTCGCGCAGCGCGGCTTCGAGGGATTCAGGCGCGAAGCCCAGGTGCCGGTGGCCCAGCCGTTCCAGCACCCAGCGCTCCTCGTGCGGCATCAACTCCAACAGCACCAGCCGGCCGCCCGGCTTGAGCAGGCGGGCGGACTCGGCCAGCACCGCCTGCGGCTCCTCCACGTGGTGGAGGCTCTGCGAAATCACCACCAGGTCCAGGCTGGCGGACGCGAGCGACAGCCGGTGCAGGTCCTCGCGGAGGAAGCGGATGTTCTCCAGGCCCTCGCGGCCCGCCCGCTCCCGCGCCTGTTCCAGCGCGTCCGCGTTCTGGTCAATGGCCCAGACGCGCCGCGCCCAGCGGGCAATGGCCACGCTCAGCACACCGGTGCCGCAGCCGAAGTCGGCCACCTCCAGCGGTGGCAGCAGCGACGCCAGCGCACCCGCCCACAGGAACCACGACTGCCCTGGCTCCAGCAGCCGCTCGTTGAGGGCCTGCCGGTCCTCGCGCGCTCGCAGCAAATCCTTCAGCCGCGCCGAGTCCCCCGCCGCGTCCTCCGCCTGACGCGCCATCTGGATGAGCGGCCAGCGGCCATCCGCCTGCTCCAAGGCCAGCGAGTAGTAGCTGTAGCCCGCGTGGCGCTCCTCGCGCAGCAGGCCCAGTCCCTTCAGCTTGCCCAGGTGATGGGACACGGAGGACTGCGCCACGCCCACCAGGGACACCAGCTCCGTCACATTCAACGGGGCCTCTGCCACCAACCGGAGGATGCGCAGCCGTGTCGGGTCTCCGAGCACCCGGAATGACTGGGAGAGCTCTTCCATATCGCCGCATCAACATATGTCGATGCCGGGCCCGAGGCCAGCATTCTCTAGACGCGACGCGTTGCCTGTGCCCCGACAGTCGCGTACAGGCGAAGCATGGCGACTCCCACCCACACCCCGACCCTTCACGAGCTGCTCGCCGGCAAGCGCTTCGGACTCGTCCTCTCCGCTGGATATTTCGGCTTCTACGGTCACGCTGGCTTCCTCAAGGGGCTGGCCGCCGCGGGCCTCAGTCCTCATGCGTACGCGGGCACGTCCGCGGGCGGCATGGTGGCGGCCTACGCCGCGGCGGGCACGCCAGTGCGTGACGTGGAGGAGCTGGTGCTGCGCCAGACGCGCGCCAACTTCTGGGACCCGGACCCCATTGGCGCGGTGCTCAACGCGGACGCGGCGGGGCACGGCCTGACGGGCCTGCTCAAGGGCGAGCGCTTCCGCAAGCTGCTGGACGCCACGCTGCCGGTGCGCACCTTCGAGGAGCTGCCGCACCCGCTGCTGCTGGTGGGCGCCAACCTCACGCTGGGCAGCCACGACGTGTTCACCTCGGGAGAGCTGGCCCCGCGCGTCCACGCGACGTGTGCCTACCCCGGCCTGTTCCGCGCGGTGCCCCTGGAGGGCAGCCTGTACTGGGACGGTGGCCTGGTGGACAAGGCGCCCGCGCTGTCGCTGCACGAGAGCGCGGTGGGCGCGGAGCTGGACGCCATCCTCGTGCACTACCTGCCCAGCAAGACGCGCAAGGTGGTGGGCGGCCCCATGGCGTACGCGCAGGGCCTGGCCGCGGGCTCGGCGGCGCTGCGGCAGGACCACTTCCGCCTCCAGCTCACCGTGCTGGAGCAGAAGCAGGTGCCCGTCTACGTCGTCGTCTCCAACCTGCCGCCCGTGTCCCCCACCACCATGGAGCGCGGCTTCGACGCGCTGGACCAGGCGAAGCTGGCCGCCGAGCGCGCCCTGGCACGGCCTCCGGTGCCCTTCGCGCAGGCGGAGTGGTGAGCCTCAGCGCAGCCACACCATGAGCAGCGCGGGCGTGGCCGCCACGAGCACGCCCGCCCCGAAGGCCAGTAGCACCTGGAGGAAGAAGAGGTCCTCCAGCGTCTCCACCAGCGTCATCTCCACGCGCTCGATGCCCAGCGTCTCCAGGTTCCGCACCGCGGTGGCGGTGTCTGGCGCGGAGACGACGGCGCGCAGCGCCAGCACGCCCAGGACGCGGCGGGATTGCTCCATGAGGAAGCGCTCCACCTCCGCCATGCGTGAGGACGGCGTTTCGCTCCGGGACTGCTCGGCCTGCCGCAGGTGCTCACTCATCGATTCGTCCACGACGCGCGACAACTCCTCGCGCGACAGTGAGCCCGAGCCTTGGAGCCGCCGCGCCACCTGCACCGTGACGGGCTTGAGCACGGCATAGACGCGGGCCACCACGCCCCGCGCCTTGGCCTCCTCGGCCAGCCGCCCCGACACCGCCTGCAACATGAACGCGTAGCCGCCCGCCACCGACAGGGCCAGCGGCGGCAACACCGCGCTCAGAATGACGAGCCACGTGGGCGCGGGCGGAATCCCCAGCCACCGGGGCAACGCGTAGGTGGCCGCGCCCACCGCCAACCCCACCAGACCGAAGAGCGCTCCGCCCTTCAGCGCGCCCCAAAGCCCCACGCCCATCAACCGGAAGGCGACCAGCAGCCCCTGCCCCAACGCGCCTGCGACCCGCATCGACCGATGCTCCCAGGACGGAAGACCGCCCTTGTCCCCCGCCGCGGCGACAAGCCCGGTTCCAGGGTGGAGCCACAATTCCACGAGAGATGCCCCCGCGCCAGTGACGCACCCCGTCGACGCGGGCGCGCGTCTCCTCCAACAGGGCGCGCCGATGTCGGCTTCCGGACGGTTGCGGACGCCGGCTCCTCATTTCAAGACAGACCCGAAATGCAAGATGTCCGTGTGAACCAGTCCACTGTGCAAGTGGACCCGGGACACAGCCGTCCTCTCTTCCGATGTGGAGGCTGTCCATGACGATGTCGTCGCTCCTGTCGATGCGCCCCCTGCGGTACGCGATGCTGTCCCTGTCGGTGCTCGCCTTCGCCCCCACGGCGGTGGCCGCTCCGCCCGCGAAGTCACTGAAGCCACGCGCGCTTGTCGCCAAGCCCACCGGCCGCGAACTGGCCGCGGACACCTATGTGGAGCGCATCGTGGTGAAGTTCCACGAAGGCAGCCGGGTGCGCCTGCGCGACCAGCAACTGGTGGCCCTGACGTCGGACCGGGACGCCGCGGAGCGCTCGCTGCTGGCCAGACGAGGGCTGGGCGACGCGCGCATGGAGGCTGACCTGGGCCATGTGATGTCACTGCTGGAGCGCGCGCCCCGCATTGGCGCCATGGCCCGCCTGTTCGACGACGCCGAGTCCACGCTGGAGGCGCGCAAGGCCTCCGGGGAGCGGCAGAGCGGTGAGCAACTGGCGGACCTGAACCTGTACTTCGAAGTCCCCTTGATGCCGGGCACCACGTCCGAGCGCGTGGCCGACCTGGTCGCCGCGCTCAACGCGCTGGACGGCGTCGAGGTGGCCTACGCCGAGCCGCCCCCCGAGCCGGCCATGGTGAACTTCGGCATGGACGCGGCGGTGCGCAGCCTGCTGGCCGCGGCGGACCTCCCACCCGTCACACCGCTCTACGAGAGCAACCAGGGATACCTCAACGCCGCGCCTGACGGCATCGACGCGAAGTACGCGTGGACGGTCCGTGGCGGCCAGGGGCAGAACGTGAAGGTGGTGGACATCGAGGGCGGGTGGCGCACCACGCACGAGGACATGCCCGACCTCTTCCACATGGGCGGCACCCAGTACACCGACCGGAGCTGGCGCGACCACGGCACGGCGGTGCTGGGTGAAATCGTGGGCGCGAGCAACGCCTATGGCGTGACGGGCATCGCGCACCAGGCCAAGGCGGGCTACGAGTCCATCGGGGCCCAGAGCACGGCGAGCGCCATCACCAAGGCGGCCACGGCCGCGGGTCTGGGTGGCATCGTCCTCATCGAGCTGCACGCCCGCGGCCCCTCGGACGGCACGGCGTGCTCGTGCAACACCTCCCAGTGCGACTACATCGCGATGGAGTACTGGCAGGCCAACTACGACGCCATCAAGACGGCCACCGCCAACGGCGTCATCGTCGTGGAAGCGGCGGGCAACGGCAGCGCCGACCTGGATGCGCCCGCATACGGGAGCGTGTTCAACCGCAACACCCGGGACTCGGGGGCCATCTTCGTGGGTGGTAGTACGGCCACCACGCGCTTGCCCATGTGCTGGACGAACTTCGGCAACCGCGTGGACGTGCACGGCTGGGGTGAGCGCGTCTACAGCATGGGCTACGGCAACGTGTTCGGCGCCAGCCATGGCGAGGACCAGTTCTACACGTCCAGCTTCAGCGGCACCTCCAGCGCGTCCCCCATCGTGGTGGGCGCCGCCGCCAGCGCGCAGGGCGTGGCCCTGGCCAACGGGCGACGCCTGACCAGCACGCAGATGCGTTCGCTGCTGCGCGCCAACGGCACTCCGCAACCCGCGAACACGCGCCAGATTGGCCCGCTACCGGACCTGGCCAAGGTCCTGCCCAAGGTCATCGCGGGCGACTACTGAGCCGGATGCTCGGCACGCCCCCACCCTCCGCGTCAGGACGGATGGGGGTGCGTTTCCTGGCGGCGAAGTGACTACCGCCCGCCGTAGCGGCGGTGGTCCACCATCAGGCAGCGGTCCTGGACCACCTGGATGCCCGCCTTCGCCAGCTTCTCCGCGGCGGCGTCGTTGCGGATGCCGGACTGGAACCACACCGCCTTCGGCTTCTTGGCGATGAGCTCGTCCACGTGCCCGTCGATGTCCTGCGGCCTGCGGAAGACGTCCACCAGGTCCAGGCCGCCGGGCACGTCCGTCAGCCGCCGGAACACCGGCTTGCCCAGGATGTGCGTCACGTCCGGGTAGTAGACGGGCACGGGCACCACCTCCACGCCCGAGCGCGCCAGGTAGTCCGGCACGTAGTAGGCCGGCTGCCCTGACTGCTGCTCCGTCTTGATGCCCAGCACCGCCACCCGCCGGGCACTCTTCACCACGCGCTCCACACCCGCTTCGTCCTCGATGAGGTTCTGCTCCCAGCTCATCGCGCCTCCTCCTGGAGCCCCTCTGCCCGGGACTCCATCGTGACAGTCCACGCTTCGCCCGCCACCGTCGCCCGCACCGTGAGTTGGCGGCTCACGGGCATGAAGCGCCCCCGGCCCACCAGCTGTTCTCCCTCGCAAGACACGCCCGGCGTCAGCTCCGGCCGGCCCGCCATCACCCACGCCTCCGACAGCGCGTCCGGCGCATCCTCCGGCACCGCGTCCAGGCAGCGCAGGCCCAGCACCACCGCGTCTCCCAGCGGCGTGTCCCGCGTGCCCTGGACCGTGCGCTCCAGCACGTAGGCCACCTGGCTGTCCCCCACGGGCACCAGGTCCACCACCCAGCTCTGCTGGCCCTCCACGAGGTTGCGCTGGAAGAGGCCGGCGAACTTCACCTCCCACTCACGCCGCGCCCGCGTCTCCAGGGCCTCGGGCTCGAAGAAGCGCTCCAGCACGCCCGCCTCCGTGCCCGCGGGCGCCACCTGGCGGAGCGCCTCCTGCGCGGCTTCGGGGGCCACCAGCTTCACGAAGGTGCCATCCGCTGCCAGCCACGCCTGCAGCGTGAAGCGCGCCAGCACGTCCGCCACGCCGGTGGGTACCTCCTGACCATTGCGCGTCAGGCGCGAGCGCGGCACCGCCTGCGCCAGCAGCCAGCCCCCTTCGGAGGGCGTGAAGCGCGTCTGCGTGGTCAGCTCCACTTCCTCTCGAAGGGTGTCACCCCGCCGCTCCACCGAACGCACGCTGCGCTGCGTCTCCGTGAGCACGCGGTCCACGGGGGGCTGGAAGTCCAGTCGCACCGACGCCGGCCGCGGCTCCGAAGGCGACACGGAAAGCGGCGCCTTGTGGCTGCAGGCAGTGGCGGTCAGTGACAGGAGAAGACTGGACGTCAAGGGGCCGGGACGCATGCGCGGTCGCACGCTGGCAGAAAGCGCCCGCGCCCGCGAGCGCTTCCACCAGGCCTCCCCTCCCCAACGCCCACCGGTTCACGGATGACGCGTCTGGCCGTCCGGTGCATCCTCCACCGCGTCCCGCCCGATGTTGCGGCGGTCCCGGTTCACCCCGTCATCGTCGTCCCTCGAGCCCCCCAGGGCGGAGCGACGGGACGCCTCGGAGAGGTCCCGCTGCACGGCCTCGCGGGTGGCGTACTCGCGGCGCGGCAGGCACTTGAAGAGGTTGATGACGTCGGGGGGGGCGCCTGCGTCAGCGGCAGCCGCCGCCAGTTGCTCCCGTTCGACGGGGTACTCCACCGCGTCGAGGTGCGGGGTGATGGAGAGCGCTGGATCCTCCGCGAGTCCATAAGCCATCGTCTGTCTGCCTTTCTGCCGGGGCGCGCTGGCCCCGGCACCGGTGCGTTCGTGTGCAATGACAACGTGGGGATGGCCGGGGCGCGGGACCACCCGGGGCGCCCCCGTCCCAGCCCCTGTCCAGCCAGGGGGACAGCCGCCCTGGCCCCTTCCCGGCTAAGGTGTCGGCCCGCGACGCCTTCCTCGCAGGAGTCCCACACCCAATGTCCGCCGCGCCCCTGCTGCTTGCCTGGCTCACGCTCGCCAGTACGCCCGCCGCCGCCCCGCCGCCCGTCCATGACGTCTTCGCCCTGGACGAAGCGGCCTTCGTCGCCCAGGCCCAGACCGACCTCGCGCTGTTGGAGCGCCACGTCCGGGGCCTGCGCGGGCTGCAGGAGGCCGTGAAGCAGTCGCGCGCCGTGTACCTGCAGAAGCAGAGCGTGCCGTACACGCCGGACCAGAAGCAGCTGCTGCTCAGCACCTGGGCGGCCTTCTTCGACTACTTCGTGTCCGTGGAGGTCATCCGCCAGCGCTACTGGGACTTCGTGAAGGTGCCCGCCCACGCGCATCCGAAGAAGCACGCCTGGGGCTTCCTCCTCACCCACGGCGCGCTCACCACGGAGCTGGCCCACGGCCTCACCTACGCGGAGCTCACCCTGGGCAAGAAGCAGCTCGAGGTGCTGCTGGACGAGCCCGCGCCCGAGTACGGCCTGCCCTCGCGCGCCTTCGCCCGGTTCAAGGACAAGGCCATCCACGTCTCCACCAGCACGCAGCTGCTCACGGGGGATGGGTACAAGGAACAGCTCCGCCCGCTGCTGGTGAAGGCCGGCGCGCTGGACGCCCCGCGCGTGCCCTGGCTGCTGCAGGAGATGAAGCACAACAGCAAGGTGGCGAAGGGACTGCTCACCCGGCGCGGCGCCACGCTCTTCGCCAAGGCCACGGTGGACCTGACGGCGGACACCGCGCAGCGCGCCTTCTTCCCCGTGCAGCGCGCGGTGGCCGAATGGATGGGCGACACCCGCGTGCGCCGCGTGGGCCAGCCGCTCATCTCCCGCGAGCAGGCCCTGTCCCTGCTGGAGAAGATGGAGCCCGGCGACATCGTGGTGGCCCGGCAGAACTGGTACCTCTCCAACATCGGCCTGCCGGGATTCTGGCCACACGCGGAGCTCTTCATCGGCACGCCCGCCCAGCTTGGCGCGTACTTCGACGAGGACTCGGACGTGAAGGCCTGGGTGGCCACCCTTCCCGGCGCACCGGGCTCGCTCACCCAGCACCTGGCGCGCGCCTTCCCCGCCAAGTGGGCCGAGTACAGCGGCAACGACGCGCACGGCGACCCCCTGCGCATCATCGAATCCATCAGCGAAGGCGTGTCCTTCACCGGCCTGGAGCACGGCATGCGAGTGGACTACCTGGGCGTCATGCGCCCGCGCCTGTCCCGCCTGGAGAAGGCTCGCGCCATCGTGCGCGCCTTCACCTTCCAGGGCCGCCCGTATGACTTCGACTTCGACTTCTTCTCCGACCAGACGCTCGTGTGCACGGAGCTGGTGTGGAAGTCCTACGCTCCCGCGGGCGACATGGCGGGCCTGCGCATCCCCCTGGTCAGCGTGGCTGGCCGCCGCACCCTGCCCGCCAACGAGCTGGTCCGCCTCTTCGACGCGGAATACGGACGCGAGGACCGGCAGCTGGACTTCGTGGCCTTCCTGGACGGCCGGGAGGCGGAAGGCAACGCCAGGGAGGCGGACGCCACCGCTTTCCGTTACAGCTACCGCCGTGCCAAGTGGGACATCGCCCAGGAGTAGACACACGATGACGGAGCAGATGGCCGAAGAGATGCTGCAGCTGTCCACCCAGCTCTTCGAGAAGATGATTTCCCAGCAGCAGGCCAAGGTGCTGCGCCTGGCCCGCGAGGCCGTGCCCAACATCTCCCCGGAGGAGGTGCGCAATTCCCACGATTTCCCGGAACTCAAGGAACATCCTACATTTGAGTTCGAGGATGGAATCCTGTCCGGGCTGATTGCGGCCCAGATTGCCCTGCGGGCGGAAATCAAGGGACGGCTGCCGCTTGAACCTCCAGCATTCTGACGCTCGGCCGCCTGCCTTTGCCGTCCGGGCCCTCGTGGGTTACTGGTTCTCGCCGTGAGCATTCCCTCTGGATTCAGCCCACCGTTGGCGCGAGAGCGTCTGGTGTCGGCCCTGGCCGCGGAGCCCCCGCGGCTGGACCTAGCGGCGCTGGCCATCGCCACGCTGGACAAGCCCCTGCTGGACGCCCCGGGGTGCCTGCACATGCTGGACGTGCTCGCGTGCCGGGTCCAGGTGGAAGCGGAGCGGCTGAGCGAGAAGGGCGAAGTCCTGGCGCCGCTGCGCGCCTTGCGCCACGTGCTGGCGGACATCGAGGGCTTCCGCGGCAACGAGGACGACTACCACTCCCCGGAGAACAGCTTCCTGGACCAGGTGCTGGAGCGGAAGCTGGGGCTGCCAATTACGTTGTCCGTCGTCTACCTGGAGGTGGCGCGTCGCGCGGGCATCCCCCTGTACGGCGTCCCCTTCCCCGGCCACTTCCTGGTGGCGCACGACGCGGGGGACCACAAGCTGCTCATGGACCCGTTCCATCAAGGGGACATCCTCACCGAGCACGGCTGCGAGGAGCTGCTCAAGCGCGTGGCGCCGCAGCTCAAGTTCGACCGCAACATGCTGGCGCCCGCGCCGGTGGAGCTCATTACGTACCGGATGCTGTCCAACCTGCGGCGCGTGTACCTGGGCCGAGAGGACTGTGAGCGCGGGCTGGCGGTGGTGGACCTGCTGCTGCTCCTGGCGCCGGACCACCCGGGCGAGCTGCGCACCCGTGCCGCGCTGCTCAGCAGCCTGGGTGCCTACCGCGCGGCGCTGAAGGACGTGGAGCGCTGCCTGGAGCTTTCGCCCGAGGCCCCCGACCGCGACCGGCTGGAGATGACGGCTCGCGAGCTGCGGGAGCGCGCCGCGCTGCTCAACTGACGGGAAGGACTTTCACGTGGCTCGAGAGGTGAAGCCCTGGCGCCGGCTGCGGCGAGGGCTGGAGCATGACTTCAGCGTCGCCCGGGTGCGCGAGGACTGGTGGGCGGACCCACGCACGGGCCACGAACACCCACGCGTGCGCGTCGACTGCGCGGACTGGGTGAACGTCATCGCGGTGACGCCGGACGCGCAGCTCGTGCTGGTGCGGCAGTTCCGCTTTGGCGTCGAGGCATCCACACTGGAGCTCCCCGGTGGAATCGTGGAGCCGGGTGAAGCGCCGGAGCGGGCCGCGGCGCGCGAGCTGGAAGAGGAGACGGGCTACGTGCCGGGCCGAATGGTGCCGGTGGGCCAGGTGCACCCCAACCCCGCGTTCCAGGGCAACGTGTGCTTCAACTTCCTCGCGCTCGACTGCGTGAAGCGGCACGAGGGGCGGCAGGACGCGGGCGAGGACATCGCCGTGGAGCTGCACCCGCGCGCCGACCTGCCGCGCCTCATCTTGGAAGGACACATCTCCCACTCGCTGGTGGTGGCGGCCTTCTTCCAGGAGCGCCTGCTCAGCGAGTCGAAGTAGGCCCGTGCATCAGGGACGCGAGCAGCCGCAGCCGCATGCGTCGAAGAAGGGCGACTCGCCCCGGGCGCAGACGAAGAAGACGACCTGGCACTCCTTCCTGTCCTCGGACACGTAGCGGCGCTGGGCCGCCTGTGCGTCGCAGGCGGCTCGGTCCGCCACGGGTTGCGACACGTCGGCCGCGTCGCCCTCTTCCGTGAGCGCACCGCAGCCCGCGGCCCCCAGGGCCGTCAGCAGCGTCAGAACGCCCCGCAAGTCGAACACCCGTCACCTCTCGAACCGGCGCATGTCCTTCGCGCCCGCATGGCCTGAAGTGCAACGTGGGGGCCTTCCCCGCGCACCGGGAGCCCCCTCGGGGACAAGCGTGCCCTGGGCGTGGACGGCGTCACATTCGCGGCGTGTGGAGACGGACAGAAGGCGGGGCTTGAGCCCGCCTGTGTCCGCCAACGCACGGGCACTTCGGCTTCGGGGGAGGCCCCCCCTTCAGCGGGCCTTCTTCGCGCGCGTCCGACGTCGCGGCGCAGCCGCCTCAGCCGGCGTGGCCTCCTCCCGCCGCCACGTGCCGGAGCGCCCACCGGACTTGTGCTCCAATTGCACCGCGTCCAGCACCATGCCGCGGTCCACGCTCTTGCACATGTCATAGACGGTCAGCGCCGCCGCGCAGGCCGCGGTGAGCGCCTCCATCTCCACGCCGGTGCGGTCCACCGTCTTCACCTGCACGCGGACCCGGAGCCCCGCGTCCTCCGGCGCCAGCGTCACCTCCACGCCCGAGAGCGCGATGGGGTGACAGAGCGGAACGAAGTCCGGCGTGCGCTTGGCGGCCATGATGCCGGCGAGCCTCGCCGCGGCCAGCACGTCCCCCTTCTCCACCTTCCCCGCCAGGATGCGCTCGCGCGTGTCGGGCAACATCCGCAGCAGCGCGGTGGCCACGGCCACGCGGCCCGTCTTCGGCTTCCCCCCCACGTCCACCATCTTCATCGGCGCACCCCCTGGGCCACCGCGGCGAGCAGGTCATCCACGATATCGTCCGGGTCCTCCAACCCCACGGAGACGCGGATGAGATTCTCCCGGATGCCCGCGGCCTCCCGCTCCTCCGGTGTGAACCGGCGCGCGCTGGCGCTGGCCGCGTGCATCACCAGCGTGCACACGTCCCCCAGTGAAGGACCGGGCCGTCCCACCTTCAGCGCCTCCAGGAAGCGCATGCACTCCGGCCGCCCCGCGCCCTTGATTTCAAAGGCCACCATGGGGCCGCCGCCCAGCAGCAGTTCCTGCGCGGTGGCGTGGTCCGGGTGCGAAGCCAACCCCGGGTAGATGACCCGCTCCAGCAAAGGCGACTCCGCGAGGCGCCGCGCCACGTGCGCCGCGTGCTCGACATGCGCCTTCATGCGGACCGGCAGCGTCCGCAGTCCGCGCAAGGTGAGCCACGCCTCGAAGGGCCCCAGCACGTCACCCGCCAGCACCCGCGCGGCGCGCAGCGGCGCCATCCGCTCACGTGAGGCGCTCACCGTTCCGCCCAGCGCGTCGCTGTGCCCGTTGAGCCACTTGCTGGTGGACTGCACCGCGTAGTCCGCGCCCAGCGCCAACGCGCGCTGTCCCACGGGCGACGGGAAGGTGCCATCCACCACGAACGTCGCGCCCACGTCCTGGCAGGCCCGCGCCAGCACGCGCAGGTCGGGCACGCGCAGCAGCGGGTTGGAGATGCTCTCCGCCAGCACCATGCGCGGCTTCAGCTCACGGATGCGCCCGGGCACCTCGGGGTCCGTCATCAGGAACGCGTGCAGCTCCACGCCCAGCGTGGCGCACAGACTCTTGTACAGCGCGCGCGTGACGCCGTAGCCATCCGCCGGCATCACCAGCGTGTCCCCCGCCCGGAAGCCCTGGGCCTCGAAGACGGAGCGCAGCGCGGCCATGCCGCTGGCATAGGCCACGCAGGCCTCGGCGCCTTCCAGCGCGGCCACCGCCTCCTCCAGAAGCGTCGTGTTGGGCGCGCTGATGCGGGCGTACGCGTAGTCCTTCCCGTCCAGGGCGCTGTCCAGGTCATCGCTGCTGTCGAACCAGTTCACCGCCGCCGGGTAGATGGGCGGCGACACCGGCACCGCCTTGCTTCCAGCCAGCCGCGTCCCGGCGTGCACCGCCACCGTCTTCTGCTTCGAGCTCATGGGGATTGCTGCGTCCTTCGCGGGAATGGAAAAGCCGGCCCCGGGAAGGGGCCGGCCTGGGAATGCTCAGCGGAGCCGCGCGGGCGGGTGGACTACTCGCCGTGCTCGATGAGCCAGCGCTCTGCGTCGATGGCGGCCATGCAGCCCGTGCCCGCCGCGGTGATGGCCTGGCGGTAGTAGTGGTCCTGCACGTCACCACAGGCGAACACGCCCTCGATGTTGGTGCGCGTGGAGCCCGGCACCGTCTTGAGGTAGCCGCCCTGGTGCGTCTCCAGCACGCCCTGGAACAGCTCCGTGTTGGGCGTGTGGCCAATGGCCACGAACAAGCCGGTCGCCTTCACCTGATGGCTGTCACCCGTCTTCAGGTTGCGCACCACCGCGCCATTCATCCCCTTCGCGTCGCCGAGGACCTCCTCCACCGCGGAGTCCCACATGAAGGAGATTTTCGGATTCTGGCGGGCGCGCTCCTGCATCACCTTGGAGGCGCGCAGCGTGTCGCGGCGGTGGATGAGGGTGACGTGGTTGACGATTTTCGCCAGGTACGTCGCCTCTTCCATCGCCGTGTCACCGCCGCCCACCACCAGCACGTCCTGCTTCTTGAAGAAGGCACCGTCGCAGGTGGCGCACGCGGAGACGCCGCGGTTCTTGTAGGTGTCCTCGCCCTTGACGCCCAGCCACTTGGCGGTGGCGCCGGTGGAGATGATGACCGTCTCCGAGCGGCAGCTGACGCTCTCCCCCTGGATGAGGAAGGGGCGCTGGGAGAAGTCCACCTTCACCACGTTCTCCATGTGGATGGTGGTGCCAAACCGCTCCGCCTGCTTCTGGAAACGCTCCATCAACTCCGGGCCGGTGATGGCCTCCGGAAAGCCCGGGTAGTTCTCCACGTCGGTGGTCACCATGAGCTGGCCACCCGGCACACGCTGCGGGTGCTCCAGGGTGGGGCCCCCGGCGAACACCACCGGCTGCAGGTTGGCGCGCGCGGCGTAGATGGCCGCGGTGTAGCCCGCGGGCCCCGAGCCGATGATGGTCACCTTGTTGATCTTCTCCTCCACCACGACTCCTCCCAAATCTCGTTGATGGCCCCAAGGTACCAGAGCGCCTCGGGCGCGTGATACGAAGCTGGCCTCATGGATGCCGCCGTCCTCAAGAAGGTTGCGCTGTTCGAGGGTTTGACCCAGGGACAGCTCGCCAAGGTCGCCCAGATTGGCCACTCCCGGACCTACCCGGCGGGCGCCTTTCTGTTCCGTGAGGGGGAAACCGGCCAGGAGATGTTCGTAATCGCCGAGGGCAAGGTCCGCATCTCCAAGTCGGTGCCCGGCATCGGCGAGGAGGCGCTCGCCATCCTGGAGCCCGGCCAGTATTTCGGTGAGATGGCGGTCATCGAGGATTCGCCGCGCTCGGCGGACGCCATCGCCCACGTGAGTTGCGCCGTCTGGGTCATCGAGCGCTCCCGGTTGGACCAGCTGATGTTCACCGACAAGGACCTGGCGTACGTGCTGCTCTGGACGTTCGTCCGCACGCTGAGCGAACGGCTCCGCGAGACGAACGAGAAGATCAAGGGCTTCTTCGCCCTCTCCCGCTTCTGACAGTCCGTCTCAGCCCCCGAGAAGCCAGCTGGTGCAGGGATGTCCGTCCGGCATCCGAGCCCCTTCCCACGTGTCGGGACGGGTACGCACCCCACTCCCCAGGTAGCACAAGCAGGCACACGGGTTGCTTTGTCCCCGCCCCGTGGAGGGCGGCGGGATGGAGCAGGCGGCGGCGGGAGCGGCGTGGGCGGGCGAAGGGTCGGTGAGGGCGCGAGGGGTGGGAGGCGCGGAGGCGTCACGGGAGCGCCTCTTCCGGTTGGGGGCGGCGGCACTCACCGACCCGGAGCTGTTGTGCTTGGTGTGGAGCTCCGGGCCTCGCGCGCCTGGAGCGTGGGCGGTGGCGGGGGCACTGCTGTCGGAGGGCGGTGGGCTGAAGGGGCTGGTGCAGCAGGAGCCCCTGGCGCTGAGTCTGCGGCCCGGCGTGGGGCCTGTCCGGGCGGCGCAGGCACTGGCCGCGCTGGAGCTGGGCCGCCGCTCGCAGCGTGCCCGGGAGCGCAGGCCCAGGCTGCGCACGCCGAAGGAGATTGCCGCGTACCTGGCGCCGGTGCTGGGGGCGCTGCGGCGCGAGGTGTTCCACGTCCTGTGCTTCAACGCGCGCAACGTGTTGGTGCATGACGCGCGCGTGGCGGAGGGCACCATGAACACCTGCCCGGTGGACCCGCGGGAGGTGTTCGCCGCGGCGCTCACCTCGCGCGCCACGTCCATCGTGCTGGCGCACAACCACCCTTCGGGAGACCCGGAGCCCAGCGTCCAGGACCTGGGCCTGACGCGGCATCTGGTCGCGGGGGCGCAGTTGCTCAACATCAAGGTGCTGGACCACGTGGTGATGGGAGACGGCGGCTACGTGTCGATGCTGGAGCGCGGGCTGATGCCGGACGAAGCACAGGAGAAGCGGCGGGCGTGGAGCGCGAATGGAGGCGGCGGATGATGGTGAGCATGGTGGGGCTGTGGGGAGCGGTGCAGGTGGAGCTGCTGGAGGACGTCCGGGCGCAAGTGGTGCGGCTGGACACCGGACAGGCATGCACGGTGGAGCGCGCGTCGCTGCCCACGGGCGTGCGCGAGGGTGACGTCGTGGTGGATGGCCGGCTGGAGCCAGGGCAAACGGAGGCGCGGCGGCAGGACGTCGCGCGGATACGAGCGCGGCTGGCTGTTCCGGTTCCACCAGGGTTCGACCTGTGAGTGGAGGCCGCGCGCCGGCCTCGTTTCCGTTGACGGCTGGACCAGGATGATGAACATGCGCGCGATGCCGGTGGACCTGCCCTACCTCGAGGAAGCACAGCAGGGGCTGGTCCGCCACTTCGGCCTGTCCCAGTTCCGGCCGGGGCAGGACCAGGTCATCTCCTCCGTCTTGAGCGGCCGCAACACGGTGGTGGTGATGCCCACCGGCGCGGGCAAGAGCCTGTGTTACCAGCTGCCCGCCACGCTGCTGCCGGGGCTGACGCTGGTGGTGTCGCCGCTGATTGCCCTGATGAAGGACCAGGTGGAGCAGCTCACCGCGCGGGGCATCCCGGCGACCTTCATCAACTCATCGCTGTCCGACCTGGAGCGCGCGGAGCGGATGCGCAAGCTGCGCGCGCGTGAGTACAAGCTGCTCTACGTGGCGCCCGAGCGCTTCCGCAGCCAGAGCTTCCTGGAGACGGTGTCCGCGCTGGGCGTGGACCTGCTCGCCGTGGACGAGGCGCACTGCATCTCCCAGTGGGGGCACGACTTCAGGCCGGACTACGCGCTGCTCGGACAGGTAAGAAAGCGGCTGCGTCCGCCGCGCACGGTGGCGCTCACCGCCACGGCCACGCCGGAGGTCCGCGCGGACATCGTGCGGGTCCTGCTGATGAAGGACCCGCAGGAGTTCGCCATGGGCTTTGACCGCCCCAACCTCTTCCTGGGCAAGCAGGAGGTGGGCGGCGACGCGGACCGGCACGAGGCCTGCGCACGGCTGGCGTCCACGGGCGGGAGCGGCATCGTGTACTGCTCCACGCGGCGCGCGGCAGAAGACATCTTCTCCGAACTGCATGGGCGCGGGGTGAAGGCGGTGCTGTACCACGCGGGCATGGACGATGACGCCCGGCGCCGCGCCCAGGACACCTTCATGTCCGCGAAGGAAGCCGTGGCGGTGGCCACCAACGCCTTCGGCATGGGCATCGACAAGCCGGACATCCGCTTTGTCGGCCACGCCAACATCCCGCGGGCGGTGGAGGCGTACTACCAGGAGATTGGCCGCGCGGGCCGCGACGGACAGGCCGCGCGCGCGGTGCTGCTCTTCAACCACTCGGACGTCTTCACCCAGGAGCGGCTCATCCAGAGCAGCCACCCGGCCGAGGCCATCTTCGGGGACGTGTGGAACGTGCTCCAGTCAGTGGAGGAGTTCGAGCGAGGCGTGCACGCGCTCGCGGGCACGGTGAACGCCAGCGAGTTCGAGGTCTCCGCCGCGCTGCGCATCCTCGAACGCGAGGGCAAGGTGGAGCGTGGTGGCCGAGGCGAGGGCGAGCACGGCATCACCCTGCTGGAGAAGGCCACCTCGGCGCAGCCGCACTCGCCGGACGCGCAGCGGCTGCTCAAGTCCTTGCTGGAGACGTTCCCCGTGGGCCGGCAGGTCACCACGGAGCTGCCCATCCTCGCGCGCCGCATCGGGCTGTCGGTGGACGAGGTCCGCCACGCGCTGGGCCTGTTGGAGAAGGCCCACGTAGTCAAGGTCCGGCGCCCCTTCGCCGGGCGCTCCATCCGCGCGTTGGAGCGGGTGCCCTTCCGCGAGCTGGGGCTCGACCTGAGCCGCGTGCGGGAGCAGGAGCGGCAGAACCTGTCGCTGCTGCGGCGGATGACCGAGTACGCCTATACGGACCGGGACAAGAAGTGCCGACGCTCGGCCATCCTCCGCTACTTCGGCCAGCGCGACACCAACACGTCGTGTGGCAACTGCGACGTGTGCACGCCGGAAAAGATGCCCACACTGCTGGCCCACGGGCCGGCAGCGTCGCGCTCGCGTGGCACGGGCTCCGCGGCGGCGCCGGTGGTGACGAACTACAGCGAGCTGGCCTCCACGGAGCTGCGGCGCTGGCGCAAGGAACTGTCGAAGGACCTGGGCGTCGCCCCCTTCATCATCTTCAACGACGCCACGCTGCTGGGCCTGTCCGCGGCGCTGCCGGTGGACCGGGAGGGATTCCTCTCGGTGAAGGGCACCGGGGAGAGCCGCTGGGAGCGCTTTGGCCCCAAGGTGGTGGAAATCTGCCTGATGGCGCGCGCCGCGGGCCACGAGCCCCAGGCCGTGCCGGACGCCGCGGTGCGCGCGCGCAAGCCCACCATTCGTCGCCGGAGCTGAAGCCGCGGCCTCCTCAGGGGTGCCGGCGTCCGCCCTCGCGCAGGGCCCGGCGCGCCAGCAGCGTCCGGACGCCGCCCATCACCGTGCCCACCACCATCGCGAGCAGGAAGATGACCACCATGGTGGTGATGCCGAACACGACGCGCACGCCCACCTCGGAGATGCGGCCGGAGAAGTAGGCCGCTCGCAAGGGCTCCATGGCCCCCGTCAGCTCCAGGGCCCGTGCCGGCAACGAGTCCAGCGACAGCGACAGCCGCTGGAGGAAGCGCGAGGGGAAGTAGCGCAGGGCAATCTCCACCCCCAGCCCCAGCAGCAGGTAGATGAGCGACAGCAGGAACGCATTGCCCCACATGATGTGCAGCAGTGGGGAATCCGTCCGGGAGGAGAAATACCTCACGCTACCTCGCCGCCTTCTTCTTGAGGCTGGGCAGGGCCTTCTTCACCCGCGCGGCCTCATTCGAGCCACCGGCCAGCTTCAGGAACGCCTCGTAGGACTCCACGGCCCGAGGCAGGGCGCTGGGCTCGCGCACCAACGCATCCGCGAGCGCCAGGCGCGCCAGGCCATCCGCGGGCTCCAGCTCCACGGCCTTCTCCAGCGCGGCCCGGGCCACGTCCTCCTGCTTCTGCTTGAGCGCCACCATTCCCAGTGCAAGCTGGGCGCGCCCATCGAAAGGCGCCAGGCGCACGGCCTCATCCGCTGCGGTACGGGCATCCTTCACGGCCCCCGCCCCCAGCAGCGCGCGCGCCATGGTGGCCTGTGCGAAGGCCTTGTCCCAGACAGTCGGCGCCCTGGCCGCCAGGTCCTCGAGCGTCCGAGCGGCGCCACGCCCACCGCCCGGCAACTGCGCGTACAGCTCTCCCACCCGGCCACAGGTGGCGTCGGGCCCTTCTCGCCGGGCCGCGGCGAAGGCCGCCTCCGCGTTGCCACTGTTGCCCTGGCGCATGAAGGCGAGGGCAATCTCACAGAACGTGCCCGCGTCCTTCGGGTCCAGCTTGTTGGCGCGCTCCAGCGCGGAGAAGCCGCCCCGCGCGTCTCCCGCGCCGAAGAGGATGGCCGCGCGAAGCTTGTGCGCCTCGGCGTCATCCGACACCAGCTTCACCGAGCGCTGCACCGCGCCCTCCGCGTCCTTGCGGCGGCCAGAGTGGAACAGCGCCAGCGCGAAGCCCTTGTGCGCGGCCGCGCTCCCCGGGTTCTCCAGCTGCCACGCCTCGAACTGCTTGAGCGCGTCCGGCGTCCGCCCCAGGGCCAGTAGCGTGCGCCCCAGCGCGTCCCGGGCCTCGCCGTGCGCGCCGTTGCGCTCCACCGCCTGCGTCAGCGGCTTGAGGGCCATGTCGGGCAGCCCACGCGACAACATCAACCGCCCCAACGAGCACGCGGCCTCATAGTCACGCGGGTCCTTCTGGGCCTCCTCGAACAAGACCTGCGCCTTGTCGTAGGCCCGCTCGCGCCAGTAGAGCTGCCCCAGCGCCAGCCGCATGTCGTTGCGGGGCCGCTTCGCCGCGTGCAGGGCCTTCTCCAGCAGCTCCCGCGCCTGGGCGCCGTTGCCCTCGGCTGCGTCCGCCAGGGCCAGCCAGGAGACGGCCTCCGGGGGATACCGGTCATTCACACGCGTGCGCGCCAGCTCCGCGCGGGCCTTCTTCCAGTCTCCCAGGCGCGCATACGCGGCGCCGCGCACCAGGGCCACCTTGCGGCCCCCGTCGGCCTCCAGACGGGTGAGGACTTCGCGCTCCCGGTCGCGGTCCAGCAGCGTGCGGCCCAGCCCCTCGCGGGCCTCTTCGCTCTTGGGCCGCAGCTTGAGCGCGGCCTCGTAGGCGGCCTGCGCCGCGTCCAGCGTCCCGGCCGCACGACTGGCGGCGCCGAGCGCGAGCTGGAACTCGAAGGCCAGGGGGCCCTGGGTGCCCTTGGAGAGCAGCGCGCGGGCCTCGGCATGCTTGCCCTGAGCGGACAGCAGCTCGCCATGCACCAGCTGCTGGCGCGCCTTCAACGCCGCAGGAAGCTTCGGGTCCTCCGCGAGCCGCGCCACGTCCGCCAGCGCGGCATCCAGGTCCTGGTACAGCGCGAGCCGAGCCTCCGCCTGGCCGATGCGGGCCGAGGGGTGCTCGGGGGATTTCTTGCGCGCACGCTCGTACATCTCGATGGCCTGCGGAAAGTCCTCGGAAGCCTTGTAGTAATCACCCAGGGCCACCAGCGCGCGGACGTTGGCGCCAGAGGCACGAAGCGCGCGGTCAAAGCGCTCGAGCGCCTGCTTCTCGTCCTTCGCCTCCAGCAGCAGGCTGCCAGCGAGCGCGTGGACCTCGGTGCTGTCCTGCTGCGAGCCCAGCAGCGCGCTCCGCGCCAGGGCACGTCCGCGCTCGTCCGCCACCAGCACGTTGGTAACCAGCACCTGCGCGGGGGCCGCGTCCTTCACGCCCGGCCGCTCCAGCGCTTCCAGTGCCTGGCGTCGGTCCTCGGAGGCCTGCCCATGGTCCGCGTAGCGCAGCGCGTGCGCCCAGGCCGTCAGCGCCCAGGCCCGGCTGCTGCTTTCGTCCATGTCCCGCGCCTTCTCGAGCTGCGCCAGCGCGGCATCCAGCGAGGCCCCAGTGTCCTGGATGATGAGGTCCTCGGCCCGGGCCAGCGTCTCGCTCAGCGTCTGTCCGCCCTGGCTCGCGCGGATGTTGACGAAGCTGAAGACGACGATGGCCAGCACCACCACGCCCACCACGGCCCCAGCGACCTTCACGCCATGCCGGGCGATGAACGACGTCTTCGCCGCCTCACGCGCCAGCTTCGCCCGCAGTTCCTTCTCGTACTCGGCGGTGAGCGCTTCGGTGTCCGGCTTGCGCGCCTTGGCCTTCGCGGCGGTGGCCGCGGGTGCGGGCGCAGCGTCCGGGATCTCCTCCAGCAAGGAGCGCTTGCCCCCAGAGCCTCGCGGCGTCGCGGGCGTGCTCGCCACGACGGGCCTCGACGCCGTCGGCTCGGGAGGAGGAAGGTCGCCCAGGAGACCACCCGCGACAGAGGCCCCGGCGTCCTCGGCCGGAGCGGCCCCGGCCTGCTGTTCATCCACGTCACCGCTCGCCTCGGGCTCCGAGGCCGCGGCAGTCTCCTCCGCGACGGACACCTGTTGCGTCGGCGGGTCCGCGACAGCGCCGGAGTCCTGCTCGGCGTCAGCGCGTTGCTCGAACGCGGAGTCCTCCGAGGGCGCTTGGGTCACGGAAGCCGCTTCATCCACGCCACGCGGAGGGGCGTCGTCGTCATCACCCAGCCCCAGGTCCAGGCTCGGAAGCTCCGCGCCCAGGACTGACGACACCGGCACCGGCCGGTTCAACAGGCCCAGCGAGGCGCTCGCGTCACGGCCACCGTCCCGCGGAGCCGCGTCATCCGAAGGGACTGCCGCTCCGCCCTGCTCCGCCGCGCCAACGTCCGAGCCCGCCTGAGCGTTCCCTTCCGCGTCCGCGTTCGTGCGCCCCTGCTCCGCGTCCTTCGCGGAGGCTTCGGATGCCACATCCGCGCGAGCGGCCGCCGGGGCGTCACCCGCCGGCACCGCACCGGCGCTCGCGGGCTTCAGCTTCGCCGCATCCCCCAGCGCGGCGGCGCGCAGCCGGGCAGCGGCCATGGGCGCCACCGTGGGACTCGGAGCCTCGTCCTTCGACGCCTCCTCCGACGGCGCGTCCTCGTCCGACGAGGGCTTCTCCAGCCCCATCAGGTTCGCGAACACGGGAGCCGGTCCACCCGCGAACGCCTGCTCCGTCTGCTCCAGCCACTGCTTCACGCGGCCATCGTTCGGCTGCAGCGCCAGGGCCTTGCGAAGAATGGGAAGCGCGGACCGGTACAACCGGTGCTGGAGCAGCACCTCGCCAATCAAGTTGTAGGCGTAGGGGTTGTCCTTCTCGATGGAGATGGCCTGCTCGAACTGGTCCATCGCCTCGGCGGGCCGGCCCTGCTGAATGAGGGCCTTGCCCCACAGCACGCGCCCGACAACGGATGCTGGGTGGTGGGAGATGCCTTGCCCGCAGACCTCGATGGCACGCGCGGCGTCCCCCTTTTCCAGCAGGGCCTTGGCGAGTTCGACGAAAACGGAAGAGGTGGGGTCCTGCCGGAGGAGCTGCTCGTAACGCTCCACCATCGACTTGGCCATTGCGCTCGCGACTCCGGTGCTCGGGCGGGGAGCCGGACCATACCACCGCTCTCTCGTCCGAGGATGCTGCCGGGTGGTACCCTCCCCACCGTGAATCGCCTGCCTGCCCTGCTCCTCGCGCTCGTCCTCGGGGCGTGCGCAACCACGTCCAAGAAATCCAACCTGGAAGCACTCAAGCCCACCGTGGAGCGCTTCCACCAGGCCCTCCGGTGGAAGGACTTCCGGAGCGCCACCCGCATCCTCGTCCCCGAGCGGCGCAAGGACTTCCAGAAGGCGCGCCTGGAGCTCAACGACGACAAGGACCTGTCCATCACCGACTACGAAATCGAGGACGTGAAGCTGTCCGACGATGGGCACCGGGCCACGGTGCAGAGCCGCATCCAGTGGATGCGGCTGCCCTCGGCCTCCGAGCGCACCGCCATCGTCACCTCGGAGTTCGTCTTCCGGGACGGGGCGTGGCTCCTGGAGAGCCAGGACGATGGCCCCTTCGAGGGTGAGCTGCCGAGCCCGAGCACCAGCCCCGAGCAGCCCCCATCCCCCTGAAAAGAAACCGCCCACCGTCTCGGGGCCGGCCGAGGCGGTGGGCGTCGGGAGCTCCCCTATGGAGCGCCCTACAAGAATCCGCCCGCCGTCTCGGGGCCGGCCGAGACGGAGGGCGTCGGGAACTCCCCCATGGAGTGCCCTACAGTTTGACGGGGCGACACCGTTGCCGGGCCCATGTCGCCGCGCCGTGATGGGCAGCCACTAGAGCAATGAGAGTGCCAAGCACCGCGCCAGGAGCGGGCGCTGGCGGATGGCTGGAGATTCAAGGGGTTGCAACGACTATCGGCCTGACGCCGCCCTACCCCCGGGGCAGGCCTCTGACATGTCTGTCAGGGGCCCCTGGGCCGGACGTCGCGCTGGGCCTGACAACAGTGTCAGGGGGCCTCGGACTTTCCAGCAGCTAGTCGCCCTGGACGGAGCGGATGGTGTCGCGCATGGAGTGGCGCGGCTTCCAGGCCACGTCCTTCACCCAGCGGCTGCCGTCCACCGCACATAGGAACTGGATGTGGTCCAACTCCGGCGGCGGGAAGTTGGCCAGCCGGTACTTGAACAGCATACCCAGCAGCGGCCGGGCCACGGGGTGCGGCACGGGGATGGGGGTATTGCCCAGCTCGCGCATCACCGCGGACAGGGGGACCTCGCCGGGGCCCACGACGTTGTAGACGCCCTTGGGCTCCGGGCGGAGCGCCTCCACCATGGCGCGAGCGACGTCCTCCACATGGATGAGCTGCACCATGGGGTCGAAGCCCGCCATCATCCAGGGCCTGCGCATGCGCAGGTAGTTGGACGGCGCGTTCTTGATGGTGGGCCCGACGATGTGGACTGGCCGGAGGATGACCGTCTCGATGTGCGGGTGCTTCCAGAAGAAGCTGTGCGCCAGCATGTCCACTTCGATGAGGTCGCGCACGCCGGAGAAGCGACTGGCGGCCATGAGCGGCGCGTCTTCCGTGAGGAAGTTCGAGTTGTCCGGGCTGGGCCCGTAGACGTTGGCCGAGGACAGGACGACGACCTTCTTCACGCCGTACTTCGCGCAGTACTCCAGCAGGCGCGTGGTACCCACGACGTTGAAGGAGTGGTGCTCCTCTTCACTCATCCGGGGGTCATGCATGATGCCCATGTGGATGACGGCGCGGATTTCGTTCTTCCGGAAGACGTCCTCCGCCTTCTTCTTGCGGAGGTCGAGCTCGTACATCTCGACGTCCTTCGGCCGTCCCGCGAAGGGCCGCCGGTCGATGCCGATGATGCGCTCGTGCTTGTGCAGCAGCTTCGCGAGGGTGCGGCCGAGGTTGCCGCTGATACCCGTGACGACGACGGCCGGTTTCATGGAACTCCCCTCTTTAGCACCGCCGCGTTTAGCGCTCACCAGAACACGCCCTGACGCTCCTTGAGGCCCTGATGGAGCATGGATTGGATGGACGCCTTCACGGTGCGAACCTTCTTGTCCAGCTCACTGTCCTCGTCGTCCGGGCGCCCGGAGAAGTGCAGCGGCTCCCCGAAGTAGATGCGGTACTTCGTGGGCAGGGGAATGGGCAGGCCCGTGGGGGTGATGGGGAAGGACGGGAAGCCCAGGAGCTTCGCCACCGGCTTCAGGTCCATCAGCGCCGGAGCCTGCTCCTCCGCGCCAATGACGGCCACGGGGACGATGGGCGTGTTCGTCTCCAGCGCCAGGCGCATGAAGCCCAAGCCGAACTCCTGGAGCTGGTAACGCTGGGGCCACAGCTTGTTGATGCCGCGCGTGCCCTCGGGGAAGACGAGGATGGCCTCCTCCGACTCCAGCAGTCGCCGGCAGTTCTCCGGCGTGCCAACAATCTGCCCCACGCGGGCCATGAAGGTGGACACGTACGGGAGCGACGACACCCACTTCTCCACCATGCTGCGGATGACGCGGGGCGGGCTGGCATCCAGCATCATCGCCACGCCAATCATCGCGCCGTCCATGGGCAGTTGGCCGGAGTGGTTGGACACCAGCAGCACCCGGCCGGCGGGCACGTGCTCGATGCCGAACGTCTCCACACGGAAGTAGTTCCGGTAGAGCCACAGGAGCGGGGCCACCGCGGACAGGCTGTAGTCCAAATCGAACCCAAACGGGTCCACCCCGTACTCGTTACCCGGGCGCGCCAGGCCATCGAGCCGCTGCTTCTGCTCGTTGTTGGCCAGCCGGTCCGTCCACTCGCGCAGGCCCTTCTTCACTCGGTCGGTGACGTTCTCCAGCATGGGGGCTCTTTACACCACCGGCCCCGCCGCCGGGAGGGTCCGTCGGCGGAAGCCCTCCCCCTGGCGTAGCAAGCGTGCCCCACGGACACCCAGGCACGGCAGGGACGTGCGCTGTTGGACAGGTGCCCTCGTGGGAATGCCTTACACCGAGGCCGACAGGCGCCCGGCGACGTCGCGCAGCGTGAGGACCTCGCGCTCCGACTTCAGCCAGCCGAACACCTCGCGCAGGCGCGCCATCTTCTGGGTGGCGCTGACGCGCAAATCCCGCTGCTGCCGCACCAGCTCCGGGGGAATCCCGTCCGACGCGTCCAGCACGTCCACGCCGTGCAGTTCGAAGTTGAAGAAGGTATCCCGGCGGCACGTGCGCCACAGCGCATGCAGGGACGCGCGGGGCAGCGTGGTGGCGAAGGTGCCGATGAGGGGGAAACGCAGCGCGGGCGTCACCGTCATGGGCAGCTCCAGCACGGTGCCCGAGCCCCGCCGGTAGGGCTGCGCCGGGTCGGGCCGGTACGGCACCCGAGGCGCCAGCAGCACGCGGGGCGTGTCCAGCACGGAGCGGGACGGACGCCCCAACACCGACAGGGCCCCCATCACCGCCGCCTTCGCCAGGTAGTACGGCACGGCGGGGAAGGCCGAGGAGCCATACCGGTAGCCCAGCGCCGCCGTGGCCGCGTACAGGTCCGCGTTCAGCGTGTAGCCCGGCGCGCGGAAACCCTCCGGCCGCGCACCCGTGGCCGCGAGGATGGCGGCATCCGCGCGGGCCAGGTCCGCATGGATGGCCTCGGGACCCCGGCGCGTCAGCGCGTAGTCATGGGCGTGGCTGTGGCTGGCCACCTCGATGCGCGCCTCGTGGGAGGCGCGCATGCCCGCCACGGCGACCGGGTCGGACTCCAGGTCCTCACCGATGACGAAGAAGGTCCCCGGAATGCCCAGCCCGTCCAGCAACTCCCGGAAGCGAGGCACCGCCACCGCGTGCACCAGCGAGCGGGCGCGGGCGTCCAGCAGCGACTCCGGCAGGCCGTGGATGCGGCAGTAGTGGGGCAGCGAGTCGAGGTCGACGGAGATGGACGCCAGCCGCACGGTGCGCCCTCCCCGGCTCAGGTCCCGCGGACGCGGATGACGTAGAACAGCTTGCCCACGTTCTTGAGCACGTTGGGCACGCGCTTGAACAGGTGGATGGAGGGCTGGCGCTTCTCGTGGAGCTGGATGGGAATCTCCATCACCCGCAGGCCCTCGCGCCACGCGCGGATGACGAACTCGCTGGCGAACACGTCCATGTCCACCACGCACTTCTGGATGACGGGCAGCAGCGCCTCGCGGCGGAACGCCTTCAGGCCGTGCGTGTCCGTGCCCTGGAAGCCCAGCGCCACCTTCAGCAGCTTGTTGTGCACCCGCGTGGCCGCCCGGCGAATCAGCGGGCGCTGGTCACTGGCGCCCTTGGCCGCCTTGGAGCCCACCACCATGTCCGCCTCGCCCCGCTCCAGCCGCGGCAGCGCCGCGTCGTAGAAGGTCAGGTCGCACAGGTCGATTTCATCGCAGATGACGTAGGTGCCCCGGGCCTTGAGGATGCCGGCCTTGAGCGCCACGCCGTAGTTGGGCGTCTCCGAGTGGAACCAGCGCAGGCGCGAATTGTTCGCGCACAGCTCTTCGAGGATGGCCGGCGTGGCGTCGCGCGAGCCGTTCTCCGCGAAGATGATTTCGTAGTCGAGCCCGCGCGCATCCAGCCCCTGGCGCAACTCCTCCGCCGCCGAGGCGATGATGGACTCCTCGTTGTAGACAGGGATGACGACGGTGAGGTGCGGGGCCATGAACTCGAACAGAGATGGCTAACACGCCCCAAGCCACCCGTCGACACAATGCGACGGGTGGGCGAAGGGGATGTCAACCGTTGAGTGTCCTCGCGCACGCACGCCCGGCGAGGATGGCGTCCTCCATCGAGGAGTACTCCCACTGTCCATAGCGGCCGGCAATCTGGATTCCGGCATGCTCCAGGAAGCGCAGAATCTCAGACTTCGCCGGTCCGTAGGCGTCGTCGTAGAGCACGTAGGCGTGGGGAATCTCGCGCGCCTGGGCGAAGAGGACGTCGTCCGCGGCGTGAATCATCTGCGAGCGCACCAGGTCCTCCACCGCGTACTTCTCCGCCGCGGCCGGGGACAGCTCGCCGTGGTGGCTGTACTCCACGTAGAAGGTGGACGTGTCCGGCGGCGCCAGCGGCGCGTACACCGCGGAGGGCGAGCCGATGCGGTACGTGTGGAACTCCGGCTCCGGCAGGTAGATCCAATGCCAGGGCTGGCGGTTGGCTCCCTTGGCGCCCACGGCCACGTAGGTGACGGTGGTGGCGCGCAGCTGCTTCGCCGCGTCCTGCACCGTGTCGGGCACGCCGGCCTCGCCCTTCGCCAGCAGCTTCACCAACCCAGGCAGGGAGATGCTGGACACCAGCCCCGCATAGGGCTGCACGCTCCCGTCGGACAGCGTCACCTTCCGGGCCTTCCAGTCAATGGCGGTGGGCTCGGTGTGGATGCTGAGCTGGCCGCCCTTCAGGTGGCTCAGCATGGCGCGGGCGAGGCTCTCGATGCCGCCCTCACGCGGGTAGAGGAACGACGCGTTGTAGCCGACCGCATCGCTGCCAGCGCCCAGCGCGCCGTCCACCACTTCCTTGAGGTTGGGACGGGGCACGAAGCGGCCCACCCAGGCGGCGGACATCTCACGCGGGTGCACCGTCCACAGCTTCTGGTTGTAGGGCACCATGAAGTTCTTCGCGAAGCCCTCGCCCATGTAGCGGAGGATGAACTCCTCGAAGTTGCGCGGCTCGCGCTCGCGCAGCTCGCGGCCCTTCTCACCGTAGACGGCCTCCACGTAGCCGGTGAGGTTCTCCGCCACCACCTCCGGCGGCAGACCGTGGGTGTTCACCTGGTACGGGAAGCGGGTGAAGACTCCGCGCGTGAAGATGCCGGCCTTGCGCTGGATGCGGACCATCTGCTCCGGCAGCCACAGCGTGTTCACCAGGGCCTGGATTTCCGGGTCCCGCAGGTGGAGCCAGTGACCGGTGGGGTCAAAATAACACCCCTGGATGACCTCGGTCTTGATGAGGCCGCCGACACGGTCGGACTTCTCGATGAGGCGCCAGGGCTTGTTCAGGAAGTGGGCGGTGGAGAGGCCCGCGAGGCCCGCGCCCAGGATGACAATGGGTTCCATTGAGGGGCGGGTCTACCACCTTCCACTCCGGGAACGGCGAATCGAACGCGGCGTGCGCACCGGTGGAAGGCGAGAGCCCTCGCCCGCTTGCCCGGGAGGGTGCGCTTCAACCTCCTCGTGCGCGTTCTTTCCGGGCTGGAAACGCCTCTGGTAGCCTGCGAGCACCGCGAAGGCGCTCGGTCCCCCTCTCGCGAGCTCGGAATCCCATGAAAGTCTCCTGCCCGTCTTGCCAGACGAACTACAACATCGATGACAAGCGGATCCCGCCGGGCGGCGCGAAGCTCAAGTGCGCCCGGTGCCAGACCACCTTCCCCATCAAGCTCGAAGCAGTGAGCGCGCCCTCGGCGCCTGCTCCCGCCGAGCCCGCACAGGCCACCGCCATCCCGCTGCCGGGTGCCACGTCCGCCGCGCCCCTGACCGCCGCCATCCCGCTGCCCGGTGCCGCGTCCGCGCAAGCCGCCGCCATCCCGTTGCCCGGTGCCGCATCCGCGCAGTCCGCAGCCATTCCGCTCCCTGGCGCCCCCGCGTCCGCAGCCATTCCGCTCCCTGGCGCCCCCGCGTCCGCGGGTGCCATCCCGCTGCCGGGCGCCGCGCCGACCCACTCCGCCGCGATTCCGCTCCCTGGCGCTCCCGCGTCCACGGGCGCCATCCCGCTGCCCGGTGCCGCGTCCGCGCAAGCCGCCGCCATCCCGTTGCCCGGTGCCGCGTCCGCACCGTCCGCAGCCATTCCGCTGCCGGGCGCTCCCGAGGCGTTCAGCGCCGCGCCCCACGCCGCCGCCATTCCCCTGCCCGGCGCGGGCGCGCCTCAGCCCACCGCCATTCCCCTGCCGGGAGGTGCCCCGGAGGCCGACCCGTTCGCCTTCGACATGGGCGAGCCCGAACAGGCCGCCGCCATCCCGTTGCCGGGAGGTGCCCCGGAGGCCGACCCGTTCGCCTTCGACATGAGCGAGCCCGAACAGGCCGCCAGCGTCCCGCTGCCGGGAAGCGCTCCCGAGGCCGACCCGTTCGGCTTCGACATGAGCGAGCCCGAACAGGCCGCCATGCCCCTCCCGGGCGCCGCGCCCGAAGAGGACGCCTTCGCCTTCGACATGAGCTCGCCCGCGGAGGCCGCCGCGGCCATGCCGCAGGCAGGTGGCCCGTCCGACATGGACGCGTTCGGCGACGACTTTGGCGAGCCGGTCCGGGACACCCGCGAGGTGACGCGCGTCGTCTCCATTCCGCTGCCGAGCGACGCCTACCGCGAGCCGCCCGCCGCTCCGGCGTCGGGCTACGGCGTGAATGAACCCGCGGGAACGGCGCGCGACTTCGACTTCGAGACCGTCGAAGCCCCCGTCGAGGACGCCGCACAGGGCTACGGCGTGAACGCGCCCGCAAGCACCGCCAGGGACTTCGATTTCGCCGATGACGCCCTGCCCGTTCCCGTCGAGGCTCCGCCCGCCGAGGACGCGTTCGCCTTCGACATCGAATCCTCCAGCGGTGCCGCCCAGGCCCAGCCGCCCCAGGAAGACCCCTTCGCCCTGCCGCCCCCTGCGGCCTACGCGCAGCCGGCCGCCCCGGTGGACGACCCGTTCGCCCTGCCTCCGCCGGACATGGCGCCCCAGACGGACGCCTTCGCGCCGGACGCGTACGAGATGCCGTCCGCGCCCGAGGCCTCGCCCTACGCGATGCCTCCGCCCGCAGCGGGAGCGCCGTCCTTCGACTTCGGCGAACTGCCCGTCCCCGCGAACGCCGATCCGTTCGCACTGCCCCCTCCGGGAGCGGACTTCTCCGACCTGCCCGCGCCCGCCGCGCCCCAGACCCTCGAGTTCGCGGACCTGCCGGCCCCCGCCGCACCGGACCTGTCGTTCGACTTCAACGAGCCGCCCGCGCCCGGTGCGGACCCGTTCGCCGTCGACTTCAGCACCCCACCGGCCCCCGCGGCGGATCCGTTCGCTGCCGATTTCGGCTCCGCGCCAGCGCCTGGTGCGGACCCGTTCGCCATCGACTTCTCGGAGCCTCCGGCCCCCGCGCCAGCCGTCGCCGTCAACCCGGCCGTGGACTTCGGTGACGTGGACTTCGGCGCGCCTTCTTCGCCCGGCATCCCGGACTCGCTCGAGTTCGACCCGACCGCCCGGCCGGATGACGACCTGGAAGCGGACCTCTCCGACCCGCTGCCGCCGCCGCCCAACGCGGGCCCCGCGGACGGCCTGGAGATGCTGTCCTTCATCGACGACGCCGCGGGTAAGGACGGCGGCGCCCAGGCGGGCACCAAGGTGCGCCGTTTCCACGTCCGCCGGCGCTCGGGCAAGGTGTTCGGCCCGTTCGACGAGGGCGTCATCGTCAAGATGCTCGAGGACGGGCAGCTCCTCGGGAACGAGGACGTGTCGCTGGACTCGGAGACCTGGTCCGCCATCGGCACGGTGCCCACCTTCGCCGCCGCCATCCAGCGGCTGATGGAAGGCCCCGCCAAGCTGGTGACGCCCACCGCGGCGCCCGCGGCGGCCGTCATCGACGCGCCCCGCGTGGACGGCGCCAGCCCGCAGGCCAACATGAAGCGGCTGGAGCAGCTCTATGAAGGCCGCATGGCCGCGGTGTCCGTGGTGGACCGCAGCGGCAACACGGAGAAGTGGAAGAAGCGCGTCCCGCTGATGATTGCCGCGGGTGTCGCGGTGGTGGTGGCGGGCATCGGCGCGGGCACTGAGTTCGGCACGCGCTACGGTGCCTTCGGCCGCCGCGCCCTCTTCCCCACCCGCCTCTCCGACGGCTCAGCCGAGGCGAAGCAGGTGGCGGACGCGAAGCAGGCGCTGCTCACGGACACCTTCGCCAGCTACAAGCAGGCCCGCGAGCTCAGCGCCAAGGTGCTCGCGCAGAAGGAGTACCCGGAGGTGCGCTCGCTGTGGTGCCAGTCCGTCTACTACCTCCAGCGCCGCTACGCCGCGGGCAATCCGAACGAGATGAGCCGCTGCCGTCAGGACATGGCGGACATCGAGTTCCTGGGAGAGAAGGACGTGGACGTCATCAAGGCGTCCGCGGCGATCGCGCTCACCTCCCGGCAGGCGGACTCGGTCATCCCCCCCCTGAGCGGCGCCTACGGCCGCGAGGATACCCAGGGCGACCTGGAGTTGGCCTTCCTGCTGGCCGAGGCCTACTCGCAGAAGCGCGACGAGAAGCGCGCCCTGGACACGCTGAACAAGGTGCTGGCGAAGAACCCCAAGTCCGCCAAGGCCCACCACGCCGTGGGCAACCTGCACCAGGCCGCCGACCGCGCCGACGAAGCCGCCGCCGCCTATGCCGCGGCCCTGGAAGCAGACCCGAAGCACGTGGCCTCCGCGGTGGAGCTGGCCGCGGTGGAGTTGCTGGTCCGCAAGGACGTGGCAAAGGGCACGGAGGCCGTTGAGCGGGCGCTGGCCGAGGACGTCCAGTCCGCGCTGGGCCCCGCGGAGCTGGCGCGCGCCCGCGGCCTCAAGGGCGTGGCGATGTTCCAGAAGCACCAGCCGAAGGAGGCCGAGGCCGAGCTCAAGGCCGCCCTGGAGATGGACGCGAAGTCCACCTTCCTCCGGGGCCAGCTGGCGCGGGTGCTGCGCGCTCAGCGCAACTTCGAGGGCGCCCTGCCCATCTACAAGGCGCTGGCGACCGAGGAGCCCAACAACCTGGAGTTCGCGGACGGCCACATCACCGCGCTGGTGATGACCGGGAAGATGCAGGACGCGCTGGAGGCCGTGAAGAAGGCCAACGGCGTGTTCCCCAACGAGGCGCGCATCGCCTACCTCTACGGGCGCATCGAGGACGCGCTCGACAACCTCTCCGACGCGGAGGGCCACTACAAGCGCGCCATCGCCGCGGACGACAACCTGGTGGAGGCCCGCCTCTACCTGGGCCGCTTCTACCTGGCCCAGCGCCGCAACGCGGAGGCGCGGCCTCAGCTCGAGGAGGCGGCGAAGAAGGCACCGGAGAACGCGGGCGTGCGCGCGGGCCTCGGCGAGCTGGCCCTGGCGGAAAACAACACGCTGCTGGCCCAGCAGGAGTTCGAGCGCTCCGTGAAGCTCGACCCCATCCTGGCGGACGCCCACCTGGGCCTGTCCCGCGTGGCCCTGCTGACGGACGACCTGGAGACGGCGAAGGCGGAGGCCAACCGCGCCCTGGAGTTGGACCCGCACCTGTTGAAGGACGGCCGGCTGCAGCGCGGGCTCGTGCTGTGGCGCCTGGGGCAGTTGGAAGAGGCCGTGGCGGAGCTGGAGAAGGCCAAGACGGAGGACCCGCGCTCCACCACCATCCCGATTACGCTGGGCGCCGTGCTGCTGGAGCGGGGCGATTTGCCGGGCGCGGAGAGCAACCTGGGCCTCGCGCTGAGCAACGAGCCCTCCAACCACGAGGCGCTCTACTACCTGGCGCTGGTGAAGGCGAAGCGGCTGGAGTTCACCCAGGCGCTGGACAACATGCGCAAGGCCGTGGAGCGGGCCCCCAACCGCCCCGACTACCACTACGCCTACGGCGTCATCCTGCGGGACGCGAAGAACCTGCCGGACGCCATGAGCGCGTGGCGCAAGACGGTGGAACTGGATGGCACCCACGCAGACGCCCACGAGGCGCTCGGTCATGCGCTGCTGGAGGGCAGCCAGTTCGACGAGGCCATCACCTCGTTCGAGGCCAGCCTCAAGGCAGACCCCCGCCGCACGCGGGTGCTGGGCTCCATTGGTGATGCGTACTTCGCCGCCGCGCGCTGGAACGACGCCATCAAGCGGTACCAGTCGGCCCTGAAGGCGGACCCCAAGCTCACCTACGTCTATTACAAGGTGGCCCGCGCCTTCACCGAGCAGGCCCAGCACGCCAAGGCCATCGACTGGTACCGCAAGGCCACCAGCCTCGATTCGGAGAATCCCATGGCCTACTACTACCTGGGCTTCGCCTATAAGGAGCGCAACAAGCGCCGGGAGGCCGTGCAGGCCTTCAAGGACTACCTCTCCCGCAAACCGGACGCGACCGACAAGAAGGACATCGAGGACGAAATCTACGACCTGCAGAACTGAGGTCGTCGTCCGCCGGACGTCTCTGCGCCCGGCGCCTCCCCTCCCCCACGGAGTCAGGGCGGAGGGGCGCTCGGCGTCCGGCCTTGAGCACCCCAGACGCGAGGAACCTTGCTGGCCTCACCCGGGGTGACTACAAGGCGTGCTCCATGCTGGACCTCCGGAACGTTGCGCAGAACTTTGATGCGGTGGTCGCCCGGCTCAAGACGCGGGGCGGCAACCTGGATTTGGGCCCCTTCCAGCGGCTCTTCGCCGAGCGCCGCGAGCTGTATGTCTCCGTGGAGTCGCTGGCCGCGCGCCGCAACGCCGCCAACGAGGAGATGAAGCGCAAGGCGAAGGAGGACCCGAAGGCGCTCGACGCGCTCCGCGGCGACCTCCGCGCCGTCTCCCAGGAAATCAAGGAGAAGGAAGCGCGCCTCAAGGACGTGGAGGAGGAGCTCAACCGCATCCTCCTGCTCATCCCCAACGTGCCCCATGAATCCGTCCCCGAGGGCGGCGGCGCCGAGGACAACGTCCAGGTGAGCATCTGGGGACAGAAGCCCGACCTGCTCTTCGCGCCCAAGCAGCACTTCGAGCTGGGTGAGAAGCTGGGCATGCTCGACTTCGAGCGCGCCGCCAAGGTGTCTGGCAGCCGCTTCACCTTCTACAAGGGCGCGCTGGCCCGGCTGGAGCGGGCGCTCGTCACCTTCATGATCGACGTGCACACCAGCAAGGGCTACACGGAGCTGCTCCCGCCCTACCTGGTGCTGCGCGAGACGATGATGGGCACCGGTCAGCTCCCCAAGTTCGAGGACGACGCCTTCAAGACGCTGGGCGAGCCGGAGCGCTTCCTCATCCCCACCGCGGAAGTGCCCGTCACCAACTACCACGCGGACGAAATCCTCGAGGGCGAGTCCCTGCCCATCCGCTACTGCGCCTTCAGCCCCAGCTTCCGGGCCGAGGCGGGCGCCGCCGGCAAGGACACCCGCGGCCTCATCCGTCAGCACCAGTTCCACAAGGTGGAGCTGGTGAAGTTCGCCCACCAGGAGAAGAGCCTGGACGAACTCGAGGCCATGACGGACGACGCCTGCGACATCCTCCGCCGCCTGGGCCTCCACCACCGCGTCATGCTCCTGTGCACCGGAGACATGGGCTTCAGCGCCCGGAAGACGTACGACATCGAGGTCTGGCTCCCCGGACAGAACAGCTACCGGGAGATTTCGTCCTGCTCCGACTGCGGCGACTTCCAGGCCCGCCGGGCGAAGATTCGCTACCGGGCCCAGAGAGGGGACAAGCCCCAGCTCGCCCACACGCTCAACGGCAGCGGCCTGGCGGTAGGCCGGACGACCATCGCCATCCTGGAGAACTACCAGCGCGAGGACGGAAGCGTGGCCATTCCGGAGGCGTTGGTGCCGTACATGGGCGGCTTGAAGGAACTGAAACCGATTTGAGTCTGAATCCGGCTTGCAACGCGCGAAGAATCAGGTAGAAGGGCGGCCCCACGGACGTCGGTCCGGGGGGTGCCAAGTCGGCCCCGGTGGTATGGAGGCGTGGCCGAGCGGTTGAAGGCAGCGGTCTTGAAAACCGCAGAGGGTGAAAGCTCTCCGTAGGTTCGAATCCTACCGCCTCCGAGTTTTTGTTCTTGAATTTGTTGGCTCTTTGACAGAGAAGAGTTGGAGAGATGGCCGAGAGGCTGAAGGCACAGGTTTGCTAAACCTGCATACTCGAAAGGGTATCGAGGGTTCGAATCCCTCTCTCTCCGCCACTTGTTGTTGTAGCAGCGCCGGAAGAAATGCTCCCTTAGCTCAGCTGGATAGAGCGTCGGACTACGAATCCGAAGGCCGGAGGTTCGAATCCTCCAGGGAGCGCCACTTCTTTCGAGCAGTTCTCCATGAGTGACGAAGCTTTCATGCAGCAGGCGCTATCGCTCGCGCGGGAAGCAGCGGAACTCGGAGAGGTCCCCGTAGGTGCGGTGGCGGTGTTCAACGGTGAAGTCGTTGGCGCTGGTTTCAATCGCCGCGAAGTGGACCGCAATCCGCTCGCTCACGCAGAAATGTTGGCAATGGATGCCGCAGCCCGGAAAATCGGTGCCTGGCGGCTCTCGGGTGTCACCCTGTATGTGACGCTTGAGCCATGTGCCATGTGCGCCGGAGGTCTGGTGCAGTCTCGCGTGACACGACTCGTTTTCGGTGCCTTCGATCCGAAAGCGGGTGCGGTGGGTTCGCTGTACAACCTGGTCGAAGAGCCTCGACACAATCACCGGCTCCAAGTCACGAGTGGTATCCTGGCGGACGAGAGTCGCCTGCTTTTGAAGACGTTTTTCGGGCGCTTGCGCGCGAAGAAACGTGACAATTGAATACTGGAGAGCTGGCCGAGTGGTCGAAGGCACCTGACTCGAAATCAGGCATACCGGTAACGGTATCGTAGGTTCGAATCCTACGCTCTCCGCTCCAGATTTTTGGAGAGGTGGCCGAGCGGTTGAAGGCGCACGCCTGGAACGCGTGTATATCTGAAAGGGTATCGTGGGTTCGAATCCCACCCTCTCCGTTGTTGTTTCTGCAGTACGTGGTTACATTCTTTATGGTCGGGACAACGTGGGGGCGTGAACCCCGCCAGGTCCGGAAGGAAGCAACGGTAGCGTACTTCCGCGTGTGTCCCGGCCGTCCTTTTTGAAGAGCCGGTGTCCTGTCAAGGGCACCGGCTCTTCGCCTTTGCGGGCTGGCCGCTCCCCTCCCCTACTCGCGGGAGAGAATCGTCTCGCGGCCCACCTTCCGGACGATTTGGAAGCCGCCGGCCTGGAGCTCGGCGAGCGCGCGGTCCTCGAAGGTGACGGCGCGGTTGAACGTCCTGTCCCGCAGCGCGCGTTGGAACGCGCCGTCGTGGGGCCAGTCACAGGTCAGCCAGGGAATCTGCTTCCCCAGGTAGAAGAAGCCGCCCGAGCCCCACAGGCCCTCATTGACGATGAGCAGCCCCCGCGCATTGCCCCGGGTGGCGGCGACAATCGCGCGGAACTGGTCTGCCCGCAGGTCCCCGGAGGGGAAGAAGGCGGCCGCGGTCATGCTTGCGACCAGCGCGAGTCCGGCCAGGCCCCACCGCCCGGCTGGCCGAGCAAGCTGGACGAGGCCCGCCGCCACGGGTGGCGCTGCGGCCAGCACGCCCAGCACCAGGCCAGGATAGAGGAAGCGCTCCTCCTTGTGCGCGGTGGTCAGGAGCACGCCGGTGTACACGGCGGCGCACCACAGCGGCAGGGACAGGGCGCGGTGCTGGCGAAGCGCGGCGATTCCCACGGGCACGGCGGCCCAGGCCCAGAGCGGCACGGCGGTGAGCAGCGGCTTCACGTAGAAGCTGGGTGCGTCCGCTCCGAACTGAGCCGCGGCCTTGCCCGAGAAGACGTTGAAGCGGGCATAGGCGAAGAAGGAGTGGAACGGCGAGCCCCACGTCGCCCAGTCCAGCGCGCCGAGCGCCACCGCCACGCCCAATCCTCCAGCGCACGTGAAGGCAAGCAGTCGCCACCGCCGCGCCGCCGCCAGCCACACCAGCGCCGCCAGGACGAAGATGGCCGACGGGTAACGGGCCACCACCGCCAGCCCCAGGGCCATGCCACCCACGAGCCCTGCCCTCGCGAGCCGCTCTCTCCGGTCCAGCGCCTCCACGGCGACGACGAGCAGCGAGGCGGAAATCGACTCGGCCATGGTGCGCCCCGCGAAGACGAGCAGTGGTCCATAGAGCCCCACGAGCAACGTCGACAGCAGGCCACCCGCGGTCCCCGCTCGGCGCTGGGCGAAGCGGTACGCGGCCCAGAGACTCCAGGCGTGCAAGGCCACCTGCGGAATGGCCACCACGACGCGGTAGGCCCGGGGGTGGGTGATGCCCAGCAGGTCCGCCAGCTTGAGGAAGCCAGCCAGGACGCCGGGCACGGCCCAGTTGCGGAGGCCGTCACGCCACTCCCAGGCCAGGACGCCGTAGCCGTGGACGCGCCACCAGGCGGGCTCCAGCGACTGGTACACCTCATCCGGGTGGATGCGGCCCAACTGCACCACCGCGATGAGGCCAGGCAGCAGCGCCACTGCCCCCAGCACCCAGCGCATCCAGTTCCGGACCGGCGCCACTTGGGGCGTGCCCCCGGGCGCCAGGGAGGTGGGCTCGGGTGTCGGGATGGAATCAGTGGGCGCGGCGAGAAGGGGGGCGGACACGGGCGCGGCCGACTCTTCCCGCCCACGTTCCCGGACGCAAGGTGTGAAGCGTTCGTCTGCCCGCCCTGGGGCCGAGCCCGACGGGGAGTGGAATCCCACCTCGTGGGAGGGCAACGACATGGATCATTCACGCCGCCGTGTTTAGATGACGCCCCCCATGAGCTACCTCGTTCTCGCCCGCAAATGGCGCCCACAGAAGTTCGACGACATGACCGGACAGGAGCACGTCGTCCGGACGGTCGCGAACGCCATCAAGATGGACCGGGTCGCGCACGCGTACCTGTTCTGTGGACCTCGTGGCGTGGGCAAGACGACGGCCGCGCGACTGCTCGCCAAGGCGCTCAACTGTGAGAAGGGCCCCACCGCCCAGCCCTGTGGCGAGTGCCGTGCCTGCACGGAGATTGCCGCCGGCACCAGCGTGGACGTCGCGGAAATCGACGGTGCCTCCAACAACGGCGTCGAGAACGTCCGCGAGATTCGCGAGAACGCGAAGTACCTGCCCCAGCGGGACCGGCACAAAATCTACATCATCGACGAGGTCCACATGCTGTCGGGAGCGGCGTTCAACGCGCTGCTCAAGACGCTGGAGGAGCCGCCCGGGCACGTGAAGTTCATCTTCGCGACCACCGAGGCGCACAAGCTCCCGGACACCATCCTGTCGCGGTGCCAGCGCCACAACTTCCGGCGGATTCCGGCGGCGCGGATGCTTCAGCGTCTCCAGGAGATCTGCAAGGCGGAGGGCGCTGGTATCTCCGACCGCTCGCTGTCGCTGGTCGTGCGCCAGTCTGAAGGCGGCATGCGCGATGCGCTGAGCCTCCTGGACCAGGTGCTCGCCTCGTGCGGCGCCAACCCCTCCGACGAGGAAGTGGCCGACGCGCTGGGCGCCATCGACCGGACGTTCGTGCAGGACTTCGCCGATGCGCTCGTCCACAAGGACGCGAAGCGGGTGCTGGAGCGGGTGGAGGAGGTCTTCAACCGTGGCCTGGACTTGAAGCGCCTGGCCGAGGAGCTGGCCTTCCAACTGCGGCATCTCTTCGTCACCAAGACGCTGGGCAAGGCGCCCGACGAGCTGGCCGAGTCCGAGCAGAAGGCGCTGATGGCGCTGGCCCAGGACGCGGAGGCCGCGCAGCTCACGCGCTTGTTCGACGTGGTGCACGGCTGCATCTGGGACGTGTCGCGTGCGGCCCAGCCTCGGCTGGCCCTGGAGATGGCGCTGCTCAAGGCCATCCAGTTGTCGCCGGGTGGTTCGATTCCCGAGCTGCTGGCCCGAGTGGACAAGCTCGCGGCGGGGATGGGTGAAGGTTCCGCGAAGTCGAACGCTGGAGCGCCGGGAGGTCGCTCCAGTCCCGCGAACTTTCGCGCCTGAGGCACGACACGACGCTTCCGTGATGCAGGCGGCTGCCCCGGCTCCACGTCCGTGGGATGCGAGGGGTGCGCCCGTGGGGCAGGCGCCTGTTCGCGTCAGCGAGCCGCCAGCGCCGACGGCGGCCGTGCGCGAGGAAGAGCCGCCGCGCATGGGCCACGCTGGCGCCATGCGCCAGGACGAGCCTCCTCGTTTTGCACCTCCCGACGCCATGCGTCCGGACGAACCGTCACGGCCCGGGCCCCACATGGACGGCCTGTCACCGTCAGCGGCCCGTCCCCTGTCGTTCCTCCGCAACGGCAGCGGCGCCACACCGTCCCCGCAGGGCTACCAGGCCACGCAGATGGTCCCCTCCGGCCCGGTGATGGAGGGACTTTCACCTTCCGCCGCGCGCCCGCTCTCGTTCCTCCGCAATGGTGGCTCGGTCCAGGCGCCCACGGCCCCGACACCCCCGCCCTCCGTGCCTCCCGCGGGCGCCACCCCACTGTCGCGCACCACCGAGCCCGCGCCATCGGTCCGCGTCACCAACATCCGCCGGCCCGAGCCCATCGCGCCGCCGGAGCCGCCGCCCTACGCGGAGGAAGAGGACGCGCGCTACTACCCCGAGGAGAACTCCCCCGAAGGCTGTGCCTCCGGCGAGTGCCTCCCCGAAGTCGCCGCCGCGCCGCCCCCCCCGCCGGCGCCCGAGCCCGTCATCCACCACGAGCCCGAGCCCGAGCCGCCCCCGCCGGCCCCTGTCACCCGCTCCCGGGACAACCCCAACCTGCCCCTCACCGAGCGTTGGCGGGCCGCCGTGGAGACGGTGAAGGCCTCCCATCCCCGGCAGGGCGCGGCGCTCTCCAACGGGCGATTGATGTCCATGAAGAACGGCGAAATCGTCCTCGGCTTCCTGCCCGTGGCCGGCTTCCACCGCATGGCCGTCAACTCCACCGCGGGCAAGGCCGCCGTGGACAAGGCCCTGGCCGAGCACTTCGGCCGCCCGGTGAAGCTCACCATCCAGGATGCGTCTCCGGACGACCCTCGTCTGGGTCCCAGTCTGGCCGATCAGGACGCACAGACGCGCGCTGCCCACGAGAAGAGCACGGACAGCAAGGTCCGCAGCCACCCCGCCGTCCGGGCGGTGCTCAAGTTCCTGGGAGGCGAAATCGAACACATCCAGGTCTACGAGCCCGAGCGCCCCGGGGCCGTGCCAGCGGACGACACCTCCGACGACAGCGCCTGACAACCGCCTCGCGCAACGGTAGGGTGGCGCCCCATTCCACGCCGGGGCGGGGCCATGTCCGTGGCGCCCGCTCCCACGAGCACCGAGGAAGCATATGCCTGGCGTCGACCTGAACTACTTCATCCGGCAGGCGAACAAGCTGACGGAGAAGATTGAAGAGCGGAAGCAGCAGCTGGCGGAAGAGAGCGTGGAAGCCAAGGCCGGTGACGGCCGGGTCACCGTCGTCGCCAACGGCATCCAGGAGATCCGCAGCATCAAGATCGACAAGGAAGCCATCGACCCCAACGACACGTCGATGCTCGAGGACCTCATCACCGCCGCGGTGAACGCCGCCCTGGCGAGCAGCCGTCAGCACATGCAGCGCGAGCTCGCGAAAATCTCCGGCGGCGTCAAAATCCCCGGCATTACCTGATACCGGATGACCCCCGATCCGCTGAATCGACTCGTCGCCCAGTTGGCGAAGCTGCCGGGCATCGGCGAGAAGACCGCGCAGCGCCTCGCGTTCCACATCCTGCGGGCGCCGGGTGAGTATGCCGCGGAGCTGTCGCAGGCCATTCGCGAGGTGAAGGAGAAGGTGCACCTGTGCGTGCGCTGCTTCTCCCTCACCGACGCGGAGACCTGCAACTTCTGCCGGGACGCACGGCGCGACGAGCGCGTGCTGTGCGTCGTGGAGACGTTCGCCGACCTGATGGCGCTGGAGCGCACCCGTGAGTTCAAGGGCCGCTACCACGTCCTGCACGGCGTGCTGTCTCCCCTGGAGGGCGTGGGCCCCGAGCAGCTCCGCATCCGCGAGCTGCTGGAGCGCCTCAACGACAGCCGGGTGGAGGAACTCATCCTCGCCACCAACCCGGACATCGAGGGCGAAGCCACCGCGCTCTACCTGACGCGCCTGCTCAAGCCCATGGGCCTGCGCGTCACCCGCATCGCCCAGGGCCTGCCCATGGGCGGCGACCTGGAGTTCGCCGACCAGGCCACGCTCGCCAAGGCACTCTCCGCCCGCCGCGACCTGTAGGCCACTCGCGGTGGCGGCGCGAGCCTCCTCGCGCCGCTACTGCGTCACCCGCCACGAGAAGGGCATCACCACCGTGACCTCCTGGTCCCGGTGAGGCGGGAAGCGAAGGCGCTCCGCCTGGGCCTCCAGGCAGCGGCCCACGCCCGACGAAGCCAACGGTCCCCGCGTCCCCGCCCGCACCTTGCCCGACGAGACGATGGTGAGCTGCACCTGCACCTCGCCCTGGCTCGAAGGCAGGTCCGCCTTGTAGCGCTCGAAGCACGTGGTGATGCGCGCCCGTCCACGCGAGACGACACGCTGCACATCGTCGATGCCCAGCGTCACCCGCTTCTGCGACGAGGCCTTCTTCGACCGCACAGGTGCCGCGTCCGCCACTTCTTCATCCGCATCCGGCTCGACATCGGACGCAGTGCCAGCAAGTCCGGCTTCGTCCGTCTCCGTCGCGTCAGCGGCATCCACGGGTGGCGGCGCCGAATCCGTCACGGCCACGTCGCCACCCGCCCCATTGGCCACGGCTTCCGGCAGAGAACCGGCCTGAGCGGCAGCATCCTCCGGTGCCACGGCCTCCACGACGGGCGCCGTGGCCGGCACCAGCGACACCGAAGCGGGCGTCGTCACCCACTGCCGATATCCAACGATGCCCGCCGCCGCCAGCATCAGGCCGCCCGCCAATCCCACCGCCAGCGTACGCCAGCGTCGGCCTCCGGCCGTGGTGGCGGGCTCCGGCGACGTCGGCCCACGTGAAGCCGAGCCATGGGCAGGCACGCCCGGCGAGGAAGGCCGCATGGACATGCCGGGGCGCTGGGCGGACGTGGCGTCCCCCTCCCGGGCAAGCACGCCATACAGGTTCGTCCCGTGCGTCTCCGCACCCGGCGCCTGCCCCTGCGCCCCTGCCGCGGCGCCTCCGTACGTCGCGGTGAGCGTGGCCAGCGTGGGAATGCGTGAGCGCTCGGTGAAGCGCTCCTCACCAAAGTGCCCCTTCAAGAAGGCGCCGAGCGGCATCGCGCCCGAGCCACTGAGATGCTCCGAGAGGAACGTCTCCAGCGCGTCCGCGAACGCCTCCGCGGTGGGGTAGCGGTCCTCCGGCTTGAAGGCCATGGCCTTCAGGAGGATGGCCTCCAGTTCCTCGGGCAAGTCCGGCCGCAGCTCGCGCGGCGGCTTGAGCTCGCCCTGCAGCAGCGCGTTGAGCACCGCCAGGTCGTTCTCCCGGGAGAAGGGCCGCACATGGGTGAGGGCCTCATACAGGCTCACGCCCAGCGCGAAGACGTCCGCGCGGCGGTCCACCTCCTTGCCGCGAGCCTGCTCCGGCGCCATGTACATGTACTTGCCCTTCACCACGCCAGTGCGCGTGTTGACGAGCCGCGACTCGGCCTTGGCGATGCCGAAGTCCAGCACCTTCACCTGCCCCTGGTACGTCAGATACAGGTTCGACGGAGAGATGTCGCGGTGGACGACGTTCAGCGGCTGCCCGGCCTCGTTGGTGAACTCGTGCGCGAAGTGCAGCCCGCGCGCCGCGTCGATGAGGACGCGCAACACGATGGGGAGCGGCACGTAGTGGCGCTTGCGTCCGGCCAGCCGCAGCGTCGTGGAGAAGTCCTCGCCCGCGAGGTACTCCATGCAGATGTAGTAGCAGCCCTCCGCGAAGCCCAGCTCCTGAATCTGCACGATGTTCGGATGGGCCAGCTTCGCCGCCAGCCGCGCCTCGTCCCGGAACATCTCCACGAAGTCGGGGTTGTTCGTCAGGTGCGGCAGCATCCGCTTGATGACGACGTTGCGCTCGAAGCCGTCGGCGCCCAGCAGCTTGGCGAGGAAGATTTCCGCCATGCCGCCTTCGGCCAGCTTTCGCACGAGCACGTACGGGCCATAAGGCTGAAGCAGGGGCACAAGGCTCGCTTCCGTCACAGGCAGGGTCGTCTGGGGGGGGGACATCCTCACGGCCCTCGCTGTTTCAGAGTGCGCACCGTATGGACCGCCGGGGCACCAGGACGCGTCATCTTAAACACCAATACGGGCGGCGAGCCCACCGGCTCCACCCAGGTGTTGAACCGGTGCTTGCCATCCAGCGCCACCGGGCGTCCATTGATGGACAGGCGGGCGTCCACGGGGGCGACACCGGCCGCGCGCACCTTCGCGCCCGCGGCCTGCCCGTTGCGCGGTGTGGACACCATGAGCACCGGCACCGAGTTGTCGTAGACCAGTTCCAGCTTGTTCATCCGTCCCCCCTTGAGCTGTGCACCCGTGGCGGAAAGCGGCGTGACGGACCAGAGGTAGTTGCCCTCGCTCAGCGCACCGGCGTCCAGCGCGGCGCGAGTCTCCGTCACGGTGCGTTCGGCCACCGGCGTATCCAATGTCCCCGCGCGGTACACGGCCACACGGTAGCGCGCCGCGGAGGTCTCCGCGGCATAGGTGAAGGTCACCGCCGGGGGCTTGTCCTGGTAGAAGATGGTCGTCTTCTCCGGCCCCTCGGGCACCACGTTGCGCACCCGCGCCAGCGAGCGCACCGCGCGCTCCGGCGCGAACGACGCGCTGCCCGACACCTGCGTCCCATCCTTGCGGCGCACCCGCCAGTGGAGCACGCCGCGCACCGGCGCCGGCACGTTGATGAAGGGACGGTACACCGTGCCTGACAGCACCGGCCGCGTGAAGGCCGCGTCCTCCGCGACCTCCACCGTGGCCTCGCCCTCCCCTTCCCAGGTGATGGCCACATCCTGCAGCCCTGGATGGAACACCTCCGCGCCGTCGACGACGCCCAGGGCCAGTGGCGCGGGCGCGAGCGGCTCGACGCGTGGCGCCTGCGCGGAGGACGCATCCACCGTGGCGCGCTCACCCGCGCGCAGCGCCTGCCGGGCGGCTCCGCGGACCAGCGTCACCTGTCCGGTGAGGGCATCCACCAGATAGCCCGCGGCCGTGCGGCGCACCGCCAGCCGCGCTTCACCGCCGCCCTCCACCTGCAGCCCCGGCAGCACCAGCCGGCTGGTACGCCCTCGCGCGAGCTGCAGGTTCAGCCAGCCCCTCAACAAGTCGAAGCGCGCCTCGTCCGTGGCGCCACCCTGCTCCGCTGACGTCAGCACCAGCTCCGCGTCCGAGCCCAGTGACGCCACCGTGGCCGAGCCCTCCAGCGCCAGCACCGCGGAGCCTCCGCGCCGGGTGCGCACGCTGCCTCCCGGCGACAGCTCCTCGCCCTGCTTCGCCACCGGACGCCAGTCCGACGCCCCCTTGGCTCGCACCTCCGCGCGCCCTGCCGTCAGCCGTACCGCCACCGGAATCGGCGCCAGCTCCAGGACACGCGCCCCGCGAGCCACCAGCTCCGTCCGGCCGGACGTCGCCTCCACCGCGTCGCCTTCGGACGCGCGCAGCGTCTTGCCATCACGGCCCACGAACTCGATGGCGCCCAGCCGCACCTCGACGCGGCCCGCGTCCTCGGCCACCTGCACGCGCACCTCGCTGGGTTCATCCGCCCCCACGCGCGTGAGGCCGAAGGGCGTACGGATGGTCAGCGCCACCTTCGAGCCCTGGCCCGTGCGGTTCGCATCAGCGGGCACGCGCGACAACAGGATGCCGCGCTCCACTTGAAGCACGATGCCCCCCGAGTCCGAGCCCAGCGCGAAGCGTGCGTCCGGCCCCACCTCCACGGAACGGCCGTCCGGGAAACGCACCGTGGCCGCACCACCCGCGGCCGTCTCCACCGCGTCGCCCCCGTACAAGGGCCCCTCTTCGGCGGGCGCCTGCTTGCCACCTCGCTCCAGGCGCACGTCGCCGCTCAAGCCCTCCAGGCGGCCCAGCACCTCGCCAGCGCCCGCATCGACCACCGCCGAGGGCCCGGGAGGCGGCGCCACGGCGTCATCATCACACCCCGCGACGAGGAGCAGCAGGACCAGGAACCAACGACGCGGGGCACTCACCGTTTCCCCCTCGGGAAGAGGTCGACATTGAGGATGGTCCGCTCACCCTCGCGCAGGGTGATGACCTTCGTCTGGGACAGATGCCCTCGCGCGGAGATGGTGATGCGGTAGGTGCCACCCCGCACCTGGACATTGAAAGCCCCCTTCGCATCCGTGCGCGCGCGCACTCGGGCCTTCGTCATGAGGAGGGTCGCCGCCAATGGCTTGCCCCCTCGCACACTGCGAACCTGCCCCACCAGCGTGGCCCGCGTCCCCTTCTTTTCCGACGCCAGGGGTACCGACAGCGTGGACTCCTGCCCGGCGATGACCACCGCGGCTTCATCCACGGACCGGAAGCCGGAAGACGCCACCGCGACAGCCACGGGCCCCGAAGCCAGGTCCCTCACCACCACCTGCCCTGTCAGGTCCGTGCGCACCTGGGCTGTGCCCACCGACACGCGAACGTCCGGCAGCGGCGCGCCCGTCCGCGCATCCACCACCGTCACCCGCAGCGCGCCCGTCGGTGGCGGCAGTGGCGCGGCTCGGACCTCCAACTCCGCGCGCACGCCCTCCTCCACCGTGACCGCCGCCTCCGCGGACGCGTATCCCTCCGCCGTCACCTGCGCGGACACCGGCCCGGGCGACAGGGACGCCACTTCGACGAGGCCTTGTGCGTCCGCCACGTGCGCCTCGCCCTCCACCATGACCCGCGCTCCGGGCAGCGGCGCGCCCGTCCGCGCGTCCAGCACGTGAAACCGCACGCTTCCGGGCACCACCACCACCGGCACGGGCACCTGCCGCGTCGTCCGGACACCGTCATGCCACGCCAGCTCCAGCGCCGCGCCCATCCGCCGCAGCCGCTGCCGGGACTGCGTCCCATCCTCCAGCGTCACCGTGTCCTGCACGTGCTGGAAGTCCAGCACCAGCGTGCCCGTCCAGCGCTCCGCTCGCCGCAGCGGCACCAGCAGCGCGCCACCGGCGGAGAACCCCGTCGCCTCCGCTCGGGCGCCCGTGGCGTCGCGCACCGACAGCGAGACCGGCAGCTCACCGCGCGCTTCCAACTGCAGCCCCAGCATCAGTGGGAAGCGCACCAGGCCGCCCACCACCACCGCATGCCGCACACCCCGAAGGAGCACGGGCTCGGCCGAGTCACTGAAGTGGGGAAGCTGCGAGAAGCCATAGCCCGCGCCCAGCTCCGCGCGCACCGGGCCCAGGAAGGCGCGCGCCCGGGAGCCCACCGAGGCCCGCCACAGGCTGCCACCGGTGATCCGCAGCGCGCCCTCCCGCAGGTCGAAGGCCTCCCGCTGCAACCCGGCCCACGCGCCCAGCCAGGACGTGCCCAGCCACGCAGTGCCTACGGCCGCCATGTCGTTCGGCGTGAAGCCCTCATAGGTGAGCCCGGGCCCTACATCCGCCTGACGGCCGTCACGGAGGGACAGCCCGTAGCGAAGGCGCAACGAGGCGTGCTCGGCCACTGCGTCCGCGTGGGCGGAGGGAGTGGCAAGCAGGACGAGGAGCACCAGCGCCAGGCGCGCCACGGAGCAACGCGGGAGAAGCGGGGGCGGCAAAACGCAGCGGAGTATAGAGAAAGCCGGGAAGGCCCCCAACCCCGTGGGACGGGCCCGCTCAGGCTCCACGCTCTCAGGGTGCGGATCCGTGGCCTCCACCCCACAGAGCGTCCGGAGGGCATGGGAACGGACACGGAACCTCCTCCAGGAAGCGGAAGGCTTCTTGCTGGAGTGGATACGCTTTGCTAAGCATCCTGATGGTCGGTAGCGCCTCGTCTAACCTCGTGGATTCACTCTAGAAACATCGGAGCGTCGCCATGAGCGGGACGAGCGAACGCTGAGGAGCGCATACGCCCATGGGCACGCAACTGGTGATGTACGAAGAGGAGTTCACCAAGATCAACGCCGTTTGCGACCGGCTTACCAAGGACGCGAACGCGAAGGTGGTCTTCCTCGTCGACAAGAACGGGCAGCTCATCTCCTCCGCGGGTCAGACGCAGAACATCGACACCACGTCACTGGCCTCGCTGACGGCCGGTAACGTGGCGGCGATGGGTGGCCTGGCCAAGCTGATTGGGGAGAACGAGTTCCCCAACCAGTTCCACGAAGGGGCCAAGGACTCGCTGTACATGACCATCGTCGGCAGCCGGGTCGTGCTGGTCGTCATCTTTGACAACCGCACCAGCCTTGGCCTCGTCCGCCTTCGCATCAAGAAGGCCAGCGACGAGCTCACGAAGATCTTCGAGAGCCTGGTGAAGAAGACGGACAGTCCTGGAGCTGGGTCGCCCTTCGCCGAGATCTCCGACGACGATATCGACAACCTCTTCAGCGAGTAACCCGGGAAGCCATGTCCTTCATCAATTACTCATCCCGCGAAATCAACTGCAAGATTGTCTATTACGGGCCCGGGCTCTGCGGGAAGACGACCAACCTTCAGTACATCTACAACAAGACCGCCGCGGAGACGAAGGGCAAGCTCATCTCCCTCTCCACGGAGACGGACCGCACGCTCTTCTTCGACTTCCTGCCGCTGTCGCTCGGTGAGATTCGCGGCTTCAAGACGCGCTTCCACCTGTACACGGTGCCCGGTCAGGTCTTCTACGACGCCAGCCGCAAGCTCATCCTCAAGGGCGTGGACGGTGTCGTGTTCGTGGCAGACAGCCAGATCGAGCGTATGGAAGCGAACATGGAGTCGCTCGAGAACCTCCGCATCAACCTTGCGGAGCAGGGCTACGACCTGAACAAGATTCCGTACGTCATCCAGTACAACAAGCGCGACCTGCCCAACGCGGTGACGGTGGAGGAGATGCGCAAGGCGCTCAACCCCCGCAACATCCCGGAGTACCAGGCCGTGGCTCCCACGGGCGTGGGCGTCTTCGACACGCTCAAGGCCGTGGCCAAGCTCGTCCTCACCGAGCTCAAGAAGGGTGGTTGAAGCAAGCGCCCAGGCGGGCGACCCCGGTCCCCGCCCACGGCGTGGCAAGACGTCCTACAGGCAAGGGTGCTATGTCCTCCCTTGCCGTCAGGTCGGACCGTCTGCCCACTGAGGTCGTACCGTGCGTGTCGCCGCCACCTTCCCGCTCCTCGCCCTGCTGGGCGCCGCCCTCTGTGGGCCGGCGCTCGCGCAGGAGCCCGCCGCATCCGCTCCTCCCTCGGCACAGGCCGCGACGACCGCGGACGAGGCGTTCGACACCCGCGTGAAGACGCTGGAGGAGAACGTCGTCGACCTGAAGGAGAAAATCTACCGCTCCAAGGCGCGCCTGCTGCTGCTGCAGGAGACGGTGCTGGGCGGTGACGTCTCCACTGGCGCTCGCGCCGTCATCATCCACAAGAACGAGATGGGCGGCTCCTTCGAACTGGAGTCGGTGGCCTACGCGCTCGACGGCGCGCCCGTCTACACGCAGGTGGATGAAGAGGGCCAGACGGACCTGGGCAAGCGAGAGCTCTTCGAGGTCTTCAACGGCCGCATCGTCCCCGGGCAGCACCAGCTCGCCGTGCGCCTCGTGTACCGGGGCAATGGCTACGGAGTGTTCAGCTACCTGGAGGGCTACAAGTTCAAGGTGCAGTCCAGCTACACCTTCAGCGCGGAGCCGGGGAAGACATCCACCGTGCACGTGGTGGGCTACGAGCAAGGCGGCATCACCACGGACCTGAAGGACCGGCCCGCGGTGCGCTACGACGTCTCCGTCGCTCGTGAGTCGGGCCGCAAGGCCGCGCCCGCCCCGCCGCCCGTCACCCGCTCCACTCCCGGGCAGTAGAGGGCCAGACGGTGAACGCGTCACTCCGTGCCCTCGCTCTCGCGGCGGCCCTGCTGGGGCCGGCGGCTGTCCGTTCCGCCGAGCCCGCGCAGGTGCCCGCGCCCCCGCCGACCGCGCGCGACTTGTCGCCGCGGCTCGACGCGGTGGAGACGGGACTGCTCGGCGTCGAGGAGAACCTCCACTTCGTGGAGACGCAGTTCACCCAGCGCGCCGAACCCAGTGACGACGACGCCCTCGCGCGCCGCTTCTCCGACGGCGAAATCCACTACCTGCTGGGCGACTGGCCGGCGGCCTCCGTCCTCTTCTATGACCTGGTGAGCGACCCGCGCTTCCGCCCGCATCCGCGCTATCCGGACGCGCTGTTCTACCTGGCGGACTCGCTCCTGGAGCAGCGCAACGACATTGGCGCGCGCCTGTATCTGCGCGAGCTGCTGGCCCTGCCCCCGACTTCCGGGCACTACCGCGAGGCCCTGTCGCGCTACCTGACGGTGGCCGGCCGCCTCAATTACTTCGAGGGTGTCGAGGCCTACGTGGCGCAGGCCCGCGCGCTGTCCGGTGGGCAGCTGCCCCCGGAGATTGCCTACGTCCACGCGAAGTGGCTGTTCCGGCGCACGGACCTGTCTCCGGCGGACCGCATCGCCCAGGCCCGCGCCGCCTTCACGCCTCTGGCGCAGTCGCCCAGCGGCGCCTTCCGGCTCCAGGCCGCCTACCACCTGGGCGTGTTGTCCGTGCAGGAAGGTGACCTGCCCGCGGCCATCACCCGCTTCCAGCAGCTGGCCACCCCGCCCTCCGCCCAGGCCGCACAGGCCGCTCCGGGCAGAACGGGTCCTCGCCGCTCCGCGCCCACGCCCGAGGAGGAAGCCCGCCGCGTGCGCGAGCTGGCGCTGATGTCATTGGGGCGGCTGCTGTACGAGACGGGCCGCTTCGACGACGCGCTGGACCGCTACGGCCAGGTGCCGCGTGACAGCGAGTCCTTCCCCGACTCCCTCTACGAATCCGCCTGGGTCCACGTGCGCCGGGGCCACTACCAGCAGGCAAAGAACGCCATCGACATCCTCCTGCTGGTGGCGCCCGACTCGCAGCTCGCGGCCGAAGGCCGCATCCTCCAGGGCAACCTGCTCCAGAAGCTGCGCCGGTATGACGAGGCGACCGACACCTATACCCAGGTCATCGACACCTTCCGGCCCCCCAGGGAGCAGGTGGACGCGCTGCTGAGCTCACACAGCGACCCGGTGGCGTACTTCGACCGGCTGCTGGTGCGCGCGGACGGCCCGCTGGACATGCGCACGGTGCTGCCGCATCTGGTGCTGAAGTACGCCACCACGCAGCGCGAGGTGGCGGACGCGGTGCGGCTGGTGGAGGACATCGACAGCGGTCGCCGGGGCCGGAGCGAGGCCGCGGCCATTGCCCAGCGCATCCTCCACGCCCTGGACACGCGCGGCCTGGAGACCTTCCCGGAGCTGCAGGAAGCCAACACGCGCGCGGACGCGGTCGACACCGCCCTCACCCAGGCGGAGGCGGAGTTGGTGCGGGTAGAGACGCTCGCGATGCAGGCCGTGCTCACGCCCGCCGAGCTGGCGCGGCTGACGGAGGCGCAGCACGCGCGTGAAGCCCTGGAGCGCCGCTTCTCCGCGCTGCCCACCTCGCTGAAGACGCTGGAGGACCGCCGCGAGCGCATGCAGCGGCGCGTGGATGTGTTGGACCGCGAGGCCCACCGGCTCGACTTCGAGCTTCAGTCGCTCAATGCCATCGCCGCCTCGATACGCAAGTGGGTGGATGACTCGCGGACTCACCGGCAGACGCCTCCGGACGAGGAGCGCGAGTTCCTGCTGCAGTTGCAGGCCGAGGTCCAGACGCTGAAGGACCTCAAGGCGGAGCTGACCGCCACGCGCGCGCGGCTGGCGGACGAGCGCAACGCCGTGGACACCACCCTGGCCGGCGAGCGCGCCATCCGCATCGCCTATGCAGATTCCCTGCGGCGCGAGCACGCCATCCTGCGCGAAGCGGAGCCCCGGGCGGACGCGGAGGTCCTGGCCACGCTGCGGCGCACCCAGGGCGTGCGCGGCCGGCTGGACGGCCTGCGTGGACGCGTGACGACGGCCCGGAACGTGGTGCGCGAGCGGTTGGAGAGCCGGGGCCGCGTCATCCGCGAGAAGGTCGTGGCCGAGCAGCAGCTCCTGGAGCGCTACGAGGCCGAAGTCGCCACCGTCTCCGGTGACGCCAAACAGTTGGTGGGCCGCATCGCCTACGACAGCATCCGCCGCGTGCGGCAGCAGTTCTACGACCTGGTGCTCAAGGCGGACGTGGGCGTGGTGGACGTGGCCTTCAACGAGAAGCAGGACAAGACGACGGCCATCCAGACGCTCTCCACGCAGAAGGACGAGGCCCTGCGCGAGCTGGACGCCGAGTTCCAGGACGTCCTGTCCGAGGTGAAGGAGTGATGCGCTCCCGTCTCCTCGCCGCGCTGCTCGCCCTGGGTGGCCCCGCCTCCGCCGCGGAGGCTCCCGCCGCGCCCGCGTCCCCCTACCTCCAGGGCATGGGTCGCACGCCCGAACAGGAGGCGCTGTTCCAGGAGGTGAGCAGCGCGCTGGAGCTCTACGAGTCCGAGGCGCGCGAGTTCCACCGCGAGGTGCAGGAGCTGGTGGAGCAGCGCTACGAGCAGAAGCGTGGCGCGCTGGCGGCCTCCTACGAGAAGCGCATCAAGGACCTGGAGGCCCAGGAGCGCCGCGAGCGGCTGGACGCCATCGCCCGGTTCGAGGAGTTCCTGCGCCGCTACCCCACCGAGCCGCGCTTCACGCCGGACGTGATGTTCCGCCTGGCGGAGCTGTATTACGAGCGCTCGTCGGACGACCACCTGCTGGCGATGCGGGACTACGCGGAGCGGCTGGAGGCGCACGACAAGAACCCGGACGCGGAGTTCCCCACCGAGCCGCGCGTGGACTACGCGCCCTCCATCGCGCTCTACCGCAAGCTGCTGGCCACCTTTCCGGACTACCGCCTCAACGACGGCGCCTGGTACCTGCTGGCCTACTGCCTGGAGAAGCAGGACCAGTACGACGACAGCCTTCACGCGTACCAGCAGCTTCTCGCCCGCTACCCGCAGAGCCGCTTCGCCACCGAGTCCTGGGTGCGCATCGGCGAGTACTGGTTCGACAACTACGAGGACCCGCAGGCCCTGCCCAAGGCCGCGCAGGCCTACGAGGCCGCCACGCGCGACGCCTCGCACCCGCTCTACGACAAGGCGCTCTACAAGCTCGGCTGGACGTACTACCGCATGGACCGCTTCGAGCCGGCGGTGGCGTCCTTCCTGACGCTGGTGGAGTTCTACGATGCCCAGCGCGTGGCGAAGGGCGACGCGACGGCCGGCGGCGACCTGCGCGAGGAAGCACTCCAGTACGTCGCCATCTCCCTGGCGGACGACACGTGGGGCGGCATCGCCCGGGCAGAAGCGCTCTTCGCGGAGCGTGGCCCGCGCCACTACGAGGCCGAGGTGTACCAGCGATTGGGCAACGTCTACTTCGACCAGACGAAGCACGCGCCGGCCATCGAGGCCTATCGCCGGGTGCTGCAGAAGGCGCCGGACGCGCCGGACGCGCCCATGGTGCAGCAGCGCATCGTCCAGGCCTACGAGCGGGACCGCATGCTGGGCCTGTCCTTCACCGAGTCCGAGGCCCTGGCCAACCTCTACCAGCCCGGCGGCGCCTGGTACGAGAAGAACAAGGGCGACACGGCGGCCATCGCCCGCGCCAACGCGCTGGCCGAGCGCAGCCTGTACGGCAGCGCCACCTACCACCATCAGCAAGCCCTGGTCTTCAAGCAGGAGGGCAAGTTCGAGCAGGCCCGGAGCGCCTTCGACATCGCCGCCCGCGCGTATGGCACGTACCTGGAGCGCTTCCCGCGGACGAAGAGCGCGGGCGACATGCGCTTCTATTACGCGGAGTGCCTCTACAACGCCTTCCAGTTCGCCGCCGCCGCGCGCGCCTATGAAGAGGTGCGCGACACGGACGCGGCCAACAAGCACCGCCCGGACGCGGCCCTCAACGCGATGCTCGCGTGGCAGAAGCAGCTCACGCTGGACATCCAGGCGGGCACGGTGCCGGAGTCCAAGACGCTGCGCTCGACGGAGCGTCCCCAGGGCCAGGCGGTGAAGCCCCGCCCCTTCGCGCCCACCGAGCAGAAGCTGGTGGCCGCCGCGGACGCCTACGTGGCCCTGCTGCCCGCTGGCGAGAAGGCGCCCGGCATCGCCTACCAGGCCGCGGAGCTGTACTACTCGCACGACGACTTTCCCGAGGCGCGCCGCCGCTTCGAGGCCATCATCCAGGCGTACCCGAGCCACGAGGTGGCCCGCTACGCCACCAACCTCACCATCGAGACCTTCCTCATCGACGAGGACTGGCGGAGCGTGGAGTCCGTCAGCGCGCGGCTGGCCAGCAACGACAAGGTCATCGACCCGTCCAGCGACCTGCACAAGCAACTGGTGAAGTTCAAGCTCGCCGGCCGCTTCAAGCTCGCCGACCAGCTCATGGCCGAGTCGAAGTACGAAGAGGCCGCGTCGAAGTACATCGAGCTGGTGGACGAGTCGCCCCGCCACGAGTTCGCGGACAAGGCCCTCAACAACGCCGCGGTGGCGCATGAGAACACGCGCCGCTTCGACTCCGCGTTGAAGCTGTACGAGCGCATCTTCCGCGAATACCCATCGTCACCGCTGGCCGGCGGGGCGCTGTTCCGCGTGGCGGTGAACGCGGAGAACTCCTACGACTTCGACAAGGCCGTCGTCAGCTACCAGAAGCTGGTGAAGGACTACCCGGACTCGAAGGACCGGGAGGCGGCGCTCTTCAACGCGGCGCGCCTGTTGGAAGGCCAGCAGCGCTACCCGGAGGCGGCCGCCGCCTTCATGCGCTACGCGGACCTGTTCCCCAAGGCGGAAGACGCGCCCAAGAATCAGTACCGCGCCGCCATCATCTACGAGAAGCAGGGCAACCCCCGTGGCGAGGTCCGCGCGCTGCAGGAGTTCGTGCGCAAGTTCGCCTCGCAGTCCGGACAGGCGGAGCTGGTGGTGGACGCGCACCGGCGCATGGGCGACGCCCACCAGAAGCTGGGCAGCACGCGCGAAGCCCAGAACGCATGGGAGCGCTCCGCCGCGGAGTTCGACCGGCGCAAGCTCCAGCCGGACACGCATCCACTGGCCGCGGATGCCGCCGCCTACAGCCGCTTCCAGCTGGCCGAGCTGGAGTTCCAGAAGTTCGACAAGCTGAAGATTGGCGGCAAGGGCAAGGCGCTGGAGCGCAGCTTCACGGCGAAGCGCAACGGCGTGAAGTCCGTCAACACCGCGTACGCGCGCGTCTACCCGTACAAGCAGCTGGAGTGGACGCTGGCCGCGCTCTACCGCCGGGGCTACGCGCTGGAGCGCTTCGCCAACACCATCATCGAGACGCCCGTCCCGGTGGAGGTGAAGCGGATGGGCGAGGAGGCGGTGGTCGTCTACCAGGACGCGCTGGTCCAGCAGACCACGTCGCTGGAAGAGGCCGCCGTGGAGAGCTACGCCGCCACGCTGGCCGAGGCACGGAAGAACCGCCTCTCCAACGAGTGGACGCGCCGCACGCTGGAGTCCCTCAACCGCTTCCGGCCCAAGGAGTACCCGGTGCTCAAGGAGCCCAAGCAGGCGCTGGCCGCGGACGCCACCTACCCGGATGGGCTGGTGGGCAGCATCACCGGGCCCGTGCGCTCGACGCCGCAAGAAGGCCCGCGCCTGTCCGGGGAGGGAACGAAGTGAGTCCTGGCCCGCGTCTTTCGTGCGCCCGCGCGCTGACCTCCGTGGTGCTGGCCTCCAGCCTCTGGCTGTCCGCGTGCGCCACCACACCCGCCGCCACCCGGCCAACGCCCGAGGAGACCTCCGCCGCCGAGGAGGCGAGCACCACCGCCGCGCCACCGCCGGACGAGGGCGCCACCGCGGAGGCGCAGTCGCCAGCGTCGCCGCCCCTGCCCCGCCCGGAAGCGCCGCGCGGCACTGAGCGTGACTTCGTCGAGGCAGTGGAGATCGCTCGCCGGGGGGAGCTGACCGCGGCCGAAGCGGCGCTGCGCACCCTGGTCGAGCTGGACCCGAAGCTGGACTACGCGTGGACGAACCTGGGCATCGTCCAGGAACGGCTGGGAAAGACCGCGGACGCGGAGCGCTCCTACCGCAAGGCACTGGACGTGGCCCCCGAGCAGCAGTCCGCGTGGGACTGCCTGGCCCGCCTGTATGGCCGCACCGGCCGCACGGCGAAGCTGGAGGCCGAGCTGCGCGAGCGGCTGTCGTCCCATCCGGACTCGGTCACGCTGCGCACCGCGCTGGCCATCACCCTGCTCCAGGCGAAGAACCACGCCGCGGCCTCGGCCGAGGCCAAGGAGGCGCTGAAGGGGGACGAGCGGCACGTGCGCGCCATGCAGGTGCTGGCGCAGGTCTACTACCGCGAGGGCAAGCACGAGCTGGCACGCATGGTGCTGGAGAACGCCCGCGCCATCGACCCGAAGGACGCGGCCACGCACAACGCGCTGGGGCTGGTGTACCTGGCGCTCGACTCGCGTCCCCAGGCCCTGGAGTCCTTCAAAACGGCCGCGCAGCTGCGGCCCGACTTCGCGGAGGCGCGCAACAACTTCGGCGCCATGCTCAACGAGGCACAGGACTACGCGGCCGCCGTCACCGAGCTGGAGGCCGCGGTGCGCGCCGCGCCGGACTTCGCGTCGGCCCGCCTCAACCTGGGCAACGCTCACCGGGGCCAGGGGAACTTCGCGCGAGCCCGCGCCGAATACGAACAGGTGCTGCTGCTGATGCCGGGCGCCGCGGACGCGTACTTCAACCTGGCCATCCTCTACCTCGACGTGGAGCCGCCGGGGATGGAGCCGCTGAAGCGCTACAAGACGGCCCTCACCCACTTCGACAACTACCAGGCGCGCGGCGGACGCGACGAACGCATCCCCCAGTACGTGAAGGACGCGCGCAAGCTCATCGACCGCGAGGAGCGGCGCCTGGAGCGCGAGCAGAAAGACCAGCTCCGAAAGGCCGCCGAGGCGCAGAAAGCCGCCGAGGCCAGGCCTCCCGAGGGAACACCGCCCGCCCCCTCGGTGTCCAACCCGGAGCCGGGCACGCGCGTCGCGGCGCCTGGCGCCTCACCTTCCACCACCTCCGCCCCAAGCAGCCCGGCACCGTCACCGGACGGCGCGTCCGCTGCCCCGGTGCCCACCGGCTCGGGTAGACTCACCACCGACTCCCAGTAAATCCGCCATGCGCTCCGCCTTCGCCCTCATCGTGCTGCTCGCCGCCGCGCCCGTACTGGCCCAGGACGCCAGTCGGGCCTCCTCGTCCAGCAGCGGCGCCGCGTCGCCGAAGAAGGCCCCGCGCAAAGTCATCCGCCTGGAAGCCATCACCGTCGAAGGACGCATCCAGAAGCCCCAGGCCATGTACATCCTCCAGCGCTCCAACCTGAGCTTCGATGACCTCAGCCGCACCGAGAGCTTCGTGCCCAAGGTCGAGAAGAGCGTGGAACAGGAACCCTTCTAGTCCCATGGCCGCCACCTCGCAGAACAAGCTGCTCCGCGTCGGCGTCATCCAGAACGGCCGCATCGTCGAAGAGCACCACGTCCGCCGCGAAACGGTCACCATCGGCCACGACGCGAAGAACACCATCGTCCTGCCCGCCACCGAGGGCCGGCCCGCCCGCTTCGCCCTGCTGGAGAACCAGAACCAGCAGTTCCAGCTCGTCATCGCGCCGGACATGAAGGGCCGCGTCAACCTGGGCTCGTCCGACGTGGACTTCGAATCCCTGCGCGCGCAGGGCCTGGCCACCCGCCGCGGCGACCTGCACGTCCTGCCCCTGCCGGAGAGCGCTCGCGGCAAGGTGGAGCTGGGTGACGCCACCCTCTTCTTCCAGTTCGTCACGCCGCCGCCCGACGAGGCGAAGCCGGTGCTGCCCGCGGACGTCATGGTCAGCCGGTGGAAGACGATGGACCGCGTCTTCTTCGGCATCCTCGCCGCCTCGCTCCTGGTCCACTTCTCCGGCGCCGCCCTCATCATCACCTCGGAGACGCCGCAGGTGGCCGAGCTGGAGCTGGACGAACTGGATGACCGCTTCGTGCGCGCCATCATCCCCCAGCGCCCGGTGGAGGCCCCCAAGCCGGCGGACACCGGCGCCGCCGAAGCGCCCAAGAGCGACAAGCCCGATGCCGCGCCCAAGGACGACACGCCCGCGCAGAACAAGCCCGCGGGTGACGCCGCCCAGCAGCGCCGCGCGGAGGTGGTGAAGAAGGTCTCCGGCAAGGGCCTGCTGAAGATTCTGGGCTCCAATAGCGGCGGCGGCCAGGGTGCCTTCGCGGACGTGCTGGGCGGCGCCAGTGGCGGCGGTGACATCGCCGAGGCCCTGGCGGGCGCGGGCGGCGTGGGCGTGGCCCGCGAGGCCTCCGTGGGCGCCCCCGGCGGTCCTCGCGGCGGCGGCACGGGCACGGTGACGGACATCGGCGCCATTGGCACCCAGGGCGGCGGCAAGGTGGACCTGGGCGACAAGAAGGAGACGGTGGTGAAGGGCCGCGTGCAGGACGCCACGCCCGAAATCGAGAGCTCGGACGTGGACCGCGACGCGCTGGCCCGCTACGTGCGCGCGCGCAAGGCCGCCATCCAGAGTTGCTACGAGAAGGAGCTCAAGCGGAACCCCAACCTCAAGGGCAAGGTGGTGGTGCGCTTCACCATCAAGACGTCCGGCCGCGCGGGCGACATCGAAATCGAGGAGAACACCCTGGGCAGCGAGGCGGTGGGCAGCTGCATCCGCACCACCATCCGCAGCTGGGTGTTCCCCTTCAAACCCGACGACGAGACAGCCGTTTCCTACCCCTTCGTCTTCGCGCCGGCGGGCTAGGCTCCCGGTCGGGGAGCACCCATCCCGGGCCCCGGGGGGACCATGGAGAAGCTGTCCGTCATCGCCGCATCGCCGCTCTTCGAAATGCTCTCCTCCGCGGAGCTCGGCCACCTCGCCGAGCTGGCGCGGGCGCGGCACTTCGCGGCCGGGGACGTCATCTTCGAAGAAGGGGATTTGGGCGACAGCCTCTTCGTCGTCGTCCGCGGCCAGGTGGAAGTCGCACGCCGTCAGCCCCAGGGCGGCCTGCATCCGCTCGCGGTGCTGTCCCCACCCGAGTTCTTCGGGGAGATGGGCCTCATCGACAAGGACTTCCGCTCCGCCACCGTGCGCGCGAAGACGGACGTGGACCTGCTTCAGCTCGGCGCGCAGGACCTCCGCGAGTTCCGGAGGACGCATGGAGATGGGTTCACCTTCATCGTGGTGAATATCGCCAGGAGCCTGTCTGCCCGTCTGCGCGAGGCCAATGTTCGTCTCGCGACGAAGGACTGACTAGTCAGTCCTGGCCACTTTCATCGCCCTCGTGTTGGTTTGACACCCCCCACCCCTGCCTCTACGCTCTGCGGCATCGTGAGCCGCATGCGCAACGTCGGAATGCTTGCCGTCCTGGCCGCCGGCATGGCGACGGCACAAAGCCCGTCCCCCGCCGCGCCGCCAGCCCCTCCCGCCGCCACCGCGGCGCTGGAGAAGGCCAGCGACGTGCCGGACTCGGCGAAGCTGGTGCGCAGCACGCAGGCCCTGGGTGGCATGCGCGAAGTACTGCGCTCGGTGTTGGGGAAGGTGGAGGAGGCCCGGCGCACCAAGGACGTGGTGAAGCTCAACTGCGCCAACGAGAAGCTCACTCAAATCAAGGGCCTGCTGCGCATCTCCGAGCAGGCGGACGTGTCCCTCCAGGAGGCGGTGTCCCGCCAGGAGTCCTCGTCCAGCGAGCACGAATTCACCAAGGTGATGATCGCCCGGCAGAAGGTGGGACAGCTCCGCTCGGAGGCCGAGGAGTGCATCGGCCAGCTCGCCTTCCGCACCGATGAAAACCTGTTCGTAGAGGTGGAGGAGCCCAACAACCTCCCCGGAGGAGACCCCAGCCGTCCCCTCACGCCCGACACCGTCCTGGTGCGCCCACCTCCCGCCAGCCCCGTCCGGTAACACCGCCAACAAACGTTCGGTCCGGCCTGACACGCATGTTATGACGCCGCCGGCCGCAAGCACGAAAGGTGGGAGGAGATGCACCTCACACCTGGGAAGCCCTTCTGAGCCATGAAGCAGCCCGCGACATTCTGGGGAGGACTGGGTGCACTGGCGCTGCTCGCGCTGGGCGGCACGGCCTCCGCGCAGGGCATCGCGGCGCCTCCCACCGGGGGAAACGGCTTCAAGGTGGGCAACGGGCGGCTGCACCCCTACTTCGACTTGGAGACGCGGCTGGACAGCGGCGTGGGCTACTTCTCGCCCACCTCCAACGCGGAGCCCAACAGCGACCCGGTATCGGCCAACCTGGCGAGCGACGTGGCGCTGCGCTTCCGCCCTGGCTTCCGGCTGGAGATTCCGTCGTCCACCCTGGCGTTCAACCTGGGCGCCAACCTGGACTACGTGATGTACACGGGCCTGGTGACGAAGAACTCCAGCGCGGCCTCGCGCATGGAGGGCGCGGCGGACCTCACCGCGCGCTTCAACCCGGACGCCCCGCTGACGCTGGAGGTGTCGAACCAGTTCGCGCGCTCGGACCGCACGCGCACCGCGGCCGTGGGCGTGGGCGTGCTCAGCCTCTTCAATGAAGCGCGCGTGAAGGCCCCGTGGCGCCCCGGCGGCGGCGCGCTGGAGCTGACGCCCAGCGTGGCCTACGCGGTGGAGTTCTTCCAGCCGCTGAGCTCGGTGAGCCCCGTCGGCTGCACCGAAAGCGTGTGCGACCCGGCCGCCGTGGAGCGCTTCGACTACGGCAACCTGCGCGTGGGCGCGGAAGGCCGCTGGCGCTTCCTGCCGAAGACGGCGGTGGTGCTGGACACCCACCTGGACGTGCGCAGCTACTTCAACGACAGCACGCCGGGGGCCTCGCTGTTGCGCATCATGGGCGGCGTGGCGGGCCTCGTGTCCCCCAAGGTGGCCGTCACGGCGAAGGCGGGCTGGGGCCAGAACTTCGGCAGCACCGGCGGCGGCACCTTCCTGGGGCAGATGGAGGGCACCTACCTCTACAGCCCCACCCTGAGCTTCAAGGCGGGCTACCTGCGCACCCTGGAGCCCGTGGCCGCCTACGGCTTCTTCACGGACAACCGGGGCTACGGCGAGGTGCGCGCCCTCTTCGGCGGCAAGCTGACGGTGTCCGGCGGGCTCGCGGTGGACTTCCTGCGCTTCGACGGCGGCCGGAAGGACACCGTCGTCGGCGTGAATATCGGCCCGGAGTACCAGTTCTACCCGTGGCTGACGGGCGCTGCAGGCTACATGCTGGGTCGCCGCTCCTCCTCGGTGGATGGCGGCGGCCTCAACTACTCGCGGCACGAGGGGTACGCCCGCCTCTCCGTGACGTACTGAGTGAGCGTCTGTCCCTCCTGGAGATGAACAGCTTCCGCGCCGCCCTCACCGCGCTGTCCCTGATGACGCTGCCCGCCTGCTTCGGCACGTCGCAGCGCCCGCCGCCGCCCGCGCCCACGCCCGCCGCGGAGGCGGAAGCCGCGCGCTCCAGCGGCGGCAAGCTGGGGCCCGGAGACGTCGTGGAGGTGCGCGTCTTCCAGGAGCCCGAGCACTCCGGCACCTGGCGCCTGTCCAGCGAGGGCACCATCGACTACCCGCTGTGCGGCAAGGTGCCGCTGTCGGGGACCACGCCCAGCTCGGCGGCGGACCAGCTGCGGGACTGCCTGGCGCGCTACGTGCGCCGCCCGCAGGTGTCGGTGCTCATCCGCGAGTACAACTCGCAGAAGGTGTTCGTCTTCGGCGAAGTGCAGAAGCCGGGCACCTTCCCCGTGGACAACGAGATGTCCATCGTCCAGGCGATTACGCTGGCCGGCGGCTTCACCAAGCTGGCGGCGAAGAACAACACGCTGGTGACGCGCGTGGTGGACGGGCAGGAGCGCAAGATTCGCGTACCCGTGGAGGACATCGGCGTGGGGCGGGAGAAGAACTTCATGCTCCAGCCCGGCGACATCGTCTTCGTGCCGGAGAGCTTCTTCTAGCCTTCGCCTGAGCCTCAGCCGCGCGGAGGCTGTTCGCGCAGCCCGTCCACGAAGTGCTTCGCCTCGGACAGCAGCGCCGGGGCCAGCGCGGGCGCGGAGGCAATCACGTCACCGCGCAGCACGTCGAAGGGCTCGCCGGAGATGTGGCGGATGACGCCGCCCGCCTCCTCCACCAGCAGCGAGCCCGCGGCGATGTCCCACGGCTTCAAGCCGAACTCGAAGAAGCCGTCGAAGCGGCCCGCGGCCACGTAGGCCAGGTCCATGGCGGCGCTGCCCGTGCGGCGCATGCCCTGCGCGTGGAGGATGAGGCGGGTGAAGAGGCCCACCGGCCCATCCGGGCGCTCGCGCACGTCGTAGGGGAAGCCCGTGCAGAGCAGCGCCCGGTCCAACGAGGACACGGTGCTGGCGCGCAGCGGACGGCCGTTGAGCGTGGCGCCCTGCCCGCGCGCGGCGGAGAACAGCTCGTCCAGCATCGGGTCATAGACGACGCCGGCCAGCACGCCGCCGGGGCCCTCCACCGCCACGCTGACGCAGAAGTGCGGCACGCGGTGCGAATAGTTGGTGGTGCCGTCCAGCGGGTCCACCAGCCAGCGCAGGCTGTCGGTGCCCTGCGTGGCGCCGCTCTCCTCCGCGAGGATGGCATGGTCGGGGTGGCGCTCGCGGATGAAGGCCAGCAGCGCTTCCTCGGAGGCCTTGTCCGCGTCCGTCACCAGGTCGATGCCACCCTTGAACTCGATGGTGCGCTCGCCCAGGAACCGGTCCGCGAGAATGCGGCCAGCGAGCCGGGCGCCCTCCTCGGCGGTGCGGCGCAGGCTGTCGGGCGAGTCCTGGGACATGACGCTCTCCTCTACGGGGTGGGCTCGGCGAGCAGCGCCTCGAGCTCCGTCTGGTACTTCGCGAGGAACTCCTCGGCGAAGCCTTCATGGACGTGGCGCACCACGCCCTTGCGGTCGATGAAATACGTGGTGGGCATGCCCCGCACCTTGAGGGTGCGCTCGGCCACCTGGGCGTTCTGGTCCAGGAGGATGGGCAGCGTCACCTTCGTCTCCGCCAGGAAGGTGGGGATGGCGCGCGGGTCCTCGTCGATGTTGAGCGCGTACACCTTCAGGCCCTGGGCCGCGTACTCGTTCGCGAGGTCCTGGTAGTAGGGCAGCGCGTCCTTGCAGGGCTCGCACCAGGTGGCCCACACGTCGAGCACCACCACGCTGCCCCGGTCCGAGGCGAGGTCATATGACTCGCCGCCGGGATAGCGCTTCACCTGGAAGTCCAGCGGCTGCGAGCCCTTGAGCCCGCTGCGCTTTGAAGCCCCCTGCCCCTCCGGCCCCGGCGGCGGAATGGAGGGAGCGCGCGCACAGCCGGACAGCGCGAGCGCTCCAACGACGACGGCGAATGGCAGGCGCGACATGTCAGGCTCCCTTCTGCGCACGGGCCGAGAGAGCCGCGAGCACCTTGTCGATGAAACCACCAAAGGCCCCGTTGCTCATCACCAGCAGCACGTCGCCGGGACGGGCCTCGCGGGCGGCCAGGTCCACCAGGACCTGCACGTCCGTGGCACCCTCGGCGTCAATGCCCTGGGCCTGGAGGTCGATGACGAGCTTGCGCACGTCCAGTTCCTCGCCCACGGGCACCTTGTCGTGGCGCTCGGGCACCTTGAGGCTGGCGCGGGCCGCGCCGGTGAAGGCGTGGGCGTAGTCCTCCTGGTGGATGTTGCGGCGGCTGGTGTTGGAGCGCGGCTCGAAAATCGCCCACAGCCGCCGCTCCGGGTAGCGGTGGTGGATGGCGGCGATGGTCTCCCGCACGGCCGTCGGGTGGTGCGCGAAGTCGTCAATCACCATGACACCGTCCGGCTCGCCGCGAAGCTCCTGCCGGCGCTTCACGCCGCTGAAGGTGGCCAGCCCCTGGGCGATTTCGTCGAAGGTGAGCCCCAGGCCCTGCGCCGCCGCGATGACGGCCAGTGCGTTCTCCACGTTGTGCGCGCCGCCCATGGGAAGCTGCACCGTGCCCTGCACCTCGCCGCGCGCCACCACGTCGAAGCGCGCGCCGTCCGGGCCGAAGGACAGGTTGCGCGGCGTGTAGTCCGCGTCCGCGCCCTCCTTCGCGACGTACGTCACCACGCGCCCCGGACAGCCCTCGCGCGCCAGCTTCACCGCGTTGGGATAGGCGGCGCAGACGACGAGCTGCCCGTCCTGAGGGATGAGCCGGACGAACTTCTCGAACGTCGCCTCGTAGTGCGGCAAGTCGCGGAAGATGTCCGCGTGGTCGAACTCCACGCTGGTGAGGATGGCGGTGCGCGGCCGGTAGTGGAGGAACTTGGAGCCCTTGTCCCAGTACGCGGTGTCGTACTCGTCGCCCTCGACGACGAAGTGCGCCCCCTTCCCCACGCGGTAGTTGCCCGCGTAGTTCTGCGTGACGCCGCCCACGAGGAAGGACGGGTCCTTGCCCGCCGCCACCAGCACGTGGGCCATGAGCGAGGACGTGGTCGTCTTCCCGTGCGTGCCAGCCACGACGACGGAGTGCGAGCGGTCCAGGAAGAGCGAGCCCAGCGCGGCGGGGAAGCTCATCTGCTTGAGACCGCGCTCGCGCACGGCGGTGGCCTCGGGATTCACGCGGCGGATGACGTTGCCGATGATGACGAGGTCCGGTTTCGCCGCGTCCAGGTTCTCCGGACGGTACGGCGTGGAAGCGGGGATGCCCCACGTCCGGAGCATGTCGCTCATGGGCGGGTAGACATTCTCGTCGCTGCCGGTGACGTCGTAGCCGGCGGCCTTGAGCATGCCGGCGAAGGAGCCCATGCCCGTGCCAGCCACGCCCACCAGGTGGATGCGGCGCACGCTGCCGGGTTCGAGGGTGTCGAGGACGTTTCCGTTGTCGTCAGCCATGGTGTCCCTGCTTCGTTTCAGTGAGCTCGAGCGCCTCCACGACGAAGTCATGGAAGAGCGGTCGGAAATCTCGGATGCGCGTTTCCTGGCGGCCGTTGGCCACGCGGTTCGTCACCAGCGCCACCACCAGCGAGCGGCGCAGGTCCACCCAGAGGCTGGTGCCGGTGAAGCCCAGGTGCCCCACCGCGCCCGGCGGGGTGTCGCCAATGTAGTGCCCGGCGCTGGACACGCCCTCGGAGGGCGAGTCGAAGCCCATGGAGCGGGTGCTGGCCTGCACCTTCGAGTCCGTGGCCAGCGCGCGGTGCCACAGCGGCCCCGGCGCGATGACGGCTCCGCCCGCGCAGCCGTCCAGCACGGCCTGGCCGAAGCGGGCCACGTCCACGGCGGTGCCGAAGAGGCCCGCGTGGCCGGCGACACCGTCCATCACCCAGGCGTTGTCGTCGTCCACTTCGCCCGGGCGCGTGGACTGGGTGGGCACGTCCTTCCACAGCGTCTCCTGCCCCGGAGCCGGCTCCCGCGGGCGGGTGGCGCCGGTGGGCGCGGGCATGGTGTCCGCGGGGAAGTCGGTGAGGCGGTGGAAGCGGGCGCTGAGGCCCAGGGGCTCGGCGACGTGGCGGGAGAAGAGCGTGTCCAGCGGAGCGCCCGCGGCCCGCGAGAGGATTTCGCCCAGGAGAATGAAGCCAACGTCGCTGTAGGCGGCGCGCGTCCTGGGCTCGGCGGCGAGCGGCGTGGCGGCGGCGGCCTGGATGACCTCGTCGCGGACGTGGGCGCGCAGGGCGGAGGGACAGTCCGCGTCCAGCAGCTCGGGGTGCGCGGTGAGCGCCTGCGCGAAGAAGGGCACGAAGGGCGGCAGGCCGGAGCGGTGGTAGAGCAGGTCCGCCACGGTGACGCCCGCGTCGCCCACGGGCGTGCCCGGGAAGTAGCGGGACACCAGCGTCTCCGGGCCCACCTTCCCTTCCGTCCAGAGGCGGAGGAAGAGCGAGGTGGTGCTGATGACCTTGGTGAGCGACGCCAGGTCGAAGCGCGTGTCGCCGGAGACCTTGCCCGCGACGCCGCCGAACACCTGGACGCCCCGGTGCAGCACGACGGCCTGGGCCGAGGGGAAGACGCCCAGGTCACAGGCGTCATTGAGGACCTTCTGCAGAATCGCGATGGGGTGGGTACCGCCACTCATGCCCGCACGGCTCCTTCGAGGAAGGTGAGGCGCGCGGCATCCGCGTCCAGGCGGACCTGGGTGCCGAGCGCCACGGGGTAGTTGATGTCACCGTGGCCGATGGGGAAGCCCGCCGCGCAGGGAAGGCCCGCCTCGCGCGCGAGCTCACGGAGCACGTCGGCGCTGGAGTAGTCCGCGCCCTTCTCCTCGCACCCGGTGAAGTCGCCCAGGACGATGCCTCGCACGCGGGAGAAGACACCCGCCAGGCGCAGGTGGGTCCACATGCGGTCGATGCGGTACGGGCGCTCGGTGACGTCCTCCAGCAGCAGCACCGCGCCGTCGAGCGGCGGCATGTACGAGGTGCCGATGAGGCGCGACAGCACGGACAGGTTGCCGCCCACGAGGTGCCCCTCCGCCATGCCGGGCACGTAGGTCGCCGAGCCCGTCAGCGGGGGCGGCGCCTCGGGGGACTCGAGGAGTCGGAACAGGTACTCGCACACCGCGGGAGGCTGCCGGCCGAGCTGCGTGAGGACGGGCCCGTGGAAGGAGACGCGCCCCAGCGCCTGGAGCGCGCCGTGGACGGAGGTGAGGTCGGAGAAGCCGACGAAGGCCGCGTGCGAGGCGTCCGCGAAGGGAAGGTCCGGCAGGAGCCGGGCGCTGCCGTAGCCACCGCGGGCGATGAAGATGCCGCGGGCGTCCCGGTCCAACAGGGCGCGCGACAGCTCCCCGCCCCGGCGCGCGTCATCCCCCGCGAGGTAGCGGTGGGCGGAGAAGATGTCGGGGCCATGGACGGGGCTGTAGCGCTCCGCGATGACGGACAGGCCGGCCTCGAAGCTCGGGCGGTCGAAGGGCCCGGAGGGGGCGACGACATGCACGGCGTCGCGAGGACGGAGCGGAAGGGGCTTGAGCCAGCGCACGGGGCGCTTCATAGCACCCGGGGCCCGAGGGGTACGGTGATTCGAGGCCCGGGCGGGCGAAGCGTTGAGTTCCCCCGTCCGTCGGGACACGGACACTGCGACCGCCTGTCACCCCCGCCCCTATCCTGCCGACCGCTCCAGGACGGCCGCGAAGAAGGCGTCCGTGCCATGCCGGTGGGGCGCGACGAAGAGGAATCCGTCGCGGAGACACGCGTCGGAGAGCCACCCCGCCCCGGGCCGTACGAGGCGGAAGTCCGGGCGCGAAGCCAGGAAGGCGGCGACGACGTCCTCATTCTCCGCGCGGTTGACGGTGCAGGTGGCATAGACGAGCCGCCCGCCGGGGCGCACCAGGCGGGCCCCACGCTGGAGGATGTCCTGCTGGAGCGCCGGAAACCGGGTGAGCACCTCCGGCTGGATGCGGAAGCGCTGGTCGGGGCCCCGGCGCAGGGAGCCCAGCTCCGAGCATGGCGCGTCCACGAGCACCCGATCCGCGTCCAGACCCTCGGGAAGGCTCCGGAGCACCTGGACTCGGGTGAGGTGAGCCTGGGCGGAGCGCTGGAGGAGCCGGTCGAGCCGCTCGGGGTCCGGGTCATAGGCCAGGAGCCGCCCCGAGTCCTTCATGTCCGCGCCCAGTTGGAGCGTCTTGCCGCCCGCGCCAGCACAGAGGTCCAGCACCGTCTCTCCGGGCCGGGCCTCCACGAGGAGCCCCAGGAGCTGGCTGCCCTCGTCCTGGACCTCGAACAGCCCCTCCTGGAGGGAGCGGAGGCCATAGAGGTTGGGCCGGGGACCCTCGATATGGAGCGCCAGCGGGCTCCAGGGGCCGGGGCGCGTCTCGACGCCCTCGGAGCGAAGCCGCTCGGCAAGGGCCTCCCGCGAGGTGCGCAGGACGTTGGCCCGGAGGGTGATGGGCCCGGGGACGTTCAGGTGGGCGCAGAAGTCGTCGGCCTCGGGACCGAACTCCCGGGTGAAGTGCTCGGCGAGCCAATCCGGGAGCGAGGCACGGAGCGCGAGCGTGGGGGGGAGCGCCGAAACCAACGGGGGCGGCGCCTCATCCCCGAGCCCGGCCAGGGCGGCGGACTCCACAGCCGGGACGCCCGAGAGGCCGTGCATCAAGGCATGGAGCAGAAAGGGAGGGGCGGCATCCTCGCGGCCCAGGAGGAACCGAAGGCGGCGCCGCCAGAGCCCGACGTTGAAGACGGCCTCCTTGAGGGCCTGGCGCTGCTCTCGGGTCAGGGAGCGATGGCCACGTAGAGTACGGTCGAGCACGCGCTCAGCGGCGGAGTCGGCGAGCACCTGGGTGATGGCATCGGCCGCCACGAGGCCCAGGCCGTCGAGTGCGGACCAGGGCTGGAGACGAAGCCGGGAGAGCGGATCAAAAGGGACTGTTGACAGAGCGGGCACCATTCTCTAGAAAGCGCCTCATCACGGCAACGCGGTTCCGCCGTGAGGACATATTCCCCGATAGCTCAGCCGGTAGAGCGGGTGACTGTTAATCACTAGGTCCGTGGTTCGAGTCCACGTCGGGGAGCTGAACGAAGGGCCCTACCAACCGGTAGGGCCCTTTTGTTTTACACGGGCCTCGCGATGAAAGTCGCGGGGCCTTCGTGCTTAAGTCCCTGAATCACAAGGGATTTTGGCTCGCGGTGCTGAAGAGGGCCCTCTCGGCTCTCAGCCTCGCAGAGCGAGATGCCCCCTCTTCTCCGCCGCCGATTGGGCTCTCTGGACCGCTCTTTCACCCGTTTTGGGGAGAGAGAGGCCGAGAGTGGTTAACAGGTGCTGTTAACTTTTGGGGAGGCGGTTAACAACATTCCCCTGAAGACCCGCTCTTTCCGCTCTGGGGTTTCTGGGAAGGCGTCTCTCTCTGCTTTTTGATTTCATCTCTCACCTGCTTTGCTGGTCCTCAAGGGGGGGCAACGCACGCCCTGCGGCGACCCTCTCAATCAATACTCTAAGTGAAGGTGCCTTCAGAGGCCCCGGATCAGCCGCCTCCGCCGCCGTTTCACGGGGGGTGCTCGCCCTTCTCGCGAGGCGGCCGGCCCACCCTTCCAGAGCCCCCCGAGAGCGCTAAGACTCTGCTTCTATGGCGTTCGCTCCAACTCATTCGGCGCCACACCCACCACCCACCCGTGATCGAGGTCCATGAGCCGCCATAGCCTTCCGTTCGTCGTCCTCGGCTTGATGCTGTTGCCTGAGCCACTTATGGCGCAGAGCACCTCAGCACCTGCCGCATCCGTACGACTTCCCGATGTCGCATTGCCACCTGCGCTGGACCGCGTGCTGCGCGACTACGAGCGTGCATGGCGCGCAGGCGATGCGGCCGCACTTGCCTCGCTGTTCGCGGAGGATGGGTTCGTACTACAGAGCAATCGCCCGCCTGTCCGTGGTCGTGCGGCCATCCGGGCCGCCTATGAGGGCCAAGGAGGCGGTCCATTGCAGCTACGTGCGCTTGCGTTTGCCACCGAAAGCACCAGCGGCTACATCATCGGCGCATACGGTTACGGCAATAGAGCCGACGACACGGGAAAATTCACCCTCACCCTGCGTCGTGCACCCGGTGGGCCGTGGCTGATCGTCTCGGACATGGACAACGCGAACGCACCGCCACGACAGCGGTAGCTCCACGCCGCGCGTGGATGACGCGAACGCCGCCAGAAAAACCGCCGGCAGTTATCGCCTGAGCCCCTCGTCCAGCACCAGCTTCACCGCGCCGTCCTTGAACTTCCGGCGCGACCTCCGGAGCTTCTTCTGCTTCGCGTCACTCGCCGACATTGGACACCCTTTCCATCAGATCTTGGGTGTCTACGGAATCGGGGGCAGGCTCACTCGCTACTGCGCCCACGATGAGCGGCAGTTCCTCCATGCCGCGCGGGGAATGCCAAATACCCAAGAGGGTCCAGAGCGAGCTGAACGGCAGTGTGTTCGATGCCTCTGACTTCCGCTGGGCGCTGCTCACCCTTTACCAGGACAGAGGCGACGGAGGAGCATGATGCAGCAGCCAAGGACGAGGAAGCCGAAGTGAACATCATCCCTGCGCTCGTCGCGGACACGAAGGCGGCGCAGTTGGTTCTTCCACGCCAAGGTGCGCTCCACCACCCAACGGTAGCGGCCCAACCGCTCCTTGGACTCAACCCCCGGACGTGCGATGCGAGCGGCGATGCCGCGCAGGCGAAGCCCGCTCCGGTTCTTCCTGGAGGCGTACGCCTTGTCGCCGTGGAGTTTTGCCGGGCGAAAGCGGCGCTGCCCAGAAGGCATCCGCACTGCGGGCACGGAGTCGACGAGCGGGAAGAGTTCGTGCGTGTCGTGCACGTTGGCTGCTGTCACCGACTCGGTGAAAGGCAGGCCGTGGGCCTCTACGAGAAGATGATGCTTGCTACCCGCCTTCGCTCTATCCGTCGGGCTTGGGCCCGTGAGGGCCCCCTTTTTGACGCCCGCACGGACGAGGAGTCGATGGAGGCGCGGGAGAAGTCCACCTTGCCGCGAAGCCCCAACTCATCCAGTAGCCTCTCCTGGAGCTTTTCCCACACGCCGGCCCGGGTCCACTCCTCCAACCTGCGCCAGGCCGTCATGCCTGACAGGCCGAGCTGCTTGCGAGGCAGCATCTCCCACGGGATGCCGCTTCGAAGCACGAAGACGATGGCCTCAAGCGCCGCCCTGTCGTCCGCACGAGGACGACCCAGCTTCTTCTTGGGCCGAGGCGGAGGCAGCAGCGGCGCCACGCGCTGCCAGAAGGCGTCGGGAACGAGTTCGCGGACCATGCTCCTCAAGCTGGAGACGGCCCTTGCTACTGACCAGTCCGGTCCGCACTTTCGTTAGGCGTTGTAAAGGAAGCTCTCCAGCTCTCCCTCCAACCGCTTCAACTGTGTTGGCGTCATGCCTAGGGAACAGTCCGCCCACCCTCACGCATTCTGAAAGTGACCGAGTGGAATTAGTTCAGATTCGTCAGCAATTGTGCGTGGACCGCCATTGCACTATTCGTGGAACAACGAGCCCGGCGAGGTGACGCGTATCGGCGGCGGTACCCGAGTAGTCAAATGAAAGCGACACCGTTACAAGGTCAGCACGTTCGATGACGGGGCGAACATTCTGAAGAAAGCCATCAATCTCGTCGTCGGTCCAGAGATCCCCGGTTGCCCACTTGTTCGTTCGATTGAACAAGTCAAGGCAAAGGTCGAAGATTATGGGATCTTCGAACCGGACCGAGGCAAGCTGGCCGGGGTCGTTGTGAACGTATTGGCGGGCTCCTGTGGCGATGAGCAGCTGTTCATCAAGGCCCACCTCAGTGTCCGTCTGCCTGCAAAAGAAGTGCACCTCTGTCACGAGCTTTCGGATCACGGCTGGCGCGATAAACGAGTCAAACTGAATGAACTCTTTGTTGCGAACCATCGCCTCGATCTCCACGAGGTCGGCGGCTAGAAGTCTGGCTCGCTCTTCCTCGCGTTCATAAAAGTCATTGACACCATCCCAATGGTGGTCAGCATGGATTAGTGAAAAGCGTTCGATCCCGCGCTCACGGCCGAAGCGCGTCCAAACGAGGAATGCCCAGCGATGATTATCCATGAGCCACACGTCCGCTCCGAGGTCCGACAGAAATTCGTCATCGGCCTTGAGTTGACTGAAGTCGACTTCCCTCATCGTCTTATCCGTTCTATGTGCAGTCGAAATCCGAAGCCCCGAATCTTGTTGACCATCAGGGGTACATACCACGGAATGCCACTGTCTGAATTGAGTCTGGCTGGCGGCCCGTAGAAAGGCGGAAGGTCCGCTTCATACGCCCGGCAGATTCGGCCTTTGTCGATCATGAACATGCAGCCGACAGGCTGACCAGACCAGTCTTCAAGGATGGTTTCGATGAACTCGGAGGCCCACTTCGCTTCTCCCCAAAACCATTTTGATACGCCTTCTAAGTGCGCGACTCACGCAGCCGGGAGCAACTCAGCCAGGCTGCACTTCACCCTGACCACTGTCGCCTGCCACAATGAGAAGTGCGCGCCAGCCAATACCGCCTGGCGCGCGCAGGGAGGAAGCCGCAGTCAAGGCCGGTACCGCTCCACCTCGTGGAAGAACTGCGTGAGCGAGTAGTCCAGCAGCGACTGGCAGGACTGCATGTACCGGCGGGCGCGGAGGAAGGGTAGCCAGACGCGCTTGCCCACCCGCACCTGGGACTCTTCCATCTTCTGCCGCAGCACCCATGTCCCGCCCAACCGCCGCACTAGCACATCTCCCAGACAGACTCCGAGCGCCGGTGCGGTGTGTCCATCGATGAGGTGCCGCTCGTACCGTTCGGGGAAGTCTTCCCTCCAGAAGTAGAAGTCGAGGTCCGTGAGCGGTGAGGGCCTCGGGCGCCTCGTCGAAAAATGTTGGGCGCTTTGGTGTGCAGTGCCGGCACGAGGCTCTCGGACAGGTCGCCGTAGTAACCGTTACGGCGACGCACCGGATCCGTGCCGTCCTCAGACATCTGCCAAGTAACTCCAACTGACACCTATAGCAAAGCATGCGGGTCCTCGGTCGTACGGAAGCACGCATCCAGTTTGCTACTCTGCTCCCCTCTCAGTTCCACCACCTCACGCACGTTCAACGCGCGAGGCTCGACGGAATCAGACCGGCTGCACCCGCCATGCATCTGTAACCCAGCTCATTAGGAACACCGACAAGAAATCCTGCCCATAAAGTGGATGATCAATAAAAGTGTAACTCGGAACTACTGTTGAGGCCGATTCCGGGCGCTTGCCAATAGGCTGCTGCAGGCGGTCTGCCAAAGAGAAGCGCAGGAGCTGCTTGAGGCGTCGCTGATCCGGTGAGTCAGGGCCGAGCACCGTATGCACAGCAAGATATGGGCTGCCGTTTCTCCTGATAGCCCCCAACAGTCGCTCTCGGGCACTGCTATCTGAAGGAGGAAACCGATAACCAATAAAAACAATGGCATCGGCCTCTCGAATAGACTCAATGGCAAGGTCCCAAAGCTGAGCAAGCCAACCAGCCGAGACAGCCCTCTTGAGCGGACCTGGGCTAGCAATGGCCAACTCATGATCCTCACACACGAGTGAGAAATCGGGAGCCATGCCTGTTTCAACAGAAACAATTTCATCACCAGTAGGCTGCTCGGTAAAGGGGCCTGGCCCTTGACGAACCACTTTCCAGTCCACGCTACCATGCAGCTTCAGCAATCTGGCCGCGGGACTCTGGCTCGCCCTACCCTCTCCTAGCCCTACGACTCTGATCGTTTTCGAACGTGCGCCAAGCATCTCAGGCACGCAATCATAATTAAACGTAATGACCGTATCATTTCCCCCGAGCTGCTCTGCCCATTTAACAAACGGCTCCCAGCGCTCGGTATCCACATTCACATTTGACAGAAACGCAGAACAGGATCCTGCAATCAGACGCTTGGCAGCCCCAGACAACGCAAAGGCATCCTCCTTTGTGACCAAAGGATGTGGACCATGCATCGGGTGAAACCACATCGAGATGATGTAAGCGAGCCGCTTGAAGGCGGCGGAGTTGGGCCCACCTGCGGCAGCAACATCCAGATACTCAAGGAACTCCTCCGCATCACTCCAAATAAGCTCGCCGACAATGTCCGCAAAGGAGGCAACTGGCTTGCGCCCGTCTCTAAAGCGACACCCGTATCCGTAGAGATCCAATACGAGATCGTACCGGCTGGCATCCAGCTTTTTATAGACCTTCTTTGGGTAAGAAGCCTCGAGGTGGTTCCGAACCTCAAAGCGCATCAACTCGGGCAGCAGTGGCCCCCCCAAGGGGCTTGCTGAAACCTGCACCGAGAATCCAAACTCGCCTTTTCATTTAGTAAGCCTACTCGAAAGGTTTCGCGACATGGTACTGGGATCGTTCAGAGAACAGCACCTGTCAACAACTTGCTCGCTGCGTCATGAGAGCATCTAGTCCGCAGCCCCATCCATGATGCCGAGCGAGCGCTGCGCTAAGAAGGCAGACCTATTGACGGAGACTCAAGCGCACCAGGAACCGAGGCAGAACTCGGTAAGTTGACTAGCTGAGCCTACCCCTAACGTCATCATACCCCACGCGAGTGACCACGCCGCAATCAGCGCACCAGTCAACACCCACCACTGCCCACATGTCGAATTTCCGGTTACTCACGATGCCGCTCCACCTCATGGAAGAACTGGGTGAGCGAGTACTCCAACAGCGACTCGCGCGACTGCATGTACCGGCGCGCGCGGAGGAAGGGCAGCCAGACGCGCTTCCCAACGCGCACCTGGGACTTCTCCAGCTTCTGCCGCAGCACCCACGTCCCGCTCAGCCGCCGCGACAGAATGTCTCCCAGGTTGGTGACGTGTCCTAACGTTTCGGGCCACCAGGAGCGTGAGAGAATGCCGCCTCCGGCACCCGGTGGCACTCACCGATGTCGTCTGCAGAAACCATAGTTCCGGGGATGCGGCGCAAATCTGCAGCCCGGCTCCCTGCATTTTTGCTCTGACGAAACACGGCGATGGTAGCCACAAAACCCAAAGTTGCCTGGTCGCGCAGGATAGTCACAGTCCGACTCTCGGCAAGCAAGAGCATTTGATTCCGGCTCCAAATCAAATCTAGGAACTTCTGCAACCTCAAGGTCAAGCGTGGCAAATCTGTTCGGGATAAGCCGTCCGGCTTCAACGAGAGCGTCCGAATCAATGTCCCGTTCATCCATCAACTCGCGAATCGCCCGATTCACTGACGCATCACTGATCTCACCAGCCCTGCCTGGCTTCTTACGCGCAACTAGATAAATGGTCGTCTGGCGAGCTGCGGGCCATGCCCCATTGCTTCCTGCCACCGCATTAGCACAGCACAGAGCGCTGTTGCGTTTCAATGCCCCAATGATTCGATGTGCTGCCCGTTCCCACCCTCCTCTTCTCAATCGAGCTGTTGAGCTTCGAAATAGGGCCATGGCATGTGTGGAGGGTGCAGAATCAAAACTCTTGAGGCGGACCTTCCATCGATTCTTGAGCAACTCCGCAGCGCCCCCAGCGCGCCCCAGATACACTTCGATCTGGCGCAGTTCGCAATCGAGTGCCTCCGGCAGACCATGAATCGCTTGAATGATAGTGCCAACAGCATCTCGGAAGCCAAACAGTTCAGGCGCCACATCAATGGCATCCTGGATCTCTACTGAGCCAAATGCATCGATATCCCTAAGCGGAAACAGCTTGGGCCTCTCCATGATCCTCCCCCGAGCACAACAGCAGTCCGTACAACTCCGTGGTCTATTATACCACTCCATGGTTGCAATGCAGTAGACTGCGGACGAACTATAGGGGCGCACCGCAAGGGGTTATCTTGACCCGGGGGCCGCGCGTGCGCTGGGTGAAGACAGCGGCTATGTCCCAGCCGGTAGTTCCGGTACCTCTCTGGCCCATGTGGGTGGATACCACAAAGGTAGGCGAGGGCCGGTAGGCGCCCCGCGAGGGGAAGGCTCTTCCTCTGAGAGGTGTCTCGGGCGTCCCAGGGAAGAAGAGGGTGGAGGACTCCTCGCATCACCCTTCTGGCATACTCCTAGACCATGAACTTCGAAGCGAAGTCGTGGCCAGAGACCTTTACGATGGAATCAGGTCCATTTGGGCGATGCCCTCAGTGTAACCAAGGAAAGCTGGCGCTCGATAAGGCGGCGCTGAAGCAGCGCGAGTCGAAAGACTCCGAGGACTCTCACCACATCGATGCATGGGAACCGGACAACGAGCAGGGGTACTTTACGGCTATTTTCCTCTGCACGGAGCCGAACTGCAGTTCACCGGTAATGGCTTGCGGAACCTACGACGTGTCGCGCGGCAAGTACGACGATCCAGATACCGAGCAGATCTTTGGCCCATTCTACATTACCAACTATCGCCCTGATTTCTTCACTCCAGAACTGCCCATTCTGCCCCTTCCGGAAGAATGTACACCTGAAATATCGGCAGCACTACACCAAGCTTGGCGTATCTTCTGGAGTGATCCTGGAGCATGTGCAAATCGAATCCGAGCCAGCATAGAACTTCTGCTGGACCACGCCAGCATTCCACAAAAAAAGCTTCACCATCGCATCGAAGACTACCAGACGCGCGAGCCCGAACTTGGCCACCTCTTAATGGCAATCAAATGGCTCGGAAACGCGGGCAGCCACAGCGGAGCCGAGTTGAGTAGGAGTGACATATTGGAAGCCATTCCATTGCTGGAAGAAGTGCTAGTCGAGGTATTCGGGAAGCGTCGTGCTAAGTTGCGACAACGAGGCGCCGCAATGATTCAGCGGCACACCTCAAAAAAACACGACACAGCCCCTATCAATGGCACTACCTCAGACGGAGGCTGAATGGCCGGTTCTATCGCGTCACATTCACTGTGCCTACCCTAGACGAGGCTGCTGCATAATTATCGCATCGAGGCCGCGCCAGACAGTGCGTCAAGACGAGTGGTCGACACTCCCCTGCAACCATCACCACTACGTTGACGGATACGGGGACACCGATGGGCGGAGAAGAGCTCAGGAGCGGTCGGACTGACACCACACGGGAGTCTACCATACGCACTGCAACTGCGCGCCAGCCACTGCCGCCTGGCGCGCGAGGAGCATTGGCACCAAGTCAGGACCGGTACCGCTCCACCTCATGGAAGAACTGCGTGAGCGAGTAGTCCAGCAGCGACTGGCGGGACTGCATGTACCGGCGGGCCCGGAGGAAGGGCAGCCAGACGCGCTTGCCCACGCGCACCTGGGACTCTTCCATCTTCTGCCGCAACACCCACGTCCCTCCCAACCGCCGCACCAGCACGTCCCCCAGGTAGGCGCCTAACGCCGGTATGGTGTGTCCGTCGAGGACGTCGCGCGTGTAGCGCTCGGGGAAGTGCGTCTTCCAGAAGTGGAAGTCGAGGTCCGTCAGAGACTCAGGCGTCTCCTCCATGATGGAGGGCACATCCGTATGAAGCACAGCCACGAGACCTTCGGACAAGTCTCCGTAGGACTCGAGGACGCGATCCGGATTCGCCACGTCCGAGGGATGGGCGACCGGGAGCCACTCCTCTGGCACAGGAGGGCGGAAGGCGTTGAGCTCGGCAATCTTCCTTTGTCGCTCGCTGATGGCGAACTCGTCCGGCATCCTCATGAGGAACGGCGCCACGTCCGGGTGGAAGCGCGGTTCGACGGGAACGAATGCAGCACTGCGCTCCCTCAGCGCGCTCAGCACTGTGTCGAAGTCGAGGTCCGGCCGGAGGTGGACATGGGCGCGAGCCTGCGCGACACGCGCCTCCTCACTGTCGAAGTCGGCGGCAGTAGGCCGCAACACCAGGAGGACGGAACCATTGGGAAGTTCCTCCACAAGATGCGCAGGCGTCGTCAGCATCCGCTCTCGGCCTACAGACTCCACCAGCTTTGGGCCGAAGATGTTCAACCAGAACAGCTCATAAATCTTGTCGAACCCGTCCCTCTTCCATGTCGCATCGTCACGACCGAAGGCGGGAGAATCCGCAAGTTCCAGGTCGGCTAGGCTGTGCGCTGCGGCGTACTCCGAGGGGTACCGGGAAGCCCAAGCACGGGCCGCTGCCACAAAGCCGCCACATGTCTCCACCTTGTCAAAGAAGGAGAGTGGCTGCGCACTGAGGCTAACCCTCAATTTGGACTGTTCGCCCACCGGCCCGAGATTAAGCACTAACGACACACTGGGGTTCTCCGAACGGAAAAGCCCGATGATCGTTCCGTACTCATTGCGCCGCTCCTCCAGCGCTTGCCTCACAGCCTCTCGGGAGTATTTCCGCTTCCGGCCCGTCTTGACGAGGTTCGGCATCCACCCGTCGGCGCATTCTTCGAGGGCATCAAGGAAGGGCTCCACTTCGCGCTCCAGCCCATTCCTCGGCTCGTAGGCTCCAGCAAAGGTGAAGCGCAGGCTATCCACCTTGCTCAGGTCACGCAGAGTCAGCACTTTCATTGGAACAGCACCTCCACACCCTTGACGTTGCTCTGCGTCGCGTCCACCGCGTTGTTCAGCACTACTCGTTTTGGGGGCAGTAGCTCCCCGCCCTCATAGACAAGGCGCACCCGCCGAACATCCGCCTGCTGTCGCATACCGTCCCGAAGAATCTTCAGCGTTCCACCGTAGTACTTCATCGCGTTACTAGCGTCCGTGTTCAACTGCACAGGCAGCGTATCCTCGTCCAGAACAGCGAGATTTCGGCTCTTGAAGCTGAACGTCTCCACCCGAGGTGGCTGCCCTGGAGGGGGGCGCGCCTCGATGACGAGGACGTCGGCGTACCGGAAGTCTACCTTCGACACGCCCACGTGCGTCTCAATGCGCGGCTGTTCGAAGTCACCGAGCCAGCGCCGCTGCGCGCGGGGCAACGCAGCGTCCGCCTTCAGGATGGCGACCATGGTCCGCTCGAAGGCCATGCCCCGAGCATAGTAGGCGCGCATCCCCCCGTAGCCCTCCCACTTCAGGGGGCCCTTGACAGCCTCGCCATCCTGAATCTCCTTCAGCCGCCTCTTGCGGTAGGCGACGTACTCCTGCCAAAGCGGCGCCCCCTTCTCGACTCCCGGAGGTGGCTCGTTCAGCTTGGGCGCCATCTCCTTCAGCAGCTTCACGTCCTTCGGGAGACGGGGCCCCGAGGACTCCAACTCCGCCAGGAACAGCTTCGCCTTCGCGGCCTCCGCAGCACCTACTTTGGCGTCCTGGGCGAAGAGGTCCAGGTTGTCGAATTGCAGCCTTCTTGCCGAAGAGCGGGCGGGCTCGCGATTCACCCCTTCCCTCGTCGTTGCAGCCTTAGAGGACTCGCGGCTCGCCGCCTGCGACTCCGCGGCGGACACCTCGGCTTCCCTCTCGAAGAGGTCCAGGTTGTCGGACCGCTTCCCCGCCGAGCCCCTTGAGGCCACGGGCTTAGCGGACTCGCGGCTCGCCGCCTCCATCAGCACCGCCTGCGCCTTCGCGGGGTTTCCGCGCGCCTCGTACAGCGCCAGCAGGCCCGCCTCGCCCCACTCGGCGGCCACCAGCGCGCCCTCGCGGCTCGCCTGGAGGTAGCGCAACAAGTCGCGCGCGGCGGCGATGCCGAGCTGCTCCTCCAGGCGCGCCATCAGCGCCTTCATGCCGGCCACGTCGAGCGCCGGCATCTGGAGGCGCCGCAGCCCGCCGCGCGACTCCACCAGGGCCCGAGCGCCCTTGCCCCCGGCGTACACCGCCACCGCCAGCGCGGCCGGCGCCAGCTCGCGCGTGGCCTGCTCGTACTTGCCTTGCGCCAGCGAGTACGCCCCGTGCCCCGTCCCCACCGCCAGGTGTCAAGGCTCGGCTAATCAGGTCGCTGTTCGGTCCGGCCAATGAGGTCCGGACGTGAGGTGCCCGGGAAGCGCGACGGCGTGGGTCGCGCGGGTTCGGCCAAACCGGTCCGGCGGGGGCTCCGCCAGGTGTCAGCGTGCGGCAGTCTCGACCTGGGCCGCGCGCGGTGCGCGGGTGCGCTTGGCGAGCGGTGGGTTGCGGTAGCTGTCACCCTCGATGGTGAGGACATGGGAGTGGTGCAGCAGCCGGTCCATGGCGGCGCTGGCCAGCAGTGCGTCACCAAACAGCGGCGGCCACTCCTCCAGGGCGCGATTGGAAGTGATGCAAGTGGCCGCACGCTCGTAGCGACGGCGGACAATCTCGTACAAGTCGATGCCCTCCTCTCCCGTGAGGGGCCGCAGTCCCAGGTCGTCGACGATGAGCAGGGCTGGCGTGGTGAAGCGCAGGAGGCGACGCTCGTAGCTGTTGTCGGCGCGTGAGGCGCGCAGCTGCGTGAGCAGGTCGTGGGCGCTCACGTAGAGGACGGCGTGGCCGGCGCGACAGGCTCGCTGGCCCAGCGCCTGGGCGAGGTGACTCTTGCCGACGCCCGCCGGGCCCACTACCAGCACGTTCTCGTGCCGCTCGACAAAGGTGCAGGTGCCCAGCTCCAGCACCTTGGTACGCGGGACGGAGGTGTTGAAGGAGAAGTCGAAGTCCTCCAATGTGCTGGGTCGTTCGAAGGCGGCACGGCGCATGCGCACGTCCAACTGCTTGCCGTCGCGCCGCTCCACCTCGTCGGCCAGCAGTCGGTAGAGGAATTCCGTCAGCGACAAGTTGGCGTCGGCCGCCTCGCGGCAGCGCACCTCGAGGGACTGCAGCAGCCCGGACAGGCGCAGCTTCTTCAACACGGGGACGAGCTCGTCATAGGTACTCATGCGGGGGGACACTCCTTGAGCGGGGTGGGACTGCGGGGACAGCGAGGGGGCAGCGCTAGCGCAGCAGCAGCGTGCGCACGTCGCGCGCGTAGCGGGGAGCCGGCGGCGTAGCAGTGGCGGCGGGCGTGGCGAGGGCCAGGTGCCCGTCCTGGGGTAACGGCTGCAAGTCCAGGCCGCGGCGCAGGATGTCCTTGAGGCCCTGGTAGCGCAGGTTGCCGAAGTGCAGCGCCCGGCGGCACGCGGCCTCGGCTCGCTCGCGCGGAAAGCCCTCCAGGTGCACCACCATGGCCTGCACGCAGCGCAGCTGGCTGAGGACGTCATCCGCGTCGAAGACGGCGCGCACGTACGCCTCGGTGTGGGGGCCCAGCCGGGCCGCCCGCGTCTCCCAGTGGCTGCGGCTGCGGTGGCGCAGGGCTGCGCGCGCCTCGGGCAGGTGGGTTTCCACGGTACTGCGGTGGCCCTCGCCGCGCAGGGGGTGGGTGGCCACGCGCTCGTCCTGGGCGTACACGCGCACGTCGTGGGCCGTGACGCATAGCCAGACGGGCTGGCCGATGAGACGCCAAGGCACCGAGTACAGCCGTCGGCCGTACATGACGTGGGCATCGCGGTGCACGCGGGCCTCGTGCCACACCTCGGGCGCCCACGCGGCTGCCGGCAGCGCACGCAGCGCCGAGGCCTCTGCCTCCTGGAAGAGGAGGCGCGGCTGACGCCCCGTCGTGCCGTGCACGCGCACCGACGCCACGTCCCGCAGCCAGCGCTGCAGGGCGGCCTCGCACTCGCGCGCGTCCTCTCCGGCCCGCCCGGCGAAGAAGTTGCCCTTCACGTAGCGCACGCCTGCCTCCACCTTGCCCTTCTTTTCAGGGGCACGGGGTGGGGCCGGGTCGACGATGAAGCCGTAGTGACGCGCCAGCGCGCGATAGCTGCGCTGCAGGGCTCTTTCCCCGTCCACCCCAAAGGCCGTGCGCACCACCGCCGCCTTGAGGTTGTCGGGCACGATGCAATGGGGCACGCCGCCGAAGTACGCGAAGGCGGCCTCGTGACAGCGCAGCCACGTCTCCACGCGCTGGTCGAACACCAGCGTGGCGAAGAGGTGGCGGCTGTAGCCGGGCACCATGACGAACACCCAGGCGCGCCGGAGCACCCCCGCGTCCGCGTCGTACAGCCGGCCCACCTCGCCGAAGTCCACCTGCGCCACCTCACCCGGGGCCGTCTCCACCGGGATGGCGACGTCCTCTTCACTCACGCCCTGGGCCCGACGCACGCTACCCACCAGGCGTTTGACGGCCGAGAGGCTGCCTACCGGCACCCCTGCCTCCATCTGCAGCCGGGTGAAGATGGCCTGCGGCTGCAGGCCCTTGGCCACCCACGCTTCCACCTGCGCGCGGTGCGCCTCCAGGCTGGACGTCTGCTGGGGCGCTGGCGGGGCTGCGGGTCGCGCCGCCAGCACCGCGGCCTTGAGTACCTTCGAGCTCGGGTAGCACCTGCACGTCGCCCTGCAGCAGCCCCGCCGCCTCCAGCACGCGCCGGTAGCTGCGCTCCACATCCACACCCATGCGCAGCACCCGGGCCACTTGCCGCGCAGGCGTGCCCAGGCGGTGCAACCGCACCAATTCCTGCAGCCGGTCCATCTCCACTCTCCGGTTACTCACGCCACTTCCCTTTCCCAGGGAGGGCAGCGTGGCCTGTCGGCGGGACACCCGAGTGGACCGGTTTGGCCGAACCGGTGCGGACCGGTTTGGCCGAACTCACCCCGACCGGGTTCGCCGAACTCCGGAGGACCTGTTACGCCGAGCTACGACACCTCGCCCACCTCGCCAGTGGACTGGCCCCTGGGGGCCTCGTCCATGCCGGCGGTGGCGGCCCTCCAGGCCTCGCTGCCCCAGCCCGAGGTGCGCTCCTCGCAGCCGGCCTCGCCTCCCAGCGCGCCCGTCCTCGTCAGCGTGCAGGTGGACGGAGAGGTGCTTGCCCAGGCCACGGCGCGCGCCGAGAGGGACGCCGCCTCCCGCAGCTTCTCCCCCATGCCGGCGTACTGAAAGGCGGGCCCCACGTGTCCATCGCTGCCGGCCTCGCCCGTCCTCCTCGCTGCCTCCTCGTGAATGTCCTCACCGGCGAGGCCATGGAGTGCCTCTTCAACCCCACGCAGCTCACCGAGAAGCTCCAGGTGAATTGGAACCGCCTGGCGGTGCCGGGCCTCTCCCACCAGGTGCTCCAGTTTCAGGGCACCTCCAACCGGCAGCTGGCGGGCGTGGAGTTCTACCTCGACGCCTTCTTCGCCAGCCAACAGGCCGACGCTTCCAACATCATGGAGTTCCGTGCCTTCCTCCGTGCCCTCACCGTGCCTCCGGCGGGTACCGAGGGTGTGCTGGCGACAGCGCCTCCACGCATCCGCGCATCCGCGTTATCGGAGCCCTACCTCTCATCCGGCGAGCTGGTGTGGGTGTTGGACGGTTGGAGACCCGAACCCTGGCCCCTCTTCCTTGTCTATCCGCCCGCGCGCCAGCTGGGCGCCGGGGCGCGCATCTTCATCGACTGGATGACGGAGCTGTTCGCGAGCCGGCCCAACCTGTGGCGCGATGGCGTTTGAATTTCCAGCAGGCGCGCGCGCCAGAGCGACACCGCTCGCCCCGGAGCGGCCCCCACTTCCCCTGGAGCCCCCCGATGCGACTGCGTCCGATGCTCGCGCTCCTTGCGCTGTCAACAGGCTGCCCGGCTTCAGAGTCACCTGACCCGCTCCCCCCCAGTCCCCGGGCGCGAACCTGGTCGTCACGGTCGATGGCGCCTCGGCCCCCCTTTACACGAATAGCCAGCACAGCGTGCGCGTGAGCGTTTCCGAAGGGGACGCCGAGCGCATCGAGCTGCTCGTCGATGACGCCGTCGTCGCCACCACGGATTCGGCACCGCACATTTTCACCTGGGACAGCACGGGCCACTCGGAAGGCTCCTACCGTCTGAAGGCGCGCGCCATCTCCGAGGGACGGACCTTCACGAGTGCCCCCCGCACGGTCATCGTGGACCGCACCGCACCGTTGCTGGTCAGCCGCACGCCTGAAGACGGCGGCGCCGTGGCCGGCCGCGACCTGCGAATGACGCTGAGCTTCTCGGAGCCCCTCCACCCCGCGAACGTACGGCCGGGGCTCTTCGCCTGGGACGGCCTCCCCGCGGACAGCGCCCATCTCTCCGAGGATGGCCACGCGTTGACGCTCCAGGCGCAGGCAAGGTTGGAGCTTCCGTCCCGCTATCATCTCCTCGCCCAGGACAATGGGCTGACGGACCTGGCGGGAAACCGCGTGGGCCCCATTGAAACCTCCAGCGTCTGGGTGGTTCCGACCTGGACCGCCTCCGCGCCAGTGCTGCGCATCCACGCCGAGGACAACAACCATTGGGCGCCAAGAATCCGAGCGGCCTCCTCCGGAACAGCCTACGTCGCGTTGATGGACATCACGGCTGTTGGGATGGGAGGGCGCTCCCGTACCGCCCTGCACGTCAGCCACTGGGACGGGACGATGTGGCGCCCACTTGGTGGGGGCAAGATCAATGAACGCGAAGTCTTTCGATACGGCAGCTTCTCATTCGTGATGGACGCGTCCGGCGCCCCGCTGGTCTCCTTCTCGCAAGATGCGGTAGACGACCCGACCGCCGCCCTCGCGTGGGTCTATCGCTGGCAGGGCGCGCAGTGGGTCAGTCTTGGCGGCGCGATTCACGAGGGAGCATCGGAGGTCACGATCGGTACCGCGCTTGCGATGTACGAAGGAACCCCTAACCCGACAAGCGTGAGGAGCCGCTTGCGAAGTTCACCGGGGCGGAGGGCAGCCACGAAAGAGAAGACCGCGTGGCCGCAGTGGTGTGGCCCATCTTCAACTATGTGGTGAAGCGCCGTAAGAACGAGCCCCAGAGCACGCAGATACTATTCGATACTTTCCATCGTGACAGGGAAGGGTCGACTGGGAATCAGTCAGATGCCTCCATGCGACCAAGCGCAGTGAAAGTCCTGCTGTCGCCAACGATAATGGTGGTTGCCGCCCACGCTAGGTTTCCCTCGGTTGAACGAAGACCTGTTCTCGGCTGATGCCCTCACTACCGCACATGTGGATATAGGAAGTTGGCTGCTGCCGCTGCGGCGCACAGGAGCCTCTATGGTTCTCTTCTCTCGAGTGTATTCGCTTGCTGCTATCGTTGCGTGGTTCCTTTCAATGTCAGCATCGGCCCAACCTGATGTGCTTCGACGCTTCAATGGCCCGGACTTGCTGTCTCGCTGTGGAGGCCCGGGAGAGAGGTGTTGCCGTCCAAGGGGAGCACTCTCGGGTTCAGCCTCGTCGGAGCAACTCGTTAATTGCAAATCCGGGCTCGGTTGTGATTTGGTAAGCGAAACGTGCCAGGCGCCCTGTGGAGCTGCAGGCCAGGTGTGTTGCGATGGGCCCGAAACCCGTGCACCTCGATGGACGAGTGATGGAAAAGTCTATGTCCCGACTGGTCCCATGGTGCGCGAAATGTGTGCCGACTCGGCATGCGTTCCTGAAACCAGGCGCTGTCAGGCAAATTGCGGGCTTCGTGCCGAAGACGCTTGTTGCGGACCGCAGCCAGGGATCGCTCAAGCCAGTTGTCTCTCTCCTTCGCTCTATTGTGATTTCACGCCAGATTCTCACTTCGAGCGAGGGACGTGTCGTGCCTGTGGGCTGGAAGGGCAACCTGGCTGCCCCCGTGGGCGCGCGTGCGCCGACAAGTTGGTGGAGGACCCCAACGGCACATGTGTCGCGTGCGGCGAGGTGGGGCAACGTGTTTGCGAAAACTATCCACGATGCAGAGGAGAGTCCGCTCCTCACCCTGCAACCGGTGCAACCTGTGTCCCGGCAGGAAGAGTGAACCAACCGTGCTTGTCCGATGGCACTTGTATCTACTCGGTTTGCAATCCAAAGCGCATCTGTGAGGCCTGTGGCTTTCCTCATCTTCCCTGCTGCAGATTCAGGGCTAATTCCTGTCTGATTGGCCAGTGCGGGGGTGGCTTTTGCTATTCATGTGGACATATCGGGGAACGCCCATGCGGGAATAATCAGTGCTTTACGGGAAAGGTATATGACAACGGGATTTGCGGTTATGAGTCAGAAGGAAGCCAACCTCCTCATGGCGGTTCTGGAGGCTCCCAGCCCAAGTGCTGTTTCGTGCCAACGAGTGACTCTAGCGGCAGGATTGGCGCGATGCACACGTGCGGGCCCCAGTGCCCGTAGACTGAAGAGTGCCGTCTCAAATTCCTAAAGGAGGTTATCCCATCATGCGCAGAGGCTTCAGGGCGGAGAGCGTCGAGATCTCCCATTTTCAGCCGGGAGACCCGATATTCGAGACGGAAAGAATGGCCCGAGTCAACTACAAGCCGCTCCTCAAGAAGGGCGGGAGCAGTGACGGCGACATCGACCTCGGAGAATTTTTCAAGCCTAGCAAAGACGAATTCAAGGCGATCAGCAAGGGCTTGAGATTTCTCAAATACAGTGAGGCCGACGCACAAGAACTGTACAACCTGATCGGCGGGGCGATAAAGCTGGCGTCGAGCATCGTCACCGTGATCGGGATCGTGGGCTCCGTCGCCGATATCGCGAAGGCGTTCGGGCTGTTCGGACCGAAGGAAAGATCGACGGACGAATGGCTCAAGGAGATCGGTGCGCAGATCGAGCAAATCTACGGTTATCTGGCAAGAGAGAACCAGCGCGGTCTGTATAACGAAGCGCTCAGATGGCGCGTCGCGAATGAAGGGGCGCGCGCCGAGCAATGGAACGTGAGGATCTCGAGATCCCAAGGCAACCTGGAGGCGCTCAAGGATCGTGCGGGCGCCCTTGACGATGCCCTTCGGATGATGCTGGACCCCAATAAAGCGAATATCGCTTTCCAGAAATCCGTATACGGTTATGCCCCCGAATCCGGGCACTGGATCGATGCTGCCGGCACGCCGGCGTTAACGCGCGCTGATGGCGGGACAGTGCCTCCCTACGCCATTGGCATACGTGAACTGACGTCCGACATCTGGGATGCCGGACACTACATCGAGGTGCTATTCTCGGCTCTGCGGGAGCGCCTGATCGTCGCCACGGCGCTCGAACCGGCGTTCCGCTCGACCGCTTATGATCGCGCAGCGCTATTGGGAATCGCCGACGGACTTCGGACGTTCATCGCGAAATGGCGCGCCTCGATTCTGGTCGCCAATCCCGCTGCGGGGATCAACGGCGGGAACAATCTATATAACCCGTGCTCCAATCCGGATCATGCGGCCGACGGCATCCTCATCGGCGCAGTCGATCCCGTCACCGGCATTTCGTCGCTCCGACCGTTTGGCGATTTCAAGATCAAATACTCCAGGACCGACCTGCCGTTCGCAGCGTGGGGAGGCCAATGGGACACCGCAGTAGCGGTCGAACCAGAAAACGCTCTGGCTGCGGCCATGAGCGCGCATGCGCCTCTGGTCGATTCCGTAATCCGGACGTGCGGCATCGAAGCGCTTACCAATCTCGAAAGACAGTTCCGAATAGCAGCCGCGCAGCCGACGGAATCGCAATTCGTCAGGTTCTCCGATGCAAAATTCAGCTATGGGTTCCGTCGCATCATCGACATCGACCATATCAACATGCCATTTCCCATCGTGAGGAGTGGGACTCCCGAGACCCTCGATCTCGGCCGGCTCAAACTCTTCGCCGCGGATCCGCACAAGACCTATCCCGCAACGCGTTTCCATCGTGAAATGGAGAAGACCTTTCGGTTCCGAATGGCCCGCCGGGCCGAGTGGTCCCGAATCCAGCTCGGTTACCGTTTGTGGGTCGCCGGGTTGTTCTTGGAGTTGTGTCCTTTCTCAAGGCGCCCCCCGGAAGGAGCTCCATCGGCGGCGTTTCCGAGCGGACTGATCGAGAAGGACTACGTTCTCGAAACGGACGTTTACGATTGCTGTCAGATCCGCCATTTCAGCTTCAGCGACGAGGACCGATTTGAGCGGGAGGGCGAGAACGGCGAGCGGATTTTCCACAACGCGCGCAACGGCCGCGCCCATTTCCGGATTTCCGTTCAATTCGAGCCACTTGCCGGCGGTGCCGACGATGCCCATGCCGGGGAAGCGATCGTGACGATCCGCGCTCTCGAACCGGACACGTTTCGGGATGCCTTCATTCTGGAGGTCAGAGTATTCGAATCGGTCGTCGACTATAACGGCGAGAAGGCCGAGTACCCGACCGACTCCATGACCGTCCACATGACCCCGAGTTATTTGATCGTCGGGCAGGATTTCTTCGACGATGTCTGGGACGCCCAAATGCGGATGGTGCAGATGAACAATGAAATCAACGACAAGTATCCCCTGGAGTTTTCCGTACCGCGACCACCCGAACCCGACCCGAATCCGGTCTGGAAAATACGCCGTCGGGCGCTGGAGATCGAGAACGGGTTTTCCTTTATCCAAGCCGCTCAGCGCGAGCGGCCGGAGTTGGTCGCCGACGAACTCATACGTTTCCGTCCGCCGCTCATCCGTTAGCCAGACGCTTCGTGCCCTCCGAGGCATGCAGCAGTTCCTATTCTTACGCGAAAATCAATACCACTTGCTCACGTCAAGAATGCGTGAGGGCGGGCAGACTGTTCCCCAGGCATGACGCCGACGCAGCTGAAGCGGCTGGAGGGAGAGCTGGAGAGCTTCCTCGGGTCGATGTTCTCAGGCCTGGGCCGCACGGAGCGGCGACGGGCGATGGACTGGTACGTCAAGGGCCTGTTACTGGAAGGCGATTCGAGACGAAGCGGGACATCGCGCTCGGGCTGCTTGAGCGCGCGCTGGGCTAGGGAGTGAAGCCGCGCCTGTTCCTCGCAGACTCGGGGTACGGAATCGAGGTCGAGTTCCGTGAGGAACTCACACGCGGTGGGCTGCCGTACGTTGTCGGCATTCGAGGCGACTGTGTCGTCTGGCCTCCGGGATTCGCGCCCCCACCCATCCCTCCGAAGCCAGTGGGAATGAGTGGGCCAGCGCGCACGCGCTACCGCTATGGCGAGGCGAAGCCCGTTGCCGTCGAGAAGCTGGCCGCGGGCCTGCCGCGAACAGCCTGGACGTCGGTCAGTTGGCGCGAAGGCGCCAAGGGTGCGCGGAGCTCACGCTTCGCGGCCCTGCGCGTCCGTACCGCCCACCGCCACCATCTGGGACTGGCCCCAGGCGACGAGCAGTGGCTGCTGTGCGAATGGCCCAGGCGCGAGAAAGCGCCCACCAAATTTCACCTCTCCACACTGCCTGCGGACACCCTCAGTGGTCACCCAAAACCAGCCAATGAAGGTCCCCTGAAAACCGGCCAATGGGGAGGGCCGAGACGTTGACGCCCGGGTAGGACGTGGAGTCCGCCCGGGGGATGGGCAACGTCTTGAGCGACGAGAAGAAGCAGCAGGTCATCGCCCTGGGGCGGTTGGGTTGGAGTCTGAGACGTATCGAGGATGCGACGGGGGTGCGCCGTGAGACGGCCAGCGGCTACCTGAAGGCCGCGGGCGTGGGCATCCGTCCACCGCGCCGGTGGGGCAAGTCAAAACCGGCCAATGAGGGGACCACCGAGGCGAGTGAGCCGGAGGCCGAGGCCGCCGGAGCAAAACCGGCCAATGAGGGGACCACCGACTCCATGCCGCGCAGCCGAGCCGGAGTCCGGCACGTATCGGCGAGCATCGTCGCGCCCTACGTCGAGCTGGTGCGGCAGCGGCTGGAGGTGGGCCGCAACGGGCGCGCCATCTACGAGGAGCTCGTCGACACGCAGGGCTACACGGGCAGCTACATTAGCGTGCGCCGCTTCGTCCGGGCGTTGCGCGACAGCCAGGGCCCGGAGGCCAAGGCCGTCATCCACACAACGCCGGGCGAGGAAGCGCAGGTGGACTATGGGGAGGGGCCCATGGTGCGCCACCCGGAGACGGGGAAATACCGGCGCACGCGCATGTTCGTCATGACGCTGGGCTACAGCCGCAAGTCAGTGCGGCTGTTGTGCTGGAAGTCCTCCAGCCGCGCGTGGGCGCAGTTGCACGAGGAGGCCTTCCGGCGGCTGGGAGGCGTGACGCGCACGGTGGTGCTGGACAACCTGCGTGAGGGGGTGCTTTCGCCCGACGTCTACGAGCCGGCCCTCAATCCGCTCTTCCGGGACGTGCTGGCCCACTACGGGGCCACGGCCCTGCCGGCCCGAGTCCGCCACCCGGACAGGAAGGGGAAGGTGGAGTCTGCGGTGGGCCACGCGCAGCGCACGCCGCTGAAGGGCCTGCGCTTCGAGTCGCTGGAGGCCGCCCAGGTCTACCTCGACGCGTGGGAGGCGAAGTGGGCGGACACCCGAATCCACGGCACCACCAAGCGCCAGGTGGCCGCCATGTTCGGCGAGGAGCGCCCATGGCTGCTGGCCCTGCCCGTGGAGCCCTTCCGCTACTACGCCTACGGTGAGCGAGTGGTGCACCTGGACGGGCACGTCGAGGTGGACGGCGCGTACTACTCGGTGCCCCCGGGACACATCGGCCGCAAGCTGCACGTGCAGTGGGACAGCCTCCACGTCCGCCTGCTGCTGCCCGCTACGGGGCAACTGCTCCGGGAGCACACCCGGGCCCCTCGCGGCCACCACCGCACACGCGAGGAGGACAGGCCTTCCCACGCGCCGCGCACCACCGTGCAACTTCTCGAGCGCGCCGCCAGGGCCGGACGCGGCGTCGCCGCCCTTTGCGCCGAGGTGCACCGCCGAGAAGGAGAGGTGGGCACCCGCCGCATCCTGGGCGTGCTGTCCCTGGTGAAGAAGCACGGCGCCGCTGCCCTGGACGACGCCTGCGAGGTGGCTCTCGAGGTGGGCGTCCCCACCTACCGCTTCGTGCGCCGCTACCTCGAAAGACGCACGCCCACTCCCGTCACCCTGCGCCAGGTCGACCCGCTCATCCGCGAGCTCACCCACTACCGCGACGTCATCGTCCGTCTGACTCAACCCACCCCTCACCCAGGAGACACCGAGACATGAATCTCGTCGAAATCACCCGCGCCCTCACCACCTTGCGCCTGTCCGGCATGGCCCAGGCCGTCGAGGCCCGCATCCTCCAGGCGCAAGCCGAGAAGCTCGCTCCACTCGACTTCCTCTCCGCCCTCGTCAACGACGAGTTGACTCGCAGAAGCGACAGCTTCATCCAACGCCGCCTCAAGCAGGGCGCCTTCCGCGACGCGGGCAAGACGCTCGACGGCTTCGACTTCGACTTCAACAAGAAGATGAATCGCCGCCTCGTCTTCGAGCTGGCCACCGGCGGCTTCGTGGAGCGGCGCGAGGACGCGCTCTTCCTTGGCCCTCCAGGCACCGGCAAGAGTCACATCGCCCAGGCCCTCGGCCGCGCCGTCATCCAGTCCCAGGGCCATCGCGTCCTCTACCGCGAGGCGCACCACCTGCTCGAGGAGCTCGCCGAAGCAAGCCTCGAAGGCACCCGACGCCAGAAGCTCGATGCGCTCACCGGCGCGCCTCTGCTCATCATCGATGACCTCGGCATGCGCAAGCTGCCGGCCACCGCCGCCGAGGACCTGCTCGAGCTCATCATGCGCCGCTACGAGAAGGCTTCCACCCTCATCACCTCCAACCGGCCAGTGGAGGACTGGGGGAAGCTCTTGGGGGACAACGCCGCCGTGGCCGCCATGCTCGACCGTCTGCTGCACCATGCCCACGTCGTCCAATTCGGTCCCCGCAGCTGGCGCACCAAGGGGGCCATGGAGTTGCGGACCTCCGAGTCCGCGGGGTAGGAGTCCTCCTGTCTCGGTCCTCTCCCTTTGGCCGGTTTTGAAGGGACCCTCTTTGGCCGGTTTTCACGTGACCATTGAGGTCTACTCCGCAGAGCGAGATGCCCCCTCTCCTCCGCCTCCGATTGGGCTCTCTGGACCGCTCTTTCGCCCCTTGTGGGGAGAGAGAGGCCGAGAGTGGTTAACAGTTCTGTTAACCACCACGGGCAGTCGATTCTGAAAATCCCGGGCTTTCGATGTCGTACCTTCCAGGGTTGCTTCGCTTCCCTGTCTCCGAGACGGCCCGGAGCCTTTCGATGACTGCTCGTCACCTTGTGGCTGTTAACTGAGAACACGAAGACGCGAGCAGCCTTCACCAGGTACTTACGATTTCGTCGGCGGAGCAGACTCTCCGAGACGGTTCTCAGACTGTCTCGGCCGAGTCTTCGGCCCATGCAGCTACCTGGCGCCGCCCCCATCGAGTGGCTCACCGACAACGGGACAGCCTACACGGCCCACGAGACGTGCGAATTCGGGGCCAGCCAGGGGCTCCTCATCCGCACCACCCCGGCCTACTCACCCGGAAGCAGCGGCATGGCCGAGTCCTTCGTGAAGAGCTTCAAGCGCGGCTACGTACACCTGGCCCACCTGGATAGCGCCGAGGTGGTCCTCAAGCAGTTCCCCCCGCTGGTTCAACGACTACAACTCCGTGCCCCCCGCACATGGGGCTGAAGATGCGCTCCCAGCGCAAGTTCCGGCTCGCGAATTCACCCCACTGACCATGTCCGATTTGACGGGGGCGACGCCATGTACGTCGTTCTATCGGTCGAGAGGGCCTCAGCCTCTAACCCGCCGTGGCCATCGACATTCTGCCCCAGGATTGCGACGCGGCCAGAAATTACGAAGACAGCGTGCGCTCCTTCATCAGCAAATCCCCGACGCAACCGCGTGGCTCCCGAGCAGGGAGACAGCCTCACAAGATCTGAATAAGCAACGCCTTAAACCACTCATCACTAACAGGACACCTCTCATGCTGATACCTCCCCATCGCATTAAGAACCTTCAACTGATGCGACAGATCCCGAAAATCAACGGCAAACCACCTTGGATACGAAACCTCACGCATCAACGGATTAATCTCGAAGCGAATCTGGGTCCACCTGCCGAATCGCTCAGACGCACTCGACACAAAATACACAAGACTGAAACTCCCAAAGCTATCTTGATTTCGGTAGATCTCCTCACGGTTCTTCACACTGGGAGTAGGGTCAAGCCTGGCGCTACCTATGACACGGGCCACCCCATTAGAAGACTTGGTGTCTAAGTCGTCGATAATCTGCCCCTCTAGAATGAGCCGTACATGACCGGACTGAGGCTTCACCTCAACGTGAAGAGGTCCCAGAACTCTCAGCGTTAGCTTTCCTACGGACGTGACATTGTTTAGCGCATCTACCAAGCCTCGAAGGATCTCGACCGGCTCGCCAAATGCCTGCTCTAGCAGCGCCTGCCGCTCTTTTGAGCGTTCGGCCGCTTCACGCGCACGTGCCTCTCTCTCGGTCGCCTGAATGTATGTCGACGTCACCTTGCTCAGGAGGGCACTGACATCAGGTCCCCCTGAGACGTGTCGCCCTCCGATGAGGCGCTCCTTGACATCAAGCCACGAAGGTGGCCGTCTCGCAGGATCCTTCTGCATCATCTGAGCAATAAGTTGGACCAATTCATGCGGCATTTCTGGGCGCAACTTGCGAATGTCTTTTGGCGCAGTCAAAAGGTGCGCGTTCCGCCATGCAAGCGGACCACGGTCCCCGCTCTTCGGCTCAATCGGCCACTCAAGTGTTGCGAGCTCAAAAAACATGACGCCAGCAGCGTAGACATCCATCGCAGGCGTGTTCGGCCCATCCTCAAATGCCTCGGGGGCCTGGTATGGAGGGGTACCCCAACCCTTAAACGAAGCCGACCGCGTCGCAGCGCCAGCGAGCTTTGCGAGCCCAAAGTCGGCAATTTTCAACTGCGCCTCCCCCGCTGCGACAAGAACATTTTCGGGCTTTAGGTCCCGATGTACGACTCGCTTATTCACAGCGCACATGCCTTCAGCAATCTGCAGATACAGCGCCCGTAGCTCATCAATAGTGAATCTTGAGCCCGATTCCTGATGACGCTCCAGCATCGTCCGTAGCGATCCGCCTTCGATGTATTCCATGATGAAGTATGGTGGTCTCCCCCCTGAAGAGCCACCATCGTTCACATAGAGTAAACGAATAACATTCGGGTGTTCGATACCTACGGCGTGCTTAACTTCGTTTTGAAGCACGCGAAGCTCATCATCCCGAAGGGCAGCGGTAAGCAGAGTTTTCACGGCGACTTGCGTGCCGTCTGGCAGTCGTCCCGCAAAGACTTGCCCAAAGCCTCCTTGCCCCAGGATTGCCTCAATTTTAACAAGTTTCCCATCAGGCCCTTCGAGAACCGCCCCTGGTCTAATGTCCATACGTAGAATCCTATCCGTGCGCCATCGGACCGAACCAGCCAATGGGGCTCGGTAGCACACCCACATACCACACCGCTCTCTTCGCTAGCGATGAGCCGGGCACCCACTGTCCAGCCACGGCGACGAAGTAGGGGCCAATTTGCCCGTCCGCCGCGAACGTACCTACCAAGCCAAGGACATGATTACTGATGGAGCCCTGAGTTCGGGTGAAGAGGCCCTCATCGCCTAGGAGTATTTAGATGGGGCAACTCTAAACGCCTGGGCGCAGCGCATGGCCTCTCCTCCCGTGAACTCCTGACTTGACTTGGCCCGGGCGTCCTGTTCTAGTTTCCACGGAGGACAGACCGGCAGCCGCCTCGGCCCGGCCACTGCTCCAAACTGCACCTCGAAGTGGAGGACAGACCGGCAGCCGCCTCGGCCCGGCCACTGCTCCAAACTGCACCTCGAAGTGGAGGACAGACCGGCAGCCGCCTCGGCCCGGCCACTGCTCCAAACTGCACCTCGAAGTGGAGGACAGACCGGCAGCCGCCTCGGCCCGGCCACTGCTCCAAACTGCACCTCGAAGTGGAGGACAGACCGGCAGCCTGTTGTGCCTACCCAAAATTCGGTCGCTGCGTCATGAGTGCGTCAAAGCTGCGTCAAAACGCGCGTCATGACGTGAGCGATGCGCATGACGAGCCGCTCGGTCCTCTCTTCCATTTCATGGAGGTCGGAATTACGCCCGGCTCAGACGCCTCAACACCTCTCTGCCCGCGTGTGGACACTCCCCTGCCGTCCTGCGAACGCAGGTGGGCTGATGCAGCATGCGCGGATCTGCGAGGGTGTTGGTAGAAGGACCGAGACGCTACGCAGCGCGGCGCTCGTACCGGTGGTGGAGCCCGAAGACTTCCCGTAGCTCTATCACCTTGGCGCCGTGCTCCGAGCCCTGAACCTCACGCGTCTCAGGCGCATCTTTCCCGAGCGACAGGTGCGTCCGGCTCGCGTTGTAGTAGCGCTGGTACTCGCGCAGCAGGCGCCGAGCGTGGGCTTCGTTCAGGACGACGACATGGTCCAGCAGCTCCCTACGTATCGAGCCGATGACTCTCTCCGCATAGGGATTCTGCCACGGACACCGTGCGGCACTCGGCACCTCGCGAATCCCCAAATGGATAAGCGTGGCGCGAATGCCCTCGGAGTAGAGCTTGTCCCTATCTCGGTGCAAGTACCTCGGAGCACTGGCCCAGGGAAAGGCCTCTCGCAACTGCGGCTTCGTCCATTCTTCCGTCGGGTGCGCTGTCACATTGAGGTGGAGGATTCGCCTGTCCCGGTGACTCACAACCACAAATCCCAACAGCACTCCAAACGTCGCAGTCGGAATGACAAAGAAGTCCATCCCTGCGGACTCCGCCAGATGCAAGCGCAAGAAGTTCCGCCATGTTGGTGATGGTTTCGGCGCTCCCCTTCTCGGTCTGGGCATGTAACGAGCGACCGTTGTCTGGCCTACCTCCATCCCCAACTTCAGCAACTCCCCGTGAATGCGCGGGGCCCCCCATGTCGGGTTGGCTTCGGCCATGCGCCGAATCAACGCCCTCAGTTCCAGGGTTGCCCGAGGCCGTCCCACCCGACTTCGGGACTTCCAGCGCCAGAAGAGCCGAAAGCCCATCCGATGCCACTTCACCACCGTCGCCGGCCGCACCAGGCACAGTGGACGCCGCCATCCCTGCCAGAAGCGCTGGAGAAATACCCAGAAGAGGCGATCGCCCCGTGCAAGCCTCGGTGATAGGCGCTTCTCGCGAAAGACCGCGAGTTGCTGGCGAAGAGCCAAATTCTCCAGAGCCAGTTCCGAACGGCTCCGCAAGACCGAGCGCAACGTCTGAGCCAGCGCCTTTACGAAGGCCCTCATCCTGCCATTCTTGCCGGCCGTAACCAGCACGCCAGAATTCTGCCGCACCCCGTAACGGACCGCATGGCATCACAGAGGGAACCGCGCACACTCACCCTCTTTCGCCCGGTCAAACCCAGTATTCTTCGGACCCATCCGTAGGACTGTGCATGCAATGACGCGTTCGCCGACGCACGCTTCTCGCCGGCCTCGAATATCCGGTAGTCACAGCCAGGTCCTTCTTCCACAGCAGGCTGGAGAGGTGCTCGTTATACGTTGAAATCAATCTGCAGGATGGGTGTGTCCGCTTCGATGTCGCGCCGGAACCGCCCCCACCGGTCGAGCGTGCTCTCGTCGAGCACGGCCGGGTCGCGATACTGGTGGAACAGCGCGTAATTCATCGAGCGCTGGAGCGCGAGCAGGTCCGGCACGGCCGCGAGCCACTCGCGCTCCATCCGTCGGAGCTCCCGATACCCTTCGAGGAACGGCCCCAGGAACGAAGCGACCGCTTCGTCGCGCGCCTCTCGAGCCTCGCCTCGCGCGATGTAGAAGAGGAGTACCGCGATGTCCTTGACGAACCACGCGTACTCGCAGTTGTCGAAGTCGAACGCGGTGATCTTCCCTTCGGCGAAGCAGAAGTTGTGCATGTGGAGATCGGCGTGGATCAGCCCGTAGCTCTCCGGTGTTCGCGGTAGCCGGTTCAATCGCGCGATGATCGCCGCGGTGCGCTCGCGAACGAGCTTCTCCTCGGGGGGCGCGAACCGGTCGATGTCGACCACGTCGTACTCATGCCATTCCTGGCGCTTGAGCCTGGGGCTCGAAGGCGCGTAGGTCTGGGCGCGGTTGTGGAGCCGCGCGAACAGCCGGCCCATGTCGCGGAACAGGGGGGGCTTCCAGTAGCGCTCCTTGAGCGGAGGCGCGTCGTCGAAGACGATGCCCGGCGCGCGCTCGAACGCGGTGGCGACGAAGTAGCTGCCGGGCTCGCGGTCTTCGATCCGCTCCACGAACTGCCCCGACTCGGAGAGGATCGGCGAGGCGATTGGAATGCGCGCGGCGGCCAGATAGCGAACGAACTCGACCTCACCCAGCGTGTAGTCGATCGTTCGCCGCGTACTGTGCGAGATGCGCAAGATAAGGCCTTCGCCGTCGTCGTTCTCCGCCTCGTAGACGAAGTTCTCGAAGGCCGTGAGCTCGGTGAGCTGCTCGGGCGACAGGCCATACCGGCGCGCAGCCTCATCGCGAATCGGTTCGTGGAAGCGGCGGACAAGCTCTGGATGCATCGAACCCTCTAGTCCTTCAACGTGAGGCTGCTCTCACCGTAGCCCAGCACGGTCGAGGCAGAGTCGCTGGTGACCGAGACGCCCAGGCCGCGCGCGAGGGTCTCCGCCAACGGGGGGCCATTGCGCGGCCGCGTGAACACAGCCAGGTCTGCGCCGGTCAGGGGGTGATCCGGGCGCCGGAGCCGCTGGTTCAGCATCGCTTGCTCGCGCTCGACGACGCGCAGGCACCGGCGCTCGAGGGCGAACGCGCTGGCAGCGACGCCAGCGAGCTCACCGCAGAGGGGCTCCGCCACGGCCTTGTCTCCCGGCAGCCCATGCGCGAAGAGCTCGGCCAGTCGCCGCTGGCTCGTGGCCTGCTCGGCGGGATCCAGCTTCGCCAGTTCGTCCAGCGAGGCGCCCTGTGGCGTGCCGGGGAACGCCTCGCCGATGCGCGCGAACAACCAGCGGCTGAGCTTGATCTCGCGCTGGTATGTCTCGGCGAGTGGGAAATCGTCCCGGAGCAACGGGTAATGCGCGACATCGATGGGCGCCTCCACGCACTCTTGCAGCGCGGTGCGCGGGAGGTGTCCGGCGAACGCCGCCCGGAGCCGTTCGTGGAGCAGCCCCTGGGTCGCGCCGAGGAAGCGGACCACCGATTCGACGCGCTGCCCGAGCAGGCCGTAATCGAGCGCGGCGTCGAGATCGCCGAGGCGCGCTGCGATGTCGGGCTGGGCCTCGATGGGTGCCTGGGCCGAGCCGGTCAACACCTGCATATATTCGTTGATCAGCGCCGGCGGACCGGCGCACACGCCGTGCGGACCATGGAAGACCGCGTGACGCTCGGCATAGTCCACGATCGATTGCGCGGTGACGGGCTGCTCGGGGGCATCGCGCACCAGGTCGTTGGTGACCAGGCGAACTCCGTCGATCAGCCGGAACATGGCCGCGAGCCCGCTGTCGAGCTCTCCGTTCGGCACCGGTTGGGTGCCCCGCACCAGCACGTACCCGACCGACGCGAGCGTGCAGACGACCATCATTTGGAGCTCGCCCGCGGTGAGCACGCCCGGGGTCCGGGGCGGCATGCGCGCGAGGAAGGCCTTGCGGAACTGCCCGGTCAGCGAGAGCAGGTCCGGCCACTGACGCGCCATGCCCTTCATCGCGGTCACGTTCATCGGGCGTTCGCTCTGGTACCGGCTCCCCGCGTAGTGGCACTGCTTGCGCACGGTGGGGAGATCAAGGAACAAGGTGCGCGGTGCGACGTTGTTCTCGCCCACTTGCCGGCCGTCACCGTCGAGCGCCGGATGCGCCACGCGGTAGACCGGCACGACCACCTCGAGGTTCGAGAGCTCGAACGCCCGTCCGAACGCCTGTTCGGTCAGCACGGGGCAACGGTTGTCGCGGGCGCTGAACGTGAGCGGCTCACGCCCGGCTGGCACCTCCCCCAACCGCTCAGGGAAGGACGCCACGGTGCGGCCCGTGGGCGCATCCGAGACCCGCCTCAACACCCGCTGTTCGATCAATGTTTCGAGCAGGTCCCGGATCTTGTCCCAGGAATGGGGCGCGCCGTCCGACCACGCCATGGCGTCGGAGGCTTGAAATTGCTCGACCTGGAGCAGCTTCTCGCCCAGGGGCGCGATGTCCGGCTCGTCGAAGATGAGCTCCACCTCGCCATAGAAGAGGTGCAGGACCTGCTGGCCATCCCCCGCGTCGAGCCGGTCGTGCGTGAGCCGCCTTCGATTGGGGATGTAGAGCATCTCATCCGCTTGCAGCTGTGCCATGGCTTCTCACTCCCGCTTCAGTGTGACGTCGCGCGACCAGGTGCCGCCGAGCGAGCGATAGACCTCGACGCGATGGTTGAGCAGCAGCCGTTGCGCTTGCAGACTTGCGCGCTCGAGCCCGACCAGATTCGTCAGGGCGGTGAGCACCGTCAGATAGTCCGAATGCCCCTGCTCGAAGAGCCGCCTCGCCTCGTCCAGGAGCTGCCGCCCGAGCTGGACCTGCGCACGCAGGCTGCGCAGGCTCGTCGCCTCGTTCTCCTCCCGAACCACGGCATCCTGCACCCGTCCAATCGCGGTGTGCAGCGCGAGCTGGTATTGGATTTCGCGACGCTGGAGCTGGATCGGCAGTCGCATGTACTCGGTGACGCGCCTTCCATCGAACAGGGCCCAGGTCAGGTTCACCCCGACGACGGACTCGGCCAGGGCCGGCTCCGAGAGGCCGACCTTCAAAGCGCCCACGTTGCCCACCAGTTGAATCGTCGGAAGCCAGCTCGCCAGGTTCGCGTTGATGCGGTGCTCGACCTCGGCGACGCGAAGCTCCGCGAGCCGCATCTCGGGCGTGTTCACGTTCAGGTCGCCTGGCGTTCCGAGTTTCGGTGGGGGCGGGAGATCGGGAAGCTGTCGATCGAGTGGAATGACGTCGTCGGCGGGGGTTGGTACCCGGCCCAGCAGCGCCTTCAGCTCCGAATTCAAGAGCGCGTTCCGGGTAGCGATCAGCGGCACCTGCGATTCGAGGTTCACCAGCAACTGCTCCTGCTGCAGCACCACGAGCCGGGGCGTGAGGTGCTGCTCGAACCGCGCTCGAATCAGCAGGAGCAGTTCCTTGTTGTAGTCGATCTGGCGCAGCGTGAGGTCCCGGAGCGCGCGGGCCTCGAGGATGTCGAACCAGATCTGGGTGATCCGCACCGCGAGGTCCTGGACGCGGCCCTCGGTGAGCTGCCGCTGCTGCTCGGCGAAGTTCAATCCCGCGCGCCGCTGCGCACCGAGGGCTCCAAACAGGTCGACCTGGTAGGTCACGCCGAAACCGGCGGTGGCGACGTTGTACTCGGCCCGGGTTGGCGGCGCGGGCGGAAGGTTGGCGTTGGCAACGACATGCCTCAGCCCCGCCGGGTTCAGGATGCCGACCTGGAGCGGGTACCACCAACCTTGCGGCACGTTGGGGTCGAGCTGGTTCTCGTAGATCAGCTCCCGCACTTCGCGCAGGACCAGGTTGTCGCTGAAGCACTCCTGGATGGCCGTGTCGAGAGCCGGATCGGCGAACGCCGACCACCAGACTGAGTCCTGGGTGACGCGCTCGGCTGGCTGCGCGGGCACGCCCTCCTTCGACGGCTGCGGGCTTGGAACCCCGCCCTCGGGTGCGCTGGACGGTGGGGGCGGCTCGGCGCGCAGATCGACGGCGGTCGAGTAGCTGCTCGGCGTCGGAGGCGGTTTGACGACGACGGGACGGATCAGCTCGCAACCGGAGCAGGTCGTCGCGAGGAGGGCGAGCGTAAATCGAAGTCTCATGGGTGGCTGACGACCACGAGGGCTTTCGCGTGGTTGAGAACGCAGCGCTGCGCGACCCGCATGGTCTCGGGATCGAGGGAGGCGAAGCTCTCGTCGAGGATGACCAGCTCGACCCCCTGCAGCAGCGTGCGCGCGATGTAGAGCCGACTCTTCTCGCCGTGCGAGAGTTGCCAGCCGGTCTCGCCGATCATCTCCTCGAGGCCGGCGGGCATCTTGGCGATCAGCTCGTCCAGCCCGAGCTCCTTGCACAGCGCGGCGGCCTTGGTCCGCAGCTCGGGCGAGGTCGGCCACTCGCGCCCGAGCAGGAGATTGTACGCGAAGCTGCCGGACAGGACGTGGTTCTCGTGGAACTGCGGCGCGGCGGTGATGCGCTTGCGCCAGCCCGAGGAGCCGAACGTCGCGCGGTCCAACGCGTGCAGCAGCATCACACCGCCCTGCGGCGTCCTCAGGCCCGTCAACAGCGACACCAGCGTCGACTTGCCACCGCCCGATGGGCCCTCCAGCAGGATGCGGTCGCCCTGCGCGATCTGGAACGAGCAGTTCTCGAGCACCGGCCGGGTGCGCACGTCGTGCCGGAAGGTCACGCCCCGCGCCTCGATGAGGGTTCCGCCGCCGGCGTCGGTGGGCTTGCCTCCCTCCATTTCGAGAGGGACTTTCGATTCGAGCTCGGGGCGGCCCACCGCGAGCAACAAGTCGCGGATCTGCTCGAACGACACCGCCGCCTGGGAGACCTGCTGGAAGTAGACGGCGACCTCGTCGAAGGCTCGCAGCGCGAGCAAGATGCCGCCCACGGACACCGCCAGCGCGCTGGCATTGGCCGTACCGCTGCTGAACGCCGGCAGCAAGGTCAGCAGGGCGAGCACCAACCAGCCGTCGCGCAGGAGCGCGGTCAGCTGCATGGTCCGGCGATCCATGACCTTCGAGATCTCGGAGTAGGAGCTCAAGCGGACGTCTTCGCCATCATGCCAGCGCTCGAGTGGAAGCTGCGCCAGCCGCGTTCGATGGCCGAGCATGCGCTCGAGCAGGTCGTGGGTGATCTCGACGCGCGCGCTCGACCACGCCCGCTGGACGCCGTAGTGGCGGCGCGCGAGGACGAACGCGACCACGACCCACAGGACGAGCACCATCGTTTGGGGCCACCCTCCCGCACCGAGCACGAGGATGACGCCCGCCAGGATCAAGTCGACGAGCGACAACACCGCGAGCAGGGCGCCGCCGACCGCAAGCTGCTCGACGACCTCGGCCTCGGCGACGCGGCCGAAATGGCGGCCGATGCCGTCGAGCCGCACCTCGTCGGGGGTCAGCTTGAGGGTTCCCGCAAGGAGCTGCTGCTTCAGCAGCGTTCCGAGCCGGATCGAGAACACGCCCTGCCACCACACCTCGAGCATGCGTAGCGGAATCGCGCACGCGATCACGGCGATCCACCCCAGGAACCAGCCGGTCTCGAGGTGGGCCTGGAGCGCGGCGCGACCGAGCAACCAGAACGAGCCAGCCAGCACCAGCGAGAGGAGCGTGTGGCTCACGAGGATGCCGGCGACGAGCGAAGGGATGTCGCCGAGCAGCGTCCGCCGGCTCGCGGTGCGCCTGGGGCGCATGATCCAGCCGGTGCGCAGCTGCGCCTGGCCGAGCCGCTGCAGCAGCATCTGTGAGCGGGCGTGCTCGCGCGCACGGGGCGACATCTCCACGCCGCCGAGCAGCTGGTCCACCTCGGCGACAGTGGCTTCCTGCTCTTCGCGCAGGAGCGCGATCGCGCTCTTCGTCGGGACCGAAATCGCCGTGGCATCGCGCGCGAGCAGGCGCAGCTTCCCACGCCGCGTACCCAGCAGCACCAGATAGGACGGGACGCCGTCTCGCCGGACCTGGAGGATGCAGGGCGCGGCGCGTGCAAGGACGTCGGGCAGCTCGTGGTAGAGCGGCGTGATCGGCTCGAGCTCCACGCCGAGTCGATCTCCGAGCGCGAACATCCAGACCCGGCTCGGCTCGACGGCCGCCGCGGGCGGAGCGATTTCGCCCGCGGCCCTGCCATAGCCTTGCCTCTGCGCCAGCTGCTCCAGCGCGTCGGGCAGTCGCTCGACCGGCCACAACAGGTCGGAGTGCGAGCGCGTCATCCCACCAGCTCCAAACCGCCTGCGGCGGGCTCCGCGACCGGCGTCTCCACCGGCTTCGGCGCCGGCCTCTCCACCAGTTGGCCGTCCGAAAGCCACCAATGGCGCCAGCGCCCACCGCCCCAGAGCAGCGTGCGATTCTCCTGGTCGGCGCGAAGGAGCACGGCGTACCGCGACTCTTTGTTCGCGAGCAGCTCCTTCGGCGGCCCGTTCTCGAGGATCCGACCGTTCTCGATCACGAGCACGCGATCGAACTCCTGGGTGTGCTCGACGTCGTGGGTGACACAGAGGAGCGTGATGTCTGCCCAGAGCCGCCGGGACTCGGCGAGGAGCCGCGCGCGCCGGTCGCGATCGAGACCGCGAAAGGGCTCGTCGAGGATGGCCAGGCGCACGCCGGAGCGAAGCATCGCGCGCGCTAGGCGCACGCGCTGACCTTGGCCGCCCGAGACGAGCCCTCCGCCTTCGCCCAACGACGTCTGCAGCCCGTCTGGAAGCGCCTCGAGGATGTCGAGCATCTCGGCGCCCTTGAGCGCCCCCGACAGTGACCAGCCGTGCGCGCCGTCGTTGCCATACCGGAGGTTGTCGATGAGGCTCTGGTTCCAGAGACTGATCGCCGGATCCACCCAGGCCGTGGTGCGCCGCAGCCGCTCGACAGCGGCCTGATCGAGCACCTGCCCGTCGACCTTGAGCTCGCCGCGCGCCGGCCGGAGCCAGCCGAGCAAAAGGCCGACCAGCGTCGACTTGCCTGCTCCGGAGACACCGACCACGGCCACGTGCTCACCGGGGGCGATGTTCAAGGAAACCTTGTCGAGGATGGTGTGACCGCCGCCTTTCACGCGGACCTTCTCCATCACGATCGAAACGCCGCTCGCGGCGTCCGCGGGCACGACAGGCTCCTGCACTGGCGCCTCGGGCCGGGCCGGAGGACCCTTGATGTCGCCGATGACGTCGAGGAGCCGGCGAACCCGGTTCATCGCATTCGGGAACGCGCGGCTCAGCAGCATCAGCCGCTGGCCGAGGATGGGGAACCGCAGCGCCCAATAGACGACCAACAACACCAGCGAAGCCCGATCCGTGCCCGCGAGGTACGAATAGACGAGCAGCATGACGAGGCCGTAGCTCCCCAGCATCAGCCCGCCTTCGAACCCGACCGACAGCGTCTGGAGCCAATAGCGCGCCTTGCTCCAGCTGACGAGCAAGGTCTCCTGCGCGCGGCGCAGCGACCGCTCGGCGCCGTGGATCCGGATCGGCGTGAGCCCGACGAGCGCGTTCAGGGTGAATCCGCTGAGCGCGCCTGCGTGCATCTGCACGCGCAGGTCAGGCTCGAAGAGCAGCTTCTGCGCGACCAGGGGCACGAGCAGCGTGACCGCCGCGAGCGCGAGCACGATGCGCCATGCGTGCGGTGCGGCCCAGATGAGCGCGGCAGTGATGCTCGCGACTTCGAGCGACAGGACCAGGGCCTGCGCGAGCAGGGGCGGCAGCGACCGCATCGCCTGGATGTTGTGCGTGCGAGACGCCATGTCGGAGGCGAGCCGGCTCTGGAAATAGCGGTCCTCCATCTCGGGGAGCTTCTCGAAATACGCCTTCCGCAGCCGCACCTCGAGCCGGCGGCCGATGCCGAGCAATCCCAATGAAATGGGGATTTGGATGAGCATGAAGCAGAGCGCGACGCCCGCGAGAACGGCCATGCCCGTCGCACGCTGCGCGAACGTGCCGAGGTCGCGCCCCAGGTCGAGCACGCCACGGAGCATCAGCGCTTGCAGGATCCGCCCGAAGGTGGCGAACACCAGTCCCACCGCAATCAGGCCTGGAACGACCCACGAATCTTCGCCTCGCAGGCGGAGCAGCGTTCGCGCCGGACTCACCTGCTTGGCGATGAGCTCCGTCGCCAGGTCGCTCGCGAGCACGGCTCTCGGCGCGTCTTCGCCTTCGCGCGGAGCCTCGCGCCAACCGCGAACCCGCATCAGCACCGCGCCGGTCATCGACAGCTCGCCCTCCACCTCGGGGTTGGGGCGAACGGACCAATAGGCAGCGGGAATGGGCACTTCGCCGGCATCGTCCTTCGCAATCATGGATTGCAGCAGACCCGCCGCCGTCCGGCCTCGCCGGACGGCGCCCGCGCGGATCATCGCTTCGGACGCCCGGCACGCGGCGTCGAGCCTGGCGATCGACAGATACCCGGGGTCCTCGAGCGCCCGGGCAACCAGCGCCCGCGCCTGCGTCGCACCCAGGTTCAGCAGGCGGCGCTCGAACGTCGCGACCGCCTCCTCGGACCCGGCCCATTCGCGCCAGCCGGTCGCCGGAACGGACGTGGTGTGCTGGTACAGGTGGCTCAGCAGCGTCGAAATCCGGGTCCAGTGACGGCCCGCCGCCGGGTCCATGACCTGGATGAACGGGCCGACGCGATTCCACAGCACCACGAAGTGCGGCCGTCCTCCCGCGCTGAGCGTGACGATGATGGCGGGAAGCGCCTTGGCTTCGGGGACCACCACGTGATCGAGCGGAAGCATCACCTGCTCGGCGTCGAGCCCGAGCTGGTTCGCGACTTCATCCAAGGTGACGATCGAGGTGCCATCGACGTCCGTCTGACACACTTCGCGAAGGACGCGATAGTTGAGCTCGGCGCCCATCCCCCCGAACAGGCTCTTGAGTGAAGCGGGGCCGCAATCCGTCGCCGAGATCTGGATCACCTCGGGAATGATTGAGCGCCGGCGCCTGGGAGGAGTCATGGTCAGCGGGCCTCGGCTTCGGGCCGGAACACGTTCGTGGGCCGTTCTTCAGGCTGCGGATTCCATTCGCCGACCGCCCGCATCAGCAGCGCGACAGGCGACGCCCGCGCGACCTCGACCTCCACCGACAGGGTCATGCCGTGGCGCAGCTGGATGCGCGGATCGTCCGGCGGTGCGAACTTGAGCTCGACGCGCACCGTACCGGGGATGGCCTCGGGCGTGGCGGTCTGGCCGGGCTCGGTCCCGACGGCCGTCACCCGGGCGGGGACCGTCCCGTAGATGGTCATCGGGTAGCCGTCGAGCTTGAGTCGCGCCGTTTGACCGGGCTGGATCAATCCGACGACCTCCTTCGGGAAACGGGCGCGCACCCGCACCTCGGCATTGCTCGCGACGATGGTGCCGACCCGCTGCCCGTCGGCGATGAACGCTCCCGAGCCGAGTTCCGCCACGTCGACCAGGTGGCCCGTGGCCGGCGCCCGATACAGCTTCCGCTCGATCTGGTACTCAAGGCGGTCGATGGTCCCCTGGAGCTCCCGGATCCGCCCCTCGGCGCCCAGCGCCTCGCGCTCGAGTTCCAGCAACTGCGCGGCGAGGGCTTGACGGCGCACGTTCTGCTCGCGCCGCAGTCGGATGAGCGCCAGGCCCTGCGCCGTCTGCGCGAAGCGGAGCGCGTCGACATCGGTCGTGCGCTCGAGCTTCTCCATCTCCGAGACCGCGCCCACCGGGCTCTTGAAAGCCAGCTCCGCGCGTTCCACCGCGAGCCGGTGCCTGGGCGCGAGCTCCTGTTCCCTCCCCAGCGCCTCCTTGACTGCGACCTCGTCCACCCGTGCCGTCAAAGCCGCCTCTTCGTGCTTGTTGGTGATCTGCTGGCGGATGATGGCGAGCTCCTTCTCGGTCGCGGCGAGCGTCGCCTTGCTCCGCTCGAGCTCGAGGCGCTCGGCCCGTGCGTCGAACTCGATGAGAAGGTCGCCTTCCTTGACCTCCTGGTCGAGTTTGAGCAGCGAGAGCACGACCCTGCCCGCGCTGGGCGGCTCGATGCGATGGACGGCGTTGTGTGGCTCGATCCGGGCCTGTGAGCTGGCCTTGACGAGCGGGACCTTGGCGAACAGCGACCATGCGATGAGCCCGCCGGCACACAACACCATCAGAGCGACGAACACGAGGCGCGTGTCCGACTCGTAGTTCAGGGAACGAAGGGTCCGCTCGAAGGGATATGCCATGGTCCGCTAACCAAAGTCGCCTTAATGGTCTTGCCCTGTCAACACCTCGGCCACTGCTTTGTGATTCACGCTCCCATTGCCTGAATACGAGCACCTCGATGCGACGCGGGACTTCGTCCGCATCGCCGCAATGCGCCACACATTGATTTTTGGTTCAATTTGACATCCAACTTCGAGTTCACTTAGCGTTTAACTCGAAAGGAGGCACGACATGAAGATCAAGATCCACGTTCGCGGCGGCCCGAAGGCGCGTTAGTAGTCAGGCGTTTTGATGCCAGCTGTTAAGGCTGGTCGTTCCTCGTTTCCGATCACCAGAGGGGGGTTGATGAGGATTTTCCATCAGCCCCTCCTCTTATTTCTGGTTCTGGCAACGTCTTGATCTTGCAGGTGCTCGTTCCTGCCAGGTTGCTCCAGAACCTCTCATGCGCTTGAACCGAATATGCGCTGCATGCGGGCGGCCCCCTCCCCTCCTGCGAAGGTAGGCAGGATGGCGCGGCAGCGACAGGTCTCTGAGGCCGTTGCTGGAGGGGCCGAGATTCTATGCCGCTCGGCGCTCGTACCGGTGGTGGAGCCCGAAGACTTCCCGCAACTCTATCACCTTGGCTCCGCGCTCCGGGCCCTGCACCTCACGCCTCTCGGGCGTATCCTTGCCGAGCGACAGGTGCGTCCGGCTCGCGTTGTAGTAGCGCTGGTACTCGCGAAGCAGGCGCCGAGCGTGGGCTTCGTTCAGGACGACGACATGGTCCAGCGACTTCAATCGATTGGGTGACGGACATCACGTACGTGCCCACGCGCGAGGGCTGATTGTACCTGGCTGCCGTGCTGGACCTCTTCAGTCGGCGCGTCATCGGCTGGGCCATGCCCCCTGCATCGACCGACACCTGGTGTTCTCGGCCCTCGACATGGCGCTGAAGGGTCACGGTCCCCCTGTTGTCCCTACCCAAACTTCGACCTCTGCGTCCTGGGTGCGTCGAGGCACGTTTGGAAGCGCGTCAATGCGAGTGAGCGAGGCGCGCGGCTGTCGAACTCCTGTAACGGTAAGTTGTCGCATCGGCTGACGTGCCGAGCAGCTACTCCAACTTGACCTCGACACCACCCCCGAGGCGCAATGCGAGGTTCGCGAGGATTCCACTGACGATGCCAACAGCAAACCCGGCGATGCCGTACAAGATGCAGGCTCCCGCCACCAGCAGAAGCATACCTCCCATGTCAAACTCACCGAGGTGCATGCTCTTGCCGAGAATGGAATTGGCGCCACGCGGTCCGAGCAGAAGCATCGCCGTGCTCGTCAGCGCCCCCAGGACGACGCCGACCAACGCATAGAAGGTACCCAAGCACTTGCCGAGCGAGATGATGCCGACGCCGCGAATTACCGTCATTCCCAATCCTCCCCTCCGCCACAAACGGGCGGGCCTTTCACCGATTCATCCCTCTAAGCTATGGACTGAGCGGGCGAAAATCGGAGGCTGCGCCTACTACCCATAATTCAGTCACTGCGTCATGAGGGCATCAAGGTCACCTGTGCCTACCCAAAATTCGGTCGCTGCGTCATGAGTGCGCTAAAGCTGCGTCAAAACGCGCGTCATGATGTGAGCGATGCGCATGACGAGCCGCTGGGTCTTCTCTTCCATTTGATAGAGGTCGGACTTACGCCCGGCGCAAACGCCTCAACACCTCTCTGCCCGCGTGTGGACACTCCCCTCCCGTCCTGCGAACGCAGGTCGGCTGATACAGCACGCGCGGATCTTCGAGGGTGTTGTTGGAAGGACCGAGACGCTACGCAGCGCGGCGCTCGTACCGGTGGTGGAGCCCGAAGACTTCCCTTAGCTCTATCACCTTGGCTCCGTGCTCCGGACCCTGCACCTCACGCGTCTCGGGCGCATCTTTCCCGAGCGACAGGTGCGTCCGGCTCGCGTTGTAGTAGCGCTGGTAGTCGCGCAGCAGGCGCCGAGCGTGAGTTTCGTTCAGGACGACGACATCGTCCAGCAGCTCCCTACGTATCGAGCCGATGACTTTCTCCGCATAGGGATTCTGCCACGGACACCGTGCTGCACTCGGCACCTCGCGAATCCCCAAATGGGTAAGCGTGGCGCGAACGCCCTCAGAGTAGAGCTTGTCCCTATCTCGGTGCAAGTACCTCGGAGCACTGGCCCAGGGAAAAGCCTCTCGCAACTGCTGCTTCGTCCATTCTTCCGTCGGGTGCGCGGTCACATTGATGTGGAGGATTCGCCTGTCCCGGTGACTCACAACCACAAATCCCAACAGCACTCCAAACGTCGCAGTCGGAATGACAAGGAAGTCCATCCCTGCGGACTCCGCCAGATGCAAGCGCAATAAATTCCGCCATGTTGGTGACGGTTTCGGCGCTCCCCTTCCCGGTCTGGGCATGTACCGAGCGACCGTTGTCTGGCCTACCTCCATCCCCAGCTTCAGCAACTCTCCATGAATGCGTGGGGCACCCCATGTCGGGTTGGCTTCGGCCATGCGCCGAATCAACACGCGCAATTTCGGAGTTACCCGAGGTCGCCCTGCCCGACTCCGGGACTTCCAGCGCCAGAAGAGCCGAAAGCCCATCCGATGCCACTTCACCACAGTCGTCGGCTGAACCAGGCACAGTGGCCTCCGCCAACCCTGCCAGAGGCGTTGGAGAACGACCCAGAAGATGCGGTCGCCTCGGGCAAGCCTCGGGGATGGGCGCTTCTCACGGAAGACTGCGAGTTGCTGGCGAAGAGCTAGGTTCTCCAGCGCCAGCTCCGAACGGCTCCGCAGGGCCGAGCGCAGCGTCTCGACTATCGCTTTCACGAAGACCCGCATCTTGCCATTCTTGCCGACCGTAGCTGGCAGGCCAGAATTCGGCCACGCCCTGTCACGCGCCGCTTGGCGCAACATAGACAGCCCCGCACGCTCACCCACTTCCAGCCCTTCTGTCCCCCATGCATTGGGGTCCCTGAACTCATGGGGGCCCATTCGAAGGACCGTGCATGAAATGACGCGTTCGCTAACGCACGCGTGGCACTGGACCCGAATTTCCGGTAGCCACAGGTCTGAAATCATCCTCAGGCTCATGGCCACGCCAGCTCGATGTGGAGCAGCGGGTCCGTGGGCATCTTTACCTTCGTGGTTCGCGCTGTGCGGAAGGCCTCGCCCAACACTCCGATGTCCGGGGCCGCGCGCGCCTGGCCGTCCAGCCAGCTGAAGGCCCAGGGGCAGACGGTAGGCCGCCACCGCGTGGCCCGGCTGATGCGTCGGGAGGGACTGCGCGCTCGCAGACGCAGGAAATTCGTGCGCACCACGGACTCCAAGCATGGCCTGCCGGTGGCCCCCAACGTCCTGGCCCGCGACTTCAATCCGCCCGCGCCCGACCGAGCCTGGGCGACAGACATCACGTACGTGCCCACGCGGGAAGGCTGGCTGTACCTCGCGGTGGTGCAGGACCTCTTCAGCCGGCGCGTCATCGGCTGGGCCATGGACCACTGCATCGACAGACACCTGGCGCTCTCGGCCCTCGACATGGCGCTCAAGGGACGCCGTCCTCCCGCAGGACTCGTGCCCCACTCGGACCGCGGCAGCCAATACGCCTGTGCGGACTACCAGCGAGCGCTGACTGCCCGCGGCATCCGGTGCAACATGAGCCGCAAGGGCAACTGCTGGGACGATGCCGTGGTGGAGAGCTTCTTCTCCACGTTGAAGACGGAGCTGGTGCACGAGAGGACTTCCTTACGCGTGAGTCCGCGAAGGCTGCCTTGTTCGAGTTCATCGAGGTGTTCTACAACCGCCAGCGGCGGCACTCCGCGCTTGGCTACGTCAGCCCTGTCGAGTTCGAGAAGACCGCCTCACAGGTGCCGCTGGCTGCTTAACCCACCTGTCCACAAAACCCGGGCAAGCGCATCCTCACGTCAGCACCTCTGGGTGGACAGAGGCTATGACTACGACGAGGTACGGCGGCTGGCGAAAGAGTTCTGCTTCACGCTTCACGTACCTCGACGAGGTAAAGGAGTGCGCACCAAGACGAGCCACGCTCGACAGAAGGCGCGACGGTGGAGCGCGGGCACTCCTGGCTGAATCGCTTCCGACGACTGCTGGTGCGATGGGAGAAGCGCGAAGACACCTATCTGGGAATGCTGCACCTCGCGGTGGGCATCATCACCTGGTTCCACGCGCTCCTACCGAGATCAGCGATAAGCTCCGGGATGTTGGCCCCTCAATTGCTTTGGGCTGAGGCAGCCCCCCGTCTCGTCACTGGAAGCCGAGCACCCATGCGTTCCCGCCCCTTCGTCTCTGTCCTCCCGGCCGCTTCCACCTCGTCTGTCCGCTCCAAGGAGGTGGCCCTGTGAGCCGCATCGCGGGATGGGTGTTGCTGGTGCTGGCGATGGTCGTGTCGTACCGCCCGGCCGAGGCCGCGCAGGCGAAGAAGACGCAGGCGCAGAAGACCCAGGTGGCGGTGCTGCGCCCGGAGGGCCGCCAGGCGGATGCGCTGCGCAGGGTGCTGACGCAGGAGCTGGGCAAGAAGGGACGCGGGCGAGAGGTGCTGCCCGCGAAGAAGGTGGATGCCCAAGTGAGGCGCATCCGCGGCGGTCCGAAGACGGATGAGCAGCGGCAGTCGCTGGCGAAGAAGCTCGGCGCGGACGTGCTGATCCTCGCCTCGGTGAAGGGGACGAAGCGCTGGGACGTGGAGGTCCGCGCCTACTCCGGCAAGGACGGCACCCTCCTCGCGGAGGAGCGCTGGGACGTCCGCACCCACCGCGCCTTCCCCGACGTGCGGCGCGAGCTCGAGCCCAAGCTGGGCGCGGCCCTGAAGGCGGGCCCGGAGCAGAGCCTCCCGCCTGCCGCCGTCATGCCTCCGACTCCTGTCTCCGAGCCGGAGGTCACGCCCCCGGCCCCCATCGCGGAGGCACCGCGCCCGGCGGTGGTGAAGCCGCCTCCGCCCACCGTGAAGAAGGAGGAGCCGCCGGTGAAGCCCGAGCCGAAGGCAGCCGGCCTTCGCAACCTGGACGGCCCCATCCTGGAGGCGCTGCTGTCCGGACAGGGGCTGTTCCGCCGCTTCAACTTCTCGGGCAACAACGCCAACGAGCTGCCCGACTACAGCCTCAACAGCGCCGCGGCGGCGAGCCTCGCGGTGAGCTACTTCCCGCTCTCCCACTTCACGGATGGGATGGTCCACAACCTGGGTATCGTGGCGCGGGGCTCACGCGCCCTCGGGCTGTCCACGCGGCTCCCGGATGGCTCCAAGTACGGCACCACCGCGCAGCTCCTGGAGGGAGGCCTGCGCTTCCGCCTGCCGCTGCGGTGGCTGGAGGTCTCGGTGGGCGCGCTGTACGGCACCCACTCCTTCGCGGTGGAACGCCCGCCGGAGAGCACCTTCGCCCTGCCCGACGTGGACTACCGCTTCGCGCACGTGGAGCTGGGCCTGCGCAAGGCGCTCACCGAGCGATGGGCCATCGCCGCGCGCGTGGGCTACCAGCACGTGCTGAGCGGCGGCGAGCTGTCCTCGGACGACTACATCCCGGAGCTGAGCGGCTCCGGACTCGATGGCGAGCTCGCCGTGGAGTTCGCCCTGACGCGCATGCTGGGTCTGCGGCTGGGCGGAGAGATGCGGAGCTACTCCTTCACCACCGACGCCGCGGAGGGAGCCCCGGTCTTCGCCGGCGGCGCCAAGGACCTGTACTTCAGCGGTCAGCTCGGCGTGTATCTGAGGCTGTAGCACCGGCGCATTGAGGGGGTCTGTCCCCCACGCATGTGGCGCCTCCTCCACACTTTCCGCGAGGCCCGCACGAAAAGTCGGGTCTGATGAACCACGTATGCACGCGTGACACGAGTTTTTCAGTATCCGTGTCATCGGGCCATGTGACCGACGCGCGTGCGAGTCGCGGCTACATTGACAGGAACGCGTCATCCATCTGATTGGTATGTCTCCCAATGATGGAGGCGCTCGTGCCGAGGATGCGGTCACAACGGTTGTCACGAGAGCCAGCGGAGCGGGGACGGTGGTGGCGCCCGGTGGTGCTCGGGCTGGTCTTGAGCGGGGCTGCTGGCTGCGAAGGAACGATCTCCAACCCGGAGGGCCCCGGTGGAGGGCCCGGCCCCGGTACGCCCCCGCCCACCGTCATCGAGAAGCCAGCCCCGTCCGTGCGGATGGCGCGCCTGACGCACGTGCAGTGGACCCACAGCGTGCAGGAGCTGCTCAGGCTGGACGCACCGCCCACCACGCTGGCGGGCACCTTCCGCGCGGACCCCGCCCAGAGCGGCTTCCTCTTTGACAACGATGCGCGCGCCCTCTCCGTCGACGAGGCCCTCTGGGGCGCCTACCAGCGCGCCGCCGCGGAGCTCGCCAGCCAGGTGACGACGGACGCGACGAAGCTCGCGCGCCTGCTGCCTCCGTCGGCCGCCACCGGCGAGGAGCGCGCCCGCGCCTTCGTGGAGTCCTTCGGCCTGCGCGCGCACCGGCGCCCGCTGACGTCCGAAGAGGTGGAGAGCTACCTCGGGCTGTACCGCAAGGGGCCCCAGGCCTACGCGGACATGTCGGCCTTCGAGGGTGGCATCCGGCTGGTGATCGAAGCCTTCCTCCAGTCGCCCCACTTCCTCTACCGCGTGGAGCGCAGCACGGAGGCCGTGCAGGACCGGGTGCCGCTCGACGACTACGAAGTGGCTTCGCGGCTGAGCTACGGCCTCTGGAGCGCCATGCCGGACGACGCCCTGTTCGCCGCCGCGAGCGAGGGCACCCTGCACTCCCGCGAGGGCGTAGCCACACAGGCACGGCGCATGCTCCAGGACGCGCGCTCGAACAAGGTGGTGGAGGCCTTCCACCGCACCCTCTTCGACGTGCCCCGCTATGCCGCCATCCGGCCCTCCCTCACGCGCTACCCGCAGGTGTCCGAGCGCCTCGGGGAGTACGCGGCCCGGGAGACGACCCTTTTCGTCCAGGACGTCGTCTTCTCCCGCAAGGGCGGCTACCGCGACCTGCTCACCTCGCCGGCCACCTTCGTCAACGACGAGCTGGCGCGCGTCTACGGGCTGAGTGGCACATTCACCGCCGACTTCGTCCCCGTGACGCTGGACTCGCGCGAGCGCAAGGGCGTGCTCACCCAGGTGGGCTTCCTGGCCTCGCACGCGACGTCGGTGGACCCGGACCCCATCCACCGCGGCGTCTTCGTGTCCGAGCGCATCATCTGCCGGAAGATTGGCGCGCCGCCGGCCAACATCCCACCGCTCCCCGCCCCCCAGGGCCGCACCAATCGCGAGGTCGTCGCCTCGCACACCGAAGTGGCAGGGACTGCGTGCGCCAGCTGCCACTCGAACCTCATCAACCCGCTCGGCTTCCCCTTCGAGAACTTCGACGCCATCGGCGGCTACCGCACCACGGACAACGGACATCCGGTGGACGCCAGCGCGTCTCCCAACATCAACGGAGAGACGGTGCCGGTGCGCGACGCGCTCGACCTGGCGGACGCACTCGCGGCCAATGAGGCGGTGCATGCGTGCTACGCGCGGCACTGGGTGCAGTACCTCCACGGGCGCCCGTTCGCCAACGAGGATGTGCCGCTGGTGGAGCGGCTCGGAAAGCTGTCGAAGGCGGGCAACCTGTCCATCGTCGACCTCGTCGTGGAGGTCGTCACCAGCGAGGGCTTCGTGAATCGCCACCCGGAGGAGCTGCCATGAAGCTGAGTCGCCGGATGGTGTTGAAGGGCCTGGGCGGGACGATGCTGAGCCTGCCGTTTCTCGAGGGGCTGATGCCGAGGACCGCCCGCGCGGCGGACTCGGGGGCGCTGCCGTACGCCATCTTCTTCCGGCAGGCCAACGGCGTCGCCTCGGCCCAGACGACGTCGGAGCTCGGCGCGGAGCCGGAGCGCTTCTGGCCGCGCGCCCTGGGTGCGCTCACCGCGGAGAGCATCGCCGGGCGGGCCGTGGGCGTGCTCAATGACCACCGCGCGCACCTGCTGCTGGTGCGCAACGTCAACATGAGGGACTACAACTACGGGGACGGCCACGCCCGCGGCGCCATGCAGGGGCTGACCGCGCGGGGCCCCGTGGTGGAGGGCGCGGGCGGCGGCTCCGAGTCCGGAGGCGAGTCCATCGACCACCGCATCGGCCGCGAGCTCAATCCGCAGCAGCGTGACTCGCTCGTCTTCTACGCGGGCCGGCGTGGCGGCTGGCTCGGGGGGCCCTGCCTCTCCTACCGGAGCAGCAACGTGCGCCGGGCCGCGCTGCATGACCCGTGGAATGCGTACCAGACGATGATTGGCGGCCCGGGAGGACTGACTCCCGAGGCTCGCGAGCAGCTCCTCGTCCGGCAGCGCAGCGTGAACGACCTGGTGAAGGCCCAGCTCCAGGCGCTCCAGCAGCGTCCCGAGCTGAGCGCGTCCGACCATGAGCGCTTGGACCTGCACCTGTCCAACGTCCGGGACCTGGAGGTCGCCCTGAGCTGCCGCATGCGCGCGGACCAGGAGCTCATCCTCCAGCAGCAGGCGCCCGGCTATGACAGCACGGACGGCACCGAGGTGCTCGCTACCGCCAGGCTGCACATGGACATCGCCGTGATGGCGATGGCGTGCGGCACCAACCGCGCGGCCGTCATCCAGGTGGGCAACGGCAACGACGGCGACACGCGCTACCGCAACCCGGACACGGGGCAGTTGATGGAGAACTTCCATTACGTGTCCCACCGTCGCTCGTCGCACGACTCCAGCGGCGGCATCATCACCGGTTCGGACCTGCTGCACCACCACGTGGACGTGCAGTTCGCGAGCGCCTTCAAGCACCTCCTGGACCGGCTGGTGGCCTACCAGATGCCGGACGGAAAGCGACTCATCGAGCACGGCGTGGCTGTCTGGTACAACGACCTGGGCAACGGGCCGGCTCACTCGGCGCGCAATGTGCCCTTCGTCCTGGCGGGGAGCTGCAATGGCTTCCTCAAGCAGGGCGTCTACGTCGAGGCGTCGGGCGGCGGCAATCCCAACCACAACCGGATGCTGAACACGATTGGCACCGCCGTGGGGCTGAGGAACGCGGCCGGCGGGAACCTGGACGACTTCGGCGACCCGGCGCTGACCAAGGGCGTGCTCTCCGAGCTCATCGCCTGAGTGGACGATTGCGACCTGCTCCAGTGTTCGGCGCTGGAGCAGGTCGTTCAGGCAGCGTGACCACGCTGTCCGTGGAGCTGGGGCAAGCGCACCGGGATAGAGCACGGCGAAGCGTTACGAATCTTCGCATCTCAGTCATTCTTGCCCCTCCTGTGCCTGCCCAGAATTCGATCGCTGCGTCATGAGCGGATCAAGGCGAGTGAGCGTGGTGAGCACGAGGTCGGCGAGTTCCCGTAGCGACGAACCGGGGTCGGAATAACCGAGGCACCATCCACTCGAAGGCGACCGCATGTGATCTGCCCCCGTTCTTCGAACCACGCGTTACGAGAGTCCTGCGGCGCTGCTGATACCGTGCTCGGGGGATGATGCGGCGGGGTCGGCATGGGCACGGCGAGCGCCGACCTCCGCGGCTGTCTTGTAACCCAGACTGCTGTGCGGACGCTTCTCGTTGTAGTCGTACCGCCACGCCTCAATGAGGACGACGGCCTCCCTCCTGCTGGCAAACCACTCCGCGGACAGGCACTCGTCGCGAAAGCGGCCGTTGAAGCTCTCGTTGGTACCGTTCTGCCAGGGCTTGCCCGGGTCGCTGTAGGCAGTCTGGATGCCGCTGACCTCCAGCCCCCCTCGCAGGGCCTTGGCGATGAACTCCGGGCCGTTGTCGCTTCTGAGGTACTTCGGCGGACTTGACGCCCTCGGGCTTCGGCTGCCGCGGCCGTCCGAGCCGAAGGCGCTTTCTCGGACTCCTTCGAGTGAGAGCCAGCCCCTCCTTCCTCCAGAGCCGATGCACCCGCTTCACGTTGACCATAGGCCCTTCGCGCCGCAGCAGCGCCCAGGCCCGCCGGTAGCCGAACCGGGGACGTGCCCGAGCGATACCTCGCAGCTTCTCCACCAGCGCCGCGTCCTGCGCCTCCTTGCGACGGACGTAGCCCAGACTGCTGCGGGCCACCTGTAACAGCGCGCACGCCCGGCGCTGCGACACGCCTCGTGACCTGCCTGGATTCTTCGGACCACTGACTACGAGAGATGCTGCGTCCGGGATGGGTTGGGTACCACTGCTTCGCTCTGCCGTCGAAATTCCAGAGGCGTGAGGTAGCCGAGACTCGAGTGGGGTCGGACTTGGTTGTAGTGCTGTCGCCAAGCTTCAATGACAGCCCTCGCCTCCGTCCTGGAGTGAAACCATTCCTTGCTGAGGTACTCGTCACGAAGGCGTCCGTTGAAGCTCTCGTCGGTGCCGTTCTGCCAGGGCCTGCCCGGTGCGATGTGCGCCAGCTCGATGCGAGCTTCCGCGGCCCACTGAAGGATGGCCGAGGCCACGAACTCCGGTCCGTTGTCACTGCGCATGTACCTTGGTGCCCCTCGCTGGCGCACCAGCCTCGACAGCACCTCCATCATCACTGGAGATTCGGGCTTGGCCATCGTGCTGGAGACGTCGATTCCCTAGGGGACGCCTCTGCGCCCGGGCACCCACTCCGTCACCGTCACCGCCCGGGACCCGTCTGGGAACTCGAGCAGTTGCACCTTCTCCATCGTCGTCGTGAAGCCTGACGGCGGAGGTGGTTCTGGTGGTGGAGGCTGTCAGCAATCGGGCACCGCGGGCCCGCTCGGTCTGGGATTGGCGTTGGCCGCGCTCATGAGGCGTGGGGCCGTCACGTCCGGGGAGCGCTCCTCGCGTGACGGCCTCCGCAGCGGGCCCGCACTGTCAGGGGGAGGGCTGTTCGTGTTGCCCGTGATGTGGCCTCCCGTGTACAAACGTGTCGTTCATGGCACACACCCCGGGCGTGGGCGTGAGGAGACAGCCGTGGCTGGTCGCCCACTCCCTGGGATGGATGGGCGGCCTCCGCGTCGAGGGGATCGCTGGCATGAGAGTTGCTGACTGCCGTCGAGCGCATACCGTCACCTCGCGCTGCGTCTCCTCACACCCCACCCCATGACTCCAATCCAATCCATCGTACGCACGGGTGCGCTCCTGGCCACGTGCCTCGGCGTCGCCTGTGCTGAGACCTCGGACGCGCCGGCGTCCTCGGCGCCCCCACCTCAAACGTCGGGCGCGCGCCTCGCTCCTGGCACGCCTTATCTGGTGAAGGACCTCTTGCTTGGCGAGCTCACCCACGAAGTGTATTCGTTCAGCCCCAAGGGCTTCGTCTCGCTCGGCGGGTTCACCTTTTATACGGCGGACGACGGCACGGGAGACGTGGAGCTGTGGAAGACAGATGGGACGACGGCGGGCACGTCGCTGGTGAGGGATTTACTCCCAGGCCCCGCGCCTTCACAGCCGTCGAACCTCACGGAGATGGGCGGGAGGTTGTACTTCAATGCCCGGACGGCTCCGAGCAACACCACCTCCGCCCTCTGGCGCACGGATGGAACGTCCGAGGGCACCACGCTGGTTGCTTCGATGACGCACCCTCCGGCGTTCATGACGGAGCACGGCGGCGCGCTCTACTTCGTGAAGTCGGCCCCCTCGTCCCAGTCGGGCTTCGAGTTGTGGCGGAGTGACGGCACCGCCGCCGGCACCACGCGCCTCACCACGGGCGTCACCGGGGGAGCCGCGTCGCACACGCACGCGTGGGTGGGAGACACGCTCTTCTTCGTCATCACCGACCCGACGTATGGGGGGACGCTGTGGAAGACCGACCTCACCGCCGCCGGCACGGTAATGGTGAAGGACGTGATGCCAGCCAACATGTCGAGCCATGACGGCCCCTTCGAGCTGTTCTCGTCGGGCACGCTGCTCTACTTCAAGACCCAGGGCATCGAGGACTACCGCTACGTGCTGTGGCGCAGCGACGGCACCGCGGAGGGGACCTACCGGCTGTTGTCCCTCCAGGCCTCGTCGTTCACGTCGTCCCCCCCCGACCTGGTGAGCCTGGATGGAAGGGTCTTCTTCTCACAGTGGGATGCCCAGGCGGGAAATGAGCTGTGGGTCTCAGATGGCACGGTGGCGGGCACGCAACGACTGCTCGACCTGCGTCCCGGTCCCGGGGGCGCGGAGCCCACGAGCCTCGTGGTGGGGGGCACGCGGCTCTGGTTCACCGCGGCGGTCGAGGACAGGAACTCGCAGGTCTTCGTGAGTGATGGCACCGCGCAGGGCACGCGTCAGGTCACGGGCCTGCCCACGCAGGAGCTCTCCAACGCCTGGGTCGCGGCGGTCGCGCCCGATGGCGTCTTCGTCTGGTCTGCGTTCCCGGGCTACGCGCGCGAGCTGTGGAAGACAGATGGAACCCTGTCGGGGCTCCAGAAGGTGGTCACCTTGGAGAGCAAATCCTCCTTCAGTATCGAGGTCCACCCCATCGCCGGCAACCACCTCTTCCTCTCCGTGCCCGCGGGATTCCTCTGGTTCAGTGATGGCACCGCGGAGGGCTCCCGCGCGCTGGGGCGTGTCATCCCCGACAGGGCCAGTGGGGCGCCACGGCAGGGCTTCAACGTGGGCGGTTCGCTCGTCTTCTTGGCGAGGGCACCGGATCCGTTCACCACGGACGACGAGCGCTATTGGACGAGCAGCGGGAGCGCGGAGGGGACGGTTCTCAACGTCGGAGGGGGCTCCAGCAATGGCGCGAGCCTCCGCCATGTCGGCACGGCGGGCGGACAGTCCTTCTTCTGGAGTCAGCGTCCGGGCATCGGGAGCGGCACCGAACACATCGCCGAGTTGCTTGTCACGGACGGAGACGGCTGGTGGGGTCGACCTTTCTTGTTCCGGGAGTTGCCCGCGACCCGCTATCCCGTGGGCCAGACCCCTCCCGCCGCCGTCCTGGGACAAACGCTCTACTTCGGCTCCAACGGCGCGGAGAGCCAAGGCACGTCGTCGCTCTGGAAGACGGACGGGGGCCTGAAGGGCACCGTGTCCGTGGCGGCGGTGCAGAACGGCATCTTCAACGTGAACCCCCGCCTCTTCGTCACCGCGGGAGAGCACCTCTTCTTCGCCGCGGGCATTGGGCTGGGAGACGAGTCGCTGTGGACGAGCGACGGTACCGCGCCAGGCACGCGGCAGGTGAAGGCATTTCTCTCCGACGACCTCGCCACGCCCCCCATCCGCCACATGGTTGCATGGGGCAGCCAGGTGCTCTTCTGGGCCGCGACGGAGGCGGAGGGCTTCGCGCTGTGGACGAGCGACGGAACGGAGTCGGGCACGCGTGTGCTGACGCGCTTCTCCGGGAGCCCGTCTGTCTTCGGGGACCCGCTGAGCACCGTCTTGATGGGGGGGCAGGTCTACTTCGTCACCTGGACCCAGGGCGGCCCCGCGCGCTTGTGGAGGACGAGCGGAGGCCCGGCGGAACAGGTCGCCCTCCTCGAGGCGCCCAGCAAGGCCCTGGTCCCCACCCGGCTCACCGCGTTCCAGGGCGCGCTGTGGTTCTGGGCTTATGACGCAGGACATGGCTACGAGCCCTGGACGAGCGATGGGACGGCAATGGGAACCCGACGGGTGAAGGACATCCATCCGGGGCCTGCGAGCGCGACGGGCACCCCGGAGCCGATGGTCGCGTTGGGGCCGGATGGGCCCCTGGTGTTCGCGGCGTCGGATGGACCGTCAGGATTGGAGCTTTGGATGACCGACGGGACGGAGGCTGGAACCGTGCGCCTCGCGGACCTGGCGCCGGGGCCGGACTCGTCGTCGCCCACGGAGCTTGCGGTCGCGGGACGCCACCTGTTCTTCCAGGCGCGCACCCGCGAGACGGGCGCCGAGCTGTGGGCGATGGAGCGCACCGTCCAGGACACGTCACCTCCCGATGTGACGTGTCCACCGTCTGTCGCCGACGAGGCCATGCGCCGGTACTCGCAGCCCGTGACGTTCGCGAGCGCCACGGCGGTGGACGCGAGCGGCGCGCCGCCCATCATCCGCTACAGCCATCGCTCCGGTCACTCGTTCTCCCTCGGTACCACCGCGGTGACGGTGACCGCGCTGGACGAGTCCGGCAATCGCGCGACGTGCACGTTCGACGTCACGGTGCGCGACACCCGCCCCCCAACCATCACCTGCGACCCGACACCCTTTCGCATCGAGGCGACCCACGTCGAAGGAGCGCCCCTCTTCATTCCCTATTCCCTGGTGACGGCCGAGGATGTGGCCTCGGAGATATCCATGGAGTACAGCATCGAGCAGGGGCGCATGCTCGCGCTGGGGACCACGCCCATCACGGCCACCGCGCGAGATTCCTGGGGCAATACCGCGAGCTGCACCTTCGAGGTCATCGTCCAGGACACGACGGCGCCCACCCTGAGCGCCTGTCCGGCGTACCTCTCCATTGAGGCGACAGGGCCCGAAGGCGCCTCCTTGGCTTTCGACCTCCCAAAGGCCACGGATGTGGCGTCGCGCCCGGAAGTGGACGTGACGCCTGCCATGGGGAGCCTCATTCCCCTGGGCACGAGCGAGGTCCTGGTGACCGCGCGGGACACGGCGAAGAATCAGGTCCACTGTGTCGTCCCGATCTCCGTCAACGACACCACCGCTCCACAGTTTATCTGCCCCGATACACAGCGGCTCGTCGCGGAGCCGGTGGATGGGAAGGCCGCGGCGACATGGCCGGAGGTCATCGCGACGGACCGTGTCAGCGGGCCCTCCTTGCATTACTCGCTCGCGCGAGGCACGCGGCTGCCGGAGGGGACGCACCCGGTGAGCATCACCGCGACGGACGCGGCGAAGAACAGCCGCAGCTGCTCGTTCTCCATCGTCGTGACGAAGGCACCTACGTCCCCCGAACCAGAAACGCCAACCCCGCGACCTGAGAGAGGGGGGTGTCAGGCGGGAGGCTCGGGCGCGAGTGGGCTCAGCGCGGTGTTGCTGGGATGGTGGCTCACGCGGTCCCGTCGGCGTGGCGCGGCCCACGCGCGCTAAGATGAGGCGTCGTGCGCGTGAGCCTCGGCCTCTCCTGTGCCTACCCCAAATTCGGTCACTGCGTCATGAGTGCGTCAAGGCTGCGTCAAAACGCGCGTCATGACGGGAGAGCGATGCGCACGACGAGCCGTTGGGTCCTCTTTCCCGTTTGAAAGAGGTCGGAATTACGCCCAGACCAAACGCCGCAACATGTCTTTGCCTGCGTGTGGGCACACCCATTCCGTTCTGCGAACGCAGGCAGGATGGTGCAGCACGCGCGGGTCTATGAGGGCATCGGAAGGACCGAGGCTCTACGCAGCTCGGCGCTCGTACCGATGGTGAAGCCCGAAGACTTCCCGTAGCTCTATCACCTTGGCTCCGTGCTCCGAGCCCTGCACCTCACGCCTCTCGGGCGCATCCTTCCCGAGGGACAGGTGCGTCCGGCTCGCGTTGTAGTAGCGCTGGTACTCGCGCAGCAGGCGCCGAGCATGGGCTTCATTCAGGACGACGACATGGTCCAGCAGTTCCCTCAGGGCGCGGCAGGAGTGGGTGCTGAGGTTGTCGAGCACCAGGTGAATGGTTTCTGCGTCCGGGTATTGACTGGCAATGTCTCGCAGCGCTTCGACGAATGCCTCGCTCTTTCTGTTGGGCGTGGCCTTCACGAAGTGCCAGCCCGCTTTGGGCGCCACTGCGCAGAAGAGATTGGCGGTGCCACAACGGAAGTAGGCGTAATCCTGGCGTGCCTCTCGTCCAGGGCAGGCCGACGAAGCAGGACGTACCCACTCCAGTAGTTGCACGGGCCTCTCATCGAAGCAGACGACGGGCTCAGCCGGGCACAGTGGCCGCGCGTACAACTCCAGAACGTCCTCCATGCGCTCGATGTACTGGGTGTCCAGTTTGGGCACGCACCACATTTTCCCGCCAAGGCTTCAAGTCATGACGCAGGAGCAGTTCGCGCACGGTCTCCCGCCCAACCTTCGCAACGAAACCCCTGCGCACCGCCTCCTGGGCAATGAGGCGCACCGTCCAGCGGCCGCGGCCCTCCGGCGGCGGCGCACACACCATGGCGACTACCTCGCTGGCCTGCCTCTCCGTCAGAAGCCGCGCCGCTCCGGGCCGTGGCCTCTCATGCAGCGCTCCCACCAAGCCTTCCTGCTGGTAGCGGCGACGGACGGTGCGCGCCGTGGTTTGCGTGACGCCTACCGCCTCGGCTGCTCCCACTACCGTCCAGCCCTCGGACAGCAACTGCAGCGGATTGGAATCAGTGGACGGCCGTTGAGGTTTGCGCCGCGCAGAGGAGTCAATGCCCTCCACAGGTGTTTCTCAATCTGCTCTCCGGTCTTGCCGTTTGCAGGAACTCGCTGGTCGCGCTTGATGAATTCTGCGCGATTGGGGGACTCAAGAATGAGGATAACCGGCGCCAGCACCGTCCCCCTCTTCGGGACTGAGTTCCTGGAAAAGCTGAGCGGGGCATGGGTTGCCAGGAATAAACGCACTGAGATGCGCGCGTGAGACGTCCTGGAACACCGCGTCCAACTTCGCCATGCCCTCTCCAAGCATCTCGTCGATATCGATATCGGAACACTGCCACTACACTCGGAACACGTCGTTCGACGTAATCATCGCCGTTGAGGACGCAGCGGCTCGTCGGCGAGTGAGCCGCATGAGCGCTCGCGACACCCGGCTCAGGGGTGCGCGCCAACGATGAGGTCGATGCCCCTGGCAGCCCCGGCGCGCAGCACCTTGGCGTGCACGGTCTGGCCCACACGTTCCGGAGGCAGCTGCGCGACCAGGTCATCCACCTCTCGCAATGGCTGCCCCTCGAGCGTGAGCAGCGTGTCACCCGGATGCAGCCCCGCCTCCTCGGCCGGGCCATCCGGCTCCACGCTCGCGACCTTGAGGCCGCTCTGGGTGCCATGGACCTTCGCAAGCCTCTCCGGCAGCCGGACGGGGAAGGCCCCCATACCGAGGTAGCCGCTCGGCTTTTGTGCGGGCGCCTTCGTGGACGTGGCCTCGGTGCTGGGCGGCGACTTCTTCCCCCCTGGCTTCGCTGCCCCTCGAGCGACCTCGCGCGTTGTGTCCTTCATCGCCTTGCGCGCGCCTCTCGCAACCTCACCGCCCTCGCGCGCTGCGCCCCGGGTCGCCTCGGCGAACGCGCGTGTTGCACCTTGGGCGCTCTTGGTGACCTCGTCGAAGGCACGTGTTGCGTCCTGGGCGCCCTCGGCGACGTCTCGCGCCACTTCCTTCGCCCTCACCGCGGGCTCTCGCGGCGCTCTCTCCTTCACGTCGCGCTTGCGTGGCGCCCCCTGCTTCGGCCCTCCAGCCTTCTGCAGGCGCAGGCGCGTCGCGGCCGGGGGCCGACCCACTCCACCACCATGGGTCGCCATGGACATGCCTTCGCGCAATCGCTCCTTGAAGCCCTCGGCCACTCCTCCCTGCGTCGGCGCTCCACCCGATCCCCCCCTCAGCAACCGCTGACGTGCGGCGGCTGGGGGCCGCCCCACTCCACCATGGGTCGCCAGGAACATGCTCTCGCGCAATCGTTCTCGGAAGGCCTCGGCCCCTCCCTTCTTGCCCCCCTTCTCCGCCATCTTACGGAGCAGCCGCCCGGCGAGCAGTCCAATGCCCAGCAGCCCGAGGATGGAGCTCCCCGGCCTCTCCTTCAGCTTTTTTTGCGCGTCGCGGAGCCACTCCTCCATCGACCCTTCCTGGAGATAGAGGGTGGTGTCCTGGAGAACGCGGCTTCCCCCCTCGAGCACGGGCCGCGTCAGCACGGTCGGCAACCGCCTGGCCGCGACCGTGAGGAGCCTCGCTCCGGACTGCGCAAAGTTGGCGATGAGCGCCTCGCGCTGCGAGTGGAACCATTCCATTTCCTGCGCCTGTACATCCTGGGGGAGCGTCTCTTGCTGGACGCGCTTGCGCGTGTTCCCCCCGTTCGCAGTTCCTTTGACCGAGGCCATGGGTGCTCACACCGCTGACGCACACGCGTGCCGGACGCGCATGCGTTGTCCATGGAGAACGTAGACACGACAGGCGGCGAAGTTCAGGGAAGGTGAGGCGACCCCACCCCTCCCGCCCCGCCAGGTCGATCTGCCACCTCCTGGGCGATGGGCAGGGGAGCGCCATGACTGACGAGCCCCCTCAGGCGATGCGCCGATACCCACCGACCAGGCATCACCAGCCGGCCCCTATCCGTGCCGCTCCTCGCTGAGCATGGGGCGGGCGGAATCCCCACCTTCGAGTCTTGCCGCTGGGCATGGAGGGGGGGATGCCAGAGCTTTGAATCACGACAGGTGGAGCAATGGCAGAGAAGACCGGCATCAGCGGTGGAGGGTTCCTCGAAGGAATCACCACCCTCGTCACGAAACTGGCGGAGCTCGCGGAGAAGGGCGAACAGCTCCAACGCTCCGGAGAATTCGGAGCCTCCGACAAGGGGCACAGGGGCGTCTATGGCTTCAACGTGCGGATCGGAGGAGGCGCCCCCGGTCAACCGAGCGGCATTCCGCGCGTGGAGCCCTTCGGGAACATCCGCCAGGATCACCAGACCGGCAAGGCGGTCGTCCACCCCATCCGCGAGCCCCTGGTGGATGTCTTCGAGGAGGGGCCGGACGTGCTGGTGGTGGCCGAGCTGCCAGGTGTCGACCGCAAGGACATCACGCTGGAGCTCCGCGAAGACATCCTGACCCTGCATGCCGAGCACGGGGCGCTCAAGTACCACAAGGAGGTCCTGCTCCCCAGGCGCTTCACCCGCCGGCAGATGCACACCAGCTGCCGCAACGGCGTCCTCGAGATCCGCCTCACCGCCCAGGAGGAGAGCCACTCGTGACCGTCGCGACACGGGAACGTACGCAGACGCTGCGTGCCGCCGAGTCCCTCGGCAAGGACCTGGGCCGTGGCCTCGCCCGCATGGACCCCGCCGACATGCAGCGGCTGGGGGCGCAGATCGGCGACATCGTCACGCTGTCCGGCAAGCGCCGCAGCGCGGCCAGGGTGATGCCCTCCTACCCGGACGCCCGGGGGCGCGGAATCCTCCAGATTGACGGTGTGACCCGGGCCAACACCGGGGTGCAGTTGGACGAGCCGGTGAAGCTGACCCTGGCCCCCGCCCGACACGCCGAGAAGGTCGTGCTGGCGCCCCTGGAGTTCACCCCCGCGCAGCGCGACCTGGCCTACATCGGCACGCTGCTGGACGGACTGCCGGTGGTGAAGGGAGACCGGGTCCGGGCACTGCTGTTCGGCAGCCGCACGGCCGACTTCCGCGTCGTCGAGACCGCTCCTGTGGGGGCGGTGGTGATTCACCCCAACACCCTGTTGGAGGTCGCCAAGGCGCCGGAGAAGGAGAAGGTGACGCACGAGCGGGCGCGCACCGTCAGCTACGAGGACGTGGGTGGGCTGAAGCGGGAGCTGGGCCGCATCCGCGAGATCGTGGAGCTGCCGCTGCGGAATCCGGAGGTGTTCGAGCGGCTCGGGATCGACGCCCCCAAGGGGGTGCTGCTGTATGGCCCGCCGGGCTGCGGCAAGACGCTGATCGCCCGGGCGGTGGCCAACGAGACGGCGGCGGCGTTCTTCACCATCACCGGCCCGGAGATCATGCACAAGTTCTACGGAGAGAGTGAGGCCCACCTCCGGCAGATATTCGACGAGGCCCAGCGCAGGGCCCCGGCCATCATCTTCGTGGACGAGATAGACGCCATCGCTCCCCGGCGCGAGAACGTGCAGGGCGAGGTGGAGAAGCGCGTGGTGGCGCAGCTGCTGTCGCTGATGGACGGCCTGGCCCAACGCCGGCACGTCATCGTGCTGGCTGCCACCAACATCCCCAATGTGCTGGACCCGGCGCTGCGCCGCCCGGGGCGGTTCGACCGCGAGATCGCCATCTCCATCCCCGACCGCACGTCGCGCAAGGAGATCCTCGCCATCCACAGCCGGGGCATGCCGCTGGCAGAGGACGTGGACCTGGACCATCTGGCGGCCGTGACGCATGGCTTCGTAGGCGCAGACCTCCAGGCCCTGTGCCGCGAGGCGGCGATGCTCTGCCTGCGCCGGCTGATTCCCCACATCGACTTCGCCTCGGCCGAGATTCCCTACGACGAGCTGATGCAGGTCCAGGTGACGATGGCCGACTTCCAGGCGGCGCTGCACGAGGTGGGGCCATCGGCAATCCGCGAGGTGTTCGTGGAGACCCCAGACGTGGGCTGGAAGGACGTGGGCGGACTGGGGCAGCTCAAGCAGCGGCTCATCGAGGCGGTGGAGTGGCCGCTCCGGTACCCCGAGGAGTTCGCGCGGGCCAAGGTCCGCCCCCCCAAGGGCGTGCTGCTGAGCGGCCCTCCCGGCTGCGGCAAGACGCTGATGGCCAAGGCCGCCGCCCACGAGAGCCAGGTCAACTTCATCTCGGTCAAGGGCCCGGCGCTGCTCAACAAGTTCGTGGGGGAGTCCGAGAGGGGGGTGCGCGAGATCTTCCAGAAGGCCCGTCAGGCGGCCCCCTGCATCATCTTCTTCGATGAGATCGACTCGCTCGTGCCGACGCGCTCCGCCGGGGGGATGGACGAGCGCGTCACAGAGAGGGTCGTCAGCCAGTTCCTGTCCGAGATGGATGGCATCGAGGAGCTGACCGGCGTGCTGGTGCTCGCGGCCACCAACCGCGCGGACCTGCTCGACCCTGCGCTGCTGCGCCCGGGACGCTTCGACCTGCTCGTCGACGTGCCTCTGCCGGACCGCGAGGCGCGGCGCGAAATCTTCCAGGTCCACCTGCGCGACAAGCCGGTGGAGAAAAACCTCGACCTGGACGTGCTCGCTGCACGCAGCGAGTCCTTCTCCGGCGCCGACATCCAGGCCGTGTGCAACCAGGCCGCCTGGGATGCCGTGCGTCACGTCATCAGCGGCAAGGGAAAGCGCCTCGTCATCACATCCGAGAGCCTGCTCAAGGCGATCCGTGGGCACAAGGAGGCACGCCGGCCATGAGAGCCCACGGCAATCCCGATGTGCAGGGGCGCCGCAAGGGCCAGCAGGCCCTGTACGTCTATGGCTTCACGCGGGCAGGGGCGGTGGAGCGCTTCTCCGTTCCCGGTGTCAGCGACGCCGCCGACGTGCGGACGCTGAAGCTGGGGAACCTTGCCGCCATCTGCAGTCCTCTCTCGATGGAGGAGTTCCTGGGGCCGGAGGGTGCGGACCACACCCAGGACCTTGAGTGGGTGGCCCCCCGGGCGGTCAGGCACGAGCGCGTGCTCGAGGAGGTGATGCAGTCCTCGCCGGTGCTTCCGGTGAGCTTCGGGGCGATCTTCTCCTCACCGCGAGCGCTGTCCGAGGTGGTCGACGCCCACCGGCAGGAGATCTCCAGATTCCTCGACGACATCGCCGACAAGGAGGAATGGGCAGTCAAGGTCTACGCCAACGCCCAGCGCCTGCGCGCTCATCTGGAGCGAGCGCCCGAGTTCCGACAGCGCCTCCAGCACCTCCCCGAGACTCCCGGCGCGCGCTACTTCCACGAGAAGAAGCTGCAGCGCGAGCTCGACGAGCGCAGCCGCAACGAGGGACAGCGCCTGGCGGCCCACATCCGCGAGGAGCTCGCCCCGGGGGCGATCTCGGTGAAACCCCTGCGCCTGGCAGATCGCGGGCTCTCGGGCCGGCAGGACGACATGGTGCTGAACTCCGCGTTCCTGGTGCACTCCGGGCAGGTGCAGCGGTTCACCCAGCGCGTGCAGCAGCTCGCGGCCCGGTACCAGGCGCAGGGGTTGACGGTAGAGGCGACCGGCCCCTGGCCTCCCTACAGCTTCTGCCCCAGCCTGGAGGAGCGGCCGTGAAGTCAATCGTGTACGGCATCCTGGACGCACGGCAGGCAGCGAATGAGGCGCTGCCGCCGGGGCTGAACCAGGCGCCGCTGATGGCGGTGAAGCACGGCCACCTGGCTGCGGCCATCTCGCCGGTGGCGGAGGAGCTGGCCTCCTCGGCCGGCATCGAGCAGGCGCTGGAGTACGCCCGGGTGGTCGAGCAGCTGCACCGCCGACTGGCGGTGTTGCCCATGCGCTACGGCTGCTTCGTCCATCACCCCGAACAGGTGGTGGAGTTCCTGCACCGCTACGAGCGGCCGTTCTCGGACGCGCTGGCCCAGGTGGAGGGCTGTGACGAGATGGGTCTGCGCATCCTGTTCCAGGAGTCGGACGTGGCCGAGCCCCCGGCGCAGACAGGGGCGCCCACCGAGGCGGACGCCCAGACCCGCGGACGGGCCTACCTGGACAACCGGCGTCGCTTCTACGCGCAGCAGACACGTGTGGACCGCGCTGCCCGGCGCGTGGCGGAGCGGGCGCAGGCGGCCTTCTCCGGGCTGTTCGTCCGCTGCACCTGGGACCATGCCGCTCGCCCAGACGGGCAGCTGCTCTCCATGGCCTTCCTGGTGGAGCGCCCCAAGCTCGCCGAGTTCCGGCGGGCCTTCCTTCGCTTCCAGAAAGACTGCCCCGGCAATGTGATGTGCAGCGGCCCGTGGCCCCCCTACGGCTTCGTGGCAGACCTGGCAAAGCCTGCCGTCGCAGCCCTCGCCGAGCTGGAGCACCTCCAAGAGAAAGGATGAATACGTCATGGCAAACGTCTCAACTTCTACCGGGACGTCCTCGACGGCCGACGTCATCGACCGGATCCTGGACAAGGGAATCGTGGTCGATGCCTGGGTGAAGGTCTCGCTGGTCGGCATCGAGGTGCTCTCTATCGAGGCACGCGTCGTGATCGCTTCGATCGAGACCTACCTCAAGTACGCCGACGCCATCGGCCTCACCGCCGCTGCGGCTGCGCCTGTCGCGGTCTGAACCTCCACCTGAACAGGACAGGACAACGTCATGCCACGCGCCAAGACTCGACACGAGAAGTCCACCCCGGAGGGACGCTACCTGTACGCGGTGGTTCCGATAGAGGTGGTCGACTCGCTGAACCTCGACACTCCCGGCATCCAGGGGGCAGACGTGCACCCGGTGACGTCCGGAAAGCTGGCGGCCATCGTCAGCAATATCGAGCAGCAGTCGCTTCGGCCGGAGCGTAAACACCTCAGCACCCACAGCGCAGTGCTGGGCCAGGTGATGGACCAGGCGCCGATGCTGCCGGTCGCGTTCGGCATCATTGCCGGCAGCGAACGGGAGGTCCGGAACCTGCTGGCCGAGCACGCGAACGACTTCCTCACGCAACTCCGTGCGGTGAGTGGGAATGTGGAGATGGGCCTTCGGATCCGGCTGAGCGCCCCCAATGCGTTCGGGTACTACGTCAACGCCTTCCCCGAGCTCAAGGCGATGCGGGACGACCTCTACCGCGAGGGGGAACCGTCGCGCGAAGAGAAGATCGAGCTGGGGAAGTACTTCGTCGACCTGCTCAACGGCTTCCGTGAGGCGACCGCCGACAAGGTGCTCGATGGAATCGAGTCCGTGGCCAGGCAGACCGTGGTCAACGAGCCGCGCAATGAGTCGGAGGTGGTGAATCTGGCCGCGCTGGTGCCACAAAAGAAGGTCGACGCCTTCAACGCGACCGTGGAGAAGCTGGGCGCGACGCTGCCCGAGAACTTCCAGGTGGACGTGACCGGCCCCTGGCCGCCGTACAACTTCACCCAGCTGCGAATCCACTTCGAAGAGGTGGAAGAGGCAGCGCAGGGGGCACCTTGATCATCCTGGACGACATCCTGATGGCCCCTGCCCGGAGCATCTCGTGGATCTTCCGCTCGGTGCACAAGGCCGTGCAGGACGAACAGGCCAAGGAGCAGACCGACCTCCGCACCCGCCTGAGCGACCTGTACCGGGAGCTCGAGCGCGGCGAGATCACGGAGGAGCAGTTCGACGAGCAGGAGTCGCAGCTGCTCGACCGCCTGGACGCGTTGAAGGAAGCACAGGAAGGGGCAGGGCCTGCGACTCCTAAAACAGGCCCTGGAGGTGAGAACAGATGAACGGGCAGGCGACGACACCCGAGGCACAGCAGGAGCGCGCCTCGGTGTTGGAGTTGCTGGACCGGGTGCTCAACAAGGGCGTGGTCATCAGCGGTGACCTGGTGATTTCGGTGGCCGACGTGGACCTCATCTACCTGGGCCTGCGGCTGCTGTTGACCTCGGTGGAGACGGCGCTGGAGGTGGGCACCCTTCCCGAACATCCGCAGCGCTTGCAGTGAGGCGGGTGGAGGACCCGCCCACGCGCGGGATGGGAGACGGGGTGAACCATGGCAGTCGAGGGCGCACCACAGGCGGTGGAGGAGCTCGCCCGAGCGTTGGAGCCGACGAAGCCGCCCAAGCTGGAACTGGACGAGGAGAACGTCCAGGCCGGGCTGGTGCGGCTGGTGCTCGCCGTCGTCGAGCTCATCCGCCAGTTGCTGGAGAGGCAGGCGCTGCGACGGATTGACGCCGGCTCACTGAGCGAGGAGCAGATTGAGCGGCTGGGCGTCACCTTCCTGCGCCTGCAGGAGCAGATGGATGACTTGAAGAAGCAATTCCACCTGACGGACGAGGACCTGAATCTGGACCTCGGGCCGCTGGGCACGACGCTGTGAGGCTGGCCGAGCAGCGGACAGAGAGCGAGGAGCCATGGCCCAAATCGACGATCCCGTGACGACGCCCCCTCAGCGACACTACCCGCCCACCTCGACCCGCGGCAGCTCCGTGGCCGACATCCTCGAGCGGGTGCTGGACAAGGGCATCGTCATCACCGGGGACATCAAGATCAATCTGACGAACGTCGAGCTGCTGACCATCCAGATCCGACTGATCATCTGCTCGGTGGAGCGGGCGCAGGAGATGGGCCTGGACTGGTGGACGACCAACCCCAACTTCAGCTCCCGTGCACGACAGCAGCTCTCGGCGGCTCAGGCGCCCGCGGCGGCTCCGGCCCCACGTGCTGCGCCCAAGCCCTCCCCCACGACCAGGCGCGCGCCCAAGGCCAAGAAGGTGTAGGGAGGGGCCGCACGCGCAAGACTCGCGCGGACCCCTTGTGCCTACCCAAAATTCGGTCGCTGCGTCAAAACGCGCGTCATGACGGTGAGCGATGCGCACGACGAGTCGCCGGGACCTCTCTCCTGCTTGATTGAGGTCGGAATTACGCCCGGACCAGACGTCTCAACGCCTCTCTGCCTGCGTGTGGCCCCCCTCCCTTCCTGCGAAGGTAGGCAGGATGGTGAGGCAGGCGCAGGTCCGTGAGAGTGTTACCGAGCGACAGGTGCGTCCGGCTCGCATTGTAGTAACGCTGGTACTCGCGCAGCAGGCGCCGAGCGTGGGACTCGTGCAAGACGACGACATGGTCCAGCAGTTCCCTGCGAATCGAGCCGATGACTCTCTCCGCATAGGGATTCTGCCACGGACAACGTGCTGAACTCGGCACCTCGCGAGCCCCAAGATGGGTGAGAGTGGCACGAACCCCTTCGGTGTAGAGCTTGTCCCTATCTCGGTGCAAATACCGCGGAGCGCTGGCCCAAGGGAAGGCCTCTCGCAACTGCTGCTTCGTCCATTCCTCCGGCGGGTGCGCTGTCACGTTGAGGTGGAGGATTCGCCTGTCCCGGTGACTCACCACCACGAATCCCAGCAGAACTCCGAACGTCGCGGTGGGAATGACAAAGAAGTCCATCCCCGCAGACTCCGCCAGATGCAAGCGCAAGAAGCTTCGCCATGAGGGCGATGGGTTCGGCGCTCCCCTTCTCGGTCTGGGCACGTACCGAGCGACCATTGTCTGGCCTACGTCCATCCCCAGTGGAGTTGTCCGAGGCCGCCCCACCCGACTCCAGGACTTCCAGCGCCAGAAGAGCCGAAAGCCCATCCGATGCCACTTCACCACTGTCGCCGGCTGCACCAAGCACAGTGGCCTCCGCCAACCCTTCCAGAGGCGTTGGAGAACGACCCAGAAGAGGCGGTCGCCCCGGGCAAGCCTCGGGGATGGGCGCTTCTCACAGAAGACTGCGAGCTGCTGGCGAAGAGCCAGGTTCTCCAGCACCAGCTCCGAACGGCTCCGCAGGGCCGAGCGTATCGCCTCGGCCAGCGCCTTTACGAATACCCGCATCCTGCCGTTCTGACTGGCCGTAGCAGGCAAGCCAGATTCCTGCTGCGCCCCGTCGGTAGCCACAGGTGCGCCCTCCATGAGGATAGCGGCGGCATCAAGGGCACTGGCCCGGGCGAAGTTCCGCACCCGTCATGAATGAGAGAGGGCCCGACGGTCCGTTGGACCTGTTGCGCCCCGTCATGGCGTGCGTTTTGACGCACCCGTGACGCAGCGACCGAATTTTGGGCAGGCACAGGGACTTCATCTTCGCCGAGCGTTGATACCGACGTGCCGTGGCCCGCTGACCCTACTTCGCGAAGGCCCCTTCGGTCGCGCGCAGGGCCCGGAAGAGGGCGTCCTGCGTCCCCTTGAGGCCCCTTGCCCCCTCGCGAGCAGCCGGCGCGAGGAGCCAGAGCGGAGGTCCTCCTTCGAGCTCTCTCTCCAATCGGAGCCGAGGGTCTCCATGAGCGAGAAAGCTCGGAAATGCCGCGAGTCCGAGTCCGGCACAGCAGGCATCTCGAATCCCGAGCAGCGAGTCACACAGAACGGATTCGGGTGCCTCCTTCGGAACAAAGCGCCACCACTGCATCGAGGTCTTGGCGCGGAGGGCCGAGCTCGGAAGTATCCAGTTCGCCGTCCCGCTGGACCTTCGATAGACCCCGATCCGCAACCGTCCAAGCCGACGTCCACGTAGCGCGCCACCCGGTTCGTGCTTCGGACGAAGCGCGAGGTCGACGCGTCCCGGCACCAGAGCCATCTCCTGGTCGCTCACCAGTACTTCCACGGATTGCGTCGGTGAGATGGTGGACAGCGCCAGAAACAAGAGCGGAGCCAGGACGTCGCTCGTCGTAATCACCACTCGCTGCTGCCGTCCCCGCTGCTCCGCGGTCAACAGACCCGCCACCTCGGTTGCTTGGGTTCGCATCGATCCGGCGCGGAGCGCGATTTCCGCCGCCAGCGGGGTCGGCACAAGCCGCGAGCCGCGCACGAACAGCACCGCCCCGTACCTCGCTTCGAGTCCAGCGATGCGGCGGGACACCGACGAGTGTCGCAGCAAGAGCTCGCGCCCGGCTGCCTCGACGCTGCCCGTTCGTACCAGTGCCTCGATGGTCTGGATCTCGTCCCACGACATGTGCATGAACGCACATGATATGTGCAAAGACGCGGAGTCATCAATCGCGTCGACAACAACTATTCATCGTGGGTACCGTCATTCGACGACGGACCCAGGAGAACTACGATGAAGTCGGACGTCATGCGGAGCGGGGCAGACGAGGGATGGTGCTACGTGATCAACGCCCCCTTCGGAATCAAGGCGTGACGTTGTCCAAGCGCGCCGTCCTGATCGGGGGCGGCGCCCTCGCGCTGTCCGGATGCTTTCGGCCTAGGAGACAATCGATGCCCCACCTCGTTCATCGCACCATCGAATCTCTTCCCACCACCACGCTGTCGTGGCTCTCGCTTCGAGATCACTTCGTCGCGACGGTGGGCCCAAGGGCAGGAGAAGGGCGACGCATGGGACCCGTTCTCGTGCTCGCTGACGCGACGTTCGCGCCGCACTCGCGCTTCCCAATCCACCCGCATCGCGAGATGGATATTCTCAGCGTCGTAGTCGACGGATCATTGTCGCATCACGGTGATCAGGCGCACGGCGTGACCCTCGGACCCAGGTCCGCTCAGTTGATCTCTGCACGCAGCGGAATCGTCCACGCCGAAGGCAACGACACCGACCAGCCGACGCGAATGCTGCAGATTTGGTTTCAGCCGAACACGTTCGGCGGGGCGCCCGCGTACTTCACTCGCGAGCTCGCGGGCCAAGGTCGCCAGTTGCTGGCGGGCGATCCCGAAATGCCGCTCCGAGCCGATGCGCGATTGTGGTGGGTGGATCTCGTTCCGGGTAGCGAGGAGACTCTTATCGTCGACCGGGCGCGCCAAGGCTATCTGCTCGCGATGACGTCACGACTGCGGATCGCTGCGGTTGGAAGTGAGCCCACCCTCGAACTCGCGATCGGGGAAGGCCTGGAGGTTGGCCCGGGCGCGGTAAGCGTCTCGTCAGACCGTGCAGGTGCCGCGCTCTGGCTGGACGTTGCGTGAACCGACCTGTGCCTACCCGATATTCGGTCGCTGCATCCTGAGCGCATCCAGGCCGCGTCAAGGCGAGTGAGCGAGGCGCCGGTGGGGCAATTACCGCGACGAAAGCAGCCGTCAGCCCCAAGAGAGGCGGATTCAATTCGGCAAACGTTGGCAGACTGCGCCTGTGCCCCCAGCGCGCCAACCGACACCGCTTGGCGCGCGACGAGCAGCAGCTCCGAGTCAGGGCCGGTACCGCTCCGCCTCCTTGAAGAACTGGGTGAGCGAATACGCCAAGAGCGACTCGCGCGACTGCATGTACCGGCGCGCACGGAGGAAGGGCAGCCAGACGCGCTTGCCCACGCGTACCTGGGTCTCCTCCATGAGGGAGGGCACATCCGTGTGAAGCACAGCCACGAGGCCCTCTGACAGGTCTTCATAGTGGCTGCGAACGCGCTCCGGGTTCTCCACGTCGGACGGCAAGGCGACCGGGAGCCACTCTTCCGGCTCGGGCGGTCGGAAGGCATTGAGTTCGGCGATCTTTCGCTGCCTGTTGCCCAGGGAGAACTCGTCCGGAAGCCGAGCAAGGAGCGGCGCCACGTCAGGGTGGAAGCGCGGCTCGATGGGTACGAGTGCGGCGCTGCGCTCCCTCAGCGTGCGAAGCACCGTGTCGAAGTCGAGGTCTGGCCGTAGGTGGACAAGGGCGCGGGCTTGGACCACGCGCGCCTCGTCGCTGTCGAAGTCTGCGGCCGTGGGTCGCAGCACCAGAAGAACGGAACCATTGGGCAGTTCCTCCACGAGGTGCGCAGGCGTCGAGAGCATCCGCTCCCGGCCTACGGACTCCACCAACTTCGGGCCGAAGATGTTCAGCCAGAACAGCTCATAAATCTTATCGAACTCGTCCCGGGTCCATGTCGCATCGTCGCGACCGAACTTGGGGAAGTTCGCGAACTGCATGTCGGCATCGCTGTGCGCCGCAGCATAATTCGAAGGATATTGGGAGGCCCAGTGCCAGCGGGCGAGGGACAGCCAGGACCCATGGCACTGGCGCTTGATGCACCCGCGCGCTTGGTGCGCCACCGCGCCGCGCCAGACGAGGCCAACCTCGGAAGAGGGGCGGCCCGTCCGGACCGGCACGGCGAGGCGGCGGTCCCGGAGCCCGCCCTCAATCACAGTAATACGTCGGCGCCAACTCCAGGACGCGCTGCTCGGCGATGGGGGAGAGCGCGCGCAGGCGTGAGAGGAAGAGGGGCGCCTTCATCCCCATTCCGATGAAACCCCAGACATACGAGCGCTCCTGGGACTCGGACAGGTGCTTGTGTTCCTCCGGGGTGAACGTGCGCCCCACCGCCTTCTCCAGCGTCTGGAGATCGAGCGCGAGCTGGGCGTTCAACGTCCCCCGCAGCGCCTGGAGCAACTCCGCGTACTCCGTGAGGGCCGCGTCCAGGGTATCGGGTTCCCGGGCGAGGATCTTCTGCGCCTCCAGGAAGTCCAGCCGGGTGTGCTGCGCCTCTTCGAGCCAGTGGTGCTTGAGCAGGTTGCAGAACAGCGGATCCAGCGTCTCGGTCTTGTTTCCGCGGACCGTCTCCAGATAGTGCTGCTGCGTCATCAGCTCCAGGTGCAGGTTGAAAATGAGCACCCCCAGGTTCGACTTCGCCATGATGGCCCGTGCCACCTCGACGTGGTTGTCGAGCAGGGCCGGGACAACTTTGAACCCCCGGGCGAACGCGCCGGTGAAGCGCGCGAAGAGCTGCTGGTGCTTCAGCTCCTCCTCCGTGAAGCGAAGGAGCGCGCGCATGTGCGTCGCGTTCCCGTGCAGCTCCAGGCTGGCGCGCTGGGCGGCCAGGGCCACGGCGTACTCCTCCAGGAACAGGAACAGGTGCGCATAGCTGTTGGAGCGGATGTGATTCAGCATCAGCCGCTCCTCAGCGTTCAGGAAGGGAATGGCTTCCGCGCCCGTCAGCGCATCCGAAAGGAACCGGTGGCTGAAATCCAGGACCGTGTCCTTGGGCAACAGGTCATCAAGACGCCAGGAGACCTTCTCTGAACTCTGGAGACAGGATTGATATTCTGGAGTTTGATTCAACATTTGAAATGAATCTCCCTATAAAAGTCAAACACTGGTGGAACGAGTGGGCTTGCCGCGAGGGTCGGCCCTCCTGAGATCAAAGCGCCCTCCATCCACCAGTCAAGGAGGGCGAAGTTTTCAATATACCATGTGAAGCACGACGATTTGCTGGCACGGTTTCTGGATGGGGGCGCCATGCCCCTGGTACGACCACAGCTCCCTCACGTTCGCGAGCGACATGTCCGCTCCACGAGCCACGCCCTGGCCAGCCCCCGGCCTCCCTGCCTCCTGCTGGAGTGGGCTGGGAGGCGCGGACACCGGGCTGGGACTCTGGCTCAGGTGGAGACGGAGACGAGCGGAGGGTGCCTAGCGGCAACTCAGGTCGAGCATGTAGCCGACGTACGTGGAGGTGTTCGCGCTATCCACCACGAAGCCTCGAACAAGGCCATTGCCGCCACATTGGAAGGAGTACGTCTCCTTCCCCAGGATGCAGGAGCTACTCCCCCCCACCTTGGTCAGCGAGTTGATCTCGCCTGTCTGGAGGTTCCTGCACGACACCTCTATCGTCGAGAGGTTGATTTCACTCCACCAGGACTGATTCACAGGGGCCTTCGCCCAACCATTGATGCCAGTGACTTCGTGAAGGACGGCGCCCGGCCCGCAGTCCCGGGTGAAGGCCGTGCCCCCCGAGCCGCCAATCGCGGTGGCGCTCGTCGCGGCGCCGATGATGGTTCCGGAGTCGGAGCGGGCACAGCGCATCCCCAGCGCGTCCAGCCAGGCGCCCGCCCTTCCGTGGATGCCGACTGCCACTTCGTCCGCCGCGCACGTGAGCAACTGGGCCGTGCTGCTTTCCACGCACTTCGTGCCCGTGGAGTCGCGCCGGTAACCTGCCTTGCACGTCCAGGGACAGTCGGCCTGGGTCGCCGCCGGACTCGTATACTCCGCGTTCGCGGGCGCGTTCGTGCAGGCACGGCGCTCGTTGGAGTTCGCGGGAGACCAGTAGCCGATCCCCACGTCGACACAGACGTCATTGGCAAGGTACTTGCCCGCGTCGCAGGTGAACGCCACGCATCGGCGGGGCGAGGTGGACGTGTCACACGTCAAGCCCACGTCGCAGTCGCTCTGCTGGTGACACCTCTTGCCCTTCCCACAGCGCGCACAGACGGGCCCGCCGCAATCCACGTCGGTCTCGCCCCCGGTCTTGATGCCGTCTTTGCAGGTGGTCGGGACACAGAAGACGCCATCGCTCACGCCCGACGTGCCGCCGGTATCCTTTCCCCAAGTTCGGTAGCTGCGGCATGCGTGCGTTGAGACTGCGTCAGGCAGCGCGTCAATGCGGGTGAGCGAGGCGCGCACGAAGGCGAGGGACGAACACTTCCGCCTGGTTGTGAGCGCGGCGGGCGAGCACGGCCTGGCCGCCCGCAGGCTTCTCACCACGCCCAGCGCAAAATTGGCGGACACGTCAGCCTCCGTCACTGACGTGTCAGCGACACGGGTTCCCCTGGCACCCGGAGCCTGGCATCACCGCAAGGAGTTGAAATGACTGGAGCCGTTCTTCCGCAAGCCCTGGCGCGAACATTGCTCCCGTCTCCGGAGCATCCATCCACGGCACCTCGCAGCAACCTCAGAGTTCCCTGTGCAAAACAAGACCTGGACCGACGCGGCCCTCCTCGAGCATCTCCAGAAAGCCGTCTACTTGGAGCTGTGGACCATCCCCCTCTATCTGACGGCCGCCTATTCCTTGCAGGTTCCCGGCACGAACGCCCAGCTCCCCCCCCAGCAGGTGACCGTTCGCGGAAAGAAGAACCCCAAGGGATACTCGCCGAAGTTCACGGGCGAATGGGCGCCGCGGTACGACAGGTTCCCGTCCTGGATCGCGGTCAACAAGCCCGTGAAGCTCGGGCCGGTGAACCCTGAGCAAATGTCCCTCCTGGCCGCCATCGAGACCCCCGAGCCAAAGAGCGATGGCGCGCCGAACGGGCCGCAAGATGCCTACGACTCCATCGGTCAGTTCTACAAGGCCATCGAGCAAGGCATCAATCAGCGATGGAACGAACTCTACCAGCCCGACGCGGACCACCGGCAGAAGAGCGAATTCGCCAACCCGCAATATAAAAGCGACGACTACACCAGGTTCAGCAGCACCATCGGCGGTGACAGCCGCACCGCGCTGAAACAGGCGAATGAGGTGCTCCAGGCCATCGTCGGGCAGGGCGAGGGCAACCTGGGACCCGTCATCGACTCAGAGCTCCGCCCCGAGGATGCCAACGACCTAGAGGATCAGTTCAGCCATTTCGCGCGGTTCCGGATGGTGCAGGCAATGCTGAAGTTCGGCGGCCCGCTGAAGACCTATCCCACCACGGAGAGCAGTGGGCTCGCGGCCGCGCAGCAGCAGCTCACCACCGGACTCACGAGCCTCTTGACTGCGTTGGAGAAGGGCTATGCCGGGGACGACGAACTCGACCTCGGTAGCATGTGGGCTCTTCCCAAGCAAATCGTGTCCGTGTGGTCTGCGGGCGGAGTGCCGCAGTTCTAATCGTGTCACGGAGGATGCGCCGATGATGCTGGGCACCAGCTACTTGTCGCTGCGGACCGGAGCCAGCACTCCGAACGCCCTCTACGTGTCTCTGGAGGCCCCAGCCGACGCACGCCGTCGCTTTGTCGTTCAAGCAGTGCCTGGATTGATGCCCGACTCTGATGGCGAGACGCTGGACCTCTCGTCGGGTCCGAAGCCCCTGCACTTCACTGCGGACTCGACGCGGACGCTCATCGTCACCGTCCTGCCCACGGGCCCCTATGACCCGGACCTCCGAGACGAGGACCGGTATCCGTTCTCGATTGTCCTCTCGGCTCATCCCTAATACCTGACCTATCCAAAATTCGGTCGCTGCGTCATGCGCGCGCCAAGGCTGCGTTCGGCAGTGCGCCAAGGCGAGCGAGGCGCGCAGTCATCGTTCTGCCTGGGTCGGCGAGGCGGAGTCGGAAGCACCCAGGGCACTACGCAACATTGAGGTTCGGACACATCCTCCTCTGCTGTCCCGCGCGAGCTCCCGGGGCCGCTGGCACGGTGCGCGTGAAGGACCTGGGTCCAGAGGAGGCCGTGAACGGTCCCCTGGCCTCCCAGGCCGCGTTTCCCGAGGAGCGCCCGGGCGTTTTGCCTGTTGGTAGTTTTTCGTCATACCTGCACAGAAGTGAACAGTCGTTCAACCAAGGAAAACAGAGGAGGTTGCGTGCTCATGCGGATGAAGGCCGGTCTGGCCCTGGCGGCTGCGGTCAGCAGTTTGATGATGGGCTGTGTGGAGGAGTCCTCCCGGGACCGGGCTCCAGAAGGGCTTGCGGGCAAGGACGATGCGCGCGTGCACGGCCTGAGCAAGGCGGCCAGTCGGGGCCGCGAGTTCTGGCTGGCCTTCCCGGGGAACTACCAGGTCGATGCGGTGCTCACGTTGTTCATCGCCGGTGACACGGCGACGACGGGGCAGGTTCGCGTTCCGGGGCAGGGGCTGTCCTTCGACTTCTCGGTGACGCCGGGGCAGGTGACGGCGGTGGCACTGCCCTCCTCGGTGGCACAGGTGGCCGTGGATGGCGTGGAGCCCAAGGGCATCCTCGTCACCGCGGGCGCGGACATCTCCGTGTATGGGCTCAACCGGCTCCTGCAAACGACGGATGCGTTCCTGGGCCTGCCCACCGCGAGCCTGGGCACGGACTACGTGGTACAGGCCTATCCGAACGTCAACGTCGTCAACGGCTCGCAGTTCTCCGTCGTGGCCACGGAGGACGCGACGGAGGTGACCATCACCCCCGCGAGTGTGGTGGGTAACCACGCCGCGGGAGTGCCCTTCCACGTGGCGCTGAATAAGGGGCAGGCGTACCAGCTTCGCAGCACGGGGGCCGCGCCCTCGGACGTCTCCGGAACGCTCGTTCATGCCACGCGCCCGGTGGCGGTCTTCGGCGGGCATCAGTGCGCCAACATCCCGGATGGCACCACGATCGCCTGTGACTACCTGGTGGAGCAGCTCCCCCCGACCTCGACGTGGGGGCGGCGCTTCGTGACCGTGCCGCTGGCCACACGCCTCGGCGGGGACACCTTCCGCTTCGCGGCCGCCAGGGACGGCACGCAGGTGAGCGTCAACGGCGCGGTGGTGGCACAGCTCCAGCGCGGAAAGGTGTTCCAGACGAACATCCAGGGCTCGGCGACCATCACCGCCAACGAGCCCATCCTCGTGACGCAGTACTCCAATGGCTCGGGCTTCGATGGCATCCCGTCCGACCCGTTCATGATGTTGGTGCCGCCCTTCGAGCAATTCGCCGCCCAGTACACCGTCACCACTCCGAGCTCGGGGTTCCGCAGCAACTTCGCCAACATCGTGGTCCCCAACGACGTCGTGGCCGAGGTGATGCTGGACGGGGCGCTCATCCCGGCGAGCCAGTTCCAGGCCATCGGGACCAGCGGCTTCTCGGGGGCCCAGCTCCCCGTCGCGATGGGGGCGCACCGCCTGTCCGCGCCGCAGCCCTTCGGCGTCATGCTCTATGGGTTCGATGCCTACGACTCCTATGGCTACCCGGGAGGAATGGCCCTGGCGCCCGTGGCGGAGGTGAGCAAGCTCACGCTGTCGCCCAGAGGGGGCGTCGCCGTCGTGGGGGACCTCTTCTGCGTGACGGCCACGGTCCGGGACGCCGCGGACCGGCCGCTCGCGGGCGTGCGAGTGGACTTCGCTTCGTCCGGAGTGAACTCCGCCTTGGCCTCCGTGAACACCACCGCCGACGGGCAGGCCGAGTTCTGCTTCGAGGGCACCGCACCCGGCGAGGATGCGGTGACCGCGAGCATCGGCTTGGTGACCGACCACGTGCTCGTGACCTGGACGAAGCCCAATGCCCCGCCCATCGTGGACGCCGGGCCCGACCTGGAGGGCATGGCCTCCCAGCAGTTGACGCTGCGGGGCTCGGCCTCGGACCCGGATGGTGACCCGCTCACCTATGCCTGGAGCTATGTGGCGCCCCCGGGCGTGCACTGCACCTTCGGGTCGCCTTCAGCCCCGGTCTCGAGCATCCAGTGTGACGGGGCCGGCACCGTCACCGTGTCGCTGACCGCCAATGACGGCACCGCGACTGCCACCGACAGCGCGCAGGTGGTGCTCGGCTGGGCGTCGGAGCTCACGATGTGCGGCCTGCCCCGCTACACGAAGGAGACCTCTATCAAGGCGTGCGGCTGGGCCACCGCAGGCCGCAGCAGCACGGGCATCGTCTCCGCGTACTTCACCGTGGATGGCGGCGCGCCCATCCCCGTCATGCCCGACGCGGGCGGCGGCTACGTCTCCACCCAGCTTCACCTCACAGAGGGGACGCACGCGGTCCGGCTGACCGTCGTGGACGCGCTGGGGCACGTGACGTGGCGCGAGCAGACGGTGTCCGCGGACTTCACGCCGCCGGTGCTCGTCATCCTGTCGCCCACCGAGCAGGAGACCAACCCCGACCCGGTCGTCACGATGGTCATCCAGCAGCAGGACGCCAGCCCCGCCACGGTGGTGACCCAGGGGACCGTGATGGAGGACGTGCCCGCGGGCACCAACGTGCTGCGGCACACGGTGAACCTGATGAACCGCGACTGGTCGCTCGTCCACGTCCGGGCCACGGACGCCGCGGGCAACACGACCGAGGTGGTGGCGCGCGTATACGTGGCGCCCTGAGCGCGGCGCGGCCCAGGGCGGGAGAATGACACTCGCCCGGGCCGGAACGTCCACCCGTGCGGCGCGCCGCGCGTCCCGTGCTCGACGGGCGCGCGGCGTTCGCGTCTCCATGGGGCCTCTCAAGGAGAAGCCCCATGCCCACGTTCCGCCTCAAGCAGGACCAGGCCGCGCTGCTCGTCGTGGACATCCAGGAGCGGCTGTGCGGCTTGGGACCCACCCCGCGGCCCGTTTGGACGAACTGCTGCCGCACCGCTGGCGCCCGTCCTCCGCCTCCGCACCCGACTCATCCTGAATCCACGCAAACCTCTGCGGTCAGGCACTCATGTGCGCGGCTACCACGCTGCGCGAGCGGATGCGTGCACCCGCTGCACGCCGACCGTCGGTCGGTTACGCCCTTCAAGGACTCTCGGCACGTCGCTCGCTGGACGGTTACGGCGATGAAGCCCATCGGCTGCCCCCTCTCACGCGACCTCTACCTTGATGCTCACCAGGAGGCTCGACCCATCTCGGGTTGTCCCCCAGGAGCCTCCCCTTTCCTCTTCGTCTCTGCTCCCCAACGACACACTGACAGGAACACGACCCGCTCCCGAGTAGCCCCTCGGCACCACAACGCGCCATCAGCCCGTCCCCTGGTCGGGTCGCCGTGAAGCATCTTGGCACATGCGGTTGACATGTCAGCGGCGAGGCTGACACGTCAATCCTATACACCGGGCCTGGTGGAAATCTTCACACGTCCGAACGAGTGTCCGTCCCCGGCACAAAATCATCCCCTCATTTCATGGCAGCAAGTCCTTTGCTTGGGAAGCCGCGCAGAGCGCGATGACCGCCAGCGGCCACCCACAGGCCCTAAATGACTGAAATTGCTAAGGTGCCAGATTCCGAGGCTAGCAATGCCTCACAACCAAACAGCACACATGAGTTCAAGTGACAAAAGGAGACCGCCCATCGCGGTCGCGTCTTGCGTCAACACGCGACGTGGCCAGCCCCATCCCCTCTTCATGACTCCCGGCCGCCACCGCTCAAGTCCGCCGACGCGCCAGCCTGGCACCGTACGTGCAAAGCCTCCTCGCGCAACAACCAACCTCGGCAATCAACCATCACCCAAGAATCATGGAGAAAAGCGCATGGCTACCAATCTGACTGGAACGTGGCTGAACCAGGGCCCGGATGGAGGAACGTACAAGATCCTCCAGGTAGGGACTGTCATCTTCTGGCGCGGTGAGAACAAGTCAGCTGGATGGAGCAACATCGGGTTCGGGAGTTTCGATGAGCAGCACAACATGGTCAGCATCACGTGGGGGGACCCCGATGGAGGCAATACAGGCAACCATGGATTCCTGCTCTTCACCGTTGCGGATAACAACCTCCTGAAGAAGGTCGGTGGCCTCGGCGGCGGCGATTTCAAGCGGAGTTGACGCTCAGCAGCCGTGAGGCCGCTGTTCACGTCGAGTAAGTCGGCCCCCGAATGTTCGCGATGTCGCGTAACCCAAGATGTTTCTCGTGTTTTCTGTCGCGTTCTCTAGAGAGACTACCGAGAACGAGTTCGCGCAGGGCTTCATTCGGGTGGTCTGCTCCCCAATTTTCGGACCAGTTGAAGAGGGAGAGCGTCCTCGCGGCCAGGAGGTAGGCCGGTCGTGAGGAAGAGCAGGTTTACCGCGGAGCAGATGGTCCGCATCCTGCGGGAGGCGGAGGCCCCTGGCGCCAGCGTGGTGGAGGTGGCCCGGAAGCACGGCGTCGCCGAGCAGACGCTCTACCGGTGGCGGCAGAAGTTCGGCGGCATGGAGGCAGGCGACGCGACACGGCTCAAGGAGTTGGAGAAGGAGAACGCGCGGCGCTACCGGCGGGCCTGGGCGCTGCTGCGGCGCGAAGGGCTTATGGTCAACGTGAAGCGGGTGCATCGGCCCTGGAGGAAGGAGGGGCTGGCTCTCACTCGAAGGAGGCCGAGAAAGCGCCTTCGGCTCGGACGGGCGCGGCAGCCGAAGCCCGAGGGCGTCAAGTCCGCCGAAGTACCTCAGAAGCGACAACGGCCCGGAGTTCATCGCCAAGGCCCTGCGAGGGCGGCTGGAGGTCAGCGGCATCCAGACGGCCTACAGCGACCTGGGCAAGCCCTGGCAGAACGGTACCAACGAGAGCTTCAACGGCCGCTTTCGCGACGAGTGCCTGTCCGCGGAGTGGTTTGCCAACAGGAGGGAGGCCGTCGTCCGCATTGAGGCGTGGCGGTACAACTACAACGAGAAGCGTCCGCACAGCAGTCTGGGCGACAAGACATCCACGGAGGTCGGAGCTCGCCGTGCCCATGCCGACCCCGCCGCATCATCCCCCGAGCACGGTATCAGCAGCGCCGCGGGACTCTCGCAACGCGTGGTCCGAAGAACGGGGGCAGATCAGCACGTCTATACTTCAATGATGCGCCACCCTCTGATGCTCTCGATTTGTACCCTTTTGGCCTGTGCGAGCACCCCTTCTGCTCCGTCACACCCTACCCTTTCCCCCGCTCCATCGCCGCGGTCGCTGGTAGCACCTCAGACCGCCGTGGCCCCACGGAGAATCGAGCCAGCGCCCCCGCCAGAGGTCACCTTCGCCATCAATCTGGCTTGGAAGGAGTCATACGCAGGGGACCATGCGAAAGCACACGAACGGTTGAAGCAGACCTGGGAACTGGGACACCGGTATCTGGAGGTAGCGTGGTACGCCGCATTCACTGCAGCGCGCGCGGGTGACACGAGCGCTTCGTACACCTGGGTAGAGCTCGCAGTGCGCCACGGACTTGCGGACCCTGGCGGCATGCTCAAGGCCAAAGCGTTGGAGCCGGTTCGCAAGCTGCCGGGCTACGACGCGCTGGTCGAACAAGCACGCCAGAACGCGCGCAAGGCCCGGTTGGATGGCGGCGTAGCCTCCGGCCTGACCAAGATATCGCCGCGCGCAGCAGGGCTGTCTGAGCCTGCGCTCGCGGCCCTGCTGAAGGCCGCTGAAGAGGCTGGCACTTCGGCCCTGGTGCTCATGTACCGCGGTGACCTCGTGGGCGAATGGCACTTCGGAGGAGAAAGCCACAGAACCGAAAGCATGTCGGCGACGAAGAGTGTGGTCGCGATGGCTATCGGGATGCTCATCGATGAAGGGAGGATTCCTTCAGTGGACACGCCCGTCTCGACTTGGTTCCCGGAATGGAAGGACGGCATCAAGAGTCAGGTGACGCTGCGCCACATCCTCAACCACACCTCGGGGCTGGCCGCCGAGCGCTCGGGCATGGGCATCTACGATGCACGGGACTTCGTGCGCTATGCACTAGACGCCGAGGTGGTGGATCCTCCAGGCAGCCGCTTCTTCTACAGCAACATCGCCGTCAACCTGCTTCCGGGCATCGTCGAGCGTGCATCGGGCGAGAAGCTGGATGCGTATCTCCAGCGCAAGCTCTTCGAGCCGTTGGGCATCATGGATTTCCGCTGGGACAAGGACCCATCCGGGAACCCAGTGGGCATGGCAGGGCTCCAAATACACCCGGTGGACTTCGCGAAGCTGGGGCAAGTCATGCTTCAGCAGGGCACCTACCGTGCCCAGAGGTTCCTGAGTCAGACCTGGGTTCAGCAATGCACCACGTCGTCGCATCCTGAGGGTTCCGCCAGTGGGCTACTCTGGTGGCACATCTACGAGAAGTCGCCCGCGATGACGCTCGTGCAACCCATGCTGGACGAGGCCCGTGAGAAGGGCTACTCGTCAGAGAAGCTGGCGAAGTTGAAGGACTTGGTGGGGCACCCCATGCCGCAGGAGGCGTTCGCCGCGGCCATCATCCAGCGGCTGGGCAGCAACGAGGAACTCTCCGCCTTCGAGGCGAAGGTGGTCCGCGCCCAGTACGAGTGGAAGCAAGAGGGAGAGCCCGTAGGCTTTGCAGCGATGGGAGCCGGAGGACAGAAGCTCCTCGTCTTTCCAAAGCACCAACTCGTGGTCGTCCGCATGGCGGACATGGACGAGCGAGTGAGCCATCAGGCCATGGCGTTCAAGGCCCTCGTCCCGCTCGTGCTCGACATGGTGCGGCCCGCCAATGCGCGAATGAAGGAGCCAGGAATGGCGGAGATGCCGTGAACGCGACTCCGACTCCGAGCCGGTCTCCCCCCAAGAAGCTCCCGAAAGGGACTGACGGTGCTGGGCCTGCTCGCCATGTGAGCTGCGCCCCCTGACGGACGCGCAGCAGCAGGACGCCCTCTTCCAGGCTTATGACGCGCGCAACATCGACAAGGTGGGCAGCGCCTTCCGCCTGCCGCCGCTGCTGCGCGGCGATGGGCGAGATTTCAATCGGTCCGTGGCCGAGGCCCAGTTGCGCTTCGCCGAGGACCCGGTGTTTCAGCCCGAGCGCGACGAGTTCGACTTCTTGTTGAATCGGAAGGTGCTCGCGGACATGGGCGTGCGCTTCTGGCGCTTCCGCAGCCAGACGACGGCCACCAGAGCCCCCGAGCGCATGACGGAGATGGTGGAGCGCCTGTCGCAAGGATGCCTGGCGCTCGCACGCCGGGACATGGACACCGAGCACGTCCCTGTCCCCCGGGCGGAGCTCGACACCTGGTTCTCGGGGCAGTCCACATGACGCCCTAGCAGATTCAGCGAGCGTGGGTGCTCCAGGCCCAGGCCGACGCCGAGCGCGGTGTCCTGGAGTGCCGCATGTGCCGCAGGCGTAGCCCCTTGGAGGAGACGACGACGCTGTGGAGCAACGGCCTGCTCGTCTTCGCGCTGTGTGACAGGTGCGCGGCCAGCCACGACGTCGTCTTCTCCCTCACCCCGGCTGGCGTCGAGGTGCGCGCCAGGCGCCGCAGCCCCGTGGAGTTGGTGACGCAGGAAGCCCCCATGTGCACGGCCCCCGCTGACGGCCTGCTCCTCTTGCACGAAGCGCGCGAATTTGCGGACGCCCTGCTGGGCGACGTCCTCCAGTTGCCGGTGGCGAAGGGCCTGGACGTCGGCACCGCTGCGGGCATGGAGCGCGCCGTGGCCCTGCTTGCGGCTCGACTACGCCGCGCCGTCGGGCGCGCGGACGTGGACGCCATGCGGGAGGCGGTGGCCGTCCTCGACGTGGATTGGAGGACGACGACGGTCGCCCAGCGCAGGCGCCTCGTCGCCCAGGCCCTGGAGGCTGCGGGCCGGCAGACAGCCGTCATCCCTTCTCGCCCCCAGGCCCCCTCGGCGACGCGGCCGAGGAGGTGGTGGCGTCCACCCGCAGCCACGCCCGGCGCGAGCAGGGCGTCGCCCTCGCCGCCCGCTTCAACGCCGTCGACAGGCGCGTTCCCCAACACATCGTCCGCACCCAAGGCAACTTCGTTCGGAACGAGTACGGGCGCCGGCTGGACGCCTTCGGCGAGGAGGCCCGGCGTCTCGTGGCCGAGGGTCTGCAGGCCGGCCTCGGGAGAAGCGACATCGCCGCGTCCTTGGAGAGGGCCGCGCGCGGCGCGCTCATCGGGCGCGCGCCCTTCTATTGGGAAACGGTGGCGGCCAGCTTCATCGGCCAGGGGCGCTCCTTCACCCAGGTGAGCAGCTACGCCGAAGCCGGCATCCGCCACTACCGCATCGAGGCTGTGCTGGATGAAGCCACCACCCAGGTGTGCCGCTTCCTCCACGGCAAGACGTTCGCCGTGGCAGATGCCCTCCAGCGCTTCGAGCGCCTGGAGTCCCTCGGCCGTCCAGAGGATGTGAAGCAGGAGATGCCTTGGGTGCGGGAGCGTCTCGACGCGGACACCGGGCGCGCCCTCCTCTACGTCAACCGAGGAGGCCAGGAGACACGCCTGACCGAGGTGCTCCGCTCCGCCTCCGGCACCCGCGACGACGTTGGCGAGTTCCGCTCGCTCGCTTCGGACAGTCAGATTGCGGAGGTGGGCGTGGGCTTCCCGCCGTACCACGGCCTCTGCCGCACCACGACGCTCGCAATCGTGTAGCAATATCCCTTGGCTTTCGAGCGAAATTCACTCCCTCTATTTCAAATATCACGTTCGTTGGCTTAGCCTGTCCGACCGAGTGCGAGGCTATGCTCGACCTGGGAGGACATATGAAGCGAGTCATGTGGGAAGTGATGCTGGGAGGAAGCTGCGCGCTACTCGTGGCCTGTAGTGCGGAGGAGGTCACCGAACAAGGTACGGGCATGACCACGTACGCTATCCAGGTGTCCATCCCCTTAGAAACGGACCCCTGCGGCGTCGTGACGGCGACGGCGTCTGTGCAGGGGCCGGTTCGCGACATCGGCCCCGTATCTCTCGAGGTGATGAACGACGCCATTCATGGGGCAATCATGGATGTCCCCGTGGGGTTGCAGCATCAGGTGTTCGTGAAGGCATATAACAGCAGCGGCCTGGCGGTGTACTCGGGGGTCTCGACCGTGGACGTCAACCAGGGAGGGGGAGGTATGGGAAGTGCGAACATCTTCATTTACAGCAGCCTCGAGAATTGCCCGGCTGGGGGCACGGAGGGCATCCGTATCCACGGCAGACTGGAGTCGGTCACCATCGATGCGGTCGGCAGCGCTGCGATGCTGGCCCCCCATCTCATCCGCTAAACCCAGGTTCTGTGCCACACCGGACTGTTGAGACACCAAGCCGGTCATGATCAAGCCGCCTGCTTCTGCATCAGCTCACGATGCTTCTGGCCTCTGAGCGAAGTACTGTCATCACGCCCACGCGCGAGGCGCGTGGGACCGGCAGCCAGTGCGCGAGCAGCGCCACGCCGAGCAGGAGGAGCGCCACCGCAGCGAAGACAAACGGGGCCGTGGTGCATACGCGAGCCCCCAGCTGAGCCCCCTGTGTCAGGGAAGGAGTCGCCTCGGCTGACGTGCCGAGCTGACAACGCCTTGGGTGCGAGAGCAGGCAGGACGCAGTGTCGTACACGGATGCATTCAAGGCGCAGATGGTGAAGCGGATGGTGGGCCCAGGCCGTCGAGGCCCGCATCCTCCAGGCGAAAACCGAGAAGCTCGCTCCGCTCGACTTCCTCTCCGCCCTCGTCAACGACGAGTTGACTCGCAGAAGCGACAGCTTCATCCAACGCCGCCTCAAGCAGGGCGCCTTCCGCGACGCGGGCAAGACGCTCGACGGCTTCGACTTCAACAAGAAGATGAATCGCCGCCTCGTCTTCGAGCTGGCCACCGGCGGCTTCGTGGAGCGGCGCGAGGACGCACTCTTCCTCGGCCCTCCAGGCACCGGCAAGAGTCACATCGCCCAGGCCCTCGGCCGCGCCGTCATCCAGTCCCAGGGCCATCGCGTCCTCTACCGCGAGGCGCACCACCTGCTCGAGGAGCTCGCCGAAGCAAGCCTCGAAGGCACCCGACGCCAGAAGCTCGATGCGCTCACCGGCGCGCCTCTGCTCGTCATCGATGACCTCGGCATGCGCAAGCTGCCGGCCACCGCCGCCGAGGACCTGCTCGAGCTCATCATGCGCCGCTACGAGAAGGCCTCCACCCTCATCACCTCCAACCGGCCAGTGGAGGACTGGGGGAAGCTCCTGGGCGACAACGCCGCCGTGGCCGCCATGCTCGACCGTCTGCTGCACCATGCCCACGTCGTCCAATTCGGTCCCCGCAGCTGGCGCACCAAGGGGGCCAGGGAGTTGCGGACCTCCGAGTCCGCGGGGTAGGAGTCCTCCTGTCTCGGTCCTCTCCCTTTGGCCGGTTTTGAAGGGACCCTCTTCGGCCGGTTTTCACGTGACCATTGAGGCGTGGAGGAACGCCGAGTACCACTGAGCGCGGTGCTCGAAGGTGATAGCCTGTGGGAGGAGGTCGCGGCGACGAAGGGATGAACCTCCGCCTCCGATGGTTGGAAAGCTCCTGGCTCATTCGTAGTCATGATTCAGAGACGGCCGCGCTTCGAAGAACTCCTTGAAGAACTTGTCGAGCAGGCCGAATCGTTCCGGCATCAGGACGCGCAGTTCCTCTGTGTACTTTGAATTGTTACGAACTTGGTCATAGAGCATGACCGCCTCGCTGAAGTCCTCCTGCATCGCCTTCTCGATGCTTTCACTCTTTTTTCTTATTGGGTAGTGGGAAGGACTCATGGCGTCGTTACCCATCGCCCGTATCCAGTCATTCCAGTCCACTTTTCTCGGCCAAGCTCGCTTGGAAACCGTGTGTGCCAGCTCGTGAACCATGGTGCCATCAATGTGATTCTGGAGCTGTTTTTCGTCCTTCGGCCAATCTGGAGTGGGATGGACTGTGACGATTCCCTTGTCATCGGCAGCCATGAACGTCACTCGATTCGGATCAGCACCTTTCAGTGCATCCGACTTATGTGGCTTCCTCTCTATGTGGACTTCCCTCAAGGAGTAACGAGCCCATGCCGGCAACGCAGCAATCGCCTTGGCAACCTGCTCGACACTGGGAAGCCCCATTCCCTCTAGCAATTCTTTAGGCTCATGATGCATCATCACCCGAATCGGCTTTCCGTCGACGCGAACCTCGTACTTTGTCGGGATATGATCTTTGTGCTCAAAGCCCACGTCCAGATTTCTCGGAGTCACATCTATACGCCGCTTATCGTAAGGTCCATCCGCTGTGGGGACGTATTGGGGCATGCCCGACACGAGCTCGCCGGCACGCGGAACAGATTGCAGGAACAGCGCGGCTCGCTCCTCCTCATTATTAATTTCACTCAACTCCAGCAGACCTTCATCAATTCTCTCAAACAACACCTGACGAATAGGCTGTGAAAGCTGCGGATTCGTCCCCCCCACGACGTGGAGGAGGGCCTCCTGCTTCTCCATACCCAACTCATCGAACACAGCGCTATCGAGCAAGGATTTCAAGCGCTGGCGGTCCTCCGAATTGGTTAGTTTGCCCCAAGCGGTGTTCACCGCCCGCTGAACAGCGTCAGGAAGCGGCTCTCCCTTCACAGTCGTGGGAGGCACATGGTCGTCCCGTTCAGCGACGATGCCATTGCCCTTGGCCAGCGAATCCACCTGTGCCGCGTGGTCGCGGAGTTGGGACTCCACGCTCGCAATGCGATTCTCCAGGTCCTTACGCTGCGCCTCCGTCGCGGGCGTGGCGCTGTTCGTAGCCCCCTTGATGGTCTGGTCGAGTTGCGTCTGGGTGGCCTCTAGGCTCTTGAGGATGTTGGAGAGCTTCTGCACCTCCAGCCGTGACTCGAATCCCTGGCTGCCGTAGCCTGGCATGCCGGTGATAACCTGCCTCACCTTGTCGAGGAGCTGGCGCACCTTACCGACGGCCCCCTCGTATCGCTGGAGGACATGGGCCGTCTCCATGTGTGCCTGGATGTCCTCAGGCGTCGCGTCCGGCCCCGCCTCAATGCGGACCTTCCCGCCGTCGTAGCGCACATGCGTGGTGCGTCCGGGAAGCTCGGGGTTCCTCACGACCGGCACGGAACGACGTCCGGATGTGGGGCTCGTCCCGCCCTGCTCCTCCGTAAGGACAGGACGACTCTCGGCGCTGGGCCGCGGGGTGCCTGGCTTCTCGGGCTGACCAGCACGCGAGGCCCCCCCATCCTGGCGCGGCACTGTCATGAACTGCCCCGTCGCGGGATTCACCCGGTACTGGGGGGGCGGCTCCCGGTTCGTCGTCGTGTTTCCAGGTGACGGAGCGGGCGGCTCCGCCCCATCTGTCGAGCCGGGCTGCCCATTTCCTTCCGCCGAGGTTTTTCCAGGCGTCTTCGAGGACGGCCCGGTTCCGCCTGTCGCTTCATTGCCCGTCGAGCGATTGGGGCCTCCTGTCGCGTCATTGCCTCCCGACGGCCCGTCGCTGCCCCCACGCCGCTTCCCGCTGCCAAGACTGACGGTGGTGCTTCCATTCCCGCCACCACCACCCTCCGCCGTCACGTCGCGGTGCCGCGCATTGAGCTCGAAGTCCACCACCACCAGCTTCGCCCCCAATCCGACTTCGCGGTCCTTGAAGGTCCCCTTGGTGACCTTCGCGTCCTTCTTCAGGTCGTCGAAGGCGTTCTCGAACTTGCCGGCCTTCAACTTGTCCGTCACCGACTGCACTTCCTTGTCGGACAGCCCACTCACCTCCGCCGTGAAGTACTGGCCCTGGTCGCCTGTATCCACCGAGCCTTCCACAGTGATGCTCGTCTCCGAGGGCCCCGCGAGCGCATCACTCTTGGCGCCCGTCAGGAACGACAGCACGTCCTTGCCGCCCAGCTTGCTCGCATCCAGTGGTGTCTTCGTCTCGATGCTCACCGAGCCGCTGACCTCTCCGCCCACGTTGAGGTCCGCCTTGCCCTTGAGCCCCGTGGCCACTCCCGCAGCGCCCGTGCCCTCGAACTCCACCGTCTTCACCAGGTGCGTCGGCTTTCCCTTGTCGAACTCCACGCGCAGGCCCCCCGTCGCCCCCAAGCTGGCTGACAGATCGACATTTCCCGTACCAGCCTTGAACTTGACTCCTCCCTCCACCTCACCGCTGACGTTCACCTCCAATGCGGTCAGGTGGTCTCTGAGGAACGCGTGGTCCTCGCTCCCTGGAGTCAGCGCCGAGGGCCCCTTGCCCAGGGTGAGGGCCGCCTTCGCGGCGTCCTCCGGTGTGTTGAACTTCCACTCCATGCGGCCACCGGCTCCCACCGACGCCGAGCCCAGCAGGCCCACGCCCACGTCCGCCGTCACCTCCGCCGACAACTGGTACTTGCCATCCTCGGTCCGCTCGATGGCGGCCTCACCCGAGATTCCCCCCTTCAGCCCCACCTTGACGTCCAGGTTGCCGCTCAGCGACACCGAGTCCCCGGCACTGTTGAGCTTCTTGATTTCGTCCGTCAGCGCCTCTTCCAGCGGCGCCGTCACGAAGTCGGAGGCGGCATCCGCGACGTCGCCGGCCGTGTCCGCCAGGGCCTTCAGCTCGTCGGCAACGAACCCCTTCGCGTCCTCGTACCAGGGGAGTTGGCGCTCCTTGTCGAGTTGCCGGGGCTGCTGGCCCGGAACCACCTTGCCGTCAGCGCCCACGTCGAAGTCGACGTGGTCATACCGCCACCGATTGTCGCTGGCTTCGTGGAGGCTCTTCACCTCGGTGGGCTGATGACGCATCCGACGCTGCCCGTTCGCATCCACCGTGCCCGAGGACTGGGACACCGTCTGCGTTCGGCTGGCATGGCCCTCTCCGAATCGAGAACCATCCGGGTCATACCCCGTCACCGTGGTGCGTTGGTTCACAACCCCAGGCGTCCTGGAGGAGACGGCCGGCAGCGCATCCGTAGAATCGGCGCTCGCCGGCCCGCGCGTCACCTCCTGCTGGCTGCGCACCACCTGCACGCCGTTGCCATTCTTGTCCGACTTCAACGCCTGCGTGGCCACTGACTCCGTCTTCCGCCTGGCGACGGCAGGCTCGCCCTTCGCGTTGAAGCGGGTTTCCTCCGTTATCGTGAGGCTCGACTCGCCCGGCTTGAGCGAGGCAGGAGGGTTGTTCGTCCTGTAGTGGTCCTCCCCCTTGGAAGCACTCTGGAACGCGGCGCCCTGACCCGCCTCGAAGGCGCTCACATCTCCCGCCCTGAAGCCCGGCGTCTGCACCTGCGTCGTCTTCACCTGCTTCGTCGGCAGGCCCTGGGCGTTGAACTGCGTCTCCGTCTTCACCGTCGCCGGCCCCTGCGGCACACCCTTCTGACTCGCGAGCGCCGCCGGGGGCATCTCCATTCGCGCCTCTTCGGTGCGCGACAGCGGCCTCGGCGGAGAGCGCGTGGTGTCGTACGTCATCGTGGACGTCGTCGTGGTGGACCCGGTTTCCGCCTGCTGCTCCGTCTGGCTCTTGCGCGACTCCAGCCCCGTGGGCTGTCCCTCCGCATCAGAGGACTTTGTCCACGTCGTCTCGCGCGTGCCGCCTGACTTCGTCGACTCCTTCGACGTCACTGTGGACGTGTAACTGCCGTCCGGCTTGATGGTGACGCTGCTGCCGCTCGCCGCGTCGGAGAGCAGTGTCTCGCCCGTGGTGGCGTTCTTCCTCACCTGGTACCGGGTGCCGGAGGACGGGTCGGTGTACGTCTGCCCATCGTCTACATTGAAGGCGACCTTCGCGTCCTTGGCATCCACCGCGTCAAGCCGCGGCGGAGGCGACTCGCCCTTCTCGGGCTTCCGCGCGACTTCCCGCGGCGGAGGGGGCGCGAAGCCTAGGAGCTTCTCCAGGTCCGCCTTGCGATTCGTACCCTCGAAGGCCGAGTCGAGTTCATTCTTCGTCGGCTTGACCTTGTCGATGTCCGCCTGACTGAAAGGTGGCTTCTTGCATTCCTGGGCGGCCAGCGCGTTCGCCTTGCGCATGGACTCCTCGGCGCTCTTCGCGGCAAGGGCTGCCTTTTCCTCGGCCTCCTGAAGCTTCTTGTCCGCAATCGTTGACCGCTCGGAGGCCTCCGTGCGGTTCTTCTCCGCGGTGTCGGAGGACTCCTTGGACTTCTTCATCTCCGAGGGTGTCTGCCCTGGCTCCCGCGCGGCCTTGCGCGCGGCCTTGGCGGCAGTGTCCGCGTCGACCTTCTGTTGTCGCGCGGTATCCGAAGCACGCCGGGCCTGCGGCACGGCTTTCCGGGCATTCTCCGCCGCCTTGATCTTGCCTTTGGCGGCGAGCTCCGCTGCCGCCGCCTTCTGTCGGTCCGCCTCCGCTTTGCGCCGCTCCTCAGCGGGGTCTACTTTCGGAACTCCAGAACCACTCGCGGGTGCGACAGTGCCCATGGAACATCCCCCTCTTGACTAGAATTCACAGCCCAGCATCGGAATGGACAAACTTCATTCGAGTGACGGCAAGGCGCCGAGCATGGGACAGGCCCGCAGCGCCGCCCATCCTCCGCAGAAGGCCTTGGCCACGGTCTTGAGGGTCATTTGCCGCACACGGCGGACCGCGCAGCCACAAGACAGGCGTTCGCCCGCGCAGGACCAACGGAGCGTTGAGAGCTCCTCTTGGAAGTCAACAACTGACTGAGACTCATCTGCGCTCCGTGTGCCAATCAACACAGGACTGCCCATGCAATCGTAGAGAAAGAGGGAATGGGCCAACCTCCGTCCCAAAAATCTCCCCTGCGGCATGCCCGCACGCGCAATCGAGTTCCCCTCCCTCTGCTATCTTTGGAGAACCGGAACGCGTTGCGGAGTCCTCCCCCATGCAGTCTTGTCCCCAAGAAGCGACGCTGACTGACTTTCTCGCGGGGCTGCTTTCCGAGGAGCACCGGACCCACGTCCTGGCACATGTGGAGAGCTGTGCGGACTGTCGGTGGGTCCTGGCCGCGGGAGAGGGCTCTCGGGCTCTATCCAGTGCTCCGACAGTCCCCCTGGAGGCGCCATTCCAGCCCTTGCTGCCTGGCACGCGGGTCGCCCGGTACGTGGTGCGAGAGCGCATCGGCTCCGGAGCGATGGGCGTCGTCTACGCGGCGGATGACCCGGAGCTGGGCCGCCGGGTGGCCCTCAAGATGCTTCGCCCCGAAGGACGCCAACGAGATGAACTGCAGCAGCGGCTGCTGCGTGAGGCCCAGGCGCTCGCCCGGCTCGCGCACCCAAATGTCGTCACCCTCTATGACGTGGGCACCCATGGAGACGCGGTCTTCCTGGCCATGGAACTCGTCGAGGGAATCACCCTCGCGGAGTGGATGCAGGAGCCTCGTCCCTGGAAGGAGGTGCTCCGGGTCTTTCTCGAAGCTGGCAAGGGCCTCGCCGCCGCTCACGCCGCGGGCCTCGTGCACCGCGACTTCAAGCCCGCCAACACCCTCCTGGGCAAACAAGGCCGCGTCTTCGTGACGGACTTCGGCATCGCCGGACAGCTCCATCAGGAGGAGGGCGCTCCGCTCCGCGAGGACGACAAGGCTCCAGTCGCTTCCTTGAGGAGCCTGACCCGGACGGGCCAGCTCATGGGCACTCCCGCCTACCTCGCGCCGGAGTTGGTGCAAGGCCAGCGCGCGGATGCCCGCTCCGACGAGTTCAGCTTCTGCGTGGCGCTCTACGAGGCCCTGTTCGGCGCGCGCCCCTTCCAGGGCGAGACGCTGAAGGAGCTGGTCCATGCCGCACAGCAAGGGAGGCTGAGCCCCCCGAAACGCGAGGTGAAAGCCCCGCCCCGGGTTCGACGCGCGGTCCTCCGGGGGCTCAACGCCAGGCCCGAGGAGCGCTTCCCCTCCATGCAATCCCTGCTGGCGGCCCTCGCTCCACCGCCGCACCGAAGGATTCTCACGTGGGTGGCGGCGATGGCGACAGGCCTGCTGGGGATCCTCGCGACCTATGGGGTGACACAGAGGCGCGAGGCGCGCTGCGAGCAGGAGGTGGAGAAGCTGGCGGCGGCCTGGAGCCCCGCGCGGCGCGAGCGCGTGCATGCGGCCTTCATCGCCACCGGCACGCCCTACGCCATTCCGGCCTGGGAGCGGCTCTCGGTGACGGTGGACGCCTACGCCGCCCAGTGGCGCTCGCTGCGGACCGAGTCCTGCCTGGCCGCAGGTCGTGACACCTCGGACCACACCGCTTGGCAGACGGCAGCGTGCCTCGACACGCGACTCTGGCAGCTTGCCGCCACCACCGAGGTGCTGGAGAAGGCGGACGCGCTGACGGTGCAGAACGCGCACCAGCTGACGGCCTCCCTCGAAGGGCTCGTCGGATGCCGAGACACGCCTGGGCTCTCCAGTCGCCCTCAGCCGCCCGACGACCTCCGCCCCCGGGTGGACGCGGCGCGGCACACGCTGGCGCAGGCCCGGGCCCACAGCGTGGCCCGCCGCTATCCCGAGAGCCTCGCGGTGACATCGGCCCTCCTCGATGAAATCAAGGGGCTCGACTACAAGCCGCTGACGGCGGAGGTGCTCCTCGTCCACGGCACGAACCATGGGGAGAACGACAAACCAAGGGAGGCGGAGGATTTCCTCTACCAGGCCCTATGGGCCGCCGAGGCCGGACGTGATGACGAGACTGTGGCGCGCGCGTGGCTGGAGCTCATCTGGGTGGTGGGCGAATCGTTGTCCCGCCCCACAGATGCGGAAAAGCTCGTCCGGCATGCCCAGGCCTCTGTCGAGCGGCTGGGGCACGAGCGCTTCCCGGACATCACGACGGAGTTGCACCTCCGCCTGGCTTCGCTGCGGTTTCAGCAAGGCAAGCTCGCCGAGGCGGAGCAGGCGGCACTCCAGGGCCTGGAGTTCTCACGCAGGAGGAATGGCCCGGACAGCCTCCGCACGGCCAACCTCCTCCATCAGCTCGGAAGAATCCGCATGACCCAGCGCCGCAACAAGGAGGCGCTGGAGTTCCACCTCCAGGCTCTGGAGATGAACAAGCACGTGCTGGGCACCGACAACCCGGGCCTCATTGTTTCCTATGACAGAGTCGCCACGGCCTACCAAAGGATGGGCCGGTACGCAGAGGCCGTCGACCTCTGGCGCAAAGCACTGGCCCTCCAGAAGACGGCTCCCGTCCCGGAAAACACCGTACTCGCGAGCATGCTCTTGAACCTCGCCGTGGTCACGCGCGCCGAAGGCCGACTGGAGGAGGCGCGGCCCCTGCTTGAGCAGGCGCGCAGCATCTTCGAGGAGGCCCGAGGACCCGACCACTTCACTGTCGTCCAGGTGCTCGTGGAGCAGGCGATGCTGCACGGCGACGAAGGCCAGCACGACAAGGCAATCATTGACACCACTGAGGCGCTGAAGCGTATCCAGCGTTCGATGGGCTCGGACACACCGCGCGCCACCCTGCCCCTGATGATTCGGGGATATGCGCACCTGCAGTCGGGCCACCATCCCGAGGCACGGAGAGATCTGCTAGCCGCGTTGAAGCGGATGGAGAAATCGCAAGGCTCGGGGGGGGCGGGCACGCTGTCCGTGCTTCTGCCCCTGGCCGAGGTGGCCCTGGCAAGCAAGGCTCCGAAGGAGGCGCTCGAATACTGCGAGCGTGCGCGGAGGCTCACTGAGACGGTCCAGAGCCAGGAGTCCGCAGACGGTGCCAACGCCCTAACCTGTGTCGGAGAAGCACATCTGGCGCTGGGCGCAGCGGACAAGGCCGTACCCCTGCTCGAACGTGCCTGGCGCACACTCACCCAACTGGGCCACCCCGGAGACCCGTTAATCGCAGGCAAGACCGCCTTCATGCTGGCCCGGGCGCTTCAGGAAACTCGCTCCTCCCCGGACCGGGCGCGTGCGCTCGCGATGGCCGAGGAAGCCCGAACGCGGCTGGAGTCCGTGGGAGTCCGGGGTCGGCCGGGGCTTCTCCAGGTGCTGGCCTGGCAGCGACGTGAGGCGAAACGATGAGCGCTGAACGGCAGACAGGGTCCCTGGCGACGCTGTTGCGGGAGCAACTGCCACGGTAGCGGCGCGCGGAGCTGGAGGCCGTGGAGAGGCTCGAAGCACTGCGGCACCAACACGTCGAGGCGGCCCGGACCGCGTGGCCACGCTTTCGCTCCCGGTCGAGGACTTCGTGGGGAACCTGGCCCAGCACCTGCCCGCGGGCAAGGTCTCGGAGGTGATGCGCATCCTCCAGGGTGCGGACCTGTACCTCGCGTGCGCCTGCGCCACTGAGGAGCCCTCGGCCCTCCGGGCCTTCGAGCAACACGTTCTTCGGCACATCCCCGCCCGGCTCGGGCGGTTGCCGCCGAACATGCTGGAGGAAGTGCTGCAGGTGCTGCGCGAGCGGCTGCTGGTGGCCAGCGGGAACACGCCACCGAGGATTGCGAGCGATAGGGGGCGAGGGCCTCTGCTCTCTTGGGTGGGCATTGTCGCCGCGCGCTTCTCCGGGGAGTTGGTGAACCGGGACGAGCGACTTCAGCTCGTCACGGAGCCTCCCGAGGAACTCGCGCGACTGTTGGCCCCGAGCGACCCCGAGTACGCACTGATGCGCGAAGACGCACGCCAGTTCCTTGTCGAGCCCCTCCGAAAAGCCATGGCGGTGCTCCCCGAACAGGAGCGGCCCCTGTTGCGCTTGCACCATTTCCATGGGCTCACGATGGACCGGCTGAGACTCATGTATGGCGGCTCGCGCCCCGGCTGCAGCAGGAGCGACGCCTTGAGTGAAGTTGCCCCGGTTCCGCAGAGTGCTCCGGGCTATCGCCATCAAGCAGCACCACGCAAATCAGAAGCACATCAGCTTCAACTCTCTTTACGAAAGTCGACACACAGCCAAAGACGAGGCCTCCTGCAGGTCCCTCTTGGAATCGCTGCCCTCCAGCCCTCACTCAAGATGAGGTAGACTCCGCTAGGGCTTGGGGTGCCCTGACTGCATCCCGGGCCATTGAATCCCAAGCGCAAGCGATTACAAGGAACTACCGATGACCACAAGGGCGACCTTATTCACACTGGCCTGTAGTGCGTGGATGTTCGGATGCAGCGGTGGGCTCGAAGCTGAAGGCGACACGCAGGAGACTATCGACAACCTCATCGACGCTGGATTCCCAGCCAGCGACATCATGGTGGCCGAGGGAGTCGTCTATGTCGGGCGTGACATGGAGGTAAGCCTCCAAGCATCGCGGGAGATGCTCCAAAGGGGCAGCAGCAGCCAAGAGCAATATCGCACCACCAACTTGATATCCTCCAACTTGCGGTGGATCAAAATCAGGCCGTCGTCTTCGGTACTGTCCTACTCAAGGCTCAACCGAGGACTGGACGAAGCAATAGCAAACTTCAATGAGTTATCCCTCCGATTCAAGTTCATTCGCGAGCCTGTCAACCCGTGCGTCGATTGCCCTCAGTGCTGTCCTCCGAGCAGCATGGCAACCATCGATTTCGTGATCATTCCCGCCACTGGTGGCGGCGCCGGCGCTGGGGGGACGCCTTCGGGTGGCCTACCATTTCCACGATTCGGGGTCACAGCCAGCCTTGCAAACGAGTCCCAAGACGCAATTGAACACGTAATCACCCACGAGCTTGGCCACGTAATCGGGCTTCGTCACTCCGACTATTACAATCGAAGCATCAGCTGTGGCGGCAGTGCGGTCAATGAAGGCTCCGCGAGCGTGGGCGCCATCCTCATCCCAGGGACGCCAAGTTCAGCCACGGCGGGTGGGTCACTCATGAACTCCTGCATCCCGTCGGGGACGACTGGCGAATTCACCTCCAGCGACATTACGGCACTAACCTACCTGTACGGGCAGGAGTGATGACACGACAGGAATAGAATCCTGCAATTCGTGAAGACCGCTCGCCGCATCACCGTGCCCAAAGGTGCCACCAAAATCCCGATTGACGACTACCTCCTCGGCATCGAGGAGGTTCCACGCACTTCGGCCGCGCCCCCCAACACCATGGTTCGCCATGGGCGGCGCTGACTCCCGCCAGGAACTGCACGCCAGCTTCGCCCTGGAGGGCCTCCAGGCCCGGCACGCACATGCCCTGGGCGCTGCGCGTGAGACGACACCCGCCGAGCGCGGCGAGGTGGACGCGGAGGTGGTGAGTAGCGACGACGAGGACCTCGACACAGCCTCTCCCGGGAGCCCCAAGGGTGACGGTCTCGTGGCTCCGCCTACGGACGTCACGCCCCCCGCCGACCCTGATTGAGACCGCCCTCCGGTAAGTGAACGCGGGCACCATCGCGTTCAGTTTCGCCGTTCACCTTCACCGCGCCAGGCCGTGCCTGGTCACTTTCACCGTCGAGCTCCGGCCTGGCGCGCGGAAGCACACGCCTGTCGCAGCAGACTCCGCAGAATCGTGGGGTTAAGGCGACCAGTCACCAGGCACTCGAGCACCGCGGTACGAGTCCGGGCCAGAACTCGCGGCCGGAAGCACACTCTGCCCAGCGGCCGGACTCGCGCGCGTTCACTTCCTGGCCCACCTGCCCTCCTCTCCACGCTGCACGCCGCTGACCGCCACCACAGGGCCGAGGACACCCTGTTGCGCAGCTTCGAGGGCGTCCCCTTCGCCGAGCAGGAGGCCCACCTGCGGCGCCTCCTCTCCGTCGACCGCAGCGGCATCGGAATGAATCTCGCCCGCGACTTCCCGCAAGTAGTGGCGGAGAGCTTCACCAACGAAGCCAAGGAGCGCTAGGCCACCGACTTCAAGATTCGCCTCCAGCGCCGCGACGTCACCCTGCCACGAGAGCGCGAACTCGTCGGGCAGATTCACTCCATCAAGCGCCGCGTACTGCCCTCCGGGAAAGTGTCCTTCGACGCCGAGCGCACCCACCGCGGGCACGCGGACAAGTTCTGGGCCGTGGCCCTGGCCTGCCAGCGTGAGCGCATGCCGGAGCGCCGGGGTAGCGGCGAGATGTCCTTCGACAGGGCAGCCCGCCGTCGAGAGTCCTCCGCTTCAGCACCGGGCCCCGACCACCGCGGAGGGGCTACGAGTCACTCGCGCGCGGAGAGGAGGAAGGAACAAAGCCTCTCAACGACTCGCGCGTCCACGTGGCCGGGAATCATGTACTCCGCGGGCCCTGATCTTCCCTCCCCATGGATGAACATGTGATTGCTGCCGGGAATCCTCACCACGTCGACGCAGTCGACCTGGGCAAGCCCACGCCGCCATGTCGCCAAATCCTCCTCGGTGCTCTGGTAATCCCGCTCTCCTTGCATGATGAGGATGGGGCGCTGGAGCTTCCGAGCCATCCCGACGCCGTCGCGCGAGTCCAGGTCATTCCAGTACGACAGCGGCAAGCCAAGGAAGCTCCCGGAACTGGCCGTCCTGGCCTTCAATGGCTCGGCAGCCTTCTCGACCTCGGCGATTCGCTCTGCCGGCGCGCCCAGGTACCGCAACTGCGCGGGAATCAGCTCCCACATGGGACGCCCCGGTGGCGCCAGCAGAACCGCGCCCGCGACCGGCGCCGAGCGGAGGGCAATCTCCGGCGCCAGGAGGGCCCCCAGGCTGTGCCCCACTACAAAGACCCGCGCGGCATCCACCTCCGGTCGCGCCTTGAGCACGCCCATGGCCGAGACCGCATCCACCACGACCTCATCATCAATGGAGATGCCACTCGCGAACGGCTCCTTGTACTGGAAGGTGCGCTTGTCGTAACGCAGGACGGCGATGCCGCGCGACGAGAGCCCCTCGGCGAGGTCCTTGAATAGCGCGTTGGGCCCGAAGCGCACGTCCCGGTCATGCGGGCCGGAGCCGTGAACCAGCACGACGCCAGGGAAGGGGCCCTTCCCCACCGGCACCGTCAACGTGCCCTTCAGCAGGAAGGGCTCCTGCCCCACGGTGACCTCCTCACCCCGGAACGCCGCGCCGTTCACATACGGAGGACGGCCATCGGGCGTCACCGAGGCGCCAGCAACCGCCTCGGACCGTGGGGCCGTGGCCTCCACGTGGATGGGCTCCGGCCCACCGCGCCCGGGAGAACTCGCGCAGGCCGCGCCAGTGATCGCGACAGCACCCAGGCATGCACCAAGAGTCAGCTTCTTCAACGTGCCACGGATATCGTGAAACATAGCCCCCCCTTCCTTCAGGCAGACCGACGAGAGTCCACACCGTCTGTCGGTCCGCGATTGCCCCCCTCGATGCGACGATAGAGGACGTACGAATAGACGATGGGGGTCACCGTCGCGACAGCGACAGCCGCGAGCACGGGGACCGGACCGCCACCGAGGAGCCCCGAGACGAAGACAATGACTCCCGCGAGGACAAAGAGCCGTCCTCCCAGGCGATGCGTGCGCAGCCAGACCTCATCGCTCGCGAGCGTCCAGGGCGTCCGGATTCCACAGAAGAAATTCTTGGTGAACTTCCCCATGTAGTTGCCCAGGACCACGAGGACCAGGCCCGTGGCCGCGGGAACCACACGAGCCATCGGCACGGGCACTCCAATGCCCGCGAGCAAGACCAGGGCGTTGAGCAAGAAGAGGAACGCGACCAGCACCGCCTGGATGCCCTCGAAGACGCCCTGGAACCGCGTCACGCGGAAGTGCCTGGGCGAAATCCGTGGCACGGCCACCAGCACCAGGTACACAGCAGCCATCACCAGCGGCAGGACGAAGGGCCCCCAGGGCTTGGGCGTATACCTATCCACCACCCCCGCGGCATTCCAGTGCGTGGGTATCGCCTCTGGCAATCGGCCGTAGAGCACGAAGGTCATCGCGAACGACACGATGACGAGTCCCAGACTCAACACATTGGCTCGGCTGATTCTCATGACGGCTCTCCATTCCCCTTATCGACCTTGAAGAGGTCGAGCAGGACTGCCGCTACGTCCTCGAACACGGTCGTGTTGAGGGAGTAGACGATTTGCTGTCCGCGGCGCTCACAGCGCACCAGGTCCGCCGCTTTGAGCACGTTGAAGTGATGCGATAGCGACCCCTTCGTGATGTCGAACGCCTCAGCGAGCTCTCCCGCGGACTTCGAGCCGCCCTGCAGGAGCTTGAGCACCTTGCGCCGGGTCGGGTCTGAAATGGCCTTGAAGACCTCCTGCGTTCGCATCACGACCTTTCGACAGTTTGACGACTCTCAAAATAATGGCCAGGAAAATCCTGTCAAGTGGACAGCACTCCAACGCACTGCCCCACATCAACCTCCAGCGCGCCACCCTGCCTTGGGAACGCCTGCCCGGGCAGGCGGATGAGAACAAGTCCTGGCTGGCGCTGCTCCTGTTCCGAGAGTCGGACTTCGCGAACGGCGAGGAGCGGCCCCGGGTGCGGACGCTCACGCTGCGCGAGTTGCTGGCCATGCCTGCGGCCACGGCGCGCGTCCCTTCGCTGACGCCGGAGCCCGGACAGCAGGAGTCGAACGAGGCCGTCGTCATCGACGTCCAGCGACGGCTGCTGGAGCCACTGGTGCCGACGTTGGCGGAACTGGAGTTCCTCGCCCACGCGCACGTGCGCAAGAGCACGAGCGGCGTGCCCGAGGGCGAGGCGGAGGCGACGCTCATCTCCAAACGCCTCCCGGACCCGGGCGGTCGCAACGACATGTACCTGGTGTCGCTGGAAGGCCGATATCGGAACGAGGCGTTCGACTTCATGGCGCGGGGCCGTCCGAGTGGATTCGCCTCGTGAGCCTGACGCACTGGACGTTCCACAGCGTGCCCCCGGAGCAGCGCTTTGGCGCGCTGCTGCGCGGCTTGGACTGGGAGCCGGCGCTGCTGCGATTGCCCGCCGTGGAGGGCGCGGGCCCGGCGGCCCGGTACCTGAAGCAGGGCTACGTTCCCTTCACACACCGGCTGCGTCGTGGCAGCAAGAGCGTGTCGTTTGAGAGGTGCTCCTTGGAGTGTCGGAGCTGCCCTGTGCCTACCCAAGACTCGGTCGCTGCGTCATGAGGTGCATCAAGGCCAGACTCGCCAGTGCGTCAAGGCGAGTGAGCGAGGTGCGTGGGTGTCGCATTTCGAGTGCCGGCGATGCGAAGTCCGAACCACCAAGGTCTCAGCCCGGCCTTGAGATTCGAGTACCTACCTCTCCGCCACCATGGACTCCAGGGCACGCGTCCGGGCGATGGATGCGAGCGCTTGGTCGAGCGAAGCATCAAGCGCCCGGGGCAGCCCCTGCGGCACCCAAGCACCTTGCCCTGGGCCCGCCTCAACGAGAGCCTCGCGCTACTCGAGTTCCACCAGCAGGCGCTCACCGTCCCGAAGAACGCGCACCGGTCGCTGCATCCCAGCTTGGAAGAGCGGCGCCTCCAGGGGCCGCACGAGGCGGTCTGCCGTAGCCTGGAACTCAGAGTCCTCGGAGGGGAGACGAATGGTAAGCGAGAAGCGGAGGACGTCGTTGCGCCCGTGGCTGAACTCGGTCTGCTCCCAGCCGAGGATGCGCGCCGTCCCTGCCTCCCCCTGCGCGAGCACTTTTGCGCGCCGTACGTCAGCCCCCACCGTCCACCGAAGCAGGGCCACGAGTCCGACGACGAGCATGACGGCGAGTACGCCCACGATGATGAGTCCCACCATGGCCGAACGCTACCACATGGGATTCCGGGCCTGTGCCGGGCCGAACTGGGTGCCCCGACCTCATCAACTCGACAGTCCACCCGTTAGACCTGCCGCATCCGGCATGACGCGCGTTTTGATGCGCCGTGATGTAGGGACGAAATTTTGGGTAGGCACAGGCCCATGCCGGTGAGGACAACAGCAGCATCACAGCCCACAGCACGCGAGAGGCGGGAAGGGTTATGGTCGGGTCCGTCCGGATGACGAACATCGCATACGGCAGCGCTACAGGAACTCATCCCCTCCCCCAGCCTCCGGCTCCTGTGCGGAGAGGAGAACCTTCCCGGGCCGCTGCTCCATGCGGAGGCCCAGGCCCATGGCCGTCAACTCCTCGAGCGCGGCGAGGGCCTCCATGACGGGCTGGACATCGGCAACCCGGGCAGGCACGGCGATGCGCTCGAGACGTGAGCCCACCCGTTCCAGCAGCGCGTGCGGGGGGAGTGCCTCGATGTATCGGCCATACAGATAGGCGGGCGCGCTCAGCTGGGCGACCTCGGAGGGCGAGACGATCGCGACACTCGTATCGAAGCGCGCCCTCACCTCCTCCACCGAAGTGTCCTGACGCCACAGGCCGAGCAGGGAGCGCAGGAAGTCCATCAACGGTGGCGACCGGGACGAGCCCATCTGGGCCGAGGCGACCTCCAGCGCCCGCTCCGCGCGTGCGGGGTCGGGCTCGACGAAGAACAGCGGCAGCACCTCCCCGATGCCTGGAGTGTAGAGGGGCTCGGCGAGCCGCTCCGGAGCACCCGCGAACGAGCGCAGCGTCTCGGGTTCGAGCGGCCCACCCGCGAGCCAGCGGCACCACAGCGCCTCGAGCGAGCCTGCGGCGAGCGACGCGCGGCGCAGCAGATGAGGTCGTGCCTGCTCCACGCCTCCGAACAACAAGACGGTCACCAGGTCCTCGGCGGAAGGCCCCTCGGGGAACTCGAGCGCATCCGCCCCCGTCCAGCGCGCGTACCGTTTGCGCTTCAGGTCTCGCTGGACCTCGCGTGCCACCTCGCTCCACGCAGACCAGGGCACACCGAGCGCCGCGTAGTCCGTCCGCAGGCCCTCGTCCGCAGGGGCCGAGACCTCGTTGGGGCGCTTCTTGAAGTCGGCCCGCACGCGCTTGAGTTCCTTCGCGAGCGCGGGCAACTCCTCCGCCGGACAGCCGCCGGTCAGGAGCCGGAGGTGGGCGATGGGAACGCAGTGCAACTTGAGCAGCCAGGATTTGAACGCCGACCAGGCGGGTGCGGAGAGGTATCGGAATTCCACGGTCTGTCCTCGCTCAGGCGCCAAGCCCGCTCCCCCGCGATGGGTCGTCGGGCCATGTGGACTGCTCCGCCATGATAGCTTCAGCTTGAGCCATGGAGGCCGGCCGTAGAGCAGGAAGAGCACCGGCACCTGTGCCTACCCAAAATCCGGTCGCTCCGTCGTGCGTACATCAAGTGGAGTTGCCCCCGTCAAATCGGACAGCTCAGGCTTGGGAATTAGCACTAGGGAATTCGCGCGGTGACATCATCTTCAATCCGCGATGAGGGTGGCGGCGGTTGTCGTCGTCAAACCAGATGGGTCGTTGGGCGAGGACGTGGGGAGCCGAGGGCTCATCCGTCGTGCCGCGCAAGAGTGGGCGTGGCCCGGTCCCGTGGCCCTCCCCCAGTTTGGGAGTAGCCCGGTGCCGTGGACACCCGAGATGTGATGGCTGGTATCGCGGAGCAATCTCCGTGGCGTTGCGTTCTACCCGCAGTCATCGCTCCCGGCTGCTCAATGCCTGCAGATGCTCAACCGTCGCCGTGACGCCACCACAGACGATCACCGCGATGCGTGACGCTGCGGCAAGCGCCGACGACCCCGCGTCGAGCGCGGCCAGTGCGGCCCCGCACGCGGGCTCCACCAGAATCCGGTGTTCATCGAGAAACCGCAGTGAGGCCGCCACGGCTGCCTCATCGGACACAACAATGTTATCGACCGCATGGCGCGTCGCCCACTCAACCGCCGCGTCGCAAGGCCGCTTCGCGCCGAGCGACGTGGCAAGGCTCGTAATCTCTGACAATTCGACTGGCCGCCCCTGCGCAACCGAACGCGCATAGCAGTCTGCGCCTTGGGTCTCGGCCGCGACGACCGGCACATCGCACCAGCCGTTGCGCGCCAACCCTTCAAGCACGCCGCACAGCAACCCACCACCGCCAACCGCCAGCACGACTGCGTCTGGCTTCGGTCCGGCTGCCGCCATCTCGTCGATCATCGTTGCATGGCCCTGCCACAGTACTGGGTCGTCGAATGGATGCACGAACGCGTCGTGCGAGCCGATCACGGATTGCGCAAACGTGTTCGCCTCTGCCCAAGACGCGCCGTGGACGATCAACTCGGCGCCTTCGAGACGGATCAGGTCACGCGCGCGCGCGGACGTGCTCTCCGGAACAACGACGAGCACGGGCACGCCGAGTTCGCGACCGGAATAGGCCACCGCAATGCCTGCGTTCCCGCCCGACGACGACACGAAACGACGGGCGCCTGCTGCACGCCGCGCGTCGCATACCGCACCGACGCCGCGCAGTTTGAACGAGCCGGACGGCTGCATCGCCTCGATCTTGAACAGGACGTCTTTGCCGAACCGGCGGGACGCAGCTTGCGAACGGACGTAGGGCGTCTGGATATGGAGTGGCATGTGAAGAAGTGCGACAAACGTCCGCGACGCGCGGACAGTTGTAATGACGCTGGCCAACCTAGATTGCGCCATCCATACTTCCCAATACTATTCAATGTAGTACGCTATGCTTCCTAGGTATATCGACGGAACGGACAGGCACCGCATGCGACAGGTCGAATTGCGCCATCTGCGATACTTCGTGGCGGTCGCTGAAGCCGGCAGCATGATGGCCGGCGCCCGCGCAGTCGGGATTGTGCAACCCGCGCTTTCCCGGCAGATCCGCGAGCTTGAGGAGGCGATCGGCACCCCGCTGTTGATCCGCCGCTCGACGGGCATCGCGCTCACAGCGGCCGGCGCGAGCTTCCTGCAGGACGCTACGCGCCTGCTCGCCGAGCTGCAGGGCAGCCGCGAACGTGCGCTGCGCAGCGCGGCCGGCCACCTCGGCGAGCTGCGTCTCGGCGTGCTGCCGAACTATTTCCCGTTGCCGGTGGTGTCGAACGTTCTCAAGGCCTTCCGGAACGCCTGCCCGGACGTAATGCTGTCGATCAGGCCATTGCTGTCGGCCGAGCAGGCGACTGCGATCGCACGCGGCGAGCTCGATGGCGGCATCATGGCGTGGCGGCAGGACGAGGCGCCGCATCTGTCAGGCATGCGGCTGCTGCGCGACCGGTTCGTGCTCGCGATGCTGTCCACGCCGGGCCAGCGCTTCCGCGCGCCCCGTCAACTGGCCGAACTCGCAGGCGCGCCGTTCGTCTGGTTCGACCCACTACGGTCCGCCGCGCATCACCGGTTCTTGCTCGAGCAGTGTCGGCGGGCCGGCTTCACGCCGCGCATCGCGCAGGTCGGCAGCGACATCCCGACGCTGATCGGGCTCGTCGCAGCCGGAATGGGCTACGCGTTCGTGCCGGAAAGCACTTCACCTACGTGCCCGCGCACGGTGCGGCTGGTCCCGCTTGACGAACTCGACGGCCGCTTCGACGTCGAATTTGTGTACGACGGCCAAGCGGACTCGCCAGTCGTGCAGCAATTCCTCGCGGCGCTGCGCGCGACCGCTAACGCATGAGCGGGACCGCACCAGAGGTCGCAGCTCCTTCGCCAGCGAGCGCGAGGCCCTTCTCGGACCTCGGACTCGCCTTCATGCTCACCCGCTCACTCCGTCACGTCGACCGTCGTGCTCGACTGACTCGCGCTGGAGGTCAAGGATATCGTCACCGTGTAGCGCCCCGGCAGCCAGTAGCGATGCGCCAGCGCGCCGACCTGCAAGTCACCGCAGGGCTGGACGGTCCTGGGGGGCGAGCCATCTCCGAAGTCGACCGTGCAGGCGGACTCCGCGTCTGGACCGCGGCGCACACCCGCGCCCAGGAGTCGCGCCGAGACGCCCGACTCGACCGTCACGGGCCATCCCGCATCGACGCGCGGCCCCTGTGCCTTGCCCGTCGCGTAGGAGATGGCACCCCAGCGGGAGTTACACACCCACGTGTCCGAGCAGCCGATCACGGCGACACCGAGCGCACCGGGACCACCGAACCTGCCGGCGGTGGCGCTCCCGACGGTCGCCCCGCCTCTGGGCTCTATCTCCAGACTCCAAACCGGGTCCGCCTCCAGGTGCTGGTCTCGCTCGCGGTGGAGCGTCACGCGATACCTTCCTCCCACCAAGAGAGCGCTCCTTCCGTCGCCGAGGAGATCGACACGTGCCTCGAGGAGACTGCTGACGGAGGGCCACGCGGAAGTAGCCCATGTGCGAAACGGAGTCGCCTGCATGCCGCCGGTCATGCCTTCGTAGAAGTCGATGCGCGATTCACCATCGTAGTGGGTCGTCGCGATGGCCACCTCGCCGAACGTGTCACCATCCACGTCGCCCAGCCCCGCCACCGCCGCGCCGAAATAGTCGTCGGGCGTCAGTCCGAAGGCGCTCCACGAAGGCACCTGGGCGACGCCCGTGGCGCTGCCCCGGAAGAGCAGGAGCGCGCCACTGTTGAACGACCCGACGCCATGGTAGGGGGACCCGACGATGAGGTCTCCGAAGCCGTCACCGTCCACATCCCCGACCGCGGCGACGGTTTTGCCAAAGCTGTCACTCGACCACGCGGCGGGGGCCAACTGCGTCCACGACGCCGTCGGGCCGATACCGGACGCGGTGCCGCGATAGATGTACGCCGCGCCGTCCCAGGCTCTCCCCAGCGGGTCCAGGCTCAGGTAGGGAGTGCCCAAGGCAATGTCCGCGAAGGTGTCGCCATCAAAATCGCCACTTGCGAGGCCGACAATCCACGAGCTGATCGTCAACGCGCGCGACGGCGTGGTGGTCAGTCCACTCGCGCTCCCGTTGTAGACTCGAAACCCCAGATTCTCGGCGACGACGACGTCTGCATACCCATCTCCATTGACGTCCCCCGCCGCCTCGACACGCGAGCCGAGGCGCGTTCCCTGGACACCTGAGGAGGGCGAGTCCGCCGTCGTCCCCGTGACGGTCCATGCAGGTGCCTGACTCAGTCCCGCTTCGCCGCCGAGGAAGAGCAGCACCTGGCCCTTTCCGTTCTCGTACATCTCGTCCCCGACCATCAGGTCGTCATATCCGTCATGGTTGATGTCCCCCGCATTCGCGACGACCCTGGAGCCAGCGAGGAAAGGCGCCGTGACAGGTGTGGTGAAGCCCTCGCCCGGAACATCGGCCACCGGCTTCGCAGCCGCGGTGGGAGACTCCGCGCTCTCGCCAGCGCCGGTGACCGCCGTCACGACGATGAAGTACGGCACGCCCACGGCGAGCCCCGTGAGTTCGAGGCTCTCACCCGATGCGCTCACGCGCCGTCCATCAGGGAGCGTTGCGTAGTTGTCCTTCGTGGGGGCCACGCCGCGCGCGACATAGACCTTGTACTCCGTCGCGCCAGTGACTGGACGCCAGTCCACACGCAGCCCACCTGGCGTTCCCACCGCGACGACGGACTTGACGCAGACGTCACACGTCGTCGGCGCACGTACGACCTCCGGCAGCGTGGCGGCGACGAGCGGTGGAAGCCCGGCCGCGGGGCCCGGACACGCCTGAGAGGCGAATCGTGGCGAATAGGGGATGCTGGAAGCGGTGTAGCCGATGCGCACCGTTCCGCCGGCATCGACGAACAGCGTGGTGGCGTTCTGGCCCGCCGGCAGCGAACTGTAGGGCGTGTTGACCCACGCGCCGCTCGCGTTCGTCGCATGGTTCAGGAAGGGCTCGTCACCGCTCGGCAGCGCGACCCACGCCACATGCGCATGGCCCTGTTGGTCCAACGCAATGGACGGTGCCACGCCACCCTTGAGGAAGATGTCCTCGTATCGCGTGGGGTCCGGGTTGTAGACCGTCGCATTCGCGGCCGTCGTCACCACCCACGCTCCGCTCGCGTTCGTCACGTAGCGAATGGCCGTCTCCCCATACGTGTACGCGATGTGCACATGGTTGGATGCATCGAGGGCAATCGCCGTCCTTCGGCCCCACGTCATGCTCGAGGTGGCTGACGCAGCCACTTCCTCGATGTCCCAGTTCGCGCCACGGAACCGGCCGTGCATCACCTTGCCGCCCGCGGTCCAGCTCACGTGGAGCGACCCGTCCTGCCCTGCGGCCACAGCGGGCGTCCAGTCTTCCGTGTTCTTGTCGTCGATGCGACCGACACGCCAGAGCCCGCCTTGCCTCGATGCATGATATGCGCCGCCTTGGAGCCGCCTGAACACGATGTGGACGTTGCTGGCGACGTCGACCGCGATGCGGTGCGAGCCGAACACGGAAGAGAACACCCGTTCGGCCGTCCAGTCGCCGGACGCATTCGTCGCATACCAGAGCTCCGGGGAGAGTCCGCGCGTGGCGCTCACATGCACGTGTCCCTGTAGGTCGAGCGCGAGTTGGACGTCCCCGATGCTATAGCCATCGTTCGCCAGGATTTGCTGACGGACCCATCCGCCGCTCGCGTCCGTAGCGTAGTAGTAGGCCCGCGTCTTGATGTCGTAATACGCGGCGTGCTGGACGCCGTCGGCGCCGAGCGCGAACCCCATCGCGGCGGGCGCGCCTCCGGAGTCGACCACCTCGCTCGAGAAGTAGTCCACCGGACAGGCGGCGCATGTGCCGCTCAGGCAGACATTGTGGGTACCGCAGCTCGCGCCGTCAGGCTTGTTCTCCGCATCGGTGCAGACCGGAGCCCCGGACGCGCAGCGGATGGACGCCGTACGACAGGGGTTTGGCGATTCGCAGCTGGCGGACTCCATGCAGCTCTCACAGCTCCCTGCCGGACTGCAGACCTGGTTCGTGCCGCACGTCGCTCCGGGCGTCACGGGTGTTCCGGTATCGTCACAGACGGGCTGCCCGGTTTCGCAGGAGATCTTGCCCACATGGCAGACGTTGGCCGGGGCGCAGGCGCTCCCCTCGGAGCAGGCATTGCAGTTCCCCGAGAAGCAGACGCTGCCCGCGCCACAGGATGCACCGTTCGCGAGAGGCACGCCGGTGTCCACGCACTCGCCGGTGGCGCAGTCCAACCGGCCCTCGTGACACGGATTCGAGGAGGGCGTGCAGCTCATTCCTTGTGAGCAGGCCACGCAAGTGCCCGCGCGGCAGACCTTTGCGTCACCGCACGCCGCTCCATCCGGGAGGCTCCCGCGGTCCGTGCATACCGGCGCTCCGGTGGAGCATTCGATGGTGGCGGCGCGGCAAGGGGTCGAAGAGGCGCACGCCTCGCCAGCGGTACAGGCGACGCAAGCCCCCCGCGCGTCACAGACCCTGTCGTCACCGCAGGAACTCCCGGCGGGTCGACGCTCACCGGTGGCCGAACAAGTCGGCGTTCCGCTCGCGCACGAAATCGCTCCCAGCACACACGGGTCCTCAGGCACGCACGAGAGCCCGTCGACACATGCGCCGCAAGCTCCGTCCGAGCACACCCCGTTCGAGCCACAGGGGGTTCCGTCTGGCGAATTGCCGGCTGGTACGCATGCGGTGACCTGCCCCTCGCAAGCAATCGTTCCCATTCGACAAGCGATGCTCGGCTGACACGATGCTCCTTCCTCGGGACACAGCTCTCCGGTGCCACCATCGCTACCGCCATCGCTGATGACCCCGCCGTCACCGCCGATGCCTCCATCGCTATCAGCAGACTTCCCGCCGTCGTCCCCACCGCACGCAAGAAGCATCGCAAGCAGCATGAGTCCCAGCAGGCGTAAATGGGGCATCGTTGAATCCATCGACATGTACTCTCTTGGAACCGGCCCGAATGAGTCGCCCGGCAACGGCGCACTGTGCGACCAGTGCACTGGATATGCCAGGGCTATCGTTTTAGTGGCCCCAAGGAAATCCCAGCCACTGCTCTGATCGCCCGACGTCAGGGCGCAAGAAGGTGTGCAGGTTTCTGCACGGGGCTGCGCACATCCTCGAGCCCCAGCTCGGCAGGCTTCTTCGGACCGCGAGCCGATAGCTCCCCCGCATCGCGCTGGAACCGCCACGCACTCATCAACGAGGAGTACAGCCATTCCCGGCGCAGGAGCGCCCCGACTTCACCGGGCTTCGCGCTGCGCTCTGCCTCCGCCAGCACTCCGCCGTGAATTGAGGAGGTACACTTCTCATGGCTTGGCAGCCTCGCCGTCTCTCCGCCGAGCAGCAGCAGGAGCGACGCCTTGGGGCAGCACGACTGCCGCCTTGTCAGGACCGGGGCTGGGGCCTCGGTGCGGAGAAGCGCCGGAGCATTCGCTCCAGCAGCATGGGTGCTCCGCCTCGCAAGTACGACACAGCGATGACACCCGCGAACCCAGCGAACGCCACCCCCATGGCGGCTAGCGCGGAGAGGCGGTTGCCGTAGCCCGCGACGGCGAGCCCCACCAACAACAGCACATGGCCCAGATACCAAGTCAACGCCAGACGCCCCGTGGATACCAACGCCTCCCGAATGCGTCGCGGGAGGTGGTTCCCCAGCACGAAGCTGCCACCCAGGACCAAGCTGGCGATACCCAGCGCGGAGAGCATGAACAGCGGCATGGAAGGAAGGGAGTGCGTGCCGAGGAGCGCCGTCACGACGTTTGCTCCCAGGCGCTCGCCCATCGCGCTTTGAATCGCGAGCTTCACCAGCCCCGCTGAGACGAACTCCGACAGAACGAACAGACAGATGCCCGCCCACAGCATCTGCCGCTGCGTGGCACTGTCGCGCCAGTCGAGACGCGCCAGCCGCAGGCCCAGCACGAAGAACGCCAACCAGGGGAGCAAGGGACGAAAGCCATCAACCACCAGGTTGAGGGCAAAGCCGGATGGAGTCCAAAGGCCCCGGTACGTGAGCGTTGCCCAGTCCCAACGGGCATCCCAGTCCACGAAGACGGCCGCGAGCGGAAAGGTGAGGATGAGAGCGGCCACAAGCCCCGAGAGAGCCTTGGATGACCAGCGGTGCAACCACGGCGCGGCCAAGAGCGCGACGCCGTAGAGCCGCAAGATGTCGCCGGGCCACACGATGAGGTTGAGAACTCCCAGCCCCCCCAGGAAGAGGGCTCGACGCCACAGCACGCGACGTGAGTCGGTGGTTTCCCTCCGCGAGAGAAGCTGCCCCACTCCCAGGCCCGCCAGGAGGACGAAGGTGGCGGCGGCGCGCCCTTCGGTCAGGTTGAACACGATGCGCTCCCAGCCCGAAAGACCCGAACTGGGAGGCCCCAGGACGAGGAGCGCGTGCACCACGAACATCCCGCAGATGGCGCAGGTTCGAGCGACATCGATGCCGTGAAGCCGCTCCGAGGGATTCGAGGTCATCGTGGGCGCGCCTTCCTCGCGCCAGCGAGGTGCCCCGTGCCATGGCCGTGAAGCAGCGTCTCGTGAAGCGTTCGAGCGGCATCGTTCGCGGCGAGGTCACCTTGGGCGACCGCCGTCCAGGCCGCGTACAGAAGCGCCTCGAAGGTGGCGAACAGCCACGCGCTCGGGAGGTCCTGGCGCAGCACGCCTTCGTCCCTGGCGCGCAGCAAGATGCGCATGATTTGTTCGTCCACCCGGGCTTCGGTGTCCTTGAGCGAGGGCTCCTGGCTCAGCTCGGAGACGACCAGGAGGAACCGGAGCCTGTCGCCCCATGGGGCCAGTGCGCCCACCAAGGACTCCAGAGCCACATCGGCAGCCTGCCGCTCGAACCGGTGCGCCTTCAACGCCTGCTCGAGCTGAACCAGGGAGTCCAACCCCGCCTCGCGGAGCAGTTCCTCGCGGGAGCCGAAGTACCGGTGAAGTGTCGCCCGTCCGACCCCCGCGGACCGGGCCACATCGACGAGTGGCGCGGAGGGGTCCACCGCGAACGCACGAGCTGCCGCGCTCAAGATGCTCGCTCGAGTATCCGAGCCAGACGCGACAGGCGGAGCTGCACTGGTTCTTTTTCGTCCCATATGAGACACTTTAGTCTCACCCAGGGCGCAAAGCAAACCTCGGGCCCGCGCCCGCTCCTGTGCCTACCCAAAATTCGGTCGCTACGTCATGGGGGCATCGAGTCTGCATCCGGCATTGCGACAAGGCGGGTGAGGTCATCGGCCCGGCCCAGCCTGACGTTAGCTTCAGGCTGGGCGGCCCCCCGTGCACAGCCACCGGCGCGTAGCTTTGAGCGCCACCACCACGCTGGGACCAGGGGTCTCCGCCTCCCGTAGAATGCGGACCATCTGCTCCTCGGTAAACCTGCTCTTCCTCACGACCGACCTAGCTCCTGGCCGCGAGGACTCTCCCACGCTTCAACTGGTCCGAAAATTGGGGAGCAGATCAGTGCGTCTGGTGTCGTTCCTTATCAGTCATTCCTGATGGCGTTTCCACTCATCGTACAATCCATGCTCGTCCGCCGGGCGCAGAGGCCGCAAGGCGAGGGACTGGGCTTGGGGCCCGCGGGCCAACTGTGCATAGAGCGGCGCAGAGGAGAGGCCGAAGGCTTCGCCCTCCTCGTTGGAGTAGGCGAAATAGGCGCCCTGGATACCGCACAGGTGCATGGCGGCCAGACACATCGGACAGGGATGACCGCTGGCGTAGATGATGCAGCCGCTCAGGCTGGCGCTACCGAGGCTCTGGCTCGCATTGCGAATGGCCAGAAGCTCGGCGTGGGAGGTGGGATCCTTCGTCTGATTGACCTCGTTGACCGCGCGCGCGATCACCCGACCGTCGCGCACGAGCAAGGCCCCGAACGGACGGCCACCAGACTCGACGTTGGCGCGGGCCAGGGCGATGGCCTCGCGCATGAATTCTTCGGCGGATGGATCCATCAGCGACCTCCGGCGGCGACGAGCATCTTGGCAATCGCGTCTTGTTTGCGCTCGCGGGCGTGCTGGAGCGGCGTGACGCCGTTTCCGTCCGCCACGTTGACGTCGGCACCGCCGTCAATCAGGAGACGTACGATCGCCTGGTGACGTGGCCCGCCGTCGCTGAGCAGGATCGCCTCGAGCAGTCCAGTCCAGCCCAGGCGATTGACGTGGTTCGGATCGACGCCGGCTTGCAGCAACATTTTCACGACCTCCACGTGGCCGCGTTCGCAGGCCGGAATGAGCGCGGTGCCGCCGTAGCGGTTGGTGCTCTTCAAGTCGGCGCCGTTCGTCAAGGTCAGGCGCAGGATCTCCAAGTACCCCCGCGCTCCGGCCAGGAGATAGGCGCTGTCGAGCTGGCGGTTCTGGAGGTTCACGTTCGCTCCTGCCTCGATGAGGACGCGGACGGCAGCCACGTGGTTCCCGGCGGTCGCCAGCAAGAGCGACGTGTTGCCCGCAGAGTCCCGGGCATCAACGGCCGCCCCCTGACGCAGCAGCTCGGAGACCGTCACCGCATCGCCCTTTTCCGCGGCCTGCAAGAGCGCCTCGGGCGGCTTGGGAGAGCCGCCGTTCCCCGCTCCCGCAGAAGCTGCGCAGGCCATCGTGAACAGCGTCATGAGCATCACCCTCCAGATGTTCGCCAGGGACACGACTTCACCTCCTGACGAGGTGCTCTAATCCCCTGCCATTTCATCCGAAAACGAAATACTAGAATGACTCATAGTGGAGTTCTGAATAGTTCGACCGAGAGCTCTTCGTGGAGACACCCGAATGCTCGATCTCTTCTTGCTGCGAAGCTTCGTCGCGGTCGTCGAAACGGGAAATTTCACTCGGGCCGGCGAGCGCCTGCACCTGACCCAATCGACAGTCAGCCAGCAGCTCATTCGCCTTGAGCAGAGCCTGGGTTGCCGACTGCTGAACCGCGGCCAGCGTCACGTAGTGCCCACGGAAGAGGGGGAGCGCCTGCTTGGCTATGCGCAGCGGATCCTTCGCTTGGCCGAGGAGGCGTCCGTTGCGTTGAACCCCGGCGGCAGCGGCGGTGTGTTGCGATTAGGCGTGCCCGAGGATCTCGGGGGCGAAGCGCTGATGCCGCTGCTTACGCGCTTTGCAGCCGAGCGACCGCGCCTGCGTCTGGAGGTCGAGTGTGGGTTGAGCCACCACCTCTTGCGCCTCTACCGCAACGGCGAGCTCGATCTGTTGCTGGTCAAGCAGTGGGGCGCCGACAGCGATTCCCATGCGCGCTGGGCGGAGTCCTTGTGCTGGATCGACAGCGCGGCGCAGCCGGTGACGGCGAGGTGCGAGGGTAGCACGGATGTTCTGCCGCTCGTGGCGTTCCCCGTGGGGGCGCTCTATCGGCAGGACATGATCCACGCGTTGGAGAGCCGCGGGCGTGCCTGGCGGATTGGCTACTCAAGTGCCAGCCTCGCGAGCCTCTGTGCGGCGGTGAGCGCTGGGCTCGGCATCAGTCTGTTACCTGCGAGCAGCGTGCAGTCCGGCCATCGCGTGCTGGGCGAGAGGGATGGCTTTCCTGCCGTAGACGGGCTCGAGCTTGCCCTCTACGCCCGTTCGAATCTCGGCGCCGTCGGCCGGACCCTGCGCGACGAGCTGTCCGACCTTTGCACCCAGCGTGCAGAAGCTGCGGTTCGTGCTTGAAGACGTGGTGAAGAGCGTGGGAGGCAGCCCGTCACCATCTCCTCAGTCGCGGGGAATCAGCGTTGAACTGGCGACTCCTCACTCGCGAGGCCCCAGAGGCAGTGCCTCCGTGAAGCGTTTCTCCACCAGGGTGCGCGCCTCTCGTGCGCATGCCGTGTTATGTGGCTCCCGCTCAAGACCTTCCGACACGGAGCGAGTCATGCGAAGCCTCATTCTCTGGACACTGCTGTTGTTCTCCACGACGGCTCTGGCAGCCGAGACACGGCTGGTAGTGAGGGCTCGCGCCCGGGACGGCAAGTTCGTCGGGACGTCAATGGGGGGCGTGCGGGTGGTGCTTCGGGATGCGCAGTCGGGCCAGGTGCTGGCCAACGGCGTCACCGCCGGCTCGACAGGCAACACCCAGACGCTGATGAAGCAGCCACAAGTGCGGGGGGCGCCGCTCGCGGACGAGTCCTCCGCGAAGTTCACGGCCACCCTGGACCTCACCGAGCCGCGGCTGGTGACGGTGGAGGTGTCCGGGCCCCTCGCGCAGCGGCAAGCACTCGCCACCAGCACGACCCAACTCTGGATGCTGCCCGGCAAGCACCTCGAGGGCGATGGCCTCATCCTGGAGCTGCCCGGCTTCGTGATGGATGTGGTGACCCCGTCAGCTCACGAGTTCTTCAAGCTCCCGGCCGACAAGAAGCTCACCCTCCCTCTTCGCGCCAACCTCATACTCATGTGTGGCTGCCCTACCGAGCCCAATGGGCTCTGGGACTCCAACCGGTATGAGCTACAGGCCACGGTGAAGCATAACGGGAAGCCGCTCACCCAACTCCCCCTGAAATACGCCGGGAAGACCAGCACCTTCGAGGCAGCGCTGTCCGTCCAGCAGCAGGGCATCTACGAAGTCACCGTGACTGCATACGACCCCATCACCGGCAACACCGGAGTGGACTACACCACGTTCATCGTCGAGTCGTGACAGAGGCGATTCCGAGCAGCGCTCGTCATGGGGTTTCAAAAACAGGTGAGGCAAAACTTCCCATTTAGCACTCGAAAGTGCCCCCAAACTCGAACCTGAAGCCATGCGAGCCCGCTGGAGCGGCAACACCGCATTCCGCAATGACCTGACCGAGGGCGCCAATCAGCAGGGATGGAGCAGCGCATGGGAGCCACGCGCCATATGCTGCGCTCTTTGATGACCGCCAACACAATGACGCCGTGCTGAAGGAACTCGCGCGCGTCTACGTCCGCGACGCCCTCGCCCGCTGGCTGTATGGCGCTGCGTTGGTGCAACTCGAAGTCGAGCAGGACGCAGCCGTGCTGACGATTTGACGGCGGCAACTCCATCGCAGGCTTCGGTGTGCCAGGGGAGACCTGCGAAGACTTCGAGCGGTGGCACACGTGGCGCGCCTCCCTCTCCGACGTCTCCGTCGTCCTCGCCTTCTTCTCCGGGCAGCGCGAGGTCTCCTGTGTTGGCGATGCGGCGAGAGAGGCTCGGGCACCGCCCCCACATCCACCCACGCAAGCTCCCCGGGCCGCGGGCAAGTGGCGGAGGTGAGCGCCAGGCCGTGTGGGCGCCCTGCCCCATCAGGTCACAATCCGCGTCCCGGGCCGTGCCAGCTCACCCATCCCGCGGTGCGGGAAGGGGCAACCTCGGCCTGTGCATCTGGACGGCGAGCGCGTGGCGCCCGGACGGATTCACGCTCGGGCCGCGAGAAGCGATATGCAGGGGGCTCCGCGTGGCTCGGCCGGAGTGGCGTGGGGGTCTGGAAGACGACGATGGGCGCCAGGACATGAGGGTTGGGAGGAAGCCACGGCTCTTGAACTTGTCCGACGGCGTCACCGGCACAGCGGTGGGTCTGGTGAGCGTGGGCATCAAGTGCGGCAGCCAGCGCGTGCACGTCCTCGCGACCAGCGCCCTGGGCACGTCGTGGGAGGGAGGCTTCCGCCTCTTCACGATGGTGGGCATGGGGGGGCACTTCCCGCTGGATACCGAGGAGCGCTATTCGCTCGACACGGATGTGTCCCACGGAACCTGGCAGCGGAACTTCTTCGGCGAGGCACCGAGCACTCATTTGTACCGCCTGCGAGTCACCGCGGCCTGGGAGATGCGGCGCAGGTTCGCCCTCTTCGCCGGCCTGACCGTGAACCGCTTCGACGCCCCCGCGAGGACGAGGACCGGGCGTCAGCTACCTGTCGCAGTTCGTCGTAGGCTCGGACCGGCTCTGGCCCGGCGTCATCCTGGGCGTCCGTATCTGAGCCCCTTCAAACGATCCGACTCCCCTCTTGGGAATGAGGGGCGCGTCCCTCGAGAAATGGGCTTCACCCCTGGCAAGCCATGGAGTCATCTTGATGCGGAGCAAGTGGAACATGGGACACCCGAGGTCCAGTGCCTTCCGATGTGTGGGCGGGGTGCTCGCCCTGCTCATCTGCGGTTGTCCGGCGGCACCTCGCGAGGTTGAGCTGGCGGTCAGCCTTGGACTCGAGGACGTGGAAGTACAGGCCACCCTCCGGGATGTCCAGGTCTGGACCCAGGAGCCAGCGGACGCGCTCCTCGCCGTCCATCAGATCGCGGGTCCGGAAGCGCCCTTCGTGGCCTCGCTGCTTCGGCAATACGCATGGCTTCCGCGACTCCAGAAGTGGGAGTGGCATGTCCGAGGCGACGCACTCGATCTGACCCTGCTGGGCTCGATGCCGCGGTCACGGTTCGACGCTTGCGTGGCACTCCCTCCCAAGAGTTCTCCCTGCGCGGGCTTCCCCTTGTGGAAGTCAGGGGAGGAGTATCACTCCATCCTGGACGTGAACCACCAGGATCCCGCGGCGGCGGGTTGGACTCCCGCGCCGCGTGTCGCCACGCGCTGGCCAGTCCGCGCGGACAGGCTCGAGACACGCGTTCTGCTGGGGAGCAGGTGGTTCCGTCCGTCAAGCAGTTCCGCGTTGCCGCCGTATCAGTTGCAGACCCGCGCTCCGGAAGTGGTTGCTTCCTACGCGGCGCTCATCGAACGGCAGCGTCTGGCCTTCCGAGCGGGAAACACCGCGGACAGCAAGGCCATACAGGCCGAGGCCACGAAGACCCTGCCTCCCGAGGTGCTATCGCTCTTTCAGGCCCAGACACGCCGCGAGCGGCTTGGCTTGATTCAAGCCCTGCTCAGGCGACACGGTCTTCGCCCGGCGAAGCTCCTCCGGAGACCCCTGGATCACGAATTCACCAACGCGGGCCCGGAGGACTATGCCCCGTCGCTCATCCCCCTCAAGCCGCCACCCGAGGTGCTTCTGTTACGGCTTGCCCGGCTTCATGATCAGGCGGCCGTGCGATTCGGGGTGGACTGGGAAACGGGGACCCGGGATTTCTCATCCTGGCTGGACGAGTCCGAACTCCGAGGGGTTTGCGAGGAGCTGAGCCGGAAGGCTTCCGGGTGGCGACGACCGTGCAAGCATTTGCTGGACACGGGTGTAGCCCCCTGAAGGCAGCTCATCGATGCGCGGGCCCTGAGCGAAAAGCGCGCACCGATGTCCCCAAAATCGAGCCCGAGGCCTTTGTCCTCGCAGGAGGTGAGGCGCGCGGCTCCCAACGCCCTCTCACGACGGGGGCGCCCTCCCACCATGCGCATTGCCTCCACCTGGTGCGGGAGGCCCGTGTGCAGCGCGTCGTCAGAGTCTTCGTCCTCTCCACTGCCTCGGGCGCGCCACACCCGGGCCGGAGTTCACCGTTGAGGCATCTCGAGACGAGCACGTTCGTCAGGAACATGCGCGCGCTGGCTGAGGTCGTCACGCGCACGACGACCGACAGCACCGCATGGAACGACTGATGCTTCGTTGACGCGGCCTTCCCGGGTTGGGGGCGCGGCGGGCTTCGTGCTCGGGGCTCCGCCGCTGGTGTCCGGCCTGCCCGATATGGCGGTGCCCGGCATGCGTTTGAACGGCTCCTCGAAGTCCCCCAGGTGTATCGCATGACAAAGACTCACAGGGCGGCCTGGCTGCTGGCCATGGTACTCCAGGCGTGTGGGGACACATCCCTCGCAGAGCCTGCCCCCACGGAGCAGTCTGCGGCCGCGCTCGAGACCGCGGCGGAGCAAGAGGACATCCTCGCCCGGCTCCAATCCATTCCCGGGCTCACCGTTGTCCTCGAGCAGCCCTCGCCCTTCCCGGGCACGCGCTTCTTCGTGCTGCAGCTCGAGCAGCCCGCAGACCACGAGCGTCCCCAAGGGGAGCGCTTCCAACTCCGGATGACGCTCCTTCACCGCTCGGTGGACGCGCCCATGGTGCTCTCCACCGAGGGCTACATGCTGGCGACCAGGCCCTGGCAGGCCGAGCCCACCGCCTTGCTCGGTGCCAACCAGCTCTCCGTGGAGCACCGCTTCATGGGGACATCAGTGCCGGCATCGCGGGATACGCGGCTGCTCACCATCTACCAGGCCGCGAGCGACAGCCACCGCGCCGTCCAGGCCTTCAAACCCCTGTACCCCGCGCGCTGGCTCTCCACCGGAGGCAGCAAGGGCGGAGTGACGGCCGTGTATCACCGCCATTTCTATCCGGATGACGTGGACGCCACCCTGCCGTATGTCGCGCCCAGCAACCATGGGCTGCGCGACGTGCGCTATGTCCACTTCCTCGCGAAGCTGGGGGATGCGGACTGCCGCGCGCAGCTGGAGTCCTTCCAACAGGACGTGCTGCTACGCCGCGGGGAGCTGCTGCCCTTCGTGGACGCGCTAGGTACGAAGTGGAACACCGCCTTCACCGTCGTGGGCGGTCCGGACCGCGCGCTGGAGTTCTCCGCCGTCGAGGCATCCTTCTACTTCTGGCAGTACGGCACCGCGTCCGCTTGCGCGAGCATTCCCGCGCCCGGCGCGCCGGCGGCGGAGACGTTCGCCTTCCTGGACGCTGTCGTCGGCGTTGCCTTCACTTACTCGGACCGTTTCATCGCCCCCTTCGAGTACGCCTACTACCAAGCCGCGACGCAGTTGGGCTGGTCGCGCTTCCCCGCGAAGCACCTGCGAGGGCTTCTGCGCTACCCAGGGGAGAACACGCCCGACGTGTACGTGAGCTTCCCTGTGACGGAGCCGTTCGACATGCGGGCCATGCTTCGGGTGGAGCACTGGGTCCGCAACCATGGCAAGCGGATGCTCTTCATCTACGGGGAGAATGACCCGTATTCGGCCACGGCATTTTCCGTGCGCGAGGACAACGACGCGTTCCGCTTTTTCGCTCCGGGGGGCAACCACAGTGCGAACATCGGAGGCCTTGCCGAGCCCGAGCGGGCCCTCGTCCTGGAGCGCCTCTTCACGTGGATGGGGATGAGCGTTCCCTCCGCGGAGGTTCGCGCGCGGGCACTCGAGCATGCGACCGAGGCGGCGACTTCGAAGCCCGCTGCATCATGGGTGCCACGAGGCCACCTTCAGCAGCGCGTCAATGCGAGCGAGTGAGGCGCGCCGTCATCGGGCTTCATCCGCCTGGACAACGACGCGTCCAACCGCAGGACGAGGGCGGAGTCGCTCCAGGCCCCGAGGGACCCGCCGGTGATGCCCACCCCCCTCACGGCGGGCGCCAGGGAACTGAAACTCACGGCAGCGGACCACGTGCTTCAGGAGGCCCCATGGCGGAGCCCCTCCGTGGCTGGGAGATCTACCCTCACTCCAGGCCCGTGATGTCCGAGCTCAGAAGCAGCTCTTCCGACCCAGGAGGGGTCCGTTCGTCGTGAACTCACAGGCGCAGTTGCTCACCATGCACTTGAACGAGGCGGACTCCTCACACAGCGACTCTACCTTGCGCCAGGCGACGACGGGCCTGTCCCAGGTCAGATCCTTCGTATAGAGAACGCCGTTCTTGACCGCGAAGGCATGGGTCCAGTCCCAGGTATCATTCGAGGTTTCATTCTCGGTGTTGGAACAGCGGCTCGTCATGGTCATGACCAGACGGTCGTTCTCCACCTTCCAAGTCCCCAAATCGTTCCTCATGTCCGCCTCAATCAAGAGGATGGACTTCCCCTTGATGAGAATGGCAAACGGATAGCTGGAACCGCGCTCCCTGCGATAAAGGCCGTCGCTCAGCTTCCCCCCAGTCAGCGGGGGAGCATCCGTCACCTCCGCGCCGTCCGCATCCCACGTGCTGCACCAACTCACGGAGTCACACTTGAGCGCGGAGTCCGAGCCACCTCCACCTCCACCTCCGCCTCCGTCCCCCTCCCCTTCGCTTGAGTCGCCACAGCCCACCACCAGCATGGATAGAAGCACCAGGTACCGTGTCGCCGCCTTCATGTCGTCCTCCTAGGAGTCCTCGGGGAGCCCCCATGCCCCCTACTGACTGGAAGAGACAGGCCGTAGGACACCGTTGCGTGAAATCGACCAACATTGGTGTACCCCCCTGAAGAGTCGGACAGGCTCGTTCGGCGAGACTGAGTCACAGTAGGTGCATCCCGGCTCTGTTACCGTCGCGCTGCCATGATTCTCGCGCGCCAGCCTCGGAGCCCCACTCTGGCTCCTCTCGTGGAATCCCTCTGGACGTACGACGGGCAGCTCGCCCACGGCTTCGAGCGCGTGCTGCCGTCTGGCCGTATGCAGCTCCTAGTCAATCTTCATGAGGACGCGTTCCGGGACTACAGGCTCGACGGCCGCCTTGCACACAAGACTCGTGGTGTAGCGATTCAGGGTGCCCACACCGCACCGAGAGTCGTCGACACTGCCTGCCAACGCTCCATCTGCGGGGTGAGCTTCGCCCCCGCGAGTGCGTCGCCGTTTCTGGGCATGCCGGCCTCGGAGCTGACCGGGAAGGTCGTCGACCTCTACGAAATCTGGGGGCGTGACGGCACCATCCTTCGTGAGCGCCTGCTGCAAGCCCCCACCTCCGCGGCCCGGCTCGACGTGCTCGAGGCGGCGCTGCTCGCACGGGGACGCGCGTCCAAGCCTCGCGACGAAGCAGTGGCGGTCGCGTGCTCGCTGTTGATGGGCGGCGCGAGCGTCCGTGCGGTAGGAGTTCGACTCGGGCTTTCGCCGCGCCGGCTCATTGAGCGGTTTCAAGTACATGTCGGCGTCAAGCCCAAGCTCTTCGCGCGCATCGCCAGGTTCCAGAGCGTGCTCGAATCGGCCGGAGGGGAGAAGACCTGGGCCACCTTGGCCGGTGAGCACGGGTTTTCGGACCAGGCACATCTGGTCCGCGAGTTCAGGGCATTCTCGGGAGCCACTCCCGTCGCGTATAGCCCTCGGTCGGGTGAGGACCGCAACCACGTACCTCTCGACGAGCGGCAATTTCCTTCAATACGAGGCGGGCCGCCCCGGGGCACATTGCGCCAATGTCCCCAAACGAAACCCTGACCGAAGTCCAACCACCTCCCCTTGAGGACCGACCGTACGGCAAGCTCGAGGGTCGCGTGCGCGACCCGTTCAGCCACATGTGGCTTCTCGGCAGCCAGACTGAAGCGCTCACGGGAGAAGAGACTCGCAAGCAGATGGCCCTGTCGAAGCACGAAAAGAAGAGGCAATCGTGAAGGTCCTCCGTATCGTCACCAATGTGGACGTGACGACGCCAGCCGCCGCCAGACAATTTTATCGGGACGTCCTCGGGCTCGACGTCCTGATGGATATGGGGTGGATTGAAACCTACGGCTCAAGCGAAACGATGACTGTGCAGATCAGCTTCATGTCGCAAGGGGGCTCAGGCGCACCAGTGCCAGACATGTCCATCGAGGTCGACGACCTCGATGCAGCCCTCACTCGGGTGAAGAAGGCGGGAATCCCGATAGAGTATGGACCGGCTGACGAGCCTTGGGGCGTGCGCAGATTCTTCGTGCGCGACCCCTTCGGAAGGCTGGTGAACCTGCTCACCCATGACCTTTGAGCCATGCAAGGCATTGCTAACACCAGCATAAGAGCCACCATGGCCCTTACGCGAAGCGCGCGTCGAAGTCGGGGTCGACCATGGCGTCCACGGAACCTGTCAACGCGGATGAGACAGTGAGTTCGTGAGATGACTGCGCGTTCTTCCAACAAGAGGTGGTGCGCCGCGCGGGGTCGTTTATCCAGACGGCGTTGGGCAGCTGTGCCTACCCAGAATTCAGGCGCTGCGCCATGGGGGTGATACATCAGCGAGCACGCCAAAATCGCTGCCGGTGCCCACACGGCGCCCCACTGGTGGATGACCGGGCGTTGACATGGGAGGACGCCCAGCATGCCCACCTCGAGCAGCTCATGCTCCGAGGAATGGCCCGATTGAGCCCCGCTGTCAGGTCCGGGCCTGCCAGGTCAGCCACTCCCCCGGACGTGCCAGCTCCACGTTCACCTTCCGCGTGCGTGCGGCGGCCAGAAGCAGCGCTTCCGCGTCCGGGACCTCCTGATAGTCCTCTGAGGCAGCGAGGCCGTAGTGGATGGGCACGAGGAGCTTTGCTCCCAACACCACGGCCGCGGCCACCGCCTGCTCCGGCGTCAGGACGGCATGCACGTCGCTCACGGGCTTGCGCCAACCGAAGCGCGCCCCGTTGATAGGCAGGAATGCCGCATCGAAGGGGCCGAACTGTCGCCCGATGTGCCACCAGGAGCCATGCCACAGCGTGTCGCCGCAGTGGATGATGCGGCGGCCTCCACCGGAGACGACCCACGAAACCTGGGGATCCCCATAGCCGTCCGCCGCGGGAACGGCGGTGGCGGTGAAGTCATTGAGCAAGATGGGCTCGTAGAGCGGGGCGGACCGCACGCGGAATCCCGATGCGGAAGCCGCCGCGGCCATGTCTGGGGCGCACACCAGCGTCCCGCTATCCCCCAGCGCCTGACGGACGGCCACCCGGTCGAAGTGGTCGGAATGGTGATGTGTCACCAGGACGAAGCGGCCCCCGTCGCTCACGTCCACTGGGACGAGCGGGTCCTTCAGCGCGCCCCCCCACACGGTGGGGTCGCTCAACGGGTCCAGGAAGAGCGTGTCCTGTCCGAGCCGCAGCCGCACTCCGGCCCAGGCCAACCGCTGGGCGCGAAGCGCGGCGCTGTCGACAGGCTTCGTCGCACGGCCCGTCCCAGGGGGGAGCAGAACCGCGCCCGCTGAGAGCGCCACCGCCGCACGCAGGAAGTCCCGACGGCCCGTCCGCGAGGGCCGAGCCATCTCGCCCCGTCCCTCCGTGTTCGAGGGGTCCATCCGGAATGGGGAGAAGGAAGTCAGGGCGTCCTGGCTCACCGAGCCCCCGGGGAGGCCACGAGGTTGATGCCGAAGAGGCGCACGCCGGTCTCGGTCCGCGGCTGATGACGGCTTTCAGGCGGGAAGAACAGGTATGAGCCCGGTCCCAAGCGCTGCTCCCCCTCGATGAGCTCACCGCTCACCACGAGAACCTCCTCTCCGGTGTCGTGGACGTCCACAAAGGGCCACTGACTCCCGGGAGCCATGTCCACGACCCAGACCCTCACGTCGCGAGTACTCGGCAAGTCCCTCCGAAGGCAGCCGGGGCCGACGACGACCGGTTCAATGTCGTCAATCTGCACGGACGACCATGGGGGTACGACAAGGCTCTGCATCCTCGGAAAGCTGTCTGACTGGGGCATCCGTCCGTGCTCCTGGCTCTGGGACGCCAACGTTAAGGAGACCCGTTCCATAAGCGCAGCGAAACGATTTCTCGATGATGCTGAATTTGGTTCATGTGAAGCTGACCGGCATGCTCGAGCTCCGTCACTTCAAGCTGATTGCCGCGGTCGCCGACACTGGAAGCCTGGCCGCTGCGAGCCGGCAGCTTCACCTCACGTCCTCGGCGCTGAGCCACCAACTCCGCGATGCCGAGGAGCGCCTGGGCGTGCAGCTCTTCCAGCGCCGCCAGCGCCGCCTGCTCCTGACCGGCTCAGGCGAGAAGCTGCTCCTCTCCGCACGGCGGGTCCTGAGCGAGGTGGCCCAGGCCGAAGCGGTCTGCCGTGCGCACCCGCAGGACGACCTGCTCCGGCTCAGCACGGGCTGCTACACGGTGTATGGCTGGCTGCCGCCCATCCTCGGGCGGTGGCAGGCCGAGCACCCACGCGTCGAGCTGCGCATCGTCCTGGAGGCCACGCGTCAGCCTCTTGGGGCGCTGCTGAATGGCGAGCTGGATCTCGCCTTGACCACCGACGTCCCGCCGCAGGCCCGCCTGGCACAGACCGCACTCTTCGAGGACGAGCTCATGCTGGTGGTCCCCGAGGACCACGCGCTGGCGCGGCGGGGACATGTCACGGCGGAGGACCTGGTGCGGGAGCACCTGCTCACCTATGCCGCGCCTCGGGAGCAGCTCGATGTCTTCACGCGCGTGCTCTGGCCCGCGGGCATCGAGCCGCACCGGGTCTCCCCCGTCCCCCTCACCGAGGCGCTGATCGAGCTGGTGCGTGGCGGTATCGGCGTGACGGCGCTGCCCAAATGGATGCTGCCGGGCCAGCACCATGGACTGCAGACCGTCCGGCTCACTCCTCAGGGAATCCGACGCCGCTGGAGCGCCGTCACCCACGCATCCCGCCAGCGCCCCGCGCCACTGACCCACTTCATCCAGCTGCTCCGCGAGCGCTTCTCCCTCCACGGTAAAGCAGGGCCACGGGCTGCCTCACGGCGAGCAGTGCCGCCCAAACGCTCTCGCTGCGTCATGGGTGCGTCACAGCCACATTCGACAGCGCGTCAAGGCGAGTGAGCGAGGCGCGCATGACAGACGCTCTCGAGGCCCCCTGGCGGGAGAGCCACGGAAGCCGTCGTAACTCCAGCGTGCCCACGGGCTCCCCCGCGGGCGGGCATCGAGCACCGCCAAGCGCTCACTGCGTCGGCCGCGGCCTGCGTCAAGCGCATCGCCTCCTCGTCGCTTCGGACGACCTCCTCGTAGTCGGGCAGCCCCCGCATCTCCGGGGCCATCTTCCCCCGGATACACACCTCATCGACGGTGCGGAGCAGGGGTGCCCCCTCCTCCGGTCCACACTCCCGTATCCGACGTACGGCGGTGCGCGCGTCGTCGCGACACATCGAGAGCATTCCCTGAGGATTCCCGGCGTGAACCACCGTGGCGACTGCGAGCGTGGCAACGAAAAGCACGGGCAAGGACTTCAAGGAAAACACAGGGGGCCGGCGGAGTTCCGCGCGGACTGGGAGCACCGAAGCGTCTACCATACCGCCCTGCACCCGCCCTTCCAGCCCGACCTGGCCGCTCACGGATTCACAGACACAGACACCGTCCAGGGCCGCGCCACCTGCGGAATTCGGCAGCCATAGGGCGCGGCCAGGGAGCACGTGGGCATCAAGTCCAGGGACTTGAGTTTTCGAATACGAACGTACCTCGATGTGGAGTGGTGCCCGAAACGGAATGACGGGAGATTTGAGCTTGCCCTGATTCCGTGGCGCTCGCGCATGTTATGTGATTAGCGAGCGAGGGTTCAGGCGGTGCCGGCGTGGTACCGCTGTATCGAGTACTACTGGGAATGAGAGAGGGTAGTACTCAATTCCAGGCTACTGGATAGAGCGTGTGACACGTCGCAATCCAGCGGGAACTATCGTTGTGGCGCGGCCAGAGAGCAGAGGCGTGCGCTGTCCTTCTGGTGGCATCTTTGCTCGTCTTCTCCGCGGTGTCGGACTCCTCCTGCGCCGCCTTGACATTGTGCCTTGCCGCATCGGAGAGCCGCGCCGCCCCCGACTTCTTGACGGCATCCTCCGCTTTTGCAACTCCAGAACCACCAGCGGGTGAGACAATGTCAGCGGGAGGCCGTCGCCACGGCCTTGATTGTCCTTTGCCGAACACAGTGGACCGCGCAGCAACAAGGCAGGAATTCGCCCACGCTGAACTCACGGAACGTCGAGAGCCTCTCTTGGGAATCGAGAATTGAGCGGGATCCATCTCCGCTCCGTGCGCGAGTCAACGCAGTCCTGCCCGTGCGATCGAGGGGAAAGAGGGAACGGGTCAACCTGCGTCCCAATTTTCCTGGAGACCTGCCTGCACGCACAATCGAGCTCCCGACCTCTGCTATGTTCGGACAGCCGGAACGCGTTGCGGAGTCCTCACCCATGCAGTCGTGCCCTCAGGAAACGACGCTGACGGACTTGCTTGCCGGGCTGCTTTCCGAAGATGACCGGACCCACGTCCTGGCACATGTCGAGACCTGCCCCGACTGTCGGTGGGCCCTGGCAGCGGGAGTGGGCACTCAAGCGCCATCCAGCGCTCCGACAGCCCATGGAGAGACGCATTCCCAGTCACTGCGGCTTGGCGCCAGGATCTCCCGGTATGTGGTGCGAGAGTGCCTCGGCGCCGGCGCCATGGGCATCGTGTACGCGGCGGATGATCCAGAGCTCGGTCGCCGGGTGGCCCTCAAGGTGTTGCGCCCCACGGGAAGCCAGCGAGAGGAGCTGCAGCAGCGGCTGCTGCGCGAAGCCCAGGCGCTGGCCCGGCTCTCGCACCCCAATGTCGTCACCCTCTATGACGTGGGCGCCTACGGAGACGGTGTCTTCCTGGCCATGGAGCTGGTGGAGGGCACCACCCTGGCGGAGTGGATGAAGGAGCTGCGTCCCTGGAAGGAGGTGCTCCGCGTCTTCCTTGAAGCCGGCAAAGGACTGGCCGCCGCGCACGCCGCGGGACTGGTGCACCGCGACTTCAAGCCCGCCAACACCCTCCTTGGGAAGGACGGGCGGGTCTTCGTGACGGACTTCGGCATCGCCCGGCTCCTCCACCAGGAAGAGGGCGCGTCGCGCCAGGAGCACATCGAGGCCCCTGTCACTCCCACGGGTCAGCTCACCCGGACGGGCCAGTTGCTGGGCACGCCGGCCTACATCGCCCCGGAGCTGGTGCGAGGTCAGCGCGCGGATGCCCGCTCCGATGAGTTCAGCTTCTGCGTGGCGCTCCACGAAGCCCTCTTTGGGGCGCGCCCTTTCCAAGGGGAGACGATGCAGGAGTTGGTCCTGGCCGCGCAGCAAGGAAGGATGAGCCCTCCGAAGCGCGAGGTGAAGGTCCCGACCCGGGTTCGACGCGCGGTCCTCCGGGGGCTCAGCGCGAAGCCCGAGGATCGCTTCCCCACCATGCAGTCCCTGCTGGCGGCCCTCGCTCCACCGCCGCACCGGAGACTCGTGCCGCTTGTCGTCACGACGACCGTGGCCGGAACGATGGGCATCCTCGCGGCCTACGGGACGACGGCGCAGCGGCGCGATGCCAGCTGTGCGCGGGAAGCGGAGAAGCTCGCAGTGGCATGGAGCCCCGCGCGGCGCGAACGGATCCGCACAGCCTTCCTCGCCACCGGCATGACGTACGCAGCCCAGGCCTGGAAGCAGTTCTCGACGGTGATGGACGCCCACACCGCTCAATGGCAGGCGCTTCGCACGGAGGCCTGCCGGGCCACAACGGGCGACACCGCGGACCAGGCCAGGCAGACCGCCGCGTGCCTCGATGCGCGGCTCTGGCAAATCGCCGCCGTCACGGAGGTGCTGGAAAAGGCGGACGCGCAGACGGTGCAGAACGCGCGCCAACTGGCGGCATCCCTCGAGGGTCTCGTCGGATGTCGCGATACCCCCGGACTCTCCAGCCGCCCCCAGCCGCCCGACAACCTCCGCTCCCGCGTGGATGCGGCGCGGCACAAGCTGGCGCAGGTCCGGGCCCACCTCGTGTCGCACCGGTTCACCGACGGCCTCGCGGTGACGTCAGCCCTGCTCGAAGAGCAGAAGGGGCTCGGCTACAAGCCGTTGGAGGCCGAGGTATTCCTGGCCCACGGCACCGTCCTCGGGGGCCTCAACAAGCCGAAGGAAGCGGAGGCATTTCTCTACCAGGCCCTGTGGGCAGCCGAGGCCGCGCGTGATGACGAGACGGTGGCACGGGCCTGGCTGGAGCTCATCTGGGCGGTGGGCGAGGAGCAGTCCCGCCCCGACGAAGCGGAGAAGCTCATCCGGCACGCCCGGGCCGCCGTCGAGCGGCTGGGGCGAGAGCGCTTCCCGGACATCACGACGGACCTGCACACGCGCCTGTCGTCGCTGCGAGAGTCGTACGGCCAGCTCGCCGAGGCGGAGCAGGAGGCGCTCCAGGGACTGGAGTTCTCGCGGAGGAGGAATCGCCCGGACAGCCTCCGCACGCCCAACCTCCTCCATCAGTTGGGGCGCATCCGCATCGACCAAGGCCGCCATGAAGACGCGCTGAAGCTCCACCGCCAGGCCCTGGAACTGCGCGAGCGCATCCTTGGCGCTGACAATCCAGCCCTCGTGACGTCCTACAACCGGGTCGCCACCGCCTCGCTGGAGGTGGGCCGGTACGCCGAGGCCGTCAGCGCCTGGCGCAAGGCCCTGGCCCTTCAGGAGGCATCCTCCAATCCGGAGACCACCCCCATGGGGACGGTTCTGCTGAACCTCGCCGGGGTCTCGCGCGTCGCGGGTCGACTGGAGGAGGCACGCTCCATGGCTGAGCGGGCGCGCGCCATCTTCGAGCGCGCCCGGGGCCCCAACCACGTCACCGTCATCTTCGCGCTCTCAGAGCAGGCAGACATCTCCAGTGAGGCGGGCCAGGGCGACGAGGCGCTGGGCTTTGCCACCGAGGCCCTGGAGCGCGTCCAGCGTTCGCTGGGCCCGGACACGCCACGCGCCGCCCTGCCGCTGACAGTCCGGGGACAGGTGTACCTGAAGGCGGGCCGCTATGCCGAGGCACGACGCGACTTGATGGACGCGCTACAGCGGCTCGAAAAGGAACATGGCCCGGAGGGCGGGAAGACGGTGAGCGTGCTGCTGCCCCTCGCCGAGCTTGCCCTGGCGACCCGAGCTTCGAAGGAGGCGCTCGCGTACTGCGAGCGGGCGAGGAAGGTCACCGAGAAGACGGGTGGCGCGGAGTCCCCGGACGGCGCTAGCGCCCTGGCCTGCGCCGGGGAAGCGCATCTGACGCTGGGCACCTCGGCGGAGGCGGTCCCCCTGCTCGAGCGCGCCCGGCGCATCCAAACCCAATGGGGCGAAGTCAAGGACCCGCGGGTCGCCGGCAAGACCGCCTTCCTTTTGGCCCGGGCGCTCATGAAAACGCGCTCTTCCCCGGAGCGGGCACGGGCGCTCGCGCTGGCCGAGGAGGCCCGGACGCGGCTGGAGTCCGTGGGGGTCCGGGGCCAGTCGGAGCTCCAGACGGTGCTGGCCTGGCAACGGCGTGAGGCGAAACGATGAGCGACGAACAGCGAACAGGCTCCCTGGCAGCGATGCTGCGGGCGTACGTGTCTCGGGAGCAGCGGGCGGAGCTGGAGGCCGTGGAGGGATTCGAGGCGCTGCTGGACAAACACGTCGAGGCAGCACGGACCCAGTGGCCCACGTTGCCACTCCCGGCTGAGACCTTCGTGCGGCACCTGGCCCGGCACCTGCCTGTGGGACAGGCCGCGGAAGTGATGCGCATCCTCCAAGGTGCCGACCTGTATCTCGCGTGCGCCTGCACCACCGCGGACCCGGCGGCCCTCAGGGCTTTTGAACAACACATCCTCCGGCACGTCCCCGCCCGGCTCGGGAAGGTGTCTCCGCCCCTGGTGGAGGAAGTGCTGCAGATGCTGCGCGAGCGGCTGCTGGTGGGCAGCAGCAACACGCCACCGAGGATTGCGAGCTATGGGGGGCGAGGGCCCCTGCGGACCTGGGTGAGCATCATCGCCGCGCGCATCGCCGGGGAGTTGATGGGCCAGGACGAGCGCCATCAGCTCGTCGCGGAGCCTCCCGAGGAACTCGCGCGGATGCTGGCCCCGAGCGACCCCGAGTACGCGCTGCTGCGCGAAGATGCGCGCCAGCTCCTCGTCGAGTCGCTCCGAAAAGCGGTGGCGGTGCTCTCCGAACAGGAGCGGACCCTGCTGCGCTTGCACCATTTCCATGGGTTCACGATGGACCGGCTGACGCGCATGTACGGCGGCTCGCGCTCCGGCGTCGCGCGCAAGGTCGCTGATGCCCGCGAGCAGTTGCTCGAGCGCGTTCGCATGGAGCTCGCGCCAAGGATGAAGCAGGACCAGCTCGCCCTGGAGAGCCTCCTGGGGCTGGTCAGCAGCCGACTGGATATCAGCCTCGTGGGATTGCTGGACTGAAGCCCTCGGCGCCCATCTGCCGTCGGGCGCCCGACTGCTGGCACGCCTGACGCGCCCACGTCCCGCCGACTTGCCAGGGCCACGCCGCCGCCAGCGGTGCCCACGTGCGTAGAGGCTGACGACCCTGATTCGAGAGCGCTGAGCCACCGGCTCCGCCAGCGTCGTCTCCCGAGATTTTTGGGACGTCGGTGGGCCACCTCCCTCTTTCTTCTCGATTGCAGGGGCAGACACGCATCGACTCGCGCAGGACGTACGCACCTCGGGCATGCCTCATGCCCGGCCCTCCAATCACGTGCACGGCGCCTGTTTCAATCCTGACAAGGGGGCGCAAAGCCCCATCGAGAGGAGATGTCCCATGGGTTCAGTGACAGCGGTCGGTGGTTCTGGAGCTCCGAAAGTCGACCCCGCCGAAGCACAGCGCCGCGCGGAGGAGGCCCGGCAGAAGGCGGAGACGGCGCGGCTCGCCGCCGAGGCCAAGCGCAAGGCCGCGGCGTCCGCCCGGGACAACCTGACGCAGGCCAGGCGCGACGCGGATACCGCGCGACGGCAGAAGGCCGAGGCGGAGAAGACCGCCGCCGCTGCACGCAAGGCCGCGGAGAGGCCAGGACAGACGCCCGCAGAGGCGAAAAAGTCGAAGGAAGACCTCGCCGCCGCGGAGAAGAAGCTCAAAGAGGCCACCGAAGCATCCAGGATGGCGGCTCAGAAACTCCAAGACGCGGAGGAGAAGGCAGCCCTTGCCGCGAAGAACGCCGAAGAGGCCATGCGCAAGGCGAACGCGGTGGCCGTCGAGGAATCCAAGACGCCCCCCTACAGTCAGAAGGACATCGACAAGGTCAAGCCGACGAAGAACGAACTCGACTCGGCCTTCGAGGGCACGAGCCGAAAGGCAGAGTTGGAGAAGTTGCTGGGATTGACGCCCCCGCCGCCGCAGGAAGTCATCCAGACTGCCGGGAGCGGAGCAGCGCCTGGGGCTCCGTTCGACGCAATGAAAACGATGGACGCGCAGGACGTCGCCCATGGTCCCTTTGGGCAGACATACATGGACTCGTCCACCGACGCCTGGTTCCACCAGCGCCAGGGCTCCAACACAGGGGTGGTGCCTTCCGACGCGGCCCGCGGAAACACCGTCCCCCCCAGTCCGGATGGCAGCGCCCCATCCCCGGTGACGTCGAAGCAGTAAACGAAGTCGGACGCCATGCGCGAGAGGACATCATGCATCCTTCCATCTACGACAATGCAAGAGTCGTTTTGTCGAGCGGCCTGTCGCGACATGACACCTGCGTCTGGCTCATGTGCCTCGGGCTCTCCCTTCTCCCCCTGAGCGCCCGAGGCGACGTTTCCCCAGACGTGCACCGCTGTGCGGTCTCCATCCACCGATTGATAGGGGACCTCGAGTACGAGCGAGCACTGGAGGAGGTTGTCCACGGCAAGGCGATGTCGAAGAGGCCTGAGGATCAGGTCGTGCTGGCGCTCTACGAGGGCGTCATCATGGTGGAGTTGAGCGGGCGGTTGAGCGACTCCGAAGCCACCTTCAAGGCGGCCCTCTTCTTGAACCCCGCCGCGAAGTTGCCGCTGCTTGTCTCACCCAAGCTGAAGCGGCACTTCGAATCGATGCGCCAGGATGTCCTGGACGAGCTGGCCGCGCGAGGCGTCAATCGTGAGCCCCTGAAGATGGAGGCCCCCTCAGAGGCTCAGCGGGTTCAGGCGCCACGAGAGCCGCTTCCCGCGGTGGCCTCGGGACTCCCGGAGTCTTCATCGTCTCCAGTGCTAGAGGTGTCCGGCTCGCACTCCTCATTGCGAGACCAAGCGCTCATCCCCGCGGTGGCGGGAGGGGCCCTCGTCGCCACAGCGGGCGTCTTCTGGGGATTGGCGGAGGGAAAGAAGTCGAAGCTGGCTCACAAGGCGCAGCACATCGGCTCACAGGCCGAGGCCCGGAGCGTGGCCAGCAGCGCGCGCGGGCTGCAGACAGTCTCCGTGGGGCTGCTGGTGGGAGGCCTGGTGGGTCTGGGCGCCGCCACGGGAATGTACCTGCTGGGGTCGCCAGAGGAGCCAGGCCCCCTACAATTCGGGCTGGATGGGACGTCCGCGTTCGTGTCTGGAAGGTGGCCATGAAGCCCCTGCTTCGCTCGACAGCCCTTGGATTGCTGGTGCTCAGCGTCCATCTCGCTGCGTGCCTCGACGTCGATGAGGCGGTGGACCAATTCTGCAACAGGGAACCTGGCGTATGCCTGGATGACGCATCGGATGCGGGCCCTGATGGCAATGGCAGCCTGGATGGAGGTAACGATGGAGGTGGGCCGCACGGCGAGGACGGCGGGCCGCACGGCGGAGGGGACGGCGGTTCGGACGCAGGCACTGACGGGGAACCTCCGGATGGCGGGCGCGAACCGCCGGGGTGGAAGTCGGTGGCACCGATGCAGACGCGGCGCACAGGACATACGGCCACGAAACTGGGAAATGGTCGAGTGCTCGTCGTTGGTGGGAGTAGCTCGGGCAACACCCCCACGAACACCACGGAGTTCTACACCGTCTCATCAAACAGTTGGAGTCCTGGGCCAACCCTCGGGACGGCGCGCATGGACCACACGGCCACCCTGTTACCGAATGGAAAAGTATTGGTGGTCGGTGGCCGGGGCCCCGGAGGTGGCGCGCTGAACAGTGCCGAAATCTACGATGCGGCTGCGAATGAGTGGATTCCTGCCAATCCCATCCCACTCGGAGCACGCGCCAGCCATGCCGCCGTCCTGCTTCCCTCGGGGAAGGTACTGGTGGCGGGTGGCGGGGACTCGCCTCTCGACGGGCTGAACACCGCCGCGCTCTATCACCCGGGCAGCGACTCCTGGACAGATGCTGGGAACTTGAAAGTCAAACGCAACGCACTGACGCTCACCCTCCTGGAAACGGGCGTGGTGGTGGCCATCGGTGGCTTCAACGGTGATGGAGCGGAGACGACGGCCGAGGTCTACGACTGGACTCAGCCGGCTGCGGGATGGCGACTCCTCCCGGCGCAGATGGAACATGGGCGCAACGGGCACGCCTCCACGATGCTGCCTCCTGGAAGAATCTTGGTTACCGGCTCCCTCAAGGGTGAACCTGGGAGCGTCCTCAAGGCAGCGGAACTCTTTCAATTGAGCAGCACTTCGTGGACGCCCCAGAGAGAAATGATGGAAGCCCGTTTCTTTCACACGGCGACCGCATTGCCCTCGGGCGAGGTGCTGATTGCGGGCGGGTATTCCAGCCCCTACGCAATGCCACGTGCCTCCGCGGAGATATTCCGCCGAGATGGCTCCTGGGAGTTCATCGCCCCCATGTCATCGGCGCGCGTCTATCACACGGCCACATGGCTGGAATCAGGGAGTGTGCTCATCATCGGGGGGACCGACGGCGGTGCCGTACTGAACACCGCCGAGCGGTATGTCCCCTGACGCCTGTGCCTGTCTCGTACTCGATCGCTGCGTAGTGAGTTTCAAAGAACCCACTTCTTCAGCTTCTCGGGCCGAGCACCCACCCAGCGTCCGGGCCAGTTGCCTCGACGTCTGGCTTTCGTAAGCCACCCAGACTTCCTCCGGGAGGGCTACCTGCATTCCGCCGTAGTACTCGCACAGGGGTCCAGCAGCTCCCGCTGTATCGAGCCGATGACACTCTCTGCATAAGGATTCGGCCACGAACAACGTGCTGCACCTGGCACCTCGCGAATCCCCAGCGTGTCCCTATCTCGGTAGATGTCGCCCGGGGGCATCACGAGCTCGTCGTGGAGGAGGTGCGTGTCCGAGACGGCGACGATGCGCATCCTCGCAGTATGCCTCGCCGCCGCCTCGTTTTCACCCGAGTAGAAGACGCAGAGGGACCCTGTGTTTCTCGTGAAAGGCCCTGCCAGAGATGACAGGGCCTTTTTGCTTAACACGGACCTCGCGATGAACATCGCGGCGCCTTCGTGCCTGGTGCTCCTGCGTCGCCATCCCATACCTTGCCGTCGGACTCAGGTGCAGGTACCTGCGCTCCACCTCACATTGTGTGGGCGGCGATTCCATCTCGCAGCGGAGCGACCAAGTGCTCCGTCAACCCCCAGGCTGTGCGACTGTGCCTTTCAATTCCGAACGGTGACGGCACCAGCGCCTCACCGAAGGGCGTGATGCCGGATCCGAAATGGCTTCGCGGCCCAGCGCGCCGAGGCGACGGGGCAGCGTGTGCTCGTTCCGCTAGCGTCTACGTGCTTGCAGCTTCTAGGCCCCACCACAAGCTTTGAAGTGGACGCACAGAAGGAGCCTCGCGATGGAGATCAAGCCCCAGGCCATGGCCATTCCCAGGTCGACTGATCACCTCGAGCGGGGGAAGTACGGTCCGATTTTTCCGAAGACCCCTGCTTGTTATGGCTTCACGATTGTTGCCAATGTCAAGCCGGGGCGCGCCGATGCAATGCGCGGCTACGGCCAGAGGGTCGCCGAAGCACTCAAGGCCAACCCCGACCTTCTCGCGCCGCTCAAGCTCCACTACCTCCGCTGGGTGCTCTTCGATGACGACACCCGGTTCATGTATCAGGGCATCTTCGACACCGATTTCGACAAATACACCGAGGACGCGGTCGTACTCTTCACACAGTCCGGAATCAACACCGCCTTCGAGAACCTCGAAGGGTTTCCCACGGACTGGAAGACCAACACGCCTGCGTTCATCAAATTCATCCGAGACCACCAGTGCAACAGCTTTCTCGAGTACGGCGAGTACCCGTTCTTCACGGGCGATGAAATCAAGAAGGCGCTGAAGATCAAGGCCGCGCTCGCCGAGATGCTCGAGCAGATGCAGTAGAGGCATGTCATGAGCGAAACGTCGGGGCGGACGTACAACCAGAACCACGCGCCGAGGAGATACCTGCGGGGGCATCGGCGAGTCAGCGTCTACACGTCCTGGAGCTACCCCGGAGAAGCCAATCGAAACCCTGCCGAAATGGACAACCGATTCTCGACGATGACCGAGGTTCGCCGAGCCCTCTGGCCCGTCTACGAGTCCCCACAGTGGGCAGACCCGCTGAGGTTCCAGCAAGGAGTCGCGGGCTCACTGGAGCTCTTCTTCTGGGCATGGGTGAAGTTCCAACGGGTCATCGAGGAGGTCACCGGGCACCGGGTCCCCATGTTTCAGCGGGTCGATCAGGCGGGCTTCTCTCTGCCACTCGACGAGAGGGTCCTCTCCGATGCGGACACGCTGCTCGTCTTCGGCCTGGACCACAACGTCACCGGACAGGTGGCCGCCCCGGAGGAGATAGAAGCGGTCCGCGCATTCCTTGAGCGCGAAGGCACCTGCCTGGTGATAGGCCCACACCACGACGTCGGACACTCACCGGACCTGGAGGAGCGCGCCCTGGAACACGCCCATCATGGCGACCCGCTGGTGCCTCGTCAGCAACGCTTCGGCGGATATACGCGCTCGTTGATGAAGGGGCTGGGAGTCCCCGTCGAGAATCATTGGGGTCTGCGCCCTGCCGTTGTCGAAGGAACGAGCCGAAGCGTCCCTTTGACAGTGATGGAAGACCTGGATACGCGCGGCTGGCTCTCCGGGGTCCAGAACTTCAACTTCCACATGCACCTGCCGCACTACGCGGTCACGACGGAGGACTCCCATTCCGTTCGTGTCCTGGCGAAACAGCCGATCGACCTGACCAGGCCCCATCCCTTCACGAACGAGGGAAACACCGAGTTCAATGCGCTGGTGTGGATGCCGCCGAGCGACGGCAGGGCCGGCGACGTACTGGTCGCCGACTCCACCATCTTCAGCACCTTGTTCGGGGCGGATGAGAGCCTCGTGCGTTTCTGGAAGAACCTCGCCACGGCCCACTGAGATGCTCGAACTGGACGACATCCAGAGCGGAGTGCTGCGACCCCGCCCTTCTCCCTACGTCGCGACCTATATCCTCCTCCGCATCGATGACCGGAGCGCGGGGCGGGAGTTGATGGGGCGGCTCTGCTCGGTGGTGGCCTCGGCCGCCCATCCGAGCAGCCCGACCGCCGATTGCTGGCTCAGCGTCGCGCTCACGTATCACGGGCTCGAGGCGCTGGGCGTGCCACGAAACTCGATGGACAGCTTCGCATGGGAGTTCCGACAGGGGATGGCCGCCCGGGCGAAGGCACTGGGAGACGACGGCGAGAGCAGCCCCGAACACTGGGAGCCACCGCTGGGAACGAGCGATGTCCATGTCGTGCTGACGGCGCTTTCGCCGACGCAGGTTCAACTCGAAACGGCGCTGGAGCGCGCGCGCAAGGCGCTGCGGGAGCTTGGCGGCATCAAGGCAATCTGGCGTCAGGACTGCCACGCACTGAGCACCGGCAAGGAGCCGTTCGGCTTCAAGGACGGCATCAGTCATCCGGCCGTCGAGGGCAGCGGCATTCCAGGAAGCAATCCCCACGAGGAACCGCTCAAGGCAGGCGAATTCGTCCTCGGCTACCCCGACGAGACAGGCGGCGTGTCCCCGATGCCCTGGCCTGACGTCCTGGGCCGCAATGGGACGTACGTCGCCTTCCGCAAGCTTCATCAGCGGGTGGCCTCGTTCAGGCAGTACCTGAAGGCCACCGCGAGCAGCCGGGAGGACGAGGAGTCTCTGGCAGCGAAGATGATGGGGAGGTGGCGGAGCGGCGCGCCGCTGGCGCTGTGCCCACACCACGACGATTCCGACCTTGGCGCCGATTCGTCACGGAACAACGCCTTCCTCTATTCAGATGACCCGACCGGGTACAAGACGCCTCCCGCGTCGCACGTCCGGCGAGCGAATCCCCGCGACGCGTCCGTCGCCGGCGTGGTCAGACTCCATCGGATGATCCGGCGCGGAACGGCCTACGGGCCCGAACTGCCCGAGGGCATCCTCGAGGACGACGGCGCCGAGCGAGGGTTGATGTTTGCCTTCATCGGCGCGCACCTCGGACGGCAGTTCGAGTTCGTGCAATCGGAGTGGATCAACGGCGGTGACTTTCTCGGGCTGGGCGATGCGAAGGACCCCCTCGCCGGCGCGAACGACGGGACGGGCGTGTTCTCAGTCCCAAAGCGTCCCATCCCCAGGCGCATGCAAGGCCTTCCTCGGTTCGTGGTCACCCGTGGAGGCGAGTACTGCTTCATGCCCGGGCTCCGGGCTCTGCGGTGGCTGGCGGACCTCCGGACATGAACGGCTCGGAAAACATGGACGTCGTGGTCATCGGTGCCGGCCCCGCGGGGCTGCTCGCGGCGCTCCGCGCTGGCGACCTGGGCGCCCGGACCGCCCTTGTCACTCGCGACGCACTCGGCGGCATGGCGGCCCACGACGGGCCGGTTCCGGTGAGGACGCTGGCGCAGGCGGCACGGTTACTCCGAGACGCTCGGCAACTGGGGCGCTATGGCATCGCAGTGAGCGAGCCCGTGCTGGACTACGCACGGCTGCTGACGCGCGTGCGCGAGGTCGCCGGAGAGGTCCGCGCGCGAGCGGCCCTGCGCGAACAAATCGCCGCGGCGGGGGTCATCGTATACGAGCACGCCGGCGCGGCGCGCTTCGTGGACCCGCACACTGTCGAGACCCAGCGCCGGCTGTTGTTTCGAGCGGAGAAGTTCATCCTCTGCTCCGGCGGCGTGAGCCGGCGCCTCCCGGTCCCGGGATTCGATCTCACGGCGACCCACAGTGACGCTTGGAGCCTGACGACCGTTCCGCCGACCATGGTGGTCGTTGGCGGTGGCGCCACGGGAGCACAGGTAGCGTCGGTCTTCACTGCGTTCGGCACGCGGGTGCAGCTCTTCCAGGCGGCAGGGCGCATCCTGCCGACCGAGGACGAAGACGTGTCCACCGCTGTCGCGGAGTCCTTTCGTCAGGCCGGCATGGTCGTGCGCGAGGACTTCGGCGCCATTGAACGCTTCGAGGAGGCACCTGGTGGTGTGCGGATGGTCTTCGCCAGAGACAACCTGAGAGACAGCGTCGAGGCCGCGCTCGTCGTCGTCGCGGTGGGCTGGACGGCGGACACCTCCGCACTCAACCTCGCGGCCGCGGGAGTCGAGACCGACTCCCGAGGTTTCGTGCGCGTCGACGCGCATCTGCGAACCTCCGTGCCGCACATCTTCGCCGCCGGAGACGTGACGGGGCGCCGGATGCTGGTCCCCCAGGCATTGCAGGACGGGTTCGTCGCGGGCTCCAACACAGCGCGAGCGCCCATGATTACGGTCGCGGACGAGGTGTGTCCCATTGGCAGCTTTACCAATCCCGAGTACGCGCAAGCGGGCCTGACCGAAGCGAAGGCGCGTCAAACGCACGACGTCGCCGTGGCCGTGGTGCGCTTCGACACGACGACCCGGACCATCATCGATGGGCGAACGACCGGGTTCTGCAAGCTCGTCGTCGACCGTGCTACGCGGAAGATTCTCGGTTGCCACGTCGTGGGTGAGCGGGCGGTCGACCTGGTCCAGACTGCGGCAATTGCCATTGCGGCGGGAATGCGAGTGGATGAGCTGGCCCACGTTCCGCTATCGTTTCCCACCTATACCGGGGTCCTGGGGCGTGCGGCCGCCATCGCTGCCCGCCAGCTGCAAGTCGACGTGGACCGGGCTCCCATCGCAGAGCTTCTTTGTAGGCAGGATGGCGCGGCAGGTCCGTGAGGCCGTTGCGAGTGGGGGCGAGACTCTACGCAGCTCGGCGCGCGTCCCGGTGGTGGAGCCCGAAGACTTCCCGCAGCTCCATCACCTTGGCTCCACGCTCCGGGCCGTGGCGTTGGAGAACGACCCAGAAGAGGCGGTCGCCCCGGGCAAGCCTCGGGGATGGGCGCCTCTCACGGAAGACCGCGAGTCACTTCGTGGCGGGCACGGGGTCGACGGTGGTGTCCTGGCGCGGCGCATGGAGCGCGGGAGGCGATGCGCTCAGCGCGCCCAGGTAGAGCCGGCCGTGGAAGCCGTGGGGCTGATGGGAGGTGAAGAGCTGCAGGCCAACGGCCTGCTTGGAGGACTGCCGTGCCTCGATCGTCGGGCTGATGCCGAAGACGTTGCACTCCAACTCCTCGTCCCAGACGCTGTAGCGGCAGGCGAACTGGGTGCCTCGCTGGAAGCCCACATCCAGGGCACGCACCGAGGGCAGGGCGCGCACCACGCGAGAGCCCATGGGCTCGAAGTCGCCATCCCAGCTCACCTCCGTGGTGCGCGCGTGGACGCTGCCCGTGAGCACCAGCGTCCAGGCCTGGGGGCGCTTCGACTGGGCGTTCAGCAGGTGCTGGGCCATCTGCGCCTCGCGCTCATTGCCGTGGGCACTGTCGGAGTCGATGGCGGCCACGTCCACGTCCTTTCCGGAGACGCGCAAGCGGCGGGCCTGCTCGACGAGCCACAGCATGGCGCGGCTGCTGCGCCCGTCCTGGTATGCCCGGCGCCAGAAGGCGCTCCCCGAGAGGAGCTCCTGAACGGCCGCTGAATCGCCGTCGCTGGCGAGGTAGCTATCGAGGAGCGGCTGCTCGGAGACGGGAATGGACAGCGCCAGCGTCACCGGCAGTTCCTGGGCCGAGGCCTCGCACAACATCCGCAGCGCCGCGGACGGCACCTCCTGCGTGCCCAGGGGGTCCGCCACGAGCAGGACGCCTCCCGCTGAGAACAGGGACGAGGCTCCCGCCACGGGAACACCACACGCGGGAGCGGTGGAGGTGGCCGTGGTCCCACCCTTCTCGCCCCAGCTCTCCATCACCACCGAGCGAATGGGAACGGGGGAATTGCCGCCCACCAACTCCAGCGCGGGAGCCATCTCCAACCGCTCCAGCAGCTTCTGCTCGATACCCAGGTCGCGGTAGCCATGCGCCGGCCGGTAGCCCTCCAGCCCAGGGATATTGGAGAAGGCACCTGGCACGGAGAGATGCACGCCGGACTGACCGGGTACCTCCGCAGTATAGCCTCCCCCCTCCTGAGTGTACCTGATGCGAAAGACTCGAACGAGTGCCTGACGGGGCCCGAGCCGTTTCCCCTGGATGTAGTAGCGCTCGGGGGGGATGACGTCCGGAATGAAGGAGGAGTACATCTCCAGTCCCCCCTCCTTTTCCATCACGTCATAGCGGCTCTTCTCCAGGATGTACCGGGCCGTCATCATCGCGTCCTCGGCGGGCACCTGATAGACGACCTCGTGCGTGGGCGTCTCGTACCGCCCCGTCTCCGGATTGTACTGGGTGGCGATACCTCGCGTGGCGGTGGCGCACCCCACGCCCCACAAGAGCCCCAGCATCATTCCAAACCGCCGCATCGCATCCTCCCTGAGCCACAGTCCCTGGAGGCTGGTTTCGGGCCTCCTTGCCGCGTCAATCGCGGAAACGATTGGGCGCGTAGGACATACTGACATCGCCCGGTCGACGGTGGAATGGAGCAGGCACGGGGCTCACGGTGGTGACCTGGCGCAGCACCTGGAGCGCGGGAGGCGATGCGATCAGCACGCCCAGGTAGGGCCGGCCATGGAAGCCGTGGGGCCCCCAATTCGGTCGCCGCGTCATAGGCGCGCAACGACCACCATGAGCAGTGTGTCAAGGTGAGTGAGCGAGGCGCCGGTTCGGTGTGCCCATCGACGACCTCACGCGTGTCCCGCGCGGGTAGATTCTCCTCCGCCATTGCCAATTCGACTGCACTGAACAGGCAGCGACATCCCTCAGCGTATCCACGAGAGCAGCTCCTGCCCATGTTGCCCCTGGCCGTACTCCAGGGCAAAGCGATGGACGGGCAGGCCTCTGTTACGTCGAGGGAGAGGATTCGCATGTCCCGGTGACTCACCACCACGAATCCCAGCAGCACGCCAAACGTCGCAGTCGGAATGACAAATCAGTCTATTCCCGCGGACTCCGCCAGATGCAAGTGCACGAAGCTTCGCCAAGAGTGCGATGGTTTCGGCGTTCCCCATCCAGGCTGGGACACACCTGGTTGAGCCCTCTCACGCGACATCTACCTTGGCGCTCACCGGTGACGAAGCCAGAGCGTCCATGAGCGGCCGGGCATTGGCTCGGTGATCGGGCCTGTGCTATCCACGGGCATCACGAGCAGAGTCGAGGGGGAGTGATGCGCAAAGAATCGTGGCTAGCATTGGCGGCGCTGCTTCTGGGGAGCATTCAGGCACAGGCGCAGGAGGCGCCGGGCCCTCATGACCGAGCCGAGGCTGTCAAGATCATCGCGGAGCTCCGCAAGATCGTGGCGCCCGAGGGGATGGAGCGCACCGAGAAGCTCCGCCTCGGAGGCATCGACCAATGGGTCTCGATCCGCAGCCGCGACCTGCGCAATCCGGTGCTGCTCGTGCTCCATGGCGGCCCCGGCTGGGTGGCGATGCCGACGAGCTGGTATGTCGCGCACGGCTGGGACGAATTCTTCACCGTCATCCAGTGGGACCAGCGCGGCTCGGGCAAGACGTATGTCGCGAACGATCCGGCCATGGTCGCCCCGACGCTCACAGTCGAGCAGGTGCACGCCGATGCCGAGGAGCTCGTCAAATGGGCGCGCCAAACCTTCGGCAAGGAGAAGATCTTCGTCCTCGGCCATAGTTGGGGGAGCCTCCTCGGGCTCACCCTCGCGGAGAGGCACCCCGAATGGCTCCACGCCTATATCGGCGCCGCCCAGGGCATCGATGCGCGGGAGAGCGAGCGGCGCGGCTGGGCCTGGACGATGGAACAGGCGCGCGCGACGAAGAACGAAGAGGCGATCCGCGACCTCGAATCGATCGCGCCCTATGCCGTTGGCAAGAAGCCGGTGCCGTTGAAGGACATCCGGCTCCAGCGCCGCTGGCTCAATTTCTTCGGGGGTGCCGCCTATCGGCGTCCGGATGCGAGCTTCGAGGGCGCAGCGGTGAATCTGTCGCCCGAATACACCGACGAGGAGGTTCGCCAGGTCTGGAAGGCGCAGGAGCTCTCGGTCGAGAGGCTCCTTTCCGCGGTCCTGACGGCGGACCTGTCGCATGTGAAGCGGCTCAAGACGCCGCTGATCCTGTTCCTCGGACGCCACGACCACAATGTCTCGGCGATGGTTGCCGCCGAATGGTTCGCGGGCGTCAAGGCGCCGTCGAAGCAGCTCGTCTGGTTCGAGCAGTCGGCGCACGAGCTGATGGCCGAGGAGCCGGGCAAGGTGCTGCTCTCACTCGTCCGCCATGCCCGTCCGTTCGCCGAGCGCGCCGGCGATGTCGCGCCCGCCAGCACCAAATAGAGCAGGCCACAGAGGGGAAGGCTCCGCCCGCTCCCGCCTTTGCCTATCCAGAATTCGGTCGATTCCATCGCGTGCTGGCCGCGCAAGTATGTCTTCAGGGACTCTTGGCCGAGGGCTGCTCGATTTCCTTGAGAATTCGAACAGCGTCGGCGTTCTTCGGGTCGAACTCCAGTGAGCGGCGATAACTCTCGGCGGCGAGCGCTTTGTCCCCCCGAGCCAGGTAGGCCTCACCGAGGCTGTCGTGGACATTCCCATCCGTGGGGTACATCTCCACGTTGAGCTTGAAAATCTCAACCGCGTCCGCGAGGCGGCCTTCCTTCATGAGCTGGTAGCCGAGCCGGTTCAGCTCTCCGGGGTTGAACTTGTATTCATCAGGCGTCTGGGCCTTGAGGGTGCGGTAGGTGGCGATGGCCTCGGTGATGGTGCCCTTCGCGAGCGCCGTCATCACGGCTTCTGAGATGGACCGGCGGGGGGCCTGTGGCTTGACTCCGCGCAGGAGGCTCCAGATGCCGGACGCCAGCCCCTGCACGTTGGAACCACGGACGTTGGACAGGATGATGACGGCCTCCTTCGTCTCCGGCGAGCGGGAGATGATGGTGGAGAACCCCTCGACGCCGCCTCGATGGCTCTGGAGAGCGACCTCTGTCTTGCCGTCATCCAGCTTGGCGGACTGAACCTCCCAGCCAAACGCATAGCCCTGCAGGCCCGGGGTGAACATCCGCTGCTTGAGCGCTGGCGGGAGCAACGTGTCCCCATGGAGCGCCCGGTCCCACAGGTACAGGTCCTCCACCGTCGAGTACAACCCACCCGCGGCGAAGGGGGCATCCATATTGATGTAGGGGGCATTGCGGAGCCCGTCGGGCGTGGACACGTAGCCGCTCGCGCGCTTGGGGAGCACCGTCGCCGAGACGTCGTAGCCCGAGTTCTTCATCCCCACCGGGTCGAAGATTCGTTCCTGGACCACCTGTGCGTAGGGCTTGCCCGTCACCCGTTCGATGATGGCGCCGAGCAGGTAGTAGCCCGAGTTGTTGTAGGCGTACTTCGTCCCGGGCTCGAACTCCAGGTCGCCGCTGGCCAACTGCTTGATGAGCTCGGCGGCTGGGAAGGGATTACGAGATGCCTTCGCCACGAAGTCCGGGTGGTTGGTGAAGCTGGGGATGCCGGAGGTGTGATTCAGCAGGTGGGTGAGTGTGACGCGCGAGCCGGTGTCCTGGCGGTAGTCAGGGAGGAGCTTGCTGAGGGAGTCATCCAGCCCCACCTTGCCTTCGGCCACCAGCTGCATGATGACCATGGACGTGAACTGCTTGGTGATGGAGGCGATGCGGAACTTCGTATCCGGGGTGGCGGGAATCTGCCACTCGAAGTTCGCCAGCCCGTAGGCCTTCTTGAGGATGATGCCCTTCTCACCCACGACGAGCACCGTTCCATTGAATTGCCGGAACTCGTGGTACTTGGTGGCGAGCTTGTCTATCGACTCCTTCTTGCTCGCGGCCATGGCCGGGGAGACCCCGAGCATCAGCACCAGTCCCACTGCGACTCGAATGTACGTCCACCTCTGCATCATGCGGTCCCTCTCCCACGCGGATTCACGTATCCGGGGACCGACACGAACGAGCGCGGATTCGATTTCGTGGGGGAGAGGAAGTCGCCCACCCGCGCATACTCGATTTTGCCGGCGCCGTGTCCCAGCAGCGCCTTCACGTACCCCACGGCGGAGGCATGTGCTTCCCAGCTTCGGAAGTGAGGCTGCAGCCGGGCCTCTATCTCCTCCATCTCCGCCGCGAGCTGACCAAGCGCACGTCGCGCGCCTGCGTCCCTGCGTCGAGTGTTGACGACAGGGGAAGCCTCGTCTCCTTGTTCTTTCAACCAGGGAGCGCGTGGGGCATCTTCCGAGCTACAACTGTAGAGCCAAGGACCATACCAGTGGTAGCCGACATGAACGCATCCGTACCGGCTGAAATCACGCACCAGGTTTCAAGCGCCTGCTCGGTGATTGGCCGTAACCTCGCCAGTTCGCTGCAGGCCATACACCTCTTCGGCTCGGCAGTTGATGGAGGGCTGAAACCACACAGCGACATCGATCTGCTGGTCACCGTCAGCGCCCCATTGACCGAAGCCGTTCGACACTCGCTGCTCATGGAGCTGCTGTCGGTCTCGGCATGGCCAATGACGCGTGAATCGCTCCGCCCTCTCGAAGTGACCGTTGTCGTCCAGGATGCGGTCGTCCCTTGGCGCTATCCGCCGTCGCGCGAACTTCAATTCGGGGAATGGTTGCGCGGAGAACTGGAAGCAGGCCACGTCCAGCCCGCCATCGTGGACCCCGACCTGGCAATCTTGCTGGCCAAGGCAAGGAGACACAGCATCTGCCTGTTGGGCGCGCCAGCAACCGACCTCTTCGACCCCGTACCCCGGACCGATTTGGCGAGAGCGTTCTACGATACCGTTCTCCAATGGAACGGACCCGCGGACTGGCGGGGGGACGAAAGGAACGTGGTGCTTGCGCTGGCTCGCATCTGGTTCAGCCTGTCGACGGAGGGGATCGCCCCCAAGGACGTTGCGGCCCAGTGGGTCATTGAACAACTGCCGGATGAACATCGAGGCGTCGTGCGCAGTGCGCGGGCGTCTTACCTTGGAGAGACGCAGGACGATTTGGCAAGGAGAGGCCCGGAAGTCGCCGCGTTCGTGCACTGTGCCAGGACGGCCATCGAACGAATGTATTTGGAATTACAGACCGGCAATCCGGCAGCTCGCTGAACCACCTTCCTCCGCCCCAGGATTTCTTGAGGCACCTCTCTGGGGGAATAACCTCCCCCTCGTGAGGTGGATGTGAAGAGGCAGCAGAAGCAGGACAGGGCAGGACAGCGGAGCGCCGAATCCCGAGGAAAGTCGCGGGTCAAGGCGATCCTGGCTCGGGATTGGGTTGTTCGGTTCTGCGGGTTCGAATCCCGTCTGGGACAACCTGGGAAGCTGAGCTTTTCTTCTGCCCCCGGTTCCACATGTGCCCTCAGTGTGCCCCTCCGGCATCTCTCGCCGGGAGGGTAGCGGTCGATTTCATGCAACGGTGTCGCCCAGCCCGTCTCTTCCCATCAGGAGGGGGTGTTCATGCCCCCTGTAACTCCTCGGGCGGACGACATGAAGGCGACGACGCGGTACCTGATGCTTCTCTCCATGCTGGTGGTGGGCTGTGGTGGCTCGAACGAGGACGATGGGGGCGGGGACACCAACTCGTTCCCAGAGACCATCGAGTGTGGCGACATAAGCTGCAAGCGCGCCACTCAATACTGCGCGACCATCGTGACCGATGTGACGAGCCATGTGTGTCTGAATAAGAAGGAGAGCTGCAAGAGCTGCGACTGCGTGAATCTGGACACAGACCTCACCGCCCAGACCGGTCGCCAGGACTGCACCGCGACCTCAAAGCTAGATGTGTACTTCACATGCGCCTATTATGACGATGTGGACTACATCAAGACCTCCTGCACGGTACGCGCTCGCTGAGAGCATAAGACGGATAGGGACGCTGAGCGTCCCTGTGCCTACCCCAAATTCGGTCGTTGCCTCGTGGGGTGCGCAAAGCTGCATCAAGACGCGCGTCATGACGGCGAGCGATGCGCACGACGAGCCGCCGGGGCGCGAACAAACCTCGCGAGGAAGCAACCATCGCCAACGCGCAGCGGGAAGGAGACGAGCGCCACGTGCTCGCCTGCGCGCGCAGAGCGAACGCAACATCGTAGGGCCTCGCCTCCGTTGGTCGAGACGAAGGGCTGCACCTCGTGCTCCTGATCGCCCACTCCGCGATCCGCTTCTTGCGCATATCCGCCCGCGACCTGCCCCCAATTTGTACCCATCCCAAACTCGGCCGACGCGTCACGAGTGCGTCAGAACGCACGGAAGGACAGGCCCGAGAGACGCGACATGCGGGCCCCGGAGCGCGCAAGAGTCGGTGCACCTCTTTCCGCGGTCACAGGAGTACAGTGCCACCCTTTCGCAGAGGGAGGTGCGCGTATGGGCCGCTACGTGATGGGTCTCCAGGAGATCGACCAGGCGCAGGTCGCGGTCGTTGGCGGCAAGGGCGCGCATCTGGGGGCGCTTTCGCGGCTCGAAGGCATTCACGTGCCGGCTGGCTATTGCGTGACGACGGACGCCTTCCAGCGGGTCATGGCGGATGCGCCGTCGATCGACGAACGGCTCGAACGGCTGTCGCGCCTGAAGCCGGACGACCGGGAACAGATCCGCGCGCTCAGCGCTGAGCTCCGCCGAACCCTCGAAGAGACCGTCATCCCTGACGAGCTGGCAGCGGCGATCACCCGCCCGCTCGGCCAGCTTGGCGAGCAAGCCGCCTACGCCGTCCGCTCGAGCGCGACGGCGGAGGACTTACCGACGGCCTCCTTCGCGGGCCAGCAGGACACGTACCTGAACGTCGTGGGGCCGGCGGCGATCCTCCAGCACGTCAGCCGGTGCTGGGCCTCGCTCTTTACCGAGCGAGCCGTGACCTACCGCCTGCGGAACGGCTTCAACCACCGGAAGGTCCGCATGGCAGTGGTCGTGCAGCAGATGGTCTTCCCGGAGGCGGCCGGTATCCTGTTCACGGCCGACCCTGTCACCTCCAACCGGAAGGTCTCCTCCGTGGAGGCCAGCTTCGGCCTGGGCGAAGCACTGGTCTCCGGCCTGGTGAACGCGGACGTCTACAAGGTGCGGGACGGAGAGGTCATCGCCAAGTCGGTCGCCACCAAGCAGCTTGCCATCCACGCCTCGCCGGCAGGCGGGACGCACGAACAAGCAATCGAGCCGGAGCGGCAGCGGCAGGCCGCGCTGACGGACGCGCAGGTCGTACGGCTCGCGCAGTTGGGCCGGAGGATCGAAGCGCACTTCGGTTGCCCCCAGGACATCGAATGGTGCCTGATCGACGATGGCTTCCAGTTCGTCCAGAGCCGGCCTATCACCACGCTGTTCCCCATCCCCTCGGCCGGTGACCGGGAGAATCACGTCTACGTCTCCGTCGGTCATCAGCAGATGATGACTGACGCCATGAAGCCCCTGGGGCTCTCCCTGTTCCAACTGACAGCCTTGCGGCCGATGTACGAGGCCGGCGGGAGGCTGTTCGTCGACGTCACCCAGGGACTGGCTTCGCCAGCGAGCCGAGCAGGCCTCCTGGAAGCCCTGGGGAAATCCGATCCGCTGCTCCGGGACGCGTTGGAGACCGTCCTCGGACGCGGCGATTTCATCCAGTCACTCCCAGACGAAGGTCCCGGCAAGGCGCCCGCTGACGGCGCGCCGGCCCCACTCGAGACCGATGCGGCCATTGTCGACGAGCTGATCGGGCGCAGCCAGGCTTCCATCACCACCTTGAAGCGTGACATCCGGACGAAGTCCGGACCGGCGCTGCTCGACTTCATCGTGGCGGACATCCAAGAGCTGAAGCGGCTCGTGTTCGATCCACGAAGCCTTCAGGTCATCATGGCGGCGATCGAGGCCACCTGGTGGCTCAACGAGCAACTGCAGGCGTGGCTGGGCGAGAAGAACGCGGCCGACACGCTCACGCAGTCCGCGCCCCACAACGTCACGTCGGAGATGGGGCTGGCGCTCCTGGACGTCGCGGATGTGATTCGCCCGCATCCAAACGTGGTGGCTTTTCTGCAGCAGGTCGAGGACGAGGGATTCCTGGACGAGCTAGCCACGCTCGCGGGCGGACGGGAAGCACGAGACGCCATCCAGGCCTACCTCGACAAGTACGGCATGCGCTGCGTCGGCGAGATCGACATCACGAAGCCGCGTTGGAGCGAACGCCCCACCACGCTCGTGCCCCTCATCCTCGGCAACATCAAGAACTTCGAGCCGGGCGCCGGCGAGCGGCGCTTCGAGCAAGGGCGGCAGGAGGCCAGGAAGAAGGAACAGGAGTTGCTGGAGCGCTTGCGGGCCTTGCCGGACGGGGAGCGGAAGGCCGAAGAAACCAGGCGGATGATCGACCGGGTCCGGACCTTCATCGGGTACCGGGAGTATCCGAAGTACGGCATGGTCAACCGCTACTTCGTTTACAAGCAGTCCTTGTTGCAAGAAGCCGAGCGCCTCGTTCAATCCCACGTGCTTCGTGAGAAGGAAGACATCTTCTACCTCACGCTCCAGGAGCTCCACACCGTCGTGCGCACGAACCAGGTGGATGACCCGCTCATCCGCCAGCGCAAGGACGCGTTCAGGTCGTATCAAGCGCTCACGCCGCCCCGGGTGCTCACCTCGGATGGCGAAGTCATCCCCGGGGCGTACCGACGCGATGATTTGCCAGCTGGCGCGCTGGTCGGCCTACCGGTTTCCGCCGGGACCATCGAGGGACGAGCCCGCGTCATCCTGGACATGGCGAAGGCCGATATCGAGGCGGGCGACATCCTGGTCACCGCCTACACGGACCCGAGCTGGACGCCCCTGTTCGTCGCGATCAAGGGACTGGTGACGGAGGTAGGGGGCCTGATGACCCATGGCGCGGTCATCGCCCGGGAGTACGGCCTGCCGGCCGTCGTGGGAGTCGAGCATGCCACCCGGCTGATACGGGATGGGCAGCGAATCCGCGTGCATGGAACGGACGGGTACGTCGAGTTCCTGCCCTAGCCGGGCCAGGAATTCCCCGCCTGCATGGGGACCATGAGACCCCGTGACATGGGACCTGGCACACCGCCTCACGGTTCCATGATGGCTCCCGCCTGTTCGCATGCAACCACCATGGGCAGGGGGACACGCAATCGTCCGCCGGCCAGAACGTAGCCGCTCCGGAAGCCGCCAACCGGCTCCAGGAGACGTCGCGATGGATTCCGTTCTGGGTGGACTGCGTCAGAGCCTGCGCTCGCTGGGCCGCAGTCCCGGCTTCACGCTGGGGTGTGTGCTGATGCTGGCGGTGGGCATCGGAGCGAGCACCGCGCTCTTCAGCGTAGTGGAAGGGGTTCTGCTGCGCCCCCTGCCCTACCCGCGTCCCGAGCGCCTCGTGGAGCTGTCGCAGCGCGCGGCGGACGGCCACACGATGCGGTTTTCGGACCCCAACTTCGAGGATGTGCGGACGCGCGCTCGCACCGTTTCAGCGCTGGCCCAGGTGTCGGGAGCGGCGAGCGTCGCCGTCACGGGCGCCGACGAGCCGGCCCTCGCCACGCTGGCGCGCGCCTCGCGCGACTTCTTCCCCGCCTTCGCGGTGCGGCCAGTCCAGGGCCGCCTCTTTGACGAGGAGGAACAGCAGGCGGGAGGTGCTCCCGTGGTGATGGTGAGCCACGCCTTCTGGAAGCGCTACCTGGGCGCACGGCCACTGCCCCTGCCGGACACCCTCACTTTCGAGGGGCGCGCATTCACCGTGGTGGGCGTGATGCCCGAGTCCTTCGACTACCCGGTGGGCACGCAGCTGTGGGTTCCGCGAGAGCTCGAGGCTCCCCTGCCCAGCCGCACCGCGCACAACTGGCGGGTGGTGGGAAGGCTGGCGGACGGCGTCGACCTCCAGGCCGCGCGAGTGGAGCTCACACACATCGCCCGCGAGCTCAAGGCCCAGTACGGCCGCGACACACAGATGCATGACATCGCCCTGGAGCCCGTCCAAGAGAGCCTGGTGGGCGGCGTGCGGCCCACGCTCTACCTGCTGTCGGGCGCCGCGGCCTTCCTGCTCCTGGTGGCGGGCGCCAACGTCACGAACCTGCTGCTCGCGCGCGCGGCCACCCGTTCCCGGGAACTCGCCATCCACGTGGCCCTGGGCGCGGGGCCCGGCGCGTTGATACGGCGGTTCCTCATGGAGTCGCTCCTGCTGTCACTGGCGGGAGGCGCACTGGGGGCCCTGCTTTCCGCCTGGGGCGTGCGCGCGCTGCTCGCGGCGGAGCCGGGCCACCTGCCACGTGTCGACGAGGTGGGGGTGAACGCCACGGTGCTCCTCTTCACCCTCGGGCTCTCGCTGCTGCTCGCACTGGGGCTGGGGTTGCTGACGGCGCTGCGCGCGGCGCGGCAACCCCCGGGGGCCACGCTGGCGGGCGCCGGGCGCACGCATAGCGGAGGAGGGAGCGCCGAGCGCACGCGCCGAGCCCTCGTCGTGGGGCAGCTCGCGCTCGCATTGGTCCTCCTGGTGGGCGCTGCGCTGCTCGGGCGAAGCCTGATGGGGCTGCTCTCGCTGGACCCGGGGTATCGCACCGGGGATGTCGCGGTGCTCAGCCTCGTGCTCCCTCCGGCAAAGGACGAGGCGCAGGGGCGGCGAAACGTGCAGTTGCAGGAGCACCTCCTCTCGCGACTGGCGGCGCTGCCCGGCGTGCGCGCGGTGGGCGCCGTGAGCAACTTCCCGCTCGAGGGAAGCCCGGCGGGGGATGGCACCTTCCTCGTGCTCAACCGCCCCGACGAGGTGGGGGACTTCGACGACTTCGGGCGGCTGGCGCGCGAGCCCGAGCGCACCGGCTCCGCCGAGTACCGCGTGGCGAGCGAGGGCTACTTCGCCGCGCTCGGCATCCCGCTCGTGCGCGGGCGTCTGTTCGATGCGCGCGACACCGTCGACGCGCCGCACGTGGCCGTCATCAGCGAATCGCTCGCGAAGGCCCGCTGGCCCCATGAGGACCCGCTGGGCAAGCTCATTCAGTTCGGCAACATGGACGGAGACCTGCGTCCCTTCACCATCGTCGGCGTGGTGGGGGACGTGCGGGAGCAAGGGCTGGATGACGCGCCCAGGCCCATGTTCTATGGCGGCTCCAGGCAGCGTCTGCGGGCCTCCTCCCGCTTCCACCTCGCCGTGCACGGTCCGATGGGCTCCGCGGCCCTGGTCACCGCGGCGCGGCCGGTGCTGCGAGAGCTTGCCCCCGAGCTGCCCTCGCGCCTGTCCACGGTGGAGGAGCTGCTCGCGGGCTCGCTCGCACCCAGACGCTTCAGCCTCCTGCTGCTGGGCGCCTTCGGTGCGATGGCGCTGCTGCTCTCGGTGGCGGGCCTCGCGGCCGTCGTGTCCTACGCGGTGGCGCAGCGCACGCGGGAATTCGGTATCCGCTTCGCGCTGGGCGCGACGACGGAAGACGTGCTGGGGCTGGTGCTCCGGCAGGCGGCGCGGCTCGCGGGGCTGGGAATCGTGCTCGGCGTGCTGGGGGCCCTGGGGCTCAGCCAGGTGCTCGCGGGGCTCGTGTACGGAGTGAGCACCACGGACCCGCTCGTCTTCGTCGTGGTGGCGCTCCTCCTGCTCGGCGTGGCGCTGCTCGCGAGCTGGCTGCCGGCCCGACGTGCTTCGCGCGTGGACCCGATGACCGTGCTTCGCTCGGAGGCATGAAGCGCCTGTGCCTACCCGAAGTCCGGCTGCTGCGTCCAATCGTGCGTCACGGATGGCTCCCATGTCTCCCGTCGCGGTCTCGCGCAGGGCCCCGTGTGGGGAGCTAAGCGAGCCAGCGCCAGTCGGAGTCCTCCAGGAGCGGGAGCTGGCCCCTGCGGCGGCGGGCGGAGACCTCCTCATGCCAGGTCTCCCGTCCGCCCGGGAGCGGCCAGGCGCGTGAAACGGTGCCCCGCGGGCCGGGAGTGAAGTTGAGCAGCAGCATGCGGTTGACGCGGTCGACGGTCTCCGGCGTCGTTCCGGCGCGCAGCTGAAACTCCGCGCTGAACAGGGCGCCCTCCTCGCGGACGGCGTTCCCGGGACGAGGCCGGTCAATGAACGGCCACAAGCCCAGCAGCGGTGGCTCCACGCCTTCGAGCAGCGCGGCGTGCAGCCGGTCATGGCCATCCAGCACCACCCACTTCGCCAGGATGTCCACGAAGAGCAGCAGCACGGGCGGCAACGTCCCGTCCCGCGCGCGCTTTCGCCAGCTCTTCACACGCCCGTCCTCGGAAGCGGAGAGCGCGCGCAGCCCGAGCACGGCGCCCGGCCGCTGTTCCGGCAGCGACTCCCACCAGTCCTCCTTCCACGCGAACAGGAACCGCGTCATGGAGGCCAGCGAGTGCGGTGGCATCGGAGGCTGACCAAAGCCCCACTCCATGGGGGACACAGGGTGCCGCTCCGCCTTCTCCGCCGCGATGGCGCGCACGGGGCGCAGACACCAGTTGCCAGCGTGGAGCACTGGCAGGGGCGCTTCCACGAGCGCTCGCGCCACCCGCCAATTCCAGGCCTCCCACCACGCCTCGGAGCCGGGTGGGGCCTCCACGGCCCGGACCTCGGGTGCGGACAGCGGCGGCAGGACTTGGGGAGCGGCGGCCGTTCCCCGAACGAAGACCGCGCGGTCCCAGTAGGAATCGATGCGGGTCCATAGCAGCGTCTGTCCCCCGCCGCGCAACCGGATCCGGTAGTCCGGAGCGGACTCCAGATGCACCGATGGCCGCCGCGCCCAGCGGCCCGTGGAGGGCACGTGCAGCAGCAGCCCAGGGCCACGGGTCTCCAGTCCCCAGCTCCGGGTGTCGTCGGCGACGATGGAGACTCCTGGGTTCATGCGACGCACTCCTCGAGATGCCCGGTATCCATGGGCCCCTGGAGCGTACCCCGAGGGCAGGCTGACTGAGCCCGGCGACATCACGCGCTACCGGTCATCCGCATGTCCATCGCGCTCATGATCGACATTGAGGATCCACCATTCTTCGGGCCCCATCTTCAAGACGATGCATGCAATGACGCGGTTGCTAACACACGCTTCTCTCCGGCCCCGCCCATCCGGAGCCACACCTGGGCGATAGCCCGATCCCCAGGTTCCGGTGTCTATTGAGGAATGCACGAACACACGTGGAAATGGAGTGCGGTAGGGATGTTCCTCATGGGAATGCTCATTCCCACGCCGGCGCGCGCCTGTGTCGCGCCCAACTGCATGGTGGGGGTGCGTTTTCCCCTCCCCGAGGACGGCGGTGTGGTGCCCGCGAACGTCCCCGGAATGGTGACGGTTCCGCCTCTGCTGGAGAGCGTGGAGCCGTCCACCGTCCGGCTGCTGCTGCCGGATGGAACGCAGGTGCCCGCGATCGTCACGCCGGGCGCGCATCAGACGCAGGTCCTGGTCCCGGACGCACCGCTGGTGCCAGGCACCACGTACCGCATCGAGGCAAAGGGTGTCTGTCAGTTCCAGCCAACCCAGACCGAGTCCGTGACCTTCACCGCCGGCCCCGCCCTCCCTCTACCCACGACCACCGGCACCCTGACGGCCGACACGCCGAGCCAGGGTATCTTCAACGTGTACGGGGCTTCGAGCTGCGGCGACAGGCAGGTGGAAGGGAACTCCACCACGCTGCGCTTTACGCCGTCACCAGAACTGGTGCCGTTCCTTCCGTGGGTGCATTGGACGGTGGAGGTGGACGGAGAGCCCTGGTCGTATGCGAAGCACAGCGGGCTGACCTCCACCGGCGAGGAGAGCCTCGAGCCGCGTCGCTACGAATACAACCGGCAGCTGCTCTTCCTCTATACCTTCTGCGACTACGTGAGCTGCGCTGATTCCTATCACCGGCCGCCGATCGACAGCCTCCCGCCCGGACGACACCGGGCCACGCTCAAGGCGACGCTGGAGCACGCCAACATCACGCTTCCCCCCGTGAGCGTGGACTTCGAGTTGAGCTGCGCGGCACGGGTCGCGAACGCGGGAATCAGCCAGATGCGCGGATGCGCGGATGGGGGCTCCGAGTTTGACGGCGGTATCGAGAACGAGGACCCGCTCCCCGAGCCGGTCGACACCAAGAAGGGCTGCACCCAGGCCGGGGGAGGACTGACGGTGCTGGGCCTGCTCTCCACGCTCTCGCTCTTGATCGGCCGGAACTCGCGCCGCGCGAAATAGCAGGTCACACATGCGGCATGTTCTACGTACCCGCGGCAGCGCGTCATTCCGCCACGAGAATGAATGTGAGCTGAACAAGCGGCGCCGCGGGCTGCCTATCGCGCCCTGTGCAAAACTCTGAATAGAGCGGCATTCTCCTCCGTGCCATGCCCAGCGTCGATGGCCTGACGGAAGATGCCGGCGGCGAAGTTTTGAATGAATTTCGTTTCAGGACAAGCACTTACAAATTCTTGAGTCATGCGTGTCGGGAAGGAGGGAGCATGGTGAGAAAGCAGTACGCCCCGGACTGCGGACTTCACGCGGCGCTGACGGTCATCGGCGGAAAGTGGAAGTCAGCCATGCTGTGTGAGTTGCACCTCCGCCCCGCGCGCTTCGGAGAACGGAGGCGGCGGGTGCCCGGCATCAGCGAGAAGGTCCTGTTCGAGCAGCTACGGGAGCTGGAAGCCGACGGCATCGTCAGTCGCACGGTGTTCGACGTGGTACCTCCCAAGGTGGAATACGCCCTGACGCAAACGGGCGCCGTGCCCACCCATGCCGTCAGCACCTTGGCGGAGTGGGGACGGAATCACGCGACCCTGGCGACAGCCGAGCGCCGCTGACTGAAGCTGTTGAGGGGCCAGCGCGTAGCCGCAATGGCTGAACCAGCCCTCGTTCCCTGGCGCAGGCGGAGCTTTAGGCTGGGCCCCGTTGGGCACACCAGGGCCCCTCCAACGTTCACCGGATTGATCAAATACCGACCGAACGGTATGGTGCTTCCCATGCCACGCCCGCCGAAACACGAGCCTGAGCGAGGTGACGCCAGGACACGCCTACTCGAGGCCGCGCTCGCAACAATCCGCACGAAGGGCTTCACCGCGACCTCGGTCGACGAACTCTGTCAAGCCGCCGCGGTGACGAAGGGCTCGTTCTTCCATCACTTCAAGAGCAAGGAAGCGCTCGGCGTGGCGGCCGCGGAGCATTGGGCCGAGACGACGACCGCTTTTTTCGAGGGCGCGCCCTACCACACACCGGACGACCCGCTCGCTCGCGTCTTGGCCTACGTGGCCTTCCGCAAGTCCATCATCGCGGGGAACCTGGCCGAGTTCACCTGTCTGGTGGGCACGATGGTGCAGGAGGTCTACGCGAGCTCGCCGGACATCCGCGAGGCCTGCGCCGCGAGCATCTTCCGGCATGCCGAGACGCTCGAGCCGGATATTCGCGCCGCCATGAGGGAACGACGCATCTCAGGCGGATGGACGGCCAAGAGCCTGGCTCACCACACACAGACGGTCATCCAAGGCGCCTTCGTTCTCGCCAAGGCAGGAAACGAATCCGCCTTGGCTCGCGAGAGTCTCGATCACCTCGACCGCTACATCCGCCTCCTCTTCGGCTGCCCCCTCAAGGAGAAAGCACTGCCATGATACAGCCCCCTCAGCTCAGCTGCGCCTGCGGACAGGTCCATCTCCAAGTGGAGGGAGCGCACATCGTCAGCGTCGAATGCTGTTGCAACAGCTGCCGTGCGGCCGGCGCCAGGATGCAGGCCCTCCCCGCGGCCCGGCAGGTCCTGGAATCCCATGGCGCCACGCGCTTCGTGCTCTACCGCAAGGATCGCGTCCGATTCCTTGAGGGCACCGACCGCCTCAAGGAGTTCCGCCTCACGCCCGAGGCGAAGACCCGCCGGTTCGTCGCCACCTGCTGCAACACGCCAGTCTTCCTCGAGTTCGAGAACGGCCACTGGCTCAGCCTCTATGGCTGTCTCTGGCCCACGGGAACGCTGCCCCGGCTCGAGATGCGGACGATGACAGGCGACCTCCCGCCCGGCGTGGTGCTGCCTGATGACGTCCCGAACGGCAAAAGCCAAACGCTCTCATTCTTCATCAAGCTTCTCGGTGCGTGGGTCATGATGGGGCTCCGAAGCCCGAAGATCGCCATCAGCAACGGAACGCTCCAGGTCTGACAGCAACGAGAAGCACAAGACGGAGGGTGCCGTGTCGACCGCCACCGCTCCGTTCCACAATCCGCGAGGAGGTCGACACGATGCACGCGGCGTGGGTCCGACGAGGGGGGCCAGGGCCCGTGCGGGCTCAGTCGGCCCCCGGAAGCAGCGAGGGAGCGGAGAAGAAGAGCAGCCCACGGCTCAGCATGGGGAGCCATGCGCTGTAGTGATCATCGCCGGGAAACTCCAGGTACTGGACCGCGAAATCGCCGCCGCCCATCGCCTCGAGCTCCACGGCGAGCTCGCGGGCATTGTCGACCATCCGCCGCTCGGCGGCGAACATGCCCCGCGTCCCCTCGCTCTTGCGCGGCTTCTGCTCCAGCCCTCCCACCGTGAGCAGCACGCGCGCCTTCACCGGGGTCCGCGCGAACCGCTCCAGGAAGGCCTTCTTCTCGGTGAGCACGTAGCGGTCGTTCCACCAGATGGACGGGCTCCCCGCGATGAAGGCGTTGAAGGACGTGGGCCTCGTGAAGAACGCATGCAGCACCAGGAGGCCGCCATAGGAGTGGCCCATCAGCGCGGTGCGCGAGCCGTCGATCGGCAATCTCGATGCAAGCGCGGGCTCGAGTTCCTTCTTCAGGAAGTCCAGGAAGCGATCCGCTCCCCCCTGCTTCTTCGAGAACCGGTCCCCTGTGTTCGAGAGATTCGGGGCGGGCGGCGTGTAGTCCTCACCGCGTGCCTGGTCGTTGTGGGCCGGGTCACCCGGGTAGGTCAGCCCGACGATGACCGGCGTTGCAGCCGCGACGCCGAAGCCCCGCGCGAGCCTGGGGAGGGCGCGCGTGAGACGCTCCAGGGTGGGAAAGTGCGCGCCGCCATCCAGCAGGTAGATGACCGGATGGCCGGCGGCGGGCGCGGGGCCCTCGGGCACCGCCACGTACAACCGGTGGGTCCGTCCGGTGTGGGTCGAGTCGAGATCGAACTGGAAGGTGTCCTGGAGCGTCACCGGCGTCCCGTCCACCCGAGCCACCGGCGCGGTGCGTGATGCCGGCCCCGAGGAGCAACTGGCGGTCAGCAGACCCGCCGCGAGGAGCACGTGGATGCGCCTCAGGGGGCCCACGCCTCGGCTCAAGCGCGCGGGGCGTGCGGCGAGCAGCGGGTTCAGCAAGCGCAGCCCAAGGGAGCGCGCCAGCGCGAGGGGGATGAAGAGACTCATGGTGGGAGACCCGGTGATGACAGATGAACCGGAGTCCCCGCCCATGCACGGCGGGGGCTCCGAACGGCAGGCGGGTGGCTAGCGGATCCGGAGGAGGCCGCGCACCTGGCCCTCGACGACCGTCTTCGCGTCCCCGAGCCCCGTCTCGGGGCTCATGAGGCGGAAGCGCGTCTGGGCGTTGTCATTGATGAACTCCGGCAGCACCAGGAGCTCACCAGGGTTCTGCGGGATGGTGCGACCGTTGGTGGGCACCAGGTCGTCCCGGACGACGGGCGTCGCGGTCGGCGCGTCGCCGAGGGTGACCTCCCACAGGCTCCACCAGGCACCCACGGCGGCGTTCTGCCCGTTGAACGGCCGCTCGGCGGCCACCGCGGCGTCCCAGGCGGACTGCGCGGCGGCCTTGTTCATCACCCGCAGGTAGCCCTTGCCGGGAGCTCCAGGCAGGAGCATGGCGGCAATGTCCCCCTCCGTCCCGGGGTTGATGAAGGAATCGAGCGTGGTGGACCACGCATCGAACTCGCCAGTCGCGGGATCGAAGCGGACCATGCAGGGCGCGCCGGTGGTCCCGGGAGAGACGAAGTGCGCTCCGCTGCCCAGGGATTCGGTGGCGTAATAAATCTTCCCATCCGTGTGCTTGACGCCGTCGCGCGCCCAGCCGCAGCGATTGTCGACCTTGACGGTCACCTCGTCGGTCTGCGTGTCCACGATGACCAGCGCAGTCTTCGCCGGAACCGTCCGCACGTCCGCGGCGTGCCAGCCGCCAGCGATGATGACGTCGTCGCCAGCGGTGATGGCCAGGCTCTGCGAATAGCGGAACGTGAAGTCGCCGTTCTTGAGCTGGGACGTCAGGTCCTTGGACGTGATGATGGAGAGGTCCTGGGGATTCCAGATGACCAGCTTGTAGTTCACGTGGTCGAAGTAATAGGCCTTCGTCTCGCTGACGAAGTAGTGCTGGGACTGATAGCCACCGGTCGCGGCGACACCCTGGCTGGTGAACGAAAGCGGATCGCCGACCTTGAGCGAGCCATCAGCGTTGAGGGTGTAGGGGGTCACCGTCGGCAGCCTCGAGCTGCTGACAATGAACTTGCCGGTGCCCGGAAGGCCGGCGGCGATGTACGCGTCCGCGGGAAGCTCGATTGCGTCGCCAATCCCGACGGTCTGCGCCTTCTCGATGTCGTCCAACGTCACCAGGTAGCTCTGGGTGTTTCCACCAGCGATGGCGACCTGGGTGATGGCGGCATAGAGGGGCTCGGCGGTTCCAGCGTCGGGGTCCACCTGGGTGCCGCCGTCCGAAGGCTTCGGGTCTTCCGAATCCGAGCAGGCGGTGGCGAACACGGCGAGGGCGAGGAGTGCGGTTTTCAGCTTCATCGGGCTTCCTTTTGGCGGAGGGTTCCTGCGAGGAGACTCGAAGCGCCTCATCGAGCGCTCAGAGATCAACCGTGGCGCGCGCGGAGAACGCGCGGCCCGGCTTCTGGACACCGACGATGTCGAAGGCGGGAGCGTCGGTGAGATTCTGGAGATTGAAGGAGAAGGAGAAGGCGCGTCCCTCGAACCGGGAGCGGTAGGTGAGCGCGGCGAAGTGCAGCACCTGGGTGGGCACCCGCGCCTTGTCGCCGCCCCGCCCGGCGCTCTCCCAGGAGCGGTAGAACGACTCGACGAAACGGGTCGTCCACTCCAGACCAAGAGCGTCCTGGGAGCTCCAGAGCTGACGCTTCTGGAAGCGCGCGGTCGCCGAGGCCTGGAGCCAGGGAATGTTGGGCATGCGGTCCCCGTGAAAGCGGGCGAACTGGCCGTCCTGCGCGAGGTTGCGGAAGTCGAGCCAGGTGACGGTGCCGGTGAGCCCCACCCAGTCGCCGGGTGAGTCCCAGTCCAGGCCTGCGTGCGCCGAGAAGGAGCGGCCGTGGTCCACGTTCTCGTAGGCCTGCGTGGCGTCGCCAGGGAAGAGCTGGATGAGGTTCTCGACGTCGCGGACGCCCACAACCGCGTTGGCACCGAAGCGGCCAACGGACGTGACGATGGGGAGGAGCTCCACGCCCAGGTTGGCGTTGTGACTCGACTCGGGGACGAGCGCCGAGTTCTCCACGAGCAGTCCCCCATCGCCGAAGAGCTCGTCCACCCTCGGCATCCGCGTTGTCCGCTCATAGGACGCCTTGAGGAGCAGCCCACGCGTCAGACTGAAGCGCAAGGTGTCACCGAAGCCTCCGGCCCACCGGCTCTCCGCGGCCTCCTGCCTCGTCCCCGAGGCGAAGCGCTGCAAGTAGCCCTTCACGAACACGGTGTTCTCCAACCTGCCGTCCCAGAGAAGCTGACGATGGGAGAGACCTCCGAAGGCGGACGTGAGCGCGAGCGGCACTCGGAGGGGGTCCTCCTGCTGCAGACGGGTGAGGTAGGCGTTCTCGCCGCTTCGGTCGCTGTCGTCGGCGCCGAGCGAGACCTCGAGGTCCTCCGGGTCGAGCAGCGTCCCGAGGAGCCGCACGCGCCCGAACAACGTCTGGCGCGTCTGGGTGTTCTCCAGGGGCGTCGAGCCAATCTCCCCGGCTCTCGCCCGCGTCGCACGGCAGGCGCCGTACCAGTCGTATAGACAGTCGGAGGCGTCGAGAAGCTCGCCCACACGCTGGTTGTATCCGGCGATGGCGAGCACCTTCAGCCGCTCATGGGGCGACACCTCATAGCGAAGCCCGAGGCCCCAACTCTCCTGCGCGGAGGTGACCGCGCCATAGGGCTGGATCATGAACTGATCGTGTGGGACCTCCTTGTCGTAGCGGCCGAGGTAGCCATTGAGAACGAGCCGGTCGATGCCCGGCAGTGCCTCGAACCCCACCTCGATATCGCCTCCGGTGCCCCGATAGGCGTCGTGGTTGCGGCGCAGGGCGCGCGGCGAGACGCGCCCCGTCGCCGGGTCATCCACGGGGACGGTGACGACGTAGTCGTTCTGCGCGCGGTCGTGGAACCCCGCGGCCCGCACGAAGACGTGCTCGTGGGCCCGCCACGTCAGCCTGCCAGTCCCTCGGTAGCTGCCGAAGGACCCACCCTGGAGCGACAGGGACGCACCGGTTTCGGGCTTCGCGAGGTCGGAGCGCAGGTGGATGGCACCGCCCAGCGCGTCCGTCGCGAGGCGCACCGGGACGACGCCGTTGAAGACCTCGAGTTGCCGGATGAGCGAGACCGGAACACTTCCGAGTCCGTAGACATAGGGCGAGTACTCGATGGGGACGCCGTCGAGGAGGACTCGCACCTGGTCGCCGGAGAGGCCCCCGAGCGAGAGCTGGGTCCGGCTCCCCATTCCGCCCGTCCGCTGGACCTGCACGGCAGAGGCACGCGTCAGCACCTCCGCGAGGTCCTCGGCGCGCTCATGGGCCTTCTCCAATTCGACGACGTCCACCGCCTCCGAGCCGCGCACCAGGGCGCGAGCTTCGGTCGACCTGGCGCGGACGACCGAGGTGAAGCCAGGGGGAGCGGGAGGCTCGGGCTCCTCGGAAGGCTGCGCGGGCGCCTCTTCCGCGGGCATGTCGGACGCGGCTTGGGCGACATCCTCGGCGCCTGGCGGCGCGACCTCGGGAGGACGGGCGAGGACGAAGTGGTGGATGAACTCGAACTGGCAGGGGACGGGGTTGCCGTCCTGCATCGCCGGGGAGAAGTGTGCGCTCTCGAGCGCGCTCACGGCCGCCTCGTCGAGTCCGTGCCCAAGTCCCTCGACCACCTCCGCGCGCGTGACCCGGCCCTCCGCATCAAGCGTCAGGAGGAGCTTCACCGCGCCTTCAAGCCCCGCGGCGAGCGCCTCGGCCGGATAGACAGCCTCTGGCTGGGCCAGCAACACCGGAGGGACGACCCCGCCGGATGGCGCAGGCACGCCCTCACCTTCCGGCGTCTGCGGGTGCGGTGTCCCGCTAGAGGGGGAAGCGGATGTCGCCGGCGCCGGGGTCTCGCTCGCATCCTGGGCTCGCGCGACTCCCATCGACAGCATGGAGAGGAGTGCGAGCGTGGGGACCAGAGAGGATGGCGCGGGGGCACCCCGCCAGCGACGAAGTGTGGGCATGTTCACGGTGTACAGACAGGGCTCGAAGGCGCGAGGATGATGTCGATATTGATACTCATTCTCAACATCATGGCGTCCTATCAGTGGCGGCGGTGGGGGTCAATTGGAGAGGACGTCCCGGGCGGGAATGACAGGCACCCCATGCCGGAGGTGTTCAAACGCCAATGGGCGCGAGGTGGGCAAGGGAACGCAGACGTCGGGAACTCGCGTCAAGCGCCCCGCGCTGTGACTGCAGTCACCAGGAGGATGGTGACAGTCACGACGGAGGAGCCCTCGCCTGTTTCGCGGACACGCGTCAGTCCTGCGGGTGGGCGCTCTTGCAGTTCCAATACTCCGCGCGCACGGGGCCGGCGGAGCCCGTGAGGGAGCTGAAGAAGCCACCGTCCGTAGGCGGAGTAGACTCGAGGTCGGGCGCCACCGAGGTCCTCCAGAATTGCCGGCCGCTCGCCGCGTCGAACGCGGTCACCGTCGAAAGGCCCAGCAACACCTGGCCTTGCTGGATTCGCAAGCAAGGGTCCATGGCGACGATGCCTGGCTTCCGCCCCCAACCCTTCACGTCTTCGGAGACCGTCCAATGCACACGGCCGCTGGCATAGTCACAGCACACGACGTGCACGCACCACGAGGCAATCGCGCCCGTGTGCGTGCTCATTTCCTCCCAGGTCACCGAAAGCATCGCGACGAAGGGCGCCTCAACGCGTACGCCACGAAGTGGAGGCATGGATTCGTCGTCATGTGCGCTCGCGAGATGGGCTCGAAGGAGGCTCAGCAGCAAGCCTGCGAGAACGAAACTCAAAAGGGCTGAAGCACCGCGGGTGGCGACTGGTGCGCTGTCCATGATGGCCCCAAGGCTCGGACGACGAGCTTCCCATCTGCCTCCCCGTTCACGCGCCAAGCGCAACGCCGCGTCAGACGGTCCCCGGCAGTGAGGTACCGAAGCCAATCGGTAGCGGAGTCCCAACCCGAGCAGTCCTGCACGCGCACGCCAGTGACAAGAAAGACGGCGCGCAGTCTCGCCCACCAGCCAGAGCCAACCTGGAGTGCCCTGCGCCCCAGGCTGAAGCGGTAGCCCAGGAACCACTCCCCCTTTGGGCATCTGGGCAAAAAACGTCACGCGGGTGGCGTCCGCAGCGTCCTGGCACGTGCTCGGGGTGGCCCGGGCCCGTTTCTTTCAATCCAGGGTATCCCTGTAGACTCGGGCCATGCTTTTTCGCGTGGTCTCTTCCGCCGTAATGCTCGCGTTCGTGGCGCTGTGGACGTCCATCACGGTGGCCGCGGACTACTTCACCGTCTCCAACATGGTCCTCCAGGTGCAGACGGAGAGCTGGCCCTCCGTGCAGGGCACCATCACCCGGAGCGAGGTGGATGCGGTGCGCGCGAACAAGGCCACCACCTACGGCCTGAAGGTGGCCTACACCTACTCCGTCGACGGGCAGCATTATGAGGGCAGCAAGGCCCGCCCCTCCATGTGGCGCTCGGGGGACCGCGGATTCGCGGAGGAGTTGGTGGCACGCTACCCCCTCGGGGCCACCATCCCCGTGTACTACCGGCCCGGCCAGCCCTCGGAGGCAGTGTTGCAGCCGGGCATGGATGGGTCGGCGCTGTTCACGCTCATGCTCCTGATGCCCTTCAACCTGGTGATGCTCTGGCTGGGCACCTTGGTGGTGGGGGCCTGGAAGCCGGAACCGCCGCTCTTGTCCACCTTCTTCCGGGAAGACGGCAGCGAGTGCGTGACGCTCGAGGGGCCGTGGACGGCCACCTTGGTGTCCCTGGTTCTGGTGGGCGCCTCCCTGACGTGCGTCGCGCTCGCAGGAGTCACTGTGGGCCTCCATGCACCGCTGCCCGTGGCCGTGGGGGCCTGGGGGGTCGTCATCGTCTGCGGTGTGCTCGCCGGGCGGTGGTCACATGCACGGGTGGAGGCCGGGCACTACGACCTGCGTCTCCATCCCCAGGAGCGGAGCCTCTCCCTACCGCCCTTCTCCGGACGGAAGCACGTGCTCGACGTACGGTGGCGCGACGTGCGGTCGCTCCGCGTCGAACCCCAGGCTCCCACACAGAAGGGGGGGCAGGTGAGCCACTACCATCTCACGCTCGAGCTCTCCACCGCCGACGGAGGGGAGCGCCAGGAAGCCATCGCCAGTTTCCCCCGCCAGGAGCAGGCAGAGGCGCTGGCACGCTGGCTGCGAACGCGCCTCGAGCTGGGTGAGGTCGTTCCGGAAGAGCGGCGCTCCGCCTGACGGGAAGGCTCCCGCCACCCAAGACGGCGGGAGCGTCTCCGTCACGGGAGGCCCGCCTGCGCCAGGACCTTCGCGATGGCGGGGCTCCGGTCCGCCTGCTCCCGCAGGAAATCCCTGTGCATGTCGTGTTCCTCCGCGCCCTGGATGCGAACCCCACCCGCGAGGAGCGCCTGGAGGACCCGCACCGCCTCCGCTTCCGGACAGGAGGAGTCCCCCCGCAGGGCCTGGGCGTACAGGTACGAGCCCGGCTCGCGGGCGATGGCTTGTGGAGCCATCTTGGCGAGCAACAGCGAGACGACCTCCGCACTACAGCCGTTGGCCGCGAGATTGAGCGGCGAGGAGCCGAAGTGCTCGACGTCGGTGCTCGCTCCGGACTCGAGCAGCAGCTTCACGAGCGCGGGGTTGCCCTTGTCCTTCTGGAGCCGGGCCCCCGCGGCGAGCAGCGGACGTTCGTTGTCGAACCGCCTTCCGTTCGCATCCGCCCCCGCCTTCAACAGGACCCGGACAACCTCCGTGTGTCCATGGTGCGTCGCGCTCAGCAGTGGCCCGCGTGCTCCACCTTCCATTCCATTGGGGGAAGCGCCCAGCTTGAGGGTCCGCTCCACTTGAGGAAGGAGCCCCGCTTCTGCGAGCGGGGTGAGCGGCGGCCGGACGCCCGCGTCCAGCAGCGCATCGACGATGGAGACCTGATTGTCGGCCAGCGCCCCCTCCACCCATTGCTGGAGAACACTGTCCCAGCCAAGGCTCTTCTGGGTGGGAACGCCCGCGGTCAGCACAGCTCGAAGCAACGGCGTGTCCTTGTGGGCAAGGGCCGTCACCATCGCGTATTGCAGAACGTCGTCCGAAATTCGTCCCCGTCCCTTCCGGGCCAGGACCGCCACCTGGGACGCCTTGCGTGCCTGCACGGTGCGAAGGAAGTCGGCTTCTTCCAGGCAGGAGCCGGGAGGCGAAACGCCCGCGGACAGCAACCGCTCCTCCACGCGCTTCAACTTGCCGTAGCGAGCGAAGCACACTGCGTTCCAGCCGGGGGGCGGCCAGTAGTGGTCATGCCTGGGAACGATCAGCAGCGGATCCGCTCCGACATCCAGCAGGAAGTGCGCGGCCTTCTCGCTTCCAGCTTCACACGCCACCATCAAGGGAGATTGGACGTGGGGGGAGCTCGGCTCGTCCGTGTCGTTCCGGGACGCCCCCTTCTTCAGCAGTTCGCGCAGGGCACTGACGTCATCGTCGGCGAGCGCCCGCATCATCGGGGGCGTGGTGGGCATGGGAGAGGACGCGTGGCTCGTCCATACGGCCAGGGAGGCCACACCAAGCACCGCGCGGGACAGCAGACGCAGGGAACGCGAGGTCATGGGCACGTGAGGGAGGCTAGGGGTTCAACAGCTTCTGCAAGCGGGCATCGTTCGTCCGCAGCATCAGGGTTTCCAGGCACTGCTTCCGGGGCACCCGGCTCCCCCGTCCATCCTCCTCGTACAAACACGCCAGCAGGTCCAGGTCGAACGCGGTGAAGGGTGCGATGGTTTCAGCCTGCCGCAGTTCCTGGACGTCGGTACGGCCCAGGACATCGCTGGCCCACCGCATGAGACAGAGGCGGACCGGGTCCGCCGCGTCCAGCGCCTCCAGGCATTGGCCCGGACGCTTGACGCCCGCGGGGACGTCGCGTGCGTTCGCGGAAGGACCTTCCGGGCTGTGTCCCCGGTAGCGGATCCGAGGCCGGGCCTTGGTGACTTCACAGTCCTCGGGGCAGTTGCAGCGCTGCTCCAGTACCCCACAGACACCGTCGCCACAGGCCAGACACTTGAGCACGTCGGTAGAGCTTTGCTGGGGCTCGCAGGCTCCCTCGGATGTCAGGTTGCCGCAGCGGGCCACCAGTCCCTCGCAACACGGCTCCGCCAGTCCAGCGGTGCCCTCCGAACCACAGACGTGGTCCCTGGGACGGTTGCCTCGGCTGGAGCAGAACTGCTGACCATCGCAGTAGGTCTGCCGGATGCACTTGTCCGTGAAGTCCCCGCATCGCTCGGGGGTGAGGCCCTCGCACCAGACATCCTCGTACGTCCCGACAGATGTCTTCACGGACGCCTCCGAGTCAGAGGATGGCGCGGCGGCAGCGACCGGAGCAGCGCCCTCCGGCGGCGTGGAGTCGGAGCGGCGGGAACACGCCGCCTGCACGCCCACGAGCGCGACCACGAGCAGCAGGCTCCCGCGGTAGCCACGCTTCCGCGGCGAGCCCGCGCTCGTCGCGAGAGGAAGCCGGGATTTCCAATGGACGGACATTCTCGCATTCGACATGGAATCCCTGGAGGAAACGAGCCCCCTTCCCTGCCGCGGAGCGCGAGCCCGGCTGTGCCTATCCAAGGTCTGGTCGCTGCGTCACGGGTGCGCCAAGAGCAATGCGCACCATTGAAGTTCGAGCAGAGTTCGTTCCGCCGCTCGCGCGACCTACCGGGGCCGCGCCGGGGTCCAACGGGATGAAGTGTCGTCAACCCATCCACGAGTGCGAATCACACCCAGCCTGGTGTAGTGAGCAGAGATGTTCTGCCTCCGCCCCTATCGCGATGTGGCCGACCACGAGGCCATGGCTCGCCTCGTGGCGCAGGCCTGGGCGGCGCGGGCTGGTGCGCGCGCTCATACACGAGGGGCTCGGGCGCATGCACATGATGGGCGCCAGGCAGGCCATCGTGTACGCCTTCGCGGACAACCCGGTCCCCCTCGCCCTCTATCAGTCCGCCGGCTTCACCGTGGTGGACCGCAACCTCGCTCACACCCTGGCATCCCCATGAACGCTCGTCTCACCCGGACCTGCGGCAAGGGCCGGGCCAGCAAGGAGGACGAATGACGCCCGTTCACTACCGGCAAGCCTCCGGGAACATGCGGCCATCACGAACCCCAGCCTGAGCGACCGCACGAACTCGCGTGAGCAGTAGCCGTCACGAGCGCAAATCCATACGGTTTGCCACAGGAAGGCGGGAGTTGGGTGCCGTGAGCCTGCCGGAGGTAAGTCGACCAGGCTGGCCTGCGTCAAGAATTGGGCGTCTTGACACACCATCGCGCGATGGGCGTGTGGAAGGCGTTACTTTACGTTCGCGCGGCAGTGGGCGGGACCCGCCTGAGGAGACTGTCATGACGCGTCGCCGAATCGCTATCTGGATGTCCGGGGCGACTGCCTGCCTCTTGTTCACCGCCTGCGGTCCCATGGAGGAAGCGCTTGAAGTCGAGGCGTCCACAGCCGCATGGCTGAGCCCAGACGCGTCCCGGCATGGCCCCTCCCACGCACGCTGTACCGAACCCGTGCTGGTCGCGGACCTCTCACCGTCTCCCAACGTCACGAACCTCGTAGGACATGCCGAGGTGGACGGAGCCTTGTTCGTCAGCATCTTCGTGGGCGTCCAGAGCACTTACTCGCTATGGCGGCTAGAGGACGTGTCGGGAGGCAGGGAGCCGCAGTGGGAGTCCGTCCTGCTCCTCGAGAACCTCGTGGACCAACCCTCGCCGCTTATTGGCATCGGCGGGCGGCTCCTCTTCACCCATGACGACGGTGTCCATGGCCGGGAACTGTGGACGAGTGACGGAACGCCCGAAGGGACCCAACTGCTCGTGGACATCTACGAGGGAAGCGCCTCCGCGTTCCCCAGCAACCCAAGTGACTTCCTGAGAATCGGCGGGAAAGTCTATTTCAGCGCGGACGACGGCGTGCATGGCCGCGAGTTGTGGAGAACGGACGGTACCCCCGGGGGCACCCGGCTGGTGGCGGACATCGCTCCGGGGCTCGCCAGCTCCTCGCCGGGCCCCTTCGTGGTGGATGGCAGCTGGATTCTCTTCGCCGCTGATGACGGCATTCATGGCCGCGAGCTGTGGAAGACCGACGGCACTCGCACTGGCACCCGGCTGGTGGAAGACATCGCCGAGGGAAGCGCCAGCTCCTCTCCCGAGCGTCTGATTCGGGTGAACAACAACCAGACCTTCTTCACCGCCGACGATGGCATCCACGGCCGCGAGCTGTGGAAGACCGATGGCACCCGCTCCGGCACGCGCATCGTGGAGGACATCCACAAGGGAAGTCAGGGCTCGGACATCCAGTCCCTCGTCGCCGCGGGGTCGCGGCTCTACTTCACCGCCAACGATGGCATTCACGGGACGGAGCCCTGGGTATCCCAGGGCAGCGCGAAGAACACGCGGATGGTGGAGGACATCCGCCAGGGCGCAGAGGGCTCGGCGCCGCGCGAGCTCACCGCCCTGGGCAAGAAGCTCATCTTCACGGCGGACGATGGAACGCACGGCCGTGAGCCCTGGAGGAGTGATGGCACCCGGGGTGGCACGCGGCTGCTCAAGGACATCAGCCCAGGTGCCTCACCTGGCTACGCACCTCCCGCGATGCTCACCGAGGCGGACGGCCAAGTCTTCTTCTATGCCGATGACACCGTCACCGGCTACGAGCCCTGGGTGACGGATGGAACACCGTCGGGCACCCACCTGGTGAAAGACATCCATCCAGGGCCGAGCAACTCCATCTCTGGAGACCCCGACCCCATCTACCCCGTGCGCGACGGCTTCGTGGCCTTTCGCGTCTTCGTGTCTGCGCTGGGGGTCGAGCTGGCGTGGACCGATGGCACCAGGTCGAGTACCCGAGTCACCGACATCGCGCCTGGAGCGCTCTCGTCCTCTCCAGGCGAGGTCTTCGTCGCGGGCCGCTGGGCGTACTTCACCGCGGACGACTTTGGCCCCACGCGAAGCGAGCTGAGGGCGTTGCCGCTGGCGTGCTTCTAAGCCATCGGGGTTGAGTCCGTTCAGGGGGTGGCGTTGACCTGCCCAAATTCTTCGGGCCATTGATGACGAGAGGGGCGCCGCTCCGGCTGGGTTGGGTACCAATGCTTCGCACTGCCGTCGAAATTCCAAGGGCGTGAGGTAACCGAGACTCGACCTGATTCAACGGGTGCCCGGGGCGATGGGCGACATCCCAGGGCCAGGGACGTCTCTTTGAGCGAAGAGGTCCGCCAGTTAGGATTGGGAGATGAACCCGTTTCCCACGGCGTTGAAGCGCCAGGACTACATCCAGGAAGGCGCCAACCCGGCGTCTGGCGCGATGCTGCTGGCCTGCACCGTTGGCGACGATGACGATGTCCCCAAGAGCCGCGTCATCGTCGTGCGTGACGGCCTCGAGCTGGCGTTCAGCTTTTCCGGTGACGCCGCCGTATCGATTGACGCGGCGGCGAAGGGGCCCGGTTACGTGCTCGGAGAGAACGGGACGGTCATCCGCTTCGACTGGCGTGGGGCGACCTCGGCCGCGGAACTCGAGCAGTCGCGGCGGAGCTTCTCGATTCCCGCTGTCGAGGACCCGGGGCCATTGCGGCGACTGCGGCTGCTCGGCAGGGACCTCGCCTGCGCCGGTTCGGTGGGACAGGTCTACCAACTTGTCGGCGACCGGTTCACCGCGTTGCCCCGGCTGACGATCGACGGCGAGGACGTCACCATCGAAGACATCGCGGGCCCATCCGCCACCGACATGATCGCGGTGACCTCCGATGGCCATGGTGCGCGATTCGATGGCGAGGCCTGGCACAAGCTGGCGCTGACCGGCAGCTCCAGTCTGAATTGCGCGTGCCGCCTGCCGAGGGGGCGCTACGCGATCGCTGGCGACAACGCGACGCTGTGGATCGGCTCCGCGAACAAATGGCAGGCGGTGCCGGCGCCCCAACTGGAGCGCGACTACACAGGCATCGCCGCTGACGGCGCGACGCTCTACCTGGCACACCTGGGAGGCATCGACGTCTACGAGGGAGGAGCCATGCGTCCGCTGAAGATTCCGAGCCGACGGCGGAACGAGTTCGTCGTGCTGCGCTCCGGGCCTGATGGCATCGGGTCGTTCGCCGGGCGCAGCGTGGGGTTGATCGCGGCAGGACAGTGGCAGGTGATGGTCTAAACCGCCTCGGCGAGTCCGCTAAACATGGAGCCCAGCATGCTCGAAGAAGGAGCGGAGGACATCGGGACGATGCTGTAGGGCACGGAATTCTCTTCGTGCCAGGCGCATGAGGTCCGAAATGGCAGCGGGCGCTGCGTTGAGCCAAGCCTCCTTGAAGGCAATCGTCCTCCCGCTTCTTCGAGCCCCTTTTCAATGCGAGGCCAGGCTCTCTTTACCCAGGCTTCGATGAGCACCTCATCCCGCTCGCGGGCTTGGGGACGAGGGCGATGCGCGGAGAACCCCAGCCGATGCAGAGGCCTCGACAATGAGCGCGGGTGGTACCGCGCACGCCCCAGCGTCGCTCAATGAGACGCGCGCTGCGTGGAAGGGTCCATCGCTCCGTGGGAAACCGGCCCGAGCGGCGCCGGCCTTGAGCACTCGGGCCACTTGCTTCCACTGCGAAGGGCTCAGCCGCGAGGGGCGGCCCTTATGGGGCTTGCGCCGCAGACTCCTGCTGCCCCCCTGCGCGAAGGCTTTGCCCCCACTGTGACACAGCTCCTCGGCTGACGCCGCACTCGCCCGCCACGTCTATCGGGCGCCAGCCCGATTTCAGCAGCGAAGCGGCGAACAGTCGCCGCTCCTCCATCTGCTCGGGCGTCAACCTGAATGGCTGCTGCCCCATCCCCCCTTCATCGGAACAACCGCTCCGGTGTTTAGGGGATTCGCCGGGGCGGTTTAGATGATGGGGGAATGTCCGGCGCCGCCGGGCTGCCGGCGGCAAGGCAAGATTCTCCAAGTCATCCCTCCCCCACTCCTGATAGCCAGGGCGGATGCGAACCACCCTCCTGCACCGTTCGCGCTCTGTTGCCGTTCTGGACTACCAGTGCGACGCGAAACCGGGCGAGGCCCCGGCCGAGGAACAGCATTCGGCCTTCTCCGTGTCGTACGTCCGCCGGGGGAGCTTCGGATACCAATCCCGCGGTATCGCGCGGGAGCTCGTGGCCGGAGCAACGCTCGTCGGGCATGCGGGGGATGAATTCTGCTGCACGCACGAGCATCATCTCGGGGGCGATGAGTGCCTGTCGTTTCAGTTCTCCGACGCGCTCGTTGATGAACTTGGAGCCCCCTTGGACGTGTGGCGCGTTGGCGCCCTTCCCCCGCTCCCATCCCTGATGATGCTCGGTGAGCTCGCACAGCAGACGGCAGAGGGCAATACCCACCTCGGGCTGGATGAGGTGGCGCTCGCGTTCGCGGCGCGCTTCGTTGACACCGTCTCCGGAAGACGTGAGGCATCGTCGCGGATGACCGCGCGGAATCGGCGGAGGGCCGTCGAAGCCGCGCTCTTCCTCGACGAACAGGCGGACGAGCCGCAGACGCTCGAAGCGCTCGCGGCGAAGCTCGGCTTGAGTCCGTTCCACTTCCTCCGCATCTTCCGAAGCGTGCTGGGTGTCACACCCCATCAGTACCTCGTCCACATGCGCCTTCGTCAGGCCGCGCGACTGCTTTCGACGGATGCGCCCATCACTCGCATCGCGTTCGACGTTGGCTTCGGGGACCTCTCCAACTTCGTGCGCACCTTCCGCCGCGCGGCAGGCGTCTCTCCTCGTGCGTTCCGGATGGCATCGCGCGGAGACCGCAAGATTCTCCAAGAGAAGATGGCGCTCACCGTCTATCGCTGTGGCTCCAGACCTTGAGGCATCAGGTCCAACACCACAGGAGCACACAACATGGCTTCGATCCGCAGGGACATCACGACGCGCGCCGCGCCCGAGCAGGTGTGGGATGCCATCCGTGATATCGGCGCCCTCCACACCCGCTTGGTTCCCGGGTTCGTCGTCGACACTCGCCTCGAACCGGGAGCCCGCGTGGTCACCTTTGGCAACGGGATGGTGGTCAGGGAGCCCATCGTGACGGTCGACGACGAGGGACGGCGCCTCGTGTGGGGCGCGGAAGGTGGACCGATGACCCACTACAACGGAGCGGTTCAGGTCTCCGCGGAAGGCACGGGGAGTCGAGTCGTCTGGACCGCAGATTTCCTGCCCCATGAGGCCAGCGCCGTCGTCGGCCCGATGATTGACGCCGGCATGGCCGCAATGAAGAAGGCGCTCGACGGGCCGGGGACCTGAGCCGCTGTTCCGCCACGGCATCCGGCCTTTCATCAACGGACCGATTCCGACCCAGGCATCGGCCTGTCGCTCGCTCACCTGGCCTTCCGTTGGGCCGCCGACGCCCATTCCCAGCTTCAACATCGCCCCGTGAATGCGTGGGACACCTGCGCGCCCCATGCCGTCAAGGCAAGAGGCTCGGATGCGGAGGCCTACACCGGATGCCCTCTTGTTTCCTACAACCCACCAGGGTGCTATCGGACGTAGGAAACGTGGGCAACACGGCCTCTCCACGGGAAGGCAGGAAGATGAAGCGTCAAACCAAGACAGATGGCGAGTCGGCATCGCAACTCATCAACGAAAGGATTGCCGAGCTGGGTGACTGGCGAGGCGATACACTCGCGCGGGTGCGTGCCCTCATCAAGGAGGCCGTCCCGGAGGTCGTGGAGGAGTGGAAGTGGCGGGGAACGCCGGTCTGGTCCCACGACGGGGGCATCTGCACGGGTGAGGCGTACAAGAAGGCAGTGAAGCTGACCTTCTTCAAGGGCGCTTCGTTGGAAGATCCCGCCGGGCTCTTCAACTCCAGCCTCGACGGGAACGTCAGGCGCGCCATCGACATTCACGAAGGTGAGGCGCTGGACGCGAAGGCGTTCAAGGCGCTCATCCGCGCGGCCGTCGCGCTCAATACGGCTAGCGGAAAGAAGCCCACGAAGCGCTCGACGTGAAGGTTGACCTCCGCGGCGCGGGTCGCTCAACTTGTCCTCGAGACGTTGAGAGGCCCGCCCTCGGGGTCCCAATCACCGCCCATCTGGAGTGAACACCATGGCCGTCAAGTCGTCCAAGGTCGCGAAGAAGGCCACCGCCAAGCGGAGCACGGCGAAGGCGGCCAAACCGAGCAAGGCAGTCGCCAAGTCAGCAGCCCCCAAGCCCAAGAAGGCCACGGCGAAGAAATCAGCGGCAGCGCCCAAGGCCACCTCGGCCAGGCGCAAGAGCCCCACTGCGGCCGCCAAGCCGGTCCTCCTCTCTGGCGGCAATCCGCAGATTGCGAAGGGCTACGGCGACGCCCCCATCCAGGCCTACATCGAGGCCATGCCGGGCTGGAAACGCGACGTCGGGCACCGCCTCGACGAGCTCATCGAGCGCACCATCCCGGGCGTGAGCAAGGCGGTCAAATGGAACTCGCCGATGTACGGCGTCGAGGGCCAGGGATGGTTCCTCGGCATCCACTGCTTCGCGAAGTACATCAAGGTGGCCTTCTTCCGCGGCACCTCGCTGCGCCCCATCCCACCCGGTGCGTCCAAGAGCCAGGACACGCGCTACCTCGATATCCGCGAGGACGAACCGCTCGACGAGGCCCAGTTCGCCGCCTGGGTGAAGCAGGCCAGCCAATTGCCTGGCGAACGCATGTAGGGCGTGCCCTCCGCGCATGACGTACGCCTCGTGCCACGGCCGCGAGGCGCGAGTGCCGCTCAGTCAGAAGCACTCCTGCCAGAGCGGGAGACGGCTTCATGCGCGAGGACGCGGAAGTGCTGCGCCGCGGGCGCTGGCCGCGTTCCAGGAAAGGCCACCACCAGCTCCGCGTGTCCGGGAGCGCCGCTCAGGGGGCGGAACACCACCCCTTTGGGACACAGCGCCTGGGAGGACGCGGGAGCGATGGTCAGCCCCAGGCCCGCTTCCACCATGCCAACGACGGACGGCCACGAGCTGGCTTCCTGGAGGATGTTCGGAGAGAAACCCGCGCCCAGGCACATGCTCGTCACCAAGTCGTGCAGGCCCGGCGCGGAGTGACGCGGAAAGAGCACGAACGGCTCGTTCGCCAGTGAGGACAGCGCGACGACCTGCTGACGGGCTCGCGGGTGTCGAGCTGGCAGCGCGAGCACGAAGCGCTCCTGGAGCAGTCGCTCGACGGTGAGCCCTTCGTGACGGAAGGGCGCCCGGATGATGGCGATGTCCAGCTCACCCGAGGCGAGCGCGGCGCCGACATCCAGCGTCTCGCTGTCGTCCAACTCCAGCTTCACCTTCGGGAACCGCGTGCGGAAGCGCAGCACGATGTCCGGCAGCACGCCGAAAGCAGACGACGCGGCGAAGCCGACACGCAGCGTGCCCGTCTCTCCACTCGCCGCCTGCTGCACCGAATGGATGACATCCGCGCGCCGGGCCAGCAACGCGCGCGCATCCTCCAGCAAGCGGCTCCCGGCGGCGGTGAGCGCCACCCGGCGGCTCGTGCGCGTGAGCAGCTCGACTCCCAGCTCGGACTCCAGCCGGCGAATCTGCTGGCTGAAGGGCGGCTGGGCCATGCCGATGCGCGCGGCGGCGCGTCCGAAGTGCAGCTCCTCCGCCACGGCGACGAAGAGCTGGAGCTGACGGAATTCCATATCGAGACGATATCCATCTCAATGCGCATCAAAAGAGATATTGGTCGTGAAGGATGTGGCTTCTTACCATCGGCGCATGCGATTCCCCTTCGTTCCCCTCGGCCTGATGCTCACGGCGCTGACGGGAGCCCCCGTCCTTGCGCTGGATGACGCCCCCCTCCCCTTCGACCCCTCCGGAGCCACGCCGGACGCGCAGGTCCAGGCGAAGCTGGACCTGGCGGACCGGTTCGTCCGCCGGGTGGAACTCCTGCGCGACAGCCTGGTCCCCCCCAGGTGGCTGCGTGAGGGCGACCGGTTGGTCTTCTGGTCCCGTGAGGGCAAGGACGGCGGGACGTGGGTGCTGGCGCACGCGAAGACCGGGGAGCTGAAGCCGCTCCTTTCCGGTGAGCAATTGAGGCAGCAGCTCTCGGCGCTGCTGGGCAAGCCCATCACCGCGCCCCGCTTCTTCGACGTCGCGCTCGCTCCGGATGAGCAGGGCATCGTGTTCCGCCTGGAGGGGAAGACCTTTGGCCTGGGCCTGTCAGGCGGCCACGTCACCTTGCTGTCGCCGGAGGACCGGGCCGCGCTGACGCTGTCGCCGGAGCACTTCCTCGCGCCGAAAGGCGGCGCGCTCGCCGTGCAACGTCAGGGCGGCTTCGCGGTGCTGAACGCGGAAGGTGCCACCGTGGTCGAGCGCACGGGAGAAGCGAACCTCGACTGGCGGATTCCGGAGCGTCCCTGGTCACCGGATGGCCGCTTCCTGGTGGTGTGGCGGGATGACCTCCGCGCCGTTCACCAGGTGCCCGTCGTGGACTACTCCTCCGCGCTGGAGAAGGTGACGACGGTGCCGTACGCGAAGTCCGGGACGCCACTGCCGCGCGCGGAGCTCCATGTCGTGGAAGTGGCGACGGGCCGCGTGACGCGCATTCCGCCCGTCGAGGGCGAGACGTATGACTGGTTCGCCGGCTGGAATCCCGAGGGCACCGAGGCGCTGTGTCTCCACCTCTCGCGTGACGCCAAGCGGCTGGACCTGACCGTCGTGGAACCCGCGTCGGGCCAGCGTCGGCACGTGCTGCGCGAAGAGCGCCCGGAGACCTTCGTCACCGGCCTGGACTTCGCGGTGGGCGGCTGGGCGAAGCAGGTGACGGCGCTGCCAGGAGGACGCGGCTACCTCTGGATGTCCGAGCGTGATGGCTGGCGCCACGTGTATGCGTATGACCGCTCGGGGAAGCACGCGCGGCAGCTCACGCGAGGCGCATTTCCCGTGCACGAAGTGGTGGGAGTCGCCCCCACGGGAGATGCCCTCTACGTGCTGGCCTCCGCCGACACCGGCGCGCCATACGAGCACCTCTTCTACCGGGGAAGCCTGAAGGGAGGCGCGTTGAAGCGGCTGTCCACGGGCTCGGGGATGCACCGCATCACGCCGTCCCCCTCGGGCCAGTACTACGTGGACGCATGGTCCTCGCGGACACAGCCCCGGCTGAGGGAGCTGGTGTCCGTGGAGGGTGGCAAGCGCGTGCGGCTCACCACGTCGGACGCGAGTGAGTTCGAGTCGCTCGGCGACACGCGGCCGGAAGCACTGCTCGTCAAGGCGGCCGACGGCGTCACGCCCCTGCACGGCGTGCTCTACAAGCCACGCGACTTCGACGCCTCGAAACGCTACCCCGTGCTCGCCTCCATCTACGCGGGTCCGTTCACCACCGTTGTTCCCTGGACCTTCCTGGGGACTTCGGATTCGCTGACCGCCAGCGGCCTGGCGCAGCTGGGCTTCATCGTGGTGTTGCTGGACCCCCGGGGTGGCCCCGGACGGAGCAAGTCCTTCCAGGACGCGAACTACGGCCGCGTGGGCCAGACGGAGATTCCCGACTACGTCGCGGGGCTGAAGCAGGCCGCTTCCACGCGCCCATGGATGGACCTGGAGCGGGTCGGCATCCACGGCGGTTCATGGGGCGGCTATTTCACGCTGCGCGGCATGCTGACGGCGCCGGATTTCTTCAAGGCGGGCTACGCCGGAGCCCCCGGAGCGCTGGAGGAAGAGGCCATCATCAACGAGCCCTATCTCAACCTCCCAAGCGTCAATCCCCAGGGGTACGCGGCGGGCGACAACCTCGCGATTGCAGACAGGCTGAGGGGCCACCTGAAGCTGATGCACGGCACGAGCGACGTGAATGCCACGCTCTCCGTGACGATGCGGATGGCGGACGCGCTCATCCGCGCAGGCAAGCGCTTCGAATTGCTCATCATGCCCGGCCAGCCGCACTCACCCCGGGGGGCCGCCAGCCGCTACTACCGGGACGATGTGGGCCTGTTCTTCCTCCGGACCCTGGGCGGTCCCCGGTAAGGGCGCCTCATGGGCCCTTGCGGCCAGGCGCTCGGCGGTCCGCATGGAGCCAGCGGCGCACCTCATCCAGGTACTCCCGTGGGAGGGCATGCCCGCTGTCGAAGGTCTTGTGTGTCTTGCGACGGGACGGAGCGGCATCGAACAGGGCGCGGCTGTCCGCGACAGGCGCGAAGTCATCCTTGTTCGCCGTCAGCAGCAGCCAGTCCTGGTGAACGCTCGCCATGTGACGCGAGGGGGCCACCTCCTCCATCGACGGGTCGATGTGGGGCGGTACCATTGTGACCAGGTGGGTGATGCGGGGCTCACGCGCCGCCAGCAGGATTCCCACCTGGGCGCCCATGCTGTACCCGGCGACGAGCACCCGCGGCGGCTGGCCCTTCGCGAGCACGGTGGTCAGCAGCGCGTGGGCATCGCGGACGGTGTCGGCAATCATCGCCACGTACCCAGAGGGCCCCCCTTGATGGGCCCGCTTGGCGAGCGCTCCCGGCCTGGCCTCGGGCGTCGCCCGCTCTCCGTGCCGGCGTGCATCGAGGAGATAGACGCGGTAGCCGGACCGCAGCAGTTCGTCCTTCAGCACACCGCCGTGGGTTGGCCCCTCGTTCGACAGCCAGTCCTCCTTGCGGCGTGTCAGGCCGTGCAGGAGGACGGCGATGGGTGGATTCGCGGCAGCGCCCTCCGGCTCCAGCACTCGCGTGGGGATGCGTTCTCCATCCGCGCCGCGAACGTCCAACGACGTTTCCGGGGCGGCGGCACGGGCCACGGAAGCAGATAGAAGCAGCAGGCACAGCGACAGCAAGCGGTTCATCGCGGTTCTCCCAGAGGTCAGAAGCCCGGTCACCTTGCCGCCATCCGCGTCAGCCACGCGTCAACACCCGGTTGACCTCCGGCTGACGTGGCGGCTGATAACCTTCCCGCCCATGCGAGTGCTCGTCGTCGAAGACAACCTGGACCTCCAGGCCAACATCGAGAGGTTTCTGGGGAAGGACTTCCAGCTCGACTTCGCCGCCACCGGGCCCCAGGGGCTCACGCTCTCGCTGGGCCAGGAATACGACGTCATCGTCCTGGACCTGATGCTGCCGGGAATGAGTGGCATCGAGCTGTGTCAACGCTACCGGCAGCTCGCGCCCCGGCTGGTGCCCATCCTCATGCTGACCGCGCGGGACACGCTCGAGGACAAGGAAGAAGGCTTCCGCGCGGGCGCGGATGACTACCTCGTCAAGCCGTTCTCCTTGAGGGAGCTGCGGCTGCGGCTCGAAGCCCTGGCGCGACGCCCCGTGCCTCCGAGCGGACGACGGCTGACGGTGGGGCCACTGACGCTGGAGCCAGACACGGGCCAGGCACGGCGAGGCGTGCGCGCCGTCCACCTCAACAAGACCGAGACACTCCTCCTGAGGCTGCTGATGGAGGCCGCGCCCAAGCCCGTCTCGACAGCCACGCTGGCCCACCACCTCTGGGGGGACGATGCGCCGGAATCCAGCGCCTTGCGCACCCACGTCTATGCCCTGCGCGGAGCACTCGCCGAGCTGGGGATGAGCGACTGCATCACCACCCTCCGCAACAAGGGATACTGCCTGGATGCGCGCGAGGACTAGGTCGGTCCGAGGTCTCCTCCTGGGCGCCATGGGAGTGTCCGCGGCGCTCGCGCTCGTCCTGATGGGGACGTTCTTCACGCTCTTCAGCTACGACCTCGAAGACGCCATCTTCGCTCGGTTCGTCGCCACCGCGGCGGACGGACGCAGGGATGACACGGGGGCCATCCCACTTGGAATGACGGCCTATGTCAGCCACGAAGGCCTTCCGTCCTGGCTCGGAGACGCGCTCCCCCTGGACACACCTCGCGGCGAATACGAAGTCTTTGCCCAGGGCCGTGGGCACTTCCATGTCGCGGTGCGACCGGACGCGCCGGCTGGCACCACGCGCTACGTGGTCTTGGACACGACGGCGCTGACGAGCACCACCCGCCACCTGCGCCGGACGTCCGGACTGCTGCTGGTAAGTGCCCTGCTGGCCCTGCTGGGCGCCGCCGGGCTCTCCCTTGTCGTCGCGAGGAGGCTCAGCCGTCCGCTGGAACAGCTCGTGGCACGCGTCCAGTCGGATACCCCGGCGCGGGAAGAAGACGTCGGGGTCACCGAGGTGCGGGCCCTGGCCGAAGCCCTGCGTGTCCGGGATGCCCGAATCCAGGAACTGCTGGAGCGGGAGCGCGCCTTCAACCGGGACGCGAGCCATGAACTGCGTACGCCCCTCGCCGTGGCGCAGGGCGCGGTGGAGATACTGGAGTTGGACCCACCCGCGGACACGGAGACCTTCGGCCGTCTGCGGCAGGCCGTTCACCACATGGGCCTGCTGACGGAGGGCATCCTCTGGCTGGCCCGGTCAGGCCGCGCCGATGAATCGTGCGGACTGGTGAGCATCTCCCGCGAAATGGTCGCGCTGTACGGCAAGCACCGCCCTCACGGCGACGTGGAGCTCGTCATCGAGGCGAAAGAGGAGGTCCTCGCGCCGCTTCCTGGGTCCGTGGCGCGAGTGATGCTGGGCAACCTCATCAAGAACGCGCTCGCCTATACGCACCAGGGGCGCATCGTCATCCACATCGCGCCAGAGGGCTGGAGCATCTCCGACACAGGCGTGGGCTTCGGCCGGGTCGAGCCCGGGCACATGGGCTTCGGTATCGGCCTGTCGCTCGTGGAGCGGCTGGCGCAGCGGTTCAACTGCGACGTGGCCATCAGCGCCGTGGAGCCACACGGGACGACGGTGCGGCTTACCTGGCCTTCCGTTCGTGCGAGCCAAGCGGAAGTGTCGTTGCCCCCGTCAAATCAGACAGCTCGGATTTGGGAATGAGCAGCACGGAACTCGCGGGGGACCGGTGACTTTTGCCACCGGTCCCGCCTACCGCGGCCGCTACCGCTGATGCTTGGCGATGAGCGCGTTCGCCGCTTCCGGATTGCGCTTGCACTCGAGCAGAGCGCTGAGAATCAACGGAGCGACAATGGTGGCATCCGACTCGATGACGAACATCGGCGTCGTCTCGGTCAGCTTGTCCCAGGTGATCTTCTCATTGGGCGTCGCGCCCGAGTACGAGCCGTAGGACGTCGTCGAGTCGCTGATCTGGCAGAAGTAAGCCCAGGGCTTCACCGGCTTCTGCAGGTCGTACTTGATCGACGGAACGACGCAGATGGGGAAGTCACCGGCGATACCGCCGCCAATCTGGAAGAAGCCGACACCCTGGCCCTCGGACATCTCCTCGTAGCGGTCGTAGAAGTCAGCCATGTACTCAATGCCAGACTTGACGATGCTCGCGTTGCATTCGCCCGCCTTCACGTAGGACGCGAAGATGTTGCCGAACGTCGAGTCCTCATAGCCAGGGACGACGATGGGCAGACGGTGCCGCGCCGCCTCGAGCAGCCAGCAGGCCTCCGGGTCACCCTCATACGCGGAGGGGTCGAGCGCCTGGATGAACGCGTAGAAGTACTCGTGCCAGAAGCGGCGCTCGCCCTTCTCGGTCGCGCCCTTCCACATCGGGACGGCAATCTTCTCCACCGCGCGGAACGCCTCGTCCTCGGGGATGCTCGTATCGGTGACCCGGCGCATCCGCGCCTCGAGGATTCGCGTGTCGTCCTGCTTGGTGAAGTAGCGGTACTCGGGGAAGTCCTTGTACCCCGTATGCGCGACGAGCCGGAAGAGCGACTCCTCGATGTTGGCGCCCGTCACCGACAGGCCGTGAATCAGCCCCTCCCGGATGGCCGGTGCGAGCGTGATGCCGAGCTGCGCCGACGACATCGCGCCCGCGACGCTCCAGAACATCCGGCCACCGTTCGACACGTGCTCCCAGTAGGACAGGAGCGCATCGCGCGTCGCGCGCGCGTTGAAGTTCTTGTAGTTCGTGAGGACGAACTTGAGAACGGGAAGTTCAGACGAGGACATGTGAGCCTCCAGCAACAACGTGGTGAATGCTCGAGAGGCGCACGCCTGGCGGAGCCACTCGAGGACACCCTACGGTCGCAACGAGATGTCGCGGCCGCCATCGGAGCGTCAAGTGGCTCCGGCTAGCTAGCACAAGCGGACCCCGAGTCGCCACCGCGTTCCACGCCTCCCCGGTTGCCCCCAACAGAGCCGGCCGCCTCAGATGCGCTGAACCACCCGCAGCGCGAAGCGCACGAAACGTGCGTCCAGTGGCTCATTGAGCATGAGGCGCTGCCACACCAGGCCGGAGAGCACGTTGACCACGAGCTCCCGGTCGGCGGGCCGGCGGTCGGCGAGGCACGCCCGGAGCTCGTCACCCCGCGGGCGCACCAGTTGGGCGATGAGCCGCCGGTGGAGGTCCTCGTCGAATTGCGCCTCCGCCATCAGCGCTCGCAGCACGGGCGCCGCCTCCGAGGCCCCCCGGCAGAACTCCACCAGCGTCGAGGACAGGGAAGGCTTGCGCCGGCTCATACGGGGCGCCTGACTCACCCACTCGGAGAACGCGTCGAGCACCAGCGCCCCCTTGCCCGGCCACCAACGGTAGATGGTCTGCTTCCCAGCCCCCGCGCGCTCCGCCACGTCAGCGGTCGTCACCGCCGCATAGCCCTTCTCCAGCACCAACTCCTGCGCCGCCGTGAGAATGGCCAGGCGCACTTTTTCGTCCCTGGGTCGTCCCGTCCGCATGACACGCCTTTACGAGACTTCGGGTCTCGGAAACAACCCACTTACGAGACTCACGGTTCCGAAATCGCGTAACGCAGTGCGCACCTGCGTAACCCGCGCGCGTTGACGGGGGAGAGGGCCCTGTGTACGACTGCGAGTGACCATGGCTAAACAATCAGGTTTGATGCGCCGTCTTGGGAATGTGGCGCTGAACGAGGTGAGCGAGCGCTTCGGCAGCCCGTCACCCACGCCTTCCTCCGGAGACACGCGCTTCACGCCGCCGACGCCTGCCGCGTCGAAGGACGAGGAATCACTCGAGGGCTGGGGCTTCGCCGACACGCGTTTCGTGGTGAAGCCCGACGGGAGCACCGTCCTCACGGGCACCCGCTACAACATCAGCAATGTCGCGCTGCCAGACTTGATGCCGTGGTTCGCCGGCAAGCTGGCCTCGCCGCTGGGGTACGACAATCGCAACGAGCCGCACTACCCGCCCGAGATTCCCGCGGCGAAGAAGAACGACAAGCTTGTAGCGGCGCTGCGCGAGTTCCTGAAGGAAGAGCAGCTCACCGACGACCCCAAGCAGCGCCTGCGCCGTGGCCACGGCCACACCGGCGGTGAAATCTGGGCCATCCGCTACGGGAAGCTGGACCGGGTGCCCGACCTCGTCATCTTCCCGCGCAGCCACGATGAGGTGGTGCGACTGGTGGAGGTCGCCACCCAGCACGGCGCCTGTGTCATCCCCTTCGGCGGCGGCACCAATGTGACGGAGGCACTGCGCATCCCGCTCTCCGAGGAGCGCCTGGTCATCGCCGTCGACATGCGGCAGATGAACCGGATTCTGTGGGTGGACCCCGTCAACCGCATGGCCTGCATCGAGGCGGGCGCCACGGGCCGCCACCTGATGGAGGAGCTCGCGAAGTTCGGCTTCACCATGGGCCATGAGCCGGACAGCCTCGAGTTCTCCACGCTCGGCGGGTGGATTGCCACGAACGCCAGCGGCATGAAGAAGAACCGCTACGGCAACATCGAGGACCTGGTGCTCGACATGCAGGTCGTCACGCCCCAGGGCATCGTGGAACGCCCGCGTCAGGCCCCCCGGGAGAGCGTGGGCGTCAACCCGCGCCAGTACATGTTCGGCAGCGAGGGCAACTTCGGCATCGTCACCACGGCGGTGGTGAAGCTGTTCCCGCTTCCCGAAGTGCAGCGCTACGGCTCGGTCATCTTCCCCGACCTCGAAACGGGCCTCTCGTTCCTCTACGCGCTCCAGCAGTCGGGAGCGGTGCCGGCCAGCGTGCGGGTGATGGACAACACCCAGTTCCACTTCGGCCAGGCGCTCAAGCCAGCCAAGCACGGGCTGGCCGCGAAGGTGAAGAGCGAGCTCGAGAAGGCCGTGGTGACGAAGCTCAAGGGCTTCGACCCGTACAAGCTCGCCGTGGCCACCCTCGTCTTCGAGGGCTCGCGCGAGGAGGTCGCCTTCCAGGAGAAGACGGTGTACCGCATCGCCTCGGAGCACGGCGGCATGAAGGGCGGTGGCGCCAACGGTGAGCGCGGCTATCAGCTGACCTTCGGCATCGCGTACATCCGGGACCTCACCTTCGAGCACTGGGCCATCGCCGAGAGCTTCGAGACGAGCGTGCCGTGGAGCCGTGCCATGGACCTCTACGAGCGCGTGCAGCGCCGCGTCGAGAAGGAGCACGCCGCGCTGGGCCTGCCGGGCAAGGTCTTCTTCACCGGCCGCTTCACGCAAGTCTACCAAACGGGCGTGGTCATCTATTTCTACCTGGGCTTCTACGCGCGCGGCGTCAGCGACCCGGTGGGCGCGTACGCGGCGCTCGAGCACGCGGCGCGTGAGGAGATCCTGGCCGCCGGCGGCTCGCTGTCGCATCACCACGGCGTCGGGAAGATTCGCCGCGACTTCCTGCCCGAGGTGTACTCGGAAGCCGCGTTGACCCTCAACCGCAAGGTGAAGGCCGCCATCGACCCCGACAACGTCTTCGGCGCGTCGAACTGCGGAATCAACGGCCCGGTGGCCCTGACCCCGGATGAGGAGGCGCACTGATGTCCCGCCACGTATTTCTCACCGGCGTCACGGGGTTCGTTGGCAAGGTGGTGCTGGAGGCGCTGCTCGCGCAGGGCGTCGAGCGCGTCACGGTGCTGGTGCGCGAGTCGAAGGACCGCCAGGGCCGCGTGCATTCGGCGACGGAGCGCTTCGCGAAGGTGGCGCAGGCCGAGTGCTTCTCGCGCCTCCAGGCTGGCTGGACGGAGCGCGTCGCGGTGGTGAGCGGCGACCTCGAACAGCCCGCTTGCGGCCTGTCTCCCGCCGACGCCGACGCCGTGCGACAGCACGTCACGCACGTCGTGCACTGCGCCGCCAGCGTGGAGTTCGACCTGCCGCTGGCGCAGGCGACCTCGGCCAACATCCGGAGCGCGCTGTCGGTGCTGGAGCTCGCGCGCACGTGCCCCAAGGTGGTGGGCATGGTCGACGTGTCGACGGCCTACGTCAGCGTGTGGCGGCCCGGCCCCATCGAAGAGAAGCTGGCGCACCTGCCCAAGCCCGCCGCGGAGCTCTACGAGGCCTTCCAGGTGGCGCAGGGCGACGGCCGCGAGTGGCTGGAGCTCACCGGCCACCCCAACACGTACACGCTCACCAAGAGCGTCGCCGAGCACCTCATCTGTGAACGCCGCGGCCACCTGCCCGTCGTCATCGTGCGCCCCAGCATCGTCTCGGCGGCCCACCGCACGCCCTTCCCGGCCTGGCTCGACAGCCCGGCGGCGCTCGCGGGCTGCCTGCTGTACAGCGGCCTGGGCGTGGTGCGCGCCTTCAACGCCGATCCGTCGGTGCGCCTGGACGTGGTGCCGGTGGATGTGGTCGCCAGTGAAGTCGTGCGTTCGGTGTTCGGCCCCATGCCGAAGCCCGACCAGGCCGTCCCCATCGTTCACGCCACCATGGGTGTGCAGCGCGCGCTGCGCATCGACATGGCCGCGGCGTCGACCATCGAGTGGTTCAAGCACCGCCCCGGCGTGGTGAAGGCGCCCGACATGTTCGTCGGCCGCAAGGACCACGGCTTCGACGCGGTCGACCTGATGCGCCGGGAGCTGCCGGTGCAATTGCAGAAGGCGGCGCTCGCGCTGTTCGGCCAGGCCAAGGCCCACCGCCGGCTGGTGCGCGCCGACGAGAAGGTGCAGTACCTCAACGAGGGCTTCGCGTACTTCACGCACCACACCTTCGACTTCGTGCGCAGCACGCCGCTGGAGGTCCCCGGCTTCGAGCCTTTCGAGTACGTGCGCGTGGTGAACGAGGGCATGTACCGCCACCTGCTGTCGCGCGATGAGAGCCAGGTGTCCTTCGCCGGGCCAAAGCACGACGACGCGCGCGGCGACCGGGCGTGGGTCCAGGAGCGCGGCGTGGGCAATACCACGCACAAGGTGTTTGGCTATGCGCTGCGCAAGACGTTCCGCCACTGCACCAGCGACGTGACGTTCGACCGGCCGTCGTTCGAGCGCGCGATGGCGCAGGTGCCCCCCGGCACGCTGGTGGTGCTGGCGCCCACCCACCGCAGCTACTTCGACTTCCTGCTGACCAGCTACCTGTGCTTCCAGCACCCGGAGCTGGGCATCTCGATGCCGCACATCGCCGCCGCGGAGGAGTTCGGCCGCATCCCCGTGGTGGGGCCGATTCTCAAGGACTCGCAGGCCTTCTTCATCAAGCGCGGCGTGGGCCGCGAGGTGCCGGAGCTGGGCGAGGAGCTGCGCCGGCTCACCGAGAAGAACGCTTCGCTCATGTTCTTCGTCGAAGGGCAGCGCAGTCGCGCGCGGCTGATGCTGCCGCCCAAGCGCGGGCTGTTGCGCGCGCTGCAGAACACGAAGCGCCAGTTCGTCGTGTTGCCCATCGCCATCTCCTACGACCGGCTGCCGGAGGAGGCGTCCCTGTCGGAGGAGCTGTCCGGCAAGCCGCGTCCGAAGATGACGCTCACCGGCGTGCTGTCGTGGCTCACGAAGCTGACGCGGGGCCAGGTGCAGTTGGGCCGTGTGCATCTGTCGTGTGGCGCGCCGCTGGCGCTCAACCCCGACACCGACGTCCGCGCGCTGAGCCATACACTCATGGCCGAGCTGCAGCGCCACACCACGGTGAGCAGCTTCCATCTGCGCACGTTCCTCGCCGAGAATCCGATTCCGGGCGTGGATGAAGCGTGGCTGCGTGAGGCCATCGAGCGGCGCGGAGGCCGCGTGCTCGACAGCGACCTGCCCGTCCCCAGCCCCCTGTCTCCGGCGCTGGCGCACTCGCTCCGGAACCAGTGGCAGCACTGGTTCGCCGGTGACGTGCTGGCCCGGCAGCCCGGCAATCCCGCGCTGGAGGACCACCTGTCGCGCTACCGTTGGTGCGCCACGCCGCTGGCCGAGCTGAGCGACGCGCGCGTCGACGCCGTGGTGAAGGCGCTCTTCGAGCCTGTCGTGCGCGACTACCAGGAGGCGACGAAGGTGCGCGCGCCCGACGAGCTGAAGGCCGTGGCGGTGACGCACCGGCCGCACCTCGATGGCGTGGTGCAGGCGCTGGTGTCGCGCGACATCGTGAAGCCCGCGGGTGACAACTTCGAGTGGGGGCCGAACGCGGCGGAGCTCTCGCGGTTCCATGAAGCATGCGCCTGGCGCGGGGTTCAGCCGTGAAGACACTCGTGACGGGAGCCAGTGGGTTCCTCGGACGCAACCTGCTGGAGACGCTGGGCGACGACGCCGTGGCGCTGGTTCGCTCGCCGCTGCCGGGCCCGGTGGCCCAGGTGTCGGGCACGCCGCTCGACCCTGACGCGTGGCTGTCCCAGGCGCAGGGCGTGAAGGTGCTGATTCACTCCGCGGGAATGGTCCACCACAGCCGGCAGCACGCCGACGAGATGGTGCGCTTCAACATCGACAGCTCACTGGCCATGGTGCGCGCCGCGAAGGCGCTCGACGCCCGGCTGGTGCTGGTGTCGACGTCAGGCACGGTGGGCTGCTTCTCCCATCCGACCATCGAGGCAGACGAGCATTCCCTCTACGCCGAGGCGCTCGTGGGCCGGTGGCCCTACTACCTGTCGAAGATTCTCGCCGAGCAACAGTCGCGGAAGCTGGCCAGGCAGCTCGGCGTGGAGATGACGGTGGTGCGGCCTCCGGTGCTCCTCGGCCCCGGGGACACCTTGGGCCGCTCGACAACCAACGTGGCCCGCGTACTGAACGGGCGCCTCCCCTTCATCCCCACGGGTGGCATCGCCTTCACCGACGTGCGGGACGTGGCGCATGCGCTCGCCGTGCTGGCGAAGAAGGCCGACTGGCGGGACACGTACCACCTGCCCGGCACCACCCTGCCCCTGCGCACCTTCTTCGAGCGCGTGGGCGAGGTCGCCGGCATCCGGGTGAACCGTCCCGGAGTGCCGACGCTCGTCGTCGACGGGCTCGCGAAGCTCGGCTCCCACGTGCCGCTCAAGAAGCTGCCGGACCCCGTGGTGCTCGAGATGTCGACGTGCCACTGGGGGTTCAAGACGCTGTGGAGCCACGAGGAGCTCGACTACCGGCCGCGGAGCCACCGGCAGACACTGAGCGACACGGTGGCGTGGCTGCGCGAGGCGCAGGCGCGGCAGACGCCCCTGGCGGGCTGAAGTCTGGAGGGGCGGCGCTCCGTCGCTGCACCTCCCCCTCAAACAACGAGGGAGCGATGCGGCGCATGGCCTAGACTGGGTCCGAACCAACCCTCTTACGGACCCGGTCGACCATGAAGCCCACGCCAGGAGACATCTTCGTCGTCCACACCCCTCGGCTTGACGCCTACACGGCGGTCCAGGTGACCGCCCTGAAGGTCGAGGGGAAGGACGAGCTGGCCTCCGTGCTGGCGCTGGACTGGGTGGGCCCCTCCCTGCCCGACGCCGCCGCTGTGGCGGCCATGGCCCCCGCCAACTTCAACTTCTTCTTCTGGAAGGACCGCCGCGACCATGTCTGGGCGTCCGCGGAGGTCCCCCGGGGCTACACCCTGGTGGGCCACCGGCCGCCCCTCGTCGACGAGGAGGTCAACAGCTACGGCGGCTGGCCATCCGGCAGCGACCTCTACAATCAGCGCCGCTGGGAGGCCATCCCCCAGGCGCAGCGCGATCTCTTCAAGCAGATGGACGCCGCACCCGACAACCGGGTGCTGTTCACGGTCGGCGACATGGAGGTACTCCGCTCGACGCAGCAGTTGGATACGGAGCACCTCGCCGCCGCGTCTGACCTGTCGGTGTTCGAGGCGCTGCCGATTCTGACGTCTGTCAATGCTGCCGCCCCCATCCCCGGCCTGTTCGACTTCATCCGGCGCCGTCCCTTTGTCTATGAATCAGAGGTGCTCAAGCATGGTGAGCGCCGGGTCGACCTGCGGGGAGCCCAACTGACCCAGCTCACGCTCGACGTAACGGGCGTCCACGAGCTCTATCTGAACGACGGACTGGAGCACCTGTCCCTGCTCGGCCAGCCCGACCCGGCGCTGAAGATTCACGGCGAGGCGGATGGGCGCTGGCTGACCTTGCGCCTGGACGCTCCGGACAAGCCCTGGTCTGGCCTGGACACACTGGACAGCCTGCATGTGGCGGCCGCGCGCGACGTGGATGCCTCGCGCATCGTGCGGCGCTTCCCAAACCTGACGGAGCTGCGCATCTGGGGCGCCCCGGGCTTCCTGAGGAACACCGCCGAATTGGCGAAGCTCCCGGCCCTGGCCCTGCTGACGTTGAGCGACATGTTCGGGATGTCACCCGACGAGTTCCCCGGCCCGGAGCAGCTCCCCCACCTGGGAATGCTCTGGCTGACGAGCATTCCTGCGGACGTCGCCGCCCAAGTGAAGAAAGCATTCAAGGCCGCTGCGCGCGAGGGCCTGGACCTGTCGGTGCGACAGCCGCGCAAGGCCGACTGGCTGGCGGAGAACCTGGACAACCCCTTTCGCGTCTGGGACGGGGCCGACAACATCAGTCCAGCCCAGGCGAAGAAGGCCGCGGCGCTGTACCGCCAGGCGCGGTCGGCCGCGCTCAAGGCCGTATCCGAAGGGGACCGCGCCCCCGCCGCCCTCGTGTCCGCGCTCACCCCCATCGTCACGGCCTACACCGATGGCTTCAACAAGCTGGATGCCCGCAACACCATCATCTTCACCGAGGAGCGTGAGCAGATTTATCTCGCGCTGGTGGGCATCTTCGACGCGGTGGATGAAAAGCTCCGGTCGACGGAAGGGACTCCCGCCGAGCCGCTCAATCGAGAGGCCCTGGTGTCGGTGATGGATTCGATTCGAGACTTCTAGGCCAACGCCATCGGTTCATTCCGAGCCGCGATGAGATGGGCAGTCCGTGATTCACGCTGGTGACTCCCTTCGGGGGATTCACGGAGCCCTGCATGCATCGGCTACTACGTTGGCTATCCGATTGCCTGGGGCCGCGAATGCCCTCATCGAGCAATCCGGCTATTTTGCGTAACAAATTTGTATCAATCCACAGGAGACGGCCGGACGCAGTCATTGAATTTTTTCACATACCCAGAGGCATGTAGCGTCCGCCCGCGTGCTCCAACAGGGCATCTGTCCTTTCCGTATCGGAACACTTATTACCGTTTAAAACGGGCAAAACTGGCGTGCTATCTTCCGCCGCCATGCGCACGTCCCTCAGCTTCGCGTCCTTCCTCGTCGCTTCTTCCCTCACCGCTGGCTGTCTCGGTCCCGAGACGGACACTGATACGGATGCGGTTCAGTCCATCGAGCAGCAGGCCACGGACCCCTTGTTCCGCGTCCACAACATCGTCGAGGCCGTGCTCCCGGCCGCCAACTACGACGGTGTCGCTGGCAACGAGTGCATCGCGCTCGTGAACCCCGAGCACCGCCTCCGCAAGATCATCGTCGTCGAGACGGCCGGTGCCAACGGCGATTGCGCGCTCAATGCCTACAGCGCTGGCGGCGCCCTCAGCTTCACCTGGGGCGACACCGCCGTCTACCAGGGCCCGGCTGGCATCGCCTCCATCCGCGCCGCGCTCTCCGACAATGACGGCGCCGTGCACCGCCTCACCGGCACGCTCACCTCCGAGGCCACCACCCTCGCCCACCTGCAGTCCTTCCTCACGCAGACCAACACCCAGCAGGCCAGCGCGCTCGCCACGTTCACCTCGGAGCGCGTGCACTCCCGCTACGACTTCGAGGGCCAGGAGCAGGTCTACGCCGAGGCCGCCTACCAGGCCGTCCGCGTCACCCAGCCCTGTGAGACCCCCGGCTACCCGAGCATCGAGGCCCGCGTCCACAACGGCTTCGTCTATGGCTACAAGGCCAGCAACACGGGCAGCTGCCACAGCGGCTGGTTCACCCGGCGCTACGTCTACAACCGCAACTGGCAGCTCGTCGACAGCTACGAGTACTCCGAGTAGTCCGCCACGCCGCGGCTTGATGCGGCAGGCAGTCGCCGTTGCTCATTGATGGCCATGGATTGGCCTCTCGCGCGAAGCTGTCCAGCGGGAGGCCATCCATGAGCGCTCCGTCCAGAAGAGCGGCCGGGCACAGCTCTCCCTCGGGCTGAAGCAGGTTCTGACCTCGCTCCACCAGGCTGCGGCGCCGCCCTGCGCTGAAGGGCATCACATCGCGGCGAAACTGCCGTGAAACGTCACGGGAATGGCCTGGTCGAAGTGAACGGTCGCCAGCGGACCGTCTTCGAGATGCTCGCCGTCGAGCACCGCGACGTAGGAGTGGTCGGTCGTCGAGTCGAACACGAGGTCGAGCACGAAGGTGGCGTCCTGTGACGCTTCGCGCGGCACGAGCACGGGCTCGCTCGGCACATGCCCGGCCGGGAGTACCCACTCGGCGCTCCTGCCCCGGTCGAGGTCGATGCGCGTCACCCCCAGGATGTTCCGGTCCGCGACGTTCCGCTCGGTTTGCGCGAACACCGTGCCGTGCCGCGCGCCGTGCAGTCGCGGATGCACCTGAGGAAAGTCGCAGGGAACATCGAAGAGCTTCGTCTCACGCGTCGTGCCGGACTTCAGGTCGAGCTGCACACGCGTCAGCAATGGGAGGGGCCCGGTCGATTCCATTTCTCCAATCTCCCCGAGCGAGAACTCGGGGTAGCGGCAGAAGTCGACACATGGACCGTCCGCGTCCTCGAAGGCGTTCGAGAAATGCCAGAGCCAGAAGGGGTCGAGCTCGAACGTCCGGGGTGAATGGATGGCATCGAGCGGGACGACGATGAGCCGCGCCCCGAGCTCAGGCCTCCACCGAAAGAGCTGGGTGACATCTCCCAGGCCGACCATGGCGCGCAGGAGATTCAACTGCACGGGACCCACGAACAGGATGAGGTGCCGCTCCGTCGCCATGAAGTCATGCACCATGCTTTGCCAGGGCGCCTCCACGGTGCCGAGCTTCGACGGTTCCCCGTCGTCCGGCAGCGCGTACAGGTCGATGTTCATCTTCCGGCCATACCGGACCCCGAAGTTGAACGTCGTCCGCAGCGAAGCGACACGGTGAGGGTGCGCGGAGAAGGCCCCCGTCACCACGCCCAGTCCCGTGGCGTCGAGCGTCTCCAGCGTCGTGGGGTCCATCTCCTGGAGCAAGCCGTTCTCCATCAGCGCGAAGAGCCGGTCCTTCCACAGGAACGTCGAGGTGTTGCCCGTGGTCTTCGCCGCGTCCCTCATCACCGCCCGCATCCGATCGAGCCACGACGCGGATGACGTGTAGAGAAACCGCCCCGCTTTCTCCTCCGCACGGTAGCCGGCGCTCTCGACGATGCGGCTCGCGCCCTGCGCGCCACGGCCGTCGAAGCGCACCGCCGTCACGGCGCCATCCGCCTCGAACGCATGCGCGATTCGCGTGCCAAAGCGCTCGAAGAGGCCCGGTCCGGCGCGGAACAACGTCCCCCGGAGGGACTCGGGGAGCCGGCCTTCGACCCGCAGCGGCTCGAAGCCATGGGGACGGGAGAGGGACCGCAACAATGGACTCACGGCATTCGCGCTGCGCATCCGCTGCTCCTGGAGCGATGAAATCCGCGTCGAGACACAAAGTAAGTGACTCTTACTTACTTTGCAACAAGGGCCTGTCCATCTACCCTGGCTTCACGCATGGCCACGAAGACGCGAGCACGCCCGTACCACCACGGGGACCTCAAGCACGCCCTGCTGGAAGCCAGCATCGAACTCATTCGCGAGGAAGGCGTCGACGCGCTCACCGTCGCGGAAGTCGGACGCCGCGTGGGGGTGTCCTCCGCCGCGCCCTACAAGCACTTCGCGGACCGCCTGGCCCTGCTGCGCGCGCTCGCGACGGAGGGAAACCGCCGACTCAACGCGACCCTCATCACCGCGACGGAAGGGACAACGGACCCGCACGAGGCCTTCCGACGCTCAGGGGTCGCGTACATCCGGTGGGCCGCAGAGAACCCGGCCCTGTACCGCATCGCGACGGACCCGGCGTACATCGACTACGCGGGCCCGCATCCGGACGAGCAAGTCCCCGAGCCGCTCAAGGGCTCGATGGACACGTTCTGGCCGGCGCTGTCGGAGCTCGTCCGGTCCGGGAGCGCGCTCCCCACCTCGCATCCGCTGATGGAGCAACTACGAGGTCGCGCGCTCGCACAGGGCCTGGCGAACATGTTCGTCAGCGGCGTGTTCGATTCACTCGGAATCGCCACATCCGACGCGGAGCGGCTTGCCCGCGCCGTCACCGGTGAAGACGTCCCGGCCACGACACGCAAGGGCAGGACTTCGCGGACGCGTTGAGCCCTGACGAAGGCACCATGCCCGAGCTGTTCGACCACATCACGCCCAGGGGACGCGAACCTACAAAGCACATGCCGTTGAGATTGATTTGCAACTCTACCCGGCAATCCCGAGCGTGCCAGGCGGGCCCGCGGGCTCAGGTCACCACGCGTGCCCGCGCGCCATGGACCCCCATCTGAAGTTGGAGCGAGTAGATGCCTCCATCCCCATGTTCGCTGCTTCGAGTCCATTGGGGCCGGCCGGAATCCGCCGCGAACGCGACGAAGACGTCTTGGTACGAGACGATGACCTGCCCGTCTTCCACCAGCACCGACGCTGACGTGAAGCTCGGCGCATGAGCCGGCGCCACGCGCTGCGTCCAGAGGGGGCGGCCACTCTCGTAGTCGAGCGCGTGGACATCGAGGAAGACGCGCTTCTTCAAGACGCCCTCGGAGCCGCCCGCGAACACGTACACGCGCCCATCCCGCACCTCCACGTGCGTGGGACGCGGGCGCATCCCTGGGACCGACTTGCCAGGAACGGGGAACGTCCATGCGGTACTGCCGTTCATGCGGTCGTAGGCAGCGACCAGGCCATTGAAAGCCGTGACGAGGAGTGGACTGGACTGGTGCGGTGCGTTCATGCCGCGACCCGTTACCACAGAAGCCCAGAGCCCCCTCCTCCGCCCCCCGGACTGAGCGCACAGCCCTACGGGGCCCCCCGGGAGAAGGCCGCGCCATGGGCGTCGCCTCCGTGGAGACGGGGCCTTGAATACGTACTGGCCCGTATCTTTCGTAGAATCGCGAGTGAGTCCGGGCACTTGGGGCCCATGGTGATGCAGCCACCCGCCCCGCCTGTCGTCTGGACTCGCGCCCCGCATGAGAACCGGCCCGGCGCTGGAGGGTGTGACGCACCCGCCCAGGACGTTGGTAGGACTCCCAACCTGCTGGGGCGCGCCTAGGAAACTCCCAGATTGCGCTGAAATCAACTATACGCGCTCCGTACAAATTTCGCGGCACACGAGCGACCCGGTCGGCGAGGTCAGGCTCCCGGGACGTCTCTGGAGGATTGGATGGAGTTGTCGAGTCTCGAGTCGAGTTTCTGGGCAATCGCACCGGGCGTGGTCGGCGCCGTGGGGCTGCTCTTCGCTGCGTTCTTCTACTTCCGCGTCAAGGCGCTCCCGGAGGGTGACGCGACGATGAACCGCATCGCGGGCTACATCCGCGAAGGCGCGATGGCGTTCCTCGTCCGCGAGTACAAGGTGCTCGCCGCGTACTGCGCGGTCATCGCGGTGGTCATCGGCCTGGCGCTGGGGCCGCTCGCCAGCGGGAGCTTCGTGCTCGGCGCGTTCCTCTCGCTGCTGGCCGGATACATCGGCATGAAGGCCGCGACGTACGCGAACGTGCGCACCGCGCAGGCCGCGCGCACCGGCTCCAAGCCGAACGCGCTGCTGGTCGCGCTCGACGGTGGCGCGGTCATGGGCCTCGCCGTCGCCGGCCTGGGCCTCATCGGCATGGGCGGCGTCTACTACGCATTCCAGGGGCATGCGCAGCTGTCCCCCGTCCTCCACTCCTTCGCCGTGGGCGCCAGCTCCATCGCGCTCTTCGCCCGCGTGGGCGGCGGCATCTACACCAAGGCCGCTGACGTCGGCTCCGACATCGCCGGCAAGGTCATTGAGAACATCCCCGAGGACGACCCGCGCAACCCGGGCGTCATCGCCGACAACGTGGGCGACAACGTGGGTGACGTGGCAGGCATGGGCGCCGACATCTACGAGTCCATGGTGGCCGCGATTGTCGCCGCCATGGCCATCGCGCTGACCGCCAGCGCCGCGGACCTCTCTCGCCTCGTGGTGGACCCCTCCGCGATCGGGAGCGCGAAGGTGGCGGGCGTGGTGATCCCTCTGGTGCTGTCCGCCGTGGGCCTGGTGGTCAGCCTGCTGAGCATCTTCATCGCGCGCGCGCTCAAGCACATGAACCCCGCGCAGGTGCTGCGCAGCGCCCTCATCCTGCCCCCGGTCATCCTGGTGGGTCTGTCCTTCGTGATGATGCAGGTGTTCGGCCTGTCCCAGGCCATCACGGTGGCGCTGGCCGCGGGTGCCTTCGGCGGCGCCATCATCGGCCTCGTCACGGACTACTACACGTCGTCCACGCCGGTGCAGCGCATCGCGGAGGCCTCCGTCACGGGCGCCGGCACCAACCTCATCCGCGGCCTCGCCGTCGGCATGGAGAGCGTGGGCATCCCGATGGCCACCATCGCCCTGGTGGCCTACATCGCCGACCAGGCGCTTGGCCTGTACGGCATCGCGCTGGCGGCCGTGGGCATGCTGGGCGGCACCGCCGTGGTGATGACCGTGGATGCCTACGGCCCCATCTCCGACAACGCCGGTGGCATCTCCGAGATGTCCGGCCTGGGCCCCGAGGTCCGCGCCATCACCGATGAGCTGGACGCGGTGGGCAACACCACGGCGGCCATCGGCAAGGGCTTCGCCATCGGCTCGGCGACGCTCACCGTCATCGCGCTCTTCTCCGCCTTCAACCTCGAGGTCAACCACACGCGCATCGCCGCTGGCCTTCCGGAGATGAGCCTGCAACTGACCAACCCGAACGTCATCGTCGGCCTGCTGCTGGGCTCCATCCTCCCGTTCCTGGTGGGCGCCTCCACAATGCTCGCCGTGGGCCGCGCGGCCGGTGCCATCGTCGAGGAGATTGGCCGTCAGTTCCGCGAGATTCCGGGGCTGATGGAGCTCAAGGCGGACCCGGACCCCAAGAAGATCGTCGACATCGCCACCAAGAGCGCCCTGCGCGAGATGATCTTCCCGGGCATCATCGCCGTCGTCGCCCCGCCCCTGGTGGGCTACCTGCTGGGCCCTGGTGCGCTGGCGGGTCTGCTGGCCGGCTCGCTCGTCGTCGGCGCCACGATGGCCCTCTACATGGCCAACGCGGGCGGCGCGTGGGACAACGCCAAGAAGTTCATCGAGAAGGGCAAGCTGCCGGGCCACGCGAAGGGCTCGGCGGTCCACAAGGCCGCCGTCGTCGGTGACATGGTCGGTGACCCGTTCAAGGACACCTCTGGTCCTGGCGTGGCCATCCTCATCAAGGTCATGAGCGTCGTCTCCCTGCTCGTGGCCTCGCTCATCGCGCTTCGGTAGTCGCACCGGCGCAGCGCCTCGGATGCCGAGGCGCCGCGCCACTCCCGGCAGCTCGCACCGCGCGGCCCATGAGCCGCGCGGTGCTCCGGAGCGCCGGGGGGAGGCCGAGGCCTTGCCTGCCCGGGAGTCCCCTGGGCTGCGGGCGGGCACGCACTACACTCACTGTGTACCGCGACCGCCTGCGCGCCAGTCCTCAGGTCCGGCAGCACCGGCCCCAGCGGCCTGTCGTGCACGTGTTCGCCCCCATGCCCTCGGGTGAGAGGGTGGCGTGTCTCCGTTGTTGTGCTGTCAGAGAGGTGACCCATGGTCCTGGAGCTCTCCCAGCAGCAGATCCACGTCCTCCACGCGTGCCTGTCTGAAAGCATCGCGGAGTTGCATGACGAGGTCCTTCACACCGACGAGCGCGCCCTGCGCGAAGCACTGAAGCTCAGGCTCGACCAGCTTCAGGGCATCCAGCAGCAGGTGGAAGCCTTGATGCAAGCCCAGGAAGGGGCATCTCCTGGCTGAATGCAGCTTCCAAGCTGCCCGAGGCTGCAGCCGAGCCCCGAGCGAGAGACAGCGGTGCTCCAGGTCGATGTCGCGGGCAGCGCGGCGGTCGCCAAGCTGACCTTGCGCACCGCGAAGGCGGACGTCGTCGCTCGCGGGCCAGGTTCAGGCCGTCACGGGCCCCACACGGGCCCGCTTGGAGTGACAGTCATCCCCTGCACCCCCGCGCGCAGCGGCGCCGGGGTGGCCGCGCCGCTGGCGGCGTAGCCGAAGCTGCCGCCTGTGCTCTCAATCCCCTTCTCGAAGCGGACCACCGCGCTTCCGCGGGTTGGGTGACTCAACGTCACGCTGTACGCGGTCGTCGTCTCGTCGAGCGTGAGCTGCAGCGCCGCGCTGTCGGCCACAGCCTTGGCCTGCACGACGTGAAGGAAGTGACTCACCACCTCCCCGCGGGTCTCAATCTCTCCACGGAACTGGCCCACCGGGTACGGGTAGGTGCCATCGCCGCGCACCGGGCCGCGCTCGTCGACGATTCGCCGGACCGGATTGGCTGGAACCAGGGTACTGACCCGCAGCTGCTGCCCGCTACTGCTCGCGGACCAGGTGTTGCCCATGAGCACCGGGGGCTCCGGGAAATGAATCAAGAAGGTCTTGGCAACCGTGGCGTCATCCCGTGCGCTTTCGAGCCGGTCGAACACAATCAGGGTGTCGAGCGGACGCACGAACAAGGTCTCACGCACCACCCGGCCCGCGTGCGGGTTGCCGACCTCGGCCTCTCGGTGGGCCCACTCGGCGTTCAAGTCATACACGCCGGTGAGGTCGACCGCGGCGTAGCTCGCCACTGACGACGACTCCAGGCGCAGCATTCGCGGCGCGTGGTGGTAGTAGCCGACCGTGCCCAGCCCCTCGAACAAGAGCGTGTTGTGCGCCACGGGTGATGCGCAGTCGACCGCCGCGCCACCGGCGTATCCGACGATGGAGTTGGCGTAGCCCACCGTCTCGCGGGTCAGGAACTCGCCCGCGCGCCACACCTGGAAGTTGCCGGAGTCACGGTGCTCATGGCCCGCGTTGGCCGTCACACCGAACTGCAGGTTGACCAGGGTCGCATCGGGCGCCCACGCCGTCTTGGCGTACACCATGCCCAGTCCAGGTGCGTGGTAGTCGAGCGGCAACTCCGCGAGGTCACGTGACGGCACCGCCGCCAGCGTGTCGCTGTAGACGTACCGGATGAGACGGTCGTCAATCGGATGGCCGGTGAGCTCCAGGAAGCGTTTGGCATAACCCGCGACGGGCTGGTCCGACCACTCCTCGATGAGCGGGGCGAAGTAGCTGCCCAGCGACGTCTGCGCGGTGTTGCTGGGATTCCACCGGTTCAGCCAACGCTCGTCGTCATTGAATGGGAAGGTCTCGAACAGCTGGAACTGGCCCCTCCGGCTGGGCCCCGGCGTGGTCGAGTAGATGGACCAGAAGACCGACGCCATGAAGTAGTCGGTCTGGTTCCACATGTCGTGGCCATACAGGCCCAGCGTGGTGAACGGCACCGTCATGTAGCCGAACGTCCGGCGGCCGTAGGTCGAGCCCTCGTGCGGCGCGCCGCCCGCCCCCGGCCCATCCAGATAGGGCCGCAGCGAGAAGGCCCAGCGTGATTTCATCGCGTACTGCAGGAGCTCGTTGGCGAACGGCTGGTTTTCATGCCAGCTGGCAATGGCCCACAGGAGCGCGTTGCGGAAGTACCCCGTGTAGTAGTTGTTGCCCTCCATGCCGATGCCGCCCCACGGATTGGCGTTGAGCGCCTCGATGGCGAAGTTCCACCGGTTGACCAGGAGCGTGCGCTCCGCCGGAAGCAGGTGGGCGAAACACCAGTCGTAGGTGAGGATGACCGCCTCGCCGTACCAGCGGGCTGGATCGCTCGACACCGTGTTCTCGGAGATGGGAATCTCGGTGCGTACCGCCCAGTCAATCGCGGCGCGGCATGACGCCTGGGTACCGGTGAGCAGCGAGTGCATCGCCGCATCGATGGCCTGCTCGGGCGCTTGCACGTTCGCGACGGGCGTGTACGGGTGCTGCGCGAAGTACGCCTGGGCCCGGGCAAGCCGGTCCGCCGTGAACCACACCCGAGGATGCGCCACCGGGATATCGAGCACCACGGGCGGCCCGTTGGCGATGGTCAACATGACTGGCGCCGAGGTGGTCCGGTTGCCGGCGCGGTCCCGCGCCACCGCCGTCACCGGGAAGGTGCCGTCACCCAGCAGGGTGGTGGAGACGTTGATCCAATAGGGATAGCTGAGGTCTTCGCCCCCGAAGTCCTGTCCGTTCACCTGCAACTGCACGCCAGCAATCCTCACATTGTCATGGGCGTCGACCCTGACTTGGAGGGTACCGCCCACCGTCACGCCGCTCTCGGGCGCGACGATTCGGACCTGGGGCGGCGTGACGTCGGGAGGGGGCGCGCTCACGTTGACGGATACCGGCGCGGAGACGGTGACATTGCCAGCGGCATCGCAAGCCACCGCGGTCAGATGCCTGAGCCCATAGGGCTGGAGCGCCTCGGTGTCGAGCGTCACCGACCAGGGTGCGGCCACGTCCGCCGCGCCGACCTGAACGCCGTCGAGTTCGACGTGGACCCGGGTGACGCCCACGTTGTCGCTCGCGCTCATCCGCACCGTGAAGGGACCGCTGACCGTCTCTCCCGCAACGGGCGCGGTCACCTGCACCTCGGGAGGCGTGGTGTCGACAACCGCGTTGGCGACGGTGACGAGGACCGGCGCCGAGGTGGTGAGGTTGCCGGCGGCGTCGCGCGCGTGCGCGGTCAACGAATGGTTGCCATTGCGGAACAGGCGGGTGTCGAGCTGCGTCGAGTCAAGGTCGCGGCCGTCGATGCGCAGCTGCACGCTGGCCACACCGACGTTGTCGCTCGCGTCCACGGCGATGCCGACCACGCCCTGCACCGTCGCGCCCGCCGCGGGCGACGTGATTGCAACGGATGGAGGCGTGGTATCGCTGCGCGGCGCAGGCGGGGTGTACTCAATCGTGAGGAGCGGCCGACGCTCAGGCTGGGTGGCCAGGCTGGTGAAGACCTTGGCCACCTTCCCAATCCTCGAGTTCGCCAACATCACGCCCTGGTTGGTCGACGGGTCGTCGACCCACGACTGCACCACCGCCACGTCGAGTGGCACCTCGTGCACGCTCACCGTGCCCGGAAACGTGGAGACCTCGAACGACAAACCGGCAACCAGGTCCGTCCCCTGCCCGGCCGCCCCCAGCCGGTCCCACTCCAGCCCGTCGTCGCGAAACTGCCATCCCAGTCCGCTGGCCACCAGGTTCCAGGGCGCCTGCACGTACGCGCCTCGAATCGAGAAGTCACTGGTGTAGGTCTCCACCGCGAAGCGCAGCGTCGCGCTCTGCACCACCGCCCCAGCCGGCACGCCCGTCTGCGGGAAGCGCAACAAGGCCTCGACCTCATAGTCCTCGGTCTGGAACACCCCGAGCAGCACCTGATTGCGATGCGCCGCGCCGTTCTGCGTCATGCCTTGGCTGGTGATGGCCACCGCCTCTGACACAGTCACCGGCGAGGTCACAGCCCGCAGCACGGCCCCCGTGCCGGCCTCCGGCGCACCATCCTTCGTGCAGCCCGTGAGCAAGAGCGCGCCAAGCACCGCGGCCCACAACCCAGCCACGCTGTTTATTCTCGAGTTCATTGACTAACAACTATTAGCGCACCGGTAACGGGAAGTCCAAAGGGGCGTCTGCGTTTGCGCTGCCGGCCCTCTGTCAGGGCCGAACCGGGGCACTCGTGCTGATGGCGGGCGGCTGTCGTGACAGGTCCACTCGCTCCGCACGCAGATGGCGCAAACGACGGCTGCGGCCCCTCAGCCCGTCTATCCCACCGGTCGCCGACCGCGTGAAGGTGACCGCGCCGAGCGAGCCGATGAAGCGGTCACCACCGACGGCCTCCAGCACGACCTCATCCCGGCGTGGCCAGCGAATCACCAGCGTGTTGTCCGCGATGCGCACGGTGTACGACATGTCGAGTTCGTCGCTGCGGTAGCGCCCGAGGGCAGGGGCTCCGACACCCGGATGAAGTCCCGCGTGGCCGGCCAGGTAGCCCGGATGCTCAACGCACGCGGGGCACCCTCGGGGGCGGAGAAGCGCCACACGTGCATCGACTCGCCCGGGCGGAATGCGCCTTCGCCGATGTGCACGAATGCCGTGGGCATGCCCACCTGACGCTGCGCCCCGCCCGTGACCTCCAGCCGCTGGTCCGGGAAGAGGAGCGCCTCCGTGCGGTAGCCGGCTTCCATCCCGTCGTGGCTCACGGTTCGCAGCCCGCGATACTCCGACAGATGCAGGCCGCTGCCGTAGCCGGTGACGGTGCCGGTGCCGTCGTTCAACCTGCCGGAGGTCTGCATCGCCGCAATCAGCTCCAGCCCGCCGACGCGCGCGTCGAGCAGGTTCTGCTCCCACTTCAGCAAGTCAGTGATTGTGGTGAACAGACTGGTCGAGCCGTAATGGTCGATGTGCGGCATGCTGATTCTCCAGCCACCGCCTTGCCGGGCGCCGTAGCCCGCCGGGGCACCACCTCGGCGTGGTCATCGTGGAAATGGGTGTCGGCCATGCCAAGCGGCTTGAAGATGCGCTCATCCGCGAACGCTCGCAGCGGCTTGCCGGACACTCGCCGCACGATGGCGCCCAGCAGCGTGTCCGCGGCGCTGCCGTACACAATCTCCGAGCCCGGCTCGAAGTTCACTCCGCGCTGCCGGGTCAATGCCTAGAGGATGTCCACTTCGGTGTACAGGTCGTCGCCACGCCACCCAGCCAGGTTCAACAATGCGCCCTGCTCACGTAGCCCGTTGGTGTGATGGAGCAGGTGCGCGATGGTGATGGTCCATTCATGGACGGGCATCTCCGGCAGGTGTTTTCGGATGTCGTCGTCCAGCGACAGCTTGCCCTCCTGCTCTAGCAGCCGGATTGAGAACGCGGTGAACTGCTTGGAGATGGAGGCGGTGTGGAAGCGAGGCACGAGCCCCCTGGGCATGAGCGCTGGGCCCGTGGAGCCCCCAGGCGAAAGCGAAGGCCACCAGCAGAAGGGAGGGACGAGGAGGTCGCATGCTCGGAAGGCCCCTTGCACGGGTCGCGGAGGGAGGTCGCCCGTATGCGCAGGAGGAGTCCCTACCCGCTGCACTGGGGCAGGACATCTCTGCGAAAGCCCTCATGGTGCCGGTGAGTCGCGCGATTTCAGCGGTGAGCGCCGGGAGCGCGAACTGCTGCTCCTTCCTCGTGGCGTCTCACCCGCGTACCGCCGGAACACTCGGCGGAACGCCGCGGTGTCCGCATACCCCACCCGGGCAGCGACTTCTTCGACCGACGCCTGGGTCGTCTCGAGAAGGTGGGAGGCGTGAGCGATGCGCACCCGCTGCACGAACTCGAGCGGCGTCATGCCTAGGCCAGCCTGCACCCGCCGCGCGAGCGTACGCGTGGAGGTGGCAGCGGCACGGGCGAGTTCATCGAGCGCCAGTTGCCGTCCCAGGTTCGCGGCGACGAATCGCTCCACGGCACGAAGCGCCGGGTCCGAGACGCGTAGGTGCTCCATCACCATGTACCTGGCCTGTGAGACACGCTCGTCGAGCACGAGGTAGCGGGCCACCAGGTGCGCGAGCGATGGGCTCGCGACCCGCGCGACGATGGCCAGCATCAGGTCCGCGTGCGCGAAGGCCGAGCCCGCCGTGAGGATGCCGTCGCTCTCGACAACCATCCGATCCGGCTGGAGGGCGACCCCGGGGAAGCGACGCACGAACGAGGGGACCAGCCACCAGGTCGTCGTCGCGCTCCGCCCCGCGAGGAGGCCGGACGCCGCGAGAACGAAGGTCGCGGAGCACGAGGCCGCGACCATGGCGCCTTTCGCCGCCGCGCGCGCGAGCAACGTGATGCCACGCGCCGCATCGGTCCGCGAGAGCAGCCGCTCGATGGCGCGCTCGCTCGCCGCGGAGAGTCCAGGCACCAGCAACACGTCTCCCGCCTTCACACCCCGGAGGCTCAGCGCGCCGTCCACGGAGACGGAGCGTCCCGTCCCCGAGCGGACCGGCTGACCGTCGAGCGACACCACCCGCTGACGCAAGACCTGGGCGCCTCGTGGAACCGAGGCGAGCCCTGCCTCGACGAGTCGCGCGGCCGTGTCGACCACGTCGAGCCCCACGCCCAGCGAGCCCTCTGCCACGCCATCGAACACGACATGCGTAATCACGGTGGCAAGATTAGCCCGTTCATTGTCAATCTCGCCACTGGTTGCCGGGGGTGGACATCCCGCATCGTCCAGGTATGCACGCATCCACACCTGACTCCACGGCCGACGACCCGCTGGATGACTTCGCCCGACGCCCCCTCACCCTCAACGCCGCCACGCGGACGGTCTACGTTGCCGGCCACGGCCCCGCCGTCATCGTCATGGCCGAGATGCCAGGCATCAGCCCACACGTCGCCCGCTTCGCGCGTTGGGTGCGTGACGCGGGCTTCACCGTCTACATGCCTTCGCTCTTCGGCAGGGACGGTGCCTACCCTCGCGCGGAGGAGGGGCGCGCCATCCTGCAACGCGCCTGCGTGAGCGCGGAGTTCCGAGCGTTCGCGGCGAATGAGTCGAGCCCCGTGACGCAGTGGCTGCGTGCCCTGGCAAGCCTCGCACATGAGGAGTGTGGTGGTCCGGGGGTCGGCGCGATTGGGATGTGCTTCACGGGGAACTTCGCGCTCTCCATGATGCTCGAACGCGCAATGCTCGCTCCCGTCGTGTGTCAGCCGTCGCTGCCCCTGAGCGATACCGGCGGGATTCAGATGGCGCCTGACGAGCTCGCCGCTGTGAAGGAGCGCCTCGAACGTGACGACCTGACGGTGCTCGCCTATCGGTTCGAGGGCGACCGATTCTGCACGGCGCAGCGATTCCAGGCGTATTCGGCCGCGCTCGGAGCTCGCTTCGTTCCCAGGGTGCTGCCTGCGTCCTCCGCGAACCCGACGCCTCCCCCCTTCTTCGCGGAAGTCGTCGGGTGTGCCCACAGCGTCGTGACAGCCCATCTCATCGACGCGGAGGGGGAACCCACTCGCGCGGCGCGAGACGAAATCCTCGCCTTCTTCGCCCAGCGACTGGGACGCGCGGGAGCACCAAGCACGACGTGATGCGCTCAGCCCCCCCCTGGCGTCAGGGGGCCACGCGGGCCCGTGGCGCCAGGCGGACCAGCAGGGCCACCAGCGCCGAGACCGTCGCCAGCACCGTCACCGCCACCCAGCCCTACGGGGCCAGCACGAGACTGCCGCTGGCGGCGCCGATGGACATCCCGATGAACAGAACCGCGTTGAGCCGGCTGCGCGCTGCGGGGTCGATGCCGAAGACGATGGTCTGATGCGCCACGAGTGACATCTGAACGCCGAGGTCGAAACCAATCGCGCTGCCGCCTCGGCAAGGGTCAGATCGAAGTCCGAGTCCCCGTGCGGTCTCTGGAACAGCGTCTTCTCACCGGACGACCAGACCGCATCGGCATCCAGCCGAGGAAAGCGACTCAAGAAGGCCTTCACGTCGAACGCCGGAGCAAAGCCCCGCAGCACGACCACATTCATGTTCGATGTCCCTCGGTGCCACCAGCGTATCTCCCCCAGGAGAAACCGAAGAAGTGGGGGCTCCTCGCTGCTCCCCCACCTGGAATGAAGCGCGAGTGCGCCACCGGGCGATTGCCCCGCGCCGCGGTCTGCGCACTTTACGGCCCCTCAACTGAGGACGGTGCGCAGGTTCATCGGCCCCGCGGGGACACCCACGTCGCGGCCCGCTGGGTCATCGGAGGGCGTCTGCCAGGCATTGGCCTGCGTCACCGTCTTGCCGGTGGCCTCGTTGGAGATGGACATGTTGCCATTGTGGCCCGCGGGGCTGATCTGACTGGTGTTGTAGCCGCTCCACCCCGTGGCGGCGTTTCCGAACGTCGCCTCACCCCACGTCTGCCCGGAGTTCGCGCCTGGCTTCGCCGAGCCGTCCTTCGACACGCACCACGCGACACTGCTGTTGTTGTCGAATGCCACCGTCTGCGACTGTCCGGGCTGGAGCGTGAACGTCTTCGGCGTGCTCTTGTCGAAGTTCTGCCCATCGTTCGGGCCGCCCTTCTCTCCCACCTTGTTCCAGAGGGTGATGGTCTGAGGCTGGCCCGTGGTGTTGGTGAAGATGTTCGTGAACTTGAACTGGCTCTTCTGCTCCGGGGAGATGAGCTGCATGTTGCTGTTGTAGGGTGCACCCACGTTGTTGACGCTCAGCCAGGGCTGACTCGCGTTGTACACAGCGCCGCTGGACGGAGCGCCAAAGCCGGGGCCCGCGTCGCTCACATGGGACGTCGCGGCGGCACGAGGTGCGGAAGACACGCCGCCCAGGTCGATGCCCTGCCCACGCACGGCGGGCTCGAAAGCGTCGGTCATGAGCTTCTGCCAGGCGTCGCTCCGAGGCTGTGACGCCTGCGAGGCCTTCCCGCTCGGCGCCTGTGCTGAGACAGACGGGGCATAGGCGGTGCTCACCTGGGGAAGGGAGAAGCACGAACGGGAGGGGAGCGAGATAGCCATGGCGGACTCCTTGAGACCGGCGAGAGGAAGGCCTGCCCTGGAGGGGCAACCGTGCCGGCTGTGCGCGACGTACCCCGCTGCAAAGCAGGACACATGCCACTGCCCAGGGCGCCATGCGAAGGCGTCCGGGCGATCCAACCTCAAGAAAATCAGTCACTTGAAATACGCATGGAGCCACGCTCACAGGTGACAGCACGCACCACCTGGTGTCTCTGGTCACCAGGTGGGCGCCGCATCAATCGCGCGTCGCCTTCACGAACGCCGCGAGCGCGGCCTCGAACTCCGCCGTCGCTTCCAGGAACGGCAGGTGCCCCACGCCAGGGAGCCACGTGCCCCGCCCCTCACGTGCGCACGCGAGCACCACCTCCGAACTCATGGCCGGAAGGACCACCTGGTCGAGCTCGCCATGGAGCGTCGCCACCGGCCGGCTGCATCGTGCCAACTCCACCGAGTAGTCCTCCACCCGTGAAAGGAGTGCACGGCGGACATGCGGAGGTACACGCAGCATCGCGCGAAGGGCCTCCTCGGCCCGAGATGCGTCGAGTCGTTGCACCGAGCACGCCTCGATGAACGCCCGCGCCGTGGCCTCATAGATGGCCGGGTCCTCCGATAGGAGCCCTCGCGCGTTGGACATCATCCCCGGCCCGAACAACGCTCGCGCAGGCTTCCCCGTCCTGACGGAGGCGGCCACGAAGAAGAGGCCACCCAGCTCGCTATCGCCTCGGTGCCGGAGATAGTCGCCGGCAACGACGCCGCCATACGACCAGGCCACCACCACGGGCTTCTGCAGACCGAGCTGCCCGATGACCGCCGAGAGGTCGCCCGCGAAGTGAGCGCCGTCCACATACGGAGCGTCGCCCTCGGGCTTGTCCGAGTCACCGTGCCCCCGAAGGTCGAGCGCGACCAGGCGGTGGTCTTGCGCCAACCGCCCGTCGAGCACGCCGTGCCAGCTCTGGCGGCTCTGCGCAATGCCATGCAGAAAGAGCACGGCTGGAGCACCTGACGACGGGCCCGACTCACTCACCGCGAGCCGAACGCCCCCAGAACCCTCGACGAAGCAAGTGCGTACCATGGTGCCCACAGCCAGTACGCGCCCGCGGACGGAGCGTCAATCCTTCGCGCGGGGGCTCCGGTTTTTTGTCGGCAAAGCCGCCTGAGTCGCAGTACCCGCCGCGCGCAATCCCGGATGACCCGCGAGGACAAGCTCGGTCGTCCGCGCGATGTGCTCGGTCAGCAGCGCACAGGCCCGCTCCGCGTTCCGATCCAACGTGGCCTTCACCAGGGAGGAGTGCTCATCCTCCACGCTCCGCCCCGCCTTGCCGTACGCCTGCGCGAGCCGGCGGTAGCGCTCCGTCTGGTCGAACAAGGTCGCATGGAACTTGAGAAGCCACGGCGATCCGCACGCACTCAGCAAAGTCGCATGGAAGCGCGCATGCTCGAGTTCCCAGGTGTCGTCGAGCGTTCCGCTCCCGGACGCAGGCGCCCGCCGCTGAAGGCGATGGAGGGCCGCGGTCACCTCGCCCTCCCAGGCGATGTCGCCGTGAGCGATGGCGGCGCGAAGCGCGAGCGTCTCGATCTGCTGCCGCGTCCGCGTCAGGTCCAGCAAGTCAGCCCGGGAGATGGGCGCCACCCGGAAGCCGCGCTGGTCCACGATGGTGACGAGCCCCTCGGACGCAAGACGACAGCACGCCTCGCGAAGCGGCGTCCGCCCGACACCGTAGCGTGGCGCCAGGTGTTCGAGCCGAAGCTTCTCCCCCGGCGGCAATACCCCATCGAGGATGTCACCACGCAGCCGGTCCACGACCGCCGAGGCGAGCGTGGGTTCGGGCACCGGACCACGAATGCGGGATGGAGCAGCCATCGTTCTCCTCACAAACACACGACCTATACGACACCGCACAGAATTGACACAAGGCGCCACACTGGATGCAAAGGACATTTTGTCGACATTCCATTGAGGTCGAGCACCGCTCCCGCTAGCCTGCGGCGTGTAGCCGAGGGAGATGAGCCACCATGCGGATTGCTTCGATTCTGGTGAGGGATGAGCCTGCGCTGGGTGTGCGCGCGGCCAAGGGGATGGTGAATGTGACGGCGCTCGACCCATCCGTCGGGACTTCACTGCGCGCGCTGCTGGAGCGAGGCCCGGACGCGCTCGCGGCCCTGGCGAAGCGCGTGTCGGAAGCGACGGCCCCCCAGGTACTGTCCGACTCGGAGTTCCGCTACCGGCCGCTCGTTCCCGAACCGAGCAAGTTCCTCTGCCTTGGCCTGAACTACGTCGCGCATGCGGCGGAGGCCACCTACGAGACGCCTCGGCACCCGGTGGTCTTCACGCGCCTCCCGTCGAGTCTCCTGGCCCATGAGGAGCCCATGGTGGTGCCCACCTGCTCGAACCAGCTCGACTACGAGGCCGAGCTGGCCGTGGTGGTGGGGCGCCCCGGACGCAACATCCCTCGCGAGCGCGCGCTGGAGTGGGTGGCGGGGTACACGCTCTTCAACGACGGCTCGATTCGCGACTACCAGAAGCGCACCCACCAGTGGACCGTCGGGAAGAACTTCGACGGGACGGGCCCCCTGGGCCCGGAGCTCGTCACGCCCGATGAGCTGCCCGAGGGCGCCCGCGGCCTCCGTATCCAGATGCGCGTGGGCGGAGAAATCCTCCAGGACGCGACCACGTCGGACATGATTTTCGACGTCGCCACCGTCATCGCGGACCTCTCCGAGGCCATGACGCTCCAGCCGGGAGACGTCATCGCCATGGGCACGCCCAGCGGCGTGGGCGCCGCCCGCAAGCCGCCGCGGTTCCTCCGCGCCGGTGAGGTGTGCGAGGTCTCCGTCGAGCGGATTGGCGTCCTGCGCAACCCCATCGCCGACGCAGCCCCCGTGCATACAGGTACGCCGCCCGCGCAGGCGGCGAAGTAATCCCTCGTCGTTGAGCACACCCCAGGGAGGACGAATGTCCACGCAAGCGAAACTGCCCGGCCGACTTCACCACACGGCGTATGTGACTCGGGACTTGGAGGCGACGCGGAAGTTCTACGAGGAGCTGGTTGGCCTGCCCCTCGTCGCGACCTGGTGCGAATCGGACGAGCTGTTCGGCGCCGTCCGCACCTACTGTCACACCTTCTTCGAGCTCGCGGACGGCAGCGCGCTCGCGTTCTTCCAGTTCGAGAAGCAGGAGGACCAGGAGCTGTTCGGACCGCAAATGCCGGACTCGCCCTTCCACCACATCGCCCTGGACGTCACGCTCGAAACCCAGCGCGGCATCGAGGAGCGCCTGCGGGCCGCGGGCTACACGGAGCCTGGCATGTACGTGCTCGAGCACGGATACTGCCGCTCGCTCTACGTGAAGGACCCCAACGGGATGATTGTCGAGTTCACCTACGACAGCCCGGACGCCGTGAAGCCCGAGCTCGTACAGGCCCGCCGCGCCAGGGCCCACCAGGAGTTGGCGCGCTGGCTCGCCGGGGACCGCGCTTCCAACAACGTGTTCCGGTGAGCCTCCTCACGCTCTCGTTCGACAACGGGCCCGACCCCGAGGTGACGCCTCGGGTGCTCGATGTCCTGGCGTCGCACGACATCACCGCGCAGTTCTTCGTGCTGGGAAAGCAGCTCGTCACGGAGGAAGGGCGGTGCCTTGTCGCGCGTGCTCGGGACGCGGGGCACCTCATCGGCAATCACTCCTTCACCCACGCCATCCCGCTGGGAGAGGACCCGCGCCCGGACGCGGTGGAGGCGGAAATCGCGGCCACCGACGCGCTGCTCGCGCCGCTCGTCCCCGCCCCCAAGTGGTTCCGGCCTTTCGGGGGTGGCGGCAAGCTGGGCCCACACCTCCTGAGCCAGCGCGCCGTCGACCATCTGGTCCGGCACCGCTATTCGTGCGTCCTCTGGAACAGCGTCCCCGGCGACTGGCTCGACCCCACGGGATGGCCGGAGAGGGCGCTGGCGGACTGCGCGGCACAGCCCCACACGCTGATGGTCCTGCATGACATCCCCAACGCGTCCCTTCATGCGCTCGACGGCTTCATCCGCCGGGCGAAGGACCAGGGCCTGCGCTTCACGCCGGAGCGCCCGAGCGACTGCGTGCCCATCCTGGAGGGGCGAATCACGCGCGACATCACAGGACTGGTGGCGCCTGGCGCGTGAGCGCCGCCACGCCCGCTAGCGAGTTTCCTGGGAGGCCTCCAGCCCGCGCACGTGCTTGCGGACCATCAGGCTCAGGGGCACGGCCACCAGGGCAATGGCCGTGGCCACCAGGTACACGTGGTTGATGCCCGTCACAAACGAGAGCACCTCGATGTGACGGCGCTCCGTCATCCCCTTCCGCGCGAGCACCTGTGCCTCCCGGGCCGCGAAGGTGGAGAGGAGCGACGTGAAGATGGCAATCGAGAAGGCCCCGAACACGTTTCGCAGCCAGTTGCTGATGGCCGAGGCGTGGCCACTCAGCTCGCGGGAAAGCTGCTCCATGCCCGCGTTGCTGGCCGGCATGATGGAGAGCGAGATGCCGACGTTCCGGACCAGCATCCACATCAGCACATAGGTGTGGGAGACGTCCGGCGTCAGGCGGCTCAAGGCATACGTGCCGCCCGCAATCAGCAATACGCCCGCCGTCATGAGCGTGCTCGGCCCGAGCTTGCCGTACATGCGTCCGACCAGGGGCATCAGGAGCGCCATGGCCAGGGAGGCCGGAAGGAGAATCAACCCCGTCTTCAGCGGCGTCACGCCCTGGATTTCCTGGAGGAACAACGGGATGAGGAACGCGCCTGAATACAGGCTGATGGTGATGATGCTCGAGATGAGCAACGTCACCACGTAGCGGCCGTTGGCCAACACCCGCAGGTCGAGCAGCGGCGCATGCGTCCTCAGCTGGCGGACGACGAAGTAGACGACTGACACCGTCCCCAGCACGGCCAGCGACACCGTCTTCGCATCCGTCCATCCCCAGGCCCGTCCCTGACTCAAGGCGATCAGCAGCGCCAGCGTTCCGGTGATGACGGTGAGCAGCCCGGGGAAGTCGAACGCCTTCGGGACCTCCAGGCGGTAGTAGGGAACGGTCCGCACCGCCATCGCCACGGCGGCGAGGCCCAGCGGCACGTTCATGAAGAACAACCACCGCCAGTTGCCCAGCGTCATCAGCCAGCCCGCCAGCGTGGGGCCGAAGGCAGGAGCGAGCATGGAGGACAGGGCCCAGAGGCTCGAGGCCAGCGCATGCCGTTCACGCGGCAGCAGTTGGTAGATGAGCGTCATCGTCACCGGCATGATGGCGCCACAGAACGCGCCCTGAATGAACCGGAAGGCCACCAACGAGCGCGTGTCCCAGGCCACCCCACACAGCACGGAGGCCACGAGGAAGCCCACCAGGCTGGCCACGTAAACCCACTTGAAGCTGAAGCGTCCGCCCAGATAGCCGGTGAGCGGGGCGCTCGTTCCCATGGCGAGCATGAAGCCCGTCAGGGTCCACTGCACCGAGGACAGCTCCGACCCGAAGTGCCGCTGGAGCTCGGGAATGGCGATGGTGATCGTGCTGGAGCTCAGCACCGACATGAACGACCCGACAAACAGGGTGAACATGAACGGCCAGAAGCGGGGAACTGTCGGCTCGTCGGCGGAGTGCATGGGCGGCGGCAGGCGCTGGAGCGCGAGACGGAAGCCACTCATGAATCACGGCTGACGCTGAGGGTCCAGCCGGAAGGGACCCGCCGCAGCCGCCGGCCCTCGGCTGCGCTCTGCTCAGACTCCTACCTGGACCACCCCGGCCCCACCGACATCTCGTAGTCGAGGCGAACCACTTCATTGTTGCCAACCGAGAAGTCGGTGCAACGCCCGAACGTCGTGCAGATTCGATAGTCACCCAAGGCCAGGGCGACTTCGTAGAAGCCGTCCTCGTTCGACGTCACGGAAGCCACGTCCGTGTCCTGGGGCAGGGACTTGACCAGCAAGGTCATCGATCGCGGATCGCGCTCACATCCAGAGGAACACACGTCATTGACATAGGAGGTCATCCCATAGACCCCCTGCGATATCGTCACGGCCTCTTCGGGGTCGCTATCACCACATGCCAGGCTGCTCAAGGACATGACTGCGAGCAACGCCAGGTATCCTCGGGGGTTCATTTTCATCAGGACAGCCTACGCCACAGCCCCCTTTCAAAACACGACGCAGGCACCTGCTCCGTGAGTGGCCTGACCTCGCTACGACGAAGTGTCAGGACTGTACCCACCGCCAGCAAGGCAATGAAAGCAACGTCACGCATGGAGTTCGGCTAGACGTCGATGCAGCGGCTTGCGGGCCGGAACATGACCGTCTCCTCTCCGCGGTCATGAGACTGCGGGATGGAACAACAACGTGGATGGAGCGCCCCAGGCTACGGGGCGGTGGATTCGAGCGCCGCCGCCAGCCGCTTGCGCGCCAGGTGCAAGCGCGACCACGCGGTGCCCTCGGGAATCCCGAGGACGCTGGCAATCTGGGCGTGTGACAGGCCTTCCACGGCGAAGAGCGACAGCACGGTGCGGTGCTCCAGCGAGAGCGTCCTCATCGCCACCTCGAGTCTGCGCTTCCGCTCCCGCGTCTCGAAGGTCTCCTCGATTCTCGCCCGAGGGTCCGCCATCTCGATGTCGACCGCGTCGCCCCGGTGGCGCTCGCGCCGCGCCTTCGCGGCCACGGCTGCCCGCACCGCGATGCGATAGGCCCACGTCGACAGCTGCGCATCCCCCCGGAACTGCGGCAGGGCCCGTTGAATCGAGAGGAACGTCTCCTGAACGGCATCCTGGGCATCACTCGGGTCCCGGGTGATTCCATGGCAGAGCACGTACAGCTTCCCGCTGAGCGCCTCGTAAAGATGGCGCATGACATTCTCTCGCGCGGCGGCGTCGCCCGACACCGCGGCGGCCCGCAGGGCCTCTTCATCGAAAGGCACGCGCGGCGTCACGGCGCGACCTCGAGTTCGGCGCGCTCGCGCAGCAGCCTCGGCCTGCGCGTCCGAGCGAGGTAGACCGTCATGCCCAGGTTCACTGCCGCGGCAAACAGCAGGGTGACGACTCCCAGGAGCCCCTTGTCGCGCATCAGAAACGCCGACCCCACCATCACGGCCGACATCGCCGGGAAGAGCCACAGGAGGGTGGCCAGGTCCTTGAGCTCCGTGCCGATGCGCGCCCGCCGCTGCGCCATCCACGCGTCCACACCGACACTGGCCGCTTCGACGGCACGCCGTTGAAGGCCGCGCAGCGTCAAGGCGAGCCCACCCGCGAAGAGCACTCCGACCGCCGAGACAATGGCCCACAACCGCAGGGGCGCCTCCGGTGCGAACAGCGGGCCCAGGAACACGCCCTGCCCCACGAACGACCCGAGCGCGACCCACGGGCCGTACTTCAGCCAGAAGCGGTCCTTGGCGAGCGCCCGCGAGACTTCCGCGTGGCGCGGCGCCGGAATGCTCACGCAGCCAAGCGCCTGGTCCAGTTCCGCCGAAAGCGCCAGGGCCCGCTGGCACTCCGCACACGTCGCGGAATGCTGCTCCGCTTCCTCTTTCTCCCGCACGTCGAGAGCACCGTGGCGGCTCATCTCAAGCGCGAGCTGATACACATCGCAACTCTTCGAGGTCATCCCTCCTCCTTCCGCCAGCTCAGAGGCGCGAGGAAGAAATCCCTTCACGGCAGGCGCTTCTTTTTCGAAGAACGGCGGAACCCCTCGGAATCACCAGGGGTCTCCAGGCCTGCTTACGGGGCTTCACGGCCCCCATGATGAACTGGGGCAACAGCTCCTCACGGAACTTCCGCCAGATGGACACGTCGAGGTCCAGCGCGGGGACCACCATGACCAACTGTCCCCCGTTCCCGCTCGCTTCGTATTGGGAGTACACGTGGTCCCCCACGCGGAGCTCGTGGCGCCACCACGCGTAGCCACAGGTCCGGCCATCGCTCATGGTCGCGTGTTTCGCCGTGGAACGCAGGTCATGCGGGCGCTCATCTCACGGCCTCCTGAAGAACGACACCTGTTGGAAGCGCAGACCGGCAAGAATCTGTTCCACCCGCGCGTCCGACAGCGACCCGATTCGCTCTCCCAGACGCGACTTGTCGACCGAGGACACCTGCGACACGACGACGACGCTCTGCTTGGGGAGGTTTCCCTCTCCCACTTCGAGCAGCACGTTCCCCGGCTCGCTGGCCCGGTGCAGGTTCGACGTCAGCGCACACACGACCACCGTCGTGATGCGTGAGTGATTGAAGACGTCGTCCTGGACCACCACGTGGGGGTGCGAATAGCTGGGGACCGGGCCTCGTGAGTCGTCGGGCTCCACCCAGAACACATCACCGCGGTTGATTCGCTCGGGGGGCATGCCCTCGGAGTCTCCTGTCCCCGCCTCCGGCCTGGCGGCCCGGCCTTCTTAGCGAGCGCGGAGGCTTCCTCCAAGGCATCCTCCGTCGGAGAACGTGACCCTGCCTCCGGGGCTCTTGCGGAACGTGTTCAAGGAGAAGGATGTTGCCGAACGCGGCGCCTGACACGGTGTAGGGTTGGCCCAAACGACCCGAGCCGCGAATGCCCCACACCTCCCCGTCCCTCGAATCGCTGACCGAACTCTCCACCCTCGAGGGGCTCCTGGCGGAGCGTGGCCTGGACGCGCTCCTGGCCACCTTCGACGAGGTGCTCGCCGGGACGCCGCCGGACGCGCGTATCCACAAAAGCGAAAGCCTGTCGGTCAGCCCCAGGACGTTGCAGGTGCTCCGGCGAGCGCTCGCGCAGGACGCCGCGTTTCTCCGGGCGCACCCCGAGACGCTCTTCCAATGCCTCTACAACCGCCTGCGCTGGTTCGACGCGCCCGACACCGCTCCGCACTTCGCGCCCACGGACGCGGGGCCCTGGAGCCACGCGGAAGCGCACCTTTGGAAGCTGGCGGAGCATTGGCGGGGGCAGTGGGCCACGCGGGGGGGCGTATCCTGGGTCGAATCCCTGCGGCCCCTGCCCGGGGCGCTGGAAGGCAATGACCAGGTCCTGCGGCACGACGCCCAGGTGCTGTGCGCGGCCTTCAGTCCTTCGGGCGCGTGGCTCGCCACGGGCTCCTGGGAGGATGGGCGGAATGTTCGCATCTGGGACGTGGCCACCGGGACGCTCATCCATCAACTGGCGGGACACGAGGGCGAGGTGCGCAGTGTCGCTTGGAGCCCGGACGGGACTCGGCTGGCGTCCGGCTCACGCGACCACGACGCGCGCATCTGGGACGTCGAGACGGGCGCGCTGCTCCACGCCATGACGCGCCAGGAGGGCCAGGTGACGTCGGTGGCCTTCAGCCCGGACGGCCGCTGGCTCGCCGCGGCGAACCTTGGGTGGAGGGTGCGGCTGTTCGACGTGGCCTCGGGCCGGGTGGTGCGCACGCTCGAAGGGCACGAGCAGTCCGTGTTGACGGTCGCCTTCCATCCCTCCGGCCGGTGGCTGGCATCAGGCGCGTCGGACGACACGGTGCGCATCTGGGACCTGGAGACAGGCACGCAGACCGCTCGCATCCGCAGCACCACCTCCGTCTCGTCCGTGGCCTTCAGCCCGGATGGCGGATGGCTCGTGCTGACCTCCATGGACGGCCTCATCCGGGTGGAGACGGCAGGTTGGACGCGCGTGCCCGGAGCGCTGGGCCAGGGCCCCTATTCCCAGGTCGCCTGGCTCGAAGGCGCACGGCTGGGCGCCCTCGCCTTCAACCGGGTGGAGCTGCTCGACGCGAGTAACGGAGATGTGCTCCGGGCGCATCCCTACCCTTCCGACGGCCGTGAGCGCGGCGCCGCCTTCCTTCCGTCCGGCAAGCGTTTCGCGCTGACCGCGGCGAATGGGCGCACGCATGTCAGCGACCTGGATGCGGCCCCCAGCCCCACCCTACTGGCCGAACAAGACCGCGTCATGAACCTGTGGGGACATTCCGAAGGGGCGTGGGGCATCACACGCCTGCATTCGGAGACGCGCGTCATCGATTCACGGGGGCAGGCCACGGCACTGCCTCCCGGCGCTCCGGCTGCCTACGCGCAGACCTGGAAGGTCAGTCCCGACGGCGCATGGCTTGCCCAACCCGAGCTGTCCTCCCACGAGCGGCGCTACCAGTTGGGAATCCTGCTGCTCGACGCGCGGAGCCTCGCCCCCGCGCGCCCCCTGCTGGCGCCGCCTGGCGACCAGGCCGCGAAGGCCCAGACGCGCCTCGTCGACAAACTGCCGATTGCCTTCTCTCCCGACGGACAGCTGCTGGCGGCCGCCATTCAAGAGGGCGCGGTCCACCTCTGGCGCGTGGCGGACGGCACCTTGCTGCACAGGCTGCGCGGACCTGGTGGTCCCATCACCTGGGTGGACTTCACGCCGGATGGCACCTGTGTCGTGTCGGGCCATGCGGCCAGCGAACGCGTGTACGTCCACGAGGTCCGGAGCGGCAAGGTCGTCGTCAACACCGAAGCGGTGGTCGACCCCTCCCCCGCCTATGCGGCGGCGGCCAGCGCGCCCCTCATCGCCGTGGGTCGAGCATCGGGAGAGCTCGCGCTCATCACGATACCCACCGGTGCCCAGCAGGTCCTGACGGTAAGTCCGGAGCCCGTCATCAGCCTGGGACTCTCCGCGGACGGCACGCGCGTGGCGGCCTGCAGCCTGGATGAGTGCGTGCGGGTCTTCGACGTGCGGACGGGCGCACGCCTGCATGAGCTTCCCCACCCGGCCCTGCCCTTCTCCGTCGCGATGAGCGGCGAGGTGCTCGTCACGCTGGCCAATGACATGCACACGCGCGTCTTCGACCTCGCCACGGGCGAACTGCGCACGGAGTTCGCGGGAAGCGTCCCCACGGACGACGTCGTGTCCCGGCGCTACTGGGAAACGCTGGGCGAAGGCCCCGTCACGTTCCACCTGCTGCGGGACACCACTCCCCGGGCCTGCTTCCCGGATGCGATGGAAGAGATTCTCATCCTGAAGGATGGGCTCGTCCTGGGACGAGGCCGCACCGAGCGGGACTTCTTGTACGTCCTGAAGCTCCACATGCCCTGAGCATCAGGAACCCGCGGAAGCCTCTCTCCCCTCTCTGCTGGACTAGAGAGAGGCCCCGCGACCTACGTGCTAGCAGTCCTTCCAATCCGCACCCACGTAGCCCAGCCCCCGCTTCGCGCACTGGTACTTTCCGTGATTGCGGCAGTTCCCATACACGACATTGGGATAGGGACCTCTCCAGACGTTATCGGAGCACCGGATGAAGCAGCAGGCCCTGAGGGCGCTGACCGTTCCACCCTCGGTGCTGGGCTCCTCCTGTTCCAGGTACTGCTCGGGAATGGCGATGGACTCCTGCTGCTCCTGCGACTCCTCGGGCAGCGGACCACCACACCCCACGGCCAACAGCGCCCCCATCCACAGCGGCAACGTGCTCTTCATTTGATTCCTCATGGCTTCAGCCCTCACGTGTCCTTGCACATCCCCAATGGCTAGCAGTTCCGCCAGGCGTGCCCTTGATAGGTGAGCTTCTTCTGCGGGCAGTAGTACCTGCCGTACTTCGCGCACAGGTCGTACTTGATGGAGGGAAAGGGCCCGTACCAGGTCCCGCTGCACTTAACGTTGCAACAGATGGCGGAGCTCTCGACCTCGCCCTCGCCGAGATACTCGGCGGGAATCCCTGGCGGGGAGGATTCCTCCTCGACCGGTTCGCCCGGCTGCGTTGCCTCTCCGTCGGCGGGGCCGCATCCCACCAACAGCACCACGCCAGCAATCCACGCGAACCAACGTCCATGGCCATTCTTCATGGAATCCTCCCAGGCTCAATCCAGACAAGAAGGCCGCGAGCCACCGGCCTCCTGTCTATTGGACCGAATCGAGGTTCCAGGCGTTCCCGTTCCACCCCTGTGTCATTCCAAACCAGACAAGACAGACAGGCTCCGTGCAGAAGCCTCCAGTCCGCTGCGACTTCCCGGCTGGAGCACGAAATGACATCAGCCCCTCTCAGGGCCTCAATCTCTGACGCGGCGGCATTCCGGATTCCCTCAACCCAAGAATGTGGGATGGCGCGGACGTGGGCCAAGGGGCGCACCTTCACCCGCCCCCTGCGCTCCGCTTACTGGAAGCGCACCTTCCCTTCCTGCTGGTAGCAGACGTGGGCCACACCATCAGTGGGCCGGATGGCCACGCTCGGACGCGTGCCGTCCTCCACCGTGCCCAACTGGGTGTAGGTCCAGAACCCCTGGGCATCCGTCGTGCTGAGCTCCAGCGCCGTTCCACGGCGCAAGGCGACCACGGGCTTGCCTCCACCATAGGCCAGGTCCGAGGCGTCATACGTGTAGCTGACGGGTGAGCCCTGCACGACACTGGAAGAGAGGGGCGTGGCCACCGTGATGTCGTCGATGGCGCCCCACTCCCCTTCCCGGATGACATTCGCAAGGGCGTACAGGTGAGAACCCGGCCCCCAGACCATGGCGCTCCAAGAAGGGAGATTCATGGTCTTCAGCCGGACGGACGCGGTGGTCGCGCCCTGGATGGCATGAAGGAAGTGTGTCGAGACGCTGGTGGTGCGCTGCTGCATCACCACGTACAGCGTCCCGTCCGCGCTGAAGACGGGTTCACCATTGAGGATGGAGGTGCCGACGTCGGGCTGTTGGATGCTCCAGGTATTGGCCGCCGTGCGGGCCGCCATGCGGAAGCTCCCTGTCTGACCGTTGCCGAAGACGATGACAGGCTGTTGGCCTTGCGCCGGATTGAGCGCGATGCCCAACTGGGTCGTCTCCTGGCCGCTGACATCCTCGCGGACCCACGCACCGTTGACGCGCGTCGCGTAACGGACGCGCATCCGCGCGCTCGACAGCTGCCCCGCGCCTTCGCGATACGCGACGTGCGGAGTCCCCGTCCCCGGGTCGACCGCCAACACGGGGTTCGCCGTGAAGGTCCCCACGTTGTTGAGCCCCGGGCCGTCTATCTGCTCGGTCACCCAGGTCGTGCCGTCCCAGGTCGCATACCAGAGGGAATTACGGGTGTCGTTCGTATAGACGGCATGTCCCCGGCCCGAGGCATCGAAAACCAATTCGCACACGCGGCCCGTGACGTCCGCACCGGTGTCGATGACCGTGCTGGGCGCGAGCGGCGCAGCCACCACGTTGAAGTGGAACGTGCCCTCCGCCTTCTTTCCTGACGCCGTCTCCGCCGAAACGAACAAGGACGCCGTTCCTTCCGTGGGCAGCGTCCACGTGACTCGCTCCGAATCCGGCTGCAGGGCTCCCGCATTGGCGCTCCAACGCACCGCCTTGAGGACCTCACCCGAGGGGACGACGAGCCGGAAATGCTCGGCCGCGCTTTCGACATACGGCCCTGAGCCGCCCTCTCTCTCAATGAGCAGAGCCACCTCTCCTGGTACATGAGAGGAGATGACCTCGACCGGTCGGGTCTCACTTCCACACCCCGCGGACAACGTCACGCTTCCACACATCAGCATCCCGGCAACAGCCCACTTTTTCATCGGTGAATTCCTCGTCGAGCGCCGGCGAACACCACTCGCCAGACCTTGGGGGTGTCTGAGTCAGCAACCATCAACGAATGGATTTCCCTGAAGTTCTGCGGGCCCCGACGCGATTCGCTTGCGCCCGCCCCTCACCCCGGACATCATTTCAGTGAACAGGTTCACTGGAATAGAGGGGGAGGCCATGGTGACGCGGAACAAGGCCGGAGCGACGGATGGGCCCAAGCGGGGACGTCCCCGAGGCCGGACGGAGCAGGGCCACGAGACGCGCCAGCGGCTGTACGCGACCGCGCTGGGGTTCATCTCCGCACGGGGCTACGAGGCCACCCATCTGCGGGACATCGCCAAGAAGGCGGGGGTGAGCGTTGGCCTGCTGTACCGGTACTTTCCCAGCAAGCGCGCCATCGTCCTGGCGCTGTACGACGAGTTGTCCTCGACGTATGCGGCGCACGCCGAGGCGTTGCCCGCCGGCCCCTGGCGGGAGCGCTTCCTGTTCGCGCTCCGGGCCAGCCTTGGCGTGCTCGGGCCGCACCACGAGGTGCTCAAGGCGCTGATTCCCGTGCTCGTGGGCGGAGAAGAGGACGGCCTGTTCGCGCCGCAGACGGCGTTCTCCCGGCAGCGGGTCCAGGCCGTCTTTGAAGACGCCGTGGCGGGCGCCGCGGACGTCCCGGGCAACGCCACGGTGGCCCGTGCACTGGGCCGGCTGCTCTACGTCGCGCACCTGGCCGTGGTGCTGTGGTGGCTGCTCGACAAGAGCCCACGTCAGCGCGCCACCGAGGGCCTGGTGTCGCTGCTGGCGCGCCTGCTGCCCCCTGCGTCGCTCCTGCTCCGGCTGCCCGGCGCCGGAAGCATGGTCCTGGGCGCGGACGCCCTCTGCCGACAGGCGCTCTTCGGCGAGCCGGCGCGTGCCCAGGCGGGAGAGGTGACGCGATGAATACCGCGATGCTGGGACATCCCGAGGTCTCCCTGAACGGGCAAGGCGCAGGCGAGCCCCGCGCGAGCACCGCATCCCTGTTGCCTCCCGAGGTGGGCCGCTTGCGCTTCGATGCGGCGCGGACGCTGTGGCTCTGGGGCATGCTCATCCCCGGTGTCACCGTGGGGCTCGCGGCGGCGACGCCCACCACGGTGGCGGTGTCGCTCCTGCTCACCTTCGCGACGCTCTGCCTGGGGCACTCGGTGGGCCTGCATCGCGGCGTCATCCACCGCACCTACGAGGCGGGCCCTCTCACACGCGGCGTGCTCGCGTACCTGTTCGTGCTGAGCGGGCTTGGCGGTCCCCTGTCGTGGGCACGCCTGCACGCGGTTCGCGACTACTGGCAGAACCGTCCCGACTGCCCGCCCTACTTCGCCTATGGGCATTCGATGGCCCGCGACTTCGGCTGGAACCTGCACCTGCGCTTCGAGCCCGCGGATGACCGGGCCCTGGCGCGGCTTCCTCCAGACGTACTGACGGACCCGTGGCTGTGCTTCCTGGAGCGCACGTGGCCGCTCCACGTGCTCGGGCTGGCGGGGTTGGTGCTCGCGGTGCTGGGCTCCGAGGCCGTTGCACTCTGCGTTTGCGCCCGCACGGCCACCAGCATCCTCGGACACTGGGCCGTGGGCTACGCGGCCCATGTCTGGGGAGAGCGGCGCTACGCCCTCCCGGGCGCGTCGGAGAGCGGTACGAACATCTGGGTGCTTGGCGTGCTGTCGTTCGGCGAGGGCTTCCACAACAACCACCACGCCTTCCCAGGCTCCGCGCGCATGGGCCAGAAGGCGCACGAGCTGGACCTGGGGTGGTGGGTCATCCGAGGGCTTCGCCGGCTCGGGCTCGTGCGTGCTGTTCGTACTTGAGCAAGGCCCCGGCTACTTCTCGCGCAGCACGTGCAACACTTCGCGCGCGGTGTCGGCGGACGACGCCGGGTTCTGCCCGGTTGCTCGCGGTCCGCGACTGGCTCCTGGACGGGCCGTGATGCATTCGTGACCAAAGCATGCGCCCTGGGTGAAGCCACGCACCCTGCGGGTGAATGAGCCTGTTCCCGAAACAAGCCGCGCCGGCAGGAGTGGCGCACACACGATACGGGGAACCGGATGAGTCGCAGCAACACCTTCGACACCACACGCCAGCCATTCCTCCCATGGCTGGGATTGCTCACCCTGCTCACGTTGCTGTCCGCCTGCGCCGAGGGGCGAGGCGACATGAACGGCGGGCCGAAACTGCCGCCCGTCGAGCTGTCACCCACCACCGTCGGCGTCGCCTACGAAACCGTCTTCACGGCGTCGGGCGGCACGCCGCCGCTGCACTACCTGGTGACGCCGCCTCCGGGCTTCTCCTTCTACACGGGCGAAGGGCGGCTGACGGGCCCCGGCACCGAGCCCGGTGATTACGCGCTCACCGTCAGCGTGCGGGATGCCCACGGGGCTGAAGATTCGCACACGTACGCGCTGAAGGTGTGGCCCCGGCCCGTAATCTCCAGCAACGCGCTTCCCGCCGCGGACGTGGGCGTCAACTACGAGCACGTCCTCGCCTCCACGGGTGGGCGGCCTCCGCTGCAATGGTCCGTGGCGGAGGGTTCGCTCCCGCCGGGTGTCTCCCTTTCGTCCGCGGGCGTGCTCAACGGGCTTCCCCAGGAGCGCGGCACCCATCCCCTCACCCTTCGCGTCCAGGACGCCCACGGCGCCACGGCTGATAGGCAACTGGAGCTGGAAGTGCGTGGCCCGGGCGCGAATCCGGATGGAGGACCGCCGCCTGCATTCCCGCTGTCCGTGGGCAACTGGAACATCGAGTGGTTTGGAGACGTGGCGAACGGCCCCAACAATGAACCCCTGCAACTGGCCAACGTCCAGGCGGTCATCGCCGACGCAGGCGTGGACTTCTGGGGGGTGGTGGAAATCGTCAGCTCGGCGCAGTTCAACGAACTCAAGGCCCGGCTGCCGGGCTACGACGGATTCCTCGCGGACGACACCCGGCGCGTGACGGCTGGCACCGGCTACTACTCCGCCAATGACCAGAAGGTGGGCGTCCTCTACAAGTCGGACGTCGTGCGGGTGATGCGGGCGGAAGTCGTGCTCACGGAGCATCGCTACGACTTCGGCGGGCGGCCTCCGTTGCGGGTGGACCTGCGCATCCAGCGCGGGGACGAAAGCATGGACGTGACGGCCTTCGTCCTCCACATGAAGGCCGCCGCCACCGCGTCGGACTACGCGCGCAGGGCCTCCGCTTCCGGACACCTCAAGAGCTACCTGGACCTCCGGCTGCCCACGCAGCGCGCCATCGTGGTGGGGGATTGGAATGACGACGTGGACGTGTCGTTCGCCACCAACCCGGAGACCGGAACCCGGTACGACACGCCCTACCGCGGCTTCGTCAACGCCCCGGCCAGCTACACCTTCAGCACCCAGGCATTGTCGCTAGCGGGCGCGAGCAGCATGGCGAGCCGCGTCTCGTTCGTCGACCACCAGCTCGTCACCAACGAACTCTGGGCGGACCACATCCCCAACTCGACCGTCGTACTCCGCCCGGCCATTCCCAGCTACGGGTACACCACGTCCGACCACTACCCCATCATCAGCCGCTTCGACCTGGGGCGGGACGAGCAGACGATGCGCGGACTCACGCCCAGCCCGGCGGATTGAAAAGAGGAGCGCGGCGGGGCTTCCGGGCGCTGACTGGAAGCCCCGTGTCGGTTGGCCCTCGACACCAGCGCGCTCACTGAGAGGTCGCTTCCATCCACTGGACCACGACCTGGCACAGCGCCTTCTTCTTCGCCTTTACCTCCGCCAGGTCGCGAAGCGTGACGACGGCGCGGTCCGGGGCGGCCCACTGCAACAGGCCACTGGTGTCCTCGAAGGAGAAGCCTTGCGCCGCCTTCACCTTCGCGCCCCGGTGGAAGATGAGCTGAACGCAGTCCTTGGGCTTCAGCTTGAATGTCACCCGGTCATCGCCCTGGAAGCAGAAGCTTGGCGCGTTCCACTTGATGCGCTCCGTAATGCCCGGATGGGCAGACAGGATGGCGGTGCGCAGGGTTTCGACTTCGTCCCTCCGCGCGTGTTCGAGTTCCTGCATGAATCGCTCGACGTCTTCGGACCGGTTCGACACGCGCGTCGCCTCTCTCCAGCACCATGACATTGCGAGCGGGCTGGTGGACGCGGCATAACCCGGCCCATGAGCGAAGTCAGCAGCCAGCAATGGGTGCAGCAACTCCGCGACCTCGGCGTGCGGGAGGGTGGTGTCCTCGTGGTGCACACGTCCTTCAAGGCCGTGCGTCCGGTCGAAGGCGGCCCGCTCGAGCTCATCCACGCACTGCGTGAGGCATTGGGGAGCGAGGGAACCCTGGTCATGCCCACGATGACGGATGGCGAGGGCGTGTTCGACCCGAGGACCACGCCCACCGAAGGAATGGGCATCACCGCCGAGCTCTTCTGGCGCCAGCCCGGCGTCCTGCGCAGCACCCACCCAGGCGGGTCCTTCGCGGCCGTGGGCCCCCATGCTCGGGAAATCTGCCGCCCGCAGCCGCTCTCGCCCCCCCATGGCCCCGACAGCCCGGTGGGACGGGCACATGACCTGGGCGGCCAGGTGCTCCTGCTCGGCGTCACCCAGGGCGAGAACACGACCATCCACCTCGCGGAGGCCCTGGCCCCCGTCCCGTACTCCGTCACCCACCCGTGTGTCGTCGAAGTGGATGGCGTTGCGCGGACGGTGGAGATCGCCGAGACGGACCACTGCTGTCAGGGCTTCCAGCGTGCCGACGGCTGGCTTCGTGCCCGCGGACTGCTGCGCGAAGGCAAGGTGGGGCGCGCCGACGCGAAGCTCGCCGACGCGCGCGACATCGTGAACGTCGTGGTCGAGCACCTTCGGGCCGACCCGCTCGTCTTCCTCTGCCCGGCGGGCGCGGGCTGCGAGGAGTGCGACAGGGCCCGCGCGAGCGTGGGCAACACGGCGCGTTAGCCGCCGCACGCGCGGGCCACCTCGTCAGAACGAGGAGCCGAAGCGCAGGATATCGAGATTCAGGACGCCGACGCCGAACGGGCTGCGCTGCTGGCTCCAAGAGCCGCCCACGGCGAAGCCCATGCGCGCCTACTTCGACCGCGGAAGCACCACGGGCTCCAGCTGATACGCCGCCGTGGATGGCGCGAGGTCGAGCGTCCCCAGCGCATGCTCCCCCGGGTCAGCCGGATTGAAGCGCACCTGGAGCGGCTGACCGGGGGTGAGCAACCGGAAGCCCTCCTCCTGGCGGCGCGCCAGCGCCAGGTGGGCGCGGCGCTCCTTCCGGGAGGTTTGGGGCGCATGGTCGCTCGGCGTCATCCGAGCCAGGGGCGGCTGGCACTTCACGGCGAACACGTAGCCCGTCGCCCCCACGTCATAGTGGTAGTGCGCATAGGTGGTGTTCCCGCTCCCCGCCAGTCCGCCGAAGCGGGCCTCGACGGGCGTCCATCCCGAGGCCTCCGGCGCGCCCGCGCTCAAGAGATACCGCCCGCGCCGGAGGAAGCGCAGCCTCGCGTCCCACTCCTGGATGTCGCCCAGAACCTCCGTGGCGCCCGCGGCAAGCAGCCTGGGAATGGCGGGACGCGTCCCCAGGTAGCGGAGCGCCCGCTCCATCATCACCTTCAGCAGCGGGTCCAGAATCTCGTGCCGGGAGGGCTCCGCCACCGCATGACGCACCTGGAACGCACGCGGCATCTGGAGGCCGTCATACCATTCGGGAGGTTGCCCTCCGGCGTAGGCCCGGTGCGTCTCGTCCCACGGCGTGTCGTACAGGAAGCAGTGCTCGTCCTCCCCCACGTTGTAGCCGTAGAGGAACAACGTCTCGTCCGCATATCCCAGGGTGCCATACAGCACCGCGTCACACGTCACGGCGCGCCCCTCCACGGGCGCGGCGCGGTACTCCGGCAACCGGAAGTGCCAGGCGGGGAGCCGCGACAGCAAGGTGCGGACATCGGGCAACGGCTCGGCGGGCATGGGCGCAACCTCGGCAATGGACAAGCGCGATGATGACTTTCTTGTGAACACGACCTTCTCATCATTTCAAGGATGCTGGGCGAGTCAGGGGTCTGGTGTATGGAGCCTCGTCCCCCGCCGTACCCCCAGGAGGCATCCTCGATGCGTCGTCTTGTTCCAGCCCTTCTCTCCGCGAGCCTGATGGTCGGATGTGGTCCCACCGGCTCTGAGTCCGAGCCGTCTTCTCAGTCCACGGAGCACCAGGACGCGCCGCTCACCACCACGGACGTGGACGTAGCCCCGGAGTGTCAGGGCCTGCTCACCTTCGTCAACACGGCGTCTGTGTCCACGCTGGACGCCTACCTCCCCAGTGACGTCGCCCAGAACCTCGTCGGCCACCGCGCGACGGCGCCCTTCTCCACGTTGGCGCAGGTGTCCGGGGTCCGGGGTGTCGGTCCGGTGCGCCTGACTCAAATCGAGGGTGGCGCCCGCGCGCTGGGCTACATCACCAGCACCTGCGCCGGCATCCTGGACGAGCTCGCGCTCTCCACTGATGACGCGGCGGCGGTGGTGTCCCTGGTCAACACCATCAACAGCGACGCGCTGTACGCCGTCCTGCCGTACGCGTGGAACGGCGCGACGAACCTCCTCAACCTGCGGCCCTTCACGTCCGTGCAGGCCATCTCCGAGGTGACTGGCATCGGCGCGGTCAGCCTGCGCAACCTCCGCAACGCGGCCACGCAGGGCTACGCCCTGACGGCGCTCATCGCCGCGGTGAACGCGCAGGAGGAGAGCCTGTGGACCTCCCGACTGAGCCAGAACTTCAACGTGGAGGACGTGATTGCCGGCGCCCACGGCAACGACCAGTTCAAGAGCGCGCAGTGCTTCGGCATCGACCCCAGCCTCTTCCCCAACGAGCGTTGGGAGGTCCGTCCGCAGCTGGCCACGGGCACCGAGGTCGTCAACCAGGTCGCCAGCACGGTCGACTACGCGGACCGCAACGAGCCGCTGCCGGACGCGCTCATCACTGACGGCCTGGCGGAGCTCCAGGTGAGCACCGCCGGTGGCACGTTCAAGGGGTGCTACATCAGCTACAGCAAGGGCCCCTGGGCCGGCATCCAGGTCACCTTCTTCATCGACACGGTGACGGGCTACCGCGTGCTGACGGAGCAGCACTGGGTGGAGTGAGCCGGGCTTGATGCACCCCAGGAACGCGAAGCCCCCTGTCACCCACGAGTGACAGGGGGCCTCTCAAGCGGAGAACTGGCGCGTGATTACGGAACCGTGGCCGTCACGGACACGCCCGAGTAGGACGAATAGCCGCGCACGGACACGTACCAGGTGCCAGCCTGGGGGTTGGAGAAGGTGCAGGTCTCCTCGTTGCCGGACTGGTAGGGCCGGCAGTTGTAGGAGCTGGTGGTGGGCTGCGAGCCGCTGCGCACATACAGGTCCGCGTCACCCGTGCCCCCCGACTGAGTCACCGTGAGCAACGTGGTGCCGGCAGGGATGCTGATGGGGTAGTGATTCCAGCTGCTGGAGGCGCCAGACAGGTTCGTCTGGGAGAGCAGCGTGGTACCGGGCGGCGGGGTCGTCCCATCGATCTTGGAGTCAATCCAGCTCTCGAAGTGCGACACGCGCGCGTACATGCCCGGGTAGCGCGAGTCGGCGCAGCCGTAGCCCCAGCTCACGACACCCGCGAGCTTGCGGACGCCGCCGTGCGAGACGGTGAGCGGACCACCACTGTCGCCCTGGCACGAGTCCTTGCCCGGTGCCTTGGCGCCAATCTGATCCGGGCCAATGTACTCATTGGGGTAGCTCTGCTGCGCTTCCGTATTCGAAATCACGTTGACGTCCACCGTGCGCAGGGTGGAGGACCCCGAACCGCCGGAGGAGGTCGCGCCCCAGCCCGTCACGCGCGCGACCACACCCGGGTTGGTGGCGCCGCTCGAGGCATCCGCCGCCGAGATGCGGGGAATGGCCGCGACGGTGGTGCCATTGAGGTCCAGCGACGTGGACAGCCGGAGCAGGGCAACGTCGTTGCCGGCAGAGCCGTAGTCCTCATGAATGATGACCTGCGCCACGTTGCGCGTCTGGCCCGAGCTCGTGCTCGTGCTCGAGGTGGAGCCCGCCACGATGCTGCCGACGGTGTAGCCATCCACGCAGTGTGCCGCGGTCAGAATCCAATCCTTGTTGAGGATGGAGCCGCCGCACCAGTGACCGCCCCGCCGCAGGGACACCTGCCACGGATTCGCATTGATGGTCGTGGTGGTGCCACCGACGATGTCCTGCTCGATGGTCGCCGGCGCCACCGATTCCGCCTGCTCCTCGACCATCTCCGGACCGCAACCGACCAGCAACGACATCGCGCCAACCGTCGACCACCGCCGCATGACCTTCACTGACATCATGGAGACCTCGGGTATCTGGGGGAAGACGTGAAGCGGCAAAATGAGATTAACCGCCTCACGACTCAAAAACCGTAACACACGATCTTCCCCATCTACCAGCCCCAGCCCCGGTTGAAGCGCTGCCGCTTTCGGAGGCGCTCACGTTTTGCGACATGCCTGTTTCATTACATCTCCGCCACACTTTGGAATGGGATGGAGCGTTGATGACTTGTCATTGGAGCCGCGGGCCGAAGTGACGACGGCGACATGAAGCAGCCCGGCGGTGTGATGCCACACACCACCGGGTCTGTCACACCCCTGACTATGGGCGGTTTTCCTGCCGCGTGTTGCTGCTCGCGGTGGCTGCGGACGATGTGGCGCGTGGCAGCTTCGGCGGAGGGGGCTTGGCGAGGCTGTCCAGGAAGGGCATGAGGTTTTCGGCGGCTTGCAGGATGTCGCGCTCGAAGTCCGTCACCCCCTGCGGTGAAACATCCAGTCTCAGCAGCCTGTCTTGCGTCTCCGTGTGCCCCTCCCAGCGCACCTGGGCCACGGGTCCGGGCGCGCCCGTGCGCGCGAACTGGACCAGTGAATCCACCAGGTGACGCATGAAGGTCCGGTCCTCCTCCGTGAACAACTCTCCGGCGGGCGGTACGTCCGCGGCCGTCTCCAGGAAGTAGGACACCTCGCCCCCATGAGGCACCCCCAGCCGCTGCCGGGGGACGAGCAACTTCGCGCGGTACTCGAAGTAGTAGCGCCACACGGCGGCGCCTCGCTCCGCGTGGCGCGTGGCCAGCAAGCGAGGCATGACCGTGAAGACGAAGTCGCGGCACATCCGCCGGCCAATCTCCCGGTCATCGTCCACGTCGGGGTAGAGCTGGCGAATGGACTCGGCGAAGGCCCCCAGGCGTTCGAGGATGGTGGCGGGGTCGATTCCGAACGCGGACACCACGCTGGAGTCGTCACTCGTGCTGCCGATGATGAGCGGCAGGGAGAGCTGCTCTCCACGCGCGAAGGTTTCGCGAATGGGCTCGGGAAGGACAGAGTCTCCGTAGATGGGGCTGGGCGCGTTCGCGGTGTCCGCGGGGAGCATCCAGAACTTCTCCGGACTCAGCTCGCGCAGGTCCTTCATGGTGGCCAGGAGCCGGTCCAGCCCGTTCCTCCACGCGAAGGCCATGCCGGCCAGCCGTGCGTCCGCCAGGGGCTTCTCCTGGAGCACGTACGCGCTCATGGCCACGCCCCGGCGGAAGAGGTTCTTCTCCCGGACCTGCGGCGACGTGAAGAGCGACAGGACGCTCTTGGCGCCCGCCGATTGCCCCATCACGGTGACGTTGCCAGGGTCGCCGCCGAACTGCGCGATGTTGTCGCGCACCCATTCCAGCGCCAGCATCTGGTCCAGCAGGCCGAAGTTCGCCGGCCCACCCGGATTCTCCTTCTCCAGCGCCGGGTGCATGAAGAAGCCCAGGTGCCCCAGGCGGTAGTTGAAGGTCACCAGCACCACGTCGCGCGACGCCAGATGAATCCCTTCATAGAGAGGCAGGCGGCCCGAGCCGATGACGAAGGCGCCGCCGTGAATCCAGAACACCACCGGCAGCTTCGCGCCCGCATCCAGCTTGGGCGTCCACACATTGAGGAAGAGACAATCCTCGTGCATCTCACCGGGGTCACCACCGCCGGTCTCGATGCAGGCCTGACGGGACTGGTGTGCGGAGAAGCCGAAGTTGAAGGCCTCGTGGACACCGGGCCATGGAGTGGCGCGCTCGGGCGCCTTCCAGCGCAGCGCTCCCGTGGGAGGCTTCGCGTAGGGGATGCCCCTGAAGACAGAAATCTTTCCCTCGACCAGGCCCTGCACCCTGCCTTCCTTCGTGGGTACCTCAGGCGTCTTGATGACGTTCATCGACCGGCTCCCTTTGGTTGTGCGACTGTACGTGCGACAAGTGAAGACACACGCACCCAGACTCCTGCGGAGAAGCCCTCGTGCACCAGTTCGGTCTAGATGAGCGAGCGTGAGATAGAATTGAATGACAATTCCTGGCAACACACCCCTGCCAGAAACCCGCATTGCTGAAAGCGATAGCTGGGAACACGACACCCGCCCCGTCCTGGAGTCGGGCGGGGCGCGGCTATCCAAACCGCTCGCGGAGCACGGTCGCGTGGCTCCGGCTGAGCGGCAGCGGTTCCGGGACGCCGCGCAGGAACACGTCCCCGCTTCCCCCCAGGCCCCGGTCCACGCGCTCGACGAAGGCCAGGTTGACCAGCGCGGAGCGGTGGATGCGCGCGAAGGTGCGCGCGGGAAGCCGCAGCTCCCACTCCTTCAAGGGACGCGGCGAGAGCGTACGCAGGCCATCCGCCGTGACGACCTCCGCGTAGTCCCCCGCCCCGCACAGGCAGACAATCTGGTCCACCCGCACGAACCGGGACTTCGCGCCGTTCTCCAGGAACAGCATGTCGCCCTCGACGAGCTTCTGGCGAACGGGGCCCGGGGCGGGCGCGGGCCTTCCCTGTTCCCGGACCGTGAGCCGCGCCAGCGTCCGCGCGAGCCGCTCCGGATGGACGGGCTTGAGCAGATAGTCCAGCGCGTTGACCTCGAAGGCCCGCAGCGCATGCGCGTCGTGGGCCGTCACGAAAATCACGTCGAAGGGACACTCGGGCAGCCGGGACAGGAGCTCGAAGCCCCCCTCTCCCGGCATCTGCACGTCCAGGAACAGCAGCGACGGCCGCAGCGCCTCGATTTGCGCGAGCGCGGAGGCCACCCCATCCGCTTCCCCCACCACCGTCACCTGTGCGTGGGGCGCCAGCAGCTCTCGCAGCTCCGCTCTCGCCAGCCGTTCGTCATCCACCAGCAAGGCGCGCAACGGGAACGTCATGGGACTCCTCGGTGATGATGGGCGACCATGCCACGGCCGGGATTTCAATGGTGATGTGGACCCAGCCGTCCTTCTCCTCGGACGACAGGTGCGCGCGCTCCTGGAAGAGCTGCGCCAGCCGCTCGCGCACGTTGCGCAGGCCCGTGCCCGTGCCCTGTGGTTCCGGCGCGTTCGCCGGTGGCGCCCATCGGCCGGAGTTGGCCACCCGGATGCGGAGGACGTCCTGTTCCCGGGCTACGTCGACCCGCACGCGGACGGGCAGCTCCCCCGAGGCCATGCCGTGCTTCACCGCGTTGTCCACGAGCGGTTGGATGAGGAACGCGGGGATGGAGAGCTGCTCGGTGCTGGGCATCACCGACAGGCGCACGTCCAGCTTCTCCTCGAACCGAACGGATTCGATGCTCAGGTAGCTGCGCACCATGGCGAGCTCCTCCTCCAGCGGGACCTGAGGTGCATCCCCCTTCTGCAGGGAGAAGCGCAGGAAGTCCGCCATCTCCGTCACCATCCGCCGGGCGCGCGCGGGGTCCTCCGCAATCAGGGCGCGCACGGAGGTGAGCGCGTTGAACAGGAAGTGCGGATGCATCTGGTGACGCAAGGACGCGAGCCGGGCCTCCTGCGCGAGCGTGTCCGCCCGGAGCGCCCGTTCCCGCTCCAGCCGCCACGCACGGGCGTGCTTGATGCCGAAGTACAGCCCGCTCCACCCCAGCAGCGTGACGGCATAGTCGAGCGCATACCGGGGGAAGCTGCGGCGATGCTCCATCCAGCGGTAGGTCTCCGAGTAGTACCAGCTCGCCCAGAGTTCCCCCAGGCCCATCCAGAGACATCCAAAGGCCGCGCTCGCCACCATGGACCAGACCGCCTGGCGCCGGAACGTTCCGGGGAAGAGCGGCCGGTAGCACAGCCGCATCAGGCTGGTGATGAGCAGGCCGTAGGCCGCGCGAGCCCCCTTGGCCAGCACGAGGCGCATCTCGCCGTCGGCGGCTGAAATGGGGAGGAAGGTGACGATGAGCAGAAGCGCATAGAGCCCCCATCCCCCGAGCTGCACGGACCAGAAGGAGGGGGCGGAAGCCAGCCGGCGAAGCATGGGCTGGAGCCTAACCGACGGCATGGCCTCAAACCCTTCAGCGCCGAGGGGGGGGTGGTGGACCTGGCACGGAACGAAGCCTAGGGGGTGACGTGGCCGGCTTCGTGGGCGCATCTGCGAAGACACGGAGCCGTCGGTGAAGGGCTCCGTCCCGTCGGTGAGCGTTCCGGTCTTGTTCGCGCCAGCTTCCGGACGCCGTGTTAGGGTGGCCGCCGCATGGCGATAGAGAAGGCGCTTCTGCTCATCGCGGATATCGGCGGGTACACCCGCTTCATGAGTCACCATCGCTTCAGCCTCGCGCACGCGCAGGAGACGGTGGCGCAGCTGCTCGAGGCCGTCATTGATGCCTCGGGTCCGCTCAAGCTCGCCAAGCTCGAAGGAGACGCGGCGTTCTTCTATGCCGTGGGCGACGACTTTCCCGCATTCGCCCGGCAGGTCGCGGACATCCGCCGCGCCTTCGTCTCACGGCGAGAGCAGTTCATCGTCGACCGCATGTGCAAGTGCGACGGCTGCATGCAGGTCAGCGCCCTGACGCTCAAGTTCGTGGCCCACGCCGGCGAGGTCGCCTTCCAGCGCGTGAAGCACCTCACCGAGCTGGCGGGCGTGGACGTCATCCTGGTGCACCGGATGCTGAAGAACGACGTCCCCGTTACGGAGTATGTCCTGATGACCGACGCCGTGCACCAGGGGCTCGCGCCGGAGCTCCGTCAGCTCACCCAGGGGCTGGAGCACGACTTCGAGGGCATGGGGCGCACGGCGACGCACTACCTGGACCTGAACGCGTTCGTCCTCGCGGCGCCCGAGCCCGTGCGCCCGAGCCTGCCGCGCAAGCTCTGGGCCAAGCTGAAGCTGGAGCTGAGCTCGATGAAGTACGTGCTGGGCATCAAGCAACCCTGCGAGGACTTCCGCAACGTCGAGGTCGTGGACGCCCAGAAGCCGTAGCGGGCGCCCCGCCTCAAGGGGTGGGCGCGTCGGCGTCACGGTGCAACGCGGAGAAGTACGGTGCCGCCATTCCCCGCGCGTCATGCGACGCGCTACCCTGGCGGCCGGGGCGCAACGGCCAGGACGAAGCGCGCGTAGCCAATCTCCGCCGCGTTCTTCATCAACTCCAGGCTGGCCCAGGCCACGATGTCCCCGAAGGGCTTGCCTTGCAGCGGCCAACGCGTGCGCTCCGTGGAGCGGAGGTCGTCGTCGCTGAGTTGCTCGATGGCGGCGCGCCACTCCGTGTACCGCCGCGAAATCAAGTCGCGCACGGCGTCCGCGGTGCCCGGCCACTCCACCTGCTCCCGCGTCAGGGTGGCATCCCCGAACGAGTGGTTGTGAACCATGGACCACCAGAACCCCAGGTGCCACGTGAGCCAGGCCACGCTCGCCGGCCCCAGGTCATAACCTTCATGTTCGGGCCACTCGGCATGCCACTTTCCATCCGGGCCCTGCTGGACATGGAGGCCCACGGACGCGGGCCGACGCAGGCAGTCCTCCGTGGTCAAGCCATCCAGGTGATAGAGGGTGAGCGCCCAGGCGATGTCGAGCTGCCCCAGGAGCGTGTCTCGGAGTGGGTTGGACATGGGCGCAGGATAGACCGTCGTCCCGCTGACCCGACAACGAACGTGTGCCAGGAGTTGAACCAGAAAGAGGGGATGACATGAGCGATGAGCGATTGGTGCTGATGCGGGGAGACATCACCCAGGTCCAAGCGGATGCGATTGTGAACGCGGCCAACTCCGCACTGTTGGGAGGCGGCGGTGTCGACGGGGCCATCCACCGCGCGGCGGGCCCCGGGCTTCTGGCCGAATGCCGGACCCTGGGCCGTTGCCCTCCGGGAGAAGCTCGCATCACCGGAGGCCATGCCCTTCCGGCCAGGCATGTCATCCATGCCGTGGGACCCGTGTGGCAAGGAGGAAGCAGCGGAGAGGAGACCGTGCTCGCGCGCTGCTACCGGCGGGCCTTCTCCCTGATGGAACAGCACGGCCTTGGCACCGTCGCCTTCCCGTCCATCTCCACGGGCGCCTATGGGTACCCCATTGAGCGGGCCGCGCGAATCGCCTTGCGCGAGATTCTGGCCGCGCTGCAGCGCATGCCGACCCTCCAGCGCGTCACCGTGGTGCTGTTCAGCGACAGGGACCTCGACGTGTACCAACGCGCACGTCAGGCGCTGGAGCCCAACCCTCCGGTATGAAGGGTTCGCGACGCGCCAGACTGACGGGGCTCGCGCGCGGACACAGCGATGCACCACTGCGCGGCCCAGTAACACAGCATGATACCGTAGCCCGAGCCCGGCAGCGGGCGCACGAAGAGCTTGAGCGCCAGCAGTCCGTCACTGACGGCGAAGAGCAGCGCCCCCGCGAGCGCGAACCCCTGCGCGCGACGCGCAAGCCCCGGGCTCCCCAGCATGGCCCACGCCCGCCACGTCATCGTGCAGATGACGGCGACATAAGCCGTCACCGGGAGCGCCATCTCGCCCAGGTGGGGCCAGAGATAGACGCTGGCCCCCGCCGCCAGGAACACGAAGGGCAGCGCCCTGCCCCACCGCGGCTGGCGCGACACCGTGACGTACGCGGCGACGTAGCACACGTGCGCCAGCAGGAAGGCCCCCAGGCCCGGGAGGAACAGCCCCGGGCCCACGTCCAGCAGCACGTCTCCCAGCAGCGACAGCGCCAGTCCGGCGAATATCCACCGCCCGTAGCGTCCGAGCGGCGGCCACTGCCACAGGAGCAGACAGAGCATGGGCAGTGCCTTGGCGGCCACCCGGACGTCCGCACGGACCACGTCCAGCGCGAGGAGGTACCCCAGCGCCCCCGCGGCACCCACCGCCGCGAGGAACTTCGTCGCACTGCCAGACGCGCTGCGCATGGGCGGCACCATACCCCGGCCGCCCGGCCGTGACGCTCAGGGACGCGGCGACTCCAGAATCTCCACGTTGGCAATCCAGTTGCGCTTCCGGCGCGCGAGCCGCGTCGCGGCATCCTCGTTGTCGAAGCTGCCCGAGCTGCGGCGAATCCGCGCCGGGTCGATGCCCTCGGAGGGCGCGCGGCTCAGGCCGGCAGCTTCTTCAGGAAGGCCAGCAGCGCGGCATTCACCTCGGCGGCGCGCTCCTGCTGAACCCAATGCCCCGCGCCGGGAACGACGTGGATGTCGGCCAGGTTCGGCACCAGGGACTTCATCGGGTCGACGGGCGAAAAGGCACGCACCGGGTCCTTCTCTCCAACGATGTAGAGCGCTGGCTGCGAGATGACCGCCGTCGCCAGCTCAGGCAGTTCGTGCCAGTCCCGGTCCATGTTGCGATAGCGATTGAGCCCGCCCCGGAATCCACTGCCGGCGAGCTCCTTCGCGAAGTACGCGACGTCCGCCTCGGTGAGCCAGTCGGGCAACGTCTCCGGCACGTCGAGCCCCGCGAGGAAGCCTCCCCCCTTCTTCTTCGCCAGCACGGCGGGATTCGTCACATCGAAGCCGGGGGTGCCCGTGAGAATCGTCCGGACCGTCCTCGGGACGTCCGCCTCGAACTCGGCCTCGGCCACGCCGGGCTCCTGGAAGTAGAGGATGTAGAACCACTTCTCACCGAACATGTGCTGGAACAACTGCATGGGCGGCATGGGCGCGCGCCCCAGATGGGGAACGCTCATTCCCACCACCGCACGGAAGCGGTCGGGATGCAGGGCGGCACAGTTCCAGGCGATCGCCGAACCCCAGTCGTGGCCGATGACGATGGCCGTCTTCTCCCCCAGCGCATCCAGCAAGCCAACCGCATCACCCACCAGCTGCTTCATGCTGTACGCCTCGATGGCCTCCGGCTTGTCGCTCTGGCCGTAGCCACGGACGTCTGGAGCCACCACGTGGTACCCCGCCGCCGCCAGCGCCGGAAGCTGATGGCGCCACGAGTACCAGGACTCCGGCCAACCATGCAGGAGCAACACGAGCGGCCCTGAACCCGCCTCCGCGATGTGCAGGTTGATGCCATTCGTCTTGACGGTTCGATGCGTGATGTCAGCCATGGGTGTGCTCCAGAGGTGACGGTACGGTGGGGGCGCACAATAGCGCCAGGCGCGTCAGGCATGAGGCTTGACGCACCGCTTCACGGCACGAGCGTGACGGCGGCGAACGCCGCGTCCCAGGTCCGCCACGGACGTGCTGCGAAGGTGTTGCATGAGCAGCGCCGCGGCCTGGTCCAGCGCCTTTCCCAGCGCATCATTGACGGCCTGCTCCACGAGACAGCCCGGACTTTCATCATGCGGGCCGATACTGAAGAGCGTCGGCGTTCCGAGCGCTTCGTACACGTCCCCCAGCGTCACCGTGTCGAGCGTGCGCGCCAGCGACCACCCTCCCCCGTGCCCCTTCACCGAGGTGAGGATGCCTGCATCCCGAAGTCCGGCCATGGTCCGCCGGACCACCACGGGATTGGCCTTCAGCAGCCGCCCCATCGCCTCTGACGTCACCACGGGGCCCATGTCCTCCATGTGAAGGAGGACATGCAAGGCGACGGAGAGCCGACTGTCGCGTCTCATGCCACTTCATATGTGGCGTGAGACGCGGCCAGTCAAGCGATTCGGCAGGTGGGGTTGCTGGGTGGGGTGTCGTGACTCAGTAGTTGACCACACCGTTGGGGAGCAGCAGGCGGTGGCTCCCCAGGTCCACGAGGGAGCGCGCCACGTCGAGCTGCACCACCGCGCGGCCACGCAGCGCCAGCTCGTGCACGGGCGCCTCGAAGGTGACCGGGGCGACGCTGGCGTCGACGAAGCCGGAGCCCTCCGCCCGGGCATAGCCGCCCAGCCCCTCCAGCTGGAACGTCACGCGGACGCGCTCCACGCCTTCCGGCACGTAGAAGTAGGCCACCAGGTGCGCGTGGTCGGCCTGGGCCACATCCACGCGGTCTTTCGCCAACTCCACCTTGAGCGGGACCCCGTCCGCGGTGACGCGAACAGCACCGATGGGGAGCTCCAGCTTGTCGTAGCCTTCCGCCGCCGAGCCGCGGAGCCGCAGCTCGAAGCGCTGCCCGTCCTCCGTCTGGACCGGACCGGACGGAGCGGGTGGCTCGTCCTGGACGGAGTCGAGCCGATCACTGCCCCCACCGCAGGCCGTCAGGGCGAGGGCCGCGCAAACGCACGTCGACAACATGATCTTCTTCATGGCGTGTCTTTCCTTGAATCTTGAAGGGAGTCTTGAAACGAATTGGCACCGGCTCAGGGCGAGCAGCTCTGGCCGGAGTTGGAGGTCGGGTCGACGGCGAGCGCCTCCGCGGCCTGGGGCGTCGACGGACCGGGGATGAAGCCGGGCGGGAGCGGGAGCGAGTCGCAACCGTTGTTGAAGGCGTCCACGGGGTCAATGAGGCCCGAGATGACATCGCACTGGGTGGTGTTCAGGGCGGCAACCGCAGCCGTGAGGAGCGACGCCGGGTTGGGCGTCGCGCCGAACAGGCGCTGGTTGCAGATGCCCACCAGCGTCTGGCGCGCGAGCAGGAAGCGGAGCCGGTCCAGCTGGCTGCGCATCCCTCCCGCCGGGTACATGGCCGGGCTGCCCCACAGGATGCCTTCCGCGGCGGGCAGCGTGACGATGGTCCCGATGGCGCCCAGGTTGATGGGCCCCTGCGCCAGGCACTGCGTGAGCGTCAGGATGCGGTTCTTGTAGAAACCGAGCGTCCTCGTCGGGCCGGTGCACTCGACGGGAGGCGGCTCTTCCCGCTCGCACGTCAGGCGCGCCGAACACATGGCCGAGCCCAGGTCGAACGTCACCCTGAACGTGTTGTCGATGTGATTGTCCGCCACGCCATCCTGCGCGGCAATGGTCACGCACTCGTCATAGCTGCCGATTTGTAGCGCGAAGTTCGACGTCAGTGAGCCGTTGACGGGAATGCTCACCGGCGGCGGCGGCGAGAACGTGAAGCCCTCGCTCGACAGCACGTCATCGGTCGCCGTCAACAAGACGGACGGCAACGTCGGATGGACGTTGGTGACCTTGAAGCTGTAGTTCGCGGTGTAGGGATAATCGTCCGCCACCACCACCGACTCGCCATTGACCTTCTTTTCGCAAATCAGGTCATGGGCATTCGCGACTCCGCTCCCACCCACCACCACCGCACATACCGCGGCAACCCACTGCTGCTTCTGCTTCGTCCGCATTGTTCCGACCTCGTTCATGAGCACCAGGCTCGGACGTGGCGGATTTCACCGTTTGTGCCACGTCTGGGAAGACGAGGGGCGACAAGCCCCTGACACAAGGATTCCCCATGGGAGGTAGGTGTTACGCCCTTCCTCTCGTCGAATGGAAAATCTCATCCCACAGTGGGGACTGCGCCGGTGGACATGAAGCAACATCAGGGCTCTGCGAGGAGGGTAATTGCCCCACCCGCGACCGTCCGCACGCCCTGTTGACCTGGGCAAACGCTTCCCATGTCCCGCGAGATGCCTCGGCAGTGAAGTTCCCTGCACCCGACAGGCATTGGCCCCACGGGGCGTTGCGACGCTTTTTCCTCAGACGCCCGGGCGGGAGAACGTCACCCGCTGGCCGTTGGCGCCCAGCTCCAGATGCGTCACGTCGGCGCTGGGAGGCCCCAGCACGGGCACGATGAACCAGCTGGCGCGCCGCAGCGTGGCAGGCTGTCGCAGCGCGGCGCCGGGCGCCAGCATGCGCTCCACGCTCCCGCCCGGCCCGTGGAAGACGACGCGCAGCGCGCGAAGAGCACCATGGGCGCGGACGTAGAAGGCATACCGGTCACGGCCCCCACCCGCGTGGCCCGCCGCGACGCCCAGCACCTCCATGTCCTTCTCACGGAAGACCAGTGGCATGACCCCATCAGGCAGTGGCGCGGGTTCGGACCGGGGCGCCTCCAGGTCATAGGCTCGCAGCGCGGCATCCGGGGGCACACCGGGGACGGGGGCGTAGCGCTCCGCGAGCGGTGAGACGAGGTAGGGGTGATAGCCGCGCTTGCGAGCACTCACGATGTCTGGCGGCCGCCGGTACGCCATGCGGTTGCTCCAGAACATGAGGCTCAGGTACTCCATGGAGTTGGGCACGTCCGAGTCCTGCGCGAGGAAGAGGACACTGCGCGCTGGCGTCTGCTGTTCGAGCGCGCGCCCCACTTCGCGGGAGTAGGTGACGTACAGGTCGTCCAGGTGTTTGGATTGATAGTCTGCCTTCGCCTCCGGAAAGGTGAAGGCCAGCAGCCACGCGAGCACGCCCGAGGCCAGGAGCCCCAGCCCCAGGGGCGCCCAGGACAGCTTTCGCGGTAGGCGCCAGCACACGAGCGCGACGAGCAGCGCCGCCGCCGCGGCCACGACCAGGCCCTCGGCGAGCCCGGGACGGGCTCGCGTCTGCGCCAGCACCGTGGGGAGCACGGCGCGGACATCACCGAGCACCGGCAGGTGCTTGACGAACCACGGCGTGGCGGCCGCCGCCAGGAGCGCCGCCGCGAGCGCGGGGTGGCGTCTGGCATCCGCGCCCGCGATGGCCAACGCGGCCAGGACGGCGGGCACCGCGCCCCAGGCAATGGCGGGGACCTTCACCACGCTCAGTGACAATACGAGCCAGGTGGCCCCCACCCACAACGCGAGCCCCACCACCTCGAGCTCTCGCCGACGCACCGCGCGCACCAGCAGCCACACGAAGGCGAGCAGCGGCAACGCAGCGGGCAGCGGCGCCAGGCTCTGGGTGTTGACCTCGTTCAGGAGGGCATCCACCGGCCGGTGCCAGGGCCCCACGTCCACCGTCGGGTCGGCGAAGAGGTGGGCGCGCGTCACCCGCGCCTCCAAGTCATGCAACTCCGGCCAGCGCCATGCGGAGTAGAAGCTCCATGGCGCCGCCAGGAGCACGGCCATGCCCACCATGGCCACCACCGTGCTGAACCTCGGCCCCGGACAGAAGCGCAGCCGGCCGAGCGCCCACAGCGTGGCCGCGATGCCCAGGGGCGTCAGCGCGAGCCCCGTCTTGCAAAGGAAGCCCAGCCCCACGGCCGCCCCTGCCGCCAGCCCCCACCGCCAGGAGCCCTGGCGCGTGGCGTGGAACAGGAGTGCCACCGCGACGGCGTTGCAGCCCGTCAGGGTGCAATCCGTCACATCGCCGAAGATGCGCCCCTGGACGAGTTGCCAGCCAAAGGGCATGGCGAGGAAGCCCGCCGCGCCCAACACGGCCCAGAAGCGCCCGGCCGGCCTGCGCGCGATGAGATAGATGGACACCGCCGCGGCCAGATGCCCCAGGAGCGAGGCCAGCCGCAACGCCAGCGGCGTCACGCCCACCACGTGCATCATCAGCGCGCCGAACCAGAAGGGCCCGGTGGGCTTGTGCATCCACACGTGCGCGGCCCACCAATGGCGCGGGTCCGCGGGAAAGACCGGGTCCTTGTAGATGTGCGGCGTGAAGAAGGTGTCGTGCGTGCCGCGCGCGGCGGCCTGATGCATCGCCTCGTCCCAGATGTAGATGGCCGGATGCGCCAGGTGGGGCGCGAGCTGAGTCAATCCCCAGACGACGAGCGCCACGATGAGCAGTCCATCGAGACGCTTTTGAAAGACATCGGGGAGCGCGGCGGCAGTCGGGGCGTCGGTGCTCATCGGGGCGATGCGTGGGGATAACACCCCAAGCCCGCCAGAGTCACCCGGAGCCGTGCGTCAGTCGCGCCCGATGCCAATGTAGGTGAAGCCATCGCTCCGGGCGAACCGAGGGTCGAGCACGTTGCGACCATCGAAGATGATGGGGCGGCGCATCAAGGCGCGGAGCCGCTTGAGGTCCGGGCGGCGGAGCTCGTTCCATTCCGTGACGAGGAAGCGGACGGCGCGTCGTCTAACCTGCGTGGACCTCACGCGCCCCTCCCTGCCCGGACGCCACCGGCCGCCCGAGCATCAGGGTCCGCAGCCAGTCGTGGAGCCGGTCCACGCCCTCGGCGACTCCCACCTGGGGCGCCCACCCCGTGGCTGCCTGGAACTTGCGGGTGTCGGAGACGTAGTAGCGCCGGTCCCCCGTCCGCCAATCCTCGAACTGGAGCGCGGGCCGCAGGCCGGTGCGCTGTGAGATGAGGCCCAGCAACTCCAGCAGGCTCACCGTCCGCGACGGGCCGCCGCCGATGTTGAAGGCCTGCCCCTTGAGCCGTCCGATGTGCTGCTGCGCCAGGCCGAGCGCGCGCACCAGGTCGCCCACGTCGAGGATGTCCCGCACCTGCTTGCCATCCCCGTAGAGCGTGAGAGGCCGGCCTTCGAGCATGCGCAAGAGGAAGTGCGCCACCCAGCCCTGGTCCTCGGTGCCGAACTGCCGGGGGCCGTAGATGCAACTCATCCGGAACACCACCGTCCGCAGCCCGTAGGCCCGCGCGTAGTCGAGCACGTACTGGTCCGCCGCGCCCATGGAGCAGCCATAGGGGCTCTCGAAGTCCAGCGGGCAGGCCTCCCCCACGCCGTGACCGCGCAGGCCCGCGTCCCGAGGCTCGTAGCGGCTGGGCTTCTGGACGAGCTCCACGCCCGGCATGCAGCCGTAGACCTTGTTGGTGGAGGTGAAGACGAGCGAGGCGGGCCGCTCCATGGCACGCAGCGCCTCCAGCACGTTCAGGGTGCCGCCCGCGTTGACCTCGAAGTCGGTGACGGGCGTCTCCAGGCTGGTGGTGACAGCCACCTGGGCCGCGAAGTGGAAGACCTGGCTGGCGCCGACGACGGATTGCTTCACCGCATAGGCATCCCGTACGTCCGCCGTCATCACCTCCAGCCGGGCGCCATGCCGAGCCTGGAGCCAACGCAGGTTGTGCACCGCGCCGGGGCGCGTCAGGTTGTCGACGACGCGCACGGTCCGCCCCTCGGACAGGTAGTGGTCCGCCAGGTTGGAGCCGATGAAGCCGGCCCCGCCGAAGATGACCGTCCTGCCCCCATCCACCTTCCAAGGTTCCGCCGCGCTCATACGGTCAGCCCTCGCGCCTCGAGTTCCGCGCGCGCCTCCGCCACGCGGTCCGTCGCCACCTGGTCTTCGAGCCACGACGACAGCTCCGCGAGCCCGTCGTGGAAGGAAACCCGGGGTGCGTACCCCAGCAGCTCACGCGCCAGGGAGATGTCCGCGAAGCAGTGACGGATGTCGCCCATGCGATAGCGACCCGTCACCGCGGGGCGGAGGCCGGGGCGGCCCATCACCTCCGCGGGCGCATGACCCGTCGCCTGTCGGAGCCCCCTCGGGCGCGCGGCACTACCTTTCAGGCATGTCCCTGCGGCAGCTCCTGTTCGGCAGGCCCATCTCGAACGAGCAGGCGGAAGAGGAGAAGATAGGTCCGCTGACCGGTATCCCCGTGCTCGGGCTGGACGCGCTGGCCTCCGCCGCCTACGGGCCCGAGGCCGCGCTCACCGTCCTGCTCGTGCTGGGCAGCGCCGGGCCGCGGTACATCGGCCTGATCACCAGCATCATCGTGGCGCTGCTGCTCGTGGTGCAGTTCTCCTACCGGCAGACCATCGCCGCGTATCCCGACGGCGGCGGCTCGTTCTCCGTGGCCCGCGCCAACCTGGGCGTGAGGCCCGCGCTGCTCGCGGCCGCCGCACTGGGACTGGACTACGTGCTCAACGTCGCGGTGGCCATCTCAGCCGGCGTGGGCGCGCTCGTCTCCGCCATCCCCAGCCTGTTCCCCCACACCCTGCTCCTGTGCCTGGTGCTGCTTGGCCTCATCATGGTGGTGAACCTGCGAGGCATCCGCGCCGCGGGCATGGCCTTCCTGCTACCCACCTACCTGTTCGTCGGCTGCCTGGGCATCACCCTGCTCACGGGCGTCTGGAAGGTGCTCACGTCCGTTGGAAGTCCCGTCCCCGTCGTCGCCCCACCCAGGCTCCCGGAGAGCACGGCCACGGCGAGCCTCTGGCTGCTGATGCACGCCTTCGCGAGCGGCTGCACGGCGATGACGGGCATCGAGGCCGTCAGCAACGGCGTGCCCATCTTCCGCGAGTCCCGCGTGCGCAACGCGCGCCGGACGTTGATGTGCATCGTGAGCATCCTGGTGATGCTGCTCGGCGGCGTGGCGTGGATGAGCCATGCCTATGACATCGGCGCGACCGCGCCGGGCCAGGCCGGTTACCAGAGCGTGCTGTCCCAAATCGTGGCCGCGGTCACCGGGCGCGGTGCCTTCTACTACGTGACGCTGGCGGCCATCGTCTGCGTGCTCTGCCTGTCCGCCAACACGAGCTTCGCGGACTTCCCCCGCCTGTGCCGCGCGCTGGCGCTCGACAGCAACCTGCCTCCGGCGTTCGCCCACGTGGGCCAGCGCCTCGTGTACTCCACGGGCATCGTCACCCTGACCCTGATGGCCGCCGTGCTGCTGGTGGTGTTCAACGGCGTGACGGACCACCTCATCCCGCTGTTCGCGGTGGGGGCCCTGTCTGCCTTCACGTTGTCCCAGCTCGGCATGGTCATGCACTGGCGGCGCCTGGGCGGGCGCGGCACGCGGCGGTTCCAGTGGGTGAATGGCGTGGGCGCGGCCTGCACCGCCGTGGCGCTGTGCGTGGTGGCGGCGGCCAAGTTCGAGGAGGGCGCCTGGCTGACCGTCGTCTTCATTCCCCTGTCCTATGCGCTGCTCCGGACCTCGCGGCGCCACGCCGAGCGCGTCCGCGCCGCCACCGAGACACTCCACCCCATCCCGGTGCAGGCGCTCGCCGCGCCCGTGGTGGTGGTGCCCCTCCGGCGCCTGGACCGGGTGGCGCAGAAGGGCTTGCGGCTGGCCCTGTCCATGTCCCCGGATGTGTACGCCGTGCAGGTCCTAGGACAACCGGACGCACCGGAGCAATTGGCGCGGCGCTGGGAGTGGCAGGTGGCCGCCCCCCTTCGGAAGGCCGGACGGCCCGTGCCACGACTGGACGTGCTCGTGCCGACCTATCGCCAGGTCATGGACCCGTTGCTGGGCTACGTCCGGAAGCTCGCCGCGGAGCATCCGGGCCGGTTCATCGCGGTGCTGGTGCCGGAGCTCGTCGAGCGCCGCTGGCACCACTTCATCCTCCCCAGCCACACCGCCACGCTGTTGAAGATGATGCTCCTGGTTCGCGGCGGGCCCCGCGTCGTCGTCATCAACGCGCCCTGGTACCTGCGCGAATCCTCGGGCCGGCGGGGGCGGCTCAGATGAGGTTCTTCATGCGGACGACCAGGTTCTTGTCGCTGCTCCCCAGCGTGCTCGCATCGTCCGTGGGGATGACGTAGCCCTCATCGGCGCCCACATGCTTCCGGTAGAAGTCCACGACGCCAGCGTCCTGGACGTTGGACGTGGTGCTCTTCTTGATGCCATACACGGAGCCGTCCGCGTTGCGCGCCTTGATGGAATCCGGCGCGGCGGACAGCAGGTCATCGTGCGTGCCCGACACCCGGCCGCCCTCCTCGGGCTGCATCGTCATCGAGGCGTTGTGGCCCTCGATGTAGCTCACGTCGTAGTACGTCTTTCCGAAGCTCCCGTCGAACTTGACCTCGCCCAGCGTGGCCGCGCTGCCGTCACCGGACGTGCTCCGGAAGTTGCCGGACCAGTTCTCCGGGAACTGAAGCGTCTGCGTCTTGCCCGGCGCCAGGGTGACGGAGTCCAGCTCCTTCTCCCCCGCGTTGGGTGTGAACTTGATGGTCATCGGCGTGTTGCCGTCGTTGGTGAAGGTGATGGTGTTGCCGTCCTTCGACACGCCCGGCGCGCCCGTGGGGCCCGCGACGGCCTTCGCCTGCGAGCCGGCCGGAGCGGCGGGGGCAGCCGGAGCGGCCGGCGCTGGCTCGAAGCGGTCCACAGCCCGGTTGGCGGGCGCGCTGCCCGGGCCCTTCGCCTCGGAGACCGGGTGAGCGCTGCCCTGCGGACGCTGGGCGCCCTCACCGCCCAGCACGCGGGTGGCCTCCGTCAACAGTTGGGCCAACCGGGAGAGATTCTGCGCCAGCGCCTCCACGCCCTGCCCCTTCGCCGCCCCCTTCGGGCCATCGAAGCCGTCCAGCTGGAACAGCTGCCGCAACGGGTCCATCTGCCCCGCCCCCGTCATGGACTGCCGTGGCGTCGCGGGTCGCTCCATTCCGGAAGCGCGCTGGAGGGTGGGGCTGGAGACGCACGAACGGGAAACGGGGGAGAGCGCCATGGCGAGGGGTCCTCGGCTTGGGGTGGATGCAGCCACGTAAAGCAGGCGCCGTGCCATCTCCCACCTTCCGACCGGCCTCCGCACAACTCGTTGAAATCGCTCGGTGGGGTCGCTGATGGCGGCCACGTGGCCTCATTCCTGGAGGGCGGCGTCCTGGTGACTCTCGCACCTGCCTGGTGTTCGCAGTCACCACCCGGCGTGGGCCCCGTGTGCCGCTCGACACGCCCTCACCGCGGCCCTGGAATCCCACACACGGCACGCGGTTGAATACGCCCGTCGCTCACGGAGGTCCGCCCATGCGCCGTCTGGCCATCATTCCGCTCTTCGCGCTGTTCGGCTGCGGCTACGTGCAACTGGGTATCCCAGGAGGCGCTGTCGACCTGGGCTCGCCCCGGAACGCGAGGGTGGGCGTCTTGATTCGCCAGCCCGCGAATGAACCGCTGGAAGGAGAGCCGGAGCGCGAGGACAAGGCCCCCGACGCGCCGGTCCCGAGCAGCTCGGGCGCCGACACGACGTCGGCCCCCTGAGCAGAGGGCCTACAGCAGCTTCTGCCCCAGCACGTCGAACGCTTCCAGGTTGCTCGCGGCGGCGGGGCTCGCCCGATAGTCCTCCGCCAGGAGGGTCCAGAGCATGATGTCGCGCCACGAGCCGTCAGCGGCCTGGAGGCGCTGTCGCAAGGTGCCTTCGTGGGTGAAGCCCAGCTTGCGGGCCACCGCGACGCTCGGCACGTTGAGCGGGTCGCAGTGAATCTCCACCCGGCGCAGGCCATCCAGCTCGAACGCGACCCGGACGAGCGCCGCCGCTACTTCGGTCGCGAGCCCCTGGCCGGCGTGCTGGGCCGCAATCCAATACCCTATCTCCCGGCCCCCCTCGCCCACGCGGGGATGCAGCCCGCAACCGCCCAGGACCTCCGTCCCACCCCGGTCGAACACGGCATAGGTGAAGTCCTGTCCCAGGTCGAAGCTCCCGCGAAAGCGCCGCAGGACGGCGGCCTGCTGCTCCACGCTGATGGGGTAGTGCCGCGCCCAGTCCAACCAGGGGCGCAGGTGGTCGAGGCTGGCGTCGATGGCGCGGAGCGCACGCGCGGCGTCAGCGGGTGACCAGCAGCGGAGCAGGGTTCGTGCTGTCTGGAGGGTGTACGCAGGCCCGCAGGGAATCGGAGTCATGACGAACCAGTGGAAATAGAAGTGACTTTGGCCCCTTCCATCCCACGGAGTCTACGACAGAGACAGAAGCCAGACAGGCCCGGGGCCACGAGCAACGCGACGGCCACGGCAATAGCTTATTCAATGCCTCGACGCACTCCGTCCCGTCTAACGCACCACGTGCATCTGGGAGGCACTCACCCCGTCGCCTCGCACCCGCACCTCCAGGGCCCCTGCCTGTTCCGCGCGGAAATAGAACACCGCTTCCTGCTGCGGTCCCTCCAGGACCATGGCGCCGCTGCCATTCAGAGGCACCAGGGCCTGCGTACACGCCGCGTCCCGGAAGAAGGTCACCCCTCCAACGTTCCCCACCGCCTCCACCACCAGCAGGGACGAAGCCAGGGCGGACAGATTGCCCATGGCGTCCTGGCTCTGCACCACCAACGCCTCGGAGCACGCGCCCGCCGCCACGTCTTGCTGGGGTGTCAGGAAGGCCACCTGCGCCGCCGCGTCCGCCACCACGTCCACGTCGAAGGTAGCGCCCGGCAGGGTCTCCCTGGCATAGCCCGCGCCACTGATGCGGTTGCGGCTGATGACGTTGGCCCCGCCCAGGTCCGAGATGGCCGCCTGGTACGGCATGCCGTTCGCCACCACGTCGTGGCTCAACGTGTTCTCCACCACGAGGAGCCGTGAGGATTGCGCCAGCGGCCCGCCGTCCGCCTCCGCCTGCGACAGGTCGATGCCAATGTCGTTCGCCTCCAGTGTGTTGCCCTGGATGAGGACGTCCTCGCACACCGGGCCGCCGTAGTAGGCCCCACCCGCGACGAGGATGCCGGCCGCCACATAGCCGGTCCCCGTATAGACGTTGCCGGTGACGCGGTTGCCCAGCACCTGTCCCGTGGCACCGAAGCTCAGCTGGATGCCATTCCTGGCGATGATGGCCGACGGACCGCCGCCCTCCACCACGTTGTCCTCCACGGCCACGTCCACCCGGCCCGAGGCCACGATGCCCGCCTTCTGGTAGCCCGCGACGTGGTTGCGCAGGACCTCCACCTGGTCCACGCGGGACGCGTCCTGGGCGTTTCGCACCTCGATGGCCACGCCCTCCTGGCAGGCGCCCCGGCCCTCATCCTGATGCAGCGCGCGCACCTCGCTGTCGGTGACGGAGCCACTCGCCCCCATGAAACGGATGCCCGCGAGGCCAGCCTCGCCCGCGTCACACGCCAGCTCCGACAGGCCGCGCGCCTCCACCGTCACGTCGTGGACGTGGGCCGTGTCTCCCCGGTTGCGGAGCACCGCCCCCTGGAAGCGGCCGCCTTCGGGGTCCACCGCCGTCACCACGTGTCCGGCGCCGTCGAAGGTGACTCCATCCGGGATGTACAGCGTGCCCTCCGTCGTGCAGTCCGCCGTCAGCGTCACGCGGCCGTTCTCCCACCGGGCGGAGCAGGGAGGAAACGCCCCACAGCGCCGGTCGTCCCAACGAATCCGGAACACGTGCGTCGCGCTCATCCCCGAGACATTCGTGACGGTAAGCCGCACGGACGGCTCCACGTCCGCCGGGACACAGGACAGCGCGGACCAGCGCACCTCGCCCCGCGTCCCGTCCTGAGTGGCGGTTCCCAGGAGGCCGGTGTTCGCGGACCACTGGAAGGTGAGGGCCTCACCGCGAGGGTCCTCCGCCACCGCCTGGAGCAGAACGGGCTCCGCGCCCAGGGCCTCCGTCCGCGACTGAGCCGTGGAGACGATGATGGGCGGCAGCCGCTGCACCACACACACGTCCACCAAGCCGACGTGCTCACCGCCACGGCCATCCCGCATCGTGACGTGGAACTGGCACGCGCCACAGGCCCCCGAGGGCGGCGTGGCCGGCGTGAAGCGAGGCGACCGCGCGCTCGCGTCGTCAAAGGTGCCTTCGCAGGTGGCCGTCCACGCGTAGGTGAGCGTGTCTCCGTCCTCGTCCCGGCCTTCCGCCTGTAGGTGCAGGGAGTCGCCATACTGGACCTCGCCGGAAGGGAGGGAGCCCAGCTCCACCATCAGCGGCCAGCGATTGAAAGCGGCCGCGCCGTCCGCGCCGAAGCCATGGTCCCGGGCCACCCGCACGGGGAAGTCCAACGTGGCCCCCAGGCCCACCGCGTTCGTCACCTGGAGCGTCAACGTGACGAAGCCGGACACATCCGGCGCCGTCCAGACGGGCGCCACGGCGCTGGCGTCACTGAAGCTTCCAGCCGAGGCCCGCCAGGCATACGTGAGCGCCCCATTCCCGGACGAGGCCTCCGCCACCGCGCGCAGCGCCACCTCCCCTTCGGGCCGGACCTCCGCCAACGAGCCCAGCACCGCGTCGATGAAGGGCGCTCCGGGCACGCCGGAAACGGTGGCTCGCGGAAGCAGGACGACCAGCGCCGTCCGGTGTGCGTCGAGGCCCACGTTCGGGACATCGATGTGCGCCAGGACCTCACCGCCATCGCCTCGGACGGTGGCACTCGCCTCAGCCTCCCGTCCGGAGGCAATCCGTCGCACCAGCCCCTGCCACAGACCGTCGCCGCCTGAGAGCACCGCGCCCGCCTCTTCCCCCTCCACGGGCGTGAGCGTGGCGTGGACCTCCGTGACGGACCCGGACGCCAGCGTGCGCGGCAGCACCACCATCATCCGCGCCGACGCGGAGGGCTCCAGGTGGATGGGCAGCGGGTCCTCAGGGAGACACCCCGTCGTGGCCACCAGCATCAAGAGGCCCGCGAGGCGCCAGGGGCTCAGCGTGTCCAAGGGACTCATCACGGCATCCTCCAGGCGGGACAGGAATTCGAAACATTACCGGGTGCCTCCCGGTGGCGCGAGGAACCTGCCTTCCATGCAACGCGTCAGCGGACCTTCCGGCGAGCCCCCCTCCAGGGCATCCTTCCCGTTGACTGCGCGACGTGGACACTGGCTCCACCGCGTCAAGCGTTGCCGGGCTCCTGTCCCCCATGCCCATGCGGCCTGGCCGAGAGACACGCCCCCAGCGCCACGCCCTGGCCCGGCGCACGAGGCATCATCCTACCTTCTCCTCCCCGTATTCCGTTGGCCCCCAATCACATCCACCCCCATCTGGACATCTCACCAGGACCCGAGCAGGGGGGACTGTCCACAGCCAGCACCACCGCCATCCGTGGAGTCCATATTGCGCTGCACAACTTCACACTATCGATTCCTTCTCACCGAGCACCCGCTCGGAGAGAGGAAACAGTATGAGTCGAAATCGATGGCGATGTTTCGGAAGCCTCCTGGTTGGAACCCTTGCACTGGCAGTCGTGGGGTGCTCGGGCGAGGAACCCAGTCACGAAGAGGTCCACAGCAGCCCGACTGAGGACATCCACACAGCAGCGCTGAGCACGGCGTCTCCCCAAGAGGGCTTCCAGGACCCCATATGCGGGTACATTCCCTGCCCTGTCACCCAGAACGGAAACGTTCTGACGCTGGCGGGAAACTGCGCCACCTACTCCACCTTGCTCATTCCGGATGGGTACGTCCTGGATGGGGCGGGGCACTTCGTTATCGCGCTGGACCCTCCGGGAGACCGCTTCAAGGGCGCCATCGCGCGCAACTGCGGCGGCAGCGCGTTCTACATGAACCTCAGGCTCATGTTGATAGAGCTCGCGGACGTCTGCGACACGGGGGATGACGCGCTCGTGGGCATCCGGTTCGACAATGCGACGGGCTCCGTCATCAACACCCAGATTTTCAACATCCGTCAGGGAGACGGAACCGGAGGCTGCCAGGAGGGCATCGGCATCATGATTCGCAACCAGGACCCGTTGAGCCCGACTCAACACGTCGGTGTCCAGAACAACATCCTGCTGGGATACCAGAAGGCCGGCGTCGTGGCCATTGGCGACGTCGTGGTGGACATCACCAACAACCGGCTGGTGGGCTCGGGGCCCATCGGCAACGTCGCCCAGTCCGGCATCCAGGTCGGGCTCGGGGCCACCGGACACATCGTCAACAACAACATCTCCGGGCACTCCTACACCGGCGAGGGCGTCGCCAGCGGCATCCTCGTCTACGGTGGGCCGCTGTACGGGGGCCCGCTGTCCTCGGACGTCCACATTCAAGGCAACCAACTGTTCAACAACGACATCGGCGTCTACCTGTCCCAGGGCAACGAGGACCAAAGCCCTCCGGCGGTGCAGACGAGCATCCAGGTCGTGGACAACCTGATCCACTTCGACGGTGTGACGAATGGCTACGTCTACCAGGCCGGTATCTCGGACCTGGGCACGGCCAATGTCATTCACTCCAACATCATCACCGGCGCGGGGTATGACCCGGCCACCCTCCCCGGCTCCACCTTCGCCGTGGATGTGCTCGCGGGTCCCGCCGCGAGTCTTGCCTTCCTCACCCCTCCGCGGCAGGTCCCCGTGGGACTCTGCTCCGACCCGATCATCGTCCAGACCCAGGATTCGAGCGGAAACCTGGCCGTCGCCTCCACGACGACCTTCAACATCACTTCAGCGGGCCCTGCCTCCCCCGGCATCCAGTTCTACGCGGACTCCGATTGCGCGGGTCCCGCGGTGACGACGCTCGACCTGGCGAACCCCCAGGCCCAGGGCCGCTTCTACTTCCGGGCCACCACGCCGGGCAGCGTCACCGTCTTCGTCTATAATTCGAGCTGGACACAAGGCCAGACGCAACTGGTCTTCATCCCCCTGGAATCGGCGCCACCGCTCGCCGGCGCCCCACGGATGGAGCCGCAACACTGACGTGATGCCCGGGTGGCCAGGCGATTCGCCCACGCTCTGGCCACCCGGGCCGCCGGCAGCAATAGACATACAAATACAACTCACCATCAATACATCCCGGAACGAGGCGACCGCGCCTGACCCTGTTCGAAAGCAGTGGCTGCGCCGGGCCGACTGAGGGAATGTCACCGCCGCCCTGGTCCCGGAAGGCGCCCCTTGGCGCTCGGATGCAGCGTCCGAGACATCCCCCAGACAAACACATTTCAACTGTCGCCTTGAGAGTCATTGAGGCGACCTTGGGGAGGGCTTTGCCATGAAGGGCTCCTCACCCAGGTTGCCCGAGGCCCGTCAATCTCAGCCAGGCAACGGAGCCGTGTAGCACGGCTCGCCGTGTGTGAGCGAGGAATTCCAACGGGCCTCGACAGGAGAAGCGAATGAACCGGTTGGTCGTATGGTGGGTTTCATGGATGGCCATGGTCCTGGCTTCTGGCGGCAGCGCGGCTTGGGCCGCCCAGGCGGAAGCAAGGCCTCCCGCGGCAGTGGTTGACCGGGATGAAGGCGTTCCCCCCGAGCGGGTCTCCGTCACGACGAATTGGATCTACCGCGACGCCATGGAAGCACCGTGGCAGGACTACTCCTGGGCCCCCCACTCCCTCACCAACACCTCCCCCGTCGCGGCGGGGCGCTACTCCATCTCCGTGACGATGCGCTCCAGAGAGGCGCTGTATTTCAATACATCGCCGCTCACCTCGAACGCGGGGATGACGCTCACCCTGAGCGTGCATGGCGGGACGTCCGGCAACAACGCCGTGGTGCTGGCCCGGGCCGTGGTGAACGGCGGCATCACGCCCGGTACCGAGCTGGGGCCCTACTGCACCGGAGGCCGTATCCGCGCCAATACCTGGACGACGTGCACCGTTCCCATCTCCGTCCTGGCGCCGCAGGGGGCACGACTGACGGGCCTGGTGCTCCAGGAAGGCCAGGGATTGAGCCTGCCCACGCTCTACTTCGACGAGCTGGGCGTGCGCATGGCCGAGCCGCCTCCGCCGGTGGGAGTGGCCATCAACCCCTCCTCCGCCACGGTTCCGGCCGGGGGGACGCAGGCCTTCACGGCCACGGTGACGGGCAGCACCAACACGGCGGTGACGTGGTCCGTGCAAGAGGGCGCGGCAGGAGGCACCATCACCCAGGCGGGCCTGTACACCGCCCCGTCCACCGCAGGGACGTACCGCGTGGTGGCGACGAGCCAGGCCGCCCCCACGAAGTCGGCGGTGGCCACCGTCACCGTCCAGAGCGCGCCGCCGCCGAGCGGCAAGTGGGTGTCGGGCTACTACACCGGCTGGAACTCGGACCTGTACCCGCCGGAGAAGGTGGACTTCTCCGCGCTCACGCACATCCTCGTCGGCCGCGTCACTCCCAATCCGGATGGGACGGTGAACACCCAGTTCGACAACTCGAATGGCCCGGCCATCGCGCGGACACTGTCCACGCGGGCGCACGCGGCCGGACGCAAGGCCATCATCATGGTGGGCGGCGCGGGTGAGCACGACGGCTGGGTGGGCGCGGCGTCCAACGCGAACCGCGCCCGGTTCGTCCAGAACCTGCTCAACGCGGTGGATACCTTTGGCTATGACGGCCTGGACCTCAACTGGGAGCCGGTGGAACAGGTGGACAAGCCGGCGTTGCTCGCGCTGATACAGGCGCTGCGCGCGGCCCGGCCGCAGATGCTGCTCACCATGCCCATCGGATGGGTCAACAGCAACTTCCCCGAGGATGCGGACCCGTGGTTCACCAACCTGGTCCCCCACCTGGACCAGATGAACGTGATGACCTACGAGATGACGGGCCCCTGGGGCGGCTGGCTGTCCTGGTACACCTCCGCGCTCACGGGAGAGTCGGGCAACCACCCCACGTCTGTGTCCGCCAGCCTCAGCGCCTGGGCCAACGCGGGCATCCCCAAGAGCAAGCTGGGCATGGGCATCCCGTTCTATGGCATGGCGTGGCGGAACATCACCGGCCCGTATCAGCCGTACACGGACTGGTCCGACTACGTGGGCAGCGACAATTCCTTCACATACAGCAAGATTCTCCAGCTGTCGGCGACGGGCGTCTACCACTGGGACGAAGCGGCGAAGGCCAGCTACGTCACCTTCGACGTCCCCGTGGAGGACGGCACGGTGCGGTGGATTTCGTATGACTCACCGCAAGCCATTGCCGCCAAGGGCGCCTTCGCCCATGACAACGGCTACGGAGGCACCATCATCTGGACCATCAACCAGGGATGCACCAATCCGCAGACCGGCGCCAATCCGCTGCTCGACGCGGTGAAGGGCGCCTTCCTGCCATGACCAGATGAAGGCAAGGGACCGCGCTGTGCACGCAGCGCGTCCCATGACTCCACGAGAAATGCCCTCCCTGGGGTGTCAAAACGCCCCCGGTGAGAAGCGACGACCACTGCCGGCACGCGCGGGCATTGACCAGACACCATGACACCTGTTCCCGGGGGCGCGAGCGCCGCGCTCGCCTGCCCCCACGCCGGGGACGCGAATCTTCCCACCGACACCTTTGGAGCGGCACTCCGATTGCTCATGGCCGCCCACGATGGATGCGTGACTGCCTACAGCGGGCATCACGAGGTCCAGGGCAGGCCATGGCGGCACATGGGGGCAGACAGTGATGCGTTGCGGGTGGAAGGCAATGGCGGGCGCAGTGGGTATGTGGGTCGTCACGGGGTGCGGCGCCGCGCCACAGCCCGAGGACATGGAGCTCGAGCAGGCAGGTGCGGACTCGCAGGCGGAGCCCCTGGGGGCGGACCTGCCCAGGGTTCCGATGGAGAAGGACGCCGCGTGGGAGCTGGACATGTACCCCATGACGGGCGCGGGCGGCCTGTCCCCCCTGAGCCTGGTGAAGTTCTGGACCTACGAGCGCTTCATCATCAACGGTGACAAGGGTATCTGGACCCGTCCCGAGTTGGAGCGGAAGCTGCTGGCGAAGGCGGAGGTGGACGAGTGCTTCTCCTCCATTGGCGGCCCCATCAGCCAGCCGCCCTGCGAGCCGGGCACGCAGCCCAAGCGCAACCAGGCCTACGTCTGGGGGTTGGCCAAGGCGGACAAGTCCCTGTATTTCGGAACGGTGGCCAACACGCTGTGCCTGGTGCAGCAGGGCTTCCTCGGCTTCACCACGCCCGAGCAGAACCCCTACTGGGTATGCGAGTTCGGCGACAGCCAATCCGGCACGGGTGACTTCCGCCCGCCGAACCTGCAGCGCTACGACCTCCGCAACCACGAGCTCACCTCCCTCAACGAAAGCCTTCCGGGTTGGGCGGAGCTGCTGCGGCGCACCACCTTGGGCCTGCGCTCCGCGGGCGCGGAGAACGGCGTCGTCTTCCTGGCGGGTCCCAGCGTCATCTCGGGCATCAACCTGTTCGCGTTCGATTCGGAGACGGGAGGCTTCCTCGGGGCGAAGAACATCCCGCAGTACAACAACATCCGCGAGTGGGTGAACGTCCGCGGGGCGCTCTACACGGGCGTGGCGTACAGCGACGTGCAGGGCAACTCGCCGGGCGGCGCCGTCCTCCGGTGGCGTGGCTGGAAGTCCAGCAACCCCGCGGTCCTCTTCAACTTCGAGGTCGTGGGCAAGACGGACGCGGAGGTGGCCAACCTGGTGGAGCACGCCGGCCGCATCTACGTGACGACGTGGCCCACCTTCAACACCGGCAGCGCCCGGTCGCCGCAGACGGCGCGCTTCGCCGGCGTGTGGCGCAGCCCCCGCCTGGAGCACCACGGGCTGAATGACAGGGACGCCCGCAAGTGGGACAAGGTCTGGGACATCCGCGACTACGAGCCGGACCTGCTGGCCGCGGCCGTCACGGGCGGCGGCGCGGTGGCGTCATTTGAAGGCCGGCTCTACTGGGGCACGATGCACGTCCCCTTCCTGGCCACGTCGGTGGCGCTGGGCGCGCATGCCGCGGGCCTGGTGGACCTGGACGCGGACGGCGACGGCAGCCTCGGCTGGCTCGAGCTGCTGAACACCGCGCTGGGAACCCACCGCTCCACGTCCGTCTTCCAGAGCGACGAGCTGGGCAACGAGGACGAGAAGGTGCGCGTGATTTACGGCGAGAAGTACTTGCCCACCTATTCGCGCTACGCGAAGGGCTACACCATCGAATTCGACGCGGCCCACCGCAACCGCCTGAAGAACCCCGACCCGCGCTGGGGCTCCTCCGGCCTGGGGAACTTCTTCAACGCCTACACCTGGGCGTTCAACGTCTACAACAATGACTTGTACCTGGGCACGTTCGACTGGAGCCAGCTGGCGCTCGTGGGACTGCAAGAGGCCATTGGCAACGGCCCCCTGCCGCCCATGGCCCCGCCCGAGCTCGCCGCCGACGTCAGCTCCGTCGAGGACGCGCGCCGGGCCCACCATGACTACCTCCGGCTGCTCAACATCGCGCTGCCGAAGCCAGGGGCGGACCTCTTCCGCTTCGGGAACCGCAACAAGAGCGCGGTGGCGGAGTCCCTGAGGGGCCTGGGCAATGACACGAATTACGGCGTTCGCACGCTGGTGAGCGACAAGAAGGCGCTCTACGTCGGCACCGCGAACCCGATGAATCTCCATCCGGACGGCGGCTGGGAGCTCCTCCAGCTGAAGAAGGACTGAGGCGGCCCTCCCCCGGCCGAGGCCCAGGCCTACAAAGTCTGGGCTTCGGCCGGGGTGCCAGGAATGGAGAATTCCTATCAGATTGCAGTCAAAACTCCGTGTCGGCCCATGGGGAGTGGATTCGCGAACGTGGGGGAAGGGCTAAACAGGCCGCATGACCCTCTCCTCCCCGTTTTCCATTGCCGCCCTGAGTCTGTCTTTCCTTGCACCAATGTCCGCCCTGGCGTCCGGGACCACCGTCGCCAACTCGTATGTGGACGTCTCCGCCTACCTGACGTCGGAGGCGGACATCGAGGCGTGGTACCAGCTCCGGGCCTCCCTGAAGCAGAACTTCGATGACATCTGTGGCGACACGTTCTGCGAGGGCGAATACAGCAACATCGAGTCGCTGCGCTTCCGCTGTTCCGTGAATGCCCTGACGGGCCGGATTGGCCAGTGCGTCTGGGTGTTCGCCGCCAGCAACGAGGAAGTCGACCCGGCGACGGGCGCGGTGACGGTGGATGCGCGGACCTGGGCCTGCCAGGTGCCTGTCGCCCCGCGCACCACGATTCAGCAGTTCCTGACGGCGCTCGCGGGCACGTCGCCGCTCTACGCCACGCTGCCGCGCACCCAGACCACCCTCTACGAAGGCCTGGGCAACTGCCTCTGAGTCACGGCGACGCGGAGTCCAAGGGCGCCCCCTTCACGAAGGGGCGCTCACGAGCGCATCTGAAATCGTCGATGACGGTGACGATGTGCGTCGAGAAGTCCCGGAAGTGCTTGGCGTGATTCGTGCCCAGCAACCGAGGAAGCCCGAAGGTCTCGTCGTGGTTGTAGGCGACGACACCGAGCTCTCACTCGACGTCTTCGCCATGCGAACTCCAACCACGGACCAGGACGAGCCCTGGTGCGCGCACGGTAGTGCGTTGCCACGCGCAGTCCATGGCGCTCAACGCAGCAGCGGCCGCTTGCGAAGAAGCCGCTTCGCGACATCTTCGTAGGACCAGCTTCCGTCCTGGCTCACCACGTCCGCGCGCAGCAGCTTCGCCAGCTCCGGACCGATGACACTGCTGTGTCCGTCCAGGCGGTGGTCCGCCCGCACGTCATCCACGGCATCGAAGCGGTCATCCGCCACGACGATTCTCGCCTTCAGGGCATCCGCGTAGGTCGAGTAGTCGTTGTAGTAGGTCCACGCCACCTCCTGCACGGTGATGGGGCCCAGCGACACCAGCTCGCCGTGGAAGAGCAGGTTCTTCGCGGAGAGCGCGCCGCCCGTGAAGAGCAGCGCATAGTCGAAGCCCTCGTGGATGATGCTGCCCTCCACCTCCAGGTCACCCGCGACGAGCAGCCGGGACTGGTCCTCCAGGACGAGGTTCCCCTTCACCACGACGCGTGACGCTTCCAGGACGCGGTCATCACCCTCGGAGAGCTTCAGGTCTCCGGACACCACCTCCGTGGCACCGGAGTTCGTCAGCTTCGCCTTGAGCGCGGCCCGCTTCGCCATGGTGCCACAGGGCGTGTGGAGCGAGCCTTTCTTGAGCAAATCATCGAGCAGGGACATGGCCGCGCATCAAGGCACGGTGCACCTGGACTCTCAATGCTCCAGACCTAGGCTGCGGCCCATGCACGAGCAAGCGCTGCAATCGCGTTACCGGGAGTTGCTGGAGAGCGTGGAAGCCTGGGCGAAGGGGTTTGGCGGAAGGCTCGTCCTGGGCCCTCCCGTACCGGACGAAGACATCGACCTGGTGCCGGAGCTGCTCGGCATCCCGTCGTCCAACGGAAGGCCCATGCTGCCCGCGGGGCTCCGCGAATTCTGGCGGCGCTGCGCCTTCGCGCGCGTCGAGTTCCGCGACTGGGATGATGGCGGCGCCTGGACGCCCCTGCCCGCCAACTTCCGGGTGTACTCACCGGACGAGGTGCTGGAAGAGACGCGCTGGGTCCGCATTCCCGCGGACGTGGCGCAGGGCAACCGCCTCCTGTCCACCACGCACCTCTACGCGCTCGCGGCCTGTGACGTGCTGCCCCGGGATGCGCAGTGGTGTGTCGCGGCGAGCGGAGGTGCGTTGACGGCGCCCGCCATCGTCCTCAACCACATGGGCGACCTGACGTGGGCCCAGTTCCAGGACTCGAGGCAGTTCGTCTGGGCCGAACGGCAGACGGCCCACGGCGCCACCTTCACGACGTTTCTGGACTGGTTCGAGCACTACGTCCGGCACACGTGCCAGCTCGCCCCCGAGTCACTCTACCCGGACGGCGTCACGGCCCGCCCCGGGTAGGGACAACAGGGGAAGAAGGCGGAGGCCCAGGTGTGGCCCCCGCCCTCCCGGGACTTACTTCAGCGCGGGGGACACGACCTTCAGCTGCGGCGCCACCACCTTCTGGTCGCCCACGACGATGAAGGTCATCGCCTCACGCGCCAGCATCTTCGCGGCCAATTGCTGCACCTGCTCCGGCGTGACGGCCATCACCGACTGCACGTAGTTCTGCAGATACGAATCCGGCAGGCCGTGCAGGTCCACGAAGCGGAGCTGGTTGATGATGCCGCCGCGCGACGAGTTCTGGAGCAGGAAGGAGCCCGCCAGGTAGCTCTGGACTGCGCTCAGCTCGTCGGCGGGCGGCGGCGTCTTGCGCAGGGTGGCCACCTCCTTGAGGATTTCCTTCAGCGACTCGCCCGTGACGGCCGTCGTCACGTCCGCGTTCTGCACCCAGTAGGCGTCCTCCAGGTGCGTGGACACGTCGCTGTAGGGCGAATACGTGTAGCCCTTCGCCTCGCGGATGTTCGCGGTGATGCGCGAGCTGAAGTAGCCGCCGAGCAACGTGTTCAGCACCGTCTGTTTGACGTAGTCCGGGCTGGAGGGCGGCAGGCCCTTCACCGCCACGCGCACCGTGGACTGCACCGAGCCGGGGCGGTCGATGAACTGGACCGCCTTCGCCACCTTCTGCTTGGGCACGTTCTGGAGCCGCGCCGGGCCGGCCTTCCAGCCGGTGAACGCGGCCCGGATGGCCTTCTCCACCGACGCCGACTCGAACCGGCCGACGACGTACAGCCGCGCCCGGGCCGCGCCGATGTTGGCGTCGTAGTGCGCGCGGACGGCCTCCGGCGTGTAGCCCTTGAGCTGCGCCTCCGGCGGGAAGTAGCGGCCATACGGGTGGTCACCATAGAGCGACTGGAGCAGCCGCTCGTCGGCGAGCGTGCCCGGCCGGCTCTTGTAGATGGCCATCTCCCGCACGAGGTCTCCCTTGACGCGCTCGACCTCCGCCGGCGGGAAGGCCGGGTTCTGGATGACGTCCGCGATGAGGGCCACGGCGTCCGGCGCCGACTCGGAGAGGACCTCCAGGCCGACGAAGGTCTGGTCCATCGTGGTGCCGATGTTGAGCGAACCACCCAGCTGCGCGGCCGCCTGGGCAATCTGCTCCGCGGAGCGGGTGGTGGTGCCCTCCGACAGCAGCTTGCCGGTCAGGTCCGCCAGCCACGTCTCCGTGGCCTTCTCGTGGATGTTGCCGGTGTCGATGGCCAGCTGGATGGCGACCTTCGGCATGTCGCCGTAGGGCAGCAGCGAGACTTCCAGCCCGTTGTCGAGCTTGAACTCCGTGCGGACGGGGACCTTGAAGGGCTTGGGCGCGGCGGCGGCCGGAGGCGCTTCCTTGGTGGGCGCCGGGACGGGAGCGGCCGCGAAGGCAGGCGCGGACAGCATCCCGAGCACCATCAGCGCGGGCGCGACAAGGCGGGTGCGAATTGAGTGCGTGGTCATGGGGGCGTGTCCTCAGGGGGCCTGCGTCTTGGTGGCGGTCGCCGCGGCGGGCGTCACCGTCAACACGGTGCGGTTCTCACGGCGCAGATACTCCTTCGCCGTCTTCTGGATGAGCTCCGGCGTCACCTTCATCAGCTCCGACTCCAGCCGGTTGATGCGCGCCGGGTCATCGAAGAAGAGCGCGAAGGACGCCAGCAGGTCCGCGCGGCCGAAGCCGAGGAAGCCCTCCAACTGCCCGTACAGCCGCGAGCGCGCCTTCACCCGCGCCCGCTCCAGCGTCGCCGCGTCGATGGGCTGGCTCTGCAGCTGCGCCACCACGCCGTCGATCTCCGCGAGGAGGGTCTCCGTCGTCGTGTCCGCGTCATGGAACAGGTACGCGGTCCACTGCATGGGGCCGTTGTAGTTCCAGTGGTTGCCCAGCTGGTTCACCCCGCCGGAGACCTCACCCGTCAGGCCCTTCTTCTGCACGAGCTGCTGGTAGAGCGCGCTGTCGTTGCCGCGCAGGAGGACCTCGTCGACCAGCGCCATGGCGAAGTACTCGGGCGTCCCCACGTCGGGCATGTGGTAGCCCACCGCGAGCGCCGGACGCTGGGCCAGCTTGTCCTGCTTGTCGTGGCGCTTCTCCTTCGTCTGGCGGGGCTCGGAGATGTCCGGCTTCGACGGCTGCGCCACGCTGGGCAGCGGCCCGAAGTACTTTTGAATCCAGCCCTTCACCTGCTCCGGCTCGAAGTCACCGACGATGACCAGCGCGGCGTTGCTGGGCGCGTAGTACGTCTTGAAGAAGGCGCGCACGTCCTCCAGCGAGGCGGCCTCCAGGTCCTTCAAGTCGCCGTAGAAGTTGTGGGCGTTGTACCAGTTGCTGTTCGCCACCTGCGGCATGTCCAGCCACGGGAAGCCGCCATAGGGCTGGTTGAGGACGTTGACCTTCACCTCGTTCATCACCACGCCCTGCTGGTTCTTCAGGTTCTCCTCCGTCACGTCGAGCCCGCGCATGCGGTCGGCCTCGGCCCAGAGGATGGGCTCCAGCGTGTTGGAGGGGACGACCTCGAAGTAGTTGGTGAAGTCGAAGCGGGTGGAGCCGTTGAGCACGCCGCCGTTCTTCTGGATGAGGCGGATGAACTCCATCTTCCCGAGGTTCGTCGAGCCCTGGAACATCATGTGCTCGAACAGGTGCGCGAACCCGGTGCGGTCCTTCGGCTCGATGCGGAAGCCGATGTTGTAATAGACGGCGACGACGGCCTTGGGCGCCGAGCTGTCGCGCGAGAGGACCACCTTCAAGCCGTTGTCGAGCTTGTAGTAATCCACGGGAACCTGAAGCTTCGGCTGTTCGGCGGGAGCTTCCACCTTCGCCGCTTCGACGGCGGGCGGTGTCTCCGGCTTCTGGGCTTCCTGCGTGGTCGCGCAGCCGGTGAACGCGGCCAGTGCTACCGCTCCGAATACTTTCCTCATCGGACCTCCCCTGGATGACCTGGCATCTCGTCGAATGACGGAGCCACTACGGCGCTGTGCGCCTCCCGATTGCCAAAGATTCAGGGTCCCGGCAACCCGAACGCACCGCAAGGGAAGATCTGTTGTCCTATGTCACGAGGAATGGCGCAGCGCAGTAGGGGCAAACCACCTTGTCCCCCGGCTGGACGGCCTCCGCGCTCACGGGGGCATCACACGAAGGACAACGCCGGGCGACATTCTTCCCCCGCTCCAAAGCTTCGCGGTGGAGGTAAACGCGCGAGTCGGCGAGGTAGACGAGGTCCACCTCGTGACGGGCGATGAGCGTGGTAAGCATCGCCGCGACCTCCTCCTCCGGGAGCCGGAGCTGCGAGGCCACGTCACTGACGCGGATGCGCGTCTGCGCGCGGATGAAGCCCAGCAACTGCTCGCGGCGGCGCGCGGTCCGGAAGGGAGACAGCCCCTTCTTCCACGCGAAGCGGCCCACGGCGACGAACACCGCCGCTATCAGCAGGATGCCCACGCCATCCGCGGTCGTCTTTCCCTCGTCCGGCGAGACGCTTTGCACGGCGCCCACCATCACGCCCAGCGCGCCGACGAAGCCGATGTTCGCCCCCCACAGGGCCAGCAGGGCCCCCAGCCCCATCTTGAGCCAGTCCCAGTATCTCCGCGGCGCGGGCGCTCGAACGGCATGCGGACGGGGGACGGCTGTCACGGAGGGCGACGGGGCATCGCGAAGGTGTGGGGCGTTCATGGGTTCTCGCGAAACGAGCCGGCGCATTCTAGGGGTCGACCCCGGCGCGTCACCTCCGGGAAAAACAGTCAGCACGACAGCTCCCGCCCGCCGGGCCCGGCTCAACTCCATGCTCTCAAAGAAAAACCTGCATAACGAGAGGGAATCCGCATGGCCAGACAGGGTGTGCCCCTCGTGTGCGGGCTGGAATCTGCCTACGCTCCAGGTTTCCACCAGGAGGTGGCGCGATTCTACCTTCGTCCTCCCAGACCTCCCCCGCCGGCTGGCACGACACGCTCGTGCGACACCTGGAACCGCTCCTCGGCGGGTTCACCGCGAAGATGGCCATCCAGACCGCCGCCCTGCGGACCCTCAAGCGGCCCCCCGAGCAGCTCAAGCGAGAAGACCTTCCGCAGTTGCTCGAAGGCCTCAAGCCCATGCTGAACACCTTCATCGGCGCCCTGCACGCGAAGGTCATCCTCGCGGAGATTTCCGCATCCTTGGAGAAGCTGCGATGAGCACTCATTCGACGGGCCGTGCGGCCGGAAGCATCGTGCCCTGGTTCGGCGCGGTGCTCGTGCTCCAGTTGGCGCACGCCTTCGCGGCGGCCTCCGCGCTGGACGCGCCGCGTTCGCTCTCGCTCGTGCATGACATCGCCGGCTGGGGCAGCGGCGTGCTGGCCGTGCTCGGGACGCTGGCGGCGGCCCGTTCGTTCGCCCAGGGTGACTACCTGCGCAAGGTGTGGGGCGGCCTGGCCGCGGGCGCGCTCCTGTCGCTGGTCAGCACCGCGCTGCGCAGCTACTGGCTCCACGCGGTGCCGGACGTGCCCTTCACACAGTCACCGCTGCTGCCCGTCCGCATGCTGGTCGTCGTGCTGGCGAACATCAGCACGACGTACGCGCTCATCCTGCTGGCGATGACATACCGGCAGTCCGGACTCCAGCCGCCGTCCAGCTTCCGCTCCAACGCGCTGTGGGTGGGGACGGCCGTGGCCGCGCTGGCCGTGGGCGTGCCCGTGCTGGCCACCGAGGTCCGCCACCTGGGCACGGACGCCATCAGCACCATGTCCGCCGTCATCAGCCTGGCGTCGACGCTGGCCGACATGACGACCATCCTGCTGGTGGCCCCCATCCTGGGCGTCGCGTACATGCTGCGCGGCGGACGGCTGGCCTGGGTGTGGTGGGCCATGGGCATCTCCGGCGCCATGTGGCTCTTCTACGACGCCCGCGGGTGGCTGGCGCCCCTGCTGCCCGGAGACGCGGCGCAGAACGCGGAGCTGCTCCGCACGCTGCGCACGTCGGGCCTGGTGCTCCTGGGGCTCGCGGGCTGGCTGCAGCGCACCGCCCTGGCGCCGCAGCAGCCCCCCGCGGCCGAGTCCTCCGCCCAGACGCACGCCGGCATGTCCTGAGCCGTCCCGCGCGCGGCTACGCCCCTTCCAGCGCGGCCGCCGGCTCCGTCAGCACCGTGAGGATGGGCTTCGCGTCCTCGAGCGAGGGCGCGAAGAGGGAGGGCTGGCCGGGGTCGTCGAACACCGTCCGGAAGTCCTCCGGCGTCAGCGCGCGCACCAGCCGCGCGGCGAACGTCTCACGCAGGAGCCGCACGTAGTACTCCACGTCGTAGTCGCGCGGGTCCTCCTCCCGCGACAGGGGCCGCGCCGTGCCCGGGTCATCCGCCTCCGGAATGGGGAGCAGGCCCGCCCGGCCTCCCACTGCGCGGTAGACGCGGACCTGCTCACCCAAAGGCCATTCCTTCCGGCCGCTGGCCAGCATGGCCTCGTAGGGGAGCTCGCGCCTGCGGGGACGGAGGGCGAGGTACTGGGCGCCCGACTTCGTCAGGCGGACGTGCGCGCAGACCTCCGGCGTGGGCAGCTCCCGGCGGCGCAGGGCCATCACCGTCGCGACGTACACCTCACGCACGCCCGGGATGTCTCCCGCCAGGAGACAGCGCAGCGCGCGGCGCAGGAAGGCCTCGCCGAAGGGCTCCGCGCGGCTGGAGCGGAAGGCCACGCCCCGGAGCACCAGCGGTCCGTCATACGGCTGGAGCGCGTAGTTCTTCGGTTCGTGCGACAGCATGGCGGCGTAGCGCCCGTCGAACTCCAGCTGCACCCGGGGCGGGAGCAGCGCGGCGACCTCCGAGACGACCCGGCGCTCATCGGCTTCCCGCCAGTCCTCCGGGACGGCGAAGTACACGCCGTCCGTGTCCGCCTCCAGCAGCGTGACGCCCCGGCGGGCCAGCTCCCGGCAGAGGAGGCCCAGCACCGCCCGGCCCTGGCGCGTCACCTCGTTGGCCGCGTGCACGTCCGAGAAGCGCGTGAGCCCCACCGCGCCCAGATAGCCGTAGGCGGAGTTGACGACGATTTTCATCGCCGCCGACAGCGCCTCGTTCGTGAAGCGCTCCTGCGAGCCAGGCGCCGCGGCACGCGCCCTGCCCTTCGCCGCCAGCCGCTGGTCCACCAGGCGGTCCACCAACGCCAGCAGCACGCCCAGCCTGTCCCGCTTGGGGCCAATCCGGTACTGGCGCATCAGGGAGGGATAGAGGCTGGCGACGTCCGCCTTCACGATGCGCCGGGCCACGCCCGAGGCGAACAGGTGGAGCGCCGCGCCGCTGTGCGACGTGCCATCCCCCTCTTGGTGCGCGGGCAGCGCCGCGCCCTCCCGGAGATAAGCCCGGACGAGCAGCGGGTCCAACACGCCGGTGGCCGGCCCCGCGTCCGCCAGCCGCTCGTAGCGGCGGGGCGCCATGCGCGCGAGCGCGAAGGCCGCGCCCCCGAGCAGCCTCGCGAGGCCGCCCGCCTCCGTCACGTCATCACGCGCATAGCGCCGCACGCGCGCCGGGTCCGTGCGGAAGACGTCGTACACGCGGGCACCGGGGATGTGCTCGCGCTCGGGCCCCGCCAGGCCCAGGTGCTTCGCGACGGCCTTGAGGCCATGGCCCGGCAAATCCCGCGTGGAGAAGTCATGCCGCAGCACCGCGTCCAGCGTGTCGATGAATTCACGGCCGGGCACGGTGTAGCGCGCGCGGCGCATCGCATCCGGAGGCGCGCCGGGCACGGGCCGTCCCAGCGCGGCCCCCCTGGCGGACGGGCGGTGCCGCAAGCCCGGTGCCCCCGCGCGGCCCAGCGCCAATGACACCCCCAGGTGCCTGGCTCGCCGCGCGAGGAACGGCAGGTCGAAGCCGTGCAGGTTGTGGTTCTCGATGACGTCGGGGTCCCAGGCGCGCACGCGCTCCGCCAGGTGGTAGAGCAGGTCCGCCTCCGCCGAGTCGTCATCCCCCTGGGCTTCGAGTGTCTCCGTCGCACCGTCCGGGCCTCGCAGCGCCACCAGGAAGACGCGGTGGTGCGCCGGGTCCAACCCGGTGGTCTCCAGGTCGAACTGCATGCGGCGCAGCGCATCGAAGGCGAGGTCGCGGAAGTACGTGCGGCCCGACATCGTGAGGTACTGCTCCTCTGGAGGCAGCGCGAGCACCGTGTTCGCGCCCAGCTCCTTCAGGTGACTCACCGGCTGGCCCAGGCGGCGTGACGCGCCTTCCAGCACCGCGCTGGTGAGCGCGCGGCCGTCGTCCCCGCGGACCAGGTAGCGCAGCGCTCCAGGCCCTTCGAGTTCCTGCCACGTCACGCGGTAGCGCGCGGGGCCATCCGACTCCGGACGCAGCCGAGGCCCCAGGTGCGCCAGGTCCTCCAGGGACGCGAGCAGCAGCCACGGACGGAAGCGCACGTCCTCGCGAAGCAGCTCCCCCGTCTTCGGGACGCGGCGCCAGACGAAGGCGCGGCCGTCGGGCTCCGCCCACACGGAGACGATGCCCGGCGTGGGGTCCCAGCCCCAGAGCCACTCGTCCTCCATGGAGTCCCTCCGGGCGGAAGTGCCGCGAACGCGCGCGATGCAAGCCGCTCGCGGCGTGGGATGCAAGGCACGTTGCTCCAGGGACATCACGTCATCTTGAGGGAGAGGTGTGACAGTGGTATGTCAGGTTTCCTCTCCATGCAGCGCACCGAGCGTCTCTTCGCCCTCGCCGAATACCTCCGGGGCCGCCGTACCGGTGTCACCGCGGAAGTCCTCGCCGAGCGGTTCGGCGTCACGGTGCGAACCATCTACCGGGACCTGGATTCGCTGCGCGCCTCGTCGATGCCGGTGTCCGCCGAGCGCGGCCGTGGCGGTGGCTACGCGTTGGATCGCAGCTACAGCCTGCCGCCGGTGAACTTCACCGCGCGCGAGGCGGCGCTCGTCGTCGCGCTGGGGCGCTTCGCCATCGACATGCGGCTGATGCCCTTCGCGGGCACGCTGGAGTCGGCGCTGGACAAGGTGCGCGCGGCGCTCTCCACCTCCGCCCAGCGCGAGCTGCTCACCCGGCTGAGGGAGTTGGCGTTCATCGGCGTGCCGTCACTGCCGAGCAAGAAGCCCGTCCGTGAAGCGTTGGAGCGAGCGTGGTTCGAGCAGCAGCCGTTGCGCATCACCTACGTCGACAGCAACTTCCTGGAGACGGTCCGCGACGTGCGGGTGATGTCCGTCATCATGAACCGGCACGAGACACGCGTCGACGGGGAGGACCTCACCACCGGGGAGCGCCGCCACTTCCGCCTGGACCACATCACCCGCGCCGAGGTGCTGCGCGCCGCCGGGCCGTGAAGGCCGCACAGGAGCGCTGGCTGCGTTGACGTGAGGGGAAGTGGATACTGCGTCCTCCCGGGGGCGTGGGCGCCGTCCCGGAAGGTTGCCCTGGGCACCACTGACCACGTGGCAAGCCCAGGCGGCACGATATTGGGCTCAAATCTCCAGCGGCGGCTGGGGACCGGGAATGATGTCCGCGATATCGGGGTCGACCTCACCCGGCTGGCGCGGCCCGCGCTCGGACTTCTCCTTCTTGCGCTCCTCGCGCTTCGCGTTCTTCTCCTGCTGGTGCTGCTTGCGCGCCTGCTCTTTCTGGCGCTTCGTGGATCTTCCTTGCATGGAGCCTCCCTCGCTGAAAACAAAAGCCCGGCCTCGCAGTGAGGAGACCGGGCTGATGGTGCTGAGCCTGAGCTCTCAGCCGACTACGCGGACGTTCTCGGCCTGAAGGCCCTTGGGGCCCTTCCGGGTCTCGAACTCCACCTTCTGGCCTTCGGCCAAGCTACGGAAGCCATCCGTCTGGATAGCGGTGTGGTGGCAGAACACGTCGGCCCCACCGTCGTCCTGGGCGATAAAGCCAAAGCCCTTCGCGTCGTTGAACCATTTCACGGTGCCAGTTGCCATGTTTCTTCTTCTTTCTGCGTGCGGCGCGAGGCCGCGGCCCGTCCCATAGAGCGAGACAGGCAGCCTCTAGCCTGTCGAGGGGCCAATGTCGAATGTGGAAGGCCCCGAATCTCCACCGGCTGTTCGCCGCGTGAAGGAAACGTGGCGTAGAACCGAAGAATTCCAGCCCCTTGACTCGTGGTACCACGCCCCGAAAATCGTCTGACGCCCCTTCAACGCCGGACGTTCCTTCAATCTGGGGGTGCCCGCGGCCCCTGGGGAGCGCCCTGGAGGGCACATTCCTGGACGCCACTGGCCCCCCGCCCTCCCGGAACGAGGAGCAGCCGGGGGCTGACTTCCTGGCCTGGCCCGCTAGGCGCCGGGGGGCGTGCGCGGAAGTTCCGTGCCAAACACCACCTGGAGCAGGTCCATGAGCCCGGGCCAGGCCTCGGCGGCCAGCCACAGGCCCTCGGACTGATGCTCGGCGGTCATGGCCAGGGAGGCCGAGTCGAACAGCCGGGCGGGCAGCACGCCCTCTTCGGGCAACGGCCCTTCCACCTGTAACACCTGACCGTCCCAACGAATGCCGGGAGGAAGCAGTCGCTCCGCCAACACCCGCATCGCGGCCCGGCCCGCCCCCGCGCGGAGCACGCCCATCATCAGCGACGAAGCCGTGCGGGACTCCTCCAGCTCCACCACGCCCGGCGTCTTCAACCACAACCGGTAGCGCCCGGAGGCCATCTCCACACGCTCCAGCGCCGTCTCCACGCGCAGCTTCCAGCCGTGCACGGAGAAGCGGACGTCATAGACGTTCTCCCGCGCGGACCACTCCCGCAGCTCGAAGTTCTTCAGCCGGGCGAGCAGCTGGCGCACCACGGTCTCCACGCGCGCATGCGACAGGCGCACCCGCCTGCGGCTCACGTCCACCGCCATGTCGTTGGAGAGCGCGGTCGGCAATCGCTTCGCCCACTCCCGCGCCCCTTCCAGCATCTTCGCCGCCAGCGACTGACCCGACATCCGTGTCCTCCCGTGACGCCGCCTCCCTGGCCCTGGGGCCTCGTACCGGCGGCCCAGCGTCGTGCGCGCAGCATGCACTGGATTCGGGGCCAGCGCGCGTCCTGCCCGCTGGGCAGACAGCCTGGCGTCGCCTGGCTGGTACTGCTCCACCCCCAGGGGCGTGGACATCACCTGGCCGCCTGCCCTCCCTGGGCACCCGACAGCAGGGGCGGGAAGACGAGCGTCGGCGTGCCACAGCCCTCGGCGGTGGGGAAGAAGGTCAGGTCCGTCCCCACGCCACGCAGCGCGCGGAAGGTTTCCAGCACGGGGAGCTCCAGTTCCACCGGAGCGATGCGGCGCACACGACGGCCGTCGCGAACCTCCCAACCACCCGCCACCAACGTGACGGTGCCGGGACGCGGCATGGTGGTGAAGGTCTCCACGCGTGCGATGAGCTCCGTGTAGTGCGCGGGGAGCGGGTCGGCCCTGGGCATGACGAACGGGTTGAGGGCGTTGGGCGTGGGGCCCGCGAGCATCGAACGCAGCGCCCGTCCGTTGGAGACGCCACCCAACCTCGGCGCCGTGGACGCGGTGTGGAGGAAGCCACTCAGCCGGCCTTCGTCCACCAGCCGCACCGGGTGCATCGGCATTCCCTCGTCGTCCAAGGCACGCCGGCGTGTGCCTTGCGGATGGGCCGCGTCATCCTCGAGCCCAAGTACCGACGGGAACAGCTTGCGTCCCAGGGCACGCGCGAGCGCGGGCGTCGCCGCGGCCACGTCTCCCCGAAGCATCCACACGAGCCCCGCCACCAGGGGCGCCGCCACGGCGGGGCGCAACACGAGCGGCAGCGCGGGGTCCACCGCGTCCACGGGGCCTTCCAGCGCATCGAAGGCCTCCGCGAGGCGGGAGCGGAGTGCCTCCAAGGCGTGCGCGCCTTGCCCCGCCCCCAGCGCCACCGCGTCCACCACCGCGCCCCGCTCCGTCTCGCAGCGCACGAAGACTTCCTCGCGCGATTCCACGTGCGCCCGGGATGCACCCGCGAGCACGTGGGCCGTCCATGTCTCGGACTGGCTGAGCACCAGCGCCTGGACAATGCCCGTCCGTGGCACCACCGTGCTCGACACGCGCGCTGCCCAGGCCTGGGCCCGCACCCGTGAGAGCGCTGGCAACGCCACAGGGGAAGAGGCCGCCCCCGGCGCTAGCGGCTCCGGCAACGCGCCGGCCATGGGCGCCGCAGCGGCAGCGCCCTCCAGCAACGAGGACAGCTCGCCGGGGGCGCTGACATGGCGCGAGCTCATGCCCACGCCGTCCACGCGTTGGACCCGCGCGCTCGCCCACAGCGACTCGCCGGTGCTCGTGGTGAAGGCACCCGTGCGCGCTTCGAGTTCCAGATTGAGGCGTCGCTCCGCGGACAAGAAGAGCTCGCCCTTCACGGCCGCCGAACAAGCGGCGTCCCTCAACGCAACCAGGTCCACGCCCGCGCACGTGCGCTCATCGACTCCAGGCATCTGAGGATCCACCGTGCTCACGAGTACTTCGCATCATGCCTCATGCCGGAGCGCGTGGTGACCGCGGCGTCCCTGGCGGTTGGTGATAGGATTCCCAGGAGGAGACACCTGCATGGCGGACTGGTTCTTGGAGCGGCGTGAGGTGCGCGATTCCGTCCACGTCCGCTCGGGGCTCCGCCTCCAGGCGCCTCTGACCGAAAAGGGTTGGGCCTCGTGCCGGAGCCTTGCGGGCGGCGTGGAGTGGCGGTGGGCGGACCTGCCAGGCGACAAGGTGCCCCCCGGCGAACTGCCCTCGGAGGTCGCGGCACGCGGTGAGTCCTTGCTCGCTCCCCCCCCCCTGCGCTCCGCACCGGACGAAGCCGTGGAAGCGGCGCTCCTCCACTTGGTGGAGACAGCTCGCGCCGCGGGGGCCTCGCACCTGGAGATTCTGCTGCGCGAGGTGGACCGAGGGGCCCTGTTCCACGGACACGACCGCCAGACGGAGGACCGGCAGCGACACGCCCTGCTGGAGTTCAAGGCCTTCCACACGGAAGGCGGCACCAGCGTGGACGCCTGGCGGTGCTCGGCCTTCCCGGATACGGACCAGCTGCTGGCGGACCTGCCAGCACTGTCCGCGCGGGTGGAAGCCATGGTGCGAGCGCTGCGAGAGAGCGCGCCCGTGCAGCCCTGCCCCACGGGCGCGTTGCCCATCGTGTTCCCTCCCGGGGCCGCGTCCGCGTGCTTCTTCCACGAGGTGTGTGGCCATCCACTGGAAGGCGATGTCGTCGCACGCGGCGGCTCCTACCTGGCGCACCGGCGGGGCCAGCGCGTCGCGGGTGAGCACGTCTCCGTGTCCGATGACCCGACGGATGCGCACGGTGCGCTCACCTTCGCCTGGGATGACGAAGGCCATGCCGCCAGGCCCGTCCCGCTGCTGCGCGGGGGAATTGTCGGCACGCCGCTGGTGGACACCCGAAGCGCCGCGGTGCTGGGGCTGGGCTGCAATGGCCACGGCCGCCGCGTCAGCTACCGGCATCCGCCCCTGGCCCGCATGGGCCACACCCGGGTGGAGCCTCACCAGGGCCGGCTGGAGACGCTGATGGCGGACGTGCCCCACGGGCTGTTGGTGCAGCACCTCACGCCCCGGCACATGAACCTGCTGTCGGGCGACTTCAGCTTCTACGTGGTGGAGGCCCGCGAGATTCGCGACGGCCACCTGGGGCGCCGTGTCTCGCCGGGAATCCTGCGCGGCAATGGCCTGGAGGCCCTGGCAGCCATCGACGCGGTGGGCGAAGACGTGAGCAACCTCTTCGCCACGCGAGGCTGCCGGAAGCTGGACCATGGCCCGCTGCCCGTGTCCTTCGGACAGCCCTCCATTCGCTTCCGGCAGCTCTACGTGGAGCCCTGGCGCTAGGCCGTCACCGGCACATCCAGCCCAGGTCCGGCTCGGGCACCGGCTCCGCGTCCGGGTCGAACGGCGGCGTCACGGACGGAACGGCGAGCACCCGGGCGAAGCCCACGCCGGGTTCGGGCGTCAGCGTGAGCGGCGGGACGTTCCAGGGCCGGATGCGGAAGGGGCTCTCTTCCTCCGGAGGGCTGGTGCCCTCGTCCACGAAGCTCACCGTCACCGGCTCGGTGGTGCCCGGCGGCAGGACGACGGCGAAGTAGCCCAGTGAGCTCGTCGCCTCGGGCGTGGCGAAGTAGCCCAGGGGGGACTGGCCCGGGAACAGGCCCGGCGGCGCCCACTCGATGGCGTAGAGCGAGCCCGCCGACGTCTCCGCCGCGATGCTGTCCGCGGGGATGTTGAACAGGTCGAACGCCTCGCTCGGCGCGTACACCCAGACGAGCGCCACCCCACCCGTCCGCGTGGGGTCCACGAGGTCCGCGGGCGTGGTGGGGATGCCCATGTCCGTGCGCAGCGTCGCCACCGCGGCCAGCGCGCCCGCGTCACCCACCACGCCGGCCACCTGCACGAGGCAGGACGAAGGCCCCGCCGTGAAGGGGCGCAGCGTCGACGTGGGGTAGTAGGTCGCCTCGGGGATGGGTTCGAAGGGGGGCGCGGGGAACATCTGCGGCGCGCCCATCACCAGGCCTTCCAGCGGCGGCTCCACCTTCAGCTTGTACGCCGTCTCGTTGCCCGACGGCACGCCGCGCACCTGCCAGAGGCCGTTGGGCGCCACCGGCCCGCTGGAGTCCAGCGACACCCCGTCACGCACGACGCTCACCCGCGCGCCCACCGGCGCGGAGCGGAACACGTAGGGAATGTTCTCGAACAGGAAGGGCGGCGGAGGCGGCATCTCCGGGTCCATCACCGGGAACGTCGCCATCGAGAAGAAGAACGCCTCCGGGTCGAAGGCGATGCCCGACACGGTGGTCTTCGCCTCCGGCAAGTCCGTGTATGCGTCGTCGGGGGTGGACGTGGGCGGGCCGTCGCTGCCCGAACATCCACCGGAGAACGCCAAGGCAAGGCTGGAGGTGACTGCGAAAGCCCTCAGGGAGGTCTTCATGGCGGTCGTTCTCACTGGGGCGGAAGGATGTGCTGCATGGGCGGCGTCTCTGCGTGGCAGGCGTTGGCGCAGTTGCCATACGCGTTCGGCGTCACGTGCATCTCCGCGAAGTACAGGTCGTAGTACTCCGTGCCGTGCGACTGCACGTGGCAGCCGTTGCAGGACATGAGGCTGGGCCGCAGCGTGCTCTCACGCGTCAGGTGGCACAGGGTGCAGTCCGCGCGGTTCTGCGAGTACTTGCGGGAGGAGGCGTGGATGCGGTGGACGATGTCCGACACCTGCCCCACGGCCTGCTCGAAGTGGCACGTCTTGCAGAGCTCCACGTGGTCCACGGCCATGCCGTGGTGCACGTTGGACAGGGAGTTGGTCCCGTTGTGGCACACCTGGCAGTTGCCGATGCGCTCCGGATAGGTCGTCTTCTGCTCCTGGCCCACCTGGAAGAAGAAGGGATCCAGCCGGTTGAGACGCTCGCCCATGTAGCTGCGGTGGCCCTTGAGGACGATGGCATAGGTACCGGGCTTCGCGTCCGGAGGCAGCGCGACGGCGTAGCGGGCGGGCGGCTGTGAGTCCGCGTAGCCAGGGAGGATGGACGGCAGGCCGGGCTCCACGAAGAAGCGCGGTTCGCTCGTGCCGGGATAGGAGAAGTACGGCAGTTGGTAGGTGCCGTTGGCCACGCGGAGGTCCTGCAGCGGCCCCACCACCTTGAAACCGGACTCCGAGCTGCTCGTGTCCCGGTAGGTGAAGATCATGAAGTCGTTGAAGTAGGCGAGCCCGTTGGAGTCGCCGTTCACGTACTCGTTGTAGGTGGGTAGCAGGTCGCGCGAGTGCAGGCCGTTGCCGTCGCCGTCACGCAGCGACACCATGAAGTCCACCGTCTCACCCGGCATGTAGTAGCGGCCGTTCTGCGGCGTGCGGATGCGCACGGCCTGCTCCAGTCCGAAACCACAGGGCACCTGCTCGTCCGTCGCGAGCCCATCCGGCCCCAGCCGGAAGCAGGTGGCTGGACGCTCCTGCTCCGGGACGAAGGTCACCGGGAAGTAGAAGGGCGCTTCAGGCATCAGGCTCCAGGTGACGCGAATGGCGCCGTCCCCGGAGATGTCAGGCATGGTGATGGACTTGAACGGGTTGGTGGCGTTGGCCACCGAGACCTTCACCACCGTCTGGTAGATGGGGTCGACGCCGGGCGGCTGCGGTTCCGGATCATCCGGGAAGCGGGGCCGCGCCAGCCCGTCCACGGCCCAGCTCACGCGCGTGCGGCCGGTGGTGGCGTTCTCCGAGAGGAAGTCCCGGCGCAGGTAGGTCTGCGACGCGCGCGCGTTGCCATCCGAGTCCAGCACCTCCACCAGGAAGGAGTCATTGTTGGAAATCATCCACGCGGCGTTCTCGAAGTACGTCTCGCGCTGGAAGGCGCCGCTGCCCCGGTCCCGCCAGGTCTCCTGGCCGATGGTCAGCCCGTTCCAGTCGAGCGACTTGAAGCGCGACTGCCGGCGGGCCCAGGTCGCGGGCGCCTGCCGGTTGTTGAATTCGGTGTGCTGGCCGAAGACGGTGTCCACCAGCGTGATTTCACGCAGGAAGTAGATGGTGCCCGGCGTGACGTTGAAGCGCGCGAAGGGCGGCATGGGCGGACCCAGCGGGGCACCGTCATTCAGCCGCGTGCAGACGTCTGGATACGCGCCTTCCGGCAGGTTCACGTCTCCTCGCGCCACCGGCTCGCCATTGGGGAGGATGGCGCAGCCATTGAAGGCCAGGAGGCTGAGGGAGATGGCACCGGAGGCCGAGCTCGAATACGGGTCGAAGGCCCTCGCGCCACGACCACGCGTCCCCTCCGCGTCAGAGATGTCGAGCAGGTTGCAGCCCGAACCGAGCGCCCAGGAGGACAGGCATAAGAGAAGTGCGAAAGGCTTTTTCATGAGGGGGCGGAGCGACGACGCGGGGGAACAGGGTCTCGCAGTCTAGCGGGCATCCCGAGTTGGAACCAAAAAGCGTCACGGTGCTTCGGCGGCACGGGCAGGCACCGCGGCGGGCACCGTCCGGAGGTAACGGTACATGGCCCGCAGGTCCTCCTGGGACAGCCCGGCGTAGAAGCCCCAGGGCATGACGAGCTTGTTGACCTGCCCCTGGGCGCTGGGCGCCGGGGCCAGGTCGCGGAAGGCCGTGAAGCGGGCGATGAACGCCTCTTCGCGCAGGGTGTGCAGTCCCTGCGCGTGGGGTGTGAGGTTCGACGCGACCTCCGGCGCGTAGGGCGTGGGCATGGGACGGCCTCCAGCGAAGGGCGTGCCCGCCTCATCCATGCCCGCGTGACATGCGGCGCACTGCGCCACCTGCGTGAGATAGCGGCCCCGGGCGACAGGGTCATCCGCGGGGGGCGGCACGGGCCCCGGCAGGGCCGAGGCGAGCCCATCGAGCGCGTTCATCATCTCCTCGGGCAGGCTCGAACGAGCCACGACCTTGGACGACGCGGGCACCTGACGAAGCCACGCGACGACCGCCTTCGCGTCGTCGTCCGACAGCTCGCGGTAGAAGAGGTACGGCATCATCGGCACCAGTACCCGGCCGTCACGGCCAAAGCCCTCGCGCAGGGCCCGCAGCAGCTCCGCGTCCGTCCACTTGCCGATGCCGTGCTCGGGGTCGGAGGTGATGTTGGGCGAGCAGACGCGCCCCGGCAGCCCCCACTGCTCGTCCTGGCACGCGCCCGACAGCGGGGCGCCCTGGACCGGCCCCCCGTAACGCGTCCAGTCCCGCTCCGAGTGACAGGCGCCGCACGCCAGCACGTTCTCCACCAGGTAGCGGCCTCGCTCCAGCCGCTGTGCCTCCGGGCTCTTGGGCGCGTCACCCTGCGTGCGCACGGCGTCTTGCCGCGGCGCGGCGGGAGGCCTGGCCTCCTGGGGGGCTTCCGCGCGCGGCTTGCAGGCACACAACCCCAGCGCCATGGCCAGGACGAGGAGTCTCACGATGTCTTGCCTCCCCGGGCATGGAGCCCGGCACGTTCATTCCGGAAGAGGGCCGCCATCCGCGGGCGCACGGCCCTGCCGGATGGCAATCACGCCCCGGCGGTACTCGGCGGGAAGCCGGTCCGCCTTGGTGAAGATTTCACCCGCGAAGCTCGTGGGGTGGGCCCGGGGCCGCACGCCCTCGAGGACTCGCCGGTCCTGTTCGAGGATGGCCTGCTCGCTCTTCAGGAACATGTCCGGAAAGTGAGCGCGCAGCCGAGGATGGTACGAGCAGAAGTAGAAGCATCGCATCTTTTCTTCCGACACGGGCGAGGCGATGGCGTAGACCGTGTGGACGTAGAAGAGCGTGGGCTTGAAGGCCAGCTTCACGGCGAAGGGCCACGTCACCTCATACGTGAGCGTGGTGCGGTCCACCCGGGGCGGCGCCCCACCGATGGACGGCGACAGCGCGGGATAGACAATCTGTGCGCGCACGCCGTCGGGACGCGCCTCCACGTCATAGGGAGGAACCTCCTCCTGGGCCGGATTGCCGAAGGTGCCGTCGTGCACCCACGACAAGTGGGCCACGTCGAGGATGACCTCCACCATGCGGCCGGCGGACACATCCCAGTCGAGCAGGGGCAACGCGACCGTGGCCACGCTGTTGTCCTCCAGTTCCGGCCACTCGGGCAGCGGCGCGGCCGGCGCTGGGGCCAGACATACCCACACCAGACCGTAACGCTCCGTGGCACGAAATGACGCAAGCGCCGCGCGAGGCGGGACCGCCACTCCGGGTTGCGACGGAATTCTCACACAGCGTCCGTCCGCGCCGTAGGTCCAGCCATGAAAGGCACAACGGATGCCATCCGCCGTGGGCTGACCGTCACGGAGGTCCGCGCCTCGGTGTGCGCAATAACGCTGTGACGCCGCGACGCCCTGGCCCGTGCGCCACACCACCAGGTCGGTTTCGAGCAGACGCGCGGCGAGCGGGCGCTCGCCCAGCTCCTGCGAGAACGCAACCGGGTGCCAGTACGCGGAGAATGCTTCGTTGTAATGACGCACGAGGACGTCGGTCCGGCTCACGCGAGGGCGAGCGGAGCGATCTTGCTTTCGATTTCCTCGAGGAGGAAGTCGATCTCCTCAATCTCGTCGAGCTTTTCGGGAGCGGCGGCGAGCTCCGCGGAGGGCTCCGAGGGCTGGGCACTCACGGAGGAAGCATCCACGGGGTGATGCACCTGCTGGAACGTGTCTTCCGACGCCATCGAAGTGGACTCCAGGGGGTGAGGGGGTTGCAATGCTGCCGTGGTGGCTCATGAGATGTCAACGCGGGCTGGCCCTTGAGTGCGTCAGGCCAAACGGTGCGCTAGGCTCTGGGCGACACGACTGTGCAACACACCGCACTGTCCGTCGCGCGGTCTCCCCTGGCAGGCCCCCGCCTCCCCTTCGTGGCTTCACGATGCCCTTCACCATTACGTCCGCTGCACTGATTCTCCTCGGGGCAGCGCTCACCACGGTTGCGCCGCCAGAAGCCACGGGCACCGCCGTGGAGCCTCCCGCCAAGGTCCGGCGCACACAGAAGCCGAACGCATCGAGCCTCACCAAACGCCGCGTCACGAAAAAGAAGCGCACGACCCCGGCCCGGGCCCGGAGTGAAACAAAGACATCGCGCTCCGTCTCATCCGAGACAGCCGAACCGGCGCAAGCCCCGAGCCCACCCGAAGTCGCGCCGGAAGCGCCCGTGACTCAGGCGCCACCGCCTCCCGCCGAGCCGAACCTCCCCGCGCGAGTCGACACACCCGACCCGCTGATGGTGCAACCCGCCGTGGTGGAGGAGACTTCGGACACGTGGGACCCGTTGATGGTGCGCCCGGTGTCGATGGAGGCGTCGGATGACGACACCTTCCCCGAGCCCTCGCCCACCCACGCGGACAAGCAGCCGTCCAAGACGGACATCCGCGAGACCTTCCGCCAGCCACAGTTCGTGGATGGAGGCCCTCCGCGAGCCGCGAACGATGACGGGCCTCCGGACATCCTCACGCTGGGCGGCGCCTACTTCCAGCGCGCGGAGCTGAGCGCCTCGCGCGGCGGCCCGGGAACGCCGCTGACGCCCGTGCTGCCATCGCTTGCGGACCTGTATCTGGACATCAATCCCTCCGAGCAGATTCGCGGGTTCGTGCGCGGGCGGCTTCTCTACGATCCGCTCGACATGCAGTTCTCCACGCCGAAGTCGGTCCTGGACCAGTTCTGGTTCCGCTTCGGTCTGGCCCACCGCGTCTTCATCACCGCGGGCCGCCAGCAGGTGCGCTGGGGCAGCTCCCGCATCTGGAATCCCACGGACTTCCTCCAGGCGCCCAATCCCCGGCCGCTCGACCCGGTGGACCTGCGCACCGGCGTGGACATGCTGAAGGTGAACGTGCCGTGGGAGGAGATGGCCTCCAGCCTGTGGCTCATCGCCACGGCGGACCTGAACGGACCGGAGGACCGCCCGATACGCTATGGCGGAGCGCTGCGCGCGGAGGTCGTGCTCGGCCCCAGCGAGCTGGCGCTGTCGGCGGCCTTCCAGCAGGGCCGCCGCCCCCGGTATGGCATCGACTGGTCGGTGGGCTTGGGGCCCTTCGACCTCAACGCGGAGATGGCACTCCTGCAAGACCTCCCCGCGCGCCTGTGGGAGCGCGGGGAGGCCGGCTACGTCGAGCGCCCCTTCGGGGGCCCGAAGCCGCAGGTCAGTGGCGGCATCAAGGGCACCTTCCGCGTGGCGGACGTCTACCGCACCATCATCCGGCTGGAGGGCTTCTACAACTCGCTGGGCACGGATGATCGCGCGCAGCTGACGTGGCAGCGCTCCACCGCGGACTACCGGCCCCTGTTCTTCGGACGTGCCTATGGCATGGCCCTGGTCAGCATCGACCGGCGCAGCCAGTTCGAGCCCCGCCTGACGCTCACCGCGCTGACGAACCTGAGTGACCCCTCGATGCTGGGCCGCATCGACTTCGACATCGCCGTGCTGCGAGACGTGGTGGCGCAGCTCTTCGTCGAAGCGCCACTGGGGCCACGCGGCACCGAGTTCCGCTTCCAGCCTGACGCCTCCGTGGTGGAAATCCCGCCCATGGGCCTGCCGCTCTTCCGCACGGGCGTCAGCGTCTACATCAAGATGTGAAGTTCCCCCCGAGCATCGACATGACCTCGCGTACCGACCTGGACTCGCTGACTCCGGAGGAGAAGCGCGCGCTGCTGCAGAAGCTGCTGAAGCGCGGCACTCCGGACACCGCCACCGGACAGAACACCCTCCAGGGCACGGGGCCCACCCGGCGCGGGGACGACACGCGAGCGGAGCCCTCCTCCGCGCAGGAGCGGATGTGGTTCCTGCATCAGCTTGCTCCCGCGTCCGCCGCGTACAACGTGGTGCGCGCGGTGGAGCTCTCCGGTGACGTAGATGCCGGCGCGCTCGACGCGGCGCTGCGGCAACTGCTGGCACGGCACCGCGCGCTCCGCTCCATCATGCCCTCCTCACCCGAGGGACATCCCCTGCTGGGTGTGCAAGACGTCGCCGCACAGGTCCTGGTGACCGAGGACCTCTCGACCGATGCGGCGCCCGAGACGTTGCTGGAGCGCCGGTTGCGGGAAGAAGCCCAGCGGCCCTTCGTCCTGGCCCAGGGGCCCCTGTATCGCTTCTGCCTCTTCCGCATGTCCGCACAGCGGCACGTCTTCACGTTGTCCCTGCACCACCTCGTGGTGGACGGCTGGAGCTACAACGTGTTGATGCGCGAGCTGGGCGTCCTCTACACGGCGCGCGTCCGTGGGCAGGCCCCCGACCTGACGCCTCTGCCGCTGGAGTACACGGACTTCGCGGCCTGGCAGCGGACGCCCGCTGTCGCGGCGCGCGAGGCGGCCCACGTCGCGTATTGGAAGGAGCAGCTCGCCGGGGTTCCGCACATCCTGGAGATGCCCACCGACAAGCCGCGCCCGCCGGTGCGCACGGACCAGGGCGTCCAGACCCAGCTGCTCCCAGTCTCTTCGGCGCTGGCCGAGGCCGTGCGCACACTCTGCCGCGAGCGGCAGGTCACCCCGTTCATGGTGTTCTACACGGCCTTCGCCGCGCTGCTGCACCGCTACTCGCAGCAGTCCGACTTCTGCGTGGGCACGCCCGTCGCGGGCCGCACGCACCTGTCCCTGGAAGGCGTGGTCGGGCTGTTCATCAACACCGTGGTCCTGCGCGCCCAGGTGCGGACGGGTGACACCTTCGCCGGGCTGCTGATGCGTGCGAGGGAATGCGCGCTCGCCGCGTACTCACACCAGGAAGCACCGTTCGAGCGAGTCATCGAGGCAGTGCAAGCGGAGCGCAACCCCGGTCACTCACCGCTCTTCCAGGTGATGTTCGACCTGTACCAGGAAGAGGACTCGCTGGCGGGCGCGTTCTCGGGCGTGGGCGCTCGCGCGCTCCATGTGGATACCGGGACCAGCCAGTTCGACCTGTCGCTCACCATCATCGAAGGCCCCTCTGGCTTCGGCGTGACGGTGCAGTACAGCACCGACCTGTTCGAGCACGACTCCATCCAGCGCATGGTGGGCCACTACCTGCGCCTGCTCGAGGGCGCCCTCGCTGCTCCCTCCGCGCCTCTCGCCTCCATCGACCTGCTCTCCTCCTCCGAGCGCCAGCAGGTCCTCTTCTCCTTCAACGCCACCTCCAGGCCTTTCGACTCCCTCGCCTCGGTGGCCTCCCTCTGGACGGCGCAGGTCGCTCGCACTCCCGACGCCACCGCCCTTGTCCTCGCCTCCTCCGGCCTTCGCTTCTCCTTCTCCCAGCTCCACGCCCGCGCCACCCGCCTTGCCCAGCACCTGCTGGGCCTGGGCGTCCTCCCAGAGGACGTCGTCGGCCTGTGCCTCGAGCGCTCCGATGACGCCGTCGTCGGCCTCCTCGCCATCCTCCTCAGTGGCGCTACCTGCCTTCCCCTCGAAGCCACGCACCCGCCCGAGCGCCGTGCCTCTCTCCTCCACCGCGCCCGCGCTCGCTTCGTCCTCTCCCGCCCGGAGTTCTTCTCCGACTCCTCGCTGACGATTCCCCTCGTCCAGCCGACGCCCCCGGCTTCCTCTTCTTCGCTCCCCCTTCCTCTCGTCCTTCCGGACTCGCTCGCCTACCTCCTCTTCACCTCCGGCTCTACTGGCGAGCCCAAGGGCGTTGAACTCTCCCACCGCTCCCTCGTCCACGCCTTCGACTCCTTCGACGCCCTCTACGACACGCGCCCCGGTGACTGCTGGGCCTCCTCCAGCAGCTTCTCCTTCGACATGCATCTGGAGGATGTCCTCTTCTGCCTGACACGCGGAGGGACAACGGTGCTGCGCGACGTGGGGCCGCTGGGGCTGGGGCGCGACATCACCCGCCACGGCATCACCCACATCGTCATCACACCTTCATCGCTGGCCACCGCGATGGAGGAACCTGGAGCGCCCGAAGCGCTGCGTTCCATGAAGGCCATTGTCGTGGGCGGTGAGGCCTTGCCCGAGCCACTGGTGGAGCAATTGGCGCTGACGCGAACGTCGCTCATCAATGCCTACGGCCCGACGGAGACGACCATCTGCGTGGTGGCCGAGAAGGTGGAAGCCCACCGCCCCGTCCGCCTGGGCCAGCCGCTGGCTCGCTCTCAAGCCTACGTCCTCGACGAGGCCGGACTTCCCACTCCCATCGGCGTCCCGGGCGAGCTCTTCCTCGGCGGCGAAGGCCTCGCTCGCGGCTACCGCGCCCTGCCTCACCTCACCGCTGAGCGCTTCGTCCCCGACGCCTTCTCCTCCAACCCCGGCGCCCGCCTCTACCGCACCGGCGACCGTGTCCGCTGGAATCCCGACGGCACTCTCTCCTACCTCGGACGCACCGACTTCCAGCTCAAGGTGCGCGGCGTCCGTGTCGAGCCCGAGGAAGTCGAGGCCGCCCTCTGCCGCCTCCCGGGCGTCCGTCAGGCCGCCGTCCTTCCTCTCTCCTCTCCTCACTCCTCCGACGTCCGCCTCGTCGCCTTCCTCGTCCTCGACGACGCCACCCCCTTCCTCCCCTCCTCACTCCGACACCAACTCTCACGCCTCCTCCCCGAGGCACTCCTTCCTTCTCCCCTCGTCTCACTCCCCTCTCTCCCCACCACCACCAACGGCAAAGTCGACCGCCGCGCCCTCTCCTCCCTTCCTCTCCCCGCCTCTTCCTCCGACGCGCCCTTCCAGTCGCCCTCCGGCCCTCTCGAAGTCGCTCTCGCTCAGCTCTTCTGCCAGGTCCTCGGCCTCTCCTCTCTCTCCCGCAACGACGACTTCTTCTCCCTCGGTGGCCACTCCCTCAGCGCCACCCGTCTCGTCGCTCGCATCCGCTCTTCTCTCGGCGTCGACCTCCCTCTCTCCTCCTTCTTCTCCGCCCCTTCCGTCGCTTCTCTCGCTCGCGAAGTCGAAGGACTCTCGGGCACCGGGAAGTCGCTCCTGCCTGCGCCCACTCCGAGAGCCGAGGCCTCCGCGCCGGTGCTCTCCTCCACTCAGGAGCGCTTGTGGTTCATCCAGCAACTCCAGCCCGACTCCTCCGCCTACCACATCCCCGAAGCCGCTCTCCTTCAGGGCGCTCTGGACGTCGATGCGCTGGAGTCCGCTCTCCGCTGGCTGGTGTCACGCCATGCCGTGCTGCGACTCGCCGTCCCCTCTGACGAAGGACGTCCTGCTCCCTTCCTCCGTGACGTCCCTGAGCGCGTCCTCCGTCACCAGAAGGCGGAGGACGCCGACGAGGTGCAGCCCTGGACGCGTCAGGAGATCGACACGCCGTTCTCGATGGAGCATGGCCCGCTCTATCGCTTCAGCCTGCTGACGCTGTCCGCCGAGCACCACGTCCTGTCGCTCGTCTTCCACCACCTGGCGGTGGATGGCTTGTCCCTGTCCATCCTGGTCCGCGAATTGGGCGTGGCCTATCGGGCGTTCCAGCAGGCCGCAGCTCCCGAGCTGCCGCCTCTGACACTGGACTGGGCGGACGTGGCGGTCTGGCAGCGCAGTGCCCCTGTGCTCGCGAGCGAGGACGCGCAGCTCGATTACTGGAAACAGCAGCTCACCGGCGCACCGGCAGTCCTTTCGCTTCCCACGGACAAGGCGCGGCCCCCCCTCCTCTCACCTCGGGGACGGCTGACCCGCCGTGAGCCGCTGTCCATTCACCTGAACGAGGCCGTGCGCGCACTCTGCCGCGAGCGGCAAGTCACGCCATTCATGGTGTTCTACGCGGCCTTCGCCGCGCTGCTGCACCGCTATTCGCAGCAGTCCGACTTCTGCGTGGGCACGCCCGTCGCGGGCCGCACCCATCCGGCCACCGAGGACATCGTCGGCACCCTGGTGAACACGCTGGTGCTGCGCAGCCAGGTGCGCGCGAAGAGTTCCTTCGACTCGCTGCTCTCCGAGGTCCGCGCCACCACCCTAGAGGCCATGTCCCACCAGGACGTTCCCTTCGAGCGCATCGTCCGTGCGCTTGGCGTGGAGCGCACTCCCGCTCACTCACCGCTCTTCCAGGTGATGTTCGACCTGTACCAGCAGGGCGATGCGTTGACGGGCGCATTCCCTGGGCTTGATGCGCGCCCGCTGGAACTGGACATCCACACCACGCACTTCGATCTGTCGCTGACGGTGCAAGCCAGCACGGAAGGTTTCGGCGTGACGGTGCAGTACAGCACCGACCTGTTCGAGCACGACTCCATCCAGCGCATGGTGGGCCACTACCTGCGCCTGCTCGAGGGCGCCCTCGCTGCTCCCTCCGCGCCTCTCGCCTCCATCGACCTGCTCTCCGCCTCCGAGCGCCAGCAGGTCCTCTTCTCCTTCAACGCCACCTCCAGGCCTTTCGACTCCCTCGCCTCGGTGGCCTCCCTCTGGACGGCGCAGGTCGCTCGCACTCCCGACGCCACCGCCCTTGTCCTCGCCTCCTCCGGCCTTCGCTTCTCCTTCTCCCAGCTCCACGCCCGCGCCACCCGCCTTGCCCAGCGCCTGCTGGGCCTGGGCGTCCTCCCTGAGGACGTCGTCGGCCTGTGCCTTGAGCGCTCCGATGACGCCGTCGTCGGCCTCCTCGCCATCCTCCTCAGTGGCGCTACCTGCCTTCCCCTCGAAGCCACGCACCCGCCCGAGCGCCGTGCCTCTCTCCTCCACCGCGCCCGCGCTCGCTTCGTCCTCTCCCGCCCGGAGTTCTTCTCCGACTCCTCGCTGACGATTCCCCTCGTCCAGCCAACGCCTCCGGCTTCCTCTTCTTCGCTCCCCCTTCCTCTCGTCCTTCCGGACTCGCTCGCCTACCTCCTCTTCACCTCCGGCTCTACTGGCGAGCCCAAGGGCGTCGAGCTTTCTCACCGCTCCCTCGTCCACGCCTTCGACTCCTTCGACGCCCTCTACGACACGCGCCCCGGTGACTGCTGGGCCTCCTCCAGCAGCTTCTCCTTCGACATCCACCTGGAAGAGCTGTTCTACGGGCTCACTCGAGGCGCCACGGTCATTCTGCGTGACGTGGGGCCGCTGGGGTTGGGAGGAGACATTGCCCGCCACGGCATCACGCACGTCAGCACCACGCCGTCGTCGCTGGCCACCGCGATGGAGGAGCCCGGAGCCGTTGCGGCGCTTCGCTCACTCAAGCGCCTCATCTCGGGAGGCGAGGCGCTGCCGGACGCGTTGACGCGGCAGCTCCAGGATTCGTCCCTGCAACTGCTCAATACCTACGGCCCGACGGAGACGACCATCTGCGTGGTGGCCGAGAAGGTGGAAGCCCACCGCCCCGTCCGCCTGGGCCAGCCGCTGGCTCGCTCTCAAGCCTACGTCCTCGACGAGGCCGGACTTCCCACTCCCATCGGCGTCCCGGGCGAGCTCTTCCTCGGCGGCGAAGGCCTCGCTCGCGGCTACCGCGCCCTGCCTCACCTCACCGCTGAGCGCTTCGTCCCCGACGCCTTCTCCTCCAACCCCGGCGCCCGCCTCTACCGCACCGGCGACCGTGTCCGCTGGAATCCCGACGGCACTCTCTCCTACCTCGGACGCACCGACTTCCAGCTCAAGGTGCGCGGCGTCCGTGTCGAGCCCGAGGAAGTCGAGGCCGCCCTCTGCCGCCTCCCGGGCGTCCGTCAGGCCGCCGTCCTTCCTCTCTCCTCTCCTCACTCCTCCGACGTCCGCCTCGTCGCCTTCCTCGTCCTCGACGACGCCACCCCCTTCCTCCCCTCCTCACTCCGACACCAACTCTCACGCCTCCTCCCCGAGGCACTCCTTCCTTCTCCCCTCGTCTCACTCCCCTCTCTCCCCACCACCACCAACGGCAAAGTCGACCGCCGCGCCCTCTCCTCCCTTCCTCTCCCCGCCTCTTCCTCCGACGCGCCCTTCCAGTCGCCCTCCGGCCCTCTCGAAGTCGCTCTCGCTCAGCTCTTCTGCCAGGTCCTCGGCCTCTCCTCTCTCTCCCGCAACGACGACTTCTTCTCCCTCGGTGGCCACTCCCTCAGCGCCACCCGTCTCGTCGCTCGCATCCGCTCTTCTCTCGGCGTCGACCTCCCTCTCTCCTCCTTCTTCTCCGCCCCTTCCGTCGCTTCTCTCGCTCGCGAAGTCGAAGGACTCTCGGGCACCGGGAAGTCGCTCCTGCCTGCGCCCACTCCGAGAGCCGAGGCCTCCGCGCCGGTGCTCTCCTCCACTCAGGAGCGCTTGTGGTTCATCCAGCAACTCCAGCCCGACTCCTCCGCCTACCACATCCCCGAAGCCGCTCTCCTTCAGGGCGCTCTGGACGTCGATGCGCTGGAGTCCGCTCTCCGCTGGCTGGTGTCACGCCATGCCGTGCTGCGACTCGCCGTCCCCTCTGACGAAGGACGCCCTGCTCCCTTCCTCCGTGACGTCCCTGAGCGCGTCCTGACCGTGCAGACGCTGTCGGACGCGCCGCTTGTGCTGGAAGAGCGGCTGCGCCTCGAAGCCGAGCGCGTCTTCCCCATGGCGGAGGGCCCGCTCTACCGCTTCCACCTGTGGCGGCTCTCACCCGAGCGGCATGCGCTGCTGCTCGTATTCCACCACCTGCTGGTGGATGAACTGGCCCTCTCCGTCCTGTTGCGCGAACTGGGCGTGGCCTATCGGGCGTTCCAGCAGGCCGCAGCTCCCGAGCTGCCGCCCGTGACGCTGGACTGGGCCGATGTCGCGGCCTGGCAACGAACCGAGGCCGTGCTCGCGCACGAAGACGCGCACCTGGCCTATTGGACCCGCCAGCTCGCGGATGCACCCCGGCTGCTCTCGCTTCCCACGGACAAGCCTCGTCCCGCCGTGCTGTCGAGCCAGGGGCGAGTGACCGCACAGCGGCCCCTGGCACCCGAGGTGTCGGCGGCCCTTCACGACTTCTGCCGCCTGCAGGGCGTGACACCGTTCATGGTGCTCTACGCGGCCTTCGCGGCACTGCTCCACCGTTACTCGGACCAGCCCGAAGTCTGTGTGGGCACCCCGATGGCGGGGCGAACCCACCCGGCCACCGAGGACGTCGTCGGCCTCTTCGTCAACACGGTGGTGCTGCGCATGCACGCGCAGCCGGAGGATTCCTTCGCGTCCCTGCTCGCACGGGTCCGTACCACCGTGCTCGAAAGCATCGCCCACCAGGACGCCCCCTTCGAGCGGGTGGTGCAGGCCTTGGATGTGCAGCGCAGTCCGCGCCACTCCCCGCTCTTCCAGGTGATGTTCGGATTGATTCGCGCCGGACACGCCCTGGCGGAAGCACTGCCTGGACTCCACGGACGGCCCCTGTGGCCCGAGCTGGCCACGAGCCAGTTCGACCTGTCGGTCGTGATGACCGAGTCGCCGGAGGGGTTCTCACTCGCCGCCAGCTACAGCACCGACCTGTTCGAGGCCGAAACCGTCGAACGCCTGCAGAGCCATTACTCGCGCCTGCTCGAACATGCGCTCCAGTCGCCATCCTCTCGGCTGGACACCCTGCCCATGGCGTCCGACAGCGAGCGGGGGCAGTTGCTGCGCGCCTGGAACGACACGCAGCGGATGATTGCCTGGGAAGGCGCATTGCACGAGCGCTTCGAGGCGTGGGCGATCCGGACACCGGACGCGCTCGCCGTCGTCGATGGCCGGCAGGTACTCACCTATGACGCGCTCAATCGCCGAGCGAACCAGGTGGCCTGGGCTCTGCGAGCCCGCGGCGTCGCCCCCGAAGTCCGCGTGGCCCTCATCCTGGAGCGCGGGGTGGACCTGGCCACGGGCGTGCTCGGCATCCTGAAGGCAGGCGGGGCCTACGTTCCCGTGGACGCGGCCTATCCTCGCGAACGAATCGCGCGCGTGCTCCAGGACAGTGGAGTCCAGCTGGCGCTGACTCAATCGTCGCTGCTCGCGTCCGTCGAGCCATTCGGCATCCCCACCCTGTGCGTGGACGCCGTGGCGGACATGCCAGCGCAGGGTGACGCCAACCCACCTCGCGTCACCGCGCCGGAGCATCTGGCCTACGTCATCTACACGTCCGGAAGCACCGGCCAGCCCAAGGGCATCATGGTGCAGCACGGCTCGATGATGAACCTGCGTGCAGCGCTGGCGGAGTCCGCCTACGCCGGCACGACAGGCCCGCTGCGCGTCAGCCTCAACGCATCGATTTCGTTCGACGCCTCGGTTCAACAACTGGTGCAACTGGCGGACGGGCACACGCTCTGCGTCGTTCCCCAACCTGTCCGTGACGATGTTTCGAAGCTGTGCGCATGGCTGGTGGAACAGCGTGTGGACGTCTTCGATTGTGTCCCGTCGCACCTGCGGCTGCTGCTGGACGAGGGCTTGGGTGGGCGTCACCCGCTGCGCGTGCTCGTGGGCGGCGAAGCCGTGGACGAGGTGCTGTGGGAGCGGCTCGTCCGCCATCCGGGCCTCACCTGCTTCAACGTGTATGGCCCCACCGAGTGCACGGTGGACGTCACCGCGCATCCCATCGACGCCGGGCGGCCCTCCATCGGACGGCCGTTCGCCAACGTGTGCATGTACGTCCTGGATGCGCACCTGGAGCCCGTGCCACTGGGCCTTCCGGGCGAGCTTTACATCGCGGGAGCGAGCCTGGCGCGTGGTTACCTGGGCCAGCCGGCGCTCACCGCCGAGCGCTTCATTCCCAACCCCTTCGGCACCACGCCCGGCGAGCGGCTCTACCGCACGGGTGACCAGGTCCGGTGGCGGGCCCATGGAACGCTGGAGTACCTGGGCCGCGTCGACACGCAGGTGAAGGTGCGGGGCTTCCGCATCGAGCTGGCGGAAGTGGAAACAGCGCTCCTTGCAGCCCCCGGCGTGCGCGCCGCGGTGGCCCTGGTGCGAGAGGACGCCCCGGGTGACTCGCGCCTGGTTGCCTACGTGGTGCCCCAGTCCGTGCGCGCCTCCACGCTAGAACTGGCGTCCCTTCGGGCGCACCTGAAGCAACTGCTGCCAGAGCACATGGTGCCTTCCGCCATCCTCGCGGTGGATGCACTCCCCACGACAACCAGTGGCAAGGTGGACCGTGGAGCCCTGGCGGCACTGCCCTCGCACGCGGTGGAGTCAGCGCCTCGGGGTGAGCCTCCACGGGGTCCCGTGGAAGAGCTTCTGGCGCAGGTGTTCTGCCAGGTGCTCGGTGTCACGTCTGTCGCCCGAGACGATGACTTCTTCAGCCTGGGGGGGCATTCGCTCAGTGCCACACGGCTGATGGCCCGGGTCCGGCAGTCCTTCGGCGCCGCGCTGCCACTCACCGCCCTGTTCGCATCGCCGAGCGTGGCTGGACTCGCGCGGGAACTGGCTCGAGTCCAGGGCACCGCGAGGCTCGTGTTGCCGGCGCCCGAGCGTCGTGAGGATGGCGAACGTGCGGTGCTTTCGTCCGCGCAGGAACGGATGTGGCTCCTGCACCGGTTGCAGCCCGAGTCCAGCGCCTATCACCTGCCCGAGGCCCTGGAACTCACGGGACCGCTGGACGTGGCGGCACTGGAAGCTTCGCTCCAATGGCTGGTCTCACGGCATGCCGTGTTGCGGCTGGTGGTGCCTGCCTCTTCCGACGGGAACCCGGCGCCGAGGCTCATCGCTGTTCCGGAGCGCGTGCTGGAGGTGGAGACGCTTGAGCTCGCGCCAGAGGCACTCGAACAGTGCTTGCAGCAGGAAGCCGAGCGCCCGTTCTCCATGGAGGATGGGCCGCTGTACCGCTTCCACCTGTGGCGGCTCTCTTCTGAGCATCACGTCCTGTTGCTCGTCTTCCACCACCTGCTGGTCGACGGGCACAGCCTTTCCCTGCTGCTGAACGAACTGGCGGAGGCGTACCCGTCCTTCCAACAGGGAGGGTCTCCTGCGGCTCCACGCGTCGCACTGGACAACGCGGACGTCGCCACCTGGCAGCGCACCGAGCCTCTGCGCGCGCATGAGGATGCACACCTGACGTACTGGATGCGCGAGCTCGCCGACGCGCCACCGCTGCTTCAGCTTCCCACGGACACACCGCGTCCCGCCGCGCTCACGGGCAAGGGTGGACTCGTTTCCGGTCTCCGTCTTTCGGCCGAGCTGGATGGAACGCTGCGAGCCTTCTGCCGCGAGCACGGGGTGACGCCGTTCATGGCGCTCCAGGCCGCCTTCGCCGGGCTGCTGCACCGCTACTCCGGACAGCTGGACGTCTGCGTTGGCGTTCCTGTCTCCGGACGCACGCACCCTGCCACCGAGGACGTCGTCGGCCTCTTCGTCAACACCGTCGTCCTTCGTACACGCTTCCTCTCCGACGACTCCTTCTCCTCACTCCTCTCCCGCACGCGCACCACTTCTCTCGACGCCTTCTCTCACCAGGACGCTCCCTTCGAGCGCGTCGTCCACGCCCTCGGCATCCAGCGCAGCGCCAACCACGCGCCGCTCGTCCAGGTCGCCTTCGTCTGGAATCGCGCTGGCGCTCCGCTTCACCTCGGGGCCAGCGCTTCTCGTCCGCTTTCCGTTCCGTCTTCCAGCGCGAAGCTGGATCTCGCGCTGCTGGTGCGCGAGGACTCGCAGGGTTTTGAGCTCTCGGCGGAGTACAGCAGTGACCTGTACGAAGCAGGCAGCGTGGAGCGGATGCTCGGGCACTACCTGCGACTGCTCGAAAGCGCGCTCGCCGCGCCTCAGGCCGCGCTTGCCTCACACTCGTTGCTCTCCGCCGAGGAGCGCCAGCGAGTGCTGCATGACTTCAATGCCACTGAGCGGCCCTTCGACTCCCTCGCCACCTTCGTCTCGCTCTGGGACGCTCAGGTTGCGCGGACGCCTGCCGCCACCGCACTGCTCATCGCCGACTCCGACGACTCCCTCACCTACCAGCAGCTCGACGCTCGCGCGTCTGCCCTCGCAGGCCACCTCTCGGCCCTTGGCGCCGGCCCCGAGTCCGTCGTCGCCGTCTGCGTCGAGCGCTCTGCTTCGCTCCTCATCTCCCTCCTCGCTGTCCTCAAGGCGGGCGCTGCTTACCTTCCTCTGGAGCCTTCGCACCCTGAGGCGCGCAGGGCTTCTCTCATTCAGCAGGCGGGAGCGCGCCTCGTTGTCGCTTCTCACGGCCTCTTCTCCCAGCCGCTGACTGGCGTACGCCTCGTCTCGCCTGATGCATTCGGCCCCGACTCCGCGCCGCTGCGCCCAGCCTCGCCTCACCACCTCGCCCTCGTCCTCTTCACCTCAGGCACCACCGGCCAACCCAAGGCCGTCGAAATCTCCCACCGCAGCCTCTCTCACCTCTTCGACGCCGCTGACGCCCTCTACCCCTCTCTCCCTGGCGACTGCACCCTCGCCGCCGCCTCCGTCGCCTTCGACGTCCACGTCCTCGAGTTGCTCTACCCCCTCACTCGCGGCGCTCGCGTCGTCCTCCGCCCCACTGGCCCCGACTCACTCTCCCGCCACGCCTCCCGCTACCGCGCCACCCACCTCCTCGCCACACCCTCCGTCCTCCTCGCCGCCCTCGAAGAGGCCGGCGCTGAAGCCGCCTTCCTCAACCTCTCCTTCCTCCAACTCGGCGGCGAGCCTCCTCCCCCTTCTCTCCTCCTTCGCCTCTCCCAGGGCCCCGTGCGCCTCCTCAACGGCTACGGCCCTTGCGAGGCCACCTGCCTCTCCTCCCTCCACCTCCTCTCCCCGGGCGCGCCTCCCCTCCTCGGACGCCCCCTTCCTCGCGTGCGCGCCTACGTCCTCGACGACGCGGGCCTCCCCGTCCCCATCGGCGTCCCGGGCGAGCTCTTCCTCGGCGGCGCAGGCCTCGCTCGCGGCTACCGCGCTCTTCCTCACCTCACCGCCGAGCGCTTCGTCCCTGACGCCTTCTCCTCCACCCCCGGCGCCCGCCTCTACCGCACCGGCGACCGCGTCCGCTGGAATCCCGACGGCACTCTCTCCTACCTCGGACGCACTGACTTCCAGGTGAAGGTGCGCGGCGTCCGCGTCGAGCCCGAGGAAGTCGAGGCCGCCCTCTCCCTCCTCCCCGGCGTCCGTCAGGCCGCCGTCCTTCCTCTCTCCTCTCCCCACTCCTCCGACGTCCGCCTCGTCGCCTTCGTCTCCCTCCTCCCCGGCTTCTCCTCCGACTCCCTCCTCCCCTCTCTCGCCCTCTCTCTCCCGGCACCCTTGGTGCCCTCTCGCCTCCTCTCCCTCGACTCCCTCCCCACCTCTCCCAACGGCAAAGTCGACCGCCGCGCCCTCGCCTCCCTCCCTCTCCCCTCCGACGACTCTCCCCCCTCTCTTCCTCCTCAGGGCCACGTCGAGGAGCTCCTCGCTCAACTCTTCTGCCAGGTCCTCGGCCTCTCCTCCCTCTCTCGCCACGACGACTTCTTCTCTCTCGGCGGACACTCCCTCAGCGCCACTCGCCTCGCAGCTCGCATCCGCTCCTCCTTCGGCGTCGAGCTTCCTCTCTCCTCTCTCTTCTCCTCTCCCTCCGTCGCCGCGCTTGCTCGTGAGCTGAAGGGAATCCAGGGCGCTATCGAGACGTCACTGCCAGCGCCGACGCCTCGTCACGACGATGAGCGCGCGCGGCTTTCGTACTCGCAGGAGCGCATGTGGTTCCTGCACCAGTTGCAGCCCGACTCCAGCGCCTACCACATGCCCGAAGCACTGGAGCTCACGGGGCCCCTGGACATCGAGGCACTGGAAGCCGCGCTCCACTGGATGGTCTCGCGACACACGGTGCTGCGATTGGCGGTTCCCGCTTCACGCGACGGACATCCCGTCCCACTGTTGCAACCAGCCGCTCCGCGCGTGCTGTCCGTGGAGCATCTGGAGCCAGACGCATCCGCCACAACGCTGACGGCACATCTTCGACACGAAGCAGATCGCCCCTTCTCGATGGCGGAAGGACCGCTCTACCGGTTCCGCCTGTGGCAGCTCACGCCACAGCGGCATGTCTTGTTGCTCGTCTTCCACCACCTGCTGGTGGATGGGACGTCGCTGTCCGTCTTGATGCGAGAGATGGCCGAGGCATATCTCGCCTTCACCCAGGATTCGCTTCCCTCGCTCGCGCCGGTGGACCTGAGCTGGGCCGACGTGGCCGTATGGCAGCGCATGCCTCGGCTCCAGGAGCGTGAAGAACGCCAGCGCGAATACTGGGTGCGCCAGCTCGCCGACGCGCCACGGCTGCTTCAGCTTCCCACCGACAAACCGCGCCCCTCCGTCCTCACTGGAAGGGGAGGCTCCATTGAGGGACAGCAACTCTCACCAGCCCTCACCCAGGCGCTGCGAGCCATCTGCCGCGAGCACGGGGTGACGCCGTTCATGGCGCTCCAGGCCGCCTTCGCCGGGCTGCTGCACCGCTACTCCGGACAGCTGGACGTCTGCGTTGGCGTTCCTGTCTCCGGACGCACGCACCCTGCCACCGAGGACGTCGTCGGCCTCTTCGTCAACACCGTCGTCCTTCGTACACGCTTCCTCTCCGACGACTCCTTCTCCTCACTCCTCTCCCGCACGCGCACCACTTCTCTCAACGCCTTCTCTCACCAGGACGCTCCCTTCGAGCGCGTTGTCCACGCCCTCGGCATCCAGCGCAGCCCCAACCACGCGCCGCTCGTCCAGGTCGCCTTCGTCTGGAATCGCGCTGGCGCTCCGCTTCACCTTGGAGCCCTGTCCTCTCGTTCGGTCCCCGTCTCCCCATCCAGTGCAAAGCTGGATCTGTCACTGCATGTCTTCGAAGACGGTGACAGCCTGCATGTTGGAGCGGAGTACAGCAGTGACCTGTACGAAGCAGGCAGCGTGGAGCGGATGCTCGGGCACTACCTGCGGCTGCTCGAAAGCGCGCTCGCCGCTCCTCAGGCCCCGCTTGCCTCACACTCGCTGCTCTCCGCCGAGGAGCGCCAGCGAGTGCTGCATGACTTCAATGCCACTGAGCGGCCCTTCGACTCCCTCGCTACCTTCGTCTCGCTCTGGGACGCGCAGGTCGCGCGGACGCCTGCCGCCACCGCGCTGCTCGTCGCCGACTCCGACGACTCCCTCACCTACCAGCAGCTCGACGCTCGCGCGTCTGCCCTCGCAGGCCACCTCTCGGCCCTTGGCGCCGGCCCCGAGTCCGTCGTCGCCGTCTGCGTCGAGCGCTCTGCTTCGCTCCTCATCTCCCTCCTCGCTGTCCTCAAGGCGGGCGCTGCTTACCTTCCTCTGGAGCCTTCGCACCCTGAGGCGCGCAGGGCTTCTCTCATTCAGCAGGCGGGAGCGCGCCTCGTTGTCGCTTCTCACGGCCTCTTCTCCCAGCCGCTGACTGGCGTACGCCTCGTCTCGCCTGATGCATTCGGCCCCGACTCCGCGCCGCTGCGCCCAGCCTCGCCTCACCACCTCGCCCTCGTCCTCTTCACCTCAGGCACCACCGGCCAACCCAAGGCCGTCGAAATCTCCCACCGCAGCCTCTCTCACCTCTTCGACGCCGCTGACGCCCTCTACCCCTCTCTCCCTGGCGACTGCACCCTCGCCGCCGCCTCCGTCGCCTTCGACGTCCACGTCCTCGAGTTGCTCTACCCCCTCACTCGCGGCGCTCGCGTCGTCCTCCGCCCCACTGGCCCCGACTCACTCTCCCGCCACGCCTCCCGCTACCGCGCCACCCACCTCCTCGCCACACCCTCCGTCCTCCTCGCCGCCCTCGAAGAGGCCGGCGCTGAAGCCGCCTTCCTCAACCTCTCCTTCCTCCAACTCGGCGGCGAGCCTCCTCCCCCTTCTCTCCTCCTTCGCCTCTCCCAGGGCCCCGTGCGCCTCCTCAACGGCTACGGCCCTTGCGAGGCCACCTGCCTCTCCTCCCTCCACCTCCTCTCCCCGGGCGCGCCTCCCCTCCTCGGACGCCCCCTTCCTCGCGTGCGCGCCTACGTCCTCGACGACGCGGGCCTCCCCGTCCCCATCGGCGTCCCGGGCGAGCTCTTCCTCGGCGGCGCAGGCCTCGCTCGCGGCTACCGCGCTCTTCCTCACCTCACCGCCGAGCGCTTCGTCCCTGACGCCTTCTCCTCCACCCCCGGCGCCCGCCTCTACCGCACCGGCGACCGCGTCCGCTGGAATCCCGACGGCACTCTCTCCTACCTCGGACGCACTGACTTCCAGGTGAAGGTGCGCGGCGTCCGCGTCGAGCCCGAGGAAGTCGAGGCCGCCCTCTCCCTCCTCCCCGGCGTCCGTCAGGCCGCCGTCCTTCCTCTCTCCTCTCCCCACTCCTCCGACGTCCGCCTCGTCGCCTTCGTCTCCCTCCTCCCCGGCTTCTCCTCCGACTCCCTCCTCCCCTCTCTCGCCCTCTCTCTCCCGGCACCCTTGGTGCCCTCTCGCCTCCTCTCCCTCGACTCCCTCCCCACCTCTCCCAACGGCAAAGTCGACCGCCGCGCCCTCGCCTCCCTCCCTCTCCCCTCCGACGACTCTCCCCCCTCTCTTCCTCCTCAGGGCCACGTCGAGGAGCTCCTCGCTCAACTCTTCTGCCAGGTCCTCGGCCTCTCCTCCCTCTCTCGCCACGACGACTTCTTCTCTCTCGGCGGACACTCCCTCAGCGCCACTCGCCTCGCAGCTCGCATCCGCTCCTCCTTCGGCGTCGAGCTTCCTCTCTCCTCTCTCTTCTCCTCTCCCTCCGTCGCCGCGCTTGCCCAGGTGATCGGCACGGCGGCGCAGGCCCAAGACGTCCTGCGGCCCGCGAGCCCCAGGCCATCGCGAATCCCCGCGTCGCTGGTCCAGGAACGCCTGTGGTACGCGCTCCAGCTCCCGGACGCTCCGCCCTACGTGGTGCAGGTGTCCCTCGTGCTCGAAGGCGCACTCGACGCGGCGAAGCTCGAAGCCGCCCTCGAAACCGTGCTGGAGCACAACGAGACCCTGCGAACGACCTTCCACCTGGAAGCAGACCGCGTCATCGCCAGGGTGCACGGCCCGCAGCGTCCGGTCCTCTCGCGAACGGACCTGTCACACCTGCCGCTCGAAGAGGCGCAGCACACCGCGCGCGCAGCCGCTACGCGAGAGGCCCAGCGGCACTTCGACATCCAGAAGGGCCCCCTCTATCGCTTCGAGTTGCTCCAGCTCGACACGACGGGGCTGCGGCATGCCTTCATCGCCTCGCTCAGCCACCTCGTCACCGATGGCGTGGGCACGCAGGCGTTCATGGAGGAACTGGTCGCGGCGTATCGAGCGGCTCGCACCGGCGCGCCCGCGCCACTTCCACCCGACATCCAATACGGCGACTTCGCGCTCTGGCAACGCAGCCCGGAGCACCAGCGTCAGGTGGACGCGAGCCTCGACTCCTGGAAGCAGGCCCTGGCCCACGCGCCGCCGGTGCTGGACCTGCCCACCGACTTCCCGCGCCGCGCTCCCGCGCTCAACGCGAACATGCGCCCCACGCGGCTGACACTCGCGTCCGGGGACCTGAGCGCACTGGAAGCACTCGCGCGCCAGGAGGGCGTCTCCACCTTCACCGCGACGCTCGCGTTGATGCAGGCCTGGCTCCACCGGCTGAGCGCCCAGTCGCACGTGGTCGTGGCCTCGCCGTCCTCCGGACGCACCCTGCCGCAGACGGAGCACCGGGTGGGCTACTTCGCGAACATCCTGCCCCTGTGCACCGATGTCTCCGGGCAGCCCTCCTTCCGTGAGCTGCTCCGCCGCGCCCACGGCGTGGTGCTGCACGCCACCACTCACCAAGAGGTGCCCTTCAAGCGCATCGCGGACGCCGTGCAACCCGACGCCAGCCGCACCGCGCCGCTCCTGGCACAGGCCCTGCTCGTCCTGGACCGCTTCTCCAGCCCTTCCTTCGAGGGACTCTCCGCGTCGGAGCTGCTCGGCGACAGCGTCATTCCCGCGTACGACGTGGTGCTCAGTCTGGTGGAGCACCCCGGAGGTGGCATGGAGGGGCTGCTCGCCACCGACAGCGCCCTCTTCACCCCCGCGACGTCCAGCCGCATGGCCCATGCGTTCGAGCACCTGCTGTCTCAGGCCGTGCGTGCCCCGGACGCGCCATTGTCCCGGCTGCCCTTGCTCTCGGCGGCCCAGCAGGCCCAGCTGCTGTCAGCCCTCGCGGGTGGACCACAGGACGTGCCCGCCGGCACCTGCATCCACACGTTCTTCGAGTCCCAGGTGCGCCGCACGCCGAACGCGCCCGCGGTGGCCCATGACACGACGACCTGGAGCTACGCGGAGCTGAATGCCCGCGCCAACCTGCTGGCGCGGTACCTGCTCGAACGCGGCCTGCGTCCCGAGGAGCGGGTGGCCATCGTGATGGAGCCTTCCGCGCAGGGCATGGCCGCGCTGCTGGGCATCCTCAAGGCGGGAGGCGCTTACGTCCCGCTGGACATCAACTGGCCCGAACCCCGCAAGCGCACCGTGCTGGAGCGCGCCGGCGTTCGCAGGTTGTGGGCGGACGCGGAGGCCCTGGCCGCGCACCAGGGGCTGGTACCAGACGTGGAGGTGCCGCCTCGGCCCGAGCACGTGGCGGAGGACCTGGAGCCCGGACCGCGCGCGGTGGCGGACACCCAGCTCGCCTACATCGTCTTCACCTCGGGCTCCACGGGCGAGCCCAAGGGGGTGATGGTGGAGCACCGCTCCGTGGTCAACCACAACCTCGCCATGGCCGCGCGCTTCGGACTGCGGCCCGGGGACCGGATGCTCCAGTTCGCGCCGCTGAGCTTCGACGCCGCGGCGGAGGACCTCTACCCGCCGCTCGCGGTGGGCGCCACGGTGGTGATGCGCAGCGGGCTGGTGCCCGCGCACGCGATGACGCCGTACCTGGAGGAGACGGACATCACCATCATCAGCCTGCCTCCCACGTACATCGAGGAGTGGATTCGTCAGATGGAAGCGCTGGGGCAGCGGGTGCCCGCGCGGCTGCGGCTGCTGGCCCCCGGCGGTGACGTCCTCAAGCGCGAGACGTACGAGGCCTGGGTGCGCGTGGGCGGCGGCCATGCCCCGTGGCTCAACGTCTACGGCCCCACCGAGTGCACGATTACCTCCGCCACGTGTGACATCCCCGGCGCGGAAGGCGTGGGCACCGACGCCACGTTCCCCATTGGCCGTCCGATTCCGCGCGTGCGCTTCTACCTCCTGGACGAACACCTGACGCCGGTGCTGCCGGGCCTTCCAGGGCGCGTGTACATCGGCGGTGCGGCGCTCTCCCGCGGGTACCTGCGAGCGCCGAACATGACGGCCGAGCGATTCATCCCCGACCCGTTCTCCGCCGAGCCGGGCGCGCGCATGTACTACACGGGGGACCTGGCCCGGATGCTACCCGACGGACGCCTGCGCTTCCTGGGCCGCGCGGACCACCAGGTGAAGATTCGTGGCTTCCGCATCGAGCTGGCGGAAATCGAGGCCTGCCTGCGCCGCTTCCCACGCGTGGAGGAGGCGGTGGTGCTGGCCCGCACCGCGTCCACGGGGCTCCAGCAGCTCGCGGCCTATGTCCAGGCGCCACCGGATGCCGTGGCCGTCGAGGCACTGCGCGGGCACGTGGCGGAGCAGCTTCCGTCGTACATGGTGCCCGCGGCTTTCGTCGTCATGGAGGCGCTCCCCATCAACGCCAACGGCAAGGTGGACCGCCATGCCCTGCCCGACCCGGAGGCCCACGCCGCGGCCACGAAGGCGCCAGAGCCTACGGCGAACCCCACCACGGCCCTGGAGCTCCGCTCCACGCTGGAGATGCGGCTGTTGAACCTGTGGCGAGAGGTCCTCAACCAGCCCGGCCTGGGGCCCGACGACGACTTCTTCCAGCACGGCGGAGACTCCATCCTGGGCATGCGCCTCCTGGCGCGCATGGAGGAGGAATTCGGCCTTCCGGTTCCCTTGGCCACCCTCTTCCAGTACCCCGTGCTGAAGGAGACCACCGACGCGCTCCGAGAGCTGCTGGAGCAGGGGCCTCCGCTCTCCAGGGTGGTGCGCCTGTCCGGGCCGGAAGCCTCCGCGGAGGCACCGCGGCTCTTCCTCATGCACCCCGGCGATGGGGAGCTGCACTACTACCGCCACCTCGTGCCCCTGCTGTCGCCGCACCTGCGCTGCCACGGCCTGCAGGCGCCAGAGACGATGTCGCACCGCGGGTTCGACACCTTCGAGGCGCGCGTCGCCGCCTACGCGGAGGACATTCGCGCCGTGCAGCCTCACGGGCCCTACCTGCTCGCCGGCTTCTCCTTCGGTGGGTACCCGGCCTACGGCGTCGCCGCGGCGCTCGAGGCTTCGGGCGAGGAGGTGCGCATGCTCGCCCTCATCGACACCCTGACCGTCCGGGCGCTCAATGCCGTGGCGCCGCTGACGCTGCCGCCGGTGCTCCAACTCGCGAAGACCTTCGAGGTGCTCGACGCGGCGCTGGAAGCGGAGCTCGCGGGCCTGTCATCGGAGGGCGCGCAATGGGAGCGCGTGGCGGCCCGTGCCAGGGAGCGGGGCACCGTGGCGCCCCACTTCACCGGCGCGGACCTGAAGCGCATGTGGCACCTGGCCGGAGAAATCCTCCCGCCGCAGGTGCGCACCTGGCGCGTGCCCGACGTGCGCGCGCGCCTGCTGCTCTTCCGGGCCGAGGGCAACCCGTCGCTGGACGAGACGCTCGGCTGGAGCCAGGACGTGCCGCGCGAGCGCATCGACGTGGTGCCCCTGCCGGGTGGGCACTCGGGGGCCATCGAGCCCCCGACCGTGAGCGTGCTGGCGCGGTACCTGGTGGAGAAAGCGCTCGGCCAGACGTAGCCGGCGCGGCTAGCGCAGGCGCCCCTCCAGCCACGACTTCGTGAAGAGGTTGGGGCTCAGGGGCGCCAGCTGCACGTCCTCGTAGCGCACCACCAGCTGCGTGCCCTCCTCCTCCTCCTGCTCGAAGACCTCGCGGTAGTGGATGATGGGCTGCTGGGTGACGGGGTCCTTGAGCTTCTGGTAGCTGCGGACCAGGTCCGTGCGGAGCACCCGCCCGGAGGGCGCATAGCCGATGCGCTTGACGATGTTGAGGTCCGGGTCCAGCCACAGCCGCAGGTGCGCGAAGCTCACCTCAGTGTCGGGCCGCGCGGAGAGGTACAGCTTGCGGTAGCGCGTGCCCTGGATGACTTCCTCCCCCTCGTCCACGGCCGTGTAGTCCTCCGCCAGGCGGGAGCGGTCGAAGTCCCCTTCGCAGGCGATGGTGCCCACGATGTTGGCCCGCCGCGTGGTGCGCTCCCAGTGGCCCAGCGCCGCGTTGTACTCCCACAGGTTCTTCCCGATGCGCAGGTAGCCGCCCCCCGCCATGTTCCGCGGCTGGGTGATGACCATGAGGAAGTTCTGCGACGAGTCCCGGCGGTACACCTGCATCTCGATGAGCCGCTCGATGCCGTCCTTGCGCGTCTCCCGGATGCGGACCACGCCCCGGTAGTCGCTCTGCATGGACATGCGCTTGTCCACCTGGCGCACCAGCTCGTCCGCGGAGGGCTTGGCCTCCGCCGCGGCAGCCAGCACGGGTATCAGCAACAGCGCGAGGACGAATGAAGGCAGCGGAATTCGAGTGCGCATCAGAGCGAGTCCATGGCGGAGCGAGGAGAGAGGGAGGAAGCGCGAGCAGCCGGGATGATGGACGCCAGGGTCGCCCCCACCGTGGCCAGGACGACGGCGGCCACCACATGCCCGGGGCCCGGCGCCAGCGGGAGGGTGTCGCTGAAGAGGAAGCCGGACAGGGCCTCCGGGAGGGAAATCGCATCGCGAAGCAGGACGCACACGCCCGCGGCCACCGCCGCGCCCAGGCCGGAGGACACCGCGCCCAGCAACATGCCTTCCAGCATGAACATGCCGACCACGGACCGGCGATGCATGCCCACCGCGCGCAGGGTGCCCACCTCGCGCGTCCGCTCCCGCACGGCGACGCTCAGGGAGACGAACAGCCCCATCATCACCACCGCCAGGGTGATGGCGCCCACCAGCACCGTCAGCGCCGCCAGGCCCGCGGAGATGAAGCCGAGGAAGGCGGACTCGTCCTCCCACGTCGTCACGTCCACGCGCTGCCCCGCCCAGCCTTCGCGCAGCAGGGGTGACAGCTTGTCGCCGTAGGCCTCGCGCGCCGGTGGCAGCACGGCGAACCCCGCCTGCCGCAACGAATCACGGAACTGGCCCGCAAGCCCGTCCACGTCCAGCCCGCCACCGTCCACGCCGGCGCAGGCCACCTGCAACACGCCCGCGGAGCCGGGCCGGTAACCGTCCAGCTCGCGCAGCGTCGCGTTGGAGACGAGGATGCCCGCGCTCTCGCCCAGCAGGCCCGCGCGCTCGGTGATGGCCACCACCTCCACGTCGAGCGCGTTGCGCTGGCCGCCCACCGTCTGCGTGAAGAGCGTCGCCATGTCACCCACGCGCACATGGAGCCGCCCGGCCAACTGCGTGGACAGGGCCACCGTGCGCGGCCGCGCCAGCGTCTCCAGCGCGCCGTCCTTCACCTTGAAGCGGCGCAGCGCGGCGCCCTCGCCCTCCACGTCCAACGCCACCACATAGGAGCGCACCCGGTGACGGCCCGCGCCCGCGGTGGCCTGTCCCCGTCCTCGCTCTCGCAGCAGACAGCCGCCCGGAACCAGGGGCTCCACGACGGCCCGCACCTTCGCGGCGTCACCCACCACCGGCGAGATGCTGTCGGGATGGACCTTGAAGTACCCGCCCACGTTCAGCTCACCGCTGAGGAACGTCGTCACGACGTCCTTCTGCGTCGCGGCGACACCCGCGCTCAGGGACATCACTCCCACCAACACGCCGCTGGCGGCGGCGATGACGGCGAAGAGCAGCAGCCCCTGCTCACGGCGGAGGAACAGGTTGCGCAACGCGATGCCAAGAAGGCCCCTCATCCGTCCATCTCCCGCAGGCGCATGGCCACCGCTGGCGTCACCGCGCTGCCGCGCCACGCCGGAATCCAGGTGGCGACCAGCACCACCAGCGTCACCCCTATGCCCACCACGGCCGCGTGCCACGCCGCCAGCTCTGGCCGGAGCACCGCGCCGCCCAGGAAGAACTGCAACGCCTCGTCCCGAACCGCGATGCCGTCCGAGCCAAGGCCCCACAGCAGCGCCGCGCCCAGGCCATGGCCCAGCAGGCTTCCCACCAACCCCAGCACCAGTCCCTCCAGCATCAGCCCGAGGAAGACATCCCGGCGCTGCATGCCCACCGCGCGCAGGGTGCCCACCTCGCCGACCCGCTCACGGGCCAGCAGCAACAAGGTTCCCGCCGAGACGCCCAGCACGAACAGCCCCATCATCCCGCCAAGCGCCACCAGCAGCACCTGCGTCATCCCCACCATGCCGGTGACGAAGCCGCCCACCTCGCGCCAATCCGCCGTCGCCAGGGGCACGCCCTTCGCCTGCGCGAGCTGCTGGATGCGCTCCGCCACGGCGTCCGGGTCGGCGTCCTGCGTCAGGACGAGCGCGGCGTGGAAGATGCCATCCTCCAGGTCCGCCGCATCGAAGGTGGGGGGCAGCGACGCGCGCGCGAAGGTGGGCGCCGGCGCTTCGTCGGTGGGTGCCGACGGTTCCGCGTCGAGCATCTGCGGCGGGCTGAACGTGTCGAACGACGGGGCTTCCGCCTTCGCATCCATGCCCACGGAGGCCAGCAACTGCTTCGCCTCCTCCATCTGCTCGCGCGTCATCCGCCCGGACAGATGACGCACGGTGGCCAGGTCCAGGAGCGATGCGCCATTGGCCTGGCTGCCGTCCCCGCCCAGTCCCCGGAAGCGGTAGGTGCCCCATACCTTCACGGCCACGCCCGGGTCGTTGTCCAGCGTGCCCTTGAGCACCAGCGTGTCCCCCGGACGCACCCGGTACAGCGGCAGGTGTGGCGCCAGCGTGCTGTAGAACGCCTGGAAGCGCGCGTCGAAGTTGCCGTCATCCAGCGCCCAGAACTTCTCCAGCAGCGGCTCCAGCTCCCCGGGCTGCCCTAGCACCGCCTCCAGCGCGGCCCGCAGCGCCGTGGCCCGCTCCACGTCCAGGCGCGACAGCAGGTCGGGAATCTCCGCGAGGCTGCGCTCCACCAGCGTGCCCAGCCGCTCGTCGCCCGCGAAGGTCGCCCCTCGCTCCCGCTCACGCTTCAGCTCGTCCAACCGGACGGCCATGGGCAGTTTGAAGGAACGCTCATAGACGGCCTGCCCCAGCAGCAATCCTCGCGTGCCCCGTGGAGGCAGCTCGCCGGAGACGAGCTCGAAACGGCCGAACGCCTTCGCGAAGCCCCCCAGGTCCGTGCCCACGTAGTCGAGGTACATGGACTCGCCTTCGCCCACCTGCTTGGCCACCCGGTTCTCCAGGAACTCCAGCACCGGGAGGGGCTCGGCCACGAAGCGCTCCCAGAAGGACGGCGTCAATGCCTGCTCCAGCGCGCGCGTGTCCTCATCGCTCCCGGCACTTTGGGAGAAGGCCTCTTCGCGGCGACGTGAGTCCCGAGCGACGCGTTCGAGCGCGCGCCGGAGGTCATCGGCCATGCGGCCCAGCCGCGCGTCCCTTTCGGCCGAGACCGGCGCGCGCGCCACGTCGCGCACCGCGGAGAGCTTCTCGTCCAGATAGTTGCCGCGGAACACCCGGCCGGTTCCCACCTCCAGGGGAACGACGTCGCGAACGCCGTCCACACCGAGCAACAGCTCGCGGGTGCGGGCGTAGTCCGGCAGGGGCACCATCTCCGGAGCCCCGCCCGGCCCCAGCGACATCTGCGGCCCTTCGGCGGAGTTGGCGTTGTAGACCTGGAGATGGCCCGCCCCGCTCTCAATCATGCTGAGACGGGTGCCGTCGTAGATGCTGCCGACCAGGGACAGCCCCAGCGTCAGTAGGGCCGCCATGCTGGCCGCGAGCAGGCCGACGAGCCAGCTCCGGGGGCGGGAGCGCACGCTCTGCAGCGCGAAGTGGAAAAGCATGAACCCCGAATCCTAAGGATTCGAGTCCCGTGAAAACAAGCGCCGCACTCAGGAAGCCTGCATGACGCTGAGCAGCAGGGCCACCTGCGCATCGGTGAGCAGTGAAACATCGAGCTGCTCGGGGTCGACGAGATGCCGGACGTGCGCCGCGAGCCTCGCGACGGAAGCGTGTTCGAACAGCGCCGTCACGGGCAGCCGCAAGCCGGTGCGCTCCTGGACACGAGCCAGGACGCGAGTGGCCTGCAGCGAGCTGCCACCGAGCACGAAGAAGTCCGCGTGCGCGCCCACGTCATCCACGCCTAGCACGTCGCGGAAGGCCTCCGCCACCACGACCTCCAGCGGCCCCTCCGGGATGCGCGCGCCGCCGCCCGACAGCATCGCACCAAGCGCCTCGCGGTCCACGGCGCCACTGGCCTGCCTGGGCAACGACTCCAGCACGTGCACCTGTGCCCCCGCTCCGTCCACACCGGCCGCCCCCGAGCCGCCCGCCTCGAGGAACACGTGCGCCACGTCCAACGACTCCCCCTCCCCCAGCCCCACGGTCCGCCAGGGCAGCGCTGAACCCTCGACACCCGCCAGCACGCGGGCCTCGCCCGACTCCACCGCCAACGCGAGGGCGGCCAAGGCCTGGGGTAGTTCCAGCATCCGGTAGCCTGGGGGCGACGCCGTCAGTCCACGGGCCATGCCCGTGTCGCGCACGGAGCTGAAGGCCACCGACACCGCGCGCCGGCCGTCTGTCACGAGCGCCTCCGCATACCGGTCCAGGAAGCCCGTGGCCGCGCAGTAACCCGCGTGGAGCCCTGCCCCCAGCGTCCCCATCAACGAGGAAGCGAAGACGAGCAAGGCCTCCGGCCGCTCCCGGAACGCGTCCGCGAGCGCCACCGCGCCCAGCACATGGGCCGCGGCGCCCTCCACGAACGGCGCGGGCGCCTCGCGCATGAGGGGCACGGAGTTCAGCGTGCCCGCGAAGTGGAAGGCGCCATCAAGCCGCTGGCCGTGGCGAGCCTCCGCGTCGGCCAACACCCGCCGCAGCGCCTCCGGCTCCGTGACATCGGCCGTGACATACTCCGCCGCCCCCAGCTCACGCTCCAGCGACGCCACGGCGGCGTCCCGCTGGCGGCGCCCCACGAGCAGCAGGCGCGCGCCCAGGCCGTTTCGCAGATGGCGCGCCCAGGCCTGTCCCAGTCCGCCCAGCGCTCCCGTCACCACGTAGAAGCCCGCCTTTTTCAGGCGCACCGGTTCGGGGACCAGGGACGGCGTCCAGGCCACGAACCCGCGCTCCCAGCGGCGCCCTTCCCGCCAGGCCAGCTCGAACGCCGGACGCGGCTGCGCCAGCTCGGTGGCCACTCTGTCCACCGCGGCCGGGCGCTCTTGCGGAACCCACAGGAGCGAGGTCTCCAGGCCGGGCACTTCCGCCTCCGCCGCGCGGAGCAACCCCGGCAGCAGGTGGGCTCCCGCCCCGGTCTCGAGCGAAGCCCCCACTTGAGGCACGACCACGCGCAGCCGGCAGGGCGCGGCTTCCACGAGCGGCGCCAGGGACTGAACCAACCCCAACAGGGGCGCCACCGCGCGCACCAGGGTGTCCCGCGAAGGCGCGCCAGTGGACGGCGCCGCCACGTAGACGACTTCGCGCACCCGGCGCTCGGCGGAGGGCAGGTGCCGCGACAGCGCGGAGCCATCCTCCGGCTCCGCGTGCAGCACCTCCCGAGGAGCCATCCGCGCGCGCAGCGCCTCGGCCCAGGAGGCGTCTCCCACGACGAGCACGGCCCCCGCATCCGCGCCGCCAGCGCCGGGCTGCCGCTGCCGCCAGCGAGGCACGGCGAGGCACGGGGGCAACGTGAAGCGGCCACCCAACAACCGCTCCGCCACGCGGCGCTCCTCGGCCAGTTCCCCGGCTTCGAAGCGTCGGCGCAGCTCGGTGCGCCCGCGCTTGCCCAGCTCCGTGCGCGGCACCTGCTGCCGGGCGAGCGGCACCAGCCATGCCACCTGGAAGCCCAGCCGCCGTCCCACGGCCTCGCGGATGGCGCGCAGCAGTCCGCCCAGCGGAGGCGCGTCTGGCGCGGGGACGAAGAAGACGACGATTTCATCCGTCTGCGCGCCGCCCACGCGCGTGGCGCATGCCACGGAGTACGTGGGCAACACGCCCGGCACCTCCTCCACCACCGTCTCTATCTCCTGCGGATAGACGTTGTTGCCGTGGAGGATGAGGACTTCCTTCTCGCGTCCGGTGATGGCCATCTGCCCGTTGCGAACCCAGGCGAGGTCCCCCGTGCGAAACCATCCGTCGGTGGTAAAGGAGCGGGCATTGAGCTCCGGGTCATCCAGGTAGCCCGCCAGCACCGAGGCGCCCCGCACCTGGAGATGCCCCACGCGCCCCTGGGGCACCACCTGGTCCGCGTCATCCACGATGCGCAGCGCCGAGCCCGCGGGCGGCGGTCCCAGCTCCACGGCGGCCTCTCCGTCATGCGTCCGGACGCCCCGGGTGTTGGTGAAGAAGGAGGTGGTCTCCGCCATGCCCCAGCCCGGACACACCACGTCCCGCCGAAGCCCCTCACCCGCCAGCGCATCCGTGAAGCGCTGAAGCGTCCGCGCGACGAGCGGCTCACCCGCGCAGCTCAGCACCCGCACATGCGACAAGGTCCAGGCACGGCGCTCGCTGCGCTCCAACCGGTCCGCCACCAGTCCGAACGCGAAGTTGGGCGCCCACCCATGGGTCCCCTTCAGCTCGGACAGCAGGTCCATCCACCGCAGCACGTCCGCCAGGACATGGTCGCGGGACACGAGCGCATGCGACGTGCGCGCCCGCAGGCAGAGCAGGTGCGAATAGGTGATGCCCGCGACGTGGTCCAGCGGCATCCAGCTCACGCCCACGTCCTGAGGCGTGTACCAGCCGCCCGCCATCATCGCGTCACACATGTCCAGCAGGTTGTCGTGCGTGAGCACCACGCCCTTGGGCAGCCCGGTGCTGCCGGAGGTGAACGACATCAGCGCGGGAGCGCCCTCGGGCACGGCGGCTGGCTGTCCCTCCCCCCCCGTGTCCAGCGCGGCGAGCGTGGCCACTCGAAGCCCCTCGGCCTCCAGCGTGCCGACCGCGGCGGGCCCCGCGAGGACCCACGGCCCGCCCAGGCGCTTCGCCACCGACAGCACGCGCGCCATCGTGGGATGCGAGCGCTCGAACGAAGCGGGCCAGGCCAGCAGCGACGGCACCACGCCAGCGAGCGTGCACGCCCAGAACGCCCGGATGACCTCGCCTGGGCGCTCCAACACGAGCACAGCCCGGTCCCCCGCTTTCAGCCCGCGTGCTTGCAGGCCACCGCACAGCCGCAGCGCCTCGCGCCAGAGCGCATCGAAGCGCAGCACCTCGCGGCGGCCCTCCACATCGATGAATGTCAGCGTCTTCTCCGGATGCAGCGTCACCGCCCGGCGGAGCATCTCTCCAAGCAGGCGAGGCTCTCCCTCCGGCCGGCACGGCGGGCCGCCATCGAGCAGCGCGGGCGGGGCTTGCTCCAAGTCGACAGCATCCGCGGAGGACGTCTGGGACGAAGCGCCCGACGCCTCGCCTGGCCTGGGCATCAGCGGCCCGGGCAGGAGCTCATCCAAGGGGGTGTAGCGCTCCTCCCGCATGCGGGGCCCGGCCAGCACGGCCACCTCCCGGCCGGAGCTTCGCCATCGCGATTCCATCTGCTGGAGCATGGCGGGCGTGGCGGACGTCCACCGCGCGAGCCGCGCCTCATCCGGCGTCCCCGTGTCCTGGAGCGGCAGCGCGTCCACCAGCGCCACGGCCGGAGCGACGTCTCCCAGGTGCTCGCGCAGCAGCGACTCCAGAGCCGAGGCCTGGACCGCGCGACGAGGCACCACCCATGCCGTCGCGGTTCCGGAGAGCTCCCCTACGTGGGCGTCCTGGACCCGCGAATCCTCGCGCAGGAGGTGAAGGGCCGCGTCCACCGGAGTCGTTCGAGGAGCCATGGGCGCCATCGTAGCGCAGGGCCCGCCGCCCCGGGGTTGCGCCCCGGGACAGTGAAGGGCGAAGCTGAAATCCCCCCGGACGAGGTATCGATGACCGTCGACCGTCGCACCCTGGCGCAGTCCCTCCACTTCTGGGCGCGCAATGCCTCGAACGAGTCGGCCCTGCTCCGCACCGCACTGTCACTGGGACTCTTCGACGCACTACCAGTGAAGGGGGGAGCCCCGCCCGTGTCGATGACGGAGCTGGCACGGCGCATCCAGTGCACACACCGGGGAACCCGGGCGCTGACGGAGTTGCTCGTCTGCCTGGGTTTCGTCCATCTCGACGACGCGCGCGAGCTGGCGCTCATTCCCACCGCCGCGGCGTTCCTGCGCGACGTGGATTTCCGGAAACGGCTCGAAGCCCAGCATCCATGGTGGGACGCTGGTGGGCGGCTGGACGAGGCGGTGAAACAAGGCGGACCGGTGGCGCACGGTGGCGCGAGCTGGGACGTGCTCGGCCACTACCGCGCGCTGTTCCTCACGGCTCCCGCACCGGGGCCCTCACCTGAGGCCGAGGACTTCTTCGACCGCTTCGCGCGCAGCGCCCTCCGCATGCAGGTGCTGCTGGCCTCGGGCCGGCTGGGGCTGCTGGAGGCCCTGTCCTCGCAGGCGCATACCGAGCAGACACTGGGAGCCACCACGGGGCTCGGCGGCGAGGGACTGTCGCTGCTGGTCGCATTGCTGGAGCAGCTCGGCATCGCCCAGCAGGAAGGAGCAACGTGGCGGCTGACGGACGAGGCCCGGCAACTCCTGGGCGGAAAGGCCCTGCCCTACCTGCTGCGCTCGCTGTCCGTGTCCGAGCGGTACTGGGAGGCCTTGGGCCGGTTGGATGAGACGGTGCGCGAGGAGCGCTTCATCCTGGACCTGAAGGACCCGGAGGTGAGCCAGCGCTTCTACGCGGACAACTCGAGCCAGATTACGGCAGTGTTCGCCTCGCACTTCCAGCTCAGCCGGCGCGCCGCCGCGACGGTCGCCCAAGCCCGCGCCCTGGAAGGTGCCCAGGTGCTGGACATCGGCACCGGTTCGGGTGTGTGGGGCGCGGCCTTCGCGCGTGCCACGCCCACCACGCACGTCACCTACTTCGACCAGGCGGTGGTGCTGGAGCAGGTGCGCCGCAACGTGGAGGCGCTGAAGGTGTCGGACCGCGCGCGCTTCTGGCCAGGCAACCTCTTCACCCAGGACTTCGGCGAGGCGGACTTCGACCTCATCATCCTCCCGCAGGTGCTCAACGTGCTGCGGCCCGAAGACCTTCCAGGCATGTTCGCCCGCGTGGCGCGCGCCCTGCGGCCCGGCGGCGTCCTCGTCATCGCGGAGTACGTCCTCGACGAGCGCCGAGATGGCCCGTTGGACCACCTCTACTTCGGACTGCGCCGCTTCATGACCAATGAGGGGGACCTGCTGTCCGCCTCGGAGTACGGCCAGCTCCTGGCGGACGTGGGGCTGTCCTCCAGCGTGTGTATTCCCCTGCCCACCCAGGAACTGGTGCTGGCCGCGCGCCCTGGCGTGCCCCTGCCCACGACGCTGGCGCCGCCTCCGGACAGTTCCCGAAAGAGCGCGGCCTGACGCGGAAGCTCAACGCGACGACACGGGCTCCGCCCACGCGACGTCGCCCCGGTGAGCGATGACGACCTGCTGGATGGGCATGTCGAAGCCGCGAGCCTCCGTGAGGCCCACGGGCGACAGCAGCGCGCGGAACTCCGGAAGGGAGAGCACGTCGCCCTCGTTCGTCACGTACCGGCGCAGCGCGAAGTAGAGCGCGTCCAGCGGACCATCGCGCCGGTCCGTCAGCAGATAGCCGGAGATGAGCAGCAGGCCCCCGGACTTCAGCGCCCGGGCCAGCCGAGCGAAGAAGCTCGGAAGTTCCGAGGGCGGCAGCGCGGGGATGATTTGCGGCAGCAGGATGACGTCGTAGCGGGACTCGCCGTAGTCCACGGAGAGGCAGTCCCCCGCCCACAGCTCGGAACGGGCCTCCAGCTTCAGCTTCGTCAGGTGGGGGCGCACCGCGTCCAGCACGTGCGGCGAATCCAGGTACGTGACGTGCGTGGTGGGGTCCGCCAACCCGAAGGCCGCGCCCCACACGCCCGAGCCCGTGCCGACGTCCAACACGCGCGCCTGTGCCAATGGCCGCATCGACCGCACCAGCGCCGCGGCCTGCCGGCTCAGCCGCAGGTGCGAAGCGAAGATGCTGGAGATGCGCGAGGCGTTCTCCTGGTAGATGCGGCGCGCCGTCTCCGGGTCGCGCAAGTCCAACCGGAAGCGCTGCTCCCGCACCGCCTCGTCCAGGTGCCCCAGCGCCTCCCAGTAGGCCATGGTCGCCGGCAGCGCCCGCTGGAAGTACGGAAGGCTCTGGGCGTCCAGCGCCCGGCCCGCGGCCTCCGTGAAGCCCCAGCCTGTCTCCTGTGCCTGGACGATGCCCATCGCCGCCAGCGCGCCCAGGAGCACCTCCAGCGCCTCCGCCGACGCCCCCACCTCCCGCGCCAGCACGTCCAGCGGCACAGGCCCGCGCACCAGCTTCACCAGCACGTCCAGCTCCGCGGCCGTCACCAACGCCAGCGTGCGCGCGGGGTTGCGGGCGAAGCGGTCATGGAAGTCCCGGGCCTCGGCGCTCGGGGTGGACGGAGGGGGCGACAGGAACAGCGCGCGGTACCACCCGAGCACGTCCCACGTCTCCCCGTCCCACTCCACGGGGCCGCCACCGCGCACGGCCTGGGGCAGCAGCGCCAGCGGGTGCCACCAACGCCTCGCCTCGCGCAGCCCGGCAACGAACGCCTCATCCCGGAGGAAGGCCGCGGTCGACGCGGGCAACGAATACCCCCGCCCGTCCTCCAGGTGGACGAAGCCCAACGCGACCAGCGGCTCGACGACGGAGCGCGTCCCTCGCCAGGTGCCACCCACCCGCTTCGCGAGCGCATCCAGGGACACCGGCTCGCCCGAGCCCGTCTCCGGAAGGTGTCCGAAGAGGCCGAGCGCGAAGGCGGCCTGGAGTGCCGCCGCTTCGTTGCTGGCGTCTCGCGCGTGGAAGTTGAGCTGCTGAACGAAGGCGGGGGACGGCGCGGAAACGGGCTGTGACACGAAGCAGCGCTCCTTTACGTCCAGCGGAACCAACGAAGGGCCAACAGCAGTGGCACCACGGTCCACGCGGCCAGCACCAACATGGGCGCACCCAGTGAAGCCAGGCCCGCGCCCTCCAGCATGACGGCCCGCAGCGAGTCATTGATGGCCGTGAGCGGCAAGGCGCGGATGACGGGCTGCAACCAAGAGGGGAAGTTCCCGGACGCGAAGAAGACGCCGGAGACGAACATCATCGGCAGCGAGACGAGGTTGACGAGCCCGCCCACCGCCTCCTCCGTCCGCGCCCGGATGGCCACGAGCACGCCGAGCGCGGCGAAGCACAGCGCACCCGCGAGCCCCACGAGCGTCAACGTGAAGTAGCTGCCGAACATCGGCACGCCGAAGAGCCAGCGCGCGAAGGCACAGAAGAAGAGGACCTCCGCCAGCGCGAACCCCGCGCGCGCCAGCATGTAGGACAGGAAGAATTGGGAGCGCCTCATGGGCGTCGCGGCCAGCCGCTTCAGCAGCTTGCCTCCGCGCATCGCCACCAGCGAGCCCGCCACCACCCACAGGCTGCTGGACATCAACGACAGGCCCAGCAGGCCGGGGATGAGGAAGTCGACGTAGCGGTTTCCCGGCTCCGACACCGGCGTGGCCTTCACCACGGCGGGACGCGCGGTGTCTTCCGGCGCGGCGAGCGCCTGCTCCACCAGGAGCCGCGCGGTGCGGCCCTCCGCCTGGCTGGGGTCTACCAGCGCCTCGGGCACGGTGCCCGGCAGCAGCACCAGGGAGAGCTGTCCGCGCGCCAGCCGCCGCCGGGCGGACGCCTCGTCCGCGACCTCGGCCGACAGCTCCAGCACACCCTCCAGCTTCGCCATCAGCGCCGGTGCGCCCGGCCCCTCCGCCACGGCCACACGCACCGGGCCCAGGGAGTCGTTCCGGAACGCCAACCCCAGGAACAGCGTGGTGACGACGGGGAAGATGAACGTCCAGAACAGCACCTCCGGCTGCCGCATCAACATGCGCAGCCGCATCAACACCAGCTGGCCCAGGGCGTTCATCAGGCAGCCTTCTCTTCCGCGGACTCGCGCAGGGAGCGGCCCGTCATGTCGATGAAGACATCATCCAGCGTGGGCCGCCGGGTGGACAGGTGCAGCAACTGGCCGCCCCCCGCCGCCACCTCGCGCAGCACCTCCGGCAACGCCAGGTGCAGCTCCCGCACCCGCAGGGTGATGCGGCCGGCGTGCCGCTGCGCGGCCACCACCGCGGGAAGGGGACGCAGCCGCTCCAGGTCCGGCGACGGCTCCGCCTCCAGCTCGATGACCTGCTCCGCGCCCAGCGAGGTGATGATGTCCCGCGGCGTCCCGCGCGCAATCACCCGGCCCCGGTCGATGATGACCAGCCGGTCGCACAGCACCTCGGCCTCATCCATGTAATGCGTGGTCAACACCACGGTGCGCCCGCGCGCCTTGAGCTGCGCCACCACGTCCCACAACGCGCGGCGCGACTGGGGGTCCAACCCGGTGGTGGGCTCGTCCAGGAAGAGCACGTCCGGGTCGCCCGCCAGCCCCAGCGCTAGCGCCAGCCGCTGCTTCTGGCCACCGGAGAGCTTGCCCACCCGGGCATGGCGCTTCTCACCCAGCTGCACCAGCCCGATGAGCGCCTCGACCTCCAGGGGGCGTGGGTAGAAGGAGGTGAACAGCCGCACCATCTCCTCCACCGTGAGCTGGTCCACCAGCCGCGTCTCCTGGAGCGTCATGCCAATGCGCTCTCGCAGCACCGGCGCATCCGTCTCCCAGCGCAAACCCAGGAGCCGCACCTCCCCCGAGGTGGCCGTCTGGAGGCCCTCGAGGATTTCCACGGTCGTCGTCTTCCCCGCGCCGTTGGGGCCCAGGAGGCCCACGCACTCGCCGCGGCGGATGTCCAGGTCGATTCCGTCCACGGCGGTGACGTCGCCGAAACGTTTGACCAAACCCTTCACCTCGATGGCGAGCTCGTCCTGGTGTGTCATGGATGGGGGGCTGGGGGGAGCGCGGGCGAGTATCGCTCAACACCCGGCGGGTGCCCAACGAACCCGGTGTGGAAAGCGGCGGGGCTGGGCACGTCGGGGTGCTACGGTGCCCCCGTGGCCCTGACCGACTCATTGGAAGCCCGGGTGGACCGGCTGGAACTGCCGTTCAACGAATACGGCGTCGACCCGTACGGCATCTCCAAGTCTCACGTGAAACATGCGCTGCGCGTCTTTGGCGCCATCTACCGGTACTACTTCCGCGTGCGCTGCTACGGGGTGGAGCACATCCCCCCGCGGGGCCGCGGAATGCTGGTGGGCAACCACTCCGGCGGCGTGGCGGTGGACGGCGCCATGGTGCTGACGTCCACCATGTTGGAGATGGACCCGCCCCGGCTGGCGCAGGGCATGGTGGAGCGCTTCCTCCACAACTTCCCTGTGTCCTCGCTGTGGGCCAGCCGCACCGGCCAGTTCATCGGGCTGCCCGAACACGCGAAGCGGCTGCTGGAGGATGACCGTCTGCTGATGATCTTCCCCGAGGGCGCGCGTGGCACGGCCAAGCTCTACAACGAGCGCTACTCGCTGGTGGACTTCGGCACCGGCTTCGTCCGCCTGGCGCTGCAGACGCGCTCGCCCATCATCCCCTTCGCGTTCCTGGGCGGGGGCTCGGCCGTCCCCACCGTGTTCAACGCGTACACGCTGGGGAAGCTGCTCGGCGTGCCCTACGTCCCGTTGACGCCCTACCTGTTGCCGCTGCCTTTGCCGGTGCAGTTGGAAATCCATTACGGCGAGCCGCTCGTCTTCCAGGGCACGGGGGATGAAGAGGACCACGTCATCGAGGGTTATGTGGCGAAGGTGAAGCAGCGCATCGCGGGGCTCATCGAGCGCGGCCGCGCGCAGCGGCACAGCCGGCGGATTGGAAGGAACCTGCTGCCATGAGGGTGCTGATTCCAGGCATCTCCGGAGGCATTGCCCGCCAGCTCGCGCTGCACCTGCACGCGCGCGGACATCAGGTGGCGGGCATCGACACCCGCCCCTGGCCCGAGGCCAACGAGGCCGGCATCCAGGTCTACCGGGGCGACGTGCGCAAGCGCGCCGCGGAGGACGTCTTCCGCCGCTGGCGTCCCGAAGCCGTGGTGCACATGGCCACCGTCACCGCGTTCACGGTGCCGGGCAAGGAGCGTGGACGCATCAACCTGGACGGCACCAAGGCGGTGTTCGACCACTGCGCGGCCCACGGCGTGAAGCAGGTCCTCTTCGTGGGGCGGCACACCTTCTACGGCGCGGCGCCGGACTCGCCGCTGTACCACTCCGAGGACGAGCCACCCCGCGCGCTGGAGGCCATTCCGGAGCTGGCGGACCTGGTGGCCGCCGACCTGTACGCGGCCACCGCGCTGTGGCGCCTGCCGAAGATAACGACGGCCGTGCTGCGGCTGCCCTACACGCTGGGGGCTCCCGGCACCGGCACGCTGTCCTCCTTCCTCAAGGGCCGTCGCGTACCGCTGGTGCTCGGGTACGACCCGCTGTTCCACGTCCTCCAGGAGGAAGACGTGGTGACGGCGTTGACGCTGGCGCTGGAGAAGCAGGTCCGGGGCCTCTTCAACGTGGCGGGCCCTCCGCCGATTCCGCTGTCCGTCATCGTCCGGGAGACGGGTCGCACGGCGGTGCCATTGCCCGCGCCGCTCCTGTCGATGCTGCTGGGCCGGGCGGGCCTCCCCCGCCTGTCGATGGGCGCACTGGACCACCTGCGCTTCCCCATCGTCGTGGACAACCGCCGCTTCCTGGACGCCACGGGCTTCGAATATCGCCACAGCGTGGCGGACTCGCTGCGCATCTACCGCGAATCCGCGCCCATCCTCCCCGCGGGCGGCCAAGGACGTTAGACTTCTCCCCGCAGCGGACCTGCTTCCGGGGGGAAGTCCATGTCGGCCGACATCGAGGAAGTGGAGGTGGTCATCGCGGGAGGCGGGCCGGTGGGCGTGCTCACCGCCAACCTCCTGGGACTCCAGGGCGTGCGAGTGCTCGTCCTCGAACGGGAGGCCGCGCCGCATGGCCAACCCCGGGCCTTCTCCTGTGACGACGAGGCCCTGCGCATCTACCAGGCCGCGGGCCTGCTCGACGCGCTGAAGCCCGACCTGCGCCAGGGCCGGCACGTCACCTTCACCGGCGTGGGCGGCCAACCCATTGCCCAGGTCCAACTGGGCCAGGTGGACTTCGGTTACGGCCACGCGCCCATCTGGTTCTTCCACCAACCACTCCTGGAGAAGGCCCTGCGCGAGGGCCTCTCCCGCTTCCCCGCCGCCGAGCTGCGCACGGGCACCGAGGTGGAATCGCTGGAACAGGACGGCGCGGGCGTCACCGTGCGCTACCGCACGTCCGGTGCCCGGCACGGGGTGCGCGCCCGCTACCTGGTGGCCTGCGACGGCGGGCGGAGCACGGTGCGCGCGCTGCTGGGCATCCCCATGGAAGGACGCGGCGGCCAGGAGCCGTGGATTGCCATCTCCGGCACCGTGGCGGAGGAAGACGCACCCGCCGAATGTCATGTCGTCTGCGACCCGGCCCGCCCCGGCTTCGTGGGGCGCGGTCCCTTGGGGCGGTTCCGCTGGGAGTTCCGCCTGCGCCTGGGCGAGACGGGCGAGGAGATGACGCAGCCCGGCACGATTCGCCGCTTGATTGGGCCTTATGTGAATCCGGACCGGGTGACGGTGGAGCGCGCGCAGCTCTACAGCTTTCATTCGGTGGTGGCGCAGCGCTGGCGCGTGGGCCGCACCTTCCTGGCGGGAGACGCGGCCCACCTGTTGCCGCCCTTCATGGGTCAGGGCCTGGTGTCCGGACTGCGCGACGCGGCGAACCTCGCGTGGAAGCTGGCGTGGGTCCTCCAGGGCCGCGCCCCCGAGGCCCTGCTGGACACCTACGCCGTGGAGCGCCGCCCGCACGTGCGCGCCTTGCTGGAAGCCACCGCGAGACTGGGCTCCGTGTTCACCGCGCGCAGCACGCCCATGGCGTGGGTCCGGGACACCGTGCTCCGGGGCCTCCAGGCCGTTCCAGCCGCGCGCCGCTTCGTGGAGGGGTTCCGCTTCAAGCCGGCGCCCGCCATCGAGGAAGGCTGGCTGCTGGGCGGCCGCCGCTCGGGCCGGAAGGCCGCTGAAGGCAGCTACCTTCCCCAACCTCGCGTGCGGCGCGCGTCCGGTGAGGAGCACCTGCTGGACGACAGCCTGGGCTCCGGCTTCGCCGTGCTGAGCCGTGGCCGCAGCCCGGGGACGGAGGTGGCCCGCGAGCTGGCCGAGTCCCTGGGTGCCCGCGCCGTCACCGTGCGCTCCGCGGGTGTCCCGGGACTGGGCGACGACAGCGTGGAGGACCACACCGGCAGGCTGTCCGAGTGGTTCCGGGAGCACGGCGCCGACGTGGCCGTGGTGCGGCCGGACCGCTTCGTCTTCGGCGCGGTGCCCCTGGCCCGGATGCCCGAGCTGCGCGCGGCGCTGGGCGTGGAGGAAGTGTGAGCTGTTGCACGGGCGACAGACATTGCAAGCACGGGGGTCCGGAAGACCTCGGGATGTAATGCCTGACTCGCCCGAGCACAATCACTCTCATCTGTCCATACCTCCCCCCGGGGTTGCATCGGAGTCCATGAGAGGAGCAGGCTTCCAACCCTCCGCGATGGCAGACCACCACGCGACCTCGGGGGAAATGGCTTGCAGCCACGACTGGATGCAGCGCTTCTCGACTCACTGGACCGGCATGCCCGGAGACGCGCGCAAGGCATTGCAACGCTGAGCACGCTCGTCGGGCCGCCGGAACGGGCGCTGACCGTCTGGACGGAGTGGATTCACCGCCGGGGGCTGAGTGTCGTCATCGTGGACGGGGATGACGTGCGCGCCGTCGTCTCCGCGTGGGCGGCGGCGCTCGCCAGGGAACGGGACCTGCTGGGTGACGCGGAGGCGTTCGTCGTTCGCTCCCAGCCGCCGAACCGGGCACGGACGCTCCAGTTCCGAGGCAAGACGGCGCACCAACTGCAGGTGTTGATGGAAGGCCTGACGCCCCCGCAGGGACAGTCCGCCACCTGGGAGCTGTGCCGGGCCCTGCTGGAGAGCCCGGCCCCGCCGCCGTCCGGTGCGCTTCCAGACGCGGTGAGCCAGGCCATTGCGCGCGCGCCGCTGCCGGCCCTCCAGGCGCTGATGGCATTGGTCCCCGCCGGAAGCACGCCGGCCCTGCGCGTGCGGGCCGGCCCCTCTGACTTCCGGGCGCTCCGCACCGCCGCGGCCCTGTGCACCGCGGCCCCCGCGCTCACGACGGGCTGCGTGCTCGCCGCCGAGGTACTCGCCGAGCACCTCCGGAGGGAGGAGTCCCACATCCTCGCCATGCTGCGGGAAGGCCGGCTGGACCTGCCCGAGCCAGAGCTCGACGAAGACACCCGCGAACTCCCCGATGCCGCGGTGGCGTCCACGCGCGTCCGGCTCCAGCAGGAAGGCTCGTCCGAACAGGTCGTCGCGCTCTACGACTCGGCGGTGCGCACCATCGCCTCGGCCTACCGGGACGCCAATGGCCGCGCCCGGAGCGAGGCGGAGAAGTTCCTGCACGCCCGGCTCCAGGACCATGCCTCCACTCGGGGCCTCTTCGTCCTCAATGGCCACGTGGACCCGGTCGGAGGTGGCCGGAGGCTGGAAGTGGACCTGCTCTGCACGGAGCTGAACCTGGCCGTGGAAATCGACGGCTACTTCCACTTCCGCAGCCCCGACGGCTTCCGCCGAGACCGGCGCAAGGACGTTGCGCTCCAGTGCTCGGGCTACTGGGTGGTCCGCTTCCTCGCGGACGACGTGGTGACGCGACTGGAAGAGATTCTTGAAACCCTCGACACGTTGATTGCCACCCGCAGGGGTGAGTTCACCGGGAAGGAAGCATCGAATGGGAAGCGCTGACCACCGGCTGTCAGGCATTGCCTTGTCCTGGCTCATGACGCGCAGCGAGCGGCGCGGCACGCGCAAGGAGTTGGATGATGCGCTCCGGCCCTTCGTGGAGCATCAGCTCAGCCGTGCGGAATGGAAGCTCCGTTTCGAGGCGCTCATGGAGGCGCTGCTTGGCGGAGGAACCGTGGCGGTGCGCGGGCGCAGCGGCTTGGAGCTGACGCCCAAGGGCCGGACAGAGGTGCTGCGCTTCCTCCAGTTGGACCAGCCGCCGCGCGGGCTGACGTGGAAGAAGCTGAAGGCCACGCACCTGGTGGCGCGCAGCTTGGACCTGCCGCCATCGAAGGCGGTGGTGGCGCGGATGAAGGGCGCCGACGGCGTGCGCGCCGCCGCGCTTCAGCGCCAGCATGGACTGGACGCCGAGGAAGGCCTCACCCTGGCGCAGACGCGGGACCGGTTGTTGTGGCGGCAGCTCGGCGTCGAGACGGACCGGCCTTTCACCCTGAGCGCGGTGCAGGCCCACCTGCTCGGGCAGATGCTGGACGCGAAAACGACGGACCCGCGCAAGGGCGTGGAGCAGCTCGCGGCACGTGCGGCTGGCGCCCCCCGCGTGGATGCGGAGGCCGTGCGCCTGTCCCTGCTGCGACGGTGGGCTGTTGCACAGGACGCCGGCGCCTCCGAGGACAAGCCAGCAGCCCGTGCGTCAACGAGCCCGGCGGCCACGGCCTCGACGCCGTTTGGGGCAGGCGCTGCCACACAGGGCACCGCGCCGGATGAAACCGCGATCCCTCGCCGCAGCGACGACGGGGCCGACACGAAGCCGGGCGCCCCTCCCTCTCCGGCCGCCTTCGCCGAGCGCGTGTTGTCGGTCGCCCGCGCCCTTCCCACGGGCCGCTTCGGCGAGAACAAGGTCTTCATCTCCCACGTGTGGAAGGCCCTCCAGCCGGAGTGGAGCACCCGCGAGGCATTCGACGCGGCGCTCCTGGAGGCCAACCGGACCCGCCTGTTGTCGCTGACGCGCGCGGACCTCGTGTCCGCCATGGATCCGAAAGACATCGCCGAGTCCGAGGTCCGGTCCTTCGGCGCCAGCTTCCACTTCGTTGTCGTCTAGCCCGAACCCAGGAGCGCCCCGTGGCCAACGACCCCCGTCTCGAGATCTTCCTTGATGACTCTCGCGAGGTCTTCACCAGCGTCGAACAGGGCCAGCACATCTGGCAGGCGGACCCGTTCGACGTAGAGGCCCTCAACGCGCCGGCTCGCCGTTCCTTCAAGCGGCTGCTCGACAAGGCTTCCTCGGACACGCCCCCGAGCGCCGGCAAGCTGCTGCTCCTGCTCGGCGAATCCGGCAGCGGCAAGACGCACCTGGTGCGCGCCTTCCGCAACCTCGCGCATGGTCAGCGGAAGGGCTTCGTCGGCTACATGCCGATGACCGTCGATGCGACACAGTACGACCGCTACATCCTGTCCAACCTCATCGATTCCCTGGACAAGCCGTTCGTTCGGGCGGGAGGCGATGACGACAGCGGGCTGATGCACCTGTCGGACGCGCTCATGGCCCAGTGCAACAGCGCGTTCGTGCTGCACCTGCAGGACGAGAAGATTCTGGAGGATGAAGAGCTGCACGGCACCATCCGGGCCGTGGCGGACGAGCTGCTGCTGGACCCTCGCTTCCGGGAAGTGGAAGTCGACCTGCTGCGCGCCCTCATCTACCTGCATCGAAGAGACCCTCGGCTCAACCGCCGCATCTTCCACTGGCTGCGCTGCGAGGAGCTGTCCGAGGCGGACCAGCGCGTCATCGGCAACCTCATCCCCCGGACCGCCGACGATGCGCCGGCGCGGATGGTGGAACACCTGGGACGGCTGATGGGCGGCCTGGGCCAGGCGCTCGTGCTCTGCGTCGACCAGGTCGAGGACGTCAGCGACTTCGAGCAGCGCCCGCAGATGGAGAGCTCCTTCCGGCGCGCGATGAACAGCCTCGCTGCCATCGCGAGCAAGGTGCCTCGCGCTGTCGTGGTCTTCTGCTGCCTCGCCGACTACTGGGCGAAGATGAAGCCCCTGCTCAACCAAGGAACGGTGGATCGCATTGAGAACGACCCCGAGCCCGTGACGCTGGAGCGGACGGTGACGGCCGATACGGCCAGGGACCTCGCGGCGCGGCGGCTGCAAGCCCTGTTCGAACAGCGAGGCTTCACGGTCTCCGCGTCGGACCCGACCTGGCCCCTTCCGGCGAACGGCTTCGACGCGCTTGGCGGACACCGCGCCCGTGACGTCCTGGATGAGTGCCGCCGCTACCGCGACCGCGCCATCCAAGATGGCAAGCTGCCCGCCAGCTTCCCGCTGCAGCGCCCCCAGGGACCAGGCATGGCGAAGCCACATGTGGCTCAGCAGCCCCAAGCCTCCAAGCCGGACATGGACCAGCTGTGGACGGACTTCCGCGCCACCCTGCGAATTGACCCGCCCGAAGAGCCCGCGGATGTCGCGGAACTGCTGGCCTGGGCCATTGAAGCCGGCGGCAGGGAGCTCGGAGACGCGAAGCGCTTCGACGTCAAGCCCAAGGACAAGGAGATGCTGGACGTCCAGGCCCACCCGGAGGGGAGCAAGCTCCTCGTCGCGCTGTGTGAGAGGGACTCGCGTGGCGGCGGCCTCGGCAGGCAGATGACCGAAGCGCTCAAGAAAGCCTCTGGAAAGACACCTGTGATTGTGCGGACCACCGACTTCCCTCCGGCCCGCCCCGGCGGTGTCGTCGCCGAGCAACTGGGCGCGCTGCTCCGCAAAGGCGGGCGCCGGGTCGTCGTCGGAGACACGGAGCTTCGGGACCTCATGGCCCTGCGCACCTTCCGTGAGAGGCATGCGGGTGAAGCCGCGCTCCTGGAATGGAGCCGGACGGCTCGCCCCATCACCCGGCTCAAGTCTGTGGGCGACATCCTGGGGCTGGAGAAGCCGGACACCACGCCCAAGGGTGGCACGGGTGTCCCGACGGCCAATGTCGGAGCCCGGAGCACCGCAACCAAGGCACAGACGGAGCTGTTCAACAGCCCACCGACGTTGCCGTATGGAACGCCTGTCCCGGCCGAAGTCCTCTCGGGAGCGAAGTCCACCCCTCCCGCCCGTGCCGGAACGAGCGCACTGGAGGCCAGAGACGTGCGCTCCGCCCGCGAGCCCATCGTCGCCCAGGGGGCCAGGCAAGGCCGGGCCGAATCCCTTTCGGATGACCCGTTGCAGGACATCACCATCGAATCGCCGATGCTGACGGGCCGCACCGTGACACCGCCCCAGGGAATGAAGCCCCCCATCGGCTTCAGGGGCAACGAGAGCCCCTCCGCCCCGCCTCTCTCGGAAACACTCACGGGGCCACTGCGGATTGGCTCCTCGGAAGGTGTGTTCAGCCAGGTGGTGACCGTGGACCCCTCTGAGCTGACCCGCCACAGCGCCTTCCTGGGCACCACGGGAAGCGGGAAGACGACGCTAGCGCTCAACGTCCTGGAGCAACTGCTCCTCCGAGGCGTGCCCGCCATCCTCGTCGACCGGAAGGGAGACCTCGCCGCGTACGCGCGCGACCTCTCCTGGGAGGAACATCTGGACGACCCCGCCCTCATCGAGCGGCGCCGCCTGCTGCGCGAGCGCGTCGAGGTCGCGCTCTACACGCCGGGCCGCTCCGACGGACGGCCGCTGGCCATCCCTGTGATTCCACGCGGCCTTGAAAGCCTGTCGCCGGAAGAGCGTGAGCAGGGCGTGCAGCAGGCCGCGGACGCCATCGCGGGCATGCTCGAATACAAGACCAGCCCCAATGACAAGGCAGCCAGGGCGCTGCTCACGCAGGCCTTGCGCCTGTTGGTCCAGCGGCCTCCGGGCACTGAACTGACCCTGGAGATGGTCCAGAAGTTCGTCGCGGAGCAGGACGAGTCGCTCCGGCAGGAAACGGGGGGCCTTCCGACGAAGACGTTCGCCAAGCTCGCCCAGGACCTCGAAGTGCTCCGGCTCGACCTCCGCCCCCTGCTGGCAACGGGTGGAGAACGTCTGGATATCAGCGAACTGCTTGGGCTCGGCGCCGCGAGCACACCGGGCAAGACGCGACTGAGCATCATCAGCACAAAGTACCTGGGAGACCTCAGCCGCGTCCGCTTCTGGGTGTCTCAATTGCTGCTGGAGGCGAACCGCTGGACCAGCCAGCACCCCGCATCCAAGCTCCAGGCCGTCATGCTCTTCGACGAAGCCGACATCTATCTGCCCGCGACGAGCAAGCCCGCGACGAAGCAGCCGATGGAGAACCTGCTCAAGCGCGCGCGCTCGGCGGGTGTGGGCGTCATGCTGGGCACGCAGAGCCCGGGAGACCTGGACTACAAGTGCCGGGAGAACGTGCGCACCTGGTTCGTCGGCGGGGTGAAGGAAGACAACGCCCTGAAGAAGCTCAAGCCCATGTTCACCGAGGCCCGCATCGACGCCGAAACCCGCCTCCCCGGCCAGAAGCCGGGCCAGTTCCATGTCCTGCGCGAGGGGAAGGTCCAGCAGCTGAAGGCAGACCGCTCCGCGATTCGCACCGACCAGCTCTCCGAGGACGAAATCCTCAAGGAGGCACGCCGCACGCGGGAACGCGGCTCACGCTGACCGCACTGCCTACTACAGGGCGCCCCCGGACGAGGTGGAGTGGAAGGAACGTTCCTTCCACCGCGCCCCCCTCCCCAAGGGGGGCCCATGGAACGAGGCGGCATGGACGGAACGTTCAGTCCACCGTGACGCCCTGCCCAAGGGGGGCCCATCGCCGAGGCGGCCTGGACGGAAAGTTCCTTCCAGGCGGCGGCCGCCGCCGTTCCTGGTATCAAGCGCCTCGACATGAGCCGCCCGCCCTCTCCCACGCGCTTCCCGGACCGGACGTCCTTCGAGACGTTCGTGGCCCAGGGCTACAACCAGGTGCCCGTGGTGCGGCGGCTCCCGCTCGGAGCGCTGCGTCCCGTGGACCTCCTGCGAGCCCTCCCAGCGGAAAGCCGGTTCCTGCTGGAGAGCACCCGGGTCAGCGCCGAGGGGCGCTATTCGTTCCTCGGCGCGAAGCCTTTCCTGCGCTTCACCACGAAAGAGGGACAGTGCTTCATTGACGGCGCGCTCCAGCAGGGCACGCCGCTGGAGGTACTGCGCTCGATGCTGCGCCGGTGGCGTGGCGTCCGTCATCCCGGAATGCCGCTCTTCTGCGGCGGCGCGGTGGGCTTCTTCGGCTACGAGGCCGCGCACTGCTTCGAGTCCCTGCCCCGGCACCCACGAGACGACCTGCGCCTGCCTGAGATCGACATGGCGTTCATCGATACCTTCCTGACGGTGGACCACCACGAGGGCCAATTGCTCGCGGTGGCGACGGGCTCGGACTGGGAGGACTGTGAGCGCAGGTTGGACGCGTTGGAGGCCCACGTCCGCACCGCTACGCCCACTGCGCCACGCGTGCCACCCGCGATGGATGGGCCCACCTCGGCGTATCGCTCCAACTTCACCCACGATGCCTACCTGGACGCGGTCGAGCGCGTGCGCGAGTACATCCGCGCCGGTGACACGTATCAGGTCAATCTCTCACAGCGGCTGGAGGTGGACTTTCCCGGTGAGCCGCTCGCGCTCTACGAGACGCTGTCCGCCATCAACCCCGTCCACTTCGCCAGCTATCTCGAAGGTGACGGCTTCCACGTCGTCAGCGCATCACCGGAGCGACTGGTGCGCGTGGAGAACGGCCGGGCCACCACGCGGCCCATCGCCGGAACGCGCCGCCGGGGCACGCCCGAAGAGGAAGCGCGCTTCGTCCACGAGCTGCGCACCAACGAGAAGGAGCGCGCCGAGCACGCCATGCTGGTGGACCTGGAGCGCAACGACCTGGGCCGGGTGTGCACCTATGGCTCGGTCGAGGTGACGAAGCTGATGGACATCGTCGAGTACGCCCACGTCCTCCACATTGAATCGGAGGTCGTCGGCCAGCTCGCGCCAGGCGTGGAGCCGCTGGACGTGGTGGGCGCGCTCTTCCCAGGGGGGACGATTACGGGCGTGCCGAAGATACGCACGATGCAAATCATCACCGAGCTGGAGCCACATGCGCGGGGGCTCTATACGGGCTCGCTGGGGTACCTGTCCTTCACGGGTGATTTGGATTTGAACATCGTCATCCGCACGCTGGTGGTGAAGGACGGCCAGGCCTACGCGCAGGTGGGAGGCGGCATCGTCCACGACTCGCAGCCCCGACAGGAATACAAGGAGACGCTCAACAAGGCGCGCTCGCAGCTCCTGGCCCTGGCATCGGTGGGGAGGCCGGGATGATTCTCGTCATCGACAACTTCGATTCCTTCACCTTCAACCTCGTGCAAGCGCTGGGTGCCCAGGGCGCCGAGCTGAAGGTGGTGCGCAATGACGCCATCACTGTCGCGCAGGTCGAAGCGCTCCGGCCCGACCACATCCTCATCTCGCCCGGTCCCTGCACGCCCCACGAAGCTGGCGTGTCCATGGACGTCATCCGGACCCTGGGCGGGCGGGTGCCCGTGCTCGGGGTGTGCTTGGGGCATCAGTGCCTGGGCCAGGTGTTCGGCGCGAAGGTGGTGCGCGCACCGGTGCCCGTGCACGGCAAGACGGCGGCCATCGAGCACTCGGGCCAGGGCGTCTTCCGGGGACTGCCCGCCCCCTTCACCGCGGCCCGTTACCACTCCCTGGTCGTGGACGCGGAGAGCCTGCCGGCGTGCCTGGAAGTGACGGCGTGGCAGGATGGGCTCATCATGGGCCTCAAGCACCGCGAGCTGCCGCGCCTGGAAGGCGTCCAGTTCCACCCCGAATCGTTCCTCACGCCCCAGGGGCCCCAACTGCTCGCCAACTTCCTGGAGCCGGCGCACTGAGCGCACGGGAGGCCGCCATGTTCTCCACGGTCGCGGTGGACGGTGAGGTACGGCGCTGGGAAGAACTGCACCTGCGGGACTTCGCGCAGGGCTTCTTCTTCGGCGCGGGCTTCTTCACCACCTTCCGCATCGAGGCCGGCGAGCCCTGGTTCCTCGCCCGGCACCTGGCGCGGCTGCGCGCGAGCCTGGCCGCCTTCCCCGGCGCCGTCCGCTCGCCACCGCCGGAGCACCTCGCTGAAGCCGCGGTGCGCGAAGCGATTGAGCGCTGCCTGCGAGCCGACGCCGCGATGGGCCCCACGTTCCGAGGTGTGGGCAAGTTGTCGGCAAGTGATGGCCACGTGCTGCTCACCTTCCGCGAACACGCCCCAGACCTGGAGCGGATGCACCGCGAGGGACGAGCCCTGGACAGTCAGGAGCCGGGGGCCTACCGCCGCGGCGAGTCCACGCTGAATCACAAAGGCCTCGCCTACTTCCGGCAGTACAGCGTGATGGAGCGCCTGCCCCTGCTCGGCAATGAGGCCGGCGAGGTCTGCGAGCTGCCCACGGCCAACGTCTTCTTCCAGTGCGGCGGGGTACTCGTCACGCCGCCTCTGTCCGCGCCGTGTCTCCCCGGCATCATCCGCGAAGTGCTTCTGGAGGCCGGACATGTGGGGACGCTGCCCATCGTGGAGCGGCCTTTCTCGTTCGCACAGCTCGCGCAGGTGAGCGCCTGCGTCTTCACCAACTCCGCCCAGGTGGCCACCGGCGTACCGAGCCTCCTCGGCCGACCGCTCCCCACCAGTCTGGCGCTGGCCCAGGGCCTTCGGAGCCTCGTCGAGGCCGTCGCGGCGCGCGAGCGCTGAGGCCCACGCGGAGGATGCCTACGGCGCGGGGACCGCCTCGCGTCCGTCCACGGGAGACGCGCGGCCCACGGGACGGATTTCCCAGACGGCGTTCCACACGGTGGACCAGTAGGCGTTCGTCTCCAACCGGGCGACCTCGACGGCCTCGAAGGCAGCCGCGTCGACGGGCGGAGGCCTGGTATCGAACCAGAAGAAGCGCTCGTAGGCGGCGCCGTGCCGCCGCAGGTAGGCCCCCAGTGTCTGCCGCGTCAGGAAGCCTCGCTCGGGGTAGCCATCCGCCACCACGGGGGCACGTGAGAAGGGATGGACCCACCAGAGCTGCGGCCCCAGGAGCAGGTCCCGCTCGGTGACGTGGGCCTCTACCCACGCCGGCAGCGGGGCAATGCGCTCGCGAAGGTGATGGAGCCCTTGCCGGGGCTGACGGACGCGCGCGTGCAGCGGCGCCCAGAGGTGTCCCGCCACCACCACCACGCCGGTGATGATGAGCACCGGAGGTGACATCAACCGGGAACGCTCCACGAGCGACACCAACACCGCCGCCGTCACCGGCACCAGCCCCACGCCCAGCGGCGCCAGCAGCCGGCCATCCAGCGTGTCCATCTGCGTGCGGGTGGCCGTCCAGAACAGGCCCGCGACATACGACATGGCCATCAGCGCCGCGGGCCGCAGCCGCTCCAGCGATGCATCCGGCAGGCGCTCCCCTCGAACACCGCGCAGCGCGGGCAGCAGCAGCCACACCGTGGCCGCCACGCAGAGCACACCAAACGCGCCGAAGGACGCCTCCCCCAACAGGGTCTCCACCCCACTGAGCAGCGAGGACACGAGCCCCGCGCCACGTGGCGCCCTCGGCGGCCCCATGGCGCTGCCGAACAACACACCGTTCCGGACGAACCACGGCGCCACCACGAGTCCGAGCCCCGCGCCCAGCGCCAGTGCATGCACGGCATGCCGCCGCGGCCCCCCCGCCTCACGCGCCCGGACGAAGCGCCACAACAGGAGCCCGGGCAGGACGAACAGCGCCGCGTAGCGAGTCAGCACCGCCAGGCCCAGCAGCGCCCCCACCAGGAAGGAACAGCCGGCACTGTCCGCGCCCCGGACCTCCCGCGCCAGGGCGAGCGCGAGCAACGCGACGCACAGGGGCTCGGACCACGCCGCCGCCGCCACGTGCCCGAAGGGACGGTAGAGGACGATGAGCACCGCGCACGTCCAGATGTAGCGCGCGCCCTGCCCCTCGGGAGCCATGGAGAAGAGCGCCGCGGCGAGCACGGCGAAGCACAGCAGGTGCAGGGTGACGACCGCCGAATCCGGCCCCAGCCACAACAGGGCCGCCCAGGCCATGGGAAACAGGGGCGGCCACAAGTCCAGCGGCCGGGGCATGGCCGTGTCCACCGCGAGCAGCGTGCCCGACAACCCCGAGCCCGACAGCAGCCCACGCGCCACGGAGAGGTAGTGCAGCGAGTCCGGCGTGTACTCGACGCCCAGGCAGAAGAGGCTGAAGGCCGCCGTGACGCCGAAGACACCGAGCCAGAAGGCCCGAGCGGGGAAGCCGCCACGCTCACGGGCCGCGGAATCGTCCATGGCCCCGAAGTCTACACGCGGCGGGCGCGGCCTCAGGAAACGGAGAAGGACAACCCCTGGGACACTTCCTCGTCCGTCAGCAACCGCCACGCGCCCTCGGGCACGTCCAGCGTCACGCCGCCCACGGCCTCGCGGTGCAGGGTCCGCACCGGATGACCCACCGCCGCCAGCATCCGCTTCACCTGGTGGTTGCGCCCTTCCGTCAGGGTGAGCTCCACCACGTCCGGCGCGCGCAACCGGGCACCCGCGGGCCGCGTCGGGCCGTCCTCCAGCACCAGGCCCTCACGCAGCCGGCGGAGCGCATCCTCCGGCGGCGGCCCCACCACGCCCGCCACGTAGCGCTTGGGCAGGTGCCGCTCGGGCGACGTCCCGTGTTGGACCAGACGCTCGTCGTTGGTGAAGAGCAGCAACCCCGTGGTGTCCCGATCCAGACGGCCCACCGCGAGCCACTCATAGTCGCGCAGCGGATGGGTGAGCCGCTCACGCAGACACTCGAACACGGTGCCCACGCCTTCCGCGTCCGAGCCGTGCACCACCAGCCCCGCTGGCTTGTGGAACATCAGCGCCAACACGGGCGCCTCCAGGTGCCGCGCCAGCCCGTCCACCCGCACTTCCATCCCCGGACGCACCGGCGCGAAGGGCTCGTGCTCCACCCGCCCATCGAGCGTCACCCGTCCCTCTCGGATGGCCGCTTCCGCCTGGGCGCGAGGCATCACTCCGGCCTTCCCCAGGGCCCTCGCCAACCAGTCCGACCGTCCAGCGGGTTGCACGTCCTCCGGTCCCCTCCGCCGTGCCGCTTCCAGCCACCTCGGGGTCCGCTGCTTGCGCACCATCCACCCACGTCCTCTCTCATTCCACCCACCTTCGCCCGCGCCCTCCACCGCCCACCCTGCCTGCGTACCAGTCTCCGTCCAGGCCAGCCATGCAGCATGTCTACCTTCTGAGGTGAAGGCACGCGGGGACGATGACCTGTGAAGCCCCCGCGACAGTTTCCCCCCTCGGAACCTGAAGGAGTCAGCATGGGAAGCGTCATTGACGGCAGCATCCAAGGCAGCGGGTACGGACAGCGCTCGGAAGAGGGCTCCCGCATCGCCCGTGGCGAGTCCGGTACGTCCGGAATCGGGCAGGCCGGCAAGGAGCAGGCGAAGCAATTGGGCAGCGCCGCGAAGGAGCATCTCTACCGCCAGGTCGAGAGCCGCCGGGGTGACGTGGCCAAGGGAATGCGGGGACTCGTCTCCACGCTGGAGAGCATCTCGGACAGAGACGAGGCGAAAGTGGCCCGGCCGCTGCTCGGCAGCGCGGCGGGGCTGCTTCGCCGCACATCCGACCGACTGGAGAACGAAACCACCGAAGAGCTGCTCGCGGATGCCCAGACACAGGTCCGCGAGCGGCCCGGACTCTTCATCGCGGGGTGCGTGGCCGCGGGCTTCGTCCTCGGCCGGCTCATCAAGTCCTGAGGGGAGCGTCCAGCATGGAACCCACGATTCCCCACCGGGACGGAGGCGGCTTCGGAGCGCTCTTCTCCGAGTTCACCGAGCAGGCACGCCGCCTGGTCCGCGCCGAGGTGTCCCTGGCGCGCGCCGAGCTGCGAACGGAGGCAAGGAAGGCATCTGCCGGAGCGGGCCTGCTGACAGGCGGCGGCGGGGTGCTGCTGCTAGGGGCCATCACCTTTGTCGCCTTCCTGGTGGCGGTGCTGGCCGATGCCCTGCCTCTCTGGGCCTCCCTCCTCATCGTCGCGGCGGTGCTGCTCGCGGTGGGCGGCGCCATGGCCTGGAGCGGGCGCCATCGGATGAAGCGGGTCCACGGGCCTGAACGAACGATTCAAACCCTCAAGGAGGATGGGCGATGGGCGAGCAGGAGCGCGCACTCCATGAAATCGCAGATGCACGGGCACGCATGAGCGAACTCGCGGGCGAAATGGCCCGGAAGGCCGAACCCGACCGGCTGAAGGAACGCGCCCGTGAGGCCGCCACGCACAAGGCCACCGCGCTCAAACAGCACGCGAAGGAGGCCGCCGTGGAGAAAGCCACGGAACTCAAGACGCAGGCCAGGGAGACAGTGATGCACCAGAGCATGGAATTGAAGGACCGGGCCGACTCGCCCAAGGGCTGGAGCCTGCTCGGCGCCCTCGCGGGAGCGGGCGTTGGCTCGGCCCTGATGCGCAAGGCCTTCACCACACGCGCGGCGCGCCAGGACAGCGAGCTCGCATGGAGGAGAGACGAACGGTGGCGCCATGACGGCCTGCGCGCCGGGGCTGGCAGCGAAGGCCCCCACACCGACATGAAGGCCAGCGACAGCGACAAGGCGCATGAGGTGAAGGGCAAGGCGCTCGACAAAGCCAGCGCGATTCGGGAGAGGACCACGGGCGCCGTGCACATGGCCCGGGAGCGGGCGACACATGCGCGCGAGCGGGTTCCCTCGCGTGAAGCCGTCCAGCATCAGACCTCCGACTGGCTCAACCGCACGGTGGATGAGCAACCCCTGCTCCTGGCCGTGGGAGGCCTCACGCTGGGCATTCTGGCGTCCGCCCTGCTGCCGGTGACCGGCAAGGAGCGCAAGCTCATCGAGCCCGCGAAGCGCCGCGCGACAGAAGGTGTCTCCCAGCTCCGTGGGCAACTCCAGGAAAAGCTCCAGGGAGAGGAACAGCAAGCGCCTGGCGGCACAGGGAGCTCGAATCAGGCAGCGTCCGACACCTCCAGCGTCAGCGCGGGCCACATCGAAACAACCCGCTTGGAGGATTCAGGAAAAACGCTCTGATGGGCGGAACTCCCAGGAGGAGGCGGACCTGAACCCGCGACGTTGAAGGTGCGAGGCGCCGGGCCCAATCAGGTGGGCGGCCCCCCTGGAGCCAGGGGTGTGCCCCACTGCCGTTTGACTCGGCCTGGAGCCTCTGCCATGTGCGCCGCCGTGGCCGTCCCTCCCGAACTCCTCACTGCCGTCAGTCATCCCCCACCGCCGGGCCCCGCCGTCGCCTTCACCATCCGGCTGGGCGAGGCGCTGCACCGCTACGGCACGCCCGCGCATCGACTGGAGCTGCTGATGCAGCGGGTGTCGGAGCGCTTCGGACTGGAGGGGCGCTTCTTCTCCACACCCACGTCCATCTTCTCGTCCTTCGGACCGCCGGAGGCCCTGCGCACCTCGCTCATCCGCGTGGAGCCGGGGGACATGGACCTGGAACGGCTGACGCTGCTGGACACGCTGGCGGACGAAGTCATCCACGGTCAGGTGCCCCCGACGGAAGGGGCCCAGCGCGTGGACGCCATCCTCGCGCAGCCCGAGCGCTTCGGCCCCGCGCTCCAGCTCCTGTGCTGGACGCTCGCGGGCGGCGCCGCGGGGCGGTTGTTCGGCGGAGGCCTGAAGGAGATGGCGGTGGCCGCGTTCAGCAGCCTGCTCATCGGTACCCTGGGCGTGCTCACCCGGAAGCAGCCCACCACGGCCCGGGTGCTGGAGCCGGTGGCCGCCATCCTGTCCTCCGCCGTCGCCGCGCTGGCCGCGAGCCTGATGGGGCCGCTGTCCGCGCAGGTGGCCACGCTTGCAGGCCTCATCGTCCTGCTCCCCGGCCTGTCCCTGACGGTGGCCATCAACGAGCTGGCCACCCGCAACCTCATCTCCGGCACCTCACGGCTCACGGCGGCGGCGCTCGTCTTCCTCCAGTTGGGCTTCGGCGTGGCCCTGGGCAGCCGGCTGTCGGTGGTGCTGCCCGCGCCGCCCGTGACGCCGCTGCCGCCCGCGCTGCCGGACTGGACGCAGCTGCCCATGCTGCTGGTGGCCATCTTCGCGGTGTGCGTGCTCTTCCGCGCGCGCCCCAGGGACTGGGGCTGGATTGCCGGAGCCTGCACCTTCGCCTTCGCGGGGGCCCGTCTGGGCTCGCTGCTGCTGGGGGCTCAGCTGGGTGCCTTCGTGGGCGCGCTGCTGCTGGCCATGGGCAGCAACGCGCTGGCCCGGCTGCGCAACAAGCCCTCCATCACCACGCTGGTGCCCGGGCTCATGCTGCTGGTGCCCGGCAGTGTGGGCTTCCGCAGCCTGTCATCCCTGCTGGAGCGGGACGTGGTGGCCGGCGTGGACACGGCCTTCTCCATGCTGATGGTGGCCGTGGCGCTGGTGGCCGGACTGCTGTCCGCCAACGCCCTGGTCCCCACGCGCAAGGTGCTCTGACTCAGCCCAGGCGGGTGACGTACACCGCCACCAGCGTCAGCAGGAAGTAGTGCACCAGCCCGCCCGCGCCGGCGTAGTCCTTCGCCACCCGCTGGCCGAAGAAGAGCGCCACCAGCGACACCGCGGAGAGCAGCGCGCCCCAGAAGGCCAGCGTCGCGCTGCCCGTGGCCACCAGCGCCACCAGCCCCGCGGCGCTGAGCGCGCCCGCCGCCAGCTCCAGCACGGTGACGGTGGCCAGCATCAGCGGCACCACGCCGCGCAGGGGGCTCTTGGAAAAGTGGCCCGTGAGCCAGCCCAGGTTGCCCTTCCAGTCGATGACCTTGTCGAGGCCAGACTGGAGGAAGAGGATGGCCAGGAAGACGGCGCAGAGCGCCTGGAGCAGCCAGACAGTGAATTGGGAGGATTCGAAGGGCGGCATGGCGTGGCCACTCTAGCCGCCTTGGGGCCGGGCCCAAGTCTTCTTGGCAGGACAGCAGGCGGGCAGGCAAAAGCGCCGCCCGTCCCTACCCTTCTGTGATGGCAGCCCTACCTTGACGGGTATGGCAACCGAGCAGACCGCCCGGCGGGTGTTCACTGGCCTCATCATCCTCTCCATCATCCTGCTGGCCCTGGTTGTCCGCCCGTTCGCCAAGGCCTTCTTCCTGGCGGCGGTGCTCGCGGGAACCTTCTACGGCCTCTACTCGCGGCTGAGCCGGAAGCTCCGCGGACACAACAACCTGGCGGCGGGGGTCATCGTCTCGGGAGTCATCCTGGCCCTGCTCCTCCCCCTGGGAGGTCTCACGGCCTTCGTCGTCACCGAGGTGTCGGACGGCGTGAAGTTCGTCTCCGACACGGTGCAGCGGGAAGGGATGGAAGGACTGATTGGCAAGCTTCCCAGCCCCGTGCGAGGCCCGGTAGAGAGGCTGCTGGAGCGCATCCCCCTGGAGCAGGCCCAGCTCGACGAGACGCTACAACAGCAGGTGAGCACCCAGGGCGGCACAGCGGCGCGGGCCGTCACCGGGGCGGTGGCGGCGACGGGCTCCATCGCGTTCCAGACGGTGATGATGCTCATCGCCCTCTTCTTCCTGCTGACGGAGGGCGCGCGGCTGGTGAGGTGGGTGGAGAGCGTCTCGCCACTTCGGCGCGGCCAGACGGGGGAAATCCTGCGGGAGTTCCGCAGTGTCTCCGTGGCGGTGCTCGTCTCGTCGGTGGCCACCGCGGGCGTGCAGGCGGCGGCGGCGCTCGTCGGTTTCCTCATCGCCCGCGTCCCCGCGGCGCTGTTCTTCGCGGGCGTGGCGTTCTTCATGGCGCTCATCCCCGCCGTGGGCGCCGCCATCGTGGTGCTGGTCGCCGCGGCGCTGATGTTCTTCAGCGGCCACCCGTGGGCGGCGCTGTTCCTCGCCATCTGGGGCACGGTGGTGGTGGGGCTGGTGGACAACATCGTGAAGCCGCTGCTGGCCAGGCGCGGCATGCACCAGCACGCGGCCATCGTCTTCTTCGCGCTGCTCGGAGGCCTGGCCGCGTTTGGCACGGTGGGCCTGCTGTTGGGGCCCCTCATCGTGGCCTTCTTCCTGGCCCTGCTGCGCATCTACGAGCGCGACTACGGCCGGCCCACGCCGCGCCCCGGGGACCCGGCCACGCCCGGAGGCCCGGGCGGCGGCGAAGGCCTCATCATCCGCCCCTCCGTGCTGTCGGCGGAGACGCGCGAGCGCGTGCCCCTGTCACCCACGCCGCCGGAGAACCACTGAGGCTCCATTGAAACAACACGGCCCCGCTTCCCGCGCGAACGGGAAGCAGGGCCGCGACACTTCAAGCAGGGAGGCTCAGAACGCCGAGCCGTTGACGCGACGGCCCGGCGAGGCCTGCAGGCTGGACAGGCTGGTGTGCAACACGAAGGTCGCCGTGGCGCCCAGGTCCGGGCTGCGGTTGGCGGACACGCCATCCGTTCCACTCACACCGGAGGACAGCACCGCGGACTCCACCACCGTGCCGGCGGCCGTCTTCACGGTGACGGTGTCACCGCTGTTGGACAGGCCCAGGGTGCCCGTGGAGGCGGACACCGCGTTGGGCGTGCCGGCCGGGATGCCCGCCGCGCCGCCGAACACCACGATGACGCCGCCCGCCGCCAGCGAGGTGCCACCGGGGAAGGTGTGACGCAGGCTGGCCGCGTCGGACACCGTCCACCCGCTCAGGTCCACCGCCCCGGTGCCCGTGTTCACCAACTCCACGAACTCGCCCGCGACGTTCGAGCCCGGCTCGTTGACCATCACCTCGTTGATGATGACATTGCCCGTGCCCCCCGCCGGAGCCGTGGTGATGGTGAAGGCCGCGTTGCTGGTGTTGCTGACGCTGGCGTTGGACGCGTCGCTGATGCGGACGCGCGCGGTGGTGGTGGCGCTGGACGGCACCGTCCACGCGTAGCTGCCCGCGGAGGCGGCCGTGCTGGCGGCCAGGGTGCTCCAGGTGCTGCCATTGAGCGTGTACTCCAGCTTCACGTTCGTGACGCTGGTCGACGTCCAGGTGATGTTGCGCACGCTCCCGCCCGCCCAGCTCTCACCGCCGGTGGGCGACGTCACCGTGACGGCGGCATTGTTGCCGGGCGAGCTGTCGCCCGGGATGATGAAGTCCTTGATGACGGCCATGTGCTGCATGCCGGAGGCCCCGCTGTCACCGGACAGCGCGGGCGCGATGTCGCTCAGCGGCGAGTAGACGCGCGTATCCACCACCAGGCCGTTGGTGAAGGTGCTGCCGCCGATGACAACGGGCGTCTGGTACGCGAACAAGTCATTGTCCACCAGCACGTGGTCATACGGGGAGTTGCGGCCCGCGTTGGTGTTGGTGTTGCCATTCTTGTCCGCCGGGTGCGGGCCCGCCGTGCGCACCACCTGGGACAGCGTGCCGAAAGCGGACTCGTTGCGGCTGCCGGTGTTCAAGTCTCCGCCGATGACGAGGTAGTCGCCCGCGGGGATGTTGGCCTTGATGCGGCTGACCAGACTGCTGGCCTCCGAGTTGCGGCTGCCGCTGCTCGTGGTGAGGAGGTGCACGCTCACCGCCCAGAGGTCCTTCGGGCCCGGCACGTCGATGCGCGCCCAGGCGAAGTCGCGGTTGGAGACGTACGGGTCATCCCACTCGCCCGAGGCGATGATGGGGTAGCGGCTGATGATGCCGTTGGGAATCTGCGCCCCACCCTCGCGGTAGTAGTGGAACTGCGTGCCGAACGCCGTGTCCACGAAGCCGCGGAGGTCCGCCGCGGAGTTCGACTTGTAGTTGAACTCCTGAATCATCACCACGTCAGCGTCCGTGCCCTGGAAGATGCGGATGCCGTGGCCCGGGTCGTAGTCCTGCCCGTTGCCGCTGGACGTGTTGGCCGCCACCAGGCGAAGTCGGACCTCGCCCAGCGCGTCCTGCCGCTGCCCGACTTCCGCGCCGTCGAGCCCCACGGACTCCAGCGCCGAGTCCTCGCCACCACACGCCGCGAGCACCGCCAGCAACAGCGCGGCGGCATGTCGCCGCCAGTTCGACTGCACATGGCTTGAAGGAGTTGCGTCGTCACGCATGATGTCCGGTCCTGCCCCTGACAAGGAGCTGTTGAGTGGTCGGATGAGACATCCACACGCTACCCGATTCACGGGGAATGCGATGCTCACCCGTCTCCTTTATCGAGCGGAACGCAGACACGTTGCGTGAGACATCGGTGAAACCGTCCGGGACGGGCCCTACAGCGCGGCGGCGGCGGACAGGGCGACGGCGAGGTAACGAAGGCCCTTGCCGAGCGTGACGAAGAAGACGAAGGGCAGCGGGCGAACCCCCAGCATGCCGCCGGCGATGACGAAGGCGTCACCCACCACGGGCAGCCAGGACATGACGAGCGCGGGCGCGCCCCACTTCCGTGTCCAGGCCTCCACGCGCTGCATGCGAGGCCCCTCCTTCTCACGGCGCCGCGCGTACCAGCGCCCCAAGGCGCCACCACCACCGCCCGCCACCCACCGGCCCAGCACATAGAGCGACAGCGCGCCCAGCACGTTGCCCGTGGTGGCCACTCCGATGGCGGTGACGGGCGCCGTCCCGCCGTAGACGAGCGCGGCCAGCAGCGCCTCCGACGGCACTGGCACCACGGAGCCCGCGAGCATCGCGATGAGGAACAGCCCCGGGAGGCCCCAGGTGGCGAAGACGGACGGGTCGGGCATCAACGATTCGAAGGTGAGAGCCCCAAGCCTGCCATGCCTCCCGCCGCGGCGCACGCGCTCAGACACCCAGGGCGCAAGGGCTGCGCCCCACCCCACCCGCGCGCAGGAATTGCGCCCCATCCCCGCCCGCGGACACGTGCCCCAGGGGAGAGAAGGCCACGGCGCAGCGCTTGCTATGGGGACGGGCATACACCCGAAAGGGAAGGAACGCCGCGCCCATGAGCAGCACCGTTGCCCCAGTCCCGAGCCCGAGCCAGAGCTCCGACCTCCGCCTCGTGCCGGTGGAGATTGCCCCCGAGACGTTCTGGGTGGGCAAGCGCGAGCCCGGCAACATCTTCTACGCCAACCCCTATCTGCTGCGCTTCCGCGGCACGGACAAGAAGACGCAGCGGCCCACGGAGTTCAACCTCCTCATCGACCCGGGATCGAGCAGCGACTTCTCCACCATCCACACCAAGGTGACGTCCCTCATTGGTGGCATGGAGCGGCTGTCGGCCATGTTCATCAACCACCAGGACCCGGACGTGGGCTCGTCGGCGAGCATCATCTCCGCGCGCTACGCGCCCCGGGCCGGGCTGCTGTGCTCGGAGGACACCTGGCGGCTCATCGTCCACCAGAACCTGCCGCGCCACCGCTTCATCCCCACGGAGAAGTTCGCGCAGGGCCTCAGCGTGCCCACGGGCCACCGGTTGCTGCCGGTGCCCTCGCCCTTCTGCCACTTCCGCGGCGCCGTCATGCTCTATGACCCGCAGACGCGCGTGCTCTTCACCGGAGACCTCTTCGGCGGGCTCACGGACTCCAACGCCAAGGGCATCTGGGCGGATGAGTCCGACTGGGCGGGCATCCGCGCCTTCCATCAAATCTACATGCCGGTGAACGCGGCGCTGCAGCGCACGGTGGCGGCCATCCGCAAGCTGGAGCCGGGCGTGGAGATGATTGCACCACAGCACGGCCGCATCATCCGCGGGCCGCTGGTGCAGCAGTTCCTGGACCGCATGGAGAAACTCCAGGTGGGCCTGGACATCATGGACGAGGCGCAGGACCGCACGCACCTGCAGGCCTGGAACTCCGTGTTGGACCGGGTGGTGTCGCTGGCGCGCGGCTACCTGGGCGACTCCGTGGAGGCCAAGCTGGCCGCGAGCCGGGACCTGTCGGACACGGCGCAGTACGACGGCACGCGTCTGGTGGTGAGCCGCCTGGGCAAGTGGACGGTGGAGCACGTGGTGGACCTGCTGTGCCACGGCGAGCCGCCGGAGATTGCCGGCCCCATCATCGTCGAGGCCACCAGCGCCGCGTCCGAGTACAACCTGCCCACGCCGCACCTGGACATCGAGGGCGTGGGGGCACCGTCCCACGTTTCGCTGCTCGACCCCTGATAGCGACGACGCGACGAAGCAGCCGAGGGAGGCCGAGGTGCACTCGACCGACGACGAAGACGGCGTGGCGTACCTTGGGGACGCCGCGCCGGAGCCACTTTTGCGGGTGACCCCGCCGCCGGCCATCGTGAAGCCGCCGCCCCGCGCCGGCCTCCCCCCTGTCCCGCCTCGGACGGAAACCCCTCCCGACGCGACGTTCCATCCGGTGACGCCACCTCCGGCCCTGTCGCTCGGGGAGACACTTCGCCCGGTGACCCCCATGTCGCCGCACGGCACGCTGCTCCAGGGCATTGTGGTGCCCGCGGCCTCCAGCGTCATGCGAGGCCTGGTGCCCGGCCAGACGGTGGCCCAGCGGTACCGCGTGGAGCGCTGGCTGGGCGCTGGGGGCAGCTCCACCGTGTACGAGGCCATCGACCTCCACCAGGACCTGCGCGTGGCCCTCAAGGTCCTCGCGGTGCCCCACGCGGATGCCGCGATGGTGGCGCGGTTCCGCCAGGAGGTAGAGCACGCCCGGGCGCTGGAGCACGTCAACATCCTGCGTGTCTTCGATGTGGGCGTGGACGGCGAGCGGCACTTCCTCACCGTGGAGTTGCTGGACGGCGTGGATTTGCGTCAGCGGTTGCTGGAGCGGCGCGCCACGTTGGCGGAGGCGCTGCGCTGGCTCACCCACGCGACGGTGGCGCTGGAGCACGCGCACGGCCGGGGCGTGCTCCACCGCGACGTGAAGCCCGCCAACCTCTTCATCACCCGTACCGGCGTGCTCAAGCTGATGGACTTCGGACTCGCCAAGAGCACGCACGTCATGGGGACGACGGCCCAGGGCGCGGTGCTCGGCACGCCGGAGTACATGGCTCCCGAGCAGGTGACGGGAAGTCCCGCGGTGTCACCCGCCACGGATTTGTACGCGCTCGGCGTGGTGGCCTACGAGCTGTTCACCGGACAGCTTCCGTTCCGCCACCCGGAGCCCGTGCCGCTGATGTTCCTGCACGTCCAGGAGCGCCCCGTGCCGCCGCGCACGTTGCGGCCGGGACTGCCGGATCCCTTCGAGCGCGTCGTGCTGCGGCTGCTGGAGAAACGCCCCGATGACCGCTACCGGACCGCGGCCGAGCTCCGCTCCGCGCTGGCGAAGCTGTGGCCCCATGCGCTGAACGGAGATGCCCCGGCGCCGGCACGGGCACCGACGCCGCCCCACGCGCGCGCACCGGCCCCGGGAGGCGGCACGGGCTGAGCGGAACGTGCCAGCCGTCACGCCCCCGATGCCGCTGGCTCCGTCCTTCCCGGAGCCAGCAGCGCCAACCCGAGCGCCGCGACGGCCGTGAGTCCAGCGGCGATGCCGAACTGCAAGGCGAAGTGCCCGCTGGCCAGCGCGAGCAACGCCACCGCCAGTGAGCCGCCCAGCAGTCGCGTGGCGTAGAGCGCGCTGGTGACGATGCCCCGGTGGTGCCAGGGCGCGCGCGACTGCGGTCCAATCAACGACGTGCTCGCGGCGGGCCCCAGCCCCAGGCCCAGCACCGCCAGCCCCACCAGCGCAGCGGGCACACCCCAGCCCCGCGCGGCGGCCAATGACAACCACCCGGCCCCCAGCGCCGCCACCGCGAAGCCCACGCCCGCGCTCAATCTCATGCCCCCGCGCATCAGCAACTTCACGCCGAAGGTGGAGCCCACGGACCAGCCCAACAGCATCGGCAGCAGCGCCAGTCCCGCCGCCAGCGGCGTGTGACCGCCCTGCTCCGTCATCCACAGCGGCACCCACGCGGCCATGCTGTACAGCAGGGAGCCGCCCGCAATGCCGCCCACGACGCCGCTGAGCACCGCACGGTCTCTCAGCAACTCCGCCGGGAGCAACGGCGACACCGTCGTGCGTTGCTGCCGCACCAGCAGCCAGCCCGCGCCCACGGCGGCCAGCGCGCATGCCCACCGCAGGCTCGCGGCGCCCGGCTCCAAGGAGAAGAGGAGCAGCGCCGCCGAAGAGCCCGCGAGCACGGGCCCCCACCGGTCCGTGCGGACCTCGGGACGACGAGGCGGGTCGCGGTACGACAGGTACAGCAGCGCCGCGGCGAACAGCCCCACCGGCACGTTGACCAGGAACACCCAGCGCCACGAGGCATGCATCACCAGCCAGCCGCCAATGAGCGGCCCCACGACGTTGCCCGCGCCCCAGGCCCCCGTGAACAGCCCCTGCACGGCGGCGCGCTCGCGCAGCGTGTAGAGGTCGGCGGAGATGGTGAGCGTGGTGGGCTGCAACGCCCCCGCGCCCAAGCCCTGGACGACACGGAAGGCGATGAGCCCCGGCACCGAGTCGGCCAGGCCACACAACGCCGAGCCCACCAGGAACAACCCCATGCCCGAGAAGAAGACGGGCTTTCGGCCCAGCCGGTCCGCCAGCTTCCCGGAGACGAGCACACCGACGGTGGATGCGAAGAGGAAGGCGGAGAACACCCACGAGTAGAGGTGCTGGCCTCCCAGCTCCCGGGTGATGGTGGGCATGGCGCTCGTCACGACGGTGCCCTCGAACGCGCTGACCACCAGGGCCAGCAACACCGCGCCCGTCGCTGTCCGCCGCGCCACGCCTGGACGCGCGCTGACCATGGGCTCCGCTGTGACGCCGCTTCCGTCCATCACCTCTCTGTACGCCCCAAGTCCTCATGCGGAAACCGCATCTTCCGCATAGACTTCTTGCGGAATCCGCATGACCTCCGAACAGCTCCGAGCCTTCCTCGAAGTCGCCCGGGCGGGACGCCTGGGCACCGCCGCGCGTGGGCTGGGTCTGTCCCAGTCCGGCCTCTCCCGGCAGCTCCAATCACTCGAGGCCGCCCTGGGCACGCGCTTGCTCGTCCGCACGCCTGGGGGCGCGGTGCTGACAGATGCGGGAGAGCGCTTCCTGCCTCACGCCCAGCGCGCCCTGGACGCACTGACGGCGGGCACCTCGGAGCTGGAGCGGCTGTCCGGGACGCCACACGGCGTGGTGTCGCTCGGCACGCTGCATACCGTGGGGGCGTACCTGCTGCCGGACATCATCCCAGCCTTCGCCCGCCAGTTCCCGGAGGTCCGGCCGCGGCTGAGCGAGGGACTGGCACCGGCCATGGAGGAAGGCGTGGCACGCGGGGCCCTGGACCTGGCCATCCTCTCCCTCCCCGTGCGGCGCGCAGACCTGGTGGCGCAGCGACTGTGGGAGGAGTCACTGGTGCTCGCCGTCCCGCGTGGACACCGGCTGACGAAGTCAGGCAAGCCCGTGACGATGGACGAGGTCGTGGAAGAGCCCTGGGTCATCATCCCCGGCATGAGCGGCACCCGGGCGATGGAGGCCGCCTGTGAGGCGCGGGGCGTGACACCCCGCCTGGCGGTGGAGACGGACAACGCGGAGGCCATGCGCCGCATGGTGGAGCGCGGCCTGGGCGTGGCGGTGGTGCCGCAGTTGATGGCCCGCGACCACCATGCCCGGGGCTTCGACGTGGTGCCCCTGGCGCGCGCCGGGCTGAAGCGGCAGGTGGCGCTGATACACCGGGGAGAGGGCTACCTCACGGCCGCGGCGCGGGCGCTCAAGTCCTTCATCGTGGAGAGCGTGCGCGCCATGCCGGAACCCTGGGGCACGAGGAAGGCCGCTCCAGGCCCTCGGGTGCGCTAGCGTGCCGCGGCCGGTGGCGCCGCCTTCACGAGGCCCATCGAGACACGGAGACGCATCATGGCCCGGACGGACAGCTTCGTTGAGTACACGGTGGAACTACTGGAGAAGCTGGGGCCCGTGAAGTCCCGGTCGATGTTCGGCGGCTGGGGGCTCTACTTCGGCGGACGGATGTTCGGGCTCATCGGCGGCGGGCAACTGTTCCTGAAGGTGGATGACGTCACCAAGCCGGACTTCCAGGCCGCCGGATGCCGGCCTTTCGTCTACGAAGGCATGAGCACCCCGGTGGAGCTGGGCTATTGGACTCCGCCTGCGGACGCGGCGGATGACGCCTACGCGCTCCTGCCCTGGGCCCGGAAGGCCGTGGACGCGGCGAACCGGGCTGCGTTGAAGAAAGCGAAGAAGACGCCGCGAAAGAAGGCACCGGCGAAGAAGCGCACCTCGCGCGTCAAGCCGTCTTGATGGCCGCGGCGTCCTCCAGCCCCAGCTCGACGACGGACGCCTCGCGCATCTTGAACTTCTGCACCTTGCCCGTCACCGTCATCGGGAACGCGTCCACGAACTTCCAGTAGCGGGGAATCTTGAAGGACGCGATGCGGCCCGCGCAGAACCGCGTCAGCTCCTCGCCGGTGAGCGTGGCGCCGGGCTTCACGCGCACCCAGGCCATGACCTCCTCGCCGTACTTCTTGCTCGGCACGCCAATGACTTGTGTCTCGCTGACGCCTGGGTGCGTGTGGAGGAACTCCTCGACCTCGCGCGGGGAGATGTTCTCACCGCCCCGGATGATGGTGTCCTTGATGCGGCCCACCACCTTCACGTAGCCCTCGTCGTCCATCACCGCGAGGTCGCCCGTGCGCATCCACCCGGCGGCGTCCACGGCCGCGGCGGTGGCCTCGGGGTTGGCCCAGTACCCCAACATGACGCTGTACCCGCGCGTGCACAGCTCGCCCGGCGAGCCGCGAGGAACCACTTCCCCCGTGCCCGCGTCGATGACCTTGACCTCCAGGTGCGGATGCACGCGCCCCACGGTGGACACCCGCTTGTCCAACGGCTCATCCAGCGCGCTCTGCGTGGACACCGGCGACGTCTCCGTCATGCCGTAGCAAATGGTCACCTCGCGCATGTGCATGCGCGACTGCACCTGCTTCATCACCTCCACCGGGCACGGCGAGCCCGCCATGACACCGGTGCGCAGCGTCGACAAATCGAACTCACCGAAACGCGGATGGTCCAGCTCCGCGATGAACATCGTGGGCACGCCGTACAGCGACGTGCAGCGCTCGGCCTGCACCGTCTGGAGCACCGTCAACGGGTCGAACGCCTCGGCGGGAATCACCATGGTGGCGCCGTGGCTGGTACAGGCCAGGTTGCCAATCACCATGCCAAAGCAGTGATAGAACGGCACTGGGATGCACACCCGGTCCTCGGGGCCGTAGCGCAAGGCCTCCCCGATGAAGAAGCCGTTGTTCAGGACATTGTGGTGCGACAGCGTGGCGCCCTTCGGAAAGCCTGTCGTTCCCGACGTGTATTGGATGTTGATGGCGTCATCGAACTGGAGCGACGCCTCGCGGGTGGCCAGCGCGTCCTCTGAAACATCCTTCGCGCCATCGAGCAGCCGCTGCCAGTCGTCCTCCAAGACGAGCGCCGTCGCCAGGCCGGCACAGCGCGGCTGGACCTCTTTCACCATGCCCCGGTAGTCCGTCTGCCGGAAGCCCTGTGCGTGGAGCAGCACCTTGGCGCCGGACTGGTTGAGGGCGTACTCCAGTTCCGAGGTGCGGTAGGCCGGGTTGATGTTGACCAGGATGGCGCCGATACGGGCCGTGGCGTACTGGACAGCCACCCATTCGAAGCGGTTGGGTGACCAGAGCCCCACCCGGTCCCCCTTCTGGACGCCCAGGGCCATCAGCCCCCGAGCCACCTGCGAGGTGAGCGCCCAGAGCTGTTGATACGTGGCCCGAAACCCCTGGGACGCCACCACCAGGGCCTCCCGGTCGCCGTGGCGCTCGACGGTGCGGCGCAGGTTCTGGCCAATCGTCTCCCCCAGCAGCGGGGTGGTGCTGGTGCCATGGGCATAGGAAGGGACCGGGTTTTGGGACATGGCGTCATCGTCCCGCCGAGGCGGACACGCGGCAAGCGCCGCGAAACACCGCTGTCCAACGCGTGCCAGGGGGGCATGGGGGAAGGCGGCATGCACCGCCAGCGAGGGCCCCCGGGGGCCAGTCCCCTCCTGGGAAACGACAGTCGACCCTGGAATCAGCCATTACGCCGTGCAGCCAGCCCACGCACTGCGTTAGAAACAGGAGCTCATGGATGACTCCAACGCCAGGCTGGTCGCGGCCCTGCTGGAAGCCCGGCAGCGCCACTGCTTCCCTGCGGACGTACGGCGCGCTGCCCCCGAATTCGTAGGCCAGGTGCTCGGCCTGCTCTTCCCCCACTTCGCCGAGCGCCTGGAGTGTACGGCCGCCGCCGTCCACCGCGACGTCACCACCGTGGAGGCCAGCCTCCACCGCATCCGGGACACGCTGGCGCCCCTGTATCCGGGCATTGAACGGGACTTGCCGGCGCGCTTCATGGAGCGGCTGCCCGGCCTCTACGACTGGCTGCGACAGGACGCGGACGCCATCTTCGAGGCGGACCCGGCCGCACGCACCGTGGACGAGGTCATCCTCACCTACCCGGGCTTCACCGCCATCGCCATCTACCGGGTGGCCAACGCGCTGCATGCCCTCGGCTTCCCGCTGCTGCCTCGCTTGCTCACGGAGTACGCGCACCAGCGAACCGGCGTGGACATCCACCCGGGTGCCACCATTGGCCGGCGCTTCGTCATCGACCATGGCACCGGCGTCGTCATCGGTGAGACGACGCTCATTGGTGACAACGTCAAAATCTATCAGGGCGTCACCCTGGGCGCGCTCGTCGTGGAGAAGGGGCTGACGGACAAGAAGCGTCACCCCACCATCGAGGACGACGTGGTGGTGTACGCCAACGCCACCATCCTCGGCGGAGAAACCGTGGTGGGCCGGGGCAGCATCATCGCCGGCAACGCCTGGCTCACGCAGAGCATCCCCTCTCAATCCGTGGTTACCCGCCGCAGCGAAGTGCGTCAGCGCGGCGCGGATGGCTCGATGGACGCACTCGAATTCCACATCTGACCCACCGACGAGGCGCCCCACATGAAGGTGAACAACATCCTGGAGACCATCGGAAACACGCCGCACGTGCGCATCAACCGGCTGTTTCCGTCCCGCGTGACGGTCCATGTGAAGCTCGAGCGCGCCAACCCGGGCGGCAGCATCAAGGACCGCATCGCGTTGTCCATGATTGAGGACGCGGAGCAGCGCGGCCTGCTCAAGAAGGACAGCGTCATCATCGAGCCGACCAGCGGCAACACTGGCATCGGCCTGGCCATGGTGGCGGCGGTGAAGGGCTACAAGTTGGTGCTCGTCATGCCGGAGTCCATGAGCGTCGAGCGCCGCCGGCTGATGGCCGCCTACGGCGCCACCTTCGAGCTGACCCCGCGCGCGCAGGGCATGAAGGGCGCCATCGCTCGCGCCAACGAGCTGCTGTCGCAGGTGCCCAACTCGTGGATGCCGCAGCAGTTCGAGAATGAGGCCAACATCGAGGTCCACCGCCGCACGACGGTGCAGGAAATCCTCAAGGACTTCCCGGAAGGGCTGGACTACCTCATCACCGGCGTGGGCACCGGCGGGCACATCACCGCGTGCGCCGAGGAGCTGAAGAAGGTCTGGCCGAAGCTGAAGGTCTTCGCCGTGGAGCCCACCAAGTCGCCCGTCATCAGCGGCGGCCAGCCCGGCCCGCACCCCATCCAGGGCATTGGCGCCGGCTTCATCCCGAAGAACCTGCACAAGGACGCGCTGGACGGCGCGATTCAGGTGACCGAGGAGGACGCCTTCGAGTTCACCCGCCGCGCCGCGCGCGAGGAGGGCATCTTCGTGGGCATCTCCTCCGGCGCCGCGCTGTCCGCCGTGAATCAGAAGCTGGGCGAGATGACCGACGGCAGCCGCGTGCTCGTCTTCAACTACGACACGGGCGAGCGCTACCTCTCCATCGAGCCGCTCTTCCCGGCCCAGTAGTCCCGGGCCCCTCAGCCGCGGTGCGTCCGCACCAGCTCCACCAGCCGGTCCATCTCCTCGGGCAGGTTGTAGAAGTGGGGTGAGAGGCGGACGCGCCCGCGGCGCACCGAGAGGGCCACGTCCCGTTCGGCGAGCCACGCGCCGAGCGCGCGGGCCTCGCCCTCCGGAGGCAGGAACGTGAGGATGCCCGCCCGGTGCTCCGGCGCGGGCCCCACGTCGCAGCCCAGCCCACGCAGCCCTGTCTCCAGTTGACCCAGCAGCTCGCGGATGCGCGCGGAGATGGCGTCCACCCCCACCTCGTGCAGCAATTCCAGCGCGGCCCCCAGGGCGTAGATGCCGGTGTACGCGGCGCTGCCCTCCTCCAGCTTGCCCGCGTCCGGGCGCAGCTCGAAGTGGCTGCGGTTGAAGTTCCACGCGTCGGTGGTGCTGCGCCAGCCCACCAACACCGGCCGCAGCTTGGGCAGGACGTCCTTGGCCACGTAGAGGAAGCCGATGCCGGCGATGCCCAGCATCCACTTGTGGCTGTCCGCGCTGAGGAAGTGGATGCGGCTCTTCTTCACGTCCACGGGGATGCAGCCCACGCTCTGGATGCCATCCACGCAGAGCAGGACGCCCGCCCGCTCACAGAGAGCGCCCACGGCGTCCAGGTCCGTGCGGTAACCGGTGGCGAACTGCACGGAGGACACGGCCACCAGCCGGGTGCTCGGGGTGAGCGCGGCGGCCACGGCTTCCGGCGTGACGCCCCCTTCGGGTGTCTGGATTTCGCGCACCGTCACGCCGCGGTCCTTCAGGTGCAGCCAGGGATAGACGTTGGAGGGGTACTCCAACGAGGAAGCGACGACGACCTCGTCGCCGGGCTTCCAGTCCAGCCCCTCGGCCACCAGGCCCAGGCCGTGGCTGGTGTTGCGCACGAAGGCAATCTCGCCGGGCTCGGCGTTGATGAGGCGGGCGGCCAGGCCCCGCACGCGCTCGCAGTGGGCCTCCCAGCCGCGCTCGTGCTTGATTCCGTGGTGGACGATGTCCTCCATCCACCCGCGCACGGCCTCGGCGGCGCGCAGGCTGGTGGGGGCCACACCGGCGTGGTTGAGGTAGAGCTGCTCCCTCAGCACGGGGAAGAGGTCTCGGTAGGACTCGAGCGAGCGCGTCATGGTGCCTGGAGTGTAGCCACGTCGCCGCACCGCGCCGTACTTCGTGAAGGCCGGGTGTCCGCCCTGGACAGACGGGGTGGTTTTTCCGTCCCCCTCGCGGATGCGATATGCGTCGGGTCTTGCTCGACGCGGAGGACCCATGCGCCGCACCATCCTGGACGCCATGAGGAACACGTTGTTCGTGGGAGCCGCCCTGCTGGCGGGCTGCGCGGGAACCGTCCACGCGCCCTACCCGCCCATCCGCGCGGACCTGTCCCCCGCCGCCCTGGAGCGAGGGGCCGCCATCTTCCACGCGAGCTGCGAGTCATGTCACCGCGGGGGCGACGCGGAGACGGCGTCGGGCGCGCCGCTGCGCGAGCTGCCCTCGTACATGGGGCGCTTCTACGCGGCGAATCTCACGTCGCATGCCGAGGCGGGCATCGGCGCCATGACGGATGAAGAGCTGGCGCGAGCCATCCGCTACGCCGTGAGCCGCGACGGCCGGTTGATGGTGATGCCCAGCTACGGCATGGGCGACGCGGACCTGGCGGCGGTGCTGGGCTTCATGCGCTCCGGGCACCCGCTCTTCACGCCGGATTCAGTGCCCGCGCCCCCGTCGAAGTTCAGCTTCTTCGGCGGTATCGGCTTCCGCTTCATCACCGGGAATGAGCCGGTGGAACGGCCCGCCTCGGGCATCCCCGTGCCGCCCAAGGCGGCGACCCGGGAATACGGCCACTACATGGCGCATGACGTCTATGACTGCGCCTCGTGTCACACGGATGGCTTCAGCCCCCGGAAGACAGAGGGCGATGACGTATTCGCGGGTGGCATGGCGTTCGTCGACCCGGAGGGAAGGAACGTTCATTCCAGCAACATCACGTTCCACGAGACGGGGCTGGCGCACTGGACGTTGGAGGACTTCACCCGCGCGGTGCGTGACGGACTGGCACCGGATGGCTCCGTGCTGCGCTCGCCCATGCCTCGCTTCCGGGGAATGGACGAGGTGGAGGCGCGAGCGCTCTATGACTACCTGCGCTCGGTGCCGAACAGGAAGAACGCGGTGAAGGGCGCGCGGACGCGGCTCACCTCGGCGTCGGTGCGCCCGGACTGGGTCGCGGAGGAGCAGAGCGCGGGAGATGTTCCCAGTGCCAAGACCTCCGTGAAGGGAGCAGAGGAAGAAGTCTCGGCTCCGCCAGCGCCCCTCGCGCAAACGCCCGCCATCCCTCAGGACACACCGGGAGAAGACGCTCATGCCGGCGTGACATCTTCAGCCCCGACGACCGATTCCGGCGCGACCACGCGCACAGGGCCCGGCGCCACCCACAAGAGCGCGGCATCGGCACCGTCCGCGAATCACGACGCGGCCAACACCGTTGCGCCCGGCCCCTCGACGCTGGCCAGCAAGCCCGCCCCCACCCGTAAGCCGCGCCCCGCTGCGCCCAAGGTGGACGCCCCCGCCCTCTTCGTGAAGCTCGGCTGCGCGAGCTGCCACGCCCCTGGCGCGCGGTATCACGACCGGCTCGCCAAGGTCGCCTCGCGCAGCGAGGCCGAGCTGGTCCGCTGGGTGCGAAACCCCGAGCAGTTCCTCCCCGGCACGCCCATGCCCACCTACGCGGAGTTGATTGACGAGAAGACCGCGCGTGCGCTGGTGCGCTGGGTGAAGGCGGGAGGCCCGGGCACGCTGCCCTCCACCTCGCGCTGAGCCGCCCCCCTGAGGCACGCGGAAAATCGTCCCGGGAATGACCGAGGAAAACCCCTGCTGGCGTATCCCGCTTGGAAGTTCTCAGCGGGCACCTCGTCGAGGCACTCGCTGGGCGCGTACCACCCCGGTGCCAACCGGCCCCAGCCCCGGGGTGGTGCGTGAGACTTCCCACCGCACCGTCGGCTGGCACGCCAGCGTCTCCGGCTACAGGGACGGCTGCACCCGCGCCGCCGCTCGCGTACGGTGCGCCGCATGACGGAGTGCCTCCTCAACGTCGACCTGGGCGAGCTTCCTGGTGAAGACGAACAGCTCTACGCGCTAGCCCATGTGGCGAACATCGCTTGCGGCGGGCATGCTGGGGATGATGCCTCCATGCGCCGGGCGCTGGAGCTGTGCGAGCGGCACGGCACGGGCGTGGGCGCGCACCCGTCCTACGAGGACCGAGAGGGCTTCGGCCGCCGCGCGCTCGACGTCACGCCGGAGCACCTCCGGGCGCAAGTGGCCGCGCAGTGCGGCCGGCTCGCGAAGCTGGCGGCTGACCGTCATCTGCCCGTGGCGTACGCCAAGCCCCACGGCGCCCTGTACCACGCGGCCCATGAAACACCGGCCCTGGCCCGCGCGGTGGTGGCGGGCATCGTGGAAGCGCTGGGGACCGCCGTCACCTTCATTGGCCCCGGCACGGGCGCGCTGCACGACGCGGCCCTGGCGGCGGGACTGGCCTACGCCCGCGAAGGCTTCGCGGACCGAGGCACCCGGCCAGACGGCTCGCTGATTCCCCGAGGACAGCCCGGCGCGGTGCTGACCGACCACGCCCAGGCGCGGGCCAACACCGTGCAACTGGCCACCAGCGGCAGCGTGGACACCGTCTGCGTTCACGGCGACACGCCCGGCGCGGTGGAGCTGGCGCGCGAGGTCCGCGCCACCTTGGACGCGCTCGCACTTCGCTCCGAGCCTCTGGGTGAAGGCGCCCTGCGACTGGTCCTTCCCGAGGGATTGGAGCGACGCGCCACGCGCGAGGCCCTCTGCGCCATGCCCGGCGTCCTCGACGCCGTCATCACCGAGGAGCACGCCTGCGTGTACTTCGCCCCGGATGCACCACCCGAGGAGCCTCGGCTCGCGCTGGCGCGGTTGCTGCGCATCCCAGCCCCAGTGGTCGGCCGGCCCCTCACGACCATCTCCGTGCGCTACGACGGGCAGGACTTGCGCGCGGTTGCGGAACGCGCGGGCCTCACCGAGGACGAAGTGGCGCGGCGCCACACGGCGCGCGAGTACACGGTACGCTGCGTGGGCTTCCTTCCCGGGTTCGCCTATCTGGGCGAAGTCGACCCAAGCATCGCGGTCCCCAGGCTGGCCACGCCCCGCACGCGAGTGCCTGCCCTCGCGGTGGGAATCGCGGGTGGGCGCACGGGGGTGTATCCCTTCGCATCGCCTGGAGGCTGGAACCTCATCGGCACCGCGCTGGACTTCACCGCCTTCACACCCGAGGAGGGCTCGGTGCTTCAGCTCGGGGACCGGGTGCGCTTCAAGCGGGTGGACCGATGACGGGCTGGCTGGACATCACGGGCGTGGGTGCGCCCGTCACGGTGCAGGACGCGGGACGGCCGGGGAAGATGCACCACGGCGTGCCTCCGGGGGGGCCGCTGGTCCCGGAGCTGCTCGCCCTGGCCAATCTCGCCGTGGGCAACGCGAGCGGAACGGCGGCCCTGGAAGCCTTCGGCCGGTTGGAGCTGCGCGCCCGGGGCCGAAGCGTCCGTGTATCCATGGACGGACGCGCCTTCACGGTGGCGGACGGAGAAAGCCTCACCGTCCCCGCGCCCGAGTCGACGAGCGTGCGCTATGTCGCGGTGGACGGCGGGCTCGAGGTGCCGGAAGTGCTGGGAGGACGCGGCACACTGCTGGTTGCACGCCTGGGCGGACACGAAGGCCGCCTGCTGCGCCCGGGAGACAGCCTGCCCCTGGGTGACGCGAGCGAGCACGCTGAGACACGAGCGCCCGGTGCGTCACTGGATGCAGCGGCCCCCATCCGCGTGACGCTCGGACCGGACAACCGCCGCTTCGAACCAGCAACCGTGGCCACCCTGCTGTCGGGCGCTTTCACCGTGTCCGCCGCCACCGACCGCGTGGGGATGCGGCTCCAAGGGCCATCGCTCACCCATGGCGATGAAGGCACGGGCACGTCGCGCCCCATGGTTCGTGGGGCCATCCAGGTGACGCTTTCAGGAACGCCCATCGTGCTGGGCCCCGACCATCCGACGACAGGTGGCTATCCACTCATCGCGACAGTCATTCGCGCCGATTGGGGACGGCTGTGCGCCCGCCGTCCAGGAGCCGCTGTCCGGTTCCAGGAGGTAAGCCTCGAAGAGGCACGGGAGGCGTGGCGACAACACGCGGAGCACTCGGTATCGGGACGCACCTGACGAAGCCGTAAGCCGCGGCGCCAGGGCTCAGGGCGCTTCCAGCTCCGGGGGCCATAGCGCGCCCAGGTCCAGCTCCAGGTCCTCGAACGGCTTGGCGCGCACGCACGCATCCCCCGAGTACTGCCCGCGCGCGACCCATTCGCCTTCCCGTCGAGCGAAGACCTCCAGGGCCTTCGCTGTGGGGTCCACCAGCCACACGTGCCCCACGCCTTCGCGCGCGTAGATTTCCCGCTTGCGGTTCCTGTCCAGCTTCCGGGTCGACGGAGATAGCACCTCACAGACCCAGTCCGGCGCCAGCGTGAAGAAGGGGACTCGCCGCATCACCGGCATGCGCTCGCGGCGCCATCCCGCGATATCCGGCACGAGGACGTCCTGACCGAAGTGCAGTTCGGGCTCGGTAACAATCCACCACCCTCCCGGCGCTCGTTGCCCGACCTGGAACCGGGAGACGAGCAGCCCGCCCAGGACGGAGTGCGCCACCGCATGCGGGCTCGCGGGCCTCGGCAATGCGATGAGCTCACCGTCGATGATTTGCCCGACCATGTTCTCGGGCAGCGCCACCAGATCTTCATAGGTCGCGGGACGCTTCGTCTCATTCCCCATCTCGGGACTCCCCAGGCCAGCTGCCCCCCACCCCTCTATCATCCGCCTTGCCTCCCCCAAGTGGAACCCCACCTGAAACAGCGTGTCTAGGGATTCCTACCTCAGGGGTCTGAAATGCCCTCGGGGGCAGGGCGTAAATCTTTTCCCGATTTCCACCGATAATACGGGAATGAAGACTCCCCACCCCAATCCCCGTGCCCCCGAGCGCCCCACGGAGTCCGGGGAGTCAACGCGTCCTGTCCGCAACGAGCTGAAGCCCTCAGAGCCCGCGGTCACACGCCAGCAGCAAGCCGCGAACCTGGCGCAAGCGGCCCCACTCCGAGGACCGTATGTCGAGCAGGGTACCTACCCCTCCCCCGCGGACGTGCGAGCCATCTGCGCCATGCAGGACCTGGCGGTCCGCAACTACGCGGTGACGCAGAGCTACTCCGACCTGTCCAACGCCGTGGGTCAGCTCCTGGGCACGGAGAACGCCAACTGGTCCACCTTCGCGACCTGGGCCTCGAAGCAAGCCGGCGTGAGCATCCGCGGCGAGGACATGCCCAAGTTCTTCACCGACGTGCTCAAGGGGCTCGACGGCGTCACCCGGCCGCTCTCCAAGGTGGACGACCTGCTGCGCAAGCTGGGCCTGCCCGCGCTCCCCCTGGCTGACATCGGCTCGGCCGGCAATGACGCGCTCAAGAACGTCAGCCTGGTCATCTCCGAGGGCAACACACGGGTGTTCGAGGAAGTGGGCCAGGAGCTCTCCCGCTTCGTGACGACCTTCCAAGGTGACACCCAGTACGACGCGGCGAAAGTCGCGCAGTACCTGAGCGAGTTCCCCGCCGACAAGCCGGTGCTGGAGGAAGCCTTCGGCCACTATGCCCAGGCCATGTTCGAGACCGACCCGAACAAGAAGGCCGAGCTGATGCTCCTGGCCAACAACAAGGTGGGCCAGCATGAGCAGCGAAGGCTCCAGCCACAAATCGAGCAGGCACTCAATGCCCCCATGAAGGAGACCTTCCACGGCATCCTGATGCAGGCCATCGAGGCGAACATCAACGCCCTGCTCTTCCCCGCCAACCTCGCGGGCAAGGCAGCGCTCAAGTCGGGCGTGATGGACGCCGCGCTCCGCCCCGTGGTGGAGACCATGGCCGGTGCGTTCCGCCGCTTCGCCACCGAGCACATGATGAAGCTGGCCGTTCCTGGAAGCGCGCTGAAGCTGGGCAATGAGTTGCCGCCACCTCCAGGCATGGAGTCGACGCTCTTCCCACCGCACCTGCGCTCCATCGAGAACCGCGAGCTGCGAAAGCTCCTGGGCCAGCTCGACAAGAGCCCGGACAGCCTCAAGGGCACCGGAGCGGAAGACTGGAGCCGCTTGGACCAACGGATGAACTACATCATCGACCTCTTCCGTTCGCGCCAGTCGGACCCGGCCCTGTTCGACCCGCCGTTCGGCCTGCGCGGCGCCCGATGGCCACCGCCCGGTGGAACGGGTGAGCCTGGAAGGTCGACCTCACCCCCTGAGTTCCATCATCCAGGGGACGCAACTTTTTCCGGTTTCAACCGATACTAGAGAAGATGAGTCCCCCAAGAATCGGTTCCCGCGCCCCCGCCCGTCCCACCGAGCTCCGCGAGCCGCCCCGCCCCGCTCGCAACGAGGTCAAACCCCAGGCCAAGGCCCAGGTGACCCGGCCCGGCATGTCCGGGGTGTCCCAGTTCGAGTCCCCGCCCACCCGGCAACAGCCCGTGGCGCTGAATGCCCCCGCGGCCCTGGCGCGCGGCCCGAGCGTCGCGCCGGGCAGCTATCCCACCGCCGCGGACGTGCGGAACATCGCCGCCATGCAGGACCCGGTGGCGCGCAACCATGCGATTACCCAGGGCTATTCGGACCTGTCCAACGCCATGGGGCAGCTGCTGGGCACGGAGAACGCCAACTGGTCCACCTTCGCGACCTGGGCCTCGAAGCAAGCCGGCGTGAGCATCCGTGGCGAGGACATGCCCAAGTTCTTCACGGACGCGCTCAAGGGCGCCGACGGCGTCATGGGGCCGATGTCCAAGGTGGACGACCTGCTGCGCAAGCTGGGCCTCCCCTCGCTGCCGCTGGCTGACATCGCCTCGGCGGGCAATCAGGCGCTCCAGAACGTCAGCAAGGCCATCGCCGACGGCAACAAGCTGGTGTTCGAGGAGGTGGGCCAGGAGTTCGCCCGCTTCGTGGAGACCTTCCAGGGCGACACCCAATACGACGCCGCCAAGGTGGAGCAGTACCTGAGCGGCTTCCCCGCGGACAAGCCGCTGCTGAAGGAGTCCTTCGGCCACTACGCCCAGGCCATGTTCGAGAAGGACCCGAACAAGAAGGCCGAGCTGATGCTCCTGGCCAACGACAAGGTGGGTCTGCACGAGCAGACGCAGCTCCAGCCCTACGTCGAGAAGGCGCTCAACTCGCCGGTGAAGGACACCTTCCGCGACATCCTCAAGCAGACCGTCGAGGCGCAAATCAATGCGCTCCCCTTCCCCGCCAACCTCGCGGGCAAGGCGGCCTTGAAGACGGGCCTGGTGGACGCGGCGCTGAACCCCGTGGTGGATGGTGTGGCGAACGTGTTCCGCCGCGTCGCCACCGAGCACATGATGAAGCTGGCCGTTCCTGGAAGCGCGCTGAAGCTGGGCAATGATTTGCCGCCGCCTCCGGGCATGGAGTCGACGCTCTTCCCGCCGCACCTGCGCTCCGTCGAAAACCCCGAGCTGCGCGCGCTGCTGGGCCAGCTCGACAAGAGCCAGGACAGCCTCAAGGGCTCCGGGGCGAAGGACTGGAGCAAGCTGGACCAGCGGATGAACTACATCGTCGACCTCTTCCGCTCGCGGCAGTCGGACCCGGCGCTGTTCGACCCGCCGTTCGGTCAGCGGGGCACCTACCCGGTGGCGCCCTCGGCACCGCGCGTCTCCTAGGCGCGCGGCTCCAAGGCTCACGCCTCGTCGACGACGAACTGCTCCAGCCGGGCGATGCCCAGCTTCTTCATCCGGCTCTGGAGCGTGGACGGCTTGAGCCCCAGCAGCGCCGCGGCCCCATTGGCGCCGTAGACGCGGCCCCGCGTGAGCGTGAGCACTCGCATGATGTGCTCGCGCTGCACGGCCGCCAGCGTCAGCACGGGGGCCAGCTTCGGCCCTCCCGCCGCGGGCGCCGGCTCCTCCGGCAGGGCCGCCACCATGGCCGCGCCGCGCGTGGGCACGTCGAAGGCCTCCGGCCCCAGCTCCGTCCCTCGCGTGAGGATGGTGGCCCGCTCCAGCGCATTGGCCAGCTCGCGCAGGTTGCCCGGCCACTCGTAGGCCTCCAACCGCACCAGGCCCTCTGGCGTCACCCGCATGCCCCGCCGTCCCGTCCGGCGCGCCTGTTCCTCCAGGAGGAAGGCGCACAACTGCGGCAGGTCCTCGCGGCGCTCGCGCAGCGGCGGCAGGCGCAGGGGGAACACGCTCAAGCGGTAGTAGAGGTCCTCGCGGAAGCGCTTCTGGGCAATGGCTTGCTGGAGGTCCACGTGCGTGGCCGCCAGGATGCGCACGTCCGCGCGCACCGTCTTGTCGCTGCCCACCGGCTCGAATGTCTTCTCCTGCAGCGCCCGCAGCAGCTTCGCCTGGAGATCGAAGGGCAGCTCGCCCACTTCATCCAGCAGCAGCGTGCCGCCATGCGCCATCTGGAAGCGTCCGGCCCGGTCCTTCGTGGCGCCGGTGAAGGCGCCCTTCACGTGGCCAAACAGCTCGCTCTCCAGCAAGCCCGCCGGAATGGCAGCGCAGTTGAGCGTGACGAAGGGCTGGTCCGCGCGGGCGCTCCAACGGTGGATGGCGCGGGCCAGCCGCTCCTTGCCCGTGCCCGTCTCACCGGTAATCAGCACCGGCGTGTCCGTCTCCGCCACCTGCCGCGCCCGCCGCGCCAGGTCTCGCATCACCGGGCTCTTCGACGTCTCGAGGATGCCCTCCGAGTCTCCGCCGAGCTGCGCCTCCAGCAACTTCGCGTGCTCGTGGTCCTGACGGTGGAGACGCTCGAAGGTGGCGCGCTGCTCGGCCGACTGGATGGCCGTGGCCAGCATCTGCCCGTACACCTCCACCAGGTCCACCACCGGCTGGGGGTACGTCTCACACTCGGCGCGGTCCAAGGAGAGCACGCCGTAGCAGCGCTCACCCGCGCACAGCGGCACCACCATGCACGAATGCCCCGGCGGCAAATCCAGCACGCCGTCGAAAGGGTCTCCATCCCCGTGGGCATGGTCCTCTTCCGTGAAGGCCTTCGCTCGCCGCGTCTCCAGGGCCTGCCGCAGCGAGGGGAATTCCGACAGCTGCAACGAGTGCTGCCGCACCTTCGCGTTGGCCAACGGCCCTCGCGCGGCCACCGACACCAGCCGGCCCTCCTTCAGGAGGAACACCGTGGCCAGGTCGAAGCGCACCACCCGCGTCAGCCAGTCGAGCCCACGGCGCAGCAAATCTCCGACGGAATCCTCCGCCGTTGCCAGCTCAAGGAGGTCCCGAGCGTCCTTCGCGCCGTCGATGGCGCCTGAAAAGTCGTCCTGCATGCCTACGAAATAATAGCGTTCCACCGAAATTGCAGTGCGGCAGGCACCGAGATTTCGTGGCCCACCGTCCAAGCAACCGCTCCAGGCCAGAAGATCCGTCGCAACCCCCGGAATACAAAGAGATTCTTTTGAACATTCGGGGGAGGCCCGCTCGGCCGTTTCCCACCGGCACCCCGAGCGCATCGCGCCATGCACTGGCTGCGAGTCATTGCCGCAACTTCTTCATCACCCGTTGGGCGCTCCCAACCTGGAGTACTTCGCACAGGCCCAGACAGGCTGGAGCAGCCAGACGATTGTCGCGGGCGATGACACCGTCGCCAGCGGCGGCGTGGCCCTGCTGACGAATGGCGCCGAGGCCACCACCGGAATCCCTCCGACGGCGAGGCGCGCGTCACCACGCTGAGGTTCTCCTCACCTTTAAGCACCCCGTCCTCCGTCACCCTGCCGCCGAGGCAAGCCGGGGTTCGAACATAACGCACCGCGTCAACACTCAGTCGCCTGTTGTAGGTGAACGGAGCACGCGTTCGCGGCCGCACATTCGAGCCGTTGCCCGGCCGCAGAGGATGCAACCACCTGAAGCTTCTCGTATTTTCCGCCCGCTCGTGAGGGTCACGAGCGGCCAGTCTCCACCCGGCTCGTCGATCCACCGAAATTGCAGTGGCGAGACGCACCGAGATTTCGTTAGACACCGGCCCAGCGGCACCGACCCAGCAGGGGTGAAATCCAACCCCTTGGAATCATTGATTCGATGTTCTGGCACGGTAACTGCTAAGCGGTAGGACAGAACCCATTCACTGGGGTCGGCTCACCGCCGGGCCCCCATCCCAAGGAGCCGTAATGCTGACCGTTGGCGACAAGATCCCGAACTTCAAGGTGAAGGCCACCGTGTCCCTGGAGAAGGGCAAGGAGTTCCAGGACATCACGAACGAGACCTACAAGGGCAAGTGGCTGGTCCTGTTCGCGTGGCCGAAGGACTTCACCTTCATCTGCCCCACGGAGATCGCGGAGTTCGGCAAGAAGAACAAGGACTTCGCTGACCGTGACGCGCAGGTCCTCGGCCTGAGCACCGACAGCGAGTTCGTGCACCACGCGTGGCGCACGCACCACCCGGACCTGAAGAACCTGCCCTTCCCGATGCTGGCGGACCTGAAGCACGAGCTGTGCAACGCGCTGGGCATCCTCCACAAGGAGGAGGGCGTGGCCCTCCGCGCGACGTTCATCGCGGACCCCGAGGGCATCATCCGCCACGTGACGGTCAACGACCTGTCCGTGGGCCGCAACGTCTCCGAGACGGTTCGCACGCTGGACGCGCTCCAGACGGACGAGCTGTGCCCCTGCAACTGGACCAAGGGTGAGGAGACCCTCACCCAGAAGCTGTCGAAGGCGGGGTAATCCACCATGGCCTCGCTCGAAGTCGTCCGCTCTGAACTCGCGGACTCCCACAAGGACACCCGCCTCAACCTCCAGGGTGTCCTGGAAGGTGGCAGCCTCACCGCGGAGCAGCGTTGGGGTGTTGCCGTGGCATGCGCCTTCGCCGCTCGGAATGAGCGGCTGAAGGAGGCCATGCTCAACGAGGCGAAGAAGGCCCTCGCGAATCCCGAGCCTGTCATCGAGGACGCGCGTGCGGCGGCGTCGTTGATGGCGATGAACAATGTGTACTACCGCTTCCGGCACATGATCGGGAAGGAGTCCTACTCGACCAAGCGCGCCGGACTGCGGATGAACCGGCTCGCGCAGGTGCTGACGAACAAGGTGGACTTCGAGCTGGTCTGCCTCGCCGTCAGCGCCATCAACGGCTGCGAGATGTGCATGCAGTCCCACGAGAAGATCGTCCTTGAAGGCGGTCTCTCCGAGGACCAGGTGCACGACGCGGTTCGCATCGCGTCGGTCATCAACGCGGCGGCGGTGGGGCTGGAGTCTTAAGCCCCTCTGTCGCGAGGCATCGCCGAAGTTTCAAGCGCCCTCCGGTGGAAACACCGGGGGGCGCTCCCTTTTTGCCCGCCACGCATCCAACCTGCCGACACCGACCAACACACAGCCGAAAGGAAGACACCATGTACCGCAGCCCCAGCCCCCTGCCCGAGAAGACCCGCGCCGCCATCGCTGAATCGCTCAACGAGCGGCTCGCGGACGGGCTCGACCTGCACTCGCAAATCAAGGTCGCGCACTGGAACATCAAGGGTCCGCAGTTCGCCTCGCTCCACCCGCTGTTCGAGACGTTCGCGGTGAGCCTGGCCACGCACAACGACTCCATCGCCGAGCGCGCGGTGACGCTGGGTGGCAAGGCCTACGGCACCAGCCGCCACGTGGGCAAGGCGAGCCACCTGCCGGAGTATCCGCAGGAGACGACGCGCGACATGGAGCACGTGAAGCTGCTGGCCGAGCGCATCGAAATCTACCTGGATGGCCTGCGGAAGAGCCGCGCGCTCTTCATCGAGAACGGGGACTCGGACTCCGAGGGCCTCACCACGGACATCATCACCGAATTCGAGAAGCATGCGTGGTTCCTGCGCGCTTCGCTCGAAGGCTGAACCGCCTTACCCGGACGGGCCCGCCGGGGCTGTGCACCACGCTGCACGCACATCCCGGGCCCTGTCCCGGCCGCGCCTCGTGTTCTCGCGAGGTTGCGCTGGGCATGAGGGTTGCTCTCCACGGGGTATGTCTCACCGCGAAGCCGCGGTGCCGTGCAACCCCTGGAGAAGCGCCCATGCGACGCATCACCTGTCTTGCCCTCACCGTCCTCGTCACTGCCTGTGGCGGCGGCGCCCCCACGCAGGAAGAAGTGGACGCCGCCCGTCAGCGCGTGGAGCGCGTGGTGGCGGCCTCGCATCAGGTGCGCGGCGCGCTGGAAGCCCTGGGCGTGCTGCCCGTGTACACCTGCGGTGAGCCTCGGCGCGCCTTCCTCAGCACCGCCGCGCATGACGTGCGCAAGCGGTGGGCCTGCGCCCGCGCCGCGGTGGAGCCCCATGACAGCGTAACGGACCGCGTGGTGCTCACCTTCGATGAAGGCGGCTGTGACGTGCACGGCCTGCGCTTCGCCGGCCAGGCCGCGTTCCTCTACCGCGGCGGCGAGGACCTCATGGAGGTGGAGGCGGACCTGCGCGGACTGACGGTGGACGGACACCCGCTCCAGGCGGAGGTGGGCTACGGCACCTGCGGCGACGAGACGCGCCTGTGGGCGAACGTGCAAGGCGGCGTCCCTGGACGGCAGGGCCACACGTTCCGCGTCGATGGCCGTGTGGGCATGCGAGCCGGCATGCCCGTGATTGGTGGCACGTCGCTGGTGCTGGATGGTCCGGGCGAGCTGACGGGCCCTCATGGCACCGACCGCCTCACGCTGACGGGGCTGCACTACGAGGTGGGCGAATACCTGCCGAAGGAAGGCACCGCGGTGCTGGAGACGGCGGACGGGCGGCGCGTGGAAGCCCGCTTCCAGCCCGTCCTGTGGCGCCTGGGCAAGGCCGAGGTGACGGTCGACGACCTGGAGCCGGTGACGGTGCCCATCGTCCGCTGAGCGGGCGCGCGGAGGCAGCGCGCACGGCGCGGACTTCCGCTAGGGTGTGACGCCGTGAGCGACGACGTTCCCCTTCCGGCATTCCGCGCCGTGCCCCGCACCGGCGTCATCTTCGTCACCGCCGAGGCCTCCCGCCGCGGCTACCGCTCCAGCGACCCGGAGTGGTGCAACCTGGGCCAGGGCCAGCCGGAGACGGGAGACCTCCCCCGCGCGCCGCCCCGGCTGAACCAGGTCACCATCGACGTGGCCGACATGGAGTACGCCCCCGTCGCCGGTCTCTGGGAGGTGCGCGAGTCCATCGCCAGCCTCTACAACCGGCTCTACCGCCGGGGCATGCCCAGCCAGTACAGCGCGGAGAACGTGAGCCTGTCCGGCGGTGGCCGCGCGGCGCTCACCCGCGCCGCGGCCAGCCTGGGCGCCGTCAACCTGGGCCACTTCCTGCCGGACTACACGGCCTACGAGGAGCTGCTGGACGTCTTCAAGGCGTTCACCGCCATCCCCATCCTCCTGGAGGGTGAGCGCGGCTATGCCTTCACCGCGGAGGACTTGCGGCGCGAGGTGCAGGGCCGCGGCCTGTCGGCGCTGCTCTTCTCCAACCCCTGCAACCCCACCGGCAAGCTGGTGCACGGCGAGGAGATGGCGCGCTGGGTGAGCGTGGCCCGCGAGCACGAGTGCTCGTTGCTCGTCGACGAGTTCTATTCACACTACATCTGGACGGGCCGCCCCGGGCACCTGCCGGTGGAGAGCGCCGCCCGCTACGTGGAGGACGTGAACAAGGACCCGGTGGTCTTGTTCGACGGCTTCACGAAGAACTGGCGCTACCCGGGCTGGCGCATGACGTGGACGGTGGGGCCGCGTCAGGTCATCGAGGCCGTCTCCAGCGCGGGCAGCTTCCTGGATGGCGGTGGCAGCCGGCCGCTCCAGCGCGCGGCGATTCAACTCCTCCAGGAGGAACCCGTGGTGGCGGAGACGATGGCCATCCACAACGCCTTCCGGGAGAAGCGGGACCGCTTCCACTCCCGGCTGGAGCGCATCGGCATCCGCACGGACCGCGCGCCGGACGGCACCTTCTATGTCTGGGGCAACGTGTCTGGACTGCCGCCGCCGCTCAACGACGGCATGGGCTTCTTCCGCGCCGCGCTGGACCAGAAAATCATCGCCGTGCCGGGTGAGTTCTTCGACGTGAATCCCGGCAAGCGCCGCGCGCGCCCCTCGCGCTTCCGCGGCTACGTACGCCTGTCCTTCGGCCCGTCCATGGAGACGCTGGAGAAGGCCTTGTCGCGGTTGGAGGCCATGGTGCTCCACTACTCGCGCACGCCGGGTCAGCCGCCGCCGGCGCCCTGACGCGAAATGGCCCGGCCCCTCCACGCGAGGGTGCCGGGCCAGGGCGCCTCGAGCCGTGCTCAGCGGGGCGCGCCGCCCGTGCCGCGCTCGGGGACGACCCAGAGGTAGAGCGTCCGTCCCTCGCTCTGCACCGTCTTGGTCGGCGCCCAGTCCCCCATGTCGAAGCTGTGCGACACGATGCGCGTGCCTGGCTTCAGCTCCGAGAGCAGCTTGGACTTGAGCCGCTCGTTGACGGAGGGCAGCAGGTAGAGCGTCACCACCGACGCGTCACTGATGTCCGCGTCGAAGAGGTCTCCCTGGCGGAACTCCACCTTGTTCTTCACGCCCGCCTGGCTCGCGTTCTGGTTGGCCTCGGCGATGCGCTCCGGGTTGATGTCCACGCCCACGGCGTGCTTCGCCCCGTGCTTCTGGACAGCGGAGATGACGATGCGGCCGTCTCCGCTGCCCAAATCATAGACAGTGTCCCCGGGCTTCACGCCAGCCAATGCCAGCATCCCATCCACGGCACCTTCCGGTGTGGGGACGAAGGGAACGTCGGGTGCCTGAATCGCGCCGCCTGATGGGCCGCGAACCTGCACCGTCACCGTCTGCTGCGCCGTCGAGACACTCGCGGCGTTCGCGGCCATCCCCACCATGGACGCGAGAACCATCATCCTTCGCTTCATGTCGCCTCCTTCGTTCGTTGCAATCTGGGAGAAGAAGAGGCCTTGGGGGAGGCACCCTGCGAGCCCCTGCGGGTCCGCGCCGTCTCCACGGCGAGCAGCACGCCGCCCGTGCCCAGCACGGCCAGCCCCGCGAGCGCGCCCAGCCCGGTGAAGGCCAGGCTGGAATAGAGGACGTAGGCGCAGATGCCGATGAAGAGCAGCGGCGTGAGCGGATACAGCGGCACGCGGAACGGCCGTGGCGCATCCGGCTCGCGCACGCGCAGCACCATCAGCGACACGCCCGTCAGCAGGAAGAAGAGCCAGAAGACGGGCGCGGTGTACTCCACCATCGTCTCGAAGCCCTGACGCGTCAGCGTCCCCAGCCCCACCAACGCCAGGGAGATGGCCCCCTGCACCAGCAGCGCGCGGGACGGGCCATTGGACTTCGCGCGCCACTGCCCCAGCCCATTGAACAGCACGCTGTCCCGCCCGAAGGCATAGTGGGTCCGGGCCCCCGTCAGCACCGTGGCGTTGGCGGACGTCAGCGCGGAGATGGCGATGATGACGCTCAGCACCAGCGCGCCCCCGCTGCCCACCGCGCGCTGCATCAGGTCCGCGGCCACCGCCTCCGAACGCGCCATGCCTTCGAGCCCCAGGCCGCGCAGGTACGCCACGTTGACCAGCAGGTACAGCGCCGTCACCAGCCCGATGCTCGCCAGCAGAGACCACGCAATGGCGCGCCGCGAACCCCGCACCTCCGAGGACAGGTACGCCACCTCGTTCCAGCCGCCGTACGTCAGCAGCACGAACACCATGGCCAGGCCCCAGGCGGTCCCCGACGACGCGGCCGGTGTCGGCGCCACCTCCGCGGGCACCAGAGCGGGCGTGAACAGCAGCCCCACGATGACGACAGCCCCCACTCCCAGAACCTCCAGGGCCGTGAGCAGGTTCTGCGTACGGGTCCCCTGCCGAAGTCCGGCGATATTCACCGCCGTCAGCCCCACCACCAGCATGGCCGCGTAGACGGGCGACGAATACGGTCCCAGGGGGAAGAGCTGCGTGGCGTAGTCCCCGAAGACGAAGGCCAGCAGTGCGATGGAGCCGGTGGGGATGACGGTCAGCCGCGCCCACGCGAAGAGGAAGGCGGGCCCCTTGCCCAGGGCGCGGTACAGGTAGTGGTAGTCCCCGCCCGGGTGAGGCCAGGCGCTGGCCAGCTCCGCGTAACACAGCGCCCCCACCAGCGACGCGACACCGCCCAGCAGCCACGTGAGCAGCATGGCCTCACCACTGGCGGACTGCGCGGCCACCAGCGAGGGCGCCTTGAAGATGCCTGCCCCCAGGACGATGCCCACTGTAAGGGCCATCACATCCAGCACGCGCAATGACGGAGACGGCGCGGACTCACCACGCTTCAAGGCTTCGAATCCTGCTTGCTGCTCCTGCATGGTCACATGCTCCACGCGCCTCGGCAGCCTCCGCCGTCCGGCGCAAAATGAGGCCGGGTTCCGGCCGTGGGGAGGATGAGCCTAGAGACCGCCCCCTCCCCGTCCATGAGACGGAGGGCTCCTCTGCACTGCCGTGGACAGGGCTCCACATCCGGACTGGCGAGCGGACACTTCCTCGTTCCCGACATGGTGGCTCTATGCTGGGTATCAATGAGACTCCCGTCGTCCCGGCTCGCCCTGCTGTGCATGCTCTACTTCGTGCAGGGCCTGCCCTTCGGCTTCCAGGCCACCGCCCTGCCGGTGTACCTGCGCTCGCAGGGCGTCTCGCTGACCACCATTGGACTGCTCGGCGCGCTGTGGTTGCCCTGGGCCCTCAAGGCGCTCTGGGCGCCCCTGGTGGACCGGTATGGCTCGGCGCGCATCGGCCGGCGCAAGTCGTGGATTCTGCCGATGCAGGCGGGGCTCGCGGCCAGCTGCGCCGCGGCGGCGGTCGCGGCTTCACGGGACGCGCTCCCCGCCCTGCTGGCGCTCGTCTTCCTGATGAACCTGTTCGCCGCCACGCAGGACATCGCGGTGGATGGCTTCGCCGTGGACACCCTGCGCCCCAGTGAGCTGGGCCTGGGCAACACCGCGCAGGTGGTGGGCTACAAACTGGGAATGCTGACGGGCGGCGGGCTCCTGGTGTGGGCCAGCGCGCGCATCGGCTGGTCCGGCCTCTTCGTCGCCATGGCGCTGCTGTGTCTGGCCGTCTTCACGGTGATGCTCTTCGTCCGGGAGTCTCCCCCCGAGGCGCATGCCACGCCGTCCACGCCCACCGCCCGGCAGGAGCCGGATTGGCGCGAGCTGTTCCAGCGGCTCAAGAAGGCGCTCCTGCTGCCGGGCGCGGGCTGGCTGCTGCTCTTCATCACCACGTACAAGCTGGGCGAGAGCATGTCCGACGTGCTCTTCAAGCCGTTCCTCGTCGACGCGGGCTTCACCGCCGCGCAGATTGGCCTGTGGGTGGGCACGTGGGGCACGGGCGCGTCCATTGCCGGCTCACTGGCCGGAGGACTGCTGGCCTCCCGCATGCCGCTGCTGGGCGCTGTGGGGCTCACCGCGTCCCTGCGGGTGATTCCCCTGGTGGGACGGTGGCTGCTGGCCACGGGAGGCGTCACCGACGCGGGCGTCATCGGCGTCACCATGGCCGAGGAGTTCTTCGGCGGCGCCCTCACCACGGTGATGTTCGCCTTCATGATGTCGCGCGTGGACCGCCGCATCGGCGCCACGCACTACACGCTGCTCGCCAGCCTGGAGGTCTGGGGCAAGGCGCCCGCGGGCCCGCTCGCGGGCTGGCTCGCGGACCCGAAACACGGGCTCAACCTGGGCTACGCGCCCGTCTTCCTGCTGGGCATCGCCCTGTCCGTGGCCTTCCTGGTGCTGCTGGTGCCCATGCGGCGCCAGCGGCATGCCCCGAGCACCGCGCTCAACACCGCCTGAGGCCACAGCCCAGGAACGCCGTCAGCCCTCCACGGGCGGCGCGTCGGGGAGCTCCGCCGAGCGCCACATGTACCAGCTGGCCACCGAGCGCCAGGGCCTCCAGCGCTCGCCGTAAGCGAGCAGCGCCTTGGGCTTGGGCATCTCCGGCAGGCCATAGGCTTTCATGAAGCCCTTGCGCACGCCGTAGTCGTCCACGGGCAGCACGTCGGGTCGCTCGAGCTGGAACATGAGCAGCATCTCCACCGTCCACTGGCCAATGCCGCGCACCTGGGTGAAGTGCTCGATGAGCTCGGCGTCATCCATGCGCCGGACCTTGGCCAGCGGCGGCACGGTGCCGTCCAGTGTCTTGCGCGCCAGGTCCTGGAGCGCGGCCAGCTTGTTGGCGGACAGGCCCGCTTCGCGCAGCGACGTGTCCGGAACCGCGAGCAGCGCCTGGGGCGTGAACTTCCGTCCCGAGCCCACGCGCTCGCACACGCGACCGAAGATGGTAGCGGCCGCCTTGCCGTGGAGCTGCTGGTAGACGATGGACTCCGCCAGCGCGCCGAACGGGCTGTGCAGCGGACGCACCTGGAGGCGGAAGGGACCGACCTGCTTCATCAATGCGCCCAGCGTCGGGTCCGCGCGCGACAGGGCACGGCGGACCGAGGGCGTGTAGTAACTGGGGTATCGAATGACGTCGGGAGGAGGACGCGGCATGGGCGGCAGCCATGATGCCGCCGCCCAGCCCCCTTCACGCAACCCGATTCTTGCGGCAAGCCGCCGCCGCTCAAATCGGCGCGGCGTGCTCCGTCTCGGCGGGAACCTGGGTGCGAGGCTCGCCCTCCATGAGCTCCTCGAACTCCTGCTGCATCTGGACGCCCAGGTCCACGAGCTGCTCCTTGGACATGTGCTTGCGGACCTTCTTGAAGAGCTCGCCCTCTTCCTCTTCGACGTGGTGCTCAATCTGTTCCTGGAGCACCTGCATCTTCGCGTCGAACTCCTCGTCCGCCGGCTCCAGGTCCAGCAGGTCGGCGATGAGGCGCTTGGCGGACAGGTGTTCCTCGGCGGCCTCGCGCAGCAGGTCTTCCGTGTCCTGGGCCTTGGCCGCGGGATAGAAGTACTGCTCCTCGATGGAGGCGTGCGCGCTCAAGCGGTCGGAAATCATCTCGAAGAGTTCCTGGCGTTTCGCCTCCGCTCCCTCCGAGAGCTTCTCGTATTTCTTGAACAGCTTCTTCACCTCGTCGTGCTGCTGCGTCAACAGTTCGATAGCGTCCATGCGCGCCCTCTCCCGTGTGGATGATGTGTGTCGTGTTGAGGTGTGAAGACGTGTGGCTCAGGTCAGCAGCTTCTTCGCCGGCAGGTCCTTCACGGCGGGGCCGTTGAGCACCTTGCCGGTGGGACTGAAGCGCCCCCCGTGACAGGGACAGTCCCAGGAGCGCTCCGCGCCGTTCCAGTGCACGTGGCAGCCCAGGTGCGTGCACACCGGGGACACCGCGTGCGTGGTGCCGTCCTCCGCGCGGTACACCGCGACCTTCTGTCCCGCGACCTCCAGGACCTTGCCCTCGCCGGGCGCCACGTCCGCCAGCCGGTGCCCGTCCGGCCGTGACAGGCGGTCCGCGACGAAGTGGAAGGCGACCTCCGCGTTCTCCTGGAGGAAGTCCTTCGCGCCCGCCTGAGGCTTCACCCGCGTCGCCGAGTAGAGCGCGGCGAAGGGGTTCTGCCTGTCGAGGATGGCGTCGGAGAGAATCATCCCCGCCAGCGTGCCGAACGTCATGCCCGTGCCGGAGAAGCCGGTGGCCACGTACACGTGGCGGCTGGCCGTGTTGCGGCCGATGTACGCCAGCCCGTCCGCGGGCTCGATGACCTGGCCGGACCAGCGGTGGGTGATGTCCGTCACCGGGAAGCGCCGCAGCGTGTAGGCCTCCAGCGCGGCGTAGCGCCGGGCGGTGTCCTCGTCGGTGCCGACCTTGTGGTCCTCGCCGCCCACGATGACGTAGGTGCGCCCGTTCACCTGCTGCGTGCGGATGTAGTGATAGGGCTCCTGGCTGTCGTAGTACTGGCCCGGCTCCAGCGGCCCGTTGAGCGGCCCCGCCACCGCGTAGGTGCGGTAGGGGTAGAGCTTGGTGTGCATGGCCACGCGGTTGAGCGGCGTGGTGGTGGCCTCCACCACGGCCGCGGCGGTGACGGTGCCCCGGTCGGTGACGACGCGGCAGGGCGCGCCGTCGTGGACCTCCGTCACCCGCGTGTTCTCGAAGAGGTGGCTGCCATCGCCGGGAATCCGGTCCGCCAGCGCCAGCAGGTACTTGCGAGGATGGAAGAGCGCCTGGTCCTCCACCCGCAGGGCGCCCTTCACGGGATACGGCAAGGGCACGTCGTGGGTGAAGGTGGCCAGCAAGCCGGCCTCGCGCGCGGCGGTGACTTCGTGGTGCAGGTCGGCCAGCTCGCGCTCCGTCTCCGCGTAGCGGTACATGGGCATGCGCTGGAAGTCACAGTCGATGCCGAGCTCGTCGACCAGCGCGGCAATCTGCTCGATGGCCGCGCGGCTGGAGGACGCCGCGAGCTGGGCCCCCTTCTCACCGAAGTCGCGCCGCAGCGTGGCGTAGGGCGTGTCGAGCACCTCGGTGAGGTGCGCGGTCGTCTGGCCCGTCTGCCCCGACAGGATGCGGTGCATGTCCAGCACCGCCACGCGCTTGCCAGCGCGCTTCAGGAGCCACGCCGTGGTCAGCCCGGCCATCCCCCCGCCGATGATGGCCACGTCCACCGTCACGTCACCCGGCAGCGCCGGGAAGTCGCGCGGGGGGGCCGTCACCGTCCAAAGCGACCTGTGCGCCCGCTGCTCGTCGTCCATGGCCCAAGGCTAGGAACGGCGCCCCGGAGCGATAAGCCACGGGAGCGGACCTCATGGCTGGCTGCCTACCCAGCTTCGAGACGTTGCAGATGTACACGAGCGAACACTGCCGGCCCTCTCGTGTTCGCAAATCACGGTGCGGGCAAGCCTGTTCTGGGGCGGCTCGCCGACGCGCGTTACAAAAACCCGGCCCCAGGAGCCGAGGAGCTTCGACGATGCCCGTGGAAAGATTGGCTGGAAGCGCCAGCCTCGTCGACGTCCTGGACCGGGTGCTGGGCCGGGGTCTGCGCTGGGACACGAACGTCCACAAGCAGGCGCTCCAGGACTGGCCACCCGCGTCCACACGCACCATCGTGGTGAAGTTCGTGGAGGTGCGAACGCCCACCCCTCATTCCCGCGGAGCCTGACGCAGTGGCCCCCCCCGCCGCACTGCCCACCCCAACGCCCGAGCCAGACGTCGAAGCACGGCTCGCCCTGGCCGAGCAGCTGCTCGCCTGCGACGAGCCACGTCTGTGCGCGCGGCACGTGGTGGCGTGGCTCACCCGCGAGCGGCCGTCGGACGTCGCCGCCTGCCTCGCGCGCGACAGCGGCACGGGAGGGTGGGTCTGCCTCGCGGCCCGCAACCTCTCCGAGGCCCAGCGCGACGCCCTGGCGTTCCAGCCCGGTGAGGCCTCCCATCCCCTGGCGGAGACCCTGACGCAGGGGGCACCTCGCTTCTTCGCCACCCCCTGGGCCCCACTTCCGGCCGTGGGGTGCATCGCGGTGCCCCTGGGCCGTCCCGGAGCGCCCGCTGCGGGCCTGCTGCTGCTGTCCGCGGACGGCCCCACGCTGACGCCGGACGCCGCCTGGGTGAGCGCGCACGTCGGCCCCCGGCTGGCCGCCATGCTGCCCACGGAGCGCCGCGAGGTGGCGGGCGGCGAGCTGCTCCGTCGCATCATCGACACCGTGGCGGACCCCGTGCTGCTGACGGACCTGGAGGGGCGGCCCCACATCGCCAACGCCCGCGCGGAGGTGCTGCTGGTGGCGGGGCCGGATGCGAGCGAAGGCCGCCGCCGGGCGACGGAGCTCAACCGGCAGGTGTTCTCCTCCGCGCTGGCCAGCTTCGCCAGCGGTGACACATCCACCGTACGCCGCCGGGAAGTCCCGCTGGTGGACCCGGTGGAGGGAATCGACCTGCTCTTCGAGGTCGTCAGCACGCCCGTGCTCGAGCCGGATGGCCGCGAGGCCCTGGTGAGCGTGCTGCGCAACGTGACGGACCTGGGCCGCGCCACCCAGGCGCTGGGGGAGAGCTACCGGCGCCTGCGCGCCACGGAGCGGGAGGCCCGCAGCGAGCGCCACCGGCTGGACCGCGTGCTGGACTCCGTGCCGGACCCCCTCATCCTGTCCGACCCGGCGGGCGGCATGGTGATGATGAACGGCCCGGCGGAGAAGCTCTTCGCCACGCACCCCGACAGTGGGGAGGCGGCGCTGCGGCGGCTGCGCTCCAACAACGCGAGCTTCTCGTCGTTCCTCGCCAACCTGCTGGACGCGGAGGGCCGGCCCCGCTGGCGCGGGCAGCTCGGGCTGTTGGACCCGGCCACGGGCGCCACGCTCCCCATGGAGGCCGTGGCCAGCAAGGTCCTGGGCGACTCCGGTGAGCTGACGGGCATCGTCACCCTCTTCCACGACCGCAGCGAGGCGCTGGAGAAGGCGCGCCTGTTGGAGCGGGTGAAGGAAGGCTCCGTCCACCTGGAGGCGCGCGTGCAGGCCGCCACCGCGGAGCTGGCCGAACAGAACGAGATGCTGCGCCGGCAGGCCATCCAGGTGGAGCAGGCCAGCGCGGCCAAGTCCCAGTTCCTGGCCAACATGTCCCACGAGTTCCGCACGCCGCTCAACGCCATCCTTGGCTACACGAACATGCTGCTGCAGGGCGTGTCCGGCGAACTGAACCCGGCGCAGAAACGGAACCTCACGCGCATCGACTCCAACGGCAGACACCTGCTGGAGGTCATCAACGAGATTCTGGACATCACCCGCATCGAAGCGGGCCGCATGCCCTTGAACCTGTCGGACTTCGGCATCCCGGAGCTGCTCCAGGAGGTGATGGCGGAGATGGACCCCATCATCGCGCGCAGCAAGCTGACGGTGAGCGCCCACCTCGGCCCGCGCGTGCCGGCTGTGTACAGTGACCGGCAGAAGGTGAAACAAATCGTCCTCAACCTCCTGTCGAATGCGTTGAAGTTCACGCACGAAGGTTCAGTGCAGGTGCAGGCAGAGTACGTGGCTGCTACGTCCACGCTCACCATCTCCGTGACGGACACGGGCATTGGCATCGACCCAGCGAACCAGGAAAAAATCTTCGAGGACTTCCAGCAGGTGGACAGCTCTCCGACCCGGGCCTATGGAGGCACCGGGCTGGGGCTCTCCATCTGCCGGCGCCTGGCGGCCATGCTGGGGGGACGCGTCACCCTCCAGAGCACCCAGGGCGAGGGTTCGACATTCACCCTGCACTTCCCCCGACGCGCGAGGCGCGCATGACGAACCCATCTGAGACCCCGAAGCCCCTCGTGCTCGTCGTAGACGACTATCAAGATGCCCGGGAGATGTACGCCGAGTACCTGGAGTTCTCGGGCTTTCGCGTCGCCGAGGCGAAGAACGGCCAGGAGGCGCTGGACAAGGCCTTCGAGCTGCGGCCCGACATCATCCTCATGGACCTGTCGCTGCCCATCATGGACGGCTGGGAGGCGACACGGCGGCTGAAGGGCGACGACCGCACGCGCGCCATCCCCGTAGTGGCGCTCACGGGCCATGCGATGACGGGGCAGTCCGACGAAGCCAAGGGCGCGGGCTGCGACTCCTTCGTCACCAAGCCCTGCCTGCCGGACGCGCTGGTGGATGAAGTCCGCCGCGTGCTCGCCACCCACGGAGGCGCATCGGCGAGGTGAAGCGCACCATGTCCCGGACGACACGGCCCCGGAAGGGGGCGGCTCACGGCGACAGCCGCACGGCCCAGGTCGCCCGGCCTTCGCCTCCCACGGCGGAGACGGTGACGCCCGACGGGCTCCGGTATCTCTACGGCATCGTCCGTGCCACCGCGTCCCTGGACGTCGGGCGTATCGGCTTGGGCGCCGTTCCATCACAGGTGTACGCGGTGAGTGAGGCCGGCCTTGCCGCCATGGTGTCCGTGGCCCCCGGCCGCGTGGTGGACCCGACGCGGGCGAACCTGCTCGGGCACCAGCGCGTCACCGAAACCCTGCTCCGTGAGCACACCGTGCTCCCCGTGGCCTTCGGCACCGTCATGGCGTCCGAGGCCCAGGTACGCGCTGTCCTGCGCACGGCCCATGGCGAACTGTCCGGCGTGCTGGACGCGCTGGAGGGCAAGGTGGAGCTGGGCCTGAAGGTGCTCTGGCACCGCGAGCACCTCGCCCAGCGGTTGGTGCTGGAAGACGCCCAGCTTCACCGGCGCGATGATGAGCCGGAGGCCGAGCACGAGCGCCGCTTGGAGGCCGCCGTCGAGGACCGCGCCGGGCGTGACATGCGGGCACTGCTGGAAGGCCTGCGCCCCCGTGCCGCCGCCACGCGCGAGCTTCCCCTCGTAGGAGAGCGGATGCTGCTCAACGCTGCCTTCCTCGTCGAGCGGGCACGGCTGGAGTCCTTCGAGGAGAAGGTCCGCTCCCTGGCCGCGCGCTCGGACACGTACTCGTTCCGCTTCACCGGTCCCTGGGCGCCGTACAGCTTCGTGGACGTGCACCTGGGCCTGCGTGACGAGGGCGCGGTGGGGACCTGAGTCCAGGTCCCCGCGCGTCACTTCCCTGAAGCGGCGGACACGGGCGCCGTCACCCTCGCCGCCTCTTCCGCCAACGCGTCAATCCCGGCGTGGAGCCGGGCCCAGCCCGAGGTGTGCTCGGTCCGGGCGTAGAAGCCACCCTCGCCCTTCGCCACCATGACGTGGCCAACGGCCCGCCCCGCGCGCAGGTAGTCCACGCGGAAGGCCTCCTGCGGCTCGCCCCCAGGGAGCGGCTCGTCGCGGCCGAGCAGGTCCACCGGCATCATCCGCCACACGCGGTCATGCCAGTTGCGCGCGAAGTCGTCCGGCCGCTCCGGCGCTTCCTCCGGCGCGAGGACCACCGGGCCGGGCGCCTTGCCCGTGGCCCGGAAGGCACGGGTGGCGCCACCCGCGCTGATGGTCACCGCGTCGAAGTCTCCCAGGTCGAAGGTGTGCAGCCGGCGGTCCACCAGACGGCTGTTCGCGTTCTCCAGGTCCGGCAGCATCGCCGGGCCCAGCAGGTACACGCGGCCGTCCTCCTCGCTGCGCAGGTACGGCGTCCCCCATCCGCCCGGAGGCGACGCCAGGGCGAACACACGCGCCTTGCCGCCCACCGTCAGCGTCAGCTTGCGCGGAGACGTGGCCAGGCCGACCTCCTCCAGCTTCTTCGCGTCCAGCTCACCCAGCGCCCGCATGGCGCGCATGGGCGCGAAGCGGGAGAACAGCTTGTCCGCCACCTCGTTGGCGCGCAGCTCGCGCGGCGGGGGAGGTTCCTCGCGCACGGCCACCGGCGGCTGTCCCCCGGCGGCGCCGGTACCCGCGTCCGTGCCCACCGCCGCGGTGGCCACGCCCGCGTCGGTGGCGCCCGCATTCGCACCGCCGGAGGCCGCCCTGGAGGCCTTGTAGCCCAGACGCACCCAGAGCCGGTCCCGCCCACTGGCATCGCGGAACACGTCCACGAAGCGGGAGTCGTCCTCGTAGCGGATGCTGTCCAGCGCGCGCGCCGGGACATCCACCACCGTGACTTCACCCGGGCCCGCGGAGGGCTCACGCTGCCAGACGACGAACGCCGCGAGCAACGCGGCTGCCGCCAGGGCCCCTTGGAGGGCCAGGTCCCGAACCTTCATCGCTCACCTCCCGCCACCGCGGGGCGAGGCGCGCGGCGTCCCCGCCGGCGCGTCGTCACGAAGCCCACCGCCAGCACCAGGGCTGGCCCCAGGAACACCGTCGCGTAGAACCAGAGGACGTCCTGCTCCCGCGTGTGCTGGATGGGCGTGTCTTCCTCCGAGGACACGGCGCCGGAGATGGACTCCTCACCGGTGAGCCACCGCAGCGTGTCCACCGCGAGGTACGCGTTGCCCATGTTGCCCATCAGCAAGTCACTCACCGCGTCCGCGTCCGCCATCACCACGGCGCGCATCGACTCCTGGCCGGCCGGCGCGGGCTTCTCCACCGCGATGACCAGGGGCCAGGGCCGCCGCGTCTCGCCCGCGTCCAACGTGAAGTTGCCATTGGCGTCCGCGAAGGTGGCGCCGTGCGCGCGCACCGACACGTCCTGCGCCAGGCCTCCCGGCAACGGCTGAAGTTGCTCCAGGGCGCCCGCGCTCAGGAAGACAGCCGGCGCCTGTCCCGCCAACGACGACAGCGACGTGACGGACGGGTGCGAGGAGAACGTCGCCGTGCCCAGGTTGCCGCGGTCGCTCTGCTGCCGCGACGTGCGGAAGTACACCTGGTCATTGGCCAGCGGCGTCTTGAGGTACTTCAGGCCCAGGGGCTCCAGCAGCGGCTGGAAGTCCGGCCCCTCTGGCTCCAGCGCCAGCCACAGCCGGCCGCCGCGCGCGGAGTACTCGCGCAGGGCATTCAGCTCCTCGGGGAGGAACGCCTGCGTCGGGCCCGCCACCACCACCACGGAGGCGTCACGCGGCACCTCGGTGCCCAGCCCCTCGGAGACACCGAGCGGCCGCACGTCCACGTTCTGCGCGCGCAGCAACTCCTTCAGCTTCTCCACGGACGGGCGGGTCGTCTCGCCCGGCACCGCTCGCGACTCGGCGCGCTCACCGTGGCCGGACGTGAAGTAGACGACCCGGCGGGGCCTGGCCACCGTCAGCAGGCGGCGCTGGACCTCCTGGTCCAACCGCTGGAGCTGGCCGCGCGCCCGCTCGATTTCCAGGCCCACCGTGAGCGGCTCCTTCCGGTCGCCGCGAGCCAGGACGACGGTGCCGTTGTTGTGGACGCCCAGCGACTTCGCCCGAGTCGGCTCCACCGCCTGGTCCAGCCGCACCACGTTGAGCAGGCCCGGACTCTCCACCGCCAGGTCGCGGAAGTACTGCCCCACCGCTTCGCCCACCTCGTTCGCGGGTGGGAAGAAGAGCGTCACCTGGAGCGGCTCATTGAGCCCGCGAATCACCTTGCGCGTGCCGTCGCCTGGCTTCGCGGTGCGGAAGTAGGACAGGTCCCACGTCACGTCTGCCTGGGTGGCGACGAACATGGACGCGAAGGCGAAGACGAGCACGAAGGCCAACCCCAGCCCGGAGTACAACGCGCTGCGGACACGGCCCGTCTCCAGCACCGGCGCGCGCGTCATCGCCGCGGCGGCGACCTCCATCATCGCCAGCGGCAGCAAGCAGCACGCGAGCAACGCCGGGAAGAGCGCCGCCAGCGACACCGCCAGCCGAGGCGCCTTCTGGGACAGGGGGCTACCGAAGAGTCCGGTGCCCACGTCCGCCTGGACGAAGTAGAGCACCAGGGCCAGGAGGCCCACGCCGTAGAGGCCTGACACCCACGCCTCGACTGCACGCCGGTCCGCGCTGGCCGACCGCATGCGCGCGAAGCGCCAGACCAGAGCGCCCACCGCCACCGCGACGCCCAGGCCAGACAGGACGGTGCGGCCCATGCCGATGCCAAAGAGCCGCTCACCGAGGAAGACCGCCAGCAGGCCCGAGACGAAGGCCAGCGTCACGGGGAGCCCCCCGCTCGAAGGACGCGCGCTCATCGCCACCTCCGCGCCTCGAGCACCCGCGTGGCCGCGAACAGCGCCACGTAGGTGACCACGAGGTAGTAGACGACGTCACGCACGTGGATGAGCCCCGCCTGGAACGGCGGGAAGTGCTGATTCCACAGCGACATCGCACTGAAGACATCCGCCAGCGGCTGCTCGGTGATGCGCGCCAGCAGCCAGCACAGGATGAGGGCCACCAGCATCACTGCGGACGTAATCGCCGCGAGCAACTGGTTGCGCGCCAGCGCCGAGCCGAACGTCCCCACCGCCAGCGACGCGCTGCCCAGCAGCAGCAGGCCGAAGTACCCCGCAGCCACGTGCCCGAAGGACACCTTGCCGTTCACCAGCACCAGCAGCGGCATGTAGACGGTGCACAGGAGGTACAGCGCGAGGAAGGCCAATCCCGCGAGGAACTTGCCCAGGACGATGTCCCGGTCGCGTAGCGGTGACGAGTACAGCAACGACAGCGTGCCCGTCTGGCGCTCCTCCGCCAGCAGACGCATGGAGATGAAGACCGAGGCGACGACGGTGAAGCCGCTCGAGTAATAGAAGAACTGAGACAGCACCTCGGCGGAGCGCTTGCTGGCGCCGCCCAGGGCATACGCGTTGAAGAACAAGCCGTTCAACGCGAGGATGACCGCGATGATGACGTAACCGCTGAGCGTGCGCAGGTACGCGGACAGCTCGCGGCGGGCGATGAGCAGCGCCTTCACGCGCGCACCTCCTGGCCGTGTGTCAGCCGCAGGAAGATGGATTCGAGCTGACCGGCGCCCTGGTCCAGCCGCAACAAGTCCAGGCCCGCGCCCACCACCGCCTGCGCCACCAGGGGCCGCTGGTCGGGAGAGGCCCGCACCGTCAGCGCCACCAGGCCGTCCGACGCGCGGTCCACCTCCACCGTGCCAAAGCGCTGGAGCACCTCCACCGCGCGCGCCTTGTCGCCGCGCACCTCCAGCTCGATGGTGCCCCGGCCGCCCATCTTCGCCGCCAGTTCCTCCTCCGTGCCCTGCGCCACCAACATCCCCTTGTGGATGATGAGCAGCCGGTCACACGTCTGGGAGATTTCCGGGAGGATGTGGCTGGAGACGAGCACCGTGTGCGCGCCCTTCAACCCGCGGATGACGTCGCGCATCTCCACGATTTGCCGGGGGTCGAGCCCGCTGGTGGGCTCATCGAGGATGAGGAGGGCGGGCTTGTGCACCAGCGCCTGCGCCACGCCCACGCGCTGGCGGTAGCCGTGACTGAGCGTGGAGATGAGCTCACCGTGGACGTCACGCAGGCCCGTCTTCTCCTCGGCCTCGCCCACGCGGCTGGCGGTGTCCCGGGACGTGACGCCGCGAAGCTGCGCGACGTAGGTCAAGTACTCACTCACTGTCATCTCGTCGTAGAGCGGAGGCACGTCCGGCAGGTAGCCGATGCGCTGGCGGACCTCGTGGGCATTGCTCACCACGTCATGGCCGTCGATGACGACACGCCCCGAGGTCGGCAGCAGCACGCACCCCAGGACCTTCAGCGTCGTCGATTTTCCAGCGCCATTGAGGCCCAGGAAGCCAATGACTTCTCCCTGGCTGATGGTGAAGGCCAGGTCCCGGATCGCCGCGTGCTCACCGTAGTATTTGGTCAGCCCTTCGACCTGAATCATCAGGAGTCCTCTCCCCTTCGAAAGCGTCGTTCCTTCTGTCGCAGCGGAGGGGATTGTCAAGCGCCGGACTCGCTAAGAATGGCGGTATTCAGGGCCCTTCGTCGTGCGCCCCAGCGTGAAGCGCAGCGCGCTTTCCAGGTCGGGAAGGAGGAAGGCGAACCCCAGCCGCTGGGCTGCCTGAGGCACGATTCGCGCGCCATCCAGCAGCGCCTCCTGCCCCATCTGTCCGAAGAGGGTCCGCACGACGGGCGCGGGGACCGGGAAGACGGCCGGACGCCGCAGCACCTTGCCCAGCGTCCGGGCGAAGTCCGCCTGCCGCACCGCCCCCGGCGCCACGGCGTTGATGGCGCCGCGCGCGGCGTCGGTGAAGACAGAGAAGTGGATGAGCCCGAGCAGGTCCTCCAGCGACACCCAGCTCATCCACTGTTGCCCGGAGCCGATGGGCCCGCCGCCTCCCGCGAGGAACGCTGGCAGCATCTTCGCCAGGGCACCCTCGCGCGCGTCCAGGACGGGGCCGATGCGCAGGTGCACCACGCGGATGCCCGCGGCCTCGGCGGGCGCGGCGGCGGCTTCCCACTCGCGTGATACCTGGGAGAGAAAGCCCTTCCCGTCCGTGCTGCTCTCCTCGGTGAGGACCTCGTTGCCGCGGTCCCCGTAGATGCTGCTGCCGCCCGCGGAGACGAGCACCTTCGGCTTGCGCTTCATCCGCGCCAGGGCTTCGGCCAGGGTGCGGGTGCCCTGGGTGCGGCTCTTGAGGATGGCGTCCTTGTACTCGGGAGTCCAACGCTGGCCGGCCACGTTGACGCCCGCGAGGTGCACCACGGCGTCCACGCCTTCGAGCGCGTCGGTGTCTACCTCGCCCTTGTCAGGCACCCAGGCGACCTCGTTCCGCGAGGAGTCCGCCTTGCCGCGCACCAGGCGCTTCACTGTGTGGCCGCCCGTGGTGAGAAAGGGCACCAGCGACGAGCCCACCAGCCCCGAGGCTCCGGTGACGGCGATGGTGAGCGGCCCCTGCCCCGCGAAGGCGGCGTGACGCTTCAGGTCTTCGAACGTGACGCGGTGGCGGTACGCGAACATCCGCTCCAGGGTGCGCCGGGCGAAGCCTCCGCCGAAGAGGCTGCCCAGGGGGCCTACGGGGAGGACGTATTCCACTTCGTCATCCAGGATGGAGGTGCCCGTGGTGGGCTCGGGCCACATCCGGTGGGTGTGGACCCACTTCGAGAAGGGGCCGGACACCTGCGTGTCCTGGAACATGGCGCCTTCGGAGTAGGCGGTGTGCTCGGCCACCAGGCGTTGAGGGACGGGACCCACGCGCATTCGGACGACGACGCGGGCACCGGTGCGGATGCCATCACCGGTGCGCTCCAGGACCTCCAGCCGTTCCCAGGGAGGCGACAGGCGCTCGAACGCCCCTTCCCGGGCATGCCAGGCGAAGAGTTCAACGGCCGGGACCGGCATCCGACTGCGAGCATCGAAGACGTGCGACTTGCCCATGTTCCCTCCTGGGGCGACAGTGCGGCGGCGCATGATTGCTCCAGAGTCCCTTGAACGCGCGGTGGAATTGCTGCGGCACGGCGGTGTCGTCGCCCTGCCGACGGAAACCGTCTACGGTCTGTCCGCCAACGCGGAGGACGAGCTGGCCGTGCGCCGCGTCTTCGCCATCAAGGGCCGCCCCGCCACCCACCCGCTCATCGTCCACATCCCGGGCGTCGAGCACCTGGACACCTGGGCACGCGAGGTCCCGGAGGCCGCACGGAAGCTGGCCGAGGCCTTCTGGCCCGGGCCGTTGACGCTGGTGCTGCCGCGCACGGCACGGGCCACGGATGCCGTCACGGGTGGGCAGGACACCGTTGCCCTGCGCGTGCCGAATCACCCAGTGGCGCTCGCGGTGCTCCAGAAGCTGGGTGGAGGGCTGGCCGCGCCGAGCGCGAACCGGTTCGGCAAGGTGAGCCCCACCACGGCGGAACACGTGAGGGAGGACCTGGGCGGAGACGTGGACCTCGTCCTGGATGGAGGCCCGTGCACGGTGGGCGTGGAGTCGACCATCGTGGACTTGAGCTCGGATGAGCCCGCGATTCTGCGGCCCGGAGGTCTGGCGGTGGAGGACGTGGAGCGGGTGCTGGGGCACAAGGTGCCGGTGAGGACTTCGTCCAAGGTGCGCGTGTCAGGCTCGCTGGAGTCACACTACGCGCCGCGTGCCGGCGTGGTGCTGACCGAGCCCGCGCAGGCTGTAGCGCGCGTCCAGGAACTCCGCGGACAGGGATTGCGAGTGGGGGTGCTGGGACCGGCGAGCCTTGCGCTGCCACCCGACGTGTCGCGCTTCGATGTGCCGGATGAGCCCGCTGGTGCCGCTCGCGTGCTGTACGCCCGGCTGCGTGAGGCGGATGCCCAGGGACACGATGTGCTGGTGGCATGCCTCCCGGCTGAGAGCGGTCTGGGAATCGCAGTCCGGGACCGGCTGTCGCGTGCCGCCGCTCCGCGCGGGTAGCGATTACGCGGCAGAGCCTGCATCCAGTATCGTGAGCGAATGGAGACAAGCCACAGCACATCCCCCAATCCGGCCGTTGGAATGGAATGGGTCCGCTGGGGCGCATGGACCTGCGTCGCAGTCGTTGTGAGCGTCTTGCTTGAGTACGTTTCCGGAGGGTTTGGAGCTGCGACAGCCTACAGTCTGACTGGCTCGACTCGTGAACACTCTTATTACCTTGGCACCATCGTTGCAGACGCAACCAACGCCATTGTGCTGTGCCTGTCCATATTCAGGTACGAAGGCTCGGAGCGGAGAGCCTTTTGGGTAGGCATCGTCATCACCCAATTCGTTCGGTACATCCCTGCTGCCGCGATGCTCGTGTGGTTTGGCACGTCCACGTCGGTCGAAGTTGTCACTCTGCTCTACTCCGCGTACCTCTGGTGGAGTTTGAGAGCCATCATCGCTGTCGCGGCGCTCGGATGGCTGTGCATGAAACGAACGAGACCAAGTTGGGGCAATATAGCTCTCTCGGGGATCACGAGCATCGTTCTACTGGAGATGCTCTTGCAGTGGGGGCCAGGGCCTCTCGTCGGACCCTCTTTCTTATGGAGATTCCAGATCCCTTGGGGACTGCTCGCACAATGAGCTGACATCAAGGTTCATAACGGTTCCCGAGAAGGTCCACCGGTACGTTCACGTCGAGAAGGCTGGGCTCTTGAAGTTCTACTTGGTCGAGGAAGACAAGAGCGCTGGGTTCACCGGAAACCTACGCGCCCTTCCCCCCTGGGGGCTTCCAGGCGTCGGTCCCTGCAATGCATGTGGAGCCGCAGGCGGCTGGGCTGGCCTCCAGTACCCGTGTGTCGACCTGTCGGGCCTCCAGGAGCGCAATGCGCTCGAAAACCCAGGCCGGCAGGTCAGCTTCGAGGAATTCTCCCGATTGAGGGACTTGGTTCGTCCATTCGCGCCCGACTGGGCTCGGCTGGAACCAGGCGCCGATTTCGGTCCGCCCACCGGTACGGGCAGCGGCACTTTTGGCGACCTCTTCCTGCAGAACCCATGGTCGCTCTTCATCCGCCGTGAAGCCGTGGAGTGCCTTCAGGGCGCGGGCATTCATGGCCTGTCAGGCTGCCCGCTGAACGTGCGGTTCCGAGGAAAGAACCCGCCCGAGCTGCTCGCCATGCAGTTGGAACTCCATGGCCGACTGCACATTGATGGCGTGCCTCCAGAAGAGAGCCCAGCCTGCCTGACATGCGGGGTGTCCCGACACGAGTTACCTCGGCCGCCAATTCTCGACGTTCATTCGACGCCCGTTCCTCAAGATCTTTTCCGGCTTTACAACTGGCCCACTCTCATCGTGGCGAGCGAACGCATGGTGGCCGCAGTGCAGCAGCTCTGCTTACGTGGCATTCGCTTCAGCGAACTCGCGACCCGCCAAGGACCGTCCATCTCCGTCACATAGAGAAAGGCGATATGCTCCGCGAATGGAGTATTCACCGAGCGCAGCGTCCTCACCGAGGACACGCTACCTGGAATGGGGCCGCTGGGTCGGTTGGACCGTCGTCGCGGTCGTGGTGAATTTTGTACTCTCGGCGGTGACCTCATTCGGAGGGAGCTACACGACGTCCGGCGGACAGGGCGATTGCATTTCCATCGGGTCGGCAACTTCCGATGTCGTCCTTGGCATGACGCCAGTCTTGGCCGTAGTCCTGTTCGGCAGAAAAGGCCCAAGCGCCTTCTGGACTGGCGTCGTGACCACCGAATTCGTTCGGTACGTCCCCTCAGCCGCGCTGATGGCGTGGGTCATCGCGGTCACTCCCATCCAAATGGGCATACTGCACCACTCCGCAATCTTCTGGTGGACGTCGAGGGCACTCATCGCGACGGGGGCCGCCATCTGGCTCTGCGTGAAGCGAGAAGGTCCCGGCCCGCGTGACATGGTCGTCTCGGGGCTCTCGAGTGTCACACTGCTAGCGCTCCTGAGCCTGCGGTGGGACGACTTCCCCGTCAATTTCATCCTCCCATGGAGAACTGACCTCCTCTTGCAACTGGCCCTACAAGGACCTCCACACTGAGCAAGAACAAGAAAGAGCCACTCTCCAGCGAGCAACGTAGAGCCGCGATGAAGGACATCGTGGGTTCCGACCCGTGCGCCATCGTCAACGCGGGCACACTCCTTTCGGGGGACCCAACGACGACGGGGGAACTGCTGGAGTTACTCAAGGTCGAAGACAGGGCCGAGCCGCGACAGGGAATCCTCCATGCGCTCTCCTGGCACGGTGACCTCAGAACATGGGGCCTCATGGTGCGAATCCTCGCCGACGACAGGGAGGACCCCAAAGTACGAGGACAGGCCGCGGAGGGACTCGCCTACATGTTCGACCTGGTGAAAGCCGATTCGCCGGAGTTCGAACTCGCAGTCAAGACGCTACTGAAGGCGCTCTCAGACCCGTCGCTTGAGGTCCGCTACAATGCGATTTTCGCAATCGGCGCGACGAAACATCCCCCGCTCATCCCGGCACTCGAAGCACTGCTCGGCGATTCGACTCCGGTGCCCGGCTGGGATGACACCATCGGGAAGAAGGCCGCCGATGCGATTGAACGGCTGACTTGGAGCAAGTCGTCGTGACGCGCCTTGAATCCGGCCTGACGCCAGCCGCCGAAAGGCCTCCGCTCCACATCGACGGGAGAAATACAGTACGCTCTTGAAATGGAACCTTCTGCGACTGCGAGCGCTGCGCTGGCAAGGCCCCGTCCTGAATGGCTTCGAATCTTCGGATGGACCTGGGCGGCGCTCTTCGCAGTCCAGGTCTTCGAATTCGCGAGCAGACGGGTATCGGACGAGTGGCATTACTCCATGACGGGCGGGCAAGGGGACTGCATGTACTTCGGCGACGGGGTCTCAGACATCATGACAGGCCTTGCGCAACTTGTGGCTGTTTTCATGATTGGAAGAACGGGGCCGAGAGCATTCTGGACTGGCATCGTCACCACTGAATTCATCCGCTTCGTCCCTACCGCCGCCCTCATCGCGTGGTCCAGTGCTTCGCCCCCGCCCGATTTTGAGACGTTGCTTCGCTCCACCCTTTTCTGGTGGCCATTAAGAGGCATCATTTCAGCCGTGGCCGTCATCTGGCTCTGCCTGAAGCAAGACCGACAGAGTTCGCTGGCCGTGTCGCTGCTCGCAAGCCTCACGCTCCTCGGGGCTTTAAGCCTGTTGAACAGGGAGCTCTCCTTCAATGCCGCGCTCCCATGGAGAACCGATAGCCTTTTGATCATGCTCGAACCCCGTGAGAGTCGCCCTTTTCATTAGACGCCCTCGATGTGATGGACGGGTGTTCGACGTCGGAGCACGAGAACCAGGGTCGGCCCCTGCATCCCCCTTGAATCAGTGCCGAGTCCGGGGCTCCTCCTCTTCCCCAGGTGGAGCCAGCCGCTGAGACAACAGCCCCAGCAACTCCTGTGTCGACAGCCGTCCCGCCGCGTCCTTTCCTTCCAGCACCCCCGCCACCAGCGCGCGCTTGTGCTCGTGCAGCGACAGCATCTGCTCCTCGATGGTCCCCCGCGTCACCAGGCGGTACACCGTCACCGGCCGTTCCTGCCCAATCCGGTGCGCGCGGTCGGAGGCCTGGTCCTCCACGGCGGGGTTCCACCACGGGTCCAGGTGAATCACCGTGGTCGCCGCCGTGAGATTGAGCCCGAAGCCACCGGCCTTGAGCGAGATCAGGAACAGCGGCACGTCTCCCTCCTGAAACGCGCGCACCCGCTCCGCCCGAGCCCCCGCGGGCGTCTGCCCATCCAGGTACTCGTAATCAATCCCCTCTGCGTCCAGCACCTCGCGCACCAGCGCCAGGTGGGACGTGAACTGACTGAACACGAGCGCGCGATGCCCCTCCGCTCGGAGCTCCCGCACCAACTCCATGAACCGCTCCAGCTTGGCCGACTCCAGCTTCGACCCCGCGTCATACAGCCGCGGATGTGAAGCTAGGAGCCGCAGCCGCGTGAGCGCCGCCAGAATCTCGATGCGCCGCTCCTGCTCCTTCATCTTCGGCTTGCGCGTCTCCAAATCAGAGAGCGCAGCCAGCCGCGCGTCCTCGTAGAGCGCCCACTCCTCCGACGAGAGGACAATGGACACCCGGATGTCCGTCCGAGGCGGAAGCTGCGCCTCCACCTGCGCCTTCGTCCGGCGCAGCAGGAAGGGCTGGAGCACCCGAGCCAGCGCGGGCGCGGCCGTCGGGTCCACGCCCCGCTCAATCGGCGCGGCGAAGCGCGAACGGAACGCCTCCCAGCTCCCGAGCAACCCCGAGAAGACGACGGCGAAGAGGCTCCACAGCTCGCCCAGGTGGTTCTCCAGCGGCGTGCCCGACAGCGCGAACTTGAAGTCCCCCTGGAGCGCCCGCGCCGCCCGGAAGCGGTGCGTCGTCGCGTTCTTCAACGTCTGCGCTTCGTCGAAGATGATGGTGGAGAAGCGCAGCTTCGACAGCCGCTCGATGTCCCGCGTGAGCAGGCCATAGCTCAACACCAACACGTCCTTGGGCCCCAATTTCTCCAACGTCCGGCCCCGGTCCGCAGCGTCCGAGAACAGCGTCATCCGCAGCGACGGCGCGAAGCGCTTCGCCTCGTCCATCCAGTTGAAGGCCACCGACGTCGGCGCCAGCACCAGCGCGGGCCCCCGCTTGCTCCGGTCCAGGAGCACCGTCAGCGCCTGCACCGTCTTGCCCAAGCCCATGTCGTCCGCGAGCACCCCACCCGCGCCCCACGAAGCCAGCCGCGTCAGCCAGCGGAAGCCCTCCAACTGGTAGTCCCGCAGCTCCGTCTTCAAACCCGTGGGCACACGGGGCTTCAGCTCCTTCGCCGCGAAGATGCGCTCCACCAGGGACTGCCACGTCTTGTCCGCCTCCACCTCGGCGCCCGCGTCCTGCAGCGCCGTGAGCGTCTCCACCGCGGAAGGCCCCACCTCCAGGCCATGACGCGTGGCATGCGCATGGTCCGCCAGCCGCTCCAGGTGCTCCCGCAGCGCCCCTTCAATCTCCACGTAGGACGTCGAGTCCACCTGGACGAAACGTTCCTTCCGCCGCGCGGCATCGAGCAGCCGCGCCAGCTCCACCCGCTCGCCTTCCACGGAGAGCCCACCCAGCACGCCAAACCAGTCCCGCTTCCGCTCCAGGATGACCTTCAGCGCCGGAGGCGCGGCGGCATGGAACAGCCGCACCGGCGCCCCCACCCACTCGAGCTCCGGCTTCGGCTCCAGCTCCACACAGGCCGAGAGCACCGCGAGGCCGCCCTGCGCGCTGGTGAAGCGGAAGGTGAAGGGCAGCTCCTCGGGCTCCGCCGTATCGAGCGGCAACCGGGACTGAAGCAACTCCGCCGCGTCGCGCTCCTGAACGAAGTCACGCACCGCGTGCACGGCCCCCGTCCCCCGCCGGACGTGGACGTCGCGCGCCCCCTCGCCCGGAATGAACGTGGGACTGTCCGGCAACGGGCGCGTGCGCAGCTCCACACGGACCGTCCCGCTCGCATGCGCCTCCATGCGCACCACGGGGGCGTAGCGAAGCGGCACCGACTCCCCCAAGACGCTCCGAGGCAGCGCCACCGGCACGCGCAGGGACAGCTTCGACAGCTGGTCCAGCAGCGCGACGTGGCTCTCCGGCGGAAACGCATTGCCGTGGCGGTTCAGCGCCGTCAGCAGCGCGCGGACCTCGGGGCCCGCGTCCAGCACCGTGAGCACCCGCTGGCTGTCATCCCAGATGTAGAGCCCCTCCTCCGGCTGAGCCTTGCGCACCCGCTCCAGCATCGCCGTGGGCAGCATCGCGCCATCCACCCCCGCGCTCACGATGACCACCCCATCCCGGTCCTCGGCGACGAGCCCGACCTTCGCGCGCTCGATGCGCACCAGCAGGTCCGGATTCTCATCCAGGTGGATGCGGGGATGCCCCACCAGTTCGAAGAGCAGCGCGCGCGACGCGGGGGCTTCCGACTCCGGCAGCAACGCCGCCAGGCGCGCGTCCGCCGCCGACAACTGCGAGCCATGGTCCTGCAGCAGCTTGCGCCGGCTCACCTTCGCGCCCGTGCTGCGCTGGCCCTTCTTGCTGCGCTTGTGCACGTAGGCCGCGAGCTCCACGCCGTACCCGTTGATGACGTCCAGCCGCCAGGAGACCTCGCCGCCTCCGGGCCCACCGGGACTGTCATCGACGGCCCGCTCCAGCGCCCGCAGCGCGCGCTCCCAACCGGGACGGACCAGTTCCTCCAACTCCTCTCCAAAGGACTCGGACCAGGGCTGGCGCAACCACAGCAACGCCGTGTCGATGGCCGCCAGCAGGTGGACGCAGAATGTCGCGCCACAGGAGCAGTCCCCCGTCACCTCGGTGGGAGCGAAAATCAGCCGGGCCTCGGGAAGAATGAAGCCCGCATGCGCCCCCACAGGCAGCTCGGAGATGCGCGTCTCGCGGAGACGGAAGCCCGGGAGCGGAGCGTCATACTGCATCAGGTCCGGCACCAGCGCGTGCATGGGCCGGGGAGCGACGGACGCCGGAACGCGCGCACGCAGCGCCAGCAGCAGGCCATGGACGCGGTGCGTGCGGGACTCGGCGGGCGGAGCGAGCCGCTCCTCGAGCGAAGCCCGCGACGCCTCCGCCCCTAGCCGCTCCGCCTCCACGAAGCGCCAGGCGAGCGTGGGCAACAACTCCTTCATCCGGGGAGACGGCATCGCCTCCGTCATCCAACGCGACAGCGAGTCCGTGCTCAGCAACTCCACGAGCCTTCGGCGGGCGAGCACGGGACGCGCCTGGGGCAGCCAGGCCGCTTCCACCAGCGGCATCAGCACCGCCAGGCTCAGCCGCGACAAGTGCTCGAGCCCCTGCGCCCGCAGCCACGCCAGCGCGTCACGGGTCGTATCGAACAAGGGAGTCACGGGCTTCTCAGGCGGCTCGGACATGCACCCGCTTCTTCGCAAAGCACGCACGAAACGCAAGCAGACCCGTGACACGAGGACGCAAGACGGCTGGCTGCCCCTGCACGGCCCCGCTCCACTTTCCGTATGTCCCTGCCGATATGGCCCCCCTGGCCGTGGCGTTTTCACCCAACGACACGCGTACCGCGTCCCGCACGGAGGCCCGCCGATGACGATGAACCCCGCGTTCGTAAGCATCCTCACGCTGCTCGCACTGGTGGGTTGCACGAACCAACGCCAGACGCTGCTGGAGCGCACGAGCAGCTATGTGGTGTACGACATGCCCGCACGGCAGGTCATGAAGGCCGCCGAGGCGGTCCTGAGTGAGCGCGGCTATGCCCTGCTACCCAGCACGGACCCAATGTTCCTCATCACGCCGTGGAAGGTCTCCGGCAACTACGACGTCTTCACCCACTGGTCCCGCGTCTACGTCGAGGGGCGCAAGCGTCCCGACGGCCGGTTCACCGTGCGCGCGTACCATATGGCCGCCAACATGCCCGCCCGGACGCAGTCGCTGCCGACGCCGGAGACGACGACCATGACGGCCCCCGAGGAGAAGCAGAACATCATGCCCACGGTCCTGCTCTCCACCGAGCCCGTGCTGGTGCGCTCCGCCAGGCCCAACCTCCGCAGGGACCTCGAGCTCGAATGGGCCATCATGGAGCGGCTCGACCCAGACTTCGCCGGACGCGTCAAGACGCAGGTCGACGTGTATCTCGCCCAGTCGTCCTCGAAGCGGCCGGGTGACGTACTTGAATGACCTCGCCTGCTTCGATATCCCGCGAGGGCTGCCAAGGAGCGTCCCCGCGTGAAGCAAAGCGTGTTTGGTCTGGTCGTCGCCCTGTCACTGACCGCCTGCAAGGAAGAGCCCCGTGGGAAGATGGAGCCCATTCCCCGCCCGCCGGGGATGAAGGACGCTCCGCCTCCCGCGGAGGCCGCTCCCGCTGCTGCCGCGGAGCCGCCCGTGGACCCCTCGAAGGTGGTCCTCCGGTGGAAGATTGCCCAGGGCGCGCCCACGTCGTACCGGCTCGACGTCGAGCGCACCGGCGGCGCGCCCGCCAGCACCGAGGAAGTCACGCCCTCCAAGAGCGCCAAGGGCAAGGGCAAGGAGAAGCCCGCCGCCGTCGCCGCGGCCCCCGCGGCCCTGCCCGGTCCCGTCACCTACTTCATGGAGCGGACCGACTCGGGTGACTACCGCCTCCGCGTCGTCCCCGTGGGCAGCAACGCCGACGCGGACACGGCCACGCTGAGCGAGCGCGGCTTCGTGCTCGACGGCCTGCAGGGCGCCACCCGCAACACCGCCACCCTGGTGCTGGAGCTGCCGAGAGATCCGGTGGGCACCGGTGACGCGTGGTCGCTCGGCACCGAGCTCATCCTCATGGAGGCGCTGGGGCCCCAGTTCCAGGCCGGCCAGCCCGAGCGGAGCAACCGCGTGAAGCTCGCCAGCCTGACGCCCGCCGACGGGGGCGAGCAGGTGGCCACGCTGGAGTACGACATCTCCGAGAAGCTGTCCGGCAAGGTCCGCGGGAAGGACGAGCCCCCCACCTCGCCCGCGCGCGCCGCAGAGGAAGACGCGGAGGCGGACGACTCGGGAGGCCCCCGGCCCCGGGCCACGCCCGAAACCAGCGCCAGCGCCGAGGTGAGCATCACCGGCCGCGGCGAGTTCCTGGTGAAGGCCGGGCGGTGGCGCTCCTGGGAAGGCACCGTCACCTCGGTGACGAAGGGCGGCTTCCCCACCGCCGCGCTCCAGGTGCCCACCGGCGCCCTGAAGCTGCGCCTCACCGCTGTGGAATCGGCGCCGGCGCCGACGGCCCAGCCACAGCAGTAGGCGGCCCGTCCGACTCGCGCACCATGCGCACCACGGCGTCCACCCAGGCCGGGTGGGCGTTGAGGGAGGGGACCAGCGTCAGCGACTCCCCTCCCGCCTCCAGGAACTGCTCCCGCGCGCGGAGGCCAATCTCCTCCAGCGTCTCCAGGCAGTCCGCCACGAAGGCCGGGCACATCACCGCCAGGCGCTTCACGCCCTTCTTCGCCAGCTCCGGCAACACCACGTCCGTGTACGGCTTCACCCACGGCGTGCGGCCCAGCCGCGACTGGAAGGACACACTCCACCCATCCGCCGGCAGTCCCAGCCGCTGGGCCAGCCCCCGCGCCGTCGCGTAGCTCTGCGCGCGGTAGCAGTGGCGGTTGGCGTCCGTCATGGCGTCGCAGCACGAGGCGGTGGACAGGCAGTGCGTCCCCGTGGGGTCGCTCTTGCGCATGTGCCGCTCCGGCAGGCCATGGAAGCTGAAGAGGACGTAGTCGGCGCGCGCGTCGTCAATCACCGGCCGCGCCACGGCGGTGAAGGCATCCAGGAAGCCTGGGTGCTCAAAGAAGGCCGGCACCGCGCGCACGAAGGGCACGTCCCACGACTGGGCCAGCACCTCGTAGGTGCGCGCCAGCGAGGACGCGGTGGAGGACGCGGCCTCCTGCGGGTACAGCGGCAGCACGGTGAACTCCGACACGCCGCGCGCCTTGAGCGCCGCGATGCCGTCGGGGATGGAGGGCGAGCCATACCGCATGGCCAGCACCACCTCGTACTCCCCCGCCAGCCGCTCGGCCACCTGGGCCGCCAGGGCCTGGCTGTACACGAGCAGCGGCGAGCCCTCCTTCATCCAGATTTTGCGGTACGCCTCCGCGCTCTTCGCCGGACGCACCGGGAGAATGATGAAGTTGAGCAGCGCCCAGCGGCCCAGCGGGTGGATGTCGATGACGCGCGGGTCATTGAGGAATTCGCGCAGGTAGCGGCGCACCGGCCCCGTCTGCGGAGCATCCGGCGTCCCCAGGTTGACGAGCAGCAGCCCTCGCTTCGAAGTGGGCGTTGGCATCAGTGCAGGGAGTTGGGGAGGGTGAGCGCGAACTCGGCGATGCGCGCATCGAAGTGCGTGCCGTCCGGCCGCACCATGTCATAGGTGCCGCGCATGGTGCCGAAGGGCGTGCGCAGCATGGCCCAGCTCGTGTACTCGAACCGCTCTCCGGGCCCCAGGTGGGGCTGGCGGCCCACCACCCCCTCGCCCCGCACCTCTTCCACCTTGCCCGTGGCATCGGTGATGACCCAATGGCGCGCCTTGAGCTGCGCCGGCGCGTCGCCCTCGTTGGCAATCTCCACCGTGTACATGAAGGCGAACTGCCCGGACTCCGGAGCGCTGCGCTCCGGCCAATAGGCGGGCTTCACGGTGATGCGGATGCCGTCGGTGGTGGCGCTGGAGGACATGCCCCCAGATTTGGCGGCAACGGCAGCCACTTGCAAGGAAAACGCTGGGTTGGAAGCCCCAGCGCCCTGCTACGTCTTGGCGCTTTCCCGGTCCTGTCCGGGCTCGGGCTGCTTCGGCCAGACCAGCGAGGCGATGATGGCCGCCACCAGCACGCCGGCAATCACGCCCAGGGAGATGCCGATGGGGACGTGGATGTCGAAGAAGGTGATGAGCATCTTCACGCCCACGAAGCCCAGGATGGCGCTCAGGCCCACCTTCAGGAAGTGGAACTTCTCCATCAGGCTGGCCACGACGAAGAACAGTGAACGCAGGCCCAGAATCGCGCACACGTTGGACGTGTAGATGATGAAGGCGTCCTGGCTGATGCCCAGCACCGCGGGGATGGAGTCCAGCGCGAAGAGCAGGTCCGTGGCCTCCACCACCAGCAGCACGATGAAGAGCGGCGTGAACTTGCGCCGGCCGTCCTCCGTCACCCGGAAGCGGCTGCCTTCACCCAGCCGGGCCACCGGCAGCACCCGGCGCGCGAACTTCACGATGCCCTTCTGCTCCGGGTCAATCTCCTCGTCCTTGGACACCAGCATCTTCACCGCGGTGAAGACGAGGAACGCGCCGAACAGGTAGATGAGCCAGTGGAACTGCTTCACCAGCGCCGTGCCGGCGATGATGAGGCCAGCGCGCATGACGAACGCGCCCAGGATGCCCCAGAAGAGCACCCGGTGCTGGTGCTCGGGCGCCACCCGGAAGTAGCTGAACACCATCAGGAAGACGAAGAGGTTGTCGACGGAGAGCGCGTACTCCACCACGTACGCCGTCAACCACTGGAGCCCCACGGTGGGCCCCTGGTAGTGCCAGATGCCCGCGCAGAAAATCAGGCTGAGGGTAATCCACACCAGCGTCCAGAGGCCCGCCTCCTTCGGCGTCACCGCATGGTCCTTGCGATGGAACAGCCCGAGGTCCATCGCGAGCATCGCGAGGACGAAGACGTTGAAACCCACCCAGAGCGCGACTTGCGTGTTCACGTAGCAATCCTGTTGCAGGGTACGACGGGGCGCACCCTACCGGCGGGATGCCTGGGCGTCGACCCCCGCGTGAAACCCGCTGAACCTCCGACTTTCGTCCAGCGGGCCCCCTCCGGCCCCGCGGGGGGCTACTCCGTCGCCGGGCGGCGCAGCACGGCCAGGGAGCGGCCCACCACCTGCACGGTGCCCCCCGCCGGCGTGTGCGTGCGAGGCGACTCCCCCGCCAACGCCGTGTCCACCACCAGCTCCCAGTCCGCGCCCCATTCGACAGCGGGCAGCATGAAGGTGATGGGCTCGTGGTGGGCGTTCATCAGCACCAGGATGGTGTCCCCCACAATCCGGTTCCCTTCATCGTCCGGCGCGGTGATGGCGTCACCGCCCAGCAGGAATCCCAGGGAGCGCACGTAGGGCTTCTCCCAGTCGTCCTTGCGCATCTCCTTGCCGTCGGGCCGAAACCACGCCAGGTCCTTCAGCTCGCTGTCCCACATATGGGCGCCGCGGAAGAAGCGCCGCTTGTGCAACACCGGCTGTTCGCGCCGCAGCTTGGTCAGGGCGCACGTGAAGTCCAGCAGCGCGCGCTGCGTGTCGTTCAGCTCCCAGTCCACCCACGACAGTTCGTTGTCCTGGCAGTAGGCGTTGTTGTTGCCCTTCTGCGTCCGGCCCATCTCGTCGCCGGCCACCAGCATGGGCACGCCCTGGGACAGGAAGAGCGTGGCCAGGAAGTTGCGCTTCTGCTGTTCGCGCAGGGCGTTGATCTTGGCGTCGGTCGTCTCGCCCTCCACCCCGCAGTTCCAGGAGTGGTTGTCGTTGGCGCCGTCGCGGTTCTCCTCGCCGTTCGCCTCGTTGTGCTTGTCGTTGTACGTGACGAGGTCGTGCAGCGTGAAGCCGTCGTGCGCGGTGACGAAGTTCACGCTCGCGGCGGGCATGCGGCCGGACAGTGAGAACAGGTCCGAGCTGCCGGTGAGGCGGTAGCCAATCTCCGCCGCCTGCCGGTCATCGCCCTTCCAGTAGCGGCGGATGGTGTCGCGGTACTTGCCGTTCCACTCGCTCCACAGCACCGGGAAGTTGCCCACCTGGTAGCCGAAGTCGCCCACGTCCCAGGGCTCGGAGATGAGCTTCACCCGGCTGAGCACCGGGTCCTGGTGGATGATTTGGAAGAAGGCGGCGCGGGTGTCGTAGCCGTACCGGTCCCGCCCCAGCGCGGTGGCCAGGTCGAAGCGGAACCCGTCCACGTGCATCTCCTCCACCCAGTAGCGCAGGGAGTCGGCGATGAGCTTCAGCGCGTACGGGTGCGTGGCGTTCCACGAGTTCCCGCACCCGGTGACGTCCATGTAGTAGCGCGGGTCCTTCTCCGTGAGCCGGTAGTACGCCGCGTTGTCCAGGCCCTTGAAGGACAGCGTGGGGCCCAGCTGGTTGCCTTCGCACGTGTGGTTGTAGACGACGTCGAGCAGCACCTCGATGCCGGCGCGGTGCAACTGCTTCACCATGCGCTTGAACTCGTCCACCTGCCCGCCCAGCGAACCCGAGCCGCTGTAGCGCGCGTCCGGCGCGAAGTACCCCAGGGTGTTGTAGCCCCAGTAATTGACCTTCTCGCGCTGGATGAGGAAGGGCTCGTCGACGATGTGCTGGATGGGCAAGAGCTCCACCGCGGTGACGCCCACCTTCTTCAGGTGCTCGATGCTGGCCGGGTGCGCCAGCCCCGCGTAGGTGCCCCGCAGCGCCTCTGGGATGCGCGGGTGCAGCTTGGTGAAGCCCTTCACGTGGACTTCATAGATGAGCGTGTCGTGCCACGGCACGCGAGGCGGGGCATCTCCCGCCCAGTCGAAGGTGTCCGCGCCCATCACCACGCCCTTGGGCACGGCGGCCGCGTCATCGCGCGTGTCGAACGCGAGGTCGTCCTCCTTGGTGCCCGGCGTATAGGCATAGATGGGGGCCTGGTAGTCCACCTGGCCGTGGATGGCCCGGGCGTACGGGTCCACCAGCAGCTTGTGGGGGTTGAAGCGCAGCCCCTTCTTCGGCTCGTAGGGCCCGTGCACGCGCAGCCCGTAGAGGGTGCCCGCGGCCAGGTCAGGCACGTAGCCGTGCCACACCTGGTGCGTCATCTCCAGCAAGGGAAAGCGGCGCGTCTCCTTCGCGGGGTCCTCCGGGTCGAAGAGACAGACTTCGACCTTCTTCGCGTGCTCGCTGAAAACGGCGAAGTTGACGCCGTGCCCATCGAACGTGGCGCCCAGGGGATACGGCTTCCCTGGAAGCACCTCGGCCCTCCTCATCCGGCGCTCCTCTCCAGCAGAATCACCGGAAACTCCGCCAGGAGCGGCCCCAGGGGCAACATCGCGCCACCCGGTCCACGCTCGGGCCGCACCTGACGTCCGGTGAACACATCGCGGAACATCATGCCCGCATATGCCTCCGGAAGGTCCAGGAACGTGCTGCCGTAAGCGCCCGCCAGCCCTTCGGGGGCCTGCAGGGCGGACAGGGTGTAACGCGGCGCGCAGGCCACCACCACTGTGTCGCCGTGCTCGCGGGCGAAGGCCACCGCCGCTTTCGCCCGGGCGCCGGTCAGCTCGAGCGCCCGGTAGCCGCCCCCCCGGAAGAGGGCTGCCTGCCGCTGACGCAGCCGCAAGGACTCCGCCAGGACGTAGAGCTTCACCTGCCCGTCCTCGAGGTTCGCCGCCAGCCGTGCGCTCAGCGCGGCACGGTCCTTCTCCGCCTCGGCGTCCAGCGCCTCCAGCAGCCGCGCGCGCAGCGCGAAGTCCACCGGGCGCCGGTTGTCCGGGTCCACCAGCGACAAGTCCCACAGCTCGCAGCCCTGGTAGGTGTCCACTACGCCGGGCGAGGCCATCTTCAGCAGCAGTTGCCCCAGTGCGTTGTACTGGCCCGCGCGCTCGATGGAGCGCTTGAAGTCCCGCGCGTCCGCCAGGAAGGAGCCCGCCCCCTTCGAGTCGAAGCAAGCGTCCACGTAGCGCGCCACCGCGTCGTCATAGGCGCTGTCGGGGTTGGTCCACGAGGTGCGGACCTTGGCCTCCTTGATGGCCTTGCCCATGTACTCGCGCACCCGACGCTGGAAGTCCGCCATCTCCTCCTCGGAGTGGGAGTCGCCCATGGGCCACGCCCCCACCACAGTCTGGAAGAAGAGATACGTGTCATTGGCCGTGGGCGCCGGGCCGGACGGCAGTTGGGATACCGCCTTCTCCGTCTGGCGGGCCCACTTCTTCACCCGCTTGCGCCACTCCTCCGGCACCTCGGTCAGCACGTTGACGCGCGCGCGCACGTCCTCGCTGCGCTTGGTGTCATGGGTGCTGGAGGTGAGCTGGCTGGCCGGCCACCGCTCCGCGCGCTCCTGGTTGCGCAGGTGGAAGGTGTTGGCGTGGACGCCGAAGCGCTCCGGTTCGCCGCCCACCTCGTTGAGGCTCACCAGCCGGTTGTAGATGTAGAAGACGGTGTCCTCCAGCCCCTTGGCCATGACGGGCCCCGTCACCTGCTGCAGCTTCATGGCGAAGCGCAGCATGTCCGCCCGCTCGCGCGCGTCGGTGTGCTCCGGGTAGCGGCGCAGGAGGACGTCGCGAAGGAAGTCGAAGATGGACGCGTTGGTGGTGGCGTTGCGCGCCTTGGCGCGCTGGATGGTCCACTCGATGTACTGCACGTCACGCCCATCCAGCTCCGGGCGCCAGCCATCCACATAGGTGCGGTACACGGGGAACAGGGCGATGAACTCCACCAGCGCCCGCCGCAGCGAGTTGAGCGTGAAGTCACGCGTGCGCCGGTTCATCTCCGAGATGCGGTTGAGCGCGTGTGCCAACACGTTGATTTCGCTGGCCATGGACACGCGCATGATGAGCAGCTTCTTCTGGTAGACGAGCTCGGCGAAGTCCGCCTGCCCTCCCACGAAGCGCTCGTACGTCTCCGTCAGCGCCTTCTCCGCGTCCGGCTGGACGAACAGGCCGCTCACCGCGTTGGCGTAGCGGTAGCCCGTGGTGCCGTGCACGGCCCAGGATTCGGGCATGCGCTCGCGGCCGCCCTGAATCTTCTCCACCACCACGTACAACGCCTTGCGCAGCCGGCTGTTCGGCTGCTGCGTCACCTCCGCGCGCCAGCGCTCGCGCAGCGTGGACTCCACCGCCGGCCAGCGCGTGTCATCCTCCGCATGCGTCTGGAGGAACAGCGCGTGGGCCCGCTCCACGAAGTACGCCTCCTGCAGGTCCAGGAAGTAGGCGGTCGGGTCGAAGAGGCCGTCCGGGTGGTCGATGCGCAGCCCCGTGACGAGCCCCTCGCGCAGCCAGCGGAAGATGAGCGCGTGCGCCTCCTGGAAGACGTCCGGGTCCTCCTCGCGCAGCGCGGCCAGGCCGTTGATGTCGAAGAAGCGCCGGTAATTGATTTCCTCGCCCGCCACCCGCCAGTGCGCCAACCGGTAGCTGCACGCCGCCAGCACCGAGTCCAGCAGGTCGTATGAGCGCGGGTTGCCCTGCTCGCCATTGAAGACGCGGACGTTGTCCTCGATGTAGGCCAGCATCTCCGGGAACTCCGCCGTCACCGCGGCCAGCCTGCGCTTGATGACCTCCTTCTCCCGGTGGCGCTCCACCACCTTCGGCCGCTCCACCTCCGTGCGCGAGGGCAGGTAGTCGATGGCGGTGAGGATGGACAGGAACTCCAACATGCCGGGGTGCTCCCCCCCCAGCCGCGACTCCAGCCGCTCCAGACCATGGCGGAGGATGCGGGAGTACTGACGCGGCGCCACCGGCAGCAGGTGGTCGTAGTAATGGAGGAAGAAGGCGCCGTCGCGGAAGGACAGCTTCAGCTCCCCTCGCTCCAGGACGATGCCGTACTGGTCCCCCAGAATCGGCAGCAACACCCTGTCCCGCAGCTCCTCCTTCACCGGCGACCAGTCGATGTCGAAGAACTTCGCGTAGACGGAGGACGGGCCGTTCTCCAGCACGTCGAACCACAGGCGGTTGTCCCGCTCGATGCCCATGTGGTTGGGCACCACGTCCAATACCTGCCCCATGCCCTGCTCACGCAGCGCCGCGCAGAGCGCCGCGTGCGATTCGGGCGTCCCGACTTCGGGATTCAACTGTTGGTGGTCCACGCAGTCGTAGCCGTGCGTGCTTCCGGGCGTGGCCTTCAGATAGGGCGAGGCGTAAAGGTCACTCACCCCCAGGCGGGCCAGGTACGGCACCACCTGCCGCGCGTCCTCGAAGGTGAAGCCCTTGTGGAACTGCACTCGGTACGTGGACAGGGGCGTGTGCGGACGCGCATCCAGCTCGGCCTGGACGCGTGCATAGAGCCCTTCGGCCAGGGCCTCCGCCGTCATCGTGGCGCCACCCGCCCCATTCGAGGCGGACCCCTCTTCTTCCAAGGCGTCGAGCAACATGTGGCCCAGAGGTAGGCCGCCCGCGCGCCGACCGCCAGCACGCAGAAACGCGTCCGCCCTCTATCCAACGCTCCGCGGCGACACGCCAACCCCTGGAAATGCAAAGGGCCCGCCGCTTGTCGCGGCGAGCCCCGAGTACGGCGACCGGGAGACCCCGGCCAATGCTCAGCTCAGCTGCTTGTTCACCAGCGCCGTCATCTCGAACATGGTGACGCTCTTCTTGCCACCAAAGATGGGCTTGAGCTTGTCGTCGGCGTTGATCTGCCGCTTGTTCTTCGCGTCCTGCAGGCCCTGCTTCTTGATGTAGGCCCAGAGCTTCTTGACAACCTCCGTGCGCGGCAGCGGCTTCGCGCCGACGATCTCAGCGAGCGCGGCAGACGGCGTCATCTCCTTCATGAACGACGCGTTCGGCGTGCGCTTCTTCGCAGCGGGAGCCTTCTTCGCGGCGGGAGCCTTCTTCGCAGCAGCTTTCTTGGCGGCCATTCGTCTTGAGTCTCCTCCCCTCCGAAGGGGACGTTGTACGGCTTTGCTTATGTGAAGCGAGAGCCGATGCGGCGTAGAAGTAGCACGCCCAAGCCCGAAAAACAGCCCTCTCCTGCGTTTTTCCCTCTGAGCGCCCCTCTGCGAACGCGGCTGGAGCCCGAGAATCAGCCTCCGGAGCGCTCGGCCCCCTCTCGCGCCTTCGCTTTGAAACGCGTCCGGAGCCCGAAAATCAGGCTCCGGAACGATATCTGCCCTCGGGAAACCCCTTACCGGCGTGGATCAGCACCGAAGCAGCCGCCGGATTCTCCTTGCGGACGTGGTGTGTTTTTTTGGATGAAACCCCGTCATGCGAGCCCTCATCACTGGTGCAGGCGGCTTCCTGGGAACATGGCTGGCCAAGGCCCTGGCCGCGCGCGGAGACACCGTCACATGCCTGTTGCGCCCGGGAGGAGACGCCTCGGGGCTCGCGGGAGTGACCTGTACGCGGGTGGACGGCGACGTGACGGCGCCCTCCACACTGGCCGCCGCGGTGGCGGGGCAGGACGTCGTCTTCCATCTCGCCGGCGCTCGCCGCGGCGCGACACGCGACGACTTCATGCGCGTCAACGCGGAGGGCACCCGCCACCTGTGCGAGGCCATGGTGGCCGCGGGCCACCGCCCCCGGATGGTGCTCACGGGTTCGCTGGCCGCCTGCGGTCCGTCCACGCCCACCCGGCCGCACGTGGAGGAAGACGCCTTCCACCCCCACGAATGGTACGGGGAGAGCAAGGCGGAGGCCGAGCGCATCGCCTTCTCCTATGGAGACCGGCTGCCCATCACGGTGTCCCGGCCGCCGCGCATCCTGGGCCCCGGGGACAGGGAGAACCTCCCCTTCTTCAAGATGGCCCAGCGCGGCATCCGGCTGGAACTGTCCGGCGGCCCCCGCCCGCTGACCATGGTGGATGTGGAGGACGTGGTGGACATCCTCTTGCTGCAAGCCACCCACCCCGCGGCGATTGGTGAGGCCTTCTTCTGCGCGGGCCCCGGCGAACCCCTGTCCCTGGAGAAGGTGCAGGACATGGGGGCGCAAGCCCTGGGACTCACACCCCGCACGGTGCGCGTGCACCCCGCGGTGCTCCGGGCCCTGGCCACGGCGGCGGACGGGGTGTCGCAGCTGACGGGCCGCAAGCTGGCCCTGAGCCGGAAGATGGCGAAGCAGCTGTTGGCGCCTGCCTGGACGTGCTCCGGGGCCAAGGCCGAGCGGCTGCTCGGCTTTCACCCCCGGCGCGACCTAGCGGACTCCATCCGTCGCAGCGTGCGGTGGTACCAGGAACAGGGCTGGCTGTAGCCCCTTCTCTCCCCGAGCCGCCGGGAGGCGCGCCAAACTCCCGGCATCATTGACCTCCCCCCCCTCGAAGTGTCAGGAAGCCCGCAGCCCCATGTCCTCGAAAGCTGCCTTCTTCGATGTCGACGGGACGCTCGTGAAGACGAACGTCGTCCACGTCTACGCGTACTACGCGATGAACCGCGGCTCCGTCCTGGGCATCGCGGGACGGACCCTGAGCACCGCCCTCAGCGTGCCGCTCTTCGGTGTCATGGACGCGGTGGACCGCAAGACGTTCAACGAGTTCTTCTACCGCTACTACGCGGGCCTGAGCGAAGACCGCCTGGTCACCATCGCCGAGGACATGTTCGAGGACGTGCTGCAGCCCGCCCTCTTCGAGCAGACGCAGGACCTCATCGACCAGGCCCGCCGCAGCGGCTGCAAGATTGTCCTCGTCACGGGCGCGCTGGACTTCACCATGCGCCCGCTGGCGCGCCACCTGGGCGCCGACGACATGATCGCCAACAAGATGCAGTTCGTGGGCGGCAAGGCGACGGGCAAGGTGATTCCGCCCATCATCGAAGGCGCGAACAAGGCGAACGCCATCCGCGCCTACTGCACCAAGGAAGGCCTGTCGCTGGACAAGTGCCACGGCTACTCCGACAGCGCCTCTGACTACGCGATGCTCGCGGTGGTGGGCCGTCCCACCGCGGTGAACCCGGACCTGCGGCTGCGCTCCATCGCGCGCGCCTACAACTGGCCCATCCTCGACCTCAAGTAAGAGCCCCCACGCCATGCGCCCGTTCAAGACGCTCCAGAAGCTGTACGACGAGGAAAGCCAGGTCGTCATCACCGAGAAGGGCAGCCCCCCGCGCGTGCTGTTCCACGGTGAGAACTTCCTGCAAGAAGACCTTCCGGTCGGCACGCGCGTCATCTTCCCGCGCCCGCCCCTGGCCGGCGTGCCCAACGTCAAGGCCGCCATCCGCTACGCCATCAACAACCCGGAGGGCATGGAGCCGCTGCACGCGCTCCTCAAGCCGGGCATGCGCCTGACGTGCGTCATCGACGACATCAGCGTGCCGCTGCCGCCCATGGTCACGCCGGACGTGCGGCAGACCATCCTGGAAATCGTCCTGGAGCTGGCCGCCGACAGCGGCGTGGACGACGTGCACCTCATCATCGCCAACGCCCTGCACCGCCGCATGACGGAAGGCGAGATGAAGCGCATGGTGGGCGAGAAGATCTTCGACGCCTACTACCCGGACCGCTACTACAACCACGACGCCGAGGACCCGGACGGGATGGTCGCGCTGGAGCGCACGTCCCACGGTGAAGAGGTGTCGGTGAACCGCCGCGTGGCGGAGAGCGACCTCATCGTCTACGTGAATGTGAACTTCGTGCCCATGAACGGCGGGCACAAGTCCATGGGCACCGGCGTGTCCAACTACGCGTCGCTGCGCCACCACCACAACCCGAAGACCATCCGCGCCTCCGACAGCTACATGGAGCCCAAGACGAGCGCGCTCTACAAGAGCAACGAGCGCATCGGGCGCAACATCGACAAGCACCTGAAGGTCTTCCACATCGAGACGGCGCTGAACAACCGCATGTTCGGCGGCCCCACCGACTTCCTGGCGAAGAAGGAAGAGGACTACACGGAGGCGGACCGGCTGAAGTTCCAGGCCATGCGCTTCGCGCTGTCCAAGCTGCCGCGCGCCGCCGCGCGCAAGGTGCTCAACTCCGTCCCCGCGCCCTATGATGTCACGGGCGTCTATGCCGGCGCCACGGAGCCCACGCATCAGAAGACGCTGGAGACGAGCTACAAGCAGTACGTGGTGCCGGTGGAGGGACAGAGCGACATCGTCATCTTCCCCATCCCGTTCATCTCCCCGTACAGCGTCAACTCCATCCTCAACCCGCTCCTGGTGCAGGTGATGGGGCTGGGCTACTTCTACAACCTGAACCGCGGCGTGCCGCTCGTGAAGAAGGGCGGCGTGCTCATCCTCCTGCACCCGGCCTACGACGAGTTCGACCCGGAGCACCACCCCAGCTACATCGAGTTCTTCCACCGGCTGCTGCCGGAGACGCGGGACTCCATGAAGCTGGAGCACAAGTACGAGCGCGAGTTCGCGGAGAACCCCAGCTACGTGCACCTGTACCGCAAGGGCAACGCCTACCACGGCGTGCACCCCTTCTACATGTGGTACTGGGGCGAGAATGGCCGCCAGCACGTGGGCAAGGTCATTGTCGCGGGCGCGGAGAACAACCACGTCCCCGCTCTGATGGGCTGGGACCGCACCGACACGCTCACCGAGGCCATTGAAGAAGCCCGCGGGTTCATGGGCCGCTCGGCCACCATCAGCCTGCTGCGCATCGCGCCCACGGTGATGGTGGATGTGAAGTGAGGACGCCCATGGCCGCCCTTCCCGAGCTGAACGTCACCCAGACCTTCACCGGCAAGCGCCTGCTCTTCGCGGGCGCCACCGGCTTCGTGGGCAAGGTGACGCTGTCCATGCTGCTGACCCGCTACGGGCAGGACCTGGACAAGGTGTACGTGCTGGTCCGCAAGGGCAGCGCCGCGTCCGCCGAGCGCCGCTTCTTCGACAAGGTCGCCACCAGCGAGCCCTTCCAGCCGCTGCGCGACAGCCTGGGGGACGAAGGCGCGCTGGCCTTCATCCGTCAGAAGGTGGAGGTGCTGGACGGCGACATCACCGACCCGTGGATGGGCCTGGAAGAGCCCCAGGTGGAGGCGCTCACCGGGAAGGTGCACGCGTTCATCAACTGCGCCGGTCTGGTGTCCTTCAACCCGTCGCTGGAGGTGGGCCTCAACGTCAACACCCACGGCCTGAAGTTCGCCGCGGCGCTGGCGCTGCGCTGGTCCGTCCCGCTGATTCACATGTCCACGGCCTTCGTGGCCGGCAACCGCAGCGGGCTCGTCTTCGAGGACGAGGAGGTTCGCGGCTACTTCCCCAAGCGGGAGGAGATGGACGGCCGCGACTTCAGCCTGGAGCAGGAGCTGCAGGACGCGGCGCGCATCGTCGCGCGGCTGCGCGAGCAGGCCGAGGACCGGGCCCTCACGTCCACCTTCCGCAAGAAGGCGCTGGACCGGCTGGAAGAAGAAGGCCGCGACACCAACGACGAGAAGACGCTGCGGCTGGCGGTGGGCCGTGAGCGCAAGCTGTGGCTCAGCGGCGAGCTGGTTCGCGCCGGCATGGAGCGCGCCGCCCACTGGGGCTGGCCCAACACGTACACGTACACCAAGTCCCTGGGCGAGCAGGTGCTCGCGGCCACCCCGGGCCTGCGCTACTCCATCGTCCGGCCCTCCATCGTGGAGAGCGCGCGGCACTTCCCCTTCCCCGGCTGGAACGAGGGCTTCACCACCTCCGCGCCCCTGGCCTTCGCGGGCATCAAGGGCCCCGGCGGCATCCCCGCGGGCGAAAACACCATCCTGGACATCATCCCGGTGGACCAGGTGGCGGGCGCCACCATCGGCATCACCGCGCATGCCATGGACGTGGAGGAGCGGCGCATCTACCAGCTCGCCTCCGGCGACGAGAACCCCTTCTACGCCGGCCGCTCGGTGGAGCTGGTGGGCCTGTACCGGCGGCGCTACTACCGCAACCGCGAGTCCGGCAATGCGCTGATGAACAAGCTGCGCTCGCGCGTCGAGCCGCAGCCGGTCAGCAAGAAGGAGTTCGAGCTGTTCAGCGCGCCCATGCTGCTGCGCGGCGCGCGCTTCCTGAAGAAGGCCATCGACGAGGTGCGTCCCGCGTGGGGCGCTCCGGCCGTCCAGGCCATGCTGGACAAGGCGAAGGTGTCGCTGGACGAGGTGGACGACAACGCCCAGGGCATCATCGCCCTGACGGAGCTGTTCCTCCCCTTCCTCTACGAGAACCGCTACGTCTTCCGCTGCGACAACACGCGCTCCGTCTACGCGCGCATGGCGCACGCGGACCGGTTGAAGGTGCCCTGGGACCCGGAGCACATCGACTGGCGCGAGTACTTCCTGGGGACCCACCTCCCCGGCCTGGAGAAGTGGGTGTTCCCAGGCATGGAGTCGGAGCGCGAGAAGCGCACCGTCATCCCCGCGCACCGCGACCTGCTGGAGCTGATGGAAGCCACGGTGCACGCGTACCGGCACCGTGTGGCCTTCCGCATGGTGGCGGGCGAGAAGGAGGAGCGCTTCACCTACGGCGAGGTGCACCGCTACGCCGAGCGCGTGGGCAGCTTCCTGCTGGCCGCGGGCATCAAGCACGGCGACCGCGTGCTGCTGGTGTCGGAGAACCGGCCCGAGTGGGGCATCAACTACTTCGGCATCCTGCGCGCGGGCGCCACCGTCGTTCCGGTGGACCCGGGCTTGAGCGAGGCGGAGCTCGTCAACATCGCCCGCCGGGCGGAAGCGCGCGCGTGCCTCGTCTCCGAGGATGCGGCCCGGGACTTCCCCGGCCTCTTCGCCGCGCTGGGTGACGGCGTCACCGTGGCCAGCCTCGCGGAGGCGATGACGGGCGACCCGGCGTACCCGGACCGCATCGGTCCCGTGCGCAAGTCCGCCGCGGCGGACGACCTGGCCAGCATCATCTTCACCTCTGGCACCACGGGCACGCCCAAGGGCGTCATGCTCACCCACCGGAACTTCGCCGCGCTGGTGGCGAAGCTGGCGGGGACCTTCGACATCGGCGTGGGCGACGGCGTGCTGTCCGTGCTGCCGCTGCACCACACCTTCGAGTTCGCCGCTGGCTTCCTCACCCCGTTCTGGCGCGGGGCGGAAATCACGTACATCGACGAGCTGACGTCGGACCGGCTGGGCGAGGTGTTCGAGACGGGCCGCATCACCGCCATGGTGGGCGTGCCAGCGCTGTGGCAGCTCTTGCACCGCAAGATTACGCAGGAGTTCGCCAGCCGCCCGCCGTTCATCGAGCAGGCGCTCAAGGCGCTGATGGCCACCCACGGCGAGCTGCGCAACCGCAACAACATCAACCTGGGCAAGCTGCTGTTCTGGCCGGTGCACCGCAAGTTCGGCGGGCGCATCAAGGTCATCGTGTCGGGCGGCTCGGCGCTGCCGGACGACGTGCACAAGGCCTTCCACGAGCTGGGCTTCAACATCACGGAGGGCTACGGCCTGACGGAGGCCGCGCCGGTGCTGGCGGTGACGAAGCCCGGCAACAAGCGCCAGCCTGGAACGGTGGGCCGCGCGCTGCCCGGTATCGAGCTGCGCATCCTCAATCCGGACAACGACGGGTTGGGAGAAGTGCTGGCCAAGGGCCCCAACGTCATGCCCGGCTACTTCGGCGACCGTGAGGCCACCGAGGCGGTGCTCAAGGACGGCTGGCTCCACACGGGCGACTTGGGACGTCTGGACGCGGAGGGCCACCTGTACCTGGTGGGCCGCGCGAAGGACGTCATCATCGACCACAACGGGAAGAACATCTACCCGGACGAGTTGGAGGAGCTGTACCAGGACCACACGCACATCAAGGAGCTGTCCATCGTCGGCCTGCCCGACGACGCGGGCGGCGAGAAGGTGGCGTGCCTGTGCGTGCCCGACTACGCAGACCGCCTGCGTGAGGAAGTGCGCCGCGAGTTGGAGGAGCACTTCCGCAAGGTGAGCGCGGGCATGCCCTTCTACCGGCGCGTGAAGGTGTTGCGCCTGTGGGACGGCGAGCTGCCCCGCACTGCCAAGCGCAGCGTGAAGCGCAAGCAGGTGGTGGAGGAGCTCAAGCGCCAGGAGCGCATGGCGGCCAGCGCCAGCAAGGCGCGCGAGAAGGCGGCCAACCCCGCCACGGGCGGCATCGCGGACTGGCTCTTCCCGCTCATCGCTGACGTCAGCCACCGGCCGGTGTCCGACGTGCGTCCGGACGCGCTGCTCAGCGGCGACCTCGGCTTCGACTCGCTGATGCTCACCGAGCTGTCCTCCGCGCTGGAGGCGGCCGGCGTGCCGCTGCCCGCGGTGGAGGACCTGACGCAGGTGCAGACGGTGGAGGACCTGCGCAAGGTGGTGGCGTCCTCCGGCAAGCGCCCCACGGTGGAGACGCGCGCGAAGGAGATCTCCAAGGAGAACGAGCGCGCGGAAGAGGTGGAGATTCCGGTGCCCGACGTGGTCGCGGACGTCGGCCGGCAGCTCTTGTCCTTCGGGCAGAAGGTGCTCTACGGCGGCGTGTTCGACGTGAAGGTGACGGGCAAGTCCTTCATCCCGCAGAACCGCAACTTCCTCGTCATCGCCAACCACTCCAGCCACCTGGACGCGGGCCTGGTTCGAGTGGCGCTGGGTGACCAGGGCGAGCGGCTGGTGTCCCTGGCGGCGCGCGACTACTTCTTCAACACGCCGCTCAAGCGCGCCTGGTTCGAGAACTTCACCAACCTGGTGCCCATCGAACGGCAGGGCTCGCTGCGCGAGTCGCTGCGGATGGCGGGCGAGGCGCTGCGACAGGGCTTCAACGTCCTCATCTTCCCGGAGGGCACGCGCTCCACCACCGGCGAGCTGATGGAGTTCAAGTCCACGCTGGGCTACCTGGCGCTCACCTTCAACATGGACGTGCTGCCGCTGTACATCGGCGGCGCCTTCGACGCGCTGCCCAAGGGCAGCGTGCTGCCCAAGACGAAGACGCCCCTGCGGGTGAACATCGGTCCGGTGCTGGGCCACGCGGACCTGCGCACGCGGGTGCAGGGCATGGCGCGCTCGGAGGGCTACCGCTACGTCACCCGCATCGCGGAGGACTCGATGCGGGCGCTGCGCGACGGCCGGGTGCTGAACCTGGAGCGCGTGGACCTGCCTCTGGCCGGGGCCAGTCCCCGCGCGTCCACGTCCACGGAAGGGAAGGACTCGTGAAGCTGCTGGTGACGGGAGGCACGGGCTTTCTGGGCACGCACCTGGTGCCCAGGCTGGTGGCGGCGGGCCACGAGGTGCGGCTCATCGGCCGCTCGCAGCCTTCGGGCGCGCCCTACGCGGGCACGGAGTTCGTCCCCGGTGACTTGAAGAACCGGGACGCGGTGCGCCGCGCGCTGGAGGGCGTGGACGCCGTCTACCACCTGGCGGGGCTCGTCTCCTTCCAGCCGAAGGACGCGCGGAAGATGTTCGAGCTGCACGTGGACAGCACCCGCGAGCTGCTGCGGGACGTGCGCGAGGCCGGCGTGAAGCGCGTGGTGCTGGCCTCCACCTCCGGCACCATCGCGGTGTCGAAGGAGGCGCACGTCCGCGACGAGAGCGCCGACTACCCGATTACGGTGGTGGGCCAGTGGCCCTACTACCTGTCGAAAATCTACGAGGAGAAGCTGGCGCTCGCGTACTGCCGCAAGCACGACATTCCCCTGGTGGTGCTCAACCCCAGCCTGCTGATGGGGCCCGGGGATGACCGGCTGTCCTCCACGTGGACGGTGGTGAAGTTCCTCAACCGCGAGATTCCGGCCATGCCGGGCGGCGGCATCTCCTTCGTGGACGCGCGCGACGCGGCGGACGCCTTCGTCCAGGCGCTCACCCGGGGCGAGGTGTACGGCCGTCACCTCATGGGCGTGAATCTGTCCATGAAGGATTTCTTCCAGCGGCTGGAGCGCCTGTCCGGCGTGCCCGCGCCGAAGCTGAAGCTGCCCTCCAAGGTCAACGTGCTCGGCGGGAAGCTGCTGGAGCGCTGGGCCAAGGTGCGCGGCACCACGCCGACGCTGGACCCGCAGGAAATCGACATCGGCGAGCACTGGTTCTGGCTGGACGCGTCCAAGGCGGAGGCCGAGCTCGGCTTCCGCGCGCGCGACATCCAGGAGACGCTCTCCGAGACGGTGCAACACATCTACGGGAAGATGCCGCCCCAGAGCCTGCCGGGCACCAAGGGCCGGCTGGCGGAGCTGCGCGAGAACACCTGAGCGGGATTCTGGCGGGAGCTTCCGGGCACCGAAATCCCGCCCCCGGCTGGGCCGCGGTGCGCACCGTGGCCCGCCGTCGCGCCGCTACCGGAGACGACTGGGCGAGCGCACGGCAGCCCGACGTCCCGCATTGACCGAAACCGCCCGGACGACACCGCCTGGCTTCGACGGCACGGAGCCAGGCGCATCACATCGCGACTACCGCTGCGGCACACCCACCGTGCGCCGGGCGTTGTCCACCAGGCGCGCCGCCCAGGGCTCCGCGCGGTGGCTCCACACCCAGGCCGCGCCGAGGAAGACGCAGCCCAGGAGCACGAGCACCAACCGCGCGAGGAAGGACGGGCCCGCTTCGCTTGCGCTGGCGGCCACGGCCTAGCCCACCACGCGGTTTCGGCCCGACTTCTTCGCCTTGTACAGGTTGGCGTCCGCCACCTTGATGAAGTGCGTGGGCTCCAGCATGTCCGGCGTCTGCTCGGCCACGCCAATGGAGATGGTGACGGGGATTTCCTTCTCGTCGTAGACGAAGGACTTCTCCGCGATGAGCCGGCGAATCTTCTCCGCGAACAGGCGCGCCTTGTCCGGGCCGTCCTCGGGGAGGACGACGGCGAACTCCTCGCCGCCGTAGCGGGCGAAGCACTGCTCGCGGCGCACCAGGCGCTTGATGGACTGGGCCAGCTCCCGCAGCACGTAGTCCCCGGCGAGGTGGCCGTGGACGTCGTTGATCTGCTTGAAGTGGTCGATGTCGAACATCATCAGCGTGAGGGTGCGCTGATAGCGGGTCGACCGGCCCATCTCCTTCTCGAGGTACTCCAGGAAGTACCTCTTGTTGTTGATGCCGGTGAGGCCGTCCGCGATGGTCAGCGTGTAGATGGTCTCGTGGTACTGGGTCTCGATGTTGTCGCCATCGAGGAACTTGAAGATGGAGCCTCCGACCTTGACCAGGTCCCCGCTGCGCAGCGGCGAGGCCTGAAGCACTTCCTGGTCATTGAGGAAGGTACCGTTGGTGGAGCCCAGGTCTTCAACGAGCATCTTCCCCCCACGCCCCAGAATCCGGGCGTGGCGGCGGGACACGTTGTCCAGGTCCACTACGATGTGGTTGTGCTGATCCCGCCCGATGGTGAGTTCGGCATCCTCGATGAGGTACTTCTTGCCGAGCTCCGGGCCGTGAATCTGCACGAGACAACACTCCGTGCTGCGGTGGGCATGCACGTTGAGCGTTGAGATCTTGGTGACGCGGGTTTCGTCGCCGGCCATCGGAAACGAGGCTAGCACGATAGCCTCGGCAGACGCCATGCAACGCAGCCGGGGCCGGTTCTTCGGCCCTTGGCGGCGTTTCTCCCACATGCCGCCCGGGGGAGTCCTCCAGGCGCGGCGAGGCCCGGAAACCCGAGGCGTCGGGACGTCCAGCGCCGGTCAGGACACCTGAACAGGCGGTTCGGCACTCAACGATGGCTGGCAGGCAGGCACACGTGCCCTTGCCGGCCCTCCGGGGACGACTAACGTCCGGAACACCTATGTCCAAAGTCCTGGCGATGATTCTGGCTGGAGGCGCTGGCACGCGCCTGGAGCCCCTGACGCGCGAGCGCGCGAAGCCCGCTGTCCCCTTCGGCGGCCGCTACCGCATCATCGATTTCGTTCTCTCGAACTTCGCCAACTCCGGCGTGTACCGGATGAAGGTGTTGACGCAGTACAAGAGCGACTCGCTCAACAACCACCTGTCCCGCGCCTGGCGGATGACGGCGTTCCTGGGCCACTACGTGGAGCCCGTGCCCGCGCAGATGCGCACCGGGCTGGACTGGTACAAGGGCAGCGCGGACGCCATCTACCAGAACCTCAACATCATCACCGACGAGGAGCCGGACTACATCTTCGTCTTCGGCGCGGACCACGTGTACCGGATGGACACGCGCCAGATGCTGGACTTCCACTGCGCGAAGAAGGCCGCGTGCACGGTGGCCGCGATTCCCGTCCCGATTGAGCAGGGACGCGAGTTCGGCATCATCGACGTGGGGCCGGACGGGCGGATGCGGCAGTTCCTGGAGAAGCCCAAGGACCCGCCGCCCATGCCGGGCAACCCCAAGATGTGCCTGGCCTCCATGGGCAATTACCTCTTCTCCACCGACGTGCTGGTGCAGGAGGTGGTGCGGGACGCGGCGAACGAGACGAGCGCGCACGACTTCGGCAAGTCCATCATCAGCGAGCTGTACAAGCGCGCGCCGGTGTACGTGTACGACTTCGCCCAGAACGAGGTCCCAGGCCAGGAGGCCAAGGAGCGCGGCTACTGGCGGGACGTGGGGAACATCGACGTCTACTACCAGTCCAACATGGATCTGGTGGAGGTGGACCCCACGTTCAACCTCTACAACGACCGCTGGCCCATCCACACCCAGCCCAACAACTACCCGCCGGCGAAGTTCGTCTTCGCGGACGAGCAGAACAGCCGCGTGGGCCACGCCATGGACACGCTGGTGGCGGAGGGCTGCATCATCTCCGGCGGCAGCGTGCGGCGCTCGGTGCTGTCACCGAAGGTGCGCGTCAATTCGTACTCGGAGGTGGAGGACTCCCTCCTGTTCGAGAACGTCACCATCGGCCGGCGCTGCCGCATCCGCCGGGCCATCATCGACAAGAACGTGGAGATTCCGCCGGGGATGACCATCGGGTTCGACCCGGTGGAGGACCGGCGGCGCTTCCACGTCACGCCCGGGGGCGTCGTGGTGATTCCCAAGGGCATGAAGGTGACCTGAGACGGCCATGGGCGCGGACGGACTCCTCCTGAGGCCCGCGAAGGAGTCCGACCGCCGCACGCTGTGGCGCATCCACACCCTGGCCGTGGAAGCCCTGTGCCCGCGCGCGTACGCGCCGCACGAGGTGAGCACCTGGGTGCGGCTCTTGAAACCGGAGGGCTACCTGCGGCCGGAGCGTCCGCGCACGGTGCTGGTGGCGGAACGCGGCCGGCGCGCGGTGGGCTTCGGCCAGGTGGACGCGGCGCTAGGTGAGTTGGAAGCGCTCTACGTGGTGCCAGACGAGGCGGGCCATGGCGTGGGCCCCGCCCTGCTGTCGGCCCTGGAGTCCGCCGTCTGGCGGGGCAGCGCGGCGCTGCTGGGGCTGGATGCCAGCCTGAACGCCGAACACTTCTATCAGCGGCACGGTTATGCCTCCGTCCACTCCGCCCGGCGCCCTCTCACGGTCGACGTCCAGTTGGAGTGCGTGCGGATGCAGAAGCAGCGGCCGACCACGGCCCTGGGGCGATGGCCGGCCTGGCGCCGCGGCTAGGTGAAGGCCGCCTTCACCTCGGGCTTGTTGAGCACCACCAGGGCCCAGATGCCCACGGGGATGCCCAGACAGGCGCAGGGGCCGCAGCAGGGGATGACGGCGATGATGGCGGCGGCCATTGCCAGCCCGTAGCTCTGCAGGTTCTTCATCTTCAGCGCGCCGAAGAAGACGATGCCGTTGAGCACCAGCGTGGGCAGCGCGAGCAGCAGCTGTCCGCCCGTGCTCGTCATCCCCGACAGCATCTCCCGGGCGCCTTCGGGCAGGTCGGGGTTGTTGAGCGCCTCCGCGACTGCGGGGTCCGCTCCACCGAAGGCCTGGAGCACGTTGATGAGCCCCAGCAGCACGGTGATGGCGGACAGGACCATCAGCAAGATGGCCGGCAGCGACACGGCCTCCTTCGCGCCCGCTCCGCCGGGAGAGTTCATCGCTCCGTAGGTGTTCTCCATGGTCCCCAGTTCCCCTCGATGCCGCGTGAAATGCCGTGCGGGCAGTGGGCCCGCCGCGCGGCCATTCCACTCGGAGACGGGGGAGCACGCCAAGTGAAATGACGTGCCCCCTTCCCCCCTGCTCAGGCCTTGAAGGTGAGCAGGGGGGAGAGCCGGGCTACCTCCCGGACGATGCCGGCCTCCACCTGCGCATCCACCACCGGGCGGATGGGCTTGTACGCCACGGGCGCTTCTTCGACGCGGCGCTCCGCGCGAAGGGTGATGCAGTCCACGCCGGTCAGCCCCAGGGCGGCCTCGCTCTGGTCCGCGCCGCCCCGCGACAGGGAGAAGCGGGAGCGCGCGCGGCCCGCGCCGTGCGACGCGGACTCCAGCGCCCGCGCATCCCCACACCCCACCATGAGGAAGGACGTGGCCCCCATGGAGCCGGGGATGATGACGGGTTGCTCCGCCCCCGCCGGGCATGCGCCCTTGCGCGCCAGCCAGCCGCCCTCGTAGGGCAGCGTCAGGTTGTGAGGCACGTCGTAGACGAGCGGAGCCTCCACGTCCCCGAAGAGCTCCCGGAGCGTCTGGCGCAGCAACTCCGCCAGCAGCAGGCGGTTGAGGAAGGCGTAGTTGGCCGCTGTCGCCTCCGCCTCCAGGTATTCGGTGACGAGCCGCGCATCTCCCAGGGGGAGGATGCCGCTGGCCGGAAGCGGCGTTCCCGCGGGCCACGCCTGGCGCGCGCGGTCCTGCCAGGCCACGCCCACATGCTTGCCCACGTCCCGGCTGCCGGAGTGAATCATGAACGCGAGCTGCCCCTCACGCACGCCCCAGTCCCACGCCCGAGCCCGGTCCTCCACGGCCTCCACGCGCTGCACCTCCACGAAGTGGTTGCCGCCGCCAATGGTGGCCAGGCCCGCGTCGCGCACCAGCCCTTCGCGCGTGAAGGACTCGGGCGCCCAGCGCGGATGGCCCTTCAGCCCGCCGCCCAGGTGGATGCGCGACACCTCCGCGTCGAGTTGGGCCAGGTCGGCCCGTCCCGCGCACCCCAGCGGCTGCTCCAGCGTCTCCAGGAGCCAGCCCTGCACGCCGTCGCGCAGCAGCGCCTCGGAGGCCCGCGAGCCCATGGTGACGTCACGCGTGCCGAAGAAGTAGTGGCCCTTCATCCGCTCGACGAAGGCCGACCGCTTCGCCAGGAAGTCCTCCACGGAGAGGTCCGCGACGTGCAGCCGCATGCCGCAGTTGATGTCGGTGCCAATGGCGCCGGGCACCACCAGCCCGCGCGTGTGGAGCACCGAGCCAATGGCCACCCCGGAGTCTCCCGGGTGGAAGTCTGGCGTGGCACGTACCCGCAGCACCTCGCCACCACCGGGGTGTCTCAGGGCCGCGAGCTGGGCGAGTTGTTGGAAGGCCTTGCCCTCCACGGGCAGGTCCGGCGGGAGGAGGACTTCGGCGGGCGGCGCGTGAGCGTCACCCAGGAGGCGGACGGAATAGAGGCGGCCGTCATAGGCGACCTCGAGCCCCTCGCGGGCGAGCGCCCGGAGAAGCCGGTTCAGTTTCGGCTGCATGACCCAACTCAGGAATGCCCCGGGGTCCTTTGCGTGGACCTGCCAGGGGGACGTGACGGAGAGATGAGGGACCTGGGGTCAGCAGCCGCGGTCGCCAGACGGCGCGAAGCCGTCTTCACCGTCCACACACGGGCACCCGGCCCGTTCCTGACGAAGGGACATCAGACGGCCGCGGACAGGCCGCCATCCACGTTGATGGCCGCGCCGCTGATGTAGCCACCGCGGGGTGACAGCAAGAAGGCCACGGTGTCCGCGAACTCCTCCGCCTTCCCCACCCGGCCCAGCGGAATTCCGGCGTGACGCGCCATCTCCTGCTGGAAGGACTCCACGGGCTTGCCCACCTCCTTGGCACGACGCGCCCACTGGCCACTTTCGATGATGCCCACCAGCACCGCGTTCACCCGGATGGCGTGGGGGCCCAACTCCTTGGACAGCGCCTTCGTCAAGGCGAGCCCCGCCGCGCGAGACACCGACGACGGCGTGGAGTTTGCGCCCGGCGTCTTCGCCGCGATGGCCAGCACGTTGACGATGGCGCCGCTCCCCGACTCCTTCAGGAAGGGCAGCGCCTGCCGCGAGGCACGAATCGCCGCGAAGACCTTGAGCTGGAGGTCGGCCTCCCACTCCGCGTCACTCACCGAGGCGAAGGGCCGGCCCGCCGCGGTGCCCGCGTTGTTCACCAGCCCGTCGATGCGTCCGAAGCGCGCGTGGGCGGCATCCACGAAGTGCTCCACTTCCCACGCACGTGACACGTCGGCCTGGACGGTGAGCACATCCCCACCCTCGGCGCGCAGGGCCGCGGCGGTGGCCTCCAGCCGCTCCGCCCCGCGGGCACAGAGCGCCACCTTCGCGCCCTCCCGGACGAGCCGCCGGGCCACCGCAGCCCCCAGCCCCTCCGAGCCACCCGTCACCAGTACCACCTTGCCACCCAGTTCCAGGTCCACGTGCCACCTCCTCGCGGCCGGCGCCGGCCCCGCGAGGCGACTGCACCTCGCACGGGGCCGGGACGCCGGACGTCACGTCATCAAGCGGGCTGCTTCACCAGGTGCCGCTTCTGGTCGAAGGCCGCCAGCGTCTGGGCGATCTCCTCGTTCACCGCCCGCAGCATGTCCTGCTTCTCCCGGAACGGGAGGAAGGCGCTCTTGAAGCCGGAGACGAGGATGGTGGTCAGGTCCTCCAGCGACAGGCCCAGCGCGGAGTGCGCCGTCCACAGCTCCTTGGTCACCGTGGTGTCGGTGATGAGGCGGTTGTCCGTGTTGATGGTCACCCGCAGGCCGTAGTCGAAGTAGAACTTCAGCGGGTGCGCTGACAGGCTCGTCACGGCGCCCGTCTGCACGTTGGAGGTGGGGCACACCTCCAGCGGGATGCGGTGGTCGTTGACGTAGTTGAGCAGGTCCCCGTCCTCGCGCAGCCGCGTGCCGTGGCCGATGCGGTGCGCGCCCAGGTTGTGGATGGCCTGGGAGATGGACTCGGGTCCGTAGGCCTCGCCCGCGTGCGCGGTGCAGTTGACGTTGTTCTTGAGGATGAGCTGGAAGGCGTCCCGGTGGTCCTTCGCCGGGAAGCTCGCCTCCGCGCCGGCCAGGTCGAAGCCGATGACGCCGCGGTTCTTGTAGGCCACCGCCAGCTCCGCCAGCCGCATGGACGTCTGCGGGTTGATGTGGCGGATGCCGCAGACGATGACGCCGCACTTGATGCCCGTCTCCCGCTTCGCGGCGCGCAGGCCCTCCAGCACGGAGTCGATGACCGTGGTCATCTTCAGCCCCTTCTGCAGGTGCAGCGCGGGCGAATAGCGGACCTCCAGCCAGCGCACGTTCTCCGCGGCGGCGTCCACGGCCAGCTCGTAGGCGGCGCGGTAGAGGGACTCGGCCGTCTGGAGCACGGAGAGCGTCACGTCGAAGGCGACGAGGTACTCCTCCAGGCTCTCGCACACCTCGCCCATGTGGATGGCCTTGGCCAAGCCATCCTCGGTGTCGGCGAGCAGCTTGATTTTCTGCTGCTCGGCCAGCTCCAGGATGGTCTTCAGGCGCATGGACCCGTCCAGGTGGCAGTGGAGGTCCGTCTTGGGCAGCGCGCGCAGCAGCTCTTCCGTCACCGCCAGGGTGGGCGGTGGCACGAAGTCCGTCCGCCGGGCGGACGAGGGAATGCCGGTGGCGCTGGGAATCTCGTCATCACGAATGGTAGGCATGGTCCAAGTTCCTTCCTTGCGCCATCCTCCAAACCATGTCGTCTCGCGCCTGTCCATGCACGCCCTTGCTGCCCGCCCTGGCGCTGACACTGGTGGCCGTCATGGGGTGCCGGGAACCCGCGACGAGCGACTTCCGCCATTCCACGGACGCCTCGTCTCGAGCGGGGCTGGTGGCCCTGCCGGACGGCGTCCTCACCGCCAATGAGGCCGGCACCGTCGTCCGCCTGGAGCGGAGCGGCCGAGTCGCCTGGCGGGCCGCCATGGACCGGGAGGTGGCCACACGCCCTGCCCTGCTGGGAGACAGCGTCATCGCCGGGACGGTGGGCGGAGACCTGGTCCGGCTGACTCTCGCGGATGGCGCGGTACAATGGCGCCTCACCGGAGAGCCCCCCGTCCTTACCGCACCTGTGGCGGATGCGGAGGGGAAATTCGTCTTCCTCGTCGCGCCGGATGGGGCCGTCCGCTCCCTCTTCACGGACACGGGAAAGACGGACTGGGAGCGCCCCCCACCCGGAATGCCCGAGCCGACGGCCGCGCCCCGCGGATATCCCGTGCCGGTCCTCCAGGACGGCTTGCTGGTGGTGGCGCTCGGTGACGCCGGGCTGATGGCCCTGGCCACCCAGGATGGGGCGAAGCGCTGGCAGCGGAACATCCAGGACGTGCTGGGGATGACGTTGTGGCAGGACACACTCTACGTGAGCACCCGCCAGGGCCACGTCCTGGCGCTGCGGCTCGGGGACGGCACGTCCCTGTGGGAGCAGGCCCCCGCGGAGGCCCTGAGCAGTCCCCCGTCGCTGGCGCTGGGAACGGTGTGGGTCGGCACGGCTGGGGAGGCCTCCGCGCTCGTCGGCCTGTCCCCTTCGGACGGAAAGGAGGTGGCGCGCGTCACGCTGCCCGACCCGCTCGTCTCGGAGGTGACACCGGTGCGGGAGGACCTGCTTCTGGTGCCCACCAGCGGGCGTCAGGGACGGCTCATCGCGTTGAACTCGGCGACCTGGGCACAGGCCTTCTCGGTCCGCGCGGATACGCCGCTGCGCACCCGCCCCGTGGTGCTGGGTGACCAGGTCATCGTCCTGGGCCTGGACGGACGCGTGCTGTCATGGCGGCTGCGCAAGACCGACCCTTGAGCCGCCCTCCGTCAGGACACCGTCGCGGGACTCACCACGTCCGCAGCGTCGACAGCGAGCGCTCCACGCGGGCGGACAGCGCGCCGTAGTCACGCTCGGGCGCGGAGAAGGTGACCAGCACGAAGCCGTCCTTCCTGGGCACAAAGTACACCAGCGTGCGCGAGCCGCCCGTCTGTGAGAATTCGTAGCGCGCCACGGGCCCCGCCGGGAGCGTGCCCTCCGTGTCCTGGAGCAACTTTCCGGGCGCCTTCAACCCCGCCGCCAGCACGGCCTCCGGCCCCGCATCCAGGGCGGGCGCCGCGCCGCGCACCGAGCGCAGCTCCAATCCCCCGTCAAAGCGGGCCAGCGCCGGGGGCCCGGCCGCCACAGAGCGCAGGCCCATGCCCGAGGGCGGCTCGTACTGCACACCGAGGTCCTGCGAGGAGAAGCTTCGCGAACAGCCGAAGCCACACCACACCAGCAGGAGGCACCAGGTCAGCGAGGCGAGTCTCACGCGCCGGACTCTGCCACCAGCGCATTCGCCCTGTCAGGCGCGCGGGCTTTCTTTCGTCACTCCCACCACACCCGGCCGGACAGGCCCTACACGCTTAGGACTTCGCTGGTTCGAATCCAGCCCCCTCCGCGAGGAGGGGTAGCCAAGTGGTCGACGGCACCAGCCTTCAAGCTGACAAGTCTCCAAACCGGCTTGTCCACTCGGGTGACCCCTTCTCAGCCCGGTATCAGGAAACGGGCGATGATGCGCTTGAGGCCCACGCCTCCGCCGAACTCCACCGTCACCTTCGCGTTGGGGCCGTTGCCGTCCGCGGACACCACGCGGCCCACGCCGAACTGCTCGTGGCGCACGCGCATGCCGCGCACGTCCCCGCCCACGCCGTCCATGTCCGACGCCTGCGAGTACGAGCGGTCGATGCGCGGCCCGTCGTCCTCATCCCAGGTCCGCTTGCGCGGCGTCGAGGGCACCATGGGTCGAGGCGCTTCGGGGACTTCCTGCTCGCTGATGCCGAACAGCGCCGGCGGCACGTCCCGCAGGAAGCGGCTGGGCGCGTTGTAGCGCAGCTCACCGAACAGCGAGCGGCACTGCGCCAGGCTCACGAAGAGCCGCTTTCGCGCACGCGTGAAGCCCACGTAGCAGAGGCGCCGCTCCTCGGCCATCTCCTCCGAGGGCTCCCCATCCGTCGAGGCGACCTCGTTCAGGAACGTGGACTCCGACTTCACCGCGCGCGAGTGCGGGAAGACGTTCTCCTCCATGCCGGTGAGGAAGACGGCGTCGAACTCCAGGCCCTTGGCCGCGTGCAGCGTCATCAGCGCCACCCGGCCCTCGCCCACCTCCGCGTCCGCCTCGCCCACCAGCGAAATCTGCTCCAGGAAAGCCTGCAGCGCCGGCACGTCCGCCGTCAGCGGGGCCGCGTCCACTTCGGGAGGAACGTCGCTGGGGGGATTCGCCGCGGCCGCCACCGCCGCGGCGGCCCGGTTCAGGTCGAACTCCTGCGCCGCGCCCAGGAACTCGCGGAGGTTCTCCGCGCGCGTCTGAGACTCGTCGCTGCCCTCGGCCTGAAGCGTCTCCACCAGCTTCGTCTCGCGCAGCATCTGGTCCACCGCGCCCGCTGCTTCCTCGTTCGTCTGGGCGAAGGCCGTCAGGGACTCCAGCAGGTTGCGGAAGCCCTTGAGCCGCTTCACCGCGGCACCATTGAGCGCGGGAATCTGCTCCGGCTGGGACAAGGCCTCGTAGAGGCTCACGCCGCGCGAATTGGCGAAGTCCGTCACCCGCTCCACCGTGGTATCGCCGATGCCACGCGCCGGGATGTTGATGATGCGCAGCAGGTCCGCGTCCGAGCGCGGGTTCACCATCAGCCGCAGATACGCGGAGGCATCCCGCACTTCCGCCCGGTCGTAGAAGCTGCGTCCGCTCACCAGGGTGTACGGGACGCGCGCCAGGCGCAGCGCCTCTTCCAGCACGCGGCTCTGCGCATTGGCCCGGTAGAACACCGCCATGCTGGAGAGCTTGATGAAGCCCTCCCGCTGCAGCGCCAGAATCTGCCGCGCCACCTCCTGCCCCTCGGCCCGCTCATCGCGGTTGAGCATCAGGTTGAGCGTCTGGCCCCGCTGGCGCTCGGACCAGAGCTTCTTCTCCATGCGCCGCGTGTTCTTTCGGATGACCTCGTGCGCCGCGTCCAGGATGTTCTGGTCGGAGCGGTAGTTCTGCTCCAGCTTCACCACCTTCGCGCCGGGGTACTGCCGCGGGAAGCCGAGGATGTTGTCCACGTCCGCGCCACGCCACCGGTAGATGGACTGGTCGTCGTCTCCCACCACCACCAGGTTGGCGGAAGGGGGCGGCGCCAGCTGCTTCAGCAGCGCGTACTGCACCGGGTTGGTGTCCTGGAACTCATCCACCATCACGTGATGGAAGCGGCGCCGGTAGTTCTCCAGCACGTCCGGCCGGGTGCGGAACAGCGTCACCAGCAGGAGCAGCAGGTCTCCGAAGTCCACCGCGTTGGCCGCGCGCAGCCGCTCCTGGTAGGCCGCGTACACCTTGCGCACCAGTTGGCCCCGCTCGTCGCCGGGCGCGACCTGCATGTGCTCCGGCAGCCGGGCCGCGTTCTTCTCCTGGTCGATGCGGTGGAGGATTTCGCGCGGCTGCATGGACTCGATGCCCGCCTCGCGCATGGCGCGCTTCACCACGTTGAGCTGGTCCGAGTCGTCGTAGATGACGAAGGAGCGGGTGAGCCCCACGTGCTCCGCCTCGCGGCGGAGAATCTGCGCCGCCGCCGAGTGGAAGGTGCTCACCACCAGCTCGTTCGCCTGGGCCCCCAGCAAGTGCACCAGGCGCTCGCGCATCTCCCGCGCCGCCTTGTTGGTGAAGGTGACGGCCAGGATGCGCCACGGGTAGACGTTGTGGACCTTCACCAGATACGCCACGCGCCGGGTGATGACGCGCGTCTTGCCGCTGCCCGCCCCTGACAGGACGAGCAGGGGGCCGTCACCATGCAACACGGCCTCGCGCTGTGGCGCATTGAGGTCTTCGAGGAGGGCGGATTCGTGTGGGTTCGCGGGAGACATTCGGGAGGGAACCCATGCTTCTAACGTCTTTCCCCCACCAATGGGCGCCCTTCCGCAGTCCCGCCCGGCCGCCCGGCCCCCAAGGCATGTGGTGCGCTTATATAATGGTGCGCCTCCATGTCCGACTCCACGTCCGGCGCCCCTACGAGGCCTTCCCAGGCTGACCTGGACCGTTACGCCGAGCAGTTCTCCCAGAGCCTCACCCTGCGCCTCTTCGGCGCGCAACTCAGCTTCCCGGAAGGCCGGAAGGTGGTCGTCACCATCCCCGAACTTCGGCCCGAACACCGGGGCGGCGCCGGCAGTGCCAGCGCCGTCAACGGAGGCATCCTCGCCGCCCTCTTCGACTACGCCGTGGGCTGCACCGGCGCCCTGGTGGACCCAGGCCGGCGCTGCGCCACCGTGCAGTTGTCCATGAGCTTCGAGCGCGCTGTCACCGGCGACAGTCTGCGCGTGGAGTCTGAAATCGACAGCCAGACGGTGTCCCTCCTCTTCGCCACCGCCCGGGTGTACGACGGTGAAGGCCGTGTGTGCGGCCGCTGCCAGGGCGTGGTGAAGCTCTCCAACCTCCGCTGGGCGTCGGGAGACAGTCCCGCCGTCAACTGACCCTTGCCCACCCCGCCCCACATCTTCCCTGCCCCCATCGATATGTCCGCGCCGGACACACGTTCTGGGGACACTGGGGAGCAGGCGTGCTCCCCGGACGCCTCTGAGCGACGGGAAGACGGCATGAGTGCAGCCGTGCAGGGCCTGCGGATGACGACGCTGCGATTGTCAAAGGAAGCCGACGAGCCGGCCGAGGCGACGGCACCCGGGGAGGACGAAGCCCTCCTCGCGCGGCGCGCCCTGGCGGGTGAGAGGGCGGCCTGGGACGCGCTGGTCGCACGCCATCACCGGCGGGTCGTGGTATCGCTGCTCGCACGTGGCGTCCGGGTGGACCGGGCGCAAGAGCTGGCCCAGGAGACCTGGGCGCGGCTCATCCAGCAACAGCAGCGCGGGCTGCTGACGGAGCTTCGCCTGCCCAACCTCGCCCTCACCCAGGCGGCCTTCCTGGCCGCGGACGACGCACGACGGGCCCGTCGCGAGTCCATTGCCGGGGCGGTGGATGAACTGCCGGAGCGTCACCACCCGGTGGACCCGTCGGTGTCCGCCGAGCGGCGCCTGCTGTCCGAGGAGCAACTCTCCCGTGCCCATGCCGCGCTGGCGCAGGTGTCTCCCAGCGCACGAAACGTCTTCCTCCTGGCCTGTGACGGCCAGGAACTCCCTCATGCCGAAGTCGCCTCACGCGTTGGCCTGTCGGTCCAGCGCGTGCGGCAAATCCTGTGCGAGGTCCGCAAGAAGCTGCGCACCGCGCTCGAGGAGGAAACCCATGCTTAAGCCCCACCTCACCCGCGACTCCGCGGAGCAGTACATCCTGGGGGCGCTGGCACCAGAGAAGGCCGCGAGCCTTGAGGCGCACACGCTGGAATGTGATCCGTGCGCCCGCCTGCTCCAGGAAGAAGCCCTGCTGTCGGAGCAACTCCACGAAGTCGCCAACACCTATGCGCCCGCCGTCCACGTCCTCCGCCCGGCCCGCTGGGAGACTCGACGTCTCACGGCCGGCCTGGCCGGTGCCGCACTGGCCGCGGCGGCGGCCTGGGCCTTCGTCGTGTTGCCCGGTGGACGGCAAACTTCCGACGCGCCCAGGACGCTGGCCCTTCATGTCGAGCCGCCCTCGGTGGAATTGGAGACGGAGGTCGCCGAGCCTCAGTCCATCGTCGTGGCGTGCCCGGACCTGGCCACACAGGCTTCCTGCACCCAGGCGGCCGAGGAGCGTGGGCTGCTCGTCCAATATCCCTGGGGCACGGGTGAAGTCCCGCGCTATGAGGCCCGCACTGGCCTCCCCGAGGGTGCGCTGAGCGCGCGCCGCCCCGTGTCGCTGTGAGGATTCCCGTCATGGACTTCCGGAAGAAACTCGCCGCCCTTCTGCTCGCGCTGGCCTCCACCGGGGCCGGTGCGCAGCCGTCGGAAGGCGCCCAGAAGTTGCCAGTCGGCTGGTATGTGACGGAGAGCGCCCCCAAGCGCTACGAGGCCGGCGTGGACAGCAGCGCCACGTGCGAAGGCAACCGCAGCGCCTACCTCCGCTCGCTGTCGCCGGATGAGAATGGCTACGGCACCTTCATGCAGGCCTTCGGCGCGCACGACTTTCGGGGCAAGCGGCTGCGCTTCTCCGGCGCGCTCCGCATCAAGGACGTGGAGGGCTGGGCTGGCCTGTGGATGCGCGTGGAAGGGCCCGACCCGAAGCAGCCCCTGGCCTTCGACAACATGCAGTCGCGCGCCCTGGTGGGCACCGCGGGCTGCAAGCGCTACGACGTGGTGCTGGACGTCCCGAAGGAAGCCACCACCATCATGGCCGGCCTCATCATGAGCGGCACGGGACAGGCCTGGCTGGACGGCGTGCGCTTCGAGATCGTCGACACGTCCGTGCCGGTGACGGACCTGCTGGCCTCACGGCCGGTGGTGGCCGCGGCCGGGCCTTCAGGACTGGAGGACGAACCCGCGCCGGTGGCGAAGAACGACCAACTGCCACTGGGCCGCGTGGGCGACGTCTGGTTCAACCACGGCCGCATCGCCGCGGACAAGCCGTACACCCGGCGCAAGGACGGCGTCTGGGTGAGCATCCTCGGCGAGGAGGTCTACGAGCACGGCATCGCGGTGACGGGCACGCTGGGACAGCGCGCGCTCGAGCTGAAGCTGAAGGCCGGTGGACGGCGCACCCTCATCGAGGGGACGTGGGGTGAGGAGCCCGTCAACATCCAGCTCACGCCAGAGAAGCTCACCATGCGCTGGGGCCGCAACATGCGCGAGATGGCGCGACACCTGGACCCGCAGGTGGGCGCCACGTGCAACCGCTACCAGCGCACCGAGGGCCCCCGGGTGCTGGACCAATTGGACATCTGCGGCGCGGCGCTCGGCACCCGCCCACCCAACGCGCAGCTCATCATCGCCCTCCTGGTGAATGGCTTCAGCCCCACGTTGCCGGCGGGGAGCATTCCCATTCCGCAGCCCCCCGTGCGCAGCCGTCAGGCGCTCGACACGCAGCGGACCGCAATCCCCATGTCACCGTGAGCGCGGAGGGCCCGTGACCACGGGCCCCGGCGTGAAACGGGGACCTCCCGTCAGAAGGCGAAGTCGCGCTCCAGGGTTTCGCTCCCCGCCTGCACGGACAGGTGGGCAGAGCGCGCGCCGGTGGACGACGCGGACGTCAAATCAAAGGCGATGCCCTCCGGCCCATGGGCCGGCTTGAGCGAGGGACGGCCGGGGCTCAGGAACACCGCCGCCGTCACGGTCCGTCCAGTCAGGGGCTGCACCAGCAGGCGCACGCGCTGACGCTCACGCACCAGCACCACGCGAAAGTCGCGGCGCTCATCCAGCACCTCGCGCTGCTCCGGCAGGCGGGCGGCGTGAGCGCGGTGGGAGACAGGCGCGCGCGAGGTGCGCGCGGAGCGGGCTACCGTCCCGTCCTCCTCCATGTCCAGCGCCTCTTCGATGGCCGCCTCGCCCTCGTCCAGCGCCAGCACGGCCTGGGCACACTCGCCGCAGCGCGCCGTGTGCGCATCCAGCCGGGTCCGCTCGTCCTCGGACAGCAGCCCCATGTCGAGGCGCCAGAGGTCGTCCGCGGTGAGGTGCCGGCGGGGAGGCATGTCCACGGGCGCGGCATCCGCCATGTCCGCGCGGCATGCGTCGCATTCCTGAAGGTGGGCCGTCAGCGTCTGGGGAGTGGCCGTCCAGGTGGCGACCAGGTCATCGCAGCCGGCGCGCGCGGAGAACCACCAGGCGGCGTCCTGCTCGGCGGGCTCGAGGAGGTCGCGCTCCTGCCGGCGCTGCGGATTGAGTGGGATGAACCAACGCGCTCGGGGACGGAGTGCTGAGTCCAGACTCTGGAGCGCGGCGAGAAAGCGGTCTCGAAGCTGCGCGGACTCGCCGTCGAGGGCCCCGTGAAAGCCCTCCCAGACGGCCAGGGCGTGTGCGGCGGAGGAGGCCCGGTCGCGAGCGGAAAGTCCCTCCAGCGCGGAGGCCCGCCACATGTCCGCCTCTTCGCCGCCGTCGAGCGCCACCTCGACAGCTTCTTCCGCGGCCCTCAGCAGCACCGGTTGCAGCGACTGCGGCTTCTGCGACTTCAACCAGGCTTCCACCTGAGGTCGACCCAGGCCCCGCAGGGCGGCGTCCACACCTTCGGTCTCCAACCGGGAGCGGCGGCGCAGCAGGTCACCCGCCGCCTCGAGAACTTCACCGGGAGAAGCCGTGCCCGACAGAAGCTGCGAGCGGCGGGCGGAATAGCGGGACAGCGTATCTCCAACAATCATGGGTTCATTCCTCCTGGGTACCCCGGGTGTGGCGGGGAAGGAGGCGGCTCACGCTTCCTCCCCATGCGACTCGCGATGAAGGTCCAGCAGGTAGAGCTTGAGGTAGGCCTGGGCCCGGCTGACGCGCTTGTAGCTGTTCACCACGGTGATGTTCAGGCGCCGGGCACATTCTTCGTGATCCTCGACGTCTTCGTGGTGGTACAGGTCCCAAGCCGAAGCTTCCTTCGGGTGCTCCTGCTGGAGGCGGGCAAATGCCGCCCAATACAGCTCCTGGGCTTCGGCGCGCTCTTCACGCCGCTTCCCGAACTCGACGGCGCGAGCCACCTCGGAGGGTGGCTCTTCCATGGCGTCATCGGGGTCCGAAGGAGGCGCCGCGAGCTCCTCGCGGTGCTTCCGGTAGAAGTCGATGGCCACGTGCTTGACGATGCGCAGGAAGAACGTCTTGGGAGACGCGCTCCGGCCGGGCATCTGCTCCGACACGCCGCGGAACTGGTCCAGACCCCGGTCGATGAACTTCCCGACCGCGTCCTGGAAGAGCTCGTCCGCGTCCGCTGGGGAACCACGGCCGTAGCTCGCCTGAATCTTGCTGATGACGTACCGCGAGGGTCGGGCCCACCGCTGCACCAACGCCCCGAGCGGGCCTCCAACGGGCTCGCCAGTGGCGCGGCGGCGGACCACCTCCGCGAACAATTCGTCATCCGTGAGCTGCTCGTACACCGGAAGGACCTGGGGGCTGCGCCGGGGAAGTCGCCCCGGGATGTTGGGTTACGGGGATGTGGCGCGGCAAGGTACCACGTTGGCATCCGCAGGCAGCCTCCGAGACAAGCAGGGAGCGCCAACCAGGCGGAATCACCGGACAATTGGCACCCGCGAAGTCGGACGAAAGCCGCGTGGCGTTCCTGACGGGATTTATAGAGCAGGCGTCAGGAACCGGGCCCCGGAAAATCACCTGTCAGGAACAGCGGGGGCCTGCGTCTTCGCCCCCATCGCTTTCGAGCGCCCGGCCGAAGCGGCCCTACAAGCCGTGGTTCGACTCCACACATATGCCCCATGGGCATGTGCCGACGGGTGGTCCGTCACTGATCCTGGAATCAGCCAACTGGCTTCTTCACTCGGGCGCTCAACTTTCCCTTCTTGAGGATTCGCGTCATGTCCCGCCGCACCATCGTCATCGGAGACCTTCACGGCTGTTACGACGAAGCCGTGGAGCTGCTCGACAAGGTGGGCGCGACCTCCAGCGACCGGATCATCTTCGCGGGTGACCTGGTGGACCGCGGCCCGAAGCGCCGCGAGTGCGTGGAGCTGGCCATGTGGCACGAGGCCATCCTCGGCAACCACGAGGAGAAGCACCTCCAGCAGCGCCACCGGGCGGACGAGCGGTTGCATCCCGACCACCTCGAGACGCGCCGGGTGCTCGAACCCGGGCACTATGACTGGATGGCACAACTGCCTCGCTACCTGCGGCTGCCGGAGCACAACGCCATCGTGGTGCACGCCGGCATGCTGCCGGACATCCCTGTCGAGAAACAGGACCCGTACCACCTGCTCCATGCCCAGTGCATCCGGCCCCCAGCGGCCAAGAGCTACTGGCCATCCAAGGCGCCTGAAGGCTGGACCTTCTGGACGCACCACTGGAAGGGGCCGGAGCGGGTCATCTTCGGCCACACCGTCTTCGACGCGCCGCTCGTCACCGAGCACGCGGTGGGTATCGACACCGGGTGCGTCTACGGACGGTCGCTGACAGCGGTGGTACTCCCTACCTGGGAGCTCGTCTCGGTGCCGGCCCGGAGTACATACCGGGGCGGCAAGGACGTGGCCCGGATTCCGGTCCACGGCGACGTGTCCGTCTTCTCGTAATCAATTTCGCGCCCGGCCGACGGGGCCCAACACGCCATACAGCTGTCGCGGGTTCGAATCCCGCCGGAGCCATTCGTGGCTCCGTAGCTCAGCGGTAGAGCACTGGGACCGTTAATCCAAGAATGGCCTCGTCACTCGGGCGCACCCTTTCCTCCACATTCTGACTTCGCATGGGCCGCCTTCGCTGAAGCGCAAGGCACCCGTGCGTCCACGCGCGGTGCACTCCGCTCGCCTCGTCGCGAGTGGTCCGCCCCGCGCCTGACCCGCGGCACGTCCCAAGGGAGACACCATGACGACCCAGACGCAGAACCCGAACGCGCTGCTGCCCGAGTCGCAGCGCGGTCCCGCCGAGCGCCTGCTGGACCTGGTGCTCGGAGGCTCCGCCCACCTGTGGCACAACCGGCCTGGCCTGGATGTGAATGGCACCTGGCACGCGGCGGCGCACGCCACGCCGTTCCAGCGTGAAAAGGGGCGCCCGGTGAAGCCGGGCCTCTTCGTTCCCGCCGCAGTGAAGCTCTACCGGCAGCTCCTGGACATCTACCGGCTCAACGCCGAGTTGATGGCTCACTTCGCGTCGTACGCGCTGACCCAGACGGACTGGCGCGACCTCAAGGTCGCGACGTGCGCGCTCATGCTGGTGCAGGAGCACGCGGGCCAGCCCGTGCGCGATGAGCACGGCGGCGTGGCCTTCCACGACGACGACTGGCGAGCCATCGGCGAGGCGATGGTGCTCCACTACGAGCGCAAGTCGATGCGCATGCTCACGCCCAAGGCGGTGCTGCGCGTGGCGGAGCTGCTGGAGCATCCGGAGATCGCTCAACTCAACCGCGAGGCGGGCTTTGGTGACCCAGCGTCCCGAAAGGCGCCGCTGGGCCGCTGGAAGCGCGTGGCGTCGAAGTGGCTGGCGGCGCGTGAGGCCAACATGCCCATGCTCCAGGGTCTGGTGAAGGCGGGCTACAAGGAGACGCTGAAGAAGCTGGCGCGCAAGGCCGGCTACAAGCCGCGCGCGCAGGGCTTCTTCGAGGTGCTTGGCTGGAAGCAGAAGCAGTCCGCGCAGGGCCACCGCGAGGTGGGCCTGAATGGGCTGACGCTGGTCAAGCGCGAGCGCTTCGACGGCCTGTCGGAGGCGGAAATCTGCGAGTGGATCGACCTGGAGCGCCTCTCCTACAAGGAGGTCGTGGGCCGGCTGCCGAAGGACGTGGGTCTCACGCCGGCCATCATGGCGGCGCTGTTGCCCTCGCTGTCGGACCGTGACCTGCGGCTGATGACGCCCACGCTCGAGGAGCTGGGCCTGCTGACGGACCCGGCCATCCGCGCGCGTTGGGAGAAGGCAGTGCACACGGCCACGGACCAGCGGGCGCTGAACATCGCGAAGAACGTCCGCAGCGAGGTGCTGCGACGCAAGCTGGAGGAGGCCAGCGACAACGCGGCACGGCAGGCAGTGGCGGAGGCGACGGCGGAGACCGACGTGCGGGTGATGTTCCTCATCGACAAGTCGGGCTCCATGGAGGGGGCCATCGAGAGTTCGAAGGAGGCGCTGTCGCGCATCCTCGCGGGCTTCCCGATGGACAAGCTGCACATCGCCGCGTTCGACACCCTGGGCACGGTGCTGCGTCCAAAGGCCGCCAACCGCATCGCCGTCCAGCACATGCTGGCGGGGCTGCGGGCGTCGGGAGGAACGGTGCACGCGTCCGCGCTGCACGCGTTGCATCGTGACGGCGTTCGCGTGCCGGAGGACGCGAAGCTGGTGGTCATCGTGGTGGGAGACGAGGCCGGAGAGGCAGGCGACCAGTTCGCCCGGGCATTCCGTGACCTCCGCATCCCGGTGTCGGCGATGGCCCTGCTGGTGTCGGTGGCACATGCGCGGGGCTCGACGGTTCGAACCTGCGCCGCGCAGCTGCGAGTGCCCTTCAGCGAAGTGAACGTGGACCAGTTCGAGGACCCGTACCAGGTCCCCCGGGTGCTCAAGGCGCTGATGGATGCGCCCACGCTGCCCGGAACCGCCCAGTCCGGCTGGGTGGAGCGGGTGATGCGCACGCCGCTGCTGAAGGTGGCGTGAAGCCAACGCAGTGAGGAAAGAGGAGGCGTCGTGGACTACCGGAAGTTCCTCGGGAAGGTGGAGTCGGTGGTGCTGCCGTATCTGGGCGGTGGCACCGTCGATTCCGCCTCGCGACGCCTCCGTGTCACCACCCCGGTCACCCCGGGGTGGTGGCGCTTCGATGTGAAGGGACGAGACGCCACGCCGCGTGAACCCTCCGAGCCTGAGTGCATGGAGGCGCTGCCGCGCGTGCGGGGACATGCCTGGGGACGCCGGCTGGTGCGAGAAGGCGCCGTGGCGGAGCCCCTGGAGTTGATGCCGGAGGAGGAGCCGCCGCGCCTGGCGCCGGTGAGTGCGCGCCGATGGTTTGACGGCGCCCTGCTCTTCGAAGGCGAGGATTTCGAAAGCGAAGCCGAGGGCGCGGCACGCCTCGCGCTGGAGCAGAACCAACCCCTCGCCCACATTCGGGGCGTGAGCGCCCCCCTGCGGGCCGCGTTTGGCTACGCCCTGCTGGAGCGTGTCTCGCGCGACCTGGGCATCCGCTTCGCACCCGCCGAGGTCCGAGGCCGGATACTCGCGGTGGCGGAGGGCGGCCGCGTTCCGGCGGAGGATTGCCTGCGTCGTCTGCACCATGAACGTGAAGCCCAGACGGCACGGACGCAACAGGAGCGAGAGTACGCCGAGCGACGGGCCCGGTCCGCGGAATTGATTGCGGAAGCCCAGCGGCGCATCGCCCGTCTGGAGTCGCGGGGCGTCCGCGGGAATCCGAGGGAGGATGGCATGCAGCGCGCGCAGCAGGCGTTGATGAACGCGGGCGCGCGTCCGCTGGACTTGCGGCGGCTGGCGGGCCAGCGGCTGGAGGTGACGTATGCCTTCATGGGGGAGCGCTTCGTCTCCATCGTCGCGGCGGACTCGCTCCAGGTCCTGGACGCAGGCATCTGCCTGGCCGGTGCGGACGGAGATGTCACGCTGGAGAGCCTACCGTCCGTCATTCGCGAGGCCATTGAAACGGATGTCCTGGTGGTGACCCGGCATGCCTGAGGAGACGGCCATGTCCACACGAGAGGTCTGCCTGCTCATCGGCCACGGCGGCGAAGTGCTGTGGTGCGACGCGTCCGACAGCCCGAATCAACTGCCCGACTCACGCGCCCGCTGGGAAGCCATCTGGCGGCTGCGTGACGTCCTTGAAGAGGTGGCGCACAGCCACCCCGACGGTCCGCTCGGCTTCTCCGCCGAGGATGAGAGCACCATGGCCGCGCTCACCTCCGCGCTCGGGAAGCCCCTGCGCTTCTCCGTCGTGGCGCCCGAGGGCATGGTGGCGCGGCTGCGAGGCCGGGACGTCCTGGTGGCGGCCGAGCCATGGTGGGCGGAGGCGCTTCGCAGCGCCTCTGGCATCCGCCATACCCCCAGCGGCCTCGCTTGAGTCTTCAGACGGTGCGCGTCCAGAGGTCGCGGATGTCCGGCGGAAGCTGGCCCATGACGTCCTCGGACTCCCCTTCGGTTATCTGGTGGCGGACGGCATCCATCACCGCGCGCACCACCGGCTCCACCGCGTCTGGGTGAAGGCTCAGGTCCTCCCCGACCCGACGCAGAAGGTGCTCGCGGTGGAACTTGGGAGGCAGCTCTTCCTCGTGCTTCTCACAGCGGTGCAGCAGCAGGGTCAGCTTGCGAGGAAGCTGGTCCTCCAGGTCGCTTGCCTCCTCACTGAGGATTCGCTGCTCCAAAGCGCAGAGGACGGACACCGCGGCCTTCTCGGCCACGGCGGGTGACATGCCGCCTCGCTCGCACAGATGATTGATGAAGGCCGTGTACGTCTGGCTGGTGCGTGACTCGTGCCGCAGCCGCCTGCGGACCTCGATGGGTGTATCCCGGCGGCTGGTCTGACGCTCGCTGCCCTGCGGAGCGCCCTTTCCCTGCTCACGGTCATTGGGCATGGGCTGTCCTTCCTTCATGAAATGGCGTGTGCGCCTCACGGTGCCCACGCCATCCATAAGGAGCACGACGCAGCGGCACGAAGTCCGTGCCGCCGCCTCCCCGCTCGCTACGCAGCCTTGCTGCGCACGTACGTCTCGAAGAGTTCCCCGAAGAAGAAACGTCCGAAGCGGGCGAGCGCGGCCAGCCGCTGCACCGTGCCCTGGGCATGGAGCACCCGCAGGGTGGAGAGCTGCACGGCGAAATCCTTGGCGTTCAGCCGCAGGTAACCCCGGGAGATGCAGGGCCCCGAGGCGTTCTCGCCACGGTAGATGGACACCAGGAGCCGCGTGGTATCCACCCACAGGTCCGGACCGTCGTCGTCATGGACGTCCTTGTAGCCGTCGACAAAGAAGCGCTCGCCGGACTCTGAGACCAGCGGAAGTTGGTAGCGCATCCGCCGTCCGCCAGGACGAGCGCCCTCGTGGGTCATCAGGTGCAGCACGCCCTGCTCCACCGTCATCGGACGGGAGGACAACACGGGCGCCACCACGCAACCCGACAGCTGCATGGGGTGCAGCGGATGCGCGAGCGTCTCCTCCAAGTCCCGTGAGTCCACCGTGACGATGAAGCGAAACGGCGACGTGTCCCTGCGCGCGGGGTCCCCGGCTCGCAGGAAGTCCTCGTCGGCCCCCGCGGAGATGTAGCCGTACATGGTCTCGGTGAACTGCACGGCCAGGGGCTGCGTGGGCTGCGGCCCCGGGGCCTCCGGAACCGGCGAGTAGTCCACGCTCCAACCGTGCCGCCGGGCCATCAGCGCCACGGTGCGCTCCGCCACCGCGGAGATGGTGAGCAGCGGGTTGATGCCCAGTGGCCTCGGAATCACGGAGCCGTCGCTGACGTAGAGGCCCTCGTGGACCTCCGTGCCCTCGGGCCCCGCGAAGACGCGGCCCTCGTGGTCCACCACGCCCTCCTCCGCGCGCTCGCCCATGGCGCACCCGCCCAGGGGATGGGTACACAGAAGCTCGTGGCCGGTGAGCTTGTTCCAGAGCGGGTTGCGCACGAAGGTTCCGCCCAGCGCCTCCGTGGCGCGGCGCAGGCGTTCATCCACCCGCGTGAAGACGGCCTGCCGCCCCGCGCCCGGCCAGTGGACGCGGACCCGGTCGCCCGACAGGCGCAGTTCACCCGCGCCGTCATCATGGGACATCACGAGGAACGTCTGCGTGTTGCGCATGGCCCCGTGGTACGGCCCGCGCACGGCACTGTCCGCGATGCGCGCCAGTTCCCCAACCCGGTCGATGACGCCCCGGTCCGTGTCCTGCCCGGCGATGGCCGACGCAGCGGCGAGCAGCGCCGTCACGGGACGCGCGAGCGCGGCGGGAATCGCGCCGTTCTCGATGATCATCCCGTCTTCCTGCCGCAGCGTGGCCCGGTCATCGATGATACCGCTGATGGTGGGGCCCACGGGCTCGCGCCCCGCGGAGGGCGCCTCGCCCAGACCCACGCCATGGACAGGGACGTCCGTGTTGTAGCCGAACGCCATCACGTCCCCGTTGTTGCTGAAACGCTGGCCCAGACGCCCGGAGAGGGACAGCCCCAGCGCCTTCGAGCGAAGCAGGAGCTCCGCGGTGCCCATGGTCCCCGCCGCGAGGATGACGCGGTCGGCGGTCAACCACAGGTCTGGCGCATCGAAGCGCTCGCGGCCGGCGTTCATCGGCCGGTAGTACACGCGCCACCGGGCACCTTCGCGCGCCAGGTAGCGCACGCCCACCTCGGTGAAGAGCTTCGCCCCATGGCGGTGCGCGTCTGGCAGGTAGTTCATCAGCACGGAGTTCTTCGCGCCGAAGTTGCAGCCCGTCATGCAGTCACCGCACAACGTGCAAGCGCCCTGACGCACCCCCGCGGCGTTGACGCCCTCCTCGAAGGTGACGGCCAGGGGCGGCCGGCGGAAGGTGCCGCCCAGCTTCTCCGCCGATTTCGCCAGCGCCGACAACGTGGCCAGCGGCGGCGCGGACTCCGGATAGGGCAACGGCCGCAGCATGTGCTCGGCCCAGGCGAAGCCGTCCTCCAGCAAGCCATCCACGTCGGCGCGGAACGCGTCCGGCCAACGTGCGTCCAGAAACACCCGAGGGTCCGGCCGCATGGCCACGTTGGCATTGATGAGCGACGTCCCACCCAGGCCGCAGCCCGTGACGACGGAGACGTCCCCGCCCCGGTGGAGCTCGAACAAGGCCGTCGGACTGCCCACGTCGGCGGCGGCCTCGGGGTCGAAGTGAACCTGGAACTCGGACATGAACTCGGCGTCCGTGCGTGGGTAGTCACCGGGCAGGAGCTCCCGGCCTCGCTCCAGGACACAGACCTGCTGGCCCGCGCGTGCCAACCGGCTGGCGGTGATGGCCCCTCCATACCCCGAGCCCACCACCACCACGGCGTAATGCGACGCCAGCTCACTCCAAGGTGACGACAACCTCCGCATTGGCGCTCCCAATGACATCTCCCGCCCTGACCCCAGCCCCTTTTCGCGGCCTGAGGTGCTACCGCCAGTACGGGCTGGCGGGAAGGACGGCCAGGGAGACAGACGCCCGAGCCGCCGTTCCTTGAGGCCCCAAGCGATGGAGCCACCTCCGGACATAGAGTCGGTTGGGACGGCGGTCAAAATCAGGGGCCGGGCACCTACTCCAGTTCGGCGGCCTCTCCGTCCGCGCGACGGAGTGCGTTGACCAGCCGGTGCGCATGCCGCGTGGTCTCCGGCTCGCGGTACTTCGGGCTCACCTTGAGCACCAGCTCCACCGCCGTGGGCAGGTCCATCAGGTGGCCCGGGGACACGTAGACGGGCTGCACGCCCTTGCGCGTGCGCACCGCCATGCCCACGACCTCGCCCCGGTGCATGAGGGGCGCGGTGGAGCCTCTCGCCTCGCCCAGCGGTCCGTGCGTCCCCACCAGCAGGGACTTGGCGCAGCCGATGGAGGGCACGCCGAACAGCAACCCTCCGTGACACGCAATCCCCATGCGCCGGGGATGGGCGGTGCCTTGTCCATCGAAGATGACCACATCGGGGCGCACCGTGAGCCGCTCCCAGGCAGCGGCGATGATGGGCAGCTCGCGAAAGGACAGCAGGCCCGGCACGTAGGGAAAGTGCAACGTCACCGCGGCCCCAGACTGGGCCACCGGCGCCAACGTCTCCACGTCCAGGACGACGAACCCACCAAAGCCGGTGTCCTTCCCCTTCTCCGTGGAGATGTCCGCGCCCGCGATGCGCTCCACCTTCAGCCCAGGGGGCGGCCGGAGCACCAGTTGCTCACGCAGCCGGCGCTGCAGCTCCACCGCCTCCGAAGGCGTGACCTCCCACCGGCTCACCTCGGGCTGAAGCGCCATGCACACGCAACCTCCACTGCCAATCTGAAGGCTCTGACCTCAAGGGCAACCCATGACGTCCCTTCAGCGTGGACTGGTGAACTGGCCGCGCCCCTCTGGAACCCGCGACCCTCCACGCGCGAATAGAAACCGCTGGGCCTGTCCTGGCGACCACCGAGCCCACCGGATGACCTTGGCGGACGCGTGCGTGCTCAGCTCTCCGCCCATGCCACGACCCACCTACGCCCGCTTCCGCCGGACGGGCCTTCCCCTTCTGGCGCTCTGTGCATGCCTGGCCGGCAGCGCAAGAACGGAGGGCCCGGCAGGTAGCGACCATGCGCCGCCCCGTCCTCCTTCCGCATCCCAGGGACACGGACAGCTCTCCGCACCCGCGCTGGACGCACTGGAACAGCGCATCCTCGGCGAGGGGTGCGAGACGACGTTGCTCGGTGATGCGAAGCGCCGCTTCGTCGAGTCACAGCTCCTCTGCGATGGCCACCTGTCCTTCATCCTCGTTCAGGCGGCGCTGGACGGCCATCCCCTGCCAGACACGCAGCGACGACTGCATGCGCTCCTCGCGGACGCGCTGGGACGGGCCAGGGCCCCCTTCATGCGCGGTGGGACGGACGTCGTCCTGGGCCACGCCCTGCCACGGAGCATCCTCTACCGGGGCTACGTGCTGCTGATGCTCGCGGGCATCGAACGCGCGGGCATGCAGGACGCTGCGTCCACGGCGCTCTTCGATGCCCTGGCCAGCCAGGTCGTGAAGGCGCTCGAACACCAGTTGCTACTGCCCAGCTTCAGTACCTCCATCTGGCCGTGTGACAGCGCGCCGGCCGCCGCGGCCCTGCTGCTCCATGGCCGGCTGCGAGGCCATGCGCCCTCCGAGGCCGCGGCAGAGCGGCTCATCGCGCGACTGGTGGAACTGTCCGCCCTGCCCTCGGGCTTTCCCACTCAGGTCGACGCGAAGGGACTCGTCGTGGAACGTACGCAACGGGCCACCACGCTCGCGTGGACGGGCGCCTTCCTCGCCATGGCCGAGCATCCCGCCGCGGGAACCTTCACCGCCACCCTGGTGCGGGACTACTGCGCTCGGCCCGCGGGCTCGCTCCTACCGCTGGCGGCCTGCCGGGAGTGGCCTCGCGGAGTGAAGGGGAAGGAGGACTCCGCCAGCGGTCCGCTCGTCTTTGGCGGCTACTCCGTGGGCGCGAGCGCGCTGGCCATCGCCGCGACGCGACTCTCCGACACGCATGGCACGTGGCATGCCCACCTGGTGAACGCGGCACGAGAGATGGGCATCAACGACATCCTGTCGCGCCCCGGGAAACGTCCACTGGAAACAGTCTTGTACGTATGGGGAACCACCATTCGTCCGTGGTAGGTCATGGCCAGACATCGCGCCTTGGAGCGCCATGGCATGTTCAATCACGGACCGCTGGCTCATCCCTCCGGGTTGATTCATGAATAAGCCGTTTTTGATGTACACCCGTTTTACCCATCACAACCAATTTCCTCTGGGTAAAACATGAATCGACACACACTGAAGCTGTTCGTCTCCGTGGGCATGATGTTGCTGATGGGGGCATGCGCATCGCGGCAGGTGCCCTGCAAGGACCGCACGGCCAGCAGGCCCACGATGGGCCAGAAGCAGACCGGCAAGTTCATCACCGTCCGAAAGAAGATTCCGGGTGAGTACATTGTCGTCCTGAAGTCACCCGCACAAAGCCTCGAACAGGTCGAGGTCCAGCAAGCCACGACGAGCCTCACCACGGCGTACGGTGGCACCGCATTCGCGATGTATGAGAATGCGTTGCGTGGTTTCGCGGCCAAGATGACGGAAGCCCAGGCGCGGGCCATGGCGAACGACCCCGCAGTGGACTACGTGCAAGAGAATGGCGTGGTCAAAATCGCCGAAAGCCAGCAGGGGCCCACGTGGGGCATCGACCGGATGGACCAGCGCAAGCTCCCGCTGGACAAGGTCTACACCTTCACCGCGACGGGCCAGGGCGTGCACATCTACATCCTGGACACCGGTGTGCGCTTCTCGCACCGGGAATTCGGTGGCCGGGCCTCCATCGGCTACGACGCCATTGGCGACAGCATGCGGGGCAATGACTGCAACGGCCACGGGACACACGTCGCGGGCACGGCGGCGGGCGCATCCTACGGCCTGGCCCGCAACGCGATTGTCCATTCCGTCCGCGTGCTGGGCTGTGACGGCTCCGGCGCCACCTCTGGCGTCATTGAGGGCATCGACTGGGTGACCCGGAATCACGTCTCGCCCGCCGTCGCGAACATGAGCCTGGGCAGCGACGAGGACCCGGCGCTCGACGACGCGGTCCGCCGCTCCATCGCCGCGGGGGTCACCTACGTCGTCGCCGCGGGCAACGAGGACAACGACGCCTGCAAGCACTCCCCCGCCCGTGCGCCAGAGGCCATCACCGTTGCCGCCACCGACAGCAAGGACAAGCGCGCCACGTTCTCCAACTGGGGGGACTGCGTGGACGTCTTCGCGCCGGGGAACAAGATCAAGTCCTCCTGGCACTACGGCGACCGCGAGAGCCGGGAGCTGAGCGGCACCTCCATGGCAACCCCTCACGTGACGGGACTGGCCGCGCTGTTCCTCGAGGTAAACCCCATGGCGAAGCCCGAGGCGGTCGCCAATGCGGTGTTCACCAACGCCACCGAGAACACGGTGTCCAACCCGGGCTGGTGCTCGCCCAACCTGATGGCGTACTCGGGCTTCATCACCGCGCTCCCGGGGTTGCCCGTCGTGCAGCTCAAGGACTTCCTTCCCAAGCCCGCAGTGGTCAGCAGCAGCGAGCCGCGGTAGGCGTCTTCCCTGGCAGCCCGGCTTCCCGTGAGAGGAGCCGGGCCCTGTTGGCAACGCCGCCGGCCGATATCGTCAGGCGCCTGCCCCCATCGCCGTCCCGGCGTGAGTCCCACCGGGCGCACCCTCGCGCTCCGCCGGGCGCGTGAGGAGGCGCACACGACGATGGCCACGCTCAACATCACCTACGACGGCATGTCCGCGGACGTCCCGGTGGAGCTGGACGGCCCCGTTCCGGACACCGACATCCGCCGCATCGCGACGGAGCTGGTTCGTTCGGGCGGAGTGCCCGGCCTTCACCTGAGCCAGCTTCGCGACGACGCGTTCGCCCACTTCGTCGTCGACCGGTTCCGGGGCGCGCGGGGTGAGGAGCGCATCTACCTGCGCCCCAAGGTCCCCTTCGGGGCCCGGTGAGACACCGCCATGCGAATCCTCTTCTGTGGCGTGGGCGCCATCGGCTCCACCGCGGCGGTGCTGTGCCGCAACCTGGAGGCCACCCTGGTCTTCGTCGACTTCGACCGGGTCGAGTCCAAGAACCTGCTCGCCCAGGCCTACGTGAAGCCCTCCGTCGGGAAGAACAAGGCTGAGGCGCTCAAGCTCCAACTCCTCAACCTGCACGGGGTGAAGGCGGAGTCCCACGGCGTGCGGCTCACCCGAGACAACGCGGAGGCTCTCTGCGGTGGCGCGGACCTGCTGGTGGACTGCATGGACAACCAGCACAGCCGGCAGGTGCTCATCGACTACGCGCACCAGACGGGAAAGCCGCTTGTCCACGGCGCGGTGAGCGCCGATGGCACCTTCGGGCTGGTGCGATGGGATGAGCGCTTCACCCCGGATGCCGAGGACGCCCAGGGCCAGGCCACCTGCGAAGGAGGCGCACACCTCCCCTTGCTGGGGCTGCTCTCCGCGACACTGGCCCGCGCTATTCAGGACTTCGTGAAGCACGGCACCCGCCGTGATTCGCTGGTGAACCTGAGTTCGGTCCTGTCCCAGTGACTCACGGTCGCATGCGCCGGACTCGGCGCCGATACGCGCCTGGCGTCTCGCTGAAGTGACGCTTGAAGACCTTGGTGAACGCGCGCTGTGAACGCGCGCTCCGTCTCATAGCCGACGTGGTCTGCTCTCCAATTTTCGGACCAGTTGAAGAGTGAGAGAGTCCTCGCGGCCGGGAGGTAGGTCGGTCGTTCAGTCGCGCATTCGTGTGATTCCGCGGGGAGCGCCCCGGCGTATATCGGAAGAGCGCTCGAGCGTGCACGCCTCGACTCCGAGCCGACGCAGGACTGAGCGGCCCCGTGTCTCTCACAAGATGCAGCGCCGCGGGCTGTCAGGAGTGAATTTTCAGCGCGTCATTTCACCCAAGAAAGGGGCGTGATGCCATGACGATGACTTCGCAGAAGTTCTTGAAGAGCGCCCAGTATCCCAGCAGCCCGTGGCTCAACATCGACGCGGCCCCGTCTCTTTCTGGCGGTCTCCGCGCGAATTCCAAGAGTCCGCCCGACTCCCGCTGACGCACGCGTACCTGATACGGACGCGGCATGCGCCGCGGAGGCCGGGCTCCCATCAGGGAACCCGGCCTTTTGTCGTTCCGGCCCTGCTGGGTTCGACCCCCAGCGTTCCCAATCACAGCCAACTTCACTTCTGGGTGTAGCTCAGTCTGGCCAGAGCGCACGGTTCGGATCCGTGAGGCCGCAGGTTCAAATCCTGCCACTCAGACACCACGCCTCCGTAGCTCATCGGTAGAGCACCCGCCTCTTAAGCGGGTGGCGAGGGTTCGAATCCCTCCGGAGGTATCGCATTCCCCGGCAGCTCAACTGGCAGAGCACGCGGCTGTTAACCGCGGGGTCGAGGGTTCGAATCCCTCCCGGGGAGCTGAACGAAGGGCCCTACCAACCGGTAGCCCCCTGTGTCAGGAAAGATGTCGCCTCGGCTGGGCAGCAGACATCTGTCCCTCTTCCTTCGTAACCGTCCGGTGGGCGTCGTGCCGGAAGGCTTAATGACGAACGGAACTTGTGCTTGGAGGCATTCTCAAGCACCAAAGGATGGGGTCGGCGGGGTGGACCTGAGTCGTGTTGGGAGCATCAAAGAACGCGGGATTCTGGTCATCGACGCAGCCGCGGACCTGCTGAGCCTGCTGGAGTTGACCGACACCGTGGTAACAGGCGACGCGAACCTCCTGACGGGCGCACTGGCCGACGGCATCGTGAAGGCCGGGGGATGCGCCATGCCCTGCCCCTCACGGGCAACCGGGGGCCCTCGCACGCCGCGGTGTGCGAGAGGCTGTGCGTCGTGGGTAGCAAAGACGTGCTGGATGAGGCGCGGGCAGAGCCCTTGTGCGATTCGCGCACGGACAGTGGGGAGGAAGCAGGCCATGTCCGAGAAGAGCAACGACGCGGTTGGGCATTTGACGTGAAGCACTTCCCTGGCGTGCAGCACTACCTGCCGCACGCCAGGAGTGTGTTGGCGCTGGCTCGAGAGCGTTCTGTCGTTACGCCGAACGGCACCGAGACAAGCCGCGAGCTGCATTTCTTCGTCAGCCCCCGCGTGCCGCCATCGCGTGAGAGGGGAACCCAGCAATTCTCACACTCGGACGGGAAGAGGTGCTTGAACTCGCTCACCTTCTCCTCGGCAACAAGCGCGCGTGTCAGGCCTTTGTGTCCCGGCTGACCGCCGCGCTTCTTCCCACTCCCGCACTGCCTGCGCCGCTCGGTCCGCTGCCCCAGCGTGTCGCTCGACGGTGGCCGGTTCGAGTTGCCCGAGTTCCGCCGCAACTGTTCCCTGAGCTCCCGCACCAGTCGAGTCAGCTCCTCGACCTGACGCTCGAGCTCCGCGATGCGCGCATCCTTGGGGTCGACCTCGGCCACGACAGGCCGTGTCTCATGTCCCACGCCGCGTCAGCGAGCGACAAGCCTCCCGCCGGCTGATGGCCTGCTCCTTCTTCAACCGCCCAGCCCCCCCTGAACGCTTACCTATCTCGGGCACTGGGGGCGCACAAATTTGTAGAGTCCCTCGGGGAGTAATAGGGTGCCCCCGTTTCTCTGAACCGAGACTGACACTCAGCTCTTCGTCTTGAATCACGTCCCTATCTCTGTCATCAAGGCTGGGCTGTACGTCTCCGAACGCCATGGAGTCCCTCGCGCGACGCTCCTGGGTAGGCCGTCCGTCGAGGAGCGCGAGCTGACCGGACCGCTTCGTAGAATCAGTTGGGATGCCTTCTGCGAATTCAACGACCGGATCGAACAAGCATGGAGTCCGCTGGGGGGCGTCGAGCAGTTCGCCCTGGCGGTGAACGAGCAAATCCCCGAGATACTGGCGGTGGCCCGACGGGTGCTTTCGCCTCTTCAGCTCCTCCGGTTGGTGATTTCCGTCGGGAGCTGGGCGCATCCTCGGATAATGGTCCGGAGCAAGCTGCTCGGGCCGGATCGGCTCCAGCTCGAACTTTCGCTGCCGGATGATTGGCGCGATTCGCCGGCGTTCTTCCGCATCTGCAGCGCCTCGCTCGCGAACTCGCCACGGCTCATCGGCCTGCCCCGGGCTCAGGTGGAGTTGGAGCTCGCGCCACGTCGAGCCGTCTATCGGTTCCTGCTCCCGCCCTCCCGAACGGCCTTCGCTCTCGGAAGCGAGGTGGCCAGCCAGGCCCACCTGCTGATGCTGGAACGAATCTCCCATCTCCAGGCGGAGGTCAGTGCGCTCCTGAGAATGCCTCGAGGAAAGAGCGCCACGGGGGCTCGCAGACGGTTCCCTGCCTGGCACGGGGCGCTCACGGCCCGCCAGGCCGAGGTCCTGGAGCTTGTCGTTCAGGGAATCTCGAACCGGGACATCGCGAACCGCCTCCGGTGCGCCGAGCGCACGGTGGAGGTGCACATCACGGACATCCTCAAGAAGTCTGGCAATCAGAGCCGAGCCCAGTTGATCGCCGCGTTCTGGGGGGCGCAGGACTGAGAGCGTTGCGCCTCGTGGAAAACCACTAGCCACCTTTCCACTCTCCGCCTGGAAGGCCGGATAGGGCTTGAGTCTCCACGTAGCCCGCACCGATACAGAGGCGCGCAATACTCACCCTTTGGAGGAAGTGCCATGCGCGCTTCGCGTATGCGTTGTTTGCTCGTTTCCCTCTTCATTGCTGGCTGTGGCGCCGACCCTGGCAAGGGAGATGATCCGCCCCCTCCCAGGCCCACGCCTACGGACACCACCATCACCGTCGCGGGGAGCAAGAGCACTCTCGCTGTCAATGAAGTGCTCGCGTTGACCGCCGCGGGGCGGGACAGCCGTGGCCAGCCGGTGATGCTTGACGACGTTACCTGGAGTTCGAGCGAACCCTCCGTCGTGCGTGTGGAGCGGGACGGGAGGGTGACGGGAATGGGGGCTGGGACTGCGACGGTCACCGCTGCGTCGGGGAACAAGAGCGGGAACCTGACGCTAACGGTTCGGGGGGCCATTCACTCAAACGGAAGCATCTTGACCAGCGAGACGTGGCGCGAGGTGGACAACCCGCATATCGTCCTTGATGACATTGTCGTTGCGGGTTCCGGCACCCCGGTGCTCACCATCGAGGCGGGGTGCATCATCCGCTTTGAGCATGGCGCATCAATCGAGATCGGCTACGGCAGCGAGGGCGGGACGCTCCGGGTCCAGGGGACAGCGGAGAAGCCGGTGACTTTCACGACGAATGCCGACTCGCCGGCTCCGGGCCAGTGGCAGGGCGTGTACTTCTTGGAAGGGGCCACCTCCAGCAGCATCTCCCACGCCGTCGTTGAGTACTGTGGTTCGAATTCGGGCTACGGCACCGCGAACGATGCCTGCATCATCGTGAGTGGAAGCACCGTGCGTCCCAACTTTCAGGACGTGACGATTCAGCACAGCGCGTCCCAGGGCATCACGTTCATGCACGAAGGTGCCTTCGGCTCGAACTCAATGGGGCTGACGGTGACGGACGTGGCGAATGCCCCCATCTACATGGGAGTCAACCAGCTCGGAAGCCTCCCGGGTGACAGTGTTTTCATGTCCAACGGACGCAACGTCATCCGGTCGCCGGGCGGGCAGGTGGACCGCTCGCAGACCTGGGTCAACGTTGGCGTCCCCTACGCCATGGAGGACTCCGTCTATGTCGATGGCGCAACCACTCCGACGCTGACGTTGAGCCCGGGAGTCACGCTGCGCTTCGGTCGCCTGAGCTACTTCGAGATTGGCACGGGAGAGGGTGGAAATCTGCGCGCCGAGGGAACGGCCGAGGCCCCCATCACGCTGACGGCCGACGCGGAGTTCCCCATGTCTGGCCATTGGCAGGGCCTTGTGTTCGGCGAGATGGCGACGGCTGCTAGCAAGCTGACGCGGGCCGTGGTCGAGTACGGCGGCTCGCGCGCGAGCGATGGGAACCCAGACGCGAACGTCAGGGTAATCGTTGACAAGGGTCCCATCATTACCCAGACCACGCTCCGTCACTCCATGGGGTGCGGAATCACTCGTGCGAAGACCCCCAACTATGACACCTTCACCACGGATTTCACCGCGCCGAGCCTGGGGAACGTGTTCTCTGATAACTCAGGCCCCGCGCAGTGCGGCCCTTGAGCCCTGAGGTGTGAGGTGGGGCGTGGGACCGGATGACGGTCTCCGTCCCTCGCTCGTTGCCGCCACCGCCTTTCTGTGGCGGCAACGAGTCTGGAATCTGCTTCGCTCAACTCCCTGTGCCTATCCAAAATTCGGTCGCTGCGACATGGGGGCGTCAAGGCCGCGTCGAACCGTGCGCCAAAGCGAGCGAGGCGCGCACCGCAGCGGCGACAAACTCCCTGACACAGGGGGGCTCTTCACCGACTACACACGACTCGGGACTCGACCGGCATGAGGGCCGTCAGCGCGGAGTCTAGGGGGCATGGCTTGTCAGGGGCGGGCTGACACCCTCGATGCGCGTATGACCGTCCTTTCCGACCTCCAATCGGACTTGCGTCTTGCCAGCGGCGTCGCGGATCTCCACGGTCGCGACGCCGCTCTCGTTGACACCGAGAGTGATGCGCTCTTGGGGGGAGTTCCCATCGTTCGAGCGAAGTTGAATCGAGGGCCTCCCGTGGATGGTTGAGACACACACGGCCTCATAGCCCTCCGCGCTGTCGAAACACAGTCCGTGGAAGCCTCGCTCGTCCAGCATTCCAATCCCTCCCATTTCCTGGCCCGACGGGCCCAGGAACTGAAGTCCATAACCGGGCGCGGCACGTGGCCCCGGGAGGGGGGCCCCGATGCGGACACGTGTCTGTCCTTGCGCGTCGACAATGTTCAATTCTCGAAGGTTCATTGATGTCGGTGGAGCCTGCTCCGTGCACGAGGCGAGCGCACCCGCCAACAAGACGACACCGCCGGCCCACGAGGATTTGCCAAATGCACCACGCATGGAGGGCGACCTTTCTGGTTGAGAACCGACAATGGGGTTCTGCGTCGGAAGCATGAAGGCGCACCGGGCCCTATCGCAAGCACCATGCGACACACTCAGTGCCACCGCCCCCAGCCCGTCACCGCCACGTACCCGAGCATCCCGCCTATCTCCAGGACCGCGCACGGCCGCGCGACGACCCGCATGCCTTGTCTCGGCGACACCACCTGCCACGGGGACATAAAGCGCCACAGTGAAGCCCGAACCATCGAGCCTTGTCAGGAACGAAAATCACCGGACGTAGAGTCTCCTCGAAAGGAGCGGCGACCATGACGACGTTGACGATGCAGACGAACCCGATGAAGCGCAGCTATCGCAACAACCTCTGGTCCCAGCTCGACGCCGCCTCCTGCTCCCTTGTGAGCTTCGATTCGAAGTGCATCGTGGGATTTGACCGGATTGGCGGCCATCCGCCCGTACCCTGCTGACGCTCGCGCCCCATCACCGGCGCGCCAAGCCACGCAGAGGCCGGGCTCCCATCCAGGGGACCCGGCCTCTTGGCTTTCAGGGCCCCCGCTCCTCCGGGGACGTAGAGCGTTAGGGGAGACGCGCGGGCCTGTAGAGCCCGAGCCTGACAGGGCCCGCTGGGTTCAACTCCCAGCGTCCCCATGCAGCACGAGCGTGGCCCGCCACGCCCAGTCGCACACACCTCACGGGGTATCGCTCAAGGGCAGGGCACTCGTCTGATACGCGAGAAATCTCGGTTCGAGTCCGAGTACCCCGACAGACAGGCTATCTGACAACTGAATCGTCGTGATGAATGCATGCCGTCTGCTCTTTCCTGGGGCGGCACACAACACACCTCCGTAGCTCATTGGTAGAGCATCTGCCTCATATGCGGACGGCGAGGGTTCGAATCCCTCCGGAGGTATCTGAAGCAGCAGCACATACCGGAGTCGTCCAACCAGCAAGGATGGCGGACTCTGACTCCGCAGGTGCAGGTGCAAAGCCTGCCTCCGGTTCCACCTTTCCACCCCTCAGAGCGTTTGCGCGCTCCTTGGGGAGCAGTTCGTCATAGGCCGCGCTTTGGGAGCAGCTTGGACTCCAAATCCGCGCATGCAGGGTTCGATTCCCTGGCGGCCTGCTCTCGCAGCACATGGGTACGTAGCTCAAGGGGAGAGCACTCGGCTTGCACCCGAGGGATCCGGGTTCGAATCCCGGCGAATCCACTTCACCAACGCCGGAGTAGCCCAATTGGCAGAGGCACCAGGTCGAGAGCCTGGAGGGTGCGGGTTCGACTCCCGCTTCCGGCATAACCCACGAGGCATCGTGTCATGGAGACGCTGGTCCTGAGTCAGTCTTTCGAACCTGTCGCACGTGTTCCCTGGCAACGCGCGGTGATGCTCATCTTCCAGGGCAAGGTCGAGGTGGTCGAGGAGTACGAGGACCGCGTCGTGCGCTCGGTGACGGTGGAGATTCGCATGCCCTCCGTCATCCGCTTCATCCGAGGCCTGCGCCGGCGGCCCAAAGGCGTGAAGTTCAGCCGGGAGAACGTCTACCTGCGGGACCACTGCCGCTGCCAGTACTGCGGCATCAAGGTGACGCGCCCGGAGGCCACGTATGACCACGTCCTGCCGCGCGCACAGGGTGGCAAGACGAGCTGGGAGAACATCGTCATCGCGTGCGTGCCCTGCAATCAGAAGAAGGGCAACCGGACGCCGGAGCAGGCCCGCATGGCCCTGCGCACGGCGCCCATGAAGCCGAAGAAGGTGCCCGAGGCGATGCACCTGACGTTCCTGTTCGAGAAGGGCATGCCCATGTCCTGGGCGAAGTTCCTCAGGGACGTCGCCTACTGGCACGTGGAACTGCAGGAGTAAGGCCGTGGGGGAAAGGGGAGCCACCCGAGGTGGCTTCCGCCTCCTGAGTGTTCCGCCCCGGCGGTGGATGCACTCGGAGGTCCGGGAGTCCGCCAGAGGCGGCTCCCACCCCGACAGCCGCCCCGCGCGCCAGCAGGCGGGATGTCGCTGCTGGCGGTTTTTCTGGAAGCTGAACTGGCGATGGCGCCAGGCCCCGCTGCTAACGGGTGCGAGCCGCTCTTCGGCCCGAGGTTCGAGTCCTCCGGCTTCCGCTGCGCATGCCCCGCCGGTCCTCGGGCCACACGGGACTGTATGCAGCGTGACGTGATGCGACACCGGCACGCAGCATGGCAGTCCCCCCGAGCGTCCCTACGATCCCGCCACCGGGGCCCCCCGGCCAAACAAGGGGACGGACACATGATGCATGCGCGGATGGGACGGTGGGTGACGGCGGGCTGGGTCCTCCTGGGCGTCGCGGGAGGTATCGGCGTTGGCTGCGGATCGGATGGCTCCGCCCAGGAGGGGCCTCCTGGAGGAGAGCAGGCCCAGATTCCCGTGGGCGCCGAGGACCAGGAGCGCATCGACATCGGGCTTCGAATCTCGCCCGTGCCGTTGAAGCTGGAAGGCCTGGACCGGAACCTGGTGGGATTGGGGAGCTACATCCTCAATGCCCAGGCCGGCTGTAGCGACTGTCACACCCAGCCGGGCTATCTCCCCGGAGGCGACCCGTATCAGGGCGAACCCGAGCAGATCAACACCACGAACTTCCTCGCGGGAGGAAAGCCGTTCGGTCCAGGCCTCGTCTCCTCCAACATCACCCCGGATGTGCAGGGTCTCCCAGGCGGCATGACCTTCGAGGCGTTCCTGGCGCTGATGCGGACAGGCCGTGAACACGGAGCCATCATCCCGGTGATGCCCTGGCCCACCTACGCGAAGATGCGCGACCAGGACCTGAAGGCCGTCTACGAATATCTCCGGGCCATCCCCCCGGCCCAGCCAGGAATGGCCCCGCCGCCAGCCCCGTGAGCGGGGCCGTCACGGCCGCGTCTCCTTCGGGGCACGGATTTGACCGGGATTGCGCGCTCACCCCCGCGGTTCAAGGGGGTTAGAGTGCGCTCCCGGCGAGGGGGCGGCTGAAAAGACATGGCGACGAGGAAAAGCGAGGACCAGGAGCGGCTCATCGACCGCGACCTCACCGCGCTGGCACGGGAGAACAAGTTGCCGGCCGCGCACGGAGTGGACGCCGCGGTGACGGAAGTGCTGGGCCTGCTCACGCGGGGCGGCAAGCATCCCCTGCTGGCCGGTGAGCCCGGCGTGGGAAAGAGCGCCCTGGTGCAGGAGGTGGCCCGGCGCATCGCCGAAGGCCGTGTGGACGCCGAGCTGGCGAACGCACGGGTGGTGGAGGTGTCCGTCGCCAATATCCTGGCCCGCAGCACCCAGCGCCAGGCGGCGGAGAGCTTCGAGGAGCTGCTGGCCTACCTCTCCCGGCACCCCTGCCCCATCGTCTACATCCGGGACCTGCCCGCGGCCCTCGGCGGCCCGCTGGCGCCCGTCGCCGTGCGCGGGCTGCGCACCGGAGGCCTGCGCTTCATCTTCGAGACAGAGCCCAAGCGCGTGCAGGAGCTGCTTCGCTCCGACGAGGCGCTGGCCGAGCGGCTCCACCTGCTGCCCCTGCACGAGCCTCCAACGGAGAAGGCCCGCTGGGTGCTGGGCCGCGTGGCGGAGGAGCTGGAGCGCGAGCTGCGGCTGCCCATCGACCCGGCGGCGTGCGACCTGGCGCTGCGCCTGTCGTCCAAGTTCCTGCTCGCGCAGCGCATGCCGCGCAAGGCCATCGAGCTGCTGAAGGAGACGGCGGCGGAGGCGGCGAGCGCGGCCAAGGACCATGTGGGTCCCGAAGACGTACTCACCCGCTTCTGCGCGGCCACGCGACTGCCTCGCTTCGTCGTCGACGACGCGATGCCTTTGGACCTGGAGGAGACGGAGCGCTTCTTCGGCGAGCGGCTGCTGGGACAGACGGACGCGGTGGGCGCGGTGCTGCGCTCAGTGGCGCTGCTCAAGGCCGGCCTCAACGACCCGCGCCGCCCCCTGGGCGTGTTCCTCTTCGCGGGCCCCACGGGCGTGGGAAAGACGCAGCTGGCCAAGCTGCTGGCGGAGTACCTGTTCGGCTCGGCGGACAGGCTGGTGCGCCTCAACATGGCGGACTACCCCAACGACGGTGACGAGAGCGTCCCCTTCGGCGCCACCTGGGCCCCCGCACTGGAGACACGGCGGGGAGAGCTGAGCGCGCTGCTGGACGGCAAGGTGTTCACCGTGCTGCTGCTCGACGAGTTCGAGAAGGCGGCGCGCAGCGTCCACGACCGCTTCCTCCAACTCTTCGACGAGGGCACCTTCGTCAACGGGGCCGGCGAGACGGTGTCGTGCAACAACACGCTCATCGTCGCCACGTCCAACGTGGGCGCGGAGGTGTATCGCGAGTCCGGCATGGGCTTCACGGGCGCGCGCCGCGCGGAGGAGATGGTCCCCGAGGTCGACCGGCGCATCGGAGAGGCGTTCCGTCCGGAGTTCCTCAACCGCTTCGACGCCATCTGCCACTTCCGGCCCCTGTCCAAGGTGGACATCCGGAAGATTGCGCAGCGAGAGGTCGGCCGAGTGCTGGAGCGCGAAGGCATCCGCGCGCGCGCCCTGGACGTGGAGGTGACACCCGCCGTGGTGGACCTGCTCGTGGAGCGGGGCTACTCGCCTCAGTTCGGCGCGCGATACCTGCAGCGTGAAATCGAGAAGACGCTCACCGCGGCGCTGGCCGTGGAGATTGCGCGCAGGCCGCTGCCGCCGGGCACGCCCGTCCGCGTCGAGGCCCGTCTGGGCGGCCGCGTCACCGCCGTGGCGGAGCCCGCCGCGCCGCCGCCCTCCCCCACCGCGCAGCTGCTGCTGCCGTCCGCCGCTCGCGCGGCGCCGGTGAAGCGGCGGCTGGACCGCAAGTCACTCCTGTTCGAGATGGACCGCCTGGTGGGCAAGGCACGCGCCCTGGCGGACTCCGCCGGTCGGCCGCAGTTGGAGCAGCGCCGCGCGGAGCTGCTGGCGGAGACGCAGGCGCCCAACCTCTGGGACGACCCCACGCGTGCCGCCGAGGTCATCCGCGCCTTCCGCACCGTGGAGGCGCAACTCAACGAACTGGAGCGGCTGGAGGCCGCGGGCCTGTTCGCGCGGCGGCTGGTGCGGGAGGCGAAGAACGAGGTGCAGCTCGGCTCCGCGGCGCGGCAGGTGGAGGACGTGGCGCGCGAGGTCCAGATGGCGGAGGCCCTGCACGCCTCCGGAGCCACCACCCAGGACACCGAGGCACTGGTGGACATCTGCGCCAGTGACTCAGCGGAGGCCCAGGCGACCTGGGTGCAGGAGCTGGCCACCATGTACCTGGGCTGGGCCCAGCGGCGCGGCTACGAGGCGGTCGCGGTCGCCGAGGCGGAGGAGCCCTCGCGCGTCGTCGTGCGAATCGCCGGCCCGGGAGCCTATGGCTTCCTCGCGGGCGAAGCGGGCATGCACCGGCGGCTGGAGGACGAGAAGCGCCAGCGCGCCTACGTGCGCGTCCACCGCGGCGGCTCGCTCTCCGAGGAGGAGCTGGCCTACCTGGAGGTCCAGGGCCGGCCCATGAAGAGCCACGAGGGCGCCTACCTCCAGCGCGTCCGCACCGAGGTGACGGTGAAGGACGAGTCCTCCGGACGCGTGCTCACGCTCACTGGCGCCACGGAGATCGACGAGCTGAAGGACATCGCCGCGCGTGTCGTCTACGGCCAGGAAAGCAACACAGACGAGGCACGGCGTTACTACCTGGGGCGGGGCGCCCGCGTGGAGGACCCGCGCACTGGCGCCGGCACCCCGCGCGTGAAGGACGTCCTGCGCGGCGAGCTGGACGTCTTCATCGCCGCGTGGATTACACGGCCACCCACCGAGCCCCAGGCGCCCGGCAGCTGAGCTGGGCGCGAGGCGTCAGCGGGACATGTCCACGACTCGGAGCGTCGAAAGGCTCTCCGAGGCCGAGGCCATCGTCTGGCCGAGCTTGCGGGCGCTCTCGGGGAAGGGGCCCCGTGCCAGCTCCTGCCCCGACGGGCTCAGCACCTTGGCGACGACCTGGCCGAACCCCTTCTTCAGCCCCATGGCCTGGTGCGGCTCGCCCTTGGCGTCCGCCACCATGAAGAGCGACGACTCCAGCTCGGGAGGCGGCGCCTCGCCGTGCTGACGGAAGATGTTCCGCATGTGTTCGATGGACTCGCGGTGGCTCTTCTTGATTTCACCCCGCGCCATGCCCTTGAAGAGGCCGGGGACATCCCGCAGGTCCACGTGAATCAGGACGATGGGCCGCTCCTCGCGCAGGTCGTAGATGAACGAGTAGGCGTGCTGGCGCAGCTCGTCCCGAGAGCCCCGGTTGGCGTACAGCACCAGGGTGGGCCGCCCCTTGCCGACGGGAACCTCACGGCCGAATACGTCCTTCAGCTCGGCGGCCTGAGAGGGAATCGCTCCCAACAGGGCCAACAGACATGCGAGCGCGGCGACTTGCTTCATGCAGCGAGTTCCTTTTCCAAGGGCCTACGGTGGCTCGGACGAACACGGGGCACCGCTATTCGAATCCCTTCCCCGCACCTGCCAGGTCCACGCCGCTTGCCCAGGGGGCCCGGCCGGTTGCCTGGCGTCCGTTCCGTCTGGTATCGGATTCATCATGCCGCACGAGGCTGACTCGCCTCGGTGGGGGGAAATCCATGTCCAGACCGCACGGGGTGTTTCGAAGGTTCGTCTCGCTGCTCCTCCTGTCGCTGGCGCCGCCCGCGTTCGCCGCGGCGCCCTTCACCGAGGGAATGGTCACCATCACCCTGGACGACGGCTGGGCCACGCAGTTCTCGCTGGCCCGCCCCGAGCTCAACGCGCGGAACATCCCCGCCACCTACGGTCTCGTCACCCTGGCCATCCACGAAGGCTGGGGTGGCTACATGTCGCTGACGCAAGCCCAGACGCTCGTCTCCGAGGGCAATGACATCGCCAGCCACACGCTGACACACCCGGACCTGACGTCGCTGTCCCCGACGCAGCTCGTGGCCGAACTGCAGGACTCGCGCGCCTGGCTGGAGAGCGCGCTGGGCCTGCCCGCCGTCCCCAATCTCGTGGTGCCGTATGGCCTGCAGAACGGCCCGGTGCTCGACGTCATCCGCCAGCATTACGCCAGCGGCCGCACGGTGAACGCCGGCCGCAACTTCCGCGACACCGTCGTCTACGAGCTCCGCGCCAATGACGTGGCCCGCACCGTTCCGGTCAGCACCGTCCAGGGCTGGGTGGACCAGGCCATCGCGGAGAAGAGTTGGCTCATCCTCGTCTTCCACGAGTTCGTCAACGGCACGCCGACCCGTGACACCCAGTACGAGACGTCCCACTTCGCGGACATCCTCGACTACGTGCAGACGCGCGGCGTGCGCACCGTGACGCTGGCCGAAGGACTGGCACTGACGGAGGGGCGCACCGAACCCGACCTGACAGCGGGCCTGTTCGTCTACACCGACGCGCTGCAGAACGGCTTCGCCAACTGGAGTTGGGCGGACCACTCGCTCGACGAGACAGGGGTGGTCCATGCGGGCTCGGCCGCCATCCGCTTCGAGCCGGACACGTGGAATGGCCTGCTCTTCCACCACCACGGGCTGAACCTGGCGCAGTACCAGTCCATCCGCTTCTGGGTCCACGGCGGAACCGCGGGAGGACAAGCGGTGCGGCTGGTGCTCCACGATGGCACCCAGATGCTTGGCACCACGCGCCTGGACACCGCGCTGGGGGCGCCCATCGCCCCGGGGGTCTGGCAGCAGGTGACGATTTCCCTCTCCAGCATCGGGGCCACCACGGGCACGCTGCGGGACATCTACTTCCAGGACGACTCCGGCACGGACCAGCCGGTGATGTACCTGGATGACGTGGTGCTCCTGCCGCAGTGACGTCCTCAGTCCCGCGGCAGGCGCATCGTCACCGCGCCAGCGACGCGCCCGGCGACAGGTGGCCCAGCAAGTGGAGCTGGCCGTCCTCCGCCATCACCCGGTAGGCAACGGCACCCTCTGGCTGCGGGGCGGTCTGGAAGATGACCCGGGAGGGCAGCAGGAGCGGACGGCGGAACTCCGAGGACAGCGTGAGCGCGGGGGCCTCGGCGGCCTCGCCCATCTCCGCCACGCAGCGGCCCACGGTCCACATTCCATGGACGATGGCGCGGGGAAAGCCGAAGGGGCGCGCCGTGAAGCCATACAGATGGATGGGGTTGTAGTCGCCCGAGGCCCGGGCGTAACGGCGGCCCGCGTTCTCCGGAACGGACCAACTGGCCGGACGACTGTTGGCGAAGACTTGCGCCTCGTCGGTGGAGGGAGGACGCCCCGCCTCACGCGGCCGCTCCCCCATTCCAGGCAGGCGGCGGAGCATGGTGGTGACGGCGATCCACACCTGCGCGCCGTCCGACTCCACCACGGTGTGCAAATCCAGCTCGCGCCCCTGCCGTGCCTCACGCTGGCCTTCGACCCAGGCATGAACGGAGAGCATGGCCCCGGCGTGCAGGCGGTGATGCTGCTGGATGTGATTGCGCACGTGCACCATGCCCAGCAACCGATAGGGGAACGCCGGGTGGTTGAGCAGCGTGAGGTGCAGCGACGTCGCGAGCACCTGAGGGAAAGGCAGCGGCAGGTAGCCATCCTCGGGAAACCCACACACCTCCCGGTAGCGAGCCAGTTGCCTGGCGTCCGGGGTGAAGCCTTTCACCCGCACATCCAGGCGGGGCACCTCTCCGGGCCGCGAGGGCCGGCGTGCCACGGCGGCACGCAGCAGCTCCTTGGCGAGCAGCGGAGGCTGGGAGAGCTCGAGCGAGGGCGAAGTGTGGGACACGTTGGGACTCCAGGATGACGCAGCCGGACGTACCGCATCGCAGCACGCGCGGCCCCCGGCGTGAAGCAGAGAGTCCAAGAAAGGACCGTTTGGAATGTAAAGCCCCCCTTTCTCGGGAACACGGAGCGTGGGAGAACGTTGCCTCCGTGTCCTGCTTTGACGAAATCACCGCGCGTGCGCTCGCCGCTGGACAGCTTCATGCTTCGGAATCCAATCCATTGCGCAGACATGCGGAAGGTTGCCGCAAGTGCGCACAGTTGCTGGCGCGGGTGACGCCGCCTGGCGCGGCGGCGCAGCGCACCGCCGTCGCGCAGGAAATCTCGACGGACACGTCCACCCTGACGGCGGGTCGCGGTGATGACGACACGCTCCCCACCGAGCTCATCCGGGTGGGGAACCGGCCCACGGCCCGTGCGCCATCATCGTCGTCGCCATCGGGCGCCAAGCCTTCCGAACGGCCCGCCCGCCCCGCCATCCGCCAGACCGGGCACGCCCCCCACCTGGACGTGCCTCCCAAGGCGACGGTGCCGACCGCTGAGGCCCGCCCCCCGGAGCCGGTCGCCCCCCACCGTCCCGCCGCGCCGGTGTCGATTCCAGCCCCCGCGGGGCTCGCCGCGCCACCCGCCCCGCCTCCACCGGCAATCCTCTCGATTCCGCCACCCGCGCCGCCTCAGGACCTGAGCGCGCGCATCCTGCCCAACGCAGACGCCGCGCCCGGTCCCAGCGCGAGCCCCAAGAACTTCGCGGGCGCCCATGTGCTCCCGCATGGCGGCCGGCTGCTCTCCGCCCCGGACGCGGCGGAGGGACGCGGCTCTCGAGTCACCCTGTCCATGCCCCTGGCGCCCTCGCCGGCCAAGCCGCTTCTGGCGAGCCCCGGGGGTGGAAAGTCGGGCCGCCCCCCCGCGCGCAGGGATGTCGAGGACACCGAGCCCCGGGATTCGGCCCAAATTCGCGTGGGCCGCTACCACATCCTGGACACCCTGGGCGCGGGCGGCATGGGCGCTGTCTACAGCGCCTATGACCCGGAGCTGCACCGGCGCGTGGCCATCAAGCTGCTGCACCCGGACGCCAACCCGGCGGCGCGCTCGGACGGCGCGTCCCGGCTGCTTCGCGAAGCCCAGGCGATGGCGCGGCTGTCTCACCCGAACGTGGTCTCCGTCTACGACGCGGGCACGTTCGCGGGGCGCGTCTTCATCGCCATGGAGCGGGTGGACGGCCTGTCCCTGCGCCACTGGCTCCGCGCCGAACACCGCACCTGGCGAGAGGTGCTCGACATCTTCCGCCAAGCGGGCCGAGGGCTCGCCGCCGCACATGCCGCTGGGCTGGTCCACCGGGACTTCAAGCCCGCCAACGTGCTGGTCAGCAAGGACGGCCGGGCGCAGGTGACGGACTTCGGGCTGGCCCGCACCACCGCGGACCTCGACGCGGCCGAGGCGGGCCGGGGCACCACGCCCGTGCTGCCGCGCCTCGCCCCGGAAGACCTGCTCCAGACGGCGCTCACCGAGGCCGGGCTCGTCATGGGCACGCCCGCGTACATGCCGCCCGAACAGCACGAAGATGGGCGCATCGACGCGCGAGGGGACCAGTTCAGCTTCTGCGCGTCCCTCTACGAAGCCCTCTACGGACAGCTTCCCTTCAACGGCAAGCGCCCGGATGAGTACTTGGAGGAAGCCCGCGCCGGCCGCGTGCGCCCGCCTCCTCGGGGCAGCCGCGTCCCCACGTGGGTGCTGCGCGCCGTGACGCGGGGCCTGTCCCCGGCTCCCGAAGCGCGCTTCCCGTCCATGGGCGTGCTGTTGGATGCACTGGGCGCAGACCCGCTGGCGGCCTGGCGCCGCCGTGGCGCGGTGGCCGCCGCGTCCATGCTGCTCAACAGCGTGGTCGCCGTCACCTGGCTGCTGGTGGGCTCGCAGCGGGACGGCCCGTGTCCGGATGCCGAGGCCCGGCTCACCGGCGTCTGGGACACGGCACGCCGGGCGGAAATCCAGAAGGCCTTCGCCGCCACGGGCAAGGTCCACGCCTCCGCCGCTTTCGAACGCGTGGCGACGACCCTGGATGGCTTCGCGCACGATTGGACGCGCATGCACCGCGAGGCCTGCGAGGCCACCCGGGTGCAGGGCCACCAGTCGGACCACGAGCTCGCGCTGCGCATGGCGTGCCTGGACCGGCGCCACTCGGCCCTGGTGGCCTTGACGGGCGTGCTCGCACAGACGGATGCGGAGGCGCTGAACGCCGCACCGGACGCGGCCCAGCGCCTGCCTCCCATCGCCGCCTGCGCGGACGTGGACGCGCTCTGGCGGGGCCTGTCGGAGCCCGAGGGGCAGCGGCAGCAGGTGGAGACCCTGCGCGCCCGGGTGGACCGGGCCACGGCCCTGGTCGACGCCGGCCGCTACCCCCAGGCGCAGGAAGAAGCGAAGGCGGTGCTGGCCGAGGCGCGGCAGCTCGGCTACGGGCCGGTGCTGGCCGAGGCGCTGGAGCTGGAGGGCCGGCTCGAGCTCGTCGCGGGGGATGACGCTCGCGCCGCCGCGGCCCTGCGGGAATCCCTCTTCACCGCGCAGGCGCACCGCCATGACCACCTGGCGGCACGCGCGTCGGCGCGGTTGGTGACCGCCGTCTCCTCCGACCCCACCCTGGAGTCCTGGACGGTGGAGCAGGCTCGCTCGTCCATCCAGCGCGCGGGCGGCGCCTCTGAATCGGAGGCCTTGCTCCAGACGAGCCTGGGCCGCAACGCCTTCCTCCGAGGCCAGTACGCCCAGGCAGCGGAAGCCTTTGGCCGCTCCGCGACGCTGCGCGAGCAGGAGCTGGGTCCCGAGCACCTGCTCACGTTGGAGTCGCTCCGCAACCAGGCCGCGGCCCTGTCCCGCACGCCCGAGACGGAGCGCGCCATGGGCCTGCTGCACCGCGTGCTGGAGACGACGGAGCGCGTGCTCGGCCCGGACCATCCCCAAACGGCCATGGCGGCCAACGCCATGGGCTACCACCTGGTCATCGTCCGCCGCGTCGAGGAAGCCATCCCCTACCTCCAGCGCGCCATCCACCTGGAGGAGCAGTCACTGGGGCGCGACAGCGCCACGCTGAGCTATCCGCTCAACAACCTCGCCGAGGCCCTGGAAGCGCTTGGCCGCAACGCAGAGGCCCGCCCCCTGCGCGAGCGCGCGCTCGCGGTGGACCTGAAGGCCTACGGCCCCGAGCATCCGGAGACCGCCACCGACCTGGCCCTGCTCGGCGCGCTGGCCCTGCGCGAGGGAAAGCCACGCGACGCACTGGACTACGCCCGCCGGAGCATCGCGGCCTACGAGGCCTTCCAGAAGGACCACCTGGACACGGCCGCTCCGCTCACCACGCTGGGCCTGGCCCTGCACGCCCTGGGCAAGAGCCACGAGGCCCGCGCCATGCTGGAGCGCGCGTTGGCGCTTCGCACCGCCCATCCGGGCCCCGCCGAGGACCTCGCGAGCACCCGCTTCGCCCTGGCCCAAACGCTGGTGAAGCAGGACGGGCCCCGCGCCCGGGGGCTGGCCAACCAGGCCCTGCACTTCTACACAGCCGAGGAGCCCACCTACGCCGTGGAGGCCAGCTCCGTCCGCAACTGGCTCCAGGACCTCCGGCGCCGGAGGCGCTGAGCCACAGCCAAGGCCCACATCTGCCGAAACAGCGCCCCTGCACACACATTCTCAGGTGGGGACGCGATAACTCCAGGGAGCGGTCCAACATGGGCCCGCCGTGCCCGTCCGGAGCCAGTCATGCGCCTGCCGTCCCCTGCCCTTCGGCCTGTCAGTGCCACGCCCTCGCGCCATGGCACGTCCGCGCCAGGACGGGAAAGCCCTCGCACGCCGGCCCCACAGGGCCGTGAGGGGACGTACAAGCCTTCCTCGGACAGCGCCTTCCAGGTCGAGTCCGGGCGCGGCGTTCCCATCCGCATCTGATGAAGTCACCCCGAGGGCCGCAGACAGATGGGCGCGGCTCACGTCCCATTCGTTAGACTCCGCCCAATGCTTCACGTCATTCCCCTGGGCGGCCTGGGCGAAATCGGCCTCAACTCCATGGTCATCGCCTGCCGTGGGGAGATGCTGCTCATCGACGCCGGGCTGATGTTCCCCTCCTCGGGGATGCCCGGCGTGGACATCATCATTCCGGACTTCAGCCACCTGAAGCAGAACGCCGCGCAGCTCAAGGGCGTGCTGCTCACGCATGGCCATGAGGACCACCTGGGCGCCCTGCCCTACCTGCTCAATGAGGTGCCCGTCCCCGTCTACGGCACGCGCTTCACGCTGGCCATGGCGCGCCACCGGCTGGAGGAGCTGGGCATCGAGGCGGACCTGCGCGAAATCGAGCCGCGCGAGCCCTTCCTCGTGGGCACGGCCTTCCGCGTGGAGGCCAGCCGCGTCACGCACACCGTGCCGGACGCGGTGGGCTTCATCCTGCGCACGCCCGAAGGCACCCTCATCCACACCGGGGACTTCAAGCTGGACCCGGACCCCATCGACGGGCTGCGCACGGACCTGGAGCGCTGGGGCGAGGCCGGCGAGGAAGGCGTGCTGTGCCTCCTCTCCGACTCCACCAACTCCGAGGTGACGGAGGAGACGGGCAGCGAGCGCGTGGTGGAGCAGACCTTCGAGCGCCTCTTCCAGGGCGCCACCGGCCGCATCGTCGTCGCCCTCTTCTCCTCCAACCTCCACCGGGTGCGGCATCTGCTGGCGCTGGCGGAGCGGCTGGGGCGCAAGGTGGCCCTGCAGGGCCGCAGCATGCTGCGCAACGTGGAGATGGCGCGCGAGCTGGGCTACCTGGACGTACCCGACTCGCTCTTCGTCCACCTGGACACGGTGCCGGCGCTGCCCGCGCAGCGGGTGCTGGTGCTGACCACCGGAGCCCAGGGCGAGCCCCGGGCCGGGCTGTCCCAGCTCGCGTCGGGGGATGGCCCCGTGCGGCTGAATCCCGGCGACCTGGTGGTGCTCAGCTCGCGGCCCATCCCCGGCAACGAGCGCGCCGTGGGCGCGCTCATCGACGCGCTCCAGTGGCGCGGGGCGAAGGTGGCCTACGCCCAGGTGGAGCCGGGCATCCACGTCTCCGGCCACGCCAGCCAGCCCCAGCAGCGGCGCGTGCTGGACCTGGTGCGCCCGGCCCACTTCATCCCCGTCCACGGCGAGGGCCGCCACCTGCACAAGCACCTGCTCACCGCGCGCGAGGCCGGACTGGAGCCCGCCCAGTGCCTGCTGGCGCAGGACGGCGACGTCGTCACCTTCGAGGAAGGCCGGGGGCGCTTCACCGGCAGCGTCCCGTCCGGACGCATCCTCAAGGACCGGTTCGGCCCCGGCCTGGTGACGCCGGACACGCTCCAGGAGCGCGTCCGGCTGTCGGAGACGGGCATGGTGGCCGCGGTGGTGGTCCTCCAGCGGGGCTCCCAGAAGCTGGTGGCGGGGCCGCAGCTGTCCGGCCAGGGGCTGTCCGTGGACGAACAGGTCCTGCTCTCCCGGGTGGCCCAGGACGCGCGAGTGCTCTTCGAGGAACTGTCCCCCGTCCTGCGAGGCGATGACGCCCTGGTGAGAGAGGAACTCACCCGGGCCGTGCGCCGGGCCTTCAAGGCGCACACGTCCAAGCGCGCCCTGGTGGTGCCCTTGGTCGTCCGGGTGTAGGTATGGTAAGGGCCGCTGCCCATGCCATCCTTCGACGTCGTCTCGAAAATCGACCTCGCTGAGCTCGACAACGCGGTCAACCAGACCAAGAAGGAGATCAGCACGCGGTACGACTTCCAGGGCACCCATGCCGACGTGGTGCTGGCCCCGGACCATACCGCCATCACCGTGAAGGCCAACAGCGAAGACCGCGTCCAGGCCGCCAAGGAAGTCCTCCTGGTGAAGCTGGCCAAGCGGAACATCAGCCTGTTCGCGCTGGAGTACGGCGACATCGAGAAGACGGGCCTTCACAACGTGAAGCAGTCCATCAAGCTCCAGCAGGGCATCCCGGTGGAGAAGTCCAAGGAGCTGGTGAAGCTGCTGAAGGACTCAAAGATGAAGGTCCAGGGCTCCATCCAAGCCGACCAGCTTCGCGTCACGGGCAAGAACCGGGACGACCTCCAGGCGGCCATCGCCCTGTTCCGCAAGGAGCAGGACCGGCTGAAGCTGGACATGCAGTTCACCAACTTCCGCGATTGAAGAGGCCCATGCGCGCGACCGCCCTGTCCTTCTGCCTCCTGTTCTGCGCCCCGGGCGTGGCGTCCGCCCAGGCGGACCGTCCTTCCAAGCCGGTTCCCTCCCTCACCAAGCCCCCGCGCATCCAGGGCGGGCTCAAGGCCTTCGCGTCGCCGCTGGTGCTCAAGCCCGTCGCCGTGGAGGGCGCCACCGCCTCCTTCACCGCCAAGGTGGGCGCGCGCAAGGACACGCTGTACGTCGGCGTGGAAGCCACCGACGACCAGCTCCAGGCCGGGGACCTGCTCACCCTGTCCCTCTACTTCCCGGGCACCGGCCCCACCGCCACCGGCTACACGTGGCGCTTCGCCTTCGACGGCAAGCGCGCGTCCGGGGCGGAGAGCGGCACGCCGCAGTTCGCGCAGGACCTGGTGACGGCCGCCGTGCAGCGCCAGGGCAACACGCTGCTGCTGATGGCGTCGGTGCCGGTGCGCGCCTTCCCCCGCCTCCCCGCCGTGGACCCGATGGTGATGGACGTGTGCCTCACCTACGAGGACCGGGACAGCGCGGACGGCAAGGCCACGTCCATCTCCAACTGCCAGAGCGGCACCATGGTGGGTGACGCGCTGCGCCTGCCAGACGAGACTCGCAAGGGCCTCAAGCTGAAGCTGCCGGAGAACGTCACCTCGCTCGAGCCCCGGGAGGACGGGTGGCTCGGCTGGGACTACATGAGCTACCCGGCCTGGGCCCAGGCGGACGACGAGCTGACCCCTGCCTCGTTGCGCAGCCTGGTGGCGCCGGACGCCGTCGTTCCCTCGTCCGTCGACCTGAACGTGCCGGATACGCTCACCCTGGAGGACGGCGGACGCATCGTCACGGTGGTGACCGGGAAGAATCCGTATGCCGTCGCCGGTCAATGTGACGCCGATGACGAGCTGCGGTTGGGTCTCTACCTGGTGACCGGGAAGACAGCGCGGCGGGTGCTCGAGTGGCCGGCCGCTACCTGCGCGCTGGGGCGCACGTCGTCGGTGGAACTGGATGAAGAGGGCGTGCTGTCCATCCGTTACTCGAACGGCACGTCCATGAACTTCGCCTGGAGTGGGACCCACTTCTCGCGAACCGAACTCGGAAAGCGGTAGACGCAGTGGAAACCACCAAGAGCCTGTACATGATGACCCTCGGCTGCCCGAAGAACCGGGTGGACTCCGAGGTGATGCTGGGCACGCTGCGCCACCGCGGCTACACGCTGGTGCAGGAGGCGTCCGACGCTCAGGTCATCGTCGTCAACACGTGCGCCTTCATCGGTCCCGCCAAGCAGGAGTCGGTGGACTCCATCCTGGAGATGGCCGAGCTGAAGAAGTCCGGCGCCTGCAAGACGCTGGTGGTGACGGGCTGTCTGTCCCAGCGCTACGGCGAGGAGTTGTCGAAGGAGATGCCGGAGGTCGACCACTTCCTGGGCACCAGCGCCTACGCCCAGATTGGTGACCTGCTGGCCGCCGAGGCCTCGCCGCGTCAGGTGATTCCGGACCCGGACTACATCCACGACGCCAATACGCCGCGCATCAACTCGATGCCGAAGTACACGGCGTACCTCAAGATTTCCGAGGGCTGCGACAACGCCTGCGCCTTCTGCATCATCCCCACCCTGCGCGGCGGTCAGCGCTCGCGGCCCATCGACGACATCGTCGCCGAGGCGAAGCAGCTGGCCGACAGCGGCGTGCAGGAGCTGAACCTCGTCGCGCAGGACTTGACGGCGTATGGGCATGACCTGCCGGGCCGTCCGAAGCTGCACGATTTGCTCAAGGCGCTGGTGCAGGTCGACGTGAAGTGGATTCGCCTCCACTACGCCTACCCGCGCATCTTCCCGGACGAGCTCATCGAGGTGATGGCCTCGGAGCCGAAGATTGCCCGCTACCTGGACATGCCCGTGCAGCACGTCAGCGACAAGCTGCTGCTGTCCATGAAGCGCGGCCGCAACTCGGAGTTCCTCAAGGGCCTGCTGACCAAGCTGCGCGACCGCGTGCCCGGCCTGGTGATGCGCACCTCGCTCATCGTCGGCCTGCCGGGTGAGACGGAAGAGGACTTCGAGATGCTGAAGGAGTTCGTGAAGACGCAGCGCTTCGAGCGCCTGGGCGTCTTCCAGTACTCCGACGAAGAGGGCACCGCCGCCTACGACCTGCCGGACAAGGTGCCGCAGAAGCTCATCGAGCGCCGCTGGCGTGAGGTCATGGCCATCCAGAAGCGCATCAACCGCGAGCAGAACAAGAAGCTCGTGGGCAAGCGCCTGGAGGTGCTGGTGGAAGGCCCCGCGCCGGAGACGGAGCACCTGCTGGTGGGCCGCCACCAGGGCCAGGCGCCGGACATCGACGGCATGGTCTACATCAACGACGGCCTGGCGTACCCGGGGGAGATTGTCACCGTGGAGGTGACGGAAGCCCACGACTACGACCTGGTCGCCCGCGTGGTGGAGCGCCCGGACCCGAAGCAGCGCGAGCACACCGCGCGCGACGCGCACCCGGCCCCGCTGCCGGTGTCGGTGACGCAGCGTCCGGCCCCTCGCGCGGAGTAGGCGCGAAGGCCCCGGACGCCGCGGGAGCCCTCAGCGCGAGGGCTCCTCCAGCACCAGGGTGCGTCCCGGGCTGACGGCGCGCAGGCGTTCGCGCAGCTTCTCCCGGTCCGCCTTCGCCGACTTCGGCGTCGCCGCCAGCTTCTCGTGGAGGTCGCGCGCCGTGGCGTCGTACCAGACCTCGCGCACGGGCCCACCCTCGGCCATGTGCCGCGTCACCCCCGCGAGCAACCGGCAGCAGTCCTCCCAGCCCGCGTCCTGCTGAGGGCCGCCCTGCTCGCGGGTGAAGGCGATGGCGTCATCCAACGTCTTCCCGTCCTGCAGGTAGACATTGATGAGCGCCCGGGCCGCGCGGTTCCCCGCGTCCCGCATGTTGAGCCACAGGAACCACGCCTTGCCCTCAGGCGCGGGCGACTCCACCGCGTAGATTTCGGTGACGGGCGCGGGCGCACCATCCGGCCCGAGGCCCACGAGCCCCGCCTCGGGCGACACGAGCAACACGAACGCATCCACGGGCAGCTTCAGCGTCTGCGCCAGCACCGTTCCCGGCGTCTCCTTCACCAGGCGCCGGGCCAGGTCCGCCGCCACCTCGTAGCGCTGCCGGCCCCGCTCCTCGTGCACCACCAGGTGCCAGTCCCGCAGCACGGCCTGGAGGTTGGTGTGGGCCCACTGCTGGCGGAACTCGTAGGTGTCCACGCCCTTGCGCCGGCAGATGTCGTCCAGCGTGGAGCGAAGCGCATTCAGCATCTCCTCGTCCTTCAACATGTCGACGTAGTGCGTGTGGCCCACGCGCTCCGCGACGCGTTCGATGACGGCCAGCAATCCGAAGCGGATGGCGCCACTTGCGTCCTGCACGGACAACCGGCCCCGCTCCACTTCCTTGGAGAGGGCGTCGTACATCCGCGAGACGCCCTCCTTTTCCAGGTAGCGGCGGGCCAACTCGATGGAGCGGCGCTGTTCGGTGTACTGACGGTCGAACTCGGTGGGAGACGGGCGCATGTGCGCCAGAGGAGAGCGCAGCACCCCCGCCCCTGTCCAGGTAACGCTAACGGGGGTCTTCTGGCTCCAGCTCCCGCTCCTCAGGTGGGGGCTCACGCGAGGGAGCGCCTCGCGCCGGCATGGCCACGCCCTCGCCCAGCGGCGTGGGCTGGCACTCACACACGGTGCGGCGAGAAGCCGTCTCCGTGACGAAGGCACAGGCCGTGGGGCACTCGGGCTGGCGGCCGTCCTCGAACAGGCCCAGCGTGAAGTCTCGCGCGGTGGACAGCGCCGCATGGCAGGCAGGCAGCGTCTGCGCCAGGGAGCGCCAGGGCACGCGGTGCTGCGTCGTCAGACCCCTGCTGGTGGCGGGGAAGCTCAGCCCCACGCCACAGCCACTCACCAGCTTCTGCCCGTCCGGCCCTAGCGGCTCCAGGTGAAGCCGCCCTCCTTCTGGCAGGTCCCGGTACACGGCGCCGCTGATCGAGACGCTGCCATCCGGCTCACGCCGCACATGCAGGCCGTAGCAAGCCTCCTCACGGAAGGTGCCATCGGGCGCGGCGCAATGGCTGGTGGCGGAGCCTTCTGACGTACGGACGCGGGGACGCCGCAGCACCAGGGCACCGCCCTTTGCGTCCAGCGTTGCCGTGAAGCGGCCCCAGACATCCGGCCCCAGGCGGCCCAGGCTGCTCGGCGAGTCCCAGCGCCCGGCGGCCTCCACCACCAGCGGGCGGACACCCAGGCCCTCGGCCACCTCGACTGCGTCCAGCGCGAAGGTTCTCGGCGGCAGGTTCGCGGCCGTTTCGAGCGGCTGAAGCCCCTGTGCCTCGGCGAGCCGCACGGACACTCGCGAGAAGGGCTCACGCGAGCCAAGGACGAAGGGGCCCGTGAGCTCCGCTCCGCCCTGCGTCATCCGCGCGGCCAGCAGGGGCCAGTCGCCCAGCGGCTCGCGGCTGAGCTCCACCACGTGCACCTCGCGCGAGGCCTCCGTGGCGGTCGCTTCCGCCGCGTAGTCGGCGCGTGGACGAGAGGCCGTGAAGGTGACTTCCCGCCGCAGTGGGTCCACGGTGAGCGCGTAGAACTCCAGGACGTCCGCGCCCAGCGTCACGGCGCAGACCTTCTCACCGGACAAGCCCGCGGTGCGCACAGGCGACCGCACCGGGCCCACCGAGAAGGCGGGCAATGGCACCACGGGCCAGGAGCGGAAACCTCCCGCGGGCTCGGGCGCGCGGATGGTGCCTTCGGGGGTGGGAAGCGCGCCGTCGAAGCAGCCTCGCGACACGAGCGAGAGTGGCCGCGCCACGTCCAACACCACCGGCACTGGCCGCGTCCCCAGCTGGCCCGCCACGGTGAGCCGCAGCGCGGGCGAGGCCAGCAGCGGCAGCGTCTGACCATGGAAGCCTTGCGTACGCTCGGCGCTGGCGGCCGGTTCCCGATGGCACCCGGTCCCGGCCAGCCCCATCCACCCCATCAGCAGGAACGCGCGACGCACGCTCCGCAGGTTACTGCTTCTTCGCCTTCGTGAAGTCATCCACGCGGGTGTCGTCCGGCACGTCCAGCTTGAAGCTGTCCGCGTCGAGGCCCACGTTCGTCTTCAGGTTGAGGAAGGAGATGGTGTTCTCGCTGCCGTCCGGGTCCACCACCGTGCTCTTGAGCACCTGGGCCGTGGACGGATCCACCTCCAGGCGCACCTGGCGGAAGCGCGGCTCGTTCTTCAGCGGATCCAACACCAGCAGCGTGCCTTTGCAGTCCTTGCAGGCGCCCTTGGTGATGTTGAACTCGTCCGCGAGCTTTCCCTGGCCGAAGAGGAACGTCACCGACGCGGAGAGCTGGCTGGTGTCCACGTTGGCCACGGTGAGGCTCTGCGCCGCCGGGTCGTACGCGTACACCTTGTTGCCCGCCAGCACGAAGGTGCGCGGCGAGGGCTTCTGGTACTCCCAACGCATCAGGCCGGGCTTCTTGTACGTGACGGTGCCTTCGGACGTCTGCGTGCGCCGGAAGGTCTTGTACTTGTAGTCCTGGCGGAAGCCCGCGCGGAAGTCACCGGTCTTCTCGTAGAAGGACTGCATCCGGTCCACCAAGGACTTCACTTCCGGCGTCATGGGCTTCGCGGCGGCGGGGGCCGCGGGCGCGGCCTGGACCGTCGGAGCGGGCTTCACCGGGGTGGCGGCAGGGGTGGCAGGGGCGGACAGGAGCGTAGCGAGCAGGGCTTCGAAGAACATGGCGTACCTCCATCTAAACCATCCCGACGGGGCCTGGGCCCCGGCATTCATGGGGCCTTCTTGAACAGGCGCTTCCTCTGTTTGATGGCCAGCACGTAGAAGCGCTCACGCAGGGCCTGGGCATCCTCGGGAGACAGGTCTCCCGACTGCCCCAGGTGCTCGTCCCGCCAGGCAATCGCCCGGCTGATGCAGGCGGACGCCGCCGCGGAGATGTTCAGGCTCTGGCTGAAGCCCTTCATGGGGACCCAGAACGTGCCGTCCACGCCGGCCAGCACGTCCTCGCTCACGCCACGCCGCTCGTTGCCGAACACCAGCGCCATCTTCCCGTCGAAGCGCAGGGTGTAGAGGCTGGTGGCCCCCTCCTGGATGGCGGAGGCGTACAGCGAGAAGCCACGGGACTTCAGGTGCTCGCGGCACTCGGCGAACGTCTTGTACAGCTTCACGTCCAGCCACTTGTCGCAGCCCTGCGCCACCCTCGAGTTGGGAACGAAGGGCGCTTCCGGGTTGATGATGATGTGGACTTCCTGCACGCCCATGGACTCGCAGGTGCGCAGCACCGCGGCCATGTTGAAGCTGTCCTCCAGCCGGTCCAGGACCACCGTGAAGTTGCGCGTCCGGTGACTGACGACGCGATCAATCTTCTCCTTGCGCACGTCGAGCAGGAACTGCTCCGGCTCGAACTGCTCCCGCTCGTAGCGCTCGTAGCGCGCACCACCACCCGACATGGACTCAGCTCCTCCCGCCGCCCGACTTGCGCGCCGGAGCACGCTTCGTGGCCGCGGATGACTTCTTCCCCCCGGCCTTGCCCGACGAGCCGCGCTTGCTCGCGGATGCCTTCTTCGCGGTGGCCTTGCCCGACGCGCCACTCTTGCTCGCGGATGCCTTCTTCGCGGCGGACTTCTTCACCGGCGCGGTGCCTGACTTGCGAGCTGGGGCCGTCTTCGTCGCGGCCTTCTTCGCCGCAGCAGTGCCCACCTTGCGCACTGCAGACGTCTTCGCAGCTGCGCCCGCCTTGCGAGCCGGAGCCTTCTTCGCAGCGGCAGAGGTCTTCGTAGCTGCGCCCGCCTTGCGAGCCGGAGCCTTCTTCGTCACGGCCTTCTTCGCAGCCGCAGACGTCTTCGTCGCAGACCTCGTCGCCGCAGCTGCGCCCGCCTTGCGAGCCGGAGCCTTCTTCTCCGCGGCCTTCGCCTTGGCCTTCCCCGCCCGAGCCGCCTTGGCGGGAATCTCCACGTGGAGCTTCTCGGTGCGCCCCGTGAACAGCACCTCCGCCACGGAGTCCATCAGCGGCTGCATGCCCTCGCCGGTGGCGCAGGACACGGGATACACACGGATGCCGCGCGCACGCAGCGCCTCCGTGAAGCCCTCCAGCCGGGCCTGCGCGTCGGGCAGATCCAACTTGTTGGCCGCCACCACCTGCGGCTTGGACGCCAGCTCCGGGCTGTACTTGCCCAGCTCCGCGTTGAGCACGTCGAAGTCGTGCAGCGGCGCGCGGCCCTCGCCCTCCGCCCCCATGTCGATGAGGTGGATCAGCACCTTGCACCGCTCCACGTGGCGCAGGAACTGGTGCCCCAGGCCCACGCCCTCGCTGGCGCCCTCGATGATGCCGGGGATGTCCGCCATCACGAAGGACAGGCCGTCCTTGTACTGGACCATGCCCAGGTTGGGGACCAGCGTGGTGAAGGGATAGTCGGCAACCTTCGGCCGAGCCCGGCTCACGCGGGAGATGAACGTGCTCTTGCCCGCGTTGGGGAAGCCCAGCAGTCCCACGTCCGCCAGCAGCTTCAGCTCCAGCCGGAGCGTCAGCTCCTCGCCCTTCGTCCCATCCTGGGCGAAGCGCGGCGTCTGCCGGGTGGAGGTGGCGAAGTTCATGTTGCCCAGGCCGCCGCGCCCGCCCTTCGCCGCCACCCAGCGCTGGCCGTCCTCGCTCAGGTCGACCAGCAGCTCCTCGGTGTGGGCGTCCTTCACCAGCGTGCCCACGGGCACCTTGAGCACCATGTCCTCGGCGGCGCGACCGTTACAGTCGCTGCCCATGCCGTGCTCGCCATTCTTGGCGCGGTGGTGCTGCTGGTAGCGGTAGTCGAGCAGCGTCGTGAGCTGAGGATCCGCCACGAAGACGACGGAGCCGCCGTTGCCACCGTCCCCGCCATTGGGGCCACCGCGCTCGATGTACTTCTCCCGCCGGAACGAGACGGAGCCGTTGCCGCCATCCCCCGCCTTCACGAAGATGCGGACCTCGTCGACGAACTTCATCTGGAACTCCTGGATAAACGAAGAGCGGGCCGCCCTCGCATCCCGCTGCCGGAAGGGCGCGTGGACTGGAGAAGCGACCCGCTCGTGGGTGCCGCACGGTTGCCGGCCTCAAGGGCCGGCCAGCCGTCAGGCGATCGCCTGCTCAGCGGCGGCCGGGTAGACCGAAACCTTCTTCCGGTCGCGGCCCAGGCGCTCGTACTTCACCACGCCGTCCACCACCGAGTAGAGGGTGAAGTCGCGGCCGAGCTTCACGTTGGCGCCGGCGTGGATGACCGTGCCGACCTGGCGAACGAGGATGCTGCCCGCCGACACCGTCTCACCGCCGTACACCTTCACGCCACGATACTGCGGGTTGGAATCGCGACCGTTGCGCGAAGAACCCTGTCCTTTTTTATGAGCCATGACACCGTGCTCCTGAAGTTTGAGGTGAAACCGCCCAGACTAGCCGGCGATGGAGGTGACCTTCACCTCGGTGTACGGCTGACGGTGACCGCGGCGGCGGGTCCAGCCCTCCTTCTCCTTCCGGAAGTGGAGGACGCGGCGGTGCTTGTCCTGAGCCAGGACCTTGCCCACGACCTTCGCGCCGGCGACGGTCGGCTGGCCCACCTTCGGGCTCTCCGAACCACCGACCAGCAGAATCTCCGTGAAGGTCACTTCGGCCCCGACGTCGCCCGCGATCTTCTCGATCCGGACCACATCGCCCTCGGCGACGCGGTACTGCTTCCCGCCCGTGCGAATCACTGCGTACATCGTCAAACCCCTGTCATCTGTCGGGTTGGGTCAACCCGTGGAATCGACCGCGCATTTCGGACGGGTGGACCATCCAATCGCGCCAAAGGCGGCGGGATTTACGGGAGATACCCTGGGGAGTCAAGGCGGTTGAAGGATCAGAACGCGACTCCCCGGCCGTTTACTCGACCCCTGGGTCAATGCTAACTCGGAAACCGGGCTTTCGGCCGCCCTTCCGCAACCCGGCCTCTTAACCTCGTCCAGAGGGGGACACTATGAAGAAGCTCCTGATCGGCCTCGTGGCCAGCAGCGCCCTTGCCTTCGGCACCGGCTGTGGCGGTGGCGATGATGACCTTTGCGAAGACCTGTACAACAGCAGCAACGAGGTTGACAAAAAGGGCCGTGCCTGCGGAGTTACTGGACTATCGGATAACGAGATGGACGCCGCCATCCAGCAATGCAAGAGCGGCCTCGACAAGTGCACCGATAGCGACAAGGAGAAGATCGAGCGAGCCGTCAAGTGCCTCGACGGGGTCAACACCTGCTCCGAGGGCAACGAGATGCAGTACTTTGGCGAACTGATCGGCTGTGCGGCACAGCTCTCCGGGATCAGCGAGGCCTGCCGGGCCGCTGTTACCGTGGAAGACCTGGACGAAGAGCCGTAATTTCGAGCGACCTTCCATCCCAGGAAATGGTCCAGGGCCCGGCTCCTTCTTCAAGGTGACCGGGCCCTGTCATGTCCGGCCGCCGCTGTCGCCCGCCCGCCCAGCACCCGGCGGAGCCGCCGGTAGCGCTGGAGCATGTCCACCTCCAGCGGCGCGAGCTTCAGCCCCCGTTCGTACTGCTCCAGCGCCTGGGAGAGCTGGCCGTCGCGCTCCAGCGCGCCACCAGACTGGAAGTGGATCCGCGCCGTGCCCATGGCCTGGGGCCTGCGCGCCAGGAACTCGCGCCGCAGGGACTCCAGTTGCTCGGCGGTCAGCCCGGCTTCCAGGCACTTCGCCACCCCGCGGTGATTGCCGCGCCAGGCATCGTAGAGGGCCCGCTGCACCGTGGCGCCCAACGCCTCGGCCGCCTCGCGGACGCGTACGCGCAACGCGTCCACCTGCGCGCGTTGGGGAGGCGTCAGCGAGTGCTGTTCCAGGGACTCCAGCGAGCGCCAGGCCTCGCGGGTCCGCAGGCGCACCGTGCCCATGTCCGAGTCCGGCTCCAGCGCCAGCACCGCATACGCGTCTCCCGCCGAGCGCTGACGCCAGGCCTCCAGCAGGCGCGCCACGGCCGGGTCTTCCGTGGGCGGAACTTGCGGGACAGCACGTACCGGCTCGCCCTGGAGGAGCGCATCCACCGCGGCCTTGAGCACGGCGGTGGCCTCCACGAACTGGACGCCGAAGCCAGTGGGCATCCCCCAGACGCGCGCTTGCGCGGGCGGAACGAGCCGCACCACTTCACACATGACCGACAGGGGCCCGGACGCCAGCTCCAGCACCACGGGCAGCCGCGAGCACAGCGGCGGCAGTACGCGCCCACCGTGAAGGAACAAGCCACCCCGGGACAGGCCACTGCCCCTGAGCCGCACAGGGCTTTCCCCTGGCCGCAGCACGACCTGCACCGGCACTTCCACGGTGGAGGCGCGGGGCGCCGTCGGCACGGCGGGGGCAAGACGCCGCTGGGACGTGCTCGCGAGCAAGGAAGGCACCTGCCCCGCCCGCGCGCCCACGGCAAGCCGCCCCCGCGCCTGGCCTTCGGTGGGCATTCCTGGCGCGACGGGCGCCCGCTCGAGCACCGCGAGTCCTCCGGGACTCGTCTTCCGCGCCGACACGCGCACGTGCTCGGCGAGCGCCACCTGCAGCGCGTTCCGGAACGATGCGATGGAGGCGTATCGGTCCTCGGGCTTCTTGGCCAGGGCGCGCAGGATGACGTGCTCCAACGCGGCGGACACGGCCGGGTACACGGAGCGGGGGGGCGGCGGTGGCCGCAGCTGATGGGCCACCAGCTGCGCGGCCAGTCCCTCATCGTTGAAGGGAAGCCGGCCGGTGAGGAGCTGGTAGGCGATGACACCCAGCGCATACAGGTCCGCGCGGCCATCCACGCCGCGCCCCATGGACTGCTCGGGGGCCATGTACTCGGGCGTCCCCACGATGATGCCCGCGTGCGTCTGGGGCATGTGCGCGTCCGCCAGCTTGGCGATGCCGAAGTCCAGCACCTTGACGAAGGGCGCGTTGCGCTTGCGCCGGACCAGGAAGATGTTGTCCGGCTTCAGGTCGCGGTGGACGATGCCTCGCGCATGCGCGGCATGGAGCGCGTCGCACACCTGCGACAGCACCGAGACGACCGCGCCCGCGGCCAGGGGCGTCCCCACCCACGCGGACAACGGCGCCCCATCCAGGAACTCCATGATGAGGTAGGGGCGCGGCGGCGTGGCATCCATGTCGAAGATGCTGACGATGTTCTCGTGGCCGATGAGGTTCACCGCCCGCGCCTCCGCATGGAAGCGCTGGACCAGCTCCGGGTACATCGTCAGGTGCGCGTGCAGCACCTTCACCGCGACCCGGCTGCCAATGGAGACGTGCTCGCCCAGGTAGACGGCCCCCATGCCACCCCGGCCCAGGCGCCGCACCAGCCGGAAGCTGCCGCACCGGACGCCCACCAGGGGGTCCTGCGCCTCCACCACGGGGGCACACCTGGGACGCGCCGTTCCCCCGGCCCCCACGTCCGCGCGCACCAGCGTCGAACACGAGGCATCCGCCCCATGCCGCCGGCCACACGCCCCACACCCACCACCGCTGCTCACCTCGGGCATCCGCCTCCCCCCAACCTGCTCGCCCAACATGGACTCCGGGAGCACTGACTTCCACAGAGGATGAGGGCGGATGTCCGATGGTGCCGCACCCTCGAAGCCACAGTCGGAGAACAGGGTCCTCTGGCGGACGCTGTGCGTGCCGACAATCCATCACGGTGGTTAGAGTGCGGCGCCATGTCGCCAACCCAGCGCCGCATCCCCGTCGTCAACCTGTCCCATTACCGCACGGGCACGCCCCAGGAGCGCGCCCGCTTCGTTCAGGTGTTCGGCGACGGCATCAAGGAGTTCGGCTTCGTCACGGTGGAAGGCCACGGCATCGACGACGGCCTCATCCGCCGCACGTACACGGACGTGGAGCGCTTCTTCGCCCTGCCCGAGGCCACCAAGGCCCAGTACGCCCAAGCGGGGCACGGCGGCCAGCGCGGCTACATCGGCTATGGCCAGGAGCACGCGAAGAACCGCCAGGTGGGGGACCTGAAGGAGTTCTGGCACGTGGGCCGCGAGCTGCCGCCTGACCACCAGTACCACGCGCTCTACGGTCCCAACGTGTGGCCCACCGAGGTGTCCACCTTCCGCGAGCACACGCTGTCGCTCTTCAACGCGCTGGATGGCGCGGCGGGCGTCATGCTCCAGGCGCTCGCCGAGTACTTTGGCGTGGCGCGCGACACCTTCAGCGGCATGGCCACGGACGGCAACTCCGTGCTGCGGCTCATCCACTACCCGCCGCTGAAGGAGCGCTTCATCCCGGGGGGCGTGCGCGCCGCCGAGCATGAGGACATCAACCTCATCACCCTGCTCTGCGAGGGCACCGCGTCCGGCCTGGAGCTGCTCACCCGCGACGGGGAATGGCTGCCGGTGGACACGCTGCGCGGACAGATTGTCGTCGACTCGGGCGACATGCTCAGCCGCGTGACGAACGAAATCATCCCCGCCACCACGCACCGGGTGGTGAACCCGCGCAGCAAGGAAGAGGACACGGTGCGCTACTCGATGCCCTTCTTCGTCCATCCCTACGCGGACTGCGTGCTCCAAGCGCTGCCCTGCACCCAGACGGCGGACACCCCGGCGCGCCACGCGCCCATCACCGCGGATGCCTTCCTCAAGCAGCGGCTGCGCGAGAATGGCCTCCTGAAGTAACGCACCGTGGACACGGCCACCGACATCGTCGAACTGTTCGCCCTCCAGCCCCGCGTCTCGCTGGAGGACTACGCCTCTCCGGCCGCCTTCGCCGCGCGACACCGTGCGCTGGCGGCGAAGGTGGATGCCCTGCGCGCCCGGGATGCGGCAGGCCAGCCGCGCTACCCGGCGCTCGTCGTGTGGCCGGAGTCGGTGGGGGCACCGCTGCTGTTCCTGGGCCACGTGCACCGCGTGCGACGAAGCACCTCACTCCAGGGTGCACTGAAACGCGTGGTCCTCTCCGAGGTCTGGGGCGTGTGGAATGCCTGGAGCGACTTCCGGCCGCCGTCGCTGACGGAGTGCCTCTACGCCGCGCGAGCGCCCCTCGTGCACCGGACGCTGTGGAACACCTTCTCTGGCATCGCGCGGGATTTCGGCCTGTGGGTGGTGGCGGGCAGTGCGCTGCTGCCCGCCAGCCGCCGGGGGGAGGACTCGCCAGACTTCGAGCCCTTCAGCGCTCGCACCTACAACACCAGCTACACCTTCTCCCCCGAAGGCAACTGCGTCGCGGCCTCGCGCAAGGCCAATCTGGTGCCCTCCTGGGAGGACGGGCTGCACCTCAGCCCTGGCCGCCCGGAGGACCTGCCCGTGCTCCAGACGCCCTTCGGCAAGCTGGCGACCCTCATCGGCTATGACGGCTTCGCCCAGCCGCATACCCGCGACGAGCCCTGGTTCGTCCCCTGCGCGCAATACCTCGACGCCATGCGAGTGGACGTCCTCGCCCATCCCGACCTCCACGCCGGGCCGTGGACACGCCCTGCCCAAGGCGAGCGCTGGCGACACGAAGGCCTGCCCGCGCAGCTGCGCACGCTCCGGAACGTGCGCTACGTGGTGAGCGCGCAGCAGGTGGGCAGTCTGCTCGGCGGCACCTTCGAGGCCACCTCGCACATCCTGGAGCGCACGGCCTCCGGCGACGTGCGAGTGCTCGCCCAGGCCCAGACGACGCAAGAGGAGGACGTGGTGCACGCCACCGTGCCCACCACGGCACCAGGCACGCCTTAGTCGCCGAGCTTCTTCTTCAGCAGTTCGTTGACCAGGGCGGGGTTGCCCTTGCCCTTCATGGCCCGCATCACCTGGCCCACGAAGAAGCCGAACACCTGCTTCTTGCCAGCGCGGTACTTCTCAATCTCCCCCGCGTTCTTCGCGAGGATGTCGTCCACCACCGCCTCGATGGCGCCGGTGTCGCTCACCTGGGCCAGGCCCTTCTCCGCGATGATGTCCGCGGGGGCCTTGCCCGTGCGGAACATCTCCCCGAGCACATCCTTGCCCGCGTTGGCGGACACCGTGCCCTGGTCGACGGCGCCCAGCAGCGCCCCCAGCTGCGCCGGCGTGAAGCGCAGCGCGGACAGTGGCGTGCCCTCCTCCTTCAGCAGGCGCATCAGCTCGCCGAGGAACCAGTTGGAGAGCTTCTTGTAGTCCTTGTAGTGCCCGGCGCAGGCCTCGAAGTAGTCGGCCAGCGGACGCTCGGCGGTGAGGATGCGGGCGTCATACGCGGGCAGCCCGTACTGGCTGATGAAGCGCTGGAGCTTCGCGCGAGGCAGCTCCGGCAGCGCCTTCGCCGCGGCGTCGATGGCCTCCGCGCTCACGTGCAGCGGCGGCAGGTCCGGCTCCGGGAAGTACCGGTAGTCGTGCGCCTCCTCCTTGCTGCGCATGGAGCGGGTGACGCCCTTGTTCACGTCCCATAGGCGCGTCTCCTGCACCACCTTGCCGCCCGACTCGATGACGTCCACCTGCCGGGCAATCTCGTACTCGATGGCCTGCTTGAGGAAGCGGAACGAGTTGAGGTTCTTCAGCTCGCAGCGCTGGCCGAACGTGGTGGAGCCCTTCGGCATCACCGACACGTTGGCGTCACAGCGGAAGCTGCCCTCCTCCAGGTTGCCGTCGTTGACGCCCAGGTAGACGAGCACGTCCCGCATCGACTTGAGGTACTCCACCGCCTCGTCCGCGTCGCGCAGGTCCGGCTGGCTGACGATTTCGAGCAGCGGCACCCCCGCGCGGTTGAGGTCCACCAGGCTCTGGCCCCCACCGGCGTCATGCACGCTCTTGCCCGCGTCCTCTTCCATGTGGATGCGGAGGATGCGGATGGTCTTCTCGCCCTGCGGCGTGTCGATGACGAGCCGACCGTGCTCACAGATGGGCTGGTCGAACTGCGTAATCTGGTAGCCCTTGGGCAGGTCCGGATAGAAGTAGTTCTTCCGGCTCCACACGCTCGTCGGGCGGATGGTGCACTCCAACGCCAGGCCCGTGCGCACGGCGAACTCCGCCACGCGCTGGTTGAGCACCGGCAGCACACCGGGCATGCCCAGGCACACCGGACAGGTGTTGCGGTTGGGCTCGGCGCCGAACGCGGTGGAGCAGCCACAGAAAATCTTGGACTGCGTGAGGAGCTGCGCGTGGACCTCGAGGCCGATGACGGGCTGGAAATCGCTCACGGGCATGGCGGTGTCACCAGGGCGGACGCTCGCGGGCCCTACAGGGGCGCGGAGCGACGGAAGAAGTCGTGCTCGCGCTCGTACGCGCGGGCGATTCGCAGCAGGCCAGCCTCGTCGAAGGGCCGTCCCAGAATCTGCAGGCCCACGGGCAGGCCCGCCTTCGTGAAGCCGCAGGGCACCGACAGGCCGGGCAGGCCCGCCAGGTTGCAAGGCAGCGTGTAGATGTCCATGAGGTACATGGACAGCGGGTCCTCCACCTTCTCACCCAGCTTGAAGGCCGGCACCGGCGAGGTGGGTGACAGCAGCGCGTCCACTTGCTGGAACGCCCGCGTGAAGTCCTCGCGGATGAGCGTGCGGACCTTCTGCGCGCGCAGGTAGTGAGCGTCGTAGTAGCCGGAGGACAGCGCGAAGGTCCCCAGCATGATGCGGCGCTTCACCTCCGCGCCGAAGCCCTGCTCCCGCGTCAGCGCGTACACATCCCGCAGGCTGCGCGCGTCCTTCGCCCGCAGGCCGAAGCGCACGCCATCGTAACGAGCCAGGTTGCTGGACGCCTCCGCGGGCGCGATGAGGTAGTACGTCGCCAGCGCGTACTTCGTGTGGGGCAGCGACACGTCCACCAGCGTCGCGCCCAGACGCTCGTACTCGCGCAGGGCCTCGCGCACCGCGGCCTCCACCTCCGGGTCCATGCCCTCGGTGAAGTACTCGCGCGGAACGCCCAGCTTCAGGCCCCGCACGCCAGCCTCCAGGTCCGCCGAATAATCCGGCACGGGCGCGTCCGCGGACGTGGCGTCCCGTGCGTCCGGCCGCGCAATCACCTGGAGCAGCGCCGCCGCGTCCGCCACCGTGCGCGTCATCGGGCCCGGCTGGTCCAGCGACGAAGCGAAGGCGATGACGCCAAAACGCGACACCCGGCCGTAGGTGGGCTTCAGCCCCACGGTGTTGGTGAGCGCCGCGGGCTGGCGGATGGAGCCGCCCGTGTCCGTTCCCAGCGCGCCGAACACCTCGCGCGCGGCCACCGCCGCCGCCGAGCCACCTGACGAACCGCCCGGCGTGCGCGACACATCCCACGGGTTGTGGCAGGGGAAGAAGGCGCTGGATTCGTTGGACGAGCCCATCGCGAACTCATCCATGTTCAGCTTGCCCACCAGCGGCAGGCCCGCCTCCTTCAGCAGGCGCACCACCGTGGCGTCATAGGGCGGAACGAAGCCCTCCAGGATGCGCGAGCCGGCGGTGGTCTCCACGCCCTCGGTGAGGAAGATGTCCTTGAGCCCCAACGGCACGCCGTCCAGGGCACTGGCGGGACTGCCCGACTTGCGGCGCACGTCACTGGCGCGAGCGGCGGCCAGGGCACCGGCTTCATCCACGCGCAAGAAGGCGCGCACCTTCGGATCCACCTGCTGGATGCGCGCCAGGCTCGCGCGGGTGGCCTCCTCGGAGGAGACCTCTCCCGCGGCCAGCTTCGCGGCCAGCTCCAGCATCGTGAGGTCCGTGAGCTGCATGGCGTGGAATCTCCGGGACTACTCGATGATTTTCGGCACGGCGAAGGACGTGTCCGACTTCGCCGGCGCGTTGGCCAGGGACTTCTCTGGTGGCAGGGACGGCCGCGTCACGTCCTCACGCAACCGTGAGGACGTGAGCGTGGCGTGGGAAGTGGGCTCCACGGACTCCACGTCGAGCGACTGGAGCTGCTCCACCGCGTCCAGCACCGCGGACAGCTGGGTGGTGAAGCGCTGCTCCTCTTCCGGAGTCAGCGACAGCCGCGCCAGTGTGGCCACATGGCGCACCTGCTCGAGCGTGAGCGCCACGGCGGCCTACTTCTTCTTGAAGAGGTTGAGGATGGCCCCCATCACCTTGCCACTGCCCTCGTGGCCGTGCTGGGCGACCAGCTGGTCCAGCTCCCCGGCGTCCAGGAAGATGCCGTGGCAGTTGAAGCAGGTCTCGATTTCGACATTCCCCTGCTTCAGCGTCTGGAGGTCCATGCCGCACTTGGGGCACTTCATCCAGTGGAGCTTCTTGAGCTCCTCGCGCTGCTGCGCCGCGTTCGCCGCGGCCTGCTCCAGGGCCAGCTTGCGCTTCTTCTCAATCTCCTCCCGGGCGAAGTACTCCTCCTCGGTGGATGACGGCTTGTCGGTACGAGCGTCGGCCATGTGATGTTCCTCCACGAAGTCCCGCCGCCGCGCGGCATGCGCGCCCGGACGGCGATGTTGGGCGGCACCATACCCCCTCTGCGGAGGGGTGCAGCCGAAATGTAGGTCCCCCGTCCGGGGCTGGAAAATTGACCGGTCCCCCGCCCTCCCTACACTCGCTGCGGGCATTGCTACAGCCCGCTACGCGGCTGAGACGCGCAGAGGGAAGACGGACATGACGGCGAAGAAGGGTCGGGCGGAGAAGGCGGTCCTGTCCCGGCAGGAAATCGCGACGCGCCGCAGGGCGCTGGCGGACAAGCGGATGAAGGCCGGCAAGGGCGGAGACGTCGCCACCCGAGCCATCATCGGCGTGTTCCTGCTGGCGGCGTCGTTGATTGCCCTGCTGGCGGTGGCCACTTTCGATGCGAAGGACCGGGTGGGCCCGGGCTTCAACAACGCGGTGGGCCCCATGGGGCACCTCATCGCGGAGTCGCTGCGCGGCCTGTTGGGCGTGTGCGCCTACCTCATCCCGGTGGGCGGCATCTACACGGCCATGGTGCTCTTCGTGGGCAGCCGGGACCGGAAGCGAGGACCGCAAATCATCAGCCTGGCGCTGCTGACGGTCAGCGTGTCCGTCCTGGCGCAGCTGATGTTCGCCGGTGACAAGGGCTGGGCACACCCGCCGGGTGGCGCGCTGGGCGCCAGCCTGGGCGGCGTCATGTCCGGCCTGTTCTCCACGGTGGGCACCGTCATCCTGGTGACGGCCATCAGCGCGGCCGCCCTCATCGTGGGCACCCAATACACCTTCCTCAAGCTGTGCTCGCTGGCCTGGGCCGGGCTGTGCGTGGTGGGCCGCCGCGTCCAGGAATCCGCCAGCGTGTTCTGGGAAGCGCAGAAGGTGGCCTACCAGGAGCGCCAGGAGCGCGCCGCCGAGGAGAAGCTGGAGGAGGCCGCCTTCCTCGCGCAGCTCGAGGCTGACGAGGAAGAGCTCGCCGAAGCCGAGCGCCTGGCCGAAGAGGCCGAGGCCGCCGAGGCCGAGGCCATGGCGGAGGAGGCCTTCCGGCTGTCGAAGCAGCAGGAGAAGGAGCAGGCCGTCGCCGCGAAGCTGGCGCTCAAGGAGTCTCGCGAGCGCGAGAAGGCGGAGAAGCTGGAGAAGAAGCTGCTCCCGCCGACCCGCGAGGCCGACTCGCTGCCGCCCGCCCCCGCGCCCGTGCTGGCCCTTCCCGAGAAGGCTCCGGCGAAGGCGGAGAAGCGCCCGGCCCTGGGTGCCGACCCGGCCTGGGCCGCGTCCTTCCTGCCGCCCTCGCCCAACCTCATCATTCCCGCCGACGGCGCCGACGCCACCGAAACGCCGCGCGCCCGCCGCAAGCCGAACATCGTCACCGGCCCGGCGCCGGTCCCCATGGCCGACGTGGAGACCGAGCCTGTCGCGCCCGTCATCGCCGCCCCCGTGGCGCCGGTGGCGCCCGCCCCCGCCGCGCCGGCCGACATCGTTCCCGCGCAGCCGTCCGCGCTGGCGCGCATGCCGCTCATCGTGGAGCCCAAGGCCCCGCCCAAGCCCACCGTCAAGAAGAGCCAGGACCAGTTCGAGTTCGTCGGCGACCGCAAGAGCTTCTCGCTGCCGCCGCTCGACGTGCTCGAGTGCGACAAGACGGAGCGCTCCGCGCTGGACAAGGACGTGTACCTGTCCACGGCGGAGAAGCTGCGCGCGAAGCTGGCGGACTTCGGCATCGTCGGCGAGGTGGTGGAGATTCGCCCCGGCCCCGTCGTCACCATGTACGAGTTCCTCCCGGGGCCCGGCATCAAGGTGAGCAAGATTGCCGCGCTCGCGGACGACCTCGCCATGGCCATGGAGGCCATGCGCGTGCGCATCGTCGCCCCCATCCCCGGCAAGGGCGTGGTGGGCATCGAGGTGCCGAACAGGGACCGCGAGACCGTCTACCTCAAGGAGATCGCCGAGCAGGACGCCTTCAACAAGGGCGCCAGCAAGCTGACCATGTGCGTGGGCAAGGACATCGAGGGCATGCCGTACGTCCTCGACCTGGCCAAGGCGCCCCACCTGCTCATCGCAGGCACCACCGGCTCCGGTAAGTCGGTGGCGGTGAACTCCATGATCATGAGCATCCTCCTCAAGGCCACGCCCGAGGAGGTCCGCTTCATCATGGTGGATCCGAAGATGTTGGAGCTCTCCGTCTACGAGGGCATCCCCCACCTGCTGCTGCCGGTGGTGACGGACCCGAAGAAGGCGGCGCTCGCGCTGCGCTGGGCCGTGGAGGAGATGGAGCGCCGCTACCAGATGCTGTCCGAGGCGGGCGTGCGCAACATCGCCGGCTTCAACAAGCTGGTGGAGAGCACCGCGGTGGAGGTGAAGACGACCACCGAGTCCGCGCCGAAGAAGAAGGCGAAGCCGAAGAACGTGCTCGTGCTCGACGGCGAGAGCCCCAAGTCCTCCATGCCCGCGGGCGGCGAGAGCCTGGGCGTCGCCGCACCCCGGGACGACGAGGACGACGTGCTCGACGCGCAGGCGTCCGAGGACGCCGAGGCTCCGGAGTTGGAGGCAGAGTCCGAGGACACCGAGGCGCTGGAGGCCAGCGAGTCCACCGAGCCGGAGAAGAAGCAGCTCAAGAAGCTGCCCTACATCGTGGTCATCATCGACGAGCTCGCCGACCTGATGATGGTGGCCAGCCGCGAGGTGGAGACCTACGTCGCTCGCCTGGCGCAGATGGCCCGCGCGGCCGGCATCCACCTGATGGTCGCCACGCAGCGCCCGTCCACGGACGTCGTCACCGGCGTCATCAAGGCCAACTTCCCCACGCGCGTCAGCTTCATGCTGCGCTCGAAGCCGGACTCGATGACGATTCTGGGCACGGTGGGCGCCGAGGCCCTGCTGGGCATGGGCGACATGCTCATCATGCCGCCCACCAGCGCGCACCTGCAGCGCGTGCACGGCGCCTTCGTTTCGGAGAACGAAATCAAGAAGGCGGTGGACCACCTCAAGGCCCAGGGCAAGCCCGTCTACGACGATTCCATCCTCAAGCCGCGCGACGAGGACGTGGAAGGTGGCGGCGAGGAGGACGAGCTGTCCGACGAGCTGTACGACCAGGCGCTCGCGACGGTCAGCGAGATGCGCGCCGTCTCCATCTCCATGCTCCAGCGCAAGATGCGCATCGGCTACAACCGCGCGGCGCGCATGATTGAGCGGATGGAGCGCGACGGCGTGGTGGGCGCGGCGGATGGTGCCAAGCCCCGCGAGGTGCTCATCCGGGGCCTCGGCGACATGCCCGGCGCCGGGGCCATGTAAGGCCCGCGTGGCCGCCTTCTCCCGGATTGGATGGGAGGCGGTGGCGCTGGCGGTTCCACTTCACGGGGGCGTCCTGGCTCGGCCCGGACGCCCTCGCTGTTTTCCACCGAGGCGTGCCCATGATTGTCGCCATCTCCCGCTTCCGGCCGGCCCCCGAGGAAGCGGACCGCCTGGTCGCCCGCTTCCAGGCGCGCACGCGGGCGGTGGACGGCTACCCGGGCTTCCTGGGGCTGGAGGTGCTGCGCTCCTTCGAGCGGCCGCCGGAGCTGATGCTGGTGACGCGCTGGCGGGACAAGGCCTCCATGCGGGCCTATTTCCAGTCTGAGGACTTCCAGCGGGCCCGGGAGGCGAGCGCCCAGCAAGAGGACGCCACCTTCGCCCTCTACGAGGTGGTGGGCACATGAAACGCGATGCCGGTTCCCAAGCGGCCCGGTGTCGTCTATGGGCGGAATCCCATGGCTGAACGCATTGCCCTTTTCGCCACCGCCGCTCGCGGCACCGAGGACCTCCTGGCCGACGAGCTGAAGGAGCTCGGCGCCCGCCGCATCCGCCAGGACCGCGGCGGTGTCCGCTTCATGGCCACGCTCGACGAGGCGCTCATGGTGGCGCTCTGGTCCCGCATCGCCATGCGCGTGCTCTACCCGCTGGGCGCCTTCGAGGCCCGGGGCGCGGAAGGCCTGTACGAAGCCGCCGCCAGCGTCCCCTGGGAGGAGCACCTCACCCCCGAACACACCTTCGCGGTGGATGCCACGCTGAAGGACAGCGAGCACAGCCACTCCGGGTTCGTGGCCCTCAAGGTGAAAGACGCCATCGTCGACCGGATGCGCGATACGAAGGGCGCCCGGCCGGACGTGAATACGAGGGACCCGGACATCCGCGTGGTGGCGCACCTCTCCCGTGAAACGCTGTCCCTCTCCCTGGATTTGTGCGGCGAGCCGCTGCACCGCCGGGGCTACCGCGTGCGCCCCACGCCCGCCCCCCTGAAGGAGACGCTCGCCGCGGCGGTGCTGCGCGCGGCGAATTACACCGGGACCGAGGGCCTGGTGGACCCGATGTGCGGCTCCGGCACGTTGCTCATCGAGGCAGGCCTCATCGCCCGCCGACGCGCGCCCGGGCTCAACCGGGACTTCGCGGTGGAGCGCTGGCCGGAGCTGGGCGCCCGGGCCCGCGAGCTGCTCGCGGACATGCGCGCGGATGCCCGCCGCAACGAGCGGAAGGTGGAAGTACCGCTGCTCGGCTTCGACAAGGACCCGGAGGCGCTGGAGGCCGCCAGCCGCAACGTGCGCGCCGCGCGACTGACGGAGGAAATCCAGTTGGCCGAAGGTGATGCGACCCGGCTGCCGCCGTTGCCGGAAACAGGCGGATTGCTCGTCACCAACCCGCCCTACGGCGACCGGCTCGGCACGGGCGGCCAGAAGGGAATGAAGAGCTTCTACTTCAAGCTGGGGGAGTCGCTCCGCGTGCCAGGCTGGCGTGTGTGGGTCATCTGCGGCAACCCCGGCTTCGAGAGCGCCTTCCACGCGCGCCCCTCCGCGAAGCGGGACCTCTGGAACGGCCCCATCGCCTGCTCGCTGCTGGGCTACCGGCCGCCAGACGGTGGCAGCGCTCGGGGTGACACCGGGGACGGCTCAGAAGCGCCGCTCGGTGCGCCGCGCCAGCCGGAGGATGTTGCCCCTGTGCGTCCACAGCATGAGGGCGAAGAGGAAGGCTGAGAGTCCCGCGTACTCCACGGCCCGCGCGGTGAGTGCCGACGTGCCCACCGCCGTGGCCCCCGCCGCCAGCGAGCCCAGCGAGCTCACGCGCGACACGGCGAAGACGGCGACGTACGCCAGCGCGCCCGCCAGCGCGGCCTGGGGCACCAGCACCAGCAGCACGCCCAGCGCGGTGGCCACGCCCTTGCCACCCTGGAGCTTGAGCCACACCGGGTAGATGTGGCCCAGCACCGCGGCCAGCCCCACCGCCACGTGCACGGTGGGCGCATCCGGCAGCAGGCGCACCGCCAGGACCACGGGCAACGCGCCCTTGATGGCATCCAGCAGCAACACCACCGCGCCCAGCTTCTTGCCCGCCACGCGCGTGACGTTGGTGGCGCCGATGTTCCCGCTCCCGCCCTTGCGCACGTCCACCCCGCGCAGCCACCGCGTCAGCAACACACCGAAGGGAATGGAGCCGGCGAGGTAGCCCAGCAGGACGAGCGCGGAAGTCACGACGCAGAGGCTACAGCAGCAGGTGGGGGAAGCGCGTCTTCACCACCACGTAGGCGTAGTTGACCAGGATGATGATGGGCGTCAGGACGCCCAGGACGCTCCACTCGCGGGGGGAGAGCTCCACCTGGGGGATGGGCATCGCGAACACCAGGTGCAGCACCATGACCACCGCCGCCAGGGCGAACACGATGGCCGCCACCGTTCCCAGGGGGTTGGCCTCCCAGGCGCCAGCGAAGTTGAGGTGCGATACCCGGTCGGCCACGCGCGTCAGACCGCAGCCAAGGCAGGGCCACCCTGTCTGCTCTCTGAGCACACAGCCCCAGAAGGGGATGATGCGGGCCACCGGGATGTAGCGCGCCACGAGCAGCCCCACCACGCCGGCGAGGCCCATGGCGTCCACGGTGCTGAAACGGCGGTTGCGGGGAGGGATGACGACCTTCAAGCGCACCTCGTCAGCATGTGCGGATGGATGGACTTTAGTACGGGGGTCGCCTTGCCGGAGCAAAGACTTTTGGCTAAGCGGACGGGGTATGAACACGCTCCGCACGTCCCTGATGCTGCTGGTCGCCGTTCCCCTGGTTGCCCTCGCGGGCGACAAGTCGTCCGCCAAGGCGGGCAAGGCCGCCGAGGCCGACTGCCACCACCCGCCCGCCCCGCAGGCGCAGACCGCGCCCAAGGCCGAAGGCGCGCCCGCTGCGGCGGCCCCCGCGAACGATGGCTGGAAGCTCACCCGCGGCGATCCCCTCAAGGGCGCCAAGGCGGTGAAGCTCGCGGACGTGCTGGCCAAGCCGCAGGCTCACGACGGCAAGACGGTGCTGCTCGAGGGCCAGGTGCGCAAGGCGTGTGAGCGCAAGGGCTGCTGGATGGAGTTGGCGGCGAACGGCCAGGACAAGGGCCCGGGCGTGCGCGTGACGTTCAAGGATTACGGCTTCTTCGTCCCCCTGGACTCCGCGGGCGCGCAGGCGCGTGTGGAAGGCGTCCTGAAGGTGGCCGAGCTGACCGACAGCCGCGCCCAGCACTACGAGTCGGAGGGCGCCATCGTCCCCCGCGGCGCCGACGGCAAGCCGCGTGAGGTGCAGTTGGTGGCCACGGGCGTCGAACTGCGCCGCTGAGACGACATGGCACGAAGCTTCAGCATGCGCGGCGTGCAGAGCGCGGCGGACCGCGCCGTGCAGCACGCCCGCGCATGGATGTTGGAGACGGAGCCGGGCTCGCGCGTGCATGACGTGCAGTTGGACCCGCGCTTCCAGCACCGGGGTGTGGACCTGCTCTGGGAGCTCCCCTCGGGAGAGGTGCGCGGCATCGAGGTGAAAGGCGACCGCAACGCCACCCGCCGCCGCTACTTCTTCGAGCTGGTGTCCAACCTGGAGAAGGACACCCCGGGCTGCTTCCTCTACAGCGGCGCGGACCTGCTGGTGTACGTCTTCCTCTCGCAGGGAGAGCTGCACGTCGTGCCCATGAAGGCGGCGCGCGAGTGGTTCCTCCCCCGGGCGAAGGAGTACCCGCTCAAGCACGCCTTCACGCAGACGGGCGCCATCCGCTACACCACCGTGGGCGCCGTGGTTTCCGTACGAGACGTGGCCGAAGGTGTCCCCGGCGTGCTTCGCGTTCCGCTGAAGCGCAGGGGCGGCGCGAAGGACGTGCCGGAAGAGGTGCCGCCCGCCTCCGAATCTCCTCAAGGACAGGAGACGAACAGCTAGGACGGAGGGGCGGAAGCGCGGCTCCCTGGCGCCCTCTTCCTTGGCGGAGCCGGCGAACGGCCCCACTTCCCACGGGCTGTGACAGGAGGCCACGCAGGCCCCCTGTCACGCGCGTGCCTCAGCGACCGTGACGGTGACGGCGGTGGCCGGGGTGAATCTTGTCGTGGGCCGCCTCCAGGCGCTCGGAGATGCCCATCAGCTCCAGCAGCGACTCGCGGTCGTTCTGCGCCTTGTAGACGTGCTCCAGGCGGGGAACGAGGTCCAGCGCGAGGTGCAAATCCCCACCCTGCTCCGCCGCCGCGAGCAGCGTGCGGGCCGCCGCCGCCGCCTGACCGTGCGCCTTGATGTGGATGAGGCCGTCCACCGCCAGCAGGCGCGCGATGGGCGAGCGCTCGGTGTCCTCGGTGAGCTTCACCATGTCCTCGGTGGCGGGTCCAAGCTCGCCCTTCGCCGCACGGACGATGGCGCGCGAGATTCCACGGCGGTCCGGCAGGAGGAACTCCTCCAGGTCCGCAAAGGACTCCGCGTGGCCCACGTGGCCCGAGGACGCCAGCGCCTCCGCGAGGCTGTCGAAGATTTCGGCCTGCTTCTCCGTGAAGGGCGCCAGCGCCTCGCGCATGAAGCGCTCCTGCGGCGCCCCCTTCTCGTCGAGCGGCATCTTCGCGCGCACCGCGTTCATCTTCTCGAAGGCGGCGTCCACCGCCGCGTCCTGCCGCCCACCCAACAGGAACGACAGTTGCTGCATCAGGTTCGCAAGCGTGTCGGCCATCTCCATGGGCGCCACGCGGTCCGGCAGCCAGCGGCTCCACAGCTCCACCGCCGCCGCCACCGCGAAGTCCTTGAAGGGGCCGGTGCCCTTCCACTGCGGCCGCCACTGCTGGGCAATGCCAATCGGGAAGGCCGACTCCGCCAGCTTGCGGAAGTCGTCCTCGCCCACGGCAATGCCGTAGTGGCCGAGCGTCCCGAGCAGGGCTTCCGTCGAGTACTCCTTCAGGCCCTTCTGCTGCCACGACTTGTCCACTCGCTGCGTGCTCACCTGGTTCTCCGCTGCCCTGGACGCCGGCCATCGGCGCGCCAAGCGGCCTTCTAGCGGAAGCCGGGGCGGACGTGCACCACCACGTGCACTCCCGCGTCAGGCGGCGGACGCCGGGGGCGCTGTCCTCGGCACGGTGGGCCACAGGACGGGGTTGCGCCGGCCGTCCGCCACCCGCCGGGCCAGGTACGGCTCACAGTCCCGGGCGTCGAAGGCCCGCTTCCACGCCGCGAAGTTCCCTCCCGCCTTCCAGGCATCCATTGCCGCCAGCCCAGCCTCCGGACCGCACTGGGCCAACATGTACTCCACCCAGGCCCAGCGCGCGGACGTCGGGCGCACCTCGGCGCGCCCCCGAAGCCCCTTGCGCAGGCGCTCCAGCCGCCCCTCCACCTCGCGAATGCCCGCGAAAGGAGCGCCATCCAAGGGCGTGTTGCGCTTGGCCACGAAGGGCGCCACGCCCAATGCCACCGGGAGGATGCGGGACAGCTCGCTGGTGAAGCGAATGAGCTCGTCGATGTCCGCGTCCTCTTCGGTCGGCAGACCCACGACGTTGTACACCTTGAGCTGCTTCATCCCCGCCGTACGAGCGAAGGTCGCGGCCCGGACAATCTGTTCCTCCGAGTGCTTCCGGTCGACCATGTCCCGCAGGCGCTGTGATGGACCGTCCGCCGCCACCGTGAGGTTCGTGGCCCCTCCCCGCCGGAGATGATCCACCAGTTCCTGGGTCAGCCGGTCCGCGCGCAGGGAGGACACCCCCACCTCACGGCCGGAGTCCACAATCGTCCGGAGCAATTCGACGATGCGCGGATGGTCCGTCACCGCCGCGCCCACCAGCCCGACCCGGCGGGCATGCTCCGGAATCAGGGACAGGATCCGCTCCGGCGGAACCGTGCGCATGCCCCCATTCGTGGTGCGCCGCATGACGCAGTAATGGCAGCCCCGGGAGCAGCCCCGCTCCGGCTCGATGAGGAACATCGAGCGCAGCTCGGTGTGCGGTGTCACGATTTGTGACCGGGCAGGCAGCCGTGAATCCGTTGCCTTGGCCACGTGGTATCGCGCCCCGCCCCGCCCGGGCACGCGGAAGCCCGGGATGCGCGCCAGGTGCGCCAGGAGGGCCTCGCGGTCCATGGTCGCCGCGGCCTCCACCAGCAGGTGGATCAAATCCTCCGCCTCGCCCTGGACGAGCACGTCCACGAAGGGCTCCAGCGGATCCGGGTTGGAGAACGTCAACGGCCCGCCGCCCACCACGAGCGGATAGCGGCCATCCTGGCGCTCCTCTGCCAGGAGCGGGATGCCCGTCAGCTCCAACATGGAGAAGAGCCCCGTCAGCTCCAGCTCATAGGCCACGGAGAAGGCCAGCATGTCGAAGTCAGCGACAGGGGCCTGGGACTCCCAGGTGAAGAGCGGCGTCCGGGTGCGCTTGAAGGCGTCCACGTCATCCGGAAGGAAGACGCGCTCGGCCGTCGCTCCGGAGTGCTCGTGGATTTCACGGTAGATGGCCTGGTAGCCAAGCGAGCTCATGCCCACGTGGTAGGGGCTGGGGTAGCAGAGGGCCACCCGGTAGGGCGCCGCCTTGTGCAGCGTGCCCTGTTCGTCCGCCAGCAAGCTGCGAACGCGCTCGAAGAGTGAGTAACGGCCCTCCATGTGCCTCCAGTACAGGTCCAGCCTTTTAAACACCGCGGCCCCGGTCAGCCACTCCCATGTGGGGAGAGACCGCCGGGGCCGAGGTGCGCCACCCAGGTGGGGTGGCGCGGTTCAGCAGACGACTTGTTCGACTACTTGAACGACGGGATGTCACCCGCCGGCACGCAGTAGCCCGTGGTTCCAGTCGCGCTGGTCGGCTGGCACACCACGGCGAATTCCGGGTTCAGGCCGGACCCCACACCGCAGTTCTCTGCGGGCTCCGTCGAGGCGGTATCGCACGGTGCGGGCGGCCACACAGCGCGCATCACGTAGGACGAAGTGCAACCATTGCTGGTGTACTTGACCTCGCCCGTGAACTGGGTTCCCGGCGCCACAGCCGCCGAGTACACGCGAACATTAGAGAACTCGTAGCGGATGGTGTTCGCCGCCGCAGTATCCGAGGCCGCCACGTTGACGAACGCAGGAGCGAAGTCGTTCGCGTGGCAGAAGCCATGGTCCTTGGGTTCGGTGTCCAGAGAACCGAGCGAAGTCTGATCCGCCGACGTGGTCGTCGTATCAGCAATCGCGCGGCTCGCCAGAGTCGCGGGACGAAGTGCGAGCTGCGCGGCCCCCGTCTCCGGGTTCACGTACTTGTAGACACCCATCAACTCCACGAGCGGCGCAGTCGTGGTGCACGCGTCGCCATTCGCGTCCTTGGGGGAATCCACGACGTCGTACTTCACCGCCCAGCTGGGAGACTCTTGCACGAAGCAGTTGGTCTCAGGTTGTTCGAAGCTGCAGCCCGTCAGCAGGCTTCCCGCGCCCACGAGAACCAACGCAGTATTGACGATGTTCTTGGTCATGTGACTGATGTTCCGATTCCGTGACTGGGCCTGGGATTAGAACGTGTACCGGATGCCGAAGCGGACCTGACGGGGCGCCTGGTACGAGAGCGGGTTCTTGAAGTTCTTGTTCACGTCGCCGTCGACACTGCCGAAGGGCTCATCACGCGGCGCTTGGTCCTGGAACTCCACGCGACCCGGCAGGTTACCCGGCTCGAGGTCGGCAGGCGTTCCACCCGGGATGGGCTTGATGTCGCGCACGGTATACGTCTGGTCGACCGTGTTCACGCCCTGGAAGTTGAAGAGGTTGAACACGTCCAGGGTGAACGACACCACGCTGTCCTTGCTGACGCGGTAGTTCACGCCAATGTTGGAGTCGATGGTGTTGATCCACGGCGTACGGCCGCCAGCGCCACGGGGGAGGACGAAGGACTCGTCCTGGAGGTAGGCCCAGTGGCTACCCCAGTAGTTGATCGGCGTACCAGAGCTACCGCGATAGGAGACACCCACGCTCGCCGACAGGGCGTTCGAGATGTTGAACTCCTTCGCACCGAAGACCTTGATCTGGTGCGTGCGGTCGAACGGCAGCAGACCCGTGCGGTTCTCCAGGAGCTCGATGAGATCGAAGTCCGAGAGGATGTTCGGGTCGAGCTGGCCCGTCTCAGGACGGAACAGACCAGGGTAGTTACCGTACAGGCGCGACCAGGTGTAGTTGGCCTGGGCGAGCCAGCCGTCGGCGAACGTACGGTTCAGGTAGACGGTGACGTTGTCGTAGTTACGAACCGGCGTCGGGAACTCACCGGCGAAGCCGCTGCCGGGGTTACCGAGGAAGTACGTGTTGCCGTCGTCGCGGCTCATGTCCTCGATGACCGAGTTCATGTCCTTGTGCGTGTAGCTCGCACCCAGGCGGGTGTTCGCCAGCACTTCGTACTCGGCGCCGACCACGATTTCGTCAGAGGACTGGGCCTTGATGTCCGGGTCGACCGGCGTCCCGCCAACCGTGCCGCCCGTGTAGAAGCGGTTCACGTTGCGGCTGCTCTCCGGAATGGCAAGCAGGTTCGAGTCGGAGTTGCACGTAGCCTGCTGGCTCTCGAAGCTGGACGGGTCGCACGAGGTCGTCGTGCCCTGGCCCGGCTCCGCGAGGGAGCGACGCGCGGAGATGCGGTTCTCACCCGGGAACGCGCGGTCCATCAGGTTGAGCGGGACCTGCTCGTAGTAACGAGCGAAGTTCACGAACACCTTCGCGCGGCCGTTGGCGAACGGGTCGACGATCGCGCCGATACGCGGCGACCACTGATTGCCGAGCAGCAGAGAGAGGTCGCCGTTGCCGCCGTAGAGCGCCTGCACGTCGTAGCGGACGCCCAGGTTCAGGGTCACCCGGTTCGCGATGGACCAGGAGTCCTGGAGGAAGCCACCGACCGTGGTGCTGGTCGTCTTGGCAACCTGGGTGAACTGCGTCACCGCAGAGTCAGGACCGGTCTGATACCCGTAGCGACGCGCATCGTGCACGGCGGGGCCCTGGCCAGCAACCCCGTAGTTCCCACCCTCCTGGAAGAACACGCCGCCGCCGTACGCCTTCACCTGGTCGAACGACAGCAACTCGACGTCCACGCCTGCCTTGAACACGTGGGTACCCAGCGCGTTCAGCAGGTAGGTGGCCTTCGCGTTGGCCTGGTAGCGATCCAGCGTCTGGTCGCTCATGAAGCCAGGGCCGCCCACCCCGTAGCCCGTCACCGGGCAGCGGAGCAGCTGCTCTGCAGGCGTGCTGCCGCAGGCACCCTCCTGCCCTTCGGGCAGGGCTTCGAACAGGGTCAGCGCGCGCGGGGTGGTGTACACCATCCGCGAGTAGCCGGCCAAGCCCGTGCGATCGCCCAGGTTGCTGCCGTCACCCGGCAGGGTGGACGCGGTCTGGTGGAACCAGCCGAGGTTCGCATCAACGAGGACCTTCTTGTCCGCGAAGGCACCGGCGTACTTCAGAGCCAGCGACGTCGTGTTGGCCTTCGTCTCCGTGAGACCGAAGTCACCCGGACGGGTAGCCAGCACGCCCGGCAGACCACCCGACTGGGGATTGACGCTCAGCTTCCCAAGGCCACCCGTCGACGTCGGCGTGCCGTTCAGGGCGAACGACACGTTGTGGTCCTGGTTGATGAGGTACGTCAACTTACCCATGTACTGAATGGTACGCGAGTCGGCGTAGTAGTTCCTGGCGGAACCGGGGATCGCGTCCGCGACCGTGAAGTCGGTCTCGTCCTTGATGGTGTTGCCTTCGTCATCGACGCGCAGCGCATTGAGCGTGCGGGTGTGCTGGTAGCGGGTGAACGACGGCGCGAAGCCGGCGAAGAACCACAGCTTGTCCTTGAGGATCGGACCACCGAGGGTGGCGCCGAAGTCGCCCAGGTTCCGCAGCTGGTTCAGGCCGGTGATGACCGTGCCCTCTTCACGAACCTGCTTGCGGGTGCCCTCGAGGGTGCCCGGCGTCCAGTTCGCGAACACGGAGCCGTGGAACTCGTTGGAGCCCGACCGGGTGACCGCGTTGATGACGCCGCCGGTGGACCGGCCGAACTCCGGCATGTAACCGCCGGTGATGATGTTCACGTCCTGCACGAACTCGATGCTCAACGGGCTGGCGTTCACGCCGAAGGCCGGGTCGTTCGTGGACAGGCCGTCCACCACGTAGCCGTTCTCAGGCGAGGTCGAGCCGTTGATGGACACGCCGTAGTTGTCGTTCTGGGCGCCAGGCGCGAGCTCGGCCAGGGACTCGAAGGAGCGGGTTGCGCCGCCCTTACCACCCGGACGCGCAACGGCGATGCGCTTGATGAACTCCTGATCGACGTTCACGCCCATCGTCGTGGAACCCACGTCGATGGTCGGGGGCGCGCCGACGATCTCCACCACCTCACCGAGCGCCTCGGGGAGCAGCTCCACGTTGACACGGATGGTGCGGTTGAGGCGCAGCTGGATGGCCGAACGAGCGTACGGCTTGAACTGCTCCTTCTCGAACCGCAGGGTATAGTCGCCGGGGGGCAACTGGGGGATGCGGTAGTTACCCTGCGCGTCGGTGACGACCGTCTGCTCACCCTGAAGGTTGGGCGAGGTGGCGGTCACAACGACGTCAGCGGCAGGCTGCCGACTCTGAGCGTCGATCACCGTACCGATGATCGTGCTCGACTGTGCGAAAGCCGCGGATCCGTACAGCAGACCTGCGGCGACAACAACTCCGGTTTCCCGGAGCACTCGGTTCAAGTGCATACCAGACCCCTCCAAGGTGGGCTGCAAGTGAAAATGACCCGGGAAAATATCCGAGGTCGAGCAGTTGTCAATAGACCGTTGCTTTTTGGTAACCAGTGGGGCAATTGCCCGATCACGCCACAACCGTCGACCATGCTTGCTTGAACCCGGAACGCGTTTCTGTATGGTAGCGCGCCCTTTCATCCGGGCGGAGCGTCGCCGATGGGTGTCCATTGGTGAAGAGGAGTCTAGTGCATGTTCGATTCAGTCCTTGACCGTGGTCAGGGGCCCAAGTCGCGATTCGGCGTCGGGGCTACTGTCTCGGTTATCCTCCATGTGGCGCTGTTCGGCCTCGCCGTCTGGCTGTCGACGCGGCCGCCCGTCGAAGAGGAGAAGGAGATTGAGGTCACGCTGAAGGCGACCATGGCACCGCCTCCGCCGCCCCCTCCGCCTCCGCCTCCTCCTGCCTCTTCGAGCAAGCCGAAGACGGAGCCGAAGAAGCCCAAGAAGCCGGACGCCATCGTCCAGCCGAAGGAGATTCCGAAGGAGGTCCCGAAGGAAGTGGAGCCCTCCGACGAGCCTCCCGCTGAAGAAGAGGCGAGCGAAGAAGTCGTCGAGGGCGGCGTGGAGGGTGGCGTGGTCGGCGGCGTCGTCGGTGGCGTGGTCGGTGGTGTGATTGGCGGCGTGGTCGGCGGCCAGTTGGGCGGGACGGGAACCGACGTGCTTCCGTTCGGCGCGGGCATGACGCGTCCAGAGAAGCTTTCCGGTCCTCAGCCCGAGTACTCTCGTGAGGCGCTCGAGGCTCGCGTCCAGGGAACGATGATCGTGAAGTGCATCGTCACCGTGGAAGGTCGAGTGGAGAACTGCCGGATCATCAAGCCCCTGCCCCACATGGACCGGGCCGTCCTGGACGCGCTGGCATCGTCGCGCTACAAGCCGGTCACGTTCCAGGGCCGTCCTGTGCAGGTGGACTACACCTTCACCCTGAACTTCAAGCTGCCGCGCTGAGTCAGGGCGCGTCGTTTAGAGGCGTATTGCCGACTACCCCGCGCTCGTGAGGAGGAGCGCTCAACCCAACCATGCAATTCACTCTCGCAGAAATCTGGGCGCACACGGGCCTCTTCGCCCGAATGATCATCTTCACCTTGGGCATCATGTCCATCGCCTCGCTGGTCGTGATGGCGGAGCGCATGATCGTCTTCCGCAAGACGCGGTCCGACAGCCGCAACTTCGCCGCGAAGATGGGTGCCATCCTGGCCAAAGGCGACCTGAACACGGCCGCCAACACCAACCTGGGCAAGGACGTGGGCCACCTGGGCCGGGTGATCAACTCCGGACTGACGGCGTACCGGATCAGCCCGAACAACAAGGACGTGGCGGTGGAGTCGGTGGCGCGCGCGCTGGAGCGTCAGGCGCAGCGTGAGGTCCAGAGCATGAAGCGCGGTCTGGGCCTGCTGGCCACGGTCGGCTCCACGGCGCCGTTCGTCGGTCTGCTCGGCACCACGATGGGTATCGTCAACGCCTTCCAGCTGATGGCGCAGGCGGGCTCCGGCGGTCTCGGCACCATCTCCGCCGGTATCGCCGAGGCGCTCATCACCACGGCCTTCGGTCTGCTCGTGGCCATCCCCGCGGTGATGGCGTACAACTTCCTGCAGGGCTGGGTGGACGCGCGCTCGGTGGACATCTCCGAGTCGTCCAACGAGTTCCTGGACGTGGTTGCCCGCCACCTGGGTGGTGGCGCGCACTCCTCGAACGCCGCCTGAGACGTCCCGGGCGAGCCGGGGACGACCCGATGCCCTTCACGGTGACTCTGTCTCCAGCTCTTCTTCGGGGAGCTGGAGGCCCACCGTGAAGGCGGGCACCTCCTTACCAGGAAACAGGTAAAGACATGGGAATGTCAGCAGGCCCCAAGGGGGGCGTCAAGAGCGACATCAACGTCACGCCGCTGGTCGACGTGGTGCTCGTGCTCCTCATCATCTTCATGGTCGTCACCCCGATGCTCCAGCGTGGCAAGTCCGTGGAGCTCCCGAAGGCCACCGAGATCGAGAAGGAAGGAAAAGGGAAGGAAGCCGACCCGCTCATCCTCTCCATCACCCCGGACAAGAAGGTGTTCGTGGAGAATGACCAGGTGGATGAGAAGGGGCTCCAGGAGAAGCTCACCGAGGAGATGTTGAAGGATCCAGGCAAGAAGATCCTGCTCAAGGGCGACAACGCGCTCAGCGTCGGTGACGTGCGCAAGGTGCTGGACGTGGCCCGCAAGTCCAAGGCCAAGCAGATCTCCCTGGGCGTCGAGGAGAAGAAGTAATGGCCGGCCGCAAGCAACGACAGTGGGTCAAGCCCCAGGCGCAGCCGAACTCGGAGATCAACGTCACGCCGCTGGTCGACGTGGTGCTGGTGCTCCTCATCATCTTCATGGTCGTCACGCCGCTCCTCGAGAAGGACATCGTGGTGCGCGTGCCGGACACCGAGGTCGAACAGGAGCCGACGCCTCCCGACCCGAACGACCAGCAGTTGGTGGTCCAGCTCGACAAGGACGGTGGCTACTCCATCAACACGGAGAAGATTGCCCCCGCCGACTACGTGACGCGGCTCAAGCGCATGCTGGCGGCCAAGAAGGCGGACGACAAGGTCGTCTTCTTCATGGCGGATGACGCCACCAACTACGGGCGGCTCATCACCGCGCTGGACGGCGCGAAGGCCGCTGGCGCGAAGGTGCTGGGCATGGCCACGGAGCTGCCGCAGAACGCCATCATCCAGGGCACCTCGGTCGATACGCCGACCCCGCCCCCCGCACCCACGCCCTGAGACTCCTCTTCCGGAGCCTACGCTCCGGGTGGGTACGTGGTTCACATCGAGAAGCTCGTCGGCTAGAGTTCACTCCTCATGGCCGACGAGCTTCTCATTTTCGAGCAGACCATCGAAGCCCTGTTCCTGCGGGCACTGCACGGGCGCCTGACGCCTGAGTGCAAGGCACGCCTGCGTCAGGCAGGGCTCGATGTGGACCAGAAGCTCCGGCCAGCCTACACCTTCGATGCGTGGATGACGTTCCTTCGCATCACGTCGGAGGAGCTCTTTCCCCAACTCTCGCTCGAGCAGGGAACCTGGAAGCTGGGTGAGGCCTATATCGAAGGCTTCCGCGAGACGATGCTGGGACGCGCCGTCCTCTCATTGCTTCGCGTGCTGGGGCCCCGCAGGACGCTGATGCGGGCCACGCAGAACTTCCGGGCTGGCAACAACTACACGGAATCCAAGCTGCGTGAGCTGGGGCCCACCCAGTTCGAGCTCTGGATGAACGAGGTAGGCCCCTACCCTGCCTTCACCGCGGGCATCATCCACGCGGGGCTGCGGGTGGCCGGTGCGCAGGACATCGTCATCGAGATGTCCGGCTACGACGGCCACGCCTGCGTCTACCGAATCAACTGGAACGAGGCCTCGGTCTCTTCCGGCGTGGCGGGCAGCGGAGACTCCAAGGCCGCCAGGAGGTCGGGGTCCATCAGCTCCCTGTAGATGAACTCCGCCAGCAGGCCCGTCACCATCCAGATGGGCAGGATGTAGAGCGAGGTCATCTGCCAGAGAATGGCGCCGGCATCCGCGTAGTACCAGATGCGGTATCCCGTGAGCCGCTCCAGCAGGACCCCGGAGAAGCCTTCAAAGAGCAGGATGACCACGCCGTACACAGCGGCTCGCAGGCCCGTGTGCTGGTACAGCATCCAGCGGTAGAGCGGCTCGATGAAACAGAAGCACGCCACGCCATAGATGACGAACATCCACAACGAGCACTGTCCATACGCCGTGGAGATGGGCGTATCCCAGATGGCGTTGAGTCCCAACCGGTCGTCCACGCGCCATTGGAAGCGGAAGAGCGCCTCCAGCAGCGGCACGTGCTGGGCAATCCGCACCAGGTTGTAGAAGAAGATTTCGGCGCTGAGCCCCACCATGCCGTAGAGGCAGAAGCGGAACACCCCGAACGCCACCTTCATCCGTTGGCCCCGCTTGATGTCCGCCCTGCGGATACGAACCTGCCGGCGCTGACGAACGACCCCCGATTCCACTGCGGCCTTTGCCCCCATCGCGTCCCCCAAGGTGGGTGAAACGCTACCGGACTCATCAGGGCATGGCTAGTCCCGGCTTCACAAATACCAGGACACTGAAACTCAAACCTCCCGAGGCTGGGATGGGCATCCGCCGCCGCGGATTGGCGAGCGCGGGTCTACGCCTGGGGTGGCTCTCGGTACGTGCGTTGCTGAAGGACTCCGCGCGGAACGGCGAGAGGACGGGTCATGTTGGCGAGGGTGCGGTCGGGGGCGTTGATGGGTATCGACGTGGTGGTGGTGGAGTGTGAGGTCGACATGGCGCTCGGCCTCCCCTACTTCAACGTCGTGGGGCAGGCGGAGGGCGCGGTCCGGGAATCGAAAGTGCGCGTCATCTCCGCGCTGAAGAACACGGGCTTCGAGCTTCCTCAGAAGCGAATCACCGTGAATCTGGCGCCCGCGGATTTGAAGAAGGAAGGCGCGGCGTTCGAGCTGCCGATTGCATTGGGCGTCCTAGCGGCGGCGAAGCTGATGGATGAAGCCCCGCTGGGACGGCTTCTCTTCGGAGGCGAGCTGTCCCTGGACGGCACGCTCCGCCCCATCAAAGGAGTGCTTCCGTTGGCGGTGGCGGCGCTCAACGGCGGCTTCGAAGGCGTCATGGTGCCCTGGGCCAATGCCGCGGAGGCCGCGCTCGTCGAAGAACTGCGCGTCTTTCCCGTGAAGACCCTGCGGGAGGCGGTGGACCACCTGACGGGGGCCTGCAGCATCACGCCGTACACGCGGCAGCGTGAACCCAGTCTTCAGGCGCCCACGGGCCAGGCACCTGACATGTCCGATGTCCGTGGGCAGGCCGACCTGAAGCTCGCCCTCGAAATCGCCGCGGCGGGAGGCCACAACGTCTTGATGTCCGGGCCACCGGGCTCGGGGAAGACGATGCTGGCGCGGCGCCTGCCCGGCATCCTTCCGGAGATGACGTTCACCGAGGCCATGGAGGTGACGAAGGTCTACTCGGTGCTGGGTTTGCTGGGCGAAGGCCACGCATTGATGCGCGAGCGCCCCTTCCGCGCGCCCCACCACACCCTCTCCGACGCGGGCCTGGTGGGCGGCGGCCTCTCGGCGAGGCCTGGCGAACTCTCGTTGGCGCACAATGGCGTGCTCTTCCTCGACGAGCTTCCGGAGTTCCGGAAGAACGTGCTGGAGGTTCTGCGCCAGCCCATGGAGGAAGGCGTCATCCACCTGGCACGCGCCAACCAGAACATCACCTATCCCTGCCGGGTCATGTTGGTGGCCGCGATGAACCCCTGCCCCTGCGGCTACTACAACGTCCCCAGCCGCTCCTGCACTTGCGGCGAGCAGCGCGTCTTCGACTACATGACGCGCGTGAGCGGGCCCCTGTTGGACCGCATCGACATCAGCCTGCAGACGCGCCCGGTGGAGTATCACCACATGGCCCGCTCGACGGTCCAAGAGCCCTCGAGCCGCTACTACCGCGAGCGGGCCCAGGTCGCGCGCGAGCGTCAACGCGCCCGCTATCGCGATGAGCCGGGAATCCACTGCAACGCGCAGCTTCCCGCGCACCTGCTGCGCCGGTACTGCGCCATGAGCGAACGGGCCGAGCACATGCTGCAGCAAGCGGTGCGAATGTTCGGCCTGTCCGCGCGAGCCCATGACCGCATCATGAAACTGGCGCTCACGCGGGCAGACCTCGAGGGACGCGACCGCATCGACCAGACCGACATGCAGCTCGCCATCAATTGCCGCATGCTGGACCGGCGAGGGGCGATGCAAGGCAAGCTTCACGGAGCCCGCCCTGCCCCTCCGCCCGAGGACGCCGCCTGGCGGAACACCGGGCCCTCCGGCAGGGCCAGCCCGCTGGAGGACCTGGATGGCTGAGGGCCACCGCGCGCGTCAGTGCGTCACGGGCGTCGCATGAGACGCCGTCGTCTGGAAGTGGGTCTCCGGAATGGACGGTGTCTCTCCACCCTCCGGCAACGCGTGAGCGGGCTGGAGCCGGTCCAGGCGAGGCGCAGGGCCGGTGATGATGCGCGCCGACTTGCCAAACGTCAGGTACGAGTAGGCCCAGTTGAGCAGCACCGCCAGCCTGCTGCGGAAGCCGATGAGGAAGGTGATGTGGATGAGCAGCCAGGCCAGCCAGGCGACGAAGCCCGTTTGCTTGAAGCGACGGAAGGCAATGCCCACCGCGTGGCCTCGGCCAATCACCGCGTAGGAGCCACGGTCCCAGTACGAGAAGGGCTCCATCGGCTTGCCCTGCAACTGGCGGCGGATGTTGTGGGCGGCCTGCTTGCCTTCCTGCATGGCCACGGGAGCAAGGCCTGGCACCGGCTTGCCCTCCGCATCATTGAGCGACGCCAGGTCGCCTACGACGAAGACGTCGTTGTGGCCCGGCACGGTCAGCTCGGGCGTGACCAGGACGCGCCCAGCTCGGTCGAGTTCGACACCCAGCGACCGTGCCACCGGCGACGCCGCCACGCCCGCGGCCCACAACACCGTCCGCGCGGGGATGAACTCCTTGCCGATGAAGACCCCTTGCTCGGTGATGTTCGTGACCCGAGCCCCCGTGCGGACCTCCACCCCCAGCTTCTCGAGCGTGCGGCAGGCCTTCTGTGACAGGTCATCCGGATAGACGGGGAGGACCCTGTCCACGCCCTCGATGAGGATGATGCGCGCATCCCGCGGGTCGATGTTCCGGAAGTCGCCTGGAAGCGAATGCCGGCTGATTTCCGCCAACGAGCCCGCGAGCTCCACCCCCGTGGGGCCGGCTCCGATGATGACGAAGTTGAGCAGCGAGCGGCGAATCTCCGGGTCCGTCTCCCGCTCCGCCAGCTCGAAAGCCACCAGGATCCGCCGGCGAATCTCCACCGCGTCCTCAATGGACTTCAGGCCGGGGGCGAACTGAGCCCAGGCGTCATTGCCGAAGTAGGAGTGCGTGGCTCCCGTGGCGATGATGAGGTAGTCGTACTTCAGCTCTCCGTCAGAGAGCAGCACGCGCTTGCCGGCGGTATCCACCCCCGTCACTTCCGCCAGCACCACCGCCACCTGATGGGGCCCCACCACCGCCCGGAGCGGCGCCGCAATCTCGCTGGGACTCAGCGTCGCCGTGGCCACCTGGTAGAGCAGGGGCTGGAACAGGTGATGATTCTGCCGGTCCACCATCGTGACACGCACGGGTGCCTTGTAGAGATGGCGGGCGGCGTAGAGGCCGGCAAAACCACCGCCGAGGATGACCACGTGGGGCAGGTCTTCGCGCTTTGATTTCGGGCTCACGCAGGGAAGGTCATGCCTGCCCAGCCCATCTTCAACGCAAAGCGCCATCCGCTATGCCGCCAAGCGTGGGCTCCCATACTTGTTTCTCATGCGACTCCCGGGATGGCGTGCGCACACTCCACACTACTGGACACACAGCCACGTACCCGGACGCCTGAACTCCCGTCTCTCAGGGAGGAGCGGGCGGCACAGGCGTTGCTCACCTGTCTGCCCGCCGCGCTGACGGCGCCATGACGGCGTCCCTGGATGCGGCACCCAACACAGCAAGGGCGGCGAGGGAGTGACAGACGCGATGAGCAAGCTGGCGGAGAAGCTGAAGGCGGTGGCGGCGGCGGTAGCGAGCATCGAGAAGCAGTTCGGACGAGGCTCGGTGATGACGTTGGGCGGGGAAGCGCGCGAACAAAAGGTCGCCGTCATCCCCTCCGGCTCGGTGGGAGTGGACCGCGCGCTGGGCGTGGGCGGCTATCCGCGGGGCCGCGTGGTGGAGGTCTTCGGGAACGAGTCCTCGGGCAAGACGACGCTCACCCTGCATGCGATTGCCCAGGTGCAGGCGGCGGGAGGCGTGGCGGCCTTCATCGACGCGGAGCACGCGCTGGACGTGTCCTACGCGCGAAAGCTGGGCGTCCGTGTGGAGGAATTGCTCGTGTCGCAGCCCGACACCGGCGAACAGGCGCTGGAAATCACCGAGCACCTGGTGCGCTCCGGCGCGGTGGACCTCATCGTCGTCGACTCGGTGGCGGCCCTGGTGCCGCGGGCCGAAATCGAGGGCGAGATGGGGGACGCGCACATGGGCGTCCAGGCGAGGCTGATGAGTCAGGCGCTGCGCAAGCTGACAGGCGCGGTGAGCCGCTCGGGCACGTGCATCATCTTCATCAACCAGATTCGGATGAAGATTGGCGTGATGTTCGGCAATCCGGAAACCACCACCGGTGGCAATGCGCTGAAGTTCTACGCATCCGTGCGGATGGAGATTCGCCGCACGGGCAACATCAAGGACGGTGATGCCGTCGTGGGCTCGAAGGCCCGAGTGAAGGTGGTGAAGAACAAGGTCGCCCCGCCCTTCCAGGAAGCGGAGTTCGACCTCATGTACGGCAGCGGCATCCACCGCGTGGGGGAAGTGCTCGACCTCGGCGTGGCCACGGGCCTCATCGAGAAGTCGGGGAGCCACTTCAGCCTGCGCGGAGAGCGCATCGGCCAGGGCCGGGAGCGCGCCGCCGAGTGGCTGCGCGAACATCCAGACGTGCTGGAAGCGCTGGGCAAGGAGATTACGGGGACTTCCGCCCTGCCCTCCTCGCCCGCGCCTGTGGAGGTCGCGGCCTAGACGGAGGACGCCAACGCGTCCAACTCGACCGGGACGGCGAGCTTGCGCTGACCGACATTCAGCACGAGCCCGCCGTCGGGCCCTTCCTCCAGGAGCTGTCCGAGCTGGTACTGCGCGTCGCGCGAGAGGCGCGCCTGGGCCCGCCCCTGCTTCACTCGGCAGGACAACACGCCGTCCGCGTCCAGATACAGGCTGGCGACGTCCAGCGCCTCGGCGGTGCGGTCGCTCAGACGCACAGACACCCGCTCGTCGGGGGTGACGTCCACCGTCCGAACCTCGTAGGCGGCGCCTTCCACCTGGATGAAGCACCAGTCGTTGCCAATGCGGAGCTGGTAGCGGTCCGTGTCGTCCAGCACGAGCGAGGCGTTGAAGAGCTCGATGATCTTGGGATGGAGGATGGGCTCGTCGTCGTGCCACCAGCGCATCCTGGCGTCGAGGCGGATGCCGCTGTCCTCACGGGTATGCCAGCGCTTGCCGGGGGGCGGCTGTCCAGTGGGTGGTTGCATGACGTCTCTCATCTGCGCGTGGAGCGCGAAGGATTCAAGCTCATGAAGCGTGGGGCGCTACCAGTTCCGGACAAGTTCCGTGTAGCCGCGGAAGGCCACGGCCCCCCAGAAGTTCACCAGCACGCCAAGCGCCACCGCGGCCAGCACCGCCCGATTCCGCAGGGACCAACCACCCAATGCGAAGAGCAGGAGGAGGTAGGGCGTGTAGTCGAGGCTGAACCGGAAGCCGAACTGCATGTAACCGGTGTTCTGATAGAAGAGCCCAGGCAGCGCACACACCGCCACGGTGAGCCACACCGGCCAATGCAGGCGCGGGCGCGTCTTCGGCACCAACAGGAAGACGAGCAGCGGCAGCGTCAGCAGCAGCGTCAGCCCGTGCGGGTCATATCCCAGCTTCAGCGGAGACAAGGACACCGAGGGCAGCTTGAAGAAGGCCGCCTCCAGGTTTCGTGGCAGGTACTCCCAATTGAAGAGCCCCGTGCGGTCGATGTCCGCGTTGACGCGGTTGTTGAAGAGATACGCGTGCCCGAACTCGCTCAGCCGGCCGTAGCGGTAGACGTTGTACGCGGCCGCGAGCCCCGCCAGCGGCGCGGCGCCCAACGTGAAGAGGCCCAGCTTCTTCGCGGCGGGCTTCCAGTTCCGCGCCAGGGCCTTGAGCTGCGCCAGGCGAGGCTCCGGCCCGGGACACAGCGCCTCCAGCACGAAGAAGAGCCCCGTGAAGAGCAAGGGCGTCCGCGTGAGCGTCGCCATGGAGAAGAACAGGCCCGCGAGCAGCGGACGATGCGCCCGGACGGAGTTGCGCACGTAGAGACAGGTGAGCGCCACGCCCATCACCTCGGCGCTGAACCAGACCTCTCCCCGGATGGCGCAGTAGAAGAACAGGGTGCCGAAGGCGAGGATGAGCGCCAGGGCCACGTTCTCATTGCGGTTGCGCTCCGTCTCCCCTTCCTTCGCCAGGAAGCGCAGCAGCGAGAAGAAGAGCGCCACCGCCAGCGCACCGACGATGACGCCGAACGAAGTGTCGTTGAACTGGTAGCCGTGCAGTGCGACGAAGGGCAACATCGCCACCGCGGGGAAGGACGGGAAGCTCACGAACCAGCGGTCCGTTGGGAGCGGGCGTCCGGTGCAACGGACCTTGTCGCCGTTCACCATGCGGACGCAGGCCCAGTCCTCCATGTTGGGCAGCACCTGCGGGTCCACATCCAGCCGTCCCTCCATCCACGCCTGGGCCTGGTAGACGAAGTGAGGCGCGGCGCTCTGGCGCAGGAAGCGCTGGGAGCTGAAGCTGGCGAGCACCACGAAGGCGACCACGAACAGCACCACCTCGACGCGGTAGGCGGACAGCCACACGCGCGCGACGTTCAGCGGCAGGCCTCCCGACACGGGGGTGCCCGGTGCGGACGCGGGCTCGGGTGACACCGAAGGCGAGGCGGCGTCAGGCTCGGCGGAAGGGGCTGGCGCGCTGGCGGCTGCGAGCCCCGCCTCCTGGTGCGGAGCGATGGGCGCGACCGCTCCTGACGTGGCCGGATTGGAAGCTCCCGGTTCGGAGGAGGACGGACGGGGGCGCTTGGACTTGGAACGGCTCATGGGGTGGCGGGCGCGGCGAGCAGGTGCTGCCGCAGCATTTCAAGCGTGTGGGAAGCGGCGAACAGGCGCACGCGGTCGCGGTCGCCGGTGACAGAGATGCGCTCACAGCGGGTGGGCACGCCAGGCGCCGACAGCGCGCAGTACACGGTGCCGACGGGGTCCTCCGGCGTGCCGCCACCAGGGCCCGCGTATCCCGTCACCGACAGGCCGTAGGTCGTGCCGCAGGCATCGCGCACGCCCTCCGCCATGGCTTCGGCCGTCTCGCGCGAGACAGCCGTGTGCCGTGCGAGCACGTCGGGAGGAACGCCCACCCATGCGGATTTCATCTTCTCCGAATACACCACCGCGCCGCCGACGAAGACCTCGCTGGAGCCCGGCACGGCCGTGAGCTGCTGGGCGATGAGGCCGCCGGTGCAGCTCTCCGCCACCGCCAGCGTGGCGCCCGCCCGACGAAGCGTTTCGAGGACCACCGCGGCGTACGCTTCCGAGTCCACACCGAAGAGCTTCGTGCCCAGCATCTGGCGGCACTCCACCTCCACGGCGGCGAGCGCGGCATCCGCCTCCGACTGGGAGGAGGCCTCCGCCATCAGCTTCAGGTGGTTTTCGGGGGCGTGGGTGCGGAAGCCGAACACGATGCGGGGATGCCGGGGTCCCATGGGGGCAACCGCCATGTCGAGCTCCGACTCCGGGATACCCACCGTGCGCAGCAGCCGGAAGGCCCGGTAGGTGCGCTCGGGGCGGGCGTCCAGCGTCGCGCGGATTCGCGGCAGCACCTCGCCCTCCAGGAGCGCCTTGAACTCACGGGGCACCCCTGGAAGGAAGAACAACTGGGCGCCACCCAGCTTCATCACGACGAGCGGGGCGGAGCCCTCGGGGTTCCTCACGGGTTCGGAGCCCCGGGGGACGCGGGCCATGCGCAGGGCGCTCGGGTTGGGAGACAGACCTCGCGCGGCGTAGCGCTGGTGCAGCCAGTCGAGGACCTGGGCATCCTCCTCCAGCGGCACACCCGCGGCCTCCGCGGCACATTCGAGGGTGAAGTCGTCCGCCGTGGGCCCCAGTCCTCCCGACACCACCACCACGTCCGCGCGCGAAGCGGCTTCCTTCAGCGCCTGGGTGATGTCCGGCCGCACGTCTCCCACCAGGACCACGCGCTCCACCTTGACGCCAAGGTCGAAGAGGCGGGCCTCCAGGTACGTGCTGTTCGTGTCCGTAATGAGGCCGGTGACGAGCTCGTCACCGGTGCACAGCAGCTCGACGCGCATGGGCCGCGCATCCTAGCGGCAGCCGGACGGCTGGGCACGGACCGAAGCGCACCCAAGCCGCAACGCCCCCTGGTCTGGAAGGGGGCCGAGCGGGAAACAGCGTCCTCCAGGTCAGAGGTACGCGGGCCCGTCGTTGCCCTGGGTGGACTCCGCGTCCTCTTCTTCCTCGTCGTCGATGACCGTGGCCACCGCGACCGCGGCCACCGCGCAGGGGTCCGCCACCTTGCGAGCGACCAGCCGGCTGCGGACCAGCACCGCCGACTCCACCAGCCCCAGCGCGAGGTAGGCGCCGCAGCACGCCACCAGCACCCAGGCCGGGTGCAGCTGCGTGGCGATCACCGTGCCGCCCACCACCACGAGCATGAAGGCCAGCGCGCTCTTCCGGTTGGGCCGCGTGTCCTTGAAGGTGCGGTAGCGCACCGTCGACACCATCAGCAGCGCCAGGCCCGCCACCGCCACCGCCATGGGCACCACGGCGCTCTCGGCCAGGGGCTCCCCCTGCGTCGCCGCATGGTGGGAGATGATGACGGAGACCAGCATTCCGGCCGCTACGGGGATGGGCAGGCCCACGAAGAAGCTGCCACCGCCTCCGTGCGGGTTGCGCGCCGCCAGCACGTTGAAGCGCGCCAGACGCAATGCGCCACAGGCCGCGAAGGAGAACGCGATGAACAGCCCCATGAAGCCCAGGGGCTCGAGCGCCCACTTGTACACCAGGAGGGAGGGCGCCGCCCCGAAGGAGATGACGTCCGCCAGACTGTCGAGCTGCACGCCGAAGTCGCTCTGCGTCTTCGTCAACCGGGCCACCCGGCCATCGAAGCCGTCGAAGAACATGGCGAAGAAGATGGCCAGGGCCGCCTGGTACAGCTGCACCGGTTCGGCGTCCCCCGTGCACAAGGTGATGGCGTAGAAGCCGCAGAAAATGGACGTGACGGTGAAGAGATTCGGCAGCACGAACATCAGTTTCCGCAACTTCATCATTCCCTCGACTTCCTCTGATGGCCGTGACTTCCCGGCGGCAGGACGGCGGGTGAACCGACCTTAGCAGGGTTTTATTTTTGAAAAGGAGGATGCATGGACTCTTCGCAGTGGGTGGTGTGGGTACTGGTCGCTGGGGTCGCACTCGTTCTGTGGAACGTCCTTTGGGTCGTGGCCGTGCGACGATGGTACCGACCCAGGGCGGAGTTGCCCCAGGTCCTCCGCGCCCGCTGCGAGGACGGATGGGAGCTGGTGATTCACGCGCGACGCGCGGCCGTGCGCCGGTTCGAGGAACCCGTGCTGCTGTGCCACGGGCTCGCGGCGAACCGGTTCACCTTCGACTTCGAGCCCCCCTACTCCGTCGCGCACTACCTGACCGAAGCGGGTTTCGACTGCTTCAGCGTCGAGTGGCGCGGCACCGGGCACTCACGCCGGCCGCCTCGAGGCCGGAGGTACACGGACTTCACCATCGACGACCACATCCTCCAGGATGGACCCGCGCTGTTGGAGCTGGCGTTGAAGGAGACGGGTGCGAAACGCGCCTTCTGGCTCGGCCATTCCCTGGGCGGGCTGGTGGGCTACGGCGTCGCGCAAGGCCCGCACGGGGAGAAGCTTGCGGGGTTGCTCGCGCTGGGCGCTCCCGTGCACTTCAAGTCGGAGCCCTTCCTGCGCACGCTCATCTCCATGGGCGTCCGTGCCGCCTGGCCCGCACGCTTCCGGCAGGAGTGGATGAGCGCCAGCCTCGCGCCCTTCCTGGGCTACGTCACCCTGCCCCTGTCGGACCTGCTGGTGAACCCCGAGCACATCCCTCCGCGCATCCAGCGGCAGGTCTACGCGAACATGATGTCGTCGATGAGCCGCAAGGTGCTGCTTCAGTTCCAGGACTGGATTGAGCACGACATGTTCCGCTCCTTCGACCGCACGAAGGACTGGCGCGCCGGTATCGCACAGCTCCAGCTTCCGCTGCTCGTCATGGGCGGCAGTTCGGACCGACTGGCCACGCCGACCAACGTGGAGTCGCAGTTCGCGCTCGCCACCGCGCCCGACCGCACGCTCCACATCTTCGGCACGGACCACGGCGACAAGATGAACTACGGGCACGGGGACCTCATCTTCGGCACCGGCGCGCCGACCGAAGTCTACCCCGTCATCCGCGAGTGGCTGGAGCGACATGCCTCCGCCCTGCCCGCCGCCATCACCGACCCCGCTCCCGACCCAGTGGAAGAGGAGCCTCGCGAGCCGGAGCGCTCCGTCCCCTGAGCATCCAGCGGGATGGAGCAACCGTTGCTGTCGTGCCGGTTCACTTCGGACTGGCGTGGACACAGCGCGCCGACAGGCCCCGCGTGTCCTCGGAGCGGAACGCCTTCAGGTGCACCTGAGTGGCACCCTCGCACTCCGCATGGACGAACCCCGTCTCCAGGCCACTCGCGGAGAGGGATTCCACACGCAGCTCACCGTTTCCCAGAGCGCCCAGCGCCGTCGCCGCCCCTTGAATGTCCACGTTGGCGGCGTTCATGCGCGCCAGGGTGTCCGTCAGCAGGCCCACGTACCCGCAGGTCTCCAGCTTCGCGCCCCGCAGTGACACGCGGGCATTCTGCGCCGCGAGGACACACGCGCCCTGCGCATCGCGCACCACGACGCCCTCCACGTCCGCTTCGACCTGGCGAAGGTGCAGGCCATCCCCGGTGACACCGTCCGCTGTGTGCACCCGGCGGATGTCCACGTCACGGAGCCGCAGCTTCCCACGCAGCGCCATCACCCCGTACTCGGCGGCGCCGTCCACCCGAACGCCCTGGACGTCCAGGTCCCCTCCCGAGAACTGAAGCCCGCCATAGGCGCCGCTGTCCCGCACCACGATGTCCCGGAGCCGGACGCGTGACATCAGCAGTCCCATTCCGGCCCGAATGGCCCGCACCGACGTGAAGCGGTGCACGTCGAGCCTGCGTGCTTGCATGGAGGACACGCCGTACTCGTGCCCCGTCACGGAGACGTCATCCAGGATGAGGGTGCCGTCCATCACCGAGAAAGCCGCCGCCTGCCCACCTTCCGCGGTGGAGCGCCGCACCTCAGCGTACGCACCGTCCACGCCGACCGCTGTCGCGGCACCAGTGAACTGGAGGTCCTCCAACGTGGCCCGCACGTCCGCGCCGCGCAGCCGCACGGCTCGACGATAGGGGCCGGTGAAGGTGCTCGCTCGGATGTGGGCCTCCACGATGGCTCCGGCATGTTTCGGGCCTTCCTGCTGCCCTCCAGCGCCCGTGGCGGCCTCGCTGTCGTGAGGCGCCTGCATGGATCCGTCCGTGTTCGACAGCACCTCGGGCTTGGACGAGGCGTCGTGTGGGGACGATTGCTCGCCGCTATCCGGAGACGCGGCCCGTCCGCTTTCGAGCAGCACCCCCACCGTGGCTGCTGGCGCCGCCTCGAACCGGCTGTCCTCCACGTCCAGCCGCCCGGCCTCCACTCGCACCGCTCCCGTCACCTGCCCGCTGAAGCCCACTCGCGCCAGCCGGACATGGCCGCCGTCCGTGAGCTCCAACCCCCAGAGCCCACCTCGGACGACAAAATCCGACAGATCCGCACCCTCACTCACCTGAATGACCGTGCGGGCAGCGCCCTCCGCTTGCAGCACCACCCCCGGCCCCTGCCCCTCCACCCGAACTCCGGGTGGGATCAGGAACGGCCCTGTGTAGCGCCCAGGGGCTACCCGCACGGTCAGGGCTCCGGGCCGCGCCAGTGCCTCGCCGAGCTGGCGCAGCGGGCGCTCACGCGAGCCGTCGCCAGGCTCCGCGCCAGCCGCGTCCACCCAGAGGGTGCCGGGGGCCGTGGACGACGCGGTTGGTTGCGCCTCGCGATGCGAAGGGATCCGACAGGCGCTGGCGAGCAGCAGGATCAAGGGCAGGAAGGTTCGAAAACGCACGCAAGCAAGCATCCTAGCGCCTTCCCGCCGGGGCTCACGCGAACGCGATCAGACCCCCTTCGCAAGTGATCAATATTCCAAAGACTTTCTTCAAAACACGATCACACACAGCTTTTTTCCAATTCACCGCGAGTGGGTCGCGCTGATGTATCGGAATCGACTCTCCACGCTCTTCCTACGCCCGGTGTTTCAGAGGGCCAACTTTTCGTCTGGAGGCCGATTTTCCGGCTCCAAACCGCGGCCGGCATTGACAGGGAAAAGAGCGATTTGTTACCACCGGCCGGGTTAAAGCACTTCAAGGCCAGACAACGGACGGAGGGGCGTAATGACCAAGGCAGAACTCGTCGAGGTGGTGGCGGCGCAGACACGTCTCACCAAGAAGTCGGCGGCGCAGATCCTCGACATCGTCTTCACCAATATCGGTAAGGCGGTGAAGAAGGACGCCCGCTTCAGCTACCCCGGCTTTGGAACCTGGTCGGTTCGGTCGCGCAAGGCTCGCAAGATTCGCAACCCCCAGACCAACGAGATGATGAAGCTCAAGGCGTCGAAGACGATCGGCTTCCGGCCCGCCAAGGAGTTGAAGAACTCCCTCTAGGCCACCGCTGAGGGATTTCGCGCAGGGGCGCTCACCCGAAAGGGGGCGCCCCTGTTGCATTGCGGGCTAGCGGCTTACGGGCCCACGGGCTACCGACGGCACGGGCTCCGGAGGCGGCTCCGCGTCACCCAGCGCCTCCAGCGGGTCCATGGGCTGGCCGTCACGCCACAGCTCGAAGTGGAGGTGGACGCCGGTGGCCAGCCCTGTCTCCCCGGCCAGCCCCACGGCGTTGCCTCGCTCCAGCACCTCGCCAGGGTCCACCAGCACGCGGGACAAGTGGCTGTAGCGCGTCACCCAGCGACCCTCATGCTGGACCTCCACCTGGAGGCCATGGTCGCCATTGTGGCCCGCACGCAGCACCACGCCCTTGTCCGCCGTGTAGATGGGCTGGCCTTGCGTCGCGGCCAGGTCGACGCCCAGGTGGCGCCGGTGCACGCCTGTCACGGGGTGCCAGCGGTAGCCGAAGAGGCTGGTGACGGACACCGGCGCCACCGGCCAGGAGAAGCGCGGAAGCGCATCCTCGGCCGGCTCGGGCGGCTGCTCCAGGCGGCGCAGCTCGGCGGTGCGCAGCGCCAGTCGGCCCACGCGCAACACCACCGCCTCGGCCAGCGGGGCCGGCATGTCGCCATAGGTGAAGCCGTCCCGCTCCAGCTCGGCTTCCAGGACGCTCTGGGCCTGCAGCAAATCACCCGAGCCGACGCGCGGCGCCGAGGGACGCGACAGGAAGCCGTCCAATGCGAAGGTCACCTGCTCCCAGTTCTCCACCTGGGCGGCGGGCATCGTCCCGCCTCGCGCCACCTGCTGACGAAGGCCCTGTGCTCGCGACGCGAAGGCGGCGAGCACGGCATGCAGCTCCGGAGCAGTCTCAGGCGCGGGCGGTCGCACTCGGAGGGGCGCTGGCGCTGCATCTGGCGCGCGCGACCGTGAAGCCGAGGTGGCGTAGAGTTCCTCGAAACTCATCTTCGGCTCCGCGCCACGGGTAGCGCAGGCACAAGCTGTAGCGAAGGCGAGGAGGCTGAGGCGGCGCACGGCGGCGCGAGCCTACCATGGCCCGCCCGGAGCGCTCCTTCCCCACCCCGTGTGCGCGCCCAGGGATGTCCACGGGCGCGCGTTTCACCCCAAGGCCGTGCTCAGCCCACGGCGCGGCGGATGCGCTGCAGGGCTTCGTCGATGTCGGCAGCGGACACATCCAGGTGGGTGACGAGGCGCAGCGTCCGCGGAGCGCCCGCGGGGTTCGTCAAGACCCCGTGCTGCTCCAGTTGCGCCACCATCTCCAGAGCGGACCGGGAGAACTCCGCGAAGACCATGTTGGTCTCCACCCGCGAAGTGTCCACCTTCACGCCAGGCAGCTCCGCCAGCCCTGCGGCCAGCCTGCGGGCGTTCGCATGGTCGTCCGCCAGCCGCTCCACATGGTGCTCCAGTGCATGCAGCGCGGCCGCCGCCAGGATGCCTGCCTGCCGCATGCCACCGCCCAGCCGCTTGCGCAGCCGGCGCGCCTCGCGAATGACGTCCGCGCGCCCCGCCAGGGCCGAGCCCACCGGAGCGCCCAGGCCCTTCGAGAAACACACGGACGTCGTGTCCGTCAGCGCGGCCCAGGCGGACACCGGCACGCCCAGGGCGACACCGGCGTTGAAGAGCCTGGCGCCATCCAGGTGGACGGCCAGCCCCGCCTTGCGCGCCGCTTCCACGACGGCTCGGAAGCGCTCCACCGGCCATACCGAACCACCCCCCCGGTTGTGCGTGTTCTCCAGCGACAGCAGGCGCGTGCGCGGGTTGTGGATGTTGTCCTCGCGCACGGCCGCGCTCACGTCCTCCGGCGACAGCAGACCGCGCTGTCCTGGCAGCGGCTGCGGCTGCACGCCCCACAAGGCGGGCACCGCGCCTCCTTCGTAGTGGAGGATGTGGCTGCCTGCTTCGGTGAGCACCTCGTCGCCCGCCCGGCAATGCGCGCCGATGGCCAGCTGGTTGGCCTGCGTACCCGAGGGCACGAAGACGGCGGCCTCCAAGCCGAGCCGCTCGGCCACCAGTGCCTCCAGACGGAGCACGGTGGGGTCTTCGCCATAGACGTCATCCCCCACTTCCGCTTCGGCGATGGCGCGCCGCATGGCGGCCGTGGGCTGGGTGACGGTGTCGGAACGGAAGTCGATGCGCTTCATGAATCTCCCCGAATGGGTGCGTCCAACCGGTGCTTGGGCTCGCAGCCGGTGTGACATACAACGGCGCCGTGCCTGGACGTGAGACGGTCGCGGAGAAGCGAAAGCGCGCGTTGCTGGTGATGGACCGCCTGGCCGCGGACATGCCGGATGCCCGCATCGAGCTGGACTACCGGACGCCCCTGGAATTGCTGGTGGCCGTCATCCTCTCCGCGCAGTGCACGGACAAGCGCGTCAACATGGTGACGCCTGCCCTCTTCCAGCGCTTCTCCGACGCCCAGGCCTATGCGGAAGCAGAACCGTCGGACGTGGAGCCCTTCATCCGCACCTGCGGCCTGTACCGCGCCAAGGCGAAGAACATCGTCGCGGCCGCCCGGTCGCTGGTGCAGGAGCACGCCGGGCAGATTCCCTTGCAGCGGGACGCGCTGGAGAAGCTGCCAGGCGTGGGCCGCAAGACAGCGGGCGTGGTGTGCATCCACCTGGGAGGCGACGCGGCCTTCCCCGTGGATACGCACGTGAAGCGGCTCGCCTTCCGGCTCGGGTTCACCACGAAGGCGGACCCGGACAAGGTGGAAGCCGACATGCAGGTCGTGCTGCCGTCGGAGCGGTGGACCCTGGGCCACCAGCTCCTGGTGTGGCACGGGCGGCGGACCTGCTTTGCCCGCTCGCCCGCGTGTGAGCGCTGCGTCGTCGCGGACCTGTGCCCGAAGAAGGGCGTGAAGGTCCAGAAGGACGCGGGCGCTACGGAGACGCCGGCGCGCTCGCCTCGCGCTCGCGCGAAGTCTTGAGGCGCTTCATCCGCTTGCGGATGAACTCGCGCTTCAGGGACGAGATGTGGTCCACGAAGACGGTGCCGTCGAGGTGGTCCGTCTCGTGCTGCACCGCGATGGACAGCAGCCCGTCACAGCGCAGCGTCTGCTCCTGGCCGTCCGGGTCCAGGAACTTCACGGTGACCACGGCGGCCCGGTCGACATCCGCGGCCTCGCCGGGGATGGACAGGCAGCCTTCGTTGTAGGTCGTGTCGCCTTCCATGGCGATGATCTCCGGATTGATCATCGCAATGGGCTTCAGCTCCGGCTGGCTGTGCGTGGTGTCCAGCACGATGACGCGCTGGAGCACGCCGATTTGCGGGGCGGCCAGGCCCACGCCTTCAGCGGAGTACATCGTTTCGAACATGTCCTTCACCAGCGTGCGGGTGGAGTCATCCACCTTCGCCACCGGCTTGGCCTTCTGCTTCAGGACAGGGTCGGGCCAGATGAGGATCTCGCGGACCATGGACGCCGTCTTAATCTCCCCGGAGCGGACGGGCAACCGCTCCGGGTGGGCCTCCCTGCACTCCCGGGAGGCCGTCCGTCCGACGGGCGTCAGTCGAGCAGGCTTCGGGCGTACTCCGCGCGCAGCCGGTCGTCTCCCAGGGCCTGAGCGGCCTCGGCGAGCACGGTGCGAATCTGCTGCGCGCGGTGCTGGAGCGCCGGGTCGGGGTGCCCCGCGAAGCGCAGCGGGTGGAACTCGGCGGCCAGCAGCTCGTAGGCGCGTTTGACCTCCTCGCCCCCCGCCGAGCGGGCCAGCCCCAGCACCGTGAAGTAGTCCGCGTCCTGGATCTCCTCGAACTTGGATTCCAGGCGCCGGACGTCCAGCTCCGGCGGCAGGTCCCCGGCGTCTTCGTCCGTGGCGGGCGCCAGCGAGACGAGCCCCAGCGTCCGCGCCACCGCGAGCGACTTCAAGGCCGAGTCCTGCGGCAGCCCCGCCCCCAGGAGCAGCGCCTCCAGCGTGTGCTCTCCATCCACCTGGGACAGGAGCTGGAGGTCCCGCGAAGGCAGGCCGAAGTCATCCGGGGCCAGGTGGATGTCGCCGCGAGTGACGCGCGCGCGCAGGCTTCCGGCGGCCTCCAGCAGGGATTCGGAGGTGAGGGTGTTGCGCAGTGCCTCGGCCAACAGGTGCAGCGGCGGACGCGTGGCGGCGGCGAGCGCCACCTCGTGCGGCGCTGGCTCCGGCACCAGGCGGTAGAGCGTCGAGGGCTCCGCCAGCGCGTCCAGGAAGACCTGCTCGGTGTAGCGCTGGACCAGGGGCACGGCTTCGGATTCCCGCAGGTAGCCCCGGCCCCGCAGCGCGTCCAGCAGCGCGGCCGTGGTGGCGCTGCGCACCAGCCGCAGCTCCCCTTCCTGTCGCGCGTCGATGAGTCCGTCCGCGCGGGCCCGGTCGACCAACGACTCCCCCTGCGCGGAGGAGACGGCTCCCACGAGCGCTCCATCCCGCAGCCAGAGGACGCGCAGGGCGTTCATCACCTTCAGCTCCAGCCGCATCTCCATGCGGGCCTCGCAGAGCCGGAGCACCAGCTTCGTCAGGCCATCCTGGGTGACGCTGCCACTGCGGGCCACGGCCAGCTCGGGTCTGCCGGGAGGTGCTTCCAGGGGAAGCATGGATGCTCGGGCCTGTGCGGCGGCCTCCTCCGCGTCTCGGAGCGCGCGCTCCTCCAGTTCCAGGCGCTCGCGCTCGGAGCGGGCCCGCTGTTCGGCGGACTCGGTGCGCAGTGTCTCCAAGGCTTGCTCGAGGGACTCGCGTGCTTCGCGCTCCTTCGCCAGGTTCTCTCGGGACTGCTGGTGCTCGAGGCGGAGCGCGGCGAGTTCCTCGGAGATTCTGGCGTTCTCCGCGAGGAGCCGGGACTCGGATTGGTTGCGGGCACGGGACTCTTCTTCGAGCCTGGATTCCAGCGTCGTGCGCTGCTTTGCCTCCGCGTCCAGGCGGACTTCGAGGGCCGTTCGGTGGCGGCCTTCGGCCTTCGCACGGGCGGTCGCTTCGGCTTCGGCCTGGGCGGACTGCTGGACGCGGGCTTCGGCCTCGGCACGGCGCTTCGCCTCGGCATCGGCGCGGGCTTCCGCTTCGGCACGGGCCTGGGACTCGGCTTCGGCCTGGGTGACGCGGTGTTCTTCTTCCGTTCGGGCGCGTGCCTTCTCGGCGGCGAGGGACTCTCCTTCTCGCCTGGCCTGTGCTTCCGCTTCGGCGCGCTGCTGGGCCTCCTGCTCGGCGCGAGCTTCCGCTTCGGCACGGGCCTGCGCTTCGCGTTCGGCGCGGGCTTCGGCTTCGGCACGGGCCTGCGCTTCACGTTCGGCACGGGCTTCGGCTTCCGCGCGCCGCTCCGCCTCCGCGGTGGCCTGGGCTTCAGCCTCCGCGCGTGCCTGGGTCTCCGCCTTCGCTAGCACCTCGGCTTCGGCGCGCAACGTGGCTTCGTGCTCGGCACGTGCCTCGGCTTCTGCTCGAGCCTCGGCCTCACGGGAAGCACGCGTGTCCGCATCGGTTCGCGAGGACGCCTCGCTTTCCGCACGGACCTCGATTGCCGCACGCAGCTTCGCCTCGCGCTCGGCGCGGGCCTCGATTTCGGACCGTGCGGCCACCTCGGCTTCTGCTCGGGTCTCGGCTGCGGCTCGGGCCTCGGCCTCGATTTCCGCGCGGGCTTCGGCTTCGCGTCGCGCGACGGCCTCAATTTCGGTTTGGGCCTCCGCGGCTTGTCTTGCGACCGCCGCTGCCTCGGCGCGGGCCTCCGCGGCTTGCAATGCGGCTACTGTGCTCTCAACTCGGGCTTCGGCCGCTTGCTGCGCAGCGACAGCACTCTCGGTTCGGGCCTCCGCTTCATGCAACGCGGCCGATGCGCTCTCGGCTCGGGCCTCGGCGTCCTTCAGTGCGGCTGCCGCAGTCTCGGCTCGGGCCTCGGCGTCTTTCAGCGCAGCTGTCGCTCGCTCAGCGCGGGCTTCGGCCTCAAGTCGTGCAGCGGCTTCTTGCTCCGCACGGGCTTCGGCCTCCGTCCGGGCCGCAGCCTCGCTGTTAGCCTGGGCCTCCGCGTTTGCACGTCGCTCCGCTTCTTGCTGAGCCCGGGCTTCCGCCTTCTTCGCGCGAGCCTCCTCGTTCGCACGGGCCTCCGCTTCCTGTCCGGTGCGCGCATCAGACTCGGAGGTGACGCGGGCTTCCACTTCCTCACGTGCGCGTGCCTCGGCGTCGGCTCGGGCATCCGCCGCCTGGCGAGCCAGCGCCTCGGCTTCAGCACGCGCCTCAGCTTCCACTCGCGCCGTTGCCTCAATCTCGGCTCGCGCCTCTGCCTCCGCACGCGCCGTGGCAATGGACTCCAGACGCGCCTCAGCATCCACACGGGCCGCGGACTCAATCTCTGCCCGCGCATCCGCCTCAGCCAGGGCCGTCGCGACCGATTCAACCCGGGCGTCGGCCTCGGCGCGCGCCGTGGCCTCAATCTCCGACCGCGCCGAGGCTTCGGCACGCGCTGCCTCCGCGGACGCAAGCCGTGCTTCGGCATCCACGCGGGCCGTGGATTCAATCTCCGCTCGGGCCTCCGCTTCGGCTAGCGCAGTGGCCACGGACTCCACACGGGCGTCCGCACCGACTTCCGCCTGCACACGCGCCTCGGCGTCCGCCAGGGCCCGAGCAACCAGTTCCGATTGGGCTTCCGCTTCCGCCAACGCACGCGCAGCCAGCTCCGCGCGCGCCTCGGCCTCCGCCTGTGCACGCGCCGCCAGCTCCGCACGCGTCTCTGCTTCCTCAAGGGCTCGCGACAGGCTCCGCGCACGCGTATCCGCTTCGAGCCGGGCCTGTGCTTCCACATCAGCACGGGCCTCCGCGGCCTCGCGGGCACGGGCTTCCGCGTCGATACGCGCTTCCGACACCGAGGTCAGGTCCTCGGCGGACTCGACCCGGCTCTCCGCGGCCTGACGGGCCTTGGACTCCGACTCGGCGCGGGCCTCCGAAACGACACGCCCCGCGGCCTCTGACTCCAGGCGCGCTTCGAGCGCCTGCAACGCCTGCGTGCTCGCCGCTGCGCGAAGCTCCGCTGCCTCACGGGCCTGCGTCTCGGCCTCCGCGCGGGCCTCCGCGTCGATGGCCCGCAGCTCCGCCTCCGCGCAGGCATCCTCGAACTGGCGGACCTGGGCCTCGACCTCGGCGGTGAGCGTCTCCGCTTCCTCACGGAGCCGGACTTGCGCTTCCAGCTCCTCGCGCAGCGCCGACAGGTCGCCAGTCTCCTGCGCGTCGCGCGCCAGGGCCGCCCTTGTGGCGGCGTCCATGGACGAAGGCGACTCCCGCTGACGGAGCCCTTCCAGCTCCGCCTCGGCTTCCGCCCGCAGCAAGGACTCCCGCGAGTGCTCCTCTTCTTCCGCCGCGAGCCGCTCCTGGAGCCCCTGGACCTGCTGCGCGAGTTCGCGGCGCAGCGCGGCTTCCCGCTCCAGCGCCTCGGTGACGGCGCTCACACGCGCGTGAGCTTCCTCGAGCTGGCGCTCCGCCTCCTCCTGCTGAGCCTGCCACTGCGCCATCAGCGCGGGGACCGCGAAACCACCGGCGCCCGGGGCGGGCGTCTCGGCGACGGGCGGCGCCTCTGGCGCGGGGCTCGACGCCTCCGCATCCGAGTCGAACCAATCCTCCCCGATGCTGCGAGGCTCCTCCTTCGGCGTCTCGGTGGACTCCCCGTCGAACCAGTCATCCCCCACGCCCGACGCCTGCGGCGCCTCGTCATCCTGGGACTGGGCTGACGCGGATTGCAGCTCCGCCTCCAGCAACTCCCAGTTGGACGCGGAGACCGCCGCCGCGTCCGGCTCCTCAGCGGCCTGTTCCGGCTCCGGCGTGCCCGCGGGCTCACCGAGCGCCGCCTCCGTGCCCCACGTGTCTTCCGTCTCCGATGACGGCGATTGCGGCTCGGCGTCCACCGCCTGCTCGGGCTCGGGCTCCGTGGACGGCGCCTCACCGGGTACATCGCCCGCCCCATCCCCCCTCGGGCCCACACGCCCAGCGTGCGCCATCTCGGGGTCCGGAGGCAGCTCCGTCCAGGGCGAGCCCTCCGCGCTCACGGAGTCGAAAGAAGGCCCCCCACGCATGGCGGCCAGCTCCGCCTCCGCCGCGGAGAGGGCGTCTCCCGTCGGGCCCTCCGGCGTGTCGACGTCGAAGAACCCCTCATCGCCCAACCGAGGCGCCAGGGCCGCCGTGCGCATCGAAGGCTGAGAAACAGCCTCCTCCGTCCATGCCAGCTGTCCCACCGGCGGCGCATCCTCAGCCGGCGCGGCGTCCTCTCCCTCAAGCCCCACGGACGCTCCCTGCGCGTCGTCTCCGGGCACCTCGGCGGCCGTCTCAGCGTCCACCGCCGAGCCCCAGTCCTGCCCCTGCGAAGGCTCGCCCCACCCATCCGCCGCGTCCGGAGCAAGTGCCGAGTCGATGGAGGCCATCGCCTGGGCTTCCACCTCCAGGTGCGCCCGCTCCATGGCGGTGTCCAAGTCGCGCGTGCTCTGACGCTCGCGTTGCTGCGCCGCCTCGTGGGCGGAGCGCTCCGCGTCCGTCATGGCCGCCAGCTCCCAGTCCGTCTGGTGCAGCGGCGCCAGGTCCCCGAAGAGCGCATTCGCCAGCGCGGGGTCGCCCGCCACCGAGGGCGGCGGGGTTGCGTGCCAGGACTCCGACTCCACACCCGTGGCCGCCGAGACACCACCACCAGACGGAGGCAGCTCCCGGTTCTCCACCACGTGCCAGGCGTCCGCATCCGCGGGGGCCTTGACCAGCGAATCCACCAGTTCGACGAAGGCCGCCCCTTCCAGGGGCAGCTGGGCCACGGGGGCGCTGAAGCCGGGGATGGACTCGCCCAGGAGCAACACCCGGGCCGACTTGCCATCCGGGTGCTGGAGCAACTCCTCCAGCACGAGGTGGCCCCGGCCACTCTCCACGCCGGGCGCGAGCACGAGCAGCACGGGCAGGTGGTGCCCGTACGCAATGAGGGCATCCGCGGCGGAGGTGGCGAGGATGACCTCGTACCCTTCACGCGTGAGCAGGCGCCGCACGGCGGCGATATTGGCGATGTCGTCGTGGACGAGAAGGACCGGTGCGCCCATGGGGGGGCACCGAGTCTACAGCATGGCCCCCGGATCCACGTCGATCACGACCTTCACCGCGGAAGGAACATCGACCAGGGCCGCTTCCACCCGGGCGAGCAGCGGGGCGAGCGCCGTATGCGTTGGCCCCTTCAAGAGGAGTTGCCAGCGCGTCTTGCCACGGATGCGGGAGATGGGCGCCAAGGCTGGCCCCAGCATGCGGACCCCGGCGGACGCAGGGGGCATGTGCCGGGAGACGATGTTCCCCAGGGAGCGCGCCACACTGGCCGTCTGTTCGGGATGCTCCCCCTCCAGGCGGACGGCGGCCATGCGCGAATAGGGAGGGTAGGCCAGCGCCTTGCGCCACTCCAGTTCTTGATTGGCGAAGCCGTCGAAGTCATGGGCCAGCACGCGCCGCACCGGCTCCGCGTCCGGATTGTAGGTCTGCACCAGCACCCGCCCCGGGTCCTTGCCCCGGCCCGCGCGGCCGGACACCTGGGTGAGCAAATGGAAGGTGCGCTCGGCGGCACGGAAGTCCGGAATGGACAGCGACGTGTCCGCCATGACGACACACACCAACGTCACGCCCGGGAAGTCGTGCCCCTTGGCCACCATCTGCGTGCCTACCAGGACGTCCAGCTCCCGGCGCGCGAACGAGGCCAGCATCTCCGTCAGCCGCTCGGCGCTGCTGGCCGAGTCCCGGTCCAACCGGGCGACACGCGCGGTGGGGATGCGCTCCAGCACCTCCGCTTCCACGCGCTCGGTGCCGATGCCCAGCTTGAGCAGGGGGCCCGTGCACTCCAGGCACTGCTCCGGCACCGGCATGGCCAAGCCGCAGTAGTGGCACACCACCCGGTTCTGCGAGCGGTGGTGCGTGAGGCACACGTCACACTCGCTGCACTTGAGCGACAGGCCGCACACCTCGCACAGGAGGACGGTGCTGTGGCCCCGGCGGTTGAGGAAGAGGATGACCTGCTGGCCGCGGCCAATCGTCTCCGCCATCGCCTCCAACAGCGGCGGGCTGAGGATGGGCGCCTCTTCCGTCACCACGCCCTCGCGCGGACGCTCCACGCGCAGGTCCACCAGCTCGATGGTGGGCATGGGCCGGTCATCCACGCGGCGCTTCAGCTCCAGCAGCTGGTAGCGCCCGCGCTTCACGTTCTCCAGCGTCTCCAGCGCGGGCGTGGCCGAGCCCAGCACCACCACCGCGCCGGCCTGCTTGCCGCGCACGACGGCCAGGTCGCGCGCCTGGTAGCGCAGCTTCTCCTCCTGCTTGAAGGACGGGTCGTGCTCCTCGTCCACGACGATGAGCCCCAGGTTGTCCACCGGCGCGAACACCGCCGAGCGCACGCCCACGGCGATCTTCACGTCGCCCCGGCGCAGCGCCTGCCAGTGGAAGAGCCGCTCCCGGTCCTTCAGCGCCGAGTGCAGCACCGCCACCTCCGCGCCGAAGCGGCTGCGGAAGCGGCCCACCAGCTGCGGCGTCAGCGCGATTTCCGGCACCAGGATGAGGCTGCCCTTCCCCAGCGACAGCGCATGCTCGGCCGCGCGCAGGTACACCTCCGTCTTCCCGCTGCCGGTGACGCCGTGCAGGAGGAAGGGTTGGAAGGCCGCCGCGTCCAGGGCCGCGCGCAGCACCACGCCCGCCGCGTCCTGCTCCGGCGTGAGGTGGTCCGGACGGCCCTGAATCAGACCCTCCTTCACGCTGGCCTCCACCGTCTTCTCCTCCAGACGGGCGAAGCCGCGCGTGGCCAGCTTCTTCAGCGTCTCTCGCGCGCCCGGAATCGCGTGGGCGACCTCTTCCAGCGGCGCGCGGCCTCCCACCGCCAGCAGGTACGCGAGCGCGGCGGACTGGGCGGGCGCGCGCGACAGCTCCGGCGGCACCTCGTTGACGAGCGCCACCGCGAAGTGCTGCACCTCCGGCCTGGCTTCCTTCTCATCCACGGCCTTCGACAGGCCGGGCGGCAGCGCGCCGCGAATCACCTCACCCAGCGGGTAGCGGTAGTGCACGGCCGCGAAGCGCAGCAGCGCGATGAGGTCCTTGGGCAGCGACGGCGAGTCCTCCAGCACGCGCTGGACGGCCTTGAGCCTCACCTTCTCGCCAGTCGGCGGAGACGCGGGCCCCAGGTAGAAGCCCAGCGCCGTGCCCCGGCCGAAGGGCACCAGCACGCGCTGCCCCGGCTCCAGGCGGCCCGCCAGCTCGTCCGGCAGGGTGTAGGTGAACTCGCCCCGGACGGGGCGGCCAACGGCGATGGAGGCCAGGACGGGAGTGCTCACTTCGGCGCGCACTGTAGCGGCGGCGGCGGGCTCGGACAGTTCCCGGCGGCTTTTCACACCGGAGGTGCGCACCGCCCTGGAACCCCGCGTCGTGGGGGCCTTCGCGGGCGCCGCGTCCGCCCCGCTCCACAAGGGTCGCTGTTCCATGACACTCCCTTCAACCACCACCCCGGCCCCATCCGTCCTGCTACCGGGGTCCACAGTGCGCGAAGGGTCTGACATTCCCCGCCGGGTCCCGCCGTGGGACGGAAACCCGGGGGTGTCAGCAGGCCACTTCGGGGCTCAGGCCCCGGTGACCTTCTTCCACGAAGGACGGCTCCGGACGCGCTCCCACCAGGCCGCCACGTTCGGGTACTTGCCGACGAGCTCCGCGCCGCCCGCGGCGACGAAGAAGTCCATGTAGGGCATCCACGTCACCTCGGCGAGCGAGAAGCCGTCTCCCGCCAGGTACTGCTGCTTGCCCAGCACCGGCTCGATGATGCCGAAGACGCGCTCGACGCCCTGCAGGCCGTCGCTGATGCGCGCCTCGTCCGGCGCGCCGCCGCCCATCAACTTCTTGAAGAGGCGCTCCCAGATGACCTTCATCGCGGAGGGCGAGAAGTAACACTGCTCCACGCTGATGAACTGCTCCATGCGCGCGTACGCATGCACGTCGGACGGCGTCAGCGAGGTCCCCGGCAGCTTGCGGTCCAGATAGCGGATGATGGCGCGCGACTCGTAGAGCCGGAAGCCGTCATCGTCCTCGAAGGCGGGGATGACGCCGAAGGGGTGGCGCTCCATGTGCGCGGGGCTCTTCTGCTCCCCCTTCGTGAGGTCGACGAGGACGAGCTCCGCCTCCTGGCCCTTCTCCGCCAGGGTGGTGAGGACCGAACGCGTGGCAGTGCTCATCGGGAGGCCGTACACCTTCATGGGACATTCCTCTGCGTGGCGGGCCGGGGAAAGTCCCGGCCAGGCGGGGCCAGACTCTTCATGGCCGCCGCCAGCGCCGCAAGGACTTCAGGAAAGTGCCGGCTTTGACTACAGGGCGAAGAGCGAGTCGGGCAGGTTGGCCCGGTTGTCCCCCTTCAAGGCGGTGAAGCGCAGGTTGCGCTGACCGCCGCGCCACACCTCGATGGTGCGGGGCAGCCACTCCCCCGTGGCGGGCGAGTTGTAGTCCAGGAAGCGGACATCCCAAGCCGTCCCCGACGCGTCCGAGTAACGCAACCGGGCCGGGCGGAAGGAATCCTTGTAGACCCAGAACTGAGGGCGGCCCTCGGCCATGTCGCCGATGACGTAGGCCACCTCGCCGCCGAAGCGCGCCAGTCCGGTGCGCCCCGTCTCGATGCCCAGGTTCTGGAGGTGGCGAATCACCGCCTCCTTCAGCTCCTGCACGTTGCCGCTGCCCGTGGCGAGCAGCGGGCACACCTGCGAGACGAGCGCCGACATGGAGGGAATCTCGGTCCCCTGCACGCGACGGCGGCCACCCGACTGGACCACCGCGGACTGGGCGTTGCCGTCGGGCACGGAGGCCTCGAAGCGGCAGCGGCCGGGAACGCGGATGGACAGCACGCCGTCACCCTGCACCTCCGGGCGGTCCGTGGGCGTCCCCAGCGCGGCGCCGGCCTCCTTGACGGCCGGGCCTCCGAAGCTGAGGGAGCCTTCCACGCGCAACGTGGACAGCCTCAGCTCGGCGCGCTCCGCCGACATGCGGCGGATGATGGAGCTGCCGGGCAGCACGTAGGCCGCCGCGGCGAAGGAGACCAGGACAGCGAGGAGTGCAACGGTGCGCTTCACGGCTTCTCCGTCTTCACGACTTCACGCATGTACTCGAGCAGCCCGGCACGCAGGTCCGGACGCTTGAGCGCGTAGGCGATGTTGGCCTTCAGGTACCCCACCTTGTCGCCCGCGTCATAGCGCTGACCCTTGAAGCGGTAGCCGAGCAGCCCCTTCGACTGCTGGAGCGTGGCCAGGCCGTCGGTGAGCTGGATTTCGCCGCCCACACCCGGCGTCTGGTTCTCCAGGATGGGGAAGATGTCGGGCGGCAGCACGTAGCGGCCGATGACGGCGAGGTTGGAGGGCGCGGTGCCCTTCTTCGGCTTCTCCACGATGCGGTCGATGCGCATGACGCCATCACCCAGGTCCGTGCCCGCGGCGATGCCGTACATGTGCGTCTCACTCTCCGGCACTTCCATGAGCGCGATGACCGCCTGGTTGTACTGGCGGTACACGCGAGCGAGCTGGCGGATTCCCGGCTCCTCGGCGTCAATCATGTCGTCGCCCAGCAACACGCCGAAGGGCTCGTCGCCGATGACGCTCTTGGCGCACAGCACCGCGTGGCCCAGTCCCTTGGGCTCCTTCTGACGGATGCTGACGACGCGCACGAGGTCCGCGATGGCGCGCAGCTTGTCGGCCTCGGACTCCTTGCCGCGCGCACGCAGCGTCGTCTCCAGTTCGAAGCCGATGTCGAAGTGGTCCTCGATGGCGCTCTTGCCGCGGCCATTGATGAGGACGACATCCTCGATGCCGGCGGATACCGCCTCTTCCACGATGTACTGGAGCGTCGGAGTATCGACGATAGGCAGCATCTCCTTGGGAACCGCCTTGGTCGCCGGCAGGAAGCGCGTGCCCAAGCCGGCTGCCGGGATGACACACTTGCGGATGAGGGGCTCTACCTTCGAGGTTTTGGAGGCCATGAGGGCTGGGAATCTATTGATGGCCCCTGACCCCATCAAGCCGGATAGGATGGACTTGTCATGTTGCTCCGCGCCCTGGTGCTGATTGCCCTTTGTGTGTCCACTACCGCTCTGGCGCAGCCCGCCGAGGACCTTCGCGATGTCATGAGCGCACGCGCCTATGGCATGGGCGGCGCCTACCGGGCCCTGGGGCTGGGCACGGATGCCATCATGGGCAATCCAGCGGCGATGGTCCTCTACCCGTCCTACCGGGTTGAAGGCACCGGCGCGTGGGATACGCGGCAGAAGGAAGGGTTGCTGGGCGTCTCCGTCATCGACGCCGCCACGAGCCGCCTGGGGATGGGCGTGGACTACCACTGGGTGAGCGTGGGGCGCGGCGGCGCGCGTGCCAGCGCCCACCTCAGCTCGATGGGCGTGGGACTGCCCATCAGTCAGGCGCTCATGCTCGGCGCCACGGTGCGTTATCTGCGCATGAGCGGCCAGTCGCGGTTCGCCAACTCCGTCACCGGCGACGCGGGCCTGATACTCCGGCTATCGCCGTCACTGATGGCGGGCTTCTCCGCGCACAACATCGTGGACACTGGCAATGAGGAGCTGACGCGCTACTACTCGGCGCACGTCGGGGTGATGACGGGGCTGCTGACGCTCGCAGGCGACGTGCGCGCGGACTTCACGACAAACGACACCAAGACGTTCACGTACCACGGCGGTCTGGAGTACATCCTGGGCGAGCTGTTCCCGGTGCGCGCGGGCTACTCCTACGACGGCTTCACGCGGACGTCGCAAATCAGCACGGGGCTCGGCTTCATGTCCGAGGGCGGAGGCGGCCTGGACTTCGGCTACCGCCACGACCTGGGCGGCCCCAAGGGGCGCATGCTGGCGCTCACCATCAAGCTGAACACGAACTGAGTCAGCGCGGCGCCCGGAGCGGCAGGTAGCGCTCCGACGCGGCGAAGCGCAGCAGCTCCACCAGCTCCGCCTCGTTGCCCCGGCGGGTCCGCAGGACGGACAGCGCGGGGCCAATGCTTCCGCAGGCCACCAGGCCCGCGCGGTTGGCGGAATCCCGCGCGGCATCTGCGAGCGCCGAAGCCTTGAAGTTCTGGGTGCCGGGCTCCAGCAAGGCCATGGCGCGCTCCAGGGCGCGCGGCGAGAGGGACTCGCGCACCACGCGGGCCTCGGCTCCGGAGGCACGCGGGTCCTTCAGCACGGTGGCCAGCAGCGCCAGGGCGCGGAGGAGCTGGCCCCCCTTGAGGGCCCGGAGCGCGAGCAGGTCCGGCGACAGGGACAGCAAGGCGCGGCCCACGTGGAAGCGCAGCTCCGGGAGCGGCATGGGCTCACGCAGCAGGAGCCGGCCCACGAGGAGGCGCGGATGGCCCGCGTGCACGGCGGTGAAGGGCGGGCCGTCGTCCTCGGCGAGCACGAGCTCGGGCAGGTGGACGTCCAGCATCCGCGCGGCGGTGTGCAGCGCGTCGAGCACGGAGGGCGCACAGGGGCCCGCGGTGGCGCGCAGCAGCTCCGAGGAACCAGCGGCGCGGCCCTCCGCTGGGAACAGGCGGCAGAGCGCGATTCCGGTGCAGGCCAGCAGCTCGCCCGAGGGCGTGCGCAGACCGGGGTGACGCAGGCCGGCGCGCTCGTCGGAGGTCAGCGGTGGACGCTGGCCGCGCGGCGCGGGAGTTTCGAGCCCATCGAGCGCGTCGGCGATTTCGCGCATGAGCGAGGCACGCGCCGGGTCTCCTCGCTGGTCGAAGTACTCGGCGAGGAGTCGATAGGGCTGCGCGTCGAGTGGGCGCTCTCGGATGTGCCGGAAGGCATCGGGCTCGGTGTCCGGTGATGGCGCATAGGCGGGCGCGGGTGATTCGCGCGGGTCCATGACGCCGGGGACAGGCCGAGGAGGCTCGGGCGCCGCGGGAGGCTTCGCGATGAACGTGCGGCCCGGCGCCGGGGCGGAAACCGTGCCCTCCGGACGCGCGCGGACGACGCGGCGCACCGGGTCCATCCGGCCGGGTGGCGCTTCCCAGGAGATGACGCGGGTCTCCGGAACGGGAGCGTCACCGAGGTCCACGACCTCGCCCGTGATGAGGTCGGTGGCCCGCGGACGACGTGCTCGGGCCTCCGCGTCGCGAGAAGCGGGCCCTTGCTCCGCTTCGCTTCCGGACGCGGCGACGCGTGGCGCGGCCTTGTCTCCGCGCGAGGACGCGGGGGAGCGTTGAGCAGCCGGCGCCTTGGGGGAGACGGCGGCGTCCGCGGACTCAGCGGGAGCGCGTGGCTGCGGGGCCGCTGTGTTGCCCGGGGATGAAGGCGGGTTACGGGCCTCGCCCCTGGGGGACGACGCGGGCGCACGTGCTTCTGCCTTGGGTGGCGATGCGGCGAAGGCTTCCACTGGAACGCGCGGTTCACTTTGCGCTGGCGAGACGGTGGCGCGTGCCTCGCCCTTGGGAAGCACGTCAGCGGAGGTTGCAGCGGCGCGAGCGTCACCCCTGGGCTGAGGCGCAGCGGAAGCATCCGCCGGGGCCACAGCGGCGCGGGCCGCCGCCTTGGGCTGGGGAGCCGAGGAAGCATCCGCCAAAGCGGGGGACCCCCGCGAGGGTGAGGCCGCGGAACGTCCCTCCCCTCGCACGGAAGCTGCGGCAGTGCGCGCCGCGCCCTTGGGAAGCGATGCATCCGGGGCCAGCGCACGCGACTCACCTCGCACTGGCGCTTCCGTGGACCGCTCGCCTTGCGCCCCGGCGTCCATTCCAGACAGGGCCTCGCGGTCGGAACGGGCCTCCCGCTTCCCCTTCCGCTTCGAAGAAACGGGCTCCGGCGAGGCCTTGCGGCCCTGCTCCACCGCGGCGCCCGGAGAATCTCTCCCAGCTTCATCGAGGGCCGGCACCACGCTTTCAGGCGCGGATGGGGCAACCCCGATGTCCGTGGTGGGCGTCTCCTCCTTGGCCAGGCTCTGGAGGTTCGCGGATGCTTGCGTCAGCACCGGGGGCGCCGCGATGAGTGGCGCACGGGGGCCGCTCGACTCACGGCGAGGGACCGCGGAGCGCGGCGGCTCGGGAGGCGGCTCTTCACGCTCTGCTCGTGCCTGCCGGATTCCCTCCGCCCGACGGGCGTAGACTTGCGCGCGCTCGGGATTGCCCATCACCTCGCGCCACAAACGCGCGAGCCGGTCCCAGGTGCGCTCCCGCTCCGCCTCGTCGTCCATGGCGGTGGCCGCGTGCTCCAGGGCCCAAGCCGCCTCGCCCAAGTGGTCGCGTTCGAGGAGACGCTCCACGAGCATCAGCCACGCTTCCTTGTGGCCCGGCTCGTAGCGCACGGCCTGACGCAACTCATCGAGCGCGGCATCGGCGTCGCCCTGGGCATCCAACGTGGCGACCAGCTCCAGCCGGGCCTGACGCGCGGCGGGCCCTCGGGATTCGCGGGCGAGCTGAGCACGCAGAAGCCGGCTGAGCACCGTCGTGTCGCCGAGCTTTCGCGTCAGTATCGTGAGCTGTACGCGTGCCTGCTCACTGTCGGGACTCTCCGTGAGCACCTCACTCCAGGCCCACTGCGCGAGCCGCAAATCGCTCAGCGACTCCTCCGCGACCTGGGCCAGGACGCGCAGCGCTTCCACACGGTCCGGCGCGCGGCGAGGTGCCCCCGCCAGTGCCACCCGGAGCCGTTCCGCGATGGCGGGCCGTTCCGCGTCCGACACGCAGCAGAGCATCCCCGCGAGCACGGGAAGCAGGCCTGGCGAGGAGGACTCCGCCGCCTCGAAGTCCGCGCGAGCCTTCTTCAGCTCGCCCATGTGGAGCCAGCGCTCGCCCCGCGTGAGCAGAGCCCCCGCGCGTGCGCGGCCAGCGGGCGCGCGCCGGATGGCCTCGTCCAACGCACGGCGCACAAGGGACGCGTCCCCTCTCGCGGCGAGCAACCGCACCTGATCTCGAAGCGCGGCGCGGTCCCCCGTCAGCTCCACGATTTCCCGGTACATGCGCGCGGCGCCCGCGGGGTCGTGGAGCTCGTTCTCCATCAGCTCCGCGAGACGCGCCAACGCATCGGCGCGCAGGGACGCGTCCTTCGCCCGGTCCGCCCGCTTGAGGTAGAGCTGAGCCAGTTCGGCCCAGGCCCGTCGAGCGATGAGCTGGGCCTCGACCTTCTGCGAGCGGGTCAGCTCCTCGGTGTCTTCTCCAGGAAGCCCCGCGCTCGCCTCGAAAGCGCGGCCTTTCTTGTTCGGTGCATCGCCAGAAGCCGAGGCGAGCGCGGCCTCCAGCTCCGCCAACGACACCTCCATGGTGCCGGAGCGGGCATCCGGCGCGGGTGCGGCACTGGGGGGGGCTGGAGGTGGCAGAACCTCTGACGGAGGCGGGGGCTTCCGTCGCTCGCTCTTCGAGGAGGCAGGAGCCTGCTGGCGCGGTGGCGGACTCGATGCGGCAGCGCCGCCGAGAAAGGGCTGTGCCTCCGAAGTGACTTCACTTTCGTCGGCGTCGTCGAAGGTGGCTCTGGCAGGACGCGGTGCCGGCGGTACTTCGCGGGCGACCGACGCGGGTGCGGCAGCGTCGTCGTCTGGGGCATCGGCCCAAGGCACGGACAGTGGCGCGCGCCCCGGGACGAACGTTTTGACCGCACCTGAAGACGGGGGCACGGCGGCGTCCCCCAGGGCGGGCATCTCCACTTCTGTCTTGCGCGCCTCGAAGTCAAATCCCCCCGGTGGCACAACCACCGCCGGCATTTCCACGACGGTCCTGGGTGCTTCGGGAGCAGAGGCACCGCGAGGAGTCACCGCTGGCAACTCCACCGCCGGCATCTCCAACACCGTCTTGAGCGATTCAGTGGGTGGCGTCTTCACGGGTGACGTCACTGCGGGCAGTTCCGTCGCGCTCTTGCGCCCCTTGGTACGGGGCGCCACTGGCGACGGGGCTGTTGCAGGCAGCTCCGCCGCGCGCTTCTGCGGGCTCGCGGCAGGCACCACGGGGGACAACTCCGCCACGTGCGAGAGCGAGCTCACGACAGACGCGACAGGCGCCTCGGCATCCATCGTGGCTATTTGAGGCATACGCGCATCGGCATCGGGCGGCGCCTCGCCCACCTTGGACGAAGTCGTCGCGCTCACGTCAGGCCCAGGCGGCGGGACCGAACTCGACACGGGCCCACGTTGTTCCGAGACGGGCGGAACCTCCGCCTGAAGCCCTTCCGCGCCGCGCTCGGGTGACGCGGCCGCTGGCGCTCCTCCACCAGTCTCCGGGCGCTGCGACGCCAACGACTGCGAACGTGCCTCCGTCGCACCTACCGTGGAAGCCGACGCCGAGGCCGTCCTGGCAGAAAGCGGCGGCCCCACCACCGTTTCGATGAGGTAGACGCCGTCGTCGTTCTCCCAAGAGGCCGCGGCCTGCGCGCCTTCCTTCCGCGCGGGGAGCTGTGCCAGCACACCCTGCTCGTCCTCATCAACCTTCGGGGCGCTCGCACCAGCGTCGGGCAACACCTTGCCCTCGATGCGCGCACGCAGCACCTGGAGCACGCGCTGGGCACGCCGGTCCTCGGGCCATTCCACCAGGAGGGCTTCGAGCGCGGCGGCGGCACGCGGCAGTTGGTCCACCCGTCGCAGTACCCGCGCGAGCTGACGCCGGACCGCGCGCCTGCTGGAGACCACCGTAGGCGCCACCTCCAGCAGGGTGATGGCCGCCGCCTCGGTGCCCGCCAGCAGCGCCATGCGCACAATCCCGGCGGCCAGGCGCGGCGTCATCGGGAGGGTCCGGCTGGCGCGCGCAAGCTCTCCGAACGCGCGCGCGGCGGAGCCCTCTCGCAACTGCCGGGCCGCGGACCGGAAGTGCCGGTCCACCACGTCGCTGACATCCTCCGCGGGCTTGACGTCGGACGCGCCGGGCTGCAGCGCCTCCTGTCGGACCGCTGCGGGCTCCGGCGTGCCGGCGTTCTTGCCGTTTCTCACGCCACCCATGGGTGCGGCAGTCTACACACAACGATGCCCGTTCCGGCTGTTACTGTCCTCCTCCCCGCGCGAAACGCCGAAGCCACCGTGGCCCGCGCCGTCCGCAGCCTCTTGACGGGCACCTTCCGCGACCTCCGTGTGCTCGCGGTGGATGACGGCTCCACGGACGGTACGCGCGAAGTGCTGACCGACCTGGCGGCGAGCGACTCCCGCGTGGAAGTCCTTGACGGCCGGGGCCGAGGCCTGGTGGCGGCGCTGAACCTGGCGCTGGGGGAAGCCACCTCTCCCTACGTGGCCCGGATGGACGCGGATGACGAAGCCCTGCCCCAACGCCTGGAGGCGAGCCTCACCACCCTGGAGGCGGAACCCAAGCTGGCCGGCGTGGGCACGGCCGTGGAGGTGTTCCGGGATGACCACCCCGTGAGCCCCTCGCTCCAGACCTACGCCACGTGGATCAACGGGCTGACCTCCGCCGAGCAACTCGACCGGGAGCGCTTCATCGAAAGCCCCCTGTGCCACCCCTCCGTCTGCCTGCGCCGGGACGCCCTGATGGCCGCGGGAGGCTGGAAGGACGGCGACTTCCCGGAGGACTACGCGCTGTGGCTGGAGCTGCTGGACCAAGGCTTCGCCCTGCGCAACCTGCCCGAGGTATTGCTCCGATGGCGCGACAGCGACGGACGGATGACGCGCACGGACCCGCGCTATGCCCGCAAGCGCTTCATGTGGACGAAGGCCCGCTACCTGACACGAGGCCGCGGTCCCCTGGCGGACGGGCGCCCCTGCACGGTGTGGGGCGCGGGCCCGAGCGGCAAGACGCTGACGTACTTCCTCCACCAGGAAGGCGCCCGCGTGCGGCGCTACGTGGAGGTCCACCCTCGCAAGGTGGGCACGCACATCCATGGCATCCCGGTCATCTCTCCCCAGGAGCTCGGCGCTCCTGGAGATGGACACCTGCTGGTGTGCGTGGGCGTCCGCTGGGCCCGCGCGGAGATTCGCGAGGACCTCATCGGCTGGGGCTGGGTGGAGGGCCGCGACTTCACCTGCGCGGCGTGAGAACTCACTCCGCCCTGGAGCCCGCGCCGCGAATGGCTCCCGAGGGCGCCAGGACGCCGGCGGCCAGGAAGAACCGCATCAAGTCCTCCGGCACCGGCGCCTCGATGCGCAGCAGCGTGCCCGTGCGCGGATGTCCCAGCTCCAGCGCCTGGGCATGCAGCAAGCACCGCGCGGCCTCCACGCCTTCCGCCCGGGCCGCGCCGCCGTAGCGCGCGTCCCCCAGAATCGGAGCGCCCAGCGCCGTCAGGTGCGCGCGGAGCTGATGCGTGCGGCCCGTGTGCGGCAGCAGCTCGACGACACAGAACGCAGGCCCCGAAGACAGCGTGTGGAAGTCCGTCAGCGCGGGCACGCCATTGGCCGCCCGAGTCGCCCGCCAGCGGCCAGGGCGCGACGGGTCCTTGGACAACGGCAGGTCCACCGTGCCCGACGGGGGCAAACCCGGCCCGGTGGCCGCGACGTAGCGCTTTCGCGCCCGTCCCTCCCGGAACTCGGCCGCCAGCGCCGACGTGGCCTCCGCCGTCTTCCCGAACACCGTCACGCCGGACGTCTCCCGGTCCAGGCGGTGCACCAACCCCGCGGGGCGTCCCAGCTTCGCCCCCACCAGGTCCACCAGGCTGTCTCCCACGCGCCCCTCGGTGGGCTGCGCGGACACACCGGCCGGCTTGTCCACGGCGATGACGTCCGCGTCCTCATACAGCACACGCAGCTCGGGCGCGGGGGGCGCCTCGGATAGAGGGCTCTGCCCGCCCTCCTCCAGCACCACCGTCACCACCTGCCCGGCCGTCAGCCGCGCATTCGCATCCCGGCTCCGCTTGCCCGCCACGTAGACGGCGCCCACCTCCACCAGCCCCCGGGCCCCCGGCTCGGGCAGCCCCAATTCATCCGCGACCGCGCGGGCCACGGCCTTCCCCACCAGCGCCCCTTCCACCCGGAACGTCCGGCGCTTCATGCCGCCACCTCGCCCACCGGGCGGACAGCCTCAGCGTACGAGCCCGCGCCATGCGCCACGTGCTCCGGCACGCCGCCCCCCATCCCTGTGTCCACCGCAGATGTCATGCGGCGGCACTCTACGCGCGCATCGCCCTTTCGCGCCGCCCGCTTCCTGTTACCTTCCGCGCCCCCATGGACCGTCCCCTGCACTCCGTCCGTACGCGGCTGGACGACTTCCTCGCCGAGCTCGCCACGCTGAACTACCGGCAAGGCGCCGGGCTCGCGCTGGATGTTTCCCCCAGCCAGCTCCACGCCTCCTTCCCCGAGCTGTCGTCTCCGGACACCTTCGCCGCCGCCAACGAGGCGCTCGCCAAGGCCCAATCGAAGAACGAGCCCCTCACCGTCCGCCGCATCCGACTGGTGCGTGAGCTGGTGGCCTCGCACGTCGAGGACGCGCTCGCCGGCCGTCACGTGGAGGCCATTGCCTCGCTGGAGGCCCAGGCTCGGCTGATGGTGGACGACCAGACCTACTCCTTCGGCGAGGCGCTGGGCCGCATTCCCCACGAGTCCGCCCGGGGCCGCCGCGCCCTGCTGGAGCGTGCCACCGGCGAGTTCCTCTGGCAGAACCGCACCCGTTACGGCGACCGGCGCGATGCGGCCCTGCACACCGCGGAGCAGTTGGGCGCGAAGAACTACCCCGCCCTGCGCCAGGACGTCACCGGCATCGACTTCGCCAAGCTGGCCGAGTCCGCCGCGAAGCTGCTCGCGCGCACGGAGGACGCCTACCGCGACGTGCTCGCCTACGTCCTCAAGAAGGTGGACCCGCTGCTGCGTCCATTGCCCGGCGGAGAGGCCCGCAGGCATGACTTGCAGGCCGCGCTCCAGGCCCCGTGGATGGACGGCCTCTTCCGGCGCGAGGACGCCTTCCCCGCCGTGGTGCGCTGGCTGGGCGAGTGGGGCCTGACGCCCAACGCCGGAGGCCGCATCCGCATCGACGACGAGGCCCGGCCCGGCAAGTCACCGCGCCCCTTCGTCGCCGTGGTGCGCGTGCCGGACGACATCCGCCTGGTGCTCCAGCCTCGCGGCGGCATCGACGGGCTGGCCAGCCTGCTCCATGAGATGGGCCACGCGCAGCACCGCGCCCACGTCTCCGACACGCTGCCCATGGAGCTGCGCCGGCTGGGCGACGCGTCCGTGACGGAGGCCCACGCCGCCGTCTTCGAACGGCTGCTCCTGTCCCCCGAGTGGCTCAAGCGCTACCTGGGACTGCCCACCGTGGCCGCGCGGGACACGGTGCGACTGGCCGCCTTCCAGGCCCTCACGCTGCTGCGGCGTCACGCGGCCAAGCTGACCTACGAGCTGTCCCTGACGCAGCGGGGCGCCTCCACGGAACGCGCGGACGAATACGCCGACGGGCAGCGCCATGCGCTCTTCGTCGAGCCACACCCTGGCTTCTTCCTCCACGACGTGGACCCGCAGCTGTACGTGGCGCACTACCTGCGGTCCTGGGCCCTGGAGACCCAGCTCACCGCGCGCCTCACGGAGCGGTTCAACGAGGACTATTGGAGGAACCCCGCGGCCGCCGCCTGGTTGAAGGGGCTGTACGCGCGTGGGGGCACTGACGATGCGGAAGGACTGGCCACGGAGACGTCAGGCACGCCGTTGGCGTTGCCCGAGGCCGGGGAGCGCCTCGTGGCCATCCTCAACCGGTAGGGGACACCCGCGAGACGACTACTTCTTCTTGCGGAGCGCCCGGACAATCTTGTCCTTGGTGGGATTGGCGGCGGCATCCCGCGCGCGCGTGGCGGCGACGGGCTTGCTGCTGGCGGTGGCCGCGGGCTTGCCACCCGCGCGAGCGCGCATCGCCTTCATCAGCTGCATCTCGATGAGGAGCAGCTCGTCGCCCAGCTCCTGGTTGTCACCGGCGGCACGGGGCAGCGGTGCACGGGTGCTGGAAGCGCCAGCACCGTGGCGCATGCGCAGAACCTTCTCCTCTTCGGCCGACAGCGTACGCGCCTTCTCCAGCGCCGCTTTGACCTCCTTGGCCGTCACCGTGCTACTTCCGACCTTGCGCTCCATCGCCGCTCCCTTGCTGTGAAGCCCCGCTGAACATCCGAGCATGTCGGACGCGTCCGGGCCGCAACCGTCGAGGATTGTAGAGGACGCAAGAGTCAGCGCAAATTTTCTTCCAACATCTCGCTGCCGAGATGTAGCGCAGCCCCCTCCACCCCCGTCCGGGATACCCTGGAGTCCCGGCCAGCTGTTCACCGGGAAACGGCGCCCGGAAAGGGCGCCGGAACCACGTCAGGTGCCCTCTTCGTCCTCGGGCTCCGGGACCGCCTCCGGGCTGGCCGAATCCGAGTCCGAGGGCTTCTTGCGCTGGATACCGAAGGTGTCGAGCGCGTCGGCGATGCCCTGGGGCTTGTCCGCGTCCGGGAGGAAATCCTCGGGCGGCTGGAGCCGTGGGTCCTTGCCTACCTCGGTGAGGGCGGCCTCCAACGTCAGGCGCAGCTCGGCCGCCTCGGGCGTCTTGTCCCCGGGCACGCCCATGCGCCCGTCCAGCCGGGCCTTGAGGACCACGGAGGTGGCGGAATCCACCAGCACCTCACCGTCCAGCGAGCGCGGCAGGCGGTGGGCGAAGAAGTTGGCCCGGCGGACCGTCGTCTCGTCCGCGCCCCCCTTCTTGGCCTGGGGCATGGGCGGCAGGGGCCGGGATGCGTCCACCTGGGTGGCGGGGGCCAGCGTCACCACGTAGCGCCAGGCCGTGCGGCCCTCATGGGTGACGGTGCCCTCGGGCGTCAGCTTGATGCGCCCCAGGAAGAGGCTGTCGAAGTCGCGGATGGCGCCGGTCAGCTCCGCGCGGGTGCGCTCGGCCATGCCTCGGTCGCGCAGGCGCTGGCGGAAGGGGCCGTACCGGTTGCGGGCGAACACCTGCCCACCCACACGCATCACCTCCAGGCCCTGGTCCCGGGAGTTCTCCAGCACGCCGTGGAAATCCCCGCTGACCCCGCCCGGGCCGGCACGGAAGGTGCGCGTCTCGGTGAGCTTCACGGGGATGGAGGCCTCGGAGGTCCACTCGTACCCCAGCGTCGCCTGGTAGCGGTGGGGGCCCAGACGCTCGGTCACCTCGGCGGCGTCCATGCCCAGGATGCGGCGCGCCACCTGGGGGTTGTCCGCGACGTCCTCGGGGGGCAGCTTTTCCTTCGCGGACGCCACCACCTTGGGCGGGTCCTCCGGCGAGAAGATGCGTGCCTTGGCCGCCTTGTCGACCGGGTCCGAGCAGCCGGCGGCGGCCAACGCCACGGCGAGGGTGAAGGCGGACTTCTTCAGACGGCTCACGACTCCTCCGGAAGGGTACGACAAGGCCGGCAAGTTACGTGGGGCATACACGAGCAGCAAGCAGTGGCTTGCGTGCGGCCGTGCAAGGGATAGAACGCCCAACTCATGCAGAACCTGCGCGACAAGCTATTGAAGGCGGGCCTCGTCACCGAGGACCAGGCCAAGAAGGTGGAGTCGAAGCCCAGCCAGGCGGAAGCCCGGCGGCCCGGACCCCAGGAGGGCGGCCGTTCAGGCGGCAACCGTCCTCCCCCCCGCCGTGATGACAACCGGACACAAGGTGGCCCGCCCCCCCGAGGCGAAGGCGGAGGCCGTCCGAGTGGCGGCCGTGACGCCGGCCGTCGTGAGGGCGGCGGACGTCCTGGCGGCGGCTTCGGGGGTGCCCCCCGGCACGGCGGAGGTCCCCAGCACGGGCGGCCGGCCGCGGCGGCGCCGGAGCGGGCCATCCCCAAGCTGCCCCCCATGCCGGGCTCCAAGGCCTACCAGCGCGCCGAGTCCAAGCGGCAGGTGGAGCTGGACCGCGCCCTGCGCGAGCTGGTGCTGGGCTCCCAGGTGCCCGTCGAGGCGGGGGAGACGGCGTTCTACTTCATGACCCGCAAGGGCAAGCTGCGCCGGTTGGAGCTGAGCCCGGCGCAGGCGAAGCAGCTCGAGGAGGGCGAGCTGGGCGTGGTCGAGCGCCCCGAGCCCGCGCAAATCGAGCACTCGCTGGTGCCTTCGTCGGCGGCGGAGCAGATGTTCGCGCTGTCGAAGAAGTCGGTGCGCTTCCTCAACCGCAAGGAGAACCCCGTCGGCTTCATGAACGACGAGGAGCTCAAGGCCCAGCAGGCCGCCGAGGCGGCGGGCACCGCGCCCGAGCTGCCCGACGAGCCCGAAGGCGGGTCCGAGGCTTCGGCCGAGACCACGTCGGAGGATTCGGCCGAGGCTTCTGCTGAGACCGCGTCCGAGGGCGAGGCGGCCCCGACCGAGCCGAAGGCCAGCAACGAAGAAGCCCAGAACGGCTGAGCTGGACACCGGCGTCTTCCCACCCTCCCCGTCCCTCGTGGATGTGGGGAGGGTGGCCATGTGGCCCGTGCCGGCAGCGCCACGCGGCCCTGGCACGTCTTGCTGCCAGCATGAGGGCCCGGCGCTAGGCTGGCCTCATGACGACGACCTCCAAGACGGTGGTGGTAACGGGCGCGAGCCGAGGCATTGGCCGCGCGGTGGCGCTGGCCTTCGCGAAGGCGGGCCATGACGTGTGGGCCCTGGCGCGTTCGACGGAAGCGCTGGAGTCGCTCCGGCAGGACGGCGGTGAGCGCATCCGGCCGCACGCGGTGGACGTGGCCGACGAAGCGGCGCTGGTTGCCACGAGCCAGCGAATCCTCGCCGAGGGGCCTCCGCGCGTGCTCGTGAACAACGCGGGCATCACCGTCTCCGCGCCCCTGACGAAGACGCGCACCGAGGACCTGGCCCGCGTCATGGCCGTCAACGTGACGGCGCCCTTCCTCCTCTGCCGCGAGCTGATGCCGGCCATGGCCCAGGCGGGCGGCGGACGCGTCATCAACATCGGCTCCATGGCCGCGGTGCGGGGCGTGAAGTACACGTCCGCGTATTGCGCGTCGAAGCATGCGCTGCTGGGCCTGACGCGCGCACTCGCGGTGGAGTACGCGAAGAAGCAAGTCACGGTGAACATCGTGAATCCGGGCTGGGTGGAGACGGACATGTTCGCCGGCGCGACCTCGGCCATCAGCGCCTCCACGGGCCGCAGCGAGGAGCAGGCGCGCGAAGCCCTGGCGTCCATGAACGCCATGGGCCGCATCATCACGCCGGAGGAAGTCGCCGCGCTGTGCCTGTTCCTCGCGTCGGACGCGGCGGGCGGCATCACCGGCACGGCGTACGCCATCGACGGCGGCGAGCTGGGCTGAGACTTCACTCCCATTCCGCCTGACTGCCTGCCCGGCCGCCACCCGTGGCCGGGTGCGTTGCGCACCGGGAATCCCATCCCCACTGTGCGCGACCACCCCGGTGACAAGCCGCGCGGTGGCCAGCAATCGGGAGGTGGGCGTGAGTGGACTGCGAAGCATGGTGCTGGGCGCGTGTCTGTGGGTGGGCTGTGCGTCCTCTGTGGAGGACGGAGCGGCGCCCACCGTCGAGACACCCGCGGATGTGACGCAAACGCCCACCCCTGGTGGTGAGACGCCCGCTCCGCAGGCGCCCACACCGGAGCCTCAGGTGCCGCCGCCGGCGACATCGGCGACGTGCTCCGGAGCGGATGGCACGGCGCGACTCGCGTGGAGCTACGACGCTGCGTGGAACCTCACGGTGGACTTCCGGGGGACCATGGACGCGGACGGGCACACCTACTGGACGGAGTGCGAGAGCAGCTATTGGGTGGACAAGGACCCGAGCCAGCTGGCGTGTCAGCTCGTCTCCGTCACGTCTGAAGGGACTGAGCGCTACCGGCGCGACCTTCCGCCCCCGGGAGCCTGGGGCGTTCACACGGTGGCGGGGAGACAGCTCTTCGTCACGGGCCGGCTCGCCCTGCTCTCCGCTCGGGACAGCGCCACCGGACAGGAGCGCTGGAGCGTGTCGCTGGGGGCCGTGAAGGACGAAGACCCGCAGGCGCACCATGCGCTTCGCATCGAATCGCTCGTGCTCAGCCCGCCCTATCTGCTCGCGCTGGTGCACGACACGTTTGGAGACGTGGGCGCCGAGGACTTGCTCGTCGCGGTGCACGCGGAGACCGGCGCGGTGGCGTGGAAGGCACCCGTGCCGCCCGTCCATGCGCCACTGGTGGTGGATACGGAGGGCAACGTCTATGGCGGCGCAGCCAACGTCCTGGAGCAGCGGACGGAGCTCTTCTCGTACGCGGCGGATGGGCAGCTCCGCTGGCGGACGCAGCGCACGGGCGTGCTCGAGCCCACGGCCGTGGACGGAGGGACGTTGATGCTGGGCCGCGCGGAGCTGGTGGACGCGGCCACGGGAGCACCGGTTGCCACGCTGGCGACTGCTTCCGCTGAGTCCTTCTATTACTCGCTGGGCCATTCCAGCTCGACCTTCGGCCGCGCGGCGATGCAGGCGGACCGGCTCCTGGTCCTGCCCGACATGCGGTGCACCACCGAGGGCTGCCCCACCACCACGCATCCGGGAGGCACGTTCCTCTATGGGCTGGATCCCTCGAGCGGCGCGGTGCGCTGGCACCGGGCCGTGGGCACCTGGCCGATGTCACCGCTCCTCACCCAGCGTGGCTCGCTGCTACTGGTGGACCGACCAGTGGGCGAGACGTGCGGCGAGCACGCCTGCACCGGTGATGATGCCGCGTTCGGTTCATTCCTGCGGGAGCTGGACCATGACGGGAACGAGCTGTCCGCCTGCGCGCTGCTGGGAAAGGCGCCGTACATCACCCCGCCCGCGCTGCACCGGGGACGCGTGGTGCTGGGGGCATGGACGAACTGGAATGCCAGCAATGACTGGACGCAGCGGATGAGCATCCGCGCCTTCGACATGACAGCGCCCGAAGAGCCCGCCTCCAACGGCTGGGTGAGCGCGGGCGGCGGCAATGCCCGCTCGGGCCAGACGAAGCCCACTGGCGCGGCGGCTCAGGCGCGAGCCACGGACCGATAAGCGCGCTAGAGCTGGTACCGACCGACGATAGCGCTCAGCTCGGCGGACGCCGCGGAGAGCTGGATGGCGGACTGCTCGCTCGCGGCCATCCGGTCGACAATCTGGTCCGCCAGGTCGGCCATCGAGCTGAGCGCGGCGAACAACTCCGCGATGCCCGCGTCCTGCTGGCTCACGGCATCGGCGATGCTGCGCACCGTCTTGCCGTTGCTCTGGATGATGCCCGCCAGCGAGCGGAGGCTCTCGCCCGCCGCGCGCACCTGCTCCAGGCCACCTTCCACCTCGCGCGCCCCGCCCTCACTCGTGCTCACCGTCTGCGAGATGGCCCGGCCGATGTCACTCAGGATGGACTGCACGCGCGTGGTCGCCCCCGCGGACTGGTCCGCCAGCGACCGCATCTGCCGTGCCACCACCGCGAAGGAACGGCCCGAATCACCACTGCGCGCCGCCTCGATGGAAGCATTGAGCGCCAGCACGTTCGACTGGTCCGCCAGGTCCTTCACCGTGCGGGTGATGTCGCCCACCTGCCGCGTGCGCTGGTGCAGCTCCGCGACGGTGCGGCCAATCTGCTCCACGTGCGACCGGATGTGCGTGAGCCCGCCCACGCTGCCGGACACCGCGGCCTCGCCCGCCTCACCAAAGCCACTGGCCTTGTCCGCCTCACGCAGGATGACCTCCACGCGCCGCGCCGCCGCGCGCGAGGCTTCCTGGAGCTGCTGCGCCGCAATCTGCGTCTCATGCAGCGCCACGGCCTGCTGCGACACCGCCTCGTTCTGGACGGACGCGGACTCGGTGAGGTGCGTGGACGCCGTCTCGAGCTGCTCGGCCGAATGGCGCAGCGCCATCAACAGCTCGCGCAGCTGCGACATCAACTCCGAGAACGAACTGGCCAGCTGACCAATCTCATCCTTCGAGCGCACCGCCAGCGCCCCTCGGAAATCACCCTCCGACACCATCCGCGTGGTGGCCACGGTCAGCTCGCGCAGCGGCTCCATCATCCGCCGCACCAGCAGGAAGATGGCCGTGCCCGCCGCCGCCGTGACGATGATGCCCAGCAGCACGACGAGCAGCATCGACGCGCGGAACTGCTCCGCTTCCTTCCCACCATCACGCGTGAGCAGCAGCTCCACGCCCGGCCCCATCTCCACCCGGCGCAGCTGCAACGACACGCCATTCACCGACACCTCGTCCGGCCGGCCCTTCCCTTCCAGTGCCGAGAGCAAGGCATCGTCAGGCACCGCACTCAGCGCGTGCGCCACCGGCCTCCCGCCCACGGTCAACACGCCCTCCACACCGCGCTCGTCACGCAGCGCCTGGAGCTCCACCTCGCCCAGGACCCGCCCCAACACCACGTACCCCACGGTGCGGCCCTCGGCCGTCACGGGCTGCGCCACGGCCTGATGGGGCACCTCATCCACCAGGATGATGCGCGCGCCGCCCTCCTTCACCAGGGCCTCCATCCCCGACAGTGCACCGGGTGGCGTGCCCACGCGCACACCCGCCGCGGTGTCCACCGCGAGCAGCAGGTCCACGCCCAGGAGCGACTGCTGCGCACGCAGCGAGGGTTCGAGATGCTCCCCGACCACGGAGCCGCTCGACAGCACGGTCTGCAAGGACGTGCCCGCCGCGGCGACGCGTGCCAGGGCCGTCAGCGCGCGCACCTCCTGGGACTGGACGCGGCTCCACGCAGCTTCGTCTTGCGCCAGACGGGACGTGACGGCTTCGTGCGACCACGTCCGAAGCGACACGCCCGTGAGCGCGACGCTCAGCGCGGAGAGGCAGAGGATGACGAGGGAGAGCGCTGCGGTCAGGCGCGCGGCAAGGCTGTGCGTCATTCGCTACAAGGCCAGGGGATGGGCGGGGGGAACCCAGTGGGGGATGGCCAGCCTACCGCGACAGCGCCCTGCTGTTGAGCGAGGAACAACAGGTGGCAGGAATGACCCGGCAGCATGTCTCACATGACACAAATCGAGACCTACACCGATGTCATGCACCTACGTCCTCGGCGGCGGCGCGCGCGGGGCCATGGACACTCACCCTGGCGTTGCATTGACCGGTGTGGAAGCGGCGCGATTGCGTGCTTGGCATGCGCTCGACCTCCATTCCAGCGGCACTGGCCCTGCTTGCCCTCACGCCCAGCGGACTTCGCGCGGAGGAGGCCGCCGGAGAGGCGCGCGCGAAGGCCGAGCCGCCTCGCACGACGCGCAACTTCGGCAACCTGCGCGTGGGCGGCTCCACGGCGAACGGCAATGGCCGGCCGGACCTGTGTCTGGAGTTGTCCCCCGTGGCGTTCCTGTCCGTGGAGAGCTGTGGCACGGGCAGTGGTTTCCTGCACGGCGACCCCGAACCCGAAGTGGCGCACTTCCGCGCCAAGCTGCGGCTGGCCAGCTTCGACGTGGAGCGCTGGGGCACCTTCCAGCCCTTCCTCGCCGGGGGCTTCGCGGAGGCGCAGGTGGGCCGCGACGACCCAGGGTTCCAGTTCAAGGGGACCGATCGACGCCGCGTGGCCACGGCAGGGCCCGAGGGGGGACTCGGGCTGCGCTTCCTCCGCCCGCTGGCCGCGGGCTTCGAACTGGTGGGCGACTTCAACTTCAGCCTGGCGTGGATGCCCCACGCTCCCGAGCTCATCCAGCCCGGGAACACGTGGCTGCCGTCCGCCAGCCTCTCCTTCGGCGTGGGCTTCTGACGCGCCTCACGCTTCCGCGACGCGCAGCACCACCGCGGTGATGTTGTCCTTGCCGCCCGCCTCGTAGGCGTCCGCGACCAGCGCGTCGCAGACCTCGCGCGCGGAGGACATCGTCAGGCGCTTCATCAGACCCTCCACGCCCAGCGGCTCATAGAGCCCGTCCGAACACAGCAGGAACACATCGCCCGGCTCCGTCTGAAGCCGCTGCACGGTGGGCTCCGCGTTCTCCGTGCCCAGCGCGCGGGTGATGAGGTGGCGCAAGTTGCCCGAGCCTCCCGGCGGCTCCATGCCCGCGTCCCGCAGCTCCTCGATGAGCGAGTGGTCGCGCGTGAGCGACTCCAGCTTTCCGCCACGCAGCCGGTACAGGCGGCTGTCGCCCACGTGCGCCACCGCCGCGCCGTGCTCGCTCACCGCCAACGCCACCACGGTGGACGCCATCTCCCGCAGCCGGCCCACGCGCTGCGCCTGGAGGTTGCGCTGCGCCAGCGCCGAGCACGCCGCCAACAGGTTCTCTTCACGGGTACGACGAGGGTCCGGCACCGTGGGCCACGTCGAATCCCGGTCCTGTCCCAGGCGCAGGCCAAAGCCCACGAAGGTGTCCACGACACACCGGCTGGCGACTTCTCCCCCCTCTTGTCCGCCCAGCCCATCCGCCACGACGAACAGCCCCAGCTCCGGCGCGACGCAGAACGCATCCTCGTTGTGCGGCCGCCGACCGATGTGGGTCTGTCCCGCGCTGTCCATTCTCATGACTGCCTCCTCGGGCCTTCCACCAGCAAGTGGGAGGCCAGCGTCCTTCCCCCCGACGGACGCAAGGAACGGATACTCCGGTTCTGGGGATTCCTGGGGAGGGACCGCCACGGCGCCGTGACAACCACCCCTCACCCGTCCACTGGCAGACGCTGCAAGTGCCCTCCATCCGTCAACAGCCCCCAGAACGTGGGGTCGCGACCCCACACCTCCTCCTGGCACCCGGGCCCCGCTCCCCGAGGGAGGCGCTTGTCCGCCAGGACGCTCCCGTCAGGGTGCGCGAATGCCATGACAACGAAACGAGGAACCCGGCATGCCCGGGCCCGTTCCCTGGCAACTTCTCCGGTGACGAGGCGACAATTCCGATGCGGCCCGAAGTGTGCGCCGCAGGGAGCCCTTGATGTCGTCCATCCGCCGCATCACCGCGAGCATCTCCAGCGCCATCTCCCGCGCCCGGCTCGACACCCGTCTGGAGTCGGTGTCACCGCTCGCGCCCCGCGAGCCGCTGCAGCCGATCCCCGCGGTGCGGCGTGGCTATGCCGACGAGAGCGAGTTCCAGGCGGAGGTGGATGACCTGGACACGTCGCTCGCCGCGCATGCGCCGATGCTGGCGGGCGTGGACGCCGCGAATGCGGAAGCGCCCGAACACCTGCGCGTGTTCGCCGGCGAGAGCTCCTTCGAAGCGGCCCCCCCGCGGTATTCGCAGCTGCTGGGCTCGCAGCTTCCCACCGCGCTCGGCGCGCCCCGGGAGTCGGTGAGCGGCGCGGCGCACCGGCCCGCATTCCGAGGTGCCAGCGCCCAGGACATGGGCAGCGACCTGCTCTCACCGGAGGCCGCCGCGTGGGAGCTGCAGAACCGGGACACCTCCACCGCGCCCACGCCCATGGAAGCGGAGGACGTGCTGTTCATGCTGAATGGCCCCGGCGCCGCGGCCGACCTGGAGCCGCCGCTGGAGCTGGGACTCGAGGACATCTTCGAGGAAGCCCCGCGACTGCACGCCGCGGAAGACGCGCTCTTCATGGCTGGAGCCGATGACGCTTCAGCGGCCATCTCCGGCGCCACGGAGACCCAGCAGCCGGGCCTCGCCGCCGCTCGCTCCGGCGCGCCGGTGAACTTCGCGACCGAGGCCGCGGGCATCGATGCCGTTCCCGCCGACCTGGTGACGGCCGCGGCCGGTGACGCGCGCGTGGATGATGCGCCCGCGGGCTACGCGCTGGGCAGCGCCTACGCGGCCACCTACGGGCAGCAGTTCGCCGTGAGGCAGGCGCTGGACCCGGCGGTCAGCCCCGCGGGCCCGGACGAGTTCCTCGCGGACCCGAATGACTTGAACATGCTGCTGCCGGATGAGCCGTCCCTGGACGACGCCGCCGTGGCAGGCGTCCTGGGCTCCATCTCCGCCAACCCCGCGGCGGCCAGCGCGCCGGTGGCTGCCACCTTCGCCTCACAGGGCGTGGAAGTGGTCGCGGAGGCGTTGGAGCCGGAGCTGCGGCCCGAGGCGAACCCCAGCACCACCGAGACACCTGCGCCCGAGCATCCGCGGGCCTGAGCCCCTCACGGCTTGGGCGGCGCTTCTTCCAGGTCGATGCCGTCGAGGTGCGTCCGCGCCTCGATGACGTCCCGGTTCAGCTCGTCCAGATAGCGCCGCCGCTCCGCACTCTGCCACTCCGCGGCGGAGAAGGACGCGGGGGGATAGTCATTCGTGGTGTGCACGTACCCGCGCAAGCTCGTCATCAGCTCGCGATCCGGATCCCCCCGCTCCTTGAGGAGGAAGCCCTCCACGTCGCGCAGCTTCAGGGGGAAGGTGGGCACTTCGTCCAGCACCAGGTTGCCGGCGATGGTGAGCTTCACCTCCTGCTCGCCGCGCTTCAGCTCCTCGTTGAAGGACACGTGCGCGAAGGGCATGCCGCTCTCATCATCCACGCGGCCCGCCACCACGTACCGTCCGGCCTTCTGGACCTGAATCCCGAGGTAGAGCTGAAGCGAGCCTTGCTCCAGCACCTCCCGCACCCGGCCCGTGAAGAGCGCCGGAGGCGACGGCGTGTACATGATGTCGAAGAACGCGGTGCCCTCCTCGCCCCCCGAGCGCACCTGCACGTCCACGCGCAGCGTGCCCGAGTAGATGGGGAACCCCTGCTTCGACGGCTGGAAGCGCCCGGTGAAGGTGCCATCTCCGGAGAGCGCGTCGCCCGCGGCGCCGTCGTCCGAGAAGACGAGGGGAACCGCCGGCATGACACCCGCGCCGGGCATGTGCTCGGCCTCGTGCGCGGAGGCGGACACCACCTGGCAGGGCCTGGGCATGCGGCGCGCGTCCTCGCAGCCGACGAAGAAGTGCACCACCTCGTCGCCGACGACGAAGATGCGGTCCTGCTTCAGCCGGAGCTGGATGTCGGAGCCGTCCTTGTTCAGCGGGCGCGTGCGCTCCGGTTCCGCCATCTCCATCTGGTCCGGGTGCTCACTGGCGGGACGCGACTCCGGCGGATAGCGCGTCGCCTTCATGTACGACTCCAGCGTCTGCTTCGCGCGCGCCAGCCTCTGCTCCCACAGCTGGCGCCGCGCGTCCCGCTCCGCTTCCTCCGGGCTGCGAGCCGGGTCCTGCACTGCCACTCCTGGCACGCTCCCCGTCGGCCCGCCCATGCCGCCTCCCGACTTCCGCGGCGCCGGGCTGGGCATTGCAGACGGCGACGACGCCTGCCACGCGCCGTCCTCGATGGGGGACTCCGAGCCGGCACCTGCTTCCATCCACCACCACCCCACGCCCCCCAGTACCAGCGGGATGAGGGGAATGGCCCACAGGGCGCGGCGCATCCGGGACGCGGGGGCGGAAACGGTGCCAGTCGGAGTCATGTCGCTTCTTGCGGTGGAGGGGGCTCAGTACGCGTAATTGACCACGTCCTGGCGGACCGGCGCGATGATGCCACCCCAGTTGCCTCCGGCGTAGTGGTTGTACGCCTCCCGGTCGTCACGCAGCTCCACCGTGTGGTAGCTCCACTTCGCGCGCCCGTCGCTGGTCGCGGCCGTGCCCAGGTTCAGGGTGCCGCCACAGAACCAGTCACCGGGGTTGCACTGCGAGCTGCCCGCGCTGCCCGACACGCCCCCCGTCGAGTGGTACGACACCGCCTCATCGTCCTGGCCGGGGAGCACGCCGGAGTACAGCGTGCCCTTGGCACCCGCGAACATGTAGAACCACACGTTGCGCGTGGTGTTGTGGTTGTACATGGCGCGCGCGGTGGTGGTGACCAGGTCGCGCACCAGCGGCTCATTCACCGCCCACTCGCCAATGTCGGCCAGCTCGCTGCCGCCGCCCGCGCCCGACGCCACGTTCACCCAGCGGATGTTCCAGCCCGTCTGCTTCGCGCCGCCGCTCACGTTGCCACACACGCCGTTGGCGTTGGGGGACGCGTTCTTCACCTCGCGCTGCGAGCCGCCATACATCGACAGCGCGTAGCCAATCTGGAGGTTCCCCGCGCTGTGCGCGGCGACGTAGCACCAGTTGTCCCCCGTGCAGAAGCAGTCCAGCGCGTCGCGGATGCGGTAGTTCTGCGAGCCGATGCGCTGACGGCCGTCCCAGTTGACGGCCTTCTTGTTCACGCCCGCCTCGACGCTCGCGGAGCCCCAATAACTGAAGTCATTGTAGTTGCCGGGCTGCGTCGTGCCGCCGTTGCGGCCATGAATCCACAGCGTGTAGTTGGCTGCGGCGGCCTCCGTGCCCGCCAGCATCGTTGCGGCGGCAATGACCGTACAGAAGAGCTTCTTCATGTTGAGCGCCTCCAGCGCTGCATAGGGGGTACCAGCCCGGCGGGGGACCAGGCGGCGGGGCGTACTGTAGAGGCGCGGTGTGTAAAAGGTCGAGGTCACGGAAACCTTGAAGTGCGTGCGAGAACTGACGCAACGCATCACCCCTGTGGATTCCCGCGGGGAGGTGACATTCGAGACGGCCGCGTCAACGCGATGTGTCGACCACGTAGCGCTCCAGTCGTTCCAGCGCGTCGGGCAGATTCGTGCGGCCCAGCCCCAGGCGGAAGTGGTTGCCGGGGAAGTCGTAGACGTCTCCGGGCAGCAGCAGCACGCCTTCGCGCTCGCGCAATTCCTCGGTGAAGCGGGCCACGGGCGTCTCACGCAGCAGCCTGGGAAAAGCCACGCTGCCCGCGCGCGGGCGTACCCACTGGAAGGTGTCCGGGTGCCGCGCGAAGAAGCCATCCAACAGGGCGAGGTTCGCCGCGAGCAACTCCCGGCTGCGCGCCAGCACCCGCGCCTTCGCGCGCAGCGCGATGAGTGACAGCACCTCGCTGGGCGCGCTGTTGCAGATGGTCGTGTAGTCCTTGTAGGCCGCGCAGCGCCGCAAGAGCTCCACGTCACGGCAGGCCAGCCACCCCACGCGCAGCCCCGCCAGTCCGAAGGCCTTGGACATCACCCCCAGGCTGATGCCGTGCGGCGTGTGGCTGGCCGCGGGCGGCAACGTGTCGCGCGTGTCGTACTCCAGCAACCGGTACACCTCGTCGGACAGCAGGTGGATGCCACGCTCGCGCGACAGCTCGCACAGCGCGTCGAAGGTGGCCCGGTCCAACAACGCGCCCGTGGGGTTGTGGGGGAAGTTCACCACCAGCAGCCGCGTCTGGGGCGTCAGCGCGCGGCGCAGCGCATCCAAATCCAACGCCCACCCGTCCTCCTCGCGCAGGCGCAGCAGCGTCACGTCCGCGCCCGTGGCGCGCGCCACCTCGTGCAGGGACTGGTAGCCCGGCCAGGTGACGACGGCGTGGTCCCCGGGGCCCAGCAGCACGTTGACCAGGACGAAGAGCGCCTCCTCCGCGCCGGCGAAGGTGAGCACCTGCTCCGGAGAGAGCCCGGGGTACAGGGCGGCAATCTCCTCGCGCAGCGCGGGCAGGCCGGTGGATTCGGTGTAGCCCAGCGTCAGCCCGTCCCAGCGGGCCCGCTCGTCCGGGCCGGCGAGCGCCAGCAAGTCGCCCATCCGCCAGCCCTCGATGTCCGAGGAACACAGCAGGTACGGCGCCGCGAACTCCCAGCGCGCGAAGTACCGCTCCAACTTGAAGTCGGGGATGCGCATGCCGAGAGTGTCTGCCTGCTTCGCGGCCTGCCGTCCAGCGACGCCCGGAAGCGGCCACGCGTGCCTAGCTTGAGTCGCGTCCTTTCCGAACCCAGGCCTTGCTGGAGCCCCTATGCCCACGCTCGACATTCCCATCACCCTGCTGGACCCGGACGGTGGGTGGATCAACATGCCCGTCCACGTCTCGGAGCTGGATGAGCTCCCCGTCCTCCTCCACTTCTTCTCCGTCAAGCAGCGCGGCGCTGACGAGGACATCGACGCGGTGAAGCGCATCCTCGCGGAGTACGGCTCGCGTGGGCTGAAGGTCATCAGCGTGGATGTCACCCACTCCGACAAGGAGCTGCGGGACACCAACGCGGTGGAGTCCTTCGCGCGAAAGCACGGGCTCCACCACCCCATCGCCGTGGACGACGGCTCCATGGCGCGGGCCTACGACGTGGCGGACACGCCCGCGTGGCTCGTGTTCGACGCGGACTCCGGCCGGCTGCGCCACCACTTCTCCGGAAGGAATGCGTCCAACCACATGCGGCAGGTGCTGGAGCGCTTCGTCCAGGCCAGCGCCGCGGCCCCCTCTCCCGCCCCCTGACTCCAGGAGCCCACCATGCCAGCTCGCCGCAAGGATTCTGACTCGTCCCGCTTCTCGCTCGGCACCGTGGCCGCGGCCGGCATCGGCGCGGCGCTGGGCCTGCGCCGCATCCTCCGCTCCCGCTTCCAATTCAAGGACAGCACCGTCCTCATCACCGGCGGCTCTCGCGGCCTGGGACTGGTGCTGGCGCGGCAGCTCCTGAAGGAGGAGGCCCGGGTGGCCATCTGCGGCCGGGACGAACAGACGCTGGAGCGGGCCCGCGAGGAACTGGAGCGCACCGGCGGCGAGGTCTACGCCATCCCCTGCGACGTGCGAGATCCGGTGCAGGTGGAGGCCATGGTCTCCGCCATCCACGAGCGCTGGGGCACGGTGGACGTGCTCATCAACAACGCCGGCGTCATCCAGGTGGGGCCGCTGGAGTCCATGACGCTGGAGGACTTCCAGGAGGCCATCGACACACACCTGTGGGCGCCGCTGTACACCACGCTGGCCGTGCTGCCGGAGATGAAGCGGCGCGGAAAGGGGCGCATCGTCAACATCGCCTCCGTGGGCGGCAAGGTGAGCATCCCCCACCTGGTGCCGTATTCGGCCAGCAAGTTCGCGCTGGTGGGCCTGTCGGACGGCCTTCGCGCGGAGCTGCGCCAGGACGGCATCGTCGTCACCACGGTGTGCCCGGGACTGATGCGCACGGGCAGCCCACGCAACGCGTACTTCAAGGGCCACCACGAGGCGGAGTACGCGTGGTTCGCCACCGGGGACTCCCTGCCCATCACCTCGCTGAGCGCCGAGCAGTCCGCGCGCAAGATTCTGGACGCGTGCCGGCGAGGCGACGCCGAGGCGCTGCTGGGCGCACCGGCGAAGCTGGCCGCCGTGGTCCGCGCGCTCGCGCCCAGCCTGACGGCCGCCCTCACCGCCTGGGCCAACCGCTTCATGCCCCAGGACAGCAGCCAGGACCGCTACAGCGGCAGTCAGAGCGAGACGCCGCTGACCCAGTCCTGGCTCACCGAGCTGACGCGGCGCGCGGCCGAGCGCAACAACGAGACCGGGGTGCCGCTGCACTGACGGCCCCTGGCGGCGAACGCGGGCGCTAGTCCTGCGCCATCTCCATGGCCCAGTGGCCACGGTGCTCGTAGGCCAGGGACAGCTGCTCGCGCAGGGCGGCCAGCATCCGCGTGTTGCCGTCCTGCTCGTAGCCCTGGAGCGCCTGCTGGCAGCGGGGCACGCGCGTGAGGAACTCCTTCACCGCGTCCACCGTCAGCGTCTTCACGTACATGCCGTACCCCAGCTGCTCCAGGTACAGCGCGTTGATGACCTGCTCGAACTGTCCCTCCAGCGGCACGCTCAGCACCGGCTTGCGCAGGTACACCGCCTCGCTCATCAGCGTGTAGCCGCCGCTGGCCACCACGCCTCGCGCGGTGCGCAAATCATCGATGAAGCCCTTTTCACTGAAGGGCCGGTACGTGAGGTTGCCGTCCACCAGGTCCTCGGTGATGTCGCGGCGCAGCCCGTACACGCGGCAGGGGATGCCCGCGGCCTTGAGGATGTCCGGCAGCGCCGTGTTCGTCGTCGACGTCTGGTACACGAGCAGGTGCTCACCGGGCTCGGACTTCGCCTCCAGGATTTCGGGGCGCAGAATCGACGGGGCCAGCGTGGTGCGCCGCTTGCGGAGCTCCGGGTAGAAGAAACTGGTGACCAGGTAGTGGAAGGCCCCCGGCAGCTTCGCCTTCACGATGGCGCGCGACGTCTCGAAGCTGTCCTCGTGGCCCGCCAGCAACGCCGGCTCGTGCTTGCACCGGTTGATGACCTGCATGTTGTCCACGCTGATGACGGGCAGCCGGTGATTCCGGGCGAACATGTAGCTGAACGACTCGAAGTCGCTCACCACCACGTCCGGGCGGAAGTCGTCCACCAGCTCGAAGTACTGGCGGATGTTCTGCGGCCAGCCCTTCACGGCGCCCGTGAGGTTCTGCAGCACCGTCTGCCACTTCTTCACCGAGTTGCCCTCGTACGCGAGCGTCAGCCCCCAGATGCCGTGCACGTTCTGGAAGCGTTTGGCCAGGTAGTCCTGGGCCCGGCCGGAGACGACGATGTGGACCTCGTGCTCCTTCGTCAGTTCCTCGAGGAGGACGCGGGAGCGCGTCGCATGGCCCATGCCTTCGCCGACGACACCGTAGAGGATTCGCATGCCCGGCAGCATACGCGCCCGCCACGCTCCCGTTGAGCCCGCCCCACCCTCGCGGCTATAGCTGCCCGCATGCCCTCCTCTCCGGAGCCCTCTTCACCCCAGCGGCCGTCCCTGGGCCGCTCTGCGGCGACGGGCCTGTTGGGCGGCTTCTTCCTGGGCGGCCTGGGCCTGCTCGCCGTGGGCCTGAGCAACAGCTTCGCCGCCCTGAGCTGCGATGGCCTCACCGGCCCCGAATGCCAGCTGCTGACGGACGCCACTCGGGAGGTCGGTCGCACCCAGCTGCTCGCCGGGGGCGCCCTCACCGCGCTCGCCGCCTCCCTCTTCGTCCTGTTCCGCCCGCGCCCTCCGGCCCCACCCGAGGGGCCTGAGCCGTCCTGAGCCCCGTCCGCAATCCTCCTGTCGTCCGATGAGCGGCCGGAGGCCGCCCTGGCGAGTTAGGTAGTTTGGCGGCCAAGGAAAGGCATTCTAATTATCTCTGGCCTAATCATTGGATTTGAGGGTAGGAGATGACCTTATGCAGCTCGAATCCTTGAAGATGTTCTGCGACGTGGTCGAGACTGGCTCATTCTCCCGCGCCGCGCAGCTCAACCACGTCACGCAATCCGCGGTGAGCCAGCAAATTCGCGCGCTGGAGAACCGGTACGAGCAGAAGCTGCTGTCGCGCAGCGCGCGCCAGGTGACGCCGACGCCGGCCGGGGAGCGGCTGTTCCGTGGGTGCAAGGAGATCCTCGCCCGCTTCTCCGAAGTGGAGCAGGAGATTCGTGAGCAGGCCACCGAGGTGGCGGGCACCACCACGGTCTCCACCATCTACTCGGTGGGGCTGCACGAGCTGAACTCGGTGCAGAAGCAGCTGCTCAAGTCGCACCCCAAGGTGAACATGCGCCTGAACTACCGGCGCAACGACCAGGTGTACGACGACGTGATTCTGGGCGCGGCGGAGATTGGCATCGTCGCCTATCCGCAGCCCCGCGCGGGCGTGGACATCCTCCCCTTCCGCGACGACAAGCTGTCGGTCGTCTGTGCCCCCGGCCACCCCTTCGCCACGAAGCAGAAGGTGAGCCTCACCGCGCTGTCGGGCGTGCCCTTCATCGCGTTCGACCGCGAGGCGCCCACGCGCAAGGCGCTGGACCGGCTCTTCCGCGAGAAGAGCATCGACATCACCCCGGTGATGGAGATGGACAACGTGGAGACCATCAAGCGGGCGGTGGAGATGGGCCTGGGCGTGGCCATCCTCCCCTTGTCTACGGCACAGGGCGAGGTGAAGGGTGGCTCCCTGGTGGCCAAGCCCTTCGCGGAGGGGCCGGTGTCGCGCCCCATTGGCCTGCTCATCCGCAAGGGCAAGTACCTGGACCGCGCGTCCGCCGCGGTGTTGGAGGCGTTCAAGGCCGCCGCCAACCTGCCGTCCTCCGACGACGCCTGAGCGTCAGTAGAGCTTCCGGAGGCGCGCGGCGAAGAACCCGTCGAAGCCCTCCGGTCCCGGGAGCGTGCGCAGGTACGCCTGGGACAACGGCAGCTTGAGGCCGGGCAGCACGGGCGGCTCGGCCGTCCACTCCGGGTGGCTGCGCAGGAACATCTCCACCTGGTCCTGCCCCTCCTGCGGCTCCATGGTGCACACCGCGTACACCAGCAGGCCCCCGGGCGGCACCGCCTCCTGGCAGTTCTCCAGGATGCGCCGCTGGAGCGTGGCCAGCCGGGAGATGTCCTCCTCCTTGCGGCGGTAGCGCAGCTCCGGGTGGCGGCGCAGCGTGCCCAGCCCCGAACACGGCGCATCCACCAGGAACGCGTGGAACTCTCCCCACTCCTCCGGGAAGGGCTCCGCGGCGTCGTGCGCGTAGGCCTTCAGGCGCGGCTGCAGGCCCAGGCGCCGGGCCTCCGCGTCAATCTTGCGCAGCTTGTGCGCGTGGAGGTCCACCGCCACCACGTCATGTGACTGCGCCTGGTGGCAGGACTTGCCGCCCGGCGCGGCGCACGCGTCCAGCACGCGCGCCGTCTCCGGAATCGCCCCGTAGACGCCCACGAGCTGCGCGGCCTCGTCCTGCACCTGCCACAGGCCCTCCGCGTAGCCGTACACGTCCTCCACGCGGCCCACGGACGGCAGCGTGATGCCCACCGGCGACACGGTGGTCGCCTTCGCGTCCACGCCCATCTCCTGGAGCTGGGCGAGCAGCGCGTCGCGCGTCACCTTCGCGGTGTTGGCGCGCACCACCACCGCGGGCGCCTGGTTGTCGGCCACCAACATGGCTTCGGCGCGCTCGCGGCCGAACTGGCGCAGCCAACGCTCCACCAGCCACTGGGGATGGCTCTCCCGCACCGACAGGTGCAGCGCCACGTCGGACGCGGACGGCAGCGGCGGCGCGGGCAGGGCCGCCAGCTTGCGGAGGATGGCGTTGGTGAAGCCCGCCGCGCGCGTCAGCCCTACTTCCTTCAGGGCCTGCACCGTCTCCGCCACCGCGGCGCGCGCGGGCACACGGGTGTGGAATATCTGGTAGGCGCCGATGCGGAGGGCCGCCAGCACCTTGTCCTCCAGCGCGTCCAGCTTGCGGTCGGCGAAGCGGGTAATCGCGTAGTCCAGCGCGAGCTGCCGCCGGGTGGCGCCGTAGGTCAGCTCGGTGACGAGCGCCGCGTCGCGCGGGTCCTTCGGCGGCGACTCGGACAGCTGCGTGTCCAACACGACGTTGAGGTAGGCATCCGTCGCGCGGACACGCGCGAGGACCTGGATGGCGAGTGCGCGGGCGTTCATCCTTCGTCGAGCCGGGTCAAGAGGTCCACGAGCTGCTCATCCGAGAGCCGCGTCGCGGGCAGGTTGGAGAGGGTGAGGCGCTGGAGGCTCTCCTCCAGCAGCTCACGGTGGCCATTCTCCGCCGGAGCGCCACGCTGCACCGCCTGATACTGGGAACGCGCCCAGGCGGCCAGCTCGGCGGCGGAAAGCCTTCCGGAAAGCCGGTCTGAAATCTTCTGGCGCACCAGCGCGCGCGTGAGCAGGTCCGCCGCGGGAGTGAGCCCCTTGCCGCCGCCGCGCCCCAGCGTCTTCGCCTGACGGGCCGCGCGCAGGTCCTCCACGGGCGCCAGCTTGCGGCCCAGCGTCTTCGTGGGCCCCGCCGTCTTCACCGCGCGGGCCAGGGACCTGGCCGTCTCCGACGAGCCCTCCTTGCGCGCGGCGCGCTTGAGCACGGTGATGGGGGTGACCTTCGCGCCCTTGGGGCTGCTCCCCTTCTTCTTCCCCAGGGCATTCTTCGACTCCGGCTTCTCCGTCGTGAAGACGCCGCTGCCGAAGGTCTCCAGGGCCTGCAGGTAGGGCTCGAAGCCGGGCCCTCCGTGAATCTGGAGCACGCAGGCCTCCCCCACCACGGATTCGCGGGCCGGGGGCTTGAGCAGCACCTCGATGGCGGGCAGCCCGGCGGCCTCCAGCCCCTCCTTGAGGCAGTAGGAGCCGAACAGCCCGGCCGGGTTGATGATGATGCCGTCCAGCTCCTCCAGCTCCGCGCCGAGCGTGTCCAGCAGGTCGCCTTCGTGGTTGGACTGCACTACCGTCAGCTCCTGCCCCAGCTCCTCCGCCCGCGCGTGCAGCGCCGCGTCCAGGTCCTCCAGCCGCCCCCCGGACGAGCCATCCCGCACGCCCAGCAGGTTCAGGTTGGGTCCGTGCAGTACCAGCAATCTCATGACCATCACCCGTTCTCCCGTCAGCCCGCGACGAAGGGCTGGCTGCCCGGCGCCAGCTTGTGCCCCTGCAGGAAGTCCGCGGCGCGCATCACCCGCTTGCCTTCCGGCTGGAGGTCCAGCAGCACCAGCGAGCCTTCGCCGCATGCCACCTCGATGCCGTCCGGACCGGACGCCAGCACCGTGCCGGGAGCCCCACTACCACCACTGGCCTGCGCGCGGTGGACCTTCAGCAGCTTTCCGCCCAGCGTGGTGAAGGCCCCGGGCCACGGCGTGAAGGCCCGCAGGCGCCGCTCCAGCTCAATGGCGGGCTTCGTGAAATCCAACCGGCCCTGGTCCTTCTCGATGATGGGGGCCAGCACCATGCCCTCGGAAGGCTGCGGCACCGGCTTCAGCTCCCCGCTCAGGTAGGCCGGCAGGAACTCGCGCAGCACCTCGCCGCCCAGCGCGGCCAGCTTCGGGTACAGCGAGGCGCTCGTCTCGTCCGGGGCAATGGCCATGCGCTTCATCGCCAACACCGGACCGGTGTCCAATCCTTCATCCATCACCATCAGCGACACCCCCGTCTCCGTGTCGCCGTGGGCAATGGCCCACTGGATGGGCGCGGCGCCCCGGAAGCGCGGCAACAGCGAGCCGTGCACGTTGACGCAGCCGTGGGTGGGCAGCTCCAGCAAATCCTTGGGGAGGATGCGGCCATAGGCCGTCACCACGCAGATGTCGGGCGCGTACTGGCGCAGCTCCTCCGCGAAGGGCGGCGTGCGCAGCTTGGTGGGCTGGAGCACGGGCACGCCGCGCGACAGGGCCAGCTCCTTCACCGGCGGCGCCGTCACCGTGTTGCCGCGGCCCTTCGGCTTGTCGGGCTGGGTGACGACAGCCACCACGTCTCCCAGTTCGAAGCAGGCGGCCAGTGAGGACACCGCGAACTCGGGGGTGCCCATGAAAACGATGCGGGGTCTGCTCATGGTGTTGCGCTTCTCCTGCGCCGGGCGACTCAGGCCACGGACTTGAAGGTGCTCCCGGTGGGAGTGTCCACCGCCTGACGTTTGCGCGTGTGCAGGGCGCTCAGGGTGCCCAGCGCCTCCAGTGCCTCGGGCGTGGTGGCCACCGGCCGCAGGGCCTCCAGCACGGTCTCCAGCGCGTAGGCCTCATCCGCCTCACGCTCCCGGATGCGCGTCACCGCTTCGGTGAAGCGGTCGAAGAATTGCTTGAGCTCGTCCCCGCGCCGCAGCGGTCGCATCCGGGGATAGCGGCCGGCCGCCAGCGACGCCACGTACAGGCTCATGACGTGGACGGGGCCCGCCACCCGGTGGGTGAAGACGAGGCCAAAGAGGCCCATCGCCACCGCCGTGCCCAGCGCGCCCACCGCCGTCAACCACAGCAGCGTCTGCCCGCCGTCCAGCCCCAGGGCCGTGGACGACACGTGGACGCGGTGCGCCAACAGCCCGAACACGAGGATGCTGCCGGCACCAATCCCCGCCAGCAGCAGGATGTATTTGAGCTGGAAAGGCCGGTCCAGGATGTACGTCCGGCGGACGTGGCTCGGGCGCACCGTCTTTTGATTCCCATCGGACATGTCGTTGACCAGCGTACCCCAGGTGCCGGGGGCGGTTTGCTTCCTTCCTCGCGTGAGGTTTACACGGAAGACAGGACAACCTCGCAGACGCAATGGAGACCGCATGACCCGCTCTCTGACCGCGTTGTGTATTGCGCTCTCTTTCCTGGTGTTGGCTGGGTGCAAGGGGGACCCAGCGACCCCGGAGTACTGGGAGTCAGGCATTCAGCAGAGCCGCAGAGCGGAGGACCGCATCCGCATGGTGGAGGCCATGCGTTCGTCCGGGAAGATGGACGAGCGCTTCCTGCCCATGCTCCACGGGCAGCTCGACACCGAGCGCAAGCCGGAGGTGCGCGCCGCGCTGGCCCGCGCGTTGGGAGACTTGAAGCATGCCTCTTCGGTGGAGCCGCTGACGAAGGCCCTGGACCCGGCGGCGGGCGACATGCCCGCGCAGCTGGCGAACAAGGCCATTGTCGCGACGCTGGGGGCCATTGGTGACCGCCGCGCCATCCCCGCGCTGGTGCCGCTGCTGCGCGCGAAGGACAACTACACGCGCATCGAGGCGGTACAGGTGCTGGGCGACATGAAGGCGAAGGAAGCGGTGGAGCCGCTCATCACCCTGGCCACGGACGACACCGTGGAGCCCTTCCTCAACAAGAAGGCCATTGAGGCCCTGGGTGACATCGGTGACGGCCGCGCGGCGCCCGCGCTGGTGCGGATGCTGACCAAGGAGCGCAAGGGCAAGTCCTTCTACGTGGAGAGCTCCTTCGCGCTGTACCAGCTGGGCGCACCCGCCGCGGACGCGCTGCTGCAGGCGCTGGAGGGCCAGGACGCGGACCTGCTGAAGTGGGCGCGGTCGAACGGCGTCAACCCCGCCAGCTACGCGATGAAGGCGGCGACGGTGCTGGGCGACCTGCGGGAGAAGCGGGCGGTGGCCGCGCTGATGAAGCAGCTGGCCTTCACCAACACGGACCCGCAGATTCAGGCGCTGGTGCGGATGCAGGCCGCGGACGCGCTAGCGCGCATGCGCTCACAGGAGGCGGTGAAGCCGCTGGCCGGGCTCGTGTCGGAGACGGACGCCACCGTGAGGGATTCCTACGTGAGCGCCCTGGTGCGCCTGGGCGGACGCGACGCGCTGCCCGCGCTGGAGAAGGCCGCGGGCACCGGAGACTGGTACGCGCGTGAGTCGGCGGTGAAGGGCATCGCCATGCTGGGCGACGCGCGCGAGCTGCCCTTGCTGCAGAAGCTTGCCGCGGCCGAGCCGGCGCGGACGGCGGCGGACTGCAAGCAGGCGGAGGACGAAGGCTGTGATGACGCGGCCGCGCTGGGCAAGCGGCGCGCGGACCAGATTGCGGGCCAGTCCAAGCTGCTGGAGGCCGCGCAGGCGTGCGCGGGCAACGCGGGCTGCTGGGTGCAGCGCATGGAGAAGGCGGAGCCGCGGATGATGGAGCGCGCGGCGCTGGAGGTCGGCCGTTCGGGCGCGGCCGAGCACGCGGGCGCGCTGGCCTCGCGGCTGGGGGAGCGCGACACCGAGGCCCGGCTCGCGCTCGTCCTCGCGGTGGGCTGGCTGGTGGAAGGCTCGCAGGACGCCGCGAAGAAGCTGCGCGAGGCTTCCCTGCCCACGATGCGAAAGCAGCTCGCGGACGAACAGGGCAACACCCGGCTCGTCAGCGTCAACGAGGACCTGCGGCGCCTGGTGACGACGCTCGACCGGCCCTGACGCCCTCCTTGAGCCGCAGCGCCGGGACACGCTCCGCCGCGTGGTGCAGCACGGTGAGCTGTCGCACGAGCCGCTCCACGTGCGCGCGCGACAGCGCATCCGCCCCACCCGCCGGAACCGTGGCGGGCATGGGCGCGGGCCGGCGCTGTTGCTCCATGGCCGCCGCCAGTTCGTCCAACACGCCCCCGGCGAAGCGCACCACCTCGGAGAGTTCCCGAGGGGACGCCGGGTCCGCGCGACTGGCGGCCAGCGTCGTCACCGCCGACGTGAAGCGCCGCGCGTAGACGAGCAGCGCCATCACCGGCTCCAGGTCCTTGGCGGGTCCGCTCCACTCACTCAGCAGCCGCTGGAAGGACGCCTCCGCCGCCAGCAGTGCCAGGCCCATCTTCCGCCGGGCCTCGCGCACCGCGGGCTCCGCGTCCGAGTGCGCGGCGGCCACCGACATCAGGTATTCGCGGTCCGCGCGCAACGCGAAGGCCACCTGCTCCGGCAGGCGCAGGTGCTCCGGGCTGGGCCACAACAGCCGCGTCACCGTCAGCGCAATCAGCCCCCCCAGCAACGTGTTGACGATGCGCACCCCTGCCAGCTCCCAGTCCCCTGTCTGGAGCTCCGCCAGCAGCACCAGGGCTGGCGTCAGCAGCACCTGGAACGCGGACAGGCTGAGCGGCTGGATGCTCATCGCCACCGCGAACAGCACCCCGATGGCCAGCAGGATGATGGCCGGCTCCCTCACCAACGCCACCAGTCCCGCGGCCAGCGCCGCACCCAGCAGCGTGCCCGCGATGCGCTGCAGGCTCCGCTGGAACGTGAGGCCCGCGTAGGGCTGCAGGACGACGGTGACGGTGATGATGACCCAGTAGCCGTGATTCAGTCCCAGCGCCCCGACGAGCGCGGTGGCCAGCGCGGCCGCGACGCCCAGCCGCAGCGCGTGACGGAAGATGACGGAGCGGACGTTGAGATTCTCCCGCAGCGGCTCCAGGAGGGCCTGTCGCGGCGCCGCCTCCACCCGCCGCGCGGGCAACGCCAGGGCGTCCGGCACGGGCGCGCGGCCCTCCAGCCGCGCCGCCACCTCCACCGTCGCGTGGGAATAGTCCCGCAGGCGGTCCAGCAGCGTGTGCACGTATTGATAGCCGGCGCGCACCGGCTCCGGCACGTCGCCCGCCTTGTCCAGCGCCTCCAGGGCCCGCTTCACCCGCTCGGCGTTCCACACCGGCTGGGCGCTCACCTCCGTCCCCTTCTCCAAGGCCAACCGGACGCGGCGCAGGTCCGCGGCCAGCTCCGCCAGCGCGCGCTGCACCTCCGCTCGGAGCGCGTGATAGCGGGGCGCGGCGGGCGCCACCTCCAGCATCTCCGTCAGCGCGATGAGCGTCACCATCATTGAATCCGCGCCTTCGGCCAACACCAGCAGGTGTTCGCCCCGGCCGCTCTCCCCCGCCCGGCCCATGCGCGTGGAGGCCAGCACGGTGCGCGCCTGTTCGATGAGCTGACGCATGCGGGCCTGCCAGGGCGCCTCCGGCAGGACACCCGCGGCGGCGGACGACACCCCTTCGAGCGGCCAGCGCCCCACCTCTTCCGCGTGGTCCGCCAGCGCGTCGTAACACAGCGCGATGGCCAGGCGCGCGGGCCGGTAGGGCACCAGCGGCCACAGCATCAGCGCGAGGAACATGGCCCACGCGCCGCCCACCAGGAACAGGCCGGAGCGCAGCAATGCGTCAGCCACGTCCTTGGCGGGAAGCGCGAGCGACACCACGAAGTAGTTGGCGAGCACCACGCCCATCAACCCGGGCGTGTCCCCATACGAGCGGGCGAAGCCACACGCCGTCACCCAGAACAACGTGGCGATGACGGCGGCCCACGCGGGCAGGTGCAGCGCCGCGGCCAGGCCCACCACGGAGCCCAGGAGCGTCATGGCGCCCATGGTGAGCGCGCGGTCCCGGTAGGGGCCGCCCCGGTCCACCAGGGCAACGAAGAGGGCGGCCAGACCGACCCACGTGGCCGCGGGAAGGTGCAGCAGGGCCGCGACGGCCATGGGGCCACCCACCGCGAGCGCGGCGCGCAACCCCGCGCCATACGCGGGGCGGCCCGGCTCCACGCGGAGGAAGGCCTGGAGGTGATGACGGAGCCGACTCATCGCGCGAGCAATCCCAAACCACTCCGTCCTATGTCACAGGTCCGCGCGCGCATCGACGCTTCCGTGGAACCACCCCACGAAGGTGATGTCCAGGCGTGAACGCGGCCGGGCCCGTTCCACCGGATGGATGGAGGGCGAGCGGCCAGGGGCCCGCGTCAGCCGGCCTCGCGCTCCGGTCCCACGTACTCGAAGTCCTCCTCGACGGGCGCGGCCTCCTGGAAGGCGCTGGGCAGCAGGCTGAAGGGCAGCACCTTCCCCAACGCCGCGAGCAGCAGGATGCCGCCGGGCGCCGCGAAGATGGCCAGCGCGGGAATCGCCTTGGCCACGTCGACGAGCTGCGCGCGCATGCGCCGGCGCTCGTCGCCCGTGAGCGCCTGACGCCGGGCCGCCTTCGTCAGCAGCACCGCCAGGTCGCCCGTCTCGCGGACCTCCTGCATCAGCCGGTAGAAGTTCTTCTCCAGCGTCTCCTGGATGCCGGCCACCAGGTCATCGCCCATGGCGCCCGCGGCGTCCGACACGGTGAAGACGTCCACGATGGCGCGGTGGCGGGCGTAGAACTCCGCCATCTCCAGCTCCAGCCGGTGCAGCTCCGCGTCCGGGACCTGGAGCGCCTGCGCCAATTCGCGGATGAAGACGCGCTCGCGCCGCGTCTTGCGGCCATCCACCAGCGCCGCCAGCAACGTCTGCTCCAGCAGGAAGTGGCGCACGTCCACGCTGCGCACCTGGCGCACCACGTCCCGCACCGGGCGGCGGCGGGCGAAGGACTGCTTCACCGCGGCCTTGAGCTCGGACGTCATCGCCGCCGGCAGCCGCAGGTACTCCACCTGCCGCAGGATGGCGCGGCGCGCGGGCGCGCCCGGCACCCGGTCCACACACGCCAGCCCCGTCAGCACGTCCACCAGCAGCGCCTTCTGCCGCGCCGCGAAGTCCAGCCGCCGCTGCGCCCGCTCGCGGTGCAGCGCGCCGCGCGAGAAGTAGTCAATGGCCTGTCGGCAGAACAGCTGCGCGTCCGCGTACTGCGCGCCGTTGTGCAGCACCAGCCCGTACACCGGGTCCCCCGCCAGCACGGGCGAGCGCTTCACCAGCGACGCTTCCACCTTCGCCACCAGCCGCCGGGACACCGGACGCCCCGAGGCAATCGCCGCGTCCACCGTCTCCGCCAGCTCCAGCTCTCCGGTGAGCACCGCGAACAGGACCAGGAGATGCTCGGTGCGAACGGCCGTCGGAGCCCCCACGAGCCGGCCCAACTCCAGCGCCATCAGCGCCAGCGTCCGCACCACGGCGTGAAAGAGCTGGTCCTCCAGCACGCGCGCCTGGAACTCGGTGGGCTGGGCCACGTCCGCCGCGGCGGGTGCGTCCGCGGGCGTGCCGTACAGCAGGCCACTGGCGCGCAGCGTCCGCCGCAGGTACGCGCGGGCGCGGGCCCGCCCGGAGCCCAGCGGCGGCGCGGACGGAACCGGCGCGCCCGCTTCGAAGGCGACCGTCTCCGTCAGGAGTGGCAAGAGCCACCCCGCCTTGGTGAAGTCCAACACCGGAACACCCCTGGACCGCGGGGAAAGACCCACACGCGGAGAAAAGAGCAGGATGTAACCCAGGGGCATCCCGGTTGCCACTCGGCCACGGGACAGGGTCAAGGCCCGGAAGTCAGCGGGCATAGAACCGCCACTTCTACCGGGCCCAACCATCTGCTCCCGGTGCCTACAGCGCGGTCGTCGCGCCGGGCTCCGGGACCACCACCTTGGCCGTGCTACGCAGCTTCTTCAGCTCGCCGGTCAGCGCGTCCGGGGTGCCCTGGAGCAGCGGGAAGGTGCCGTAGTGCATGGGAATCACGCTCTTGACCTTCAAGAGCCGCACCGCCTGGGCCGCCTCCGCGGGGCCCATGGTGAAGTGGCCGCCAATGGGGAGCAGGGCCACGGTGGGCTTGAACTGGGTGGCGATGAGCGACATGCCCTCGAAGGGTCCGGTGTCACCCGCGTGGTACAACGTAGGGCCCTTGTCGATTTCCAGCACGTAGCCCAGGGGCGCGCCCGCGTACTGCGCCGGCGACTTCGGGTCCGCGGCGTAGCTGCTGGAGTGGACCGCCTCCACCAGGTGGAGCGTGACGTCCTTCACCTGGAAGGTGCCGCCCGCGTTGGCGCCCACGGCCTGGGCCTCCGGAAGGCCCAGCAGGTTGATGAGCTCGAAGGAGCCGTAGACCTTCGCGCCCGTCTTCTCGGCCAGCGCCTTGGCCTCGCCCACGTGGTCGAAGTGGCCGTGGGTGAGGAGGATGGCGTCCAGCGCCTCCGGCTGCGCGGCGCCCCGCGGGGCCTTGGGGTTGGTGAGCCAGGGGTCGATGGCAATCACCGCGCCGCCCGGGCTGCGAATCACGAAGGCCGCGTGCCCCCACCACGTCACCTCCGTCTTGCCGCGGGTGGCCGCCGCCGGGGCCTTGGTGGCCGCGACCTTGGCGGGCGCCGGGGTGCCCTGCGCCGCCGCCGTTCCGCCGAAGGCCATTGCCGCGCCCGCCACCACTGCCATGAGCTTCGTCCGCATATCCATCCACTCCTGCTTTCGAGGTGAAGACCTGCCGCCACCGTGGTGACACGTCCCCCACGGCCGGATTGCCACCTGACACTGACCGGGCGGCCATTCAAGGGCCTGCCATGGATGCCCAAGTGCGCGCCGCGTCTCAAGCTCGATTCGGCTGTCGATACGACGGGGGGCGTGCGCTAACGTCGGCGGCACGTGGACCACCGATTTCAAGTCAGCCTCCGCGGGGTCATCGACCTCCTGTCTCACCACCTGTACAGCTCCCCGGGCGTCTACGTACGCGAGCTGCTCCAGAACGCCACCGATGCCATCCGCGCCCGCCAGCTCGTGGAGCCCGGCCATGCGGGCACCGTCCGGCTGGAGCTGATGGAGAAGCAGGACGGCAGCCCGCCCACCCTGCTCTTCACCGACGATGGCGTGGGGCTGACCGAGGACGAAATCCACCGCTTCCTGGCCACCATCGGTGAGTCCTCCAAGCGGGAAGCCCTGGAAGCCCGCCGCAACGACTTCATCGGCCAGTTCGGCATCGGCCTGCTGTCCTGTTTCATGGTGTGTGACGAGCTGCTGGTGGTGACGCGCTCGGCGCGCGGCGACGGGCGCACCCTGGAATGGCGGGGCCGGCACGACGGCACGTACGCCGTGCGGCCCTCCGAGCACCCGCTCGCCCAGCCCGGCACCCAGGTGTTCCTGGTGGCCCGCCCGGACATGGCCCATTGGTTCACCGCCACGCGGCTGCGAAACCTCGCCAGCCACTACGGCGGCCTGCTGCCCTTCCCCATCCACCTCACCACGGACCAGGGCACCGAGCGGCTGGACACCTCCGGCGCCCCCTGGCGCCGCCAGTACGACAGCGCCTCGGAGCGGCGCAAGGCGCTGCTCGCCTACGGGCGCGAGCTGTTCGACACGGACTTCGTCGACTGCATCCCCCTGCGCTCCACCGCCGGAGACGTGGACGGGGTGGCCTACGTGCTGCCCGCGTCGCCGAACTTCAACTCACGGCAGAAGCACCGCGTGTACCTCAAGCACATGCTGCTGTCGGAGAGCGCGGAGAACCTGCTGCCGGACTGGGCCTTCTTCGTGAAGTGCGTGGTGAACGCCAACGCGCTGCGGCCCACCGCCAGCCGGGAGTCCTTCTACGAGGACGACGCACTCGCCGCGGCGCGCGAGTCCCTGGGGCAGTCCCTGCGCGGCTACCTGATGGAGCTGGCGCGTGAGGACCCGCGCGCGCTCCAGCGGTTGATTGCCCTGCACGGGCTGAGCGTGAAGGCGCTGGCGCTGGATGACGATGACTTCTACCGCCTCATCATCCACTGGCTGCCCTTCGAGACGTCGATGGGGATGATGACGCTGGCGGACTACCGGCGCGCGCACCCCGTGGTGCGCTACACGTCCACAGTGGACGGCTTCCGGCAGATTGCCCAGGTGGCCAGTGCCCAAGGTCTGTGCATCATCAACGCGGCGTACACGCACGACACGTCACTGCTGGAGAAGCTGCCGCACGCGGTGCCGGACGTGCAGGTGGAGCCCTTCTCCTCCGCGGACCTGCCGCAGAGCTTCGAGGAGCTCACCCTGGACGAGCGCGAGGCCACCTTCCCGCTGCTGCGCATGGCGGAGCGCGTGCTGGCGCCGTTCCGCTGCGGCGCGGTGGTGAAGAAGTTCTACCCGGCGGAGGTGCCCACGCTCTACAGCTCGGACGCGGAGGGCGCGTTCCGGCGCGACGCCGAGCGGGCCCGCGAGGAGTCGGATGACCTGTACGCCGGAGTGTTGGACAGCGTCATGGCGGCATCGGGCAGCGAGCCGGCGCAGCTGTGCTTCAACCTCCACAACCCGGTGGTGCGGCGGCTGGCGGCGGTGGCGGACCGGGACATGCTGAAGCTGTCGGTGGAGATGCTCTACGTGCAAGCACTGCTCTTGGGACACCATCCGTTGAACGCACAGGAGATGGTGCTGCTGAACCAGGGCCTGCTGGGCCTCATCTCCGCGCAGTTGGGCGGGGATGGCGAGCGCGGCGGCGAAGGCAGCGGCGGCGCGGGTCCCCGGGGGCTGCACTGATGAGCGGTGACTGGCGCGAGCAGGCGGAGTCGCTCTTCGAACAGGCGGACGGCCTGGCGGAAGGCGAGAGCAAGGTGCGGCTGCTGGAAGAGGCGGTGCGCCTGGCGGACACGCACAAGGACGTGGGCCTGGGCTACCGGATGCGGGACGCCCTCATCGACGCGGCGACCTTCGGCGGCTTCCCGGACAAGGCGCTGGTGGCCTTCGCGTGGTGCCGGGGACAGCAGAAGAAGGACCCGAAGCGCTTCGACCCGGAGGAGATGTTCTGGAAGCAGAAGTGGGTGGTGGGGCGCATCAAGGAGTTCCCTCACATCACCCGCAAGCAGATTCAGGACGCGCTGGACGACGTGGAGCAGTGCTTCAAGGCCACGGACTCCGGGGTGCGCGCGGTGCTGAAGATGCGCTACCAGGCCGCGCGGGAGATGGGTGACGCCGCCGAGGAAGTGGAGCGGCTGTGGAACGGGTGGCTGGAGGCGCGCCGCGACCACCTCACCGACTGCCGCGTGTGCGAGCTGGACGACGAACTGGACCACCACGCCGACAAGGGCGAATGGCAGCAGGTGCTGCGCAAGGCGAAGCCCATCCTGGACGGCCGCAAGTCCTGCGCGGAGATTCCGCACCTGACGCTGGGCACGGTGCTCTACCCGCTGTTCAAGCTGGGTGAGCTGGAGCAGGCGCGCGAAATCCACCGCCGCGGCTACGCCATGGTGACGAAGAACCGCGAGTTCCTCTCCACCGTGGGCGAGCACATGGAGTTCCTCGCCCTGACGGACAACCTGTCGCGCGGGCTGACGCTGCTGGAGAAGCACCTGGGCTGGGCGCTGGACCACCCGAGCTACCGGGACCGCTTCACCTTCTACGCCGCCGCCGCCTTCCTGCTGGAGCGGGTGCTGGCCGCCGGAGACAGGGACGTGGTGAGCCTGCGGCTGCCGAAAATGTTCCCCAATCACCAGGCGGATGGCGGCTACGACGTCCGGGCCCTGCACGCCTGGACGCTGGGGCAAGCCCGGGACATCGCGACCCGCTTCGACACACGCAATGGGACGGACCGGTTCGCGAAGCTGCTGGCGCGCAACCAGGTGCTCGCGGGGGAAGTCCGTCCCTTCCTCATCGACGCGAAGTGAGGCGACGCCCCGTCAGCGCTTGAGCTTGCTGAACGGGTTGTTGAACGGCTCCGGGCCCTTCTTCTCACCGGGCCCCGACGGCGGCTTCGGCCCCGGGCCGGAGGCAGGCCGGGCGCCCTGACGAGGAGGCCCGCCGCTTCCGCCGCCGCGCTCCGTCATGCGGCCCGGCCCCGTGGCCCCACCGACGGGGGGGCGGCCCGACGGCTGCGGCGCCCCACCCTCCTGCACCGCTCGCACGGAGAGCGCCAGCCGCTTGCGCGCCAGGTCCACGGTGAGCACGCGCACCGTCAGCCGGTCCCCCACCTTCACCACCTCGGAGGGGTCCTTCACGAAGCGCGTGGAGATTTGCGACACGTGGACGAGGCCGTCCTGGTGCACGCCCACGTCCACGAAGGCGCCGAACGCGGTGACGTTCGTCACCACGCCCTGGAGCACCATGCCCTCCTTCACGTCCTCCAGCGAGCGCAGGTCCTCGCGGTGCTGGGGCGCGGTGAAGTCGCCGCGCGGGTCGCGGCTGGGCTTCTCCAGCTCCGCCAGGATGTCCTTGAGCGTCATCTCGCCCAGGTCCGGGCCCAGATAGCGCTTCGGGTCAATCTTGCGCACCAGCTCGGCGTTGCCCACCAGCGCGCTCACGGCCACGCCCAAATCCTTGGCCATGCGCTCCACGACGCCGTAGCGCTCCGGGTGGACGGCGCTGGCGTCCAGCGGCTCCGTCCCGCGCACGCGCAGGAAGCCCGCCGCCTGTTCGAACGTCTTCGGCCCCAGGCCGCTCACCTTCAGTAGTTCGCGCCGCGTGGTGAAGCGGCCCTTCGACGCGCGGTGCGCCACCAGCTTCTTCGCCAGGGACGGCCCCACGCCGGACACGTGCTCCAACAACTGCGGAGACGCGGTGTTGACGTCCACGCCCACCGCGTTGACGCACGAGTCCACCACCTCGCCCAGCTTCTTCTTGAGCAGCCCCTGGTCCACGTCGTGTTGGTACTGCCCCACGCCGATGCTCTTGGGGTCGATCTTCACCAGCTCCGCCAGCGGGTCCTGGAGGCGCCGGCCAATGGACACCGCGCCGCGCAGGCTGACGTCCAGGTCCGGGAACTCGTCCCGGGCCACCTCGGAGGCAGAGTAGATGGACGCACCCTGCTCGCTCACCGACACCACGGGGACCTGCGAGCCCATCGCCTTCAGCGTGTCGCGTACGAAGACTTCCGCCTCGCGGCTGCCCGTGCCGTTGCCCACGGCCACGAGCTCCGGCTTGTGCTTCTGCACCACCGCGGCCAGCAGCTTCGCCGCCCGGGCGCGTTCGTCCGCGCCGCGCTCCGAGTAGAGCGTCACCGTCTCCACCACCTTGCCAGTGACGTCCATCATCGCCAGCTTGGTGCCCGTGCGCAGGCCCGGGTCCAGGGCCAGCACCGCGCGGGCGCCTGCGGGCGGCGTGAGCAGCAGGTGGCGCAGGTTCTCCCCGAAGACGCCAATGGCCTGCCGGTCCGCGCGCTCCTTCAGCTCCGCGCGCAGCTCCGCCTCCAACGAGGGGCCCATCAACCGGTCCCAGCTGTCCTCCACGGCGGAGCGCAACTCCTGCGCGAACAGGGACTGCGGCTTCGTCACCACGCGCCCGGCCAGCAGGCCCTTCACCTCGTCGTCGGGCAGGGAGAGCTTCACCTTCAGCACGCCCTCTTCCTCGCCGCGCAGCAGCGCCAGCACGCGGTGCGAGGGGGCCTGGGACAGGGGCTCCTCGTGGCCGTAGTAGTTCTCGAACTTGGTCGTCTCGCCCTTCTTCGCGGGCACCACGTTCGAGCACAGCGTGCCCCGGCGCGCGCTCACCTCACGGGCCTCACGGCGCAGACCGGCATCTTCGGCCACGCGCTCGGCGCAGATGTCTCGCGCGCCCGCGAGCGCCGCGGCCTGGTCCGGCACATCCTTCTCCGAGTTGATGTAGGGGCGCACGCGCGCGGCCACGTCCTCGCCGCGGCGGCCGTCCTGCTTCCACACCAGGTCCGCCAGCGGCTCCAGCCCGCGCTCCCGGGCAATGGCGGCGCGCGTGCGGCGCTTGGGCTTGTAGGGGAGGTAGAGGTCCTCCAGCTCCGTGCGTGTCTTCGCGCCCTTGAGCGCCTTCGCCAGCTCCGGCGTCAGCTTCCCCTGCTCCTCAATGGTGCGGAGGATGGTGTCGCGCCGGGAGTCCAGCTCGGCGCGCTCCGTGGCCCGGTCGAAGATGGTTTGAATCTGGACCTCGTCCAGGCCGCCCGTGACCTCCTTGCGGTAGCGCGCGATGAAGGGGACCGTGGCTCCGTCCTCTTGCAGCGCGAGGGTCCGGTCCACCTGCTCGGGCCTGAGGCCCAGCTCCTGGGAAAGCTCAGCGGCGTAGGGGTGCATGGCGCCGCTTCTATAACCCGGGCCCCACACTGCTCCCAGAGACCGGCCGTCCGAAGCGCTCAGCCCGCGACGAACGCGGCGCGCCGGGCGTCCCACTCCGGGCGCAGCAGGCCCCAGAGTTGCTGGTCCCTGCGTTGACCCTGGAACAGGCAGTGCCCACGCAGGGTGCCTTCCATCGTGAAGCCCAGCTTGCGCGCCACGCCCTGAGAGCCCGTGTTCTCCGCCAGCGTCAGCAGCCACACTCGCTGGAGGTAGGGCAACGTGAACAACTGCTCCAGCATCAGCCCCACCGCGCGTGAGCCTAGGCCCCGGCCGTGGTGCGAATCCGCCATCATGTAGCCCAGCTCGATGCGGCCGTGCGCGCGCGACAAATCCCGCGCGGACACCGTCCCCACGAGCTCTCCGTCCGACTCCACGAACCACCGGAAGCTCCGCGCCCGCGGCTCACCCAGCGCGCCCGCCTCCAGGATGCGCCGCAGGAGCAGCTCCCGCGTGTCGTCCTCCGTGTCGACGAAGCGCCGCGCGCCGGGGGCCGCCCGCATGTCCAGCCAGAAGTCCACGTGCTCCGGCCGGGCGGGAACGAGTCGGACATCGGAAACGGGAGCACCGGGCAACATGCCTCGCTTCTAGCGCGCCCCACGCCGCGGCGCAGCAATCAACGGCCGAGGGCCGCGGCCCGGAGCACCTGGCTCCCGGCGCGGCCCTCGCTCCTCACCGGGCAGGTGAGGCGTTCTCCACTCAGGCGGAGGTGATGGTGCCGTCCTTGATGACGAAGTCGCGGCGGGTGAACTTCGCCGTCAGCTCGGAGGGCTGGCGCAGCGAGTAGTCCTTGGCGATTTCCGTGCCCGGGATGAGGTGGAAGGCCGCCTTCGCCTCGGTGCCGCCGACCTCCAGCACCACGAAGCCGTGGGCATCACCGTCCACGAACGCCATGCCGGGGTGCGCTTCCTTCAGCGACTTGTCCAGCTCCGCCACGATGTACCGGTACACCGTGCTGCCGGTGGAGAAGCCCGCGCCGATGACGGCCAGGCCCGCCAGCTCCTTGATGGAGCCGGAGGAGATGGCCGGCGTCGTCAGCGCGGGGATGCCGGACTCCACGGACGCGAAGGACGCGTGGATGTCGCCGGAGATGAACATCGCGTTCCGCACCTGGTTGTCGCGCAGGAACTTCAAGAACTCCTGCTTCTTCGTGGGGAAGCCGTCCCACTGGTCGACGTTGAAGTAGAAGTCCTGGCGCAGCGTGGGGTCCGGGACGTCCGCCTTGTCGCTCAGCTTGAACACCATGGAGGTGAGCGAAATCGAGGAGACGATGATCTTCCACGCGTTGGTCGCCTCCGCCACCGACTCCTGGAGCCACGCCTGCTGCTCGTTGCCGAAGATGCCCTCCGAGGCCCCCGCCGAGCCCATGTACTTGATGGCCGCGTACAGGTCGAAGATGGGCTTCACCACGACGTAGCGCGAGCCCTGGATGCCGAAGAGGCCCGTCTTGCCCATGTGCGCGAAGGCCAGGCCGCGCGGCGTGCCCGTCACGGGGATGAGCGGCACGGCCGACTCACCCGCCGCCACGCGCGCCTGGTTGACGGCGTTCAGCACCTGGTTGACGTAGAACAGCGCCAGCCCACCGGAGACCCAGGAGGCGGCCTTCACGGACGCCTCTTCCGGCGTGAGCCCGGCGGCGACGGCCTGCTGCACGTACACGCCCGTGAGGATCTGCTTGTAGGGCGCCAGCTCCGCGGCGTCGATGTCCACGTAGGCGAACATGTCGGACTGCAGCTGCGCCTGGACGGCCTCCGGCAGCGTCGGCAGCACCATGGCCAGCTGCTCGGCCGGCACCGCCACCTTGCCCGGGTACGCGTCCTCGGGGATGAGGTGGTCCGGACGGTAGGTACGCGTGTCCGTCACCAGCAGCTTCAGGTTCCGGCCGAACTCGAAGTCGCGGTAGATGCGCGTCGGCTGGGACACCACGGCGTTGATGTCGATGGCGCCCGCGTTGCTCGCGCCGTGGTCCATGGGGATGTACTCGAAGAAGGCCTGCTCCGCGTTGCGGCGGCGCTCGGTCTGCTTCTCGTTGGTGCGCTCGTCCGTGTACGTGGCGACGTCGCCCCAGCAGTCGTCGGAGAACTCGTGGTCATCCCACGTGATGATGAACGGGTAGCGCTCGTGCACCTGCTGGATGACCTTGTCCGTGCGCAGGGTCTTGTAGAGGTCGCGGTAGTTGGACAGCGAGTTGGCCGCGTAGAACGCCGTCAGGCCCGTGCCCTGGCGGAGCGCCTTCTCCGGCTCGCTGAAGACGATGCCGCGCCCGTCCACGGACTGGAACGACGCGTCGCCCGTCGTCTCGTAGACGTAGTCGCCCAGGAACACGACGAAGTCGAGGTCCTCGTTGAGCTGCAGCAGGTGCTGCCACGCGTTGTAGTAACGGCCGATGTAGTCCTGGCAGCTGGCGAAGACGAACTTCACCGGCACGTCGTCGCCCGCGGCCGGCGCGGTGCGGGTGCGGCCCGTCACCGTGGAGTGCTTCTGACCGTTCGCGTCGATGGTGAAGCGGTAGTAGTACGTCGTGCGCGCCGACAGGTTGGTGACCTTCACCTTCAGCGCATGGTCGAACTGCGCCTGCGCGGTGAACTGCTGGTCCAGCACCAGGCTGCTGAACGACTCGCTGGTGGAGACCTCCAGCCGCACCTGCGTGTTCGCGCTCGCGTTGTCCGGGTCCACCGCCCGCACCCACAGCACCACGCTGTCCGGACGCGGATCACCCGAGCACACGGACTGCGGGAAGTACTTCTCGCCCGCATCCGACGTCGTCTCGTCGTCGGAACATCCGAACGCAGTGGTCGCTGCAACGGCGACGACGGCCTGGAGGAAACTGCGGCGTTTGAATCGGTCGAACAAGGCGGGACTCCGGGTTGCGCGGGTTGGGTAACAGGGCCGCGAGTCTAGAGCGCTCTTCCACTCAGCAGGAAACATCCCCACGGAATGAAATGACAACGCGTCGTGTCACCCACGCCCGGTGCGACCCCACGCGAGGGACGCCGGACGCCAAGCAAAAGGGCCGCCCACCTCGCGGCGGACGGCCCTCTGACTTTCATGGTGGATTGCCACCATCCGGGGAAAACGCCCCGGAGACCGGACTACTTCACGGCCTTCACGCGGCCGCGCTTCTCGCTGCCACCTTCGGCCGGCGCGGACTCGTCCGGCACCGCGGCGACGGGCGCACCCGACTTGCCGATGCCGTACTTCTCCAGCACGCGGCCTTCGATGTCCTTGGCAATCTCCGGGTGCTCGCGCAGGTAGTCCTTCACGTTCTCCCGGCCCTGGCCGATGCGCTCACCATTGAAGGAGAACCAGCTGCCGCTCTTCTCCACGATGTTCTCGTTGGAGGCGAGGTCGATGAGGTCGCCCTCACGGGAGATGCCCGTGCCGTACATGATGTCGAACTCGACTTCCTTGAACGGCGGCGCGACCTTGTTCTTCACCACCTTCACGCGGGTGCGGCTGCCCACCACGTTGTCGCCATTCTTGATGGCGCCGATGCGGCGGATGTCCAGGCGCTGCGACGCGTAGAACTTCAGCGCGTTACCGCCCGTGGTCGTCTCCGGGTTGCCGAACATCACGCCAATCTTCATGCGGATCTGGTTGATGAAGATGACGCACGTCTGGCTCTTGGAGATGGTGCCCGTCAGCTTGCGGAGCGCCTGGCTCATGAGGCGGGCCTGCACACCCATGTGCGCGTCGCCCATCTCACCCTCGAGTTCCGCCTTCGGCACGAGCGCGGCCACCGAGTCCACCACCAGCACGTCGATGGCGCCCGAGCGCACCAGCATCTCCGCGATTTCCAGCGCCTGCTCACCGGTGTCCGGCTGGCTCAGCAGCAGGTCATCGGTGCGCACGCCCAGCTTGCGCGCGTAGCCCACGTCCAGCGCGTGCTCCGCGTCCACGTAGCCGCAGATGCCGCCGCGCTTCTGCGCCTCGGCGACGATGTGGAGACACAGCGTCGTCTTACCGGACGACTCCGGCCCGAAGATTTCGATGATGCGGCCCTTGGGCACGCCACCCACGCCCAGGGCGATGTCCAGCGAGATGGAGCCCGTCGGGATGGCCTGAACGTCTCGCATCAGCGGCTCGTCGTTGCCGAGCCGCATGATGGACCCCTTGCCGAACTGGCGCTCCACCGCGGACATCGCCAGTTCGATCGCCTTTTCCTTCTCCTGATTCACGGCCATTGCTCGTAGCTCCTTGTATTGGCGAGCCACCCCGGCTCACCTGAACGCGCTTTTAGTACGCGATGGGTAGACCCTAGTCCACCCCTCTGACATCCGTGCTGCATCCTGCCGGTCAGCCCTCGCGGAGGGCAGCCAGGAAGGCGGCCACCAGCCCCGCCAATCCCACCCACAGCCCCGTGTGCGCCATGCCCAGGAGCGCCAGCACCGCCCCGACCAGGGAGACCAGGGTCAGCATCACCATCCCCACGCGGTACACGGGCGTCCGGGGCGGAGCAAGCCACAAGGCGGCCATCGCCAGCAGGGACAGCCCCACCTGCGAGGTGAGCAGGCTGGCGTCCCCTTTGGGGAACAGCGCTTCATGGACGACTTGCGCCCCAATGCCTCCCACCAACACCGCCATGCACGTACCTGGCTTCAGGCGCTGCGTCTTGCGCTGCAGGGTGTTGGCGCGCAGGTGCGCCAGGTCCTCGGGCTGGACTTCCAGGGCGTAGGGAAAGCCCAGGGACAGCAGGGCCTCCACCGCGGCCGCGCGGCAGGTGCGTCCCTTCGCATCCGCCAGTCCGGTGAGCCGCCCGCTCTCCAGCAGCCGCAGGAAGGTGTCCGCCACCAGCCGGTCTCCGCCCGTCCTGGCCATCCGGGACAGCTGGAGGTTCAGCCGCGCCGCCACCAGGGGACGCTCCGCCTCCGGCACCCGCCGGGCCTGCTCGGTCAGCACCAGCACCGGCAGGGGGAGGTCCAGCGGCGGCGTGGGCCTACCCCGGAGCAGGGGAACCGGAGTGGCTTCCGTCAGCACGGGCTCGGGCGGCGCCTCGTCCTCGTCCTCCATGGACCGCTGCGTGGGCGGATGTATGCGAGGCGCGTCGGGCACGGAGGAAACTGTAGCCACGGCTCCCGGGGAGGTTCAAAGCGAAGTGCCCCCGCAACTTTCACCGGGCAACGGGGTTGATGTCGGAGTGGACGGCGCGGATTCGGACGCACAGGCAATGCGGAGGGTGGCGGCGGGAGACCGGCGGGCCTTTGCCTCACGCGGAAACGACGAAGCCCGAGCCCCCTTCGCGGGAGCCCGGGCTTCTGGCGCTTCAGGTCCGAAGACGCGCGGCGGCTACTCCACCGTCACGCTCTTGGCCAGGTTGCGCGGCTGGTCCACGTCGTTCCCGCGCAGGTCCGCCACGTGGTAGGCGAGCAGCTGCAGGGGGATGGTGGCCACCACCGGCGCCAGCAGCGCGCAGGCCGCCGGAATCCGGATGACCTGGTCGGCCAGCGAGGCCACGTGCTCGTCGTCCTCGTCGATGATGGCAATCACCTTGCCACCGCGCGCGCGGACCTCCTCGATGTTGCCGATGATCTTCTCGTACGCGACGTGCGGCTGCTTCGGCGCGATGACCACCACCGGCATCTTCTCGTCGATGAGCGCGATGGGGCCGTGCTTCATCTCACCGCCCGCGTAGCCCTCCGCGTGGATGTACGAGATTTCCTTCAGCTTGAGCGCGCCCTCCAGCGCCACCGGGTGCATGGGGCCGCGGCCGAGGAAGAGGAAGTCCTGCGAGTCCATGTACTCACGCGACACGCGCGTCACGGCCGGCTCGCACTTGAGGACGTCCTCAATCATCTTCGGCACCTTCGTCAGCTGCGTCAGGTGCTCCTGTGCCGCCGGCACGGACAGGGTGCCACGCATGCGGCCCAGCTTGACGGCCAGCAGGTACAGGGCCACCAGCTGCGTGGTGAACGCCTTGGTGGACGCCACGCCAATCTCCGGGCCCGCGTTGGTGAGCACGGAGAAGTCGGCCTCGCGCGTCATCGCGCTGCCAATGACGTTGCAGATGGCCATGGCCGTGGCGCCGCGGGCCTTGGCCTCCTTGAAGGCCGCCAGCGTGTCCGCCGTCTCGCCCGACTGGCTGATGGCGATGGCCAGGTGCGTGCCGTCGACGATGGGGTCGCGGTAGCGGAACTCGCTCGCCAGCTCCACCTCGACCGGCAGGCGCGCCAGCGACTCAATCATGTGCTTGCCCGCGACACCGGAGTGCCACGACGTGCCGCACGCGAGGATGGTGATCTTGGTCAGCGAGCGGACCTTCTCCGCCGACAGGTTCCAGCCCTCGAAGTGGACATCGCCTTCCGACAGGAGCATCCGGCCGCGCAGCGTGTCCGCGACGGCGCGGGGCTGCTCCCAGATTTCCTTGTGCATGAAGTGCTTGTGGCCGCCCTTCTCCGCCATCATCGGCGTCCAGTCGATGCGGCGGGTGGGCCGGTTCACCTTCTGGCCCTGGCGGTTGAAGATGTCCACGGCCGCCGCGGTGATGACGGCCAGGTCACCCTCTTCCATGTAGACGAAGTCGCGCGTGTGCTCGAGCAGCGCCGGCACGTCGCTGGCCAGGAAGTTCTGCCCCTGGCCCAGGCCCAGCACCATGGGCGAGGCGTCCTTGGTGCAGACGATGCGGCTGGGGTCGCTGGCCGTCAGCACGGCCAGCGCGTAGGTGCCCTTCACCTGGGCAATGGCCGCGCGCACCGCGTCCGGCAGCTCCAGGCCGCGCTCCAGCTCTTCGGAGATGAGGTGCGCGAACACCTCCGAGTCCGTCTCCGAGGAGAAGACGTGCCCACGCGAGCGCAGCTGCACCTTGAGCGCCAGGTGGTTCTCGATGATGCCGTTGTGCACCACCGCCACGTCCTTGTACGTGTGCGGGTGCGCGTTCTCATCGGAGGGCCGCCCGTGGGTCGCCCAGCGGGTGTGCCCGATGCCGATGTTGCCCGGCGGCTGGTCCGCCACCACCCGGTTCTCCAGGTTGCGGAGCTTGCCCGTGGCCCGCACGACGTTGAGCTTGCGCTGATTCAGCACCGCAACGCCCGCCGAGTCATAGCCACGGTATTCGAGCCGCTTCAGGCCCGACACCAGGATGGGGGCTGATTCCTTGTCACCGACGTAACCAACAATCCCGCACATAGTTGCACCTCTCTCTCACGCCCACGCCCGCCGGAGCAATCCGCGGGATTCCCCTACATCCCTGCCGGGCAGCGCTCTGCCTGGTACCCAAGCAAGAGCCGCGCCGCCTATCCCGCCCGCGCTTTCGCCTGCCGCGCCTTCTTGGTGGCCACCCAGCCCTCCTTGGTCACCTGTGGCGTCCGGGACACAGCGAGGCTCCCAGGAGGCACATTTTTCGTCACCGTGGTGCCCGCGCCGACATACGAGCCGTCGCCGACCTTCACGGGCGCGACGAGCTGCGTGTCGGAGCCGATGAACACCCCATCACCCAGCTCAGTGAGGTGCTTGTTCACCCCGTCATAGTTACAGGTGATGGTGCCCGCCCCCACGTTGCACCCGGAACCAATGACAGCGTCCCCCAGGTACGTGAGGTGGTTGGCCTTCGAACCTTTTCCGATGCGGGCCTTCTTCGTCTCCACGAAGTTGCCCAGATGCACGTCCTCGGCCAGCTCCGTCCCGGGGCGCAGCCGCGAGAAGGGGCCAATGACGTTGCGCTCCCCCACCCGGGCCTCTTCCAGCACGGAGTAAGGCTTGATGATGGTGCCGTCCGCCACGGTGGAGGCATGCAGCACGCTGCCCTGACCAATAGTGCAGCCCTTGCCCACCACGGTGCCGGCGGCCAGCGTGACGGAGGGACCGATTTCGGTGTCGGGCCCCACGGTGACGCCTTCCTCGATGTAGGCGGTGGCGGGGTCCTGTAGCGAGACGCCGGCGCGCATGTGCGCCTCGTTGATGCGCTGCTGCAGCACGCGCGCGCGGGCGGCCAGCTCCACCCGGTCATTCACGCCAGCCGTCTCCGTGGCGTCCGCCTCCACCGAGCCCACCGGGCCCCGCTTCGCGGCCATCTCCACCAGGTCGGTGAGGTAGTACTCGCCCTGGGCGTTCTGGGGCTTGATTTCAGCCAGCGCCTTCCAGAGGAAGTCCGCGTCCACGGAGTAGATGCCGGCGTTGCACTCGCGCACCGCGCGCTGCTCCGGGGTGCAGTCCTTGTGCTCCACGATGCGCGTCACCTTGCCACCCTCGCGGATGACCCGGCCGTAGCCCGTGGGGTCCTCCAGGGTGGTGGACACCATGGCCAGCTTGCCGCCCGCCTGGTCATGGGCGGCCAACAGCGCCTCCAGCGTCTCGCGGCGCAGCAGCGGCACATCGCCGTAAAGAATGAGGACCCGTCCGGAGTACCCCTTCAGGGCCTCCTCGGCGGAGCGCACCGCGTCCGCCGTCCCGCGCTGCTCGCGCTGGAGCGCGAAGCGCAGGGGGGCATCCGGGAAGAGGCCTCGGACGGCCTTCTCCACCGCTTCCGCCTGGTGGCCCACCACGGGGACCACCGACGTGGCGCCCAGTTCAAGGGCCCGCTTGAGGGGATAGGCGCAAATGGGCCGACCGAGGATGGGGTGAAGGACCTTCGCCTTCTCCGACTTCATCCGCGTGCCCTTGCCCGCGCACAGCACCACCGCCGCCAGAACGCTCATGCGGCGGAGAATTAGGGACAGCCAATCGAGTCGTCAACCGCGCGCGGATCAGAAGGCGGGACGGTGTCCACCGGCCGTGCCTTCGCACTGACCGAGACGCACAGGGTGTTGCGCTGAATCGTGATGCCGAAGCTGGGCTTCAAGAAGACCGTCACCTCGGCCGCGGTAGGCGCGGCGCCAGGTAGGGCCTTTTTCTCGGGTATGGCTGGCGTGCTCATACGCTCCCCCGGACGCGATTCATGATGGGACCAGGATGCACGCCACCGGAGAACAATCCAAGAGGAAAAATGTTGTCAGGCTGAAATCCTGGTCCTGACCACACGGTTCGTGCATACCGGGACACATGTAGTCCGTCTGGTCCCCTGGCGTCGCCGGACTGGAGGGTAGGCTTTTGTCGCCCGGGTAACACACCACCCAGGACGAAAGCCAGCGATGGACTGTTCAGACAGCGCGAGGAGGGCTGAACCCGTGAAGGACACGAGCTTCCGCGGTGCGGTGCTGAGGCGAGGGCTGCTGGCCGCGGTGATGATGGTGGCGTGTGTGGCGCAGGCGGCGCGGCCCTACCGGGGTGGCGCGGTGGCCACGGCCTACCCGCAGGCGAGCGCGGCGGCGTTGGAGATGCTGGAGAAGGGTGGCAACGCCACGGACGCGGCGGTGGCGGCGGCCTTCGTGGCGGCGGTGGTGGGTCCCTACCACTCCGGCATTGGCGGCGGCGGCTTCGCGCTGGTGCACGACGCCAAGAGCGGCGACACGAAGGTGCTGGATTTCCGCGAGGTGGCCCCCAAGGCGGCCACGCGCGACATGTACGTGAAGGACGGCAAGGTGGTGCCGGGCCTGTCCACGGACGGCGCGCTGAGCGTGGCGGTGCCGGGCGCCGTCGCGGGCTACCTGGAGCTGCTCAAGGCGCACGGGAAGCTGAAGCCGGCGGTGGTGCTGGCGCCGGCCATCGCGGCGGCGCGCAAGGGCATGTGGGTGACGCCGCGCTACCGCACCATGGCGGAGGGCCGGCTGGCCTGTCTGAGCCGGGACGCGGAGGCCTCACGCGTGTTCCTGGTGAAGAACGCGCAGGGTCAGTGGGAAGCCCCGCCCGTGGGGCACGTCATCCGCCAGCCCGACCTGGCCCGCACGCTGTCCTCCATCGCGAAGGGAGGCGCCAAGGCCTTCTATGCGGGGCCGGTGGCGAAGGCCATCGCCACGTCGGTCCAGGCTGGCGGCGGCATCCTCACCCAGGAGGACCTCGCGGCCTATAAGACGCGGAGCGCCACGCCCCTGGAGGGCACGTACCGCGGCCACCGCATCCTCACCATGCCGCCGCCGAGCGCGGGGGGCGTGGCCGTCATCCAGGTGCTGACCGCGATGGAGCAACTGCGTCCCCAGGGGGTGACGTTCCGCGACGCGGAGGCGCTGCACCTCTACGCGGAAGCCGTGCGGCGGGCCTATGTGGACCGCGCGAAGTACCTGGGGGACCCGGCCTTCGTGGACGTGCCCCTGGCGCGGCTGGTGTCGCCCGGCCACGTCGCGGACCTGGCGGGCTCCATCGACCCGAAGAAGGCCACGCCCAGCGCGTCGCTGCTGGCGCCGAAGGAAGGCGTGCGGGGCTCCACGCTGACGGACGAGCCCGCCACCCTGACGCCCGAGCCGGAGAAGAAGAACACCACGCACATCTCCGTCATCGACAAGGACGGCAACGCGGTGGCGATGACGACCACGGTGAACTACGGCTTCGGCTCGTGCGTGGTGGCCACGGGCACCGGCGTGCTGCTCAACGATGAGATGGATGACTTCGCCGCGCAGCCGGGCGTGCCCAACGCGTACGGCCTGGTGACGGGCGAGCCCAACGCGATTGCGCCGGGCAAGGTGCCGCTGTCCTCCATGTCCCCCACGCTGGTGTTCTCCAAGGAAGACCCCCGGCGCGTCATGCTCGCGGTGGGCAGCCCTGGCGGCTCCACCATCCCCACCACCGTCATCCAGGTCATCAGCAACGTGGTGGACCACGGCATGGACGTGGCGCGCGCGGTGAACGAAGGCCGCGTGCATCACCAGTACCTGCCCGACGAGCTGTGGGTGGACAAGTGGGGCCTGGAGCCGGCGACGCTGTCCGTGCTGGAGGCCAAGGGCCACAAGGTGCGCCGCGTGGAGCAGTGGGGCGACGCGGAGGCCGTCTACAGCGACCCGAAGACGGGGCTGCGCTTCTCCGCGAGCGACCCGCGCAACGAGGGCGCCGCCCTGGGACAGGACTGAGCAGTGCCCACCCCACCGCCCATCTTCGACGCGCACCTCCATCCGGAGAGCCTGAGCGACCAGGATCTGGAGTCCATGCGCTTCTTCGGCGTGGAGCGGGCGCTGGTGGTGGCGCACCACTTCCCGGAGCCCACGTCCAAGGCGCTGCTGCGGCACTTCGATGACCTGGTGGAGCGCCAGCTTCCCCGGCTGGAGCGCCTGGGCATCCGCGCCTACGCGGCCCTGGGCGTCCACCCGCGCTGCATCCCCCGGCGCGGCTTGAGCGAGGTGCTGTCCGCGCTGCCCGACTACTTCCAGGGCGGGCGCGTGGTGGCACTGGGCGAGACGGGCCTGCACACGGGTGGCGAGGAGGAAGAAGAAGCCTTCCTGGAGCAGCTCGCGCTGGCCCGCAGCCTCAAGCTGCGCGTGGTGGTGCACACCCCCACCACGGACAAGGAGCGTCACACGCGGCGCATCCTCACGCTCCTGCGGCAGTCGGGCCTGCTGCCCTCGCGCGCGCTGGTGGACCACGCCAACGCCCGGACGGTGCGCACCATCCTGGAGGTGGGCCACTGGGCCGGGCTGACGCTGCACCCCGAGGCGCTCAAGGCCGAGCGCGCGGTGGTGCTGGTGCGGCGGCTGGGCAGTGAGCGGCTGATGCTCAACTCCGACGCGGGCGACGGCGCCGGGGACATCCTCGGCCTGGCGCGCGCCGCCAACCTGCTGGCCAAGGCCAGCCTGTCCCAGCGCATCGTCCGCCGCATCACCCACGAGAACGCCGCCCGCTTCTTCCAGGTGGGCAACTGACACTCGCGCGACGCAGCTCCGCCACCGTGGCCAGCGCCCGTTGACCCGGGTCCGCCATCCTCCGTGGCGGAATCTTTCGATGAAACGGCGCGCTCTTCGTCATTCCCATCGGGAGCACGCAGCGGAAATAGGCCGGTCCCCCGCACGTTGCCCCATCACCCGCGCTGGGAGTGGCACTTGCATCGCTTGGTCGTCTTCGTCGTCAGCCTCGCGCTCGCGGGCTGCGCTGGCCTGTCCTCCGCTCAGCGCCCTGCGTCATCCACCGAAACGCCGGTGCATTGCGCGCCGCGCGCCCTGGAGCCTGACGCGGGCCGCCAACTGACCGCCACATCCGGGCGCTTCCTGGCGACCTGCCTGTGCGACGTGCAACGGGCCTCGGCGCGCATCAACGCCTTGCTGTCACTGCCCGAGCCCCGGAACGTGGAGGCGGCCCTCACCGCCTACGACGACGCCATCGCGTTGCTGGATGATGCCAACGGCCGCGCGGGCATCGGTGCCAACACCCACCCGGACGCCGCGTTCCGCGCGGCGGCGGCGCGCTGCGGCCAGGCCGCGGATGGCATGCGCACGGACGTGTCGCTCAACCCCCACGTCTACGCGGCCCTCGCCGCGTTGGACCTGCGCGGACAGGACACCGCCACCCAGCGCTGGGTGGACCTGGTGCTGCGAAACTTCCGGCGCGCGGGGGTGAATCGGGACGCGGCCACCCGCGCGCGGCTGCGCGAGCTGAACGATGCGCTCACGCGGCTGGGCCAGACGTTCAGCCAGCACATCCGCGAAGACGTCCGGCACGTGGACGTGGCCCCCGAAGCGCTGGAGGGCCTCCCCGACGACTACCTCCGGGACCATCCGCCGGGACCCGACGGCCGGGTGCGCATCACCACCGACGCCTCCGACGCCCTGCCCGTCCTGACATACGCGCGCGACAGCAGCGCCCGCGAGGCGCTCTGGCGCGCGAGCCAGCAGCGCGGCCATCCCCGCAACCTGGAGACGCTGTCACGCCTGCTCCAGACGCGTCACGACCTGGCCACGCTCCTGGGCTATCCGAGCTGGGCCGCCTACGCGTCCGAGGACAAGATGGTCCGGCACCAGCACGTGGCCGAGGACTTCATCGAACAGCTCGCCACCGCCACCACCACGCGCGTGCAGGACGACTACGCCGCGCTGCTGGAGCGCAAGCGGCGCGACGTGCCCGGCGCGTCCCGCGTGGAGCCGTGGGAGCAGACATACCTCAAGGAACAGGTGCGCGCGGAGCGCTACCACTTCGACTCGCGCGAGCTGCGGCCCTACTTCGAATACACGCGGGTGAAGCAGGGCGTGCTGGACATCACCTCGCGGCTCTTCGGGCTCACCTACCGCCGCGTCCGGGATGCGCAGGTGTGGCACCCAGACATCGAGGCCTGGGACATCTACGAGGGCCCCACGCGCCTGGGGCGCTTCTACCTGGACATGCACCCGCGCCCGAACAAGTACGCCCATCCGGCGCAGTGGGACCTGGCCACCGGCCGCGCGGGGAGGACGCTTCCCGAGGGCGTGCTGACGGGCAACTTCCCGCGTCCCGGCGCCCACCCCGCGCTGCTCCAGCACTCCCAGGTGCAGACGTTCTTCCACGAGTTCGGCCACCTGCTGCACCACGTCCTCGGCGGCCGGGCGCGCTGGGCCGGCCTGTCCGGCTCGCGCACGGAGCGCGACTTCGTGGAGGCCCCCGCCCAGGTGCTGGAGGAGTGGGCCTGGCGCCCGGAGTCACTCCAGACGTTCGCCCGGCACGTCGTCACCGGCGAGCCGCTGCCCACGGAGACCATCCTCCGGATGCGGCGCGCGGACGCCTTCGGCAAGGGACTGTGGCTGCGCCAACAGCTCTTCTACGCGGCCGTCAGCCTCCAGCTCCACGCGAGCGACCCCGCCGGCGTGGACACCACCGCGCGGGTGAAGGCGCTCCAGGAGCGCTACATGCCCTTCCCCGCACTGGACGACACTTACCCCCATCTCTCCTTCGTCCAGCTCGACGGCTACTACTCCTCCGCGTACTACGCCTACCTCTGGTCGCTCGTCATCGCCCGGGACCTGCTCACACCCTTCCTGGAGCACAGGCTGATGGACGCCTCCACCGCCCAGCGCTACCGGGACACCGTGCTGGGTCCGGGCGGCTCTCGCGACGCGGCGGACCTGGTCCGGTCATTCCTGGGCAGGGACTACGGCTTCGAGGCGTATACCCGTTGGCTGGACGACGCCTGACGCTGCTCGTCAGGGCCTGTAAAAACCAAGGGCCCCGCGATGTGAATCGCGAGGCCCCTTGTGTTGTGAATCCGTCAACCCGTTGACACTCCGCTCACGCGGAGGCAGCGCTCAGTGCACCGAGGGTGCGGCCACCGTCTGCTCGGGCTGCAGGGTGATGCCCTGGGAGCCCGCATCGAAACGGACCTGCACGGGGACGCCCTGATAGCGGTACTGGGCCAGGGAGTCAGCCGCCTCGTCGAGCTGGCGCTGATAGCGCTCCTCGAGCTCCACGGCGATCAGCAGCATCGTCTCGCCCGCGTCCTCGACGCCCGGGCGGTACACCTGGCACCGCTGGAACCGCGCCCAGCGACCGTTCTCCATCTTCACCAGCTCGCCGTCGTAAGCCATGCGCAGCTCCTCTGCCGTAAATCCAACGGAATCCAATGTAGGGCCGGATTAACTCCGTGTCATCCCCCCACTTGAAAATTCGTCAAAACCCTAGAAGTCCAAGGGGTTACAAGCACAAATGGCAGGCATCCAGGCGAGGAGCCAGGGGCAACTGCTCAAAAATGTAAATTGAGCGGGCCGTCAACGTGGTTAAGGCCGGCCTCGCGGGGCGGTGGCACGGAAGCAGTGCGTCACCTATGCTTTGGGGGAGATGAAGCTGCCCGGGCTGTTTCGCAAAGAGCGCACCACCATCCAGGCCGCCGACGCGCAGGACCATGCCGAGCGGCTCCTCGCCGAGTCGCTGCGCATGCTGGGCCAGGTCTGCGCCAAGGTCGCCGACGCCATCGAGGCGCAGCGGCTGTCCCGCCAGGGGTACCCGCACAACACCTACCTGCGACGGACCGACGGGGACGAGGACGACACCGTCAAGAAGGCGTAGACGGGTGGCTCGCCATGGCCACCGACTCCGACGCTGACGTGCCCGTCCCTTGTCTGGCCTCCGCGCCCACGTGGCGGGATTCCGGCATCCGCATGCCCATGCCCGCCCTCCAGGACACGGAGGGCCCTCGCCTGCCCAAAGGACTGCCTCCCGTGGTGGACGCGCACGTCCACCTCTTCCCGGACCGGGTGTTCGAGGCGGTGTGGCGCTGGTTCGACCAGTACGGCTGGCCCATCCGCTACAAGCTGCACACGCGGCAGGTCGTGTCCTTCCTCCTGTCGCGGGGGGTCCACCGGGTGGTGGCGCTGCATTACGCCCACCGGCCAGGCATGGCCCGCGCGCTCAACGCCTACGTGGCGGAGGTGGCCCGGGAAGAGCCTCGTGTGCTGGGGCTCGCCACCGTGCTCCCGGGCGAACCCGATGCCACGGTCGTGTTGGAAGAGGCGTTCGACGCGGGCCTGCGTGGGGTGAAGATTCATTGCCACGTCCAATGTTTCTCCCCTGACGCGCCGCACCTTCACGAGGTGTATGCCGCGTGCGCGAAGGCGGGCCGTCCGCTCGTCATGCACGCGGGACGGGAGCCCTCCAGTCCCCACTACAACTGCGACACCTACGCGCTCTGCGCCGCGGAGCGGGTGGAGCGTGTGCTGAAGGACCATCCCACGCTGAAGCTGTGCGTGCCCCACCTGGGCGCGGACGAGTTCGACGCCTATGCGCGGCTGCTCGAGCGGCACGACAACCTCTGGCTGGACACCACCATGGCCCTGGCCGGCTACTTCCCCGTTCCCATCCCCCGCCGCGCGCTGGAGGTCCGGCCCGAGCGCATCCTCTACGGCACGGACTTTCCCAACATCCCCTATGCGTGGGACCGTGAGCTGCGGACGATGCTGGGGATGAAGTTGGATGACGCGGTACTCGCGGGCATCCTGGGGCAGAATGCGCTCCAGCTTTACGGAGCGTGAGCCCCGTGGGCATCCGGCCCCGGATGCATGCCTCGTCCTCACGGGCCGTTCGCTGTTGAAAAGCATCGGGGCCCCTTCCGGAATGGAAGAGGAGTTCCCATCATCCTGCCCATAGAATTTCGCGGCGACACACCCAGCCGCAGCTTCCGAGGCCCTGCCATGTCCCACATCCTGGTCGTCGATGACGACGCGAGCCACCGCACGCTCATCTGCGATGCCCTCGAGGAAATGGGCTATCCCACGGTTCAAGCGGCCAACGGTCGTGAGGCGCTGGACCTGCTGGAGGGAGACATGCCCTCCGCCGTGCTGCTCGACTTGAGGATGCCAGTCATGAGCGGTTGGGGATTGCTCGACGCACTCAAGAAGATGCCCCGTGCGCGGGGTCTGCCCATCATCATCATCTCCGGCTACGGCTTCGAATGGGAGGCCGAGCTCGTGGGCGCCGCGGGCTACATCTCCAAGCCCGTGGACCTGGACAAGGTGCGGATGACGGTGCAGCAGATTGCCGGTCCGCCGGAGATGTCGTTCGTCCACTGAGACGGCACCGTAGGAGCCGGCGGGCATCCCCCTGTTGACGGGTGGGGATTGTCCCCTGGTGCCGGGCTCGGGTGAGATGGAGGGCATTCCATGACGCCCTCTCCCACTGATGACCTGGCGGTCGACGCCCGCGGACTGCAGAAGCGCTTTGGCGGCTTCAGCGCGCTCAACGGCCTGGACTTGCAGATTCCCCGCGGCGCCTTCTACGCGTACCTGGGCCCCAACGGGGCCGGGAAGTCCACCAGCATCGCCTTGCTGACGGGGGTGTACGGCCCCGACGCGGGCTCCATCCGGATGCTCGGGGTGGACGCGGTGGCCAGGCCCATGGAAGTGAAGCGCCGCGTCGGCGTGGTGCCGGAGGAGCTGAGCCTCTTCGAGCGGCTCACCGGCCGGCAGTACCTCACCTTCTGCGCGCGCATGTACGGGCTGGACGGCGACGAGGCCGCCGCGCGCGCCACCGAGCTGCTGGAGCTGACGGAGCTCACCTACAAGGCGGGCGCGCTGGTGGCGGAGTACTCCAAGGGCATGCGCCGGAGGCTCGCCATCGCCGCGGCGCTGATCCACGCGCCGGAGCTGGTGCTGCTGGACGAGCCCTTCGAAGGCATCGACGTGCTGGCCGCCGGTGTCATCCGCGAGCTCCTGCGCGAGCTGAGCCGGCGCGGGGTGACGCTGCTGCTCACCACGCACGTGCTGGAGATCGCCGAGCGGCTGGCCACGCACGCGGGCATCATCCGCGGCGGCCGCATGCTGGACCAGGGTCCGGTGGGCTCGCTGCTGTCGCGTTACGAGTGCCCGTCGTTGGAGGCGGTGTTCGAGAAGCTCATCTCCGTGCCGGCCTCGCGCAACGCGCGCCTGTCCTTCTACGGTGAGGCGCCCGCGTCCGTGACGCCGCTGCGCCAGGAGACCGCATGAGCCGCCCCGCCGTGCCCGGCTTCTTCCGGCACCTGTGGCTGCTGTGGGGGCTGCGCTTCGACATCGGGTTGAATCAGGGCCCCGGACGCAGCCGGATGCTCGCGGTGGCCGCCTTCGCTGCGTCGAGCGCGCCGGGCCTCTTCCTGGGCCTGACGTTCTTCGCGCTGATGCGGCTGCGGCCCATCGCGCAGAGCGACGTGTGGCCCTACTTCATCCTCAACCTGCTGTGCTTCGTCACCTTCTCGGTGTGGGTGACGTGGCCGCTGTTGTCCGCGGGCGTGGATGACCACTCCGAGCTGAGCCGCTACGCCGCCTTCCCCATCTCCCCCTTCCGGCTGCTCATCGCGTCGACGGTGGCCAGCCTCTTCGAGCCGCGCGCGCTCGTCTTCTACGCGCCGCTCACCGGGGCCGCGCTGGGCTTCGCGTCCGTCTACGTGCTGTACATGCCGTGGATGGCGGTGGTCCTCTACGTTCTCTTCGCGCTCCTGTGCGCGGCCTGGAGCCGGGTGGCGCTGTACGCCGTCATCAACGTGCTGCGGGCGAAGCACAGCGCGGAAATCATGGGCGGCGGGCTGGCGCTCTTCCTCCTGGCCGCGTCGTTCATCCCGCCCATCGACACCTCGTGGCTGACGGCGGTGGGCGAGGCGGGCGTGGACGCGCTGGACATGTCCCTCATCATCAACGCGGCGGTGGCGCTTGGCCGCGTGCCCCCGGGGCTCTTCGGAGACGCGCTGGCGCAGCTCGCCTGGCACCGGCCCCGGGTGGCCATGCTGGAGGCGGCGGCGCTGCTCTTCTTCGCGGGCGTGGGCATGGCGGTGGCCTACGCGCTGCTGATGCGCTTCCACCGGCAGGCGGGCCGCGCGGGGGGCTCGCGCAAGGACTCGGGGGACAGCAACCCGTTCGCCACCACGCGGACGCGCTACACCACGCTGGTGACGCGCGAGGCCCTGGACCTGTGGCGCAACCCGCGCGCGCGGCTGCTGGCATCGGTGCCCTTCATCCTGGCCATCCTGCTGAAGCTGCTGTCCGGAAGGGACTTGTTCGTGTTCCTCCTGGGCGGCTCGGCGGATGCGTGGCTGATGGGGGGCCTGTGCATCTACGGCGCGGTGGTGATTGCGTCCACGTTCTCCCAGAACACCTTCGCGTATGACGGACAGGGCTTCGCGGCCTTCCTGGCGGCGCCCCTGGACCTGGCGGACGTGCTGCGCGCGAAGAATCAAGTGCAGGGCGCGGCGGCGCTCGGGATGGCGGCGATGGTGGCGCTCTTCTACCGGGTGTACTTCGGCTTCGGCACCGGGCTGGACATGCTGTGCGCCATGGCGGCCGTGGGAGCCGTGGTGCCCATGCTGCTGGCCGCGGGCAACTTCCTGTCGCTGTACTTCCCGGTGAAGTTCCACGCGAGCCTCAAGCGAAGGGACAAGGTTCCGCTGACGGCCTCCATGCTGGGCATCCTCGCGGCCAGCGCGGGCTGCATGCCCTTCGGCTGGGCGCTCAAGCTGGCGGGCAAGGAAGGTCCCACGTGGCACACGGCGGCGATGATTCTCCTGGCCGCCGCGTTGAACGTGGCGCTGTATCGCGGGGTGCTTCCCCTGGCGCTGCGGCTGCTGGAGCGGCGGCGTGAAGTGGTGCTCCAGGCGGTGACGCGGGAGTAGCGCGCGCGGCCCTCCCGGGGGTGATAGACGGAGGGGCCATGCCCATCGCCGAGCTGAACGGACAGGGAATCTACTTCGAGGACTCCGGTGGAAACGGCCGGCCCATCATCCTGGGTCATGGATTCCTGATGGACCACCGGATGTTCGACGCGCAGGTGGCGGCGCTGGCCCCCGAGTTCCGCGTCATCCGCTGGGATGCCCGCGGCTTCGGGCAGACGCGTTGGGACGGAAAGCCCTTCACGCCGTGGGACTCGGCCGCGGACTGCGTGGGCCTGTTGGACCACCTGGGCATCGAACGGGCCGTCGTGGGCGGCATGTCCCAGGGCGGCTACAGCGCGCTGCGCGTGGCGCTGAAGCACCCCGAGCGCGTCCGGGCGCTGGTGCTGCTGAGCACCCGGGGCACCAACGACGACGCACCCACCTGCGCCGCATACCAACAGTCCGCCGACATCTGGAAGACACAGGGCCCCATCGACCCGCTGGTGCAGGGGCTGGCGCAGGCCATCATCGGGGACACGCGCTACTTCGACACCTGGCTACCGCGCTGGCGGAAAATCCCCGGCGGACACTTCGCCAACGCCATCCGCTCGCTCATCGACCGGGACGACATCTCCGGGCGGCTGATGGAGATTCGCTGCCCCGCCATCGTCTTCCACGGGCTGGAGGACCACGGCATGCCTCCGGTCCACGGCGAGCACCTGCACCAGACGCTGCCCGGCAGCGTGCGCTTCGTCCCGGTTCCCGGCGCCGCGCACGCGGCGAGCATGACGCACCCGGAAGACGTCAATCCGGCGCTGCTGGAGTTCCTGCGCGCCCACGCCTGACACGCGAAAGCCGCGGACGCCTCCAAGCGCGCCCGCGGCTTCCTGTCCCCCGCTTCACTGACGCTCAGTAGGCGATGTTGTAGCGGGCGGCCTGCGCCTTCACGCCCTTCATCACGTTGGCGTCGAAGGCGTCCTCCTTCTCGGGAGCGTTCTTCGTCAGCCACGCCTCGCGCTCCGCGGCCAGCGTCTCCGCCTTCTTCTCCAGCGCCTTCTTCTCCTCGGAGAGCGCCTTCACCTTCGCGGCCTGCGCCTCCTTGGACAGGCCCTTGAGTTCGGAGGGGAGCTCGTCCGCTTTCACGCCATCCAGCGCGGACGGCGCCTCCACCAGGTCCACCGCGCCGCCCACCGCCTTGGGCGCGCTGCTCGCGGGGGCTCCTGCGGCCCCACCGCCGCGCGTCTTCTTCATGTAGCTGATGCGCTCGGCCGCCGCCTCCGGCGCCAGCGCACCCATGGAAGCGGCGCGCGCCATGTTCTCCGCCTGGACCTCCCTGCGGCCCGTGTAGAGCGTCTTGGTGGCCAGCTCCGCGTTCACCTTCGCCAGCTCCGCGTCATACGGCGTGGCGACGGCGACCATGCCACCGCCCTGGTCAATGGTGTCGAAGGTGCCGTCCGTCAGCTTCGCCACGAACCGCCACGACGCCTCCGTCTCGGCATCCCCGCCGCACCGCACGGTGTTCACGACGATGTGCTTCTCCCGGGCCTTCTTCGCCCAGTGCTTGAAGTCCCAGTCGTCGTTGCGCTGCGCCGGGGGCGCGTCCCCCACCAGGAAGATGGCCTTCATCACCTCCCGGTTCTTGCTCCAGGACAGCTTGGACACGGCCTCGCCCAGCCCGCGCCCCACGTGCTCGGGCGTATCCCCGCCGCCACCCGCCTCGAACTTGCGCAGGTTGGCGAACACCGTGTCCAGGTCGTCGCTCAGGTCGAAGCGCTTCGTGACGTAGTCGTCGCCCACGTCGCGGTAGGCCACCAGCCCCACCTTCAGGTGCGGCGTCGGACGGCCCTGCGCGATGCGCGAGGCGATGGAGTAGATCTTCCGCTTCGCTCCCTCCAGCAGCCCGCTCATCGAGCCCGTCGTATCCAGCACGAACACCACTTCAATCTCCGGCCGGGCGGCGGCGGGGACCTGCTGCTGGGACGGCGCCGGCTGCGCGGGCTTCTGGTTCGGAGCGGGCTTCGCCTGAGCGGCCGGCGTCGCCGTCTTGGCGGGCGCGGGCTTCTCCACGGGCTTGAAAATCGGGCTCTCCTCGGCCAGGGACAGGGCAGCGGACAGAGCGGTGACGAGCGCGGCCGACAGCGCGGCGCGCGACAGGGACTTGCGGTCCATGGCGTTCTCCAAGGGGAAGGACGACAGCGAGGTTCGAAACGAACGACTTCGCCCCCGGGTCTACGCCCCCGGTCGATTTCTCACACGCGCCGCCGGTTGCACCCGCCCTGCCCTGGCGTTAGGGCTCCTTCCGCGTGCGCGTCTTCCATTCGGACAGCTACGAAGTCCCGTTGCCTCCCGGCCACCGCTTCCCCATGGAGAAGTACCGACTGCTGCGCGAGGCGCTCCTGGAGCGGGGCGTGCTCTCCCCGGAATCCCTCACCGAATCCACGCCCTGCCCACGCCAGGACCTCGCGCGCGTCCACACGCCCCGCTACCTCGACGCGCTGTCCCAGGGCACCCTCACCGACGCCGAGCAACGGCGCCTCGGCTTCCCCTGGTCGCCCGAGTTGGTGCGGCGCTTCTCCGCCGCGGTGGCCGGCACCGTCGACGCGGCTCGCGCGGCGCTCCAGGACGGCATCGGAGGCAACCTCTCCGGCGGCACGCACCACGGCTTTCCGGACCACGGCGAGGGCTTCTGCGTCTTCAATGACATCGCGGTGGCCATCCGCGTGCTCCAGGCCTCGCGCGACATCCGCCGGGCCGTGGTGGTGGACCTGGACGTCCACCAGGGCAACGGCACCGCCGCCGTCTTCACCGGCGACGACTCCGTCTTCACCTTCTCCATGCACGGAGAGAACAACTTCCCCTTCCGCAAGCAGCCCTCCCACCTCGACGTGGGCCTGCCGGACGGCACCGGAGACGCGGCGTATCTGGACGCGCTCGCCCTGCACCTGCCCGAGGTGCTCGACAGCGCGGGCGCCTGCATCCTCTTCTTCCAGGCGGGCGTGGACCCGCTCGCGGAAGACGCGCTGGGACGGCTGTCCCTCACTCACGCCGGACTGAGAGCGCGAGACAGGCTGGTGCTGGAGGCCGCACGCCAGCGGGGCATCCCCGCGGTGCTCACCCTGGGCGGCGGCTACGCGAAACCTCTGTCCGCCACGATTGATGCGCACGTGGGCACCTACGAGGTGGCTCGTGCGTTGTTCCGCTGAGCCCGCCTGCTCTGGAGCGGCTTGCCCAGGTGCCACGGTGGACGGATGCTGGCACTCACCAGGAGATTCAAGAACATGACCCCATCCCTCCGCCGGTCCCTCATCGGGAGCCTGTTCCTCGTCGGCAGCGCGCTCGCTTTGTCCTGCGGCAGCGACGGGCCCTTCTTCCGCATCGCCTTTGACCTCCCCGACACCCTCACCGCTATTCCGGGTGAGAGCCTTCCGGTGGACATCACCGTGCGGCGCGAGGGCGACGACCAGAGCGCGTTCCGCATCAACCTCCAGAATGCGCCCGAGGGCGTGACGCTCGCGCCGGAAATCGCCCTGCCCGAAGGCGAGCCCAGCGTCACCGCGACCGCCACCTATTCGGTGGCGCAGGACACGCAGGCCCGGGGCATGATGCGCGCCCTGCTGATGGCCACCAACGCCGCGGAGACGTTCGCGGCCAGCGCCAACATCTTCCTCGTCATCCTTCCGCCGCCCGTGGCCCAGCCGGACTTCTCCGTCACCATCGAGCCGCGCCAGTTGGACCTGTTCGCCGGTCAGAACGAGAAGGTGCGCATCACCGTGACGCGGGCGGAGGGCTTCACCGGCCCCGTCACCGTCGCCCTGGAATCGCCCACCCGCCGCATCAGCATGCCCACGGTCACCATCCCCGCGGACCAGACGTTCGTGGAGCCCTACATCGACACCGACCGAGGCATGACCCGCGTGCCCGTCGCCGCCTCCATCATCGCCACCAGCGAGGACGGACGGCAGGCCAGCACGGGCACCACCATCAACGTGCGCTAGCACCGCCACGCGAGGCGCACGCCGCGGCCCTCCAGAGCAGCCTGCTGAGCATGAGCCCACCCGCTGGAATCAGGGAGCTTCGTCCCGGAGCCGCGTCATGCCCGAATCAATTTGAGAGCCCACCCCGGCCAACCTGAAATCCCTCGTCAGACGGACGACGGGGCCCCGTCCAGCGCCGGGGCCTGCACGCACGACAGCGGTGCACGAAGGGGCCTGGGAGGGATACCTTGAAGACAGCCATGAGCATTTCACCCACCCGCCGGCAGGCCGCGCTGGACGCCCTCAAGCTGGACGACGAGTCCCTCCTGAAGGCGTGTGAGGTGGACTACTTCATCGCCTCGGGCCCGGGGGGACAGCACCGCAACACCACCGCCAGCGGCGTGCGCCTCACGCATGCCCCCACCGAGCTGTCCGTCAGCGCCACCGAGCGCCGCAGCCAGGTGCAGAACAAGGGAGTGGCGCTGGAGCGTCTGCGCGAGGGACTCAAGGTCCTCACATTCGTGCCCAAGGTGCGGCGGGCCACCAAGCCCACCGCCGGCTCCAAGCGGCGGCGCCTGGAAGGCAAGAAGCGCACCTCCGAAAAGAAGGCCCTGAGAAACAGCAAATCTGGCTGGTAACCCAGGGTCCATTCGGACTCCAGCCACCCTGTCGCCGGACAGTCAGGGTGCGCCTAAAGTTTGCGGGCTCGCAGACATTGCAAGGTCGCCTGCTGCTCGTAGGGACCTCCTCCTGGAACTTTGCCGTGGAGTGTCGGGGGCTTGGCTCACCAGGCGGGGAGGCACGAGGTGTGCAGAAACACCCCGCGTGTCTCCATTGCCCCAGCCCCCAGGGGTCATTGTGCCCGCAGGACATTCCCCCATGCCCTTGCTCACGGTTTTTCCGACACCTTCCCTGAAGTACCGTTCCCGCGCGCCCCGCTGGAAGCTGTGGGCACCCCTGGCGCTGACGCTGGCCGCCTCCGCCGCGTGGGCCCAGGACGCCGCCACCGACACCCCCGCCGCCGCGCCCGCGCCGGACTACGCCGTCGAGGCGAAGAACGCTCAGCCGTCCGGCCTGGTGGTGCGGGTGGCGCCCCTTCATCAGACGCAGTTCATCGTGGAGAACGCCGAGCGCGTGAGGGTCCAGGCCTCCGCGGTGGTCGAGGCGTCGCTCGGTGAGCCGAATCAAATCATGGTCCAGGGGCTGAGCCTGGGCGTGTCCGAGGTGCTCGTGTGGCGCCAGGGCACCAGGCAGCCCCTGAGCGTGCGCGTGGAGGTCGCCAAGTGAGCCGGCGCGACGCACGCGGAATGACGCTGCTGGAGGTCAGCATCGTCCTCGCCATCATCGCGGTGCTGGCCGCGCTGGCCTACGCGGGCTACGCGCAGCTCAGCGCGCGGGCGGGTCCGCAGAACGCGGCCGCCGACCTGTCCGGCGCGCTCGCCGAGGCCCGGGCTCGCGCCGTGGACCGTCAGGCCGACGTGTGGCTCATCATCTACCCGGACATCAATCCGGAGGGTCAGGCCAGCGCGGGCCATGGCGCCTGGTTCCTGCTGGAGGACCGCCTGCGCAACTTCGGAGACGCCGCGGGCGCCGGCGGACAGCTGAGCTTCGGCACCTTCTCGCCCCCGCTGGACATCCAGCCCTCCGCGGACCAGGGCCGGTTGATGGACGCCATGTACCTGGACCGCTACTCGCAGCGCACCGTGCGCTTCGGCGCCAGCGGCAACCTGGCGTGGACCGGCATCTTCGAGGGACTGGCCGCCACGGACTGCAGCTTCTGCAGCGGCGCGCCGCGGCGGGGCGCCATCGTCTTCCGCGGTGACGGCTCCGCGCGCTTCGTGGACGGCGCGGGCCAGCCAGTCATCCCCGCCGGCAACGGCACCGTGAACCGGGCCGCGTCGCTGGCACTTCTCTCCACCGACGGGCAGCGCGAATACCTCTTCGCCGTCTCCGCGCCCGTTGGCTTCGTCGACATGAGGGTCAACCGATGAGGCGCCTGAATCCCGCATCCCGCCGCGCCCACATGCGCGGCGCCACGCTCATTGAAGGCATGGCGGCCGCCGCCATCCTCGCCATGGGCATCAGCGGCGTCTTCGGCGGGCTCATCTTCGCCAGCCAGCAGAACGCCGCCGCCAACCGCCTGTCGCAGGCCAGCGCCATCGCCTCGCAGGTGCGCTCCGGCCTCCAGCTCCAGGGCCGCTCCCGCCTCTTCGCCGGCGCCGGGCCGCTGTCCGGCGCGCGCTGCGCCGGCGCCGCGGAGACGCTCGAGCTGGCCGGCGGCCTCTCCACCCTGCCCGACGCGTGCGTCGTGGACCTGGACGCCTTCGAGACCGCGACCGGCGACCCGCTGCTCCGCGTGGTGCCGGGTTACTCGCCGGAGGAGAGCGAACACTACCGCCGCGTCCTCGTGTGGACGCCGGCGCAGGCCATCGACTCGGTCGCGGTGGTGGTGTCCTTCCGCAGCGCCGGCCAGCGTCGCTACGTCAAGCAGTTCGTCGCGCTCTACAACCCGGCGGAGAACGGCGCGGGGGTGGAACTGTGAGCACGTCCAGGACGCACGCGCGACGCGGCTTCACGCTCATCGAGTTGCTGGTAGGCATCACCGTCTCCTCGGTGGTGCTGCTGGCGGTGGCGGGGACCATCATCGCCGTCAACAACATCTTCCAGAACAACACCATCTCCAAGACGGCAGTCGAAGGCAGCCGCGTGGGCTCCGACTACCTCAACCGCACCCTGCGCTACGCGGGCTACGGTCTGGACCCGGCCATCGCCTTCAACTTCGACACGGTGGGCCTGCCCGGGGACCGCAAGGACAACTACACGGAGGAAGTGGAGGGCTGGGGCAACTTCGTCACCGACGACCTGGCCTTCCGCTACCGCGACCCCATGTTCCTGCGCCGTGGCCAGCTCGACGGCACCGGGACGGAGCCCTTCCAATTGGAGCTGGAGCCCGCCGCGACCTTCGGCCAGCCGCTGCGCCAGGGGCAGGCCGTGCTCATCGCCTGCCCGGGTGGCCAGGACTACTTCCTGGGACGCCTGACGGCGGACGTGCCCGCGGACGGCACCGCCGCCTCGCTGGACACCGCGCTCGCCGCGGGCCTCCCGGGCGACGTGCCCAAGTCCTGCATGGCGGACGCCACCCGCATGCCCTTCGTCATGCTGGTGCATGAGAAGCGGCTGCGCGTGGAGGCGTACGGTGGCCGCCCGTACCTGGTGGTGAGGCACGGCTGGGCGCAGAACGCCGACTTCGACCCCATCGCCGTGGACGTGGAGTCCTTCCAGGTCAGCTACCAGATGAACCGGCCGCCCGCGAACTCCGCGTGCTGCGCCGGCCTGCCCGCGCCCGACGGCGCCGTGGGCAGCGGCATGGCCTGGGTGCTGGGTGACGAGGATTCCGTCGTGCTGCCCAAGTACGACGCCGACGTTCCGCCGCCCACGTACAGCACGCCGTACGACGCGCCCCTCCGCTACAACATGAACCCGGCCAACATCCGCTCGGTGGGCGTGGGCCTCACGGTGCGCTCGGTGCGCCCGCTGCCTTCCGGCAAGAAGAACCAGGGCCGCAAGCTCTTCAACGCGGACCCCGTGAATCCCGAGGACATGTTCTTCCGCACCACCGTGGAGACGTCTCTCCGCATTCCCAACATGACGTCCCGCGCCTTCTTCATCCCCGAGCTGCGCTCCGAAGGCGTCGCCGGTGACATCAAGAACGTCTGGGGAGGCTAGCCACCATGACTCACTTCGCCGCACGCCGGGGCAGCGCCCTGGCCATCACCCTGATTGCCCTGACGGTGCTGCTGCTGCTCGTGGTGGGCGCCATCACCTTCACCGGCCGCAACCAGTCCGCCGCCGTGGCCAAGACGCGCAGCGACCGCGTGGAGGCCTGCGCGGAGACGGCGCGGCGCTACCTCCTGTCGCGGCTGAAGGTGTTCGGCACCGGCGCGGTGCCCGTCACCAACATCAGCCTGGAGCAGGTGCTGCAAGACGACCAGGTCGTCGCCGACAGCAGCATCATGCGCACCGCCCACCTGGGTGACACCGCGTCGGCGCCCACGGCGGCGGTGCTCGCCTCGTCCTCGTTCAGCAGCGGAAAGGACCAGGTGAGTGACGCGGCCAACACCCTTCGAGAAGGCACGGCCGGCGGCAGCTACTACCGCGTGGTCGTCATGTGTGACGAACCCGGAGGCCGGCAGGCCGAGACCGAGTTCGTCTTCCGCTTCGGCATCTGACCCCTTCCGACTCCGCCCTTCCCCGAGCCCCCCATGAAGGCACTCTTCCCCACCCTGACGGCCCTGTCCGTGCTGCTGGCCGCCCCTGGCGCGCTCGCGCAGGACCCGGCGTCTTGCAGCCTGCAGTCCACCTCCCGCCTGGACGCGCTGCTCAACCCCGCGCGCGGCAGTGACGAGCGCTTCTTCACCAGCCCCAGCGGCCCGCCCAACATCCTGCTCATCCTGGATACGTCGGGCTCCATGGCGTATTGGCCCATCGCCTGGAGCAACGACAGCAACCACAGCTTCGACAGCTCCAGCGGCGGCGCCTCTCCAGGCTGCCGGCAGGCCAACATCGACGAGCTGAACTACGACGCCAACGTCGAGTACCCGCGGATGTGGCTGTCGCTGACCAACCAGGACTCGCCCTGGTTCGTGCCGGCCAAGTACTACAGCTTCGCCGGAAACGGCAGCGGCACGCACACCAGCTTCGGGATGAACAGCAATCCCGTGCGCTTCGACCAGCCACCGCCCAACACCGTCATCAGCGACAACGCGGCGGCGGCATGCGCCAATCTGGTGGGTACCAACAACAACGGCAACCGGCCCGCCGCGCGAGCCGCGTGCGCGCAGTGCCTCGCGACGAAGGGCTACTTCCAGTACACCTCCAGCCAGCGCGTCGCGTCGGGCAACTTCCTCAACTTCTACTCGCCGCGCGGCCACTCCGCCGTCAACGTCATCAGCCAGGTGCTCAAGGACTCGGAGCGCACGCGTTTCGGCGTGGTGACGTTCTCCGCGAGCAGTGAAGCCACCGACACGGTGAAGTGGAGCGGCCAGGACGTGGTGCGCTTCGAGCGCTTCGGTCCCAGCTGCGGCGAGTCGCTCAGCGGCGCGAAGCGTGAAGAGCACCGCAACAACCTGCTCAGCAAGATGCGGAACGGGCTGCGCTTCAACACGGGCACGCCCCTGACACAGGCCTTGTGGGGCGCCAGCACCTACTTCCGCTCCGCCGGCAGCGACCCATTCCCCGGATGGTTCGGCAGCGGATACCTGTTCGACTCGGGCTTCAACGACGAGGCCGCGCCCGGACGAGCCGCCGCCTGCTTCACCTGCGGCTTCAACGCCATGATTCTGCTCACGGACGGTGAGCCCAACGAGCCCAGCGGCAACTCCGCCCAGGTCCCGGCCCAGGTGCGCAACCTGGACGTCCCCTGCGCCAACTGCGCCGCGGCCGGCCAGGGCAGCAACAGCGGCGGCTCCAGCAGCCACATCCACCGCATCGCGAAGTGGATGTGGACGAACGACCTGCGGCCGGAACTGGATGGGGCGCAGCAAGTGGCCACGTACACCGTGGGCTTCGCGCTGACGAACACGCAGGCCATCAACCTGCTGCGTGTCACCGCGGACGCGGGCGGCGGGCGCTTCTACGCGGCCACCAACTCCAGCCAACTGAAGTCGGCGCTCCAGTCCATCGTCGACGACGTGCAGAACCGGAACATCGCGTTCGCCGCCGCGGCCATCTCCTCGTTCCAGACGGGCAGTTCCACGCTCAGCGCGCTGATGCCGCGCATGTCGCCCGCCTCCGGTGACAGCGCCTGGCGCGGAGACTTGTGGCGCTTCAACCAGTTCAACGAGTTCGTGGAAGGTGTCGACAAGAACGGCGACGGCGACATGGACGACATCTTCGTCGTGGACCGGGACGGGGACATCGTCGTCGAGGACACATCCGGCAACTTCGTCAAGGACGGCGGCAGCACCCCGGCCAACCAGTTCTGGGAGGCGCGCCGCGCGCTGATGGCCCGCGCGCTGAACAGCCGGAAGATCTACACGGTGACGGACAGCAACCAGGACGGGCGCCTCACCGCCGCGGACAACGCGGCGACGCCCGTCGAGTTCACCGTGGAGAACCGCGAAGCGCTGAAGAGCTACTTCGGCATCCTCGGCACCCCCGTCTGCCCGAAGGTGCAGTCGCTCAGCCCCCTGGACATCGACCCGGGCACGCTGATGACGGGCCTCCGGCTGACGCCCCAGCAGGCCGCCGCGGCCATGAGCGTCGCGGTGCCCGGCTTCGGCAGCGTGACGCAGGCGCAGACCTGGTTGGACGACGTCTGTGTGCGTACGCTCATCCAGTACGTGCGCGGCCAGGACCTGGCGGACGAGGACGGCAACGGCAACCGCACCGAGGTGCGCCGCTCCGTGTTGGGCGACATCTTCCACTCCGCGCCGGTGCTGGTGGACCCGCCCATGGACAAGTTCCTGTGCAACCTGGGCATGAGCAACCAGTGCACGCGCACGCTCTACAGCCAGCAACTGGGCGTGTCGCCCACGCCGCTCGCCACGGAGAACATCAGCCGCTGCGGCAACACCGTGGAGGTGGACGCGTATGACGCGTACCTGCACCGCTACCGCCGCCGCGACAAGCTGGTGCTGGTGGGCGCCAACGACGGCATGCTGCACGCCTTCCGCGACAGCACCGCGAGCAACGACAACTGCGAGGGCGGCCTGCCCATGATTGAGTACTCGCCCAGCAGCGGCGAGGAGGAGTGGGCCTTCATCCCGCCCGACCTGCTGTCGCGCCTGCACGAGATGGCGGGCGGCCACCAGTACTACGTGGACGGCGACATCATGGTGCGCGACGTGTGGGCGGACGGCTCGGACGGCTCGCAGCCGGACGGCATCAAGCAGTCCACCGAGTACCACACGATGGCGGTGATTTCGGAGGGACGCGGCGGCGTGCACTACCTGGCGCTGGAGCTGCGTGCGGACTCGGGCACCGGCCGCTTCGGCGCGCCCCGGATGCAGTGGATGTACCCGCAGCCGGACTCCCCGGAGGCCGCCCTCTTCGGCAAGACGCTCTTCTCGCTCAGCCCCAAGCCGCCGCCCATTGGCCCCGTGCTGGTGGAGGCAGGCACCGCGGCGGGTCCCGTGTCCCGCTACAACGTGGAGACCCAGGAGCGGTGGATGGTGGCCCTGTCAGGCGGCTGGTCCCCCGGCCAGGAGAAGGGCCGCGGCATCTACATGGTGGACGCGTGGTCCCCCGAGGTGAATGGCCGCACCGACAACCTGTGGTGGAAGTTCGAATACGACCCGAACGCCACCGGTGAGCAGCACGGGCCCGCGCGGCACCTCACGCACAGCGTGGCGGCGCCCGTGGCGCTGGTGGACTACGGCGTAGCCGGCAACGTGCAGCAGGACGGCTTCTTCGACACGGCCGTCTTCGGTGACATGCGCGGCCAGCTGTGGGTGGCGCGCATGTCCGTGCCCGGTGCGCTGGACCCGAGCACCCGACTCATCCGCAACTGGAGCGCCGCGCGCGCCTTCCAGATGGACCGGGACGCCGTGGGGCCGTCGGGCGGCCAGGGCGACAGCCTCACGCGCACGTGGCCCTTCTATTACGTGCCCTCCATTGGCATCCAGCCGGGCACGGGCGCCATGCGCGCGCTCGTCGGCACGGGTGACCGCTACGCGCTGCTGGATGACCAGGCCGGCATCTGCCGCTTCGACAACCCGCAGGCCTGCGCGCGCTACGGGTGCGGCAACGTGGAGGTGGACTACCGCGTGGACCGCATCGGCGAGAACATCACCCAGTCGCGGCACCAGTGGACGCAGCGGGGACTGGCACAGTCCACGCTGACGCGTGGGACGGCCTCGCAGCCCGCCTGTGGCAACCCGGGCCAGACGGTGGTGTCGGCCCGGTTCACCCGGCACGAGGCCCGCTCCTGCCCGGGAGCGCCCCAGGACTACACCTCCATGAGCCCCGCGCGCGTGGAGTGCGGCAAGGACGCCGCGGGCAACTTCCGCTGCCTCGACGTGAGCAACGTGGCACCCAACTTCGCGGACCTGGAGCTAACCCGCACCGTCAACGCCATTGGGAAGAATCGCTTCTACGGCGTGCGCGTGTACGGCGTGGCCGGAAAGACGTTCGCCGAGGATGCCACCGCTGTTTCCGCGGAGGGCCCCATGACGGCGAGCCAGTTCGACGCGGAACGCCTGAGCGACCGCACCAGCGACAACGACACCAGCGGCGACCTGGTGGACGTGACGAACATCACCTGCGACGCGTCCGGTGCCTGCTCCGCGACGGGCGCCCTGCCCGAAGGCGACGGATGGATGCTGGAGTACACGGACAACCACACCCACAAGACGGCGGGCGGCGCGGCCACGGTGGCCAGCTGCACGCTGTGGAACGTCATCTACCCGTCGCAGGACGGCGAGGTGTGCAGCAGCACCGCCGCCCGGGCCCGCTTCTACCAGGCGGACTTCCTCAGCGGCCTGCCCAACTGCGCCGCGTCCTTCGAGAACGCGCGCTACCAGGAGCGCGCGGTGCTGTCGCCGCCGCCCGAGCCCGCCACCGCGGTGATGATTTCGCCCACGGGCAGCGTGAAATACAGCGCCATCATGCAGGAGCCCGGACAGCGCCAGGCCACCTCGGTGGACGTATCGGAGAACAGCGAGGTGCTCCAGAACGTGTACGAGCTGCCCCTCACCCAGGAGCAGCACGCCTGCCGCCACGAGAACGCGGCCAGCTGCCTGCCGTGATGACGTGAAGGCCCGCCCTCCCCGCTCGCCTGGGGAGGGCGTCTGGCGTTAGAAGACGGGCATGCCCGCACTCGAAGACGCCATCGCGCTCGCGGTGGCCGCGCATCACGGCCAGCGAGACAAGGCTGGCCAGACGTACATCCTCCACCCGCTGCGGGTGATGATGCGGCTGGACACGGACGAAGAGCGCACCGTGGCCATCCTCCACGACGTGGTGGAGGACACGCCCTACACGCTCGAGCGCCTGCGCGAGCTGGGCTACCCGGAAAACGTCCTGGGCGCGCTGGACGCCCTCACCCGCCGCCAGGACGAGACGTACGAGGCCTTCATCGAACGGCTGCGCCCGCTGGCGCTCGCCCGCCGCGTGAAGCTGGCGGACCTGGAGGACAACATGGACGTGCGGCGGCTGGCCGCGGTGACGCCCAAGGACGCCGAGCGCCTGGCCCGCTACCGCGCCGCCTGGGCCCGCCTGCGCGAGCCCTAGAAGACACGACGGCCCGGAGTGCCACAGGGGCGACTCCGGGCCGTAGTGCTACCAGCGCCCGCCGAGGAAAGCAGGGCGCCGGTTCCTTCAACTCCGCGCTAGGCCTTGGCCAGTTGGCGGAGCACGTACTGCAGGATGCCGCCGTGGCGGTAGTAGTCGAGCTCGTTCGGCGTGTCGATGCGGCACACCACCGTGAACTCCTTGGTACCACTCTCACCCGTGGCCTTCACGGTGAGCTTCTTCTGCGGCGCCAGGTCCTGCGCCACGCCGGTGATGTCGAACTTCTCGTGACCGGTGAGGCCCAGCGACTGCGCGTCCTGGCCCGCCTCGAACTGGAGCGGCAGCACGCCCATGCCCACCAGGTTGGAGCGGTGGATGCGCTCGAAGCTCTTGGCGATGACGGCCTTCACGCCCAGCAGCATGGTTCCCTTGGCCGCCCAGTCACGGCTGGAGCCGGTGCCGTACTCCGCGCCCGCCAGCACCACCAGCGGCGTGCCCTCCGCCTGGTACTTCATGGACGCGTCGTAGATGCTCATCCGCTCGCGCGTGGGGATGTGGACGGTGACGCCGCCCTCCACGCCCGGAACCAGCAGGTTCTTCAGGCGGATGTTGGCGAAGGTGCCGCGCACCATCACCTCGTGGTTGCCGCGGCGCGCGCCGTAGGAGTTGAAGTCCTTGGGCTCCACGCCGTTGGCCATGAGGTACTTGGCCGCCGGGCTCGTCTTGGCGATGTTGCCCGCGGGGGAGATGTGGTCCGTGGTGACGGAGTCACCCAGCAGCGCCATCACGTGCGCGCCATGGATGTCCTGCGTCGCCTTGGGCTCCTTCGGCAGGTTCTCGAAGAAGGGCGGCTTGCGCACGTAGGTGGACGTGTCGTCCCACTGGAACGTGGAGCCCTTGCCCACCGGCAGCTGCTGCCAGAGCGCGTCGCCCTCCATGGCGTTGGCGTACTGGCTGCGGAACTGCTCCGGCTTCACGGAGGTGCGGATGACCTCCTGAATCTCCTCGTTGGTGGGCCAGATGTCCTTGAGGAACACAGGACGGCCGTTGGGGTCGGTGCCCAGCGGCTCGTTGTCCAGGTCCATGCCCACTTCGCCAGCCAGCGCGTAGGCCACCACCAGCGGCGGGCTGGCCAGGTAGTTCATGCGCACGTGCGGGTTGATGCGGCCTTCGAAGTTGCGGTTGCCGGACAACACCGCGGCGACGACGAGGTCCCCCTCGGTGACGGCGTTGGCCACGGGCTCCGTCAGCGGACCGGAGTTGCCGATGCACGTGGTGCAGCCGTAGCCCACGATGTGGAAGCCCACCGCCTCCAGGTACGGCAGCAGGCCGGCGTCGCGCAGGTACTCGCTGACCACGCGGCTGCCCGGGGCCAGGGACGTCTTCACCCACGGCTTCGGGTTGAGGCCGCGCTCCACGGCCTTCTTCGCCAGGATGCCCGCGCCCACCAGCACCGCCGGGTTGGAGGTGTTGGTGCAGGACGTAATCGACGCAATCACCACCGCGCCGTGGCCCATCTGGTAGCTCTGGCGGCCGTTCTTCACGGTGACGGTCTGCGCCAGGCGCTCGGGAGGCACCGCGGCGGCGGCGGCGGCCTTGCCCTTGCCACCCTCCTCGTCCTCGCCCTTGCTCTTGCCGGCCGACAGCATCTCCACCAGCGACTTCTCGTAGCCGGACTTCATGTCCTTGAGGGGCACGCGGTCCTGCGGGCGCTTGGGGCCGGCGAGGCTGGGCACCACGGTGGACAGGTCCAGCTCCAGCGTGTCGCTGAAGAGGGGGTCCTCGGCGTCGTCACGCCGCCACAGGCCCTGCTCCTTGGCGTAGGCCTCGGTGAGGGCCACCAGGTCGTCCGGACGGCCGGTGAAGCGCAGGTAGTTGAGGCTCTCCTCGTCCACCGGGAAGAAGCCGATGGTGGCGCCGTACTCGGGCGCCATGTTCGCGATGGTGGCGCGGTCCGGCAGGGACAGGTTCTTCAGGCCGCTGCCGTAGAACTCCACGAACTTGCCCACCACGCCCTTCTTGCGAAGCATCTGCGTGACAGTGAGCACCAGGTCCGTGGCGGTGGCGCCCGCGGGCAGCTTGCCGGAGAGCTTGAAGCCCACCACCTGCGGAATCAGCATCGTAATCGGCTGGCCCAGCAGCGCGGCCTCGGCCTCGATGCCGCCCACGCCCCAGCCCACCACGCCCAGGCCGTTGATCATCGTGGTGTGGCTGTCGGTGCCCACCAGCGTGTCCGGGTACACGGTGCTGCCCTGGCGGAACGTCACGTGCGCCAGGAACTCCAGGTTGACCTGGTGGCAGATGCCGATGTCCGGCGGAACCACGCCAAAGCCCTTGAACGCGCTCTGGCCCCAGCGGAGGAACGCGTACCGCTCACGGTTGCGCTCGAACTCCAGCTCGGCGTTCTCCTTGAACGCGGCGGACGTCGCGAAGGAGTCAATCTGCACCGAGTGGTCGATGACCAGGTCGGCCGGGTTGCGCGGGTTGATCTTGTCCGGGTTGCCGCCCATGGAGGCCAGCGCCTCACGCATGGCCGCCAGGTCCACCACCGCGGGCACGCCCGTGAAGTCCTGGAGCAGCACGCGAGCGGGGTGGAAGGAGATCTCCACGTCCGGGGTGGCCTTGGGGTCCCAGGCCAGCATCTTCTCCACGTGCTCGCGCTTCACCACGCGGCCATCCTCGTGCCGCAGCAGGTTCTCCAGCAGGACCTTCAGCGAGAACGGCAGGCGGTTCACCGCCGGGTGGGATTTGGCCAGCTTGCCCAGGCTGAAGAGGTCATAGGTGGCGGAGCCCACCTTGAGCTGGGACTTCGTGCCGAAACTGTCGGTCATGTATGTTGCCGTCCTTCCTTGCGCGGGATGCGGGAACTTCTAGGCCCCCCTTTGACGCGTTGCAAAGGGTTCCTGCGAGGGCATTGAGGGCCGGACGCTTCGAGCCGCGGGTGTGCAGCCCCGCTCATCGGAACCATGCGCCCCGCTGAGGGGTGGGCAGGGCCTGGCTCAGATGATTTTGCGAAGCAGAGACAGCGCCCGCTCCAGCAGCTTCTGCCACAGGGGCCGGCGGCGGAACTCCGCCAGCGTCACCTCGCGGCAGTCCCCGCAGTCGGTGCGGAAGGAGTCCTCCAGTTGCTGTCCCAAGCGAGGGTCGGCGAAGACCGCGTTCACCTCGTGATTGAAGGCCAGGCTGAGGCGCTCCAGGTTGAACGAACCGATGGTGCCCCACACCCCGTCCACCACGGCCGTCTTGGCGTGCAGCACGCCGCGCTGCCACTCGAAGATGCGGACGCCCGCGCCCAGCAGCCGCTCGTAGAAGGCCCGGGCCATGAACTCCAGGATGGGGTGGTCACTGCGAGCGTTGAGCAGCAGATGGACCTCCACCCCGCGCCGGGCCGCCTCGCGCAGCGCCATCACCATGCGCCGGTCCGGGATGAAGTAGGCGGCGGCCACCAGCACGCTGCGCCGGGCCCGGCGGATGGCGTGCAGATAGGACCGGTGGATGCTTCGCCGACTGGACAACACCGCCAGCCCCACCGCGCCGCGCCGGGGTGGCGGGTTGCGCAGGCGCTCCAGCCGCCGGGTCAACCGGTGGAAGCGGCCCTGGAACATCATCCGCCACGTGGCGGAGAAACACCGCTCCAGCTCGTGGACGGCCGGCCCTTCGATGCGCAGCACGTCGTCCCGCCACGCCGCGCCAATCTCCGCGGGTGCCCAGTGGGCGGAGATGTTCACCCCGCCGGTGAAGGCCACCTCACCGTCCACCACCAGAATCTTGCGGTGGTCCCTCCGCAGCAGGTGCCGCAGCCCGCGTGACAGGCTGAAGGGCTTGAAGGCGCGGATGTCCACGCCCCGCGCGCGCAGCCCGGCGAAGAAGCTCCGGCGGCTCGTCCAGGAGCCCACCGCGTCGTACAGCACCTTCACGTGCACGCCGCGCTCGGCCGCCTCCGCCAGCGCCTCGCCGAACAGTTCGCCGACGGCGTCGGAGACGAACATGTACGTCTCCAGGCGGACATAACGCCGCGCCCCGCGGATGGCCTCCAGCATCGCCGGGTAGGCCTCCACGCCGTCGCGCAGCAGCTGGCAGGCGTTGCCCTGCACCACCGCGTGGCGGCGCGGCAGGTAGTAGCGCGACAGGAGCAGCCCGGAGACGTTGGGGCTCCACACCGGCTCATGCTCCGGCACGGGCCCCGGGGGCGTGGGCGCACGCCGCGGCGCGCCCGTGTCCGCTTCACCCGACTGCTCGGTCAACGCCTCCTGGTCACGCATGGCCTCCCAACGGTGCGGATGCCCGCGCGACCCGGCAACCCGAGCCGCTTCGCAGCCTGTCTTCCCGTGCCAACCGGTGTCCGGAAACCGACGGGACAAGCCCGCGACTTCACGGACACCGGAAAGCCGTGGCGCGGCCTAGAGGCCGTACTCCGCGCGCTTGGCGTCCGCGCGGGTGGCGCACGGCTGGTCGAACTCCGGGAAGTACTCCTTCACGTGGTCCAGGGTGGCGGAGGCGCTCTTGTAGTTGCCTTGGTTGTAGTAGCCCTCCACCTCCAGGAGCAGCTTGGAGCAGGTGCGGTCCAGTTCCTGCTGCGCCGCCTTCATGCGCTCCTGGGCGTCGTAATAGAGGTCCGGCTTCGGCTCCGGGTGGGCCTCCAGCATCAGCCACGACACGCGGAAGGACTTCCAGGCCTCGTAGCGGTTGCGAGCGCCGATGTCCGGCGTCTGGAAGTGCTTCAAGCCCCGCTTGTGGTACTCGGTGGCCTCGCGCACCAGCTCCTCGGGCAGCAGGTCCGGCAGCAGCGCGCGCTCCACCCAGATGTTCCAGATGACCCACGGGTCTTCGCCCGGCGGATTCTTCACGTTGTCGAAGATGATGCGGTTGGGCTCGCCCTTCTTCAGGTGCTGGGCCGGAATCATCAGTTCGATGGAGCGGTCCTGGCTGGCCAGCGTGTCGGGCGGCACCTTGCCCACGTCCACGCCGTTGACGCTCACCACGACCTCGTCCTTGGAGATGCTCCGGGCCTGGTAGTGGAGGATGACCACCGCGCGCGTGGCGGCGGTGTACTCCCACTCGAAGACCTTCATGTCCGCGCGCTCCCACGTCACGCTCGGCCCCAGGCCGAACGAGTCGCGGATGGGCTGCCCGCTGAGCATCGAGGGCTCCTCGCCCACCGGCTGGCCGTCCTCGCCGCTCAGCACCAGCCAGTAGAGGACGCCGAACAGCGCGAGCACCATGGCCACGCCGCCACCGATGATGCCGGTGCGCACGCCCTGGCTGGCGTCCGCCCAGAAGAGCTTCGCGCTGGACACCACGCCAGGGGACTCACGCCGGATGCGCGCGCGCTCCGCCGCGGACAGGCCACCACCGCCCCCGGCTGCTGGCGCCGGACGAGCCCGGACCGGCGGGGGCGAGCTGGACGGCCGCTTCGCGGGCGGTGCCGCTGGCGCCGAGCGCTCGATGGCCGCCCGTGAGCCGCTCTGCCCCTGGGACACAGGGCGCAGGGCCTGCAGGTTGGAGCGGGTGGCGCCCTCGCGGATTTCGTTCAGCTCCTCCTGGTCGGCCCCCTCCGGGGCCAGCGCGACGCCCTTGTTGCGCTGCCGCTTCAGGGAATCCAGGGAGACGATGCGCGTGCTGCCATCGCCTTCCTGGGCGCCGGCGGGGAGCTCCTCTTCACCCGTGGCCGGCTCGTCCGTCAGCATGGCGAAGATGAACGTCACCGGGCCCAGGGTCAGCTTGTCGCCGTCCTCGAGCACCTGCGTCTTCACCGGACTGCCGTTGACGAGCGAACCGTTGGCGCTGCCCTGGTCCTCGACGGCGTAGGCATCACCGTCGAGGAAGATGCGGCAGTGGCGCCGGGACACACCCGGGTCGAACAGCGCGACGTCGCAATCCGTCGAACGGCCGATGAGAACGGAGTCCTGGTCGAAGACGAACTCCTTACCGGCTTCTCTACCCTCGGAGATCGTCAGCTGGAAAGGCATGGGGGGTTACAATCCTACAGAGGCCCGCGCCGCTCGGGCAACGGCCGCACGCGCGGAGGCCGGTTCCATGACCTGCGCCTCGCCACCAAAGGACAGGACCCACTGGGTGAGCCAGCGTTCGCTGTCCCCCGCCACCAGCACCTCCACGCCCCCGTCGGCAAGCGGGCGGGCGTCCTGGCCGAAGCGCTCCTTCACATAGGGGGCGGCCACGGAGGAGAAGCGCACGCGCACCGAAGAGTCCGTCAGGCCCCGCGCCGGGTTGGGCACGTCCGCCCGGGCGTCCGCGGGCGGCTGGAAGGGCACGTCCGTGACGAGGATGTCCTCCATCCGGTCCAGGCGGAACAGGCGCGCGTCCTGCCGGGTGTGGCAGTAGCCCTGCAGATACCACTGCCCCCGGTGGCTGAGCAGTTCGTAGGGGCGCACGGTGCGCGGCTCCGGCGACCGGCCGGGGCTGGCATAGCCGAACGTCACCTCCAGGCGCTCGATGATGGCCCGGGTGAGCGGCCCCAGGGCCAGGGGCGCCTCCGTGGACGCATCAATCTTCCGGTACATCTCCCGGTAGCGCTCGCGGGTGGCGGGCGGCAGCACGCGCTCCAGCTTCTGAAGGGCGCTCTGCAATGCGTCCCCCGTGGCCGGCCGCAGCAGCTCCGCCGACGCGGCCAGCGCCGCGGCCTCGCCCGGCGTCAACCGGGGCGGCGCGAACAGGCGCTGGTCCAGGTCCACGTAGACGCGGTCGTTGTCCACGTAGATGTCGATGTAGTCGTCCGGGTTGAAGGGCGGCCGGCCCACGCAGGTGAGCAGGTCCAGCTCCTCCAGCAGGTCCTCGCGGCTGACGTTGAGGGCGCGCGCGAGCGCGTCCACCGTGACGCCGGGGTGCTTGGAGACGTAGGGAACCAGGAACAGCAGGCGGCGGAGCCGCTCGTGGACGTTGCTCATGCGCTCACCTTGTCCAGCGAATCGTCGTGGCACGACACGATGCGCGAGGCCATCTCCCGCAGACGCGCCTGCGCCCGCTCCGGGCCCTCCACGCGGCAGTCCGGCCCCAGCGCCAGGCAGAAGCGCATCAGGCCGTCCACGAACGTCACCGGCAGCCGCGCCCGCACCGCCCCCTCCTCCGCCGGCTCCAGCGTGGCGCCGGGCAACAGGCTCGCGGCCCGCGAGGCGAGCGTGCCCGACAGGTGGAGCACCACCTCCACCTGCTCATGGAAGCGGTGCTGCCACGGGAAGTACGCCACGTGGGCCTCCAGCGAGAAGTCCGCCGGCACCTGGAAGTCCGGCGTGCGAGGGCGCGCCGTGTTCACCTTCAGCTCGCGAATCCGGTGGACGTGGAAGGTCCGCAAGTCCTTGCGCAGGTGGCAGTAGCCCACCAGCGTCCAGGCGCCGCGGCGCAGCGCCAGGCCATACGGGTCCACGCGCCGCTGCGTGGTGCCGGCCTGCTTGGGGCTGGCATACGTCAGGTCCACCCACTTGCGGGCCGCGCACGCATCCCAGAGCTGCTCCAGGCGCGCGGAGACCTCCTTCTCCTGGCCCTCGTGCACGGAGCCCAGCTCCATGCGCACCCGGGGTGTGGGCAGGGATTGACCGGCGAAGAAGCCGATCTTCCGCAGCGCGTGCGCCAGGTCGTCCCGGCCCGGAAAGGCGCCCGACGCCAGCGCCGCGGAGCCGGCGGCGTAGAGCACGGCCAGCTCTTCCTTGGAGAGGTCCGCCTCCGGAAGGTAGTAGGCGTCCCGGTCGACGATGTAGCCGTCCCGCCGCTCGTCATCGCCCTGCACGTACGTCAGCGGAAAGCCCAGCTCCACGAGCTCCGCCTTGTCGCGCTCGAACTTGCGCTCGGCGGCATCATCGGAGCCGCCGTAGTCACCGGGGAAGTGCTCGCGCAGCTCGGCCCAGGAGATGGGCTCGCGCGCGTCGAGCAGAAGGGCCACGAGGTCGAGGATGCGTTCGGTGCGGTCCATTGGAAAGGTCGGCGACGATGCCGGGCGGACCCGGGAGGGTCAAGAAGTGGACGTGTGGGTGGGAAACAGTTGAGCGGTCCGTCCGCGTCCGGCGAGATAGCCGGACGGACCTGAACAGACAAGCAGGTAATCATCTGTACGTACGGTTGTCCTCATTCCAGCGGGCAAGGACTTGGGAGGGGGGCTCGCACTGCGGGCATGATCTGGGTTATTGCTGCACCATTCCGTGGAAGTGGAGACGACGTGGACGGGCCTGCCTGTCCGGATGCCGCATGGCCGAAGCGGCGAGCGGAGCCTCCGAAGGGACTCACGATGAGCGGCATCACCCTCGTCCGTAATGTGGTGGCCGGGTTGGCGATGTTCGTGGGCTTCACGAGCATGGCCGCGCCTGCGCCCGTGCGCGCGGAGCCCCTCTACTTCGCCGTCGAGGTCCGCCGTGACGGGCGGCTGGTGGCCCAGCCCAAGCTGTTGGGCGAGACGGGCCGCACCCTTCGTGCCGAGCGCCGCCGTCCCGGAGCGCCCCTGCCCGACTACCGGCTGGTCCTCACGCCCAAGGCCGAAGGCCAGTCCTTCCTCCTCCAGCTCGACCTGCTCCTGCCCGAGGCGAAGGGCCACTCCGAGCTGGCGCTGCTCCACGGCCAGGAGCGCAAGCTCCAGCTCGGCCGTGTGCCCGGAGAGCTCGAGGTCTCCCTGCTGCTGATGAAGGTGGACTCGCCGGAGTTCCGCGCGCTCATGCAGCTGGGCGAAAGCTGCGGCAAGTCGCTGTCCACCTCGTCCATCTGACCGGCGCCCTGCCCGGCTACAGCACCGCCAGGTCGTTGCGGTGCACGGCCTCGTCCAGGTAGCGGTAGCCCAGCACCGCTTCGATGTCCGCCGTGTGGTGGCCGGCGATGCGTCGCAGCTCGTTGGCGTCGTAGGCCGCCAGCCCCCGCGCGAACACGGCGCCCTCCGCGTCCACCAGGTCCACCGGGTCTCCGCGCCCGAAGTCGCCCTCCACGCCGCGCACGCCGCTGGGCAGCAGGCTGCGCTTGCCGGTGACAATGGCCTCGCGCGCGCCGGCATCCACCGTGAGCGTCCCGCGTGCGCGCAGGGCATGGGCAATCCACGCGGCGCGGGCGCTGCGGCGGCTGCCAGTGGGCTCGAAGAGGGTGCCCACGTCCGCGCCTTCCAGGACGGCGCGTAGACGGCCGGGCACGGCGCCGGACGTAATCACGCAGTGGATGCCAGAATCGGACGCGCGCGCGGCCGCCCGCACCTTGGTGCTCATGCCGCCCGTTCCCACCCCGCTGCTCGTGCCGGTGGCGAGCGCCAGCACCTCGGGCGTCACCTGCATCACCGTGGCCAGCAGCTCCGCGCCCGCGTCGCGCCGGGGGTCTCCGGTGTAGAGGCCCTCCACATCCGACAGCAGGACGAGCGCGTCGGCCTCCACCACGCCGGCCACCAGCCCCGCCAGCGTGTCGTTGTCACCGAACTTCAACTCGTCCACGGAGACGGTGTCGTTCTCGTTGATGACGGGGACGACGCCCGCCGTCAGCAACCGCTCCAGGGTGTGCTTCACGTTGAGGTAGCGGCGGCGCTCCTGCACGTCCTCGTGGGTGAGCAGCACCTGGGCCACCGCCTTCCCACGCGCGGCGAAGGCCTCTTCGTAGGCCTGCATCAGCCGACTCTGCCCCACCGCCGCGCACGCCTGCTTGCCTGGGATGTCGCGAGGGCGCGAGGGCAGGCCCAGCCGCTCGACCCCCAGGGCAATGGCCCCGCTGGACACCACCACCAGCTCGCGGCCCTGCGCGGCCCACAACAAATCCTGGCCCAGCGCATCGAAATGCTGACGGTTGAAACGTCCGGTGGCGTTCGTCAGCGCGTTGGTGCCGATTTTCACCACCACCCGCCGGGCCGAGCGTAGGGCGGTGCGTCCCGTGGCAATCGAACTCACGGGGCGTCAGCGTAGGTCAGAAATGGAAGGCGCGCGCGTCCGGCGTGTTTTCCCCACAGCGGCAGTCATAAAGTTCGTACGGAAAAGGTGGGGGCCCCAATGCCTCCGCCAGGAGAGCACGGTTTGAAGGAAATCTACGGCAACACCCTGGGCCTCAAGTCGAGCGAGCAGCACCGGTTGCGCAACACCTTCCGCCGGCGCGTCCCGCCGCACGAAATCGTGTCGCCCGAGCTTGCCCGGCACCTCACCGAGCTGTCGCGTGAGCTGAACCGGCAGGTGGGTGTGCTCGTCAACCGGAAGGGCGAAATCGAGCACGTCATCGTGGGCAGCGCCCACAAGCTCGAGCTGCCGGACATCGGCCGCGCCCGCGCGGGCCAGGTGCGTCTGCGTGGCCTCCGCCTGGTCCACACCCACTTGAAGAGCGAGCCGCTCACCAAGGACGACCTCACGGACCTCGCGCTGCTGCGCCTGGACTGCGTGGCGGCCATTGGCGTGGGCCCCGAAGGACTGCCCGGCGTCCTGCACTACGCCTACCTCATCCCGGAGAACGGCTCCGGCGACTTCTGGCATGTCGAGACGCTGCCCTCCGTCCACGTGGAGCAGCCGGACCTCATGGACACGCTGGGCGCGTTGGAGGAGGAGTTCAACCGCAAGGCGGCGTCGCGCAAGGTGGGCGGCCGGGAGAAGGCCATCCTCGTGGCGGTGTGCCTGGACGGCAACCGCGCCCTGGCCGAGTCCAGCCTGGCGGAGCTGAAGGAGCTGGCGCGCACCGCGGGCGTGGAGGTCATCGACTCCGTGCTCCAGGTGAAGCGCGAGGCGGACCCACGCTACCTCATCGGCCGCGGCAAGCTGGAGGAGCTCAACCTGCGCTCCATGCAGTCCATGGTGGACCTGCTCATCTTCGACAAGGACCTCACTCCGTCGCAGGGGCGCCACATCGGCGAGGCCACCAGCCTCAAGGTGCTGGACCGCTCGCAGCTCATCCTCGACATCTTCGCGCAGCGCGCGCAGAGCGCCGAGGGCAAGCTCCAGGTGGAGCTGGCGCAGCTGAAGTACCGGCTGCCGCGGCTGGTGCAGAGCGACGATTCGCTCAGCCGGCTCATGGGCGGCATTGGCGGACGGGGTCCTGGTGAGACGAAGCTGGAGATCGACCGCCGCCGCGTGCGCGAACGCATCACCCACCTGGAGAAGCGCATCGACGCGATTGGCCGGGAGCGCAGCGTGCGCCGGGCCCAGCGCAACCGGCGCGAGCTGCCCGTCATCTCCATTGTCGGCTACACCAACGCCGGCAAGTCCACGCTCCTCAACGCGATTACGAACGCCGAGGTGCTGGCGGAGAACAAGCTGTTCGCCACGCTGGACCCCACCAGCCGACGGCTGCGCTTCCCGCAGGAGCGGGAGGTCATCATCACCGACACGGTGGGCTTCATCCGGGACCTGCCCAAGGACCTGGTCGCCGCCTTCCGCGCCACGCTGGAGGAGTTGTACGACGCCAGCCTGCTGCTCCACGTCGTGGACGCGGCGGACCTCGCCCGCGACGAGCAGGTGGAGGCGGTGGAGAACATCCTCGAGTCGCTCGACTTGATGGAGAAGCCGCGCCTCATGGTGTGGAACAAGGCGGACCTGCTGCCGCCGGACGAAGTGGAGGCGCTGCTGCGCACCCGGGGCGGCGTGGCCATCAGCGCCGCGACGCGCGAGGGCCTGGCGACGCTGCTGGCCAAGGCGGACACCACGCTGTTCGCCGAGGGCGCCACCGAGGCCATCGGCGCCGTCTGAGCCCGCGGTTGCCGGGCAGGCACGGCTCCCCGTAGAGTCGGGGGGCCGTGTCGATTCCCTCGCTCACACCCCTGCTGCTGGCCCAGGCTGACTACGCGAAGCCTGTGTCCTCCATGTCTCCGAAGTACATCGAGCTGCTGGAGCAGAACAGCCACATCATCTATCCCGTGCTGGCGGTGCTGACGCTGGTCATCATCGCCGCGGGCGTCCTCCAGGCCTGGCGCACGCAGGACCTGGACGGACTCCAGAAGAACGAGTTCAAGCGCGCCATCGTCAACGAGCTGCGCCGCAACATCAGCGGCATGCCCGGTGACCAGTTGGCGAAGTCCGTGGGGCTGGACCGGCTCAAGACGAACCGCCTGCTGGAGCAGATGCAGCAGGAGGGTATGGTGGTGAGCCACACCAACTCCCAGCGGCTCACCGTGTGGCGCGTCCGTGGCGCCACGCCGGACGCCGCGCCGCGCCGCTACTGAAGGCCGCTCAGACGCCCGCCAGCTCCGACTTCGGCTGGCGCGTCATCAGGTCCACCACCGCCGTGCGCGCGCTCTTGCCCTCGTGGGCAATCAGGTACACCTGGTGGCAGATGGGCAGCTCCACGCCCGTCTTGACCTCCAGTTCGTGCGCGCTGCGGGCCGTCTTCACGCCTTCGGCCACCTCCTTCATGTCCGCGAGGATGTCCGGCAGCTTGCGGCCCTTGCCCAGCTCCATCCCCACGTGCCGGTTGCGGCTCAGCTCGCCCGTGCACGTCAGCACCAGGTCGCCCATGCCGGACAGGCCGGAGAGCGTCAGCGGGTTGGCGCCCTTGCGCACCGCCAGGCGCGTAATCTCCGCCAGGCCGCGGGTGATGATGGCCGCGCGCGCGTTGTGGCCCATGCCCAGGCCGTCCGCCATGCCGGCGGCAATCGCGATGACGTTCTTCAGCGCGCCGCCGTACTGCACGCCCACCACGTCCGTGGAGGTGTAGCTGCGGAACGTCTCCGTCTGCAGCGCCTTCTGGCAGCGCAGCGCCACCTTGTCCCAGTGGGAGGCGATGGTCACCACCGTGGGCATGCGCCGCGCCAGCTCCTTGGCGAAGCTGGGGCCGGACAGCACCGCGAGGTACGGGTGGAACTCCTCCGGCAGGCAGTCCTCCAGGAGCTCCGTCATCGTCAGCAGCGTCCCGTTCTCGATGCCCTTCGACACCGTGACGATGGGGACATGGCGCGGCAGGTACGCCTGGGCCTTCGCCACCACCTCGCGCGTGGCGTGGCTGGGCGTGGCCAGCACCACCAGCTCCGAGCCCACGAGCGCCTCCTGGAGGTCATTCGTGGCGCGCACGCGCTCCGAGATGGGGATGCCCTTCAGGTAGGTGGGGTTCTCGTGCTGCGTGTTGATGGCCTCCACGACGGAGGACTCACGACCCCACAGACGAACCTCCTCGCAATTGACCGCGAGCACGTTCGCCAGGGCGGTACCGAAGGAGCCGGAGCCGATGACACTGCCACGCATGGAAGACCTCGCTAGAAACCAGTCACGACGCCAAAGGTGATGACGGGCATGAAGTCCGTCTCGTCAGGCCGGGTCCGGATGTCCCCGCCAATCGTCAGAGCGTAGGACGTTTTCTCACTCACGGGGATTTCCGCGCCCAACCGCACCGGAAAGGCGCCGGACAGCGCTACGTCAGGGGGCAGGCCGCCCAGCGGCACCCCTTGAATGGGCTCGGTGTCCAGCGCCATCAGGTAGCGGACGTCCAGGAACAGTCGCGGCGAGCGGGCGCCCGCGATTTGGAGATTGCCGACGACGCCGGGCAGCACGTTCCAATTGCGGCGGCCGCTGTAGTAGCGCGCGCCCCGGTCCTCCACGCTCGCGGGCCGCAGGAAGAAGGCGTGGCTTCCCTCCACCGCCACGCCCACGCTCCACCGGGGCCCGCCGTCGAGCACCATCCACCGCGCGCCCACGCGCAGCTCGTTCATCAACCCGTAGGCGCTGTCCACGCCGGCCAGCACGTCCACGCGGCGATGGACGCCCACGGCGACTCGCGCGGACACGATGGGAAAGCCCAGGGCCAGGCCCACGGCCATGCCCCCCGCCCCCATCGTCCGGGCGCCGAGCAGGCTCACGCGGTTGGGGACGGGCGGCGGCCTGACGGGAGCCGGCGGCGTCCGGGGCGCGGGGATGGCGGCCTCGTCGACGGGCACCAGCGGCGGAACTTCGGGCAGCTGGGGCAGCGTGGCCGCCGCCTCCGCATCGGGGACAGCGGTGGCGCCCGGGAAGGACTCCCAGGCCGCGTCGTCCGGAGCTTCGTTGCGAGCGGGCGCGGCGACCTGGCCGGGTTGCGCCCAGGAGGTGTCCGGCGCCGGGTTGCGCCGAGGCGCCCCAGGAGGCTCCGCTGGCGCAGAAGCCGCCGCGGGCGCGCTTCCCGAGGACACACGTGCCGGTGCCCCGCCTCCAGACGCAGGCGGTCCTGGCTGGGACGGCACGGATGCTTTCGACGAGCCCTCCGAGGGGACACGCGCCTTCGAAGCCTCGGCCCCCGCCACCCTCGCCTGCGACGGCACGACAGCCGTGGACGCGCCCTCCGCCGGACGAGCTTGGACGTCTCCCACCAGGGCAAGCACAAGCAGGGGCAAGGAGGGGGCGGAGCGCATGGTGGGAAGCCTCAGCTTAGTCCGACGGGCATATAAGGCACGAGGCAAGCCCGCCCGCTTGGAGGCCAAACCGGGCCTGCGTCCGGAAGCGGTCAGCGGCATGCGGGAAACGTCGCCGCGCGAGGCATCCTCCGGTCTACCATCCGCGCCGCTTCGGCAGGCGCACACGGGAGTCACACGGGATGAGGGCTGGAGGGCGCGCGGCATTGTTCATGGCACTGGCGCTGGCGGCGTGCCGGAGCCGACCCTCGGACTCACCCGCGGTGGACGCGGGCACCACGGCGCCCCCTGTCGAGCGCGCGGCGCTCCCCGACTGCGAGGTGCTGCTGCCAGCGGACGACCGCGAGCTGATGCTCCCCGGCTTCACCATGAAGCAGGAGCGCGCCTGCCCGACGTGTGGCCCGCTGTGCAGCTTCCGCTCGGACGCGGAGCCCGGCCTCGCCGTCTCCATCACCTGGGACTGCAACGCCCGCTACGCCCAATCGGACATCCAATCGTTGATGGCCCCGACCCTCCAGGCCGGCGGCGTGGCGGTGCCCGCGCTGGGCCGTGCCGCGGTGCGGCGCGCGCCCGCCCAGGGCATGTCCCAGGTGCTGGCCTGGGATGACGACACGGACTGCGCGGTCGTCGTCACCTGGCTGGGCGGTGAGACGGAGCGGGCCGTGGAGGTGGCGCGCTCGGCGCTCATCGCCACCACGCCCGCCGTGCTCGACGCGGGGACACCCGGCGCCCGGGAAGAGGACGCGGGGGACTCCGGCGAGCCCTGAGGCCCACCGGACAGCCCCCGTCCCCTACAGCGTGAGCAGGTACGCCACCAGGTCGTCGACCTCGGCGTCGGTGAGCTGCGCCGTCACGCCGTGCTGATTCGACTCGCGGCCCTGCATCAGCCGGTCCTTCAGCGACACGGCGCTGCCGTCATGCAGGTACGGCGCGGTGCGGGCCAGCCCCAACAGCGACGGCGTGTTGAGCCCCTGCTTGCGCACCACCGGGTCATCCTGGAGCGGCCCCGAGGTGACGAATGTGCCCACGTCGGCCTGCGTGTTGAGGGTGAAGTGCTCCCCTCCGTGGCAGGTGTCACACGCGGCCTTGCGGAACACGGCCTCGCCGCGTGTCTGCGCGTCGGTGAGGACGTCAGCCCTGTGCGGGTTGTCCGGCGCGGGCAGCACGTCGATGAAGTCGGACAGCTGCGCCACCATGACGCCGTCCAGCACCGTCCCGCCCATGCGGTGGCGCACCGTCGCGTCGAGGAAGTCCCGCATGGTGGAGAACTCGCCGCTCCAGTGGAACGGCCCCGTCTTCGTCATGCTCCGGCCCGCGAGGCTGGGCGTCTGACGAGGCCCGTCCGGGAAACCCCAGACGTGGCCGTCCTCGCGGCCATCGGGATGACAGCTCGCACACGACGCGCCCACCGACGTACTGGCCATGCGCGAGTCCAGCGCGCTGAAGAACAGCTTGCGGCCCGCCACCTCGTTGGGCGCCAGCACGTCGCCTGCGATGGGCAGCGGCGCGCCGTCCGTGCGGATGTTGGCGGTGCCACCCGCGCCGTCGCTCACCAGCGTCGTCACCGTGTGGTCGAACGCGTTGTAGACATAGGCCTTGCGCCCATCCCGCGTCATCGCGATGCCGGTGGGACCGGAGCCCACGCGCACCAGCTGACGCACCGTGCTGCCCAGGCCGGCCATCAGGTCCGAGCCCGAACGGCGCCCCGTGGGGATGATGGCGACGTTGTCCGTCTCCCGGTTCACCACGAAGGCCCAGAGGCCCGTCGGGTCCACCACCGCCGCCACCGGCCCCTGGATGGGGTGCGTCAGCTCCGGGCTGATGATGGTGGAGGGCGGAAAGTCCGGTGACAGGTCCGGCGGCGGACGGCACCGGTCCAGGTCATCCACCCGGGGCGTGCCCGTGTCCGTGTCGAAGGTGACCAGCCCCGGCGCTACCACGCCGCCCGTGTTGCAGGGCCCTCCGCCGCCGTAGAGCGAGCCCCCGGTCGGCGGGGTCGGCGTCCCGTCTGGAGACAGCGGGTCCTCCCGCGCCCACATCACGGTCGCCAACGCGCGCTCTCCATCCGGCGTCACCGCCACGCTCGACATGCTGCGCGGCTGGAAGCGGATGTCCGCGGCCGGAGGCAGCGGCGTCAGCCCGTCCGGGGCCGCGGCCACGTTGTCCCGGACGTTGGCGCGCGCGTACAAGTCCGTCTGCTCACGCGCCACGCGGGGCCGGTCCGCGTCCGTCAGGTCCACGGAGACCAGGTCGCCCTGACGGAAGCGGGTGATGAGCGCGCGCTTGCCACCCTGCGCCAGCGCGATGCCTCGGGGCTCATCCCCCACCGGCAATTCCCAGCGCACCGACAGCGAGCGCGTATCCACCGCCATCAACGAGCCGTGGCTCGACGTCGCCAGCGCGGTGCTGTTCACCACGTACAGCGTGTCCCCGGCGGGCGACACCGACAGGCCCACGGGCTCCACACCCACCGCGATGCGGGCCGCCTCGTTCCAGTCGCCCCGGCGGATGACGGACACGCTGCGCGAGCCGCGATTGGAGACGTAGACGGTGTCGTCCGGCCCCACCGCCACGCGCTCGGGAAGGAGGCCCACCTTCACCTCGCCCACCTTTTCACGACGCGCCGTGTCCACCACGGCGAGGACGCCGTTGTCCGAGTCCACCACGTAGAGAAAGGCGTCATCCCGGCTGAGCGCCACCGAGCCCGACGACTGGGTCCAGGTCGCCTGGGCATCGCGGTCTTCACACGCCGGAAGCGCGAGCATCGAGGCCAGCACCGTGGCCAGGACCGTCCGTCTCATGGAGGGGTTCCCTTCCTCGCGGCGGCCCGCCCCACCCACCAGACACCGGGCGGCCGCGTCCTGAGCGGGGAAGAAGGCGGCCGGCCCACGTCGCACGCCTGCCCCGCAGCCGCCCATGCTTGCACCAGAACACCCCCGAAGTCGATGACGTCCGCACACACTCCAGGTGGTGGTGGACACTCCCCTGTCGCGGGCGTGGGTGAAACGCCACGAGCGTGTAGCGCCGGGTGGGAGTAAAGGAGAGGGGCCGTGTCCCGCACTCCGCCCCGCTTCCTCAACTTCCGGCGCACGTTCGCGCTGCTCATCGTCCTGGTGGTGGTGCCATCCGCCGGCCTGTCCGGCTTCGGGGTGGTGGCCATCATCAACGAGCGCGCGGCCGTGGAGAAACGGCTGGAGGCCGCCTGGCGCGGCACGCTGGAGTCGCTGTCGGAGGAGCTGCCGGGCATCCTCGCCTCGGCGAGCCTGGAGCCGGTGAATGACCAACTCCAGTTCATCCTCCCCGACGGGCAGCCCGTGTCGGAGCCGGACGGCGCCTTCCAGTTGGAGGACGGGCAGGTCCGCACCCGGGACACCCAGCTGGCGGAGGCGCTCTCCACCGTGGTGCCCGAGGCGGGCGGACTGCCCACCGAGCCCACCGTCTTCTCGCTCACCGCGGGCGGGCGCGCGGTGCTGGTGGCCGCCGAGCGACGCGGCAGCGTGGTGCACGGCGTGCGGCTGTCGGTGCAGAGGCTGGAGGCCCTGCTGGCCGAGCGCGTGGACCCCCGGGCCGTGTCCAGTGAACCGGTGCGCTTCGCCCTGCTGCCCGTGCCCCGGGAGCCCTCCGATGGCGGACTGATGGGGCGTCTGGTGTCCGAGGTGGCGCAGGCGCGCGCCAGCGCCATGGGGCCCACGGGCCTGGCGGAGCGCGTGTTGCCCTCGCCCCTCCAGGACTTCCGGCTGGTGGTGCTGCCCACCGGCGAGGACCCGGTGGCGCGCGCGTCCACGCGCAACCGCGTGCTGTACGGCGTGCTGCTGGGCCTGTTCTACCTGACGCTCACCTTCGGCGTCGTCTACACCGGCCGCGCGCTCTACCGCGAAGCGCAGCTGTCGCGGATGAAGACGGACTTCGTGTCGCTGGTGAGCCACGAGCTGCGCACGCCGCTCACGTCCATCCGCATGTTCATCGAAACCCTGGCCCTGGGGCGGCTGAAGGACCCGGCGCAGATGCAGGAGGTGCTCACCCTGCTGATGCGCGAGACGGAACGCCTGTCCATCTTCGTCGAGCGCGTGCTGGACTGGGCGCGCATCGAAGGCGGGCGCAAGGTGTACCAGCGCGAAATCGTGCCGGTGCCGGAGCTCGTGAACGCGGCGGTGGAGGCCTTCCGCACCCAGCGCATGGAGGACGGCGTAGACCTGACGGTGGATGTGTCGGACGGCTTGCCCGCGCTGGACGTGGACCGGGCCGCGGTGGCCGGCGCGTTGCTCAACCTGCTGCAGAATGCCTACAAGTACAGCGGGCCGGAAAACCGCCGCATCACCCTCCAGGTCCGAGGCAACGACAAGTGGGTGGACCTGTCGGTGGAGGACAACGGCTTGGGCATTGCTCCCAAGGAGCGCAAGCGCATCTTCGAGCGCTTCTATCGCGTGGACAACCTGCTGACGCGCAGGACGGAAGGCAGCGGGCTGGGGCTGGCCATTACCCGGCGCATCATCGAAACCCACGGAGGCCGCATCTCCGTGCAGAGCGAGCCAGGCAAGGGAAGCCGGTTCACCATCCACCTGCCGGCGGGGAAGGCATGAGCGACAAGACACGGAGCATCCTGGTCGTGGAGGACGACCTGTCCATCCTCACGGGCCTGTCCATGAACCTGCGCTTCGAGGGCTACGAGGTGCTCCAGGCCCAGGATGGCCGCACTGGACTGGCGCGCGCGCTGGACGAGTCGCCGGACCTGGTGGTGCTGGACGTCATGCTGCCGGAGCTCAACGGCTTCGAGGTCCTCAAGGAACTGCGCCAGCGCGGCCGGGACACGCCCGTCGTCGTGCTCTCCGCCAAGGGCATGGAGACGGACAAGATTGTCGGCCTCAACCTGGGCGCGGACGACTACGTGGTGAAGCCGTTCGGCCTCCAGGAGCTGCTGGCCCGAATCAAAGCCGTGCTGCGCCGGCGCTACCCGTCCGCAGGGGCGGGCTCGCCGCCGCCGGTGACATTCGGCGACGTGAGCGTGGACATGGCCGCCCGCACGGTGGCGCGCGCAGGGACGCCGGTGGAGCTCACCGCGCAGGAGTTCAAGCTGCTGGCGCACTTCCTCGCGCACCCGGGGCGCACCTTCACCCGCGAGGAGCTGCTGTCCGGCGCCTGGGGCTACCACTACGAAGGCAGCGCCCGCACCGTGGACAACTTCATGCGCCAGCTGCGCCTGAAGTTCGAGCCCGACCCGGAAGCCCCCCGCCACTTCCTCACCGTGCGCGGACTGGGCTACCGCTTCGAGCGCTGACGGGCGCTCACGGTCCGGCGATGCCGATGTGGCGCGAGTCCTCCAGGTCGAAGGGCTTGCCGTCGAAGCGGCCGTAGCGCTCGCGCGGCACCAACCCCGCCGCGGTGAGCGCCGCGTCCAGCTCCTCCGGCGTGAAGTGCCGCAGCTTGAGGCGGCGGATGGGGCTGGGCCCACCGGGCGCACGCCGCTCGCGCAGGTGGAGGGTGAAGAGCGGGCGGCGGGGCTCCAGGCCGGCGCTGGGCGCCTCGTCGTCCCGGGGGAGCACCGGCTCGCGAGGCGTGTTGAGCACGTCGTAGACGAAGGAGCCGTCCGGCGTGAGGTGGTGGCGCACCGTGGCCAGCAACGCCTCCAAGTCATCCTTTCCCGGCATCAGCCCCAACGCGTGCTGGGGCGCGAGCACCAGTGGGAAGCGCTCGGACAGGCGCAGCGAGCGGAGGTCCGCCACCTGGAAGCGCGCCCTGCGTGAGACGTCCTCGGGTTCCGAGCTCCGCTGTTCCTCGGCGGAGCGAATCATCACCTCCGAAGGGTCCACGCCCACGGCGTCATGGCCATGTCCCGCCAGCGCCCACACCACCCGGCCATTGGCGGCTCCCAACACCAGCACGGGCCCGCCATGCTCGGCCGCCTGACGTGTGTAGAACAGGAGGTCCGGCTCCTGACCGACAAGAGAAAGTGGCATCCGGCCCCGCGCGTCATGACCACCCATTCGAGGAAGGAAGTAGCACGAATCCGGCCTCGCCCGGGACAGGCCCGTACGCACGCTGGGAAGCGGATTACCCACATCGTGTCTGGCGCCCAACGGACACGCCGCGCTTCAAGGCTGCTCGTGCTGGCACCGTCCTTGCCAACGAACGGGGATTGAACACGACGACCCACTTCGGGCCGATCGGCTTTTCAGCAGGGGACGGTGACGAGATGAAGCGCGGATGGGGATGGGCGGGCGCGCTCTTCATGGCGGGCTGGGTGTGGACGGGCTGTGGCTCGGGGAGTGGCACGACGGACGGACAGGACTTGGACGTCCCGCCCTCGGAATCCCCCCAAGCCCCGGAAGGCGATGCAGGCACGCCGGACTCGGGCACGCCGGATTCAGGGACACCGGACGAGCCCGACGCGGGAGAACCGGATTCGGGCACGCCGGACGACGACGGTGGCACGCCGGATTCGGGTACGCCGGATGACGACGGTGGCACGCCGGACGGGGGCCCCGTGGAAGTGCCCCTGCCCACGCCTTCCGCGGCGAACTGGGAGTTCTTCGGCCGCGAGGCGGGCGGCCCCCGCTTCATCCACGGCGTGAGCGCGGACGCATCCGGCAACATCTGGGTGGCGGGCGGCGAAGAAGGGCTCTTCCTCATGAAGAAGGGTGAGCGCACCTTCCGGCGTTACACGATGGCGGAAGGCCTGCGCCCGTACGGCTACATGCCGGACGGCAGCGCGCCGCCGGGACCGAAGTACCTCAAGGTCATCTCTGTCGCGGGCGCTTGGAACGACACCGTCTTCGTCGGCTACGAGGGCATGCCGGGCGACGGCGCGCTCCACTGCGAGAACAACTGGGACAGCAACGCGCCGGACCCCGCGCGATACAAGAGCGGTGACGCCGACCGTGTCGCACTGCGCGCGGACGGCACGCTCGACGTCGTGCACTACGACATCTTCTCGGGACCGAACGTCGTCGACGCCGAACTGCGAGGCCGCGAGAAGCTCTGCAACATCTGGCGCATCGCCTATGACGCGAAAACCAACAGCGTCTGGTTTGGCGCCAACCACGGCCTCGCCCGCGGTGATGCGGACTACCGGGGCGACCCGACGTGCAACGGGCAGTTCCACTGCTGGGGCGTGGAGGAGCACTCGCACCCGGGCATCAACGCGTACATCTACACGAACCCCACGGCGGACCGGGCCCAGTACGGAGAGGACCGGAGCCGGTGGAGGGTTCAGCCCGCGCTGCTCACGGATGCGTATTGGGGCCTGGGCGTGCGTCCGGACGGCGATGTCTGGGTCGGCGGCGCCAACCGGACGACGCGCTACTTCTACGGCACCGTCGCGAACGATTTCTGGGAGGGCCAGACGCGGACGGAGTCCCGAGCCTCCGCATGGAACCGCATCGACATCTGGAAGGACGCGGTGGGCGAGGAGCGCTACTCCCGTCCGGAGCAGCGCACGGATGACCTGGTCTCCGGCATCGCCGTCGTGGGCACCTCCGCGTGGGTGGGCTCCTTCGGCCACGGCCTCGCGGAGCTGAACGACAGCGGTCAGGTGGTGCGTACGCTGAAGAACGAGCTGGCCGCGCCGCACGTGGCCAGCGTGGCGGCGGACCCGGCCAACGGCAGCATCTGGGCCGGTCATAGCTGGGGCGGCGGCCTCTCCCGTGTCCGGGGCGGCTCCGTCTCCCACTACGGCCTCTCCGTGCTCGGGCGAGAACTGTCCAGCATGCGCGTGCCGGACATCCAGGTGGACCGCTCCGGCCCGCGGCGCCGCATGCTGGTGGCCTTCCAGGGCACCACGCTGAGCGATGGCACCGTGATGCCGGGCACCATCGGCGTCTACTCCGGGGACTAGCCACACCTGGCGACAGGGCCGTGGCGGCCGCTTCGTTCCAAGGGAGCGGCCGCTCCTATTTGTACCAGGGGTACGTCAGGTTGGCGGGCAGCAGGAACGCCCAGCCCGCGTCGATGACGATGGGGCCCCGGCCGGGCCTGCCGTACACCTGCACCGGCGCCAGGGAAACGCCTTCCTCGAAGGGATACGCCAGCGGCTTGTACCCCTGACGAAAATGCACGTTTTGAAGCACCACGCGCTGTTGCTTCGGGGTGTACAGGGTGGCGACGAACAAGACATCGTTGTCGTCTCCGGGCAACTCCTTCCGCTCGACCGTCATCAGCAGCGAAACCCGCACATCGGCTTCCACGCTTCGCACCAGCCTCCGCGTGTAGCGAGGCGCCAGCCAGAAGGCGAGCAGGCCGATGACCACGAGCAGGCTCCCCCACACCGGGAGCTGGGCACTGAACGGCCATCTGTGTCTTCCGGCATCCAGTTCCTGCTGGAACGACGACCACCCATAGAGCACCGCCAGGCCCCCCAGCACCACGCTCGCGCCAGCCCAGCGAAAGGTGCCCGCGAGGTGCTGTCGCAGCGCATCAATCAATTCGTCACGATTCCTCTGTACGGGCTTCGCCTCGGGGCGCACATCCGTCATCACAGAGTCCTCCAGGTTCGCTGCCCCGCGTCCTAAGCCGCCACGCCGCCCGCCGATAGCGTCCAAATCGAGCGCCGACGTCGCCGCCGGCCAGGACACCCCGGGTCGAACCGGGGCGGGCCGACCTCCTTCATGTGTCTCCGTGCGGCGACAGCGGGCCGTGGGCAGCCCGCTTCGGCCCTGCACCGGATGCCCACCCTGCCGCCCCGACCGGTCCCCGCCTAGCCGGCTGCTGGGCGGGCATCATCCTGAGGGACAGGAAGTCACCACGAGGCGCGAAGCCGTCTAGAATCCCCGCCGGCCATGCCCGCCCTGCCCCCCGCACCCATCCCCTCTCACACCGTCATTGGCGCACGGACTCAAGGGGAACGGCTCTCCGCCCAGCTCTTCCACCTCGTCCTGCTGGACACCGAGCGCGCCGGCACCGTCTTCCCCCTGGCCAATGAAGCCCTCCGCGTGGGCAAGGCCCCGGACAATGACGTCGTCATCGACCACCCCACCGTGAGCCGCAACCACCTGGTGGTGCGCCGCCAGGGGGACCGCTTCCTCGTGCAGGACCTGGGCTCCACCAACGGCACCTTCCTCGACGGTGCCCAGGTGCGTGAGGCCTTCCTCCGCCCTGGCGCCCTGCTGGAAGTCGGCGACGTGCGCCTGCGCTTCAGTCCCCAGGTCTCCCCGGTCCAGGTCGAGCCCATCCTGGAGGACCGGCTGGGCGACCTGGTGGGCCGCAGCCTGCCCATGCGGCAGATTTTCGCGCTGCTCCAGCGCATCGCGCCCACCGACTCCACCGTGCTGCTGGTCGGTGAGACGGGCTCGGGCAAGGGCGCCGCCGCCAAGGCCACCCACAAGCTCAGTCCCCGCGCGGGCGGGCCGCTCGTCGTCTTCGACTGCGCCAGCGTGTCCGACTCCCTCATCGAGAGCGAGCTCTTCGGCCATGAGAAGGGCGCCTTCACCGGCGCGGTGAGCCAGCGCATCGGCTGCCTGGAGCGCGCCAACGGCGGCACCCTCTTCCTGGACGAAATCGACGACCTCGCCCTGGACCTGCAGCCCAAGCTGCTGCGCGCCATCGAGGACCGGGAGTTCCGCCGGCTCGGCGCCTCCTCCCCCATCTCCTTCGACGCGCGCATCATCGTCGCCAGCAAGAAGGACTTGTGGGCGGAGACGCAGGCGGGCCGCTTCCGCGAGGACCTCTACTTCCGCCTCTCCGTCTTCACCGTCAGCCTGCCCTCCCTCAGAGACCGCAAGGAGGACATCCCCCTGCTGGTGGATGCCTTCGCGGGCGAAGGCCTGTGGCCCCGGCTGCCGGAGAAGATTCGCGAGCAGTTCACCGGGCACACCTGGCCGGGCAACGTGCGCGAGCTGCGCAATGCCCTGGAGCGCGCCCGGCACATGGTGGACATTCCCGAGCTGGCCGGGGACACCCTGCTGCGCGAGTTCACCCGCGAGGTCCCCGCCGCCGCCGGGGACTCTCTGCCGGTGGAGTTCACCGGCCCCTTCAAGGTCTGCAAGGACGAGCTCATCCGCGCCTTCGAGCGCGAGTACCTCACCCGGCTGTTGGGCCGCGCTAAAGGCAACATCGCCCGCGCCGCCCGCGAGGCCGAGCTGGACCGGAAGCACCTGTACTCGCTGCTCCACAAGTACGGACTCGTTCAGAGCGAGACGGACTGAGGCACCCGCAGGCGTCTGGCGCGTCGGACTGGCAAACAGCGGACGGAGTGTGGAAGGGGCTCGTGACAGCAGTGCGCGCCGTGGCATGTTCGCGGCGCACTGGGAGTCAAGCCTCCCCCCTCTAGGAGACGTCAAAGAATGAAGCGTCCGTCCCCCTGGCTCGCCATGCTGTTCGCCGGTTTCATGTCCATGCACGCCACCGGCTGCTTCGGCCAGTTCCAGCTCACGCAGAAGATCTGGAACTTCAACAAGAACATCTCCGGCAACAAGTTCGTGCAGTGGCTGATGTTCCTCGTGCTCACCATCATCCCCGTCTACGGACTGGGCGCGTTCATCGACGCCATCGTCATCAACAGCATCGAGTTCTGGACGGGCAGCAACCCCGTCGCCAGCGTGGACGGCGCGCCGGAGACCACCCGCATCGTCAAGCTGAGCCCCACCGACACGCTGCGCCTGTCGCGTGACGTGGAGACGGGCGTCATGCGCATGGAACTGGCGCGCGAGGGCCAGGAGACGATGGTCCGCTACTTCGAGCCGCTCGAGGACGGCATGGTGGTCCGCGACGACGCCGGCGCCATGCTCATCCAGGCCCAGGAGGCGACGGACGGCGCGGTGGCGGTGACGGATGCCGCCGGCACCACGCTGACGGTCCACGCCCGTGACGCGCTGGCCGTGGCCCGCCGCGTGTACGAAGAGGGTGGCGCGCAGGCGCTCGCGCAGCACGCCGTGGCCCAGGCCTCCGTGTCCCAGGGCCTGGCCAGCAACACCTGCGTGGCCCAGTAGCCAGCACGTCCACGGCTCACTGTTCGGAAATGTCGGGACATTCGCGGCACCAAAACCCCCGACATTTCCGAACAGCAGCGCGCCCGACGCGCTCCGGCCCCTCCCGCTATTCGGGAGGCGTGCCCGCGTCGGGAGGAACGCCGCCGTCGAGCAGCTCGCCTGGCTCCGGGCCGAAGCTCGCGTCCTGCGCCACCACGGAGAAGGTGCCCTCCAGGTTGCGGCCGGCGCCAAAGCCGTCACCCCGGCTGAAGGACATGGAGAAGTCTCCGCGCGTGGGTTCGCCCGGGTTGCCTCCAGACTCCAGCTGCAAGTCACCCTTGTTCACCGGCCCGAAGACGCGCGCGGGCTCGCCCGCGTTGAGGTGCACCACCGTGGCCCGCGCCTGTCCCGACGGCGTGGTGCCCGCGAGGTTCACCTTCGTCCCAGGACGCAGGTCCAGCCCCTCGGTGGACACCGTGAGGCGGACGACCAGGTCCACGTCCAGGTCGTTGTTCCGGTAGTAGCTGACCTGGAACGCCTCCGCGTTGCGCAGCACCTCCACGCGGGACACCTCCAGCGGGAAGAGCTCGGACACGCTGCCGGCCAGCGAGTTGTCCGCGAGGCCGCACGCGGCCAGCCCCGCTCCGGCCATCAGGACCGAGAGGCCCACGGCCGCCAGCGTGCGGACCGCGCGCGTCATCGCTCCACCGCGAGCTTCAGCACGCCCTTGTCCTGCGCCACCACCGGCGCCCGGTACAGGACGACGCGCTTGCCATTGGACAGGTACGCCAGCTTCGGCGACCAGCCACCGCCGGCGTCCACCAGCATCTCCCGCCAGATGCCCTGGATGCGCGTGGAGATGACCAACGCGTCGTCGTTCGGGTTGCAGCTCGTGTCATTGCGGCTGGACTCGGCGGCGCAGATGTAGAAGGCGATGGACGGCTCATGGTGGACCGGGTCGAAGGCCAGCGACGGATACCAGCCGCCCGTGCCGCTGTTGAACACGGGGTCCGGCATGGACCAGTCCCGCTCGGACGTGCAGGACGTCGCGGAGGTGTCAGCGCATTCCGTGTACGTCAGCGCGTTCGAGTTCCTGTTCAGCACGGCGATGCCGAACCCCTCGACCGAGTCATGCGCCAGCGAGGCCCCGAGCTGCGTGTTGGGAACCGCCTGCACGCGCACTGGCGGCGTCCAGGTGAGCCCGTCCGCGTTGCGCCGCTGGAAGTGCACGTCCGTGCCGGTGGCATGCGCGGCCTCCGGGGCCTTGTCATGCACCAGGGCCGGCTGCGCCCCCGCCATCACCATGGCGATGTGGCCTCCGTAGCCCAGCTTGGTATCGCCGGAGCCCACCGCCACCCGGCGTTGCCAGGTCGTGGGGCCTCCGCTGGCGACCTCCAGGTCGCTGCTCGCATAGGACTGGCGCTCCGTGCTGCCCAGCTTCCCGTCCCGGTACGCGACGATAACCTCGCTCCCCGAGAAGACGATGGCGGGATTGAGCCCCACCAGGAAGCCCTGGTCCAGGGCGGGGTTGACGGGCTGGGCCTCATCGGAGCGCCGCACGACGATGCGCTCCGTCCACGCGCCGGAGGCGCTGCGATAGGACACCGCGAGGTCGCTCTGGAACCAGTACGAGGTGTCATCCGAACCGCCGCCCAGGTACGTCACCACCGGCTGCCCATCCGGCCCGAAGGCCACGGACACGCCGTACACGCGCTGTACGGTGGCGATGCGCTCCGCCGGGCCGAGCTGCCCGCCGTTGAACTCGCGGTACATCAGGTCCGAGTCCTCGACCTCGTACGTCATCGTCCCCGTGCGGACGAAGTACGCCATGCCGATGCGGTCCTGCGGACCCACGGCCATGGCGATGGAGGAGATGGGGTCGAACTGTCCCTCGCTCGAATCCACCACGAACTTCGCGAAGGCCGAGGTGTCGATCGGACCGCCGTCGGGGTTACCGCCCGCGTCAGGGGGCGTCGGGTTGCTGTCCTTGCCACACCCCAGCGCGAGCACCAGGCCCAGAGCCCAGGCATGCCGTTTCATGTGCCACTCCTCGTGTGTTGTCGGCCCTGCACGTCGTGGCGGCATCCTACGCCAGCGCCGCGCGGCGGGGAGCAACCGAGCATGTTTCATGAAGACAGCGCGAAGAGCCTGCGTGCGCTAGGCTCGCGCGCCGTATGACACGTGCGCATTCCAACCGGGGGCGCCTGTCCCGGCGCTCCCTCATCCAGCGGCTGACCTTCCTGGGCGGAGGTGTGGTGCTGCTCGGCCCCGCCTGCAAGCGCTCCTCCGAATCGCAAGAGAAGGCGCCTCCCTCCGACACCGGTCCGCTGGCGGCGAAGCAGGACGGCCAGGCCCCGCGCACCTTCTCCTCCTTCGAATACGCGGTGGTGGCCGCGGCCACCGAGCGCATCCTCCCCCGGGATGAAGACCCGGGCGCCCTCGATGCGAACGTCCCCGTCTACATCGACCGCATCCTCCAGACACCTGAGCTGGAGCCCGTGCGCGAGGACTTCCTCTCCGGCGTGGCGGCCCTGGAGCGCCGCGCCCAGCGCATGCACCAGAAGGGCTTCGCCGCCCTGACGGCCGAGCAGCAGGACGAACTGCTCACCCTCTTCAAGGACAGCCCGCCTCGCAGCGGCGAGGCGCACTTCTTCGAGCTGCTGACGGTGATGACGCTGGAGGGCTTCCTCGGGGACCCGTCCTACGGCGGCAACCAGGGCAAGGTGGGCTGGCGGCTGATGGGCTTCGACACCGTGGGCACCGTCGCCTCCGCGCCCCCCGAAGGCTACGACGGGCCCAAGTGCCTGCGTGAATGTGGGGTACACCGGTGAGCCTGCCCGAAGTGGACGTCTGCATCATCGGCAGCGGCGCGGGCGGCGCGCCCATGGCGCTGGAGCTGGGCCGCGCGGGCTTCAACGTGGTGCTGCTGGAGAAGGGCCCGCACTACCAGCCCAAGGACTTCATCCACGACGAAATCCTGAACAGCCGCCGGAACTTCTTCATGCCGGTGCCGTGGGAGGAGCCGCACCTGGTGCGCCAGGGCGCGAAGGGCCGCTATGAGAAGACAAGCGCGGCGTGGACGGCCAACTGCGTGGGTGGCGGCACCGTCCACATGAGCGGCTTCTTCTACCGGCTCAAGCCGGTGGACTTCCGGCTGCGCTCCACGCTGGGCGCCGTGCCCGGCAGCACCGTGGCGGACTGGCCCATCTCCTATGAGGAGCTGGCGCCCTTCTACGACAAGGCCGAGGCGGAGCTGGGCGTGTCCGGCGAGTCCGTCCCCCACCCCTTCGCCGAGCCGCGCAGTGGCCCCTACCCGCTGCCGCCGCTCGACGTGCACCCGGTGGCGAAGGAAATCGACAAGGCGTGCGGCGCCATGGGCTGGCACTCGCTGCCCACCGCGCGCGGCATCCTCAGCAAACCCTACCGGGGCCGGGCGCCGTGCTCGTACTGCGCGCTGTGCGGCAGCTACGGCTGTGAGACAGGCGCGAAGAGTGGCACCAACGCCAGCCTCATCCCCGCCGCCGTGGCCACCGGCAACGTGGACCTGCGCCCCGGCTGCATGGCGCGCACGGTAGAGGTGGACAAGCAGGGCCGCGCGAGGAGCGTCGTCTACATCGACGCGGACGGCGTGACGCGCGAGCAGCCCGCGAAGGTCATCGTCGTGTCCTGCACCGCCGTGGAGAGCGCGCGCCTGCTGCTCAACTCCACCTCCAGCCGATTCCCCAAAGGCCTGGCCAACGGCAACGGGCTGGTGGGGCGCAACCTCACCTTCAGCTCGTTCGGTGAGTCCCACGCCACCTTTCGCCTATCGAAGCAGTCCGCCGCGCGGCCGTGGCTGAAGGACCCATCTCCCTTCGTGAACCGCAGCCTCCAGGACTTCTACCTGATGCCCGACGCCCAGTTCGGCTTCCGCAAGGGCGGCACGCTGGGCTTCATGTGGGCCCACCCCAATCCCATCCACGCGGCCGTGGGGCTGGCGGGCAAGGGCGAGAAGGCGCTCTTCGGAAAGGCGTTGAAAGACAAGATGCGGGAGTACCGCGACTCACGCATCCTCCAGTTCGAGGTCTACGCCGAGTTCCTCCCCACCGCTGGCACCTATGTCAGCGTGGAGGACGGCGTGAAGGACCGCTACGGCATCCCCGTGGCGGCCATCACCGTGGACCGGCACCCCATGGACCTGGCGGCCACGCGTTTCCTGGTGGAGCGCGGCGAGGAGGTCCTCCTGCGCCTGGACCCGGATGACGTCCGGCGCGGCACCACCAGCGGTGAGACGTCCATCCTCCAGCACGGCACCTGCCGCTTCGGCGACGACGCGGCGACGTCCGTGCTGGACCGCGACTGCCGCGCCCACGAGGTGCCCAACCTCTATGTGGTGGACGGCAGCTTCATGCCCACCGGCGGCAGCGTGCCGTCCACGCTCACCATCAGCGCCAACAGCTTCCGCGTGGCGGACCACCTGGTGCGCAAGCTCAAGGGCTGACGCTAGCGATTGCGCAGCGGCGTCACGTCCACCTTGACGATGTAGCGCGCCTGCATGTCGGACTCGAACTCGATAAGGTGGTCGCCCACGCCGGTGAGCTCCGCCTCCTCGGTGAAGGCGCCCTGCCGCTCCATCACGTCCAGCACCGCGCGGCCTTCCGTGGCCCGTCGGATGCGCGCACGGCAGCCCTCTTCATGGAAGAGCATCACGGTTTCACTTCCCGCCGCGGTGACGTCCTCCAGGAAGAGGCTCACCTTCACGGTGGAGGCTTCCTTCAATTGGACGATGAGCTGCTGCCGGCCAGGGAAGCGGCCTTCTGAATAACTTTCCGAGCCGAGAATACAGCCCGCCACGCGGTCGCACACAGGCCAGGCCGCACCGCAGGTGTCCTTCACACGCGCGCCAATGAAGTCCTCACGCGTGCCGTCGCAAGCGCCCCAAAGCGACGCAAAAAGCAGCACCGCTGCTGCCTGGGCCTTGCGGCCAAACACTGTTACAACCGGCGTCATCTTCAGACCCTCATGCGAGGCGTGTATGTCCATGCGACTGCGTACCCGTTGGCTCCCCATCATCTTCTTCGCCCTGGCTGGCTGTGGGAACGAGACGGAGCTTCCCCAGGCGCCCACACTCTTCATCGACCGCGCGGCGCTGACGTTCAACCGCGAATTCGAACACGGCACCTACGTCGGGCAGACGACCTTCAACTCGCTCGCCATCCAGAACCGCGGCCTGGACCCGCTGGACATCTCCGCCATCACCCTGTCCGCGCCGGGTGTCTTCACGCTCCAGCTTCCCGAAGGCTTCACCCCGGGCACGCCGCTGCGGCTGGAGACGTATGACCGCGCCTTCCTGACGGTGGCCTTCCGGCCCACCGATGACACGGAATACAACGGCACGATTACCATCGAATCCAACGCCGCCAACGCCGCCAAGCAGGTCATCACCCTCAATGGGCTGGGTGTCGCGCCCTGAAGTCCTCGCGGACCACCGCGTGACGGGCGGGAGCCAGCGCTCCCGCCCTGACGCCACCCGCATCATGGCTGGTAGGTGAAGTTGCAGCCCCCGGCGTAGTTCTGGATGACGCCGCCATCTCCGTCCGGCGTCGTCCCACCGTCGGTGACGACCGGGCACGACACCGTCGTCCCACCGTCCACCGGGTAGCTCTGCGGATAGTCCCCGTGGCCGGTGCGCAGCGTGTAGTTCACCCGCTCGTAGTCCAGCCGCTCCGACGCCGTCACGTCCACGCGCAGGGTGCCGCCGCGGATGAAGCGCCGCTCCAGGCAGCCGCAGGCATAGGGCGCCAGGGTGACGACGGTGGAGTTGGGACGGTCCTCCAACTGGTAGAGCGGCTGCAGGCTGCTGGTGCCCGCATTGGACGGCGTGTGCCAGGCGCGCAGCGCGTCCGAGCGGTAGCCTAGCGTCAGCGGCCCCCGGTTGCCCGTGCGCACCGGCGTGCAGGTGCCAACACCGGCGTCCGTCGCATCGCCGTCACAGAAGGTGAGGTCCAGCGCCAGGCCGTGCGGCGTGCCACCGTCGGCCAGCTTCGCCACCTCCCACTGGAGCAGCCACGTCCGGTCCTCCGGCGGAGGCACCGACGGCAGGTCGAACACGTACGAGTCCACGTCGGAAGGCACGGCGTCGTAGTCCAGCGGGCCACGCACCCCGAGCCCGTTGACGCGGTCCATTCCGCTGCGCAGCCGGCCGTGGCCGTGCGACAACTGGCCCGTGACGGAGAACTCCGCCGTGTCGGGCGGCGACGGGAAGGCCGTGGTGGACGCGAGCGTCCGCGCCACCGGCGCCTCCGCGCCATTGACGTAGCGAGACAACTCGTCCGCATCCTCCACATCCCAGCTCACCTCCAGGCGGTAGTCCTTGTCGTCGACCCACGAGCCGTTGTCCTGCACCAGGAAGTAGTACATCAGCGCGGCGTCATGCGCCGGAACCGGGATGACACCCCGGAAGTTGCTCAGGGCGGTGAAGCGCGAGTTGCCCACGGCCTCCTCGCGAGACGAGTGCAGACACATGGGCGCGGGCAAATCCGTGCGCCGGCAGAAGCGATCCACCAGGCCCCGGGCGTCGGGGTTCTCCGAGAAGTCGCGCGGGCAGACGGCGGCGTTGGTGGCGCAGCTCTCCCGCGACTCGCTCAGGGGGCCCCCGGTGGCGACCAGGGTGAACACGTGCACCACGCGCGAGGCCGTCACCGGCAGCGCGGGGAAGCGGCCCCCCGTATCCAGCGGCACCAGCCGGTAGCGCAGCAACGTGGGGGTGCTGAAGGCCGGCAGCCGCACCGAGTACCAATCCCGGTCGGGGATGTAGCCCAGGCGGCCGGTGAAGGAGACAGACGAGCCGGCGCCGCCGGGCGTGGCGCTGACGAGGTTGCGCGCGGTGGCCTCCTGCGCGCGGTCATTGCCCGTCGTTGTGCGGTCCTGCGCGTCCTCCTCCTCCAGCACGCGAACCTCCACCTCGTAGGGCTGCGCGAGGTCTCCCTGGGCCGTGTCCCGGTCATTGGTGCCGCGGTAGCCCTTCACCACCAGCGTCCACCGCCCCGCGTGCTCCACTTTGATTTTGCGCGCGGTGGCCAGCTCGCCGCCGCGCACCTGGGGCAGCACCACGCCTTCGTCTTCCTTCTCCGTGAAGTCCGGGCGCCACAGCTCGTAGGACAGGCGCCAGTTGGGCACGAAGTCCAGGTCGGGCGCGCTGATGTGCACGTAGGCGACCTTCCCCGCCGCCAGGTCGAAGGCGTAGTGGTCCACGTCGTTGTCGGTGGCCAGATAGCCGGTGGAGGCGCCCATCAGCATCTCCCCGGACTGCGTCAGCACCAGCGGCGTGGCCGTCTCGTGCGTGTCGTTGGGCTCCTGCTCGTCCGGGTTCTGGTCGATGCGCACCGTCAACCGGTACTTGTTGCGCGCGTCGAAGTTGGGCCGGGACGGCACGTCTGGCGCGTCCTGCACCAGCACCAGCAGCGTCTGGTTCTCCATCCCGTCACGCAGCGGCAACACGATGTCCACCGGACGGGGCGCGCCCTGGGCGTGCTTGTCCTCCTTCTTCGCCAGTGAGCCCTCCTTCCCGTCCGGCAGCGGCCCCAGGATGGTGACGGACAGATTCACCGCGGTGCTGGACGCCAGGTACGTCCCGTTGACGTTCAGCAGCGTGCGGGCGTTGGTGCCGGGCGGCAGGACGATGCGGTACCAGTCCTGGTCACCGGCGCGCGGCTCGCTGTCCAGCGCCAGGAAGCGCTCCAGCGGCTCGCCCGGCTTGAGTTCGCACTCGGGCCGCGTCAGCGCCTCCTCGCGCGAATTGCACAGGTCCTCCACCACGGGAGTCCCCGCGTCTGGTGTCTCGCCTCCTCCAGACGAACAGGCGACGAGGACGAGCAACGCGAGCGGCAACAGACGGACAGAGGTGGGCATGGCGTCGGTTCTCAAGGCGTCGGGGGCACGTCGTCGGGGCGGCCGGGGCAGCCGTCGACGAACTGCTCGGGTTCCACGCGGATGACGCCGTCGGCGGGCGACTTGATGCCGCCCACCGGGTAGCGCACGTCATTCACGCGGAAGGTGCGGACAAGCGTCCGGGCGGTGGGGTCGTCTCCGGGCACCATGGCCACGGACATCGCGATGTCGTTGAAGCCCGCCCCGCGCTGCACCACGCCCGCGTCGTCCGCGGACGCCATCGTGGGGGCCAGCAGGACGTTCTCCACGCGGAAGCGGTAGCACTGGCGGCCCAGGTTGTCCGGCGGGCCGTCCGCCTCGAAGGCGTAGCGGTAGCCATTCACCGACAGGTCCGCGGTGTCCACCGCCAGCGGCCGGGTGTGCATCCGCAGCTCCATCCGGTTCGTCAGCCCGTCGTTGTCCGGGTCCTCGTCCAAGTCGTTGCTGGCGCCCTGCGTGCCGCCCAGCCACTCCATGCCGTCCGGCACGCCGTCCCGGTCACTGTCCGCCAGCGTCGCGTTGGTGCCCACGAACTGCTCGTCGCAGTCCAGCAGGCCGTCGCAATCCGAGTCCACGCCGCGCAGCGCCGGCGGGCAGCCGCGGTCCAGCCCGCCGCCGTCGGGCAGGGCCTCCTGCGTGGGGTTGAAGTCCACGCCGCGGTCGCGGAAGTACACCTCCACGCCGTCGCTGAAGCCGTCCCCGTCCGTGTCCACCTTGTGCGGGTCCGTGCCCAGCTCCAGCTCGCGCGCGTCCGTCAGGCCATCACCGTCCGAGTCCGCCTCGCCCACCGGGCTGCCTGGCGGCGCGGAGAAGTTGAAGGCCACCATCTCCTTCACGATGAAGGCGCGGCGCACCTGGCCGAAGGTGAAGTCCAGGAAGTTGATGGGCTCGTTGTTGCGGAAGTCGCGGAAGTTGCCGCCGCCCAGCGAGGCCATCTGCTCCAGCCGGTCCGCGTTCTGGTTGATGATGAGCAGCGGGCAGCCCCCATCACCAGACAAGTCACACACCGAGGACACCGGCTGCGTGGGGTTGAAGACGTGCACGGTGTTGACGCGCACGTCCTCCACCAAATCCCGCAGCTGGCGAATGCGCACCACCGCGTCGCCCCGGAGCAACTCGTCGTCCTGGTCGTTGGTGGGCTTGCCGTCCGACAGGAAGATGACGGAGTAGCGCGCCTGCGCCAGCGCCTGCGCACCGCCCGGGTCCAGCCGGCTGCGCGCGATGTCCGTGTTGATGAGCGAGTAGATGTCCGACAGCGGCTTGACGAAGTCCGTCGAGTCCCGGTTCGGCGAGGTGTCGGGGTTGCGGAAGGTGAGCAGTTGCTCGGACAGGCGCCGCAACGTGGCGTCATCCATGGAGGACACCTGGACGAAGCCGTCCTGGGGCGGGTTGCCCGGCTGCTGCGTGAGGAAGGCCGTGGTGCTGCCCGCGAAGAGCATCACCGCCAGGTGCACCTCCGGGTCCCTGGGCAGGTTCTGGATGAGCTCCACCAGCGCGGTGGCGCGAGCGCCGTCCGGGTCGCTCACCCGCATGGACTGCGAGGCGTCCATGGCGACCACCAGCTTGATGGGCCGCACCACCTCGTTGCTGCCCACGGTGCAGAAGCGGCCTTCCAACGTCACCGCCCGGTCCACCGGCACTTCCGTGTCACGGCGAGGGTCGTACAGATAGGAATCCGTACACGCCATCACCATCGCCACGGCCACCAGGACGCCCGCCAGGACTCGGACAACGCGGCTCACGGATTGGCGCTCCCCGAGGGCGGGATTCCGACGCAGTCGTTCTGGTTGTTCCACGGGTTGCTCAAGGTGTCGGGCCGGCGGAAGTCAGCATCCTCGAAGGTCAGCTCGGGCCCCACCGGGACCCGCACGCTGGGCGGCGCATACTGCGCCCAGGCGCAGGCGGTGCGCCACACGCCGTAGTCCGTGCTCACGCCACTCTCCGGTGCCTCGGCGAACCACACCTTGAAGAGGTTGTAGCCCTGCTTCACGCCCGCGCGGTCCGGCGGCGTGACGAGCTGCAGGTTGGACACGGTGAAGTCGTAGCAGAGGCTGCCGTCGGGACGGACCTCCGCGATGCGCGTCTCGTACTGGTAGCCGAAGCGCTCGTGGAAGGCCTTGTCGCGGCGCGTGGGATTACTTCCCGCGCGCAGCTCCTGGGCGTCCGGGATGCCGTCACCGTCCGTGTCCAGGCCCGACACGCTGTTCTCCAGCGGGTTGAGCCCCCAGCGCGCCTCCAGGCCGTCCGGCACGCCGTCTCCGTCGCTGTCCACGATGCCGGTGCGCGTGCGCAGGTAGTCCTCGGCGAACTGGGACAGGCCGTCACCGTCCGTGTCGCGGCAGACGCAGTTGGGCGTCAGCGGCGAGGCCGGGTTGCACCCGCGCGCGTCCAAATCATTGGCGGCGCGGAAGCCCTGGTCCTCGCGGCGGTATTCGAAGCCGTCATCCAGGCAGTCGCCGTCGCTGTCCGCCACGAAGGTGTTGGTCTTCAGCGTGAAGCTGTTGTCGATGGAGTCCGGCACCCCGTCCCCATCGCTGTCCAGCACGCGGCCGGTGTCACCCGGCGCGGAGCTGAGCGACTCCACCATCAGCGTCTTCATCACGTTGCGCGAGGCGAACGACGAGTAGTCCAGCGCGCCCAGGCCCAGGTTGGAGATTTCGCCCGTGTCGTTGAACTCCTGGTACACGCCGTTGCCGATGTCCGCGAAGCGCCGCAGCAGCCACGCGGCGATCTTCTTCGCGGCCTCCGGATAGCGCGCCGGCTCCACGCCCGGGTACACGCCGTAGATGTCCTGGCAGATGGGGCCACACGCCCGCACCGCTTCCTGGTTGAAGAGCAGCACCGTGTGCATGCGCAAATCGCCCACGTTGTACTGGTCCTTCAACTCCATCAGCCGCCGCACGTAGCTGAACAGCTGGTAGTTCTGGTTGCGGTCCGTCCCCACCTCGAACCCATCAATCTGGTCCGTGGTGTTGGTGAGGTTGCAGAAGTCTCTCAGCGAGTCCGCCCACGTCAGGTCCGGGTTGTCCGGGTCGGCGTAGACGCTGAGGTTGTCGGTGGCCGAGCAGCGCGGATACGGCGTGCCGTCGGTCAGGAAGACGACGACGTAGCGCGTGCGCGGCAGCAGCTCCGGGTTGGACTGCGCCACCGCGTTGATGTCGCTGGAGATGAGGCTGTAGGCGTAGGACAGGGCGCCCTGGTAGTCGGTGCCCTTGCCCAGCTGGCTCTGCAGGCCCTCGATGTAGCTGTCGATGTTGTTGTCCGGCCGGGCGAAGCGGTCCCCCGTCGTGGTGGGCGGCCAGACGTTGCGCACGTTCGTTTCAAAGGGGGCGACGGACACCTGCACGTTGCCGCCCTGCGCATTCACTTCCCGGAACTGCTGCACCAGCCGCTTGAGGGCGCGCACGCGCGCGGGCTCGGTGACGCCCTCCGGGATGATGTCCAGAATCTCCCGGCGCTGGCAGAAGCCGTTGTCGAGCTGCGAGCCCGGCGGGTCGGAGACGCACATGCTGCCCGACTCGTCGATGACCACCACCACCTTCACCGGGAAGCCGGAGGGGCTGGGCGGGCGCGTGCACACCCGCCCCTGGAGCGTCAGCCGGTCATCGAGGTTGGAGAGCGCATCCACCCTCGATTCGAGCATGGCGTCCGAACAGGACCACAGGCCCGAAGCCAGGAGGCCCGCCGCGAGCAGCGAGGTACGAACGAAGCGGCGCATGCGGAAGGGACCTCCTGGAGGGGGGGACTGCGAGGTTACTGCTGGGGACGGCGGCGGCGCATCAGCACGCTGAGCAGCGCGGCGCCCAGGGCGGTGGCGCTGAAGCCCGCGGGCACCGAGCTGCAGTTGTTGCCCTCCTCCGAGTCATCCCCCACGAGCACCGTGAGGGTGGAGGCGGACACGCGCTGGTCGGGGAACACGCGGTCGGAGAAGGCCAGGCGCGCGGTCAGCTGGAGCTGGTACTCGCCCTTCTTGTCCGGAACGAAGGTGGGCACGCTGCCGTCGACGTACATGTACTGCCAGTCGCGGCTGAGCGTCACCGCGCCCTGAGGACGCTCCACCACGGCGGTGGAACCCGAGGGACGCTTCACCACCACCCACTCGTACTCCATGGCCGCGCCGTTGCGGTTGGCGAACAGCGGCGGGCGGATGGTGATGCCGGCCTTGTCCGTGCGGAACAGGCCACCGGCGCTGACGGTGAACGGCGACTTCGGGTCCAGGCAGTCGTCGGGGCGCTCGGGGTTCGTCACCAGGCAGTAGCGCGTGTCGCACGCGTCGCCAATGCCGTCACGGTCGTCGTCGCGCTGGTCGCGGTTTTCGACGGCGGGGCAGTTGTCCTGCGTGTTGAGCACGCTGTCGCCGTCGATGTCGGGGTCGCACGCGTCGCCGACACCGTCACCGTCCGTGTCACGCTGGTCGGGGTTGGGCACGCCGGGGCAGTTGTCGCTGCTGTCGGAGATGTTGTCGCCGTCCGCGTCCACGCGGCACACGGTGATGTCTTCGGGCATCACCGTCTGATCGACATTGGCGAATCGGGGGCAGTTGTCTTCGCCGTCGAGCCAGCTATCGTTATCGTCGTCCAGATCGCAGACGTCACCCTGGCCGTCCTTGTCCAGGTCCTCTTGGTTCGGGTTGGGCACCAGCGGGCAGTTGTCCTCCGCGTTGGGGCGGCCGTCGTTGTCCTGGTCCGGGTCGCAGTCGTCGCCGATGCCGTCGCCGTCCGCGTCGCGCTGCTGGAAGTTGGAGAGCGTGGGGCAGTTGTCGCAGGCGTTGCCCACGCCGTCACCGTCGTCGTCCGCCTGGTCGCGGTTGGAGACGAAGGGACAATTGTCGCGGTCATCCGCGCGGCCGTCGCCGTCCGCGTCGTCCGTGTACGACAGCGTGTCGCCGTCGTCCGTGTAGTTCACCCAGATGCTGCCGCCCGCGCCGCAACCACAGCCACCGCCGACCTCCAGCGGCATGCCGCACCGGTCGCCCAGGCACTCCGGGTTGTCGGGGTTGTTATTGGACTGAGCCAGCGCCCCGGCGGGGCTGAAGACGAGGAAAGCCCCCAGCGTGAGGACTGAAGCGAAACGAGCGCGTGTCATGGTGACTCCTTTCAACACCGGACGCCTAGCAAGGAACGATCCGTACCAGACACTTGGGAGAAGCCCTGGAATGTCAGCGGGTTGGGCACAAGCAGGGACGCGTCGAACAGAAGATGTGGGGGGGACTCCCCAGTGGAGGCGAGGGGTAGACCCCACATCCAAGGGAGGGCTTCAGGTCCCCGGGATGAAGGTGTCGGGCTCCAGGGGGATGATGCCCGCCGGCAGGCGGCCCCCCTCTTCGCTGTATTGGATTTCCTGGATGAGGAGCGAGCCGATGCCCGCGCCCCGTGGATCATTGTCCCGGCCGGCCTGGAGGTAGAGGTACACCTCGTTGGTGCCCGCCTTGATGACTTCGCCCGGAATGAAGGGGTGTGGCCGCTCGCGGGTGGGGACGACGGTGACGTTCTCCACGCGGACCTGGTAGCAGCTGCGGCCATCCACGGTGGGCGTGGTCTCCACCAGCTCGTAGCCGTAGCCGCGCTCGCGGTGGAAGTCGAGGTCGGCGCTGAGCGGGTCTCCGTGCGCCTCCACCTCCGCCACGTTGGTGATGCCGTCGCGGTCCGTGTCGAGCAGGTCCTCGGGGATGAGCGGGTTCGTCATCGCCAGCGCCTCCACCAGGTCCGGGAGCGCATCCCCATCCGTGTCGCCGATGCAGGCGTTGGTGCCCAGCACGCGCTCCTCGCAGGTGTTGAGCCGGTCGCCGTCCTCGTCCAGGGACACGTTGCAGCCGTTGATGACGTCGGGCTGGAGCGGGTCCAGGCCCATGCGAACCTCGACACCGTCCATCAACCCGTCCTGGTCCGTGTCCTGGCGCAGGGGGTCGGTGCCCATCAGCACCTCATCCTCGTCGGGAAGGCCGTCCCCGTCGCTGTCGACGAGCACCTGCCCGGCGCGTACCACCACGTTGCGGTTGTAGGCGAAGAAGCGCTTGAGCTTGAGGGTGTTGGTCCGCGCGGCGTACTGGATGTTGGTGAGGGTGCCCGACAGGCCCGCCGCGTCCGTCTCCAGCGGCTCGGTGCCGCCAGCGTTGGCGATGGCGGCCACGTGCTGGCGGGTGATGGGGTCTGGCGTCTCGCCGCGCACGTAGATGGGCTGCACCACCACTTCGCCCGCGCTGAACTGCGAGGCCAGCGCCTTGATTTCACCGGTGACGGCGGTGAGCTCACACTGGCTGCACGCCGACGTGTTGCCCAGCGCGCTGCAACGCGAGTCGAGCCCCACGTTGAAGGCCGGGTTGGCGCAGCTGGTGTCCTGGCTGCGCACCACGACGACGATGACGTAGCGCGTGCGGGCGACCTCGCCGCGGCAGGACGTCTGCATGTCGCCTGACAGCAGCGTCTTGGCCAGCCGCAGGGCGGCGCGGACGCTCACCGGGCCGGACTCCTGGTAGGTGGCGTAGCGCGGCAGAGCGGCCTGGAAGTCGGACGCATCCGAGAAGCTGCCCAGCAGGCCCGTCGCCACCGTGTGGTACGCGACGAGGCCGAAGTGGACGAAGGGACCGGAGAAGCGACTGGAGAGCGTGGACAGCGCCTCGGTCGCGTAACCCACCACCTCGCGCTCGACGCCTTCGCCGCCCTGGAGCGCGAAAATCACCTTCGTGGGAAAGGCCTCGCCGCCCGCGAGCGGAACGCAGACGGTACCGGCGAAGCTGGCGCGGTCCTTCCCGCCAGGGCCCCGGCCATTGAGCGCGTAGAGGCCCGCGTCGGAACACGACAGCAACAGCACGGGAATGAGCCAGACGGACCGCGTGAGGGCGCGCATCAGTCCGATTCTACACCTTAGGCCCCGGTGACAACGCAAGCGCTGGTGACACGAAGCCTGTAAGCACCGCTCAAGTGGCACAGCACGGACCGACAATTCGGCCCCCCGTGGAACGGGCCGGAGACACCCAGAGGCGCCGTGAATCCCTGTGTCCTCCGGGTATGGGCAGCCAGGTGACGGCCTACAGCGTGAGCAGGAACGCCAACAGGTCATCGCACTCTTCCGGCGTGAGCGCGCGGGCATCGCCATGCTGGGGCCCGGACGTCTCCAGCAGCGCGCGCAGCGCGAAGCGCGTCTCCACCACGAGCCGGTTGTCCTTCACCCCGTAACCGGCGGTGGCGCTCGTCAGCAGGGGCCACACGTCCCACGCCCCTACCAGGGAAGGCGTCGCCGCGCCGGGCACCAGGTCCTGTTGCTCCAGTCTCAGCGGCAGCGCCACCGGCGTGCCGACCTCGAGGTACCGGCCCCGCGTGGCCAGGTCCTGGTCCAACGTATAGAGCGGCGCCGGGTGACACGTCGCACAGGCGCCCTTGCCCTCGAACAGCGCGCGGCCTCGCGCCGGCCGCCCCACCCTTCCGTCTGGCAACGCCACCGTCTCCAGCGGGGCACCATCCTCGCCGCGATGGGGGTTGGGCGGGGTGACGATGAGCGCGTTGAAGAGGGCCAGCGCCTCCACCTCCGACGGCGACGGGTCCGGGTTGCGGAAGCGGTTGCGCGCGCCCACGAAGCGCACCGTGTCCACGAGGCTGATGTGGCTGGCGGGAGTGAAGTACGGCGGCGTGTCGCGGCTGCCTCGCAGCGTCGTGGAGCGGTAGATGCGGTTGGGCTGCGTCTTCTCGTAGAAGATGCCTCCCGTATGGCCCTCGATGTGGCAGCCGTCACAGGTGATGCCCGTGCGCCCCAGGTCCGCGTAGTAGAGGACCTGCCCCAGCCGGCGCTTGGCCTGCGCGCGAGATGTCTCCACCGGAAGCTGACGCACCACCCGCGTCTTGCCCGCCTTCGCCTCGCGCACGTCCACCACCGCCACCGTCCGGGTGAAGCGGTTCAGCACATACAGCGTGCGCGCGTCAGGTGACAGCGCCAGCGCGCTGGGGCCCGAATGGAGCGCCTCGCCCGCCCTGCCCCGGACCCCGAAGTCCTCCGGCGGACGGATGCGCGGCGTGCCTTCAGGCGGCGCCACCGTCACCTCCTGGAGCACCGCGCGCCGGGCGGGCGCGTCCCCCGACACCAGCGCTCGCGCATCCAGCACCCGCACGAGCCCCAGTCCCACGTCCGCCGCGTAGAGAAGTCCCGCGCCGTCGTCCAGCGCCAACCCCTCCGTGCCGCCCGCGCCGAAGCCCCGGTGCCGCACGTAGGTGCCCCGCGAGGGCTCCACCACCGACACACCGCTGTTCGCGCTCACCTCCATGCGCTGGGGATTGGGCCCCACGTTCGGCCCCAGGCTCGACATGAAGACGTGCCCCAGCCGCTCGCTCGCCACCAGGAAGCGCGGCGCCTTGCCGCCCATCACCTGCTCGCGGAAGCGCTCGGTGTTGCCCCCGACAATGGACACCCCTGGGCCCGGCGCCACCGCGGCGACGAGCGCCCCATCCTCCTGCCGCAGCAACTCCAACTGCCCCGTCTGGAGGCTGCCCACCGCCAGCAGGTCCTTCCACCGCGCCAGCGCCCGGGGGTTGGGGTCCACCGGCGCCGACCACCGCACGCGCCCGTCCGCCAGTGACAGCGCCTGCACCTGGTCCCGCACACGCTCGGCCACGAAGGCCACGCCGGCCCGGCCATCCACGGTCAGCCCTTCGGCCCCCAGCGGCGCGGGCAGCACCCGAGGCGCGGCGTCCAGCGCGTCCAGCGCGTACAGCCACAGCTCCGGCTGATACCGGTGCGTTACGCCCAGCCAGGGCCGGCCGTCCGAATCCGTCCAGGCCGCCAGCGCGGAGGGACCGTCTCCCGTGGCCAGCCGCGACACGCGCCCGGTGTCGACCTCCAGCGCGAACACCGTGTCGGTGGGCGGCGAAGCGATGAAGAGCGTCCGTCCATCCGGCGCGGGCACCATCACCGTCAGGTCGGTGAAGGCCGCGTCATTCACCACCGTGAGCCGCCCCGAGCCCTCCGACTCGGTGCCGTCCGCCCCGACGAGCCGCGCCTCCACCACCGCTTGCGGCGCATCCTCCGGCAGACGGAGCCCCGCGGGCAGCCGCGCATAGGCGTGCGTGTCATCCACCACCGTCAACGGCAGGCGCAGCGACAGCGGAGGGCCCAGCGCCAGCGACAGCCCCGGCACCAGCCGTTCCCCCTGGATGGAGAGCGGCTGAGATGTCTCATTGCTCGTGAGCCGAGGCCCCACGGACGACAAGACAGGACGCGCGGCGGCGGATACCGGAGCGGGTGCGGCTGTTTCACGGAGCCGATGCACCACCACGCCCGTGGCGACCATCGTCACGCTCAGCACCGCCAGCACCGCACGCCTGCGGTTCCTGCTCATCCGCGCCCGTAGCATCCGCGCGGGAGCATCCCCCATCCCCCGCCGTGCGGGGATGAATTCATGTCTCGGTTACCCATCAGCCCGGCGAGCTCGAAACGCAGCACCGCACGCCATCTTTCCAGCGTCCCGGCAACATCCCGCCTCACCGTGGTGGACGCGCCCCACATGGGGTGGAGTGCCCTCTACACCTGGGCGCGCACAGCGTCACATGCGCGCGCCGGAGTGTGCGTTGACAGCTCGGTACACGCATCGCTTAACCTGTTGATGATGCGACGCTTCCTCCTCTGCATGGCTGTCGCCCAGCTCCTCGGCGTCGGTACGCTGGCGGCTCCGGCCGAAGCCTGGGCCCAGAACCGTGGCCGTACCTCGCGCCAGGCGAAGTCCAAGCCCGCCAAGAAGGCGGCCTCCAAGACGCCGCCGAAAATCGAGACCAAGGGCTCCGCCGTAGTGGACCCCGTGACGGGCGATGCGGCCACGGGCGCCTCCAGCGCGCTGCCGCAGCGAGGCCCGGCGCGCATCGACTTCGATGACCGGCTCATCCAGGGACAGACGAACAAGTCCGGAGCCGTGTACCTCTATGACCGCAAGGAACTGAAGACGCGGTCGATGATCCGCGAGCGGGAGAGCTTCCGCTCCGAAACGCTCTCCACGGTGTACGACCCCTAGGGCAGCACCGCCCCCCAGCCCTTGAATGGAGCGTCACCGTTGAGCGGCCAGCCCAGCGTCCTGCAAGTCGTCATCCTCCGCGACGGTCTCCTCGTGGGCACCGAGGTGTTCGTCCCGGGCACCTATGCGCTCGGCTCGGATCCATCCTCCGACCTGCGCCTGGATGACCCGTCCGTGGAGCCGCGGCACGCCCTGCTCTACTTCCAGAACGGCCGCGCGGCGGTGCAGGACGCGGGCTCCAGCACGGGGCTCTTCGTCAACGGCCACCGCGTCTCCGCTTGTGAAATCCGGCCGGTGGATGAGGTCCTCTGTGGCCCCTTCATCCTGAAGACGCGCGTGCTGTCGCAGAAGCCGCAAGAGGCCAAGCCGCAGCCGCCGCCCGAGGTCGCCGCGCTGCTCGGCGCGGCCCAGGCGCCCACGCCGTTCGCCGCGCCGCCGCCGCAGGCCGCCGCGCCCGCGGCCCCTCCGCCCTCCGCCGCGCCCGCGCGGCAGCTCCGTCCGGCCACGGGCGTCCCGCCGCTGTCCGCCACCATGCCCGCTGCGCGCGTGCCACAGCAGGTGGCCGCGGTTCCTCCCGTCCACGTGGCGACGCAGGTGGCCTTCCCCACGCCGGCGCAACCCGTGCCCGCGGTGGCCGTGGTTCCCCCCGTGGCGCAGCAGGCCTCCGTCCGCGCCGCTGGCGACCACGCACATGGCCTCCCGCAGGCACAGCCCGCCCTCATCCCCGTGCCTGGAGCGCAGCAGGCTCCCGTGGGCGTACCGGCGAGCACGGTGCCCTCGGTCCGCCGCAGGGCCGCGCCAGAGCCGGCCCCCGTGGCCAACCCGGGCATGCAGTTCGCGGACGAGCTGATGGCGGACCTCGCCCTCGACCCGCTCCCGGAGCCCACGGGGCCGCTGCTGGAGGAGCAGCGCACGCTGACGCGGCCCACGCATGCGCCGCGCATCGCGCCCGGCAAGGGCACCGCGCAGCTCTACCTGGAGCTGTACTGGGGCGCCGTCCGCCGCGACGCGCGCCGCTTCGCGCCGGACAAGAAGAAGCCGGTGCAGGCCTCGCTGGACCTCGAGGGGGCCATGCCCCTGTGGGGCTTCACGCTGCCGGAGGGCGCGCCCTTCACGCTGGCCGAGCCGCTCAACAACGCCTTCCGCCTCTTCGTGCCGCCGGGCACCGACGTGGAGAAGAGCAGCGGTGACGGCCGCTTCACCCCTGTCACCGGCGCGGCCCTGGAGTCCGACGGCAGCCGCCGCTTCCTCACGCTGCGCGAGGGCACCGCCGCGCGCCTGACGCAGGGGCAGATGTCCCTGGTGGCCTACGCCGCGCCCAAGCCCGCGCGCGTCTTCGTCAACCCGCTCAAGGGCCTGCCCTGGCTGACGCTGACGTGCCTGGGCCTCTTCGCCTCCGCCATGGCAGCGTTCCTGGTCATGAAGCCGCACCGGCAAGAGGTGGCGGACTTCCAGCAGAAGAGCCTGCCGCCCGTGGCGCTGCGTCTCATCGCGCCCGAGCCGAAGAAGAAGGAAGAGGCCAAGAAGAAGCTGGAGGCCATCAAGGAGCAGGCGAAGAAGCCCACCAAGGAGAAGGTGGCGGAGAAGGCGCCGCCCAAGCCGGTGGAAAAGACGCCGCCGCCACCGAAGCAGCCCGAGCAGGCGGTGGCCGCCGCCGCGCCGCCGCAGAACAAGGCGCTCAAGGCGCTGGCCAAGCTGTCCGCCGCGGGGCCCGCCACCAACGATTTGCTCGCCGCCGTGGACAAGCTCGGCAGTGGCCCCGGCAGCAAGAACGTGAAGAACTCCAACTACAAGCTGTCCGGCCTCATCGGGAAGGCGCCCATCGCCAACGCCGGCCTGGGCACCTTCGGGTTGGGCGGCGGCGGCAAGGGCGGCGGCGCCACGCTGGGCGCGGAGCTCTTGCGCGGCAAGGGCGGCGGCGGCATCGGCGCGCTGGGCGCGGGCGGCGTGGGCAAGGGCAAGGTGGGCGGCACCGTCACCCGCGCCACGGCCCGCAGCATCGCCTCCACGCAGGGCACGGTGGACCGAGAGGCGGTGGCGCGCGTCATCAACAGCAACCTGCACGAGGTGCACGGTTGCTATGAGCGCGCGCTGCTCAAGGACCCGGGTCTTGCGGGCAAGGTGGTGCTGGAGTGGACCATCGGCACGAACGGCCGCGTGGTGGCCGCCAAGACGAAGTCCTCCACGTTGCGCAATGCCTCCGTCGAGTCCTGCATCCTCTCCAAGCTGAAGTCGTGGACGTTCCCCTCCCCCAAGGGTGGCGTCGTCATCATCACCTACCCGTTCCTCTTCAACTCGGTCGGCTACTGACGTGGCCTCAGTCCGCGCGTCCGTTCCCGTCCTCCCCCAGGAAGCCCCCACCGTGCGATACGCCCTGCTCATCCTCTTGCTGCTGACGCCCGGACTCGTCCGCGCGCAGGCCGAGGCGCTGGAGAATCCCGGCGCAGTGTCCGCCATCCAGGAGCGGCGATTCCGGATGCACCACGAGCTGCTGCTCGGCGTCGGCGTGCTGCCGGCCAACGCCTACTACAAGGGCCTGGTGGGCACCGTCGGGTACACGTACCACTTCACTGACACCTTCGCGTGGCAGGTCGGGCGCGGCACGTACAGCTACAACCTCCAGACGAGCCTGCGCCGCCAGCTCGAGCGCGACTTCAACACGTCCCCCAACGCCGCGGCCTTCCAGGACCAGGTCCAGTGGATGGTGGGCTCGGACCTCATCTGGAGCCCGCTCTACGGGAAGATGGCCTTCCTCAATGAGTCGGTGCTGCACATCGAGGCCTTCCTGCTGGGCGGCGGCACGGTGGTGAAGCTCGACCGCGACGGCGGCTTCCGGCCCGCCGTCAACGTGGGGCTCGGCCTGCGCCTCTTCACCGGCAAGACGCTGTCGCTGCGCCTGGACGTGACGAACAACACCGTCTTCACGGGCGCCACGCGCGTCATCCAGGTGCCTCTCATCCAGTTCGGAACCGCGTTCAACTTCGGCGCCACGGAATGACCTCCCGCTCGCTCATCGCCGCGCTCACCAGCGCCGCGCTCCTCGTGTCTCCAGCGCCCGCCGCCGCGCAGTCTCCGGCCGCCGCGCAGCCCACGTCCCCCGCTCCCGCGCAGGGCACGCCTCCGGCGGGAGGAAAGGCTCCGGCCCCCGCCGACGCCAAGGCCGATGCGCCCGACGCCGCCAAGCCCGCCGCGAACGCCCCCGCGGCGGCCGCGGAAGCCCCGCCGCCCGCGCCGCAGAAGGTGGACCCGGCCGTCTTCGACAAGGCGCTCAAGGACTACTTCGACGGCAAGCCGCGCGACGCCGCCGGTCCGCTCCACGCCTGGCTTCAGGCCGCGCCCAAGACGGACGAGAACTACGCCTGGGGCCAGTACTTCCTCGCGCGCAGCCTCATCGACCTGGGGCTGACGCACGCGGGGGCCTCGTACCTGGCCCGCATCGCGCGCGAGCGCTCCAACCCCAACGTGCTGCCCCGCGCCCTGGACACGCTCAAGGCGCTGACGGATCGGCCGCACGACGAGGTGATGATTGACGAGCAGGTGTTCGGCGCGCTGGACCTGGGCTTCCTCCCGGAAGACACGGGCGCCTATGCGCACTACCAGCAGGGCCTGGTGGACCTGCGCGTGGGCAACGAGCGCTGGGCCAACACCCACTTCGCCAAGCTGTCGGAGACGAGCGCCGAGGCCAGCCGCGCGAAGTTCGCGCTGCTCGTCACCCGCCTGAAGCAGGTGAAGGAGCCGTCGGACGAAATCATCTCCGACTTCCTGGCGCTGTCCGAGGACGAGAAGCTCACCCGCGAGGCCCGCAACGAGGCGGCGCTGGCGGTGGCGCGCCTGCGCTACGAGCGCAAGGACTTCCAGGGCGCGCTGGAGGCGTATGACCGCGTGAAGCTGCCTGAGCTGGACCCGGGCCGCGCCAGCCTCTACCTGGAGGAGGCGTGGACCCGCTACAAGCTGGGCGAGCTGCGCGCGTCGCTGGGCATCCTCACCACGCTGGACGCGCCGTCCTTCCGCGACGAGTTCCTGCCGGACAAGTACCTGCTGCGCGCGCTCATCTACCGTGACTTGTGCCACTACCTGCCGGCCAAGCGCGCCGCCAAGGAGCTGACGCGGCGCTTCGCGGACTCGCTGGAGGCGGTGCGCAGCCGCGAGGACCTCACCCAGGACGTGCGCCTGCGCCGCGCCGCCAACGCCCACGGAAGCACCCAGCGCGCCGCGCGCTTCCTGGAGACGTTGGAGCTGGAGGGCGAGCGGCTGGGCCGCTACGCCGGCAGCTTCGGCGACCGGCTCTTCTCGCACCTGACGAAGCTCTATGACTTGTCCCGCGCCGAGGCGGTCCGCGTCCATGACGCGCGGCTGGCCGAGGCCGTCCGCCAGGAAGCGGACACGCTGCTGCGCGCCGCCGAGCAGGTGCGCCTGATGGAGTACGAAGTGGGCCTGAAGCTGTACGAGCGCGTGAAGAAGGGCGCGCGGATAGTCGCGCCGGAGGACGAGCAGATTCTGTCGCCCACGCAAACGGCCTACCGTTTCGACGGCGAGTACTGGAACGACGAGCTGCGCTCCTACCGGGTCCGCATCGACAGCCGCTGCATCGAGGAGACGCCATGACCGGCCACCTGACGGGCCTGATTGCCGCCGCGATGCTCGCGGCCGCCCCGGGTGGCGCTGGACGTCCCGGCCCGGGCATCAACCCGATTGTCTCCAAGGCCAAGGAGCGCGACGAGCTCATCGCCAAGCTCAAGCGCGACATCTTCAAGGTGGACCGCGCCATCGGCGAGACGGAGCGCCTCATCTCCAAGAGCCGCAACGCGCCCTACCTGCCGGACCTCCAATTCCGGCTGGCCGAGCTCTACGTGGAGAAGAGCCGCTACGTGTACTACCTCCAGGCCGAGTCCCGGCCGGAGGGGGCGAGCGGCGCCATCGTGTCCCCGGAGACGCGGCTGCTGAAGCAGAAGGCCGTGCAGATGTACTACCGGCTGCTGCGCGAGTACCCGGACTTCAAGGACGGCGACCAGGTGACGTTCTACCTGGCGCACGAGCAGCGCGAGCTGGGCCAGTTCGACGAGATGCTCAAGACGCTCGGCGACCTGACGCGCAAGTTCCCCGGCAGTCCGCTGCGCCTGGAGGCGGAGCAGATTCTGGGCGACCACTTCTTCGACAAGGCCGACCTGGGTGAGGCGGAGAAGCACTACCAGGCCATCCTGGAGGCCCCGCCCTCACCGGTGCACGACCTGGCCCGCTACAAGATGGGCTGGATTCGCGTGAATCAGGCCAAGCACGCGGAGGCCGTCACCTTCTTCGAGGCCGCGGCCGCCAGCGCGCCGCTGCCCGGCGTGGACGTGAAGAAGGCGCTCAACGTCAAGCGCGAGGCCCTGCTGGACCTCGTCTACAGCTACACCGAGGCCAAGCCGCCCAAGGGCGCGCTCAACTACTTCGAGAAGCTCAGCGACAGCCGCGCCACCTACGCGCTCGCGCTGGACAAGCTGGGCAACCGCTACTTCATCAAGCAGCAGTACGAGTGGGCCATCCCCGCGCTGCGCAAGCTGATGGAGATTCAGCACGACCCGGAGCTGGACCTGGAGCGCGGCCAGAAGCTCTACGACGCCATCAAGGCCTCCAAGGGCAAGGTGCTGCCGGACGCCGAGGACCTGAGAATCCTCGTGCGCGCCGCGGTGCAGAGCAAGACGGACCCCGAGCTGGCGGAGGCCGAGCGCAAGAAGCACCTGGTGGAGTTGGAGGAGATGGCGCGCGACCTCTCCACCCTCCTCCACGTGGAGGCGCAGAAGAAGAACGACAAGGCGCTCTACGTGAGCGCGGCGGAGGCCTATCAGGCCTACTTGGGCCTCTTCCGGCCCGAGCAGCACGTGCGCACGATGATGAAGAACCGCGCGGACGCGCTGTACTCCGCCAACGCGTACCCCGAGGCCGCGCGCCAGTTCGAGGAACTGGCCCGCTACCATGTGAAGGCCAAGGACGCGAAGGGTGAGGAGGAAGCCCTCAACGCCGCGCTGCTGGCGCACTTCTCCACGCTCAAGCCGGAGGAGGCGCAGACGCGCAACGCCTTCGAGGTGGCGGACGCGCGTCAGGCCATGAAGCTGCTGGGCGCCGACTTCGTGTCGCGCTACCCCCGCAGTGAGAATGCCCTGGTGGTGAAGTTCAACATCGCCCGCGCCTACTACGAGGACGGCGAGTACCCGAAGGCCGCGGAGCTGTTCACCGCCTTCGCGCTGAGCCACCCGCAGCACAAGGAAGCCCCCATCGCGGGCAACCTGGCGCTGGACAGCCTGCGGCAGCTCAACGACTTCAAGGGCCTGGATGAGACGGGCAAGAAGCTGCTGGGCGCGCCGCTGCCGGCCAGCTTCCGCGCGGACGTGCAGAAGATTCTCACCCAGAGCCGCGCCGAGGCGCTGGATGAGCTGGCCCTGCAGAGCGCCCAGGAGACGGGCGACGTCATCCAGGGTCTGGTGAAGGTCGCCGACGAGAACAAGAACTCCGACATCGGCGAGAAGGCGCTCTACGGCGCGTTCACCGCGGCGCGCGAGAAGCGTGACATGCAGGCCCAGCGCGAGCTGGGCACGAAGCTGGTGCAGGACTACCCGAAGAGCCAGTACCTGTCGGACGTACTGCTGACGCTGGGCCGGCACGCGGCGGAGGCCGCGGCGTTCGGCGAGGCGGCGGGCTGGTTCGAACAGGTGGGCCAGAAGCTGGGTGGCGACTTCGCCGCCGTGGACGGCTGGCTGGCCGGCGCGCGGCTGCGCATGGCGCTGGGCGAGCACAAGGAGGCGGCGCGTGACCTGGAGGCCGCCGCCGACATCGCCGGCGCGCGCAAGGCGGAAGTCCTGGTGATGCTGGCGGAGACGCGGCTGAAGCAGAAGGACTACGCCCGCGCGAAGACGGCGGCCGAGACCGCGCTGAAGATGGACCGCCACAGCGCCGCCGCCGCGGCGGTGCTGGCCGAGGTGCAGGCCACCACGGCGCCCACCGCGCCCGCCGACGCGCTCATCGCCACCCTCACCACCGCGGTGCAGGGCCCCAACGGCGGCACCGAGGAGGCGGCGAAGGGCCTGTGGTACCTGGGCGAAATCCTCTACCGTGGCTACAGGGACCTCCCCGCGGACCAGGTGGAGGAGAAGGTCGCCGCGCTCCAGAGCATGGAGGGCATCTACACGCAGGCCGCGTCGCTGGGCTACGCCGAGTGGGCGGTGGCCTCGCTGTGGAAGCTGGCGCTCGCGTACGGCCACATCGCGGACGTGGTGGAAGGCACGGCCGTTCCCGCCGGCCTGTCCGCCGCGGAGGCGCAGCAGTTCCGGGCCGCGGTGAAGGAGCAGGTGACGCCGCTGAAGGCGCGCTCCGACGAAGCGTTCAAGGCCTGCTTGTCCCGCGCCGAGTCCCTGGAGGTCTTCAGCGCCGCGGTGGTGGGCTGCCGCGCTCGCACGGAGACGGCGGCGCTGCCGGTGCCGCAGCCGGGCACGCCCACGCAGCCGGCGTCCCTGGAGGAGCTGCGCAAGAAGGCCGAGCGCACGCTCAACGCGGAGGCGCTGGAGGCGCTGGGTCTGGCCTACCTGGACGCGCGCCAGTACGGCATGGCGCAGCTCACCCTGGGCCGCGTCACGGAGCTGCAGGACACGCGGGCCTCGGCGCACTCCGCGCTGGGTCTGGCGCTGCTCCACATGGGTGACGCCATGGGCGCGCGCGAGGCATACGGCCGCGCCATGGACTCCGACCCCACCTTCGGCAAGGCGCGCCTCAACCTGGCCGCGCTGCGCTGCCGCTTCGGTGACGTCGACGGCGCCCGCCGCGAGCTGGCCGTGCTCAAGGACGTGGCCTCGCTGGGCGGCAACGACGTGGATGGCGGGTGGAAGGCATGCAAGTGAGGCCCGCGCGTGCATCGTGGCTCGGCGTCCTGCTCACCGCCGCCCTCTGCGCCTGTGGCGACGAGGGCGGGCGGCTGGAGGGCAGCGTGACGTCGCTGCTCGACCTGCGCTACGACCGCGCGGAGGCGCAGCTGGCCGAAGGTGAGCTGGCGGTGAACTTCGTCACCCAGCAGGGCACGGGCACCAACACGGTGCTGAAGGTCAGCGCCCGGGTGCAGGACATGCTCCCGGAGGGCTACACCGGCTCGCTGGACGTCAACCTGGCGGAAGTCCTGGCCAACGGTGCCCAGCGCGGCGCCATTGGCCGCAACGTGCTGGATGAGCCGGCGCGGACCTTCCCGGAGCTGCGGGTGGGTGGGCTGAAGGTGAAGGCCCTTCCCAGTCAGCAGGGCCAGCGCATCTCCGGCGAGTTCCACGTCACGTTCGTCAACGGCACCCACACCTATTCCGGGCGCACCATCTTCGGAAGCTTCGAGGCGACGGTTCCATGAAGCGCTTTGTCCTGCTCACCCTCCCCCTGCTCTCCGCGTGCGGCGCCAGCTACAACATGCGCGTGCCCGACTCGCTGGAGAAGAAGCTCCCGTACGAGGCGCGCATCGAGCTGCTGGAGGCGGAGAACAACCTCGCGCTCGCCATCGACAAGGTGGACGAGGCCGACAACGAGATTGGCCGCGCCCGCGACAACATCCGCCGCGCCCGCTCCCGCAAGGAAGCCGCGGAGGATGAAGTGGACCGCGCGTCGGACGAGGTGTCCCGCGAGGTGGCGAAGCTGGCCATCGCCGAGGCCGAGGCCCGCGTGGAGTACCTGCGCGCCCGGCAGCGGCTCAGCGTGGGCCTGCGGGACGTGGAGCGGCTGGCGCTGCGCTGCGCCTTCGCCGAGTTCGAGCTGGCCCGCCTGCAGGCCGCCCGAAAGGCGAAGGTCGAGGGCAGCGAGCGGCTGGACCAGAAGGAATTCGAGGAGCAGGTCTCCGAGTGCAAGGCGGAGGTGAAGGAAGAACGCGCCGAGCTCGCTGGAGACGAGAAGGAAGAGAAGACGGCGCGGGAGGCGTGGGAGGCGAAGAAGGCGGCGCTCGCGAAGAAGACCTTCGACGCGCGCGCGAGTCCCTACGTGGAGAACCTATAATGAAGACTGCCAGCTTCCTGGTGCTCCAGCTCCTCACCGCGCAGGCCGCCGAGCCCGACACGGCCACGCTCGAGCGCACCGCCGCCGTGGAGAGCGCGCGGTTGGCCGAGTCCCCCGACGACGCGGACGCCCTGTACCGCCTGGGCACCGCCTTCCTCGCGCTCAACACGCCGAAGAAGGCCGTGGCGCCCCTGAAGAAGCTGGTGGCCCAGGAGCCGGACCTCATTCCGCCGAAGCTGGCCCTGGCCCGCGCGCTGCGGCTGTCCGGTGAGCCGGAGCAGGCGCGCACGGTGCTGGACACGGCCATCGCCGCCTTCCCCGAGGAGTCCACCCTCCGGGCCGAGCGCGGCCTGCTGGCGCGCGTACTGGACGAGCGCGACGTGGCCATCAGCCAGTACGCGGTGGCGGTGGAGCTGGCCCCCCAGGACGCGGAGCTGCGCTTCAACCTGGGCGAGGCCCTGCAGCGCGCCAGCCGCACGGACGACGCCATCGAGGCCTACCGTGAGGCGCTGAAGCTGGACGCGAAGCTCAACGTGGCCCGCGTGAATCTGGGCAAGGCCCTGGCGGAGAAGGGCCTCAACGGCGAGGCCAAGGAGACGCTGCGCGAGGCCACCCGGCAGAAGCTGGGTGACACCGAGGCGCACTACAACCTCGGCGTGCTCCTCATGCGGGAGAACGACCTGGACGGCGCCATCGCCGAGTACCAGCGCACGCTCGCCGCCGACCCCAAGCACGCCAGCGCGCACAACAACATGGGCGTGGCGTTCAACGAGAAGGGCGACCCGCGCAAGGCCACCGACGCCTTCCTCAAGGCCATCGCCGCGGACCCGAAGTTCGCCGAGGCGCACTTCAACCTGGGGCTGGCGTACTACCAGCTCGGTGACAACGTCCGGGCCCTGAAGTCCTTCGAAAAGGCCGTGGTGCTGGAGCCGCAGCGGTCCAGCGGGCCGTACACGCAACTGGGCCACCTGTACCTGACGCAGGGCAAGAAGAAGCAGGCCGTGGAGGCCTTCAAGAAGGCCATCGAGAAGAGCGCCGAGGACGGGAAGAAGACGACGGAGGCGTACCAGGGACTTGCTCGCGCGTGGCTCAGCCTGGGCAAGGCGGACGAAGCGGTGGCCACCCTGAAGACGGCCGTGGACGCATTCCCGAAGGATGCGAGCGCCCGCGCCGCCTATGGCGAGGCCCTGCGCGCCAAGGGTGACTTGGATGGCGCCATCGCCGAGTACGAAGCGGGTGTGAAGCTCTCCCCCACGCCGGAGAACCGGCTGGCGCTCGCGGATGTGTACGCGCAGAAGCGGGTGGGCGCGAAGGCACAGCCGCTCTACAAGGCCCTCCTGGACGAGGACCCCGCCAATCGCGCCGCGAAGCTGGCGCTCGCGGACCTGCTGCTGGCCATGGGCGACTATGTGGCGGCGGAGGGGCTGCTCAAGCCCAAGGACGGCGAAGAGGCCGACACCGCGGCGCTGGCGCGGCTGGGCATCGTCCACTCGCGGCGTGGGCGGCCGGAACTGGCCGTGTCGGAGCTCGAGGCGGTGGTGGCGAAGGACCCGGCGCAGTTGGAGGCTCGCGCGGAGCTGGGCTTCATCTACCTGCGTGGCGGCGACGGCGCGAAGGCGAAGAAGGTGCTGACGTCCGTGCTGTCGGTGGACCCGCGCCACTCGCTGGGCCTGCTGTACATGGGCCACACGCTGTACAAGCAGGGCAACACGAAGGGCGCGGAGAAGTCCTTCCGCAACGCCGTGCAGGCGGACCCGAACTTCGCCGAGCCACACAACGCACTCGGGCAGTTGCTGGAGGCGACGAAGCGCCTCGATGAGGCAAGGGACGCCTACAAGATGGCCGTGCAGTTGCAGCCGGACCACTCGGATGCGAAGGACGCACTGAAGCGGCTGACGGCGTCCGCACCCACGCCGTAGTCCGCTCGCGAGACGTCTCACCGCGATGCTCGCGCGCGAAATGAACTGACCGAGCGCGGGCTCCAGCGGAGTGTGCGGGCGAGCGTATGGGCATCGCGCCCGTGCAGTCCCGCGGTGAACCCGCCGCCTACGCTGGCACGCCGAGCAACAACGCGCCCACGGCGACGAGCGCGGCGCCCGACAGTTGCCGTCGGCCCAGGCGCTCACCCTGGAGCGCCGCGAGCACCAGCGCGAAGGCGATGGAGGTGTTTCGAAGCGTCAGCACCGCTCCTGCCCCGCCCCCCGCCAGCGCCGTCAGCAACAGGCCGAACGACAGCGCGGAGATGAGCCCCGCCGTCAAGACAAGCCCCGGTGCGAGCAAAGCCTCCCGGCGGAAGGCCGCCCACCCCTGCTGGCGGCCCCGCTCCAGGATGAGCACGGGCAGCGCGACGAGCAGGCCGGTGGCGAACAACGCAGGAGGCTGCGCGCCCGTCCCCAGCGCCATCTTGTAGCTCAAGTGGTAGCCCGCGATTCCCACCGCCGACAGGGCCGCCCACGCCACGCCCGTCCCCGTGGACCCCGAGGGACGGGACAGGTTCATCACCGCCAGCCCAACGCAGAGCATCGCCACGCCCGACACCGTCCACGGGGACACCGCCTCCCCCAGCCACACCACGGACACGGGCCAGACGAGCAGCATCGCGCCACCACGCGACACCGTGTACGCGAGCCCGAGTGGCGCCTGACGCAGCGACCGCGCGAGCCCCGCGAGGTAAACGCTCTCACACACGCCCGCCCACAGCGCCCAAACGAGCCCCTCCGTGCTGGAGAACGCGGGGCCACGCATCCCCAGCGCCCAGATGCCACTGGCCAGGATGACCACGGAGATGACGCTCACCACGCCCACTTCCGGATTGGGATGACGCTTGAGCAGCGCGTTCCAAGCCGCGTGCAGGAACGCGGACGACAACACCAGCACCAGCGCAGCAGTCTCCAATGCGGCTCCTCGACGACGACCTACGCCCGTGACTACTCCAATCGCCGCGCCGTCGCAGCGCCCCCTTGGAGGCCGTTCGCGAGCTCGCTGTTCGGAAATGTCGGGACTTTTGAGCGGACACCCCCCCGACATTTCCGAACAGCGACCTGCCAGCCTCGAACCAGCCCCCCTTGCTGTCAGGGCTCCTCGTCCGTGGTGCCAGAAGGCGTGCCGTCCCCCGTCATGAACACGGCGGGCAATTCAGGTCCCGTGGGCACAGGCTGGCGATCCATCACGAGCGCCCGACCGAATCGATGGCGCGCCTCCGCGTGCACGCCCAAGGACGCGCCCACCGCATGCGCCACCAGCACGAGGTCTTCCGTGGGCGGCGTGCCCGTCTCGAAGGCCACGCCGTACGTCACGGAGAGCACGCCCTCCCCCACTCCAGCGGGAACGGTGAAGGTGACGGCGCCCTCCGTCAGCGTGGCGCCGGCTGGAAGCGAGAGCAGCACCTCAACGGGTACCTCGAAGCCCGCGCGCCGCTCCACTTCGGCAACAAGCCGCACATGCCCAGACGAGGACGCCACCACCGTCCAGCCCACGCGCAGGGGCGAGGGAAGCCTCGCCGTGAGCCCAGCTCCCGGACCGGTGGTATGCGCATGCCCAGGAGCGGGCGGCGCGAGGCGCTTGCGAGTCTTGCCGCGGATGCGCTCCACCCCCGAAGCCACGTCCCTCCGTCTCCACGCAGCCCGCCGCGCACTCGCGCGTCCGCCACTGTCCCTGGACGCAGGCCTGCCACACACCGTCCGCCGAGCACCGCGAGCCACCGTCCAGGCACGCCACGCCCCCGGAGCAGTGGGCTCCGCCCTCCAGCACGCAGGCCTCGGTGGCACTGCAATCCTCCTGGATGAGCACGCCCTCCACGCACCGCTCCACGATGCGAGTCCCCAGACACCGGCCCCCCTCCGGCATGGAGACACAATCCGCCGCGGCACGCAGGTCTTCGTCCGGAAAAGCGGAGGCACACGCGCGGGCGCGGCACACCGTGTCCTCCGGCGCGCAGGCGGCATCACACGGCGGCCCGTCCTGCTCGGGCCCGCACGCCAGCACGAGGATGCCCAGGCACACCACCGCCGCTTCGAAACGCAATGCGTGGCGCCTCCGCGCCCGCCGAACGGAGACGGGGTGAGGAGGCACGACAGCACGCCCATCGTGCGGCGTGGGAGCACCGGGCAGGCCACGGCTCCCCTGCCCGTCTGCCGTCAGCGTGGCGGAACGGCGCCCCCCACGGGAAAGGCCCTGGGCCATCACGCGCGGTGTGGAGGGGCACCGGGCGCCCAGGGCCTTTCCCGCGAGGAGCTGAATCCAGCGGGCACGGCTCCGTCCGTGCTCAGGGAGGCAGCGGCGCGCGGCCCTCCGGGATGACCAGCGGACCGGGCGAGCCTGGCCATTCGACGACCTGCACGCGCAGGCCGAAGACGCGGGCCACCAGTTCCTGGGAGAGCACCTGCGCCGGTGCGCCCAGTTCAACCACCCGGCCCTCGGCGAGCACGGCCATCCGGTGCGCATACCGCGCGGCCAGATTGAGGTCATGCAGCACCGCCAGCACCGCGCCACCCTCCTGGGCGAAGCGTGCCGCCGCCTCCAGCACGAGGTGCTGGTGGGCCAGGTCCAGGCTCGCCGTCGGCTCATCCAGCAGCAGGTAGCGGTGTCCGGAGGCCAGCGGCTCGGAGAGCTGAGCCAGCACCCGCGAAAGCTGCACACGCTGCCGCTCACCCCCAGACAGCGTGAGATACGAGCGCGAAGCCAGGTGCCGCGTGTCGGTGGCATCGAGCGCCGCCACCGCCGCCGCCAGGTCCGCGCTGCCCTCAGCGCGGCTCGCATGCGGACTCCGCCCCAGCAGCGCCACCTCCAGCGCAGTGAAGCCGAAGCCCAGCGACGACTCCTGGGGAAGCACGCCCAGCCGCACGGCCCGCTCCCGCGGCTTCCAACGCGACAAGGGAATGCCGTCCAGGAGCACCTCGCCCGTCGAGCACCGCAGCTCGCCCGACATGGCGGACAGCAGCGTGGACTTGCCCGCGCCGTTGGGCCCCACGACGGCCAGCACCTCGCCGGGCTGCAGGGCCAGGTCCATGGGCCCCAGCGTCCGCCCCCGGCCACGCCACACCTCGATGCCACGAACCTCCAGACTCATGCGGCCCCCTTGCGTGACAGCAGCCCGATGAAGACGGGAACGCCCAGCACGGACGTGAGCGCGCCCACGGGCAGCTCGGCGGGAATGGCCGCCGTGCGAGCCAGCAGGTCCGCGCCCACCAGCAGCGAGGCCCCCAGCAAGGCGGACGCACTGAGCAGCCGCCGGTGGTCCGGCCCCAGCGCCAGCCGCAACAGCGCGGGCACCAGCAAGCCCACGAAGGCGATGACCCCGGTGACGGACACCGCCGCCCCCACACCCAGGGCCGCGGCGAGGATGAGCCGGCGCTTGAGGCGCTCGACATCCACGCCCAGGTGCCACGCCTCGCGCTCCCCCAGCAGCAGGAGGTTGAGGGTGCGCGCCTCACGCAGCAGCAGGCCCAGGGCGATGAGCAACGGCAGCGTGGCTGCCCCCACCACGTCCCAGGACGCACCGCCCAGGCTGCCCCAGGTCCAGAAGGTGATGGAGCGGAGCTGCGCGTCGGTGGCCATCTGCGTGAGCAGACCGATGCCCGCGCCCGCCCCCGCGCTGACGGCAACGCCCGCCAGGAGGATGCGCGCCGTCTCCGTGCGACCGCCGCCCCCACCCAGCCGATGCGCGAGCAACGTGGCGCCCAGCGCGCCCAGGAAGGCCGCGCCCGGCACCGCGAGCATCCGCAGCGAGCCCAGGTGGGCGCTGAGGGCCACGTCCATGACGATGGCCGCCACCGCCCCCAGCGCCGCGCCGCTGGAGGTGCCCAGCAGGCCGGGCTCCACCAACGGATTGCGGAACAACGCCTGAAGCGCGGCACCACAGGTGGCCAACACCGCGCCCACCATGATGCCGAGCGTCACGCGCGGCAGGCGGATGGACAGCAGCACCGCCTGCTGCACGGACTCCAGCTTGTGGCCGATATCCAGGCCCACCAGGTCCAACAGACTGCCCGCCAGTGCCAGCAGAGGCACCGGCACCGCGCCCACGGCGAGCGACAGGAGCACCACGCCCAGCAGCAGCGCCGTCAGCAGCAGCCACGGACGCGGGGCGGCTGGCTGGATGGGCTCCTGGGTGCGGTAGGTGGCGGAGACGGGCGCAATCCCCGACGCACTCATTTGCTGCCCCGAGCCGGGGCCGCGTACCCATCCTGCAAGCGGCTCACGGCCTTGCCCAGGTGGGGCCCCAGCCCCATGAAGTGGACGTCGTCCACGGTGATGAGGCGCCAGCCGCGCACCTGCGACAGGCCGGGCGTGCGCGACAGGCCCTCCTCACCGCCCACCGGCTCCAGGGAGCTGGCCGGCATGAGGATGAAGTCCGGCGCCGCTTCGACCACCGCCTCCGCCGTCAGCGGCTTGTGGCCCGCATAACCGGCGATGGCATTCACGCCGCCCGACAGCGTGACGAGCTCGCCCGCCGCCGTCCCGGCGCCCGCCACCATGAGGACGTTGGCCCCGCGCGCGTACAGCGCGAGGACCCGCGGCGGCTTCGCGTCCTTGCGCGCCGCCGTGCGCTCCTGCGCCTTGCGCAGGTCCGCGTCCAGTTGCTTGACCAGGGCCACACCCTGCTCCGCCTTGCCCAGGCGCTGCGCGAGCGTCCGGATGCGCTCGCGCGTGGCGTCGACGGTGTGCTTGTTCGGCAGCACCACCACGTCCACGCCCACGGTCTTCAGCTGCTCGAGCACGCCCGGGGGGCCCGCCTCCTCGGACGCCAGCAACTGCGACGTCCCCAGCGCGACGATGGCCTCCGACGACAGCGCCCGCTGGTAGCCCACCTTCGGCGACTTCCGGGCGACCTCCAGCGCCAGGCTGGTGTCGTCCACGCCCACCACCTGCCCGCCCGCGCCCAGCGCGAAGACGGTTTCGGTGATGGCGGGGCCGACGGTGACCAGCTTCGCCGCGTTGACCGGTGCCTTGGCCGCGGCCGCCGCGGCCTGTGGCTTCGCGGGCGCCGCCGCGTGCGCGAGCGAGGCCACCGCCATGAAGACCAGTGACAGTCCGGACGCGCGGCTCATCGCGCCACCTCGCTCGCGGGCAGCGCCTTGGCCAGCTCCTCGGCCAGCACCCGCCACTCGGGCGACTCGGGCTGCCCCGGCTTCCGCTTGCCGAAGATGAGCGCGATGTTGTCCCCCGCCTCGTTGAACAGCTCCACGGACGTGACGACGCCGTCCCGCGTGGGCTTGCGCACGACCCACGCCGAGTGGACGTGGTCCGCGCGGACGTGGAGGTTGAAGCCCGCGTCCAACACGTTCATCCACGGGCCCATCGGCTTTACGTTCTTCACCGGGCCGGTGTGAATCTGGATGCAGCCAGGGTTGCCCACGAAAATCATGATGGGCAGCTCCGTCGCGGCCGCCTTCTCCAGCACCCACGTCAGCGAGGACGTCGCCACCGGGGTGGTCAGCTCCGGCTCGGCCAGGCGGAGCGCCTGGGTACGCGCCACGCTGAAGCGGTTGAGCAACATGAAGAACTCATGCGTGTCCTGGAGCGCGCGCCAGCCGGAGCGCAGCCCCTCCGCGTCAATCTCACTGTCGGGCTTGGGCGCCGCCGCGGGCGTGGCCGGGACGATGCTGAGCACCGGCGACTGGTCCGCGTGGGTGAATTCCTTCACCAGGGTGTCGAACGTCTCCTCGCGCCCGGCCTCCTCCACGTAGATTTTGTGGACGGCCGTCCCCGACGCGTCGAAGAACTGGAGGCTGCGGCGGATGCCATCGCCGTGCGGCTCGCGGATGGCGAAGCCGAAGCTCCAGCGCGTGAAGAACAGGCGCAGGTCGATCTCCTCGTCCAGCACCAGCCCCTGCTTGCCGTGCAGCTCGATGTTGCGCCAGGTGCCACGCTTCTCGTGCACGGCATGCGCGTTGCGCGTGAGCGACATCACCCGCCCCAGCGACTCGAAACGAGGCAGGAGCGCATCCAGCCGGAGGTCCAGCCGGACGACGCTCTCGCCAAGTCCCGTGGCGAGCAACTGCGCTTCACTCACACCCAATTGCTCGGCGGCGTCACGGATACGGGTGCGAGGCTGCTCCTCGCGGAGGGTCTGCCAGCGCTGGCGCAGACGGGTGGGCTCGGAGACGACATCAGAGTTCGCGGTCTGATTCATGTTGGACACCTGGAAGCGGAAGGATGCTCAGTAGGAGGACGGCTGCGTCACGGCGCTGCCGCTGGAGGCGGGGCCAGGCACCTTCGCCCAGCGGAACGACAACATCCCCGGCGTGCCCGCATCGTCGTAATAGGACTGCATGGCGACCTTGAAGTAGTCACCAGCGTCGGAGCGGACGACGTACACATTGCGACGCGCCGTGAGGGCGTGCGTCGTCATGTCATAGGCGTACCACCCGTCGCCCTGCTGGAAGGCGCTGTCCGGGTCCTCGCCCCGGTCCGGGCCGTCCTCGGAATCCGCGACGTAGCCGTCCGCCGGCGCCTGCGTCACCGCCGCGAAGTCCGTCTCGAGGAGCACCGCCACCGCCACGTTGCCGGTACCACTCACGCCGCCCCGGGTGCGGACGTTGAAGCGGTTGAAGGCCAGGTCCCAGACACTGTCCTCGGAGGCGCTCACCTGCGCGCCCTTGTCCAGGTCCAGGCCAATCCAGTCCGCGCTGCTCATCGCGTTCACGGTGGTGGTGTACGAGCCGTCATCGTTGGCCATGTGCTTCACGTGGGAGCCATCCGTCGGCGGGTCCTCTGGTGGCAGCTCGAGGTCATCGCCACACGCGGACAGGGAACCGGCCAGCAGCAGGGCGGCGGCGGCGCGGCCCAGGAAGGATGAGCGGGGAGAGAAACGGGACATGAGGACTCCTTGAGAGAGTGAGAGGTGGAAGGAAGCGTCAGAGCCGGGCGGAGATGCCGGCCTGGATGGCGCGAGGGGGAATGGGGAGGTCGGTGGGGTTGCCCGCGTTCGCGAGGTTGGTGCCCAACACGAAGAACTGGAGCTCCTCGCGCATGCGCCAGCCCAGCCGGGCGTCCACGGTGACGTAGGTCTTCGCGTCGTACGGGTTGGCGACGCCGTCACCGTCCGTGTCCGGGTAGAAGGGACGCGGCCCCACGAGCGCGCCGCGCACCCAGGCATCCAGGCCCGAAGCCCGGTGACGCCAGGTGGCCTGCGCGGTGAGGCGATGGCGCGCCTGCCCTTCCAGCGCCAGCCCCGTCTCCTCCGAACGGCCGTCGGTGAGCGTGTAGCCCAGCTCCGCGGAGATGCGGCCAGGCAGCTGCTGACGCACGCCCAGCTCGCCGCCGCGCACGCGCGCCCGTGCGATGTTCACGTAGGTGAAGATCTGCTGCGGACCGACCATCTCCGTGGAGACGCCAATCATGTCCTGAAGGTTGTGCTGGAAGGCGCTCACCCACAGGAGCGAGGACTCCGCGGGCTTCACCTCCACCGACAGGTTGAAGCTGCGCGAGCGCTCCGGACGCAGGTCCGGATTGCCGTGCACCCGGTAGCCCACGCTGGGGTTTTCGAAGTCGAGCAGCATCTCCTGGAAGCCCGGCGCCCGGAACGCCCAGCCGTAGCTGCCGCGCAGCGTGAGCCAGGACGTCGGGTCCATGCGCGCCGCCAGCCGGGGCGTCACCGCCGTGCCGAACTGCGTGTCCGTGTCCACGCGCGCGCCCGGCACCAGCGTCAGCTTCAAGCGCGGCACCAGGGTCCAGTTGTCCTGCACGTAGATGGACGCGCGGGCGCGCTGGCCGGTGCCGTCCTCGCCCAACCGGTCCGCTTGCAGCCATTCTCCGAGCAGCTCCGCGCCCGCCACGAGGGCGTGGGCGTCTCCCACCTTCGCGTCGAGCTGCGCGCCCAGCCGGCCCTGCTGCTCGCGCGTGTCCTCGATGGTGTCCAGCGCGTTGGAGCGGCGCTGGTCCCTCAGGTAGCGCCGGTTGAACCACGCATAGGCGCCATCCACGCGCAGCGAGGCGTTGTTGGACAGCGTCCACCGGGGAGACAGGCGCACGGAGAGCGAGTCATCCCGGCTGGCGCGGTCGAAGATGGCGCCCGTCACGCCCACGTCCACGCCGCGCTGCACCCGCCGCGCATAGGTGGCGTTGGCCTGCAGCGCCGTGCCCTCACTGACGCGCAAGTCACCGCCCGCGGACGCGTCGATGCCATCCAGGCTGCTGCCCGTGGTGCCGATGCTCGTCGGGTCCAGGAGGTACGCGTCTCGCCGCGCCAGACCGCCGCTCAGACGCAGCCCCCAGTTCTCCCCCTTCGCCTCGCCGGTGGCGTCCAGCTCCAGCCGCTGCATGGAGCCGTAGGAGGCGCGCAGCTCGGCGCCCAGCGGACGGCGGGCACGGCGGGTGATGAGGTTCACCACGCCCGCCACCGCGTCGCTGCCGTAGAGGACCGACGAGGGGCCCTTCACGATTTCCACCTGTTCGATGTCCTCGGTGGACAGGCGGGACAGGTCCACGCTTCCGGCCACCCGGCCGGCCACGCGCTCACCGTCCACCAGCACCAGGACGTACTCCGGCGACAGGCCCTGCAGCTGCACCGTGGCGCCCGCGAACGTCTGGACCACCTGGAGCCCAGGGTGCGCGGCGAGCAACTCCGACGCGTCCCGCGCCCCGCTGGCCAGGATGTCCGAGCGGGTGATGACCTCCGTGGCCACCGCCGAATCCTCGAGCCGCTCCGGCGAACGCGACGCCGTCACCACCGTGCGCGCTTCCGGCAGCTCCTCCCCGTCGGACGCGGGCTCCGGCCGCGCATCGGCCTGGGCCACCTGTGCATCGGGCGGAGCCTCCGCGGTGGAAGCCTCGCTGGAAGCCACCTCCGTGGCAGGCGCTTCACTGCCACCGCCCCACGCCGTCCACGGCATGGAACAGGCCACGAAGAGCAAACACCCACGCCACGCCATGCTGCGTCCTCCGGCGCAAGGCCGGGGGCCTTTCGCGGAAGGCCCTGTAGGGCGCTGGGCTCAAGGGCCTCGGGCCTCAGGAAAAGACCTCACTGCACCGGGCCTGCGTGGCCCGGGAACGACGCACACGTCAGCGGCCTGAGCCGCTCACCTGCGCACCACCACCACGGCCTCCCGGCGGCGTTCGCTCCAGGGGCACCACCTGCGTCCGGTGGCAGCGGCGACACTTGAGCTCCACGCCCTCCGGCACCAACCGCGCCAGCAGGCTGCCGCACATGCAGCGCAGCTCCTCCGCCCCGCCTTCACCGTGGCAACCGTCGCGCATCACCGCTCCTGGCTCGAAACGGCGGCGACGATATTGATACTGATTTTCAAAGTCAAATGATTGGCGGAAAAACCGCCCCTGTGCGAATCAGGGTGTGCGGTAGTGCGCCGCTCAGTGAACTTTCGAGCGCGCGGAGGTGTCGCGAGACAGACGCACCTTGGGCGTCACCATGCGCGCGACACCGGAGTAGAGCTGGTCCTCGGTGTAGACCTTCCGCACCCGGCGCGGACTGCCGGGGTGGTAGGCGGGACCGGGCCGCTCCAGCCACTGGAGGATGCTCACCTCGCCGGAGTGGGCCATGGCGGCCAGCAACTCCGGGGGGCACAGCTTGAGGTAGCGGCGCACCAGCGGCTTGAGCTTGCGGGAGAAGTTGCGCCCCAGCACGGCATGGCGCCGGCCGGAGTGCAGCGTCCCGTCGAAGCGGCGCGACAGGTGGAAGAGCTCGTGAATCACCGTCTCCACGCGGGCCTGCGCGGTGGACCCCCGGAAGAAGAGCGGCCGGAGGGTGACGCAGTACAGCATCCGCTTGCCCCGGATGCGGATGATGGGCTTGCGGCGTCCGGTGCGGTCCGTGCTCTTCCCACCCCGGAAGCACAGGGGCTTCACGGTGCCCCGGGAGGCACGGCGGGCCTCACCGGCCACCACGAGGATGCGGCCCGCCTTCACATGCCCGAACTCCGGCATCTTCGCCGCGATGTCCCGGATGAGGGAGCGGAGCGTCTTGTTGAAGTTGGGGCGGCGTCGGGCCACGGCTGGTGGACAGTCTAGCGGAAAAGCCCTTGAGAGGGCTCCTGGGGGTGGCCACATTGTCTAGCGTCATGCGCTTGCCATCGCCCATGTTCCGACTGGCCGTGGTGCTCTCCCTCTGTGCGGGGTGTGCTTCCGCCCCCACCCGGCCCTCCAGTCCCGCCGTCCTCACCGCCCAGCGGACCGTCGTCGCGTCCCAGGGCCTCACCGACGCCACCCTGCGCTTCGAGGCCCAGGTGACCAGCCCCGGGGAGGGGGTGGTGGAGCGCGCCGACTACGAGCTCGTCGCCGACGGCCAGGTGGTGAAGACGGGCACCGCGAAGCTGGACGTGGCGCTGACGCCCGGCGAGCCCATGGACCTCTCCTTCGAGGAGCGCGCGCCCTACGTGAAGAACGCGGACGACTTGGCGCGGCTGAGCGCCCAGGAAGGCACGCTGCTGCTCGCCCTGCGCGGCACCCTCGTCGTGCGCTCGGGAGGCCAGGAGCAGACGATTCCCTTCGCCGCCAGCCGCACGGCGCGGATGCCCCGGCTGCCCACGGTGGTGGTGGAGGAGTTGGACGGGGCGCGCTATTCGGCCGAGGAGGTCCAGCTCAACCTCCGCCTGGGCGTGCGCAACCCCAACCCCTTCCCGCTGCGGCTGGAGGGCCTGACGTGGACGGCGTCGGTGGCCGGCAAGACGCTGGACAGCGGCACGCTGGCGCAGGCGGACACCGTGGACGCGTCCGCCACGGGCGTATACCCGGTGGAGCTGACGGTGACGAAGGACACCTGGGGCCCGGAGGTGAAGGCGCTCATCTCCAAGGGGCTGCTGCCCTACGGGGTGACGGGGGAGGTGACGGGCCCGCTGCTGCGCGTGCCCTATTCGCTCACGGGCGAGGTGAAGCTGAACGTCTCCCGGTAGAGTGGCATGCCGTGCCCATCTACCTGTTGAGTGACGAGCACCCGGAGCTCTTCCCGCCCCCAGAGCGCGCCGACAAGAGCGGCGTCGTCGCCGTCGGCGGTGACTTGCGTCCGGAGCGACTGCTGGCCGCCTACGCCCGCGGCATCTTCCCCTGGTACAGCGAGGGAGACCCCATCCTCTGGCACTCGCCGGACCCGCGCTTCGTGCTGTCGCCGGACAAGCTCCACGTGGGCCGCTCGCTGCGCAAGACGATGGCGCGCGGCGTCTACGAGGTGCGCTACGACACCGCCTTCCGGCGCGTCATCACCGAATGCAGCCGGGTGCCTCGGCCCGGACAGACGGGCACCTGGATTACCGAGGAGATGATGGAGGCCTACGTCACGCTCCACGAGGCGGGCTTCGCGCACTCGGTGGAGGCGTGGGCGGAGGGCGAGCTGAAGGGCGGCCTGTACGGGGTGTCCCTGGGCGCGGCCTTCTTTGGAGAGAGCATGTTCGCGCTGGCCCCGGACGCCTCGAAGGTGGCCTTCGTCACCGCGGCGGAGCGCTTCCAGGGCTGGGGCTTCCAGCTCATCGACTGCCAGGTGGAGACTGAACACCTGGCCCGCTTCGGCGCGGAGAACTGGCCCCGTAGGCGCTTCCTCTCGGCGCTCGCCCGGGCGCTGAAGGAGCCCACCCGGCGCGGGACGTGGACGGAAGGCTCGGCGGCCGGCCCCTGAGCGCCCGGCGCTTTCGAAATGGCGCGGGCCCCTTTGAATATCGGAAGCGGCGGGCCGTCACGGTCCCACGCCACCGCCAGAGGAGCCGCCCATGCGATGGAGTTCCGCCCTGTTGCTGCCGCTGTGTCTCGCCACCACCGCCTGCGGCACGTCCGCGAAGCACCAGGCACTGCTCGAACGCCGCGACGCCATCCGGCTGGCGGACGTCGAGCGCGAGCAGGTCGCCCGGGAGCAGTACCGCAGCAGCTCAGGCTTCCAAGACACGCGCTGGGGGATGACGAAGGACGAGGCCATGTCCGCGCTCCCCTTCCACGCCCGGGTCATCAATGAATGGGGGGACGTGCACGTCGCCGACGTCGTGGCGGGCCGCCGCGCGGACGCCTACTACGTGTTCGCCCAGGGGCAGCTGGCCGAAGTCACCCTCCACTTCCACGCGCCGGGCGCCGTCCGCGACAACTTCAACTCGGTGGCGGAGCTGCTCACCATGAAGTACGGCAAGCCCGCGTCCCTGGAGGACTCGGCGCGCGACGCGGAGGGCCGCCTGGCGTTGGCGCAGATGGCCAACAACCTCTCCGAGGCCTCCGCGAACTACCACGCGTGGCGCTCGGGCGAGCAGCCTGGTGGCCCCGCCGTGGACAACTTCGGCCGGCAGATGGAGGCCAACGCGAGAACGAATGCAGCGCTCGCGGCCCACGAATACCTGTTGCAGGGGACGTGGGATGACAAGGAGACGGGGCTGCTGCTCAGCGGAAGCCAGGAGCCCGGGGCGCGCAGCCTGACGCTCACGTACACGAGCCTCAGGCTGAAGCCCTACCTGTCCAAGGAGCTGGCCGTCCGCGACCAGCAGCGCAAGGTGGAGCAGTCGCGGGAGCTGTAGCCGCTCCACTCGGGTGGCGCCGCGGGCGGGGACGCACCGCGGCGCTCAAGGACCGAGCGAAACGACCCAGTCCCCGGCGTACTGAGACGTCATGGGCGTGCGGGCCAGCGGAGGGCAGTACCGGAAGTGCTCGTCGTAGCGCGCGATGTCCGCGCGCTCGGAGAGCCTGAGCAGGGCGAGCCCCTCCAGCCAAATGGCTCGCTTCGGCGCGAAGCGCGTCACGGGGGTCGTGAAGAGCTTCGCGCGCTTCTCGATGTCCTCTCCATGCACGAGCACCGCGTGCTTGAACGCCTCGGAAAAGGCCTCTGCGTCACCATCGAGCAGGGCTCGGGCACAGGCGGCTCGGTCCGTCTCTGTCTCGAGCCCCAGTCCCTCCATCGCCTCCACCCTCGGGATGACGACGTCCCTGGTACCGGGCGAGACCATCGCCTGGAAGAGCTGGGCGCGTGCATGCTCGGAGCGGTACTCCTCGTCCGGAAGCCACCGCGTCTCGGAGAGCTCCGCGACCTGTCGCGCCAGACTCCAGTGTCCCGCCGCGATGGCACCGAACAGAGGATCCATGTGTCGCGAAGCAGGGAGCGCCCACTGCTTGAGGCGGCAATGCGTGAGCAATCGCCTCCAGTTCTCGGCGGCGCGGCACAGGTTCAGGAAGAAGCCCTGCGGGTCGCCATCCACGAGCAGGGTGGCCACGGCCACGACGTGGAAGTGGACACAGAGCTCATCCACGGTCCGCACGAGGACGTCCCGGCTCGTTGTGGGCTCGACCTGACGCATCAACTGGAGAATGGCCCGCCCGGAGTCCTCCCGCAGAGCCGCAAGCTTTGCCACGCAGCCTCCTCCAGGTTCAGGCGAACATGTCGTCGAAGCCTTCGGCGGGATGGGCCCTGAAGCCCGTCAGCCCCGCCTGCTCGAAGGCCTGCTTGGTCCGGTCCGAAATCAGGATGAGCTCCATCATGTTCCGGGCGCGGAAGATATCGGCTTTCGGGTCGACCTTTTCCGAAGCCACTGCCATCCTGTTCAAACGGGCAATCTCTTTCTTGGTGATGCGGTCCAACCGGTACTTTGACCTCTCCAAGTCAATGACATCCTGAGAGCCCAGCACATTGAGGATTCCGTACCCCTCGGCGACTGGACTCCACTGATGATCACACATGGTAACCGGAAGGAACTCCGCATTATCGACCTGCAAGTTTTCCAGCACCTGCTTCACACGTGATGACACCAGCAAGACACCCACGGTGTTTCGCACGAAGTCGTAGAGCTGACGTCGGTCCGGGAAGTGGTCCGAAAACGACACCTTCCCTCCGGCTGGGAACTGTCGCGCGAGCGGCTCCCCCCGACTGAACTTCCAGTTGGTAGGGCTACCCTCGGGCAGTGCATCGATGATTGCACCATCCGCCGACTCGGCCTTGAGAACCCAATAATCCATCACAGAGAACACTTAGGCGAACATGTCGTCGAAGCCTTCGGCGACATGGAGCTTGAAGCCCGTCAAGCCAGCCTGTTCAAAGGCAATCTTGACCCGCTCCGAGACAAGAATAAGTTCCATCATGTTGCGGGCGCGGAAGATGTCGGCTTTCGGTTCGATCTTCCCTTGAGTCAAAACAAGGTTGCCGACGCGAGTCACTTCCTTCTTCGTTATTGGGTCAATGTCACAATCTGACTTTTCCAAGTCAATGACGTCCTGAGAGCCCAGCACATTGAGGATTCCGTACCCCTCGGCGACTGGACTCCACTGATGATCACACATGGTAACCGGAAGGAACTCCGCATTATCGACCTGCAAGTCTTCCAGCACCTGTTTCACACGTGATGACACCAGTAAAACACCCACGGTGTTTCGCACGAAGTCGTAGAGCTTGCGTCGATCCGGGAAGTGGTCCGAAAACGACACCTTCCCCCCGGCTGGGAACTGTCGCGCGAGCGGCTCACCCCGACTGAACTTCCAGTTGGTAGGGCTACCCTCGGGCAGTGCATCGATGATTGCACCATCCGCCGACTCGGCCTTGAGAACCCAATAACTCACACGTTCACCTTTCTACCAGAGACTTCCCCACTCATAGTGGGCCGAACCATCCTTGTTCGCGTATCGAACATGCTCGGCGCCCGCGCCAACATACCGCACACCCGCGACCTTGGCCGCCACTATTTGCCGGCTCAGCCTGACCAGGAAATTCCAAAACTGCTCTTCGAGTTTCTTCAGAGCGGCAAAGGCAGACTCAGGCAGATCGCCGTGAGGCTCTCCTGAATCAATCACTTCCTGGAGACGCTTGGACACCTTCCGCATCTCATCCATGACCCGCATCGTGTAGGACTCGTGGTCGCTCGGATGGCAGATGAGAGCATGGACCGGAACAGCCCAGTCCTCGGCGGGGAGATTGATGATGTTGTGCCCGTGGTTGATGTTGTACTCGGACAGTAGCAACAACCGAAGCTGCTTGTACGTGAAGGCCGGATTGCCGTCCTTCATCATGTAATAGAAGGCCGAGCCCGGCAGCATGTGGTGAGCTTCCCAGGCGTACGGATACTGCTGGGTGTACGTAGGGTTGAAGTTCTCCTTCGGCCCCCCTGGAAACTCCGCCCGCTCCTTCACCATGTCCCGGACTTCGCGCAGGTGCGCATGGTCAAAGTTGCGGTACACCCCCCGGCCGTCCTGGGCCTTGAGGTAGGTGTAACCTCGGCGGGCATAGTTATCACCCTTGGCCAGCACCCCATTCAGCGGCGCGTTGGGGTCCAGATGTCCGTCAGGAGCGGGCTCCGCCTTCTTCTTCGGCTTGCTCTTCTTCGCCTCCTCCTTGGCCGCGGCCCGGGCGGCGTCCTTCCGATCCAGGCTGCGCTTGAAGATGCCATTGAGCCTGCGGGCCATTTCCGTATTGGGATTGTGCCGGGTGTCACCGGTTGTCATGGCAGAGCTCCTCTGGACGGATGCGCAGCAGTGGTTCCTATCAAGACGGCGCCTCGGCCGGAATCGTCCGCACTGGCGAAGACAAGGCTCACGGAGAAAGGCGCATCGCCGCGTTGCAGTCCTCTGACCGCGACACAAGCGCTGACCGCGCCCATCGCGGCCCCCACGTCCCCAAAGCCAATGGAGGGATACCAGGCCTGAAGCCCCCCCAGCGAGGCGTCCAACGCCCGCAGGTGCAGCAACACCATCCCCCACTCCCGCGCCCTTCCCTCTTCTCCGTTGTGGTCGCTCACCAGGAGCGGCCGGGCACGAAGGCCCCCCGCGGCTGCGAGCACCGCCTCGGCACATGCCGCCAGCGCCCGTCCATCCGATGGTCTGTCAGAGCCCCTTGGGTGCGGCTCTTCTCCGAGCCGCACCGCGTGCAACACCACCTGGGGCTCGCCCATCGAACGTTGCGCTGGCCTCTCGGTGGTCAGCAACAAGGCCGCGCCCGCTTCACCGGGCGTCAAGCCCACAGGCTGCTCCGGCGTCTTCAACCGTCGTCCATCCGCCAGCGCATGGAGCGTCGGCTCTTCGACCAGGCAGTCCACCCCCATCACCAGGCACGAGCGAAGCCCGCCGTTCCGCAGCGCTGCCTGGGCCGCATGCAGCGCCCTCGCGAAGGCCACGTGCCCACCGCCAAAGAAGCGCCTGGGCCCGGGCCATTCCAGGCCCATGTTCCGCAGGCTCGCCTCCAACACACGGCGACCCAGCGCCTCCACTCGCAGCGCCTCCGTGGCATCCGGCTCGCCCAGGTCCAGGCCTCGCTCCCACGGGTCCGGCAGCGCCAGATAGACGCCGGTCTCCGGCCCGAGGCCCCGCAGGTCCACGCGAGTGCCCACATCCTTGAGCACCTCGCACGCCAGCACCACCAGTCGGCCGACGCCCGAGAAACCGAACGTCGCCACCGGGAGCGCACAGATTGTCACGGGCCGAGGTGCCTCATCACCGGGGTGGGCGACGTCCACGTCGGGAGACGGCGAGGGGCGCAGCAGATTGGCCCGGAACGCAGCGCACGCGGGAATCACCGGCCCCAGGCATGAGGCCATCCCCAGAGCCTCGACGAACACCTTCATGCCCCACCCCACGCGCCCAAGCTCCCCTCCAGCGACTGGGCAAAACGCGCTGGCGGCAGGCGCCTCGCGGCGTCCTCTTCCGCGCGCTGGGTCCGTGTCCAAGCGCCCACGCCCAACCCCAGTGCACCCCGGGTCCGCAGGGCCACAGCCCACCAGAGCGACCGGCGGCGATACATCGACCCTTCTCGTAACGCGTCGAGCAACGACACCGGTCCCAAAGGCAGTCCCCGCACGTAGCGCACCGTCGGCTTGAACCGGGGGGCGTGCTCGGCCCACCACGCCTCCACACGGGGCACATCCGGCAGCGGGAGGTCTGCTTCCGGCGCGAACTCCACGGCCGCCTCCTCGTCGCCCGACTCCACGCCCGGAGCCACCGCGGGGACCTCCATGCCTGTCACCAGCGAGAACGACTCCGCCGCCAGGGGCGCCCATGACGGCTCGCGCATCGCCTCCAGGCAGGCCCGAGCAGCCTCGACCGTCCCCACCAGGCCGACCACCCTCAAGGTCTCCGTCCCTCGGGCAGCGTCTCCCAGCCCCGCCAGCAGCAACTTCTGGGCGTCCGGCCCGTCCGCCACGGCCAGCGCTCGCAGGGCCATCTGGCGATGCGGCCCGCCCTCCAAGACCTGACGGCGGCATTCCCACCACGCCAGTCGACTTCCCGCCAACAGCCCTGCTTCCAGAGCAGCGCCAGAAACCTCGGCGGAGGATGAGCGCAGTCCCAACTCCAGCGTGGATTCGGACAACCGGACGGGCCAGGAGCGCAGGCAGCGAAACGCGGCGGCCCGCACCTGGGCGGCCTCATGCGTGAGCGACGCCTCCAGCGCCGGCCCAGGGTCCACTCGCCACGCCCCCAAAATCTCCAGCAGTGTCGCGAGTCCTCCAGGCGGAGGCGATGCGTCGACCATGGGCCGCAGCCATGACTCCAGCCCCCGTCCGCCGGCACAGAGGAGCGCGGCCTGGATGCCCGCGCGCGGGCCCTCCTCCCCCGCCTGGAGCACCTCGAGGACACTCCGCACAGCCGCCTCCAGGGCTTCCTCCTGAAGCAGCAGCCCGAGCGCGGCGCACTCCACCCTCCCCGGCTCATCCGCTTCGGCCAGGGCGGGAACGAGCAGCCTCGTCGCAGCCTTGCGCCCCGCGAGCACGAGCGCATCCACATGGGCGAGGAGTCGCGCCTCCACCCCTGCTACGTCATCGAGGACATGGTCCGGCGCCACGAGGGCACGCTTCCACTGCCGCCACAGGAATCCCGCCTCGTCGAGGTGTGACGCCAGCATCTCCCAGGAGATGGGGAGCGCGAGGTGCCGGGGCAACGGGTTCATCACGTCATGCCCCCTGCCTAGTTGATCTGCGTCTTGCCGCCACGAAGGCGCAGCACCTGGCCCGCGTCGACGAGCACGTGCTCACCCCGAAGCAGAATCTGACCATTGCGCCGCAGGACCAGGCTGGACCTGCCGCAGCGAAGCTCGAGCTCCTCGGTGGCGCCGTCCAGAAGCCCCTCGATGGGGACTCGCTGGCCGTTGGCGACGATGGCGACCTCTCCATCCTGGCGCTCGACATCAGGCGCTTCGAGCATGGCATCCAGGAGGGGCGTCTCACTGCGCGGCTGGAGCAGACCGAGCACAATGGGGCACGTCGGTGTGCCCCGCTCGAAACAGAGCACCGCCTCCTGCCGCGCCTCTATCGCCCGAAGCAGCGTGGCCTCATCCACCGCGACCGCGAGCCGGGCCTCCAGCGGCCCATGGTGGTTGCCCTCGAAGTCCACCTGCACCGTGCCCATTCGCCCCCGTCCAACGACCCGGCCGATGAGGTTTCCCAGGATGGGCTCCTCCTCCCCAGAAGGCGGGCGCCCGGCGTCCTGTTCGTGTGAGGCCATGGGAATCCGCCCCCTCGCGCTACATCTCTTTTTCGCAGACCAGGCAGTTGCACCTGCCCGAGCCCTGGCCGGCCGCCATCACCGGTGGCTGCATCAGCGGGAACGGAGGCGTGTTCTTGTCGTTGTGCAGCATCAAGTCGAGGGCCCTCGCCACGTTCTTCCCCTCGACCTGGACGTCGAAGGAGAAGTTGACGAACTCGGCCTTGCCCTTGGTTTTGCCAGAGACGACGCCGCCCCCCGCCGTTCCGGCCTCATCCCCCGTGCTGGTGCTGAAGTTGGAGTCCTTCACGCACAAGGGGCGCCCCTCCACCGCCACCGTCTTGCTGCCCTGCGCGGTATCGGCGGAGCGCGCCACGTTCGGGTACGGCAGGGGGATGGGGCCCGCCGGGCTGGGCGTCTTGCAGACATCTGGAAACGCCACGGAGACGCCGTTGGAGTCCTTGGTCACCACGGACATCTTGTTGACGCCGACCGTATTGGCCATGACTCCCCCCTGTCCCAGAGCACAGCAAGGGGAATCATCTCGCAGTTCGCTCCGGGGACTCAACCCCGACGCCCTACTTCTTGCACGGTGACAACGTACGCTTCCCGTGCGCCAGCTCCTCCTCCGTGGGGCTGCCGTAGCGCACCGCCTTCGGCGCCACCTTGGGCTTCGCGGCGTCATGGACGTTGAGCACGCCCAAGGTGCGGCTGAGGACTGTGCGCAGTCCGGTGCTGTCGTAGAGCGCGCCGAAGAAGGCCCCGCCTGAGCGCATCGGAAGCGGCGCCAGCGCCCCGGCCGGCCGGAGCAGCAGCGCGGTGTGGTCCTCCGTGGCCCACTCGCAGGGGTCCTTCTTCCCATCGCGCTTCATCCACGACACCGCGATGTCGAACACGGCGCTGCCGTCATCCCACCGGCTGCTGAAAATCTCCCACTTGCGCTGGCACTCCGGGGCCTCGCAGGACGCGCGCTCGGGAATCACGTCCGACAGCTCCAGGGGCAGCCCCCGGCCCTCCTCGCTGGTGGAGTTGTCGTCGGCGCGGCGCAGCTTGCAGCCGGTGGGCGCGTCCTTCTGGCGCAGCGCCACCGGCGTGCCCGACAGCCGGCCCGGGGGCAACACGTCGCAGTCCACCTTCAGCTCGGACATGAGGTACGTCTTGCGGTCCGCGTCCGTCCCCATCCGCACCGCCCACCACACCACGGGCACCGCGCGGCAGGCCGCCGAATCCGCCTTGCCGAACACCCACAAGGGCACGGACGGGTCCGGCGCGCCCAGCTTCCGGACGTCCACGTCCTCCGGCACCAGCTTCACGCCGGAGCGGTCGCGCTCGGTCTCCGTGAAGAAGCGGTCCTTCGACTCCGGGATGATGGCCTGGTGCGCCAGCCAGCCCGAGCCCGTCAGCCCCACCAGGTTGCGCGCCGTGAAGGGCACCACGTCCGGGCGCTTCGGACAGCCGCGCTCGGGCTCGGCGGCCGGAAAGGTGTCCACGTCATCGAACTGCGCGGACGCCACCAGGGGCATCAGCAGCGCCAGGCTCGACACCCACGCCTGCGCGGTCAACCGGACTGCCAAACGCATCGGGCTCCTCCACGAAGAAGCGGCCGCGGCCGACTGAGGCACGCGGGCGAATGAGGGAGCCTCCCGTCATACCGCAAGCCCGCGACACGCCAAGCCGAAGCCCTCAGCGCTTGCGTGACTTCTTCGGCGGCGGCAGCACCTCCACCGGAATCTCACGCTCCGCCTCCACCGCGGGCGTGGCCGCGTCCGGCGCACCGGCGTCGGAGGGCTCGGGCGTCTTCACTTCCTGAATCTGGTCGTCCAGCGGCACCCGGCCCACGGAGCGGTGGAACAACTCCCACAGCGCCTTGCGGTGCACCTCCGGCGAGCCCGCGCCCGACACCACCACGCCCGCGCCGCTGTAACGGGCCTCCAGCCCCAGCGGCTTGAGCCCCTCCCCCAGTGAAGTGAGCTGCTCCTGGAGGACGGGTAACTCGAAGGTCAGCTCCAGCTCCCGGGCCACGAAGGCGTCCGTCTTCAGCAGCTCCAGCAGTGCCAGCCTGCACGCGGAGTCCTTCACCGAAGCACTGAGGGAGCGCTCCGCGCCGCTCGTCGCATTCAGGTCCGGACAGGCCTTGCGGGCCGCGGCCAGCCGGGGCGCGGGGTCCTCCGGCGGCGGAGCGCCCACCGTGAGGCGCCACACGGCGAAGCGGCCCCCCGCGTACAGCAGGAGCAGCGTCCGGCCCGCCTTCTGACCGGTGAGCAACAGTTCATTGCTCCCGGGCAGCAGCTCCGCGTCCGCCACGGAGGCGTCCGCCACCTGGACCCAGTCCACGGTGTCGAGCTTGTGGAAGCGTTCCTTCCCGGGCTCCAGGGGGACGACCAGGTCCACCGGCCACGCGCGCGCGAGCGTCGGGACGAGAAGGGCCAGGAGTGCTCCAACGGCGTACATGCGAGCGGACATCAGGGCTCCAGCGCAGTGGTGTGGACCCTTAGCACGGGATAAGAACAGGGCTCTATGCCTACCTGGACCCTCTGGGTCGCCTGCCTGGCGCTGAGTTTCGTCAGGGCCCTTGTCGCCGCTTCGGAGTCCGCGCTCTACGGCGTGTCCGACCTGCGAGCACAGGAACTGGCGAACACGCAGCCGGGCCGGGCGACGCGCCGGGTCCTCCGCCACAAGACGGACCGCGAGCCCGTGGCCACGGCGCTGCGCCTGGGCATGGTGCTCAGCGGCTTCCAGGCCGCGGCCATTGGCGCCTTCGTCCCGCCGCGCATGCTGGACTTCAGCCGCTACGGCGAATCCGCGTGGCTGCCGGTGGCCACCGTCGCCGCGGGCGCGCTGCTGGTGGGCGTGCTGGCCACGCTCATGGAAGTCACCATGCGGGGGCTGGCCAACGGCAGCCCGGAGCGCTGGGCCCTGCGGCTGTCGGGCTTCACCTCGCTGCTGGTGACGGTGCTCTACCCGCCCATGCGCGTGGCCATGGTGGTGCTCAACCTGATGGCGCGCACCTTCGGCCGCACGCTGCGCTTCGAGCCGCCGCCCCCGCCGCTGGAGGAGCTGGAGAAGCTGCTGGCCGCCCAGGCCGCGAAGAACGAGGTCGACAAGAGCGCCCCGCAGCTCATCCGCTCCATCTTCGAGCTGTCCGACAAGCGCTGCCGCGACGTCATGGTGCCGCGCACGGAAGTGGTGACGGTGGACATCACCATCACCCCAGACGAGTTGCTGCGCCTGCTGGCGGAGGAGAACCACTCCCGCATCCCCGTGTACCGGGACGACGTGGACCACGTCATCGGCGTGCTGCACGCGCGCGACATCATCCCCCTGCTCCAGCACCCCGAGCTCATCGTCCTGCAGGACATCATCCGCCCGGCGCACTTCGTGCCATGGATGAAACCCATTGGCGACCTGCTCCGGGACATGCAGAAGCAGAAGATCCACATGGCCATCGTCGTCGACGAGTACGGCGGCTTCATGGGTGTGGTGACGCTGGAGGACATCCTCCGCGAAATCGTCGGCGACATCGGCGACGAGTTCGAGGTGGAGGAGAAGCAGGTGGAGAAGCTGGCTGACGGCAGCTTCCTGGTGGACGCCGCGCTGGAGGTGGACGCCTTCACGCAGACGTTCGGCTTCCCCCTGCCCGAAGGCGACTTCGACACGCTGGGCGGCTTCCTCTCCTCCATGGCGGGCCACCTGCCCGACGTGGGCGAGCGCTTCGCCTACAGCGGCTGGCAGTTCGTCGTGGCGTCCAAGGAAGGCCCCCGCATCGACCGCGTGCGGATGTCGCGCGTGAAGTCTGGCCTCACCAAGGACGGCAAGGTCACGGAGTCCCGCGACGGGCTGGCGCGCGAGCACGGCCGCGAGGAGCAGGCCTCCGCGAAGAGCTGAGGCCAGGAGCGACACCGGCCCCACTCCGGGGCCGGCGCCCGCGCGCTACTGGGACCAGTAGCACTCCAGCGTCTCTCGCGCGGACTTGCCAATCAGCTCGCAGTTCTCGAAGCGGGCGCGCTCGCTGCCTCCGAGCTGCTGCCCATAGCGGTCCGCGAAGCGCCGGAAGTAGGAATCCGGAAGCGCCTTGGAATCGAGCCGGAAGTCCGCCGCCGGGGCGCGCTCGAACTCCAGCCTGAAGCCAATACCCCGCCCGGCGACGAGCCGACGGACGCTGGCCTCGTCGGTGATGGCCTGCTCCACCAGCTCGTTGAGCGGCTGCCCCAGCGACACGGCGCCGTCCTCTCCGGTGCGCCCGGTGCGCCGCGCGGCGCCCAGGGAGACGCTCCAATGCAGCGGGCCCTTGAGCGCGAAGGTCCGCTCATCACAGCGTTGGGAGCGCTCCTGCTCGACCTCGCCGGTGACGACCTCCTCCTGGCTGACGTCCTCGTCGGTGAGCGCCGTCACCAACGGGTAGATGGAGGCAAGCGCCAGCACCACGCCGAGCGTCATGGTGATGTCGACGTCGTCATCGGACGAGCCGTCGGACATCGCCATCAAGACGCCGCCACCTCCGAGCATCGCGAGCCCGCCGAGCAACGAGCCCATGGGCGGGCTGGTCGTCGTGTCGATGCGCTTCTTGCTGAACTCGGTGGAAATCTCGGTGCAGGTGGTGCGCTTCACCGCGACGCGGCCCACGTAGGACGCATCCACGACGCTCTCCAGCGTGTCGCGGTGAGTCTCTCCCAGGGACGCCTCTCGCAGGCGCTCGCCGCGCACGTACTCGGACGTCGTGCTGCAACCCGCCTGAGAGAAGAGCAACGCCGCCAGCCCCGCTGCCCCGAACCTAGAAGAGCCGGTTGCGCGCATCTTCCATCGCCCCACAAAGCCGCGAGTAGTGTTCGAGCGCCCGCTCCAGCCGCAGGCTCTTGTCGACGTCCGTCTGCCGTCCGGGGACGAAGTCCCGCACCGACGTCACGGAGAGGTCGACATAGGGCAGGCTCTGGAACTTGCCGGTGGGCTCCGCGCAGTAGCGGTTCTCCGCGCTGCACTTGCGGAACATGGAGTACGTCCCGGTGTGCTTCTCCTTCACTCGAAGCCGGAGCGTCGCATCGTTTCCGCCGTTGAGCCGGATGACCTCGATGGGCAGCAGCAAGCCGCGCAGGTCGACGATCTCCGTCCGCTCACGGGGCTTGTCCAGCACCATGATGCGGCAGTCCTTCACCGTGACGTGCACCTCCGAGTCGTTCCACGCCTCGATGTGCTCGCGCAGCCATGCCTCCGTCTGCGCCTTCGTTGGGTCGACCTTGCGCGAGGGAGCCGGCGGCTCAGGAGGGGGCGACTTCTCCGCGGCCAGCACGCTGGTGGAACCCAGCAACGCCAAGGAGATGGGAAACATACATTGTCGGAAAAGCGACATGGCCAGCACGCTGGCACGTCACACTGGCCGCCGGCAACGCACAACTACAATGACACCGCATGGGTGGCGCCTACCCCACGCGTGAGCAGCGGCGGCCTCAGTCCCCGTCCAGCGGCGGCACCCAGGCCAGCGGCAGCACGCGCTCGGACCTGAAGGGCGCGCGCCGCTCGGTGCCGCCGAAGCGCAGCACCACCCCGCCCTCCACCTGCACCCGCCGGGGCACGGGCTCCGGCCCGCCCGTGGCGCGCGCGCTGGCCAGCGGGAAGAGCACGCGCAGCGGGGCGCTCCCATCCGCCGCCAGGGGCGCCGCCACCTGCTGCGTGCCCACCGCCACGCGGCGCCCGTCCACCCGCAGCGTGAAGTCCACCGCGGCCAGCGTGGCCGCGTCCGAAGCGGGGTTCGTCACCGCCAGGTCCAGGTCCAGGACGCCGGTGCCGTCCTGCCGGAAGTCCACCTGGAAGCCCACCACGCGCACAGCGTCTTCATAGGCCCGCGGCCGGAAGGGCACCGAGCCCAGACACCCGGACACGGCGAGCCCGCCTCCCAGCAGTCCCAGGATGACGGCGCGGCGCGAGCGCATCTCAGCCCCCCAGCAGCGGCTGGAGCGCCTCCACCGTCAGCGGCCAGCCCGCGCGCCGGGACAGGGACTCCAGCGCCTTGATGAACTCCGCCGCCGTCTGGAAGCGCCGCGCCCGGTCCGCGAACAGCGCCTTGCGCGCCACCTGCACCGCGTAGTCCGGCAGCTCCGGGGAGGACGTCAGCAGCGGCACGCGTGCGTCGCGCACCTTGTGCATCAGCTCCGCCTCGTGCTCCCCGGCGAAGAGGCGGCGGCCGGACCACAGCTCCCAGAGGATGATGCCCACCGCGTACAGGTCCGTGCGCGCGTCCACCGGCAGGCCCAGTACCTGCTCCGGGCTCATGTAGGGCAGCGTGCCGCGCAGCGCGCCGGAGTCGCCCCGCATCATCCCCTCCACCTCCGCCACGCCGAAGTCGGTGAGCTTCACGTCGCCGTTGATGCCCAGCAACAGGTTGGCCGGATTCACGTCGCGGTGGACGATGGTGGCGCCGTTCTCCCCCACCTTCGCCCGGTGGATGTAATCCAGCGCCTTGAGCAAGCACCAGGCGATGTAGCAGGCGGACTCGGGCGGCATGGCCGCGCCGGCCTTCACCAGCAGCTCCTGCATGTAGCCCAGCGTCCGGCCACTCACGAGCTCCTGCACCATCAGGTAGTCCGGCCCCGCCTTGAACAGGCGGTAGGTGCGGACGATGTTCGGATGGCGCAGGCGGACCGTCAGCTTCGCCTCGTCGACGAAGGCTTTGACGTAGGCGGTGTCGCTGCGAAACGACGGGTGCAGCCGTTTGATGACAATCTCGTCCGGTTCACCCGGTGAGCGCTGCGTGGTGACCCGGGCTCGCGCCTGGTACACCTCCGCCATGCCGCCCACCGCCAACCGGCCGACCACCTCGTAACCACCCAGGTCCGGAGCATCCGCCACGGCACAACATTACTGCGAATTTCCGTCCGCACCCACTATTCCGCCACCAGGTCGTGGAAGAGCGCCTCGTAGCGGCGGCCGGACGCCCCCCAGGAGAAGTCCTTCTCCATGCCCCGGCGCCGGAACTCGTCCAGGCGCGGCGGGTCCGCATAGAGGGCCAGGGCGCGGCGGATGGCCGCCAGCAGGGCGGACTTGTGGAAGGCCTCGAAGAGGATGCCGTTTCCGTCCAGCCCCCCCTCCACCGTGTCCACCAACCCGCCGGTGGCCCGGACGATGGGCACCGTGCCGTAGCGCAGCGAATACATCTGGTTCAGGCCGCACGGCTCGTAGCGGCTGGGCATGAGGAAGAAGTCCGCCCCCGCCTCCACCAGGTGGGAGAGCCCCGGGTCGAAGCCAATGTGCACGCCCACCTGCTTCGGGTAACGGGCCTGCAACGCGAGCAGCCCCTCCTCCAGCGGGCCTTCGCCACTGCCCACGCCGACGACACGGATGTCCGCGTGGAGCGCGGCCGGCAGGGCCTCCAGCAGCAGGTCCATGCCCTTCTGCCACGCCAGCCGGCTGACGAAGCCGAACACCGGCGCGGGGCCGTCCTCCAGTCCGAAGCGGGCCAGCAGCTCGCGCTTGCACACGGCCTTGCCGGACAGGTCCTTCAGTCCGTAGCGGGCCGGGAGGAAGGCGTCGTCCTCCGGGTTCCACTCGTGCGTGTCCACGCCGTTGAGGATGCCGTGGAGCCGGTGCGCGCGGTGCCTCAGCAGGCCGTCCAGCCCGTGGCCCTGCTCCGGCGTCTGGATTTCCCGCGCGTAGGTGGGGGACACGGTGGTAAGCGCGTCGGAGAAGACGAGCCCCGCCTTCAGGAAGTTCACCGTGTCGTGGAACTCCAGCCCGTCATGGGCGGTGAACAAGTCCCAGGGCAGCGCCAGGTCCCCCATCACGTCCTTGGGGAACTGCCCCTGGTAGGCCAGGTTGTGGATGGTGAAGACGCTCTTCGCGTGCGCCAGCGGCCCCGTCTGGAAGCCGCGCCGCAGCGCCACCGGCACCAGCCCCGTCTGCCAGTCGTTGGCGTGGATGATGTCCGGGATGAAGCGCAGCCGCTGCGCCGCCTGGAGCGCGCCCACGCTGAGATAGGCGAAGCGCCGGTGGTTGTCGGCGAAGGCGCCCCCCGCGTCCCCGTAGAGGCCGTGGCGGTTGCCGAAGAGGAACTCGTTCTCCAGGAAGAGCACCTCCAGCCGCTCCGACACGCGGGCGGAGAGGATGGGGCCCGACAGCTCGCCGAAGGGGAAGCGCAGCAGCAGGGACTGGCCCGTGGGCTCCAGCCGCTCCGCGCCTCGCAGGTCGCGGTAGCGCGGGGTGATGACCTTGACGTCATGGCCCAGCGAGGCAAGCGCGGCGGGGAGGGCCCCGGCCACGTCCCCCAGGCCCCCCGTCTTGGAGAACGGGGCCACCTCCGAGGAGATGAAGAGGACATTCATGTGCGCACATTGACGTGTGTGCCGGATGAGTCAACCGCGAAGGTGCACACCTGTCCCGCCCCCCTTATGTTGCACCGCGTGACGATTCCTCCAGACCCCATCCAGCGCTTCGCGGAGCTCTTCGAGCGAGCGAAGCAGGCCATCGCGGTGGACCCCAACGCCATGGTGGTCGCCACCGTGGGAGATGACGGGCGCCCCAGCGCGCGCGTCGTCCTGCTCAAGGACTTCGATGCGCGCGGCTTCGTGTTCTACACGAACCACGAAAGCCGGAAGGGCCGCGAGGCCCGCGCGCATCCCTACGCGGCGCTCTGCTTCTATTGGCAGCCCTTGAATGAACAGGTGCGCGTGGAAGGCCGCGTGGAGCGCGTCACGGACGCGGAGGCGGACGCCTACTTCCAGAGCCGCGCCCGTGGCAGTCAGGTGGGCGCGTGGGCCAGCCTGCAGAGCCGGCCGCTGGCGACTCGCGAGGAGTTGGAGGCCCGCGTGGCGGCGGTGGAGCAGCAGTACGCCGGCCAGCCCGTGCCACGCCCGCCGCACTGGTCCGGCTTCCGCGTGGTGCCGGACCGCATCGAGTTCTGGCACGCCCAGGAGAGCCGGCTCCATGACAGGCACGTCTACCTGCGCGAGGACGGCGGCTGGCGCACGCAGATGCTCTACCCCTGAGCGCACGGCTACCAGGGCACTTCGGTCCCCTGGTAGTCGAAGAACCGGCCGCTGTGCTCCGGGCTCAGCCCGTCGATGACCCGCAGCATGCCGCGCACCGAATCTGGCGCCGGCAGCGTGGCGTCCGGGCCGCCCATGTCCGTCTGCACCCAACCGGGGTGGAGCAGCACGGTGACGAAGCCCTCCGGGCGCAAGTCCGTGGACATGGAGCGCACCGCCATGTTCAGCGCGGCCTTCGACATGCGGTACGCATAGGCGCCGCCGTCGGTGTTCGACGCCAGCGAGCCCATCCGCGAGGTGACGTGCGCCACTCGCCGCAAGGCGCCTTGCCGCAAGCCCGGCAGCATCGCGTTGGTGACACGCAGCGGCCCCAGGGCGTTGATGGTGAACGTACGCGCCATGTCCGCGTAGTCCACGTCACCCAACGCGCACCACAAGCCGGAGACACCGGCGTTGTTGATGAGCACGTCCACGGGGCTGGTGCACACGTTGGTGGCGAACGCGCGCACGCTGGCGTCGTCTCCCACGTCCAGCTCATGGATGCGCAGGCGGTTGCCCGCCTTGTGTTTCAACGGCTCCAGCCGCCGTGCTCCCTCTGGCGACCGGACCCCGGCTTCGACGGTATCGCCCCGCAGCAGGAGCTGCTGGACGAATTCGAAACCAATCCCCCTGCTCGCTCCGGTGATGACGTAGCGCATGCATGGCATTAACGCGCTGAATGCCTTCCGCTGGCAAAACACGTGCGTTGACAACCTGGGAGTGCACGCTGGTAACCGCATGCACCACATGCAGAGGACACATCAGATGAATGTCGCCGTCGTGGGAGGTGGGATTTCCGGGCTGGCCATCGCGCACGGTTTGCGTTCGCGCGGTACGGCTGCCGTGCTCCTGGAGACATCCGCACGTCTTGGAGGCGCGGTGGGCACGCATGCGCGTGCTGGCTACCTGGTGGAGCAAGGCCCCAACAGCTTCCTGGACCGCGAGCCCGCGACGCGAGAACTCGCGGCGGCGCTGAACCTGGAAGGTCGAATCCGGGTCGCCGACCCTTCAGCGAAGCGTCGCTATGTCTACACGCGAGGCCGACTCCGGTCGGTGCCGGCTTCGCCGCCGGCGTTTCTGGCTTCGGACATTCTTCCGCTGGGCGCGCGGCTGCGGGTCGCCGGCGAGCTGTTCTCCGGCCGCGCGCCGGAAGGCACGGACGAATCGCTGGCCGCGTTCGGCCGCCGCCACCTGGGCCGCGCGGCGACGCGGGTGCTGCTGGACGCGGTGCAGACGGGCATCTACGCCGGTGACGTGGAGCAGCTCAGCGTCGAGGCCACCTTCCCGATGCTGGTGAAGCTGGAGCGCGAGCACCGCAGCCTCATCCTGGGCGCCATCCGCGCGCGGAAGGCCCAACGCAAGGCGCTGCCCGCGGGGGACGCGCCGAAGCTGACGGGCGCGCTGAGCACGTTCGACGGCGGCCTCCAGGTGCTCATCGACGCGCTGGCCGCATCGCTGGGTGACGCGGCGCACGTGAGCGCGAGGGTGGGAGGCCTGACACGCGTGGATGGCGGATGGAAGCTCGCCGTCGAGGAGCACGGACGCCGCGCGGAGCTGACCGCGAACCACGTGGTGCTGGCGGTTCCCGCGTTTGTCGCCGCGCAGTTGCTGCGCCCTCTGGATGACGCGCTGGCGGAGCAGGTGTCCCGAATCGAGTACGCGCCCATCGCGGTGGTGCACCTGGGCTTCGACGCGGGCGCGCTTCCGGCACCGGATGGCTTTGGCTTCCTGGTGCCCTTCGAGGAGAAGCGGCGGCTCCTAGGCGCCATCCACGCGTCCACCACCTTCCCCTTCCGAGTCGAGGGCGGCCGCGTGCTCTACACCTGCATGGTGGGCGGCGCGCGGCAGCCGGACCTGGTGAAGCGGGATGAAGCGGAGCTCGCGGCGCTGGCGCTCGAGGAGTTGCAGGCCCTGACGGGTGTGACGGCCCGGCCCACCTTCACGGAGGTCTTCCGCTGGCAGCGGGGCATCCCCCAGTACAACGTGGGGCATCTGGCGCGGATGGCGGGCATCGACGCGGCGCTTCAGCGCTGGCCCGGGCTGCACCTGGCGGGCAACGCCTACAAGGGCATTGGCCTCAACGACTGCATCCGTAACGCGGCGCGGCTCGCGGCTGTCCTGGCGGACGAGGGAACCGTTCGGAAATAGCGACTGCGACCGCTCGTTGTCAGGGAGCGACCGCTCGGGCCGGAGGCGTCAGCGTAAACCAGGAAGACGCGTCAGACTGGCAGTGCATGCTTCCCGGAGTCAGGAGCCCCCCGCCATGTTCGCCCTCCCCTCCCCCGTCCTCGTCGTCGCCGCCATCCTCCTCTTCCCCGTCGTCCTCGCCGGCAGCATGCTGCTGGACGCCTTCGAGACGGAGTTGGAGGAGCGCCCGGCGCGGTGACGCGGCCGGCGGTGTAGGCTCCCGTTGGCGCATGCTGGAAACATCGGAAGGCTCCATCGTCCGTGCCACCCTGCGGGCCCTCGTGGAGCCCCGACGGCTGCTGCCCATCCTCGTCATCTCCGCCGCGCTGATAACCGCGCAGGTGCGCTTCAGCCACGCCCCCGTCTGGGCCGCGTTCGGACTGAGCCTCCTGATGTGCCTGCTCTTCATCGCGGTGGCCCCCGTCTCCTACCGCGTCCTCTTTCCGGAGGGACTGGACCTCAGCCACGGCGGCATCCGGCTCCTGCTCTATGCCACCGTGGGCAGCGGCGTGGTGCTCACCTCCGGCTTCGTGCTGCCGAAGCTCCTGGGCATGGGGCCCACCTTCCTCACGCAGCCCACCAACCTCGCGGTGTGTGGCGCGCTCTTCCTCGTGGGAGGCTGGGGTCTGGGCCGCGACATCGGCTTCGAGGTGAGCCTCACCCGCGAGCGTGCCCGCGCCGCCCGCTTCGCGCTGGAGGCCGAGCAGGCCCAACTCCTCGCGCTGCGCAGCCACCTGGACCCGCACTTCCTCTTCAACACGCTCAACGCCATCGCGGAGTGGTGCCGTGAGGACGGCGCCGTCGCGGAGACCGCCGTGCTGCGGCTGTCCACCATGCTCCGCTCCGTGCTCGCGGGTGTGCGCAGCGCCACCTGGCCCCTGGCCCAGGAGCTGGAGCTCATCCGCACGCTCTTCGACCTGCACCTGCTCCGCGACCCGAACCTCTTCCAGCTGACGCTGAACGTCCCCGCCGGCATGGATGAGATTCCCGTCCCGCCGCTCGTGCTGCTCCCCCTGGCGGAGAACGCGGTGAAGCATGGCCCCGCCGCGGGCCACCGCGGCCCGCTGTCCCTGAACGTCACCACGCGGGGACATGAGGTGGAGGTCGCCATCGAGAACCCGGGCCCCTCCCGAGGGCCTCGTGAGGGCAGCGCTGGCCTGCCCACCGTGGAGCGCCGCCTCGCCCTGGCCTACGGCGGCGCCGCGCGCCTCGTGCTCGACAGCGGCGAAGTGCGCACCCGTGTCACCGTCACCCTGCCCCGCGCGGGCCCCCAACCTGGAGTCCTCACCTGAGCACCCCGCTTCGCGTCCTCATCGCCGATGACGAACTGCTCGCCCGAAAGCGCCTGACGCGGCTGCTCGCGGCGCTCCCGGACACGGAGGTCTGCGGCGAGGCCTCGGACGCAGATGGCGTCCTTTCCGCCGTGCGCGCGGGCGGCGTGGACGTGGTGCTGCTGGACATCCACATGCCCGGCCTCAGCGGCCTGGATGCCCTGGCCCTGCTGCCGGAAGGCGGCCCACGCGTCATCCTCTGCACCGCCCACGCCGAGCACGCCGTGCAGGCCTTCGAACATGGCGCGGTGGACTACGTGCTCAAGCCCGTGGAGCCCGCGCGCCTTCAGAAGGCCCTGGAGCGCGCACGCGCACGCGGTCCGGCCACCTCATCCACGGGCACGGCCAGCAACACACCGAAGCCCCCTGGCACGCCCGTCCGCGGCCTGGGCCGGCTGCCCATTCCCACACGGCAGGGCATCGTCCTGGTGGATCCAGAAGCCATCTCCCACGCGTCGCTGGAGGACGAGCTGGTGACCGTGTTCACCACGCAGGGAGACTTCCTCACCGACTTCACCCTCAACGAGCTGGTGGAGAAGCTGCCGTCCGAGCACTTCCACCGCGTCCACCGCCGCGCGCTGCTCAACCTCACGCACGTGGCGCGACTGGAGCCGCTGGACACAGGTGGCTACCTGGCGCGCACGCTGCGAGGCCACGCGGTGGAGGTGAGCCGTCAGTCCGCGCGCGAGCTGCGGCGCATGCTGGGCCTGCGTCGCGGCGTCGAGGAGGAGGGCTGAAGAAAGACAAAGGCCCGCGCTCCGGTGCATCCGCGCGGGCCCGACTGCGGGTGGCGACTTACTTCACGCGCACTTCGACGCTGACGACCCGGCCACCCTCGTTGCGCGAGAAGATGACGGTGCCGCGCTCCGTCCAGACCGGCCCGAAGCCCGTGCCCAGGCTGTAGGCCGTGGCGACGTCGTAGTTCTTGTCGAAGGTGATGACGCGCACCTCGCCGTCCTCGCCCGGCCGCAGGCTGGTCGTCGTGTAGACGATGATGCGCCGGTCCGCATCCCACTCCACGGTGCCGCCCAGCGCGGGGTTGGGGATGTAGGCCGAGCTGAGCTGCGAGGTGCCCACGTTCGTCAGCTGCTTCAGGTCCTTGCCGTTCTCCTTCACGCGCCACAGCGCGGGCACGCCCGAGCGCCGCGAGGACTGAAACAGCACGTTGCGCCCATCCGGCGTCCACACGGGCTCGCTGTCATCGAAGCCCTGCGTCACCCGGACCGACTTGCCCGAGTTCGCGTTGAGTACGTACAGCTCCGAGCTCCCCACCACGCCGCCCTCGCGGTATCCATCCGGCAGCTTCGCGTACGCCACGCGGCTGCCATCCGGGGACACCTCGGGCGCACCGGTGCGCTGCGCCACCAGGTGCGAAGCGCCCTGGTTGTCCATGCGCATGAGCTGAAGTGAGGTCGTCTGGTACACGATGATGCGCCGGTCGGCGGACTCGGACGACGGCTCCACCAACGACTGGGACGCCACGCCAGGGGACTCAGCGTCCGCGAGCGCCTCCGTTTCCGCCCCACCGCACGCGGCGAGCAGCAGCGAAGAAGCCATCCACATCGCAAGGTTCCTACGGGGACTACGGCAGCGGACGTCAGTCGGATGCATACGGTCCTCTGGGTGGAATCCACCTACCAGCGCGGGGTTGACAGGTTTTACAGTCCGCGCTCACGGGTATTCCAGGTCAGAACACCATAACAACCCGGACCGTCATAAATGATACCCGACGACTGGACGCGACACCGCCCCACACCGCGTCACGGTGACGCGAAAAGTGCGGGAACCTGGGTCGCGTCCGCGCCAAGGATGTCTGAGAGGACCCGGGACGCCTGGATGGGTACGGCGACGCCAGCGCGCGCGCACCGCGCGGCTTCGTCCAAGGTGAGAGAAGGCGTGGAACAGTAGGACTCACGCCAGTGCTCGGCGAGCTGCCGGGAGAAGGCCACGCGCAGGGCCTCCACCTTCGCCTCGAGCCAGGCCTCGGCCAGGGTGAAGTGCGGCCGCTGGGGCCGCACGTTGCCCTCCGTGAAGGTGACGTCGTGCTCGTGGCCGGACTCGGAGAGCTGGTCCTGCAACGTCACGGTGAAGGGCCCGCGCCGGGCGTCCAACACCACGGACGAAGCCACCGCGACGTGGTGCGCCTGCGACAGCCGCAGCGCGTGGTACTCGAAGGACCTGGGGACGTCGCGGTACCGCGTGACGGGCACGGAGTAGGTGTGCGTGTGCTTGGTGTACTTCGTCACCTTGCGCGTCTTCGTCTTTCCCTTCGAGTCGGTGTACTCCTCCTCCGCCTCGTAGGGCTCCTCGATGGTCTCCGTGCGGTCCTCGTGGTCCGTATACGGCACGCTCTCCGTCCACGGCGCAGTCAGCTCCACGGGGTGGCTGTCGCGCTGGGTGACGAAGCGCCCCTCCAGGCTGAACACCGGCCGCGCCGAGCCTCCCGGCGCGAACCAGGGCGAGGACTCGAAAGCCTGGGTGAGCCGGGCCTCCAACTGCGCCTGTTGTGCCTCGTCCAGGCCCTCCACCGTGCCCGTCCAGGAAGGCGGGCCGAACAGCTCGGGCGCCGTCGCGGGGCGCGGCGCGTACTCCCGCCAGTGGCCGCAGTAGCGGAACACCAGCTCGCGCCAGTGCGGACTGTCATCCGTGCTGGTGTCCCGCAGCCGCTGGCAGGACGTCTTGCCACTCTGGAGCACCAGCCACTCCATGTCGCGGGAGATGAGGGCCAGCTCGCGGTGCGCCAGCAGCGGCTGCTTGCGCTGCAACGACTGCTCCGCCGTGAGCGCGTGTCCCTGCCGCGCGGGATTGCCGATGAGCCGCTGGAGATGACGGCGTGTGCCATCCACCTCCTCGCGCAGGGAGCTCTCCAAGCCGCCATTCAGCTTCGAGTTCCATGCCGTCCGGTGGTTCAGGAAGCGCAGGAGCCACGCCTCCGCTTCTTCGTCATCCCCTTCCAGGCGCGCCTCCCGCGCGTTGCTCAGCAACTGCGCCAGCGCGCGCGAGCGCAGGTCCTCGCGCGCCAGGAGAAGCTCCTGGTCATAGGGGCTCTGCCGGATGAGGTCGTCGTAGATGGCCGCGGCCTCCACGAACATGCCCTTTTGCGCCAGGGAGTCCGCGCGGCCGCGCAGGGTGGTACAGGCACACAGAACCAACAAGGAGACGAGGAGGAGCCGGGCCATGGTCACGAAAGCGCAGGTCGCGTGCGTCCGGTGACGGACGCGGCGGCGGGATATTCACGGCGCGCCGCGATTTACCGCACACCCCGGGTGACAGGCTACTCGACCGGCCATGTATGGACAGGCGCTCCGGATTCGGAGCGCTGGAGGTAGCGCTCCAGCATCGCCGCCAGGGCGTCCTGCCGGGGCATTTGTGACTCCAGCCGCGCCAGCATCTGCCGCTGCCATGTCGCGCCCGTCCGTCGCAGCACGGCGCGCTGTTCGATGATGCCCAGCAGCGTGTCCGCCTCCTCCGCGTCCACGCCCGCGCGAACCAGGCCCTCGCGGGCTTCGGGGAGCAGCCGCTTCACCAGCTCCGTCGCCGCCACGGGCTGGGGACTGGGCGCCGCGGCGGAGGGCCACAGCAGGTCCGCGTCCAGCCCCTGCCGCGCGGCGCGGATGAAGTTGCCGTACGCGTGGACGAAGGGCAGCGCGGGCAGCAGCGCGTCCACGCGCTCGGCCAGCGCCAGCGTGAGGCCCAGCAGGAAGGCGCCGTTGGCCATCATGTCCACCAGCGTGGGCCCGGCGGGAAGGGCGCGGAACTCGATGCGCAGGTGGCCTCCATCCTTCGGGTCGTAGATGGCGCGGTTCCAGCTCCACACCGTGCTCTGGTGCAGGCGCAGCTCATCCAGGTCAGGCACCTCGCCCGCCGCCACGCGCTCGCGCAGGGGCTCGTCGCCCGACACCGGCAACAACGGTGGATGCAGCGCCACCGCTTCGGCGAACAACTCGTAGGCGCCCTCGCGCACCCAGCCATGGCCGAACGACACGCGCGCGTGGGGCTGGAAGCCGCCTTCTCCGGGCTCGCCCCGGTCGTCCACCGCTTGCCGGAACAGGGCCACGCGCGTCTCGTCCCACAGCTTCCGTCCCAGGAAGAGCGGCGAGTTGCCCGCCGCCGCCAGCACCGGCGCCGTGGCGAGCTGCGCGGCGTTGTACATGCGCGCGAAGTCACCAGGCGCCACGCGCAGGTGGTACTGGAGCGACGTGTTCGCGCCCTCCAGCGTCACGTCCTTCCAGGTGAGCGACAGCGCCTCCTCCTCGCCCCGAATCGACACCTGGAATGGCGCGGCCCGGCGCTGACGGATGGCGGTGGACATGGCGCGATAGCGCGGCTCGCTCGTGAGCGCGCCACTGCCCAAATCCGCCTCGCGCAAGGTGGGGAGGATGCCGATGACGGCCACGCGCGCGCCCTGCGTGGACGCGGCCCGGCGCACCGCGCCCACCGCGCTCTCCACCTCCTGGCGCAGCGCACTGAAGGACCTGCCGGCCAACGGACAGGGACGCAGGTTCACCTCCAGGTTGAAGGCATCCAGCTCCAGCGTCACGCGGGGGTCCTCCGCGCGCGCCAGCACCGCTCGGTTCACTGGCAGTGGGAAGCCCTGGCGATCCACGAGGTACAGCTCCAGCTCCGCGCCCACGGTCGGCGCGCCCGCGCCGAACCCCGGACGCGCCAGGAGTGCCCGCAGCGCCTCCAGGCTCTCCGCCAACCGCCGGGAGAAACGCGCGTGGTCCTCCGGGCGGAATTCCTCCTGATGGATGGCCATCCCCATGAAGGCTCAAGGTAGGCATGGCCGCCTGCTTCCGCCCCAGCGCCCGGGAGCCCGCCTGCCCGGCCACCCGGCACCTGCCAGACCGCCCCGCAGGGCAGGGTCAATGTCCACGAATGGCACCGGGCACGGGTAGGTACGCCCGCGCCCGGTGTGTTATCTCGGGGCCTCGTCATGCCGTCCGACACGTCCGCCAACCTGTACGATTTGACGCGGCCCGCGCTGGGGGCGCTGCTCTCCGGTTGGGGCTTCGGCCCCTACCACCGCGACCAGCTCTGGACCGCGCTGTACCGCCGGCACGCGACCACTTTCGACGAACTGGACGGCCTCAAGCCGGAGCTGCTGCGCATGCTGCGCGAGCACACGCGCCTGGGTCAGCTGGCCACCCACCACGAGTCCTTCAGCAGCGACGGCTTCACGCACAAGCTGCTGCTGCGCCTGGATGACGGGCAGACCATTGAAACCGTGCTGATGCGGTTCAAGGGCCGCGCCACGGTGTGCATCAGCACGCAGGCCGGCTGCGCCATGGGCTGCGTCTTCTGCGCCACCGGGCAGATGGGGCTCTCACGCCACCTGACGCCCGGCGAAATCGTGGGGCAGATACTCCACGTCAACCGCATCCTGCGCGCCTCCGGCGAGACGCTGCGCAACGTCGTCCTCATGGGCATGGGCGAGCCGCTCCACAACTACGAGCACACGATGTCCGCGGTGGACGTGCTGGTGGATGCGCTGGGGCTCGCCATGGGCCCACGCTTCATCACGCTCAGCACCGTGGGCGTGGTGCCCGGCATCCGGCGGCTCGCGGATGAAGAGCGCCCCATCCACCTGGCCGTCAGCCTCCATGGCGCCACCGACGCCGAACGCGCGGCGCTGGTCCCCGCGGGGCGCCGCTGGCCCCTCAACGAGCTGATGGACGCGTGCCGCTACTACAGCGAGAAGCGCAAGCGCCGCATCTTCTTCGAGTGGACGCTCATCTCCGGCCGCAACGACACCGCCGAGCACGCGCACACGCTGGGCCTGCTGCTGCGCGGCATGGACGCGCACGTCAACGTCATCCCCCTCAACCCCACGGTGGGTTACGACGGCGGCCCCAGCCGTCCGGAGTCCGTGCGCGCCTTCCAGGACGTGCTCGCCTCCTATGACGTGCCCAGCACGGTGCGTCAGCGCCGGGGCATCGACATCGACGCGGGCTGTGGCCAGCTCAAGGCCACCGTGGAGCGACGTTCACGCCGTTCACTTCCCACCAGCGCTTGACGCATTCCTGAAGGCCCCAAGCCTGCTGTCCGCCCAGGCCCCGGGTACGAGCGCACTGTCTCGAACGTCGAAGCGCCCGAGCGCCGCGCGAGGACAGCTCACGCTCGCATGGCCGCCACACCGTGGGCCCTTCGCGCGAAGCGCACGCGCCGTGACGCGAAGGTCCATCCGTCAGGGTCCTGAGTTACACCCCAAGCGGTGCGCCGTGTCGGTGGCGGACGCCCATGTCGATTGCGGGTGGTGCCCCTTGCACGCGACACGGCCATGGGCACATTCTTTCCATCGGCTTCCCCGGGGAGGTGGGCGATGCTTTCCATCCAGGAGCACGCAACGGTGGATGAGGCGAGCAGTGAGCTGCTCGACTTCGTTCTCAAGCCGTACAACTGGCTGTCACTGCCACGAACAGGCATGGACCCGGCAGCATGGCCCGGGCAGAACACGCTCTATCAGCGCCGCGTGGGGTCGCTGCGTATCTGCGCGTCCGTGGACGTGGCGGCCACGCTGGACGTTTTCCTGCACATCGCCTTCCGTGCACCGGGACTCACGCCGGTGAAGGCGGCGGACTACCTGGAAAACTTCCTGAAGCAGCGGCTGCCACTGACGCCCAACTCCGAATGGCAGGTGGAGGTGGACGAGCGCCGGTGGATTCACTTCTCGCGGCGCTACGCGGGCCCTCACCTCAAGGCGTGAGCGGCTCCAGCCGGTAGTGGCGCAGCGGCTGCGCCACGTTCTTCACGGGCGTCTCCGTCAGGGGCCCGAAGCGCAGGCCCTGGAAGAAGGGCTCATCCGAGCCCACCAGCGCGGCATGCACGCTGTCCATCACCAGCGTCTCCCGGAAACCCGCCAGTGACTGGAGGCGGGCCGCCTGGTTCATGCCGCTGGAGAAGGCCGTGTACTGACGGTTGGGCCCGAAGAGGCCGCAGTTGGCGTGCGCCAGGTTGACGCCCACCGCCACCCCCAGGCCCGGCAGCTTCACGCGCTCACACAGCGCCGCCACTTCCTCGCGCGCGCCCAGCGACGCGGTGAAGGCCTGGATGTCACACGCGGCCCGCACCGCCGCCTGCGCGCGCTCGCGTGGCGTGCCCTTGAAGAAGGGCGGCCCGAAGAGGCCGATGACACAGTCACCGACCATCTTGTCGAACACGCCGCCGTGCTCCCAGATGCAGCCCACGGCGCGCTGGCTCCACTCGTCCACGAAGCGGCCGATGTTGCGCGGGCTGTCGAAGCCCCGCTCGCAGATGCGGGTGAAGCCGTTGATGTCCGCGAAGAGGATGCCCACCTCCTGGTCCTGCGCCCGCAGGTACTGGGCATAGGCGGGGTCGTGCAACAACGCGTCGATGATGGCGTTGGGGAAGAACTGCGACAGGTGGATGCGCTCGCGGTTGTAGTCCTGGAGCCGCTGACTCAGCGTGGACGCCAGCACCCGGATGAGGTCCATGGCGTAGGTGGAGAAGCCGTTGTCGTTCCACACGACAATCTTCCCCAGCGGGCCATGCGCGGCGGCGCCGGAGATGAGCACGGCCTCGGTGGTGCGGCCGGAGAAGAGCCGCCGCAGCGTGGACTCCTCGCTCAGGAGCAGCCGGGGGCCGTGCTGGCGGATGGCCGCCTCCAACCCCGCATGGGGCTGCTCGCCGCTTTCGAACTCCAGGTGCCCATTGCGGTAGGTGCGGTAGTGCAGCACGTGCGGCTGCACCGCGTCCCGGTACAGCAGCAGGAAGCCTGGCAGGCGCACGCGCTGCGCCAGCGTCAGCACGGCCAGGTCCATGCCCGCTTCGAAGACGGGGTTGGCCAGATGGTTGTTGCACTGGAGGATGAGCTGGTGCTTCTCCGACGCGGTGTGCACCAGGCACAACACCGTGTCGAGCTGCTCCGCCACGGTGTCCAGCACGCGCAGCAGCCGCGAGGAGACATCCGGCGCGGTGGCGTCGTTCGCGAAGAGCAGGCCGAACACGCCCACGCGCGTTCCCGCCACGTCCAGGGGCTGGCTGACCAGGGTGTCCGCCCCCAACCGGCGCACGCCCACGGCGCCCTCCAGCAGCGCGCCGGGGTGGCGGTCGCTCCAGTCCCCTTCGTTCCACGTCTGCTCCACCAACTCCTCGTCGCGCGTGGTGATGGCCACGGCCTTGGCGCCGGTGAGCGAGAGCACCAACGGGAAGCAGCGCTTGAAGGTCTGCGTCAGCGTCTCGCGCTCGCGCAGGCTATCCTCCAAGGCGTCATCCACCGCGCGCTGGAGGGTGCGCAGCGCCTTGTACTCCTCCAGGGTGATGTCGGTCATGGGCTGCCCTTCTATCGCCGCCCGGGCGGTGCTGTCACAGGGCGGGCGTCTGTTGCTGGCCGCCGGACACCTGCCCGTCCGCCACGTCGATGAGCCAGTACCCCTCGTGCCCGGATTCAGTGGAGGAGCCCGCGCCGAAGACATGGGGCCGGTCGGCGGTGGCGGGATGGTGGTAGCGCCGGTGGATGTGGCCGTGCAGCACCGCGTAGCGCGGGCCCGGCAGCAGCTTCAGCAAGGCGTCCGCGTCCCGGAGGCCATGGTGCCAGTGGTCCGGTCGCCCATGGGGATTGAGCGGCGCGTGGTGCACCACCACCAGGATGGCGCGGCCCTCCAACCGGGCGTCCGTCAGCAGCGCGGCCAGGCCTCCGAGCTGGGCCTCGCCGATGACGCCGTAGGACAGGCCCGGCGTGCGCGGCACACGGGCGGACAGCAGCCCCACCACCGCGGCCTCGGTGCCCAGCAACCGGACGAAAGGAAAGGCGCCCTCGCGGCGGTACTCCGGCAGGTCGCTCTCCAGCAGGTGGCCGAAGTACTTCGCGAAGCGCCCGGTGCGGTGGCTCCCGGGCGTGAAGACGTCGTGATTGCCGGGGATGACGGTGCAGCGGCGGGGGTCCTCCGCCAGCGCGCCCAGGGACTGGCGGGCGCCGCTGAACTCACCGTCCAGCGCGTACGCCGTCAGGTCGCCGGAGAGGATGAAGTGGTCCACCTGCGCGGCCTGCGCGTCCCGGGCAATGGCGGCCAGCGCCTGGGGCGCGCGCGCGTACCGCCGGGCGCGGCCTCCCACGGTGAGCTCCGCCAGGGCCACCCAACGTCGCCAGCCCAGCCGGTGCAGCGGAAGCGCGAAGTAGTCCTCGGTGATGTGGACGTCGGAGCAGTGGGCGATGCGCATCGAGGGGTTTTCCGCCAATCACGACGAACGTAGCACCCACCCCCGGGGGCGTCGACGAAGCAGGCCACGGGCACTGCGACGGGCCCCCCGCGTCGGTTATGGTCCCCCGCGACGATGATTCGCTCCGCGTGCCCGCACGCCCTCTTGCCCCACGGCCTCCGGGGGCGCCCATGAGCCTGGTCCGAGGCCGCTTCGCTCCCAGCCCCACCGGGCGCATGCACCTGGGAAACATCCGCAGCGCGCTGCTCGGCTGGCTCCAGGCGAGGGCGGCCCACGGCCGCTTCCTGCTGCGCATCGAGGACCTGGACCGCGCGCGCTGCAAGCCGCAGTACGTCGACGACCTGCTGCGCGACATGGAATGGCTGGGGCTGGACTGGGACGAGCAGCCCCTCTTCCAGAGCCAACGGGACGGCCTCTACCGCGACGCCCAGGCGCGGCTGGAACAAGCAGGGCGCGTGTATCCCTGCTTCTGCACACGCGCGGAGATTGCACGGGCCGCCAGCGCACCTCACGGTCTCTCCGACGAGGGCCCCCGCTACCCGGGCACCTGCGCGCAACTCACCCGCGAACAGATTTCCGAGCGCGCCCGCACGCGCGCGCCCGCGTACCGCTTCCGCGCGAGCTCCGGCGAGGTCCGCTTCGTGGACGGCTTGCAGGGCCCGTACTCGCAAGACGTGGACGCGGTGGTGGGCGACTTCGTCGTGCGGCGCAACGACGGCGTGTCCAGCTACCAGCTCGCGGTGGTGGTGGACGACGCGGCCACGGACATCACCCACGTGCTGCGCGGGGACGACCTGCTCTCCTCCACGCCCCGGCAGCTCCAGCTCTACACGTCGCTGGACTTGCGCGCGCCCGAGTTCCTCCACGTCCCGCTGGTGTTGGGAGAAGACGGCAAGCGGCTCGCCAAGCGCGAGGGTGCCTTCGCGCTCGCGGAGTTGCGTGAGCGTGGCGTGGCTCCCGAGCGGGTGCTGGGCCTGCTCGCCTCATGGAGTGGATGGGGAGACGGAGGCCCCCTGACGCTCGCCGAGCTGGTGCACAGCTTCCGTCCCGAAAGACTGCCGCGCACGCCTGTCGTCGCGGGCGAGGCCGCGCTCCGAGAAGCACTCGGCCTGGGGTGAGCCCGGGCTCCGCCCTCCTCCACGGGGAGCCATCCGGAAACGGCGGAATCGTGCGTCCGCTGCCCCATGCCCATGTTTGCCGCGAACATGAGCGCCTTCTCCGCTCGGGGCGCTCTCAGGCATCAGGAGGGGCAGCACCATGGCAGCCATCGTCGAGAACCAAGCGCCCGGCGACATCTCCGCCGTCGCGGGCAACCCCTACAAGCTGAGCTGGGGCGCCATCTTCGGAGGCGCCTTTGTCGCCCTGGCCCTGTGGCTTCTGCTGAACTCGCTCGGCCTGGCGCTCGGGCTGTCGTCGATAAACCCCAATGACCCGGGCAGCGCCCGGGCCGCGGGCATCGGCACCGGCATCTGGAGTGCCATCGCGCCGCTCATCGCCCTCTTCTGCGGCGGCTTCGTCGCCGCGCGCTCCGCGGGCCGGCTGGACAAGGGCGGCGGTGCGCTGCACGGCGCGGTGATGTGGGGCCTGACGACGCTGGTGGGCACCGCCTTGCTGGGCATGCTGCTGTCGTCCGTCATCGGCACCGCGCTGCGCGCGGGCGGCGCGGTGGTGGGGGCCACCGGCTCGGCGGTGGCGGGCGCGGCATCGGGAGGCGGACAGGCCGCGCAGGCCTTCGGGTTGGACGCCAATGACGCGCTCGGCCCCATCAACCGGCGCCTCCAGGCGGAGGGAAAGCCGACCATCACCGCCAACCAACTCCAGTCCGCCACGTCCGAAGTCCTCAGCACCGCCCTGCGTACTGGTAACCTCGACCAGGAGGTGCTCGTCACGTCCATCGCGGACAACACGCGCCTGTCGCGCCAGGACGCGCGGGAGATCGCGGGCCGGGTGAGCGACCAGTTCACCGCGTTCCGGGGCAAGGTCGGCCAGATGGGCCAGCAGCTCCAGCAGGGCGCGCTGCAGGCGGCGGAGCCCACCAGCCGTGTCTTCTGGGGCATCTTCGCGTCACTGCTGCTGGGCCTCATCTCCGCGATGCTCGGCGCCACCGTGGGCGTGAGCCGCCGCCAGCGCATCGCCGCTGAAGGCGCCGTCATCACCACGCCGCCCACCCGCCCCACGGAGCCCCCCCTGCCCCGCCGCGAGGTGTATCCGTAGGGGAAGGCCGCGCGGCCGTGAGCGCCGTCCCCGAGGGCTCACGGCCGTCGCCTTCCACACACCCCGCGCAGCGCCCGCACGTGCGCATGCGCTAACATTCCCCCCGACGAGGCGGCGGGCCCAGGCACGCGGCGGCCTCGCGCGCCTTTCGGGGGGACACCCATGAACCGGAGCACCACGTACCTGCTGTGTCTCACCGCGCTGGCCGCCGTCTCCAGCGGCTGCTTCCTGCGCACGGGCTACATCCTCGACGCGCTGAACACCCCCGGGGACCCGCAGGCGGCGCCGCTGCCCGTGCCCATCCAGGAGCGCGCGGCGCGCCTCACCCGCACGCACCTGGTGGACGCCTACGCCGACCCCGCCGAAGCCGCGCGCTGGATGTCCGCGATGGGCAACGCGCCCCAGCCCATCCTCGAACAACTGGACTGCCTGAAGCAGAGCGCGGGCGGCAGCAACAGCGCGTGCTACGAGCGCTTCCTCAAGACAGCCATGGAGACGCCGCAGTGGGGCCTGCCGTCGCTGCCCACCACGGTGGACCCCGCCGCGCCCTCACCGCGCGAAGTGGACGCCGCGCGCTTCCTGGCCAACACGCTGGGCATCGCCGCGTCGCTGGTGGCCCTGCGTGATGCCCAGGGGGACCGCGTGCCCATCCAGGTGCTCGCCCGCGGAATCCGCGAAGGCGCCGAGTCCGCCGCGCAGTACGTCAGCGTCCGCAAGTGGAACCGCACGCTGGGACGCCCATCCAACGCCATTGTCCTGAGCGGCGGCGGAGCCAATGGCGCGTTCAGCGCGGGGGCTATCTGGCGGCTGCTCGGCGTGCTGGAGCAGTGCCGCGGCAAGCCGGCGCCGGAGGGTTGTGGAGACGCGCGTATCGACCTGGCGGCGGGCAGCAGCACCGGCGCGCTCATCAGCACGCTGGTGGACCTGTTCCACACGCCGGGCCACGAAGAGGCCGCGCGCCAGCTGCTCATCAGCAACTACACCTGCGCGGTGGAGTCGGACCTGTACTGCGTCAACAACACCTGGATTTGGAAGATTGCCTCCAACCTGCGTGGCCTGGTCCAGTTCGACGGCATCTACGGCAAGCTCCGCGCAGCGGTGGTCCCCGAGCAGCTCACCAACGGCACGGAGCTGGTGGCCGTCTCCGTGGACTTCGACACGGGTGACGTCTTCGGCATCAGCGACCAGGACCCAGCGAACTTCGACCCGAACGCCACCGAACAGCAGCGCGTGGAGGGCATCATCAACGGCGTCGTCGCCTCCATCGTGGAGCCCGTGCTCGCAGACCCGGTGCCGTGGCTGCCGTCACACACCGGGAGGATAAGGGGCTCCTTCTTCGACGGCGGCGTGCGCTCTGGACTGCCGCTGCTCCAAGCCGTTCAGCGCGGTGCCGAGCGCGTGCTGGTCATCTCCACCGGCGGCGTGGAGCCGTCACCAGAGAACCCGCCGGACAACGCCGTCAGCGTGCTGATGCGCACCATCGATCTGTTCGTCGCCCAGCCGCGCGTGGGTGAGGTGCAGCAGGGGGAGATGGCCGCCGTGGGCCGGCGCTTCGCGGAGTACAACGTCTGCGTGGAGCGCCTGGCGAACGTGGCCGACGCCGCCAGCGTCAACGCCTTCTGCCGCCGCACGGGCACGGGCTTCGTCCCGCGCGAGCCCGGGGCCCTCAAGGCGGCCACCAGCATGTGGCTGGGCTCCGCCCGCTTCGACCAGGTGGCCTCCAGCTGGCGTTCGTCGTGGATGTTCCGTCCGGACTCGCAGCTCCAGACGGCCAGCGGCTACGGCTTCTCGCCGGAGGTCATGCGGCCGCTGTTCAAGGAAGGCGTGAAGCACTTCCAGCAGCGTTGCCATGAAGTACTGCGCCTCTTCGAGATTCAGGGCACGCTGGCCGCCTCGGAGTGCGATAAGCCGGTGGACGACGCGGTGTCGGAAGCCGAGGCGCGGTTCGCTCCACTGGCCCAGTGCGCGAAGGGCAAGCCCGAGCAGCGCTCGTGCAAGTGAGCCCTGGAGGCATATCCTCCAGGCGTCCATGTCCGACCGGTCGTCCCTCATCCGTTGGCTCGTCATTCCCGGTGTGAGCCTGGGCGTGCTCATCCTGAGCGCCGCCCTCTCCTATTGGCTGACGCGCCCCGTCCACGACGAGCCGCTGCCCGTCGGGCCGCCCCCCGCCGAAGAGCTGCCCGCCCCGCAGCCGCCCGGCACACGCATCGCCCCCACGCCCGGCCTGTCGCCGCCCAGCGTCACACCCCCACCGGTGCAGCCTCCGCCCGGCTTTCCGTCCTCGCGGACCGACGTGCCCGCGCCGCCCGCGGCCTCGGGGGACCCGCGGCGCGTGGTGGAGGTGGAGCCGGTGGTCGAATCCACCACCGGCCGCATCCACGCCGAGGACATCCGCGCCGCCATCCAGGCGGTGACTCCGCTCGTACAGCAATGTTTCGAGGACGCGGCACAACGCAACCGGGGTCCGCAGACAGTGAAACTGCGCTTCACCGTGGAGGCGGGCAACGAAGGCGGGGTGATGAGCGCGGGCGAGCTGGTGTCCAGCACCATCCCCGACCCCTTCGTGCAGGCGTGCGCGCTGGACTCGCTGCTGGACGTCCGCTTCCCGGCGCCCTACGGCGGAGGAAAGGCGACGGTCGTCTACCCCTTCGAGTTCCGTGTCCCTGGGGAGACTGGCCGGTAGGGCCCGGTTTTGCGTAAGGTGCCGGAGCCCCCGACCCTTCATGCCCGTTACCGTCGAACAGCTTGGTCCCCAGGACGCGGAAGCCCTTCGGGGGCTGCTGTCGAAGGACCCGGTCCACAACCTCTACCTGCTGGGGTTGCTGGAGGAGTTCGGCATCGCCCCCCGTGGCAGGGTGCCCTTCGCCTTCTACGGTCGCTTCGACAACCAGGTCCTCACCGCCGCCGTGTTCGTGGGCGGCGACGGCGGGCTGGTGGTGCCCAGCGCGAGCGATGCGGGCGCCACCAGCGTCATCGCGGACGCGCTGTCCTCGCGCCTGACGCTGCGCTCCACCGTGGGCGACAAGTCGTCGGTGGACGCGCTGCTGCGCAGCCTGGCCCCCGGCAAGCCACGCCTGTCGCGCACGCAGCGGCTGTTCAGCGTGTCGGCGGATGACCTGGGCCCCTTCACCAACCCGCTCTTGCGGCTGGCGAAGGAAGAGGATCTGCCCCGGCTGCTGCCGCTGGCTCAGGGCTACGTGCGCGAGGTGCACGAGCGAGACCCATTGGCCGAGGACCCGCGAGGCTACGAGGCCCGCGTCATCCAGCGCGTGCGCCAGCGCCGCACCTACGTGTTGGAGGAGAATGGCGCGCTGGTGTTCAAGGTGGATATCGGCAGCCGCTCCCAGTACGGCGCGGAGCTGGAGGGCCTCTACACGCTGCCCGCCGAGCGCAAGAAGGGCCACGCCTTGCTGTGCCTGGGCCAGATTTCCCGCCACCTGCTGTCCTCGCTGCCGCGGCTGACCCTGCGCATCGACGAGCGGGACGAGAGCACCGCCCGCATCGCCCGCAGGGTCGGCTACCTGGCTGGCCGGCCGTGGCGGCTCGTCCTGGTGGACTAGCGGCCGGCCGCGTACAGTCCGCGCCCGCATGAGCCGTCCCACGCCTTCCCGCCGTCCCCTCTCTGGAGAGGGCCCCGTCATTCTTCACGCCGCCACCGACCCGCGCTGGCTGCCCCTGGCGCTCGAGCGGTTCGACGAGGTGCTGGTGGACCATGCCCACTGCGAGAAGAAGGCCGCCGCCAACGCGCTGTCCATGCTCCAGGCCTACCCTGACCTGCCGGGGCTGCCCTCGCAGATGGCGCGGCTGGCGCGCGAGGAGAGCGCTCACCTGGCCCGCGTGTTGGACTTGATGGCGGCGCGTGGCCTCACGCTGACCAAGGACGCGGGAGACCCCTACGCCCAGGGCCTGCAGAAGTTGATTCGCACGCCCGCCGCCGAGCGCCGCATGGACCGGTTGCTGGTGGCCGCCGTCATCGAAGCCCGCTCCTGCGAGCGACTGTCCCTGCTGGCCGAAGGCCTCACCGACCCGGCCCTGGCGCGCTTCTACGGCGAGCTGGCCCAGTCAGAGGACGGTCATCAGTCCCTCTTCTACCGGCTGGCCGTCACCGCGTCCGAAGGCAACGAAGCCAGCGTGAAGGCGCGGCTGGAGTGGATGCTGGAGCGCGAGGCCCAGGTCATCACCGACGTGGGGCTGCGCGCCGCCATCCACTGAGCCGTCACGGCCCCATGGGCGCCCGCAGGCCCACGGCCGGACGAGGCGGCGCCGGAGAGGAGCCCTTCTCCAGCGGCCACACCCAGGGCACGGCCACCGTGAGCAGGACGACGAGCACCGCGGTGAGCGGCGTGCCCAGGCGGAAGAAGTCCGTGAAGCGGTAGTGCCCCGGCCCGTACACGAGCACGCAGCTGGGCTCCAGCGGAGTGATGAACGAACAGCTGGCCGCCAGCGTCACCGCCATGGCGAAGGGCCGCGCGTCCACGCCGAGCTGCTGCGCGGCGTTGATGGCCACTGGCAGCACCACCAGCGCCGCGGCCTGGTTGCTCATCGGCGCGGACAGGACGATGGTCAGCACCATCAGCAACACCATCACCATGCGCGGGCCACCATACGCGCCCAGCGCCGCCACCCTATCTCCCACGAACGCGCCCGCGCCGCTCACCTCCATGGCCAGCCCCAGCGCCATCATGGAGCCGATGAGCAGCACCACGCGCCAGTCCACGCGGAACGCGGTGCGCGGATCCACGCAGCCAGTGGCAATCATCAGCAACATGCCGGTGAGGCCCGCCACCGACAGTGGCACCACGTTCAGCGAGCCCGCCGCCAGCGCGCCCAGGAACAGCACCACCGCCAGCAGCGCCTTGCCGTAGCGTGGGGGCTGGTATTCGTGGCCACTGAGCACCGTCAGGTTGCCACCCCGCGCCAGCTCATCCACCCGGTCGCGCGCGCCGCGCAGCAGCAGCACGTCCCCCACCGACAGCGGCAGCATGGACAGCGAGCGTTCCCCGAAGGTGCGGCCCAGCAGTTGGAGCTTGGTGATGCGCTGGATGGCGGGCTTGCGGTGCAGGGCCAGCGCCACCAGGCCGTAGCGCTCCACGAAGAGCGTCTCCTTCAGGCTCCGCCCCACCAGCGGGCTGTCGGGTGGCACGCTGGCCTCGATGAGGAGCGAGTCCTTGTCGTGCAGCTCCTCGTCGGACAGCCGCACGTCCGGGCGGATTTGGATGCCGCGCAGGTCCTTCACCCGCAGAATCGTCTCGCGGTTGCCTTCGATGAGCAGCCGCTCGTCGCCGCGCAGCCGGTAGCCGGGCACCGCGGACAGGGCCTCGCCGTCGCGGATGATGCCGATGACGCGCAGTCCCAGCCCCTCCGAGATGTCCCCCAGCTCCTTGCCCACGTAGCGCGAGTCCGGCGGCAGCACCGCCTCCGTGAGGTAGTCGCGCAGCGTCCAATCCTCCATGGCGCCGCGCCCCTCGCGGGCCGGCAGCAGCCACGGCGCCAGCAGCACCACCCCGAGGATGCCGACAATGGCCAGCGGCAGCCCCACCGGCGCCAGCTCCGTCACGCCGATGCCCGGCATGCCCTGCCGCTGCATCGCGGCGGACATCACCAGGTTGGTGGAGGTGCCGTAGAGGAACACCATGCCGCCCAGCATGGAGGCGTACGCCAGCGGCAACAGCACCTTGCTCTTGGGCACCTTGGCGCGCTGGGCCGCACCAATGGCCACCGGCAGGAAGGCCGCCGTCGTCACCGTGTTGGAGATGACAGAGGAGAAGGCGGCCACCACCACCATCATCGCCATGACGAACGTCTGGTGGCCGAAGCGGGCGAAGAAGGCCAACCGTTGGCCCACCAACTGAACCACGCCCGTCGATGCGAGCCCCTGCGTCATCGCGAGCAGCGTGAAGATGAAGATGACAGTGTCGTTGCTGAACCCCTCGAACGCCTGCACGGGCGTGAGCACGCCGGTGAGCGCCAGCAGGCACACCACCACGAGCGAGCTGACCTCGATGGGAAGCGTGTCGAACGAGAACAGCACCAGCGCGACGACGACAACACCCAGGACGATGGCGATGGTCATAAGGCCCGCCCCAACCTGTATTCGCTGCGCTGATATGGCGAGTGTCGTGGCGCAGTGCGCCGTTTACTTCTGGATGACCGGCCGCTGATAAGTGGAATTAGGAGCGGCCTGTTCGGTACCAAGGTGGGTGACCGGTCGCGGGTTGCATTTATGCCCCCCTTCCAGAACGTTTGGGGCCTGTCTCCAGACTTGAACCACAAGGACGAATCCATGGCTTCGACGCAAGTTGCGGCGGAGGGCCAGCAGGCCCCCACGAAAAACCCCACGCTCCTCGCCTGGGTGGCCAAGATGGCCGAGATGACCCAGCCGGACAGCATCGTCTGGTGTGACGGGTCCGAGGCGGAGAAGAAGCGGCTGACGGACCAGGCGGTGAAGGAGGGCATCCTCATCCCGCTGAACCCGGAGAAGCGCCCCAACAGCTACCTCCACCGCTCCAACCCGAACGACGTGGCGCGCGTGGAGCACCTCACGTTCATCTGTACGCCGAACAAGACGGACGCCGGCCCGACGAACAACTGGATGGAGCCCGAGGCGGCCTACACCAAGCTGGGCAACCTGTTCAGCGGGTGCATGAAGGGCCGCACCATGTACGTGGTGCCCTACGCCATGGGCCCCATCGGCAGCCCCTTCACCAAGCTGGGCGTGGAGCTGACCGACAGCATCTACGTCGTGCTGAACATGCGCATCATGGCGCGCATGGGGAAGCAGGCGCTGGACATGCTGGGTGACAGCGACGACTTCAACCGCGGCCTGCACAGCACCGGCGACGTGGACCCAGACCGCCGCTACATCTGCCACTTCCCCCAGGACAACACCATCTGGAGCTTCGGCTCCGGCTACGGCGGCAACGTGCTGCTGGGCAAGAAGTGCCTCGCGCTGCGCATCGGCAGCTACCTGGGCCGCGAGGAAGGCTGGATGGCCGAGCACATGCTCATCCTGGGCGTCACCAGCCCCAAGGGTGAGACCACGTACGTGGCCGCCGCCTTCCCGTCCGCGTGTGGCAAGACGAACTTCGCGATGATGATTCCGCCCGCCGAGTACAAGGGCTGGAAGATCGAGACGGTCGGCGACGACATCGCGTGGATGCACCCCGGCAAGGATGGCCGCCTGTACGCCATCAACCCGGAGGCCGGTTACTTCGGCGTGGTGCCCGGCACCAACTACAAGACGAACCCCAACGCGATGGAGTCCATCTCCAAGGACACCATCTTCACCAACGTAGCGCTGACGGCGGACGGCGACGTGTGGTGGGAGGGCAAGGACGGCGAGGTCCCCGACGAGCTCACCGACTGGCAGGGCCGCCCCTGGAAGAAGGGCAGCACGGAGAAGGCGGCGCACCCCAACAGCCGCTTCACCGCGCCCATGTCCAACAACCCGGCGCTGAGCCCCAAGGCCAACGACCCGACGGGCGTGCCCATCTCCGCGCTCATCTTCGGCGGCCGCCGCTCCAACACCGTCCCGCTGGTGCTCCAGGCCTTCAACTGGACCCACGGCGTGTTCCTGGGCGCCACCATGGGCAGCGAGACGACGGCCGCGGCCACCGGCAAGGTCGGCGTCGTGCGCCGCGACCCCATGGCCATGCTGCCCTTCTGCGGCTACCACATGGGTGACTACCTCCAGCACTGGCTGGACATGCAGAAGCACATCGCCCAGCTGCCGAAGATCTTCCAGGTCAACTGGTTCCGCCAGGACAAGAACGGCAAGTTCATGTGGCCGGGCTTCGGCGAGAACATGCGCGTGCTGGAGTGGATCGTGAACCGCGTCCACGGCCGCGTCCCCACCCAGGAGACGCTGCTGGGCTGGGTGCCCCGCGCCGACCAGGGCCTCAACCTCAAGGGCCTGGACCTGGCCGCCGACGTGGTGACGGAAGTCACGTCCATCAAGGAGGACGAATGGAAGGCCGAGCTGAAGAGCCAGGAGGTCTTCTTCGAGCAGCTCGGCACCAAGGCGCCGGACGCGCTGATGCTCCAGCGCAAGCTGCTGATGGCGCGCCTGGACCACTGAGTCCCCGCCGGCCTGTAGCAGCCTGAAATACCCCCGGGGCCGCCTCTCGCTCGCACCGAGCGCGGGAGGCGGCCTCTCCATTTTTCACAGGAAGTAAAAGTCAGCTCTTCGACCTTCCCGGAGCTCCGCGCTAGGCTCTCAGGTCATGAGACTGGTTTTCGTGTTGTCGGTGATTCTCGCGCTGGCGCCACCGGTGGCGTTTGCACAACGCGGGAAAAATGCAGCGGCCCTCATCAAGGACGGCGAGCGGCTGTACCAGGCAGGCAAGTACCGCGAGGCGGCGGATGCGCTGAAGAAGGCGCATGAAGCCCAGCCCCATCCGCGGCTCATCTACAACATCGCCATCTCCCTGGAGAACGCGGGAGAGCTGCGTGAGGCGGTGACCTGGTACCAGCAGTACGTCGGCGCCACTGACGGCACGGACCCGACGCTGCTCAAGCGCAGCGCGCGCAGCATCGACCGGCTGCGGGTGCTCATCGAGAAGGAAGACCAGACCGCGGCCGCGTCCAACGCCGAGCGTCAGCGGCTCCAGGACGAAGCGGACGCCGCGCGCCGGCAGGCGGAAGAAGAGCAGCTCGCGGCCCGCCGCGCCGAGGACGAGAGCCGGCGCCAGCAGGAGGCCGAGCTGCAGCGCGCGCTGACGTCGTACAAGCGCCAGCGCATTGGCGCCTTCGCCGCGGCCGGCGTGGGCGCGGCGGGCGTGGTGGCGGGCGTGCTCTTCGGCATGCAGGCGCGCGACGCGCGTGAGCAGTTCGACGGCGCCACCAGGGTGGAGACCAAGGAGGAGTTCGCCGACAAGACGCGCAGCCGGGCGCTGCTGGCGGACGTCGGCTTCGGCGTGGGACTGGCCGGTGTCATCACCGCCATCGTCCTCTACCCGAAGGAGGGCCCCCCGGCTGCGGGTGAGGTGCGAGTCACGATGGCGCCCAAGGGCGCCGGAGCAGGAATGGCGGTGAGCTTCTGATGCGCGCGCTGCGATTGATGATGACGGGAAGCACCCTGCTGATGGCCGGGTGCAGCTTCACCACCGCCAGTGGACTGACCGAGTGCGAGACGTCCTCGGACTGTGAAACCGCGCAGGTGTGCACCGCTGGCTACTGCCTGCCGCAGCCAGAGGGCTGTGGAGAGGTCTACGGCCCGGCCTCCGCGGCCAATGCCATTCCCCTGGGCGCCGCGGTGCCGCTGAGCACCTCCGACGGCCCGGACGAGTCCGAGGTCCAGGCGCTCAACGCCATCAAGCTGGCGCTCGACGAAATCAACCAGCGTGAGGGCGTCAACGGCCGGCCCTTCGTCCTCCACATCTGCGACACGCGCTCGGAACCGAACCGCGCCGCCGAGCAGGCACAGTGGCTGATTCGCGAGCGCCAGGTGCCGATGGTCTTCGCCTCCAGCAGCGCCCAGGCGCTCGCCGTCGCCACGCACACCGTTACCAACGGCGTGCTGATGATTACGTACAGCGGCACCAGCCCGGACATCGCCGCCATCAACGACAAGATTGGCACCAACGCGGGCCTGGTGTGGCGGACAGCGCCGTCTGACGCGCTGCAGGGGCGCATCATCGGCGACCTGCTCCAGGGCGACATCCTCGTGAACGGAGCCCCGCTCTACGACAGCGTCTCCAAGGTCGGCATCAGCTACGTGAACGATGCCTACGGGCAGGGCCTCTTCGGCGTGACGCTGGGCCGCATCGACTCCACCCAGCGGACCGTGACGTCCGCCCAGTACAGCCGCAACGGCACCGACATCACCAGCGTGGTGCGGCACATCACCACCGACCAGCCGGATGTCGAGGTCCTCATCGGCTTCTCCGAGGACAACGCGCGCATCATCAACCAGACGGCCACCGCGGGCCGGAACACCCAGCGGTGGTTCTTCACCGACGCTGGCAAGGACCGGGGCCTCTTCACCGCGCTGGGCGCCAACACGGGCCTCGTGGATGGCGCCTACGGCACGTCGCCCGCGCAGGCCCGTCCGGACCTCGTCTACCAGTTGTTCGCGCAGCGCTTCCGCTCCGCCAACAACCAGACGGACCCGGGCCAGTACTCCTTCACCGCGCACGCGTATGACGCCATGTACCTAGTGGCGCTCGGCGCCGCGTATGCCGCGGGCCCCGACGTCAACACCCCGCTGGCCATCACCGGCGCGCGCATGGCGGATGGCCTGGCGCTGGTGACGCCGCCCGAGGGCACCTCCGCCCCGGCGTTCAACCTGGGCACGGACGGCTTCGCGGGGGCTCGCGCGGCCATCCGCAACGGAACGGTCATCAACGTGACGGGCGCCAGCGGCAACCTCGACTTCAACTCCGACGGCGAGGCGCCGTCCGAGTACGAGCTGTTCCGCGTGGAGGCCGGCGAGTTCGTGACGGTGCAGCTCATCGCCCCGCCCACGGAGTGACGTGAAGGGGCCTCAGGGCCCCAACGTCCGCGCGAGCACCTCGACGGCGGCGGCGAAATCCTCGGGCTGGGGCAGCAGCGACAGCACGAGGAAGGCGCCGCCGCCGAAGTCGTAGAAGTAGCCCGGCTGCACCCGCACGCCCGCGTCCAGCAGGGCCAGGCAGGTGGCCTCCTCGCCGGGCGCCCTCGGAATCCGCACCACCGCGCTCCACCCACCCTCCGCCGGCACCACGTCCCAGCTGGCGTCGCGAGGCCGAGCCGCGAGCAGGCGCTGGCGGTTGCCTCTCACCCGCTCCAACACCGCCGCCTGGAAGCGCGGCGCATGGGCCAGGAGCGCAGGCAGGGCCCGCTGCACGGGCGTGCCCACGGGCAGGTACGTGTCCCCCACCCAGTCCAACCGGGCCAGCGCCTCGTCACGGAGCGCCGCGGGCCCGCCCACGTGCGTCCACGCCAGCTTGAGTCCGGGCAGCCCCACGGACTTGGAGAGGCCGGAGAGGGCGAAGGTGAGCATCGGCAGCGCGCGCCCCGCCACGGTGACCACGCGCCCAGGCGCCGCGTCCCAGGCGAAGGGAGCGAAGACTTCGTCGCAGACGAGCGCCAGCTGGCGGCGCGCGCACACGTCCGCCAGCGCCTCCAGCTCGCCTTCGTGCAGGAAGTGGCCGGTGGGGTTGCCGGGGTTCACCACCAGCACCGCGCGGGTGCGCGCGTCGCACGCCTCCGCCACCTCCCCCGCGTCCAGGCCGAAGCCATGCGCGCGTGGCAGCGCGTAGGAACGCGTCTGGACGCCCTCCAGGCGCGCGAGGTGCTCGAAGAGGGGGTAGCAGGGGGCCGGGACGAGAACGTTGTCCCCAGGCTCGCACAGGAGCTTGAAGAGCCACCCGTAGGCTTCACTGGTGCTGGAGGTCAGCACCAGGTGCGCCTCGGAGACCTGGGCGCCTCGCGCCGCGAAGTCCGCCACCAGCGCTTGTCGCGCGGAGGCGAGCCCCAGGGACTCGGGTTCGTAGGTGAAGGCGTCCTCGGGGGCCAGGAGCGCCGCGTCCGGCAGGGGAAACCCCACACGCGTGGGGTTGGATTCCGTGAGGTCCAGGAGGAGACGGCCGCTGGCGCGGTGCCTTTCGAGCGCCAGTGCCAGCGGGTTGGCTGTCCGTGCGAAGTCCGTCCGCGCGGAGAAGCGGCTCACAGGCCCGTTTGCAGCATGGCGTTCGCGACGCGACGAATCAGGTCGCGGCGAACTTCCTTGCGGCAGTGCTCGATGGCCTTGTCGTGAGGCCGGGGAAGTTGAGGGTCGCGCGTGCGCAGAGCGGTCCGGAGCACGAGCTCCACCTTGGAGGGCTCGATGTGAAAGAGCCGAGGCCCTTCCTTTTGCAGGAAGTAAGAAAGCCCCCTCTGGTCAATGAGCTTCTTGTAGAGCCGCCGGACGTCCGCGAGGAACGTGAGATCGATGATGTCCGCCATTCGTGAGGCGTTCTCGCGCGGAAAAAACGGCACGTCCATTTCACGGCCGCATGTCCCGAAAACTTGCGCGCCCTGTAGCACTGGCCCTGGAACGCAAACGCGCCGGAGGCCGATTTTCCGGCCTCCGCGCGTTCAGGGAATCAGCGGCCGCAGCGCGCGGCGGAACGCGGCATGGCGGCGCCGCGCGTCGGGAAGATAGGGCACCGGTCCCAGCACCGGGACGCCGTGCCGCGCCTCCAGGAGCCGCCGGTTGTCGCGCTCCGAAACATCCTTCGCGGACGTCCCGCGCGACAGCAGCACGGCCCGCACGGGAATGCGGCGTGCGGCCAGCGCCTGGAGCGACAGCGCGGTGTGGTTGAGCGTGCCCAGGCCCGCCCGCGCAACCAGCAGCACCGGAAGGCGCAAGGTGGCGATGAGGTCGATGACGTCGTGCTTCGAGTCCAGCGGCACGAACAGGCCCCCTGCCCCCTCCACCACGGCGTTGCCCCCGCGCAGCCTCCGCCACGCGGCCAGCGTGACGTCCCAGTCGGGCTCGCGTCCCAGGCGGCTGGCGGCCACGCCGGGCGCCACGGGCAGGCGGAAGCGGTGAGGACACACTTCATCCACGCTCAGCGAGCTGCCCGCCGCCGCGCGCAGGGCGAGCGCGTCCGCGGGCGCGCGAAGGGACGCACAGCCGCTCTCATAGGGCTTGAAGCCCTGGGGCCGCAGCCCCGCGTCCGCCAGCAGCGACAGGAGCGCGCACGACGCCTGCGTCTTCCCCACGCCGGTGTCCGTGCCCGTCACGAAAATCTGGAACGGCTTGCCACGCTCAGCCACGGCGGACTCCCACGGTGCGCAGCGCCTCCAGCGCCAGGTCCACGTGGCCCACGGTGTGGGAAGCGGACAGGCAGAAGCGCAGGCGGCTGGTGCCCTCGGGGACGGTGGGCGGGCGGATGGCCTTCACCAGCACGCCCGCCTCGCGCAGTCGGCGCGCGGCGTCCAGCGCCCGCTCGGGCTCGCCGAGGATGATGGGAAACACGGCGCTGCGAGGCTCGGCGCGCACGCCCAAGCCGCGCAGGCCGTCCGCGAAGCGACGGATGTTGCGCCACAGCCGCTCGCGCAGGTCCGGGTCGCCCTCCACGGCGTCCACGGCGGCCTCGGAGGCGGCGCACAGGTGCGCGGGCAGCGCGGTGGAGAAGACGAAGGGCCGCGCGCGGGATACCAGCAGGTCCGCCACCTCGCGCGAGGTCGCCACGTACGCGCCCATGACGCCCAGCGCCTTGCTCAGCGTGCCCATGCGCAGGTCCACCTCGTTTTCCAACCCCAGCTCATCGCAGAGGCCCGCGCCGCGTGCGCCCAGCACGCCGGTGGCATGCGCTTCGTCCACCATCAGCGCGGCGCCGTGGGCCCGGCACGCGGCGACGATGTCGCGCAGCGGGGCCACGTCTCCGTCCATGGAGAAGACAGTGTCCGTCACCACCAGCTTGCGGCGCGCGGACGTCTCCGCCAGGGCGCGCTCCAACGCCTCCACGTCCGCGTGTGGATAGACGCAGACGCGGGCGCGTGACAGCCGGCAGCCATCCACGAGCGAGGCGTGGTTGAGGGAATCAGAGAAGACGGCGTCCTCGGGCCCCACCAGCGCGGGGATGATGCCGGTGTTGGCGGCGTAGCCGCTGTTGAACAGGCGCACGGCCTCGGCGCGCTCGAAGGCGGCCAGCCGCGTCTCCAACCGGTGATGCGCGGCGGTGTCGCCCACCACCAACCGGCTGGCACCGGTGCCCACGCCGTAACGCTCCACGGCGGCCAGCGCCGCGGCACGCACGGTGGGCGACGCGGCCAGCCCCAGGTAGTCATTGGACGAGAAATTGACGAGCGTCTCGCCCCCCACGCGCACCACGGGCCCCTGGGGCGAATCCAGGGGCTCCAGGTACCGGCGCAGGCCGCGCTCGGACAGGGCCTCCAGGTCCTCCCGGGCCCACGCCGCCGCGACGGCTTCATCACTCACGGTGGCTCAGCCTTCCTGACGCGGCTCCAGGGGGCGGATTCCCGCCTTCTCCAGCAGGGCCATGTCCTGGGTGTACTCGGGGTTGCCGGTGGTGAGCAGCTTCTCGCCGAAGAAGAGCGAGTTGGCGCCCGCCATCATGCACAAGAGCTGCGCCTCTTCGTTCATCTGCTGCCGGCCCGCGGACAGGCGCACCATGGACTGGGGCATCAGGATGCGCGCGGTGGCGATGGTGCGCACCATGTCCACCGTCTCCACGCGCTGCTGCTCCTGCAGCGGCGTGCCCTCCACGGCCACCAGCGCGTTGATGGGCACCGACTCCGGGTGGTGCTCCTGGTTGGCCAGGGTACGCAACAGGTTGCAGCGGTCATCCACCGACTCGCCCATGCCAATGATGCCGCCGCAGCACACGGAGATGCCGGCGTCGCGCACGCGGTTGAGCGTGCGCAGGCGGTCTTCATAGGTGCGGGTGGAGATGATGTCGCCGTAGTGCTCGGGCGACGTGTCCAGGTTGTGGTTGTACGCGGACAGGCCGGCCTCGCGCAGGCGCTTCGCCTGGCTCTCGGAGAGCATGCCCAGGGTGGCGCACGCCTCCATGCCCAGCGCACGCACGCCGCGCACCATCTCCAGCACGCTGTCGAACTGCGGACCGTCCTTCACCTCACGCCACGCGGCGCCCATGCAGAAACGGGTGGCTCCGGCGGCGCGGGCCTTGGACGCGGCATCCAGCACGTCCGGCACGGCCATCAGCTTCTCCGCCTTGACGCCCGTCTTGTAGCGAGCCGCCTGCGGGCAGTACGAGCAGTCCTCCGGGCAGCCGCCCGTCTTGATGGACAGCAGTGAACAGAGCTGGACCTTGTTGTCCACGAACACGGCCCGGTGGACCGTCTGGGCCTTGTGCACCAGGTCCAGCAGGGGGAGCTCGTAGAGGGCCCTCACCTCGGACAGCGACCAGTCATGGCGCACGTCCACGCCCGCCGGTGGTGGCGCGGCGACGTGGGCGTGACCGGAGAACTCGCTCTCGCTGGAGACAGTGGCGGTATCGGGCATGGGCTCCTCTACGGACAGATGAGGGCCCGAACGTGCGTGGACCCCGGAAAGTTGTCAACGCCCTCGAGCAGGCAGGTTGACGACTTTCCAGGGCCCATCTCCCCTCGGGAGGGGCTCAGCGCGTCAGCTGACGCGCGGCACTAGACGTGGACGCGGCGACCCCTGCCTGCCAGGCCCACCAGGAACAACACCAGGAGTGCGCCCAGGACGGAGAACAGGAGTCCCGTCGGGTGCAGGTCGAAGACGCGGCCATCACTGCGGAAGAGCGAAGCGACGAAACCGCCCACGAAGGAGCCGGCGATACCCAACAGCGTGGTGGCGAGGAGCCCCATCGACTGGTTGCCCGGCATGAGCGCGCGGGCAATCAGACCCGCGAGAAGGCCAATGACCAGAAACGCGATAATCCCCATGACTACCTCCCTTGCTTGTTTAGCGACGCAGGGTGCGACGCCCACCTGGGAGCAAACCTGGGTTGCCCCTCCCGTTCGTACAACTTGGCACGGGGGGGCTTGACATGGTGCCTGCCTGCTCTGCGGTCGTGCCTGCCTGTAAGGCCGCAAAAACGTCAGGGTTCCGCGCTATTCACCCAACCCATGGCGAAGGCGAAGACGCACTACACCTGTCAGGCGTGTGGATACAAAACGGCGAAGTGGCTCGGAAAGTGTCCGGACTGTGGCGCGTGGAGCTCCCTGCTGGAGGAGACGGACCCGAAGGCAGATGAGCGACGTCCGGCCTGGGGTGCCTCGGGCGGCGCGGCGCGGCCCATGTTGCTCAAGGAAGTGAGCGGCGAGACGGAGACGCGCCGGCGCACGGGCATCGCCGAATTCGACCGCGTGCTGGGCGGCGGCGTGGTGAGTGGCTCCATCGTGCTGTTGGGTGGCGACCCGGGCATTGGCAAGTCCACGCTGCTGCTGGCGGCGTTGGACAGGCTGGCGCGGCACGGACCGGTGCTCTACGTCTCCGGTGAAGAGAGCCTGCGACAGACGAAGATGCGCGCCGAGCGGCTCCGGGTGGAGGGCGATGCCATCCACCTGTTCGCGGAGACGGACGCGGAGCGGGTGCTGACGGCGACGGAGGCGTTGAAGCCCCAGGCGCTGGTGGTGGACTCCATCCAGACCATGTACCTGCCGGAGTTGGGCAACGCGCCCGGCAGCATCACCCAGGTGCGCGAGGTCGCGGGCCGGCTGATGGCCTACGCGAAGCGCACGGGGGTGCCCACGTTCCTGGTGGGCCACGTGACGAAGGAAGGCTCTATCGCGGGCCCGCGCGTGCTGGAGCACATGGTGGACACGGTCCTCTACTTCGAGGGCGAGCGGGGCCATCCGTTCCGAATCCTGCGCGCGCACAAGAACCGCTTCGGCTCCACGAACGAGATTGGCGTCTTCGAGATGAAGGGCGCGGGGCTGGTGGAGGTGTCCGACCCGTCCGCCCTCTTCCTGTCGGAGCGGCCGGTGGGCAAGTCCGGCAGCGTGGTGACGAGCACGCTGAACGGCACGCGCCCGCTGTTGGTGGAGGTGCAGGCGCTGGTGGCTCCCACGGGCTACGGCACCGCGCGGCGCACGGCGATTGGCGTGGACGGCAACCGCGTGGCGCTGCTGGCGGCGGTGCTGGAAAAGAAGGAAGAGATTCCGCTGGTGGGCTGTGACTTGTTCGTCAACGTGGCGGGCGGCATGCAGCTCACGGAGCCCGCGTGTGACCTAGCGGTGTGCGCGGCGCTGGTGAGCAGCCTCCAGAATCGTCCGCTGGACCCGAAGACGCTGGTGCTCGGTGAAGTGGGCCTCGCCGGAGAGGTGCGCGCGGTGGGTCAAGTGGAGCCCCGGCTAGCGGAGGCCGCCAAGATGGGCTTCCAACGTGTGGTGATGCCCGCCGGCAGTGCGCGGCGGCTCGAAGACGCCGGTCCGAAGATGAAGATCGTCGGCGTGGAGACGCTCGGCGACGCGCTCGTCGCGATGTTCGACTGAGCAGTACTCGCCGCGCGGCGACCGTGGTCTTTCATGATTTCACGAGCAGACACGGCGTCCCGCCAGCCGTGCTCTCGCTGCCAGCGATTGTCTTAAGACGTCGCGCCGGCAACCGGCGCCTCGTAATGTAGACAGGCTCAACCTCATTGTGAATCAGACGCATGGCTCACTGGCTGCTCCTTGGCCTGAGCGACGGGCGAAGTGCTGAAACGGCTTACCCCATGGCTTGAAAGCCGATGCCCACACGCGGTGTCTCTGCGCCTCGACAGCCAGGTCTCTGAACGCCCGCCACTCCCGGTGGGCGCACCGCGAGAGGGCGCCGGGCGCTCCCGCCACGTAAGCCGTGGCGACCGTCCCATGCCAGCTCTCGCGCCCTGGCCACTGGAGCGACATGAAAAGGCAACTCACGTGGTTCATGTTGGCAGTGGGCATACAGCTCAGCGCGTGTGGCAATGAGTCCATCGCGGACGGCCTTCCACCCGAGGCTTCCGCGCCAGATGACAGCGCGCTGCCCGTCCAGGCAGAAGCCGTGGATGAGGGCTCGACCACGCTGTACGAAGACGCGCTGGGCCCAGGCTGGGTGGACTGGTCCTGGGCAACACACAACCTCGCGGCGACCTCGCCCGTGGCCTCCGGCTCGCGCGCCGTCTCCGCGACGTTCGGCCCCTGGACGGGCCTCTACTTCCACCACCCCGGCGTCTCCACCAGCGGGCTCGAGTTCTTGGAGTTCCAGGTCCACGGCGGCGCCACGTCCAACCCCGCGCTCACCGCCTACGCCACCGTCGGCAACCAGGCGCGGCCCACCGTGTCCATCAACCGCTACTGTGACGGCGGCACCATCAAGGCCGGCGCATGGACTCGCTGCCGCGTGCCCCTCACCGCGCTCAACGTGGTCAACGTCACGATGGACGGCATCGCCATCCAGGAGGGCGCGGGCCGCAACCTTCCAGTGATGACCTTCGACAGCGTCCGCCTGGGCACGGCCACGCTGTCCGCTCCGAGCGGCCTCAAGGCGGTGGCCTCCGCGACGGACGTGTCCCTGACGTGGAACAGCGTCAGCGGCGCCACCGGCTATCACGTCTATCGCGCCACCTCCCAGACGGGCACGTACACGAAGCGCACCACGACGCCGCTGACGAACACCACGTACCGCGACACCAGCGTCACCGCGGGCGCCACGTACTGGTACGCGGTGTCGGCGGTCAGCGCGGGCGGCGAAGGCCTCCGCTCCACGCCCGTCTCCGCCACCGTAAAGCCGCCGCAGCCGCAGGTCGCCATCTCGGTGACGCCCACCAGCGCATCACTGGCCCCGGGAGCCTCGCGGACCTTCAGCGCCACGGTGACGGGCAGCACAAACACCGCGGTGACGTGGTCCATCCAGCAGGGCAGCGCGGGAGGCACCATCACCCACAGCGGCCAGTACACCGCGCCGCGGACGACGGGCACCTACCACGTCATCGCCACCAGTCAGGCGGACACCACGAAGAAGGCAACGGCCACCGTCACCGTGGCGGCGACGCAGCCCGGGAGTGGCAAGTGGGTGTCCGGCTATTACACCGGCTGGAACGCCGACCTGTACCCGCCCGAGAAGGTGGACTTCAGCGCGCTGACGCACATCATCGTCGGCCGCGTGACGCCCAAGCCGGATGGCTCGCTGAACGCGGCCTTCGACAACAACAACGGGCCGCAAATCGCGAAGACGCTCGCGCAGCGAGCCCACGCCGCCGGACGCAAGGCCATCATCATGGTGGGCGGCGCGGGCGAGCACGCGGGCTGGGTGGCCGCGGCCTCCAACGCGAACCGGGCGAAGTTCGTGCAAAACCTGCTCAACGCCATGGACACCTTCGGCTACGACGGGCTCGACATCGACTGGGAGCCGGTGGAAGCGGCCGACAAGCCGAACCTGCTCGCGCTGGTGAAGGAGCTCCGCGCGGCGCGGCCGAACATGCTGCTCACGTTCCCCATCGGGTGGATCAACAGCAACTTCGCCAGTGACGCGGACCCGTGGTTCGCCAACCTGGCGCCGTATCTGGACCAGCTCAACATCATGTCCTACGAGATGATTGGCCCGTGGGACGGCTGGCAGTCCTGGTACACGTCCGCGCTCTACGGCGAGTCCGGCAACCGGCCGACGTCCGTGTCCTCCAGCCTCCAGGGCTGGGCTCGCGCGGGCATCCCCAAGGCGAAGCTGGGCATGGGCATTCCCTTCTACGGCATGGCGTGGCGCAACATCACCGGCCCCTACCAGAACTTCACCCACTGGTCCGACTACGTCGGCAGCGACAACTCCTTCACGTACAAGAAGATTCAGCAGCTCTCCGCGTCGGGCACGTACCGCTGGGACGCGGTGGCGGCGGCCAGCTACGTCACCTTCAACACGCCCGTGGAGGACGGCACCGTGCGGTGGATTTCCTATGACAGCCCGGAGGCCATCGCCGCCAAGGGCGCCTACGCCCGCGACAACGGCTTCGGCGGCACCATCATCTGGACCCTCAACCAGGGCTGTACCAACCCCACCACGGGCGCCAACCCGCTGCTCGACGCGGTGAAGGGCGCCTTCCTCCAGTAGTCGCGGGAGACAGGCCCACGGAGGGAGCGCGCCCATGACACACGGACACGCTCCCTCGCGAGGTACCGCGAGCTAGGCCCGCGGCCGGGGCATCACGGCGTAGCGCAGCAGCACGACGCCGTTGGCGTAGACCTTGGTGGACTTCAGGTCCAGGTCCACCACCTGCTTCAGCGAGGACGCCAGCAGGATGCCCGAACCGAGTATCAGCGGGTTCATCTTGAGCAGGACCTCGTCGACCAGTCCCTCGGCGAGCAGCAAGCCGGCGAACGCGCCACCACCGCTCAGGTAGATGTCACCGCCCTCCTGAGCTTTCAGACGCCGGACCTCGCCCACCGCGTCGTCCGACACCAGATTCACGCGCGGATTCGGGCTCTCCTTCATCGTGCGGCTGAAGACGTAGGTGTCCATGTTCGGATAGGGGTCCGTCACTCCCACCTTGAGGCCGCCGTCATAGGTGCGCCGCCCCATGAGCACCGTCGCATAGGTCGCCAGCGACGCGACGTAGTCCGCGACGTGCTCGCTGTCCTTGACGAGGCGGTCCTGCATGAAGGCGCCGTACGTATCGTCCTCGTGGGCGATGAAACCGTCGACGCTGGTGGCAACGTGGTACTTGAGCTTTCGCATACGTGTTCTCCATGCCGCGCGCGCAAAGGCGCCGGTCATTCAGGTTCAGGAAGACGACTGGGAAACACAGCGGGGACCCACGCATCCGGAAAGCAGCCCACGTCAACGCCACGGCACATCGGCCGGAGCGGCAAGGGCAATCACGGAAGCCTGGGTTAGCGAGCGAAGGTCATGGGACAGCGCCGTGAGGCGCCACGCACAAATTACGCACACGAAGGCGCCCTCGGCAACCCCCATCCGAGCAGGCAGCAGCGCGCAGTCTCGCCCCCGCGAGGGAGACGAGGCTCGATTAGAGTCCCGCTCCGGACATGCCTCACGTTGCCCCACACACTTCGCGATGGCGTAACGCGCTGGGCTCGCTCTCCGCGCGGCTCCTGGTGGCGTTCCTCGTGCCCACCCTGCTCTTCGTCGCGGTGGCGGGCACCGCCGTCTACCAGCTCACGCGCGTCATCCTGGAAGAGGAGCTGGGCACCAGCCTCAGCGGCATCGCCGCAGCCACCGCCACCCAGGTCCATGGCGAGCGGTTGCTGACCATCGAGCCTGGCGACGACGTGGCGAGCACCCGCACGTGGCGCAACTTCGTCCGCACCTTCGAGAACATCGCGGAGGCCAGTGGCGTGCGCCGCGTCTACGCCGTGGACACGCAGGGCCGGATGCGCGTGGACGTCGGGGGCGGGCTCCCGGTGGGCGCGGAGATGCCGGAGCTGGCACGCGACAGATTGGAGCTCACCCGTGTCTTCGCCGGGGAACGCGCCGCCAGTCAGGTGCTCTTCACCGGCTCGGATGGGCGGCTCTACAAGACGGGGTATGCGCCCATCCTGCACGATGGCCGCGTGGTGGGCGCCGTGGGCGTGGAAGGCAGCGCCGCTTTCTTCGGCCCCCTGCAGCAGCTGTCGCGCACCTACGCCATCATGGGCGCGGTGGCGCTGAGCGCGCTTGCCGTCATCGCGGTGGTGACGGCACGCGGGCTGGCCCGGCCTCTGCGGCGGCTGATGGCGTCCGCGCTGCGCATCGGCCGGGGTGACCTGACGACCCCGGTGCCACCGGAGCCCACGCTGGAAATCGGCGTCCTCGCGCGCGAGCTGGAGGACATGCGCGGCGCCCTGGAGAGCCGGGACCGCCAGCTGAAGATGATGCTCGCGGGCGTGGCCCACGAGGTGCGCAACCCCATTGGCGGCATCGCGCTCTTCTCCGGAATCTTGAAGGAGGACCTCCAGGCTGGCGCCCACGCCGACGCGGGCACGCATGTGGAGCGCATCCAACGCGAGGTCGCCTATCTCCAGCGCATCGTCGAGGACTTCCTCGCCTTCGCCCGCGAGCAGCCCCTGGCCCGCGCGCCCGTGGAGGCCCCTACCCTACTCTCTGTCGCCTGCGAGCTGATGGCCGCCGAGGCCAGCGCCCGCGACGTCGCGGTGGACATCGACGCCGCCCCCGCGGTGCTGGAAGCCGACGGCAGCCTCCTCACCGCGGCGCTGGTCAACCTGGTGAAGAACGCGGTGCAGGCTTCCCCCCCGGGCGGACGCGTGCAGGTGTCCGGCACGTCCAACGACGGCCACTACACCATCCAGGTCCGCGACACGGGCCCCGGCGTGCCCGGCACGGCGCGCGAGCGCATCTTCGAGCCCTTCTTCACCACCCGTGAGAAGGGCACCGGCCTGGGCCTGCCATTGGCGCACAAGATTGCGCTCGCGCACGGCGGCGCGCTGCGGCTGGACTCCGCGCCTGGAGACACACGCTTCATCCTCACGCTGCCGCTGGGTGGGAAGCCGGGCCACGGCGCTTCCGTCACCCCGTCGCGTTGAACTGCCGCGCCATCCGCGCCACGTCGTCGGAGACGACCCTCAGCGTGTCGGTGGCCTCCTGTGTGGACTCCAGCCGCTTCAGCGTGGCGTCCATGAGCTGCGACAAGTCCGCGATGGCGTCGAAGATTTGCGTGAAGCCGGCATCCTGCTGCGTCACCGCGGCGGCAATCTGCCGGGCCGCGGTTGAGTTCTCCTGGGCGATGCGAGACAGCTCCCGCAGCGAGTCCCCCGACGCCCGCATCTGGTCCAGGCCCGTGCCAATGGTCTGCACGCCGGCCTCGCCCATCTTCGCCGCGTCTCGAATGCCCGTGCTGATGTCCTGGAGGATGCCGCGGATGCGCCGCGTGGCCTGGATGGACTGGTCCGACAAGCCGCGAATCTCGCGGGCCACCACCGCGAAGCCCCGCCCCTGCTCTCCCGAGCGCGCCGCCTCGATGGCCGCGTTGACCGCCAGGAGGTGGGACTGGTCCGCCAGGTCCTTCACCGTCTCGGTGATTTCGCCAATCTGCGTGGTGCTCTGGGCCAGCCGCGTCAGCCGGTCCTGGATGCCGTCCACCACGCGGCGGATGTCCGTCAGGCCGTTGAGACTCCGCTCCACGGCGGACTCGCCCTGCTGTCCCAGGACCTCCGAGCGGCGGGCCACTTGAAGCACCTCCTCCGCTCGCTCGACGGCCATCAGCGACGTGCGCCGGATCTCCTCCGACGTCATCTGCGCCTCGTGCAGCGCGGACGCCTGACGGACCAGGCTCTGCTGGTGCTCATCGTGAGAATCCCGCAGGTGGCGCCCCGCGCCGCTCAGCCGCGTGGCGGAGGCATTGAGCGACAGGGGCAACTGCCGCAGGCGGACGAGCACCGCGTTCATGCCAGCCGACAAATCCCCCATCTCATCCGTGGACACCCAGGCGGGAGAGACGACGCGCCCCGCGGACAGTGACTCGATGGCCACGCCCACCGCGCCCGCCGCGTTCGCCTGGCGGCGCGCCAGCATCCAGGTGGTGACGGCGGGAATCGCCAGCAATCCGCCCACCCAGGCCAGCCCGAACGCCAGCTCACCCGCCAACATGCCGCCCATGCCCATCAGCGTCTCCGCCGAGCCGTGCGCGCCCTCCGCCACCAGCGCATTGTGCAATTCGTCCCGGACGCCTTGCAGCTTCACCAGCACCACGCACCCGCTCAGCACCAACGCGCAGAGGCTGGAGCCAATGAAGGTGACGGGCATGAACCACGCCTGCCGCGGCCAGAAGAAGCCGCCGCCCTTGATTGCAAGCGTCGGGTCCTTGCGCTGCTCCTCCAGCGCCAGCGGCAACAGCAGCCGCTCCAGCGTGACGCTGATGGGAAAGCCCAGCACCACGCCGAAGCAGATGCCGATGAGCGTGCCCACCACGACCAGGGACAAATCCTTCTTCCACAACAGGCACACGTGGAGGCTGAACCAGATGCCTCCCAGCGTCCACGCGCCCCACGAGGATGCGACCGCGGCGCGCCACGGCAGGCGCAGGATTCGCTCCAGCCGCGCGCCAGGCGTGTCCTCCGGCCGCTCCCGCAGCGCGCCGTCCACCAGCACATGCATCACCAACGCGGGATAGGCGATGCCCAGGCCCACGATGATGGGCGGCAGCACCCACGCCACCGCAATCAGGCCCGACCAGCCCGCCACGCCCATGGCCATGCCATTGAGATACGCGGCGATGGGTGCCACCGGCAGCACCCACAACATGAACACCTTGAGCGCACGTCCCCGGTACTCCTGGATGACCTTGTCTTCGGCATTCATGTGGCACATCCCCCCGAGGCCATGGGCTCACACCGCGAGGGCAGAGCCAGAAGTCCTCACCCGCAAGTACGGCACTCTCCGCGCGAAGCGGACAGGCGGGTCATCCGGAAGCTGCCGCCTTCCTGACAGAGCACATGAAACACGGGGCCCGCGAGCACATGCCGGGCATCGAGGTGTGCGGGAGGCACACCAGAGGGCTGTGCGCTGGTGTCGCGCGATTCAGTCGTTGCAGCATGCGTGGAGCGCGGCGGCATACATCTGCAGCGACTTCCTGGCCGCGGCCTGGACGCGGAAGGGCTCACCGGTGCCCGCGTCGGTGGACAGCTTGATGATTTCCAGCGCCTCCTCCGGGTGCTGGTCGTCGTAGCGCGCGTGCACCTTGAGCCACATCATCGAATGCGCGTCGATGCGCGCGCCGTCCGCGGCATAGGCGCGGAAGGGCTCCACCACCTCCCGCGTCCACACGCCGGTGATGCCTTCCACCGCCCAGTTGGACGCGGCCACGCCTTCGGCCAGTGTCCCGTGCGCGCAGGTGTCGAGCAGGAACTCATGCAGCGCTCGCACCTCCGGCAGGGGACGCTGGGTGAAGACATCTTCCGGCGCCAGGCCAATGCCGCGCATCCAGTCGATGAACCACTCGGCGTGCTTCGCCTCCACGCCCAGGTTCTGCAGCAGCCAGCGACGGGCGCTCGCGTCGCCGGGACGCTGGCCGTAGGTCGTCTTTGCCAGCGACAGGCCCATGTACTTGGGGAAGGACTCGACGATGAGGAAGAAGTGGGACAGCACCCGCCGCCAGTGACGCAGCGGTGGACGCTGGCCGTCAGCCGTCGCGCGGAACAACGGAGGCCAGCAGGCCGCGCTCCACTCGTCGCGCAGGGACTCCAGCATCGACTCCAGCCAGTGAGGGTGCGCGGTGGGCGTGAGCACAGGGGGGCTGTAACGGTGGGGCGCGGCGGACGACATGGGCACGGCTCCTGGCTTCCTGACAGGTGACAGGCCGGCATGGCCTCCCTCACCCGCCCAAGCAGGACGGCATGGTTGCAATCGCTTTCCAGCGGCACCACCGGCCCAAAGGCAATCAGGCCATGTTTTCCGTATTTTGTTTCAAATCCGGGTGCGGGCGCGCGCGCTCGGTCCGCGAAGCCACAGTGCCCCTGACCGCGAGGCCGTGCGCGCTTCCGCTTTCAAGCGCTTCAGGGCGCGGAGGCCACCACGCGCCGGGCCTTCTCCAACATCCGGCGCAGGGGCGCTTCGTCCGCATGCGTCATGGCTTCGTCCCAGGTGAGCCACCGCACACCGAAGGATTCCGCCGGGTCATGCACCAGGGCGTCGGGGTTCTCCGCCACCACGAGGAAGCGCACGTCCAGGTGGTGGTGCTCCGGCTCGTCGCGGCGCGCGGGGATGGTGTGGATGTCCACATCCAGCGGCCGGGGCGCGGCCGGGTGCAGGGACACGCAGCATCCCGTCTCCTCACGGGCTTCACGCAGCGCCGTGGCCTCCATGTGGCCCGCGTCCGTGACATCCGCGTGTCCTCCGGGTTGTAGCCAGCGCTGGAGCTTGCGGTGATGCAACAGGACGACACGCGCGCCCTCTGGGTCCACCACCACCGCGCTGCCCGTGAAGTGGGCCTCCAACTGCTCGCGGGAGAAGGGCCGTGCCAGGGAACAGGCGAAGTGGAGCATGCGCTCCAGGTCCTCGCGCTCCTTCACGTCCTCGGGAACGTGGCGCTCGAGCAGGGCCTGGAGGGACGCGGCGGAAGAAACTTCGGATTCCATGCCTCCCCGTACTGCTCCCGGCCAGGCGGCGCCAGCACCTTCGCACGCCCGTGACATGTGACAACCTCCTGAGCCGGTGGAGCGAGCCGGTCCGGATGTGCTCTCATGCGGCGGCCCCAGGAGGCGGCCGGCCTCGGGTTGCAGGGAGAATCGACTCACGCCATGGCGCGAATCCTCGTCATCGACGACCACGACACGCTGCGTGAAGGGATGGCTGTCACCCTCACTCGGGCGGGCCACACCGTGTCCGCGGTGCGCAGTGGGCAGGACGGACTGGCCGCCTACCGCAAGGCGCCGTTCGACCTGGTCGTCACCGACCTGAAGATGGACGGCATGGACGGCATCGAGGTGACGAAGTCCCTCAAGGCGCTGGATGCTGGCGCCGTCGTCATGGTGGTGACGGCCTTCGGCACCATCGAGACCGCGGTGCAGGCGATGCAGCAAGGCGCCTACGACTTCATCACCAAGCCCTTCCCGCCCGAGGTGCTGCGCGCCAAGGTGGACAAGGGGCTGGAGCTGGCCTCCACGCGCAAGCAGGTGGAGCGGCTGACGGCGCGCACCGCCGCGCACGACACGGACGCGGCCCTCACGCACGGCAGCCTGGTGGGCGACAGCGAGCCCATGCAGCGGCTGGTGTCCCAGGTGCTCAAGGTGGCGCAGAGCGACGCCACGGTGCTGGTGCGCGGAGAGAGCGGCACCGGCAAGGAGCTGGTGGCCCGCATGCTCCACCAGCGCTCCCCGCGCCGTGACGGCCCCTTCATCGTCGTGCACTGCGCGGCGCTGGCGGAGACACTGCTGGAGAGCGAGATGTTCGGCCACGAGCGCGGCGCCTTCACCGGCGCGGTGAAGCGCAAGCTGGGGCGCTTCGAGCTGGCCGACGGCGGCACGCTGTTCCTGGACGAGATTGGCGAGATTCCCGCCTCCGTGCAGACGAAGCTCTTGCGCGTGCTCCAGGAGAAGGAAATCCAGCGCGTGGGCGGAGAGGACACGTTCAAGGTGGACGTGCGCGTGGTGAGCGCCACCCACCGGGACCTCCAGGCCGAGGTGAAGGCCGGGCGCTTCCGCGAGGACCTCTACTACCGCCTGCACATCGTTCCTGTGGTGCTGCCGCCCCTGCGCGAGCGGCCCGAGGACATCTCCCTGCTGGCCCGGCACTTCGTGGCCAAGCACGCCATGCGCGTGAACCGGCGTGTGATGGGCTTGGACGACAGCGCGCTGCGTGCCCTGGCCCGCCACGCGTGGCCCGGCAACGTGCGCGAGCTGGAGAACGTCATCGAACAGGCGCTCGTCTTCGCCGAAGGTGAGCAGCTCACCGACCTGGATCTGCCCTCACACCTCACCGCCAGTAGCACCCCACGCGTCGAGGCAGGCCTGCCAGTGCTCCAGGGCGACCGCCCCCTGCCCGACATCCTGGAGGATTTGGAGCGTCAGCTCATCGCCCGGGCCTATGAGAAGGCCAGTGGCGTGAAGACGGAGACGGCCCGTCTGCTAGGTATCAAGACGTCCGCGCTGTACTACAAGCTGGAGAAGTACGGCTTCCTCCCCAAGGGAACGCCTCCCGAGGAGAGCTGAGCCTCGAAAATCTGTCATCCGCCCCCGCCCCCCATGACTTTTCACCGGTATCCCACCTCTGCCCCTACCCCCCTGGATGCTCCAGGTGTCCGGAATTGTTGGGCGCCGAGGGGCCTCGACCTCCGGGGATGGGCTGGCAGGCTGGCACTCACCTTGCTCTGGGGCTGTCGCTGATGAATCTCCGCCCCCTCGCGCTCCTGCTGAGCCTGCTGCTGGCCATGCCCGGTCAGGCCGCGTCTGGGCTGGAGGCGGTGCGGGGACGGGCCCAGTCGGCTCGCGCGGAGACGCGCTCGCTGCGGGGTCAGCAGCAGGCCCTGCGCGACGAGCTCAACGGGCTTGCGGCACGCATCGAAACGCTGAAGGCGCAGCGCCAGGGCCGGCTGATGGCGGGGACGGAGCTGGAGGACGCGCTGCGGCGTTCGCAGGAGCTGAGCGGTCAGCTCACCGGGCTGGCGCAGGCCGTCGTCGCGGCGGAGGGCGAAGCGGAGCGCGCCCACCTGGCCCTGCACACGGCGCTGTCGGACGAGCTGACGCGGCTGCTCGCGGCGTGGGAAGGCACGGCGGACCGGGGCCAGCGGGAGAAGCTGTTGGAGGCGGTGCGCTCGGTTCGCGCCGAGCGGGAAGCCATCCGCGCCGCCCTGCCCGCGTCCCAGGTGCCCTCGCTGAACAAAGCCACCGCGGGCGGTGATGACCCCGAGGATTTGCTGGCCCAGGCGGACACGCTCCGCGATACCCGGGACAAGGTGCGCGAGCGGCTGAAGGCGCTGCGCGGCCGCATCACCGAGGTGCGCGAGGAGCGCGACCTGGACCGGCGCATGAACGACTTCCTCGGCGAGGAGTCGATGTTCGACGACCAGGACCGGCGGCTGCGCCTGCGCATGGGGAGCGACCGGACGCTGCAGGTGGAGCGCTCCGTGCCAGGCCCCAGTGCGCCTACCTTCCAGGGTGACAGCCCCGACGATTCGCCCCCCAACGTGGGCGGACGCCCCGATGAAGGTGTCGACCCGGGCCGCCCCCCCTATCCGACGCAGTTGTCGGCCCGGGCCACGGACCGGCGGCCCCAGGTCGAAACGCAGCGCGCCCAGGACCTGGCGTCGGGCGGCCCCGTGGACCTGGCGGCGATGGAGGCCGAGGCCGCGCGGCTGGAGACGCTGGCCGGGGAACTGGAAGGCCGCGCCACGAAGCTGGAACGGCGCGCGCAGGAGATGGGCGTCCCCTGAGGGACGCGCCTCCCGGCACCGGACTACAAGAGCCCGGTCTCCACCTGGAGCTTCACCACCGCCTGCAGCCGCACCTCGCGCGCCGGCATGATGCCGCGGCCGCGGATGATGATGCTCATGGACGGCGCGGAGACGAAGGGCTGCAACTCCACGTTGTCCACGCGCAGCGACAGCACGGGGTTGGGCGGCCTCAGGTCCAGCGCGGACACGTCCTGGCGCGCCGCGATGCGCGCCTCCCGGTCTCCCGCGCGGGCATAGAACTCCACTGAGTCCAGGAAACGGAGGTCCTGGTCATTGGGGCTGAGGACCTTGAGCGTGAGGGACTCCACCTTGACGGACGTCACCTCGTTCTTGCCAATCCCCTGGTTCTTGAAGTCCTGGTTCTTGTCGAAGTCCATCCCCGCGAAGCTGCTGATGGCGGGAAGGCCATTGAGGGGCGTGTCGACGCCAGGCGGGCCCGCGGGCACGGTCGACTCCCCTTTCACCTCGGTGGTGAAGGAGGAGGAGGCGCAGGCGGACAGGCCCAGGCAGGCCACCGCGAGAAAGGACACAAGGCGCATGGGCCCAATGTAATGGGCCGCCGGGGGCGTCGTCACTGGTGGGAGCGGCTGGACGGCCGCCCCTGCCCTCCTGCGACGGGGTATGGTCGCGCGCCGTGGTCCGCTCCTTCGCGCCGCTCCTGCTCGTCCTCGCCATGCTCGCCGCCGGCCGTACGCCCGCGGCCGAGTGGGAAGGGGCACTGAGGGGCACCGGCCGCCTGATGCTGGACACCAACGCGCCCCGGGACTTCTCCGACCCGCTCACCCCCAGCCCGGAACGGGACTTCGCCCTCAGCCTGCTGGGCTCCGCCGAGGGGCGCGGCTCCTTCGAACGCGCCCAACTGGTGGGCCGCTACGAGCTGGGCACGCGCATGTACCTCCTGTACCAGGACGAGAACACGCTGGTGCAGTCAGGCGCGGTGGAGGCGTCACACGCGCTGGGCACGGCGCTGGGAATCGGCCTGGAGGGCCATGCGAAGGACCGGCGGGGTGGCTCGCGCTCGTACTCGGACCTGGGGACCACCGCGTTCCTGGAATACGCCCCGGACGTGCGACTGGCGCTGCGAGTGCGGGCAGGCGCCCGGCGATTCGTGTACCGGCCAGACTCCACCGCCAACTTCGGCGGCCCCGAGGTGGGTGTACTGGGCCGCTATCGCTTCGACCGCCGGCACAGCCTGTCCGTCTTCGGCGACTGGAACTCCCGGCGCTTCGGCACCCCACCCCGGGCACGCCCGCCGGGGACAGGGGGCGGCTCGGGACTCCTCGCCGGCCGGCGTCAGGATGCAGCCCTGACGGCGGGAGCGTCGTACACCTACCGGGGCCCGCTGGCCCTGGGGCTGACGTACGCCTTCCAGGAGAACTCCTCCAACAGTTACGGCGAGACGATTCGCCGGCACCGGGTGTCTGCCAACGCCGGCGTCCGGCTGCCCTGGCGGGTGACCCTGCTGGCGCAGGGCTCGCTGGGCATCACCCAGTATCCGGACGGCATCTACCTCTCCCCGGAAATCATCCTGGTGGAAGAAGACGAAGGGCAGAACTCGCTGTCGGTGAAGCTGGCCCGGCCGCTGACGGAGTCGCTGGACCTGGAGGTGACCTGGGGCATCTGGAGCACCCGGCTGCCCCGCAACTCGCTCACCTACACGCGCCAGGTCTTCAGCACCGGCTTCACCTGGCGCTACTGAGGGCGCGGCCTACGACAGGTCCGCGATGCGCTCGTCGATTTCCTCGGCGAGCCCCGGGTGCCCCTGGGCCAGGGCGTGCTCCCGGGCCCGGCCCAGCACCTCGCGCGCCTTGTCGGACTCCCCCGCCCCCGCCCAGGCATCCCCCAGGGCCACCATGGCGGCCGCATAGGTGGGGTCCAGCCGGACGGCGGACTCCAGGGCTTGGGCGGCCTCGGGGTACTGCCGCCGCTCCAGGTACAGCTTCCCGAGGGAGAAATGGCTCATGGGGGAGTCCGGGAAATCCGCCACCATCTTCTTGAACTGTTCCAGCCGGGCGTCGCTCATGGACACCAGCAGATAGAGGACCGCTTCCGTGTTGCCAAGGGTGCGGTAGGGTGCGCCGCACATGGCCACGAAGAAGAAGACGACCGCGAAAAAGACCACCACCCGGGCCCCGGCGGCCCGGAAGAAGACGGTATCGGGCAAGACGCCCGCGAAGAAGAAGGCCCCCGCAGCCAAGAAGTCGGCGGCGAAGGCCCCCGCCAAGGCGCCCGCGAAGAAGAAGAAAGCGAAGCTCCCAGTTGCCCTGACCCAGAAGGTGGGTCCCGCGGAGAACCCGGCCGCCAAGGCGCTGGCGCACCGCATCGGCAACCTGCTGGTGGACAAGAAGGCGCAGGACGTCGTCATCCTCGACGTGCGCGGGATGACGTCCTACGCGGACTACTTCGTCATCGCCTCCGCGGAGACGGACCGCCAGGTGAGCGCCATGGCGGAGAACGTCCAGGTGCAGCTCAAGACGGGCGAAGGCAACCTGCGTCCCATCGGCACCGAGGGCTTCGAGACGGGCCAGTGGGTGCTGCTCGACTACGGCGAGGTGGTGGCGCACCTGTTCCTCACGGACCTGCGCGCGCACTACGACCTGGAAGGCCTCTGGGCCGACGCGTCCCGGGAGAAGCTGGCCTGAAGTGAAGGTCCGGCTCCTCTCCATCGGCAAGGACCGCTCGGGCCTGTATGAGCCCGCGGTCCAGGAGTACGCCCGGCGCCTGGGCCACTACACCCGCTTCGAGTTGGTGGAACTGGCGGAGGCCAGCGGCAAGCGGCTCAAGCCCGGCGACGCGAAGGCCGCCGAGGCCGAGGCGATTCTCTCCAAGCGCAAGCCGCAGGACTGGCTGGTGGCCCTGGACGAGCGCGGCTCACTGCTCGACTCCGTCGAGTTGAGCCGCTACGTCGGCAAGGCCCAGACGGGCGCCAAGGACCTGCTGTTCGTCATCGGCGGGGATGAGGGGCTCGACACACGCGTGCGGGACGCGGCGAACCTCACGCTGTCCCTGTCGAAGATGACGCTGCCTCACCGGCTGGCGCGCGTGGTGCTCATCGAACAGCTCTACCGCGCGTTCACCATCCTCAAGGGCGAGCCGTACCACAAGTAGGCGGTCGGGCACGGGGCCCGGCCCCACCGTCAGGCGCGGCGCACAGGTGCCGTCAGCCCGGGCATGCGCACTGACGCCTCTACTGAAACGCTCCCCACTTCCGCGCCGCAGGCGCCCGTGCGTGTCATCGCCTCCGCCCAGTCCTGGGTGGAAGGCGAGGCGGTGCGGCAACTCGAAGCCATGGCCCGCTTGCCAGGCATGAAGCTGGCGGTGGGCCTCCCGGACCTGCATCCCGGCAAGGGTGCTCCGGTGGGCGCGGCCTTCACCTCCGAAGGCTTTCTCTATCCCTATCTGGTCGGCAGTGACATCGGCTGTGGCATGGGCCTGTGGAACGTGGACCTGCTGGCACGTAAAGCCAAGCCCGAGCGTTGGGCAGGCAAGTTGGACCTGGAAGGCCCGTGGACGGGTGACACGGAAGGTTTCCTCCAGGAGCACGGCGTGAAGTCCTCGGGCTACGAGGCCGCGCTGGGCACGGTGGGCGGCGGCAACCACTTCGCGGAGTTGCAGCGGGTGGACGCGGTCCATGACGCGAAGGTCTTCAGCGCCCTGGGCCTGGAGGCGGACCGCTTGCTGCTCCTGGTGCACTCCGGTTCACGCGGTCTCGGTGAAGCGATTCTCCGGGCCCACGTGGACCGGCACGCGGCGGGCGGGCTCGCGGACGACTCACCCGAGGCGCAGACCTACCTCACGCGCCATGACCACGCGGTGGCCTGGGGCCGGGCCAATCGGGCCCTGGTGGCGCGGCGGATGCTGGACGGCATCGGCGCGATGGGCCAGCGAGTCCTCGACGTGTGCCACAACAGTGTCACCCCTCGGCGTGACACGGGACGGACGCAGTGGCTGCACCGCAAGGGCGCGGCGCCGTCCGACGAAGGGCCGGTGGTGATTCCCGGCAGCCGGGGCGCGCTCAGCTACCTGGTGATTCCCACCGGAGAGAGCCACACCAGCGCGCACAGCCTGGCGCATGGCGCGGGCCGCAAGTGGACGCGCTCCGCCGCCCGGGAGCGCATGCGCGAGCGCTTCACCGCGGAGTCCCTCACCCGCACCGCCTTCAAGAGCCACGTGGTGTGTGAGAACAAGGACCTCCTCTTCGAGGAGGCGCCGCCCGCGTACAAGCCCATCGACCGCGTGGTGACGGACCTGGTGGAAGCGGGGCTGGTCCGAGTGGTGGCCACCCTGGCGCCCGTCCTCACGTACAAGACGCGCGCCCGGCCGGAGTAGGGGCCCCACATGCAGCCTTTCCTCGAACCAGACTCCCCGCGAGTGCGCTCCGCCATGGAAGCCAATCAGGTGGAGCACATGACCTATCTGGCGCGAAGCCTCCCCGGCGCCATCGTGAAGGACACTCCCGGGCTGCTGCTCGTCGACTCCGGGTTGCCCTGCAACACCTTCAACGTGGTGTGCCGGGCCCGGCTTGAGCGCCACGAAGCGGACGCGCGCATCGCCGCCGCCGTCTCCCACTTCCGGGACAAGGCCTTTCCCTTCGCATGGTGGGTGGGACCGGACGCCGCGCCCGAAGACCTGGACGCCCGCCTGTCGGCGCACGGTCTGGCGAACGCCGAGCAGGAGCTAGGCATGTCCATGGACCTCTCCCGGCTGCCAGGACTCACGCTGCCCTCGGGGCTATGCATCCGCCGCGCCGAGGACGAACACACCCTGGCGGACTTCGCCCGCGTCGTCGCGGCGAACTGGGAGCCCGCCGACCCACACGTGCTGGACTTCTACGCGAGGACGGCGCACGTGGCACTCGCACCCGACAGTCCCATCCGCTTCTTCGTGGGCTACCTGGACGGCGAGGCGGTCGCCGCCAGTGAGTGCCACCGGGCGTGGGGGGTCGCGGGCCTCTACTCGGTGGCCACTGTGCGGCACGCTCGGCGACGAGGCATTGGCGCGGCGCTCACGCTGGCACCCCTGCTGGATGCCCGGGAGGCGGGCTACCGGACAGCCACCCTCCAGGCGTCCGCGCAGGGCCAGGGCGTCTATTCCCGGCTGGGTTTCGTACCTCAGGGGACCTTCCGCGAGTATCAATAGACGCGCTCGCTTTTTGTCCTCTCCCGTCTGGCGCCTGCATGGTTAGGGTTCGGAGCATGACGCCCGCGCACAAGGTCCTGCTCTGCATCCTGGATGGTTGGGGTATCCGCCAGGAGCGTGACAACAACGCCATCGTCCTGGCCGGCACGCCGCACCTCGACAAGCTGGCGAGCCCCTACCCCTTCACCGAGCTGCAGACGGCGGGTCTGGCCGTGGGCCTGCCCGAGGGGCAGATGGGCAACTCCGAGGTAGGCCACACCAACATCGGCGCCGGGCGAATCGTCTACCAGGACCTGGTGCGCATCAATCGCGCCGCGGAGTCCGGAGAGCTGGCGCAGAACCCCGTGCTTCGCGCGGCCCTCGACGGAGTGAAGGCGGACGGCAAGGCCCTGCACCTGCTGGGGCTGGTGTCGCCCGGCGGCGTCCATTCGTCCATGGACCACCTGTTCGCGCTGCTCAAGGCCGCGAAGGAACGCAACGTGGCCCATGTCTACGTGCACGCCTTCCTGGACGGGCGTGACACGCCGCCGCAGAGCGCCCTGGGCTACGTGGAGGAGCTGGAGCGCTTCCTCCACGAGACGCACACCGGCCGCATCGCCACCGTGACCGGGCGCTTCTACGCCATGGACCGCGACAAGCGCTGGGACCGGGTGCACCAGGCCTATGAGGCGCTGGTGTTCGGCCGCGGGCCCAAGGCGCCGGATGCGTTGAGCGCCATCCGCGCGTCCTACGCGGAGAAGGTCACCGACGAGTTCGTGAAGCCCACGGTGCTGGCCGGCGGTGACGGCACGCCGGTGGGCCGCATCCAGGACGGCGACGCGGTGCTCTTCTTCAACTTCCGCGCGGACCGGGCGCGGGAGCTGACGCAGGCCCTGGCGTTCCCAGAGTTCAAGGAGTTCGACCGGGGCGGGCTGCGACTGGGCCGCTACGTCTGCATGACCCAGTACGACGAGACGTTCAAGCTGCCGGCGCTCTTCGAGCCGGACCAGCCGCAGGACATCTTCCCGGAACTGCTGTCGCGCCAGGGGCTGCGCCAGTTCCGCACGGCGGAGACGGAGAAGTACGCGCACGTCACGTTCTTCTTCAACGGCGGCCGAGAGGTCGTCTACGCGGGCGAGGACCGGCACCTGGTGCCCAGCCCGCGCGACGTGAAGACGTACGACTTGAAGCCGGAGATGTCCGCCTACGAAGTCACGGCCGAGCTGGTGAAGCGGCTCGACTCCGGGAAGTACGACTTCGCGCTGGTGAACTTCGCCAACCCGGACATGGTGGGCCACAGCGGCCGGCTGGACGCGGCGATGAAGGCGGTGAAGGCGGTGGATGAATGCCTGGGCGCGCTGGGCAAGGCGTGCGAGCGCAACGGCTGGGTGCTGGCCATCTCCGCCGACCACGGCAACTGCGAGCAGATGGTGGACCTGGAGACGGGCGAGCCCCACACCGCGCACACGCTCAACCCGGTGCCCTTCCACCTCATCCACCCGGACTTCCGAGGGCAGAAGCTGCGCCCGGGCATCCTCGCGGACATCGCGCCCACCCTGTGCAAGGTGATGGGACTGCCGCAGTCCAAGGAGATGAACCGTCAGGGCCTGCTGCCGTGATGCGCGCGGGGCACGGCCTGTGCTGAAAGCCCTGCTGGATGTGCTCTATCCCCCTTCGTGCCTCGCGTGCACGAAGGTGCTGCCGGGCCCCGAGGGCTTCTTCTGCGAGACGTGCGACACCGCGGTGGAGCGGCTTCCTCCCGCGTGCTGCCGCACCTGCGCGGAGCCCGGCACGTTTCCTGGGGACACGTGTCCCCGGTGCCGTGCCGCCCCGCCGCCCTTCACTCGCGCCTGGGCGCCCTTCGCGCACGAGGGGCCCCTGGCGCGCGCCATCCACCGGTTCAAGTACGAGGACCACCCCAATCTCGCGGGCCCTCTGGGAGAGTTGCTGGCGGGCGAGGCGCGAAGCTTCCTCAGCCGTGCACCCGATCTGGTGGTCGCGTTGCCGCTGCACACGCGGCGATATCACGCGCGTAAGTACGACCAGGCGCAGTTGCTGGCGGGCGCGCTGGCGAAGGCCACGGGGCGCAAGGCGCCCGTGGGATTGCTGACGCGGCACCGTGAGACACAGCGGCAGGTGGGCCTGAGCGAGGCGGAGCGGGCGAACAACGTCGCGGGGGCGTTCGCCGCGTCTTCCCGTGTCTCGGGGCAGCGTGTGCTGCTGGTGGACGATGTGTTCACCACCGGAGCCACCGCCAGGGCGGCGGCCTCGGCCCTGCTCGAAGCGGGCGCCGTCCAGGTGGAGATGCTGACGCTGGCGCGGGCCTTCAGCCTGGAGTGAGTGGACGACGCCCGAAGGCTACTTCTGGGAGGCCCGGACCCGCTCCAGCTCGGCCTGGAGTTCGGCCACGCGCCGCTCCGCGTCTTCTCTGCGCCGGGACTCTTCTTCTCGGCGCCGGACTTCATCTTCTCGCAGGTGGGCCTCCTCATCCGCGCGCTGTTCGAGCCACGTGATGCGCTCCCGCATCCGGACGATGAGTTCGTCGGACTCCATCAAGAGCGCGTTTCCAGCCCAGAACCGGAGCCGGTCCCCCACCAACTCCAACTCCAGCCCCAGCACCCGCGAGACATAGCGTCCCTGCGTCGGCTCCATCCGCACGTAGACGCCTGCGCCGGGTGACTCCAGCGTGTAGGCCTCCAGCCGCTCCCGGGACCGGTCGTAGATGAAGTACTCAGGAATTCCGAGCCGGGCATAGCGCCGCACGTTGAATTCGGCGTCCTTCTTCCGGTCGCCCCCGACGTGGACCTCCATCACCCAGTCCAGCCCGCGGCCCTCATGGCTGACGAGCCACTTCTCCCGCGGGTGGGCGCCCACGTCGAAGACGACCAGCAAGTCTGGCGCGAAGCGCCGCTCATCCGGGTAGTACACCGGCAGCTCCGAGCCGACGTACGCCGTGCGCCGCTGGTGGCCGAAGTACCCCCGAAGCACATCCAACGCCCGAAGCTTTGCCCACTGGTGCCGGTCCCCTTCGGGCGGCGCCATCTCCGCATACGTCACTTCCGCCGGCAGGGACTCCACCACCCGCGCCCGCTCCTCCGGACTCATCCTGTCCCACGCATCCTGTGAGGGCGCCCGGGGGAAGGCAGCCCCTCCTTCGTCAGTAGGCCGTCCCATGCCTTCATCGTGTGGCGGCACTCCGTCGCGGTCAATCCGCCCCCACATCGTGGCGTCAGCAAGTGACGGACCGGCGAACGTCTCCGAGAGGAACGCCTTCAACCCGCACACGGCCGCGTTCGCGTTCCGGAACGCGGCATCCCATGACGCGGACGCTCAACGCACACGGTCCCACTCTCCGCCTCTCCGGAAAGAGCCGCGTTCATCAGCGAATTGCCTCACTCAAGGACTCTGGCCCGAGGGCCGACTGGGGTTAGCGTCAGCCCATGCGCTCGCTCCTCCCACTTGCACTCGCGGTCGCCGTCCTCCGCTGCGCCCATGCGCCCGAGGCGCCCCCCGCCGCTCCCGTGGCCGCCGCACCTGAGTGGCCCGAACCCCAGCCTACCGCGCTGCGGCTGCCCGACTCGGTCCGCCCCACGCGTTACGCGCTCGACCTGAAGCTGCTGCCCGCTGAGCCCACCTTCTCCGGCAGCGTCAGCATCGACGTGGACGTGAGCGAGCCGGTGCGCCAGGTCTGGCTGCACGGCCAGGACATGGAAATCACACAGGCCCGCATCGAAGCGGGAGGACGCACGCTGGAGGCCCGCGCCGTCACCGCCAGCGAAGGGCGGCTCGGGCTGCTGCTCCCCGAAACGCTCGCGCCAGGCAAGGCCCGCATCCACATCGCCTTCACCGGCAAGGTCGACCGCGAGCGCAGCCAGGGCCTCTACGCCGTGGAGGAAGGCGGCGAGCCCTACCTCTACACCTTCTTCGAGCCCGTCGACGCGCGCCGCGCCTTCCCCTGCTTCGACGAGCCGGGCTTCAAGGTGCCCTGGACGCTGCGCATCACCGCCAAGGAGGACCACGTCGCGCTCGCCAACCACCCCATCGTCTCGCGCGAGACGCTGCCGGACGGGCTGGCGCGCGTCACGTTCGCCGAGAGCAAGCCGATGCCCAGCTACCTCGTCGCGTTCGTGGTGGGCCCCTTCGACGTGGTGGACGCGGGCACCGCGGGCCGCAACGCCGCGCCGCTGCGCTTCATCGTGCCGCGCGGCCGGGGCGCGGAGACGGCCTACGCGGCCAGCGTCACGCCGCGCATCGTCACGCTGATTGAAGACTACTTCGACATGCCGTACCCGTACGAGAAGCTCGATGTCGCGGTGGTGCCGCGTTACTGGGGCACCATGGAGCACCCGGGCCTCGTCGCGCTCGGGCAGCCGCTGACGCTCATCCGCCCCGGCGAGGAGACGCTCGCGCGCCGCAAGTGGTACGTGAACATCGCAAACCACGAACTGGGGCACTACTGGTTCGGCAACATCGTCACCTGCCAGTGGTGGGACGACATCTGGCTCAACGAGTCGCTCACCTCGTGGCTGGACCGCAAGACGGTGGACCCCTTCGACACGAGCTGGGGCTTCGGGCTGGAGCAGAGCACCCAGTCCACGCTCTTCGCGTTGGACACGGACGCGCTCGCCGCCACCCCACCGGTGCGCAAGCCCGCCACCACGCATGACGAGGTGCTGGGCTCGTTCGACAACGGCACCACGTACGCCAAGGGCTCGGCCATCATCGACATGTTCGAGGCGTGGCTCGGCGAGGAGCGCATGCGCGACCTGCTGCGCGGCCACATCAAGAAGCATGAATGGGGCGTGGCCACGTCGGAGGACTTCGCCGCCACGCTGTCGGCCGCCGCGGGGCCGGACGTCGCGCGTGCCTTCCGCAGCTTCATCGACCAGCCCGGCGCGCCGCGCATCGCCGCCGAGCTGCAATGCCAGCCGGGGGCCCCCGCGAAGCTGAAGTTCACGCAGGAGCGCTACGTCCCCGCGGGCTCCACCGCCAGCAAGGACCAGACGTGGTCCGTGCCGGTGTGTGTGCGCGCGGGTTCCGGCAAGACGTCCGAGCGCACGTGCACGCTGCTCACCGGGGCCACGGGTGAGTTGGCGTTGCCCGGCAAGAGCTGCCCTTCCTGGTTCGTGCTCAACGCGGGCGGCACCGGCTACTACCGCTCCGGCTACACGCGCGAGCAGCTCACCCGCGTGCTGGCCGCGCCCACGGAAGCGTTGACGGTGCGCGAGCGGCTGGCCCTGTTGGCCGACATGGAGGCCGGGGTGCGCCGGGGAGACCTGCCCCTGGGCGACGTCCTGCGCTACGTGCCCACCACGGCCAAGGCGGACCACCGCCTCATCATGCAGCGCGGCGCCCGGCTGCTGACCTTCGTGCACGTGGACCAGCTGTCCAACGACGAGAGCGCGAGCTACCGGAACTGGGTGGCCGCGATGTACGGCCCTCGGGCCCGCGCGCTGGGCTGGGAGCCCAAGCCCGGTGACGACGACGCGGTGAAGTCGCTGCGACCCAACCTCCTGGGGCTGGCGGCGCTGCGCGGCGAGGACCCGGCCCTGGTCCGGGACGCGAACCGGCTGGTGAAGGCGTGGCTGGCGGACCGGAAGTCCGTCCACCCGGAGGCCGTTCCCCTCGCGCTGATGGTGGCGGCTCGGAACGGAGACAAGGCCTTCTTCGACACGCTGGTCGCGCGCGCCCGCACCACGGAGGACCGGACCGAGCGCAGCCGCGTCTTCACCACCCTGGGCGCCTTCCGGGACCCGGCGCTCATGCGCGAAGCACTCGCGCTGGTGGCCGGCAGCGAGTTCGACGTGCGCGACACCCAGCCCATCCTCGTGGGAGCCTTCTCGATGCCGCAGACGCGGGCACTCGCCTGGACGTTCTACCAGGAGCACTTCGACGCGCTCGCCAGCCGGATGCGCTCGGACGAAGTCGCCGGGCTCATCGGACTGGTGGGCACGCTGTGCGACGAGAAGACCGCCGCCGAGGCGGAAGCCTTCCTCACCCCCCGCGCGGCGAAGCTGGAGAACGCGTCTCTCACCCTCACCCGCACCATGGAGTCCATCCGCCTCTGCGCCGCGTCCAGCACGCTGAACGCGCAGAGCGTCAGGGACTTCTTGAAGAGCCAGCCGATCCCCGCGAAGTCCCGCTGAGCGCGCGACACGCCTCCCGTGCGCGTCATCGCGAAACGCATCTGCGTTCCGTCATGACGCGCACGGCCGCTGTGATTGCAACCCGTGGCATGGGTCCACTCCAGCCACGTCCGGCACACGGGCTGCACTCAGTCCGCCGGACCCATGCCTCGAACGTACACTGCACAAGACGGCGACTGCGTCTCCAGCATTGCCCACGCACACAACCTGAGTCCGCAGCGCGTCTGGGAAGCGCCCGAGAACGAGGCCCTGCGAAGGGAACGGACGAGCCCGCATGTGCTCAAGCCCGGCGACACGGTGACGCTCCCGGACAAGGAAATCCGGCAGGTCCCCTGCGCGACGGGAAGGACGCACACGTTCAGGCTCAAGGGCATCCCGGAACGCTTCCGCCTGCGACTGCATGAGGACGGTGCGCCTCGGACGAAGGTGCCCTACCGGCTCGTCATCGGGGACGTCACCCACGAAGGAGAAACGAACGAGCAGGGTCTCATCGAGTGCGGGATTCCTCCCGGTGCCCGCGAGGCGACGCTGGAGGTCGGCGGCGAGGAGTACACGCTGTCCCTGGGAACGCTCCAACCCGTGTCCACGGAGGAGGGACTGCGAGCGCGCCTGGCGAACCTGGGCTTCCTCGAGGACGAGGCCAGCGAGGAGGACGCGCTCTCCGAGGCGGTCGCGCGCTTCCAGGCCGAATACGGGCTGATGCCCTCCGGCACGGTGGATGAGCGGACCCGGCACAAGCTGCGGGAGGCACACGGTGCCTGAGGCCACGCCCCCCACTCCAGCGCCCAAGAACCGCCGCCTGGGCCACGTCGCGCGCGGCGGTGAAATCAACACCCTCAACATCCGGTTTCCCGGCCGCTACTACGCGTTCGTCACGGAGCGGGAAGGCGCGGACGACGACCCGCTCTACCTGCGGCTGGAGTGCGTCGAGCGCGACTGGATGGACCGGGTTTGGAATGAACTGGAGAAGCAGTTCGACCCGGGCGACTTCCTCCGCTTCTTCAATGCCGTCATCAACGGCCGGCGCTTCGAGGACTTCTACGATGCGCTGACGCTGGAGCAACTCAACCTCTTCTACGTCGTCTATTACTGGTTCCTGCGGCGGGTCATCGACGGCGGCAATGATTCCGCCCCGGTGTCCGTCTTCGAGTTCGAGCTCGCGCCCGGGGACCCGCTGCGTGATGACCTCTACGAGACGGACTGGTTCCACCTGGAGCTGCAGGCGGCGCCAGGCAGCACCCGCCCGGACGGGCTCTTCGTGCGGGCGGGCAGCGTGCGTCGCGCGGGGGTTCACACGGTGCGGGGCTTCACCCCGGACACGGACTCGCCTCCCGCGGAGCGTTGGGTGCGGAGCTTCCTGCGGGTGGAGGATCGCTCGGATGGCGGGCTGACGCAGGGCGCCCTCAAGGCGCTGCACTTTCCGCTGCCCGCGCCGCCACCACCACCGCCTCCATCTCGTCCAGGAGGCTCTGGCGGCTCCGGGGGCTCAGGCCCGATTCCAGAGCCTCCCGTCAAGAACCCCTTCGCCATCCCCTCCGCGCCCCTCCCCATCCCGGTGACGGCCCGGGTCGCCACCCCGGCGCTGGCCCGGTGGATGCGCGCCGCGGCCCGCCAGTTGTCCCAACAGGTGCGCGCCTTCACCGAGGAGGTCGCGAACTTCTTCGATGACTGGATGCCGCCTCCCGGAGGGCCCGTGCTCGCATTCGCCGGAGCAGCCGGCCCTACGCTGACTTCACGAGCGGTGCCCAGGGAAAGGTCGCGGCCAGGTGCCCCACCGCCCACGGCCCACGCCTACGTAGGTGATGGCGCGCCCAATCCGATGGATGCGTCCGACCCGAACCGCTTGTTCGCCCCCTTCGTGGGGCTGTTCAACGTGGGCCAGGGCGCGTGCTCCGTGCTGTACGACAACCAGGGGCGCGCCATCGTCTATTACGACTTCGGCAGCCCGGCGAACGGACAGCAGGGGACCTTCCCCATCATTCCGCAGGGGCACTGCGTGGGCCCCTGCATGTGCAACGGCCCCCTCATCATCCTGTCCCACTGGGACATGGACCACTGTGACTTGGGGCGCTACTACCCGGAGTCATTCCGCTGCCGGTGGCTCGCGCCGCAGCAGCACATGGGCACCGTCGTGTGCCGCGACACGGTCGCGCGCGTCGTCCACGACGGTGGCGAGTTCTACATCTGGGCGGCATCAGGGCGGCCCGGAACAGCCGCGAGTCCACGCGGCACGCCGAGTTCCTGGAACCGTCCGGGCGGCAGTCACATGCGGTTTCCCTGGGGCTTCGTCGAACGCAACTACCGTGAAGGCGCGCAGAACCCGCTCGCCAGTGGCTCGGACCCGCGCAACAACTCCGGGTTGGCGCTGTATGTCTGCGTGCGCGACGCGGCCGGTGCAGTTGCTGTCGCCGCGGGCCCCGTGGCCACCGACGCCAACAACCTGGGGGGCAATGGGCGAGGTCTGGTCACCATCGGCGGAGGCGCCCCTCCGGCATGGGTGGCTGCCGCGTTCGGAGGGCCCAACCTTCCTGGCGTTGGAGGCGGCCTGGCCGCATTTCTCGCGGCGATGGGTCCGGCCGGTGGCAACCCCAATCCCGCGGCGGTCCTCGCCCGGCGACAGGCGGCCGCGGCCACCGCGGCGGTGGGAGCGGGTGGCCCCGGCGCCGGTCTCACCGCGAGACAGCGGCTTGTCATCGCGGCGCTGGCCGTGGCGCACCCCGCGCTCGCTGCCGCCACGGCGGTGACGCTGGGCGGGGCCGCTGAAGTCGCCGCGGACGCCGTGGTGGTCGCGGGCGGCACCCTGCCCCAGATGGCGGCGGCGGCGGGCGCGGCCGTCATCGTGGCAGGCGGCGCGCCGGGCACGGCGGTCGCCACCTTCACTGCCATGGGGACAGCGGCGGCGGGCGGCGCGCCGCTGATGCCCGGAAGCGTCGAGGCCCTGGCGTTGGCCCATGTGCAGGGAGCCATCGTTGGTGCACCCGCCGTCTCCCCCGTCACGACGGCGGCGAATACGGCGGCCGGCGCCGTGCCACAGGGCGCCGAAGCGGTGCGGGCCGCGGTGGAGGCCGTGGTACGCACCCACGCCCCCGCACCGCTCCCCGGCCTGTCGCTGGAAGGCGCCGTGGCCCGCGCCGCTGGCGTCAGCAACCCCACCGCGGTCTGCAAGGCGCTCGCGCCCCCGCTGCCACCGACGCTCCAGGGAGAGGCGCCCTTCCACGCCAACGAGCGGTTCGTGCTCCTCACGGGCGACGTCAACTACCAATACATCCCCGCGCAGCGGCGCCCCTTCGCCGCACCCGGCGGCGGAGCTCCCGGAGGCGCGGTGGCGCTTCCCTACGCCCCCACGGCCCACCCGCCCGTCGTCGTGAGCCTCACCGCGACCCACCACGGGTCCAACAAGGTGGGAGCGAACGACCTGAATCCCGACAGGATTCCATGGGCCCCCAACACGCTGCCCACCCGTGCGGCCGCGGTCGCGCACGCGGCGACGGCGCTTCCCAATCCCAACATCCGCCGGGCCGCGACAGCCGCGGCAGCCGCGGCGGCGCTCCCGATTCCCCTGCCCGCGAACCTGGCGAACCTGGCCGCCGCGGCGGAACGCGCTGCCTATGCCGCCTCCGCGGGGCTATTCACCCCGCTCGTGGTGGCCCGTGCAGCGGCCGCGGCGGTGGTCCTGGAGAACGCCGCCCCGAACACGCCCCAAGCGCAGTTCGACCAACTGGGGGCCGTGTCCGCGGGCGCCCCGCCCCCCGTGCCCGTCCTGGTCGGCGGAACGGCGGCGGCCTGGGGCCTGGTGACAGCCGCATTGGGTGGTGGCGGTGCGGCGGCGGTGCCAGGACTGGGCCCCGTGGTGGCGGTCCCAGGAGGCCCCCAGGTGGTCAGGGCGGCCACCGAGGCCGTCCTCATGGCCAGGGGTCTCCCCAACGCCCACCACACCGCCTCGGCGCGCAGAGCCGTGGAGCAGGCGCACGTCGGCGCGAGGCCCGGAGCGCCACAACCCGTGCTGCAGGCCGTCGCCGCGGCCGTGGCCGTGCGGCGGAGCATCGCCCAAGGCGGAACCATCTCCGTCGCGACCGCCACCGCCATCGTCCAGGCCTCCCGCCTGAGCATCACCACCGGCGCCGGGGGCACATTGGCGGCCCTCGCCGGAGCGGGGATTGCCAACCTCCCCGCGGTGACCCATCCCTATTTCGCCACCGCTGTCGCCGCCATTCCCAACCCGCCGCTGGCGGCGGTCCAGGCCGCGCTGGGGCTCGCGCGGAGCGTGCCCATCGACCCGGCGAATGCCCCACGCGCGGTGGCCAACGCCTTCGCCCCCTCGCCCGTCCTTCCCGAAATCATCCTGGATGCACTGGTGTCTCGCGGCCAGTCGCTCCCGAAGTTCCCACTCGCGTTGGTTGAGATTGCCGCAGCCCTCGCGGCCATCGGGCCCGCGGCCTCTCTCTCCGAGGTGGCCGCGGTCGTCGAGGCGGCGCGCGCGGCGCAAACCGGCCAGGCGGCGGGCGCACCTCCGGCCGCCGGGCTCGCACACGCGGCGGCGGACCGCATCGGCTATTCCTACGGCGTCGCCACCCAGACGGGCGGCGCGGCGGCGGCCCTTCCCTTCGCGCACCGGTATCTCTCGCAGGGCGTGGGGCATCCCGCCCACCTCGCCATCGACAAGTACCAGCGCCGGGGTTGGGTGGTGCGCCGCAACACCAGCATGCACGCGGACCAGAGCGCACAGCCAGACAACAGCCCTCGCGGGCACCACGCATTGGGGTGGGAGCTGGCCCCGTTCTACGAAGGACCGCTGCGCCCGGCCTCCGCCGTCACGGGCACCCTTTCGCGGACGTGCCATGGTTGCAGGGAGGTCGCCGCGGCCCGAGCAACCGCGGCCGTGGGAGCGGGAGCAGCGCCAGCCACCGCCGTTGCAACCGCCATCGGCGTGGTCCCCGCCGCGGCCGCCGCCACGGCCCCCGCGGCAGGTCCGGTCAACGCCGCGGCGCTGGGCCGGGCGAGCGTTCCAGCCGCGCGAGCAGCCCGTCGGAGCCTGGAGCCCGCCATCGCGGCCCGGACCGCAGTGCCCTTCGCCTCGGCCGCGGTCGCGGGCGTCGCCGCGGCCCATGCCACGAGCGCATGCATCCTCGTGACCCGAGCAGTCCTCGCGGCGTGGTGGACCGCCGCCACGGCACGAGGGGACGTCGTCAGAGGCGGGCCTCTCTCTCCGGCGGCCGCGATGCTCGGAGGCGTCCCGCCATCGGCCGCCGAGGCCGTCACGGCGGCCCACGCCGCGGTACTGGCCGCCCCACTCGTCCTGCCCCCGGCGGACCTCGCCGCGGTGGTGGCCGCGCTGGCGGTGAGCCTGGGAGAGCCGCCCCTCACCGCTGTCGCCGCGACCGTGGCGCTTCCCTTCCTGGGAGGCACAGGCGCCGCGGCCCTCAGCGCGGCCCAGGCGGCGGCCGCCGGTGTCGGGATTGATGCCTTCACGGCAGCCATCGTCGGAAGCGCCCATGCCTGCGCGTTGGGCGCGAACCTGCCAGCGCCCGTCGCCGCCAGGGTGGCCGCCATCTCGGCCATGGTGGGAGGGGCCCCACTTCCCGCGACGCTGGATACGGTGGCCAACGCCATCTCGGCGGGACCTCCGGTCGCGGCGCACCACGCCCTCCTCCTGCGCACGGCGGGCATCACGCTTCCGGCTATCGCCGCGGTCGTCGCGGCGGCAGCGGGCATGGCTCACGCGGGCGTGACTCCGCCGGCCGCGGCGGACGCGAGCACCTGTCATGCCGCCGCGGCCGCCACCGTGCCGGGCATCTCCCAGGCCGCCGTGGCGGTCTGCGCCGCCACGCTCGCGGGCGGCGCCATCCACCCCAACCCAGCCGCTGTCGCGGGCATCGTGGCGGCCTCCACGCCGACGGCGGCCGCCGCCGTGACAGCCGCATCCTCCGTGCTGACAGCCACCGGGGCGGCCCCCCCGGCGCTTGGGGACGCCGCGGTCTGCTACGCCGCGGCGACAGCCGCCGTCACCGCGGCGATGGGAGGCGCAGCCGCCGCCGCTGAAGCCGCGGCCGCCACCCGCACGGGCGTCCCCGTGCCCGCCGTTGGCAACATGGCGGTGACGGCCGCCACCGTCGCGAACTCCAGCGCGGAGGCAGCCGCGGCGGTGGCGGCGGCCGCCGCCCTCGTCACGGCGGATGCACTCACCCTGCCGACCGCTGCCCAATCGGCAGCCTGTTACGCCGCGGCCGCCGCGGCCGCTGGCGTTCCGGCGCTCGCGGCGAACGCGGCGGCCGGAACCATTGCCCTGGCCGGGGTCACCGCCGCCACCGATGCCAACACGGCGCTGGTCGCGGGCGCCGCCCCTGTCGCATGTGCCACCGTCGCCGCGGCCATGGCCGTCACCCAGCTCGCCCTGGGAGGCGCCGCCAACCACCGCGCGGTCGCGGCCGCTGCCAGCGCCTCAGCCATCGGCATCCCCGCGGGGCCGGTGGACCAGGCCGCCCAAAGCCTCAGCGTGGGCATGGCCCATCCCATCTCCGTGGCCATCGCCGAGTCCGCGTCGATGCGGGCTTCGGGCGCATCAGAAGAAGCAGCCGCGGCCATGGCCACCATCCGGGCACTCGAGCCTCGGAGCGCCCCCCTGGCCGCCGCGGCAGCGGCCAGTGCGGGCGTGCCCGCCGCAGACGCCGCCGCCACGGCCGCCATCCGTCTCTTCAATGTCTGACCCGTCTGCGCCCTCGCGTGACACAGTTCCCCCATGTTCGACGTCGCGCGCTACCTGGAGCGAATCGGCGTGGGGGCGGAGCAGTCCCTCACGAGGCTGCACCGGGCCCACTTGGAGGCCGTGCCCTTCGAGAACCTGGACATCCACCTGAAGCGGCCCATCCGGCTCGACACGGACGCCCTCTTCGAGAAGGTCGTCGTCCAGCGGCGCGGCGGCTTCTGCTACGAGCTCAACGGCCTCTTCGCCCGGCTGCTGACGGCGCTGGGCCACCGGGTGGCGCTGCTGTCCGCGGGCGTGGCCACGGCCCCGGATGGCAGCGCCTACGGCCCCGAGTTCGACCACCTGGCCCTCCAGGTGGAAGATGAACAGGGACGCTGGTTGGCGGATGTCGGCTTCGGTGAGTGCTTCACCGAGCCCCTGCGCCTGGACACCCACGACGTCCAGGTGCGCTCCGGCCGCGCGTACCGGCTCTCACCGGAGGGCGACGACCTCATCCTCTGGAGTGAAAAGCCCTCCGGATGGGAGGCGGAGTACCGCCTCTCCCTCGTGCCCCGCCAGTTCGCGGACTTCGAGGGCATGTGCCGCTACCACCAGACCTCCCCGGACTCCATCTTCACCCAGCGGCGGCTGTGCACCCGGGCGACGCCAGAGGGGCGCATCACCGCCAAGGAGGGCACACTCGTCCTGACCCGGAGCGGAGTCCGGACGGAGCAGCCTCTCGCCGACGAAGACGCCTTGCGACGCGCGCTCGTCGAACACTTCGGCGTCATCCTCCCGTCCCTGGAGTAGTGCGTACCTGTCCCCACCCCATCCTCCATCATACGATGGCCAGGCAGGGGAAGCCCCAGAGGGGTTCGCCTGTTCATCCGCGTCGACGCCCCTGCCCGGGGCTGGCGCCCCTTACCGCAAGCCGTCCACCCAGGAGAACGGATGTCCCGCTTCACATTGCTGGCCGCAGTCCTCGTGCTCACCTGCCCGTTGTGGGCGCAGGCGAAGCCGGCCGCGGATGAGACCGCTCGCGTCCATGCGGCCGAGGCGATGAAGCAGGCCTCCTCCCCCCGAAGCGCCGCCAGCCTGCTGCGGATGCACGCGCTGGTGGACGAGGTGGAGGACCTCACGCCCCTGCTGAGTACCTACGCCTACGTGGCCTCCCGCCGCAGCTCGGACCCGAATACCCGCGCCACCGCGCAGATGCTCCTGCTGGACACCGAGCGCGCCCGGGGCCGGCTGGTGCGCGCCAACGAGGTGAAGCAGTGGCTGGGCTACGTGGGCGACTACTACGTCACCGGCGGCTTCGAAAACGAAGGCAAGGCCGGCTGTGACACCGACTTCGGCCCCGAGGCCGCCAACCTGGACCTGTCCGCCACCTACCCCGCGGCCAAGGGCGGCAACACCACCTGGCGCAAGCTGACGGCGAACACCTCGGATGGCTACATCGACCTGGCCACCGCCATCCGCCCCAACCGAGAGTCCGTGGCCTACGCCGTCACCTGGCTGGAGTCCTCCCAGGAGTCGCGCGTGTCGCTGGGCGTGGGCACGTCCGGCGCGTTCCGCCTGTGGGTGAACGGGCAGCTCGCCGCGAAGGAGGACCGCTACAACCTGCCGCGCCCGGACCAGTCCCGCGTGTCCGTGAAGCTGCGCAAGGGCCTCAACCGCGTGCTCGTGAAGGTGTGCCAGGAGTCCGGCCCGCTGGGCTTCTACCTGCGCCAGGAGTCGCCCACCGTGCGCGCGACGCTGCCGGCGAAGGCGCCCGCCCTGGAGAAAGGCACCGCGCCGCAGCCCCAGCCGCTGCCCACCCTCACCTCCGCCCTGCGCGCGATGGTGGAGAAGAACCCGGATGACGCCGCGCTGCGCGGCGACTACGCCCGGGTGCTGGGCTTCTTCCGCGCGTATGACGAGCGCGAGCACACCGCCAGCGCCGAGGCCGCGCGCGCCGCGGAAGCAGCCCCCAAGGACGCCCGGCTCCAGTTGCTCGCCGCCCAGGCGCAGCGGGATGACCTGAACGAGCGCCGCCGCTTCCTGGAAGCCGCCATTGCCGCCGACCCCGCCATGCCGGAGGCGCGAGTGGCGCTGGCCGACCACGAACTGGACCGCGGCCACCCCGAGCGCGTGCAGCCGCTGGTGGCGCCCGTGCTGGAGAAGACGCCGGATGACGTCAACGCGCGGCTGGTGCTGGCGCGCGCGCATGAAGCCCTGGGCGAGCGCCCCAAGGCCCACGCCCTGGTGGAGGAGACGTTCCGCCTGCAGCCCCGCGTGCCTCGCGCGGTGCGCGCCGCGGCCCAGGTGTCCCGGCAGCTCGACCGCGGCCGCGAGGCCATGGACCGGATGCGCGTGGTGCTGGCGCTGCGCTTCGACGACACCACCACGCGCCACATGCTCGCCACGATGCTGGCGGAGGCCGGGCAGGTGGAGTCCGCCCAGCGCGAGTACGCGCAGTTGGTGAAGCTCAACCCCTTCGACAATGGCTCCCGCGTGCGGCTGGCGGAGCTGAAGGCCAGCAACGGCGCGGTGGAGGAAGCCGTCACCCTCTTCTCCGAGGCCCGCGCGCTGTCCCCGGACGAGCCGGAGGTCTACGAGCGTGAGGGCCGCGCCCTACTGGCCGCTGGCCGCCGCGAGCCGGCGCTGGCCTCGTTCGAGCGCTCACTGGTACTGCGCCCGCAGAACCCGGGCCTGAAGGAAGCCCTGCGCACCCTCAAGGGGGAGAGCACCGGCACCGGCATGCAGTACCTGGTGGACGCCCAGCCGCTGGCCAAGGAGGCGGAGGCCTACGTCCACGAGGACGCCCTCTACCTGGTGGACAACACCTACGTGCGCGTCCAGCAGAGCGGCCTGTCCAGCCGACTGCACCAGACGGTGGTCAAGGTCTTCAACTCGCGCGGCGTGGATGCGTTCCGCACCATCCCCGTCACCTATTCGCCAGACCGCCAGGAGGTGCGCGTGCTGCGCGCCCGCGTCATCAAGGCGGATGGCTCCGTGGTGGAGAGCTACGGTGAGAACGAGCGCAACATCAACGAGCCGTGGACGGGCATGTACTACGACGCCCGCGCCAAGATTCTCTCCTTCCCGTCGCTGGCGGCGGGCGACACGCTTGAGCTGACGTACCGCCTGGACGACACCGCGCAGGACAACCTCCTGTCGGACTACTGGGGTGACGTGGAGAGCGTGCAGGGCGTCTACCCGAAGGTGCGCTTCCAGTACCTGGTGGACATGCCGCAGGCGCGGCCCCTGTATTGGAACAAGAGCAAGCTGACCGGCGTGGAGAGCGCGCAGGAGACGCTGGACGCCGGCCGCGTGCTGTACCGCTGGAACTCCAAGCACGTCGCCAAGGTGGTGCCGGAGCCCGGCATGCCCGGCTGGGCGGAGGTGGCGCAGAACCTCCACGTCTCCACCTACCAGACGTGGGACCAGGTGGGCCGCTACTGGTGGGGCCTGGTGCGCGACCAGCTCCAGCCCAACGCGGAGCTGCGGCAGACGGTGGACCAGGTACTCCAGGGCGTGGACCGGAAGAATGAGCTGGCGGTGGTGCGCGCCATCTACAACTTCGTGGTGACGAACACGCGCTACGTGGCGCTGGAGTTCGGCATCCACGGCTTCAAGCCCTACCGCGTGGACCGGGTGCTGGCGCGCCGCTTCGGCGACTGCAAGGACAAGGCGAGCCTCATCCACTCCATGCTCCAGGTGGCGGGCGTGGAGAGCCGGCTGGTGCTGCTGCGCATGCGCAACCTGGGCTCCATTGGCGAAGAGCCCGCGAGCCTGGCGGCCTTCAACCACGCCATCGCCTACGTGCCCAAGTTCGACCTGTACCTGGACGGCACCGCGGAGTTCCACGGCGCCAACGAGCTGCCTAGCGCGGACCGGGTGGCCAACGTGCTGGTGGTGGAGCCCAACGGCAAGAGCACCTTCCTCACCACGCCGGAGGCGAAGGCGGCGGACAACGCCACGCGCATGTCGCTGGACGTGACGCTCCGCGCGGACGGCGGCGCGGAAATCACCGGCGCCAGCTCCGTGGGTGGACAGCACGCGCCCGACTACCGCCGCGCCTACCGGCCGGAGGCCACGCGCAAGTCCACCTTCGAGCGCGCCTGGGCGCAGAGCTTCCCCGGCCTCACCGTGCACGAGGTGAAGCTGAGCGACACCACGCGGCTGGATGACAACGTGGCGCTGGACTTCAAGATGAGCATCCCGCGCTACTCGGAGGTGATGCCCAACGGCATGCGCTTCCTGCCCTTCGGCACCGGGCGCACCTACCAGCAGGCCTATGCGTCGCTGGCCCAGCGCCGCTTCGACCTGGTGATGTCCAGCCCGTGGACCAACGGTTTCCTCCTGCGCTACGCGCTGCCCGCAGGCTGGACGGTGGCGGAGCTGCCCCAGGCGGTGGAGGAGACGACGAAGTTCGGCCACATCAAGCTGAACTACCGCCTGGAGGGCGGCAAGCTGGTGGCCGAGGGCGAGGTGGCCCTCACCACGGCGCGCGTGTCCGCGGACGACTACCCCGCGTTCCGCGAGTTCCTCGGCCGCGTGGACCGCGCCTTCGGCCGCCGGGTGTTCATCCAGAACGCGGCCAACCGCACCGCGTCCTCGACGCCGTAGCGGACGCGAGCAGGCCCGCGCCCGCCGATACTCCGGCGGGCGCGCGCGGTGGTCACGGCTCCAGCAGTCCCGCCAGCAGCGCGCGGACCTCGGCCGGGCCCTTCACCCGGAACGCCGCGCACGTGGGCTTGTTGCCCGCGTGGATGGTGAGCCCGCCGGGCGGAATCGATGCGAAGAGGTCCTCGTCCGTGCGGTCATCGCCGATGGCCACCACGAGGGCGCCGGGCGCCGCGTCCTTCGTGGCCTCGCCCACCACGCGGCCCTTGTGCACGCCCTGCGGACGAATCTCCACCACCTTGTCCCCGGGGAGGATGTCCATGGACTGCCCGGCGAACTTCTCCGCCAGGTACAGCCGCAGCTCGCGGGACTGGATGGCGCCGAACTCCGCGTCCACCAGGCGGTAGTGCCACGCCAGCGACGCTGTCTTCTCCTCCACGAAGGAGCCCGGCACGCGCGCGGAGAAGGTCTCCAGTTCGGGGCGCACGCGCTCCTTCCAGTCGAACGTCACGCCCTCCAGCATCCGCCACGTCTCCCCTGGCGCCGGGCGGGACCACAGGCCGTGCTCGGCATACAGGCCCATGGCCAGGTCGCCCAACCATTCCTCCAGCGTCTCCTTGGGCCGGCCGCTGACGATGCTCACCGAGATGTCGGGCCGGGCCACCAGCTTCGCCAGCAACTCCTTCAGCGCCGCATCCGGCGCGGCCAGCTCCGGCCGGGGCGCGTAGCCCACCAGCGTCCCGTCATAGTCCAGGAGCAGTTGCAGCCGTTCCGCCTGCTTCATCTGCGCCAGCGCCTCGGGCGCGCCCGCCTCGGCGCGCACGTCCACCGCGGGCAGCGACTGGAGCCGGTCGAGGAAGGAGGACGTCCACCAATGTACGTCCCGCGACTTCACCTGCTTCCGCAGCGTGTGCATGCGCGTGCGGCGCTCCTCCTCCGCCATCCCCAGCGCTTTCTCGATGGCGTCCGCCATGGCGTCCACGTCGTAGGGGTTGACGATGAGCGCGCCCCCCAGCTCCGCTGCGGCGCCCGCGAACTCGCTGAGCACCAGCACGCCGTCGTCGTCCGGGCGCGCCGCGCAGAACTCCTTCGCCACCAGGTTCATCCCGTCCCGCACCGGCGTGACGAGCATCACATCCGCGCCCCGGTACAACCCCACGAGCTGCCGTTCGTTGAATGAGCGGTAGAGGTAGTGCACGGGCACGTTGTGCACCGTGCCGTAGAGCCCATTGATGCGCCCCACCAGCTCGTTCACCAGTTCGCGGTAGTTGGCGTACGCCTCCACCTGGGTCCGGCTGGGCACCGTCACCTGGATGAACCGCAGGCGGCCACGCCACGCGGGCGTGCGCTCCAGCACGCGCTGCACCGCCAGGAGGCGCCGCGGAATGCCCTTGGTGTAGTCCAGCCGGTCGATGCCCAGCAGAATGCGCTGTCCTTCGGAGGACCGGCGCAGGTTCGCCACCTCCTCCAGCATGCCGGGCTCGCTCGCAATCGATTCGAAGGCCTGCGCGTCGATGCCCATGGGGAAGGCGCCCACGCGCACGTCGCGGCCCTCCCAGATGATACGGTCGATGTCCGTGTCCAGCCCGAGGTGCCGCAGCAGCGCTCCGGAGAAGTGCCGCACGTAGCTCACCGTGTGGAAGCCGATGAGGTCCGCGCCCAGCAGCCCCATCAGCAGCTCACGCCGGCGCGGCAGCGTGCTGAAGATTTCCGACGACGGAAACGGGATGTGGTGGAAGTAACCGATGCGCGCGCCGGGCAGACGCTGGCGCAACATGCCGGGCACCAGCATGAGCTGATAGTCGTGGACCCAGATGGTGTCCCCGGGTTCGTAGTGCTTCGCCACCAGGTCCGCGAAGCGCTCGTTGACCTTGCGGTACACCTCCCAATCACGGTCCTGGCGCGGGATGCGCTCCAGCATGTAGTGGCACAGCGGCCACAGGACGCGGTTGGAATAGCCTTCGTAGTAGCGGCTCACCTCGCTGGCGGACAGCGTCAGCGGCACGCAGCGCAGCTCCGCGAGCTGGGCGTCCACGCGGGCGCGTTGGCTTTCCGACAGGCGGGAGACATCCCCGGGCCAGCCAATCCACAGCCCCCCCGAGCGTTCGTGCGGACGGCGAAGGCCGGTGGCCAGGCCTCCCGCGCTGCGGACCACGGAGACAGTGTCCTTCTCCACCTTGACGGTGACAGGAAGCCGATTCGAGACGAGTAGGAGTCGGGACATAGGCCCCTCCTGCATTAATCACTCCGTGCAGGAATGGCCATGGTCGAAACGGGATTCATGCCAGATGGTGGACCCTCGTGTCGGGTGGCCATCGGTGCCCAGCCCAGTCGTGACAGCAGCGCGGGCTGCCGGCCCGGCTTCCACACGAAGGCATCCAGCACATAGTGCGTGGCCTGCGGCAGCGCGAGCAGCGGCACCACGAGAGACAACACGTCCGGCGGCAGCGTCACGTGGCTCTCGCCGAAGAGCGCGCCCTGTTCGCGCCACACAGCCTGGTCCCACAGGAACTCCTCCGCCAGGGCCAACGCCACCAGGAACAGCAGGAAGCCCGGCAGCCCCGCGCGCAGCAGCGCCGCCCCCGCGCCGTAACCACCCTCCTCCAGCCGCCCCCGCGCATAGCGGAAGAGCAGCGCGAAGTAGGGAACGCCGTGCAGCACCACGTTCATCACCGTGAACGTGAAGTCGTCCCGCGCGACGACGATGCCGCCGAACCACGCCACCCACGTCGCCACCACCAGCAGCACCTTGCCCGCTTGCACGCCCTCGCCGCGCACCACCCGCGCGGCTTGGAAGCCGGCCCACGCGAAGAGCACCCCCGCGTGAAGCCCCAGCCCCACGGTGCCCACCCAAGATGGCAGGCCCGACAGGAAGTCCCCGGGCACGAACCACCAGAAGCCGCGCGGCAGGTTCGCATGCCACCAGATGACGGGCCCCAGCGTGGCGGCATAGACGGCAGCGGCATCCAGGCGCCGCTCCAGCGGGGAGACGCGCGCCTTGCGGCCGTACAGCGCCACCCAGCCGTACTGCTGCCGCACGAAGTGGCTGAGCGCGACATAAGCGAACAACGTCCAGAACGTGCCCGGCGACACCAGGTGGGCGACCACGCCCGCCATGTAGGCGGCCAGCGGCGCGCCCAGGTAGAGCCCGGGGCGGGTCCGCAGCTCGTCCGGATCCAGGTAGGTGCGGAACAGCGTGGACCAGACGTGGGCCACGTCCACGCAGACGACGAAGAGCAGCCATGCCCACAGCGGCGTGCCGTCCTCCACGCCCAGCCAGGGCGCGGCGAGCACGAAAGCCACCGAGACGAGCGCGCTGCCAGCGAAGACGGACAGGTCCACTCCCGGACTGAACAACCAGCCCTGGGAGGGCGCGAGAAGACGAGGCATCGGAGCCATGCAGCCTACCAGAGTCTCCGCGCCAGGGACTCGGCACCGGGCCCACGTCCGGATGCGGTATGAACCGTCCCATGCACGCCGCCGCGCCCACAGAGGCCCGCACCTACGGTGACAGGGTGGGCCTTGAACACGCCGCGAATCTTCCGCCGCCCCCTCCGCGCTTCCGGCGCCGGCTGCTGGCGGTGATGCTGCTCGCCGGCTGGGTGCCGCTGGTGCTGCTCGGCGTGCTGGCACAAGCCGCGCTGGAGCGGGTGCTGTCGGTGTCCATCGCCCCGGTGGAGGGCGTGCTGGAGGAAGTCGCCTCGGAGCTGGCGCGGCGGGAGCTGCCGCAGGACTCGCTCAACGAGGCGCGGCTCAACCTCGCGCAGGCGGAGCTGGCACGGCGCGCCCTCGTGCGCCGCGTGCCCGCCTTCATCACCGCGCTGGTACTCATATCGGGCGCGGCGCTGACGGTGGCCGCGGTGCTCCTCGGCCGGGCCCTCACGCGTCCGGTGCGCACGCTCACGGAAGGCATGTGGGCCTATGCGCGCGGCGACCTCTCCGTGCGGCTCGCCGCCCCCGAGCCGCCACGCGACGAGCTGCAGTTCCTCCTGGGCCAGTTCAACCGCATGGGCCAGGAGCTGCTGTCGCAGCGCGAGCGCCTCAAGTCCGCGGAACAGATTGCCGCCTGGCAGGACGTGGCCCGCGCGCTCGCCCACGAGCTGAAGAACCCCCTCACCGCAATGAAGTTGTCGCTCGCGCGTCTGAACCGGACGGATGCATCCACGCCCCACGACACCACCCGCATCACCGAGGCCGTGGCCCTCCTCCAGGAGGAAGTGGACCTGTTGATGCGGATGACCCAGAGCTTCTCCACCTTCGCGCGCCTGCCCGCGCCGCGCTTCCAGGACGTGCCCCTGCGCCCGCTGCTGGCCGAGGTGTGCACCCTGTACGCGGGCACGTCCCCCGTGCCCGTGGAGCTTCGGCCTGGCGCGGAGGCCACGCTGCGCGCGGACCCGGATGGCCTGCGTCGCCTCTTCGGCAACCTGGTGAAGAACGCCACCGAGGCCTCTTCCACCAGCGCCGCGCCAGTCCACGTCACACTGGAGTCGCCGCAGCCGGGCACCGTGTGCGTCACCGTGGCGGACGGAGGCAGTGGCGTCCCCTCCGTCCTCGAAGGCCCGGCCCTCACGCGTGGCCTCTTCAGCACCAAGCCCGGCGGCAGCGGCCTGGGCCTGCCCATCTCCCAGAAAATCGTCCACGAGCACGGCGGCAGCCTGCGCCTGGAGCCCGCGCCCGGAGGCGGTACGCTCGCGCGCGTGGAACTGCCCCTCACCCCGCCCCCGTCCCCATGAAGCCCGGTCCTCGCATCCTCATCGTCGATGACGACTCTGGCGTCCTCAGGGCCCTGCGCGGACTGCTGAGCGACGAGGGCTTCACGCCCGTGGAGGCCCGCTCCGCGGTGGAGGCCTCCCAGCTGCTCGACGCGCCCGAAGGTCCCCCGGCGATGATGCTGCTCGACCTGCGCATGCCGGGCGAGACGGGCCTGGAGCTGCTCGCGCGCCTGCCCCGGCCCTTCCCCGCGCCCGTGGTGGTGCTGTCCGGAGAGGCGTCGCCCGCCGAGGCCGTGCAGGCGCTGCGGCTGGGCGCGACGGACTTCGTGGAGAAGCCGCCCTCCCCCGAGCGGCTGCTCACCGCCGTGCGAAACGCACTGGCACTGGGCTCGCTCCAGGAAGAGCGCGAGCGGCTGCTGGACGCACTGGCCCGCCCCGGCCACCTGGTGGGTGACAGCCCTGGCATGGCGTCACTGCGCCAGCTCATCGCGCGCGTGGGCGCCAGCGACACCGCCATCCTCATCACCGGCGAGACGGGCACTGGCAAGGAACGCGTGGCGCGGGCGCTGCACCTCGCTTCGGGACGCAAGGGCCGGCTCGTCGCCGTCAACTGCGCGGCCATTCCCTCCACCCTGCTGGAGAGCGAGCTGTTCGGCCACGAGAAGGGCGCGTTCTCCGGTGCGCTGTCGCGGCGCGCGGGCCGCATCGAACAGGCGCACGGCGGCACGCTGTTCCTCGACGAACTGGGCGACATGCCACTGGAGCTCCAGGCCAAGCTGCTGCGCGTCCTGGAGTCGAAGGAAGTGGAGCGGCTGGGCGGCAGCCTGCCCGTGCCGGTGGATGCGCGCGTCGTCGCGGCCACGCACCAGGACCTCGCCCGCGCGGTGAAGGAGGGCCGCTTCCGGCAGGACCTCTACTTCCGCCTCAACGTGATGCCCCTCCAGGTGCCGCCCCTGCGCGAGCGGCCAGAGGACCTGCTTCCCCTGGCCCGCGCCTTCGCGGCGGAGTTCGCGGGGCCGCAGGTGCCACTGGTGCTCGCGCCCGGCGCGGAAACCTCGCTGCGCGCCTATGCGTGGCCGGGCAACGTGCGCGAGCTGCGCAACCTCATCGAGCGCCTCAACCTGCTCCGGGGCGAGGGCCCGCTCACCCTGGGCCCGGAGCTCGTCTCCGCGCCCCAGGCCACCGCCGCGGCCAGCCGCCCCTCCCTGGGACAAAAGAGCTACCGAGAGCACGTGGAGGACTTCGAGCGCGAGCTCATCCGCGCGGCGCTCCAGGAAGGCGAAAGCATCGCTGGGGCCGCGCGACTGCTGCAGGTCGACCGGGGCAACCTCTACCGGCGCATCAAGGCGCTCGGACTCCCTGTCACCTGAAGCCCCGCTGGAGTGCAGCTGATCTGCCCCCGATTTTCGGACCAGCCGCGACAACGCGCCCCTGTACCGAAAGCGCCCCCATGTCTCCAGGCGGGTGCCGGACGGCCGCACGCAATCACCGCTGGCGATGTCAGTACCACATCACGACTCGACATCCGGATGTCTCCATGACATCGCCATGGCTGCTCGGCCCTCGTTCTTTCAGGCACTTGCCCGCCACCTCTGGGTGGAACGGCCCGTGCTCTCCCTTCGTGCATGAACCGCTTCGCGCTCCTCATTTGTCTCCTCCCCGCGCTCGCAGTCGCGCAGCCATCCCCTGCACCTGAGCCACGCTCCCCCACGACCGACGCCCGAGGCGACACCCCAGCGGACGCGCAGAAGTCCTGCCCCGACAACTTCGAGGACGACGACTCGGGAGACACCAGCGTTCTGGCGCCGCTTCAACTCGCCGTGGATGGGCGCTCGCTCACGCCCGGCCGCATCGAACTGCACGGACTTCACTGGCTGACGGATGCGCAGGTGCGTGCCTTCATCGGTGCGCCCCGTGCGGACTCGGAGGCCCTGATGAGCGGAAGCGAAGTCCACCTGTTCCTCCGGCGGCTCGCGCGCTCGGGGCTGTTCGCCCGCGTGGAGCCGCGCGTGCGCGTGGCCGAGGCGCCTCAGCCGGCGGTCCTCGAAGTCCACCTGGAGGAGAACCCCGTCGTCTCCGCCGTGGAGGTGAACGGGATCCAGGACCTGCAGGCCACCGAGATTCTCGAAGAGCTGCTCCGGCTCCCGCACCGGTTCCCCACCGAGGACGAAGACGAAGAGTCCTTCACCGCCACGCTGCGCGTGGACTCCCGGCGCGGCACGCTCTCCGTCGTCCGCCCCTGCCCGCCGCGATATCCGCCCCGTGACTGGGTGGCCCGGCTGGAGCGCGGCACGCTGCACCCCGGCATCTTCATGGGCGGCGTCGTCCACGGCCTGGAGCGCACGCTGAAGCGCCTGCGTGACGACGGCTACATGCTCGCCAGCCTGTCCGCGGTGTGGTCGCCGGACGGCAAGCTGGTGGTGACGGTGGATGAAGGCCGGCTCGAGTCCATCGAGGTGCGCGGCGTGGACGCCGACATCGCAGCGCGCGTCCAGGACGCGCTGGACCTGCAGCCTGGCACCGTGTTCCTCCGCAGTGACGCGAAGCGCGCCGTGCGGCGGCTGACCTCGCGGCTCCCCTTCCTGGAGCCCGCGAATGTGGACGACTCCGACAGCACGCGTGCCCGGCGCGCCCACATCATCGAGACGCGCGAGCCGGACGGCACCCGCGCCTACCACACGAAGGAAGCACCGCGCGCGAAGCCGCGCCACCGGGAGCAGGTGGAGTTCGAGCTGAACTGGAAGCAGTTCGCCGACTGGTGGGACGACGTGGACTCGGCCGACAGCATCACCCTCGAGGACAAGAAGCTGGTGGTGCACGTGCGCACGCGGCGGCCGGACTTCGATGTGGACCTGCTTCCGATGCACACGCAGGTGACGGGCTTCTCGCCGGGTCTGGCGGGGCGGCTGCGCCTCTGGGATGCGAAGGACCGCGCGCACATCACCGTGGACGCCGCGCTCACCATCCCCCTGCGGTGGGGCGGCCAGTATCTGCCGGAGGACCCGGAAGGCACGCAGCGCCAGCGGCGCATCAACTTGCTCGGTGGGGCGAAGCTCCAGGTGCCGCGGGTGGGGCTCGCGGAGCTGGGCGCGCAGGTCTACGACTTCACCGACACGCTGGACCGGTGGCGGATGGGCGACATCGACTCGTCGCTCTACTCGGCCCTCATCAACCGGCCGGACCGCGACTACTTCCGCCGCAAGGGCCTCACGGCCTTCGCCACCTGGCGCTGGGCGGACGACTGGCTCGCGGGCGTCGAGTACCGCAGCGACCGCTACGAGTCGATGCGCAGCTTCACGCCGCCCTTCTCCCTGTTCCGGAACGACTCGGCCCCCTTCCCCAACGCGCCCGTCACCGAGGGCCGCTTCGACTCCGTGGTGGTGCGCATGGAGTACGCCAGCAACGTGCCCGCCGCCGCGTCCGTGGGCTCGCTGTTCCGCACGCCAGAGACGTCCCTCTTCGACCGGGATGGCGACTGGGAGAGCCGCGCCTCGCTCCGGGGCCTGCTCACGCTGGAGGTGGGCAACGGTCCGGGGAGCGCGGGTGGTGACGCGCGCTTCTGGAAGCTGGTGAGCGACATCGCGATGGAGGTGCCCACCGGCTGGGACACCGGTCTGTCGCTGCGCGTGCGCACCGCGGGGGGCCACCGTCTGCCCGAACAGAAGCGCGAGGCACTGGGGGGATGGACGGCGCTGCGCGGCTTCGGCTTCAAGGAGTACCGCGGCGACGTGTCCGTGCTCACCAGCGCGGAGTACCGCTGGAGCGCCATCGGCCTCTTCGCGGACCTGGGCACGGTGCGGGCGGATGACACCTGGACGGATGCACGGCTCGGCCTGGGCGCCAGCCTCCACTTCGGAGACAACGTGCGGATGGACGTCGCGTGGCGCACGGATGAGCGGGCCACCGCCACGCCCGAAGCCCGGCTGCTCTTCCAGCGGACCTTCTAAAGACGCATGGACTGGCCACGCAAACACGTGGGACGCGGGCTCGGCACGGCGCTCATCGCCGTGGCGGGCCTGCACGCCCCCTCGGTCCATGCAGAAGAGCCGCGCACCACTTGCACCGCCACCTTGTCCGGACGGCGCGTCATGGTCCGTTCCGAAGCCTTCGACTTCGTCTCGCCCGAGTTGGACCGGTTGGTGCGACTGGGCATGGCGGGGAAGCTGGAGGTGGAGCTGACGCTCTGGCAACGCAACACCATCTGGTTCGACGCGCGAATGGACACCGCACGGCTGACGCAGGTGCTCGTCTTCTCCAAGGGCTCCTACGTGCTGGATGGACGCCCCCTGCCGGAAGGCCCATCCTCACTGACGCTGGAGCGCGTGGCGTGGACCTTGGAACAAAGGCCCAAGCCCGGCGCGCGCTATGAAGTGCGCATCAGCGTCCGCCTGCACGTCGTGACGGCCGCGAGCCTGGGCCGGGTGGCCGCGTGGCTCACGCAGGGGAAGCAAGCGCCTGGCGAGGAAGGCAACACCCTCACGGGCACCGTGCTGCTTCGCTCGGTGGCCGAGGACCTCGCCCGCGGCGCCAACGCGCGCTGTGACGTCACCCGGCCGCCCTGAGCCGCGGCCGCGCCGCACATGCTTCATGAACCCATCGAGCGCCCGGCCACCAGGCCGAGGCCAGGAGTCCCGTCATGCGAATTTGGCTGTCGTTGCTGTTCGCCCTGGCCGCTGGGTGTACGCCGCCGCCGTCGCCCCCCGCGTCCCCTGAGCGCGGCGTCCAGGTCTTCGTGCCTCCGGGCATCGAGGCCCGGGGAAGCCGCGTCCCCGTCCTCTACGTGGAGGCAGAGCGGGCGCTGTACTTCCCCCAGGGCGTCGGAGGCGGAGGCTCGCGGCACCCGGTGGTACCCAGCCCTGCCGAGCTGCTGGCCCTGGGGCGACGCACCGACATCATCATCGTCACCGTCGCCCCAGGCCAGTCCACCGCCTACGCGGCTATTGCCGCGCCATGACCGTGCTCACTTCCGTGGCGGCGTCGTGAACGTGCTCGCCCGACACGTCCACGACCACCTCCGTCAGCGTCCCGCCCTTGAACGCGAAGGGCGGCTGGTACTGCTGACTCACCGGTGAGTTCTCGTCACGGCCGCACGTCAGTCCCTCGCCCAGGCTGATGAGCAGCGGCATCGTCTCAGAGATGTCGCTCTGGGCCACCAGGTCGCCATTGATGAAGAGGCGTCCCCGGCCCGGCGCGCCCCGGCCCGCGGGCAGGTTGGGCGTGCCCGTGGGCTGGAATTCGAAGCGCAGCTCCGCGTGGCCTTTCGGCACGTCCACGGCGGACTCCAGGTGGAACTCCTTCTCCCCCACGAAGTTGTAGACGTAGTGCAGCTTGCGGTCCTTGACGAAGAGCGAGTACCCGCCCGTCAATCCACCGTGGCAGAGCAACACGCCCTCCACGCCGTCCTCTACCTCCACCCGCGCGGTGATGGCGTGGGCACGATTGAGGACATGCACCGCCACGTTCTCCGGCGCGGGTGAGGTATTCGGCCGGTAGACGTAACGCTCCCGCTCCCGCGAAATCTGCGGCCGCTCCACGGCGAAGAGTTCGCGGGATGGCGTTATCAGCGGGAGCACATCGTACCGGCCCGCCTCGACGTACCAGCGGGCAATCATCTCGATGAGCTTGTCGCGCTCCTGCGCGGCCACGTTCCGCGTCTCCGAGCAGTCCTCCGCCACGTGGTACAGCTCCCAGCCCTCCGTATCGAACTCGCGCAGTCTGGCCTCTGAGAGCTTCAGCATGCCGAACGGCTCGTGCGACTCCGTGAAGGACGGTCCGGGGAACGGGCACACCGCCCGCCATCCGTCGTGGTACAGGGCCCGGTGGCTGAACATCTCGAAGTACTGCGTGTGGTGTCGGCTCTCCGCGTCCGCGTCATGGAAGGAGTGCTTGAAGCTGACGCCTTCGATGGGTGACTGCGTGACCCCGCGAAGCTCCGTGGGCGGGTCGATGCCCAGGCAGTCCAGCACCGTGGGCACCATGTCGATGGCGTGGCAGTACTGCGAGCGAATCTCGCCCCGCGCCTGGATGCCTCGGGGCCAGTGGACGATGAAGGGGTCCGTGGTGCCGCCCCGGTACGTCTCTCGCTTCCACCGTTTGAAGGGCGTGTTGCCCGCCCAGGCCCAGCCCCAGGGGTAGTGGTTGAAGTGGCGCGGGCCGCCCAGCTCGTCCATCGCCGCCAGGTTCTGCTCCAGCGACTCCGGCGTGTTGTTGAAGAACTTCAGCTCGTTGACGGAGCCATGCAGGCCGCCCTCCGGACTGGCGCCATTGTCGGAGATGACCATGATGAGCGTGTTCTCCAGCTCACCGGTCGCCTCCAGCGACTGGATGAGCCGGCCGATGTGGTGGTCCGTGTGCTCCAGGAAGCCCGCGAACACTTCCATCATCCGCGCGTAGAGCCGCCGTTCGTCCGGAGACAGGCTGTCCCAGTCCTGCACGTCCGGGTCATGGCGCGACAACTGGGTGCCCGGCGGCAGCACGCCTGTCTCGAGCTGACGTCGGAAGACCTTCTCGCGGTAGGCATCCCAGCCGTCGTCGAACTGGCCCTTGTACCGGTCCGCCCATTCCTGGGGGACATGGTGGGGCGCATGCATGGCGCCGGTGCAGAAGTAGAGGAAGAAGGGCTTGTCGGGCGCGACCTGCTTCGCGTCGGCGATGAAGCCGATGGCGCGGTCCACCAGGTCCTCCGTCAGGTGGTAGCCCTCCTCGGGTGTCTTGGGCGGCCGGACCTGATGATTGTCGTGAACGAGGTCGGGGTAGTACTGGTGCGTGTCGCCACCGAGGAAGCCGTAGTACCGCTCGAAGCCGCGGCCCAGGGGCCAGCGTGAGTAGGGCCCCGCGGCGCTCGTCTGCTCCGCGGGTGTGAGGTGCCACTTGCCCACGCAGTAGGTGTTGTAGCCGTGCCCGGCCAGCATCTCGGAGATGAAGCCGTTCTCGAAGGGGATGGTGCCGTTGCGGCCGGGGTATCCCACGGAGATTTCGGTGATGGCCGCCATGCCATTGGAGTGGTGGTTGCGGCCGGTGAGGATGCACGAGCGCGTGGGCGAACAGAGCGCGGTGGTGTGCATGTTGTTGTAGAGCAGCCCACCCTTCGCCAGCCGGTCCAGGTTGGGCGTGCGGATGGGCGAGCCATAGCAACCGAGCTGACCGAAGCCCGTGTCGTCCAGGACGATGAAGAGGACGTTGGGTGCCCCTGGCTTCGCGCGCAGCGGCGCGGGCCAGGCAGGCGAGGACTCCTCATCCGTCCGGCCGATGACACCAGGGAATGGCGTTCCGGGAAGGTATTCCTTGAGCGACATGGTGCGGCCTCCACGAGGACGCGCGGGAATGAACGTGCCGCGAGCTCTCGTGGAGGGAGATGCACATGGGGCCCGACAATGCCCCCTGTCCTCCAGGCAGGCACGAGCAGGCGGGACACCGCATGCCGGAGGCGCTCACCTCATCAGAAGAACCGGCTGAACGTGTTGTTGCTGGTGTTGGCCTCGGCGGAACCGTCCTCGCCCGAAACAGCGAATGACAGTGCCACCAGCAGGAGCTGACGCATGCATTCCTCCATGGGCGCCTGGGAAAGGAGTTTCGCGGCGCATGGAATGGAACGCGGCAGCCGGCGACTACAGCCAGCTCACCTCACGCCGGCCCAGCTCCGCCAGCACGCGCTCGGCGGCCCGCACGCCAAACCAGTTCGCCTCTTCGAAGAGCCCCATGCCGCCCAGGTCCGAGTGCGCGAAGTGCAGCGAGCTTCCCAGGCTCTCCCCCGCGGCCTGCTTCGCCTGCCCCCACATGAAGCCCGGTGTAGGACGCACCATGGCGTGGCCCCAGCGCTGGACCTCCAGCCGCTGCGCCTGATCGGAGATGCCAGGGTGCGCGGGCAGCATGTCCGCCATCACCAAGGCCTCCCAGTCCACGTAGCTGGCCGACAGCGCCTTCTCCCGCTCGGCCTTCACGTCCGCGCCGTCCATGGGCAGGTACCAGGTGAGCACCGTGGGGCCCTGCTCGTCCTGGCGCAGCGTCTGGTGCGTGGCCACCACGTAGCCCAGGCTGCGGCTCTCATAGAAGACGTTGTCCCAGGCCAGCGGAAAGCCCCGCGAGCGCGGCGGCGACGACAACGTCAGGTTCGCCACCACCCACGGCCCATACGTGAAGGCATTCAGCCATGCCGGGCGCTCCCGCCGCCACGGCGCCACCACATGCGCGGCAATGAAGCGCGGGCACGCCAGCACCACCTGCCGCGCCAGGAAGGCCCGGGGTTTGCCAGTGCCCGCCTCCAGTGCGTCCACGCGGCAGCCACCCTCCACGGGCTCCACGGTGTGCACCAGCACGTTGCGCTCCACCGCTCCGTTCGGCAGCGCCGACACGAGCTGCCGCACCAGCCGGCCGTTTCCTTCGGACCAACTCAGGTAGCCCTCGCTGCGCTCCCCATTCCCGTCCTGCCGCGCGGTGAAGTACCAGATGCCGGCCCAGGCGGAGACATGCTCGGCGGTGGTGCCGAAGTCGTCGCGGCACGCGTAGTCCACCACCCACTTCAGCCGCGCGGAACGGAAGCCCTCGCGCTCCATCCAGGCCGCCATGCTCAGCGCGTCCAGCGCCGTCCACTCCGCGTCGTCACTGGACAGGCCGGAAGGCACCGCGAAGGCCCGGCGCCCCTTGGCGTCTCGCGCGGCGGCGAAGCCGTTCATCCGCGCCTCGAAGCGCCGCAGCTCCTCCAGGTCCTCCGCGCTGGCGCCCGCGTGCAGATAGAGCCCTTCGTACCAGTGGCCCCGGTAGAAGAAGCGCTCCTCCGGCTCGTGGATGAGCAGCGACTCCTCGAAGTGCGGCCGGCCCGCGTCATCCACGTCGGTGACGGCCCCCATCTCCCGCAGCAGCCGGACGACAGGGCCCCGGTCCTCCAGCGGCGCCGGCAGGTAGTGCGCGCCCCAGGGGTACGCGGAGATGGCGTTGCGCCCGGAGCGGGACGTGCCTCCCGGCTCCGCCTCCAGCTCCAGCACGCGCACGCCTCGCACGCCCGCGCTCGCCAGCCGCCAGGCCGCGGACAGGCCCGCCACGCCGGCGCCCACCACCAGCACCTCCACGGGCTCCAAGACGTCCGCGCGGGGCAGCGGCCCGCCGCGCAGCCGGTGCCCCAGCTCCACGGCCTGGTCCACCACCGCGCCAGGGACACGCTCCCGCGGCCCTGACTTCCGGCACGCACTGGCCGCCACCGCGGAACCGAGGAACGCGGCGACCAGCTCCCGCCGCGTCAGTTCCACCGCTGCCACTCCGCCTCGTAGTAGTGCACCAGCACCTGGTTGTTCAGCCGGTTCACCTCCGCGGGCAAGGGCCCCATGTCCGGAGGGAACTGGGTGAGCGACTCCATCGTCGCGTCGTCCAGGAAGAGCAGCCCTTCGGGCAGCGGCCGGTGCCGGGCGGGCGGCTCGTGCGCAATCAGCACGTAGCCCCACTCACCGAACGACGGCACCAGCGCGTGGTACGGCTCCGTCCAGAAGCCCGCGGCCCTGAGCGTCGTCTCCACACACCAGAAGGAGCGCCGGGCGAACAGCGGGCTGGTGCTCTGCACCACCGCCACGCCGTCCGGCGCGATGCGCTTCTTGAGCAGCTTGTAGAAGCCCGTGGTGTACAGCTTCCCCAGCGCGAAGTTGTTCGGGTCCGGGAAGTCCACCACCACCACGTCGTACAGCGCGCCGCCCTCGGTGAGGAACTGCATCGCGTCCCCGTTGACCACCCGCATCCGCGGGTCCGTCATCGCGTGGCGGTTCAGCTTCGCCAGCTCCCCGTAGTTCGTCGCCAGCCCCGTAATCACCGGGTCCAGGTCCACCAGCGTGACGGAGCGGACCTCCGGGTAGCGCAGCACTTCCCGCGCGGCCAGGCCGTCTCCACCGCCCAGGATGAGCACGTTCTCCACCTTGCCCGCGCGCACCATGGCCGGGTGCACCAGGGACTCGTGGTAGCGGTACTCGTCCAGGCTGGCGAACTGGAGGTTGCCGTTGAGGAACAGCGAGAAGCCCCGCTTGCCGCGCGTGAGGATGATGCGCTGATACGGCGAGCTGGACGCGTGGACCACGTCATCCGCGTAGAGCTGGTCCTCGTAGAAGGTGGTGAGCCGGTCGCCCATGACGAAGCCCGCCAGCAGCAGCAGCGTCAGCCCCACCGCCTTGACGCGCAACCGCAGCGGGTTGCCCAACAGCGGCGCCAGCAACCACGTGCTCCACAGCGCCACCGCCGCGTTCAGCACGCCGAACAGCAGGGACGTGCGCACCAGCCCCAGCTTCGGCACCAGCAGCAACGGGAAGGCCACGCTGGCCGCGAGCGCCCCCACGTAGTCCAGCGACAGCACCTGGCTGATCAGGTCCTTGAACTTGACCTGGTCCTTCAGGATGCGCAGCAGGAGGGGAATCTCCATGCCCACCAGCGCGCCAATGGCAATCACGCTGCCGTACAGCGCCACCTGGAACAGGTCCGTCAGCGTGAAGGTGAGGAACAGCACCGGCGCGCAGATGCCGCCCAGCAGCGCCACCGCCAGCTCCACCTCCACGAAGCGCTGCGCCACCCCGCGCTCGATGTAGCGCGACAGGTAGCTGCCAATGCCCATGGCGAACAGATAGCCGCCAATGACGGTGGAGAACTGGGTGATGGAGTCGCCGAGCAGGTAGCTCGCGAGCGCCCCGACGACGAGCTCATAGATGAGCCCGCACGTCGCGATGACGATGACGGTGATGTACAGCAGCGTCTTGTTCACGGCGTCACTTCACTTCGCACAGGCATGGGCGTGCGGCGCGCGCCTTCATCCGCTGATGGCCGCGGCCACGATGATGGCCAGACCGATGATGAAGGAACCGATGACGATGCCCACCGCCGTGTTCTGGTCGGCCTCCAGCTCCTTGTGCACGTCGAAGGGCATGATGAGGCGGATGACGTAGAAGCCCGCCACGAACACCGCCAATCCGATGAGCGAGTAGATGATGCTCGCCAGCACACCCTGAACGCTGACCACCACGCCAAGTAACAACATCACTTCCCTCCCATGTAGCCGCCAGTCCACAGCAGGACGCCGCCCGGCCCACGCCGAACGTTGCCCGGTACCTTGTCCCGCTCTTCCTTCGTGAAGGGGGACCAGCCCGAAATCGTCAATGCCGCGTAGCCCAGCAGCACCAGTCCTCCAAACCACTTCATGACGCGCCTCCGTCACGTTTGACGACTCAAACCTAGACGTTGCTCTCCGCCCAGCGCCGCGTCTCGAAGCTGTGCGAGCGATACAACGCCACCACCGGCCCCACCACCATCAGCCCCAGCGCGAAGCAGAACCAGCTCGAGTTGGGCGTGTCGTGGATGAGCTTCACCCTGTACGTCATGGGCCGCGGCCGCACCGGGTTCGCCGCGAAGCTCGCCGTCGTGCGCAGCGCGTACTTCCCGGCGGGCACCGGCGACAGGTAGGTGCTGGCGGACATGTTGCTTTCGGTCCACTCGCCGTCGCCGTCGTTGCCGCGGTAGTAGCTCAGCTCTTCGTAGAAGAGGACCACGTCGTTCGTGTCCTGGTTCACCAGGTCGCCCTGGATGCCCAGCCACTCGTTGAAGGGCGTGCCGCTGATCTCCACGCGCATGTTGCCGCGCTTGGGCAATTCGAAGGGCTCGCTGAAGTGCATGGCCCCCGGCGTGCCTGGCGTGGCATCCGGCGGTATCACCACCGCCTCCTCCAGGACGACCGTCTTCGCGGCGGTCAAGGACAGCACGGCCGCCAGCACGAACAACGCCAGTATCCAGAGGCCAGTCCAGACGAAGACGGAGCGCAGGCCCGACTGGTGTGGGTTCGGCTGGCTGGGGGCGATGCCCTCCCGCTGAGGCATCGGCTCCTGCAAGCCGAAGGCCTCCTTCACCACCTCGGGCTCCAGGTACTCGCCGTGGGTGTACGACACCTCGTCGTCCGTGGCGTCCACGTTCACCGAGTACGGCGCGGCGACGTACTCCGACGCCTCGGCCCGCTCGCCCACCCTCACCGTCCAGTAGAACTCCCCCAGCACCTTGTCCGTGACGGCGGTGACGTGCTGGAAGCACCTGTAGCGGCGGTGCTCATAGAAGGCGGCGACGTCGGGCGACAGTGACACGTCACCCGCGGGCAGCGGCTTCAAGAACACCCAGTGGCCGTTGGAATTCATCAGCCAGACGAAGCCGCGCGACGCGTTGTAGAGGAGAAACTCCTCCCACGGGTAGCGCACGCCCTCCACGGTGCACGAGCGCTCCAGGTAGCCGATGCAGATCCACTCCGCGCCATCCAGCTTCCCCTTGGTTCCCAGGGGGATGATGAGCGGCCGGCTCGGCTTCTGCAGCATGCGCAGGAAGGACAGCTTGCCCTGGCGCGCGTCCAGCAGCGCGCCGCAGTAGGGGCACGCCACGCGCAGCGTCTTGTCCGGCGCGCGCAGTTCCAGGTTGCCGTTGCACTGCGTGCAGCGCGCCTGCTGCAGCTCCACCTTGCGCACGCGGGGCCGGAGCTGCCCGGCCGGGATGCCCAGCTGCTCCAGTTTCAGCGCCTCGCCGACGAAGGCCTCGGGGGAATGCCCGCGCGTGCCGAAGTCAAGCGTGAGGAAGGCGCCCTTGGGCCCCGTGGCGTCCACGTACCAGGCGTCCTGCGTGGGGTCCACGTCGCTGGGGAGCTGACCCGCGGCGGCCACCACGCGGCCGTGGCCGCGCTCCTCGATGACCCACGCGCGATCTCGCAGGTGCAGCCGCTCTCCCGGGTGCAGGTCCTCCAGCGCCACGCCCTCTTCGGGCCCCATGTCGAACATCAGGTGGAAGGCGCCCTCGGACTCGCTGAGCCACCCGGTGCGGCCGTCCGCGAACTCCACGTACCACTCGTCCCACGGCCCCGCGCCGTGGTCCTTCTGCAAGTGGCCGACGATGGTGTACGCCGCCTTGCGGTAGCGCCCCTCCGCGCGGAGCTGCAGCGGCGAATCGGTGGGGACGATGCTGCCAATCTTCCCGTGGGACTCGAAGTCCAGGCCCTTGCGAGCCACCACCGTCTGGCAGTAGCCGCACACCACCACCTGCGCCGAGCCGGCGGTGAACTCCACCATCGCACCGCACGATGGACACTTCCCCTGCGTCACGCCGTCACCCCCCGCTTCAGCTCACGCACCACGCACGCCGTCGCGCCCAGGTGGCGCGCCAGCAGCGCCTCGAAGTCCGGACGCTGGCGCTCGCGGCAGCAGTACACGTTGAGCGCGGCGAACCCGTGCTCCGGAAATGTGTGGATGCCCAGGTGGCTTTCGGCCAGCAGCGTCAGCCCGGTGATGCCACCGGGCTCCGGGAACACGTGCCACTGCGGCTGGCCCACGACCTTCAGGTCCAGCACGACGATGAGCGCCTCGAAGAGCGCCGCCAGTGCCGCCGCGTCCTTGAGGCTGCCAGGCACGCAGCCGCTGGCGTCAACCAGCCATTCCTGTCCGGTGGTCAGCTTCGAAATCCTCCCGTCCCCGGACGTCTTATCACGGGCCCTCCCTCGCGTCCGGCCTCAAGTCACTCCCTGGCGCGCACGACGCTACGTTGGCGCCCGCCTCGGACTTCCCGGTACGCTGCCTCTTGAGATGACGCCGTCGCAGCCCGAAGCCCCACACGCTCCGTCCACCCACGCCGCGGCCCCGAGCGTCATCACCCGGCTCGCTCGCACGCTGCGCGGACTGCCTCCCGCCGAGCGCTGGTGGGGCCCTGGCTGCGCGGGCATGGCCGGCTGGCTGAAGCGGGCGGCGCAGTCCCTTCCCCCCGAGGACCTCACGCCCCGCTTCCATGCGCTGCTCGCGCGCGTCCGCCAGGGGCTGCCGGTGCTGCCGCAAGAGGCCCGGCGTCACCAGTACGTGCTGGTGCGCGGCATGCTGGGAGACGAGCTGCCCGGCTACCTGCTGGACAACGTGCAGCGGCTGGAGCGCCGGGGACTGAGCGTGCGCGAGGCCGCGGTGGACACCGAAGGGCTGCTCGCGGACAACGTGGCGGTGCTCCGCGAGGTGCTGCGCGACGCGGAGTACTTCGGCCGCAGCGTGGTGATGGTGGGCCACAGCAAGGGCGGCGTGGAGTGCACCGCCACGCTGGCGCTCTACCCGGAGCTGCGCCACGTGGTGCGCGCGGTGGTGACGCTCCAGGCGCCGTATGGCGGCTCATCCATCGCGCACGACCTGGCCACCACGCCCCGGCTCCGGCGGCTCATCGACTTCGCCTTCCCGCTGCTGTTCCACGGCGTGTCCCGCTCCGTGGAGGAGCTGTCCTATCCCCAGCGGCAGGCCTTCATCCAGCAGCACCCCTACCCCGCCGACATCCCCACCGTGTCGCTGGCCACCTCGCGGCTGTCGCGCACCTCCACGCTGTACCCGCTCCAGCGCTACCTGCACGAGCGCTACGGGTACCAGGCGGACGGCATGGTGACGGCGGTGGACGCGGAGGTGCCCGGCGCGCGCGTGGTGCGGTTGCACGACATGGACCACGCGGAGGCCGCGCTGCGCGGCCTGCCAGGCATGGTCCGCTACCACCCGGGCGACCTCACCGAGGTGATGGTCGCCCTGGCGTTGGAGACGCGCTGAGCCTCACGCCGCGGCGGGCGTCAGCGTCACCTTCTTCATCACGTGGTCGATGGTGGAGAAGCGCAGCGCCATCTCGTACAGGCGGCGAGCCAGCGCCTCGTCCTCCTTCACCGCCACGCCCAGCTCCTGCCGGTTGACGCCCGTGAAGTTCGCGAGGTCCTCCAGCATGGCGTCCGTCGCCGCGCGGTCCGGCTGGATGCCGTCGCGTTCGGCGATGGCTCGCAGGACCAGTGCCAACGTGATGCGGTACGCCGCATCCAGGCGGGTCAGCGGATCCTGCAGCCACCCCTCCAGCGCCTCCTGAAGCTCGTCGGGCTGGAAATCCTTGCGCTGGAGGATGGGCCGCTCGGCCTCCGCCCAGCGCCGGCGAATCTCCTCGTCCACCAGCGCGGCGGACACCTCCACCGGCGTGCGGTCCACGAGCACGTCCATGACGCGCTCCTGGGTCAACCGGTCGACGTCGGCGAGCCGCTCCTGGGCCAGGTCGTCCCCCAGCTTGCGCATGACGTCCGTGATGGAGCCCATGCCCAGCCGTGACAGCAACTCCGGCGAGTCATCGTCCAGCAACTTCAGCTCTCGCGCCGCCTTCACGCTCACGAGGAAGCGGGCCGGCTGCCCCCGCAGCGCCTCCACGGGATAGGTGTCCGGCAGCGTCAGCTCGATGCCGACCGACTGGCCCACCTTCGCCCCCGCCAGTGATTCGAAGAAGCCGGGCAGCCCCGGGTCCGCCGCGACGCGCACCCACCAGTTCTCCCGGACAGAGAAGGGCATCAGCCGGTTGTTGGCGAAGCCCAGCACGTCCACGAGCACGTCGTCCTCGAGCGCCACATCCTCGCCCGGCTGACGCTCGCGGACGTCTGCGTGCTGGCGACGGAGCGCATCGAAGCGGTCCACGAGTTCCTGCTCCGTCAATGGCGCAGGCGCCACCTGGGCCACCGACACCCCCTCCAGGGAAGGAGCCTCCACCGTGGGAAGCTCCACCGGCTCGGTGCTGTCGAGCTGCAGCGCCGCCGGCATCTTCTTCATGATGCCGAGCGCATGAAGCTCGGCCAGCGAACGGGCATTCTTACGACCGCCCTGCGAATCGTCATGGGTCGTCATGGTCTCTCGCTCCGTCCCCCTCGGATAGCACAACGCTCCGGCAGGACCGAAGCCCCCCGGAGCGTTGAGATTGACGACGCGGCGCTTCCTAGAAGAAGGAGCCGATGAAGCCGGACACGGTGGAGACGGCCGCACCCACCTGGCTCACGACCGGGATGTTGGTGGCGGCGGCGATGGACCCCAGCGCCGTCACTCCCGCGGTAATCTTCTTGCCAGCCGAAGCGTTCGGGTCCGTGATGGTGTTCACGGCCGCCACGGTGTCCGCCGCGGCGATGGCGACGTTGAGGCCCGGGGTGAAGCGGCCCGCGGCACGCGCCACCGCAGTGCCACCGCCCTGCACCGCGGCGCGCGCGGCGGTGCCAGCGGTGCGGGCGGCGCCCTCGAGTCCGCGCTCGGCGACCTCGGCGGCCGCGCGGCGCACGACCTGACGCGACGCACCTTCCAGCGCGGTGTTGGCGGCGGTGGTGGCCACGCGATTGGCGGCGGCACGCGAGGCCTCCGGGGCCGCGGCGGTGAAGGCGGTGCGAGCCGCGTCGGTGGCAGCGCGGTAGTTGCTGACGTTGCCCGCGAGGTTCAAGCCGTCCCGAGCCGCCATCAGCCCCGTGGAGAGCGTGCCCGAGGCGGTGCCCACCGCCTCACGGACGTTCGCTTCGGTCGGGTTGCGGAGCGCATCGCGCACGTCACGGAACGTCTCGACGGCTCCGGTGGGAAGCTGCGCCACGTTGGCCGCGAGGCTGACGGCGCCGGCGCCGCGCGCAAGGCGGGTGTTCGCCCCTTCGACGACGGGGCCATTGCCACCCGGCAGGTTGACGGGGCCGAAGCGGCGGGGCCCGAAGGCGTCACGCACCTGCGTGGCGACAGCGGCATCCGAGACCGAGCGGAGCCCAGTGGCGGCCTGCGTCACGCGGTTGTGCGCGTCCTCGAACCGGTCGGCCTGCGCGGGACGGGCCTCCGCGCGCGCCGGAGGAGGAGGCGGCGGCGGCGGCGGAGTCGGACGCGCCGTCACGGGAGGCGTCGGAACGGGACGGGGCTCGTTGCGGCGAATGGGAGGCGCCATGGGGTGTGCTCCTACAGGAATTTGATGGGCTTTTTTGAAGCGTTACCCGGATCATCGGGCTTTCTGGCGAATTGTTGCGTCCAGACTCACAGACTTTACCGATTTTCACTCCCAGTATCTGACAGATAGCGGCCGATGACCCCGTAAGCCCCTGGAATCCATTGGAAAAGGGGCTAAGGTCCGCGCGCCATGCGGACCCAATTCCTAACGACTGTCCTCCTCTGCCTTACCCTCACCGCCTGCAAGGACTCCGACAAGAAGGAATCCACGGGTGGTGGTATCCCGCCCTCCGCGACGACGCCGGCGAAGCCCTCGGCGCCTTCCGCCGCCGAGGTGCCGGCCGCGGCGCCCCCCGCCGAGGCCGCCTCGGGTGAATGGACGAAGAAGGTCCAGGCGGGCCAGGACGTCTACGCCACCCTCGAAACGAACCAGGGCGCCATCGTCGTGCGCCTCTTCTCCAAGGACGCCCCCAAGACGGTGGCCAACTTCGTGGGCCTGGCCACGGGCGAGAAGGCCTGGACGGACCCGAAGACGGGCCAGCGCGTGGAAGGCAAGCCGCTGTACGACGGCGTCATCTTCCACCGGGTGATTCCGGGCTTCATGATTCAGGGCGGCGACCCCACGGGCACCGGCCGCGGCGACCCGGGCTACCGCTTCGAGGACGAGTTCCAGAGCGGCCGCACCTTCAACAAGAAGGGCCTGCTGGCCATGGCCAACGCCGGTCCCGGCACCAACGGCAGCCAGTTCTTCATCACCACCTCCACGCCGGACTACCTCAACAACCGCCACACCATCTTCGGTGAGGTGGTGTCGGGCTACGACGTGGTGGAGAAGATCGCCAACGTGCAGCGCGACCCGCGCGACAAGCCCCTGGAGCCGGTCGTCATCCAGAAGATCGCGATGAGCGACCAGGCCCCGGCCGGCAGCGGGAACTGACGATGGAACGCGCCCTGCGCCACGTGGCCACACGGCTGGGGGAGCTGGACTGCCACGTCATCGACGCGCTCCCCGAGGGCGCGACGCCCGAACTGGTCGTCGTCCTCTCCCATGGCCTGGGCGCGCCCGCCACCGACCTGGTGCCCCTGGGGCCGGAGTTGATGGCGTTCCAGCCGGCGCTGGCGGACCGCGTGCGGTTCGTCTTCCCGGGCGGGCCCATGGCCTGGGCGCACGGAGGACGCGCCTGGTTCCCCCTGCCCGACGCGGTGATGCGGGGGGAGCAGCGCGACTGGGAGCAGTTCGCGCGCGACGTACCGCCGGGCATGCCCGCCGCGCGCAGGGCGCTGATGAGCACCGTGGACGCGCTCTGCGCCGCGATGAAGCTGCCCTACGGGCGCATCGTGCTGGGCGGCTTCAGTCAGGGCGGAATGGTGTCCACGGACGTGGCCCTGCGCCTGGATGAGCCGCCCGCCGGGCTGTGCATCCTCTCTGGCACGCTGACGTCGGAGCCGGAGTGGCGCACCCGCGCCCAGGGCCGCACGGGGCTGCCCGTGTTCCAGGCCCACGGGCGCTACGACCCGCTGCTGCCCCTGGGCAACGCCGAGCGACTGCGGGACATGTTCGTGGCGTCGGGCCTCACCGTGGACTTCCACGCCTACGACATGCCGCACGCCATCGTCACCGAGGAACTGGAGGCCCTGGCCGCGTTCCTCGCCGCGCGGCTGGGTGGACGCTGAGCCATGTTCCACGCGAAGGAGCTCACGGTGTCCAGCCGGGGCCGCGGCTTCACCGACATCACCGCGGACGTCCAGCGCGCCGTCGCCGAGAGCGGCGCCCGCCAGGGGCTGTGCACCGTGTTCCTTCATCACACGAGCGCGTCCCTGCTGCTGTGTGAGAACGCGGACCCGGACGTGCGCCGGGATTTGGAGTCCTTCTTCTCGCGGCTGGTGAAGGACGGGGACCCGCTCTTCGTCCATGACGCGGAGGGGCCGGACGACATGCCCGCGCACGTGCGCACCGTCCTCACCCAGAATGCGCTGAACATCCCCGTGAAGGATGGCCGCGCGGACCTGGGGACGTGGCAGGGCGTCTACGTCTGGGAGCACCGGACCTCGCCGCACCGGCGCCGCGTCACCGTGTCCGTGGTGAGCTGACCGCTACGGCGCGCCCACCTGCGTCGCGGCGACCGCCACCTTGCGCGGCTTGCCCGTCGGCCGGGCCTGGCCGCGGATGCGAATCCACGAGCCCGGCGCGTCCTCCGTCGCGTGAACCATGGACCAGCCGACGGGCACCTGCGGCGCGGCCCAGGAATAGAGCGCGCGGGCGTCCTTCGGCGACAGGTTGACGCAGCCATGGCTCATGGGCTGGCCGAAGCGGTCGTGCCAATAGGCCGTGTGCAGCGCGTAGTCGTCCTGGAAGAACATGGTCCAGGGCACCGTGGCAACGCGGTAGGTGTCGTTGCCGGCGGTGCCGCTGCCCGTCATGTCGGCCTCCGCGAATTTGATCCAGATGCGGAACAGGCCCTCCGGCGTGTCCGTGCCCTGCTTCCCGGAGGAGATGAGCGTCGCGTACACCGGCCGCTCACCTTCGTAGGCCACCAGCACCTGGGCATCCAGGTCCACGTCCAGCCAGCGGGAGCCGGGCTCCACCTGCGGCGGCGCGTGTGAGAACCAGGCGACGTGCAGGTCGTCCCGCGCCACCCATTGGTCCTCCGCGATGCTCACCCAGTGGCCGTCCTCGGACAGCTCCTTCACGGCCACCAGCGTGCGCGGTGGCAGCACCGTTTCGCGGGGGGCCTTCGCGTCTGGCGCTGTCCGAACCTCCACGGCGGCGGTGGGACGGGTGCGGGACTGGGCCCAGGCGAACGTCGGCGGCAGGTCGGCGATGGCCTCCGCGTTCACGCCCTCGAAGGAGGAAGGCCGGTATTCGCGCAGCACCCGCGCCTCCAGGTACTGGCCGTCGGTGGTGCGCCAATATGTCCTGCGGCGGATGCGGACCTGCCCGCGGAGCTGCACCGATACGGAGCCCTTCAGCAGCACGCCCTTTCGCCGGGCGCGCGCCAGGGCGAGGCTGGGATAGGCGCGCACGCGCTTGCCCACGACACGGGCGTAGATGCCGGGCGTCAGCTCGCCCTCGCGCAGCTTCGGGAGCTCACGCACGCGGGGCTCGCGGAAGTTGGGCTCCAGGTAGCGCTCGCAGACCCAGCCGCGCGGCTCAATCTGAATCCAAGCCTCGCAGTCCGGCCCGCGCACCGCTGTTTCGCCCTGCCAGCGCACGCGCATGTCCTGCGCCACGGTGCCCAGCGCCGGTGCATCCTGCCGAGGCTCCTGGCGGACCACGATGGAGCGGCGCACCCGCAGCGAGCCCGCGTCCGGAGCGAAGGGCACGGCGTACGTTCCTCCGTCCTCCGCGCCGCTCACGGGCTCCAGTCCTGGGTCGACATCTTCGAGCACCAGCCCCGTGTCCTCGAGCGGCTCACCGTCCGGGCCGAGCACCAGTTCCTCGCCCGGGTGCAGCTCATCCGGGATGACCGTGAGCTGCTCGGGTGGTGGGACTTCTTCTTCGCCCGGCGTGTCCTCTTCCTCCTCGGATTGGGCAAGGTCGTCCAGGGCGGGGTCGATGGTCAGCGCCGGCACCTCGTCGCGCGCCACGGTCGCCCCGTCGTCAGGCGTGCGGCGCGGCGGAGACAGCGCCGCCTCGGCCGAGCCATCAACGCCGCCGTCCGTCCCGGCATCCGCCGCGGTGCGCTGCCACGCCGCGAACAGCGCATCCGCGGCCGTGCGCCGGACATCCGCGTTCGCGCTCTGCGAGAGGGCGCTGCCGCCCGCAGAGGCGTCGGCCAGGGCACGTTGTCCCGACACGGACTCCGTGACAGCCACGGACGCCCCCAGCTCAGCAAGGAGGTGGCCTGGAGCGTTGGTATCGGCGTGAGGAGTTTGGACCTCCACGCCGTCCTCTGGCGCCCCTGCCCCGGCTCCGCCGTCGAACGCAGCGGCCCTGGATACCGACATAGATGCACTCGGTGTATCACCGCGCTCCTCCGCCACTCGGGGCGCGGGCACTCTCGCCAGGGAGGCATCGGGCGAGGTGTCCTCCGGGCCGGGAGGCGGCGTGCAGGCGATTCCAGGCAGCAGAAGAACGAGCGGAAGCCAACGGCGCATGGACCTGACACGGTACGGAGGAGCGACGGCACACTCAACGTCGTCCACGGTGCGCTCGCCTGCGTGGGGCTCCGTGTGGGTGGGCAATTCGTGCCATCGCAGCGGCCCTTGTCACATGCAGCGGAAATGACGGTCCGCAGGCCAAAGCGGCGCGCCGGTGAAGCCAGCCCCCGCGAATCACCCCGCACGCAGGCCAAGGCGGCGCGCTGGTGAAGCCAGCCCCCGGAAGCCCGCACCATCCCTGAGGCTGGCGCCCGGGTGCCCGCCTCCCCAGCCGCCGGGCCCCATCCCCCTGCCCCTCTTTCCACCCGCCCCCTTCGGAAGATATGCAGCGGGGAGATGAAGCTCGCCGAGACTGCTCCGACCCCCGCGCCCGAAGCGCTGCCGCCCCCCGCCCCCCTGTCCCTGGACGAGGTACGCCGCGTCACCCAGCTCCTGGAGGCCATCAGCGAGGACCGCTTCCTGTTGGCCGGCCTCCCCGAGGAGGACCGCATCGCCTTCCTGAGCGCCGCGGGACGCGTGCTGCACCCGGACCGCGACACCAAGTCCCGGATGGCGAAGGCGCTGCGCCGCGACCGGAAGAAGACGAAGCGCGAGCACGACCGCGCCATCCGCGCGACGACGGAGATTCGCACCCTGCGCCGCTCCGCCATCTTCACGGTGCCCGCGCTGCCGCCTCCGCCTCCCTCGGAAGCGGGACCGGAGCGCATCCTCGAGCAGCCCCGCCGCTGCTACGTCTGCAAGGCCGAGTACCGCAAGCTGCACTTCTTCTACGACGCGATGTGCATCGAGTGCGCGGACTACAACTACGCCAAGCGCACCCAGCGCGCCGACCTGAACGGGAAGGTCGCGCTCATCACCGGCGCCCGGGTGAAGATTGGCTTCCAGGCTTCGTTGATGCTGCTGCGCTCCGGCGCGCGCGTCATCGCCACCACGCGCTTCCCCAACGACGCCGCGCAGCGCTACGTCCAGGAGCCGGACTTCGCGGACTGGGCACACCGGCTGCACATCCACGGGCTCGACCTGCGGCACGCGCCCAGCGTGGAGCTCTTCGCGAAGTACATCGAGCAGACGCACGAGCGCCTGGACATCCTCATCAACAACGCCGCGCAGACGGTGCGCCGGCCCCCGGGCTTCTACGGCCACCTGCTGCCGGGAGAGATGCGCCGCGCGGACGACCTGCCGGCGGCGGCGCGCGCGCTGCTCGCGGGCCATGACGCCTGCGTCTCGACGGTGCAGCCGGCCGCCCTGGGTGCGGGCAAAGCGGGGGGCTCGGAGCTGGCCACCACCTGGCGCAGCAACGACCCGGCGCTGGGCATCCACTCCTCCGCCGCGCTGTCCATGCTGCCCTACGCCCTGGAACAGGAGGGCGACGTGCGCGCCATCTTCCCCCAGGGCCGGCTGGACGCGGACCTGCAGCAGGTGGACCTGCGGGACATGAACTCGTGGCGGCTGCGGCTCGCCGAGGTCCAGACGGCGGAGATGCTGGAGGTCCACCTCATCAACGCGGTGGCGCCCTTCATCCTCGTCGGGAAGCTGAAGCCGCTGATGCTCAGGGACCGCTCGTCCCCCGGCCACGTGGTGAACGTCTCCGCGATGGAGGGCAGCTTCTCGCGCGGGACGAAGACGGACAAACACCCGCACACCAACATGGCGAAGGCGGCGCTCAACATGATGACACTGACCTCCGCGCCGGACTACGCCCGCGACAACATCTACATGAACGCCGTGGACACCGGCTGGGTCACCGACGAGGACCCCGCGCAGCACGCGGAGCGCAAGGTGCAGGAGCTGGACTTCCAGCCACCGCTGGACATCGTCGACGGGGCGGCGCGGGTGGTGGACCCCATCATCGCCTCGGAGAACAGCGGCGAGTACGTCTGGGGCAACTTCTTCAAGGACTACCGTCACACCGCGTGGTGACACGCGGACCGGGGGGCGTCATGGCAACTCGCAGTCTCCGCTTCGAATCGTACGTCGAGGTCACCCCCGCTGAAGCCTGGGCGTGGGTGACGTCGATGAAGGGCATCTCCACGGAGATGCACCCGTACCTGCGGATGACGGCGCCCCCGGGCGTGACGGGGCTCGAGGACGTACCCTTCGAGCCGGGCCAACCGCTGTTCCGCAGCAAGCTGCTGCTGGGCGGCGTGCTGCCGGTGGGCTGGTCCGACCTGACGCTGCGCGAGCTGGAGCCGGGACGCCGCTTCGTCGAGGAGTCCCCCATGAGCGCGATGCGTCAGTGGCGGCACGAGCGCCGCATCGTCGAGACACACGCCGGCGTCGACATCATCGACCAGCTCGACTTCGAGCCCCGCTTCGGCGGCCGGCTGGCGGAGGCCTTCATCCGGCGCCTCTTCGAGCACCGCCACTCGGTGCTTCGCCGCGCGCTGACGCCGTCAATAGGTGGACGGGCGTCCCAGGAAAAGCCAGCCTAGCGGGACATGAGCCCCGAAGAACAATTCCACGTCGAAGTCCTCAAGCTGCTGCTCCAGGTCGCCACCGTCGACGGCCGCGTCGCGCACTCCGAGATTGGGCACATCCTGGACACCGCGCGAGGCATGAGCGTGCCCCTGCCGGAGCTGGCGGCGCTGACGCGCTGTCTGCGGAACAACGAGCCCCTGCCTCCGCCGAACATGGGCATCCTGCGCACCAACCCCTCCGCCGTCATCCGGGAGGCGAAGGCGCTCATCGCCAGCGACGGCAGCGTGCACGCGGCCGAAATCGAGATGCTGCGGCAGATTCGGGAGCTGCTCGGCGTCATCAACTGACGTGCGCCGCGCGCGCTACGACTCGGCCTCTGGGGCCTCCAGCAGCTTGTAGAGCGTCTTGCGGTCCACATCGAGCAGGCGCGCCGCCTCGCTCTTGTTGCCGCCCACGTGCTGGAGCACCTGCGCGGCGTAGCGGCGGGACAGCTCGGCCAGACTCGGCATGTCGCCCGCCAGGCCCGCCATCTTCGGGGTGGACGCATCCCCGATGGGCTCCGGGAAGTCCTGGGGCCCCAGGACGCCCGTCACGTTGAGAGCCAGCGCCCGCGCCACCACGTTCTCCAGCTGCCGCACGTTGCCCGGCCAGTCGTAGGCCGCCAGGCGCGCGTTCGCCTCCGGCGTCACCACCGGCCGCACCCCGCCGCGCGCATGACGCCCGGCGAAGTGCTCCACCAGCGCGGGGATGTCCTCGCTCCGCTCCCGCAGCGGCGGCAGGTGCAGGTGCACCACGTCCAGGCGGTACAGCAAATCCTCGCGGAAGAGGCCTTCCGCCACCCGCGCCTTGAGGTCCTTGTTCGTCGCCGCCACCACGCGCACGTCCACCTTGACGGGGACACTCTCACCCACGCGGCGGATTTCGCCCTCCTGCAACACGCGCAGGAGCTGCGACTGCACCTTCATGCCAACGTCGCCAATCTCATCCAGGAAGAGCGTGCCGCCGCTGGCCTCCTCGAAGACGCCTCGCCGCGCGCCGGACGCGCCGGTGAAGCTGCCCTTCGCGTGGCCGAACAGTTCGCTCTCCATCAGCGACTCCGTAATCGCGCCGCAGTCCACGGGGATGAAGGGCCCGTTCATGCGCGGCGAGCGCTTGTGCAGCGCGCGCGCCACCATCTCCTTCCCCGTGCCCGTCTCGCCCGTAATCAGCACCGGCACGTTGCTGGCCGCCGCGCGCGCCACGTGCTTGTACACCTCCAGCAACGCCGGGCTGCGGCCCACAAGCATCAGCGAACCGCGCTCCACCTGCTGGCGCAGCGAGCGGTTCTCCTCCACCAGCCGCTTCTGCTCCAGCGCCCGGCGCGCCACGCGCAGAATCGCGTCCACGTCGAAGGGCTTCGCCAGGTAGTCGAAGGCGCCCTGCTGGATGCTGTCCAGCGCGCCCTCGATGTTGCCGAAGGCCGTCACCACCACCACGGGCGTGTCCGGCAGCTGCGCCTTCACCTCATGGAGCACCTTCAGCCCGTCGCCCGGCTCGGGCATGGCCATGTCCGTGAGGACCAGATCAAAGGCGCCCTCCGCGATGCGCTCGGTGGCGCGCCGCGGGTCCGGGGCCTGCGTCACCGCCCCCAGCGGCCCCAACAAGCGCTGGAGCAAATCGCGGGCCTGCGGGTCATCATCCACGACGAGGATGCGGGCTGAGCTCATGTGCCGACCTTGCGCATTCCGGCGGAAGCAGTCGTTGCCTGAGAACCGCTCGTGGCCGCCGCCGGGCGCACCACGCGGGGGAAGCGCACCACCACGTGCGTTCCCTTTCCTTCTTCCGAGCGCACCACCAGCGTGCCGCCGTGCGCCTCCACCACGCGCTTGGTGGTGACCAGTCCCAGTCCGTGGCCCGGCAGCCCGCGCACCTCGGGCGCGCGGAAGAAGGGCTGGAACAGCGAGGCCAGGGTGCCCGGCGCCATGCCGATGCCGTTGTCCACGACCTCCAGCACGGCCATGCCGTCCTCGGTGGCCACGCGCACCTTCACACGGGGGTCGGGCCGGCCCTCCGAGTACTTCACCGCGTTGGTGAGCAGGTTGCGCGCGCTCACCTGCAACAGCTGCCCGGGGCAGTCCACCGCCACGCCGGGCTCCAGCTCGCGCTCCAGCGCCACGCCCTGCGCCGCCGCCGTCTGCGCCACCTCCAACAGCACGGTGGTGACGGCCGTATCCAGCTCACCCACCGTGCTCTCGCCGCGCGTACCGGCGCGGCAGAAGCGCAGCAGCGCCTCGATGAGCTCGCCCATGCGAACAGCACTGGACTCACACTGCGCCAGCATCTCCAGCGCGCCCGCGTCGTTCACCGCGCCGGTACGGCGGATGAGCGTCAGGTACCCCTTGAGCGGCGCGAGCGGAGAGATGAGGTCGTGCGCCACGCGCCGCGTGAAGGCGTCCAGTTCCTGGTTGTGCCGGCCCAGCTCCTCCAACTGGCCCTGGATGATGGCCTCCTGGCGCTTGAGCAGCGAGGTGACGCGCCAGCCCACCAGCGACGACAGGAGGATGGCCAGCAGCGTGGCGCCCGCGCCCAGGGCGGTGTTGCGCACGCGCAGGTCCTCCAACCGGTTCACCAGCCTGCGTGCCTCGGCCGCGTTCTCCTCCTCCAGCGCGCCGCCCAGCGCGTCCAGCTCCGCCGCCAGCGGGCGGATGCGCTCGGCCAGGTGGCGCCGGGCCCGCTCCGCCTCGCGGCGCTGCGAGAAGATGGCCGCCGCGCGCACCTGGTCCGCCAACCCCTGGCACGCGGCGTTGAAGCGGTACCACAGCGCCTTCTCGCCCTGCGGGAGGTTGCGTGTGTACGCCTCCGACGAGGCGCGGATGTCCGCCAGGATCTGCTCCATCACCGCGTCCGCGGCGCGGCGCTCGGCGTCACCGGTGGCGCGGACATGCGCCTCGATGGCGGCCTCCAGCGACAACGCGTCCACGCGGATGCGGCCAATGGAGCCGGCCCGCTCCAGCGCCTCCTGTACCAACCCGTCCACCTGGCTGCCCGTGCGGACCTCCGTCCACAACGTGAAAGCGGTGACGGCCGACAGCAGGACGACCACGAAGAAGAAGCCGGCCCGGTAGCCGCGGATGGGGATGCGGGAGCTCGCCACGCCGTTCCTCTATCACGGGGCCGGCGCCGCGCGTCCGGCGGGACGTCAGGGCACCGTCGGGGCGACATTCCCGGCCGCCGGGAGGGCAGCCGGCTGGGGCGGATTGTTCAACCGCCGCCGTGCACGCTCCAGCGCGGACTCGTACCAGACGTCCGACAGCTCCTCGTGCATCTCCTTCAACTCCTTCAGCTCGTTGACCTCGCGCTCCAGCGCCAGCAGCTGGGTGTTGTGCTCCTCCAGCGCATGCCGGTCCGCCTCGGTGCGCACCAGCTCCTCCAACAGCGCCGCGCGACCCTGCTCCGCTTCCGCGCGCTCCAGCCGCACCCGCTCCAGCGCGGACTCCAGCTGGGCCATGCGCAGCGCGAACGCCTCGGCGCGCTCCCGCTCCGCCTCGTACTCGCGACGCCACCGGTCCGACTCGAGGACCTGGGCCTCCAGTCGCTCGAGCGGAATACCCGTCGCGCAACCCGTACCCAGGACGGCCAACGCTGTCGCGAAACAGAGGAACCGCATGGACCATCTCTCCCACACCATGACCGCGCGACATGCGCGGCGAAGGCGCTGGGCCGACACCCTGCAACCAGATGACGCGTGCAGCTTGCTCAAGTGCTCCGTCATCGTCAAAGCAGCAACTGCCTGCCTGGGGAGCCTGCCCCCATTGTCGGAGCTCCAACTGCGGAGTTTCTCCCCAAGGACATCCACGCCAGACACCTGCTCTCCCTCTGACAACGCCGCTGGCACGCCGCCTGCTCAAGCCCTCGTTCGCTGGGACGGCGCAATCTCGCGTCGTCGTTCGTCAACGGAGCTTTTCATGAAGACCGTGTTCGCCGCCGCCCTCCTCGCCGCCGCCACCGCGTTCGCCAACACCCCGGCCCCCGCCGCCGAAACCAAGCCCGCCGCCGTCGAAGCTGCGCCCGAGGCCGCCGAGGCCCCCCAGGCCGAAGAGGCGAAGGCCGAGGCGGCCCCCGAGGCCAAGCCCGCCAAGAAGGCCAAGAAGCCGGCGAAGAAGGCCGCCAAGTCCACGACGGCCACCGAGGCCAACTAATCAAGATTTACGGCTTTTATGCCGACGCGCGGGGGTACCTCTTCCAAGGGAGGTACCCCCGTTGCTTTTGCGGGTCTATAAGAACCCGCCTTGCCTCGACTTCTGAGACGCCCTCTCGAAACGTCTATCGAGGTCCGAGAAAACCCATCCGGGTCGGGATTTTCACACCCCCGTCAATCCGTCCAGTGAACGTGAGATTTGACAGAAACAGAAGAATCCTGCTTAATACGACTTCAGAGAATCACTGACCGTCCCGGACAGGGATGGAACTCAAACGAGCGCACCAATGATCGAAGCCTTCTCGAAGGTGTCGGAAGCCTCGAAGCTGCTGCTGGAGAAGGGCCTGGGCCCGAGCACCGGCATGGAGGCGCTGAGCATGGTGGGCCACGCGCTGGGCGTGGACCGCGCGTACATCCTGGAAAACCGCGTGCAGGGCACGTACGGCCGGTTCATCACCGACATGCGCTACGCCTGGGCGGAGCCGCCCACGCCGTCGCCGCTGGCCAACCCGGTGATGCGGGCCTTCTCCTTCCGCGAGTTCGCGCCGGGCTGGGTGGACATGCTGGAGGCCGGCATGGTGGTGGCGTGCCCCACCCGTGACGCGCCCCCGATGATGAAGGACTTGTTGGAGCGCCAGGGAACGCAGTCCATCCTCCTGTGCCCCATCAACCCCTCCCGGCAGCAGTGGTGGGGCATGGTGGCCTTCGAGGACTGCCGCCGTCCCCGCGCCTGGAAGCCGGAGGAAGTGACGCTGCTCAAGTCCCTGGGGCGCGCGGTGGCGGCGTCCGTCCGACATGGGCAGATGCGCTCCTCCCTGGACCAGGTCCGCAACAGCCTGCGCCAGGCGGTGAGCCGCACCCCGGTGTCCGGACTCTGAACGGCAGGCGGGCGGGGCGCCTGGCGGCTTGCCGGGGGGCAATGCCGACCCGTGCACGAGCGGACATTTCCAGCGCCGGGTTTCTGCTACCCTGGCCGCCCCTTCGCTCACCGCCATGTCCTCAATCGACCCCACCGCGATCAGCCGTCCGCGCTCTCCGGACATCATCAGCGGCTACCACCTCGACAAGCTTGTCGGCAGCGGAGGCATGGGGGAGGTCCACAAGGCCACCCAGCTCTCGCTAGGCCGCACGGTGGCGGTGAAGCTCCTCAATCCCGAGCTGGCGAAGGACCCGTCCTTCATCGCGCGCTTCCAGAAGGAAGCCGCCGCGCTCGCGGCCCTGAGCCATCCCCACATCGTCTCCATCGTCGACAAGGGGAAGACGGACACCACGTACTACCTGGTGATGGAGTTCGTGGACGGCCCGTCGCTGCGGGAGCTGATTCGCGAGCCGCACCTGGACGTCGTGGGCGCGCTGCGGCGCATGCTGCAGATCTGCCGCGCCATCGAGTACGCGCACGGCCGCGGCGTCATCCACCGGGACCTGAAGCCGGAGAACATCCTGCTGGACCAGCAGGCCGGCGGCATCGCCAAGGTGTCGGACTTCGGCCTGGCGTCCTTCCTGGATGATGCCAGCCCCTCCTCGCGCTACGCGCTCACGTCCACGCACGTGTCCATGGGCACGCTGTCGTACATGGCGCCCGAGCAGCGCGTGGACGCGAAGAGCGCGGACGCGCGCGCGGACATCTTCTCGCTGGGCGTCATCCTCTACGAGTGGCTCACGGGCGAGGTGCCGCTGGGCACCTTCGACCCGCCGTCGCGGCGCAAGCCGGGGCTGGACTCGCGGCTGGACGCCATCGTCACGCGCTGCCTCAAGCCAGACCCGGAGGACCGCTACCCCTCCGTCACCTCGCTCATCGCGGACCTGGAGCTGCTCGTCCCGGGCAGCCTGCCGTCCCTGGCGCCGGTGAAGCTGACGCACCTCCAGCGCGTCCGCCAGGGCGTGCGCAAGGTGGTGCGCATGGCCCTGCAGGCCGCGGCCGTGCTGCTGGTGATGGCGGCGCTGGCCGTGCTGGGCCGGGAGTGGCTGCGCAGCGGGGAGAAGCCCGTGCCGCCGCAGCCCGGCGCCGCGCTGAACGCGGACCTGGGTCCGCCATCGCCCCGGTCCATGCCGGGCCGGCTGGAGACGGGCTCCGAGAAGCGCACGGTGTCGGTGGGTGACGGCCCGGACGCGCCGTCGCTCCTGGTCGCCGGCCGGCCGGTGGAGGCAGAGGAGAAGGCCATCATCTTCCCGCCCGTGGAGGAGCGCTCGCAGTCGCGCGTGGGCCGTGCCCGCGTGGACGTGGTGGGGCTGGACGGCGACATCGCCGTGCTCAGCGCCCGCGTGCGCGCGGACGCGCCGCCGGACACCTGGAAGCGCCGCGGCTACGTCATGCTCTACGGGCCGTCGCTGCAGGCCCCCTCGGCCGCGCTGCTGCTGCAGGGCAGCACGGGCCGCTACGTGGCGCTCATCCACGACGGCGCGGGCGCGCCGCTGCGGCTCGAATGGGCCCTGGGCGAGCGCCGCGGCACCATGCTGGGCCTGGCGTCGCCGGAGGGCGAGGCCGCGCTGGAGCTGCGGGTGGACGCGGACGGCGTCATGCAGGGCTACGTCGGCAAGGGCAAGGACCAGCGGGCCATTGGCGAGCCGCTCAACCTGGGCCCGGGCTGGATGGAGCACTTCGGGGACGCGCCCGTGCCCGCCTTCGGCTGCATCGAAGGCACCTGCCGCGCGGAGGGATTCCTCTACACCGTGCGGCGCGCGCCGCCCCCGGGGACGACGGCGCCCGTGCCCGACGTGCCGGTGACGAAGGCCGTGGTCGCCGCGGTGCCGGCCAAGGCGGTGCCCGCCAAGCGGCCTCCTCCGCCTCCTCCCCCGAAGAAGCAGCCCGCCAAGGCCCCCACGAAGAGCCCCCCCAAGCGGCGGTAGAGCGTCCGGCAGCACGCGTCCCGGACATTCCCGCGCAGGGGAATATGGCCACGGCCGAGGGATTGCACTATCCCTGGCTCCTCCTATGCGCACCATTCGACTCGGCTTCGCCGCGCTCGCACTCGTCACGGCCCTCACGGGCTGCCACCGTTCCACTTCCACGGCGACACCGCGCGTCCTCGAATCCGCCGCGGAGCAGGCGCAGAAGGGCACCCAACAGGCCCGCACGCTCGCGTTCGCGGGCTTCCACGCCCTGCTCGTCGCGGGTGACGCCACGCTGGCGCAACAGCGCTTCGATGACGCCATTGCCCGCGACGCGGGAGACGTCTACGCGCTGGCCGGTCAGTCGCTGATGGCACGCCGCGCGGGCCGTCCCGACCGCGCCCTGTCGGCGTCGCTGGAGATGGTGGCGCGCGCGCCCACGCACCCGCTGGCGGCCGTCGCGGCGCGCCACGTGTTGGATTCGGTGGGCACGTCGCGGTCGCTGGACGACGACATCCTCCGCGGCGTGGAGCGAGCGCTGGCGGCGGGCGCGACGGGTGAGGCCGCCTATCTGATGCGCGGCGCGCGGATGTCGGTGGCCGTGGTGCGCGGCGACGCGGAGGCCCGCGACGCGGCGATGCGGCAACTGGGCGGGGTGAGCGAAGTCTCGCTGGTGGGGCCCTTCTCGCCCTTCCACGTGCTGGCCTGGGACGAGAGCACGCCCGTGAGCCAGAGTGGCTCGCTGGCGGGCCCCTTCACCGGCGCCTTCGGTCCGCTACCGGTGCGCACGGTGCGCGCCCCTGACGGACGGATGGACCTGACGGGTGAGCCCGGCCAGGGCGACCTCTATGTCCAGGCCTTCGACGCGGACGTGACGGAGCCGGGCCTCTACGTGGCCCGCACCGTGAGCGGCACCTCGCATCAGGTGCTGATGGACGGGGCTCCGCTGATGGAGCGCCGGGCCTGGGAGCGCGCCACCTCCACCGTCACCGCGCGCGCCGTGCAGCTGCCCGCGGGCAAGCACCGCTTCGTCGTGCGTCAGCTCAAGGGCGGCACCTCCGGCCTGCTCACCTTCGCCCTGCTGCGCGTGGACGGGCGTCCGTCCGGCGTGCGCTTCAGCACGGCCACCGGCGCGGCGCCGCAGGCCTGGGGCAGCAAGGCCGAGTTCTCCGACGAGACGCCCGGCGTGTTCCCCACCACGGAGGGATTGAAGACGGCCCTGCACGAGGAGGCCGGTGAGCTGCTGGCCGTCGTGCTGGCGGTGCGGGACGGCCTGCAGCGGGACGCGGACGGCGCGCGGCGGCTGATGGCCTCGGTGGACGCCAACACCCCGGCCCTGCTGTGGCTGCGCGCGGAGGTAGCGTCCGCGGACCGCACCGTGCCGTCCAAGGTGGCGCGCGGCCGGGCCACGCGTGACCTGGAGTCCGTGCTGGCCAAGGACCCGGGCAACGTGGCGGCGCTGCTGCTGCGCGCGGAGCTCTTCCTCGACGAGGGCCAGCCCACCTCCGCCATGGACATGCTGAAGACGGCGTCCGAGGTGGCCCAGCCCGCCGGCCACCCGGTGTTCATGCTGCGCGCCCGCGCCGCGCTGGCGCTGGAAGTGGAAGCCCTGGCGGAGGAGTCACTCGCCGCGGCGCTGGAGGCCCAGCCCGGCCTGTGCGAGGCGCTGACGCTCCAGTACAGCCTGGCCCGCCGCCGTGACGCGGCGGAGCGGAGCGACACGCTGGCGGCGTCCCTGAATGGCTGCCCCGGGACGGTGGTGCGCCAGGCCGAGCACGCGCGCACGCGCGGCGACATGGAGACGGCGACGAAGCTGTACAGCGAGCTCCAGGCCCGCGACCCCAGCAGCATCAGCCTGGCCAACACGCTGGCCAACCTCTACGTGTCCAAGCGCCGCTTCGACGACGCCACCGCGGTGCTCCAGAAGCTGGCGACCGTGTGGCCTCGCAACGCGGAGCTGGTGAAGCGCATGGCGGACGTGCGCGAATACGCGGGCCAGCCGGCCGAGGCGCTCAAGCTGCGCGAGAAGGCGCTGGCGATGGCGGGCGACGACCTGACGCTGCGCCGCACGGAGGAGCGCGCGAGGACGGGCCGCGAGCTGCTGCAGGCGTACGCCGTGGACGGACGTGAGGCCATCCGCGCCTACGAGGCGGAGCCCGTCAGCGGCGGCAGCGCGGCGGCCTTCGTGCTGGATGCGGCGGCGGTGCGCGTGTACCCCGACGGCAGCATCGTCAACCGCATCCACACCGTGCAGAAGGCGCTGGAGCAGTCGGGCGTGCAGGAGATCGCCGAGGTGAATGTGCCGCGCGGCGCGCAGGTGCTGGCGCTGCGCACGTTGAAGGCGGACGGCCGGGTGCTGGAGCCGGAGAACATCGAAGGCAAGGACACGGTGAGCCTGCCCGGCGTGGCCGTGGGTGACTACGTGGAGGTGGAGTACCTGCTCGCGGAGCCTCCGCGCGGCCCCGCGCAGCCGGGCTTCACGGCGTCCGCCTTCTACTTCCAGATTGCGAACCAGCCCAACGCCTGGGTGACGTACACGGTGGTGGCGCCCAAGGGCGTGGGAATGAAGGTGGACGCCCACGGGATGAAGGTGCCGGAGCCCAAGGTGGACGGCGACCTGGAGGTGTTCCACTTCGAGACGCGCCGCGTGCCGCCGTTCATCCCGGAGCCGGACGCGCCCCCCTCCGCCAACGAGTACCTGCCCTTCGTCATCGTGGGCGCGGGCGACACGGGCAACGAGAGCCTGGTGAAGCTCTACGGCGATGCCTTCCTGGAGCGCTGGCTGCGCACGGCGGAAGTGGACGCCTTCGCGCGCAAGGCGGCGGAGGGCAAGTCCGGCCTGGACGCGGTGAAGGCGTTGCACGCGGCGGTGATGCAGCGCTTCTCCGGCCGGGACGCGAGCCTGAGCCAGACGGCGGCGTCCACGGTGGCCCAGGACCGGGGCAGCCGGCTGACGGTGATGAAGGCCGGCCTGGACGCGCTGGGCATCCCCTCGCGGGTGGTGGCGGTGCGGACCTTCAACACCGACCCGTCGGCCTACACCTTCCCCCAGGACGCGCTGCTGCCGTACGCGGCGCTGCGCGTGGAGGTGCCCGGCACCGAGCCGGTGTGGGTGGACACGTCCGTGCGCTACGGCCCCTTCGGCGAGCTGCCGGAGCTGGCCATGGGCGAGCGGGAGGCGTGGCTGCTGCCCGAGCCCGGCCGCCCGCTGCAGAAGGTGCAGACGCCGCCCCTGAAGGAAACCCCCGGCAAGGAAGTGAAGCTGGCGCTGAAGCTCGCCGAGGATGGAACGCTCAGCGGGCAGGGCGAGGAGACGTACTCCGGCTTCGAGGCGGCGCAGATTGCCGAGGCCTTCAACCAGCTGTCGGCGGAGAGCCGCAACCAGGCGCTGCAGGGGGCGGTGGCGCGGTATTTCGGCGGCGCATCGCTGTCGAGCGTGAAGCTGGAGAACCAGGAGCAGGTGGGCGCGCCCTTCGTGCTGCGCTACGAGTTCACCGTGCCTCGCTTCGGGCGGATGGAGGGCGGTCAGCGGATGGCGCTGGGGCCCCTCACCTTCCCCGCGCAGTTGGGCCGGCGGTTCGTGCAGCTGAGCACGCGCCGCACCCCGCTCTACATCGACACCACCGAGGCCAGCCGCACGCAGGTGACGCTGTCCATGCCCAAGGGCTGGAAGCTCGCCGACCCCCAGGCCTCGCTGGAGGCGAACAACGCCTTCGGCCGCTTCACCCGGTCCGAGAAGCAGGACGGCTCGACGCTCAGCGTCACCGAGTCGCTGCGCGTGCCGCGCAACCGCGTCATGCCCGGCCAGTACGAGCTGTTCTCCGGGTTCACCGGAGACGTGGACCTCATCCAGACGCGGGAGCTGGTCCTGGTGAAGCCCTAGCCGGGGGATGAATAAAGCCGGACGGCACCGCGTCTTTTTTCTACACCGGCCCCGCACTGGGGGACTCTCAGGGGGCCGGTGGCAGAATCTGTCTGGTAACCCACGGAGATGACGCGATGACTCCTCGATGGTGGGCTTGTCTGGTGACCTTGCTGGCGGCGCCCATGGTTCACGCGCAGACCGCGCCGGTCCCCGCGTCAGAGCCTGGATATTCCGAATACGCGTACGACGACACGGAGTTCGAGGACGAGGACACGGCGCCCATGGCGCCCTACGCCCCGCCCCAGCTCCCCGCCGAGAACCCCTCCGGCCGGCCCTTCGCCGGCGCCGTCTGGGCCTCCGGCCACTGGTACTGGGACGGCGACGAGTGGCGCTTCAACGCCGGCACCTGGCTGGCGCCCATGGACGGCTACCGGTTCATCAACGGCTACTGGGAGCCGGACGGCCGGATGTGGCGGTGGGTGTCCGGGGGCTGGGCCCGGCATGACTCCCCGGTGGTGGAGATTCCCATCGCCGTGGCGAGCGAGGAGCTGACCACGCAGCAGGCGCCTCCGCCGCTCCGCGTCGAGCGCGCGCCGGCACCGCCAGCCCCCTCCTACGTCTGGACGCCCGGCTACTGGTACTGGGCCGGCGCCAACTACGTGTGGGTGGACGGCATGTGGGCCGCCCCGCCCCGTCCTGGGCTCGTCTACGTGTCGTCCCGGTGGGTGCGCCGCGGGCCGTCCTGGTACTTCTCCGCTGGCGGCTGGGCTTCCCGGGGCTCGGTGCGTGTCACGGTGCCCGTCTACCGCCACGCGCACGTCACCGTGGCGCGCCGGCACCCGCACTACTTCACGCACTCCTGGCGCCGCTACCCGGCGGTGCGCCACCACGCCTACCACCCCGGGAACCACTACCGGCATGGCCCCAGCCCGGTGCGTCAGCACTACCGTGGCAACAACGGCAATCGCTGGGGCAATGGCAACTACCACCGGGCGTCGCCCGGCGGGAACGGGGGCGGGGGACATCACCGCCGCGATGGGGGACATCGCGGCCGCGATGGGGGACATCGCGGCGGCCGGGACTGACGCCTCACGGCGCGCTCAGGGAGGCAGCCCCACCCCGAGCGCGTCCCGGATGGTGGCCGCCGTGCGCTGCTACTTCGCGCCAGCGGCCTCCGCCGCATCCCGGAAGATGGCCACGACGGGCTTGCCGTCCTCGCCCACGTAGCCGCGGTACATACCGGCGGAGTTGAAGGGCATGGCCACATTGCCGTCGCGGTCCATCGCGATGACGCCGCCCTCACCGCCGGCCTTCACCAGCACATCGTTGATGACGACGTCGGCGGCCTCCGGCAACGGCACGTCCTGGTATTCCACGCGGGCGCAGATGTCGCGCGCCACGGTGTAGCGGATGAAGAACTCACCATGACCGGTGGCGGACACGGCGCAGCGCGCGTCCGCGTACGTTCCCGCGCCGATGATGGGCGAGTCCCCCACGCGGCCGTAGCGCTTGTTCGTCATGCCCCCCGTGGACGTGGCCGCGGCGAGCGCGCCCGTCTGGTCCAGGGCCACCGCGCCCACGGTGCCGAACTTGTGGTCCCCGCTCACCGGGTCATACCCCGCCGGCAGAGAGGAGGACGGCTGCTGCGAGCGCTCCTTCTCCAGCGCGCGCTGGAGGCCCTGCCAGCGGTCCTCTGTGTAGAAGTACTTCGGGTCCACCAACTCCACGCCCTGCGACTTCGCGAAGGCTTCGGCGCCCTCTCCCACCATCATCACGTGCGGCGACTGCTCCATGACGAGCCGCGCCAGCGAGATGGGATTCTTCACGTGCCGCAAGCCCGCCACGGCGCCCGCTTTGCGCGTCGTGCCGTCCATGATGGCGGCATCCAGCTCGTTGACGCCGTCGTGCGTGAAGACGGCGCCCTTGCCCGCGTTGAAATACGGAGAGTCCTCCAGGATGCGGACCGCGGCGCTCACGGCGTCCAGCGCGGAGCCGCCGCCGGCCAGCACCGCGTGTCCCGCCTGGAGGGACTGGGTCAGCGCGGCGCGGACCTCCGCCTCGCGCTCTGGGGAAAGATTCTCCCGGGAGATGACGCCCGCGCCGCCGTGGATGACCAGCCCCCACTTCGGCTTGGGCGCGGGCGCGTCATGCGAGGCCGGCTGCTCGCTGTCAGTGCGAGCAACCCCGGTACTTGCGCAGCCCAGGGGAGAAAGCAGCATCACGGCACCCACGACGAGAGCACGGCGGAGGGGAACGGAAGCGGCGGACATTCGAAGACCTCCAGAACACTCCGTCGGTAACACGCCCTCCGAGGAGGCACAACGCGGGGCCTGGAAAGCCAGGGCTGCCCTGCCCGCCTCCCCCGGCATGCGCGTGTCACGCGGGAATGCACAGTGTCGAGACGACAGACCGTTCAGACACAGCGAGGTGTGCGCGATGAAGAAGCTGAGAGGGTTGCGAGTGGCCGTGCTCGCGGCGGATGGCTTCGAACAGGTGGAGCTGACAGCGCCAGTGAAGAAGCTGAAGCGTCAGGGCGCCGAGGTGACGATTGTGTCCCCCCACAAGGGCCGCATCCGCGGGATGAACCTCCTGGTTCCGGGGAAGAAAATCTCCGTGGACGCGTCCCTGCGCGAGGTGAAGGCGGCGGACTTCGACGCGGTCCTCCTGCCTGGAGGTTTCGTGAACCCGGACCTGCTGCGGCAAAGCGCGCTCGCCCTGGACTTCGTGCGGGACGCCGACGCGCTGGACCTGCCCATGGCCGTCATCTGTCATGGACCGTGGGTCCTGATTTCGGCGGGACTCGTGGAGGAACGGGCGCTGGCCGCGTGGCCGGGCATCCGCGACGACGTGCGCAACGCGGGCGGCCGCTGGGTGGATGAACCGGTGATGCGCGATGGCAACTGGGTCTCCAGCCCGGGACCGCGACAGATGTTCGCGTTCATCAAGGGCATGGTGGAGCTCTTCGCGGAGAAGATGCCGGAGGTCTCCGCGCGCGCGCCCATGGTGCCCGTGCGCCAGGCAGCGCCTTCCCTGTGGCCGAAGCTGCTCGCGGGAACGCTGGCCACCGCGGCGCTCGGATTGGGCGCGCGGCGGCTGGCCCTGCGCTGAGACGTCACCGGCCCTTGGCGAAGCTGTTCGCCCAGGGCCTTCGTCCCGCTGCTACATCCAACCGAGCTGGAGCCGCGCCACGTCCGACATGCGGTCCTGCCCCCAGGGCGGATCCCAGACGAGCTCCACGCGCGTCTCCACCACCCCAGGCACCGAGCCCACCTTGGTGCGCACGTCCTCCACCAGCACCGGCCCCATGCCGCAACCGGGCGCGGTGAGCGTCATCTGGATGTCCACCCGCTGCCCGCCTTCCGGCAGCGGCTCCGCCTTGCACGCGTACACCAGGCCCAGCTCGACGATGTTCACCGGAATCTCCGGGTCGTACACCGTGCGCAGTTGCTCCCAGACCTGCTCCTCGTTGAACTCGCTGGGGTCGCCGGCGGCCTTCTCCTTGGGAGCGTACTCCTCGCCCAATACGCCGCCGTCCTTCTCGTCGATGCGGAAGAGCTGACCGTAGGGGTCCTGCACCGTGATGTTGCCGCCGAGCGTCTGCATCACCCGCAGCTCGGAGCCTCCGGGCAGCACCACCCGGTCTCCGCTGGGGATGATTGTCGCGGACACGTCGCGCTCCAGCACCGCCATCATTCCTCGCATGTGGCCCTCCACCCCTACTCCGTGGACACGGCCTCGCCGCGTCCCTCCAATGCCGCGCGCAGCGTGTGCCAGGCCAGGCTGGCGCACTTCACCCGCGCGGGAAACTCACTGACGCCGGACAGCACCGCCAGCTTGCCCAGCGCGTCCACGTCCACCGACTCCGGACCTTCCGTCACCAGCTTGTGGACGCGCTCGAAGAGGTCCTCCGCCTCCGCGCGCGTCCGGTCCTTCACCGCCCCCGTCATCAACGACGCGGACGCCTTGGAGATGGCGCAGCCCTGGCCCTGGAAGGCCACGTCCTTGATGACGCCGCCCTCCACCTTCAGCGTCACCACCAGCTGGTCGCCGCACAGCGGGTTGTGGCCCGCCGCCTCCGCGGTGGCGCCCTCCACCACGCGGTAGTTGCGCGGCCGCTTGGAGTGCTCCAGCACGACCTCTTGATAGAGGTCCTTCAAGTCATCCGACGCACTCACTGGAACACCTCCAGGACCTTGTGCAGGCCACGGACGAGCGCGTCCACGTCCTCGCGCGTGTTGTAGAGCGCCAGCGACGCCCGGGACGTGGCCGGCACCTTGAAGTGCTGCATCACCGGCTGCGCGCAGTGGTGGCCCGTGCGGATGCAGATGCCCTCGCGGTCCAGGATGGTGCCCACGTCGTGCGGGTGGATATCCGCCAGCATGAAGGACAACACGCCGGACTTCTCGCGCGCCGTGCCTACCATGCGCAGCCCCGGCACCGACTCCAGCGCCTGCGTGGCGTAGGCCAGCAGCTCCCGGTCGTGCGCGGCGACGTTCTCCATCCCCAGTGCCTCCAGGTAGCGGATGGCCGCCGCCAACCCCACCGCGCCCTCCAGGTTGGGCGTGCCTGCCTCGAAGCGGTACGGCACCCGGTTGTACGTCACCTTCTCCATCGTCACGGAGAGGATCATGTCCCCGCCGCCCTGGTACGGCGGCATGGCCTCCAGCATCTCCTTGCGGCCGTACAGCACGCCGATGCCGGTGGGGCCGAACATCTTGTGCCCGCTGAAGGCGTAGAAGTCGCAGCCCAGGTCCTGCACGTCCACGGGGAAGTGCGTCACCGCCTGTGCGCCGTCCACCAGCACGGGGATGCCCTTCGCATGGGCCCGCCGCGTAAGTTCCTTCACCGGCGCCACGGTGCCCAGCGCGTTGGACACGTGCGTCACCGCGAGGATGCGCGTGCGCTCCGTCAGCAGCGCGTCCACGGCGTCCAGCACCAGCTCGCCCCGGTCATCCACGGGGATGACCTTGAGCACGGCGCCCGTCTGCTCGCAAAGCATCCGCCAGGGGACGATGTTGGCGTGGTGCTCCATCTGGGTGATGAGCACCTCGTCTCCGGCGCCGATGTGCTTGCGCCCGTACGTCTGCGCCACCAGGTTGATGGCCTCGGTGGTGCCACGCACGAAGACGACTTCCTTCACGTCCCGGGCGTTGATGAAGCGGCGCACCGTCTCACGCGCGCCCTCGTAGGCTTCCGTGGCGCGCTCGGACAACACGTGGACGCCGCGGTGCACGTTGGCGTTGTCGTGCTGGTAGAAGCGCACCAGCGCGTCGATGACGGCCTGCGGCTTCTGCGCCGTGGCGGCGCTGTCCAGGTACACCAGCGGCCGGCCCCGCACCTCCTGGTGGAGGATGGGGAAGTCCTCGCGGACCTGCTTCACGTCGAAGCCGCTCATGCCGTCACCTCGCGCTGCGCCGCGCCCGGCAGCTTCAAGGCCAGGAGCGCTTCGATGTTCGCGCGCACGGGGCCGGCGGGCACCGCCTCCACCACCTCGCGAGCGAAGGCGTAGGTGAGCAGCCGCTCCGCCTCCGCCTGGGGCACGCCGCGCGAGCGCAGGTAGAACAGCGCCTGCGCGTCCAGCCGCCCCACCGCCGCGCCGTGCGCGCACTTCACGTCGTCCGCGAAGATTTCCAACTGAGGCCGCGCGTCCGCCTGCGCCGACTCCGACAGCAGCAGGTTGCGGTTCTGCTGCCGCGAGTCCGTGCGCTGCGCGTCCTGCCGCACGCGGATGAGCCCGTGGAAGGTGCCGCGTGAGTGGCCATCCAGCACGCCCTTGTACAGCTCGCGGCTGGTGCACCGGGGCACCGCGTGGTCCAGCGCCGTGCGGTTGTCCAGGTGCTGCGCGCCCTGCCCCACGTACAGGCCATTCAACGTCGCGTCGCCACCCTCGCCCGCGAAGGCCGCGTGGACCTCGTTGCGCGCCATGGCCCCACCAAAGGCGAAGGCATGCGAGGCGAAGCGGCTGTCCCGCCCCTGCCGTGCATGGAGCGCGCCCACGTGCAGCGCCGCGTCCGCCTCCACCTGGAGCTTGTAGTGGTGGAGGCTGGCGTTGTCGCCCAGCGTCACCTCCGTCACCGCGTTGGTGAACGTCGCCGCCGAGCCCGCGGGGCCCGCGCTGGCATACGTCTCCACCAGCGTCGCTTCGCTGCTCTCCCCCGCCACCACGAGGATGCGCGGGCTGGACAGCACCGGCGCGTCGCCGCGCGTGAGGAACACCAACTGCACGGGCACCTCGCTCAGCGCGCCCGGCGCCAGCCGCAACAGCGCGCCCTCTTCCAGCAGCGCCGCGTTGAGCGCGGTGAAGGCGTGCTCGTTCGCCAGGGCCCGCTGTCCTAGCAAGGACTCCAGCAGCTCGCCGTCCTCGCGCACCGCGTCCCGCAGCGGCTTCAGCGTCAGGCCGCGAGGCAGGCCCGCCACGGACGACAACTCCGGCGCCAGCCGCCCGTCCACGAACACCAACCGGGGCCCCGGCAAGCCCAGCCGCTCCACCACCGCCGACAGGTGGGCGGTGTCCCGGGACACTCCCGTCCGTGGAATGAACGTTCCTTCCGCGATGGACCCCAGCCGGGAGTACTTCCACGCCTCGTCACGCGTCGTGGGCAGGCCCTGCCGCTCGAAGTGGACCAGGGCATCGGCGCGCAGGCGCTTGAGCCACTGTGGCGCGGACGCCTGTTCGGGCGCCGCCTGGAAGCGCGTGGCCACGTCCAGGTAGTGCGCCAGGGCGGCCGTCATCGCCGTGCCTCCGCCGCCGGCGCCTTGGCTCCGTCCAGCCCCAGCCAGCCGTAGCCCTTCTCCTCCAGCTCCAGCGCCAGCTCGCGGCCACCGGAGCGGACGATGCGGCCGCCCGCGATGACGTGCACCTTGTCCGGGACGATGTAGTCGAGCAGCCGCTGGTAGTGCGTAATCAGCACCATTCCGCGCTCGGGCGAGCGCAGCGCGTTCACGCCGCCCGCCACCGTGCGCAGCGCGTCGATGTCCAGGCCGGAGTCCGTCTCGTCGAGGATGGCCAGCCGCGGCTCCAGCACCGCCATCTGGAAAATCTCGTTGCGCTTCTTCTCGCCGCCGGAGAAGCCCTCATTCACCGAGCGGTTCATGAAGGCCGCGTCGAGTTGCACCAGCTTCGACTTCTCCTTGGCCAGCTGGAGGAAGTCCATGGCGTCCAGCTCCTCCAGCCCCTTCGAGCGGCGCTGCGCGTTGAGCGCGGTGCGCAGGAAGTGGATGTTGCCCACGCCCGGAATCTCCACCGGGTACTGGAAGGCGAGGAACACGCCCGCGGCGGCGCGGGCCTCGGGCGACAGCTCCAGCAGCGGCTTGCCGTCGAACAGCACCTCGCCCTGCGTCACCTCGTAGCCATCACGGCCCGCCAGCACACTGGCCAGCGTGCTCTTCCCAGAGCCGTTGGGGCCCATGATGGCGTGGACCTCGCCGGGCGCGACCTCCAGGTCGATGCCCTTGAGGATGTCCTTGCCCGCCACGCGGGCGTGCAGGTTGCGAACAGTCAAAAGCGCCATGCCTACCCCACGCTCCCTTCCAGGCTCACTCCGAGCAGCTTCTGCGCTTCCACCGCGAACTCCATCGGGAGCTCCTTGAACACCTGGCGGCAGAAGCCGTTGACGATCATCGACACCGCGTCCTCCTGCGAGATGCCCCGCTGCCGGCAGTAGAAGAGCTGGTCCTCGCCAATCTTCGACGTGGACGCCTCGTGCTCCACCTGCGCCGACGCGTTCTTCACCTCGATGTACGGCACCGTGTGGGCGCCGCACTTGTCACCGAGCAGCAGCGAATCGCACTGCGTGTAGTTGCGCGCGTTCTCCGCGCTCTTGAGCACCTTCACCAGCCCGCGGTACGTGTTCTGCCCGCGGCCAGCGGAGATTCCCTTGGACACGATGGTGCTGCGGGAGTTCTTCCCGATGTGCACCATCTTCGTGCCCGTGTCCGCCTGCTGCATGTGGTTGGTGAGCGCCACCGAGTAGAACTCGCCCACCGAGTCATCCCCCTTGAGGATGACGCTCGGGTACTTCCACGTAATCGCCGAGCCCGTCTCCACCTGCGTCCACGAAATCTTCGCCGCCCGGTGCGCGATGCCGCGCTTGGTGACGAAGTTGTAGATGCCGCCGCGCCCCTCCGCGTCGCCCGGGTACCAGTTCTGCACCGTGGAGTACTTGATGGTGGCGTTGTCGAGCGCCACCAGTTCCACCACCGCGGCGTGGAGCTGGTTGGTGTCGCGCATGGGGGCCGTGCAGCCCTCCAGGTAGCTCACGTGGGAGCCCTCCTCCGCGACGATGAGCGTGCGCTCGAACTGGCCCGTGTCCGCCGCGTTGATGCGGAAGTACGTGGATAGCTCCATGGGGCAGCGCACGCCCTTGGGGATGTAGACGAACGAGCCGTCGCTGAAGACCGCCGAGTTGAGCGCGGCGAAGTAGTTGTCCGAGTACGGCACGACGGTGCCCAGGTACTTCTTCACCAGCTCCGGGTGCTCGCGCACGGCTTCGGAGAACGAGCAGAAGATGACGCCCGCCTTGGCCAGCTTGTCCTTGAACGTGGTGGCCACCGACACCGAGTCGAATACGGCGTCCACCGCCACGTTCTGCAGCAGCTTCTGCTCATGCAGCGGAATGCCGAGCTTCTCGTAGGTGCGCAGAATCTCCGGGTCCACCTCGTCCAGGCTGGCCTTCACCGGCTTCTGCTTCGGCGCCGAGTAATAGCGGATGGCCTGATAGTCGATGGGCGCGTAGGTGACGGCCTGCCACGTGGGCTCCTTCATCGTCTTCCAGTGGCGGAAGGCCTTGAGGCGCCAGTCGAGGAGGAACTCCGGCTCACCCTTCTTCGCGGAGATCTGGCGGATGACGTCCTCGTCCAGCCCGGGAGGAAACGTGTCCGATTCCACCTGGGTGACGAAGCCCGCCGCATACGGGCGGCGCGTCAGTTCCTGGAGGGTTTCGGTGCTCATGAGCGAACTCCTGTCGCGGAAGCAGAAGGGGGGTGGCCAGCGGCCGGGGAAGACGCCGGGCGAGAGGGTGTCCCCAGGCCCACGAGGCGCTCTGGCACGCGGGGCGCGGGGGCGATGAGGTCCGCCAGCGTCAGCCGCCCCAGTGCCTCCTGGATGGCGTCGTTGATGAGGCGCCAGTGGCCCCGCACCTGACAGACGGACTCCAGCTCACAGGGCGCACCCCCGGAGGTGTGGACGCCACACTCCGTGAGGGCGACCGGCCCCTCGAGCGCGGCGACCAGTTCGGCCAGCGGCAGCTCATGGGCCGGGCGTGCCAGCCCGTAGCCGCCGTTGGCGCCACGGTGCGACACCACGAGCGCCGCCTGGAGCAGGCTCTTGAGCACCTTGCTGGCCGAGGGAAGTGGCACGCGCGTGCGCGCCGCCAGCTCACGGGTGGTGCGCGTGTCACCCTCCGCGCGAGCCAACTCGGTCATCAGCACGATGCCGTAGTCGGTCATCTTGCTCATCCGGAGCATGGGTGCGGGTGTCTCCTCTCTGGGGTCCAGGCGCCGAAAAACCTCGGGCCCGGGGGACCTCATATGTAATCAGGACCGTTTCAGTCCACATTGCAATTTGAATCCCTCCCTGAAGCGCCGCTGGTTGGAGGGCGGGGGGGAGAGGGATAGGGTGACACCACCGTCCCCCGGAGGAACCTTGCCGATGCGCCGTCCCCTGATGCTGCTCGCGACCCTGGCCCTGGCAGTGGTGGCCTGCGAGAAGAAGAACGCGCCCGCCGCGCCCTCGCCGGAGGGGCAGGCGACCGGGGTACCGGCCGCTCCGGTGGACTCGAACACGATTCTGCTGGGAGAGGTCGGCAGCCTCACGGGGAGCGAGGCGACCTTCGGGGTGTCCGCGCGCAACGGCATCGAGCTGGCGCTGAACGAGGCCAACGAGGCGGGCGGCGTGAAGGGCAAGAAGCTCCAGGTGCGCGTCTACGACAGCCAGGGCCGGCCGGAGGAAGGCGCCCAGGCCGTGACGCGGCTCATCACCCAGGACAAGGTGGTGGCGATTCTCGGCGAGGCGGCCTCGTCGGTGTCCATGGCCATGGCGGAGAAGGCGCAGGCGGGCAAGGTGCCCATGGTGACGCCCACGTCCACCGCGCCGGAAGTGACGCAGAAGGGCGACTACATCTTCCGCGTCTGCTTCATCGACCCCTTCCAGGGGCTCGCCATGGCGAAGTTCGCGCGGGAGAATCTGAAGCTGTCCCGCGTGGCGGTGCTGCGCGACAACAAGAGCGCGTTCTCCATGGGCCTGGCGGACGTGTTCACCGCCAGGTTCAAGGAATTCGGTGGCGAGGTGCCGGGCGACGAGAGCTACTCCAAGGGCGACACGGACTTCCGCGCGCAGCTGACGTCCCTCAAGCGGCTGAAGCCGGACGCCGTCTTCGTCCCTGGCTACTACACGGACGTGGGCATCATCGCGCGGCAGGCGCGTGAAATCGGGCTCAAGGTGCCGCTGCTCGGCGGCGACGGCTGGGACTCCGACAAGCTGTACGAGCTGGGCGGCTCCGCGCTGGAGGGCAGCTACTTCGCCAACCACTACTCGCCGGACAACCCGGACCCGTTGCTCCAGAAGTTCCTGGCCCGCTACAAGGCCACCTACGGCAGCGTGCCGGACAGCGTGGCCGCGCTGGCGTACGACGCGGCGCGGGTGACCATCGACGCCATGAAGCGCGCGCCGGACCTGAGCGGCCCTTCGTTGCGCGACGCGATTGCCGCGACGAAGGAGTTCCCGGGCGTGACGGGCAAAATCACCCTGGACGCCAACCGCGACGCGGTGAAGGAGGCCGTGGTGCTCAAGGTCTCCGGCGGCAAGGCGGAGTTCGTCACCACGGTGACGCCGTAGCCTTGGGCACCCAGGCCCCCGTGCCTCAGATGGGGGCCTGGATGACGTAGTAGATGGAGTTGAAGTAGCGGTGCAGCGCGTTGAGCAACTGCACCAGGAAGGGCCACCCCATCGTGCTGAAGCCCAGCAGGGCCGCGGTGACGATGGCGTACTCCACCATGGACTGGCCACGGGCGGACCGCGACGGACGCAGGGACTTCCTCATGGGGCAACGCTCCGGCGTAGCAGCGTGAGCTGGACCTCGACTCCCGGGCCCGGCGAGAGGCCGCGCAGCACCGCGCGGCCGCTCACGGACTCCTTGAGCACTTCGAAGGCGATGCCGTTCGGCGCCACCGGCGCGAGCGTTCCCACCTGCCAGCCGCGCGCACGGAAGAGGTCACCGTAGCGCTGTGCCGCCGCATCCGGCGAGTCCGCCTGGAGCTGGCCCGTCACCACGTGGTGCGAGGCGCCCTCCAGATTGAAGTTCACGGTGCGCGTCTCCGCGAGTCCGCCGGGCACGGGAAGCCAGTCCGGCACCGCCGCCGCCCGCGCCAGCAGGGGTCCCACCTGACCGGAGGAGACGAACACCAGCGTCTCACCCCCTTGCGCCAGTGTGGACACCAGCCGCACCTCTTCCGTGGCGGGGCTCCAGTAGCCCACGTAGCCGCCTTTCTCTCCGTGGCGTTGGTGCAGCACCGGCAGCCCCTTGGCGAGCAGCGCCTGTGTGTAGTGCTCGAGGACCTTCGCGGGCGCGTCTTGTGTGGAGAACCACGCCACCGCCATGGGCGCCCCGGGCCCCAGGTAGTCGGCGGCGAGCGGTTCGGGACGGGTGGCGTTGGGGTACGGCGGGAAGTGGACCAGTGCCCGCTGGAGGATGGCCTCCTCCGCGGGCGTGCGCACCCAGCCGCTGGAGGATGTCTCCACGTCGGTGCCCAGCTCCGGCGGGCTCCATTCCTGATGGCTGTCGCTGCCCCGGTAGACGGCGTGCTCCCAAGAGAAGCCGATGAGACCGCCCACCACCGCCACGGAGAAGAGCAGCGCGGGAATCCGGACGACGGGGCGCGAGGCGGCAACGGGCGTCAGCACGACTCCGACCTCGCGCAACCCAGGTACCAGTTGCCACGCGCCTCGTAGGTGCGCTGGTTGTTGTTGCTCCCCCAGTCCTGCCACTCGTTGCTGAAGTAGCCCTGGCGGCCTCCCTGCTGCTCGATTTCCTCCACGGCGCCGTCACCACTCTGGTCGGGCTTGATGGCGAGGCTGGGATTGCGAGGATCATCCCCAGGCGTCCTGTAGCTCTGGGATTCCAGCTTCAGGCTGTCATGGAGGAGCCCCGAGCTGATGGCCTGGTTCACCAACCGCTCGGACGCGCTCGACATGTCGGTGAAGCCGCTGTTGTCGTCGTTCTGGTAGAGCTGGGTGACGCGCTCGTGCATCCCTCGCCCACCCGCGGTGCCCGGCCGCACGTCCGCGTGCTCCGTGAGCGCCCAGGTGTCGGTGAGGATGGCAATCTGCTCCCAGGGGAGCAGGTAGACGTTGTCGCCTCGGGCATGACCCTCCGGGAGATTTTCGCCGGTTGCGTTTCTGTGGATGCCGTTGGCCCGCTCCTGCTTCTCCTTGGCCAGCTTCACCTCGGAGAATTCCGGCAGGAACGACTCCGGCAAGAGATAGTTCTGGACGCCCAGGCGCGCGGAACAACGGATGAGGCCACCCCGCCCGAAGGTGTCCATGAAGGACTGGTGGAGTGAGACCCCGTACGCGCCCACGGCCTGTGCATCCAGGGTGCAGTACACCTGCCGTGCGCCAGGATTGAGCCAGCACGCATGGGCGACAACGTCCGTGTGGTGGTCTTCTGAATCGGGAGTGGCGCTGCACTCCGGACCCTTTCCTGGGCCGTAGCTGTCGATACCCGACTCGTGGTCACAGTACATGTACCGCGAATAGGCCTGCGCCATCTCGAAGCCGGAGAAGGCCTCCATCGTCGTCCCCCCGTCCTCCGTCGCGACGCTCTCGGGCTCCTTCTCATAGTCCAGGACGGTGTAGTCCCAGGCCGTGGACAGGGAGGTCTCCTGCGAGTCCAACATGTGGCGCAGCAGGTCGAAGAGGAACAGCGAGTAGAGGAACACGGGGACGATGACGAGCATGCACACCGCCATCTCCACGGCCGCGGCACCTCGCCTGGATGCGCGCTTCACAGGGACACCCCCGGGACCCGCGCCAGCCGGGACGCGTCCGTGTTGCCTGCCGCTTCCAGGACCTCCGCGGCCTCGTCGGATGAGATGGGGTGCAGCTTCGCGCGCCAGTAGGGACTGAAGAGGTTGGGCGCCTCACGCCAGCCATTCGCGCCGAAGCGGTGGTAGTAGACGAGCGCCTTGGAGAGCGCCACGCCATCCTGCGCCGCGAGCGTCAGCGTCGCTGTCCCCTGCGCGCCATGGTCCAGCTGAATCTGGGCCGACGCGTTCAACTCCCAGGGCGCCCGGCTCGGGTCGCCGACCCGGAGTCGCCGCGTCAGGTAGCTGTACACACGCGGCTGCCCCCAATCCCTACCAGAGGAGGGGTTGGCTCGGAACTTCATGAAGCAATTGCCCGACCGGGCGCAGCCCGACAACGCGTTGGCGTTGACGCCCTCGAAGTTGTGCGAGCCCGAGTGCGCGCCACCCGGGGTATGGCCACCGCCGTTGGCATCGCTCCAGACTTCCGCCTCGTAGTCGGTCGTTGACGTGAGCTGGTGCTCCCAGGTGTTCCGAATCGCCCCTTCCTCTCGCGCGGCAACCGTCGTCCCCTGATTACCGCCTTGCTTCCCGCCGTCGTTGACCTGGCCCTTGTCCTGAACCGACTTCGACGTTCCCTCGTGGGAGGTCACCTTGTACGGCTTCTTCTGTGCGATGTCCCGAAGGTCCCGGATGACGTCGTCATGCAGGTACGCGGGCTTCGCAACCCCGCGCGCTCCGGTCTTTCGTGCCGCCGGCCAGCCAGAACGGGTGGCGTTGGAGATTTCCGTCATGACCCTGGCGAGCGCTTCGGGTGAAGCGTTCTCCACGCTCCCCCGGCAGTTCATCCCATCCACCGCGCAGTTGAATTCATTCGCGTTGAGCCCCCCCACGGCTTGCGGCAGCGCACCGACGTCCGGCGCGGTGTAGTCCGCCAGGAGCGACAGGCCATGGCTGCGGCCATCCTGGATGGCCTGGAGCGTCTGGGAATGCGCCTCACGCTGAGAGGCATGCAGGTTGTCCACCATGACGTCGAGCCCCCGGATCGCGGCGTTGAAGCTGGACTCCAGGGCACGGACCTTCTGGTCGTACTCACGGCCCGCGTTGGCGAACTCGGCCGCGATCTTCGCCGCTTCAGTGGCGTGCACGCAGTGCTCGTAGCACCCCTTGCAACTGCACATGATTTTCTCGCGCCTTGCGAACTCCTTGAAGTTCGCCTCCGAGGCCCGCATCATCGAACCCGTCACGCTCGCAGCCACCATGTATGCGTGGATGCTGTTCATCGCGACGTAGGAAGCCGCGATGGCCCTGTTGCTGACTGCATAGTAATTGAGCGACCGCGCCTCCAGGACCGCCATGGAGTAGGCCAACGCGTCGCTGTGCTGCTGCAAACCCATCTTCTGGCGCAACGCATGTGCGAGGTTGAAGCTCAGCGTCACCATCAGCGCGAGCACCAGGAAGGACAGCGCTCCCAGGACAATGGACTGCCCCCGCTGCGCGCGTCTCCTGGCCGAGGCGCTCGCGGCGCCTCGGCTTAGTAGGAGAATGGGAAGACGCATTCGTTGCTCCCTGGGAGGGCTGCCCGGTTGAGGAAGAAGTTGGACTGCATCCGCATGGTGTAGGTGGCGCGGATGGGGGTGATGTAGACCTTCTGCGCAGCCGCCTGCTCCAGGAGGGACTCCGTGCGGTCCGGCTTGTCGCCCTGCGTCTGTGGGTCGGTAGGCTTGCGGTACATTCGCAGTTCCTTCCGCAGCTCGCGGCCACGGGTGGATTGGTAGATGACCCAGTCCGCGAAGGGGATGAACATCCGGTAGTTGAACGTCACCTGGACGCGCAGCTTGGTGCGGTGGCTCTCCTTCCAGCCCGTGGGCGCGGTGTTCCGGGGGTCATCGAAGTCCAGCTCCGGCCCACCTCCGCCGACATCGCCCTGCGTGGGGCCGCAGACGGTGACCTGTGCGTGTTTCAGTGACGTGCCGGGAATCTGGTTGCCCGACACGTCACGCCACTTGGCCTGGAACTCCGCCGCGCTTCCCACCGGGGGGATGTAGGCCCCCCGCTGCCCGGGCACGCTCAGCATCGGCAACAGCACCGCGAGCGCGGCCTTCTCCATCTCGTCGACCTTGGCGCTGTTCAGCGACCCAGCCCGCACAGCCTTGTAGGCGGCGTACTTGGTCAGCAGCCGCGCCTGGTGCATCAGCCCCAGCTGGAGGATGCCCAGGATGAGGAAGACGAACAGGGGAAGGACAATGGCAGCTTCGACGGCCGCCTGGCCCGACTGATTCCTCTCACGAATGCTGCCCATGGCACCAAAGACTACCTAGCGCCCCCCGCAAAAAGGAAAACCCAGGCCCCTCCCGGACCGCAAATAATGACATCCACTGTCGGACGCCAGACAGACGCCACCCAGAGGGACTGGAAATGGCCCCAAACCCAACACCAGACAAACCCTGTCAGGCAGGCGGCCAGACAGGGGCTCGCCTAGCGCCGCCGGACAATCTCCTGGATGAGTTCGACGTAGCGGCGGTTCTTCGGGTTCAGCTTGAACGCCCTGCGGAACGCGTCTTCGGCCTGCCCCCACTGGCCTTCGCCCTGGGCCACTTCACCCAGGAAGGCCCAGCCCTCCTCCAGCGTGGGCTCCTGGCGCAGCACCTCCTGCAACTCCTGCTGCGCCAGCCGTCCGTGCGCCTCCGGCTTCATCAGATAGCGCGCGTAGGCCCGGTAGGCCTGGTACAGCGGCTTCGGGTCGATGTCGCAGGCGTACTCGAAGTACTCGAAGGCCCCCGCGTGGTTCCGCGCGGCCAGCCGGCGCTTCGCCTCGTCGAACTGCGTGGTCGCGTCCAGCAAGTCCGTGCGGATGCGGAACTGTTCGGCCGTGGTGGGCCGCGTACCCCGGTCCTTCTCCCGATGCGCCGCGCGCCGCTTGCGCCACAGCAGGTTCTGCTCCGCGTCCGACAGCGCGCCAAACGCCTTCGCATGGGCCGCCAGCAGCACCTCCGCCTTCTCGCGGAGCTCCGGCGTATGGAAGCGCAGGGGCGCGTAGCGGTCCGCCAGGGCCAGGAAGGCCTTACGCAGCGGCACCGGCTGCACGTCCTCGGGCACGTCCAACAGCGCGAAGGGGTCCTTGCTCCGGTGCGACATGAAGGCGCTCACCAATGCATTGCGCGCCGCCTCGTCCTCGTCGGAGAACGGCGTCCCCTGCGGAGCTGGCGCCGCCACCGGAGGCGCCACCGGTTCGGGCGCGGCGGGCGCCTTCCCCTTCCCCGCGCTCAGCCGGGCCGCCTTCGCGTCCACGTCCTCCACGAAGCCCGCGACCTCCAGCAGGCACAGCGCGTACAACCGCCGGAGCACCACCTCCGTGTCGAAGCCGGTGCGCTCCATCAGCTCACCGAAGGTGGGGCGCAACCGGAGCGCCTGGAACAGCCGCGCGTCCTTCGATGACAGCTTCAGCCCCGCCTCCGTGCCCGGCATCTGCCCGAAGCGGCGCTCGTCCGTGAAGGTGAAGTGCGTGGCCACCGCGTCGAAAGGCATCACATTGGCCACGCCCGTGAGGATGAGCTGGCCCGTGTTCGTCCGCACGCTGGCGTCCGGAGGCTCCACGTCGGCGATGAGCCGGTACTTCGCGTCCACCCAGCGGAAGCAGTCCAGCAGCTTGTGCGCCAGGTTCGCCTGCAATTGCTTGTACAAATCGAAGGGACTGATGAGGCCCTTCTGCACCAGCAGGCCGCTGAGCGGCACCTCCGCGGAGATGCTCTCCGCCAGCGCCTTCTGGTAGTCCGTCTCCGACAGCTTGCCCTTCTCCACCAGGTACTTGCCCAGCGTCTCGTGGAGGAGGTTGGACTGGCATGCCACCGGCGCGCCGTCCTCGAAGACGATGCGCTTCTCCCGCTGCCGCACCTTCAATTCCAACGTGCAGGTGCGCTCCTCCGCCATCAGCGCGTGAAGCAGCAGGGGGAACGGCGTATCGGCCAGTACTCCCTCCCGCTGGCGGAGGACCTGCGACGGCGTGGGGAACATGGGCGAGAGCCTAGCGCTACTCGCCCTGGTACTCCTCCATCCCCAACGCACTGGGTGGCTCGCCATACGCGCCGGAGTCGTAGCGGCCGCCGTAGCCTCGCTCCGGGGTCATTCCGAACCGGGGCAGCATGGACGCCAGCAGGCCCAGCACCAGGGCCACGGCCGCCGCGTACATCAACGGCCGGCTGGGCCGCGCGCGCCAGGCCCACTTGCGCTCCCGGCGCCGCTGGAACCGGGGCGCCACCACGTATTCGGACCAGGCCAGGTCGCGCATCCGCTTCGCGTCGTCGCCGCGGCCCGCCCGGCTCAGGGCCTTGGCCAGCAGATAGCGGCCTTCCACCGTGCCGTGTCGCACCTTGCAATAGCGCTCCAGCGCCTCCACCGCGCCCGGCACGTCGCCGCGCTTCAGCCGGAAGCGGCCGCGCTCCAGGTCGATGGCGCCCAGCTTGTGGTCCGCGTCCAGCTTCGCCGCCTCGTCCAGCAGCAGCTCGCCGCGCTGGGAATCACCGGCGCCCAGGTAGGCCACGCCCAGCAGGTACAGCGTGTCCACGTCCTCGTCGCCCGCCTCCAGGTTGGGCTTGAGGATGTCCACCGCCTCGGCGTAGCGGCGCTGCTCCACGCGGATGTCCGCCAGCTCGTGCCGCGCGCGCCGCTCATGCGGGTTGGTGAGGATGGTGCCCGCCAGTTGTCCCGCGCGCTGGAAGCGCTTGAGCAGCCGCACCGGGCTGGGCAGCACCTGCCACGTGAAGCGGTCCGCCACGAAGATGATGACGATGATGAGGCCCAGCGACAGCAGCGGGCTGCCCGTCAGCAGGGTGAGGAATATCCACAGTATCCACTTGCTCATACGCCTCTCGAAATCCGTTCCAGTGGACGCCGCCTAGAGCAGCCGCGCGCACACGGCGCTGTGGACGTCCGCGCCCTTCTCCGTCAATGCCAGCCGCCCGTCCCGCAGCGTCGCGAAGCCATGCGCCACCAGCCGCGCGACTTCCACCCGCCGGGGCTCCACCGGCTGCCCATATCGCTCGCAGACGGCCTCCCAGTCCACGCCCGACACCAGCCGCAGGCCCATGGCCAGGCGCTCCGCGAAGAGCTCCTCCGGGCCCAGCTGCTCGCGGCCTTCCTCTGGCAGCCGCCCCGCCTCCGCCTCCACGAGATAGCGCTCCGCGCTGCGCAGGTTCACGTACCGGTGCGGCTGCGGCGACAGCAACATGCCCGTGGCCCCCACGCCCAGCGCCAGGTACTCCCCGCCCGTCCAGTACAGCGCGTTGTGGCGCGAGCTGAACCCTGGCCGCGCGTGGTTGGACACCTCGTAGCGGTGCAGGCCCGCCGCCCCGTACACCTCGCGCACCACCCGCGCCATGTCGACCACGGTGTCGTCGGGCGGCAGCTCCAGCTCGCCGCGCTTGAGCCGCTTCGACAGGGGCGTGTCCTCCGCCAGCACGTCGCGCTCCACCGTCAGCGCGTAGGTGGACAGGTGCTCGGGAGCAAGCGCCACCGCCCGGCGCGCATCCGCCTCTACCTGCGCCACCGTCTGCCCGTGCACGCCATAGATGAAGTCCATGGCCACCACCGGGAAGCCCGCGCTCCGGGCCGCGTCCACGGCCCCTTCCACCATGGCCGCGTCATGCGCGCGCCCCAGCGCCTTGAGCGTCTCCGGCTGGAAGGACTGCACGCCCAGCGACAGCCGGTTCACCCCCGCCGCGCGGTAGCCCGCGAAGCGCTCCGCGTCCGCGCGCTCCGGATTGCCCTCCAGCGACACCTCCACGCCAGGCGCCACCCGCAGCCTCGCGGCGATGCCGTCCAGCACCTGGGCCACGTAGCGCGGGTGCCACAGGGACGGCGTCCCACCGCCCAGGAAGATGGAGTCGAGCACCTTCCCCGCGAGCGAGGGCTCGGCGGCCAGCCGGGTGTCCAGCTCCGCCAGCACCGCGCGGGCGTAGCGCTCCTCCGGCACCTGCCGCGCCACCGCCACCGCGAAGTCGCAGTACGGGCACTTCGCGAGGCAGTACGGGAAATGCAGGTACAGCCCGAAGCGGGCCGCCGGCATTCCCGTGAGGGCATCCACTGGCGCGTCGAAAGGCATGAAGGAAAAACCTCTACCTCTTGCCCTTCAATTGCGCCTCCAGCCGGGCAATCTTCGCCTTGTAGCCCGCCGCGTTCTCGAGCGCTGTCTCGGCCGCCACCAGCTTGCGCTTGAGGTTGGCCGCGTCCGCCTTGAGCTGCTCGCGCTCCGCCTCCCAGTCCGCTGGCGCACCCGCGCTCTGGGAGGGAGTCACCGGCTGCTCCGCCAGCTTCGCCTCGAGCGCCTGCCGTGCCTCCTGCTCCGCTTGCAGCGAGGCTTCCACGCCGGCCCGCTTCTGCTCCTCGGCCTTCAGCGACGCCTCCGCGCGAGCCAGCTTCGCCTCGGCCGCGGCGCGCGCCGCGTCCGACTTGCCGGCCGACGCGGCCTGGGCCTTCGCGCCTTCCAAGGCCCCCTCCATCATCTTCAACCGGCCCTGGAGACGCTCCACCTTGTCCGCCTCGGCGCGCGCGGCCTCCAGTTCCTCGGTGAGCGAAACCACCTGCGCCTCGGCGCCGCCCTGCCCCACCGTCAGCGACTCCACCTGGGCCTCGGCCTGGGCCGCCTTCACCTCCGCATCGGTGCGCTCGGCCTCCGCCGCCTCGCGGCGCGCACGCTCCAGCGCCAGCGCCTCGTGGGCCTTCGCCACCTCTGCTTGCAGCCGCACCAACTCCGCCTCGCGCTGGCCGGACGCCGCCTCCAGCATGGACACCCGGGCGGCCAGGCCGACGCGCTCGGCGTCCTTGGTGGCCGCCTTCAGCTCCACCGCGGCGAGCTGCTCCTTCCACGACGCATGGTCCGCGTGCGCGGCCTCCACCGCCGCCGTCAGCTCCGACACCTTGGTCTCGGCCTGCTGCACCGCCTCGCCCAGCGCCGCCGCGTCCGCTTCCATGCGGTCGCGCAGCGACACCTGCTCCACCTCGGCGGCTTCCAGCGCCTCCTTCAGCGCAGCGGCCTCCCCCTCCGCCAGCTGCGCCCGCTCACTCGCCTGCGCCAGCCCCTCTTCCAGGGCCAGTGAGCGCTCCTCGGCCTTGGCCGCCTCCGCATCCAGCTTCGCCTTGAGCTGGGTCAGCTCCGCGGTGCGCGCCTCCAGCGCCTGACGCAGCGCGGGCAGCTCCGCGGCCTCCGTGGTGCGCGCGGTGAGCGCCGCGCGCAAGCCCACGATTTCGGCGTCCTTCAGCGCCAGCGAGCGCTCCAGCTCCGCCACCTGCTCCTGCAGGGTGCGCAGCCCATCCTCCACCACCGCCAGCTGCTTGCGCGCCTCGTCGCGCTCGGCCTCCAGCGTGCCCGCGCGGCCCTGGGCCTCCTCCAGCGAGCTCTTCGACCAGTCGCTCTCGCTCTCCAGCGCGCTCAGCCCGGACTGGGCCTCCGCCAGCGCGGCCTCCAGCTGCGCGGCGCGCAGGCTCAGCGAGTCCTTCTCCGCCGACGCGGCCTCCAGGTCGGTGGTCAGCCGCTCCACGTCGGCGATGGCCTGCTGGTACTGCTCCTGGACGGCCTCCAGGGCGCCCTGGGCTTCGGACTTCTCCGCGGCCAGCTCCGCCACGCGGTCCTGGGCCAGCGACAGCGCCTCCTTCGCGCCAATCAGCTCCTCGGCCACCGCGCCGCGGGCCTCGCGCTCCTCCTGGAGCTCCGCCGTCAGGCGCGGCACGTCGGATTCGACCTCCGCCAGCGCGCGCGACAGGTCCTTGCGGTCCGCCTCCACCGCGGTGAGCTCTTCCTGGAGGCTGGCGAGCCGCGACTGGGACTCCGCCGCCGCCCGGGCCAGCTCCTCCTGGAAGGCGGAGACACTGGCCTTCGACTCCGCCAGCTCCTTGCGCGCCAGCGTCAGCGACTGCTTCACGCCGTTGAGCTCGCCGTCGCGCTCCGCGTACAGCGTGCGGGCCCGCGCCAGCGTCTCCGTCTTCTGGCGGACCACGGCCCGGAAATACTCCAGCTTGTCCTCGGGCGAGCCGCCCATGGGCATCCGGATTTCGGGCGGCTCACCGAATGGATCATTCCCCGGGGCCCGCGCGGCGCGGACGGCGGGGGCAGCAACAGCGGCAGCCGGGGACGCGGGCGCCTTCGGGGACGCGGGCACTCCCGTGCCCTTGGGCACGGCGGCCAGGGGGGCGGCCGGGCGGCGCGGCGGCAACGGAGGCGGAGCGGCGGGCGGTGGAGCCGAGGGCGGTGGCTTTGGCAAGGGCCTGGAGGCCACGGGGGCGGGGGCGGCGGGGGCCACCGAGGCACCGGTGTCTTCCAGGTCCAGGCTTTCGCGCAGGTCCGCGAGCGGATCCACCTCTTCCGGAGGTGACGGCATGGGCGGGCGCAGGTTACCCCCCGGACGGGCTCACCACCAGAGACGCGTGGGCATGGGCGCGTCCGAAGTCCATCCATCCGGTCGGACGGCAGCCGTACAGTCCCCTCGACGCCGAGGCTCCCGGGCGTTAGCCAGTGAGGGAAAACATCACACCTCGCCTTGCCCTCTCGGTGGGCCGGTGACAGCTTCGGAAGTTTCTATGGCCATCCGCTACGCGCTACCCAACGGGCTTACCGTTGTCTTCGAGGAGCAGCACGCCGCCAAGGTCGCGGCCTTCCAGGTCTGGGTCAAGGCCGGGAGCGCCGACGAGCGGCCGGACCAGGCGGGGCTGGCCCACCTGCACGAGCACATGCTCTTCAAGGGCACCGAGCGGCGCGGCCCCGGTGAGGTCGCCCGGGACGTGGAGTCCCACGGCGGCGAAATCAACGCCTGGACCTCCTACGACCAAACTGTCTACCACATCGTCATCGCCAGCCAGTTCGCCCGGATGGGCCTGGACATCCTGGGCGATGCGGTGCGCCGGTCGGCCTTCGACGCGGACGAGCTGTCGCGCGAAATCGAGGTGGTGTGCGAGGAAATCAAGCGCAGCCAGGACACGCCGTCCCGCCGTGCCTCGCGCGACCTCTTCTCCACCGCCTACCAGGTGCACCCCTACCGGCTGCCCGTCATCGGCACCGACGCGAGCGTGCGCGGCTTCACGCGGGAGAAGGTGCTGGAGTTCTACCACCGTCACTACACGCCGAAGAACCTGGTGCTGTCGGTGGCGGGAGACTTGCGCGAGGCGGACCTGCGCGAGTGGGTGGACGACATCTTCGGCGGCGACTGGGGCCGGCCGTATGAGGGCCGGGTAGCGCGCGCCCCAGAGCCCGTGGCCGCGGGCCGGCGCGTCCTGCTGCGCCCGGACGAGGTGAAGGAGGCCTACCTCCACCTGGCCTTTGGGATTCCCCAGGCGGACCACGAGGACGTGCCCGCGCTGGACGTGCTGGCGATGATTGCCGGCCAGGGCGACGCGTCCCGGCTGGTGCGCGAGGTGAAGCGCCGCCAGAACCTGGTCAACGACATCCACACCTTCGCCTATACGCCCACGGACCCGGGCATCTTCTCCGCGTCGCTGACGCTCCAGCCCGCCAACGCCGTCCGGGCGCTGGAGGAGACGGCGCGGGGACTGGCCACGCTGCGCGCCACGCCGGTGACGGCGGAGGAGCTGGCCACGGCCAAGGCGCTGGTGGAAGCAGAGGCCGTGTACCAGCGCGAGACGGTGCAGGGCGTGGCCCGAAAGATGGGCTTCTACCAGTCCGGCATGGGCAGCCTGGAGGCGGAGGCCCGCTACTACGAGGCCGTGCGCAACCTCACGCCCGAGCACCTGCGCGCCGCCGCCGAGCGCTACCTGCGCTTCGACCGCGCCGTCGTCACCGGCCTGCTGCCGGAGGGCACGCCGCTGACGGAGGCGCAGGTCCACGAGGTGCTGGATGCCGTGGACCGCGAGCCCGCCGCGGCGCCGCCCGAGCGCAAGCCGCGCAAGGTGGCCGTGAGTGACTCGCCGGTGCGCATCCTGAAGGGCGCGGGCTCTGGCCCCAGCGACATCATCACGGAGAAGCTGCCGTCGGGCGCGACGATTGTCGTGCGCGTGGAGCCCGCGGTGCCGCTGTTCGCCATTCGCGCCGCCTTCGCGGGCGGTTTGCGCTACGAGACGCCGGAGGACAACGGCATCACCACGCTGCTCACCCGCAGCATCACGCGGGGGACGCCGACGCACGACGCGGAGGAGGTCTCCGACCTCATCGACGCGTACGCGGGCAGCCTGGGTGGCCAGGGCGGACGCAACTCGGTGGGCCTGCGCGGCGAGTTCCTGTCGCGCCACTTCGAGCCGGCCTTCCGTCTCTTCGCGGACTGCCTGCTGAATCCCTCGTTCCCGGAGGCCGAGGTCGCCCGCGAGCGCACGCTGCTGCTCCAGGACATCCTCACGCGCGAGGACAAGCCGTCCAGCGTGGCCTTCGACCTGTTCAGCAAGACCATCTACCGCACGCACCCCTACCGGCTGCCCACCTCGGGTGAGCAGGCGTCCGTGGAGAAGCTGACGCCGGAGCTGCTGCGCGCGTGGCACGCGGCGCACATGGACCCGTCGCAGCTGACGCTCAGCGTGGTGGGTGACGTGAAGGTGGACGAGGTCATGGCCCTGGCGCGCGAGTACTTCGGCACGTCACGCGGAAAGGCGGCCCCGCCGCCGAAGGTGCCCCTGGAGGCGCCGCTGGACGGGCCTCGCGAGGCGAAGAAGGTGTTGGCGCGGGCCCAGGCGCACCTGGTGCTCGGCTTCCCGGGCGGCCGGGTGGGCGACCCGTGGCAGCACGCGCTGGAGGTGCTCTCCACGGTGCTGTCCGGCCAGGGCGGGCGGCTCTTCGTGGAGCTGCGGGACAAGCGCTCCATGGCATACAGCGTCAGCTCGTTCGCCATCGAAGGCGTGGATCCGGGCTACTTCGCCACGTACATGGGCACCAGTCCTGAGAAGGTGGACGCGGCGCTGGCCGGCATCCGCGCGGAGCTGGAGCGCGTGCGCGACGAGCCCATCCCCGCCGAGGAGCTCGCGCGCGCCAAGCAGCACCTCATTGGCACGCACGAGATTGGCCTGCAGCGCAACGGCTCGCGTGCGGCGGTGCTGGCGCTGGACACCTGCTACGGCCTGGGCCTGGAGAACTTCCTCCACTACGCGGACCACGTCGCCAAGGTGACGGCGGACGACGTGCGCGATGTGGCGCGAAGAATCATCAACTTCGACCGCAGCGCGCTGGCCATCGTCGGCCCGTAGCGACCCGGTGTCCCTCGGGAAGACGCGCCGCCCCTAGAGGGCGGTGCTCCCGAGGGCGCCTTCGATGGCTTCGAGCAGGGGCTGTGCCGGAGCGCCCGGAAGCGTCGTGCAGCCCCGTGCCAGCTCCCGCTTCATCCGCAGTCGGTCCGGGTGTGAGCGTGCCTCTCCGGCCAGCGCCTCCGGGTCCACCGGCGTGGCCAGCAGCGTCGCGCAGGTGCGGAAGGTCTCCAGCCGGTCCAGGTCCTCTTCTTCCAGCGTGACGGGCGTGCCATCCAGCGCCAGTCCGACGAAGGACAGCCGCCGAACCTCGTCCGCCGTCAGCACCAGCGCCCCGTTGAGGGTGAGCCGGGGTGGAGGCTGCGGGCCCGGCCCTCCCGCCAGTTCCACCACGCCGTCCACGGGCTTGGGCTGGCAGGGCACCTCGCGCAAGGACAGCAACTCATCCGTCTTGCGCGTCTCCCGCGTCTCGCCGCCGCGGGAGATTTGGACGATGCCGGCCACAACCGCGGGTACACCGACAATGAGCAGCCCCAAACCCCACCCCGTGGCGACGTCGCGGCTGGAGGCGCCGTAACGGCCCTGCTCATCGATGGCGGAGCGGTTCGGCGTGTCCGAGAACAGCGTGCGCCCCACCAGCAGCGTCCCGCCCAGCACCGTGAGAATGCCTCCGGTGCTCACCGCCGCCGCCGCGCCCGTGTTGCTGTGCGTGGAGATGATGTCCTCCGCGTACTCCCCATGCTGCTCGGTGCGGCAGATGTTCGATGAGGAGAACGCCAGCGTGAGCTGGGGCCACTGCACCTGCGTCGTGGCGAAGGGGATGCGCTCGTTCAGCGCCTTCTCCTGGGAGTAGGTCCGCAAGAGCGGCCCGCGCTCCGTCCTCCGCTCCACGTCCAGCGGCGCGCACCCCACCGCCATCACCAACACCGCCGCCCCCAGACGCTTCATGGTTGGCCCTCCCGGAAGAAGCCCGCGACGTCCGGGCACTCGGTGAGAAACCGCGTCGCGTCCGCACAGGTCGGGGGATGGTCCGTGGACGTGCCCCAGCTGAGCAGAGGCTCGCGGCACTCCAAGACGCGCTCCCGCGAGGGAGTTGCGAAGGCAAAGGCGTCGCCCTCGCAGCCCGTCCGCTGGAGGAGGGTGGCCTCGCAGCTCAGCCCCAGGTCAAACTGCACCGCCACGCCGGGACAGGCCGCCGCCGACCGGCAAAGCCGGACGACGACATCCCGACAGACCGCGGCATCCGGCGCGTCTGGACCAGAGCAGGCAGTCAGGCAGATCAGGGGCCACCAGCGAATGAGGCGTCTCACGGCGCTTCCACGCTAGCCACGCTGGGATTAAAGGGCCCGCATGTCCCAGACCTATCTGTCACTCACAGTGGAGTTGCCCGAGGAAGCGTCCGAGGCCGTACAGGACCTCCTCCACGAGTCGGGCGCGCTGGGCCTCGAAGTGCGGGACCGCGAAGCGCCCCTCATGCCGGGCGTGCGCGGACCGAACCCTGGCGAGGCCATCATCATTGGCTACTTCGACGAGCGCGACACGGCCGAGTCCGCCCGTGACGAGGTAGCGGAATCCTTCCCCGAGGCGAAGCTCACCTTGGATGAACAGCCCCAGCAGGACTGGAGCAACGAGTGGAAGTCGCTCATCAAGTCCGTGCATGTGGGCAGGTTGTGGGTCGGTCCGCCGTGGGACAAGGCGAACGCGCCCGCGGGTACCGTGCAGCTCGTGATTGAGCCGAAGATGGCCTTTGGCACCGGCGACCACCCGACGACGTCCCTGTGCCTGGCCGCGGTGGACGCGTACATGGCGGAGCACCCGGGCGCCGCAGTCCTGGACGTGGGCACCGGCACGGGCGTGCTGGCCATCGCCGCGAAGAAGCTGGGCGCGGGCCGCACCGTGGCCACCGACAACGACCCCATCTCCGTGGAGCTGGCGCAGGAGAACCAGGCGGAGAACGGCACGCCGGACATCGAGGTCTCCGGCAAGGAGCTGACCCAGGTGGAGGGCACCTTCGACCTGGTGCTCGCCAACATCCTGGCCAACACGCTCATCGAGCTGGCCCCACTGATTGTGGCGAAGACCAAGGACCGGCTCGTGCTGGCGGGTGTTCTCTCCCACCAGCGCGCGGACGTGGAAGCCGCCTACCGCAACCTGGGCCTCACCGTGCTGACCGGCGCCACCCAGGGCGAATGGGTGCGCATCGACCTGCAGCGCTGAGTGAAACGCCGGGCGCCGTCCCCGTGAGGAATGCGCGGGGACGGCGGCCCTGGGGTGCCAGGCATCGCTCGCAGGCGCCTGCCTTGACACCGGCTCCACCTCCCGCCCGGCATCGCGAGCGGCGGAGGACATGCCCCTACGGCCGTTCGACCCGGACGGGGCGCAGCGCACCATCCAGCACCACCACCGCCGTGCCCAAGCCGCCGCTCTGCATCCGGGAGTAACGGACGTCGCGGATGGTGACGCGCCATCCATCGGCGCGCTCATCCACTTGATACGTGGGCAGGCGCAGCCAGTTGGCCAGCCCTCGAATCTGCGGCGCCGACAACGCGGCCTGGATGACGGGCCCAGGCTGGGCTTCACGCGGCACGCTGGCGTCACTGATGCGGAAGCGGCCTGCGTCGTCCGCCAGGAAGTCGGCTCGGACGAAGTGGTAGCGGTCCGGCCCCAAGGCGATGATGTCCCGCACGAAGGGGTTGGCCGGCAGCGGTCCCGCGATGGCGCGCTCCACGGGGAGGCTCTGCGAGCGGAGCCATTCCAGCGCACGCGGCGCGGCCACCTGCGAGCCCACGAAGATGGCCCCCAGGTAGAGCAACAGGCCCACGCCGCAGACCCGGGCCACACGCTGCGCGGAGAGGACGTGGGTCCCACGCAGCCGCAACCAGACGATGGCGGCCACGCCCACGGCCCACATCACCTTCGCGGGCCACGGGACGAACGCGGGAACCATGATGAGCGCGGTGGAGGCCACTCCGAGCACCACCCACCCCGCGGCGGACCTGCGCGTGCGCGCATCCGCCATGATGACGGCGGCGCCCGCGAGCAGCCACACCCACGGGTCGATGATGAAGAGCGCGTCGCCGTAGAACCACGTGCCGTCAAAGGGCATCAGCAGTCGGACGCCATACGTGTTGAGCCAATCCAGTGCGGGGTGGCTCAGCACCGACAACGTGGACAACACCAGCAGTGGCCCGAAGCGAGCCGGCGGCAGGTCCGGATGCCTGCGCCTGCGCACGTACCGGTCCCAGAGCAGCATCAACCCGGTGAGAACAAAGGGCCACAAGGCCAGGGCGAGCACACCGTGCGTCCAGCCCCGGCGCCAGTAGAGCGAAGCATCCGAGCCCGCCAGGGTGACGAGGCCATCGACATCCGGCAGGTTGGCGCCGATGACGAGCGTCGCGGTGGCCAGCGGCGTGGTGCGCTTCAGCCCCGCCTCCGCCATCCACGCGCCGACGAGCGAGTGAGCCAGATTGTCCATGCCCCCACTCTAGGCATGCCCGCACTGGCAGGCGCCTCGCCAGGGTGGTGGGCCCCGCGCTCGAGACACGGTAGCGTCCCGCCCGCGTGGAGACGCCGCCCCCTTCCCGGCCACCAACCGACGTCCGCTCCCAGCTCGTGGGACCGATGCTCGCCTACCTGCGCGCGACGGGGCGCGACCCGTCCCCGCTGGTGGAGCGTTTCGGGCTGCCCGTCAACGCGAGCGCGCTGCCCGAAGTCACCCTCCCGCTGGCCACCCTGCACGCCTTCCTCGACGCGGCCGAGGCCCTGTCCGGAGACGCCTTCCTCGGCCTGCACGTGGCGCAGCGAGTCCCGCGCGGAAACTACGGACTGGTGGAGTACATCGCCCGGGCCTCCCCCACCGTCCGCGACACCTTCCGCGCGCTGGCCCGGTACATGGCGCTGCTGGAGCCCGCCTGGCGAGCCTCCTTCCAGGACGCAGCGGACGGCAGCGGCACCTTCGTCTACGGCATCCCCGGCGAGCCCCTGGCCTACGGCCGCCACGCCAGCGAGTTCGGACTGGCCCTCTTCGTCCACGTCGGGCGCCAACTCACCGAACACCCGTGGAATCCGCGCCACGTCTCCTTCGCCCACCCCGCACCCGCGGACCTCCGCCCGCTCGAGGAACACTTTGGCGTCACCCCGGCGTTCGACGCGGGCCGCAACGCCCTGACGCTGGACGCGGCCACGCTGGCGCTGCGCGTGGTGGACGCGGACCCCGTCCTCCTCTCCGTCCTGGAGCGCGCCGCCGGCACACCCGCCGCCGAGCCGCCGTCAGCGCCCCCCACGCCCCCCTTCCTGCAACAGGTCCGCGACGCCCTCCGCGCCTCCCTGCGGGACGGAGCGCCGCAGATGGGCGATGTAGCCCGGCAGCTCCACGTCAGCCCCCGCACCCTCCAGCGCCGGCTCGCCGAACACGCCACGTCCTTCCAGGACGAGGTCGACGCAGTGCGCCGTGAGCTGGCCTTCGACTACCTGCGGGACGCGCACCTGGGGGTCAGCGAGGTGGCCTTCCTCCTGGGGTACTCGGAGCTGAGCACCTTCGACCGCGCCTTCAAGCGGTGGACGGGCATGACGCCCCGCGTCTGGCGCGAAAGGCCTGACGCGGGCTGAGCCCGGGTGGCGTGCTCGGCCAGGAGATTGGCGTCCGCGGCCAGGAAACCCGGCGCCACTTCCCCTACGCTGCGGAGCATCCACACCCCTTCGCTTCCGGAGGACGCATGCTCAAGCCCCATGTGGTCGCCCTCTTCGACGAGTACTACTCCTCGCATCAGCACCCGACGAACCGGCTGACGCACAAGATCGCCATCCCGCTCATCGTGCTCCACATCGTCGCGATGCTGGACTGGGTGCACCTGCTGGCGGTGCCCGCGATTCCCGGCGGCTCGCTGACGCTGGGCATGGTGGTGTTGGCCCTGGCCACCGTCTGGTACCTGCGCGCCGACGTGAAGCTGGGCATCATCGTGGTGCTCTTCATGGCCGCGTGCTTCCCGGTGGGCCGGATGATGCCCACGTGGAGCGTGGTGGTCATCGCCGCGTTCGCGTGGCTGGTGCAGCTGGCCGGGCACAGCGTGTGGGAGAAGAAGTCGCCTTCCTTCCTCACCAACCTGGTGCACGCGCTGGTGGGTCCGCTCTTCTTCGTGGCGGTGCTCCTGGGCGACTACGTCCTCAAGCCGCAGCAACAGGCCGCCACCACGCCGGTCCGCGCGTAGTCCCACGCCATGACGAGCTTCGCCGACAAGCTGCGCGTCTGGTTGCCCCTGCATGAGAACGGCGTCAGCCGCGCCGTGCACTTCGTGGGGGCCTACATGTTCATCTTCGCGTTGCTCGTTCCGCTCAGCTTCGTCCGGATGCCCGTGGGTGACGTGGCGCTCACGGCGGCGCACGTGCTGCTGCTCGCGGTGGTCCTCTACGCCCTCTCCTTGGAGTGGACGGCGGGGCTGCTGATGGCACTGCCCCTGGCGCCCACGCTGCTCGCTGCGGAGGCCGTCGTCGCGAGGTTTCCGGTGGGCACCGCCGCCGCGGTGGCGGTGGGCGTCATGGCAGTGCGCTTCGCGCTCGTCGTCGGCGCGCACGTCGTCTTCGAGAAGAAGACGCATGGCCTGTCCCTGGGCGGGCCCCTGCTCTTCTTCATCGAGCCCGTCTACCTGCTCACCGTGGCCCTGTTCTCCCTGGGCATGAAGCAGACGCTGCGGGCCGAGGTGACGACGGGCCCCGGCGTGTCACAGCCCGCCTGAGCGCCCAAGCCGCGGCAAGGCGCTACGTGCCCGCCGCGGCCTTGAGTACGGGCGGTACGTCCTCATGGGTGCGCGGGCCGTGCAGGGAGTAGACGACCACGGACTCCCGCCGGCCCTTCACGTGCGCTTCGCCCAGGCGCTCGCCCATGAAGTGCCCGCCGCTCATCTGCCACGTCCGCTCGCTCACCAGGATGTCCACGCCGTGTGACTTGGTGAGGCCCTCCACGCGAGACGCCAGGTTCACCGCGTCACCGATGACGGTGTACTCGTGCTGCTCGGCGCCGCCGAGCATGCCCGCCGCCACCATGCCTGTGTGCAGCCCGATGCCGATGCGCAGCGGCGGCAGGCCTCGCTGCACGCGCTGGGCGTTGATGTCCTCCAGCTTGGCGCGCATGTCGAGCGCCGCCCGGATGGCCAGCTCCGCGTGGTCCTCGCGCGCATCCGGAACGCCCCAGCACGCGAGCATCCCGTCACCCAGGAACTTGTTCACGATGCCGTGGCGCGCCATGACGATGTGGGCCATGTGCCCGAAGTAGTCGTCCAGCAACTCCAGCACCTGTCCCGGCTCCAGCGTCTCGCTCAGCGTGGTGAAGTCGCGGATGTCGCTGAAGAGGATGGTGACGTCGCGCTGCACCGGCTGGAGGGAGTCATCCCCCAGTTGCATCACCCGCTCCACCACCTGCCGGGGCAGGAAGCGGGACAGGCCGTCGCGGCGGCGCAGGTTGAGGAACATGCCGCCCACGTCCGAGTTCGTCAGCGCGATGAGCGCGCCCAGGGCCGCGTAGCAGATGAGGACGAAGCTGGTGCGCGCCACCGAGCCGTGCCCCGTCATCCACGCGACCAGCGCGTAGGCACCGCTGGACAACACCGTGGACAGCAGCACGTGCCACCACGAGTAGCGCACCACGGAGAACGCCAGCACCATGCCCAGGCTGGCGCACAACATGCCGGCATCGAAGACGCCGGAGATGCGCCAGGTGTGCCACGCCATGAAGGAGAAGAAGCTGGTGTCCGCCAGCGCCGTGGGCACGGGCAACCACCGGGCCCGGTTCGGGTGCGGCTTCTGGAGGAGCAGCACGACGATGGCGACGACGGAGAAGAGCACGTACGCGGCCATCGCCTGCAGGCGCACGCCGTCCACCGGTGCCGAGTACGTCTCCCCGCCGCCCCAGGCGATGACGACCTGGCTGACCACCATCAGCAACACCACCAGGACGCGGACGATGGCCACGCGGCGCTCGCCCTGCAGCGAGCTGGTTGCCAGCACCACATCTTCGTTGGAGTGTGATGTGCCTTTGTCGCTGCGGCGCATGGTGACGAGCACTGCCCGCTATCGTGCCTCAACTCCCCCACGGACAGCGAGCGCCCCAGGCTTCCGCAGTCAGCGCATCTTTTGCGCCTGCCAGGACGCGTACGGAGCAACTGTCTGCCGACCTGACACCTTGAAGTCGGTGGCCCCCAGGGTCAGAGTCCAGCCCCCCGCGCTCTGGAGAAATCGCCTTGGTCCGCCTCTTCGCCCCGTTGCCCGAGCCCGCTCCCGCTGAAGTGGAGCTGACCGGCGAGCGTCGTCACTACCTCCTGCATGTCCTGCGGCTGGAGGAAGGCGACGCGCTGGAGGTCTTCGACGGGAAGGGCCGGGCCTTCGAGGCCCGCGTCGCCCACGTCACGCCGGATGTCGTGCGCGTGACGCTGGGCACCGCGCGCGTGGCCCCCCCGCGCCGCGAGGTCAGCATCCTTCAAGGGCTGCCCAAGGGCGACAAGCTGGAGCTGGTGCTCCAGAAAGGCACCGAGCTGGGCGCCACCGACTTCCACCCCGTGGCCACGGCGCGAAGTGTCGTGAAGCTCGAGCCCAAGCGCGCGGAGGAGCGCACCTCCCGGTGGACGAAGATTGTCGAGGAGGCCGCGCGGCAGTGCCGCAGGAACGACGTGCCACGCGTGGCCACGCCCGCTCCACTGCTGGATGCGGCTCGCTCGCTGCCCGCGGGCACCGTGCTGCTCGTGCTCGACGAGGAAGAGTCGGCCGTGCCCCTGGGCGAAGCGTTCCGGGCCGCGGGCGCGGGCACCGCCGTGGCACTGGTGATTGGCCCCGAAGGGGGGCTTGCGCGTGAAGAAGTGGACGCCTTGAAGGCCCTGGGCGCGCGGCCAGTCACCCTGGGCAAGCGCATCCTCCGTACCGAGACGGCGGCGCTCGCGGCGCTGGCGGTGATGATGCACCTGGACGGCGAACTCGGGTAGTAGGGGGGCAGCCGACCGCACGGCGTGGGCGGTTCACACTGTCCGAAGATGATTCCTACGTTTCTGCCGTAGGGGACCTCAGGGGGACCCTCAACACAGGAGAGACACTCATGGGGATCATCGCATTCATCGTCATCGGCCTCATCGCGGGTCTCATCGCCCGCGCCATCCTCCCCGGGAAGCAGAGCATGGGGCTCATCGCAACGACCTTGCTCGGCATGGTCGGTTCGCTCGTGGGCGGCCTTGTCGGTTCGCTGTTCCAGCGTGATGGTCGGCTCTTCGACCTGAGGCCTTCAGGCATCATCATGTCGGTGATTGGCGCAATCGTCGTGCTCCTGCTGGTGGGCGCAGCCGGGCGGCGACGGGTACATGCCTGAGAGTGAAGGACTCTCCACGCGATGTCCCCCGTGGGACACGCGCATGACACGGTGATGAGCCCCTGACGGTCCTTCGAGCGAGGGACCTCGGGGGCTCGCACTTTTCTTGCCCCCGGCTCATGGCTGTCTTTTCATGTAGCAGTCGTCCAGCCGGGAGGAGTCCGTTGTCCAAGTGCTTGAAGTGCGGTGCCATGCTTCCACCCGTGGGTGAGTGCGCGGCCTGCGACACCGTCACTGTCCGCTCACCCGGAGTGCCCAGCCTCCTCGATCGCGACATCCGCATCGACCGCCGCACGGAGCAACGCGAGGAAGAGCTGTCGACGCTCCCGGGCACGCCCGCGTTCGCCGACCTGGCGCAGCATGCGCCGCCGCCGCCCCCTTCCGTCGCCCCCCTGTCCACGCCGCTGCCGGGCCCCGCCATGCCTCGCGCGGCGCAGCCCGCCGCCACGCCCCGGCCACTACAACAGCCGGGTGCCGCCGCCCTCCGCGCCGCGCAGCCGGGTGCCGCGCCCCAGCAGGCCGGTGCCGCGCAGCCGAGTGCCGCTGCCCCTTGGGCCGCCGCGCCTCAGCAGGCCGCGCCCCGCGCCCCGCAGCCCGGTGCCGCCGCGCCTCAGCAGGCCGGAGCCGCTCAGCCGGGTGTCGCCGCGCCTCGCGCCGCTCAGCCGGGTGTCGCCGCGCCTCGTCCCGCTCAGCCCGTAGCCGCGCCCCAGCAGGCTGCGCCCCGCGCCGCGCAGCCCGGTGCCGCCGCGCTTCAGCAGCCCGGTGCCGCACTCCCCCACGCCTCGCCGCCGGGCGCCACCGCGCCTCAGCAGGCCGCACCTCGGTCCGCGCAGCCTGGCGCTGCACCTCCGCATGCGGGAGCCGCATTGCCTCACGCCGCGCCGCGCCCGCCTCAGCCAGGAGCCGCCGCGCCGCGCGCCGCTCAGCCCCAGCCCGCGACGGGTTCTCCCATGACGCCGGCCTATGGAACGCCGCCGGTGGCGCCCGCGCCGCGCCCGCAGGCCCCGGCACAGCTGGCGGCTCCGGCGATCGCGCCCGTTGGCCTGCCCCGCATGGAACAGGCGGCGCCTCCCGCGGGCCTGCCCCGCATGGAGCAGGCGGCGCCCCCCGCCGCGTCCACTTCCGGACTGCCTCGCATGGAGCACGCGGAAGCCGCCTCCACGGGTCTCCCGCCGATGGAGTCCCCGGCCGCGGCCCCTTCGGCCCTGCCGCACATGGAGCCGCTCCTCCCCGGCGTGTCCGTGGGGGTGGCGCGCGCCGAGGCCATCAAGGCGCCCCCGTCCAAGGCGCAGGTCAAGTCCGCCTCGGGCGTCACGGAAGTGCGCGCCCGCCCGGCCTCCCTGTGGCGGCGGCTGCTCTCCTTCACCATCGACACGGCGGCCATCGCCGGCGTGGCGGCGCTCTACATCACCCTTGCCTCGTCGGTGACGGGGCTGAAGACGCCGGAAGCGGGGCTGACGGGGTTTGATGCCTTCGTGGCCTGGCTGCGCGCCTTCCACACCATCCTCCTGCCCGGGTTTTTCCTCGTTCTGGTGCTCGCGCTCGTATACTGCGCGGTGGCGGCCTTCCTCTGGAACGGCCGGACGCTCGGACGGCTGGTCCTGGGGCTGCGGCTGGTGGACACACATGGGATCGCCCCGGCACCGGGACGAGCCATCGTGCGCGCCCTGCTTTCCGGCGTGTCCTTCGTCTTCTTCCTTGGTGGCTTCTGGATGGCGCTTTTCGACCGGCGCGGGCAGACGCTTCATGACAAGCTGACGTCCACCTTCGTCGTTCAACCGAGCTGAACCACCGGCTCATTGTGCCTTGCGGCCGCGGCCGTAAGATGCCGCGTCCTACATGCCCGCCCGTCTCGCCCAGTTCCTCGTCTCACGCATGCTTCTCACGCAGGAGAGGGCGGGGGAGGTGCTGCGTCAGCACCAGACCCTGGGCGGGCAGGTGGACTCCGTGCTGTTGGAGCAGGGCGTCGCCAGCGAGGCGGATGTGCTCGCGATGCTCGGAGAGGTCTCCGGCTTCATGCCGGTGAACCTGATGGACTTCGAGCCCAATCCCGAAGTCGCCTCCTTCATCCCGCCCAAAATCGCCGAGCGCCTGTGCGTCGTCCCCCTGTCCCTGGACGGCAACACGCTGCACGTCGCCAGCGGCTACCCGGTGCCCAAGAAGGAGCTCGACGAGGTCGGCTTCCTCCTGGGCAAGCCGCTCGAACTCTGGGTGGCCACCGAGGTCCGCGTCCGCGAGTGGGTCTCCACCATCTACCGCCAGCCCCTGGCCCCGCGCTTCGCGAAGCTCGCGGCGGCGTTGGATCCGGAAGCCCAGGCGGCCACGCCGCCACCGCCGCCCGCCGCGGCCATGGAAGAGGAGTCGCTCACTGCGGACATGGTGGAGCGGTTGGCTCGCTCCGTCGCGCAAGAGCCCCTCGCCGTGGAGACCAGCGCCGCGGCCCCTCGTCCCGAGGCCCCCGCGAGCCCCCAGCGGCCGCCCCCGCCTCCGCCGGAAGCCCTCACGCCGGGCACCGAACCCCTTCCGCCGCCAGGGCCTCCCGCCTTCGTCCGGGCACCGCTGCGACTGAACATGCCGCAGGCCGAAGCGCCCGCGCGTCCGGCGCAGCGTCCCAACCCGCAGGCCGCGCAGATTCCGGTGCTGCCCTTCGCGCCAGCCCCGGGCACGGCGCCGTCCAGCGCGAATCCCCCCACGTCGGCGAGCCCCCCTGCGGCGACGCTCCCTCCCAGAGCCCCCGTGACGGCGCCCGCCCCCAAGCCGGCCGCGCCCTCCGCCCCTCCGGCCCCGCAGGGAGCACGCGCACCGGCGCAGTCCGGCACGGCAGCCCCCGCTTCGGGACAGCCCCAGGTGTGGCCTCCGGCCCAGGCCGGCGCCACCGGGACGCCGCAGGTGTGGCCTCCCGCGCCGGCGCAGCCGACCGCGCCGCCCACGCTGCATTTCGCCACGCCGGTGGCGCCGCCTCCGAAGCCCGCGGCGGCTCCGCGCAGCGAGCCCGCGTTCCTCGTCTTCCCGAACCCCGGCGCCGCGCAGAACGCGCCGCCGCCCCGCCCCAAGCCCGCCTCCCTGGAGAGCCGTCCCCCGGCTCCGCCCTCGAGCCAGGACGTACCGGACTGGACGCTGGCCCAGGCGCGCGCCGCGCTGAAGGAAGCCACCAAGGACCGCGACCGCCTCATCGACGTCGCGCTGCGCTTCGGCCGCCGGACCTTCGACTACGTCGCCTCCTTCGCCGTGCTGCGGGGCGGCGCCACGGGCCTGGAGGCTCGCGGCGAGGGCATGGCGGGAGAGCAGCTCACGCAGGTGTCCATCCCGCTGGATGCCAGCAGCGTCTTCCGCACGGTGGCCGTCACCCGCGGCAGCTACGCGGGCCCGCTGCCCCCGGACGCGCTCACGCGGCACTACCTGGAGCTGTTCGGACGCCAGACGCCGCGCACCGTCTTCCTGTACCCGGTCGAGGTGAAGGGCCGGCTGGTGGCCATCCTCTACGGTGACTGCGGCCAGCGGCCCATCAGCCAGCGCCGTCTGTCCGACTACATCCTGTTCTGCCAGGACCTGCCGGCGGCCTTCCAGGAGCTCATCCTCTTCCGCAAGCAGCGCGTGTCGGAGCTGCGCGCGCCGGACGAGATGGAGCTCACCATCGACGTGGACCTGCCCGTGGCCCCCGCGCCCGCGCCGGCCCCCGCGGTGGTCGCCGGCCTGGGCTGGAGCCCCTTCTTCGGCCGTGGTGCCACCGGCAACATGGGCCGCGCCGCCGCGCTGCCGCCGCGCGCGCAGTCGCAAGAGGAGCGCCCGCCGCCGGACTTCGCGCCGCTGCTGCGCCGCCTCACCGGTCCGGACGCCGCGCAGCGCGCCAACGCCATGGCGGAGCTGGCGCGCTCGCCCGAGGCCAGCGCCCGTGTGCTGGCCCAGCACTTCCCCGGCCCCACTGCCTGGAGCCGGCTGCCCGTGGTGGAGCTGCCCGAGGCGGACGAGCTAGGCCCCATCCCCGGCGCGCTGTCCCGGCTGGGCCGCCCCGCCGCGCAGGCCGTGTCGCCGCTGCTGGATTCCCAGGACGCGGACACGCGCTACTTCGCGCTGCTCACCGCCGGCAACCTGCCCTACGTGGAGCTGGTGGACGGCGTGCTGCGCGGTCTGTTCGACCTGGAGCCGGACATCTCCAGCGCCGCGCGCGTGGCCGCCGCCGCGCTCAAGCAGCTGCCCCGGCTGGACGCCTCCCTGCGCGACCTGCGCCACGAGCTGAACAGCCGCGACCCGCTGCGCCGCTCGCTGGCCGCGCGCGCCCTGGGCACGCTGCATGACCGCGACGCGATTGAGGGCCTCATCCGCCTCACGGGCGGCGACGACGAGATGTGCGCCCAGGCCTCGGCGGAGGCGCTGCGGGAAGTGACGCGCGCCACGCTGGGACTGGACCCGCGTCAGTGGTCGGCGTGGTGGGCGGAGAATCGCAGCCGCCGCCGCGCGGACTGGCTCGTCTCCGCGCTGCGCCACCGCGAGCTGGACGTGCGGCTGGCGGCCATCGAGGAGCTGAGCCGCGCGCTGCACGACACGCTGGGCTACTACGCGGATGCCGCCGAAGCCGAGCGTGAGCAGGCAGTGCGCCGCTGGGAGGCCGCGGCGGTGGAGCCGGCCAACGCGCGCCGGCTGGGCATGCTCTAGTCCCCTGCATCGGAGCGCCCCATGACGGGTGGGATGTGGATCAGCCTCCTGGCCTGCGCGGGCCAGCTCGCCTTGGCGGGCCTGGCCCTGGTGCGCGTGGGCAAGAGCCCGTTGGCGCTGCCGCTGTCGCTGCTGTCCATCACCCTGTCGACGTGGAACTTCTCCGGCTTCGCGCTGGTGCGCGCGGACGAGGACGGCTGGCGGCTGGTGGGCTTCACCGCGGGCCTGATGACGGTGCCGTGCGCGCTGCACTTCATCCTGTCCTTCGTGGGACGGCGACGGAGCCTCGCCTGGGCCATGTACGGCGCCTATGCCCTCTTCGGCGTGTTGGCGCTCGCCATGCTGGTGGCGTTGGGCGCGCCCACGCTGGAGGCGCACCTACTCACGCTGCGCTTCGGGCTGTTGGTCTCCGCGCTGGCCATTCCCATCCTCGGTGGAGGCTTCGCGCTCCTGGGATTGCACGTGCTGCGCTCGCGGCACCCGGATGAGCGCGCCCGCGCGGGCCTGGTGCTGTTGGGGCTCACGCTGGTGGTGGCCCTGCTGATGACGGAGCTGGCGGCGGAGCTGGGCCTGGAGGTGGTGCGGCTCGGCCACGTAGGCACGCTCCTGGGCTTGCCGGTGATGGCCACCGCGGCGCTGCGCTTCGGCCTCTTCGGGGACGACCCGGGTGCGCCCCGGCTCGCGCTGCACGCGGCGGGCATCGCGGGGCTGGGGGTGCTGGCCTATCTCGCCGTGGTGCGGCTCTTCGTCGCACAGGCGGGCACGCTCATCATCTGCACCACGGCGGTGACGTTCGGCCTGGTGGCGGCGACCCGCCGGGGCGTCACCGCCTACGTCAGCCGGAGCGAGCGACTGGAGCGGCTGGCCACGCTGGGCCGCTTCTCCGCGCAGATGGCGCACGACCTCAAGAACCCCATCGCCGCGATGAAGGGCGCCGCGCAGTACCTCAAGGAGGAGCACGCGCGCGGGCGGCCATGGGACGGGCACGGCGAGTTCCTGGACCTGCTGTTGGAGCAGGTGGAGCGCCTGGACCGGGTGGTGGACACGTATCAGCGGCTGGCGCGCGTGGAGCCCCTGCCAAAGCCGGTGGACCTGCGCCGGCTGGTGGAGGGCGTGCTGTCGCTCCAGGCCTTCGCCAGCCCGGGCAAGGTCGTCATCGTCCGGGAGCTGGCCGCCGGCCTGCCACCCTGCGCGGGAGACCAGGACCTGCTGGCCAACGCCCTGGAGAACCTGGTGCGCAACGCCTGCGAGGCGATGCCACAAGGTGGCACCCTCACCGTGCGCGCGCTGCGTGACGGTGCCGACGTGGCCCTGGAGGTGGAGGACACCGGCGAGGGCATGGACGCCCGGACGCGCGAGCGTGCCTTCGACGACTTCTTCACCACCAAGGCCACGGGCAGCGGCCTGGGGCTGGCCTTCGTCCGGCGCGTGGTGGAAGCGCACGGTGGCGAGGTGCTCCTGACAAGCCGGGAGGGGCGCGGTACGGTGGTCCGGATGCGCCTGCCCGTCACGGACGCGAGCCTGGGCGGCACAGGCGTGGGAGAAGCCGCGTGAACGAATCATTGAAAGGCACGGTGCTGCTGGTCGACGACGACCCCGCCGTGGCCAAGGTGCTGGGCGCCCTGCTGACGCAGGCGGGCCTGACGACGCATGTGGCGCGCGATGGGCAGGAAGCCCTGGCGCTGCTGTCGAGCAAGCCGGTGGACGTCGTGGTGAGCGACGTGCGCATGCCAGGCATGGATGGCTTGCAAGTGCTCGCGGAGGTGTCGCGCGGCTGGCCGGACGTGCCCGTCATCCTCCTCACCGCCCATGGCACGGTGCCGCTGGCGGTGGAGGCGATGAAGGCGGGCGCCGCGGACTTCGTGCTCAAGCCCTTCGACCGGGAGGAGATTCTCTTCACCGTCCGCAAGGCGCTGCTGCGCGCGCAGGGCGAGGAGGCACGCCAGCAGATGCGGCCCACGGGCGGCTTCATCGGCCGGAGCCGGGCCATGGCGGACGTGCAGGCCGTGCTGGCGAAGGCGGCCGCCGGTACAGCCACGGTGCTGCTGCGCGGCGAGTCCGGCACGGGCAAGGAGCTGGCTGCCAAGGCCGTTCACGACGCCAGTCCCCGGCGGGATGGCCCCTTCGTGAAGCTGCACTGCGCGGCGCTGCCGGACACCCTGCTGGAGAGCGAGCTGTTCGGCTACGAGAAGGGCGCCTTCACGGGCGCCGCCACGCGCAAGCCCGGGCGCGTGGAGCTGGCCCATGGCGGCACGCTGTTCCTCGACGAGGTGGGCGACATCTCCCCCGCTGTCCAGGTGAAGCTGCTGCGAGTCATCCAGGAGCGCGAGCTGGAGCGGCTGGGCGGCACGCACACGGTGAAGGTGGACGTCCGCTTCGTGGCAGCCACGCATCAGCCCCTGGAAGAGCGCGTGAAGGAAGGCCGCTTCCGCGAGGACCTCTTCTACCGTCTCAACGTGGTGCCCGTGTGGATACCGGCCCTGCGCGAACGCCCGGACGACATCGAGCCATTGGCCCTGCACTTCCTGGAGGTCCACGCGAAGACGAACGGGCGCCCGCCCTTCACCCTCATGCCCGACGGGCTCGCGGCGCTGCGGGCCCAGCCGTGGCCCGGCAACGTGCGGCAGCTCCAGAACTTCCTGGAGCGGCTGGTGGTGCTCTCCGACACGCAGGTGATTGGCGGGCGGGAAGTCCTTCAAGAGCTGGCGCGCCAGCCAGGCCTGTCCCCGGCACCCTTTGCCGCGACGCCTTCCGTCAGCGCCCTGGAAACGCCAACGGTGCCTGTCACGGACTCCGCCCGGACACTGGAGTCCCAGCGCAAGGAGATGGAGCGCCAGGCGATGGCGGATGCGCTCAGGCGCGCGGGCGACAACCGGACGCTGGCGGCGCGCCTGCTCGGCATCAGCCGGCGCACGCTCTACAACAAGCTGGAGGAGTACGGGCTGCTGTAGTCATTCCTCAGTCACGCTCGGTCGCGAGCGCATCCAGTTCCTCGTGGAAGGCCTGGATGAGCGCGTGCGGGTCGGTCACCCGGCCCGCGTCCGCCGCCACGCCCACCGTCACCTGCCCGGCGTAGCTGAAGAGGCTTACGCCCAGCCCCAGATGACCCGTCTGGGGAACCCAGAACGTCAGGCCCTCCAGCCGGCTGCCCGCCAGGGACACCGCCGCGCGCGGGCCGGGCACGTTGGTGGCAATCAACGATGCCTTGGCGCCGAAGGTATCCACCACCCACCGCTCCAGCGCCGCAGGCGTGTACCCCAGCAACTCCAGCGCGCCGAAGGTCAGCACCGCCTCCGGCGAGCGCTTCAGCCGCTCCATCCGCCGCGTCAGCTCCTGCAACCGGCGCTGAGGCGTGCCCAGTTGCACGGGCAGCCGAAGGAAGACGACGCCGAAGTGGTTGCCCAGCTCGCGAGGCACGGGCACGTCGAGAGGCCGCAGATTCACGGGCACCAGCGCGTGCAGGTCCTCGGGTGGCTCGCCCAGCGACTCCAGGTAGCGCCGCAGCGCGCCCGCCACCGCAGCCAGCAGCACGTCATTCACCGTGCCGCCCAGCGCGCGGCCCACGGCCTTCACTCGCTCCAGCGGCACCGGGTCCGACCAGGCGGCGCGCTTCTGCGTCCCCAGCGGCCCCCGCAGTGACGTGCGCGGGTCCGGCGGAATCACCAACAACTTGCCCATGGCCGCGGCGCCCCGAGCGCCCTGCACCAGCAGGTCGCCCGCGAGAATCGGCTCCGCGGCCAGCTCCGCGCCCTTGCGCCACACCGCGCGCGCGGTCCCCGCCACCGCCCGAGCACCGCGCACCCAGCTCGCGAGCCCACCGGTTGAAGGCCTCGACGCGGGCTCGGGCGCCTCGGCGGCCATCTCCGCCTCCGCCCCATCCGTGAGCGTCAGCAGCACCCGCGCCAGGGCCATGCCGTCCGCGAGACAGTGATGCAGCCGCGCCAGCAGCACGTCGCGCCCGTCCGCGGCCGACATGACATGGAACTGCCACAACGGCCGGGAGCGCTCCAGGGGCGTGCTCATCCACTCCCCCACCAGCGACTCCAGCGCGGCGCGGTCCCCGGGCGGGGGCACGTCAAGCCGCGACAGGTGCCAGTCCAGGTCGAGCTCGGGGACCTCCTCCCACTGCGGCAGGCCCACGAGTCCCGCCACCGCGCGCTGGCGAAAGCGGGGGTAGCGCTCCACCAGCCGTTCCCGCACCACCGTCTTCAACCGCTCGAAGTCCAGCCGGCCCTCGAACCAGAGCACGGCGGTAATCATCATCAGGTTGGCGGGTTCCTCCATGTGGAACCAGAGCGCGTCCACACTCGCCATCCGCTGCTGCGCCGCCATGTCTCACGACCTCCCGGTGAAGGCCGTTCTACTTCTTTCCGCTCTCCGGGGTCGCACGTTCGAACTGGAAGGTCTGCTTCGTCTCGTCGTCCACCATCAACGTGAGGACGCCTTTCTCCAGGTCCCAGACATAGGCGTTCCCCAGAAACTTGAGCTTCGGTCCCGCCAGGGGAATCACGCGCTTGTCGCCACACACCGGGCCCACCGCCTGGCCGTCCCGCGTGCGCAGCCGCACCCGGTCCTTGCCCGACACGTCCAGCGTGCCCCAGGCGCGGACCACCAGCGAGTTGCCCTGCCCCAGCGTCGCAGCCTCCAGCGAGGTGCGCAGCACGAAGCAGCCCGCCGGCGTCACCTGCAACGAGCGCGCGTAGTCCGAACGAGGCTGGGGCTCGATGCGCTCCTCCCGCACGGTTTCGTCCTCCGGCAGGCTGGCGGCCACCAGCGTCCAGGTCCCCACCAGCGCATTGGGAGGCGCCGCCCCCGGTGCCTTCACGCCCTCGCACGGCGCCGGGACCTCCTTCTCGGGGCTGGGCGGGGCGGGCTCGAAGGAGCGCTGGCAGATGGGCAGGCAGGCCTTGGGCCCACACTCGGTATCGTTCGGCGCGCAGCCCGCCTTCTGGGTACACGCCTTGAGCCGCTCCAGCGCCTGCTCACAGTCCTGACGCATGCAGGTGTCGACGCACTCGGCGTCGATGCACTCGGCCACGCAAGCCCAGTTGGTGGCGCCGCACACGCCGGCCACCGTGCGCGGACGCTGCGACGAGGACGTCTGGGCCGCGGCTGGAAGCACGGCGCCCAGCGCCAGGAACAGGACAGGGAGGAGTCGGGAAGAGGACATGCCTCAACGCAAGCTAGCCACGCCCTCTGCTCCCGCGGACCCTCCCCGCCGCGGGAGCTGTCCACCCGCCAGCACTGCGGGTGGGAACTCTGCTCTCAGGTGAACTGCCAGCGCCAGGTGCGCACGTCGGCGTGCTCCACCATGTCCAGTTCGAAGGACAGCGTTTCAAAGCGCTCGAAATCCCGCGAGTCCACGCGCAAGAGCATCATCCCCGCGTAGTTCTGCCCTCGCAGCGGCGACACGTTGAAGGACAGCTCCGCGTCGAAGGCCACCTTGTAGAAGAGGCAGAAGCCGTCCACGCGCCCCTCGTCCACCACTGGTCGCGAGAAGCGCACGCGGTGCGGCAGGCCGTCGGCCACCATCGTCTCCAGGTCGAAGGCGAAGGCGGGCTCCGGGTCGCACAACAGGTGGTCCACCTCGTAGGAGCGGATGACGCGCGTGAAGTAGGACGGGTTCATCGCCTCGCGCAGCGTCTGCAGGCAGCTGTAGTCCACGCTGGGGAAGCGCTGGCTCCAGATGAAGGGGATGCACGCCTCGTCCCGCAGCTGCACCGGCTCCACGAAGACCTCGAAGCGGTTGGGCAGGATGCGGCCTCCGGGCTTCAGGACCCGGTTGCGCAGGTCCAGGATGCGGGGGACCAGCCCCGCGTCGAAGAGGGCATCGCCCAGCAACTCATGCAGCAGGACGTCCACCTTCTCCGGCATCTGGTACTGCCAGGGCTGCGCGCGCACGAAGTCGATGTGCTCCAGCCCGTTGCGGCGCGCCACCCACTGCGCCGTGTCCAGCAGCCGCGAGCCATCCACCGCGTACAGCTTCTTCGGCTGACGGCTGGCCGCCAGGAAGGTCCGCAGGCCCGTTCCGGTGCACGCATCCATGACGACCTGCCCGGGCCGCACATACCGTTCGCAGGCTCTCCGCCATGCCTCCACCCGCTCCGGGTCCGCGAGCGCGAAATCCTGAGGCGCCGGACTGGACAGGGACAGACTGTCCGGCACGACGTTGCGCGGTAGCTGGGACACGAGCGTCGAATGGCTGAGCCGTGAACGCAGGTCCATCAATGCCTGGCGAGGCATGTCGAGCAGATTGGGCATGTGGCATCCCCCCGGATGCGTGGGTCCTTCGGACGGGCCTCCCGGCGTGACAAAGCACCGGGATTCCTGAGCATGCTGGACTTACAGGTTCAGCACCATCCAGCGAGGGGACGGGATGAGTGTCCCCCGGTGAACAGCCTCGCGCTCAATGCAGCGGCGGTGAGGCATGCCCGGAAGCGCGCGCACGGCGCGACAGCCAGTCATGGAGGAAGGCCTGGACCGCGGGGTGTTGGGACTGGCGGAAGGCCTCGGGCGGGGCGTGTTCGATGATGCGTCCTTCATGGAGCAGCGCCAGGCTGTCACCCACCTGGAAGGCGGAGGCCACGTCCGGGGTGATGACGAGCGCCGAGGCATGGAGCCGGTGCTTGCCGGTGAGGATGACGTCCACCACGGACTGGGTCCTCAGCGGATCCAACCCCGCGGTGGGGTCGTCATAGAGGAGGATTTTCGGCTCCAGCACCACGGCACGGGCAAAGGCGGCGCGCTTGAGCATGCCACCGGAGAGTTCGCCCGGGCGCTGCTTCGCCGCGTCCTCCAGGCCCACCAGCGCCAGCACCCGCTGCACGCGCTCGCGCACCTCGCTCTCCACCAGATGGAGCCGTTCGCGCAGCGGGAAGGCGACGTTGTCCTCGACGGTGAGCGAGTCGAAGAGCGCGCCGCCCTGGAAGAGGATGCCCATCTTGCGGCGCACGCGCTCGAGCCCCGCGGCATCCAGCCAGGCCAGGTCCTCGCCGTCCACGCGCACCGTGCCGCGGTCCGGACGCAGCAGGCCGTCCAGGTGCTTCATCAGCACCGTCTTCCCAGAGCCCGACACGCCCAGCAGCACGCACGTGGTGCCCGTGGGCACCACCAGGTCCACGCCCCGCAGCACGTGCTGGGCGCCGAAGGACTTGTGGACGTTCATCAACTCGATGGCATTGCGCTGCGCCGGCTCGGCCATCCCACGCCCCCCAGGTACTGGCACCACTTTCCGGAGGCGGAATTGTGACGGCCGCCCCCACCTGCTCGCGACCCGCCTTTCAGTCGGAGGCAAGCGATGGGCCCCGGACAGTGTCCGTGCGGGGCCCGTGCCTCAAGACTCGGAAGGCCCGCCGCGCAGCTTCGCGCCGAAGCGCAAGAGCTGCTCACGCGCCCGGAGCAGCGCGTCCCGGGGAATCGAGAACACGGCCCGCGCCCGCTCCGGATCCCCACACCACGGGCCGCCATTGAGGACGACGTGCGTGTGCTCGTACACCACGCGAGGAAGGTTCTCCGGCGTGAGCCGCACCCCGTCGACCTCCTGCCCCAGCCATGCCGTCATCCGCGGCGACAAGAAGAGTCCGCCCGCGTCCCCCGCGTCCGAGCGCCCATCCCCTGGCAGCGCTCCGGCCAGCAGCTCGCGCTTCTCCGCCAGCTCCCGCCGCATCTTCACCAGGAAGGACCGCAGGGTGCGGTGCCGTGCGGGATACAGCAGCTGGCCATCCGGGCTGCGGGCATATGCCGCATACAGGTACGCCGCCGCGCGCGCCGTCATCAGGTGGAGCACCCCAGGGCCGCTGTCACGCACCGCCGCGGCCAGCGCCCGGTCCTTCGTCGCGAGCCACCCCACGCGGAGCCCACCGGCCGCGAACTCCTTGGACAGTCCTCCCAGCAGCACCGTGCGGGCGCCGATGCCGGGTACCGCGCCTTCCAGCGTCACGGGGCTGGGCACCGTCTCCGCGGTGGGGCTGGTGAGGTTCACCAGTCCGAAGATTTCGTCCGAGACCAGCAGACAGCGCTGCTCCACCACATAGGTGGCCAGGGCCACCAGCTCCTCGCGGGCCAGGTAGACACCGGAGGGGTTCGACGGCTGCGACACGACGATGGCATCCGGCACGCCACCGCCCTGCCCTCGCCGGGCCAGCAGCCCCGACAGCGGCCCCTGCTCCACGTCACACCCCGCGGAGACGAAGGTGGGCGGCAACACGCCGTAGCACGGCGTCGACACATAGACGCGCGGCGTGCGTCCCAGCCGCTGGCGCAGCGCCACGCCCAGGTGGTGGATGAGCGGCCACACGCCCGGCGCCACCGCCAGCTCGTCCGGCGCGTAGCGCACCGCGCGCGACTCCAGCAGGAAGGCCGACACCGCCTCGACCAGCCCTGTCTGCGGTGCGGGCTCGCGCGGCGCGACACCGGCGGCGATGAGACCCTCCACCAAGGGAGGCGGCAGCGGCCCTTCGTTCTCTCCGTAATCCAGACGCACCAGCTCCGCGTCGTCCTCGCGGAACACCTTGGGCGCGAACGCGGGGAAGGTCATCAGCCGCGCCATCCGTCGCGAGCGGGGCAGCGTCACCACCGGAGGCCCGCGCGGCGCGGGCGCTTCCGGCTCCGCGAAGGAGATGCGGAACGACAGCAAGTCAGCGAAGGTGCGCTCGTAGAACGCTTGCGCCAGGGTGCTGATGCGCGAGTACGTGACTTCCGCCGCGGCCTCCAAGTCCCCCCGCAGCGGCTGCGGCACCGGCATGAGCAGCGTCAGCTCCAGGTCCGGCCACACCGCGTTCTTGATGAGGCCATAGAGCACCACCAGGTTGGGGGCGTGGGCCTCACGGGCCAGGAACTCGAAGAGCGTGTGCGGCTCCACGCCGCCGGTGATGTTGAAGAAGGCGCTTTCGTCCAGCACCACCCAGATGCCCCGGCGCGCCGCCTCCGCGACGATGTCGCGCAGCACGGACAGGTTGGTGCGCTCCCCCTTCTCCACCGTGAGCAGCACCATCTTCACGTCGAACGCGGACAACAACCGGCGAATCTCCGCCAGCGACGTGTGTGTCACCGTGGCGCGCACACCCGCCTTCTCCAGCGCACGGGCGTAGAGCGGATGGAGGTTGCGCGACACCAGCACCTCGTCGCCCGCGTCGCAGGTCGCCATCAGCAGCGAGTACACCGCCTGCTCGCGCTCGGGCGCGACGAAGACCTCCTCTTCCGCCAGCCGCAGCCCGAAGTACCGGTCCAGGTAGCGCACCACCTGCCGGCGGAAGGACGCGTCTCCCGCTTCGTGCGCGTAGGGCATCAGCGGTCCCCGCGCCAGTCGCGCCGCTAGGTCGGCCACGAAGCCCAGCTGCTCCGCCGACGCCGCGCCCAGGTCCAGTTCCTCCTGCAACGCGGAAGCGCCCAGCTCGCGCAGTGCGGCCCGCAGCGCCAGCGTCTCGCGAGGCAGCGCAAGCCGCGCCTCCCACACCGCCACCTCGTGCCACACCGGGTTCCCGGCCTGGAGCCAGCCCAGCGCGGTGGCCGCCCGCAGCGGCTCCGGGCTGCGCGCCTCCATGAAGAACTCGAACTCGCGGCCAGTGCGCTGCTCCAGCGCCACCAGGGGACGGATGTCCGTGTCCGCCGCCTGCATCACCCGGCGAGCCACCCGCACGCGCGTGTCGAAGCCGCGGCGGGTGAACATCCGCTCGATGATGACGCGCCCTGGCCTGCCCGCGAGGTTGAGCAGCAGCCGTCCGGTGGGCGACAGACGCTCCGGCGCTTCGTCCAGCAATCGCGCGATGAGCCCGAGCCCGAAGTGGTCCTCGTAGACGTTCTGCAGCGTGCAGTAGTTGGACAAGTCGTAGAGCGCCTGCTCGTCGGCCTGGGACAGCTCGGAGGGCAAATCCTCCTCGCCCCGGAGGACTTGCGGAATGCAGCCCACCACGAAGTCCCACGGGGCATCCGAAGGTATCCCGCGCAACAGGTCGCTCTCCCCGAAGGACAGGCGCGACGCCAGCGCCTCGTCTCCGTTGAGCCACGCGTTGCAGCGCGCCACCACGGGCGAATGCGGATTGAGGTCCGCGCCATGCACGTGCGCCAGCCGGGTGAACTTCGCCAGCGCGATGCAAATCCATCCCGAGCCCGCGCCGACTTCCACCAGCCGCTTTCCCGCATACTCATCCAGCGGGACGCTCAGCAGGCCCTCCAGGAAGGTGTAGGCCCACGCCTCCGGAGCGAAGATGGACGGCAGCAGGAACAACTCCAACCGCTCCTGCGAGGCGCCCACCGTCACCGTCACCGTCACCAGCCGCAGCGGCGCCGATTCGGGTTGGTGGCGAGACAGCTCCGCCAGCTCGCGGAGCTCGGCCAGCGCGCGCGGGCGCCTGTCCGCATGGGACAGGTCCTCGGACAGTGCGCGCAGCAGGTGAAACGCCTCACGGGGTGTGGAGGGGTAGGTCGGCATGGCGCGAGGACTGTCCCGAGCCCCCCGCCCCCTGTCAACGCCGGGATGGCGCCCGGATGAAACCCTTTGGCGCCCTGGGGTGAGTCAAGGAAATGCTGACTCGCCGTAATAAAGGGCAGCAGAAACGAGGCCCGCCGCCACCGCGCCAGGGCGGACTCGGAAGCAGCACGCGCGGTACCGACGGAGCAGCATCCATGTCGCTCATGCCTGTGGATGGACCCCGTAGTGGAGAGGGGGCAGTGATGGAGATGAACGTCTCGAGGCCGGTGCTTGCTGGGGGATTCTGGAAGAAGAAGCGCACGCAGCCGGTGAAGCGCGCCAAGGACGCGTCGCTGGTGCGTTGGGAGTCGCAGCCGTGGCGCCGCCAGTTGCGCGACGCGGCGGAGTACGAGCACCCGGTGGCGCGTGCCGCGCTGGTGCAGGCGCTGCTGGCGGAAGGCCTGACGATGGACGCGGACGCGGCGCGCTTCGCGGGAACCAGCGAGGACCGCGACTGCATCAGCATCGCGCAGGTGCTGCGCTTCGCCGACTCGCTCGTGCTGCGCATGGCGCTGGCGTGCACGGATGATCACGTGCTCCAGCTGGCGCATCTGCGCCGCGACGCCGAGGACCTGGCGGAGCGGATGATTGAGTGGGCCAACGCCGGCCGCCTGTAGGCCAGGTGCGGCACAGCAGTCACGAACATCGGCCCGGTGTCGTGGCGTAACTCGCGGAGGCCGCGCGCCAGAGCTCGCGCCGGCCCTGGCTACTCCGGATCGAGCGCCCAGGTTCCCTCTTCCCAGCGCTTCAATGCCTGCTGCGCTCCGAACGGGACCAACCCCTGTCCCTTGGCGGCCTCCTCCAGGACCGCTTTGGCTTCGGCCGTCCGATAGCGGAGCAGATGTGCGGCGGCCATCACTCGCACGTCCATTCGCTCATGCTTGAGCAGCACGGCGAGTGCATCACGTCCGGCATTGCCATGGGCCAGGAGCTTGTCGACGGCGTCACCGTACTTCCTGGCGTGCTTGTTCCCGGTCTTGGCGTCTCCCCGGAAGATGGCCTCGTTCTGCGCGGCCACGTTCTGGGCGAACTGCTCCACAAGCTCTTCCAACGTCATCACCAGAGCCCCTCCCCGATGTTCTTGATGGCCAGCCTCCCGAAGTCACGCTGAGCTTCGAAGGACTGCGTGCTCAACCATTGCCGCACGGTCGATGGGGAGCCGGTGATATCGCGTCGAATCGACGAATAGAACGCGCTGATGTCGACGTGCAGGACCTTATCCAGCGGGATGATGTTCTCGGTGTTGTGGAGTGACTGAGGGCCGAAGCGCTTCACGTTGCCCGGGGTCTGCTCGACGATGTGGTGCCACTGCTTGTTCTTGCCCGCTGGGCCCATGGCCTTCTTGAAGCCACTGAACGAGCCCCAGGCCCGGTAGCCCGTAGGACGCGCCTTCGCGGGGGAGCCGCCCGTGCCTCTGGCAGCCATGGCCACCGCGCCGGGCGCGAGGGCGATGGTGACGGATTCAGCGCTCACTACCACCGTTCCCACTTCCGCGACCGCGGCGAGCCTGATGCCCACTTGGGCTTCGGCCTGCACCGCCGCCCGCGCGGCGCCGGGGAGCATTGGCACCTTCGCGCCCAGCCCCGCCGCCGTGCTCCCAATCGCGGCCGTGGCCAACATCGCGAACGCTCGCGCCGCGTTGCGGCCCATGACCTGGCCGTAGCGCGCTCCCGCCTCGCGTAGCTCCTCGAACGTGGTCGCCCGTTCCGCCTCCTCCACCAGCCGCTTGAAGCCCACGATGAGGCTCCAGAACGTATCGACGCCCACATAGGCAATGAGCGAGGCAGTCATCACGGCGGCCGCGCCCTTCGAGAACGGCTCGGGCACCGCGAGCAAGATGCAGTACGTGGTCCACGTCCAAAGGACCGCCGACATCATGGCCTGGGGGTCGGCCATGTCCTTGAAGGCTCCCCGCATCTCGTCCAGCACCGCGCCCTGGGCAAGAGCCATGGCCAGGGCGTAACGGCCATCCCCAGTGACAGTGGGGTTCTCAACCAAGAGGCGCAGACAATCACCGGGATTGTTCGTGCGCTCGCACCAGCGCAGGTAGGCGCGAGTCAACTCCACCTCTGTCGCGGGCTGTTCGGCCTCCAGGTGTTCGCCCGGCCCCAGCGGGATGACACGGTGGCTGCGGGTCTCGTACAGATACGAACCACTGCGCGAATCCACCTCGAACAACCGCCGAGCCATTTCCTGGGGACGCGCGAATGGCCGCACGCTCCGGGCCAGAGCGGCTACGGCCTCAGCGAAGTCCTCCTCGTCCAGTTCCACTGGGGCGGCATCGCCAGCGCGTGCGGCGAAAACGAGGGGCTCGCTGTCGCCTGTGTGCAGGCGTACGGATTTCGTAGGGCCGCTGCATCCGGCCAGCAACACACTCAGCAGGGGAATCAACCATCGCGGCAACATGCGGCGCCCTCCGGAGCGGGACTCCCTTCTTCGGGAGTCCATCCCCGAAGAACTCCAAGGAACACAGGACAGAACAGACAGGCACTTCAAGCTGAGTCCCTGCCGACTCAAGCGCGAGCGGCGGACGGGGCGTCGCCGGACACATCCCGCCCGAGCCAGCAAGCGTGCACAGCCCACCTTGCCTTCACCGCTTGAGGGCAAGCAGCCCTTGCACCGGCCACAGACGCTTCCGCCTCGTCCCCGAGACAGCCGAGCGGGCCGCGAGCGCTCGGTGAGTCGACCATGGCACCGAGCCCGCCCCACAAGGCGCTGCATGAGCAACAGGGACTGTCACGGCACGGACGCTGCGCGGTTGCCGCGCGATGTGCGCGAAGAAGTCGCGCGCTGGGGTGGTGGCGTGCGGCGCGACGCATGGGCCACGACGAGGGCCAGAGCCTCAGCGACTCCTCCTTGACAGCGTGGGAGCCCGGCTGTTCTCACGGAGACATGCTCTCCTCGCTCGTCCTGGCCGCCACCCTGGCAACGGCCCCCGCTCCCCGTGCCGCCGCTTCGGCGCAGACGCTCGTCCATGTGCCGAAGGTGGATGCGTTGACGGGTCTGGCCGCGTTCCTGGAGCGCGCGGGCCAGCACGCCGCGCTGCTGCGTCCCTCGGCGTGGCGGACGGAGCTGCACCCCTTCCTCGCCATCGACCCCACGCGGCCCCAGTCCTTGTCCGAGCTGGGCCTGGATCCGGCCGGTCCGGCCACCGTGTCCATGCGCAATGACGGCCGCGTGTCCTGCATGCGGGTGGCCGACGCCAAGCTGTTCCAGGCGAAGGCCGCCGAAGCCATCACCGCCGCGGGCGGCGCTGACGCGAAGCCCACCACGCGCGGAGGGGTGACGACGGTGCATGTCGACCGCGACATGGGCGGCAGCATGGGCTACGCGCTGAAGGGCAAGGAGGTCTGCGCCTTCGGCGCCATCGAGCGAGGCGGCGCGGACCTGCTCAAGGAGTCCGTCCGGCTGGTGGGCAAGACGCCCGCGCGAGATGCCCGGCTGGGCAAGGTCCCGGGCGTGGCATTCGTCGTGTCGGGCAACACGGTGGTGGGCCTGGACGGCACGGCCAACGCGCTGCAGGTGGACGGCGTGACGACGAAGTTGCAGCTGCCGGTCTTCCAGCCGCGAGGCACCAGCCCTTACGCGGCGATGAATTCGGAGGGACTGCTCTCCTCGCGGGCGTCCATCTCTCCCATGGGGGTGTTCCAGACGGTGGACACGATGCGCTCCACGCTCCAGGCCCTGTGCCCCACGTGTCCGAAGGAGCAGATGGTGTCCATGGCGAAGGCCGTGACGAAGCAGCTCACTGGCCACATGTTGGTGAACATGGACCACGTCCAGGTGCGCGGCTCCCTGCGCGCGATGTCGACGCGCTTCTTCGCGGTGCGCCAGGCCGTGGCCGCCGAGGTGACGGACGTCGCGGCGGTGAAGGCCGCGCTGGCCCCGCTGGGCAAGTTCCCGGACGTGCAGGTGCTGGAAGACGGTTGGAAGCTCCCGCTCAAGGCCGGCAACGTGTTCGTGCGATTCAAGGGCAAGCAGCTCGTCCTGGGCAACGATGAGTCGGTGACCCAGGCCACGCTGGCGGCGCTAACGGCGACGGGCACGAAGACGGAGCACCCGGTGGACTTCGCCGTGGACCCCAAGCGGGTGGCGCGAGGACTGGCGCAAATCTCCCTGACGGACATCCTGGCGGATGAGCTGCTTGCCGCCCTCTTCGCGGCCAGCTCGGAGCTGGGGCCGCTGCTGGCCCGCAGCGAGCGCATCACCGGGTGGATGGACGCCGCCCCCGGTGGCGCCCACCGCGTGTCCCTGACCTGGCCGCTGCCTCCGCAGTAGGCGCTCGAACCTGGAGCGGCGGCGCGGGTGACGCGCCGTAGCGAGCCTCCTCCGTGGTATGTCAGTCCCTCAACACGCGAGGGGGGAAACCACGCCATGATGCTGTTCCTGCCCCTGGGGGTGGACAACACCGAGCTGGAGCGTCTGCCTCGGGTGTCCATCACCATCGCGGCCATCTGTGTCGTGGCCTTCTTCATCTCCTGGGTCGTGCCGTCCGCCCCCATGGGCGTGGGTGAGAACGAGCTGCGCTCCCTGCTGGAGCAGTCGCTCGAGCACCCAGACCTGGAGTTCCCTCCCGCGTGTGCGGAGCGGTTGCTGTCCGATTCGGGCCGAAGGCTGGTGCGCAACATGCGCCAACGCGCCGCGGAATCCGACGGAGCGGAGAGCGTGACGAACCGGCAGCAGGGACTGAATGAGCGCTGCGAGGAGCTCATCGCCCAGCACGATTCGAGCCTGCTCTCGCGCTTCTCCCTGGTGCCCGCGCGGGGATTCGTTCAGCCCGGCTGGCTCACGTACATGTTCCTCCACTTGGGGTGGATGCACCTGCTGGGAAACCTGCTGTTCTTCTACGTGGCCAGCCTGCTGCTCGAGGATGCCTGGGGCCGGCCGCTGTTCGCGGGCTTCTACGTCGTGGGCGGGCTGGTGGCGGGCGTGGCCCACTATGCAATCGACCCCTCGTCGGAGTCGGTGATGGTGGGTGCCTCCGGTGCCGTGGCCGCATGCATGGGCGCCTTCTGTCTGCGCTTCGCCCAGCGACGGGTCCGCATCGGCTACTTCGTCTGGCTGCTGAAAATCTTCCGAGGCACCTTCCCCGTTCCCGGTTGGGTCTGGGGCGGCCTGTGGTTCGGCAACGAGGTGCTGAACTACTACCTCCTGGGCAACAACACGGGCGTCGCGGTGATGGCCCACATCGGCGGTTTCGCCTTCGGCTTCGCCGGCGCGTCGCTGCTGCGCGTCACGCGGTTGGAGGAGCGGGTGGTGGCGCCCGCGCTCGCCGCGAAGCAGGGTGGCTGGGTGGCCGACCCGCGGCTGGCGGAGGCCCAGGCGGCGCTCGACCAGGGAGACCGCACGGCCGCGCGGGCGGGCTTCCAGCGCTTGCTGAAGACGCAGCCGGACCACACCGACGCGTTGCTGGCGTTGGGCCGCATGGAGCTGGAGGACGGCGAGACGCAGGCCGGCACGGCGCGGGTGGAGCGGGCGCTCCATACGCTCGCGGGTCGCTCCTCCACGGACGCGCTGTGGTTCGCGATGGAGCCATTGGTCTCGCTGCTGCCCATCGACGCGCTGCGGCCCGCCTCCGCGTGGAAGCTGGCGCGGGCGCTGGACACGGAAGACGCGCCACCGGCCTCGTTGGAGACGACGGAAGCCCTGTACAGCGTGGCGGGCGGGGGCGCGGGCATCATCGCGGTGCGAGCACTCATCCGCGCCACGGAGCTGCGGATGGCGCACTACAAGGACCTCGAGCGGGCAGCGGGCTACCTCGCGCGCGCCAAGCCGCTGCTGACGGGAGAAGCCGCGACGGCGGGTGACCGGGTCCGGGAGCTGGACGCCGAAATCACGCGGGTGCTGAAAGAGAACGCATGGAAGAAGCGGGACGCTGCGCCAACACCCACCGTGGACGCACCACCCGCGCCGCCGCGCGTCTTCCCCTGCCGCATCGTGAGCATGACGGACATGGCCCTCACCGTGGAGGCCGCCAATGGTCAACGCCGGACGATGGCCATGACGGAGGTGCTGGCGATTGCCGTGGGAATGCTGCCCGTCGCCGGGCCACCGGGGACGCCTCCGCGACAAACCATGCTCACCGACCTGGTGCTCTCCTGGGGGAGCGCCAACGAGGGACCGCGGGTGCTGCGGGTGAACGTCGCGGGGCTCGCGCTGAACCACTTCTATCCGGGGGTGGCGCCGCGTGAGGCCTATGCGCGATTCCTGGCGGACATGCTGGAGCGCACCAACGCCAACGCGCTTCCGGATGCCTCGTCGCTGAAGCAGGGGCAATACCCGCGATTCAATAGCGAGGCGGAGTTGAGCCAGCACTACTACGGCGTGAGCACTGCGGCGGCCTGAGCGCGGCCGAGGCATCGGAGGGTCCCCACCCACGACTCCTTGTTACCTGGCGTGTCGAAGCCAGGCATGACGCCCGTGAAGAATCAGCCCCTTCATCGCCGCTGGGAACCTGTCCGAATGTGACAGGGCAACTCACTCCATGTCGTCCAGGGCCAACTCGGCCTGCTCGCGATAGAGGGGCACCTGCTCCACCGCGAGCACGTCTTCCAGGAGCGCGCGCGCGCCAGCGGCGTCGCCCGCGTCCCGAAGCCGGCGGGCCCCTGTCAGCGCGCGCATGAGACGTTGCGAGCCATCACGAATGCGGCGGCGAGTCTCGTGAAGAAGCGCTGTCGCCGTGGCGACGCCCGCGACGGCGGCATGTGCATCCTCTTCGGGAATGCCCACCTCCCGTGCCGAACGAAGGAGCAAGGCGCGCACTTCGGACGTCAGCGACAGCGGCTCACCGGCCTCCACGCGACGCGCCAGTTCACGCACCGGGTCCCAATCAATCGACTCGGCCATGGACTCACTCGCCTCCCTTGCGACGGCGGCACTTGTCCACGGGCCATTCGTGTTGCCCTTCGCAATACCGGAAGCAGTCGTAACAAGAGCCTGACCAGGCCTGCTCCTGACACTGGGCATAGGCGTCGATGCACACCTGCTTCCACCCGGGGATGGCTTCTTCGCTGGCCTCGGACGCGGACTCGACGGCCTTCATCGGAACCAGGTACTTGCTCGCCTCCGAGGCCGTCAGCCCGCAGCGCTCAGGCGTGGCCGGGTGCATCTTCACGCAGCAGCTCACCGTCGAATCCATGGGGCCGCACTGCGCCTGGGCCAAGTACACGGGCTGACGGGCCGCAGTGGAATGAGCGCTCCCGCCACACCCCAGCGCCGAGAGAACAATGGCTGCCAGTGGGCCCCACATCGCACAGCAATGCAAGGATGGCTCGTTTTCCATGAATAGCAGCTTACACGCGCCTCATTCATGGACAACCCTCCATTCACGCCGCCAACCTCCGGGCTCGCTCACGGCAATCCTCCGAACCCGCCGCTATCGAGGGCACATCGCCGTGGCGCGAGCCCGCGATGGCACCGGGCGGCGGCCTCGTCTGAAAGTGTCCAGGATGCCGCCCTGCGCATCCCATATGCAACGCACCAGGTAGGCAACACAAGCAGAGACTCACCGTGCCGGGTTACCGTTCCCTGGCGCATCCCGAGTGTTGGGATGCCGCCATGGCCCTCACGCTCGCCCGCCCTGCGCGCACATTCTCTCCGGGCTGCGTGCTCAAGATGGGAGCCAGACCCGCTGGGGCTTCGCCGAGAAGGACGCGACCTGCGCGGCACCGGCCGACGATCGCGTGGCGGCCCACGCAGGAGTGGACGCGCACACGCGCGCGCGGTTCAGCCAGACGTTCGATGACAGCGCCGCCGACGGCGGCATCCGCCACAGCCAGCGCATCGTCGGCGAGTCGTTGCTTTCGAGCGGGAGTGGCCCGCCTTCTTCTTTGGCGTCGCGGGCCTACCAGTAGCGGCGGGGAGGCGCCGCGGGCACAGGAGGCGCGGGCAGGGGCTCGAGCATGCCGCACTTCAACAACCGCTCGACGGCGTCCTTGACCGCCTTCGCGGAGGTGGCGCAGTCCTCAAGGTTGCGTGCCGCCTCGGAGACGGTGCGCCCGCCCGATTCGAACTCCACCAGATAGAGCCCGTCATCCGCGGCAAGCCCGAGGGATGCGCCCCACTTGGCCCGAGCCGCGTCGAATTGGGCGCGGCCGCTGCCGGACCTGGCCGCCTCAATCACGGCGGAATAGGAGGCCACGGCCTCCGTGCCCTTGGCCGAGAGCCGGAACTTCTGTGCCCGCCCGTACCGAACCTTCTCGTCACTCATACCGCCCCCTCGATGGCTGGCTGCCCCATCCGTTTGAGCCAACGCACATGGCTCTTCAACGCCGCACCGACGCTCTCGTTCGCCCGGTAGCGAATGCCGTGCTCCCGGCAGGTGTCCTCGACAATGCGCGAAAGCGCCGGGTAGTGCAGGTGACACACCCGAGGGAAGAGATGGTGCTCCACCTGGAAGTTCAGCCCTCCCAGGTACCAGCTCACCAGCGAATTGCCTCGTGCGAAGTCCACTGTCGACGCGACCTGATGCGTGGCCCAGTCACGGGAGAAGGGACGGTTGGCTTCCGGCGGCAGGGAGAAGTCCGCCTCCTCCACGCAGTGCGCCAGCTGGAACACGGTGGCCAGCGTCAGCCCGAGCACGAACGAGGCGAGCGCGTAACACAGCGCGACCTGCCAGAGCGGGCGGAAGAACAACGGCAGCGCGATGGCCCAGCCATAGAACAGCAGCTTCCCGCCCAGGGCCCCGGCCAGCTTCAGCCCGCCGGGGCGCGGCATCTGCTGCCGTCCCACGCGTCCGGTGACCAGGTCCTTGAAGTCATCGATGAAGTGCCACTTCATGGGAAGCAGCGCGTAGAGCCCCCAGATGTAGGCATGCTGGAAGCGATGCGCCGTGTGCAGCCGCTGGCCAGGAGCCAGCCGGCACAGCGGCTGGATATCGATGTCCTCATCGAGCCCGACCACGTTCGTGTGGCTGTGATGGAAGATGTTGTGCTTCCAGCTCCACACATAGGACGAGCCACCGATGACATCGAGCGTCCACCCGAGAATCCGGTTGATGCCCCGATGCACCGAGTAGCTTCCGTGGTTGGCGTCGTGCTGGACGCTGAACCCCACGCCCGCGATGGCCAGCCCCAGGGACACGCACCCGGCGACCGCCCCCCACGGGCCTGAGGCTCCCAAGAGGAGCCAGAGATAAGAGGCCGCGAACCAGCCCAGGATGACCACCGTCTTCGCGTACATGCGCGGGAGGTCACGAGGCGAGCGCCCGCTCGCCCCCAGATAAACCTCCACCCGCGCCCGGAGGTCCTGGAGGAAGGGCCCCGACTCGAGAAACTTCGCCTTCGTTGCTTGCGACAACGTCCACCCGCTCTCACGCCGCCAGGGTCACCGCCGGAAAACCTGGAGTCGCGCTGGGAGGATCCCGCCGCGGCCATCGCCTGCCTGGTGCCGAAGGTCCATGTAACACATCGCCGGAGTGGACTGTTCCGGCGGTGCTGGGCCTCCTCCAGATTCAATCGCCACGGCAGGGACGCGCGCCTGGCATCGAGGTGCGCTCGCGGACACCGCCGGAGCCGCTGTCGGCCAAACGACACCGCGCACCGCGCCCCCGCGGGAGGCGTCCGACGCGCTCGCCCCGGCGGCGGAGGAGGCCACCGAGCCAGCACCTCAACCCCACATGAGTCCCGTCACGCCGGCCGCTCCTGCCGCCACCGCCGCTCCTGCTGACCACTGCGCTCCTCGCGCGCCTGATACAGCTCCATACCGCGCTGCACGTCGTTCACGTCGAGCGTCCCCGCCAGCGCCCCATCCGCCTCCACCACGACGAGCTGGGGCCTCTCCTCCTCGGCCATGCGCCGCAGCGCCGTCCACCCATCCTCATCCAGCCGCACCACCACGGCGGGCACCATCACCTCGCGCGCGGTGCGCGTCATGCGCTCCGAATCTGGCACGCCCCTCACCGTCTCCAGCGACACCTGCCCCACCGGCCTTCCGCCCTCCGTCACCGGCAGCAGCAACAGCCGTTCACGCCGCAAGTCCCACAGCGCCTGCTCCAGCGACGCCCCCGCGTCCACGCCCACCCGGCGCGGCGTCATCAAGTCGGCCACCGGCACACGCTCCAGCGTCGTCTTCATCCGCACCTGCTGCGCCTCCCCCTGCGCGCCCATGAAGATGAAGAACGCGATGACGGCCAGGAACGGGTTGAACGACAGCACCGCCCATACGCCGAACAGCATCGCGAACCCGCGTCCCAGCCAGGACGCCACCTGCGTCGCGCGCACCATCCCCAGCCGTCCCGCCAGCGACGCGCGGACGATGCGCCCGCCATCCATGGGGAACGCGGGCAGCAGGTTGAACACGCCCAGGAACAGGTTCAGGCTGGCCATGTAGAAGAACGCGAACTGGACGTTGAACGAGCGCGCCTCCTGGAGCAGCCACGTCGCGCCGCCGAGCAGCACCGCCAGCAGGATGCTCGTCAGCGGCCCCACCGCGGCCATCAGCGCTTCGTCCCGGGGACGCGGCGGCGCCTCCGTCAACTCCGACACACCGCCCACCATCATCAACGTAATCGAGCGCACCGTCCCGCCACGGCGCAGCGCGTACACGGTGTGCGCCAGTTCGTGAATGAACACGGACGCGAACAAGCCCAACGCCACCACCAGCCCCCACAGCGCAGGCGAGCCGCCGAGTCGCTCCGGGGGGACTTCGGCCACCTCCGCCGCGCGCCGGAAGGCGCCGCCGAACAGAAACGCAAGCAGCGGAAGGACAAGCAACAGTGAGAAGTGGACGCGGACGGGAATGCCGCGGAACGAGCCGATTTGAAAGGAACCTCGCGCGGCACGCATGGCGACCCTCCTATGGCTTCAACCTCCGTCCCCTCCACCCGGCGCGCACGGACCTGGAAGCGGCCCGGCCGACTGCCCGCCCCCTGAGTGTCCGCTCCTCGGCCTTCGGGATGTCCACCCGCGAGCACGGCCGCGGCCACCCCGCCCCGCCCTTGCGCCTCCCACATACGCTGGACGGGTCGGCCCCAGCGTCCCCCCGCCTTGGAGGCACCATGTGGAATCCTGTCGCGTATGCGTGGACGGCATGGCGGATGGCACGGGCCCTCCGCGACCCGGAGAAACTCCAGGACGTCCTGGGTCTGGCCCCGGTGCTCGCGCCCCCCGTGGCGATGCGGCGGCTGGTGGAGCGGCTGATGCGCCACGCCTCCGCGGCCCAGTCCTTCATCGAACGCCCGCGCGTGGGCCTGCTCCACCTGGCCGCGCTGCGCGCCCTGCCCGAGCACACCCTGGGACGTGCCTTCGTCGACCACCTGGAGGCGAACCAGGTGAACCCTGACGCACTGCCCTATCTGGAGGCGCGGACCGACGAGGAGTACGTGCGCGCGCACCTGCTCGAATCCCATGACGTCTGGCACGTCCTCACCGGCTTTCCGACGAGCGTGGCGGGCGAGCTGGGCATCCAGGCCTTCAGCCTGGCCCAGGTGGGCAGCCCCTTCGCGCTGGGCATCCTCGCGGGCGGCCTGACGAACACCCTCTTCTATGCGTTCTCCCAGCGCGAGGAGCGCATGCGCGCCATCGTCCGGGGCTGGCTGCTGGGACAACGGGCCCGGCTGCTCTTCGGGGCACCCTGGCGACAGATGTGGGAGGCGCCATTGGTGGAGGTCCGCCAGCGCTACGGCCTGGACCTGGCGGCGGTGGATGCAGTGCTTGACGACCCCAGGCGTTCCGCCATGGACGCCAGGAATCCAGGCAGCGCGTCCCCGCCCCAATCATGCTAGACGCGCCCCATGGACCAGACTCCCGAGAAGGACCCCCTCCGCGCGCGTCTCGAGAAGATGGAGAAGCAGGCTGAGCTGGGTGGCGGTGCCGACCGCATCGCCAAGCAGCACGAAGCCGGCAAGCTCACGGCCCGCGAGCGCATCGACCTGCTCCTCGACCCCGGCTCCTTCTGCGAGCTGGACAAGTTCGTCACCCATCGCTCGAGCGAGTTCGGCATGGGCGACAAGAAGATTCCCGGCGACGGCGTCGTCACCGGCTACGGCACCGTGGAAGGCCGCAAGGTCTTCGTCTTCGCCCAGGACTTCACCGTCTTCGGCGGCTCGCTGTCGGGCGCCTACGCGCAGAAGATCTGCAAGATCATGGACCTGGCCACCCGCGTGGGTGCGCCCGTCATCGGCCTGAACGACTCGGGCGGCGCGCGCATCCAGGAAGGCGTGGAGAGCCTGGCTGGCTACGCGGACATCTTCGTGCGCAACACCCTGGCCTCCGGCGTAGTGCCCCAGATTTCGCTCATCATGGGTCCGTGCGCGGGCGGCGCGGTGTACTCGCCGGCCATCACCGACTTCATCATGATGGTGAAGGACACCTCGTACATGTTCATCACCGGCCCGGACGTCATCAAGACGGTGACGCACGAGGAGGTGTCGAAGGAAGCGCTGGGCGGCGCCGTCACGCACAACCAGAAGTCCGGCGTGGCCCACTTCGCGGCGGAGAACGAGCAGGCCGCCATCGTGATGACGCGCGAGCTGCTCTCCTTCCTGCCCTCCAACAACCAGGAAGAGGCGCCCGTCCAGCCGTGCGAGGACGACGCGTTCCGGGCCGAGGAGTCGCTCAAGACGATTGTCCCGAGCAACCCCAACAAGCCCTACGACATCAAGGAAGTCATCAAGGCCATCGTCGACGACAAGCACTTCTTCGAGGTGCAGGAGCACTTCGCGAAGAACATCGTCATCGGCTTCGCGCGCATGAACGGGCGCAGCGTGGGCGTCGTCGCCAACCAGCCCGCGGTGCTCGCCGGCGTGCTGGACATCGACGCCAGCATCAAGGCCGCGCGCTTCGTGCGCTTCTGCGACTGCTTCAACATCCCGCTCGTCACGCTGGTGGACGTGCCCGGCTTCCTCCCCGGCACCGACCAGGAGTGGGGCGGCATCATCACCCACGGCGCCAAGCTGCTGTACGCCTACGCCGAGGCCACCGTCCCCAAGGTCACCGTCATCACCCGCAAGGCCTACGGCGGCGCCTATGACGTCATGGCGTCCAAGCACATCCGCGCGGACATGAACTTCGCCTGGCCCACCGCCGAAATCGCCGTCATGGGCCCCGAGGGCGCGGTCAACATCATCTTCCGCAACGAGCTGCTCAATGCCCCGGACGCCGCCGCCGAGCGGGCCCGGCTGACGGCGGACTACCGCGAGAAGTTCGCCACCCCGTTCAAGGCGGCCGAGCTGGGCTACATCGACGAAATCATCCGTCCGGAGGAGACGCGCGCGAAGCTCATCCGCGCCCTGGAGCTGCTGAAGGACAAGCGCCAGGAGAACCTCCCCCGCAAGCACGGCAACATCCCGCTCTAGGTTTCTTCCAGCCCTCGCCTGCCCGCCCTCTGTCGCCAGCAGGGCAGGCAGGCGCGCGCGAAGGGGGAAATTTGGGGGTGACGAACGGGCTTACAGGGGCCAGGAAAGGAATCTCATTTTGTCCCACCGTCGCCTCATCCTCTTTCTCTCCGACGTCGAAGGAAACCTCACCGCCCTGCGGCAGACGCTCAAGCGTGTCTGCGAGGCGGTGGACCTGGCCACGCCCGAGGTGAAGTGGGTGGAGCCTCCGCCAGAGGGGCTGGCCGATGCCGGCTGGCACGCCGTCGAGCTGGAGCTCCCGCCCGCCCCTGGCCGCAAGGCGCGCAAGTCCGAGCAGCCCTTCCTGGAAGAGCAGCTCGACGCCATGAGTCAGGCGCTGGCGCAGGACTTCCGGGACCGGGCGCTGGGCCTCTTCGTGGACCGCGAGCACAGCTACGCGCGCTCGTGCATCAGCGGCCCGGGGCGCCCGTCCAAGGCCGTGGAAGGTGAGGTTCTGGACGTCATCCGGCAGGCGGCGCGCTGGCTGGACGTGGAGACGGGCATGCTGGCCCGCCTCTTCGGCGGCGGCAACGCGGCACGCAACCTGTTGGCTGCCGCGGTCGACTTCGGCAACGAACCTGGACGGTCGGGTCCGCCGTCTCCGCCGGAGCCGGACGAGGACGACCGCTTCGTGGAGGCCAAGCTGACACAGGCTCGCGCTTACATGGAGCAGTACCTCAACACCCGGAAGTAGAGGCGGCAAACAGGGTCGCCCCGTGCTAGACGGGCCCCATGCCCAAGATCCGCAAAGTGCTCGTCGCCAATCGCGGCGAGATCGCCATCCGGGTGATGCGCACGTGCAAGGAACTCGGCATCGCCACGGTGGCGGTGTACTCGGAGGCGGACCGCTCCGCCCTGCATGTGCGCACGGCTGACCAGGCCATCTTCGTGGGGCCCCCGCCTTCGCGTGAGAGCTACCTGGTGCAGCAGCGCATCCTCGACGCCGCGAAGCAGGCCGGCGCGGATGCCATCCACCCCGGCTACGGCTTCCTCTCCGAGAACGCCGCCTTCGTCCGCGCGTGTGACGCCGCAGGCCTGACCTTCATCGGCCCGCCCGCCTCCGCCATGGACTCCATGGGCGAGAAGACGCGCGCCCGCGCGAACATGATCAAAGCGGGCGTGCCCGTGGTGCCCGGCACCACCGAGCCCGTCGCCTCCGTCGAAGAAGCGCGCGCCTACGTGGAGAAGATTGGCTTCCCCGTCATGCTCAAGGCCGCGGGCGGCGGCGGTGGCAAGGGCATGCGCAAGGTGGAGCGCATGGAGGACTTCGAGTCCTCGTGGCGCGCCGCCAAGAGCGAGGCCCTCAACGCCTTCGGCAACGACGCCGTCTACATCGAGAAGTACCTGGAGAAGCCACACCACGTGGAGATCCAGGTCTTCGCGGACCAGTACGGCAACACCATCCACCTGAACGAGCGCGAGTGCTCGGCGCAGCGCCGGCACCAGAAGGTGGTGGAGGAGACGCCCAGCCCCATCCTCACGCCGGAGCTGCGCGCGAAGATGGGCGAGGTCGCGGTGAAGGCGGCCAAGGCCGTCAACTACGTGGGCGCCGGGACGGTGGAGTTCCTGGTGGACGTGCACCGCAACTTCTACTTCCTGGAGATGAACACCCGCCTCCAGGTGGAGCACCCGGTGACGGAGTGGGTGACGGGCCTGGACCTGGTGGCCATGCAGATCAAGGCCGCCGAGGGCGAGAAGCTCGGCCTCACCGAGGCCCCCACGCCGCGCGGTCACTCGATTGAAGTCCGCGTGTACGCGGAGGACCCGAGCCGCAACTTCATGCCCAGCCCGGGCAAGATTACGTATCTGCGCGTGCCCGGTGGACCGAACGTGCGTGACGATTCGGGCGTGTTCCCCGGGTACACGGTGCCCAACGTCTACGACCCGATGATTTCCAAGCTGTCCGTGTGGGCCCCCACGCGGCGCGAGGCCATCGCGCGCACGCAGCGCGCGCTGTCCGAGTACGTGGTGAAGGGCATCACGACCAACATCCGCTACCTGAAGGCCATCCTGGCGCACCCCGAGTTCATCGAGGGCGACTACGACACCAGCTTCCTCACCCGCCAGCACGATGCACTGTTGGGCGCGGAGGACCCGAAGCTGAGCGAGATGGCGCTGCTGGCCAGCGTGGTGCACACGTACCAGAAGGACCAGAAGCGCGCGAAGACCCTGCCCAGCGCCAGTGGCGGCCAGGGCGGTGGCAACGGCGGCGTCTCCCCCTGGAAGCAGGCGCTGCGCGCGCGCCGCTAACCCCCAGCTCGGAAGGACTTCCATGCGTTACTTCACGAAGCAGCAGGGCCAGAAGGAAGCGGTTCCGGTGGACCTGGAGCCCCTGGGGAACGACCAGTTCAAAATCACCGTGGGCGCCACCACGTACCAGGTGGACGCGCTGGCGCTGGAGCACGGCACGCTGTCCATGCTGGTGGACGGCCAGTCGTACAACGTCGAGTTCGAGGAGAACGGCGACGAGATTGGCGTGCTCCTGCGCGGCCAGGTGAACCGCATCGACGTGGCGGATGAACGCCGGCTCCGGCTGCGCGCGGCCAACGCGGCCTTCTCCGTCGAAGGCAAGCAGCTGGTCACCGCGCCCATGCCGGGCAAGGTGGTGAAGGTGCTGGTGAAGGTGGGCGACGAGGTGAAGGAGGGCCAGGGCCTCGTGGTGGTGGAAGCCATGAAGATGGAGAACGAGCTCAAGAGCCCGAAGGCGGGCAAGGTGACGGAGCTGTTCGCCAAGGAAGGCACCGCCGTGGAGAACAACGCCAAGCTGGTGGTGGTGGAATAGCTCCATGGAGATGCTCTGCACCCTGCGCAGCGCCACCGAGGCCCAACGCGTTGCCCTGCTCCAGGCCCCCGAACGGCTGGAGGACTTCGTCGACGATGACGAGGACTTCGGTGACCCGAAGGGCTCGGCGTTCCTGGAGTTGGACATCGGCGAGGCGTGGCATGGCCTCCAGTACCTGCTGACCGGAACGCCGTGGGAAGGCAGCGCGCCGCTGGACTTCCTGGTGCGTGGCGGCGAGGACGTGGGCGACATCCCTTCCGAGGAAGGCACCGCGCGCGTCTTCACGCCGGCCCAGGTGCAGGCCCTGGCCACGGCGCTGCAGCAGGTGACGGGGAAGACGCTGCGCGCGCGCTACGACGCGTCCGCCATGCAGGCCCAGGACATCTACCCCGGGACATGGGATGAGCCCGAGGCCGAGGTCGATCCACTGGAGGAGCTGCTCTCCTACTTCGAGGAGCTCCAGAAGTTCATGGCCGCCGTGGCGAAGCGCCGTGAGGCGCTGCTGGTGCACATCGGCTGACGGCGGGGTGACGGCCTCTCAGGCGGTCACCACGTCGTGCCCCAGCTTGAGCACCAGGGCCAGCACCACGCCCAGCACCACCTTGCGCACCAGTTTGTCGCCGCCCTTCACGGCCAGGTGCGCGCCCAGGTAGGCGCCCGCGAACTGGGCGCCGGCCATGGGCAGCGCCACCTTCCACAGCACCACGCCCTTGAAGGCGAACAACGCGACGGAGGCGAGGTTGGAGGCGAAGTTCACCACCTTCGCATCCGCGGACGCGCGCGCCAGGCCATGTCCCAGCAGGGACGAGAAGGCCACGATGAGGAACGTCCCCGTCCCCGGTCCGAAGAAGCCGTCGTAGGTGCCGATGACCAACGCGATGAGCGCGCCAATGGCCCGTGCGCGCGCGGGCGGCCCGGGCTCCGGCGTGTCCCCCGGACGCGGTGACTTGCGGAAGGCGAGGAACACCGCCACCGCGATGAGCAGCACCAGCACCAGTGGCTTGAGCACTTCCGGCTTCACCAGCAGCACCAGCGCCGCGCCCCCGAAGGCCCCACCGAGGCCGAAGGGGAACGTCACCCGCGCCAGGTTCCCATCCACCAGCCCCGCGCGGGAGAAGCGCACCAGCGCGGCGAACGAGCCGAAGACGGACTGCCCCTTGTTGGTGCCCAGCGCCACGTGGGGCGGAAGGCCCGCGGCCAGCAGCGCGGGAAGGGAGATGAGCCCACCGCCCCCCGCGATGGCATCCACCATGCCGGCAATCAGCGCGGCGACGCACAGCAGGATGAGGTGCAGCGCACTGACGTCCACGTCCACCGGGGTGAACCTCCTCGCAGGCGGCGCCTGGGTACCATGGGCCCGGCCCGCCGCCCATGACCGCCCGCTTCTTGCGTCACCGCGCACCTTGGGCGTCAATGCCGGGACGACTCCGCTCCCCCCGCCGAGGTCCCCGTGCTCGCTTCCTTCCTCACCGTACTGGCGCTCACCCTGGGCTCGGTTCCGCTTCCGCAGGACCCGTCCAAGCCGACGTGCCGCACCATCGACGGCAAGGTGTCCTGCGGCTATGGGTGCAAGTCGGACGGACAGCGGGTGCGGTGCGCGCAGACACCGCAGGGCCACTGCCAGGTGATTGACGGGCAGGCGGTCTGCTTCGACCCGCCGGCCTACGTGCAGAAGGCCTATGGCGCGGCGCTGCCGAAGCCGGAGTGTCAGAGCATCGATGGGGTGGTGGCGTGTGGCTACAACTGCGCCACGCAGCCCGGCCGGGTGAAGTGCGCACAGTCCCCCGCGGGCGTCTGCCGGGGCCGGGGTGGCGAGGTGGAGTGCTTCGACCCGCCCGCCGTGGTGTTCGCCGTGTACGGCAAGGACACGCCCACCGCCCAGTGCAACAGCAACGCCATGGAACTGACGTGTGGCTACGGCTGCATCAGCGCCTCGGAGGGGGTGCGCTGTGCCCGGACGCCCGCGGGCGTCTGCAAGCTGGCCGGCGGCAACATCACCTGCTTCGACCCGTCCCCCGCCGCCCTGTGCGCCTGGAAGCGCGAACTGCCCGCGCCGCAGTGCAAGAACACCGAGGCGGGCCCGGTGTGTGGGTACAACTGCACCAACGCCTTCTCGAAGGCGGCCTGTGCGGCCACCCCGGACGGGCTGTGCAAGGTCTTCGACAGCGAGGTGTACTGCTTTGACCCGCCCGCTGAACAGAAGGCGGACGCGGCGTGCCTGGCAGCGCTCGGGCTGGCGGCACTGGATGGCGCGGCGCCCTGAGTCGAAGTAAGGGGCTCGCGCTCCGGCGCTCTGCTTTGATGCGACGGAGGACAGCGGTAGGGTTCGCTTTTCTCGCAGGACGAAGGAGCAAGGCCGCGCATGGCGGAGGGTGAGGTCCGGCAGTACTGGGTCCGCAACGACAGGGGCACCATGTGGGGGCCCCTCACCCTGCCGACCATTGAACTGCTCATCGAAAGCGGCTCCATCCAGGGCCGGCTCCAGATGTCCGAGGACGGGCTCAACTTCGCCTTTCCCTGGCGCTTCCCGGAAGCGCGCGAGGTCGTTCCCCGCGAACTGTGGGGCCCGGGCGCACCGCCCGTCTCCGCCTCGGAACAGGCCGCACCGGGCGCTCCCGTGGGCGTGGCCCCCAGAGCGCCCGTCATGGCGGGCCCAGGTGTCCGGTCCGCGGCAGGCCCCGGTGTCGTGCCGAGCGCGGGCCCAGGTGCGCCCATCGCGGGCCCAGGTGTCCGCCCAGCCGCGGGTCCTGGCGCGGCTCCCATCGCGGGTCCCGGTGTCCGGCCCGCGGCGGGCCCTGGGGCGGCCCCCATGGCGGGTCCTGGTGCTCGGGCCACTGTGGACCCCGCGCGGCGTCCCGTGGCGCCCACCCAGCAGGCCCGTCCTCCTGGAGCGGTGCCACCGCCGCCCGTGGCGGGAGCCGCGCGTCCGCCGAGCGCGCCCCCCGCGAGCCCGGCCCCGGCGTCCGCCCCCGTGGCGGTGCCCGCGGTGGAGGGCGATGACGCAGCACCGGAGATTCCGGCCCTCGGCCAGTTCGAGCAGCTCTCCCCCATCCGCCTCTATGGCCGCATCGCCGGGCGGGAGCAGACGGGGCTGCTGTCACTGACGCTGGCGGACCGCGTCGTCCAGATTCACTTCCGCAAGGGCAACCCGGAGTTCGTCGACTCGTCCCATCCCGAAGAAGCGCTCGGGCCGTCACTGGTCGCGGCGCGGCTGCTCACGCCCGAGCAGCTTCAGCAGGCCGAGCTCGCGCTGGAGCGCTTTGGCGGAGACCTGCTCACGGCGCTCTTCGGTCTGGGGCTGCTCCAACCGGCCACCGCCTTCGCCATCCTGGCGCAGCGCGCGGGCGGCATTCTCTCCAGGGGCCTGCGGGCTGAGACCGGGACGTTCACCTTCGAGCTGAAGGACCTGCCCTCGCACAAGGCGATGCCGCTGGGCCACCGCTGGGCCGTGCTGAGCGACACGGTGCGCCGGATTTCCTCCGCGGACCTCAAGCGCCGGCTGGCCCCGGTGCTCCAGCTTCCCATCATGAAGTCGGGTGGCGTCGTGGCCGCGAGCGAGCTGCGCCTCACGCCGCATGAGGTCCGCGCGCTCACGGTCATCGACGGCGTGCGCTCGGTCGCGCAGTTGCTGGCGGACTTCGCGCAGGACTCGGACCACCTGCTGCGGCTCGCGTTCCTGCTCAAGGAGCTGGACTCGGTGTCGTTCGCCGGACTGGCCAGGACGGCGCAGGATGTGGGCCCACAGGCCACGGGGGCCCCGCACGCCGCAGGTGCGCAGCGTCCCGTCGGAGCCGGACCGAATGTCGCGGGAGGTCCGCAGCCCCCGGGGGCCGCACACGCGAATGCCTCCGCGCAACAGCGTCCCGCTGGAGCCGCTCCGAACGTCGCGGGAGGTCCGCAGCCCGCCGGGGTGGCGCACGCCACCGGCGCCGTGCCCCAACGCCCCGTGGCAGGAGCAACGCCCGCGGCAGGTCCAGGTGCCCCGCGCCCCGCGGGCACGGTCCCAACCGCCGGCCCCGGTGCCACCGCCGCGCCCCCACCCGTCGCCGGCCCCGGTGCCACCGCCGCGCGCCCGCCCATCGCCGGCCCCGGTGCCACCGCCCCACGCCCGGTGGGCACGGCCCCAGCCGCCGGCCCCGGCGCCACCGCCGCGCGTCCCCCGGTCGCCGGGCCCGGCGCCCAGCCCCGTCCGCCGCCGTCCCTGTCCGCACAGGGCGCGCAGCGTCCAGCCGCTCCCGCCGCCGCGGCGACGCCCGCGAATGCACCGGGTGCTGAAGAGATTCCCGCCCTGCGCCAGCTCACGATGGCGATGAAGCAGCAGAACCACTTCCAGCGGCTCGGGCTGACGGAGCAGACGAACGCCAGCGCGGTGAAGATCGCGTACTTCCGCCTGGCCAAGCTCTACCACCCGGACACGCTCCCGCAGGGGGCGCCGCCGGAGCTGGAGAAACTGAAGGCGGAGGTCTTCGCGTATATCGGCGACGCCTACCGCACCCTCTCCGACGACAACAGCCGCGCCAGCTACATCGAGGAACTCAAGAGCGGCGGCAGCGGAGACGGGGTGGACATCAACGGCATCCTCATGGCGGAGGAGCTGTTCCAGAAGTCCTGCATCCTGGTGAAGGCGCGCAAGTTCCCGGACGCCGTGAAGATGCTGGACGAGGCCATCAAGCTGAACCCGGAGGAAGCGGAGTTCTACGCGTGGCGTGGCTACGCGCGCTTCTTCACGGCGGCGGACAAGAAGGCCGCCCAGCCCGAAGCCTTCCGGGAAATCCTGAACGCCATCAAACGCAACGAGCGCTGCGCCCCCGCGCACTACTTCCTGGGCGTCATCGCCAAGCTGAGTGGCGACACCCAGGGCTCGCTCAAGCACTTCAAGCGCACCGTGGAGCTTCAGCCGGACCACATCGACGCGCAGCGAGAGATCCGCATGGCGTCGCAGAAGAAGTAGGGTGCGCCCCCCGACGGTGGGGCCCAGGAGGCTCCACCCGAAACCACGAAGGAGAGAAGGAACGTGCCGCTCACTGGGAAGCAACGCCGCCATCTGCGCGCGCTAGGACACCACCTGGAGCCGGTGGTCATCGTCGGTCAGGCCGGCGTCACCGAGGGTGTCATCGCCGCCATCGAGCAGGCGCTGCAGGACCACGAGCTCATCAAGGTGAAAATCAACGAGGGCCCGGAGACGCGCCAGGAAGCCGCGGCGCGCATCGCCGAGGGCGCCCAGGCGGAGCTCGCGCAGCTGCTGGGCCGCACCGCGCTCCTGTTCAAGAAGCGCAAGAAGGACTCCAAGTTCGAGAAGTTCTAGCCAGCCTCGAGCCGGCCGCGCCGCGGAAAGTCCTCCGCGGCGCCCGGCCGCCTCAAGGCGTGAAGCCCGCCGCCCCGGCCACGAACTCCGCCGCCACGCTCAGCCGCTCCAGCAGCGCGGGCCCGAAGTACTGGCGCCTGGACTCCCCCAGTCCCCCCTGCACGTTCGCCGCTGTCTCCACGTAGCCCACGTAACCATCCGCCAGGCCCAACACGCCCGTGGCACCGGTCCGCCGCAGCAACTCCACGCCCGCGGCCACGCTGGGCTCACCCGGCACCGCCACCAGCTTCAGCGGCCCCAGCATCAGCGCGCCCACCTCCGCCAGACGCGGCGCGGATTCACACAGCAGGTTGTCCCCCGCCGCCCGCGTCAGCGCCGGCACCAGCCGCGAAGCGTCCGGACGTGGCATGGCCGCATCGGCGCGCGCCAGGGACAGCCGCACTGTCTCCCCCACGGGTGACAAGGGCGCATCGCCGGCCAGCTCCGCCAGGGCATGCGCGAAGCCCGACACCCGCTCCAGCCCCTGCCCTTCCGAGTACGCCACCGTCGCATTGCCCCCCGCGCCCTGCAGCAACAGCGTCACGCCGCTGCCCGCCTCCTCGCGCAGCGCGCTGAGCCGGCCGGGGTAGTCAGGGTCGACGTAGGCGCGGCGACGCGGCACCATCGTCGGGTGCGCGGCGAAGAGCAGCAGCTCCGCCACCGGTCCCTCCTGCCCCCGGAACACCGCGCGCGTCAGGACGCCATCCGGCTTCTCGCCACCGCTGCGGGAGATGACGAACTTCTGCTGCCGCGCCTCGCCGACCTCCAGCGACACCGGGGCGAGCGACGCGGCCGCCTGGGCCAGTGCGTCACCCGCCGCCGTGGTGATGGCATCCACCACGTCTTCCCGGTAGCGCCCGGTGCCGGACAGCTGGGCCACCCACCGCGAGTCATACCCGCCCAACGACGAATGCGTGTGCGTGGCCAGGACCAGCACATCCTCCAGCCCCGAGGCCCGCGCGCGCTCACGCACCCGCGTGGCCAGCACGTCCGGAACGAGGAGCAGGTCCAACGACACCAGCCCCACCTGTGTCCCTCCTGCCTCCAGCACCACCGCGCGCGCGTAGAGCGGCACGTCGGCCTGGTCCGCCTCGGGCCGTGGCGGCGTATAACCGGCCACCACCACTGGGAAAGGCGGCGCGAGCGCCACCTTCGCCGCGCCCGCGCGCAGCGGCCCTTCGCCATGAACCTGTGACACAAGGACTGGCGCGCGCTCGGCCCAACTGCCACACCAGTTCCAGGACGCCAGCGAATACGCGGCCCCCACGGTAAGCAACACCAGGGGAAACAGGGAACGCCAGCGGGCCAGTCGCGAGGATGCCATGCGCGAGCCAGACTACCCCCAGGGCCTGGACTTTGGGACGCCTGACTGCCCACATGAAACGACTCTGGCGTCGGGTGGAATACCCACCAGAGAGGCATGCGTTCCTGTTCCGCTCACCGCTTGAAAGGAGTAAGGCAGCGCGCCATGTGCGGCATCTTCGGAATCGTGGGGCACGCTGAGGCCTCCAACCTGACGTACCTGGGACTGCACGCCCTCCAGCACCGGGGGCAGGAGTCCGCGGGCATTGTCGCCTCTGACGGGATGGGGCTTCGCGCTCACCGGCAGATGGGACTCGTTGCCGACATCTTCGATGCGCCGGTGCTCGCCGACCTGCCTGGGCAGGCGGCCATCGGCCATGTGCGCTACTCCACCGCTGGAGGCAGCGCCCTCAAGAACGCCCAGCCGCTCTTCGTGCAGTACGCGGGCGGGCAGTGCGCCATCGCGCACAACGGCAACCTGGTGAACGCGGCCGAGCTGAAGCAGCAGCTCGAGGCCGACGGCGCCATCTTCCAGTCCGACGCGGACACGGAAGTCATCCTGCACCTGCTGGCGCGCTCCAAGCAGGCGACCTTCGAGCAGAAGCTCGTGGAGGCGCTGCGCAAGGTGACGGGCGCCTACAGCCTCCTGGTGCTCACGGAGAACAAGCTCGTCGCGGTGCGGGACCCGCACGGCATCCGGCCGCTGGTGCTGGGACGGATGAAGGAAGGCGCCTACGTGCTGGCCAGCGAGTCGACCGCGCTGGACCTCATCGAGGCGGAAATCGTGCGCGAGCTGGAGCCGGGCGAGCTGCTCGTCATCGAGAACGGGCTGATGCGCACCAGCAAGCCCTTCGCGGAGCCGCCGCGTCAGGCGCGCTGCATCTTCGAGCACGTGTACTTCGCGCGGCCGGACTCCACGCTGTTCGGCAGCAACGTGTACGAAGTGCGCAAGGAAATGGGCCGTCAGCTCGCGAAGGAGCAGCCCGCGCCCTCCGCGGACCTGGTCATCGCGGTGCCGGACTCGGGCGTGCCGGCGGCCATCGGCTTCGCGCAGGCCAGCGGCATCCCCTACGACGTGGGCCTCATCCGCAGCCACTACGTGGGCCGCACCTTCATCGAGCCGCAGCAGTCCATCCGCCACTTCGGCGTGAAGCTGAAGCTGTCCGCGGTGCGGCAGGTGCTCAAGGGCAAGCGCGTGGTGGTGGTGGACGACTCCATCGTCCGCGGCACCACGAGCCGCAAAATCGTGAAGATGATCAAGGCGGCGGGCGCGGTGGAGGTGCACCTGCGCATCTCCTCGCCGCCCACGAAGTGGCCCTGCTACTACGGCATCGACACGCCGAGCCGTCAGGAGCTCATCGCCGCGACGCACAGCCTGGAGGAGATTGCCACGTACGTGACGGCGGACTCGCTCGGCTACATCTCCCAGGAAGGCCTGGGCCGCGCGGTGGGCGACCCGGAGCGCAGCACCTTCTGCACCGCCTGCTTCTCCGGCAAGTACCTCATCGGCGACTTCGGCGAGGAACGCGCCGAGCCCAGCAAGCTCACCGCCTGACGTCACCACCGGCTTCACGCCCCTGGCCCCCTGCCCGCTTCATTCCGGGCTGGGGGCCTTCGCGTTTCAGGCCGGCAAAGCCACGGGCCGGCCTTCAATGAAGGCGGTGAGGTCCGCTGGCAGGGGCGCCTCGAACACCACCTCCTGGCCAGAGCCTGGGTGCGGGAAGGCGATGCGCGCGGCGTGCAGCGCTTGACGGGGCAGGCGCAGCCGCGGCCACGCCTCGGGCTCCAGACAGTGCTTGCTGAAGCGGTCGAAGTAGCCCGGGTCCGGCCCGTACATCTTGTCGCCCACGAGCGGGAAGCCCGCGTGGTGCAGGTGGATGCGAATCTGGTGCTGGCGCCCCGTCTCCGGGAAGCAGCGCAGCAGCGCGAAGGGCGCGCCGTCCCGCGTGAAGCGCTGGAGCACCTGGAAGCGCGTGCGGCTCTCCTTGCCCTCCACCGGGTCGATGCGCACGGCGATGCGGATGAGCTCGGTGCCCTCCGCGATGGGCGCATCCACGGTGAACGTGTCCTCGGGCGGGTGCCCTTCACAGAGCGCCAGGTACTCCTTGTGCACGTCACGCGAGACGAACAGCCGACCCAACACCCGGCATGACTCCGTGGTGCGCCCGCAGACGACCAGGCCGCTGGTCTCCCTGTCCAACCGGTGCGCGGGCTCGGCGAAGCGCTCACCGAAGCGCTCTCGCAGGAGCGTGACGAGGGTGCCCTTGTGGTAGCGCGCCGTGGGGTGGATGGGCAGACCCGCGGGCTTGTCCAGCACCAGCAGCCAGTCGTCCTGGAACACCACGGGCAATTCCGTGGGCGTGTCCGGCTCCTCGCTGGCGCGGCGGCGGATGCGGAAGGCCAGTCCTGGATACACCGGCGTGGACGGCTTCAGGCGCCGCTCCTCGCAGATGACGCCCCTCAGGATGACGCCCTGGAGCCGCTCCCGCGTCATCCGGCGGAGCTTCTCACCCAGATACTCATCCAGCCGCCACCCCGCGTAGTTCGGCTCGACGACGTAGCGGATGTCGACGTAGCCCTCGGGGGCTTCTTCCTGCGGTGCGCTGTGCATGGGCCTGCCAGCGCTCTACCACGGCGGGCCCTCCTGCACAGGCGGGGGCGGACGAGCGGGCGGGCCCACGCAGCGCCAGGGCCCCTACCCGCCCATTGCCATCAGGCCGAGGCCGCCTGAATCGGCCGGTCCTCGACGCCCAGGAAGCTCGCGAACAGGTCCGCGATGCGCTCGGCGGCGCGGCCATCCCAGAACTCGGGCACGCGGCCCTGCTTGCCTTCACCATCCAGCACGCGGTCGGCGGCCAGACGGATGCGGACCGGGTCGGTGCCCACCACCTCGTTGGAGCCCTCCTCCACGGTGATGGGGCGCTCGGTCTGCTCGCGCAGGGTGAGGCACGGGATGCCCATGGCCGTCGTCTCCTCCTGGAGGCCGCCGGAGTCGGTGAGCACCAGGCGCGCCTTCGACGTGAGCGCCAGGAAGTCCAGGTAGCCCATGGGCTCCACGGGCCGCAGGTTCGGCGTGCGCTCGAACCACGTGTTCAGGCCATGCTCCGAAATCACCTTCCGCGTGCGCGGGTGCACCGGGAAGATGACCGGAAGGCGCGTGGCGACGTGGGCCACCGCGGACAGGAGGCCGCCCAGAATCTTGGGGTCGTCCACGTTGGAGGGCCGGTGCAGCGTGCACACCGCGTAGCCGTGGGGGATGAGCCCCAGGTCCTTGAGCAGCGGCAGCTTGTCGGCCTTCTCGCGCGAGGCGAAGAGCGAGTCGATCATCACGTTGCCCACGAAGTGGATGCGGGCCGGGTCGGTGCCTTCCTTGAGCAGGTTGGCGTCCGCGTCACGTGACGGCGTCAGCAGCAGGTCCGACAGGCGGTCGGTGACGAGGCGGTTGATCTCCTCCGGTTGGTGTGGCGAGTAGCTGCGCAGCCCCGCTTCGACGTGTGCCAGGGGGATGCCCAGCTTCGACGTCACCAGCGCCGCCGCGATGGTGCTGTTCACGTCGCCCACCACGGAGACCAGCGCTGGAGGGTGGGCTAGGAAAACCTTTTCCAGCTCCACCATCATGCGTGCCGTCTGCTGCGCATGGCTGCCCGACCCGATGCCCAGATGGACGTCCGGGGCGGGCAGGCCGAGGTCGGCGAAGAACACGTCGCTCATCTTGGCGTCGTAGTGTTGCCCCGTGTGGACAAGAATTTGCTCCAGGGGAGTACGCTCGGCGATGGCGCGATAGATGGGCGCGACCTTCATGAAGTTCGGACGCGCCCCAACGATATGAATGACCTTCTTCATGTTGCGACCAAAGCTAGGCACTGGAGCCGCGCTGGCCAGTGTCCGATGATGCGAATGTCCAATCCCGGGGGCCGGCATTCGTCGCGAACCTGATAAACGGAGGGGTCATGCAATCTTGCCGGACCGTTGCAGTCATTCCCGCCCGACATGCCAGCACCCGCTTCCCGGGCAAGCCGCTGGCGATCATCGCCGGCCGAACAATGATTGAGCACGTCTGGCGCCGCTGTCAGGAGGCCCAGGCCTTCGACGAGGTGTGGGTTGCCACCGATGACGACCGCATTCGCGCCGCTGTGGAGGGCTTTGGCGGCAAGGCGGTGATGACCAGCCCCGCCTGTGCCACGGGGACGGATCGGGTCGCCGAGGTGGCGCTCGGCCGTCCAGACATCGACATCTGGGTGAACGTCCAGGGAGACGAGCCCCTGGTGGACCCCGCCGCGCTCCAGCGGCTGGCGGGCCTCTTCCAGGACCCGTCCGTGCGGATGGGCACCCTGGTCCGCCCGCTCGAAGCGGACGAAGCCGCCAGCCCGCACGTGGTGAAGGCGGTGCTCGCGCTCAACGGCGACGCGCTCTACTTCAGCCGCAGCCTGGTACCCCACGCCCGCGAGCCGAACACGCCCGTCCAGCGCTGGGGCCACATCGGCCTCTACGGCTACCGGCGCGAGGTGCTGCTGTCGCTGGCGAAGCTGGCGCCCACGCCGCTGGAGGACGCGGAGAAGCTGGAGCAGCTCCGCGCGCTGGAGCACGGCATCCCCATCCGCTGCGCGAAGGTCACCTCGCACACGGTGGCCGTCGACCTCCCCGGTGACGTGGCGAAGGTGGAGGCCCTCATGCGCGCGCGGGGCGGCTGACCATGGGCTTCCTCAAGAACGTGTTCGGCGGAGGCGCGGCGAAGGCGGACGCGGAGTCCCCCACCCCACCCACCACCGGGCAGCCCTCCACCCCAGAAGCAGTCCCCCAGCCCCCCACGGCCACGGCGCCCCCCACTGTCGCCAGGGAGCCAGCGCCCCCAGAGCCGCCCCGGCCCGAAGCCGCCCCGAAACCACCCGCACCCCCGAAACCGCAGCGCGCGCAAGAGACCCGCAAGCAGCAGCAGGAGGACGAGGACATGGAGGGCGTTCAGCGGCTGGTGTCGCGCAAGGTGGAGCGGGTGCTGGAGCAGTTGGGAACGCTCGCCACACGGGCGCGCTCGGGCGAAGAGGTGCCCACCATCACCGTCACGCTCCACCTGGCGCACGGTCATTCGATGACGGGCGAGGTGGTGGACTACGTTCCCCGCGAATCGGTGCTGATGGCCCTGGGCAAGGAAGGACTGCGCCGCTCGGAGTCGGTGGCCTACGTGGACCTGTCCACGGTGGTGGCGGTGGCGGTGGGCAACGCGGAGAAGCTGCTGGAGCTGACGCAGCTCGTGCGGCCCAACCCCACGCGGCAGGACGTGGTGACGCTGCTGGAGAAGCTGCCCCACGCCCTCACCGAGCAGTTCTGGCCGGGCGAGGCGTCCCTGGGCGGCAAGCCCCTGCGCTTCGAGGTGGACTGGGTGGGCCTGGACGACGAGCCGGGCCGCCGCGCGCTGGAGTCCGCCGTGAATGTCACCAGCCATGCCTTGCGCGCCCTGGCCCAGGAGCAGGGCCGCGAGGTCCTGCGCCGCATCACCACCGTGCGCTTCCTCAAGGGCCGCGACACCCGCGCCGCCGTGGAGGGCGAAACGGGCACGGTGACGGTGGGCCCGGGTGAGCCCACCGTGTCCGCCTTCCGCAAGGCCTTTGCCGCCGGCATCAGATGACGGGCAGCGACGCCGGCTCGGGCCCCAGCGGGAAGGCCGCGTCGAGGTGGGCCAGCTCGTCGGCGGTCAACGTCAGCGCCGCGGCGGCGGCGTTGTCGCGCGCATGGGCTTCCCGGCTCGCCTTGGGAATGGCGAACAGCGACGGCTCGCGCACCAGGAACCGGAGCGCCACCTGGTACGGCGTGACGCCGTGCGCGCGTGCAATGGCGCCCAGCACCTTCCCACCCCGGCTGTCAGGCCGGGGGAAACGACCGTTGCCGAAGGGGCTGTAGCCCACCACCGCCACGCCGTGGGCTTCGCACCAGGGAAGGACGGCGTGTTCGATGGCGCGCTCCTCCAGGTGGTAGAGCACCTGGTTGCAGGCGATGCGCCCGGGCCCCGCGAGCGAGAGCGCCTCCTCCAGGTCCTCCACCCCGAAGTTGCTCACGCCCCAGGCGCGAATCTTTCCATCCGCCACCAGCTTCTCGAAGGCGCGCACCGTCTCCTCCAGCGGGTGCGAACCCGGCCAGTGCAGCAGGTAGCAGTCCAGGTGGTCCGTGCGCAGCCGCTTCAGGCTCCGCTCACAGGCGGCGAGCGTGCCCGCGTAGGAAGCGTTGGACGGCATCACCTTCGACACCAGGAAGACGTCGCCGCGCCGGCCCGCGATGGCCTCGGAGACGATGGACTCCTCCACCTTGCCGTGGCCGTACAGTTCAGCGGTGTCCACGTGCGTCATTCCCAGGTCCAACCCGGCGCGAAGGGCGCGAATGGCGCCTGCCCGGTCGTCTTCCTCCATCTGCCAGGTCCCCTGGCCCAGGACGGGCACGGACACCCGTGTGCTTCCAAATGGACGCTGCTCCATGGCACTCCCCCTGACTCGGCGTATGACTTGTTTCGAGAGGATTAATACCGCTTCAACGCACACGCAGGCGTCCGGTGCGCAGGTTGGAAGCTCGCGTTAGTCTCCGCCGGTGTCTTCCCCCGCGAACGATTCGAAAAGCAGTGCCTCCCCTGGCGTCACCATACGGCGCCTGCTGAAGCTGGCGCGCCCTGAACTGCTGCCACTGGCCGCGGGCACCGTCTTCCTCCTCATCAGCAGCGGAGCCACGCTGGCCTATCCCCGCGCCATTGGCGACCTGGTGGACCAGGCCCTCAACGCGCGCGACCGGTACGTGGTGGACCGGCTCGCGCTGCTGATGCTCGCCGTGTTCACGGTGCAGGGCATCGCCATGGCGCTGCGCATCTACCTCTTCACCAACGCCGGCGAACGCGTGGTGTCGCGGCTGCGCAAGGACCTCTTCCGCGCCCTGCTGTCCCAGGAGGTGGGTTTCTTCGACTCGCGCCGCACGGGCGAACTCACCAGCCGGCTCTCCTCGGACACCACCGTCCTGCAGACCACCGTCACGGCCAACGTGTCCATGATGCTGCGCTACGTCGTCACGGCCCTGGGCGGTGTGGGCTTGCTGCTCTACACGTCCGTCCAGCTCACGCTGGTGATGCTGGCCGTCATCCCGCCCGTGGCCATTGGCGGCGTGTTCTACGGGCGCCGGGTCCGGGTGATTTCCCGTCAGGCCCAGGACGCGCTCGCCGCCAGCGGCGAAGTGGCTGAAGAAGACTTGTCCGGCATCCGCACCGTGCGCTCCTTCGCCGCGGAGCGGCACGAGGTGGAGCGCTACAGCGTCGCCGTGGAGCGCTCCTTCATGCTGGCGAAGAAGCGCGCGCTCCAGACCTCCGTCTTCATGGGCGTGGCCTCCATCGCGGGATATGGCTCCATCGCCGCGGTGCTCTGGTACGGCGGCCGGCTGGTGGTGGACGGCGGCCTCTCCGTGGGCGAGCTCACCTCGTTCCTCATCTACACCATGCTGGTGGCCTTCTCGTTCAGCGGCATCGCGGAGCTGTGGGCGGACTTCATGCGCGCCAGCGGCGCCGCCGAGCGCGTCTTCGAGCTGCTGGACCGCAAGCCCGCCATCGGCGCTGGCGGCGAGCAGCTGACCGACCTGCGAGGGCACGTGCAGTTCCGCGGCGTGCACTTCGCCTACCCCAGCCGTCCCGACGTGCCGGTGCTCCAGGGCCTGGACCTGGAGCTGCGGCCGGGCGAGGTGGTGGCGGTGGTGGGCCCCTCCGGCGCGGGCAAGTCCACGCTGGCCTCCCTGCTGTCGCGCTTCTACGACCCGCAGAACGGCGAGGTGCTGCTGGACGGCCATCCGCTCACCGCCCTGGAGCCGGAGTGGCTGCGCCGCAACATCGGCATGGTGGCGCAGGAGCCCCAGCTCTTCTCCTGCTCCATCGCGGACAACATCCGCTACGGCCGGCCCGGCGCCACCGACGCCCAGGTGGAGGAAGCCGCCCGCGCCGCCAACGCCCACGCGTACATCGAGCGCTTTCCGGAAGGTTACGGCACCCAGGTGGGCGAGCGAGGCGTACAGCTGTCCGGTGGCCAGAAGCAGCGTGTCGCCATTGCCCGGGCGGTGCTGAAGGACCCTCGCCTGCTCATCCTCGATGAGGCCACCAGCGCCCTGGACGCGGAGAGCGAGCACCTGGTGAAAGATGCGCTGGAGCGCCTGATGAAGGGCCGCACCACGCTCATCATCGCCCACCGCCTGTCCACCGTGGCCAACGCGGACCGGGTGCTGGTGCTCGACGGCGGCGTCGTCATCCAGAGCGGCACCCACGCCTCCCTCATGAGCCAGGAGGGCCTGTACCGGCGACTGGTGGAGCGGCAGTTTGTCGCAGCTTGAACGCCTGGAGCCCACACGGCCGCGCCACGCACCTTGCGACAGTGGCGCGCCTCCTGGCTCCCGATTAAGTCTGGGGCTCCGAAAGGAGGTGATGCCTTGAACGACAGCAACTCCAAGGCGTCCACCTCCGCTTCGCTGGCCTGAAAAGGCGCCGAGGCGGTGGCAGACGCTGGCAGTTCCGGGCCCGTTTCCCGCAAGGGAGACGGGCCTTTTTACGACTGCTCGGGAATGCCAGACCACCCCTCCTGTTCGGAGCGCGCCGGGGGGAGAGGCCGACCCAACACGTTTCATCCGGGAGTTTCCGCCGTGTCCATCACTCCATGCCCCAGCCCGCTGCCCACCGCCCTTCGGGACGAGGAGTCCGTGGACTCGCAGCGCAACCTCTTCTGCCCCAACTACGACGCCTGCCTGCACCTGGTGGTGAAGCGGGGCTGGGAGGGCTGGAGCTGCCGGAACTGCGATTTGCGCAAGTTCCGCGTGGGGCAGCCGAACGCCCAGGAGTTCGCGGTCGCCCGGCCGGGTGGTTGGGACGGCAACTGACGCCGCCCCTCGGCCCCCAGCGGGCGGCCGTCCACCGGAAACAGAATAATTGACGCATCCCTGCCTCAGTAGGCAGAACGGGACATGCGCTCCAAGAAAACCAAGTTCATCTTCGTGACGGGCGGAGTGGTCAGCTCCCTCGGCAAGGGCCTCGCCTCTGCGTCGATTGGCGCCCTGCTGGAGAACCGTGGGCTGGCCGTCACCCTCATCAAGCTGGACCCCTACATCAACGTGGACCCGGGCACGATGAGCCCGTTCCAGCACGGCGAGGTGTTCGTCACCGAGGACGGCGGTGAGACGGACATGGACCTCGGCCACTACGAGCGGTTCACCAACGCGCGGATGAGCCGACTCAACAACTTCACGTCCGGCCGCATCTACCACGCCGTCATCATGAAGGAGCGGCGGGGCGAGTACCTGGGCAAGACGGTCCAGGTGATTCCGCACATCACCGACGAAATCAAGTCCAGCATCCGCCAGGCGGCGCAGGACGCGGATGTCGTCATCGTCGAGGTGGGTGGCACCGTGGGCGACATCGAGTCGCTGCCCTTCCTCGAGGCCATCCGGCAGATGCGCTACGACGTGGGCAGTGAGAACGTCGTCTACGTCCACCTCACGCTCTTGCCGTACATCGGCGCGGCCGGCGAGGTGAAGACCAAGCCCACGCAGCACTCGGTGATGAAGCTGCGGGAGATTGGCATCCAGCCCGACTTCCTCGTGTGCCGCACCGACCGCGAGGTGTCCCGCGAGCTGAAGGACAAGATTGCAATGTTCTGCAACGTGGACACGCGCAGCGTCTTCACGTCGCCGGACGTGCGCAGCATCTACGAGCTGCCGCTGGAGCTGCACCGCCAGGGTCTGGACGAGCGGCTCGCGGAGGTCCTCAACATCTGGAGCCGGGCGCCGCACCTGGAGCGCTGGGAGAACATCATCCGCAAGGTGTACGAGCCCGCGCGCGGCCAGGTCCGCATCGCGATTGTCGGCAAGTACGTCAACCTCACGGAGAGCTACAAGAGCCTCAACGAGGCGCTGCTGCACGGCGGCATCGCCAACGACGTGAAGGTGAACCTGCACTTCGTCGACAGCCAGGACGTCGAGGAGCAGGGCGCGGAGAAGCTGCTGGCCGGCGTGGACGCCATCCTGGTGCCCGGCGGCTTCGGCGTGCGCGGCACCGAGGGCAAGATTGCCGCCGTCCGCTACGCGCGTGAGAAGAAGGTGCCTTTCTTCGGCATCTGCCTGGGCCTGCAGATGGCCGTGGTGGAGTTCAGCCGCGGCGTGCTGGGCCTGTCCGCCGCCAACAGCCTGGAGTTCAACGAGCACACACCGCACCCGGTGGTGACGCTCATGGAGAGCCAGGTGAAGGTGCAGGACAAGGGCGGCACCATGCGCCTGGGCAGCTATGCCTGTGCGCTGAAGCCCGGCTCGCTCGCCCACCAGCTCTACGGGCAGGACACCATCCAGGAGCGCCACCGCCACCGCTACGAAGTGAACAACGCGTACCGTAGCAAGCTGCAGGAGGCGGGGCTGGTCATCTCCGGCACCAACCCCGAGCTCAACCTGGTGGAGATGATTGAGCTGGCCGACCACCCCTACTTCATCGGCTGCCAGTTCCACCCTGAATTCAAGAGCAAGCCCTTCGCACCCCACCCCCTCTTCTCCGGCTTCATCCGCGCGGCGCTCGCCCAGCGAGACGCGAACGCGGCGGCCGGGCAGGTGACCGCATGAGCACCCCCAACCCCATCGAGCTGTGTGGCTTCAAGGTCGGCCAGGGACAGAAGCTGTTCGTCATCGCCGGCCCCGACAGCATCGAGTCCGAGGACATGGCCCTGCGCCATGCCTGGATGCTGAAGGAAATCACCGGCCGGCTCGGCGTGCCGTACGCCTTCAAGTGCTCCTACGACAAGGCCAACCGCACCAGCGGCAAGTCCTTCAGAGGCCCGGGTCTCAAGGAAGGCCTGAGAATCCTGAAGAGAATCCGGGATGAAGTGGGCGTTCCCGTACTCACGGACGTCCATGAGACGAGTCACGTCGGGCCAGCCTCGGAAGTTGTGGATATCATCCAGATACCGGCCTTCCTCTGCCGGCAGACGGACCTGGTGGAAGCCGTGGCGCGTACGGGCAAGGGCGTGAACCTGAAGAAGGGGCAGTTCGTGGCGCCCAAGGACATCGTCCACTCGGCGCGCAAGGCCTTCGAAGCGGGCAACCCCAACGTGCTCGTCACCGAGCGCGGCTCGACCTTCGGCTACAACAACCTGGTGGTGGACATGCGCGGCTTCGCGCAGATGCGCGACGCCGGCCTCGCCGTGTGCTTCGACGCCACCCACTCCGTCCAGCTCCCCAGCGCCGGAAACGGTGAGACGGCGGGCGAACGGCGCTTCGTCTCATTGCTGGCCCGCTCCGCCGCGGCCGCCGGGATTGACGCGTTGTTCACGGAAGTCCACGAAGATCCGGATCGTGCCCTGTGTGACGGTCCCTGTTCGCTGAATCCACAGATGTTTGAAGACGTGGTACGAAACGTGCTGAGCATCCGCCGGGTGTTGGGACACGAGCCGGGTTGATGCGTCAGCAAACAAGGGAGTCGAGCAAGCCATGTTGACGGACGCCCCTTCCAGACCGGGAACGGAAGAGCTGACGTCCCGCGCTGCGCGCGTGCGGCTGCTCGTCTTCGACGTAGACGGGGTGCTCACCGACGGCGGCCTCTACTACGGCCAGGACGGCGAGCTGATGAAGCGCTTCGACGTCAAGGATGGCCATGCGCTCGTCATGGCCCGGCTGTCCGGGTTGCCCGCCGCCATCCTCACCGCCCGCACCTCCGGCATCGTGGAGAAGCGCGGGCGGGAGCTGGGCCTCGCGGCCGTGTTCCAAGGCCGCCGTGACAAGTCGGCCGCGCTCAAAGAGCTGGTCACCCAGCTGGACGTGCCCCTGGACGCCTGCGCCTACATGGGTGACGACCACAACGACCTGGGTCCACTTTCAATGGTGGCTCTTTCCGCTTGTCCTGCGGATGCGGTCCCCGAAGTGCGCCGCGAGGCACACTTCGTTACCCAGAGTCCTGGCGGCCGAGGGGCCGCTCGTGAACTCGTGGAGCTGTGTCTCAGGGCCAGTGGCCGCTGGGACGACGCAGTGGGTCTGATGAGAGGGACTGATAGGCGCGGTACTCAGTGAGGTTGAAGAAAACCCGTGTTCAAGGTAGGTGAATAGTTCCATGGGCAGCGGAATCATGCAGCAAGAGGGGAGTACGGCGATGACGGACCAGCTCTACACGACGCACGACATCAGTCGTTTGCTTCAGGTGGATCCGTCCACGGTGAGCAAGTGGATTGACCGTGGCATCCTGATGGCGTTCAGGACGCCGGGTGGCCACCGCCGCGTGCGGTCGGCGGACCTGCGCACGTTCCTCATCACCCACCAGATGCCGGTTCCCGAGGAGCTCGGCAGCGGCACGGTGCGCCTGCTCGCGGTGGATGACGAGCGTCCGGTGCTGGACGCCATCAAGCGCGCGTTCAAGCCGTTCGCGGCCCAGGTGGAGCTGCAGACGACGACGAGCGGCGTGGAAGCACTGCTGCTCGTGTCCGAGCAGAAGCCGCACGGCATGATCATCGACCTCAACATGCCGGACATCGACGGCCTGGAAGTCTGCCGCCGCATCCGCGCGCGCAAGCAGATGGAGGGCGTGCGGCTCATCACCATGACGTCCGCGCATACGCCCGAGGTCGTGGAGCAGTCCAAGCAGGCCGGCGCGCTGGCGTGCATGGCCAAGCCGCTGGACGTGCAGCAGGTGCTGGAGCTGTTCCGCGTTCCGCTGGCGCTCAGCGCCAAGCGGTAGGACAGGCAGGGCTTCCGCCTTGCTCGCGGAAGCCCTGGGCAGGGATTTCAGTGGGAGGCAGGTGACCTCCCTGGCCCGCGGTGTGCGCCCGCGGCTTCAGCCCTGGACCTTGACTTCGATGACGCGGGGCTTGGACTCCTCGCGCCGAGGCAGCGTCAGCGTCAGCACGCCTTGCTCGTAGCGAGCCTCCACCCGGCTTGCGTCCACCGTGTCAGGCAGCGCGAAGGAGCGGGCGAGTGTCCCGAAGGCGCGTTCCTGGCGGCGCACGTTGACGCCCTCCGCGCGCGGCTCGGCCTTGCGCTCGGCCTGCACGGTGAGGATGTCCTTCTCCACCGTCACCTGGATGGCCTTCGCGTCCAGCCCGGGCATGTCCAGCTGGAGGGTGAGGCCGCTCTCGGATTCGGTGATGTCCGCGGCCAGCGTCCGCTCACGCGGAGCCTGACGCCACACGGGCTGCGTCAGCTCGCGGAAGAGCGCATCGACGTCACGCATCAGCGGGTTCACCACGACGGCGGAGTTGAACGGATTGCGAGTCTGCATGGTCGTCTCCTGTTCGTGACGTCCTCGCGGACGCACGGCATGAATGAGCCTGGGTTGTTCTGGTTCGCGGTCGCCGCGGTGCCCCCCACCGGGGCTCCAGCGCCGCCTCACAAAACTCAAGAGAACCATGCTTCGGAACGTGTCAAGCAACGCCCCGGCGCCTTCGCCGGCGCTGCGTTTCACGCCCGCCTGCCTGCCCTCCAGGCCGCCTCAGTCGTCGTCGCGGCCCAGGTGCACGGCGAAGCTCTCCTCGTCGCGGGACACCTGCACCGTCCAGGGACGGCAGCACACCGGGCAGTCCTCGATGTACGTCTCCGAGGCCACACCAATGGGGTCCACTGCGACCTCCACTTCCTCACCGCAGTAGGGGCAAAGCTCGGCGGCGGCTTCCGCGAAGGGCTGCATGGCTGGGCCTCCTCATCGCGGACTCAGCGTCCGCGCATCTAGACGGTAGAATGCCGAGCCATGGCCTCTCCTTCCCGGAATCGCATTGGCGACATCCTCGTCAAGGCACGCGTCATCGACGACTTGCAGCTGCGCAGCGCACTGGCCACCCATGACCAGTGGGGCGGACGTCTGTCGCGCATCATCGCGGACCTGGGTCTGGCCACCGATGACGTCATCACCGAGGCCATCTGCCAGGGCCTGGGAATGCAGCGCATCCAGTTGGGCAACGTCACGCGCGACGCGGGCGCGCTTTCGCGCGTGGACGTGAGCCTCGCCGAGCAGAAGGCCGTCTTCCCGGTGTCGCTCAAGGACAACGGCAAGACGCTGGTGCTGGCCATGGCGGACCCCACGGACCTCAGCACGCTGGACCAGGTGGCGGCGAAGAGCCGCGCCCGCGTGGTCGTCATGGTGGCGGGCGAGCGTGAAATCGAGCACGCCATCCTCCGCCACTACCGCGGCCAGGAGCCCGTCGTCAGCACGCGCTTCGGCGGCAACAAGCGCCCGAGCAGCTCGGACGCGCCGGAGGACGAGGACGAGTTCAAGGTCGTCGACATGAGCGGCAACACGGTGGTGAAGCGCATCGCCGACATCACCCCGCCCGCTCCCGCCGCGGCGCCTCCGCCCGCGCCTCGCGCACCGGAGCGCGCCCCCGCGCCAGGCGCTGGCTCGAGCGCAGCGGACATCCTCGACGAGATTCTGGCGGGTGGCACGCCCGTCAACGAGTGGACGGACGAGGACCTCAAGCGGCTGCAGACGGTGCAGCAGAACCAGGAGAAGAGCTCCAAGATTCTGCGCGCGCTGCTCGAGCTGCTGCTGGAGAAGAACCAGCTCCAGCAGCGCGAACTGGCGGCGCGGATGCGGCTGTAGGGCGCGCCCTCCGCCGACGCCTCAGCCCACTTCCAGCAGTTCGCGGCCGGTGAGCCCCAGCAGGTAGAGGATGCTGTCCAGGCCGCCCGCGGAGATGGACGTGTCGGCCGCGGCGCGCAGCCTGGGCTTCGCCCGGAAGGCGATGCCCAGTCCGGCGCGCTCCAGCATCAGCAAGTCGTTGGCGCCGTCTCCCACGGCGACCACCTGGTCCAGCAGGATGCCCTCCGCCTGCGCCAGCGACTCCAACAGCTCCGCCTTGCGCTGCGCGTTGACGATGCGGCCCACGGTGCGGCCGGTGAGCTTCCCGTCCTGAATCTCCAACTCGTTGGAGTACGCGAAGTCGATGCCCAGCCGCGCCTTCAGCGCCTCGGCCGCCACGGAGAAGCCGCCGCTGATGACTGCGGTGCGGTAGCCCAGCCGCTTGAGCACGCGCACCAGCGTCTCCGCGCCCTCCGTCAGCGGCAGGTTCGCCGCGAGCTGATGGACCACGGACGCGTCCAGGCCCTGAAGCAACGCCACGCGCTGACGCAGCGACTCGTCGTAGTCCATCTCGCCGTGCATGGCGCGCTCGGTGATGCGCGACACCTGCTCACCCACGCCATGCGCGCGCGCCAGCTCGTCGATGACCTCGATGCGGATGAGCGTGGAGTCCATGTCCATGACGACCATCCGCTTGCCGCGCCGGAACAGGCTCTCGCGCTGCAGCGCCACGTCGAACCCGCCCGACTGCATGGACAGCTCCAGCAGCGCATGCTTGAGCGCGTCGGGAGGCTGGCCCGGCGGCAGGCTGATGTGGATGTCTACCGAGCCCAGGTGCGGCTCGCTGAGGCGCGTGATTCGCTCCACGTTGGCGCCGTGCCCCGCGAGCACCTGCGTCAGCGCATGGAGCTCCCTCGCACCCAGCGCGCGGCCCACGGCGGTGACGACGTGGCGCGCGGACGCGGCGGGCGCGGCAGGTGCCTCCACCGCTTGGAAGTCCAGCGTCACACCCAGCGTCTTCGCGGCGGACAGCAGCGTCTCCAGGGTGCCGCTCGCCGGGGACAGACGCACCAGCAGGCAGAGCGTGAGGCGCCCCTGCACCACCACCTGCTCCACGTCGAGCAGCTCGGCGCCAGCTTCCGCCAGCAGGCCGGTGAGGCGCGAGACGATTCCGGGATGGTCCTTCCCGGTGACGGTGATGAGCACGCTTTCGGACGGGGGCGAAGTCATGGCGCCACGGAGTGTGGCAGCCCCCAACGTGCGCGGCGAGCCCCGAGTGCGCCGGGGCCCGGCCGCTCGTCCGTCACTCCTTCGGCGTGTCCGAGGAGATGACGAGGTCGCCCTTGGCGAGGAACTCCTTGTCCGGGAACGCCTTGTAGAAGTCCTCCAGCATGGCGTCCACGTCCGGGTAGCGCTGCTCGCGCTTGTCCTGGGTGGCCTTGTCGAAGAGCTGGTCCAGACCGCTGGGGGCCTCCGGGTTGACCTCGGAGGGCAGCGGCGAGCGGCGGCCCGGAATCTGCCCGGTGAGCATCTCGTAGAGCAGGATGCCCAGTGCGTAGACGTCCGCGGAGGCGCCCGGCTCCTTGCCGCCCCGGTTCATCAACTCCGGCGCCATATAGGCCATGCCGCCCGTGCCGACGAAGACCTGGGGCATGCCCTTGGTGGCGTCCACCTCCACCACGCGGCCCAGGCCGAAGTCGGCCAGCTTCGCGTTGCCGTACGTGTCGAAGAGCACGTTCTCCGGCTTGATGTTGTGGTGCGTGAGGCCCGCGGCGTGCGCGGCCCGCAGGCCGTAGGCCATCTGCAGGAAGGCGCGCAGCGCGAAGGGCACCGGCACGCCGTTGCCGCCACCTGCGTCCAGCCGCTCACGCAGGCTGCCCTGCATCAGCTCCAGCACGAAGTACGGCCGGGCGGCGTCCACGTTCTGGTCCACCACCTGGACCACGCCCGGGTGGCGCACCTGCGCCTGGGCGCACAGCTCCTTCTTCAGGCGCTTGAGCACCTCGCCCCGCTGCAGGAAGGAGAAGTAGCCGAAGATGTCCTTCAGCTCCTTGAGGCAGATGTCCAGGCCCAGCGCGGTGACGCGCCCCTTGAAGACGGTGCCCAGCGGCCCGGTGCCGATGGGGTCGAACTTCTGGTAGCGCAGGTCCAGCTCGGCGCCCTTCGGAGCGGGAGCGGCGGGCGCTGCTGCGGCGGCGGTGGAAGTGGGGGGAGGAGACATGGGGGCGGCGACAGGCGCGGGAGGGGTGGGGGATGGCGCGTGGGTGTTCGACGCGGTGAAGGGCCCCTGGACGATGACGGTGGCCTCGCGGCGGGGCTCGGCGGCCGTCGGCGGCGGCATGGGGATGGCCGCGGACGGCGTGCCCAAATCCAACGCGGGCATGGCCGAGCGCGAGCTGCGCACCGGCGGCATGGGCGGCGGCGGCGCGGGCGGGCCGGAGGGCAGGGGCGTCGCGCCGTCGACCTCGGCCTCGTCCAGCAGCAGCTCCGGCGGGGGCGGAGGGACCATCAGCGGCTCGTCCCCACCGGCGCCCTCCAGGGGCGCGTCCGCGGCGGCGGCCAGCTGCTCGGCGAAGAACTCACCGACCTCCAGGGAGAAGCGCTCGTTCAGCTCCCCACCCGCCACCTGCTCACCCTGCTCGGTGAGCTTGAGCTGGGCCTCGCGGTCCATGGCGATATAGTGGAACTTGCGCAGGAAGAAGAAGTAGTTGTCGAACTCGAGCGACACGGACGGCTCGAGTGCGGCCTTCACGTCTGCCAGCTTGTTCGAGCGTCCAAGACGGCCGTTCTCCCTCAGGTTCCGGAGGATGAACAGCGCCTCGCCACTGACGGTGTCGCGATTGAGGGCGGGCTTCTGCATGGGGATGGGACTCTATGCCGTCCCCACGCCGTGGCTCAACGGATGACTGGCGGTAAAACGCGCCCCTACTTGATGCGCAAGAGCTGCTTCACTGTCTCCAGGACTTCCACGAAACGCACCGGCTTGCGCAGGTAGATGTCCACGCCCAGCTGCATGGCGCGGTCCTGCGCCTCCTTGCCGCCGGCGGAGATGGCGATGATGGGGATGGTGCGCAGCGCTTCTTCCTCCCGCATGCGCTCCACCAGGGCGAAGCCGTCCATCACCGGCATGTAGAGGTCCGTCATCACCAGGTTGAAGCGGTCCTCGCGCAGCATCAGCAGCGCGTGGTGCCCATCCGGCGCGAAGTGGACCTCCAGGGGGACCTTTCCGTGCAGCTCGCCGCTGGCCAGCTTCTTCAGCACGTAGCTGTACATCTCGATGATGTGCGGGTTGTCCTCGACGATGAGCACACGATACCCCTCGTGCTCTGCGTGGGACGCGTGGCTGTCTGCTCCTGCCGCACTCAAGATGTCACCCAGTTTCCGCCGGTCCTGCTCGCGCTCCACGCGAACGCCGACGCCCGCGGGCTGATCGGGGCCCGCTGGCCGCATCCAGGCCACGGTTCCGCTGACTTCTACCGGATCCAGAAGGCCCGGGAAAGAAAGTGCGAGCCGGACCTCGTCCCCCATGACGAAGGCCTGGTCCGTCTGGACGAACAGGCCCTCGTGGGACAGGTTCTCCGTCACGTCGCGGGCCTGGCGCCCGTCCGTGTAGTCCACTCTCAGCACAGCCGGGACGCGGGGGTGCTGGCGCTTGTCCTCTGGACCCGGGTTCATAACAAGGGCTTGAAATCGCTCGGTAATTTGCTGATGGCAACCCAGTGTAGCTTCGAGGGTTTATGTTGACAACGTAGCCATTGGGGCAATACGTACCGGCCCGCCATGGCGGAGCCCCTGTTCACCTCTGAAGAGCAGAAGAAGTTCGACGCGGGAATCGCGGAGATCATCTCCCACTACCCTCTGGATCGGAAAAGCGCGGGCATGCTCCCAGCGCTGCGCCTGCTCCAGGAAATCAAGGGATGGCTGCCCCCGGAAGGGTTGCGGCTGGTGGCGAAGCATCTGGAGGTCACTCCCGAGCGGGCCATGGAAGTGGCCAGCTTCTACGTGATGTACCACCTCAAGAAGCCGGGCAAGTACGTCATCGACGTCTGCACGAACCTGTCCTGCTCACTGTGGGGCGCGGAGAAGATGCTCGCCTACCTGGAGGAGAAACTGGGCCTCAAGGCAGGTGAAGCCAACGAGAAGTTCACCTTGCGAGAGACCGAGTGCTTGGCCTCGTGCGGTACTGCGCCCTGCCTGCAGATCAACGAGGATCACCACGAGAGCCTGACCCAGGCGAAGCTGGATGCCATCCTCGCCAAGTTGAGCTGAACCTCCCCCACCCTGTTTCTTAGGCTTAGGACGTCATCGACATGGCCTCTACGGCAAAGACGATCGAACCGATCATCTCGGCGGCCTGGGGTAAGCCTCAGTCCTGGACCCTGGACAGCTACCGCAAGCGGGGGGGCTACGAGGCGCTGAAGAAGGCGCTCCAGATGGAGCCCGCCGCCATCATCGACGAGGTGAAGAAGTCGAACCTCCGCGGTCGCGGCGGCGCCGGCTTCCCCACGGGCCTCAAGTGGAGCTTCGTCCCCAAGGACAGCCCCAAGCCCAAGTACCTGGCGGTCAACGGCGACGAGTCCGAGCCGGGCACCTTCAAGGACCGCTACATCCTGGAAGACGACCCGCACATGATGCTGGAGGGCATCGCCATCGCGTCCTACGCGCTGGGCGTGCACACCTGCTACGTGTACCTGCGCGGCGAGTTCAAGTTCCCGGCGGAGCGCACGCAGGCGGCCATCGACGAGGCCTACAAGGCGGGCATCTTCGGCAAGAAGGTCCTGGGCAAGGACTACGAGCTGAACTGCTACCTGGTCCGCGGCGCGGGCGCGTACATCTGCGGCGAGGAGACGGCGCTGCTGGAGAGCCTGGAAGGCAAGAAGGGCTGGCCCCGCCTGAAGCCTCCCTTCCCCGCGGTGGTGGGCCTCTTCGGTTGCCCCACGGTGGTGAACAACGTGGAGACGCTGGCCAGCGTGCCCGCCATCTTCCAGCAGGGCGCGGACGCCTACGCGAAGCTGGGCACCGACAAGTCGGGCGGCACGCGGCTCGTCTGCCTCTCCGGCACGGTGAACCGGCCGGGCGTCTACGAGGTGTCGATGTTCACGACCCTCGCCGAGCTCATCTACGACGACAAGTACGGCCGGGGCATGCCCGCCGGCCGCAAGGTTAAGGCCGTGATTCCGGGCGGTTCCTCGGCGCCGGTGCTGGGCGCGGACGAACTGGACGTGGCCATGGAGTTCGAGGCCCTCAAGGTGAAGCAGACCATGGCGGGCTCCGGCGGCGTCATCGTCATGGACGACGCCACCTGCATGGTGCGCAGCCTGTGGCGCGTGGCCCGCTTCTACGCGGAAGAGTCGTGCGGCCAGTGCACGCCGTGCCGTGAAGGCACGCCCTGGCAGACGCGCCTCTTGCGCAAGATCGAAGAGGGCCGCGGCGAGCCGGGCGACATCGACATGCTGTCCAACGTCGCGTCGTCGATCGCCCCCTACCCGCCCATCGGCCTGGGCAACACCATCTGCGCGCTCGGCGACGCGGCGGCGCTGCCCACGCACTCGTTCCTCATGCGGTTCCGGGACGAGTTCGAGGCCCACATCCGTGAGCACCGCTGCCCGTTCGGCGACAAGCCCTGGGGTTCGTTCGGAGACTGGTCTTGAACATCGAGCTCATCCTCTTCGGGGCGTTCGCGCTCCTGACGCTGCTGTCGGCTGGAACGGTCATCTTCGCGCGCAGCCCCATCAATTCGGCCATGGCGCTGGTGTCCACGTTCTTCTTCATGGCCGGCATCTACGTGCTGCTGTGGGCGCACACGGTGGCCGTCATGCAGGTGCTCGTGTACGCGGGCGCCATCATGGTGCTCTTCCTGTTCGTCATCATGCTGCTCAACCTGGGAGAGTCGCCCACGCGCGGCAAGCCCACGGTGGCCCGCGTCGCGGGCGGCGCTGCGACGGTGGGCCTGTTCGCGGTCCTGGCCATCATCCTCCTGAAGCTGCCCGCCGAGCCGGCCACGCTGAGCACGGGAGCCCAGGCCTCCTTCGGCACCATCGCCACCATGGGTCAGGTCATCTTCACCCAGTGGCTGTTCCCCTTCGAAGCTGTGAGCTTGCTGCTGCTGGTGGCCATGGTGGGCGCAGTCGTCGTGGCCAAGTCGCGGATCTGATCGCCCATCCCGGACAATTTTTCTGTGCTAGATGGCGGCGCAGGCAGCCGCTCGCGAGGCCCCGAATCGGCCCATGGTTCCCATCACCTACTATCTCCTGCTTGCCGCCGCCCTGTTCTGCATGGGCATGTTCGGCGTGCTCGTTCGCCGCAACGCGCTGGTCGTCTTCATGAGCGTGGAGCTGATGCTCAACGCGGCCAACCTCACGTTCGTGGCCTTCGCGCGCATGCGCGGTGACGACCTCGGCCACGTGTCCGCCTTCTTCGTCATCGCGGTGGCGGCGGCGGAAGCCGCCATCGGTCTGGCCATCGTCATCGCCGTCTTCCGGAGCCGGGGCAGCATCCTGCTGGAAGACCTCCGGACGATGAAGCACTGATGCCCCCCCAGGAGCCACTGTCATGACTCTCGTCGAATTCTTCCGGGCGGCACCCGTGGCGCCAGACATCCTGGCGCCCTCGCTCTGGCTCATCATCGCGCTGCCCCTGCTGGGCGCGTTCATCTGCGGTGTGTTCGGCAAGATGATGGGCCGGGCCAACGTCCAGCTCGTCGCCTGCGCGGCGGTGGCCGGCTCCTTCGTCCTGAGCCTGTTGGCCTTCTGGGCCACCAGCCACCACAACCCCGAGACGGGTCGGCTGGCGGCCATCTTCCCCAACCCGTTCGGCATCGAGCGGGACTTCGTGCGCTACGCGCTCGCGTACGACTACGGCACCTGGTTCTCGGTGGGCGACTTCCGGGTGAACTTCGGGCTGATGGTGGACCATCTGTCCGGCATCCTGCTGCTCATCATCACCGGCGTCGGCTTCCTCATCCACCTGTACTCCACCAGCTACATGGAGCACGACGCCGCGTACTGGCGGTTCTTCGCGTACCTGAACCTGTTCGTCGCGGCGATGCTGACGCTGGTGCTGGCCGACAACCTGATCCTGCTCTTCGTGGGCTGGGAGGGCGTCGGCATGGCCAGCTACCTGCTCATCGGCTTCTGGTACGACGATCCGGCCAAGGCCTGGGCCGGGCGCAAGGCCTTCGTCACCAACCGCATCGGTGACTTCGCGTTCCTCATCGGCACCTTCCTGCTGGTGCTGCTGGTCTCCGCCTTCACCCAGCAGTCGAACGCGGCGGACTACAACAACGCCGGCACCACCGCGCAGCACTACACGGCCGCGCTGGAGAAGAAGGGCCCGGTGACGTTCAAGGGCCTGGAGAAGATGGCCGAGGGCCTGGTGGACGGCTCCGCGGACAAGGTCGACCTGAGCACCCCCATCGAGGCGGGCCCGCTGGAGGGCTACACCTTCGGCGGCGTGATGACGGCGGCCATGCTGCTGTTCCTCCTGGGCGCCGCGGGCAAGAGCGCGCAGCTGCCACTCTACGTCTGGCTGCCGGACGCCATGGCCGGCCCCACGCCGGTCTCCGCCCTCATCCACGCCGCGACGATGGTGACCGCCGGCGTCTACCTGTTCAGCCGCATGTCCGCGCTGCTGGTGCTGAGCCCCACCGCCATGGCGACCATCGCCATCATCGGCGCGCTCACCTCGCTGCTGGCGGCGCTCATCGCCTTCGCGCAGGACGACATCAAGAAGGTGCTCGCCTACTCCACGGTGTCCCAACTGGGCATCATGTTCATGGGCGTGGGCATGGGCATCTTCTGGGCGGCGGTGTTCCACCTGATGACGCACGCCTTCTTCAAGGCCTGCCTCTTCCTCGGCGCCGGCAGCGTGATGCACGGCAACGGCGACGAGACGGACATCAAGAAGCTGGGTGGCCTGCGCAAGGAGATGCCCTGGACCTGGGCCACCTTCCTGGTCGCCACCCTGGCCATCACCGGCATCATCCCGCTGTCCGGCTTCTTCTCGAAGGACGCCATCCTGCACGGCGTGCACCACAACCACCTGCAGGGCCTGGAGTGGGTGTCCAGCCTCGTCTACTACCTGGGCCTGCTCATCGCGGCGTCCACCGCGTTCTACATGACGCGCGTGTACCTGCTCACCTTCGAGGGTCCCCGCTCGAAGGAGGCCCGGGTGGCCCACGCCCATGAGAGCGCCTGGCAGATGACCCTGCCGCTGGTGGTGCTGGCGGTCCTGAGCGTGGTCGCCGCGCGGTACGCGTTCGGCATCGACTTCTTCAACATGACGGCGCAGCCGGTGCTCGACAACTTCCTGAGCCCGGTGTTCAGCGCGACCAAGCGCATCACCGACGCCAGCGCGCTGGTAGCGCTGGACACCAGCCGCCCGCAGTTGGTGCCGGACTACCTCAAGGCCTGGGCCGTGGCCCTGGCGGGTGGCGGCGCGGCGGCCTTCCTCTACCTGCGCTACTTCCCTTCGCGCGTGGGTCTGCCGGATCCCGCCTTCATCCGCGCGGTGCGCCCCCTGGCGCTCAACAAGTTCTACGTGGACGAGCTCTATGAGCTGATTGTCATCCGTCCCGTGAAGTTCATGAGCTTCCTCCTCTTCCGCGTGGTGGACGCGCTCGTCATCGACACCGTGGCGGTCCGCGGCACGGCGTGGGTGACGGCGCGCGTGGGCAGTGCGCTCCGCTACGTGCAGTCGGGCGACGCCCAGGCCTACGCCGCTGTGATGGCCATCGCCCTGCTGGGCGGGATGGCCTACGCCCTCATCCAGGTGATGCAATGAGCTTCTTCGACAACCACCTGCTCAACCTCGTCGTCTTCCTGCCGCTGGTGTTCGCGGCGCTGGTGGCGCTGCTGCCGGCCGGCGAGAGCGGCCAGATTCGCACCGTCACGTTCATCGCCATGGTGCTGGACCTGGTGTTCGGGGTCTGGGCCTACATGACGTACGTGCCAGGCGGACCGGAGTTCCAGCTCGAGTACCGGGCGCGTTGGTTCGACCTGTTCGGCACCAGCTACCACATTGGCGTGGACGGCCTGGCCGTGAGCCTGCTGCTGCTCACCGTCTTCCTGGGGCCCCTGGTGGTGCTGGCGTCCACCACGTACATCAAGTTCCGCATCAAGGAGTTCCACCTGGCGCTGCTGGTGCTCCAGACGACGATGCTGGGCGCGCTGGTGTCGCTGGACGTGCTGCTCTTCTACATCTTCTTCGAGGCCATGCTCATCCCCATGTACCTCCTGGTGGGTGTGTGGGGCGCCGAGGACCGCCAGATGGCGGCGGTGAAGTTCTTCCTCTACACGCTGGCCGGCTCGCTGCTGATGCTGGTGGCCATCATCGCCGTGTACTTCATCAGCGCGCCGGTGGGTGCCCGCTCGTTCGACTACGCGAGCATCTACAACGGCCTGCTGGACGCCAACCGTCAGCTCAGCGCGTGCACCGCGGGACCCGCGGGCGCGTGTGATTCGCTCACCGGGCTGGCCGCCACGCTGCACACCTGGGGTCCGTGGCTGTTCGGGGCGTTCGCCATCGCGTTCGCCGTCAAGGTCCCGATGTGGCCGCTGCACACCTGGTTGCCGGACGCGCACGTGCAGGCGCCGGTGGCCGGCTCCATGATTCTGGCCGGCGTCACCCTGAAGATGGGGACCTTCGGCTTCTGGCGCTACGCGATTCCCTTCTTCCCGGTGGCCACGCAGCAGGCGCGGCCCTTCCTGGCCACGCTGGCCGTCATCGGCATCGTGTACGGCGCGCTGATGTGCCTGGCGCAGCGGGACATCAAGAAGCTGATCGCGTACTCGTCGGTCAGCCACCTGGGCTACTGCATGCTGGGCATCCTGGCGATTACGGCCGAGGGCGCCACGGGCAGCGCGTACCAGATGCTCAACCACGGTGTGTCCACGGGCGCGCTGTTCCTCCTGTTCGGCTACCTGTACGAGCGGCGCCACTCGCGCCTGATGGCGGACTACGGCGGCATCGCGAAGGTGATGCCGGTGTTCACCGCGGCCTTCGTCATCATCACCTTCTCCTCCATCGCCGTGCCGGGCACCAACGGCTTCATCGGTGAGTTCCTCGTCCTCCTGGGCACCTTCAAGAGCGACCTGGGCGAGGCCGCGGGCAACCCGCACCTGACGGCGGTGTTCGGCGGCTTCGCCACGCTGGGCGTCATCCTGGGCGCGGCCTACATGCTGTGGATGGTCCAGAAGGTGTTCTTCGGTGGCATCACGCACCGGGAAAACCAGCACCTGACGGACATGAACCTGCGCGAAGGCCTCACGGTGCTTCCCTTCATCGTCCTGGTCGCTGTGATGGGTCTGCAGCCGCAGCCCTTCCTGGACCGGCTGGCGCCGTCCACGGACCGATTCCTGGCCCGCGCCCGCGTGGGCACGCCGGGGGCCGAGTTGCAGGAGGACCGACTTCGGGTAGAGGTGATGTCCCTGCCATCCCGTCAGGTCGTCGCCGCGCCGTCCGCGCCCGTTCCGCTGGCCGCCGCCCCGGCCGTTCCCTCGCCGCGGCAGTAGGCCGCCTGAGCTTCCGACATGAACCTGCCCAATCTCAGCCTGGCAGACTTCCTCCCGCTGCTGCCCGCCATCATCATGGTGGTGGGTGCCTCCATCCTGCTGCTGTCGGAGGTGTTCCTCTCCACGACGGCGTCGCGCGCGTACCAGGCGGTGCTCACCGTGGTGACGGCGGTGGCGGCCGGCGCCATGGCGCTGACGACGATGTTCGAGCCACCCCAGGAGGTGATGCTCGGCTTCGGCGTGATGGACCCCTTCTCCAGCTTCCTCACCTTCGTGGTGTGCGTGGGCCTGGCGCTGGCGACCCTGAGCTCGGTGAGTTTCCTGCGCAAGCGAGGCGCGGAGCGCGGTGAGTTCTACGCGCTGATGCTGTTCGCCTCAGCGGGCATGAGCCTGCTGGCGATGTCGAACGAGCTCATCACGCTCTTCGTCAACATCGAGGTCCTCTCCCTCTCCACCTACGCGCTGACGTCGTACCTGCGGCGTGGCACGCGGCCGAGCGAGGCGGGCTTCAAGTACTTCATCCTGGGCGCCTTCTCGTCCGCGGTGCTGCTCTACGGCGCGGCGCTGCTGTACGGCGCCACCGGCACCACCCACCTGACGGCCATGGCCGGTCCGCTGTCCACCGCCATGTCGTCGCAGCCGGGCCTGGTGTACGCGGGCATCATCCTGGTGATCACGGGCTTCGCCTTCAAGGTCGCCGCAGTGCCGTTCCACATGTGGACGCCGGACGTCTACGAGGGTGCGCCGACGCCGGTCACCGCGCTGATGAGCGTGGGCGTGAAGGCGGCCGCCTTCGCGGCGATGGTCCGCGTGTTCTTCATGGTGGGCAAGGGCGTGGACCCGCAGATTCTGCTGAGCCTGTTCTCCGTGCTGGCCTTCCTCACCATGGTGGCGGGCAACCTGCTGGCGATTCCACAGCGCAACGTGAAGCGCATGCTGGCGTACTCGTCCATTGCCCACGCCGGCTACCTGCTGGTGGGCGTGGCCGCCCTCTTCGTCACCGGTCCGGGCGAGCAGTTCCGCCTGCTGGGTGCGTCCGCGCTGACGGGTGGTACCCCGTTGGACCTGGCCCGCGCGGAGGCGCTGCGCGGCATCCTCTACTACCTGCTGGCGTACACGTTCAGCGCGGTGGGTGCCTTCACCATCGTCTCCGTCCTGGAGCGTCGCGAGGACGAGGAGAAGGGCACCGCGTGGGATTTGGAGCGCTTCAGCGGGTTGGCGCAGCGCAAGCCGGGTTGGGCCTTCGCGATGGCGGCCTTCATGCTGTCGCTGGGTGGCATCCCGCCCACCATCGGCTTCATGAGCAAGCTGCTCATCTTCCAGGCGGCCGTGGACGCGGGCCTCATCGGCCTCACCATCGTCGGCGTGCTCTCCAGCGCGGTGGGCATCTATTACTACCTGCGCGTGGTGGTCTACATGTTCATGCGGCCGGTGCCGGAGGGCGCGCAGGCGCTCGAGAAGAGCTGGTCCACCGAGCTGGCGCTGGTGCTGTCCACCGCGGCGGTCGTGATTCTGGGCATCATCCCCGGTCCCATCATGGGCTGGCTGGAGCAGGCCAGCAGCATCTTCGGCCAGTAGCTTCCGGCTCCGCCGTCACACCCCGCCCGCCCCGGCTTCGTGCTCGGGCGGGCGTCGTGTTTTCAGCGCCCGTGTGAGTCAGGGCGCCGCGTCCACCAGTGGGCCGCGAAGCTCCAGCGTATCGAGGCGCGTCTGTGCTCCCGCTTCGCGGAGCAGGTGAACCAGAGGCGCGTCATCCGTCACCGAGACATTCAGCGAGGACACGCTCTCACCCAGGCGCGCGAAGGCATCTTCGAGCAGGGTCCGCGCATGCGCGGGAGACACCGCGAAGAAGGGATACAAGAGAGGCATGGAGGCGCGCAGGTCCATCATCCCCAACCACCGGCGTGCAGGTGTTTGGGGGTCGACGAGCCCCAGCAGCCGGTGCGAGTCACTGGCCGCGAAGCCCGCCAGTTTGCCGGGAATCATCCCGAAGGCCTCCGTCAGCGCGCCGCAGTCCTCCAGCGACACCGGCACCACGGCCCCGTCCGGTGACGCGGGGGGGAGCGCCGCCAGGTGCGCCCGCGTCACCCGCAACGTGGTGGCCTCGCGCGCCGGCCGCATGCCCAGCGAGGTGTAGAGCGCGAGCGCGGGCACGTTGTCCCGCTTCACGTTGAGGCCCCAGCGGGTACATCCTTGTGCGCGCAGGTGGTTGGCCAGGTGCGACATCATCCGGCGCCCCAGGCCCTGCCCCCGGGCGGACGGCGCCACCACCAACTGCAACACGAACCCGAAGTCCCCCAGGGCCTTCATCACGGAATAGGCCGCCACGCCCTGGGGGCCCTCCGCAACCAGGGAGAGTCGGGCGAGTTCCGCCGCCCACACGGGCTCGGAGGGAGGGGGATCATCCACCCCAAGTTCAAGAAAGAGCCGGGCGAAGACAGCGTGGTCTTCCGGCCGGCCAGGACGCAGCACCCACTGAGATTCAGTTGAACCCACCTGCGCTTCCCTTCGTCGCGAACTGGCTCGGCTTACAGACGCGGAAAAGAAGGCGGCCCGACACCCCAAAGAGGTGCCGGGCCGCGGGTCTTCTCAAGGTGACTCACCGGAAGTGCTGAAGGGGTGGGGGGGAACCGCCTTCAGCCTCGCTTCGATGTGTCCCGCGTGTTCCTTTAGCAGTCGCCGTGCCAGCCGCCTCGCGGGGAGAAACTCTAGTTTTCTCAAGCACTTGAAGAACTAACTGACGCTCCCCCTGCCCCACCGCTCCATTTCATGGCTGCAATGGAGTTTCAGAAGTGAAAAAGACGAGTAAATTCAGACACTTGCCTTTTTCACCTATGAACCCGTCCATTTCGGATCTGAATCCATGGCCGCGGGAAAGTTACATGGGTGAGCCTTCCCCCGACTCCAGGGCTATTCCCGGGCCAGTTCGCTGGGCGGACGCAGGTTGAGCCGCTTCATCTTCCGCCAGAGGGTGGTGGAGGAAACGCCGAGTTCATCGGCGACGCGCGCCAGGTCCACCCCGTGCCGCTCCAGGGCTTGGGTGATGGCGTGGCGCTCCGCCTCCTCCACCACCTGGGCCAGCGTGGGCCCCGCGCTGGCGTTGCGCCCGAGCGCCCCGCCCTGCCCGTCCAGGAAGGCGACGCTGGGGGTGCCATGGGCCGGCGTCATGCGGCCCTGCCGCACGGGGAAGTCCTCGGGCAGCAGCTCATCGCCCTCCGCGAGCGCTGCGGCCTGCTCCACCAGGTTCTCCAGCTCGCGCACGTTGCCGGGGAAGCCGTAGCTCATCAGGTGTGCCACGGCGGCGGCGGACAGGCGCTTGGGGTTGGGGCTGCGGGCATTGGCCCGCTCCAGGAAGTGCTCCGCCAGCGCGGGCACGTCCTCCAGGCGCTCGCGCAATGGCGGCACGCGGAGGGCCACCACGTTGAGGCGGTAGTAGAGGTCCTGCCGGAAGCGCTTGTCGCGCACCTCCAGCTCGATGTCCCGGTTGGTGGCGGCGACGATGCGCACATCCACGCGCAGCGCGGTGGACTCACCGACGCGGCGGACCTCTCCCTCTTGCAGCGCGCGCAGCAGCTTGGACTGGAAGGTGGGGCTGGTCTCCGTCACCTCGTCGATGAAGAGCGTGCCGCCGTCCGCCTCCTCGAAGAGGCCCCGGCGGGACTTCACCGCGCCGGTGAAGGCGCCCTTGGCGTGGCCGAACAGCTCACTCTCCAGCAATGACTCGCTGATGGCCGCGCAGTTGACGGGCACGAAGGAGCGGGCCTTGCGGCGGCTGTGCGCATGGAGCGCGCGCGCCACCAGCTCCTTGCCCGTGCCGCTCTCGCCCTGGATGAGGACGGTGGCGTCGCTCTGCGCCACGCGCATCAGCCGCGTGGTGAGCTCGCGCATGGCGGAGCTGCGCCCCACCAGGGCGGACAAGCCGTGGCGCTGGTTGAAGTCGGTGGTGAGGTTGTCCACGTCGCGCAGCAGGCGCGCGCGCTCCAGGGCGCGCTCCACGCGGTAGCGCAGCTCGCTCTCCTTGAAGGGCTTGGTGACGTAGTCGTAGGCCCCCAGGCGCATGGCCTCCACGGCGCTCTCGATGGAGCCGAAGGCCGTCATCATGATGACCTGGAGCCGGGGTGCCACCTCCAGCGCGCGCCGCAGGAGCGTGAGCCCGTCCATGGGCTCCATCTTCAGGTCCGTCAGCAGCAGGTCGATGCTGCCGCTGGCGAGCTGGGCCAGGGCCTCCTCGCCGGTGGCGGCCTCGAAGACGGTGTAGTTCTCCGCCCGCAGCAACAGGGCGGTGGTGGCGCGCATGTTGCGCTGGTCGTCCACGACGAGGAGCCTTCCTCGGGTCGGCGGAGTGTTCGCGTCGGTCATGGGAAGGACGGAGGCTGCGAGAACGGCAGCCGGAAGGTGAAGGTGGTACCGCGCCCCGGGATGCTGTCCACGGCGATTTCGCCCCGGTGCTCCTCGAGGATGCGCCTGACGACGGCCAGCCCCAGGCCGGTGCCCTGGGCCTTGGTGGTGAAGAACGGCTCGAAGACGCGGTGGAGCAGCTCGGCGGGGATGCCCGGGCCCTGGTCCACCACGTCGATGCGCAGCTGCTCGCGCCCCGCGTGGGCTTCACGGCGCGCGCGAACCTGCACGAGTCCACCCTGCGGCATGGACTGGATGGCGTTGACCGCCACGTTGACCAGCGCCTGTCGGATGAGGCGACGGTCCATGGGTACCGGCGGCAGGCCGGGCTCCACGTCGGATTGGATGCGGATGGAGCGGTCCGCGCCGCCGCCCTGCATCCGCGCGGCCTCCAGCGAATCCTGGAGCACGCGTCCCAGGTCCTCCTGCTGGAGCACCGGGTCCCTGGGACGCGTGTAGTCCAGCAGGTCGCCGACGATGCGATTGAGCCGGTCGCTCTCCTCCCCCAGGATGTCCAGCAACATGGCCGCGTCGCCGCCCGGCACCAACAGCCGGCGCAGCGAGGCCACCGCGTTGAAGATGACGCCCAGCGGGTTGCGCACCTCGTGGGCGACAATCGCGGACAGCTCGCCCAGCGCGGCCAGCCGCTCGCGCTTCACCATCTCCGCGCGCGTGGCGGCCAGCTCCGCGTAGCTGGCCCACAGTGACTCGTACAGGCGCGCGTTGGCGATGGACAACGCCAGTTGGCCACACGTGGCCTCCGCCAGCTCGATGAGCTCCGGACCGAAGGCGCGCGGGCCCCGCGTGTCGTCCACCACCACCACGCCGATGAGCTCCTCGCGCGAGGTGAGCGGCAGCGCCAGCAGTGCCTTCTCGTCGAAGCGGTGCGCGAGCTCCGGGTTGAAGCCTCCGTCCGCGGCGGACACGTCCTCCACCGCGATGGGCCTGCGCTCACGCGCCACGCGCGCCGCCAGGCCGTCTCCATGGAGGGGCAGCACCACCGTGCGGAAGTAGTCGCGGTGCGCGATGGAGGCCGCGGCGCCGCGCAGCAGCCGGGCGCCCTCGTCGTACAGCAGGATGTAGCAGTTGGACACGTCCAGCAGGCGGACGAGGAAGTCGGCGGCCACGTCCAGGATGCTCGACGTCTCCAGCACGCCGGACGTGGTGCGTGCCAGGTCCAGCAAGAGGCGCGTCTCGGCCAACTGGCGCGAGGACTCGGCCCGCAGCCGGCGCTGCTCCAGCAGCGTCACCAGCAACTCAGACAGCGTGCCCAGCAGGCGCAGGTCCCGTTCGTCGAAGGGCCTCCCCGGCGCGCGCAGCACCTGGAGCATCCCGCACACCTCGCCGCCGCGAATCAGACACACCGCCGCGCCCGCCCCCAACCGCCCTCCGGACTGCTCCGCCAGTGGAGCCTCGTCCGCGGACGAGGACAGCGCGCCCTCCGCGCCACACGACAGAACACCTGTGAGCCGGCGCGCGTCCGCCGTGTCCTGAAAGCCCACGTGGGAGGACAGCGTCAGCGTGACTTCGGGAGGCGTCGAGAGATGCAGCGCAGCGGCGTCCGCCTGGAGCAGCGACGCGACGCGCTCCAGGAAGTCCTCCTGCGTGGGTGGAGACGGCTGCGCGACGAAGCGCGCCACCTGCGCCACCGCTTCCATCTCCCAGCGACTGCGCGCGCTCTCCGCCTGCACGCGCGCGTCCGCCAGCGCGGCGCCCACCACCTTGGCGAAGAGCATCAACACCGAGCCGTGATGCGGCGCCACCCACTGGCCCTCCACCCACAGCACCTCGGCCTGGGGGCCGCCCACGGGCAGGTAGACGTGGCTGGGAGCGGCCTGGTCCGCGCCGCCGAAGACGGGGCGCCCGTCCGCGAGCGATTCCAGCCCCAGGCGCGCATCCTCCGGCAGTGGCTCCCCGTCCCGGGACAGCAAGCCCTCGCCCTCCCAGCGCAGCAACCGGGCCCGGAAGCCCGCGGCCTCCAGTCCCTTCAAGGCGACGCGGCGGACGGCGTTCTCCGAGTGCGCGGACACCAGCCCCGCGGACGTCTCCACCAGCCGCTCGGCCACCGACATCTCCGGCGGCCGGTTCTCCATGGGCACGCAGTTGAGCAGCAGGCCCCCTCCCCCGCGCTCCAACACGAAGCGGGACGCGGTGACGGCCACCTCGCGCGCCACGCCATCCGCGCAGGGGACCTGGAAGAGCTGGGAGCCTTCATGGAGCGGCGCACCGGCCTCCACCCGCCAGTAGCGCTCGACCACGCGGCTGCGGTCCTCTGGCTGGATGAAGTCCATGACGGAGCGGCCCTCCACCTGGGCGCGTTGCAGGCCGAGCAACGCGACATACGCGTCATTGGCCACGAGCACCCCTCCATCCACCACCGCCAGCATGGGGTTGCGGAAGGTGTCGATGAGGGCGCGAAGCTCCGCCTCGCTGTAGCGCTTGGTACTCATCCGCGACGCAGCACCCGCTTCTCTCCTACCCGGAGCGTGACCTTCTCCCGGTCGAAGTATTCGGACAAGGGGATGACGAACTTGCGGCTTTGCCCCACCATCTCCTTGAAATCCTGGGTGGTAATCTCCTTCTTCTCGCGCAGGTGGGCAACCAGGCGCTCGCGCAGGGACGCCAGCGCCCCGGCCGCGAACCACAAGCCCTCCGAGACGCGCACCGCCGCCCCCTCCACCACCATGACGCCCAACAGCTCACGCAGCCGGGAGGCGGGAAGCTGGAGCTTCTGCTCCAGTTCGGGAAGCGAGGGAGGCGCCAGGGCCGCGGCGGACAGCTCTGCCGCCAGCCGCGCCCGAGCGGCGGTGTCCCCCAGGCTCAACGTGCGGCCGCGCCCCTTGAGGCGCACCACGTCCCGCTCCAACTCCACCCGGCCTCCTTCCACCAGGACCTGCAACACCCGCAGAAACGCCCGCGCGTCCAGCGCGGAGGACAGCCGCCGCCGCAGCTCCTCGCGGGACAGGCCTTCGCGCAGGGGCTCGCGCTCATGGAAGGTGGCCAGCAGCGACAGGGCGCGGCCCTGCAACGCCTCGAAGACATCGCCGGAGAGGTACAGCCGCCGCTCCCGGTCGATGAGGAGCGCGCCGCCCCGCGCGCCCAACAACTCCAGCGCGCGCGTGAGGACCCGAGGCCCTAGCGCCGAGCGGCCGAACAGCTCCGGCTGCGTCAGCCCGCGATAGCCCGCCTGCCGTAGCAGCCAGGCCACCTGCCCCGCCGGGTCCGCCTCCAGCAGGGGCACCACCGCCGACGCGCCGCCTTTGCGCCGCTTCGGCGGGGAGATGGACAGGATGCGGCCTCCCGCCACCGTGGCGCCTCGTCCCGGAAGGGCTCGCGCGCCGCGCAGGATGAAGCGCTGGCCCACCAACGCACCCACGGAGGTGCCCAGGCGCAGCTGCGCCAGCGTCGTCTCGCCGGGCTCCAGTCGCTCCACATCCAACAGCGCCACCGTGGCCTCCACCTGCGCGGTGCCCAGGTGCAGCAGCAGCTTCGAGCGACGAGGCAACGGGGACGGAGCCGCGGGCAGCAGCGTCAACTCGACGTCGAGCATGCGCGTCTCCGACAGCTCGCCCGCGCGCACCAGCACCATGCCCCGGTGCAACGCCTCCGGCTCCACGCCGGTGAGGTTCACCGCCGCGCGCTGTCCCGCCTCCACGGCGGACACCGCGTCGCCATGCCGCTGCACCCCGCGCACGCGCAGCGGACCGGGCAGTCCGGGCAGAAGCGATACCGCGTCATCCACCGACAGCGCTCCCGACAGCAGCGTGCCCGTCACCACCGTGCCAAAGCCCTTGATGGTGAACACGCGATCCACCGGCAGGAAGGCGGGCCCCTCCGAAGGCCGCTCGGGCAGCGCCTCCGCGGCCCGGGTGAGCGCGGCGCGCAGCGCGTCCAACCCTTCCCCCGTTCTGGCGGAGCAAGCCACCACGGGCACCGACTCCAGGAAGGTCCCCACGGTGAGCGCGGCCAGGTCGGCCTCCACCAGCGCGCGCCACTCCGGGCCCAGCTCCGCCAGCGTGTCCGACTTGGTGAGGGCGATGACGCCGGCCCGCACGCCCAGCAGCCGGCAGATGTCCAGGTGCTCGCGCGTCTGGGGCATCACGCCCTCGTCCGCGGCCACCACCAGCACCACCATGTCCACGCCGCCGGCGCCGGCGGCCATGGCCTTCACGAAGCGCTCGTGGCCCGGAACATCCACCACGCCGGCCACGGTGCCGTCATCCAGCGTCAGGTGGGCGAAACCCAGCTCCAGGGTGATGCCGCGGCGCTTCTCTTCCTTGAGCCGGTCGGTGTCGATGCCGGTGAGCACCTTCACCAGGGACGTCTTGCCATGGTCGATGTGGCCCGCCGTCCCGACAATCATGGCGTCACCGCGCCAAGGCTCATGCGCCAGCCTTGTCCGGGTCCTCGTCGAAGCGCGCGTCGCCGGTGGAAGGCTCGTAGTCCCAGGGGAAGACCATGAGCGAGGCGCTGGAGAGCGCGGAGTAGTCCGGCGAGAAGCCACCAGGCTTGGTCATCAGGCACGCGGTGGCCACCTTCTTCGCGCCCGCCTCGCGCGCCAGGGCGGTGGCCAGCTCCAACGTGTCACCGCTGGAGGCCACGTCGTCCACAATCAACACGCGACGGCCCTTCAGCTCCGCGGGCATCTCCCCAGCGAGCTGCGGCGTTTTCGAGGTGCGAGGCGTGGAGCTGCCCCGGTCCCTGCTGCGGCGACTGATGCGCACGGGGAAGAACGGACAACCGAGCGCCCCCGCCAGCGCGCCGCCCACGAAGACGCCGCCGTGGGCCACGCCGACGACCACCTGGGGTTCAAAGGTCTCCTGGATGGAACCCGCCAGTTGCTGGACCGCGCGGTCGAACTCCTTCCAGGTCAGCTCCTTCACGCCGCTGGACGCGGAGCGGCCCCGGGACTGGTCCTTCCCCGTCGGCTGGCGCGGCGCCTCCACCTGGGGCGCCAGCACGAGGTCTTCGGGAATGGAGACGAGCTTCTCCGCCTGCGTCCGCGACGACTTCGACGTGGGGGACTTCTTCGAAGAGGCCTTCTCGGTGGGCTTGCTCTGCCGCTTGGTCGCCACGGCGCTGAACTCCGGCTGGGGTGTGTGTGCGGCCCCGTCATACTCCGAGGACCGCACGGTGGCCACATCCGGCCACACCCCAGACGTCGCCTTTGTCTCGCGGCAACACACGCACTGCGTGCGTGAGCGCTCAGCCGGCCAGCCGCTCCTCGACAATCCGGTCCGCCACCTGCTCGGGGCGCAGGCCGGATTCCTTCGCGCGGGCCAGCACCGTGTCGATGGTGTCGAAGATGAGGGAGGCGCGGGAGTACGCCTTGTCCCGGTCATATCCCGCCCACTCCTGGGCCACGTTGATGAGGCCGCCGGCATTGGCCGCGTAGTCGGGCACGTAGAGGATGCCGCGCCGGGCCAGCTGCTCGCCGTGACGCGACGTGAGCAGCTGGTTGTTGGCCGCGCCGCACACCGCCTTCACGTTCAGCAGCGACAGGGTGGTGTCGTTGATGGCGCCGCCCAGCGCACAGGGGGCGTAGATGTCCGCCTCCATTCGATGCAGTGCGTCGGCGTCCACCGCCGTGGCGCCGTACTGCGTCACGGCGTGCTGCACGCTGGCGGGGTTGATGTCGCTCACCCACACCTTGGCGCCGCGCTGGTGCAGCTCCTTCACCAGGTACATGCCCACGTGCCCCACGCCCAGCACGGTGACGCGCAAGCCCTTCAGGTCCGGGCTGCCGAAGACGTGCTTCGCCGTGGCTTCCATGGCGCGCGCCACGCCGTACGCCGTCACCGGCGACGGGTCTCCGCTGCGCTCCTTCAGGCCAACGACATACTTCGTGTGGCGGCGCACGTGCTCCATGTCGTCGGGGCTGGTGCCACTGTCCTCGGTGGTGATGTAGCGCCCGCCCAGGGACTCCACCGCGCGACCGAAGGACTCGAAAATCCTTTCACGGTCGAAGTCACCGCGCGGCAGCATGATGACCGCCTTGCCACCGCCGTGGGGCAGCCCCGCGAGCGCGGCCTTGTATGTCATTCCGCGCGCCAGACGGAGCGCGTCCGCGACGGCTTCCTCCTCGCTGGTGTAGGTGGACAGCGCGCGGGTGCCGCCCAACCCCGGGCCGAGCCGCGTGTTGTGCATGCCCACGATGGCACGCAGGCCCGTCTTGGAATCACTCAACAGGTGGACGGCTTCGTAGCCGCCCTCAAGCAACTGCGTGAAGTAGCTCATGGCGCGCGGCAAGTACCGTCGCGCCTCGTGCAAGTCAAATGGCGCCGCGCTCCAACATGCCGCGGATTTCGTCTCCAGGAATGACATAGCGCGTCGTGCAGAACTGGCACGTCGCCTCCGCCTGCCCTTCCTTCTCCAGCAGGTCCGTCAATTCCTCACGTCCCATGGCCAGGAGCGCGCGCAGCACACGGTCCTTGCTGCACGAACAACCGAAGCGCAGCGGGTAACGCGACATGACCTCGAAGTCGGGCTCCGGCAGCAGCGCACGCAGCACGGCCGTCGCCCCCGCCTCGCCGTGCGCCTGGAGCGCGGGCGCGAAGTCACGGCGCAGCCGCTCACCCAGCGCCGCGAAGGCCTCCATGTCCGCGCTGGGAAGCGGCTGGACGAGCAGGCCGGCGACGCGGCCCAGCGGCTCCGCGTCCCCGCCTTCCGGCAGCTGCGCCAGCAGCACGTGTGACGGGAGCTGATCCGACTGACGGAAGTAGCGCTCCAGGTCGGCCGCCAGGTCGAAGGCCTCCAGCTCCACCGAGGAGCGGTAGTACTCGCCGCCGCCCAAATCCCGCAGCACGGACAGGAAGCCCTTGTTCCCCAGCACGGGGCGCCAATGGTAGTGCCCGTCGCTCCCGGAGTACTCCACGTAGACGTTCTTCACGTACCCGCGGACGAGCCCGGACGTGTCCCCATCCACGAAGAGGCCCCGCAAGGGGCCGTCACACTCCACCTGGATGTTGATGCGGGAGTCGCCCTTCTGCAGGGCCCCCATCAGGGCGGCGGCGGTGAGGGCCTGCGACAGGAGCACGGCGGCGGCGGGCGCGGTGCCATGGGTGGCACGCGCCTGGCGCGACAGCTCCGTCGTGGTGGCGAGCACCACGCGCAGGTCCGTGTTCTTCAACATTCCACTGACAAGCTCGTCGGACATATCGATGGCAACTAGCGTGCCCGAGCCCGCATTGCCCGCCAACGACAGAAGGCGGGAGCCCCGGCGCCCGGCAGGCGGGCAGCAGCGGGGCCCGGGGTGACGCATAAGGTCAGCCTTATGCCTCCGTGTGGGTGTGCTGGCATGCCGGGGTGCGGAAGAAATCCAGCCCCGGCGCTGGAACGGCTATAAACCGCCGTCCGACTGTCACCTGCCCTCGACCGTGGACGCGGCAAGACGCCCGCGCGCCGCCGCTGGAGATTCGATGAGCACCCAAGCCGCTGCCGCAGTAGAGACGAAGACACCGCTCCTCAAGTCCCGCCTGGGCTCGTTCCTCGCGGTGGTTCCCCTGTCCATCTGGGTCGTCAACCACCTGTGGGACAACCTCTCCGCCTTCAACGGCGCGGACGCCTGGCAGAAGTCGGTGACGACGTACGCCAACCCGTTCTCCCAGGTCTTCACGTTCATCATCGTCCTGCTGCCGCTGCTGATGCACACCGGCTGGGGGCTGGTGCGCCTGTTCAGCTTCAAGCCGAACAACGTCCGCTACAACAACTACGGCAACCTCAAGTACATCCTCCAGCGCATCACCGCGGTGGGCGTGCTGGCCTTCCTGGGCGCCCACATCTGGCTCGCCTTCCTCTACCCGCGGCTGGTGCTGGGACACCCGGAGGCGTTCGATGACATCGCCCGGGAGATGCACCACCACGCGCCCACCCTGTTCGTCTACCTGCTGGGCACGCTGGGCACCTCGTACCACCTGGCCAACGGCCTCCAGGGCTTCGCCATGGGCTGGGGTCTGCTCTCCAGCGAGCGCTCCATGCGCAAGTTCGAGCCGGTGGTCATCATCCTCTTCCTGGTCCTGACGGCGATGAGCTGGGCGGTCATCTACGCGCTCTACACCGCGGGCGCCGCCTTCAGCCCCGTGGGTGCCACCCCTCCGTGACGCGGACCGGGCCCGGCGCTCCCGGGCCTGGCAGTCCAGGCGCACGAAGCACACCGGCCGCCCCCGAGACTTCCGGGGAGCGGCCGGTTTCATTTCCAGGGGTCCGCTGGCTTCAGCCGGGCCTAGAAGGGGATGTCGTCGTCGCCGTTGCCGCCGCCATGGCCACCGCCCATGTCGTCCGGAGGCGGCTGACCATAGTCATTGTTGTCTCCCCCGCGCGGCTGGGAGAACTGCCGGCGTCCACCGCCCCCGCCCCCGCCACCGCCACCACCCATGCCGTCTCCGGCGTCACGGCCCCCACCGCCGAGGAACGTCACGGCGTTGGCCACCACCTCGGTGGTGTAGTTCTTCCGGTTCTCCTTGTCCGTCCACTCGCGCGTCTGCAGGCGGCCCTCGACGTAGCACTGCCGTCCCTTCTTCAGGTACTCGCCGCAGAGCTCCGCGAGCTTTCCCCAGACGACGATGCGGTGCCACTCGGTCCGCTCCTGCTTCTGGCCATTCTTGTCGACCCAGCTCTCGCTGGTGGCGATGCGGAAGTTCGCCACCGCCTGACCGCCGGGAGTGAACCGGACCTCCGGGTCCGCCCCGAGGTTGCCGATGAGGATGACCTTGTTCACGCCTCCAGCCATGACTGCATTCCTTTCTCACGAGAACCGGTCCACCAAGGACCGGTTACACCCCGGACGCACCCGCCGGGTTTGATTCCCACCTATAGCAGTGGGTACTGACACCCAGCCAGAAAGCCGCCTTCTTCCTGGGTGTCGTACGCCCGTCTGCCACCCGGCCAGGGAGGCATGCCCGGCCGGAGGGAACTCGCGAGAAATACAGCGGATTCCGGCCTACCCGCCCGGGCGGTTGTCGGCGGTGGAGGACTCCGGCGCGTTGCCCGCGGGCGCCACCATCTGCACGGGGGTGAAGCCCTCCGGCGTCTTCGCCGGGGCCTTGGCCTCCGCCACCTTCTGCGACAGCGTGGAGTCCAGCCCCTTGGCGAAGGACGCCAGCCGCGGATCCGACGCGCCCAGCGTGCGGCGCAGTGACTTCCAGAAGGGGTGGTCCGCCTGCCCCGCCTGCACCAGCGCCCGCGCCAGCAGCGTGGTGCACGCGTCCCTGTCACCGGCGCTGGCGGCCCGAAGCGCCACCACCAGCTCCTCCGGCGCGGTGCGAGCCACCTCGCCCAGGGCCTCGGCCATCTCCGTCTGGGCCTGCGTGTCCGTGCCCGCCGCGCCCGCCAGCTCCAGCACTCGGGCCAGCGCCTCCGCGTTTCCGCCCGCCGCCAGCTCCACCATGCTGCTGACGCCCGGCACCTCCACGGACAGCACCCGCGCCACGTCCTTCAGCCGGCCATACACTTCGGCGGTGGCCGAATAGCTGTCCAGCAGCGTGCGCGCGCCCAGGTAGTCGTGCGGGTTGGACTGGTAGAGGCTCTCCGCCAGCACCGCGCGCACGGCCGGATCTCTCTCGCTGCGCCACGCGGTGCGCAGGAAGCCGATGTTGCGCTGGTCGCGCTGCGCGCCCAGCTCCAGGTACGTCTTGATTCGAGCGGCCACGTCGTCCACGGCACCGGAGGGCCGTCCGCTGTCCGCCAGCGCGGCCACCGCCGTGGACGGCCCCAGGCTGGAGCCGGTGGCGGCCACCGCCGCGCCCAGCGCGTCCAGGCCCGCGACGATGGGGCCGGCGCGGCCCGCGAAGTCGTTGGCCATGATGGAGAAGGTGAAGCGCTCCCCACCCGCGCTCGTCACGTAGCCGCTCAGCGCGGACACGCTCTCCAGGGTGCCCGTCTTGGCGCGCAGCCGGCCCACCGCGTCACTGCCTTCGAAGCGGTACTTGAGCGTGCCGTCCTTGCCCGCGATGGGCACCGACGACAGGTACTCCGGCGAGAAGGGGAAGCGCTGCACCATGTGCCGCAGCAGCTGGTTGAGCTGCGTGGCGGAGAAGCGGTTGGCGTCGTTCAACCCGCTGCCGTTCTTCATTACGTAGGTGCCGCGAGGGATGCCCACGTCGCGCTCCAGGAACTGCTCCACCACGTCCACGCCCTTGGTGAAGGAGCCCGGCGAGCCGCGCAGCTCGGCTCCCATCGTCTTGAGGAGCTGCTCGGCGACGAAGTTGCTGGACAGCTTGTTGAGGCGCTTGAGGAGCACGTCGAACGTATCCGACTGCGACACGTGCAGCATGCGGGCCTTGGTGGACGTCTTGCCCAGCTTCACCTTGCCCTTCATCTTCACGCCGCGCGTCACCAGCATCTGCTTGAGCGACTGGCCGAAGTACATGGGCGGGTTGTCGATCTTCTTCCAGACGCTGACGGCGCCGCCGCGCTCCCCCGGGAGCTGGCCGCGCACGACAATCTTCTGCTGGAGGCCCGAGGGGTCCGACGTGACGGACACACGGCGCGCGCGCCGAGGCCCGGTGGTGAGCTGGTTCTCCACCACGAAGTAGTCGCTGGGCGGCTCCATCTCCACCACGCCCTTGGCGCCCGGCGCGCTGCCGGGCCGCAGGTAGATGGCCACCGCGTTCCAGTTGAGGCTCACCGCGCCGGTGGGCGCCATGTAGGCGCGGTCCGTGTCCTCCTGGTCATAGCCGGGCGGCGTGCGCTCGGCGTCGAACCACGAGTCGTCCACCACGATTTCGCCCACGTCGCGCACGCCGGCGTGCCACAGCTCCGCGACGATGCCCCACAGGCGCTCCGTCGTCATGGACGGGTCGCCCTTGCCGCGCACGTAGAGCGTCTTCACCTTTCCGTCCGCGCCCAGCTCCGGCTCCACCAGGAACTCGGTGTCGTAGCGGAACTCGGGCCCCAGCGACGCGAGCGCGGCGGCGGACGTCACCAGCTTCACGTTGGAGGCGGGGTTGAGCAGCTCGTCGGCGTTGTGGCTGAACACCACGGTGCCGTCGTCCAGGCTCTGCATGAGCACGCCCATGCGGCTGGCCTTCAGTGGCGCGCGCTGGAGGACCTCCAGCAGCGCGGACTTGAGGGCCTCGCGGTCCGCGCGCTTCTCCGATGAAGCGGGCGCGGCGTGCGCGGCGTGAGAAAGCGACAGGAAAATAATGGCCGACGCGGCCAAGATGCAGCTGGCTCGATGGACCTGCACACTCTCTCCGGGGAAGTCAGGTGCCATTATGCGGAACGGGGCAAAAGGCGGGCAAGGGTGAGTGGCTGCGTGAGTCCACGTCTGGGCGCTCGCTCTTCCAGCAGGCAGAAACCTGACATTCCAACTGTAACGGCGTGACTGACGCGAGCCCCCGGTGAGACACGCCTGTCCACGAGGTGACTTCGATGAGAGCGGTGGTGCAGCGCGTGCTGGAGGCGTCGGTGACGGTGGAGGGCCAGCGCGTGAGCGACATCGGCCCGGGCCTGCTGGTGCTGCTGGGCGTGGGCAAGGGCGACACGGAGGCGGACGTGGCGTGGATGGTGGAGAAGCTGGCCACGCTGCGCATCTTCGAGGACGCCGCTGGGAAGATGAACCTGTCGCTGGAGGATACGTCCCGGCAGCTCATCGTCGTCAGCCAGTTCACGCTCTACGGCGACGCGCGCAAGGGGCGCAGGCCCAGCTTCATCGACGCGATGGAGCCCGTGAGCGCCAAGGCCCTCTATGAGCGCACCTGCGAGCTGTTGCGCCAGCGAGGCCTCAATGTGGGCACCGGCATCTTCGCCGCGGACATGAAGGTGGCACTCGTCAACGACGGCCCCGTCACGCTGCTGCTGGAGAGCCCCGGGCCGGCCGCGCCCAAGGGCTAGATTCGGACGCCGGAGCTCTTCGTCACCAGCGCCGCCAGTCCCTGCTTCGCCAGCGCCGCGCCGCGAAGGTGCGCGGTGAGGGCGCCCAGCTCGCGAATCCAGTTGGCCGCGCGGGGCCCCAGGCCGGAGAAGGCCACCGTGAGCGGCGGTGGCTGCGGCTGCTTGCCCAGCCAGTACGCCAGCACCTCCTCCTTCTCCGGCAGCGACGGCAGCTTCATCCGCGCCTGCTCGCGGGCCAGGAGCCGCTCCAGCTTGCGCGGAAGGTTCACCTGCCAGTGCGCCACCTTCTTCGCCGGGCGCCAGGCCCAGTCCGCGAAGGCGTAGCGCGTCCCGGGGGAGTACTCGCCCCGGCCCTGGGTGGTGAACACCTGGTCCGGCGGAAACTCCGGGAAGGGCTCCCACAGGCCGGCCAGCAGCGAGGCCAGGCCCACGTCCTCACGCGGCCGGAAGCGGAAGCGGTCCCGGACGTCGCGCGCGCCCCGCGCGTCCCAGTAGGGATAGTCCGCCTCCTCCACCATCAGCGCCAGGTGCAGGGCTTCGTCCCAGCCGTCCGCGTAGCCCGCCTCCGCCGCACCGACCTCCCAGCCCGCGGGGCCTTCGGTCCAGTGCAGGAAGACGAGCCGGTCCACCAGGTCCGCCCAGGGGTCCGCGTCCACGGAGCCCACGCCGCCGGGCAGCGCCGTGGAGAGCATCCGCTCGCACAGCATGCGCGCCTGACCGTCCCCCAGTTGCTCCTGCAGGGACTCCAGCGCGCCGGGGGCATCCCCCATGGCCCGCTGGAAGAAGGGCAGCAGGTGTTCGTGGAAGAAGCGGTCGCTGATGGGTCTCAGGACGACGTCCATGGTGCGGATGTTCCCCCCGGAACGCACGCCTGCTCAAGGCCGCGCGTCTTCCTGGACGATGAGGGCGTGGATGTCCGCGGCCGTGGGCGCCTCGAGGATGGCGGCCCGGAAACGCGGGTTCTTGAAGAGACGGGAGATGCGGGCCAGGGCCTTGAGGTGAACCCCCGCGCTGTTCTCCGGCGCTACCAGGGCGAAGAACAGGTGGGTGGGCTTGCCGTCAATGGCCTCGAAGTCCACGCCCGCGCGCGACACGCCGAAGGCGGCCTGGAGCTGCCCCATGCCCGGCAGCTTGCCGTGGGGGATGGCCACACCCTCGCCGATGCCCGTGCTGCCCAGCTTCTCGCGCTCGCGCAGCACCTCCACCAGCCGGTCCGCGGTCAGCAGCGGATGGGCGCGTACCAGCGTGGCGCTCAGTTCACGCAGGACTTCGGGCTTCGTCCGCGACTGCATGTCCGCGATGACGGCTTGGGGGCTGAGGAACTCGGCGATTCTCACTGACGCTCCCGCGCTGGCGCTCGTGGTTGGCGGCAATTACTCCTCACCCCTCTTTAGCGCAAGGGTGGCCTGTCTGGATGCGCGCTCGCCGCGCTCACTGCGCATCATGACGCGGAAGGGAAACCCGTCCCATGGGCGGTAGGGACTTCCCATGAAGCGTCTGCTCCTGTCGACTGTCATCGACATCGCGTCGAGGGCTCGCCGGGGTGGCCCCTACCCGCGTCCAGGCCCCCTTCGTTAGCGGCCTGGTGGACCGCCCCCGCGGCGGGACGTGGCCGCGGGCCCATGGGCACCCGCACCGACGCCCTCCTGCACGCGGAGGCATTCGAATGGTGGACCGCGCCCGGGACGCGGCGGACTTCCCGCCGTCACACGCCGTCACCCCACTTCACCGGGTGACGGCGCGCGGTATCAGCGGTCTGCGACGGCTCAGGTCCCCGTGGCGGCGATCGCCGGGGCGTGCGGCTCGATGAGGCCGTACTGGCCATCCTTGCGCCTGTAGACGATGCACAGCGACTCCGACTCCACGTTGTGGAAGACGTAGAAGTCGTTGTTCATCAGGTTCATCTGCATCACCGCATCATCCACGGTGAGCGGCTTGACGGTGAGGTGGGTGGCACGCACCTCGCGCGCCGCCTGCGACGGGGCTGCGGGCTGCGCGGGCACGACGACAGCGGGTTTCGGCGCGGCTTCACTCGCGGAGGCTTCGGCCAGCGACGTCAGCTCGTCCACGTCCGGGAGCTCGAACACGGCGTGGCGGACCCGGAGCTGCTCCACCAAATCCTGCCGGTGGTGGACTCGCTCACGGCCATGGTGCGTCTTCAGCTTGTCACGGTAGCGCCGCAGCTGGCGCTCGATCTTGTCCATCGCCAGGTCGATGGACGCGTACATGTCATCGCTCTTGTCGCGGCCCCGAAGGACCCACGCGCCGGAGTGGATGGTGATGTCCGCATGGTGGAGGTGGCGTTCCAACGACAGGACCACATGGGCCTCGCCGGCTCGGTCCAGCAACCGGTTCACCCTTTCGACCTTCTCGCGTGCGTACTCCTTGAGGGAATCGGACGCTCCGAACTGACGGAAGGTGATGTTGAACTGCATGCGTGGCTGCCTCCTAGGGTGAGAGGTGAGCTCCGTGACGGATCTGAAACTTTCCCAGCCCTGGAAAGCAACCCGCCCCACCAGGTTGCCTGTTCCCGGACACACCACCCGTCCGAGGGAGGACATCCCGCCTGCACCTCGCGTCACTGGCAATGGCCCCCTGTTTGGAACCATGCCAGCGTGCGCCCGGTGACATCACGCGCCGCGTCAGCTCACGCGAGCAGCCGCCCGCCCGTCACGCCGTCACGCCCAGCACCTCCGCGTTGACCGAAGTCCCCGAAGCGCTCCACCGCCGCCCCCTGGTACGCGGCGTTGTTGACGAGGATGTCGACGCGCCCGAAGCGCTTCGCGGTGTCCTCCACCAGCTTGCGGCACTGGGCCTCCACCGACAGGTCACCGGGCAGCAGCAGGGCCTTGCGCCCCGCGTCCTCCACCACGCGCTTCACCTGCTGGGCGTCGTCCCCTTCGCTGAGGAAGGACACCGCGACGTCCGCGCCCTCGCGCGCGAAGGCCAGGCACACCGCGCGGCCCATGCCACTGTCGCCACCGGTGATGAGCGTCACCCGGCCCTCGAGCCAGCCCAGCCCCTTGTAGGACTGTTCGCCGGAGTCAGGCTCCGGGGCCATCCGCCTCTCGTGGCCGGGGTGCGGCTGCGACTGCAGGGGAAAGGGCGGCTTGGGGCCCGCTCCCCTGCCCGCTCACCGGCCCCTTACTGCACGTTGACGACCCGCTCCTCGGAGTGGAACACCGTCGCCTCGCAGGTGGCGACGCCCGTGCACTCCAGCACCTCGCCGGACGCGGTCGCGCTCAACGTGAGCAGGTGGGCGGCGACAGGCGTCGTCGGCAGCAGGGTGAAGCGGACGACCGCCTCTTCCTGCTCCGTGGGGATGGTGGCCGTGGCGCTCCCGCCCTCGCGCAGCAGGGTGGCCGTGGCGCGGCTGGGGACCTCGCCCTCGGGCAGCCACCGGAACGAATACTCCTGGCCGCGCATGAGCCGGTCCTCGGCGCCGGGACCCTGGAAGGAGAAGAGGCGCTTGGCCTTTCCGTTCTTCATCACCAGGGTGATGGTGTGCGTCCCGTCCTGGAGGACGATGCGGGCGTTCTCCATGGGCTGCCGCACCCAGACGTTGGGGTCGAAGTCGTAGTAGGCCCGCGTGGGCACGCACACGTCGCGGCCCGCGGTGTCGTCCACCCCACCCCGCTCCAGTGCCATCGGCTGGCCGTTGAAGGTGGCCGTGACGCCCTCGCGAAGCTCGGTGCACCGGTCCTCTTCCGCCGCGGGCGAGAAGGTAACGGTGACGCGGTGGGAGCCCGGCTCGTCCACGCCCTCGAAGATGTCCACGTCCGACTGGGACAGCGTCAGCGTCCGGTCGGAGAGTCCCGCCAGGTCCACGGCTTCCGAAGTGAGGCTGCTGCCACAACCCGACAACAGGCCCACCGCGACGAAGGCCCCCGCCGGGATGCGAAGAAGGTTGCGACGAAAAATGGGATTCATGCGGCGCCGCACCCTATACCCGCGCCCCGCCGTCCGCGAGCAGCCCTTCCAGCCGAACCTTCACTTCCGGCCACTCCGTGTCGACGACGCTGTAGTACGCGCTGTCACGCACCACACCGCCGCGCACCAGCTTGTGGTGGCGCAGCACCCCCTCGAAGCGAGCGCCCAACCGCTCGATGGCCGCCCGCGAGCGCGCGTTGTGCTTGTCTGTCTTGAGCTGCACCCGCATGACGCCGAGCGACTCGAAGGCGTGCCGCAGCAGCAGGTACTTGCACTCCGTGTTGATGCGCGTGCGCCACACGCGGCGGCCCAGCCACGTGTAGCCAATCTCCAGCGTCCGGTGGTCGCGCTGGATTTCGAGGAAGCGCGTGGTGCCCACCGGCGCGCCCGTCCGCCGCTCGATGATGACGAAGGGGCGCTCGCTCCCTCGCTCGGCCGCCTGGCAGGCGCTGTCGATGAAGGCTGCTACGTCCGCTTCGGTCCGCAGCACGCACGAGAACCAGGTGAAGATGTCGTCCTCGCACAGCGCGGCCAGGGCCGGCGCATGCTCCGGACGCAGCGGCTCCAGGCGGACGTCGTGCCCTTCGAGCGTGATGGGCGGAACGACGAGGGGGACGCAGTCACGCCGGTGCACGACGGCATCGGGAGGGAGGGTGGCGCTCATGGGACGCCCACTCTGCCCACCCGGGCGCGCCGTCGACAAGCGGCGCGCCCGAACAGCCGTGACTCAGTAGTACCGCTTGCGCTTGCTGCTGGGGAGGATGCCCAGCACCTCGCGGTACTTGGCCACCGTGCGGCGGGCAATCTCGGTGCCCTGCGAGCGCAGCAGCTCGACGATTTTCTGGTCCGAGTACGGGTTGCGGGCGTCTTCCTGCGCCACCAACTGCTTGATGTGGTGCTTCACCGCCTCGCTCGCGGTGTCCTCACCAGAGACTCGGGCAATGGACGAGTTGAAGAAGTACTTCAGCTCGAAGATGCCCTGCGGCGTGTGCACGTATTTGCTGGTGGTGACGCGGCTCACCGTGGACTCGTGCATGCCGATGTCCTCGGCCACGTCCCGGAGGATGAGCGGCTTGAGGTGGGCAATGCCCTTGTCCAGGAAGTCCCGCTGGAACTTCACGATGCTCTCGGTGACTTTGTAGATGGTCCGCTGCCGCTGGTGGATGGAGCGGATGAGCCACATCGCGCTGCGCAGCTTGTCCTGGATGAAGTCCTTCGTCTGGCCCGGGCCCACCGCGCCCGTCTTCAGCGCGTTCCGGTAGGTGCCGGAGATGCGCAGCTTGGACAGGCCGTCATCGTTGAGCACCACCGTGTAGTCGTCCCCCATCTTGTAGACGAACACGTCGGGAGAGATGTACTGCGCGTCGTCCCCGCTGAAGTTGCGGCCCGGCTTCGGGTCCAGCTTCGGGAGCAGCCGCACCGCCCCCACCACCTCCTCCAAGGTGACCTTCAGGTCCTTGGCGATGGCGGGCAGGTTCTTGCTCTCCAGGTACTTCATGTGCCGCTTGATGATGAGGCCCAACAGCGGCGCGTGCGGCTCCCGGATGCCCTGGAGCTGGATGAGCAGGCACTCCTGCAAGTCACGGGCGCCGCAGCCACGCGGATCCAGCATCTGGATGCGCCGCAGCGTGCGCTCCGCGACGTGCATGGGCACGTCCGCCTCGTTGGACAGGCGGATGAGCGGATCCCCGTCCACTTCCGGCAGCTTGAGGTAGCCGTCGTCATCCAGGTTGCCCAGGATGAGCATGGCGATGCGGCGCTCGGCATCATTCAGGCGCAGCGTGCCCAGCTGCTCCTGGATGTGGTCGACCAGGTCCTCCTTCTTGACGAGGTTGGCCTCGAACGACGGCATGTCGTCCGTGGCCACGTTGCCCTTGTTGGAGGCCGTGGTGGGCTCATTGAACTGGTAGCTGTTGAGGTACTGCTCCCAGTCGATTTCCGGGGGGCCCTCCCCGTCCGCCTTGAACTCCGTGGCGCTGTCACTGGTGGCCGCGGGCAGATCCACGTCCCGCGGCACCTCCATGTTGTCCGCTTCCAGGGAGGCTTCCCCGGGTTCCTTGTCTCCCACATCTCCCGGCGCTTGCTCGTCTGGTTGCTCCAACAGCGGGTTCTGCTCCATCTCCTCGCGGACCTGCTCGAGCAGTTCCATGCGAGACAGTTGGAGGAGCTTGATGGCTTGCTGCAGCTGCGGCGTCATCACCAGCTGCTGGGCAAGCTTCAGGCTTTGTTTCAGTTCCATCGCCATGAGACGGGGTCTCCCGGGTTGATTCGGTCCCTCTGGACAGAGGACCACCATCAAAGACCGTGCCAACGTAACAAGGAGCCCTGACTTCGTCTAGCCCCGAAACGAGGGTCCCTTGCTTGCATGCTCAGAATTCCACAAGGAATCCAAGAGCTTAAGACCACTCAGGGTGTCACATGCGCGTTGACAGGTCGACGCAAAAGCGGGGCCAACCCATTCTAAGCACTCCTCTGACAGGTGGCCAGCCGTGCTTAGAGCGCTTGTTGGAGGCGGAACCGTTCCCCCAGGTAGACGGCGCGGGCTTTGGGAGACGCGGCGATCTCCGCCGGGGTGCCCTCTTCCAGGATCTGCCCCTGTGCGATGATGTACGCACGATCACAGATGCCCAGGGTGTCCTGGACGTTGTGGTCGGTGATGAGGACGCCCAGTCCGCGTTCGCGGAGGAGGAAGATCTGGCGCTGGAGGTCGCCCACGTTGATGGGGTCCACGCCGGCGAAGGGCTCGTCGAAGAGGATGAAGCGGGGTTGGGGGATGAGGCTGCGGGCAATCTCGGCGCGCCGGCGCTCGCCGCCCGAAAGGTCTCCCCCCAGGGACTCCCCGACGTGCGTGAGGCCGAACTCGTCCAGGAGGGTGTCGGCGCGCTGCTCGCGGGCCTTGGCGTCCAGGTCCTTCTGGAGCTCCAGCACGGCCAGGAAGTTGTCGCGCACCGTGAGCTTGCGGAAGACGGAGGCTTCCTGGGGCAGGTAGCCCACGCCCCGGCGAGCGCGGCGGTGCATGGGCAGGTGCGTGAGGTCCTCGTCGCCAATGCGCACGCGTCCCGCATCCGGAGACACCAATCCCACCACCATGTTGAAGCTGGTCGTCTTCCCCGCGCCGTTGGGCCCCAGCAGGCCCACCACTTCCCCGGGGGCCACGCTGAAGGACACGCCGGCCACCACCTTCTTGCGGCCGCGGAAACTCTTCTCCAGGCCCTCCGCGAACAGCTTCGCGCTCATCGAGCCGTGCCTCCCTGGGCGGAGGGGGCCGTCCCGGAGGATGGGGCCGGACGGGGCGCGGACTGCCGCCCCTTGCGCTTGGCCGGGGTGGGGTTGGAGGGCAGCGATTCGAAGACGATGACGGCGTTCTCCACCTCCAGCCGCTCGTTGCCCAGCGTCAGCCGGACCTTCGTCCCGCGCATGTGCGTGGTGCCCTGGCGGGCCTCGGGCGAGCCCGTCACCACCAGCACGCCGCTGGGCACGTCGTACTCGGCGCGCTCGCCGCGGGCCATGCGGTCGCCGTCCACGGCCTTCACCCCGCCGGTGCACACCACGCGCGTCACTTCGCGCTGAGGGGTGTAGTTGGCCGTCATCCGGTCACAGTCCAGGTCCAGCGTGCGGTGCTTCACCTTCACGTTGCCGGTGAGGGTGGCCTGCGACTTCTGGAAGGTGACGTTGTCGCCGTTGATTTGAACCGGCTCCGTCAGCTCCTTGCCGCCCAGCGCGCCTGGGGCGCGGGAGCCCGTACCGGAGGCGGGCGCCGAGCCCACCGCAGCGGGAGGCGTGCCCTGCGCGGGGGTGGCGGCGACCGCGGGCGCGGGCTGCGCGACGAAGAAGGCCATCACGAGGAACTCAATCACTCTGGCGCTCCCAGCACGGACTCCACCGAGCCCGCGAAGTTGAACGTCTCGTCCGGGAAGAACAGCTCGAAGCGGTCCGCCCTCAGCCGATAGTCAGGTCCCTTCACCGTCACGCCCTCGTTTCCATGCGCCCGCTCCGTGGTGGCGTCGTACGTCAACCGGGGAGTGCGGGCCTCCATGCCCTTCCCGGTGCGGATGATGACACCGCCCGAGGCCACCACCTGCTTGGACGCGAGACTCCCCTCCATATTCGGGGCGCTCACCTCCACGCCTCCCTCCGTCCCGGGGGGAACCCCTTCCGAAGAGGAACCCGGCGGAATCCGGACGGTGGCGTCGGTGGCCCACACCTCGCCGGTGGTGCGCTGGTAGGACACCTGCCGGGCCGTGCCGGAGCGGATGAGCCGGTCGCCCTCGAAGGACTCCAGGCGCGCGCCGTGCAGCACCACCTCCGGGGGAGGCTGGCCGCCAGACGCACCCTCGCCGGAGCCCGGCTTGCAACCGGGGGCGAACACCAGGATGACGAGGCTGGCGGCGAGCAGACGAGACACAGGGCTTCCTTATCACCCGGCGGATGCGGGCGCCGCCTCCGGAAGTGGGACGTCCTCGCTCACCGGTGGACGCGTCTTCCAGCGCTGGTGCATCCACACCCACTGTTCCGGCGTCCGCCGGATGGCGGCTTCGATTCGGCTGGACAGGGCGGCGGTGAGGGCCAGGGCGGCCGCCTCGCGGTCCGTGTCCTGGGGCACCGGGACCTCTTCCATGGACAGGCGGTACCCTTCCCCTTCACGGTGGCAGAAACCCGTCACCACCGCCGCGCCCGTGCGAATGGCCAGGTCGGCGGCGGCGCGCGGGGTGGCGGCTAGCTGCCCGAAGAAGGGCACGAAGAGGGACTGCACCTTCGTGTCCTGGTCGATGAGGATGCCGAGGATTTCGCCGTTGCGCAGGGCGCGCAGCATGGCCCGGGCGGCGCCTTCCTGGCCGCGCCAGATGCTCCGCACCCCGCCCCGCGCCCGGAACTGGCCCACCAGCTCCGTCAGCCGGGGGTCCGTGGTCTCCTTGGCGATGCTCTGGCTGGGGTAGCCGGCGCGGGCCACGCGGCGGGCGAGCAGCTCCCAGTTCCCCACGTGTCCGGACACGAAGACGACGCCGCGCCCTCGGGCCAGGGCGGCCTCCAGCACCTGCCGGTCGGCGTCCGGCCAGGAGACCAGGCGCTCCAGGGCCTCGTCCAGGGCGCCCGTGCAGGCCACCTCCAGCGCGGCGGCGGCCAGGTGGCGGAAGGCGTCACGGGCCAGGGCCTGCCGGTCCGCGTCCGACTTTTCCGGGAAGGCCACGGAAAGGGACTTGAGGGCCTTGCGGCGCTCCCCTCCGGCCAGGGTGTAGGCCAGGGCGCCCAGGCGCGCGCCCAGGCTCCGGGCGACGCCCAGGGGCAGAGGTTGAAGGAGCAACAAGACGCCACGGATGAGCACGTAGCGGAGGAAACGCTTGAGGCGCTTTGCTAAGGGTGGACGCTCCACGAGGCGTTCAATATCCCATGCGCGAATACAACTTCGACGGGCTCGTTGGCCCCACCCACAATTACGGCGGCCTCTCGCCCGGCAACCTGGCGTCGCAGAGCCATGTCGGTGAGCCCAGTCACCCCCGGGACGCGGCCCTCCAGGGGCTGGAGAAGATGCGCTTCGTGTCCGCCCTGGGGGTGGGACAGGCGGTGCTGCCGCCCCAGCCGCGCCCGTCCCTGCACGCGCTGAGGGCGCTGGGCTTCACGGGCTCGGACGAGGAGGTCATCACCCGGGCCGCGCGCGAGGCCGAGCACCTGCTGCGACTGACGTCCAGCGCATCCTCCATGTGGACGGCCAACGCGGCCACGGTGGCACCCAGCGCGGACACGGCGGATGGCCGGGTGCACCTGACGCCGGCCAACCTGTCGCAGATGTACCACCGGGCCATCGAGGCGGAGACGACGCACTCGGTGCTGCGCGCCATCTTCTCCAATGAGAAGCACTTCGCCGTGCACGCGCCGCTGCCGGGCAGCGGGCACTTCGCGGACGAGGGCGCGGCCAACCACACACGGCTCGCCACGCCCGGGCACGCGGGCGTCCACCTGCTCGCCTGGGGCCGCAGCGCGTGGCAGGACGTGCAGGGGCCCAGCCGCTTCCCCGCGAGGCAGACGCTGGAAGCCAGCCAGGCGCTGGCGCGGCTGCACCAGCTGGATGCGAAGTCGGTGCTCTTCCCGCAGCAGCACCCGGAGGGCATCGACGCGGGGGCCTTCCACACGGACGTGCTGGCGGTGGGCAACGAGCGGTTCCTGATGCTGCACGAGCTGGCCTTCGTGGACCACGCGGGGCTGTTGGCGGTGCTGCGCGAGAAGCTGGGCCAGGACTTCCGCGCGGTGGTGGCCACGAAGGCGGAGCTGCCGACGAAGGACGCGGTGAAGGCGTACCCGTTCAACTCCCAGGTGCTGACGCTGCCGGACGGCACCATGGCGATTGTGGCGCCGGTGGAGAGCCGGGAGACGCCCGCGGCGCGGCAGTTCCTGGAGCGCGTGGTGGCCGAGGACACGCCGGTGAAGGCCGTGTACTACCTGGACGTGCGCCAGTCGATGAACAACGGTGGCGGCCCGGCCTGTCTGCGCCAGCGGGTGTGGCTGACGGACGAGGAGCGCGGGGCCATCAAGGCGGACGTCTTCTACACGCCCGCGCTGCATGACTCGCTGGCTGGCTGGGTGCGGCGGCACTACCGCGAGGTGCTTCGGCCCAAGGATTTGCAGGACCCGCAGCTGGCGCGAGAGACGATGACGGCGCTGGATGAGCTGACCCGGATTCTCAACCTGGGCAGCGTCTACGACTTCCAGCGCTGAAGCGTGTCGGACGCCCGGCTGCCCTACGGACGGGCGTTCAGGCGCTCCGTGGTCGGCTGTAAGCCCGAGTGTGGCAGGCACCCGTGGTCGGACGCGCTGGCGGTCATCACCTTCTTTCTAGAGGAGGTGAGATTCCCCATGATTCCCGAAGCGATACAGCACTATCTGCGCCGCAACGGGGTGCGTTTCGAGCGGTACTGGCACCCGCGTGCCGTCAGCGCTCAAGAAGTGGCCGAGTCGCTGCACGTCTCCGGCTGGCGCGTGGCCAAGTCCGTCATCGTGATGGCGGACCGGCAGCCATGGATTGTCGTCGTCCCCGCGGCGGGCACCGTCAACCTGAACCAGGTCCGAGACATGCTGGGTGCCCGGCACGTCCGCCTCGCGACCGAGCCGGAATTCTCCGGCCACTTTCCCGACTGCGAGGTGGGCGCAGAGCCCCCCTTTGGTGAGCTCTACGGCCTGCCCGTCGCCGTTGATGAATCCCTCAGCCTGGCGGAACGGCTGCTCTTCCGCGCGGGCTCCCACGAGGAGTCGCTCGAGCTGCGCTTCCAGGACTTCGCCACCCTGGAGTGGCCTCTGGTGGCCTCCTTCATCGACAAGGAGCAGCAACTCCAGGCCGCCAGCAACATCGGCGCGCCCTGCCGTCCCCGCGAGGAGGCACACGCCCACATCTGAACCGGAGCGAGGCCCGGGCACCTAGTGCGCGTCCCGAGCCTCGCCATCCACGTCCGGGCCACGCAGCAGGTGCTCCAGCTCCGCCGCGCGCGGGTCCTCCGATAGCGTCTTGCGCCGCGAATCCACGCGCTCGCGCTCCGCGCCTTCCAGCCGCGACACCCAGGCCCGTGCCTCGGCCCGCGCGCCCGCGGGAAGATGCCGCATGCCCTCGTGGACCGAACGCGCCGCCGCGTCATAGCGCCGCAGCGCCTCCTGGGTCCGAGCCACCGCGAAGAACGCGTCCGCCCCAGGCGCGAGCCGGGCCGCCGTCTGCCGCCGCTCCAGTGCGTGGGAGAGCAACCCCTCGCGCTCCAGGCACGCCGCTTCCATGGCCAGCAACCGCGCGCGCTGGGCGTAGTCCGTGATGAAGGGCGCCAGCGCCTGGAGCGTGTCCTTCGCCCGCCGCGTCAGTCCCGCGTCCAGCTGCTGCGCGGCCAACTGGAAGGACAGCGCCACGTTGCCCGGGAAGCGCGCCAACAGCCGCTCCAACGCATGCAGGGCCTCCTCCCGCTTCCCCTGCGCCCGCAGCACTTCCGCGCGCAGCAGGTGCGTGTCCAGCGCGTCCGGCGCCAGGCGCTCCACCTGCGCCCGCGCGGCCTCCGCCGTCTCCAGGTCCCCTCGCAGGATTCGCAACCGGGCCTCGCGCGCCCACAGCGCCGCGGCTTCCGGCTGACCCGCGAAGTGCTCCCGCGCCCAACCCGAGTAGTCCAGCGCCAGCGCCAGCCGCCCCGGCGTGTTGGCCAGCGCATCCAGCAGCCGCACCGCGGTCGCTGGGGACTGCGGCGTCAGCACCGTGAGCGAGGCCAGGGTCTCCGCCTGCGGCAGGGCCTCGCCCAGCAGCACGGTGGCATCCCCGGCTTCGTGCGCCAGCCGGTACTCCAGGAAGCCCTGGGCGCTCCGGCCCAACGCCAGCAGCGCCCGCGCCGCCACCCGGTGGGAGCTGGCATCCAACGGCGCCAGGTACAGCGACCGGTTGACCAGGGCCAGCGCCTCCCCTGCCCCCTCACGCCCTCGCGCCGCGTGCGCCGATGCCATCAGCCGGTACAACAGGTAGTCCGAGGGGTGCCGGTCCACCAGGGCCAGTCCCCGCGCGTGGACGTCCTGCGCGGATGCCCCCGACGTGACGAGCCGCACCAGCTCCGCCTCCGCGTCGCCCAGGCGATGACGGCCGGGCACCAGCGCCACCAGCGCCACCGCCGTGAACGCCAGCCCCACCCCCAGCACCGCGCCCGAGGGCCGCGCGCACCACGCCTTCTCCTCGACGGCCCGCTCCCGGGGACGCGCCACCACGCCCAGCGCCACCAACGCCGCCACCGCGCACGCGGGCAATTCCAGGCTGAAGTCGAAGAGGTCGTGCAGTGCCAGCGCAGCCACGCCCGCGAGCGCCGCCAGGTCCACCGTCTCCAGCCCCTCACGGCGCAGCAGCCGCAAGAAGCCCCAGACGGCCACCGCCAGCAGCACCAGCCCCAGCGCGCCCAGCTCCGCCGCGACCTGCAACACCGCGTTCTCCGGGTGCGTGAAGGTGTTGGGATTGGGCTCCGTCTGGTAGCGCGGAAACGCCGCCTCGAAGGCGCCGCGCCCCATGCCCAGCATGGGAAACGCCCGCGCGGCGTCCGCCAGCATCGGCCATAGCGCCACCTTGGACTGGCGCAGCTTCTCCACGCTGTCCGCGGTGCGCGCCTCCGCCCACAGGCCGTCCGCCGCCGTGTACGCGCCCACCATCAGCACGCCCAGCAGCCCCAGCAGCGTCGCGGCGCTCCGGGCCCATACCGGGGGCGCCCCTTCACCGGACGTGTGGCGCTTGCGAAGCAGGAACAGCGCCAGCAGCGCCTGTCCGAAGGCGAAGAAGGCAATGCCTCCGCGCGACAGCGACAGCACCACGCCCAGCCCCGACACGCCCGCCGCCAGCGCGTATGGCAACGCCCGCGACTGCGGCCCGCGCGTCAGCGCCAGCCCCACGCCCAGCGTGGACGCCAGCGCGAGGAAGCCGGCCAGGTGGTTCGGGTTGCCAAAGGGCGTCACCAGCGTGGGCCGCGCGTGCATCCAGGGCATCAGCCCGAAGAGGGACTTCACGCCCAGCAACGCATGGCCCAGCCCCACCACCGTGAGGCCCGCGCCGGTGAAGACCACCGCCGCCAGCAACCGCTCCCGGCTGCCCCGCGAGCGACTCACCTGCACCGTCGCGAGGAAGGCCAGCAGGTAGGCCAGGTGCTTCGCCAGCTCGCGCCAGGTGGCGGACGGGTCCAGCGACACCGGCCGCGCCCGCTCCAGCCCCAGCGGCACCAGCGCGAACTCCCGCAGCCCGGCCGCCTCCGGACTCAGCAGGCGCAGGACACCGTCCGGCAGGGGCACCAGTTGCACCGCGCACAGGCCCGCCCCCACGGCCAGGGGCACTGCCAGCAGCGGAACGCGAAGCGACTGGCCCTGCCGCTTCGCCCCTATCGCCGCCAGCACCGCCGCGGCGCCGGACAACAGCACCAGCGGACCCAGCAGCCACCCCGCGGCGCCGCCCAACGCCAGCGGACACACCACGACGAGCGCCGCCAGCGCCGCCTCGGCGAACAGGGTGAATCGAGAGGCACTGCGGGAAGCGCGGGGCATGCGGGGATTGGCCGGGTGAGTATCACAGCACTCACGCTCCTCGCCCGTCCCCCTGCCTCCAGTACGAGCCGCCGGGAGACCGGACGTGCTGGAAAGGCGACATCAGAAGGCGAAGGCGACCAGCGGGATGCCAGCGCGCGGCGTCCACTGCCGCGTCTGCATGGCCCCTCGCGCATCCCGGCGGGCCTTCACGTCGCGCAACTCATCCTCCAGGCGGATGCGCTCGCGAACCAGGCTTTCCCGGTGGGCCCGGTTGATACCCGCTTGCTTGGAACCCGTGACGACGCCCGCGATGAGCAGCCCCACCCCCGCGACTCCGCCCACCGTCATGCCCACCCCCAGGGCCAGCAAGGCGCCGGCGTCGTCATCATTCGACGTGCTCATGCCGACGATGATGAGGGGAATGCCCAACAGCAGCAGCGGGGACAGCACGTATCCCGAGTACGCCATCACCAACGACCCCGCGGGCCAGTTCGTGTCAACGGAGCGAATCTCGCTCTGGAGCATCGCGATTTGCTGCGTCAGCTCGCGAGCGCGGGCGTCCAGGTCCTCCGGCAGGGGCGGCGGCGTGGGCGTCCCAGAGACGTCCGGCGCCTCCTCCGCCGGGGCCTGGGCCACGAGGAGCCGGGCGGACACGGGCCGCTCGGGCACAGGCGTCAGAAGTGAGTGGGATGTCGAAGTGGACGCGGTGGCCAGCAACGCAGCGGCTACGAGTGACAACATGTGTGGCGTTTCCCCCAGGTGTGGAGCAGCCGGGCGACCCTAGCATCCGCCCAGGCACGAAGGGCTCGAAGCCAGCTTGCATCCAGGGGACCTTCTGGCATGTTCGCCGCAGCCATGCGCCGCTTCATCGTCACCGCCGCCCTCCTCTGTTCCGCCCTGTCCGGCCTCACCGGCTGCAAGGGTGCCTGCCGCGAGCTGTCCGAGAAGCTGTGCGACTGCTCCATCAACTCGGTGGAGAAGGAGCTGTGCCTCCGCCGCGCCTCCCAGGAGGAGAACCGCGTGGAGCCCACCGCCGAGGACGAGGCCGTGTGCGAGGAGCGCCTGGATGGCTGCGACTGCCGCGCCATCGAGACCGAGGAAGGCAAGCGCGCCTGCGGCATCTCCCGCTGAGGCGGCCCACCCGACCGGAGGCTCCGGGCGCCTGTGCCCCGGACGCCGCCCGTCTCGCTTGACGGCGCCAGCCCGCCGCTCAGGTCCCCGACACCACCGGCTTCACGGGCTCGCGCGGCGCACCGTCCACCCAGGGCGTCAGCGCGGCGCGGACGCGTGAGCGCAGCGGTGTCTCCACGGAGCGGTGCACCCACAGCGACGCGGGCACGCCCAGCAGCAACACGGAGGCCAGCAGCCCTTCGGGCGTACGCAGCTCCACCCAGGGCGACACCAAAGCCCCCAGGCCCTTGGCCGCCTCCGACACCGGATACTGGAGCAGGTAGAGCGCGTAGCTGGCGCCCCCCAGCTTCACCAGCGTGGGCCGTGACAGCAGCCAGCCCAGGGCGCCTCCGCCCCGCGCCAGCCCGTACACCAGCAGCCCCGACGCGGGCGCCAGCAGAGCGTTGTGCATCAGCGGGTACGGCACCCTCGAGCCCGCCGCGCCCGCCGCCACCAGCAGCGCCGTCCCCAGCGCCGCCAGCACCGCGCCGGAGCCCTTCACCCCGCCCGCCGCGCGCTCGCGCACGAAGCACCAGCCCAGCAGGACGCCGAAGAGGAACTCCGGCAACCGCGCCAGCGGGTTGAACTTGAGCGCCATCAGCCAGGGCCCCGACGCATGCACGTCCACGGGCCCCGGGCCGTCCGGCAGGAGCGCCAGATACAGCAGCGGCGGCAGCAACCCCAGCACCCACGCGCCGCCCAGGGCCACGGGAAGCCACGCGGGCTTGAGCCAGGGCAGCCCCTTCGCCAGCCGGGGAAAGAGGCCGTAGAAGCAGGCCTCCACCGCCACGGACCAGCCCGGCGGATTCCAGTACAGCGCGAGCCGGGGAACCCAGGCCTGGAGCAGCGCCAGCGTCACCGCCCCGCCCACCGCGAGCTTCGCGGCGGCCACCTTCCAGCCGTTGTCCGCCACGGACGCGGCGATGGTGGTGGGCGCGGACAGGAGGAACGTCAGGACGTAGACGGGGTACACGCGGGCGACGCGGGCGGCCCAGAAGGCCCTGGGCGACGTCTCCATGCGCCCGTCCGCGTCCAGGTAGTTCCAGGCGAGCACGAAGCCGGACAGGACGAAGAAGACGCCCACCGCGGCGTAGCCCGCGCCCACCCAGTCGCGCAGCGCTTCCGGCGCCGTGCCCAGGCACGGCGCCGCGAAGTGGAACAACACGACGTGCAGGGCCGCGACGAAGCGCAGCCCCGTCAGCGCGTCGAGGGCCCTGCTCCCGCTCACCGCTACCGCCGGCCGATGCCGTAGTACGTGAAGCCCAGCTCACGCATGCGCGTGGGGTCGTACACGTTGCGTCCGTCGAACACGACGGGCGACTTCATCAGCGACTTCATGCGCTCGAAGTCCGGGTGGCGGAACTCGTTCCACTCCGTCACCACGAAGAGGCCGTCCACGCCCTCCAGCGCCTCGTAGGGCACGGAGGCGTAGCGGATGCGCTCACCGAAGACGCGCCGGGCCGTGTGCGGAGACACCGGGTCGTGCGCAATCACCTGGGCGCCCTTGCCGATGAGGCCCTCGATGACCTCGATGGACGGCGCCTCGCGCATGTCGTCCGTCTTCGGCTTGAAGGCCAGACCCCACACGCCGAACTTGCGGCCCTCCAGCGAGCCGTAGTGCCTGGCCGCCTTGTTCACCAGCAGCTTCTTCTGGCGCTCGTTGGTGCGCTCCACCGCGCGCAGCAGGTCCAGCTCCAGGCCGTAGTCACGCGCCGTGGCCACCAGCGCCTTCACGTCCTTGGGGAAGCAGGAGCCGCCGTAGCCCACGCCCGGGAAGAGGAACGGATAGCCGATGCGCTTGTCCGAACCCAGGCCCTTGCGCACGAAGTCCACGTCCGCGCCCACCTTCTCGCAAAGCGCGGCGATGTCGTTCATGAAGGAGATGCGCGTGGCCAGCATCGCGTTGGCCGCGTACTTCGTCAGCTCCGCCGAGCGCGTGTCCATGAACAGCACCGGGTTCTCGGTGCGCACGAAGGGCGAATACAGGTCCGCCATCACCTTGCGGGCGCGCTCGGAGTCCACGCCGATGACGACGCGGTCGGGCTTGAGGAAGTCGTCCAGCGCGGCGCCTTCCTTGAGGAACTCCGGGTTGGAGACGACGTCGAACTCGATGTCCGTCACCTTGCGGATGGCCTCGCGCACCTTGTCCGCGGTGCCCACCGGCACGGTGCTCTTGTCCACCACCACCGTGTACTGCTTCATCGCCTTGCCAATCTGCTCGGCGGCGGCCAGCACGTACTGGAGGTCCGCGTCGCCACTCTCACCCTCGGGCGTGCCCACGGCGATGAAGACGACCTGGGCGTTGGTGACGGCCTCCGCCAGGTCCCGGGTGAAGAACAGGCGCTTTTCGCGCACGTTCTTCTTGATGAGCTCCTCCAGGCCGGGCTCGTAGATGGGGACCTCGCCCGCCTGGAGCATGCGGATCTTCCGCTCGTCGATGTCCACGCACGTGACGTCGTTACCCGAGTCCGCGAAACAGGTGCCCGCGACCAGGCCGACGTAGCCGGTTCCGATGATGGCAATACGCATTGAGGGAGCCCCAGTGAATGTCTCTTGATGGACTCATACGCCGGGAGGGAGTCCGAAAGAAAGCCCATCCCCTTCACCGGGGGCCCTCTGCGAGCAGCCGGGCTTACTGGCCCGTGAGCAGGCGGCGAACCCGCTCCATCCCCTTGAGGGCCGAGGTCCGGCCGGGGGTGCATACAGGACCCACCACCGTCCGCTCCAACAGCTCCCGCGTCGCCCGGCGCAGCGGCGGCAGCGCGGCGGTGGCGTCCGCGGCGGCGTCCGGGAACAAGCGCGCCACAATCGACAGGGACGTGTAGAGGGCCCGCTCCAGGCGCCACTCCGCGGCCCGGGCCAGCAGCACCGGCACATCCAACGGACGCGAGTACACGCCGCCCATCCACTTCGCGCCGGTGACGAGCTCGCGCAGGTCGATGAAGGACAACCACGGCACCGCGTACCCATGGCGCGCATGCTCCAGCGCCACCAGCAGCACCGCGTCCTCCAGCTCCGGGCGGTAGAGCGAGGAGCCATACACGCGCATGGGCTTCGCCCGCTCGAGGATGCCCGCCGTCTGCTCGCGGCGCTGGGGGCCCAGCACGTCCGAATAGAGCAGGATGACGGTGCGTCCGTCGGACACCACCTTCGCGGCGCCGCTGTTCTCCGTGTCGGGCTCCGGGACGAACTCGTGGTGGGACAGGAAGCCCGAGAAGCCGTCCACGTCCAGGCGCTTCATCAGGATTTGCAGCTCCGGCACGGGGCGGAAGCCCACGTGCGGATAGAGCGAGTCCGCGAAGGACGCGGCGCCCATCAACACCAGCTTGCGTCCCTCCAGCGCGCCCACGATGCGCTTGAAGTTCACGAGCTTCATCACGTTGTCGTTGACGGAGCCCTGGTAGATGCTGAGCAGCTTGTCCCGCGCCCACTCCGGCGCGTTGCCCGCGCCCAGCCGGTACTCCAGGTTGTAGGCCGCCAGGGGCGCCAGGCCCTGCATGATGGCCCAGTCCACATACTCCTCCCAGGGCGCCCCGCGCAGCGCGCCACGTGGCGGATCAAACGAAGAGAGCACTCGGAAGGTGTCGAGAAGACCGGCGGACATGGCCCCCCTTTAACGGTCCGGGCGCATGGCCTGCAACGCCCGGATGACGTCACTCCCGGGAGCCAGGGGTGAACAGCCGACATTGGGCGGCCTTCCGGGGTGGGTCCCCAAACCGGTCCGAGTGAATACCTGGGCCGCCCGGTACGTCGCGGGCCGGGCAGGCTTTCTTGGAGGCGGAATGTCGCAGCAGGGATGGTCGGACGGGCGTCCGGGCCGTTGGCTCACGCTCGGAGCGCTCGGATGGGTGGCGTGCACCGGCACGACACCCGAGGAACCTCCGGCATTCGACAACACCACGGCGGTGGAGTCAGAAGCCCGGTGCGAAGTGCGGCCGCCCTTCGAGCCCCACTTCGAGCCCGAGGTGGAGTGGGCGTGGACGGCCAGTCCCCTCATGCCCACGCACACCAACGCGCAGGCCACGCCCGTGGTGGTGGACGTCAACGCGGATGGCGTTCCCGACGTGGTGTTCAACAGCTTCGAGGGCTGGAATTTCAAGACGAACGGCGTGCTGCGCGCCATCAGCGGCGCGGACGGCTCGGACCTCTGGGCGGTGACGGACCCGGCGTACCGTACCCGGGGCTCGGCCAGCGTCGCCGCGGGCGACGTCGACGGAGATGGCAAGGTGGAGCTGTGCACCGTGCCGGAGAGCGCCCAGGGCATCATCTGCTTCGAGCACACCGGCGCCTTCAAGTTCCGCGCGGACGGGCCACCGCTCGACTGGGGCGGGGTGTCCCTGGCCGACCTGGACGGAGATGGCTCGGTGGAAATCATCGCCGGCAATCACGTCTACGACAGCAGCGGGACGCTCCGGTGGGTGGGGAGCGACGGCGTGGGCAGCCCGGCCAACGACACCGGACCGCTGGCGTTCGCGGTGGACCTGGACGGGGACGGGCTCCAGGAGGTGGTGAATGGCCGCGCCATCTACCGGCATGACGGAACGCTCAAGTGCAAGGCGGCGGAGCTGGGCCACGGGCTCGCGGGCGTGGGCAACTTCGACGCGGGCCCCGAGGGCGAAATCGTCGTGGTGTGGGACGGCCACGTGTCCTTGATGGACGCGAACTGCAAGGTGAAATGGACCGTGCAGCACCTGGGCGGCGGCGTGGGCGGACCGCCGAACATCGCGGACTTCGACGGGGACGGACAGCCGGAGATTGGCGTGGCGGGCGCGTCCCACTACGCCGTGTTCGAGTCGAACGGCACGGTGAAGTGGCTGAGCCCCACGCAGGACCACAGCTCCAACCGCACCGGGTCCTCCACCTTCGACTTCGAGGGCGATGGCCGCGCCGAGGTCGTCTACGCGGACGAGACGGCGCTGCGCATCTACGACGGCGTGACGGGCCAGGTCCGCTTCGAGGCGCCGCACAGCTCGTGCACCGCGTATGAGAATCCGGTGGTCGCGGACGTGGACGGTGATGGCAACGCCGAAATCATCGTCGCGCAGAACACGGCCTGCGGCTACGGCGACTTCCAGGGCATCCGCGTGTACCGGGACCGCAAGGACGGCTGGGTGAACACGCGGCGCATCTGGAACCAGCACGCCTACTCCGTCACCAACGTGAACGACGACGGCACCCTGCCCGCGCGTCCGGTGAGCAACTGGCTGGCGCCGGGGCTCAACACCTTCCGCACCAACAGCCAGGGCACGGGCACCGTGCGGCCCTTCGCGGCGCCGGACCTCGCCATCGGTCAGGTGACGGCCACCTGCTCGGGCGAGGGCGCGGTGACGCTTGGCGCGAGGGTGCGCAACCAGGGGGATTCGGCGGCCTCGGCGGGGGTCCAGGTGGCCTTCTACCAGGACGCGGTGGGCGAAGCCGGCACGCTCCTGGGTGTGGCCACCGTGCCCCACAAGCTGGAAGCGGGCGAAGAGACGAGCGTGGAGCTGGCGTTCGACACCACCGAGAGCGGCTGGGTGCTCATCTACGCGGTGGTGGATGACGACGGCACCGGCACGGGACGTGAGCTGGAGTGCCGCGAGGACAACAACGTCGCATCGGCGCAGCTGAAGCTGGCGTGCGCGCCCAACGAGCCTCCGGTGGCGCTGTGCCGGGACGTCGTCGTGGAGGCGGACGCGCAGTGCCGCGCGTTGGCCAGCGTGGACAACGGCAGCCATGACCCGGACGGGCAGCCGGGTCCCTTCACGCTGACGCAGACGGCGCCCGGCCCCTTCAGCCTGGGGCGGCATGCCGTGACGCTGACGGCCCACGACGGCGAGGACAGCGCGGTGTGCCAGGCCACGGTGAAGGTGGTGGACACGACGCTGCCGTCCATCCTCTGCCCGGCGCCGCAGGTGCTGGAGTGCGTGGCGGGGGGCGCGGAGGCCACCTACACCGCCCGGGCGGAGGACAACTGCGGGCCGGTGTCGGTGACGTGCACGCCGCCGGATGGCTCCCGGTTCCCGCTGGGGCGCTCGGTGGTGGACTGCAACGCGGTGGATGGCTCCGGCAATGCGTGTGGCTGCGCCTTCTCCGTGACGGTGCGGGACACGCGGGCGCCCGTGCCCGGCGCGTCCCTGGGCAAGCGGCTGTGGCCGGCGGACCACCAGTACCGCACGGTGACGCTGGCCGAGTGCGCCGCGCCCGCGAAGGACGCGTGCATGGGTGACCTGTCGCTGGAGCGGTACGGCCGCATCATCCGGGTGACGTCGGATGAGTCCGAGGACGTCGCGGGCATCTGCGACGGCGCGACCTGCGACGACATCGACGTGCGGGTGAACGCCACCTCCGTCCAGCTGCGCGCAGAGCGCGACGACACCGGAGATGGCCGCGTCTACACGGTGCACTACGTGGTGGAGGACCCGTCCGGGAACCGGACCGACGGCCGCTGCACCGTGGAGGTGCCTCGCGACTCGGCCGGCCAGCAGGTGCACGACAGCGGACCGAAGTACTGCGTGGGCCAGGGCTGCGCGCCGGGCCTGGGCGGCAGCCCGCTGTGCCCGTGAGGTGAGCGAGGCAGGGGCGTGGAGCGGTGTCGCTCCACCGCCCCGCGTCCGCCCCTCGCCTCAGGAGCCGCGACGCTGGTCCAACTCGGCGCGCAGCTTCTCCTCCTGGGCGCGCAGCTCCGGCGTGAACTCGGAGCCAAGGTCGTCCAACTCGTAGAAGGGGCGGAGCTCCAGGTCCGACTCCTCGCCGGGCATCGGGTCCGGGCAACGGCGCGCCCACTCCACCGCCTCCTCCATCGACTTCACCTGCCAGATCCAATAGCCGGCCACGAGCTCCTTCGTCTCGGCGAAGGGGCCGTCGATGACGCGCTTGGTTCCGTTCGAGAACCGGATGCGCTTGGCGGCGCTGCTCGGCTTGAGGCCATCTCCATCGAGCATCACCCCGGCCTTCACCAGCTCCTCGTTGAACTTGCCCATGTCCGCGAACATCTTCTCGCTGGGCATCGCACCGGCCTCGGAGTTCTTCGTCGCCTTCACAAGCACCATGACCTTCATCGCATCGTCCTTTCGGTTGGGGGCACCGCCCCGTTCTGAAATGGCGACGAATCAGCCGAACGCGGATCGACACGGCCCCAGGAAAAATCGACACGGCGGCCGGGCGCTGGAAGACCCAAGCGAATTCAGGCTGCTACGAAACGAAGGTGAAAAGTCCTCCGGATGGAGGCAGACCGGCCGCTCCGCCGCCCGTGGCGGCATCCGCCGAAATGACCGTGGCCCACGGCCCGAGTCACACGGCGGGAGGTGTGGCCTCCCCCCATGAGGCAGGTGCGCAGGAAGACGCTGCCCGGCGCGCTGGCCATGGCGATGGGAGTGCTGGCTGGCCGCGGCTGAGGCATGCCGCGCCCCCAGCTCAGCCTGGACGGCGCAGCCTCGCCCGCACGGCGTTCCGTGCTCGCCGGACGCCATACCGCGCCACGGACCCCATCCGTGGCGCCAGCAGCAGCTTCGCCGCCATCCACCCGGTCCGGCTATCCAGCAGCGCTGCCTCCAGCAGCCGCGCGTCGGAGAAAAAACGCCGTGCGAGCACTTGCTGCCAACGGGGCGGAGCCAGCGCCGCCAGCGCCTCGTCCGGCACCGGCGCCGCCAGGAGCCGCCGCGCCGCGTCCCACGCATACCAGGCCGCATGTGGGAAGGCCGTGCCACGTGCCCGCTCCACCACCATCCGCCAGTCCAGCCGCGTGTCCGCCAGCGCCAGCAGCTTCAAGTCGAAGAGCCACGCCAACCGTTGCAACGCGTGGTTGCTCGCGTGCAGCGCCAGGTAGACGGCCTCGTCCTCGGGCCGCAGCCACCGCACCGCCCGGCCATCCACCACGCCCGTCTCCGCCCGCGCCAGCAGCGCGTCGCCCTCCAGCGCCTCGCCCCACCCCGCGAGCGCGCGGTAGTGCAACTCCACCAGCCCCGCCGGCCCCGCCAGCTCCAAGTGGTGAGCGTCCTCTTCCCCGTGCCGGGCGCCGTCGTCCCGCCGCACCGAGAGCCCCACGCGGGCAAGCGCTTGGACTGCGGCGCCCACGTCCGCGCGCGCCACCAGCAGGTCCACGTCCGTGGTGGCTCGCTGCAACGGGTCCGGATACAGCCGCAGCGCCAGCCCGTATCCCTTGAGCAGCACCGGCACCTGTCCCACCGTCGCCAGTGCGTCCAGGCATCGCAGCAGCAGCGCCTTCACGCGCAGGGCCCGCGCCGCGTTCCCCAGGGCCTCCCGGCGCAGGGACGCACTCGCGGGCTCGGGCAGTGCCCAGCCCGCCCGCTCCACCGCGTGCGCCACGAAGCCCACCAGCCCGTGGCGCACCGCCGTGCGCACCAGGGCCTCCGCGTCCCCGCCTCCCGGCGGCGCACCCGAGGGGGCGTCCGGCCACGCACGCAGCAGGGCCAGGAGCGCGCTCGCGCCCACGGGTGTCAGGCGCTCCTGCCGGGTGCGCGGCGCGGCGTGCCCGTCGGGCATCACTTCCTCAGCGCGACCAGGCGTCCGGGCTCGGCGTCGGCCCGGGGCCGGAGCCGCCCGGCGCTCTCCGCCACCGCGTCCGCCACCTGCTCCAGCGCCAGTTCCTCATCGCGGTTGATGGCGGCCCGGCCATCCCGCCACACCAGCAGCATCGCGCCCAGCACCTCGCCGTCGACCTTGATGGCGATGCTGACCTCGAACGGCATCCCCGAGCCCGCGGTCCGCTGGGCTTCGAAGACGACGTTGTCCGCGAGTCCCGTGGGCCAAACGCGCTGGAAGCACAACTCCTGGTGCGACAGGCCCAGGGCATCCGCCAACGGGCGCACCGCGTTCCACACCCCCTCCAGCGAGGGCGCCGCGCGCACCGCGCGGGTGACGTCCTTCACCATGGTCCGCAGCCAGAGGTTGCGCTGACGCACCTGGTGCATGTCCCGGGCGCGGCCCAGGTCCAGGTAGCCCAGCCGCCGCATCAGCAGCACGATGAGCACGCCCATGCCACACAGCAGCATGGCGCTCTGCGCGCTGCTGGCGAAGTTCAGCGCCAGCGCCACCAGCATGAAGAGGCCGCACAGGCCATACAGCACCAACACCGTGGCGCGGTGGCTGAGCACCAGGTGGCTCATCAGCCGGTGATGGATGTGCTCCCGGTCCGCGCTGAACATCGGCCGCCCCAGCAGCGAGCGCCGCACCATGGCCAGCAGCGTGTCCATGATGGGCAGCCCCAGCGCCATCACCGGCACCAGCATGGCCACCGCCGTGCCGCTCTTGGTGCTCGTCTTGATGGACACCGCGGCCAGCACGAAGCCCAGGAACATGCTCCCGGTGTCCCCCATGAAGATGGAGGCCGGGTTGAAGTTGAACACCAGGAACCCGAGGATGGCGCCCGCCAGCGCCGCCATCAGCAATGACAGCAGCACGTCGCCTCGCGACAGCGCGAGCAGGAAGTTGGTGCCGACGCCGAAGAAGGCCACGCCGCCCGCGAGCCCATCCAGGCCGTCGATGAGGTTGAGCGCGTTGACCACGCCCACCACCCACAACACGGTGAAAGGCAGACTCAACGCGCCCAACACCAGCTCCGGGCCGAACGGGTTGGCGATGACGTCGATTCGGAATCCCATGGCATACAAGCCGAACGCCACCGCGAACTGGACGGCGAACTTCAGACGGGCGCCCGCGCCCCGCAGGTCGTCGTACAGCCCCAGCGCCACAATCGCCGCGCCGCCCAGGAACAGGCCCGTCACCAGTTCCGTGTGGGAGCGGAAGTGGTACCCCACGCCAGAGTCCACCAGGAACAGCGCGCACAGCGGCGCGAAGAATCCACCGACGATGCCCACCCCGCCCAGCCTGGGAATCGGCCGGACATGGACCTTCCGGCTGGAGTTCGCCTGGTCCAGCCATCCCCATGCCAGGGCCCGGTCGCGCACCAGCCGCGTCACCGCCAGAGCCACCAGCAGCGAGACGAAGAAGGCGACGAAAAGCGTAATCATGGGGCGTGCACCGTCCGTGCATCGTGGCGGCCGGTGGCTCCACGCGTCAATGCACGCTGGAGTACGATAGGTTTGTGAAGCAATGGGCCCTTGCGTCCGCCTGTCGTACAACCAGGCAGACGCCCTTCTAGACGGTCCGAGGCGAGCGGAGAAGCGACTCGTAAAGGGTTGACGTGCGCGCGGCGATGTCCCGCCACGTCATGTCCCGCACCGCTGATTGTGCTGCTTCACGCCACCGGAGCAGGCGAGCACGGTCCTCCGCCAGCGAACGCAGCGCCGCCACCTGCGCGCCGACGTCACCCGCGGGAACCAACCGCCCCGTCTCTCCGTCGCGCACGACCTGGGGCGCCACGCCCACCGGCGTCGACACCGGTGTGAGCCCGCTGGCCATCGACTCCACCAGCGCCATCCCGAAGCCCTCCGAATGGCTGGGGAAGAACAGCACCTCTTCGTCCCGCAGCAGGCGCGGCAGCTCGGCGCGTGGATAACGAGGCACCACGCGCACGTGCTCGCGCGCCCCAGCGGGAAACGCCGCCAGCACCTCCGCCTCCGGGTTGCCCGTGCCGTACAACGTCAGCGTGAAGGACACGCCTTCGGCATGCAGGCGGGTGGCGGCGGCCACCATCTCCGCGCGTCCCTTGAGCGCCAGCCAGCTCCCCACGCACGCCACCCGCAGCGGCGCGCCGGGCGCTGAAGGCGTGGGCGAAGGCAATCCCTGGAAGGCCACATCCAGCCCGTGGGGAATGACACTCAACTGACGCGCGGGCACGCCCAACCGTTCCGTCGCGTAGGCGGCATCCTGCGTGTTGAGCAGCACCGCATGGTCCGCGCGCAGCAGGGATTGGCGCACCTCCCAGAGGCGATAGCCGCCATGGTACAGCGGGTACTTCCAGCTCAGCGCCAGGTGCCCCGCACGCGCGTCGGCGCGCAGCCGTTCGGAGAAGGTGTGCTCCAGGCCGTGGCTGCGCGTCACCAGGGCATGACGGGGCCGCGCCCCCGGGCGGCCCAAGCGCATCCAGGGCCACGCATCCCCCGTGGTGATGTCCAGCACGTCGTACCGGCTCGCGGCCCGCAGCAGGTGCGCGGTCAGCTTCCAGGGGAACCGCAGCTCGTGCACCGTGGTGTGGTGCCGCAGGCCGGGATAGGCGTCGTCATAGCTGAAGTAGTCCACCTGGCAGCCCCGCGCCGCCAGCGCCTGCCCCAGCGCGAGGGTCACCCCCGGCGCGCCCATGTTCGGGTTTAGGGGATGGTGGATGCCAAGCAAGACGCGCATGGGAACGGAGCGACCCTCTCCTGCCTGCTTTCCAGGGATGTGCGGCGTGGGCCACAATGCCACCGTTTCCCGCGCCCATGTCCCCGCATTCCGCTCCCACGTTGCAGGCGAGCCTCGACTCGCGTCGCAACAACCTGGACTTCCTGCGCTTCGCCGCGGCGGCGTGCGTGCTGCTCAGCCATGCCTTCCCCCTGGGCGAGGGCAAGGGGACGGTGGAGCCGCTGGAGGCCTTCACCCGGGGACAGTTCTCCCTGGGCCGGCTGGGCGTCGCGGTGTTCCTCATCATCAGCGGCGTGCTCATCACCCGGAGCTGGGAGCGGACGCCCGACGCGGCGCGCTTCATCTGGGCCCGGGTGCTGCGCATCTTCCCCGGCCTGGGAGCCATGTTGCTGCTGACGGTGGGGGTGCTGGGGCCGGCCTTCACCCGCCTGCCTCTGGGTGACTACTTCACGGCCCCGGACACGGCCCTGTACCTGCTGGGCAACTTCGCCCTGAACTGGCCCCAGTGGCACCTGCCGGGCGTCTTCGAGGCGAACGCCTACCCCCACGCCGTCAACGGCTCGCTGTGGACGCTGAAGTACGAGGTCGGCTTCTACCTGCTGACGCTGGGCCTGGGCCTGACGGGCCTCTTGCGCAAGGGCGTGGTCATCTTCGGCCTCGTGGGCGCGGCGGTGGCCACCTTCGTCACCGGACGGCTGGGCTTCTGGCCGGAGCTGTACCTGTACTTCGGCGGCGGCGTGGCGCTGTACCAGTGGCGCGAACACGTGCGCATGAGCCCCTGGGTGGCGGCGGCGTGCGTGGTGGGGTGGCTCATCACGGCCCGGCTCGGATACGGCTGCCGCATCGCCACCGGCCTGCTGGGCGGATACGTCGTGCTGTACCTCGCCTTCCGGCCCATGGGGGCGCTGGCGGACTTCGGGCGCCGGGGCGACCTGTCCTACGGCGTCTACCTCTACGCCTTCCCCGTGCAGCAGGCCGTCACCACCCTGCTGGGCGGGCCCACGGCGTGGTGGGTGAACGCGGCGGTGGCATTCCCCTGCGTGCTGCTGCTGGCGGCGCTGTCGTGGCGGTGGGTGGAGCAGCCCGCCTTGCGGCGCAAGGACAGGCTCCCCGCGTGGGCGCGGCGTCCGGCGGCCTCCGTCACAGCGCTTCCGAAGACACCGCCCCGGCCGACTGGGCCGCACTGAAGTTGTCGCCCGCCAGCCGGTCATACGTGAGCAGGCGGTAGCGCCGCATCCAGTCCTCCCACGAGCCCGGCTCCTGGGCCTTGGGGGCCTTGTCGCCCACGGGCAGGTATTCGCCGGAGGCGTTGCGCAGCAGGTCTCCCCGGACCACCGGCAGCACCTTGGACAGCTCGGAGACGAAGGCGAAGAAGCCCGGAGGCCGCAGCCCCGCCGTCTCGAGGATGCGCGGGGTGAGCATGCTGATGCTCAGGTGGATGTCCTGCCGGGGCACGGTGAAGTTCGTCCAGAGGACGACGGGGACCTCCGCCATGCGCTCGCGCTGCGCGTCCGTCCATGGCTCCTGGAGGTAGCCGGCCTCGCGATAGGTCGCGTAGTCCGAGCCCAGCATCGGCAGGTGGTCCCCGAAGAGCACCAGCAGCGTCTTGCGTTTGCGCGCCCCCAGCCTGCGCACCAGCCGCTCCACGGCCGAGTCCATCTGCCGCAGCTTGTGCACGTAGTTCTTCAAGAGCAGCCGGTTGTCCGGCGAGAGCTTCTCGCCCTGCACCTCGATCCGCTCTTCGCCGGTGAGCGGCAGGTTGTAGGGCCCGTGGGTGGACATCGTCACGGCCATGATGAACCGCGGCTGACGCTCGTCGGAGAGCTCGTGGAGGATGTGGTCGACGACCTCCTCGTCCGACACCCAGGGCCCTTCGAGCCGGGGTGAAGGGAAGTCCATGAGCGACTGGAACGTGTCGAAGCCCAGCAACGGGTACACCACGTCGCGGCTCCAATAGAAGGAGTGGAACGGGTGGATGGCCAGCGTCTGGTAGCCCGCGCGGCGGAACAGCGACGGCAGCGCGTCCACGGGACGCATCACGTAGTGCTGGTAGGGAAACGCGCCGTCCGGGGCGAACGACGAGGACATGCCCGTCAGGAGCTCGAACTCCGCGTTGGCCGTGCCACCGCCGAAGGCCGGGCTGATGAGGTTGCCCGAGCTGTGGCGCCCCATGAGCGACCGCACGAAGGGCAGCGGGTCCTCGCTGAAGGGGATGCCCAGCCGCGTCGGATCCCAGAGCGATTCGGCCATGAAGACGACGACGTCGACGGGCTCCTGGGGCGCGGCGGGCACCACGCCCGGAGGGCCCCCTAGAGCCGCGTGCACCTGCGCCTGGGAGTACTCACTGCCCGGCTCCAGCCGCAGCCCCTCCCAGTTCCAGAGCATCATCAGCGTGAGCCCGTTCATCTGGAAGTTGGAGCGCTGGTCCCACACCTGGTCGTAGATGCCGAAGCGGTTGAAGACGCGCCGCACGGGCAGGTGCTGCTGGAAGATGACGACCAGCAGGTACGCCACCGCCGCCAGCGCCAGGTTGCGGCGTCCGGCCTTGGGCAACGGGTACCGGGGCGTGCCGCGCGCCACCCCGCGCCACATGACGACGAGCATGGCCACCAGCAGCAGACACGAGCCGATGGCCGCCACCGCGCCGCCGCCGGGCAGCAGCGTGGGCGCCAGCGACGTCACCTGCCGCCACTCCAGGAAGTCCCAGGGCATCAGCGGCCGGTCGATGAGCTGCACCTTCCGGATGTGCAGGGTGACGGTGAAGAGCATCGCCGCCGCCACCAGGGCCCCCGAGATTCCCACCCGGTTCGTCGCCGCCCACAGCAGGCCCGTCACCGCGGAGATGACTCCCACGCTGAGGAGCATGGAGTAGACGTTGCGCTGGGTGATGCCCTCCAGGCCCGCGGACGAGAAGACGGCAATGGTCAGCTCCATGGCCCCGACGAGCACCGCCGAGGCCAGGATGACGCCCACCAACGGCCACAGGTTGGAGGGAGGCTGCTGGAAGAACAATGTCTGGGGAATCCGTGTGCGACGTGCCAACGACAGGTGCCTCCAGAAGTCGACCAGGGAGCGGGAAGGCGCGGAGACTACCTGACAGGCCCCCGGGCGTTCCATGCGCCTGGGGTCGGGTTTCTGTCGCCTGCCACACTGCGTGCGGGGGGACGTCCAGCGGAGCGCCCCATGCCCCGTGTACCCAGGCTCACTTCATGGGGGGCTGGGCCAGCAGCGCGGCGCCAATGGCACCGGAAAGTTCTCCCAGTTCCGCGACGCGCACGGGCGGCTGGCGCTCGGGGACGAAGATGTGCGGGCGCATGGCCTCGTGGATGCGGCCAGCGAACTCGGGCCCCAGCCGCGTGCCCAGGCCTCCACCCAGGACGACTGCCTCCACGTCCAGCAGGTTGATGGCGGAGGCGAGCCCCGCGCCCAGCATCCGCACCGCGCGGCCGATGAGCCACGTGGCCAGCGCGTCCTCCTGCGCCAGCGCCCGAGCCCAGATGCTGCTGGTCAACCGGGGGCGGCCCTTCTTCCGCATCAAGTCGAAGAGAATCGTCGTCTCGCCCTGGCGCACGGCCTTGTGCGCACGGCGCTCCATGGACGCGCGGCCCGCGTAGGCCTCCAGGCAGCCGCGTCGGCCACAACCACAACGGGCCCCGCCCGGCTTCACCACCATGTGGCCCACCTCGCCCGCCGAGCCCCGGCCTCGCCAGGGAACTCCGTCCAGGACCAGCCCACCGCCCACGCCCGTTCCCCACCAGACGCCCAGCAAGGAGCGATATGCGCGGCCCGCGCCCAGCCGGTACTCCGCCGCCACCGCCACCTGGACGTCGTTGCCCAGCACCACGGGCCGGCCCACCCGCGCGCCCAGGTCCCCCGCCACCGGGTAGGGCGTGCTCCAGCCCCGGCCCACGTTGCTGACGTGTCCCAGCGTGCCCTCGTTGGCGTTCACCGCGCCGGGCGCGCCCACGCCCACCCCCAGGAGCTGACGGGACGTCAGGCCCGCCGCGTGCGCCGCGCCCTCCAAGGTGTCGTGGATGGCGCGCACCACGTCGCCGGGCTCGCCGTCGGCGGGCGTGGGCTGGCGCATCTTCCCCAGGACGGTGCCGGCGCGGTCCACCACCACGGCCTCGATTTTCGTCCCGCCCAGGTCGACGCCGCCCCAGCACTCCAGGGTGTCGCGCTCCGCCGCCTTCCCTCGCGAGCCCACCGCGTTCGCCTCCCGCATGACACGCCTCCCCAGCGAAGATGCGCAGTCCGCCGCGGACCGGATGAAGGCGGCGAGAAGGCAAGGGAGCGACCGGCCCGCGTGCCGCCCGGCCTGTCCGTGAGCAACGATTCCCCACCAACGCTTCCACGGCGCCTCGCGGGGCCCGCTAGAAAGGCGCTCCACACGGACGCGTGACAGGAAAGGAGCAAGGGATGGACCTCATCGGACAGCTCTCTCAGCAGCTTGGAGTGAATGGAACGCAGGCCCAGGGGCTGGCGGGCTCGCTGCTGAAGCTGGTGCAGGGCACGGTGCAGGAGAAGCTGGGCCCCGACGCCGCGAACCAGATGGGCCAGGCGATTCCGGAGATGCAGAGCTGGCAGCAGGCCCCCAGCACCACGTCCTCGCCCCAGACGGCGCCGGACGCGGGGGGCGGGCTGCTGGGCGCGCTGGGCGGCCTCATGTCCGGCCAGGAGGGCGGCGCGGGCGGCATGCTGAGCGCGCTGGGTGGCGCAGCGGGGCAGGCCGGTGACGTGGCCGCAGTGGTGTCCCTGCTGGGCCGCTTCAACATCGACGCGAGCAAGGCGTCCCTCGTGGCGCCCCTGCTGCTGAACTTCCTCAAGTCGCGCCTGGACCCCGCGCTCGTGGGCCGCATCCTCTCCGTGGTGCCGCTGCTGGCCGGCGCGGGCGGTGGTGGCAACACGCCCGGCGGTGGCGGCCTTGGGCGGATGCTGGGCGGGTTGATGGGCGGCGGACACTAAAGCCCGCGCCGTCAGCGGCCCGACACGCGCTGGCGCACGGTGGTGGCCAGCGCCCACGGCGGGAAGCCCAGCATGTAGCGCCAGCGCGGCACCGCCAGGTGGAGCGGCAGGCCGCGCCGGTACAAGTCCAGCGCCAGGTCCACGCGGCGCTGGGACAACAACCAGTGCGTCACGTGGCGCAGGCTGTAGAGCAGCATCTCCAGCCGCTCACGCCTGCGGGCCGTGCCTCCCGGGTAGTGCCCCAGGCGCTCCTGCTCCAGGAGATACAGCGTGCCCCGGTAGCCGGACTCCAGTGACGTGGACGTGGAGCCCACGTGCTGCCGGTAGCCCACCACCACGGGCGCGCGCACCCAGGCGAAGCCCGGCTCCATGCCCAACCGGTACAGCAAGTCGTAGTCCTCGCCGCTGATGCGCAGCGGGGTGAAGCCCCCCACGCGCCGCAGCGCCTCCGTGCGCACCGCCAGCACACACGCGGTGCGCGGCGTCCGGTCCTCCGCGCTGGCCAGATAGTCCGCGAAGCGCAGCACCTGGAGCGGCTCGCGGCTCACGGTCGCCAGGGTTTCGGCCCGGGAGAACAGCGCCGCCGTGCCCAGCACCAGCGACGTCCCTTCCGCTTCGAGCACCCGCCGGTACGTGGCCAGCGTCCAGGGGAACCACACGTCGTCACTGTCCAGGAAGGCCACGTAGGCGCCCCGGGCCTCCTGGATGCCCAGGTTGCGCGCGGCGCCCGGGCCCGCGTTGCACTGGCTGAGCACGCGCACCTGTTCGCCGTAGCGGGCCAGCGTCTCCAGCGTGTCGTCGGTGGAGCCGTCATCCACGACGAGCACCTCGAAGTCACGCTCCTCCTGCGCGAACACGGACGCGAGCGCCGCCTCCAGCAGCCGCGCCCGGTTGTACGTGGGGATGATGACGGAGAAGAACGGCATGTCACACGCGGGCGCGCAGGCCCATCTGGGAGATGCCCAGGAAGGTGGCCAGTTGCTTGCGGTACTCCGGCAGGCTCATGCGCCCGCGCAGCAGCGTCTGCGTCAACACCGCCGAGTTGTACGGCAACGTCCCCACCAGGATGGCCCGCATGGCCGTCTCGTGCAGCCGGCCGTGGTGCTTGCGGAAGTACGCCAGTCGCGTGCGCCACAGCTCGATGCGCACCTTGTCCGCCCCCGTATCGGACGGACGGAACGAGCGGCTGGTCAGGTGCGTAATCACCGCCTCCGGGCAGAAGGCCACCTCCCAGCCCGCCTTCCAGGCCCGCACGCACCAGTCGGTGTCCTCGGTGTTGCCCAGCGGGGACATCTGCTCGTCGAGCAGGCCCACCTCCGCGAGCGCCTCCTCGCGCGCCACGATGCAGGCCCCCAGCACCCAGCTCACGCGGGCCTCGTCGTGGCCGTACTGCGCCGGGTCGATGGCCATCGCCTTGAGGAAGTGGAGGGGACGCGGCAGGAAGACGATGTCGAAGAGCTGCCCGGCCAGCGACATGGGCCGGAAGGTGCAGTTCTGGATGGTGCCGTCCGCGTTCAACAGCCGCGCGCCCGCCATGCCCACATGCGGGTTGTCATCCATGAAGCGCACCAGCGCGTCGAAGGCGCCCTCGTGGACGATGGTGTCGTCATTGAAGATACAGAAGTGACGGCCCCGGGCCTGGCGCAGCACCTGGTTGTGGTTGGCGGAGAAGCCCTTGCGCTCCGTGTTGAAGAGCCAGCGCACCTGGGGAAAGTCGCGCCGCATGGCGTCCACGCCGCGCCCGCCCGTGGCGTTGTCGACAATCCAGACCTCGAAGGAGATGTCGCGCGTCGTCGCGTACAGCGTGCGCAGACAGTCGTGCAGCAACTCCGGATTGCTGTGATTGACGATGGAGATGACCAGGTCGGGCTTCTTCATCGGGACCTCCGCGTGTCTGCTCACGTCGACGCCGGGCTCACCGGAGCCGGCCTCGCGGCCCTCCGTGCCCGGACGAATTCGAGAATCTGCCTCAGCTCGCCCAGGAGTGGCAGTGTTCCCGGCAGCCGTTCACGGGCCCACACCAGGAGGGCGAACAGCACTGCGCCCACCAGCGCCTGCGCTACCACACCCTCCTCCACCAGCCGCAGCGCCGCCAGACACGCGCCCAGCAGCACCAGCCCCAGGGTGACGAAGGGCTCCACCACCTGCCGCGTCAGCCCTCGCATCGACGGGTTGAGCCGCTCCACCAGCCACGCCGTCACCCACACCTCGGCCAGTCCCACCACCACGCCCGCGGGGCCCATGCCCTCCAGGCCGAAGCGTTGGATGGCCCACGTCCCCAGCCCCCACTTCGCCGCACCCACGCCCACGACGACGGCCAACCGCTCCCAGGGCCTGCCGCCCGCGTTCTGCGCCGTGGCCAGCAGCCCCACCAGGGTGGTGAGGATGCACTCCATGCTGAACCACTGCACCAGCACCACCGCGGGCAGCCACCGCGTGCCGAAGAAGAGGGGCACCGCCACGGGGACGGCCAGCACCGCCAGGGGGATGGCGAGCAGCAGCACCGCGGACAGCCGGCGCAGCGACGTGCGCAGGTACTCGGCGAAGCCCTCCGGGTCATCCTGCAACCGGCAGTAGGCGGGGAAGGCCACGCGGTTGAGCACCACGCTCAGCATCATTGGCGTGGAGGCCAGCGCCCAGGCCCAGTTGACCAGCCCCACCGACTCCTTGCCCAACACGTGCCCCACCACCAGCGGCACCCAGCCCGCCACCATCGCCGCCACCAGGGGCGGAAGCTGGAACGCCAGCCCGAAGCCCAGGAGCCGCCGCAACACGTCCACGCGGAAGCGCCCCTGGGGACGCCAGGGGGACGCCCACCAGATACACACCAGCCCCACCCCGCCGCGCACCAGGCCGCCCAGCGCCAGCGCCCAGGCCCCGAAGCCCAGCGCCGCCAGGGAGATGGTGGTGATGACCTGCACCACGTTTTCAATCAACTCGGCGCGGGCGATGACGGGGAAGGCCAGTTGGCGCTCCAGCGCCATCAACGGAATCACGCGCAGCGAGGACAGGAACAGGCCCAGCGCCAGCGCCCACACCATGGGCACCGCGCCGTCGCCCAGCGCATAGCCGCGCGTCAACTGGGGGGCCAGCAGACAGACGGAGGCCACCACGACGGCGGTGAGCGCCTGGTGGCACCAGAAGATGGTGAACGTCTCATCCCGCGTGGGCTCGTGCGACTGGCGGACCAGCGCCGCGCTCAGGCCCAGGTCGCCCAGGAACACGCCCAGGGAGGCCGCGTAGGACACGATTCCGAACAGACCGTAGTCCGACGGGAAGAGCAGCCGGGACAGGAACAGCGCGCTCACCACGCGCAGCCCCTGGGACGCCACGGTCCGCGCCGCCAGGACGAACATGCCCTTCAGGGCACGCGCCTTGACTTCGACGGCGGTGGCTTCGGGCGCTGTGGTCGCGTTCATGGTGCGGAGCGGCCCGCTCCGGGTGTCCTGGGGAGGGCCAGCGCGCGGGAACGCGCGGGAACGGAAATGCTAGCGACAGCGCGCAGGGCCTACAAGCAACGCGCGTTCCCCGCACGGCGGGATGTCCCGCTCGCCTGCCTGGGCACCGCGCCAGGGTTGCCCTTCCCGAAGCGCCGGGGCTACGGTCCGCCCACATGCGTCCCGGCGGCAACATCCTCCAGTTCCTGAAGCGCGAAGTCCTCGTGGGCGAGCACCAGGTGCTCCACCGCACGCTGAAGGAGGCGCTGGTCGGCACTTGTGACAGCGTGCTGGACATCGGCTGTGGCTCGCGCTCGCCGCTCCACAGCTTCTCGCACCTGCTCCCGCACACGGTGGGCGTGGATGGCCACCCCACCAGCATCGAGCGCAGCCGGGCCGCGGGTATCCACCGCGAGTACCACTGCATGAACCTGCTGGAAGCGGGCCAGCGCTTCGGTCCGAAGAGCTTCGACGCCGTCGTCGCGCTGGACGTCATCGAGCACTTCGACAAGCCAGACGGATTCCGGCTGCTGGAGATGATGGAGTCGCTGGCGCGCAAGCGCGTCATCATCTTCACGCCCAATGGCTTCCTCCCCCAGGACGAGTGGGACAACAACGTCCACCAGGTGCACCGCTCCGGCTGGGAGGTCTACGACTTCGAGCTGCGTGGCTACCACGTCACCGGCATGAGCGGCTGGAAGCCCCTGCGCGGTGACTACGCCCTGCCGCGCATCCGGCCCTTCCGGCTGGGCAGCCGCCTGTCCATCCTCACCGAGCCCTTCGCCACGCGCTGGCCCCGTCACGCCTTCCAGCTCCTCGCCATCCGCGACATGGAAGTGTCCTGACGCCGCGCCATGCCTCCTTCGCGCACCGCTCCCGCCTGGCATGTCCTCACCGGCGAATACCCGCCGCGGCCCGGCGGCGTCGGTGACTACACCCGGCAACTGAGCCGCGCGCTCGCCAGTGCCGGGCAGGAGGTCCACGTCTGGGCCCCCGGTGAAGGCGGTGTACGCGACGAGGACGGCGTCACCGTGCACCGTGCCCCCGACCTCCTGACGCCCAGGGGACTGTCCGGTCTGTCACGCGGGCTGGATGCGTGCCCGGGGCCCCGGCGCCTGCTGCTCCAGTACGTCCCCCATGCCCTGGGGCTGAGGGCGATGAACGTCCCCTTCTGCGCGTGGTTCGCCGCGCGATGGCACGACGCGCGCTGGGTCTACATCCACGAGGCGGTGCATCCGTGGAGCCCGCGCGGCCCCTGGCGCCACCACATCCTGGCGGGCACCACGCGGATGATGGTGCGCCTGGTGGCGAGCGCCGCCAACCGCGTGTTCGTCTCCATTCCCCAGTGGGCGGAGCACCTGCCCGCTCGCGTCCGGCCCCATGCGGCCTGGCTGCCGGTTCCCAGCAATCTGCCCGTCAATGTCTCCAGTGACGCCGTGGACGCGCTCCGCGCGGAGTTGGGTGAGGGGACCTGGCTGGGACACTTCGGCACCTTCGGACGTCTCACCGCTGAGCCCCTGGAGGCCGCGCTGGTGCCATTGCTGCGCGGTGAGAGCGCGCGCCGGGCGTTGATGCTGGGCAGAGGCAGCCGCGCCTTCGTCGAAGGCGTGGAGACGCGCCACCCCGAGCTGCGAGGCCGGCTCGTGGTCAGGGACTCGCTCGCGCTGGACGACATCGCGGTGCATCTGGCGACGTGTGACGTGCTCCTGCAGCCCTATCCGGACGGCGTGAGCACAAGACGCACCACGGTCATGGCGGGCCTGGCCCTGGGGCTTCCTGTCGTCACGAACACCGGGCACCTCACGGAACCGCTGTGGCGCGAACACGGCGCCGTCGCATTGGCCGAAGGCACGGCGCCCGCTGCGTTGGTGGAGCGCGCCGAGGCCTTGCTGTCGCGAGCGGACACGCGTCGGGAGCTGGGCCAGCACGCGGCCCGAATCTACCGCGAGCACTTCGCGCTGGAGCGCACGGTGGAAGCGCTGCTGCGCGCCGGCCCGAGATGACGCCCCACCACGCGACAGCCCAAACCGCGGCCCGGCTCGCGCTGCTGATGGACCCGCGCGAAGAGGGCTGGCCCAGCATGGACCTGGTGGGCGAGGCCCTTCTGGAGGGACTTGCCGCGCACTCCTCCGAGGTCCACGTGACGGCAGTGCGGCCAGACATGCCCGCGGTGCTGCGGCGGCTTCCCCGAGCAGGCGCGCGCAACGCGGCGTTCAACGCGGACCGGCTCCTCACCCGCTTCGGCCTCTACCCGGGCCGTGCGCTGCTCGCCCGGAGTCAGTACGACGCCTTCCACGTGGTGGACCACACCTACGCGCAGCTCGTTCACGCGTTGCCCGCGTCGCGTACCGGTGTCTATTGCCATGACCTGGATGCGTTCCGCTCCGTGCTGGAGCCTCAGCGCGAGCCGCGTCCAGCGTGGTTCCGCGCCATGGCCCGTGCCCAGCTCGCGGGACTGGAGCGCGCGGCCATCGTGTTCCACAGCACCCAGGCGGTGCGCATGGAGTTGCTCGCGCATGGCGTGGTGCCGGAGTCGCGGCTCGTCTGGGCGCCGTATGGCGTGTCCCCCGAATACCGCCCGGCCCCCCCGCTTGGAACGCCCGATGCCAGCGAAGCCGTGCTCGCACCGCTGGGGGGCAGGCCCTACCTGCTCCACGTTGGCAGCGCGATTCCTCGCAAACGCCTGGACGTGCTCTTCGCCGTGTTCGCCGCGCTTCGCGCGCGCTACCCGGAGCTTCGGTTGGTGCAGCAGGGCGGCGCACTGAACGACACACAGCGCGCGCAGATGGACGCGTTGGGTATTGGCGATGCGTTGCTTCAGCCGCCCCGGCAGGAACGGGCCACGCTGGCGGGCCTCTACCGGCGCGCGACGGCCGTGCTGGTGACGAGCGAGGCGGAGGGCTTTGGACTCCCCGTCATCGAGGCGCTGGCCTGTGGTGCTCCCGTGGTGGCCAGCGACCTGCCCGTGCTCCGGGAGGTCGGAGCAGAAGCCTGCACTTACTGCCCCGTGGGGGACGTGCCCGCGTGGGTGGAGTCCGTGGCCGCGCTGCTCGCCGGCCATGACGCACAGCCCTCGCGCGAGGCACGGCTGACCCGCGCCTCGCGCTTCACCTGGGCCGCGCATGCGCGTACGGTGCTGGACGCCTACCTGCGGCTGCTGGGGGCCTCCACGCTGTGAGGTCGGCGGGCTCCACCCAACCAGGAGCGTTCCGCTCGCCCGTGGCGATACGGACACGCCCATGGTCATCGCGCGAACACAGTGCGCAGCGGCGTTGCTTGTGCCTCAAGCCCCAGCAACGTGCCTTGACCCGAGGAGAGGTGTTTGCTTCGGTCCATCCGCCGTGCGCATCCTCTTCCTCAATCCCGTGGGCATCCTTGGTGGAGCCGAGCGCGCGCTCCTGGACCTGATGGCGTGCCTGAAGCAGCAGGACTCAACGCTGTCGCTCCACCTGCTGGCCGGAACCGCGGGGCCGCTGCTCGACGAAGCGCGCGCGCTGGGCGTGGATGCGCGGTTGCTGCCATTGCCAGAGCACCTGTCCACGCTGGGCGACACCGCATTGCGAGGCCACGGTCCGCTGGAAGCGCTGCGCTTCGCCCGTCGGCTGGCGCCCACATCCGGACTGCTCGTGGACCATGGTCGCGCGCTCCGCCGGGACGTAGCCGACATCAGCCCCGACCTGGTGCACTCCAACGGCATCAAGACGCACCTGCTCAGCGCCGCCACCGCGGGCCTGCCCTTGAAGCGGGTGTGGCACATCCACGACTTCCTGGGCGAACGGCCCCTGGTCCGCCGCGCGCTGAGGCTGCTGTCGCCCCTCGCATCGGCGGCCATCGCCAACTCGCGAGCGGTGGGCGACGACGCGCGCGAGGTGCTGTTCCGAGTGCCCGTGCACGTCGTCTACAACGGCGTGGACACCACGCACTTCTCCCCCGGCCCCGCGGACGGCGCGCAACTGGACCGGCTGGCCGGTCTACCCGAAGCCCCCGAGGGCACGCTCCGCGTGGGACTGGTGGCCACCTATGCCCGATGGAAAGGCCAGGACGTCTTCCTCGAAGCCGCGGCGACGCTGACGCGCCTGTACCCCACACCGCCCGTGCGTTTCTACCTGGTGGGCGCGCCGCTGTATCAGACGCCCGGCTCGCAGTTCTCCGAGGACGAACTGCGCAGGCTCATCGCCTCGCGAGGTCTGGCACAGCGCGTGGGCCTGGTGCCCTTCCAACCCCATCCGGCCTCCGTGTACCGGGCCCTGGACGTCTTCGTTCACGCCAGCACCCGCCGGGAGCCCTTTGGCCTCACCATCGCGGAGGCGCTCGCCTGCGGGCGGCCCGCCATCGTCTCCAGCGCGAGCGGCGCGGCGGAGGCACTCACGAATGGCACGGACGCGCTGCTGATACCTCCGGGCAACGTGCACGCGTTGGTCCAGGCGATGCGAACGCTGTTGGAGGACGCAGCCCTGCGAGCCCGACTGGGCACGGCCGCGCGACTCACCGCGGCGGCGAGCTTCTCGCGCGAACGCTACGCGAGCGAGGTGCTCGCCCTGTACCGCACGCTCGTGCGGAGCAGTCCCCCATTTGAAAGCCGTGGAGTCCCCATCCCTTGAAGCAGTCACGCCGGCTCATCACCCTCTCCCACTCCTATGTCGTCGGCCTCAACCGGCGCCTCGCCAACGAGATGGTTCGCGTGGGCGCGGGTGAATGGGATGTCACCGCGGTGGCGCCACGCTTCTTCCATGGCGACCTGAGCCCGCTCGCCCTGCAACTCGAAGCGGACGAGCCCGCCAGGACGGAAGGCGTGCGCGCCTACTTCAGTCGCTCGCTCCACACCTTCCTCTACGGTCCGGAGGCGCGTGCTCACCTCGCGCGCGGCGCGGACCTGGTGCACGTGTGGGAAGAGCCCTATGTGCTGGCCGGCCTGGAGCTGGCATTGCTCACACCGCGTCGCGTCCCGCTCGTCTTCAGCACCGCGCAGAACCTGTCCAAGCGTTACCCGCCGCCCTTTGCCCAGGCGGAGCGCTTCGTCGTCCAGCGCGCTTCCGGCTGGGTGGCCTGGGGTGAAACCGTGAGGGACAACCTCCTCACCCGTCCCGGCTATGCGGAGCGGCCCGCGCGCGCCATTCCCATGGGCGTGGACGCGGACCTGTTCCAACCGGATAGCGCCGCGGGCGAGTCCTTGCGGCGCGAGCTCGGGTGGGAGACATCAGGCCCACCCGTGGTGGGGTTTCTCGGCCGCTTCGTCCCGGAGAAGGGCGTGTCCCTGCTGATGGATGCGCTCGACGCGCTCGACACCCCTTGGCGCGCGCTCTTCGTGGGCGGAGGCCCGATGGAAGGTGCGTTGCGTGACTGGGCGGCCCGGCACACCCACTCGGTGCGAGTCCTCACCGGCGTGCCCCACTCAGGCGTGCCACGCGCGCTCAACGCCATGGACATGCTGTGCGCCCCCAGTCAGACGACGCGCCAATGGCGGGAGCAGTTCGGCCGCATGTTGGCGGAGGGCTTCGCGTGTGGCGTGCCCGTGCTCGGCAGTGATTCGGGCGAAGTCCCGCGCACCATGGGCGACGCGGGCATCGTGCTGCCGGAGACGTCTGTGTCCGCCTGGACGCAGGCGATCGCCAACCTGTTGGAGAGTCCCCAGCGCAGAGAAGAACTGGCCACACGGGGACGAGAACGCGCCGTCACCCGCTTCTCGTGGCCGGTGGTGGCGAAGGCACACCTGGACTTCTTCACCGAGGTCCTGGAGCGGCGCGCCTGACGAAGCAGGCGCCTCAGCCCTCGCGCTCCACCGTGTCCACGATGGCCTCGGCCATGGTGTCCCACGTCTGCGCCCGGAGCGTCTCCGACAGCGCGGCCACGTGAGGCGCCCAGGCCGCCGCGTGCTCGCGCCAGTCCTCCAGGCGCCGCACCAACGCGTCCACGTCACCCGGCGCGTCCAGCAGCAGGCCCGACAGCGCCTCCGGGTAGCGCTCCGCCACGCCCGCCGAGCGGCTCACCAACGCAGGCAGCCCGGCACACAGCGCCTCATGGACGTTCAGCCCATATGCGTCATACCGCGTGGGCGACACCAGCACGTCCGCCGCCGACAGCAAGCGCGCCACGTCGTCACGGAAGCCGAGGAACTGGATGCGCTGCCCCAGTCCTCTGTCCGCGGCTTCGCGCTCCCACGCATCACGCTGCGCACCTGAGCCCACGACCTTGAGGTCCACGCCCCAATCCGCCCGTGCGCACAGCCGCGCCCACGCCTGGAAGAGGGTGTCGAAGCCCTTGCGGCGGTCGCCCAACGCGCCGACGAAGAGCGCCACGGGCCGGGACTCCGGCCACCCCAGGGACGCGCGGACTTCACGCCGCGCCTCGGCTGTTACCGGGCGAAAGCGCTCCGCATCACCACCGAGGTAGATGACGCGCACCCGGGACGCCGAAACGCCCGTGGCGGCCACCACATCATCCCGCGTGCGCTCCGAGTTGGCGATGATGACGCGCGCGCGCCGCAGGGCCTGCCGCTCCGAGCGCACGTAGTACCGGTGGCTCACGTGGCCCTTGAGCTGGCGCAGCACGCCGCCGGTGGGCTCGGAGGGATAGGCGCCGTGGACGTAGTGGACCCAGTTGGCGGACGCCACCGGGCAGTTGCCACCATTGGCCACCACGCGGCCTCCCTCGGCGCGGGTACGCAGTGCCCAGGCCCGGCCCACCGCGCTCAGCAGCGGTTCGCCGAGCAGATACGCATTGGCGGGCTTGGGCACTCGCACGAAGCGCACATTGGGATGGCGCAGGAGGACCTCCGCCACGCGGTGTGCCACCAACCGGACGGGGTGCCCCTGCTTCGCCAGCCAGAGCGCCAGCGCCAGGTTGGCCCGGTCCATGCCGCCGGTGTCCACGAAGTCACCGGCGATGAGCGTGTACGTTCTTCGCATGGGCCAGGGCGCCGAAGAGCGCCGCGTTGAGCAACCAGAACTCCATGCCCGTCTGGCTCATGAAGAACGGATAGCTGAAGGTGAGCGAGAAGGCGCCCAGGTTGTACGCGAAGAGGACGCTGCCCCACAGCCAGAACTCGTCCTGCGGACCGTCACGGCTGCGAGCAACCTGGAAGGCCCACAGCAACGACATCAGCACGCCCAGCGGGTAGAACAGCACGCCCAGGATGCCGCCGTCGTAGACCCAGGCGGTCCACTGGATTTCCGCCCACAACGGCGGGCGCTCGCGGTCGCTGTTGTCGCCGAAGTAGGCATTCGTCATGCCGTAGCGGCCCAGGCCCGCGCCCAGCGGATACTCAGGCAGCACGTCCGCGAAGGTCCCCGTCAGGAAATAGCCGCGGTTGCGGTGGTACACCTCGTCGGGGCTGGCCGCGAAGAGCGAGGACCAGCGACTCACCACCGCGTCGCCGCCCACCGCCACGGCCCAACCGAAGGTGGCAACGCCCGCGGTGCCCACCACCGCCAGCAGGGCCAGGAACCGTCCCACTCGGCCACTCACCAGGAGCACCGCCCCCAGGGCCACCAGGCACACCACCAGCATGACGGCGGTGGCGCGCACCTGCGACAGGTAGATGCCGAAGAGCCCCACCAGGATGCCGCCCACGCTCAACACGCGCGTCAGCCCGCGACGGGATGACAGCAGGAAGCCGCCGCCCAGCAGCACCGCGTAGAAGCCGCCAGTGGACGCGCCGCCCGGAATGTCCGTCAGGCCCATGGGACGGAACACGCGCACGCCGTCCGCGGTCTCGAACTTGAGGCTGCTCACATAACCTTCGCCCTGCCCTTGCACCGCGGCCGACAGCGCGGGCTGGAAGCGTCCGGGGAAGTAGACCTGCAGCACGCCCACGCCCGCGCTGGCCGCGTTGAAGAAGAAGAGCAGCGCGAGCGTGCGACGGAACGTCTTCGGGTCGATGGCCAGCCGGGTCACCCACAGCAGTGGCGCGGCGATGGCGAGCTGGATGCCCAACTGCGCCAGCGCCGCCAGCGGGGCACCGGTGCCAGGATTGAAGAGCTGGAGCGCGGTGACGCCCAGCGCGGCCAGGATGAAGGGAAGCGCCGGGTGCTTCAGACTCCGTCCCCGCACCAGCGCCAGCAGCACCAGACTGACGCCGAAGGCCAGCACGCGCACCGCCACGCGGAGCGGCGCGATGGCTTCCACCAGCAGCGCGAGCTGGCAGCAGATGAGCAGACCGACGAAGAGCGGTACCAACTGGCTCGACGCCAGCAGGCCGCCGCCCATGCGCGCACCTCGAGCGACGGGCGCGGTGGGCGCGGCCCCCTCCGGAACCGCCTCCAGCGCGGCCCCCGGTGCGCGGCGCACGTACCGGCGATTCAGCACGCCGGGGCCCTGAAGCTGGGGCGCCCTCACACCGGCACCTCCTGCTCGGACAGCGCGCGCAGCGCCTCCTCCATGCCGCGAAGGAAGCCTCCCGCATCGCTCAACTCCGCGGCACGCGCGGGCCCCGCCGCGCCCAGCCGGACACGCGTCTGCGGGTCCTCGATGAGCCGTCCCAGGGCCAGGGCCAGTGCCTCCGGCTCCGGGCGGACGAACACCCCGCAGGAGGCATCCACGATTTCCAGCGCGCCCCCCATCGGCGTGGTCACCACGGGCAGGCCCGCCTGGAGCGCCTCCACGAAGGCCAGACCGAACGCCTCTGGCCTCGAGTTGGGATGGCAGTGGATGTCCGCGGCGCGCAGCAGTCGCGACACATCCGAGCGTTGCCCCAGGAACCGCAGCCGCTCCTCGATACCCAGGTGCTTCGCCTGCGCCCGCAGCCCCTCCAGATAGGCTTCCTCGTCCGGACGCTGAGCGCCGCCAGCGAACCAGACGCGCCAGCCCGGCACCGCTCGCAGCCGGCCCAGCGCCTCCAGCAACAAGCGCTGGCCCTTCCCCTCCTGCATCCGGCTGGCGTGGACGATGACGGCGTCCCCTTCGGTGGCCCCCAGCTCCGTGCGCACGCGCGCGCGCTCGGACGCTCCCAGCGCCGGCGGTGGCATGGGCAGCGGACAGTGCGTCACATGCCAAGGCACCTGGGGATAGACGGACACCAGCGTGCCCGCGGCGAAGCGGCTGTTGGTCAGCACCAGGTCGGGCGGCGTGACACGGGCCCACCGCTCCAGCCAATGCTGGCCAGTCAGGGCGTCATGCTGGAAGAAGGCCAGGGGAACGCCAGCGGTGCGCACCACGGGCCCGAACAGGGCCTGAGGCCAGATGGCGTGGCAGATGACGACGTCGTAGCGCCCGCCGCGCAGCAGCTCGCGCAAGACTCTCCGCGCGCGCCACACGGACCAGGGCCGGCCTGTCTTCGCGGGCCCCAGCACACGCACCTCCACGCCCGCGTCGCGCAGCTCCCGCGCCAGCCGACCCTCGAAGCAGAGCGCGAAGGCATGTGACAGCGACGGGCGAAGGTTCCGCTCGCGCGCCATCGTGTGCAGCAACGTCTCGATGCCACCGTAGAGGTTGCCGCTGGAGATGTGCAGCACGCGCAGGGGATGGCTCATGCGTTCCCCGTCAAGCGCAGCGGCGCCACGTCAGGCGCCATCACCGGCGCGGGCCGGCCCAGCGCCTCCGAGTACAGGGACAGGCTGCGCCAGGCCATGACGTCATGCCGGAACTCCGCCACGGCCCGCTCCCGGGCCTCGCGCCCCAACCGCTGCGCCAACCCGGGCTCCTCCAGGAGTCGCCGCGCCGCCGCCGCCAGGGCCTCCGCGTCGCCGACCGGCACCGTCAGCCCCGTCTGCTCATGCAGGCTCACCCACGCGACGCCCGAGTGCGGAATCGCCGTGTTCAGCACGGGCAGACCGCTGGCCATGGCCTCCACCTGCGACAACCCATACGCCTCACTGCGAGCATTGCCACAGAACCAGAGCGCGGTGGCCGCGTGCAGCGCGCCGACCAGCGAGTCCGGAGGCAGATAGCCCGCCCACGTCACCCGGTCCGCGACGCCCAGCGCGCGCGCCCGGCGTCGAGCCTCCGCCTCCAGCGGCCCCTGCCCCACCACCACCAGCCGCCCCGGCACCCGGCGCAGGGCCTCCAGCGCGGTGAACAGGCCCTTGTAGTAGACGAGCCGCCCCACCATGAGCCAGAGCGGCGCGCCCGCGGCCTGTGCCCGCCAGTGGGCCTCCGCCTCCCGCGCGGCGGCGGAGGGCTGGAGGTACGGCGCCAGGTCGAGCCCCAGCGGCAGCGCCCGCACCTTGCCGCGAAAGGCGCGCAGCAGCGGCGAGCCCGGGACATAGGCCGCGCTGGTGGCCAGCACCCGCCGGGCCCGCGCGTAGAGCAGCGCCTCGAAGGGCTTGAAGAGCGCGCCCGCCACCCTCTGCCGGATGACGTCACTGTGGTGGGTGATGAAGACAGGAGGCAGCCGGCGCACCACGTCCAGGGCCAGCACCCAGGTCGGGTTGGGCGTGTGCAGGTGCACGATGTCCACGCCCCGCGACAACGCGCGTCCCAGCATGCGCGGCAGGTCCGGCATCGCGTCCATGCGCGCGACGGACGCCAGCCGGCCCAGGCGCGTCACTCGCACCGGTCCGTCCCACGTCTCACACGTGGGGCTGCGGCCCTGGAACTCGTGGCTGGTGCCCGCGCCGTCCGCGGCATGGTTGGCGCACAGCACCTCCACCTGCGCGCCGAGCGCCGCCTGGGCGCGCGCCAGCGTCTGCACGTGGGCCTCCATGCCGCCCGACGCGGGAGGATAGAACTTGCCCAGGTGCAGCACCCGCAGGCCCGCGCCCGCTGATGGCGCGTTCACGACTGCGCCACCCCATCCTTGGAGTCTTCCGCGTACTGCCCGTAGCCCTGGTAGCCCAGATACGAGTCACCGTAGCGCGGCGCCGACAGGTCCACGTCGTTGAGGATGGCGCCGTACATGCGCGCCTGCACGTCCGCCAGCGAGCGCAGCGCACGCCGCGCCGACTCGCGGTTCGTCTTGGCCGCCTTCAGCACCAGCACCACGCCGTCGCACTTCGTGGCCAGCACCGCCGCGTCCGCCACCGCGTTGATGGGCGGGCTGTCCAGGATGACGCGGTCGAAGCGCTCGGAGGCGGCCTTCAGCAGGTCCGTGAAGGTCTGGGTGTGCAGCAGCTCCGCCGGATTGGGCGGCAGCGGTCCGCACGGCAGCACGAAGAGGCCGGGCACCTCGGTGCTCTTCACCGCCGCGTCCAGCGTGCCCTCACCCACCACCAGCGAGGAGATGCCCAGCTCGTTGGGCACTCCGAAGGCGCGGTGCAGGCGCGGCCGGCGCATGTCCGTGTCCAGCAGCAGCACCCGGTTGCCGCTCTGGGCCATGGCCACGCCCAGGTTGATACAGGTGGTGGACTTGCCTTCCTGCGGCCCGCTGGACGTCACCACCAGCGTCTTGAACGGGTTGTCCGGCGACATGAACAGCAGGTTGGTGCGGATGGCGCGGCAGCACTCCGCCGCTGTCGACTTGGGTTCGCGGTGGACGTGCAGGTCCCGCTCGCGCGGCGGCTTGCTGCCGTCCAGCCGCGGCATCACGCCCAGGAAGGCCAGCCCCAACCGCTCCTCCACGTCCGCCTGCGTGGCCACGCTGTTCTCCAGGAGCTCCAGCAGCAACACCACGCCCAGGCCCGCCAGCAGTCCCATCACCAGCCCCACCGCCAGGTTGCGGCGCACGTGAGGCTTCACCGGCACCAGGATGGGCCGCGCCGGGTCCAGCACGCGCACGTTGCTGGTGCGCAGCATGCCTGACAGCTCGATGTCCTTCAGGCGCCTGGCCACCAGCTCGTAGAGGCGCTGGTTGTTGTCCGAGTCGCGCTTGAGCCGGTCGAACTCGATGGCCTTCTTGTTCACCAGGAAGGCCTCCGACTTCTCCGCGTCCAGCAGGCGCACCAGGTTCTTCTCCTGCGCCACCGACTCCGCCAGCGACGTCTCCGCGCCGCGCACCACGTTGCCCAGGCTCTTGAGGAAGTCCTCGCGCACCACCGACAGCTTGCGGTTGCACTCCAGGAGCTTCGGGTGCTCGGCCAGGTAGCGCTCGCCCAGCTCCGCGCACGTCATGCGCAGCTCGGTGTAGCTGCGCCGCAGGTCCTGGATGGGTCCATCCGTGGCGCCCGACAGCGCCTCCGCCCACGTCTCATCCTCCGGAGATGCCTTGCGCAGCCGGTGGATGGCCTCCACCCGCGCCTGCTGAGCGGCAATCTGGATGCGCACCTCGGTCAGCTTCAGGTTGAAGCTGTTGATGCGCTCACTGACGATGCTCATCCTCGACTCGAGCGACGTGGACAGCATGTCCGCGTCCTTCTTGAAGTCGTAGACGGCAAGCTCGCTCGTCTTGGACTGCGACTCCAGCTCGGCCAGACGAATCTCCAACCAGTCGCGCGCGTCCTCCGTCGTCCGGAGCTTGAGGGCCAGGTTCTCCGCCATGTACGCGGCGGCCACCTCGTTGGCTAGCAGCGCGGCGCGCCTGGCGTCGAAGTCATCCACCGCGATGTTGATCACCCGCGAGTCCCTCGCGGGAATCACCCGGATGCGCGACTGGACCAGCGCCACCGCGTCCGCGCCCTGCATCGCCTGCAGGCGCGTCTTCTCGTCGGTGACGTGCGCCATGCCCAGGAAGTCCGCGTCCGTGGACAGGCCCAGCTTGTCCACCACCCGGCCCGCCACCGCGCGCGAGGTGATGATTTGACTCTGGGTGGCGTAGTACTCCTTGTTGAACCAGTAGTTGCTGCGCTCCTCGCCCATCACCTCCTTCACCTCCCCATCCAGGAAGCGAGGCGCCATCACGTCGATGATGAGCGAGGCACTGGCCGAGTACACCTTGGGCTCGCGCAACGTGTGGGCGGCCGTGAGCGCCGCCACCACCACCGCCACGCCAAGGACGACCCACTTGCGGCGCCACACCGCGCGCACATGCTGCATGAGGCCCGCGGGCGTCAGGCCACCGGCGCCGCCGGCCGGGTCGAAACCGGTTCCATCCACGTCACGTCTCCCTGCTGTCTCCAGAGCGATTCCACGGCCTGGCGGCACTCCGCCGACCTTCACCCACACGCTTGGGGACCGCGACGAGCGTGCCGTGTCCCCGCGGGGTTGTCCATCGTTCCGCGGTCGCCTGGATGCCCTCCATCCACGCTTCTTCGCGGGCACTGACGCGCATGGCCGAGCCGCCTGTGCTAGTCAGCCCGGCGTGACGCCACCGCTTTCCTTCGTCCTCCCCTTCTCGCCCGACACCGCGGCGGCAGCTTCCCGCTTCGCCCACGCGTTGCCTCCTGGCGCGGAGGTCGTCCTCGCTGGAGAGGGCTCCGTCGACGCCGCCCCCTCGCCCAACGTGCACGTCCTCACGGTGCCGGGTGGCAAGGGCGCAGCCATCCGCGCCGCGCTGGAGAAGGTGTCGGGAGCGGTGACGGTGCTGCAGGATCCGGACACCTCGTATTCGCAGGACGTCTATGACGCGCTGGTGCGCCCCATCCAGGCGGACACCGCGGACGCCGTCTTCGGCCTGCGCACGGCGCAGGGGCTGGCGCCGGAGCTGCTGGCGGACCGGGCCCTGGGCCACGTCACCCGCTTCGTCACCGACGTGCCGCTGACGGACCCGCTCACCGGTCTGCGCGCCTTCCGCACCGAGGCGCTGCGCTCCGTCACGCTCACCAGCGACGACGACGCGGTGGACGCGGAGCTGGTGGTGAAGCTGGCCGCGCAGTTGTTCCGCCTCACCGAGGTGACGCTGCCGCCTGGCGCGGTGCCTCGCCGGACGCCCGCGGCGCACCTGTCCCGGCTCAAGACGCTGGTCCGCTACGCCACGGTGCGCGACGACGCGGACAACCAGCACGAGGGCTACACCACGCTGGAGCGCATGGACGGCGCCGTCCACTACAACCAGTGGCTGGGCCGCCGCTTCCGCGAGCACCTGGGCCGCCGGGTGCTGGAGATTGGCGCCGGCATCGGCACGATTACCCGCGAGCTGGAGTCGGGCCTGGAGCTGCTCATCGCGCTGGAGGTGGACCGCTTCTACGTGGACCGCCTGAAGAACCTCTTCCGCGGCAAGCCGCACATCCGGCCGTACCTGTCCGACGTGGCCCTGGCGGACTGGGAGTCGCTCAAGACGGAGCAGTTGGACACCATCGTCCTCTCCAACGTGCTGGAGCACATCCCGGATGACGCGTCCGCCGTCCGGCGCTTCAAGCAGATTCTGGCGCCCGGAGGCCGGGTGGTCATCCTGGTGCCCGCGCTCCAGCAGCTCTTCGGCGCCATCGACGAGGCCGTGGGCCACTACCGCCGCTACACGCCTTCCACGCTGCGCGCGGTGCTGGAGGAGAATGGCTTCCAGGTGGAGACCCTGGAGTGGATGAACCTGGCCGGCCTGCCGGGGTGGTTCGTCAACAGTCGCCTGCTGCGCCGCCGTTCGGTGCCCAAGCTCCAGCTCAAGCTCTACGACACGCTGGCGCCCCTGATTGCGCGGGCGGAGTCGCACGTGAAGCTGCCGGTGGGCATGAGCCTCTTCGCCGTGGCCCGCGCCACCGGGGGCGACGCGTGAGGCACCGCCGCCACGCGTGACACCCCGGTCGTCCATTGAATCGCAGCCGCCTTCCGAGGCGGCCTCGCCCGAGAGCAGGGCCCCGCCGCCATGAACTCCACGCCCTTGCCCGCCGACGCGCTCCCGGAGCCCACCACGGCCCCCACTCCCGAGCGCCAGGCCCTGCCATCCCGAGGCGCGCCGCGCGCCGTATGGGCCGCCCTGGCGGCGCTGTACGTGTTGCTGTTCCCGTACCACCCGGGCCTGCGCTCGCCCAACGAGCTGTGCCGGCTGTGGCAGACGCGCGCGCTGGTGGAGTACGGCACCCTGCACATCAACCAGGCGCTGCACGACTACGGCAAGGTCGGTGACCTGTCCGTGAAGGACGGGAAGTACTACCCCAGCAAGGCGCCGCTGCTGTCGTTCGCGGCCGTGCCCCTCTACGCCGTGCTGCGCGCGGTGGGCGGCGGCCACCGGCATGCCGTGCCCGAAGTGCCCCTGGTCTTCTTCTCGCGCCTGCTGCTCACCGTGCTGCCCACGCTGGGACTGCTGTGGCTCGTTCGCCGCTACCTGCGCGCGTCCCTGGAGCCGCTCGTCGCGGATGCGCTCACGGTGACGTATGGGCTGGGCTCGCTGGCCTTCAGCTACTCGCTGCTCTTCATGAGCCACCAGACGACGGCGGTGCTGCTCTTCGCCAGCTTCTACGCGCTGTGGCGCTGCGCGCGTGGCGAATGGCGCGAGCGGGGCTACGTCCTGGCGGGCGCCTTCGCGGGCGCCACCGTGGCCGCCGAGTACACCGGTGCGCTGGGCGTGCTCGGCCTGGTGCTGTACGCGGTGCTCACCTTCGCCTTCCAGGACGCGCCCGCGCGTGTTCGCTGGGCGCGCCTGGGCCGGGCCGCGGGGCTGGCCACGCTGGGCGCCCTGCCCTTCCTGGTGGCGCTGATGGCCTACCACCAGGTGACGTTCGGCCACCCGCTGACGAGCGGCTACAAGTACCTCAACGACGCGGGCTACCAGCCCTGGCACCTGGGCGGCTTCCTGGGCATCCGCACGCCGGACCCGCGCGCCTTCGCCCTGTCCTTCTTCTCCCCGCTGCGGGGCCTGTTCACCCTGGCGCCCTTCCTCCTGCTGGCGCTGCCGGGGCTGGTGCTCGTGTGGCGCCGCCGGAGCCAGTCGCCGGAAGCCCGTGCGCTGGCGTGGCTGAGCCTGGCCCTGCTCCTGGGCTACACGTACTTCACCTCGTCGTTCTCCTACGACTCGTGGGGCTGGACGACGGGGCCGCGTCACCTCACCGGCCTAGTGCCCTTCCTCCTGCTGCCCGCCGGCCTCTTCCTGGAGCGCCTGCGCGCCACCGGCCAGGGCGCGTGGGCCCTGGGTGTGGCCGCGCTCCTGTGCGCGGTGTCCATCGTCGCCACCGGCGTGGCCACCTTCATCAACTACATCCCCGATGATGTCTCCAACGCCGTGGGCGCCCTGGCGCTGCCGCTGCTGCGTGAGGGCTACTTCCCGCCCGGCGTGCTGACCTTCCTGGGGCTGCCGGCGGGACTGGCGGGTGGGGTGCTGGCGGGGCTGCTGCTGGGCACCGCCGCCTGGGTCTTCGTCAGCCTGGCGCGGAAGCCCGGCCAGACGTGGCCCGCGGCGCCCGCGCTGGGAGCGTCCCTGGCGGTGCTGCTGCTGCTGGGCACGGCGCATGTCTTCACCAGCCGGCATGACACCGCGGACCGCAACGCCGTGCGTTTCCTCAAGTCCGTCTGGTTGAACGCCCCGGAACGCGACGTGACGTTCTGGCCTCGCGGGCGCGGCTGAAACACGACGCTCCCTGTGACTGTCACAGGGCAACCACACGTCCCGCCCTCAGGGACGAGCCTCACGATGCGTCCCACTTTGTCGCTGACTCGCAAGTTTTGCGAGGTCCGCAATCCGTGTCGCATGAATCCGTGTCAGGCTTTACCCAGGCCCCTGGCCAAGCGGCTGGATGCATTGACATGGATGTACCGCGAGAGCGGGCCTGAGGATTGCTGAGACAGACACCTGCGCTTCCCTGCTGCCCTTCAGGGCAAGGAGTCCCCGGTGCGCTGTCATCCGACCCGCAAGCCCGCACACGCCTCTGGCGCGCGGAGAGGGTTCACCCTGCTGCTGGCGCTGGGCCTCATCGCGCTCGTCACCGCGGGCGTGCTCGTGACCCTCCGCGCGGTGACCACGGAGAGCACGCTCCAATCCCATGAGCGCCGCTCGCGTGAAGCCCTCTTCGCCGCCGAGGCGGGCATGGCCGAAGGGCGCGCCGTCGTCCTGGCGATGATGAACAACCCCGTCGCGGGAGGCATTGGCAGCTACAGCCAGGACGTCCTGCAGCGCCTGCAGGTCGTGGCCGAGCAGGGCCTGCCCGACGTCGCCGCGGGCGGCGTGCCCTGGCGAGAGCTCATTCCCCAGACGCCGTACACGCTGGCGCGTGGCACGGCCATCGACGACACCGTGACGGGCGCCTCCGTCGAAATCAACGACGTGGAGGGCGAGCCCATCCGCGCCTACCCGGAGGCTCGCAGCGTCTCCTTCCGCGTCTTCGTCGTGGAGGACGACGACGACGCCGACCGCAACGCCGACGCCAACGGCCGCATCTGGCTGGTGTCGGTGGGCGAGGTCCAACCCCCGGGCCCGGGCCTCCCCTACCGCACCATCGTCCGCTCACTCCTGGAGCACAGCAGCACCCAGGGAGGGCTCGCGTGCAGCTACGGCACGAAGATGGGCTGCCGGGGCACCGGCACCTCCAGCAGCGGCCTTCCCACATTCTGATTTCCAAGCCTTCAACCGCAATCCGTTGCACCTGAATCGGGCGGCCCTGAAGCACCGGCCGCCAGGGGGACATCATGCGCTGGACTCGAACCTGGATGGCCGCGGTGGCCGTGGCCGCCGCGGGAGCCGTGCTCGCCCAAAGTCCCGGCGGCGACACGGGCAGTGGCGGCACGGATGGCGGCGCCAGCAGCCTCGCGCTGTGCATCGACACCACGGACCAGGACAAGCAACCCGACTTCAGCAGGGACGCGGGCATCCCCAGCGCCATCATCGTCACGGATGACAACCCGCCCAAGCTGCGGCTCAACACCAACCTCAACGTCCTGGACCCGGAGAAAATCATCCTGCCCTTCGAGCAGGAGCTCACCGCGCTCATCGTCGATGACCGCGCGGGCAGCGGCGCCTCCAGCACGCTGGGCTGGTTCTATTACGACGAGCTCATCGACGCCGAATACATCGACGACAACGGCACGCGAGAGAATTCCGATGACGACCGGCTGCTGGACAAGAACAACAACGGCGTGCCCGACTTCCACGAGGACCTCTACAACATCAACCCCTCGCGCTACATCGGCGTGGCGCCCCGCTGTCCCAACCGGACGTTCACCCACCGGCGCTGGGGCGACGCGGGGACGGTGACGCTGCGCGAGCCCGACCTGTTGATGGGCCCGTGCAACTCCGGCAGCAACTACGCCGCCAATACGGGGCCTCGAAGGTGGCAGGGGCGCTCTGACTACCCTGCCCGGCCCTCGACTGGCGGCGTGGTGGGCCGCCCGGTGCGCGACTTCACCAACGCCTTGTTCGCGTATGACCCCTACCACGGGCGCGACAACCTGAGGCAGAGCGCTGTCACCTCCGGCATCATCGATACGTACTTCAGCGACCAGGGCCTGTTCCCACACATCCCGAACCTGCTGGAGCCCCGGCATGCCCTCAATGGCAACAGGGGTATCGGCAACCTCGTCTTCCTCTCCACGGACGACGACGAGACGTCGTGCCACGAATCGGAATCGGCGGAGTGCTTCGCGCCACGTCAGGGCTGGACGCTCGACGGCAACGGGCAGTTCATGCGCACCGGCACGGCCTGGGACAAATCCGATGAGGCGGACGGCATCCCTGACTACAAGGCCAGCGCGTTCGACAGCGCGGGCCGCCTCATCACCGGCAAGAGCACGACCGCCGCCATCACCAAGGCCGAGGACCAGGTCGTCCCCATGGGACGGCTCGCGGGCCGGCGTGAAATCGTCTTCTTCCTCGTGACCTATGTGGAGCAGGTGTACGGCCCGGCCACGGACTCGTGCTTCATCACCCGTCCGACGACGGATGGGCGCGAGGTGCAGTGCGACCTGTGGATGCACGGCGACATCAACGTCTTCTTCACCAAGACGCCGCTCAACATGGACCTGCACCAAGGCAGTGACCCGCTCGTGGTGAGACAGAAGAACCTCCGCACCAACTGGCTGAATCCCATGGTGTACCCCCGGCTGGAGAACGACCCGGCCTACGGTGGCGTCGTCTTCCCGAACGACCAGACGCAGGACGTCCCCTCCGTGAACCGCCGCGCGGCGCACACCATCGTGGGCGCGCCGCGTGACAACCCCCTGGTCTGGATTCTGGGCTGGGAAGACCAGAACGCGGGCGGTGACCGCACGTACAGCGACATCGTCATCCTCATCAACAAGCAGAACAACGGCTCCTACCGCTCCGACGTGGTGTCGGACATCTCGCCGGACATCTCCCTGGACTTCACCATCACCGAGGTGACGTTCACCGTGGAGGACCAGCCCTACTACGCGGCGGACGGCGGCGGCATCGCGCCCTGCTCGCTCTCCGTCAAACTGCCGGACGGCGGGACGGGCCAGCGCAGACCGGACATCAGCTATGAGGTGGCGCTGGACTGCAAGGTCTGCCAGGAGCCCTGCAACACCTCCAGTCCCACATACGTCCTCAACGACAATCCGAACTGGCTCCGGGTCCCCATCCCGGACAGCGACGGCGGCGTGCGCAATGAGACGGCCGTCCTGCAGGACTTCCTGGAGCAGGGCCGCGTAGGAACACAGCTGTGCTGGCGCGCGGTGATGGAGAGCCCGGGTGAGTCCTGCCAGCCCACCATCCACAACATCAACGTCTCCTACAAAGCGCAGCGCAGCGGCGAATACGGCCGCGCGTCGCTCATCCCCATGGCCAACGCCGTCATCCACGGCGTCTATGAAACGCCCGGGCGCGCCTGGGTCGCCGACGGAGGCGTGGACCAGGTCTCCATCCGCACCTACGACAACCGCCCGGACACCATCGACCGGGGCCACATCTACCTGAAGAAGCTCTATGAGCCCGCCACGCTGGCGCCCTATGAGCCCACCCAGGAGGTCTGGGACTCCGGCAAGTGGATGCGCGACCTGATGCGCACGCTGGAGACCCGTCCCGGCGAGCCGCTCGACACGCGCAGGCTCGTCACGCTCAATCCGGCGAACCAACAAGCCATCGAAGTGAAGGACCTGATGGCGCGCGCCAACACCACCAGCCCCGTCTTCCCAGACACCTACTGCACCCGCCGCAACGGCAGCGTGTACCTGTATGACCTGGACGGCCGCAACGGCTGCACCGCGGATGACCGCGTGGCGCTGCGCGACTGGCTCTACGGCTGGGAGGACCGCCAGTCCTCCCTGGTCCGCAACCGGATGCGGACCTGGCCGCTGGGCGGCGTCAACCTGTCCACGGCGGCCGTCATCGGGCCGCCCAACGTGCCCGCGTGGCTGCTCGAAGGCCGCAACCTGGACACGGAGCGCCGGAAGTTCACGGAGAACTTCAGCACGGCCAACACGGGCCGCCCCACGGTGACGTACGTGGGAACCACGCAGGGCTACCTGCACGCGCTGGGCACGGGCTACTTCCACACGGGGGATGACCCCTGCACGCCAGGCCGCGTGGAGTATCAGGGCTACTTCGGCCGAGCCGGCAGCTGCGCCAGTGGCCAGGACTACGGCGCGGGCAGCGAGCTGTTCGCCTACCTGCCCTTCAAGATGCTGCCCTACTACGTGGAGAACTACCGCCGCGCCAACGACGCGTACTCCACCGAGCGCGCCACGATGGACGCCACGCCTTCCGTGGCGGACGTGGACCTGCGGAGCAACGACTACCGCCCGGACACTGGCCACGACCCTCGGGAGACCGACGAGGCCTGGCGCCCCCGCCCCGCCCGGAACGAGGGCGCGAAGACGGTGCTGGCCAGCGCCACCGGCCCCAAGCAGAGCATCTTCTTCGCGCTCGACGTCACCAATCCCACGGACTCGAGCTACCCCACGCCCTTGTGGGAGTTCGACATGAAGCGGGACCGCTTCACGTCAGCGGGCGTTCCGTGCACGGGCAACGGAAACGGCTGCAACCCGCTGCCGGCGCACTTCACCGGCGCCACGCCCAAGCCCGACACACGCGGCTCGCGCCATGCACCCTCGCTGGTGCGCATGGACTTCGGCCAGGCGGGCGGCAAGAAGTGGGTGTCCCTGTTCGGCACGGACTACTCGCCTGAGTCCGGCACGGTGGGCACCATCTACCTGATGGACCTCAAGACGGGCCTGCCCGCGCAGGTGACGGGCAACAGCGTGAAGGCGCGGCTGGCGGGCGTCGTCACGCTGGGCACCACCGCGGACGCGAATGAAGGCATCGGCGGAGAGCCCATCCCGCTGGACGTGAATGGCGACGGCAACGTCGACGTCATCTATGTCCCATCCACCTCGGGGAAGATCTACCGCATCAACCCCACCTACTCGAACACCGGGGCGAACACGCCGCTGGGCAAGGTGCTGGCCTCCTGTGTCGTCGCGGACGCGCAGGCCGTGCCCGGCATCCGCAACCCCACCAGTCAGCGCATCTTCTCCACCATCTCCGCATCGGTCGTGCCTGAAAGCGGCTCCCGCCGCGTGCGGCTGTACTTCGGCACCGCCAACAACCCGGATATCGCCAACGAGCCGGACGACACCGCCGACCCGCGGCCCCGCTATCACCTGATGGCCTTCGAGGACCGCGACCCGGTGCCCGCAACGCGGCCTGGCGCCAACTGCCCCGCGCACCTCGAGTGGACACGCGAACTGGGCGAGGGCCAGGTCGTCTGGGGCGGCGTCTCCACCACCCAGGATGGCGTCTTCACGACCAGCGCCGTGGGCCGCGCCGCCAGCGCGTGCGACCTGGACAGCACCACCAGCGGCAGGGTCTACGCCTACAGCACCGCGGGCAATGCGCTCGCGGGCAACGACACCCCCATCGACGGCCACGGCACGCACGCGCCCGTGCTCTATGACAATCACCTGCTCATCGTGAAGAACGGGCAGGTGCGCGCGCTGGGGAGCGGGACGTACAACAACCCCACCGCAGAGACGCCGCGAAGCAGCTCCCGGGTCCTCATCTGGGACGTGCAGTCCGGCTCACGCGTCCAGGAGGTGGTGCCATGAACCGGCGCAGGTTCCACACCCATCCGCGCGGCCTCAGCATCCTGGAGACCATCGCCACCGCCGCGGTGCTCATGCTCGGCATCCTGGGCATCATGCTCACGCTGGGCACCGCGTCCCGACACAACCGCCGCAACAACAACCTGAGCCAGGCGAACCTCATCGCCGAACAGGAGCTGGAGCGCGTGGTCAACCTCCGCTGCGTGGGCGAGCCGCTGAATGACCCCTGCATCAACATCAAGCAGCTCGACGACACGCGGCGCGACGTGTGGTGGTCCGCCAATAGCCGCATGACGGAGACGCCGCCCCTTCCGGGCGCGACGCCGCAAATGGCCTACACGCTGACGCTGGACGTGGACCCACCCTTCGAGGGCGCCGAGACAGGCGAGCCCGCGCTGAGCCGCGCCATCCCGCTTCCCCACGCCAGCAACCTGGCCCTGCACCAGGTCGTCAACGTCCGCGTCACCGTGAGCTGGGCGGAGGAGCCCGGCGCTCCCCGCCGCGCGGTGGCCTTGCAGACCCGGATGGCGCCATGAAGCGACTTCGTTCGACGACGCCGCGCGGCTTCACGCTCATCGAGCTGATGGTGGCCGCATCGATGTCCATGCTGGTGCTCGCCACCGCCATTGGCGTGAGCGTCCACCTCCAGCGCCGGGGCCTGCTGGAAGAGCGCATCATGGAGACGCAGAACAAGGGCCGGGCCGCGCGTGACTTGATGGCGTTCGGCGTGCAGCGGGCGGGCGCGGGCATTGGCAGCGTCTCCCTCACCGGCGGCCGGATTCCCGCCGGCGAAGCCGACCTGTTCTACGCGGTGTGGGCTCGGCCCCAGGCGACCTTCCCGGACGACGCCAGCTTCGTCCCACCCGCCGATGCCGCGCTGCTGTCGGATGCCCTGGAGGTCTGGGAGACGGACCCGGCGCGCATGGTGCTGCTGGACCAGTGCCCCTTGCCGGCGACCGCGGCCTGGTTCGAGGACACACTGTGCGTCGGAGGCCTGCCGCCCGCCTTCCTGGACAATGCGGTCATCGCCGTCGTTTTTCCGGGTACGGACGACGAGCGGGGCTGGGCCTGCGTGGGACAGGTGACGAACCTCGTGGCGGAAGGCGTGGAATGGACGCCCGCCATCCCAGGCCGACCCGCACCCGCCGACGGCAACTGCCATCCCGATGCCGTGACGCTTCCCGAGTCGCCCTGGCTTGGCACACGGGAACCGCGCGAAGGGGGCATGTACCTGCTCCCGCTCACCAGCCGCAGCTACCGGGTGAACTGGCCCGGCGGCACGCCCGTGCTGGAGATGGACGTGGATGGGCCCACGGGGCCCGCGGGCTACACCGCGGTGTCCCAGGACATCGAGCAGTTGCAGGTCCGGCTGGGCGTGATTGCACCCGACGCGCTCCCCGGCGCCCCCGTGCGCTTCTTCCCGGACGCGGAGACCGGGCGCCCCTCGCTGGCCACCTGCACCCAGGCCACCTGCGCCCCGCACATCTCCTGGGCCTGGGACCCGGGCGTACCCGTTCCGCCGGACCGCGGCCCGGGCAGCGCGGGTGACGAGCTGATGCGCCACATGCGCGTGGTGGAGCTGTCCATCACCGCGCGCTCGCAGCGCGCCGAGCTGACGGGGAACGAAGCGCCCGGAGCGCGAGACGACGACGGCAACCTGCGGGATGGCTACAAGCGCCGGCACAGCGTCATCCGCCTGGCGCCTCGCAACTTCGCGTTCGTGGGAACGGGGGGCTGACATGCTGCCACGCAACCGAGGCATGACGCTGCTGGAGGTGATGGTCGTGGTGGCCCTGGTTGGCATCTTCACCACCCTCTCCGTGTCCAGCTTCCAGGGCATGACGGAGCGCCAGCGCCTTGGCGCCGCGCAGCGCGAGCTGGTGCTGATGATGCAGGAGGCCCGTCAGAAAGCACGCGCGACCCACCAGCCCGTGCGGCTGGGCACGCGCGTCACGGATGAGCAGGGCGTCCAGGTGACGCGCATGCGCTGGGAGGCACTGGCATGCAGTGATGCCTGGGGCACGGTGTGTCCCATGCCCGCGTGCCAGGAGAACGCCTGCGGCGTGGGCGGCTGCGAATGCGCGGAGCTGGGGCCGGAGCTGATCATCCCGCCGAAGCTCGACGTGGACCTGCTGGTGGGCCTGTGCTGGCTGGGCAACCCCGGCGCCAGCGCGCCCGTCGTGGCCCCGCCGGCGCCCGGCGGAAGGGTGTGCGAACCGAACGCCCTGCTGCCCACGACGGAGCGGCTCGTCCTCCTGCGCAACGGGGGGACGCTCGAATCGCCGGACTGGAAACCGGAGCTGGTATTCCAGGCGGATGGCCTGACGGCGGCAGTACGCCCCATGGATTGTGACAAGCACGCCTCCACGCCAGGCTGCCAGTAGGCGGCGTCCGCACCGCCGCCGTCGCGCGTGCGAACGGGCCGCTTCGGCGTATGCTCGGGGGCCCGGGCCCAGGGCCCGGCATGCAGTCCGCAAGGAGCCCCCGACAATGATGAAGCGGTTGGTCCTGGTCCTGAGCCTGGGTGGAGCCACCGGCGCCCACGCGGACGCCGTGGCCGACGTGTGGCAGGCGAAGTGCACCGTGTGTCACGGCGGTGACGGCAAGGCGCAGACGAAGATGGGCCAGAAGGAGTCCATCGGCGACATGAGCCGGCCCGACTGGCAGCAGTCCCGGACGGACGCTGACATCCGCAAGGTGATTGCCGACGGCGATCCACGGAACAGCAAGATGAAGCCCTTCAAGGACAAGCTTACCCCAGCGCAGATTGACGCACTGGTGGGATACATCCGCACCATGAAGGCGCCGACGGCCCCTTGAATTTCCGTTCGAAGCCGCGCGTCATCCCCTCAAGAGAAACGGAGCCCCCCCATGAAGAACCTCACCGTTGCCGTCGTCTTCTGCCTCTCCATGGCCAGCCTGTTCACCTCCCTGCGCGCCGACGCGCTCTCGTCGGTGCACATCGAGAAGGGGGTTTCTCCGGCGCAGTCGCTGTCTCTCCGCCCGGATGACGGCAAGGGCGGCGGTGACGACAAGGGCGACAAGGGTGGCAAGGGCGGTGAGGAGGACGAGGAGGAGTACCGCAAGCGCCGCTACGCCGGCCTGTCCCAGCAGGCCGCGATGGAGCTGGTGGACCCGGGCGCGCTGACGGACGTCATCCGCCTGCAGGCCGCCGTGAAGTTCGGCCAGCGCTAGCAGCAGGCCACGGGCCGGGCCTCAGGCAGTCTTGCCTGGAGGCCCACCCAGCGGCCGGGTGACGCGAGGCAGCGTCACCGAGAAGCAGGTCCCCGTGTCCGCCGACGACGCCACGTCCAGCCAGCCTCCGTGCGCCGTCACGATTTGCGACACGATGTAGAGCCCCAACCCCAGACCCTGGTGCTTCGGCTTCGGCTGCCCCGGCTCGGGGGGCACCCCGTGGAACGGCGAGAAGAGCCGCGGGCGCAGCGACTCGGGGATGGGCGGCCCACCGTTGTGGACCTCCACGCGCTGGAAGAGCGAGCCCTTCGCCGCCAGCCGCACCCGCACCGAGCTCCCCTCCGGGCTGTGTTGAAGCGCGTTGCCCAGCAGGTTCGACAGCACCTGTCCCAGGCGCTCCTCGTCCCAGATGCCGCGTGACTCGCCGTCCACCTCCAGCCGGACGCAGCACTCCGGATGCGCGGGCTCCAGCTCGGAGATGATGCGCCGGCACACGTCCTCCATGGACACCTCATGGGGACGCAGCGGAATGCCGCCAGCCATGCGGGCGCGCGTGAAGTCGAGCAGCTGTTTCACCAGCCGCGCCATCCGCTCAGCACTCCCGTCGATGCGGGCCACCACGCGCCGGACCTCTGGGGGCAGCGTGTCCCGGGCCAGGAGGGCCGCGGAGGACAGCCGCACCGCGGCCAGTGGATTGCCCAGGTCGTGGCCCAGCACACCGATGAAGCGCTCCTGGAAGCGCGCCTCCTCCTCGCGCTCCAGCTCCTGGCGGCGCCGCGCGGTGACGTCCCGGCAGATGGCGAACAGGCCGTACACGGTGCCGTCTCCGCGGCGAAGCACGCCCTTCGTCGTGTGCCAGATGCGGTCCGTCCCCGGGCCGCCTTCCGCCCCTTCGTACGTGGCCGTGTGCCCGGAGCTCATCACCTCGCGGTCGTGCGCCAGCGTCGGCGCGGCCCGGTCGGCGCCCAGCAACTCCACGTCCGTGCGGCCGAGGATTTCGCGCGGGGCCCGGTGGAAGGCGCTCGCGGTGGCGGGATTGATGAGGATGTACCGGCCCGACACGTCCTTCACGTAGATGGCGTCGGTGGCGCTCTCGATGACGGCGTGCAGCAGGTCATGGTCGCGCCGCAGGGCTTCTTCCGCGGCCATGCGCTCGGTGAGGTCCTCCAGGAAGAGCACCACGCCGTCGTCACACGGTGATACGCGCGCCTGGAGCCACACGGTGCCCATGGGCGACTGCCGGGACACCCGCGCGATTTCTGGCGCGCGGCGTGTCACCACGCGGACACACGCACTGAAGAGGCCGCCGTCCCACGCCCACGGCGCTTCCTCCAGCAGCCGGTTGTGCACCAGGCTGCCCTCTTCTCCGCCGAGCCAGCGCTCCGCCTGCACGTTGGCGGAGACACACTCGAAGTCGACGATGCCGCCGACCGCGGAGCGCACGCTCCGCAAGACGACCACCGCCTCGGAAAGAGGTTCGTCCCCTTCGGTGCCCAGGCACCTGTTGATTCCACGGCCAGATGACATGTCGGCGTGGCCCCCGATGCTGCCGTTGTGAGCCACCCTAACCCCGCAGCAGGGGGTGGGGCCAACCGGTCCCCGGGGTGGCTGAACAGTGCCCGAGCTAACCAGAGCTTCCGATTTCTCCTGTTTCGCTCGACAGCCGAAGCGCTCCGTCGTTGACCTGACAGGGTGAGACTCCTAATTACCCCGGGGCCCTCAGGGTCCACTCATGGACACTCCCTTTACACAGACGCAGGACGGCGGCGCGGCGGGTGACCCCTTCGCCCAGGTGGTTGACGGACTTCGGGCGGGGCAGCGCGTCCGGACACAGGGGCTCAAGGGGGCCGCGCGCGGGCATGTGCTCGCCCGCCTGCATGGCGCGCTGAAAGCGCCGCTGGTCTGCGTGGCGGTGGACGAGGAAGCCGCCGACGCGCTCGCCGCCGACCTGTCCTTCTTCCTGGGCGGCCAAGGCAGCCTGCTGGCGCCGCGCGTGCTGCGGCTGCCCGCGGACGAGGTACTGCCCTACGACGAGGTGTCTCCCGACGCGGCCGCCGTCACGGAGCGGCTGGGCGCCCTCTTCCACCTGGGCCAGGGAACGCGCTTCCCCGCGCTGGTGCTGTCCGTGCGCGCCCTGCACCGCAAGGTGCTGCCGCTGTCGGTGATGCGCGCGCTGGCCGCGCGGGTGGCCGTGGGTCAGGACTTCGACCGCGACTCGCTGGCGCGCCGGCTGGTGCACATGGGCTACCAGAACAGCCCCTTGGTGGAGGACGTGGGCACGTTCAGTGTGCGCGGCGACCTGCTGGATGTCTTCAGCCCCCTCTACGACAAGCCCGTCCGCCTGGAGTTCTTCGGCGACACCATCGAGTCCATTCGCGCCTTCGACCCGCAATCCCAGCGCACGGTGGACGCGCTGAAGGAAGTGGACCTGGTCCCCGCGCGAGAGGTCCTGCTCACCGACGAGACGCGCCCGCGCGCCGAGTCCGCCGCCCGCGCGGTGGCTGACCGCATCAACCTGCCCACCATCAAGCTGCGCGAGCAGCTGGACGCCCTGCGCGAGGGCCTGCCCGGCTTCGGAATGGAGGGCCTGCTGCCCGGCTTCTTCGAGGGCGGGCTGTCCACGGTGTTCGACTTCCTGCGCGTCTGGAGCCCCGAGGCGCCCGTCATCTACCTGGACGACCCGCTGGGCCAGGACCGCGCGGCGGACACGCTGTGGGAGGAACTGGAGCGTTCGCACACCGCGGCCGAGGCACGGCAGGAGCTCATCTGTCCGCCGCTGGAGCACTTCCTCTCCCGTGAGGACGTGAACCAGCGGATGCAGTCCTTCCGCGTGCTGGAAGGCGGTGGCCTGTCGCTGGCGCAGACAGAGCGCCTACCGGTGCACTTCAGCTTCGGCGGCACCCAGGACCTGCGTGAGGCCATCCTGGCGCACCACGGTGAAGAGGGCGCGCTGTCCCCGCTGGTGGAGCGGCTGGAGCGCTGGCGCGAGCTGCGCGTGGCCTGCGTGGTGGCGTGCGGCACGCTGAGCCAGGCAGACCGGCTGAAGCGGCTGCTGATGGACCGCAACGTGGTGGTGAAGGTCCACACGGAGCCGCTGGAGGACGCGGTGACGCTGTACGAGCCGTCCATCCGCGTGCACCTCTTCACGGGCGAGGTGAGCCACGGCTTCGTGGATGGGCCGGGCGGGCTCGCGGTGCTGGCGGACGAGGAGATTTTCGGCGTGCGCGCGCGCCGGCGTCCCAAGCGCAGCAAGAAGCTGGACGCGTTCGGCTCCGGCTTCGGGGACCTGAAGGAAGGCGACCTCATCGTCCATACCGACTTCGGTATCGGCCGCTATGCGGGCCTGACGAAGATGGAGGTCAACGGCGTGCCCGGGGACTTCCTCGTCCTGGAGTACGCGGGCCGGGACAAAATCTACCTGCCGGTGGGCCGCATGCGGCTCATCCAGAAGTTCTCCGGCGGCGACCCCACGCAGGTGCAGCTGGACAAGCTGGGCACCACGAGCTGGGAGAAGACGAAGAAGCGCGTCAAGGAGCAGCTGCTCAAGATGGCGGCGGAGCTCCTCCAGATTGCCGCCGCGCGCAAGGCGCACCCCGGCCATGCCTTCAGCGCGCCGGACCGGTACTTCGCCCAGTTCGAAGCGGACTTCGAGTTCGAGGAGACGCCGGACCAGGCCAAGGCGATTGAGGACGTGCTGGCGGACATGCAGAAGCCGGAGCCCATGGACCGGCTCGTCTGCGGCGACGTCGGCTACGGCAAGACGGAGGTGGCCATGCGGGCCGCCTTCAAGGCCGCGCTGGACCGCAAGCAGGTGGCGGTGCTGGTGCCCACCACCGTGCTGGCGCAGCAGCACTTCCTCTCCTTCAAGAGGCGCTTCGCGGACTACCCCGTCACGGTGGAGGTCATCTCCGGGATGAAGAAGGCACCGGAGGTGCGGGAAATCCTCAAGCGCGCCAAGGAGGGCAAGGTCGACATCCTCATCGGCACGCACAAGCTGCTGGGCGGCGAGGTGGCCTTCAAGGAACTGGGCCTGATGATTGTCGACGAGGAGCAGCGCTTCGGCGTGAAGCAGAAGGAGTCGCTGAAGAAGTGGCGCTCCCAGATTGACGTGCTCACGCTGACGGCCACGCCCATTCCCCGCACGCTGCACATGAGCATGTCGGGCGTGCGCGACATGAGCATCATCGCCACGCCGCCGCAGGACCGCCGGGCCATCCGCACCTTCGTGATGAAGTACGAGGATACGGTGGTGAAGGAGGCGATTGAGCGCGAGGTGGCGCGCGGCGGACAGGTGTTCTTCGTCCACAACCGCGTGGAGTCGCTGCCCTCCATCGAGACGCAGCTGCGCGCGCTGGTTCCCCAGGTCAGCATCGGCGTGGCGCACGGGCAGATGGGCGAAGGGCAGCTGGAGAAGGTGATGCTCGCCTTCACGGAGAAGAAGTACCAGGTGCTGCTGTGCACCAGCATCATCGAGAGTGGCATCGACATCTCCAGCGCCAACACGATGATTGTGAACCGGGCGGACCAGTTCGGCCTGGCGCAGCTCTACCAACTCCGTGGCCGCGTGGGCCGGTCCAAGGAGCGCGCGTATGCGTACCTGCTGGTGCCGTCGCGGCGCGCGGTGACGAAGGACGCGCAGCGGCGCCTGGAGGTGCTCCAGAACTTCACCGAGCTGGGCGCGGGCTTCTCCATCGCCAGTCATGACCTGGAGATTCGCGGCGCGGGCAACCTGCTGGGCGACAAGCAATCGGGCGCCATCGCCGAGATTGGCTTCGACATGTACGCGCAGCTCCTGGAGGAAGCCGTCGCGGAGATGCAGGGCCAGCCGCCCAAGGTGCAGATCGAGCCGGACGTCACGCTGCCCATGCCGGCGCTCATCCCGGACGACTACGTGAGCGACGTCCACCAGCGGCTCGTCTTCTACAAGCGCTTCAGCCAGGCCAGCCACCCGGACGAAGTCACTGACTTGCGCGCCGAGCTGGTGGACCGGTACGGCGAAGCCCCGGACGAGGTGGACCACCTGTCCGAGCTGACGCTGCTGAAAATCGACATGCGCGACCTGCGCCTGCGCGGGCTGGAGGTGGGCACCACCCGGCTGGTGGTGACGCTGGGCGCGGACGCGCTGCTGGATGGCCCCAAGGTGGCGGGGCTCGTGCAGCGCTCCAAGGGCGTCTACCGCCTCACGCCAGACATGAAGCTCATCGCCCGCGCGCCACAGGGCGCCAGTGGCCATGACCTCATCGCCGAGGCCAAGAAGGTGCTGAGGGATTTGAGCCACTGCGCACTGCCGCAGGCGTAGGCGCGGACCTCGGCGGCCGTTCCGCCGCCGAGGCCGTGCGCTGAGGCGTGTGCTTCCGCCCAAGCGCAGTCACTCAGGCTCAGCGCCCGCCGCAGAAGTGGGCCACGGCGCGAGCCAGGACGGCCTCGCAGCGCACCAGGTCTTCCACGGGCACGTATTCGCCCGTCTGGTGCGCCACGCGGATGTCGCCGGGGCCGAACACCACCGCCTCCGCGCCCAGCTCCGTCATCTGCGGCGCCTCCGTCCCGAAGGACACCGTCTCCGGCGCGTTGCCGCTGGCCTCCGCGAGGAAGCGCACCACCTCCGCGTCCGCCCGCGTATTCACACCCCGGTCCGTGCGCACCACGCGAATCTGCGCCTCGAAGGCGGGCTCATCCCGCACCAACTCCTGGCGGATGGTCTCCAGCAACTGCGACACACGCTCCGGCGGCTGCCCGGGAATGGGCCGCCACTCCACGACGAAGCGGCAGGCGCCGGGGATGACGTTCTTCGCCTTGCCGCCCTGGATGACGCCCACGTTCACGGTGGTGAAGGGCGGCTGGAAGCCCTCGTCGAGGTCCTCGCGCAGCACCGTCAGCGCCAGGTGCTCCAGGCGCTGGAGGAAGCGGCCCGCGCGGAAGATGGCCGACGCGCCCGAGTCCGGGTACGCGCTGTGCCCTTCCTTCCCCCGCACCTCCACCTCCGCCAGGCAGTAGCCCTTGTTGGCGCGCACCGGAATGAGGCGCGTGGGCTCGCCGACAATCGCGTGCCGCGCGCGGCCCAGTCCCGCCTCCACCAGCTTCTTCGCGCCCGTCAGACCGACTTCCTCGTCCGCGGTGAGGACCACCATCAGCGGGGCCTTCAACTGCTCGGCGTTCAGCGCCGCGTGCAGCGCGCAGGCGATGAAGCCCTTGGTGTCACACGCGCCGCGCGCGTAGAGCCGCCCGTCCTTCTCCGTCAGCCGCAGCGCGTCCGTCCAGGCCGCGTCATACGGCACGCAGTCGGAGTGCCCCACCAGGGCCAGCGCGGCGCGGCCGGAGCCGGAACCGCCCTTCACCGCGACGAGGTTCACCTTCTCCACGCCCGCGTCGTCCAGGAACTTCTGGCGCTCCGCGCTGAAGCCCGCGGCCTCCAGGCGCGCCTGCGCATAGTCGATGAGCGGAGCGTTGGGACGGAAGGACGTGGTGTCCATCGCCACCAACTCCGTCAGGTTGGCCCGCAGCGCGGGCAGCGTGTCACTCATGGGTAAGACCTCCGGGGACGGGTCATGCCACGGCACGCCAGCCCCCGGAAGGCCCTTCCCTCCCCCATGTCGACTCAGCGAACGGACGCCACCTGGGGCTCGGCCTCCTCCAGCGGAGACAGCGAGTTATCCCCCGCCCCAGGCCGTCCCAGGCCCTTGTGCACCGCGGGCGCCGCCGCGTTCACCGCACCCACGTAGAAGACACCGTGGTAGCCGTCATCGTTCGTTCCGCCCCACGTGTGCACGAAGAAGCGGTCTCCGTTGTCCCGCCCCTTCGCGTCACGCACGCCGCAATCCAGCCGGTCCTTCGCGCCCTTGCGGTCCACCGCGCAAATCCACGCCGAGCCACTGGCGTAGGCCATGTCCAGCGCCACCACGCTGTCGAGTTCGTCCTTCAGCAACAGTCCCATCGGCTTGAAGGATTTGTCCCACGGCAGCCCCTTCTTCGTGCGCGTGTGGATGTTGCCGGACAGGACGATGTGGAAGCGCCCCGGGCCCGACTCCACCTGGTGCCGAACCGTCGCCGCCATCGCATTCTCCCTCGCCTGCCCCTGCATCGTCGGGTGGTCGAAGACGAACACATCCACGTCCAGCCCGCGCGAGCGCAGCTGGCGCAGTTGCTCCAGCATGTTCGCCACCGCCTCGCTGCTGCGGCCGTCCGGGTACGGGCTGCGCCAGAACGGCGCCTCCATCAGCTTCAGCCAGTCAGCCTCCGCCCCCGCGCTCTCCAGGAACGCCTCCACGCGCGCCTGGCTCTCCAGCGGCAGCTCCAGCCCCACCGTCACCGGCATACCGGCCACCGCCGCCTGGCACGACGCCTGCGCCACGAAACGCGGCACCTCCTGTGTACCGTGCATCTCCCCCAGCAGCAGCGCCCCACCCGGCTTTACCTGCTTGCCCAACCCCAAGATGGGCAGGCCACATTCAAAGGCCATTGCGTCCGCATCGCCCGTGGCGTTGGGCGCCTGCGCCACCTGCACCGGCTTGGGCGCGTTCTCTTCCTTCATCAGCTTGGGAGAGATGGCGCGGAACACCCGCCACTCCATGACCAGGTCCCGCGACCCCTGCCCCGAGCCCGCAAAGAAGGAGTTCTCTCCCTGGGGCGCAGCGAGGCGGTCCTCCCAGTCCTCGACACTGAGGATAGGGTCGGAGGAGACAGCACCTGAGCCCGCGTTGACGTCTACGACGCGGTCCCCGTGACCCAGCCGTCCTCCCACGACACGGCTGGATCCCCAATCCACCTCACGGCCCGGAGGACTCAACGCGGTGCTGGAGCTCTTGGTGATGCGGATGATCCACAGCTTGCCCTTCGTCGGCGTCTCGCGCTTTCCCAGCACCATGTACCGGTGCCAGAAGCTCGAAATCTTCGAACCGCCGAACTCCTGGCGCCAGTCCGTCTCCAGCACCAGGCTCCCCTTGTCCTCCTTGAAGGGCAGCTTGTTCTCCGTGAAGAACTGCCGCACCTCGGGCCAGACTTCTTCCAGGGGCCGCTCGTAGATGGCCTCGCCATCCGGGATGAACAAGTCACTGTAGGTGCTTCCCTGCCGGGCCGCGCAGCCCACCTGGAAGCACATCAACGTCACCACCGCGAACCACTTCGCGCGCATCGGCCCCTCCGGGAATGAACTCCCGGGGGTGAACGCGCCGCGCCCCAATGCCATATCGGAGGAGGACTGCCGCTCAGGCGTACAGCGCGCGAGACAACACCTGGAACGCGCGGCCACTCTCCTCCGCGAGCGCATGCCGGCCTTCACGGACGACCTCGCGTCCGCCCACCACCACATCGCGCACCGCCGCCTTCTCCGCGCCCAACACGATGGCGGGCAACAGCGATGCGGGCAAGGCGCCCACGAGCGACGGATGGTGCAGGTCCACCGTGAAGAAGTCCGCGGGCGCGCCCGCCTCCAGGGCGCCAGTGACGAGCCCCAGGCTCCGCGCGCCGTCCACGGTGGCCATGTCCAGCAGCCGCGCCGCCAGCCCATCCATGGCGCCCCCGCCCGGGTCCAGCACGGCGCGCCGCAGCCGAGCTAGCCGCAGGTGCCCTTCCAGTTGTCGCGCCTCATCCAGCAGGTCCACCGTGGCCTGGCTGTCCGAGCCCAGGCTGATGCGCGCGCCCGCCTTCACCAGCGCATCCGCGGGAACGATGCCGTCGCCCAGGTTCCGCTCCGTGGAAGGACACGCGCACACCGTGGCCTCGGCCCGGCCCAGCAGCGACACCTCGTCGTCCGTCAGGTGCACCCCATGAACCGCCGTGAAGCCGGGCCCCAGCAGGCCCAGGTCCGCCAGCAACTCCACCGGCCTGCGGCCATGCTCCGCCAGACACGCCGCGATTTCCTTCGGCTGCTCCGCCACGTGCATGTGGACAGGCAGGCTCCGCACGGACGAACCCGCGAGCGCCGCCAGCCACTCCCGAGTCACCGCGCGCACGCTGTGCGGCGCGAGCCCCACGCTGACCGCCGCGTCGGAGCACATCTCCCGGGCCAGCGCCTCCGCCGACCCCAGGAACGTCTCCACGTCCGGGTCGATGAAGCGGCGCTGCCGCGGATTCGCCGCCACGCCGAAGCCCGCACGGGCGTACCCCACGCGCAGCAGACAGATGCGCAGCCCCACGTCCCGCGCGGCGCGAATCACCGCGTGCGCCAACGTGTTGCGGTCCGCGTACGGCGTCCCGTCGGCCTGGTGATGGACGTAGTGGAACTCCCCCACGGTGGTGATGCCCGCGAGCGCCATCTCCACGAAGGCCTGCCGCGATGCGACGTAGAGGTCCTCGGGACTCAGCGACTCGGCGGCGCGGTACATCGCCTCGCGCCAGCTCCAGAAGTCGTCCGCCTCCCGGCCCGATGCCACGTACTCCGTACGCCCGCGGATGAGCCGCTGGAACGCGTGGGAGTGTCCGTTGACGAGCCCCGGCAACAAGGCCCTTCCCGGCAGCGCGACGGTGCGCGCGCCCGCGGGTACGGATTCCGGGGCCAGGATGCGGCCGTCGGCGCTCACCGCGAGGCCGCGCCCTTCGTGGAACCGGCCGCCCGTGTAGAGGAGCTCCGGCTGATAGACGGTGATGTCGCTCACGCCGGCAACTTACGCCAGCGCCACGGGGCGCGCAGCAGCCGCAACGCGCCCCGTGAGATGCCAGACGTCAGTGGAACGCGAGCGTCGGAGTCCGGTCTTCCGTCGGAACACCCGAGTTGTCTCCCCCACCCGGACGTCCCAGCCCCTTGTGCGCCGCCGGCGCCGACGCGCTCACCGGCCCCACGTAGAAGACACCGTGGTAGCCGTCGCCATTGGTGCCCCCCCACGTGTGCAGGAAGAAGCGGTCGCCGTTGTCCCGGCCCTTCGCCTCGCGGATGCCGCAGGCCAGCCGGTCCTTCACGCCCTTGCTGTCCACCGCGCAAATCCACGCCGACCCGCTGTTGTACGCCATGTCCAGCGCCACCACGCTGTCGAGTTCGTCCTTCAGCAGCAGCCCCATGGGCTTGAACGACTTGTCCCACGGCAGGCCCTTCTTCGTGCGCGAGTGGATGTTGCCCGACAGGATGACGTGGAAGCGCCCCGGGCCCGACTCCACCTGGTGCCGGACCGTGGCCGCCATCGCGTCCTCGCGCGCCTGCCCCTGGGCCTTCGGGTGGTCGAAGACGAAGATGTCCACGTCCAGTCCGCGCGAGCGCAGCTGACGCAGCTGCTCCAACATGTTCGCCACCGCCTCGCTGCTGCGGCCATCCGGATACGGGCTGCGCCAGAAGGGCGCCTCCATCAGCTTCAGCCAGTCATCTTCCGTCCCCGCGCTGTCCAGGAAGGTGTCCACCCGCGTCTGGCTCTCCAGCGGCAGCTCCAGTCCCACCGTCACCGGCGTACCGGCCACCGCCGCCTGGCAGGACGCCTGCGCGATGAAGCGCGGCACTTCCTGCGTGCCGTGCATCTCCCCCAGCAGCAGCACCGCGCCCGGCTTCACCTGCTTGCCCAGGCCCAGAATCGGCAGGCCGCATTCGAAGTCCGTGGCCGCCGCGCCCCCCTGCGCGTTGGGCGCCATCGCCACCTTCACCGGCTTGGGCGCGTTCTCCTCCTTCATCAACTTGGGGGAGATGGAGCGGAACACCCGCCACTCCATGACGAGGTCGCGAGAGCCCTGTCCCGACTCCGCGAAGAAGGAGTTCTCCCCCACCGGCGCGTCCAGGTACTCCTCGAAGTCTTCGGGAGAGAGCCCCGGAACAGCGGCGTCGCCCCCCGCGTTGCCGGCGGCCCGGGACACACCCCAGTCCAGCTCACGGCCGGGCGGGGCCAGCGCCTTGTTGCGGCTCTTGGTGATGCGGATGATCCACAGCTTGCTCTGGGTGGGAGACTCGCGCTTGCCCATCACCATGTAGCGGTGGAAGAAGCCGGACACCTTCGAGCCACCGAACTCCTGGCGCCAGTCCGTCTCCAGCACCATGCTGCCCCGGTCCTCGCGGAAGGGCAGGTTGGCTTCGGTGAAGTACTGGCGCACCTCCGGCCACATCTCCTCCACCGGCCGTTCGTAGATGGCCTCCCCATCCGGGATGAAGAGGTCGCTATAGGTGCTGCCCTGATGGGCACAGCCCGTCATCAGGCCCGCCAACACAACCGCCGCGTAGACCACCGAGCGCATTTGTTCCATCTCCTCGTCAAGCCCCAGCGGGAGCGTAAACGAGGACCGGGCCCCGGCATATCGGCCCGGCAGGGCGGCTCAGGCGGGGGCTTCGGAGCCTTCCTCGGAGGTAGCGCGTGCCCGCTCCCAGGGACGCGTCCGGACGGCTTCGCGAATCCACATCACGTGGCGCCGCTCGTCCTCCCGGTGCTTTTCGATCAGCGCCCGGACCTCGGGGCGCCAGTCGAAGCGCAGGGCGACGTCGTAGGCGCGGTTGGAGAACTCCTCGTTGCCTAGCATGGCCACCAGCGCGGCCTCGGTGCCCATCATGCTGGACATCGCCGTCAGGCCCACCATCGCCGTTCCCTTGAGGTCCAGGCGCAGCTCCAGCGGCGTCCCCCCCGCCTCGTGGATGAGGGCGTTCAAGTCCTGTACGTGCCGGACGTGGTCGATTCGGAATCCATTGAGCCGCTCGCGGACCAACGGTTCCGGAATCCGGGCCAGGGCCGCGTCGTAGGCGCCCACGGCATCCGCGTCGAGCTGGGCCAGGCTGCGCAGCCGGGCCACTTCCGATTTGTCGGCCATGTCGAACTCCTGCGCTAAGGGGCTCTGGCAATGTGAGAAGGCTGTTCCCGCAAACCAACCCACCTCCTGGACGCGCTGACTGCCCGCCCCTGGGGCAGGCGGACAGCCAGGTCCCAGGTCCTCAGGCGTGCACGGCGTCAGAGGGCGCGCGGTGCTGGGTGGCGTGCTTCCTTCGCGCGGCCCGGCGGTGCTTGAGGACAATCACGGCCCCCAGCACCGCGCTCAACAGCATCAGCGCGTTCGTCACCACGAAGACCCAGTTGCCGACCTTCCAACTGTAGAGCGTGAACCCCACGGAGGCCGTCATCTGCCCCACGAAGAGCCACTTGGACACACCCTCGCTCGAGCCTGACCTCCACTGCTTGTGCACCTGGACAGCAATGGTCAACAGCAGGACGAATGAACTGAACCAACCCAGGGCTTCGGCCCCCATGCACCCTCCTGGCCACAGACGATGTGCATGCGCCCCGCCGTGCGCAGCACGCCCGTCACCCCACCGGACCGCCCACCGTGCTCAGCCCGTCCGCGCCGCCGCCTCGCGGTGTTGCGCAATCCACGCCCGCGCCTCCTCGACCGAGTCCACGTAGGCCGTGTCGAGCCGCGTCCCGCCGCTCAGCATGGCGCCCACCATGAGGCTCTTGGTGGTGGCCTTCTGCTCCATCGCCGCGCCGATGTAGACGACGCCCAGGAACCAGCCCGCCTTCGCGTGGTCCACCAGGTAGCGGCGTGACTCCGGACTGAGGTGCGAGTCGGTGATGTCCGCGGCCAGGTAGAAGCGCTGCGCGTCCGCCATCTCCCGGTACACGCCACACGACCAGACCGACGTCTCCAGGGTGATGGCGCCCCGGAAGCGCGCCCAGAGGATGTCCGGCGCCTCGAACCACGCTTGCTGCTCGCCGTGACGCCACTCCCGGTTCAGGCTCATGGGCCTCCCACGCTGAGACAGGCGCCAGGATAGCCCCGGCCCCAGCGTGGACCCAACAGCCTCCCGGTGCGTACCGTCAGAAGCCGAGCGGCAACACGAAGGCCGTGCCGTTCTGCGTTCCCGTCCGGTAGCTGCGCGGCGCACCGATGACGAGCATGGGCGGCGAGCTGCCACTGCCCGGCATCATCGACATCGCCTGCCCCAGCGCCGAGCGCTCCGAGCCATCTCCCACCACCATGAGGAACGGTGAAAGCGCGCCCTGCTGGCCAACCCCGCCAGCATAGAGAAACACCGCGCCACCGCCGTCGGACGCCTCGGAGGCGCCCGGCGCGCTCACCAGCAGGTCGGGGATGTTGTCGCCCGTGAGGTCCGTGCCGCCCACCAGCCGCGAGCCGAAGTTCACCGCGCGGTGGCGGTGGACCAGGACAACGGGGTTGAGTCCGTCGCCCAGCGCGCCCACCACCAGCGGCGAGCCCGCGGACTGGAGCGCCTGCATCTTGTTCACCAGCACCGTCTTGTCGAAGAGCAGCACCACCGGCTGCGTCACGCCGTTGAAGGGCACGCTGGTGGCGCTGATGGCCACGAAGTCGCGCGTGTCGCCCAGGAACCGGCCCGCTCGCGTCATGCTCAGGCCCAGGCCCATGTTGGTGAGCTGCACCTCGCTGTCACCGGCGATGCGCCACACGGTGGCCGTCCTGCGCCCGCCGCAGCGCGTGCCGCCCGCGTCGAAGCCCAGCAGGATGGCCACGCCTGACCGCGCCCCTTCCGCGTAGCGCCAGGCCAGCTCGTCACAGCCGTCGCCGTTGAGGTCTCCCAGCGACGTCGGCGCGGACGTTTGAATGTCCATGGACGGCATCGTGTAGACGGACTCACACACCATGCTCAGCTTCGCCAGCGACGCGTCCTCGGGCGCGCGGCCCAGGAACACCTCCATGCCGTCGTTGCGCAGCAGGCCCACGTCCCCACGGCCATCGCCGTTCAAATCGAACCCGCCCACCACGCCGCGCCCGATACCGGTGCGCCGGCAGAGGGCCTCCGGCTCCAACGTGCAGTCCGCGATGACGTTCGTCGCGAACAGCCGGTATGCCGGCTTGAAGCTCCCATCCGCCTGCCCCAGCGAGACCAGCGCGCCGCCCACCGACTGGGTGCCACTGGTGACACACGCGGCGGGCACCGACGTGTACGTGTTGTTGAGCTCGTTGTTCGAGGCCGTGGTGCCCGTGCCCGGCACGTAGAAGTTGGACGCGCCCACCACCAGGTCGGGACGCCCGTCGCCGTTGAAGTCGGAGAAGGCCACGTCCACGCCCACGTTGCGGCCCGCCTGGTGCGGCGAGGGCAGGCCCTCCTCCACCACGGTGGCCTGCGTGGGCGCCGTCACGTCGTGCACGTAGGCACGGCCAATGGCCAGGGCGTTGCCGTCATTGCTGGTGCCAGGGCCGGACCAGCCCGGCGCTCCCGTGAGCACCAGCGGACGGCCCTGCGGGCCTTGAGCAATCGCCACCGCCTCACCGAAGCGCTCCACGCTCGGCTTCGCCGGCACCCGGACGCTGGTGCGCGTCCACTCCGTCACCGACGCGCCCTGTCGGTGGTACAGCTCCACGCTGCCGGTGAAGGCCCCCTGCTCCGACGAGGACCGGCCCGCGAAGGCCACCAGCGACGGGTTCGCCGCGGGGCCCCAGGTCGCCAGGCCCGAGCCCAGCGTGTCCGACACCGCCGTCCCGTTGATGACCGTCAGCGGCCGGTTGAGGACGCTGCCCTGCGTGAGCGTGGACAGGGGATAGACAAGAATCTTGCCGCTCCAGCGCAGCGTGCCGGTCCCCACGCCCGAAGGCGCGGATGAATAGGGCGCGCCCAGGAGGAGCTCCAGGCCCGGCTCGCCATCGACGTCCATCACCGCCCAGCTCCGACCCGCGTTGATGCCGCTGGCCTCGCCGTAGATGCGGGCGAAGGCCGCCTCGCGCGCCACCTGGGGCGGCCGGTTGGCGGGCTCGCCCGTGGCGGAGTAGCCCGTCAAATCGAACAGCAGCGCACCGCCCGAATCACTGCCGGACTGCAGTCCTCCGCTCGAGCGCAGGTCCGGCGAGTCCGCCCGGTCCGCCACCGCCAGCAGCAGCGGCGGCCGCGTGCCCTCGGCGGGGATGACGCCCAGCCGCCACGTGCCCTCGTTGCTGTCCGCCGTGTTGGCCGGCAGCACGTACACGTCCGGCGAGGCCCGGAAGCGCGCGCCTTCCGCGCGTGCCAGGAAGACGGAGATGGCCATCTGCGCGCCCGACACCGCTCCGGACGCGTTGTACCGGGACACCCGGCTCAGCGCCGCCAGGTCCACCAGGCCGTCCCCGTTGAGGTCGCCCGTCACCAGCGCGCGGCCCAGCTCGGTGTTGCTGCGCGACACCAGGGCGCCGTCCTGCGTCAAATCCCAGCCGCCCAGCCGCACCGTCGGCAGGTCCGGCACCGGCGAGCTCCGCGTCGACGCGTAGATGTCCACCGTGCCGCGGTTGCGGATGGCGTTGGTGGGGGCCAGGTCGCCCAGCGGTGAGCCCACCACCACGTCCAGGTCGCCGTCGCCCTCGAAGTCCGCGATGGCCATGCCCGAGCCGAACGCCGCGTTGCGGAGCAGGCCGGTGAGCTGCTGACGCAGCGGCGCCGGCGCCCCACTTCGGAAGGTGTAGAGGTACACCGCGCCGGCGTTGGTGACGGCCACGTCCGCGCCCGGCGAGGACACCAGCAGCTCCGCGCGCCCGTCCCCATCCAGGTCGCCCGCGGCCAGCGCGTCACCGAACTGCGCCGTCTCCGTGGTGCCGGTGAGCACCCACGTGGGCTCCGCCGGCAGGCCGCCGCTGCCGCCCTTGAAGATGAACACGGCGCCGCCTGAAGGCTGGTCCAGGTCGCTCTCGCGCTGCCCCACCGCCAGGTCCAGGTGGCCGTCACCGTCGAAGTCCGCCGTCACCAGGGTGGCCACGTCGGACAGACGGCCGTGCGGCAGTCCCGGCCGCGTCAGCTCGTCCAGCACGCGCACCGACACCCGCGCCGTGTCCCCGGTGAAGGGGTCCGCCGCGTTGAGCACCGCCACGCCGGTGGCACCGGGCTCGACGTTCAGCCGGCCGCCCGCCAGCGTCCCGGGGCCGGACTCCTTCGTCCAGTTCACCCGGTCACTGCCACCGCGCGTGGCCAGCGGCACGGACGAACCCGAGGGCACCGCGAGGAAGGCCGGCGCTCCGGTCAGCCGGGCATTGGTGCGGACCTCGTACTGGAGCACCGCCTCGTCCCCCGACTGGGTGTCGCGCACGGTGATGACGTCCAGGCCCTCACGCGTGCCGGCCGTGTAGAGGCCTCCAGGTGACAGCGTGGCGCCGGAGCCGTCGGCCGACAGCAGGTACATGGCCGAGCCCAGCACGCCGTCCGTCGCCACCTGGAAGGAGGTGCCCGGCCTCAGCTCCGCGCGGACAGGCGCGACGTTGAACGTCGCCGCCACGTTGACCTGCGTGGTGGCACTCACGCCCGGACAGCGCGCGTCCTCCACCACCAGCGTGTCCGTGCCCGGCGTGCGCCCCGCCAGGAAGCGGCTGCCCACCAGCGCACCCGAGGAGCCTCCCGGCTCCAGCAGGTAGGTGTAATGGCCGCTGCCACCGGTGGCCACCAGGGCCACGGGGCTCGACACACGCACGCGCGCGGGCTGCGCGGTGAGCGTCAGCGCGGCCAGCCCCGTGCACTGGTCCGTCTGGTGAGGCTGCGCCACGCGCGCGGGCGCGGGCTCATCCGAGCAGGCCGCGGCGAGGAGCGCGAGGAGGGGGGCCGCGCGGGTCAGTCGGGTCATGTCAGGTACCTCGGGGGAGACTGCGCGTTGCTTCAGGGCCTGGCGCCAGAGGAGGCCCAGCGCTGGATGCGGGAGATGAGCTCGGGGTCCATGGGACCGTCGGCGGGCATCCGCTGGTCTCTCACGGCGGCGGTGATGATGGGCGCGTTGGCCCGCCACAGCTCATAGCTGTCGAGCGAGCGCGCCGCGCTGGCGTTGTTGTGGCAGTTGCGGCACCGCGCCTCGTGGATGGGGCGGATGTCCTTGTCCCAGCTCAGCGGACCCGACGCCAGGGGCGCGTAGTCGAACGGCACCGAGCGCTGCGCCTCCGAACCATCCGAGTAGCGCGCCACCACCGACAGGACGTAGCGGCCGGCCTCCAGCGACGCGAAGGAGTAGGCGCGGTGCGTCCCGTCGGCCTCCAGGCCGCCCAGGCTGTAGTCCGGCCCCTCCGTGGGAATCTCCGAGTTGCCCAGCTTGTAGACGACGCGCTCGGGCGCTCCGCCCGGCGGCATCACCGCGCGCACCACCAGGCCGTCGTTCACCAACTGCATGCCCTGGTAGAGCCCCCGGAGGCGCGGCACCAGCACGTGGCTCAGCGCGGCGGACACCCCGCCCTGCTGCACCCACACACTGCCGCTTTCATCCGCGGCGAGGAAATGGAAGTCCCCGGCGCCGACGTCCGTGGCCGCGCGCCAGACGTTCGCGTCCGCGTCGTACTGGAGCAACGAGCCGCCCGTCTTCGCCCACAGGAAGCGGCCCGAGGCGATCAGCTTCTGCGGCTGCTGCGGCAGCTCCACGCGGCGCCAGCCGTCCCTGCCCCGGCGCAGCAGGGCCTGGTTGGTGAGCGCCCACAGCTCACCAGAGGTGCCCACCGCGGGCCCGATTCCGGCCAGCGCTTGCAGCGACTCGCCTTCGGCCAGGGGCGCGCTCGTGGTGTGCACCCGGTAGTGGGTGGTGCGGAGGGCCACCGCGACGCTCAGCCCGCCGTCGTGCAGGAACCACACGCCGGGCAGGTTCTCCGGTGAGGGCGCCGCCGCCAGCGAGGTGATGGCCTTCACCGACGCGCCGTCCACCTTCAGCTCCGCCAGCGTGCCTTCCTGCAGGCGGAACAGGCCGCGCGTGTGCGCCAGCCACACCGCGCCGTCCGCGGACTGCGCGGTGGCGATGACGCCCTGCCCCAGCGCGTCCCGCCAGGGCGGCGCGATGAGCCACCCCGACTCCGCCATGAAGAGCCCGTTCTGCGTCTCCACCAGGGCGCTGTGAGGCCCCAGCCGGAAGACGCCGAGGATGCCGCCCGCCGCCACCTCATTGTCCGGGTGCGGCTCCAGCGCCCCGTACGTGCCGTCCAGCCGCAGCCGGACGAGCTCGCGCGAGGCGGTGGCGAAGACACCCCCGCCCGCCTGGTCCGCGAAGGCTGAGACGGGTGCCAGGGCGGTGATGGCCGGGACCTGGACCGGCTGGAAGGGCGCCGGCTCGGGCTTGTCGAGCGGAAGCGAACGGTCCTCCCCGCATGCCCCCAGGACCACGAGCGAGAGCAGCGAGAGGACGGCGGAGGCGGAAGCCCTCGGATGGATGCGCATTCGAAATGGACGGCTCAGGCGAGAATGGGACGCAGCGGTTCGACGCGGGTGATGCTGTAGTCCAGCCCCGCGGACGCCAGCACCGTGGCGATGACGTGCTCGGGGAGGATGTTCTCGCCGTTCGGGTCCGACGCGCCGTTGCGCAGGTCGAAGGTGCCCGGCGCCATGCCAATGTCACCGCTGCGGCCGAACACGAAGTTGTGCTTGATGCCGGCCCCCATCAGCAGCGCGGAGTTGCTCAGGTGGTGGTCACGTCCACCGGAGCTGTTGATGAGTGGCGTTCGGGAGAACTCGGAGAACACCATGATGGTGGTGTGGTCCATGAACTTGCCACCCGCGGGATGGTCGCTGTCACGCAGGTCCTGTACCAACATGGCCAGGGCGTCGAAGCCGCGCCGCTGATTGTTGGCCTGCGTGAGCTGGCTGCCAAAGTGGGTGTCCAGGCCGCCCGTGAGGTTGATGGTGACGCACTGGGCGATGCCCTTCTTCAGCGCGGTCGCCACCGTGGCGGCGCGGCCGCGCTCGCCATTCACGTCGTTGATGTTGTTCAACTGGTAGCGCCCGCGGATGGCCGCCATCTCCGGGCCGTGCGGCAGATTGGCCGCGGCGAGGAAATCGAACGACTTGTCCAGTCCCTGGGACTGGATGAGCCGCATCTGCTCCTGGCTGTTCGAATAGGTGGTGCCCAACCCACGCGCGCCATAGGCCGCCTGCTCGCAGTTGACGGGCTGGCCGCGGAAGTCGAGCAACTGCTTCTCGATTTCGCTGTCCAGCATGTCCGTGCTGCCCTTCAGCGTCAGGATCAGGTCGTCCCGGCGGCTGACGCGCAGCGCGTTGGCATAGCCGCCGTACCGGTCGTTGTACGACTCCACGTTGTAGGAAATGGAGGCAATGGGCACGCGCGGCTTCATCTGCCCCACGATTTCAGTCGCCGTGGAGGAGCCACGCGCCGCGCTGCCGATGGGCATCTTCCCGGTGAGGAAGTAGCGGTAGCCCACCTCGTGGCCCAGCGTGTTCATGTTGATGCCGCGCACCACGGTCATCAAGTCGTAGTGCTTGGCCAGTTCGGTGCCCACCGCGGGCCCGAAGTCGATGTTCGACCGGCCCACGCCCGGAAGCTCGGCGGGGATGAGCGGCCGGGACTCGAAGCGGGAGTCGTTTATCTGGTCGTAGCCCGGGAGGATTTTCGTCTCCGAGGCACGGTCCGCGGTGAACTCGGTCGGGTCCCGCGGGTCGAAGGCCAGCAGCTGGTCCCATCCACCGTTGAAGTAGACGAACACGAAGCAGCGGTCCGCCGGCGCCACCTCCGCCGCCTGGGCGAAGGCGCGGAAGGGCAGCCCACCCAGCAGGGTGGACCCCATGAAGCCAGCAGTGGCCTTGAGGAAGGTGCGGCGCCCGTGAGCGCAATTCTCGTCGTGGCGGTTCTTCTTCATCGCGGTCACTCCGAGCGTCAGTAGGTGATGAAGCGCGGGTCCGTCAGCATGGCGATACACACCACGGCCAACGTCTCATGGCGCTTGGAAGAGGCGAGGGTTTGCACCCGGGTCGCGGCCTGGGTGAAGAAGGACGTCCACTTCGTGAGCTCTTCGCCCGACAGCGGCGCGCCCCAGAAGCGGGTGGACATATAGACGAGCTGCGCGCGCACCTCCGCGTCCGTCAGCTTCGTCAGGTCATCCCACTTCTCCGGCAGCAGCCGGCCCATGGTGCGGGCCGACGCGTCCGTCATGCGCATCTCCGCGGACGCCTGGCTGATGCACACCTTGCGCGCGCCGTCCTCCAGGAACTTGGCGAACACCAGGTTGGGCTCGGTGTTCTCGCTCACCACCAGGGCGTAGTCCGCGCGCCCCATGGACGTGGCGCGCGAGTCCAGCTCGCTCCAGCGCTGCCCCACCGCCCCGACGATGGCGGCGTCCAACTGGGCCACGGTGAGCCGGCGCGGGGCGCGGCCCACGCTGCCGCCCTGGGCCTCGGGGTCCGGCAGGGGCGTGAAGTCCCCGGGCTGATGCGGGTTGGGGATGGGCTCGATGATGCCGTCCGCGGGCTGCGTGTCATCCTTCGTGCAACCGGTGGCCAGCGCGAGCAGCGCGGCGGTCAAGACGAAGCGGCGCATCAGTCAATCCTCCGGTAGGCGTCGGACGTCACCACTCGCTCGATGAGCGCCTTGAGGCGGTGGCCGTTGCGCGCGAAGTCCTGCGCGAAGGGCACCAGGTACATGCGCTGCTCCTCCGCCGTCATCGGGCGGCCGAGGAACTCGGTCCAGATGCGCCGCACCGTGCAGCGCTCCAGGTCACCCGACTGGAGCATCTTCTGCACCAGCAGCGCGGGACCGGCCTCGATGTTCTGCTCCTCGTCCGCCGTGCGGTACAGGTACGTCTTGAGCATGCCCAGGCTGCTGGCGCCGTCACCGTCGTAGGCCTGCATGATGTACTGGCTGCACTCGCCGCCGCAGTTGGTGTCCCCGTTGAGGGCGCAGTCGCGGCACTTCGGGTCGTAGCGAGGGAACTGGTCGGGCGCGAGGAACTGCGCGGAGCGCTCCGCGTAACGGCCCCAGTGCGCGCCGGTGGGCTCGATGGTGGCGTGGCAGTAGTTGCAGCCGCAGCGCACCGCCAGGTTGTTCTCGCGGTTGCACGCGTCCTCCGGCGCGGGCGACGAAGCCCCCGGCGGCGGCGCGAACGTCTTGCAGAGGAAGGCTTCGTAGAAGTGGTTCACCCGCGCGCGGTGCGTGGGGAAGCGGTAGAGGTAGGACGGCGTAGTGAGCACGCCCGCGTGCCCCTCGTCACGCGTGTACTCCGCCCACGCCTCCGTGTCGTTGTAAGGCACCGCCGGCACGGCGCCCTGCGCGGCGGGCGTCGTCACGTTGAAGACGCCCACGCCCTGCTGGTTGCGGAAGTACTCGGACAGGGTGCCGTTCATGAACGAGCGGCGCGTGGTGAGGATGTTGAAGTAGGGCTCGTCGCGCTGCACCACCGACTCGGCGATGCGCAGCGGCTCGTCGTTGAAGGCGGCCACGCGCAGGCTGTGCACGTCCCGGATGTCCTGCGCGGTGATGGCGGGCGTCTCGCAGCGGCGCATGCCCACGCCGCAGCCGCAGCTGCGGTCGGTGGAGAAGCGGGACGTCTCACAGGACGCCATGTTCCAGGGGTTGTGGGTCCGCTCCTGCGCGTCGATGGCGCACACCTTGACGCTCTCCGGCGTCTTGTCAGTGGCCCAGTAGGGCGCGGCCTTGTTCACGAAGCCCTCGCGCAGGACGCAGCCGCGCTGAACCCCGTAGTTGCCCTTGAGTCCGCTGCGCAGCTCCAGGTCCAGCGTGCAGCGCCTCAGCTCGGTGAGCGCCGGCTTGGAGTCCGGGTTCGGGTGCTTGAACGCCTTGATCTTGGCGCCATCCATCTCCTTCACCGTCAGCGCCCGGGTCGTGGCCTTCTCCGGGTCTGGCTCGCAGATGAAGGCCCCCGCGCTGCTGCCCGAGCCGCGCTGATCGCAGAAGAAGAGGTACTCGTGCTTCGGGTGGCTGGTGCTCAGCAGGTCCGAGCACTTCGCCGTGCCATCCGGCGTGGTCGGCGCGAGCGGCGTACACGCGTAGTAGTTCGTGTCGTAGTCGTAGCTGACGGCCAGCGGCACGCCTTCGTCGTCGTGGCACTTCGTCCGGGGACGCTCGGTGAGCGGCGCCGCGTGCGCGTCCGGCTGCTCCGCCGTGAGGCACTGGTCCTGCGCGATGTCTGAGTTACACGTCGCGCTATTCGCGCCGCGCAGCGTCGCGGCGGGATTGCCCGCCACGCCATAAGCGGCGGTGATGCCGTTACCCGTCACCCGCGAGTTCTGGTTGTTGTTGAGACTTCCGGAGAGGTTCGAGCGCAGCAACGAGCGGTGGTAGTTGCGGATGCGCGCGTTGAACTCGTCCTTCGTCATCATCGCGCGGATGTCTTCCACGTCGATGGAGCCCTTGGCCTGGGCGGCCTGGTACTCCTCGTAGGTGGGAGGACGGCCGAGCAGGTCCAGCGACAGCTGCCGGAGATGCCGTTCCAGGGGCACCTTCGCGACAACTGGTGAACAGACAGCCTCCTCTTGAGCGGAGGCTGGCTGGGCCAGCAGCAAGGCGGCACCAGCCAAGCAGGCAAGGTAGCGCACACGGAGCACGGGGGACCTCCGGAAGGGGGGGTCGGGGGGGGACCACTCTCAGTATGCAGGAATTACCGTTTCAAGTTCCAGTAATGCCTAATGAAACTTTCCATCCCACGTGGATTCCCTAATAGTGTCAACCAGTTAGCAGGGGTTGCAACGAAGCCCGCCGCGCGAGAAATAGGGCCCCATGTCGAACGCCGCCCCTGCCGCGCTGCAGCCCCGGGTGAGTGACCGGGCCTTCTTCATCTTCACCGCCGTGGTGTCCGCGCTGGCGTTGGCGTTCATCGGGTGGATTCTGCTGGTGCGCGGCGGCGGCCCGGTGGACGGGGTGAACCTGCGCTTCCTCCCGGCAGTGAACGCGGGCCTCAACGCCACGGCCGCGGCGCTGCTCATCGGCGGGTGGGTGGCGATCAAACGGGGCGCGCGGCAGGCCCACCAGTATCTGATGGTGTCGGCCTTCACCGCGTCCGCGCTCTTCCTGGTCTGCTACCTGTCCTACCACTTCGTGCATGGCGACACGCGTTATGTGGGGGACTGGCGCGGGCTGTACCTGTGCATCCTGGCCAGCCACGTGCTGCTGTCCATGCCCGTGGTGCCCATGGCGCTGGTGGCCTTCTACTTCACGTGGCGCAAGGACTTCGTGCGACACCGCAAGGTGACGCGGTGGCTGGCGCCCATCTGGGTCTACGTGTCGGTGACGGGCGTCGTCGTGTACTTCATGCTGCGTGGCAGCGCGCCCGCCGTCCTGTGACGCGCTGAATCAGGGCGTCGACGAAGCAGTCAGGTGGAGGGGCTCCCGAGCGCACCGCCCCAGGTCGATGTCAGGCGGAGACGGAGGCAGGTGCCTGTCCCTGTCGCAGCCAGTCAGCGAAGGCGTCGAAGGTGTCCTGCGCGCCTGTCACCACGCGGGCATCGAAGGTGTCTTCCGTCGCGGCGGCGGAGGCCTGGTTGACGGCGTCACCGAAGGCACGCCACCGGGGCCCGACCTCATCTCCGTACGCGCGGAAGAAGGAGAAGTCGCCCAGAGGCACGCCGTCGAAGTGGCGGCGCAGGTGCCGGAGGATGAGCTGGCCGCCCAGCGTGGAGCCTTCCAGCACGTAGAGGCAGCCCAGGGCCTCGGGCCCCCCCGCCAGCGAGGGCAACCCCGCGCAGTGTGGCAACTGTTCGAGCGAGGCGTCGTCGTGGCCAAGCGCGCGAAGGTCCTCCTTCAGGAGAGGAACCTTCCAACGCGCGTGAACGGACAGGCCAGGAACCGCTTCAAGGCCCAGCCCGGCGAGCCGGCTCTCCAGCGGAACGTAGAAGCCGTGAAGCGCTTCCAGGTGACGTCGGTACGCCGTGGGCGTCAGGTCCGCATCCATCAATCGCACCTGGGCCTCGGTGCGCTCGTGGTGCGGGCGCGTCTCACTCTTCAGTCGCTGCATCAAGGACAAGGTGCTTGCACGATGCCGCTGTCACTGCCCGGTGGGAATTGGGAACTGTGGCCAAGTGTCCACCTCTCTACCCCTCGGGCGCTCTGGACACGGGCTCTCGAGCGACCACCAGACGTCACGGCCAGCCTCAAGCAGGCCCCGCTGCCGCCGTCAGCTAGCATCGAACGCCATGCCATCCTTCCCTCGAAGGGCCATGACGCTACTGCCACTCCTCGTCCTCTGTGCGTGCGCGGCGACTCCACCCGCGGCGTACGTCCTGGAGGACGGCGAACATGCGGAGTCGTGTGCATCCTCGGACGACGGCCATTGTGTCGTGCTTGCGTGCGATGGGGGACTGTGCGGCATCTTCGAATGCGGGGATGTCGACGCCAACACGGTGGCGCAGTCATCTCCAGCCCCTGTGGTAGAGCTGGCTCGGACCTACCGCCCTCCCGCCTTCCGCAATTGGCGAAACATGGGCATCCATCCGGGCGCACGGCCGCGGATGACGTTCCACTTCCGCTACCGCCAGGGATTTCTTCCCGCCATCCCCCGCGTACCGGGCAAGCTCGTGAAGCACCACCTGTTTCCCCAACGCGGCACGGGCCGTGGCGGCATGTGGAATCAAGCCTGGCGCGACTTCATGAGGGCCAAACGAAGCGGCCCCCTTCCTCCCGAAGTGTTTCACCGCAAGGCCGTCGAGCTCATCTTCCAATTCGAGCTGACCGGCCCCGTGGTGCCGTACAACACGTCCGTTGCGCCGTACCAGCACGGCCCCCAATTCCAAAGCCCCTGACCGCCCCAGGAAGCCCCCATCCCAGGAACGCTCGTGAAGGTATTTGAAGTCGAGGAAGACACGGCCGCTGGTTACACGGGCAGCATTGACGCCATTCATCGCTGGGGACTACCGGGCGTACAGCCCTGCCCGACATGCCGCGCGGGAGGCGGCTCCCCCGCCCTCGCCTACCCCTGCGTCGACCTATCCAGCCTTCCTGCCAGGGAGCAACAAGCCCTCTCCGACCCCAGGCCCGTGCCGCGCGATACGGTGCTGAAGCTCGTGGAGCGGGTGCGACCATTCACTCCGGCATGGGCACGACTCGAGCCAGGGGCACAATTCGGCCCGCTGACAGGCCCTGGCATGGGCCGCTTCGGTCCGTTCTACATGCAGAACCCCTGGACCATCCTGCTCCGGCGCGAAACCTTGGAGGCGTTGCAATCCCACGGATTGCGAGGGCTCACAGGTCAGGCTGTCGACGTCCGCTTCCGTGGCAAGAACCCGCCGGACCTGATGGAACTGCAACTGGAGTTGCACGGGCGACTCCATCCCGACTGCCTCCCGGCAAACCGGAAGCCCCCCTGCCCGACCTGCGGTAGCGAGCCGTTCGACCTACCCCAACCCATCATCCTCCAGGCGTCCTCATTCCCCGCCAGCGCGGACCTCTTCCGCATGGAAGACGCATGGACGGTCATCCTCGCCACGGAGCGCTTCGTCGACGTGGCGGCGCGACTGAAGTTGGACGGCGTGGTGTTCCGGGAGCGGGAGTGCCGCTGAACGGCCCAGCCCTCCCACCCGAACCTCACAGGCAGAAGCCGCTGGCCATGCACGTCCGTCCCAGCTCACACGTCAGGCCGGAGGTGCGGCAGTTGGGCTGGCACGCCCCCGAACCCGTGCCGTCGCTGTAGCAGACGTACCCGGAGCGGCAGTCCCCCTGCCCCGTTCCCACCTGCCGCGTGCAGGTCGCCAGACATGCCTTGAGGCCCGAGGAGGAATCCACGATGGAGCACCGCGAACCCGCCGGACACGCGGAGCGGGTGCAATCCATGGAGCAGTACCCGCCCGGATAGTCCGTCACGCACACGCCCCCGGGACAGTCCACGTTGGAGCCGCACGCACGGCCCACCACCAGCGCCGGGTCATCATCGATGGGCGCCAGGGGAATCAGGTCGAAGCTCACGTTCTCGATGCGGTCGCCCGCCTCCAGTTCCAGCGGCTCGAAGGAGTCCACGTTGCGCCAGTAGCCGGTGCGCTCGCCGTCCTCGAAGAAGTTGCCATCCTGGTCGTCGTCGATGGTGGCCAGCGCGAAGTACGTCCGCGGCGCCAGGGAGATGCTGTACGCGTAGTCCGCCGAGGCGCGCGCGACGGCAATGGCGTCCTCCGAGGCCTGCCACTCCCCTCGCGCGTCCTGCCACACGAACGCAATCAGTGCGTCCAGGTCATTGGCGGCGCCCGCCACGCCAATCTTCACCGCCACCGTCGCCGAGCCCGCCGTCCCCGAGCCCACCAGGCTCAGCGTCACCACGGTGTCCCCTCCGGCCAGCCCGGATGCATCCACCGCCACACTCAGCGAGGCCGAGCCGAAGGCGGGCACCCGCACCGTGCTGCCCTGCGGGAATGACACCGCCGAGGCATTGGGCCCACTGACGCTGGCCGACACCGTCAAATCGCCACCCCGGTTGCCGCCCACGTTGCTGAGGGTGAGCTGCTGCGTGCCACTGCCCCGGAAGAACAGCGTGGACGTCGTCACGTTGAGCTGAGGGTCCAACGTGCCGGGGTCCACGTTGGCGATGCGAGCCAGCGCCGCGCGCGCGTTGACGAGCCCCGCGCCGCAGCCTTCCGGGCACTGCGCGTTGGTGAGCGGCGTGGCGGTTTCCTTCAAGATGCTCTCCGCCAGCGCGGCCGGCAGGTCCGGTCGCAACGCCGCCATCAGCGCCACCACGCCCGCGACGTGGGGTGCCGCCATGCTGGTGCCCTGCGAGAAGGCATAGGCCGGCTGCCCGTTCTCATCCAGCACCGTGGACAGCACACCGTCCGGATAGCCGTCGCCGTTCAGGTCCTCGCGCATCTCCCCGCCAGACGCCACCACGTCCACGTCCACGCCGTAGTTGGAGAAGCTGCTGCGCTGCCCCGCCAGACTGGTGGAGCCCACGCAGATGACGTTCTGCTGGTTGCACGGCGTGCTGTTGCGCGCATCCACGTCCTCGTTGCCCGCGGCGACGACGATGATGGCCCCGCGTCCCAAGGCCTCGTCGATGGCGCCCTGGTACAGGGCCTGCGGTGGCGCGCTGCCCCCCAGGCTCATGTTCACCACCTTCGCGGGATTGGGATTGTCCGGCACGCCCGGCACGGTGCCGCCCGTGGCCCAGGTGATGGCCGCGGCGATGTCGAAGCTGCTCCCGCCCTTCTTCCCCAGCACCCGCACGGGAAGCAGCCGGGCGTTCCAGGCCACGCCCGCGACGCCCACCTGGTTGTTCGTGTCCGCGGAGATGGTGCCCGCCACGTGCGAGCCGTGCCACGACGAGCCGCCGCTGGGCGTGTCCCCGCCTTCGTCCCGCGGGTCGCTGTCCCGGCCGTCGCCGTCACCCGCGTTCTCCGGGTCCGAAATCATGTCGTAACCCGGCAGCACGTTGGTGAGGTCCGGGTGCGGAACGATGCCGCTGTCGAGGACGGCCACCACCACGCTGGACGCGTCCGGCACCAGGTCCCACGCGGCCGGCAGGTTGAGCGTGGGGTAGTGCCACTGGAGGCTGTAGCCCCGGTCGTTCGGCGCCGCCGTCGCCCGCATCCGCTCATTGCGCACCGCGTACGTCACGCCCGGCACCCGGGCGAGCTGCGCCGCCCACTCCTGCGTCTTCGCGGCCGTCACCGCCTTGCCATCCAGCGGCTCGTAGCCCACCAGGTGCAAGTACTCACTGGCATAGCCCTTGTGCACCGCGCGGAAGCCCGGGCGCTGTACCGCCGCCAGCACGCGCTCCGGTGACAGGCCCGCTTCCTCGAAGCGGAGGATGACGTCTCCGGGAATCGAGGGGTCCTCGCGGGAGGCCCGCTCGAGCGGCGCGGCGCCCGACTGCGACGGGACGATGGGAAGCCCCGGCACGGCCTTCGGCGCCACCCGCGGCTCGCGCGAGCGCCCCGCGTGCATCCCCCGCAGCGTCTCCTTCAGCTTCTCCAGCTCACCCGCGCGAAACGGCGAGCGCACCGTCTGGGAGGCACTGTCGCCAGCGGACCGCTCGCTGCTCCGGAAAGGCGTCAGCGTCCCCTGGATGCGCCCGGTCCGGGAGGGCTGCTTCCCCGGGTCTTCGTCGTCGCCTGAACAGGAGGTGGCGGAGAGCAGCAACAGTCCCATCAACAACAGGCGACGCATTCGGGCAACCCCTCGAAAGAAACGAAAGGGGCGGCACCCTAGCATTCGCTGTCCGGCGGGGCCTCGCCACTCAGCTCGCCATCACCTCGCCGCCGTCTTCCGTGTCCTCTCCAACGCTGCCGTCGGCCGTATCGTCCAGTGCGCCGACATCTCGCGGCACGCCGTCCACGTACGTCACCACGTTGCCCGGCATCGCCGGCACCCGCGGCCCGGGCGTCACCACGCCCGTGAGGTTGAGCGGGTCGACACCGGACAGTTGCACCCGCACGCCGGACGGGGGCTGACGGCGCACCGAACGCGCCATGTCCACCGCCTCTGGCAGGGCGAACTGCTCGCCCACGAAGCCCGATACGAAACGACCACCGCGCACCTCGCCGCGCGCTTCCATGCGGCGGTACACGAAGAGCAGCTCGCGCCACGTGGGCGCCAGCGCCTCGCGCATCACCAGGTCGCGCCAGACAATGCCGTAACGCTGGAGGAAGAGGCGCGCCAGCGAGTCCAGCACCTCGTCTTGCGACTTCGGCTCCGCGGGCGCCAGCAGGCTCCAGCGGCCAGGGCCTCCGCGTTGGAGCAGCTTCTGCCGCTTGCGGTGCGCCGGGCTCTGGAGCACGCGCAGGTTCTGCACCGCGTCCGCCGTCACCAGCCCGCGCGCCACCAACTCCCACAGCGCGTCCTCGATTTCGGCGGGCAGGCGCCGCGCGCGTGACACCAGGTCCTGGAAGAAGCAGGCGCCGCGCCGCTCCAGCACCGCGACCACGTCCTTGGCGGCCGCGCTCAAGTCCGGCGGCGTCCACACGTCCCCGTCCGACAGCACCGCGTGAGGCCGCGCCGCGGTGAGCATCCACTCCAGGTCCTCGCGAAGGGTGAAGGTCAACGACGCGTTGCGCGTGGGCGACGCTCGCGAGCGCGTGGGCGCGGGCTCCGGCGGCGTCACCGGCGCGCCCCGGCGAGGCCCCGGCGTGGGCTTCGCCTCCTTCGTCGTCAGGCGGCCCCAGGCCACCTCACCGGCGTAGCAGGCCCGCTCCAGCAGGTCCGGCGTGTAGCCGCGCATGCGCGCGGGCAGAAGGAAGCGCTCCCACGCGGACGCAGGCGCCTCATAGCCCTGCAGCAGCCGCACCGCCTTGAGCAGCCCCGTGGAGCCCCGCAGCGCGTCCAGTTCCTCCAGGTGGTGCCACCGGAAGAGGAAGCGCATGAAGTCCTGCGCGCTCAGCGGCTCGATTTCCTTGCGCAGCCGCCCCACCGTCAGCCGGTGGATGCGCTGGAGCAGGCGCCGGTCACACCACTCCAGCGGCGGGCTGGCTCCATCCGACAGCGGGACCTCCTGCGGACGGAAGCGGCCTCGCAGCACGTTGCCCTGGGCCTCCAGTTGGTGCATGGCCGCGTTGACGGAGTCCTCGTCCAGCACGACGAGCCGAGCCAGCTCCGCCACCGTGGTGGGCCCCAGCATCTCCATGCGTCCGCGCACCACCTGGAGCACGGCGGCGTCCCGCTCCACGGGCCGGTCATGCGCCAGCACCGGCAGCGGCGGCTGCATGGGCGCGTCCGGGAAGAGCACCCGCAGCGCGCTGCCCCGCTCCGCCGACACCAGGAAGCGGCCCGCGGGCAGGTCCATCCACGCCACCCGGCCCTGCTCGAACAGGGGCGTCGCCATGCCGCGCGGCACCTCCGCGGCGGGCAGCAGAATCAGCTGCAACAGCGCGTCGTGCAGCTCGTCCTCGTCGCGCATGGGCGGGGCGGCGTCCGCCACCACCGTGGCAATCGCCGCCGCGTCCAGCGCGCCGAAGGCCGTCACGTCCTCGGCGGGCATGGCGCGGCGCAGGGCCACGTTGCGCACGCGGCGCTCCTCGGCGGGCGCGTCATCCAGGAAGGTGTAGGGCTGGCTGTGAATCATCGCGTGCGCGAAGAGGCTGGGCTCCGGCACGTCGCGCGCCAGCAGGCGGATGCGGCCATCCCGCATGCCGCGCAGCACCTCGCGCAGGCCGTCCACGTCCATGGCCTCGCGCAGGCAGTCATCCATGGTCTGCTTCACCAGCGGATGGTCCGGCAGCTCCAGGTCGCCGCCGCCGTGGTTGTCCTGGCAGCCCACCTGCTCCGGGAACACCGACGCCAGCAGGTCCTCGCTGCGGGCGCGCTGGAGGTTGGGCGCCACGCGCTTGCCCCCCATCATCCGGTGCAGCGCGAGCGACCGCGTGGCCACCCACCGGAAGCGCGTGCCGAAAATCGGCGCCTGGAGCACCGCCTGCACCAGCACCTCCTCCACGTGGTCCGGGTGGAGGAAGTCGAAAATCTCCGCCAGCGGAAAGGAGTGCTGCTCACCCAGCGACAGGAGGATGCCGTCCTCCGTCGCCGCCGCCTGGAGTTCGAAGTCGAACGAGCGGCAGAAGCGCTTGCGCAGCGCCAGGCCCCACGCGCGGTTGATGCGGCTGCCGAAGGGCGCGTGGATGATGAGCTGCATGCCGCCCGCCTCGTCGAAGAAGCGCTCGGCCACCACCGTGGTGTGGCTGGGCACCGCGTCGAGCATCTTCTGCCCCGTGCGCAGGTAGCCCATCAGCGCGTCCACCGCGGGCGGCGGCATGCGCAGCTCCTTCTGGAGGAACGTCGGCGCATCCTCGCGCGACGTGAGTTCCTCGCGCAGGCGGCCCACCTGGAGCGACAGCTCGTCCGTGCGGCCCGGCGCCTCGCCGCGCCAGAAGGGCACGTTGGGCGGCGCGCCGCGCGCGTCCTCCACCTGCACCGTGCTGCCCGACACGCGTTGGATGCGCCACGCAGTGCTGCCCAAGAGGAAGATGTCCCCGGGCGAGGACTCCACCGCGAAGTCCTCGTCCAGCGTGCCCACCACCTTGCCCTCCGGCTCGGCGGTGACGTTGAAGGTGAAGGTGTCCGGGATGGCGCCGCCATTGGTGAGCGCGGTGATGCGCACGCCGCGCCGGCCCTTGAGGCGCTGGTTCACCCGGTCCCTGTGGAGGTGGATGCCCGCGCGGCCCCGGCGTGCCGCCACGCCTTCGGACAGCAACTCCAGCACGCCCTGGTACTCCTCCCAGGTGAGGTTGCGATACGAGTATGCACGCTGGAAGAGGCTGAAGAGCGCGCGTTCGTCCCACTCCTCGCAGGCGCACGCGGCGACAATCTGCTGCGCCAGCACGTCCAGCGGCTTCTCCGGAATCCGCACCGCGTCCAGGTCTCCCTCACGCACGGCGTTGAGGAGCGCGGTGCACTCCATCAACTCATCGCGCGTCATCGCGAAGAGGATGCCCTTGGAGATGCCCGCCTTGTGGTGGCCCGCGCGGCCCACGCGCTGGAGCAACACGGAGATGGCGCGCGTGCTGCCCAGTTGCACCACCAGGTCCACGTTGCCCACGTCGATGCCCAGCTCCAGCGACGCGGTGGCCACCATGGCCCGCAGCTGCCCGGACTTCAGCTTCTCCTCCGCGGCCAGACGGATTTCGCGCGACATGCTGCCGTGGTGCGCCGCCACAGTACCCTCGCCCAGGCGTTCGCCCAGGTCGTGCGCCACGCGCTCCGCCATCTTCCGCGTGTTGACGAAGACGAGCGTCGTGCGGTGCGCCCCCGTCAGCGCCACCAGCCGGTCGTAGACCTGCCCCCACATCTCGTGGCTGGCCAACGACGACAGCTCCGCGTCTGGAATCTCCAGCGTCAAATCCCACGGGCGCAGGTGGCCCACCTCCACCCGATTGCAGTCCCGGTGGGAGGCGCCGGTGAGGAACCCGGCGATGGCGTCCAGCGGCTTCTGCGTCGCCGACAGGCCGATGAGCTGGGGCCGCACGTCCGTGAGCGCCTTGAGCCGCTCCAGCGACAGCGCGAAGTGGCTGCCCCGCTTGTCGCGCGCCAGGGCGTGGATTTCGTCCACGATGACGGTGCGCACCGCGCGCAGCGTGGCGCGCGCCTTCTCCGCCGTGAGGTAGAGGTAGAAGGACTCCGGCGTGGTGATGAGGATGTGCGGCGGACGGCGCACCATCTGGGCGCGCTCGGAGGCCGGAGTGTCTCCGCTGCGCACCTGGACGCGCAGCTCCTGCGGACGGAAGCCCTCCGCGCGGGCCCGGGCGAGCAGCTCCTCCAGCGGCTGGAGCAGGTTCTTCTGCACGTCGTTGCCCAGCGCCTTGAGCGGCGACACGTAGAGCACCTGCGTGCAGTCCGGCAGCGTGCCTTCCAGCGCCAGCCGGAAGAGCGCGTCCAGCGCGGCGAGGAACGCCGTCAGCGTCTTGCCACTGCCCGTGGGCGCGGCGATGAGCACGTCCTGGCCCGCCTGGATGAGCGGCCAGCCCTCTACCTGGGGACGGCTGGGCTCGCCCAGCCGCTCGGCGAACCAGCGGCGCACCACCGGATGGAACGGCGCCAGCGCCGGATGCGCCGCGCACTCGGCGGCGAAGTCGAGGCTGATCTGCGGGGCCATGGGCACCTCCAGGACTAGCCTGAACACAGGTACAGCCCGGCGTCAACGCGACGGAACGTCGTGAGTAGGCCCCCACCGCGGGTGTTCCCCCCACCAGGCGAGGGCCCAGCGGGACGCAACCCTTGCGTGCGGGCATGACGCTGACGCGTCACGGGAGCAGCGTGACGCGTCATCCACCGCCCGGCACAGGCCACCGCACACAGCGGAAGTCCATGACACGGAGCACACGCGCGGATGCACCGCGCATCGCCGCCAGGAGGAATGTGCCTTGCACATCGCACCTCGGAACATGAGGAGCGAAAACTTGAGCCCCACCCACCAGATTCCCCGGGCCCCCGTCGAAACCAGGCGCCCTGAGCCCTGCCGCGACGGGACGCCCGCCGCCGCGCGGAGGGGCGCGCCATGAGCGAAGCTTCCTACGACGTCGCCATCATCGGAGGCGGCCCAGCGGGCGCGGCCATGGCCGTGGCCTTGCGAGACCTGGCGCCCTTCCTGTCCATCGTCATGCTCGAGCGCACTGATTACGACACGCACCGCTCGGGCGAGACCTTGTCACCCGACCTCCGCATTCCCCTGTCCCGGCTCGGTGTCTGGAGCAGCTTCCTGCGCGATGGACACCTGGCCTCGCGCGGGACGTCCTCGTGCTGGAGCCGCGCGGAGCCCAGAGTCCAGGACACGCAGATGTCGCCCTGGGGCTCCGCCTGGCACCTGGACCGGGCACGCTTCGACGAACGGCTCAGCCTGGAGGCAGCCCGGCAAGGCGTCCGCGTCCTTCGCCTGACGACCCTGCTGGACGTCGAGTCCATCGCGAAGGAGGGCTATCGGCTGCACCTCTCCCAACGCAAGACGGGCGCGCTCACGCTGCGGGCGCGCTTCGTCGTGGATGCGACCGGATGGAAAGCCACCTTCGCCATGACCCAGGGCGCGCGGCGCCGCATCCGCGACCGCTGCTTCACCGTTCATGGCGCGTTCCAGCTCCGGCCAGGGGAATCATTCCCCACGGATGCCTTGGTGGAATCATGTCCGGAAGGCTGGTGGCACTCCGCGCGACTGCCCTCGGACTGTGTCGCCGTCACCCTGGTGGGTGATGGAGATTCCTTGCACGGACTGCGCTGGGCGACGCCGGAGCCGTGGGCGGCCCTGCTCGAACAAGCCCCCGTCACCCAGGCGAGGCTGGCGGCCTGCGACTTCGCCGGAGAGCCTCTCGTCGCGGCGCCCGTGCTCGTCGGCGAACTCGACCAGATGCACGGTGAGCGCTGGCTCGCCGTAGGCGATGCGGCCTGCACCCATGACCCGCTGTCCGCCCAGGGTATCTTCAGCGCGCTGGACTCCGCGCTCCTCGCCGCCGAAGCCCTGGAGCAATACCTGCGCGGTGAAGTGGATGCGCTCTGCGCCTACGAGCAAACGCTTCATCTGCGCTTCAACGAACACCTGCACAGACGAAGCAGCACCTACCGCGAGGAGCAACGGTGGCCCGACGCGCCCTTCTGGAAGAACCGGCACACCGCCTTCCCCGCCCTGACGCCCGCCGCGGAGCAGCGCTCCGCGCCAGCGCCCACCGGGCTCGCGCCATGAGGCACCGCGCTGCCCCTGCGCCTCTCAGAAAATCCAGAGGCGCTCCTTGGGGAACGCGAGCGTGTAGGCCCCCGGAGCCAACACCTGGCGCGTCGAGGCGCGCAGTGTCTGCCCTGCGGCATGGAACTGGTGCTCCCAGCGCCCGCCCACGTAGATGGAGCTCGCCAGCGCGGCCGGGAGCCGGTTCTCCCCGGGGCCGGATGCCAACTGGAGCTCCTCCACGCGGATGACGCCCGTGGCCGTGTCGCCACCGGAGCCGTCCCCACGCCGCTGCCCCCACAATGACTGGCTTCCCACCTGGAGCCGCGCCTCGCCGCCGCGGCGCTCCACCACGCGCCCTGACAGCGTGTTGTTCACCCCCATGAAGTCGGCGGCGAACAGGCTCCTCGGCTCCGTGTAGAGCTGCTCCGGCGTCCCGTCCTGCACCATCCGCCCGCCGTCCAGCAGCATGATGCGGTCCGCGATGGCCATGGCCTCCACCTGGTCATGGGTGACGAAGAGCGCGGTGAGCCCCAGCCGCTTGATGAGCGCGCGAATCCACACGCGCGCCTCCTCCCGCAGCTTCGCGTCCAAGTTGGACAGCGGCTCGTCCAGGAGCACCAGCGGCGGCCCGTAGACGAGCGCCCGCGCCAATGCCACGCGCTGCTGCTGCCCGCCGGAGAGCTGGCTGGGGAAGCGGTCGCCGTAGCCCTCCAGGCCCACGCCCTGGAGCACCTCGCGCACGGCCCGGTCCACCTGCTCGCGGGACTGCTTGCGCAGCCGCAGGCCGTAGGCCACGTTGTCGAACACCGTCTTGTGCGGCCACAGCGCGTAGGACTGGAACACCAGCCCCAGGTCACGCCGCTCTGGCGGCAGGTTCACCTTCGCCGCCGCGTCGAACACCGTGCGTTCACCAATGTGGATGCGCCCGCGCGCCGGCGTCTCCAAACCAGCGACGGAGCGCAGCAGCGTGGACTTGCCGCTGCCGGAGCGGCCCAGCAGCGCCACCACCTCGCCGTCCCGGAAGTCGGCGGTGATGCCCTTCAGGATGTCATTCGTGCCGAGCCGGACGTGGACGTCCTCGACGAGCAACCTGGCCATGCGGTGACTTCCTTCCGGACAGGGAGCGCGTCCGGTCGGCATCGTGCGACAGCGCACGACAGGTGGCCAGCGTCAGTGCACCCTGAACAGGTGCTCCAGCGCGGCCAGCCCTGAGTCCGTCATGGCGACGCTCCCGCCTCAATGAACGCTGCGGGGGCCGGCACCGGCCACGGGCGCACGGCTGGCGGCCTTCGACCAGGTGATGCGGAAGGTGGCCGCCGTGCCGTCGAAGGCGATGGGCTTCACCTCTACATGCCCCGCGCCCGCCGACCGCAGCGTCTCCGCCAGGAAGCCCGCGGCGAAGTCCGGCGTGTCCGCCGTGACGTCCTTCATCCACAGCGTGGCGCTGTCCTGCGTGGACTCCTCCACGCGGACCTCATTGAAGTTGTTGCCGGCGCGAACGTTGTACGGCACCCGCTCCAGCGTGCGCCGCGGCCCCAACTGGGTGACGAGCGACAAGCTGGCCCGGCCCACCGACGTCTGCCGGAAGCCCTGGAGGAAGCGCGCGCCCAACTCGAAGCTGGCCTCGTGCGGAGGCAGGGCCGGGAAGACATCCTGCGCCGCCACGCGCAGGAAGGCGCGCCACTGCTCCAATGTGTACTGGGGGCGCAGCGGTTCCGACAAGTCGAGCCCCACCGCCTTCAGGCGCTGGCGTCCATCCCGGGTGAGATACGGCCCGAGCGCCCGCACGAAGAGCGCTTCCACGGACTGAGCGAAAATGAGCTTGTCTGACGCCATGCACGGAAGGTGGTAGCGGCAACCCCAAGCGGGGAGTCGTGAGGTGCCCCAATCGTCAGCTAATCATCATCGCGGCAGGCGAATGAGGAAGGTCGTGCCCTCCGTCGCACTGGAGGCCACCTGCGCGTCCCCGTCATGCGCCCGGACAATCTGCCGGGTGATGTAGAGGCCGAGCCCCAGGCCGCTGGGCGCGCCCGCGTCACTGGCGGCGCGCCGGCCCCGTCGCCAGGCGCCGAAGACGTGGGGCAGGTCCTCCGGGGGGATGGGCGTGCCGCGGTTGTGGATGCGCAGCACCACTTCGCGCTCGGAGCCCTCGGCGCCCACCCACACGGTGCTCTCCGCCGGACTGTACTTCAGCGCGTTGGCCACCAGGTTGCCCACGGCCTGCTCCAGTCGGTCGGAGTCCCACTTCCCCAGGCCATCGCCCTTGGACTCCAACTGCACCACCCGGCCAGGATGGCTGGCGCGCAGCTCGTCCACGGTGCGGCGCACCACCTCGAACACGTCGCACGACGAGCGCACCACCGGAATGCCGCCGCCCAACCGCGAGCGCGCGAAGTCCAGCAGCTGGCGAATCATCCGGTCCATGCGCTCGGCGCTGGTGAGGATGCGCTCGGTGAGCATGCCCTGGCGCTCGTCCAACCCGCCCTTGCGCCGCAGCTGCTGCGCGGACATGGACAACGCGTTGAGCGGGTTGCGCAGGTCATGTCCCAACATGCCGATGAACTGCTCGCGGAACTCCTCCGCGCTGCGCGACTCCGTGACATCCCGTAGAGAGGACATCACCGCCAGCACCTCGCCGCTGGCCCCCAGCGCGGGCGACAGCACGTAGTCGAAGTACCGCGGGCCGCGGTCCGACTCCAAGGCGATGGTGCCTCGCTGCACGTGCCCCGTGCGCAAGGCCATCCGCACCTGTTCGAGGTACGGCGTCAGCGCCCCGTCCGCGGCCTGCATCTCATCCAGTGTCCTGCCCGGTGCATGCACGGCGTGGCTGCCGCGTGAGACATACAGGGACTGATTGGCCGACAGGACGCGCCCGGTCTCGTCGTAGAGCGCGATGGGGTCCGCCGCGCAGGAGATGGCCAACTCCAGGAGCTGGCGCTGGTGCACCACCTCGCGGGACAGCTCCTTCACCTCGCGCTCGGCCTGGCGCAGCCGGAGCAGCGCGTGGACCTGGGCCACCAGCTCCTCCGGGTCCACCGGCGCCACCAGGTAGCCGTCCGCGCCGTGCTCCAAGCCATGCGCCCGATCGCCCGGCCCCACGGCCTGTGCGGACAGGTGGAGCACCAGGACACCCTGTGTGCGAGGCGTCTCCTTCAACCTCCGGCACACCTCCAGGCCGCTGATGTCCGGCAGCCGCACGTCCAGGATGACGAGGTCCGTCTCCTCGTTCACCAGGGCAAGCGCCTCCATCCCGGAAGCGGCGTCCACGACGCGGAAGCCCGCCAGCCCCAGCACGCGGGAGGTGACATAGCGGCTGGCCGCGTCGTCGTTGACGTTGAGGATGAGCGCGGAAGTGGGAGGCATACGGAGGTGTGCGGGCCAGGCTCTTTCGTAGCCGCGCCTCCGCCTGAACGCCAGATGTTACGGATGCCAACAGGAGCGCTGTCGGAGCAGGCAGACAAGCGACTGTCCAGGAACCCAGCGAAAAGTTCATGACCCGTGCCGAACGAGCCGTTTCGCGATAGGGAAGGCCGCATGCGCCCTCCCTGTCGCCCTCTTCCCGCGGACGGCCGCTTCCTCCAGGCCGTGGGTCCCACTCCGCTCGTCCCCGTACGTCTCCACGAGGAGGGCCCCACCATCTGGTGCAAGCTGGAGTTCCTCAACCCCAGCGGCTCCACCAAGGACCGCATCGCGCGCTACATGCTGGAGAAGGCGTGGCGCCAGGGGGAGCTGGTCCCCGGCGGCGAGGTCATCGAGGCGTCCAGCGGCTCCACGAGCATCGCCCTGGCGCTGGCTTGCGCCCAGATGGGCCTGCGCTTCACCGCGGTGATGCCGGAGGGCGTCACCGGGGAGCGCATCCTCACCATCCGCGCCTATGGTGGTGACGTGGTGCTGGTGCCGCGCGAAGCCGGCGTGCACGGCGCCATCGTGAAGGCGGAGGAGTTGGCGCGTGAGCGCAAGGCCTTCGCGCCGCGTCAGTTCGAGAACCTGGACAACGCCGAGGCCCACCGGGTGTGGACGGGCCAGGAGATTCTGTCGCAAATCCCGGGCGGGCTGGTGCACGGCGTGGTCAGCGGCGTAGGCACGGGCGGCACCGTGGTGGGCCTGTACCAGGCCTTCGCGGAAGCAGGCTGTCCGGTGACGGCCTTCGTGGCGCGCCCCATCGCCGGCCTGGGCTGCGACATCGAATGTTGCAGCTTCAGCCCCCGCGTCCCGGGCGTGGTGGATGGCATGTCCCGGCTGTACCGCGAGGCGGACATGCCGGGCCGCGTTGAAATCGACGTGTCGGACGATGTCGCCATGAGCACCGCCAGGGCGCTCATCCGCCGCGGCTTCCCCGTGGGACCGTCGTCCGGCCTCAACTACGTCGCCGCGGTGGAAGCCGCGAAGCGACTGGGCCCGGAGGCGCAGGTGGTGACGGTGTTCCCCGACCGCATGGAGCGCTACTTCTCCACCGAGCTAATCCAGCCCAAGCCCGTGCCAGCACGCGGCGCGGCATGAGTTGAATGGGAATGGCGTGACGCGTGCGGAGTTGCACGCGCCGTCCCGCCGCGCTATCTGCTGGGCAAGCCCACGTTCATGCTCGTCCGAGTCCTGACATTACTGGTGGTCCTGGGGCTGCCTCCCATCGCGGGGGCGGTCGAGGGGCTGTTCCACTTCTGCCAGGGCACGGTGAAGCTGGACCTGACGTGTGTCTGCCCCCAGTCGAAGCGGAAAAAGGCCGCGCCCGACGCTCAGGAAGCGGGCATCCGTGGCAACCACTACGACTGCTGCGGCGAACTCGCCGTGCAGCTCCCGGCGCCGGAGCCCGTCACCGCGAGCTCACGCCATGCGTGGGCGCTGACACCCCTGGCGGTGCTTCCCCAGGCTGTCCCCGTGGTGCCGCCAGCACCCGAGGCCCTGCCCACGTCGTGGGTGCGCATCCGGGGCGTGCATCACTCCACCGCGCCACCGCTGTACCTGCAGCACTGCTCCTACCTTATTTGAGACGTCCGGCCCGCAAGCGCTGAGGCCTGGCAGGTGGACGTGTGTCCACCGGCCGGATTCCGCCCGCCGCCGGTGACGTCCTTCTCCCGGCGACAGGCTCGTATCCCGTCATCTGGAGCAGGAAGTCATGTCACCCCATGGAACCTGGAGGCGGTCCGCCACGCGGGCCGTGCTCGCCACCGGCGTCGCCGTGTGGCTAGGCCCCGGCGCGGCCGGAGCCAATGAGCAGCGGTATCAATCCCAACTCGAAGCCGTTGCCCGGCAGGCACCGGAGGCACAGGCACCTGAGCCCTTCACGAGCGCCCCCGTGCTGGAGCGCGCGGAGCTGGTGCGGCAGGTGCTCGCGCGCAACCCCTCGCTGGAAGCAGCGCGTGAGGCGTGGCGCGCCAGTCTCGAACGCTACCCGCGTGAGACGGCGCTCGAAGACCCGATGCTGACCTATGAAGTCGCGCCGCTGAGCATCACTGGCAGCGTGCCCTTCGGACAGGTCGTGGGGCTGAGCCAGCAGCTCCCCTTCCCCGGCAAGCGCGGCCTGCGAGGGGAGATGGCACTGGCGGAAGCGCAAGCGATGCGCGAGGACCGCGAGGCCCTGCGTCTGCGCCTGGCCCTCATGGCCTCCACGCTCTTCGATGACTTGTTCGTCGTGGAGCGCTCGCTCGACGTCACGGCGGAGCACCTGCGGCTGCTCGGGCAGCTCAAGAAGAGCGCGGAGGCCCAATACGTCACCGGCCGCGCCTCGCAGCAGGATCCGCTCCAAGCGGAGGTGGAGCTGAGCGAGGTGCTGCGCGAACAGGTGATGTTCGAAGCCGAGCGCGAGCGGCTTCGCGCCCAGCTCAACGGCCTGCTGCACCGCGCCCCCCAGGCACCGCTGCCGCCACTGCCGGAGGCCATGCCCGCGCATGCCGCGGAGTCCGTGCCCGCCGAACAGCTGCAAGACGAAGCGCTGCGCCTGCGCCCGGAGCTGGAGGGCCTGCGGGCCCGGCTCGGTGGAGGCGAGGCCGCCGTCCGGCTCGCGAAGCGCGACTACTACCCGGATGTCATGGTGATGGGTGAGTACAACTCCATGTGGATGGACACGCCCCACCAGTTCATGGCGGGCGTCACCATCAACATCCCGCTCGACTTCGGCAAGCGGAAGGCCGCTGTGCGGGAGGCCGAGTCCGGCCTGAAGCGCCTGCGCCGGGAGGAAGAGCAGCTCATCTCCGACATCCGCGTCGAGGTGGAGCAGGCGCGCTCGCGTGCCGAGGAGACGCGGCGGGTGGTGGCGCTCTTCCAGGAGCGGCTCGTCCCCGCGGCGAAGGACCAGGTGTCCGCCGCCCGCGCGGGCTTCGAGAGCGGCAAGAACAGCTTCCAGGTCCTCATCGAGGCGGAGCGCGGCCTGCGCCGCGTGGAGCTGCGTGAACAGACGGCCCTGGCGGACGTGCAGCGCCGCCGGGCGGAGTTGGACAAGGCCATGGGCCACACCCCGGGTCTGCCCCGGAACGGAGAGACGCGATGAGCCCCCCGAACCGCCGCCGCATCGCCCCCTGGCTGGGCGTGCTGACGCTCGCCGTACTCGCCGCCGTGGCCTGGAGGCCCCTCGCGGGCTGGTTCTTCGGCACCACGTCTCACACCGGCACCGCGCCCGCCACGCATGACGCCCACGGTCGCGCGGGCACACCCCTGCCCGACGCCGCCCTGGAGTACACGCGCGCGGCCTTCGAGGCCTACGAAGGCGCACGGGCCCTGCTCGCGCAGGACGCCGTGGAAGGACTCGCGGCCAGGGCTGGAGAGCTGAAGGCCGCGCTCCAGCAGGCCGCCGAGGCCACACAGGGTGACGGCACGCCGCTGAAGGCCTGGCTCCAGCAGGGCGCGGACGGCGCCTCGCACCTCGCTGCGGCGAAGGACGCCGAGGCAGCGCGCCAGCACTTCGCGCGCGTGAGTGAGGCGCTCATCGCCCTGGCGTTCGCCGATCCGCGGCTCCAGGAGGACTGGCACGTCTTCGAATGCCCCATGGTGGACGGGGTGAATCAGTGGCTCCAGCGCGAGCCCAAGCTGGAGAACCCGTACATGGGCCGGCGCATGCTGGCGTGTGGCACCACCAGCGAGTGGCGCTCGGCCGCTCCCGCCGGTGCTCACGGCGAGGGCGATATCGCGCACTACACCTGCCCCATGCACCCGTCCGTGAAGCAGCACGGCCCGGGCGCGTGCCCCATCTGCGGCATGGACCTGACACCCGTCAGCCGCGCCGAGCTGGAGAGCGGCATCATCCGGGTGGACGACCTGCGGCGGCAGCGCATCGGCGTGAAGACGGCGAAGGTGGCGCAGGCCCCCATGGACCTGTCCCTGCGCGCGCTCGGCCGCGTCACCTTCGACGAGAAGTCGCTGGTGGACGTCACCCTCAAGCTGGACGGCTACATCCACGAGCTGCGCGTCAACGCCACGGCCGAGCCGGTGAAGAAGGGCGACGTCCTCTTCACCCTCTACAGCCCGGAGCTCTACGCCGCGCAGCAGGAGTACCTGCTGGCGCGTCAGAGCCAGAGCGCGGCCAACGCGTCACTCGTGGGCGCGGCGCGCAAGCGGCTGGAGCTGTGGGGCCTGTCCGCGGCGCAAATCGAGCGCGTCGCCCAGCGAGGCCAGCCGGTGGAGAACATGCCCTTCCTGGCGCCCGCCAGCGGCTATGTGATGGAGAAGAACGTGGTGGAGGGCGCGGCGGTGAAGGCCGGTGAGCGCCTGTTCCGCATCGCCCCGCTGGCGAAGGTGTGGGTGGAGGCGGACGTGTACGAGCAGGACCTGGCGCGCGTGAAGCCGGGCCAGCCGGTGGAAGTCACCCTGCCCTACCTGCCTGGGAAGAAGTACGCGGGCCACGTCGGCTACGTGTACCCGTCCTTGCAAGGCGCCACGCGCACGGGGCGCATCCGCATCGAGCTGCCCAACCCGGAGCTGGAGCTGAAGCCGGACATGTACGCGGACGTCCGCTTCGTCCTGCAGGGCGGCGCGCGACTCCAGATTCCCGACTCGGCCGTCATCTACACCGGCCCGCGGCGGCTGGTGTTCGTGGACCTGGGCGAGGGACGGCTGCGGCCCCAGGAAGTGAAGCTCGGCATCAGGGGAGAGGGCACCTACGAGGTGCTGGAGGGCCTGTCGCCCGGCGACGTCGTCGTCACCAGCGGCAACTTCCTCATCGCGGCGGAGAGCCGCATCCGCTCCGCCACGGACTCCTTCGGAGGCAGCCATGCAGCCCACTGAGCACGGTGAACAGGGCTTCATCGGTCGAATCATCGGCGCGTGCGCCCGCAACCCGTTCCTCACCATCCTGCTGGTGGGCGCCCTGGCGGCGTGGGCCGTCCACGCGGTTCGCAACACCAAGCTGGACGCCATCCCCGACCTGTCCGACACGCAGGTCATCGTCTTCACCGAATGGATGGGACGTGGGCCGGATCTGGTCGAGGACCAGATCACCTACCCCATCTCCTCCTCCCTGCTGTCGGCGCCGAAGGTGAAGGCCGTACGTGGCCAGTCCATGTTCGGCATGTCCTTCATCTACGTCATCTTCGAGGACGGCACGGACATGTACTGGGCGCGCAGCCGCGTGCTCGAATACATGGAGACGGCGCGCGGACGCCTGCCCGCGGGTGTGACGCCCATGCTGGGTCCGGACGCCACCGGCGTGGGCTGGGTGTTCCAGTACGCGCTCGTGGACGAGAGCGGCAAGCACTCCCTGGCGGACCTGCGCAGCCTCCAGGACTGGAACGTGCGCTACGCGCTGTCCAGCGTGCCCGGCGTGGCGGAGGTCGCCAGCGTGGGCGGCATCGTCAAGCAGTACCAGGTGCAGGTGGACCCCAACCAACTGCGCGCCTACGGCGTGACGCTGGGCGAGGTGACACGCGCGGTCCGCGAGTCCAACGAGGACGTGGGCGGCCGGGTGATGGAAATCGCGGGCCACGAACACATCATCCGAGGGCGTGGCTACATCCGCTCCACGCAGGACATCGAGAACATCCCGCTGAAGGTGAGCGAGGACGGCACGCCCGTGCTGGTGCGCAACGTGGCCACGGTGAGCCTGGGGCCGGACATCCGCCGGGGTGTCGCGGAGCTGGACGGCAAGGGCGAGGTGGCCGGCGGCATCGTCGTCATGCGCTACGGAGAGAACGCGCTCACCGTCATCGAGGCGGTGAAGGAGCGCCTGGAGGAGGTGCGCGCGGGCCTGCCGGAGGGCGTGGAGCTGGTCGTCACCTATGACCGCTCGGGGCTCATCGAGGAGTCCATCAGCACGCTCAGCCGGGCGCTGGTGGAGGAGATGCTGGTGGTCAGCCTCATCATCTTCCTCTTCCTGATGCACGCGCGCAGCGCGCTGGTCACCATCTTCACGCTGCCTCTGGCGGTGCTGCTCGCCTTCATCCCCATGTACTACCAGGGGCTCACCGCCAACATCATGAGCCTGGGCGGCATCATCGTCGCCATTGGCGCCATGGTGGATGCCTCCATCATCATCGTGGAGAACATCCACAAGAAGCTGGAGGCGTGGGAGGCGGAAGGCCGCCCCGGCGAGCGGCGCGAGGTCATCATCTCCGCGATGCAGGAGGTGGGGCCCTCCATCTTCGGCACGCTGCTGGTGCTCACCGTCGCCTTCCTCCCCGTCTTCACGCTGGAGGCCACCGAAGGCCGGCTCTTCAAGCCGCTGGCGTACACGAAGACGTACTCCATGGGCTTCGCCGCGGTGCTGGCGGTGACGCTCACGCCCGCGCTGGCGGTGCTCTTCATCCGCGGACGCATCCGCCGGGAGGACGAGAACCCCCTCAACCGCTGGCTGGTGGCCCTCTACATGCCGGTAGTGCGCTTCGTGGTGCGGCACGCCAAGGTGGTGGTGGCGCTGTCCGTGGTGGCCATGGCGATGACGATTCCGGCCTTCATGCGGCTGGGTCATGAGTTCATGCCGCCGCTCAACGAAGGCGCCATCCTCTACATGCCCACCTCGCCGCCGGGCATGTCCATCACCGAGGCCACGCGCATCCTCCAGTCCATGGACGGGGAGCTGAAGCGCATTCCAGAGGTGGTCAGCGTCTTCGGCAAGGCGGGCCGCGCGGAGACGGCCACGGACCCGGCGCCCCTGTCCATGTTCGAGACGACGGTGGTGCTCAAGCCGAAGTCCGAGTGGCGCAAGGGCCTCACCTGGGAAGCCCTGCTGGCGGAGATGGACGAGACGCTCCAGTACCCGGGCATGCCCAACATCTTCTGGATGCCCATCCAGACGCGCACGGAGATGCTGGCCACCGGCATCCGAAGTCCGCTGGGCATCCAGGTGTTTGGCGACAACCTGGACACGCTGGAGCAGGCGGCGGTGGCCATTGAAAAGGCCGTGGCCCAGGTGCCCGGCACGCGCAGCGCGTTCGCGGACCGCTCCACCGGCGGCTTCTACGTGGACATCGGAGTGAAGCGGGAAGAGGCCGCGCGCCTGGGCCTGGGCGTGAAGGACATCAACGAGGTGGTGATGGGCGCCATCGGCGGAGAGAACGTCTCCCAGACGGTGGAGGGCCGCGAGCGCTACCCCATCAACGTGCGCTACGCGCGTGAGTACCGCGACAGCCCCGAGCTGTTGAAGGAGGTGCTGGTCCCCACCCCGGCCGGCGCGCAGGTGCCGCTGGCCCAGGTGGCGGACGTGCGCTTCGTGCAGGGCCCGCCGATGATTCGCAGCGAGGGCGGCAAGCTCGTCACCTACGTCTTCGTGGACACCGCGCGGCCCATCGCGGACTACGTGAAGGACGCGAAGGCGGCGGTGGCGCGCGAGGTGAAGACGCCCACCGGCGTGCGCGTGGAGTGGAGCGGCCAGTTCAAGTACTTCGAGCGCGCCACCGAGAAGCTCAAGGTGGTGATTCCCGTCACCCTGCTGCTGGTGTGCCTGCTGCTGTACTTCAGCACGAAGTCCGTGGTGGAGATGGGCATCGTCCTGCTGGCGGTGCCCTTCAGCCTGATTGGCGCGGTGTGGCTGCTGTACCTGCTCGACTACAACATGAGCATCGCCGTGTGGGTGGGGCTCATCGCCCTGGCCGGGCTGGACGCGGAGACGGGCGTGGTGATGCTGCTCTACCTCACCCTGGCCCATAAGAAGGCGGACCAGGAGGGACGGCTGCGCTCCATGGCCGACCTGACGGAGACCATCGTTGATGGCGCGGCGCGTCGTATCCGTCCCAAGTTGATGACGGTGATGACGGACATGATTGGCCTGCTCCCCGTGCTGTGGAGCACCGGCACGGGCGCGGACGTGATGAAGCGCATCGCCGCGCCGCTGGTGGGCGGCCTTGTGACGTCGTTTTTACTCGAGCTGACCGTGTATCCGGCCATCTTCGCCCTCTGGAAGCGGCGCCACCTTCCCCAGGAACAGCCAGAGGAAGGCACAGGAGAGCCACCCCTGCCCGCCGAAACTCAGACAGCCTGAAAAAGTGCAATCCAGCTGAATCCAGCCACTCAAGTTCGCCCCGGGAGCTACGCAACTCCCGGGGACTGGGCGCCGATAATCCGGGCAGATTCACGCAGCCTCTACCCCCTGGAAGCCCTCATGAGCCTTCGCCTGCCCTCGCTCTCCTCCGTGTTCCGCGCCACTCAGGCGCAGGCCCCCCGCACCGCCGCCGCAGCAGCCGCCACGGTCTCCGCGCCGCCCGCGGGCCTGCGCAAGGGCGACTCCGGGCCCAAGGTGAAGCAACTGCAGGATGCGCTCGTGAAGGTGGGCTACATGACGAAGGCCCAGGTGACCACCGGTCCCGGCTCCTTCGGTCCGCAGACGGAAACGGCGGTGAAGAAGTTCCAGGCGGACAACAAGCTGCCCGCCACCGGCTTCTACGGTGACCTCACGCACGCGGCGCTGAAGAAGGCACTGGGCACCAGTGGCCCCACCACGCCCACCACCCCGGGCGGCAAGTTCACCAAGCCCGCGGTCATCAACGCGCCCTCGCCGAACCAGAACTCGCGCGGCGGGACGAAGATCGACACCATCGTCATGCACCACACCGCGACCAACAACGGCGCGGGCGACCTGTCATGGATGCGCAATCCGCAGAGCAAGGTGTCCGCGCACTACATGGTGGACCGCGACGGGAAGATCTATCAGCTGGTCGGTGACGACAAGCGCGCCTGGCACGCGGGCAAGGGCGAGCTGCACGGCGTGCCCTCCGACATCAACAACCGCTCCATCGGCATCGAAATCGTGAACGACGGCAGCGGCAAGACGCCCTTCACCGAGGCGCAGTACAAGTCGCTCACCCAGCTCACCGGCTACCTGAAGCAGCAGCACAACATTCCGATGAAGAACATCGTGGGCCACGCCGACGTGGCGGTGCCCAAGGGCCGCAAGAACGACCCGGCGCCCAACTTCGATTGGAACCGGCTGCGCAAGGGAATCTCCTGACAGTCTTCTTCCCCTGCGTGCGAGGAGGCTCGCTGAGTGTGAGCCCCTCGCACGCATTGCGTTTGGAAACGTGGTAGAAGGCCGCCTGCGTGCTCCGAATCTGGCTCATCGTCTGCCTGTTCCTGTTCGCCCCGGGCCTGGGGGGCTTGATGCCCACCCTCACTGGCGCGGTGGGCGAGGTCTGCACGCAGAGCTGCCCGGACGATGATGACCAGGGGCAGTGCGCCCCGGACTGCATCGACTGCACCTGCTGTAGCCACGTGCGCTCCGTGGCCGCGCATGCCCCGCCGCCTTCCTTCGTGCTGCTCGTGTCGCGGCCCTTGCGCGTCGCCTACGAGAAGGCCGAACCGTTGTCGGCCGACGGGGGTGACATCCTCCACGTCCCGATAGCACCCCTCGCGTAGGTCGCGTCCGCCGTCTCGTTCGCTCGCGTCCGCCAGGACAAGTGTGCCCGTGTGTCATCGCGGGGCACGCTCCACCTGACGCACGCCTCCCTTTCGCGAGGTCATCGCCGTGCCCCATCCACTCACGGTGGCAGCCTTCGGGCTCGCCGCCACACTCCTATTTCCGCGTGTCGCCGCGGCCCAGCCGGGCTCCGCCGACGCCGCGCTGTCTCTTGAAGAAACCCTGGCCCTGGCCCGCCAGCGCGCACCCGCACTGCTGGAAGCCGCGGGCCGCGCCGCCGAGGCCCAGGGCCCCGTGGCGGCCGCCGCGTCGCTGCTGAACGACAACCCCACCTTCGAGCTCCAGGCGGGCCCGCGCAGTGACCCTGGCTCGCCGGGACACCCCGCCGTGCGTGGGGTGGACTTGAGCGTGGGCATCAGCCAGTCCTTCGAGCTGGGTGGAAAGCGCGGCGCCCGCCGGGAGTCCGCGCGCGCCGGTCTGGAGATGGAGACGGCCCGCCAGCGCGACGCCGAGCGCCGGGTGCTGGGCGACGTCGCCGCGCGCTTCCTCCAGGCGCTGCATGCGCGGGAGCGGCTGAGCCTCGCGCGAGAAGCCGAGGCCGCAGCCCGGGAGACCGCGAACTCCGCCCAGCGGCGCTTCGAGGCCGGTGATGTGCCCGTGGTGGACGTCAACGTGGCGCGCGTGTCCCTGGCCCGCATGCGCGCGGAGGTGGCCACCGCGGAGGGGGACGAGGCCGTCCAACTCCACCAGTTGCGCGCGATGTTGGGCCTTCCGCTCACGCATCCGTTCGCCATCCGCGGTGAGCTGCGAGTGCTCGCGCTCCAGCCTGACACGGAGGCGAAGACAAACACCGTGGCGGCGCGGCCCGATATCACCGCGTTGGAAGCGGAACTCGCCCAGGCGGATGCCGACCGCCGCATGGGCCGGGCGAGCGTCTGGCCGGACATCACCGCGGGGTTTCTGTACCAGCGGGAGATTAATGAAATCGCCTACCTCGGCGCCCTCAGCGTGCCGCTGCCGCTCTTCGACCGGGGAGACAACGCCCGGGTGACGGGCGAGGCCCGCGTGCGCCGGCTCCAATCCCTGCTGGCCGCGGCCCGGTTGGAAGTGGACGTCCAGGTGGAGGCCGCGCGCGTGCAGCACCGCAAGCGGCTGGAAGCCGTGACGCTGCTGGAAGCCGACGCACTGCCGCTGCTCAGTGACAACGAAAGTCTCGCTCGCCGCTCCTACGAAGCCGGAGAGATGGGCCTCGCCGAATTCCTCCTCGTTCGCCGCGACACGCTGGAAGCGCGTGCCGCCTACCTCGACAGCCTCCTCCAGGCAGCCCTCGCCCGCGTCCAACTGGCCGTGGAGACCGGAGCCCTTCCATGAAGCCCCTCCACGCCGCAGTGGCCGCCCTCTTCCTGCTCACCGCCTGCAAGCGCGAGACGCCGCACGACGAGCAAGAGCACGGACATGACGAGCCCCCCGCCCAGGCAGGTGCCCACCACGACGACCATGGCGTGCCCCACGTCCGCATCGCGTCGGAGATGTTGAGAGACTTGCGCATCACCACCGCGCCCGTGGGCGTGCGACCGGGCGGTGAGAATGTCACCGTCCTGGGAGAGCTCACCTTCAGCGAGGACGCCTACGCGGAGGTGGCCTCCCCCATCGCCGCCCGCGTGAGCGCCGTCTTCGTCACCACCGGTCAGGAGGTGAAGCAGGGCGAAAAGCTCGCGGACCTGCGCAGCCCCGAGCTGGGCAAGGCGCGCGCGTCGCTGCAAGCGGCCCAGGCCCAGGCCCAGGCCGCGCGTCAGGCCGCCGAGCGCAAGCGCACGCTCGCTGACGAGCGCATCATCGCGCGCAAGGACGTACAAGCCGCCGAAGCAGAGGCCGCCGCCGCCGAGGCCTCGGTCGCCGCCGCGCGCGCGGAGCTGGTGGCCCTGGGCGTGAGCGAAGAAGAGCTGCGCGGTGGCAACGTCCCTCCGGGCTTCGTCCTGCGCGCCCCCCTGTCCGGCACCGTCGTCGAACGCACCGCGCGGATGGGGCAGATGGCGGACCCCAACCTGCCGCTGTTCTGCATTGGTGACGTGTCCTCGCTGTGGCTGGTGGTGCACGCCTTCGAGCGTGACGCCGTGCGCATCCAGCGTGGCACGCAGGCCCGCATCACCTTCGCGGCCTTTCCGGGCCAGGAGTTCATGGCGAAGGTGGGCCACGTGGGGCAGCGCGTGGATGCGACTTCACGCACCATCCCCGTGAGGCTGGAACTGGACAACGCCGACGGCCAACTTCGGCCCGGCATGTCCGCGTCGGCCTACATCCCATTGGGGGACCCGGGAGCGCCCATCACCGCCGTGCCCGCGGCGGCGCTCCAGCGGCTGGAAGGTGGCTGGGTGGCCTTCCTGCCCACGGACGCGCGCGGCGTCTTCGAGCGGCGCGAGGTGGGCCGGGGCCGCACGCTGGGCGGCGACGTGGAAGTCCTCACCGGCCTGAAGCCCGGCGAGCAGGTGGTGGTGGAAGGCGCGTTCCTCCTCAAGGCGGAGGCGGAGAAGTTGAGCGGCGGAGGGAGTGACGGCCATGCGCACTGAGGCCCCCGACTCCTGGATGAACCGCATCCTGCGGTCCTCCTTCGCCCGGCCTGGTCTCACCGTGATGCTGGCCCTGGCGCTCTCCGCCTTCGGCGCGGTGGCGCTCCAGGGGCTGACGCGTGACGTGTTCCCGGATCTGTCCGCCCCCATCTTCAACGTCATCGTGCAGAACCCGGCGATGGGCGCGCAGGAGTTGGAGACGGCCGTGGCCATCCCCATGGAGGTGGCGCTCGCGGGCCTGCCCGAGGTGCGCCGCATCCGCTCCACCTCGCAGCTGGGCGTCACCCAGCTCACGGTGGAGTTCGAGCCAGACGCCGACTACTTCCGCAGCCGGCAGTACGTCGTCGAGCGCGTGGCCCAGGCGCAGAGTGAGCTCCCCCCCGGCACGGACGCGCCGCTGGTCTCCAGCCTCACCGGGCGACTCAATGAGGTGTTCGAGTTCACCCTGGAAGCGGAGCCCGGCGCGGCGGAGCTGATGACGCTGAGGGATTTGGCCGAGTTCGAGGTGAAGAACCGGCTGCTCGCCGTGCCCGGTGTCGCCGGTGTGGAGCGCCTGGGTGGCTACCTGCGCCAGTTCCAGGTGCAGCTCGACCCGGACCAGATGGTGGCGCGTGGCATCACCCTGAACCAGGTGGAGCACGCGCTGGAAGGCGCGAACCTGAACGCCTCGGGCGGCTTCGTGGTGCAGGGCCCCATGGAGTGGACGGTGCGCGCGGTGGGGCGCGCGGAGTCCGTGGAGGACCTGCGCGACACCGTGGTCGCCGTGCGCGACAGCACGCCCGTGCTGCTGGGCGACGTGGCCGACATCCGCGAGGCCCCCGCCGTGCGCCGGGGCATCGCCCACCGGCTGAAGGGCGAGGTGGTGAGCTGCCGTGTCATCAAGCAGTTCGGCGCGGACACACAGCGGGTGACGGCGGGCATCCGCGTCGCCATCCAGGAGTTGAAACAGGGCCTGCCGCCCGGTGTGCAGCTTCGCATCGTGTATGACCAGTCGGTGCTGGTGGACTCCGCGCTGGGCGGCGTCAGCCGGGCCATCCTGCTGGGCGCGGTGCTGGTGGTGCTCGTGCTCTTCCTGCTCCTGGGGGACTGGCGCGCGGCGCTCATCGTCACGCTCACCCTGCCCCTGTCCCTGGCGCTGGCGGGCGTGCTGCTGAAGTTCGCCGGCATCGGCATCAACACGATGACACTGGGCGGACTGGCCATCGCCGTGGGGCTGCTGGTGGACGCGGCCATCATCGTCACGGAGAACATCGTCCACGGCCTGCGTGAAGCGAAGGGCCAGCGCTCTCGACGCGAAGTGGCGCTGGCGGCGTCCATGGAGATGGCCCGGCCCATCGCCTTCGCCACGCTCATCGTCGTGTCCGTGTTCATCCCCCTGTTCGCCATGACGGGCATCGAGGGGCGCATGTACCAGCCGCTCGCCGCGGCCGTGGTGGCCTGCCTGACGGCGTCGCTGGGACTGGCCCTCACGCTGGTGCCGGTGGCGTCCGGGCTCTTCCTGCGCACGCCCCGCGAAGGACAGCCCGAGGACGTGTGGGTCATCCGCAAAATCAAACACGTCTACGCGCCCATGCTGGAGGCGTGCATGCGCCACGCGGGGCTCGTGCGGCTGGTAGCTTTGGCCATCACCGTGCCCGCCCTCTCGCTGGCCTTCGTGGTGGGCAGCGACTTCATGCCGAAGCTGGATGAAGGCGCGCTGCTGCTCCAGACGGTGCTGCCGCCGGAGGCCTCGCTGGAGGAGGTGGACCGGCTCAACCACCTGGTGGAGGACGCGCTGTTGAAGTTCCCGGAGGTGGAGGACGTGGTGCGCCGCACGGGCCGTGCCGAACGCACGGAAGACCCGATGCCGCACACGCTGTCGGACGTGCTCGTCATCCTCAAGCCGGAGCGGGGACGTTCGATGGAGGACCTGGAGGCCGCGATGCGTGAGGCGGTGGGACAGGTCCCTGGCGTGTCGACGCTGTTCACCACGCCGCTGGGCATGCGCATCGATGAAGGGCTCGGCGGCAGCCCGGCGGACCTCTCCGTGCGCATCTTCGGACCGGAGCTGGAGACGCTGGCCGGACTGGCGGAGCGGGCGCAGGCCATCATGTCGAAGGTGGAGGGAGTGGAGGACTTGCGCGCGGAGAAGCTGACCGGCTTGCCCCAGCTGCGCATCACCGTGAATCGCGCCGCGGTGGCGCGCGTGGGCCTGACACCCGGAGACGTCATCCACGCCGTGAAGGTGGGGATGGTGGGCCAGGAGTTCGCCCAGGTGTGGAAGGGCCAGCGCCGCTATGACTTGCTGCTGCGGCTGGCGGACCACCGCCGGGGAGACGCCACCGCCATCCGGGGTCTGCTGGTGGACGGGCATGACGGCACGCGCATCCCGTTGAGCCAGCTGGCCACCATCGAGGAGACCTTCGGCGCGGGCAGCATCCGCCGCGAGGCGGGCAGCCGGCGCATCGCCGTGGAGGCCAGTGTCGCGGGCAGGGACTTGGGCAGCACGGCGGCCGAGGTGCGCGAGCGGCTGGCGGCGGAGCTGAAGCTGCCCACCGGCTACTTCCTGGACGTGGGCGGGAAGGTGGAGAGCCAGCAGCGCGCCGCGCAGGCGATGACGGTCGCCATCGCGGTGGCCCTGCTCGCGGTGTTCATCCTGCTGTACCTCGCGCTGGACTCGCTGGCGGAGTCGCTGGTCATCATCGCCACCCTGCCGGACGCCTTCGTCGGCGGCATCCTCGCGCTGCTCATCGCCGGGGAGACGTGGAACGTGTCCAGCCTGGTGGGCCTCATCGGCCTGTTTGGCATTGCCGTCCAGAATGGCCTGGTGCTGGTGGCGCAGACGAAGCTGCTCATGCAGCACGGCAAGCCCTTCGATGAGGCGATTCGAGAGGCAAGCATCGGCCGCGTCCGCCCCAAGCTGATGACGGCGGGCACCGCCATCCTGGGCCTGCTGCCGCTGCTGGTGCTGCCACTGCACGGCACGGAAGTGGAGCGCCCCCTGGCCGTCGTCATGGTGGGCGGGCTCGTCACCTCCACGCTGTTCACCCTGCTGGTGCTGCCCACCTTCTATGCCTTCGTGCACGGGTGGCAGGTGCGAGTGACGCAGCGGCTGGCCGCCCGGAAGGCTGCTCGGACCCAGACGCCAGGGGAGCACTGAGACGACGCACCGCCTGGAGAGCCGCCGCCCTGTCCTCGCAGGGCGGCGGCGAACCTGCGCCTACTTCGCGTTGGTGACCATGTCGGCGCGCACCTTGCCGACAATGCCTTCCCACTTTCCGTTGGCGCCGTGGCCGTGGGACTCGGCGTCATCGCGGAACGCCACGAAGTGGTTGGTCCACTTGGCCTGGCCGCCCTCGCACGCGTTCGCGCCGGTGGTCAGGTCATTGCAGAACCAGTCGGACGGGTTGCAGTAGGCCCCGCCCGCGCTGCCCGACACGCCGCCCGTGGAGTGATAGGACACCGCGTCGTCGTCCTGGCCCGGGAGGAGCCCCGAGTACACCTTCCCCTTGGCGCCCGCGTACATGTTGAACCGGATGCCACGCGTGGTGTTGTGGTTGTACATGGCGCGCGCGGTGGTCGTCTTGAGGTCGCTGACGATGGGGTCATCCACGGCCCACTCGCCCATGTCCGCCAGCTCGCTACCACCAGCGGCACCCGACGCCACGTTCACCCACTTGATGTTCCAGCCCGTCTGCGTCTTCCCATCCGTGTTGCCACACACACCGCTGGCATTCGGTGTCGCGTTCTTCTTGTAGCGCGCCGAGCCGCCATACAACGCCAGCGCGTAACCAATCTGGAGGTTCCCCGCGCTGTGCACTGCGATGTAGCACCAGTTGTCTCCGGTGCAGTAGCAGTCGAGCGCATCCCGGATGCGCTCATTCTGCCCGCCAATGCGCTGCCGCCCGTCCCAGTTGACGGCCTTCTTGTTCACCCCCGCAGCCGTGGACGCGGGCCCCCAGGCGGAGAAGTCGGCGTAGTTGCCCGGCTTCGTGCCTCCGGAGTTCTTCCCGTGAATCCACAGGGTGTAGTTGGTGGCCAACGCCTGGGGCGCGAACAGCAGCGCCGCGCCTGCCAGCGCCGCGCGAACGGGAAACCGCATGGGGACTCCGGGGGGATTGCGAGGGGGCGCCACGCTAACAGCGTGCGAGTGTTTCAGCCCAGGGCTCCATTCAGACACATGGAACCGACCCAGGTGTCGTGAGACCCAGTGTCTCCACCGTGTCTCACGACACGCCGCGTCGCAATGGCTCTCAGGTCCGCATCTTCAGTCGTGTTTCATGCACCGTGTCCCCCACGGCGCCGGGCTTCTCGCGCTCGGCGGCGCGCAGCAGGCGGAGGATGCCGGGACCGAGCACGTCGATTTCCGTGGAGGCATAGGCCTCCGTGCCGAAGCGGCGGATGGTCTCCGTCTGCTGCCGGAGGATGCGCGCGTCCTGCCCGAAGATGTGGAGCGCCACGGGCATGATGAGCGGGAGCGCCGCGCGCACCAACCAGCGGGGCAATGGCAGACGGAACGTCACCACCGCGTACACCAGCGTGTCCCAGTCCGACACGGGCGTCATCGCGGAGGTCACCATGATGTGGCTGGTGTCACCGATGCGGTACTCCACCTGGGCGATGGAGGGCATCAGGAAGCGATCGAAGTGCTGCACCACCCCGCCACCCGGCGCGAGCAGCCGGCCCACGAGCCCGCTGGGACGCGGCTCGCCGATGTACTCGGCCTCCACCTTGTCCGCGCTCCGGCGCACCACCACGTCGATTTCGTTCCGCTTCTCCTCGGTGCGGAACAGCCCGCCATGGAGGTACGCGGTGTGGGGCACGTCCAACGTGTTCTCCAGCGTGGAGTGCAGCGAACCGGGGGCCCGCAGCGTGCGGCGCACGGTGGTGTATTCGCGCGCCTCCAGCAGCGGGAAGCGGTAGGGCTCCGTGGTGGGCTCGACGCCCGGCGTGGAGTAGACCCAGACGAAGCCATCCTGCTCGCGCGTGGCATGCGCCGTGGCACAGCGAGCACGCGCGCCGGGCTCGCCCAGGAAACCAGGGATGGCGCGGCACTGCCCCGCGCCGTCGAAACGCCAGCCGTGGTAGCCGCACTGGAGCTGGCCTTCCTGCACCCGGCCCAGCGACAACGGCACGTTGCGGTGCGGGCAGCGGTCCACCAGGGCCGCGGGCTTGCCGCCCTCACCTCGGAAGAGCACCAGGGGCGAACCCTGGAGCGTGCGCGCCAGGGGCTTGTCTCCCAGCTCACTCGAAGCACAGAGGATGAACCAGGCGTTGGGCAGATGGACGACGGAGATATGTCCAGCGGGCGTACCGGAGGTGCGCCCCTCCTCGCGAAAGCTCATGGAGCGCACTCTAATCGGCCTCGACGGCGAGTGAAGGGCTCCGCGACAGGGCCGTTCCGGCTTGTCTGGTCTCTTCCGGGCGGACCTCTCACGCGGGAAGGTCGGCGGCGCGCTGGGCGGCCTCCGGGTTGGGCGTCTGCGACATGACACCGCCGCCCATCCTCCAGCACGAGTCCGAACACTGGGTGCACATGTCCGCGCAGGCCTTCATCACCACGTCCTCGCCCATTTGCGCGCAGGACTCCGCGCAGCGCCCGCAGACTTCCGAGCAGGCGAAGCAGGTGCGGCTATGCAGCTCCGAGTCCCGCAGCATGAAGTTCGCGCTCGTCTGGCAGATTTCCGCGCAGTCCATCAGCAAGCGCAGGTGTCTGGCCTCCGCATGCTTGCCGCCCTTTCCCAGACAATACGTCAGTGTCTCCATGCAGACGCGGTGACAGGCCAGGCAATCCTCGATGCACTGGCGCATGTCGCTGTCGGCGTTCATCACTTCGACTGAGGCCATGGTGTCCACCTCTCCCAGGGTGCGGTGCGTTCGAGCTCAAGGGTGGGCATCCCAGCGCCGCTCCGGTGGGCCTCGGTGGGCCGCCCGCCCCCGGCCCGAGGGAGGAGGCCCGGTACAGGCTGCCTCCCACACAACCGGGCCTACAGCTTCAGCTTCCGCAGCCGGAGCGCATTGCCGATGACGGACACCGACGAGAGGCTCATCGCGGCACTGGCGAAGATGGGACTGAGGAGCAGACCGAAGACGGGGTACAGCACGCCCGCCGCCACCGGCACACCCACGGCGTTGTAGATGAAGGCGAAGAAGAGGTTCTGCCGGATGTTGCGCAGCGTGCCCTGGCTCAGGCGGCGTGCCCGAGCGATGGCCCGAAGGTCCCCCTTCACCAGTGTCACGGCCGCGCTCTCCATCGCGATGTCCGTCCCGGTGCCCATGGCGATGCCCACGTCCGCCTGCGCCAGCGCGGGCGCATCGTTGACGCCGTCTCCCGCCATGGCCACCACCCGCCCCTCCTGCTGGAGCTTCCGGACGGCGTCGCCCTTCGCCTCCGGCAACACCCCGGCGATGACCTCGGTGATACCCAGCCGCCGCGCCACCGCGTCCGCCGTCGTCTGGCTGTCGCCCGTGAGCATCACCACGCGAAGCCCTTCCTCGCGCAGCAACGCCAGGGCCTCCGGCGTGGAGGACTTCACCGGGTCCTCGACACCGAGCAACCCCGCGGCCTTCCCCTCCACCGCCACCAGCACCACCGTCTGACCCTCTGCTCTCAGCGCCTCGGCCCGGGAGGTCAGGTCCCCTCCATCCACCTGGAGCGCCTCCGTCAGGGCCGCGTTGCCCAGGGCCACGTCGGCGCCCTCCACCTTGCCCACGACGCCCTTGCCCGTGAGCGAGCGGAAGTCCTCCACGGGCGTCAGCGTCACGCCACGCTCCTTCGCGCCCGCGACGATGGCCGCGGCCAACGGGTGCTCACTGCCACGCTCCAGGCTCGCGGCCAGCCGCAGCAGCCGCGCCTCCTCGAAGCCCGGCGCGGGCACCACCGTCACGAGGCGCGGCTTGCCCTCGGTGAGCGTGCCCGTCTTGTCCACCACCAGCGTGTCCACCGCCTCCAGCCGCTCCAGCGCCGCCGCGTCGCGGATGAGGACGCCCGCCTGGGCGCCGCGCCCGGTGCCCACCATGACGGACATGGGCGTGGCCAGCCCCAGCGCACAGGGGCAGGCGATGATGAGCACCGCCACCGCGTTGACCACCGCGTGCGCCAACCGAGGCTCGGGTCCCCAGATGGCCCACACGCCCGCCGTCACCACCGCCACCGCGATGACCACCGGCACGAAGACGGCCGCCACCTTGTCGGCGAGCCGCTGAATCGGCGCGCGGGTGCGTTGCGCTTCACTCACGCGCTGGACGATGCGGGAGAGCAACGTGTCCTGGCCCACGCGCTCGGCGCGCATCACCAGTGAGCCCGTGCCATTCACCGTTCCGCCCGTCACCTGCGCGCCCGGGGCCTTCTCCACGGGCAGCGACTCGCCCGTCACCATGGACTCATCCACCGCGCTGGTCCCCTGGAGCACCACGCCGTCCACGGGCACCTTCTCTCCGGGGCGCACGCGCAGCGGGTCCCCAGACTGGACGCTCGCGAGCGGCACATCCTCCTCGTGACCGTCCTCTCCCATTCGCCGCGCCACCGGCGGCGCGAGGCTCAGCAGCGCCCGCAGTGCACCGGAGGTCGCGTGCCGGGCGCGCAACTCCAACACCTGTCCCAGCGCGACCAGGGTGACGATGACGGCGGCGGCTTCGAAATAGAGGGGCGCGGAGCCGCCGTGCCCCGTGCGCAGTCCCAGTGGCAGGGCCTGCGGCAGCAGCGTGGTGAAGACGCTGAACAGATACGCCGCGCCCGTCCCCAGGGCGATGAGGGTGAACATGTTGAGGTGCCGGTTTCGCACCGACGCCCAGCCGCGCTGGAAGAAGGGCCAGCCCACCCAGAGCACCACGGGCGTGGCCAGCACGAGCTGCGCCCAGGCCAGCACGCCCGCGGACACCGCGTGTTGCACCGGCTGCCCGGGAATCATGTCCGACATGGCCAGCACGAGCAGCGGCACCGTGAGCGCCAGGCCCACGCGGAAGCGCAGCCGCATGGATTGCAGCTCCGGGTCCGGCGGCTCCTCCGCCAGCACCGTGCGCGGCTCCAGCGCCATGCCGCACTTGGGGCAGCTCCCCGGGCCGTTCTTCACCACCTCCGGGTGCATGGGGCACACGTACTCCACGCGGGATTCCTGGACGGGAAGCGTCTCGGGCTCCAGCGCCATGCCGCACTTGGGGCAGGCGCCGGGATGCGATTGGCGGACCTCCGGGTCCATGGGGCAGACGTACAGGGTGCCCGGCGCCGGCGTCGGTTCCGGCGCGGTCTCCGCGGGCGAGAGGTAGCGCTCCGGGTCCGCGCGAAATCGCTCCCGGCACCGGAGATTGCAGAAGGCGTAGGTCAGCCCGGCGTGCTCCAGGTGACCGCCCTTCGGGGCGTTCGGGTCCACCTTCATGCCGCAAACGGGGTCGATGGCGGGCGCCTCCCCGGCCGGAGAGGGAGGGGGCGTGCGGGAATGCGGCGCGTGCGAATGGTGTTGGGGCATGGCGCTTCGAGGCTCCTTTCGCCCAGGCCAACGAAGCACCCGGCCGGCTCTTTCTGGGTGTTTCCCTAGAGGTAATCTCTCCTCCGGCCACGGACATTCATCTTGACCTCCAAGCACATACCCTCTCGCTCCATGGCTGGCCGTCGAGAGCCCCTGGACGAGGAGCAGAGTGCTCTTCACGACTCGTGGGACACGGTGCTGCGCACGGTGGGCCGGGTGGTACTGGGCACGGTGCTCATCTGGGGGGTGTGCTCGGCGCTGCGGTATGGCGTCCATGCCACCAGTGACACGTTGCTGGCGTTCGCGTCGGGGCGGAGCCTCTGGTGGGCGCCGCTGGTGCTCGCGGGCGTGCTGCTGCTGGGCGGACTGCTGCGAGGACTGCTCAACCGCCGGCCCGGCTGGAGCGACGTGGCCTCGGATGGGGTGAACGTCGCGCTCTTCAACTACCACATCACCTACGAGGACCCGGCGGACGACCCGCGCCCTCGCTACTCACGGCCCGCCATCCGGCTCGCCCTGCGCAAGGCGGTGGCCACGTTGCTCACGCTGGGCACCGGCGCGTCGGGCGGGCTGGAGGGTCCGGTCGTGCTGGTGGGCGAGTCCCTGGGCGCGGGCGTGGCCCGCCTCACCCGTGCCCGCTCCGAGCACACGCTGCGCACCTGCCAGCTGGCGGGCATCGCCGCGGCGGTGGGAACGCTGCTCAACGCGCCGTTCGCCGCCGCGCTCTTCGCGCTCGAGGTCGTCTACGGCAACCGCATTGTCTACCGGAAGCTGGCGTACTGCCTGCTGGCGGGAATCATCGCGTACGCGCTCAACAACCGCCTCCTCGGCTTCAAGCCCATCTTCGTGGCGCCGCCGCACCCGCACACGTACACGCTGGGGGAGTACGGACTCACCGCGCTGGTGGCCGTGGCGGTGTCCGCACCCATCGCGCTGCTGTTCGGCCTGACCATGAAACACACGCGCCAGGTGGTGGAGCGCGTCAGCCCGGTATTGCGCGGCGCCATGGGGGCGCTGTGCACCGTCCTGGTGGCCGGAGGGCTCTACTACGGCGCGGGCATGGACTTCCGGCACGTGCTGGGCATGGGCGAGTACACCATCGCCCAACTGCTGGCGGATACGCCGGGGCCGCTGTCGCTGTGGTGGTACCTGCTGCTCATCGTGGGTGGGAAGCTGCTCACCACGGGCTTCACGGTGCAGTCCGGTGGCTCGGCGGGCATGCTCATCCCCAGCATGGTGCTGGGCGGCGTGTCGGGCGCGGCCACGGCGCAGATGCTCGCGTCGGTGACGGGTACGGGGCCGGCGGACGTGACGGTGTTCGTGGTGGTGGGCATCGCCTCCGCGCTGGTGGCGGTGGTCGGCGTGCCCCTGGCGGCCATTGCCCTGGTGCTGGAGGTGTTCGGCTCCGCGTATGGCCCGCCCGCCGTCCTCGCATGCTGCGTCACCTACGTGCTGACGCTGCGGTTGTCTGTCTACAACGAGCAGCGCCGCGTGCAGGCCGTGGCGACGGAGCCCGTCGCGAGCGATTGAGCGGGGACACGGCAGGGACGCACGGTCCCTGGTGACATATTGCCGCGCGACAAAACGCCACAGCTCCGCCCGGCAGTGCACTCGGCACAGTGCCGTGCCATGAAAAAGCACGCTTCCCTCTCTTCACTCCCCGATTTGGGCCGGATGCTGGCCCTGGCCGCCATGGCACTCCTGGCACTGCCCGCCTGTGGTGATGACGGCGCGACCGACGAGCAACTCCAGGCCTCGGAGGATCAACGCCGCCAGCTCGAGCAACAGGTCTCGGAGCTCGAGGAAGAGGTCACCCGGCTCGAAGCCCAGGTCGCGCGGCAGCAGTTGGACGCGGAAGCAGCTCAGGCGGAGCTGGCCGACATCACCCAGCAACTCGAAGAGGCACGGGAACTGCTGGCATCGCAGGACTGGGAGGGCGTCTATCAACAGCTCACCCAGGTGCGCGCGGAACTCGCGGCGCTGCGAACCCAGTTGGCCGCCATGGACGGCAGCCTGGAGCTGAACGCGGCCTTCGTCTTCGGCACCGCGCCATTCGCCCTGGGCCAGACGTACGCCACCGCGGGCGGAGACACCGTCACCTTCTCCCAGGTCCGTTACTGGCTCTCCAACGTGACGCTGCTCAAGCAGGACGGCACCACGAGGGCGCTCACCGACAGCTACCACCTCATGGAGGTCATCAACGCGCAGGAGTTGGACGGCACCTCAACCCCCGTGACACTTCCCGCCAACCGCCGCGAGCGCGTCCAGGCCCGAGCGGTCCCCGCGGGCACCTACTCGGGCATCCGGTTCAGCATCGGCGTGGACCCCACCTACAACGACGACCTGAGCCGCCAGGCGGGCGAACTGCACGTCCTCCAGAACATGGCATCCGTAAGCTGGATGTGGTTCACCAGCTACATCTTCACCAAGACGCACGGCACCTACGTGACGGCCCAGGGCACGCAGGGCGACTTCACCTGGGACACCGGTACCAACGCCAACTACCGCACGGTGGAGTTGCCGTTCCCCACCACTGTCACCGTCAACTCCCAGAAGCACCTGGCGGTGAACCTCCAGGCCAACGTGGAGGCCCTGTTCGCGTCGCTCAACCCGAGCACCACACCCAGCATCGGCGCCACGCAGAGCACCGAGAGCGCCACGCTGTCGGACGGTTTCGCCAACATGTTCTCCCTGGTGTCAGTGGAGAACGCCGACCGATGAGCCCCACCGCGCCTCGGAGCATGGCCGCGGCGTCCTTGGCCTGGCTCCTGCTGGGCGCGTGTGGAGAGGGGGGCCCTCCGCCAGTCGAAGAGGGGCCCTTCCCGCGGCACCTCCCCGTGGGGATGGCCGTCATTCCCTCCCCTCCGGACAATCCGCTCACGCCCGAGGGCATCGCCCTGGGACGCTGGCTGTTCCACTCACCTCGGCTGTCCTCCAATGGCCAGGTGTCCTGCGCCACCTGCCATGAACAGGCACGAGCCTTCGCGGACGACGCGGCCCTCACCCGGCGTGGCGTCAGCGGACGCCCACTGGTGCGACACGTCCCCGCCCTCATCAACCTGGCCTGGATGGAAGGACTCTTCTGGGACGGCGGCTCGAAGAACCTCGAGTCCCTGTCCCTGGCGCCGCTCACGCACCCGGACGAGATGGGTAACAGCCAACTATCGTCCATGATGGCGCGGCTGTCCTCGGAGCCGGAGTTCGCCCAGCGCTTCGAGAACGCCTTCGGCCCTGACGGCCTCACCCTGAGCAACCTGCTGCGCGCCCTGGCCCAGTTCCAACGGACGCTCGTCTCCGCGGACTCCCGCTATGACAGGTGGCGACGGGGCGAGCCGGGCGTAAGCCTGAGCCCTCAAGAGCAGCACGGGCTGGCGCTGGTCCAGCGGCACTGCGCCACGTGCCACGCCACGGAGCTCTTCACCGACAACGCCTACCACAACAATGGATTGGACTCGGACGCGGCCTTTGGCGAAGGCGAGGCGGAGTCGCGAGGCAGGGGGCGCGTCACGCAGCGCGCCGAGGACGCGGGGCGATTCAAGACGCCCACCCTGCGCAACGTCGCTGTCACCGCGCCGTACATGCATGACGGACGGCTCGCGACCCTGGAAGACGTCCTGGAGCACTACCGCGGCGGAATGGTGCCATCCACCACGCTGGACGCCGCGTTTCAGCGCCAAGGTCAGGCCCCAGGACTGTCGCTGGATGACACGGCAAAGGCCGCCATCATCTCCTTTCTCGATGCATTGACGGATGAGGGCTTCCTCTCGGAGCGCGAGCTGGCGACCCACAACAACCCGTGAACAAACTTCACCACAAGTCACAACCTACAGATGCCTCACATCCGCGCTCCTCAAAAATTACCATCCACATACAAAGACCCTCAATAATTTTCAAACAAAACGATTTGACTAGCGCTCTTTCATCCAAACAAACTAGACAACAAACACCTGCACTCCAGCGGGCCCTGGATCGGACGCTCGGTCTAAAAGGACACCCATCACCATGAAGCGCACTGCAATTTCGCTAATGATGGCATTTTCGTTCATATCTGGGTTGACGGCCTGTGGTACCGACCAGACTGATTCGTCGGAGGCACCTATCACTGAAGGCGACGTCGCCGCGCAGGCTTGCCCAGATGGCTACTATTACTGCCCTACCACTGGCAATGTGCCAGCGGATCGTCACTATTACTGCGGCAGCAGCGAGGTCACCCTGGCCAGGGTCGAGTGTCTAGAGTACTGCAACTACGTAGAGTGCATTCGCGTCACTCTCTAAGGCCTGCATGACTCGCTGGCAGCCAGTCTTCGCCAGCAACCATGAAGAGACTTGCACGCCGGGCAATAGAGCCAAGGAGAGGTGAGTTCTACCCCTATCTCTCCTTGTATCTTTTCAACAAGGCTGGGCGTCGATCACTTCAGCGCCCCCTACGCTCTGTTGGGCAATGCCAATTCGCTGTCTGGCGACCAAGCTATCCTGAATCCGGATTTCCTTGCCTCAACAGCGCGATTGACAGGCCGCCACGTCTGTTTACTCGACTGGCGACTCTCAAGACTGAGGCCACCATCCAGAGTAACTAAAAACAAGCAGACCACTCTTCCGCGCATCGCATCAAGGAGTGGTCGACGGGTCCGCGAAGCGCGGGTCCGTCAGGAACTCCGTGTCGGTGAGCGATTCGAGGAACGCCAGCACGTCTTCCCGCTCCTGCTCGGTCAGCGTGAAGCCTCTCACGAAGCCACTCTGCAGCGGACTGGTCTCGCCGCCGCTCACCAGCCGCGCGTGTCCTCCCGCGGCGTAGTGGTCCAGCACGTCCGACAGCGTGGCCAGACTGCCGTCATGCATGTATGGCCCGGTGACGGCCACGTTGCGCAGCGACGGCGCGCGGAAGCGGCCCATGTCCTCGGGACGGCCCGTCAGCTCGATGAGGCCCGGGTCCTCGGCAGGGTACGCGCCCTGGCCGTCCTCGTTGTAGAGGCCCGTGTTGTGGAAGGGCAGGATGGGCTCGGACGTCGCCTCGTGCACCGTGGCGTCCTGGAAGTTGAAGCCGGTGTGGCAGTGGTCACACTCCAGCCGCTCCGAGAAGAACAACTCCATGCCCCGCTTCTGCTGCCGCGTCATGGCCTCCACTTCATTGCCATACACATAGCGGTCATATGCGGAGTTACCGGAGATGAGGCTGCGCTGGAACGACGCCAGCGCCCGCGTCAGCGTGGCCACGGACACGGGCTCCACGGCCTCCGGAAACGCGCGCTGGAACTCCGCCGCCAGTTCCGGGACCGCGCGCAGCCGGCCGAGCAACTCCTCTTCCCTGTCACCGAAGCCCAACTCCACCGGCTCCTTGCCGAACAAGGGCACCAACGCTTGCGCCTCCAGCGTCGTGAGCGAGGGATTCGCCCAGGTGAGACTCGTGGCATAGGCGACGTTGGCCAGCCCCTGGGCGTTGCGGCGGTGCGTCTCGCCCGTGCTGCCCTGCGACGTCACCAAGGGCTCGGTGAAGGCTCGCGCCGGGTCATGGCAGGACGCGCAGGACTGCGTCTCGTTCCGTGACAGGCGCACATCGAAGAAGAGCCTCCGTCCCAGCTGCACCTTCTCCTCCGTCATCGGATTGTCCGCGGGCACTCGCGGCGTGGGAAACCCCGCGGGCAGCTTCCACACGTAGGTCTCCGCCTCGCCGTCCGTGGCGCCACAGCCCGCGCCCAGCCAGGCCAGCACCGCCAGCACCCCTGCTCGTCTTCCCACGCGCCACGCCATGACGTCCCCCCTCCTACTCCGCCTTGATGAACGCCTGAGGCCCCGGTGCCCCCTCCTGGCTCCGGTGCGTCAGCCCCATCCGGCTGAACACAGGCGCGCAGTCCGGGTCCGTCTGCTGCGACATGCACCCCACGGAGGTGTTGGGCACCGCCGCGTTCTCATCCAGGTTCGAGCCCGAGAAGAGCGCCCCCAAATCCAGCACCACCTTGCCAGACGCCAGGTCGAACGAGTCCAGGGCCACCTCCGGACGGTTGCCGAACGTACATCCCGCGGTGCCGTTCGTCTGGCCCTCCGGCGGCGGTGCACAGTCCGTGCTCCCCAGGTGCATGACGTGCCCTCCGGGAAGTCCCGTCGTCCGGCCCTCGATGCGCGTGAAGAGATAGCCCGAGCGCCAGCCCCAGTAGAGGCTCGTGTCGTTCAGCGGCGAGGGCGCCGTGGACACATCGAGGTGGTTCTGCGTCTCCGGCACGCCCAGCTTGAAGCGCAGGCCGGTGTAGTTGCCCTCGGGCGCCGTGCCGGTGATTCGCAGGTTCGTCGCCTGGGTGCCGTTGGTGCACAGGCCCGTCTTGTCCGCGAAGTCGAGCAGCGCCGTGCCTTCAACCTGCCACCGCGCGTCCTGCTCGAGCTTCAGCGGCACCTCGGTGCCCTCAGCCGTGACGAGCCGGACGTCGTGCAGGTACACGCGCAGGTCCATGGGCTCGTACGTCGTCCCCGTCGTCCCCACCCCGGTGTAGGTGCGGCCACATGCGAAGGGCTCGCTGCCCACCCGGGCCTCGAAGGGGATGGCGACTTCCATGTCATCGCCACAGCCCAGGACGCCCAGCAGCGCGAAGGGAAGCATACGGACGGCACGACGATGAGCGAACACCATGGCGGACTCCCTTGGAATGGAGTCTCCGCGTAACGCAATCCCGACGGGTGGAGAACGTGGCAAGTTGCCACAGGCCGCAGTACTTGCCCCATGGAGGGCAGCAGGCGACCAACCTCAGCCGCCTTGCACGTTGTAGCCCGCGTCGCCGTAAGGCCTGAGCCGGTCCAACCAGAGCGCCTCCAGCACCTTCAGCTCCTCCTCCGGCGCCACCACGGGCTCGTCGGAAGGCTTCAGCACGTCGAGCACCTCGAAGGTGAACTGCTCCGCCCCGTAGCGCCTCCAGTCCTCCAGCAGCGTGGGCAGGCGGTCCATGCCCGTGGACAGCTCGAAGCGGATGCGATTGAGCATGCCCTGGACGTTGGCGCTCGCGCCCACCAGCACCTTGCCATTGGCGAGGCAGCGCACGGCGTACACGCCCATGGGCGGCGGTGCTTCCCGGTAGGAACGCTTCAGTTCGGAGCGGCGGGAGTCAGCGGACATGGGAGACCTCGTGTCTGGAGAAGTTGAAGCGTGGGAAGGCGAATGACGGACGAACCGCTGGGCGAGCCGGGCCTGCGCGGCCCCGTCCCTTGGCGCCATCCAGTCGCGGCCCGTGCACGACCAGTCCGCGTCCGCGGGGTCGACACCGAGCGCCTCGACGAGGCTGGCCTCGCAGACGAAGAACTGCTCGCGGAACGGAAAGAGGAAGCCGCCCTGTACCCGCAGGGAGTCAGCGGCCTCCGCATAGGAAGAGAACCAGCGGTTGAGGTGGGCGCCGCCCACGTGGGCGAGCAGGTGCTCGAAGTCGAGCTCACGCACCTGCTTCAGGTCGACCCAGGTGACGTGCCCCTGCTCACGCGCGATGACGGCCAGCGCATGCTTGCGTTGTACCGAATCCTTCCGCGCGAGCACCTCGCCCAAGGGCAGTCCCGCGAAGCCTGGCAGGACGCGCAGCCGCTCCGCTGCCCGGGCCGCGCGCGACGCATCCGTCGAGGCCAGCTCCTTGAGCAGGAGCGACGCGCGGACCTTGCATTCGTGGAGGGAGACGACGGTTCGCATGAAAAGTCCCTTGGCGTCGGCCCTCACCCGTTCGTGGGCCGTGGAAGGAACTCATCTGGAACTGTCGAACGGCGGAGAGAAGCGAGGGTGACGTCGTCTTTTCGGGCAGGCGCCCCTCGGCACCTGGGTGGGAGTTAACGAGGCGGACCGTCCCGGTGCAAGCGCTTTCAGACGTCCGTCGAGCCAGACACCAAGGCCCCGCCTGCCCGGTGGGACGGCTTGCAAGAGCAGTCCAGGCATCCGTGCGCGGCGCAGCTGCCGCAGCTTCGCTCCAGTTGCTTCTTCAGCGCCTGGCGGGCCCGGTGGAGCCGCACGCCCGCGTTGTTCGCGGTGATGCCCGCCTCGCGCGCCACGTCCGGGACACCGCGCTCCTCCAAGTCTACCTGCCGCAGGATGTCGGCGTACTCAGGCTTGAGCGTGGGCACCAGCTCACCCACGCACGCGCAGACGGCTTGCTTCAGCTCCGTGTCCACCGTGGCCCCCTCCGCCTCCTGTGCCTCGCGCTCCAGCGCGCGCCCCTCCGCCGCCTGGCGCCGGTAGTGGTCCACCAGCGCGTTGCGCAGCAGCCGGTAGAACCACGCCACCGCGCCCTCGCCCTCCTTCAGCGCGCCGCCCTTCTCGAGCGTCCTCACGAACGCGGCCTGGAGGATTTCCTCCGCGATGGCGCGGCTGCCCACGCGCCGCTCCAGGAAGGCGAGGAACTGGCGGTGGTTGTCCACCAGCGCACGCACCACCTCGTCACTCAGCTGTCCGGTCTCCGTCACGCCGCACTCCTTTCCCACCCGTCATCTGCACATTCCGGCCCCATGTTTTCAACGCCTTGACGCCGGCATCCGCCCCGGGCACCGGGCATTCCCGCCAAATCCTGACGTGAATGGAAGATGCCGTGACGGAAGTGAAACCACACGAGGCATTGACAGACACCGGGGTCCACGCTTATTTCGTCCGCAGCATCAAGAGCGGCCGCCGCCTCGCGCGGTGGCCCGACAACCTGGAGTCGGACCTCCAAGGTGTCCAAACGATGCGGTTCGAGGAGCAGGGGCTCCCCGAGCAATCCAAGCGTCCGAGGCCGGAGGGCTCCCTCCCGCTTCGGTGAGAGAGGACCTCCGTGGTTCCATCCACCTGCTCCGCACCCGCACCGTTGACCGCCGCGCCCGTGTTGCCCGTGCTTCGCCGCGCGCGCGTCATGCATCGAATGCGCTGGCCCGGCGGCACGCACTAGTCCGCCAGGGCCCCGACTCCCTCCCCATCTTTTTTCTTCCCTCCGTGGGCGCTCGCGCGCCGCGTCTGGCCGGCGTGTGTCCGGCACAGGGCGCCGCGTCTGCCCTTCCCTTTCGCAGCAGGGCCCGCCGGCCCCCTTGAGGTTCTTCGATGAGCAGCACGTCCCTGCAGGTGATGAAGTTCGGTGGCACGTCCGTGGGCTCGCCCACGCGGCTCCGCCAGGTGGTGGAACTGATTGGCACGCACGCGCGGCAAGGCCCGCTGGCAGTGGTCGTCTCCGCGATGGGCGACACCACGGACTGGCTGCTGGACGCGGCCCGCCTCGCCACCGAGGGTGACCTGGAAGGCGCGCTCGCGGTGGCCACGCGCATCGCCGACCTCGCGAAGGCCAACGCCGCGGCGCTGGCGCCCGGACAAGCCACCGCGCTGGCCGAGCGTGTCGACGGGCTCTTCGCGCCGCTGAGTCAGCTGCTCCAAGGCATCTCACTCACGCGAGAGTGCTCCGCCCCCACGAGAGACCGGGTGCTGTCATTCGGTGAGCTGGTGTCCGCCACGCTGCTGGCGGAGCTGCTCACGGCCCATGGCACGTCCGCCACCTTCCGTGACGCGCGGCAGCTCCTGGTGACGGATGACCGCTTCGGCGCGGCGCGGGTGGACCTGGTTCGGACGCGGGAGCGACTCCAAGCCGCCCGGGAGACGTGGGACCTGGAGGTGCCCGTGCTCCCCGGCTTCATCGCCGCCACGCCGGATGGACGCACCACCACGCTGGGCCGCAACGGCTCCGACTACACCGCCGCGCTGGTGGCGCAGGGCCTGGGCGCGTCGGAAGTCACGGTGTGGACGGACGTGCTCGGCCTGCACACCGCCGACCCGGAGCTGGTCACGGACGCCTACCCCGTGGCGCACCTCACCCACGGCGAGGGCCTGGAACTGGCGGCGGTGGGCGCCCGCATGCTGCACCCGCGCACGATGATTCCGCTCATCGAGTCCGGAATCTCCCTGCGCATCCGCAACACCATGGAGCCGGAGCACCCGGGCACGCTCATCGACGCCATCGGTTCGCGCGACGGCCAGCGGCCCGCCTGTATCGCGACGCGCGAGGACCTGGCGCTGCTCGGCATCGAGGTGCGCAAGCTGTCCGACCAGTTCCAACTGGGGGAGCGCGTGCTGGCCGCGCTGCGAGAAGCGCGCGTCACGGTGTGGATGACCGCGCAGTCCGCCAATGGCCAGTCACTGGCCGTCGTCGTGCCTCGCCCCGACGCGGAGCACGCGCGGTCCGTGCTCGCCGCCGAGCTCGCGCTGGAGCTGTCACGCCGCGAAGTGGAACCGCTGGAGGTCCGCCAGCCGGTGACGCTGCTGACGCTGGTGGCGGAGGCCATGGGCCACGGCGTCAACGTGGCCGGGCGCTTCTTCAGCGCGCTGGGCGCGGTGGGCGTCAACGTGCGCGCCAGCGCCCAGGGTGCCAGCTCCCGCTCCCTTTCGTGCGTCGTCGACGCGGCGGACACCTCCATCGCCGCGCGCACCACGCACGCGGCCTTCAACCTGGCCCATCAGCAGGTGAGCCTCTTCGTCCTCGGCCGAGGCACGGTGGGCGGACAACTGCTGGCCCAGCTGCGCGCCCAGCAGGCGCTGCTCCGGGACAGGCACGGCATCGCGCTGCGCGTCGTGGGGCTGGCGGACAGCAAGCGCGCGCTCTTCGACGCCGCGGGGCTCGCGCTCGACGGCGTGGAGGCGAGGCTCGAAGGCGTGACGCCCGAGGCGCCCCAGGCGCGCACCCTGGTCCCCTTGTTGGACGCACTCCGGCGGCTGCCCGTCCCCATCCTGGTCGACTGCACCGCCGCGGGCGGGCTGGAGGCGCTCTACACGGAGGCCTTCCAGCGCGGCATCCACGTGGTGGCGGCCAACAAGAAGCCGCTGGCGCTGCCGTGGGAGGCCCGCGAAGCGCTGGTGGACACGGCGCGCCGCAACCACGTCGCGTACCACTACGAGACAACGGTGGCGTCCAGCCTGCCCGTCATCGACACGCTGGCGAACCTGGTGCGCACCGGTGACACCGTTCGCCTCATCACCGCGTCCCTGTCCGGCAGCCTGGGCTTCATCTGCAACGAGCTGACGGCCGGCGTGCCCCTGTCCCGGGCTGTCCGCACCGCCCGGGAGCGCGGCTTCACGGAGCCGGACCCTCGCGAGGACCTGAGCGGCACGGACGTCGCGCGCAAGGCGCTCATCCTCGCTCGGGAGCTGGGCCTGCCGCTCTCCCTGTCGGACGTGGCGCTGGAGCCCTTCGTCGCCACGGATGAGTGCGCCAGCGTGGACTCGTTCTTCCAGGTGCTCGCCACGCAGGACGCGGCCTACGCGGAGCGTGTGGCCCGCTGCCGCCACGCCGGCACCGTGCTGCGCTACCTGGCACGCATCGACCCATCGAAGGCGGGCACGGGCAGCCCCGTCATCCGCGTGGGCCCCGTAGGCGTCGAAGCGGGCCACCCCGCGGCGGACCTCCGCGGCTCCGAGTCCTTCGTCTCCTTCACCACCACCCGCCACAGCGACTTCCCGCTCACCGTCCGGGGCGCGGGCGCGGGCGGCGCCGTCACCGCGTCCGGCGTGCTGGCGGACATCCTCCGCATCTCCCAGACGCTGCGCGGCCGCTGAGCGCGCCACCGAAAGGGCCCACCTCATGAAACTCGCCACCGCTCTCGTCCACGCCGGCGTGCGCCGCGACCCCACCACCGGCGCGGTCGCCGTCCCCATCTACCAATCCGCCACCTTCCAGCATCCCGCGCTCGGGCAGTCCACCGGCTACGACTACTCGCGCACACGCAACCCCACCCGCTCTGCGCTGGAGGATGCGCTGGCGCAACTGGAGGGCGGCAGCCGAGGCCTGGCCTTCAGCTCCGGCATGGCGGCGCTGCACTGCGCCCTCCAGCTCTTCGGCCCAGAGGATCACGTCCTCCTCACCGAGGACCTCTACGGCGGCACCTACCGGCTGGTGGACCGCATCCTCCACGTCCCCTGCACCTTCGTGGACACCTCCCGACCTGGCGCCGTGCGGGACGCGCTGCGCCCCAACACCCGCGCCATCGTCGTGGAGACGCCCACCAACCCGATGATGCGCACCGCCGACATCTCCGAACTGGCGGCCATTGCCCGCAAGGCCGGGGTGCTGCTCATCGTCGACAACACCTTCCTCACGCCGTGGTTGCAGCGCCCGCTGGAGCTGGGCGCGGACATCGTCGTGCACAGCGCGACGAAGTACCTGGCCGGGCACAACGACGTCGTCGCGGGCGCGCTGGTGGTCAAGGACGCGGCGCTGGGCGAGCGGCTCGCGTACCTGCAGAACGGCATCGGCGCGATTCTCGGTCCGCAGGACGCGTACCTGGTGATTCGCGGCCTGAAGACGCTGGCCCTGCGCATGGAGCGGCACCAGGCCAACGCGCGGGAAGTGGCCGCGTGGCTGCGCGCCCACCCGGGCGTGGAGCGCGTCTTCTATCCCGGCGTGGGCGGGATGCTGTCCTTCACCGTCGCCCACGCGGCCCTGGTGCCCCAGGTGCTCGCGTCCGTGCAGCTGTGTCTCTTCGCCGAGTCGCTCGGCGGCGTGGAGACGCTCATCACCTACCCCACCACGCAGACCCACGCTGACATCCCCGCCGAGCGCCGGGAGGCGCTGGGCATCTCCGACCGGCTGCTCCGGCTCTCCGTAGGAATCGAGGACTCCCATGACATCATCGCCGACCTGGCCCACGCGCTTCGCGACCCGTTTGCTGCACACGGGGCATGAGCAGGACCCCACCACGGGCGCCGCCGCGGTCCCCATCTACCAGGTGTCCATGTTCGACCAGCCGGGCCTGGAGACGCCCGGCGAGTTCGACTACGCGCGCTCCGGCAACCCCACGCGCAAGGCCCTGGAGGGCGTGCTCGCGGCGCTGGACGAAGGCCACGCGGCCTTTGCCTTCGGCTCCGGCATGGCCGCCGTGTCCAGCGTGCTGATGCTCTTCAGCGCGGGGGACCACGTCGTGGTGACGGACGACTGTTACGGCGGCACCTACCGGGTGCTCACACGCGTCTTCAGCCGCTTCGGCCTGCAAGCCACCTTCGTGGACACCAGCGACCCGGACGCCGTGCGCGCCGCCCTCCGCCCCAACACGCGGGCGCTGCTGGTGGAGAGCGTGAGCAACCCCTTCCTCAAGCGCACCGACATCCCCGCGATGGCGCGGGTGGCCCAGGCACATGGGGCGCTGCTCATCGTGGACAACACGTTCCTGTCCCCGGCCCTCTCGCGTCCGCTGACCGAGGGCGCGGACATCGTCATCCACTCCGCCACCAAGTACCTCGGCGGCCACAGTGACGTCGTCGCCGGGGCGGTGGTGGTGAAGACGCCCGCGCTCGCGCAGGAGCTCGGCTTTCTCCAGAACGCGGTAGGCGCGGTGCTGGGCCCCCAGGACTGCTTCCTCCTCCAGCGGGGCATCAAGACGCTGCAGGTCCGCCTGGAGCGGCAGGTGCGCACGGCGGGAGCCCTGGTGAAGTGGCTCACCGGGCGGCCAGAGGTGCGGCAGGTCTTCTATCCAGGCACGGGCGCGGTGGTGTCGTTCCGGCTGGCCCAGGACACGCTGGCGGCGCCCTTCGTGGAATCGCTCCAGCTCCCCTTGCTGGGCGTGTCGCTGGGCGCGGTGGAGAGCATCATCACCGTTCCGGCTCGACACTCCCACGCCTCCGTCCCCGCCGCCGAGCGGGAGCGCCGGGGCATCACCGACGGACTCATCCGCTTCTCGGTGGGATTGGAGGACCTGGAGGACCTGCAAGAGGACTTCGGGCGGGCATTCACGCAGGCAGGCCGCGTGGCGGCGTAGGCCGCCAGGTTGACATGCCGCGTCGGCTCCATTACCTGTCTGCACCGATGCTCGCTGGTTGCGCCATGTTCGGATTCTGTCGCGGAGGCATGTGTTGTCATGCCCCCACGGGTCCGTCCGTTCGCGCGCGCTGAGCCTCCCTCACGAAACGAACCGACGTTCCTCCCGGCCCGGCCCGTTGCCTGCTTCGTCCAGGCACGGGCCGTCCTTCGCGCACCTCGCGCGAGCCCTCGTCCCACCTCCGCAGTCCCCAGGAGCAGTCCATGCGCGGCACCCCGGACACGAATGAGCAGCGGCCCCCTGGGCCCGCGCGAGCCACGCCCAGCCGGAGCGCCACGCCGTGATTGCGTTTCGCGGAGTCAGCAAGGTCTACACGGCGGGCGGGCGGGAGGTCGCGGCGCTGAGGAACGTGTCGCTCCGGGTGGAGGCCGGTGAAATCCACGGCGTGCTGGGACAGAGCGGCGCCGGCAAATCCACGCTCATCCGCTGCGCCAACCTCCTGGAGCGCCCCACCGAGGGCTCCGTCTTCGTCGACGGACAGGACTTGCTGGCCCTCAGTCCGGAGGCACTGCGCAAGGCACGCCAGGGCATCGGGATGATCTTCCAGCACTTCAACCTCTTCGGCTCGAAGACGGTGGCGGCGAATATCGCGTACCCACTGGAAGTGGCGGGCGCCCCACGCGAGGCCATCCGCGAGCGCGTGGAGGAGCTGCTGTCGCTCGTGGGACTGTCCGACAAGGCGCAAGCCTACCCCTCGCAGCTCTCCGGCGGACAGAAGCAGCGGGTGGGCATCGCGCGGGCGCTGGCGCCCCGGCCTCGCGTCCTGCTGTCCGACGAGGCCACCTCCGCGCTGGACCCGGAGACGACGCGCTCGGTGCTGGGGCTGCTGCGTGACATCAACCAGAAGCTCGGCGTGACGCTGCTCCTCATCACCCACCAGATGGACGTGGTGAAGGCCATCTGCGACTCGGCGTCGGTGCTGGAGCGGGGACGGCTCGTGGAGCAGGGCAAGGTGACGGAGCTGCTCGCCCATCCCAGCACCCGGCTGCATCAACTGTGCTTCCCAGCCTTCGCCCCACCGACGGACGCGCCCTCGGGCCGCCGCGTGGCGCTGACGCTCGCGGGCGAGCACGCCCGGCGGCCCCTCCTGGGCACCCTGGCGCGCCAGTTCGACGTGGACGCCCTGCTGGTGGAAGGCGCCATGGAGCGCGTGGGCAACACCCGCGTGGGCAGGCTCCTCGTCGACCTCCAGGGTTCCGCTGACGCCGTGAGCCAGGCACTCGCCTACCTGCGTGAGCAGGGACTGACGCCCGAGGAGGCCGCACATGGATAGCCAGCTTCCGCGCCTGCTGGGCGTGGCCACCGGTGAGACGCTCTACATGACGTCCGTGGCCGCGGCGCTCGTCCTCCTCGCGGGCCTGCCCTTGGGCGTGCTGCTGGTCGTCACGGACCGCGGTGGCCTGTGGGAGCGTCCGGCGCTGAACCGGGTGCTGGGCACGCTCGTCAACGTGGGCCGCTCCGTCCCGTTCATCATCCTCATGGTGGCCATCGTCCCGCTCACCCGCCTGCTGGTGGGCACCACCATTGGCACCACCGCCGCCATTGTTCCCCTGGTGGTGGCGGCCATCCCCTTCATGGGCCGCGTCGTCGAGCAGAGCCTCCGGGAAGTGGACGCCGGACTGGTGGAGGCCGCCATCGCCATGGGCTCCACCCACCGCCGCATCGTCTTCCATGTCCTCATTCCGGAGGCGCTGCCGTCGCTCGTGCGCGGCACCGCGCTCGTCATCATCAGCCTGCTGGGTTACAGCGCCATGGCGGGCGCGGTGGGCGGCGGCGGCCTGGGCGACCTCGCGGTGAAGTACGGCTACATGCGCTTCCGCACCGACGTCATGTTGGGCTGCCTGGTGGTGTTGCTGGTGCTTGTGCAGCTCGTCCAATGGCTGGGTGACACGCTGGCCTCCCGCTTCGACCACACCGGCGCGCGCTCGTCGCGCTGACGCGCCCTCTCCTTCCCGTTGTCCCTGGAGTCTTCTGACATGAAGTCCCCCTCTCGTTCCCTGCTCACCCCGCTGCTGCTCTCCGTGACGCTGCTGCTCACGGCCTGCCAGAAGCAGGAGGCGTCCTCGGGCGAGTCTTCCAGCGTCCGCACGTTGAAGGTCGGCGTCAACCCGGTGCCCCACGGAGACATTCTCCGCGCCGCCGCCGCCGTGGCCCTGCGCGAGGGCGTGCGCGTCGACGTGGTGGAGTTCACCGACTACGTCCAGCCGAACATCGCGCTGTCTGACAAACAGCTCGATGCCAACTACTTCCAGCACGAGCCCTACCTGGAGCGCTTCGCCGGCGACAGGAAGCTCGCGCTGACCAGCGCCGGCCCGGTGCATCTGGAGCCCCTGGCGCTCTACTCCACGAAGTTCCGTCAGCTCGCGGAGCTTCCGGAGGGCGCTCAGGTGACGCTCCCCGCCGACCCCAGCAACCTCGCGCGGGCGCTGCGCCTGCTCGAAGCCCAGGGCCTGCTGCGTCTGCGCGAGGGCGCGGGCGCCACGGCGACGGTGCGGGACGTGGCGGGCAATCCACGCAAGCTCGACCTGCGGGAGATTGATGCGGAGCAGCAGCCCCGCACGCTGGAGGACGTGGCCGCCGCCGTCATCAACGGCAACTACTTCCTGGAGGCCCAGAAGCACCTGAAGCTGGACGCGAAGGTGCTGGCGCGTGAGGCCGCGCGGGAGAACCCCTACGCCAACGTGCTCGCCGTGCGTCAGGGCGACGAGCAGCGCGCCGAGGTGCGCACGCTGGTGAAGGCGCTCCAGTCCGACGAGGTGCGCCGCTACATCGAGTCCACCTACGGCGGCGCGGTGGTGCCCGCCTTCTGACGGACGCCACGTCCTGCTTGCGCGCCGTGCCCGGTCCGAGCATGACAGGGGCACGCGCGCGGGGCCCTCCCAGCCCCGCTAGACGAGGGAGCGAGCACAATGGCCTTGCGGTTCAAGAACCTCGATGGCAGCGGGCCGCAGCCGTTCAGCAGTGTCTTCAAGTGGGCCGTGGCCGACAAGCTCGCCGGCCGCCGCCGCAAGTCCCCGGCCCGTGCAGAGGTCCCCCGCGTGGAGCCCGACCTCGCACTGCTCGCCACGCCGCCCGCGCCAGGCGAAGGCGCCCGGCTGACGTGGCTGGGGCATGCGAGTTGGCTCGTGCAGTTGGACGGATTGTCCCTGCTCATCGACCCGGTGCTGCGCGATGCCATCAGCGGCGTCATCCGGCGCAACGTGCCGCCGGGCGTCCCGGTGGAGAAGCTGCCGCCCATCACCGCCAGCCTCGTCTCCCACAACCACTACGACCACCTGGACCTGCCCACGCTGGAGCAGGTGGGCGCCCCCATCGTCACCGGCCTGGGCCATGCGCCGGTGTTCCGGGGCTCGGGCCTGGACGTCACGGAGTTGGACTGGTGGCGCTCCACGCAGGTGGGCGCCGTCACGGTGCACTTCGTCCCCTCGCAGCACTGGAGCCGCCGCGGCCTCAACGACGTCAACGAGATGCTCTGGGGCGGCTTCGTCATCGAAGGCTCCAGCGCTCGCGTCTTCCACTCCGGCGACACCGCCTACTTCGAGGGCTTCAAGGAGATTGGCCTGCGCTACCCGGGCATCGACGCCGCGATGCTGCCCATTGGCGCGTATGACCCGGCCTGGTTCATGCGCCGTCAGCACATGAACCCCGAGGAAGCCGTGCAGGCCTTCGAGGACCTGGGCGCCGCGCGCTTCCTGGCCATGCACTGGGGCACCTTCAAGCTCACCGACGAGCCGCTCGACGAGCCGCCCCGCCGCCTGGACGCGGAGTGGACCCGGCGGGGCCTGGCGCGTGAGCGCGTCGAAGTGCTGCCGGTAGGTGGAACACTCACCGTGCGCCGCGGTTGAAACCCACCAGGGGCTATGTTGTGGGAAGGGCATGCTCCTGCCCACCCTCCTCGCCATGACGCTGCATCAGGCACCGTCGTCCCTCACCACCGTCTCCGAACAGAGCGGCTGGACGCGCACGGGCCGCTACCCGGAAGTGGAGTCCCTCTGCCGCGCCTTCCCCAAGGCGTTCCCCGGCAAGGTCCGCTGCGACACGATTGGCACCACGCCGGAAGGCCGGCCGCTGCTCGCGCTGGTCGCCAGCGCGGATGGCACCCTCACGCCCGCCGCCGCGGCGCGCAAGCAGCGCCCCGTCGTCTTCTTCCAGGGCGGCATCCACTCCGGTGAGATTGACGGCAAGGACGCTGGCTTCTGGCTGCTGCGCGACCTGCTCGCCGGGAAGGAGCAGCCCGGCGTCCTCAAGCGCGTCACCGCCGTCTTCGTCCCCGTCTTCAACGTGGACGGCCACGAGCGCTTCGGCCCCAACCACCGTCCCAATCAAAATGGCCCCGAGGAGATGGGCTGGCGCGCCACCGCGCAGAACCTCAACCTCAACCGCGACTACGCCAAGGCGGAGGCCCCGGAGATGGTGGCCCTGCTGAAGTACCTCCACGCGTGGGACCCGCTCGTCTACGCCGACCTGCACGCCACCAACGGCGCCAAGTTCGAGCATGACGTGTCCGTGGGCATCGAGCCGCAGAAGTCCGGGCCGGCCGCGCTGCGCGAGCTGGGCGTGAAGCTGCGCGAGGAGCTCTTCACCGAACTGGAGTCACAGCAGCACCTGCCCGTGCCCTTCTACCCGTCCTTCATCGAGGACGATGACCCCACCTCCGGCTTCGCCTACGGCGTGCCGCCGCCGCGCTTCAGCCACGCCTACTGGGCCGCGAACCGCCGCTTCGGCGTGCTGGTGGAGACGCACTCGTGGAAGCCCTATGCGGAGCGCGTGAAGGCCACGCGGAACATCGTGGCCAGCCTGCTGCGGCTGGTGGCTCGTGACGGCGCCGCCCTGCGCGCGGCGGTGAAGGCGGCGGACGCGGCGGACGCGGCCGGCAAGACGCGCGAGGTGGTCCTCGCATGGAAGAACACGGAGCAGAAGCGGACCATCGACTTCCGGGGCTACGCCTATGAGCGGGGCGCCTCCGACGTGTCCGGCCAGACGTGGATTCGCTACGACGACACGAAGCCCCAAATCTGGAAGGTGCCCTACTTCGAGGAGATTCAGCCCGCGCTCACCGCCTCGCTGCCCGCGGGTGGCTACCTGGTGCCGCCCGCGCACGCCGCCTGGGTGGAGGCGAAGCTGGCCGCGCACGGCCTGCGCTCGCAGCGCCTCTCCAAGCCCGTGGCCAGCGCGGCGGTGGAGAGCTTCCGCGCCACCGAGGCGAAGTGGAGCATCCAGTCCGTGGAGAACCGGCAGACGCTCAACGTGAAGGGCGCGTGGGAGCCCCAGACGCAGCAGATTCCCGCGGGTACGCTGTACGTGCCGGTGGCGCAGGAGGGCGTGGAGCTGGTCGCGCACCTGTTTGAGCCCACGGGGCCGGATTCGCTGCTGTCCTGGGGCTTCTTCAACGCCCACTTCGAGCAGAAGGAGTACGTGGAGGACTACGTGCTGGAGCCCTTCGCACGGGAGTTGCTCGCGAAGGACGCTTCGGTGAAGGCGGAGTGGGAAGCGAAGCTGAAGGACCCGGCCTTCGCCAAGGACGCGCGCGCCCGCCTGCGCTTCTTCTATGAGCGCCACCCGGCCCGCGACGTCCAGCTCCGCGTCTACCCCGTGCTGCGCATCCAGGCCGCGCCCCAGGAGCTGGCGGCGGTGAAGCCCGCGAAGCCGTAGGAAGCCTGGCCATGAAATGAAGACGCCCCGGAGCCAGCAGGCCCCGGGGCGTTTTTCTTTCAGCCCTGCTGACTCCGGCCTCCTTCTTCAACGAAGGCCGGAGCGCTTCCGCATCATCAGCCGATGATGCCTTCGCAGGCGCAGTAGCTCTGGTTGCAGACCGAGTTCGGACCGCAGCCGCCGCAGTCCGACTTACAGGCACAGGCGCACGTGTTGGGGTCCGCCTGGTACCGGTCACCGCAGTTCAGCGCCCCGGTGTCACACACACAGCCGCACGCGTTCGAGTCGAACTTGAAGCCCGGCGCGCAGGTGGCCGACTGGACGCACGAGCACGAGCAGGTGTCCGTGTTGCACGTCTCGTAGGTGCCGCACGTGCCGCCGCAGTCCGGCGCGCAGGTGAAGGCGCACACCGCGGGGTCCGTGTTGCACACCTGGCCCGGGTCACCACCGCCGCCGCAGTCCGACGGGCACTCGCACTGGTCCGTGGTGCGGTTACACGTCAGCTTGCCTTCACAGAAGTCCGGGTCGTTCGGGTCGTGGTACGGGTCCGCCGCGCACGGCGCGGGGATGCCGTTCGGGTTCGTCGTGCGGTCCGTCCAGTAGCGGTAGGACAGCGCCGCCTGGGTGGTGCCCGCGTTCTGCGGGCGGCACCCGCCGTAGAAGGACACCGCGCGGCTGATGCCGTCCACGTCGAAGCCGTGAGTGCGGCTGCGTGGCAGGTCTCCCGGCGTGGGGCACTGCGACGCGTTCGCCACCGCGTCCATGGCCACCTTCAGCGAGGCGCCGATGGGCGGCTTCTGCGTCCGGTAACCCACCGACGCGATGACGCTGTCGATGATGGCGTTGATGGTGGTGGTGATGGCGTTCGAGTCCCGGATGCTGCCGTACACGCCGCCGGTGGCCTGGATGATGTCCAGGTGCCGCGGGTTCCGGGGGTCTTCCTGGGTCTGGCACCAGGTGCTGGTGTCGTTGGTGGCGTTCTCATGCGGGCAGAGGATGCCGTGCACGTCGATGCGCTGGTTCAGCGGGTTGCGGTTCGTCCCCGGCTCGTTGCCCGTGCCCAGGAAGTACTGGCTGTACGTATCGATGGTGCCGCTGGACTGGTCCCGCGTGTCCGTCAGGATGACGACCACGACCTTGGCGCCCGCGCGGAAGCGCGTCTCCGCCGTGCCACCGGACGAGGCCAACAGGTTGGTGACGGCGCGAGCGGCCTCCAGCGGACGCTCCGTGCCGTTTCCGCTCTGCCCCACCCAGCACTGCGAGTTGGACGAACAGGTGGTGGGCTGGGTCCCCGCGGGGATGGTGACGGTGGTGCACTGGCCGTTGCCGCCGCAGGTGCTGTTCTGCGTCAGCCACGCCCGGAACTGGTTGATGTTCTGCGTGAAGCCACGCAGCAGCCCCGAGTTCGAACCACTGCCATAGGTATAGGTGGTGCTCACCATCGCCAGCCGATAATCCAGCGTCGCGTTGGCCAGCTTGTCCGCCACGGCCGAGGCCGCGTTGGCCAGCGACTGCTGCGACGAGGCCATGGAGCCGCTGTCGTCCACCACGAAGATGAAGTCCACCACCGCCTGCCGCACGGTGAACTTCTCGCACTGCACCGCGTCCGCGTCACCGAACTGCGCCAGCGCCGAGCCACCCGCCGTGTCCGCCGTCGTGAAGAGGCTGCCCGCCTCGTTGTAGCGGGACGTGGGGGTGATGGCCAGCACCACCACCACGCTCTGGTCGGAGCGGTGCACGTACTGCGCCTGCATGGTGAAGGGCCCGGTGATGCCGGCCGTTCCCGTCAGCTCTCCCGTGCTTCCGGGCACCAGCGAGCGGGTCAGGGTGTTGGTGAACGTCTTCAGGTCCGCGCCGCCCGACATGGCGTAACGCGCCGACAGCGCGGCGTAGCCGTCCCAGGTGTTGAAGGTCTGCTGGAAGTCACGCGTGGCGGAGTTGAACGACGCAGAGCGGATGCCCGCCTCGTCATTCGTGGGGTTGGACGACGAGCCCACGCGACCGCGCTTGTACGCAATCAGCGTCACCTGCTTGGTGGCGTCCCAGCCGATGATTCCCACCGCGTTGTTGCCATCGCGGATGGTGCGCAGGTTGGCGTCCGTGAAGGTGGAGGGCAGCGCCAGCCGCAGGTCCGCGCCGTTCTCCTCCTTGAAGGTGACGGTGCGCAGGTTGGACGTGCGGCAGGCCTGGCCCGCCGGCGTGTTGGCCGCGCCGTCGGCGGGGTCATTCGGGTTCAGCTCGCCCTCGTCCACGCGACCGTTCTGGTTGGCGTCCTCCGCGCCGTCCTGGATGCCGTCACCGTCGCTGTCGGGGTTCGTCGGGGACGTGGTGGTGGTCGGGTCCGCGTCGCCCACGTAGCCACAGTTCTGACGCGGCGCCTGCGCCGTCGTCACGCCCAGCTCCAGGCCGTCCAGCAGGCCGTCGCCGTCCGTGTCGGGGTTGGTCGGGTCCGTCTCACCCGGGTCCACGCGGCCGTTACCGTTGGTGTCCTCTCCGCGGAAGCCATTGCGGCCCGGGCCGTCCTGGAGACCGTCGCAGTCGGTGTCCGCCAGTCGGGGGTCCGTCTCACCGGCGTCCACGCGGCCGTTGCGGTTCTTGTCCTCGACACCGTCTTGGATGCCGTCGCCGTCCGTGTCCGCGTTGTTCGGGTCCGTGCCCGTCGCAATCTCCACCGAGTCCGGGATGCCGTCGAAGTCGGCGTCCGGAATCGACGCGGCGCAGTCCGCCACGCGCGGGTCCGTCTCGTTGCCGTCCACGATGCCGTTGCGGTTGACGTCCTCGTCACCGTCGCTGCAGGTGTCGCCGTCCGAATCCGGGGCGAGCGGGTTGGTGCCGGTGCGCGACTCCAGGCCGTCATCCAGGCCGTCGCCATCCGTGTCGCGCTTGCGCGGGTCCGTCTCACCGGGGCTCACCACGCCGTTGCGGTTGGCGTCCTCCGCACCGTCCGACAGGCCGTCACCATCCGAGTCGATGGCGTTCGGGTCCGTCTCGCCCGGGTCCCTCCGGCCGTTGCGGTTGAGGTCCTCCAGGCCGTCCGGAATGCCGTCGCCGTCCGTGTCCGCCAGCACCGGCGAGGTGCGCGTGGTCGTGTCCTGGTCACCGGGGAAGTTGCAGCTGGGGTCGGGGCTCGAGGTGCGACCCACCTCCACGCCGTCGCGGATGCCGTCGCCATCCGTGTCGCGCAGGCCGGGGTTCGTCTTCGCGCCGCCGGGATAGATGGTCGCGAACTCCTCCGCGTCCGTCAGGCCGTCACAGTCGGAGTCCTTCGTCGAGTTGTCAGGGTCATCGATATCCGTGGGCACCTCACCCGGATCGGGGTCCGGATCCGGAATCACGCCCGCGTCTTCTTCAAGCGGGCCGGCATCCGTACCGCCGTCCCCGTTACCGTCGGGGCCAGCATCGGTGTTCGGTTGTGGATTGGGGTCAGGGTCTTTCCCACCGCCGCAGCCAGTCAGCAACGACGCTGCCAGCAACGCGCAGGAGAAGTACCTCATCAGGGAGTTGCGCATCGTCTTTGACTCCATGACTCCGACTCCAGGTGGGGGGTGAGTCGAAGCAGACTTCCATAATAGAGAACAACGCGGGAGTTTCCGAGTACCTGTTCCCCTGGGGCAACTCTGAGTCGGGGTCTGGATGATCCCAGTCCAGTGATGTGGCTGGATTGCGCTCAGGCTGTTGGCAAACGGGGTTCGCGGGTTGAAAGGGCTCGGCTATCGTCGCGCCCGTGCCCGTCTTCGGTCTTGCGGCATTATGGAATGGCTCGGCTCCCCCGGAGCGCGTGGCGGCCTGGGTGGAAGGGATTGGCGAGGTGCTCACCTCCGCGCAGTCACTCCAGCTCGTGGTGGCCCTGCGCCCGGAGGAAGCGGGTATTGAATTGAAGGTGGAGGCTCCAGGCTATCCACGCTCCGCCGTGGAGCGGCTCGCGGAGGACGCGAAGCGCAGCGGCGGCACCTTCGTGGAGCTGTGGCGTCTGCCCAAGGCGGAGCGAGATGCCTTTCGCGCGGCGGCCTTCGGGGGCGGCACCACCTACCGGGGAGACGAATGCTCTGCCGCGGCGCGGGTGCTGCAGCAGCACCTGACCACGCTGCCCGTCAGCAGCGTGCGTCCCGCGGGGCCCACCGTGGGTGGCACCGCGGCCTCCGTGCCTCAAACGAGCCCGAAGCCCGTGGAGGCGCCTGCTCCCGCTCCCAGCAACCAGCCTCACCAGGTGCTCGTCCGCCCGCCGGAGGGGCCTCAGCGTCGCGGGCGCCGCTTCGCCGTGAAGCTGGAAATGGAGTTCCGGACCGAGTTGGACTTCGTGCGTGAGCACGCCCTCAACATCTCCAACGGCGGCCTCTTCGTGCGCACCGCGCACCGGCCCCTGCCCGACAGCGTCGTCACCGTGGACGTGAAGCTGCCCAACGGCGAACGCCTGCAGGGCGACGCGGTGGTGGTCCACGTGGTGGACGACCCGTACACGGGCGGCGTGGGCCTGGCGTTCCTCAACGACGACGCCACCTTCTCCCAGACGCTGGACGACTACCTGGCGAGCCTCGCGGGTGGCGTGGGCTGAACGTGATGGAGAACGTGCGGGAAATCTGGCCTCGCGACCATGGCCGCTTCCAGCTGCTGTCCCGGCTGGGACGCGGCGGCATGGCGGAGGTCTTTCTCGCGCGGATGCAGCAGGGCCCACATGCTGGAGCGCAGGTGGCCCTCAAGCGCGTGCGTCCCGAGCGCATGAGAGACGCGGAGGCCCACGAGCAGCTCCTGCACGAAGCCGAGCTCGCCCGCTGCCTGCGCCACCCTTACATCGTCGGCTTCGTGGAGTACGGCGAGCTGCCGGACGGTGGCTACCTGGCGCTGGAGCTGGTGGAAGGCCCCGACCTGGGCCGCGTGCTGGCGCGGTGCCGCCGCCGCCGCATCGAGCTGCCCATCGACATCTCCGTGCTCATCGTCCGGCAGGTGCTGGAGGCCCTGTCGCACGCGCACCATGCCGTCAGCACCACGGGCCGCCCCCTGGGCGTGGTGCACTGTGACGTGTCCCCGCACAACGTGCTGCTGTCCCGCACGGGCGAGGTGAAGCTGGCGGACTTCGGCGTGGCGCGCTCCCGCGCGGGCGCGGTGCAGGACATCCGGCGACTGGGCAAGCAGCACTACCGCTCCCCGGAGCTGCTCGCGGGCGACGTGTCCGTGGCGGTGGACCTGTGGGCGACGGCGGTGCTGCTCTACGAGCTGCTGGCGCTGGAGTCGCCCTTCCCTTCCGGCCCGGAGGAGCAGGTAGAGTCCTCCATCCGCGGCGGCCGGGTGACCCCCGTGCGCGTGCGAGTGCCCGGCGTCCCCGACGCGCTGGCGCTGGTGCTGGACCGCGCGCTGGCGCCCGTCCCGTCGCAACGCTTCGGCTCCGCGGAGCAGTTCGCCCGGGCCCTGGCGCCGCTGAGTGATGACCGCGTGGCCACGCCCCTGGCCTTGGCCGCGGTGGTACGCGGGCTGATGGAGACCTGAGCCCGCCAGGGTCCGCTACGCCACCTCCTGCTGTCCCATGGAAGGAGGCACCATGCCCGGGTCGCCCTCCACCACCAGCCGGCTGCGCCCACCTCCCTGCTTCACCACGCGCACCTGCACGCCGATGCGCTCCGCCATGCCGCTGACGTGCGAGATGATGCCCACCTGCCGGCCCGTGGCCTGGAGCGCGTCCAGCGTGGCCAGGGCCACCTCCAGCGTCTCCGGGTCCAGCGTGCCGAAGCCCTCGTCGATGAAGAGCGTCTCCACTTGCGTCGTCTCCGACGAAAGGGACGCCAGCCCCAACGCGAGCGCCAGCGACACCAGGAAGCTCTCACCGCCGGACAGGCTGGCCACGCTGCGGACCTCGTCGCCCATGTCCCCGTCCACGATTTGGAGGTCCAGGTCGTGTCCGGGCACGCGCATCAGCCGGTAACGCCGCGCGAGTTCCCGCAGGTGCGCGTTGGCGTGCAACAGCAAGGCATCCAGCGTGAGACTCTGGGCGAAGACCTTGAAGCGCTTGCCGTCGTGCGAGCCGATGAGGTCGCCCAGCACCTTCCACACCTCCGCCGCGCGGCGGCCCTCCTCCAGGGCCGCGGCCTCGGTGCCGTGCCGCGCCCGCGCCGTGTCGTCGGCCTCCAGCCGCGCGTGCAGCGTGGCCTCGGCATGACGACGGGCCTCCACCTCCGCGCGCAGCCGCTCACATTCGGCGCCCGCGTCCTGCTCGGAGAGCGACGGAGGACCGGAGTCCTCGTGCCGCGTGCGACGCTCGCTTCGCTCCGCCAGCACGGCGGTGGCCTGGGCGAGCGCCTCGCGCAGGGCCGACAGCGCGCGGGCTTCCGCCTCACGCCAGGCCGCGTCGAATGACAGCAGCATCCGCACGGCGTCCAGCGTGGTCCCACGCGTGGCGAGCAGCGCTGTCAGCGCGGCGCCTTCCGACTCACGCAGGGCCAACGCCTCCGCCCTGGCGCGCACGGCATCCTCGGCACGGGCGGTGGCGACCTGCGCCGACTGATGCGCTGCCTCGGCGCGCTCACGGGCCTGCTCGAAGGCCGACTCCGTGGCCTCCAGTCGTGCCTGCAGCTCGGCGCGGACCTCCGCCGTGGGACGGCCGTGCAGCAGTGCCGCGCGTGCGCGGGTCAGCTCGCCGCGCTCCTGCTCCTTGCGCACGGCGAATGCTTGATGCTCCTCGGCGTGGCGGGTGCTCACCTCCACCAGGCCCTGAGCCCGGGCGCGATGACGCTGCTCCTCGGCCTCGCGCTCCTCCGCCTTCAGCCGGGCCTCCTCCTTGCCCTTCCACATCACCACCCGCTCTCCACACTTGCGGCGGAAGGTGGCCGGGTCCTCCTCCAGCTTCCGCTCCCAGCCCACGTCCGCGGTGAAGACGGGTGACACCTCCGCGAGCACCTGCCGCAGCGTCTGCTCGGCGGCCTCGAGCCGGGCATGGACGTCCTTGAGCACCGACTCCGCGCGTGACAGGGCCTCCTCCGCCCGGCGCAGCGATTCCGCCGCCACCTCGCGCCGCGTGCGCTGCGTCTCCAGCGCCGCGCGGGCCTCGCGCGCCGTGCGGGCCAGTGACTCGGCAGCCTGCTCGTCGGCCTTCAGCGCCGCCAGCCGCTCCGCGAGCTCGGCACGCACCGCGTCGAGCCACGCGCCCGCCTCGGGCGAGCCGCCCACGGCCGGCGGCAATGATGCGCCGGGTTCCGCCCCCTCTTCCCGAATGGACGCCAGCCACGAGGCACACCCCTTCCGCCAGGCCTCGCCGTGCGCCTCCGCGCGGGCCTCCGCGGACTGCCTGCGCGTCTCCGCCTGTCCGGCACGTGCATTCGCCGCCGCGCGCCGAGCGCTCGCCGCCACCTCCGCCTGGGTGGCCGCGGTCCGCTCCTCCTCCAGCGCCTCCACACGCGAAGCAGCTTCCGCGACCAGCCCATCCAGCGCGGACACCTCGCGCGCGTAGGGGTGCTCTTCCGCGCCGCACAACGGGCACGCCTCACCGTCCTTCAGCAATGTACGGTGGGACGCATAGCCCTGCGTCGCCTGCGCCAGCGACAGCGAGCGCTGCGCCTCCTTGAGTGCGGCTTCCCCCTGCGTCCGCCGAGTCTCCGCCGCGCGCGCTTCCGCCGTCGCGGCCTCGACCTCCGCCTTCGCCGCCTTCACCTCCGTGCCCGCCTCGCGAGCCTCGGCCTCATCCGCGACGAGCCCCTCGTGAGCGGTCTTCAGGCCCCGCACGGCCTCCTGCCGCGCCAACAGGCGTTCACGCTGCGCCCGCCGCTGCGCGCCCGTCTCCGTCCCCACGGCCGCCTCGGCATGCGTCGCCGCGGCCAGGGCCATCTCCTCCGCACGGACCGCGGCATCCCGCTCCTCCCGCCGAAGCCCTACCGTCTCGCGCAGTCCCTCCACCTCACCCAGCAGCCGTCCGGACTCCTCACGGGCCTTGCGCCGCTCGCCCTGCGCCCCCTCGTAGCGCTCCAGCTCGCGCTGCCAGCGCGGCCACTCGCTCGTGAGCGCGACCCAGTGCGCCTTCTCCGTCAGCCAGTGCCGCGCGGCCTCCCCCTTGTCCCGTGCCTCGGCCTCGCGCGCGAGCACGGCGTCCAGCTCCCCCTTCGCCTCCACCAACGCCGCCTGGGACTTCTCCGCCCGTGCCCGCGCCTCACGCGCCTCATGGGAGACACCTTCCAGCCGCGCATCCAGGCGCGCCGCCTCCTCCAACGCGGGGCGCGTCGCCACCTCCCGCTCCTGCGCCGCGGCGCGCGCGGCCTCCGCCTCCAGTTGCCCCACCCGCCGCGCCGAGGTCTCCGCCAGCACCGCCTCCACCTCCGACGCCCGCGCCACCTGCGCCGCCTCCGCCTCCGCCCACCGGCGCTCCGCGGCCTCCACCGCCGCCACCGGGCCCCGGAAGGTCTCCGCCTCGCGGACCTCCTCCATCCGTGCCGCGCGCGGCGCCGCCTCCTCCAGAGCCGTCCTGGCCGCCTGCGCCTTCGCCTCCGCCGCCTGCTCCGCCTCCCGCAGCCCCGCCCGCGCGACATGCCACGCCGCCGCGCCCTCCGCGTCCTTGAGCAGCGCCTCCACCGTCTGACGCGCCCGGGCCTCCTCACCGAGCGCCGCCGCAGCCGCCGCGCGCTCCGCCTCCGGCATCAGCGCAATCGCCGCCAGTCCCTGCGCCCGCTTCGCCAGCGACTCCTGCTCCGCCTTGTTCTTCTCATGCGCGGCCATGGACAAGCGGCTGTACACCTCCGTGCCCGTCATCCGCTCCAGCAGCTCCGCGCGCTCGCTGGCATCCGCCTTGAGGAAGGCCGCGAACTCGCCCTGCGCCAGCAGCGCCGAGCGACGGAACTGGTCGAACGACAGCCCCAGCCGCTCCTGGATGGCGGCCAGCACCTCGCCCTTGGTGCGGCCCGTGAGCTGCCCGGTGACCACGTCCATCAACTGCATTTCCTGGGGCCGGAAGCGCCCCTCGGCGCGGTTGCGTGCGCGCCACACGGACCAGCGCGCCCGGTAGCGCCGCCCGTCCTTGCCCAGGAAGTCCACCTCCGCGTAGCCCTCGCCCGCGCCCCGGCGCAGCATGCCGCGCACGTCGTAGGCGGACAGCCGCGCGTCCTCGTCCTCGTCCGCGCGCCCCACCGGCGCGCCGCCGCGGCCCCCCAGCCGGGGCGTGCGGTCGAACAGCGCCAGGCACAGGGCATCCAGCAACGTGCTCTTGCCCGCACCCGTGGCGCCGGTAATCGCGAACAGGCCCAGCCGGTCCAACGGCGGCTGGTCCAGCTCCAGCGCGAAGTCACCCGCGAAGCTCGTCAGGTTGGAACCGCGAATCGCGAGCACCTTCACGGCGACTCCTCCTGCACGTCGGTCAGCAACGTATGGAAGGCCTCCAGCAGCGCCGGCGCGGGGGGCTCCTCGAAGTCACGGGCGTAACGCGCGCGGAAGACGTCCTCGGGCGTGCGTTCCTTCAGGGAGAGACCCGGCTGCACCTCCGCCAGCGCGCCTCCCGTCCCGGTATAGGCGGGCGTCAGCTTCACCAGCCGCGCCGCCTTCCCCTCCAGCACCTTCTCCACCTTCTGCCGCAGCGCGGGCTCCGGCCGGAGCAACGACACGCACACCTCCAGGTAGGGCCGCCGCCACTCCAGCGTGCCCGCGTCGTGCGCCGGCAAGCCCTCCAATTGCGTCAGCACCGCGTCCAGGGGCGCCGCGTCCCGCGAAGGCACGCGCACCATGTCCGTGGTCCGGGGCACGGGCAGGGCTTGCACCTCGCCCAGCGCGTCGCCTTCCATCTCCACCAGCAGCACCTGGTGCCGGTAGCCCGCCTCCGACAGCGACAGGGGCAACGGCGAGCCGCTGTAGCGAACTCCCTCGCGCCCACCCACCCGCTGGGCCTTGTGCAGATGCCCCAGCGCCGCGTAGGCCACGTCCTCCGGGAACAGGTCCACGGGCAGCGCGTGCTGGTTGCCGCCCAGAATCTTTCGCTCGCTCAACGCGGACAGCTCCGTGCCCGTCATGTAGCAGTGCCCCATGGCCACCAGCGCCTGCCCCGCCTGACGCCTGCGCCGCGCCGCGGCCAGCGCCTCCGCGTACACCGCGCGCACGCCCTCCACCAGCCGGTCTCCCATGTCCCCGGGAGCGGGCGGCAGGTCCGAGGGCCGCAGGTACGGCACCGCCGCCACCCAAGCACCCACCCGCCCCTTCGCGTCATGCAGCGGCACCAGCAGCCGCTCCTGGTCCATGGCGCCTCGGGCCCGCGGCAGTCCTCCCACCACGTGTACGCCCAGCGCCGCGAACAGCGGGTCCGGCGCGTCCAGCCGCGCCGCCGAGTCGTGGTTGCCGCCAATCACCACCACATCCAGCCGGGGCATCCGCCGCCGCGCCTTCGCGACGAACTGGTACCAGGCCGCCTGCGCCTCCGCGCTGGGGTTCGCCGTGTCGAAGATGTCCCCGGCCACCAGCAGCGCATCCACGGACTGCGCTTCCAGGGTCTCCAGCAGCCAGTCCAGGAAGGCAGCGTGCTCCGCATCCCGCGAGACGTCGTACAGCGTGTGTCCCAGGTGCCAGTCCGACGTGTGCAGCAGGCGCATCAGGCGTCCACCCTCCCTCTTTCCCGTGGCGCTCTGGCCAGCGGGCAGCCTCCAACAGAGGGGCTGCTCGCTCCAAGCGGCGGGCGCCTGCTCCCTTACTCCCTCACTCTGACATGCGCGCAAGTTCCTGTAATTCCTGGCCGTTCTGGAGAAGACGCCCCGCCACGTCCCCTCTGGAGGCCCTCACGCACGGAGGGGGTTGGCCAATACGCTCCGAGCGGAGATGCTCGCGGGAATGACCGGGCTACAAATTGGCATCTTCGCCGGCATCCTCGGGGCGGGCGTCGGCGTCTCGAGCATCGTTGGCTACTTCCGCTGGCGCCGCTGGAAGCAGCAAATCCAGACTTGGCAGGACTTCGCGGTTACCCGTGGCTGGTCCTTCATGCCGACGCCCGGCGGGTTCATGTACTCCGCGGGGACCTTGAAGATGGAGGGCAGCTACGCCGGGCGTCCACTCACCCTGGAGACCGAGTACCGCCACCAGCAGAAGGCGTACCGCATCGCCACCATCGTCCGGCACGAGCTCGGCGACGACTTTCCGCGCGAGGTGGTCATCCGGCCCGAGGGGCTGGGCGACAAGTTCCTCAAGCTGTTCGGCGTGCAGGACGAGCAAATTGGCGATGCCGGCCTCGACGCCGTGCTGGACCTGAAGAACGTCACCCCTCAGGCCCGCGCCATCCTCCTCAGCGCGGGCATGCGGCGTCCCCTGCTGAACCTGGCCCGCGCCTTCGAGACCTTCTCCATCGAGAACGGCGTCCTGTCTGCGGAGGTGATAGACGACGTCCCATGCACCCCCATCGAGTTGTACGGCTTGCTGACGCCCGTGCGTGAGCTGGCCGACGCAGTGCAGGGCACGCGCGGCCATACCCAGTGGCGGTCGGAGGGCGCTGGACAGGAAGGCACCCAGTCATGAGGCTGGAGCCCCTGCTGACACGCCGCGAGCCCCGCGCGTGCGGCATCCGCTCATGGTGCTTTGCCGCCACTTCGGGAACTTCAGCCTCGAGGACGAGCGGCTCCAGGCGGTAAAGCCCTGGATGCCCAACAGCGTCGAAGCGCTGGAGTCCATGGTGACTCCAGCGCTTCTGCTGAGCGATGCCCTGCACGAGGTGGCCGAACAGGGCCGCGCGCGCAAAGAGCGGCCAGGCGCGCTCAGCTGCGACGCGACCGCCGCCGCTGGAGCACGAGCCACGCAAGCGAGCCCCAAGCCAACGGCGCCAGCGGCATCGCGTTGCAGTTGCAGCCGCCCGGCTCGTTGGGAGGCGGAGGCTCGGTGCCCGCATCCGCTCCCGCGTCCGTCCCGGCATCGGTTCCAGCATCCGTCCCCGCATCCGACGGCGGCGACTCACAGGGGACATCCCCCACGCACACCGTCGCCTCGGCGGAGCCCTGCTGCCCCGTCGAGTCCACCACGACGAAGCGAACGCGATGCCAGCCCGGCGTCAGGTCCGTGGTGTCCCAGCGGCTGGGCTCGCCGCCGTAGGAGTAGGGGCTTTCGGTCCGCTCGTCGGTGTAGCGCAGCACGTCGTCCACGTAGAACTCCGCGTGCGTGCAGCCCACGTCGTCCTGGCAGTCGCCGTAGAACTCCGCCGTGGTGCCGGACACGTGCTCACCGTCCTCGGGACGCGTGAGGATGGCGGTGGGCGGCGCGTCCGGGCTCACCGTGATGGTGAAGTCCTGCACCGCGTCCGGCGCGGCGCCGTTGCTCACTCGCACGGAGACCTCCACCGTGCCCGCTTCGGTGGGCTCCCAGGTGATGACACCGGTGGCGGCATCGATGCTCATGCCCGCTGCCGTGCTCACCAGCGCATACGTGGGCGCGGGCCGTGCCGTCGCCTGCACCGCATACCGGTACGGACTGCCCACCACCGCGCGGGTCACCGGCGCGGAGAGGATGACGGGCGGCAGGAGCGTCGTGTCCTGCTCGAAGGCTTCCACCTCACGTGCGTCCACGCCCGGGGCGGCCACGGTGATGATGGCCGTGCCGTCCTCGGCGTCCGCGTCCGGCGCGGCGGCCAGGGTGACGTCCTTGGGCGTGTTCCAGTCGGAGGTGGTGAAGCTCAGCGTCGCCCCGGACTGGACGGTGAGGTCCTCGTCCCCGCGGGTGCGCGCCACGGTCACCGTGACGTTGCGCGGGGGCCGCTGCGAGAGCGACACGCCGAAGGTCGCCGTCCCGCCCTCCACGACCGTCACCTGCGACTCGGTCAGCACCAGGCGCGGCGAGTTGTTGTCGATGCTGGTGGCCACCACCGCCACCTCCCGCAGCCCGTCCGCCACCACCATGAAGGTGGCGACATCCGGCGTCGTGTCCTCGTCCACCGCCGCGGTGAGCGCCACCACCTGGGGCACGTTCCAGTTGGTCGCGGTGAAGGTGAGCGCCGCGCCGCTGACGATGCTCAGGTCCTCCGAGCCGCCCAGCGCGCGGGAGACCTGCACGGAGACATCGGAGGTCGGCGCTTCGGCCAGGCGCACGGTGAAGGCAGCGCGACCGCCCTCCTCGACGCGCGGCTGCAGTCCAGACACCACCAACTTCTGTCCCGGCGTCTCGGGCGTGATGCGCCGCAGGACGCCGCCCGACACGCCGATGGTGTAGAGCGCGCCATCCGGGCCCACCGACATGTCCACCTGCGAGGTGAAGCCTGTGGCCCACTCGTCCACCGTGGCCACCGAGTTGTCCTCTTCCAGGGTGACTCGCGTCAGTTGACCGGTGTTGAAGTCCCCGAAGAAGAAGTTGTCCTGGTACGCCTCGTCGAACAGGGTCGCGTCGTAGAAGGTGCCACCGGCAATGGAACCACCGAGTTCCTGCGTCGTGGCCGTTCCCCCGCTGCTCGCCGCGTCCGGCAGCGAAGGCTGCGACACGGTGAAGGTCGTGGGAGAAGGAACGCTGGCCACCAGCAACAGGCCATTGAAGCTCGCATCCCCCACACCGCTGAGCGTGAGCCGCTCACCCTTGCGGAAGCCATGGTTCCCGGTGGTGGTGAAGGTGGCCACCCCGCTGCTGCGCACGGCGCCGCCCGCGGCGAAGTTGCGGCTGTCGGCGCCGTTGGTGCGGTACTTGACGACGGGAGAGATGTAACCGTTGGTGCTGGGCTGGTTGTTCTCGTAGTCGCTGTAGCCGGCATGGCTTCCGCGAGCGACGACGAAGACCTGTTGGTAGTTGGCGCCCACGCTGTTCACCCACAACCGGCCCGTGGTGGGCTGGAAGGTGAAGGTGAAGGGATTGCGGAAGCCGCGCGCCCAGATGTACTCGTTGTTGGGGCCCACGCCGTCGTTGAAGGGGTTGTCGCTGGCGGGCGTGCCATCCGGGTTCGCGCGGCTCACCTTGGCCGCCATCGACGTCAGGTCCGCATTCACGCCCGTGCCGTTGCCCAGGTCGCCAATGGCCCAGTACAGCTTTCCGTCTGGGCCGAAGCCAATGGCGCCGCCGTCATGGTTCGCGCCCCGCGTGGGCAGCCGACTGACGACGACGGTGCGCGCCGTGCCCGTCCCGTTCGCATCCGTGTAGCGGACAATCTGCTGCTCCGACGCGGAGACGGTGACGAAGAAATAGACGTAGCGGTTGACCACGTAGTTCGGGTCGAACGCGATGCCGATGAGGCCCCACTCGCTGCTGGTGTAGACGGCAGGCTCCGTCGCGAACACCTGCGTCACCAGCGTGCTGTTTCCCGGCTGGGTTTCGGGCTGGCCGTCCTTCAGCGACATCACCCGGATTTCGCCCGTCTTGCGGGTGATGAACAGGCGGCCTGAACCGTCCGGCGCCCATGCCATCCCCGTGGCCTGCGTGAGGGTATTGGAGGTGAAGGGCGTCTCCACGAAGCCGGAGGGCACCGCGGCCCATCCGGGCGAAGACAGCCCTAACAACCCAAGTAACATCAAAGTAGAGCGCATGACTGTTGAGGATAGCTCACTCGCGCTGCCCTCCTCCGCGCAATGTGCCCCTCAGCACGACTGATACGTTCGCGAGGGCTCACCCATCCTGTATTGGATTGTGTCAGTGTTTCCGCCCCCCATTGTTTGCACCAGGAGAGGGGATTGACCGTCGACAGGCGCGTGCGCGGAGACGATCAGCCCGTCTTCGCCAACGTCTGCTCGAACAGCGTGCGAACCTGCGTGGCCAACACCTGTGAGTCCGGACCGAAGGACTCCGGCGGCAGCGCGGGAAGCACGCGCACGCGGATGGAGGCGGTGGGACTCATCCAGGGGCCGTCTCCGTCCAGCAGCCCTGGCGTGCCCTCCACCACCACGGGCACCACCGGCACATGCTCCTCCAGCGCGAGCTGGAAGGCGCCCCGCTTGAAGGGCAGCAACTGCCCGCCCTTGGAGTACGTCCCTTCCGGGAAGATGAGCACCGGCATGCCACGACGGAGCCAGCGCCGGCACGGGTCCAGGAGCTGGTTCATTGCGGTGGACGAGCCCCGGACGATGGGCACGTAGGCCAGCAGCGTCATCATCCACCCCACCAGTGGCAGCGAGAACAGCGACGCCTTCGCCACGAACTTGTAGGGATGGAACAGGCCCATGACGGCGAGGATGTCCGCCGCGGACTGGTGGTTGACCACCATCACACAGGGCCCGGGCGGAATGAGCGCACGGCCTTCGATTCGCGTGCGCCAGCCCGGGGACGCGTGCAGCCACAGGCCGTAGCACCAACGGCAGACCAGTGAGTGCAAGAGCCGCCGGTCCCGGTCGAACGGGTACGTGACGACGAGCAGCAACGCGCCCAGGGTGAACAGCACCGGGGCGGTGAGCAGGAAGACGACCCAGAACCAGAGCGTGACGGCGTACTTCATGGCGAGGCCCCAGGCATACCACCTTCGGGCCCATCCCACGCCCCTCTCCTGACAGCCCCGCCTTCCCACGGCCGCGCCCCTCCCATCCAGACAGCCGGACTGAAGGGCGCCATGGGGACTGCCCCCAAGGGCAATCCGCCGTTCCTTGCCCGTGGACCTTCCGCTGCCATAAAGACGGGAGCGCCCCCATGCGTCCCATCGACCCCGCGCTCCGAGCCGCCCGACTCGCCCACACGTTCGTCCCCTTCAGCCAGCTGCGCACGGCGCGGTTGCTGCTGGAACTGAATGGTCAGCAGCCGCTCGAGGTCCAGCGCAGGCTGTTCGGCTACGACCTGACGTTGAAGGCCCACCGCAGCACGACGCACATGCTGCTGTACCTGCAGGGCGACGACTTCCTGTCGGACCTCCCGCTCATCGCGCCGCATCTGCGGCCGGGCATGGTGGCCTTCGACGTGGGGGCCAACATCGGCTACCTGTCCATGTACCTGCGCAGCCGCATCGGCCCGCTGGGACAGCTCTTCAGCTTCGAGCCCGAGCCGGAGAACTACGCGGAGCTGGACGCCAACTTCCGGAACAACCACCTGCGCGACTGCCAGGCCATCCAAGCGGCGGTGGGCTCGCAGGAAGGCGTCATCACCTTCGCCACGGGCCTCAACGGACACGTTCCCGAAGAGGGCGCGGAGGGCATCACCGTCCCGGTCGTCACCGTGGACGGCTTCGTCCAGAAGCAGGGCCTGTCACGCGTGGACTTCGTGAAGGTCGACGTAGAGGGCTTCGAGCTGGACGTGCTGGCCGGCATGCGGGCCACGCTCGAACGTCCGGACAAGCCCATCCTCTACATCGAGGTCCACGGACGGGGCGAGTATGCGCGAGCCGACCCTCGCCGCGTCTGCGAGGTGCTGGAAGGTCACTACAAGAACATCCGCGCCTACGCATCGCCCGACGACTTCAAGGCGAAGCAGAGCCGCCTGCGCCGTCTGTGGGGTCGGGTGTCGCCTTTCGGAGACATTGAACAGGCGTGCCGTGTCGACCTGCGCGAAGTGAAGCAGCACGACACCCAACGGTACCAGTTGCTCTGCCTGCCTTGAAGGGCGCGGAGCAGGCACGCTCCGCAACGTCGGACCGGCGTCACTGCCCGCACTCGCACTTGCCCGGTGACCACTCGGAAGGCGTAAGGTGCCCGCCGGACCCAACCCGGAGGGAGGCAGCGAATGGACGCGCATCAGGGCCTGCACATCGAGACCCATCCCCGAGAAGGAGACCCGCTGCTCCGCGCCCGGCGGCCCGACCCGTGCGCGCTGGTGTTGTTCGGCGCCACCGGAGACCTGGCCCAGCGCAAGCTGTTCCCGGCCCTCTTCGAGTTGGCGAGAGACCACCTGCTGCCGGAGAACTTCGCCGTCGTCGCCTTCAGCCGCTCCGAAGGAGACAGCGAGGCCTTCCGCGAGCATGTGAAGGCGTCCCTGCTGAAGTTCGCCCGCACCCAGCCCCTGGACGAGGCCGTCTGGAAGGACTTCGCCCCGCGCCTGGAGCTCATCTCCGGCGGCTATGACGACCCGAAGTCCTTCGTGCGCCTGCGCGAGGAGCTCGACCGGGTCGCCCAGAGGTTCGGCACCCAGGGCAACCAGTTCTATTACCTGGCCACCCCGGCCTCCACCTTCCCCCAAATCCTCCTCGGCCTGTCGGAGTCGGGGCTGCTGAAGCGCCAGGAACAGGCCGACCAGCGCCCGTGGCAGCGGCTCATCATCGAGAAGCCCTTCGGCCACGATTTGGAGAGCGCCCGCGCGCTCAACCGCGAGCTGGCGGCGGTGCTGGACGAGCGGCAGATCTTCCGCATCGACCACTACCTGGGCAAGGAGACGGTCCAGAACATCCTCGTCTTCCGCTTCGCCAACGCCATCTTCGAGCCGCTGTGGAACCGGCAGAACATCGACCACGTGGAAATCACCGCGGCGGAGACGCTGGGCGTGGAGGGGCGTGGCGGCTTCTACGACGAGACGGGCGTCATCCGGGACATGGTGCAGAACCACCTGCTCCAGGTGCTCGCGCTGTGCGCAATGGAACCGCCGGTATCCTTCGGCGCCGAGGACATCCGCGACGAGAAGAACAAGGTCATCCGCGCGCTGCGCCCGATGGAGGGCCGCGAGGTGTCCCGCGCGGTGGTGGCGGGCCAGTACGAGGGCTACCTCCAGGAGAAGGGCGTGAAGGCCGGCTCGCGCACGCCGACCTACGTCGCCATGAAGATGAACATCGACAACTGGCGCTGGGCGGGCGTGCCCTTCTATCTGCGCGCGGGAAAGAAGCTGAAGCGGCGCGTGACGGAGGTGTCCATCCACTTCAAGTCGGTGCCCATCAGCCTCTTCTCCGGGGAAGGCGCCACCTGCCAGCGGCTGCAGCCCAACGTGCTCACGCTGCGCATCCAGCCCCAGGAAGGCATCGCGCTCTCCTTCGAATCCAAGGTGCCTGGCGAGGACGTCAACATCGCGGGCGTCACCATGGACTTCAACTACCAGGAGACCTTCCAGCGGCCGGTCCCCGAGGCCTACGAGCGCCTGCTGCTGGACTGCATGCGCGGCAACGCCACCCTCTACGCGCGGCAGGACAGCGTGGAGCAGGCGTGGACCTTCGTGACGCCCATCCTCCAAGCCCTGGAGTCCGGCGAGGGCGGACCGGCGCACGGCTACACCGGTGGCAGCGCGGGCCCGGATGCCGCGGCCGCGCTGCTGGCCCGGGATGGCCGCCGGTGGACCGGACTGTGAGCGCCGCGCGCACGCACGTCGTTCCCACCGAGTCCCTGCCCCGGGAGGCCGCGGTGTGGATGGCGCGCGCGCTCCAGGACACGCTCGCCACCCAGCGTCGCGTCAGCCTGGCCCTGTCGGGCGGCAGCACGCCGGGGCCCGCGTACCGGGCGCTGGCGGCGCAGGTGCTTCCCTGGGAGCGCGTGGACGTCTACTTCGTGGACGAGCGCTTCGTGCCGCCCGACCACGCGGACAGCAACTACCGGATGGTAGAGGACACGCTGCTGCGTCCTCTTCGACTGTCGCCGTCACAGGTGTTCCGCATGGAGGGTGAGCGCGAGGACCGGGACGCCGCCGCGAAGGACTACGCGGCGAAGCTGCCTGCCGTCCTGGACGTGGTGCTGCTTGGCATGGGAGAGGACGGGCACACGGCCAGCCTCTTCCCCGGCCACCCCGCGCTGGAGGAATCCGAGCAGCGCGTCCTGGCGGTGGTGGGGCCCAAGCCGCCGCCCTGGCGGATGACGTTGACGCTGCCGATATTGCGGTCCGCGCGGCACGTGCTGACCCTCGTATCAGGGGCGGGCAAGCAGGACACGGTGCGCCGGGCGCTGGCGGGGGACCTGAGCCTCCCCGCCGCCCGGGTGACGAATTCGGAGTGGATGCTGGACCCCGCCGCCGCCGGGCGGTGAGGGCTCCCAGTCGCGAACCTTCCAGGAGGAATCAACGATGAGTGAGGCAGCGGGCGCGCAGTTCGGCGTGGCGGGAATGGGCGTCATGGGGGCGAGCCTCGCCCTCAACATCGCGGACCACGGCTTCCGAGTGGCCGTGTGGGACAGGCATGTGGAGCGCATCGATGAGATGCACCGCAAGCACGGACACCCCGAGGTCTGGGGCACCGAGTCGCTGGAGGCCTTCGTTCAGCGGCTGGAGCGCCCGCGCAAGGTGCTGCTGATGGTGACGGCGGGCGCGGCGGTGGACTCCATGCTGGAGCGCCTGCTGCCGCTGATGGCGGAAGGCGACGTCATCATGGACGCCGGCAACTCGTGGTTCCTGGACACGCGCCGCCGCGAGGAGCAGTGCAAGGCCAAGGGCATCCACTTCCTGGGCGTCGGCGTGTCCGGCGGCGAGGAGGGCGCGCGCAACGGCCCCTCCATCATGCCGGGCGGTGCTCCCGCGGCGTACGAGCTGGTGCGTCCGGTGTTCGAAGCCATCGCCGCGATGACGGACATGGGGCCGTGTGTCACCTACGTGGGGGCGGACGGTGCCGGGCACTTCGTGAAGATGGTGCACAACGGCATCGAGTACGCGGACATGCAGTTGCTCGCGGAGACGTATGACGTGCTGCGCCGCGGGCTCGGGCTGGACGCGGACGCGTTGGCGGACCTGCTGTCCAAGTGGGACCATGGCATCGCCGGCTCGTTCCTGCTGGAGACCACCATCAAGGTGCTGCGCCAGAAGGACCCGGAGACGGGCAAGCCGCTGGTGGACCTGGTGTTGGACAAGGCGGGCCAGAAGGGCACCGGCAAGTGGACGGTGCAGGTGGCGCTGGATTTGGGCGTCCCGATTCCCTCCATCGCCGCGTCACTGGACGCGCGCATCCTGTCCTCCATGAAGGACGAACGCGTGGCCGCCGCGCCGAAGCTGAACGGCCCGGTGGGGCAGCTCAGCAAGGAGGAGCAGGCGCAGCTGGCGGCGTGGACGCATGACGCGCTCTACGCGGCGCGTGTGGTGACGTATGCGCAGGGCATGCGCCTCATCCAGGCGGCGTCCCAGGAGTATCAGTGGAACATCAACCTGGCGGAGCTGGCGCGCATCTGGCGGGGTGGCTGCATCATCCGCGCGAAGCTGCTCACGCCGCTGCGTGAGGCCTTCCTGCAACAGCCGACGCTGCCCAACCTGATGGTGTCCGACTCCTTCGCGCCGGTGCTGGAGCGCATGGCCCCCGCGTGGCGGCAGGTGGTGGGCGTAGCCACGCGCGTGGGCATCCCCGTGCCGGTGTTCAGCTCCTCGCTGGCGTACCTGGACAGCTACCGCACCGCGGAGCTGCCGCAGAACCTCACCCAGGCGCAGCGTGACGCCTTCGGCGCGCACACGTATCAGCGCAAGGACAGACCGGAAGCGGGCTTCGTCCACACGGAGTGGGGCAAGTAGCACGGGGCCGGCTTGACCCGGGCGTTCACCAGGACGCCCGGGCCACAAACACAGCAATTCCTGCTCATGCAATGCCCTGGCGAGCAGGACTTGAAACGATTAGCGCACTGCACCTTTCACAGACATCGAGCATCAGGCATCTTTGAAGCTCTCTTTCCGGAGCCTCGACCATGACGCTGGATGCCGGAGCGAACCTGCTGCATGCGGTACGTGAGTTGGCCCCTGCCCTCTCCGCTCGCAGTGGGGAGATTGAGCAGGCACGGCAGCTCCCCCTGGACGTCATCGCCACGCTGAAGGACATCGGCGTCTACCGGATGCTTGTCCCTCGCAGCCATGGCGGGCTGGAGCTGAATCTTGTCACCGGGCTGGACGTCCTCTCCGAGCTGGCCCGCGCGGACGCCTCCACCGCCTGGACGATGATGATTGCCTCGGAGAGCCCCCAACTCTTCGCCCTCCTCCTCCGCGAGGAGTTCGACGCCGTCTACGCCGCCGGGCCCAATGCCACCGTGGGCGGCGCCTTCAATGCCCAGGGCAAGGCCGTGCAGGTGGACGGCGGCTACCGCGTCACCGGCCACTGGAACTTCGCCACCGGCTGCCGCCAGAGTGAATGGCTGTTCGGCAACTGTGTCGTCCTGGGCCCAGACGGCAAGCCCCGCGCTGGCCCCGCCGAGGGCCTTCCCGAGACGCGCGCCATGCTGCTCCCCGCCAGCGAGGTCCGCATCATCGAGCACTGGGACGTGCTCGGCCTGCGCGGCACCGGCAGCCACGACATCGCCATCGACGCCTTCGTCCCCCAGCAACGCACCTTCGACATCTTCACCGGCCAGCCCTCCGTGCCGGGCGCCAACTTCGTGGTGCCGGTGCTGCACTACGCCATGCACATCGGCGCGGTGGCGGTGGGCATCGCCCAGGGCGCGGTGGACGACCTGCTCACCCTGGCCCGCGCGGGCAAGCGCCGGCTGTATGCGCGCACCTCGCTCGTGGACTCCCCCGTGTTCCGCAACCGGCTGGGCCGCGCGGAGACGGGCGCCCGCGCCGCTCACGACGCCCTCCGCCGCATGGGCGAGGTGTTCTGGGACGCCTGCCAGCAGTCCCCGATGAAGGCCTTCGCCCTCGCGCCGCAGGTGTCCTCCACCCTGACGTGGGCCGTGGAGACAGCCGCCGAGGTCGTGACGGCCTGCTACCACGCGGGCGGCGCCACGTCCGTGCGCGATGGCGCATCACTCCAGCGCCGTTTCCGCGACATCCACACCCTCACCCAGCACGCGGCCGTGGCGGAGGGCTGGTTCACCCAGGAGGGCAGCGCGCTCCTGGGCTTCCCCGTCCTCTTCGAAGCCTGACGGCGCGCCCGCTACGTCCGCGTGGCGCGCAGCTCCGCGCGGCGAATCTTCCCGCTCACCGTCTTGGGCAGCTCGGTGACGAACTCGATTTCACGCGGGTACTTGTAGGGCGCCGTCGTCCGCTTCACGTGCTCCTGCAACGCCTGCGCGAGCGCCGGGGATGCCGTATGCCCCGGCGCCAGCACCACGAAGGCCTTCACCCGCTGGCCAATCTTCTCGTCCGGCACACCGATGACGGCCGACTCCGCCACCGCGTCGTGCTCCAGCAGCGCGGACTCCACCTCGAAGGGCCCCACGCGGTAGCCCGACGTCTTGATGACATCATCCGCGCGTCCCACGAACCAGAAGTAGCCGTCCGCGTCGCGCACGGCCCGATCTCCCGTCACGTACCAGTCGCCACGCCGGCACGCCGCGTTGGCCACGTCGTCCCCGAGATAGCCCTGGAACAACCCCACGGGCCGCTCGGGCGCCACGCGCACCGCGATGTCCCCCTCCTGCCCGTCCGCCACCTCCTGGCCCTGGTCGTCGATGACGCTCACCGTGAAGCCCGGGGACGGCTTGCCCATGGAACCCACGCGCGGCGCCATCGATGGGAACATGCCCACAATCATCACCGTCTCCGTCTGCCCGTATCCCTCATGGATGTGCAGCCCGGTGGCGTCCTTCCACGTGTCGATGACTTCCGGATTGAGCGGCTCGCCCGCGCTCACCGTGTGCCGCAGCGAGGACATGTCGAAGGCCTTCAAGTCCTGGAGCACCAGCGCCCGCCACGCGGTGGGCGGCGCGCAGAAGGTGGTGACCTTTTGCGTCTCCAGCACCTTCAGCAGCTTCGCGGGCTCGAAGCGGCCACGGAAGTCATAGACGACGTTGCACGCGCCCTGGCTCCACGGGCCGAAGAGCTTGCCCCACGCGCACTTGGCCCAGCCGGTGTCGCTGAGCGTCAGGTGCCGGTCCTCCGGCGTCAGGTCCAGCCAGTAGCGGCCGGTAATCACGTGCCCCTGCCCGTAGCTGGCCTGCGTGTGCAGCACCATCTTCGGCATGCCCGTGGTGCCGGACGTGAAGTAGATGAGCAGCGGCGCATCCGCGCGTGTGGGCTCGAAGGCCGCGCCCGCGTCCGCTTCCGCCACACCGGACACGTAGCGCACCCACGGCGACGGCGCGCCCTCGCCCACCGACACCCAGGTGCGGACCTTGCCCGCCGCCCCCACCAGGCCGTCGAAGCGCTCCAGGCAGCTCACGTCCGCAATCACCGCCTGGGCCTCCGCCACCTCCAACCGGTAACGGATGTCCTTCGGCGTGAGCATGGGCGTGCCCGGCATGAAGACGATGCCCGCGCGAATGCAGCCCAGCACCAGGAACCACCACTCCGGCACGCGCGGCATCATGATGAAGACCCGGTCCCCCCGGCGAAGCCCCTGCTCCGTCAGGAAGCGGGACGCGTGCAGCGAGCGCCGCCGCAAGTCCTCCCACGTGAAGCGCCGCTCCTGCCCGGCTTCGTCGGACCACAGCAGGGCCAGCGCCTCCGGGCGCTCGGCGGCGTGCCGGTCGATGACGTCGGCCGCGAAGTTGAAGTGCTCGGGCCGCTCCCAGCGAAAGTCCCGGCGGGTGGCCTCGTAGTCCTTCATGTTCCGAGGGGGTGACAGGGGCATGGCGGCCGACTCCTGGGCGAAAGAAACCAACCGCCAGAGCCTGCCACGACACGCCAGGGGCGTCCTTCACGAGTCCCGCGTTCGCCCGGTGCCAGACACGCGCCTGCACGAAGCCCACAAAAGCAAGAGGCCGGCCCTGTCGCAGGCCGGCCTCCGCGCGACGTCATCCGAAGCGAGCGCTCAGTTGATTTCAGCGCACGGGAAGAGCGTGTTGTAGGCACCACACGTGCGGAGCGTGGCCAGCAGCAGGTGCTCGGCGTTGGCCGCGCGGCCGGACGCCTCCTCGCTCCGGGCCCGCTCACGCTCGGCCAGCAGGTTGAGCCACGGGTCCCTGGAGCCATGGGCATAGCGCTGCAGGGCCTTGAGCGACTCCGCATCCCGGGCGGCCTCGCCCGTGAGGAGCAGCGCGCCGACGTACAGGTCCGTCTCCTGGGAGACGCGCAGCCGCTCCAGCAGACCGGGAACCACCGCCCCCTTCACCAGCCGCGCATAGTCCTCCGCCAGCGGCGCACGCACCTTGAAGTCGCGGGACGCCGCATCCCGGACGTAGTCCTGGAGCACCGTGCCTTCACCCAACTGGTCCAACGCCGCGGCGAGCGGCAACAGCGCGGCCACCGCGTCCGCCGAAGTGGCCGTACGCACCGCTTCATAGAGGGCCGCGCGCGTCACCGCGGGCTGCTGCCGTACCAGGTACGCCGCATCCGCCGTCTTCTCGGTGAGCTGCGTCCACGTCTCCCGCACCAGGCGCTGCCACCGCGCGGCCTCCGCGTCACGCAGCGCGCGCATCTCGTCCGCGCGCTTCTCCGCGGCCACCTTCCAGCCCGCCGCCTGGCCCGGCAGCGACGCGACGTCGCGGAACGACGCCTCCGCCTGCTTCAGCAGGCCCAGTCCCCGCAGCGCCAGCCCCCGGTTCCACAGTGCCTGCGCATGCCGCGGCTCCTGGCGCAGCGCGCCACCGAGCAGGTTCAGCGCCTCTTCCCACCGCTGACCGCTGAGGGCCACCACCGCGCGGTCATTGTCCCGGTCCGCCGAGGCCGGTGCCCGCGCCAGGAAGGACTCCGCCTGCTGCCAGTCCCCGCGCAGCGCATAGGCGGCGGCGATGCCCCGGAAGTCCTGCTGCTCCTCCAGCTCCGCCAGGGGACGCAGCGGCAGCGGGTTCGCGGCGCCGGACGTGCCGCGCATCGGCTCGTAGGGCAGGAAGCGGTCCGCCATCGGGTGGCTGAGCCGCGCCTCCAAGGTCCGCACGTCCGCGCCCGCCAGCCACACGTCGGTGGGGGCCTCCGGCTGCGCCTGGAGACGGAACACACCCACCGCCGCCAGCCCCGCCGCCAACGCCACAGGAACCACCGTGCGGGACATCCGCTGCATCCACGGCCGCAGCGGCGTCACCTTCGCGGGCGGCGGCTCGGCGGCGCTGGCGCTACCACCCAGGGCGCGGGAGGCCAGCAGCTCCAATTGAAGCAGGTCCCTCAGCCCCGCCTCGCATTCAAGACAACGTCCCAGGTGCTGGCGGAAGACCTCCGCGTCGGGAGCGGACAGCTCTCCGTCCACGAAGAGGTGCAGATTGGTGCATGGCGTCGTCATGAGCTCGTGGCCCCCTGCTCCCGGGCTACCGCCACCTGGGGCAGCAGCAGTTCCTTCAAATCCCTACGGGCCAGGGTGAGCCAGCTGCCCACGGTGCCCACGGGAACATTGAAATGCTCGGCGATGGCGTTGTAGCGCTTGCCCTCCGCGTGCAGGCGGTAGGCGTCACGCAGGTGAGGCTTCAGCCGCTCGATGGCCTTCTGGAAGGCGTCGGTGCTCACCAGCTCCCAGTTCTCCTGGGTCTCCTCCGGTGACAGCGCCAAGTCCTGGACCAGCGCCAGGTGTGGCATCCCCCGGGACTCCGTCCGCTGGCGGCGGCAATAGTCCAGGAAGCGGTTCGTCATCGTCGTACACAGCCACGCAGCCGCCGCGGAGTCCGTCCGGTCCTTCAGATGCTCGAACTCCGGCATCGCCCGCTCGAAGGTCTCCTGGACGAGGTCCTCCGGCTCCAGGCTGGAGCGGGCACACAACCGGCGGGCCAGCCCCAGAAGGCTGGGCCGATGCTGACGGATGAACGCTTCGAAGCGCCTCCGTTCCCGGTTGAAGAGGTTGGACATTCAGCCCCACTCACATGCGCGCCTGCGCGTTACCCAGTCAAAGACGCGCAGCGGCCCAATCCTTGAGAAGAAAAAAAGAAGGACCCGGGCAGAAAAATGCCCGGGAGGGTGAAAATCCCCGCCCGGGCCTGGAGATCAGCGGGCCTGGCTGGCGCTCGGATGCTCCGGCCCGGCCAGGGGAGGAACTGCTGGCGACGGCAGCGGGAGCCGCTTGCGCGGAGCGACGCTGGCCGTGTCGCAGTTGACGTAGGTGTTCTTGACGTGGGCTTCACCGGACTCGGAATCCAAGCTACCGGCAATAAGGGATTCGACGGGCGTCATGAGCGCTCGCACCTCGCGATGGGGATGGTCTGAAAGCTAGACATGGATGATACGGCAACACGTACAGTCCTTATCATGACACGCGCCAACCCCGCGCATCTGACGGGGCAACTCGCGACATGGAATTCACGGAGTTCTGAATGAACAGGGAAGATTCGCGCCTGGCATTGGAGTGGCACACCTGGCTGGCGGAGAACCTCGCCCTGGGCGTGAGCGCGGAGGACGCGCAGCGGGTGCTCGTGGATGCGGGCGTGGAGGCTTCGCTGGCGCAGCGGGAGATTGCCGCGGCACAGGCGCACCCCTACGTGGTGGCGGCGCGGCGGATTGGCCGGCGCTACGAGTGGCTGGAGGCGCTGGCGGACCTCTACGCGGAGTTGCACCGCCAGTCCGGCGCGGTGACGCTGGAGAAGCGCCGAGGGGTGAGCCCGGAGGAGTTCTTCACCCGCTACTACTTCGGTCACCAGCCGGTGGTGCTGCAAGGCTTCATGGAGGACTGGCCGGCGATGCGCCGCTGGTCGCTCGCGGACTTCCGGGAGCGCTTCGGGGACGTGGAGGTGGAAATCATGTCCGGGCGCGACACCAACCCGGACCATGCCTCGCAGCCCGACAAACACCGCCAGGTGGTGAAGCTGCGCGACTACGTCCAGCGGGTGGAGACGGGCGGCGAGACGAACGACTTCTACATGGTGCCGCGCAACGAGAACTGGAAGCGCGACGGACTGGCCCGGCTGCGCGAGGACATCCGCGCGCCCGCCGGCATCATCGACCCGGAGCTGCGTCCCGACATGACGACGCTGCTGCTGGGCCCACCGGGCACCGTCACCCCGCTCCACCACGACAACATGAACGTGCTGCTGGGCCAGGTGATGGGCCGCAAGCACGTGCGGCTGGTGCCGTCCTTCCAGCGCCACCTCGTCTACCCGCGCCATGGCACCTTCAGCTCCGTGGACGCGGCGAGCCCGGACGCGGCGCGCTTCCCGCTCTACGGCGAGGCCACCGTCCTGGAGGGCGTGGTGGAGCCGGGCGAACTGCTCTTCCTGCCGGTGGGGTGGTGGCACTGGGTGCGCGCACTGGACGTGAGCGCCACTGTCACGTTCCATCATTTCCAGCTCCCGGGAGGCAACACGCACCTGAGGACTCCGCAGTAGACGGCCGCACCGCGCGGCCGCCTGCACTCAATATGACTCCACGAGGATGACGTGCCGGGTCCACCCGGCACGGCTGTCCCGCTCCAACCAGCGCTGACGCTCGTCCCGCAGCGCCACCGCCGGCGCGGCGCCTTCGCGGATGCGGCGCCGGACCCCATCGAAGAAGCGGCCGGCGGCATCCGGGATGTCCACCGTGGAGGCCAGCACCGCCCGCGCGCCCGCGTCGATGAAGGCCGCGGGCAGGCTGAAGGGCTCGTGGCTGGTGGTGGTGCTCGCCGCGCGGCCGGCGCTGCACGCCGCCAGGAACACCATGGGCGCCCCCGTGAGCTTCTGCTGCCGCACCACGTCCGCGGTGAGCGCGTAGCGGCCGCTCGTCTCCGGGGACAGCACCACCAGCGACGCATCCGAGAGCGCCGGGTCCATGATGCCGTGGGCGTGGATTTCGATTTCGGTGGCGTCCCGCATGTCCGCCAGCACGCGCGCGGGCGTGGCGTCCGAGCCGGACAGCACCTGCAGCGGCACCGCCTCCGGGTCCTGGGAAGGCAGCCACGGAGGAAGCCGCGGCAGTTGGAGCAGCGCGGGCGCATCCACGCTGGAGACGACGAGCCGCCGGGCGTTGGGCGCGGTGCGCGGCTGGGCCGTGCGGCCGAGCCGGAAGCTCCAGGGCACCTCCGGGGGCAACAGGTCCGTGCGGCCGAAGACAGGCGGCCAGGCGAGCACGTCCACGCGCTCGCAGCCACGCAACACCTCACGCAGCCGATCCGGCACCAGCCGCGAGGTGTCCGCGCGGCTGAATGGCCCCTGCCGATCCGTCTCGTAGTGGCCCAGCACCTGGCCTTGCGTCCCGCGCGCCACCAGCACCGTGCGCTCGCCATGCACCGCCGCCGCCAGGGCGCAGCGCCGAGGCACGGGCGTGCCGAGCTGCGCGGCCATCAACTCCAGCGCCTGGGCGTACTCGCCCGCCTTGCCCGCGTCCGTGACGAGCGACGAATAGCTCAGCGCCCAGGCCTCGCGCGCCAGTGAATCTCCCCGAGGCAACGCCTCCGCCTCGGTGATGGTCTGCCGCAGCAGCGCCAGCCCCCGGGCTCTATCGGAATCCAGCAGGAAGCGGCCCTCCACGTAACGGGCATACACCGCGTCGCTGGGCATGGGGTTGCTGTGGTCGGCCCACGTGAGGGCCTGCCGCAGCAACGCCTCGTCCCCAGGCTTCGGCCGGGTGCGCGACAGCTCCGCGAGGTTGACGGCGAACAGCAGGCTCAGCGGCTCCTTCTCGCAGGCGGCGTTCGCGTCCACCTCGCGGCGCGCGTCGTCCATGCGGTTGTCCAGGTAGTACGTGTGGGCCAGGTTCTCCCGGGGCCAGACGCAGTTGTCGTGCCCGCGGGCGGACCACTCCTCCACATAGGCACGCGAGCTGGCGAAGTCCCCGCGTGAGCGGGTGATGGCGGCCAGCGCCTCCAGGGCGGTGAACTCCATGTCCCATTCCCGGAGCTGGCGCGCCCAGGCCCAGGCGGTGCGGGCATGCTGCTCGCCCTCGGTGAGGCGCTGGAGGTCGGCGTAGAGGATGCCCAGGCGCAGCTCCAGGTCCACGCAGCGCGCGGACAGGCCGCCCTCGCGGCAGCGCTGGAGCGCGTTGAAGATGCGCTGCTCGGCCTTCCACCACTGGCCCTCGGCCGTCTCGCGGATGGCCTCCTCACGCTCGATGTAGAGGTTGAACCAGGGGTCGTTCTGGCGCTTCGCCCGCTCCACCACCTGCGAAAACATGCGGCGCGTGGCCCGCGTGTGCTGGGCCGTGCCCAGGAAGAGGTCGTCCTCTCCCGACGCCAGCACCCGCTCCAGCAGCTTGTCCGGCTGGTTCAGCTTGCCGCGCACCAGCGACGCGTACTCGCGCGACAGCACGCCGCGGCGCGTGAAGTTCCGGCCGCTCACCCGCTTGACGTAGTCCGTCAGCGCGGTGCCGCCGTGACCGCGGTCCAGCTCCTGCGCCAGGGGCAGCAGGGCCAGGACGCGCTCCTTCGACGGCGCCGCGCGGACCACTTCATAGAAGGCCTGCCGGACGATGCCAGGGTCCTTGCGGGCCGCCTCCAGCGGAAGAGGTGCCTGAGGGTCATCCACCAGCGCCAGCGTGGCCGCGCGCGCTTCCTTCCACCGGCGGGCGCGCTCCATCGTGGCGTCGCGTTGCTCGCGGGCGTTGGCCTTCGCCTCGCGGCTCCAGCCCGACTCACCCATCAGCGCCACCTGTTCGAAGGTGTCCGCCGCCTTCATCGTGAGCCCCATCGCCTGGAGCACCAGCGCGCGGTTCCACATGGCCTGCGCATGCTTCGGCTGCGCCTTCAGCACGCCGTCCAGCAACCGCAAGGCCTGCTCATGCGAGCCGCGGGCGAGGTACACCGCGGCCAAATCACTGTCGCGGTCCGGAGAGGCGGGCATGCGCTCCAGGAACGAGGCCGCCTGGTTCCACTCGCCCTGAAGGGCATACGCGGAGGCGATACCGGACAGGTCGCCCGCTTCCTCCAGCCGGGCGAGGTCTCGCAGTGGGGTGGGTTCGGGAGTAACGGGGCAGCCGCCCGCCGACATGCGTGGCCGGTAGCGGTCCGCTTCGGGGTGCGTGAGCCGGGCCTCGATGCGTGACGCGGAGCGCCGCTCCGCCCAGAACTGCGCTGATACAGGTGCGCCGCTACCCTTGGAGGGCGTGCGGGCAAGAAGGACGGTCAGCACCAAGACGGGCGTGGCCAGCGCCAGGACCAGGACTTTGTCGTACGCCGGCTTCAACATACTGCCCCCTCGGGCGCCATCCCCCAAGCAGCCGCCCAACTACCGCGTTGTACACCATCCACCGTTCCCCACCGACTTCCGGCGGAGGCCGGGCGACCAGAAACAGACGCCTGGCTCATTGCCACCCGCGGCATTTCTCCCGCTTTTTCCAACCCACCTCCCCTACTGCCCGCCCACGATTCGCCGGGTGGTCAGGCCGTGAACCAGGCGGCCTGACCTGGAGACGGCTTGCGCCGAAAACCTTGAGTGCAGGTCCTCCGCGCATCCCTCCGGAATCACTGCCTCCGGACTGTCCCAAGCCGGCATGACGCCAGGAGCCCGCACGCTGGCTCGCCCCGCACTTGAGACGGCGGGCCCACGCCCGCCCGAGGGTTTTACGAGAGGGCACGAGCGGGAAGTAGCACGTCCGCCTGAGTGTCCCACTGCGCCAACCTGGAACGAAAGGACCTCGCTTGACGCAACTGCTTCGACTCGCCGCCCTGGTGTCTCTGATTCCCTCGTTCGCCTCCGCGGACGTGGTGTGGAAAGGCGACTTCGAGACGGGCAATACCTCGCAGTGGACGCGCAGTCAGAGCGTCTCCAACAGCCGTCTCCAGGTGGTGACGGATGTGGTCCGCGAGGGCCGCTATGCGCTGAAGGCCACGGTGCGCCAGGGTGATGACCCCATCAACGCCAGCGGCAATCGCAATGAATTGCTCTACATCAGCCAGGAGAAGGCGGACTCCACCTGGTACTACAAGTGGAGCACCCTCTTTCCCGCCAACTACCCGCTCGACGACAGCTGGCAGGTCTTCGCGCAGTGGCACCAGGAGGGCTGCTGCGGCTCGCCGCCGCTGGAGTTCTACGTGCGCGGCGAAGAGATGCACATGCGCGTGGGTGGCGTGAAGGGCAAGGTGCTGTGGACGGCCCCGCTCAAGCGCGGTGACTGGAGCGACTTCGTGTTGCAGGTGAAGTGGTCGCCCAACGCGAAGACGGGCTTCGTCCAGCTCTGGCACAACAACGAGGTCGTCGTGCCGAAGACCTATGTCGCGACGCAGTTCGGCAAGGAGATGAACTACCTGAAGCTGGGCCTGTACCGCGACGACGCCATCCGTCCCGAGGCCAGCGTGTACCACGACGGTTTCACCATGGCCTCGACGCTGGAGGAGGTCATGCCGCCGACACCGGAGCCGGCCCCCGCGCCCCCCGCACCAGTGCCCGAGCCCACCATCCCCGCGCCTGAGCAGCCGGGTGAGGACGCGCCGTCCGAGGAGCTCCCCGACGGGCCCATCGTCCGGACGCCCGACACGCAGCCGCAGACCCGATGGGGCGTCACCACCCCCGAGGACATCCTCTCCGGGGAGAGTCCGCTGGGCTCCGACGGAGCTCGGGGCTGCAATGCCTCCGGCGGCGGAACGGCGGGTGTGCCCATCACGGCCGCCGTGGGCCTGCTCTCCTTCGCCGCGCTGTTCGCCCGCCGCCGCAAGCCCGCCCAGGCTCGCGCCCACGCGAAGCGCTGAGCGGCCTCGTCATCGCGGGGCTTGTCGGTGATACGGCGGGCCCCGCGCGGCAAGGTCGTGAGTCAGGGCTCCTTGAGCAGGGGGAGCCCTGAGGTGACCTTGGCCAGCAACGTCCGCAACGTCGTGCGCTCCTCTTCGCTCAAGGGCGCCATCAACGCGGAAATCCGCCGGTAGTGGTCCGGCAACACGCTTTCGATGAGCTGTCGGGCCTTGGGCGTGAGGCGCACCGTGTACATGCGGCGGTCCTCCGGATGGTCCTCGCGGGAGATGAGGTTGTCCTTCTCCAGCGTGTCCAGCAGCCCCGTCATCGTGGCCCGGCTGACGCCGGAGCTCTCCGCCAGGTCCGCGGGCGTGAGCCCACTCACGCGCTCCACGTCGTCGTCCTCGGTGGTGAGCAGTCGGACCAGCACCATGAAGCGCCCCATCGACAGCCCGTGACGACCCAGGTGCGCCTCATAGGCCCCCGACAAGTCGTGCGAAGCCCGCAGCAAGGTGATGCACGTCTCGATGGCGCTCGCGTCGAGTTCGGGGAAGCGCAGCGCCAGGCGCCGGAGCCGCTCGTAGCGCGGCACCGCCGCGGGCGTCGGGGAAGTGGGAGGTCGAGTAGGCACGGCACAGGCCTCGTAAGGCCCCTAATGATTTTAGGCAATTAGAAAGGGCACGCCCTGCACCGGGGGCTGGCGCCTGCTGGCCCGGGCGTTATGAACGGTGCGTGCTGGATGTGAAGGACGCGGCCGTGCAGACGGCCCTGCGCCGCGCGTGCGAGGAGGTCGGCTTGCCGGACTCGCTGCGGGGCTGCGTGTATCCCCTGCTGCGCGACCCGGAGGGTGAATGGCCGGGCTGCTGCGGTGGAGGCTGCCACCCGTGTGCCTCCTCCCTGGTGGACGTGGCGATGCGCACGCTGGAGCTGCTCGGCACGCCCCGGCGCGCGCCCGTGGTGGGGTGAAGCGCGGCACGGTCGTCGCATAGGCTGCGGCGACCATGAATCCCATCGTCCATGCCGAGCTGGCCTGGCTCGCGGCGCAGGGCCTGCGTGAGCGCAGAGACCGCATCCTCGTCACCTGCGCAGGACTGGCACCGGACCTGGATGGGCTCACGCTGCTCGCGGGCGAGGCGTATTACGTCAGGTACCACCATGTCATCTTCCACGGGTACGTGGGTGCCATTGTGACAGCGGTGGTCTGCGCGGCGCTGGCGCGCCAGCGGTTGCGGGTCGCGGCGCTGTCCCTTTTCGCCTTCCACCTGCACCTGCTTTGCGACCTCGCGGGCAGCGGCCCGGGCTGGCCCATCTACTATTACTGGCCCACGAGCATGCGGGAGTGGTTCTGGGAGGGGCAGTGGAATCTGGCCTCCTGGCAGAACGCGGTCATCGGACTGCTCACCACGCTGCTGTGTCTGGCGTGCGCGCTGCGCTTCCGCCGCACCTTCGTGGAGGTGTTCTCCGCCCGGTGGGACGCGGAAGTCACGCGCACGCTCCGGCGCCGGTTCCTCCGTGAGGATTTCGTGCGGGAACCATGACGTGATTGTCCATGCGTCCATCGCCAGCATGGACGCATGCTCATCCTCGGACTCGGGTTGATGGCCGTGGGCGTGTTGGGGGCGACGCTCGATGCGCCCGTCACGTCTGTCACGGTCTACAGCGACCAGGCGCAGGTGGTTCGCTCCGGCAGCCTCACGGTTTCCGGCTCGCGGCGAGTGACGTTTCCCCAGCTGCCCAAGAACGTGGATACGGACTCCATCCGCGTCGAAGCCGAGGGCGCGGAGGTGTCCCACGTCGACGTGCGCATCGTGAAGGGAGAGTCCTTCTCCCATGACGAAGCCCGGAAGCTCATCGCGAGCATGGAGGAAATTGACGCGGCGCTCGCTCGCATCACGGCTGAACGAAACGTCCACCATGCGCAGATTGAAGCGCTCCGGCGGGTTCGTCCCTCGGCGCAGTCCGACAGCGAAGCCGCGCGCGCCCAGACTCCGCCCACCACCTGGAACGCCGCAGTGTCCTTCCTCGTGGACAACGTGGCCCGGATGGAGGCCCGGATGCGAGAACTGGAGGCGCAATCCGCGACGCTCCAGAAGGAACAGCAGCAGTACAAGGAGCGCGCCACGATGTTGGGCAAGACGTTCGGCGAGCCCGGTGTCGAAGTGACCGCCACGCTCACAGGCAAAGGCGCCACGGAGGTGGCGCTGACGTACCTCGCCACCAGTGCCCGCTGGTATCCCCACTATGAGTTGCAGTTCCAACCCGAGACGCAGCGGATGCAGATGGCCTTCTACGGCCGCGTGAGCCAGGAGACGGGCGAGGATTGGGAGAGCGCACGGCTCACGCTCAGCACCGCCCTGCCCGCCAACGCCATGGAGTTGCCCAAACTGAGCACCTGGAAGCTGGGCATTCGGGAGCGATTCATTCCCACGCCGCGTCCTCATGAAGAGTCCGTTCAACCCGCGCCGGACGCTTCGAACACCCCGTCCCAGACCACGGCCTCAGCCGAGGAAATGCTGCGCTCGCAGTTGCTGCGACTTGCCGGAGAGCGGGGCCTGACACAGCCCGCAGCCTCGAAGCCGCAGGTCACCGCGCAACGCGAACAAGGAGGACTGGGGGCCATCCGGGGTACCATCATCGACGCCCAGTCCCGGCAAACGCTCTCCGATGTGGTCGTCACCGCGACCTCCTCATCAAGTGAGGCGGAGCACGTGACGGTGACGGACGCCAAGGGTGAGTACCTCCTCCCCAGGCTCCCCTCCGGCGCCTACACCGTGCGGTACGAGCGTGAGGGGTACAAGCCCTATGCCCGCAACTCCATCCAGCTCCGCTCGAGCCGCACACTACGAGTCAATGCGGAGCTGCTTCCCGACTCTCTAAACGAAGCCATTGAAATTGTTGGCCGCCCGCCCACCATCGACGTCGGGTCCACGACCATGGGCGTCAACATCGATCAGGAGTTCATCAAGCGGATCCCGGTCGCCAATCGGGACGGCTCCATTCAGCGGTCGATGTCACTGACCCCACCGCCTGGCTGGCGCCCCCCCATCTTCGCCCCGGAGTCGCCAGTCGCTGCTGCGGGAGGCTACAACCTCACCTTCTCCTCACAGCACCCGGAAACCCTCCTCAGCAACAAGGGGGAACGCAGCCTCCCGCTGGTCTCCGAGTCCTGGCCCGTGCAGGTGGAGCGCAAGATATTCCCTGCGCTCTCGCCGAACACGTACCTCGTCGCAACGCTTCAGGGCCCATCCCGGAACGTGTTTCCAGGGGGGGATGCATCGCTCTTCGTGGGCGCCGACCCGGCCGGAACCGCGACGCTGACAACCATCGTTCCCGGGGAGTCCTTCACCCTGCCACTGGGCATCGACCGCGCGGTACGCAGCGCCCGGGACGTACGGCTCGTCGAGTCGGAGAAAGGCTTCATCTCCAAGGATGAGGTGGGCACGTACGAAGTCACCATCGAGGTTCCCAATCCCTACCCCTTCCCCCTGGCAGTGAGCGTGGTGGACCAGCTTCCGCTCAACAAAGACGGCAAAGTGGAGGTGGCGCTGGTCCGTGCCGGGCCCTCTCCCCAGTTCGACAAGGGAACGGGAAAGCTCCAGTGGGACGTGGTGGTGCCACCGTCCAGCAAGTCCACCGTCTCCTTCCAATACACCCTGAGCCGCCCCAAGGGCTGGCGTCTGTACCAGAAGTACCAGAACTAGCCCGAGGACCGAACCATGCCTGCCCTACCTCTGACGCTGTGGGCGCTCGTCGCGGCCGCCAAGGTGTCTACTGTCGTGGTGTATCCGGACCGTGCGCAGGTCACGCGGGAAGAGACCGTGACCTGCACAGGTCCCACACGTGCCCGATTCGAGGCCGTTCCCCTCTCCGCCGTGGCAGACAGCCTCCGGGCCCACGCCGACAGTGCCACGGTGGAAGGGCTCATCACCGATGAACACTCGCGCGAGGACGCCCATCGCGAAGAGCGCACCCGGCTGGAGGCACGCCGAGACGCACTGCTGCGTGAGCGGGCCGCCCTGGGCGACGCGGCGGCGCGAGCGAACGACCTCCAGACACTCGCGAGCGGATACACAGACGTCGCCGTGTACCGCGTCACCCATGAGATGACGAACGCGAAGCCCGACACGCGCGCGTGGGCGGCCGCCTTCGACTCGGCCATGGCCGTGAGGCGGCGCGCGATGACCGAGGACCAGGACGCCATGGCCAGACAGCGCGTGATGGAGAAACAGCTCGCCGAGGTAGACACCGAACTGGAGAAACTCCGAACCGCCTCCGAACAACGAGAGCGCCACGTCGAGGTGCGACTCTCCTGCCCCCGAGGCACCCGGGCCCGCGTGGCGCTGACGTACCTGATGGGGAACGCCAGCTGGACGCCCTCCTACGAGGCTCGTGCGAACGACAGTACCCGGACGGTGGAGTTGACGACGCTGGCCACGGTGCGCCAATCCACCGGAGAGGACTGGTCGGACGCGAAGCTGGTGCTGTCCACCGCGCAGCCGCAGCGGGACGCCACCCTTCCAGAAATCCAGCCGCTGTATGTCCTGGCGGAAGAACGGCCGAAGGAGCGTCAGGTGCTTGTGCGCCGCGACGAGCAGCCACAGCACGCCAACGCTGGCGGCACCGCCACGGCGACGGTCTCGAAGGGACTCGAAGCCGTCCCCCAGGGTCTGTCCGTGCAGTTCGCGGCACAAGCGCGAGTGAGCATCCCCGGCGATGGCCATGCCGTGCGGATACAGGTGGCGCAGACCCGGCTCAAGGCCGCGTTCCACTGGCGCACCATCCCCAAGCTGCACCCCGTCGTCTTCCGCGTGGCCCGCTTGAACAACGCCGCCGCGTTCCCGCTGCTGCCAGGTGCTGTGGACCTCTACCGGGGAACAGGCTTCATCGGGCGACAGACACTGGAACACGTGGCGCAAGGCGCCCCCTTCGAGCTGACCTTCGGCGTGGAGGAAGGCCTGCGCGTGGAGCGCCGCGTGGTGGAGGAACTCCAGCGCCCCAAGGGCCTGTTCAAGGACACGCAGCGCTTCCGGTACGCCTACCAGTTCACGCTGAACAACCTCCGCGCGCACCCGGAAGAAGTGGAGCTCTCCGAGCACTTCCCCGTGTCTGAGCTGGAGGACGTGAAGGTGGCCCTGGAGCCCGAGACAACCGCCGGCTACACGCTCCAGTCAAACGACGGCATCGCGACCTGGAAGGTGAAACTGGCCCCGGGCGAAAAACGCACCCTGGACTTCGCCTTCCACGTCGACGCCCCGTCCCACTACGAAACGAAGGGGCTTTGACAAGGGGCGCTGGGGCATCCTGCCCCTCACCGAGGCAATCTGCCCCGTCCAGGGCGGGACACGGCACACGAATCCCCGAGTGAGGCAACGCATCCCATCCGTTGGCACAGCGGATGCTTTGCGTGAGCCCAAGGAAGTACGGCCCGCCCGTCCCGACAGCCGGCGAGGGCTCGTGCGGCAAACACCGCCTTCCTTGTTGCAGCACTCGCGGTACGTTGTGAGAACCCACCTCCGGTCCGTGCGCTCCCTCCCCCTCGAGGCGCACGGACCGGAGCAGCCTCTTTCGAACCGCCCGTGAGACTCGCCCGCAAGTTCACCCTCGCCCTCGTCCTGCTCGCCATCGCCGTCATGGCGGGCTTGCAGTACGTCCAGGTCCGCCGCGAGCTCGAGCGCTCCGCCCTGGACATGCAGCATGACCACCGGCTGCTCGGCCACACGCTCGCTGGCTCCATCGGCAAGGCGTGGCAGCTGGCCGGGGAGCGCGAGGCGCTCACCCTGCTCCACCAGGCCAACCGCTTCCAGGAGCAGGTCCACCTGCGCTGGGTGTGGCTGGATGGCGGCCCCGGCACCCCGGCCCTCACCGGCTTCCCACCGCGCCTGCTCGCGACCCTGCTCCAGGGCAAGGACGGCTCCATGGTGGACCCCGCCGTGGACCCCGGCCTGCTGCATTCGTACACGCCGGTGCTCATCGGCGGCCGGCTGGGCGCCATCGAAATCACCGAGTCGCTGGGCGAACAGCAGAAGTACGTCAACACCGTGGTCATGGGCACCTTCGCCGCCACCGCCGCCATGGCCATTGGATTCATCGTGGCCGCCATGGCCATGGGCCGCCGGCTGGTGGGCGAGCCGGTGGACCAGCTCGTGTCCCTGGCCCACCGCATCGGCGAGGGGGACCTCACCGCCCGCGTGCCACTCCCGCAGCGCCGCGGCGACGAGCTCACCACGCTGGCCGGCGCCATGAACCGCATGGGCGAGCAACTGGAGGAGACGCGCTCGCGCCTCGCCACGGAGACGGCCGCGCGCCTGTCCGCCGTGGACCACCTGCGACACGCGGACCGGCTCACCACCGTGGGCAAGCTGGCCTCCGGCGTGGCGCATGAGCTGGGCACCCCGCTCAACGTCGTCATGGGCCGGGCGAAGATGATTTCCTCCGGCGAGGCGGAGGGCGAGGAAGTGGGCGAGTGCGCGCAAATCATCTCGCAGCAGGCCCAGCACATGACGGCCATCATCCGTCAGCTCCTCGACTTCGCGCGGCGGAGGAAGCCGCACCGCGCGCCGGAAGACGTGCAGGGCCTGGTCGAACGCACCCTGTCACTGCTGCGCTCCATGGCGGCGCGAAACAGCGTCACGCTGGAGACGGACATCCCCGCGGGACTCACGGTGGAAGTGGACGCGGGCCAGGTGCAGCAGGTGCTCACCAACCTGGTGATGAACGGCGTGCAGGCCATGAAGCAGCCGGGCACGGTGCGCGTGCGCGCGGCCCACACCCGGAGCACCCCGCCCCCGGACGTGGGCGGGCCCGAGGCGGACTACGTGCGCCTGGACGTGGAGGACGAGGGCCAGGGCATCCCCGAGGACGTGCTGTCCCACGTCTTCGAGCCCTTCTTCACCACCAAGGACGTGGGCGAGGGCACCGGACTGGGCTTGTCTGTCTCCTATGGGCTCATGCTGGAGCATGGCGGCTGGATTGCCGTGCGCAGCGAGCCCGGACGCGGTAGCTGCTTCTCCATCTACCTGCCAAGGGGTGAGGACACATGCCAGGCCGCGTCCTAGTCGTCGAGGACGAGCGCGAGATGCGCGCGATGTTGGAGAAGGGGCTCACGCGCCGGGGCTTCACGCCCGTGGCGCTTCCGTCCGCGGACGAGGCCCTGGTGCGGCTGGCCGCCGAGGACTTCGACGTCGTGCTCACCGACCTGCGCATGCCCGGCATGGACGGCCTGGCATTGTGCGAGCGCATCGCCCTCAACCGCCCGGACATCCCCGTGGTGGTGGTGACGGCCTTCGGCAGCCTGGAGACGGCGGTGGCCGCCATCCGCGCCGGCGCGTACGACTTCGTCACCAAGCCCATCGACGTGGACGCGCTGGTGCTGGTGCTGGAGCGCGCCGTGCAGCACCGCGCCCTCCGGGAAGAGGTGCGCAGGCTGCGCCAGGAGCTGGGCCGGCGCGAGGACAGCGGCACCGTGGTGGGTGAGAGCCCCGCCATGAAGCAGGCCTACGCGCTCATCGACCGCGTGGCGGACCTGGACTCCACGGTGCTGATTACCGGCGAGAGCGGCACCGGCAAGGAGGTGGCGGCCCGGGCCGTCCACACGCGCGGGCGCCGCAAGGACGGGCCCTTCGTCGCCATCAACTGCGCGGCCATGCCGGAGGCCCTGCTGGAGAGCGAGCTGTTCGGCCACGCCAAGGGCGCCTTCACCGACGCCAAGGCCGCCCGCACCGGCCTGTTCGTCCAGGCCAACGGCGGCACCCTCTTCCTGGACGAGGTGGGAGAGTTGCCCCTCACCCTCCAGCCCAAGCTGCTGCGCGCCCTGCAGGAGCGCACGGTGCGCCCGGTGGGCGGCGACACGGAGGTGCCCTTCGACGCGCGCATCGTCGCCGCCACCAACCGCGACCTGGAGCTGGCCGTGGAGGAGGACCGCTTCCGCGAGGACCTCTACTACCGGCTCAACGTCATCGGCGTGGAGCTGCCGCCGCTGCGTGCGCGCGGCAATGACGTGCTGGCCCTGTCCCAGCGCTTCATCGAGCAGTTCGCCTCGCGCACCGGGAAGCGGGTGCTGGGCCTGTCCCCCGCGGCGGCCCAGCGGCTGCTCGCCTACGGCTGGCCGGGCAACGTGCGCGAGCTGCAGAACTGCCTGGAGCGCGCGGTGGCGCTCACCTCCTTCGAGGAAATCACCGTGGACGACCTGCCCGAGCGCGTCCGCAACTACAGCCAGCCGCGCGTGGTGCCGGAGACGCAGGACGCCTCGGAGCTGGTGACGTTGGAGCAACTGGAGCGGCGATACATCCACCGCGTTCTGGAGGCGGTGGGCGGAAGCCGCACGCTGGCGGCGCGCATCCTGGGCGTCGACCGCAAGACGCTGTACCGCAAGCTGGAGCGCGACGACGACACGCGCAAGGGCTGACGTCAGTCCACCACGGCCAGACGCACCTCGAAGATGCGGGGCCACAGCTTGCCCGTCATGAAGATGCGGCCCGAGCCTGGCTCCACGGCGATGCCGTTGAGCACCGCCTCGGGGTTGGTCACCTGCCCCGCCACCGCGCGCGTCAGCGCCGACGCGTCGATGACGCCCACCACCGTGCCCGTGGCGGGGTCGATTTCCAGCACATCCGAGCTGTGCCAGATGTTGGCGTAGATGACGCCGTTGGCGCACTCCAGCTCGTTGATGAGCTCCACCGGCTGGCCGCGCAGCTTCACCTGCACCGCGCCCAGCAGGGCGAAGCCGTCGGGCTCGTGGAAGGTGAGCATGGTGCCGCCATCGCTGCGCACCAGCTTCCCGTCCCAGTAGCAGAGGCCCCAGCCTTCCCCCGAGTAGCGCGTGGTCCGCTCGCGCTGCGGCGGCATGCCGCTCCAGGTGAAGAGCAGTCCTTCGGTCCAGGTAATCTGGTACAGGCGCTCGCCATCGCTGGCCAGGCCCTCCGCGAAGATGTTCCCCAGCCGCTCCATCCACACCGGCTGCGCGCTCTCCAGCGACAGCTGCCGCAGCGTCCCCTGGTGCCCGGTGCTCTCGAAGAGATGCCCCTGGTGGAACACCAGTCCCTGGGTGAAGGCATTCGTCGCGTGGGGATACTCACGGATGATGTGCGCCACGCGCCGCACGGGTTCCTGCACGCCGCCTCCCGCATCCGGCACCGGCCGGTTCGTGGGGCTGCAATGGCACGCCACACCCAGCGCGAGCAAGGACAGCAGCGAGGATGGAATCCGCATGAGACGCCTCGAGTGAAGCGGTTCGTGCGACGCCCACCGCCCCGAGTGAGCCTGGACCCAGGCCCGTCAGGGTGCAAGCCCCCGTCCCACCGCGTCCATCGGATTTAGCGCCGGGCCCACGACACAGGGAGAACAGTGGGGGCACGCGCGCCGTGAAGGCTCAGCGCGGAGGCGGCACCAGCGTCTCCACCGCCTCGCACAAATCCTCCATGGCGAAGGGCTTGTTGAGCACGCGTGCCGCGCCGAGCAACTCCGCTTCCTGGTGGAGCTGCGCATCGCCGAAGGCGGTGATGAGGATGACGGGCGTCGTCCAGCCCTCGCGGCGCAAGCGGGCCAGCACCTCGATGCCCGAGAAGCCGGGCATGCGCACGTCGGTGACGATGAGGTCGGGGACCTGCGTCTGCTGCGCGAGCAGTCCGTCCACCAGCGCCTTGACCAACCCCGGGCCGTCCGGGGCCTCCACGACGTCATACCCGCGCCGGGACAGTGCCCGCCGCAGCAGGCTGCGCATCTCCGGTTGGTCCTCCCCCAGGAGGATGCGCGGAGCGCTGCGGCGCGACACCCACTCACGCGTCGACCGCGGCCACTCCCGCACCTCGTCGCTGACCGCCGTGACTTCGTCTGGCCCCATCAATGGCTGCTCCTTGTGGTGTGGTGGGCACGCCCGGCACCTGGGCCCCTTCCTCGCTTCGGGACGGGGCGGCGCCGGGCGCCCAACGCAAGAGCATCCGCCGTGCCACGCCGTGGCCCCTGGAGCGTTGGCCCCTGCCCGCCCGCCAGCCGGCCCGCGGGGGCTCGCTCGCCTCCCATGCCTGGGCCGCCAGGAGCCCCAATCCCTGTCGCTCATATAAGGAGGCGCTCCGCTTCTGGGACAGGCGCGGCACACCCGGACAGCGCGCCGGCCCGGGTGAGGGGCCCTCCGGACAGGCCCCCCACCCGCTGTATGACCCGCTGGCGCCCCAGAAGCTGGGGCGGGGCACGTTGCCCCGGGGAGAAATGCCCCAAGCCGGGGCAGTTTGCCCCGGGACGACGGGGCACCTGGGGCACGCACGGGCCGTGGCCCCGAGGCATCCCGAGGGCGAGGAGCGTTGGCCCGCCAACTGCAATGCCTCCCAGCATCGGTTCGGGCGCGGGGCTCACGCAAGAAACCCCATGGCGATGACCGCTGCTGACGTCGGGGGACAGTCGGCCGCAGGGCATCACCTTCCACCCCTCCAAGGTGGGACCTTTCTCGCGCAGGCCCCTCGCCTGGACCGGCATTTTCCCTCTCGATTGGAGAACGAACGATGGCCTGCTCGCTCCCCTCCCGCCGCTTCCTCAGTGCACTGGTCCTTCTTCCCGCCGCGACGCTTGGCGCCTGTGGCCAAGCCATTGGCACCGCGTCCGCGGCGTCGCCCGCTCCTACCGCCCAGGTCGCCGCCGCTGTTCCGGCGCAGGCGGCGCCGCCCATCCAGAAGGCGCTCTTCAATCCGGCCGTGGCCGGAAGCCAGGGCGGCATCACCTCGCTGGCGCCGCTGGTGGACGCAGTGAAGGGCGCGGTGGTCAACGTGGAGGTGCGCGCGCGGCCCCGCAGGTCAGCCGCCATGCAGCGCCTGCCACCCGGCATGGCGGAGCGCTTCGGCTTGCCGCCCGGGTTCGGCGGCGAAGGCAACGGCCCGGCGCGCCAGGGCGCGGGCTCCGGCTTCATCATCGACGCCTCCGGCATCGTCCTCACCAACAACCACGTGGTGGAGGACGCCGACCAGGTGCGCGTGAAGCTGGATGACGGACGTGCCTTCGACGCGGAGGTGATGGGCCGCGACCCGCTCACCGACGTGGCCCTGCTGAAGCTGAAGGGGGCGCCGGGCAACCTGCCGGCGGTGCCGCTGGGGGACTCGGACGCGCTGCGCGTGGGCGACGCCGTCATGGCCATTGGCAATCCCTTCGGCCTGGCGTCCAGCGTGAGCGCGGGCATCCTCTCCGCGCGGGCCCGCGACATCCAGGCGGGCCCCTATGACGAATTCCTCCAGACGGACGCCGCCATCAACCCCGGCAACTCCGGCGGGCCGCTCTTCAACATGCAGGGCGAGGTGGTGGGCATGAACACCGCCATCGTCGGCGGCGCCACGGGCATCGGCTTCGCGGTGCCCAGCAAGCTCATCCAGGCGCTGCTGCCGCAGCTCAAGGAGACGGGCGTGGTGCGTCGCGGCTGGCTGGGCCTGGCCGTACAGGACCTCACGCCGGACCTGGCGCGGGCGCTGGGCCTGGAAGCGATGAAGGGCGCGGTGGTGGCAGGCGTCAACCGAGGCAGCCCGGGCGAGCGCGCCGGCCTGCGCGAGGAGGACGTCATCACCTCCGTGAACGGCAAGCCGGTGGAGTCCGCGGGCGGGCTGACGCGCGCCGTGGCCCTGCTCCAGCCCGACAGCCGCGTGAAGGTGGACCTGCTGCGCGGTGGCAAGGCGCAGTCAATGGACGTCACCCTGGGCACGCGGCCCGCGCAGAATGGCGAGCAAGAGGTGCTTCCGCGCAACGCGTCCGCCTCCGCGCCGAGGCGGCTGGGCGTGCAGCTGTCGGACACGCGGGACGGCGGCGCGCAGGTGGTGGCCGTGGAGCCGGGCAGCCCCGCCGAGCGCGGCGGACTGGTGCCGGGCATGGTGCTGGTCCAGGTGGGCGACCAGAAAATCGCCAGCGTGTCGGACGCCGCCCAGGCGCTGACGTCCGCGAAGCCCGGCGCCGCGCTGCTCCTGCGCGTGCGCATGCCGGGTTCGGAGTCCACGCTGCTGCGCGCGGTGGAAGTCCCGGAACTATAAGCTACCATCGCTAGTCCTCTGACTGGGAGAAGCTTGGTGGGTCGTAGCCGAACTTGGCCCGTGCCTTCGAGACGGTAAAGCGCCAGCGGATTCGGAGCCGCTGGCGGTTGGCCCACCGCCCCCAGGCGTCTGTTTCCTGGCCGAGCTTCTCAAGGGTTGGGATGCGCCGATTACCCAGGCACTGACGTGATAGCAGGGAATTCTCTACTTCCGCTTGATTGAGCCAACTGCCGTGCACTGCACGGTGAAGCGGCGCCAGAGTCGACGTCCTGCGCGCACCCCATATCGTATCTCCAATGCGCGGCAGGAGTGGGTGCTGAGGTTGTCGAGCACCAAATGGATGGCTTCTGCGCCGGGTAGTGATTGGCACGATCCTGAAGTGCTTCCGTAAACGCCTCGCTCTTTCTGTTGGCCGTCGCCTTCACGAAGTGCCAGCCCGCCTTTGGTTCCACCGCGCAGAAGAGATTGGCGGTGCCACAACGAAAGTAGGCGTAATCCTGACGAGCTTCTCGTCCGGGGCAAGCAGGTGAAGCAGGACGTACCCACTCCATCAGCTGCACGGGCCTCTCATCGAAGCAGACGACGGGTTCAGCCGGGCACACTGGCCGCGCGTACAACTCCAGCACGTCCTCCATGCGCTCGATGATGTACTGAGCGTCCAATTCGGGCACGCACCACATTTTTTCTACGCCGGCAAATATGGCTTGAGTCCGAGGTGTTGACCCTCTGGGAGAAGGAAGACCGCCATGGCTCGGACGACGTAACCGTCCGGTGGGCGTCGTGCCGGGAGGTTTGATTGCGGACGAGGACTGTGTTCGGCGAGCGCCGCGAAGAGCGAGCTGTTTAGGGACTGGGCTGGAGGCCTGAGTCAGGCGGCTCGGCGACGCGTCGACGTTTCCACTCGTGGGGTAGCAGCTCACCGATGCGTGAGTTGGGATGCGTCTGCACACGCAGCAGCACGTCGGCCAGGTACTCCTCGGGGTTGACCTGGTTGGCCTCGCAGGTGGCCACCAGTGCGTAGAGGCCCGCGAGGTTTTCACCCGCGATCTCGTGGCCGACGAAGAGAAAGTTCTTACGGCCCAGAGCCGCCTTCCGCAGCGCCGATTCCGAGCGGTTGTTGTCGAGAGGAAGGCGCTCATTCTCCACGAAGCGCGTGAGGGCTTCCCACTGCTTCAGTGCGTAGGAAATGGCTTGGCCCAGCGGACTCTTGGGCGGGTGACGCGGCGCCTGCGATTCGAGCCAGACGTGCAGTCGCGCGAGAACGGGGGCGCTGTGCTGCTGGCGCAGCTCGCGGTGGGCAGCGGTGCGCACCGCGTTTGCGTCGCGCGCATGGGTCTCCACACGGTACATCTCAAGGATGAAGTCCAGCGCTTCGCGTGCCTCAGGGGCGGTGGCCAGCGCATCGAAGAATCGGCGACGGACGTGGGCCCAGCACCCGACGCGCACTCGCCCTGAGGGCAACGTCGCCGCGTTGTAGCCGGCGTACGCGTCCACCACGAGGGCGCCCGAGGTGCCGCCCAGGGCTTCCTTTCGCGTCTTGCTGGCGCGGCCCATGCTGAAGCGGTAGCCACAATGACCTCGAACACCTCTTCGGTGCCTGCCGTTACCACGAGCGGCGCGCCTCGGGCCGGGTGCGAGGGAGTGCGGGCCTCGTCGTGCGCGGCGCGGTGCGGCTTCCGGCCATCGCCTCGGCCCACCTGCTGCCCGCCCTTGACGGCCCACATCTGGCGCCTGGGGACCTCAACGACTGGCGACTGCTGCGCGCTCAGCTTGAGCATCGGCGCGTCCCTCGCATCATGGGCCGGCGCATCCGCGCCGACCCGGATGGCTACCTCCGAGACATCGAAGAGGAACTCAGGCCATATTTGCCGGCGTAGAAAAAATGTGGTGCGTGCCCGAATTGGACGCTCAGTACATCATCGAGCGCATGGAGGACGTGCTGGAGTTGTACGCGCGGCCAGTGTGCCCGGCTGAACCCGTCGTCTGCTTCGATGAGAGGCCCGTGCAGCTGATGGAGTGGGTACGTCCTGCTTCACCTGCTTGCCCCGGACGAGAAGCTCGTCAGGATTACGCCTACTTTCGTTGTGGCACCGCCAATCTCTTCTGCGCGGTGGAACCAAAGGCGGGCTGGCACTTCGTGAAGGCGACGGCCAACAGAAAGAGCGAGGCGTTTACGGAAGCACTTCAGGATCGTGCCAATCACTACCCGGCGCAGAAGCCATCCATTTGGTGCTCGACAACCTCAGCACCCACTCCTGCCGCGCATTGGAGATACGATATGGGGTGCGCGCAGGACGTCGACTCTGGCGCCGCTTCACCGTGCATTATCCGAGAAGGGAGCCAGGGTGTAGTCACGTCACTGGCAGCCCGCTGCATCTGCCTACTCTTTCGAGGAGCATCACGCAAAGAGCGGGAGATCCACTTGACGGGGGCAACCCCTCATGTCCAACGGCGGCTTCATGTGCCTTGCACCATCTGAAGAGCGGCTGGAGCCAAGCTCCAACCGCCTCCAGTTCCACAGCTAGGCAACCCACCAGCCGCACTTCCGGCTCCCACTCTTCCGCATTGGCTTACGTGGGCACCAACCTTATGGTGCCTTCTCTCCGGAATCGGAGGGGGCAAGCCTCATGGTGAGTTCGTTACAACGCCTCATATATGGAGGCAAATGGACGCTTGACCTCCCTGGATTGGGTGCCTCCCTTGCGACATCAGCGATTAATTCATCAGCGACTGCCCGGCCGGCGTCGCAATAGGCATCTCTGGCGGCAGGGAGATTGCCTGCCTTTTCGTGAACTTCAGCTAAAGCAGCCCAGCACTTTGCGGCTGTTGGCTTGGGCGTCTGAGTCAAGAAATCATTGAGCACCACAAACGCCATATGGGAATCGCCGAGTGCGAGCCAATATGCCCTGGTTCCTAGCGTTTTTTCGCAGATGTCAGCCGGACTCGGCGCAGAACCTTCCGGACTGATTTGAATAAGTGCGCCACTGGATTCACTGCCTAACCAATTGGAGTTTGCAACTTCCTTACGTGTGTCGAACCATGCCTGGATGATGTAGGTGGCAGGGGGGATTTTGGATGTCTGCTCCGCAGTCAACACGTACCTGGCAATGAGTGTTGGTGCTTCGCTGGGGCGCAGCGTGATGTTTTTTGAGTGCCTCTCCGTAGCTTTAAATGGCCAAGAAAGAGGCGCCCGATCCTTCGATGCCCCGTTGCGATAGATATCCAAATTGAGTCTGATGTCGTCCAGATGAACTGTATCTATAGAGGGGCCTTTGTCTGAACGAGACAAGGGCGGATGCGCTTCGTAGCGCAGGTAGACATTCAGTACGAAGGGAGTTCCTTGGCGAATTTCTGTTGCAGAGGTCTGAAGCACCAAGACGGGACGGGCTTGTGTGGAGCGGGGCGCTTGCGGAGACTGAAGAGGTGGAGATGCAAGAGTTGTCGATGTCCCCAGGGCGAGACAGAGCAGCAATGAGGTGCCCTTCATGGAATCTCCTCAGGGGCGACGCCCCCCCCATAGTATGGTGGATGGTTGTAATAGTCGTTCACGCATATTTTTTCGCGACAGTTACCTCGTTGGGGGGCCGCATCTCCATGTCGTGAAGGATGGGGTTCTGACACTGGTTGCGGATACATATTCTGGTCTTTGTTGAAGGTTTTTCCAAGACGATCAGTGCAAAGATCTGTGCCAGGGGTCTCATGCGGCTCTATAACATACCTACGCAGTGGCCAGCGGTCCCAGTGGACAGCGGTTGCGATTGGTTGGCGCATCAAGCAGGTCTCGTCACCTCCGAATATACTGCCGTGCTGTGAGTTGGTGACTTCGTGCGAGATAATCATGATCTGACTAGGAGGCAGGATACTTCCCGGGACTGAAATTCCCGTTGACTCACTATGAACCTGTATGGTTATGCCAGAATCTGATGCATTTATCTTTTCCGTGACGGTACTCCCCGAGCGCTCCCATATTGCTATTCTTTGTCCATGATCGCCATGGTGGGGGACGTTTGCGGTGTGAGCAAGCTCATGGGCGGTTGTCCATGGGATTTGAGAGTCGCCTAGGGATGATGCGAGTTCTACTCGTGAGATATTTCGCGGAACGCTCGGTCCGAAGTGCGCCTTTGATTTGGTTAGGCTTAACGATGGCATTATCATGACGAGATGCTGGTCTGTCCTGTGGCGTAATCCTTCCGTGAGCGCATTGAAGTTTATTATTCGCTTACTCGGATCGTTATCGTTGAATGAATCAGAGGGTGTAAAATCAGCAAGGCCGTAATCGTAATGGGGTTGAAGATCGGCTAGGGCTGCGAACTGCATGATGCCGGTGATGATGTGTTGCCTTTTTTGGCTCTGGACAGGGTCGCTCGCCGAGTATCCGTTGTAGACATGGTAGTCTACCTTCGTGGGGTTTGGTTCCACACGCTGTCCATTGGCGACCATGCCGCGATATTCTTCGTAGAGCGTGAGGCCATCTCCAGAATGTCCATCCCCGCCCAGCAAGGTTTCGTTGTCGGAACTGTCGTCCAGATTTGAAACACCATGTGCGGACTTCCAGCTATCTGCGATGTAGGAAGTCGCTTGGCGTTTTGGAATTCTCATGGGTTCGCCAGTGTTCCTGAAGCGGGCAACAATGGTTGTTCCATCCTCGAGGAGTGCTTCTGCGGTAACCTCTCCGTAGGCTCCCCAGTCGAAAGATGAAAGGGTTGCCGCAGCATCTTCGATCAGCCCAGTGGGGGTATGAAGCGTGTTCTTGTCGACAAACACCAGGGGCGTGTTCAGGCTCGCTTCGAATTGTAGGTCCTGAGGACTATTCTCGGGAGCGAGGCGCGGGGAATTCATCGCGGTTCCGAGAACATTGGAGGATGTTAGTCTAAAAGTGATTTTTTGAGCCTTAGGCAGTGGCAATGTGGATGCGCTGGGCTTTGGATCTAGCGTCGCGTTTATTTGAAGCGTTGCGCCTGCGATTGTTGGCTCGCTTCCAGAGCCGTTCCAAAGTGTCGCCATTGGGCGCCATGAATCGAGATTGGTTGCATCGATAATGAGGCGCACGTCAGGTTGGTTGGTAAAACGCCACGTGACAGTTTCGCTCCAGTGATGTGTGGCCGAGTAACTCCCCGTGGATGAGTTCGACCCGTAGGCAACGATGCTGCCGGGCGTCGTTCCGGGTTTCCAGTATCCGTCAGTGATTTCGTACACGAAGACCGGATCGTCGGCGGTGCTTGTTGTCAGGGCGGGGGGGCCGCAACTGCTTTCGTTGAATGTCTTTGTGGTCGTTGTGCCTACTATGTCTTCGAGGGCACCGAACTCAAGTGCCGCGAAATCGCCGCCTGTGTCGATCGATATATACATGTCTCCTTCGCTCGTGCCGACGGTCCTTCTTTTGGTGTGTATCTCCTGTGAATGGATGCATTGCGAGCATTCTATTGACTGGCGTGTGTCGATGTTGGAGTCGTCTATTTCTAGCGTGACTTGACTGCCCGTTTCGTCAGAGACGTAGTCGATGGTGGTGTTACTACTATAGGAGCCTCTATATGTGCGACCAAGGCAGCCGGACGTGAAGTCGTCTTCAGTGCTATTCCATTCCTTTCGATGTCTCGTGTAGGTGCCGTACCATGTGGTGTCTCTCAGTCTCGTGAGTCTATTTTTCGTTGGCGGCTGATTATTGTCTTGCTGGGGTGGAGTGCATCCCACGAGAGCCAAAACCAGTAGAGAAAGTGTTAATGGGAGCCGTGGTGTTTTGGGGGACATGGAGGTATTTGGCGTGTTCCGCTTGGGTTCTGCGTGGTTACGCATTGATGGCTGGAGGATTCTGGGGCTTAGTTCTTGTGTGGCGGCGGTATTTGGGTCCTGGATATTTTTCGCCTGGAGTGGTTGCGGTATGTGGTCGCTTCCTTGTGTTTGATTGAGTCCATGGCGGGGGTGAGCCTGGCGGGGCCGTTGGCGCATTGGTCGGTGTGTGGGGGTTTCCGCCTAGGGTAAACGGGGTGGCTTAGTGAATTTTGACTTGGCGGGAAGGCGCTATTTTTGACTATCTAAGAAGGGGTGGCTGCGTCAAGGTGGATGTGGCACGCTTGGTCGAACTTGCGGCTTCTTCGTTTGTGAGCTCCAGTGGCAACGATTTGGGTGTGCATGGACTCCATTGGCCGGTTGGCGCAAATGAATACTTCCGTCGATTCGTGCGAATGCGCCATGGTTTTGGCGAAGGAGGAATCCAAGTGGTGGAATGGGGAGGGTGGTAATTATAGGCCTACAGTCGTTGGTGTCGGTGAGCGGTCGGGTAGACCAGGGAGGTCACCCTCCCTGCCCCCCTGGGTACCCGCACGATAGGCCTATAAAATGACGAGGGTGAGGAGGTGGGTGCGGTAGGTGTCGTCGTGACCAGCCCGCCGCACGCGTCTGGGCAGAATTGCCTTGAACGAGGTGTCAGCCTTCAGGACGGCGAAAGCGGCTCGGCGTACCACGGCGAGGTTCTGAGCGCCTGGGCCATTGTGGATGCGCGTGGCATCCTCATGCAGCACGACGTCCAGACGCTGATGCAGCCCATTTTCCACCTCCCAGTGCGCACGCACGGAGATCGCCATGGCTTCGGCATCGGAGGGCTCGCGGGTGCTGACGAAGAAATGCAGCTCGCGGCTTGTCTCGGTGCCGTTCAGCGTAACGACAGAACGCTCTCGAACCAGCGCCAACACACTCCTGGCGTGCGGCAGGAAGTGCTGCACGCGGGGGAAGTGCTTCACGTCGAAGGCCCAGCCACGCCGTTGCTCTTTTCGGCCATGGCCTGCTTCTTCCCCGCTGTCCGTGCGTGAATCGCACAAGGACTCTGCCCATGCCTCATCCAGCACGTCTTTTCCGCCCACGACGCACAACGTCTCGCACACCGTGGCGTGCACAGGCCCCCGGTTGCCTTTGAGGGCCAGGACATAGCCTCTCCCCAGCATTCACGATGCCGTCGGCCAGGACGCCCGTCTGAAGGTTCGCGTCGCCTGTCATCACCGTGTCGGTCAACTCCAGCAGGCTCAGCAGGTCCGCGGCGACCACTGCCTCACTCGAGGCACCACCTGGCGCGGGCACCAGCCCCACCAGGAGGCTGTCGCGACCCTCGACCAGATAGGTGTGAACAAGGTGCATCGGCACGCTCGACGCGCCCGTCGTACGTGCTCCCCCCCCCGTAGACTCTTGCCGTCCACGGCTACCTGCTGCACTCCGCTCGAAGGCAGCGCGCGCCGTGCCGCCACATCCCTCATCCAGACCGAAAATCCCTCCGCGAAGAGTTCCGCGTCCAGTCTCCCTATGTCACGCTCCAGGGTATCGGCGGACGGCCTCCCGGAGCTATCCCAGGGACACAGCTTGCGCAGCCATGCCTCCTTCAGTCGCGCCAAGTCCGCGGCCCCCTGCCATCCAGGCATGTCCCTCACCGCCGCTCCAAAGACGATGAGCAGCAACAGTTCGAGCGGGAAGACCACTTTCTGCGCGTGCCGCCTCGAGTCCTCCACCGCCGAAAAACGCGCAAAGAGCAGCAGGGACATCCCATCACTCGAGGTCGTCTCTCCCGTTCTGGCCATGGCAAGGGGGCGACCAATCCCACCTGCCACCTTATGCCCACCCTTGCTCCCGCTATCCCTAACGATTCCGAGCACCTATCGTGCGGGTGCCCTGGAGGGACTGGAGAGCTGAACGATTTTCCGGGTACCTGTGGACACTCCGGGATGGTACGTAGACGCCCCCCGGCGTTCTGAAACCGGAAGACACCTGACGTAGAGTCCCCTCCGTGCCGCGATGCCAGACATGCGGACGGCGCTGGGAAGGCTCTCACGCGCCGTGCCCGCCAGGACCGCCACCTCAGGGAGACACGCCCTCGCCGCCCCCTGTGCCCGCTGTTCCGGGCTACCAGGTGGACGGCGTCTTCGCGCAGGGAGGCTTCGGCGTGCTGCTGGGCGCCCTGCGCGCAGCGGACGGCCTGCGTGTGGCCATCAAGGTGGCCCGTGGGAGCAACTGGTTGGGCCGCGCCCAGCTCGCCCGTGAGTCGGAGGCACTGCGCGTGCTCGGGCCGCCCACGGTGCCCGCGCTCTACGAGGCGGGCGCGCTGACGGGCGGCGCGCGCTTCCTGGCCATGGAGTACGTGCCGCTGCCCACCCTGGCGGACCGGCTGGCTCGCGCCGCGGGACCGTTGCCCCCTGAAGAGCTGGCCCTCCGCGCGCTGGCCGTGGTGGACACGGTGGCCCAGGTCCACGCGCACGGGCTCGCCCACTGCGACCTCAAGCCGGAGCACCTCTTCGTCGACGAAGCGACGGGCCGCGTGCGCGTCTTCGACTTCGGCCTGGTGCGGGGCGCCACCACGGAGAGCGCCTCGCAGCCCAGCGATGCCTCCACGCCCAGTGACGCGTCTGGCTTCGCCGGTACCGCGGAGTACATGGCCCCCGAGCAATGTGCGGGCAACGCGGACATCTCCACGCGCACGGACGTGTACGCGCTGGGCGTCCTCCTCTACGAGATGCTCACTGGACGGCCGCCCTTCTTCGGCCCCACCCCGGACGTGCTCCAGGCCCACCTGTCGCTGCGCCCCCCGCCCCCGTCCGACTTCGCGCCCGTGGCGCCCGCGGTGGAGGAGGTGGTGCTGCGCTGTCTGGCGAAGGAGCCCGCCCGCCGTCCGGAGAACGCCGCCGCGCTGGGCAGCGCGCTACGCGAGGCCTTCGAGCACGCCCTCCGCGCCACCGAGCCCGCGACGCCTCGGCCCGCGGCGCCGGGCGAGCCGCGCCCCGCACAGGTGCGCCGCTCCGTCGCCATCCTGTTCCTCACCTCGCGCGCCAACCCCGTATCGCTCCAGAAGGCCCTGGCCTCCTATGGCGGCCACCTGGCCTTCTCCGACGCCCAGCGCATCGCCGCCGTCTTCGACCCGGACGCGGGAGAGAACCCGGTGCGCCGCGCCATGCGCGCCGCGGAAGGGCTGGCGGAGCGGGGCCTGTCGCCCAACGGCCTCGTGGACGTGTCCGCCGTCACCGTGCAGCGCCGCCCCACCGGCGCGCCGCGCTACCTGGGCGCCATCCTGTCCCGCGAGGACCGCTATCCCAGCGGGCCCGAGGCCCATGGCCTCCTGCTGTCTCCCGCCGCCGCCGAGGCCGTGCCCGAAGTGCCCTGCATGGAGGTGCCGGAGCTGCGGGGCCTGCTGCGCCCCGCGCCGCCAGGCGCCGCGCCCCGTCCGGACATCACCGTCCTCCAGCTGGGCAGCGAGGTGCTGGTGGGCCGCGAGGCGGAGCTGGCCGAGCTGCTGGAGAGCGCACGCTCCGCGGTGGGCGGCGCCACGCCCACCATCGTCACCGTTTTGAGCGAGCGCGGCCTGGGCAAGAGCCACCTGGCCGCCACCCTCGCCCGCCGCCTCCGCCTGCTGCTGCCCCACGCGCGGGTGTACTGCTCGCGCTCCCGGGAGCCGGTGCAGGGCGACCCCGACGGCACCCTGCGCACGCTGCTGCGGTGCGCCCTCAACGCCTTCGAGCGCGACGACACGGACACCGAGCAGCAGACACGCGCCGCCATCCTCCAGCGCCTGGGCCCCACGCTGGGCACCGAGCTGTGGCCCGGCGTGGCCGCCACGCTGGGTTGGTACACGCCCGGTGGTCCGGAGCTCCAGAGCTGGGCCGCCGCGCCCGGTGCGCTTCGCTCGCTGGCCATGCGCGCCGCCGGTGAGCTGCTGGCCGCCAATGCCCGCGAGCGTCCGCTGTGCCTCGTCCTGGACGACGCGCACTTCGCGGAGGAGACGGCGCTGGACGCACTGGAGTACGCCTGCCTCGCCGAGGCCAGTGTCCCGCTGTGGGTGTGCGTGCTGGCGCGCCCGGGCTTCGAGAAGAGCCGTCCCACCTGGGGCACTCGCGCCGCGAAGCAGGCCACGTTGGCCCTGCCGGTGCTGGCGGCCGACCAGGCGCAGTCGCTGTGCCGCCTGCTGCTCAAGCCGGTGGAGAACGTGCCCGCGCAAGCGGTGGAGCGCATCGTCGAGCGCGCGCAATACGTCCCCCTCTACCTGGTGGAGCTGGTGCGCGGCCTCAAGCGCCAGGGCCTGGTGCGCCAGCGCGCGCCAGGCGGGAGCTGGTACCTCGTCACAGACGGGCTGGAGAAGGTGCCCGAGCTGCGGCTGGTGGAGTGGCTGGCGGACCGCGAGCTGGGCGCGCTGCCGCCATCACTGGCCGCGCACGCGCGCCTGTGCGCGATGCTGGGCACGGACTTCACCGCGGCCACGGCCGAAGGCGTGGTTCGTGAGCTGGAGCGCGAAGGCGCCGCGGGCGGATTCCCCCTGGACGCGGGCCACGCCACCAAGCGGCTCCTGGACTCCGGCCTGCTGGTATCCCACCGCCACGAAGGGTTGAGCTTCCGCAACGAGCTGCTGCGCGAGGCGGTGGCCGCCACCCTGCCCGCCGCCGAGCGCGAGCACGTCCATCACGCCGCCTACCGCTACTTCCTCAGCGCGGCCGGCGCCGGTGAGCGCCAGCGCCTGCCTCGCCTGGCCCTGCACGCGGCCGCCGCCGGGCGCCGCGACGAGGCCGCCGCGCTCTCCATCGACCTGGCCGAGTCCGCCCGGGGCCGCCACGCGTTCCTCGACGCCGAGGCCATGTACACGCGGGCGCTGGAGCTGCTGGAGCCCACCGACGAGCTGCGCTGCCTCACCGCGCTGCGCGGCCGGGGCCTGATGCGCATCCGCATTGGCCGGTATGACGACTCGCTGGCGGACTTCGCCGCGGCCCGCGAGCGCGCCCGCCGGCTGGGCCACACGCGCACGGAGGTGGAGCTGCTGCTGGACGAGGCCATGGCGCTGGACTGGGTGAACGACTACACGCGCAGCGAGGCCCGCGCGCTGGAGGCCCAGCACCTGGCGGCCACCGTGGCCTCGCCCTACGTACAGGCTCGGCTGCTGCTGGCGCTGGGACGCGCCCAGTTCCGCAAGGGTGAGTGGCAGGAAGCGCGCATGCCCCTGGAGGCCGCCGCCGAGCGCGCGCGCCGCCTGGGCGATGCTGGCTATGAGACGCAGGTGGTGGCGCAGCTGCTGCTGGCCGTCATCCTTCCCAACCTGGGCGACATCGACGAGACGGAGCACGTGCTCACCGAGGTCATCACCGCCTGCACCGAGCGCGGCGACCACTTCCACCTGGGCAGCGCCATCAACAACCGGCGCAACTTGTGGGTGGCGCGCAAGGAGCTGACGCGGGCGCTGAAGGACCAGGAGCGCTTCATGCACCTGGGCCGCGAGCTGGGCATGGTGGGCTGGGAGTACTTCGCGGAGCACAACCTCGGCGAGCTGCACTACCAGGCCGGCGACGCCGACGCCGCGGCGCCCCACATCGCTCGCGCCATTGCCTTGGAGCGACGGCACCCGGAGGTGGCGTCGCGCCCGTGGGCCCTGCTGCTCCAGGCGCGGGCCCTGGCCTGGATGGGCCGACACACCCGTGCCCGCGAGGTGCTGGCCCAGGTGCGGCAGGTGATGGCGGAAGGCCCGCCGGGCGTGGAGCTGAGCCCGTCGGAGGAGGTCCTCTTCTCCATGGTGGAGCTGGCCACCCGCGACGCCGCCCCCGAGGCGTGGTGGTCCCTGCGCGAGCGCTCCGCGCAGGTGTCCGTGGAGCAGGAGCCGCTGGAGGTCCTGGAGATGATGGGGCTGGCGGCGCTGCGCCGGGGCGACCGGGAAGAAGCTGCGCGCGTGCTGGGCGAGGCCCTGGAGCGCGCGCGGCACGTGCCCAATCTCATGGAGGGCCGCATCCGCCGCTCACTGGAGAAGGTGCACGAGTCTTCGCCGGCTACGTGAGGCCGAAGGCCATCAGCGCGGCGATGAGCACGCCTGCCAGCGACTCGCCCGCGATGGCGCCCGCCGCCAGCGTGGACGTGTCCCGGTCCGCGGCCTGGGGCCAGCGCCAACGCGCCGCCGCCAGTCCCAGTGCGCCCAGGCACAGGGTCACCGCGTAGTAGGCCGGCAGGATGAAGCCGATGCCCAGCGCCACCGGCAGCGGCAGCCACCGCGCCGCCCGGCCGCGGGAGACCAGGGTGAGCAGCGCGCCCACGCCCACGGCCACGCAGGCCGCCAGCGCCGCGTGAGGCGGCAGCCCGTCCAACCCTCGCACCGCCACCTCCGCCACCGCGCGGAACTGGTGAGCGAAGGGCGCGGGCAGCGCCTCCGAGCCCAGGCCGTGCGTCCTGGACAGCAGCAGGTACACAGGCACCCCCACCACCGAACCCGCCAGCACGCCCACGAGCTGCGCGGCGAGCTGGTGACGCGCGGAGGCCCCCAGCAGGTGCCCCGCCTTGAGCGACCACATGCTGACGCCCGTCTGCGCGGCCGCACCTGACACCACGGCGCCCGCGGCGACGTTGGGCGCCATGGCCCCCGGCAGCAGCGCGCCGAAGATGACCTGCGTCACCTGCCCCATCTGCGTCACGGGGGACACGTCCACCTGTCCGGCGCCGCGCGCGCACACCGCGCACAGGGGCAGCACCAGCACCAGCGCCAGCAACATGTACGGCACGCTGAGGCCGAACAGCGCCGCGCCCACCACCACCGCCAGCACGCACGCCGCCAGGCCCGCGCCCAGCGCCCAGGACGGCACCGCCGCGCCCCGCCCCAGGCTGCCCACGTCACGCGCCGCACTCAGGAAGTCGCGCGCCTGAGCCAGCAGCGCCGCCAGGGCCGAGCCCACCATCAGCCCCACGCCCGGCCACGTGAGCCAGGCGGAGAGCGTCTCGTAGCGCGTGTCCGCCAGCACACCCGCGCCCGCGAGCCCCGGCGCCAGCACGCCCCACGCCACCGCCGCGCCCGCCAGCATGCTCAGGCCCAGGCGCGGCCCCGTCATCATTCCAATGGCCAGCAGCATGGGGCTCCACCCCACGCCCCACGTCAGCGACGCGGCGGGGAGGCCCGCCAGCGTGCCGGGCAGCGCCGTCATCCCAGGCAGCCATTTGAACGCATCCCGCGCGGCGGTGACCGCCACCGCCACCGCGCCCGCGCCCGCCAGCAGCCGTCCACGGCCCGCGCGGACCGTGTCGCCCGTGGACGCGTGCATCGCGGTAATCAGCTCCGCAGTGGCGATGCCGGTGGGAAACGGCAGGGCCTCCTGAGCCACCAGCCGACGCCGCAGCAGGTGCGCGGCGAGTACGCCCAACACCCCCAGCGCCACGCTCCACACCGCCACACCCCAGCCCGGGACGGAGGTGCCCAGCAGCGTCAGCGCTGGCAACGCGCCCAAGAGGCCCGCCGCCGCCGGCATGGCACCCACGGCCGCCGCGGCCGTCTGCGTGAGGTTGTTCTCCAACGGCGTATAGGGCACGCCGCGCCTGCGGGACACCGAGGCCAGCGCGCTGAAGCCCAGCACCGCGGCGGTGACGGAGCCGCTCTCCCACCAGCCCGTCTTCAACCCCATGTACACATTGGTGACGGCCAGCAGCCCACCAATGAGCAGGCCCATGCCCAGCGCGCGCGTCGTCAACTCCAGCGCCGCGGGGCGCTCCGTCACCAGGGACAGGGAGGGCGCGGGCGCGGCCTCCGAAGGGTCCGTTCCAGAGAGGCCACTCACCGGGTGGCTCATCGCCCCGCCTCGGCGGAGCGGCCCACGAGCTCGCGCAACTGCATCAGGTCCAGCGGCTTGGCAATCTTGGCGTTGGGCACGTCACGCAGGAACGACACCGTGCGCGGCGTGAAGGCGCCACCCGTCATGAACACCATGCGTCCAGCTTGCTCCGGGGCGCAGCGGCCCAGCTCGTGGTACAGGTCCATGCCCGTCATCCCGGGCATCATCACATCACAGAGGATGAGGTCGAAACGGCCGCCGTCGTTCACCAGCCGCAGCGCGGCCTGGGCGCTGTTCGCGGTGGCCACCTCGTGGTCCGCGGCCAGCGAGCGCTGGAGCGCCAGCGTCACGTTGGGCTCGTCATCCACCACCAGGATGCGCGCGCGCGCATTGGCCTGCATGGCGGCGGATAGGCGCGGCAGCACCTCCAGCTCGCGCGTGGCTGCGCACAGCACCACGCGGAACGTGCTGCCCCGGCCCGGCTCGCTCTCCGCCTGGATGGAGCCGCCCATGGATTCGATGATGCCGTGGCAGATGGACAGCCCCAGCCCCGTGCCCACGCCCACCGGCTTGGTGGTGAAGAACGGGTCGAAGATGCGGCCCAGCACCTCCTGGCCCATGCCCATGCCCGTGTCGCGGACCTCCACCACCACCCGGTCCCTCTCTCCGGCGCGGATGACCACGCGAATCTCGTGCTCCACGCCCGGCGTGCCCTCCTCCGGAATCGCCTGCGCCGCGTTGAGCAGCAGGTTGAGGAACACCTGGCACAGCCGCGACTCGCTGGCCTCCACTGGCGCCACCGGCTCGAACTCCGTCACCAGCCGCGCCCGGTGGCGGATGACGTTGTCCGCCATCTTGCACGCCAGCTCCACCGCCCGGCGCACGTCCACCGGCATCAGCCGCGCCTCCTGCTCGCCGCGCGCGAAGACCTTCAGGTCGCGGACGATGGTGGCGATGCGCTCCGCGCCTTCCGCTGTCTCACGCACCAACTGCTGCAACGACGCCACGGGCGCCGCGGGCGCCTGGCTCTCCAACCGCTCCAGCCCTTCGCGGATGAGGTGCAGGTTGACGAGCATGTAGGCCAGCGGGTTGTTGATTTCGTGCGCCACGCCCGCGCCCAGCGTGCCCACCGACGCCAGCCGGTCCGCCACCACCAGGTGCGCCTGGAGCTGCTTCCGCTCCGTCGTGTCGCGGTGGACCATGATGTTGGCGATGGCGCGCCCCTCGCTGTCGCGCAGCGGCACGACGACGGACTCGCACCAGCAGGTGGTGCCGTCGCGGCGCTTGAACTCCAGCTCTCCGGACCAGCGCCCCTGCTTGTCCAGCGCGGTGAGAATCAGGCCGGTGAGCCGGTCGGGCTCATCCGGGTGCAGCACGCTGAAGAGCGTCTGGCCCAGCGCTTCCGACTTCTGCCGCCCGAACATGCGCTCGGCGCTGGAGTTCCAGTCGATGATGCCGCCGCCCAGGTCGGTAATCACCACGCCGTCGTAGATGCTCTCGAAGATGAGCGATTGGCGGTGCAGCTCCTGTTCGGCCAGCTTGCGCGCGGTGATGTCCATCACCGTGCCCGTCACCCGCGCCGGCGCGCCCGAGGCGTCACACAGCACGTCACCCTTGCAGGAAATCCACCGCCAGCCGCTCCCCTGCGGCTCGATGCGGTACTCCACGTCCACCTGCGTCTTCTTCTCCAGCGCGGCGCCCAGCACCTCGCTCACGCGCGGCAGGTCCGCCGGGTGCACCACCTCCGACAGCTCCATGGCGCGGCCGGACAGCTTCCCCACGGGAAGCCCCAGCAGCCGGTCCACCTGCTCGCTCCACGTCACCCGGCCGCTCTGCGCGTTCCAGTCCCAGATGCCCACGCGCGCGGCGGTCAGCGCCTGGCGAAGCTGCTCCTCCCGCTGCTCCAGGACTTCGCGCTTGGAGAAGCGGAACACGGTGACGGTGCCGATCTGCAGCCGGTCCCCTTCCATCAGCTCGGCGGTGCTGACGGGCACGCCGTTGAGCAGCGTGCCGTTGGTGGAGTCCAGGTCGGTGACGTGGCAGGCACCGTCGCCCGCGCGAACGACGCGCGCGTGCTTGCGCGACACCCCGTGGTCGTCGATGCGCACGGTGACGTCGGAACCGCGGCCGATGATGTGCTCGCCCTGGTCCAGGCGGTAGGCCTTGCCGATGGCTGCCGGCGTGGTGGTGCTGATGAGGATGAGACAGGCTCCCGTGGAGGACGGTGGCGCCAAGGCAAGGCCCGCGCACGTCGTGAGTTCATCCAACGTCGTCATGTAGCAGCCCCCCGACGCTCGCCCGAAGCCCCACTCTCCCGCCATCCCCGCTCTAAGCGTCACGCCCCCTGAATCCCATCAGTGCCAGGGCCCCTCCGTCCAATCCCCCCCGACTCCAGGGCAGCAGACCTTCCGCCAGCGAACACCCCGCGGGACGCGCCCACGTCCTCCCCGATGGGTGACCAACGCCCACACGCCGATGCCGCGGCGCGGCGGGAATTCAACCCGGCGCCAGCGCAGACTCCCTGGGGAAAGGTGTAAGGATGAGGCACCCCATGGCGGCGGACTCCGAGAGCACCTTTCGCATCCAGGCCCGAGCGGACCTGCATGCATCCGAGCGGGCCCAGAGCGAACCTTCCCGTGCGCAGCGAGGCCCGGGCACGCTGGCCGGGGAGTACGTCCTCAAGGCGCTGCTCGCCTCGGGCGGACACGGCAGCGTGTACGAGGCGGAGCACCGCATCCTGGGCCGACGGGCCGCGGTGAAGGTCCTCCACCCGCACCTGGCGGACCAGGGGGAGATGCTCAAGCGCTTCGTGCGCGAGGCGCGCGTGGTGAACCAGATTCGCCACCCCAACATCGTGGATGTGTACGACTTCGGGCTGATGCCGGACGGCAGCCCCTACTACGTCATGGAGTTGCTCACCGGCCGCACGCTCAGTCAGGTGGTGCTGGAGCGCGGCCGGCTGTCGTCGACGCGCGCGCTCGCGTACCTGGAGCCCGTCTGCGGAGCGCTGGAGGCCGCGCACCGTGCGGGCGTCGTCCACCGCGACTTGAAGGCCAGCAACATCCTCGTCGTGGAGGAAGGTGAGCGCCCCCGGGTGAAGCTGCTGGACTTCGGCATCGCCAAGCTGCTGCACGCCGAGCCTTCACAGGAAGGGCTCACCATCGCCGGCCAGCGGCTGGGCACCGCGCACGCCATGGCGCCCGAGCAGTTCCGCGGCGGCCCCATTGGCCCGCACACGGACATCTACGCGCTGGGCGTGCTGCTGCATCAGCTCATCACCGGCCGATATCCCTTCCAGTGCGAGGACCGGATGGAGCTGGAGCGGCTGCACCTGGAGGCGCCCGCGCCCCGGCCCAGCGCCATCGCCGCGGTGTCCCCGGCGGTGGACGCGGTGGTGCTGCGCTGCCTGGAGAAGGACGGCAGCCGCCGCTTCGGCAGCGTGACGGCCTTCCTCGCCACGCTCAGCGAAGCGGCCGAGGAGCCCGTCCAGCCCACGCGCCGCACGCGGCTGGCGCTGGCCGTCCACGCCGAGGTCGTCCTCGCCGCCTCCGCCCAGGATGACGACGCCGTGTACGCGGTGCTCGCGGACGTGCTGGATGGGCTCGAGCAGGGCCTGCGCGGCGGCGGCTTCCTGCTGGCGCTCCAGTCCGGCACCTCCCTGCTGGCCGTGCACCCGCTGGACCACGGCGCCCCCAGCGCCGAGCGCACCGAGTACCTGCGCGAAGCGGAGCGCACGCTGCGGGTGCTCCAGGACATGGCGCAGAAGCTGGCGGACCCGGTGAACGCCCGCGTCCACCTCTGTGTCCACCTGGGCCAGGCGGAGACGCGCGGCGACGCCTCGGAGTCGGAGGTCGTGGGAGGCCCCGTCACCGACGTGGGCACCTGGCGCCTGCGCACCGCGGATGGCTTCGCGCTCACCCCAGCGGCGTCGCTCGCCCTGGAGTTCGACGAGAGCGATTAGCTGACGGAAAACACGTATCTGTTATCAGCTTGCGAGCAGGTGGGCGTGACGCCGTCGCCCATGACACACACCAGGTGTCTCCGGGCAGACCCCCACCCGAATATTCCCGCCGAGCCATATTTTCTCACGACTTGAACACCGTCACACTGGTCTCATCCATCAGCGACAGTGTTTTAGTTCGTGGAAGCTGGAACTGATGGCATCCGGGGAGCAGGCATTGCTCGCTCCCCGAAACGGGGGAAGCCATGCGTCTCATGCCAGCGTTTCTGTCTGGAATCCGAATCAATCACTGCCTGAAACACCTGCGCCGGCCGCGCATCGCCGGAGGGCTGCTGGGCCTGACACTGGGATTCGGAGGCGGGGCATGTGGTCCAGCGGAGCTCGCGGGTGATACGTGGACGTTGTGCGAATCCCACGGGTCGGCCGAGTCGGGCAACGGATTGTCGACCAATGGCTTGTCAACCAATGGCCTTTCGACCAACGGACTGTCCATCAATGGCTTGTCAACCCATGGGCTGTCCACGACTGGATTCTCCAACTGGTTCAACCAGGACCCCGCACGCGCCGATGAAATCATGCGTTACATCATCCGGTGCGCGGCGAAGGGGAATCAGCAGCGCAAGTACACCAACCCGGTGACGGGAGTGAAGTACACCTGGGAAGGAGGCCTGGGTCTGGCACACAACTGGGCCACGGGCGCACCGGCGACAGTCCAGGAAGAAGAAATCGTCTCAGCCTGCCTGGCGGCCCATGCGAACAAGTTCGGGATTCCCGTCGCCATCTCCGTGCTGGGCCGCAACGCGCGGGGCGCCGCCTTGTCGTACACGGAGCAGGAGCTGTCGACGTTCAGCGAGCGGGAGGCGTGCTTCTTCGGCAACCTCTTCGACGGCACCGGCGTATTCGCCGCCACGGACCGCGGCTACCTGCGCGAGGACGAGAGCAGCGTGCGCGCCTGCGGCCTGCCCTCGAACCCCGCCCAGGCGGACTGCCTGCCCATCATCCACGCGGGCACCTGCGAGTCGCTCTGCCAACGCGCCGCCACGGAGGCCCTCCCCTTCGACCGGGACGCGGACAAGAAGAACCCGCCCACCCACGGCGAGCCGCCCTATTACGAAACCTGCACGTATAACGGACGGACCTTCCAGCCGCTCACGACGCGTCTGCAGCCACAGGACATCCACCACTGTGGAGACGGCGTCTGTCAGTTCACTGAACGTTGCGGCGACGGCGTCGCGGCGGGAAGCTGCCAGGCGGACTGCGGCCCGTGCCCCTACTGATGCAGCGGGTGCTCGGATGGAACACACTGCCTCCGTCCTGCGGCGCACGCTGTCACCACCCTTCCGTCCCTTGCCCCTGACCGCCATGACAGTGTTGACTACGCGGGTCTGTCGCGACTCGGGGTTTTTCCACGAACAGACACCACACCGCTGGAGCCGGACGCGATGACGCTGCGAGCGAGGGTGATGCTGATGTCGGCGGTGGCACAGCGGCGCGGAACACTGCGGCGCGCCTTCGACACGCTCCAGGGCCCCACCGTGAATGGCGTGCGGCTTCGCGCGCCGCGGTCCTCCACACAGGAGGCGGCGCTGCTGGAGGAGACGGTCCGCGAACGGACCGCGGCGCTGGAGGCGGCCAACGTCAAGCTGTCCCGCAGCCTGGAGCAGCTGCGCGCCACCCAGGCGCAGCTGCTGTTCGCGGATCGGCTGATTGCGCTGGGCCGCATCGCCGCGGGCGTGGGACACGAAATCAACAACCCGCTGGCCTTCATCCTCAGCAACCTGGAGTACATCCACCAGGAGCTGCAGCAGAAGGAGCACCTGTCCGAGCAGGACCGGCAGGAGGTGCTGGAGGCGCTGGCGGAGACGCGCGACGGCGCAGAGCGCATCCGCCTCATCGTCCGGGACCTGCAGACGCTGTCACGCGCGGAGGACGTGGGCACGGGCCCGTCGGACCTGGGCTCGGTGGTGCGCACGGCGGCGAAGATGGCCATGCACGAGCTGCGGCACCGCGCGCGGCTGGTGGTGGAGTGTGAAGGCCTGCCGCCGGTCCAGGGCAACGGCGCGCGGCTGGGTCAGGTGTTCCTCAACCTGCTGCTCAACGCGGCGCAGTCCATCGTCCCCGGCGAGGTGGAGAATAACGAGGTCCACGTCGTCGCCTGCGAGTCGAAGGCCGGACGGGTGGCGGTGGAGGTGCGCGACACCGGCTGCGGCATCTCCCCGGAGCATCGCGAGCGCATCTTCGACCCGTTCTTCACCACCAAGCCCCTGGGCGTGGGCACGGGCCTGGGGCTGGCGGTGTGCCATGGCATCGTGACGTCGCTGGGCGGCACCCTGACGGTGGAGAGCGGCCCGGAGCGGGGCAGCATCTTCCGCGTCACGTTGCCCGTGGCCGGCGCCTTCGCCCAGGCGCCTCGCGCTCCGCAGCAAGCGGACGCGGTGGCCTGAGCGACTCCGGCGCCAGGCTCGCGTCGTACGGCGTCATCCCCTGCATCGGCGGCGCGTAGAGGTGCAGGGACACCGCCCCATGGCGGGACGCGTTGTCGATGCGGTGGATGGTGTCCGGAAACTCCACCAGGAGGTCGCCCTCGCTCGCGCCCACGATGACCTCGGGCACCAACCGGTCCCCCGCCCACGCGAAGCGCGTCTCTCGCAGCATCCCGCGCACCAGCCAGGAGGCGCCCCCGGAGCCGCCATGGTCATGGACGCGGGACGCCTGCCCGGGGAGCCAGGAGACGAGCAGCAGCTCGCACGCTGGCGTCCGGGCAATCGTCTGACGCGTGTAGCCCGAGGGCTCGAAGCGCACCAGTTTGTCCAGCAGTCCCCAGTCGACCCTGCTGGAGCGCAGCCGCTCCACCAGCCACGCCATGGAGACGATGTCGTCTGTCTGTTCCGGCAATGGCCAGCCGAGCAGCGCCTGGGCCACCGCGCCGTGCTCACGCTGGTCGATGATGGGCTCGCGCATGGTGTTTCCCCCCGCGTGTGCGACGGAGTGTGAGCACGGAACAACCCCCTGCCCAGGGAGGAGGGCCGGACATCCGGGCCCGGCGCTTGGACACCCGGCCGCCACCAGAGGATGCCAGCGAGCATGTCAGGACCTACGATGGGTGCGTGCGAGCACTGGGGTGGTGGGATGTGGCCATCGTGGGGGGAGGCGCCAGCGGCACGCTGCTGGCCGTGCACCTCTTGAGGAGCGCGCGGGCGCCGCTCCACGTGGCCTTGGTGGAGCGGAGTGCGCGGGCGGGCCTGGGTCTGGCGTATTCGACGACGAGCCCGTGTCACCTGCTGAACGTGCCAGCGGCGCGGATGGGGGCCTTCGCGGACGACCCGGAGCACTTCCTGCGCTGGGTGCGCCGTGAGCTGCCTGACACGGCGCCCGGCGCGTTCATCTCCCGCCAGCGCTATGGCCGCTACCTGGAGTCCGTGCTGCGCGAGGCGCGCGCCCAGGCCGCGCAGGGCGTGCACCTGGAAGTGGTGACCAGCGACGTCGCCTCGGTCGAGGAGACGGGCGACGGCGCGGTGTGCGTCGCGCTGGCGAGCGGGGGGCATCTGGAGGCCCGGACCGTGGTGCTGGCCCTGGGCAATGCGCTGCCCTCCAACCTGCGCGTGCCCGACGGAGGGCTGTACGCCAGCCGCCGGTATCACCGCTCCCCTTGGGCTCAAGACGCGCTCCAGGGCGTGTCCGCCACCGACGACGTGCTGCTCATCGGCACGGGGCTCACCATGGTGGACACCGTGTTGTCGCTGGTGGAGCAGGGACACCAGGGGCACATCCATGCGCTGTCCCGGCACGGACTGTTGCCCCACGTGCACCAGGAGACACCCCGGGCAGGCGCCACGACGTATGCCTCGCCCGGCATCCGGGAGGCGCTGCGGGCCCTGCGCCAGGAGGTGCGGCGCGAGCGCAGCGACATGAGCGCGACGGGCACGCACTCCGTTCCCGTGCGCATCCGCCCCATCCTCCACCTCTTGCGCCGGGAGGTGCGGCGCGCGGCGGAGGCGGGCGCGGACTGGCGGACGGTGGTGGACGCGCTGCGGCCCGTGACGATACCGCTGTGGCAGCGGTTGCCGGTGGGCGAGCGACAGCGCTTCCTCCGGCACCTGCGCTCGTACTGGGACGTGCACCGGCACCGGATGGCGCCCAGCATTGGCGAGACGGTGGAGCGGCTGCGGCGCGAGGGCCGGCTGACGCTCCATGCGGCGCGCGTCCGGGGCTTCGCGCTGGAGGCGTCCGGCGTGGAAGTCCGCGTGCGCCCTCGGGGCCAGGGCAGAGAGGAGACGCTGCACGTCCAGCACGTCATCAACTGCACGGGGCCGGAGGGCGCCATGACGCGCGGCCATCCGGTGCTGGGTGGGCTGGTGGAGACCGGGCTCGTGCGCCCGGACGCCCTGGGCATGGGACTGGCCACGGACGCGGACGGCGCGCTGCTGGACGCGGGCGGACGCGCCTCTGGACGCCTCTACACCCTGGGCCCGCCGCGCCGGGGCGAGCTGTGGGAGACGACGGCCGTCCCCGAGATTCGAGGACAAGCGCGGGAGCTGGCGTGGCACCTGCTCCAGCGCCTGTCATCCACGCGCGCGCCTCGACCGATGATGGAAGCGGCGGGCGCTCCGCTCGACGGGTAGCGCCCGGCGCTACTCGGCGGACACCGCCACGATGCCCAGTCCCTCCACCGTGAGCTGCACCCGGTCCCCCGGGCGCAGCATGTGCGCCGCGGTGGCGGCGCCCGCGAGCACGATGCTCCCCGCCGGCAACACTTGGCCGCGCTGGGCCAGCAGCTCACACAACTGGATGACGGAGATGACCGGGTCGCCAGAGATGGCGTCCGAGCGGGCGGATTGAACGGGCTCCCCATTCACCGACAGGGTCATCTCCAGCCGCGTGAGGTCCATCGCGCGCGGGGGATGCTCGGTGGTGCCCAGCACGAACAGCGACGACGACGCGTTGTCCGCCACCACGTCCGGCAGGGAGAAGTACTTGAAGTCGCGGTAGCGCGAGTCGAGGATTTCCATCGCCGCGAACACGGACTCGCAGGCGTCCAACACCTCGTCGCGCGTCACCGTGCCGCGAAGCTCACGCGCGGTGCGGAAGGCAATCTCCGGCTCGATTTTGGGGTGGACGCCCTGTGACAGTTGAATCACGCCGCCGGCGGGCACCTGCATCCGGTCCGTGAGCACGCCATACACGGGCGAGTCCAGGTTCATCTGCTTGCGCTTGGCCTCGGAGGTGAGGCCCATCTTCAAGCCCACCACGCGCTCGCCGTGGGACAGGCGCAGCCGGATTCCGGCCTCCTGGATGGCGTAAGCATCCGGCACGCTCAGTGCGGGTTGCTCGCGGGTGAGGGGCGCCACCTCGCGGCGCTCCAGCCTGGCCGAGTCCAGGAAATGTGCCAGTGCCTCGTGGTCCACGGTCGCGGTCATCCGCGTCCCTCTCTTGGTCGTTCCGGCCACGCCAGGATGGCGCACCGCCCGGATGGTGGCGCGGAGCTTCCGGCACCCGAACGCGGACGCGCAAGCCTCGCGAACGCGGCCCGGCCTGAAGCGGACGCTGGCCTTTCAGCTCACCGTGCTAGATAGCGCAGAGACCCCGGCCGGGTGGGATTCTCCGAAGGAGCTGTTTTCATGCGATACCCCAGCATCATCGCGGCCCTGCTTTTCACTGCCACCACCGCGAGCGCCCAGGAATACGACGAGCACGTCCACGACGGCTTCTACCTGCGCCTGCAGGTGGGCGGTGGCTATCTCCGAGCCAAGGCGACTGACATCTCGCCCGATCTCGTGGTGAAGGGCGGCGGCGCCAACATCAACGCGGAGCTCGGCTTCGCGCTCATCAACAACTTCATCCTCTACGCGAAGTTCTACGGTGCGTCCGCCCCCAACCCGAGCCTCCAGTTGGGGGACCTCACCGTCGAAGGGCAGAACGCGGAGTTGAGCCAGAACTTCGGCGCCGTGGGCTTGGGCGTCACCTATTACTTCATGCCCGCGAACGTGTATCTGTCCGGCGCGCTCACGTACACGCAGCTCAGCATCACCGACGGCGGCGAGAAGGTGGCCGAGTCGGACATCGGCGGCGGACTGCACCTGGGCGTGGGCAAGGAGTGGTGGGTGAGCAAGAACTGGGGCCTCGGCATCGGCGCCGAGCTGGCCCTGGGCCGCATCCGGAACGAGTCGAACAGCGATAGCTGGAACGTCACCAACGTGTCGCTCGTCTTCTCCGCGACGTACAACTGAACGGCGCCGCCGCGGACGCCAGCCTCAGCCCTGCTGGTTGAGGCTGGCCGCGAGCGCGCGCACCGCCACGCGCGGGCTGAAGCGCACGCCCAGGGTCCCCACCCAGTTGAGCAGTCCGTGGATGGAGAGCACCCGGCCGCGCATCATCATCGCGTAGGCATGGGCGGCCACGTCCTCCGCCTTGGCCACGCCCGGCCGCTGGAACAGCCTCGTCTGGCCGTTGCCCGCGCGCTGGGTGAACTCCGTGTGCGTGGCACCCGGGCAGTGGCACGTCACCGTCACGCCCGTGCCCTTCAGTTCGTGCGCCAACGCCTCCGACAGGGACACCACGAAGGCCTTGGTCGCGAAGTACGTGGCCATGAAGGGGCCGGGCTGGAAGGCCGCGGTGGAGGCGACATTGAGGATGCGCCCGCTGCCCCGCTCCCGCATGGGCCGCGCGAACAGGTGCGACAGCTTCAGGAGGGCGGTGCAGTTGACCTCCACCATCTCCGCCTCGCGCGCCAGGTCCTGTTCCAAGAAGAGACCACACGAGCCGAAGCCCGCGTTGTTCACCAGGAACTCCACCGCCAGCCCCTTCGCGCTCACGGCCTCGAAGAGCTGCGCGGGAGACTCCGGCCGGCCCAGGTCCGCTGGGAAGACGTGTGCCTTCACACCATGGGCCTGCTCCAGCTTCGCCGCCAGCGCCTCCAGCCGAGGCGCGCTGCGCGCGACCAGGATGACGTCGTGTCCGTCCTTCGCGAACAGGTGTGCGAACTGCTCCCCCAAACCCGCCGAAGCCCCGGTGATGAGCGCCACTTTCCGCGACATGATGTCTCCTCCAGGTGCCGCGTTATAGCCGAGCGGCTTGAGCGTGGCGGTCCCGCCAACATTCCTCCGCCCCGGCAGGCGGGGCTGCCAGGCGGCCTCGTGGCTACAGGGAATGCCCACGGCTTGCCGCGTCCCGGTGGGGTGGTGAGCTTCCCGTCCACCCAGGGGAGGGGCGACCTATGAAGCAGGGCATTCTCACGGGCTTCACCACCGGGCTGCTTGCTGCCACCGCGGCCTCCGCATGTCCCACCTGCCGCCCCGACGTGGCGGCCGCCATCCTCGATGAGCACTTCTGGAGCCGGCTGTTGCTCACCGTCCAGCCGTTCCTCATCCTCCTGCTCATCGTGGGCGCGCTGTACTTCGCCACGCGAGAAATCCCCACCCCCGTGACGGTGAAGCAGCGCGCACGGAGACAGGGGCGGGAGCGCTCCCGATGAGTGCCCGGAATCGCGGCCCGCTCGTGCTCGCGGGACTGCTGCTGACCGTGGGCCGCGCGGGCCGTGAGGACCGGGTACCTCGGGGCGGACTGCGAGTGCCCCACCCGGCGCACTGACAGCGGCTTCACCGCGTGGCGCATCTGGCGGCCCCCGCGCGTTCGCGCAGTGCGGCATTTCAAAGGGCCTCCGAGCGAGCGGCCACGATTCCATGACAGTGGACTGCGGGCGCGCGTGGCGCTGGTGAGGTACGGAGGGGCGGCGTACATTGCGCGCCCTCTCCCACAGCGGCCGCGGGGCTCGCCCGCCGCCGGGTCCGTGGGCAGGCGCTACCGGAGGGCTCGGCCATGGAGAAGGTACTCAACTACATCGGCGGTGAGCTGCTGCCCGCGCGAAGTGGCGGCTGGCTGGACAAGCCCGAGCCCGCGACGGCCGAGACCTACGCGCACGTCCCGGACTCCGACGCGTCCGACGTCCAGCGCGCAGTGGAGGCCGCCGCGCGGGCCTTCCCCGCCTGGGCCGCCACCCCCGCCACCGAGCGCTCGCGCATGCTGCGCCGCATCGCGGACGGCATCCGGAGCCGCCTGGACGACTTCGCCCGCGCGGAGTCCATCGACACCGGCAAGCCGCTGTCGGTCGCCTCCACGGTGGACATCCCGCGCAGCATCCTCAACTTCGAGTTCTTCGCGGACGCGGTGACGCAGTTCTCCAGCGAGGCGCACCAGACGGATGACGTGGCCCTCAACTACACCCTGCGCGCGCCGCTGGGCGTGGTGGGCTGCATCTCCCCGTGGAACCTGCCGCTGTACCTTCTCACGTGGAAGATTGCCCCGGCGCTCGCCATGGGGAACTGCGTGGTGGCCAAGCCCTCCGAGGTGACGCCGATGACGGCGTACCTGCTGGCCCAGGTCTGCCGCGACGTGGGCCTGCCGCCGGGCGTGCTCAACCTGGTGCACGGCCTGGGCCCCAAGGTGGGCGCCGCGATGAGCGAGCACCCGGACATCAGCGCCATCTCCTTCACCGGCAGCACCCGCACCGGCGCGGAGATTGCCCGCGTGGCCGCGCCCGCCTTCAAGAAGCTGTCGCTGGAGATGGGCGGAAAGAATCCCAACGTCATCTTCGCGGACTGTGACTTCGACGAGGCGCTGGCCACCACGCTGCGCTCGTCCTTCGCCAACCAGGGGCAAATCTGTCTCTGCGGCCCGCGCATCTTCGTGCAGCGTCCCCTCTACGAGCGCTTCAAGGAGGCGCTGGTCACCCGCACGCGCGCGCTCAAGGTGGGTGACCCGCTGGAGGCGGGCACGGACCAGGGCGCGCTGGTGTCGCAGCCGCACTTCGACAAGGTCCTGGGCTACGTGAGCCTGGCGAAGCAGGAGGGTGGCCGCATCCTCACCGGCGGACAGCGCGCCAACGTGCCCGGCCGCTGCCGCAACGGCTGGTTCGTGGAGCCCACCCTCATCGAGGGCCTGGACGCGGGATGCCGCACCAACCAGGAAGAAATCTTCGGCCCGGTGGCCAGCATCATGCCCTTCGACTCGGAGGACGAGGTGCTCGCGTGGGCCAACTCCACCAAGTACGGACTGGCCGCCAGCGTGTGGACCCAGGACGTGAAGCGCGCGCACCGCTTCGCCTCGCGGCTGCACAGCGGCATCGTCTGGGTGAACACGTGGATGCTGCGCGATTTGCGCACGCCCTTTGGCGGCGTGAAGGACTCGGGCGTGGGACGCGAGGGCGGCTGGGACGCGCTGCGCTTCTTCACCGAGCCGAAGAACGTCTGCATCAAGCTGTGAACCCCTAGCCCCCACGTGAGGAGCACGCCGTGAGCAGTGACAGCGCACGAGTCGATTCGCAGAAGGCCCCCGAACCGGTGGGCCTGTACCCCCACGCCCGGCGCGTGGGCAACCTCCTGTTCCTGTCCGGCGTGGGCCCGCGTGAGCGCGGCACGAAGAAGATTCCCGGCGTGGAGCTGGACGCGGAGGGCAACATCGTCTCGTACGACATCGAGGCGCAGTGCCACTCGGTGTTCCGCAACGTCCGCTACATCCTGGAGGACGCAGGCTCGTCCTGGGACAAGCTGGTGGACGTGACGGTGTACCTCACCGACATGAAGAAGGATTTCCCCACCTACAACCGGCTGTGGGCGGAGTACTTCCAGGACAACCCGCCGTGCCGCACCACGCTTGAAATCAACCGGCTGCCCACGCCGATTGCCATCGAGCTCAAGTGCATCGCCACCATCGGAGGTGACTGAATGGGCCGCCTGACTCCCATCAACTTCAAGAAGTGGATCGACGAGCACCGCCACCTGCTCAAGCCCCCCGTGGGCAACCAGCAGGTGTGGGAGGACCGCGAATTCATGGTCACCGTCGTCGGCGGGCCCAACGCGCGCACGGACTTCCACATCAACGAGGGCGAGGAGTTCTTCTACCAGCTCGAGGGCACGATGAACCTGCGGGTCATCGACGAGGGCCAGGTGCAGGACATCCCCATCCACGAAGGGGAAATCTTCTTGCTGCCGCCCAACGTGCCGCACTCGCCGCAGCGCCCCGCGGGCACGGTGGGCCTGGTGCTGGAGCGCCGCCGCCAGCCGAAGGAAATGGACGGCTTCATGTGGCTGTGCCCGCAGTGCGGCGAGAAGCTTTATGAGGAGTACGTCCACGTCACCAACCTGGTGACGCAGCTGCCGCCCATCTTCGAGCACTTCTACGGCAACCCCGACAACTGCACCTGCAAGAAGTGCGGGACGAAGGTGGTCAAGGGAGGCCCCGCCCGTTGAAGGTCGACATCCACACGCACCTCCTCCCCGCCAACCTGCCGCGCTTCGCCGAGCGCTACGGCTACGGCGGCTTCATCACGCTGGACCACCACGCGCCCTGCCGCGCGCGCATGCTCCGGGATGACGGCAAGTTCTTCCGCGAAATCGAAAGCAACTGCTGGGACCCGGTGAAGCGCATCGAGGAGTGCGACGCGGCCGGCGTCCACGTCCAGGTGCTGTCCACGATTCCAGTGATGTTCGGCTACTGGACGAAGCCCGAGCACGGAGCGGACCTGGCGCGCTTCCTCAACGACCACCTCGCCTCCGTGGTGCACGCGCACCCCAAGCGCTTCGTGGGCCTGGGCACCGTGCCACTCCAGTCCCCGGAGCTGGCGGTGCGAGAGCTGGAGCGCTGCGTGAAGGAGCTGGGGCTGGCGGGCGTGCAGATTGGCTCGCACGTCAACGACTGGAACCTGTCCGACCCGGCGCTGTTCCCCTTCTTCGAGGCCGCCAGTGAGCTGGGCGCGTCCGTCTTCGTCCACCCGTGGGACATGATGGGCGAGGCGAAGATGCAGAAGTACTGGCTGCCGTGGCTGGTGGGCATGCCGGCCGAGGTGTCACTGGCCATCTGCTCCGTCATCTTCGGCGGCGTGATGGAGCGGCTGCCCAAGCTGCGCTTCGCCTTCGCGCACGGCGGCGGCGCGTTCCCTCACACGCTCGGCCGGATTCAACACGGCTTCGAGGCCCGGCCGGATTTGGTGGCCGTGGACAACAAGGTACCGCCCCGGGACTACCTGGGCCGCTTCTGGGTGGACTCGCTGGTCCACGACCCGGAGGCGCTGCGCTACATCGTCCGGCTCTTCGGGCAGGACAAGGTGGCGCTCGGCAGTGACTACCCCTTCCCCCTGGGCGAGGACCGCCCGGGCACGCTCATTGAGTCCCTGACCGAGCTGGAACCCGCCGCGCGTGAGCGGCTGCTCTGGCGCAACGCCTTCGATTGGCTGGGACGCGCCCCCGAGGACTTCGCGCCATGACGACGCAGCATCCCTTCGAGGACTCCGAGGACTTCGCACAGAAGCTGGACGCGGAAGACACGCTGCGCGGCTACCGCGACGCGTTCCACTTCCCGCCCGGGCCGGACGGAAAGCCGGTGGTGTATCTGGCGGGCAACTCGCTGGGCCTCCAGCCGCGCAACGCCGCGCGCTACATCCAGGAGGAGCTGGAGGACTGGGCACGGCTGGGCGTGGAAGGCCACCACCACGGCCGCCACCCGTGGCTGCACTACCACGAGCTCGTCACCGAGCAGGCCGCGCGGCTGGTGGGCGCCAAGCCCCTGGAAGTGGTGGTGATGAACACCCTGTCGGTGAACCTGCACCTGATGATGGTGTCGTTCTACCGGCCCACGAAGCAGCGCTTCAAAATCCTGGTGGAGGCCGGCGCCTTCCCGTCGGACCAGTACGCCGTCGCCTCCCAGGTGCGCTTCCACGGCTACGACGCGCGCGAGGCCGTGCTGGAGCTGAAGCCCCGCGCGGGCGAGGAGACGCTGCGCGCCGAGGACATCCTCGCCACGCTGGAGCAGCACGGCCACGAGGTGGCGCTGGTGATGCTGGGCAGCGTGAACTACCTCACCGGGCAGTCCTTCGACCTGGCTGCGATTACGAAGGCCGCGCACGCCAAGGGCTGCTTCGTCGGCTTCGACCTGGCGCACGGCGCGGGCAACCTGAAGTTGTCGCTGCACGAAGACGGGCCGGACTTCGCGGTGTGGTGCTCGTACAAGTACCTCAACGCGGGCCCGGGCGCGCTGGGTGGCGTGTTCGTCCACGAGCGGCACGCGCACACGAAGGACCTGCCCCGCTTCGAGGGCTGGTGGGGTCACGACAAGCAGACGCGCTTCCAGATGGGGCCCACCTTCAGCGCGCTGCCAGGCGCGGAGGGGTGGCAGCTCTCCAACCCGCCCATCTTCCAGCTCGCGGCGCTGCGCGCGTCCCTGGAGCTTTTCGACCAGGCCGGCATGGCGGCGCTGCGCGCCAAGAGCGAGCGCCTCACCGGCTTCCTGGAGTTCCTGTTGGACAGGCTGCCCGAGGGCTTCGTGCGCATCACCACGCCCCGGGACGTGAAACAGCGCGGCGCCCAGCTGTCCCTGCGCTTCCGGGGCGAGCCCCAGGGCCTGCTGAAGCGGCTGGGCGACGCGGGCATCATCTGCGACTTCCGCAAGCCGGACATCATCCGCGCCGCCCCCGCTCCGCTCTACAACTCCTTCACGGACGTGTACCGCTTCGTGAAGACGCTGGAGGGCCACGCCCGTGAGTGAGGCGCGCAAGGACACCGTCACCGTGGTGGGCGCGGGGCTGGTGGGCTCGCTGCTCTCCATCTACCTGGCGCGCCGGGGCCACCCCGTGGAACTGCTGGAGCGGCGCCCGGACATGCGGCGCGAGCTGGTCGACGCGGGCCGCTCCATCAACCTGGCCATCTCCACGCGCGGGCTGCATGCGCTCCGGCAGGTGGGCCTGGAAGACGAGGCGTTGAAGCACGCCATTCCCATGCGCGGGCGGATGATTCACCCGCCGCAAGGCGAGCTCGTCTACCAGCCCTACGGCAAGGACGACTCGCAGCACATCAACGCGATGTCGCGCGGGTGGCTGAACGCCTTCCTCATGACGGCGGCGGAGGCCACCGGGAAGGTGCGCATCCGCTTCAAGCAGCGGGTGACGGACGTGGACTTCGGCTCGGGCGCGCTCACGGTGCACGACGACGCCACCGGAGAGGCGCGCCAGGAGCCCGGCCGCGTGGTGTTCGGCACGGACGGCTCCGCCTCCGCCATCCGCCAGGCATTGGAGAAGCGGCCGGACTTCAAGGGGACGCAGGAGCAGCTCGGCCATGGGTACAAGGAGTTGACGATTCCGGCGGGCCCCGGTGGCGCGTTCCAGATGGAGAAGCACGCGCTCCACATCTGGCCTCGCGGCACGTTCATGCTGATCGCGCTGCCCGACGAGGAAGGCAGCTTCACCTGCACGCTGTTCCTGCCCTGGCAGGGGCCGGTGAGCTTCGCGTCCCTGGACACGCCCGCGAAGCTGGAGGCGTTCTTCGGCGCGCAGTTCCCAGACGCGAAGGCGCTCATCCCGGACCTGGTGGAAGCGTTCTTCTCGCGCCCCACGGGCAGCATGGTGACGGTGAAGGGCGCGCCCTGGCACGCGGGTGGGCAGACGCTGCTGCTGGGCGACGCGGCGCACGCCATCGTCCCGTTTTTCGGCCAGGGGATGAACTGCGGCTTCGAGGACTGCGTCGTCCTGGACCAACTGCTGGGACAGGGCGCCGGCTGGGAGCAGGTCTTCACGGACTTCGAACGCCTGCGCAAGACGAACGCGGACGCCATCGCCGACATGGCGGTGGAGAACTTCGTCGAGATGCGCGACAGCACCGGCGACCCGCGCTTCCAGTTCCGGAAGGCCGTGGAGAAGGTGCTGCTCAACGCCTTCCCGGGCGAGTTCGTCGGCCGCTACTCCCTGGTGAGCTTCAGCCACGTGCCGTACCGGCTGGCCTATGAAGTCGGAACGCTCACGGATGGCATCGTCTCCGAGCTGAGCGAGGGGCTGACGCGGGCGGAGGACGTGGACCTGAAGCGCGCGGCGGAGCTCATCCGGAGCCGGCTGGCGCCATTCATGAAGGAGCACGCGGATGGATTTCGGACTGAAGGGTAGGCGCGCGCTGGTGATGGGCGCGTCCGCGGGGCTGGGTTATGCCATCGCGGAGGCGTTGGTGAAGGAAGGCGCCACGGTGGCCATCTGCTCGCGCGGTGGCGAGAAGCTGGAGCGCGCCGCGAAGACGCTGGGCGCCGCGCTCGCGGTGCCGTGTGACTTGACGCAGCCCGGGGCCGCGAAGGCGCTGGTGGAGACCGTCACCGCGAAGCTGGGCGGCGTGGACGTCCTCGTGGTGAACACGGGCGGGCCGCCGTCGGGCGGCTTCGAGTCGCTGACGGCGGAGCAGTGGCAGCTCGGCTTCCAGAGCCTGTGGATGGCCGCGGTGGACGGCATCCAGGCGGTGCTCCCGGGAATGAAGGAGCGCAAGTGGGGCCGCATCGTCCTGGTGACGTCGCTGGCCGCGCGCGAGGCGATGAACAACCTGACCATCTCCAACGGCCTGCGCGCGGGCCTGCTCGGGCTGGTGAAGACGGTGAGCAACGAGGTGGCGCAGCACGGCGTCACGCTGAACGCGGTGCTGCCGGGCTACCACGCCACCGAGCGCATGCAGCAGCTCGGGCTGACGGATGAGAAGGTGGCGCCGCAGATTCCCGCGCGGAGACTGGGCCGCCCGGAGGAGCTGGCCGCGCTCACGGCGTTCCTCTCCTCCGAGCAGGCGTCGTACATCACCGGTCAGTCCATCGCGGTGGACGGCGGCGCTCAGCGCGGCTTCTGAGCCAACGGGACTCGGAGGCTGGTGCGCCCACTCACACCAGGGAGCGCACGGCCTCCACCACCTGAACCCACTCCGGGGCCTTGGGGTCGATGACCTCGTAGTGCCCCGCGCCCGGCAACGTGACGCAGCGGACGTCGTCTCCCAGCTCACGGCCGCGCGCGCAGAAGTCCTCGCTCATCAACACGGGCACGGTGTCGTCCTCCGCTCCGTGGACGAGCACCTGGGGCACCCCGAGCGGCTGGAGCGACGCGGGCGAGGCCGTGCGATAGCGCTCCGGCACCGAGGACGGCGTGCCGCCCAGGAACGTCTCCACGATGCCGTCCCCCAGTCGGTGCGCGAACGCGCGCGGCAGGTCCACGACGCCCGCCAGCGGCACCACGCCACAAAGGGGCAACGGCGCCGCACTGTAAAGTGCATCGCCGGGCCGCAGCCGGTGCCTGGCCCCCAGCCACGCCACCAGGTGCCCTCCCGCCGAATGGCCGAGCGCCACGACGCGCGAGAGGTCCAGCGCATGCGCCTGCGCGAGCGTGCGCAGGAAGTCAGTGCCGAGCGCCACGTCCTCCAGCGTGCCGGGCCAACCACCGCCTTCGTGCCCCACCCGCCGGTACTCCAGGCTCCACGTCGCGAAGCCGCGCCGGGTCAGGTCCACGCACAGGTGCCCGGCATGCTCCAGGCCGTACTTCGCCCGCCAGAAGCCACCATGGATGACCACCACCACCGGGTGCGGCCCAGGTCCTTCGGGCATTCGCAGGTCCCCGAACTGGTGGGGCTCCGCGCCATACGCCATGCGCGCATCCGCGGTGGGAGCGGGCGTCTCCAGGACCCACATCGAGCTCATGCGGACATCCTAATCCGTGGCATCCGCTCGCCTGCCTGGAGCCGACCGGGAAGCCTTCCCCACGGCCACACGGCCACACGGCCCACTTCCCTGACGCCGGCAACGGGCCTATCCAGTGTCGGAGCCGCCCCTCGGTCCAGACAGCCCCTCCCCGGCCGCCCCAGTGTCCACCGGCCATCCATCCGAGGGCCCACATGGTAGGCGCGAGTGTCATCCGGCGGGCTCTTAAGATTTCACTGGAGAGACTTTATACTCCACATCAACGAATTAAGACTTGATTTCAATCCGGCAAATGTAAATACGTGCACCCACGGATTCATCCCGCCGCACCGACGGCGAGGAATCCGGCCTGGGAGGCACGAACAATGGACGCGAAGGGGCTACGAACGTTCCTGGAGATTCCCTACGACGAGCTCGAGGAGCGCAACCTCAAGGTCAAGGAGCAGCGCCTCAAGCACGTCGCGCAGGAGAAGCTCCGTGACGAGCGCATCGAGTACCTGACGAAGGAACGTGCCATCAAGGCGGTCACCGTGTGCTTCACCGACCTCGAGGGTCGGCTGCACATGCTGGACTACGACAAGAAGTTCCTCATCAAGAGCGCCGACAACCTCACCTTCGACGGCTCCTCCATCCGGGGCTTCTCCGCGCAGCAGGAGAGCGACCTGCGGCTGAACATCGACTGGAGCGCCTTCTACTGGCTGCCCTCGGACATCTTCGGTCCGGGCAAGGTGCTGGTGTTCAGCGAGGTGCACGAGCGTGACGGCACGCAGTACCAGTCCGACCTGCGTGGCAGGCTGAAGCAGCTCACCGAGTCGATGTATCAGAAAGACGGCACGGTGGTCCACGCGGCGCCTGAAATCGAGGGCTTCCTCTTCAAGGGCCGCGACGCCGAGCACCACTTCCACGAGAAGGGCCACTTCGACTTCATCTCCACCGGCGGCTACTACCACTCGCTGCCTGGTGACGTGCTGCGCACCTTCATCGACAAGGTGGCCGAGGCCCAGCGCGCCATGGGCTTCCAGAACGAGAAGGACCACCCCGAAGTGGCGCCCAGCCAGTTCGAGATCAACTTCTCGTACAGCGAGGCCCTCATCGCGGCCGACCAGATTCAGCTCTACAAGCTGCTCAGCCGCCAGGTGGCCGCGCAGCTGGACTGCACCGCCAGCTTCCTCCCGAAGCCGGTGACGGGCGTCAATGGCAACGGCATGCACATGAACCTGTCGCTGTCCAAGGGCGGGAAGAACCTCTTCCACGACCAGAACGGCCCGGACGGCCTCAGCCCCATTGGCTGGGACTTCATCGACCGCATCCTCACCAGCGCGAATGACATCTGCCTCACGCTCAACTCCAGCGTGAACGCGTACCGCCGCCTGGACCCGCACTTCGAGGCCCCCAACCAGATCAAGGCCAGCGCCAACAACCGCGGTGCCATGGTGCGCATCCCCTTCGGAAACGAGCGCAGCGCGCGCATCGAGTGCCGCTCGGTGGCGCCGGACGCCAACCCGTACCTGGTGCTCTACACCCTGCTGCGCACCGGCCTGGAGGGCCCGCAGCCGCAGGAGGACGCGGAGGCCAAGCGCAGCCGCACCCGCTTCCTGCCGGACAACATCTTCGACGCCATCCGCATCTTCAAGGGCAGCCAGTTCGTGGCGTCCATCCTGGGTGAGGGCGTGCAGAGCAAGTTCGCCGAGCTCAAGACGACCACGGCCGAGCGCAGCCCGAAGCAGCTGGGCAACCGTGTGAAGTACTCGGAGGTCAAGTTCCACCACGAGGTCACCAACCAGTACCTCTGGAACCAGTTCTAGGAACGGACGTCCGCACCGCCGGACTTCAGGAGCCGCCGCCCTCCCGCGACATGGGGAGGCGGCGGCTTCGTCCGTTACAGTGGCTCGCCGCGCAGCGCCGCTGGCGGCTCGGAAGCCCGGGGCCGCGACAGCCGCAGCAGCACCACGCCAGCGATGAGGGTGAGGGCCATGGTGACGCCTTCACGCGAGCTGGCGCCGAAGGCCACCAACGTCAGCCCCAGCCCCAGCGTGGGCACCGCCAGCAGGGCGTGGAGCGGACGCAGCCCTCGCTCACGCCGCCAGGCCAGCGTGGCCAGCGCGGCGGACGTGACGCCGTACTGCATCAGCACCGCGATGCTGGAGAGGGCGAACAGCTCCGACAGGTCGCCCAGGTTGACGAACAGCAGGACCAGCGCCCAGGTGACAGCGAGCGCGCGCACCGGCACGCCTCCGGCGGACATCCCGTCCAGCCCCAGCAGCGTGTGCTCGCCCGACGCCAGCGCGGACAGGTAGCGCGGCGTCGTCACCATCATCCCCAGGCAGATGCCCAGCGCGGACACGCTGGTGCCCGCCTTCACCCACCCTTCGAGCCCGGGCCCGCCCCACACGCCCGCCGCCGCGGCCAGCGGCGCGGCCTGGGAGGCCAGCTCCGGCAGCGCGGCCACGCACGCCCACACCAGGCCCACGTACAGCAGCACCGCCACCAGCAGCGAGCCCACCGTGGCCAGCGGCACGGTGCGCGACGACGAGCGCACCTGCCCCGCGATCACCGGGACGATTTCGAAGCCCTGGTAGGCGAACATCACCGTCAACCCCGCCCGCAGCCACGACGCGTCCACGGCCGGGGCCGCGGCCACCGCCGCGGCGGGAGGTGGCCCCGACAGCGCCAGGAACGCCACCAGCAACGCGGCCAGCGGCAGCAGCTTGACGACGGTGAGCGCCGTCCAGGTCCCCGCCGACACGCGGATGCCGGACGCCACCACGCCCGCCAGCGCCGTGACGAGGACGGAGGCGAGCACCGACTGCCCCAGGGCACCCTCCAGGCCCAGGGAGGGCGCCACCGCATGGGAGAGGCCCGCCACCACCGCGGCGGTGCTCAGGAACGCGCTGACGTAGGCCACCCACCCCACCAGGAAGGACGCCCGCTCTCCAAAGGCCGCGCGCGCGAAGAGGACGGGCCCGCCGTCCGCGTTGAAACGCCGGCCCAGCACGGCGAAGGCCAGCGCCACCGGTATCAGCGCGAGCCCGGTGAGCGCGAAGGCGGCAATGGCGCTGGCACCCGGCGCCAGCGCGGCGACCTCCGCCGGGGCGAAGAAGATGCCGACGCCGACGATGCCATTGACGCCAAGCGCAAGGAGTTGGAACGGCCCCACCGGACGCGACGCGGATGCGGCAGCGGGGGCGGAGGAAGGAACCGGCACGGAGGTACTTCACTACAGCTGAGCGCCGGACACCAATGCACCGGGTGGGCCCCCCCGATATGGTTGTGGGCGCCGAGCGTTTCGGCCCGATATCCAGGCCGTTTGCCTGAGGCAAGGCTCTGAGGAGGGTTCGATGCGGCTTCACGGTGCGCTGATGGGACTGTGTCTGATGTGCGCTGGCTGCGCGACGCTGAGCCGGGGTTTCGGCGCCACGGCCAACGAGGACACGGGCGAGTACGAAACGCCGGAAGAAGAGCTGGTGTACATCGTCCCCGCCGAGGACGCGATGATGGTGGCGCGCCGCATCCTGGAAGAGCAGCGCTACGACGTCATGGAGAAGGAAGGCGGGCTGGAGATGTTCTCCTCGGCCCATGAGCCCGGAAAGAACATGCCGGGCCTGCGCACCATCGAGCGCTACTACATCAAGGGCGAGCGGCTGGGGCCGCGGCAGACCGTCGTGCGCGTCTTCCGGCTCAGCTACAACGAGATGGATACCCAACTGGAGATTCCGCCACAGGCGGCGGGCAAGCGGGAGGCGGCCATGTTCGCCGCGCTGGATGCCCATCCCTTTGACGCCACGCGGGACGCCTTCACCTACGCGAACGGTCCCAGTGGCCCCCGGGCGGTGCCCATGGAGGACCCGTTCAAGAACGCGCCGGGCATGGAGCGCATGCGAATGGTGCGCGGCGTGCGCGACCTGGACATCGAGCGGACCTTGCTGCAGCGGCTGGAGATGGTGCCCGCGCTGGAGCTGGTGGGCAGCAACGCGCCCGTGCCCATCCGCTCCGTGACGCCAGAAGGAGGACAGACGGAGCAGGCGCAGCAGGCGCCGGAGTGTGGCACCCCGGTGGACGGCGCCGGCCCGCTGATGGCGCCAGGGCACGTGCTGCTGCTGGCGGACCCCCTGGGCACGCGGGAGTTGCCCACGGCGGCGCTGCGGATGCTCTGTGAAGCCACGGCCCAGGGCCTGCCGGTGACGCTGGCGCTGTCGCTGCCCGCCTCCGAGCAGCCGCTGCTGGAGACCTACCTGGCGAGCCCGGGCCAGCCCCAGGACCTCCAGACCATGATGAGCGAGAGCCCCTTCTGGCGCCGCACCTATCAGGACGGCCGCAGCAGCAGCGCCATGCTCTGGCTCATCGAACAGGCACGCCGGCTGCGCGCCGCTGGCAAGGACATCTCCCTGGTGGCCTTCGACGCCGAGAAGGCCCAGGGCAACGAGCGCGAGGCGGAGATGGCCCGGCACCTGCTGGCCCACCAGCAGACACGCGCCCAGGCCTGGACGCTGGTGCTCGCGGGCGGCACGCACGTGCGGACGGCGGGCGTGAACTGGGACAGCGACTATGCGCCACTGGGAGCGCGACTGGCCCAGGTCCTCCCGTCGGTGCGCGCGCTCGACGTGGGCTTCACGCGAGGCACGCAGTTCTCCTGCCGCTTCAACGTCTGGGACGCGGTGGAGTGCAACGTGTTCGCCATCAGCCCCACGAAGGAGGTCCGGCAGAAGCCCGACATCGCCTCCGGGGTGCGGCTCTTCCCGCAGCCGCTCGCGGAAGGCTTTCACGGCCGCCTCTATGTGGGGGCGCTGAGCGCGTCACCTCCAGCGCTCCATCGGCGGGCCCCCACCACCGCCGCCCAGACACCGCCCGCCACCTCGCCGTAGAAACGGCAAGTCCTGCCGGGCTTGGCAAGCCTTGCCGCACCGGAATGGCGCGGGCGCGGCAACATCTGCTTCGCCTGCCATGGATTCCCTGGCACGGACGCCGTGCAAAGGCTGGCATCCGCCTGCCCGATTCAGCGCAACCTCTCCGCACCCGCCAACCTCCCGTCGGTGTTCGCGGGCATCAACGGCTACGTGAGCCTGCGCTGCGTGCTGCGGGGCAGTACACCAGCCGAGGCGGGCTGGAACGAGGAGGCCGCCCAGTACTACGGCAGCAGCGTCTTCAACCACTCCGCCATCAACACGCCTGACCTACACGCCCGCGAGGCGGTCCCAGTCCTCCTCGCCCTGGAAGACGTGCACCGCCAACCGCTCGCACACGGCCTGGTGCGAGCGCGCGGCGGCGCCGCCCACCCAGACGGGCAATCCCCTGGGCAGCGCCTGCCTCAAACGCGTCAGGGTGTCCTCGAAGGCCTCGGCGCTCCGGCTGGCCACCGTGGACAGCCCCACGAAGTCGGGCCGCAGCGCCAAGACGGCGCGGCCCAGGTCCTCGGCGGGAACGCGCTGTCCCAACAGCGTCACCCGCACGCCCAGGTGCCGCAGCCGCAGCGCGGCGCCCAGCAGGCCCATCTCGTGCTCTTCTTCCGGGAAGCACGCCAGGACGCCATGCCGGTGCCGGCCCTGGGGCGCCGCGTGCAGCAGGCTCACCAGCCGCGCCCGCACCATCTGTGACACCAGGTGTTCCTGCGCCACCGTCAGCGAGCCCGCCTCCCATTGCTCGCCCACGTCGCACAGCAGCGGCGCCAGCACCTCGTCGAAGGCCTTGAGCGGGGGCAGCGCGGCCAGCACCTCGTCCAGCACGTCCGACACGCGCGGCTGGTCATACGCCAGGGCGGCGGCGAGCACGGATTCCCGCCACGTCTCCGCATGCGCCCGCGTCTCCAGATGGGTGCCGCGCACCGCCGCTTCCGCATCCAGACCTTCCATCAACTGGGGCAGCAGCTTCGCCGCCTCGCTGATGGCCACGCCTTCGTCGGTCAGCCGCTTGAGCTGCTTGAGCACCGCCACGTCACGGTCCGTATAGGCGCGGTAGCCAGCGGGGGTCCGGCGCGGGGTGAGCACGCCATAGCGGCGCTCCCAGGCCCGGATGAGCTCCACCCGGACTCCTGCCAACTCCGCGGCGATGTGGATTCGATAGGTGCGCTCAGCCATGTCGCTACGGCAAGACTACGGGCGATTCTGAGCGTTGCGCACCTGGTTCCAGATGGCCACCAACTCTTCCGACGACTCCGCGTACTGCGCGCCGAGCGAGAAAATGGCCTTCAGGTGCTCGCGAGCCCCCAGCCCGCCGACGACCACGGGAAAGGGCGCGCAGGCCCGGAGCGCGTCTTCCAGGACGGACGCGAACTCCTCCGGCGCACGGGCGCGCACGAAGGACAGCGCCACCACGTCCGGCCGCACCTGCACGCAAGCCCCCTGCAGCGCCGCCGCCGGGGTGTCCGCGCCCAGCATCGTCACCCGCCACCCCTTGCGCTTGAGGTGGATGCCCAGCACCAGCAGGCCGCCTTCATGGTGGTCCCCCGCCGGACAGGCGAGCAGGGCACGGGGGCCGGCAGGCGTGGGGAGCAGGGTGTCATACACCTGCCGCAGGCGCTGGCGGATGAGGGCGGAGGCCAGGTGCTCCCGCGCGACGTCCAGCCGCACGCCCATCTCCCGCAGCAGGGGCAGCAGGAAGCAGTCACAGTAGGCCTCCACCTCCATGACGGTCTGCGCGTCATCCAGCACGCGCGTCACCTCGTCCCCTTCCAGGGCCCCCACGGAGGACCAGAAGCGCTCGCTCAGGCGCTCGGCTTCGGGCTGCTCACGCGGCGGCTCCGTCTTCACCTGGGCGATGGCCTCGCTCACCGACAGGCCTTCCTCCTGGATGAGCCGGGCCACACGGCGGACGGCATCCACCTCCTCGCGCGAATAGACGCGGTAGTTGTTGCCCTCGCTGCGCAGCGGGCGCGGGAAGCCGTAGCGCCGCTCCCAGGCGCGCAGCGTCGCCTCGCGGATGCCCGTCATGCGCGCGATGGTGCGGATGCGCAACGTCATGACGCCAGCCCCCGGGCCGCGTCCCAGCGCTCCGCCACGCCTCGCGCACCGGACACCCTGCGCGTGAAGCCCTCCATGGACGTCACCGCCGCCAGTCGCCGCACCACCGTCTCCAATCCCTCCTGGAAGACGGACATGTCGCCGGGCGAATGCGGGGTGCCCACCTCCAGCAACACGTCTGGACGTTCGTGCTCGAAGAAGCCGTAGCGCACCGCAATGGGCAGGCACTCCACCTTCGACACCCGCGCCAGCAGCTCCACGCCCCGCTCCAGTCGCAGTGGGAGCACGCCGAAGGGGCGGTGCTCGCCCTCCGGGAAGACGAACACCACCGCGCGGGGCCTGCGCAGCAGCTCCTTCGCGTAGCGCAGCGACGCCACCGGTGACGTCGCGTCCTTGCGCCGGATGCTGAAGGCGCCAATGCGTGTGAGGAAGCGATAGCGGCGCAGGTTCTCCTCATCCATGAGGCAGTAGCCGTCCCAACCCGCCGTCTGGCAGAGCTGGTTGAGCACGAAGCCGTCCCACCAGTTGGAGTGGTTCAGGTACACCAGCCGGCCCGGACCTCCCACCGGCAGCGTCCCACGCACCCACAATCCCCGGAACGCCGAGCGGAACTTCCATCCGATGTACCGGTCCCACGCCCAGCCCAGCGGGCCACCTTTCGCCGCGTGAATCACGACGCCCGGGCCTCCCCCAGCAGCGACACCAACCCGGTGAACAGCGCCAGGCCCAGCGACACCAACACGCTGGTAATCACGAAGAAGAGCAGCTCTTCCAGCGGCACCACGCCCAGGTACACGCCCAGGTGCTTGCCTTCACCGAAGTTCCAGATGCCGGTGGAGATGGCCAGGTGGTCCGCGATGGACAGGTACAGCCCCATGATGAAAGCCGGCGGCAGCACCGCCTTGAGCACCGCCCCGGAGCGTTCCTTGTAGTGGCGCACCAGCACCACCAACTGGAAGGCGATGACCGGCAGCGTCCAGCCCAACAGGTGGATGAGGTATGCCCACTTCGTCTCCATCATGGCGCCACCTCCCGAGCCGTCAGCGCACCGTCGCGGCGCTCACCCGTCTCCGCCGCGGGCCGAGTCGCCTGGGCATCCGGCGCCAACGCACGCGCCAGCCGGGCCCGGGCCCACAGCCCCACCAGCAGCGTCTGCAGGCCGAAGAAGAGGTACTCCTCCAGAGGCAGGTACCCCAGCTTGATGCCCCAGATGCGCTCGGGGTCGAAGCCCCACAGGCCCCACTTCACCGCCAGGTTGTCCCAGGGCGACGTCGCCGCGTACACGACGATGAGCAGGAGCCCCATGGGCGCCAGGCTCCTGGCCGTGAAGGTGCGGCGGTAGCGCCACGCCAGGAAGAGAATGGGCACCACCACGAACAACCCAAGGAATCGCGCGTACGTCATCCCGGTCCTCCACTCAGCTCCGGAGCCACCCGTACCATTTGACCTCCGGGGCGCAACGCATAGGTCTGCCCCCGCCACGTCACCGTGCCCTGCTGCCACAGCGAGCGCAGGAAAGCAGCCAGCAAGAGCGCTTCGCCCAACAACCAGTCCGTCACCGCGTAGGCCCTCCCCGCGTCCGCCACCGGCGCGTGGAGCCCGGCCAACCGAAGCGACAGCAAGGTCCGCACGGCCACCAGTCCCGCCACCGAGCCCGCCAGCACCGGCGACCCCAGCGCCGCGGCCAGCACCGTCAGCGGCAGCGTCGGCGTGAAGAGCAGCGGCACCGTGGGATACAGCGCGGGCCGGTGACTGGCCAGTACCTGCATCCAGCGCGTGAAGCGCGACAGGGGCGCCGCCCAGGGCACCTCGGCGTCCAAAGGCACCACCGCCGGGGCGCTGCTCAGCACCACGTCCAGTCCCTGGGCGTGAAGACACTTGGCCAACTCCAGGTCCTCGCCAATGTGGTCCGCGAGCCGCCGCAGCGATTCCACGGCCACGGGAGACAAGCCCAAAGCCTTGCCACACACGGCCTTGGCGCCCGCGCTCATCGCATCCAGGGCCCGGAAGCTGTGGTGTGTGTAACGCAGAAGGCCCGCCATGGCCCGGCTCGCGCCGTCCCGAGGCCCCACTGGCAGCGGCGCCGCGGTGCTCAGTGCGGCGCCCGCGGCCACCGGCACGGCCAGTCCCTCCACCAGCGCGCCCGTCACCGCCACGTCCGCGTCCACCGACAGCACCACCCGGTCACCCACGGGCAACACGTCCAGCGCATACAGCAGGTGTCCCACCTTCCGGTTGGGCGTCAACGGATCGCTGGGAAGCCACCGCACGCCCGGGGCGAGCCGGGGACGGTAGGGCGACACCACCACCTGGTCCAACGGCCCGGCGTAGTCGATGGACTGCGCCAGATTCTCCAGCTCTCGAGGCGTGGGCGCGTCCACCGGGCGCAGCAGCAACACTGGCGGCAGCGCGCCGGGCTGGGGAGCGGCGCCAGCCCGCGCGCGCGACAGACGCACGCACGCCACCGCGCTGAAGCCCGTGGCCACGGTGCACCACACCAGGGACGCGAGGACGAGCGCGCTCATGCCGCCCGTCCCATGCGCGTGCGGAAATGCGCCATCCAGCGGATGAAGGGCGAGTGGAAGCGACGGAAGTCCGCCACCTCGCCCAGGGAGTCCAGAGGCCCCTGGCGCGCCTCCAGCCGTGCGTAGAAGGGCGACGACTCCAGCAGCTTCGGCTGTCCCACCACCACGTTGCCCGCGTGCAGGCGTGACGGCACGCGCAGGCCCCAGCTGGTGATGTGGGTGGGCCGCGCCTCCACCAACGCGGGGCCCCGTTCGCAGCGCACTCCGCGCGCGCCCGCCACCACTCGCAGCGGCGCGACACCTTCAGGCAGGTGGTAGTCCACCACCGTCTCGTCCTCGCGGTGCGTGCGAGCCCAGTGCCACCCCGACAACCGCGCGCCCAGCAACTCTCCGCCGTGGTTGGTGTCGTGGTAGCCCAGGCCACTCGCCTCGATGCCCAGCGAGGACACCTCCAGCCGTGCCTGCGAACGAGGCGCCAGCGCCTGCCAGTAGTGCGGCAGCCCAGGCATGAGCTGCACCACCTCGCCCACGGGCGTCATCGGCTCCAGCGTCAGGCCCGCGCGCACGGGCCGACCCCACGGCGCCGTCCAGTCGTCCACGGCCATCCGCACCGTGCCGTCCCCCTCGTACGACAGCGTGGAGCGGCCGATACGCAGCCGGCCCGGGGCCTCCAGCTCCGCGCGCGCGTACTCGCTGAGGACCCACAGCCGCCGCACGCCCTCGTGGTACAGCGCGAAGTTCACCGCGCTGTGCTCCAGCGGCCGTCCGCCCCGCCGCGCCGCCACCGAGTACCGGGGCGAGAACAGCGAGCCCAGCATGAAGATGCACACCGCGCTGTAGGGCCCCGCGGTGACGTCCGCATAGAACCAGCGGTAGGTGCCCGCCGCGTCCGGCAGGGCGGCGAGTTTCGCCAGGCGCATCATGCGTCCCTCCGGAGGTGCTGCGACGCCAGCTCCGCGGCGAAGCGACCGGACAACATCACCAGCGGCACGCCGCCGCCTGGATGCGTGCCACCGCCCGCGAAGAACAGGCCCGGCGTGTTGCCGCGGATGCGCGGCCGGCGGAAGGGGCCGAACTTCCCGTGCGGCAGGAAGCCGTAGATGGAGCCGCCCGGGGCTCCCTGCGCGGCCAGGTCCACCGGCGAGCGCTGGCCGATGACACGCACGCGCCCCTTGAGCGCCGGGTAGTGCCGGCACAGGCGCTCCAGCATCTGCGCCTTCACGCGCTCGGCGCCTGCTTCCCAGTCGCGGGTGGCATGCTCCGCGCCGCGCGCGTCCACGGGCAGCGCGGGCGCGTTGACCATGACGAACAACCCGGTGCGGCCCGGAGGCACCATGCTCTCGTCGGTGGCGGAGGGGTTGCAGAAGTACACCGTCGGGTCGGACGCGAGCTGCCCGCCGAACAGCTCGTCGAACTCGCGCCGGTAATCACCGCCGAAGAGCACCGTGTGGTGCGGTAGAGCGATGCGGCCCTCCACCTCCAACAGCAACACGAAGCCAGACAGCGCCAGCGGCTCCTCCGCGCGAGCGAGCCGCTCCAGCGGGTCCGCGTTCACCACCACGCTGTCGAAGCGCTCCATGCCCTCCTGCGGGCCCACCTGGTAGCCCTCTCGCGTGCGCTCGAAGCGAGCCCGCGTGTCCAGGTGGATGCGCACGCCCAGCCGGCGCACGGCCTGCCCCAGCGCATCCACCAGCGCGCCGATGCCGCCGCGGACGTGGTGCACGCCATAGGCATGCTCGATGTGGGGAATCAGCGCGAAGGCCGCGCTGGCCTCGTAGGGTGACGCGCCCGTGTACGTGGCGAAGCGGCCCACGTACTGCCGCAGGTGGTCCGTCTTGAAGTGCCGGGCCGCCAGCTCGTGCAGCGTGCCCATCTTCATCCCCGCCATGACGGCCCCCACGCCGCGCTTCGCCACGCGCGTCATGAAGCCAGCCATGCCCTCGAAGGGGGCTTCCAGGTAGGGCTCGCCCGCGGCCCGCCAGATGGCCTCGGCCTCCGTGTAGAAGCTGCGGATGCCGTCGCGCTCACCCGGGCGGACACCCGCCGCGCTCTCCGCCATCCGCTCCACGTCCTTGTAGGCCGTGAAGTCACACCCGTCCTCGAAGCGGTAGGCGCACTGCGGCTCCAGCTCCGTGAAGCGCGGCAGCAGGTCCTCGGCGCCCAGTTGCTGGAAGGTGCCACGCACCAGGTGCGGCAGCGTCAGCAACGTGGGCCCCGTGTCCAGGGTGATGCCATTCACGGTGACGGCCTGGGCCTTGCCGCCCAGCGAGGTGCCTCGCTCGAACAGCGTCACCTCGTGCCCTTCCTTCGCCAGCAGCCCGGCGGCCGTCAGTCCACCAATGCCGCCCCCCACCACCGCGACGCGGGTGCGCTTCATGCTCCACCTCCCATGCGCCGCCGAAGCTCCGTCTTCATTCCATCGCCACGCATGACGCCCTCACCCGCCCGTCCCGGTGGGAAGCAGCGGCATGCGCACCTCGCCCTGGGGGACGGGCAGCACCGCGGCGGGCCGCACCATGGCCGCGGAAGCCAGCGCGAGCTTGCGGCGCGTCGTCACGTGGGCCCGGGCGCTGAACACGTCGTAGTCGCGCGCTTCGATGTCGCGCAGGATGTCGCCGTAGATGGCGCCCATCAGCCGCACCATCCGCTGACTGCCGAAGCCCGTCAGGTAGCGCACGCCGGCCGCCGCCCGCGCGTAGTACGCCCGCGAGCGCTCCACCTGGAAGCGCATGAAGGACCGCCAGCGCGCGTCCACCTGTCCGCGCCGCAAGTCGTCCTCCGACAATCCGAAGGCGGCCAGCTCCTCGGCGGGCAGGTACACCCGGCCGCGCTCCAGGTCCTCGCGCACGTCGCGGAGGATGTTGGTGAGCTGCATGGCCCGGCCCAGGTCGGCCGCGGGCTCCACCGCCGCCGCGTCCGAGCACCCCAGCACCGGCGTCAGCATCAGCCCCACCACACCCGCCACGCGGTAGCAGTAGAGGTCCAGCTCCGCCCAGGTGGTGTAGCGGTGCTTCGTCAAGTCCATCTCCATGCCGGAGATGAGGTCCTGGAAGGGCTGCTCCGGAATCCGGAAGTGGCGCACCGTGTGCTCGAGCGCGGCGAACTCCCGCGCGTCCCACGGCGTCGCGGCCGCGCTGCCCTTCACCCGGTCCGCGGGCGGACCCAGCTCGCGCGAGGCCAGCTCCGGCATGGGCAGGTACAGCTCCGCCACGCGCTGCCGCGCCCGCGCCAGCCGCACCGGCAACGCATCGGCCGCGCTCACCGCGTCGTCCCCGTCCACCATGTCGTCCAGGCGCCGGCAGAAGGCGTAGAGCGCGAACGCCGCCTTCCGGCGCAGGCCGAAGAGCAGGTACGAGGCGAAGAAGAAGCTCTTGGCGTGATGGCGCGTCACCTGCTTCGCCAGCACATAGCCGCGCTCCACCAGCGCCTTGTCGACAGGCGGGCTCACGCGGCCACCCCTTCCAGCGGCGTGGCGGCGGCCGCCCGAGGCGACAGCGAAACGCCCTGCACATGGGCCCACGTCATCAGCCGCTCCGTCACCAGCCGCGCGGAGATGAGCACCGTGGGCAGCCCCGTTCCCGGCTGCGTGGAAGCACCCACGAAGAAGAGGTTCTTCACCCGCGCGTCCTGGTTGGACGGACGGAAAGGGCCAATCTGCGTGAAGTTCTGGGACAGGCCGAAGGCGCTGCCACGCGCCAGGTTGAAGGTGCCGGCCCAGTCATCGGGGGTGAAGACGCGCTCCACCTCGATGTCCGACTCCAGCGACGGGAAGCCCAGCTCCGCCATGCGCGCGAAGAACTTCGCGCGCACCCTGGGCCCCTCCACCTTCCAGTCCAGGTCCGGGTGCTGGTGCGGCACGGGCACCAGCACGTAGAGCGCATCCTTGCCCTCGGGCGCCAGGGACGCGTCGGTGCGCGTGGGCGCGTTGACGTAGAAGCTGGGGTCCTCCGGCACGCGGAAGCGCTCGAAGATGTCGTCGAAGGAGCCCTTGTAGTCCCGGCCGAACACCACGTTGTGGTGCAAGAGCTCCGGGTAGCGCCGCTTCATGCCCAGGTAGAGCATGTAGCCGCTGGACGTGTAGCGCAGCTTCTCCTTGCGCTTGAGCGTCGTCGCCTTCGAGTCGAGCAGCTTCTCGTACGCATAGGGCAGGTCCGCGTTGCACAGCACCGCGTCCGCCTCCACCACCTCACCGCCCTCCAACCGCACGCCCCGGGTGCGGCCTCCGTCGGTGAGGATTTGCTCCACGGGCGCGCCGTAGTGGAAGCGCACGCCCTCCTCGCGCGCCAGCCGCTCCAGGGCCTGCGGAATGGCATACAGGCCCCCCTTGGGGAACCAGATGCCCACGCCCAGCTCGGAGAAGGGCAGCAGGCCGTACACCGCGGGCGACGCGTAGGGCGACACGCCCAGGTACATCGTCTGGAAGGTCATCGCCGCGCGGAGCCGCTCGTCCTGGAAGAAGCGGCTGACGTCCCCGTACATGCGGCGGTGGGCGCGCACCTGGAAGATGCGCGCGAGCACGCGCGGCGAGAGGTAGTCGCGCAGGCCCGCGTAGTTGCGCCCCACCAGGTGGTCCAGGCTCGTTCGGTACTGGACGCGGCCCTGGGCCAGGAAGGCGAGGTAGCGCGCGTAGCTGCCGGGCTCCACGCGCTCCAGCTCGCGGCCCATGGCGCACAGCTCTGACGTGAAGGTGACATCCGAACCGTCCCGGAAGTGGACCCGATAGTTCGGGTCGCACTTGAGCAGCGTCAGGTAGTCCTCGATGCGGCGGCCCACCGCGCGGAAGGTCTCCTCGAACACCTCCGGCATCAGCACGATGGTGGGGCCCAGGTCCCACGTGAAGCCATCCACCTGCAACCGGTTGCAGCGCCCGCCCGGTCCCTGCGTCTTCTCGAAGACCTGGACGTCGAAGCCCTGGTGCGCCAGCCGGGCGGCGGCGGCCAGCCCGCCCACGCCCGCGCCCACCACCACGATGCGCCTGCCTTGTGTCGATGCACTCATGGCGTCCTCAGGCGGCGCGGTGGGCCAGCCGGGCGATGAGCGCGTCGAGCAGCTCTCTCACACCGTTGGGATTGGGCAGCGACTGCAACGAGCGGCGGGCGGCCCGGGAGGCGCGCACCACCATGCGCTCACACGCGGCCCGGCCTCCGCAGGACTCCACCAGCGCGCGGGCCCGCGCCAGCGCCGCGGCGTCCTTCTGCTCCACCGGCAGCGACCACAGCGCCTCCAGCTCCATGCGCTCGGCCTCGGTGGCGCGCGCGAAGGCGGCCAGCACTGGAAAGGTTCGCTTGCCTTGGAGGAAGTCGCCGTCAGCGGCCTTGCCAGCGACGTTCGAATCACCAAAAAGGCCCAGCAAATCGTCCCGAAGCTGGTAGGCAAGACCGACGTGACGGCCCACGCGCTCCAACCCCTCCACCAAGCCGCTGCTGGCACCGCCGAGCATGGCCCCGCACACCAGCGGGGCGCAGAAGCCGTAGCGCGCCGTCTTGAGATGCGCCACGCGCAGCGTCTGGAAGAGCGTCACCTCCGCCAGCGGCGCGCGGCCCAGGTCCAGGTCCAGGTACTGCCCGGCCGCCGTGTGACGGCACACGCCCAGGTAGTACTGCACCACGCCCGCGACGCCCGTCAGCCCCGAGCCCAGCATGGCCTCCAGGGCGCGCGCGAAGAGGTGGTCTCCCACCACCACGGCCAGGTCCTCGCCCGCGCGTCCGGGCGCCAGCAGCCGGTGCAGGGACGCGGCGCCCCGCCGCAGCTCCGCCTGATCCGCCACGTCGTCGTGGATGAGGAGGAAGGTGTGCAGCAGCTCCAGCCCAGCGGCGAAGCGCCACAACCCGGAGGGCACCACCGCGCTCCCACGCGCCAGGCAGTGTCCGGCCATCACCAGCGCGGGGCGGAGCCGCTTGGCGGGCCGCAAGGCATAGGCCCGGGCCTGCGTCAGTGCCTGTGTCCAACGAACGTCCAGGCCGGCCTCGTCGGGAAGTTCGAACAACTCCGCCAGCGAGGTCTCCACCTCCGCCTGGACCAGTTGCAGCCAGGCCTGCTCCAGAGGAAGCAGGCCCGTCGGCGGCTGCGCATCGGGAAGCGTGAGTGCCATGCTTCTTTCCTCCGAAGAACCCGTTCCTTTGCGTCCTAGAGGTAGCGTTTGCGTCCAGAGTTTGTCAAGGGTATGTCTAAGGTTTGCGATAACCTTGTACACAGAGGTCCCCTCATGAAGGCGTGGATCGCAGGTGCGCTCTCCATCTCCCTGGCAGCGGGAAGTGCCCTGGGCGCGGCGCCGGCCACGGAGCCGGTGGACGCGACGTTACGCACCTCCGCGGGAAAGGAGGTCCAGCTTTCCAAGTGGCGAGGAAAACCGGTCATCCTGTTCTATGAGGACAAGGACTCGACCAAGCTCAACTCGACCCTGAAGAAGGAGCTGTTCGCCCGGGGTCAGGAGCGCGGAATCCTGGATGCGGCCTGGGTGCTGGCGGTCGCAAACCTTCAGAATTTCGACTTTTTTCCGGCCCGGCAGATTGCCCTCTCCTTCGTCCGGGACGAGGAGAAGAAGGTGGGCGTGCCTATCCTGGTGGATATGGATGGAGCGTTGGGAAAGGCGCCGTGGAAGCTGCCGGTGAAAACGTCCAACATCGTGCTGCTGGATTCCGAAGGGGCCCTGGTCTACCGGCACTCCGGCCGGATGAAGCCGGATGAGCTGACGACCTTCTTCGCCGTCCTGAGCCGCCTGGTGGGCGTGGACCTGAACGCCCCGGCGCCTTCGGAGCCCTCCCCGTGAAGGTGGCCCTCACCGGCGCGAGCGGCTTCCTGGGTCCAGGGCTTGTCCAGGGTTTGTTGGAGCGCGGACATCAGGTCCACATCCTGTCCCGGAACGTTGAACACGCCCTGGCCCGCCTGCCCGCCGGCGTGACGGGAGCGCCCTTCGACGCCGGCTCGCCGCTGCCGCCCGAGGCCCTGGCGGACGCGGAGGCCGTCGTGCACCTGGCGGGCGAGCCGGTGGCCCAGCGTTGGACGCGGGAAGGCAAGCACCGCATCCACGACAGCCGTGTGCTGGGCACGCGCGCGGTGGTGGCGGCGATGCGGGGCGCGGGCACGGTGAGGCGGTTCGTGTCGGCGTCCGCCATCGGCTACTACGGCGGCACGCGCGGCGCGGATCCGCTGACGGAGGAGAGCCCTCCAGGTGACGACTTCCTGGCCCGCGTGTGCGTGGACTGGGAGGCGGAGGCGATGCAGGCGCGCGAGTCCGGTATCGCCACGGCGGTGGTGCGCATGGGCGTGGTGCTGCACCCGGACGGCGGCGCGCTCCACAAGATGCTGCCCCCCTTCCGCGTGGGCGCGGGCGGCCCGGTGGGCAGCGGCGAGCAATTCGTGAGCTGGGTGCACCGCGACGACGCCAGGGATTTGCTCCTCTTCCTGCTGGCCCATCCCCAGGTGGAGGGCATGGTGAACGCCACCGCGCCCACGCCGGTGACGAACGCCTTCTTCGCGCACACGCTGGGCCACGTGCTGGGCCGGCCGTCCATGGTGCGGATGCCGGCGTTCATGCTCAAGGCGGCCCTGGGAGAGATGGCGAAGGTGGTGCTGGAGGGCCAGCGCGTGCTGCCCCAGCGCGCCCATGAGGCGGGCTTCGTGTTCCGGTACACGGAGCTGGAGGGCGCGCTGCGCGACCTGCTGGCTTAGGGTGCGCGGATGGACGCGAAGACACTGGAGGCGCGGGCCCGCGCCGAGGGAACGCCCGTCATCGACTCCGACACCGCCACCTTCGTGTGGCGAGGCCGGGGCCCCATCTGCCTCCAAGGTGACTTCCAGGACTGGCGCGGCAAGCCGCTGCCCCTCAAGCGCGTGGCGCCCGGACTGTGGGCTCGCACGCTGACGCTGCCCGCGGATGCCTACGTCGAATACGCGCTGGAGGACCCGCGCGGCCGGCGCGTGGAGGACCCGCTCAACCGCCACCCCTCCGACAATGGCTTTGGCGGCATCAACCATTCGTTCCACATGCCCCAGGCCCGCTCGTCCCTGCCCGCCCGGCACCCGCGCGGCGCGCCTCGGGGCCGCGTCACCCGGCACGTGGTGGACACAGGAGACGTGGACCTGCCGGGCCAGCGCCGGGTGTACCTGTACGCGCCGCCCACGGACGCGCCGGTGCCCTTGGTGGTGGTGTACGACGGCGAGGACTATCTGCGCCGCGTCCGCCTTCCGGAGCTGGTGGACACCCTGATGGCCGAAGGCCGCATGCGTCCGGTGGCCCTGGCGCTCGTGTGCAATGGCGGCGAGACGCGCAGCATGGAGTACGCCTGCAGCGAGTACACGGTGGGGCTGTTGAAGTGGAAGGTGCTGCCGCTGGCGCGCCAGAAGCTGTCGCTGGTGGACGAGCGGCGCAGCCCCGGTGCCCACGCGGTACTCGGGGCCTCGCTGGGCGGGTTGATGGCGCTCTACACCGGCCTGCGCATGCCGGACGTCTTCGGCCGGGTGCTGTCGCAGTCCGGGGCCTTCGCGGTGGAGGGCCATGACTTCGTCGTCTTCGACCTGGCGCGGCCCCCACCCCGCCGCCCGCTGGATGTCTGGCTTGACTGCGGCCGCTTCGAGGGCTTGCTGGAGGGCAACCGCCGCATCGTTCCCGTGCTCTCAGAAGCCGGGCATCAGGTGGAACTCAGGGAGTACAGCGGTGGGCACAACTACCCTGCGTGGCGTGAAGACCTGGTACACGGCCTGGAGCGCCACTTCCCTCCCCCGCCCGCCAAGCGCCGGGAGTCATTGCGTTTTTCCGGGCGATGACGCGGGCGCGCCCGCCGTGCGGGGACGCTCCGGCGGACGCACGTTAGAGGTGGGACGCAACTGGAGCCGCACCGCGCCCGATAACCTACATGGGAATTCCCGGAGCTCTGTCCGCACCGGGCCCCATCCCTGGAGCCCCCCATGTCTCGCATTGATGGTGGTAACCGTCCGTCCTCGCCCAAGGGCCCGGTGCATGAGCGCGCCAGCGCCCCGGAGCAGCGGCCGGCCTCCGGCACCGCCACCCAGGGGACGAAGGGCGTCCAGGCGCACCGCACGGTGCAGACGTTCCAGGGCCGCAGCGACTTCGAGCCCGACCGGCGCCCCGCCCAGCGCGGGGTAACGGCGCCGCCTCCGCCTCCGGACGCCACTGCCATCGCGGGCGCTGACGCGGAGCTGGAGCTGCTCTCCGAGTTTCCCGACCAGGCGGACGCCCAGGGCGGGCTCGCCTCCGCCATGCTGCACGCGCACGCGAACGAGCCCGCATCGCAGGCCCGCATCGTCGAGCGTCTGAAGCAGGACGGCCGCTTGGAGTCGCTCTTCGGTGAGGTGTTCCGCGAGGGCAATCCCTACGTCGAGCAGCCGCACCGCAACGCCGTCGTGCGCGCGCTGGGGACCGCCATGGCGCGGGGCACGGTGACGTCCGACGACCTGCGCGCCTTCGCTCGCGGCGCCTACGCGCAGGAGTGGCGGCAGATCGGCTCCGAGCTGACGACGCCCCGCCCGCTCACGGAGAAGCCTTAGCGCACGCGCCGGATGCACCCATGAAAGCTCCTCGTCGACGCACCCCCGGCGCGGGTCGCAGGAAAACCATCAGCCGACGCTCCCGCCCGGCCCGGCGCGCGCATGGCACGTACCGGGCCCGGCTCAGGAAACGCCCGCCCAAGAAGTACCGGGTGCGGATGCGGACCGCCCGCCGCACCCTCTGAACAGGCCCTGATGCCCGGCTCAGGGCAGCGCCACCTGCCCGGGTGACGAGCGCTGCCCCGCGGCGCCCAGGCCCAACGTGCCGTAGAGGCTGGAGCCCCAGCTCAGCACCGTGCCGTCGCGCTTCATCGCCAGGGAGAAATCCGCCCCGCCCGACACCACGGTGACGTCCGTCAGCTCCCGCACGCGCAGGGGCTCCGTCCGGTTCGCGTTGTCCCCCAGCCCCAGCTGGCCGTGCGAGTTGCGGCCCCACGTCCACACCGCGCCCTTGAGCCCCACGGCGAACGCGTGGCGAGCCCCCGCGCCCACGGCGGACACCGAGGACAGGCTCGGCACCGGCCGGGGCACCAGGCGCATCCGCGTGCCGCTGGTGCCGTCCCCCAGCTGACCGAACGCGTTGTCGCCCCACGTCCACACGGTGCCGTCGCCCCGCAGCGCCACCGTGTGCGCCGCGCCCGCGCGCACGTCCACCACGCCGTCCACGCCCTTCACCCCCACGCGCGAGTAGCGGGTGGTGCCGGTGCCGTCTCCCAACTGGCCCGACGCGTTGTTGCCCCACGCGGACAGGGTGCCGTCCGAGTGCAGCGCCAGCGAGTAGTGGTCTCCGCCCGCCACGGCCACCACGCCCTCCAGCCCCTCCACCCGGATGGGCAGGGAGCGCGACTCCGCGGTGCCGTCCCCCAGCTGGCCGAACGCGTTGTAGCCCCACGTCCACACCGAGCCATCCGAGCGCACCGCCAGCGCGTGGTAGCCCCCCGAGCCAATGGCCACCACGTCCCCCAGCCCGGCCACCTGCACCGGCCTGGTGCGCGAAGTGGACGTGCCATCCCCGAGCTGACCGAAGCCATTGGCGCCCCACGCCCAGACGGTGCCGTCACTGCGCAGCGCCAGCGAGTGCCAGGCGCCCGAGGACACGGCCACCACGCTCGCCAATCCACGCACCTCCAAGGGCACCGCGCGTCGCGTGGTGGTGCCGTCTCCCAGCTGGCCGAACGCGTTGTCGCCCCACGCCTGCACGGTGCCGTCCGACATTTGCACCACCGCGTGCTGGCCCCAGGCGCGCACGGCACGCACGGGCGGGCGGATTTTCGGCCCGTCGATTTTCACCGCCATCGGCGTCAGCTGCGGGCCTGTCTTCCCATCACCGAGCTGGCCGTACTCGTTGCTGCCCCAGGCGCGGGCGGTACCGTCCAGCAGCACAGCCACGGTGAACTGCTCTCCCGCGGCCACCGCCTCCACGCCTCGCAGCTCCGGCACCTGCCGGGGGTACATCCACGTCGGCGAGGACGAGCCATCCCCCAGCTGCCCCAGCGTGTTGTCGCCCCACGTCCACACCGTGCCGTCGGCGCTCAGCGCCACCACGTGGTGGGTCCCCGCGGACATGGCGCGGATGCCCTTCACGGAGGCCACCTGCTTGGGCACGCTCCGCGCGAGGTTGGTGCCATCGCCCAGCTGGCCGGACGGGTTCGCGCCCCAGGCCCACGCGGTGCCGTCGTCGCGCACCGCCACCGAGAAGGCGCGCCCGGCCGCCACGGACGCCACACGCTCCAGCCCCTTCACGCGCACCGGCGTCAGGCTCGGCTCGGTGCCCCCATCTCCCAACTGGCCCGAGCCATTCGCGCCCCAGGCCCACAACGCGCCGTCCTCGCCCACCGCCAGGGCGTGCGTTTCGCCCACGGCCACGGCCACCACGTTGGAGAGGTGCTCGAGGTGGGCCGGCAGGGCGCGGTCAGTAGTGGTGCCGTCCCCCAGCTGGCCACTGGCGTTGCCGCCCCAGCTCCACACGGAGCCATCCGCGCGCAGCGCCACCGACGCGTCTCCCCCCGCCGCCAGCGCCACCACGCCCCGAAGCCCCTCCACCAGCCCCGGCGTCACGCGCGGGGTGGCGGTGCCATCCCCCAGCTGCCCCCGCCCGTTCGCGCCCCAGGCCCAGACGGTGCCGTCACACGCCAGCGCCAGCGAGTGCCGCAAGCCGCTGGCGACCGAGCGGACACAGGGCACGCCGCGCACGGACACCGGTCCCGCGCGGTGGGTAGAGGTGCCGTCGCCCAGTTGGCCCGAGCCATTCTCTCCCCAGGCCATCACCGTGCCATCGGCGCGTACCATCAGCGTGTGCGCGCGGCCGACGGACAACCGGTCCACGCGGCCAATGCCACGCACCTGCACCGGCAGGGCGCTCCACCCCGCGGCGCCCAGGCCCAGCTGGCCGAAGCGGTTGTAGCCCCACCCGCGCAACGTCCCATCCACGTGCAGCGCGAGCACGTGCAGGTGGCTGGGGTGGAGCGCCTGGATGCCAGTCAGGCCGGGGATGAGGGCGGGCCGCACGCGAGAGGTGAGCGTTCCGTCTCCGAGCTGGCCGTAACCGTTGTAGCCCCACGCGCGCACCGTGCCATCGCCTTGCAACGCCATGGAGTGGGAGCGGCCACCGCTGACGGCGGTGATGCCCTGCAGCCCCGGCACCTGCACCGGACGGAAGCGGTCCGCCCAGGAGCCGTCCCCGAGCTGCCCTTCACCATTGTCGCCCCACGCCCACACCGTGCCGTCGCCGCGCACGGCCAGCGCATGCGCGGAGCCCGCCGCCACGCGGGTGACGTTCGCCAGTCCCTCCACACGCACCGGACTCAATCGCTGAACGCCACCGCCGTCCCCCAGCTGTCCCTCGAAGCCCTCGCCCCACGTCCACACCGTGCCGTCGGACTGCAGGGCCATGGAGAAGTACGAACCGGCGGCCACCGCCACCACCGCACCGAGCCCCGACACGCGCACCGGCGTCAACCGGTCCACCGTCGTGCCGTCCCCCAGCTGTCCCAGCGCGTTGTAGCCCCAGGCCCACACGCTGCCGTCGCTGCGCAGCGCCAGGACGTGACTGCCGCCCGCGGCCACCGCCGTCACCGACGTCAGGCCCGGCACCGCGACGGGCCGGGCGCGGTCCGTGGTGGTGCCGTCCCCCAGCTGTCCGGCGGCGTTGCGCCCCCAGGCCCAGACCGTCCCATCCATGCCCACGGCGAGCGAATGGTGGGCGGCCGAGGCGACGCTGCGAACGCCGCCGAGCCCCTCCACGCGCACCGCGGCGTGGCGCTCGGCGGTGCTGCCATCACCGAGCTGTCCGGAGGTGTTGCGGCCCCAGGCCCAGACGGAGCCATCCCCCAGCGCGGCCAGGGAGTGGAAGCTGCCGGTCGCCATCGACGTCACGCCCGCTAGGCGCATCACCGGCGCGGGCACCACGTGGCGCTCGGAGCCGCCGTGGCCCAGCTGGCCCGACAGGCCTCCGCCCCAGGCCCAGAGCGTGCCGTCTTTTCGCAGGGCCAGCGCGTGCTGCGCGCCGCCCACCACCGAGGCCACCGCATTCAGCCCTGGCACCGGTCCCGGCGTGGCGCGGTCGGTGGTGTCTCCATCGCCCAGTTGGCCGGAGCCATTGGCACCCCACGCGAACACGGCGCCCGCTTCGAGCAGCGCCAGCGAATCCGAGTCCATGGAGGCCACGGCCTTCACCCGCTCGAGTCCCGGCACCTGCATGGGCACGGCGCGGTCATTCCACGTGCCATCACCGAGCTGCCCGGAGGCATTGCTGCCCCACGCCCACACGCCGCCGTCCTTGCCCAGCGCCAGCGCGTGGTAGGTGCCCGCCGTCACCGCGGTGATGCCGCTGAGCTGGGAGACCTTCACGGGAGACAAGCGCTGGGTGAAGGTACCGTCACCCAATTGGCCAGAGCCGTTGGAGCCCCACGCGCGCACCGTGCCGTCCTCGAGCACGGCCAGGGTGAAGTCGAAGCCCGCAGCGAGCGCGACCACGCCATTCAACCCAGGAACCCGCTCGGGCGTGAGCCCCGGCTGGGTGTGTCCCCGGCCGAGCTGTCCGTGGAAGTTCGTCCCCCACGCCCATACCGTGCCGTCCTCGCGCAGCGCCAGCGAGTGGAAGTCTCCGGCGGCCACCGCCACCACGTTGTCCAGGCCGGCCACCCGCATCGGCGTCGCGCGGTCGGTGGTGCTGCCATCACCGAGCTGCCCGGAGCTGTTGCCGCCCCACGTCCACACCGTGCCATCCGCGCCCAGTGCGAGCGAGTGGGCTTCTCCGGACACCACCGACACGATGTCCTCTAGCGCCGCCAGCCGCACCGGCGCCAGTCCCAGGAGGGACGTCTCCGCCCCGCCAAGCTGGCCGGAGCCATTGCCGCCCCAGGCCCACACGTCGCCTCCGGGCGACAGATACAGCGAGTGCTGGGCACCCGCGGCGATGCGCATCGGCGGAGCCGTGACGACCACTCGCTGGGTGCGCGTGGCGTGTGGAGTCTCCGGCATGGCGAGCTCCCCCGAGGGCTCGCAGCCAGCCATCAGCAAGGCGCTCAACAGGCACATCAACAGGCGGCGCGTTCCCGCCATCATGTCAGGGGGCATGGGGGTCTCCTCGATGAGGTGGTGCATGCGCGTCAGCCAGGCGGTTCGCCGTTACACACGCGGCGACCCTTCAGTGGCTTTCGGGCAGGCCGGTGTATGCGGCCAACACGCTGTTACTTGTATCGCGAGAATGGCTCAGGCGCTCTCTTGGCTGCATGCTGCAATCACATGCGACGTGGGTTCGGGTCGCGATTGCCCCAGCTGCGAACACCCCACACGGATTGATGCGATGTCCGTGTACGAGGTGTTCACATTTCTTCACGCCGGATTGCATTGCAGCGCGTCGCGCACGGGTCAGGATGGCGCACTGCATGGACACCGCGCGCTTCATCCTCTTCGCCCTCGTCACCGGCATCGCCACGGTCGCCGTCCACGTCTACCTGTACCGGCGCCTCTTCGCGGCCACGTCGGAGCACCGCGCATGGCGGCGCGTGGGCATGGGCGTCATGACGGTGTTGGGCACACTGCTGGTGCTGTCGTGGGCGGTGACGCGCTTCCTTCCCATGGACTCCACCTTCGCCGTGGCCACGGCGGTGTGGACGTGGATGGGCATGGCCATCTACCTGTTGCTCGCGCTCGGAGTGTTGGCCACGGTGCGCATGGTGGCGGCACGAATGCAGCGCTCGCGCGGCGAGCCGGCGGTGGTGGAGCTGCGCGGTGGCGCACAGGTCGCCGGCACGAGGGCATCGGTGTCCCATGCACATGCGGTGGGTGGATCGGCACAGGCTGGCGGCACGCTGGCGGCGACTGGCACGGAGTCCGTGTCAGTGACTCCGGAAGCCTTGGCGACGAGCGGACACGGCGCGGCGGCGACGGGCACGGAGTCCGTGTCGGTGACTCAGGAGGCCATGGCGCCAGGTGGACACGGCGCGGCGGCGACGCACGCCGAAGCTGCTCCGGTGGCAATGGCGACAGGGGCCGACGGCGCCACGTCCGCGGCCCCGGTGGATGTGGAGCGTCGACGCTTCCTTGCTCGGGCGACAGCCGGCGGAGCGGTGCTGGCCGCAGGTGGTGTGACGGGCTTCGGGATGTGGAGCGCCTTCCATCCGCCGGTAGTGAACGAGGTGGCGGTGAAGCTGCCGGGGCTGCCCAAGGCGCTGGATGGCTTCAGCATCGTCCACCTGAGTGACATCCACGTGGGCCCGGTCATCCGGCGCCGCTTCATGGACGAGTTGGTGCGCCGCTGCAACGCATTGCGCCCCGACCTGGTGTGCATCACTGGCGACCTGGTGGACGGACACGTCGCGTCGCTGGCCCCAGCGGTCTCGGCGCTGTCCGAGCTGAAGTCACGCCACGGCACCTACTTCGTCACGGGAAACCACGAGTACTACTGGAGCGACGCTGCCTGGGCGGAGGCGCTGGAGCAAATGGATGTGCATGTTCTGCGCAACCGCCACGTGCGCATTGGAGATACGGCCGCGTCATTCGACCTGGTGGGCGTGGACGACTGGTCGGCGGGCAAGATGGGGTTCTCGCAAGGCTATGACCTGGCGGCGGCGACGACGGGCCGGGATTCCGAGCGGGCCTCGGTGCTGCTCGCGCATCAGCCGTCGAACTGGAAGGTGGCGGCGCGGGAGGGAATGGGCTTGCAGCTCTCCGGACACACGCATGGGGGACAGTTCTTCCCCTTCACGCTGGCGGTCTCCGCCATCTGGGAGCACGACGCGGGTTTGTTTCACGAAGGAGACCGGCACCTGTATGTCAGCCGGGGAACAGGCTTCTGGGGTCCGCCGCTGCGCGTCGGAGCGCCGCCGGAGATCGTCCGGGTGACACTCCTGGCGTGATGCATAGATTCGGCGGGTATGGCCAGGGAACCCGCCCAACGTGAGCTGAAACAAGAGCGTGCCGCGCGCACGCGCATGGACATTCTGGAAGCGGCCATCCACCTCTTCGCAAGGCGAGGCTTCCTCGCCACGACGATGGCGGACTTATCTCGCGCCATCCGGATGACGCCCGGAGCGCTGTACTGGCACTTCCCCACCAAGGAAGACCTGCTGCTGGCTGCGATTGAAGAGTTGCACCAGCGCTGCGTCCGCGAGTTCCAACTGCTCGGCGGCTACCGCGAACTGCCGGCGCAAGCGCAGTTCCAGGCGATTTCCGAGCGGGCGCATCTGCTCCTGCGCGAGCACCGCGAATACGGAATCTTCTTCGCGATGCTCGCAGCTGAAGCGGCGGATTCGAATGACCAGGTGGCAGAGGCCATCCGCGACAAGCTCGCGATCTACGCGACGACGCTGGAGGACATCATCCGCCATGGGCAGAAGACGGGAGAGTTCCGGCAGGATGTGGATGCGCGCCATACTGCCCACAGCCTGATTGGAGGATTCCTGGGCGTACTCGTGCACCAGAACCTCTTCCGCGCATCCATGGACTTTGACCTACCAGCAGCGATGTTCGGGCGTCTTGTCACGACTGGAGTCATGAATCTGAGGACTTCCCTCATTTAGCGAGTTGAACAGCAGTCGGTCGCTCGGCAGGAGCGTGCGACGACACTAGCGTTTGGGAAAAGAGGCAGGCCACCATGACGCGCAAGGTGGCCATCGACGAAGAGCAGGTGCGGCCGTTCCTGACAAAGGTGTGTGAGGACGACCTGCTACGTCAAACGCATCCTGTCCCTGTCCCAGGCGACGTTGGGGGCGGTGCAGGCCGCCAGCCTCTCGGTGGCGGCGATCGGCAAGGCCTGGGCCAGAGGCGAGGATGTCACCTCAAAGCACGCCGTGAAGCAAGTGGACCGGTTGCTGTCCAATGGGGGCGCGGATGTCTGGAGAACCTTCGGGGCCTGGGGGCCGTTCGTGCTGGCCGAGCGCACGGAGGCCGTCATCGCGCTGGACTGGACAGACTTCGAGAAGGACGACCAGGAGTCACTGGTGGCAAGCCTCGTCACGCGTCATGGAAGAGCGACGCCGCTGGTGTGGACGACGCTGGTGAAATCGGCCTCCGCAGGCAACCGGCAGCTGACCGAGGACCTGGTGCTGCAGCGGCTGCGGGAGTTGATTCCCTCCCATGTGCAGGTGACGGTGCTGGCGGACCGGGGCTTCGCGAATGCGGAGTTCTATGCACCCTTGAAGCAGCTCGACTTCGAGTACGTGGTGCGCTTCCGCGTGGATGTGCTCGTCACCTCCGCGCGAGGAGAAACGAAGCCCGCGGCCGAATGGGGGCCGGACGGGGCCGGGCGAAGCTGCTGAGGGGCGCACGCGTCACCGCGGCGGGGGCACAGGTGGGGGCGGTGGTGTGTGTGAAGAGAAAGGGGATGAAGGAGGAATGGTGCCTGGCCACCAGTTTCGACCAGGCGCCTGCGTGGTCTGCTCCCCAATTTTCGGACCAGTTGAAGAGTGAGAGAGTCCTCGCGGCCAGGAGGTAGGTCGGTCGTGAGGAAGAGCAGGTTTACCGAGGAGCAGATGGTCCGCATCCTGAGGGAGGCGGAGGCGCCTGGGACCAGCGTGGTGGAGGTGGCCCGGAAGCACGGCGTCGCCGAGCAGACGCTCTACCGGTGGCGGCAGAAGTTCGGCGGCATGGAGGCAGGCGACGCGACGCGGCTCAAGGAGTTGGAGAAGGAGAACGCGCGGCTGAAGAAGCTGCTGGCCGAGAGGGACCTCGAAATCGAGGTCATGAAGGAAATCTCCACAAAAAAATGGTGAGCGCGTCCGTCCGTCGCCGGCAGGTGAGGTACGCCGAGGAGCGAGGCGTGTCGCAGCGCCGGGCGTGCGCGCTGTTACAGGTGGCCCGCAGCAGTCTGGGCTACGTCCGTCGCAAGGAGGCGAAGGACGCGGCGCTGGTGGAGAAACTGCGAGGTATCGCTCGGGCACGTCCCCGGTTCGGCTACCGGCGGGCCTGGGCGCCGCTGCGGCGCGAAGGGCCTATGGTCAACGTGAAGCGGGTGCATCGGCTCTGGAGGAAGGAGGGGCTGGCGCTCTCTCGAAGGAGGCCGAGAAAGCGCCTTCGGCTCGGACGGCCGCGGCAGCCCAAGCCCGAGGGCGTCAACTCGGTATGGGCCTGGGACTTCGTGCACGACGCATGCGCCAACGGGCAGAAGCTCAAGTGTCTCACTGTCGTGGACGAGCACAGCCGCGAATGCCTGGCCATCGACGTGGCGGGGCGCATCAGTGCCAGGCGCGTCATCGAGGTACTCTCGCGCCTGGTGGCAGTGCACGGTCCGCCGAAGTACCTCAGAAGCGACAACGGCCCGGAGTTCATCGCCAAGGCCCTGCTAGGGTGGCTGGAGGTCAGCAGCATCCAGACGGCCTACAGCGACCCGGGCAAGCCCTGGCAGAACGGCACCAACGAGAGCTTCAACGGCCGCTTTCGCGACGAGTGCCTGTCCGCGGAGTGGTTTGCCAACAGGAGGGAGGCCGTCGTCCTCATCGAGGCGTGGCGGTACGACTACAACGAGAAGCCTCAGTGGTCACCCAAAACCAGCCAATGAAGGTCCCCTGAAAACCGGCCAATGGGGAGGGCCGAGACGTTGACGCCCGGGTAGGACGTGGAGTCCGCCCGGGGGATGGGCAACGTCTTGAGCGACGAGAAGAAGCAGCAGGTCATCGCCCTGGGGCGGTTGGGTTGGAGTCTGAGACGTATCGAGGATGCGACGGGGGTGCGCCGTGAGACGGCCAGCGGCTACCTGAAGGCCGCGGGCGTGGGCATCCGTCCACCGCGCCGGTGGGGCAAGTCAAAACCGGCCAATGAGGGGACCACCGAGGCGAGTGAGCCGGAGGCCGAGGCCGCCGGAGCAAAACCGGCCAATGAGGGGACCACCGACTCCATGCCGCGCAGCCGAGCCGGAGTCCGGCACGTATCGGCGAGCATCGTCGCGCCCTACGTCGAGCTGGTGCGGCAGCGGCTGGAGGTGGGCCGCAACGGGCGCGCCATCTACGAGGAGCTCGTCGACACGCAGGGCTACACGGGCAGCTACATTAGCGTGCGCCGCTTCGTCCGGGCGTTGCGCGACAGCCAGGGCCCGGAGGCCAAGGCCGTCATCCACACAACGCCGGGCGAGGAAGCGCAGGTGGACTATGGGGAGGGGCCCATGGTGCGCCACCCGGAGACGGGGAAATACCGGCGCACGCGCATGTTCGTCATGACGCTGGGCTACAGCCGCAAGTCAGTGCGGCTGTTGTGCTGGAAGTCCTCCAGCCGCGCGTGGGCGCAGTTGCACGAGGAGGCCTTCCGGCGGCTGGGAGGCGTGACGCGCACGGTGGTGCTGGACAACCTGCGTGAGGGGGTGCTTTCGCCCGACGTCTACGAGCCGGCCCTCAATCCGCTCTTCCGGGACGTGCTGGCCCACTACGGGGCCACGGCCCTGCCGGCCCGAGTCCGCCACCCGGACAGGAAGGGGAAGGTGGAGTCTGCGGTGGGCCACGCGCAGCGCACGCCGCTGAAGGGCCTGCGCTTCGAGTCGCTGGAGGCCGCCCAGGTCTACCTCGACGCGTGGGAGGCGAAGTGGGCGGACACCCGAATCCACGGCACCACCAAGCGCCAGGTGGCCGCCATGTTCGGCGAGGAGCGCCCATGGCTGCTGGCCCTGCCCGTGGAGCCCTTCCGCTACTACGCCTACGGTGAGCGAGTGGTGCACCTGGACGGGCACGTCGAGGTGGACGGCGCGTACTACTCGGTGCCCCCGGGACACATCGGCCGCAAGCTGCACGTGCAGTGGGACAGCCTCCACGTCCGCCTGCTGCTGCCCGCTACGGGGCAACTGCTCCGGGAGCACACCCGGGCCCCTCGCGGCCACCACCGCACACGCGAGGAGGACAGGCCTTCCCACGCGCCGCGCACCACCGTGCAACTTCTCGAGCGCGCCGCCAGGGCCGGACGCGGCGTCGCCGCCCTTTGCGCCGAGGTGCACCGCCGAGAAGGAGAGGTGGGCACCCGCCGCATCCTGGGCGTGCTGTCCCTGGTGAAGAAGCACGGCGCCGCTGCCCTGGACGACGCCTGCGAGGTGGCTCTCGAGGTGGGCGTCCCCACCTACCGCTTCGTGCGCCGCTACCTCGAAAGACGCACGCCCACTCCCGTCACCCTGCGCCAGGTCGACCCGCTCATCCGCGAGCTCACCCACTACCGCGACGTCATCGTCCGTCTGACTCAACCCACCCCTCACCCAGGAGACACCGAGACATGAATCTCGTCGAAATCACCCGCGCCCTCACCACCTTGCGCCTGTCCGGCATGGCCCAGGCCGTCGAGGCCCGCATCCTCCAGGCGCAAGCCGAGAAGCTCGCTCCACTCGACTTCCTCTCCGCCCTCGTCAACGACGAGTTGACTCGCAGAAGCGACAGCTTCATCCAACGCCGCCTCAAGCAGGGCGCCTTCCGCGACGCGGGCAAGACGCTCGACGGCTTCGACTTCGACTTCAACAAGAAGATGAATCGCCGCCTCGTCTTCGAGCTGGCCACCGGCGGCTTCGTGGAGCGGCGCGAGGACGCGCTCTTCCTTGGCCCTCCAGGCACCGGCAAGAGTCACATCGCCCAGGCCCTCGGCCGCGCCGTCATCCAGTCCCAGGGCCATCGCGTCCTCTACCGCGAGGCGCACCACCTGCTCGAGGAGCTCGCCGAAGCAAGCCTCGAAGGCACCCGACGCCAGAAGCTCGATGCGCTCACCGGCGCGCCTCTGCTCATCATCGATGACCTCGGCATGCGCAAGCTGCCGGCCACCGCCGCCGAGGACCTGCTCGAGCTCATCATGCGCCGCTACGAGAAGGCTTCCACCCTCATCACCTCCAACCGGCCAGTGGAGGACTGGGGGAAGCTCTTGGGGGACAACGCCGCCGTGGCCGCCATGCTCGACCGTCTGCTGCACCATGCCCACGTCGTCCAATTCGGTCCCCGCAGCTGGCGCACCAAGGGGGCCATGGAGTTGCGGACCTCCGAGTCCGCGGGGTAGGAGTCCTCCTGTCTCGGTCCTCTCCCTTTGGCCGGTTTTGAAGGGACCCTCTTTGGCCGGTTTTCACGTGACCATTGAGGCTCTCCCGGCGCTTCTGCTTCGCGGCCTCGGCCCGGGCCGCCGTCGAGTCCGCGTCCCCTCGCAGCTCGGCAGCCACTGTCGGCAACTTCTCCGCCCTGCGGCCGAAGACGTGACGCTGCAGGGCCGCCAACTGCCCCTTGAGTGCGTCCACCTCCCCGCCGATACGGCTCACCTCGGCCTTGAGTTCCTCCGCCTCCTCGCGCCAGGGGCAGAAGTGGTCTTGAGGGAGCTCTCGAGGCACCCAGCTTCAACATGCCTCCGCCACGCTGCGTCCCGGGCCCGGCGCGTCAGGTGCCCGTGCGCCCGGGAGGCGTCCAGGCAGGCTGGCGCCTCACCTGCGCCACGTCAATGCCGTCCAGCAGCATCGCCAACTGCGTGGCGTCCAGGTGCACCACCTGCGCGCCCGCGTCCACCGGTGGTAGGCGGAAGCGGCCCGTCTCCAGCCGCTTGTACAGCAGCACGAAGCCGCCTCGACTCCACGTCAGCACCTTGACTCTGTCGCCCATGCGCGAGACGAAGGCGAAGAGGTGCCCCGAGTAGACGTCCTCGCCCCATGCGCTGCGCACCAGTGCCATCAGGCCGTCAATCGACTTACGCATGTCCACCGGCTCTGTCGCCAGCACCACGCGCACCGAGGCTGGAAGGGCAAACACTGCCTCACCGCCCCAGCGCGGCGACGAGCCGGGCCACGTAGTCGACGTCGGTGCCCTCCTCGAAGCGCACCCGCGCTCCGCTCGCCGTTACCACCTCCAGCATCGACTCCGTCGCCGTGGGCCTCGTCGCGACCTCCACCGGCAGCAGGCGCACTACCTCTGCCTGACTGCCGTGCTGGCGTCGGCGCCGGTACACCCACGACTGCAACGTGCTGAGCCGCACGCCTCGCTGCGAGGAGAACGCTTTTTGCGTCAGTCCGCTCGCCTCGAAGGCTTCGGCGACCCGGAACCACTCCTGCTTCTCCACCGGCTTTGACATTCCCACCAGGGTCCTCGGCGCCGACTCCTCACTCAACGCCTCTCAGCACGTCCTTGGCCGGACGGATACTCTCCACCGGCTTTGACATTCCCACCAGGGTCCTCGGCGCCGACTCCTCACTCAACGCCTCTCAGCACGTCCTTGGCCGGACGGATACGCTGGGCGCGGCGGGTGAGGCGCTCGGCTACGACAAGCACTTGAAGGTGAACACCGCGAAGAAGCGGACTCACTCGCTCTTCACCCAGGGCGCCTACTACTTCATGGCCATGCCGCGCATGAGCGATGCGCGACTGAGCCCGCTGGTGGACCGATTTGGTCAATTGGTACGCGAGTACGCCGTGTTCCGTGAAGCCTTCGGGCTCATCTGATTCAAATGAGGGGATGCCTCAGGTCATGAATGCCACCTCCGCAGAGTAAATCCTGCGGAGGTGCAACCAGGCACAGGCATCACGCGACCACGCCATTCCAAAACCACCTCAAATAACGCCAAACAAGCAAACCTCCACCTCTGGAACAAACAACTCCAGATCCCACGCCTTCTCCTCCCCCCAGGGAATCTTCGCGCGTTCTACCAACCAGGACTCAAGATTCGCCAAAAGAAGCCTTGCCGTCTCAGTCCTCGTAATCAGCCCATCAACTGCAGCCCCCCAAGCCTCCTTTTCTCCGAACAGCACCAACTCCAAGACCTCCAGCAATTCCGAATTAGACACCCCTACTACCGCCATCGCATCAGTTACCCTCCGTCCACAAACAACAAGCCCCTCCATGTCCGGAAAGTCTCGCGTACCATACCGAGTTCCCATACCAGTCACCTCGCAAGATACTTTTGGATGGCTTCCGCGCCTTCAACCACTTCCGTCGCGAACCCACCATCTCCATCTGGCGTCCTGACATGCAACCGCCGCACCTGCACTGGAACGTCCTTCCCAGTCTCAATAAGCAATGAACGAGGAACATTGGGCGTGGACATGCGGGTCACCTTTGCACCATCGACCACTGCCTCAACTTCAATACTGAAGCTGGCCATCCGTGACCGGTCCGTTCCATGAACAAACGTTCCGCCGACGTTCTCAGACATCCACACCTTTCCGTCCTTCGGTCTGAAGATACCACTATCAATGATCGAAACGACATTATCACCCTTGGTCCCATGAAACCCCCTGAGCACGTTACTGCTGCGCGCAGCTCCTTCCGTTACATTCGTGACGGACTTCAAGAGCTTCGGGCTTCGAGCAATCATGCCCACCACAACTAGCTTGGCAGCAATTTTTCCTGTCCCGCCAGTTGCCACCTGAAGAATCAACTCCTCCTTATTTGTCGGGATGGGATTAAGTACCAGGAGGCCTTCCTTAACCGTACTCTCGAATGCGCTTTGGAACGCCTCTCTATCAGTGTTCGAACACCCGCCTTTACATGCCTCGGCAAGCGCAACACTCGGCAGGTCGAGACGGCCAAAGCGTCCATCCGGATCCCAGTAGAGTACGGGGTTCTGACGGACATACTGATACGGGTGAAGGTCCCACGGAGAAGAGAGAAACTGCGGTTCAGGCCCCTTCACTGGCGAATCCGGGGTCAACCACCGAGCCGACTCGGGTGCCATCCAACGGGCACCATGATCGCTCCAGCCGGTATGCGCCTCGGTCAACTTGTTCAGAACATTAAGGGGCTCACCCACATGGTCTACGTCACCAAGTTCCGCCGAGCCGCCAAGCAACTCACGATAGGCATCAATGGGGGCGCCAAATGGCTCGTAACGCCGCTCCTCCAGAACGCTTCCATCCTGGCGGCTAATCAACACGGGACCAGCGCTCACACCTCCGTGGAAGTATTGAACCTGCTCCTCGATCCATAGCGCCGCACGCTGAGATTCAGCATGGTGCTCAGCCCGGACACCGGTGTCACAGGACAACCCCAGCATCGAGACGGCCAGCATTCCAGCAGACCAGCGCCGCCAGCGGCCATGAGCAGGAACACGAATACACAAGGCCATCAGCGTCACGCAGGCGAGCGCGCCCAAGATCAATCCCGACACCAAGCGGCCTACTGCCCCATCAATGGTAGCGCCCTCAATTTCAGTTGGAGGTGGCACCACCGATTTTCCAGACGCAGAAGAGGGTACATGGGTTACACGTGCCAACACGCGGTCCGCCAACCGAAGATAGCGCTCCCGAATAGATGCTCCCCGCTGGGTCAATTGCGGAGAGAACCAATACTGCATGTCTCCAGATGGCGCGCGAGTAAGCACCCGCATCCCATCAAAACCATAGTCATGTTCGACAACTGAAGTGGTTCCAGGGGATGACGGCAACTTGACGCGCACAAGCTGATCCAGCCCGTTGTACGTCATCAGATGTCCGCCCTGCTGCACGAGGCGGCCTGCATCATCGTAACCCATCAACGTCTCATTGGAGCCTGCGGTCACTCGGGTCAGTTGGCGAGGCCCAAACCCTCTCTCTCCGTAGTGATAGGCACCTGCGAGCACATTGAGTGCCTTGGGACCTGACGAGTGACGCAGGACCATGTTCTGCAACCCATCGTAGGCATACTCAAACCGGAAAGACTCCGCTCCCTCCCCGAGCGTACCATCAGGGAGAGGTACCGCCCCCAGTACGGACTCCGTCAGGCGCGCCGCAGGATCATATTCGAATGTGGCCGAATGATTGAGGCCAACGCCGTCGGCGTCGCTCACAGTCACTGGCGCACCAAAAGCGTTTCGCGTCAGCGTCACGTCGTATAGCGTCACGCCCGTGGCGCGTTGGACATGAACGCGACTTGGCATCCCCAAAGCGTCTCGCGCATAAACTTGGCGTACTCCATTACCGAAACGCTCCTCAATGACTCTTCCGGCGGCGTCGAGTTCCACAGCCTCCCAATAGTTTCCGAGGCGAACGGGACGTCCGGCAGCATCGTAGGTCGTGTCAACCAGAACTCCGTCTACATCAGAAGTGAGCGGCAACCCCGTCGTACTGAAGAGGGTATCCTCCACGCTCCACATACCTTCAATGGCGCGCCGCTGACGGGCAACTCGCCCATGTGCGTCATAGGCGAAGTGCACGCTACCGCGAGGCTCTTCAACCCAGGCCATTCGACCGGCGGTATTGCCGACGGCGGAACCATCCTGAGCAACGTCATAGTGATAAACGAACGTCGCGCCATCCTCACCCAAAGTACGGACAAGACGACCTGCGTCATCGTAAAAATACTCTCGAGCCTGCTGAGCCCCATTTGTCAATCGCGTCAGGTGACCGCTATCGGCGTAACGCAATGTCCTCGTGCCGATGTCCGGATCATTCGCGAACACCAATCTGCCCAATGTGTCGTAAGTAAAGGCGTGGGTGGCCTCCCCATCTTGCAGGCGCAGCGTTCTGATTCGATCCGCAGCGTCATAAGTGGCGTCCACGGACTCAAGGACTGGGCCAACCTGGCGCGTTGTCCTCCGAATTCTCCCCAGACCATCCTTGGTCGTGTGGACGGGAGCCATCCCCTGCACCGTATGAGTGGCGCCCAATACAGCATAAGCCATCGTCTGAACTGCCCCGGTCGGCAGTGACTGGCTCACAAGCCGCCCCAGTGCATCATAAGCCAGCAATTGAGCATCGGCGTTTGTCGGCCGCACAGCAGGCAGTGACGCCTGCGCCCAGACGAAGGGCTCCGCGCGATAGACAACCTTGCCCCGGGCGTCTCGCTCCACCCAGTCGCCTACGAGCCACTGTGTCCGCAGCAAGCGCGTGGCAGTGTACAGCGCCTCGCCGGCGCCATTCGCAATGGCCACTGTCTGTCGCCACTTCGGACTTGGCTTCCATGGCAAGGATTCTGCGCGGAGCTCGGCGTCAGAACCGTCATATGCGTACGTGGTCGTCCGCGGCGCTGGGGCCGTCCAATCATACGAGTAACGAAGATGCGGAGGCGCACCAGCAACCGACACTGTTACCAGCCGTCCTAGACTGTCGTAGCCCACCTCAGTCGCGATACCATTGGGATCCGTCAATACCTTCAATTGACCCAGCACATCATCCCACTGGGCAGCCCACGTCAGTATCCTGCCTGGGACGGGCGATACACTTTCTGCAGTCGCATGGAGCCGGTTGGCGTCGTAGGAGATGGTGCGCCACACACCATTCTCGAACATCCGGACCGGATTGTCCCAAGCATCATATTCCGTGGAGGTATCCACCACCCAACGCGGCTGAACTGAATCTTCCAACCAGCCACGCTTCTCGCGCACCAACCTGCCTACGCGGCATGCTGCGACATCCGTCCAGGTGAAAACCTGCGAAGCATCTCCATAGAAAGTACGTGAGTGAGAAACGAGCGTACCATCCGCCTCCAGCACCTTCTCTTCACACACCACATCCTGTATCCAGAGTGCATCATCACTGGCGTACGCACGAATGACTGTCTTCTCGTCCCCCTGCAGATCCAAGCGCCCCGAGTGCAACTCTTCGACAGGCCGCACGCGAGTGTCATACGCATAGGTCGTGAGGGTCTCTACTGGCGTTGCCGTCCCTTCATGGTGCCAGATTCGCTGCTCCAGCACCGCAGCCTTGCGAAGCAGCGCTACGGACGGGAGCCCATCAACGACTCGAGCCTCGTACTGGGAGGTCTTGACTGAAAACAGCTTCCCATTGCCATCCTCGGTGCGCACTTCCAGCGGCACCCCACGGAGAACACGCTCAACAGCAAACCCTGCATGATACAGCGTCTTCTCAATGAGCGTCTCCCTCAGCGTTGTGCCGACTTGGCGACGAATGCCGGTGAGGAAGCCACCGAAACGCCGCTCTCCCCCATCCCAGAAACCATCCCGCACCGAGTGCTCCACCACTCGAGGGGGCCCTCCTGCACCGGGATTCACTGTCACTGTCACCGGAACCGGCACCGACACGGGGAGCTGCATTTCCCACGGCTGGCCAGCGGTCTCCGCGGCCACCGACAAGATTGCGGAAGCCGAATAGTCCAGAGAGACCGTCTTCCCTAGGCCATTGTCGACCCCAACCAGCATGCCAGCGGAGGTGCGCCCCGCCAGATCCAACACCCAGAGCCCTTGCTGAGAGGACCAAACGACATCTTCGCTGCCATTGCCATTCACATCGGCAATGGCCACGACTGAATCATAGGCCGCGCTCCCGGGCCGAGCCAGGAACCGCGCCGTCGCCAGCACGCCGCCCTCCGCCTTGCCCGCATACCAATACACGTGACTGGCGGACAGTCTCACAACATCCATGAGACCATCGCGATTGAGGTCACACAGCCGTACGTCAGCCAGCGGGAAATTTCCTGTGCCCCACGGATGGCTGTAACTCCCCTTCAGGACGAAGTTGCCATCCCCTCGTCCCAGGAACACACGCATGAGGGAGTCGGTGAGTTGCACCACGTCTGCCAATCCGTCGCCATTGACATCATGAAATCGGACATCAGGTCCTGGAACCAGCTGAGAGACCCCACCAATGTATGGCCGAGAAATCCAAGCCCCTAGGCCTGTCGCACCGTTGAGTTTGACTCGAATACCGTTCGCAATGCGCTGAATGACATCAACGCGACCATCTCCGTTCAGGTCAGCAAAAAAATAATCAGCACCATTGAGCGGTAGATTGTCACTCCCCTGCCACTTGCTCCCAGCGTCCACCCAGGAGAATCCGTTCAACCTATACGGCCGCCAGGAGCTACTGAGATAGCGAACAAGCTCTGGTCGGGCGTCCCCATCCAGATCCATCAAACGCACATTCGCAAGATCAATGGCGGGCCCTGGCAAAGTTCGAGGTGAAGCAAACCCGCTGCCAGTTCCTCTCTTGTATGAATGCCCAGAGGCTTCGATGCGCAGCAGGTCACTCATCCCATCACCGTCCACATCCGCCAGACTGACGCCACGCGAATTCAGGATCCAGCCAGCAACTCCTGTCTGCTGAATGATCTGCTCAGCTGCCGGCTCCGCATATGAAAACGAGAGCATTGGCAGAGCCCCTTCGCCGCCACGCCCGGTCATTTCCACATGTACCAATCGACTTAGGCTGAGGCTATTTTCGTAGGTCAGGTGATACATGCGTACCACCTCGTCAAAGGAGGTGACTCGCACGTGCTTCAAGCGCTTGGCCGTCTCCACGGCAAAGCCCGAGCGGTAGCTGACCACGACGTCAGGTCGCTCTTCGTAGAGCAACTCCACAAGGAACGAATCGCCAGGCCCCCACGCCAAGCTTACTGGATATACCTGTCCCCCTTCTTTTGAGTACTGCAGGGCGACTCGATGGCCTGCCGGATGCAGCACTTCCTCTGCGAACCATGCAGCAACCTGCCCGGTCGTGGCAGACTCCTGGCGGGCACTGGCCGCAGTCCCTAAGAAATACCGAGTCCCCCCGTTTTCGGTCACCAGGAAGCCCGCCCCGCTGCGCTCCACCTTCACCTCTTGCCCACGCCCCTCCAAGCGCCATGTACCATCCTGCAGCGCGACGAGACGCCCGCCTCCGGCAATACCAACCAGCTCCAACTCATCCGTTGGAGTGTAGGCTGGGACGCCGTGACGCAACGAGCGCCTAATGGACATAACAGGCAACGACCAACCTACGCCGACCAGACCATTGCCCATCTCTCCCGAATAGGACAATGCCAATGTCGGCGAAAATCCACCCCTCCCCCTGGGCAACTCAAAGGGCACACCATATTGAATCTGAGCGCTAAAGCCGTTGACGGCAAGCTCATCCCCAAGCCCTCGAACCGACCCTGGTCCATCGGGAAGCCGCAACGTTTGAGAATTAAGCGCCCCTGGCACTGGCTCTCCTGCCCCCCATGCCGAGCTTGAAACAAGACACAACAGACCACAAGCAATCACCATCTTCATCTTGACAACCCTGGATTACGAAATCCGCTCACCCATAAAAAAGAGGCCCACCCAAATCTGGCATGGGCCTCTTTCTACCAATCCAAACTCAGCCTACAGCCGCAGACACGAAGCCTGCTCCACCTCTGCCCCCTCACAAAGAGAGGGCATGGACGATTCCAGTTTCGGATCTTCCTCGTTCGGCGATGCGCTCGGCTCGGGCGCATTCGAAATGGACACCACTTCGAAACGCAACATGACGTCTTCAACTGCGTTGGCAGGGAAGCCGTTTTCCAGCGCTCCTTGATACGGGATCAGCAACAGATACTCACCGAAGAAGCCTCTTCCCGCCAGTTCGTCGGAGCAACCATTCTGAGGCGTACAAGTCAGCGACGTCCATTCGCTTCTCGTCATGTTGATCTTCGAGTGAACGCTCGCTGCTGACCATGCATTGGTTGTGGCAGCACTATGGGGTGTCCCCAAACCGGTCAGGTCGAGCGCTGGGCGGTTGGCGCGAACCTGAAAATTCGCCCCATTTCCACGACCCAAGCTATCACACCAGTGGCTCTGGAATGTATTCCGTTTATACAGCAACAACTGAACACCGTTGCCTTCAAGCCAAGTCCCCAGGTCACCAGTAGTCATATTCGCCCGCACAGACCAGAGGCGCTCCGAGCAGCGCAATGCCAATCCATTGGGAACGGGCATTGTGAACCGAATCCCTTGCCCCAGATACCGCCCAGTCCGGTCAAAAACCGCATTCTCAGGCGCAGCAATCAGGCGTGCGAAACGCGTTCCTGCGCTGAACGCTCGCTCACCCAAGGGAGCACTCTCACTGGACTTCAATTTGAGAACATCATCGAGCAAGCTAAGCGTGACACTCACTTCCCCAGGGAACCTACCTCCAACCTTGCCAGCAAATTTGAGCTGATTCAACTTATTGAAAACCGCCCTCAACTCCGCGGGCCCTGATGCGCTCAGCACCTGTCGGCGCTCAATGAGGCTTTGCTGCATTTCGGATTCCAACGAAAGCGCCAGAAGGTAACTCAATCGCCGAGCCCACTGGAGTGATGCCTCTGCCGTGGCGATACGCTCGTCCAGCCAATAGTGATGCGCGACTGATGGAACCTGGCGCCCTTCCTCACGACTCACCGCTGCGGCTCCCTCATGAGAGAGTTGGGTCACGCGGTCCTGCATGTTCCGCATATTCAGAAGTGCGAGTTCCACGTCCGTGGCTGCGCGTTCGATCTGAAGGGCTGCGGTCTTGATCCCCACCATATGGAGGTTGGCGTTATAGAAGCATTCCTTGACAGAACTCGCCAGAGCCAAGGTTTCCAACTTCGTGTTAAACTCTTGCTCAGCAATGGCGATCTCCCTCGAAATTCTGGCAGACTCATCTGCCTTAACACCACCAAAAACGCCTATTCCGAGGCCAATCACGAACCCAACGCCACCACCAAATGGCCCCCCGAGGGATGCACCAAGGGTAGCGCCAGTCCCTGCCATGGAAATAGCGCGATTGACACTATCGACGCCTTGATTGAGTCGATCGGCATCGGACCTCGCGCTTATCAGCCTGACCATTTTCTTCTCGTGCTCATCAATGAGCGCAAGCCTCGCGTTTCCATCCTCGACGACGTCCCAGCACCGACGAGTTGAGATGTCATGGCGCTCCTGGGCATCAACCCAGGAGGAACGGGCAACCTGCATGCTCTGGCTTGCAGCAGTGACTTCAAGCCGAAGCCTTCCCAACTCCCCACGGAAGCACTCATTGCCAAGATTCCGGTCAATGTCCACGGGTGAGGGTAACATGTGGATCCCTCCGAGCGAACCACTGCATTGCTGCTCGAAGTATGCCAACGATGCTTCCGACACCTTATCTACGGAGAATGGCGGCCGGTACAGTGCGGTCACAGGCATATGTTGCCCTCTGGCGCGAACCATCCCGCCCGTAACCACTGCTTCATGCCAGCCTACGGCCACCTCGAAGTAAGGCGAGGGAAGCGTGATTTCCCCCCGGCCCCGCAGACCATTCCAAACACAGAGCGAATACCGAGCGGCTGGTGCCCTCACGGCTGAATAGAGGGAAATTGGCGTAACATTGCACCCAGGGGATTGCCGCGCAACGTAGCATGTCTCAGAGCGAAGCGCGTTCGGCTGCTCAGGGTCGAACAAGGCCAAAGCGTCTTTTGCTTCGGAATCAAGGCCGCACATCTCAACCAGCGGACGACCATACTCCGTTTTGAGGGCCTCCAAACGTCGCTGTACATCAAACTCTGACAACTGTTGCTGAATGGCACTGGTTCGCTGTTGGTCCCAAGCCGTTCGCGCAGCCTCGACGTCCGCCTCGGCCTGCGCTAAACCACTCGCGGCATACCCGAGAATATAGTCAGAGCTTGCAAAGTAGCGCTCTGATGCACCAGTCGCACTTCGGAAGAAGAGTGGTGCCTCATCCTCGGGGATGTCCCAGGGGCGGCAACTCTGCATTGCAGCAAATCGCTTTTGAACTCGGTTGCGAACTGCCTCAAGCTCGGCGCGCGCTTTCTTCCAGCGTGCCTCAACATTGGGCCCCATCCCCGCAGTCCCCTCACAGTTCGCCGAGCGCGTCTTGTAGTGCTGCGCGGCAGCCCGTGATTCAAGAGCAATGGAGTAGCGCAATGTTCGACTGAAGCGTTCTATCGCTTGACCGCGCTCGGAATTGGGTGATGTGTCCCCGCAGCTTGCAATCCGAGAGACCCGCTCCAGCTCAGCATCCAGCAGCTCAAGGTGAGCAGAAAGCCCTTCCATTACGACAGTTGGCAGCCCGATTCCCTGGTCGTGATGAGGGAGGCTTCCGCTCGGCGCCAGCAAATCGCGTGACCTGTCAGCGAAATGCGACACTGGCCGCTGAACAGCCTCAGCAACCTGTTCATCCGATAGGGCATGATCCCATACGACCGCCCCGAATGTAGAATGCTTCAAGTCACCAAACGTGGGATCTTCCGAATATGGCGCTTCAAACCCTGTCGCAACAGTCGCTGATGGCTCAATAAAGAAGGGCTGCTGCTGCGGAGAATGGACCTCGTATCCACCTGAACGTCGGCGCACCACATACGGTGCCGTATCATCGGGCCCCATCCATTCCAGGGAGTACTCAGCATGCGTCCGCGCGTCGCCAGCGAAATGCTCCGCGATGAGCACCTCCCCGGGCCCGACCATGTAGTCATGCGTAAACTTATAGATGTAGAATTTATTGGAGGCTTCGCCATCTGCCCCCTCTCCGAAAGACAGAATCGGGTAGAACCCCGCCTCGCATCGGCCCGGCGGACACACTGCCGGGCTCAGCGAGCACGCATACGCTTGAGTTTCACTGCACAAGCTCTGTGCACTTGGATTTGGGTACCACAAAACCGTCAGATCTGAACCATCGGGGAAGTTGTCGGACGAAACCCATCGATCCATGGCCAGACTGTTTGAGCGCCAGCTCCAAACTCCCGTCGGGCTCGGGGGAAGTCGATAATCCGGGTTTTTAAGATCGCAATACCAGTTTCCTCCGACATAATTTCCAATCTGAGGCACAGCATCGTCAAACATGAGGTCCCATGCCCGCTCGAACTGGTCAAGCGAACTGGCCAGCGATGGGACCTGCCAAATCGGATCATCTCCCAAATATGAGTACGAGCCTTGCTGCTGAACGACCTGGCGGGCGGTAAAGGAATGCGCCTCGATCCACCGCTGCAAGAGATGCCATCGCAGCCGGTCATGGTCCGCTCTCCGCCTATCTCCAAGCAATGATAGCGAGTCGAACAACCGCGCCGCACTGAAGCATTGCCCAGGATTTTGCAGCCTTGCCTGGAAGAAAGACTGAACATCCGCAGGCATCCCCCCCTGGGGCAGGGCTTTCAGGTCACTGACGCAAGCCTGCAGCATCTGCTGGCTGTTCAGAATACTCATTCCAGGAACGGCGGCGTTGAAATCCCTCTGGGTCGCCAATCGCGAAAGTGACGGAGGCAACCCATTCGAGCACGCAAGATCCCCTGAATAAGGAAGAATCCCATTACCAAAAGGACTGTTTGGCGATTGCTGACCGCCGCTTTGACACATGACCCCCTGAGCAAGGAGAGCATGAGGCATACCAAAGGCTTCAGGCGCCTCCAGGAGTTGCTGGGCACCTGAGTCACTCCAGGCCTTTCTCTGCTCATGAACAATCGTGTTTCTCGCAGCTACCGTGCTACTTGCAGGACCTTGCCTCACGAAGGACCAAGCATCCCCGGGCACGCAAACCTGCAGGCCGTCCTCACAAACCATGCCGCTTGCGCAAGGCGCTGCTGCACTGCAAGTATCAGTCATCACATCCACTGCCCTGGATAGTGCGTAATCGATCTCAATTCCCACACCAGCAACGCTCATACGGAATGCGCCAGATAGGCTCTGAGTCGAAGCCGTCACACTGGGGAAACCGGCAATATACTGGACGGCCGCGGTCATCGCGTCGACAATCACTCTATCCCCGGATGCGGTCGTTGACGGGAGCCAACCGAACTCGACCTTGGGATTCGTTCTGCTCAGCCTGAGCTTACCTGTGCTCGAAAGCACCTTGCTCTCATCATACAGGAGCAAAAATTGATTATTAGCCCATGCCTTCACTGGGAGCGTCAGCTTTGTCTCGGGAGCGCCTTGTGCGGAAATGTCCGTGGTCGAATTCCCCAGATGCAAAACAACCTGTCCTTCGAAGGGCACAACAGCCGTCGAGGAACTCGGAGGCGCGTATCGAAATGCCGACACCCGCTCTCTCGAAGGAGCAACGTCTACTCCGTCGAACCAGATATCCCAAGTAGCCTGAGTACTGCCCCCTGAGGGCCGAGCCCAAATTCGCTTTACACTTCTGAATTGGCCACCAGCAGCAGCAAAACTCCATCCGGTGAGGCTGCACTCATGGCTGTAGGGACCGCTTCGGTCATCACAGGAGACTTCCATCTGCGTCCCAGCTCGGACCTGCACGTTTCGACTTGCAGCCGAGGCAGTCTCCGACGAGGAGTTCACCTGAAGATAGACATCAACTCCCAAGGCCGACCAATCGCCCCCTGACACAGCGGGGGGCTCAAAGCCGAGAGAAGATGGATGCAGCGACAGAGCAGGCCTTACCGTTGCAATCGGCGGAACACCGCCCGGAGTACCGCACCGGCCATCGCATCCACAGACGCTTCCAGGTTCGGCACATGCCTCCGCCCCTGTCCCTCCCTCAAGACACAGCCAGTCACACTGCGACGTACTGCGGTTGCAGAAGGCTCCCCACGGGCAATCATCATCAAAGGAGCACGCACGAGGATGCGTCGTTTTCAAGGACTGGAGCAAATCCGCATCGCGAGAGCAGGTTAAATCGAGCCCTTGAACAATGACACTATTTGATTCATTCCTAGCACGCTCAGGTTCAGTTACGCCACAGGCAGCAGCAAGCATTGCCCCAAAGGCAAGCACGCCGATCCGGCCAATTCGAAAACAAACATCCACGCCAAACAATGCAAAACCTCCTCGTGAGTCCGTGCCGACTAGCACAGTCCTTATCTAGCTTGAAGGCAGCCCTACCGACGAAATCCTTGGCGCCCTGAATCTACCTTTACTGCCAGTCCTCCAACGCGTGAAGCTTGGGAACGTATCGTGGGTAAACGTCGACCGAGGCTCAAGATGGACCCATGGGGTATTCCCCAGGCGCTCGTTGGCATGTGCGACACTAGCGTGGCGCATGAGGGCTGAGCGCGACTGGCCCGTTCTGCGTGCATTCATGACCCACCCGCGTCATGGATGCTTCCGCGGAAGTAATGCAACTCAGGCGCCACACACAGAGGGAGTATGAACAAGCCACCGCTCGCACTCCGTGTCATGTGGCATTCCGACGCTGCGGCCCCCCTGCTTCCGGGCGTCGTAGGAAGAGCAAGGGCAGGATGCGCGAGTTCAAGGCCCCATAAGGAGCTGCGGTCGACAGGGCTGGCACGGGCGCTTTCTCAGGGCAGTTGAAGTTCAGTAGTCCTGCCCGGTGCGCCGCGACAAACGAGGGCCCCCGGTGAGCGGCAGTCGCGAACCGTCTCATTTGATAGACGGCTCGTCTCGTTTGGGAGAAGGGGTGGCACCGTCAAATCGCCAAAAAGAAACGGGCGGAACCCCAAGTCAGGGTTCCGCCCGTTCTGGACTTCACGGAGACAGGGTCGGCATTTCAGCCCCGTCTCCGGGTTGCCTGACGGTTACGGCTGCTCCGCCGGGCTCTGCGAGTTCTGCGGCTGACGCGCGGCGCGGACGATGAAGTCGGTCCCGTTGTCGTCCGTGTCGTGGCCGTTGCCAGCCACGGCATCGGAGCCGCCCTCCGCCATGGTCTCCGGCGTGGAGTTCGGACGCGCCTTGCGCTCGAGGCTGCCACCGGCGGCCGGGTGGGCGGGGGCCGGCGTCTTTTCCGGCTGATTCGCATTGCCGTACCCCATCTTGTCCACCGTGTTGGGGTCATCCAGGTTGTCCGCCGTGAGGTTCGGGCCGATGCGGACATGGCCGCCACCCGTCGCCGAAGCCGACATGTCGAAGCCATACCCCACGTCCTTGGTGACGGTGCCGGTGTAGCCCGTGTTGTGCGCGAGCAGCAGGTAGCCGTAGGCCTTGATGACCGTGCCGTCCGGGATGTCCGCCGAACCCGAGTAGTTCGCCGTGCTCGCAGCGCTCTTGTACTGGACCTTCCAGCCGTTCAGCGTGATGTCCGCGCCCGTCGGGTTGTAGAGCTCGATGAACTCATCGTTCTGAGCCGTCGCGCCGCGCGCGGAGATTTCACTGATGACGATATGGCCGACAGCGGGACGCTCCGCGATGGTGATGTCCACCCCGCGGGTGACGCCCGCGTAGGACGCAATCAGCCGTCCCTGGGCGTCCTCTTCGCCCGCGGTGAACGTCACGGTGCCCGTCGTCTGGCCTTCCGCGATGCTCACCGTCGAGCTCGACAGCTCGCCCATGCCCGTGGCCGGCTGCAGCGCCACGTCCACCGTGATGCCACCCGTCGGCGCCTGGCGATCCAGCGCCACCGTGAAGACCTGCTGCGTGCCGAAGTAGACGGTGGCCACCGCCGGCGTCACCGCGCTGAGCGCGGGCGGAGGCGGAAGCACCGTGAGTTCGGTAGTCCGGGTGATGCCGTACAGCGTGGCGTACACCGTGCCCGTGCCCTCGCCCTGCGCGTCCGCCGTGAAGGTGAAGGTCACCTCCGTGGCGCCCGCCGGAATCGTAGCCGAGGCCGGCACCGTGCCGTAGTTCTGCACGCCCGCACCCGGCACCACCGCCAGCGCCACGGCCGTGTCCTGCGCGGCCGGACGGTCCACCGTCACGGTGAACGTCTGCGTCCCGCCCGCCGGAATCGTCACCGCCGCGGACGGCGACAGGGCCGTCAGGCGCGGCGCGTTCTGGTCCAGCGTCACGGTGGCGCTCGCGCTGCTCGCGCCGATGCTCGCCGTCACCGTGCCGGGCTCGGTGGCCGTGGCCGCCGCGTCCGCGATGAAGGAGAACACCGCCTCCGTGGCATTCTCCGCCACGGTGAGCGTGCCGTTCGCCGGAACGAAGGTGCCGAAACCCGTCGCCGGATTCACGCTCAGCGCCACGGTGGCGTTGGCGGGAGCCGGACGGTCCAACTGAACGGTGAAGACCACCTCGCCGCCGGGCACCATCGTCACGTCACCCGGGGTGACACCCACCACCTCGGGCTGCTCGTCGGCAGCCAGCACCCGGACGGTGGCCGTCTGCGTGGAGCCGCCCAGCGTGGCCGTCAGCGTCACGCTCTGCGCGGGCGCCACCGCGTTCACCTGCACCGTCGCGGACGTCTGACCCGCGGGGATGGTGATGCGGCCGGCCGGCACGCTCAGCACGCTCACGTTGGAGGAGGTGATGACGACGTCGAGCGCCTCCGCGTAAGCGGACGACAGCGATAGCGTCAGCGCTTGCGGGAAGGTGCTCACCGGCCCCGTGCCACCCACGCGCACGTAGCCGTCCGGACCGAAGCCCGTCAGCGACGGTGGCGGCAGCGGCATATCCGCCTGGAAGCGCGGCACCAACTTGGAGTCGTTGAAGTTGTACGTCAGCACACCGCGCAGCGCGCCGAAGCGCGTACCGATGGACGGCACCGGGAAGGCATAGGCTTGGTCGTCAATCATCAGGCCCGGCTGGCCGACGTCACCCGACTCGTTCACCAGGAACTGGCCGAACTCGTCCACCGCGGTGTTGACCGCCACGTCACGGACTTCCACCAGCACACCTTCCAGCGCGGAGGCACGCGGGCCACCGGTGCGGATGTCGGCGGTCGTCACCACCACCGGCGCAGGCACCTCGTTGCCGGAGCTGCGCTTGACGTACTTGACCTCCGTCAGCTCGGGCAGACCGAAGTAGAGGACCAGCACGCCCGTGGTGATGTCGATGCGGTCACCCACCGCCAGATCACCCTTGCGCGAGTACACATAGAGACCGGAGTTATCCACGCTCGTGCCTGAGGGCAGCGGATACGTCTGCACCCAGTAGCCCTGCGAACTCGCGCCGCCCTTCACCACGCCGGTGACGACGACGTCGAGGACGGACACCGGCTTGCCCACCAGCGGCAGGCTGCCGTTCACCCGCGTCTTCAGTTCGTGGATGGTGGCGGGGCAGCCCAGGTCACCCGGGTTCGGAATGCTGGGGCACGTATCGCACGCATCGCCCTTGCCGTCGCCGTCCGCGTCCGCCTGGTCCGGGTTGGCCACGAACGGGCAGTTGTCCAGCCACGTCGAGATGCCGTCGTGGTCATCGTCGCCCACCGTGAACGTGGTGCAGGCATTGCCCTCCTCCAGCGGGCAAGGGTCGCACGCGTCGCCAATCCCGTCACCGTCCGAGTCCGCCTGCTTGCCATTGTCCATGGGGCGGATGGGGTTGAAGATGGCAGGGCAGTTGTCGACGGAGTCCACCAGCCCGTCCCCGTCCTTGTCCGCGGCGCGAACCTCGCCCGTGTAGCTGGTGGAGTTGTTCACGACAGCCGGCCAGCGCGAGTCCAGCGAGGCACGGCGGGGCGAGCACGTCGGCTCGTTCTCCGGCGTGCCGCACGCGAACAGCGGGTACTTCGCCGTGGCGCCCGACGTCAGCGCCGCCAGGTTCTTGCCAATCTCGGACTGGAGGCAGACCTCCTTCGAGGCGCCGCACACGTCCAGCGTGTCGCAGGTATCCGCGCCGCGGAGCCCGGCCATCAGCGCCTGGTCACCGTAGAGCGCCTTGCCACCCCGCATCGTGAGCACCACGTGCTCGGGGTTGGCGGTGACGACCGCGCGGTGCGGCGAATGGGCGAAGGTGCGCAGTTGGAAGATGGCCAGGTCGGCCACCTTGCCCTCGGCGATGCGGCCCGTCTTCTCGAACGTGTCCACCAGGTCCGACGCGTTCGACGTCACCATGCGCCAGAGGTCCTCGTCGCTGAAGGTCCGCGCGTAGTGCGAGGTGTTGAGGTAGTCCGCGCACTGCAGCTCGCGCAGCAGGTTCATGGAGCCGGAGCGCAGCCAGTCGGTGCCCAGCGCGATGGTGACACCCTGGTTCTTGTAGGCCGTCACCATGGCCGTGTCGCCGTACAGCGAGATGTTCGAGCGGGGCGACCAGATGAGGCCGGTGCCATTCTCCGCCATGACGCGAATCTCCTTCGCCGTCAGGCCGATGCCGTGGATGACGGCGGTGCGCGGCTGCATCACGTTGTTCTGGCCCGTAGACAGGCAGAGGAACTCGTTGAGCGCCGCGGTGGAGATGCCCTCGGAGATGTGCGGCAGGTACGCGGCCGAGCGCGGCAGCGAGCTCGTCGTCGGCATCGAGCCGTAGCCACAGCCCGACGCAATCAGGTTGCCGCTGGTGTCACCCAGCGGGAAGGTGTCGGAGTCCACCACGCCCTCGTCCAGACCTTCCTGGAGCGCGACGTTGGTCACGTCCACGTTGCGCAGCAGACCGGCTTGGCCGCCCGCGCCCGCCATGGTGGTCGCGCCCGCCATCATCTGCCGAAGCTCGCCCCAACGAATATTGTCCGCGGCATCCGCGCTCGGGCTGTTGATGCGCGTGTGGCCGTTGCGGCCGGTGCGCCACTCGTGGCGGTGCTCGTAGCGCTCCTCGGAGCCGACGTACGGCTCCATCGGATACGTGATGTGCTCGTGCGGATTCACGAGGCCCGGGGAGATGACACCACCGGGGCAGGAGACCTGCGTGGCCTCGGCGGCGCCCGCCGCGGCGGAGCAATCACAGGCGGCGCACTGGATGACACCCTGCGCGTCCACCAGCACTTGGCCGCCCACCAGCGTCTCGCCGTCCTTCAGCACCACGCCCGTGAAGAGGCGCGCGGCGGAGCCCGGCTGCGTCACCGCGCAGGTGGCGCCGTCGGGGAGCGCGGGCGCGTTGGCCGCGGGGCATTGGGTCAGCGTCGGCGTGCAGTTCGCCTGACAGCCATCACCGTCCACCGTGTTGCCGTCGTCACAGACCTCTTCGCCTTCCAGCTTGCCGTTGCCACATACCGCGCCCGGCGCGGGCGTCGGCGTACAGTTGGACTCACAGCCGTCGCCGTCCACCTTGTTGCCGTCGTCGCACTGCTCGCCCTGCTCGACGACGTTGTTGCCGCAGACCGCTTGCGGGTTGCAGCTCGCCCCCTCACAACCAGGCTCGTCGCCGCATCCAGCGTGGAAGAGGAGGACCGCGCCTAGCGCGGCGAGTAATAAACGTGGGGACATTCGCATCTCGTGGGTCTCCCGGCGGAGCCGGCCGGAGGGAAGGTGACAGGTCCTTGGCACGCGAAGAGCGTACCCCTTGAAACATTTCAGCGACACCTGACCGCACAGGTCCAGTTCCCGAGCGTCCGCCCACCCGAATGTGCCGTGGAGTACGCCGCTCGCCTCACCTCAAGTACGGGACGTTCAGTGCCTACCTGTCGGACTGGCCCGCACCCTGTTTTGACGCACCGCGAGAGCCCTGCGCACAGGCGCCGCACGCGCTACAAGCCGCTGCACGTTTCAACACCGGGAGCCCGCGTCATGGACGTCGCCGTCCTCACCTTCGAAGGCTTGCCTCAACTCGATGCCTTTGACGCATCGCTGCTGCCCGCGCTCGCGGCCCTGGGCGTGGAGGCCCGGCCCGTCGTCTGGGATGACCCGGCCATGGACTGGAAGACGGTGCGGCTGGCCCTGGTGCGCAACACGTGGGACAGCCACCTGCGCCGCGACGCCTTCGTCGCCTGGGCGGACAAGGTGGGCCGCCTCACGCAGCTCCACAATCCCGCGCCCGTGCTGCGCTGGAACACGCACAAGCACTACCTGCGCGAACTGGAGGAGAAGGGCGTGCTGGTGACGCCCACCACCTGGGTGCGGAAGGGAGACACGCTCGATGTGGGCGAGCTAGCGTTCAGGCACGGCTGGGACGCGGTGGTGCTCAAGCCCGCCGTGTCCGCGGGAGCGCTCAAGACGCACATCTTCCCGCGCGCGGAGGCCCACGTCGCCACCGCCCGGCTGGCGGAAATGACTCGCGAGGGCGATGTCATGGTGCAGCCCTACCTCACCGCCTTCGAAACGGAGGGCGAGCGCAGCTACGTCTTCTTCGACGGCGTCCTCAGCCACGCGGTGCGCCGGCCACCCACGCTGCTGGACGCGCCGCGCGGCTTCTCCGAGCCCACCGCCTTCACGCCCGAGGACGCGGCCGAGCTGCGGCTGGCAGAGTCCGTGCTGGAAGCGGTGGGCCGCCCCCTGCTCTACGCCCGCGTGGACGTGGCCACCGACAACGCGGGCCAGGCGCGGCTGCAAGAGCTGGAGGCCACCGAGCCGCGCCTGTTCCTGTCGCTCGATGCGGGGGCCGCGGGCCGGCTGGCCCGCGCCATCGTCGCGAAGCTGTGAGGCCAGACTACAGGCCGCACACCGCTGGGGCCTCGTTGCGGAAGTTGCACAGCAGCTTCGGCAGGCGCCGCTTCCAGAAGGCCCAGTCGTGCTCGGCGCCGGGCTCGTTCCAGTGGGCCACGCCGTAGCCGCGGCCGCGCAGCGCCTCCACGAACTGCAGGTTGGACTGGCAGTCGTCCCCACCCTCCTCGCCGTCCCGCGTGCAGCCCGCCACGGGTGAGCCGTGGTCCACGTAGAAGCGCACCGGCACCACCGGCTCCTGGCCCGCGCGGAGAATCATCGCGTTGCCGTCGTCGCGGTCCACCTCCCCGTCGTGGGGCCAGAACAGCGTGCCGGACTGGGAGCCCACGAAGCCGAACTTCTCCGGCATCTGGAAGCCCGCGTAGACGGAGATGAGGCCGCCCAGCGACGCGCCGGCGATGCCCGTCTCCCGCGGGCCCGTCTTCACGCGGTAGGACGCCTCCACGCGCGGCATCAGGTCGTCACGGAGGAAGGCCAGGTAGTCATCCCCGCGCGGCGTGGGCCAGCCCGGCGCGCGCGCGGGCGGGAAGGTGTACTGCGCCAGACGCACGGACTGGTCCGGCAGCGCCACGAATACGAGCACCGCCGAGTCCTCCGGCCGCGCCGCGTAGTGCGTGTCCGCCGATTCCGCGAAGGACTCGCGCGTCAGGCTCTCGTTGCCGTCGTGGAGGTACATCACCGGCAGGGCCGGGCACTCCCGCCCGTCATACGCCGCCGGCGTGTAGACGAAGACGTCGCGCACATCCCCCAACACCGTGGCGGGCACGTCGTACCACGCGGTGAGCCGGCCCTTCGCGGCGTCCTGGAGCTCCGGGTAGATGAGCGAGTTGAACTGCCCCACGTCGTACCGGTTGAAGTTGTCCCACGCGACGTTGCGCGCGCCCGGGTCCGCGATGAAGTCGCCGTCCTTCACCAGCTTGTACGGCTGCGGGCCGGTGCGCGGTACCTCCACCTCCGCCACATACAGGTCGGTGTCCCGAACCTGCACCAGCGGCGTGGCCGTGGCGGCCCAGCCGTTGAAGTCGCCGGCGACGAAGGTGTCCCGGCCGGCCTCGCCTCGCACGAAGAAGGCCACGCGAGGACGACCCGCCTTGACGTCACTCACCAGGGGCCGGCCGCCCTGCTCCTCCACCTCCGCCACGAAGCGGTCGATGGCCTCCGTGCGCTGCGCGGAGGACGTGGCGCGGCTCATCTCCAACTGCAGCCGGGTGAGCAGCCTCATGGGCGCGTTGTGCACCGTCGTGCTCCGCTGGCAGGCCCACGGCTCCTGGGTGCCCGCGTCCGGGCGCGTGCCGGCGTCCGGGTACGTCTCCGTGGAGGGAGGCGGCGGCGTGGGAGGCGGTGGGGAATCGTCTTCACAAGCCGCCAGCACGGCAGCGGCGCAGAACACGGCGGCGAGCAGGCGACGCATCGAATCTTCCAGGAGGCGGGGATGCCTTGTCCGGGGGACAGGAGCCGGTCGCGGGTGTACTACAGGGGTCGGCCCGGGCGCGAGTGGGGCATCCCACCCGGCATCTGGCCATTCGTTGACATCCCATGGCCCCCCACGCGCACGTTCTCGGGCCGCGACGGGGGAGGAAGGCTATTCAACCCGCATGGCTCGCGCTCTGCTGCTCTCGCTGCTCGTGAGGCAGCACATGGCTCTCAAGGAGAAGTTTCGCGCCAAGTACCCACACCCGTGGCTGGTGTGGGAGGCGGGCGCTTGGAATGTCCCCGAAGTGGTGGAGGGCAACGTGGCCGCCACGCGGCTGCCGCTGACGGACCTGCGGGACTGCCTGCCCGCCGGTGACGCACTGTGCTTCGAACTGGTGGGCCACACGGACGGCAGTCCGCTGCGGCTGGGCCGGGCCTCGAACAACGCGCTGGTCGTCAATGACGCCACCGTGTCGCGCGAGCAGCTCCACCTGTCCCCCACCCTGGAAGGACGCTGGTCGGTGACGCGCGTGGCCGCCTCCCGGCCGGTGACGCTGGGCGGCACGGCCCTGGAGCCGGAGCAGCCCACCGTGCTCCAGCCCGGCGCGCAGCTTCATGTGGGTGACGTGCGCCTCACCTTCCACGAGGCGGAGGACTTCAACGAGCGCATTGGCCGCATCGCCGCCCAGGTGCTCGCCCAGACGGCGGCGCCCCGCTGAGCGGGCCCAGGCCCCGCCTCCCAGGGCGGGGCCACCGCGACACCTACTGCGTGACAGGGCGCGCGCGGCTCTTCTTGTCTGTCGCGCGCTGCGTCCCGGCCGCGGGCTTCTGCCGGGGCGAAGGCAGCGCCTTCACCAGCGGCACCTCCAGCTCGGCGTGCTTGTCCAGGTTCACCATCCGCTCCAGCGGGGCATAGCCGGCCAGCTCCACGCGCAGGCGCAGCGGCGCGGACTCACCGGACACCTGCTTCACCAGCGGCGTCACGCCCAGCAGCTCGCCCGTGTCCAGGCGCAGCACCTGCGCGCCCTCCGGGAAGGAGCGCACCGTGAGCGTGACGGGCGGAAGCAGTTGGAGCGCGGCGGCGGGCGCGGCCGGAGCTTCGGCGACAGACCGGGCCACGACGTCGGCCGCATGGGCCACTGGGGCCGCGGCGGGAGCGGGCTCCGGCTGCATGCCGGACCAGGTGACCACCGCGGCCACCACCACCAACGCCGCGGTCCCCACCGTCACCACCGCCTGGCGGTGCCAGCGCCCCGTCACCGCCACCCGCACCTTGTGCGTGGGCCGCTCGGAGGCCTCCAGCGCCAGCTCCGCGGGCGCGGGCGTCAGCGCCTGGGCGGACGCGGGCAACAGGAGGAGCGCTGTCGTCACCTCCGCCAGGCTCTGCGGCCGGGCCTCGGGCTCCTTCGACAGGCAGCGCATCACCAGCTCCGCCAGTTGCGGCGGCACGGGCTCACCGGACGGCAGGTGCGAGGGCAGCGGCGGCGGCGGCTGGGTGATGATCTGCACCACCAGATGGCCAAAGGCCGGCGCCTGGAAGGGCGGCTTTCCGGAGATGAGCTCGTAGAGGATGTTGCCCACCGCGTAGATGTCGGAGCGCGCATCCACCGGCAGGCCCGCGGCCTGCTCCGGCGCCATGTACGCGGGCGTCCCGATGATGGTGCCGTCCACCGTCCCGGTGGTGCCCCCCTCGGCGGTGAGCAGCTTCGCGACACCGAAGTCCAACACCTTCACGAAGTCCGGCTGGCCCGCGCGGTGGATGACGAAGAGGTTGTCCGGCTTCACGTCCCGGTGCACCACGCCCACCTGGTGGGCCGCGCCGAGCGCCGCGCACACCTGCACCACGAAGCGCTGGATACGCGCCAGCGTCAGCGGCTCCGCCTGCGCCAGCGAGCTCAGGCTCTGCCCGCGCAGCAGCTCCATCACGCAGTAGACGTGCCCGCCCGTCGCGCTCTCGTCGACGAAGTCGAAAATCTCCACGATGTGCTCGTGGTTGATTTGATTGACGGTGCGGGCCTCCTGGAAGAAGCGCCGCACGAAGCCGCCGTCCCGCGCGTGCTCCGGCCGCAGGACCTTGAGCGCCACCTGGCGCCCCAGCCGCGTGTGCCGCGCCTGGAACACCCGGCCCATGGACCCTTCGCCCAGGAACTGCTCCAACTGGTAGTTCCCCAGCGTGGAGCCCTCCTGGAGCTCGTCACTGGCTCGGGCCCCCGCGTCACTCACGGTGGCCTCGGCCCTGGACTGCACGGTCTGCATGAAGGCGTCATCGGAGCCCATGGTGAGAAGAAATTTCCATGTCCGGGGCAAACAGCAACCCTGGATCTGCACTCTGTCTTCCCAGGGACGCCACCCACCCTCGGTGAGTGCGGGATGGCGGACAGTGACGCGCGGGAGCCGGATTCATCACAGACAGACTCCGTTCACCTGGCAGCGAGGATAATCGTTTTCGTCAGCCGACCTGAGAGGCCCGCACTGCGTATTTGTGGGGCAGTCCGCGCGGTCCTGGCAGTCCGTGAAGCCGTCCCCGTCGTCGTCCTGACCGTTGGCGCAGTCCAGCTCCTGCCGGCGCACGCACTCGCCATTCACGCAGTCCTGGAGGAAGGAACAGTCATTGTTGCAGGCGCCGCAGTGGCCCGGGTCCGTCTTCAGGTCGAAGTCCTCATCCACCGCCCCGTCGCAGTCGTCATCCAGGCCGTTGCAGGTTTCGAGGCCGGGCAGCACCTCCCCCACGCACGCGATGCTCGCATCCCGGGTACAGATAGACTCACCGGCGTGACAGAGACCCACGTCGAGCGTGCCTTCCGGCCCCGTGTAGCAGGCGGTCTCCAGGTTATCGACCAGGCCGTCGCAGTCGTCGTCCAGGCCGTTGCAGACTTCCGCGGGGTCCGGCAGGCAGCAGTACCGCGGCCCGTTGTCTGGCAGGGACGTGCAGACGTAGCCGTCACCGCCGCAGTCGGCGGTCTCCGTGCACGTGTAGGGCACGTCGTCCGGGAAATTCACCGTACAGCCCACCGCGCCCGCGACGAGCAACAGGCCACACCACACGCGCAGCCGGGATTCGAAGGTCTTCATAGGCTCTAGAAACTCCCGCCGACCATGAGGTGCAGGGACGTGGAGGCGCCGCCGCTGCTTCCAGGCGCCACGGACGTCGATGCGGGCGCGCTGCGCGCGGGCACCACCACCAGCCACGCCACGCTGCCCGCCGTCACCGCGCCGCCGCCCACCAGCAGCGCCGTGGCCAGGTTCGCCTGCGACTGCGCGTCCAGCCGCTCCTTGCGGGTGACGTCGAACACGCCATCCCCATCCGCGTCGCCCCCGCGCTTCTCCACGTCCTTGGCGGCCATGCCCATCACCACACCCGCGCCCACCGCGGCCAGCCCCAGCAGCGCCGTGTAGAGGGCGGGCCGCTTGAACAGGGACTTGCGAGGCGCCTTCCGGGAAGACGCCACGCCAGCCACGGAATCATCGGGAGGCCCATCCGGCGCCGGGCCGGAAATCTCCAGCATGACGTCCACCGTCTCTCGCGCGCCGGGCTTGAGGTCCAGGGTGCGCGCGTGGGTGCCGTACTCGTCGGCGGACACCTCCAACACCACCGGACCGGGCGCCTGACGCACCTCCACGCTGCCCACGCCCACGATGCGCTCGCCCACCTTCACCACCGCCTGCGGCACGTTGACGTTCACCGTCAGCATCGCGCGAGGCCGGGCCAACGCCGTCAGGCGCTTGGACAACATCGCGGCGGCTTCGTTCACGAAGTCCTCGTCGCGAGGGTTGCGCCCCGTCACGAAGTCCTCGTGCACCACGCGGCGATCCCTGTCGTAGGTCCACGTCCGCAACGTCCAGCCCGCGTCCTCCAAAGACAGACGCGCGGTGGTCAGCAGGTCCGCGTCCAGCAACTCCGCGGGCTCGGCGAAGCACGCGGCCTCCGCGCAGCGCACCGCCGCGTCGTGGCCCTCCGCCAGCCGCTCACGCGTCTCCACCAGGTCCGACGCCTGCGCCACCATGGCGGAGGACAGCGCCCCGCGCGCCAGGGCCTCCACCCAGCTCGACGCCTGCTGCGCGCCCGCGCGCTCTGTCGCGTAGAGCCCCACCAACGCGAAGCGAGGCAGCAAGTCCGCGTTGGCATTGCTGGGACGCAGGTCCAACCCAATGTCCATTCCCTGCTGCTCGGCGGGGGCGTCCGAGGTGAGGTCCAGACCCAACCCACCCTGCTCCTGAGCCCACGAGGGAGCAGCCAGCAGCGCGAGCGCCAGCAGGGCGGTGACGGGAGCAACGGGAATACGCATGGCCCCCTTGTATCGCGACGCTCCGCGCAACGGAATGAGGCGCCCGTGGCGCCCTCAGTCCCCGCAAAACCCGTCAATGGCGCGCGGTCTGGCTGCCTGCCCTGCGCTCGGCGGGCGTGCGGCTCGTCTGGGGAAGCTTGCCTTGGCCCCGAGGGGTCCGCATCTCCCACTCTATAGCGCAAGGAGATGCACGACATGGCGAATGGGACGCTCTGGATTCTGGTGGGGAACGCAAGCCGGGCCCGCCTCTTCGCGACGGACGCGAAGGCGGAAGAGGACTGGCGGCTGGTGGAGGAGTTCCACCACGACGAGAGTCGGGCCCGTCAGGCAGAGCTGATTGAGCAGGCGGACAACCCCAATGCCGGCACCCTGCACGGCCCGCCGGCGGAGAACGAGCCCAATGGGCGACGGGAGCTGGAGCACGACCGCTTCGCCCGCGAGCTGTCCGTGTTCCTGGACAAGGCACATGACCGGCACGACTTCGACAAGCTGGTCATCGCGGCGCCGCCGGGATTCCTGGGGAGGATTCGCCGCTCGCTGAGCGCCCGGGTCCGGCAGCGCGTCCTCCTGGACGTGGACTCGGACTACTCCAACGTCCCGGCGAAGGAGTTGCCCAACCGGGTGCCTGTCATCTGAGCAGGCAGGCGCGGGGGTGCCCTGGAGACGCGGGGCTCTGCTATAGGACGGGAGCCGACCTTTCTGGGAGGCCCCCGCACGCTGCCCGCCGCGCCACATGGCCCTTTCTCTTCCTGGAACCAAGTCCCTTCGTGGACGCCTCACGCTCTACGCGACGCTGCTGTCGGTCGTCCCGCTGCTGACGCTGACCTGGCTCCAGGCCCGTAGCGCGCGGCAGGTGATGGAAGAGCAGATTCACGCGTCGCTGCTGAGCGAGGCCGAAGGCGTGAAGGACCTGCTGGAGTCGACGCTGGCCGAACGGGAGGCGAGCGCCCGCGGCTGGGCCGAGGACCCCGCGGTCCGTGCCGCGCTGCGGGGTGACGTGTCGCCCGCCGACGCCATGCTCGGCGTGCTCCAGAGCCGCTACCTCACCCTCAACGGCATCGTCGTCTTCGACGACACCGGCCGCGCCATCTCCGCCAATACCCCCGCCCTGCGCGACGAATACCTGCGCCGGCAGGACGAGGTGCGGCGCAGCCCCTGGTTCGCGGAGGCCCAGCAGGGGCGCACCAGCAGCGAGGGCATCACCGAGGAGCACCCCATCTTCACCGGCCACGTGCTGTCGCTGGCCTTCCCGGTGCTGGACCCGGTCTCCAAGCACCGGATGGGTGTGCTGCTGGCCGCCTTCGACTGGGCGCACGTGGACCAGTTGGTGCAACCGGCGCTGGCCCGTGCCCATCAGCGCGCACTGAAGAGCTTCTCGATTACCCTCCAGCGGCCGGACGGCACGCCGATGTACGACTCGCGCGGCGCGAACGCCCAGGGCAATGACGCGCTGCTGGCCGTCACGGCCGTCAACGGCACGGACGTGCGCGACGTGGCCGACGGCTGGCACTTCGTGGCGCGCGTGGACCCGGCGGAGGCCTACGCCCCGGTGGTGCGCGTGAGCCGGGTGGCGCTGTTGATGGCGGTGGGTTTCATCGTGCTGGCCGTCGTGGGCGCGTGGCTGCTGTCGCACCGCATCTCCGGTCCCGTGCTGGCCCTGCGCGCGGCGGTGACGCGGCTGGTGAGCGAGGGCGACCTCACGCAGACGCTGGACGTGAAGGCCGGCAACGACGAGGTGGGCGAGCTGGCCGGCGCCTTCGGCCTGCTGGTGTTCCAGCTGCGGGAGACGGCGCAGAGCCTGCACACCGGCACGCGAGTGCTCAGTGAGACGGTGGCGGAGCTGCAGACGGCGTCGACGCAGCAGGAGCGCAACGTGGCCCGTCAGGCCGCGGCCCTCCAGCAGACGCAGGTGACGGCGCAGGAAATCAAGCAGACGTCGATGCTGGCCTCGGAGAAGGCGGAGGACGTGCTCAAGCGCGCCTCCATGGCCGAAGAGGTGGGACGCGCGGGCGAAGGGGCCATCCGGGACAGCCTGGGCGGCTTCTCCGAAATCCTGTCCCAGGCCGAGCAGATGACGGAGCGCATCGCCCAGCTCAACGAGCGCACGCAGCAGATTGGCGGAATCACCCAGACAGTGAAGGACCTGGCGGACCAGTCCAACATGCTGGCGCTCAACGCCGCCATCGAGTCCGTCCGCTCCGGCGAGCACGGCAAGGGCTTTGGCGTCGTGGCGCGCGAGATTCGCAGCCTGGCGGACCAGTCCATCCAGGCCACGGACCGGGTGCGCGAAATCCTGGGCGATTTGAGCAGCGCCATCCTCTCCACCGCGAAGATGACGGAGCAGGGCTACACGCATATGGAGAGCGGCCTGGAGCAGGTGCGCGGCACCGGCGAGCGGCTGAAGGAGCTGGCCGCCATCATCCAGGACAACGCCACCGCGGTGCGGCAGATTGCCGGCGCGGTGAGTCAGCAGAACGCGGGCATCGCCCAGATTTTCAGCGCGGTCACGGACCTGTCCTCCATGATGAACGACACCCAGGAGAGCCTGGCGGCCACTACCCGGGCGGCGAAGCTGCTCCAGGATGTATCCGAGCAGATGCAGGACGTGGCCCGCGCTTATCGCATCTGAAGGAGCATGCATGGCGCAGGTGAAGGCAGTGCTGCTGGACCTGGGCAACGTCCTCGTCTTCCACGACAACACCCTGCTCTTCTCCCGGCTGGGTGCCCGCGCGGGCCTGGAGGCCGCGGAGGTGGCCCGGCGGCTGACGGGCGCGGGGTGGACGGACGCCAACCGGGGCGTGCTGGGCGCGGAGGGCATCCGCCAGGACGTGTGCCGCGCGCTGGACGTGGACCTGCCCATGGCGGTGTTCGCCCCGCTGTGGAGCAGCCACTTCACGCTGCATGACGCCGTGTTGCCTCGCGTGGAGTCGCTCTTGGGCCGGGTGCGCGTGGGGCTGGTGTCCAACACCAACGCGCTGCACGTCGCCTACCTGCGCCCGCTGCTGCCGGTGCTCCAGCGCTTCGACAGCGTGGTGATGAGCTGCGAGGTGGGCCACGTGAAGCCGGAGCCGGACATCTTCCGGCTCGCGCTGGCGGGCGTGGGCTGCGCCCCGGAGGAGGCCGTCTTCTTCGACGACCTGCCCGAATTCGTCCAGGCCGCCGAGGCCGTGGGGATTCAAGGCCGGCTCTTCACCACCGCCGATGCCTTCGACGCGCAGCTCAAGGCCCTGGGTCTATGAAGCTGAGCGGATACGTCCTGCACCGGAACAACCGGGACACGCTGGAGCCGTGCCTGCGCGGGCTGCTGGCGCTCTGCGATGACGTGGTGGCGCTGGACTCCGGGGCCACGGATGGCTCAGCGGAGCTGGTGCGTTCGCTGGGCGCGCGCTCCGTGTCCCATGCGTGGCGGGGCTACGGCGCCGCGCGCGCGGCCGCGGTGAATGCCCTGGCGCCCTGTGACTACGTCTTCTTCCTCGACTCGGACGAGCTGCTGGGACCCGAGGCGGTGGAGACGCTGCGGGCGTGGAAGGCCTCTTCGCCCACGGAGGCCGTGTACCGGCTGCCCCGCCGCGACTGGGCCGAGCTGGGGACGCACCGCTTCCGCTACCGGACGCAGTGGCGAGCGCGGCTGGTGCGCCGGGACAAGGCCGTGTGGCGGCCGGAGCAGATTGTCCACGAGGCCCTGCCGAAGCTGGCGGGCGGACGCGTCCGCGCCTTCATCGAGCACCGCTTCGCCACGTCGGTGGAGTACCGCGCGCAGAAGGAGGACCGCTATGCCTTGCTGTGGGCCCTGCGCGCCCATGCCGAGCAGCGCGGCCTCAAGCCCGTGGGCGTGCAACGCCTGGCGTCCTGGGCGCGCGACTGTCTGCTGAAGGGCGCGCTGTGGCGCGGCGGCGCGGAGGCCTCCCACCTGGCATGGGCGGTCGCGGGTTACCACGCCACGAAGTACGCGTACCTGCGCGAGCTGCGCCAGGGCCGCTACCCGGAGTTGGTGCGGCTCTACGCGGAAGGCCACTACGACGCGCTGTTCGCGCGCGTGCGCGACGGCGCGCTGGGCTGACAGCCATGACCGAAGCGTGACGAAACGACCGCACCGCCATGGCCCTGGCGTTGTGCGGGCTCCCTACGGTGGCGTCCTTCCCCCGACGTCCTCCGAAAGGTCTGCTCGCGATGTCCCCTTCCCTTCTCCCCCGGTTGTCGATGTGGGCGGGCTGCTGTGCCCTGGGTCTGCTCGGCGCGTGCACGAGCGTGAACACCGCCCCCGCTGCCGCGTCGCTGTCCGTGCGTGAGCTGAACATCGTCGACGAGCACGGACAGGCGCGCATCCGCATCGCGGCGCCCATGCCCGACCCCAAGGGGCTCAAGCGCGCGGTAACGGCCTACGGCATCCAGTTCATGAACGCGTCCGGACAGGAGGTCGGCGGGCTCGGGATGCTCGACAGCATCGGCATCAACGGCCTCTGCTTCGACAGCGAGGAAGGCTACGAGGCGATGTGCATGGGGCTCATCCAGGGCAAGCCCAACATCACCTTCCGGCACGACTGGAAGGAGCGCATCGTCATCGGCGTGGAGGAGGGCGTGGCGAGCATCGTCCTGCATGATGCGAAGGGCACGCCCCACCTGAAGCTCGCGGTGGACCAGGACGGCGCCACCCGAATCGAAGAGGTGACGCCGGCCCCCGCGAGCAGGTAGCGCGCTTGGAGCGAAGGCTCATTCGTACTTCGGGATGCCGGGCTCGCTCCGGCCTTCCTCGGTCCACTTCTGGAGCGCGGGCAGCGAGAGCACCGCGTCGCGGTAGGCCGCGCTCACCGCGTCCAGCGCCACGTCGTAGGTGACGAAGCGGGTGACGACGGGCGCGTAGAAGGCATCCGCGATGGAGAAGCGGCCGAAGAGGAAGGGCCCGCCCTGGCCGAAGCGGCCGCGACAGTCATTCCAGAGGGCCTGGATGCGGGCGATGTCCTCCGCCACGCCGGGCGCACGGCCCTTGCCCGGGCTGCGCGCGCGCAGGTTCATGTTCATGTGCTGCCGGAGCGCGCTGAAGCCGGAGTGCATCTCCGCGGTGACGGCGCGGGCCACCGCGCGAGCCGCCGTGTCCTGGGGCCACAGCTGGGCCTGGGGGAAGGCCTCCGCGAGGTACTCACAGATGGCCAGCGAGTCCCAGATGGTCAGGTCGCCGTGCTGGAGCACCGGCACGCGCTTGCTGGGGGAGTACCGGGCAATCCGGTCATCAGTGTCCGGTGCAGCCAGCGGAATCACCACCTCCTGGAAGGGCTGTCCCGTGTGGGCCAGCGCGAGGTAGGGCCGCAGGGACCAGGATGAGTAGTTCTTCGAACCGACGACGAGCGTGAGCTGGGGCATGGGGCGGCCTCTATAACGCCGCTCGCCCAGGCCCGCCCGCGCTTGTGCGCGTCAGTTCGCCGCGCTCCGGCGCCCCCAGAAGGAGCGCATGCGCGACAGCAGCGGCATCCGGCGGCGGTGCTCGGGCGGGTCGATGCGGTAGACGGCCACGGGCAACCGGATGTTCTTCATCTCGCCACGGCCCAGGCGAACCGGCGGTGAAGCCAGGCGGCCTTCCACCTGACGCGCCACCGTCTCGCTGACATAGAGCGTGCCGGGACGGGCCAGCGCCTCGATGCGCGCGGCCAGGTTGACGCCTTCTCCAAACACGTCACCGTCGCGGTGGACCACCATCCCCAGGTGGACACCCACACGGAGGACGACCCGGCGCTCGGCGGACACGTCTCCATTTCGGGCGTCCAGGACGCGCTGCAATTCCAGACCGAAGTCCACCGCCGCGGGGCCGCCCTCGAACTCCAGGAGGAAGCCATCCTCCAGCCGCTTCACCTCGCGCCCTCCATGGCGCGGCAACAACTCACGGACGAGCAGCGCATGCTCATCCCGCATGTCGTTCTGGAGCGATTCGTCACGCCATGAGAGCCCATCAGGGCCTTCAATGCCCGTGAAGAGAATCGCCGATAGTTTCCCGGGTTCTGGAGCCTCCACCACCATCGCGCATCTCCCCTTTCCCCCCGGCACTGTCAGCGATGCTACATCACACAGGGCCCCCGGTCCCAGCCGAGCCCCCTCCCGGCTGGAACCGGGCCCTGGACGGCCGTCCGCCCCGGGGGGACGTGGCCGTACACGGTGGGTCCACCGGCGATGACAGGCTCCCCCCGAGGGCCCCTTGCCCTCCCTGTGCCCGCATACGCTCGGTGTTCGACATGACAGGAACCGACGTGTCAGTCCTCATCAGGATACGTAATCCCTGACGCGCCGCACCAACGCCCTGCTGCGTCCTGTCCGGGCGTGTCGGGCCTCGAACTCAGCAGGTCGGGTTCGGTCCGAGTCCTGACAGGGCACGGCCCCACGGTCCTGCCTGGCTGATATTCGAGGGGCGCTGGAGGGTTCAGTACCGTGAAGAAGAAGCACCGGAAGCTGGTGGTCGACGGCCTGGCGTACGCGTGGGTCGGGGACTGGCGCTACGTGTCCGGCGTCCGGGTCGTCCGGATCCGCGCCTGGTTCCAGACGGAGGAGGACCGGAAGGTCGGTCCCATGCTGGCGGTGAACCTCGAGGGGAAAGGCAACGGCATGACGGATGACTCGGCCGCCCTGCCACGTGACGCCCGCGAGGCCATCCTGCTGGCCAGGAGGCTCGGCTGGTCGCCCGAGGGGCGAGGCACGTTCTGGATTCAGCCCGAGCACGGCCTCGCGCTCGAGACACTCTCGGTCATCGCACCTGACGCCTCCACGTAGGGAGGACGCTACTCCGCGCCAGCAGCGGGCGCGGCGCGATTTCCGGACGCCTCCACGCGTGGATCCGGCCGTGGCCACACGGCGAAGGCCACGGCGGCGACGAGCGCCACCATCATCGCCACCGTGAGCGGCGTCAGCTTCCGCTTTGGCTGGGCGGCGAGCACGCCCGGCGAGGCGGACTGGGCCACGCCCGTCTTCGAATGCAGCAACACGGTCGACCCCACCGCGCCCGCGCCTGGCGAGGGCGGTCCATTCCGGGCAGCGCCAGACGCGGACGGGCCCCCTGCCACGGGCGCCCGCGCGATGGGCGCGGGGACCACCTTCGGTGACGCGGCACCGGCCTGCGCGTCCCCTGCTGGCGGACGTGGGGGTGGCGCGTCAGTGCGGCGCGGCAACGGAGCAGGTGCGAGGGGTTTCTCCGGCGGGGGTTCCCCTTGCGTCCGCTTGGGCCCCGGAGACGCCGCGGAGTGCGGCCTCGCCACGGGCGAACGGGCGATGGGCGCGGGCACGACGTCCGCGGGCGCCACGACGGGCCGAGGCGGGGGCGCCTCCATCTCCGGCAAGGGCATCGCCTCGGCGATGGTCGCGGCGTCGTGGGGCGGGACCACCGCGGGCACCGGCGCGGCCAGGCTGACCGTCTCCGACTCCCGGAATGGCGGGTTCCCGTCCTGTGGCTTCGCGTCTTCGTCGTTCGTCCCGCGTCCCGAGCGCCTGCCGGGCACCGTCTCCGGCTTCGACTCCGGAGCCAGCTCCACCGCGAGCTGCGGCGTGCTCAGCGGCGTGAGCATCGGCACCTCGCCCATCGTCTGGAGCGCGCGCCCCGTCAGCGCGAAGATGAAGCTGGCCACGTCCGGGAAGCGGTCCTCCGGGCGCTTCTCCAACGACTTCTCCACCGCCGCGATGACGTGGTCCGGCAGGCCCGGCACCAACGCCTCCAGGGGCTCCGGCGGATCATAGACAATGCGGTAGATGAGCTCCGGAAGGTTGCCGTTGTCCCGGAACGGAAGCCGACGCGCCAGCATCTCGTAGACGAGGCACCCGAAGGCGAAGATGTCCGTGCGCGGGTCCACCTCGCCGTTCTTCCCGGTGGCCTGCTCGGGCGCCATGTACTGCGGCGTGCCCAGCAGGATGCCGCCCTGCGTGTGCACGCTCTGCGAGTCGATGACCTTGGAGATGCCGAAGTCGAGCAACTTCACATGCTCCATCATCACGCCGCCCACCTCGGTGGGCACGAGGAACACGTTTCCCGGCTTGAGGTCGCGGTGGACGATGCCCGCGCGGTGCGCGGCCTGGAGCGCCGAGCCCATCTGCCGCGCGCAGGAGAACACCTCCTCCAGCGTCATCGGGCCCTTGCGCAGCCTGCGCGACAGCGGCATGCCGCGCAGACACTCCATCACCATGTAGGGCGAGCCGTCCTCGAGGCTGTCGAAGTCGAGCACCTCGACGATGTTGGGGTGCCCCAGCTTCGAGGCAATCTCCGCCTCGCGCCGGAAGCGCACGAAGGCCTCGGCCCCCATGCCCGCGTCGTGGCGCAGCACCTTGATGGCCACCTGCCGTCCGCGCAGCCGCAGGTGGTTGGCCAGGAAGACGGTCCCCATGCCACCTCGGCCGAGGACGCCTGCAATCTCATAGGTCTCCCTCAGCACCGTGCCGAGGGGAATGTCACTGGGTTTGGAGGGAGCCATGAGTAACCGGTTTTCAGCTTTGAACCGGATTCTATCCTGCTCCCTCTGACATGCCTTGGCCACTGCGGCCAAGGCGTTCAGAAAGCCCAAATCCAATCCACAAGACCTCTCAGGTCTTGAGAACCGCGACTACTTCGCGGGAACGACTGCGGCGTCGCTGGCTGTGCGCAGCTCGTCTACCACGCGCCTGGCCCCGTAGACGTGCTCCAGGCCCGCCAGGATGCCCTCTCCGTGCACGGCGACCGCGCGGTTCGTCTCAGGGACGTAGGCATAGCGGCCCCCCAGCGAGTGCAGGTTTCCGTCGAAGATGAGCCCCACCACGCGCCCGTCACGGTCCACCAGGGGCGAGCCGGAGTTGCCGCCGATGATGTCGTTGGTGGTGGCCACGTCGAACGGCGTCTGGGGTGGCACCTTGCCACGCGCCTTCAGCCAGGTGTCCGGGAGCTTGTACGGCTCCTTGCCGGTGTGCCGCTCATACGCGCCGCCAAAGGTGGTGAGCGCCGCCACGGGGCGGCCATTCTCGTCCCAGCCCTTCACCTGCCCCGGGTTGAGGCGGAGGGTGAAGGTGGCGTCCGGATAGCCGGAGGTGCCGTACACCGCGAGGTGCGCCTTGGCGATGCGCTCGCCGTTGCGCTTGAGCACCGCCTCCACGGTGTCCTCGTAGCGCTTGCGCGCCGCGCGGGACTCCGCGTCCACCTTGCGCGCGAAGAGAATCATCGGGTCCTTGGAGGCCTCCACCGCGGCCTTGCCGCCCTTGAGCAGCGCGGCGCGCACCTTCACGTCCCGCAGCTTCGTGCCACGCACCAGGCTGCGCGCCAGGTCCGCGGGCGCCTCGCGTCCGAGCACCAACTGGACGAAGGAATCATCCGCGCCCAGCGTCTCGCGCACGCGGGTGAGGCCGAACGTCAGCAGCGCCTGGTCCAGCTCGGGCGTAATCGGCGCGTCGCGCAGCAGCTGCTGCTCCAGCGTGGGGAGCTGGGACTGGGTGTACTCGCGCAGCCGCTCCGCGTTGGGCCGGTCCTTCTCTTCCGCCACGCGCACCAGGTGCCGGGCCATGCGGAAGAGCTCGGAGGGATAGGCGTCTCCGGCTTCCTTCATGCGGTAGTCGGGCAGCATGCGGCGGTACGCATCCAGCGCCTGGGTGATTTCATCCCACGCGCCGTCGGTGGCGGCCTTCACCTGCGCGTTGGCATCCACCTTCTGGCGCAGCGCCGCCTCGTCCTGACGCTTGCCGGCCAGCAGCGCCGGGTCCGCCAGCGACTGGTGCCGCCCGCGCAGCGCCTTCAGCCCGTTCTCCACGCCGCGCAGCATGGAGCGCGTGGTGCGGTAGCGCTCCGCCGAACCGCCGGCGTACTCGCGCAACATGCCGCGCAGCTCGGCGAGCTGGAGCAGCGTGTACGGCAGGTTGACGTCGCGCTGGAACTCCAGCTCGGCGATGGTCGCCTTGCGCTCGGTGCCACCGGGGTGGCCGGAGACGAAGACGAGGTCACCCTCCTTCGCGCCCTGCTTCGCCCACGGCAGGAAGTGCGGGCTCTTCGCGGGCGCGTTGTCCTGCCACACGCGCAGGAAGGCCGCGTCGAAGCCGAAGCGCGGGAAGTTGAAGTTGTCCGGGTCACCGCCGAAGGCGGCCATGGAGAACTCGGGCGCGAAGACGAGCCGCACGTCCTGGAAGCGGCGGTACTTGTACAGGTGATACTTGCCGCCGTTGAAGAGCGTCACCACGTCACAGCGCACGTCTCCGGACGTGGCGCAGGCGGCCTCCACCGCGGCCGTCTCCTTCTTCAGCGCGGTGTTGAAGGCCGCGCCGGTGAGGCCCTTCGTCGCCGCGTTCATCCGCTCGGTGACGTCCGTCATCTCCACCAACTGGTTGGCCTCCACCTTGGGGCAGCGCAGCTCCTGCGCGGCGCTCGACGCGTAGAAGCCCTTGGCCAGCAGGTCCTTCTTCGGCGAGGACAGGTCCTCGATGCAGCCGCGGATGCAGTGGTGATTGGTCATCACCAGGCCTTCTGGCGACACGAAGCTGGCGGAGCAGCCGCCGGCCAGTCGCACCGAGCCGAGGCGGACGTGGTCCAACCACGCCTGCGTGGGCGTGAAGCCGTAGGCCTTGTTCACCGTGTCGGAGGGAAAGGCGTCGTAGGTCCACATTCCCTCGTCCGCGGAGGCGGGGAGGGACAGGAGCAGGCCGAGTGCGAGCAGTCTGCGATCCACGTGCGGGCGTCCTTCTGTCGTGACTGTGAGTGGGGGTTGCCGGTTCTGAACTTGACGGCCGGCGCGCGTCAACCCCCGAGCGGAGGATGCATTCCCCACAGGTATCATGCGCCGCGTCAGATATGGTGGAGGCAATGCCAGGCAAGCATCGCGTCTACCTCGTCCCCGGTTTCTTCGGCTTCATCAACCTGGGCGAGCTCATCTACTTCGGCCACGCCCTGGATTACTTGAAGGCGGAGCTGGCCCGCAGGGAGGTGGAGTCGGAGGTCATCATCGTCCTGTCCCACCCCACGGCCTCCATCCGCACGCGCACCGCGGACCTGCTGAAGGCCGTACAGGAGACGGCCTCTGGAGACGACGGGCCCATCCACCTCATCGGCCACTCGACGGGCGGGCTGGACGCGCGGCTGTTCGTCAGCCCCGGCGCGCAGGTGGCGGAGGGCGTGGACCTGGAGTCCTTCGCCAGGCGCGTGCGCACCGTGACGTCCGTGTCCACGCCGCACGCGGGCACGCCGCTGGCCACGTTCTTCATGGGCCTGTTCGGACAGCGCATCCTCAAGCTGCTGTCGCTCTTCACCGTCTACGTGCTGCGCTTCGGCAGGCTGCCGCTGCGCGTGGTGTTCCGCTTCGGACACCTGCTGGCGCGGGCGGATGACCAGCTCGGGTGGAAGCCCACGCTGCTGGACCAGCTCTATGACCAGCTCCTGGGGGACTTCTCCTCGGAGCGCCGTGACGCGGTGTCGAAGTTCCTCAGCGACGTGGGCAACGACACCTCGCTGATTCCGCAGCTCACGCCGGAAGGCATCGACCTGTTCAACGCCAGCACGTTGGACCGGCCCGGCGTGCGGTATGGCTCGGTGGTGACGCAGGCGCGTCCACCGTCGCTGCGCACGCGCATGGCCGCGGGATTGGACCCCTACGCGCAGCTCACGCACACCATCTACGCGCTGACGTACGGGCAGACGCAGCGGATGCCGCTCACCGCGCTGCCGCTGCACACGCCCGCGCAGACGGCGGCGCTGGTGCAGGCGTATGGCGCGATGCCGGGGCCCACGGCGTGTGACGGCATCGTCCCCACGCGCTCCCAGGTGCATGGCCGGGTGCTCGCCGCGGTGCGCGCGGACCACCTGGATGCGATTGGCCACTTCGACCAGCCCGCGCACCAGCCCCCGCACGTGGACTGGCTCATCTCCGGCTCCGGCTTCCGCAGGCCCCAGTTCGAGTCGACGTGGAAGAACATTGTCGACTTCATGCTGGAGGACGAGCGCCCCGGCATCACGGGGTCGTGACGACCTCGAAGACCTCCGCGTCCGGCAGGGTCAATAGACGCCAATCAGGTGAATCTGCACGCGCGGATTCCCAAGGTATTCCTCCAGCCGCCATCGACTGCGCATGCCGTCCTCGCGGATGCCCAGGCCGCCTCCAGCCTTCGGCGCCTCGGCGCTGGCGAGCGCATCCCGGAGCTGGGACACGGCCCAGGTGTCGAAGTTCGGGTCGCCGGAGCCTTCGAGCACCTTGAGGTCGAGCAGCTTCCCGTCGCGCGCCTGCCAGACCTCGACGATGGCCGCGAGCGCGAGCACCGGTGTGGTGACGTCCACCATGTACATGTTGGCCGCGCGTCCGGCTTCGACAGCCGCTTGCATGCGATTGCGCTGCTCCAACCGGCGGTCTCGGGGCTCGGCGACAATGGGGCTGCCTGTCTTTCCGAAGCGCGCAATGGCATCCACCTGCTCGCGCTTCATCCGTGAGCCCAACACCTTCAGGTCCGGGGGTGGCGGGTTCACCAACTGCTTCGCGAAGCCTTCCCGCAACTTCGCGAAGTAGGGATGCGTGGCGCCGCTCGACGCGCGTGCCGTGGCGGCGGCGTCCTGGGCCCAGCCGTCCATACGCACCCGGGCCTCCTCGGCCTGCCGGGCCGCCAGGGCCTTCGGGTCGGGGCCTTCACCAGAGCGGAGCGTCCGTCCCGTCGAAGGGGGGCTGCCGCGCAGCATGCCGCCTCCCAGCAGGCCCTGTGGCTCCAGATTGGGACGCTGCTGTGGCTGAGGGACGTCGCGCGGGACGTCTAGCGCCAGGGCCGGTGGCGGCTCGCCGGAGCCCGCTGGGGCGACCTCGGGCAGAGGTGCCTCGGACGTGTCGGGGGCCTCCGTCGTGGTGGGGCGCGGACGCTCCGCGTGGCGAGGCGGATCCTCCTTCTTCGAAGGCGGGCGCGGGGGCTCTTCGTCAGGAGGCGGCTGGCGGGGCTCCGGCGCCGGCGGCTCGGGGGGAGGCGTCACGTCCTGGTAGACGACCTCCATCTCGACGGCACGCGGTGCCACGCGGCGCTGGCGGTCGTTGGACTCGCTGCTCGACAGCGCCACGAAGAGCGCGACGTGCAGGAGCCCCGACACCAGGAGCATGAGAATCAGTTGAGCGCGCCGCGACACGGCGGACAGCTTGCCTCGACGCGTCACCACAGTGAAGCAGCCCCTTTGGACAGGTGCCCGGAGCTGACTCCTGCCTGCCAGCGACCCGCCATCACGTCCCCTCAAGGCACGACTGACAACCCGGCTTCGCTGGATGGCAAGCAAGCCTGGGGTGGCTCAACAGGCAGGTTCGGCTGGAACGCCCCTCCGCCGGCCTCGCGGCCCTGGACGCTACCGTCTGCTGGCCGTATTCCGCCCCGCCTCCTGCGAATGCGCCAGGCGGTGAAGCCAATGGGCGATCGCCCGTCCGATGTCATCGGGGAGGTCCTCACTCGCGTGGTGGCCGGCTTCGCCGAGCGCCACGACCTCGAGGTTGGCGAACCGGCCTTGAGCCCACTCGACGACGGACGGAGCGCCGAGCGGCGTCGGACTATTGAAGGTGAGCAGCAGCTTGGGTACCTCCGGCGACGCCCCCATCCAAGCGACGTAGCGCTCCAGCACCGCCGTCATGTCAGCCGGCTGATTCTCGATGGGAATCTCTCGCGGCCACGCCAACAACGGGCGCCGTGAAGACGCGTCTGGATAGGGAGCCGCGTACACCGCGGCTTCAGCCGCGGTCAGGCCCCGTTTGACACCGACCCCCAGCGAACGGGCCAGGAACTGGTTCTGCTCCAGCACCAGGGTCTCCCCCACACCAGGCGTACGCAGGTTCTTGAACAGCTCGGCGCCTTGTGGCGGGTAGTCGCTCCACTTGAGTGAGCGGAGGAAGGTTTCGTACACGACGAGGCCGCGTACCCTTTCGGGGTGGCGAGCGGCCCAGTCCATGGCCATCGAGCCGCCCCAGTCGTAGCCCACGAGCACGACATCTTGCAGGTCGAGTGCATCGAACCATGCGTCGAGATACCGGGAGTGGTCGGCGAAGCGGTAGGCGATGTCAGGCTTGCCCGAGTCGCCCATGCCAATCAGGTCGGGCGCCAGCACATGGTAGCGGTCTGAGAGATGAGGGATGACGTCACGCCAGACATAGGACGAGGTCGGGTTTCCATGGAGCAAGACCACTGGAGGGCCGCGCCCCGCTTCCCGATAGGCCATGTGGGAATCGAGAACGTTGACGTCACGCATGGTTGTCTCCAGAGGCAAGGGGGAGGTCGCTACACGCAAGCACGCGGTGAGCGCGACCGCGAGGAGCGGCAACAGCGGATTCATCTTTCGCATGGCCTCTTCATGTGTCGCCCCATCGTTTTCGGATAGTGATTGTTCGTGACGGGTATGCTCACCATTCATGAGCATTTCCGCCCTCGACCTCAACCTGCTGGTGGTGCTCGACGCTGTCCTCACCGAGCGCAGTGTTGCGCGTGCCGCTCGCCGCCTCCATGTCACGCCGTCGGCCATCAGCAACGCACTGGCCAGGCTGCGCATCGCGCTCGGCGACCCGCTGTTCACCCGCAGCGGCCGCGGCATCGTCCCCACGCCCCGCGCGGTGGCGCTGGCACCCGTGCTGACCCGCGCCCTCCGCGACCTTGAGCACGCCGTTCACGGCGCGGCCTTCGACCCCGCCACGACCACACGGGAGTTCTCTCTCGCCATCGCCGATGCCGGACAAATGGTGCGACTGCCTCGCATCGCCACCCTGCTGGCCGCCGAGATGCCGCGCGCCAGACTGCGGGTGATTGGCATCGACACCTTCCTCACGGGAGGCGGCCTGGCCAGCACCGAGGTCGACGTCGCCATCGCGGTTGGCGAGAAGGCCCCCGGCCTGCATCTGGAGCCCCTGTACCGGGAGCGCACCGTGCTGGTGGCGCGCCACAATCATCCCCAGGCAGGAGACCGTGTCTCCAAGAGCGCACTGGCCAGCCTGCGCCACGTCGAGGTGCAGGTGGCCCCCGGCAAGGGCTACCGTGCGCTGCCCGGCGCCTATGCCCGGCTTGGAATCGCTCGCGACATCGCGCTGGTGGTCCCGAACTTCAGTGCCGCCGCCGCCGTGGTCGCAGGAACCAACCTGGTCGCCACGCTGCCTGTCTCACTGGTCTCCCGGCTCGGCCCTCGCCTCGGCCTTCGCAGCGTGCAGAGCCCGGTGCCCCCGCTCACCCTCACCATCAACCTGTGCTGGCACGAACGAACCCATGCCGACCCGGCGATGGTCTTCTTTCGCGACCTCATCCGGCGCGCCGGTTCCGCACCGAGGACCCGGCGCACCTCGGCCGCGACCTGAGCCACGGGGGGATTACTGCCGGCACCGCCTGGCCCGGCGCAAGGGGGGCAACCCCACGCCGCCTCAGGCCTTCTTCATCACCGCCAGGAAGCGGGCATCCGCGATGTGCGTGCCCTCGAAGTCCTCCAGGCGAACGGGAATCCACTCGCGGGCCTTGTCCCCCTTCTGCTGGAGCGCGGCATCCAGGGTGTTGAACACCTCTGGGGACGGCTCACAGATGGCGCGCACGCCGCCCTTCGCCTTCGCGTGAAAGGACACCTGGAGTTCGTTCACCAGCGCCAGGTAACGGCCCGGTGGGAAGCGGCGAAAGAGCCACACGCCCATGGTCAGCTCCATCACCGTCACCTGCACGCCCAGGTACACGCTGCCCACGTGGTTGCGCGTGCGCCGCTTCAGCGGCACGGACACCTGTGCCCGCGCATCCGATGCGTCCTCCACCCGGACGCCCATCACCGAGGACAGCGGGATGATGTTCTTCACCGCCACCGTCAGCAGCGCGTTCGCCGCGCTGGGAGATACCTGACGCAGCCGTTCCACGAGGTCGAGAGCAAGCATGGTCCGCCCATCATACCGACCGTGAGCCCGTCCGCCTGCCCCCCAGACGTCACGCACGGGCTGGCATTCCCGGCAGGAATCCCCACCTTGGAATGACCTTCTGGAGGAACCGCGCACCATGAACTTTCCAAGCCATGTGAATCTCCCCACCGACGCACGTGAGGAGCTCATCGATTCGCTCAACACCCTGCTGGCCGACTCAATCGACCTGCATTGGCAAATCAAGCAAGCGCACTGGAACATCCGCGGCCGGCACTTCTACAGCCGCCACGAGCTGTTCGACGAACTGGCCAAGCACGTCCGCAAGCAGGCCGACGAGTTCGCCGAGCGCGCGGGCACGCTGGGCGGCTACGCCGAGGGAACCATCCGGCTGGCGGCCAAGAACAGCGAGCTGCCCGAATACGACCTGAAGGCCGTGGACGGTGACGACCACCTCAAGGCCCTGGTGGACCGCTTCGCCCGCTACGGGGCCAGCATCCGCACCGGCATCCACCGCTCCGACGAGCTGAACGACCCCGTCACCTCCGACCTGCTCACCCAGACGCTGGGCGAGGTCGAGCTGGACCTGTGGTTCCTGGAGAGCCACCTGCACGGCGAGCCCCGCGCGGGGGTGCGCCGCGGGGGGGACGTCCGGCCCCAGGACGCCTCCAGCCCCCCGTCCAACGCCTGAATGGAGCGTTGACCACCGGAAGGCCCCCGCGCGCCTGCTCAAGAGCAAGCGCGCGGGCGGGCTCCAGCGTATAGAAGGCGTCCTTTCGCGATGGAGGACGCCTTTTGACTTCACAGACGCGCATGGATGGGAAGGTGTGCCTCATCACCGGGGCCACCGGCGGCATCGGCCTGGAGGCCGCCAAGGCGCTCGCGCGAATGGGCGCCACGGTGGTGCTGGTGGGCCGGGACGCGGGACGCACCGAGGCGGCCGTGGCCGCCGTGAAGGAGGCCGCCCCCAGCGCCCAGGTGGACTGGCTCCGCGCCGACCTCACCTCCTTGAAGTCCGTGCGGGAGCTGGCGCAGACCTTCCGTTCCCGCTACCCGCGCCTGGACGTGCTGCTCAACAACGCGGGGCTCATCATCGACCGGCGGCAGGTGACGGAGGACGGACTGGAGGCCACCCTGGCCACCAACCACTTCGCGCCCTTCCTCCTGACGAACCTGCTGCTGGACGTGATGAAGGCCACCGGCCCGGCCCGCATCATCAACGTCTCGTCCGATGCCCACGCCGCGGGCAAGCTCGACTTCGATGACCTGCAGAGCGAGCGGAGCTTCATCGGCTTCCGCGTGTACGGCACGTCGAAGCTGGCCAACATCCTGTTCACCCGCGCGCTGGCGAAGCGGCTGGAGGGCACGCAGGTGACGACCAACGCCCTGCACCCGGGCGTGGTGCGCACGGGCTTCGGTCACAACACCCAGGGATTCTTCCGCCACATCGTCAAGCTGGGCGCGGCGTTCATGATTTCGGCGGAGAAGGGAGCGCGGACGTCCGTGTATCTGGCGTCCTCGCCCGAAGTGGAAGCAGTGTCCGGGCAGTACTTCTACAAATGCCGTCCGAAGAAGCCGTCCTCCGCCGCGCGGAACGACGCGCTCGCGGAGCGGCTCTGGCAGGTGAGCGAGCAGCTCACGGGAGTCAAGGGATGATCGACCTCTACACGTTCGCGACGCCCAACGGGCAGAAGGTATCCATCGCTCTGGAGGAGCTGGGCCTCCAGTACAAGACGCACGTGGTGGACATCACCAAGGGCGAGCAGTTCAAGCCCGAGTTCCTGGACATCAACCCCAACAACAAGATTCCGGCCATCGTCGACCACGCGACGCAGGACCACCGTCCGCTCAAGGTCTTCGAGTCCGGCGCCATCCTCATCTACCTGGCGGAGAAGACGGGCCAGCTGCTGCCCTCCAACCAGCGCGGCCGGGCGGAAGTGATGGAGTGGCTGATGTTCCAGATGGGCGGCGTGGGCCCCATGTTCGGCCAGTTCAACCACTTCGCCCGCTTCGCCCCCAAGAAGGTCCCCTACGGCATCGAGCGCTATCACGCCGAGTCCCGGCGGCTCGTCGGCGTGCTCGACGGGAAGCTGGGCTCCGGGGACTACGTCGCGGGCCGCTACTCCATCGCGGACATCGCGCTGTATCCCTGGGTGGCCGGCACCCGCGCGTACTTCCCCGAGCTGTTCCGGGGCTCCAGCAACGTCGTGCAGTGGCTCCACCGCGTGGGCAGCCGGCCCGCCGTGGAGCGCGGCATGAAGGTCCCCCAGCTCAAGTAGTCCCACGCAGCTTCCCCGGAGCGCGGTGGCTGGATGGCCGCCGCGCTTCCATGTGTTCTCCCCCGTCATGGCCACGCTCGAACAGCTCCGATTCGACAACACCTATGCCCGCCTGCCCGCTGGGTTTGGCGCGCGCGTCCACCCCAGTCCCTTCCCGGACGCGAAGCTGGTGAGCGTCAACCCCGCCGCCCTGAAGCTCCTGGACCTGACGCCCGAGCAAGCGCGGCGGCCGGAGTTCGTCGCGGCGATGGGGGGCGAAAAGCCCCTGCCGGGCATGGAGCCCTTCGCCATGGTGTACGCGGGGCACCAGTTCGGCGTGTACGTGCCCCGGCTGGGCGACGGCCGCGCCCTGCTGCTGGGCGAGGTCCGCAACGCCGCCGGAGCGAAATGGGATTTGCACCTCAAGGGCGGCGGGCCCACGCCCTTCTCGCGCGGGGGCGACGGACGCGCGGTGCTGCGCTCCACCATCCGTGAGTACCTGTGCGGTGAGGCCATGCACGGCCTGGGCATCCCCACCACGCGGGGCCTGGGCATCCTCGGCAGTCAGGCGCCGGTGTACCGCGAGGCGGTGGAGACGGGCGCGATGCTGGTGCGCATGGCGCCCTCGCACGTGCGCTTCGGCACCTTCGAGTTCTTCCACTACACCGAGCAGACCGAGCACGTGGCCACGCTGGCCGACCACGTCATCACCGAGCACTTCCCCCACCTCGCGGGCCAGGAAGGCCGCTACGCGCGCTTCTACACGGAGGTGGTGGAGCGCACGGCGCGGCTGATTGCGCAGTGGCAGGCGGTGGGCTTCGCGCACGGGGTGATGAACACGGACAACATGTCCATCCTGGGCCTCACACTGGACTACGGGCCCTTCGGCTTCCTGGACGACTTCGAGCCGGGCTTCGTCTGCAATCACTCCGACGACCGGGGCCGCTACGCATTCGACCAGCAGCCGCGCATCGGCCTGTGGAACCTCGCGTGCCTGGGCGAAGCGCTGCTCACCCTCATCTCGGAGGACGAGGCTCGCGCGGCGCTGGCCACCTACCAGCCCGCCTACAACGCGCACTTCATGGACCGGATGCGCGCGAAGCTGGGCCTGCGGGAGACGCGCGACGAGGACCGCGAGCTGGTGAGCGACCTGTTCGCCCGCATGGCCGAAGCCCACGTGGACTACACGCGCTTCTTCCGCGCGCTGGGCCACTTCGCCTCGGCGGACGGCGCGGACGCCCGTCCAGTGCGTGACATGTTCCCCGCCCCCGAGGGCTTCGACGCCTGGGCCGGGCGTTACCGGGCGCGGCTGGCCGCCGAGGGCAGCGTGGACGCAGAGCGCCACGCGCGCATGACGCGGGTGAACCCCAAGTACGTGCTGCGCAACTGGGTGGCGCAGGAGGCCATCTCCCGCGCGGAGGCCGGGGACTTCTCGCTCGTGGACCGGCTGCTCGGCGTGCTGTCGGACCCGTTCGCCGAACACCCCGACGCGGAGTCCTACGCGGCGGCGCCTCCCGCCTGGGGCCGGCACCTGGCGGTGAGCTGCAGCTCCTGAGGCCGCGCGCTGGCGAAGGTTGAAGAGGCGAAGATTCCGCCCGGCCACGGTTGCCGGAACACGCGGCAGGCGCAACCTTTGCTGTCTATGGTGACGGACCTCACCCGGTTGCCCCTTCGAGGGAAACAAGGCGCCTTTCACGTCATCGTCGAGTCTCCTCGAGGCTCCACGCTGAAGCTCAAGTACGACACGGCGCTCAAGGCCTTCAGCCTCTCACGGCCGCTTCCCAGGGGCCTGAGCTATCCCTTCGACTGGGGCTTCATCCCCTCCACCCAGGGGCCGGATGGGGACCCGCTGGATGCGATGGTGTACTGGGACGACGCGAGCTTTCCCGGCGTGGTGCTGCCCTGCCGTGCGCTCGGCGTGCTCCAGGTGGAGCAGAACACGGGCGACGGCGGACGCGAGCGCAATGACCGCATCCTCGCCGTCCCCATCACCCCGTCCCGCGCCGGACACCTGACGGACTATCAGCAACTGCCACAGCGCGAGCGAGAGGAGCTGGAGCACTTCTTCCTCGCCGCCGTGCGCTTCGAGGACAAGGACGCGCGCATCCTGGGCTGGGAGGGACCGGAGGGGGTCGAGCGGATGCTCCGCCAACACGCACGCACGGAGGAATAGATGGCTCAACCCACGCCCATCCGAGGACTCGGGCCCGACAGCCGACTGGGAGACGCCGCGCGCCGCATCCTCGCGGGCCGGCTCGCGGACGTCCGCAAACCGGAGGCCGGCTTCCAGGACGCCGTGGATGACGAGTCCGTCCATGACATGCGCGTGGCCACCCGGCGGCTTCGCGCCGCCCTCACGGTGTTCCGCTCCCTGGGCGGCATGAAGAAACTGGAGCGCGACGTGAAGCGCATCCAGGACGCGCTGGGGAGCGTTCGGGACGTGCACGTCCAGTCCGCGTGGCTGGAGAGCGTGGCCCGGAAGGCGAGCAAGCAGCCCCAGGTGCGCGCCGGCATCCAGACCCTGCGCAAGAAGCGGCTGTCCGAGCTGGAGACGCACGAGACGCGCCTGCACGCGGAGTTGGAGCGCTGGGTGGACAGGACGGTGCCGCGGCTCTTGCGCAAGCTGGACGGGCTCGATGACGGGCACCGCTTCGCCGGCCGCCGCGTCCGGGACGAGCTGCGCCAACGCCTCAAGCGCGTGCAGAAGCGAATCGACACGTACGTGGACGCGGCCGACGCGGCGTCCGCCCACGAGCTGCGCAAGGAGCTGAAGCGGCTGCGCTACGAGCTGGAGATCTTCCAGCCGGCCATCCGCCGCACCCTGGACGCGCTGCTAGAGGTGCTCGTGCCGCTCCAGGACGGCCTGGGCGAGCTGCACGACGCCGACGTGCGCCTGGAGCTGTTCGAGCGGCTGGCCGCGGAGTCGGCGCCGCGCGAGCGCAAGTCCGCGCGGGCCCTGCTCCCCCTCGTCCGGGAGGAGCGAACGAAACGCGCGGCGGAGATTGCCCGCGAGGTCCAGCGGTGGCGCACGGAAGAGATTCCCAAGCGCTTGCGCCGCATGTTGACCTGAAGGCCACGGAGCGTGTGCCGGGTTTGCTACCGGCCCGTGAGGAACCACCGGGCACGGTCCCTGTCAGCCGCCACGCCTCACGGTTCCTGCGGCACCTGCGGGCACCCAGGGCCCATGCAGATGGGACCGCAGTCCGCGCACCAGCCGAACTCGTGGAACTCACAGAGGCCGTTGCCACACGTCAGGTACTTGCAGTCTTCCAGGCAGCTCGACAGCGTCTCGTTACCGTTGCAGATGCCGTCGCCACACCAGGTCGTCGGCGGGTTGCAGTCCGAACACCAGCCCTGCTCACCGGGGTTGCACACGCCATCGCCACAGAAGGGCTGCGGCGGGCAGTCCTCGGCGCAGGTGCTGTTGGACTCCCCATTGGCGGTGTCACAGAAGCCGTCGCCGCAGATGAAAGCACACGGGTTGCAGTTCCAGGGACCCACGCCGCCACAGGGACATTCCACGAGCGCCACTTCGTCCTGCGCCAGCGGCTCGGACTCCATCTCCACGTTGCCACATGCGGCGAACAGACCGAACGACAACCCGGCAATCATCACGATGAAACGAGACTTCACGTGTACCTCCAGGGGGAAGAGGTCACGCATGTCAGCGCATTCCGAATAAGCAGACAACGCCCGAGCACATGAAACGCGGTGTCGACAACCACCGCGATACACGTGCCATCCGCGGAAACTGCGTCCGTCCTGACCCAGCCCCCGCGTTTTGTAGCGCATTCCGTTACATGTAATTGAAGGGCATCATGACGGCGAGCGTATGGATGAGCTGCTCGGTCTGCGCGTAGGGTCTGCGCATGAAAGCGTTGAGGTAGCCCACCTCCACGGAGGAGTGGTCCCCGTACTTCCAGCCCGCGCCAACGAACACGCGGTTCATGTCGAAGCCGGCGCTGGGGCCATTCGCCACCGAGCTGAGGTGGTAGAAGACCTCATCCCAGACAATCAACGACAGCCGCCCCTCCGCGGCCACGGGGTGCGCACCGCGCAGCATGACGCGGCCCCGGTGGGAGACCTCCGTCGTGCCGGGCAGGAAGCGCTGCTCCAGGCGGGCGCGGAGCGTGCCCCGAAACTGGCCGAGCTTCGGCGTGTAGAGGAACTGCTGGAAGAGCCGGCTTTCGCCCTGACGCAAGGCCGGGTCGCCCTCCCAGCGCCACAATGGAATCCAGCCCTGCCCCAGCCACAGCGACATGTCCTGGGCCAACCGGATGCCTCCCGCCGAGCGGAGGATGGCGCGGGCGTCGTCCTTGCCGAAGCGAGGCTGGGCTTCCAGGTAATAGAGGAAGTGTTCCCCGATGCCACCCTGCGCCGACACCGTGTACCAGAGCTGGGCTTCCGCGCTGACGGGCCGGGCCTCCACGGTGTGAAGGGGGATGACGAGCAACAGACCGATGAGGGGAAGCCAATTCTCCGTGCGCATGATGCGCATGCCTAGAGCACGACACGCGCACTGGCTCAACAGGGCAAAGCGAGAGTGCGGTCTGACTGACGATGCCGCGGCCTCTTCGCACACCCCGAGGCCGGAATGATGCGTCCGCCCTTCACCGCGAGGGAAGGACGGACGGTCCAGGCCGCTACTGCGTGGGCTGCCGGGAGCCCGGGGTGGACTGGCCACTCTCCGGCGCGGCCGGCGCCGTGGGCTGGACCTGTGAGGTCGCCTCGATGCGCACCGCCTGGGGCTCTCCGCTCTGCTCATCGGTCCGGTAGGAGGCCCGGACCTGACTGCCCTCCTGGATTTCCCCAGCGCTGGCCTGGCGCCCGTCCACCATGACCTGCGTCTGCGGTGACACCTGCAGGCGCAGCTGCGGCTCGCCCTGTGAGCTGAGCAGCAGTTCGTCGTCGTTGGCGCTCAGCACCTCACCGACGATTTGCTGCTCCGTGCCCTTCTGCGCCTGGGGGCCCTGCTGCTGATGCGCCTGGGGCGCGGGCGCCACGGCCACGGGTTGCTGCGACTGCTGGCGAAGCTGCTCGGACTGCTGGCGAGCCTGCTGGTTCTGCTGCGCCAGCGCGTTGCTCTGCTGACGCTGGGCCTGCTGCGCCTCCTGCTGGGCCTGCTGCGTCTGCTGCTGGGCGCTCTGCTGAGACTGCTGCGCTTTCTGTGCCGCAGACTGCGCCTTGGCCTGCGCCTCCTGGTATGCCCGCTGCTTGTCCTGGAGCTCCTGCTGGGCGCTGGCGGCCTGCTTCTGCTGGTCGCTCGCCTGCTCCTGGGCCTTGCGAGCCGAGTCAAAGGCGCCCTCCGTGCGATTCTGCGCCTGCGCCACCTGGTCGTTCACCGTGGACTGCCCGCTTGCCTGCCCTTGGGTCCCCCGGTCGCGTTCTTCACACGCCGTCCCCAGCGTCAGCGCCGCGGCGCCCGCCAACAGCCATCCCGCGCGAAAGCTCATTGGATGCCTCCCGTCTTCATGCACGTTCCGGAAGAAAGATGGCGAGCGGCATCCTCGCGCCAACCCACATCCGCTCCAGGCGTCCGCCCTCCCGGCCGCCCTCCTCCCACTTGTTGGTGCACGAAGCGCTACCCATGGATGGGGTTTAACGGTAAGGGGCGCCCCCCATGCGTGCGTGCGGACTCGATTTCGGAACCAGCAACACCGCCGCGGCCCTGCCTGACGGCACGGTGCTGTCCCTGCAACCCCATACCTCGGAGGCCCGTCTCTTCCGCTCCGTCCTCTTCTTCCCGGACGACGAGCAGGACATCTACGCCGGCGCCAACGCCATCCAGCGCTACCTGGAGGACAACACCGGACGCTTCATCCAGTCCGTGAAGTCCTTCCTCCACTCCAGCTCCTTCCGCGCCACCCAGGTGAAGGGGCGCACCTACACCATCGAGGAGCTGGTGGCCGTGCTGTTGCGACGCGTGCGGGACGCCGCCGCGAACTCCATGGGTGGCGCGCCCGAAGCCGTCGTGCTCGGCCGGCCCGCCGTCTTCACGCCGGACCCGGAGGCGGATGCCCTGGCCCAGCAGCGCCTGCTGCGCGCCGCGGAGCTCGCGGGCTTCCAGCACGTCCAGTTCCTCATCGAGCCCATCGCCGCGGCGCTCGCCTATGAGGCGCAGCTCACCCGCGACGAGCTCGTGCTGGTCGCGGACTTCGGCGCCGGCACTACCGACCTCACCCTGATGCGACTTGGCCCCAGCCGCCGCGGCAACCCGGACCGCCGCCAGGACGTGGTGGGCTCCACGGGTGTGCGCATCGGTGGTGACCGCTTCGACGCGGAAATCATGCGCCACAAGCTGCTGCCCCGCTTCGGCGCCGGCTCCACCTACCAGGTGCGCGGCTTCAGCGACAAGCGGCTGCCCATTCCCCAGCACATCATGGCCAAGCTGCTCACCTGGCACGAGATGTCCTTCATCCGGGAGAAGTCGACCCAGGAGCTGCTGGAGACCATGCTCAACACGAGCGACCGCAAGGCCGAAATCCAGGCCCTGTACGACCTCGTCATGGACAACCTGGGCTACCGCCTGTTCCGCGCCATTGAAGCGGCCAAGGTGCGCCTGTCCCAGGAAGATACGGCCACGGTGGACTTCGAGGAGGCCCGCATCACCCTCCACGAGCCCATCACCCGCGAGGAGTTCGACACCTTCAGCCAGCCGCTGCTGAACGAGTTGGACCAGTGCACCGCGGGCCTGCTGGAGAAGCACGCGGAGGCGAAGGACATCGACGCGGTGTTCCTCACCGGCGGCTCGTCGCAGATTCCCGCGGTGCGCCAGCTCTACGTGCGCCGCTTCGGCGAAGGGCGCGTGCGCACCGCGGATGCCTTCACCTCCGTGGCCGAAGGGCTCGGGCGCGCGGCGGCGCACCTGTCCGTCTGAGCCGGACGTCCGGGACGGGGCCTATGGGCCCACGTCCACGGTGCGGCTGAGCCACCCCACCCCGCCCCGCCCATCCCGCGCCACCACCCAGATGGTGACGCGCTGGGGCGTGGCGGGGGTGTCGTACGCCGACGTCGGGTCACCCGGCCGGCCTTCCACGGGCTCCTGGGAGCGGAACTCCTTCACCTCGCCGTCGCCAGTGGCGAACCAGCTGAAGAAGACCTGCTCGGGGCGCGGGCCTTCGTCCGTCTCTTCGATTTCGACGCTGCCCTCGGCCAGCACCGGCGTGAAGGTCACCTCGCGCGACACGGGCAGCGGGCCGGTGAGCGGCGCGCCGTCCCACAGGACATCCGACACCACCGGGTTCTGGTTGGGCGTGGTGGTGGCCCGCAACGTCACCCGGCGCACGCCGCGCTCCGTGCCTTCCGGTGTGCCGCTGCCGTCCGTGGCCTCGTAACCAATGAAGAGCGGAATGCCCCGGGCCAGCGCCTCGCGCAGCGCCGGGTCCTCCGGGTCCAGCGTTCCACCGCCACCCGGATTGCCTGTGGCCAGTGCCTCCAGCAACACCGCCTGCACGTTCGGGTCCGAAAGTGACAGCTCGCCGTCCGGCAACGGCACGCTGTCGTCCCCCGGGCACCGCCCGTCATAGGGATTGCCAGTGAAGCGGCACAGCGCGTAGCGGACGGTGACGGGGCGCGCGTCCGGCGTCACCGCCAGCGCGTTGAACGTCATGGGCCCGGGCAGCGTGGAGGCGTCCGGGTCCACCACCAGCTCGGCGGGCTCCGCTTGGACGGCCAGCACGCGCACGCGCCGGATTTCACTCTGAAGCTCGAAGTCGGGACCGCAGCCGGCGAGCAGCAGCACCACGAGCGCGGGGAGGATGGAACGCATGCTCAGAAGCTCCCCCGGGCGCCGATGATGGGAAGGATGGGCAGTCCTTCGAAGAAAGCGCTTTGGGTGTAGTTGTAGTTGTAGGCGATGCCTTCCACCGCCGGGTTGTTGTAGGCGTTCGTGAGGTCCAGGTAGACGTTGAGCGCCCACTTCTCGAAGGCGAAGTTCTTGTCCACGCGGATGTCCAGCTGGTTGAAGGACGGCAGCCGGCGCGAGTTCACCGCCGCGTAGAGCGGGATGAAGACGTCCGACCCGTCGTCGCGCACCGAACCCACCACCGGCGTCGTGGGATTGCCCGAAGCGAAGCGCATGCGCGCGCCCACCTCCCAGCCCGCCGGCAGCTTGTAGGACGCAATCGCTGTCAGCACGTGCGTCTGGTCATTGTCGAAGAGGCGCCAGCCCACGCCCGGCGCGTCCCGGCGCTCGCTGCGGCTGAGCGTGTAGGAGACCCAGCCGAAGAGCCGGTCCGTCAGCGCGCGGCGCACCAGCACCTCCAGGCCGTAGATGCGTCCCACGCCGCCGTTGCTCAGTCGCTCGGGCACCCGCTGGCCGTTGCGCACCACCGTGGCGTTGGAGCGGACGATGAGCCCGTCCAGGTCATTGTAGAAGACCTCGCCGCCCACGAACCACTCCGGCCGCGCCTGCCACTCCGCGCCCACGCTGTACTGGAGCGACCGCTTCGCGCGCAGGTCCGGGTTGCCGAAGGCCACGCTCGGCTCGTCCTGCACGGGAGGCCCGTGGTAGACGCCCGCGCCGCCCTTGAGCGTCAGCGTGTCCGTCAGGCCGTAGCGGACCGCCAGACGCGGGTTGAAGGTGCGGCGGGCCTGGGTCTGGTCGGTGAAGACGTAGCTCTCCGCGCGCAGGCCCGGCACCAGCAGCAGGCGCGGCACGGGGCGCCAGCGCGCCTCCACCCAGGTGGAGGGGAAGTACTGGAGGAAGTCGCCGTCCGCGGTGAGCACGTCATCGGTGACGGTGGGCGTGGGCGGCTCCCCCTCGCGGGAGAGGCCCTGGATGCGCGCGGTGACTCGGGCGAAGTTGCTCACCACGTCGATGCCGCCCGCCAGCGTGAGTTCCTCGGCGAAGGCGTACTCCACGGTGGAGCGCAGGTTCAGGTCCGTGGAGGCGATGCGCAGGCCGCGGTCGCCGATGCCGAACTGGACCAGCGTGTTGCCCACCAGGCCGTGCGTGTCCAGGGTGAGCGCGTCCGCGCGGTACTGGTGCCGCAGGCGCAGCTGGTTGAAGCCGGTGGTGACGTTCAGCCCACCGGTGACGGTGGGGTCGTCATCCGCCGGCCGGTCGAAGACGAGCCCCAGCCTGTCTCTGGAGGTGAGGCCCTGCAGCGTGAAGGTGTGGCGCGACTTCGGCTTCCACACCAGCTTGAGCTGCGCGTCGTAGTAACGCGGCGCCACCTGGAGGCTGGGGCCGTTGTCGCCCTGTGGCACCAGGCCCAGCACCAGGTCGATGTACGAACGCCGTCCCGCCACCGCGAAGCTCAGCGTGTCGGTGATGGGCCCCTCCACCACCGCGTTGGATTCGATGAGGCTGACGCCCACGGTGGCATGGAGCCGATCCGTGCGCGGCTCGCGGCTGCGCACGTTGATGACGCCGCCGGTGATGTCTCCGTAGTACGCGGAGAAGTTGCCGGGCAGGTAGTCCACCGCCTCCAGCAGCTCCGAGTTGTAGACGGAGGTGAGGCCGCCGAAGTGGTAGAGCAGCGGAATCCGCTGCCCGTCGAGGAAGACGCCGGACTCCTGGGGGCCCGTGCCGCGGATGACGAGCTGGCCACCGTTGAAGGCGGGGCGCGCCACGCCGGGCAGGTTCTGCACCACCTTCAGCGTGTCGCCCTGGGTGCCGGGGACGCGCTGCACCTCGGCCAGTTGGAGCGTGGTCTGCGTCACCTCCTTGCGCTCGCGCTCGCTGCGCACCACCGTCTCGAACGCGCCGAAGATGCGCTTGCGCACGTAGTACGTGGCGCGCGTCTCCTGGCCTTCCACGAAGGTCTCCTCGGTGCGGAAGCGCTCGTAGCCGCTCTGCACCACCAGCACCTCGTGCGTGCCCAGCGGGATGCCGCGGAAGGAGAAGCGGCCTTCCTCGTCGGTGACGGTGGAGCGCTCCAGCGCGGGCAGCACCACCTCCGCGCCCAGGAGCGCGTCCCGCGTGCCCCGCTCCAGCGCCCGGCCGCTGAAGTTCACTGGAGCCTCGGGCTCCACGGCGGCGGCGTCCTCACCCTCCGGCGGCGGCGGTGGACGGAAGACGAACTGGTAGGCGTATTCGATGCGCACCGGCGCGGGGACATCGTCCACCTCGGCGGGCTCGAACTGGAACTGGCGGACCGCCTCCACGGCGGCCTCGTCGAAGCCGTGGCCGGCGGGCTGGGACACCTCGACGTTGGAGACGGCGCCCGTCTCCGAGATGTCGACCCACATCACCACCGTGCCCTCGAGCTGCTGGGCAGCGGCTTCCGGCGGATAGATTGCCTCCACCTGGCGCATCAGCGCGGGGGGCTTCGTCAGCACGCCCTGGGGCGCGCCGGCGTCGGCATCCGTGACGCCCGCGTCCTGCTGAGCGGCGGCGCCAGTGGCGGCGAGGAGGCAGAGGACGGCGAGAAGGATTTTCATGAGGGGCGCGGGACTCCCGCGCCCCTCCTAGTGCGGCGCCTACTTCGGCGCGAGCACGATTTCGATGCGGCGGTTCAGACTGCGATTCTCCGCCGAATCGTTGGCCGCGATGGGCTGGTACTGCCCATAGCCCGCGGCGGAGAGGAACGTCGGGTCCACGCCAGCGTTCTGGAGTGAACGGACCACCGCCATGGCGCGCGCCAGGCTCAGCTCCCAGTTGGACGGGAACTGACCGCCGCCGGTCGGGACGTCGTCCGTGTGGCCTTCCACGCGGATGATCTTCCCCTGCACCGCCTTGAGCGCGTCGGCGATCTTCTTCAGCGCCTCCTCGCCTTCCTTGCCGACCCGGGCGGAGCCAGAGGCGAAGAGAATCTTGTCCTTGAGCTGGACGGTCATCTTGCCCTTGAGCTCGGACAGCTCAATCTTGCCGTCGGAAATCTCCTGCTTGAGGCTCTGGGCCAGGTTCTCGTACTCGGAGCTGCGCTTCTCCAGCTCCTCCTTCGCCTGGGCCAGCTTCTTCGTGTTGCGCGCCAGCTCGTCGTTGAGGGCGGCCAGCTGCGAGTTCTTCTCCTCCAGCGCGCGGCGCTCCGCGGCGCCCGCGGTGAGGCGGGACTCAGCGGTGCCCAGGCGGGTGTTCAGCGCCTCCCGCTCCTGCTCCAGTTCGGCGATCTTCTCCTCCAGCGCCTTCACCTTGGCTTCGGCGGCCTCGCGAGCACCCTTCTCGTCGTTGAGGCCCTTGGCGAAGTTCTCCGCCTCGAGCGCCTTGGCGTCGAACTTCCCCTGCGAAACGCAGCCCGTGGTGGAGAGCGCGACGAGTGCAGCCAGAACCAACGGTTTCCGCATATGTACGTGTCCTCCTGACACCTGTGAATGAAGCGCCAGCCTATCGCTGGTGGTGCTCCGGGTCAGGAAGAACCTCGCACATATTTTGAGCTGAAATGAATGAATGACTGACGGACAGCCAGGCGTGTCAGTCAGCGCGGAAAAATAGGATGAGAGTCGAGCCAGACGGAGAAGAGTGCGTCCGCGAAGTGCTTGCCGGGGATGAAGACGCCACCGGAGGCGTCTCCTCCGATTTCGAGCCCGACGCCCGGGGTGTAGGTGATGACGAGGTCCTCGCCCTTCTGCACGTCCTTCAGCGACGCGAGCATGATGCGCAGGTGGTTCGCCAGCGGCCCCTGACGCAGGGCGGGGCTGTGCTCCAACCCGTCCCGAAAGCTGCCCACCAGCTGGTCCCGGGAGATGTTTCGCAGGAAGCGGAAGTGGAGCCGCTTCACGGAGTTGGAGTGGATGGCCTCGTGCGTGGAACGTGGCCGGTCCTCCATGTAGAGGCTCCAGACGTAGACCTTGAAGAAGAGTTGCTTGTGCAGCTCCATGTGGGCGAGTTCGACGGTGCGCCCCTTGAGGTTCAGCGACACCGGCATGTGCACGCCGCCGACCTGCTTCTGTCCCGCCTGCGCAGCGCCCGCGACGAGCAGCATGCCCGCCACGAGACACCGAAGATTTCCACCCCACGCTTGAGTACGCATGCGCCCGACCCCCGACCCCAGACCCCACTGAATCCGACAGGACATACGCTGCACACGCTCCCGAGCACCGCCAACGCCCGGAAGGGCAACGCTGTACGGCAGTGGACGGCAACAGGTCCTGGTGGATCAACGTCGGGCACTCAACCGCGGGGGCCCGCCGGACGGCTCACGGCGCTGGGGTCCGCTCCAGCAAGGCCCCGGCCCACGTCAGGCCGCTGCCCACGACGCTCAGCACCACCGCGTCTCCCAAGGCGGGGTCGTCCCAGTGCTCGCTCAGGACGCCGGGCGCGCCCGCGGCGCCGGTGTTCCCCCGGGTGTGCACGTTGAAGAAGTGCCGCGCGTCCGGCACCTCACACCGCCGCTGCACGGCCTCCAACATGCGCAGGTTGGCCTGGTGGCCGATGAAGGTGACGGCCCCCGCGCCCTTGTCCGGGTGGCGGTCCATGAAGCGCGTGCGCAGGGCCTGGAACGTCTCCCCCGCGCGGCGGATGGCGAACTTCTGCACCTCGCCGCCGTTCTGGGTGAAGTGCCCCATGCGCGGCACGCGCACCTTGTCCGCGCCCGAGGGGTCTCCGGCCAGCAGCGTCTCCGTGAGGTGCCAGCGCCCCGGCACGCGCGGCGACAGGATGGCCGCGGACGCGCCGTCTCCCCACAGCACCGCACTGGAGCGGTCCGTGTAGTCCACCACGCGCGTGGAGTTGTCCATGTTGACCACCAGCACGTAGTCCGGCAGCCGCTCCGGCCGCATGCCCGCCAGGAAGTGCAGCTGCATGCAGAAGGACGAGCAAGCGCTCTGCAGGTCCACCGCCGGCGCATGGATGTTCAGCAGCTGCGCTACCCTGTTGGACTCGGCGGGAATACATTCGTCTGGACTGCATCCGCCCGCCACCACCAGCCCGATGTCGGACGGCTTCAGCCCCGCGCGCTCCAGCGCCATCAGCGCCGCGCGGCGTCCTGTCTCCGCGTTGCTGAAGAGCGCCGCCTCCTGCGCCGCGCGCACGTCGCGGTTGCGCGTCTCCCGCAGGTAGTCCAGCGGCAGCACCGTGTGCCGCGTGCGGATGCCCACGCGCTCCACAATCCACGCATCGCTGGTCTCCAGCCCCAGCTCCTCGAAGAAGGCGTTGGTCAGAAGGTTGGGAGGATGGAAGTGGCCGAGCGCGTGCAGATACATTCAGAACCCTCTAACCGCGCAGCCTCCCAAAACTCTGTCAGCCGTCTGTCACGCCTCCGCGCCTTCGCGCACAGCGGGCGGCCTGCCGGGCCATCCGCCTAACGCGCGGCGTCAGTCTTCCGGCCCGTGAGCCGCAGCCGCATCGCGCCCTCTCCGCGCGCCTCGAAGCCCTGCTCGACGGCGTCGTCGGTCAGCTCCACCTTCACCGGCCCGGACAAGGTGAGCTCCAGCAACTGGATGCCCTCCGCGAGGACGGACATCTGCCCTTGCAGCGGAATGGTCATCAGGAAGGGCGCATTGATTTCCTGGCGTGACACCGTCATCGCCACGTCGAAGATGCCCACGGCGCCGCGCGGGTCCTGACGCACTTCGACCAACCGCGCGCGCGTCTGCGTGACGCGGGTGTCATCGCCCTGCTCGTCCACGATTTGCTTCGCGAGCGCATCGGAGAAGCCGTCCAGGGTGGCGCCCACCGCCAGCGGCTTCTTCGGGAAGGCGGACTCCAGCCGGTCGGGCTTGCCGAGCTCCGGCAGGTGCTTCGTCACCTCGGCCTCCTCTTCCTTCGGCACCGGCTTGCCCTTCGCATCCGTGATGACCACGCGCGCCTTCTTCCACTCCGCCAGGTACGTCTTCCCGCTGATGGGGCTCGCCTTGCGCTGGACCTTTCCCTGCTCTTCGGCCACCTCGCCCACGTCGCCGAACGCCATCTTCACCTTGGAGACGACAGTCCCCTTCGCGGCCAGCACCGTCACCGTGTGGCGGCTGGACGAGGTCACCGACATCGCCACCGACATCGGCTTGTCCATGTCCGAAGCGCGCAGGTCGAGCGCCAGCCGCATGTCCACGGCGTTGTCCAATTCCTCCTGGTCCCCTACGCGGGCATTCACCTGCTTGAACTGGATGGTCGGCGCCTTCACCTCGGCCGCGGGCGCGGCCGGCGCCGCGGCATTGGCGGCGAGCGGCGCGAGCGAGAGCCCCAGGGAGACGACGAACGGATACACGCGGTGCATGTGCTGCCCTCCTGGGACGCCATCCTTTCACGGGCCCCTCGCACGTGTGCCGCTGAAATCGTGCAGTCCGCCAGGAAGCCCATCGTCTGAACCCAGACGGATGGAAGCGCGACCCGCGACGCCGGGCGGACGGCCTTCCGCCGCGCGCTACAGTTCCGCGAATGAGCGCCGCCCCGGGTCCCCAGGTCCACTTCCGCACCTGCAACCTCTGCGAGGCCATGTGCGGCCTGCGCATCGAACTGGACGCCGGACGCATCACCTCCATCCGGGGTGACGCGGAGGACCCCTTCAGCCGGGGCCACATCTGTCCCAAGGCCCTGGCGCTGGAGGACCTGCACCAGGACCCGGACCGGCTGCGAGGCCCCATGCGCCGCACCGCCAGCGGCTGGGAGCCCGTCTCCTGGGACGACGCGCTGGATGAGACCGCGCGCCGCCTGCATGCCATCCAGCGGGAGCACGGCCGCGACGCGGTGGGCTCGTACCTGGGCAACCCCAACGTCCACAACCTGGGCAACATGCTGTTCGGCCCGGAGCTGGTGCGCACGCTGCGCTCGCGCAACCGCTTCTCCGCGACGTCCGTGGACCAGCTGCCGCACCAGTTCACCGCCTACCTCATGTTCGGCCACCAGTTGATGGTGCCGATTCCCGACATCGACCACACCGGCTACATGCTCGTGCTGGGCGCCAATCCCCTGGCGTCCAATGGCAGCCTGATGACGGCGCCCGACGTGCGCGCCCGCCTGCGTGCCATCCAGCAGCGCGGCGGCCGCATCGTGGTCATGGACCCGCGCCGCACGGAGACGGCGGCCATCGCCGACACGCACGTCTTCATCCGGCCGGGCACCGATGCGCTCGCGCTGCTCGCCCTGCTGCACGTGGCGGTGGTGGAGCACGCGCCACGCCTGGGGCCGCTGGATGCCTTCACCGACGGCCTGGAGACAGTGTGCGCGCTGGCCCGGGACTTTCCTCCGGAGAAAGTCGCCCCGCACACGGGCGTGCCCGCGCACACCCTGCGCCGCATCGCCCGGGACTTCCTCTCCGCGCGAGCCGCCGTGTGTTACGGCCGCATGGGGTTGTCCACCCAGGCCTTCGGCGCGCTCTGCCAATGGCTCATCACCGTGCTCAACGTGGTGAGCGGCAACCTGGACCGGCGCGGCGGCGCCATGTTCACCCTGCCCGCATTCGACGTCGTCGGAGGTCCCCGGGCCCTGGCCGTGGGCCGCGGCGGCTTCGGCCGATGGAAGAGCCGCGTGCGCGGGCTCCCCGAGTTCGCGGGGGAATTGCCCGCGGCGGCGATGGCGGAGGAGATGCTCACGCCGGGCCCGGGCCGCGTCCGCGCGCTGGTCACCGTCGCGGGAAACCCCGCGCTGTCCACGCCCGATGGCGCTCGGATGGAACAGGCGCTCGCGGGCCTGGACTTCATGGTGAGCATCGACCCGTACCTCAACGAGACGACGCGCCACGCGCACCTCATCCTCCCGCCGGTGTCACCGCTGGAGCGCAGCCACTACGACATCGCCTTCCACGCGCTGGCGGTGCGCAACACCGCGAAGTACTCGCCCGCCCTCTTCGAGCCCGGCCCGGGCAGCCGCCAGGACTGGCAGATTCTGCTCGCCCTCCAGCACCGGCTGATGACGCTGCGCAAGGGCCGCCCCTCCGTGCGCGCCACACTCAAGTACCAGGCCCTGTCCCGTCTGGGTCCGGAGCGGGTGCTGGACCTGGGCCTGCGGCTGGGGCCCTATGGCGCGCGCTTCCACCCGGCGAAGCACGGCCTCAGCCTGGCGACGCTGCGCCAGTCGCCCCACGGCATCGACCTGGGGCCGCTCCAGTCCTGCCTGCCCCGGCGGCTCCAGACGAAGGACCGCCGCATCCACCTGGCGCCGGAGCTGCTGGTGGCGGACGTGCGACGCCTGCAAGCAGCCTTTCCCCAGGACACCGTCCCCGAGCAGAACAGTGGCGAGCTGCTGCTCATCGGCCGGCGGCACCTGCGCGACAACAACTCCTGGATGCACAACGTACCGGGCCTGCTGAAGGGCAAGCCGCGCTGCACGTTGATGATGCATCCGGAGGACGCGGCCCGGCGGGCGCTCGCCGACGGCATGGAGGCCACCGTCACCTCGCGCGTGGGCACGGTGACGGTGCCCATCCACGTGACGGACGAGGTGATGCCCGGCGTGGTGAGCCTGCCGCACGGTTACGGCCATGGCCGCGAGGGCACCCGGCTCGCCGTGGCCACCGCCCACGCGGGCGCCAGCCACAACGACCTCACGGACGCGCAGTCCGTGGACGCGCTCTGCGGCAACGCCGCCTTCAGCGGCACGCCGGTGCGGGTGCTACGGGCAGCGGCGCCCGAATCCGCCACACCAGCGGGATGAGCGCCCCCACCAGCACGAACAGCAACTGCACCAGGTGCCCCAGCAGCGCCACCGACATGGCGCGCGCGGCCGTGGTGTCCAGCACGCCCGCCGCCAGCGCGAAGGCGCCGTCACTCACGCCCACCTGCCCCGGCACCAGCGAGCCCACCGCCAGCGCGCACAGGTAGAGGCCCTGGGCGAAGAACGCCTGCACCAGTGAGGTGTCGATGCCCACCGCGTAGGTCAGCACGCCGTACTGCGCCACCTGGAACAGCCGGCTGCACAGGAACGCCAGCATGGGCGACCACGGCAGCAACGGGCCACACCGCGCCGAGGCCTTGAACTGCTCCGCATGGAGCGCCCAGCGGCTGAAGCGGCACACCAGCCACGTACCGGGCCGCTTCGCGCGCATGCACGCGCGCACGCCCACCGACAGCAGCACCAGCAACACGCCATGCGCCAGCATGAGCATCGTGAAGAGGGACATGCCCGTCAGCAGGTAGGACGCCAGCGCGCAGGGGAACGAGATGAAGCCTCCCGCCGCCAGGGACGCCGCCTGCGAGGTCGCCGCCGCCGCGGTGGCGGTTCCCCCGCCCATGTAGGGACTCAGCAGGGCCGCCTTGGTGGCCTCCGCCGCGGCGCGGCCCGCGGGGGCCATGCTGGACACCGCGGTACCGATGAGCTGCGCGCGGGCCAGAATACGCCAGGGCACGCGCCCCGCTCCCGGGCCATAGGCACGCCGCGTGGCCAGCCCGTCCATGCACTGCCGCCCCAGCTCCAGCAGCACCACCCACGGCAGCCAGGGCGCCGCGCCGGACAACACGGCGCCCAGTTCGCGGGGCCCTGCCTTGTGAACCAGCAACGCCAGTGTGCCCACACCCGCCAGCGCGAAGACGGGTCGAAGCCCCACCACCATCCACCGCTTCAGGACCCGCTGCGGCGCCGCTGCTCCCACAGCGCCTGCTGGCGGGGCCAGGGACAACTCCCCGTGCGCGTTGCTCACCATCGACCTCCTCGCCGTCCCGTTGCCCGCAGCGGAAAGTGGGCAGCGTGGACGCGACTGGCGAGCCCCGTCTGTTCGCCTGTCCCCGCCCACGCGGAGCCCGCGTCCAGCGGTGGACAGGCGTGCGCCCTGGGCGGACGCGGCGGTGGAGCACATCGGCCGATTGCGCGCTCGGCGCGCACCTCGAAGCGCTTCAGCTCGTCTCGTCAGGCTCTTCTGGTAGTTCTGGACCTGGCCTCGCAGGAGTGCGCCCGGAACCGGAGGACGAGGATGAGAGCGCATGCGGTCATCTGGCTGTCGCTGGCGCTTGCCGTCGCCGTCACGGGCTGCTCGACAACTCGGCGCATACGTCTGGACACAGGGGATGGGCCTTCCAGGGTCCACACGCCGTTCACGGAGGATGACACCGGGCCCGTTGAGCTGGACGACGATGAATTCGAGGAGGCCATGGTGGAACTCGCCCGGGACGTGCGGCCCTTCTCCAATCCCCTGCGCGAGGCCCGCCAGCGATTCGGCGTCCCCGAGCGAAGCGGCGTGTACCTCTACCAGCCTCGCGGCCCCCGGCTCATTCTCCAGGAAGAGCAGGACCCGGACGGCCCGCGCCTCCTTGAGTCCTACGCGGATGATGAGCTGACGCGCGCCTATGGCCGCTGGTGCGAACGCAAGTCGCAGCCCGGCGACTGCCTGCGCCTGCTGGCCGAAGGCCCGCTGCTGGCCAGCGACGGCAAGTACTCGCTGGCCATGGCCATCGCCATGGACTCGGTGTGGGAAGAGACGGCCGAGGCGCTGGAGGACATGGCCAACCCGCAGGCGCTGCTGGCGACGGTGAGTGCCTCGGTCAGCATGTACCTGCTCCTCTGGTCGCTGCCCGAGCCGGTGAGCAAGGGCCTGGCAGCCCTGCTGACGACTACGGCCATTGCCTATCTGGGCGTGGACACCGTGTGGCGCATTCTGGACGGGTGGATGGCGCTGGTGCGCACGGTGGACCGGGCCACCACCTTCGCGCAGCTCAACGAAGCGGGCGAGGCGTACGGCGAAGTCCTCGGGGAGAACGCGGCGCGCGTCTTCGTCATGCTGGCCACGGCGGCCATCGGCAATACGGCGGGCCTGGCGGCGAAGGCTTCGAGGCTGCCGGGCTCGGCGCAGGCCGCGCTCGCGGTGGAGACGCAAGCGGGCTACCAGTATGTGGCCATTGGAGGTGTGCAGTCGGTGGCGATGACGGCCGAGGGCTTCACCGTCGCACTGGCGCCCAACGCGGTCGCCATGGCGGCCCGGGGCATGAGCGGCGGCCGCACCGAGGACCATCACCTCGCGACGAACAAGAACAGCGTCTCCACCGCGCGCGGCGGGCCCTGGACGCCTCGGTTCAAAAGAGTCTTCAAGAAAGCCGGGATGAAGCTGGAGGACCCTGAGAACATCGTGCCGGTCGCGGGTCACAAGGGGCCCCATCCTCAGAGGTACCACGAACTGGTCTTCAGACGGCTTGACAGTGCAACCGCGCACTGCCGTTCGGTGGAGGAGTGCCGCACGATTCTGACGAAGGCGCTTCAAAGACTGGCCAAGGAAGCTGTGACGCAAGGGACGGACATCAACAAGCTCCTGACCGAACGCAAGCAGCGATAGAACCGCACCATGCCGACCCGATTCTTCGACCTTGCTGAGAACGTTCAAGCCGGGAACTGGTACCTGGGGGATCCCGAGGACGAACGAGGCCAGGAAGTGGAAGACCCCTGGCTCTTCAGGGCGGGGCGGTCCATCCAGGTCGCAGGCCCGCTAAAAATCCCCATCGACGAGCCAGGCAAGGCGCTGGACTTCTCCACGGCGGGCGTGGGCGTGACGCCTGTGGTCCACGTCAGGGTGGCGGAGCTCTTCACGGAGCTAGCCCCCAACGACGTGCAACTCATCCCCGTCCACATCCAGGGGTACCCGGACCAGTACCTCATCCTGGTGGCCACGAAGCTCATCCGCTGCATTGACGACGCAGCGTCCAAGGTACAGCGCTGGAGGCCGGAAGACGGGCTGCCCAAGAAGGTAGGCCAGTACTACGCCGTCGACGACATGCGCATCGACCCCAGGAAGGTGGGGAACACCAAGGTATTCCGCACGGAGGGCTGGGACATCGCCCTCATCGTCTCCGAGGACATCAAACAGGCACTGGAGCGTGTGAAGGCCACCGGTGTGAAGTTCACGCCGGTGTAGCTCGTGCGACCGCCCCCACCCCTGCTCTCTGAAGCACCTGGATGCAGGGGTGTTGGGGTCCTGATGTCACCCAGATGGCTCGTTCGTGCTGACCGCCTCCTGAGACGCCTGGAGGCCACGGGGGCGCCGCATGCACAGCTCAAGCATCACTTCGTGGGCCCGCTTCGCCATGTCGTGCAGCTCCGCCGCTTCCTCCTGGCCGTAGGCATCGCCCTCTCCAAGCCTGCGGCGGAGGTCCGTCGCCAGCTCCCGCGCCGTCTGGTAACGGGCGTCCGGCCGGGGATGGAGGAGCCTGCGCAGCACCAGGCCCAGCCCCTGCGGAAGCAACTGGGACTGACCGCCTGGGCTGAAGAGTCCGGCGCTTCCCCTCCATTGACCGTCACCGGGAAATTCTCGTCCCCGTTGCACACAATGGGGAATCCCCCGTCCTCAATCCTTTCCATGAGCCACGCGTCACGCTGCGGCAATGCAATGGGACGTCCGCCATTGGAGAGCCGCACTCCAGGTTCAAGCCGGGGAGCGCCTTTTCCATTCCATGGACGCTATCGATTGTGCGACGGTCCTTGCCCACAAGCGCAGGCGCGTAGACGACGATGCCGAGTCTTTTTCGCGGAGTCATCGTTTGCACCCTGTGACGACGATATTCAGGGTCTGGTCTTCTCGCAGCAGCGCGTCTTTGTGCGCTTGCGTGCGCTCTGGCCCCGGCCTCCGTGTGCGCCCCGAGGCGGAGGCGACGTGGCACAGGCCGCGAGGAAAGTCAGGAGTGCGATGCACGCGAGAAACCGCATGAACACGGCCTCGCATCCAAGCCGCGAAGCAGCGGGACACATGTGGATGATAGCAGGCGTAAGCGACGGGTGAGCGACTCCCCGAGGATGGTGGCGCCCGGGGGCTCTGACGGCCACAGTCTGCAACTTGCGTGAGCAGTGAATGCTGTCGCGTCACGGAACCGCTGCGCCTGCTGCGGGCGTGGCGAAGATGAACCGGCACCGCAGCGCCCGACTGCTCAACACAGAAGACTATCGACCAACACCACGTTCAGCTGACTTCCGAAACGCGGAAAGTGGGCAGCGTGGACGCGACTGGCGAGCCCCGTCTGTTCGCCTGTCCCCGCCCACGCAGGGGCCGCGTCCAGCGGTGGACAGGTGCCCCACCCCCGGAAGGCAAGGCGGTGGGGCACGGCGACTGCTTGGATGCTCGGCGCGCCCCTCGAAGGCCGCTAGGGTGCGACCCACACTCCCAGACGAAGCATGGAGCGTCCCATGAAAGCAGTGCGGTTCTCAGCCTTCGGACAGCCACTGAAGGTGGTGGAAGTCGTGGAGCAGCCGGACGTGGCGCTGAAGCCGGGCGAGGCCCGGATTGAAGTGCTGGCCACGCCCATCAATCCCTCCGACATCCTCACGCTCAGCGGCCAGTACGGACAGCTCCCGAAGCTCCCCGCGGTGCCCGGCAACGAAGGCGTCGGCCGCGTCGTCGAGGTCCAGGACTCCAGCGCCGTGAAGGTGGGTGACGTCGTGTTCCTCCCGCTGGGCGCGGGCACCTGGTGCACCCACTTGGTCGCTCCCGCGGACTCGCTCCTGCGGGTGCCGCCGGGAACCGACCTGCGGCAGGCCGCCATGCTGTTCATCAATCCTCCCACCGCGGACCTGCTGCTGCGGGACTTCGTCGCGCCGCAGCCCGGCGAGTGGGTGATACAGAATGCCGCCAACTCGGCGGTGGGCCGCTCCATCATCACCCTGGCGAAGCAGGCTGGCTTCAAGACGCTGAACGTGGTGCGGCGCGAGGAACTGGCGCCGGAGCTCACCGCGCTGGGCGCGGACGCCGTGCTGCTGGACTCGGATGAACTGCCGGAGCGCGTGCGCGAGGTGACGGGCGGCGCCAAGGTCCGGCTGGCCATCGACGCCGTCGGCGGTGAGTCCACCCGGCGCCTGGGTGACGCGCTCGCGCGCGGCGGCGTGGTGGTGAACTACGGCGTGATGAGCGGCAAGGGCCCTCGGTTGTCGGCCGCCGCCACCATCTTCAAGGACATCACCCTGCGCGGCTTCTGGCTGGTGACGTGGATGAAGAAGACGCCGCGCGAGGAGCAGGGCGCCCTCTTCGCCCGGCTCGCGAAGCAGGTGGCGGGAGGCGCACTGCACGTCCCGGTGGAGGGAACCTTCCCCCTGGAGTCCATCCAGGAGGCCCTGACGCGCGCCATGGAAGGTGGGCGCGCCGGCAAGGTGCTCCTCACGCCCAACGGCCCACTCTGAGGCGCTGAGCGCCGCCGCTCCGTCAGCCCCAAGGCCCCTGGAACAACGCCCCGAAGCGCGAGGCCAGCTCCGGGCGCCGCACCAGCAGCGCGCCCCAGGCGGTGGCCTCCGATGTCCAGGCGGCCACCGACAGGCCGTGCACCTCGAACACCGCCATCACGTCGTTGTTCGCGCTTATGACCTTCAACAACCGCGTGTAGTCCAGCAGCGTGCGCAGCCGGGCCTCCGGAAAGCACACCTCCAGGTCGAGCGGCTGCACCGGCCCGCGCGGATTCAGCAGCACCAGCGGCGTGCGCAGCGGCGCGACCTCCACGTCATGCGCGGGCGGTGACGCCTCCACCTGGCGCGCCATCAACTCCCGCTGGCGCTCCAGGTCCCGCTGGCGGGACGCCTCGACCATGCGCCGGAGCTCCGCCTCGCGCGCCTGGTCCTCCCGCTGCCGCTTCCGCTCGAGGTGCTCCCGAATCCGCCGGACATGGGCCTCGATGTCCTCCAGGAAGTCGCGGGAGTAGCTCCGCTCGCTCGACGTGGGTGACACGGCGGCGACACGCTCCCGGAAGCCGGGGAACCAGGACAGGAAGCCCTCCGCTTCCGGGTCGAGCGCGTCGACGTCCTGCCTCACGGCTTCCGACAACACCGCCGCCGCGTATGACACCGCGAGCGAGGTGGCACGAGGCCACGCAGCCCCCCGGACCTCCGCCGCCTTCCACACCGGTTCGAGGCGGCGCGACAGGTCCTCCGGGGGCGACTGACGGACCAGCGCATCCACGCGCTCCGGCAGCTGCTCCGGGTCCTCCACCGGCCACCACGTCTGGAAGCACACCACCGCGTCGGGCTCCGCCGCCTGCTGCCGTTCCCAGAGTGCCGCCCTCCACGGCATGAAGGTGGCCAGCAGGTCCGTACGCTCGTCCGGGTGCTGCTGGAAACGCCGCCATACGGCCTCGATGAACACGGCCTGCTGACTGCTGCCACTCCACGCGCGCACCACCTTCGCCAGCGGCGCCAGCAGGCGTTCGCGGCCCTCCCCCTTCCAGAGCGCCATCAACAAACGCGCGCCCTGGCCGGGAGCGAGCGCATCACCCCACGGCAGCCGCGAGGGCAGCGACAGCACAGCCTCCAGCAACGGCTCCGTGCACGGCGCCTCCCGACTCCACAGGTGCAACCGGAGCGCATCCTCCTCGTCGGTGAGCGTGAGGAAGCGGGAGAAGGCCGCATCCCGGAAGCGGGTGGCGCGAAGCGATGGCGGCTCTCGCGCCAGGGACTCAGACACCGCGGAGACGAAGGCGCGCGTCTCCTCCACGCCGTCCGCGCCCGGCGCGGCGGCAGCCCATTCGAGGAAGCGAAGGGCATCCTCCGCGGAGAGCCGCGCCAGCCGCGCGAGCGCCCAGTCCGCCCACAACGCACGCTCCTCCGGCGACAGCTCCGCGAAGGGCCGGCCACGGGCCCAGCCATGCAGCGCCTCCGCCAGTCCGCCCTCCACCCGGTCCGACACGGCGAGCAACGCACTCAACGCCTCCGGAGGCGCTTGCGCGGGCAACCGCCGCAACACGTCGAGCGCGAAGTCCGCGTCTCCCCGCGACGCCATCCGCTCCAGCAGTCGCACGGAGCCCCGCGACGCCAACGCCCGACGCGCCTCCGCGGCCCGCGCCAGGTCCGTGGACTCCACGGCCGCGAGGAGGCCGTCCTCGTCCTGTAAGCAGAGCGCGCATTCGAAGCGCACGTCCGCGTCCGGATGGCGCAGTCCCTCACGCAGCGCGAGCAGCAGGTCCACGTCCGGCGCCTGCCCGGTGGCCCGCATCCACGCCACGGCGGCGCGCGCCCCCTGCTCCGGAAACCGGGCGAAGACGGCGCGAGCGAGCCGCGCGATGCGCTCGGCGGCCACCCGGGCCCTGCGCGCGTGTGGCCACACCCGCCACCGGGTGAGCGCCAGCGCCGCCTCGCAGCCGAAGCGGCCGTCATCCTCCAGACACGTCAGCACCGTGTCGAGCGCCGCGTGCGAAGGCGTCCCTTCGTGGACGTCCACCAACGCGGCGAGCCACCGCGGCTCCTGCGCGGGAACGGCGGTGTGCAGCCCCTCCTCCAACTCGGCGGCGGGCTCCTCCTCGGGCACGTGCCAGGGGAGCCGCTGGACCCACCGGTCCTCGACCTCCTCCTCGAAGCCCTGAAGAAACAACGCCTGTTCGGAGCGCCGCACGTCGACGAGCAAGCGCCGCACATGGGCCCACATCCTCGCGTAGCGCGACTCCAACTGCTCCGCCATCGAAGTGGGGAGGAGCAACACCCGGTCCGCCAGCGCATACCGGTCCACCCCCGCGTGCACGAGCATCCGCGCGGCGCCGTACCGCTCCGGAGGAACCGGGCCGCAGTCGCACCGAGGGCACAGGAGGCCCGGCGCGTTGAAGCGCGTGCAGGCCGGACAGCGGACCTGGGCCCCTCGGCGGGCACCATTCTCCAGCGGGGGATGCATGCGTCTTCTCTACACCGACTGGGGCCACTCCGCCCCACCCCTCAACCGTCGCGACGCAATTATACGGCAAAGCCACACGGCATCCGCGAGTCATTCGCAATGCCATGGCGCGACTATAACGCAAAATGTTTCAATTCCTCTCAACCTCCGCGCGGCCCTGAGCGGCGCTCACTCCGTCTGTTGCAACCAGTAGCCCTCACCCAAGGAGAACCACCCCATGAAGCAGACCTTTGCTGTCCTGGCAGCGCTCGCCGTATCCACCCTGGTGGCCTGTGGTGGCGTTGAAGCCGTGGAGCCGCGGGAGGAACTGGGGCAGGAGTCGAGCGCCCTCGTCTCCTGTTCGACGGAGTGTGCGACGGGCCCGTCGCTCTCGTGTTGGGGCACGACCTGCTCCGCGTCCGACAACAACTACGTCCAGTGTGACGGCAACTACCAGTACTGCCCCACCACGCCCCCGCCGCCGCTCGACTGCAGCCTGTCACGAGAGGCGTGCGTGAACGTCCTCGGTCTCGCATGCGCCCCCAGCGGATCCAGGCGGAAGTGCTGCATCGAAGACATGCCCACCGGCAACTGCCAGTGCATGCACAACGGCCAGTGGACGTGCACCGTACCGGCCGAAGACCCGTAAACCCATCCCGCGGCCCGACTGACGCGTGGAAGCCCGGGGAGCGGGCGCGCCCGACGCGCCCGCTCCTCCTTTCTTCGCGCCAGACGCTCCCGGCACACGCCATGGGTTGAGCGCTCCGAAGGAAGTTGCCTGACCATGCTCCGCTTCGCCTACGGCTGCATTCCCTCCGTCATGTCCCTGTACTTCGCCAACACCCTGGTGCGGCGAGCAGCGCTGACGCCCGCGTGCATCCTCCTGTCCGCGGGGGGCCTGCGCTTCCAGAAGAAGCGCTACACCCCGGCCCAGGTGCTGCCCGTCTTCCTGAAGCAGTTTGGCCCGCGCTTCACCGGCTACAACGTGCTCGCCGGGCTGAGTGGCTCGCTGCCCTTCAGCATTCCCGCCTCGGGGTTGATGAGCTTCCAGGCGCTCTCCCAGGCGTATGGCATTCCGCTGGTCATCAGTGATGACTTCTCCGGAGCGGCCACGGTGAGCGAGCTCGAGCGGCACGGGGCGGAGTTGTTCCTCACCAGCATGTGCGATCAAATCATCCGGGAGCCGCTGCTCAGTCTGCCGCGCCATGGCTGTTTGAACATCCATCCATCGCTGCTGCCAGAGTTCCGCGGCGTGGACTCCGTCTTCCAGGCCATGCTGAACGGCGTGTCTGAGATTGGCACGACACTCCACCGCACCACCGCGCGCATCGACGCGGGCGACGTGCTGGCCCAGAGCGCGCTCACCCGCACGGCCACCGATTCCCACCTGGCGCTGACGGCGAAGGCGACCGTCGCGGGCATCGCCCTGCTCAAGCGGCACATGGAGACGTTGGAGCGCGGAGAGACGCCGGACGCGCGCCCCATCGACGTGAGCCGGGCGCGCTATCCCTACCGCTCCTGGCCGGCACGGGAGGAGCTGCGCCGCTTCCATGCCCAGGGAAACACCTTCTGGCGGGCTTCGGACTTCCGCCGCATCCTCGCCTTCGAGGACGTGCTGGCGGCGTAGCCCTTCCAGAAACGACACGCCGGACGGGAGAGGCTCCCGCCCGGCGTGGATGCTTCGGACCGCGGACTACTTGCCGCGGATGATGGACTCGCTGTGGATGGTCAGCGCGCTCGCGGCGGCCGTCAGGTCGATGGCCGAGAAGCTGGTGTACGGGTAGTGGCCATCGCCCAGCTCCTCGACGAACTCGACGTGGTCGCCGCTGACCTCGCGGCCGTCGAAGTTGAACGTGAAGGCTCCCGGCGTCGCGCTGCGGAAGGCCCACACGCAGGCGCCCGTGGGGATGGGGTCATTGAATCCGAAGGTCATGTGGTTGCGGAAGCCGATGTGGATGGGCGTGAAGCGGATGTGGATGTCGTACCAGGACGCGTCCATCGGGAACCAGAGGCCGCGGTTGATGTACCGGCCCTGGAACTGACCGTCGTTGTACACGTACACGCTGTAGGCCGAACCGCCCGGCGTGCCGGTGAACTGCGGCTGGAACGTCACCTGGCCCGGCTCACGGCCAATGCCGACCTGGATGGTGCTGACCACCTGGTCGCCATCACGCGCCGCCAGGGCGAAGCCCTGTCCGGCCTTGGCGAGGTCCTGGAAGACGGCCTTCTGCTCCCACTGCGTCGCGGCGGCGAAGTTGCTGGAGACGCCGTCGTTGGCGGCCTTCTCCAGGCCGGTGACGTTGAGGCCCTTCTCCGTGCGCGCGAGCTTCGCGTTGCCCGTGGCGCAGTTCGTGATGCCGGCGAAGGTCTCAACGCACTGCTGCTTCACGGGCGCTTCCTGGGCCGAAAGCGCGTCAGCCTCGGCAGGCTTCGACTCCTCGCCCTGGCAACCCGCGGCCGTCAGACTCAGGAGTGCTGCCGCCATCAGGCGGCCCGTCAGCTTGATGCTCATGGATGAAAAACCTCTCGTTGGGGGATGACGACTGCCGGGTCTCCGGTGAAGACCCGGAAGCCGCGTTTGCACCCAGCGCGCCAGCGCGTGGCGGACGGCGCCGTCGCTCGGTGCGGGCTCACCGGCCCCCCCGCTCACGAGCACATGACGTAGCGCGCGGCGTCACAGAAACCCAGCTCCTGTGGCGAGCCCTGTTACACCCCAGACAGCCAAGGAGCGCCTTTCAAGCGGGCTTCATGAGGCCCGGGGCACGGGTCCAACGAGACACCTGTCGGGTGTGTGCGCTGCGGGCTGGCTGGGTTCCGGGATTTCGTACCAACCCGCCATATCCCCTATGCTTCGTCGCAGTCGCCCGGGAGCCCGGCCGGACTTCCCCCCGGAGAAGGCTGGAACATGAACAGCGCCAGCGTGAATGAATCCCCCACGGATCGTCGTCGCTTTCCTCGGCTCGAGGCGCCGCTCTATGCCCGGCCCGCGCGACTGAGGCGCGTGGACAAGCAGCAGGTGCTGGACGCCAGCCTGGGGGGCATCCGCATCTACTCCGACGAGCAGTACACCCAGGACTCCGAGCTGGAGCTGGACCTGTTCCTGCGTGACGGCACTTCGTTGGAGTGCAAAGCGCGTGTGGCCTGGACGCGCAAGCTCCCCAAGGACGCGGTGGCGCGCTTTGAAGTCGGCCTGGCCTTCACGGACGTACCGCCGCTGGCCATGGACAAGCTCAAGTCGGTGCTCGTCGCGGATGACGAGGGTGGCCCGGCCGGCTCATAGCCGCCCGGCGGCGGGGACGCCCTTCAGGGCTTCCTCCAGCACGGCGCGCAGCTCCTGCTCCAACCCCGGCACCGAGGCCCTCCGGAGCGCACCGCCCCCCCTGAAGAGTGACAGCCCCTCCAGGAAGGCGACCACCAGGGCCGCGCGGCGCTCCAAGCGAGACGGACTGAGTTCGGGAGCCAGTTCACGCAGCAGCTCCACGACGCCCGCCCGGAAGCCCGCGTAGAAGACGGCGAGCGCGTCCGCGACCATCTCATCCCGTGCGGCGAGCGCCCACAGCTCCGCGAAGAGCTGGCAATGGCGCGGTGACTCCTGGTCCTCCAGCAGGGCCTCCACCGCGCGCCGAAGCCGCTCCACCGGCGCACGGCCGCCTTCCTCCACCCGCGCACGCACCCGTTGGCTGGCGGCTTCCAGGTAGCGCGCGAGCAGCGCCCGCACCACGTCCTGCTTCGCGGGGAAGTAGTACTGGAGGTTGCCCACGCTGAGCCCCGCCCGCTGAGCCACCCGGCGCAGCGTGAGCCCCGAATGGCCCTCCTCCACCAGTGTGTCGGTGGCCGCATCGAGGATGGACGCCACGCGCTCGGTCCCCTTGGCGTGGACGGCGGTCCCCTCGCGAGGCTTCGACGACGGCAGCTTCCCCCGCGTGGCGCGTGGCATCAGGCCGCCTCCCGGCGCGGTTGTTCCTCGAACCGGACCTGGACGCCGCACCCGCGCAGGGCCGCCAGGGCCTGCTCCGGACGCGCGTCGTGCTCCGGGAACCACACGCCCGGGGCGGGAGGCGGCGCGCCATCCCATCCCAGCAACCGCTCCGTCCCCAGCAGCGCGCCCACGGCCGTGAGGTGGGCCTGTCCCTTCGGGTCCACCACCTCGATGCGCATCGCTCCGCGAGGGCCCTCCACGTCCGCTACCCACGCCGCCTCACCGCCCGTGCCGCTGCTGGCCATCAGCGCGCGCCGCACGGACGTCAGGCGGGGATGCTGGAGCAGCCGGAGCAGCCCCACCTGCTGGAGCGCCGCGAGCATCCAGGTGACGGTGCCCGAATCGAACCCCAACCGCGTCGACACCGTGCGCGCGCCCAGCACCAGCGGCAGCGTGGCCTGCTCGGGCGTGTCGAGCCGGAAGACACGCGTGGGCCGCCCATCCGGGAACATCACCCGCCGGCCGTCCGTCAGCGGCAACACCTGCCGCTCCTTCCCTCCCTCCGTGATGTCGAAGGCCATCCCCAGCCGGTCCATGTACTCCACCGAGTCCGGACCCGCCTGGTCCGCCAGGGCGAAGCGGATGCCCACGTCGACGCGCTCGACGCCCCCTACCCGCTCCGACGCGCCCGCGACGAGCCTGGGCACCAGTCCCGCCATCCACGCGGAGCTGAGCAGGACGGGTGCCCGTGGGGGCGTCCCCGACAGCCGCAGCACCGCCGACTTCACACGCGACGTCCAGCGGGTGATGTCGAGCACCGCCACGCCTTCCCGGACCGCCGAGCGCAACACCGCATCGTCCGGGTCATTGACCAGCGACACCACGGCCCTGGGCCGTCCGGACAGGGACGCCAGCGGGTCGGGCGCCGTCACGTCCAGCACCGCGGCTTCCGCGTTCCCCAACCGACGGGCCAACGCCTCCGCGGGCTCGCGGCGACGGCCCGCGATGATGAGCGGCAAGTCCGGATGCCGCTCCCGCAGCAACTGCGCGAGCCACGTCCCCACCACGCCGTAGCCCCCCACCAGAACGACACTGTCCTCAGCCACCATTGCGCGCTCCACCCGCCCGGCGTGGGCCATCCACGCTGCTCGAAGTCTTTATTAGGTCACTCGACCTATATTTTCACGACAATCGTCCTGGCCGCGCGGCCGGGGGTGTCCACGGACCTGGCGTTGTGCTCCGGCCCTGTCTGCCGCAGGCTTGTCCCCGTGAGGGCGTCCGAGCAGATGGCGGTGGCTGAACCCCAGAGGGCCGGGCGCGCGCGGCTCGCCTTCGAACGCGCCGGTCCACGCACCATCGTGCGCACCGCGCTGGCGCACAGCCCCCTGCGGCTGCTCACGCCCCGGAACCACGGCCACGCGGCCTGGGCCTACACCAGCTCCTTCGGAGGCGGCCTGGTGGACGGCGACCAGGTCTCCCTGGAGGTGGACGTGGCCGCGGGTGCCACGGCGCTGCTGGCCAGCCAGGGTGCCAACCGCGTCTACCGCTCGCCCCGGGGGTGCCGGAACGACATGGTCGCCCGCGTGGAGGAAGGCGCGCTGCTGGCCTTCGTCCCGGACCCCACCGCGTGCTTCGCCGGTGCCCGGTATGCGCAGACGCTGGACGTGCGGCTCGCGCCCGGCGCCTCGCTGGTGCTCGCGGACGTCATCACCTCCGGCCGCAGCGCCAGTGGTGAACGGTGGGCATTCGCCCACTACGACTCCACCCTGCGCGTCTCCGTGGGCGGCCGTGCGCTCGTGGACGAGCGCTGGCTCTTGGACCCACGGCACGGCACGCTGCCCGAGCGCCTGGGCCGCTTCAACGCACTGGCCACCGTCCTGCTGGTGGGCCCCAAGCTCGCGGAGGCCCGTGGGCCCCTCTCCGCCCAGCTCGCCGCGCTGCCGGTGACGTCGCGCGCGGAGCTCGTGCCCGTGGTCAGCCCCCTGGGCGAGGACAGCCTGCTCCTCCGGGCCGCGGCCGTCTCCGTGGAGGCACTGTTGAACACCACACACGCGTGGCTGTCCTTCCTCCCTGCGCTGTTGGGCGATGACCCCTGGGCTCGCCGCGTCTGACGGGGCCTCCTTGGAAGCCATTGACGCGGCTCACTAGGCTGGTGGGGTGCACCTCTCCCCTCGCGATGTCGACAAGCTGCTGCTGCATCAGGCCGGCTTCCTCGCCCAGAAGCGCCTCGCGCGCGGGGTGCGGCTGAACTACCCGGAAGCGGTGGCGCTCATCGCCACGCAGCTCCTGGAGTTCATCCGCGACGGCCGCGGCGTGGCCGAGCTGATGGACCTGGGGCGTCAGCTCCTGGGACGCGCGCAGGTGATGGACGGCGTGCCGGAGATGCTGGCGGAGGTGCAGGTGGAGGGCACCTTCCCGGACGGCTCCAAGCTGGTGACGGTGCACCACCCCGTGGTGGCCGAGCACGGCAACCTGGAGCTCGCCCTGTACGGCAGCTTCCTCCCTGTTCCTCCGCTGGAGCGCTTCAGCGCGGCGGCGCGAACGGAGGAAGGACGTCCCGGTGAAGTGCGCGTGCAGCCGGGAGACGTCATCCTCAACGACGGGCGAGACACCGTCACCGTCAGCGTCACCCACCGGGGCGACCGGCCCATCCAGGTGGGCAGCCACTACCCCTTCTTCGAAACGAACCGCGCGCTGGTGTTCGACCGAGCCCGGGCCTACGGCCGCCGGCTGAACATTCCCGCGGGAACCGCGGTGCGCTTCGAGCCGGGTGAGCGCAAGACGGTCCAACTGGTCGCCATCGCTGGTGACGCGGTGGTGCGCGGCGGCAACGCGCTGGGCAGCGGCAAGGTGACACCGGAGGGCCGCGAGCGCGCGATGGAAGCGGTGCGCACGCAGGGCTTCGGTCACGAGGAGGAGCGCGGATGAGCCGGAAGATGGACCGCCGCCACTACGCGGACATGTTCGGCCCCACCACGGGAGACCGGGTGCGGCTGGGGGACACGGGGCTCTGGGCGGAGGTGGAGCGTGACGCCACCGTGTACGGCGACGAGTGCAAGTTCGGCGGCGGCAAGGTGCTGCGCGAGGGCATGGGCCAGCAGGCCGGCGTGGGGGACGCGGACGCGCTCGACTGCGTCATCACCAACGCGCTCATCCTCGACTGGACGGGCATCTACAAGGCGGACATCGGCATCAAGGGCGGCCGCATCGCCGGCATCGGCAAGGCGGGCAACCCGGACGTCATGGCGGGCGTGACACCGGGCATGGTGGTGGGCGTCACCACGGAAGCCATTGCGGGCGAAGGCCTCATCGTCACCGCGGGCGCGCTGGACACGCACATCCATTTCATCTGCCCCCAGCAGGCGGACGAAGCGCTGGCCAGCGGCGTCACCACCTGGGTGGGCGGCGGCACCGGGCCGGCCACGGGCACCAAGGGCACCACCTGCACGCCGGGCGCGTGGAACCTCCAGCGGATGCTGGAGGCCACGGACACGATTCCGCTGAACATCGGCCTCACCGGCAAGGGCAACACGTCCCTGCCACAGGGACTGGTGGAGCAGATTCGCGCGGGCGCCATCGGCCTGAAGCTGCACGAGGACTGGGGCACCACGCCGGCCGCCATCGACACCTGCCTCACCCTGGCCGAGGGCGAGGACATCCAGGTCACCATCCACACGGACACGCTGAATGAGTCCGGCTACGTGGATGACTCGCTGGCCGCATTCAAGGGCCGCACCATCCACACGTACCACTCCGAGGGCGCGGGCGGCGGGCACGCTCCGGACATCATCCGCGTGTGCGGCGAGCCCAACGTGCTGCCCAGCTCGACGAACCCCACGCGCCCGTACACAGTGAACACGCTGGATGAGCATCTGGACATGCTCATGGTGTGTCACCACCTGGACCCGGAGATTCCCGAGGACGTGGCCTTCGCGGAGAGCCGCATCCGGGGAGAGACCATCGCCGCGGAGGACATCCTCCACGACATGGGCGCCATCAGCATCATGGCCTCCGACAGCCAGGCCATGGGCCGCGTGGGCGAGGTCATCTGCCGGACGTGGCAGACAGCGCACAAGATGCGCGAGCAACGCGGCCGGTTGCCAGAGGAGCGAGGCGACAACGACAACCTCCGCATCCGCCGCTACGTGGCGAAGTACACCATCAACCCCGCCATCGCCCACGGCATGTCCCACGAGGTGGGCTCGGTGGAGGTGGGCAAGCTGGCGGACCTGGTGCTGTGGAACCCGGCCTTCTTCGGCATCAAACCGGAGCTGGTGGTGAAGGGCGGATTCATCGCCTGGGCGCAGATGGGGGACGCCAACGCCTCCATCCCCACGCCGCAGCCCTACATGATGCGGCCGATGTTCGGCGCTCGAGGCCGCGCGCCAGGCGCCACCAGCGTGGCCTTCATCTCCGGCCGCGCCTTCGCCGAGGGCACGGTGAAGGACCTGGGGCTCACCAAACGGATTGTCGCCGTGAGTGGCTGCCGCAACCTGGGCAAGAAGGACATGAAGCTCAACGACACGATGCCCACCCTCACCGTGGACCCGGAGACCTACGAGGTCCGCGCGGATGGCGAACTGCTTCGCTGTGAGCCCGCGAAGCGCCTGCCCCTGGCCCAGCTCTACTCGCTGTTCTGAGAGGGGCGCGAGGCATGGGCTCGTCATGGCGAGTGCTCCAGTTGGCGGACTCCGGTTTTCCCACAGGAGGCTTCGCGCACTCCGGCGGGCTGGAGGCCGCGGTGCAACTGGGCGAGGTGCGAGGCCCTGCGGAGCTGCGGCGCTTCGTGCGGGACTTGCTGTGGCAGACGGGCCATGGCGCGCTGCCGCTCTTGAGCGCCGCGCACCGTGAGCCCCCGTCGCTGCCCGTGTTGGACGCGCGCGCGGAGGCGTTCCTCTCCAGCCACGTGGCCAACCGCGCCAGCCGCACGCAGGGCCGGGCCTTCCTGGACACCTGTGCGCGCATCTTTCCCCGGCCGGTGACGCCGGTGCGCGAGGCGGCCCGCGCCGCCGGGCTGCGCTTCCACCATGCGCCCGTGTTCGGCGCGGTGCTGCACGCGCTGGACGTCTCGCTGGAGGACACGCAGCAGCTCTTCCTGTCCCTCACCTTGAGGGGCGCGCTATCCGCGGCGGTGCGGCTGGGCATCGCGGGCACGCACGAATCCCACCAACTCCAGCATCAGGCCACGCCTCTGCTGGACGAAGTGCTGGCGCGGTGCGCGGGGCTGGGGGTGGAGGCGCTGGCACAGCCGTCTCCGCTGCTCGACCTGTTCGGCGCCATGCACGACCGGCTCTATTCCAGGCTGTTTCAGTCCTGAGTGAGGTGAAGCGCACATGCACGACGACCACCGCGGCCACGGACACGACGACGACCATGACCACGAGCACGAGGAGTGGGACCACCCGGGCCACTACCACGAGCGCGAGGAGCCTCAGCGGCGCGATTACAAGGCACGCGCCTTCACGATTGGCATTGGCGGACCGGTGGGCAGCGGGAAGACGGCGCTGGTGCTGGCGCTGTGCCGCAAGCTGCGCGAACGCCACCGCCTGGGTGTCGTCACCAACGACATCTTCACCCAGGAGGACGCGGAGTTCCTCGTCCGCAACCAGGCGCTGTCCCCGGAGCGCATCAAGGCGGTGGAGACGGGCGGCTGCCCCCACGCGGCCATCCGCGAGGACATCAGCCACAACCTGCTGGCGCTGGAACAATTGATGGAGGCGCTGTCTCCGGAGCTGCTCATCGTCGAGAGCGGCGGCGACAACCTGGCGGCGCAGTACAGCCGCGAGCTGGCGGACTACACCGTCTACGTCATCGACGTGGCCGGCGGGGACAAGGTGCCGCGCAAGGGCGGCCCGGGCATCACCCAGTCCGACCTGCTGGTCATCAACAAGACGGACCTGGCGCCGTATGTCGGCGCGGACCTGGGGGTCATGGACCGTGACTCCCGGAAGATGCGCGGCGAAGGCCCCTTCGTCTTCACTCAGGTCACCAAGGACGTGGGCGTGGACGCAGTGGCCGAGCTCATCCTCGGCGCGTGGCGGCAGCGCACTGGCGCCCGGGCATCCTGAAGTCACACGTCCGCTCGCGACGGTGATGAGCCGCCGCGAGCGGACCTGAGACGTCACCGTGCGCGCGTCAGCGGCTCGGCCACATTCACGGTGGCCGTGCCGTTCCACACGAGGCCGTACTCGTCCTTGTAGATGTCCAGGTCCACCGAGTGGGCGCCGCGCGCGCTCGCCGGAATGGACTTGGTCATCGTGAAAGTGAATGCACCGCCCGGGGGCAGGTTCACACCCCAGTCGGAGAAGGCGGTGTCCCAGCCCGAGGGCAGGCTGGAATAGAAGTCGTACCAGACCCAATCACAGCCACCGGCGTCGTTGTTGGTGACGTTCACCGTCCAGGTGACGTCCGTGCCCGGCGCCGCCGTCACCGTCTGCGGGGACAGGCTCACCGTGGGCGGCGCGGGGACACAACGCTCGACGATGTCGATGTCCGCCGTGCCCTGCACCGTATGGCCGTCGCGCGTGGCCGACAGGCCCACGGCGTACGTGCCGGGCGCCGCGCTGTAGGGCGTGTACGCCTGGAGGCCCAGTGACAACGAGGCGGACGCGGCGACAGTGACTTGCGTGGGCAGACGGTCGGAGCCCCACCCCTGCGGGAGGAGGGTGGAGAGCTGGAAGGTGGACGGCGAACACGTAGGAGAGTCATGGTTGACGAGAATGGCCTCGAACTCCGGCCGGCCTCCAGGCCAGGCCGAGGGGGCGAAGGACGTCACCTGCACCTCGTGGGGTGCGCGGACGCACGCGGATTGACGGTGCGCGATGCTCACGACGAGTCCCGCGGACGTCGCCGCGTTCACGGTCACAGAGAGGGTGCTGTAGGGGTCGTCCCACGTCGTGCCCGGAAGCAGGGCCGGGTCGGTCCACGACGCCGTCTGCGGCGTGAAGTCGAGCAGGTGCGAGCCGCTCTGCGTCGCCGCATCCGCGTAGTGCACGAGCGCTCCGCCGAACACCTGCGCCGCCAGCGTCGCCTCATAGCCCCCCACGGGCTGGCGGTACTCCAACCACAGCCAGTCATTGCTCCCAGGCCGCCGCCGCACCTTGAGCGCCTTCAGCCCGCCCGACGCCACCACGGGCGCGAGGGTGAAGGTGCCGTCCACGCCGTCCACTTCGGCCACGGCGGACGCATCCAGCCAGCCGATGCGTGCCTTCTGCGGCGCCGCGTAGTGGCCCAGGTTCCACCGTCCCATCGTCGAGAAGACATCCCCGTACTCGTCGATGCCCCCCGTCGCCCCCGGCAGGCCCAGGGCCTCCGCGCCGAAGTCGCGCGAGCTCGCATGGCCCAACGTGAGGTTGTGCCCCGCCTCGTGCGTCACCAACTCCACGGCACTGTCGTGGACCATCATGGACTCCGCCACGAGCCACGAAGTGGAGGCCGTCACGGTGCCGTCCGCCGTCTGCACCAGCCCACAGGACACCGTGGCCTGACCGGCGTAGGAACAGCCCGCCTGCGGCCGTGGGTGGACAATGAAGATGCGGTCGTACTGCGTGAAGTCCACTTCCGCGTCCGCCGCCCGCACCGCGGCCTCACGCATGGCCGCGCCTTCACTGCACGAATAGGCGCGGTCCAGCGTGTACCAGCTCACCACATCACCCGTGGTGGTGGTGCGGCCCTCTGACACCTCGCTCCAGTAATCCGCCAGCGAACGGCGCGTCGCGGAGAAGAACACGTCGTGGACCGCCTGCGGGGTGATGGCGGGCCGGGCCATGCCGGGGAACTCCGTCATGATGACCAGGCTGCGCTGCACGCCGCTGACGCCACACGCGCTCGCCGTGCTCAGCGAGGACGCGGCATGGGTGTCCACGTCCACGCCCTGGGCGATGAACTGGCCGCCCTGCTCGCTCCCACGCACCTTCACCTGGAGCCCGCTGCGCAGTCCCGGCGGCGCGCCGTGTTCGAAGCGCACCTGGCGGCGCTGGTTCCCCTGCGTCACGAAGTACTCTTCCCACGACGCGGTGGGCGCGGGCGGGTCCACCACCACGACCTCCAGTTCCCCTTCCCATGACTCCTGACGGCTCACCGTTTCGTGTGGTGGCGACCCGTCCTGCGCTTCATCCACGTCGGAAACCTGCGCGCTACAGGCCGCGAACCACACGGCCGATACCATGCTCCACGTGCGGGACATTTCCCCTCCGGAGAACGGCGGCCCGGAACGGGTCGCCGCGCGCCTTGTGCCCGGAGCGATTCACTCGCGCAACGCATCTCCGACGAAGCCATGAGGAATTCACGCGGAACGATTGGAGACACGGCGCGGTTCGCTCGCGAGCGAGATCTGGTCGCTCACGGAGCGGCTGCTGCGCGCTCGTGGATTCGAAGCCGAGTTGCTGCGCTCAACGCCCTGGCAGGACCATCTGCCCGCCCGTGCGGGCGCTGGCGGCCTCCGCCCAGGCCTGATGCGACGGCGAGCCGTCCAGAGACACCGGCGCCCGAGCCATCGCCATTGTGAGGTCGAGCCCGTCCAACGCCGGGTAGGGGTTCCGGAGCGCGTTGGTCTACTGTCGCGCCGCGTCACCAGCAGGACGGCGGGCCGAGTCGTTCTCGGCACGAACAGGGAGCCTGGGGGCGGATTACTCCCAATCCTCACCGTCGAACCTCGGAATGACGACGGCCGAGTATTGAGCCTCTGGGAGGTAGATCACCTCCAGCTCCGTTCCTGGCGCGAGCAGGTGGCCGTGCTCGGGGCTCAGGGTCCGCTGCTGCACCAGCATCCAGGGCGCTCCGCCGTCCACGCCGTCGACCTGGAACGTCATCACGGTGGTGCGCTGGCGGTTGCGGTCCAGGACGCCGGCCTCCGCTTTCACCAGCCGGGCCCGTGCGCGCTGCCCGTGCGTCCAGATGCTCCTGCGCTTCCGGCGCGCCAGTCGCACGACGACGATGACGAGCGACATGGCGGCGACGAATCCGCCCGCCCAGGCAATCCACCCCGTGACGTCGTCATGGCCAGTCATGCAGGCGGGAGCCTACCGCCAACGCGGTGGCGGCGGGAGGCTCCGCGCCAGACGTCCCGTGTCAGGCCGCCTTCTTCAGCATCCCGTTCGGATCGATGACGAACTTGCGCGCCACGCCCGTGTCGAACTCGTGATAGCCGCGCGGCGCGCCGTCGAGCGAGATGACGGTGGCGTTGACGACCTTCGCGATGGGCAGGCGGCCATGGAGGATGGCCTGCATCAGCTGGCGGTTGTAGCGCAGCACCGGCGTCTGCCCCGTGGCGAAGCGGAGCGACTTGGCCCAGCCCAGACCGAAGCGCATGCGCAGGTTGCCGTGCTGCGCGGCCTCGTCCTTGGAGCCCGGGTCTTCCGTCACATACAGCCCGGGGATGCCGATGGCGCCCGCGGCCCGCGTCACCGCCATCAACGAGTTGAGCACCGTGGCCGGCGCCTCCGTCGAATGCTGCGCGCCATGGCCACGCGCCTCGAAGCCCACCGCGTCCACGGAGGCATCGACCTCGGGGACGCCGACGACGGCGGCGATCAGCTCCTCCAACTTGTCGCTCTTCGTGAGGTCAATGGGCTCGAAGCCCACGGACTTCGCATGGGCCAGCCGCTCCTTGTTCATGTCCCCCACCATCACCACCGCCGCACCCAGGATGTGCGCGGACGCAGCCGCCGCGAGCCCCACGGGCCCGGCCCCCGCGATGTACACGGTGGAGCCCACGCCCACGCCCGCGCTGACGGCGCCGTGGAAGCCCGTGGGCAGGATGTCCGACAGCATGGTCAGGTCGAGAATCTTCTCCATCGCCTGCGCCTTGTCGGGGAAGCGGATGAGGTTGAAGTCCGCGTAGGGCACCATGACGTATTCGGCCTGGCCGCCGACCCAGCCGCCCATGTCCACGTAGCCATAGGCGCCCCCCGCGCGGCCCTCGTTGACGTTGAGGCACACGCCCGTCTGCTGCTCCCGGCACGTGCGGCAGCGGCCACAGGCGACGTTGAAGGGCACGGTGACCAGGTCGCCCACGTTCAGGAACTCGACGTCCTTTCCCTTCTCCACGATTTCGCCGGTGATTTCGTGCCCGAGCACCAGCCCCTTCGGCGCAGTCGTCCTTCCGCGCACCATGTGCTGGTCCGAGCCGCAGATGTTGGTGGTGACCACCTTGAGGATGACGCCGTGCTCGATGGGCTTCCCCTTCGGGTTGGCCAGCTTGGGGTAATCGATGGACTGCACCTCCACCTTGCCGGGACCGAGATAGACGACGCCGTGATTGCTGGGCATGAGCGGGCTCCTCCTGGACTGCGATGCCTGGCTAAGGCTGGGGACCCGATGGGGCGCTGGCACGAGGCCCCGTGAATGCAATGGAGGGGGTGCCTTCCCGTCCGCCGTCCGGGCTGAGGGAAAGGCACGATGGTCACTCCGCCGGGTCCGCCCCACCTTGTGAGGCATGGGTTCAATGGAGGAGGACGCCCCGGAGGTGTCGGCCGCCCTGCTGGAGGGCATCCGAGCCGCCGCGCTCCCCGTGTCGGGCCGCGCTTCGGACCTGGACCCGCTCATCGAGAGCATCGGTGATGCGCGGTTCGTCCTGCTGGGCGAGGCCACACACGGGACACACGAGTTCTACCAGGCACGCGCCACCCTCACCCGCCGCCTCATCGCCGAGCAGGGTTTCCGCGCGCTGGTGGTGGAGGCCGACTGGCCGACCGCCCTGCGCGTCGACACGTTCGTGCGGGGTAACGGGCAGGACACGACGGCCGCTGGCGCCCTGGGCAACTTCCAGCGATTCCCACGGTGGATGTGGCGCAACCGGGAGATGGAGGAGCTGGTCACCTGGATGCGTGCCCACAACGCCACGGTGCCGCCGGAGCAGCGTGCGGGCTTCTACGGCATGGACCTGTACAGCCTTCACGACTCCATGCGGGAGGTGGTGGCCTGGTTGGACACGGTGGACCCGGACGCCGCGCAGCGGGCCCGCGAGCGCTACGCCTGCTTCGACCATTTCGGCCCCGAGCCCCACGTCTATGGCCAGTCCACCACGTCGGGGCAGGCGGACTCGTGCGAGGAGCAGGTCTGGGCCCAGTTCGTGGAGTTGCAGCGGCGGAGGACTCGAGGGCCCGAGGACGCGGACGCCCGCTTCCACGCCGAGCAGAACGCCCGGCTCGTCGCCAACGCGGAGGCGTACTACCGCGCCGTGTATGCGGGCCGGCACGAAGGCTGGAACCTGCGTGACACGCACATGGCGGACACGGTGGACGCGCTCGCGGCGCACCTGTCACGCAGCGGTCCACCGGCCCGGTTGGTCATCTGGGCGCACAACTCCCACCTGGGTGATGCCCGCGCCACGCAGATGGGTGACCAGGGGGAGCTCAACGTGGGCCAGCTCCTGCGCGAGCGGCACGGCGCGGCCACGTACAACGTGGGCTTCACCACGTACACGGGTGTGGTCATCGCCGCGCACGAATGGGACGAGCCCGGCCTGCGACGCCGCATCCAGCCCGCCATGTCCGGCAGCTACGAGCGCCTGTTCCACGACGTGGGCATGCCCGCGTTCCTGCTGCGCATGGCCGAGCTGGGCGAAGCGGCGGGCGGCCTGCACGAGCGCCGTCTGGAGCGCGCCATCGGCGTGGTGTACGCGCCGCGCACCGAGCGGTGGAGCCACTACTTCCACGCGAACCTGCCCGCGCAGTTCGACGCGGTGCTGCACTACGACGAGACGCGGGCATTGCGCCCGTTGGATTCGGATGCCGGGCACGGGGAGGAGGACGCGCCTGACACGTATCCCTTCGGGTTGTGAGGAGGTTAGTTCGCCTGAGCGGGCGCCCTCTCCTTGATGGGGGGCGTCTGCGGCGCGGGCACCTTCGCCGGCGGCCTGCCGGTGGTCGACTTCGGCGGCTTCTGGCTCCGCACCAGGTGCCGCTCGATGCGCCGCTTCACCTCCGGCAGCACGTCGTTGGGGATGGGGATGGAGAGGTTGTACTGGGCAATCTTCCAGGTGTCGGCGTCCTTCACCAGCACGCCGCTGCCGCGGCTGGGGCCCAGGTTGGGCGTGTCCAACGCCTCGTCGAACCAGGCCACCGCGCCATCCTTCGAGAAGAAGATGTGGCGTGACGTCGCCTTGAAGTTCCAGGCCTTGCCCTTGGAGAAGTACGGCTTCGCCCAGGCGTGGAATTCGTCACGGGTCCAACGCTCGGTCGCGTCGGTGCCCAGGTACACCGCGTCGTCGGTGAAGTGGCCGAAGTAGCGCGCCTCGTCCGCGGCGGCGGCGGCCTGGTGCCAGTCATCCAGCACGGCGGTGACAGCGGCCTTCGGGTCCACGGGGGCCGTGTTCGCGGGAGCGGAGGCGAGCACGAAGAGCAGCAAGGAAACGGTAGGCACGCGGAAGACCTCATCAGGCGGGGCGTTCAAGGTATGAAGCGGCACGGCCCGCCCCGCGTCAAGGCGAACGGGGTGGAGAGAAAGGCACGAAGCGCATGGTCCTCGAGAGTTTCCTGGTGGGTGAGGGCGATGTGCCCACGGTGATGCTGCACGGCTTCCTGGGCACGGGGCGCAATCTGCGCTCGCTGGCGACGGCGTGGAGCGCGGCGGACCCGAGCCGGCGCATCCTCCTGCCGGACCTCACCGGGCATGGGACGTCCCCTGCCCTGCCGGCGAACTCGGACCTCTACAGCATGGCCCGGGACGTGGTGGACACGGCGCGTGCGCAGGGGTTCCAGGGTCCGTTCGACTGGGTGGGGCATTCGCTGGGAGGGAGGGTGACGCTCGCGGCGAGCCTCAATGTCCCGGAGGCCGTCCGGAGTGTGTCGCTGCTGGACATCGCCCCGGGGCCCGTCCCGGGAGACTTGTCGGAGAGTGGCAAGGTGCTGGGCATCCTGCTCCAGGCCCCGTCCCAGGCGGAGAATCGCCGGACGATGCGCGCGGAGCTCACGGGCCGCGAATTGTCGGAGCCGCTGGCGGACTGGCTGCTGATGAACCTGGTGACCGAGGAGCGCGGCGTGCGCTGGCGCTTCGACCGGCAGGGGCTGGCGGACCTGCACTCGCGCGTGAATGACACGGACCTGTGGGCGGCGGTGGAGCGCAAGGAGGGCCCACCGACGCGGTGCCTTCGGGGTGGCCGCTCGAAGTACGTGAGTGACGCGGACGCGGAGCGCCTGGTGGCCGCGGGCTGCCCGGTGGAGACGCTGCCGGAGGCCGGGCACTTCGTCCACGTGGACGCGCCGCAAGCGGTGTTGGCGTGGCTGCGCTGAGCTACTGCTGAACCTGGAGGATGCGCCAGCCGCGCGTGTCGATGGCGTAGCTGGCGCCGACATCCAGAATGGGCGGGCCGCCGATGTCGCAGGCCTCGCGGCTGGGAATTCGAGTCAGATGCGAACGCCCAGCAGCAGGCCGGGCCACATCCGGACGCCGCCGGGGCCGCGCCCCAACTTCCACTGCGGCAGCCAGCTCACGTTGCGGTCCTCGTCCTGAGACGAAGGGTCATACGCGTTGAGGGACACGCCGCCGAAGAGCGCGAAGCGCCGCTTGAGTTCCCACCCCAGCGTGGCGCGCATCCGGAACAGCGTGTTCTTGGGCCCCGAGCCATAGAAGTTCGGCTGCCAGCTGCCGTACGACAGGTCCACGTCCAGCGAGTAGCGGTCCGCGGCATCCAGCGGGACGTGCACGCCCAGACCCATGTTGAGGAAGGTCCGCAGCGAGTCCTCGCCAATCCCCACGCCCGTGGTGGCCAGCACGTAGACTGTCCGGCTCCCATACTTGATGCCCACCGACAGGGGCATGACGTCGTCGGCGGAGAGCTCCAGCACGAAGCGCCCCTTGCGCACGATGCTCAAGAAGCCGATGGGCACCGACACGTCATCCGCGATGTTGATGAACCCCAGCTGCACGCCGCGCACCTCGGCCGCCACGTTGATGAGGCCCACCTGCGCGCCCGCGACGTCCCCGGAGATGTTGATGAGGCCCACCTGCGCGCCCGCGAGCCGCTCCGCCAGGTTGATGCCCACGGCCGCCTGCACGCCACGAAGGCGCGCCGCCGCGCGGTTCGCCGTGGTGCTCACCTGGAAGCCCGTGAAGTCCCGCTCGGCCATGTTGAAGACGGCGGACACCTGCCCGCCCGTCCCGCCACCGAAGGCGAGGTTGCCGCCGAACGCCGTCTGGAGACCGAAAATCTCCCCGCCCGCCACGTTCGCGACGCCCGACACCTGGAACCCCTCCACCGTCCCATCCACCCACCCCACGCCGACGGCCACGCCCAACCCCTGAAGCTGCATCGAGCGCACGCCCAACGCGCCCAGCGCCAGATGGTTGCGCCCGCCGCCTCCCCACAGCGCGGTGGTGGCCAGCGGCGGCACCAGTGACAGGTTGAAGGGCACGGAGGGCATGTCACCGAGGACCACCGGCTCACCGGTGGACAGGGCCTCGGCCCGCATGTCCGTCCCGCCTCGGGCCGCCGTGCGGGTGAGTGTCATGGGAACGAAGTGCTCGGCGCGCAGCTCCGAGCCTCCCTTCGGCGACACCGTCAACTCCGCCTCGAGCCGCTGCGAGGGCCGCTCCAGCACGACCTGATAGCGCCCCGCCTCCAGCCCCAGCGCCAGGCGCCGGCCCGCGGGCTTCTGCAGCTCCGCGACCAGCTGGTTGCCCCAGTCGCGCACGAAGAGGCGGCCCTGCACGTCCTCCGCCACCGTGAGCCGCACGCGCGAGGTGCGCAGGTCCGTCAGCACCAGGTCGCCGCTGCCCGCCAGTTGGATGTCATAGGCCGCGTGCTGCGGACCGCCCTGCGTTCGCTCCGTGCGCGCCAGCGTTTCATGGAAGGCGAACTGGTAGGCCTCGTGCAGGGTGACGCGGCCGTCGCCGCTGGCGTCCGCCGCGCCGCGCAGGCCCGTCACCAGGAAGTGCGTGAAGAAGGACGCGCCAATGGTGTCCGACTCCTGCGCCACTTCATCCGCGGAGCTGGAGGCGAGGTACGCGTGGCCCCGCACCTGCGACGCCGCGTCCATGAGGAAGCCCGGCCGGTGCACCCCACCCTTGAAGCGCGTCACCGCGCCGGAGCCGCACGAGTCCAGAATCGCGATGCGCACGTCCACGGGCACCGCGCCCAGCCCCTGCTTCAGCGCCGCGTAGGTCAGCCGCTCACCGCGCGGCAGCAACCCCTCCGCGTCCGAGTGGCCCGAGTAGTAGAGCACCAGCTCGCTGCGAACGCCGTCAGCGGCCGCGGCTTCCACCAGCACCCGCATCCGCTCCAGCGCGCCCAGCAGGCCCTTCCGGTCCGCCTCCAGCAGCAGCACGCGGTCCGCCACCGCCACGCCGCCCAGCTCCCCCAGCACGCGGGACATGGCCAGCGCATCCGAGCCCGCGTAGCGCAGCCGCTCGCGTCCCTCACCGCCCTCGCTGGAGCCCACGAGCAGCGCGAAGCGGCGCAGCGTCACCGGGGGCTCTTCCGCCGGGGGCGGCGTGGCCGCGGCGGACACCGTGGCCCACACGCCCAGGCAGGCGGCGGCCAGCAGACCGCACCGGCGGCCCCATTCCCCAGCAGTGGTGCGTCTCATCATCCGCGTTCCACCCCACGCGTCAGGCCCGGCCCGGCCTCAAGCGAGTCCCCTCGGCATATCTCGACTGAAGGCCGGCGCGCGAGCCCGGCTCACGGACTCCAGAGCGCCCGCCGCACCAACCAGGAACTGCCGCCCCGGCCGTCCCGCACCACCGCCCAGAACGTCACCTCTTGCGCCTGCGCGCCCTCCGGCGGCTCCCACTCCGTGCGGTGCCGGCCCTCCTGCCCGCCGAAGGACGAGCCGCCCGTCTCCTGCGGCGAGAACTCGCCCAGCGTCGCGTGCCACGAAATCCCCCAGCTCTCCCGCAGCGTCACCGCCTCCAGCCGGAGCCCGGGCACCACGTACGTCTCCTGCAAGGCCGCCACGTCCTCGGCCGTCACCACGAAGGGCCCGGCGCCCCGCAGCTCCAGTGGCGCCGCCTCGGCCCAGGCCACGTCGTCCACGCGCAGGCCCGGAATCACCGGCTGCACGTTGGCCCGCATGCCCTCCACCACCGGGCACCAGAAGACCATCAGCTTCTGCGCATACACCCGCTCCTCCCCCGCCTGCGTGAAGAGGACCAGCGGCATGCGCAGGCCGCCCAGCCCCAGGTAGGGGTCCAGCTCCTGCACCCGCTCGAGCAGCGGCGTGTCCTCGGCCAGCGTAGCGGCGCCCGGGCGGATGCTGAGCGTGAGCTCACCGGGCGCGGTGGTGCCCTCCGCGAGCAGCACGCGGTTGGATTCGTTCGCGCACGTCCGGTCCTCGGGGTCCGCGCACGCCCACAACGTGTACTGGATGGGACGGCCCTCGCCCGCCGGGTCCACCAGCAGCGCGCGGTATGTCACGGGCTCGGAGAGTTCATCCAGCGTCGCTGGGGTGAGCTCACAAGCAGACGCCATGAACTCCGGCGGCTCCGTGGCGAGGCCGAGCACACGGAAGTCGTGGACGCGCGAAGGCTGGTCCTCGACGTCGACACACGCGGTGGCTCCCAGCAGCAGCAACAGGCCGCCATACTCGAGCAGGGTCTTCATCTCAGAAGCTTCCTTTCACACCCACCACGGGGAGGATGGGGATGCCCGGCACCTCGTACTCCCGACGGAACCGGTAGTCGTTGAAGACGAACTCGACGTTCTTCGCGTTGTAGAGGTTCTGCACGTCCAGATAGGCCGTGAGCGTCCAACTCTGGAACCGCCAGCTCTTGTCCACGCGCACGTCCAGTTGGTGGAAGCCGCCCGTGCGGTCGGAGAAGTAGGGACCGAACGTCGCGTTGTAGCGGTTGCGGTCCGCGTCGTAGACGTCATAGCCGCTCGCCAGCGGCGTCATGGGCCGGCCGCTGGTGTAGCGGAAGCGGCCGCCCAGCTCCCAGCCGTCGCCCAGCACATAGCTCGCCACCAGCGTGAGGATGTGCGTCTGGTCCCAGGGGCTGAGGCCATAGGTGGAGTCGTCCGGCACGCTGCCGCCACCGAAGGTCCCTCCGCCCTGGGGTAGCGGCCCCGTGCGCCCGTCCTCCGCGCGGCTGAAGGTGTACGAGAGCCAGCCGGACCACTTGTCCGTCGCGGAGGCGCGCTCCTTCTTCAGCATCACCTCCACGCCATACGCGCGGCCGATGCCGTCGTTGGAGTACGGCAGCGTGAAGACGCCGCCGCCCTCGTTGGTGACGAGCTGGCCGGGCGACACGATGTTGTTGAAGCGGCGGTTGAAGAAGCCGGTGACGTCCACGTTGAGCACGTCGGTGATGCGGTGCTCCACGCCCAGGCTGCTCTGGAACGCGCGTTGGTAGGCGAGGTCCGGGTTACCGTAGGGCAAGGAGATGAAGCGGAACGTCTCCGGCGGCTGGCTGTAGAGGCCCAACGAGCCCTTGAGGTTGGTGCGCGAGGTGGCCGCGTAGCGGACCCACAGCCGGGGGTCCAGCGCCAGGTTCCGCGTGTTGCCCACCGACTGGAGGTTGCCGCGCACGCCCGGCGTGAAGGTGAAGCGCCCCACCAACAAGTCCGCTTCCAGGAAGAGCGCGCCGTCGAAGGCGTTCAGGGCAATCTGCTCCTCCAACTGCTGGCCCACCGGCTCGGCCCCGGGGAAGGGCACGTACTCGATGCCGCCCGGCGCGGGGAAGGACACGTCATAGCGCTCGTGCTCGAAGACGATGTCCAGACCCGTGCGGAGGGTGAGCGCGGAGGACAGCTCGATGCCCAGCACCTCGCGGGCGCCCAGCGTGTACGTCTTGCCTTCCTGCCGCGCGAGCCCGAAGTCGATATCGTTGCGGTCCATGCCGACGAAGGGCGTGAACACGGACCACATCGCGCCCTTGCGGTAGGTCCAGTCGCCCTTCACCCGGTGGAAGTTCATGCGCGTGTCCAGCTCCAGGTCCCGCTCCGTCTTGGGGCCGGTGGACACCACGCGGAGCTGGTCATCACTGCCGAAGGCCATGATGTAGCCGGAGCTGCGCGCGCCCCCGGCGGCCACGGTCGTGTCGTCGTTGGGCGAGCCCCGCTTCGCGCCGAAGTCCACGCGCAACTGGTAGTCCCAGTAGCGCGGCACCACGGAGAGCGTGCCCCCCTCCGATTCCGGCAGGACGGCGGGCAGAATCGCGTCGATGTAGGAACGGCGCGCGGCGGCGGCCACGCTGATGCCATCCGTAATCGGGCTCTCCAGGAAGAAGCCCGCGTCCAGCAGGTCCACCTTCACCGAGCCATGCAGCGTGTCCGAGGCGCCCTTGCGCGTGCCCACCTCGACGATGCCGCCCACCGCGCGGCCGTACTGGCTGCCGTAACCGCCCGGGAAGAAGTCGAGCTGGTCGATGAACTCGGCGTTGACCACCGAGGGGCCGCCGAGCAGGTGGAACAGGAGGGGGATTTGGACCCCGTCCATCATCGTCGACGTCTGGCCCGGGTTCGAGCCACGCACCAGCAGCTCACCAGAGATGAAGGGCGCGCGCGCCACGCCCGGCAGCGACTGGATGACGCGGATGGGGTCTCCAAAGGAGCCCGGCGTCTTCTGCGCCTCCTCGCGGGTGATGGTGCGGCGCACCACCTCCTTCTTCGGCCGGTCGGAGCGCACCACCGTCTCCAGGCCGCCGCCCGAGGGCGCGAGGTAGAAGTTCACCTCCGTCGTCTCGTTCGGCTTCAGCTCCTCCTTCGTCTGGTAGAGCTGGAAGCCCGTGGCCACCACGCGCACCTCGCAGGTGCCCGCGGGCACCTCGAGCGTGAAGCGGCCGTCCTCGTCGGACATCACCTCGGGCGCGTCCGGGTCGTCGCCGCAGCGCACGGTGGCGTTGGGCACGCGCGAACGGCTGCCGCGGGAGATGAGCTGGCCGGTGAGCGTGGCCTTGGGCTGCTCGGCCTCCGCGGCCTCGGCGCCCGCCTCCGGCTCCGGCGCGGTGAGGGTGAAGTGGTAGACGTACTCCACCTGCACCGGCGCGGGCACGCTGTCGACCTCGGCGGGCGAGAAGCGGAACTGGCGCACCGCCGCGATGGCCGCCTCGTCGAAGCCATTGCCCACCGGCTCGGTGGGCAACACCTCGGCGACGGAGCCGTCATCCGCGATGGTGATGATGAGCCGCACGGACGCGGTGAGCCCCTGCGCGAGCGCCTCGGGCGGGTACTGCGCCTCCACCTGCTGCACCAGTTCGGGAGGCTTGGTGATGGTGGGCTGGGCCTGCGCCGCAGGTGGCGTGGCCGCGTCCGTGGGTGGCGCACCGGCCTGGGGTGCCTGCGCGAGCACGGGCGCCGCCAGCAGGAGCGAGGCCGCGACAAGCGCGCCTCGGGCTTTCAGGGTGGAGGACATGGCGTGTCCAAGCATACGGGTGAGGGGGTTGCCGCTCCCGCTGAAAGAGAGACGGAGCGATGGCGAGGTGGAATCCCGGCAATGCCTGTGGGGATGGGTACCCCTGACATGCCGGGCACGCCCGTGCTCCGCCGCTCTCCCAGCGGGAGTGGCGACATCAATCGAGCAGGAAGGTGTACGAGTATTTCATCTCCGTGGAGACAGGCTCGCCGCCCTTGATGGCGGGCTTGAAGCGGAAGCGGCGGATGGCATCCCTCGCCGCCTCGTTGAGGCCGTAGCCGGGCCCCTTGAGAATCTTCACCGCCACCACCTTGCCCTCGTGGTCGATGGTGATGGAGAGCGTGACGGTGCCCTCCACGCCCGCGCGGCGCGCTTCCTCCGGATAGGGAATCTTCACCTCGGAGGCCACCGTGGGCTCGGAGTCCACCTGGTAGATGGGCGCGTACTTCGGCGCGCTGTACGCCTTCACCTCCTGGGGCGCCTTCGCCGTGGGGCCCGTCCTTCCGTAGAGCGTATTGCCCACGGGCGCCGCGAAACCTCCAGCGCTGGTGGTGGAGGACATCGACAGGCCCACCACCAGGGGCGCGGGCTTCGCTGACGGCGGCGGCGTCTCGTTGGGGGGCGGCGGCGCGTCCACGGGCGGTGGTGGCAGCGGCTTGGGGGCCTCGGCCACCTTCACCGGCGGCGGCTTCACCACCCTGGGCTTGGGGGGTGGCGGCTTGGGCGGCTCCTCCGGCTTCGGCGCCTCGGGAGGCGGCGGGGGCGGCTTCTGCACCTCCACCATCACCATCTCCACGGGACGCTTGGGCACGGGGCGCGAGCGCGAGTCGCCCTCACCCAGCGCCCAGAAGCCGCCGACGTGAATCCCCAGCGACACGAGCAGAAAGGCGCCCACCACGACCAACGAGCGGTCGTGCGTGGACGTCGTGGGACTATTTTCGAGGACCGCCTGGCTCATGCGCTGATGCCTCGCTTCAGGGCGCGGGGGCCGTGGCCGAGGGGGCCACGTCCTTCTCGATGTTGAGCGCGAACTTGGCGATGCCCTGGCCCTTCACCACGTCGATGAGCCGCATGACGCGTCCGTAGGGCAGCGACTGGTCGGCGCTGATGATGGCGCGCGTCTCCTTGTCCTTGGCCACCGCCTCGGCGACCTTCGCCTCCAGCTCCTTCTCGGTCATCTCGGTGCCGTCGAAGAAGAACTTGCCCTCCTTGTCCAGCACCACGTTGACCAGGCCCTGCACCGTCTCACCGCCGTTGGCCGCGCGGGGCAGGTCCACCTCCACCGTCTCACGGACGATGAAGTTGGCCGTCACCATGAAGATGATGAGCAGCACCAGCACCACGTCCACCAGCGGCGTGACGTTGATGCCCGTGATTTCGTCGTCGTTGTCCTGCGCGCCGCCCGCCATGGCCTAACGGGCCTCCGAGCGAAGACTGCCCACCAGCGCGTGGCCCAAAGCATTGGCGCGGCTGGTGAGCGTCTTGAGCTGACGGCTGAAGACGTTGAAGGCCACCACCGCCGGAATCGCCACTGCCAGACCCACGGCCGTGGCGACGAGCGCTTCGGAGATGCCGGCCATGACGGTCTGCTGCATGGCCCCGCCGCCGCCCTGGGCGTTCATCTTCCCCAGGTCATTGAAGGCCTTGATGATGCCCAGCACCGTGCCGAACAGACCGATGAACGGCGCGTTGTTGCCCAGCGTGCCCAGATACGACAGGAAGCGCTCGTAGCGCGGGCGCTCACGCGACAGGGTGGAGGCAATCACCTGCTCCACCGTGTCCGCGCCCTGGTCGGCGCACGCCAGCCCTTCGCGCAGGATGGCGGCCTCCATGCCCTGACGCCCCTGGATGGCGGCTTTCACCGCGTCCAGCTCACCGCGCGACAGCCGCACCGCCAGGGCCTCCGAGTCCGGCAGCCGGTGACGGGCGAAGTACACCGTGCGCTCCAGCATGATGGCGATGGAGAGCACCGACAGGCACACCAGCACCCACAGCACCCACTCCGCGGACGTGAGTGTCACCCCCAGCAGCTTGCTGCTGAGCCACCCCAGTTGCTCCGGGTGGGCCTGGGCGAAAACGGCGATGGACGGCATGGTGTCTTTCCCCTCGCGAAACACGTTGGCGCGACCAGAACACCGGGCCCGAATTGAAGTGTCACCTGGTGGTCGGATTTTTTCCGGGCCCCCCTGACGGCGAGGGGTCAGAATGCGCGCCATGCGAGGAAAAACGGTGGTCGTCACGGGCGCCTCGGCGGGCATTGGCGAGGCGCTGGCGGTGGTGCTGGCCGGACGCGGCGCCAACCTGGTGCTGGCGGCACGCAACGAGGAAGCGCTCCAGCGGGTGAAGGCCCGGTGCGAGTCGGCCGGCGGGCGCGCGGTGGTGGTGCCCACCGATGTAGGTGACGCGGAGGCCTGCCGCCACCTGGTGGAGCGCGCGGTGGAGTCCTTTGGCGGCATCGACGTGCTGGTCAACAACGCGGGCGTGACGATGGACGCGCGCGTGGACGAGGTGAAGGACCTGTCCCTCTTCGACCGGCTGATGCGCATCAACTACCTGGGTGCGGTGTACTGCACCCACCACGCCCTGCCCCACCTCAAGGCCCGGCGCGGGCTGGTGGTCGCCGTGTCGTCCCTCACGGGCAAGACGGGCGTGCCCAACCGCAGCGGCTATGCGGCCAGCAAGCACGCCATGCACGGCTTCTTCGACTCACTGCGCATCGAGCTGCGCGGCACCGGCGTGGACGTGACGGTGGTGTGCCCCGGCTTCGTCGCCACCAACATCCGCGACAGCGCGCTGGGCGCGGACGGCCAGCCCGTGCGGCAGAGCAAGCACGACGAGAGCGCGGGCAACATGGACGTGGACACCTGCGTGGCCATCATCCTCCGCGCCATGGAGCGGCGCGAGCGCGAGGTGGTGATGACCACCAAGGCCCGCGTCGCCCAGTTCCTCAAGCTGGTGGTCCCGGGCGTGGTGGACCGCATCGCCGCGAAGACCATCCAGGACCGGCAGCGCTAATCCGCGCGGCTCAGGTGGCCGGCGGAGGCGAGGCCGGCCGCTCCACGCGCGTCAGCAGCCCGGTGATTCCCTCGAAGGAGGCGTTGCCCACCTGGTGCAGGCCGAAGCCCCAGAGGAAGGCCGTCATGCCCGCGCCGAAACCACCCCACGTGGGCGAGAAGACATTGAGCAACTGAAGCCCCAGCGCCACCGCCACCGTGGTGAGCAGCGCCAGCACGCCCAGCTCCACCAGCCACATATGACGCGGCGACGGCAGCGGCATGCCCTCGAAGTCGCCCAGCGCGGGCGCCCCTCCGGCGGGCGCCTCCGGCAGCGCGAGGATGCTTCCACCGCTGGGCGCGGTGGGAGGAGGCACGGAGGGCGCCCCGTCGCCCTCGTCGTCCGACGCGAGCGATTCCAGGTGGAAGCTCTTCGCCATCCGCTGGGACTGGCTGGCGGAGACAAACCGGACGCGCGCCTCGCCGTACTTCCCCGCGGCCTCGTGCGACGACTCCGCCACCAGAAGACCCATGGCTTCGCGCAGGAGCGCCTCCACCTCATCGAGCGCCTGCGTCTGCGCCTCGGACTCACTGACGTGCCGCGCCTCGTCCACCGCGCCGCGCAGCTCCACGATGAGCTGGCGCACATAGGCGGCATGCGCGCCCTGGTACATGCGGACGGCATCATCCACGCTGGTGTTCGCACGCTCGCGGGCTCGCTCCAGCAGTGTGTTCACCTGCCGGGTGAGGGCATCCCACTCCTCCTCCGTGAAGCCTCGCGGCGGCGTGCGGGACGCCAGGGCCGCGGACAGCTCCTCGCAGAGGATGTCGAAGTACGAGCGGCGAGCGAACTCCAACTGGCGCCGGGCGGCGTCCAGCGCGCCCCGCGCCAGCTCCTCCCGCACGGTCGACAGAAGGGACAGCAGTTCGTACTTGAGCCGGAAGCCCAGCGAATCCTCACCGTGCTGCTCCACCAGCGTCCGCGCCTGACGGTCGATGTCCTGCAACCGCGCCTCCAGCCCGGCGCGCGCCAGTCCGTCCACGTCCAGCTCCCGCACCTTGGCGGCGAGGCGGTCCAGTTGCTCGGTGGCGGTGTCCTCCGTGCGCAGCGCGCCTTCCACTTCCGCCAGCAACTGGCTCGCCTGCTCCGGACGCAGCTCGGCCGGGAGCGCGTCCAGCTTGCGTGACGTGTCACACCACGCGCCATACAGCCGTAGACGAGGCTCCAGCGCGGTCAGGTCCCCGTCGCGCACGCGGATGCCTCGCACCGGCCGGCGAATCTCCGACGCGAGCCCGTCCACCTGGCCCAGCATCACCTGCCCCACCTCCCGCGCCCGAGCCCCCTGCCCGCTCACCACGGCCTGAAGCCGGCGGTGCAGCTCCATGACCCGCTGCAAACGCAACGTCCGGGGCCGGATGCGCTGCGAATACAGGCGCACGCCGAACGACGACACGGCCCCCGCCGCGATGAGCAACGCGCCCCACAACCAAGGCGAGCTCACCCACAAGGTGAAGGGCTGCTCCACCGGAATGCCCGAGCGCACGGACAGGCGCACGGTGCCGGTGTACTCGCCCGGACCTTCCAGGCCCCGCAGGTTCAAGAGCAGCGCGCCGCTCCCATGCGCGCTCACGGGAATGCCGCCGTCCACCGACGTGACATCCAGGTTGCCGCCATCCGGATTCCCGCCCTCCAGCGCGAAGCGCACGCTCTGGAAGCGCGGCTGGATGAGGGCCGAGCCCATGTCCGGCGCCTTGCGCTGCAGTTGGAGCAACTGGGGCACCGACACGACACCGCCCACGCCCGCCGTCTCCTTGAACGGCAGCCGCACGGTGGCGTCGATGGAGCCCCAGCCCCAACCCGCGGACGTCACCGCCGGCGACGTGGCAATGAACTGCACCGCGGGCACCGCCTGCACGCGCGTGACGATGAGCGCGGTGGTCTCCCGCCCTTGCGCATGCACCAGCACCACATGGCCCGTGTAGTCACCCGTGACGGGCAGCCTCCCGGTCAGCTCGACGTGGATGGGGCGCCGCGTGGAGATGGGCACCGTAGCGCTCCCGGCCTCCGCTTCCTTCACCACCGCCTGCAACGCCACCTGCACGCCGTCCTGGGCTTGGAGCGGATCCACCAGCACCGTCACGCCGCCGGGCAGCTCGCCGTCCACACCTCTCACCACGCCGCCGGCCACGGCCACGTCGCCGACCCCCTCCGGCGCGCTCAGCAAATCCACGCGCAGCACGTGCCGGAAGTCCTCCGACGCTGTCCGCAGCTTCACCTCGTTGCTGGCGGAGGCACCCGCCACGCGCAGCGAGGGCTCAGCACTGGCCCTCCAGGGAAGGACGAGCAACAGGAGCAGGGCCGGAAGACGCACGAGCCCCCACGCGGAGTGGGTGACGGCGGGACGGGTGCCAGCGGAATGCATTCACTGACTGTATCAGGCGCCCCCCATGCCTCCACTTCGCGCCCCTACCCCCACCCCAGCTGGCTCAACATGCTCCCGGACAGGCTGCCGCGGATGGTGTCGATGGGGATGCCCTCGTTGTGTCCCACCGACACGGACGGGACGCGGGGCCCACCGCTGTGATGCAACGCGGCCAGCCGCAGGTCCTGGGTGAAGCAGGGTGCCCCCGAGGAGCCCGGCCCCGTGCACGCGCGGTACGCCACGCGTGTGCGGCCCGGATTGACGCCCAGGAACTCATCGAGCGCGACGCTCATCGGCTGGCCCGCCGGGTGCTGGACGATGAGCACCAGGCTGCCGGGCGTGAAGGACTCCCGCGAGTCGGGCAGCTCCAGCCAGCCTCGGGGCTCCCCGTCGACCAGGTCCTCGCCGGGGACACCCGCTACCTCGAGGAAGGCGTAGTCCAGCTCGCCCGACGTGGCATCGCGCGGACGCGGGTGCATCAGGTCCGCGGGGCTGTAAGGACTGCGCGCCAGACAGCGCGTCACGCGGTACACCGTCCCTGGATGTAGCAGTGTCCCGTCCTGGAGGACCTTGCGGCCGAAGCGCACCCGTAGAGACTCCAGCAGCCTGTTCTCGATGACGTGGAAATTGGTGAGCACGACGTTGGGGGACACCAGGAAGCCGGTGCCCAGCGCCGCGCCCACCTCCGGCTCCACGCGGCACACCTGCCGCTCGATGGACGTCAGGCGCTTGCGCCAGTGCTCACGCTCGGCGTCCGCCCGGCCGCTGCCGAAGATGCGCTCCAGTCCGACACGGGGGATGCTGCGCTGGACGGACGCGAGGTACACCTGCACGAAGCGTTGGAGGCGAGGGTGTCGGGGCAGGGCCTGGTAGGCGCCGCGAATCAGCTCGCGCAGCCAGCCCTCCGCCTCCGCCATGTGGATGAGCGTGAAGACGCGCTCACGCAGCCCACCGGAGACGCCCAGCGCTTCCAAATCCCTGCGGCAGGTGGCGGCCACGACCCGGCGAAGGTGCTCTACCGAGGCAAACGCGCTCGTCAGCACCCGCTGTAGCTCGTCCCTCTCCGCACCGTCGAGCTCCATGCTTGCCACCCACGACGAAACAACCCTGGGAGCGGTTGCGACTCCGTGTTGCTGCTGGGAAATCTGTGCATCCCCTGCGTGGGTGCCCAGTTGGGAGCGCGGACTACATTTCTTGGAGGCCCGTGAAGTCACCACGAGTCGACACATAACGCGCCCCCCAGCGCCAGGGCAGTGGCCCGGGGGGCAGGAAGTGACAGCGACCTCTCCTCAGCGAACGGCCCACGTAGCGGGGGGTACGTAGGACACCAGGTCAGGGCGCGACAGGGTCATCAGCGACGACGCGCCTCCCTGGAGCGTACCCGCCAGCGTCGGGATGACGCGGAAGCGCGCCTGGAAGGGCTCGCCCGGCCCTCGGGGATGAAGCCGCAGCGTCACCGCGCCATCCTCGCTCTGCCAGGACGCCACCTTCCCTTCACGCACGAGCGCCTCCAGGCTGGCGGTGTCCACCTGCACGCCCGCGGGCAGCCCGTGGCGAATCACCAGCGGCAGGCCCGACGGCGTGGATGCCTGGAGCGTCACCTCCGACGGCTGCCCCACCTTCGCGTCCGAGGGCACCTGCACGGACAACTCCATCCCGGCCTGTGCCTGCTGCGTCCACGGCACCGCGGCGCTCAACGCCAGCGCGAAGCCCAACCCGGGCACCGCGGGCTCCGCGCGCACCGTCCAGGTATGCGCGCCGCCGGAGCCCGGAGCCGCCGCCTCCAGGGACAGCACCTCACGCAGGGCCTTGGCGTCGAAGGTGCCCTCGGTAATGACCTGGCCGTCCCGCTCCAGCACCACCCGCACCTGGGCGGGCAGCGGCTCGCGGAAGAGGGACACCACGGCCTGCAACGCCAGGCGGTTGGCGCGCCCGTTGCCCCAGCCATTCACCGGCTCGTAGCTGGCGAGCAACGCGGCGCCCAGGTCCGCCACGGGTGCCTTCGCGTCGCCCTCCAGGGCCAGCACGGCCAGCGCGGTGGCCTCGGCCTCCGTCGGCGTGCCGCCCGTGGCGTCCACCACGCCCTCCTCCACGGGCAGGAACGCGGCACCCTCGTCGCGCCGCTGCACGGCGTCCCGCACCTGCTCGCGCAGTGAGTCCCGCAGCGAGCCCGTCACCGCGCCGCTCGCCAGCAGCGCCGCCGCGGTGTAGCCATCCCTGACGTACGCCCGGTTGCGTTCCAGCGCACCCGAGGCCCGCGCGGTGAAGAAGGCCGCGCGGCGCTTGCCCTCCGGCGTCACCGCCGCCGCGTTCACCGCGCGCGTGCAGTCCGCGGTGGCCACCAACAACCGCTGGAGCGTCCAGCCGGCGCCGCCCTGGCAGGTGCCATCCGGAAGCTGCGCCGCCGCCACCTGCGCGGCCAGCCGCTCACCCAGGCGGGCCAGCACGGGGTTGTCCGGATGCGCCAGCGCGCCCTCCGCCAGCAGCGCCGCCGTGGCCACGTCCGGCGCCCGGCTCCACCGCAGCGCGCGCTGGGTCGCCCGCATCAGCCCCGCCCGTACCGACTCCACGTCCACTTCACCGGACTCCGGAGGCACGGGCGCCTTCAGCCGCTGCCCGGGCGTGCTTAGCGCCTTCAGTGCCTCCGCGGACCGCGTCTCGCCCAGCGCACTCAGGAGCTCCGGCGCGCGGCCCGCCAGCAGCAGCGAATAACCCACGCCGGCCGCGTCCTCGCGCCCGCTCGCGTTCAGCAGCTCCGAGCGCAGCACGCCCAGCCCGCCGGGGAACACCCGCACCCGGACGCGCTCGCTTCCCGGCTGCGCGTCCACGGCCCCGGTGAGCGACAGCGAGCGCGGCGCCGCCAGCGTGCCACCGCGCGTCTCCACCACCGGCCGCCCCGTGGCCCACACGGGGAAGTCCCGCACCACCGCGTCGGTGGCGCCCAACGCCGCGCGCACCGCCACCTGGCCCGGCGTGGACACCCGCACCGTCACGTACTCCACCACGCTGCCGTGCGCCGGAACGCGCACGGTGCGGCTGCCGCCCTCCACCAGCGCGCCCGGCACCTCCACCTTCAAGGGCGCCTCCACCGCCGCGTCCGTGGTGTTCATCACCTGCACCGGCATCCGCACGGCGTCGCCCGCGCGCAGGAAGGCCGGCAGCACCGGGTCCACGTACGTGGGCAGCGTGCCCGTGAAGGACGTCACCGCGCCGGACTGCGCGCCCGAACGCGAGTGCGCCAGCGCCAGCACCCGCCACTGCGTGAGGCGGTCCGGCACGCGCACCGGCACCGTCGCCGCGCCGGACGCGTCCGTCACCACCAGGGGTTCGAAGAGGAACGTCTCCGGGAACCAGGCACGGCTGGGCGTTGCGTCTGCCTCCGCGCCGCCCCCGCCCTTGCGTGCATCATCCTTGACCACGACGGCGCGGGCACGGCGGGGCTCGTTCGCGAACCCGGGCATCCCCCCTTCTACTTCCATCTCTATCTGCGGCTCCGCCATGACCGGCGGGGGGGCCATCACCGCTTGCACCTCGTCGTACGCGGAGTTCTCACCAAAGGAGCGGAGACTCTTCGACGCCTGGGGCGCGGACGCACCCGCCAGCGCGTCAGCGGATGAGCCGAACAGGCGCCGCATGTCGTCACCGAAGAGCGCCACGAACATGACCAGTCCCACCAGGCTCGCCAGGGAGCACCCCACCCCGGCGAAGAACGAGCGATTCATGGCGCCTCCCGGGCAACCCAAGCGTTCCAGTTCTCCACGTCCTCCGGCAGCCGCGTGCCGCTGGACACCACCGCCCGCGGGTCGGTGAGGGCCAGCAGGTCCACGGGCAGCCGCGACAGCTTCAACCGGCGGCCAAAGGCATCCCTCACCTTGTCGCCGCGCTTCTCACACGCCGCCAGCGCGCCCTCCCACAGCCGGGCCATGCCCGCCGGGTCCAGCGTCTGCCCTTGCGGCGCCTTCTCCTCCCAGGCGCGCACCTGCGCGTGCAGCTCCGCCAGCACGGCGTAGAAGGGTTCGGTCAGCTCCGACTCCGGCTCGAAGGCCGTCACCGCGTTCACCGTCACGCGGGGCTCCGTGTGCTCGCGCCGAGGCACATCGCTCACCCGCAGCACCGCCGCCGACGCCGCGTTTGCCCCGCGGATGCGGCCCATGGCCAGCGCCTGACCGTCCAGGACACCGAAGGCGGGCGAGGCCACCGTCGGCACGGGCCGCAGCTGCCCCAGCGCGTCCGGCCCTGGCAGCGGCGCCAGCTGCGCCAGCGTCTCGTCCACGCCGAAGAGGCCCACCGCCGCCGGACCGTCCTGGCCATCCACCCGCGTCTGCAATTGGAGCCGGGCCAGCTCGCCGGGAGCGTAGCGCTGCTTGTCCGGCGTCACCTCCACGGAGAGCTGCGCGCGCGGCGCCACGTACACCCGGCCCTGCGCGCCCTCCCAGTACGTCATCGCCCAGCCCTCGAAGTCCTCGGGCAGCTTGAAGCGGACCGAGCGCGTCGCCTTGTCCACCTTCTCTTCCATCCGTTGGTTGCCTGCCTGGAGCACCAGGGTATCGGGCAGCGGGCCCTCGAACTGGGGACCGCGCATCAGCTCGATGCGGACCTCCTCGCCGCCGCGCGCCAGCACGGGCGTGGCGCGCAGGCGCGTGGGTGGTACCTCCGCCGGACGCAGCACCAGCTTCGTTTCGCCCACGACCTCTCCCCTCTGGGTGCCGCTCACCTTCAGCTCGTAGCCCAGGAAGGTGGTGGCCTGGGAAACGGCCTGGCGCCCCTTCTCCCCCGACAGACGTGCGGTGAGGTGCCCCACGCCCAGGGCGTTCTGCCGATACTCGGCCTCGGGCAGCCGGACGCGCGCGAAGCGCTCCTGGATGCAGGGCAGGGCGGACGCGGCCAGCGCGTTCGACTGCTTCGGCAGCGTCACCCACGTCAGCGACTCCAGGCCCCGCTTCCCCAGCCGCCAGCTCAACGCCGCGGGCAGCGGGGCTTCCATTCCCAGGTCTCGCGGCAGACACGTGCGCGCATCGAGGGCCGCGTCGGACAGCGCGGCCACCAGCATCTCAGGGGCGCCAATGGCCGCCTCCACCTCCACTTCCAACTCCGGCAGGCCCGGGTCCATGATGGCCAGGCTCACCTGGAAGACCCGCTCACGCCCGGCGGGCAGCACGCGGGTACGCAACGCCGAGGCCACGCAGGCGGGCAGTGCGCCCTCCTCCCCAGTCACCACGTCCACCACCGCGCCCGAAGCACTCACGCGCAGGCCGAGCGCGACTTCCATCTCTCCATCCTCACGCGTCACGAAGCGCGCACAGGGTTCGAGCGCGGCCAACCCCTTCTCCAGCGCGAGCAGGTCCTCGAGCGAGGCCTCCGTCTCCGGCGCCAGCAGGTTGCGCGTCTGGCCCAGCCGCACCGTGGGCTCGGGCGGCGGCGGGCGCACGGGCATGGGCGGCACCACGACGTTGACGGGAGGCCCGGGGTCCAGTTGGAAGACGGCCACGCCGTCCTCGTCCGTCAACGCGCGCACGCCTTCGTCCCGCGGGTCCCAGGCGCGCTTCACCGTCAACTCCGTGCCCGGCAGCACCTGCCCCGCGGCCGTCGTCGCGCGTACGTAGACGCGGTTGTTGAACCCCGGCGCCAGTCCACCCTCCACCTCCGTCACCGCCGACACCTGCAGCGCGTCCTCGGACAGCAGCAGCGACACGCCGCCTTCGATGCGGTCTCCCGCCGCGTCCCGCGCCACCAGACGCGCCACCAACTGGGCCTGTCCGCGCAGGTCCAGGGGCACGCGCGGCAGCGACAGGCGGAAGCGCCCCGCGGCGTCGGTGCGCGCGCGGTCCGGCAGGCCTCCCGCATGCCACTCCGTGGGCGCGGGCCAGTCACCGTGGATGTTCCACGTCAGACCCACCTCGACGTCGGCCACCGGCGCGCCCGAGGCATACGTCACCTGCCCATCCACCACCGGCACCTCGTCCGCGCGCCAGAAGGGCCGGGCGCTGCGCGCCTCCACGCGGAAACGCGGCAGGGTGAAGGGCTTCACTTCGAAGGACGCCGAGGCCTGCGCCCCGCCGCTCACCCAGCTCACCGTCCAGCTCCCTTGCGGCGCGCCCCGGTCCAGCGGGAAGCGCCCGGCCACCACGCCCCAGGGGCCGGCCGGCGCGCGCTCCTCCAGCACCACTTCGCCGGTGGAATCCCGCACCACCCACGTCCCCGGCCGCCCATCCAACGGCGCCAGGTCCTTGGCCCTCAGCACCACCGCGCGGAAGAGGACCTCGTGGCCCGGCTCGTACAGGGGCCGGTCCGTCAGCACGTGAGCCAGGGCATTGGCATACAGCGGCAGCGGCGCATCCACGGAGTCCGTGCCCAGTGGCGAGGTGACGCGGGCCCGGAACTGGTAGTCACCGTCCGGTACCTCCGGCAGCACCACCCGGGCCGACAGGCTTCGGTCGTCCTGGGTGCGCTTCCAGTCCGTCTCCTTGGACAGTGGAAGCGGTGTCTCCTTCCCCTCCCCGTCTACCAGGAACACGGCGGCCGTGCCCTTCGTCACCGGGGCCTTCATCAGCTGGCCGGATTCCGGGTGCGGCGCCAGCGCATGCGTCACGACCATCACCTGGCCCGTGTCGCCACGCGCCAGGCCGGAGCCATGGACCTCCACCACCTGGCGGAACTGTCCGTCCGGACAGCTCGGCACCTTCACTCCTCGCAGGACCCAGGCGGAAAGGCAGACGTCCCAGGAGGCAAAGGCTACCGCGCCCCCCACGAGCAACGCAGCCAGTCCTCCCCCCAGCAGCCGGCGGCGCCGGAAGCGGATTGTCATCGGTTCTCCCCTTCCCTCCACTCTATGCCGGGAAGCCGAGGCCCTGACGAGTCCCCCCGTTCTTCGCGTGGCTCAAGACGGTGCGCTAGGGTCGCCGCTCCTTGCCAGCGCCCAAGCCCAAATCCCGCCCGCCCCAGGACGCGCTCCCCGCGCGCCTGGAATCGCTCCTGGAAGCCCTGACCGACCGGCATCTCGCGGACCGGCTGGAGCGCGTGCACCGCGCGGCGGCGGTGGCCATCGACCGGCTGGGACACTTGAGCATCGCGAAGTACGAGCCCACGTCGGTGGAAGCGGACGGCGGCGCGGACCTGTCGCTGTGGGAGACGATGGCGCCGGCCATTGGCGACACGCTGGTGGGCGTCAACCAGCTCGTCAGCGCCGTCCACCAGGAGTTCCCGCCCCCCACGCGCTCGGCCGGGCTCGGCGACGGTGGCTGGGCTCCGCCGCCGGCCAGCTCGGATGAGCGGCTGGCGCAGGAGGTGGAGGCGGTGCTGCACGCCATCGCGGACCGGCTGGCCCGCCGCGTGGCGGAGCTGGGACAGCAGATGCGCCGCCCGGAGGTGGTGAGCGACCGCTGGACGCTGATGGCCGAGCTGCAGGCCTTCCGCGCCGACTTCCGCGTGCGCATTGGCGACCTCGTGTACCTCACCGCCTCCGCCTTCGCCGACGTGCGCCGCGAAGAGGTGGTGCCCGGCTACGCCCACCAGGTGGGCGCACGGGCGGCGCTGCGCGCGGCCGCGGCGGACCTGCGCCGCTCCCTGCAAGGCCGGCTGGAGCGCGCGGCGAAGGCGGAGCCCCGCGCGCGCCCCGCGCTGGCGCGACAGGTGGCGGAGAGCCTGTCCGCCTTCGTGTCCCTTCCCGCGTCAGTGGCGCTGCGCACGCCGCAGAAGCACCAGGTGCTGGAGCTGCGCGCGCGGCTGCTGGACACGGCCACCCAGGCGGAGCTGGCGCCGGACGCGCTGCCGGGGCTGGTGGAGCCCTACCTCGTGGCGTTGGAAGAGCAGATGGAGGAGGTGACGCGCACCTGGCTCGTCGTCCACGACCGCGCGGTTTGGGCCACCTGCGGCATGAAGCTGGAGCAGGCGGACATGCACCTGACGCTGGGCTCGCGGGGCGCGGAGCGCGTGCTCGCGGAGGCCGTGGAGGCGGCGGGCGCGCTCCAGGGCCGCTCGCCGCCGTTCGACGTCTTCCTGCGCAAGGCGCGACAGGAGGCGGGCGACGGACTGGAGGAGACAGGGGCGCGGGAGCTGCTCGGCCGGTTCCGGGAGCGGCTCGCGGCCCTGCCCTTCAGTTGAAGCGGGATTACGGCTTGGTGCCTTCGGACTTCGCGCCCTCGGGCAGCGCGGGCGATTCGGACTTCGGCGGGAGGATGCGCAGCTCGTCGTAGCGCGCGGCCAGCGTCTCCGGCGTCATCTCCTCCTGCCACTGCTTGGGGTTGGTGTTCCAGCCGAAGTCGGCCGGCACCTTGCCGCCGCCCTGGCTGGCGTAGCCAATCATGTCCGGGAACTGCTTGGACCAACGGCCCGCGGGGTCCGGCTCCTTGGTGATGAGCTGGCGGTTGGGACGGTGAAGGAAGGGCTTGGGTGCGTCACTCATGGCCCGTAGCCTCTCCGAAAGCAGCCCGCGAGGGTAGAGGGAAGACGCGGAGCCTCAGGCCGCCCGGCGGGTCCGCTTGCGGCGCCCGGCGCTCACCGGCGGCAGCACGCGGGGGCCCATTTCGAACACCGCGGCGAAGAAGCGGGCCTGGGCCTCACTGCCATACCGGTACCGGCGCACGGCCCCGGCCCACGTCTCCACCTCCACGCCCCAGCCTCGCCGGTCATGGAGGAGCTCCACCCGCAGCACCCCACCCATGCCGTCACCCTCACCCTGTGCATCCATGCCCCGGGCCCTTGAAATCCCCGTGCCAGGGCGTTCACGCGACATCACCGGGTTGCGGTGTCGGCCACCCACCAAAGCGCGGCGAGCCCGTAAGGAATGCAGGAGGGCTCGGCCGCCTGCCTGCCTGATGGGCCATGCCCGACCGGGGGACACCTCAGGTCGCCTTGTGCCCCGCGATTCCTGCGTTAACTCAGAAGCATGACTCAATTCGAGAGCAACACCGGCGAGCGGTTCGCCGAATTCGTCCTCCCCGACGGCTGCGTGCTCTGCGGTGGAGAGGTGACTGTGCGTGCCTCTCAGGCGGGTGCGCACAGCTATTGCCCGCGGTGCCACTGGCTGTCCAAGCCCAGCATGCGCGTGCGCGACAACGGCGTGGAGCTGTCCTTCGCCACCACCGTGCTCGCCTGAGCACGCGCCGCCTCACGGCGGCAACATCGTCTCCGACAGCAACAGCGCCAGCAGCGCCGCCTTCTCTCCCTGTCCGAGGCGCAGCACCTCCTCGGGCAGGGACAGGGAGACGGGGCCCGGCTGGAGCGTCGTCCCAGGCTGGCAGGTGCGCCAGCCCGAATACCCTTCTCCCGTCACGGACAGCGTGTAGTTGCATCCGCCCATGGCGCCAGCGATGGCGAAGGGCGCGATGACGAGGCTCGACGGCTGGCTGGCGAAGTCTCCCTCCAGGCGCAGGCCCGGCTCCGGCGTCCTTTCGAGGACGCGGAGGTCGACGGTGCCTTCCCCCACGCGTCCGAGCAGGTTTCCGCTGGCCCATCCGACATCCACGTCACTGCCACGCACCTGTCCCACCAGCGCAGCGCCGCGCTGACGCAGCTCGATGCCGGGCCCCCGCACGACGCCGCCCTCCTCCAGGGACAGCGCCACCGACTGCGAGCCCGCTTCGAGCCGCAGCGGTCCTCCCTGCCCGGTGACGGAGACCTGTGCCCGCGCGGAGGGCGCGAGCGTCAGGCACAACACGCCCAGGATTCCGATGACACCTCGTGGCCCGGTTTCGCTCCGCGACACATGACACCTGCTTTCGGCGGGTCCTCTGCCCGAAGGTGAGGCTCCGCCGAAGCCGTGGCAGGGACAGTGGACCTGGCGCGCTCACGCCGGGACTGGAGAGGTCCCGGGAAGCGAGCGCGGGGTCCGTGGCTCAGTGGCCGCCGTAAGTACCGCTCGCGGCGGGCACCGCTTCGGGCTCGCGCTCGCGCGTGCGCTCGGATTCATCCCAGGCGCGGCCGTCCTCGTAGCCCCACTCGTCGACGTCCACCTGGTAGCTGACCTGCGACAACAGCCGGCCCCGGCACAGCTTCGAGTCCCAGTTGCCCTCCGCCAGCGAGCTGTTGGCGCGGGAGAGCAGCTCGCGCATCACCCACTCCGGGACGATGTCGCGGTCCGCGGGGTACGCGAAGCGGAAGAACATCAGGTGCGAGAGCAGCACCTCCCAGTACCGGTCGAAGCGCGCCAGCAGCCGCGGCCAGTCGAACGTGCGCCCCGTCTTCAGGAGCAGGTGCGTGAGTTCGTGCCCGTCGAAGCGCTCGCGCTCCAGGACGAAGGCCTTGCTCCAATAGATTTCCTCCGCCGGAGGCACGTTGCACGCGCAGTTCAGCAGCCGGGCGCGGACCGCGTGCTCGAACCAGCCGTCGTCAACGACGGTGATGCCATTGCCGGACGCGAAGATGAGGTCGACGAGGAAGTCGTCCCAGAAGGCCTTGTGCAGCCAGCCGTGGACGTTGCTCTGCGTGCTCCAGCCATTGCGCGCGAGCACCTCCAATGCGCGGTCCGCGTCGTCCTTGCGGATGAACAGGTCCAGGTCCTTCGTGTCGCGATAGATGCCCGTGTAGTGGGCGAACGCGTAGGCGCCGCCGACCAGGAACGGGATTCGCGCGTCAGACAACAATTGGATGGCATAGGCCCGTGCGCCCAGTTCGGCGACCGGCCGCCGAACCTCCATCCGCCGTGGGTCTCCCCCGGGCGCGCCCGAGGCCTTCGGTGGTTGCTCAGCCATGCGCCAAAAATAGGAGCGCGATGCCGGGACGACAGCGGTCCGGCCGCGTGGCAGGCCGCAGGGCAGCCGGGCAGGCGTCAGCGCGCCAGCATCAACATCAGCGGCGCCGTCGCGAAGGACAGCGGAACGCCCACTCCCACCATCAACACCGCCAGGTCCGGGTCCAGGTCATGCTCGGCCGCGAGGATGGCCGCGCTCACCATGGGTCCCATGGCCGCCTGCAGCAGCGTGGCCTGCACCACCGTGGGCGCCAGCCCTGGCAGGGCCAGCAGGCCCGCGGCAGTCAGCGCCGGCACCAACAGCAGCTTGTACGACAGCCCCAGGGCCACCGCGGGCAGCCGGGGTTTGATGCCCGACAGGCGCAGCTGCAGGCCAATGGCGAACAGCGCCAGCGGCGTCAGCAGCGCGCCCAACCGCTCCAGCACTCCGTCCAGCCAGACCGGATAGGCCCAAGGCCGCGTCGCCAACGCCACCACCAGCGCCAGGAACGGGGGGAAGGTGGCCACCTTGCGCGCGAGTTGGCGCAGGGACAGCGGCGTGTCCGCGCCCGCCCGGGCCGCCGCCACCGTGGCCAGCGAGGACAGCACCAGGAAGGAGCCGAGCTGATCCACCACCACCGCCACCGGCAGGCCCTTGGCCCCCAGCAGCGCCTCCGCCATGGGCAGCCCCACGAAGGCGGTGTTGCCCAGCCCCGCCGTCAGCACCAACGCCATGATGGACGGCTTCGACAGCCCCAGCCGGGGCCCCAGCAGTCGGAAGAAGGGGCCCGCGCCCAGGTAGTAGAGCCACGGCACCGAGGCGGCGACCAGCAGCTCCGGCACGAACACCAACTGGTGCATGGCCCGCAGCACCAGCGCGGGCAGCGCCACGTACAGCACGAAGGTGTTGAACGCCCCGGCGGAGCCCTCCGGGAACTTCCCACTGTGCCGGGCCAGGACGCCCAGCACCATACACGCCCCCAACAGCCCGATGACGTTCCCCATGGCGGCCGCAGCGTCTCAGCCCGCCGCGTCGGACTCCAGCGACATGCGGAAAAAGAAACGGGCGGCCTTCCCGTGGGGGAAGACCGCCCGTCGTTCACTTCACGCTGAAGCCGGGACTACGGCTTGGTGTAGTTGATGGCCAGGTTGAACGTAGCGGACGTGTAGCCACGCACCATGATGTACGCGGTGGTCTGGCCCGCGGGCACGGCGATGTCGCACGTCTCGGAAGCGCCGCTGAGGTACGGACGGCAGTTGTACGCGCTCGTGGTGGGGGCCGAGCCAAAGCGGACGTAGAGGTCCGGGTCACCCGAGCCCGTCATCACGACCTTGAAGTTGGTGCCGGCCTTCACGCTGAAGGGGCCGTAGTTCTGGCTGCCACCCGAGGTCACGGAGCCAGAGCGCGTCTCGCTGGTGGGCGTGCCGTTACCACCGCCCAGGGGCGCGAGGTAGTTGATGGTCAGGCTGAAGTTGGCGGCCGAGTAGCCACGCACCATGATGTACGCACTGGTCACGCCTTCCGGGACCTCGATCTCGCAGGTCTCGTTGGCGCCGGCGAGGTACGGACGGCAGTTGTACTCCGTCGTGGTGGGCGCCGAGCCGAAGCGGACGTAGAGGTCCGGGTCACCCGTACCCGTACCCGTCATCACGACCTTGAAGGTCGAGCGGGGGACGATGGTGAAGGGACCGTAGTTGACGTTCGCATTCGCAGCCACCGAGCCCGAGCGGGTCTCCGTGGTGGGAACGCCTTCCGGCGGCGGCGGGGGCGGCGGGGGCGGCTCACCGTTCGGCGTGCCGTAGAGCGCCTGGATGCCCTGGACGTCCTTCGTCGTCAGCACGAGGTCACCCGTCTGCGTGCCGTTGCAGTGCGGGTAGTGCATGACGGACGCGCCGTCGTAGGCGGTCAGCACACGCCAGTTGTTGTCCTCGAAGCACGTGCCGGACTCAGGGCGGGTGTGCTCGTGACGGAAGCCGAGCACGTGGCCCAGCTCGTGGCGCGTCACGCCCGCCAGCGTCCAGACGCCCATGGGGCCGAAGGCGCTGTTGTCGAAGAGGACGTTGCGGCTGGAGCGCGCGTCACCCGGGAAGAACGCGCGGGCGATGTACTGGCCATTCACGTTGATGGGGCGCACGTCGAACAGCACGTTGTTGTTGGAGGCGGTGCAGTTGGAGTCCTGCGCGCTCACGTGGACGAACTTCACGTGGCCGGCGGCCTCCCACGCGGCCGTCGCGCTGGCCATGGCGTTGACCACCGTCTGGTAGTTGTTACCGAACGAGGTGCTCACGCAGTAGGTGAGGTTCAGCTTCTGCGTGTCGTTCCACTTCGCGTCCGCCCCGCCCACGCGGTGGACGATGAGCTGCCCGTTCTTGACGTTGGTGTCATAGAACTCGCGCAGGTGCTTCTCGGTCGCGAACGTCGTGTCACCGTCGGCGATGAAGATGCCCGTGTCGGGCTCCTGGTACACGAGAGAGAGGAACTCCTCCCACGACATCCCCTGACCGAGCGTCTCCTCGGAAGCAGGGGTGGTGCCATCGCTACCGCCGCAACCGGCGAGCAGCGCCAGGCCCGTGAGGGCGCCGACAAACTTGGACTGTGACATGGACATCCTTGTTGGGATGAGTGGTTCGCAGCCGATTAAGCAGCCGCCATGCCAGTATCCAAGTCATCGCCGTCATTCAGGATTTCTGATGGCTCCCCGTTCAACGAGGTGTGCCGGGACTCCATGGCCTCCCGGCAATTCGTAAACAGGGTTTACACTTCACCCTCAAACGACAGTGCTTCTAAGGGCTTACCCGTAGAAGCACGACTGACCGAAACTCGGACAGGCCGTCCTGAAACAAGACACCCCTTCATCAACCGTCCGTATTCGTCCGTCCTGAAAAGAGACAGCAGCAACGGAAACCCTACAGCCCCACCAGGCTCTCCGGACGATTCAGGCCGCGCGCACGGCCCAGCGGCTGGAGGATGTCCTGCGGCGGCGCGTCCGCGGTGAGCAGGAGCGCGCGCACGGCGGTCTCCACCACGTCCTCGGCACCAGGGCGGACCATGCCGCGGCGGGCATCCGCCACGCGCTTGCCGCGGTAGGCGTCGAAGCGCTCCTTCACGCGGCGGGCAACGTCCGACACCGCCTTGTCGCCCACCTCCACGCGCAGCTCCAATTCGTTGCGCAGCTGCACCGGGTCCGCGAGCACGCCGTACCGGTCGTAGCCCTTGTGCGCCATGTCCTCGTGCATCACCGCGTAGTCCTGCGTGTTGGGCGCGGGCACCTGCTGCTCCTTGATGAGGTCCCGCATCACCGCGGTGACGGAGGCCGTCACGGTGAGCCGGTGGAGCTGCACGTCGAACACGAAGTCCGAATACATGGGCTCCTCCACGGTGATGGGCTCGCGGAAGGTGGTGTCGCGGTGGCGCTGCACCTGCGTGCGCTGGCCCTCGGACTTGTCCAGCGCCTCCTCCAGCGCCTTCTCCTTCTGCAGGGACGCGGCGGCCTTGGCCACCAGCAGCACCTCCTCGGCGACGCACGCCTTGTTGTCGCAGCGTGAGGGGTTGCACTCGCTGGGGAACTGCCCCGGGCCGCTGACCTCGCGCGCGGCCTCGCCGCAATCCTGCAGGGCCTCGCGGCACTGGCGGCGCTCCCGCTCGCGGCAGCGCTCCGCGGCCACGCGCACCATGGACAGCTCCGCCTGCATGCGCAGGTACTCGCGCAGCGCGGCGGCCTGCTTGCGCTCCACGTCCTCCAGGGTGCGCTCGGCCTTCAGGAGCTGGGTCTCGAAGCCGCCGCGGCGCGGGTTGGGCACGGAGCGATTTCCGGCGAGGTAGCGCTGCGTGCGCTGCGACTCCTCCACCACCTGCAGCGGCAGCACCCGCTCCAGTGACAAATCCAGCGTCACGCCTTCGCGGCCCGCCGGGGCCTCCGTCACCACGCGCAGGGGCAGCTGCGTGGGCAGCATCGCCGCCAGCCGGCCGGCCGCCAGCCGCTGCGCCACGTCCGGCGCTCCGGCCCGGTCCTCCACCGGCGAGGCCACCACCAGGAAGGCCACCTCGTCGCGCAGCTTCTGGCGCACGGCCTCGGCCCGCTCCCGCGCCGCGGTGGCGCCCACGCGCTCCTGGTCCGCGCGGACGTAGGCCACCAGCGCGTTGCCCAGCTTGCCGGCCTTCTCCAGACCCTCACCCGTGCCGAACCAGCGCCGCGCCCAGGCCACCTGCACGCCGTCCACACCCCGCTTGGCGGCCGCGTGGTCCGGCGCCACCGACAGCACCGCGTCGAACTCCGTGCGCGCGTCCTGCAACCGCTCCGCCTTCAACGCCACGTTGCCCGCCGCCACGCGCGCATCCAGGGTGGCGCCAAGCAGCTCCCGCGCCGAAGCGTTGTCCGCGTTGAGTTCCAGCGCGCGCACCAGGCGCTTCATGGCGGCATCCAGGTCACCGGAGGCATGCACGGCGCGCGCATCCTCCAGCACCACCTCACTCCAGGCCTGGCGCACCTTGCCCAGCTTCACCTTGACCTCGGAGGCCTCCGGGTCCGCTGCCAGCGCGCGCAGATAGGCCGCCTCCGCCTCCGCCCACTTCTGTTCCTGGCTGGCGGCGTCTCCCTCCTTCACCGCACGGGAGAAGGCGGAACAGCCGGACAGTGCGAGCACCAGGGCCAGGGCCAGGGCCCCCAACCAGGGGTGGGACGAAGAAGGAGGGGGGCGGGGGGGTCGGGCAGACGCGTTCACGCCCGCATCTTCGAGGAAAGCCCCCACCGGGTGAAGACTCCGGACGTCCTCTTGGCCGCCGCCCATCCCGGCAGGCACCCCTCCCCCGGAGGTCTGCCATTGCCAGCCAGCCCCCCCGCTCCCGCCAAGAGCCCTCACTTGCTGTTGCGGCGACAATGTATGTCACCTTTTCAGCGACCTTGAATTCTTGCGCTGCGGGCTACTCTGCCCCAGAATGAGTCCCAAACGCCCCACCCCTGGTAAATTCCGCTAGAATTTACAGTCCAGTTGCGATGATTTGCTCTGACTGTATATATCCACTCATTCGTCGCCCTCCCGCCGCATTCCCAACCGGAGCACTCTGGACCCTCCCCCATGGAATCTGTCGCCCGCTCCCAGACTTCAGCGCCTCGCCAGGTCGTACGGACCGTGCTTCATGAGGCCCTGGAGAGCAAACTCGGTGGGGAGGTCGTGGTCCGGTCCACCTCCGTGTCCGGACGGATCTTCGTGGTGGCGCGGAAGGTGGCCTGGGCGGTCCTCAATGGGCCGGGGGCGCTCAACTTCTCCTCGGTGCTCATCCGGGAGCGGGTGGTCAGCCGCGAGGACGTCGAGCAGGTGGTGGCGGAGTGCCGGCAGAGCGGGGGCAACTTCTGCGAGACGCTGGTGACGTGGGGCCTGGTTCCCCGGGACACCATGCGGGACTTGCTGCGCCGCCACATGTCGGAGCAGTTGGAGGCCTTGCTGTCGCTGACGGACGCCCAGGCCATGTTCGTTCCGCAGCCGCGCACCTACTCCAGCCAACTGACGTATGGCCTGGATGAGCTGATTTCCACTGTCGCGAAGCCTCCCACCCACCCCCTGGTAGAAAGCGAAGTCATGGCGAACGTGAAGCAGTCCCTGGAAGAGGCGCTGAAAATCGAAGGGGCCTTCGCGGCCTGTCTGGCGGACTCGAAGAGCGGCATGTGTCTGGGCAGCGTTGGCGGCAACCCGGCCTTCAACATCGAGACGGCGGCGGCGGCCAACACCGAGGTCGTGCGCTCCAAGATGAAGGCCATGAGCATGCTGGGCATCAAGGACCGCATCGAGGACATCCTCATCACGCTCGGCGAGCAGTACCACCTCATCCGCCCGCTGACGGGCAAGGAGGGCCTGTTCCTGTACGTGGCCCTCCACCGCGCCAGCGCCAACCTGGCGATGGCCCGCTACAAGCTGTCCGAAGTCGAGAAGACGCTTCAGGTGTGAGCTGTCCCCCAGGTGGATGAGCGCCCGCCCGCCGCCCGGGCGGCGCGCCCCACCTCGCCTCGGACGCGCCGGGAATGACGCGGCGCAATGGCAGGTAGTGGAATGACACGTCCCACGAGGGGGGCGAGAGAGGCACCATGTCCTGTCCACAGCCACGACCCACCGAGTTCCGCCTTCCGCTGCGGGCCGAGTCCTTCTCCATCGACGACCACCGCAACGTGCACTGCCGCTTCTACGGCGGCTGCATCGACGTCGCGGTGAAGAAGGACTGGGATAGCTTCACCTGCGCCAAGTGCCCTCTGTTCCACGAGGACCAGGCCCCGGGCGCCAGCGCGTACGCCTTCAACCAGCCCGCGGATCCGGGCCGGCCCTAGCGGCATCCGCGGACAGGCCCCGGCGGTGCGCGCTTCCATGGGACGAGGGAGCGCCCCACCGCCGGAGCCTCCGTTGACCAGCCCACGCGAAGCCGGGACTCCTGGAGGGAGTAGGCATGCGGGGCTCCTGACGCCAGCTTGGGGCCTAACCTGGAGGCCCCCATGCTGCGCCAGCTCCTGCTCTCCGACTTCCGTTCCGAGGGCCCCGCCGCCGGACATGGCTGGCCGCTGGTGCAGCACACGTTTCCCACCGTGCAGCTCGCGCCCCTGGCCGCAGGGCGCGGGGGCCGCGTGCTGCACCTGGACGCTTCCGAATGGAACGCGCCAGCCTTCGACCCCATCGCCTGGGACGCTCGCGTCTTCGAAGCGGCGGAGAGCACCGAATGGCTGTCCTTGCATCTGGACGGCGCGAGCTGTGAGGCGCTCGTCGTGGCCGCGCTGGAAATCCTCACCCGCTATCAATGTCTGGTGCGGCGCCGCAACGCGGCCTCGGCCACACCGCTCTTCAGCCGGCTGCTGGCGCGGTACCGCTCGCTGCATGATTTGGAGCAGCCTCGGGTGCGCGCGGAGTTCCACCGCGCGGTGGATGCCTGGCAATGGACGCTCCGGCTGCGGCCGGACGTGGACCTTCCGCCTCAGGCCGCGGCCTTCTTCCATGAAGGGGAGCAACCCACGACGCCAGCTCGCGCCGACCGTGCGGTGCAGGTGTTGGAGGAGGCCGGCGCAGATGACGCCACCTGCCGGCGCGTGCGGGAGTTGCTGACGCGCGACGCGCGCCCCGCCAACGCGCGGGACGTGTCACTGCTGGACACCGCGGACGCGCTGTCGTTCTTCTGCCGGGAGGCCTCCGCCTGGTTCCGCGAGGCCCCGCCCGAACACCGCCGCCGGCAGGTGGCCCGGATGCTCGCGCGGCTGCGGCCCGAACACCTGCGCTGGTTGGGACACATGCGCCTGGCGCCGGCCGTGCGCGGCCAGCTCGAGGTCCTGGTGGCCGCCCACTTCCCGGTGGACGGCACGGCCTGAATTGGACGACACGCGCGCGGCCGCCCACGCTACGCGTGAACGGTCCGGTCCGACGGGCAGCCCAGGGCGTTGTCGTTCATGGTGACGTCGCCCGTGAGGCCAGCGGCCTGCTCCCGCTCGGTAACCTCGCGCAGGTGGCGCTCCTGCTTGTTGCCCAAGGCTCCGCCCAGAATCACGGCCATGATGAGGACGGAGAAGATGACGACTCCCAGGATGGTGGCGCCAAGGATTTCCATGAGCTGACCCTCGCTTGCTGGGGCCGCGCGCCACTGAGGCGAGCACGGCCGCGTTGACTTCACCCTGTAAAGGTGTGTCGTCCCGCCACTCACGGCGCTGCTTCCCCGGCCGTCCCTGGCAGGGACGTCCGCCCGTCCAGCAGGCAGGCGGCTAACGCGCGAGCATGTCTGTCTTCTCGAAGCGAGGAAGGCACAGCCAGAAGCGAGTGCCCTCTTCCGACGTGGACGTCACCTGCAGCAGACCGCCGTGGGCCCGCACGATTTCGTGGGTGATGTAGAGCCCCAGGCCCAGCCCGTTGCGCTGCGCGCTGCGCATGTCCTGCGCGCGCACGAAGGGGTCGAAGATGTGAGGCAGCCGCTCCTGGGGAATGGGCAGCCCCCAGTTGTGCACCTCCATCCGGACGCCGCCCTCCTCATCGCGCACGTACACGCTGACGGACGTGTCCTCGGGCGAATACTGCACGGCGTTGCCCACCAGGTTGGAGGCCGCCTGGGCGATGCGGTCCGCGTCCCATTCGCCCCAGCCATTGCCGGACAGGGCCAGCTCGAAGCGGCGCATGGGGTGCGCCACCTCCAGCTCCTCCACCACCTGCCGCAACACTTCGTGCAGGTTCACCCGGGCGCGCGTCAGCGGGTAGCCGCCGCCCAGCCGGGTACGCGTGAAGTCCAGCAAGTCGTTGATCATCCGCGCCATCCGGTCCGCGGAGATGGAGATGCGGTTGACGGCCTTGCGCTGCGGCTCCGCCAGTCCGCCATAGCGCAGCAGCAGGGCCGCGTTGCCGGAGATGGCCTGCAGCGGGTTGCGCAGGTCATGCCCGAGGACGCCCAGGAACTGCTCGCGGAACACCGCCGTCTGCCGCGCCGCCTCCTCGCGCTTGAGCCCCTCCTCTACCCGCTTGCGCTCGATGGCATAGCGCAGCGCCCGCACCAACAGCGGCCCCGTCACCCGCCCCTTCACCAGATAGTCCTGCGCGCCCTCGTGCACCGCCTGCACCGCCAGCTGCTCGTCGTCCGTACCGGTGAGCACCACCAGCGGCACCGACGGCGCGGCGTTGAGCAGGAGGGGGATGTTGGCCAGCCCCTGCCCGTCTGGCAGCGACAAGTCCAACAGCACCGCGTCCACGCCCGCGCCGCCCAGCACGCGCACCGCGTCCGCCAGCCGCTCCACGTGGAGGACGTCGAAGCGCGCGGTGGCAATCTCCTTCAGCTCCTCCTGGAGCAGCCGCGCGTCGCCCGCGTTGTCCTCCACCAGCAGCAGGCGCAGGGGGCGCCCGTCCATGCTCCGGTCGCTCATGAAGCCTCGGGCTTGGGGGGCAGCCGGACGACGGACAACCAGAAGTCGTCAATGGAGCGCACTACGGAAATGAACTGCTCCAGGTCCACCGGTTTGGAGATGTAGCAGTTCGCGTGCAGGTCGTAGGTGCGCAGGACGTCCTCTTCCGCCTTCGACGTGGTGAGCACCACCACCGGGATGCGGCGCAGGACCGGGTCGACCTTGATTTCCGCCAGCACCTCGCGCCCGTCCTTCCGGGGCAGGTTGAGGTCCAGCAGGATGAGGTCGGGCCGGGCGGCGTTCGCATACGCGCCCTGGCGCCGCAGGAAGGCCAGCGCCTCCACGCCGTCGCGCGCCACCGACAGGCTGTTGCGCACCTTCCCCTCCTTGAGGGCTTCGATGGTCAACCGCACGTCGCCGGGGTTGTCCTCCACCAGGAGGATTTCAATCGGGCTGCCAGTCGCGTCGTGGCTCATGTCTCAAGACTCCGGATGGGACGGTGCGGCGGGCAGCGTGAACCAGAAGGCCGTACCTTCGCCTGGCTGGGACTCCACGCCGATGTGGCCACCATGGCGCTCGACGATTTTCTTGCAGATGGCCAGGCCAATCCCCGTGCCCGGGTACTCCTCCTTGCCGTGGAGCCGCTGGAAGATGACGAAGATGCGCTCGAAGTACTCGGGGGAGATGCCAATGCCCCAGTCGCGCACGGTGAAGCGGACCTCTTCTCCCCGCGGCTCGGCGCGCACCCGCACCCGGGGCGGCGCGGCGCCGTGGAACTTGAGCGCGTTGCCCACCAGGTTCTGGAACAACTGGGTGAGCTGCGTCTCGTCCGCGAGCACCGCTGGCAGCGGGCCGTGCTCCACCGAGGCCCGTGTCTCCTGGATGGCCGCCCGCAGGTTCGCGGTCGCCCGCTCCAGCGCCCGTCCCGCGTCGCACGGGCGGATGTCCCGGCGCCGCGTGCCCACCCGCGAATAGGCCAGCAGGTCCTGGATGAGCCGCTGCATGCGGTTCACGCCATCCACCGCGTAGTGGATGAACTCGTCCGCGTCCGCATCCAGCTTGCCCTTGTAGCGCCGACCCAGCAGCTGGGTGTAGCTGGCCACCATGCGCAGCGGCTCCTGCAAGTCGTGCGAAGCCACGTAGGCGAACTGCTGAAGCTCTTCGTTGGAGCGGGCCAGCTCCTGGGCGCGCTGCTGCAACCCCTCCTCGGCGCGGCGGCGCTCCACGCCCTGGGCGATGGCGTCCGACACCGCCGCCAGCGCGGCCGCCGCGTCCTCGCCCAGCGGCTCCCTGCAATAGACGCCGAGCACCCCCACCAGCTGCCCACGCACCATCAGCGGCATGCCCGAGAACGCGCGCACGCCTGTCTCATTCAACCAGGCGCGGTCCAGGACACGCGTGTCGTTGGTCAGGTCGTCCACGCGGAGCTGCGTGCGCAGGCGGGCCACCTCGCTCACCATGCTGGGGCCGTCCACCTGGACCCGCATCCACTTGTCGCGCGGCGGCGCGGTGGGGCCCGCGTTGCCCGCCAGCTCCAGGGTGTGGGTGTCGCGTGAGTACAGCCACAGCCGCGCCGTCTGCGCCCCCAGGTGCGTCACCAGGGCGTCGGCGCAGTCCTGGAGAATCTCCGACAAGGCGTCCTCGCGAGCCAGGGCGAGGCTCACCTCCGCGCGCAGCGCTTCCAGCCTGCGGGCGGCCGCCTCACGTTCCAGACGGCGGGCGGCGTCCTCCACCTGGCGCTGGGCGGAGATGTCCGTGGTGGTGCCCACCCATTCGCGCACGCCGCCGTCCGGATTGAGCACCGGCACCGCGCGCACGCGCACGGGGGTGTAGTGCCCGTCTGGACGGGACAGGCGGTACTCCGCGTCATAGGGGCGGCGCTGCTCCACCGCGGCGAACCAGCTCCGCGCCGCCCTGTCCCGGTCCTCCGGGTGCACGGCCGAAAGCCACTCGTGTCCCCGCCACTGCGCATACGTCCGTCCGGTGAAGGCGCGCCAGGAAGGGCTGTCCTCCTCGATGTCGCCGTCGGGGCGCGTCACCCAGACGGCCTGGGTGGAGGCGGTGACCAGCGAGCGGAAGCGCAGCTCCATCCGCCGCGCGTCCTTGATGAGCCGGGCGTTGTCCAGCGCCACCGCCGCGCGCTCGGCCAGCTGCGTGGCGAGCAGGAGGTCCGCCTGGGCGAAGCGCCGGCCTGACTCCGCGTGCACCAGCGACAGGGCGCCAATGGTGCGGCCGCGCGCTGTCAGTGGCACCATCATCGCGGAGCGCAGCCCCAGTTGCCGCGAGATGCGCAGGTGCTCCACGTCACGGGCCCCGGCCACCAGCAGCGCGTCCGGGACATCATGGAGCACCACCGGCGCCCCCGTGCGGATGACGGACAACACGCCAGAGGGGTCTTCATGGCGCGGCGGGTAGCGCACGCGCAGCTCCTCCGCGTAGCGCACCTTCTCCGGGTCCACGTGGGCCACGCCCACCTGGCGCGTGGAGCCATCCTCGTAGGCGATTTCGATGGCGCACCAGTCCGCCAGCGACGGCACCACCAGCCGCGTCAGCGCCGCGAGCGTGGCCTCGTAATCCAGCGAGGACGACGACAGCAGCGCGCCCGCCTCGGCCAGCACGCGCAGGGACTCCGCGGCGCGCTTCTGCTCCTCGATGTCCGTGCAGGTGCCGAACCATTTGACGATGCGCCCGCTGTCGTCGCGCACCGGGTGCGCCCGTCCCAGGTGCCAGCGCCACACGCCGTCATGGCGGCGGCAGCGGTACTCCACCTCGTAGGGTTCACCGGTGCGCAGGGAGTCCGCCCAGCGCCGGCCCGTCTTCTCCAGGTCATCGGGGTGGAAGGCCAACCGCCAACCCGCCCCCACTGACTGCTCGGGGGTGAGGCCCGTGTAGGAGTACCAACGGGCGTTGTAGTACTCGTGGTGGCCGTCCGCGCCGGTGACCCAGATGAGCTGGGGGATGCTCTCGGCGAGCAGTTGCAAGGCGTCCACGCCAGGGAGCGCCGGCACCGGACGCTGGGATTCCGGGACCACAGCCGGTGGACTACGGAGGGGGTGCGTCATGGAAGGCACCCGACCTTAACAGCCCGCACGGGCCACACCCTCCTGGCGGGAGGCGGCTTTTCAACAGCCGACAGTCCCGCGACAGGGTGCGTCCCACGCCGGGCAGCCAGGGAGGCGGGCCCCCCAGCGTCCCGTGTCAATGCCCCGCGGTCGTAGATGCCTGTCATTGCGCGGACAAATCAGACAGGCCCCTCGCTTGCCATGACAAACATTTCCAGTAGCCTTTCATACGAAGACATCAGACGCGGGTCGGTGCCGGGGGGGGAGGTTCACTGTAAGGCTTCAGGAGGAGCATGGACCCCATGTCCGTCCGCCGTCGCCATCAAGCAGGACAAGCCGCGGTCGAAACGGCGCTCGTCGTCCCGATGATGGTCTTCATCGTCCTGGGGACCATCCAACTGGGCATGGTGCACCACGCCCGGCTGATGACGGAGTACGGCGCCTACCGGGCCGCCCGGGCGGGAATCGTCAACCACGGCGACTGCAACATCATGCGGAAGGCCGCTCTGACGGCGCTGCTGCCAACGCTGGGCCCCCTGAGCCAGGACGTGAAGGGCCGCGTGGACACGCTCGACTTCGCCCAGGGCGTCCACACCGCGTACACGCGGCGGCTGTTCACGGGCTACCTGGACAACACGTTCATCCAGGTCTTCGAACGCTACCAGAGCGGCGCGCTGCCGTTGTTCCGGCTGGAGGTGGTCAACCCCAGACGCAGCGACCTGGACGGCCTGTTCGCCACCTACGGCTCGCACATGAACGCGAACGAGGTGGACTACGACGACATCCGGGACGCGCGCATCATGGAGGCCAACCTCCTCTCCATCCGGCTGACGTACTTCTACGAGATGCGCATCCCCTTCGCGAACTGGCAGTTGCACAGCTTCTACATGGGCCGCGAATACCTGGGCGAGCTGCGCGGCATCCAGTTCGAGAACCAGCGCGTGGGCGGCCAGTCCGCCACCGAGTACCTGGAGCGCCGGGGCGCTGCGCGCAGCGACATCCACCGGAGCCTGAGCACGCTCGCCGGGGAAGGCACCTACGTCATGCCCCTGACGGCCACCTGGTCCATGCGCATGCAGTCCAACTACTTCGACAACCGCAATTACGGGCCGCGTGGCTGCGCGGTCGACAGCTGAGCCCCCACTCGGACTGGAGCCCCATGTTCCGCCTCCTCCGCAGGATGCGCCGTGACGAACGCGGCCAGGCCATGGTCATTGGCGCCGTCGCCATGCTGGTGCTGGCCGTCAGCGTGATGGCGTCGGTGAGCATCGGCCATGGCGTCTACGAGAAAATCAAACTCCAGGACGCCGCCGACGCGCAGGCCTACTCCATCGCGGTGAAGGAGGCGCGGGCCTACAACTTCCTGGCCTACACCAACCGCGCCATGGTGGTGCACTACTCCGCCATGCTCACGGTGATGTCCTACGTGAGCCACGCCGTCTACCTGGACCAGACCCTTCGCAGCGCGGCCAGCGTGCTCAAGTACATCCCCGTCATCGGCGCCGTGTTCGCGGCGGTGGAGGCGGCGCTCAAGTTCTGGAAATCCGCCGTGGAGGTGGTGTCACGGGTGCTCATCCCCATCCTCACGGGATTGAACATCGCGTTGTGGCTGGCCCAGGAAGCCATGCTCTACAGCACGCTCCTGGACCTGGTGACCTCCGACGGAAACACCGTCATCCAGGGCACCGACCCCAAGGCCCAGGTGGGCGTGGCGATGACTCACGGGACCGGCGGCGGAAACCCCGGTCTGTCGGTGCTGCGGGCCGTCACCAGCACCAACTATTCGAACCTGAAGAACTTCCTCCACCCGCTCGACGACGGGCCCCACAGCAGCGGCAGCGTGGACCTCAGCGACCCGACCGGCACGGGCACACGCTCCAAGCTCCTGCGCGACAACAAGCTCTCCGACCCGGACATGGCCAAGTACCGCCTGCTCATGGGCAACCTGGCCAACGCCGTGCGGCGGCGGTGGACGGCCGAAGGCGAAGGCCCGGTCCTCATCGGCCGCCGGTGGAACCTGGGCCTGTGCCTGGCCCTCTTCCAGGTGCGCATCGCGAAGACCGCCGACAGCCAAATCAAGAGCTTCCATGAGGACTTCGAGAACAACCGCAAGGACCAGCTCTACGCCGCCGACGACATCCAGATTCGCGTCCGGCCCGCCTGCTTCATCGGCCGCTGGCGGACCGTCTTCCAGCTGCGCTTTCGCGCCGCGGCGGACGCCCAGGGCGGCTTCCACCAGGAGTTCGGCCGCCGCAAGACGGATGACCACCACGACTGGACGGGCATCACCCCGTTCGTCACCTCGGACCCCAGCTTCATCCGGCCGTGGCAGTACCACTTCGGCTACCCCTGCAACGTCACCGTCCTGTCCAAGGACATGGGCGCCGTGAGCGGTGCCAACAACGCGCCCTTCCAGATGAAGAACCTCTCGGAGAACGCCTTCATGAAGAACGTGTCGGGCCGCATCGACGCCGAAGGCGAAATCGTGGGTGACGGATTCCTGGACATGACGTGGAAGTATGTGGGCGGCTACCGGATGGCGAACGGTGACTTCGACGATGACGCCGACCACTTCCGCCAGACGACCGGCGGGATGATGGCCATCGCGGTGGGCCGCGCCGTCTACCACCGCCCCGGCGAGTGGAAGGAGGAGCCCAACTTCTTCAACCCGCTGTGGACGGCGCGTCTGGCTCCCGTGAAGACCCACTGGGAGGACTCCGCCATGCGCCTGATGATTCGGGAGTGGGACCTCAGCGCGGGCTGGTTCAGGAACGCCTTCAATTACTGACGGAGCCACCGTGAAGCCACACACCTCTTCTCGCCTCACGCGTCGACGCTCCCGGGCAAGGCGCGGCGCCGCCACCGTCGAGTTCGCCCTGCTGGCGCCCCTGCTGGTGGTCCTGGTGCTCTGGTCCAACTACTTCTGGGACCTGCAGCGCGTGCGCCTCAAGGGCGCCGAGCTGGCGCGGTACGTCGCCTTCGAGCGCACCGTGAAGACCGACGTGGACGGCATCGCCGCGGAGGCCCAGGAGCGCTACAAGGACCTGGACGGCTCCACGAAGACGGGCTCGCTGGACTCCACCTTCGAGGGCCGCTTCACCGTGGCCGTGCGAGCCCGGAACGCGGATGCGCCGCTGACGTCGTCTTCCATGTCGGGCCGCTCGTCGGGCGGGCTGATGGCGGCCGCCAACACGGCCATGAGCGTGCTGGGCGGGACGGTGGACGCCGTCGCCCGGCAGATGGGCTTGGACTCGCGCCAGGGCGCCATCCAGACGGACGTCGAGCTCACCATCCGCAACGGCTTCATCCCGGAGACCCTCGCCCTGTACACGACGGGCTTCGGAAACGGCCGCCTGGACATGCGGATGACGGAGCGCTTCTACCTCTTCCATGACACGTGGCGCGCCTGGGGACCCGGCGACATGCCTGGGAGCAGCGGCTATCCGCGCGTCGAACAGCGCACCTATGACCGCGTGCGGCGCATTGCCTACGCGGGCGTCTCCGCCAACTCCGGCGGCGTCCTGGACTCCATTGGCGACGTGCTCCAGGTGCTGGGCCTGGACTTCCCCTTCAGCAATGACTACCTGCGCGATTCGGTCCGGATTCTCCGTGTGACGCAGCAGCCCACACCCCGGATTCAACTGCCGACGCAGATGCGCACCGTCCCCGGCGACGTGCTGCAAGCGGCCTACTGGCGCAACGACACCCGCTGGTGCTTCGGCAACTGCGAGCCCAACGCCGTGCAGCAGAAGCGAGGCTTCTCCCAGAACGGCGGCTACGGGGACAACTGGCCCATGCGCGCCTACAACTGCCGGGGGCCGTACTTCCAGGGCGCCAGCAAGTCCGAGCTTCCCGAATCCGTCTACTCCGACGCGTACATCTTCAGTGTGAAACGGGAGCAGTACCACCACTACGACGGGAACGCGTGTCAGTGAGCGCCACGCCACCGCCCGCGAGGAGAGCGCTGACGGACCAGACGGGCGCGCTGCCGCGGCTGCTGGGACTGGGGGCGCTGATGCTGCTGGTGCTCACGGCCGCCACGCTGCGGGAGCCACCGCCCGAGCCGACTCCCGCCCCCCCTCCGGTGCCCGAGCATCCACCAGCGCCGCCGCCCCTGCCCGCACGCCCGCCTCCGCCGGAGCGCCTGCTGCTGAACGGGCTCTTCCCGGCGTTCCCCCGCACCACGCTCATTCCCATGGGCCGGATGGAAGCCAACGGCAACCCCATGGAGATGGGCTTCTTCGAAACCCAGAGTCCCCCGGGCGAAGTGCTGGAGTTCTACGCCCGGGAGTTCCGCCGCCGGGGCCGCCGCGTCACCCACCAGCCGGATGGCACGGGGGGCGGCGTGGTGAACTACTACGACGAAATCCGGGGCGCGCTCGTCTCCGTCACGGCCATCGGGATGGGCGGCATGCCGCCGCGCACCATGGTCTTCCCCTCGCTCGTCGACACGCCCCAGGGCATCCACCTCCACGGGAGCGCGCCGGACACGCTGCCCCGGCCTCCGGGCGCCATGACGGTGCTGCGTGTCGATGACCGGAGCGCGCGGGGCCCCGCCGCGAACAGCATGACGCTCACGGAGGTCGCGCACGGCACCCCCTCCATGCTGGCGGCCTTCTACCGCGAGGCCTTCACCGGGCGCGGCTATTCACCGGCCCCGGCGCGCACGGGCGCCAACGGCGTGGAGCTGCTGGCCTTCGAGCGGCAGGGCGAGCGGCTCTCGCTGTCGCTGTCTCCCGTCGCCAAGGACGGCCCGCCCGAATCCCTTGTCACCGTGGTCCAGGAGTGGACCACGCCTTCCACGGAGTCCTTCCCATGATTGGCTGGATGACGCGGACCTTGAAGTGGGTGCGGCGTCCGCGCACGCGAGGTCAGGCCCTGGCGGAGTTCTCACTGCTGCTGATGGCCCTGCTCGTCATCGGCGGTGGCATCGCCAGCTTCGCGCCGGACATGTTCGCGGCCTTCACCATCTACGTGCGCGGCTTCTACCTCGTGCTCGGGTATCCGCTGGGGTGAGCGCGTCGGCCGCCTCACTGCTCCGGGAGCCGGGGAATCGCAATGGGCACGGCGCTCAGCTCGGGCTGCGCGCCGGAGCCCGTCTTGCGCGCCACCCAGGACGCGGTGTCGTCGCGGATGGACTCGACGCCCGTCACCAGGACCTTCGTCGACAGGATGACGGACACACTCCGCTGCGCCTCCTGGCGGTAGACGCGCTGCCGGGCCTTGCCAGCGAAGGCGCCCTCGCGGATGTCCGTGGGCTTCTCCTCCGTCAATACGCCCCGCAGCTCGGGCTGGTCCATGTAGAGGTCCACGGGAAGGGAGATGGGCGGATGGGGCGGCACGGAGATGGCCAACCGCTCCACGACGGGCCGCGCGCCGCCCACCACCCAGGCCGCCATCAGCGCCCTCGGCGTCGTCTGGTAGTCCAGTTCGACCTGGTAGAGCGGCAGGCCATCCTCGCGCAGCGTCTCCCCCACCACCGACACTCGCACGGGGAAGCGCCCCTGCGCGGTGCGGTACTCGTACTCCACCCAGGTGCCCACCACGGGCTGGAAGCGGGCATGGAGCAGGGGCGGAGGCACCAGCGCCCGGGCTTCCTCGACGCGGGCCGGGGCCACGGTGATGGCCGCGGCCGGCGCCGGACTCGCCGGTGGGCGCGCGGCCTCCTGCCCCGCCGTGGACGTGGCAGGCGCTGGACGCACCTCTTCGGATGCATCCCCGGCAGTACCCGTGAGCAGGGATACGACAGACACCGCGGTCAGGAGGCGTCGCATGGGCCCCATGTTAGGGCAAATCAATGGCATTTCCAGACAGGCGTCTGAGCATTCGGAGCGGACATGACACGAGGGACATGGCACCTGGGGGCGCTGCTGCTCTGTCTTCTGGCCGCGCCGGCTTCCGCCCAGGACGGGATGCTGGGCCTGCCGCTCGTGCTGCGTGAGGGAGGCTGGGCCCGCTACGTGGGCCAGTCGTCGGAAGGGCCCTCCACCTTCGTGTTCAAGGTGGGCGCTTCGGACACGCACGAGGGCCAGCGCGCGCGGTGGCTCGTCCTGGAAGTCGACGTGCCCGCCACGGGACGGGTGGCGCTCGAGTTCCTCGTGAAGGGCGACGTCTTCTCCGCCGAGCAGGTGCTGCTGACGCGAGTGCGGATGCCAGGACAGGCGCCCCAGGACACCGCGGATGTCTTCTCCGGAGCCGCGCGCCCCGCGTCCTGGAAGCCGCGCGTCCTCCGGCAAGCCACGACGCGGATCGCCGGCCGCGAGCTTCCCGTGACGGAGTACTCCTTCCCCGCGGGGCTCACGGCCACGTGGTCCTCCGCCGTCCCCGGCGTGGGGCTGGTGCAGGTGTCCGGACCGGAGCCCTTCCAACTCGTCGCCTTCGGCGTGGGCGGAGACCCGTGGAAGGGTGTGGCCTCGGGCGCGAAGTGGCCGGTGCCTCCCGCGCCGAAGTGAGCCTCAGCGCCCTGGAGCGCGGTGCGCGAGCCCCGCCTGGAGCAATTGCCCTCGCGCCCGCTCGGCCTCGTCCGTGGGAAGACGGACCTCCAGCCGCAGGGTGTCTCCCCGTCCCGCCTGGAGCCAGGTGCGAGGCAACTCGCCGTCCTGCTTGCGCAAGCGGAACCACTCCAGCTCGGAGAAGCGCGTCCGCCGTCCCAGGTGGTCCACGAAGCCCTCGCGTCCGACGAACAACGAGGGCACCCACTGGAAGCCCAGCGCACTCAACCAGGTGGTCAATCCCAGACAGAAGGCGCCCAGCGCGGGCCGTGGCTCGGCTGACGTCAGGAGATGAAGCCCCAGCAGGCCCAGCACGCCCACCGCGACGAGCACCTGGAGATAGGTGCCGACCTCCGCGCGGGCGCGCAGCACCGTGAGCGGACGGGCAAACCACAGTGACACCAGGGCATGGCCCGACAGGAGCGCCAACCCGCCCGCGGCGACGGCGACGGCCAGGTCCACCTGTCCCCTCCGGCCGCCCAGTACCTGGGCCTCCAGGAGGAGCCATGGCACGCAGCCACCAAAGCCTGTCACCGCGATGAAATGAAAGGCGACAGAGGACGTTGGCATCGGCGTCCGCCCACTGTACGCGGAGCGACTGGGAATGGGCAGGCGGGCAGGCGGGCCCTCTGCGCCTCTGCCGCACTGCCACCCTCCGGCCAGGGAGCGAGCAACTCCCACATGGCGGGTTCGAGGAAGGGACACCACCTTCCGCCAGCGGATATCACCTGAGAGGGATAGGCCGCGTGAGGAGCGTGACACCCCCATGTGGAGCCCATCTCCCCGTCGAGTCCGTCCCGCGCCGTGGCGCCTGCGTGGTGGGACGCGCGCACCCGCGCGTCCCCTGACGGCCCCGCCGGCGATGTCCCGTCCCCTGGACACACACGCACCGCCGCGCCCCTACCGGGGACGGCCGCATGGCGCGTCCTCCATGGCCTGTGGACTGTCGCTCGCCGCATTGGGCGGCGCCGGCATCCAGGTGCTGGGCCCTTCGTGTCTGGAGCGGCTGCGTCGGAGGAAGCGCGGGCACCACCGCTGGTGGCACCGCTCCCAGGAGCCGCTGATGGAGTCCATGGAGACGGCCCTGACCATGGCGCTGCTCGGCGTGTCCGTCCTGCCGCTGGTGGGTGACGACAGTCCACCGGAGTGGGCCACCCGGCCCGGCGCGGTGCGCGACATCCGGGACGAGGCTCCGGACGACGACCTCGATTTCGAGTCTGCCTTCGCGTCCTACTAGCGCGCCTGTTAACACCGGGGCATGACGACCGCGCCCCGCCCCAATCCGCTGCTGTCGGACCGCGACGTGGACTTCCAGCTCTACGAGGTGCTGGATGCCACGTCGCTGTGTGCCCTGCCCGCGTTCGCGGAGCACTCCCGCGACACCTTCACCCTGCTGCTGGACAGCACGCGTCGCTTCGCGCGCGAGGTGCTCTACCCCACCTACCGCGACATGGACGCCCAGCCCCCGTCCTTCCGGGACGGGCGCGTCCACGTCCACCCGCTGATGCGCGAGCTGTACCCGCGCCTGGTGGAGCTGGGCCTGCTCACCGCCACGCGCCCACCCGACGTCGGCGGGCAGCAACTGCCGCTCACCGTGCACGCGGTGTCCACCGCCTACCTCATGGCGGCCAACCTGAGCGTCTATGCCTGGCTGGGCCTGACGCTGGGCGCGGCGCACCTGCTGGAGGTGTTCGGCACGCCGGAGGTGAAGGCGGCCTTCATGGAACCGATGTACCGGGGCGAGTGGACGGGCACCATGGCCCTCACCGAGCCGCAGGCGGGCAGCAGCCTCGCGGACGTGCGGACCCGCGCGACGCCCGCGCCGGACGGCAGCTGGCGCATCCAGGGTTCGAAAATCTTCATCAGCGGCGCGGACCAGGACTTCAGCGAGAACGTGGTGCACCTGACGCTGGCGCGCATCGAAGGCGCGGAGGGTGGCACGCGGGGCATCTCCCTCTTCGCGGTGCCCTCGCGGCGGCCGGAGGGCGGCACGCTGGTGGACAACGACGTTCGCGTGGCGGGCGTCATCCACAAGATTGGCTGGAAGGGCATCCCCAGCCTCGCCCTCAACTACGGCGAGTCGGGTGACTGCCACGGCTGGCTGGTGGGGCCTGCCGGACGGGGCCTGGCGTGCATGTTCCAGATGATGAACGAGGCGCGCATCATGGTGGGCATGAACGGGGTGGCCACCGCGACGGTGGCGTACCACGAGGCCGTTGCCTACGCGCGTGAGCGTCCCCAGGGCCGGCCCACTGGCGTGCGCGACGCCACGCGGCCGCAGACGCCCATCATCGAACACGCGGATGTGCGGCGGATGCTGCTGCGGCAGAAGGCCATCGTCGAAGGGGGCCTGTCGTTGCTGCTCGCCGCGTCGTACCAGGCGGACCTCGCGGGACATGGCCAGGACGAAGCCACGCGCCAGCGCGCGGGCCTGCTGGTGGACCTGCTGACGCCAGTGGCGAAGTCGTTCCCCGCCGAGCGCGGCTTCGAGGCCAATGCGCTCGCGGTGCAGGTGCATGGGGGCTACGGCTACTCCAGCGAGTACCTTCCCGAGGCGTGGTTGAGAGACCAGAAGCTCAACAGCATCCACGAGGGCACCACCGGCATCCAGGGCCTGGATTTGCTGGGGCGCAAGGTGGTGGCCGGAGGCGGCGCGGCGCTCCAGTCCTTCGCGGAGGAAGTGGGCACCACGGTGGCGCGAGCACGCGCGGCGGGCGTGACGCCGGAGTGGGGCGAAGCGCTGGAACAGGCCCTCGCGGAGACCACCACCGTGGTGACGGAGCTGGGCGCGCGCGGCATGTCCGGCGAGGTGGAGTTGATGCTGCGCCACAGCGCGGACTTCCTGGAGCTGTTCAGCGTGCTCGCGGTGGCCTGGCGCTGGCTGGCCCAGGCCGCGGCGGCGAAGGAGGCGCTGGGGCGCGGCGCCCCGGACGCCGACTTCTACGAGGGCAAGCTGGCCGCGGCGCAGTACTGGTTCGCGGTGGAGCTGCCCCGGGTGCCGCTGCTCGCCCGGCTCTGTCGGTCAGGCGAGGATTCCTACGCGCGCATGCGCCCGGAATGGTTCTGAGACGACGCCCCCGACGATTCTCCTGCATGAATCGTTGGAGCTCGTAAGATGTAAAGCGTGACTGTTTCTTTCCACCTGTGCCAGCCCGGTGGAGGCGCGTCGTGTGGTGCCTGCTGCGGCCTCTACAACTTCCGGGACCATTCCCGCCTGGCCGTGGCGGAGCAGCTCTCCATGCAGACGGAGCGGCTGCGCCGCGTGCCCTGGGAAGCCTCGGCGTGGCATGAAGCCGCCCGTGAGTTGCTGGCCGCCCGGCGCGCCGAACCCATGTTCTCCGCCGTGCGGGTGTGTCCACTGCTGGGCTTCCTCGACAACGAGCGCAAGCAGGTGGGCTGCCTGGCCCACCCGCTGGTGACGGGCGGCACGGACCTGCGGGACTGCGGCGTGTACCGCTCATCCGTCTGTGAGACGTTCACCTGCCCCTCGTTCGGGTGGCTGACGGACGCCCAGGCGAGGCTGGTGCAGGTGGCCTGCGCGGACTGGTACCTGTACGGGCTGGTCATCACCGACGTGGAGTTCGTCCGCGGCTGCCTGCGGCTGTTGGAGTGGGAGCTGGCCGGGCCCGCGCGTCCGGAAGTGCTGATGGAGCAGCCGGAGGCGCTCGCCGCGATACGCCGGTTGTTCGCCCTGAAGGAGACGGCGCCGCGACGGGGCACGAATGCCACGGTGTTCGGCCGCTTCAACCGGGACGCCGACGGCGAGCCCGTGCCGCGCACCGTGGACTACGTGAAGCTGGGCGTGCGTACGGCGCCGGAGGACGACGTGGTGCTGTGCCTGGGCTATGCGCCGAAGGACGCCACGGAGCTGATGGGCGCGCGCGAACTGGTGCGCTCACACGTGAAGGCCGTGGCCCGCGCGCTGGCGGCGTGACGCGAAGGGGCTGCCCCTGATGGATTTCCAACGCATGGCTCCCACCGAGGGGCCGGCGCACACAGTTTGCATTGGAAGCCGCGAAACGGAACGAGTGGGAACTCGAGGGGCACAGTATGGGAAGAGGATGGGCGTGGGTGGGGATGCTGGGACTCTTCGCGTTGACGACGGGTTGCCGTGAGCGGGAGCCTCGGGCGGCGGTTGTCACGCCCAGCGGCGTGGAAGCGGACATGACGGCCAGGGCCATTGCACGCGAGCCCGCGATGGCGGTGAACAGCGCGACAGAGCCCGCGGCGCTCCAGCCCGCGATGGAGGTACAGGAACGGGCGCCCCGGATGAACACCCCGGCGCGAGCGCCCACGGCCCTGAGCGACACGTCCGTGGCTCCGCTGGAGGGCGCTCCCGTGCGCGCCCCGGCTCCGGTGGCGGAGTCCTCCGCGCCGCGGACGCAGCAGCAGGCGACCGCGAGCCGGGTGATGATTGGCTCCGAGGCGGTCCAGGCCCGGGAGGATGAGGACTGGTACCTGGGCGCGGCGCGCGCGGCGCAGGACGCGACGGTGGAGACGGGCCAGGGCGGCTCGGGGAATGCGCCCCTGGAGGACGTCATCATCGCCTCCAGCGCCGTGAACGGGCGTGTCACGCAGGTGAAGCAGAACACCATCACCGTGAAGGACCTGGAGGGCGGCGTCTACGAGCTGGAGTTGGACCAGCGCAGCCGTGGCCTGCGGCAGGGGCGGAAGGTGCCGCTGCGTCAGCTGCGGGAAGGCACGCCGGTGCGTGCGCAGTTCGTCCTCATGGGTGGCCGCGCCGTCGCGCGCGACGTGCAGATCCACCGCTGAGACAAGCCCGCGCCGTGGTAGGGCCTGCCAACAGGGAGGCCCTGCCCGGCGTCATCACCGCCTGAAGCCTGTCCGCTCGTCCGCACACCGGGCAAGCGCAAGGGCCCATGGCTTTCGCCAGCGCCGCGCGCCTCCTGAGATATCGGGGCCCAAGCCTCGGAGGCGAGCGCATGCAGGAGCCCATTCCACCGCGGTCCCACACCTCCGGCTGGCGCCGTGCGTGGCGCGGCCTGTGGGTGACAATCGCGGCGCGGCACACCTGGATTCAGGCCTGCCGCCGCACGGTCCTGAGCGCACACGCGACGAATGACGCGCGTCAGCACCTGGCCATGGCCGCCCACCGAAGGGGCGCCCGGCTGGGGATGCTGCTGGCACTGGGCACGATGACCGCATGTGCGACCCGCGGAGCGGGCACGGCCCAACCGTCCATTCCACCGCCGCCCCGACTCTCCGCGTCGCAGGTGGCGAAGCTGATGCCGCCGCGTCTCCAGGACCGCGAGGACTGGGCCCGCGACGTGCTGGCCGCGCTGGAGGTGGAGGAGATTGCCCCGTCACCGCCCGCGGTCTGCTCCGTGCTGGCCGTCATCGAACAAGAGTCTGGCTACAAGGTCGACCCAGCCGTCCCAGGGCTCCCGAAGATGGTCCGCGCGCGCCTGGAGGAGCACGCGGACAAGCTGGGCCCCTTGGGCCGCAAGGTCCTGGCGTCGGTGCTGGAAGGCCGCGCGAAGGGCAGCAAGAAGACCTTCGACGAGCGGCTGCGCGCGCTGCGCACCGAGCGCGACCTGGACCGACTCTTCCGCGACATGCTCGCGTACTACGAGAACGAATACCCGAGCACCTTCAAGGTCGTGGACTTCGCCAGCGGCCTCTTCGCCTCGGGGAACCTGAGCGAGTTCAACCCCGTCACCACCGCCGGCTCCATGCAGGTGAGCGTGCGCTACGCGATGCAGAAGGCGGGCGAGGACGCGGACCCGGCCGAGGTGCGCGAGTCGATGTACACCCGCGCGGGCGGCGTGCGTTACGGCACCGCGCGGCTGCTGGGTTACGAGGCCGCATACCCAGAGCCCCTCTTCCGCTTCGCGGACTACAACGCGGGCGTCTATGCCTCACGCAACGCCGCGCTCCAGTCGCAGGTGAGCCGTCTCACTGGCCATCCTCTGGCGCCCGACGGAGACCTCCAGCTCTATGACAAGCAGGGACAGCCGCGCAGCGAGGACAGCAAGTCGCTGCTGGCGCTGCTCGCCTTCCGTCAGCGCTTCGCCCCGGAGGAACTCAGCGAGCGTCAGGTGCGCCGTGACGTGCGCAAGGAGAAGGAGCCGGACTTCGAATCCACCGACACGTTCCGCGCGGTGAAGCGGCTCTACCAGCGGGAGACGGGCGAATCGCCGTCCTACGCCCAGCTTCCCCGGGTGACACTCCAGAGCCCGAAGCTGAAGCGAGAACTGACCACCGCGTGGTTCGCGCGCTCGGTGGACCAGCGCTTCCAGAAGTGCATGACCCGCTACCGCGCGCTGACGGCGAAGTAGCGGGCCCCGGGTTCAGCGACCACGCCTCACGGCGTGGTGAAGAACGAGCTGAGAGTGTCCGCGCGCGCCTGGGGCAACCGGTCCACGGTGCTGAACGGGAAGCGCTCCAGCTCGTAGTACGGAGCATCCACGGCCGAGACACGCAGGTAGTAGATGCCATCTGGCGCCAGCGTCCCGGGCGGCAGCCGCACCTGGGTGATCGAGCCGGGCACACTCACGCTGCCATGCAGCACGCTGGTACGGACGTCCTCCCGGAACCGGTAGATGGCAACCCGGTAGGCGGCGGGTGACCCCACCATGGGAGGCAGCCACGCGATGACGGGACTCGCGGAACCCACCTCACGGGAATCACTGGCGGGCAGACCGTCAATGGTCAGCTCACGCGGCGGAGACACGCGCGGCAGGATGGGTCCTGCGACGAGGCTCTCCAGTCGCTCGTAGGTATACATGTTGCCGGACAGGTAGACCCACAGCCCGGAGCCCCCCGGCACCTCCGCTTGGACGCGGAATGAGTACTGCGCTCCGCCCACCATCTCCCACGAGGATGGGAACGGGTTGCCGTACGACAAGCGCCGGGTGAAGTTGAACGAAGTGCCCCGCGGGAACATCAGTGACAGCGCCTCCCCCGAGTACCCCACCCAACCGTCGCTCAGGCCGTGGGCCGCGGGCATGACGAAGAAGGAGGGGTAGCTGGCCGTGGCGAGCGGGTGCACCGCGTGCACGTACCGGGTGAAGTCCGGCAGGCGCCACTCGATGGGAAACTCCGTCATCGGCACGGGGCGCATGACGCCCGTCAGCGGCATGGGGGTGATGCCATCCGGGACGAAGTCGAACGCCCCCATCTCCACGCTGCGCACCAGGGCCGAATACGCCAGCGGCGTCCCGTCCGGCAGCGTCCCCGCGTCGAACTGGCCGTGCTGGCTCACGTACAGCCGGTCTCCCCGGCCAGCCTCGAAGACAGGCAGCGAATAGCCGCTGCTCACCAACACCTCCGCGTTGTTGCTGAGCAGGTGCGTCTGTCCTTCAAGCACCTCGTCGAAGACATTCACGCCGCCATAGAGGTCCACCTGTGCGGACGCGACCTGCAGGCTCGAGCCCGGCTGCGTCACGCCTCCGTATGGCACCCATGGCGCCAGGTTGACGAGGTTCACCTGGACGGGCGACCAATACGAATCACTGAAGACCGTATCGGGACGGCCCAGCCGGTTGCTGCCAATGTCCACCGCGCGCGCGGACGTAACGACGAAGCTGTTGCCCGTTCGCAGGTAGTACGCACCGGACGGGATGCCCGTGAAGCGCCAACCTTCCGGAGACGCCGAGCCCGACACGACGCTGAACGTGTTCCCGGAGGGAATGTAGATTTCAGGAGGGTTCGCGGAGAGGTCTTCCTGGCGCTCCGCGACCCCCACCGCCGTATGGAAGCGCGTGGTCTGCGTCACCAACACCACGTCGTCGGAATCACCGGGGTCACTGACGTCGGACCGCGGCTCGTCCGTGCCCGTTCCGTCGCCCGAGGGACGGTCCGTACTCACGGGCGACTGTCCGTCGCCGAAGTCCGAAGCGGAACCCGGTTCGCCACCCGCACAGCCCAGCCAGGCAGCACAGGTGGGCACCAGCAGCAGCGACCAGTGACGCAAACGCATATGACCCCCATGGAGGATGAAGCGCCGAGCACCCTACCGAGGGCCTCTGACATCTCCTGCTGGGCGGCCAGACGGGCTGCGTTAGGGACAGAGGATTCCGCCCCGAAGGCACCGCCGGCCCGACAACCTCCGGGTCCGGCGGTGCGCGGCGCGTCTCAGCGCTTCGCGGGCGGCGCGAAGTGCTTGTCGGAAATCTTCATCTCCGTGACGGTGCCGTACTTGCGAGCCGCCTCCCGGATGTCCGACGCCTTGCCGATGAGGACGAAGGTGAGGTCCTCCGGCGCGGGAAGCTTGCGCTGGATGATGCCGTGCACGCCCTCGCGCGTCGTGGCGGAGACGGCGTTGGCGAAGCCGTCCACGTCGCTGGCATCCAGGCCGTAGAAGGCCAGCTCCGACAGCTTGCCCGCCACCTGCGTCCCGGTCTCCAGCGTGGGCGGGAACTGCCCCAGCACATACGACTTCGCGGAGGCGAGCATGGCGTCATCCATGCCGGCCTTCCGGTAGCCGGAGAGCGTTTCCAGCGCCAGGTCGATGGCGCGGCCGGTGGACTCCGTCTTCGTGTACGAGGCGATGATGACGGGCCCCGGACGCGTGTGGCGGATGAACACGGAGTTGGCGCCGTAGCTGAGGCCGGACTTCACGCGCAGCTCCGTGTTGAGCAACGAGGTGAAGCGTCCACCGAACACCGTCTCCGCGACCCGCACCGAGGCCCGGTCCGGGTCATCGCGGGAGATACCGGTGTTGCCAATCCAGAAGTACGTCTGGGTGGCGTCCGGCTTGTCCACCAACAGCACGCGCCGCCCCTTGGAGGCGGCGGTGGCGGGCACGGTGGGCGCGGGCGTGGCGGCGCGCGCCCACCCGCCGAGCGAGGACTCCAGCTTCTTCGCGAGCGCCTTCGCGTCGAAGTCACCCACCACGGACAGGATGAGCCGGTCCGCGCCCAGGTGGTTCTTCGCGTACGCGAGCACGTCCTCGCGGGACAGGCCGGGCAGTGACGCCTCGCTGCCGTTGACAGGCGTGCCATACGGGTGCCCGGCGAAGTGGAAGGCCTGGAAGTACGCGCCAATCAGCATGCGCGGGTCGCCATCCTTCGCGGCGGCAATCTCAGAGGCCTTGCGCGCGCGGACCTTCTCCAGCTCCTTCGCGTCGAAGCGCGGGCGCGTGAGCATGTCGGTGAGCAGCTCCACCATCAGCCCGGTGTCGCGCGACATGAACTGGCCGCTGATGACCAGGGCCTCCAGGTTGGCGGCCACCTGAATCTCGCCACCCACGCCGTCCACGGCCTCGGCGAACTGGCGCGCGTCACGGCCGCCGGCACCCTTCTGCAACAGCTCGCCGGTGAGCGCGGCCAGGCCCTCCTTGCCAGCGGGGTCGCCCAGGGCGCCGCCGCGCACCCACGCGCTGAACGAGACGAGCGGCAGCTCCTTGCGCTCCACGAGCAGGAGCTGCGCGCCGTTCTTCAGCGTGACGGTGGTGGCCTTGGGGAGCGTCACGCCCTGCTGCGCCGGAGCCGCCGTGGCGGCCTTCGGAGCAGCGGCGGTGCCCTGGGCCGCGGCGGGGACGGAGGACAGCAGCAGCGTGGTGAACGCGGCCTTCCAGGTGAGGGGGGCGCTCATCGCGAGGCCTCCTTGCGGGAGTCGGGGGTGGCGGCCTGCGCGTCGGCGGGCACGAGCCAGCCAACGGTGCGGCGCTGCGAGTTGAAGATACGCGCGGCGACCTTGCGGACGTCGTCACGCGTCACGCGCTCATAGCGGTCGGGCGCGTCGAAGAGCTGGCGGTAGTCACCGCGGAACGTCTCCGCGGCGCCCAACGCGCGGCCTCGGCCGTTGTTGGTCTCCAGGCTGCGCCAGAACTGGGACAGGGTGATGTTGCGCGCCTTCTTGAGCTCGGCGTCGCTGACGCCGTCCTTGACGACGCGGGCCAGCTCCTCGGTGAGCAGTCCTTCCACCTTGGCGACGTCAGCACCGGGCGGCAAGTCCGCGTAGACCCAGACGAGCGATGGGTCGAAGCCCGGGCTGAAGTGGGTGTTGACGCGGAGGGCGGCGCGCTCCTCCTCGACGAGGCGGCGGTGCAGCCGCGAGGAGTCGCCGTTGGTGAGGATGCTCAGGAGCAGCGTGAGCGCTTCCACGTCCGCGTCCTTGCCGGAGATGCCGTGGTAGGCCAGCTGGATGAGCGGGGCCTGGGCCTGCTTCTTCACGACGATGCGGCGCTCTCCCTGCTGCTCGGGCTCCTTGGTGCGGACGGGCTCCGGCGCGGGCTGGGAGGGGATGGGCTCCAGGTACTTCTCCGCGAGCGCGAAGATTTCCGCGGGCGTCACGGCGCCGGTGAAGATGAGCGTGGCGTTGTTGGGCGCGTAGTACGTCTTGTAGTAGCGCTGGAGGTCCTCGATGCGCCACGACTCGATGTCGGACGGCCACCCGATGACGGGGAACTGGTACGGGTGCGCCACGAAGGCGGTGGCCTGCACCTGCTCCATCAGGGCGCCCATGTTGTCGTTGTCGATGGCGGAGCGGCGCTCCGAGTACACGACGCCGCGCTCGGACTCGGTGACCTTGGGGTCGATGGCCAGGTGCTGGAGCCGGTCGGCCTCGAGGTCGAAGATGACGTCGAGCGCGGAGCGCGGGAACCAGTCCATGTAGACGGTGACGTCTTCGGAGGTGAAGGCGTTGTTGGCGCCTCCGTTGGCCTCCATGACGCGGTCGAACTCACCGGGGCCGTACTTCTTCGCGCCGTTGAACATCATGTGCTCGAAGAAGTGGGACAAGCCGGTAATGCCGGGGTACTCGTTCCGGCTGCCGACGCGGAACCAGTTGTAGAGGACGACATTGGGAATGTCGTGGTCGGGCCAGACGATGACCTTGAGCCCGTTCTTGAGGGTGCGGGATTCGATGCCGGCGCCGAGCTTGGGCGCGGCGGACACGGCGGCCTTCGCCACCGGCTTGGCCTGCGTCTGCGCACAGGCCACGGGGCCGGAGAGCAGGGCCAGACACGAGGTCCAGAGTAACGACTGACGGAACATCCGTGCTCCTGTCGGAAGAACGCCCGGGAACGGGCGGCGGCGCACGATATTCCAGTTGCCACCCTCCTGGGTTGACCAGGAGGGCCGTGGGGATGACGGACGCCTCAGGCGCCGAGCACGCCGCGGAGCACTTCCTGGAAGTAGTTGATGCTGCCCGTGTGTGTCTGGAAGTGCCTGGCGGACTGGTGGAGGCGCTGGATGACGGCCTCGAACTCCGCCTGGCTGACGTCGCGAAGGGACATGTAGAGGCGGACGGCGCCCTGGAGGTGCGAGAAGAGCGGGTTGCGGTCGGTGCCGTCGGGGCGGCGCAGGAGGTGGCGGTAGAGCCGCTCGAATTCCTGGTCCGTCTCGGTGTTGCGCACGGCGCGGCAGTAGCCGGCGGCGGTGGCCTCGATGAGGAGGAAGAAGGGCTGGTACTCCGGCGGCGGCGCCTTGGCGAAGCTGGGGGGCTTCACGTCGCCCACGAAGAGCTGGGAGATGGGCTTGAGCGTCACATGGGCCAGCTGCTCGCCCGCGCGAATCTGGACGCGCTCCCCCACCGGACGCACGTGCTTGCCGTCCTCGTCCCACTCCACCGCCACGTACAGGCGCTCGGGCTGGTCCACCTTCACGCCCGCCTTCTCGAGCTCCGCCACTGCGTTCGCGTCCATCTCGTTTCGCTCCTCCGGCTCCCTTCCGTACACGAGGGTCAACGACTTAGCCAGCACGGCCGACGGCCCAGCCCGCACTGAAAGTATGAATCAAAAGCATGCCGGTGAATTCAAATGCGACTTACCAACTTCCCGTCCGCACATTAGGCAAGCTATTTGACCCCACCGTGCTTTCGCGTAGCCTCCACAAACGGAGGGAACACATGGAACTGACGCTACCACTACTTGGAGTCCTCAACCCCAACGCAGCCACGGACTCACCTCTCAGACCGAAGCACATCGTCAAACTAACAGCAGAACGACTCTCCCAACTCCTCCAATATGAGCGCCGCGGAAGCAAAAGAAGTGACCCCTTCAAAATCAGCCCTAGCTCGCTCATAAAAATCGACAAAGACATCCAAAGAGGCCAGGACGAACAGGGATTTCATCTTCAACAGTCAGCCAAGATTCTCGACATTGCAAACATATTACTTGGCGACAACTCAGCCACGGCCTTACGCATTTACCTCAGCAGCCTGACTTGGAATGTTCGCGAAACGACCAAAGACGGATTCCAACTCAGCGAACGTCGAGTTGAGGGCCGCCCGTCAACCTGGGAACTCACGTTCGACACCTCCGCCATTTTCCTTACCGACTCAGCTCATCGTCACTTTGGGATTGTCGAGGCCTACAAGGCCTACAGTGCCAACCCGGACAAGTATCCTCGCTTTCGACGCGACTTTGAATTCTCAATCGAAATCTACAATCTCGATCGAACAAAAGAACGAGAACTCTTTTCCGAGCTAAACTCAAAACAAAAGAAAATAACCGCCGCCAAGCAGAAAGAAATGGACGTAACATCGCCGATCGGTGCGCTCAAAGACGCAATCATTGACTACGACCAGCGAAGCAGAAAGCTATTTGACAACAACATTGAGGTGAGCTCGAACAAAAACGACAAGCACACACTGATGACCATGTCAGTTTTCGTATCCTCAATTCAAGAGATGTTCTCGGCAAAGGAGATCCAGAACGCAAGGACGGATGAAGACACCCGCGAGGAATTCGCCACATTCTACTGTGAATTCATGTATCACCTACACGAACGACTTGTCGTACAGTGCGACCTGGGAACTGGCACTGCGGAGAACATTCGTCCCTACAGCAACCTGTATCTGGAATACATCAAGAAGGCAGAGGACGCCTGGGACAACACTCAACCCTCCGTCTCAGAGCAACGGCTTGAGTCGGCCCGAGCCACTGCCATCCAGCGAAACCACGAGTTCCGAAAAAGGGACATCTCAAACCACAACGTCACAATCAAAGCGCTCTGCCGCATCGGCGGCCAGATCCGGAAGCTCCCAAATTGGAAAAGCGTTATAGATCGCCTCCAAACAGATCTCGTCATCCCCCTGTCCGGCAAATTTTTCCAGCGAGACAACAGGGCCCTATTCACCAAGGAAGACGACTCCGACATCCCTATCGCATCCACAACTGAAGATGGTGGAATCAACGTTCAGGTCCAGACAAAAAACATCAAAAAACTTCACCAATATCTACACACAAGGCTCAATCTCGATCGTCCCCCGCGCTTACTTCTGAAATCAGAGGACTCCCCTATTTCGCTCGAAGCGAAAACCCCGAAGTTTCACTGGCAGGTCTCGCGTACTCATTCAACGACCAAAGCTTTTGAGCTATGGTTTTACATGCCCAAAGGGGAGGTCCCTAGCGATGCCAACATCAGCCTGGCGCTCACATCCACTCCGGATTGGAAGGCAGCATCGCGCAAAGGCCCCAAGAGCATCCGCCCTATCGAAGTGCTTTTCGATGCAACATACGCCGATGATACCTACGAGGACATTGTCCGCTGGCGGGCCTTCTTCGAAGTGACTGTGCCAGAATTTCAAAACGACTCCTCCGCCCCATTCTCGATTCATCTAAAAGCCACCTATCCGGCACTTAATGGCACCGACCAAGACCATGAATTCCTGATCTCGGCTAGCCCAAACTCGGCAACATAGTATGCTTTCGACTGAGCTATTACTCAATGCGGCTCAAACTCGGAGATGCCTAAGAACCAATAGGCAACTAGACGAAGGTGAATATCTAATTTCTCGCTCGGCATTTCCAGGAATCTACACTGGACAACCCAGCGCAGATGAAATCGAATATGCCCTAATAATTTCCCGACAAATACCGTCTGCCCTCGCCGAGATTCCATCCGCCCCAGACATCAAAGATGAAATACGGGGCTTCTTGGCGAAGCTCATTTCTGCAACGAAATCCGGCCGCGAAGAATTCATACACCGCTATTTGTTCGAATTCTGGGACGAATCCTGGGGAGACGCAACTGAGCGCATCTCTCTGGCCGAGAAGTACTATCACGGAAAATGCGACAATGCTCAAACCCCCTTCGCACAACGGCTTTTGCCTCGACTAGTCTCGTCCGAGGCAGTGGTTGACATTATTGCATTGGGTGGACCCCACAATCGAACGCTATTCCCCATAGAGATCAAACTCGGCTATCTCGACGATCGCGGTCACGGACAGATTCTTCGATACTATCAACATGCTCGTTCCATTTGCGATCGCTTCAATCGCGACTGCGACATCAGGCACGTTTCTCCAGTATTAATTCTCTCCAGCGCGACACTCAGCCAATGGGATGCAGTGCCTCAGTACTTCAAGGAAATCATCCATATTCTTTTCTACCGAACAACTCCCGCTGGTCACATTACGCTACTGGACGGAAAAAAAGTCCTAAACTCACAAGCACGCGACAGGCTTTTCAACCACTAAATTCGCAATCAGCCCCTGAACCATCCCCTCATTTGAGTCATATGAGGCCGAACACCTCTCGAAAGACGGCTTGTTCGCAAATGATCTCGGCGAATACAAGCGTCTGGCCAATGACGTGGCGGAAGCGGTTGCAGGCCGACGAGGACCGTGTTCGGCGAGCGCCGCGATGAGCGAGTTGTTCAGCGATTGGGCTGGATGCGTGAGTCGGGCAGGCCGGTGGTGTGCCGGCGCCTCCACTCGTGGGGCAGTAGCTCGCCGATGCGTGAGCTGGGGTGCGTCTGCACGTGCAGCAGGACGTCGGCGAGGTACACCTCGGGGTTGATGTGGTTGGCCTCGCAGGTGGCCTCCAGGACATAGATGTCAGCGAGGTTTTCGCCCGCAGCCTCGTGGTCGACCTCTGGTCAACACGTATTCACTTACGCTCCTTGCGTTTCTTGTCTTCCTTTGACGTGGGCGATTCCGCAATCGAGGTAGCGCGCGACCACACCAAACTCTTGTACTGCACCATCAAGTAGTTGGTAAGCAACTCAATATCCTTCGAAGTATTCTGGACCTCATTCCATTTTCGTTGCTGCCCAGGACCAAAGTCCCAGAATCCTGTCGTCCATCTGCAGACATCTCTCAAGGGAAGCAAGTCTGTAGCAAACTGCGCAGCGCTCGGGTAACGTCGATCACGGTATCGGTCACTGATGGCGTCCATGAGCAGCCCCATGCTGATGATGCCTGCTCCATGCATCAATCTCGACTTCTTTGGAGGCAACCCCCACGCAGCCTTAAAGACTTCCTTAACGGCCGTCCAAAAGGCGTGGAGGACTTCCAGCATCTTCTCGACGTCGGGGGGCCCGTCCTCGGACAAACTGAACCGATAGAGTACGCCATCGTTCAGGCTATACTCCAGCATGCGGAGGATCGAGTTGTCCTTGATGAGCCCACGAGGATTCGTGGCCGTCTGAATCATCCCCTGCAGCGGAGAGCCTTCGTCTAGGTTCATACGTTCCAACAGCAACGCGGGGAGCCTGCGCCGGTCCAACGCGGACGGAAGTCGAGCACTCGTCCCCGGAAGCAGTTCGTAGAGCAATCCCTTGGGCAGAGGCTTCGTCGAGTTAACCAGAATGAACTGCTCGGTCTGCTGGCTCACATCATCCGTGACAAACGACGTCACACAGACAGGGAACTCCTCAATGAGCGCTTCACGGATGGCCGCCAATCGCTGCTGTCCATCAACCACAAACCCCGGTTTCTTGTCGTCTGAGGCATCCTCCTCAAACGGTATGGAGAGAATGCCGGGGCGAGCATACTTAGAGCCCAGCGCTTTGGGGTCTGGCCTGAATTTCACTCGTGAATCGAAAGCAACAACTACGGCATTCGGGATCATAGGCGAGTTACTCTCCAGATAGTTTCGTATCTCATCAATATGAGAGAGCACCTCTGGCCGCTGATATCCCGTCAACCCTCCATCATCTTTACGCCGAACCCGTGAGATCGCCGCGAACTTAGGAACCAATTTCCCATCAACTGCAAACGTGTACAGCGTCTTCCCCGGAGACTGCTTCACTTCAATTGCGGGAAGCCTCAATTCATTTCGCATAGCAGGTCCGATTCAGTTCGTAGTCTTCAGGCGGCACTACCCTGGCGCAGTCCGAGCTGCTTCTCGAGTTGCCTATGGAAGGTCCAGACATTGTGGAACCCGCGCCGGCGATTCCGTTCAGCACCGCGGAAGAGCACGACGTGGTAACGCAATTCGCGGCACACATCGCAGGGACACTTGCGCCAGGGAGCGTCCGTCAGCGTTTCCCGGTAGGCCGCTTCATGCATCTTCTTTGAGCCCGGATCATAGAAGCGCTCGTACTCCATCAGTACGGAAAGCGCCTCCTCAACCGTACGCTGGCCCGCATCGAACAGTCTCATGACTTCGAGGCAGGCTTTCTCCAGCTTTCGTGCGACATCCTGGGACACCTCACCCGAGGAGATTTTCCGCTGTAGTGCAGGATTACCCTCAACCTGAGGAACTCTAAGCGCTGTATAGTTTTTCCCGGGCGTATAGTAGTTATCTTTATCGTCCTTGAACGCCTGCCGAAGGGGCGACGTACTATCGAATGACGTGATACCCAACCTGGCAAACTCCTTCAGATGCTCGGTCCGGGTAATCCCCAGCAAGTGGAGTTGCAATCCTGGCTTGGCGACGTCATGGATGGCCTGGAGGCACGAAAGAAGCTCTGGAGTCTTCAGCGGAACCATTCCTCCAAGAGCGACTGAGCGATACCCCATTTTCTGCAGGTCCTTGACCGAACTTGCATAGGACATCGGGCTCCACCCTTGGGCGACGCCCATGGGCTCGAAGGAGTACCTCCCAGACTTGTGTTTCTGAAGGAACTCCTTCGCAAGCCGCAACGTCAACTCCCGCCGCGCACGCATGGCCTCGGGAACAAGATCCCTGGATGCATCCCGAGCATCTGCCTCTGGCTTGTAGAGCAGGATGACGTGGTCCAGCGAGAGCCCATAGTCAAAGCGACAATTCCCGTAGAAGTCGAGTACCTCCTCAACGGAATAGGGCGGTTCATCCTCCTTCACATAGGTGAAGGCACCACAGTCGCCCATGATCGAGAGCTTCCGTGAAGCCTGGTCAATGCGGAAGAATTCGGGGGCACCCAAGCGGAGCAACCTGTGGCGTTGCGCGAGCGTGTAGCGACTACCTAGCGCGCCATATCCGTCCACGATGCCCTTGGAAACCAGAAACCCATCAAAGGGGGTCGAAGCGAAGACCTCGTGGGCATAGAGGTCATCTCTCTGCCGCTTGCGCGTCGTCGAGCGCCGTTCACGCGCGAAGTCAAAGCTCGGGTCAATCAAGTCCTGGCTATCGGGGAAAAAGAACTTCACGCGGCCGTCCGGCGGTTATTCGTGTACGCACGAAGAAGAACATTTGAAAGAAGGCGGATGTGCTGGGGCGTGTTCTGGATTTGATTCCAGGCCATCCCTGTTTCGTCCCATTGTCCGTCCGTCCAACGACATACGGAACGAATCCGCGAGAGCTCCGAGCGGACAAATCGCGGTGACTGAGCATCATTGATGTCGATGTTGCTCATGATTCTATCCATCAGTCGCCCCATGGCGCCGATACCTGCCCCGTGCATCAAGCGGCTCCGCGCTGGCGGAAGCCCCCACGCCCCTGGAAAGACGTCTTTCACCGCCGTCCAATAGAGGAGCAAAACCCGATGGACCGAATCAAAGTCCGTCTCTCCAGTAGCGACATTTCGATGGGGGAAGAGGCAGCCTGTCATCCCCGACAGGCTGTCCTTGATCATCTTCACCACCGCCATATCCGTTACAATCGCGCTGCGGCGCGCAACCGCATCCATTGACGGGCGGCGAATAAGCCCCCTGAAGGGCGATTCCGGATCTCGGTTCAGCAAGTCACAGAGAGCTGCTGGGGCCTTATGCGCCGCCAGGTTCGGCGGCAGGAGGGTTGACACCTCCGGAAGAAGTTCCGTGATGAGGCCACGAGGCAGCGGCTTCGTGTTATTGACCCGCAGGAACTGGTCACGCTGGAGGTCTACTTCATCCGCGATAAAGGCATTCACAGGGACCAGAAGGTCCTGTCGCCGGCACTGAGATAGCGCCAATGCCCGCTGCTGTCCGTCCACAATCCAAGCGGGCTTGGATTGCCCTACCCGAGGCAAAGGGATGCTCAACATCCCAGCCTCAGCCCACTTGTCATCGACCCGAGGCCCTCGAACCTTCTTGAACCCAACCGATGACGAGAGCGCAAGGATGATCGAGTTAGGGAAGATCACCTCTTCGCTATCAAGGTAGTCAACGATGTTGCGAACGTGCCGTTTCACTTCGGGCCGTTGATATCCAAGGAGGCGCCCCTCAGAGTCGCGCGACACACGCGACACCTCCGCCACCTGCAGCAGTTCCTTGGCACTCAACGAAAAAAGGAAAAGTGGATGCTGTGGCGTCTGGATGACACGGATGGCACGACGTTCGATGACTTTGCGCTTGACCCTCTTCATAATCCCCCCTGGACCTGAAAGAACAGACTCTTGAAACGGCTTTGCTCACAAGCGAGTTGCTGAGCCCGCAGCATGCGCAACGACGCGCTCCACGAGCTTGCTCCTTGCGACAGTGCCTCGCGAATGAAGCTGCGCACTTCAGCATCGGTCAGCGGCTTTCGCGTGTACTGCCGCAGTGGAGTACTCTGCGCAATCAAACGCTCATACTTCGCCTGGAGCGTTCTCGCGTTCAAATAGGGCGTGCGTGACGACTGGAGAATCTCCCGAGCAACGCGAGCATGTAGCGAGAGCCGAGAACCTCCCAAGCGCGATTGATGCTGGGCACTGGAAGGTATCCAATGCCTGGCCAAGCCCCCTCTGGCCAATGGTGCCAGTGAGGACACGATGACCAAGCGCTCAGGGTGTTGGAGCTGAGAAGCCGCTTGAGTGAGGTCATCTTCCACTGCGGCGACATAAAGGGGTGAAGCGACAATCAGAACGCTCGACAAAGGCTGATCAGTCGCCAATTGACTGATACTTCGTGCGGAACTCCGACTGGGCCCGGAATAGGTGGCGAGCGTTCTCCACCAGACCTTGAGTTGCTCGGCCGTGTCGCGTCTCGCAGCGTCGTGAACGACAGAGTCAACGTGCCCCCGGGAGAAAGTCGCTGAGTACGGCCGAATCAGCGAACTTCCAGGAATGAGCCCATAGCCTGCGGATACGACCCAGAGGTTCGGCGTGAATCCGCTGGCATTGGCAACCTCCGAAAGGCTGAGGACCACACTCCAGTGTTCCCCGGCATAGAGCGCATTGGCAGTTCTTGTTTCGGAGGTACTTGTCTCCAGTTGTTTCCACCACACACGCGCACGTCGCGCGACATCCGCGGCGTTCACGTTGCGGAGGCAGAGTGAATCGGGCACGGGGAGGTGCTTACGGTCCGTGCAGCTTGCGATGATGTGAAGGTCTGTCATCGTCGCACCGCAAGGTTCAACGGATTCCCGCGACCTTGTGCATCTGCAGTCCAAGCCGCCAGCGTGGATGCTCCAAGCAGTAATGGAGCGCTCGCGCCATATTGGCTGCCTGCGCCGGCCCGTCCATGGGTTGGAGGAAAAAGTGCGCGAACTCCAGTTCCACGAATCGCTCGGGGTCGAAACCCGGTTGGGGAAATACGAACTTGAGTTCGTTCCCTGAGCGCTGGACCAACGTACTTCCAGCTTTGGGGCTCACGCAGATCCAATCCACGGATGAAGGAACGGGCTGCGTCCCGTTGGTTTCAACGGCAACGAAGAATCCTTGGGCGTGTAACGCATCAATCAGCGGGGCATCCAACTGAAGCAACGGCTCCCCCCCCGTACACACCACCATGGGCGTTTGCCCCGCGGCATGCGAGCGAGGCCATGCAGCAGCGACAGCTTCCGCCAGCGCCACCGCAGAGGAAAACCGGCCTCCGCCTGGCCCATCCATGCCGACGAAGTCGGTATCACACCAACGGGAACAGCCCCCGGCCCCCTTCTCCCGGTCGCGCTCCAAGCCACTCCAGAGGTTGCACCCTGTGAAGCGGAGGAACACTGCCGCGCGCCCAGCCTGAGCCCCTTCGCCCTGGAGCGTGTAGAAAAGCTCCTTGACCGCGTAGCTCATCGCGGGGCTCCTGGCGCTAATCGGGCAGCACTCATGGGTCCCTCCTTACTCCGAGAAACCGCAGGGCGCGTGTAGGAAGTCCATGTGCAGTTACTGAAGTGCACATGGCGTCGATATCTACATCCACGCCTGGTCCTACTCGAAGGGAAATTTCCACATTCGTCCACTCCGAAGGTGCGAACACACTCGGAGGTCTCGCCCCAGAGCGACGACGAAGCTCAGGGCGGACGCGGGCTCCGGAGCCCCCCAAACCGCCCTGTCACACACCTCCAGCCGCGCCGAAGCGCAGCAGCGCCAACAACTGCTCGGAAGAGAGGGCGGTGCCCCCGTCCTCCCCGGAGAGGAGGCTGTCGGCCAACCCGCGTTTCTACGCGTGGAGCGCGAGGATGGCCTCCCCTCGGAGACGAGCCGGGACACGGTGACAGGGCGCGTCTGACCGATGCGGTGCGCCCGGTCCGTGGCCTGGTCCTCCACCGCGGGGCTCCGCCAGGGGTCCAGGTGGATGACGTGGTCCGCGGCGGTGAGGTTCAACCCCGTGCCTCCCGCCTTCAGCGAGATGAGGAACAAGTCACCCTGCCCCCGCTGGAAGGCCTCCACACGCACGTGCCGCTCCGCCGGGGCGGTCTGCCCATCCAGGTACTGCATGGACATGCCGCGTGCCTCCAGCGCCTCGCGCGCCAGCGCCAGGTGCTTCACGAACTGGCTGAAGACGAGCGCCCGGCCCCCCCGAGGCGCGCACCGTGTCCACCAACTCCAGCAGCCGCTCCAGCTTGGAGGACGGCAGGACCGAGTCCTCTTCGACGAGCCGAGGGTGGCACGCGGCCAGCCGCAGCCGGGTGAGCGCGGCCAGGAGCGCGAAGCGCTCGTCCACCCTGACGCGTCCCCGACCTGCGCCAGCGCGGCCAGCCGCACGTCGTCGTAGAGCCGGCGCTCGCCCGCGCTCAGAGCCACGGAGACCACCGTCTCGATTCGCGCGGGCAGCTCGCGCGCCACCTCGCCCTTGGTGCGGCGCAGGAGGAAGGGCCGGACCACCCGCGCCAGCGATTCTCGGACCCCGCGTCCGTGTCCCGCTCGATGGGGACGACGAAGCGCGAACAAAAGGACTCGCGGCTGCCCAGTAGCCCGGGAAGAGCAGCGCGTAGAGGCTCCAGAGCTCCGACAGGCGATTCTCCACGGGCGTGCCCGTCAGCGCGACGCGCGGGCCCGCGTGTTGGGCGCCACCCTGGAGCCGTGACGCACCGCGCCGGAAACGACAAAGGCCTCTGGACTTTGGGTCCAGAGGCCTTCATCTCCGCTAAGTGCCCAGGGGCGGAATCGAACCACCGACACGGGGATTTTCAATCCCCTGCTCTACCGACTGAGCTACCTGGGCGTAAGGGGCACCGCGCGGAACGGCGCCTTCATAGCGAGCCCCTCCCTCCTCCGTCAACAGCATTCTCCGCCACCCGGGCGGTCAGGCGTCAGGCCGCCAGGGACATGGCCTCCCCGTCCCAGGACGTGAGACCGGCCGTCAGCCTGTGGCGCAGCTTCACCCGCAGGCCCTGTTCGATCTGCCGGATACGCACCGCCGTCACCCCGAACCGGCGCGCCAGCAGCTCCGCGCTCACCCCGTCCTCCGCCAGCATCCGCTCCTCCACCAGCGCGCGCTCCCGGGCATCCAGCTCCGGCCAGGCCGCGTCCACGCTCGCCCGGAGCCGCCGCGCCCACTTCGCCCGGTCCACCAGGTCCTCCTGCGAGTCAGCATCCGCCATCAGCCCCTCCAGCCGCGTGGCCTCCGAGTCCGGAGACACCGGCGCGTCCAGCGACACGTCCCGCGACAGCGCCTCCATGGCGCGGGCCACCTCGTCCTCCCGCTTCCCCAAGGCCTCGGCCAGACGCTTCTCCACCTCCGGGTGGCCCTCCCCCCACCGGGCCTCCAGCCGCGCCCGCTCCCTCCGGAGCTGGAACACCACCCAAGGCGCCCGGCCGCCCGCCATGCTCCAGTTGCGGCCCACGTAGGCGCGGATGCGCGCACGAATCCACTGGCTGGCATAGGCCGCGAACGGCACCCCGCGTTCCTCGAAACGTCCCGCGGCTTCCATCAACCCAACGTTGCCTTCCGCCACCAGCTCTTCCATCGACAGGCCAGTCCACCGGTATTTCCACGCCAACCGCCGCACCAACTCCAGGTGCCCACGGACGCGCGCTTCAACGACCTCGGCCGTAACCACGAGCTCAGGGGATTCAAAGGATACGTTCAGGCTGATGGATTCCATGGACCTCCTCCGGTTGGGCGCGCCCACTCGACGGCGCGACGCAGAGGAAATTAAAGGTCGGGGCTCTATAAGAAAATTAGGTAGTTTAACGACAACACTTCGACTATCTCTATAGATATGAGCTGGCTCAACTACCATCACCTCCTGTACTTCTGGACGGTTGCGCGGGCGGGCAGCATCGCCAAGGCAGGCGAGGAGCTGCACCTGGCGCAGCCCACCATCAGCAGCCAGCTCAAGCTCCTGGAGGAGTCGCTGGGCCACAAGCTGTTCGAGCGCCAGGGCCGCAAGCTGGTGCTCACCGACGTGGGCCGCACAGTGATGCGCTATGCGGACGAGATCTTCCGCCTGGGCAACGAGCTGAAGAACGTCGTCTCCGGCCTGCCGCCCGGGCAGCAGCTGCGACTCAACGTCGGCGTGCTCGATGTCATCCCCAAGCTGGTGGCCGAACAGCTCCTCAAGCCCGCGCTCGAAGCAGGCCCGTCGCTGCGCATCATCTGCCGCGAAGGGCCCCTGCCGCAGTTGCTCGCCTCGCTGGCCCTGCACGAACTGGACGTGGTGCTCGCGGATGCGCCCAGCTCGGAGCCGGTGAGCGTGCGCTCGTTCAACCACTTGCTCGGCAAGTGTGGCGTGTCCTTCTTCGCTGCCGGGAAGCTGCTCGAACTCAAGGAGAACTTCCCTCAATCACTGGACGGCGCGCCCGTGCTGCTGCCGTCAGACGAGTCCTCCGCGCGCCGCTCCATGGACCTGTGGTTCGAGCGCAAGGGCCTGCGCCCCGTCATCGCGGGTGACTTCGATGACAGCGCGCTGCTCCAGGCCTTCGGCCAGCGCGGGCACGGGGTCTTCGCCATGCCCAGCGCCATCGAGGCCGAGGTGGAGCGTCAGTTCAACTGCTCCGTCATCGGGCGCACCGACGAAATCGAGACCTGCTTCTACGCCATCACCGTCGAGCGGAAGATTCGCCACCCCGCCGTCGTCACCATCGCCGAGGCGGCGCGCTCGCACATCTTCGGCGAGTGAGCATCCAAGACGCCGCGCTCAGGCCAGGGACGGAGCGCGGTACACCTCCGCGCCTGCGACCACGGTGGCGAGGACCTGCGCCTTCACCAGCGCCGAGACGGGCCCCTCCAGCGGATCTTCCGACAGGGCCACGAAGTCGGCGTCCAGTCCCGGAGCCAGCTTGCCGCGCCGGGCGTCGTCGAAGGACGCCCAGGCGGGCCCGGTGGTGAAGCCCTCCAGCGCCTCGCGCGCCGTCAGTCGCTCTTCCGGCATCCACCCGGCCTCGGGCCTGCCGGCCGCGTCCTGCCGCGTGCGCGCCGCGTACAACCCCGCCAGAACATCCGGATTTTCGATGGGGAAGTCACTGCCCAACGCCAGGTGCGCGCCCGCATCACGAAGGCTGCGCCAGGCATAGGCGCCCTTGAGCCGCTCGCGGCCCAGCCGGGACTCCGCCCACGGCATGTCGCTGGTCGCGTGGGTGGGCTGCACGCTCGCCACCAGCCCCGCGGCCCCCAGGCGGAGGATGTCCTCGCGCCGGAGAATCTGCGCGTGCTCCACGCGGTGCCGCAGCGACTGTGTGCCCGTCACCTCGGCGCCGCGCAGAAGCACGTCCAGCACCAAGGTATTGGCACGGTCTCCAATGGCGTGGATGCACACCTGGAAGCCCCGGGACATGAAGGCCTGGGCGCGTGAGGCGAGTTCCTCGGGTGGCAGCAGCAACAAGCCCCGCTGCCCTGGCTCGTCGCAGTAGTCGTCGTGCAGCGCCGCGCCCCGGCTCCCCAGCGCGCCGTCGGCCAGGAACTTCACCGAGCGCATCGCCAGCATCCGCCCCTGCCACGGTCCTTGCTCGAGGTACGCGTGCCGCTCGTCACCCTGGCCCGCCGCCATCGCGTAGACGCGCAGAGGCAACGTGCCCGCGGCGTCCCATGCCTGGAGCACGCGAAAGGCATCCCACTCCATGCCCGCGTCGTGCACCCCGGTCAGCCCCACCTGCGCGCAACGAGTCAGCGCGGCCCGCAGCCGAGTCTCCAGCTGCGCCCTGGAAGGCGGAGGCATCGCGGCGGCGACCACGTCCATGGCGTTGTCCACCAGCACGCCCGTGGGCTCGCCGTGCGCGTCCTTGAGGATGCGGCCTCCCTCCGGGTCCGGCGTGTCGCGGGTGATTCCAGCGCGCCGCAGGGCCTCGCCATTCACCCAGGCCGCGTGGTGGTCCACCCGGGTGAGGAACACGGGCGTCGAGGGGAGGCGCGCGTCCAGTTCCTTGCGGCCCGGGAAGGCGCCACCAGGCCACTCGTTCTGGTCCCACCCTCTTCCCAGCAGCCAGTCTCCCTGGAAGCTGGAGGCGGGCGCCTCGGTCAGCCGGCGAATGGCCTCATCCACCGAGGCCGCCTTCTCCAGCCGCACCGTCGTCAGGCTCCGGCCCAACCCGTGGATGTGCGCGTGCGCGTCCACGAGGCCCGGCACCACGGTGGCGGCGCCCAGGTCTACCCGGCGCGCATTCGGGCCCGCGGCAGCCTCCGCTTCTTCGCGAGTCCCCACGGCCAGCAGCCGCCCATCCCGCACCGCCAGCGCCTGGGCCCGTGGCCGCGCCGCATCCAACGTCCACACCCGCTCCGCCAGGTAGACTGTCGCCTGCACCGTGACTCCTTCCGCGTGCCTCATCGCTGAACGGCCAGGATGCGCCAGCCGTCTACATCGACCGCGTACGTCGCGCCCACATCCAGGGCAGTGCCTTCTTGAACACAGGCCCCCTCCTTGGGTGAGAACGAAACCAACACGACGCTGTCGGATAGCGCCTTCGCCAATACGTCATACGAACTTCGCTGCGCGAGACACACCTCATCGGGTGTCGCCTCCTTGGGCGGCTTCGCGTCCCTCGGCAAGAAGTCATCCATCGCCAGCCCGACCGCGGTGGAGATGGTTGCAGGAATGAAGGTGTGCTCCCCCGGAGGAAAACCCAAGGGAAACACGAACCTCGCCGACTCCTCGGGCGGTGCATGCGCGGGGCGAAACGGACGCTGGAACAGCGAGCACGCAGATAGCGACAAACACGAGAGTAGAAGAACCACGCGGCGCATGACGACTCCCGGCATCGACACCTAAGTGTCGCCTTCCACGGGCGTGACGATTCCCAACTCCTTGTCTCGCTCGCTTTCGAGCAACCCCACCAGTCTCCAACGTCGCTCTCGCCGCAAGTAGACCTCTCCCGGCCGTGGGGTGTTCTTGTGCGGAACGTACTTCATGACGGTGCAGGCCACGTCGAACTGGATACGGATGAGCCAGACCTGGGTCCGGTTCTGGAAGTCGAACACGGACATCGGAGAAGGAGACCAGGGATGGCTGTGGTAGTCCGCCAAGGTCACGGTGCGGCCGCGCGAATCAACGACACTGCTCGGCGGGATGCAGGACTTGCGCTTCTCCGCGCCAACGACGCCCGTCGTCTTGCCCAAGGGCGAGCCGTGACTCGCGTAATAGACGCCGTCTCCCAAGGTGTAGATGGCGCCGCAGTACTCCTGGCCTTAATGCCCCGCTGTCGCCCGTGGAAGTTTCATGATGGCGGGACACAACTGGTCGATGACCTGATCCACGTCGCGAGAAGGTTCTACTTCGAGCCAGGGGCCGCGAACCCAGACGTGGGGGCCTCGACGCCCGAATAGCGTGTCGGCGCCTCGTCGGGTGTACTCGTCACCCGAAGCGCACGCCAGGAGCGCGACGAATACCATCAACCCACGAAGTGGCATGGCGCCCCCGCCTCAAACGCCCGCTCAAGTCGCGGACGTGCGAAGCGCCAAATACCAGGATTCAACGGGATAGAGCCAATCCGGCCCTGCCCATCCCTACTCCGCCGGCGTTTCCTGCGTCTCCGGCGTGCCCGCGTCGATATCCGGCAGGGGCGTCGCGGGGCCCGCGGGGGAATCCGGCACCGTCTGCACGGGCTCGCGGATCTGATCCGGGCCCGTCAAGGGCTGACGATTCTCGGTTCCTTCGGGCTGCGTGGTCTTGCAAGCGGGCGCAGCAACTGCCACGCCCAGGGCAATGAGAACGGCACGACGCATGTAGCCTCCTTATCGAGTTGCGGACGGACCCTAGGGAGCGTGCCCTCCATCGACAATCTGTCGACGACAGCGAACGTCCACCAGCGGATGCCCGGGCACACCGTCGGGGGCTTGCCCCCGGTGCCGGACAGCAGCCCGGCAGTCACACGGCGCGGGATGATGCTGCTTCCCGTGCGCACCGTTGCCTGGAGCGCTCACCTGGGAGGCCGAGGCCATGCTGGACGTCGTGGACATTGGCAAGCGTTCGCTTGCCACCTATCGCGGGATTGCTCCCGACGAACTCCTCGACGAATTGCACCGGCTCTCCGAGGACCTGCGGGGCGCCCGGTGCATGCACCTGAGCGCCACGCCCTACGGCGGTGGCGTCTCCGAAATCCTCCGCTCCCTGGTCCCGCTCTACAACGACCTGGGCATCGTCACGGACTGGAAGATCATCCACGGCGACGACACCTTCTTCCAGGTCACCAAGCGCATCCACAACGGCCTGCAAGGCGCCCCCGGCGAGCTCACCGAGTCCGAGAAGGCCACCTACCTGGCCAACGCCCAGCTCAACGCCCACCGGCTCGTCACGGATTCGGAGAACTACGACTTCGTCTTCGTCCATGACCCGCAGCCCGCCGTGCTCGCGGCGCTGAGTCCCCATCTCGATGCGCGCTGGATATGGCGCTGCCACATCGACACCTCGCACCCCAACCCGGCCTTCTGGGACTTCCTGTCGCCCTACCTGCGCGCCTACGACGCCGCCATCTTCACGATGCGGGAGTTCATTCCACCCCAGCTCCCCATCTCCGACGTCCGCATCTACCCGCCCGCCATCGACCCACTCAGTCCCAAGAACCACCCGCTGCCGGAGGCCCTCTCGCGCGACGTGTTGGAGTGGATTGGCATCCGCACCCACCGGCCCCTCGTCACCCAGGTCAGCCGCTTCGACCGGTGGAAGGACCCGCTCGGTGTCGTCCGCGCCTACCAGCGCGTGCGGCCCCACGTCCCCGACCTCCAGCTCGCGCTCGCGGGCTCACTGGCCCTGGACGACCCGGAGGGCTGGGACGTGTACGAGGAACTCCGCGACGCCACCGCGGGCGACAGCCTCATCCACATCCTCACCAACCTGGTGGGCGTGGGGAACATCGAGGTCAACGCGCTCCAGGCCGTCTCCGACGTCGTCATCCAGAAGTCCCTGCGCGAGGGCTTCGGGCTCGTCGTTTCGGAGACGCTGTGGAAGGGCACCCCCGTCGTCGGCGGGCGCGTGGGCGGCATTCCCATGCAGCTGCCCGAGGGCACCGGCGGCGTCCTCGTGGACACCGTGGAGGAATGTGCAGAGGCCATGCTCCACATGCTCCGCCGTCCCGACGAGGCCCGGCTGCTGGGCGCGCGTGGACACGAGCACGTGCGTCAGCACTTCCTCATGCCTCGGCTGCTCGTAGACCACCTGCGGCTGATCAAGCAACTGGCAGCCCTGCGCCCCTTGCCCCAGCGCGGCATCGTCCCTGCTTCCTTCAACCCCGCCAGCCTCCAGGGGGTGTGAGATGCACCAACGGGCACGGTGGAGACTCGCGGGTCCGGCCCTCCTGTGTGTCCTCATGGCGGGCCTGCTCGCACCCGCGGCCGATGCGCCCACGAGGAACGGCCAGCCCACCGTGGCGCGCTGCGACCTGGAGGGCGTGGTCGACGCCGGCACCAGCGGCTACCTGTCCGACTGCGTGGCACGCGCCACGGCCGCGGGGCATGACGCGTTGCTCGTGCGACTGGACACCCCCGGCGGCTCGCTGGAGGCCACGCGCCACATCGTCCGGGCCTTCCTCGCGTCACCTGTCCCGGTGCTCGTCTGGGTCGGCCCCTCCGGCGCACACGCGGGCAGCGCGGGCGTCTTCATCGCCCTGGCGTCCAACGTCGCGGCCATGGCGCCGGGCACGAACATCGGGGCCGCACACCCGGTGGTGGGCCCTTCCGGCCAGTCCCCGGAAGCCGTGGGCGGCGAGCAACTGGCCCGCAAGGTGGAGAACGACGCCGTCGCGTTCGCGGAGAGCATTGCCCAGCAGCGGGGCCGCAATGTGCAGTGGGCCGCCTCCGCCGTGCGCGACAGCGTCAGCGTCTCCGCGGACGACGCGCGGGCACTGCGCGTGGTGGAGTACGTCACGTCCACCGAGGCGGACTTCCTCACGCAGGCGGACGGGCGGCGTGTGACGGTGGCGGGCGGCGAGTCCGTGCGGCTCTCCACGCGGGATGCGCACATCGTCACGCTGGAGCCCACGCTGTCCCAGCGCACCGTGCACGCGCTCGCCAATCCAGCCATCGTCTACCTGCTGTTCCTGCTGGCCGCGCTGGGGTTCGTGGTGGAGCTGTCACATCCGGGCGCCATTGCCCCGGGGCTCATGGGCGTGGTGGCGCTGGTCCTGGCGCTGGTGGCGTCGTCCGCGCTGCCTGTCCGCGCGGGCGCGGTGCTGTTGATGCTGGCGGGCGCGGCCCTCATCATCGCGGAGTTGTTCGTCACCAGTGGATTGCTCGGCGCCGCGGGCGTGGTGCTGCTGGGCCTGGGCGGCCTGTTCCTCGTGGACCGCTTCGACCCGGAGTGGTTCGTGGACCGCTCCTTCCAGGTGTCGTGGACGTGGCTGGTGCCCACCACCGTGGCGCTGGCGGGTGCGGCGGCTTACGTCGCCTACCGGAGCGCGCAGACGCGGCGGCTCCCCCAGCAAGGTGGCGACCTGGGGCTCGTGGGTGAGCGAGGCACCGCCCTGGCCCCGGTGACACCGGAGGGCGGCGAGGTGTTCATTCACGGAGAGCGCTGGAGCGCCACGTCCACCGCACCCATCCGCTCCGGCGCGCACGTGGTGGTGCGAGGCATGCAAGGACTCACCCTCTTCGTCGACGAGGTACCGACCTGATGCAACTGACCGGACTGTTCGGAGTGCTCATCCCCGTCGCCATCCTGTTCCTGCTCTTCCTGTCGGGGGTGCGAATCGTCAATGAGTACCAGAACGGCGTGGTGTTCCGGCTCGGGCGGTTCGTGGGGCTCAAGCGCGCGGGCTTCCGCTGGCTCATCCCCTTCGTGGAGCGCATGGTCATCATCGACCTGCGCACCGTGGCCCGTGACGTGCCCCCACAGGACGTCATCACCCGGGACAACGTCAGCGTGAAGGTCAACGCCGTCGTCTACTTCCGCGTCATCCACGCGGACAAGGCCGTGCTCCAGGTGGAGGACTACCTCTATGCCACCAGCCAGCTCGCCCAGACAACGCTGCGCTCCATCCTGGGCCAGGTGGAGCTGGACCAACTCCTCTCCGAGCGGGAGCGCATCAACCACGAGATTCAGCAGGTGCTCGATGCACGCACCGACCCGTGGGGCGTCAAGGTGTCCAACGTGGAGGTGAAGCACATCGACCTGCCTGCGGAGATGCAGCGGGCCATCGCGCGGCAGGCCGAAGCCGAGCGCGAGCGCCGCGCGAAAATCATCGCCGCCGAGGGCGAACACCAGGCCGCCGAGAAGCTCTCCATGGCCGCCAAGGTCCTCGGCCGCTACCCGGCCACCCTCCAGCTCCGCTACCTCCAGACGCTGGTGGAAATCACCACCGGTGGCAATCACACCATCCTGCCCATCCCGCTCGACCTGCTGCGCACGCTCAGCGGCGTGAAGGCCCACCTGGAGCAGGCCGACGATGGACATGAGAACCGGCGATACGCCGAGGATGAAGAAGAGGGACCTCCCGCGGGCGGCCTGTCCTGACGGCCGCTAGTCGAAGAGTTCCTGCCGCTCCAGCTTGATGGCCCGCCGGCTCAGCCGCAGCGACGCCAGCACGAGCAGCGCCGTCGCGCCCAGCAGCACCACGCCCAACGAGAAGGACACCACCGGCAGGGCCTCGGGCAGCTGCGTCTGCCGCTTCGTCAGGTACAGCAGCGACGTCACCACGAAGGCCAGCAGCGCCGTGTAGGTGAAGGCAATCGCCCGGGCGAGGATGGCGTGCCGCCGGTCCAGGATGGCGACCTCCTGGCGCAACACCGCGCGCCGGGTGTGCCCCTCCGGCAGCAGCCGCCACTCCCGCGCCATCTCCCGGATGCGCGCCGTCATGCGCGCAATCTGGTTGTCCAACCCCGTCGCCACGATGCCACACGCCGACACCATCACCGCGGGCGTCACCGCCGTGCCGATGAGCCGGATGGAAGAGAGGTCCACGACTTCCGCGAGGCCATTCATGCCCTCCTCTGTTCCACCCCACCCCGACTGACGCAACACCTCCGCGCCCTTCGCCCGCCACCGGGTCATGACAGCGGACAAGCGCCGGGTGTCATGACTTGGCAGCAACACTGTCGAGATGCCGCTGAGCTGGGGCCCTCGCGCTCCAGCCACCGCTACTGCCAATTCATCAGTGGCAACTTGACACTTAAAATGTCGAGTCGTACTGTCTGAACCGTGAGCACGCCGAAGACACAGAGCGAATGGAAGCTGACGGAGCTGGCCGAGGCGGTGGGCGTCTCGCCGCGGACGGTGCGCTACTACGTCCAACGCGGCCTGCTTCCCGCGCCCCCCTTCCGGGGACCCGACACCGTGTACGGGGAAGAGCACCTCGTGCGGCTCAAGGCCATCCGGGTCCTGCAGGCGCGGTTCCTTCCCCTGGATGCCATCCAGGCGGAGCTGCAGCGCCTGAGCCTCGATGAGCTGCGCCAGCTCGCCGATTCAGACGCGACACCCACGCCCCCGGTGTACGCGCAGCCGGCGCCGGGGCCCGCCGTGGTGGCGCCACAGCAAGCGCCCCCGTCCCCGGCCACGGGCCTGAAGCGTTACGAGCGCTGGGAGCTTCTCCCAGGGCTGGAGCTGCACGTCTCGGAAGCAGCGGACACGAAGACTCGGGCGCTCGCGGAACGCGTTCGCGCCCTCATCGCGGAGTTCCAGGAAAGGGAGAAGCCATGACCAACGAGAAGGCAGGGCTGTACACGCGCAACGGCACGCAGGTCCCCCTCCAGGGTGTCGAAGTCACGGGCGAGCTCCTCGGCGGACATGCACGCGTGCGCGTTCGCCAGCGCTATCGCAACGACGAGTACCAGCCGGTGGAGGCCATCTACACCTTCCCCCTACCCTCGGATGGCACCCTCTCCGCCTTCTCCATGACGTGCGCCGGGCGGCGCATTGAAGGCGTGGTGCGGGAGCGTGAAGAGGCCTTCCGGACCTACGACGACGCCGTCACCGCGGGCCACGGCGCGGCCCTGCTGGACGAGGAGCGCCGCAACGTCTTCACCGCACAGGTGGGCAACCTGCTGCCCGGCGAGGAGACGGTGGTGGAGGTGGAGTTCCTCCAGGCCGTCACCGCCGAGGAAGGTAGCGTGCGCTGGATGCTGCCCACGCTGGTGGCGCCTCGCTACATCCCCGGTGCGACCACGGGCGACCGCACCGGCCACGGCAGTGAAGCGCCCACGGCCCAGGTGCCGGACGCGGACCGCATCACCCCACCCGTGGGCAACGTACACTACGGCCTGCGCATGGACCTGCTCGTGGACCTGGGCCGCGAGGTGGTGGTGGAGAGCCCGTCCCACGCCATCACCGTCACCCGGGAGGAAGGCACCCGCGTGCGCGTTGGCTTCTCGCGCGGCGAGGTGTCCCTGGACCGCGACCTGGTGCTGAGCCTGCGCAGCCCGGACAGCAGCGCGGTGTTCACGCCGCTCGTCACGCACCGCAAGGGCGAGGGAGGCCCGGGCACCTTCGCGCTCACCGTGGTGCCGGACCTGCTGGCCATGGCCTCCGCGCCGGCCAAGCAGGAGGTGGTGTTCGTCGTGGACGTCTCCGGCTCCATGGCCGGCGAGAGCCTGCCCCAGGCCCAGGCCGCGCTCCGGCTGTGCCTGCGCCACCTGCGCGAGGGCGACCGGTTCAACGTCATCGCGTTCGAGAATCACTTCCGGTCGTTCCAGCCCGAGCCCGTGCCCTTCACGCAGCGCACGCTCGAGGAGGCGGACCGATGGGTGGCCGCGCTGAACGCGGATGGCGGCACGGAGCTGCTCGCGCCCATGCGCGCCGCGGTGCAGGCGGCTCCCGACGGCGTCATCGTGCTGCTCACGGACGGACAGGTGGGCAACGAGTCGGAGATCCTGCGCGCCGTGCTCGAGGCTCGGAAGACGGCACGGGTGTACTCGTTCGGCATCGGCACCAACGTCAGCGACGTGCTGCTGCGGGACATGGCGAAGCAGACGGGCGGCGACGTGGAGTTCATCCACCCGGGCGAGCGCATCGACGACAAGGTGGTGGCGCAGTTCTCCCGCGCGCTGGCACCTCGCGTCACCGAGCTGGAGGTCCACTTCGACGGCGTGGAGTGCGCGGAGCTGGCGCCCGCCGAGCTGCCCCCCCTGGTGGATGGCGTGCCCTGGACGCTGCTGGGCCGCTATGCCTCGCCCGGGACGGGCACGGTGACGCTGCGTGGGCGCTCGGGACGGGAGCCCCTCTCGCTCACCGTCCGCGTGGACCTGCCCGCGGTGTCGGACCGGCCGGCGGTGGAGAAGTTGTGGGCCGCCGAGCGCATCCGGGGCTGGGAGGCCGCGCAGCTCACCGGACGCCGCGCGGAGTCCATGAAACAGCGCATCGTCGAGCTGGCCGTCGCGCACCAGATTGTCACCCGGTACACCTCGTTCGTCGTGGTGGAGGAGCGCAAGGGCGAGCGGCGGAACTCGGGACAGGCGAAGACGCGCGTCATCCCCGTGAACGCCCCCGCGGGCTGGGCCATGTTCGGCGCACAGAAGGAGGAGGCCGCGATCGGTGGCGCCGTCCCCCGTCGCGGACGGATGGCCGCGAGTGGCGCCATGCCGCCCCCGCCCGCGCCCGCGCAGAGCACGCCCTCCATGGATGCCGATGGCGGCACCACGGACTGGATGATCATGAGGAGCGAGCGGCGTGAACAGGGCAAGGCCGACGCCATGAAAAAGAAGCGCAATAAGGGAGGAATCCTCTCCAACTTCTTCGGCGGCGGTCAGCCTCCAGAGCCGATGAAGGAGGCGGAGTTCGGGGAATCCGACGCGTACCGCGACGAGGCTCCGGCGGCCGAGGGCGGTGTCGACACGGGCGCGGAGGGACTGCTGTCTCGGCAGCTCGCCAACGGGCTCTGGGAAGGCACCGGCGAAGGCTCCGAGCCCGTGCGACAGGCGCGTGCCACGGCGCTGGCCTTGCTGACGCTGCTGCGCGAGGGCATCACCAGCAGCCATCCGCTGCACGGCGCGCAGGTGAAGAAGGCGGTGGAGGCCCTGCTGTCCCTGACCGCCAGCCTGAGCGGCGATGCACAGGTGGCGGAGCTGGCGCTGGGCGTGGCGTGGCTGGCCGCGGCGGGGCCGCGCACCCGGTGCCGCATCGAGCAGGCCGCGAAGCCGCTCGCCGGGCTCAACGGCCGGCTGGGCAACGAGGTGGCCCTGCGTGAGCACGTCGACACGCTGGCAGCGCGCTGACGCACCGCGAAAAGGCGGCGGCATGGCTGATACATGCCGCCGCCGCGCTTCGCATACAGTGCCGGGCGCCATGACGCTCGCCACGCTCATCCTGCTTGCCACGCTCTCCGCTCAGCCCCCGGAGACTCCGCCCTCTTCCGAGGCCACGGCACCGGAGACGGTCACCGCGCCGCCCCTGGTGTCCACGCCCGATGCCTGTGCGGCCAGCTCCGAGGCGGATTACTCGGCTGGCTTCGATGCGCTCGTGAGCGGCAACGACGCGAAGGCGCTGGCGCTGTTCGAGCGAGTGCTCGCGGCCTGTCCACAGCACCCATATGCCACCGAGCTGGCCCGGCTCTCCCGGACACGGCTCGCGCCCGGGGGGCGGCTGGCCACCGCCGCCGCGAGCGCGGTGAGGCGAGAGCCCCACTCCAGCGCCGCGCGTGCCTCTCTCGTCGTGGTGCAGACGCTGCACGGGGTAACCCAAGGCGTCCTCCTGTGCGCCATCGGAGATTGCAGCGGCCAGGGTTACGCCGCGGTGTCACTGCTGGGCGCAGGAGCGGGCGCCGCCAGCTCGCTGCTTCTCACCCGGGGCGGTGTGACGGACGGACAAGCCGCCGTCATCAACTCCGGCACCGTGTGGGGTTTCTGGTTCGGTGTCGCGACACTGCTCGCCTTCGACTTGGATGGTGACAATGCCCTGGGCTCCGCCATCCTCGGCGGGGCGGGCTTCACCGGCGTGGGCGTCCTGCTGGCGCACCTGGTGAACCCCACCTCGGGACAGGTGTCCCTGGCCAACTCGGGTGGCCTCTGGGCCGGCGCGGTGACGGCGCTGTTTCTGGCGACTTCGGACAACAATGACACGCAGGGCTTCTTCGCTGTCGAGCTGGGCGCCACCGCCGCGGGCATCCTGTCGATGGCCATCCTGTCGAAGTACGTGCCGGTGTCCCGAGGCCGCATGCTCATCATCGACGCGGGCGGCATCCTCGGCGGACTGGTGGGCGCGAGCGCCGTCTACCTCACCGCGGGCAACGACGCGGGAGACGCCATCCTCGTGGGCAGCGGCATCGGCGTGCTGGGCGGCCTGGCCCTCACCACGTACCTCTCCCGGAACTTCGACCTTCCGGACGCGCCCCAGGTGACGCTGGCGCCGCTCACCACGTCGCGTGGGGGCACAGGCGTATCGATGGTGGGCCGGTTCTAGCCTCGGTCAGCGGCGGCGCAGGCCGTAGATGGACATGAGGATCTGCTCGAAGGTGCGCGAGGGCAGCACGGCCTTCGCCACCACCGCCACGCGCTGCGCCAGCTGGGCCACCGGGTAGCGCACGCGAGGCGCTCCGCGCTCCATCACCTCCAGCACCTTCCTCGCCACGTCCTCGGCGGCGAGTCCCTCGCGCTCGCCGTTCTCGATGGCTTTCAGCACGGCCTCGAAGCGCTCCTGGTACACGGAGCCCGCGCCCGCCTTCGCGACACACACGCGGTTCTGGGTGAGCTGCGTCCGCACGTCTCCGGGCTGCACCAGCGTCGCCTCGATGCCGAACTCGGCCACCTCCTGGCGCAGCGCCTCGGTGAAGCCCTCCAGGGCGAACTTGCTGGCGCTGTAGAGCGACTGGAAGGGCAACCCCACCTGCCCGCCCAGGGAGCTGACCTGGATGATGCGGCCAGAGCGCCGCTCGCGCATTGAAGGCAGCACCGCCTTGCACACTCGCAGCGCGCCCAGGAAGTTGGCGTCCAACTGCGCGCGCGCTTCTTCGATGGAGGTGTCCTCGGCGGCGCCCGCGAGCGCATGACCCGCATTGTTCACCACCACGTCGATGCGGCCCTCACGCGACAGCACCGTCTCCACGGCCCGCTGCACGGAGTCATCCTGGGTGACGTCCAGCTCCAGCATCCGGTAGCCCAGCCGCGCGGCCTCCACGGGACGGCGGCTGGTGCCGTAGACGGTGTGGCCACGCGCGCTCAGCAGCTCCGCGCACGCCTTGCCGATGCCGGACGACGCACCGGTGATGAGAACGACACTTCCCTGCGAACCGGACATCCAGGCTCCGTGCAACAGTCTTCCTGGCGCACAAACCACGGGTGCCCGGGACCCGGCAAGAGCCTCTCACCCCGCGTCACGGGGGTGCCCGGCGACTCAGACCGTCTTGCTGCGCGCCGGGGCGGCGACACCCGGCTGCGCAGCCTCTCCCGGGATGACAATCTGGTGGCGCTGCACCTCGCGCACCATGAAGAAGGCGGCGGCGGACAGCACGCCCAGGTCATCCAACCAGCCGAGTACCGGAATCACGTCCGGCAGCGCGTCCACGGGCGACAGGAAGTAGACCACCGCCATCACGCCAGCGAGCTTCCGCCAGAGCGCTACGTGCGGGTCGCGCACGTACCGGAAAAAACGGCTCCCCATTCCACGAAGGCCTGCGATGTTCATACCTACCTCTACGCATGAAGGGCCCGGGTGATTGCGGCCCTGGCCCACACCCAGCGTATGCCGTCCGGCCGCCCGAGGGACAGCCAGGCTCAGTCCGGAGTGTCCTCCAACACCATTGCCCGCCCCACCACCTCCAGCCGCGCCCGGTCACCCGCGCGCAGCGGCAGGTCCGGCGCGCCGCGCACGGTGAGCTCCAGGCCGTTGCACGCCACGGTGAACTCGGCGGCGGGGCCCTGGAACTCGCGCGCCAACACCTCCGCTCGCAGCGCGCCGCCCAACGCGACGCCATCCGTGTCCGGCACCAGTCGCATCGCCTCTGGACGCAGCGACAGCAGCACGTTGCCCTTCGCTGGCGCGCCCGTCACCGGAAGGATGCCAAGCAGCGTCCGGGCGCCATTGCCGAAGCCCACACCCGGCAGCAGGTTGGTGCCGCCCAGGAAGTACGCCACGAAGGCCGTGCGCGGCGTGGCGTAGACGGCCTCCGGTGTGCCCACCTGCTCCACCTTGCCCGCCCGCATCACCGCCAGCCGGTCCGCGAAGGCCATGGCTTCCTGCTGGTCATGCGTGACGAGCATCACCGTGGCCCCCAGCGACTTCAGCACCCGCCGGACCTCCATCCGCGTGGAGGCCCGCAGCGCGCTGTCCAGGCTGGAGAAGGGCTCGTCCAACAGCAGCACCCGAGGCCCGGGAGCCAGCGCCCGGGCCAGCGCCACGCGCTGCTGCTGTCCGCCCGAGAGCGCGTGTGGCATGCGCGACTCGAAGCCCTCCAGGCCGAAGAGCTTCAGCATGTTGCTCGCGCGGGCGCGGGCTTCCTGACGCGGCATCGCGGTGAGGCCGAAGGCCACGTTCTCCACCACGGACAGGTGCGGAAAGAGCGCGTAGTCCTGGAACACCATGCCCACGCTGCGCTGCTCGGGCGGCACGAAGGCGCCAGGGCTGGCCAGGGTGCGGCCCTCCAACGTGACGGTGCCGCTGTTGGGGCGCTCGAAGCCCGCGACCAGCCGTAGCGTCGTCGTCTTGCCACACCCCGACGGGCCCAGCAGCGCCAGCACTTCGCCGGGCTCCACCGCCAGGGACAGGCCGTCCACCGCGGCGGTACCGCTGGAGGAATAACGAAGGGTGATGTCGTCGAGCGAAAGCAGAGGCATGGCGGGCGGCGCACCCTACCGCGTTCCCGCGAGCCCGGGCGCTTTGGCTTAACTCGGGGACGAGCTGCCCTCTTGCGACACCAGCAGTCCCACACCCAGCGTGGAGACGGCCATCAGCACCAGCGCCGGCAGCGCGGCCTCGGCGAAGCGGCCCTCGGCCGTGGCGCCCCAGACGCGCGTGGCGAGCGTCTCGAAGCCGATGGGCGCCAGCAGCAACGTGGCCGGAAGCTCCTTCATCGCCGTGAGGAAGACGAGCGCCGCGCCCGCAAGCAGCCCGGGCCGCAGCAGCGGCGCCGTCACCCGGCGCAGCACGCCGGACGGAGGCTGGCCCAGCGACGCCGCGGCCTCCGGCAGGTGCGGGTTGAGCTGGAGCAGCGACGCCCGCACCACGCCCACCGCCTGCGGCAGGAAGCGCACCACGTAGGCCAGCACCAGCATGACCAGGGTGCCATAGAGGAAGGGCACCGCCTGCACGCCCAGGAAGACGAGCGACAGCGCCAGCACGATGGGCGGCAGCGCATAGCCCGCGTAGGACACGCGCTCCAGCGCCACCGTGAGGCGGCTCGGGTAGCGCACCGCGAGGAAGGCCAGCGGCAACGCGCCCACCACCGCCGCCACCGCGCCCAGCATGGAAGCACTCACCGAGTTCCACGCGGGCCCCATCATCGGCCCCGACTCCACCGACAACCCCTGCACGCCCCAGTAGACGAGGATGCCCACCGGCAGCCCCACGCCCACCGCCACCACCGCGCCGCACAAGAGCAGCGCCGGCACGCGCCAGCGGCCCAACCGCACGAGCGAGGAGGCCCGAGCGGCGCCCTTCGCGCTGCGGTGGTAGCCCGCACGGCCGCGCAGCCACAGCTCCAGGGCCAGCACGCCCACCGTCACGGACACCAGCGCCAGTCCCAGCAGCGCCGCGTAGCTGCGGTCATACGCGCCCTCGTACTGAACGTAGATGGCGCGCGAGAAAGCGTCGTACTGCAGCAGCGCCACCGCGCCGAAGTCGGAGAGGACGTACAGGCCCACCAGCAGCGCGCCCGACGCGAAGGCCGGACGCAGCAGGGGCACGGTGATGCGGAAGAAGGCCCGGGCGGGGGTGAGCCCCAGGCTCCTCGCTCCCTCCAGCCACGCCGGGTCCTGGGACAGCAGCCCGGCGCGCAGCGCGAGGAAGAAGTACGGATACGTCGACACCGTCAGCGCCAGCAGCGCTCCGGGAAAGCCATACACGGGTGGCACCGGAAGGCCCCAGCGCGTCAGGGGCTCTTCCAGCGCGCCGCCCACGCCAAACGCCGCCAGCAGCACGTAGCCGCTGACGAACGTGGGCACCGCCAATGGCACACACAGCAACACCGTCCACAGACGGCGCCCTGGCAGGTCCGTGCGCGCGGTGAGCCAGGCCAGCGGCAGCGACAACAGCGCCGCGCAGCCCGTCACCGCCGCCGCGAGCCCCAACGTGCGGCCCATCAGGCCCCACGTCCTGTCTCGCAGCAGCAGGCCCCATGCGTCCGCATCCGCGTCCACGGCCCGCACGCACAGGTACACCGCGGGCACCAGCGCCAGCGCGGCCATGGCCACGCCGGCCACCCACAACCCCACCGGGGCACGACGGCGCATCAGAGGACGCCGTTGTCCTGGAGCAGCTTCACGGTGCCGCGCAGGTCATCCAGCTTGGACAGGTCCAGGTCGGGCGAGCCCACCTTGTCGAGCGCCGGCAGGCCCTCGGCCAGCTTCACGCCAGACACCAGCGGGAACTCGGACGTCTCCTGCGCGAAGTACGTCTGCGCCTCGGCGTCCAGCAGGTACGCGGCCAGCTTCTTCGCCGCGTCGGTGTTCTTCGAGCCCTTGAGGATGGCCACGCCCGCCACGTTCACCAGCGCGCCCGGGTCACCCGCCGCGACGAAGTAGTTGGCCACGGGCAGGTCCGCTTTGTTCTTCTTCGCGGAGTACAGGTAGTAGTGGTTCACGAAGCCCGCGTCGATTTCACCGCGCCCCAGCGCCTCGATGATGGCGGAGTTGTTCTTGTAGACGCGCGGCGCGTTGGCCTGGATGCCCTTGAGCCACTGCGTCGCGGCCTCGTCGCCCTTGAGCAGCCGCAGCGCGGTGACGAAGGACTGGAACGAGGCGTTCGTGGGCGCCCAGCCCAGGCGGCCCTTCCACTTCGCATCCGTGAAGCCGAGGATGCTCTTGGGCAGCGTGTCCGCCTTCACCTTCTTCGTGTTGTAGGCCACCACGCGCGCCCGGCCGCTGGTGCCCACCCACACGCCCTGCGGCGAGCGGAAGCGCGCATCCACCTTGTCCAGCGTCTCCTTGGGCAGCGCCTGCAACTGGCCCGCCTTCGCCAGCGCGCCGAGCGCCCCCGCGTCCTGCGCGAAGAACACGTCGGCGGGCGTCTTCGCGCCCTCCTCCAGCAACGTGGCGGCGAGCTGCGGCGTCTCGCCGTAGCGCACCTTCACCTCGACCCCCGTCTTCTCGGTGAACTTCTTGAGGAGCGGGCCCACGAGCTTCTCGTTGCGGCCGGAGTAGACGGTGAGCGTCTCCGCCGCGAGCGCGGGGGAGGCCAGGGTCAGGACCAGGGAGGTCAGGAGGAGTCGTACCATGGGCCGGAACCCTAACGGACGGCCTCCCCCGCTTCCACCGATTGCGCGCGGACGCGCGGTGAAGCGCGAAACAGGTGACGACAGCGCTCCTTCCCGGCCCGGAGTAGCCTCGTGGGCCGCCACCTCCCGCCACCGTGGAGACACCCATGCCGCGCCCGCTCGTCGCCGCCTGTGCCGCCGCCCTGCTCGCCGCGCCTTCCGCCCTCGCGCAGCCGCCTGCGACCCCGAAGCCTCCCGTCTCCACGCCCAACCCGATGAAGGACGCCGCCGAGCGAACCCGGAGCGCGCTCCAGCTCGCCCCCGCGCCTCGCCCCGAGGACGTGCGCTCCATCGACTCCCTCATCGCCGCGCTGTACGACGTCATCAGCGGCCCTGCAGGACAAGCGCGCGACTGGCATCGCTTCCGCGCCCTCTTCCACCCGGGCGCGCAGATGATTCCCATCCGCCGCCTGAAGGACGGCAAGGGGCCCGCGGCCACGCCCTTCACGCCGGATGACTATGCCACCTCCGCCGCTGTGGCCTTCGACAAGCGGGGGTTCTTCGAGAAGGAGACGCGCCGGCAGGCATCTGGCTATGGCGACATGGTCCAGGTGCTGAGCGCGTATGAGACGCGTGAAACCGCGGACGGGCCGGTGATGACCACGGGCGTCAACAGCTTGCAGCTCGTCTTCGATGGGCGGCGCTGGTGGATTCTCAACATCGCCTGGACGGACGACAAGGCCGCGGGGGTTCCCGTGCCGAAGGACTTCACCCGGAAGTAGAACGCGCGTCATGGGTGACGCATCCCTGCGCGATGTGCTGGTTGTAGGGAGCTACTGCCACGACCTGCTCCGGCATGGCCCCGGGCGGGAAACACATGCGCTCGGCGGGTCGGCGGCGTACATCGCGTCCGTCCTGGATGCGATGGGGCTGGAGTACGCGGTGGCCGCGGTGGCCGGCGAGGACTTCCGTTACGCGGACCAGGTCCGGTATCCGCCGCGCATCGTTCCGGGAACGCGCACCACGCAGTTCATCGCGGACTTCGAGGGAGAGGCACGGACGCTTCGCGTCAGTGCGAAGGCGGAGCCGATTCGCCCTGCGGACATCACCGTGGACGCACGCGTGGCACTGGCCTGCGGGGTGGCGGGTGAGGTGCTGCCGGAGACGCTGATCCATGTCTCTGGGCGGGCGCGGCATGTGCTGGCGGATGCGCAGGGGTTGATTCGGGCGCTCGATGATGACGGACGGGTGCTCAATCTCCGCCTGGAGGACACGCCTTTCGCGGGGCTGCTGGAGCGGCTCCGGGTGCTGAAGGCCAGCGAGGAGGAAGCCCGGGCGATGGACGTCGAGCGGGTACGTCAGCGGACGTGCCTGGTGGTGACGCGTGGGGCGCGGGGCTGCACGGTGTTCACGGCGGATGCGCGCATCGACGTGCCCACGGTTGCGGTGGAGGAAGTGGATGCCACGGGCGCGGGGGACTGCTTCCTCGCTGGCTTCACGCTGGGACTGCTGCGAGGACTGCCGTTCGAGCGCTGCGCCGCGCTGGCGAACTGGTTTGGCGCGCAGGCGGTGACGCAGGTGGGTGTGCCGAAGCTGGATGCCAGCCGGCTTCCAGCGGAACTGCGCTGAGCTACCATCCTCCCGCGTTACGCTGACGAAGTGCCTCTGGGGGGACCATGAGGAACAGTCGACTCGTATTGCTAGTCCTGGCACTTGGATGCAGTGGCCAGTCGTACGTTCGGACAGGCACCGGGCATTACTTTGGCCGCAAGAATGGCGATGTATGGGTACGGGGCCCTTGGCCAGCGATTCACCCTTCTCGTGACATTGATGACGTCATCGACCAACCCTGCCCGGCCATCATGGAGATGGATGGCGCCCGGGCGAAGGACTTCGGCCAGGAATACTGCGGTGCCATCTACACGCTGCGGGATGGCATGCACTACGCCAGCTTTCCATCTCCATAGAGTCGGACGACGATTGTCTTCGAGGACAAGCGAAAGAGCTGCCACTCCCCTCGACACGTCAATGACTCTCGGGGCTACGCCTCAATCCTCGCGGATTACCACAGCCATCCGTGGTTCCCTTCCCCCATGTCTCCTGAGGACAGGCGTGCGAAAAATCAGCGCTGGGTCATCCGCATCCAGTTCGACGCAGAGTGCCGAGTCATGAAGCTGATACCGCACATGGATGACCCTGGCCGCCCTGGCGAAGTGTACGTTCGGCAAGGAAAGACCTGGAAGCTCATTGGTTTCATCACTCCCGTCGATGAAGCTTGAACTCCATGTTGCCGGAGTCAGGAGGGAACATGTCGCGCCGCCTGCTGCTCTGCCTCACGCTGCCCGCCTGTGGCCTCTTCCACCGGCCCCTGAAACCGGAGCGTGCGCCCGCGGATGAGGCGGCCCGGTTCACGTTCCCCATCGACCTCCCAGCCGATGGACGCGTGCGGATTCCCGCGGACCTGGCGGCGGCCATCTCGCTGGCGATGGACGACTTCCGCCCGCTGGGTGTGAAGCCTCACCGAGGCGCCACACCCGACGAGGTGTGCCTGTATCGACGGGAGTCGTTTGACGTGACAGTGGCCCCAGGGCCAGAGGGCGTGGTCTTCGTCCGGTTCACCGTCAAGGACGGCGCCTGTGACAAGGACGGTCCCGTCGCGGACATGGGCTCCACCTACGCCGTCGAGGTGGCGAAGCACCGAATCCTGGCGATTCAACGCCCGTGAGGCCCTGAGACAGTGCCCCACGGGTGACACAGGAGCGGGAGCCCGTGGGCCCCCGCTCCTCACTGCGAACGGCTCAGCCCTGCGTGGGCTCCTCGCCACCCGGGGTGCCGCCCTCCCCAGACGCCGGGGACGACTCGACAACGGCTTCCACAGGCGCCGCGGCCTCAGCCGTGGCGTCCGCAGGCGCAGCGGCATCAGTCGCCTCCGAGGCGCTGGCCTCCGCCGTGGGCAGCGCGCCCTCGACCGGCGCCACCGCCTCGCCGTTCTCCTCGGACTCGTCGCTCTCGGGCAGCTTGGAGATGGCCATGACCTTCTCCTGCTCGTTCTCCAGGGCAATCAGCCGCACGCCCTGCGTGTTGCGGCCGATGACGGAGATCTCCTTCACCCGCATGCGGATGAGCATGCCGCCGTTGGTGACAATCATCACCTCGTCCGACTCCTTCACCTGGAGCAGACCCACCACCTTGCCATTCCGCTCGGTGGTCTTGATGTCGATGATGCCCTTGCCGCCACGGCCCTGCTGCCGGTACTCGGCCTCCTGCGTCCGCTTGCCGTAGCCGTTCTCCGTCACCGTGAGGATGGCCGCGTCCGTCTCCACCACGTCGGCGCCCACCACCTCGTCGCCGTCCTCCAGCGTGATTCCCTTCACGCCGTAGGCCTGGCGGCCCATGGAGCGGACCTCCGTCTCCGGGAAGCGGATGCTCATGCCCGATGCCGTCGACAGCAGGATGTCCTTGCTGCCGTCGGTAATCATCACCGCCACCAGTTCGTCACCGTCGTCGATGCCCAGCGCGATGATGCCGCTGGAGCGGACGTTCTCGAACGCGCTCAGGTCCGTGCGCTTCACCACGCCCCGCTTCGTCACGAAGAAGACGTAGCGGTTCTCCGGGAAGTCACGCGTCACCAGCACCTGCGCCAGCCGCTCGCCCTCTCCGAACTGCACCAGGTTCACCATGGCCTTGCCGCGCGACGTGCGGCTGGCCTGCGGAATCTGGTGCACCTTCAGCGAGTACAGCTTGCCCTTCGTGGTGATGGGCATCAGGTACGCGTGCGTGCTGGCCACGAACAGCTTGCTGACGAAATCGTCTTCCTTCGTCGCAGCGCCCGTCTTCCCGCGTCCGCCACGCTTCTGCGCCCGGTACTCGGTCAGCGGCGAGCGCTTGATGTAGCCCGTGTGCGACAGCGTCACCACCATCGTCTCTTCGGCGATGAGGTCCTCGCTGGTCATCTCATCCACGGCACCGGTGATTTCCGTGCGGCGCTTGTCGCCGTAGCGCTCGCGAATCTCCACGAGCTCCGTCTTGATGACGTTGAGCAGGCTGCGCTCGTTGGCCAGGATGTCCTGCAGCCGCGCGATGTCGCGCACCAGGCCAATCAGCTCGCGGAACAGCTCCTCGCGCTGCAGGCCGGTGAGCCGCTGCAGGCGCATCTCCAGGATGTTCTGCGCCTGGCCCTCGCTGAAGCCCGCGCCCTCGTACTTGTGCGCCAGGCCGCCGTAGCTGGGCTCCTCGTTGCGCGCGCGGGAGACGAGCAGCTCCATCTGCGCCTTCGCCTTCGCGTAGTCGATGCGCTCCAGGTTGACGAAGCGCTCGTGCTCGTACAGCGCGGGCGACAGGATGTGCATCAGGCCCCAGCGCGCCTCGTCCGGATCCTTGGACGCGCGGATGAGGCTGACCACCAGGTCGATGAGGTCCTGCGCGACGAGCAGGCCTTCGACGATGTGCATGCGCGCCAGCGCCTTGCGCAGCTCGTAGCGCGTGCGGCGCGTCACCACGTCGCGGCGGTGCGCGATGAACCGGTCCAGCATCTCCTTCAGGTTGAGCGTGCGCGGCTGGCCCCCGTCGATGGCCAGCATCACCGCGCCGAAGGTCGTCTCCAGCGACGTCATCGTGTACAGGTTGTTGAGCACCACCTGCGAAATCGCATCGCGCTTGAGCTCGATGACGATGCGCATGCCCTGGCGGTCGCTCTCGTCGCGGATGTCGCTGATGCCCTCCAGCTTCTTCTCGCGCACCAGCTCGGCGATCTTCTCGATGAGCCGGGCCTTGTTCACCTGGTACGGAATCTCCGTGAAGATGATGGCCTCGCGGTCACCCTTCTTGGAGGTCTCGATGTCCGAGCGCGCCCGGATGGTGACCTGACCGCGGCCCGTCTCGTAGGCGCGGACGATGCCCTCGCGCCCGGTGATGATGGCGCCGGTGGGGAAGTCCGGACCGGTGATGAACTCCATCAGGTCCCGGACGGTGCAGCCCGGGTTGTCGATGAGGTGCAGCGTGCCGCTGATGACCTCGGTCATGTTGTGCGGCGGGATGTTGGTGGTCATGCCCACCGCGATGCCGCTGCTGCCGTTGACCAGGAGGTTGGGGAACTTCGACGGGAGGACGAGCGGCTCTTCCAGCGAGTCGTCGTAGTTGGGACCGAAGTCCACCGTCTCCTTGTCGATGTCCGCCAGCAGGTCCTCCGCCAGCCGCTCCATGCGCACTTCCGTGTAGCGCATGGCCGCTGGCGAGTCGCCGTCCACCGAGCCGAAGTTGCCCTGGCCGTCCACCAGCAGGTAGCGAAGGCTCCACTCCTGCGCCAGGCGCACCATGGCGTCGTACACCGACGAGTCACCGTGCGGGTGGTACTTACCGATGACGTCACCCACCACGCGGGCGGACTTCTTGTAGGCCCGGTTGTGGAGGTTGCCCAAGTCATTCATCGCGTACAGCACGCGGCGATGCACGGGCTTGAGTCCGTCACGTACGTCGGGCAGCGCGCGCCCCACGATGACGGACATGGAGTAGTCGAGATACGAACGGCGCATCTCGTCTTCGATGTTGACGGGAATGAGCTCTCCAGCGCTGTCCGGGGGAGGAGGCGCGGAGGGCGATGCCGGCTTGTCAGTCGTGTCGTCAGCCATGAGCTCTGGAAGTCTGCGGAGGGGCCCGCGAATAGGGGCCGCCGTCCAGTGAGTGAGCGTTCGTAACCCCTGGATTTCCCAGCGTCAACAGGGGAAACAAGGGGCTTCCGCCCCGAACGGCGGGATGCCGGAAAGGGACTCTTTTTTGAACGCTTGAGCGAGCCTTTTTCAGCCCTGCGGACGCAGGGGAGCGGCTAGGCGCTCTGCTTCGGCCCCTACCGGTCCTTCCGGGTCCCTTTCCTTCGCTTTTTCGAACGCCTCCAAGGCCCCTTCCCGGTCGCCCTTGAGCTTCAGGGCCACGCCCACATTGAGGTGCGCGGAGGGCAAGTCACGGTCCATGGCCACGGCTTCCCGGAAGAGCACCAGCGCCTGGTCCACGTCTCCCGACAGCAGGGCCTCCTTGCCCGCCTGGACGCGCTTCTCCGCGTCATTCACGAGTTCTACCTGGAACACGCTGCCGCCCACCACGTTGGCGATGAGCACGCGCAGGATGCCGCCCCAGTAGAACGTGAGTCCCTCCGCGGCCACCACGGCGGCCAGCGGCAGGTCCGGAAGCAGCTGCTTGCCCCGGAACTTGAAACGCACCCGCGTGTAGCGGCCCTTGTTGGCCCAGTGGACCATCTCCCCCTGGAGCTTGCGCAGCCCTTCTTCCATGCGCTTGGGGTCGATTTCGAAGGGCAGCACCCGGCCCGCGGGCTCGCCGGACGGGAGCGCCTTGGGGCCCGGGCGTCCGGAGGTGGGCTCGTCGGCGAGGACGGGCTCGGCTTCCAGCACGGGGGGCCGAGGGGTTTCGACGGTGGGCTCAGACACCGGCGCGCTGGCGCGACGGGGCGCGGCGCTCGTCCTCGATGCGGCCTTCTTCGGGGCAGCGGCCTTCTTCGCCTTCGCCTTCGACGCGGCGGGCTTCTTCGCCTTCGACGGACGCTTCTGGGACGTGCTCTTGGCCATGGACACACCTTAAACGAGCCACGGCGACAACGCTTGCATGGTGCCGCCCGATGGTGGGCTTCGCACGGTTCTTCGCACGCACGCCACACGACTTCACGCCGCGCGCGTCCCTTCCCGCCAGGCGCTCGGGGATGATGACGTTCCTTCCCGAAAGGACTGCTCCCCGCATGACTCGCGTCCGGCACGCCCTGCTCTCCGCCCTGCTCCTCGCCGCCCCCATCGCCAGCGCCGCGCCCGCCGACCCCATCGCGTCCCAGGACGCCTGGCCCCGCATCCGCAAGGAGCGCATCCAGAAGCTGCTGCCCCAGGCCATGGCCCGCGCCAACGTGGACGCGTGGGTGGTCATCTGCCGGGAGAACGACAACGACCCGCTGGCCATCCACGTCGGCTGTGAGAACGCCGGAGGCACCGCCGCCTTCCTGTTCCTCAAGCAGGGCGCGGCCGTGCGCGGCGTGGCCCTGTCACCGGAAGGCGAGGCCACCGCGCTCCGCGACGTGGCGCCGCTCGACGAGGTGGTGCCGCTGCCGCGCGGCACGAATCTCTACGCACAGGTGGCCTCGCGGCTGGCGGCGGCGAAGCCGAAGCGCATCGCCGTCAATTCGTCCACGTCGGTGACGGTGGCGGATGGCCTGTCCGCCACGCAGCGCGCCGCGCTGGAGAAGGCCCTGACGCCCGCGCTGCGCAAGAAGCTGGTGTCCTCCGAGGACCTCGTCTCCGAGTGGCTCTCCGTGAAGCTGCCCGAGGAGGTGGACATCCTCCGCAAGGCCGCCGCGCTGACGTCCCAGATGGAGGTGGAGGCCTACCGCGCGGTGGTGCCGGGCAAGACGCGCGACGTGGATGTGGCCCGCTTCCTCCGCAAGCGCATGGCGGAGCTGGGCGTGGGCGACGCCTGGGCGCCGGACCAGAATCCCAACGTCCAGAGCGGCCCCACGCGCGGGCACTCCCACGCCACCGAGCGCGTCATCCAGCCGGGTGACTTCATCCAGACGGACTTCGGCATCCGCGTGGGCGGCATGTGGGTGACGGACATCCAGCGCTTCGCCTACGTGCTGGCGCCGGGCGAGACGCAACCGCCCAAGGAGGCCCTGGAGAAGTGGGAGAAGGGCAAGAAGGGCAGCCGGACTGCATTGGCCACCCTGAAACCCGGCGTGCGCGGCTGGGACGTGGACAAGGCCCAGCGCGACTGGATGCGGGAAGCCGGCTCCGCGCCCGTCATGTGGGGAACGGGGCACCCGGTGGGCTACTGGGCGCATGACGTGGGCCCGGCGCTCTCCGGCGCGCAGCAGGGCAAGCCCGCGGCGGGCCAGGCGGCGCGAATCGTCCGGCCCGGGCAGGTCTTCGCCTTCGACGGGTTCTTCGCGTGGCCGGACGGCGGAGAGGGCGAGCAGCGCATCATCGCCGTGGAGGAGATGGCCGTCGTCACCGAGACGGGTGCGGAATACCTCATCCCACCCCAGGAGGATTTGGTGCTCATCCCCTCCCCGGGTCCATCCCGCCCCGTGCCGTGAGACGTGTGTCACGTGACAATCTCGTGGGAGAAGCTTGAGTAGGATGCGCTGAACCGCTCCCGGAGAGGGCCCGATGCAGAACGTGCTGGTGATTGACGACGACGCCTTCGTGCTCTCGGTGGTGAGGGACATCCTCCAGAGCGCGGGCTACGAAGTCGTGACGGTGCAGTCACCCGCAGAGGCGTTCAACCTGGACCTGTCCAGCGTCTCCGCCATCCTCTGCGACTACAACATGCCGGACATGAACGGCTCCGACGTGCTCACGGTGATGCGTGAGCTGAAGGACTGCCGGGTGCCGTTCATCTTCCTCACCGGACACGAGGACCTGGATGACCTCGTGTCCGTGGCCATCCGCTACGGCGCGGAGCTGCTGCCCAAGCCCATCCAGCCCGTGGAGCTGGTGCGACTGCTGGTCAAACAGCTCGCCTCGGCGGCCTGAGCGCTACCCCAACACCGCCACCAGTTGGCGGCACTGAGCCAGCAGTTCGCCCTCCTGGGTCCACAGCTGCTGGAAGTCCTCCGAGTAACCCTCCGCCGCCTGCCGTGAGCGCCCCGTACGCAGGAAGTAGGCGTCCTCGCGCAGGCCGGGCCGTGGCAGGTCGTGGAAGAAGTGCACCGTGAAGTCCACGCTCGCCGCCGCGTGGAAACCATCCACCCGCGAGAGCACCGACGGCGGATAGGCGTCCATCAGCCCCACACACAGCGGCGCGTCCAGCACCAGCGAGTCCTTGGGACGAATCCACCCGCCCGTCTCCGCCACGTCCGCGCCGGAGTACGGCGCCGAGCCCACGCAGAAGCGGTACTCGAAGAAGCTGCAGAAGGTGGGCATGGGCACGTCATCCGGCACCGCGGGCACCTCGTGCGGCGGCGGGACGACGGGGCGCTTGACGTCGAAGTACTCCGTCACGCCACCGCGCGAGGTGCCGAACGTGGCGGTGGCCACGCACAGCACACCCGCGGCGCTCTCGATGCGCGCCGTCGCGTGCGTGACGAGCCGCCCCGTCCGTTCGATGCGCGTCTGGATTTCCGCCTCCCCCTCCACCGCGGGCGCGCAGAAGTGCACGGTGAGCGTGCGCACGGGACGGCCCGGCTGCTGGGCCTGCGCCAGGGTGTGCTCCAACGCGCGCAGCGTCGCCCCCGCGACGATGCCGCCATAGGCGCCCTTGCCCTGGTACCAGGGCGCGGTGAAGCGGATGCCGTAGCGGTTGGGAGAGAGCGGCTCGGGGGTGGTGGCGGCGAGGAAGGCAGCGGTCATGTCGCGCCGCAGCGTATCAACGCGGCCCCGGTGTGTCCGGCCCGAGTCTCGCGGGGCTCGCCGCCTCTTCAGGCGGACAGGCGCCAGTCGATGGGCGGACGGCCGTGGGACTCCAGCGCCGCATTCACCGCGCTGAAGGGACGGCTGCCGAAGAAGCCATTGCTGGCCGACAGCGGCGAGGGGTGTGTGCCCTCGATGACGACGTGCCGCTTCGAATCGATGAGCTTCTTCTTCTTCTGCGCGTAGCGGCCCCACAGCAGGAACACCACCGGGTCGTCCTTGGCGCTCACCGCGCGGATGACGGCGTCCGTGAAGTCCTCCCAGCCGTGCCCCGCGTGGCTGTTGGGCTTCGCCTGCCGCACCGTCAGCACCGCGTTGAGCAGCAGCACACCCTGCCGGGCCCAGGGAATCAGAGAGCCGTCCTTCGGGCGGGGCACGCCCACGTCGCTCTCCAGCTCCTTGAACATGTTCACCAGCGAGGGCGGCGGCGCCACCCCCGGCTTCACCGAGAAGGCCAGCCCATGCGCCTGTCCCGGCCCGTGGTAGGGGTCCTGGCCCAGCAGCAACACCCGCACGTCTTCATAGGGCGTGAGCCGGAAGGCGGAGAAGAGGTCCTCCTCCGACGGAAAGACGGTGGCCTCCCGCCGCTCCGCTTCGACGAAGCGCTCCAGCTCATGGAACGACGGCGACGCCAGCGCCGCGCGCAGTTCCTGCTTCCAGTCTTCCGGCAGCCCTTCCGCGAGCACTCACGCCTCCCATTCCAGCGGCGGCGGCATTGAAACACCGGGCCCCGGGAGCGCCCACTGCTTTCCGCCCGCCCGCGCTGGAAACCGCCGGTGGGCGGCCCCTGCCCCAGAAAGCAGCCGGGCAGGCGGGGCGGGTTCTTGGGCCCTGGGGCCAGAGCGCGCTAGCCTGGGTGGCGCCATGACGATGTACACCGAGTCACTCCGCGCGTTCCTCAAGCCCGTCCTGCCCTACATGGATGACGAGGCCGTGTCGGAAATCATGATCAACGGCCCGACCGACATCTGGATTGAGCGCAAGGGCCGGCTCACGAAAGTGGATGCATCGTTCACCGACGAAGGCCTGCTCGGCGCCGCGCGCAACATGGCGCAGTTCGTCGGCCGCATGCTCAACGAAGAGCGCCCCCGCCTGGACGCGCGCCTTCCGGATGGCAGCCGCATCCACGTGGTGATTCCGCCCATCGCGCGCAAGGGCACCACCATCTCCATCCGCAAGTTCTTCAAGGAGAAGCTGACGGTCCAATCCTTGATGAAGTTCGGGTCGCTCACGCCGCAGATGGCGCGCCTCATCGAAGCGGGCATCGCCACCAAGCTCAACATGCTGGTGGCCGGCGGCACGGGCTCCGGCAAGACGACGCTGCTCAACATCGTGTCGTCGCTCATCCCGGATGAGGAGCGCATCCTCACCATCGAGGACTCGGCCGAGCTCCAGCTCAATCAGTCCCACGTCGTGCCCTTCGAAAGCCGGCCGCCCGACAAGTTCGGCAAGGGTGCGGTGGACATGGGTGATTTGCTCCACTCCGCGCTGCGTCTGCGCCCCGACCGCATCGTCGTCGGTGAGGTGCGCGGCGGCGAGGCCTTCCACCTCATGCAGGCCATGAACACCGGCCACGGCGGCTCGCTGGCCACCACGCACGCCAACACGCCCACGGACACGCTGCGCCGCATCGAGTCGCTGTGCCTCATGTCCGGCGTGGACCTGCCCATGGTGGCCGTGCGCGCCCAGGTGGCCAGCGCCATCAACTTCATCATCTGCTGCGAGCGCCTCCACGACGGCAGCCGCAAGACGATTGCCCTGTCGGAGGTGCTGCCCCTCAACGAGAAGGGCGACTACCGCACCCAGGACATCTTCGTCTTCACGCCCGTCACCAAGGATGAGGACGACCACATCCTGGGCTACCACGCGCCCACCGGCATCATCCCCAACTTCGTCAGCAAGGCGCGCGCGTACGGCTTCCACGACCTGGACGAGTCCTTCTTCGACCCGGCCACCTACGGCCTGCCGCCGCCGCCCACCTTCCACGCGGGTGAGTCGTACACCGTGCGATGGGCCCCGTCGCTCAAGCACCGCGAGGAGGGGCGTCCGGACCCCGCCCACTTCAAGAAGGAGTGGGCCGACTTCGAGCAGCGCCTCAAGCAGGACGCCCGCGACGCGAAGGCCGGCAAGGCCGCCGCCCCGCCGCCTCCGCCTCCCGCGCCAGCCGTGCAGGTGCAGGTGCCCGCCAGTCACCCCACCCCGCCGCCCTCGGCGCGCGTCCGGCCGCCGGAGCCTCCGCCGGCCGTGAAGCCCGCGACGCCCGTGGCCCGGCCCGCAGCCGCCGCGCCGCCGCGCCCGCCGCCCGCCATGGACGACGACGCGACGCCGCCGCCCACACGCAACCCCTTCGCGGAGGCCGCCGAGGAGACGCGCACCGCCATCCCCACCGAGGCCAAGGTCGAGGTCTCCGAGGACCTGCTCGCGGAGGATGACGGCCCCAGCACGGTGCCTCCGCGCCGGCCGCCGCCCTTCACCCCGCCTTCGCGGGCGCCCTCGCCCAACCTGGCCACCGGCGCACGCCCGGCCGTGGGCGCGCGCCGCCCGCCGCCGTCCCGCCCCGCGACGGAGTCCGATGAAGACGACGACGGCACCCAGGGCTCGAATGGCGGCTCCGAGAAGACCCAGATTCGCCCGGCCCCGTCGGAGCGGCCCCGGCGCTGAAGCCACGCCCGGCCCGGCGCGTCGGAAACGACCCCGGGCCGGTGGGGTGGCCTCCCACCACACGCGCTCCGCCCCGGTGGGTTTCACCCGAAGCACGAGCGGTGATTCCCGACCTTGCGAGGAGGTCCGGTCGGGGGGAAAGTGATTGGGTGTGGATCTCCCTCCTCGCCGCGCTCACCCTGGCCACCCAGGCGCCTGCCGCGGCTCCCCCGCCGCCCCTGTCCGTCCTGGTCGCACCGCCTGACGCGGCGGGAGCTCCCTCCCACGTCGTCGAGTTCGCCCAGGAGCACGTGGCCGAGCAGCTCCGGGCCCGTGGGCTGGTGGTGGTCCGTATCGAGGACATCACCCGCAAGCTGTCCGCGTCCAAGCGCCGCCCGCTGCTGCGCTGCAACCGCACGGCGCCCTCCTGCATCCGCTCGCTGGGCGCCGCGGGGAAGACGGAGCTCGTCCTGGTGACGGAGCTGGGCCAGTTGCTCAGCGGCTACCGCACGGGCGCGCGCATCTACACCGCCAACGACGGCGCGCTCGTCACCGAGCACCTCATCCCCGGCGTGAGCGAGGACCAGTTACTGGACTCGCTCACCCAATCAATCGACGCGGTGCTGCCCGTGGCGCAGACGGCCCTGCGCGGCCCGCCGCCGGCGCCGCCCCAAGCCGAGCCGCCCCCGCCGCCCGTAGCCGTGGTGGAGGCGAAGCCGCTGGCCCTGGAGCTGGAGCCCGAGCCCATCCGCCCGCTGCGCCGCTGGGCGTGGCTGCCCGCCGCGGGCGGTGTCGCCCTGGCCGGCGTGGGCACCGTGTTCTACCTGCAGGCGGGCGACAAGTACTCGCGGCTCGACAAGGACGGCACGCCGGACGCTCCGCTGGACAACGCGGATGGACTCGCGTCGTCGGGCCGCCGGGCGCAGACGCTGAGTCGGGTGGCCTTTGGACTGGGCGCCGCGGGGCTCGTGGCGGGCGCGGTGATGTTCCTGCTGCCCGGTGAGCTGCCCGCGAAGGTACAGCCCTCCGCCGCCGTGGTCCCCGGTGGGGGCATGGTGGGCCTGTCCGGGACGTTGCCTTGAATTCGAGGAGAGTCATGCGGAAGACCAGGATGCTCGGCGCCACGGGCACGGCGCTCGTGGCGGCGCTCGGTGCGGGCGCGTGCTACGACTTCGACGGTGCGCGGCAGCGCTGCAGCGACGAGGGACGCTGTGAGCCCAACGTCGCCGCCTGTACCCCCGCCCCCGGCGAGGACCTTCCCGACGACGCCTTCGCCGATACCGACTGTGACGGCGTGGATGGCCAAGCGGACGCGGGGCTCTTCATCGACCCCATGGACGGGGATGACGACGCGGGCGTGGGCACCCGGCAGGCGCCGCTGCGCACCGTGGGCCGCGCGCTGACGATGCTGCGCGAACTGGACGGCGGCCCGCGCCACCTGTTCCTCGCGGGCGGCGCCTACGACGAGGCGGGCCTGGTGCTGGACGTCCCCGTCTCGCTGCACGGCGGCTATGCCGGACGCAGTGGCGGTTGGCGCCGCGCCGCGAACCGCGTGGCCATGTTCGACGCCGGCACGCTGGGGTTGACGGTGCGGGGACTCCAGGACGCGGGTGTGCTGATGGAGTACGTGCAGGTCAGCGCCGCCACCGCGACCGGCCCCGGTGAGCCCTCCATCGCCGTGCGCATGGTGGACTCCTCCGGGGTCCGTCTGCGTCACGTCACCCTGGCCGCGGGCGCGGGGGGCCAGGGCGCTCCCGGCGAGGCGGGGGACGCGGGCCTGGGCGGCCCCGACGGAGGCGAAGGGCAGAGCGGAGGCGACGGCAACTCCGATACGGGCATGGGCGGGACGCCTGTCTCCATCACCTGCCCGGATGGCATCGCGCCCACGGGCGGCTTGGGTGTGATTGGCAGCGGCAACGGCTCTCCTGGACGGGATGGCGGCACGGGCGGGCCCGGCGAGACGGGCGGCGCGGGCGGCGCGGGCGGTGATGCACCGGACGCCGCGTGCTCCGGGCGTGAGTGCGTCTGCAACCCCTCCTCGGGCGAGCAAGGCCAGGGCGGCACGGAAGGAGGCCCCGGCGCACCGGGTGGCGGCGGCGCGGGCATGGGCGTGCTGCGCGACGGGACATGGACCGCCGAACAGCAAGGCGAGCCCGGCGGCGGCGGCACGACGGGCTCCGGCGGTGGCGGCGGCGGGTCTGGTGGAAGCTGCAGAATCGACAACGTGAGCGTCGCTGGCGGCGGTGGCAGTGGCGCGGGCGGAACGGGCGGCTGTGGTGGTGCGGGCGGCGGCGGCGGTGGCGGTGGCGGCGCGTCCATCTCCCTGCTGCTCATCGGTTCCCAGGCGGCCATGGAGGAAGGCAGCGTGTTGCGCACGCTCGGTGGAGGCCCGGGTGGCGAGGGTGGCGAAGGCGGTACCGGAGGCCCCGGAGGCGAAGGCGGGCACGGCGGCAACGGCGGCCATGTCGTGCGGGACGGAGGCGTCGTCGACGGAGGCGTCATCATCCACCGGACGACCGGCGGCGCGGGCGGCGCGGGCGGTCCCGGCGGCGGGGGTGGCGGTGGGGGTGGCGGGGGTGGCGGGGGTGGCGGGCCCTCGGTGGGTGTGTGGTGTGGCCCGGGCGCGACGGTCCGCTACACGGATGGCGGCGTTACCTTCCAGGTCGGTCCGGGCGGTCGGGGCGGCTCCGGCCCCGGGCTCGAAGGAAGCGCGGGCGAGCAACTGCCGGAATTCGACTGCGTCAGTGCCAACCCGTAGCGTCCGCTGTCCGACGTTGGGGTGCCTGCCCGGAGGGCGCTTGCGTGCTGCGCCTGACCGCCGGCCAGGCACTCCGGACCGGAGCACATCGCCCCACCCGGGTCCTCCTGCTACGCTGCTTCCCGGTTTGAGATGGCTTCCGAGTTGATCTGCGATACCTGCGGCCTGGCCGTACCTGCCGACACCACCGTGTGCCCACGCGATGGGACGGTGGTGCTGTCGTCGTTCGACGTGCCCCCGCGCGAGGAGCCGAACGTGGTGGTGCAGGCCTCAGAGCCTCCCCCGCCCGCGGCCGTGCAGAGGGACCCGCTCATCGGATTGAAGCTGGGCGAGTACGAGCTGCGCTCGCGCATCGGCGTGGGCGGCATGGGGCTGGTGTACGAAGGCATCCAGCCGCTCATCGGCAAGCGCGTGGCGGTGAAGGTGCTGCGCCCGGAGCTGGCTCACTCCACCGAGCAGGTGGAGCGGCTGCTGGCGGAGGCCCGCGCCGTCAACGCCATCCGTCACCGGGGCATCATCGACATCTTCGGCTTCGGCCAGGTGCCGGACGGCCGGCAGTACATCGTCATGGAGTACCTGGAGGGCCAGGCGCTCGACGCGGTGCTGACGGAGAAGAACCGGCTGCCGGTGCAGGAGGCACTGGCGCTGCTCGACGAGGTGCTGGCCGCGCTGGCAGCCGCGCACGGCGCGGGCGTGGTGCACCGCGACCTCAAGCCGAGCAACATCTTCCTGGTGCAGCAGCCGGACGGCTCGCGCTACGTGAAGGTGCTGGACTTCGGGCTCGCCAAGCGAGGCCAGGGCCCCACCGGCCGCACCGCGCAGACGCGCACGGACATGGTGGTGGGCACGCCGGAGTACATGGCGCCGGAGCAGGCGCGCGGCCAGGAAGTGGGTCCGATGACGGACCTCTACGCCCTGGGCGTCGTCACCTTCGAAATCGTCACCGGCCGCCTGCCCTTCGTGGGCAGCTCGCCGGTGGACCTGCTGATGAAGCACGTGGAGGCGCGGCCGCCTCGCCCGTCGGAGTTCGTCTCCGATTTGCCGCCCGCGCTGGACGCCTTCATCTTGCAGATGCTCACCAAGGACCCGGAGACGCGCCCCAACTCCGCGGACGCGCTGCGGCAGCAACTCCACAAGCTGCGCCGCACCCTGCGGGCCTCCACGCGCTCCAATCCCAGCGCGCTCGCGCCCGGCTTCGAGAAGTCCGCCGCGGCGGCGGAAGCGGACGCGCGCCGTCCCACCACGCCGGTGCCGGTGCCCCCGGAGCTGAACACCGAGCTGACCTCGCAGGAGCTGCGCGCCGCGGGCGTCCGAGGCCCGCTGCGCAAACACCTGCCGCTGGTGGGTGCCGTGAGCTTCGCCGTGCTGCTGCTCGCGGGCGCCGCCGCGGTCGTCATCCGCGGCGCGAAGGCCCCCGCGCTCGTGCCGCCGTCCATCACGCCACAGCAAGCCGCGGCGCCGGAGCAGGCCGCTGCGGTCACCCCGCCTCCCGCCGAGCCAGAGCAGGCGCCCGTGGAGGAAGTGCCGCTTCAGCCCCTGGTCGCCGCCGCCGTCGCGCCGGCTCCGCCGGACGGTGTGGAGCGTCCGCCGCCGGCCCCGCGCGCCGAGGACACCCGCGTCGCGCCGCCCCGGCCCCTGAAGGCCTCCGCCCCCACGCTGGAGGACATCCTCCAGAGCATCGACCGGCTGGAGCGCCGGGTGGACCGGCTGGAGACGAGCGGGAAGATTGACGCCCCCAAGGCCAACGCCGCGCGCAACCTCCTGGCGAAGTACCGCGACGACGCGCGGGCCGACACCAGCGCCCACGCCCGCATCGACCTGCTCAAGAAGGTGACGGGCGTGGCGGGGATGATTCGCTGACCCGCGCCTGACTCAGCGCGCGCAGGTCAGCGGCTGGGCCATGGCGTTGCGCGCGCGGTCCTCGCTCACCAGCCGCCACGCCGCCAGGTCCTCCAACAGCCGGTTGCGGTCCTGCCGGAGCACCGTGGGGTTCTTGCAAATCTTGATGCCGTAGTAGTCGGAGTACGGCGGCAGGGCCAGTTGCAGTTCGGCGAGTTCCTCCAGCTTCAACTCGCTCAGCTCTCGGCCGAAGAGCGCCAGGGCCGCGTCCTCCACGCCGACGATGCCGCGCTCGAAGTAGATGATGGACAGGTCGTACGCGATGAGCTGGTCCTTCTGCATGAAGGTGTGGATGCGGTGCGCGGCCACCGACCTTTCACGCGTACCCTCGATGCCCAGCGCGGCGGCGATGCGCATGGCCAGGACGCGCTCACAGGCCCCGTCTCCCGGCGGCGACGTGCCCACGGTGGCGCCCAGGAACAGACGCCAGGCCCACGCGGGCCCATCTTCTCGCGGCGTCTGGAAGTACCGGGGGCACTCCAGGTGGCGGATGTAGAGGGCCACCAGGTCCTTGGGCAGCTTGGAGAAGTCCGGCCGCACGAAGGTGATGGGACGCGGGTTGCGCTGGGACTGCCCCGCCCGAAGGCTCATCCGCTCGCCTTCGATGCTGTGCTTGAGCTGCTTCTCCACGTCGAATTCGCTCTCCAGCGGCGGCAGCTTGCTCGCCGTGTAGAGGTACGTCAGCGGAATCACCACGCCGGCCAGGCCCAGCATGAACAAGATTGTCCAGAGCAGACTCTTCACCCCCTCAGGCTACCAGGGGCAGCACGCGTCAGGCGCGTAGGTTAAAACCCCGACATGCCCGACTGGCACCCGGCCACCGTCACCGACAGTGCACCCGCCGCAGATGGCCTCACCGATTTGGTGCTGGACGTCCAGGGCACGCCCCTGGCCGGCACCCACGAGAGGCCGGGCCAATATGTCCACCTGCGCCTGCCTGGCGTGGGACAAGGGCTTTTTGCCATCGCCTCCCCGCCCGGCCGCCCGGGAACGCAGTGGGAGTTCCTCCTCAAGGTGGGCAGCCCGCTGCCAGACGCCCTCATTCACCTGCCCCGGGGCGCCCACGTCGACGTGTCACGGCCGGAAGGACGGGGCTTCCCGCTGGAGCGCGCCCGAGGCCAGGACGTGCTCCTGTTCGCCACCGGCTCCGGCATCTCCGCCATCCGCTCCGTCATCACCAGCATCCAGTTGGAGCGCGGCGCCTACGGCCAGGTGACGCTCTACTTCGGCGCGCGCACACCGGGCGCCTTCGCCTACGTGGACGAGCTCCACGAGTGGGAAGCGGGAGGGGTGCGTGTGGTGCGTACCGTCAGCCAGCCCGGCGCCAGCGGCTGGCAGGGCCTCACCGGCTATGTGCAGGCCCACCTGGTTGAAGGGCCCGTGCAATCCGCGGTGGCCTTCCTCTGCGGACAGAAGGAGATGGTGCGGGGCGTGATGACGACGCTCCAGGCCCGCGGCATGCCCGCGGGCGACATCCACCTCAACTTCTGAGCGACGGACGCACCGGCCGTGCCCGGCCGCCCACGTCCAGCAGCACCGCTTCCGACTCGCGGCTTCCGTCTCGGCTGGAACTACTGAGTGGCGGACGCGCCGGCAGCGCCTGGCCCCTGCACGGTGGGCGACTCATACCCCACGTCCAGCAGCACCGCCGCCGGGTCGCTGTCCCCGTCGCGGCTCGCCACCTGGGGCGTCCACGCGGCCACGCCCAGCCAGCGCCCATCCGGACTGAAGCGCACGCGCCGCACGGACCAGTCGAAGCGATGCTCGCCGCGAGCGCTCACGTCGCCTTCGGTGAACAGGTACACGCGCTTGTCCCAGCCGCCGCTGGCCAGCGAACGTCCGTCCGGGGAGATGGCCGCCGTGGCCACCACGCCCCGGTGCACCGGCCACTTCGCCAGCACCTGGCCGGACTGCGCGTCCACCAGCGCGCCCGCGTTGAAGGGGCCCTGCGGCTCCTCCACACCCTTGCGCTCGCGCTCATACACGCTGCGGTCGCGCTCCGGCTTCTGCTCCGACAGCCCCACGCCCAGCCGCTGGCCGCGCGCGTCCACGGTGACGTCGCTCACGTAGGCCGGGAAGGGAAACTCCGAGCGCCGCGCGAGCACCAGCGCGTCCACCGTCACCGCGCCCTCGGGCGGGCCGCCCTTCAGCGACAGCACGGCCTCCTGCGTGACTTCGTCGAAGGCCACCTCCACCCGCTCGGAGAAGGGCGCGCCCAGCACGCCCTGGGTGCCCTGCGGCACGCACGCGTCGCAGATGGCGACGTCCACGCCCTCCACCCGCATGGACTTGAAGCGCAGGGACTGGGCCGGCGCCAGCCGCGCGGCGATGGTGCCCAGCGGCCCCGGCACGTTGACCGTCGCCTTCAGGAAAGGCACGTCGATGCCCGCCGCGGCGGCCGCCTCGCTGGTGAGCACCAGCGCGGGCGCACGCGCATCCAGCGCGAAGGACAGCGGCGCCTTGTCATTCACCGTACCGCCCAGCACCACGGAACCGGCGCGCCGCTCGAAGCGCATGCGCGCCTGCCCCGGCCGCAGCCCCTCCACGGAGGTGCGCCAGGCCCGCACGTGTTTGTCCCACCCCCCCGAATACAGCGTCCCGTCCGGCGCGAAGGCCAGCGCCGTCACCGGCCCCATGTGTCCGCGCTCCTCGGAGCCGTACTCCAGCGCGGGCGCCGACAGCACCGTCATCAGCCCCTTGTAGCTGCCCACCACCAGCCACTGCCCTTCCGGGTGGAAGGCCACCACGGACAGCGGCTCCTCGGTGCGGCGCTCCGCCACGAGCGCGCCGGTGGCCGCGTCGAAGAGGCGCACCACGCTGTCCTTGCCCGCGGTGGCCACGCGCGTGCCGTCCGGGGAGAAGGCCACGCCCTCCACGTCGAACTCGTAGGGGTTGATGGCCGGGTCCGCGAGCATCGTCGGCTCGGCGGAGCCCAGCTCCCAGACGGAGAGGAAGTAGGACTTGCTGCCCAGGCGCGAGTACGCCACCCGGGCGCCCCGGGGCGCGAAGGCCAGGCCCCAGATGAAGTCCTTGTTGTTGAGGACGGCCTTGCGCCCAAGGCCCGCGGCGCTGCCTGACACCCAGGTGCCCGGCTCCGACTCCAGCCGGGCGCTCAGCTCCGGGGACACCCGAGGAGGCGCGTGTGCACAGCCACCACCGCCCACCGCCACCACCCCGCCCGCCAGCAGTGCGAACGCCCCCCTCGCGAACTTCATGTCCCTGAGCCTCCTGACGCCGAGGCGGCGTTCTGCCGCTCCTTCTCGACGTTGATTTCCGTGACGCCCTTGTTGTCGATGGACAACAGGAACAGCTGCTTCACCGCCTCGCGCTTCTCGTTGAAGGACGTGCGCCCGGTGGCCCCGTCGAAGTCCTTCAGGTTGGCCATCGCGTCACGCATCTGCGCGCGAGTGCGCGGTGCATCCTTCTGCTCCATGAGCTGCCGCAACATCCGACCGGAGTCGTAGCCAATGGCCTCCAGCAGACCTGGGTCCCGCCCTGTCTCCGCCCGGTAGGCCTCGCGGTACTGCTGCACGAAGCGGCGCGTGGCCGGACGCTGCGAGTCCACGAAGAAGCCGTCCACGTACACCGAGCAGGTGACGAACTTGCCGCCGCGCTCCACCAGCTCCGGCAGCCCCGAGCGGCCCTTGGGGCTGCTCCACTGGTTGGCGCCGAAGAGCGTCACCGTCTTCAGCTCCTTCTTGCCCGTCGTCTTGCGGATGCGCTCCAAATCACGCGGGTCACACGCGTTGGTGACGATGTCCTCCACCGCCAGCGCGGGCGCCACCAGGCTGACGCGGCGCCAGTCGTCCGGCATGAAGATGGCGTCGAAGTCGATGATGGGCTCCACGCCGCTCTTCACCTTCTCCATCGCCTTGCGGCGGCGGAAGGCGTCCAGGTTCTCCCCCTGCACGTCGCGCACGCCCTCGATGTAGTCGCCGCGGTCATCCAGGTAGTAGCGGCCCACCAGCTTCTTGGCCTCGGTGGTGAAGGTCGTCTGGTCGTGCGAGTAGCGCTCCGCCCCGCGCACGCCGCCGCCCCGCGCCACCACCTGGTCCCAGAAGGCATCCGCCAGCTCCACGCCGTAGGGGATGTTCGGGTACAGCAGCGCGAAGCGCTTGTAGCCCTTCACGTTCATCGCGTAATCGGCGATGGCCTCCGCCTGCGCCGCGTTGGTGAGCATGTTGCGGAAGACGTAGCTGCCCAGCTCGGTGATGCCGTCCTGCCGGCTCATGGTCAGCAGCGGCACCTGGAGCTCCTCGGCCACCAGCGCCGCGCGCTTCGAGTCGTCCGCCAGCAGGGGCCCCAGCACGGCGATGGCACCGTCGTCGAAGGCCAGCTGCTCCATGGCCTGACCCGTCTTGTTGACGTCGCCCTGCGTGTCCTTCACCACCAGCTCCACGCCGCTGCCTTCCAGCCCCAGTTGGAGGCCGCGCAGCACCGCCTCGCCAATGGGCTGGTAGCGGCCCGTCATGGGCAGCAGCACGCCCACCGTGCGCGGGCGGGCCTCCACCCGGCGCGTGGCGCGGGCCAGCAGCTCGCGGGCCTGCGGCGCGAAGGCGTGGCCGGGCGCCTGGGCGAGGAAACGGTTCAGCGTCTCCTCCAGCCGCGTCCAGTCACGCAGGTGGTAGTAGACGCGCGCCAGCTTGAAGGTGATGACGGGCCACGCCGGGTTGGACGGCGACAGGCCCTCCGCCACGCGGGCGATGTCCACGAAGCCCGCGCGCCCCTCCACCAGCGCCTCCACCTTGGCCACCGCGGCGGCCTGCGCCTGAGCGCCCTGGGCCTGGCCCGCCTCGTCCACCGCCATCTGCAGCGCCTGCCCGTAGAGGCCTGCGCCCGCCGCGGCGCGAGCGGCCTCGTTGAGCAGTTGGGTGCGCTCGGCGCCACTGGCGCGCTCGGCGAGGCTGGAGAGCGTCTGGTACGCGTCGCGGTAGGCGCCCACCTCCATCGCGGAGATGGCCAGCTTGTGCTTGGCGTCATCCGCCTGCGAGTAGAGCGGGTTCTCGAAGAGCAGCTCGTTGAAGCTCTTGCGCGCGTTGACGAAGTCCTTGGACTCGAAGAAGAGGACGCCGGCCTGGTACAGCGCGTCCTGACCCGAAGTGGTGGCGGGATACGCCTTGCGCACCGACAGGTAGGCCTCCGCGGCCTTCTTCTTGTCCGGGGTGGCGCGGGCCGTCTGGGACGCCTGCGCCAGCGCCGCGTCGGCGGCGGGGTCCTTCTTCGCCTCCACCGAAGGACGCTTGGGGAACGGGTCTCCCGAAGGCAGGTCCCCGCCGGTGTCACCTCCAGAGGGCGTGCGGGTGGACCGGGGGCAGGCCGTCAGCAGCAGGGCCAGGGCGATGACGAGCGAGCGGCGCAGGGTGGGCAGGACATCCATGGCAGGGGCGTGCATAGCAGTGGGGTGCGCCCCCGTCGACACCCGAGCGGGGGGAAGATTCCACTGCCAGAGTCCGCTGTTCTGCAGTGCCCGTGCCCACGGCGGCCTGCCGCGCCGCGGCGCCCGCCTGCCCACCAGGCGCGGCACGGAAGCCGCGCTATCGCGGCCCCGCGCCCGCAACCGTCGTCAGCCGAACAGCTCCTTCACCTTGGCGAAGAAGCTCTTCGACTGCGGGTGAGACTCCTCGCCGGAGGCCTCCGCGAACTTCTCCAGCAGTTCGCGCTGCTTCGACGACAGCTCGGTGGGCGTCTCCACCACGACGCGCACGTGCTGGTCTCCCCGCTGCTGGCTGTGCAGGTGGGGGATGCCCTTGCCCTTGAGCCGGAACACCTTGCCGGACTGGGTGCCGCTGGGGACGGTCATCTTCACCTTGCCGTCCAGCGTGGGGACGTCGATTTTCGCGCCCAGCGCCGCCTGCGTGAAGGAGATGGGCACCTCGCAGAAGACCTCGTACTCCTCGCGCTGGAAGAGCGGGTGCTCCTTCACGATGACGGTGACGTAGAGGTCACCCGGCGGACCGCCTCTGTCTCCAGGCTCGCCCATGCCGGACAGCCGCACGCGCGTGCCGTTGTCCACGCCGCCGGGGATGGCCACCTCGATGACCTCCTCGGAGGGCACCTTGCCCGAGCCCTTGCAGCGCGTGCACGGGTCCGGCACCACCGCGCCCGTGCCGCCGCAGTCACCACAGGGCCGGGACACCGCGAAGAAGCCCTGGGTGTAGCGCAGCTCGCCGCTGCCGCCGCACGCCGAGCAGGGCCGGGGCCCGGTGTTGCTCTTGCTGCCGGAGCCGGAGCAGGTCTCGCACTTCTTCGGCCGGGGAATGGTCACCTTGGGCCGGCAGCCGAAGGCCGCTTCCTCGAAGGTGATTTCCAGGTTGTAGCGCAGGTCCGCGCCACGCGAGCTCGTCCGCCGCCCACCCCGGCCACCGCCGAAGATGTCGCCGAAAATCTCGCCGAAGATGTCGTTGATGTTGACGCCCTGGAACCCGCCCCCGGCGCCACCAAAGCCGTCGAAGGGGTTGCCCGCGTGCCCGAAGCGGTCGTACTTCGCCCGCCGTTCAGGGTCGCTCAGCACCTCATAGGCTTCCGAGGCCTCCTTGAACTTCTCCTCGGCGTCCGAGTTCCCCGGATTGCGATCCGGGTGGTACTGCAGCGCCACCTTGCGGAACGCGCTCTTGAGCTCCTGCGCGGAGACAGACTTCTGGACGCCCAGGACCTCGTAGTAGTCGCGTTTCTGACCCGCCGCCGCTGACATTGATTACAACCCCTGGAATTTGCTGTGCTTTTCTGCGCTGCGTAAAATCTCGAGTCACTATAACGCAGCGAAACGCACCGGCAATCCAGTGGGGACACGCGCCGCCCGCGCCCACCCGGCGCCGGGCGGGCATCCGGGCGGGTGGCGTGGCGGGAAGAGAGGGAGCCGTCAGACGGTCCACACGCGGTTGGCCGTCAGCTCCATCCGGGCCAGCCTGCGTTTGAGTCCCGGGTCCACCGCGCCCGTAGCGGCCCACTTGGGCACCACGAAGTGGAGCTCCGCGTTGTACAGCTTCGCGGCGCTGGCCAGGAGGCTCCAGCGGTTCTCCGCCGTGGGGTCGTCCACCATGTGCGGGGTGACGATTTCCAGGATGATGGGCGTGCGAGCCGAATCCGACTGCCTGCAGGTGAAGTCGGGGCGATGGTCCTCGATGGTCCCCGACAGGATGGGAGGAGGCATGAACCCGGGGAGGCGCGCCTTGATGTCCGTGTAACCGATGGTGCGGAAGTACTCGGCCATCAGCCACAGGAGCCGCCGGCGCTCCTCGTCCTCCACCACCGGCTCACAGCCCGGATTGAACAGGGCCTCTTTTTCGTTATTGGTTTCCATGGCTCCCCTGAACCTGTCCGCAGGGTTGAAGGTGGGCAATGGAACTGGCCCGGGCGCCGCAAGCGCCCGGTGGCAGGGCAGCCAACAGGGCACCAGCCCCCGAAACCCGGTAGCCTTGGACCTTCTGGCGACTCAGTGACAGAGTCCGCCGCCGAACAGTGGCTCCCCGTCCTTCTCCTCACGTCTATCGTCGGCTCCTCGGCTACCTCCGCCCGTACCGGCTGCTGCTCGCCGCGGGTGTAGGCGCGTCGGTGGCCGCGGCCATCGCCACGTCCGCCTATGCCTGGGTGGTGGGCCCCCTGCTGCGCGCGCTGCTCACCCACGAGCCCGTCACCGTCGCCGGGGTATCCCTGCCGGGAGACGCCCTGCTCAAGCGGCTGCCCCTGCTCGTCGTGGCCGTGGCCATCGTGAAGGCCACCGCGCAGTTCCTCCAGGGCGGGCTGATGCAGCGGCTGGGGCAGCGCGTGATGGCGGACCTGCGCGGGTTCCTCTACGGACGGCTGCTCGGCCAACCGCCCGCGTTCTTCGAGCGGCGGCACTCCGGCGAGCTGCTGGCGCGCTTCACCGCGGACGTGCCCCTGGTCGAGTTCTCCGTGACGCAGGCGCTCACGTCCTACGTGAAGGACGGGCTGCAAATCATCGCGCTGCTCGCCACCTGCTTCCTCATCGACAAGACGCTGTTCCTCTTCACCTTCGTGGTGGTGCCGGTGACGGTGCTGCCCATCAACCGCTTCGCGCGCTCGCTGAAGAAGGTGGCCGCGCGCTCGCAGGAGCGGCTGGGCTCGCTGACGGCGCTCACCGCCGAGCAACTCCAGAACCTGCCCGTGGTGCAGGCCTTCCGCGGGCAGCCGCGGGCGCTGGAGGCCTTCGAGGAGGAGGCGGACAAGTACCTGGGGGAGATGCGCCGCTCGCTCTTCCTCCGCGGCGCGGTGAGCCCCACGGTGGAGCTGCTGGGCATCGCCGGCGTGGCCATGGCGGTGGCCTGGGGCGCGCGCGCGGTGGCGGCGGACCCTGCGTTGGCGGGGCGGCTGCTCTCCTTCATGGCCGCCGCGTTGCTGCTGTACCAGCCCGTGAAGTCGCTCAGCGGCACGCTGTCGCAGGTGCTGACGGGCATGGCCGCCGCGGAGCGCCTCTTCGCCATGGCGGACGAGCCGTCCGCGCCGGACGTGGGTGACGCCGCCGGGCCGCTGTCGCGCGAGCTGAGGCTGGAAGGCGTGCGGGCCACCTACGCGGACGGGCGCGAGGCGCTGCGCGGGGTGGACCTGGTGGTACCCGCTGGCGCGCGCGTGGCGCTGGTGGGGCCCTCCGGAGCGGGCAAGACGACGCTGTTCTCCGTGCTGCTGGGCTTCTTGCCCACGTCGGGCGGACAGGTGCTGTGGGACGGGGCGCCGCTGACGGCGCTCCAGCCGTCCAGCGTGCGCGGCCAGGTGGCGTGGGTGCCCCAGGAGCCGGTGCTCTTCTCCGGCACCGTGCGGCACAACCTCCGCCTGGGCCGGCCCGAGGCGACGGACGAGGAGCTGTGGGAAGCGCTGCGGCTGGCGCACGCGGACGACTTCGTCCGCTCGCTTCCCGGCGGCCTGGATGAGCTGGTGGGCGAGCGCGGCGGCCGGTTGTCCGGCGGACAGCGGCAGCGGCTGGTGCTGGCGCGGGCCTTCCTGTGCCGCCCATCGCTGCTGCTGCTGGACGAGCCCACCAGCGCGCTCGACGCGGCGAGCGAGGCCGCGGTGGGAGAAGGCCTGGTGGCCCTGATGAAGGGGCGCACGGTGCTCGTCATCGCGCACCGGCTGTCCACGGTGCGTGACGCGGACCTGATTGCCGTGGTGGAGGCCGGCCGCGTGGTGGAGGCCGGCACCCACGCGCAGCTGCTCGCCCTGCGGGGCCGGTACACGCAGCTCCTGGGCGAAGGCGCTGTCGCGGCGTGAAGCGGCGCGCGGCCCTGGCTGATGCCGGACACCCCGCCCGCTTCCGTCCTTGCACCCCCACCGTCGCTCTGCCAGCGTCCTTGGCTGACTTCAATGCGTCCCCGGGAGCCCCTGTCCCTCAACGCCCTGCTGCTCGTCCCCGCCCTGGCGCTCGCGGCCCTGGCGTGTGTGGCGGTGTCGGCTCAGCAAGGAACCCTGGCCACCGCGGCCACCCTGACGCTGTTGCTGCTCCCCGTCGTCTTCCGGTTGTGGACACGCACCTGGTACCGCGGGCTCGTGCTGCGCGGTGTGGGCGTCTTCCTCATGGGCATGCACGTCCCCCTGCTGCTGGCCGGCGTCCTCGCCTATGGCCGCATCGGCTGCAGCGGCGGCGGGTGTCCCAAGCTCTACCTGCTGGGTGTGCTCGTCTCTCCTGTCGCAGGGGTGCTGGCGAGCGTCATCTACTGGCTCGTGGATCGTCCCCCGGTCTAATTTCACAGGCTTAACCGGAGAGACTACTCTCTCCTGAAATGCTCGTTCCGCTCCGGCTTCGTCTCGCGCCCGGCCTGGCCGTGGCGCTGGCCGTGCCCATCACAGTGTTCGTGTGGTGCTTCACACTGGGTCCCCTGCTGGAGGGGATGGCCGGCGTGTCGCACGCGCTCCAGGCGGCCGGGCCATTCGCCGCGCTGGTGGCGATGGCGCTGGCGCTGGAGGTGCCGCTGCTGTCCCTGGCGCTGGTCAGCTCCGGGATGGATCGGCGGGTGCCCTTGTCCGCGATGCTGGGACTCGCCACCTTGCCGTGGATGCTGGGGTTGATGGGCACCGAGGTCCTGATGGACCGGGTGCTGGTGTCCCTGCCCCGGCTGGACACGGTGGAGGCGGGCCTTGTGCTGGCGACCAGCACGGGAGAGGCCATGGCGCCGCGGCTGCTGGGCGCCTGGACGAGCACCGCGCTGCTGCTTGGACTGGCGCTGGGACTGGCGCTGGCGCACTTCGGCCCCACGGGCTTCCGGGAGGCCGCGGCCCCCCGCAACCGCGGACTGCTGCTGGCCAGCGGCGTCTCCGCGTCCCTGGCCTCGGTGGCCATGGTGGGCGCGCTCGAGGCCCGCCACCTGCTGAGCTTCCTCACCAGCCTGGCGCGGATGCCGGACGCGGAGCGCTCGGAGTTGATCGCCACGGGGCTCGCCGCGACGGCGAACCTGCGCGCGCTGCGGTGGACGTGCACCGGGGTGCTGACGGTGCTGGGGCTGACGCTGATGGCCCGGCGCGCCGGAGAAGACTCCCACACGCCGCTGGGCTGGTCCGCCCGGCTGGTGCCCGCCACCGCGGTGGCCGTGCTGCTGGTGCTGGATGCGCACCCGGTGAGCTCCGCCACGGAACACGCGCCCGTGGCCATTCCCGCCGAACACGGCGAGAGCCCCTCGGGGAGCATGCCGCAGCCGCCCTCCGGAGACGTGAGCCCCGCTCAGCCCATCAAGATGAACGCCAGCATCCCGAACCCCACCAGCAAACCCAGGGCGAGCACCAGCAGCATCGTCATGCCCTCACCGGGCCGCACCACCGGAGGCGTGACCTCCTCCACCACCGCCACCGAAGCGGGCGGCACGTCGAAGACGGCGGCCTGAGCCGTCGTCACGACTGGCGCCTCCACGGCGGGCAGCGTGGGCTCCGAGGGACGGGTAAGGCCGCCCTTCATCTCCAGGCCCTCGCGTGCCAGCGCCAGCACCCGCTGCATGTGGAGCAGGTAGCGGTCCTGTCCCGTGTACGTGCCCATGGCGAGCGCGGCGCGCATCAGCCGCTGCGGCACGAGCTCCGGGTCCGTCTGGACCACCGCCGCGGCAGTGGGCTTGCCGCCGCCGCGCTCCAGGTAGCCGGTGCGCACGCCCTCACCGCTGGCCCACACGTAGTGGTCCTCCAGCAGCGTGAGCTCCTGCCGGCGCACGCGCCCCTCTGAATCCACCAGGGACATCAGCTCCGCGCCGTCCGGGCACAGATGCCAGACGGTGCGCAGCCCATTCTCGCCGGGCGGGCCTTCCACCGCGTGGACGCGGTAGAGCGCCTGCACCGCGGTCTTCAACGTTTCCACGGAGGTTTCTGCCATTTGTGAACGGAGACTAGGTGCGAAGGTCCCGAAACGGAAGACGACCCGCTGCTCGTCTGCCTGGCAGCCCCGCTCCTCTCGCACCCGGAGCCTCCCTACTGTTCACACCAGGAGGATTGAGCCATGGCCATCACCCTTCCCGATGAGCCCATCGAGACGCCCTTCGAGGTCCCCGCCAACCGCCCCGAGGTCACTGACGAACCCACCGACGCCTTCATGAAGGCACAGGTGAGCTGGGATGGCTGGGCCGCGCACGGAGGCGGCCACGTCCCGGAAGACTACGCGTGGACCTCCAATCCCAAGGAGCGCCAGGACGAACTGATGGGCGAATGGCCCGGCGAGTCATGAAGCCGCGTGCGCCCGCCCGCCCGCTGTGCTTAGCGTGCCCGCCCACATGAGCCGCTCCCGCGACAGAGGTGATGACTTCCAACGCCACTTCGAGGGCGCCCAGACGCTCGACGGCCTGCTGGACCTGGCCGGCAGCGGGCTGGACAGCGCCCAGGTCCTCGAACGCATGCGGGACGCCCGCGCCGACGGCACGCCGCCCAGCGACGTCATCCCCGCGCTGTTCGACGAGGAGCCGCGCTTCCCCTCCCCCGAAATCGCCCGGCGCCTGTACCAGAACCTGCTGGGCCTCTGGGACCTGGTGGCGGAGGGAAAGCACGTGCGGCTGGAAGACGAGGCCCGCCCGCCCCGCCCGAAAAAGGTGAAGGCCTCCGCGCCCGCGCCCTTCCACCCGGGGACGCCCTCGGGCGAATTCGTGGAGGCCGCCTGGCGTTACCTGGAGGACGACGAGAAGACGCGCACGCGCTTCACCCATGCCTTCGAAAACCGGCAGGACGCGCTGCTGGGCGCGCTTGACGCGGCGGCGCTCACGGACGAAGGATATGGCGTCGCCCGCCACCTGCTCCTCGAGCTGTACGCCATGCTGGAGCTGGGCTGGCCGCCGGGACTCACGTCCATCAAGCCGGCGGTGCTGGAGGCGGACACGGATGCCCCGCCAGTGCCTCAGCCGCTGAAGGACTACGCGGACGAGGCGCTCTTCGAGGCGGAGCAGGACGAGGAGCAGCCCCTGTCCTCCCAGGAACTGGAGGTGGTGCGGCGCCTCGTCCATCGCGGACTGGCGGCGCTGTGGGGCGCTCGCAAGGAGAGATGAAGGATGGCCAAGGACAGGGACGACAACGGCGGCGGCGGCTTCTCCGGCAAGCGAAGCAAGAGCTGGCGCGAAATCGACGCGGGGCGCGGCAAGGGCAGCAAGTACACCTCCCGCCAGGACGACCCCGCGCAGCAGAAGCTGGAGCGCAGCGCGAGCTACCAGAAGTACAAGGCCGCCGCGGACGCGCTCTTCACCGGCGGCGAGCTGCCTGAGGGGCTGGCGAAGACGTTCGACCCCGAAGGCAAGCGCAAGGCCCAGAAGCAGGCCATGCAGAAAGTGACGGAGTCCGAGACGCGCGCCGACTGGGTGAAGGCCGTGGTGGACTACCTGGAGAAGTACCCGGAGCTGCCCGAGGACGCGTACTTCCTCGACAGCCTGCTGGACCACCCGCGCGAGCGCATCGTCGACAAGGCGCTGGCGAAGCTGGAGGTCCTCGGGGAGGAAGGCAAGCTGAAGACCAAGGTGCCGCAGAGCCTGGACCAGCGCCTGAAGTCCGTTGAGCTGACGAGCATGGATCCGGACATGCAGGGCCGCGCCAAGGCGCTGCGCGAGAAGCTGCGCGCCTGAGCGTCAGCGCACGACGGCGGCGGGCCCGGGCGGCGGCGGCACGCTCCGTCCGCCGCGGTACACCAGCACCACGGCCCGCAGGTTGGCCTCGCCCGACTCGTGGACCACGCGCAGCTCCTCGCCCGCGCGCACGTAGAAGGACGTCTCCCCTTCCTCCAGCCTCCAGCCCGCGCGCGTGAGCGCCTGGGCGTAGAAGGCGTCCACGGCCTCGCCAGACAGGGGGACATGGAAGGCAAGCGTCCGTGAGCTCTCGCTGTTGACGCGCAGCACCTGGCTGGCCTGGGGCGGCATGGGCGCGAAGTCCCCCGCCGCCGCCGGGTCCCTGCGCAGGGCGTGATTGGCCTCACCGAGGTACATCTTCGTGGTGCGGTCCGGCTGCGGCTGGAAGATGACGGTGTAGGTGATGCCCCGGTGGCCGTCGATGGCGGTGAGCATCACCGCGCCGCTGGCGAGCTGCGGCTGCTCATGCCCCGGAGGCACGTGCAGGCCCGCCTGGATGAAGGCGTCCGCGAAGCGCTGCACCAGGTCATCCATCCGCTCCTTCGCGTGCACGGCGCGCAGCGCGACGGGGATGCCCCCTGCCTCGACGATTTCATTCGACTCGACGGTGTCGATGACCTGCACGCGGGGCCAGGCGAAGCGCGGCCGCGCGGAAGCATCGGGCTGCGCCGGAGACGCGGCGGGTGCCTTGCTTGCCGAGCCCCGTGCAGCCACGGGTGCCTTCGCCGCCGTGCCCTGGGCCACCACCGGCGCCGCGCCGAGCAGGCACGCCGTGACGAGCAGCCCCCGGCGCCACGTCACCGCGGCACCCCGAGCCAATGGTTCACCCGGCCCACGTTGTGCGAGCGGATGTTGGGCGCGTCGAAGGGCGTCACCTCCCAGCGCGTCTGGCCGCCGGCGTGCGTGGAGCCGAGGTTCTCCTCGTAGTTGTTCTCCTCGCCACGGAAGCTCATGAAGAACTGGTCCTCGTTGACGCCAGCCGCGCCGGTCAGCACCGCCAGCGCGGAGCCGTCGTTGCCACCCGCACCGTTGGCCCGGTACACGCGCTGCGCCCACTCGTAGTAGTCCGGGTTGGCGCACCGGCGCGCGCCGTTGATGTTGAGCGCGCAGGCCCTTCCCTCCTCCACGCCGCCCAGCCCCCAGTCATCCAGCAGCATGCCGAAGCGCGCCGTGCAGCGGCCGCCCGAGGCACGCCCGGCGGCGCACACCGTGAAGGCATCAGCGGCCCGGCGCTGCGACACCTTGAAGAACCCCTCCCGGCCATTCTCCAGATAGCGGCCAATCCGGACGCCGCGAATGCTCGAGGACGCGGTGCACCCCATGCCCTGCGTCCCCATGGCGATGGTGCCGGCGAGGTCCGGGTCGGCATCCGCCATGGAGAGGCCGCGCACGGTGCCCGGCAGCTCCGGGCGGCAATCCACCTGGATGGGCTGCGCGCGGGCAATGGCCTGCTGGACGGCCACGCCCGTGCGGCCCATGCGCTGACGTCCGTCGAAGTCCGCGTAGCGGCCGTTGGCCTCCGCCTCGGCGGCGAGCACCGTGCCCCGTCGGCCCCACTCATTGTCCTGCGGGTCGTGCATCACCCGGCCGGTGGCGTTCCACATCGCGAAGTTGGCGGCCTCCTGCACCTTGAGCGTCAGCGCGCCCACCTCGGCGAAGTAGATGCCGAACAGCAGGATGGTGACGAACACCATCGTCCCCAGCGCCGTCTCCACCAGCGACTGGCCTCGTGCGTGGCGAGCCCGCATGTCAGTAGCCCCTGTCGCCAGGGCCACCGCCCCGGTAGCCCACGGAGTGCAGTTCGCGCAGTGCCCGCGCGTGTCCGGCGAAGCCCGCGGCGGACAGGCTGTCCGCGGGCCGGTCATCCCGGGCGCCCTCCGCGCTCACCAGCGTGGCGCGCCAGAAGGGGTTGAGGAAGTTGGGAGGCTCGCGCCAGCCGCCGCCCTGCGCCGCGGGCCGGGGTCGGTGGTAGTAGACCATGCCGGCGGAGAGGGCCACCTGGTTGCGGTGCACGTCCTCGCGGCCCGTGGGGCGAATGCGGCCCAGCGGACTGCTGTTGTCGAACTCTGTTTCGGTCCCCGCGAAGCGGAAGCGGAAGAAGAGGTTCCACGGGTCCGGACGGGCCTGGCGCTCCGCGCTCGCGTAGTCCCGGTACAGCATGCTGTACAGCTTGGGCTGGCCATAGTGGTTGGACGCGCCGGCGTGCAGTTCGTCCACGTTGTAGCCAACGGAGTAGGGCCAGATGCCGGGGCACACGACGCACGCGCCCAGCGTGTGCGTCTCGTAGGGCGGCTTGCCGTCCTCCGGCGCCTGGCCCGGGGGCATACGCGCGCCGTAGACGTGCTGGTCCTCGTGCGTCTGCTCCTCGTCGGACATCACCCATGCATCCGTCGCGATGGGTGGAAGCGTCGGCGCTCTGGTGCAGCGCGTGGGGATGACGACGCGCCCGTGGTCATGCGCCGTCGAGTTGCGGCCCGACACGGTGTGGTACGACGCGGGGTCCATCTGCGACACCGAGCCGTAGCGGCGGAAGCTGGTGGAGATGGCGGCGCCGCCGGTGCCGAAACCGGCGGTGCCTCCCGGACGGTTGTGGACCCACGTCCACCCCATGCTCCCCATGGTGGCGTTGAGCGCGGGGGTGCCGCCGCCCGAAGGGCAGAGCGCTCCGTCTCCCACGCCGCAGCCATAGGTGCCCGCCTTGATGGACTGGATGACGGCGTCGCGCTCCGGGACGTCGTTGCCCCCATTGAGCTCGGAGAAGCTCTTGGCCGCGCCCTCGGGCGGCGCGCGGAGCTCCGAGCTGACCGCCTGCGCGACACGCCGGGTGAGCTCCTGCTCCGCGATGTGCTCGCTCAGGAGCTTGCCGTAGATGTTGAGCCCGGCCTGGAACATGTTGCCGGCCCGCCCCTGGAGCTGCTGCACCTGCATGGCGGCGGCCGCGTCCGCGGCGAACCACACCGGCGGCGGGATGGAGCCGGGGCAGGCCACGTCGTGCGCCGCGTATTCCTGGCTGCTGTGGCTGATGAGCGACTGGGTGCCGGCCATGGCCACCATGTGCGCCACCTGGGCGCGGTTCATCACCGCGATGGCGTTGAAGGCGCGCGCCGTGGCCACCGCCTGGCTGTAGGCGGCCGCGTCGGCGGCCATCTGGATTTCGACGCGCTCCTTGGCGCGCATGCCGAAGCCCAGCGTCATCAGCACCATCAACGTCAGCAGAAGCAGCGTCAGCGCGAACAGCACCAGCGCCTGGCCTCGCCGCGAGTGCCTCACGAGCCGTGGAGATTGCACGCGGGACCTCCCATGAAGTACTCGGACATGACGGGCGTCATCATTCGCATGGCCGCGTTGACCTGGATGGGGAACACGAAGTGTCCCTCGTCGCTCCAGCGCACCATGCGCGTGCCCAAATCACCGCCGGGCCAACCGTCGCGCCCCAGCGTGGCGCTCGTCTCGCCCCACCACGCGGAGCGGCGCTGCACCGGCATCAGCGGGTTGGCCGCCGTGTAGCGCCGCAGCCGGAAGTGGGCCAGCAGCATGCGGCTCATCACCCAGTTCGCGAAGGGGACGCGCATGTAGTACCAGGCCACCATGCGTATCTCCAACGTGCGGGCCCGAAGCGCCGCCGCGTTGTCCGTGGGCTGATCAAAGAGCAGGTCCTCGCCCCCCGTCAGCTCCTGCGCCCAGCCGGCATCCGGCGACTCCCGGACGATTTCAATCAACGGCTCGTTGAAGTCGCGCCCGTAGGAGCTGCGCACCCGGAATTGGTTGTGACGGCGGGGGGAAAAGGCCGCCGCCAGGTTTTCCGCGCTGTCCGTGCGCGCCACCGTGGGCAGCATGGTCACCAGCGCCGCGTGCATCATCGGCAGGCAGTTGCCGTGGTTGATGCTGCCCGCGCGCACCGCCCGGTATGCCGCCACCTGCGCCAGGATGCGGGCCTGGAGCATCATGAAGAGCTGCAGTGTCCCCAGGACAAGGAACACCACCAGCGGAAGGGTCAGCGCCGCTTCCACCGCGGCCTGTCCCGACTGACGTCGTGTGCGTGGGGTGCCTCGGTGGATCATGCGAGCCTCCACCATCCTATTTCTCGTTGATTGAGGAATCGGTCAAATGGCCCGCCATCCTGAAGACGCGCGATTTCACTAGGAGAACAAAAGCAGAAACTCTGGAAGTCCCAGCAACACGACATCGCGCGTCAACAGGCGGACATTGGGCGGGGCGCCTCAGCGGTTGAGGACGAAGCCGCAGGCGGAGTCGAGCACCACCTTGGCACCCGCCAGCGCGTCCAGCAGCCGGGCGTAGTGGTTACGCTCCGCGTCCAGCTGCGCCTCCACGGCCTCCGTGGAGAGGCCCTGGTGTCCCAGGGACAAGCGCAGGCGGGCCACGGCGGCGTCGCGCTCGGCTTCAATGGCCTTGCGCGCCCGGGTGGCCAGCTTCGCCAGCTCCGCCTCGGCGGCCTTCTGGCCCACGGGCACCGCCGCGTCCACGAAGTCCGCGAAGCCCGGGAAGGCGCGCGCCACCTCGTCGCCCTTGAGCGAGCGCCCTTCCGTCTCCAGCGCGGGAAGCAGCGCGGTGTCGGCCTTGGGGCCGCCGGCGCCGTCCACCACGGCCACGTGCAGCAGCGTGCGTTCCAGGAAGCGCGCCAGCTGGCGGCTGGGCACCCGGGCGCCAGGGGACGTGTCCTCTGGCTCCGGCAACTGGGCGTGGAAAAGCAGCTCCACGCCGCGTCCCTTCTGGGGTCCACGCCGCTCGATGAAGCGGAAGGCGCTGCGCCCGTAGGGGCCGTCTCGCAGGAAGCCGAAGAGCGCCTCCACCAGCGGGTGGCCGGTGGCGAAGTACTCCAGCTCCTCCGCCTCCACCGCGGTGTCGCGCCAGAAGGTGCCCAGCTGCGTGCGGTCCTCCATCACGTCGATGCCCGGCAGCCCGTCCACCTTCAGCGCGTGGCCGAACTGGAAGGCCACCTGGAAGGCCTCCACCTGCTCGTCGGTGTCCACGCCGATGCCCACCCGGCGCGCCAGCTCCGTCACCGTCTCCTCCAGCCGCTCGTCCAGGTCGCGCGCGATGCCCCACAGGCCATCCTCCACGCCGGACGCCTCCGCCTCGCCGTCCTCGTCCTCCTCGTCGGCCTCGATGCCCATGCGCTCCTGCGCACGCTTCACCAGGCGCTCCACCGCGGGCCGGTCGAAGCTGCGCACATCCAGGAGCGGGTCATACGCGCGCTTCACCTGCGCGCGCGCCGCCTCCACGCGGGCCTTCAGCTCCTGCGCGTAGGCCATGCGGGCCTCGCGCGGCATCAGCGCCAGCTCGGCCAGCCGCGCCTCCACCTCTTCCAGCACCGCGTCCAGGCCGCCCACCGTCTCGCCGAAGACGCCCACCGCGTCCGCCAGCAGCATCAGCACGTCGGAGGCCAGCGTGCCCGCCGGGTCGAAGACGTGAATCTCCACCGGGTGCGTCTGGCCGATTCGGTCCAGGCGGCCAATGCGCTGCTCCACCGTGGCCGGGCTCCAAGGCAGGTCGTAGTGCACCAGGTGGTGCGCGAACTGGAAGTTGCGGCCCTCGCCACCGACTTCGGTGCACAGCAGCACCTTGGGCCCTTCCGGGTCACGGAAGCGCGCCACCTGCCGGTCGCGCTCCACCAGGGGCAAATCACCGTGGTAGCCCAGCGCCTCCACGCCCTCGCGGCCCAGCTCGGACTGGAGCGCGTCCAGCGTGTCTCGGCTCTCCGTGAAGACGAGCACCTTCGCCGCCGGCTCCGACTTCCAGACGCCGCGCAGCACGCCCAGGAAGGCGCCGAACTTCGCGTCGCGCGACGGCAACCGCAGCGCGTCCGCATGCCCCTTGAACACGGGGTTGGCGCGCACCGCGCCCGCGAAGGCGGCGGGGCTGGACTCCAGCCGGCGCAGCACGTTGCCCAGCGGCGCGCCGCGCAGGCTGGCCCCGGCGAGCACCGCCAGCGCGGCGTCGCGGACCTTCAGCTCCTCGGCGGGCAGCGTCACCGGGTGGCGGTGCAGCCGGCGCGTGGAGAAGCCGCCCACCACCGCGCGGCGGTTGCGCACCAGCCGGTCACTGAGGCTGTACGTCTCCGACAGGTGTTGCAGCAGCGCGTCGCGGTCCTTCAGCGAGGACAGTTTCGCGTCCTCGGGGAAGCGCTTCGCCAGCGCCTGCACCGCGGCGGACGGCTTGCCACCCTCCATCAGCGCGCGCACCGCGGCGGACAGTTCTTCCTGACGCTTGAGCCGCTCCTCGAAGCCCGCGACGGAGGGCGCCGTGGCCGCGTCGATGAGGGTGAGCAGGCCGTGGTACTCCGCCGGGTCCAACTGCATGGGCGTGGCGGTGAGCAGCAACAGGCCCCACGTGTTCTTCGCCAGCACCTGCGCGGCCTCGAAGGCGCGCTCGCCCTTGAGGTGGTGCGCCTCGTCGATGATGACCAAATCCCAGAAAGCGTCCTCGCCGGCCAGCGCGCGGCGGTGCTCCTCGCTGCGCTGGAGCAACTCCAGGCTGGTCACCACCAGTGGGAAGCGCGCCCAGGGAGACACCTCCGGCGCTTCCTTCAGGGACTGCGCGTAGCGGTCCGAATCCATCAGCGTGAAGAGCTGGTTGAACTTGTGGAACAGCTCCACCAGCCACTGCACGGTGAGGTGGCTGGGCGCCACCACCAGACAGCGGCGCGCCAGTCCGGACAGGCGCAGCGCGCTGAACACCATGCCCGCCTCAATCGTCTTGCCCAGGCCCACCTCGTCCGCCAGCACGAAGCGCGGACGGCTGGCGGACAACACGCGCTGCACCACGCCCACCTGGTGCGGCTTCACCATGATGCGGCTGGCCAGCAGCGCGCCCAGCGCGTCACAGCGGCGCTCGTCGTCCAGCACCAGCGCCTGCTTGCGCAGCGTGAAGGCCCTCGCCTCGCCCACGCGGCCCTCGCGCAGGGTGGTCAGCAGGTCGGAGCGGGGCGGCAGCGCGCGCAGCGAGGACTCGGGGAGCTCGTCCTCCTCGTCGTTCTCCACGTAGCGCAGCACGTAGCGGCGCAGGCCGCGCGCCCCCGGCTCCTCGCGCACCACCAGCGCCAGGCGGCCCTTGTAGGTGATGACCGGCTCGCCCGGAGGCAGCGGGTACTGCACCAGGGCGCCCCCCTTGGTGGACACCAGCACCGGGGCGTCTTCCCGGGCGGGAAAGGCGACGAGCGCCTTGGCGCCGTCCTCCTGCAGCGACAACAGATGCCCCACACCCCATTCGGGCTGCGGGAGGTAGCGGACCTTCGAACCTTCGACGAGAGACATGGACGTCCGCTCATAACCCCCCGTCCGGATGAAGGCCATTCCATGACAGCCTCCCGTGACGGCCTTTCGTCGGACGGAGCGCCCTCCGGAGGCCCGCACCGCACGGCCCGAGCCCCCCCTGGGGCGGACCCACCCCGTCCACCAGGACGATGTCTTCCAGCGTGCAGTATCGGTGATGCTTTCCTTACCGACGGCACGCCCGACAGGGTGCCTTGGGGGGGAGTCACCACATGATGCGCCGTTGGACGTTCGCTCAGCGAGTGAGCGCGGGCCTGTCCGCCTGCCTGTTCGCCGGGTTGCTGCTGCTCGCGACGCTGCTGTCCGCCGTCTACGCGCAAGCCAGCACGCCCGTGGGCCACGGCGCCCTGCCCCAGGCCGTGCTGGCGGGGCTGCTCGGTCTGGCCTGCGTGGCGGCGCTGGGCTTCGTGCTCCACCGCGCGCTGGCGCCGCTGCACGCGCGCCACGAGTCCAGCGAGCAGCACCTGCAGCTCCTCATGGACGGGGTGACGGACTATGCGCTGTGCTTCCTGGACCGGCACGGCCGGGTGACGGCGTGGAACGCGGGCGCCGAGCGCCTCACGGGCTGGTCCGAGGTGGAGCTCGCCGGACGCGACGCGGACCGCATCTATCCGGTGGACGAGGTGGCCGCTGGCGTGCCCCGCGCGCACCGTGAGCGGGCCGCGCGCGAGGGACGCCTGCTGGCGGAGGGCTGGCGGGTGCGCCGCGATGGCAGCCGCTTCTGGGCGGAGACGCTGCTCACCGCGCTGTACGACGCGCACGGGCGACTGCGCGGCTTCGTGAAGGTGACACGCGACATCACCGAGCGCCGCCGGATGGAGCGGGCCCAGGCGCTCTTCGCGGAAGCCGGTCGCGTGCTCCAGCCGCTGTCAGGCGCGCGCGAAGTGGGCGAGGCCCTCACCCGGCTGTGCGTGCCCGAGGTGGCCGACGCCTGCATCCTCTTCCTCCCCTCCGAGGACGGCACGGTGCGTCCGCACGCGGTGGCCTGCGAGGACATCGCCGCCACCCACCGCATGTGGGAGCCGCTGCTGCGCTGTCCGGAGGACGGCGAGGTGGGCCCCTCCCGCGTGGTGCGCACGGGTCGCAGCGAGCTGCTGCCGGAGCTGGACAGCGCCCGTCTCACGCCGGCGCTGGAAGGCAGCGCGCACGGCGAGCTGCTGGGCGCGCTGGGCGTGACGTCCGCCCTCACGGTGCCGCTGGCGGTGGGCTCGCGCGTGCTGGGCGCGCTGTGCTTGATGTCCACCGGCACGCACCGCCGCTTCGGCGAGGTGGACCGGGCCTTCATGGAAGAACTGGCGGCGCGCGCCGCGCTCGCGCTCGACAACGCCCGGCTGCTGGCGCAGGCCCAGGGCGCGCTGGAGCTGATTGGCATCGCCGCGCATGACCTGGGCAACCCGCTCAGCTCGCTCCAGCTGCGGCTGCGGCGCATGTCCATGCAGAGCGCCGGCACCTCCGACACGCGGCTGCGCGAAGGCCTGGCCGGAGCCGAGGGCGAGACGCTGCGCCTGGGCCGGCTGGTGCACAACCTCCTGGACCTGTCCCGCCTGTCGGCGGGCCGCATGGTGCTGGACACGGAGCCGCTGGACCTGGCGCACCTGGTGCGAGAGGTGGTGGAGCGCCACCGCGACCAGGCCAACGCCGCGGGCTGCGCCCTCAGCATCCGCGTGGAGGAAGGCGCCACCGGCCAGTGGGACCGGCAGCGCTTGGACCGCGTCGTCACCAACCTGCTGAGCAACGCCCTCAAGTTCGGCCGCGGCCACCCCGTGGAGCTGCGCGTCCAGGCCGACACCCACTGCGTCCGCTTCGCCGTCCGGGACGGAGGCATCGGCATTGGCGTGGAAGCACAGCAGCGCCTGTTCCACCGCTTCCAGCGCGTCCATGCCGGCGGACAGCACCCCGGCGCCGGTTTGGGGCTCTACATCGTCCGCCAACTCGTCGAGGCCCACGGGGGCACCATCCACGTCCAGAGTCGAATCGGGGAAGGCGCGGAATTCACAATTGAACTTCCCCGCAGGACAAACAAGGAATCCTGCTCAGTGAATGAAGTGCAGGTATGACCTTGTAGGTGAGGCGACCCTGCGGGGCAGGCATTCATCTCCTTGAAAACACAGCAGGTTTGACTCCAGGCGGATTGTTTTCCCAGAAGTTGAACAAATCTGCTGGTTGCAGATAATCTTCGTACGGCTAAAAAGGCTCGAACCGGGGAAACCCGGAAACGGGAGAGGCCCAGCCCACACCGCCCCATAGGCGACGGGTTACACGGCCCACTGGCCCCAGGCGCCATGGCGGCGTCGGCTTTTACACGTACGAGGAGTTGCACCATGGGTGGACTTGGAGCCCCCCGGGCCCTGCTCGCGTCGCTCGCGGGGCTGATGCTCGCCTGCGGCGGACAGGATGCCCCGGACGCAGCCTCGCTGGACGCGCAGGCGCTGGACATGGCCTCGCTGGACACGGCTTCGCTGGAGACGGCCTCGCTGGACGCGCGGTCCGCGGACAAGACGCTCCTGGACGCGGACCCCCAGTCGCTGCTGGGTGGCTGGCCGTGGCCTGGCAACAAGACGCCCGCGGTGGCGCTGGCGCTCGAGGTGAAGAACGGCGTGGGACAGCCGCTGCGCGTGCGCGAGGGCTCCACCTTCTTCATCAACCAGATTGATATCCGCACCTTCGTCACCTCCACCCGGGACGAGGGCCTGCGCAACCTCATCGCCCAGAGCGACTTCGGCGGCCTGGGCTGGTGGGGCGTGCGTCAGGTGGACCAGGAGTCCATTGGCGCCCCGGGGCCCTATACCCGCCGCCGCTTCTTCCGGAACGCGGCGTGGATGGACCTGCCCAGCCACTTCATCGTGGAACCGGTGGACTCGCGCGGCCGACTCACCGGCGTCCCCATCCTGCTCAACGCGGGCACCGAGCATCAGCGCCGTGCGGGCATGGATGACTTCTTCATCCGCCGCTTCCGCGGCATCCAGACGGCCTCCGGCTGCGCCACGCCCGACGACTGCTCGGCCTCCACCGACTTCGAGGAAGAGGCCATCCTGGAGCTGCGCAACGCGTACGAGCACGCCCAGCGCCAGACGCTCACGCTGCGCTCTGACACCCGCACGCTGCGCCTGCGCTGGAGCCTGCGTCCGGCCGCGCCCTACGAAATCCCGGTGGAGCAGGTGCGCGACGGGCGCTACACCTACGGCTTCCGCATTGGCGTGGAGGCCCTCACCCCGCCTCGCCCGGACGGCACCTATGCCCCCGGCACGGAAATCAGCTTCCAGCTCACCCTGCGGGACGGCGCGGGCAACCGGCTCCACGACAAGGGATACCTGCCGCCCTACAACGAAGTGGCCCCCGACGGCACCGACTCCGGGCTGCAGTACTACCGGGCCTTCTTCGACGCGACGACCACCTACTACCGGCGCAAGCACCGCGAGCGCATGCTGATGACGCAAATCATCGGGCCGGCGCAGAACATCCAGCCCATCCGCTCCATCGTCGCCCTGGAGGCCTTCCTGGACCCCGAAGTGGACGAGCAGGTGGTCGCCACGCCCGAGCGCGACGGCGTCTTCTCCCAGTTCGCCACCCTCCCCTTCGCCAACGTCCTCTTCGGCGGCGCCTTCGTGGACCCGAACCTCTGGAACCAGCCCAACACGGACACCTGGCAGTTCAAGCTGCCGGACAACGCGGTGCCCGGCACCTACCTGGTGACGGTGAAGGGCCGCCGCGCGTACCTGGGCGAGGACATCCCCGGGACGACGACCATTGAAATCCAGGTGGGGACCCCGCAGCGCACCCAGCCCAAGCTGACCACCGGCCCCTGCACCTCCTGCCACAGCAAGGGCGGCGAGCTGGGCGTGGTGCTGCACGCCAACGACAACCGCGCCGCGTGCGCCGGGTGCCACGCCCCGCTCGCCTTCGAGTTGGAGGGCCCCATCTTCGTGCGCACCCACTTCATCCACTCCCGGTCCAACCGCTTTGACGCACCGCTCCACCAGTGCTCGTCCTGTCACCTCACCAAGGAGAGCATCCAGCGCACGAGCAAGGCCGCATGCCTGTCCTGCCACAAGAGCTACCCGGACAGTCACGTGGCGCAATTTGGACCCATCGAGAGCATGTACGTGGGGGGCGGCGCTGAGTCTTTCCAGCAGTGCACCGGCGCCTGTCATACTCGGCACCCCGGCAGCGGCCTCTAACCCCCGCTCGCGCACCCCGGAGTTCCTCCATGGCTCAGGTCAAGATGCAGACGGCTCGCACCACGCTGAGGGAGCCAGATGCCGCCGCGGAGGACCTCCTGAGTCAACTGGGCAGCGACACGCCCCGCCTGGTGACGATGTTCGCCTCGCGGGAGCGTGACCAGCACGCCCTCAACCGCGCCGTGCGTCAGCGGCTGCCGGCGGGCACGCGCCTGATTGGCGCCACCACCGCGGGCGAGCTGGACAACACCGGCATCCACGAGGGCAGCGTGGTGATGAGCGCCCTCTTCGGTGACTTCGAGGTGGGCCTGGGCCTGGGCACCGGCCTGTCCGTGGACGCCATCAGCGCGGGCGCCGCCTCCATCAAGCGCGCGTGCGAGGACCTGGGCGTGCGGCAGCAGGACCTGGACCCGCGCCGGTTCGTCGGCCTCGTGATTGACGACGGCTTCCGCTACAAGAAGGAAGAGCTGCTGCTCGGCATCCTCGAGAAGTGCCAGACGCTGGTGCTGGTGGGCGGCGGCGCCAGCGACACCAACCGCGACCCGGCCAAGCAGTCCGCCATGGTCCACGTGGACGGCGAGGTCGCCACCGACGCGGTGCTGGTGGCCCTCTTCAAGACGAGCGCGCCCTGGGCCGCGCTCCGCTCCCACTGGTACGTGCCCACCGGTGAGAAGCTCACCATCACCAAGGTGGATGAGAGCCACACCCGCGCGCTCGAAATCGACGGGCACCCGGCGGCCAAACGCTACGCGGAAATCCTGGGCGTGGGCGTGGACGAGCTGGAGTTCGGCACGCCCCGCGGCTTCGCCGTGCGCCCCACCGCCCTGCGCGTGGGCCGCGAATACTTCATCCGCGCCGCCTGGAGCCCGCAGGAGGATGGCTCCATCCTCTTCGCCAACCTGCTGGAGGAAGGCACCGAGCTGGAGCTGATGAAGCTGGGCGACATGGCCGGCATGACGCGCAGCTTCTTCACCGACGAGGTACCCCGCAGGGTCCAGAACCCCCAGGCCGCCCTGCTTTTTCACTGTGGTGGACGCATGTGGTACGCCAGCGCCACCAACACCGCGCAGCAATTGGCGGAAACGCTGAAGGCCGCGCCCACCGCCGCTGGTATGAACGTGCACTTCGAAATCTATTCGGGGTTCCACATCAACACCACGCTGACCGCGCTGGTCTTCGGGGCGAACTGAGCCATGGCCTCCTCGCAGCCTCCCTCTGAGTCTCCGGCGGACAATGCGTCCCTCCTGCTCGTGGCCGGCGAGCGTGAGTGCCAGCGCGTGGAGGAAGCCCTCCAGCGCGCGGGCGTGACGGTGGTGACGGAGCGCGCCACCACGGCGGCCGCGGCGGAGGCCGCGCTGTCACGCACGTGGGGCCTGGTGCTGTGCGGCTCGGAAGTCCCCGACATGGGCTTCGCCGAGGTCCAGGCGCTGTGGAGCAAGCACGGCAAGGAGCTGCCCTTCGTGGTGCTGTCGCGCGACTGGAGCGAGGACACGCTGGAGGCCAGCGTGCGCGCCGGGGCGCTCGACTACATCACCGAGGACCGCTTCAGCCGGCTGGTGCCCGTGGTGCAGCGCGAGCTGCGGATGACGGCGGACCGCCGCCGCCACACCGCCACCGCGGTGCAGTTGGAGCGCACCAACTACTTGATGGAAAACATCATCGACGCGATTCCGTTCGTCCTCTTCGTGAAGGACGCACAGACGCGCCGGTTGGTGGTGGCGAACAAGACGTTCGCGGACGCCTTCCGCGTCACCAAGCAGTGGCTGCTGGGGAAGCTGGACCACGACTACTTCCCCAAGGAGCAGGCCGAGTCGTTCATCGCCATCGACTCGGAGATTCTCGAATCCAAGCAGATGAGGTCCTTCGAGGAGGTGGCCCGCGCCGACGGCGTGGACCGCATCTTCGCCACGCGCAAGCTGCCCCTGCTCGACGAGCACGGCGTGGCCCGCTACGTGATGGGCGTCACGGAGGACATCACCGAGCGCAAGCAGCATGAAGAGATGCTGCGCGCGTCCAAGGCGGAGCTGGAGGCGGCCAACAAGCAGCTCGCCGCCAGCCTGGAGGAAATCAAGCGCACGCGCGCCGTGTCCGCCCGTTCGCTGGCGTCCTACCAGCAGCGCGCGCTGCAGATGGAAATCATCCGTCAGCAGAACGAGGACCTGGACCGGCTGGCCCAGGAGCTGGCGGTGGCCAAGCGCAACGAGGAGGAGCGCGCCCGCGAGGCGGAGGCCGCCGCCCGCCTCAAGAGCGAGTTCCTGGCCAACTTCAGCCACGAAATCCGCACCCCGCTCAACGGCATCATCGGCTACTGCGACCTGCTGATGCGCGAGGAGGGCCAGCGGCTGACGGCGCACGGCCGCCGCGACCTCAACGTCGTGAAGACGAACGCCAAGACGCTGCTGGCGCTCATCAACGACATCCTGGACCTGTCCAAGATTGAGTCCGGCCGCGTGGAGGTCGTCACCGAGCAGGTGGACGTGCAGGAGCTGGCCGAGGAGTGCCTGGCCACGGTGAAGGAGTACCTCAAGGGCAAGGACGTGGCCCTCACCACCAACATCGACCCGTCCGCCCGCATGCTCCGCTCGGACGCGCTGAAGCTGCGGCAGATCATGCTCAACCTGCTGAGCAACGCCGCCAAGTTCACCGACGCGGGCGAGGTGTCGCTGAGCCTGGTCCCCGCGGGCGGCGAAGTCATCATGACGGTGGAGGACACCGGCGTCGGCATCCCGTCCGACCAGCTGCCCTTCATCTTCGAGAAGTTCCGCCAGGTGGATGGCTCCACCACGCGCAAGGTGGGCGGCACCGGACTGGGGCTGGCCATCGTCCGTGAGCTGTCCCGCGTGCTGGGCGGCAACGTGTCCGTGACGTCCACGCTGGGCCGCGGCACCACCTTCACGGTGCGCCTGCCCACCACCCTGGAGTCGCCGGACAACGGCGGCGGGCCGCACCTGGAGCGCGGCGTGCCCGTGGCGGAAGTGGCCCAGCACGTGGGCACCATGGCGCAGCCGGGCAGCACGGTGCTGGTGGTGGACGACGACCCGCTCATCCAGCAGCTGGTGGCCGGGCAGTTGGAGCCCGCCGGCTTCAAGGTGGTGGTGGCCGAGGACGGCATCGCCGCCCTCAAGCGGGCCCGCGAGCTGCGGCCCCAGGCCATCCTCCTGGACATCCACCTGCCCAAGCTGGACGGCTGGTCGGTGCTCAGCCAGCTCAAGAGCGAGCCCTCGCTGGCCGGCATCCCCGTCATCCTCATCTCCGTGGAGGAGCAGCGCGCGCGCGGCTTCTCCCTGGGCGCGTGCGAGTACCTCGTCAAACCGGTGGAGCCGGAGCGGTTGGTGGAGGTGGTGCAGCGAAGCCTCCACCAGGCCCCCGGCGCCACCACCAGCGTGGGCGAAGTGCTGGTGGTGGACGACGACTCGGCCACCCGCGAGCTGGTCAGCCGCAACCTGCGCCGCGCCGGCTTCTCCACCTCCGAGGCCCGCAGCGGCGAGGACGCCCTGCTCAAGGCGCGCGTCTCCCCTCCCGCCCTGGTGGTGTTGGATTTGATGATGCCCAACCTGGACGGCTTCGAAGTCCTGCGCCGGCTGCGCGCGGAGAAGCTCCAGGTGCCCGTGGTGGTGCTCACCGGCAAGACGCTCTCCGCGGAGGAAGAGGCCCTCTTGCGTGACGGCTTCGCCGGCTTCGTGAAGAAGGGCGGCCACGCGCTGGAGGACGTCATCGCCCAGGCCAAGGGCCTGCTGCTGTCCCAGCGCGCCGCCAGCGCCGGCAAGCTGGCCCGCATCCTCTATGTGGAGGACAGCGCGCAGAACCGCGACATCGTCCGCCGCTACCTCAACGGCCACTTCGAAGTCATTGAAGCGGAGGACGGCGAGCACGGCTTGGAGCGCGCCATCCGCGACGCCCCGGACCTCATCCTGATGGACCTGTCGCTCCCCCGCCTGGACGGCTGGGAAGTCACCCGCAGGTTGCGAGCCCTACCCGCCGCGGCCAATGTTCCCGTCATCGCGGTGACGGCACACGCGGGGCGGGAGTACCAGGACAAGGCACACGAGGCCGGTTGCACCGCGTACCTCACCAAGCCCCTTGATCGTGACCAGTTGCTCGAGATGATTCGAAAGCATCTAGGGAGAACCCATGTCTGAAGAAAAAGCGCGCGTCCTGGTGGTGGACGACGACCCGGACCTGCTCGACCTCGTACAGCGCTCGCTGAGCGCCTACGGCTTCGAGGTGCTCACGCACACCTCCGCGCTGGGTGTCTCCAACCTCGTCCGCTCGGTGGAGCCGGACTTCGTCCTCATCGACGTGAACTTCCCCGCCCTCAAGGGCGACAAGGTCGTCAACCTGGCGCGCCAGTACGCGCTGCCGAAGACGAAGTTCATCCTTTATTCAGCATCCGACGAATCAAAGCTGCGCTCACTGGCGCTCGCGTCCGGTGCGGACGGATATATCTCTAAAAGCGTGCAGGGCGAGGAGCTGGCCCAGCGCCTGCGCGCCTTCCACCTGAAGCCCCGGCCACCCACCCCGACGCCCGCCCCCTGAACGCCGGATGACATGCCCGCGGGTACCGTTGGGACGGTGCCCGCGATTCCACACCTTCCGAGCTACCCCCCACTCAGGAGGGCCGCATGAGCGCGTCCATCGATTACAGTTACGCTGAAAGACTACGACTCGAACTGGCAGAACCCCTCTTCAACCCCCTCTTGAAGAAGTGGGTGGGCAAGGGCGAGCTCGATTACGAGGTCTACCTCAAGACACCCACGCTGCTGTCGCTGCAGGCGCCGGACGGCGAGCGCGTCGCCCACGACGAGCTGATGTTCCAGGTGGTGCACCAGGCGCAGGAGCTCTGGCTGAAGCTGGCCTCGCGCGAGGCGGTGGAAGTCGTGGCCGAGCTGGACCGGGACGCGCTGTGGGCGGCCTCGTCGCGGCTGGAGCGCATCTGCCGGGTGCTCCAGGCGGTGAAGCAGGAGCTGGCCATCCTGGAGACGATGACGCCGGACACCTACCAGGTCATCCGGCGCAGCCTGGGCAACGGCAGCGGCCAGGAGTCCCCCGGCTACAACATGCTGCGGCGGGTGGCGCAGGGTCTGGAAGGCGCCCTGGACCGACTGCTCGCGCGGCGCGGGCTGGCGCTGGCGTCCGTGTACACCGCGGGTGGCCCGGACGACTTGAAGCGAATCTGCGAGCAGCTGGTGGACATGGACGAGGCCTTCCAGGGCTGGCTCCATGCCCACTTCCAGCTGGTGCGCCGCACCATCGGCGTGGACCGCTCCGTGAAGGCGCTGGATGGGCTGCCCACGCAGGTGCTCGCGGGGCGGATGACGCTGCCGCTGTTCCGCCAGCTCTGGGACGTGCGGCTGGAGCTGACGTCCGGGTGGCAACGCGAGGGCGGCATCGCCCCGGGCGCCAACCGGGCCCCTCCAGGCGGCGGCTGCCCCATGGCGCACGCGGCCAGGATGCAGGTGGAACAGCCATGAAGGGGGAGGCCACGGCCCTGGCCACCACCCCTCGCGCACTGCTCCACCTGCTGTACAACGGCGCCCGCGCCGTGGACGTGTTGAGGACCTCCCTGGACCTGGGGCTGCTGGACGCCCTGGAGCCGGGCCCCGTCACCCTTGGAGAACTGGCGGCGCGGCACCGGCTGGTGCCCGTGCGGCTCTACAAGCTGCTCGACTGCCTGGAGAGCCTGGGGCTGGTGCGGCGCGAGCAGCCCACCGACGCCCTGGAGTCCGCGCGCTACCAGGCCATCCCCGGCCTGCGCGCGGCCGCCCAGGCCGTGCTGGGCCCGCAGTCCCTGGAGAAGGACCGGGAGCGCTACGCCTGGCACGAGCTGCACGGGCAACTGCCCCAGGTGCTGCGCGGTGAGCGCTCCATGCCCCCCGCCGCCTTCGACTGGCCTCCGCGCACCGCCGAGCAGGTGGCGGGCTTCGAGGCCAGCATGGCCGCGGGCCTGCCCCCCATCCTGGAGACGTTCCGCGCCCATCACGACCGGCTCTGGGAGCGCGGCGGCCGTGTGCTCGATGTGGGCGGTGGTGACGGCACGCTGGCCGCCCACCTGGCGAGCGAGCACCCGGGCCTTCACGTGGACGTGTTCAACCTGCCCGCCACCGAGCCACTGGTGGCGCGCACCCGCGAGCGCTTCGGCCTCTCCCCCGAGCGCCTGGGCTTCCAGGGCGGAGACTTCCTCCGGGAACCGCTGCCCGGCGGCTACGACACGCTCTGCTTCGTGCGAGTGCTGCATGACTGGCCCGCGGACACGGCGCGCGCGCTGCTCGTGGCCGCGCGCGACGCGCTCCCACCCGGTGGCCGCGTCCTCATCTGCGAGGAGTTCCGCACCCCGGAGCGGCTGGCGGCCCAGTTCTTCTGGTCCTACTTCCTCATGGGCGTGGACACCTGCGTGAGCCGCCTGCGCGAGGTGGAGCACTACCTGCGCGTGCTGGACGAGACGGGTTTCAAGGACGTCGAAGTCCTGCCCGGCCCCTTCGAGCTCATCCTGGCCCACCGGTAAAAACGACAGGACCCCACAGGTGGGTTCACCTGTTTGTCCCCCAAGTGTCACCGGCCCCACCGCACCGCGCCAGGGAAGCGCTGGTAGAATGGGCTCACCCCGTGTCCGGTAAAACCCTGGCACGGCTTCTGCAATCTTCCAGTCCGTAGCGCGTGTAGCACGGCAGCGACGCAGTCCGACAAAGAGGAGGGACTCCGCATGAAGAAGCAGGGTTCACGCAGGTCGGATGAAGGCTCGGAGAAGGCGGTCCGCGGGCTGGTGACACAGCCACAAGGCACGGGAGGCTGGACGCCGCCCGCCGCGGACGGAGAGGTCCGCATCCCCGTGGAGGAAGGGGTGGAGTTGAGGGGCCTGCTCCAGGTGCCTCCGGGCGCCACTGGTGTGGTGGTGATGGTCCGGGGCCACGGCAGCAGCCGCCGCGGCGCCACGGACCTGGAAGTCGCCCGGCTGCTGCAGAACGAGGGGCTGGCCACCCTGGCGGTGGACCTGCTGACGGCGACGGAAGAGGAGGCCTGCCGCGAGCGGGACCTGCGCTTCAACCTGGGCCTCTTCGGCGGACGCCTGGCGGGCGTGGCGCGCTGGCTGCGGCGCGCGCCTCGCACCAACGCCCTGCGCATCGGCTACTTCGGGGCGTACACGGGCGCGGCCGCGGCCCTGGCCGCCGCGGCGATGCGGCCGGAGGCGGTGGACGCGGTGGTGTGCCGGGGCGGACGCCTGGCGCAGCCGGGGGCGACGCTGGCCCGGGTGCGCGCGCCCACCATGCTCATCGTCGGCGCGGAGGACACGTCCGCGCAGGAGCCCCACCGCCGCACCTACGCCGCGATGACGACGGAGAAGCGCCTGGAGGTCATCCCCGGCGCCACGCACCGCTTCGAGGAACCCGGCACGCTGACGCAGATGGTGGACCTGGCGTGCATCTGGTTCCTCCAGCACCTGGGCGCGCCGCGCTGGGATTCCCTGCCCGCGCCGCGCGCCGCCGGGAGCTGAAGCACCGGCTTTCCACATGGCGGGCCAGGGCAGCCAGCAACGCTGCCCTGGCCCCCAGCGGACGCCCTGGCGTGGGGGGAGAAGACGCGAGCGCGCCTGACGCCCGGGCACCTCGACGGTGCCACCAGTCGTGGCGCGCTCCCAGTGCCCAGCGGTCTGACGCGCAAGCCCTCCGGACTCAGAGGCTTGCCGGGCGCTGCACACCCAACTGGCACCCGAGGACCGCCAGCTGCGTGCGGTTCTCCGAACCCACCTTCTTGTAGATGGCGGTGATGTGCGCCTTCACCGTGCGCTCGGTGATGCCCAGGCATGCGGCGATCCTCAGGTTGTCCGCGCCCGCGGCGATGTAGCCCAGCACCTCGCGCTCGCGCGGCGTCAGCCGGCCCAGCTCACCTTGCGGCGACGCTTCCGGCTGGGGCCACGCCAGCCCCGCGGGCAGCAGCCGCTCGCCACGCACCACCCGCTCCACCGCCTCCACCACCTCCGCGCAGCCCACGTTCTGCTTCCACAGGTAGCCGGCCGCGCCCGCCTGGAGGCATTGCTCCACCACCTCCGCCTCGCGGTGGCCCGACAGCACCAGCGGCTTCACCGCCGGGAAGAAGTCATGCAGACACTGGAGCGCCGACATCCCGCTGGTGGACGCGTCCCACCCCGGCTGCTCCAGGCGCAGGTCCACCAGCGCGACGTGGGGCAGCGTCTCGCGCACGCGCGCGAAGAACGGCGCGGGCTCCCCGAAGCCCGCCACCACGTCCATGCCCGCGCCTTCCAGCACAGCCACCAGGGCCTCCCGGAAGACCTGCTGGTCCTCCAGGATGGCCACCCGGATGCGTTCCGATTCCATGGCCCTTCCACCCTCCCCGTTCGTCCCCTGCGATTCAACCCCTCTAAGGGGATTCCCTCATGTGGGGGGCGACAGGGAATGACGTCTGGAGGATACTTCCCCCGTCAGGAAGCACCCGCAGTGCCATCCGCACGCTGAAGGGGGAAGCCATGCCGGAGACGAAGATTCGCGTCCTCATCGTGGACGATGACCAGGACCAGCTCTCCCTCGCGGAGCGCACGCTCTCCGCCTTCGGCTTCGACGTCCGCACCCACCGCTCCTCCCTGGGCGTGTCCAACCTGGTGCGCACCACCCAGCCGGACCTGGTGCTGCTGGACGTGAACATCCCCGCGCTCAGCGGCGACAAGGTGCTCACGCTCGCGCGCGGTCAGGCGCCCAAGGGCACCAAGTTCATCCTCTACTCCGCGTCGGACGAATCCCAGCTGCGCGCCCTGGCGCGCTCCTCGGGCGCGGACGGCTACATCTGCAAGAGCGTGCAGGGCGAGGAGCTGGCCCAGCGGCTGGAGGCGCTCCACCTCAAGCCCGCGGCCTCGGAAGCCGTGCCGGCCTCGCGTTAGCGCGGCGCCGGCCTCACGCGGGCAGGTCCGTCACTTCCAGGAAGACAGCGCGGAAGTCCCCCCGCGCGCCGATGAGCCTCAGGTTCTGCGCCAGCCCACCGGTGGAGCGGAAGAACATCATCGCCTCCGGTGGCGGCCTGATTTTCAGGAAGCGCGGCGCGTTGCGCGAGAAGTGGTGGCGCATGTCGCGGTTGATTTCGCAGACCGCGTAGTCGTAGTCCGGCAGGCGCATGGGCCGCCCGGCGATGCGCAGCACCTCGGCGATGAGGGCCTCGGCCTCCTCGTCCGGAAGCTCCACGGTGAAGCCCACCTCCCGGCTCAGGCTCAGGATGTCCAACGGCTCCGTGCGCATCGTCTGCCGGAGCATGCGCTGGTTGACGTCCACGAAGCGCGGGGAGAAGCGCTTGATGGAGCCGAAGTCCAGCAGGCCCAGCCGCCCATCCGGCATCACCATGAAGTTGCCCGGGTGCGGGTCCGCGTGGATTTCGCCCGCGCCGAAGAAGGGCCCGTAGGTGGCGAGGATGAGCTGGCGCGCCACGCGGAAGCGCTCCTCGTTGGAGGGATTCGTCGGCAGCCAGTCCTTGAGGGTGAGCCCCTCCAGCAGCTCCAGCGTCAGCACCCGCTTCGCGCTGTGGCTGGAGATGACGGCGGGCACACACAGCTCCGGCAGCTTCGCCACGCTGCGCGCGAAGCCCTCGGCCAGCTCGGCCTCGCGGAGGTAGTCCAACTCCAGCAGCATCTCGTCGCGGAACTCCTGGAAGTAGGCGCCTGCATCGGACACGCGCAGCACCGTCGACGCCGTCTTCGCCACGATGCCCAGGTTCGCCATGTCGTGAGCCAGGGACACGTCGATGCCGGGGTATTGCACCTTCACCGCCACCGCCCGGCCGTCCTCCAGCACCGCGCGGTGCACCTGCCCCAGCGACGCGGCCGCCAACGGCTCCTCGCTGAACTCGCGAAAGAGCGACTCCGGCGGCGCGCCCAGCTCCGCCTGGACCACGCGCGACACCTGCGCGTAGGACATGGAGGGCGCCTGGTTCTGCAGCCGCGCCAGCACCTGCCGCACCTCGGGGGTGAGCAGGTCCGGGTCCATGGAGATGGCCTGCCCCATCTTCATGGCGGCCCCCTTCAGCTCGCCCAGGGTGGAGACCAGCTTCTCCGCGGCCTCCTTGCTGAGCAGGTCGGGCGTGCTCCCGGACAGGCGCTTCGCGCCGCTCTTGAGCACATCCGCGCCCACCTGCACGGAGAGGCCCGCCAGCTTGCGCAGGCGGTTGAAGCGGCCCTGGGGAGGAAGCTTGTCGTCGGGGTCGGAGGCCATGGGAGCTGAAGTGGATTAACGAGGAGGGCCCCGCCAGACGCAAGGCATGACGCCCCGCCGAGACAGCCAGGCCGCCCTACCTGGAGGCGGGCGCGGCCCCCGGAGGCCCCCGGCGCGTGTACCAGCTGGGAAGCCGCTCCAGTTCCAGGGCCTCTGGATGCGCCACGCCGCCGTCGAGCGCCACCGACGCCTGCAAGGCCGCGCGCAGCTCGGCTGCACTGGCATAACGGTCCACCGGGCGGCGCGCCATGGCCTTGAGCAGCACGCGTGACAGCGCCGACGGGATGCCCGCCGGCAGCGGTGGCACCTCCCGAACGTGGCCAGGATGCGGCTCCTCCGCCGCGTGCCCGCGCGAGGACAGCCGGCCCGAGACGAGCAACGCACCCAGCACGCCCACGGCGAAGAGGTCCGCGGCCACCGGCAGGTCGGCGGCGCTGTCGGAGGGAGGGAGCAACCCGGCGATGCCGAAGTCCAGCAGCTTCACGTGCTGGCGGCCATTCGCGTCGGGGATGAGGAAGATGCTGGTGGGATTGAGACTGCCGTGGGCGATGCCGTGCGCATGCGCGGCGCCCAGCGCGTCACACACCTGGGTGAGCAGGTCCACCACCAGCGCGGACGCCAGCGGCCCCTTCGCGAAGGCGGTCAGGCTCTGTCCCTCCAGGTACTCCCTGACGAGGTAGGGACGCCCGTCGCGCATGCCCAGGTCGTAGAGCGAGACGATGTGCGCGTGCTGGATGAGCGTCAGCGTGCGCGCCGCCTGAAGGAACCGAGCGACCTGCGCCGGGTCCTGCGTCACGTGCCTGTGAAGCACCTGGATGGCCACGCGCTTCTGGATGAGCGCGTGCTCCGCGAGCAGCACGATGCCCAGGCTCCCCCGGCCCAGCTCGCGCAGCAGCCGGAAGTGCCCCACCTGCTGTCCCACCAGCGAGGCCGCCGAGGACGGAAGCGGGGCCTCCCTCGCGGGCGGCACCATGAAGGCTGGCGGACACTCCAAGGGTGCACGACGCGCGCGCGCCCGGGCCGGACATTCGCAGGTCCCCCCGTGCTCGGGCACACAGCCACACGTGGACCGGAAGGTCTGGGTGAACACGGGAATGGAGGTGGTGACATCCAACCGGGACATGATGCCAACATCCTTCGCGCGACAGGCGCCCCGCTCCGGCCAGCAGCCAGTGGGCCCACGCACGAGCCAGCGCGAAATGGGTTTCGGAAGATGTGACAGTGCCCGTTCGGAACGCGCGTCCTGGCGCTCCGATGTCCCCCTCCTTGAGCTGAAACCCTAACGCCGTCACGGCACGTTTCGCGACGCACTTCGGAACGTGCGTCGAACGCGCAACGACCGCTCTGTTGGGCGGAGCACGCACGCCTCGCGGGAGTTCCATGGCGGACGTCGCGCCACCGTCTGGAGCCTCGGCAAGTGTGCTGCGCTCAACGCGCGTCCGCGCCCGTGAGCCGAGCGCGGCGGACCTCCCCGCCCAGTTGCGGACGGGGAGGTGCGTTCATCCACGTCAGCCGATGACGGGATCGCAGGTGTTGTCCTCGCCGCACATCAGCCCCAAGCAGCAGGCGGCAGACTCACCACAGGCCGCGCCAATGGGCGCGCACACCGGAGCGCCCGCGTCCGGCTCCTCGCCGCCCGTGCCCGCATCCGGCTCCTCGCCGCCCGTGCCCGCGTCCGGCTCCTCGCCACCGCCGGCATCCGGCTCCTCGCCGCCCGTGCCCGCGTCACCGTCGCAGGGGCCCCGTGTGTCCCCATGCCGCTCATGCGCCGGCCAGGCCGACGTGGACACCGAGATGGTGTGCGCGTTGGCGGGGTTGCCCGGGGGAATGTGGCAGATGGTGACCTTGCCCGGCGTGGCGTCATCGTCCCCGGGGTACGTCGGCTCGTCGCCGAAGACAGGGCCTCCTTCGCCGGCCTTGCCGCCCAGCCCGCCGCTCTGAGGGGTCTGCGTGTCCGGGGACTCACCGCCCGACGGTGAACCGCCACAACCACCCGCGAGCAGTGAGCACAGGGCCATCACCACCGCGGACGAGAAAACAGGATTGAGGCTTCGCATCGGTATGCTCCAGGTTCGGGTGTGCGAGTGCTGCCACCCACGCCGGGCCTCCTCCACGACGACCTCAACCACCACCTTGCACATGTCGACACCAGTCCGCGGGCAGGGGCGCGGCATCTGGAGTCACAAGCGCGGTTCGTCCAGGACTCGGCCCCCCGCGGATACAGCCACCACGGAGAATAGACTCGCCCACGGCCCCACCGGCCACGCGTTTGCGCACGCCCTCACTGTGTCGACAGCACGACTGAAAACGTCCTGTCTCAGCTCACGTTTTCAGCGCTGTATCGCGCGATGAGTCCGGTGCGCACGGCCTGCCGGTGTACCCGCGTGAAGAAGGCGCACGCGAGCAGGATTTCCACCACGGCGAGGCCAGCCCCCCACAGCAGCGTGGACACCTGGAACGCGCCCCCCGCCGCGAGCGTGCGCATGCCCTCGAACACGTACGAGGGTGGCAGCAGATGGGACACCGCCTGCATCCACGCGGGCAGCGTGGACAGCGGGTAGAAGACGCCGGCGAAGGGCGACAGCAGCGCGGGGATGGGCCAGACGAACCACTCCGACGCTGGGCCCAGGCGCAGCACCAGCGCGCAGCCGAAGATGCCCAGCGCGATGCCGAACAGGAACAGCACCAGCAGGAAGGGCACGAAGAGCACGCCGTACGCGGCGAAGGACAGGCCGAAGACGGTGCTGGCCAGCACCAGCATCACCAACAAGCCCAGGGTGCTGGTGGCGATGCTGGAGAGCACCAGCCCGCCCAGGTATTCGGAGATGGTGAGCGGGGACGCGAACATGTTGAGGAAGTTGCGCGACCACACGTCCTCGAAGAACACCATCGTCACGCCCTGCATGACGCGGATGAAGAAGTCCCACAGCAGGACGGCGCCCAGCAGCACCGGGACGAAGTTGTATTCCTGAGAGGTGACGGTGTTGAGGTAGCGGCTCATGAAGCCCCACAGCACCATGTCGATGGCCACCCATGCGAAGAGTGGCAGGAAGCGCGCGAGGCTCCCTCGCAGGAGGTAGTAGTGGCGAAGCGCGACGGCGGCGGCCCGGTGCAGGTGCATGGTCAGCTCCGCTCCAGCGCGAGCGGCTCGCGCGCCACGGTGATGAAGAGCTCTTCCAGCGAGGCCTGGCCGTGCTCGCCGGGCAGCGTCCGCGGGTTGCCTTCCAGGAGCACCCGGCCGCGTGCCAGGAACAACACCCGGTCGCAGACCTCCTCCACCTCGTACATGTTGTGGGACGTCCACAGCACGCCGCCGGTGTCCCGCGAGGCGAACTCGCGAATCCGGGCGCGGATGTCGCGGGCCGTCGCGGGGTCCAGCGACGCGGTGGGCTCATCCAGGAGCAGCAGGTGCGGACGGTTGAGCATCGCCTTCGCCAACGCCACGCGGGTCTGCTCTCCGGAGGACAGCACGCCGCACTTCACGTCGCGGTACTTCACCAGGTCGAACTGCTCCAGCAACTCCGCGATGCGCGCCCCCAGGGACTTCACCCCGTAGATGAGGCCGAAGACGCGCAGGTTCTGGTACACGGAGAGGTTGCCCGGCAGCGGCGAGTAGACGGCGGCGAAGTTCGTCAGCGCCAGCGCGGCGGAGCGCTGCGCCGCCAGGTCCAGGTCCTGGATGTGGATGGTGCCGGACGTGGGCTGCAGCACGCCGAGCACCATGTTGATGGTGGTCGTCTTCCCCGCGCCGTTGGGGCCCAGCAGCCCGACAATCTCTCCGCGACCCACCTCGAAGGAGACACCCTCCACCGCGGCCTTGCCACCGTACTCCTTCCGCAGCTTCGCCACCGATAACACCTTGGGCACATCCGCCCTTCCCACTGTCACCATGGCGCGCATTGTGCCGTGGACCGGGGCAGACGCACGGTGAAGATGGAACCCAGCCCGGGCCGGCTCTCCACTTCGATGCGGCCGCCCATGGCGTCCACGATTTGCCGGCTGATGTAGAGCCCCAATCCCAGGCCGCCATAGTGCCGGTCGGACACCGCGCGCTCGAAGCGGCCGAACAGGCGCGGCAGGTCCTCCGCGGCGATGCCGATGCCCTCGTCACGCACCGACACCCGCACCATCTCCTCGCCCTCGAAGGCCGCCTCCACCAGGACAGGCCGGCCCGCGCCGTACTTGGCCGCGTTGGTGAGCAGGTTCACCAGCACCTGGTCCAGCCGCAGCGAATCCCACTTCCCCGGCAGCGGGCCCGGCACCTCCACCCGCACCGGACAGCCCGCCTGGGAGAACACCTCCTCCATGCGGTCCACCGCGTCGCGCACCGCCTGGCCCAGGTCCACGTCGGACGGCTCCAGCATCAGCCGCCCCAGCGAAATCCGGCTGACGTCCAGCAGGCTGTCCACCAGCGCGCTCAGCCGCTGCACCTGCCGCACGGCCGTGGCCAGCCGGGGCCGCACCTTGTCCCCCACGTCTCCGAGGGCGGCGCGGTCGATGAGGCCGTGCTGGAGCTTCAGGCTGGTGAGCGGCGTCTTCAGCTCATGGCTGGCCACGGAGAGGAACTCGTCGCGCAGACGCACCGCGGCCTGCGCGTCCCGGTACAGCGACGCGTTCTCCAGCGCCACCGCCACGCGCCGCGCCAGCTCCTCCGCCATGGCCACGTCGGCGGTGACCAGCCGGCGGCAGGGGGCCGCGGTGCCCAGCGTGATGACGCCCAGCGTGCGTCCCCGCATGCGCACCGCCACCGCGAGCAGCGAGTGCGGATTCAGCGCCTCCAGGAACGCGCGGTGCTCGGGCCCCTGGCACATGCGCTCGAGCAGCTCCGGCCCCACCTCGGGCAAAAAGCGCGTCTCTCCCGACAGGAAGCACTCGCGCGCCGGATTCAGCGTGCCCTCCACCCATGAAGGGGACAGCGAGGCCAACACCGACGCGTCCCGCTCCGGCTCCCGGTGGGACGCAGCCACGCCGCGCAGCACGCCGTCCGCCCCCATCAACTCCACCAGGCAGTACGTGGCCACGTTTCGCGCGGCCACTCGCGCCAGGTGCTCCAGCGTCCACTCCACGTCGTCCAGGTGCTCGGCCAGCGCGCGGCTCGCCTCCAGCAGGAAGAAGAGCCGCTCCTCGGCCTCCTTGCCCGCCTCCAGCGCCAGGTGCAGCTTGCCGCCGCGCTCACGCAGCGCCTCGTACAGCGCCGCGCGCTCCAGCGCCTGCGCGCACTGCTGCGCCAGCGAGGACAGGAAGCCGCGCTCCTCCGCGAGGAACACCTGCGGCCCGTCCCACGCGAACAGCAGGAAGCCCCGGATGCGGTGCTCCACCTTCAAGGGCAGCACCGCCCAGGCCCCGGTCCCCACGCCCTGGACGAGGTCCCACGCCCACTCGGGCACGGCGCGCGGCGCCGCCGCGTGGGTGGAGAACCACTGCGGCTCCAACTGCTCCAGCGCCCGGTCCACCCCGGGCACCTGGTCCGCCCACAGCCCTCGCAGGGCATCCAGCACCGCCGGCGCGTAGCCGAAGGAGCCCAGCACGTGCAGCCGGCCATCCTCCAGCATGCCGAGCACCGCGCCGCGCGCCGGGCCCGCGGGCCGCAGCTCCTCGCGCATCAGCGCTTCGGCCACGTCTGCGGCGGTGGCCGCGCGGGACAGGGCCGCGGTGATGGCCTGGAGGCGCTCGGTGCGCTGCTGCGCGCCGCGCGCCTCCGCGTACAGCAGCGCGTTGTCCAGGGACAGGCTGGCGCGCCGGGCCAGCTCCAACGCCAGCTCCAGGTCGGACGCGCCGGGCACGCCGTCCGAGTCGCCCCGGACCAGCGACAGCGCGCCCAGCACGCGGCCTCGTGCCAGCAGCGGCACGATGAGGCCCGCCCGGATGCCCAGACGCCGCGCCACCTCCAGCTGCGCCTCCGTGAGCACCACGCCCGGCAGCATCCCGTCCAGGACCTCGGGAAGAAGGGCTGCCTTGCCGGTGCGCAGCACCTCCGGGATGCCGCCCTCGGCCGTCAGGTCCAAGGGATGGAGGCGCGCCAGCTCGTGCACCAGCGGCACCTGCTCCGCCAGGCGGTGCGCCGCGGCCACCCGCTCCACCCGTCCGTCCGCCGTGAGCACGTCCACCGCGCACCAGTCCGCCAGCAGCGGCACGGCCAGCTCCGCCAGCCGCTGGAGCACCGTGCCCGAATCCAGGGACGACGACAGCAGCTCGCCCGCGCTGGCCAGGAACGCGAGGCGCTCCTCCGCGTCGTCACTGCCGCGCAAGCGGACGGCCTTCCCGGCCCCACCCACCTGGGACTCCAGCCCTCGCGGCGGACACACCGCGTCCGGCTCCGCGGAGACGGACCGCTCGGGTTCGCGCTCGTCCACGGACGTGGGCCGCGAGGATGAAGAAGGGCGGCGCGACATGGGGTGCCGGAGATAATGACGCCCCTCCACCTGCGACAACGGTGCTCCGACGCAGGTACGAGACAACTGTCAGCCAGATGACCTGCCAGACAACGGCGCGGCCCTACCCGGAGCCGTGGCGGTTCGCGCGGTTCTTGTCCCAGATGGCGTAGAGGATGAGCAGGAAGGCGAAGAGCCGCGCCACGTAGATGTAGTGGCGCCGCTCGTCATCCGCGTCCAGCAGCGCCGCCACCACCGAGTTGCCCGCCAGCATCGTGAAGGCCAGCGCGAAGAAGGCGAAGAGCCGGTCCTTCGACTGGACCCAGAAGCGCAGGAAGAACAGCGCGCTCGCCAGCCACGCCATCGCCACCGCACCGTTGAGCATGGGCTTGAGCATCATGGCACCTCAGGACGCGTCCCAGATGAGGCCATAGAGCAGGACAGAGGCACTGGACAACGTGGCGATGAGGCGCGGCATGTACAGGTCGATGGTGGCGGGCAGCAGCACCAGGTCCACGAAGAGGAGCACGTTGCTGACCGCCATGCCCACGAAGCACAGCCCACTCCACAAAAGCAGCCGCATGCCCGTGCGCTTGTAGGCGCGGAGCAGCAGCACCGCACACGCCACGCTCGTCAACGCACACAGGATGTAGACTGCTTCAGCCATCGCCGTCCTTGTCCTTCTTCAGGATGAATGCCTCGGCAAAGCCTCGCACCTTGTCCAGCGGCCGCGAGAAGATGAAGGAGATGACGCTGACGCGCTTCGCGCCGTACACCGCCGCCAGCTCCGTCACCGCCTGCACATCCTCCGACGACTCAGGACTGTAGCGATACGACGGAGGTGAGGCACCATCACTCACCAACATGCGTCGGTTCGTCAGGTCCTCCAGCCTGGAGGTGGCGGAAGCATCTGTAATGCGCAGTTCCAGACTCACCGCCGATGCCGTCCACTCCCTGTCCGCGCGCGCACGAAGCAGGAGGAGCACCTCCAACTTCTCCAGGGAGTCGATGTGCGTCGAGATGAAGCGCTGGACCCGCTGTGGGATTCCGGCGTCACTCACACGTCCACCTTGCCCATGTTATTTTGTGCGTCAACCATTTCTCGACCGGCGATGTTCAGCGCGCGGGCCGAGGAGGATTGCCCGCCTGGCTGCTCTCCTCCGCTGGCACGGAGCCCTCCTCGCGTTCCTGTCCGGGGCTCGCGGTGCTCAAGCCCGGCAGGTTCCGCAGCACCTCGATGAGCCGGGTGAGCGGGCCTGTGTCCTCCCCCTGTGCTTCCAGTGTAGCGATGTGCTCCGTCAGCGGCAGGGGGAGCCAGTCGTGGCGAGCGGCGGCTCGGAGCGCCGTCACATCCAAGAGGCCCAGCACCATTGTCTCCGGGCGTCCGTGCATGCGAGGCAGCCGCTCACTGGAAGCGAGCACCGAACCGCGCTGGCCGCCCACGTCCCACTCCACGGGAGACGCCTGGAACACCTCGCCGCGCGCGGCACGCATCAGCGGCAGCGCGTCGTCCTCGAGCAGCCGTCCATCCGCGCCGAGGAAGCGTGCGTCCGCATGCAGCGCGCGCGCCTCGCGGTAGGCCAGACAGCCCCCCGCCAGCCCCTGCGCCGCCCGGTTGGCCAGCAGGGTGTGGCCGCTCCCCGGCTCCACCAGCGCCAGCGGCATGGGGAGCGCGGCGATCACCGCCTCCAGCCAGCGCTGCTGGTTCCGGTTGGTTTCTGAACGAAGCCGCTCGGCCTCCACGCGCCGCTGCGCCTCCAACAACTCCCGCGCGTGCTCGCGCTGCTGGGCATCGCGCAGCGCCTCCGCCTGCCGCCGCACCAGCTCCGTCTTTCGGTACAGCTCCACGAAGACGCTCACCTTGGAGCGCAGGATGGCCGGCTCGAAGGGCTTGAGCAGGTAGTCCACCGCGCCCATGGCATAGCCGCGCAGCTCCGGATGTGGCCCCCGCGACAGCCCGGTGAGGAAGATGAGGGGCGTGCCGCGGCTGCGCTCCCGCTCGCGGATGAGCTGGGCCGTCTCGAAGCCGTCCATGTCCGGCATGACGACGTCCAGGAGGATGACGGCGAAGTCCTGCGTCAGCAGGTGACGCAGCGCCTCGCGGCCGCTGCTCGCGGTGACCAGCCGCTGCCCCAGGGGCGCCAGGGTCGCCTCCAGCGCCAGCAGGTTCTCCGGCTGGTCATCCACCAGCAGCAGGCAGACGGGCTCCGCCGGAATCGCCGGCAGGCGCTCGCGCGTGGGCGCGCCGCTCAAGGCAGCACCTTGGAACGCGGCACATAGGCCAGCCGCGCGAGCCACCCTCCCACGGAACCCACCGTCAATTGCTCCATCTCTCCCTCCTCACCCTCTCCGCCCGTCTGGAGCGCGCTCACCACGGCCACCCGGGCGCCTCTCGCCTGGAGCACCTGCAAGCCCGCCCCCCCATCCTCGTGCCCCGCGAAGAGCAGCCCCGCGGCCCTGGGGCCATGGCTGTCCGCCGCGGATTCGAAGAGCGCGTCCAGGCCGGGCCGCTGCCCATGCTCGGGCGGCTCCACGGACAGGGACACGCAGCCCCGGTCCACCAACAGGTGGTAGCCCGCGGGCGCCAGGTACACGGCGCCGGGCAGCAGCGGGTCCTTGTCGTCCGGCTCCACCACCGGCATCGCGCAGCGGCGTCCCAGCGGCGCGGCCAGCGCATCCAGTGGGCCCCGGTGTAGCGCCAACACCACCGGCACGGGCAGGTGCGGAGGCAGCAGCGCCAGCACCGACTCCACGTCCGCCGCCGCGCAGCGTGGCGCCCCCACCACCAGCAAGCCCAAGGGATTCATGCCACCCTCCTGAAGATGCGACCGCGGTCCTCCAGCATCTCGTAGGCCCCCGCGTGCGGCGTGCGCGCCAGCGACTCCTTGCGCCCCAGGCACAGGAAGCCGAAGCGGGCGAGGCTCTCGAAGAGACGGCCGTGGATGTGGTCGTGCAGTGCGCGGTTGAAGGTCAGCAGCGTGTCCCGGCACACGATGACGTGGAACTCGTTGAACGAGCCATCCGTGGCCAGGTTGTGCTGGGTGAAGAAGATGCCGTCGCGCAGCCGGGGCTGGAGCAGCGCCCAGTTGCCGTCGCGCGTGTAGTAGTCGGAGAGGTCGCCCTTCCCGCCCGTCTCCAGGTAGCGCTGCGCGTCCTCCTGCGTGGGCAGCGGCAGCACGCCGGTGCGCGCGTCCGCCAACAGCCCTTCACTCGCGTCGGACGCATACAGCCGGCACTTGCCCCACAGCCCTTCCTCCTGGAGGAGGATGGCCAGTGAGTACGTGTCCTCGCCGGTGCCACAGCCCGCGTGCCACACCCGCACGGAGGGCCAGGTGCGAAGCACGGGCACCACCCGGGTGCGGAAGTCGCGGAAGAAGGCGGCCTCCGCGAACAGGGCGGGCGGCGTACAGGACAGCGTGCGCAGCAGCGCGTCCAGCGCCTCGGCGTCGTGCAGCACGCGGGCCTGGAGCGCGGAGAAGCTGTCCAGCCGCTCCTCGCGGAGGTGGTGCCGCAGCCGCCGCAAGAGCTGCGGCCGGGAGCGGCTGCGCAGGTCGAAGCCCCATTTCCGGGCCACGCCCTCCAGCAGCAGGTCCACCTCCAGCGCCTCCAGCTCCGCGCCGCGCGCGCCGGGCCCCGTCATCCGGAGACCTCCGTGCGCAGGCCGCGCGGCGGCATGCCCCGCGGCGCGTGCAGCCACACGCGCAGCAGGCTGAGCAGCTTCTCGATGTCCACCGGCTTGGTGATGTAGTCGGACGCGCCCGCCTCCAGGCACTTCTCCCGGTCACCCTTCATGGCCTTGGCGGTGAGAGCCAGAATCGGAAGGTGGACGAAGCGCTCCATGCGGCGGATGGCGCGCATGGCCTGGTAGCCGTCCATCTCCGGCATCATCACGTCCATCAGCACCAGCTCGATGTCGGCGTCCTTCTCCAGCTGGCCCAGGCCCTCGCGCGCGCTCTCCGCGAAAGCCACCTTCATGCCGTAGCGCTCCAGCACGGTGTTGAGGGCGAAGATGTTGCGCACATCGTCGTCCACCACCAGCACCTTGCGGTTCACCAGCAAGGGGTCCTTCTCGCGCGCCTTCTCCAGCATGCGGCGCTTGGGCTCGGTCAGCTCCGAGGGCGAACGGTGGAGGAACAGGCTCGTCTCCTCCAGCAGCCGCTCCGGGCTCTGCGCGTCCTTCACCACGATGGCCTCGGCCACCCGCCGCAGCTCCGTCTCCTGGGCGCGCGTCAGCTCGCGGCCCGTGTAGACGATGAGCGGCGGCCCGCCCGCGCCATGCGCCTCATGGATGCGGCGGATGAGCTCCGTGCCGGGCATGTCCGGCAGGCCCAGGTCCAACACCATGCAGTCGAAGCGGCGCTCGGCCAGCGCGGTCAGGGCCTCCGCCGCGGTGCCCACCGCCACCGTCTGCACGTCTTCACTGCCCAAGAGCTCCGTCAGCGTCTGGCGGTGGACGGGGTCGTCCTCCACCACGAGCAGCCCGCGGCCCTTGCGCTCCACGAAGCGCTTGAGGGACTCCAGCGCGGCCACCGCCGCCTCCGGGTCCGCCGCCGCGCGCAGGTGGCCAATGGCCCCCAGGTTGAGCGAGCGCTCGCGGTGGTCCTCCTCCGACACCGTGTACACCGGCAGCGCCCGGGTGGCCGCGTCGTGCTTCAGCCGGTCCAGCACCACCCAGCCCGCCATCTCCGGCAGGTCCAGGTCCACCGCCACGGCCGCTGGCCGCATGTTGCGGACGGCGTCCAGCGCGCCCTCCACCTCGGTGGACACCAGCACCTTGAAGCCCGTGCCCTGCGCCGCGGCACGAAGGCGCGCGGCATGGTCCGCCAGGTGCGTCACGGCCAGCAGCACCTTGTCTCCGGGCTGGATGGAGCCCCGGTCATCATCGATGTCCATCCGGCTCAGCGAAGACACCGACGACTCGATGGCCGGCTCCGCGATGGGCGCGGGGAGCACCGTGGTGGCCAGCGGATGGTAGTCCCAGCGCGAAGGCTCCTGCGGCGGGCGCTCCGCCATGAAGGCCAGCGGCAGGTAGAGCGTGAAGGCGCTGCCCTTGCCCACGTCGCTCTCCAGCCGGATTTCGCCGCCGAGCAACCGCGCGATTTCGCGGCTGATGGACAAGCCCAGGCCGGTGCCGCCGTACTTGCGGGCGGTGGAGCCGTCCGCCTGCTGGAAGGCCTCGAAGATGATTTGGTGCTTGTCCTTCGGGATGCCGATGCCCGTGTCCACCACGGTGAACGCCACCACCGAGGGCGCGGAGGACAGCATGGCGTGGTCCGGAGACCAGCCGTCCTTCGCCAGGCCCATCTGCAGCGACACCGAGCCGGACTCGGTGAACTTGAACGCGTTGGACAGCAGGTTCTTGAGCACCTGCTGCAGCCGCTTGGCATCCGTCTCCAACTCGCCGGGCAGCGAGTCCGCCAGGCGGATGCGGAACTCCAGCCCCTTCTTGTCCGCCACCTGCCGGAAGGTGCGGTCCACGAACTCGCGCAGGTCGCCGAAGCGCAGCGGCCCCACGTCCACGGCCATGGTGCCGGATTCGATCTTCGACAGGTCGAGGATGTCGTTGATGAGCTCCAGCAGGTCCGCGCCAGACGCGTGAATCGTCTTGGCGAACTCCACCTGCCGCGACGTGAGGTTGCCGTCCACGTTGTCGCTGAGCGTCTGGCTGAGGATGAGCAGTGAGTTGAGCGGCGTGCGCAGCTCGTGGCTCATGTTGGCGAGGAACTCGGACTTGTACTTGGACGTGAGACTGAGCTGTTCGGCCTTCTCCTCCAGGGCGAGCTTGGCCTGCTCCACCTCGCCATTCTTCCGCTCCACCTCCGTCTTCTGCTCGGAGAGCAGCTTCGCCTTCTCCTGGAGCTCCTCGTTGGTGCTGCGCAGCTCCTCCTGCTGCCGCTTGAGCAGCTCCTCCGACTGCTGGAGCGAGGTGGCCTGCTGCTCCAGGCGCTTGTTCGTCTCCGTCAGCTCCTCCTGCTGCTTGCGGAGCTCGTCCGTCAGCGCCTGCGACTGCTTCAGCAGCGCCTCGGTGCGCATGTTGGCGGCAATCGTGTTGAGCACGATGCCGATGGACTCCGTGAGCTGCTCCAGGAAGCCCATGTGGACCTCGCTGAAGGTGTGAAAGGAGGCCAGCTCGATGACGGCTTTGACTTCCCCTTCGAAGAGCACCGGCAGCACCACGATGTTGCGTGGCACCTCCTCGCCCAATCCGGACGCGATGCGGATGTAGCTGTCCGGCACATCCGACAGGAGGATGGGCTCCTTCTCCAGGGCGCACTGGCCCACCAGGCCCTCGCCGTACTTGAAGGTGTTGGCCAGCCCCTTGCGCTGACGGTACGCGTAGGACGCCAGCAGCTTGAGCATCTGGTCGCCGCCGTCCGCGCGCTCGGAGATGTAGAAGACGCCGTGCTGGGCATCCACCAGCGGCGCCAGCTCCGACAGGATGACCTTGGACACCGTGAGCAAATCCCGCTGCCCCTGGAGGACGCGGGTGAACTTGGCCAGGTTCGTCTTGAGCCAGTCCTGCTCCGTGTTCTTCCGCGTGGTGTCCTTCAGGTTGCGGATCATCTCGTTGATGTTGTCCTTCAGGGCGGCCACTTCGCCCTGCGCGGACACGGTGATGAACCGCGTGAGGTCACCCTTCGTCACGGCGGTGGCCACCTCGGCGATGGCGCGCACCTGCGTGGTGAGGTTGGCAGCCAGCTGGTTCACGTTGTCCGTGAGGTCACGCCAGATGCCCGCCGTACCGGGCACACGGGCCTGACCGCCCAGCTTTCCTTCGATGCCCACCTCGCGGGCCACCGTCGTCACCTGGTCGGCGAACACCGCCAGGGTGTCAATCATGCCGTTGATGGTGTCCGCCAGCTCCGCGATTTCACCCTTCGCGTCCACCACCAGCTTGCGCTTCAGGTCACCGTTGGCCACCGACGTCACGACCTTGGCGATGCCGCGCACCTGCGTGGTGAGGTTGGAGGCCATGGAGTTCACGTTGTCCGTGAGGTCCTTCCACGTGCCGGCCACGCCCTTCACTTCGGCTTGTCCGCCCAGCTTGCCTTCGGTCCCCACTTCACGCGCCACGCGCGTCACTTCCGACGCGAACGAGTTGAGCTGGTCCACCATCGTGTTGATGGTGTTCTTCAGCTCCAGGATTTCGCCTTGCACGTCGACGGTGATTTTCTTCGACAGGTCACCCTTGGCGACGGCCGTCGTCACCTCGGCGATGTTGCGCACCTGCGACGTCAGGTTCGACGCCATGGAGTTCACGTTGTCCGTGAGGTCCTTCCACGTGCCGGCCACGCCCTTCACCACGGCCTGACCGCCCAGCTTGCCCTCGGTGCCGACTTCGCGCGCCACACGCGTCACTTCCGAGGCGAACGAGTTGAGCTGGTCCACCATCGTGTTGATGGTGTTCTTCAGCTCCAGGATTTCGCCGCGCACGTCCACGGTGATCTTCTTGGAGAGGTCACCGTTGGCGACGGCCGTCGTCACTTCGGCGATGTTGCGCACCTGCGACGTCAGGTTCGACGCCATCGAGTTCACGTTGTCGGTGAGGTCCTTCCACGTTCCACCGACTCCACGCACGATGGCCTGACCGCCCAGCTTGCCTTCGGTCCCCACTTCGCGGGCCACGCGCGTCACTTCCGAGGCGAAGGACGAGAGCTGGTCCACCATCGTGTTGATGGTGTTCTTCAGCTCCAGAATCTCCCCGCGCACGTCGACGGTGATTTTCTTGGAGAGGTCACCGCGCGCCACCGCCATCGTCACCTCGGCGATGTTGCGCACCTGGGACGTGAGGTTGGACGCCATGGAGTTCACGTTGTCGGTGAGGTCCTTCCACGTTCCACCGACGCCGCGCACGATGGCCTGACCACCGAGCTTTCCTTCCGTACCGACTTCCTTCGCGACGCGCGTCACTTCCGAGGCGAAGGACGACAGCTGGTCCACCATCGTGTTGATGGTGTTCTTCAGCTCCAACACCTCGCCCTTGGCATCGACCGTGATTTTCTTCGACAGGTCGCCCTTGGCGACGGCGGTGGTCACCTCGGCGATGTTGCGCACCTGCGACGTCAGGTTCGACGCCATCGAGTTCACGTTGTCCGTGAGGTCCTTCCACGTTCCACCGACACCGCGCACGACGGCCTGACCGCCCAGCTTGCCTTCGGTCCCCACTTCACGCGCCACACGCGTCACTTCCGACGCGAACGAGTTGAGCTGGTCCACCATCGTGTTGATGGTGTTCTTCAGCTCCAGGATTTCGCCTTGCACGTCGACGGTGATCTTCTTCGACAGGTCGCCGTTCGCGACGGCCGTCGTCACCTCCGCGATGTTGCGTACCTGCGACGTCAGGTTCGACGCCATGGAGTTCACGTTGTCCGTGAGGTCCTTCCACACGCCGGCCACGCCCTTCACGTCGGCCTGACCACCCAGCTTTCCGTCGGTGCCGACTTCACGCGCCACACGCGTCACTTCCGACGCGAACGAGTTGAGCTGGTCCACCATCGTGTTGATGGTGTTCTTCAGCTCCAGCACCTCGCCCTTGGCATCGACCGTGATTTTCTTCGACAGGTCGCCCTTGGCGACGGCCGTCGTCACCTCGGCGATGTTGCGCACCTGCGACGTCAGGTTCGACGCCATCGAGTTCACGTTGTCGGTGAGGTCCTTCCACGTGCCACCGACGCCCTTCACCACGGCCTGACCGCCCAGCTTGCCTTCCGTCCCCACTTCACGCGCCACGCGCGTCACTTCCGAGGCGAAGGACGACAGCTGGTCCACCATCGTGTTGATGGTGTTCTTCAGTTCCAGGATTTCACCGCGCACATCCACGGTGATCTTCTTGGAGAGGTCACCGTTGGCCACGGCGGTGGTGACTTCGGCGATGTTGCGCACTTGGGACGTCAGGTTCGACGCCATGGAGTTCACGTTGTCCGTGAGGTCCTTCCACGTGCCGGCCACGCCCTTCACTTCGGCTTGTCCGCCCAGCTTGCCTTCGGTGCCGACTTCACGCGCCACACGCGTCACTTCCGACGCGAACGAGTTGAGCTGGTCCACCATCGTGTTGATGGTGTTCTTCAGCTCCAGCACCTCGCCCTTGGCATCGACCGTGATTTTCTTCGACAGGTCACCCTTGGCCACAGCGGTGGTGACTTCGGCGATGTTGCGCACCTGCGACGTCAGGTTCGACGCCATCGAGTTCACGTTGTCCGTGAGGTCCTTCCACGTGCCACCGACGCCCTTCACCACGGCTTGACCGCCCAGCTTGCCTTCGGTCCCCACTTCACGCGCCACACGCGTCACTTCCGAGGCGAAGGACGACAGCTGATCCACCATCGTGTTGATGGTGTTCTTCAGCTCCAGAATCTCGCCGCGCACGTCGACCGTGATTTTCTTCGACAGGTCGCCCTTGGCCACAGCGGTGGTCACCTCGGCGATGCTGCGCACCTGCGCGGTGAGGTTGGAGGCCATGGAGTTCACGTTGTCCGTGAGGTCCTTCCACGTGCCGGCCACGCCCTTCACCTTGGCCTGACCGCCCAGCTTTCCGTCGGTGCCCACCTCGCGGGCCACGCGCGTCACCTCGGAAGCGAAGGCGCCAAGCTGCTCAACCATCCCGTTCACCAGCCGGGCGGTGCGGAGGAACTCGCCGCGGAGGGGGCGGCCATCCACTTCCAGGGCCATGGTCTGCGACAGGTCACCCTTGGCCACCGCGCCGATGACGCGGCCCATCTCCGTCGTCGGCTGCACCAGGTCGGCCACCAGCGTGTTCACCGACTCGACGCAGTCACCCCACGAGCCCAGCGCGCCCACCACGTTGCCACGCTGGGTGATGCGGCCTTCCTTGCCTACCACGTTGCCGATGCGCTCGAACTCACGGGCCATGCGCTCGCTGAGCTCGATGATTTCGTTCAGCGTGTCCGCCACCTTGCCGGCGCTGCCCACCTTGTCCACCGGCATGCGCACGGAGAAGTCGCCCTTGCGGACAGCGGTGAGGACACGCAGCAACTGACGCGAATCGAGCGATTGCGAATCATCCTCCCGGATTCGCGGCGGAGGTGGAGCCGCGACGGGTGCGCGGCGGGAGGAAACCTTCTTCGTGGCCATATGAGTTCCTGGTCGGTCCCGGAACGGCGAAGCACGGGCTGCCGTCCTGCGGGAATCTCGCAGCTGGAGCGTGTTTTCTCGCGCTTTCGCACACTTGAACCAGCCCCCCCGAGGCGCTCGGCTGGCTATCAGGCGACATTCCAGGAGGACTTCGTCCGGCAGCCAACACTGGCTCAAACGCGCCGCCACCCGGCGTGACAGTCCGGTGCGCTCGCCGACAGAGCAGACAGGCTCAGTGACGGACGCGGGGCGCGGGCGCGCGGACGCGCACCTGCATCTGCTCGTCTCCGGCCACGACGCTGCTGAGCACTTCGCGCTGCTCCGGTGACAGCCGGGCCACGGCGCGCAATGACGCTACCAGCACCAGGGACTCCAGCGGAGACGGCACGCTGATGCCGTCCGGCCCCGTCTTCAGGGGCAACGGCAGGCGCGGCGCGCGCCCCGCGGCGGTGAGCGCGTCCACGGCATACGAAGGAGATGTGTCCAGCGTGACGGCAATCGCGGGAAGGCTGGTGGCGGCGTCACCCTGGCCACGCGCCTGCATCTCCATCAGCATCTGCAGCGCGCCCGGCTTGAAGTACAGCGCCAGTCCCGCGCGCCCGTCTCCCATGTGGAAGACACACCCCTCGAAGGTGTGGTTCATCGGCCCGGTGACGGCCACCTCGAAGGGCTGGCTGTCATCCCAATGCGTCCAGGGCCGCGCATCCCAGTACTCCGTCGACGCCTGCACGAAGAGCAGCGCCTTGTCCGAGCCAAGCCCGGACAAGCCTCGCTGCCCCCACGCCACGAAGGTAGCGATGGCCGCGCAGGAAGACAGCGCCTGCGGCGAAGGCTCCGCCACGGCGAGCCCCAGCTCCGCGCCCGCGGCGGCCAGCGCCGGCTCGCAGCGAACCTCCGCCGCGTCCACTCCTTCCAGCAGGGCCCGCAGCCCGGCCCCGTCATCCGATTCGAAGACGGGCGCGGCGGGCTCTCCGGCATCGGAGATACGCAGATACACCTGTACCTGCGTGTTGCCCTGGCTGAGTGGCACAGGGCCCAGCTTGAGCAGGTAGAACATGGGGCTCAGCCTTGCTTTCCGTCCAGGGCCTTGCGGACCTGTCGCATCAGCGCGTGGATGTCGAAGGGCTTCTGGAGGAACGGCATGCCGGGATACAGATGCCGCAGCGAGGACACGTCCACCGCGCTCATCCCCATGAGTGATACATCTTTGTAGGCCGGTTCAGCCCGGATGCGCGCGATGAGGGCCGGTCCGTCCAGGACGGGCATCATCCAGTCAGTGAGGACCAGGTCCGGCCGGAGCTCCGCCATCCGCTCCAGCGCCTCACGTCCGTGAGAGGCCGTCAGAACGCGGTAGCCCTCCTCTCGAAGGAGGTCCGCCAGGGCTTCCAGGATGCCCTGCTCGTCATCCACCACCAGGACCGTCTCCATACGGGTGGTACTACTCCTCGACGTTCGTTCAGAAATGGCCAGCGCCCGGATGCCGGGCAAGTCCCGTGAGCAAGGTATCCACAGCGACACTGAAGGGGGGCAGCACCTCGATTCCCTGGGGGGTGACGACGAACTCCCTCAGGGTGGGGTCATAGTGGGTGTCACGCATCTTGAAGATGCTCAGCAGCTTGCGCAGGCGGCCTTCAAGCTCGACATGTCTCAGGAAAAAGAGGTTCTCCGCTACAGCGGAAGGGCCGACCTCCATCGGGACGTCCAGCACCGGACCGAAGAGCCGCGGTGTCTCCATGCCGAAGAGGGTGGTGGTCCCCGTGCAACGCAGCTCCTGGGTGAGGGCCGCGAAGAACGAATTGATGCGCGCGGGCTCGGGCGAGGCCTGCTGCATGGCGCTGAGCCCGTCCACGAACACCCGCTTCACGTTGCGCCGCCGCACGACCGACAGGAGCTGGTCCGCCAGCACATCGAGAATGCATTCGGAAGGCGGCTGCCAGATGAAGCTGAGCCGTCCGTCCGCCATGGCGCCGCCCATATCGATGCCCGCGGATGCCACCTTGCCCAGCAGCCGGTTGGGGGGCTCGTAGAAGCCCATGTAGAGGCAGTGCTCACCCTGCTTCAGCCCCTCCGCCAGGAAGCTGCTGCCCAGCAGCGTCTTGCCCGCGCCAGGCGGACCGAGCACCAGGGAGGTGGACCCCGCCGCCAACCCCTCCGGGAAGAGCGCGTCCAGGGATGGAACACCCAAGTGGAGGCGATGGGCGCCCGGGTCCGGCGGCGGCGTGCGCTGGACGCGTGACTCCAACCGGGGAAAGACCTCCAGACCGTCGCTGGTGATGCGGAAGGAGTGGACGCCGTGGAGCGTGGCGCTCCCCCGGAACTTGCGCACCTGCAGCTCGCGCCAGGAACGCACGCCCTGGGTGCGCTCGCGCAGCTCCAGGATGCCATCCACCATGGTGTATTCCGGATGGACGGCGGGACCGTTGGCGCTGGTGAGCAGCAGCGCCGTGAAGCGCGTCAGCCCGGCGGCGACCTGAAGCTCGTGGATGAACTTCTTGAAGTCGCGGCTGCTGCCGGCCGCCTCCTGCGCCTGCACCAGGCCGTCCAGCACCAGGATGCTCGCGTTGTGGTTGCGCACCTCGCGCCGCAAGAGCTCCAACAACCCCGGCAGCCCCTGCTCCTCCAGCGTGCGGAAGCCGCTGACGTAGTAGACGCCCTCGGGCAGCAGCGCCGAGTCGAAGAAGGCCATGTCCCGCATGTTGGCCAGCATGCGAGCGTGGGACTCCGCGAGCAGCGTGACATACAGACACCGCGCGCCAGCGCGCCCCTGGTGATAGCAGAGCTGGTTGGCGAAGAGGGTCTTCCCCGCGCCCGGCTCCCCCACGACGATGTAGACACCCGACGACACGAGGCCGCCGCCCAGCACGGCGTCAAGCCCAGGCACGCCAGTCGATACGCGTGCGTCCTGCCGTGCGGGTTGCTCGGAAGAGGACATGATGTCCGTTCCATACCGTAATTCGCCCCAGCGCGCGCCTCGGAATGCGAGAAGAGAGCCGCGCGGGCCGTGAACGACGGAAGGGCCTCAGCGGTCGGCGTCCAGCAGGGCGCGCAGGTCGTCGGGAATGGGCATGGGCGTGAGGATGCCCACGTTCGCGCCACCGGTGTTTCCCAACGGCGCCCGCCCGAGCCATGAGCCCGGCGCGGCGACCAGCAGCCGCACCACCTGCCCCACCCACTCCGCGGCGTTCCGCCGGCGCCACCCGAACCCCAGCATGCGCCAGTGCACCCGCACGTGAGGGCCCGCGTGGGCCTGGCTGAGGACGTGGGCCCGCTCGAGGTGCCGCCAGGCACGCACATGCTCCGAACGCGACTCCGCTTCATGGGCCTCGCGCAGCTCCGCTTCGAAAGCGGCGCGCAGCTTCGCCTTCATCGACATGGATTCTTCCCGGTCATGTCGCCACCTTCGCGTCACGAAGCCCCCGCCGGCTTGTAAGAACGCGCTATCGCGAGGGCGGGCGCACCCACTCCACCACCCCGGCAATCTCCGAGGGCTTGAGGCCGAAGGTGCGGCGGAAGGCGTGGTTCAGGTGCGCGCTGTCTGTGAAGCCCGCGGCGTGCGCGGCCTCGGTGAGGGACGCGCCTTGTTGCAGGTGCCCGGCGGCCCGGTGCAGGCGCAGCCAGAGGATGTAGGGCCGCAAGGGGAAGCCCACCTGCGCGCTGAACAGATGCGACAGCCGGCCCACCGACAAGCCCACGCGCGGAGCGAGCGTGGCCAGCCGCACGTCTTCATCCAGCGCCTCTGGCAGCAGCCGCAGCAGCTTCTTCACCGCGGGGTGGGTGGGCTTCGCGACGCCCGCGTCGGCTTGGAGCTCACGCAGCAGTGCCTGCGTCTGCGCCTCGGCCTCCGCCCAGCGCACCGGCAACCGGTCGATGCCACAAGCCCTCAAACGCTCGCCCGCCGCGCCCCACGCGGCTGCGTCCGCGCCAATGCCCAGCGTCGCCAGCCGGCGGCCCACCAGGTCCTCCGCGGGGACGTGGAGCAGCACCGTGGCCAGGGCGCCTTCAACGATGGCGTGCTCGGCGTCCGGAGGAACGACGGCCGCCTGGCATTCGACCTCCTGCTGACGGGCGTCGCGCAGGCGCACCCGCGCGTCCAGGGACAGCAGGACCTGGAAGGTGGGGTGGGCATGCGGGTCCGTCGGAGCGAGTGGCCCCGCGTACATCAAGCGCCGGGGGCCGAAGAAGACGCGCCCCAGCCAACGGTCCTCACGGGATGACTTCGCTCGGGCACGGGTGGGGCGAGGAGGCGTCATGGGGCGGGCTCGGTGCGCCATCATCGCATGTCTCCGCCTGTGCATTCCCCGCGCGGAAGCAAGGCCTTGCACCGGGGCGCCCCGGCCTGCCCGGCCCCGGAGATTTGGCGGACGATGCACCACTGGCCGTAAGGGGCCGGTGGCGCCGGGCTCCCCGGGTGTATTGATTGAAGGGGCCTGAGACACGGGAGAGCCCCCGCTCCAGGGGAGGGAGCGCGCCATGTCGGAGAGGGAGCCGGGCCTGGACGCAGCCGGGGTCGTCAGCCCCCCTGCCCGGAGTGGACATGACACGCTGGTCGACAACGTCGATGGCATCGTCTGGGAGGCAGACCCCGCCATCCGCTTCATCTTCGTCAGCAAGCAGGCGGAGCGGCTGCTCGGCTATCCGGTGGAGCAGTGGCTCACGGAGCCCGACTTCTGGGTGGAGCACCTGCATCCGGACGACAGGGACTGGGCCTCCACCTACTGCCGCTCCGCGGTGGAGCAATGCCTTCCCCACGAATTCGAATACCGGATGCTGGCCGCGGACGGCCGCATCGTCTGGCTGCGTGACATCGTCACCGTGCTGTCCAAGGACGGCCACGCCCACCGGCTTCACGGCCTCATGGTGGACGTCACCGAGCAGCATCAGGCCCAGGAGCGGCTGGAGCAGACGGTGTCCCTGCTGGAGGCCACGCTCGACTCGACGGCGGACGGACTGCTGGTGGTCGACCGGGACGGACACATCACCGCCTGCAACCGCCAGTTCGAGCAACTCTGGGGACTGACGGGACTGGCGGCCTGCACGCACGACGCGACGTTGCTCGCGGCCGTGCGCGAGAAGCTGAAGGCCCCGGACGCCTTCCTCTCGCGGGTCCAGGCCCTGTACGAGGAGCCATGGCAGGAGAGCTTCGGCATCATCGAACTGCGCGACGGCCGCATCCTGGAGCACTACTCCCTGCCCCAGCGGTGGCGCGGGCTCATCACCGGCCGCGTCTGGAGCTTCCGCGACATCACCGAGCGCGTGCACGCACAGCGCACGCAGGAGCGGCTGCTGGACGAGGCGCACGAGGCCATTCGCGTGCGCGACGACTTCCTCTCCATCGCCGCCCACGAGCTCAAGACGCCCCTGACGCCGCTGCGCCTCCACCTGGAGCTGCTGAAGCGGACGCTGACGGCCAAGGAGCCCATCGCACCGGAGCGCGTGGACAAGGCCATGGCGCAGGTGCACCGCCTGTCCGCGCTGGTCAATGACTTGGTGGACGCCTCCAGCGTGGAGGCGGGCCGGCTGAAGCTGCAACGTGAGCCCGTGTCGCTCCTGGAACTGGCGAACGAGGCGTGCTCGGAGTTCCGCGCCCTCAGCGCGGAGCATGCCTTCACGTGCGAGCTTCCCCAGGAGGACCTCCTCGTCATGGGCGACCGGGGCCGGCTGTCGCAGGTGCTGGCCAACCTCCTGGAGAACGCCGTCAAATACAGCCCGCTGGGCGGCACCGTGCGCGTCTCCCTGTCTCATGCGGACGGCAACGCCGTGCTCAGCGTGGCGGACGGCGGCATCGGCATCTCCCAGGAGGAGCAGGCGCACCTCTTCGACCGCTTCTTCCGCGCGAGCAACGCGCCCGTGTCCGGCTTCGGGGGCCTGGGCCTGGGGCTCTACATCTGCCGGGACATCATCGAACGGCACGGCGGCCACATCTGCGTGGACAGCGAGCCGGGCCGAGGCTCCACGTTCCATGTCTCGCTGCCCGTGCTCACCGCGACGGCGCAGCGGGAGGCCCATCCCTGACGCGGGTCACCGCAGGACGGTGCCACTGCTGAGCCGTGACACGGCGCCGTGCAGCATGCCCAGCTGGCGGGGCACCCTTTCGAGCAACGCGCCGAAGACGGGGTCATCCGTCTTGCATGACACCTTCAACGGCGGCAGGGGCGGCGGCACGCGCCGGTCCCTGAGCGCGTCCGCGAGTTCGTCGAGCGCGCGCCCCGCCTGGTGCGCCAGCTGCTTCAACTGGCCGGGGACCTCCGCCTCCGGCCGCTCCATGCCCAGGGCCGTCACCACGGTGGCGAAGCGGCGCGCATAGGTGATGACGGCCATGCCTGACTCGAGCTGCTGGGGCGGGCCGTGGTACTCGGCGGTGAGCCGCTCGAAGGAGGCCTCCGCGTCCAGCAGCGCCAGTCCGAAGGTGCGCCGCGCGGCGCCCACCTCGGGCCGGGTGCCGCTGCGTCGGGAGATGACCTCGCGCAGGTATTCACCATCCGCGCGTAACGCGGCCGCCGCGGCTTCTGGGAAGCGGCGGCGCTCCGGCATGGGCCACAGCAGCCACGCGCCCATCAGCGCCAGCGCGCAGGCCACCAGCACGCCCAGCGCGCGCTGGCCGGCGAGGCTCCAGTCCCCCGAGCTCAACGTGGCCAGCAGCAGGTAGTCGGGCGTGAGCAGAATCTGGAAGGCACCGAAGTTGATGGGCAGCAGGGACACCGACACCGCCGTGAGCAGGACGATGACGGCGAGCAGCGCGGAGGGGGAATGCACGCGCGTGGCAATCACCGCCGCCAGGCATGCGCCCAGCAGCGTCCCGCCGACGCGCTGGAGCGCGCGCTCCTCGGTGATGGCCGAATACGGTTGGAGGATGGCGATGACGGTGAGGCTCACCCAGTGGGCGTCGCGGATGCCCAGCGCCCGCGTCACCACCAGCGCCGTCGTCGCCACCAGCCCCACGCGCAGCGCGTGCCGGAAGACGAGCGAGTCGGAGCGGAGGTGGTCGCGAAGCGGGGCCAGCCACGAGCGCGCGCGCCGCTGCTCATGGCCCACCACGCTCCGCCCGCGGTCGGACACCGGGTCGCCATGGAGCAGGCCCGCGGCCGTCTCGTGCGCCACTCCCGCCAGTTCCCGCAGCTTCCCGAAGAGCGCCTCCACGTGGATGGACAGCGGGTCCTCGCGGCTCCGGATGCCTGGAGCGGGCCGGTAGTGCCGTCTGCGCGAGCGAGGCACCATCCGGGGCGCGCGCGGGACGCCCTCATTGCGCTCGCGCACCAGCACCTGCTCCACCCAGCTCGCCATGGCCGCGTAGGCGTCACACAGCGAGTCCACGCGCGCGCGCAGCGGCAGGAAGCGGGGCTCGCGCACGGCCGCCTCCATGGCCTCGGCCAGGGCGATGAGCTGGGCGGACATCGGCTCGCACGTCTCGAGCAACACGAGCAGGTGCTCGCCCCGCCGGGACTTGCCCAGATTGCTGCCGCGCATGGCCCCCAGCGTGGCGCGCGCCTGCTCCATGAGGGGCCGCACGCTCATGTGCCGCTCCGCGGCCTCCACCCACTCCTGGGAACTGGCGCCCTCGCGCGACAGGCGGCCCAAATCCCAGCACGCCTCCGCCAGCTCCCGGTACACGCGCGCGATGGCCCTCCGCGCCGGGCGGTAGGGCCGCAAGGGCCACAGCACCAGGGACAGCATCATGGCCCACAGGCCGCCGAAGAGCAGCCAGAAGGCGCGGGCCAGCGCGGCATCCACGCCCACCGCGGGCGCGCCCAGCGACACGACGAAGATGACCGCGAGCTGCCCGCCGACGGAGCCCGCCGTCTCTCCGTAGCTCCGCGCGAAGGCCGCCGCCGTCACCCCCAGCCACATCAGGGACACGTCCAGCCACGGCGTGGACCCGCCCGGGGCGCCCAGCGCGCCCACCAGCGCACCCAGCAGCGTCACCGCGCCCAGCTCCTTCGCGCGCGTCCGGTACGAGCCGCCTTTGTCCGCCAGTGAGACCAGGAGGCCGGACAAGCCCCCCCAGCTCGCATCCTTCACGCCCAGCAGGAACGCGAGGACCAGGGGCACGGCGGTGGCCAGCGCGGTCCGCAAGCCCGCGCCAATGGCGGGCTTTCCTGGCCGGACGCGGAGGACGGAGCGCAGGTGTCTCAGCAGTCGGCGCATCCTGGAGCGTTGACACCGTGCGGCGCGGAAGGAACCTCCGCCCTCCCTCTCCGGGCACCCCCGCGGCCAGGGGAGCCGGCGCGCCCGGGCTCGTGCGGCCAGGACTCGCGGCGGGATTGCGCCACCGGCGCGCCGCGCATGCCGTAACGTGCCGGCCCTGCCAAGGAGCGACACCTCGTGGAGACCCTTGTCCGAATCGCGGAGAGCCTCGGCCGCTTCTCTTCGCGCTTCGTCCCCAGTGCGTTCGCCATCGCCGTCCTGCTCACGCTGCTCACCATGGCGCTGGCCACCGGCTGGGCCGGCGCCGCGCCGCCCGCCGTGCTGGATGCCTGGGGCGGCGGTTTCTGGGAGCTGCTCGGCTTCTCCATGCAGATGGCGCTGGTGATGTTCACCGGCTACCTGCTGGCCCTCACCGGCCCGGTGCGCGCGCTGCTGGAGCGCGCGGCGCGGGTGCCCCGCACGCCTCGGGGCGCGGTGGCGTGGATGGCCTTCGTCTCCATGGCCCTGGCCTACGTCAACTGGGGCCTGTCCCTGGTGGCCAGCGCCATGCTGGTGCGCTTCATGGTGAAGCGCCGGCCGGACGTGGACTACCGGCTGCTGGTGGCGTGCGCGTACTTCGGACTGGGCGCCACCTGGCACTCGGGCCTGTCCGCCTCCGCGCCGCTGCTGGTGGCCACGCCGGGCCACTTCCTGGAGAAGAGCCTGGGCGTGCTGCCCATCGACAGGACGCTTTTCTCGCCCTTCAACATCGGCCTCACGCTGGCCGTGGTGGCGGGACTGACGCTGCTGGCGTGGGTGCTGCACCCGAAGCCGGAGAACACCGTCCGCGTGGACCCGGCGGTGCTGGAGTCCCTGGGTGACTTCACCCCGCCCCCGCGCCCCGCCGAGCGCGGCTTCGCCTTGTGGCTGGACCACTCGCGGCTGCTCAACACCGTCATCGGCGTCCTGGGGCTCGTGTGGTTGGCGCGGCACCTGTGGATGAACGGCGGCTGGCGCGCGCTCAACCTCAACGTGGTGAACTTCACCTTCCTGGTGCTGGCGGTGCTGCTGCACGGCACCCCCGCGCGGCTGCTCAAGGCCAGCGAGGAGGCCGGCACCGTGCTGCACGGCATCGTCCTCCAGTTCCCGCTGTACGCGGGCATCTACGGCATCTTCAAGGCCACCGGCCTGACGGAGCGAATCGGCGAGCTGTTCGTGTCGCTGTCCACGCGCGAGACGTTCCCCGCCATCGTCTACCTGTACAGCGGCGTGGTGAACTACTTCGTCCCCTCCGGCGGCTCGAAGTGGGCCATTGAAGCGCCCTACCTCCTGGACGCCGCGACGCGGCTGGGCGTGGCGCCGGAGAAGGTGGTGCTGGCGTATGCGTGGGGTGACATGGCCACCGACCTCATCCAACCCTTCTGGGCGCTGCCGCTGCTGGCCGTGGCGCGCTTGGAGTTCAAGGAACTCCTGGGCTTCCTGCTGGTGGCCTTCCTCGTGTACCTGCCGCTGGTGACGCTGGCCTTCTTCCTCTTCGGCTGAGCGGCGGCGCGGGGTGTGCTAGACCCAGCCTGGCAAGGCGGGCCTGGGGGCCTGCCACATCACGAGAACGAGGGGACTTGAGATGGCGAAGATGCTGACGCGGAGCCTGCTGTGCGCGGTGCTGGGAATGTCGCCGGTGGCCATGGCGCAGGACGCGGAGCCCGCCGCCGCGCAGGTGAAGGCGCCGGACGCGGACGCGGTGCGTGACACCTGGAACTACTTCTACAAGGGCCAGGGCCAGAGCCCCGTGCTGGTGGAGGCCAAGGTCTGCACCGAGGTCGCCAAGGAAGGCCCCAACAAGTACGAGTGCACCACCGAGGTCGGCCCGGAAGGCATCAAGGCCGGCACCAGCGTGATGCTGTGGCAGGCCTACCTGGTGCCGCAGGGCGACTCCGTCGAGGACATCATGGTGCAGTCGAAGCAAGGCGCCGTCGTCCGTGAGACGAAGGACGTGAAGATCAAGGGCGAGGGCTGGCGCGCGCGGCAGTGGACGGGCCTGCGGCTGAACAAGCCTGGCACCTGGACGGTGTCGGTGCTGCGCGGGGACCAGGTGCTGAAGGAGATTCAGGTCAAGGTGCTCTGATTCACCCCTGAAGCAGGTGGAAGCACCCAGCGCCCGCCAGCGGCCCTCAGGCCACCTGGCGGGCGTTCGCTTTGGCGCACCAGGCACACACCTGCCCTCAAGGTCGGGCAGGCCGTCGTTTTTCCTCCGACGTTCCCTGCCGGACAGGGAGTTTTTTCAGCGCACCCGACACCCGCCTCTGTCCCGGGGGCAATGTTCCGCCCGCTTCCAGAGGAGAGCCGACCCGCGACGGCGTCTGGCAATGCCCTTGCACAAGCGCTTCCGCGGTTGAGGGGCAGGGGGTTGTCGGGGCTGGGGTTGGGGGAGAGGCCGGGGCGGGGATGGTGGGGAGGCGGCGATGGGCAATCGGGGTGCTGGCGTTCGGGCTTCTCCTGGCGGGGTGCGGGGAGAGGGCGCACGCGGCAGCCCGCGCTCCGGGCTTGGAGGTGGCGGGGTCGGCTGCAGGTGAGGGCGAGGGGGTCCTGGCGTGGACGCGTCCGCTGGTACTGGGGGACAGCGAAGCGCCACATGCCGTGGTGGCTCCCGACGGGGACGTCCTCGTCGCGGCGACCTACCGTGAGCCTCTGGACCTTGGGGGAGGCCCCCTGCCCTTCAACCACGTATCAAAAGCGCCTCACCTGCTGGTGGCGCGCTTCTCTTCGGAAGGCACCCTGCGCTGGGCGCATGGGCTGACACCGGCGGCAGACACCGCGCGCGCGCACGTGGGCGGGCTCACCGTGGATGGCGAAGGCAACGCGTGGCTGGGCGGCGTCTCCGCCGGCTTCGCGCTGGGCGAGGTGAAAATCCCGCCCGGAGCCTTCCTGGCCCGGCTGTCGCCCCAGGGCGCGCTGGAGCGCGTGCGGAACTTCAACGGCACGGGTGCGCTCACCGTCAATGCGCTCGCGCCGGACGGCACTGGCGGCGTGGTGCTGGTGGGAGACTTCCAGGGCCAACGCGACTTCGGCGACGGCGTGAGGGAATCCCCTCAGGGCCAGCGCTCCGCCTTCGCGGTGAGCCTGGACGCCAGCGGCCAGACGCGCTGGAGCCGCACCTGGGCCGCGGGGGATGAAGGCCTGGTGACGGCCCGGGCCGTGGCGGTGGATGTCTTTGGCGGCGTGCACGTCGCGGGTGCCTATGCGGGCTCCGTCTGCTTTGGCGGGCCGACGCTCGTCACGGTGCGCCAGCGCACGCCTTTCGTGCTGAAGCTGTCTTCAGACGGCGCGCACGCCTGGAGCCGGGACTTGCGTGGCACCGAGGGCACCGCCAATGCCCTGGCGGTGGGCCCCGACCGCGTCTTCGTCGGTGGGAACTTCTCCGGACGCTTCTACTTCCGGGGGAAGCCTCACACCTCCAGCAGCTACCAGGGTTTCGTGACTGTCTTTGATACCCATGGCAAGGAACGTTGGGCGCGCTCCTTCGCGGCCACCGCCACCGCGCTGGCCACGGATGATGCCGGGCAGCTCACCCTGGCGGGCTCGCATGATGGCGGGCTGGATTTGGGCGGCGGCGGCGTGCCCGCGGGCCTCTACGTGGCCAGGTTCCACCCGGAGGACGGCGCTTCGCTCTGGGTGCGCAGCTTCACCAGTCCAAGCCCCACCCTGGCGCGCACGGTGGCGGTGGATGCGAGCGGCCACGCGGTGGCGGCGGGCGCGTTGGCGCGCTCGCTTCCGGAAGGCACGCCCTACCCTCGCCCGCAGGATGGATTCCTTCTCCGCCTGAGGCCCTGAGGGACAGCCAGCGCGGAGCCCGCGACTTCAGCACGTGAGAATCACGGCCCTGCTGTCCACGTTGAGGACTTGAGGCCCCGCGGGCAGCGCCACCAGCGGCGTGTCCCAGTGCGCGTGGCCACAAATCACCAACAGGTCGTCACGGGCCGGCAGGCCCTCCCGGATGGCCGCGCTTCCACGCATGCGCGTTCCAGGCACATCGGGTCCCTGGTGGAGCACCAGCAGCTCCGGGTCCTGCCGTATGACGTCACGAAGGCTCCGGAGAAACGCCTCTTCGTCGCGCCGGCCCGGCTTGTCCGGACGGCCGATGATGCCGCTCACGCCGCCCACCCGAAGCCCATCCACATCCACCACGTCGCCATCGAGCATCTGCTGCTCCGGACGCTGGCGGAAGAACTGCGCCCGCTCGCGCGCAGTGCCAAAGGTGTCGTGATTTCCTGCCACGCCCGCCACCCAGCGGAACTGTCGTCCAAAGGCATCCCATACGGACCGCACGTCCCCTGATGCCCCCCGCACCAGCGCGGTGTCGTCGGAGAACAGGTCCCCCGCCAGCACCACGCCCGTGTGCTCAAGCGGAGGCAACACGCCCTCCGCACTCAAGGATGCGAGCCCATCCGCCAGGACTTCTCCCAGCAGGGCCACCGCGCCTCCCAGCAGCGCGCGAGGCGCCACTCCCTGCAGGTCCGACGTCACCACCAGGGCATCCAGCCCCGCTGGCAATGCGTCGACCTTCCCCTGCAGGAGGGGCAGGTTCTGGGTTTCGGTTCCACCTCTGGGGGCCGCGGAGAGGTAGGGCCACAGGTACAACGGTTCCGCTTCGAGCTTCAGGATTCGCATGGCGCCCAGGGTCGCCCCGGGTAGCGCCTTCCTGACAGCCACGGTTCGCCCCAACTGGGGCCACGACCTCGGGCCCCAGCGAATTGGATACCGCGGGCAGCGATTAGAACAGCCGCAGCAGGGACAGCGAGACGTTCGCCGTGGCGGAGCGCACGCCGCCGAGGATGCACTGAGTCACCCCGGGCACGGACGACACGTCCATCGTCTTGATGGCGAGCGCGTTCTCATACCGGCCGCTGGAGACCCGGCCCAGCAGCGTCACCATCGTCATCCCCACCGGCCGCACATCCACCCCACCGATGAACTCGATGACGCTCTGCGAGCCGTCATTCCAGGTCACGGTGTTCTGGGTGGGCACGCTCGCCATCAGACAGCTCGCCGCGCCGTTCCCGGTGATGGTGAATGAACCAAAGGCAATCCCAGGGTTCGTCGCATCCAGACAGGACGAGAACTGCCCCGAGCCCGTCACGCTCACCGGGCGGGCGAAGAGCGAGATGGCCGGCGCGTAGTTCTGGCTCTGGTTTCCCTGCGCGCACTCGACCAGGGCGAACTCGGGTGGGGGAACCTGCGCGAACGCCGCCGCGGGAGCGACAGTGAACGCCAGCGCGGCAATACCACTCACGCAATTGGCAACAGCGAATGAGGACTTGAGAGACAGGCGCTTCATGACGGCCTCCAATGCAGCGGGGGGGGAGGCGCCAAGATTGAGAGGCAGCCGTCATGCAGCCATTGCCTCGGAGAGCCAGCGCCCGTCATGCGCCTGCCAGTCTTCCCGGCCGGCTCTCAGAAAATGAAAGGCTCGCGAATCTGCGTTGTGGCGGAGGTGCTCGGAGCACCTCCGAGCACCTCGGCCGGCTCAGCTCGCGTGCAACCACTCGCGCAGCTTGGTGGTGGTCAGCTCGATGGCGCCCCGCGTCGCCGGCGTCTGCGCCAGCGCATTGAGCATGACGAAGTCGTGGTGCGTCCCCAGGAAGCGGACCTGGGTGACGTTGACACCCGCCTCGGAGAGCTTCGCCGCGTAGGCCTCACCCTCGTCACGCAGCACGTCGTTCTCATCGGTGATGACCAGCGCGGGAGGCAGCCCCTTGAGCTGGTCCAGTGACGCCCGCAGCGGGGACACATGCGGGTCCACGCGCTTGCCGGCCTCCGGCAGGTAGGCATCCCAGAACCACTTCATCGCCTTGCGCGTCAGCCAAGGCCCCTCCGCGAACTCCTGGTAGGAGCCGTTGTCGAAGTTGGCGTCGGTGACGGGATAGAAGAGCACCTGGAAGCGGATGGACGGGCCACCACGCTCCTTCGCGAGCATGCTGACGACGGTCGCCATGTTCCCCCCGACGCTGTCCCCCACCAGCGCCATGCGGCGGGCGTCCACGTTGAACTCGTCCGGGTGCTCCGCCACGTACTTCGTCGCGGCATAGGCCTCTTCGATGGCCACGGGGAACTTGTTCTCAGGCGAGCGGCCATAGTCCACGAACACCGCGGCGACATTCGCCCCCTTGACCAACTCCCGCACCAGCCGCTCGTGCGTCCTGGCATCTCCCATCACCCAGCCCGCGCCGTGGACGAACATCAGCACCGGCAGGCGCTCCTTGCTCCCCTTCGGCCGGAAGAGCAGCGTCCGGACGGAGCCCCTGGGCCCCACGGGCAGCTTGCGTTCCTCCACGTCCGCGTCCGGCATGGACACTGGAATCGACTGCGCCTTGAGGAGGACTTCCCGCGCCTGCTCTGGCGTCAGGGTGTACAGCGGCGGGCTGTTCGACGCCGCCAGGTCCGAGACGAACTTCTGTGTGGAGGGGTCCAGGTTCATGCGCGCTGCTCCTTGGTCCGGCGCCCAGGGATGGACGCCGCCGGAAAGGTGCCAATCCGGTCGCGAGCGTCAGCAACCGTGCGGGCAAGGCCCCGACGTGGCGCCAGCGGGCGCGGCAGGCCCTGTCTGGGCTAGGCTCCGCGTTGGCATTCACAGAGGAGCGTTGGATGAACCGCTTCGCGCTGCGTGACCTCACCGACCGTCTCGACGCCCAGACCCAACACGAAGACATCGTCCGCATCCTCGCCACCCGGGAGTTCCCCTGGGACGTCGAACAGGCGCTCAGCTTCGCGCTGTTCCGCACCTACGCGGTGCCCAGCATCGGCGTCCTCCTGCACGACACGGGCGAGTTCACCCAGCGCACCCAGAAGCGCTACGACGACACCGTGCTCATCCTGGACACCATCCTGGAGCACGGCATGGCCAGCCAGGAAGGCCGGAGCGCCTTCCGGCGCATGAACCAGATGCACGGCGCCTATGACATCTCCAACGATGACATGCGCTACGTGCTCTCCACCTTCGTGGTGATGCCCGTGCGCTGGATTGCGGACTTCGGCTGGCGGCCGCTCACGCCGCATGAAGTGACGGCATGGACGAACTACTACCGCGCCGTCGGCCGCCACATGGGCATCCAGGACATCCCGGAGACCTACGAGGCCTTCAGCTCGTTCATGGACGGCTACGAAGCCGAGCACTTCGCCTTCGACGCGCGCAGCAAGGCCGTCGCGGACGCCACCCTGGAGCTGCTCACCACCTTCCCGCCGACGAACCTCGCACCCAAGCGGCTGGTCACCCTCTTCGCGCGCACGCTGATGGAGGACGCCCTGCTGGACGCGTTCAACTACCCCCACCCGTCCGGCCTCAGCCGCAAGGTGTTCCGTATGGCGCTCAAGGCGCGCGGCACGTTCGTGCGCTACGCGCTGTCTCCGCGGAAGGAGCCCGCCTACGCCCGGAAGCGCGCCAACATCCGCAGCTACCCGCAGGGCTTCTCAGTCGAATCCCTGGGCACCTTCCCCAAGACGTGCCCCGTGAAGCACGGCGCCGCCGCCACTCCAGACGCGCCATCCAAAGGCAACCCCTGAAACGCCCGGCGCTCCACGCAGTACGCCCTTCGGGCACGCTCCAGTGGTGGGGCAACATCACCTACTCGCGCGGCGATGAGCGCAACACGGGCCGGAGCCTGACGTCGCCTGGAGAAGCTCCCCCAGGCGGGCCCAAGCGCACCTCGCATGGAGCCGAGGTGGGGCTGCAGCATCCTCTACTGACGCTCACATCCATCCCCACACACAGGCGCCTTTGTGGGAGAAAAAGCGCGACCAGGAAACTTTCGCCCACACACCCCGACAATCATTTCAAGAATCACATAGCGGGGCCGCGAAGGCCCACGGGGGAAACGCCATGTTCAAGGTCAAGCAGAACCACACGTTCCAGAATCCGATGCGGCAGCAGATCGACCAGACCACGCAGGGCAAGAAGAGCGACTACGCCCACGCGGTCGGCGGCGTGAACCAGATTCTCGACCGGGCCAACATCGGCATCTCTTCGCGCTCCCAGGCCAGCGTCATCGACAACGTGAAGAAGGTGGAGACGGGGGAGCGCAGCGAGGTCAACGCCCACCAGCGCGAGGCCCTGAACTTCGGCCGGGACGCCTTCGAAAACGCCAAGAAGGGCAACTACAAGCAGGCGGGCGTGGAGGCCTTCGGCTCCACCGTCAATGGGCTGGCCTCGCTGTTCAAGTCCACCTACACGGAGACGCCCAGCGAGAAGCGGGGCATCGCTCCCCACTGAAGTGACGCGCCCCGTGAAGCCCCCACGCCCCGTGTTCGGGACTGGGGGCTTCACAGCCAGGTGATGAGCGCCCGACGAATCGCGGCGCCATCCACCGCGGACCTCCGTGCCGCGGCGGCATCCAGTTGACACACCGCGGAGTCACCGACACGGTCCTTCCTCCACCTTGCCGGATGCGCGCGCCCGCGAGCCCTCCCGGCCCGGACTTCCTGGAGGAAGACATGCGTACTCGACGCCAATTCCTTTCCGCCGCCGCCACCGGGGCCGCCGCGTTCGCCGCCGCGCCCCTGCTCGCCAGCGCCGCGGGCGAAGGCGCGGTGATGCCGACGAAGGGCAAACACGCCACCCGGTCCGTTCCCACCAACGCTCCGGGCAGCAAGTTCCGGCCCACCACCCGCATTGGCCTGGGCGGCGTGGCCATTGGCAATGGCTTCGCGTCCACCAGCGACGCACAGGCACAGGCCACCCTGGAGACCGCCTGGGCCGCTGGCGTGCGCTACTTCGACACGTCACCCTGGTACGGCCTGGGCCTGAGTGAGCGCCGCTTCGGCCGCTTCCTGCACACCCGCGACGCGAACGAGTACGTGCTGTCCACGAAGGTGGGCCGCATCCTCACCGCCGCAGACGCGCCGCCGCCAAAGCTGCTGTGGAGCGACGCCTCCCCGTTCAGCTACCGGTACGACTATTCGGCCGCCGGAGTGCGCCGCTCCGTCGAGGACAGCCTGCAGCGGCTCGGCGTGTCGCGCATCGACATCGTGTTCATCCACGACCTGTCGCCGGACAACCAGGACATGGGCGACAAGTGGACGGAGTACTTCGACCAGGCCGTTGAGGGCGCCATCCCCGAGCTGACGAAGATGCGCGAGGAAGGCCTCATCAAGGCCTGGGGCTTCGGCGTCAACCGAGCGGAGCCCGCGCTGCGCGCCCTCGAGGTCAGCGCCCCGGACATCTTCCTGCTGGCCACGCAGTACTCGCTGACGAACCACGAGGAGGCCCTGAGCAAGACGTTCCCCGCCCTGGAGAAGCGCGGCATCTCCGTGGTGGTGGGCTCGCCGCTCGACGCCGGCTACCTCGCCGGACGCAACCGCTACCTCTACGGCGGCACCATTCCGCCCGGCGTGCAGGAGAAGCGCGCCCGCATGAGCGCGATTGCCGCGAAGCACGGCATCGACCTGCGCACAGCCGCGCTCCAGTTCGCCGCCGCGCCTTCCGTCGTCTCCTCCGTCATTCCTGGAGCGCGCACGCCCGAACAGGTGAAGGCGAACGTGCAGTCCATGAAGGTCGCGATTCCAGACACCTTCTGGGAGGCACTGAAGAAGGAAGGGCTGATTGCGCGGGACGCGCCCGTCCCTTCCAAGGCCTGACCACCGCCCCCTCAGGGCTTGGCCTCATTGCCGGGTGAGCTGTTTTTGCTAGGCTCACCCGCGCGAGGTGGACATGGCCCGTATCGCCGACGGAGTGGGGGACATCGCGAGCGACTTCAAGTTCGCGGCGCGGATGCTCCGGAAGGACCCGGTCTTCACGCTGGTGGCCGTGTTGTGTCTGGCATTTGGGATTGGCGCCAACGCGGCCATCTTCAGCGTGGTGGATGCGGTGCTGCTCCGCCCGCTGCCCTACCACGAGCCAGGGCAGCTCGTTCGCCTCTTCGAAACGACGCCGTCGCGGGACCCGAAGTGGCTGGGCTCGGTGTCGTGGCCCAATTACCAGGACTGGTCCACCCAGCTCCCCTCGCTGGAAGGCGTGGCCGCCTACGAGTTCCAGGGGCGCAACCTGATGACGCCCGAGGGCGCGGAGCGGGTGAACGTGGTGGCGGCCACGGCCAACCTGTTCCAACTCCTGGGCACGCCGCCCAAGCTGGGCCCCGGCTTCGCGCCCGGAGATGACCAGCCCGGGGCCGCGCCCGTCGTCGTCATCGGCGAGGGCCTGTGGCAGCGCCGCTTCGGGGCCGACCCGGGCCTCGTGGGACGCACGCTGACGCTGGACGGGCAGCCCCACACCGTGGTGGGCATCCTGCCCACGGCGGTGGGCTTTCCCGCGGGAGCCCGGATGGAGGTCTTCATCCCCTTCGTCCCCTCCGCCGACCGGGTGGACAACCGGGGCTCGCACTTCCTGAGTGTCCTCGGGCGGCTGCGCCCGGGTGTCCCGCCCCAGACGCTCGCGGCGGAGTTGAAGGAAGTGGCGCGCCGCATCGAGGAGGAACACCCCGCGCAGCAAGCCGGGCGGAGCGCCACGGCGGTGTCCCTGGCGGAGACGGTGACGGGCAACGTGCGGCCCACGCTGCTGCTCCTGCAGGGCGCGGTGCTGCTGGTGCTGCTCATCGCATGCGCCAACGTGGCCAACCTGCTGCTCGCCCGGACCTCCACGCGGCAGCAGGAGATTGCCGTCCGCTTCGCACTGGGCGCGAGCCGGGGGCACATCGTGCGGCAGCTCCTGGTGGAGAGCCTGCTGCTGTCGCTGCTGGGCGCGCTGCTGGGCGTGCTCCTGGGCGCCTGGGGTGTGAGCGCCATGGGCAACCTGGTCCGGGCGTCCTTCCCACTCACCGGGGACCTTCCCCTCAACGGGCGGGTCCTCGGCTTCCTCCTGCTGATTTCCGTGGGAAGCGCGCTCACCTTCGGCCTGACACCGGCGCTCCAGGCGACGCGCACGCCGCTGAGCGCCAGCCTCGCGGAGCCGGGGGCCAAGCAGTCTCCGTCGCGCGCGCACCACTACTTTCGCGGCGCGCTCGTCGTGACGGAGGTGGCACTGTCGTTGGTGCTGCTCGTCGGAGCGGGGCTGCTGCTGCGAGGCTTCGTGAAGTTGCTGGGCACCGAGCCAGGGCTGGAGCCGCGCCACGTCCTCACCGCCCACCTGCCCATCACCCCGAACCAGTACCCCCGGGAAGAGGTCGTCGAGCGCCTCTTCCAGCCCATCCTGGAGAAGGCCCGGACGCTCCCAGGCGTGGAGTCCGCGGCGCTCATCTCCCTCCTGCCCATCCAGACGGCGTGGACCAGCGGGGACTACGCCGTGGAGGGCGAGCTGCCGGCGGAGCCGGGCAAGACGCTGTTCGCGGAGTTCAGGACGACCAGCCCGGACCTGTTCAAGTCGCTGGGGATACCGCTGCTGGCCGGCCGCGACTTCACCGAGGACGACGGCCGCGGCGCCGAGCAGGTCATCATCGTCAACCAGGCCCTCGCCCGCCGGCACTTCGCGGGGAGCGAGGCCGTGGGACGCCGGCTGCTCGTCGGGGGCCAGCCCGTGGAAATCATCGGCGTGGTGGGAGACGTGCGGCAGGCGGGCCTGGACCAGCAGCCCCTCCCCGAGGTCCACCTCCCCTACAACCATCCGCGCTCCACGCTCTGGTACTTCCAAGCGGTGACGCTGGTGCTCAAGACACACTCGGCGCCCGCAGGCGTGGCGGCCACGCTGCGCGGCGCGGTGCGCGCCGTGGACTCCGAGCAGCCGCTCTACAACATCATGACCATGGAGGAGATCATCCAGCAGTCCGTGGCGGGACGGCGCCTGAGCCTCACGCTCCTGGGCGCGTTCGCGCTCATCGCGCTAGTGCTGGCCACCGCGGGCCTCTACGGCGTCATCTCCTACCTCGTCTCGCAACGCACCCAGGAGATTGGCATCCGCATGGCGCTCGGGGCGCCTCCGGGCCGGGTGGTGCGGCTGGTCATGGACCAGGGCATGAAGATGGCGGGATTGGGAATCGGCGTGGGGCTCGTCGCCGCCTTCGGCCTGTCCCGCTACATGGAAAGCCTGCTGTACGGCGTCAGCGGGACGGACCCACTGACCTTCGGCGTGTTCGCCCTGCTGCTGGGCGGCGTGGCGCTGCTGGCCACCTGGCTGCCCGCGCGCCGCGCCTCCCGCGTGGACCCCATCATCGCCATCCAGAAGCGGTGACGGGGCGCTGTCCCTCGCGCCCGGGGCCTCCAGGCGCGAGGGACACGGGCCACTGGCTTCAGGACGCTTCGCGCAGCGCTGTCAGCTCCACCACGTCCTCGGGCACCGGGTCCAGCGCGGCCGACAGCGCGGGATAGGCGGAGAGCAGGTCCTCCACCTTGGCGCCGAACTGGAGCCACCCGACGATGCGCACCGCGTCCTCGTTGGTGATGCACACCCGGCGCAACCGGCGGTTCACCACGAAGTGACGCTTGCCCTCGGGCGTGTCGAACTCATAGCCCCGCAGCAACTCCGCCGCGGAATAGCCCCGGTCCGAATCCTCGACCTCGGCGAAGGCCTTCTTCAGTGCGTCCCGCCCGTAGCGGCTGAGCAGCAGCAGCAGGTGCTCTCGGTCCACCCAGTGCCCATGCTGGTAGACCTTCCGCTCGCGCTTGAGGCGGTTGTAGCGCTCCAGCACGGCCTGCGCGCCAGCCGCGTCCAGTCCCACGGCGGGCTCGTATTCGTAGAAGAGGTCCAGCACGGTGTCCGTGCGCGGCTTGAAGGCCTTCACGCCGAACTGCTCGGGCGACAGGTGGATGGGCGCGTTGTGCTCGAAGACGAAGGTCCCCGTGCCCTCCGAGTGCAGGATGTCCGAATGCCCCAGCAGGAACTGGACGGTCTCCTCCGCCTCGGCCTCCGTCTCCGTGGGGAAGCCGAAGAAGTTGAAGGTATGGCTCCAGATGCCCGCGTCATGCGCGAACTGGAGATTGTCCACCATCACCTTCTGCGTGTTGTTCTTGCGCATGTGGCGCTGCACGCGCTCGGACGCCGTCTCCAGCCCGATGTAGAGCGAGCGGAAGCCGATGTCGTGCATGTTCTGGAAGTCCTCCCGCGTGAAGTACTTCTCGAACTTGTAGAGCGCGGTGAAGAAGTAGCGCCCCTTGGGGACGGCGGGCGGCAACATGCGGAAGAGCTTGGGCGGCAGCGCCTCGTCGTTGAACGCGAAGTGCCGGACGCCATGGCGCGCGTTGAGCACCTCCAGGTCCTTGGCAATCATCTCGGGCGCGCGCATGCGGTAGCGGTCGCCGTAAATCATGCCGTGGTAGCAGAACGCGCACTTCCCCCAGTAACAACCGCGCGTCGTCAACAGCGGCAGGACAATCTCGGGGGACAGGTATTCATCCAGCGGCAGCCCCCCGAAATCCGGCGTGGGGACCTCGCTCATGGGCAGTGAGTCCCCCAGCGGCGTCAGCACCAGGTTCTCACCCTCCATGAAGGCGAAGTTGGGCGGGCGGTCTCCCCGTGGGTCTTCCACGGACAGAAAGCGGTCCAACGGGCGCTCGCCCTCGTACCGGCAGATGAAGTCGAAGCACCTGCCGAACAGCTGGGTGACCCACGTGCTCTCCTTCTCCACCAGGCGGGAGAACACGCTGCCCCCCACCAGCACCGGGACGTCCGGATGGCGCTGCTTCAGCACACGGCAGAGCGTGAGTCCCGCGACAATCTGCTCGGTGCCGATGATGGACACGCCGAAGTAGCGAGGCAGCTGCTTGACGCCCGCGACCTGCTCCTCGAAGAAGGCGATGAAGGGGTTGGCGTTGCGGTTGTCGATGAAGGCGAGCAGTGACGGAATGGAGCCCAGGACGTCGCCGTCCTGGAGTGACGTCGTCCCCACCTCGATGACGGGCTCCGCCGCGGAGAACGCCGCGAGCAGCGCCTTGAGCGCGTCCACGCTGTCCTTGAAGCTCTCCACCGTGCCGTAGGTATCGCCGGTGCGCAGCCCCTCCACCTGGACGATGAGCTGCTCATACTCCTCCAGCGTCGCCAGCGCCTGCAGGCACCGGGCGCGGTAGAGGCGGTGCTCATCCGACAGCGCCTCGATGAAGCGCTCCAGTCGCGCCCGCGCCAGGGGCAGGCGCGCCCGGCCGATGAACCAGCGGTAGAAGACGACGTTCCAGTCGTCCTGGTGGACGCGGTGGCCCTTCTGCTCCAGGTAGGCCTTGAGCGACGGGGTGCTCAGGAAGGGCTGGAGCGGAGACCACTGCGGAGGGAAGACGAGATGAAGGTCCGGTCGCGAGCTGTCGCGGGCCTCCTGGGGGGTGTCACCGGGCCGCTGCGTCAAGGGCGTTTCCATGGGCCAGAACCTCCATGTGCTGGGCTGAACCGACAAGGCTGTGCGTCATCGCGCGCCGGGAGCGCTCCCATGAATTGAATGCCCCCGAAGAAGCGCTGCCTCCCCACAGGAAGGCAGCGCTGACAACAGACTTCGGTGGAGCTATGCGAGGCCCAGGTCCGCGACGAGCGACTGGAGCATCACCGGCTTGCCGCTGGCCATGGTGCCAGGCTTCACGACCTGCTGCTGTTGCTGCTGCTGTTGCTGCTGGACCTCGGTCGTCGGGAAGCTGACGTTGTTGACGCCAATGGTGTCATTCACCACGGGCTTCAGGGTCGCGGCGTTGCTGGCGAAGGCTCCGAAGAGCACCGTCAGGGCAGCCGGTGAGGCAAGTGCGCGAATCGTACGACGAGAACCCTTCTTCGAGTCGTCCATGCGTACCTCCGGGGGTGTTGTTTTGTCTGCGACCCGTTCAGGTCTTCACGCATCACCTGTCCGGGCGTCTTGATTGTTCATGACTTTCTCACGCCATATCAAGACGCAGCCCAACAAAAAACAGACACCCCACTGCCACCACGACTGAAATGGCTTTGTCAGGCGCCTGGAACGGCAGACGCGGGCCTCCGGCGTACCGGGGCCTCGCGACTGACTGGAGACGGGCGGCGCCAGGGACTCAGGGCGTCGGGGGCGGAGGCGGCGGGGGCGGCTCCGGCGTGGGCGGCAGGCCCAGCCCCGGGAACTCCGCGGCCGTGCCTGTGAACACCAGGCGCGTGCCGCCTCGGAGGACCTCGAACTCGAAGGACGAGGGCGCACCGGTACGCCAGACGAAGAGGATGTCCGACGGTCGGGAGATCTGCTTCGTGTTGATGCGCACGATGACGTCGTTCTTCTGGAAGGGCCAGAACGCCACTGGAGACGACTCGGTGACGACCACCGCGCTGACGTCACGCACCGTCTTGAGTTCGACCACCAGGCTCGCGCCATTGGCCTGCATGGAGACACGGTCCGTCGAGGCACTGGAGCTGGCGGAGTTCACCGTGGCCGCCCTTTCACGCGAGGAGTTCGCGGCATGACTCGGGCCTGCGCTGGCCACGAGCAAACCCAGAATCAGGATGGGACTGTTCACAGGCTACCTTCCTTGTGGGAATGGGCTGCGGGACGACGAGCGGAGCAGCGCCGGCCCCGGGCCTATCGCACGGCTCAGCGTCTTCATGGGGCCCTGCCTTTTCAGACCACCAGCATGGACGACAGGCTTCATGGCTGCGACATGAAGCAGCGCACGAAGAGATAATCCAGCCAGGACTATCGGTCAAATCACGACAGCCAAAGTGTGAATGCAGTCACATGCCATCAGCACGACGAGGCGCGCAACGACACGATTCTCGTTTGGATCCCCCCGTATTTCCTGGCAAGAGCCAGCCCCATCACCGATGTATGGATGCCTGGTTGTTACATTTCATGTCACAACTGGGACTTTCCCGACACCGGCTGCGACCGCGTGCGTCGAGCCTTGCTCCAGGCAGGCTCGAACGCACGCCGCCAGCCACCGCCTCACGCCGTCACGGCGCGCATCGCGTCAGCGCGCGTGGAGCTCCTGGGTGGGGCATGCCACGTTGGCGGGCATGGCCCACAGCGCGTCACCCCAGGTGTTGGAGTTGGCGCGGAAGAACACGGTGCTGCCCACGCGGGTGAAGTCCTCGGGCCCGGAGCCGCCCAGGGGGCTGAGGTCCGCGACGAGGCCTGTCCGCTCGTGCGTGCCATCCGTCACCCAGGGCTCCAGGCCCGTGCCGCCCTCGCTCGTGCTGAAGAGCAGCGTCCCGACGCCGGTGTCGAAGAGCGGCGAGGCCCACTCATCCGACGTCGACAGGCCCCGGCTGAGCTCCCGCGTCCCGGCCGCCGTGCCATCTGTCACCCAGAGGCTCACCTCGCGAGGCGCGGGCCCGGGCGTGCCGATGCCCACGGACAGATAGAGCTTCCCGCCCGCGCACACCGCCATCTGCACGAAGGGCCACGCGCCGGGCTGGCCCGCGTAGCGGTTCGGCAGCGTGGTCACCGCCTCCTTTCCACCGCCCGCGAGCGACACCCTCGACACCCTCAAGGAAGTCCCGCCCCCGACAACGGACGACAGATAGACGTGCCCACCCAGGGCCCCCAACAGCCGGACATCGCCACCGAAGGACTCCAGGCGCACGGTGCCGCCCGGAGTCCCGTCCGTCTTCCAGACCTCGGTGATGGACCCCGAGTCCCAGAAGGTGAAGACACTCACGCCCGCCTCGGTGTGCTCCCAGCCGGAGAGATAGACCTGCTCCGCGTCCAGGCGTTTGACCCGCGTGGTTCCCGCGGCCGTTCCATCCGTCCGCCACAGCCAGGTACCCTCCCCCGTGCTGCTCACGGTGAACAAGCGCGCCCCCGCCACCCCCAGCGACCGTGACGACACCTCCTGCTCCGGTCCGTAGGCCATGAGCTGGAATGTGCCTGCCTCCGTCCCATCGGAGCGCCACAGCGACTGCCCGGCTCCCGCGGAGGGCATCCGGAAGAAGGTCAGCACGTCCCCTGCCTGTCCCAGGTAGTACAGCGAGGAACTGGCGGTCCCCGGCTCGAGGTCCTTGACGAGCCGCGTGCCCGCTCCCGTCCCATCACTGACCCACAGCTCCCTTCCGAATGGTGGCTCATTCACCATGAAGAAGAGGCGGGCGCCCACCGACGTGAACTCGCGCAGCCCCCGGTAACCCGGCCCCTGCGCGATGAACTCCTTCACGGGCACGGTGCCCACGGATGTCCCATCACTGCGCCACAGGGTGGCGCGGTCTCCGTAGAGGTCCGACCCGAAGTAGAGCGTGCCCTGCACGTTCGTCAGTGAGTCGGGCACCGGCACGCTTGGGGACGGGAGCGGCGCGCCCGGAGGCAGGATGTCCTTCACCTTGTAGACGGAGCCCCCGGGAGCACAGGCTTGTGCATGGACCCGCTCTTCTCCGGTGGCGGCGCGCACGTCCTCCTCGACCCCACCACAGCCCAGCATCCCCAGCCCCGCAAGAACACACCATCTGCCAACGCGCATGTGCACCACTCCTCTCCGGTCCGAAACCGGAGGACGGTGGGAAGCCGAGTGGCGAACGCCCATTGCCCTAGAGGGCAGGTCACTTCCGGAAATCCGACAAGGCGTCTGGCCAAGGCAGCGTGCTCGGATCGCTGGTGAGGAAGGACCGGTCGATGGCGACGCCCTTCTCCCGGTTCTCCACCCGGAAGGTGACGCTCCCAGACTGGAGCGCCAACGTGTCCAGGCTGCGCAGCTTCACCCAATGCCAACAGGCGCCCACCGCCACGAAGTCGATGCCGTGCTCATGCTCGTTGCCGGCGTCGCTCCCCTTGCTGAAGCCAGCCACCCGATTGCCTTCCACGAGGATGTGGTTGCACTGGTGGACCGTGATGCCGTCCTGCCGGCTGTTCTCCACCTTGTTGCCCTGGATGCGCACGTCCTCGCAGAGATTCGTGAAAGCACTCGCCTCTCCGGACAGGCGCACCTGGATGCCAGTGCTCCCGGCGTTGCGCGCATAGAAGCCGCGCAGCGTCGTCCCATCGCCGTTGCCGTTGACCTGGATGAGCGTGGATGTCACCAGGGCGGAGAGTGGGTTTCGTGTCTGCACGTGTGCCTCCTTCGTGAGCGTGAGGGAGCGGCATGCTGCCCACCCAAGGAGGACGCCAACGTGCAAACGAATGAAAAGATGTAAACCACAGACACGCAGGGGACGGTGGAAGGGGGCCATTCAGCCTCCGCCGCTCCATGAGGGCCGAGTCCCGGCCCTACTGCGACCAGGTCATCACTTCGATGAACCGGACGGAGTCCCGGTCCTCGTTGACGAACGCCACGACGTAGCCGCCGATGTCACCCGGGCGCGCGCGGCCATAGGGGTCCACCCACGTGGTGACGTAGTAGCGCGCCATCTCCCGCGTTCGTAATCCCGCGGCCATCTGCGACTCGAACAGCGGAATGGAATGCGTGCTCCCCCAGGCAAAGGCAGCGGGAGCCGCGATGAGAGAAAGGCCACAGAACGCGGTGCGCAGTGAAACAGGCTCCATTGTCACTCTTCTTTTGCGATGAATCGCCTGCGGTTGGGAGCCTCCTTCGACTTCCAATGCGACCGCGGCTGCGGCGGACCGGGCCGCGGCATCTGTGCTCCCGACGAAAAGTGCTGGTGCGGTTGTCCTCCGCGGCAGCACTCGGCACGTGCTTTCAGTGAAAGCCGGGGATGGTGCATCATCTCTGGATTCCACTCCTGGAAGGAGCCGAGCCATGAATGCCTCCCGTCTCATCGCCTCGCTGACCGCGTGTCTCTCCCTGTCGCTCATCGCCTGCGGTGGCGGAGAGGCCGACATGGACGTCCCCGAGGGTGAGGCCCCCATCAGCATCGAGCAGGGACTGGGCCACCCGCCTCACTGCCCCAATGGAGACCTCATCTACTGGTTCGAGAACGTGCAGGCCTGTACGGCGAAGTGCGGAAACACGCGTCAGAACGGCCAGCCCGCGACCCAGTACGCGGCGTGTCAGTCCAGCATGGCGAGCACGCGCACGCTCATCAACGTGCGTCACTGCATCCCCGACTGCGAACTGCTTTGAGCAGGCGTCCAGCCTGGGCAGCGCGTGCGCATTCCAACGGCACACGTCAGACCCACGCCATGAAATGTCCCCACTGACGGCGACTGGTTTCGGGAGATGGCCTTGCCTTCTCCCGAAGCGGGCACGTCGGATGGAACGCAGGGGACCTGAAACGTGGACATGCCTGGACATCGCTTTGGACGTGCCGTGGTCATGGGCGGCAGCATGGCGGGGCTGCTGAGCGCCCGCGCGCTCGCGGACCACTTCGAGAAAGTCATCATCCTGGAGCGGGACCCGCTCCCCGGCACGCACGCGGCGCGCAAAGGTGTTCCCCAGGGCACGCACGTCCACGTGATGCTGGACGCGGGTCACCGCATCCTGGAACGCTTCTTCCCCGGCCTCCTCCAGGACCTCCAGGCCCAGGGGGCCGCGCTCATCGATTCGAGCCGGGACGTCGCGTGGCACCACTTCGGCGTCTGGAAGTCGCGCGTCCCCCAGGGACTTCCCCTGCTGGTGTGTACGCGTCCCTTCCTGGAATGGCACGTGCTGCGCCGGGTGCTGGCGCTGCCCAACGTCGAGTTTCACGGCGGCGTCTCGGTCGAAGGGCTGCGCACGGACGCCTCCCACCAGCGCGTCACCGGCGTGCGATTGAAGAAGGACGGCGTGGAGGAGCCGCTGGAGGCCGCGCTGGTGGTGGATGCCACGGGCCGGGGCTCGCGTGCGCCCCAGTGGTTGGAGGCCCTGGGCCATGCACGCCCCGAGGAGGAACAGGTGCGGGTGGATCTCGCGTACACCACCCGCCTCTACGAACCTCCCGCGCACCTCCAGGAGGACTGGAAGGTGCTCATGCAGTACCCGTGTCCGCCGGTGAACTGGCGCGCTGGCTTCATCTCCCGCGTGGAGCAGGGCCGCTGGATTGTCACGCTCAATGGGTACTTCGGTGAGCACGCGCCCACGGACGACGAAGGCTTCCTCGCGTTCGCCCGCTCCCTGCCCCAGCCGGACCTGTACGCCTGCATGCGGGAGGCCCGGCCGTTGGGACCGCTCACCCTGCACAAGGTGAAGGAGAGCCGCTGGCGGCACTATGAACGCCTCGCGCGCTTCCCGGAGAACTGGGTCATCGTCGGTGACGCCGTGTGTGCCTTCAACCCCGTCTTCGGCCAGGGCATGTCGGTGGCGGCCCAGGGCGCGGCGCTGCTCCACGCCTGCATCGAAGAGCAGGCCAGGCGCTCCCCCACGACGCTCGACGGACTCGCCCAGCGCTTCCGCAAGCGCCTGTCCGACACCATCCGCCTGCCCTGGTTCATGGGCACGAACATCGACCTGCAGTACCCGCAGGCCGTCGGCCAGCGGAAGCCCGGCGTGGGGGTGCTGCACTGGTACATCCGGCGGATGATGGAGCGCAGCTCCCGGGACGCCGCCGTGCACCGGCAGTTCAACCGCCTCTTGCATCTCCAGGCGGGGCTGGGCGCCGTCCTCCAGCCTTCGGTGGCCCTGCCAGTGCTCGCGGACGGCGCCCGCGCGCTCTTCATGCCCCTGCATGCGCGGGCGAACACGGACATCCGCCCGGCCCTGCCCTCCTCGTCTCCATGACGGACCCGCGCGCTTGGCTGGCAATGGAGGTTCGCGCCGTCCTAACGGGTGAAGCGGGCCAATGCCTTCTCACCAGACAGCGCGCGGTAGAGCACCTGGGATTGGCCGGGCCAGAACTGCTCATCCTCGTGAAGCCGCGCCTCGAAGTCGAAGTCCGGGTCCCCGAAGAAGCGCGCGGGGATGCCCGGCTCGGGGTGGGTGCTGGTCGCGGATGCCTCGCCCATGGAGTCCTCCTCCTGCGTCCCCCAGCGGCAACGTCATTCCGGCGCGGCCGGATTCAAACAGCCAGCCTGGCGACCCGCAGCCCGGCGCGAGGGACCGCCCCGGAGCGCGACAGAAGAAACACCCAGGCTTTGACGGTGCGGACGTAAGCACCTATGATGCGCAATTGATTCTCAGAATCAAAATCACCCTTTCCGGCGACCACTGTGAGTACATCCAACAGGCGTTCCCTTCCGCTCTTCGCCCTGCTTTCCGTCGTCGTCGTGCTGGCCGTCCTGTGGGTGGGCGTGAAGTTCCAGCGCCCGGACGCCGCCGCGTCCACCCCCGCCGCAGAGGCCGCCGCGCCGGAGGGCCGCACGGTGACGCACGGACAGGGCACCACCGTCGTCCCGCTGAAGCCTCGGCGGGTGGTGGTGTTCGACCTGGTGGCGCTGGACATCCTCCAGGCCCTGGAGGTGGACGTCCACGGCGTGGCGGGAGACATGTTCCCCCAGCACCTGACCCGGTTCCGTGACGCGAAGTACCCGCGCCTGGGCACCCTGTTCGAGCCCGACTACGAGGCCCTCCAGGCCGCGAAGCCGGACCTCATCATCACCGGGGGCCGCTCCAGCGCGAAGTACGCGAACCTGTCCCGCATCGCGCCCACCATCGACGTGCCGATGAGCGGCAAGGACTTCATCGCCTCGGTGATTGCCAACACGGAGATGCTGGCCAGCGTCTTCGGCAAGGAGGAGAAGGCGCGCGGCCTGATTGAGGACCTGCGCAAGTCAGTGGCGGACCTCCAGCAGGTGACGGCGCCCCGCGGCAAGGGCCTGGTCGTGCTCGTCACCGGCGGGCGCATGAGCGCCTATGGCCCGGGCTCCCGCTTTGGCGTCATCCATGGTGACTTCGGCGTGCCCGAGGCCGCCGAGGGCCTGCGCACCTCGCTGCACGGCGAGTCCATCAGCGCGGAGTTCATCCGGGAGAAGAATCCCGACTGGCTGTTCGTCATCGACCGGGACGCCGCCACCGGCCAGAAGGAGGGCAATGCCCGGCAGGTGCTGGACAACGAATTGGTGCGGCAGACGACGGCCTGGCAGAAGAACCAGGTCGTCTACCTGGACCCCGGCATCACCTACCTGACCGGCGGCGGCATCCAGTCCGTCAAGCAGCTGCGCGACCAGGTCGCGAGCGCCTACGCGCAGGCCCAGTAGTCCGTTCCCGCCGTGAAGCGCGCATTCGCCGCGGCCGCCGTCCTCGTCACGTTGGCGGTGGTCAGCCTCCTGATTGGCGCCAGTGACGTGTCCTGGCGCGCCCTCTTCGCTCCCGAGCCGGATGAGCGCGCCCTCCAGGTGCTGGTCATCAGCCGGCTGCCGCGCATGTTCGCCGTCATGCTGGCGGGCACGTCCCTGGGCGTCGCGGGCCTCATCATGCAGATGATTGCCCGCAACCGCTTCGTGGAGCCCACGACGGCGGGCACCGCGGAGTCCGCCAGCCTGGGCCTGCTGACCGCCACCCTGCTGGCGCCTGGCCTTCCGGTGCTCGGGAAGATGATGGTGGCCACCGTCTTCGCCCTGGCGGGGACGGCGCTGTTCCTGCTGGTGCTGCGGCGCATCCCCCTGCGCTCGGCGCTCATCGTCCCGGTGGTGGGCCTGATTCTGGGCGGCATCATCGATTCGGCGACGACCTTCTTCGCCTACCGGTACGACCTGCTGCAGACGGTCAACGCGTGGACCACGGGTGACTTCTCCACCGTGCTTCGCGGCCGCTACGAGCTGCTGTGGGTGACGCTGGGCCTCACCTGCGCCGCCTACACCGCCGCGGACCGCTTCACCGTGGCCGGCATGGGCGAGACGTTCACCACCAACCTGGGGCTGAACTACCCGCGCATCGTCGCGCTGGGGCTGCTCATCGTCTCCCTGGTCACCGCGATGGTGGTCGTCACGGTGGGCATGATTCCGTTCCTGGGCCTGATTGTCCCCAACCTGGTCAGCATGGTCATGGGCGACAACGCGCGCAGGTCCATTCCCTGGGTCGCGGTGAGCGGCGCCGCCTTCGTGCTGCTCTGCGACATCGTGGGCCGCGTGGTGGGCCACCCGTATGAGATTCCCGGAGGCACCATCGCCGGCGTCATCGGCAGCGTGCTCTTCCTGTACCTCCTGCTGAAGCGAGGCGCCCGTGTCGGCTAGCGCCCCGTCCGTCAGCCCCCTGCGGTCCCTGCTCGTGCTGGGCTGCGTGGCCGCGGCCTTCATGGCCCTGTTCATGCTCGTCGACGTGAGCGGCCCGTGGGACTTCGTGCTGCCCTTCCGCGGGAAGAAGGTCGCCACCGCGTTGCTGGTGGGCTACGCCGTCGCCGTCTCCACGGTGCTCTTCCAGACGGTGACGGGCAACCGCGTGCTGACGCCCGCCATCATGGGGTTCGACTACCTGTACGTGCTCATCCAGACGTGCCTGGTGTTCTTCCTGGGCTCCACCACCGTGGCGGGGCTGGACCCCCGGCTCCTGTTCGGCGCGGAGGTCATCATCATGGTGGCCTTCTCCGCCATGCTGCACGGCTGGCTCTTCGGCATGGCGCGGGGCAACGTCCACCTGCTGCTGCTCACCGGCGTGGTGATGGGCGTGCTGTTCCGGAGCCTGTCGTCGTTCGTCCAGCGTGTCATCGAACCCAACGAGTTCATCTTCCTGCAGGACCGCTTCTTCGCCAGCTTCAACGACCCGGAGCACGAGCTGCTGCTGCTCTCCGCGGTGCTGACGCTGGGTGTCTCCGTGCTGGGCCTGCGGCTGCTGCGGGCCTGTGACGTCCTGGTGCTGGGCCGGGAGGCCGCCATCAACCTGGGCGTGGACTACCAGCGGACGGTGTCCTGGGTGCTGGCGCTGGTGGCCATCCTGGTCGCCGTGTCCACCGCGCTGGTGGGGCCGGTGACGTTCCTGGGGTTGCTGGTGGCCAACATCGCCTACGCGGTGATGCGGACGTACAAGCACGCGTTCGTCCTCCCCGCCGCCGCGCTCATCGCCGCCATCGCCCTGGTCGCCGGGCAGTTCATCCTGGAGCGCGTCTTCCGCCTGGACACCAATCCCCGGGTCATCATCGAGTTCGTCGGCGGGATGGTGTTCATCGCGATGCTCATGAGAAAGGCCACGAGATGATCGAGGCGAAGAACGTCAGCAAGCGCTACGGTGAAACGCTGGTGGTGGATGGCGTCACCCTGAGCCTGCCCGTGGGCGGCATCACCGCCATCATCGGCCCCAACGGCGCGGGCAAGTCGACCCTGCTGTCCATGATGAGCCGGGTGATGCCCATGTCGTCGGGCAACGTGCTGGTGGACGGGCTGGACGTCACCACCACGCCCGGGGACACGCTCGCGAAGCGGCTGGCCATCCTCCGGCAGGACAACCACATCACCGCCCGGCTGACGGTGCGTGAGCTGGTGACCTTCGGCCGCTATCCGCACTCCAAGGGCCGCCCCACCGTGCAGGACCGCGAACACGTGGAGCGGGCGATTGAACACATGGGGCTGAGCGCGCTCGCTGACCGCTTCCTGGATGAGATGTCCGGCGGCCAGCGTCAGCGCGCCTTCGTGGCCATGGTGCTCTGCCAGGACACGGACCACGTGCTGCTGGACGAGCCGCTCAACGGCCTGGACCTGAAACACGCGGTGTCCATGATGAAGCGGCTCCGGCACGCCGCGGACACGCTGGGCAAGAGCTTCGTGCTGGTGCTGCACGACATCAACTTCGCCTCCTGCTACTCCGACCACATCGTCGCCATGCGCGACGGCAAGGTCGCGTTCCAGGGCCGCCCGGAGGACATCATGCGCCCCGACGTCCTGCGCGCCATCTACGAGCTGGACATCTCCGTGCAGCAGATTGAAGGCGACTGGATTGCCACCCACTACCGGTGACGGCGCTGCGCGCCAGCCTGGGAAGCAAGGGGTTTCCACTAATCACAGACACTTGCACTGCCTTCTCGGGCTATGCCACATTTCACCGTGCTGGCCATGACGTCAGCAGACAGCAAGACGCCACCACCTCAAACCAGGAGTTCGCCATGAAGAAGGCCCTGTACTCTTTGGCTGTGCTGATGCGGTTTGCTCGCGCGGACAAGCTCTCCGCCCCGTATATCTATTACTAGTCAAAAGCCGTCAGGCATTGTGCCCTGACGGTTGGGTCGCAAGAGCTGGTCGACGCGGGTGGGGCGCACGGTTCGCTCCGCCTGCGCCAGCGGCAGTTCCCCCCTCCAGGACCCTTTCATGCCACAGGTGCGCCTTCCGCCGGGGCCCCAGGGCCACTTCATTGCTGGCAACCTGGTGGAGTTCTCCGAGGACCCGCTGGGGTTCCTCACCCGCTGCGCCAGGGAGTACGGCGACGTGGTGCGCCTGGGGAAGCGCAACTTCCTCCTCAATCACCCGGACCTGATTGAACGGGTCCTGGTCAACGGCGACGGCAACTTCGTGAAGCTCGCCGGCGTGGGCCAAGGCAAGCGTCACAAAGGCGGCTTTCCCGAAGCGATGATGAACAGCGAGGGCGAGGACTGGCTGCGCAAGCGGCGCCTCGTCCAGCCCGCGTTCCATCGCAAGCACGTGGCCGCGTGTGGTGACACCGTGGTGGCCCTCACCGAAACGATGCTCCAGACGTGGCGCCCCGGCGACGCGCGGGACGTGCACGCGGACGTGTCCGCGCTGGCGCTCGACATCGTCAGCCGCTTCCTCTTCCACACGCCCATCGACGACGAGGCCCACCACGTGGCCGCCGCCGTGGACGCCGTCATGCGGCACACCGACAGTCCCCTGCGGCCGCCCATCTGGGTGCCCACGCCCACCAACCTGCGCCTGCGCCGGGCGCTGGGCCGACTCAACACGCTGCTCGCGACGCTCGTGCGCCGCTACCGGGAGCAACCGGAGTCGCGCACGGACCTGCTCGCCCTGCTGCTGTCCGCCCCGGAGCCCCTCTCCGAGGCCCAACTGCGCGATGAGCTGGCGACGATGATCATGTCCGGGCACGAGACGACGGCGGACGCGCTCGTGTGGGCCTGGTACCTGCTGGCCCAGCACCCGGAAGCCGAGGCCCGGCTGGTGGCGGAGCTGGAGACGGTGCTCGGTGGCCGGCTTCCTGGCGCCGAGGACCTTCCGCGCCTGCGCTACACGGAGGCGGTGGTGAAGGAGGCCATGCGCCTGTACTCACCGGCGTGGATTACCAGCCGGGAGGCCCTGCGCGACTGTGAGCTCGGTGGGTTCCACGTCCCGGCGGGCACGATGCTGGCGGTGAGCCAGTGGGTCACCCACCGCGACGCGCGCTACTTCGACGCCCCCGAGTCCTTCCGTCCGGAGCGCTGGCTGTCCGAGGACGCCCAGCGCATGCACCGGTACGTCTACTTCCCGTTCGGCGGCGGCCCCCGGTTCTGCATCGGCTCGGCGCTGGCGATGCTGGAGACGGTGCTCATCACCGCGTGCGTGGCCCGGCGGTTCCGGCTGGAGCTGGCACCGGGCTGCGTGGTGCGGCCCCGGCCGGCGCTCGCGCTCCAGCCGCTCGGGGTCCGGCTGATTCCGCGGCATCGCGCTCAGAGCACACAGGAAGGCGAGGTGCGGCATGCGGCGGGTGCCTGAAGGAGCAGCGGTCCGGCGCGAGTTCTTCCGCTCGGCATACCTGCTGGGCGCGCCCTGGGACATCGGACGGCCCCAGCGGGCCTTCGTCGAACTGTGGGAGGCCGGCGCGATTTCCGGCGAGGTGCTCGACGTGGGCTGCGGCTTCGCGGAGAACGCGCTCTTCCTGGCGGCCAAGGGCCTGCCGGTGTGCGGCGTGGACATGATGGAGCCGGCCATCCAGCGGGCGCGAGACACGGCATACCTGCGCGGGCTCGACGTGGACCTGCGCGTGGGCAACGCCCTGGAGCTGGCCACGCTGGGCCGGCGCTTCGACACCCTCCTCGATTCGGCCCTGCTCCACGTCTTCGAGCCTGGAGACCGGCCCGCGTTCGCCGCCAGCCTCGCGAGTGTGCTACGGCCCGGCGGGCACTACCATGCGCTGTACTTCCGCGACGGACCGCGTGCCATTCCCCCGGAGGCCCTGAGCGCGACCTTCGGGGAAGGATGGCGCGTGAAGTCCATCCGGGAGGCGCACTACGAGCAGACCGACCCGGAGGGCGCGCTGGCCTGGCTCGCCACCATCGAGCGGGTGGCGACGTAGCCGCACCGTCACGCGCGGTGACGAAGCTCACGCGGCGTCGGCGCCCTCCATCAGGAAGTCGATGACGGCGCGCACGGCGGGCAACTGGCCTCTGCGGTGTGGCGTCAGCAGCGTCGTCGTCACCGCGCCAGCAGTCCACGTCGGCAGCACGCGCACCAGCCGTTCTGCCTCCACATCCGCGCGCGTGAATGACTCCGGCAGGCAGACGATGCCCAGCCCAGCAATGGCCGCCTTCAGCAGCACCAGCGATTCGTCGGCGCTCATGCGCACACGAGGCACCACCGTGACGGCCTCACCGGCGCGTCCGCGCAGCCGCCACTGGGTGGCCATGGAGCTGGTCAGGAGACCGTCGTGTTCGCGCAGGTCCTCCGGCCGGCGAGGCTTGCCACGTCCGGACAGGTAGCCGGGCGAAGCCACCAGGATGATGGGCTCCACCGACAGCCGACGCTGAACCAAACCCGAAGCGGGCAGCGGCGCGAAGTGGCTGCGCACCGCGATGTCGAACCCCTCCTGCACCAGGTCCACGAAGCGGTCGGTCGCGTGAAGCTCGACACGCACCTTGGGATGGGCCAGCGCCAGCAGCGGCAGCCGGTCCGCGAGCTGGAACTGCGCCGTTGGCACCGCCGTGGTGATCTTCACCACGCCACTGGGCTCCACTTGCCGGCGGCGCACCACACTCTCCGCGGCCTCCGCCTCAATCACGACAGCGCGGGCATGGTCGAGGAAGTCCCGCCCCACGTCCGTCAACGTGAAGCTCCGCGACGTGCGCTGAATCAACCGGGCGCCCAGCCCGTCCTCCAGCTCGGCCACGCGCTTGCTCACCGTGGACTTGGGAATACCCAACCGCCGAGCTGCCGCGGCGAAGCCACCGCTCTCCACCGCCTGGACGAAGATATGGAGGTCGTTGAGATTCAAGGGCCGCGCCTCATCGTCCACGGATGTGGACCTTGCGTTCGCGTTCCGCTGTCTACACGGCGCACGTTTCCACGGCCATCTTGTCCCCATCGAAGGCATCGCGCCTTCCGCTTCGGACAGGAGATTCACCATGGAACTGCCCACCCTCTTCTACGGCATCCCCTCTGGCTGCTCATTCGGCTCCATCGTCGCGCTGGAATGGCTGGGCCGGCCCTACCAGCTGTGCCGCATCGCAATGCCGGAGGACGTCACCACCGCGGACTACCGCCGCATCAACCCCGTCGCGGAGACGCCCACCCTGATGACGGAGACAGGCGCGCGCATCAGCGAGAGCATGGCCATCCTCAACCACCTGGGCGCGCGCGGCGGCGACACGGGGCTGTCATTCGCTCAAGGCACCGAGGGCTTCGACCGCCTGAACCAGATGCTCGCGTACCTGAACACCACCTTCTTCGGCGCCTTCTCGCCGCTCTGGTACGCGCTGGAGCACGCCGAGTTGCCGGAGTCCGACAAGCAGGCCCTGCGCACCTACGGAGCCCGCAGCGTGGTCACCGCGCACGCGAAGCTCGAGGCGATGCTGAGTCACCAGCCGTGGCTGCTGGGCGACCAGCGCACCCTGGCGGACGCCTACTTCATCGGCATCGCCCGGTGGACCCGGTACCACGAGGTGCTGGACCGTCGGGACTACCCGAAGCTCCAGGGCCTCTTCGAGCGGCTGGAGGCCGACGAAGGCGTGCGCTTCGCCCACGCCATTGAAAAGGGCGAGACGCCCCGGGGCAACGGCGCCTTCCAGGGACACATCCGCCTCGCGGAGGCCCTGCGACGACTGCCCGCCTGAGCCGCGACGGCGGCCGCCGCCTCAGGGCTGTGACACCCTCAGGTGCTTGCGCACGGAGTCGATGAACACGCGGAGCTTCGGCAGCGCCTGGTGGCGGCTGGGGAAGTAGAGGAAGAAGCCAGGCGTGCCCGGGCAGGATGACGCCAGGACCCGCTCGAGCCGCCCCTGGCGCACGTGCTCCGCGGCGAGCGGCTCCGCCGCGTAGGCCAACCCCAGGCCCTTCACGGCGGCGCTCAGGTTGAGCACGGGGTCATTGACGATGACGCTGCCCTGGACAGCCATCTCCAGCGGCTGCCCCTTCTTCAGGAACTGCCAGCGGTACAGCGAGCCGTCACCGGAACCATGCTCCGCGGCGGGGGTGGCTCGATTGTCGTGACGTCGTCGGTCCAGTCCATCGCCACACGGAAGGGCACCTCGGCCTACAGCGCGAGCAAGCGCGCGCTGGTGGGGCTGGTCCAAGCCACGGCACTGGAGTACGACACCCTGGACATCCGGGTGAACGCGCTCTGCCCCGGCTCGGTGGCCCCCCCATGTCCCGGCATGACCACCCCTATGTGACGGGCCAACGGAGGAATGTCCCTGGCGCTGTAGACACCACCGCGGAGCCAGCGCGGGCGCCCTGAATCCAGAGCGCCCGCCGGCCTCACGTCAGCTCAGGGCTGGCCGAGGTGCCGCTCCAGGACCTCCGCCACGGAGGGACCCTTCACTCCGCCAGCAGCTCGCGAAGCCGCGCTTCCAGGAATCGCCGCTCGGGCGCAGTGCGGACCATCGCCAGCGCCCGTCGGTAGGCACTCACGGCCTCGTCCTTGCGCCCCAGACGCCGGAGCAGGTCCGCGCGCGCGGCCGGCAGCAGGTGATAGTCCGCCAGCCGTCCGGAGGCCTCCAGGTCATCCACCAGGGACAATCCGTGCTCGGGGCCACGGGCCATCGCCACGGCGGCGGCATGGTTGAGCGCCACCACGGGCCCCGGCGTCAGCACCACCAGCCGCGCATACAACGCGGCAATCTGCGCCCAGTCGGTGTCCTCGGCGCGCGGAGCCTGGGCATGCAGCGCCGCGATGGCCGCCTGCACCGTGTACGCCCCCCGGGCGCCCATGCCGAGCGCGGATTCCAGTTCCGCCAGTCCTTCGTCCCGCTGCGCGCCATCCCAGAGCGAGCGGTCCTGCCGGTCCAGCAGCACCAGCCCGCCATCCGCCGCCACGCGTGCCCGGCGGCGGGAGTGGTGGAGCAGCATCAGCGCCCGCAGCGACGCTACCTCCGCGTCCTCCGGGAGCAGCGAGCGCGCCAGCCGGGCCAGCCGCAGGGCCTCTTCGCAAAGGTCCACTCGCAGCAACGCCGGCCCATCCGTGGCAGCGTAGCCCTCCGAGAAGACGAGGTAGAGCGTGTGCAGCACGCCCTCGGTACGCTCCGCCAGCGCCTCGGGCTCCGGGATGACGTAGGGAATGCGCGCGGTGCGTATCTTCCGCTGCGCGCGCACCAGCCGCTGGGCCAGCGTGGCGGGCGACACGAGGAAGGCGCGGGCGATCTGCTCCGTCGTCAACCCACACAGGCAACGAAGCGCGAGCGCCACCTGGGCCTCGGGTGACAAGGCGGGGTGACAGCAGGTGAAGAGCAACCGCAGCGAGTCGTCCGGCAACGTCTGCCATTCGGCGGCGTCCACGGATGGCGCCACCGCCTCCAACTCACCCACGCGCGCCTCCAGGCGAGCGGACCGCCGCATGCGGTCCACCGCCTTGTTGCGCGCGACACGCATCAGCCAACCGGCCGGCTCGCGCGGCACGCCCTCGCGCGGCCACTGCTTCAAGGCAGCGGCGAAGGCGTCCTGCACCACCTCCTCCGCCGCGCCGAAGTCGCCGTCCAGCACGCGGATGAGCGTGGCCACGATGCGCCCGTAATCCTCACGGTGCGCCCGTTCGAGAATGGAGGTGGTGTCCATCATGCCGCGCGGGCCCCTGCGTCAGTCCTGGGGCATGGTGAATTCCCGCACCGGCCGCACCTCGACGGAGCCGCTGCGCGCGCTGGGAATGCGGGACGCGATGCCAATGGCCTCGTCGAGGTCCCTGGCCTCCACGAGAAAGAAGCCGCCCAACTGCTCCCGCGTCTCCGCGAACGGGCCGTCGGTCGTCAGGCGCTTGCCGTCGCGGATGCGTACCGTGGTGGCCGCAGCCGTGGGCTCCAGTTCCTCGCCCGAGATGAAGTGCCCGCTCTGCTTGATGGCCGCCTCGAAGGTGCCGTACTCCCCCATCACGCGCTGGACGTCCGCCTCCGACAGCGTCTCGGCGGCCTTCTCGTTCTCGTAGATCATCAGCAGGTACTTCATGGGTCCGTGCCTCACGGGTGAGCGGGAGAAGAGCCTCCCTGCTTCCGTGGTCGAACGGAACCCCCGTGAATCGACCGCCTTTTCACGGGGGATTTCTTTTCGATTACCAGCCCCCGGTACCCGCCGTCGATGCGGGCCAACTCATTCACAACCCGTATTCCCCTTACGGCACCGGACGAACGCAATCGCGCTTCGGGCGGACCGTAGCCGTTGGACCCCATCCCGCTCCGGTCCCCCATGCTCCGCCTCTCCGCCATCTCGAAGACCTACCCCAACGGCGTCAGAGCACTCCAGGGCATCGACCTCACCATCGAGAAGGGGCTCTTCGGGCTGCTGGGCCCCAATGGCGCGGGGAAGTCCACGCTCATGCGCATCCTGGCCACGCTCCAACTGCCTGACGAGGGGCAGCTCCTCTTCGACGGCGTCGACGTGCTCGCGGCCCCACAAGCGCACCGGCGGCACCTGGGCTACCTGCCCCAGGACTTCGGTGTGTACCCGGGCGTGTCCGCCGTGGAGCTGCTGGACCATCTGGGCGTGCTCAAGGGTTTGACGAACGCGCGCCAGCGCCGCGAGCAGGTGGACGCGCTGCTTCATCAAACCAACCTCCACGCGCACCGGAAGAAGGCCGTCAGCGGCTTCTCTGGAGGCATGCGGCAGCGCTTCGGCATCGCGCAGGCCCTGCTGGGCCAGCCTCGGATGCTCATCGTCGACGAGCCCACCGCGGGACTGGACCCTGAGGAGCGCAACCGCTTCCACAACCTCCTCAGCGAGGTGGCGGAGGACATCGTGGTGCTGTTGTCCACCCACATCGTCGAGGACGTCCGCCAGCTCTGTCCCCGCATGGCCATCCTGTCCGGAGGCCGGGTGCTGCGCGAAGGCATCCCCGAGCAACTCGTCACCGAGCTGACGGGCCGCGTGTGGCGCAAGACGGTGGAGAAACTCGAGGTCCCCGCCCTCCGCGCTTCCCAGACGGTGCTCTCCACGCAGCTGTCGGGAGGCAGGACGGTGCTCCGCGTGCTGGCGGACGAAGCGCCCGCGCCGGGCTTCGAGCGCGTGCCACCGGACCTGGAAGACGTCTACTTCGCCGCCCTGGTCGGACATGGCCGGTGAGCTGATTCGCTTCGAGTGGCGCTTCCAGACGCGCCAGGCCGCCTTCCTCGTGGCCGTCGCCGCCTTCCTGGGAATGGCGTTCGTGTTCGTCGGCACGGGCTATGGCCCGGACAACGCCCACGTCAACTCCCCGGCGTCCGTCATGCAGTCGCTGGGGTTCCTGTCACTGTTCTCCATCTTCGTGCTCAGCGCCTTCTGCGCGAACGCCGCCCTGCGGGACAGCGAGCACCGGATGGAGGCGCTTGTCTACGCGACGCCCGTCTCCAAGCTCACGTACCTGTCGGTCCGGCTCGCGGGCGCGCTGCTGGCGGCGCTCGCCGTGTTCACCGTCACCGCGCTGGGGCTGATGCTAGCGCCATGGGTCCTCGACGTGGCCCCTGAGCGGCGCGCGAGCTGGGAGGTCCTCCGCTATGCCTGGGCGCTCGCCGTCATGGTGCTGCCCAACCTGCTCTTCGCCGCGTCGCTGCTGTTCGCCGTCGCCACGCTGACACGCAGCGCGCTGGCCACCTATGTCGGCGCCGTCTTCCTCTACGCGCTCTACTTCGTGGGGGCGCTGATGGGGGACTCCCCCTTGATGGCGGGCACCGCGCCGCAGACACCGGAGGCCCTGGCGCGCGCCGCCCTGCTGGACCCGTTCGGCCTGTCCGCCTTCTTCGCCCAGACGCGCTACTGGACCGAACACGAGCGCAACACCCGCCTGCTCCATCTGGAAGGTGCCTTCCTGCACAACCGGCTCCTATGGATGGGCGTCTCCGCCGGGGTGCTGGCCTTCGTCTACCAGCGCTTCTCCTTCCGCGCGGCGTCCGGCGCGACGCCCCGGAGCATCGCGTCCGAGACGGCGGCCCCCGGCAGCGTCCCCTACCGCCCCGTGGAGCCGGAACGCGACGAGGGCGCCCGGTTCCGCGCCGCCCTGGTATCCACGTGGAAGATGGAGACCCACGCCATCCTCAAGAGCCGGGCCTTCCTGGCGTTGATGGCGCTCTGGGTCTTCGTGCTCGGCATGGAGGTCGCCGCCAGCGCCACGCAGGCGGAATACGGCACGCGGCTGCTGCCCACCACGGGGCTGCTTCTACAAGCCATCCAGCCGCCGCTCTTCCTCTTTGGCTCGCTGTGCGTGGTCTACTTCGGCGCCGAGCTCGTCTGGCGGGAGCGCGGGGTCCGTCTGAGCGAACTCCTCGACGCGACGCCCGCCTCCAGCGCCGTGTTCTATCTGTCGAAGCTGGCGGTGCTGGCCCTGCAGGTCCTCGTGTTGACGGCCTCCGCGGTGGGCATCGCCGTGCTGTACCAGTTCTCGCGAGGCCACCGCCCCCTGGAGCCAGCGCTGTACCTGTCGCTGCTGTACTTCTCCGGACTGCCGCTGCTGCTGTTCGCGGTGGCGGTGCTGTGGCTCCAGACGCTGAGTCCCCACCGTTATGTGGGGATGTTCCTGGGCTTGCTCCTGGCGCTGGCCATGCGGCAGGGCGGCCTCGTGGGACTGGAGCACGGCCTGCTGCGCTACGCGAGCGGGCCGCCGCTGCGCTACTCCGACATGAATGGCTTTGGAGCCAGCGTCCACGGCTTCAACGCATACTTGGTGTACTGGAGCGCCCTGGCGGGTGTGCTGGGGCTGCTCACTTGTGGCCTGTGGCGGCGCGGCGTCAGCCCTCCGCTGCGTGCGAGCCTCGCGGCCCTCCCCCAGGTGTGGGGACGAAGAGGCCAGACGGCGGTAACGGCGTGCCTGGCCCTCTTCGTGCTGGCGGGAGGCTTCATCTTCCACGGCACGAATGTGCTCAACCGCTACGAGACGCGCGCCCAGCTCGCCGATTGGAAGGCCGACTACGAGAAGGCCTACCAGCGCTACGAATCCTTCCCCCAGCCCAGCATCGTCGCCGTGAAGGCCCGCGTCGACCTGTACCCAGAAGAAGCGCGCTATCACGCGACCGGACGCTATGTGCTGGAGAACCGGACGCAAGCGCCCATCCAACGCGTGTGGATCTCCGTGCGCCGCGACGTGCGCCACGCCACGCTCTCGTTGCAAGGGGCCCGACAGGTCCACCACGACAGCCGCTTCGGCATGTCCGCCTTCGAGCTGGACACGCCGCTACCCCCCGGCGCGAAGACCGGGCTCACGTTCTCAATCGAGACGGAGCGGCGAGGCATTCGCGAAGGCGCGCGCGACACCTCCATCGCCGGGAACGGCTCGTTCATCTCCAACCAGGAGGCATTTCCCGCCATCGGATACCGGAAGGGCTACGAGCTCGACGACGCCCGGGAGCGGCGCCAGCGAGGACTGCCGGAGACGCCTCGGGTGGAGGCGGAGGCCGCGGGCGACCTGGGGCTCGCGGAGGGTGGCGGCGGGCAGCGCGCCTGGACCACGCTGGACCTGACGGTGTCGACCCCGGACACCCAGCTCGCGGTGGCCCCAGGCGAGCTGAGGCAGACGTGGAATGAGGAGGACCGACGCGTCTTCCGCTACGTCATGGAGCGCCCCATGCTCAACTGGTTCGCCCTCGTCTCCGCGCGCTACGCGGTGAAGAAGGAGAAACACCGGGGCGTGGACGTGGAGGTGTATTACCACCCCGGGCATGCCCACAACGTGGAGCGGATGCTGCGCGCGGCGACACGCTCGCTGGAGGTGCTCGAGGAGCAACTCGGCCGCTACCCCCACCGACAGCTTCGCATCGTGGAGGTGCCTTCCACCTGGGGCTTCGGTGCGCTCGCGCTGTCGAACACCATCTACTACCCCGAGCACCGAGGCTTCCTCACCGCTTCGGGTGAGCAGGACACCGTGGACCTCATCACCCGGCGCATCGCACACGAGGTGGCGCACCAATGGTGGGGCCATCAGGTCGACCCGGTGAGCGGTCCCGGCGGACTGCTCATCACCGAGTCCTTGGCGAAGTACGCCGAGCAGCGAGTGCTGAAGGCCCTCCACGGCGAGGCCCAGGTGCGTCAGGTGCTGGCCTTCGACCTGGACCGTTACCTGCGGGGCCGCGCGGAGGAGCACGGCGAGGAACCTCCACTCCTCCAGACGAAGGACGAGCCCTACCTCTATTACGGCAAGGGCGCGTTGGTGATGCACGCCCTGGCGGACCTCCTCGGTGAGGCCGCGCTCGACCGGGCCCTGCGCAAGCTCGTCCAGCAGCATGCCCACCCGAAGCCTCAGCCCACCGCGAGCGACCTGCTCGCCCTGTTGCATGAAGAGGCCACCGAGGAGGCGCGGCCGCTCGTGGACCAGTGGCTGACGCAGGTCGTGCTGTACGAGCTGAAGGTGGAGTCCGCCGCCGTCGAGCCCCTGGCGGATGGCCGCTACCGCGTCACCGCGCGGATATCGGCGTCGAAGCACGCACGCCAGAACGGACAGGACGTCCCCCTGCCCATGAACGAGTCCCTCGACGTGGCGGTGTTGTCCCAGGATGCAACGCTGTACGCAGCGAAACACCGTTTCACAGGCGGTATCACCGAGGTCTCCCTCACCGTGGACCAACGCCCCGTCTCCATCGGTGTCGACCCCTTCCTCCGCCGCGTCTCGCTGGAGCGGACCGGCACCGTCTGGAAGTTGGAACAACCCTAATCACATATCCCTGAGTCAGAGCAGACTCTCTCCCCTCCGGTGGGACTCGAAACCCGGTTCAGAATTCGCGTGGACCTGTGTGTCCGTTTTTTCGGAGCCGGGGTCTTCTTCTCGCTTTTTGTTTCAATTCCGAGAATCCGCTCCGAGGGTCCACCATGGCTAAGTTTCACTCCGTTGCGCTTCTGGCAGGCATCTCCCTCCTTGGCTCCGCGTGCGGCGCTCCTGAGTCCGAGACGCAGGATACGCAGCAGGTCTCGTTCGAGGAGTTCCGCGCCAGCGCGTACCAGGAGCCGGAGTCGGGTGGCTTCGTCGTCGACGGTGACATCTTCCTGCCGACGGAGTCGGAGCTGCGCGAGTTCTACGAGCAGGCCGTCAGCGGCATTGGCACCCAGCAGGGCGCGCTGGCCGTGTATTACAGCGGTGGACGCGACATCAAATGGAGCGCCAGCCAGGCGCTCAACCTCACGTACTGCGTGAGCACCAAGTTCGGGAGCAACTACACGCGCGTGGTCAATGCGATGAAGAGCGCCGCGGCGGAGTGGGAGGCGGCTGCCAACGTCAAGTTCGTCCACGTCAGCGCTGAAGACTCGAAGTGCACCAACCGCAACAACAACGTCGTGTTCGACGTGAACCAGACCAACACGTCCCAGTACCTGGCGCGCGCCTTCTTCCCCAACAGCGCCCGCCGCAGCGCCAACGTCCTCATCTCGACCACGTCCTTCCAGAACATCTCCCCCTGGACGTTGGAGGGCGTGATTCGCCACGAGCTGGGTCACGTGCTGGGCTTCCGCCACGAGCACACCCGCCTCACCACCACCGGCTGCTACGAGGACAACGCCTGGCGCGCGCTGACGCCGTATGACGCCAGCTCCGTCATGCACTACCCGCAGTGCAGCGGCACCCAGACGGGTGACCTGGTGCTGACCAGCTACGACCGCAGCGGCGCCCGCGCGCTGTACCCGTAAGCCCTACGCTCGTCCGCCGGCCCCAAGGGCCACCGCCTTCATGGTGGTGGCCCTTTTTCGTTTCACCAACGCCGCCTCGACGCGCGTCCGGGTTGGCTGCCCGACACCTGGCGTGGGCGTCACCGCAAACCCCTGGCCCCCATGCGCCGCGGATGCCCTGAATGCACGGCACCCGCGGGCGGTGAACGGCCGGGCCGTCCTCGGCGGAGGGAGCCTGCCTCCGGCCATCGAGGAGTCGCCATGAAGTACACGCAATTGGGCCGCTCGGGGCTCTCCGTCAGCCGGCTGTGCCTGGGCACCATGAACTTCGGTTGGACGGCCGAGGAGCCCGAGTCCCACGCCATCATGGATTCCGCGCTCGACCGCGGCATCAACTTCTTCGACACCGCCAACGTCTACGGCTTTGGAGAGAACAAGGGCCGCACCGAGGAGGTCATCGGCAACTGGTTCGCCAAGGGCGGCCGGCGGCGCGAGCGCACCGTGCTCGCGACCAAGCTCTATGCGCCCATGGGTGACTGGCCCAACGAGGGCAAGCTGTCCGCGCTCAACATCCGCCGCGCGCTGGATGCCAGCTTGAAGCGGCTGCGCACGGACTACGTCGACCTCTATCAGTTCCACCACATCGACCGCGCCACGCCCTGGGAGGAGATCTGGCAGGCCATGGAGGTGGCCGTGGCGCAGGGAAAGGTGCTCTACGTCGGCAGCAGCAACTTCGCGGGCTGGCACATCGCCCAGGCCCAGGCCGTGGCGGCACGGCGCAACTTCACCGGACTGGTCAGCGAACAGTCGCTCTACAACCTGATGGCCCGCACCGTGGAGCTGGAGGTGCTGCCCTCCGCGCAGTTCCATGGCGTAGGCATCCTTCCCTGGTCTCCCCTCCAGGGCGGACTGCTGGGCGGCGTGCTCCGTAAGGAGCGCGAGGGCAAGCGCCGTCTGGAAGGACGCGCCAAGGAAGCCCTCCAGAAGCACCGTGAGCGCATCGAGCGCTACGAGGCGCTCGCCGACGAGCTCGGACATGAGCCCGGAGACGTCGCGCTGGCGTGGCTGCTGCACCAGCCCGCCGTCACCGCGCCCATCATCGGACCGCGAACGTCCGCCCAGCTCGACGCCGCCATCCGCGCGGCCGATGTCACTCTTGATGCCAAAACACTGTCACGCTTGGATGACATCTTCCCGGGCCACAAACCCGCCCCGGAGGACTATGCCTGGTGACGCACCGGGCGAGACATAAAGGGTTACAAATCCCTCTCAAACGGTCGAAAAAGACACCCAGCCATCACGGAGCGTCACTATTGACGACAGGAAATTCCTTTCATATTTCCTGTCGCGGTGTCCCCCAACAGAAGAGAGGTTCTCATGAAGTCGATGGCTGGAATCTTCGTCATGGCGCTGGTGATGCTGACCTCCTGCGGGCCCGTGCCCACCGAGGAGCAGACCCAGGGAGGTAACGACGTCACCGCCGAGGACCACTTCCGCACGCAGGAGGCCGCGCTGACCGGTGACTGTTTCGTGCGGATCGAGTGCCAGGGTGGGAGTATCAAGGAGTGCAATGGCACGGGCTTCGCCTGTTCGGCCAGCAGCGCCAACGGCGGCACCGTGACTTGCAACGGCAACTCCCAGACCTGCAGGCCCATCATCTTGGAGCCCACCTGCAGCTGCCGGGCGGATGGCTGCTGCAATCAGCTGTGCGCCAGCACCGACCCGGACTGCCGCTTCGACCCCCAAGACCCGATGTAAGCACTGGCCTCCGGGGCGGTCCTCCAAGGGCCGCACCCGGATGCACCGCTGGAGCGCCGGTGGCAGCGTTACTCAAAGCCCGGGCGCGTGATGTACTCGGCGTGGGCGCGCTCGTAGGCCTCCCAGAAGTTCGGCGAGCGCTGCCCGTTCAGACGGTCGACCAGGAGGTCGAGGTGCGTATGCCAGCCTCCCGCCACGCTGCGCAGGGAATCCCGGCCGTTGAGGCGCACGTGGGTGACGGTCAGCAGGACGCCGTCCTCGCGCTCGGCCAGCTCGAAGCGAACCTCTGACGGGTCCCCGTGGTTCTCCGCCCACGTATAGGCAAACAGGTGCGGCGGCTCACACGCCGTCACGCGTCCCGCATTCACGTGGCCCTGTGCCATGTCCTCGTGGCGCGGCGGTGGGGCGCCGCCTTCCTCTGCCAGTTCGGAGTGGCGGAACAGCAGCTCCACCTTGCCACCGACCTTCGTCTCCGTGGGACCGCCCGCGAGCCACAGCCGGCGCTTCTCCGGCTCGGTGAGATAGGCCCACACGCGCTCGATGGGGCCGGGCAGCAGGCGCTCGATACGGACGGTGTCGGAGGACAACAGGCGGGCGTGCGAGTCTCGTTTCATGGCGCCTTCGGTCATGCGTGGGGGTGGGGGAAACCGCGGCGTCAGACGAGGTGCCGCGCGTCCTCGGGGACATGGTCCGGAACGAGCGCGAGCGCGATGCCGTGCTCCAGCCAGGCCTTGGCCCCGGCGAGGAGCAGGTTGAAGCCCCCGGTGCTGTCCAGCGCTCGCGCCACGACGACCTTGTCGTCACCCCGGAAGCCGGACTCGACGACGCGGACATACGTGCGGTCCGGCGACAGCGCCGTGAAGGTCCACTCGACGAAGGTCATCACACCCGGGTCGCCCCACTCGATGCGCAGGCGGGCGCCGGGCTCGAAGTCCAACACGTTCACGGTGGCCGACACGCCATAGGTGTCCCAGAACCACTGCGCCGTGCCGCCGGGCTGGAGCCGCGCGCTGCCCCGGCTGAACCAGAACTTCGTGGTGATTGCGGGGTCCACGAAGGCCGCGAAGACGTCCGCCACGGGACGGCGAATCATCATCATCGCCGTGGCAACCGGCGCACCCTTGTCATTCCCTGTCGACGCCATGACGCACTCCCGATATTCATCCAATTGGTTGAATATTTCAGCCATCACCGCTCGATTGTCAACCGAATGGTGAAATCTCCACCTCGCCCCCAGGCGCGTTCAACCGATGACGCGGAAGGCCGGCGGATCGATGCGCGTGGCGCGGCACTGGGGGCAGGCGCCGGGCCGCGTGAAGCGCCTGCGGTCCTTGAAGGTGAAGCCACACGCCAGGCAGGAGGCGGGCAACACCTCCAGGCGGGCGCCCTGGGCCTTGAGGGACTTCTCCAGGTGCTCCAGGTGCCCGGCCACGTCCTTCTCGGAGATGCCCACCAGGGCGGAGAGGTCCTTCGCGGTGAGGCCGCTCTCCGGGGCGGACGTCAGCGCCGCCTCCAGCGCGCCGCGCACGGTGCTGCCGCGCGCTGGAGGAACAGGGGCACTCACGCGCCAATCGCCCCCGGGTCCGTCGCCAGCTCGCCGCCCAGGTGCATGCCCGTCTGGCACCGATAGTCCGTCACCAGCGACGCGAGCACGGTCGTCACGCCCACCGCCACGTGGATGGCCGCGGCCAGCGGGCTGCGCTTCGCGTAGCCCAGCACGAAGGGCGCGAGGATGAACGCGGCGCCAAAGGCATAGTCGGCGATTTCATGCGCTTCGATGGGGATGAGCTTGGTCAAGCTGATGCGGTAATCCGTCAACAATGACACACCGAGGATGGTGGACCCCAGGGCAATGCCCGCGGACTTCGCCACGGCATCTCCGGACAACACCCCCGCCACCACCGAAGCCGTCCCGCCCTTGTAGTGCATGAGCGAGTGCAGGTCCTGGGGCACCCACCGGCGCAACGGCAGCCGCCCCAGCAGCGGACGGGAGAGGATGCCAGCGGCGGCGCTCCGGTCCATGGCGCGGCGCACGCCCCGCCGGAAGCGCCCTTCCGGAGGCACCGGGGAAGGGACGAGTCTGGGGGTGGACGGACTCAGGGTCTGCGGTTCAGCCATGTGGCGCTCCTTCCAGTCTTGCCGTCGTGAAGTCGCCACTACGGTAGGCACGCGGCCCGTGACGCACGGCGATGCGCCCCTCGCCTGCCCGGGCACCGGGGGTAGGAAGCCTGTCCACCCGCGAATTCCTGGCTGCTGGGCAACCAGGGGGGCTTCCACTCGGTGGCCCGCCCCGGGCAGACTATGGCTCGCAGCACGGCCCTTCAGTTTCTGAGAGGGCGATATCCGCGGCCACCCCAGCCGCTTTGGAACGAAAGAACGCGATTCATGGCAACCGGTACCGTCAAGTGGTTCAACGATGCGAAGGGTTTTGGGTTCATCGTGCAGGACGGCGGCGGTGAGGACGTGTTCGTCCATCACAGCGCCATCAACATGGATGGCTTCCGCACCCTGCAGGAAGGCCAGAAGGTGGAGTTCGAAGTAGGCCGAGGCCCCAAGGGTCTGCAGGCGCAGAACGTTCGCGCGGCCTGAACGGCGGTCCGGCGAAGCCATGAAAGCCCGGTCTCGCGGATGGCGAGTCCGGGCTTTCTCTTTGCGGGCTCCCCCTGAGAGGCTGCGCGGCCCATGCGCCTGCCCCGCTTCCCGCGTGTCATCGGCTTCGACGACGGCCCCTTCGCGCGCCGCCCCGGCGCCGCCGTGCCCCTGGCGGGCGTGGTGTGTGGAGGCACGCGCTTCGAAGGGCTCGTCTGGGGACGGGTGCGCCGCGACGGCTGGAACGCCACGCAGGAGGTGTGCCGGCTGCTGGAAGGCGGGAAGTTCCTCCCGCAGCTCCACCTGGTGCTGCTGGATGGCATTGCGTTCGGCGGCTTCAATGTCGTGGACCTGCCCCTGCTGGCAAGCCGGCTGAAGCGGCCGTGCGTGGCGGTGATGCGGCGGCCACCGGACCTGGGCGCGGTGGAGCGCGCGCTGCGGCGGCTGCCTCGCGCGGACGCGCGCTGGGCGAAGCTGAAGCGCGCGGGTCCCATCCACCAGCTGGGAGGTTTCACCTTCCAGGTGCAGGGCGCGGAGCCCGCATGGGTGGCCCAGGCGCTGGCCCGCGTGACGGACCGCGGCCTCGTCCCCGAGGCCCTGCGGCTGGCGCACCTCATCGGCTCCGCCGTCGTCACCGGCCAGAGCAGCCAGCGCGCCTGAACCTTTCCCAGACGGGTTTCACCTCCTGGCAGAGGATTGCGCCGCCACCACATGTGGGCACCAGCGCGCGGAATCTTCCACCTGCGCCAGACAATCCAGACACGCTTGCACACCCTTCCAGCCATGAACCTGCCCTGGAGGGCTGCATGGAACCCCGTTTGTTTTCATGTTAATCTTTGCCTCGCGAGGAGGGCGCACGCATGTTCGAAGTCATCAATGACAAGAATCGCCGTACCGTCACCGTGCGGTTGAGTGGGTTCGTCAGGCCGAACGAGATGCGGGACTTCGCGAGCCGGTATCGTCACGAAACAGACTCCTATGGAGGAGGACGACACCTGGTGCTCGCGGACATGCGTGGGCTCAGGACCCTGGAGCCGGAGTCCGCCAGCCTCTTCGGAGAGGTGGTGGCCTACGGCCGGCAGATGGGCTGCGTCATGTGCGCGCACGTCTCGGACTCCACCATCGCCCGGTTGCAGACGGCGCGGGTGGCCTCGGCGGCGGCGGCGGACAACGACATCACGGTGGACTGCGTGTCGCTGGAGGAAGCGCACTCGCAGCTCGCCAAGGCGCGCTCGCGTTACTTCCTGGGCGCGGCTCCGGAAGGCGCGGTGGAGCACGCGGCGCGCTGAGAAACACCTCCAGGCTGGAGCAGGATGGCTCCAGCCCATGGAAGCCCAGCAGGCTCAGGCCTCGTCGCCGGTGCGCCACGTGAGCCGGTAGGTGACGCCTTCGTCGGTGAAGGCGCGCACCTGCACCTCGGCATGCAGCGCTCCCACGGCGCGCAGGCCCGCGCGCAGCGCGCCTTGCGTGAAGTAGCGGATGGCCCCGGCCTCGTTCATCCACAGGTCCACTTCGGAGGGGGACACGTCGTCCAGGCGTGTCTCCGTGTAGTTGTTCCCGGAGCGGAACATCTGCCGGGCCCGGCTCACGCACCGGCGGGGGCCCAGGAGCTGAATCACACCGAAGGCCGCGCGCCCCAGCACCGTCTCCCGGTAGCCGTCCACCATGCGCTCACCCAGCAGCGCGTAGCCCACGTCGTCGGGCACGTCCGGGTGCAGCTCGCGCGCGGCCACGCGCACGGCGGAGCACCATGTTTCAAAGGAGTAGGCGGGCTGTAGCTTGCGCTCCAGGTCCACGCCCACCTCCCGCAGCCGCTCGCGGAGCACGGGGGTGACGCGGGCGCCCAGTCCTCGCACGAAGAGACCCTCCAAGGTGTGCTCGAAGACGAGCTTCTCCGGCATGTTCAGCAGTGTACCCTTCCTCCGCTAGGATGTGCGGCGAGGGGGTAGGAATTCCATGGGTCTGCAACGAGAGCTCGCCATCCTGGCCATGAAAGCCACGCCGCTGCCGGGGAAGAAGAACTTCCTGGCGGAGGCCGGTATCGCCACACCGGTGCCCGCCATCCGCGGGTCGATTGGCGCGGTGGCGCATGAACCGTTCATGGCCTTCGACACCAAGCGGCTGATGGACCTGCTGGTGGCCTTCACCATCGGAGACTTCCCGGAGCGGGCCGGTTGCTCCAACTACTTCAACCCGCACAGCCCCTGGTACAACGTCTTCTACGGCACCTACGGCATCCGCTCGTACAAGCGGGATGGCAGCCCGTGGGGATTCACCCGCGACGGCCGCCCGGACCTGGACGAGATGCTGGAGATTCCGCGGCTCGACTACAACTTCCTCACGGCCGGGGAGCTGGGCTGCCCCGCGTCGAAGATGTGCTTCGAGGTGCTGGACGTGCGCCAGGGCCGTGAAGGCCCGTGGCACATGGCGGAGGTGAGCTGCATCATCCCCAGCGGGCTGCACCGGGTGCAGGACGCGCAGGCGCCGGACCTCACGTATTACGCCGTGTTCGGCGTGCCAGAGGAGGACTACCTCGTGGGCGGCCGGGAGAGCTACGAGCCGGTCCGCATGCGCGGGCGCATGTACTTCCGCCCGGTGGCCGAACGCCTCACGCTCGTCTGGGGCGGACTCTGCCCGGACACGGCCGACGGCCAGCGGCTGATGGGCGCCATCATGGATGCGATGGCGCCGCTGTACGCGAGGGGATGAACGTCCCCCGAGCCTGTGGACCTCAGGCCGCCTGACCGGGCTTGGGCTCCACCTGGTGCGGCGGCGCGGCGGCGGCATCGTCGCGCGGACGGCTGCGCTTGAAGCCCAGGCGCTCCATGCCGGCGAACACCACCGGCACCACCAGCAGCGTGAGGAAGGTGGAGGTGATGACGCCACCAATCACGGAGATGGCCATGGGTGCGCGGAACTCGGAACCCGTGCCCGTGCCCACCGCCGTGGGCACCATGGCGATGGCCATGGCCGCGCTCGTCATCAGGATGGGCCGCAGCCGGCGCGGGCCCGCCTTGAGCAGCGCTTCGTCCACCGTGTCGCCTTCCCGCAGGTTCTGAAGCGCGCCGTCGATGAGCAGAATCGCGTTCTTCGTCACCAGGCCCATCAGCAGGATGATGCCAATCATGGCGCCCATGGACAGGTGGAAGCCCGTGACCACCAGTCCCAACAGCGCGCCCACCAGGGCCAGTGGCAGCGACACCATGATGGTGAGCGGGTGCTTGTAGGACTCGAACTGGCTGGCGAGCACCATGTAGATGAAGACGAAGGCCAGACCGAACGCCGCGCCGAAGGCGTCGTTCTGCTCGTCCAGGTTCTTCATCTGCCCGTCGTAGATGAGCGCGTAGCCCGGTGGCAGCGACTGGGCCGCCACGCGCGCCTTCAGCTCCCGGGCGATGTCGCCCAGCGCCGCGCCCGGGCCCAGCTGCGAGTACACGGCGATCTGCCGCTCGCGATTCTCATGCTCGATGAGGCTGGGGCCGTTCTTCATCTCCACCCGGGCCACGTCCGTCAGCGGGCGCAGGCCGCTGGGCGTGTACACCTCCAACTGGCGCACGCGCTCCGGCGTGGCGCGGTCCTTCTCCGACAGGCGCACGCGGATGTCCGTCTCGGTGATGCCCTCGCGCAGCTTCGCCACCACGTCACCGCCAATGGCCAGCCGCAGCTGCGTGGCCAGCGCGCCCGCGTGCAGGTCCACGTCGCTGGCGCGCGCCCGGTCGATGAGCACCTGCATCTCCGGCTTGGGCGGGTTGGACTCCACGCGCACGTCCGCGGTGCCCGGCAGCTCGCGGAGGATGCCCGCGACGCGCTCGGCCTCCTCATTGACGCGCGCCAGGTCCGGCCCGGTGATGCGCACCATGATGGGGTAGTAGTCGCCCATGCCCTCCAGGATGGGCGGGTCGCTCAGGTTCACCCGCGTGCCCACCAGCCCTGGCTCCAGCAGCGCGCGTGCATCCTCCTTCAGCACCTGGATGCCCTTGGTGCGCGCGTCCTTGCCCACCGTCAGCACGCGCATGCGGGACTTGTTCACATCGCCGTCCTTGCCGACGATGGAGTAGACGTCCGTCACCTCCGGCAGCTGGCGCAGCAGCACCTCCGCGTCGGCGGTGCGGGCCTCCGTCTCCCGGATGCTGGCCGAGTCCGGCAGCGTCAGGTCCACGAAGAACTGCGAGCGGTCCTCCGCGGGCATGAACTCCATGCCCAGGCGGCTGGCGCCTCCGAAGGACACCACCAGCAGCACCAGCGTGAGGCCCACCGTCGTCCACTTGTGCGCCAGCACCCAGCGGAGGATGGACTCGTAGACGCGCTCGGTGCCGTCCAGGAAGCGGCGCAGCGCGGCGGCCACCGCGTTCTCCTGGCGGACCTCGCCCGGCACGCGCCGCTTCGCCAGCCGCGCCGACATCATCGGGTCCAGCGTGAAGGAGATGAACAGGGAAATCAGCACCGCCACGGAGATGGTGATGCCGAACTGCCGGAAGAACTGGCCGACGATGCCGGGCATGAAGGCCACCGGCACGAACACCGCCACCAGCGACAGCGTGGTGGCGAGCACCGCCAGGCCCACGTCCTTGGTGCCGTTGGACGCGGCGCTCACCGGGTCTTCACCCTTCTCCAGCCGGTGGGTAATCGCCTCGCGAACCACCACCGCGTCGTCGATGAGCAGACCGATGGCCAGCGACAGGCCCAGCAGCGTCATCTGGTTGAGCGTGTAGTCCAGCACGTACATCACGAAGAAGGTGCCCAGCACGGAGGTGGGCAGCGCCAGCGCCGAGATGAAGGTGCCACGCACGTCCAGCAGGAAGATGAGGATGATGAGCACCGCCATCGCGCCACCGAAGATGAGCGCCACCCAGACCTCGTGCGCGTTCTCCTGGATGAGGTCCGACTGGTTGATGAGCAGCGTGGCCTGGAAGCCATGCCCCACCACCGAGCCCATCTGCGACATCACCTGCCGCACCGCATCGCTCACCGCGACGGTGTTGGAGCCCGGCTGCTTGACGATTTCCAGGATGACGGCGTCCTGCCCGTTGAGGCGCGCCAGGGTGCGCCGCTCCGCCACGCCGTCCGTCACGCTGGCGATTTCGCCCAACCGCACCTGCGCGCCCGTCGCGCTGCGCGCCACCGGCAGGTCGCGGATTTCATCCACGTTCTGGAACTGCCCCAGCGAGCGCACCGTCATCTCGGAGGCGCCCAGCTGGAGCCGGCCCGCGGGCAGGTCCAGGTTCTCCAACGCCACGCGCTGGGCGATGCCCAGCGGAGACACGCCCGCCGCGCGCGCCTTGTCCAAATCGATGTCGATTTGCACCTCGCGCGTGTCACCGCCCGTGACGCGCACCTCGGCGGCGCCTTCCAACTGCGCGAGCGCGGGCTTCACGCGGTCGTCGATGAGCCGGCGCAGCTCCTGCGAGGGCAGCGCCGCCGAGACGGCGTAGGTGAGGATGGGCGTGGCCCCCAGGTCCACGCGGCCGATGACGGGCGCGTCCGCGTCCTGGGGCAGGCGACTGACGATGCCGGCGACCTTGTCGCGCACGTCCTGCACCGCGCGGTCCAGCGGGGCGGTCATCTTGAACTGCACCACCACGATGCCCACGTTCTCCCGGCTGTAGGAGTGAATCTTGTCCACGCCGCTGATGCCAGCGACGGCGTCTTCGAGGGGCTTGATGACCTGCGTTTCGATTTCGCCCGGACCCGCGCCCTTGTAGACGGTGTTGATGACCACCACCGGGAAGGACACGTCCGGATAGAGGTCGGTGCCCAGGCGGCCCAGGCCCATGAGGCCAAGCACGACGAGGCACAGCGACAACATCGCGGTGAAGACGGGCCTGCGGATGGAGACGTCGCTGAGCAGCATGGAGAGGGCTCCCTACTTCACGGAGACGCGGGCGCCCTGCGACAGGCCCGGAGTGGGGTGGTCAACGACGGAGTCGAGCGGCGAGGACGCCAGCACCACCACCTCGCCCTGCTCGCGCCGCTCCAACACCCGCACGTCCACACGACGCACCTGACCGGACGCCACCACCCAGACATGGTCCCCGTTGAGGGCCGACAACGCGCTGCCCGGCAGCACCTGGGCGTCCTGCGCCTGCCCCAGTGAGAGGACCGCCCGCGCCAGCGTGTGCGCCACGAAGCGGCCATCCGCGTTGGGGACGGCCAGCTCCACCGGGATGCGGCGCGTGGCGGGGTCCGCGGAGGGAAGGATGGTGCGCACCACCGCCTCGTCCGAGGACACGCGCGCGCCCACCGACTCCACGCGCACCTTGGCGCCGGGCTCCAGTTGCGAGCGCAGGGCCTCCGACACCGTCGTCTTCAAGAGCAGCGTGTCCAGGCGCTCCAGGTTGAACAGCGGCGTGCCCGGCGCCACCGTCGCGCCCGTCTGCTCCGGTGCGTCGATGATGGTGCCGTCGAAGGGCGCCCGCAGCTCGTGCCGGCGGCGGGACGCGCGCGCCTGGGCCAGCTGCGCCTTGGCGGCCATCCACTGCGCCTGCGCCTGCGCGGCATTGGCGCTGGCGGTGCGGTGGGCCACCTCGCTCACCCCACCCTGCTGCTGGAGCTTCTCGTTGCGGGCGGCCACGTCGGCGGCCATGGTGGAGGCGGCCTCCGCGGCGGCCACCGCGGCCTCAGCCTGGGCCACCTGCGCGTCGGCGATCTCCGGGTCCAGCTGCGCCAGCACATCGCCCTTCTTCACCCCCTGCCCCTTCTTCACCCGGACGACCGCCAGGCGGCCTCCCACCTCGAAGCCCACCATCAATCCCTGCGCGGGAAACAGCGTGCCCGTCACCGACTCGCTCGGCGCGGCCCGCACCGTCCGCGCGGAGACGACCTTCACCGTGGGCACCACCTCCTGCGCCGAGCCCTTGGCGGGCGGCGACGACGAGGCATCCGCCTTCTGGCATGCGGTCAGCGACAGCACGGCGGCGGCCATGCCCGCCGCGGCGAACACGCGGACAGCGGACGGCTTCAGGTTGGGTTTCACGAGCGTTTCCTCGAGGTCTTTCGGGGGTTCTCGGCGGCGGCACGAGGCCGCCGCGCAACACGCTTGGACGGGGCGGGCGACGCCGGACGGGTGCCCTCCTGGCACAGCCGCTGGAGCGTGTTCGCCCACGCGTTCAGGTCCGGCTTCTCATCCAGCCGCGCCATCTGCGTGGAGAGCAGCAGGAAGGACCCGACGATGATGGAGGCGAAGATTCGCGCGTCCAACTCCGGGTCCATGGCGCCAGCCTCCTGCAGCCGCCGGAAGTCGTGGGAAATGCGCTCCACCTGGGCATCCGTCACGCGCCACAGCAGGGATTCGAACTCCGTGCCCTGGCTGCCGCTGGTGAGGACCAGGGACACGTCCCGGAACTCCCACACCCAATCCAGGGCCTCCAGGTCGTGCTCTTTCTCCAGTTGGAGGAACCGCAGGTAGCGCTCGCTGCGCTCGATGCGGTCCTGCGCGCCCGGGATGCCGTGCGTCTGGAAGAAGCCCTCCATGCGCGCCATGCGACGCCCGTTCATCTCCATCAGCCCGGACTCGAACGCGCCCACCACCTCCCCGAACAGCGCCTCCTTGGACGGAAAGTGCAGGTAGAAGGCGCCCTTGGACAGCCCGCACGCGGCGGTGATGTCCTCGATGCGCGCCCCCTTCAGCCCCCGGCGAGCGAACTCCCGCCGGGCCGCGGACACCAGCGCACTGCGAGCGTGAGGGTCGGCGGGACGGGCCATGCTGGCCGGATTCCTAACCCGCCGGTCATTAACCACACAAGGTTTCTGAACACCGGGTCAGTAATCCAAAGACTGCGACTGTGGGTGCGTTCCGCCGCTCAGGTCCGCGTCAGCGCGGTGCACAGCGGGCACGCTGCGGGCCCGTGGGGAGCATCGCGACGGTGCAGGTCCAGCACGGCGCGGGAGATGTCCGCCAGCTCCCGGCGCACCTCCCGCCGGGCGCCCTTCACCCGAGCGATGCGCATGTCGTCGTAGCTCGTGGTCTGATGTCGCATCCACGCGATGACGGCGGCCTCGGCGCGGCGCTCCAGGGGGATGCGCTCGGTGCGGGCCACGGTGCCGCTGCCCACGGGGGTGGCATGGGTGGCGACGAGCACCGCCATGCGCTTGGCGTGCGGCAGCCACGCCGGGGAGAAGGCGAGGAAGCGCAGCACGGCGTTGGCGAAGTCGACCTCGTAGGCCTCCTGCTCGCGGGCGCGGCGCTCGCGTCCGGCGGCCAGCTTCTTCTCGTAGGCGGGGGTGGCGCGCTCGGCCTCGAGGACGGCGCGGGCGCGGAGGATGTGCGCTTCCGGCGCCCACACGCCCCGGGAGAAGAGCTTGCGGCCCACCTTCTCCGCCACGGTCCAGGAAGGCCCCGCCGCCTTCACGCGGCGGGTGAGCCCGGCGTCACCGGGGGGAAGCAGGGCCCAGCCGTCCGGCACGGTGAGCACGCGGCCATCCGGCGCGCGCACGCGGCGAGGGTCCGAAGTCGGCGCGAAGGTCAGGGATTCAGGCATGGTGAAGTCCGAGGTCGGGGGCGGCCACATAGCATGGGTGCCTCCAACCCTGGTAAATGGCCCCCTCGCGTCGGCGGTTGACTGGCGCGGGAGGTCCTCTAACGCGTGGGAAGTGCCGGCATGTCCCTCCTCAGGCTCACGTTCCTCGGTACATCCGCCGCGCAGCCCACGCTGCACCGGAACCTGTCCGGACTCGCGGTGAAGGCGCACGCGGACCTGCTGCTCTTCGACTGCGGTGAGGGCAGCCAGCGGCAGATGGTTCGCTACGGCACCGGCTTCACCGTGGACGCGGTGTTCTTCACGCATTTCCACGCGGACCACTACCTGGGCATCATCGGCTTCCTGCGCACGCTGGGCATGACGGGGCGCTCAGAGCCCATCCACCTGTACGGCCCGCCCTCCGCGAAGCGCCTGCTCCACCAGGCCGTCCACCTGGGCGTGGAGTCCATGTCCTTCCCAGTGGAGATTCACGAACTGAAGGACGGTGACGTGGTGCCACGCAAGGGCTACGCGGTCCACGCGGTGGGCGTGGACCACCGCATCAACGCCCTGGGCTACGCGCTGGTGGAGGACGACCGGCCCGGGCGCTTCAACCTGGACGTGGCGCGCTCGCTGGGTGTGCCGGAGGGCCCCAGCTTCGGAAAGCTCCAGCGGGGCGAGCCGGTGACGCTGGAGGACGGGCGGACGGTGAAGCCGGAGGACGTGCTGGGCGCGCCGCGCCCCGGGCGCCGGCTGGTCATCTCCGGGGACACGCGCCCGTGCCCGTCCATGGTGAAGGCCGCGAAGGACGCGGACCTGCTGGTCCACGAGTCCACCTTCTCCGACGACGAACAGGAGCGGGCCGTGGAGACCCGGCACTCCACCGCGCGGGAAGCGGCGCGTGTGGCGCGAGAGGCGGGAGCACGGCGGCTGGTGCTCACCCACCTCTCCAGCCGGCACGACACCGACCCCTCGAAGCTGCTCACGCAGGCGCGTGAGGAGTACCAGGGGCCGGTGGAGGTGGCCTTCGACGGGTTCACCGTCGAATTGCCCCTCCGGGACTGAGGCTACTGAATCTTCTCGGACTCGGCGCGCAGGGCCGACGCGGACTCGGCGTCCACGAGCTGGACCAGCTCCCACTCAAGCGCCTCGTCCCGGGTGATGTTGCCGCCGTCAGCCCGAACGGCGGGCTCGGTGATGTCACTCGCGCGGCCGGACGTGTTGGCGGCGCCCGCGGACTGCGTGACGAGCTGCCGGGTGAGCTCCACCGAGCACTGGCCCGGGCCCTTCTCGATGCCGCGCACCAGGTAGCGCACCTGGGTGGTGCCCAGCGACGACGGGGCGCCCTGCATCAACCACTCGGTGGTGGCCTCGAAGCCGCCCTGGCCCGTCTTGAAGGAGTAGCCCTTCTCCTTCAGCAGGGCGAGCGCCTGCGGATACACCTCCGCCACGGGCTTGCGGTAGACGTGGTTGCGCGCCTTCTCCAGCAGGAAGGCTTCGCGGCGGCGGCCGGCGCAACCAGTGGTGGTGAGGGACAGCGCGGCGACCACGAGGAGCGCGGCGGCGCCGCGCGACAGCATCGACAGGTTCATTTCTCAGGACTCCACGGGAGTATGAGGCGACTCAACATCCCTCAACTTTCTTCCCGCAGCCAAGTCTCCCCGGGGATGGTTTCCCTGGGCAAGCATCCCACCCGCTCCGCCCGTATGGGTGTCCATGCGTCCAGCGCCGCACATCCAGGCCCCCTCCGCCGCCGCGCCCCGCCAGGGAGATGCGCATGATGGGGCCCCCACATGATTCCCATCAGCGACGACAACCCCACCCTCCGCACTCCCGTCGTGACATACCTGCTGCTCGGCACCATCGGCTTCGTCTGGGTCTTCATCCAGGGCGCCGGCCTGGACGCCTACCGGCTGGCGGCCAGCGTCTGCAACCTGGGCATGGTGCCCGGCGAGCTGACGGGCAAGGCGGCGCTGGGCCTCCCCGTTCCCCTCGGAGACGGGCTGGCGTGCGTCGTGGACAACGAGCCCATCAACCTCCTCACCCCCATCACCTCCATGTTCCTGCACGGCGGCTGGGGACACCTGCTGGGCAACTGCCTCTTCTTCTGGGTCTTCGGCAACAACGTCGAGGACAGCATGGGCCGCCTGCGCTTCGTGGTGTTCTACCTGCTGTGCGGACTGGCCGCGGCGGCGGCGCACCTGCTGGTGGACCCGAGCTCGCCGGTGCCCACCGTGGGCGCTTCCGGCGCCATCTCCGGCGTCATGGGCGCGTACCTGCTGCTCTATCCACGGGTGCGGGTGAACATGCTGTTCATCATCGTCATCTTCATCCGCGTCTTCTCCGTGCCCGCGTGGGCGGTGCTGCTGTGGTGGTTCTGCGTGCAGCTCTTCAGCGGCCTGCCCCAGCTCAACACGGTGAGCGCGGACGCGTCCGGCGGCGTCGCCTTCTGGGCGCACATCGGTGGCTTCGTGGCGGGCATGGCGCTCATCAAGCTGTTCCAGAACCCGCGATACACGAACCAGCGCACGTCGATGCGCCACCGGCTCCATCCCAACCATCCGTGAGGGAGGGCTGACTTTTCCGCATCCGCGAATTGCCAGACTTCGTGAAGCACTGCGTATCCAGGCTGTTGGGGCCAGACACCTGAAGGAAGCGCAGATGCGGATGAGCAAGACGAAGCGGCAGACGCTGGGGCTGACGATGGGCGCGGTGCTCGCGCTCACGGCCTGTGGGACGGAGCGCATGGAGCCGGCGCAGCCGCCCGTGGAGGCGGACGCAATGGAGAGCGTGGACGCGCAGGCGGCGGACGCGAAGCCGGTGGACATCATCGCGATGGAGAAGCAGTTGCAGGAGGCCAGCCTGGCGCCGCCGGCGCAGTGCAATGACCCGTCCTGTGAGGGCGGCGGTGGCGGCGGCGAGCCCGACCCCGACTGGCCCTACTACACGCTGTTCTGGCGGGCGAACCTGCTGTCCCTGAAGTGCATCACCACGTCGGACATCGACGGCAACGACGAGGCCTGGCTGGAGGCGGAGGTCACCGGCGACCATCAGTCCGAGGTCATCTGGAACGACGACTACATGACGCCGAACAAGCGGGTGGAGTGGAGCCCCCTGAATTCCTATCCGCCGCCGCTGCTGTTCACGACGAACACGGTGGGCGCGGGCGGCAAGCTGGTGGCGCTCTGGGACAAGAGCATGCACATCTTCGATGTGCAGGAGCAGATTGGCTGGACCACGCTGCGCGGCCAGACGGGGACCTTCACCGCGGTGCTGGAAGGCCACGGCGGCAAGTACGAGCTGACCTATCAGGTTGAATCCACGGGCTGCTCGCCACGCACGCAACCGTGCCCCACCAACCTGTAGTGACGTAGGCACGCTCGGAGGGGGACGCCAGTGCTTGGCCTCCTCCTCTGGGTGCGCCAGAGTGTCGCGCCGGACGCGCCAGGAATTGGCGCGGGCTCCCAGACAGGTGCCAGACATGAGCTTGCGACGACTCAGTGGTGGATTGCTCGGAGCGGTACTCCTTCTGACAAGCCTTTCGGGCTGCGCCCGGCGCGTGGCGCCCGTGGACGACAACCCGGGCCCCGTGCCGGAGCCCACCGCGACCACCACGGTGTACGTGGCCCAGCGCATCCGGACGCTGGACCCGGCGAAGCCCCAGGTGCAGGCGCTCGCGGTGAAGGATGGCAAGGTGCTGGCCACCGGCACGAAGGACGAGGTGCTCGCCGCCGCGGGGAAGGACGCGCGCGTGGTGGACCTGGGCAACGCCACGGTCGTGCCGGGCCTCACCGACGCGCACGGGCACCTGGCGGGCCTGGGCCGCGGCCTGGTGACGGTGGACCTGCAGGGCGTGGACACCAAGGAGGAGGCCCTGGAGCGGCTCGCCTCGGCGCCCTCCTCCGCGTTCCAGGGTGAGTGGCTGCTGGGCCGCGGCTGGGACCAGAACGACTGGCCGGAGAAGACCTTCCCGTCGCGCGCCGACCTGGACAAGCGCTTTCCCTTGCGTCCGGTGGCGCTGAGCCGAGTGGACGGCCACGCGCTGTGGGTCAATGGCGAGGCGCTGCGGCGCGCCGGCATCACCCGTGACACGAAGGACCCGGCGGGCGGGCGCATCCTCCGGGGCGAGGGCGGAGAGCCCACCGGCATCCTGGTGGACAACGCCATGGAGCTGGTGGAGTCCGTGCTGCCGCCCGCCACGGACGCGCAGCACGCGGCGCAGTTGACCGCGGCGCTCCAGCGCGGCGCGCAAGTGGGTCTCACCGGTGTCCACGACGCGGGCATGGACCTGCGCACCTTCCGCCTGCTCCAGCGCTGGGACAAGGAAGGCAAGCTGCCGCTGCGCGTCTACGCCATGGCGGATGGCCAGACGGGCGACCGGGAGACGTACCTGAAGGACGGCCCCTATGAGGGGCGCATGCTCACGATGCGCGCGGTGAAGCTCACCCTGGATGGCGCGCTGGGCAGCCGGGGCGCGGCGCTGCACCAGGACTACAGCGACGAGCCCGGCCACCGTGGCCTGCTGCTGCTGTCCCCCGCGGAGTACGAAGCGCGCGTGCGCGCCTTCATGGCGAAGGGCTTCCAGGTGTGCACGCATGCGATTGGAGACCGGGCCAACACGGTGGTGCTGGACGTGCTCGCGCGCGCGGCCGAGGCCACCGGCACGCTCCAGTCCGGCCGGCACCGCGTGGAGCACGCGCAAATCATGCGCCCCGAGGACATTGAACGGCTGGGCAGGAGCGGCTTCATCGCCAGCGTGCAGCCCACGCACGCCACCAGCGACATGCCGTGGGCGGAGGCCCGCGTGGGAGCGGAGCGCATCCGCGGGGCCTACGCGTGGCAGCGGCTGAAGGCGTCCGGCGCGGTGCTGGCGTTGGGCAGCGACTTCCCCGTGGAGCGGCCCAACGTGCTGGCGGGCCTGTACGCGGCGCGCACGCGTCAGGACGTCCGGGGCCTGCCGGACGGCGGCTGGTACGGGGAGCAGCGGCTGAGCGGGCAGGAGGCGCTGGAGGGCTTCACCGTGGGCGCGGCGCACGCGTCCTTCGCCGAAGCCCGGCGCGGCCGGCTCCAGCCCGGCATGGACGCGGACTTCGTGGCACTGTCGGTGGACCCGGTGGACGGGCCCGTCACCACGCTGCCCGGCGCCGAGGTGCGGCTGACGGTGGTGGCCGGCGTGGAGGTCTACCGCGCCTTCCAGCGCTGAGCGCTCAGGACAGGCGGGGAATCCAGGGCGCAACGTGGCTGTCGCGGGGAATTGGCGCGTACCGCTATTTCCGCCGTGTCGTGGAGTGCTCTAGCATACGACTTTGCCGCAACCCTCCTGTGAGCCAAGGCCGGCTCACAGGTTGGAGCGGGGGGTATCGCAAGCGTGACAGCCTCATTGTCCGGAGTGAATTACAAGGGCTTCACCGTCCAGAACCTGCTGGCCTACGTGCACGAGCGCTTCGGCGAGGACACCGCGCGTACGGCCGTGGAGTCGCTGCTTCCCGAGCTGCAACCCCACGCGGACCCGCGCACGACGCTGGCGGTGGGCTGGGTGCCGGTGGAGACGTACTTCGGCATCATCCAGCACGTGGTGGACCGGCACTTCGACGGGAAGCCGGAGGGGGCCCACACGGTGGGCTACGAAGTCACCCTGCGAGACATCCACTCCATCTTCAAGATGGTGCTGCGCTTCACCACGCCCAACATGGTGCTGGGGATGGCGCGGCGCATGTGGCGCTCCTACTGCGACCAGGGGGAGCTGCTGCACCAGGAGGAGAACGGCACGGGCATGCTGCTGCTGCGCCAGTTCACCTACCAGACGCCGGTGGCCCTCCATGAGATGGCGGGAGGCTTCAAGGCGTACCTGGAATGCTCCAGCGCCAAGAATCCGCGCGTGGAAATCGTCGCGCCGGACAAGGACGGGACGCTGCGCTGGCGCATCCTCTCCGGGTAGCGAAGGCTGCCCGGTGCGGTCCGGGCAGCCCACCGCGGGTTACAGGTCCACCGTGTAGCTGAGCGCCTGGATGCGGCGGTTCAGCGCCTTCTGCGCCTCCTGCCGCTGCTTGGCCAGTTGCTCCAACTCGCGGGCGATGGCCTCCAGGCGGTCCTCCTGCTCGTTGAGCTTGGACACGAAGCGGTCCGCCAGCTCACGCTGCGACGCCCCGCTCTTCAGCGATTCGATGTTGGAGCGGATGCGCTCCTGGTCCCGGAAGAGCTGGTTGCGCTCCTCCTGCAGGCGCTGCTCGTCCTTCGCCAGCGAATCCACCTGCTCGCGCTGCGCGACGACCTCCTTCAGCGCGCCCGCCATCTTCTCGTCGACGAAGCGCTGCGACACGAAGTAGGAGACCTGGTCCAGCCCCATGCTGGAGATGAGGTACTGGCGCTGCCCCCGTGTGCGCTCGGTGACGGTGAGCGAGTCCTGCGCCCCCGCGGCCAGCTCCCGCTTGAAGCGCCAGAAGCCGTCCGTCGTCTCCGCGGGCTCCGGAGCATCCTTGGCCAGCTCCCAGCCCTGGCGCGGGTGCTCCACGAACAGCACCTGCGCCCGCTGCCCCTTGTTGCGCGACACGTACGTCGTACGCCGCACGTGGAAGTACTCCGCCACCAGCATCCCGGAGTTCACCGCCACCCGGAACACCGGCCCGTCCTCCGTGCGGTCTTCAATCGACACCACGCAGCCCAGCTCCACCGCGTAGGGCACGAAGCGCCGGTCATTCGGCTTCATCGTGTCGAGCATCGCCTCGCCCACGTAGCGCTCGTCCTCCGACACCGTCACCGGGCCGCCTTCCAGCGTGAGCCCCGTGGTGTTCTTCAGCTCGATGCACGCCATGGGGTTCTTCTCACGCGTGGCCCGGTTGTAGAGGAGCACCCGCTTGCCCTCGAAGGGCTTGTGCAGGATGGGCACCAGCGCGCTCTGGTTGCGGTGCACCGTCACCGGCCGGTCCACGCCGTACTCGAAGAGGTCCCCCACCTCCTTCGTGAGCGTCGTCACCGCGGCGCTCTTCTCCATGGCCTCGCGCCGGCTCGGGCCTCCACGGCCAGGGCCGCCCACCGACATGGCCTTCTCCGCCCGGGAACGGCGCGGCGCGGCCATGGGGGCCGCGGCGGGCATGTCGGACATCATCGGCGCGGCCATCTCCTGCTCCATCATCATGTCCCCGGCGCTGCCGAAGCTCTCCTCAGGAATCACCGGCGCGGCGGCGGCCTCCGTCTGCACCTCCACCACCGGCCGCTTCATGTACCGGGGGTTGTAGAGGTCATGCACGAAGGACACCGGCAGCCCGGCGATGAGCGACAGCTTCACGTCCACCCAGTCCTCGTCCCCGGTGTTGTCCACCAGCGCCCAGCCCTGGAGCAGCGGCGGCTCGCCCTCATCCAGGAGGATGCGGTAGCTCGTCTTCCACACCGGTGACTCCACCACGTAGCTGACGAACAGCTCGCGCTCGCCCTGGCCCGAGGTGAGGATGGCCATCCGCTTGGAGTCCTTCTTGTACGAGGACAGCACCGTGGCCAGGTAGAACTCCAAATCCTTGCGCACCGCCTCGTCCAGGAACTCCAGCTCGGCCACGTCCAGGATGTCGAAGGTCCGCAGCGAGGCGCCCACCAGCAGCGACAGGAACGGGCGCATCAGGCTCGTCTCGCCGGCCGCCACCGCCAGCGAGTCCAGGCCGATGATGGAGCCCTCCACCTGCGCGCCGCCCACGCGCACCCGCACGCGCGCGCCCTTGATCTGCCCCAGCAGCGCCATGAGGCTGCCGTCCTCCGGGATGCGGATGGTGGCCTCCGCGAGGAGCTGCTCCAGCGGCTTCGTGGAGTCGTAGCTCACCGCCGACACCGAGCCGCCCGACAAGTCCAACACCGTCAGCGACTTCAGCACGTCGTTCATGTCGCGCGCCTTGAAGTCCAGGTGGAGCATGTCGCTGCCACTCACCTTTCCCCGGCGCTCGAAGTAGCCGACGCCATGCTTATAGAGAACGACACGACGAATGCGCAGGTTCGTGGTCATGGGACGCGGAACTCCAGAAAGTTGAGGGCGGGCCAACGCCCCGGTGTATCAAGGTCCGACAGGGGTGACGCAATGCCCCTCACCGCCGAGGTTGCCCGAATGCCAAAGCCTATCGCCTCCTCCCTGTCCCGCCCCGCGATGCTGTGCGCGGCCCTGGCCCTTGGCACGAGTTGCAAGAGCGTGGAGCCCCACACCACGCCCTCCGACGGCACCACCGCCCCGCCGGAAGTTTCCACCCAGGAGACCGTGACGGAGGCGGAGGCGGAGACGGAGACGGAGACGGAGACGGAGACGCCAACGCGGCGCGGCAACTCGCCCTGGCTGCGGGCTCGCGTGGGCGACCGCGTGGCGTATTCCTTCTCCGCCAACCGCAAGGCCATGGGCCGGCAGCAGCCCGGCACCGTGCCCGAGGCCGCGGTAGCCGGCGTGGTGACGTTGGAGGTCGTCGCCGTGGAGCTGCCCTGGGTCTGGGTGACGCTCTACTTCACCGAGGATGGCGGCGCGCCGTCGCGGCAGCCGATGCTGGCGCGGCCGCTGGTGGTGCCCATGCGAGCGGATGAGTCGCGTGCGCTGGAGGTCCCCCGCGAGGGCAAGCAGAGCACCGAGCAGCTCACCGCCGCGGGCCGCCAGTGGGAGGCGAAGCGGTACCTCAATGACAAGCGGGCATTCGACGGCCCCCTGGAGAACCGCCTCTACGCGACGACGCCGGGCCTGCTGTACCTCACCAATGGCCTGCTCGACGCGAGCATCACGCTGTCGGGCTTCGGCATGGGCGGCGGCTCACAGCTCACCCTGGTGGAGGCGCGCCAGGGACAGGAAGGTGGCACCGGCCTGCCTCCAGCGCTCGCCCGCCCTTGGGGCCCAGGCACCTGGTTCGACATGCGGATGGAGACGGAAGGCACCACGTCCGTGCTGCGCACCTGCCAGGCCGCGGAGCGAGGCTTCATCCTGCGTCAGCAGGCGACGCCGCCCATTTCGGGAGCGGCGTGCCCGGACTTCGCCCAGGCGGAAGCCGTGCCACTGGAGGAGGCGGTGCTCGCGCGCATCTGGGAGTCACTGGACGCACGGCAATGGCCCCCTGCCCCCGAGGGCCTCGCCGCACCAGCGAAGCGCGAGACGCTGACGGTGGGCACGCACCGGGTGCCGGCGCTCCAGTTCGAGACCGCGCAGCCCCAGGCGAACAACGTCCGCGTCCAGGCCTACGCCGCCGACCCCTGGGAGGATGCGCTGGCGGGGCTGGCCCACGAGGCCCGCTTCCAGCCACTGCTTGACCGCATCACGCCCAACGGTGGAGGCACGCAGCTCACGGACTGGGGCGTGTGGGTGCCGGGCGTCACACCGTAGGCGCCTTGTGTCCAGGCACGCGCGCACTCGTCGAACAGCGCGCGCGTGCTCAGGCTTCCTTTCGCGCCGGTCGATGACATGGCCCACCCGGTCGCGATGAGGGCCATCGATGCACGCGGCGCGAAAGCAGGCAGCGAGGAATCCGCCATCGCGCACGATACCAACGCCTGAGTGGCCCTCCTGAGCACTCCACGTGCAACTAGCCAGCGACGGAGACCTTCACGTCGATGTTGCCGCGCGTGGCCTTCGAGTACGGGCACACCTCGTGAGCCGCCGCCATCAGCTTCTGGGCCTCGTCATTGGGGATTCCCGGCAGGATTCCCTGGAGCTCCACCGCGAGCCCAAAGCCGCCGTCCGGCGTCTTGCCGATGGTGACGGTGGCGCGCACGCCCGCGTCGTTGCCCAGGTTCTTCCCCTGCATGCGCGCCACCAGCCGCAGCGCGCTCTCGAAGCAGGCGGAGTAGCCCGCCGCGAAGAGTTGCTCCGGGTTGGTGACGGCGCCGCCCGCGCCACCCAGCTCCTTGGGCATGGCCAGGGGCAGGTCCAGGACGCCGTCCTCCGACTTCACGCGGCCGTTGCGGCCACCGTGGGTGGTGGCGGAGGTGCTGTACAGCGGGCTGATAGCGACGGGAGCCATGGTGTTCTCCTTGAGCGTTACTTCGCGGAATCAACGTGGGACTGCGAAAGCACTTCGAAAAGACGCTGGACGTCGCGGCGCAGGCGGGTTGCTTCCTCCAGCGTCAGCCCCAACTTGCAGGCCATCGCTTCGGGAATGGACGTAGCCTTGCGGCGCAGGGCCCGCCCTTCGGATGTCAGGTAGATGCGCACCGAGCGCGCGTCCTCCGCGCTCCGCTCCCGCCGGACCAGGCCCTGGGACTCCATCCGCTTGAGCAGCGGCGTGAGCGTCCCCGAGTCCAGGTACAGCCGCTCCCCCATCCCCTTCACCGTCTCCCCGTCCGTCTCCCACAGCACCAGCAACACCAGGTACTGCGGGTACGTCAGGCCCAGCCGTGACAGCAGCGGCGCATACGCCTGCGTCATCGCCCGGGCCGCCGCGTAGAGCGGGAAGCAGATCTGCCGGTCCAGGCTGAGCGGGTCATCCATCGACATGGAAGATAAGTAGGGCGCAATTAAATTGTGCGCAATCAAATCGGACACGAAAAAGCTCCCGGCGCCTGGGCACCGGGAGCTCTTCACTGCGTCATCTCAGGACCGGCTCAGCGCCCGGCGACCGTGGTGTCGTCCTCGAGCGTGGCCTTGGCGGCGGCGACGGCGGCCGCGATGTCCAGCTTGCCGCTGGTGCTCACCTTGCCCTTGAGGTCGGAGTCCACCTCCACCGTCTGGACCAGCAGGTCACGCACCTGCGCGGCCGTCAGGTTGGGGTTTTCGGCGAACATCAGCGCCGCGGCGCCCGCCACCGTCGGGGTGGCCATGGAGGTGCCGCTCATCTCCTCCCAGCCGCCGCCCGGGACGGTGCTCAGCACGTCCTCGCCCACCGCGGCCAGCTCCACGACCTTGTCCCCGTAGGAGGAGAAGTCCGCGAGCTTGTCGTTCTTCTTGTCCATGGACGCCACGGTGATGACGTTGGGCAGGTCGATGTTGGCGGGCATGTCCGCCACGTCGTTCAGGTTGCTGCCGTAGCCGTTCGCCGTGGCCGCGACCAGGAGGATGTCCGCGTCAGCCAGCTTCTGCACCGCGTCCGTCCAGCGCTTCACGGAGGCCGCGTCACGGTACTCGTTGCCGAAGCTCGCGTTGACGGCGCGGATGTTCACGCCGTGCTCGGTCTTCATCTTCACCATGTAGTCGACGCCGCGCTCGAAGTTCGTGAGCAGGTCCGCGCCGTTGTACAGGCCACCCAGGCTCATGATCTTCGCCTTGCCCGCGGCGACGCCGGTGTTGCCCTCGCCGTTGTCCTCTGCGGCGATGATGCCGGCCACGTGCGTGCCGTGGTCCGTGCCGCTGCCGCGCATCACGTCGCCGCTGTTGTAGCCGACGTTGTAGCCGTAGATGTCGTCCTTGACGCCGTTGCCGTCGTTGTCGATGCCGTCACCCGCGACTTCATTCGGGTTGACCCACATCGCGTCATCCAGGTCGGAGTGCTTGAAGTCCACGCCGCCGTCGAACACGGCGATGACCGGCGGGCCGGAGAGCTGGGGCTTCGGCTCCTCGATGGGGCCCGTGCCCGTCGTCTGACCAGCGGCGTCCAGGCTCCAGCTCTTCAGGGTGCCGGTGTCGCGGCGTGCCTTGTCCTCGACGGAGAGCGTCCAGGTGCCCTTGGTGGACTCGCCCTTGAAGGCGGCCAGGTCGAAGCTGCCCTTGATGTTGTCCGCACTGCCGCCCTGGCGGTTGTGGAGGGTCTCCGTCTTGCCGGAGGGGCTGGTCAGCTTGACGACCAGGTCACCCTTGAAGGTGTGCGCCAGGTCCAGGTTCAGCTTCAGCGAGTCCAGCTTCACGTCCTGGTCGAAGGACACGGTGGACGTCGTCGTCTGGAGGTCGTTCACCTTCGCGTTGGGCGTGGCGGACGCCGCCAGCGTGACGGGCGCGCGGGCCGCGCTCGCCGCGAAGGGACGGACGGCGACGTGGCCGGAGCCGAAGGTGAAGGCCGAGGCCGGCAGCGCCGACGGGGTGCCCTGGGGCAGGCCCGTGGGGCGGTCCACGAAGTTGCCCTTCGGGCGGTCCACGAAGTTGGAGCCCCGCGCGCCACCCGTGGGCGCCGAGTCGAAGCCGTCCTTCGCCGTCTGGACCGGCGCCTTCTCCACGGGCCTGGCCGCAGCGGCCGGCTTGGCCGTGTCACCAGCGCGGGTGGACTGCGACACGGGCGACTTCGGCTTGCGAGAGATTTCCATGGTGGGGGTGCTCCGTGGGGGGCAGAAAAAACGCCGATAAATGATTGTCGCATTGTGTCGGACAAAGTTTCCGGCGATCAGCCCGAGGCGGCGTCAGCGCCTCCCACCCCCGGCCGACATGCTACATGCCGCGGCGCGGCCCGGCGCCCCAGGGACGACGCCAGGAGAGAGGACGGGAGGTCAGGAATGCCAAGGACGGTCACCGCCACGCGCTACGTGACGCCACTGCGGGAGGGCGGCTCGCTGCCGGCCATCATCGAGGCGGACGACGCGGGGCTCTACGTCGTGAAGTTCCGGGGTGCCGGACAGGGCGCCAAGGCGCTCGTCGCCGAGCTCATCGCCGGGGAGCTGGCCCGGGAGCTGGGCCTGCGGGTGCCGGAGCTCGTGCTGGTGGAGTTGGACCCGGCCCTGGGACGCAACGAGCCGGACTCCGAGATTCGCGAGCTGCTCAAGGCCAGCGCGGGACTCAACCTGGCGCTGGACTACCTTCCGGCGTCGGTGACGTTCGACCCGGTGGCGGACCCCGCGCCCACCGCGGCGGAGGCGTCCGGCATCGTCGCCTTCGACGCGTACATCACCAACGTGGACCGTACCCCACGCAACCCCAACATGCTGACCTGGCACCGGAACCTGTGGCTCATCGACCACGGGGCCTCGCTGTACTTCCACCATTCGTGGGACGACTGGGAGGCGCGCAGCCAGGGCCGCTTCGCGCCCATCAAGGACCACGTGCTGCTGCCGTGGGCCACGGCGCTGACGGAGGCCGGCAAGCACCTGGGCGCGCGCATCACCCGGGAGGTGGTGGAGCGAATCGTCGGGGCCATTCCGGAGGCGTGGCTCACGAGCACCGAGTCCCCCTTCCCCACCGCCGAGGCGCACCGAGCCGCCTACGCCACCTGGCTGCTGCGCCGGCTGGAAGCCGTGCCCGCGTTCATCGAGGAGGCGGACCGTGCCCGCGCCCAGCTCGTTTGATTACGCCATCATCCGCGTCGTCCCGCGCGTGGAGCGCGAGGAGTTCATCAACGCGGGCGTCGTCCTCTTCTGCGCCACCCAGCGCTTCCTGGGCGTGCGCGTGGAGCCGGATGATGCGCGGCTGAAGGCGCTGTGGCCCGAGGTGGACGTGGACCTGGTGCGAGGCCACCTGGAGAGCTTCCGCCGCGTGTGCGAGGGCGGGAAGGGCTCGGGGCCCATTGGCCAGCTGTCCCAGAAGGAGCGCTGGCACTGGGTGGTGGCACCGCGCAGCACCATCATCCAGACGGGGCCGGTGCACTCTGGCCTGTGCAACGAGCCCCAGGCGGCGCTGGAGCACCTGCTGGACACCGTGGTGCGGATGAAGCGAGCTACTCCGTCACCCGGCGGCCGGTGAAGCGGACGGCGGAGGCGCAGCCGGAGGCTATCGTGGAGCCCCTGACGGGGTCCCGCTCGACGTGCTCGTTGCGGACCCAGACGGTGCCCTGGATGGCGTCATCCAGGTCCTTGTTGTTGATGGCGATGCGGAAGGCGTGCTCGTTGCCCAGCGCGGACAGCTTGTGCTCCTCATCCAGGCGCGTCTGGATGTGGATGAACTGGTAGCCGCCGTCCGCGCCCACCGAGCCCATGAGGACGTCCGGCTCGCCGTCGCCGTTGATGACATAGGCGTTGTTCGGCGTCTGGAAGTCGATGTCGGGGACCTCGAGGTACATCGAGTCCAACTCCCCGCGGCGAATCGTCCAGCGCTGCTGCGCGTCCAGGCCGACCGCGGGGCCCTGGGCGGGTTGGACGAACTCGGAGCACTCCGTGGGCACGTTGGCCAGCGTCTCCGCATCCAGCGTCACGTCATACACGTAGGTGTCATCGCCGCCGCAGGCCAGCAGCCCCATCGCGGCGGTCAGCAGTCCCCTTGTCGTTCCGCGCATGCGCATTGCCTCTCACTGGAGAAAGACGGGTTGGGACCGGGATGAGACCACATCCTCGCCCTGAGCAGGCCCTCTCTCGCATCCTCGCCGTCAAAGCGACCGGGCAGGCAGGCCCATGGAGTGTCAGGCGCCTGACGCCGTCTCAAGCCGGAGCGCCTGGCGGTTAGTAGTTTCCTCCCGAGGCCCACCGGAGGGGCCAGCGCGCTGCCCATGAGCCCATCCCCGCTGCGAATCGTCACCTACAACGTCCGCTACTTCGGCCACATGCTCCGCGGCCTGGCGAGCACCGTGGGCCCCAAGCGGCGCGTCGCCGCGGCGTTGGCGTCGCTGGACCCGCTGCCGGATGTCGTCTGCCTGCAGGAGGTGGAGACGTCCTCGCTGCGCAGCAACATCGTCGACCGGCCCAAGCAGCCGGGCGAAACGCAGCTCACCGCCTTCATGGGCCGGATGGTGGAGACGTTCGACAGGCTGGGCCGGGAGATGCCCTACGAGGCCTTCTATTTCCGCGCCCACCACTACAAACTCGGCGAGGTGTCCCTCTACACCACCGGGCTGGCGGTGCTGGTGAACACGCGCAAGCTGGAGGTGGCCACGCACAACGTGGGCGCGCCCCAGGCCATCACCCACCACCACGTCCAACGGCTCAAGGACCGGAAGCAGAGCCGCATCTGCGCGCACATGCGCCTGCTGCGCCGCGAGGACAGGCACCCCTTCCACATCTTCAACACCCACCTCAGCCTGCCCACGCCCTTCGCGCGTGAGTTCTGGGCCACGCGCGACAAGATGGGCTGCGGCGTCAACCAACTCCACGAGGCCCGCAAGCTGACGGAGTTCATGCAAGGGCTCACCGGTGACGAGCCCTACATCGTGTGCGGCGACTTCAACTCACCGCCCGCGTCGCCCGTGTACCGCTACCTCACCACCGACGGCCGGCTCACCTGCGCGCAGGCCGCCGTGGGACAGATTGACCCGAACGTGTCGCGCGGCTTCCCCACCGCCGGCTTCATGCACGTGCGGATGCACCTGGACCACGTGTTCTCCGGCACGGGCGTGCGCTGGCTCGACACGCAGGAGACGTCGCCTTTCGGGGACCTCCGCAGCCGCTTCCACGGGCTGTCCGACCACATGCCCATCGTCGCGCGCTTCGCCCTGGAGAGCGGCAAGACGCTCATCACGCCTCCGCCGACGTCGCTGCTGCTGTAGCCACGCGGGCTCACGTCCCTCCGGACAGCGCTCGCGCCACCTCTTCCCACGCGTCCAGAATCTCCCGCGTGCGCAGCTCGGCGAGCGCGTGGAACTCCGGCGCCAGGTGGGCCACCTTGTCCGGGTGGTACTGCACCACCAGCGCCCGGAAGGCCTTGCGCGCCTCATCCAAGGGCGTCCCGGGCGCGATGCCCAGCACCGTCCACGGGTCCTTCCTCGGCGGCTCGGGCGGAGGCACGCGCGTGCCACGGGGCGGCGTGGCCTCATCGTCCCAGACGGTCCGCTCCCGCGTGCCCGTGGCGCGGGCGCTCGTGCCACCGCTCGCGGGCCGCCGGGGCGAGCGGGGCGCGGGCTCCGCGCGGCGACGTCCTGGCCGCTGGGCCGGGTCCGGCGGGGGCACGCGAGGGGTGAGCTTGCTCAGGGCTTCTTGCAGGAACCAGAGCTCCTCGAACGGCGTGCCCTGCTTGCGCACCACCGCCGCTGGACGGCCGTCCCGCAGCAGCAGGTAGCCCGTGGCCGCCGCGTAGGCGTCATCCCGGCTGCCGGGGTGGAGCCGGTCGCCCAGGTCTCCCAGCGGGTCTCTCCACATACCATCCGTGGTGCCCTCGTCGGCCACCAGCACCTGTGACAACACGGCGCCGTGGAGCCGCTCCAGTGTGGCGAAGGGCTCGCGCGTCTCCGGAGGACGCATGGCCGCGCCGTGCCGGACCCCTGTCACCAGCAACAACCCACGGGTCGAATCCACCCGGGCGAAGAGTTGCTCACGCACCTGTCTGTCGGAGAAGAAGAGGACCCACTGCACGGTGGTCAGAGACTACCCGGTCGACGCCGTTCCGCGTGTGTTCAGGTGAATGTCATGAACGCCCCAGTGGGGAGGAGCGCGACCCTGGCGTCATCTTCATGACTTCGTCGATACACGACGCTCATCGGCCCCCGGGTGCACTCCTCCTCGACGGTGACGCGGGCTTGCGGAAGAGTCCTGAGTGCCCATGCGCTGCTGCCACCGTCACGCCTCCGAGTCCATCCCCTCCGGCCCCCGCCCCTTCTCCCTTCCTGGCGCCACCGAGCACTATGCCGCCGAGCGGCCAGTTCGCGCCGAGCACGTCCGCATCGAGGTCGACCTCGATTTCGACACCCACCGCATCAACGGCCTGTGCACCACGCGCGTCTCCGCCGTCCGTCCCGTCCACACCGTCACCTTCGATGCGATGGACCTCGACGTGTCGGACGTCCAGGTCGACGGCCGCGCCGCGCGCTTCTCCAACTCCGGCGCTCATGTCCGCGTGGAGCTGTCAGCGCCGCTCGCCGCCGGACAGGCCCTCGAGGTGGCCATCCGCTACACGGCCCGGCCTCGCCGTGGCCTCTACTTCTGGGCTCCCGACGCCGCCTATCCCCACCGTCCGCGTCAGGCCTGGACACAGGGCCAGGACATCGACGCGCGTGCCTGGTTCCCCTGCCTGGACACGCCCGCCCAGAAGGCCACGTCCGAGGTCATCGCCACCTTCCCCGAGGCGATGACGTCCCTGTCCAACGGCACACTGGAAAGCGACCGCGTCCACGACGGGCGCCGCACCCAGCACTACCGGATGGCGCAGCCGCACGCGCCGTACCTCGTCACGCTCGTGGTGGGTGAATTTGAAGAGGCCACCGACACGGCTGGCACGGTGCCCCTGCGCTACCTCTTCCCCAAGGGCCGCAAGGAGGACGCACTGCGCTGCGTGCGCCGCACGCCGGAAATGGTGCGCGTCTTCCAGGAAGTCACTGGCGAGCCCTACCCCTGGAGCAGCTACGCCCAGGTCTTCGTCACCGAGTTCATCCTGGGCGGCATGGAGAACACCTCCGCCACCAGCCTCACCGACGCCGTCCTCCACGACGCGCGCGCCCAGCCGGACTACAACGCCGAGCCGCTCGTCTCGCACGAGCTGGCCCACCAGTGGTTCGGGGACCTGCTCACCTGCCGAGACTGGCCCCACGGCTGGCTCAACGAGGGCTTCGCCACCTGGTTCGAGATGCTCTGGAAGGAGCGCGCCGACGGGCAGGACGAGGCCGACCAGCACCGGCTCGTGGACCTGGAGGCCTACCTGGGCGAGGCGCGTGAGCGCTACGCCCGCCCCATTGTCGCGCGGCGCTTCCACGCGCCCATGGATGTCTTCGACCGGCACCTCTACGAGAAGGGCGGCCTGGTCCTCCACGAGCTGCGCCGCCGGCTGGGCGATGACCTGTTCTTCAAGGGCCTGCGTCACTACGTCGCGCGGCACCGCCACGGCTCCGTGGAGACGGTGGACCTGGCCCGCGCGTTCGAGGATGCCACGGGCCACAACCTGGACGCCTTCTTCGACCAGTACGTCTTCGCGCCCGGCCACCCCGAGCTGAAGGTCGACCTCCGCTACGACGCCGAGGAAGCGCGGCTGCGCCTCCAGGTGCGCCAGACGCAGTCCACGGCAGACGGCGTGCCCCTCTTCCGGCTGCCGCTGGACGTGGCGCTCACCGTGGACGGCCACGACACCGTCCACCGGCTGGAGGTGACGGACGCGGAGCACGCGTTCCACCTGCCCTGCCCCAGCGCGCCCTCGCAGGTGCGGGTGGACCCTCGGCGCGGGGTGCTCGGCACGCTGACGGTGGACAAGTCCGCGGGCCTTTGGATGGAGGAGCTGCGCGCCGCGCCGGAGATGCGCGCGCGCACCGAAGCCGCCGTGGCCCTGGGACGTGACGGCAGCCCCCGCGCCGTGGACGCGCTGGGCACGGCGCTAACGGACGCGCGCTTGTTCTGGGGCACTCGCGCCGCGTGCGCGAAGTCCCTGGGCCGCATCCGTACCCCCGAGGCCCGCGTGCGCCTGCTGGCCGCGCTGTCCACCGAACACCCCCGTGTGCGCCGCGCCGTGGTGGCTTCGCTGGGCGAGTTCCGCCGCGACGCGGAGGTGGCAGCGCGCCTGCGCGCCCTGGTGAACGGCGGTGACGCCAGCTACTTCGTGGAGGCGGAGGCCGCCCGCAGCTATGGCCGCGTGCGCGCGCCGGACGCGTTGGGCGTCCTGGAGGCCGCGAGCACCCGGCCCTCGTACCAGGACGTCATCGCCGTGGGCGCGGTGGATGGGCTCGCCGAGTCTCAGGACCCCGCCGCCTTCTCGGTGGTGCTGGCGCGCACCGCCTATGGCCACGCGGCTCCGCTGCGCCGCGCCGCCACGCTCGCGGTGGCGAAGCTGGCGGAGGTCGCGGGTCGCAAGCGCGAGGCCGTGGACCTGCTCGCGGAGCTGCTCCGCGACCCGCTCTTCCGCGTGCGCATGGGCGTCTTCGAGGCGGCGCGCACCCTGGGGGATTCACGCCTGTTGCCCGCGCTGGAGCAGACGCCACTGCTGGATGCCGTCGCCCGGCGCGCGGCGCGCGAGACGGTGCGCTTCCTGCGCGAAGGTGAACCGCAGGCCCGCGAGGTGGCATCGCTGCGCGAAGAGGTGGACCGCCTCAAGGAGGAGACGCGGGCCTTGCGCGAGCGGCTGGAAGGGCTCGCGCTGAAGCCCCCCGAACCGCCGCGTCCACCGCGCGGGGGCGCGAAGCCCGTTACACGCAAGGCGAGTGGCCGGACACGCAAGGCCACGCGTCGCTAGACAGGGGCCCGCCCGCTCGCCTGCCCGTCGAACCTGGCGTCCGCACGCCGACCATCGACGTGGGAGACGCGGGCTGTGCCTCCAATGCCTACTTGTATGGAAAGGGACACGCCCTCCGCATTTCGCGTCGAGGCGTTTCGAGCTCCCATGTCCCGGGACGCTGGCAACGACGGCCAGCGGATTTCCGAGGAGAGCATGGCCTCATGCATCGACGAGCTCAGCGCGTGGCTGGATGCCGCCGTGGACCCTTTCGTGGCCTGCGACGCCGGTGAGAACGTCTGCTTCCTCAACGCCGCGGCAGAGCGCCTGCTGGGATGGACGCAGGCAGAGCTCATCGGCCAGCCGGCGTCCCGGCTCTTTCCCCAGCGGCTGCACCGCCATGAAGGCGAGAGCCTGCTGCGCCACCTGCTCTCCCGGCGGACCACGCTCGGGGGGCGCGCGACCCGGGTGCTCGCGCGTCGCAAGGACGGCGCTGAAATCATGGTGGAGCTGACGGTGGGCGCCTCCGGCAAGGGCCACGATGAGCGCATCGTCCTCAACTTCCGCCGCCTGCACGAGGTCGTCGACATCCTGGCAGAGCCCGTGGAGCGCGCGCTGCACGGACGCGAGTCGGAGAGCGTTCCTGGCGACGCGCTCTTCCGCATCGTCGTGGAGCACGCGCCCCTGGGCATCATCTACTTCGACCGGAGCGCCATCGTCATCGCGTGCAACGAGCTGTTCGTGAGCATCATCGGCTCGCCCAAGCGCTTGTTGGTGGGCCTCAACCTCCTGTCGCTCCGGGATGAGGGCATCCTCCACTGCGTCCGGGAGACGCTGGCGGGACATACCTGCGACTACGAAGGTGAGTACCGCGCCATCACCTCCGGCAAGAAGACGCCGGTCCACATCCGCTTCGCCCCCTACATCAACGCGGCCGGAAAGGTGGAGGGCGGCATTGGCATCGTCGAGGACATCTCCGAGCGCCGCCGCGCGGAGAGCGAGCGCGAGCGCCTGTACCGTGAAGCCCAGGAGGCCATCCGCGTGCGCGACGACTTCCTGTCCATCGCCTCGCACGAGCTGAAGACACCCCTCACCCCGCTGAGCCTCCGGCTGGCCACGCTGGAGCGCCGGCTGGCGCGTGGCGAGCTCGTGGAGTCCTCCACCTTGCGTCAGGCGCGCCTGTACCTTTTGCGCATCACCAGCCTCATCAACGACTTGCTGGATTCCTCACGCATCGAGGCAGGACGACTGGCCCTTCACCGGGAGGCCACCCGGCTGGAAGGACTGGTGGAGCACGTCCTCCACGAGCTCGAGCCCCAGCGCGGCAACCACACCGTGCGGTTCGACGCGCCCGAGCAGCCCGTGCAGGTGAACGTGGACCCCTTCCGGATGGAGCAGGTGCTCGCCAATCTGGTGGAGAACGCGTTCAAGTACAGCCCGAATGGAGGCACCGTGCGCGTGAGCTTGCGCCAGCGCGGCGGGCTGGCGCTCCTGTCTGTCTCCGACGAAGGCATCGGCATCCCTCCGGACCAGCAGAAGCTGCTCTTCGACCGGTACTTCCGGGCGCGCAACGCCTCTGCCCATTCCTTCGGTGGACTGGGGCTGGGGCTCTACATCAGCCGGGACATCGTCGAGCGCCACGGCGGGCGCATCTGGGTGGAGAGCGAGCCAGGCCATGGCTCCACCTTCCACGTCGCCCTGCCGTTGATGGCGGGCGCTCCCGCGCAGCCGAACGTCGAGGAACCCGGACAGCTCATCCACTGAAACTCCGCCACCCCGCCTTCCGCAAAAATGACAGGTGTGGGTGTCTTCCATTGGCCAAGAGGCCGGGGGAAGCGCCTGGATTCGCACGCTTCCAGCGCTGGCATGGCGGCTGCTCTATCGAAAGGCGGAGGATGCACTTCGAGGGAGGATGACCATGACGACCGACACGCCTGCTTGGACTCGTGACAACGAAGGCTGGCTCGTCCGCGTGAAGGTGGGCGGACGCATCCAGGAGGTGCGCTGCACCACGGAGAGCCAGGCCCGCTACTTCGCCACCGTGCTTGCGATGAACCCGCCCCAGCCGTCGAAGCTGCGCAACTAGGGCGGGAGGTGGCTCAGGGGTTGAGGCGGACGATTTCGGCGTTGAGCACGTTGGCGAAGCCCACCCAGCCCAGGTACGGCACCACCATCCAGGCCGCGGGGCGGTCCACGTCCTTGGTGACGGCGACATACGCCGTCACGCTGCCCAGCAGCGCCAGGTTGTCCGCCAGGGCGCGGCGAGGCTGGTGTCTGCCGAAGAAGAGCCAGGACCAGGCGGCGTTGCATCCCATCTGGATGCCCCACCAGGCCAGGGCCTGGGAGCGGGCCGCGCCCGCGGGCGCCGTCCATACACGCCAACCCGAAAGGGCGATGAGGCCATACAGCACCGTCCACACCGGGCCGAAGACCTTCGGTGGGGGCTGGAACGAGGGCTTGCGCAGACGCCGGTACCAGCGCGTGTCCGCCGAGCTGACGCGAGCGCCCAGGGCCGCCGCGCCAAACGTCAGGGCGCCGAAGACGCCCAGCGCCACCACGGACTCCTTGCGCAGCGTGGGGTTGAGCGCCGTGCGCCGCACCGGGTCAGGCATGTTTCGTGTCGTCGGCTCCAGCGTCCAGTCCATCCGCGTCCTCCCTTGGCGGAGCACCCGCCAGTGTCGGGTGGAAGGTGGTACCGGAGCCTCCCAGCCGCCACCCCGGCTGGCGCCGGTGTACAAGGTGGCTTCCCCTCGTTGACGAAGAGGCGTCTCATGGTGAGCGCAGAGGAAATCCTGGGCTTCTGGTTCGGGCAGCCACGCGAGCGGTGGTTCCTGCGGGACGAAGCCTTTGATGATGAATGCCGGCGCCGCTTCCTGCCCGCCGTCGAGCGCGCCGCCGAGGGCGAGCTGGACGACTGGCGGGACGAGCCTCGCAGCTGCGTGGCCCTGCTCCTGCTGTTGGACCAGTTCCCGCGCAATCTCTTCCGCGGCACGCCCCAGGCTTTCGCCGCGGACGCGCGGGCGCGCGAGGTGGCCCGGCATGGATTGGCGCGCGGCCTGGACATGACCCTGCCGCCGCTGTGGCGGTGGTTCATGTACCTGCCCTTCGAGCACAGCGAGTCCGTCAACGACCAACGGCTGTCAGTGGCCCTCTTCGAGGTGCTCGCGCTGTATCACGCGGACAGCCGGGAAGCGCTCGACTACGCCCGGCAACACCGGGACGTCATCCAGCGCTTCGGCCGCTTCCCGCATCGCAACGTGACGCTGGGCCGCCCGACGACTCCGGAGGAATCCGTCTTCCTCCAGGAGCCGGGCTCGGCGTTCTGAGCGTTACACCCGCGGCTGCGTGCCCGCGCGCTCCTCGCGGGCAGGCGCCCCGCGCGCCTCCACGCTCACGCCCGCGGCCAGCCAGCCACGCACCCAGAGGAGGTGCTGCCCTTCCGAATCCAGCGCGAGCTGGAAGCGGTCCGCCAGCGTGTCATGGCCCAGGTCGCGGGCCAGCTCGATGAGCATCTCCCAGCAGGCGTTGTCCGTCAGCTCCGCCACCAGCAGCGCTTCCAATGACTGGCGCAGGTTGGCTCGCGGGTCCGAGATGAGCAGTGGGAGCCCCTGGGACACCACCGCCGTGACGTCCGCGCTGGGCGTCATCGCCGTGGGGTCGGCGCCCAGTGACTTCAGGGCCTCGGTGAGCATGAGGAAGTGGGACAGCTCGTCGTTGTAGATTTTCTCCAGGCCCTCACGCGTGGGCCCACCTTCCCAGCTGCCGTAGACGTCGAACTTGGCGAGCGCGCCCTCGTAGAGCCGGGTGCCGCTGCGCTCGAAGGCCAGCCGTTCTCCCAACTTGTCGATGAAGACGGTGGGCTTGGAGCCCTTGAGCGCCTCCACCGCCGTCTTCGCCACGCCCTTGAGGCTGGTCGGCGGCGGCACGCTGCCCAGGCCTTCGGATTCCCGCGCGTAGATTTTCCGGACCTGGAGGAGGAGCGAGCCGTCTCCGAGGTGGCTGGGCTGATGCTTCTGCGCTTCCTGGGTGATGTCCGCGCTGTCGATGGGCGAGGTGGCCACGCCCGTCCGGTTGCGCCCCATGTCGCTGGTGGTCGTCTTCATGTCAGTGAACCTTCTTTCCCTCGAACGTGGAGCCCATGCGCGGCGTGCGCGAGGCGAGCTCCGTGCCCGGAATCCATTTGTAGCCAGCGGCCACTGTCTCGGACGGGGAGCCGTCGGAGTTGAGCTGGTCGCGCCAGATGTACGAGCGGTGGTCGCGCGGCAGGTCCGCCATCCGCACGTAGTCCTGTCCGTTGGAGGCCATGTCCTCCTCTTGATTCAGTGTCTTGCGAACGAAGTCGCGGTGTTCCTTGAAGCCGATGGGCTCCGGCAGCGTGCTGGGGAGCACCTCCGCCGCGTCACGCCTCTCCACGTTCTGGAAGATTTCCTTCACGTAGTGGAGTTGTCCCAGCTCGTAGTCCAGGAAGCGCTGCCAGATCTCCTTGATGCGCGGGTTCTTCTCGAAGGCGACGCACGAGTAGAAGTTGTAGACCTCGCAGGCCTCGTGCATCAGCCACTTCTCCAGCATGGATTCGCCCGGGTCCAGCAGCGACTCGTACATGGAGGTGTGCTGCTCCTCGATGGAGGCAATCTCCGCGTAGAGCTGGCGGGCCACCGGGTCACTGAAGAACGGGCCGACCGTCATGTAGTAGTCGTGCGTCTGGTTCTCCGCCGCGGTGATGCTCATCGCGTGAAGCTTCGTCAGCGGGTGCGCCGTGCGCTTGTCGTAGGGACGGCGCAGGTCATCCAGCGGATGGCGATGCTCCACGGAGGTAGGCCGTCCAGGGATGATGTCCGTGTACGACTGGGTGATGTTGTTGGGGTCCTTGCCCTCGATGCGGTCATAGAGCGCGGAATAGCGATACAGGTGGTCGAAGTCCTCGAGCAGACCGAACCGGTACGTCTGGGCCAGGTAGGGGTCCGGCTCGCGCAGGGCCACGCTGGCCGTCACCTCGATGGCCACCTGCTCAAATCCAAGGGTGGTCTCCAGCGGCGTCTGGTCGGGAGGGTTGAGCCAGTTGATGAGCGTCTGCTCGTACTGCTCCAACCGGCGAATCAACGCCAGCGGCTCCCTCAGCTCTCGATTCATGCGCGCGAAGGCATGCTTGGTCCGGAGCGCGTCCGCCATGATGCCGTTCATGTAGATGACACACACCCGGGTGAAGGCGTCGTCATCCAGCTTGCTGTAGGGGCGCCGGACCAGGTCCTTCCAGGTGAAGACCTGCTTGTCGAGCGGGACGCCTTTTTCTTGGAGGATATCCAGGGCCACGTCTGACTCCTTGAATGCGGAAATCCGTGTCGAACTGAGTGCAAAGGTCCGGACGGCACCGACATGTGGCAAACGGTCCACGGGTTTCCGGAAGAGTGACGTCAGAGGCTCCAGTGGCCCGCCTGGATGCCTGCTTGGGCACCCTCTGAAATCTCGGGTTTCTCCGTGACTACACGGCCGGCACACCCAGACATGCGAGGTGACTGCCCTCGCACCTGCCGCTGGGGTAGTGTCCACTCCAGCACGCTTCGCAAGAGGGGGACGGGGACGTGGCAGGCGAGCGCTGGAAAACGGTCCGTTCACGGTGGCAGAACCACTGGCGGCTGATGCTGGGCGTGGCGGTGCTGGCCACCACGCTGGCCGCCGTCTGCCTTCACTTCGACGCGAAGCTGGGCGGCCTGCTGGAAGAAGCGGAGCGCTCCGCGTACGACACCGTCGTCACGCGCTTCACCGAGCGGCGCGCGGTGTCATCCCAGGTGGTGCTGGTCACCATCGACCAGCCGAGCCTGGAGCGCATCCGCGCCAACGAACAGTACGCGCTCAACTTCGGAAGCTGGCCCTACAGCCGCAACCTCTGGGCACGCGTGGTGGAACAGCTGGAAGCCGAGGGTGCTCGGGCCATCGTGTTCGACGCCGTCATGGACGAGCGCGGCACCGACGAGTCCATGGACCTGGCCTTCGCGCAGGTGCTCCAGGAGACGACCATCCCCTTCTACCTGGGGGTCTCCACCCACGCGAACGCGCCACGGCTGCCCCCCGCTGACTTCGGCGCGGCGGTGGTGGTGGACGGCCCCTCTCAGGAGGAGGACACCTTCCCGGAGGAAGCCGGCGCGGAGACGTTCGAGGACGGCGCCCCGGAGGCCGCTCTTCCCTCGGCTTCTCCCGAGCAGCTTGCCCGGGCCATCGCGTTTCCGGTGCGCGCGAACGGCCGGATGCTGCCCGTGCTGGATTACGCGACGTCCTCGGGGGAGCGGCTTCCCAGCCACCCGGTGCCGCCCATTCCCGTGCTGGTGGGGGCGGTGGATGGCTTCGGGCTGGTGGAGCCGGAGTCGGACGCCGACGGCTTCATGCGCCGCACGCGCTTCGTCTATTCGGATGGTCCCAATGCCTTCGCGACGCTGCCGGTGCGCGTGGCCGCGGGCCTGCTGGGCGCCAGCGCCATCGAGTTCTCCGGGCGCACGCTGCGCCTGGGCTCGCGCAGCTACGCCGTGGATGCGGATGGCAGCGCGGGCATCGACTTCGGCGGGCAGCTGCATGACCGCTTCACGAGCGTTCCGCTCATCTCCGTACTCGACGCGTGGGTGCACCGGGGCCAGGGCCAACCCACGGGGCTGCCGCCGGACGTCTTCCGCGGCAAGGTGGTCGTCATTGGCGGCAACGCGGTGGGCCTCAACGACGTCAAGGCCACGTCCTTCTCGTCGCACGAGCCCGGCGTGGTGAAACAGGCGGCGGTGCTGGACACGCTCCTGGGCAACGGCCGCTTCATCACCCGCGCGCCGCTGGGGGTGAGTCTGGCGCTCGTCTTCGCGGTGGCCTTCGTGTCGGTGGTGCTGCTGATGACGGCGCGCTGGACGCCGCTGGAGATTGCGTGGCCGCTGGGGCTCTACGCCGGCATGAGCTGGGTGACGGGCCCCGCCCTTGGACTGACGAACACCTACGTGCTCACCGCCCTGCCCGCGATGGCGGGCGTGCTGGCCAGCGTCAGCGCGGTGGCCTTCAACCACCTGGTGGCCAACGAGGAGACGGCTTTCATCCGGCAGGCCTTCAGCCGCTTCATGGAGCCCAAGCTGGTGGAGCAGATGATTGCCCAGCGCGAGCTGCCTCGGCTGGATGGAGAGAATGTCGAAATCACCGCCTTCTTCAGCGACATCCGGGGCTTCTCCACCTTCAGCGAGCGCTTCAAGGATGACCCGCGCAACCTGGTGCGCCTGCTCAATACGTATCTGACCCGGGTGAGCGCGGCGCTGCTGAAGGAAGGTGGGTGCCTGGACAAGTACATCGGTGACGCCGTGGTGTGTCTCTTCGGCGCGCCGATGCGACAGGCCGACCACGCGCTGCGCGGCTGCAAGGGCGCGCTCGCGGCGAAGGCGGCGGTGGACCGGCTGCGCGACGAGTTCCGCGCCCAGGGGCTGCCGGACATGTACACACGCATCGGCGTGAACACCGCGGTCAACTTCGTGGGCAATTTCGGCAGCGAGCAGCTCTTCAGCTACACCGCGATTGGCGACGGGATGAACCTGGCCGCGCGGCTGGAGGGCGCGAACAAGGCCTATGGCTCCGTCATCATGATTGGCCCGCGCACGTACGAACTGGCGCGCGAGCACATCGAGGTGCGGGAGCTGGACCGGGTGCGCGTGGCGGGCAAGACGGAGGCCGTCACCGTGTACGAATTGCTCGCGCTCAAGGGCGGGCTGGACGCGCGCAAGCGGGAGACGGTGGCGCGCTATCACGCGGCGCTGACGCTCTACCGCGCGGCGCGGTTCGAGGAAGCAGCAGCGGTGCTGGAAGCGCGCCGCGCGGAGGACCCGGAGGACGGGCCCACGCAGGCGTTGCTGGAGCGCTGTCAGCGATATGTGAAGGCGCCGCCGCCGGACTTCGACGGCGTGGCGAACCTGGACAAGTGAGCGGTGCGGAAAGGAGTCGGGGAGACATGGGGATGAAGACGCGGGTGACGTGGACCACCGCCCTGCTGGCGCTGGCGATTCCAACAGGGGCGTCGGCCGTGAAGGTCGGCGAGCCGCTGTACGTGAAGGCGAAGAACACACGCGTGCAGGCGAGCCCGTCCGGTTCGGACAACGCCGTGGCGGTGCTCCAGCCCGGAGAGCAGGTGACGTGGGGCGGCGCGGATGCGAAGCACAAGCAGTGGCACCGGGTGACCACGGCCACCGGGAAGAAGGGCTTCGTGTTCCAGACGAACCTGTCCACCACGCCGCCCAACATGGAGCTGGTGACGGACGGCGGAGGCAAGCAGCAGGTGGACCCGAAGAAGTTCGTCGCCAGTGGCGCCGCGGTGAAAGCGCTCAGCCCCGGCGCGGAGCAGTACGGCAAGGACAAGGGCGGCGACCACGGCAAGGCCGTGCGGGACATCAAGGCGCTGGAGACGCTGGCGAAGTCCGTCTCCACGGCGGACATCGCCGCGCACGTGACGGCGGCGGGGCTCTTCCCGGTGGTGGGCGCCAGCGACACGGTCGCGAAGGCCGGGACGAACAAGCGGAGCGGCAACCGATGATGCGAACGGGCTGGAAGGTGCTCGCGCTGGTGGGCCTGGGCGCGGCGACGGCGTCCTGCAAGGGCTTCAATGCGTCCTCGCTCACCCGGGGTGAGAACATCCTGGGGAAGCTGAGCGCCGCGTCCGAGGAAGCCAAGACGTGCAAGAAGCTGCGCGCCGCCCCCAGCGTCCAGGAGGAGTACGCCCTGGGCGGAGCGCTGGCCATCAACTTCGTGCGACGGGGTGACGGGCTGCTGCTGGACGGCCCCAACGACGCGCTCCACCGCTACGTCAACGTCGTGGGGAAGAACCTGGCGGCGCAATCCGCGCGGCCCACGCTCGAGTGGACCTTCGGCGTGCTCCAGGACACGTCCCAGTTCAACGCGATGTCCGCGCCCGGTGGCTACGTCTTCGTCACCCGGAAGCTGCTCCAGGGACTGGAGAACGAAGGCCAGCTGGCCGGCGTGCTGGCGCACGAAATCGCCCACGTCACGCTCAAGCACGCCATCCACCAGTACGGCGACGCGAAAGTGAAGACGTGCGAGCTGGTCACCTACGGCGAGGCCGTGCTCTCCCCCACCGCGGTGAAGGTGCTCTCCGCGGGCCGCCATGGCGACGGGACGTTGGACCTGGACAAGGACCCGGGCCTGTTGGGCCACCTGAGCGAGAAGACCATCGACCTCATCGACAAGGGCAACGCCAAGGAGCAGGAGCTGGAGGCGGACCGGATCGCCGTCGAGCTGATGCTCTCCGCGGGCTACACGCCGGATGACTACCTCGCCCTGCTGGCCAAAACGAAGGACGGAGGCAGCACCTTCGCCAACCACCCGGGAAAGGACGAGCGCCGGCGCAACATCCTCGCGCACGTCCAGGCGCTGAAACAGCCGGCTGGCGCCTTCAGTGGACTGGCCACCGAAGGGCTCCGCTCGCCGCCGCTCAGCCCCGCCTTCGCCGCCGTGCGCGCTGGGAACAACGCACGCGGCGTGGCGAAGGACGGGAAGTAGCCGGGAGGCTTCAGCGCACCGTGGCCTGACTCAGGGCCCGGTGCACCGACTCCAGGGCCTTGCGCGCCTCGAGCAGCTCGGCGCGCTCGGCGGTGAGCGAGGCCACCTGCTGGGCCAGCACGTCACGCTCCCCTTGGAGCGCTTCCACCGTGCGGTGCAGCGACGTGGACTCGTCCTTGGCGGACTCCAACTCACCGGCGAGCCGCTCCTCCTCGGCCAGGCTGTCCACCAGGGACTGCTTGCCGCGGGCGACCTCTTCTTCCAGGGCCTCGCGCTCCTTGGCAGCGGCCTGGAGCGCCTGCCGCGTCTCCTGGAGCGACAGCAGCGCCTCGTCGCGCTCGCCCTCCAGCGCGGACAGCTCGCGCTCCAGGTCGGCCAGCAGCTTCACCCGGCCCTCCATCTCCGAGGACAGGCGGCGCGCCTCGTCCATGCGCAGGCGGGCCTCTTCCGTGGCCTTCTCCGCCTGACGGCGCGACACCTCCAGGTCCTGCGTGAGGGAGAGGTTGAGCGCCTTCACCTTCACCAGCTCCGCCTGGAGGTGGGTGATGCGCTCAACGGCGCGCTGACCCGCCTCCGCAACGGTGGCGGGCAACGGCTCCGGGCGCGGATTCTCCCGCACCGCCTTGAGCCGGGCCTTCAGTCGCTCACGGCGGGCCGAGGAGTCCTGCCCGTCCTCGCGCGGCGGGGCCGGCCGCTGCACCTCCACCTCGGTGGGCGGCGCTTCGACACGGGCCACCGGCTCCGCGACGGTGGCGGTGACGTGCGGCATGGACACGGGAGCCGAGGCCTGCGTCATGGGGTGCGCCTCCGGAGGAGGACTGACGGCGTCGAAGTGCAGCGCCGGAGGCGGCGCGGCGAAGGTGACGGGCCCGGCGGACGGCTCGGTGTCGAGCAGCGCTTCGGCCTCCGGCGGGGCCCCGTACGTCACGGGCACATCGGCGACCGCTTCGGGCTCCGGCGGGGGCTCCTCGTAGACGGGCGCCTCGTCCTGCTCGGGCGCGGCGTAGGCGACAGTGTCCTGCTCGAGTTCAGGCTCGCGCAGGGCGGCGTCCATGGCCTGGGCGGCGCTGGGGCGCGGGGTGCGGGCGCGCTCGATGCGGGCGCGCACCTCGGCGGAGAGGTCGGGGGCCTCGGCGACGGGCGCGGGTGCCGCTTCGGCCTCGGGCTCGGGAGGCGGGGGCTCGACGGGGTCGACGAGGCCCGTCAGCGCGCCCAGGCGGAGGCGCGGCTTGGCGCGGGACACGTTCTGTTCAAAGGCTTTCTTCATGGTTCTCAGCCGGCCTGCTGGGTGCCCTTCGTCTGGGCGGCGGCTGCCGCGGCCACCAGCCGGGGCAGGATGTTGTCAATCATGGCCTGGATGTCGTTGGCCCCCTTGGACGAGGGGTCCGCGACGAACACCGGCCGACCCTCGCTGGAGGCCTGCGCGAACTTGGTGCACTGCCGGATGATGGTGGGCAGCAGGAACTCCGGATAGTGCGTCTGGAGCGCCTCCAGCGCCTCCTTCGCCAGCTTGAAGGTGGCGTTGAAGGAGTTGACCACGATGAAGACGTGGTCGAGCACGTGGTTCAGGTCCTCCTCCAGGCTCTGCACCGTTTCGAACAGCAGCTTGAGGCCGTGGAAGGACAGGAAGTCCGCGAGCACGGGGACGAACAAGTCGTTCGCCGCCATCAGCGCGTTGAGGTTGAGCAGGCCGAAGGACGGCGGCGCATCGAAGACGACGACGTCGTACTGGGCCTCCACGTCCTTGAGGGCGTTGCGCAGCTTGAACTCGCGGCCGGCCATGGGCATCAGCGCGAGGTCCACCGTGGACATGGTCAGGTTGGAGGGGACGAAGTCCAGGTTGGGCAGCGAGGACTTCTGGATGACCTTGGCCAGGGGGGTCTTGCGGACGAGGACGTCCAGGAGCGTCTTCTCGAAGTCCTCGCCTTCGTAGCCCAGGCACTTGGTGGCGTGGCCCTGACTGTCGAGGTCGATGAGGAGCACCGCGTAGCCCAGCTCCGCCAGGCGCCAGGCGTAGGACGTGGACAGCGACGTCTTGCCAGTGCCGCCCTTGAAGTTCAGGAAGAGCTGGCGGCGGTGGCCCAGCCGCGCCGGGAAACGGTCGAGCGTGGTGCGCAGTTCCCAGATGTCGTCCGGCGTGTAGGCGTCCTTCCGCGATTCCTCCGGAATCTGCTTCGGGGACACGCCGAGCATCTCGGCGACCTGCTTGGAGCTGTACGTCGGCGCTTCCATGGACGACCCTTCGAAAGACGTGCGGGACGGCTACCTTGCCTCAAGCGGCGAAGTATTTGTGCCCCCTTCGAATCACCGCTCCCCGGGCGGACAACAGGGTGAGCGCCTCCTGGGCAAGCTCCGAGGGCGCCGAGAGCGCGACCGCCAGCTCGACGAGCGAGCGGCCTCGGACGGCGACGCGGACTTCGGCCAGCATCTGCGTGCAGAGGGCTTCCACCGGCGACGCACTGGGGCGCGCGGGGGCCGGGCGGGATGGCTCCGCGGCGGCAGCGGGAACACGCGGCGCGGGGGCGGCCTGCCCGGGCACCGCGCCCATGGCCACCAAGGCTGCTTGGACAGGGGACAGGCGAGCGGCTGGGGCGCGCGGAGCCTGCGCGGGACTGGAATTGCTTGGGGTGGCCTGCGGAGCTGGCGCGGGCGGACGCTGCACGGGGGCGGCGGTCTGTTGCGTGGGCGGACGCTGCACCGGAGTGGCGGCCTGCGGAGCTGGCGTGGGCGGATGCGGTACGGGAGCGGCCTGCTGCGAGGAGGGACGCTGCACCGGTGTAGTGACCGGCGAACCTGACGCGGGCGGACGCTGTACAGAGGCGGCAGCCTGTTGCGCGGGTGGATGCTGTGCGGAGGCGGCAGCCTGCGGAGCCGACGCGGGCGGACGCTGCACCGGAGTGGCGGCCTGCGGAGTCGGCACGGAAGAACGCTGCGCGGGGGATGCGGTCTGCGGAGTCGGCGCGGGCGTCGGAGCCACCGGGCTCACTCGCACCTGCGCAAGTCCCGCCGGAGCGGTACCTGCTCCCTGCGCGAGCCCGACCGTAACCGCCTGCCGATTCGCGGCCCCCAAGGCGGCGACCGCGTAGGCGGGCTGCTCGACCGCCGCCACCGGCGCCTGAACCACCGCGGCAACAGCCACTGCCGGCGCGACCGCCTGCACCGAAGCCACCACCGGACGAGGCTGCTCCAGCCGCGCCCGCACGGGCTTCACGGGCAACGTCGCCAGCCGGCGAATCTCCCGGCGGCGGTGCGTCTCGTCCAGGTCCACCACCGACGACACGTCCTGCCCCAGGATGCGCGACAGACTCTGCGCGGCGGCCTTGCGAACGCGCTGCTCACGGTCACCCAAGGCGCCCAGCAGCAGCGTGCGCGCGTTCTCCCCAGCGCCAGCTCCGAGCGCCAGCGCGGCCAGCGCGCGCGCCTCCGGATCCGCGTCGTGGATGGCCTCCTCGCCCAGCCGCCGCGCCGTCTCCCCTTCCAGGCCCAGCGCCAGCAGCGACGCGCGGCGGCGCACCGAACGGTCCGGGTCCTTCATCGCCTGCGCCAGATGCGGCGCCGCGTCCTTCGGCGCCAGCGTCAGGAGCGCCTTGAGCGCCGCGATGCGCACCTCCGGCACCGGCGACGCGAGCAGCGGCGACACCACCGACGCGCCCTCTTCCTGGCACAGCGACGCGAACGCCTGGAGCAGCGCCACCTGCGCCGTCGGATCCGTCTCAGCATGCAGCGCCGACGCCAGCGCGGGCGCGGCGGCCGGCTGTGACAGCGCCTTCAATCGCTCCGCGGCACGCACTCGGGCCGCGCCATCCTGCGCGGACAACTCGCGGACGGAGAACCCGAACAAGGTCTCATCCGTCGTCCCGCCGAAACCCGCGTGCGAGGACAGCTCCGCGTGCTGCGCCGCGCTCACGCCCAACCGTCCCGCCTGCAGGAAGCGCTGCGCCTCACGCGCCACAGGAGACAGGCCGTCGCCCTCGATGACAACGGCCACGGGCGGCTCGCTCACCGGCGCCGGCGTCACGGGAACACTGGCCGCCGTCTCACGCAGCGGCACCGAAGAGCGCCGCGTGGGGACCACCAGCCCGCGGGCCACCGGACCTGCCTCACCGCGAAGCAACACCTCGCTGCGAAGCTGGGAGATGAACGACGCCAGGTCGAGCCCCAGGTCATCGTCCTCGTCGTCGCGCTCCTGGGCGGTGGCGCGGATGCGCCCCACGTCCAGCAGCTTGTCCATCATCTGGTTCCGCTCGCCGCGCAGGGCCTGGTTGAGCCGGGCCAGTTCCTCGCGTTCGGCCTGGAGCCGACCCACGCGGACCTCCAGCTCGGCGACTTCACGGCGCAGGCCCAGCTCGCGCTGATGCGTCTCCGCTACCTCGCGCTTGAGGTGCTCCATCTCATCGCGCGTCGAAGCCAGCTCGCTGTGGAGCTGTTGGGCACGCGCCTCGAAGTAGACGATCTTTTCGAGTGCGCTCTTGAGCAGCGCGTCCGGACGCTCGTCGCTCACGACCTCAACAGCCTCCCCGCGAGGCACGCGGCGCGGCCTGCGGATCCGAGTCACCGGGGGTTTGCACCGGATTCCCGGTACCTACCGGGGGGCCCACCCTACGTCAGACGTCCTCACTTCGTAAACCACGGAAACACCAGGGCTTTTTTCAACGCGTCCCGGGCCGTCATTGACAACGCCGCGCAGGCCGAATTTTCGGCTTCCGCGCGCTCGAGGGGGCCGCAGGAGACACATCCGTCTCAAGGGGTTGAAGCGCTCGATTCCGGACGCTCCAGCAGGCCCTCCCGGAAGCCCCGGAATGTCAGACCCCACTCGTAATCTGTGTTCCACGAGGCAGCCAACGGCCGTCACTTCTCCCCGGAGCCTCTCCGCCTGGATGCGGGGGGACGAAGCCCTCTTTTCGACAGGTTTTCAGCACGCCATGGAACAACGACTGGCAACCCTCATTGGAAACGCGGTCCGCGCGGCGCGACAACGGCTGGAGCTGACCCAGGCCGACGTGGCCGAGCGCGTTGGCATCGCCACCGAGGTGTATGGCCGCCTGGAACGCGGCCACATGCTCCCCAGCGTCCGCACGTTGCGCAAGCTGTGCCTGGTGCTCAACTGCTCCTCGGACGTGCTCTTGGGAATGGCGGGTGTGGAGGGCGCGCCCACGCTGGCGGAGGACCCGCCGGAATACCGTGAGCGCCCGGAAGTCCGCCGGCTGCTGCGCACGGTGCGCAAGCTGGACGCACCGCGTCTGCGCCTGCTCGGGCAGGTGGCGAACGCGCTCGAGACGTAGCGATACAGCGGGGACCCGGCCGGGGCGGTGAAGACCCTGGCTGGGACCTGAAGGGTGGTGAGGGGCCGGACGGATTGCGCCCTGGCGCAAGCGCTTGGCGCGTGGAGTGAAGCAGCCGCTGCTGGGGGGGCGTACTGAATGCTTCATGACCCCCGCCCGCCCCCCGCCCCCTTCAGCCGACCTGCCGCAGCTCGCGGTTCATGCGTTGTGGTGGGGGTGGTTCCCAGCCTTCATCTTGAGCTGGGACGCGCTTCCCTGGGTGGGGCGGCTGGCCATGTGCGTGCTGGGCTGGGCCATCTGCTTCTGGAACTACGCCGTCCTGCACAACCACATGCACGTGTCCATCGCCCGGCCTCCGCTGGCGCACTGGGTGGTGTCCCGTGCACTGGGCATGGCGTGTGGGTTCCCCTACCGGGGCTACTTCATCCACCACTTCAACCACCACCGGTACGATGACGGCCCGGGTGACTGGGGCCGCCGCCGTCCCGGCGAGCGCGTCTTCCGCTACTGCCTGCGCTCGGCGCTGACACCGTGGCTGTGGCCCTACGAGACGCTGGGTCAGGTCTGGCAGTGGGCGAAGAAGAAGAACCAGCGGCTGGAGCTGGCGGTGGACTTCCTGGTGGTGGACGGCGCGCTGCTGGCGCTCATCGTGTGGAAGCCCGCGCTGGGCCTGGCCTGGTGGGGGGTGCTGCTGGTGACGCAGTTCTGCATCCACTGGCTCAACCTGGCGGCCCACTTCGAAACGGACTCCGAGCAGAAGGACGCCCTGGGGACCACGTCCTACTCCGCCTTCTACAACCGGTGGTTCTTCAACGCGGGCTACCACCAGGCCCACCATTTGAAGCCGCAGGTGCCCTGGTACGAGCTTCCGGCCCTCACCGAGGAGCTCGCTCGGACGTCCAGGCTCCGTCCAGAGCTGACTACTGGGCTCTCCCCCATCAATCCGTTGTGGGTGGCCCGGGTGGCGAAGCGCTATTCTGCCAAGCCGTGCGATCGGCAGACGGAGTCGAAGATTACCTCCGGGACCCCCACGGCCGTTACCTAGTCGGGGAGGGCTTCCTCCACTGGTACGCCTCGGCGGACCTGTGCGGCTTCGTCCTCTGGGGACGTCCCGGAGAGGCGGAGGTGCGTCGGCTCGTCCAGGTGCTGGACGTGGAGCTGGCCCCCGCCAAGCCCCATGCCTCGCTGGTGGACGCGCGCCGGCTGGAGGCCGCGGACCCCATGGCCTTTGCCGCCCTGGTCAAATACATGCAGCCTCGCGAGAAGGACTTCAGCACCTCCGTGCTGAAACAGGCGCTGGTGCGGCCCGAAGGCGTGGTGGGCGCGGTGGTGGGCGGCTTCTACACGCTGCTGTCCGGGGCCTATCCCAGCCGGGCCTTCACCGCTCCCGACACCGCCCTCCAGTGGTTGGGGCAGCCAGAGGCCGAAGCCGCGGCGCTGCTGGCGGAGCTCAACGGACTGGTCGCGGAGGCCACCGGCCAGTCGCCCCTGCTGCGTGAGCTGCACCAGGTGATGCGGGGCCGGCTGCCGGAAGTGAACCTGTCGGACGTGGCCCGGGAGATGGGCATGTCCGAACGGACGCTGCAACGCCGGCTGAAGGAGGCCAGCACGTCCTTCCAGGCGGAGCTCAACGCGGTGCAGGTGCGCATGGCGCAGTCGCTGCTGCGCGAGTCGAACATGAAGCTCACGGCGGTCGCCGTGGAAGTGGGCTGCGCCTCGCTCCAGCACTTCAGCAGCCTCTTCCGCAAACTGGTGGGCGAGTCCCCCAGCGCGTGGCGGGACCGGCAGAAACGGCCGCAGGGCAACGGCGCGCCACTACCCGCCGAGGCCCTGGTGGAGGAAGTGGCCGGAGCGCCCGGCAAGGGCCCCGTCGCGGCCACGTCCGAAGTCCCCGAGTAGTCACGCCCTGGAGCCGGGAAGCCGCTGGCTCCCGGCAATCCCTATTCCAAAACGTTGTCAGGCAGGACCGCGCGATTCAGCGGGTGACGCGCAAGTCTTTGACACCTCGTGGGTGCGATACCTGGCGCTCGGGACTCCGTGAGTTCCGACTCTCAGCGGACTTTCAGACTGATTCCCGTACCTCATGGCGATTTGACAATAATTATCAACAAACACTACAAAAACAAGGAACGCGACGCCCACCCCACCGGCGCTTCCACCGCTGGCCTCGGAGCTGCCTCCCTTGACGCCCGGTCAATTACAGACAGCGCTGACGGACGCGATTCATCTGGCGCGGCAGGTGGACCTGCGCCGGTGCGAGCAGGAGGAGTCCCCGCGACTCTTGCAGGAATCCGTGCCGGCGCTGCGCAACGCCGTCCTCGAGGGGGCCCAGGCGCTGGGCGCCGTTCGCGCCCATTACGAAGAGGATGAGGACCCGCCGGGACTCGGGGCCGACACCGGGCGGCAGCGCATCGCGGACCTGGCCTTCATGGCGCGCCTGGACCTGGGCGAACGGCTGGAGCGGCTGGGGGCGATGACGGCCTCCGAGGCGCCCTGGAACATCATCGCCACGTGTGGCAGCGCCCGGCGCCGCCTCTTCAAGTGCGCCGCCGCGGTGGAGCGCGCGTTGTGCGCGCATGAGGGGCTGACGCCCCGGCTCGAAGGACTCCTCACCCAGGAGCTGGAGCGGTCGCTGAAGGTGCGTCAGGCCTACGTGCTGTTCCGCCGGGGGCTGCTCACGCGCGCGGAGCCCACGGCGCCGTGGCTGGCGCCCGTGCTGCGCCGGGCCGCGGTGTGCTTCTCCGAGCTGACGGGCCGGGAAATCTACGAGGACCTGCGCATCGAGGACCGCACCGAGCTGCGGCGGCTCCAGGCGGCGGTGCTGGACTGGCTGCGCGGGCAGGATGGCCATGACGCCGTGTCCGGCCGGAGGCTGTGGCAGGACATCGCGGTGTTCGCCGAGTTGCTCACGCAGGTGAGCCTCCGCCCCGAGCTGCGCGAGCACGACCAGGCGCTGCTGGGCTCACTCCTGCTCAGCCTGGAGCTGGACCCTTCGCTGAGCGCCGAGCGGCTGGCGGAACTCGCCCATCCCTTGCTGGGCGTGGACGACGTGCTGGACGACTGCATCGAGAATCCCACCGCCGTGGAGCGCGCGGAGTGGCGGGAGACACTGGAGCGGCTCGCCACGAGCCTCCTGGGCGAACACGGCGCGGTGCCTCCTCCCGAGGAGGAAGCCCTGGCCGCCGCCCGCTGAAAGCCGTCCCCCCCGGCATCGAGAAAGGAGCGCAGCGCCGTGATTCAAGCCAGGAACCTGGGCGCCGGCCATGGCCCTCGCGCGGTGCTGGCGAAGCGCTCCTTCGATTTGCCCTGGCGCGCATGGTGGCCGACCACGTGCTGCTCATCGATGACGGGATGCTCGTGGACCAGGCCTCGCCCCGGGACTTCTTCGACGAGCCCGGGCTCCGTCGCCACGAAGGCTGAAGGTCCAGCGCGACATGCGTCGCCGTCACACGGCGCCGCTCGCTTCAGACGGGCGCGGGCATCGGCGCTGGCTGCAAATCGAGGACGAAGCGGGTGCCACCGTCGGGATGATTCTCCGCCGACAACGTTCCCCCGACGCTCTCCACCTGGTCGCGGCACACCGACAGCGCCAGCCCCGCGGCCTTGGCGCGAGGAACGGCGGAGAAGGGCTCGAAGAGACGAGGAAGCATGGACTCGGGGATGCCCTCGCCATTGTCCTCCACCTCCAGCCGCACGCCATCCTGGAACGTCCGCGCGCGAAGGATGATGCGGCCCGGGCGCCGAGGTCGCGCGTCATCCGCGGCCTGGGCCGCGTTGAGGAGCAGCTTCACCAGCACCTCCACCAGCCGCCCCAGGCCCATGCGCACGCGGGGCAGGTCTGGCGGCACGTCCTCCACGACTTCGCTCAGGCCACGCAGCTCCGCGGACGCCAGCCAACGCGCCTTCGCCAGGGCCTCCGCCACCACGCAGGCCTCTTCGTCCTGGGCATTGGCGCGGGAGAAGTCGCGCAACTCCGTGACGATTTGCTGGATGCGCAGCACCCCCTGCTGCGTCTCGTCCACCACACGGCGCAGGTCCTCCACGTCCGGCGACGGCTCGCGTAGCTCCTCGTCCAGGTAGCCCAGGTTGGACTTCACATAGGACAGCGGGTTGTTCACCTGGTGCGCCACGCCCGCGGCCAGCTGCCCCACCAGCGCCAGCCGCTCCATCTCCGCGCGGTGCAGGTCCACCTGGGCGCGCAGCCGTTCGCTCTCCGCCAGGCGCTCCAGCGCCACCACCCGCTCCTCGTCCGCTTCCCGCTCCGCGTCCCTCAACCGGCGGAACGTCTGCGAGCCGAGCACGGACACCCACGCCACGAACGCGAAGGACAGGCCCTGCGACACCGCCACCTGCAGCGACGCGCCCGAGGTCCAGCACGTCACCCACATGGATACCAACGTGAGCGCGCTGGCCAGCTGCGTGGGACGGCGGTGCCCCGGCGTGAAGACACAGATGATGAGCGGCACCGCGTACAGCGAGGGGAAGAAGGGGCTGTAGATGCCCCCCGTGAAGTGGATGTCCAGCGTGAGCCCCACCAGGCTGACGACGGCGGCGGCCAGGCCGCTGGTGCGAGGCGACAGCCACCGGGCTCCCACCGCCACGCCCAGGAAGATGAAGGCGGCACACCAGCCCAGGTGGACCCAGAGCATCTGCGTGACGACCTGCCCCAGCGTCAGCGGCTGCATCACGAGCGACAGCGCGAGCCCCGCGGCGCACAGGAGGAAGTTGCGGCGCCGCAGCTCGAGTTGCGACTCCAACTCGGGGGGTGAGGTGGCGGAGAGGGTGGCCGGGCGCAAGGGGGGCTTCCTGATGCGGGACGAGAAGCGCGCGAGTAACGGCGGAACGGTACAGCGGAAGGGCTGCGATTTCAGCCCGAGTCCCGGACGCCTGCCAGCCGCGCCGGGCGCCCCCTACGCGCTGTGTGACAAACCTAGCGCGTGGCGGCCTTCGCGCCCCGCTGGAGACGGCGCGCCTTGCCCAGACGTGGGGCAGCCGCGCGAGGACGGCGCGGCGTGGGCGCTCGCTTGCCTGCGGGCAGAATGGGGTCGGGGCACACCGCGCGGAGCTTGCATGCCTTGCACTCGGCGCCGCTCCACACCGCTTCGTAGAGCGCCGTCACCCGGTCGATGACGTCGAAGTCCTCGGTGACGAAGCCCAGCTCGAAGTTGCGCGCGGAGTCGCCCTTGGCGCCCAGCCCCGCGCCGGTGAGGTTGGCGCTGCCCAGGTATGCCCAGGCGCCATCCACCACCACCGCCTTGAAGTGCACGCGCGGGCAGACCTTGAGCGACAGGCCCCCCGCCACCAGCCGCGCCTGTCTGTCGAAGGCGGCGCGAAAGGGCCGGCTCGGCAGCTCCGCGTGCAACAGCCGCAGCGCCACTCCACGCGCGGCGAGCGTGTCCAGCACGTCCACCAGCGGGACGAAGCGGCCACCGTGCTCCACGAACATCGCCTTCACGTTGGCCGTGGCCATCCACACCGACTCCCGGGCGTGGAGCAGCTTCTCCAACACCACCTCCCGGTACAGCGCGCTGCCCGACAGGAGCTCCGCCTCGATGGGACGCATGGCGCGCACTCCACCACACATGTCCTCACCTGGCCACCTGGCGGACAAATGACCTTCAGTCACTTGACGAGTGACCGTGGGTCATTCATCCATGCGTCATGGTCAGTACCCCAGCGGCGAAGGCGAAGCGGGCCCTGCCCCAGCGAGCTCGCAAGGACGAGGACAAGGAAGCGCGGCGGCGGCTCATCCTGGATGAGGCCCTGGCCCTGTATCAGGCGACGTCCTACGCCGAGGTGAAGATGGCGGACGTGGCCGGCCGGGCGCTGCTGGCCAAGGGCACGGTGTTCCTCTACTTCCCCACCAAGGAGGCGCTGTTCCTGGCGCTGCTGGAGGACCTGCTCTTCGCGTGGTTCGCCCGGTTGGACGGACTGCTGGCGGAGGACACCTCCGCCTGGACGGGGCCCCGACTGGCGCGCACGGTGGCCGAGTCGCTGGATGGCGAGGAGGCCCTGACGCGGCTGCTCGCGCTGCTGCAGACGGTGCTGGAGCAGAACGTGACGGCCGAGCAGCTCCGCCCGTTCAAGGAGCGGCTGCTGGCGGCGCTGCTCCGCGCGGGCACGCGGGTGGAGCAGCGGCTGCCCTTCCTTCATGCCGGAGACGGCCCGCGCTTCTTCATCCACCTTCACGCGCTGGTGACGGGCCTGCGGCAGATGGCGGACGTGGCCCCGGTGGCGCGCGCGGTGTTGGAGGCACTGCCCCACCTGGCGCCGCTGCGCGTCGACTTCACCGCCGAGCTGACGGCGGCCCTCACCACCCTTCTTCGCGGGCTGGAGTCCCGCTGAGTCCCCTTCCCCACCCCTGGAGAGCCCCATGCTCGAAGCGACTTCTCAAGCCAACACGCAGCACGCCGCCGACACCGAGCGCATCCGCGCGGTGTTCGAAGCCCAGCGCGCGCACCGCTGGACGATGTCTCGCACCACCGCCGCCGAACGCATCGCCCGGCTGAAGCGCCTGCGCGAGGCCATCATCGCCCGCCGCGCGGAGCTGGCGGACGCCATCCACGCGGACTTCCGCAAGCCCGCGGTGGAGGTGGAACTGACGGAGCTCCACCCGACGCTGGAGGAGCTGAACCACACGGTGCGGCACCTCAAGTCGTGGATGAAGCCCATGCGGGTGGGCACGCCGATGCTGCTGGCGGGCTCGTCCAGCCACGTGCGCTACGAGGCGCGCGGCACGGTGCTGCTGCTGTCGCCGTGGAACTACCCCTTCAACCTGCTGGTGTCGCCGCTGGTGGCCGCCATCGCCGCGGGCAACACCGTCATCTGCAAGCCCAGCGAGAAGACGCCGCACACCTCGCGCTTCCTGGCGCAGTTGGTGAAGGACGTGTTTCCCGAGAACGAGGTGGCGCTGTTCGAAGGCGGCGCGGAGACGGCGGAGGCGCTGCTGGAGCTGCCCTTCGACCACATCTTCTTCACCGGCAACACGCGCATCGGCCGCAAGGTGATGGAGGCCGCAGCGAAGCACCTGGCCAGCGTGACGCTGGAGCTGGGTGGCAAGTCGCCCGTCATCGTCGATGAGACGGCGGACGTCGCCGCCGCGGCGGAGCGCCTGTGCTGGGGCAAGTTCGTCAACGGCGGCCAGACGTGCGTGGCGCCGGACTACGTGTTCGTGCACGCGTCGAAGGAGCGGGCGTTCCTGGACGCGCTCAAGGCGTCCATCACGCGCTTCTACGGCGGCACGGAGCAGGAGCGGCAGGCGAGCCCTGACCTGACGCGGCTGGTGGACCCGGTGGCGTGGCGGCGGGTGAAGGACCTGGTCGACCGCTCGGTGGCCGCGGGAGCGAAGCTGGAGGTGGGCGGGGAGGCGGACGGGCCCTCGCGCTACATCGCGCCCACCGTGCTGTCCGGCGTGACAGCGGAGAGCCCGGCGATGGAGGGCGAGATTTTCGGCCCCGTGCTGCCGGTGCTCACCTACCAGTCCCGTGAAGAGGTCTACGCGCACATCCGCGCGGGCGGGAAGCCTTTGGCCCTCTACGTGTTCAGCCAGGACAAGCGGGCGGTGGAGGACATCTTCCAGAACACCACGTCGGGTGGCGCGGTGGTGAACAACGTGCTCGTCCACCTCGCGAACCCCAACCTCCCGTTCGGAGGGGTGGGCACCAGTGGCCTGGGGAACTACCACGGCCATTTCGGCTTCAAGACGTTCAGCCATGAGCGGGCAGTGATGGTTCAGTGGATGAAGTCGCTGGCTTCGGTGTTCTTCCCGCCGTATCGCGGGAAGGCGCAGGAATTGGCCTCCCGCGCGACCCGGCTGATGGAGTAGGCACCCCAGGCCGGGGCACCTCCGGAAGGAGCCAGGCGATGCGCGTGGTGAAGTTGGAAGAAGCACGGATGCCGGACGGCGTGCAGGAGGCGTTCGACCGCCTCCATGCGCATCGCTGGGAGGTGGCGCACCGCGGCGTGAAGGAACGGCTGGCCCGGCTGGAGCAGCTCAAGACGCTGCTCGTCGCCCGGCGAGAAGCCCTGGCCGAGGCGCTCCACGCCGACTTCCGCAAGCCGCGCGCGGAGGTGGAGGCCACCGAGGTCCTCCCCGTCCTGATGGAGCTGGCCTACATCCAGAAGCACCTCAAGACGTGGATGAAGCCCCGGAAGGTCTCCACGCCCCTGCTCCTCACCGGCACGTCCAGCCTGGTGCAGTACGAGCCTCGGGGCGTGGTGCTGGTGATGGCCCCGTGGAACTACCCCTTCCACCTGCTCGTGTCGCCGCTGGTGGCCGCGGTGGCCGCGGGCAACACCGTCCTGTGCAAGCCCAGTGAGAAGACGCCCCACACGGCGCGCTTCATCGCGGAGCTGGTGAAGGACGTCTTTCCTCCGGAAGAGGTCGCGGTGGTGGAAGGCGGGCCAGAGGTGGGCGAGGCGCTGCTGCGCCTGCCCTTCGACCACTTCTTCTTTACCGGTGGGGCCCGCGTGGGCCAGCGGGTGATGGAGGCCGCGGCGAAGCACCTGGCCAGCGTGACGCTGGAGCTGGGTGGCAAGTCGCCCGTCATCGTCGATGAGACGGCGGACGTGGAGGCCGCCGCCGAGCGCGTGGTGTGGGGCAAGTTCCTCAACGGCGGGCAGACCTGCATCGCGCCCGACCACGTCTGGGTCCACGCGTCGAAGGAAGAGGCGCTGCTGGAGGCGATGAAGGCGGCCCTGGAGCGCTTCTACGGCCGCACCGAGGAGGCACGCCGCGCGAGCCTGGACCTGTGCCGCATGGTGCATGACAGCGCCTTCACGCGGGTGCGCCGGTTGATGGACCACACCGTGGAGGCCGGCGCGCGCGTGGTGGCGGGCGGCGGCGTGGATGCGGAGTCGCGTTACATCGCGCCCACGGTGCTCGCGGACGTGACGCCGGACACGCCCATCATGGCCGAGGAGATTTTCGGGCCGGTGCTGCCGGTGCTGCGCTTCGAGTCCCTGGACGAAGTGGTGTCGCACGTGCGCGAGGACGGAAAGCCCCTGGCGCTCTACGTGTTCAGCAACAACGAGGCCACGGTGGAGCGGCTGCTGCGGGAGACGCGCGCGGGCGGCACGTGCATCAACACCGTGGTGCTGCACAACGTGAATCCGAACCTGCCCTTCGGCGGCGTGGGCGCCAGCGGCGTGGGCGCGTATCACGGCGAGACGGGCTTCCGGACCTTCAGCCATGAGCGCGCGGTGCTGCGCCAGGGGCGCACGTCCCTGGTCCACCTGTTCTTCCCACCCTTCACGGGCAAGGCGCAGAAGCTGGCGCGGCTGGCGGGGCGCTTGTTCGAGTAGGGCCGGGCCTCCCTGGCACAAGTCTCCCGTTTTCCGGGATAACTGTGTCCATGACCAAGAATGGACGGCGGTTCGCGAGGCTCTGGCTGGGAATGGCGCTGGCCCTGGGGGCCTGCGACGGCGGTGGCCCAGGGGAGGGACCGGAGGATGCCGGCGTGACGGACGCGGGCACGGACGGAGGCAGCGGCGACAGCGGGACGCCCGATAGTGGCACCCCGGACGCCGGCCCCGAGCCCACCTCCGAGCAGGGCGATGGTGTCTCTCACGAGACGACCACGGTGGCGGGAATCCCCGTGGACCGCTACGCCTGGACGGACGCCCAGGGACGCCCGCGCACGGTGTCCCTCAAACGGCAGTCTCCCGCTGGCAACGGCGGCTATGCGGTGCAGATGACGTATCAGGTGCCCGCTGGCGCGGAGTGGCGCACGGTGACGGTGGATGGCACGGCCGGAGGCGAAGCGGGCTTCGGCTACTTCGTGGCCCACGAGCTGTACCGCTCCTTCGACAACGGCACGTCCGGCACCATCGCGGGGCGGCATGGCGAGGACGACTCGCCGCTGGGGCTGGGCTTCCCGGTGGAGGCCTCGCGCTCGGAGATTTCCGCGGCGTCCACCTCCGCCAGCCACCGCTTCACGCTGCGGTATCCCAAGTGGGGCACCCGCGCCGCTATGGCCAACGTGACGGAGGCCACGGCGTCGGCGGATGCCGCGCACCAGAAGTTCATGGTGCCCGTCACCATCCAGTGGGTCTTCCAGAAGGGCACCGACTTCCCGCGCATCGACACGCGGATGGACCTGAGTGAGGCCACCGCTGGCCAACTGTCCTTCGACATGCGAGGCCCCTACGGCGTCGTCGAGTTCGCGGACGCCGCCGCCAGCGCCACCCTCAACAACGTGCAGTGGGGTGACTCCCTCCACCACTTCACGACAGGAGTGGCCGCCGCGGGCGCGCTCACCACCGAGGCGAACTGGACGTGGAACGAGCCCATCGGAACCACGCGCAAGTACCATGCGCTGCTGGCGCGGCACCCCACCTCCGGCGTGCTGTATGAGCTGGGGCTCGTCGAGCTGAAGCTCGGCCAGGACACCGGGCTGGTGTACGGCGGCTACAGCCTCAACAACGGGACGACGCGGGCGGCCTCGGGGCGGGCGCTGCTCAGCGGGGGCTTCTCCGCTGGCGAGTGGCCCTTCCAGTCCGCGCAGTACAGCGGCCTGTCGGCCGCGACGGCGGTGACGGGCAAGAAGTTCGCCTGGGGCAGCAGCCCGTTCTACGGCTCCGCGCTGGGCTCCGTGTACTTCAACGCCGGCGCCTCGCTCCCCATCAACGCGTTCCCCGCGAGCCGCGACCTCGTGTACCGGACGTGCCTGGTGCTCGGCGTGTCGCCCTACACGGACGCGGCTCCGAAGTCGCTGGCGCGGCGGACCGCGGAGAGCGACACGCCCAGCTGCGCGACGGTCTCTCCGCTCTGATTCACCGCCAGTGGATATGCCTGGGAGGGGGTGGCCGTCCCCCTCCCCTGGGCGCAGAATCGCGGGCGGGCCGGTGCAATCACGTCCGCGCCCGTCCGTATCGCCACCAGCCCGCACGGCCGTCCATGACCGACTCGTCTCACGCCCTCACAGCCGCGACCCGCGACGGGGGCTTCCTGTCGCGCCTGCCCACGGTGCTGCAGCCGCACCGCAGCCTGCTCACCTACTACCTCGTCAGCGCGCTGCTGGCCGGGCCCGGCTTCCCCATCCTCGGGCTCATCCGCTACTTCAAGTACCAGACGCTGCGCTACACGCTGGACGCCGAGGGCATCACTGTCCGCTGGGGCATCCTCTTCAGGCGGGAGGTGTCCCTCACCTACGCGCGCATCCAGGACATCCACCTGTCCAGCAATCTGGTGGAGCGCTGGCTGGGGCTGGCGCGCATCCAAATCCAGACGGCGAGCGGCAACTCGCAGGCGGAAATCACCATCGAGGGCGTTCCCGCTCACGAGGCCATGCGGGACTTCCTCTATTCAAGGATGCGCGGGAGCCGGGAGCGCGCCGTGCCCGCGAACGACGCGTCGCACGTCACGCCGGGAGGTCCGGATGAGCTCGCGGCGACGCTGCGGGAGATTGCCTCCGAGGTGCGGGCGTTGCGGCTGAGCCTGGGCGCCGGCGACACGCGGGAGAAGCAGGATGTCTGACGCCGCGCCTGCCTGGCTCCTGCGCCTGCTGAAGGTGCCCCCCGCGCCCCACATCCCCGAGGGGGCCGCGGTGCGCGTCTTCCGCTCCGCGCCGTCCTATCGCCGGCTCCAACTGCTCCGTTGGGGCTTGCGGCAGGCCAGCGTCGTGGTGGGCCTGATTTTCACCTGGGTCGCGGTGAAGCACCGGTTCGTCCCGCACATCCCCTACGCGTATGCGGACACCGTCTTCTTCGCCGTCGAGCTGTTCGCCTGGCTCGCGTTCGCGGTGCAGGTCCCCATCACCTTCCTGGTGGCCTGGCTCGACTACGAGTACCGCTGGTACATCCTCTCCGACCGCAGCCTGCGCATCCGGGAAGGGCTCGTCTCGCTTCAGGAGAAGACGATGACCTTCGCGAACATCCAGCAGGTCTCCATCCGGCAGAACCCGCTTCAGCGGCTGTTCGGCATCTCCGACGTGAAGGTGGAGACGGCGGGTGGAGGCGGCAACAGCGGCTCGCACGACGCGGACGCGTCGACCCGCGAAGGCCTGCACGAGGCCCATTTCCGGGGCGTGGACAATCCCGAGGAGATTCGCGACGTCATCATGACGCGCGTGCGCATGCACCGGGACGCCGGGCTGGGCGAGCCGCAGCATGCCGAGCCGGCCCTGCCGCCCTCAACGGCTCCCTCGGCCGAGACGCTCGGCGCGGCGAAGGAGCTGCTGGCCGAGGTCCGAGGGCTCCGAAGCACCTGGGCCGCACGGGGCCCACCGGAGCCCTGAGCCCGTCGGGCACGGGCGACGTCCCCGCGCCTGGACCGCGGCCTCTGTTCGCAGCGGCCACGCGGCCACGGGACGCGGCAGGCCCGGCGCTGCCCAGACGGTCCGCCGGGCAGCACCGCCACGCGCCTCAGCTCCGCAGGCCCGGCGCTTCCTGGCCGGTGCGGGCCACGTACTCGGTGTAGCCGCCGCCGTATTGGTGGATGCCCTCGGGCGTCAGCTCCAGCACGCGGTTGGACAGCGCGGCCAGGAAGTGACGGTCGTGGGAGACGAACAGCATCGTCCCCTCGTAGCGGGAGAGCGCCGTAATCAGCATCTCCTTCGTGGCCATGTCCAGGTGGTTGGTGGGCTCGTCCAGCACCAGGAAGTTCGGCGGGTCGAAGAGCATCTTCGCCATGACGAGCCGGGCCTTCTCACCACCGGACAGCACGCGGCACTTCTTCTCCACCTCGTCACCGGAGAAGCCGAAGCAGCCGGCCAACGCCCGCAGCGAGCCCTGACCCGCGCGGGGGAAGGCGTCCTCCAGCGCCTGGAACACCGTCCGCTCGCCGTCCAGCAGGTCCATGGCGTGCTGCGCGAAGTAACCCATCTTCACGCTGCCACCCAGCGCCACGTTGCCCGTGTCCGGCTGCGTGGAGCCCGTCACCAGCTTCAGCAGCGTGGACTTGCCCGCGCCGTTGACGCCCATGACGGCCCAGCGCTCCGTGCGGCGCACCAGGAAGTCCAGCCCCTCGTAGATGGTGCGGCTGCCGTAGGCCTTGTGAACGCCCTTCAGGCTCACCACGTCGTCGCCCGAGCGCGGCGCCGGCTGGAACTCGAAGAGCACCGTCTGGCGCCGCTTGGGCGGCTCCACGCGCTCAATCTTCTCCAGCTTCTTCACCCGGCTCTGCACCTGCGCGGCGTGCGAGGCGCGCGCCTTGAAGCGCTCGATGAACTTCAGCTCCTTGGCGAGCATGGCCTGCTGGCGCTCGAACTGCGCCTGCTGCTGCTTCTCGTTCATCGCCCGCTGCTGCTCGTAGAACTCGTAGTTGCCGGTGTACGTCGACAGCGAGCCGCCGTCGATCTCCACCACCTTGTTCACGATGCGGTTCATGAACTCGCGGTCGTGCGACGTCATCAGCAGCGCGCCGTCGTAGTTCTTGAGGAACTCCTCCAGCCAGATGAGGCTCTCGATGTCGAGGTGGTTGCTCGGCTCGTCGAGCAGCATCGCGTCCGGACGCATCAGGAGGATGCGGGCCAGCGCCACGCGCATCTTCCAACCGCCCGACAGCGCGCCCACGTCGCCGTCCATCATCTCCTGGCTGAAGCCCAGGCCCGCGAGAATCTCCCGCGCGCGGCCTTCCAGCGCGTAGCCGCCCAGCTCCTCGAAGCGCCCCTGGACCAGGCCGTAGCGCTCCACGAGCTTGTCCATGTTGTCCGCCTGGTCCGGGTCGGCCATGGCGGCCTCCAGCTCCTTCAGCTCGGCGGCCACCGTGCTCACCGGGCCCGCGCCGTCCATCACCTCGGCGGCGGCGCTGCGGCCCTCCATCTCACCCACGTCCTGGCTGAAGTAGCCAATGGTGACGCCCCGGTCGACCGCGACCTGGCCCTCGTCGGGGTGCTCCTGGCTGGTAATCATCCGGAACAGCGTCGTCTTGCCGGCCCCGTTGGGTCCGACGAGGCCCACCTTCTCCCCCTTGTGGAGCGCCGCGGAGGCCTCGATGAAGAGAATCTGCTGGCCGTTCTGCTTGCTGATGTTGTCGAGACGAATCATGTGCGTGCGGGGGGCCCGGAAGCGGGTGCGGCGCCCTTATGCCACGTAGCGCGCCCCGGGAAGAATGTTCCGAACCCCTGGAAAGCGACTTCTCTTGCATGGGAGCGGACAGGCGGGGGAGCCCCCGGTCCCAGGCTGGAAGTGGGACCTGCCCCCACTCGCGCCGTGGCATAGACTGCCGCGCCGTGCTGACCATCGACGCCCACCCCTCCCTGGACACCCTGGCCTTCACCACCACCTTCCCCGGGCCGCTGGGCGGACTGCCCTCCCCGGAGTGGCTGGTGGCCCTGCTGAAGCCCGGCGCCACCGCGCCCCTGTCCAGCGACGACACCGTGCGCGGCGCCATCCGCGACATGCTCCGCCACGGCGGCTACAAGCCCACCGGGCGAGGCAAGCCCGCGTCGGAGTACCTGGTGCGCGCCTCGGGTGACGGCTCGCTAGGCGCCATCAACCTGGCCGTGGATGCCTGCAACGCGGTGTCCCTGCACAGCGGCCTGCCCATCAGCGTGGTGGACCTGGACCGGGCCGCCGCCCCCTTCCGCGTAGGCGTGGCCCCGGAGGGCGCGCAGTACGTCTTCAACGCGTCCGGGCAGAGCATCGACCTGGCGGGCCTGCTGTGCCTCTTCGACGCGGAGGGCCCGTGCGCCAACGCCGTCAAGGACGCGCAGCGCACCAAGACGAACGCGGACACCCGCCGCACCCTCACCGTGCTCTGGGGCGCCAAGGCCCTGGGCGAGCGGACCGCGCGCGCCTTCGACTGGTATCGGGAGCTGCTGGAGCGCGCGGGGGCCACGGTGGAGCGCCTGCCCTGAACCGCGCGGGTACCCTTGAAACATGCCGGCCGACGGGGCAGACCCGGGCCATGGCGGGACGGAAATCCAGCAGGTGGGTGCTGCTGCTCGTGTGGCTTCATGCGGCGAGCGCGGCAGCGCAGATCGTCAACGTCCAGGCGCTGTTCGACGAGAACACAGGCCCGGGGCGCTCGGCGGCCGTGGACCTGGGCGCGGACTGGCGCACGGGCAGCACCGACCTCTTCAGCGTGCGCGGCGCCCTGCTGGGCCAGTGGCGCAGCGAGAAGCACACCTGGCTGGCCGTCATCCGGGGGGAGTACGCCTTCGCCGCCGATGAGGTCATCGTCAGCAAGGTGATGGAGCACGTCCGCTACCGCTACGGATTCACGGAGCGGCTCTCCGGCGAGGTGTTCCTCCAACACGAGTTCGACAAGTTTCGCCGCATCCAGTTCCGGGCCCTGCTGGGCGCGGGGCCCCGGGTGAGGGTGCTGACCGACAAGAAGGCCACGCTGGTGGTGGGGCTCGCGCTGATGCTGGAGCACGAGCGCATCCGCCGGGATTCCGAACCGGATGCCGGGGACTTCCGCACCGACCCGCGCCTGTCCAGCTACGTGCTGGGGCGGCTGGAGTTCATGGAGAACGTCTTCCTGGTGCAGACGCTCTACGCCCAGCCCCGCGTGACGAACCCCGCCGACATCCGCCTGCTCAACGACACCATCTTCGAGGTGAAGCCCAACGAACGCCTCACCGTGGGCATCGGCTTCAACCTCACCTTCGACAACTCCCCGCCCCTGGCCGTCCCCAAGCTCGACACCCAGCTGCGGACCACGGTGGGCATCCGGCTGTAGCCCCCGCCGGGCCCCGACTCCGCCCCAGGGACATTGCCACCCGGGCGACAGCAGCCAGCCCTCGCTTGCCTCCCCGCCCATGCCGGGCAGCGCCCCGGTTGTTGGCAACTGTCTTGCTACGGTGCCTCGCAGGGCAACAACAGGGTGGCGAGGCCGGCGATGACGGAACTGTACGTGGAGTGCGAGGACACGGTGGCGAAGGCAGTGACGCTCTTCCCCAAGGACACGGTGGTGAGGGCACTGTCACTGATGCAGCGGTATGGCCTGAGCCGGCTGCCGGTGGTGGACGACGTGCACGGCGAGCTCATCGGCGACGTGACGGCCGACGACCTCACCCGGGTCTGGCAGCACGCGCCGCTGGCCTGTATGTCGGAAATTCTTTCACTGAAATCCCTGCGGGATGAAGACCTGGAGGACGCCACCCGTTGGGGGCCGCGCATCACCCTGATCTCCCCCCTGGTGGACGTGTACCAGACCAGCAAACGCTGGGTGCAGTAGGCCGGAAGGTCCGAATCCGGGCGTCCGCTGAACGCGCGCGGCACGCCCACAGGTGCCGGCGGCTCGGGGAGTCGAGGAAGAAGCCCGGGTAGGACGGGCACCCCACTCCCAGCTCCTTACCGCCGCGCGGCGGAAGTTCAAGCACCGGGCAATCTCCAGGAACACCGTCAGCTCACGGACGTCGGCCTGCATGGACGCGCCGCCCGGGTGTTGAGGGCGGCTCAACAGTCTTGCGCATTCCGTGCGCATTCTCTCATGAGCGGCCAGGGCGTAGTTCTTCGCGTGTAACCCGCTGAAGAGGAGCACACCCCATGAAGACCTGGCTCATCACTGGCGCATCCCGTGGTTTCGGCGTTCTCATCGCGCAGGCGGCGCTCGACGCGGGAGACCGTGTCATCGCCACGGCGCGCAATCCGAAGAGCATTCCCCTGGCGCCCCACCCGAGGCTGGTGGTGGCGAAGCTGGATGTCACCAACGAGGCAGAGGCCCGGAGCGTGGTGGCGAGCGCGGGCCGCATCGATGTGCTCATGAACAATGCGGGCATCGGCCTGCTCGGAGGCGTCGAGGAGGCGAGCGCCGAGGAAGTCGAGAAGGTCTACCGCACCAACGTCTTCGGACTGCTCACCGTCACCCGCGCGGTCCTTCCTGGCATGCGTCAGCAGCGCTCCGGGCACATCATCAACCTGTCGTCCATTGGTGGCTACCACGCGGGGGCGGGCTGGGGTGTGTACTGCTCCACGAAGTTCGCCGTGGAGGGGCTGAGCGAGGCCCTGCACCAGGAACTGGCGCCACTGGGCATCCACGTCACCGTCGTCGAGCCCGGCTATTTCCGCACCGACTTCCTGGACGCGGCCTCGCTCACCCGGGCCGCGGCCAGCATTCCCGACTACGCGGAGACGGTCGGCGCCATCCGGGCGCGCGCCACCGAGCTCAATCACCGTCAGCCGGGTGACCCGTCAAAGCTCGCGACCGCGATGCTCGAACTGGCGAAGATGGAGAACCCACCCCTGCGCCTCGCCCTGGGCAGCGACACGGTGAAGAGCATCGAGGACAAGAACGCCTTCGTCGCCCGCGAGATGGCCGCCCACCGTGCGCTGTCCCTCTCCACGGACTTTGCATCTTGAGGGAGCCGGACGCGCTGCGCCTCAGGGGCCCGCGCGCTCCGGGACTTCCGGCCCCACGGTGCGCCAGAAGTGACGCCGCGGGGCTCATCCCAGGGCGGAGCCCCGCGGCCAGGAACGGGACGCGCATCCCGGCTTGCACGCCCTCACTCCGAGGGGCGCGGTCCTCGACGGCGCTCAGCCCAGCGCGGGCGTGAGCGCCTTCATCCACACCACCACGGCGGCGGCGCCCGCGTCGGGAACGCCGACGGCGCGCGCGCCCAGGTAGCTGGCGCGTCCCAGGCGCGGCTGCATCCGGGACGTCGCCTCCTCTCCCGCCTCGGCCGCCTGGACCGCGGCGGTCCAGGCGTCACGAGCCCCCTGTCCGTCCCGCACCGCCTTCGCGAACGCATCCGCGGCGGGCCGCAGCGCATCGAGCATGGTGCGGTCTCCGGGCCGCGCGCCGCCCAGCTCCGACACGGCGGTGACGGCGAGGTCGAAGGCCTCGGCCCAGGCGGCGGCATCCACGGGCCCTTCCGCCAGCCGTCGCGCGGCACGCAGCAGCGCCGTCGCATAGAAGGGCCCCGAGCTGCCGCCGATGCTACGCCGGAGCGCGTTGCCAAGCGCCGTCAACGCGCGCGCGGGGCTCGTCCACGCGTCCTCCGGGAGGGCGCGAATCGCCTCGGCGCCACGCATCAGGCTGAGCCCCAGGTCACCGTCGCCCGCGGCGCTGTCGAGCGCGGTCAGCCGGGGCTCCGACTGCTCGAACGCGTCCGCCACCTGCAAGGCGGCCTTCCGGAAGCGGTCCATCCCCGGTTGCGGCGCCTCCGCCGGGAGCGATGCCGAAGACGCCGTGGACGAAGGCCGGCACACCCCCGGCTCCTTCGGCAGCCGTCCCGCGCCGGGCCACGCGGGCGCATCCGCCGCCGCATCCAGGCGGGCCAGCCGCGCGTCGTCCACCTTCAGCAGCGTCAACGAGCAGCCGGGCATCTCCAGCGCGGAGAGGAACGTCCCGCTCCACGCGCGCTCCACGCGGATGCCGCCCTGACGCAGAACGGCCAATGCGTGCCGGGCGACGATGGCCAGCTCCATGGGCGGCGTGCCGCCCAGTCCGTTGACGAGCAGCACCACCCGGTCTCCCGAGCTGATGCGCCGGTCCTCGACGATGGTGGTGAGCAGCGTGTCCACCAGGCTGTCCGCCGTCTGCATCGGCACGCGCCGCACGCCCTGCTCGCCGTGGATGCCCAGGCCCAGCTCGATTTCGTCCTCCCCCAGCGTGAAGCCCGGCTTGCCCGCCGCGGGCACGGTGCAGGGCCCCAGGGCCACGCCCATGGTGCCCAGCGCCTCCGCCGCCGCGGTGGCCTCGCGGAGGACGTCCTGGAGCGCCGCGCCCGCCGCGGCCGCCGCGCCCGCGACCTTGTGGACCAGCACCGTGCCAGCGATGCCCCGGCGCCGCGCGGGCTCCACCGTGTCGTGCAGGGACACGTCGTCCGCCACCAACACCATCTCCACGGGGATGCCCTCGGCGCGTGCCAGCTCGGCGGCGAGCCCGAAGTTGAGCCGGTCCCCGGTGTAGTTCTTCACGACGAGCAGCGCGCCCGCGGGCCCCGCGACGGCGCGGATGGCGGCCAGCACGGCATCGGTGCTGGGCGAGGTGAAGACGTCACCGGCCACCGCCGCGTCCAGCATGCCCGCGCCCACGTAGCCCGCGTGCGCCGGCTCATGGCCGCTGCCGCCACCGGAGATGACAGCCACCTTGCGCGCGCGGACGTCGGAAGGCGTGTCGGCGCGGAGCACCACCGACTCCCCTTCCAGCAGCACCTGCCCGGGGGCGAGCGAGACCAACCCCTCCAGCATCTCCCGCACCACCGCGCGAGGGGTGTTGACCAGCTTCTTCATGAACGTGTCCTCTCTCAGACGCCGTTGAAGAAGTCGACCGCGCCCGTCTCCAGCGAGTACTCGGCGCCGACGATGAGCATGCCTTCCTCTCTGCACAAACGCTCCAGCAGGCGGCTGCCATGGCGGAGAGTGTCGCAGGAGTTGCGGATGTTGGCGCGGACGGCTTCCTTCATCAGGAACTCCGGGTCCGCATTCGGCCCGGCGGCGCTCACCACCGTCGTCACCGGCGCGCGGCAGCGCTCCACGATGTCGCGGATGTTCTCGGACGCCGCGCCCTTGCCGTCACGCACGTAGTCCAGCGTGGCCTGGATCGCGCCGCAGTGCGAATGCCCCATCACCACCGCCAGGCGCGTGCCGAACTTCGCCGCCGCGAACTCCACGCTGCCCACCAGCGACGGCGCGACGACGTTGCCCGCCACGCGGATGACGAACAGGTCCCCCAACCCCTGGTCGAAGATGTACTCCGACGGCGCGCGCGAGTCCGAGCACGACAGGATGATGGCGAAGGGACTCTGCCCCGCCACCAGCGCCTGCCGGGCGGAGCGGCCGAGCAGGTTTTCCATGCTGCGCGCGTTCAGGACGAACCGCTGATTGCCTTCCCGAAGGCGCGCAAGGGCATCCTGGGCGGAGATGGGTGGCGTCGAAGCAGTGGGCATTGCGCGGGTCCTCGCGGGTGGGTGAAGCGAAAAGGTGTCAACCCAACAGAGCGCTATACACCAGCCGGGCGACCAAGGGGCGAGCCGTCCTCGTGCTTCGACGCGGGAGTTCAGCCGTCAGATACCCAGCTGGTCACGGATGTGCTTCACGATGTCCGCTGGCGGCGGCGTCACGTCCACGCTGAGCGCGCGCGAAGGCAGCTCCATGGCGGCCATCTGACTCTCCAGCAGGGACGCGGGCATGAAGTGCCCCTGGCGCTGCGACATCCGGCGGGCGAGCACCTCATGCGGCGCGTGCAGGAACACCCACCTCACGTGCGCGGGGTCCAGCTCCTCCAGCAGCGTGCGGTAGGCCTGCTTGAGGCCGGAGAACGCCATCACCACGTCCTCGCCCTGCGTCAGCGCCCGCGCCACTTCGTCGCGCAGCTTGCGCAGCCAGGGGGCGCGGTCCTCGTCCGTCAGCGGCGCGCCCGCGGCCATCTTCATCACGTTGGAGCGCGGGTGCAGGTCATCCGCGTCGATGAAGCGCCAGCCCAGCTCGGCTGCCAGGGTGCGGCCCACCGTCGTCTTCCCCGCTCCGGATACCCCCATGACGATGACGACCATTGACGCGACTCCTCCTGGTTCCGGGGCCCACTCCACATCGTGGGGTGCCCAACGGCCTCGCGCCACCCCTTCCGAGGCGGAATGCCCACCGCATCACGTCCTGAAACGTCGGCCCCAGGGGGTATGCTTCATCCCATCGCCGCTCCGGATGCGGCACGGAGGGTCGGTCATGGCGGACATCGCGGACGGGGAGCAGGTCTCGGTTCAGGGCTCGGGTTCCAAGCCCTACATCCTCAAGAACACCGGCGGTGTGTATTCGTGCTCGTGCCCCGCCTGGCGCAACCAGTCGGTGGCCATCGAGCGGCGCACCTGCAAGCACCTGCGCCGCGTGCGCGGAGACGCCGCGGAGGACGCGCGCATCGGCGGTGACGCATCCGGCGCTCCCGCGGTCCCCGCGCGTCCGACGAGGAGCACGTCGGCCAGCGACGACACCAAGGCCCCGCCCCTGCTGCTGGCCCAGTCGTGGGAGAACGACGTGGACCTCACCGGCTGGTGGATGAGTGAGAAGCTGGACGGCGTGCGCGCGTACTGGGACGGGAAGCAGTTCTGGTCGCGGCTGGGCAACGCGTTCCTCGCGCCGGAGTGGTTCACCGCGGGGCTGCCGGACTTCCCGCTCGACGGTGAGCTGTTCGGCGGGCGCAAGCGCTTTCAACGCACGGTGAGCATCGTCCGCCGGCAGGACCGCAGCGACGATTGGAAGGAGCTGGCCTTCGTCGCCTTCGACGCGCCCGGCGTGGAAGGCACCTTCGAGGCGAGGCTGGAGCGCTGCCGACAGTGGATGGAGGAGGCGAAGCCCGCGTATGCGCAGTGGCACGCCCACGCGCGCTGTGACGGCACGCCGCACCTGCGCGCGGAGCTGGCGCGCGTGGAGGCACTGGGTGGAGAAGGCCTGATGCTGCGCCAGCCCGGCTCGCGCTACGAGGCGGGCCGCTCCCACACGCTGCTCAAGGTGAAGAGCTTCAAGGACGACGAAGCGCGCGTGGTGGGACACGTGGCTGGCGCGGGCCGCCACAAGGGCCGCCTGGGCGCGCTGGAGGTGGTGCTGCGTAACGGCACGCGCTTCAGCGTGGGCACGGGCCTGTCGGACGCGGAGCGCGCATCGCCGCCACCCGTGGGTGCCATCATCACCTTCCGCTACCAGGAGCTGTCCAACGACGGCGTGCCACGCTTCCCGTCGTACGTGGGTGTGCGCGTCGACGCCGCCCCCTTCGCCGCGAGCTGAGGCCAGCCGTCCCACGGCAGGAGTCACCGGTCCGCTGGTCGACGGAGCGGCGCCGCATTGCCACCTGACAGACGGTGCGTGCCCGGGGTGATGCGCGCCCGGGCGCCGCCCTGGTGTCTGCTTCAGGGAACCATGCACTGCGAGCTCTGTCTGACCGAGCATCCCTACGATGTGGCGTGTGGCGGCGAGCCCTGGACGCAGGTGTACCTGTCCACGGGCGACGCGGAAGCCCCTCCCGTGGACCTCACGGGCCAGACGTTGGGGAGTTACCGGCTGGTCCGCCGGCTGGGCGCTGGAGGGATGGGCACCGTCTACCTGGGCGAGCAGACGCGCATTGGCGCACGGGTGGCGGTGAAGGTGCTGCACCCCCACCTGGGCCGGGACGAAAGCCTGCGCGCGCGCTTCTACGCGGAAGCACGCACGGTCAACGTGGTGGGCCATCCGAACATCGTCCACATCTTCGACATCAACGAGGCGCCCGGCGGCATCCACTACTTCGTCATGGAGTACCTGGAAGGCGTGCCCATGTCGCACCTGCCCCGGCCCATGGTGCCCGCAGCGTTGGTGTCGCTGCTGGCGCAGGCGTGTGACGCGCTGGACGCGGCGCACCGGTGCGGCGTGGTGCACCGGGACTTGAAGCCGGACAACCTCTTCGTGGTGCGGCACGCGGGCGAGCCGCCGTCGCTGCGCGTGCTGGACTTCGGCGTGGCCAAGGCGCGCCGTCCCCACCCGGGTGAGGACGAGACAGCGGCGGGCATCGTCCTGGGCACGCCGGCATACATGGCGCCCGAGCAGTCCGCGGGGCAGCCGGTGGACGGTCGCGCGGACATCTACGCGCTGGCGGTGACGGCCTACTACCTGTCCACGGGGCAGCTGCCCTTCGAGCGGGGGCAGATGGTGGAGCTGGCGCTGGGCACGGGCCCGGTGGGCGCGCCGCCGCCGCACCTGCTGGTGCCCGGGGTGCCGCCCGCCTTGTCGGAGGTGCTGCTGCGCGCGCTGTCGCGCCGCTGCGAGGACCGTTACGCCACCGCGCTGGAGTTCAAGGAGGCCCTGCTGCTGGCCGCCGCCCAGCCGCTGGCGGACGCCCTGTCGCCCCAGACGCCGCCGCCGCGCAGCCACACGCCGGTGCCGTCCCTGGCGTGGCTGGACACGGAGGGCCCGGTTACGGAGCCCAATATGCTCACCCCACCCCTGACGTGGGTAGCGCGGGTGCGGCGCCGCTCCGGCGCGGGCGACGTGGAGGTGCTGTGCACGGAGCTGAGCCGGGGCGGGCTCTTCATGTGCTGCGCGGACCCCTTCCCGCGCCTGTTCAACCGGCTGGAGTTCACCCTGCTGCTGGCCGGCGAGCTGGTGGAGTGCGCGGGCGAGGTGGTGCGCCACGTGGACGCCGCCCAGGCGCAAACATGGGGCATGTTGTCCACGGGCGTAGGCGTGCAGTTCATCAACCCATCCGCCCGGCTGTGCGAGCTCATCCGCCGCGTGCAGCCCCACCGGCTGACCACGCCCGCGTCCACGTTGATGCGCGCGGAGGTGGTGCTCTGACGCGGGCCGCGCGTCACTTCACCGTGAAGGTCCGCGAGGCACCGGAGTAGGGCCGCACGTTGCCATCCCAGCCCGACTTCCAGTTGCCTTCGTGGACGAGCCGGTACGTGCCCGGCACCGTGTCGTCGGGGATGCCCCACGTCACGATGACGTGGGAGCACGCCAACGTGGGCACGCAGTTCTCGCGCCGCCACTGGTAGCGCGTGGCCGGGTCCGCGTCGGTGGCCACGTCCGTCCAGGTGCCGTCCGGCTCGCGCCGCTGCACGCGCTGGAAGGTGCCCTCCAGGCGCAGGTCATTCTTGGGATGCCCCCCCCAGAAGGTGGCGCTCGCCGTGTCGCCGCGCGAGTACGTGGGCCGCGCGTCGGTGACGACCTCGCCGAAGTCCACCCACAAGAGCTTGTCGTCGAACACCACGCCGGGTTGCAGGCTGAGCTGCTCCTTGCGCAAGTCCCTGGGCGTGGGCCCGGGAGGCACACCGGCGCCGTCCCGCAGCGACGTGGCCAGCAGGTGGAAGTTCTGCTGGAGGGCCGCGAGCGTCCACGGGCCGAAGTGCGTGGAGGCGCCTTCATAGTCCTGGCGCGCGTATTCCTCGCGGGTGGCCACGTAGCCCGAATAGGCATTGGACAGGCCCGCGATGACGACGTCCGTCACGCCCGCGGGCGCCAGCGCTGTCTCCACGGTGTCGCGCAGGCGGCGTCCGGCCATGGTCGTCAGCTCGAAGGGCACCGCCACCAGCGCCAGGTTGCCGATGGTGACCAATTGAAGGGGCAGCACCTCCGGCGTCCACGGGAAGGGCCGCATGCTGCCCGTCTCCAGGACGATGGGCTTCTCCGCCTGACACGGCGTGGTGGCGAGCGAGCAACTGAACTGCCCCCAGGCATTCTGGCCAGCGGCGCAGGTGACGCCCTCCACGCCGACGCCCGGCCCGTCCTCCGCCCCCGCCAGCATGGACACGCCGATGGCGGCCGGGCAGGTGGCTCGCGGCGCGCCGTCCGCGAAGGATGGCGCCACGTCCACCGCGTCCATCTTCACGTAGACATGCCGGTAGTCCACACCGCCCGTGAGCGGCGTTTTCGCTTCCGCCCACAGCTTCGCGGCGAAGTCGTACTGCTTGCGGCCAGAGAGGTCCGTGTCCTCGAAGTCATTGGCGCCGCCGCCGTGGGTGCCGCCCAGGATGTTGGGCGTCACGTCGCCCTCGTTGGCGTTGGCGAAGGCGGCGACGAACGTGTCCCCGGCCCCCTGCGCCTGCTCGGCGAGGTACGAGGCCAGGCCCTTGTTGTCGCCGCTGATGAGCGTGTTGCCGTTGCCCATGGACGTGGCATGCACCGCGAACCAGTTGATGAGCCCCATGTCGGTGCCATCCGCGCGGGTGAGGCGCAGCAGCGTCATCCGCGTGTCCACGTCGTGCGCGTAGCGGGCGCGCTCCTCGGCTGGATTGAGCAGGTAGGCGTTGGGGGAACGGTTGCGGCTGGCGCCGAACAACTCCCCCGACGACAGGCGCAGCGTGCCCTCGGCGAGCCGCTCATGCGCCCGGACGATGGAGGCGACGATGCCGGAGACGATGGCCTCGAAGTTCTGCGGCGAGAAGCCCAGCGTGGTGAGGTTGTAGAAGGTGTAGTGCGAATAGCCCCCGGGCCCGGAGTGGGTGTGGGTGGCGCTCAGCAGCACGTTGTCGTCGGTGTACAGGTCGCCATAACGCGCGCGCAGCCGCTCCACGACCTGCTGCTTCACCGCCTGGAACACCATGCCCAGGTCCGCGCTGACGAAGGCCACCCGCTTGCCGTTGCAGGGCGAGGCGATGACGAACGCGCGCGAGCGCAGCCGCTGGTGGATGCCGGTGGTCTGCTGCTCCACCATGCCGTAGCCCATCATCCCCACCTCGGCGGCGGGGCCGGTGATGTCGGCGCTGCCCGTGCCCAGCAGGAAGTCCCGCGCGTCCTCGCACGCGCCCGTCAGGCCGGACGCGGCGGACTCGGGATGAGGGGAGGTCCGCCAGGGCTGGCTGGCCGCCTGGGCGCCCGTCGCGAGCACGAGCGAGAGCGCCAGCAGGTGCCGGACGAAGTGGGTGCGCATGGCCTGCCTCCAAGGAGCCAGGGGACATCCCCCTGGGGTGGAAGTGGATAACGCTTCAGGGCGGGCGCGCAGTACCGGAAGAACGAGCCGTCGAGAGGGCTACAGTCCGCGCGAAGGCCGGAGGTGACACCGGCCGTCTCAGCGCTCACGCGCCCGGCCGGTTCGCCGGGGCCTTGGGCGGCGCGGGGTTGAGCGCCACGCGGAAGGTGGTGCCGGCCCCCACCGACGACTCCACGGAGATGTGGCCGCCCAGCGCCGTCACAATCGTGTCACAGATGGACAGCCCCAGGCCGGTGCCCAGGCCGGAGGACTTGGTGGTGAAGAAGGGGTCGAAGATGCGGCGCAGGTGCTCCGGGGGGATGCCCTGGCCCGTGTCGCTCACCACCACCATCACCCGGCCGCCCACCTCCGCGCGGGTGGTGAGGCGGATTTCGTTCGCCTCCGAGTCGCCCTCTTCGATGGCGTGCGCGGCGTTGATGAGGAGGTTGAGGAACACCTGGAACAGCTTGCCCTCGTTGCCACGGACGAGCGGCACATCCCCGTAGTCCTTCACCAGCCGGGCGCGGGCGCGCACCACGCTGGCGGCCATCTGCGTCACGGATTCGAGCACCGCGTGGACGTCCACCGACTCTTCCTTGCCGTCCTCCACGCGGGAGAAGACGCGCAGCTGGCGGACAATCTGGCGCATGCGCTCGGCGCCCTCGCGGGCGTCGTCGAGCACCTGCCGCAGCTCCACCATGTCCTCCGGGGAGAGCATCCGTGGACGCACGCCGCCCACGGCGCTGTGGAGGAAGTCCAGGTTGGACAGCACGTAGGCCAGGGGGTTGTTCAGCTCGTGGGCGATGCCGGCGGCCAGAAGGCCCATGGAGGCCATGCGGTCGGTCAGCATGAGCTGCGCCTGGGTGCGCTTGCGCTCGGTGAAGTCGCGCGCCACGGTGATGCGCGCGGGCGAGCCATCCAGCACCACGGCCAGCGTCACCAGGTCCGCCACCACCACCTCGCCATCGCTGCGCACCAGCGGCATCTCCACCACGCGCGCCGCGCTCTTGCCCTCCAGCGCCTGGCTCAGGTGGAGCTGCGCGGCCCCCCGGTCCTCGGGGCGGACCAGGTCCAGCATGTGGCGGCCCACCAGCTCCGAGGCGTCGCGGAAGCCCAGGTACTGCACCAGCGCCGGGTTGACGGAGAGCAGCACGCCGTCGCCCACGTGCACCAGCACCGGGTCCGGGAAGGCCTCGATGAGCAGGTGGACGCCGGCCTCGGTGCGCCGCAGCGTCGTCTCCGTGCGCATGCGCAGCGCGTTGGCCGTGCGCTGCTCCAGCGCCAGGGACAGCGCGCCCGCCGCACCCGACAGCAGGTTCACCTCGATGGGGCCCCAGGAATGGGGCTCGCGACAGTTGTCGAAGCCGATGACGCCGAAGAGCTGCCCGTGGACGTGCATGGGCAGCAGCAGCACGGAGCGGACGCCCTGCGCCTCCAGCATGGGCGCCAGCAGCTCCGAGAAGTCGCGCGGCTGGCCCTGCACCGGCTCGCCGCGCTGCAGCTGTTCGGACTGGTGGGGCCTCAGGGCCTCGTCGAAGGGCAGGCCGTGCATGTTGGGGTCCTCCAGGTTGGGAGGAACCCCGGGCTCGCACCACTCCGCGCGCTGCGACGCCAGCAGCGTGCCGTTCTCGGCGAAGTGCATCTCGAAGACGTAGACGCGGCTGGCGGCGGACACGTGGCCCAGCGGCTCGACGACGGCGCCGTACAGGTCATCCGGCAGTTCGTGCCCCATCATCCGCCGCTGCACCTGCACCATGGCTTCCAGGTAGCGCTCGCGGGTGGTGACGGCCTCCTCGGCGGTGCGCCGCGACGTCACGTCCAGGAGCGTCCCCATCACCTCGCCCGGCACGGTGGCCAGGGCCCGGGCGGACAGCTCCACCCAGCGGACGCCATGGCCGCCGCCCGTGTCCACGCGCACTTCCTGGCGCGAAACGGCGGTGCCGGGCGTGTACGCCAGCAACGCCTGGGCGCGCTCGCGGTCCTCCGGGTGGATGGCCTCCAGGAGCGCGCGGCCCCGCCACGCGGACACGGGCGTCCCGGTGAGCCGCGCCCAGGCCCCCCCCAGCACCGTGAGCCGCCCCTGCGCGTCGAGCTGGAACACCACCTCGTGCAGCAGCTCGGACAGGTGCTGGAAACGCTCGGACTCCACCTGGCTCCCGGCGTGTGACGCCTGCGACTTCATGGGAGGGAGCAGCTCACACGCCATGTCGGCGGGAACTGTCCCTGAAGCCTTCCCGGGAGCGTCCATGACCGCCGCGTCCCGTTGCTCGTCTGCCACGTGCTGGCCTCCCTAGCGCCTCATCGGAGAGGGGCCGGAGCCCTGACAGCACCTACGGCTGCCGGGAGCGAATCCAGACCCTGCGGTTCCCCTCCCGTGGCGACGTCGACCCGAAGCATATTGGGTCTCAATAACTGGAAGTCAATGAAGGCGGGAGAAGTTCACGCTCCGTCTTCGGGCTCCCATCCACCCGGAGCACCTGAGCGGGGCCGCTGCCGCCGGTCCCCCACGACGCGGGCCGGCACGCCCGCGACAATGGCCCACTCCGGCACATCCCGGGTGACGACGGCCCCCATGGCCACCACGGCGTGGTCCCCCACGGTGACACCGTCCGTGATGCCGGCATTGGCCCCCACCCACACGTCCGCGCCGATGACGAGCCCCCGCGAGGTGACGGGTTGCTCGCGCACGGGCCGGTCCGGGGCAATGCCGTGGTCGAAGGCGTAGAGGGTGGCCCCGGTGGCGATGCGGGTGCCCTCGCCGATGCGGATGCCCGCGGCGCCGCCGTCCAGGCTCGCCCGGGCGTTGATGCTCACCCGGGGTCCGAGTGACACGGGACCGTGGAGGAAGACATCTGCGGCGATGCTGCACCCGGGGCCGATGGAGACGGTGCGTCCGGGCTCGGCGAAGATGCGCGCCTCCGGGGCGATGAAGCACCCCTCCGCGATGTCCACCGTCTCCAGTTCGCGCAACAGCGCCTGCACCTCGCGCTGCCAGGCATCCGCCCATTCGCGGTGGCGGGGCTTGAGGACGAAGTAGAGCCACGGCATCCAGGAGAGCCGGCGCTTGTGTTGCTCACGGCGAAGCGCGTCCAGGTCCACGCCCGTTCCCTATCATGCTCCGGTGGCCAGCCGGGTGGGTTCCCAGGTGAACTGGCAGCGCTCACGCTCCCGGGCAATGGCCTCCACGTCTCCGGCCGCGGGCTCCAGGCGCGACACCATGTCGCTCGCCTCCCACGCGTAGGGCTGACCGTTGAGCAGGACGTGGCCGTCCACCACCGCCTGGGAGACCTGCAGGAGGGGCAGCTGCCCCAGGTCGCGCAGCAGCGCCTCGAAGCGCCCTTGCCGCGCCGGGTCGAGGAAGCGGAAGCGCGCGCGCGCCAGCGCCGCCAGGTGGAACCACATGGGACGGAAGGCCACGCCCGCCAGGACGAGGCGCCGGGCCATCACGAGCAGCATCTCCGTCGCCTCGCGCGCCAGGCCCAGGCCCGGGACGTCCTGGCCGGGGAGCCGCGAGCGCCCCTCGCTGAAGCGGGCGCGAGGGTGGCGCAGGCTGAGCCAGTTGACGAAGAGGAAGGGCTCCCCCGCCAGCACGCGGCGCTCCACGACGCAGTCCACCAGCAGGTGCTCCTGGCCCGCCGCGCAGCCGTGCACCTCCATCCGGTCTCCCTCCCCCACGGAGCCCACCGCCACGCGCAGCCGGCTGTAGCCGAGCCGCTCCACGAAGGAGAGGAGGCCGTAGCGGAAGAAGGCGTACTCGAGCGCCTGCGCCGTGTAGTAGCCGAGGATGCGCGGCTGGCGCTGGCCGCCGCTCAGGCCGAGGGAGCCCTCCAGGTCCTCCTGGGTGATGGGCTCGTCCAGCGGCGTCGCGCCCTCGCGCGTCAGTGAGCGGGCGATGCGCTGATAGCGCGCGCTCAGCGGGTCATAGCGCGCCTTGATGCGGCGACGGCCCTGCCCCGCGAGGACGAGCACGGTGCCCGCGAACACCTTCCACGCGTCGCGGTGATAGCCCCCGCCTGGAAGCCAGACGCTGGGGATGCCACGCAGGGCGCGCGCCACGGCCCGGTCCCTGCGACGGGCGCCGTCCAGGGACAGGCCCACGCGGCCGAAGCGGTCTCCCGCGAGCACGTCGCTGCCCGCGATGACGAAGGCCACGTCCGGCCGGGGCATGCGCTCCAGGAGGCCGTCGAGCAGGGCCAGGTACGTCCTGTCGTCCGTGTCCTCGGGGACGCGCGTCTCATCCACTTCGGGCGACAGCGCGCCCCAGTCGCTGCCGGACAGCGAGCCAATCCAGGCCCGCTTCTGGCCCGCCAGACACTCCGCCGTGCCATCCGGCGGGTGGGCATCCAGGTCGAGCACCACGGCCTGTCCGTCGAAGCCATCCGCGTGGAGGGCGGCGAGCGCTATCGCGATGTCATTCACCGCGCAGAAACCGCCGCCGCGCGCCGGACCGGCGTGGTGGAAGCCGCCCGCCATGTTCACCACCGGGCCCTTGCGCGCCACCGCGAGCCGCGCCGCGCCCAGCGTGCCGCCGCACACCCGCCGCAGGTTGGACAGCAGCGCGTCCACTGGCACGTCGGCGGGGTTGGTGGCGAAGATGCGCGCCAGCGTCTCCGGCTGGCCGAGCGACTCCAGGTAGGCGGCGTCATGCACGCGCGACAGTTCGGCGAGGCTCACCGGCTGCGGGTGGTGCACGTCCTGGGAGCGCAGCGCGCGGGCCTCCAGGAGATACCAGGTGGTGAAGTCCACGCCGCGCGGCTCGATGCCCACGGAGGACTCGATGCCGGCGAGGGGCAGCCGGTAGGACTCGTCGTAGAAGGCGGGCACCGGCGCGCCGCCCCAGCTCCATCGCGACAGCCAGTCCCACAGGCTCATGGGCCCATGTCTCTCACGGCGCCAGGTCTGGGACCAGGGTCCAACAGGACGCCCAGGCACCACGGCACCGTGGAGCTTCGCGCAGTGAACGGCGCCATGGGGTGGACGGCATGACGCGGCCCGCCGCGCTTCACTCCACCGGGCGCCGGGCCTCCGCGCGCAGCGCGGGACTCCGCCGGCGGAGCGTCCGCGCGCAGACCGCCATGAGCAGCGCCCACGCCAGTCCGGCCACCCAGCCACCAAGCACGTCCGTGGGGTAGTGCACGCCCAGGTAGACGCGCGTCAGACCCACGAGGAACGGCAGCAGCAGCGCCACGGTGAGGATGTAGATTTTGAGTCGCCTGCGCTCGGCGAGCTGAGCCAGCAGTGCGCCCAGCGTGAGGTACACGGTGGCCGACAGCATGGCGTGCCCACTGGGGAAGCTCTGGCTGACCACCTCGGTGAGGTGCGGCACCACGGATGGCCGAGGCCGGGCGAAGAACTGCTTCAGCAAGACATTGAGGCCCGCGCCACCCAGCGTCGCGCCCAGCACGAGCAGCAGCGTCCGGTAGCGCCTCACCAGCAGGAGGAAGCCACACACCGCCATGGTGGCGAGCGTCAGCACGGGAACGCCGCCCAGCGCCGTCACGTCCTCCGCCGTGCGCCGCAGCCACCAGGGCCCGCGAGGCCGCGCCGGGTCCTCGGGATTGCGCAGCGCCAACAGCATGCGTTCATCGAGCTGCTGCGTCTCGCCCTCGGCCACCTCGTCTGACAGGGCGATGAAGCTCAGACAGCAGACCAGCAACAACAACAGCAGCCCCAATGGCCGCGTCACCGCCACGTCCCATCCCGACATCCACTGCCAGAGCCTCCGCCACATGGCGGTGACTGTATGCACTCCGGCGTCCGGCGGGACGTCTCCCGCGCTGAACGTTGGCTATCCGGGAAGACGGATGCGGTCGCTGCCCGCGCTGCCGAAGGCCGCGCCGAGGACGCAGAAGAAGTGCAGGACGAAGCCCGGGATGAGGAAGAACCAGTAGCCGGCCCCCACCATCAGGAACCACAGGACGGCGCGCAGGAACTGGCCTTTGTAGAGCTGTCCCAGGCCGGGAATGAAAAAGGACAGCACCCCAGCGATGAGGAAGTTGAAGCGGCGCTCGCGGATGATGTCGGCCATGGCAGTCTCCAGTCCTGCCCCCCATATAAAGGAGGGGCCGGGGCCGCGAAAGCCCTGGAGTGAACGGCTGGACGCTCGGGCCACGAGCGGCACGGGCTCCCCGCGCCTGGCTGCTATCACAGGGCCCCAAGGAGGCACTTCCATGGCCATTTCCACCATCGACCCGGCGACCGGCAAGACGCTGCGCACCTTCACGCCCCTCTCCGCCGAGGAACTGGAGGCGAAGCTTCAGACGGCCGCCGACACGTTCCGCGCCTACCGCGAGACGACCTTCGCCGACCGCGTTATCTGGCTGCGGCGCGCGGCCGACCTGCTGGAGGCCGAGGCCGACCGCTACGGCCGCATCATGACGCAGGAGATGGGCAAGCCCTTCGACGCCGCCAAGGCCGAGGCGAAGAAGTGCGCCACGGCCTGCCGCTACTACGTGGACAAGGGCGAATCCCTCCTGCGCGACAGGCTCGTCGACATGGGCACCGGCCGCGCCTTCGTGCGCTACCAGCCCCTGGGGCCCGTGCTGGCCATCATGCCGTGGAACTTCCCCTTCTGGCAGGTGGTCCGCTTCGCCGCGCCCGCGCTGATGGCGGGGAACGTGGGCCTGCTCAAGCACGCCCACAACGTGCCCCAGTGCGCGCTGGCCCTGGAGGAACTCTTCCTTCAGGCGGGCTTCCCACGCGGCGCCTTCCAGACGCTGCTCATCGAGTCAGCCGACGTCAATCGCGTCATCGAGGACCGCCGCGTGCGCGCGGTGACGCTCACCGGCAGCGAGGGCGCGGGCCGGGCCGTGGGCGCCGCCGCGGGCAAGGCCATCAAGAAGGTGGTGCTGGAGCTGGGCGGCAGTGACCCGTTCATCGTCATGCCCAGCGCGGACCTGGAGAAGGCGGTGGAGACGGCGGTGTCCGCGCGCCTCATCAACAACGGCCAGTCCTGCATCGCCGCCAAGCGCTTCATCGTCGCCGACGCCATCTACCCCGAGTTCGAGCGTCGCTTCGTGGAGCGGATGAAGCGCGTCACCGTGGGCGACCCCATGGATGCGAAGACGGACCTGGGTCCCCTGGCGACGCGCGGCATCCTCGACGGGCTCCATGCCCAGGTGGAGGCGAGCGTGAAGGCCGGCGCGAGGCTGCTCCTGGGCGGCAAGCCCCTAGAGGGTCCGGGGAACTTCTACCCGGCCACCGTCCTGGCCGAGCCCCCGCCCCAAGCCCCCGCCTTCCACGACGAGCTCTTCGGCCCCGTGGCCACGCTGCTGCGCGCGCGTGACGTCGACCACGCCCTGGAGCTGGCCAACGCGACGCCGTTCGGCCTGGGCGCCAGCGTGTGGACGCAAGACGAAGCCGAGCAGCGGCGCTTCATCGACGGCATCGAAGCGGGCATGGTGTTCGTCAACGCGCTGGTGGCGTCGGACGCCAGGCTTCCGTTTGGCGGCGTGAAGCACTCCGGCCACGGGCGCGAGCTGGCGGACGTGGGCATCCACGAGTTCGTCAACATCAAGTCCGTCCGCATCGCGGCGTCGGAGGACACGGCGCAGCAGCCTCCGCCTCGCGCCGCCATCAGCGAGTAGCCTGAGACGCAGCGCGTCCATCGGCATGATATGCACGCATTGCATGGAGATCTTCAGAATCGCGGATACGGTCGAATTGAATAACGCCTGGCTCGTCGGCCTGAGCGTGACATTGATGCTGCTCGCGCTCTGGGCCCTTCTCGTGGGCTCCAGCGCGCTGCTGTACCGGGGCATCCGGCTGGTGGGGCTGAAGGCGCTGGAGCAGGCGGCCGACGCCCTTCGCAAGCGCGCCCGGCTGAGCGCCGCCCTCCTGTCCTTGGTGGTGGTGGTCGCCGGCATCGCGGTGCTGGGCTTCGCCCTGTGGGCGGAGAAGGACCTGGCCCCCCACTTCAATGCCTTGCTTGCGGGGGTGACGGCGGAAGGGCTGGCGGACCTGGGGCGCGGTGCGGGGCTGCTGGTGCTGTTGATGGCGGCCTTCCTGGTGCTGGATCGAGCGGCCCGCCAGCTCCTGGTGCGAATCGAACGCAGGTTGAATGAATGGCAACTGCCCCCGGAACACAGGGCACATGCCCAGAAGGCGATGGAGCAGGGCCCCGGCTTCATCAAGCTGGTGCTGGCCTACTTCGTGGTGGGCCTGGCGCTCACCTCGCTGCAACTCCCAACCGTGTTCGACTGGCTCATTGGCACCATCCTCTTCGTGCTGATGTCCATCAGCGGCGGGCGCCTGGCGGTGTCGCTGCTGCACCTGATGTCAGGGCGGCTGGTCGGGACCTGGGCGGCGAAGAACACGGCCACGAAGTACGAGGAGTACTTCATGGCGCTCAGCCGGCTGCTACCGGTGGGGCAGAAGAGCCTGGAGGCCATCGTCTACATCTCGGTGGCGACCCTCATCATCCGCCGGTTCCAGGGCCTGGAACTCTTTGCTCCGTACGGGCCGGTGCTCATCCGCGTCATCGCCCTGTTCTTCGCCGCCAGCGTCGTCGTGGAGTTCGTCCGGCTGCTCATCGCCCGGGCATTCAAGGTGGACGGCCCCGACCTGGATGATGCGACCCGGCGGCGCAACACCTTCGTCGCCCTCATCCAGAGCACCTCCAAATACCTAGTCTACTTCCTGGTGGGGATGATGGTGCTCAGCGACATTGGCGTGGACCCCACCCCCATCCTCGCGGGCGCCGGCATCGTCGGCCTCACCGTGGGCCTGGGCTCGCAGGCCATCGTTACGGACATGGTCAACGGCGTCTTCCTGCTCTTCGAAGACCAGATATTGAACGGCGACTACATCCGCATCAACGATACAGAGGGCGTGGTGGAGGAGATAACGCCTCGCATCACCCGCATTCGCGACCGCTTCGGGCGCCTTCACATCCTCCGCAATGGCGAGGTCAAGAATGTCATCAACTACAGCCGCGGCTGGACGCTGGCCATTGTGGACATGGCCGTGGCCTACGAAAGCGACCTGAAGAAGGTGATGGATGTGATTCGCCAGGTGTGCGAGCAGGTGCCCATGCTGTCGCAGGGGAAGGTGTCCGAAATCCCCAAGCTTCTGGGTATCGAGAGCATGGACGAGAGCTGGATGACCATGCGCATCGAAGCCAAGGTGCAGCCAGGGACACACTTCGACGTGAAGCGGCTTCTCAACCGGCTGCTGATCGAGGCCTTCACCGCCAATGGCCTGGAATTCCCCTACCCCAAGGGGGTGGAATACGAGGGGGGCCCGTTGCTTCCCGCCACCTCCGAGGCACCGCAGCAGGAGCCCCAGGCGCTCGCGGCCTCACACCGGTAACGATAGAGGTGCCTCCCCAGGATTCGAGTTGCTTCGTCTTCAGCTGCAATCCCTCTCACCCCACGGAGTCCGTCCCATGAAGAAGGCTTTCCTCATCGCCCTGTCCCTATCCCTGCCCGCGTTCGCCTCGTCTGACTTCGATTCGGAGGACCTGTCGGTGGACGTGGACCCGGAGGAGCTCGTGAGCCAGGAGGCCGCCGACGCCAGTCGGCCGCCGCTGCTCCAGTTCTGCTGGAACCTCCACTACACGTCGTGCCCCGGCCCGGGCACGACGCAGCAGTGTACGGATGGCATCTGGTCCGACTACGTCTGCACCTGCCGCCCCCTGGGCACGCGCAACGTCTGGGACTGCCCCGAGGTCCGCTGAGCGCCGGGGGCGAGGGCGGCCGTCCCACCGCGAACCGCGTCCCACGTAGACGCGCCGGACAGCACACCGGCGTGACCCACGCTCCAGGCCTCTACCGCGTCCGCGTCCGGCCACCACCGCCGGGCGCGGCGTGGACCTCCTCCAGCGCCTGCGTCACCGCCTCCACCTCCGCGCCGAGCTGCTCCACGCTCTGCCGCAGCCCCAGCCCAGCGATGTCCTCCCCCGCGGTGTCCGCCGAGCGCACCCGCAGCACCTGCGCGTAGAGGCCCTCCAGGGTGTAGTAGAGGCGCATGTGCTCCGCCTCGAGCCGCGCCGCCGCGGTGGCCAGCTCCGCGCGCTGACGCCGCTGCGCCTCCAGCGCGGCCAGCGCGCCGGCCAGCCGCTCCCGCACCACCGCGTCCTCTTCCGAAGCCACCCGCGCGGCCAGCGCGTCCCGCTCGGCGTCCAGCCGCTGGGCCTCATCCGGTGGCGCCAGCGCCCGCAGCTCCCGCTCACGGCGCACCAGTGCGTGACAGCCCTGTCGCAGGGCCTCCACCGTGCGCTCCGGCGCATGCACCAGCTCGCGCAGCACCGCGGGCCCCTCGCGCAGGGCCTCCATCAGCCGGACGCAGAGGGCATCCACCTTCGCCACCCGGGCGTCCGATTCCCCCGCCGAGACACCCACGGGCGCCCGCTCCGGAGCTCCAGCGTCGCGCGCACGGCCCTCGTCACGACGGGGGCGCTCCAGGTGCTTCAACGAAGCCAGGAAGAAGCCCAGGGCCACGAAGACCAGCCACCACAGCCTGCGGGGCTGCGCCAGGGCAATCAGCACGCACGTTATCGACGCGGTGACGTAGGCGGCGCCCCGCGCGGGGTTGCGAGAGCGGTTGGACAGCACCTCCCGTTCGGCGCGGCGGGCGGCGTGCTTCGCCTCCCGCCGCCACTGCTTCTCCCACTTCCGGCGAATCTTCCGGGGCGGCATCTGCCCGGTGCGGCGCACCCAGGCCTCCACCGCCGCGTCCTCACGCGCACGACCCTCCGAAAGCGCGTCCTCCAACCTGAGCAGGCGTTCATATTGGAGACGGGAAGGCGGGGAAATCGGAGGCTGGGAACGTCCGCGAGGCACGGGGTGACGATAACGACGACACGTCCCCGCAGGGAGGGGATGCGCGCCATTCGTCGCCTGCTGCATATGCAGGGTGCAACAAACGGAAATGCTCAACCGTTTGCATTCGTCCTGGGAAACTCCGTAGAGAATGTGCCCTGGCGGGGGGCGAAAAAGGGGGCAGGTGCCGTGGAGTTACCGGAGGAGAAGGGGGCGAGCGCCGGGTGGGAACCCGAGACCATCCGCGCCCTGCGAGGTGAGCAGAGCCGCGCGGCGTTTGCTCGCCTGCTGGGCGTCACCCCTCTCACCGTCTACCGCTGGGAGCTGCCGAGCGAAGCCCCCCAGGCCCGCCGTCCGCGAGGCCGCGTGGCCTTGGCGCTCCGTCAGCTCGCCGCGCGAGGCGGGGCCCCCACGCCCGTCGTCTCCGCGTCCCGGCGGCAGGAGCTGCATCCCGAGGAGCTGGCTCGCATCCTCCCCAGCGTCACCCACCTGACGCGGGCCGAGTGGCGAGCCGCCGAAGAGGAACTGCTGTCACTGCTGGCCTCGGGACTGCTGCGCACCCCGGGCGCGCGGGCCATGGCCGCGGTGGGACTGGCCTATCTCCAGCGCTGGGGCCGCGAGGACAGCCGGGGCGCCTTCACCACGCTGCTGCCCCACCTGGCGTTCGCGGACGCCGGCATCTTTCCCGAAGAGGTGGAGCTGCGCGTGCTCGCCATGGCGGCCAACCTCTACGCGTCACCGGATGGGAAGCTGTTCGACGCGAACAAGTCCGCCGCTTACGTGGCGCGCGCGGAGGCGCTGCTGGCCAACCACGACGACCCGGAGGTGCGCTGCCAGCTGCGCATGGCCGAGGTGGCCTGCGGCTTCTACCTGGGCGAGGCGGAGCGCATCACCCACGGGTCCGGACGGCTGGAGGATGCGCTCGTGCGGGTGAAGGACCCGGCCCTGCGACTGCTCGCCGAGGACGCCTGCGCCCACGAGGCGGCCCTGCGCGGCGAGGCCACCCTGGCCACGCGGCGCTTCCGCGAGGTGGCGCAGGGCGCGGCGCGGATGGGTTACGCCTTCCTGGAGGCGCGCAACCTGGCCTTCCTGGCCCAGCGCCGGCTGGACGAGGCCTGCGAGCCAGCCGAGGCGCTCCAGATGGTGCGCCGCGCGCGGGAGGCCGCGTATGGCGGGCGCATGGTGCGCGGCTTCTCCTTCATCTTCGCCGCGCGCGCGGAGGCCGAGGCCCTGCTGCGGCTGGCGCGCTTCGCGGAAGCCGAGGCCGTGCTGGATGAAGCGGACGCGGTGGTGGAGGAGCTGCGCTGGACGCCGCTGTACCTGACGGTGACGCGCGCGCGGCTGTACCTGCTCAGTGGCCGGTACCCGGGCCTGCGCAAGCTGTCGCGGCACCTGACGGCCTACGACGGCACCATCCAGCGGGCACTCACCGGGGCCTATGCCCAGTTCGCGGAGTCGCTGGCCGACCTCGCCGAGGGCAACGCGCATCGCGCGGCGGAGGGCTTCGCCGCGGCCGGACAGCGCACCATGGAGTTGGGCGGCTGGCCCTACCTGCGCCGCGAATGCCTGCTGTACGAGACGTATGCGCGCGTCTACGCATGCCAGCGAGACGAGGGCCTGGTGCTGCTACGGCGGGCGCGCGCCTTCCTGGAGCGCATGCCGTCCGCGTGGCACTCCGCCCTTCTCCACCGCTTCGAGGCCTTGTTGCACGTCCTGGACGGGCGCACCGCCGAGGCCCGGTCGCTGCTCGAGGCCGCGCTGGGCACCTTCAGCCTCACCGGCGACCTGTGCATGGCCGTCTACACGCGCCACCTGCTGGCGCTGCTGGCGCGGATGGAGGGCGACCCCGCCGCCGGCGAGCTGCTGGCCGCCAGCGAGGCGGAGCTGCGCCGCGTGGGCATGGTGGTGCACCCGCAGCACTTCGTGCACTACGTCGCCCGCGAGCCCCACGCCACTGCCCGCGAAGCCGAGGGCGCTCCCCGCCTGGGCGCGGAGGCCCTGGTGGTGCCCTTCGAGCGGCTGTCGGTGCGCGGCATGGGCGCGCCCCTCATCCAGCGCGAGCTGCTGGCCGTGGTGGAGGGACTCTTCCCCCACTGCGCGCCCCGGCTGGAGGAGCTGGACTCGCAGGGCCGGGCCACGCCGCTGGGCGGCGACACCTCCGTGCCCGCCACCGAGGCCGTGGAGTTCGGGGACGGCTGTGGCCGGCGGCTCCGCCTGGGCGTCGCGGGCCACCTGCCCCCGGACGGCCGCGCGCTGCTGACGGCGCTGTCCCGGCTGGGCGGCTTCGCGATGGAGGTCGCCACCCTGCGAGGCTTTGCCCAGGTGGACGTGCCCGCGCTGGCCAGTGACGACACGGACGTGCGGGATACGGACGTGCCGGGCTTCATCGCCGCCTCATCCGCCATGCGGCGGCTGCGCTCGGAGCTGGCGAGCCTGTCCTCCAGCCGCGCCACCGTCATCGTCACCGGCGAGTCCGGCTCCGGCAAGGAGGTGGTGGCGCGGGCGCTGCACGCCTTGTCCGCGCGCTCGCAGCGGCCCTACGTGGCCTTCAACTGCGCCGCGGTGCCCCGGGACCTCTTCGAAGGGCAGCTCTTCGGCTACCGGCGCGGCGCGTACACCGGCGCGGCCACGGACCATCCGGGCGTCATCCGCGCCGCGCACGGCGGCACCCTCTTCCTGGACGAGATTGGCGAGCTCCCCCTGGAGGTGCAGCCCAAGCTGCTGCGCTTCCTGGAGAACGGCGAAGTCTTCCCGCTGGGGGAGATGCGACCGGTGGAGGTGGACGTCCGGGTGGTGGCGGCCACGCACCGGGATTTGGGCCAGCTGGTGCGGGAGGGCCGCTTCCGCGAGGACCTCTACTACCGCCTCCAGGTGGTGCCGGTGCGCGTGCCCCCGCTGCGCGAGCGGCGCGAGGACGTGGTGGCGCTGGCCCGGCACTTCGTCCGGCAGCTCACGCCCGAGGGCATGGAGCCGCCGCAACTGGGGCCAGATGCCATCGCCGCGCTGATGTCACACCCGTGGCCCGGCAACGTGCGCGAGTTGCGGAACGTGATTGAGCGGTCGATGGCCTACGGGCCGTTCCCCGCGGTGCTGGGCGCGGAGCAGATGCGCATCGCGGGCTGAAGCCAGAGGAGTGGCCTCAGCCCGCGATGCGCTCCACCCTGTTTCCCCACACCCCTGTGGGAAGCGACTCCAGAGATGCGTGCGTCCACGTCTCTGGAAGAACACACCCACGGGTCGGAGAGGGGGGAAACTCCAACCCGGGGTGCCGAGGCCACCGAAGCGGCCTCATGCGAAAGATGTGTGCCTCCGGCGCCCACCGCGGCACCGGATGCACTGGGGGGGTGTTAAGCACCCGGCGTGCCAATGCCCGGGAGGGTGATTGACTTAAATGGAAATCATCCGCGCGCCCGGACAGGGGGCGGGCATATCCAATGGATGCAGGGCAGCATCCATCTGAATCATTCCGGATACACTGGATGCCCAGCCGGCCCGACAGCCGAGCAGCCGCGCTGATGGCCGGGGTGAGCGTCCAAGCGACGTGTGGGACAGCGGCGGGGGGTGGAAGTGGGTTAAGGGGGAGCGTGATGACCCACGCTGCCTCGTCCCGCCGGTTCCAGGCCTTCAGCCTGGGGGTGCTTGCCTTCACGCTGGTCGTGATTCTGTGGGGTGCGTTCGTGCGCGCCACGGGCTCGGGTGCCGGCTGTGGAGACCACTGGCCGGTGTGCAATGGCGAGGTCATCCCCCGGGCCCCCAGCGTCCAGACGCTCATCGAATACACGCACCGGCTGACGAGCGGCCTGGCGATGATTCTGGCGGTGGCGCTCTACGTCTGGGCCCGGAAGGGGCACGCCAAGGGCCACCCGGTGCGGAGCGCGGCGGCCTGGGCCCTGTTCTTCATGATGACGGAGGCGCTCGTCGGCGCGGGCATCGTGCTGCTGAAGTACGTGGCGGACAACGCCTCCGTGGGCCGGGCCCTGTGGATGGGCGTGCACCTGGTGAACACCTTCCTGCTGGTGGGTGCGCAGACGCTGGTCATCTGGTTCTCCCGGGGACGCGCCCCCCTGAGCCTGCGGGGACAGGGGCTGCCGGGCGCGCTGATGGGCCTGAGCATCCTGGGGCTGCTGGTGCTGGGCGTGAGTGGCGCCATCGCGGCGCTGGGGGACACCCTGTTCCCGTCCACGACGCTGGCGGAGGGTTTGCGCCAGGATATTTCGGAGACGGCACACATCCTCATCAAGCTGCGGGTGCTGCACCCGCTGCTGGCGGTGAGCGTGGGCGCGTTCCTGGTGCTGGCGTCACGGTGGGTGGCGCGGGCACGGCCATCGGAGGACGTGCGGCGCGCGGCGTCCGCCATCACCGTGCTCTACGCGGTGCAGTTGGGCGCGGGCGTCACCAATCTGCTGCTGCTGGCGCCGGTGTGGATGCAGCTGGTGCACCTGCTGCTGGCGGACTTCGTGTGGATGGCGGTGGTGGTGCTGTGCGCGGCGGGCCTGGCCGCGGATGCGCCCAGGGTCGTGACGGAAGCCTCGCCCGCTTCGAGCGCCGAGCCGGTCTGAGCGAACCGCTCCCGTTCGAGGGGCCGGAAGAACATGCCGCGGCTAGGCTGCGTGCCGTGCGAAAACCGAACATCGCCACTTTCATGGCGTGCGCCTTCTTGGCCTTGGCGTTGGGATGTTCCAGCAGTGCCACTGTCAGCGGCACCCGCCGCGACATGGACCACAGCAACGCCTATGCCCTGGCGTCCTGCTCCGACAGCGTATCGTGCTGCATCATGCGCAACCCAGGCGTGGCCGTTTACATCGGAGCCTTGGATGCAGCCATGAACCCAACCAGCACCATGGATCAAGGAGACGACGCCGACGACGGTTGGCGTGAACACTGCCTGAACACATACGTCCTGTGTCGGGATCAAAAGAAGCCGACATGGGACGGCGACTGCTAGGCCTGTTTCCGGTACTGCGAAGGGCAACGGCAGTGGCCCTATGAAGACTGCAGCCGCAGAAAGCGCTAGAGGCCTCCGATGCCGGAACATCGCACCTGGCACGCCATCCGGGAGCTCAACCGCCGCGTCAACGACTTGGGCGAACCGCTCGCGCTCACGGACGAAATCCGGGCACTCCTGCGTGACACCGCATCCGACGTGGCCATCGCGTCCGACACCGTCGCCCTGGCGCTCCAAGGCAACGCGAGCGCCACTGAGCTGCTCAGAGAAGTCGCAAAGCGAATCCGTGAAGGCTCCTGGCGACTGTCACGAGCGCTGACTGAAGCGAACAGACGGCAGGAAGCGGGCGACACGGACGGGGCGCGCGCGGCGCTCATGGAGTTACTCGCCGTTGAAGTCGTCCCGTTCTATCGAGAGCTCGCCCAGGTCCAGCTCGACGCCCTCGACGAGCCCTGACGACAACCGCCCAGGTCTCAACGTGGACGCGCCGCCGCGCCCAGCCGCAGCCCCCGGGGCACCACCACACGCTCCACGACGTCGAACAGGCCACTGGCGACCAGTGCCAGCGCGGCGGCGGGAATCGCTCCCTCCAGGATGAGCCGCACGTCATCCAACCGGATGCCCGTGAGAATCGGCTGGCCGTAGCCCCCTGCCCCCACCAGCGCACCCAGCGTGGCGGTGCCCACGTTGATGACCGCGGCCGTCTGGATGCCCGCGAGGATGGACGGCGCCGCCATGGGCAATTCGATGCGCCACAGCCGCGCCCGTGCGGGCAGTCCCAATGCCTCCGCGGACTCGCGAACCTCGGGTGGGATTCCGGCCAACCCCGCCGCTGTGTTCCGGACAATGGGCAACAGGCTGTAGAGAAACAACGCGGCAATCGCCGGACGTGAACCGATTCCCAGCAGCGGAATCATCACCACCAGCAGCGCCAGCGACGGCACCGTCTGGATGACACCTGTCAGCCCCAGCACACCGCGCCCCAGCCGAGGCCGCCGCGCGGCCAACACACCCAAGGGCACCGCGAGCGCCATCGCCGCCAGCAGCGACACCCCCACCAGGAACAGGTGCTCACGCGTCCGCTTCCACACGCGAGAGGCCAGCCCGTCCCCACGCACCTCCGAAGTGACCCCCAGCGCCGTGGCGAGGAAGCCCGAGGCCACACGGCCCTCCGACACGCGCTCCAACCGGGCCTGCGCGTTGAGCTTCACCATGTCCTCCTCGGACACGCGGCCTTCCAGACGAAGCATCGCGGCCAGTGCCTCGGGCGCCCGCGCCTCCAGGTCGTCGCGATACAGCAGCACGGCGTCATACGCGGGGAAGTGGTGCAGGTCGTCCTCCAGCACGCGCAGCCCGTAGGCCTGAATCTCCGCATCGGTGGAGTACAGGTCCGTGAGCTGGAGCGACCCGCTCTCCATGCCCCGGTACGCCAAATCATGGTCCAGCCCGCGCACGTCCCGCTGCGGCAACCGGTAGCTGTCCCGCAAGGCGGGCCAGCCGTCCGCGCGGTCCATGAACTCGTTGCTGAAACCCAAACGCAGCGAGGGATGGGCGCGCAAATCGGAGATGCGGCGGATGCCCAGCCGCTCGGCCTCCGCTTCCTTCATGCCCAGGGCATACGTGTTGTTGAAGCCCAGCGGCTCGCTCATCCGCAGCCCGGCCTCGGCCAGGGCTGCCCGCAGCGCCGCGTCGTCCGGCAGGTGGCGGCCGGACAGCAGCTCTTGGCGCAGCGTGCCCGTGTACTCGGGATACACGTCGAGCTCGCCCCGGCGCAGCGCCTCCCAGAGCACGGTGGTACCGCCCAGCTCCCGCCGGTGCGTGACACGCGCACCGGTGCTCCGCGCGAGCTGCGTCACCGCTTCTCCCAAGATGACGGACTCGGTGAACTTCTTGGAGCCCACGCGCACCTGGGGCGCGCCGTCCCCAGACGAGGGCGCCCCGCCACACGCCCCCACGAGCAGCAACACCAGGAGCCACACCCTCACGCCTCGCCTCCCGGCCCACCACCAGGCAGCGGCCGCTGCGCCTGGATGAACCGGGTGACGAAGTCATCCGTCGGCCGCGCCTCCAAATCCGCGAGCCGCCCCTGCTGCACCACGCGTCCCTCTCGCATGAGCAGGATGCTGTCCCCCAGGAAGCCCGCCTCCGCCAGGTCATGCGTCACCAGCACCACCGTCTTGCGCAGCCGGGCGAAGATGCCGCGCAGGTCACCTTGCAGCTCGTGACGGACCAGGGGGTCCAACGCGCCCAGGGGCTCGTCCAGCAGCAACACGTCCGGGTCCAACATCAACGCGCGCATCAGCGCCACCCGCTGACGCTGGCCACCGGAGAGCTGCGAGGGATAGCGCGCCAGCGCGTCCGTGGGAAAGCGCGTCAACTCCACCAATGCATCCAGCCGCTCGCGCGTCTTCGCCGCGGGCCAGCGCAGGTGGCTCGCCATGAGGGTGACGTTCTCCTCGCCCGTGAGATGCGGAAAGAGGCCGCCACCCTGGAGCGCGTACCCCACGCGATGGCGCACCGCGAGCAGCGCCTCGCCTCCCGTGGGCAGAGGCTTGCCATCGAAGAGGACTCGCCCGGTGTCACACGGCAACAACCCGTTGAGCAGGCGCAGCAGCGTGGACTTGCCACAGCCGCTCGGCCCCAGCAGCACGGTGGTGCGTCCTGTCGGCAGGCTCAAGCTGAGCGGATGCAAGGCCTGCGTGGCCCCGTAGCATTTGGAGACGTCCTGAAGCTCGTACACGGGGTGCCGTCCTTCGCAGCATCAAGGCAGGGTGAACGCGCCATTGCAGACGGCGGGATATGGAGGCTCGGAGGCCCGGTGGCTGCACGCGGCGAAGAGCGCCCGGTCCTCCCACGTCACGGCCGCGGCCCACACGAGCAGCGGCCCCTCGGGAGAAGGCACCGTGAAGCGCGCGCATCGCGTGTCCAGGTTCTCCAGCCGGCAGGGCACATCCTCGACGGGCCCCGCTCCCGGCAGCGCGTCCACCAACTCCGCCACGCTCTGCGAGCGCCAGCGCTCCGTCACCTCGGACCGTGCCGGTTGATAGAGGCTCCACAACAGCGATGCCCCCTCACAGCGGATGCGTCCCGCGCGCGCCGTGGACGCGGCGAGCTGACATCCGTCCGGCACGGCCAGGGCCCGCCACGGCAGGCGCGGCGGAACGAGCAGCGCCTCGCGTCCCAGCGTCTCGCCCTCGGGGCTGCCATTCGAGGCGAGGGACTCGAGCAACTCCAGGCAGCGCGCCAGCAGAGGCCGCACGGGCGCCCGGACCACGCACCCGACCTGCCGCACCCGACCCAGTGTCCCAGTGACAGCGGATGCATACCCGGCGGCGCGACAGTCCTCCGCCTCGCACGCCTCGACCCGGACCGAGGGCCACGGACTTCCCGCCAGCGGCAGCGCTTCCTCTACCACCGTGGCACCGGGCCCCAGCCGTTCGGTGATTCGTGCCTGGGCCTCCGTCAATGCCTGCTCGGGCGTCAGGTCCTCCCGCTCGGTCAGCCACACCGTCACGCCGTCACAGCGGTACAGCCGTGAGTCGGCCCGGTCCGGCACCGGCGTGCACCCCTCGAACAAGGCGCGGGCTTCGGGAAGGAAGGGGCCCACGGGCGTCGCGCCCTCGGGGGGCACGGGCGACACACGAGGCGCGGGCGCGGCGCACGAGCACAGGGCCCCGGCCAGGTACACCCACAGCAGCCTCGCGGCGGTCCTCATGCCGCCGCAGTTAGGCGCCCCCTCTTCGTCACGTCAACCCGGCAGGCCGGGCGAATGGATGGCGCGTTCACTCGAATGACTCTTTCAGCCCTTGAGCCCGCTGCAGATGACGGTCCGCGAGGTTCCCCGTTCTGTCGAGCATGAGGGTGAACGCCCCATCGTTCTTGTACGTCGCCTGTGCCTGCTTCACGAGCCGCAGGCCGTCCTCCTGGTCCTTGATGACGCGCTTCAGGAAGGCCTCGTCGAAGTCCCGGCCCTGCGCCTTGCGGAGCACGTCCAGATGCTGCTGGGCATACGCCACGGCCTGCTCCAGGCGGGCGTCCGCGCGCTGCATGGGCAGACTCGGCCCCGGGATGAGGCCCCCGTCCTTGCTCCCCGAGCCACCAATCCCTGCGGTGACCCGGGGCTGCGTGAGGTCCGCCACCACCATGTCCATGGACGGCGAGCTTCCCCACGCCTTCAAGTCCTGCAGGTGCCGGCGGTGGTCCTCCACCAGCCGCAACGCGAACTGCCGCACCTGCGGGTTGGTCGACTTCTCCAACGCCAGGTTGCCCGCCGCGATGGTCTTCGCGTCGAAGAGGGCGAGCTGTCCCAGGAGCAGGTCCCGCTCTGACAGGACGTCCCGCGTCTGCCCCGCCTGGGGCGCCTCCGCCCGGGCGGTGAGCCCCACCAGGGGGGTGCCCCACAGGGCCGCAAGAACCGCCACGCCGCCTGCTCTGCCAAGCCTTCCAGTCATGTCCACCTCCCGACGAAGCGATGTCCGAAGGTGGGGCCCGAGTGGCGCTTATGGCAAACATGGCCTGCCCGGCGGGGCCTCCCCGTGGGGCCCCGTGGACACGGGACTCAGTCCTGGCGCCTGGCCGCTACCACGACGTTGGCGCCAGCGGGCCCGGACAGCGGCACCACGCCGAGCGTCACGGCGGAGTGCCTGTCGGGCGGGCGGCCCCGCACTGCTACGCTGGGCCCCATGGCGAGGATTCTCATGGCGGCCCACCCCACGGCGGGGCACACCAACGCACTGCGCGCCATGGGTGGGCGCCTGCGTGAACTCGGCCACGACCTGGCCATCGCAACGGTCGTGGCGCCGGCGCGCTTTCCCGGCCTGATGCCAGAGCCGCTGCGCTTCGCCTCCCAGCTTCCGGAAGCCCTGCGCCAGGACGGACTCAGGCTGGTGCCCTTGCGCCCTTCTCCGGCCGCGCTCTGGTACGGCATGCGCATCACCCGGGCCCGGGGACTCGACGAGCTGGGGTGGGCGCTCCGGCTGTTCACCACCGGCATGGAGGGGCATGCACGGCGCATCGCCGAGGAAATCGAAACCTCTGGGACTGACGTCGTGCTGGCGGACTACCTCATGCCCGCGGCCCTGCTCGCGGCCCGGAGGACCCGGCGCCCCTATGTGGCGCTGTATCACTCCGCCCTTCCCTTCCCCGTGGAGGGCGCGGCTCCTTTTGGGAGTGGGCTCGAGGACGACGCCCCCCGCGATGCCGCATGGACCCAGGCCGAGCAACGGGGGCTCGCGCTGCTGCGCTGGTTCGATGCGCGTGTCGCCCGTGCCGCGAAGCGCCTGCGCGTCCCCTTGAAGACGAACGGACTGCTCGCTGCGCCCATCTCCGACGACCTCAACCTGATGGCGACGACCCCGGCGCTGGAGCCCGGCCTCAAGCCGCTGCCCGGCCCGGTGGAGATGACCGGCCCGTGCCTGCCCCGGCCCGCGCCCGCGAACGTGGATGACCCCGCGCTCACCGCCATCCGGCCCGGCCGCACGCACGTCTACGTGTCACTGGGCACGGTGTTCAACGCCCAGCCGCACGTCTTCCACGCCATCCTGGACGGGCTGGCGCGGCACGACGTGGACGTGGTGGTCAGCGCGGGCGCCAGCTTCGAACGACTCCAGGCCCGCGCGGGCCCACGCACGCGGGTGTTCCGCCGTGTGCCTCAAGTGCCGCTACTCCAGAAGGTGGACCTGGTGGTGACGCACGGTGGGAACAACACCGTGCAGGAATCGCTCGCGGCCGGACGCCCCATGGTCGTCGTGCCCTTCGGCGGCGACCAGCTCGCGAACGCGCGGCGCGTGGAGCGGCTTGGCGTGGGCCGCGCCGTGCTGCCCTCCGCGCTGGGCGCCGCGTCCATCGCCCACGCGTTCACCCAGGTGTCCCAGCCAGAGGTGGCCACCAGGGCCCGCGCCCTGGCCGCGACGCTGGAGGGCGTGGACGGCACCGAGCGCGCGGCCCAGGCGGTGCTGCGGCTCCTCCCGACATGACACGGGGCGGAGCGTCCCCCTCCGCGCGCTCCGCCCCGCATCCGTCCCCCCTCGCCTCAGGGCGTGCAGGCGCCGTGCGTCACGCTGGTGCACGGGTCGCTGGCGCCACACCGCGTCCAGCGCGCGCAGCGAAGCGCGTTGTAGTCCTCGAACGCCTGCACGCTCGTGGTGCGCCGGCCCTGGCTCTCCGACTCCAGGCACAGCTCGTAGTCGGTGATGGGCGTGTTGGGGATTTCATAGACGGTCTCATCCGCCGCCAGCATCCCGCTGGCACTGGCACACTGCAGCGCGTTCGCGGGCGAGCTCGCGCGGACCTCCACCACGCGCCGCGCGCACAGGTTCGTGTCCTGGATGCCCACTGAGTACACAGTGCCATTCGGGTCGCAGGTGTGCGCCGCCACGGACTGGCAGCTCCCGCTGACACACACGGCGTTCGCGCGGCAGAACTGGCTGTTCCCCGACGAGACGCAGCACGCCTCGCCCACTTCGCCGCAGTTGCGGCAGCGCTCGCCCGCGGCCTCCATCACACACGTCAACGTGCCACTGCAGGACGTGGTGCCCGCGTTGACGCAGCAAGCGCCGCCTTCGTTGCCACACGGCTCACACGTGCCGCTGCGGCAGACCAGCCCGGCGTTGCAGCTGGCGGAGTCCGTCCTGCAGGCACAGCCGTTGGTTCCATACTGGCTTGGGGAACACGACGATGAGCTGCTCTGGCAACCGCCGCAGCCCGCCAGGATGGCCATGAACACCATCATCAGCCCCCGAAGAAGGGGAAGGTTTGATTTCACGAGGAAGGTCCTTGTTTGTGGAAGAGTGGAAGTCGCGCTGGCCGGAATGCGGCTCACGGGCTCAGCACCAGGTGGACGCGCTGGCCCTGTCCATCCAGGGCCTGCACCAGCACGCTGAAGTCGTCGGCGAGCGCGAGCGCCCTCAGGACGCGGTAGCCGGCCTTCTTCAGCTCCTCCGGCAGCACCTCATCCAACCGCGTGGCCGTCTTCCCGTCGGGCGAGGCGAGGAAGGGCACCTGCGTCTTGCCGTCCTCGGCGGTGGCGGTACCCAGCACCCAGCCTCCGTCGTTGATGGCCACGGCCTTCGCGGACACGGCGCCCTTGGGCATCGGCAGCCACCGGGCCTCCTCCTGCCGCGACCAGATGAAAGGACGGGGGCGCTTGTCCGAATCGAGCGCGGTGCCCACGAACACCCCCACGTCGTTCAGCGCGGTGACCTCGGACTCGTTGTCCAGCAGCACCTTCACGTCCTTGCCGTAGACGCGCGCGGCGCGGAGCCCCTTCTCCGTCTCCAGCGTCACCGCCACCTCCCCCAGCGCATTGAAGAGGACGCGGCTCGGAAGCAGCTCGGACAAGCCGGGGTGCCTGGCGGGCCCCACCTCGTCCACGCGGTAGATGCTCTTCGCGTCCTTCGGGTCACGCACCAGCAGCGTGCCGTGTGCGTTGGCCGTCACGGCCTCCCAGCCTTCCAGCCACTGCTCCGCGCCCGCCTTCACGTCCTCCGAACGGAGCAGGAACGCGTTGGGGCCCTTGGAGGTGTATGCCGTGCCGAAGATGTCCCCCGTCGAGTTGACGCCCGCCACGCGCGCCTGCTGCGCGCCGAGCACCTCGTTCAGCCAGTACGTCTCGCCCTTGCCCGTCAGCAGGACGTCCGACTCCGCCTCCTTGTACCGGGCAATCACCGCCCCACCGTTGAGCAGGTGCGCGGGGGCGTAGAGCGAATCGATGAGGTACCAGCGCACGAAGGGGAAGACACGCACCAGGCACGGGCGCACGCCCACCTTCACGCTCTTCCGGACGCCGCCCGACGCGCCGTAGACGACGGTGGGCCCCGTCCAGTAGGGCGGCAGGCGCAGCGTGAAGCGCGCGGAGCGCTGGCCCTCGGGGACGCGCACGGGCAGCACGCCCACGCTCGCGTCCACGCTCATCAGGTCCACCAGGATGCCGCCGGTGGGCGCGGGGCTGCTGAGCACCACGTCGCCGGACAGCTCGCTGGGCCCCGAGGACGGGCAACGGCTGCTGGGGGTGACGACCGCCATCGACGACAGCCGGGGGCGCGGGACGCCGCCATACGCGACGAACTGCTTCACCTGGACGTCCTCCGTGAAGTCGATGTCGAAGATGAAGGTCTTGTAGCCGCTCACCTTCGCGCTGGAGCCAGGCGCAAGGGTCAGCTCCACGTTGTGGGGGCAGGCGGCGCTGTCACAGTAGGGGTCATCCGCGCCACGCACCTGCCGGGCGTAGGCCTTCAGCGTCCCCCGCACACGCGTCACGTAGGTGGAGTCCCCCAGGTTGTAGCGGCTGGGCAAGGTGTCATCGAAGGTCCAGGTGATGACGTTCCCGGAGCGCGAGCCATACATGTGCAGCACCAGGTCCGAGTTGAGACCGAACTGCCGCGCCGGCACGTTGAGATTCAGCGTGTTCGCCGCCTTCGGCAGCAGCCAGTAGCCGGTGGCGTAGTCATTGCCTTTCACGCGGATGCGCGCGGCGTTGAGCCGGATGTTCGTGCCGCGCCACACGTCGTCCACGACGTCCGCGTGGGCGGCCTGCGCCAGGAAGAAGCCAAGCAGGGCCAGGGGCAACAGCCCGTTGAGACTGCGTTTCATGAGGACCTCGACTGCGGTGGGTGGGTTGAAGCGAAGGGGCTCAGCCGCCGCGGCTGGCCGAGGCCTGGGCCATCAGCGCCATGACGCGGGCCCGGGTGGCGGGCTGCTGGTCGGGACGGACCGAGAGGGCCTGGAGCATCCGGAGGACGGCGGCGCTGTCGTCCATGCGAGGGGTGAGGACGTTGAGCAGCGCGGCCTCGGCACCCGGCGCCAGCTGCCCCGCCACGACCCAGCCGCTCAGGCGCTCCAGCTCGGGTGCGCCCAGGGTGCGGGCATTCAGCGCGTCCAGCAGCGCGCCTTGCACGGCACGCGCTGGCTCGGACATCAGCGCGTCCAGCAACATGCGTGTGGCGGCCTCCTGGGGCGCGGTGCGCAGGGCCCCCGCGGCGGCGGAGCGCACCTCGGGCGCCTCGTCACGCAAGTGGGGCGACGCCAGGTCCATGACGCGCTCCGTGCCGCTGTTGCCCAGCGCGCGCAGGGAGTGCTCCAGTGACTCGGCGTTGTCCGCGCGTGCCAGGGCGTCCTCCAGCGGGCGGAGGAACTCGGCCACCTCGGGGCTGCCCTTGGGCAGGCGGGAGACGACGGCGCCCAGAGCGTAGGCGGACGCGCGCTCGGCGCCGACGTCACCGGCGGTCCGGGCCTCCGTGTTCATCCGCGCCAGCAGCCGGCCCGTCTCGGGCTCCGGCTCGCGGAGGAAGCCCGCGCGCTGCACCATCAGCCCATGCGCGCCGGCATGCTCGCGGGCCTCCGTGGAGACAATCAGCTCGCGCAGCGTGGCCTGGGCATCGGCGTGCCCCGCGCCGGCCAGCAGGTCGAGCATCAGCTCGCGCATCGCGGGAGACCTGCCCTTCTGGAGGAACAGCTGCCCCAGCTCACCGGCCCGGTGGGGCTCCAGCTTGAGCGCGGCGATGGCCCGCCGCGCGAAGGTGCCCAGTTCGGGGATGGCGCCGGGGTCGGTGGCGGACGCCAGCACCTGGAGCGCCGCGTCCACCGTCATGCCGTCGGCCTGGCTGGTCGTCAGCGCTAGCTCCTCGTCGCCCTCGAAGGCCACCTGCGACGGCGCGCGGACAATGGGCTTGTCCTCCGTGGCAGGCGGCAGCGGCTTCTGCTGACGCGTGGAGAACGCGAGGCGCAGGCGGACGCGCCGCGACATCAGCGGGCGGCCATCGGTGTGCGTGGCATCCAGGATTTCGTCGTGGGACACCCCGGCCAGGAAGCCCTCCGGGTCCCGGTCGAAGTGCGTGAGGGAGCTCAGCGTCTGCCGGAAGGCCGGCGCCGTGGCGGCGGCCCGCAGGGACTGGTAGCGCGCGCGGCGGCGCGTCAGGCGCGCGTCCTCGCCGTCGAACTGGAAGCGCGCCTCCACCTCGCCCGTCTGCGTGGACTCGACGGCGCTCCACTCGGCGGCGTCGCGCAGCTCCGTGGGGAACAACTCCGCCGCCAGCGTCTGCGCGACCTGGCGGAACAGGGGCGGCTCCGCGTCGGAGAACCGGACGGCCACGAGCGCGCCCCGGCCGTCCAGCTCCAGCCACGCCGAAGCCGTCTGGGGCAGGTGCGCCTGCACGGCCGCGGCGTCGGGGAAGAGCGCCTGGCCGGAGAGCGTCGCGTCGTGCCGGTCCAGCCGCTTCACCGCCAGCCGCACGCGCGCGCCATTCGCGCGGACCTCCAGCGCCTGGAGCGTCAGCTCACCGTCCAGGCTCAGCGTACCGTCCATCGTCTGGGGTGCATCCCCCTGCTGCGGAACGGGGAGCGCCACGCGCTGCAGGTCGTTCCAGACGAAGTGGTACGTGCGCTCCTCCCCCACGGTCCACCGGTAGAGCGGCAGCCGGGAGGCGCTCACGGGCGCGGCGGCCACCACGGCTTCCGGCGCGGCGTGGTGGAAGTAGGACCAGACGGGCACCGCGCCCACGAACAGCAGGGTGGTGGTCAGCGCGGCCGTGCGGACGGCGAGCCTCGAGCGACGCATGAAGGACTCCAGACAGATGAGGGAGAAGGAGCGCCGCGGCGGCGGATGGGCACACCGCGGCGGCGAGGGGCCCCCGGCTCGCGTCAGGCACGAGCCAGGGGGTGAGACGGACTAGTAGACGCGGACCAGCGGCAGCGACTTGGACTCGTTGTAGATGTTCCAGGTGTTGCCGAAGCCGCTCCAGCTCACGATGGTCGTCTCGCCCTTCAGGAAGAGCAGCTCACCGAAGAGCTTGATGCTGCCGTCCAGGAAGCGCAGCTCGATGTCGAGCTTCGACGACGCCCGCAGGTACAGCGTGTTCGGATTCGTCGGGTGCGAGGGCGAGCTCAGGTAGAGGCCGATGTCGCCGTAGAGCGGCACGTTGACGCGGGCGATGACCAGCTCGCCCTTCACGCCCACCTGGAGGCCCGGAATCCCGATGCCCACGGACGCGAAGCCCTTGACCGAGGCGAACGGGGTGATGGTCCCGTACAGGTCCACGCCCAGCAGGTCTTCAGTGCAGTTGCGGGTGACGGCGCCGCCAATGTTCAGCTTCACGCCCGTCTCCGCGGACAGACCGCCCTGCACGGTGACGGGGACGAACACGACGACGAAGGTCGTGGAGGCCTTCGCGACGTCACTGTCGAAGACGGGCTTGCCCTCATAGAAGGTGACGCGCAGCGGGTAGTGCTTGTCGTGGCTGTAGAGGGAGGTGCCCAGCACGCGCGCGTCCAGCTTGAGGCGGATGCCGTTGCCTTCCGTGCCAGCCTCACCGCTCACGTGCGCCATCTCGTGCCGGGTGGGACCGAACACATTCGCATAGGCGTTGAACTCGCCGTAGAGCCGCACGTCGCTGTCACACCAGGCGCCCAGGGCCTTGTTGCTCAGGCCCGAGCCCGGCTGGACGTACTCCCAGCCAGCCACGTAGTCGTAGCCACCACCGAAGGTGTCGCCGCCCGCGTAGCCACTGTCGCTGGCCTCTCCCCCGTGCCGCACCGCGCCCGTGGACGGGTTCGTCGGCACGTTCAGCCCGTGGATGTGGGCGCCGTAGATGGCGATGTACTGCGCCAGCAACGACGAGGAGAGCGTGTAGTCCTTCCGGTCCAGGCCCTTCACCTTGAGCTTGTCCGCGTTGCGCACGAAGCTCTCCAGACCGAAGTCGTTGCCGGTCAGGAAGAGGCACGCCTGCAGGTCGGCCTCGCGGCGCGGGGCCATGGCGGCCTCCAGCATCGTCTTGTAGCGGCGGGGGCTCCAGTCACACACCGTGGGGCCCTGGGTGTCGAGGCAGCCGTCCTTCTGCGCCTTGACCAGCGACTCCTCGATGGCCTGGTCCAACCCGTACAGCCGCTCCGCGGTCAGCTTGTCCAGCTCCACCGTCTGGTGGTCGCGCGAGCGGAGGACCTTCGAGGCCTGCTCCCACTCCGCGTAGACGGCGTCGCGCTGACGCAGCAGCGCGGTGAAGGACTCCTGCTCCACCTGGTAGTGGTTGAGCACGTCATCCGCGATGTGGCTGAACTGCTCGGCCTGCTCCTGGTGCCAATGGTCCGACGGGGCGACCCAGTTGCGCGCCTCCACGTTGTTGGCCAGCTTCGCCGCCTCGGACTTGAAGACGTAGCCGTCGGTGCCCTTCGGGTAACGGCCGGGCGTGAAGCGGAAGTACGCGTTCTTCGCCGCGCGCTGCCCGTCCCAGATGGGCGCCAGCTTCTCCTGGTCCCGGCTGTAGAGCACGCGGTGCGCGATGCCGTCCTTGCCGAAGGCGCCGTTGAAGAAGGCGCGGTAGTCGTCGCCGTACCGGCCCGCCTGCCGCTCGAAGCGGCTGAAGCCGAGGTATTTCTCGTCGACGAACTCCTGGCAGGACGTCACCTGCGTGCCGTCCTTCTCCCAGCTCCGAATCCGGGACAGGTAGGCCTGCTCGTCCTTCGTCAGGTTCTCCAGGTTCTTGCGGTAGAGAATCTGCCCCTTGAGCACCTGCCCCATGATGCTCTGGTCCATGCCCTGGAAGCGCGTGCGCTTCGGGACGTGAGGCTCGTAGGCCACCGTGTCCACCCCGCCACCCAGCTCCTCGGGCAGCAGCGCCACGCGCTTGGGAGCAGCCTCCCAACCGGCCTTCCACTGCTGCTCCACTTCCCCCTGGCAATACGCGTCGTGGACGCTGCCGCAGCTGCTGGCGCGGTAGTCGGCGTCCACGCACTGCTGCAATGTGGGCTTGGGACAGTCCTGCGCGAAGCTCGCGGGCGCGGCCAGCACCGTCGCGGACAAGCCCGCCCAACGCAGCTGGCGGCGTAGCTGTTTCGTGTGTTTCCGCTGATTCATGTAACGCATCGTCCTTGTTGAGGGACCGGCTCCGGGCTCGGCCCGGCGGAGGCCCAGAGCACGGCGCGTGCCGGAGGCGCTCCACCCGCGCTCCAGAGGGAGGCCACGGGGAACGCGAGGACACGCGGGCAACAAGGGGATGCGAGGTGTTGTCTGCGAAGCTACGGGCGCGGGTGGCGGCAGGGCCACCCGCGCCCTCACGTCAAAGCGGTGCTACTGGATGGAGTAGGCCACCGTGCCGCTGCAGCTGCCGCTGGAGTAGCAGCCGACGCGCATCTGGTACGTGCCCGCCGCGGGCGCCGTGAAGGACACGTAGGACAGCAGGCTGCAGGAGTCGTCGTTGGCCGCCACCTGGGTGTTCGTCGCCGTGTTGAACAGGCGCAGGTAGGTGTCGCCCGTGCCCGCGGCCTGCGGCAGCGAGCAGGTGCCGAAGGACAGCGTCTGGCCAGCCGCCAGCGTCACGCTGACGTTGGTGGTGTTCTGCTGCGCGCTGTTGGTGTTGGTCACGTTGAAGGTGAAGGTCTTGACCGGCGGGGGCGGAGGCGGCTCGGTGGTGCCGCACAGGCGCATGCTGCCCGCGACGGCGCAGTACGCGTCGATGGCGGGACGCACGTAGGTGATGGACTCGCCACCGCAGCCCGTGTCGGTGCACTGGTTCACAACGTTGCAGCTGCCCTGGCTGACGTAGTCCGTCACGCCCCGGACCAGGATGCCGGCCACGGTGACGCCGTTGTTCTCATACACGCCCGAGCCCGAGTTGCCACCGAAGGTGTCGGTGTTGGCGACGAAGTAGTCCAGCGTGCCGGCGCGGGCGTCTCGCACCCAGCCACCGTCGTCAATCTTGAACGGGATGCCGCTGCCGGAACCAATCACGGACACGCCCGTGTTCAGCGGCAGGGCGGTGTTGCCCGGACGGATGGGCGCCGGCTCGAAGCGCGGCGTGGCCGGACGGTCCAGCCGGACGACGGCGAAGTCCAGGTTGCGGCCGTTCACCGTGCTCTGCTGACGCGCGACGATGGACTGGCAGGAGAAGATGTCTGCCGTGGTCACCGTCTGCAGTGCCGTCGCCGACGTGCGGTAGAAGTTGAAGACGAAGCGCGTGTTGGCGCAGGCGGACGCGCTGGTGATGCAGTGCCCCGCGGTGAGCACCAGGTCATCATCGATGAGCGTACCCGAGCAGAAGGCCGGCGTCGGGTCATTCAGGAAGCGCTGCGTGGAGCAGAGGTTGTAGGCGCTCTGCAGCGTGCTGCCATTGAAGGTGACGTTGTTGGGATTGGAGGCGTTGAAGTCCGACGGACTCATCAGCGCCACGGTGGACTTCTCGGCCCGGGTCCGCAGTGCGGACGCCGGATAGGCATAGACGTCCGTGCGGTGGTCCGTGCCATAGACAACGGGATTCTCCTGCGAACCCATCTCGGGGGACTTCTCACCGGAGGGCTCTCCTTCGGGCGCCGGGCCGCAGGCCGCGACAGAGAGGGTACACAACAGCGCGCCGAACAGCTTTCTGCGAGAGGCGGTACGGGTGATGCGCATGGGCGACCACTCCTAACGATGAGGGCCCGCCGGAAAGGGCGGGCAAAACCACTCTACGCCCGGCCCTGACATGATTTCACGTGATTCATCGTTAAACATGGAAAGCAGATAGATATATCGAATTTTTCTCACCCATCTTCACTGTCCATATGCCTCCTCGAGTATCGCGTCGCTGCGCGAACCCGCGGCCTTGGCGGCTTCGACATCCAAACCCTCGCCATGGCCTCGGCCACGGCCCTCGAACATCAGTGATTCGCCATTGAATGACGCGGTGCGCGGGCACGACGGCAGCTTCAAACCGGAGCGCAGCAAGTCACACGGCACCGAGCGCGCGGTGTCGAACGTCGCGTCGCCATCCGTCTCCGCGCGCAGGTAGTGCACCCGCCCCGCCTCGAAGCGCAGCGACACCAGCCCGCGCCCCAACAGGCGCTCCACCTCCGCGCGGGGCCGCGCCTGCCGCCAGGGCTCCTCCCCGCCCTGAGAGAAGGTCAGCCACTTGCGCCACTTCAGCGGCGCCAGTCCCAGGGCCTTCGCATCCTCGGACCGCACGCGCACGGTGCCGCGGAAGGCCTGACAGTGCGTGGTGTCACAGACGGGGCGCCCCGGGTGACGGCTGTGGCCATGTTGCTCGTTGTGGGCCACCACCCGCGCCAGCGCCACGCGAGCCTCGCCCGTCAGCGTCACGTCCTCGGCGGACACCACGCCCGCCGCGTATTGCAGACGCGTGGTGCGGAAGACGAAGTCGGAGCCGCGCCGCGCCTTCATGGCGCTGGGGGTGGTGGGAACGCCCGGCGGCGGCCGGTACGGCGGAGGCTCGGAGGTGATGAAGACGCCCGCGTAGTCACGGCCCTCTTCCGGGCCACCGGGAAAGCGCACGCGCCAGGGCGCGCCCAGACACACGGCCGCGCCACGCTGGGTGAGGGATGCCAGTGGTGCCCAGGTCTCCGCGCCCGCGCGCGGCACACCCTCCACCAGTGCGAAGCCCGCACCGGAGCACCGCGCCTCCACGTCCCCCGGTGGAAGCAGCCCCAGCACCTGCACGCGCGCGGCCTCCAGGCCAGCCTGCTTGCGCGCGCGCGCCAGCGCCTTGGGCACTTCGTCCGCGAACTGGCGGGGCATCGCGCCGGGCCGCACCACCACCGCCACCAAATCCGGGTCCACGGCGGCAATCCAACCGAACTGGGGCCGGCTCGCCGCGTCGCGCACGGTGCCCGTCTTGGTCGCCACGCCCACCAGTGACTTCGACGCGGGCAACTCCGCCAGCGTGCCGCGCGCGGCATTGTCCGCTAGCAGCGCCACCACATCCGGCCGGGCCTCCGCCAGCAGCCGGTACGCCTGCGCCACGCCCCAGGGCGACACGGCCAGCGTGGAGCGAAGCCCCGTCGCCTCCGCCATATCCTCCGGCAGGCCCGTCAGTCCCACCGCGGCCAGCACCGGTCCCCACGCGCCGAAGGCCCGGGGCGCCGAGCCCCGCGCCTCCCAGTCCAGGAAGTAGCCGTTGCACGAACGCAGCAGCGCGGTGCGCGCGTCCACCTTCGCCGGCAACCCCGCGCCGCAGGCCCACTCCGGCACGCCCGGGCGCGGCGGCAGCGTCGGGTGCTCCGCGCCCGCCACGTACAGGAAGGGCTTGAGCACCGAGCCGTACGGCAGCGCGCGCCGCACGTCGCCCTCCGAAAGCAACACCTCTCCCGAATGGCGGCTCACCACCACCGTCGCGGGCCGGGCCTCGCGTACGCCCACGCCCGCCAGCTCGTCGATGGACAGCGGCGACGCCCAGCGCGCGCCGTCCTGGCACTGCCGAAGCCTGCGCGACAGCGCCGGGGGAAAGCCCGTGGACTCGTTCAGCAACCGCGCCAGCGCGCGCCGGGCCCGGGGCGTGTCCACCTCCGGCGCCACGGCCAGCTCCGACGCTGCGCGGGACAACGACAGGTAGGGCCCCTCCTTCCATGAAGGCAGCTCGCCACTCACCGCGACAGCGAAGGCTTCGTGGAAGAGGCGGTCCTCGCTGGACTGGGGACACGCCCACCACAAGAGCTGGTGTGCCAGCTCGTGCCGGAGCGCCAGCCGCAGCCGCTCATCCAGCACGCCCGGCGTGTTCTGCCGCAGCTCCACCAGCCCCGGGCGCCCCTGGCCGTTGCGCTGGGGCGTCAGCGCCGCGCCCCTCTGGAGGACGATGGAAGCCGGGGGCTTCGCCGGCACGCCTCCGGCCTCCTGGACGTAACGCGCCTCCAGCGCCGTCCAGGCGGCCTCGGCCTCGCGGCGCAGCCCTACCTCGGGCGTCACGTCGCCGCGAGTGACGAAGGTGGGGGTGGCCGCGAGCAGCACGGCCACCGTGACAGCCAACCCCATGGACTACAGGTCGCCCAGGCGCTTCTTGGAGGGCACCACCTTCAGCGAGTCCGCGGCCGTCCGCCCGTGGATGCTGGCGGCGTACATGTCCTCGATGTGCGCGGGCGGCGCGGAGAAGGTGCCGGCGAACTGCGCGCGCAGCACGTAGCCCACGGTGCGCGGGCTGTCGCTCCACCACGCCGGCTCCTCGAAGAAGAAGGTCGCCCGCTCCGGGTTGAGCACGCGGCGCTTGAGCGCCTCGGGCACCAGCGGCAGCGAGTGCGGCGGCCCACGGAAGGCCTTGTCCTCCTGGAGCGGCACGAAGCCGGCGGGCACCGCGTCCTCCACCACGTAGTACGCCGAGCGCACGCGGTTGTCGCCGCGCGCATCCAGCGTCAGCTCCACGTAGACCTCCTCGCCCTGGGACACGGTGTCGCCCGCGCCCAGCCGCACCTTCCCGCCCTCGCGCAGCACGTAGTAGGCGCGCTGGATGGACATGCCCTCCGCCTTCGGCTGCACGGCGGACAACGGAGTGCGCGTGGTGGCGCGCAGCGTGGCCACGCCGTCGAAGCCGCCCACGTCCACGGTGCGCGTACCCGGCGCCAGCACCGCCACCAGGCCCAGACCGCGCGGGGCGAACTTCACCGGCGTCTTCACGCCCTTCACCTCGGGCGCCTTCATGCCCTGCATCGCCTTCGCGTCGCGCTCCAGCAGCCACAGCGAGTGCAGCAGCGCGGTGCTCCGGTCGAAGGTGGACAGGTCAGGCTCGGACAGCAGCTCCAGGATGCGGCGGCGCGCGCGGGTGATGTCCAGCGTGCCGAACGAGGCCGCGTGCGCGGCGATGGCCGTCATGCCCACGCGCCGCAGCGGGAAGCGGAAGAAGGCCTCCGACTGCTCCAGCGGCTGGCCCGGCGTGAGGGCGGCCAGCGTGGCGTAGCCCTGCGCGCTGCGCGCGACCAGCGCGTTGATTTGAGTCTGGAGCGCGGGCTCCTTGATGACGCCGGCCTTCTCCGCGGCCAGCACCGCCAGGGCCAGCGGGTACAGGTCCCCGCCCTCCGCGCCCTGCACCAGCGCCCGGACGCGCGCGGCCTGCTTGGAGCCCTCCAGCCGCGCCAGCACGTAGGCGCGCGTGGCGTCGTATTCTGGCGGCAGGCCCTCCTGCGCCTCCAGCCAGCGGGCGCTCTCCACCAGGCGCGGGTCGGCGCGGTCCACCAGCCCCGCCTCGGCGGCGTAGGCCAGGCCGTCCAGCGCGATGAGCGTCAGCGGCAGGCTCGGCGTCTCATAGCCGCCGAACCAGGTGAAGCCGCCGCCCTTCACCGACAGGTCGAGGATGCGCGCGGTGCCCTGCACGGAGCGGCTGCGCGCCTCCGCCAGCAGCGCCTGCGTGTCCGTGTCCAGCTTCGCCAGCGCGCCCGCCTTCTGCAGCACCTGGTACACCGCCACGTTGGGCACGGTGGTGGACACCAGCTGCTCCAGGCAGCCGTAGGGGTACGTGAGCAGCTCGCGCACGTTGGACAGCGCCGCGTCGACGATGGACGGCTGGAGTACCAGCTCCACGCGCGCCAGCGTCGCTTCCTGAGGCGCGGGCACCTCCAGCGCGCCGCCGCCCCAGGCGCTCACCTTCACCTCGTCCTCCACCGCCGCCGGGCCCACGTCGAAGCGCTTGAGGTCCCTCAGCGGGTCCTTGCCGCCCGCCACATTCACGGTGAGCTGCGCGGCGCCCGTGGACGCGGCCTTCAGCGTCAGCGGCACCACCTGCTCACCGCCCTTCGCCAGCTCCACCTTGTGCTCGAACTGGTCCGCCTTCAGCGCGCCCAGCGACGCCAGCTTCACGTCCAGCAGCTGGCTGGCCGGCGACTTCTCTCCCGCCGACAGACGCACGGAGGCGAGCGCCTCGTCGCCTTCGCGGAGGAACTGCGGCAGCGCGGCGTAGAGGTTGAGGCCGCCGCGCGTGGCGAACTCGGAGGTGCCCTCGCCGAAGCGGCCGGAGGTGTCCGCCGCCACCGCCGTCACCACCCACAACGTCTGGTTGGAGGGCAGCGTGAAGCGCACCGTGGCGCGGCCATCCCGGTCCGTCACCACCGTCGGGTCCCAGTGCGCGGTGTCGCGCTCCAGGTCCTTCGTCTGGCGGCTGGGCGGCTTGATGGAGGCGAAGGCGTGGTCCGGCAGCCCCGCCATCTTCCGCGCCAGCGCCTCGCCGTAGCCGTAGCCCTGGAACTCCGAGGAGAAGAAGTTGGACACGTTGTTGCGCGCCGGCGGGTAGAAGAAGTCCAGCACCTTGGGCCGGAACTCGCTCTGGATGGCGTAGACGGCCTTGTCCACCACGCCCACGGACAGCTGCGCCACCACGCCGCGGCCCTCGTGGTCCACCACGCGCACGTCGATGCTCTGCTCGGTGAGCGGCGGGGCCTCCGCGCGCCGGGGCTGCAGCTCCACCGTGAGGGTGCGCTCGCGCGGAATCACCCGGAAGGCCACCGTGCGCTCCTCCCAGCGGCCCGTAGCCGTGGGGTACGCGACGGACGCGTACACCGCGCTGCCGAAGCGCTTCTCCACGTTGAAGCTGTGCACCAGCGTGCGGCCCGTCAGCTCCACCACCTGCGTGTCGTAGAGCGAGGCGCCCGACAGCGTCACCCACACCGGGCCCGCGTCACGGCCGCCCGAGCCCCAGCTGTCCGGCATCAGCGCCACCAGCTTCGCGGTGTCTCCCGGCGCCAGCGTCCCGGACAGCGAGGCCAGCGTCAGGTTGGGCACGCGCGCCACCGGCTCGTCCGCGCCGCCGATGACGAGCAGGGACTCCTCGCCCTGCCACGTCTCACCGTTCTTGTCCTTCACCACCACGCGCGCCAGCACGGTGCCCACGTCCGAGGTGGGGACCTTCTCACGGTGCGTGCCATCCGCCGCCGTGGAGAAGGAGCGCTTGCCCAGGCTCTTCTCCGAGCCATCCGCCGCGCGCCGCACGAACTCCACCTCGCCCTGCGTCACGCCGTAGGGCTTGCCCGACAGCGTGGTGGCGCGAATCGCCAGCGTCGCGTCGCCGCTCTTGGCCACCACCGCGTCGGAGTAACGCGCCAGGCCCAGCACCTCCACCTTCGACAGGAAGAAGGCGGACGTGGCGTTGGCGAAGGTCTCCTGGTCATCGCGCGCGCGCACGGTGAGCGAGTACCGGTACGGCAGCCGCTCCTCGCCAGCGGCCAGCGCCGGCACGGCCACCTCGATTTCAGCCTCGCCGTTGGCGTCGAAGCCGCTGGCGCTGGACCACGGGTCGTCATAGGCGCCGCGCGCCTCCACGGAGGAGTACAGCCGCTCCGGCACGCTCAGCTTGCCCTCCGTGCTGGAGGCGCTGCCGTACGTCACGTCGCTGCCCTGACCGCCCTTGCCCGCGTCATCCACCCAGGCGGGCGCGTCCAGCAGGCTGCGGTAGAGGAACACCTCGTACTTCGTGGCGTCGGGCGTCCCACCGGCATAGCGGCGGGCGCGCACCTTCGCGCGCAGCGTCTGCCCGGGCACCACCGTCTCCGACGCGGGCTCCATCTCCAGATAGAAGGTGGGCTTCACGTAGTCCTGAACGCGGGCCTCGCCCTGGTGCGGGTGGCCGTCCACCTCCGCCTCCACGCGCAGCACGCCGGTGCCCAGGTCCTCCGGCACCTTCAGCGTGCCGTGGAAGGCGCCGAACTCGTCCACCGAGGCGCGCGTGGTCAGGGCGCGGCCCTCCTGCGAGACGAGCTTCACCTGCACCTGGCGCTTCTTCGGCGTGAAGAGGCGCGCCAGGAAGGTGTCCGGCTGGCGCACCACGCCGCGGAACTTCACCTCGTGGCCCGGCTTGTAGATGGGCCGGTCGCTGTAGATGAACACGTCCGGCGCCACCGCCAGCGCGGAGTAGAAGTCCGTGTCGACAATGGCCGTGTCCCCACCCGCCGTCGCCGTGGCGATGACGCGCGGCTCCGACACCTCCAGCGTCACCTCGCCCTTCGCGTTCGTCTTCCCCACCGGGCCCTTGCCCTTGGGCAGGTACACCTGCACCTCGGCGCCCTCGCGCGGCTTCTGGTCCCGGCCCGCCACGCGCACCAGCACCTGGCCATCCGTCTGCTTGAGCTGCACCGTCAAGTCACTGACGACCAGCACCACCTGTCCCTCCACGCGGCCCTGCACCATCTGGAGCACGTAGGTGCCCGCGGGCAGCGGCGCCAGCGTGACGCGGCGCTCCTGGAAGCCGCTGGGGCCACTGGCGTTGAAGCCGGGGACGTTGAAGTCCCGCTCGGCGCCGCCCAGGTCCAGGTTCAGCCACTGGCTGCGCGCCACCGTGAAGCCGGGCGGCACGCCCACCAGGCGCTCCGGTCCCTCGGCCACCTTGGCCAGCGGCTCGCCCGAGCCCGACGCTTGCGGCGAACGGGGCAGCACCTCTCCCACCTCGTCGCGGAACGCGGGGTTGAGCGTGTCGAGCAGGAACATGCCCGGCGTGCGCACCGCGTTGAAGCCCCGGCTGAGCGCGCGGCCCGGGTTCTTCAGCGTGGGCGGCGTCTGGTACGCGCGACGCAAATCTCCCTGGGCGCGGATGAAGGCGTCCAGGTTCTCCGGCTTGAGGACGCGCAGCTCGACGGGGCCCTTGTCCTCGAAGGCGACGTCCACCGCCACCGGCTCCTGGGTGCCATAGGAGCGCGGGACGGTGATGTAGAGCGGCTTGGCCAGGGCCACGCCGGACAGCATGAGCGCGGACAGAGCCGCCAGTCGGATGAGGCACTTCATGACCCGAAACCTCCAGGAACCAGCGAATCGCCCTGCACGGTGCCGCGCAGGCCCAGGTACGGCAGCGACTCCAGGTCGCTCCGCGCCGCTTCGATTTCCGGGGGCGCCGTGCTCGGCATGGGCGCGTTGCGGCTGACCCGGAACTCGGACAGGTAACCATCCATGGTGAGTCCGCTGAGCAGCCGGCCCGTGTTCACCCCGAAAGCCACCGAGGTGGGCGCGCGCAGCCCCGCCACCACCGGGCCCGCGGCGTTGAGCATGTTGGGCTGCTGACCCGCGCACGCCTTGCGCAGCCGCTCCAGCTCCGCGTCGTTGGACGCCAGCACCACGTGGTTGCAGTGGGTGCCGCGCACCAACCGGTTGTAGCCACCGGAGAACAGGCCCTCCAGCGCGGCTGCGTCGTCGGTGCGGCCCCACAGCACGGCCAGCTCCACGGGCAGCTTCGCATCACCGCGCGGCGTCCACACCAGCGCCACCTGGCGCGTGCGCGTGGGGCCCTTGCCGCCGCCCTTCTCCCAGTACGCCTTGAGTGTCTCGGGGTCCAACGACTCCGGCAGCTTGAGCTGGAAGGCCAGCAGCACCGGCGTGTCCTCCGGCACCAGCTTCAGCAGGTCGTCGGACAGGGGCGCGGCGTCCAGGCGCGCGGGGCCGTCCAGCAACTCGCCCGCGATGCCCCGGCCCACCAGCCGTCCCGCCTCCACGCCGAACTGGAGCCGCGTGCCCGGGGCCAGCCCCACCACGCTCGACAAGAGCTGCACCTCGCGGCCGTAGGCCTCCGGGTCGTAACCCAGCTCCACGTCCACGCCGTCCTTCGCCTTCAGCTCCGGCAGCTCCGCGCACAGGCCGTGGAGCACCGCCACCGGGTGGCGCGCGAGCACCAGCCTGTCTTTGAGCCGGCCCGCCCACAGCGTCTGCTCCGCCACCAGCCAGCGCTTCAGCTCGAAGGTGCCTTCCGAGCCGCCGCCCGGGCAGTGCGGCGCCGTCATGCCGCCGCGGCTGGCCACGCCGTCCAGCGCCTCGTACGCGGACGTCGCGGCGCGGCCCGGCTTGGGAAGGATGAAGGCCGGCGTGCTGGAGCGCGCGTCACCGGCGAACCACGTCACGCGGAAGGGGGCGTCCAACAGCTGCCCCGCGAAGAGGTCCAGCACCGCGCCCTTGAAGCCCGCCTGGAGGTCCTCGCCGGTGGAGCCGAAGAAGGCGGCCCACGCACCGATGAAGCCCTGGCCCAGCGGCTTCTGGAGCTGGTCGCGCAGCCACACGTTGGCCGCCAGCGCATCCCGCACCTTGCCCGGGTGGTGCACGTCCACCCAGAGGGCGGAAGGCGCGGCCGTGCCGGGCACCTCCAGCGCCGTCATCGCGGGCGCGGGCAGGCCTTCCACGCCGGCGCCCGCGCTGGGCGGGCCCTTGCGCTCGCCGCCGAGCAGGTTCGTGACAGTGCCACCGCCGTCGCCTGACTGCCCGCTGCGCCGGCCCAGGAAGAAGGCTCCGGCCACGGCGCCGCCCACGAGGACGGTAACCACGCCGATGAGCAGCGCCTTGGGCGGGCCACTCTTGGGAGACGTCATGACATCCACTCCTTGAAACGGAAGAAGCCGAGGAAGGAAGCGTTCTGCGGCACCGGGCGCCACTCCAGCGGCGCCTCGGTGGCCAGGTGGTGGAGGACGCCGGTGCGCACCGCGGCGCCCTTCTCCCCCGGGTGGTAGACGACGCGCGCGGGCGCATGGGCCCGGTCCTCCGGGCGCACCACCAGCATCAGATGGAAGATGGGGCCCGCGTCCTGCTCCTGGCGGAAGGCGAGCACGTCGCCGGTGCGCAGCGACTCCCGGGTGGCATCGTCACGGCCCAGGAGCTGGAAGCTGTGCTGGAGCAGCACCTCCGCGTCCGCGAAGTCCGACGGGTGGCCCCGGCCGTCACGCCACAGCGGCGTGGACAGGCGGTCCGGAGCCACCTGCTTGTAGGCGGAACGGAAGGCGAAGCGGATGAGGCCCGCGCAGTCACGCTGGTCCGGATGCCACGCGGCGTCCTGCTTGCGGACCTGGGCCAGCGCCACGCGCGCCACCAGACGACGGAGCAGCATGTCGCGCGTCTCGGGCGTCGTGGCTGCCTCCGCGTCGGGCGGCCTCGCGTCCGCTGCCGCTGGCGCGGAAGCATGGGACGGCGCCGCAGGCGAGGACGCGTGGGTCCGCACACTGACCGCGCCGGACGCGGACGGCGCTGACGCATGAGGCCGCACGCCAGCCGTTCCGTTCGCCAGAGGCGCGGATGCATGGAGCAGCAGGAGCACGGGAAGGACGCGGCGCATGGACGTGGAGGCCCTGAATGACGGAGGCGTCAGTACTCGCCTTCGCCGCCGCCATCCCCATTGGACTGGAGCGCCTTGAGGGCCTCATCCAGATTCTTCGGCCACGCGGCGTGCTTCGGACGCGGGTCCTGCGAGGGCACGTACACCTCCGCCTGCCCGCCCCCGAGCACGTTCACCCAGGCCAGCACGCGGGTGGTACCCGGCGTGGCCAGGGGGATGCGCACCATGCGGCGAATCTCGTTCGGCGTGCCCTCGAAGAGCGACAGGTTCAGCGTGGCCACGGTGTGGGCCTTGTCACCGCTGGGCCAGTAGTTGGTGGCCACCAGGTACACGCCCTTGGGCGGCGCGCGGTGGATGTAGAGGTACGGGCCATACGCGGGCTGGTCGAAGTCACCGCCCTGCGAGTTGAGGAAGAAGGTGCCACCGGAGGGGCTCGCGGTGTCGGCCCAGTACACGTGCGCCATCTTCTGCACGTCCAGGGTGTCACCCGCGGCGCTGGCGTCGGTGGGCTCGTACAGGTGCAGGTCGGTGTAGACGCCGTCGGTGTCGCTGGTAAGCACCACCTTGAAGGGCACCGGCGGAATCTGCGCGTAGCTGGTGGCCTGGGTGCGCGCGGTGCCGGCCTGGTTGGTGGCCATCACCGTGACGACATTCTTCCCGCTGGCGGCGGGGAACTTGCGGCTGAAGCGCCCGCGGTACGTGCGCATCAGGTAGCGGTCGCCGTTGATGGACACCACCACCGGGTCAATGGTGGTGTCGCTGACGGTGCCCTCGATGAGCATCATCCGGTCCACCGTCCAACCGCCCGACGGCGCGGTCAGGGTGACGACCGGGAGCGTCTTGCCCTTGCCAATGGGCACGCCCTGTTGACGGGGATTGGAGGCGGGCGTCTGCGCCAGCAGCACGGCGAGGAGGACAGGCAGCATCACGCGTCCTTGATAGAAGGAGGTCCGCGAGCGTTCGCGGGCGGACAGACTGCGGCAGCAGTGCCCTCCTTTTCAAGTCGCCTGCCAGCCTCCTGGGCGGCCTCTCCCTGGCAACGTGCGCCGGATGTGTGGGCGGCGAGCCACGCCTGGCTGCCTGCCCGTGTGGCGGCGGCCACACCTTCCCAACTTTCGAGAGGCGCCGCACGCGGTGGGAACCCAGACCCACCGCGTGCCGGCAATCCCTCAGGACGCCGTCGGGCTCTGCGCCTCGGCTGCTGCCGGCGCGGCCTGCGCTTCCTTCGTCTCCTCGGCCGTCTCCTCGGCCTTCTCCTCGGACTTCTCCCCAGCGCCACTGCTGGCACCAGCCGACTTGCCCGCGGCAGGGGCACCCGGAGGAGGGGTCCGCTTGGCGGCGGTGGCGGCCTGACGAACCAGCTCGCGGGCCTTCTGCGCCACCTTCGGCGTGGGCGCGAGGATCATGAACATCAGACGCCCTTCCATGCGGGGCATCTGCTCCACGACGGCCACGTCCTTCAGGTCCTTGGCCACGTCGTCGAGGATGGCCGTGCCCTGCTCCTTGTGCGTGATTTCACGCCCACGGAACTGGATGACGACCTTCGCCTTGTTCCCGTCCTCGATGAACCGGCGGGTATTGCGGACCTTGAACTCGTAGTCGTGCTCTTCCGTCTTCGGACGGAGCTTCACTTCCTTGAGCAGGACCGTGACCTGGGCACGCTTCGCTTCCGAGGCCTTCTTCTTCTCCTCGTACTTGAACTTGCCGTAGTCCATGATCTTGCAGACCGGAGGACTGGCCATGGGGCTGATTTCAACGAGGTCCAGCCCCTCGGTCCGGGCGCGATCCAGGGCCGCCTCGAGAGGCATGACCCCGAGCTGGCTACCGTCAGACCCGACGACGCGGACCTCACGGGCACGGATACGGCGATTGGTTCTCTGGTCGCGGCTCCCGCCGCGGCTGCTTCTCTGTTCGCGAATGATGGTGACTCTCCTCCGAATTGGGTTTCAGGCCTGCCCACCTAAAGGTGTGGCAGGCAGGTCCGCGACAACAAGGGACCGTACACACATGTGAAGCGCCCCGCCCTGCTTGGGACCCACGCCTGGCAGTGTAACCCGCGGGCGCAGGAGTGCATCCCAGTGCCCGCTCGCCCGGTAGGAAGGGGAGCCCTGGGTGAACTTTCCTCTTTGGGAGACGGTAACGCCAGAGATAACGCCCGGCCCGTCCACCTGCCGTGGAACCATGCCCCCAATGTACCCCCCCAAGGGCCATCTGGGGGCGACACTCCAACTCGACCCGGGGGGCCGGAAATTGCCGGGTGGGAAACAGACGGGCGTGGACGGAACGTTCCTTCCAGCCCGGACCCGGACCCGGAGTCACGGCAGGAGGCCCACGCCCCGCTCTGCCCACTCGCTCCCCGGGGCGGTGCGCAGGTCGTCCACCGGCGGGGGCAGCCGCTCCCAGACGGCCGGATGCTCCGGAGGCACCTGCTCCGTGCTGGCGGAACGGGCCCGGTAGAGCTGCCCGTCATACATCACCAGGCGGCCGGCCGCGTAGGTGACCGGGGGCATCCCGGGAGCCAGGGTGGCCCGGGCCGTCCACAGCTCCAGCGCCCGGGTGGGCGTGCCCGCGTCGCCGCCGCCGTCCGGAAGCACGGTGCCGCTGTCCGCCGGCCCGGCTTCCGAGGCATCCGAACACGCCGTGGCAACGAGAGCGAGGAAGGCGAGGACCACGACACGTCGGTGCATGGGTGGTGCGCCTGAGAGGAGGTGCGCTTCGGTGGGTGTCTCCCGTGAGAGAGTCGGCCGTCTCCGCATCGGAGTTACACCATGAGTCCGCCCCCTTCGCCCATCTCCGCCGTGATTGCAGGACTGCTCGAAACGCTGGCCCGGGAGGACCGCTCCGTGGCCACGCCGCCCGCAGCGCGAACTTTCGATGAAGCCGCGCGGGCGCTCTACGCCATCGCCGGGCAGACGCGGGCCGCGCACTTCTCGGTGTGGGCGGACACGCTCGAAGACGGGCAGGACGCCGCGGGCATCAGCCTCTTCTTCCATGACGTCCCCGACACGTCGGCACCACCGGGGCTGCTCGGCGCGGAGAAGCGCGTGGTGCGGCACGCCCTGGACCTGTCGCTCCACGGGCCCCTCACGGAGGCCATGGCGGCGCTCGCGAAACGCGGCGCCGATGCCCGGCGGCCCGACCGGGGCAGCGTGCCATTCCCCTACGACGCCAGCAGCCCGGAGGTGGAGTTCCGGGTCGTCTTCCAGCCGGGCGCGCTGGGCCCGTGGGTCATCTCCGTGGCCCGGGACCCACGGACACGGGACGCGTTCCCCTCGTTCGCCTCGCTGCCCCTGTCCGCCGAGGAGGCCGACTTCCTGTCGGAGCGCTTCCTCCGGCTCGACTCACTCTTCCAGGGGCAGTTGGTGCTCTTCACCGGCGCGCGCGGCTCGGGGCGGACGACGTCGCTCCACGCGGCCATCGAGGCACTCCCGGACGGTGTGCGCGGGCTGGCCGCGTTGGAGACGCCCCGCGCCACGGACCTCCGCTTCAGCATCGTCCAGCCCGGAGGTGAGATGACGATGCCTGGCACACTCCGCGCGTTCCTGAGGCAGGACCCGGACCTGGTCTTCGCGGACGAGGTCCGCACGGACGAGGAACTGCAGATGCTCATCAACGCGTCGCTGACAGGGCACGGAACGGCGGGCGTGCTCGAGGCCCAGACGCCCGAGGCCGCGCTCCAGCGGGTGCGCGCCGCGATCCCCAACGTTCCCGTGTCGCCGCTCCTCGTGCATCACACCGTGGACGCGCAGTCCGGCGCACGCACGGTGGCGCTGTACCGCGTGGTGGAGGATGGAACGCCCCCCGCGCGCATCGAGCGCTGGCGGCCCGACTGAACGCCATGCGTCCGCTGGCCCACGCAGGCGGCCAGCGGCGCTCGCACGGAACGCGGCGGATGTGCGAAACCCGGGGGATGAAGCGTCACGCCCCGGCCACGGAACGCAATCGCGAGTCCCTGCTCGCTGTCCTCCGCGAAGTCCTTCCCGCCTCCGGCAGGGTGCTGGAGGTGGCCAGCGGCACCGGCCAACACGCGGCCTGGTTCGCCCGAGCCCTCCCCCACCTCGTCTGGCAGCCCACCGACGTGGACGCGGAGTCGCTGGAGAGCATCGAGGCGTGGCGCACCGAGGAAGGCCCGCCCAACCTGCTGCCGCCACGCCGGCTCGACGCGAGCGCGGAGTCCTGGCCGGAGACGGCCGTGGACGTCATCCTCAACGTGAACATGATTCACATCTCCCCCTGGGCGGCCTGCCAGGGATTGATGCGAGGCGCGGGCCGGGTGCTGATTCCCGGCGGGCTGCTCGTCCTGTATGGCCCCTACTTCGTCGAGGGCCGCGAGACGGCTCCCAGCAACCTGGAGTTCGACGCCTCCCTCCGCGCCAGGAATCCAGCGTGGGGCGTGAGGTCGCTGGAAGCCGTCACCGCCGAGGCCGCCCTGCATGGCCTGGAGCGCGAGCGCGTGGTGGACATGCCCAGCAACAACCTCACCGTGGTGTTCCGCAAACCCCGTCCTCCGGTGTCCCCGCACTGAAGGCCGCCCGACACCGCGCTGGCTGAGTGCGGACCGCCGCACACGCCCGCGGCGCAGGAACCCTTCACGTCCGACACGCACGCCACTACCCCCATCCCGTGGCGCGACGTGGGCGGGAGAGGGGGGCACACCATGCCGGACGCACCAGCGAAGGCCCGCGCGCCGGAGGACGTGTTGTTCGCCTCGGCCTTCCGTGACCACGAGACAGGGGCCCGGAGCCGTCAACGCACGCTGATGCTGGTCCTGGCCGTCATCGGTCTGCACGCCGCGGCGCTCATCGGCGCGGCCTCTTTCTGGCACGGCACACCGCGACGGCTCGAAGGCGAAACCACTCGGGGAGAAGTCCTCGTGCTCCGCCTGACCGCCATGCCACCTTCGGATCCCGAGGGGGACGTCACCGGGCCAGCCCCCGCGCCCCCTCGGCCCCGGACCGCGCGCAGGCCTCGCCCCTTGCGCGCCCCCTTACCGCCGCGCACCGCCGCGGCACCGCGCGCCTCCGAACTCGCGGAGCCGCTGTCCGTCGGGCGCCCCGCCGGCATCCCAGCCCATGGCCGTGACAGCCTGGCGGGCCGCGCCGTGGCGGGCATTACCCAGCGCGCCCTGGGGCCAGGCCTCCCGGGGCTGCTCGTGGAGCCGCCGCCCGCCACGGCCCCCGACAACCGCGAGGACGCGGCCCGGCGCTACTTCGAACAGATGTTCCGCGACCGCTTCGAGGACGTTCCCTACCCCCACGAGGCGCGGATGGCGGGCATCGAAGGGTCCTTGGTGCTGCGCATCTCCGTGGGCGTGCAGGGCCAGCTGGTGGCCCTGGGGGTGCTGGGCCCCTGCCCCCACCCCCTCCTGTGCGAAGCCGCGCAGGAGGCGGTGCGGCATGCCGCGCCCTTTCCTCCGCCTCCGCCAGCGCTCGGCGACCGGGTCACCGTCGAGCTGCCCTTCAACTACCACCTGGAATGAGCGCGCGTTCGAAGCCGCGCTAGCCGGCGCGCATCCACCCTTCGCGCTCCAGCAATCCGGCCACGCGGGCGGCCAGCTCGTCGCGGATGCGGTGGACCAGGACGTCCGACTTGTCCTTGGGGTCCTCCAGCGGCCAGTCCTCGCGCTGGAGCCCCGGCACCTGGGGACAGGCCTCGCCACATCCCAGGGTGATGAGCCATTGCGCGTCCTGGGCCAGGTCGTCCGTGAGCAGGCGGGGCTTCACGTCGTGCAGGTCGATGCCGATGTCCCGCATGGCCGCGAGCACTTCGGGATGCACCTTGTCGCCAGGCTGCGTCCCCGCGGAGACGGCGCGCGCCTTCTGGGGGTCTACCATCACATTGAAGAACGCCTCCGCCATCAGCGAGCGGCCAGCGTTGCGTACACAGGCGAAGATGACCTTGTTCATCAGACGTCCAACTCCATTCCTCAAAGGTTCACGCGCCCCTCCCCGCGCGAAGCGACTTTCGTTGTATTCAATCGCTTGCATATCTCACGGACGGCTGGCCGCAAAGGGAGAGGCCGGGCGGACGGAAGGCCACACGCGCCTACCTTTGGCGGGCGCAATCCATTGCGCATGTGAAAAACGCCTGCAACTGCAACGCGGGGCGCAACCAGGGTGCGCACGCCCGCGCGGAGGCAGGCATGCATCGGTTGACTCCGCCATGCAGAGCGTGCCGCCATGGATGTGGATTGTCTTCTGGGCCGTGGTGCTGGTGTTGCTCGCGGTGGACTCCGTGCCCCCTCTACAACTCCAACGCCTTCGCCATCCTGGGGCTGCGCGCGCTCTACCTGGTGCTGGCGGGCACCGTCGGGACGCTGCGCTACCTGCACTACGGCCTGGCGGGTGTGCTGGCCTTCGCGGGGCTGAAGATGGTGCTGGAGCCGTGGCTCCACGTCCTGCCCATGACGTCCGTGCTCATCATCGTCACGCTCATCACGGGGGCGGCGTGGGCCAGCCAGCGCGCGCGGCGGCGGGAGGCACGCGCGGCGGCGGCGTCCCGGCCCGGCGCCCCCGTGGAACGGGAGGCCTGAGCCGGGAACGCCCATGACACGGCGGAACGGCTACTCCAGGCCCGCGGCCTGACCGTCGGCGCCGGCACCACCCAACACGAAGCCGTCGAAGGCCACGTTGGCCATCAGCTCCACGCGCTCCTTGTGCTTCTTCAGCAGCGCCACGTTGGCGGCGGCCGCCTTCTTGGACTCCTCGGACAGCGGCTGCTCCTCGTTCGCGTGGGTCTCCTCAATCGTGTCCAGCGTCTCCTGGAGCTGCGCCCGGGCCTCCTCCAACTGCGCGCGCTCCTCGTCGGCGAGCGAGTCGTCCGCCAGCCGCTTGTCGACCTCGGCCAGCTGCGTCACCATCATCTTCCGGCCCTGCTCCGCCGCGGCGCCAATCTGGTCCAGGCTGTCGGCCACCATGGAGGCGTAGACAGTGGTGGTGATGCTCTGGAACTCGGCGGGCGACATCCCCTGCGCCTTGAGGCCGGCGATGTACGCCTTGCGCACGTCCGCCATCAGCCCCATGAACAGGCCCGCGGCGTCCACGGCCGCGTTGAAGCCCGGCTTCTCGTCACCGTCGCCCTCGTGCTGGGCCTCGAACTCCTTGGACTTCACCTCGAAGGCCTTGAAGGCCGGCAGCGCCGACTCGCGCACCGTCAGGTAGGCCAGCAGCCGCTGCTCGTCCAACGGCAATACCTGCCCCTCCGGGGGCGCCTTGAATGGATTGCTGGCGTTGAGCTGTGTCAGCTCCTGCTCCTGAGCCTGCATCGCCTGCATGGCTTCGATGCTGCCGCCAAACTTGTTCTTGGCCCAGATGCCACCCGCCAGCATCAAGCCGATGCCCGCCAGGATGAAGACACCGCAGCCGATGCCCAGTCCGATGAGGACCTTCTTCATGAAACCCTCCAGGGAAGACGTGTCACCACGGACCCAGTGCTAGCCGGGCTGGGCCCCCTGGAGCAAGCGTCACGGTGTCACGGAGCGTCAACGTCCGGGCGAGCAGGCGGCATGGGCTGGCGGGGAAGGCGGGCCTGGAACGTGGTTCCCTCCTGCTCCGTGGAGTGGACGCGGACCGCGCCGCCGTGGGCATCCACGATGTGCTTCACGATGAAGAGGCCCAGCCCCAGTCCGCCCCGGGCGCCCTTGCGCTCCGGGCGCTTCATCGGCTCGAACAGGCGGGTCCGAAGCTCCGGCTCAATGGGCCCGCCCGCGTTATGGACGGTCAGCAGCACGTCATCGCGCAGTCCATGCGTGCGGATGCGCACCGGGCAGTGCTCCGGGCTGTAGCTGAGCGCGTTGTTGACCAGGTTGGTGATGACCTGCGCCAGCCGGTCCGCGTCCCACAGCCCGTAGCCGTCTCCCCGGCACTCCAGCTCCAGCGTCCGCTCCGGGCGGGTGAGCCGGACCTCCTCCACCACTTGCCGAGTCAGCTCGTGCAGGTCCAACCACTGGGGCTCCATGGGAATGCCACCGCCCAGCCGGGCCTGCGTGAAGTCGAGCAAATCCCTCAGCATGCGCGTGGCGCGCTCGGCGCTGGAGAGGATGCGACCCAGGCCCTTGCGGAGCCGTTCATCCTGGCCTTCCCGCCGCAGCAGCGCGGTGGCGGACATGCTGATGGCGGCGAGGGGGTTGCGCAGGTCGTGGCTGACGATGCCGATGAGGAGCTGCTCGAACTCCGCGCGCCGCTTCGCCTCCAGCTCCGTGGCCCGCCGCTCGGTGATGTCCTGCATGGCGCCCACCATGCGCACCGCGTGGCCCTCGGCGTCCCGGACCACCTGCCCCCGGTCGGCGACCACGGCCCAGGTGCCATCCCCGCGCAGGAAGCGGTACTCGTCCGCCCAATGGCTCGCGCCCTGGTCGATGACGGCCTGCATGTCCCGGGCAATCCGCTCGCGGTCCTCCGGATGGATGTGCTCCGTCCACCACGCGATGTCCCGCGGCGGGGCGCGCGAGGCCAGCCGGAACTGGGCGGCGGCCAACTCACTCCACTCGACGGTCCCCGCGTCCAGGTCCCAGTCGTAGATGACGTCGCTGGTCGCCAGCGTGGCCAGCCGGTAGCGCATCTCCGACTGGCGCAGCACCTCCTCGGCGCGCCGCCGCTCGCTGATGTCCAGCGACACGCCCGCCACGCTCATCACGCTGCCGTCGGGCCCGATGACGGGGGAGACGCCCGTCATGAAATAGGAGCCCGCCATCTCCACCTCCAGGGTGAAGGACTGCCCCTCCTGGGCGCGCATCGTGGCGGCCACGAGGTCCGGCCGGTCGCGGTACACGTCGAACGCGGAGCGCCCCACGTAGGCGCCTCGCTCCAGCCCCAGCGCGCTCAGCCGCTCGCCCTCGAAGAGGGTGATGATGCCCTGCGCGTCCGTGGCCCAGAGGATGACGGGCAACTGGGTGACGATGCGGCGCAAGTGCTCGCGGGCCTCGTCCCGCTCGCGCTCCAGCCGCTTCGCCTCGGTGAAGTCGGTGGAAAAGCCGCACACGCCAACGACACGCCCCTGCGCGTCCGGCAGGGGGAACTTGAGGGTCTGGAAGACGTGCAGCCCGTCGATGAGCGGCACGTGCTCATCGATGGTGAGCTGCTGGCCGGAGTCCAGCACCTGCCGGTCATTGCCGGAGAAGGTGCTGGCGACCTCCGCGGAGAACAGGTCGAAGTCGGTGCGCCCCATCACATCGCGCCGGAGCTTACCGGAGGCCCTCTCGAAACCGTGGTTCACGTAGAGGTACCGGCCCGCCGTGTCCTTGGCGTAGATGAGCGTCGGTGCGTGGTCGAGCAGCCCGTGCAGCCAGGCCCCCGTCGCCCGCGCGGTGCGCTCGTCCTCCAGGGAGGACTGGCCCACCGCCTCCGCCAGCCCCGCGTCGAGCACCTGGGCCAGCGCGCGCAGCCCCGCGAGCTCGGGGACCCAGCCCACGGCATCCAGGCTCTCGAGGATGGCGTCGCGCAGCGCGCCATACTCGAGCACCAGCGAGCTGATACTGAAGCCCGCCAGGTAGCGCTCACGTCCATACTCACAGCCCAGGGCGCGAGCCTCCGCCAGCCGCGCCGCCATGGAGGGGATTCGGAGCAGCGCCCCGAGCCGCCCCACGAGCTTGTGAAGGCCCCCCGCATCCGCGCTCGCCAGGGGCGCGAGCGCTCCGAGCGCGGCGCCCACCCCCGCCATCAGGCGCCGGATGATGTCCTCCCGAAGGACCTCCAAGACGTCCGGCAGCGAGAGCGTCGGCGTGACGCTTGGACTCATGCGCGCGCCTTCGTGGTCGATGATTGCCCTGGCATGTCCTCACCAGCCCCCCAACCAGGAACGCCCGCCCTCTCCATGCGGGCCGCGCGTGGCTGTTACCACTGGGATACATCCCGCCCCCCGGCGGGACTGCCCGTCTCCAAGTCGGGCTCGGATGATGCCTCGCGGGAGAGGCAGCCACGGCGGTGCCTCGTCCGACAGGTGGCTCACCGCTGACAGGGGACGGGCGCGCAGGCCCCCCAGACACCGCGCCTCGCCAACCGGGCCTGCGCCTCCAGTGCCTCGAACTCCGCGCGTCTCGAACGGCCCGCGGGAGGAACGTGGAGCACGCAGGCATGGCCTCTCTCCACCAACAGCGTGTTCACCTCGCGACCGTCCACGGACACGTAGGCGAGGCGCCGGCCGAAGCGGTCCTCGCACGCCTCGCCATAGGTCAGCGCTACCCGCCTGCCCTCGACGAGCCCCCGGTTGAAGGCATGCGCCTCCGGACCGAAGCAGTCACCGCCCGCGCCCGTGCGCTCCGGTGCATCCGCGAGCAGGTAGCGAACACGCTCGCCGCTCTCCAGGACGACCGTGTCCCCATCCAGGACCTCCGCCACCCGTCCTGAAGCGGGGCCGCAAGAGACTTCCGCGTCACCTCCGCCACAGGCCGCCAGCAAACAGGCCAACGCACATTTCATCAAGGCGCGCATGAGCGGTTCACCCCTCCCGGCGTGCCCCGGTCTCCCCGGCCATAACGGGCCGACTCGGGCGTGGGACAGAAGCTCCCGGGCCAGTCATTGCGTTGAGGGTCACTGCGCCCGGGGTCGAGCTGTGAGGACACACCCGGGATGGCCGCGCCGGTCCACGACACGGCGTCGAGCACGCGCCCTTCCACCGAGAGCTCGAGCTTCCGGCTGCCCGTTGTATTCGCCAGGTTGAAGTTGAAGGTGCCGAGCACCGCGGGCAGCCCGCCATTGCGGGACGCGTCCTCACTGCGCGCCAGGACCGCGCGGCCTCCTGCCTTCACTGCCAGACACAGCGCCGAGTCGAACGTCGAGCGGCTCCCGCTCTCGTTGGACAGCGACACACCATTGAGGTCCACGTCGCGCAGCGCGAGCACCTCCACCCACTCCCCCATGGCGTCCGCTACCGCCTGTGGGTCCGCCATGAATTCGGTGAGGACGAGCGAGCCCCCATCGGGAACCCTGCGCGCGCGCGTCCTTCCGGTGGTCCGGTCAATACATCCGTCCTCGAGCGTCCCGGCATCCACGCCGCCATCGGAGGTTCCACCGTCGCCAGCGCCGCCCAGCGTGCCTCCGTCTCCCTCACAGACACGATTCCCACGACCGGGCGTCCCCAGGTCACCGCGCGAGCCATAGGCGGCCGTGGCTGCGCACCATGCGGAGGGCGCGTCATTCTGGACAGCATCCGCGAGCGGTGCGGACACCTGCGTGGCCACGCCATCCATCGCCAGACCGTAATCGACCGCGTCGACCACCACGCCCCCGGCCTTCACCTGCAACCGACCGCCCGCATTGCGCAGGTCCATGTTGAACGTCGCCACGGGCGGAGGAAGCCCTCCGTTGAGGGTGGCATCCGTGCGACGGGCCAGCACCGCGTACTCCCCCGTCGCGAGTGACAGGCAACCGTCCGCCTTCACCGTCGCCTCACCCGCCTCGGCGACCAGCGTCACGCCGTTGAGGTCCACGGGGGCCGTGGCTCGCAGCTCCACCCACTCACCCAACGTGTCGTCGCCACGCGGATTGGCCATGAGCTCAGTGATGACCAGGTCTCCAGGCGCCGGAAGCAGGACAGGTCTCCCGGCATCGGCGCCCGCGGGCCTGCACGTCGCCACCACACCCGCGTCCGCGGGGACACCCGCGTCACCCACGGGGCCACAGGGGGCGTTCGCGGCGCCAGGACTCCCCTGGAGCGTCCCGCCGACACCGGCGTCGGGCGAGTCACACCAGCGAGCCTGGTCGTCATTCCCCGCCATGTCCGGCACCAGGCGTCCGTCGTAGATGCGCGATACCCCGCTCTTCGCGGGCGCGGAGAGCTGGACCTCGTCCAGGACCCGCTCACCGCACCGGATGCCCAGCCGTCCGCCTGAGTTCCCCAACGCCCCCAGCCCGTCGCCATAGGCGTGGTCCACGTGCGCGGGCACCGGCCCGTCGCGCACGTCGCCCAGCACCAGGTAGTCCCCCGCCGCCACCGTCATCTCATCGAGGACGGCATAGGCCTTCTCCTGCGAGCCATCCGAGCGGGACGCGTAGAGCGTCAGCCCATACAGGTCCACGGGGATGCGCGTGGGGTTGTGCAGCTCCACGTACTCCTGGCCCGTGTCCGACCCCACCGGGTCGTTGAGGTACTCGGTGATGACGACATCACCGGGCAACAGCCCCGCGCACGCCGCGTCCACGTCTTCGTCCAGGGGTGTGCCACCACACGCCCACGCGCCCGCCAACCCCAGCAACCAGCCCCACCCCAAGTACCTGCCCCAGCCCTTCATGCCCTGCCCCCTCACGTTCAGCTCCGTCAAAAGCGCGTCTCCAACTCCAGGTGGAAGAGGTGGCGCGGCGGGTCGGGAGGCACACGCGCCACGCGCGCGTCCTTCAAGTCGAGCACCCACGCGTACCGGCCCCGGGCGGACACGGCGCTCGACACCCTCCACGCGACATCCAGCGCGGTCCGCAGCTCCTGTTGAAGCCGGCTGCGCTCGGAAAGGTCCTGGTCCTTCCACACCAGTCGCCCATGCAACTTCAGCGACGCGAGCGGCTGGGCACGGACATCCAGCACCGCCTGCGCGTCGTCGCGAAGTCCCTTCGTCTCGGGTGCCTGCACGCGCGCATGTCCGTACTGGAGCGAAACCGTCAGCCCCTTCGCGACGTCGGAGCGCACCCGGGCGGTGACGCCGTACCGCGCGCTGGCGCACAGGTCCGCCACCTCTTGCGCGGAGAGCGAGTCATCCGCGCACGCCCCCATCCCACCCACGCCGTTGTCACGCAACTCCACCTGGAGCGAGGGCTGAAGCCAGGGCCGCACCCGAAGGTCCCCGCGCATCGAGGCACGCGCATGCAGCGTGCCCGCGCTCCCAGACACCGCCCCATCCGCGGGCAGCGTCCAGGCGTCCACCTGCCCTCGCAGCCGCCATGCGCCTTCCTCACGGTGGAGATAGCGCAGCCGGGCGCCCAGCTCGTTGCGGACGCGCAGTCCTTCCAGCGCATCCGGGCCTGACGTCGCGCCGCTGTAGGGATTGGCGAAACCGCGCCCGTAGTAGCGCAGCGACAGCTCCAGCTCGCGCGACTCCCCTGACAGCACGGTGCGCTGCACCGCACCGAAGTCCCCGCCGCCACCCGGCGCGGCATCGAAGCTGCGTGTGCCTTCAAAGAAGACGTCCAGCGCGCCACGCCCCCACGCGGCGTCGAGCCCGAATGCGCCAAAGGCACCTCCCGCTGGGTAGCGGGCGTTGGGCTGGAAGTCGAGCTTCGCCCCCTCCTGGCCCCACACGGGCCGAGCCATCCAACCGGTGAGCCCCACATGGCTCCGCGACGACAGCGCCAGCGTCGCGTTGCCACCGCCCGCCAGCTCTCGGAACATCCCCGGCAGCGTCCGTGCCGTGAGCTTCTCCCATCGCCCCTCCGCCACGGACACCCAGACGTCAGGGGCCTTGCACACGCCTCGGGCGGACGACGGACACAACGAGCGGTCCAGCACCGCATGCCGAGCCAGCGCACGGGACTGATACGAGCCGAAGCCGGTGAGCGACAGCGCGGCCCCCGTCCCCAGCGGACCTCGCACCGTGCCCGCGACGCCCCGAAAGCCCTCGTCCCAGCGGAAGTCCGGAGTGACGTCCGACAGGCGTTCCTCGGGCTCGCAACCCGCACCGCCCGCCAGACACGCGCGCTCCAATCCCGCCGGAGGACGCACGTTATCGTCAGGAAGGAACCCGTCGGGTGACGGCAGCGCCGTGGTGTCCAGCGTGAGCCGCTGTCCGAAGCCCAGCCGGTACGTCCCCGCCAGCAGCGACGCGCGCGCTCCCGTCCACTGCACGTACAGCTTGGGCAGCATGACGGACGTCCCGGGCGCCTCCACCACGAAGGCACGCCGCCGCGCGTCCCTGCGCGGAGGCTCCAGCGTCCGCCGGGCCAGCGTCGTCAGCAGTCCCACCCGAAGCCCCGCGAGCCCTCCAGCGCGGACCTGCAACGCCAACGGTGGCGGCAGCCCATCCGACGCCGCGAAGGCCATCATCAACCGCGCGTCACCCGACAGCCGTCCTGGCGTCCGTACCTCCAGGAACGGCGCGAGCCGCCGCGACGCCGCCTCCGTCAACGCGCCACCCGCGGCGCCGCCTTCTCCCCGCGACCGCAGCAGCACATCCACGTCCGAGTACGTCAGCCCCGGCAAGCCGTAGAGCGAGGCACGCGACGCCAGCCCCAGGTCCACGCCCGTCCGTCGCAAGGCCAGCAGCGTGGAGAGTGTCTCGGCGGAGATGGCGCCCTCTTCCACGAGCGCGAGCAGGTCCTGCGCGCCCACGGACTCGGGCTCCACTTCATACGGCGCGGCATGCACGGGCAGCGCGCCCGCCAGCCACCAACCCAAACACCATCCCACCCAGAGCACCCGACGCACGCACCGCGCCTTGTGCACATCCAGGACCACGATTCCCTACAGCAGCCCCCTTCTCACGGGCCGTCCGGCACGCGGACGCGCCGTCCAAAGGCGGGACACGCGTGTCAGGAGCTCAGGCCCGGCCCATGCGCGGGTCGACTTCCAGCAGGTCCCACGCCAGGAAGTACGCGGCCTCCGCGCGGCTCTCCGCGGCGACGTAACGAAGGCGTGACTCCTCGCTGCCATCCAAGGCCTCCCGCGCCTCGCGCAAGTCGGACTCGGTGGTGAGCAGCAGGACCGCCAGATGCGGGTGTTCCAGCTCCATGATGGAACTCCAGATTAAGCAGCTTTCCACGCAGATTGGGAGCACCGCGCGGTCCGCCCGTCGCCTGTGCATCCCCGGGGCCAGCGCTTCCCGACCGGTCACCCCCTCCAGGTATGCTGGCACCCGGTTCCCATGGGCCACGTCCACATCGTCCGAGACTTCCCCTCCCCCCAGGAGGGCTTCGCGCGCACCGTGCGCGTCTACACCCCCCACGCATACGATGCGATGCCGGGCCATCGGTTCCCCGTGCTGTACATGCACGACGGGCAGAACGTGTTCGCCCACCCCGAATCCGCCCTCTTCGAGACCTGGTGCGCCAACCTCGCGTTGGAGCACGGCGTGGGCGAAGGAAGCCTGGAGCCGTGGCTCATCGTCGCGGTGGACTCGGGCGTGGGGCGCGTGCACGACTATTCGCCGTGGAATGAACCGCGCAGCCCGATGCACGCGCGCGGCGAGGCCTACGGCCGCTTCCTGGTGGAGCACCTCAAGCCGCTGGTGGACCGCACCTACCGCACCCGGACGGAGCCGCAGTGGACGGGCGCCATGGGCTCGTCGCTGGGCGGCCTGATTTCGCTCTACCTCGGGTGCCGCTATCCGGAGGTGTTCGGCCGCATCGGCGCCCTGTCTCCCACCGTGACGTGGGGCGCCAACCAGCTCTTCGGCGCATGGTCGGCGCACAGCCGCCGCTGGACGCGCATCTACCTGGACGCGGGCGCCCACGAGTACACGGACGCCAGCGGCGTGCCCGTCTACTACGGCGAATCCACGCGCGCCTTCTACGAGCACCTCAAGCACCTGGGCTACGCGGACCACGAACTGGCGCTGGTGTTGGATCCACACGGCGGGCACCACGAGCGGGACTGGCAGCGGCGCCTGCCCTCCGCCATGCGCTGGCTGCTGGGGTGAGGCGCTTCGAATGAAGCACCGCAGGGCGGTTCCCCTGGAGCAGCGGCTCGTCTACGTCCAGGTGGTGGAGGGCCTGCTCGAGCACGGGCTGCGCGGCAGCGTGTCGCCCCGCCTCAAGCACCGGTTGCGGCAGGCGGGCATCGACCTGGACCGGCCCCTGCTGCCGGGCTATCCGGTGCTCCTGTGGGGAAAGTGCCTCGACGTCATCGTCGAGGAGGCCTTTCCGGGCCTGCCCCGGGAGGAGGCCTTCCGCCAGCTCGCCGAGCGCCACGTGCAGGGCTACGGGCGCACCGTCTTGGGCCGCGCGGTGTACGGCGTCATGCGGCTGCTGGGCCCCCGCCGCCTGGTGCAGCGCCTGCCGCAGACGCTGCGCGCCACCGACAACTACACGGAGGTGGAGCTCACCGAGCAGGGCCCCACCACCTACGCCATGCGGATGAACTCGCGGGTGGACGCGCCCGGCTACGCGGAGGCGCTCTTCGAGTCCCTGCTGCGCCTGGGCGGCGCCGAGTCCCCCCGCGTGGCGCGCATCCACGAGGACGCGGACAGCACCACCTACCAGCTCACCTGGGCGGCGCGCTGAGCGCGCTACGCCTTGTCCTGGATGAAGCGCACCGTATCCCGCAGGGCGTCCATGTCCGCGTGGCGGGTGAGGTACATCTCCTCGCCCAGGAGGCTGTGGTAGATGCTCGGCAGCTCGCGGTGGAGGATGAGTGACGTGCCCAGCTTCTTCTCCACGTCCGCGTGCGGGTGCCGGTAGCGGCGGGACTTGCGGCGCGCGCTGTGACAGACGTGGTAGCGCGGCGTGAAGCGAAAGTCCGCCACCGGGTCGCCCGTCACCACCCGCGCCCAGAGCCGGTACACGTCGATGTCACACGTGTAGTTCATCATGTCCACCATGAAGCCGCCGGGCGGCCGCAGGTTGGCCTCCAGCACCATGAAGCGGCCATCTGGCAGACGGAAGAACTCCAGGTGGAACCAGCGCTCGCGCAGGCCGAAGGCGGCCACCACCTGCCGGCCCAGCACGTCCAGCGCGGGGGGAATCTCCTTGTGGCTCCAGAAGGAGATGTCGCGCTGCTCCACCACCGTCTCCATGCCTCCGTCGCTGTATTCGTGACTGAGGTTGAAGACGATGACGCCGTGCCGGTCCACGATGCCGTCGTAGGTGACGATGGTGCCGCGCACGAAGGGCTGTGCCACGTAGGTGGTGGGCAGCGGATAGGACAGGGCCGCGTCCACCTCCGCGTCGCTGGCCACCTTGAAGGTGTTGGCGGCGCCCACGCCCACGTCCGGCTTGAGCACCAGCGGGTAGCCCACGCGCGCGGCGAACGCCTTCACCTGCGCGGCGTCGCGGACGCGAATGAGGTCCGGGTGCGGCACGCCCGCTTCCTGGAACACCTCCGCCATGCCGGACTTGGAGCGCAGCCGGTGGATGTCCGCGGGCTGCAGGCCCGGCACGTTGAAGTCCCCACGCAAGCGCGCCTCCACCTCCAGCCAGGACTCGTTGAGCGAGTCGATGCGGTGGATGCGGCCGTGCCGCCACGTGAGGTATCCCGCCGCGCGGGTGAGCGCATCCTCGTCCATGAGGCTGGGGACGAAGTAGTACTCGCGCAGGGACTCCTTCAGCTCGGGGCGGAGCGACTCGTAGGACGCGTCACCGATGCCCAGAACCGTGACGCCCCGCTCCCGCAGCGCGGAGATGAAGTGGAAGTAATGCGGAGGGAAGTGGGGGGAGATGAAGACGAAGTTCATGGCTCCTCGGGGCACAGGCGACCATATCGCGCCGCGCGCCCGCGCCCAGTTCCTGACTGAACGCCCGGAGGCGGGAAGTCACTCCTTCCCGCCTCGGGTGCGCCTGGAATCAGGGCTTCCCAGCGCCCTGCACGTCTCCCAGCGGAACGGCTAGGCGTTCGGCCGGACCATCGACACTTCAAAGTGCCGCTGGACGACGTTGCCCGTGGTGGGGCCCTCCCGGTAGAGGTTGCCCGTGTCCTGGTCCACGTAGAAGCGGTTGTTCGGGTTGGTGTCCGCGCCGCGCTGCTCGTGGTTCGTCGCCGGGTCGTGGAACGTGTAGTACGTGCGGCCCTGCTCGTCCGTGCCGCGGCCCGTAATCACCACGAAGTGGTCGGTGATGCCGTCCACGTTGTCCGAGTTCCGGCCAGAGCGGTGGTCCACGCCCACGACGACGGGCTTGCCCGCGTCGAGCTGGCCATCGATGTACTCACGGCCCCGGCGCGCCGCCGCGGCATTCACCGTGACGCCGCCGTTCGGGTCATCCCCCGTGGCCACCTGGATGCGGTTGTCCGGCCCCGTCACGGTGGCCCCGGCGCCCGCGGCCATCACCACCGCGGCGCGGAAGCAGGCCTTGTCACCGGCACGCTCCACCTTCGACGCGTTGTACTGGCTGACCCACGGCGTGGCCGTCTGCACCGCCGGGCGGTCCGCCGCGGGCGCGATCTCCGCCGTGTCGCTCAAGTCAGTGGGCGTCGCGCCCTCGGTGGTGTTGGAGGCCTGGAGGTTCTCCGGGCGCGGGCGCGGGATGGGGACCTCGGCGGGCAGCTCCGTGGTGCCCGCCGTGAGGTTCTCCGGGCGCGGGCGCGGGATGGGCGCGTTTTCGACCGCGCCGCCGCCGTCGCGGTAGCCGCGCGCGTCCAGGGCCCGGACCAACGCCGTCTCACGCCGCGTCTGGTCGGCGCGCAGGCGCTGCTCGTTGTGGTCGAAGCCGGAGGCGCTGATCTGCCCGTTGTCCGTGCGGAACGCATTCACGCGCGCGTCGACGAGCGCCTCGGACGTCACGCCACGGGGGTCCTGCGCCAGCTTGGGCAGCTCGCGGTTGAGGAAGTTCTGCGCCGCGCGGGGCGACTGCGTGTGCAGGTCGTAGAAGGTGGAGGCCAGCAGCGCGTTGTTCGGGTCCAGGCCCGCGCGCTCGGCGGCGCGCTGGTACTGCGGCGTGACGCGGCCCAGCTCGCGGTTCCAGATTTCGTCCGCGTGCGACGGGGAGTTCGCGCCGCCACCCTGGTAGGAGAACGAGCCGCGGTTGTGCTTGGCATTGCCCGGGTCGGTGTGGCCCCCGTAGCTCGCCGTGAAGCCACCGTTCGGCGTGCGGTTGCCTTCCGAGGTGCCAACGACAATGGCGGACTCGGAGTTGGACCCGCCCTGGCGGAAGGCCGTCAGGTCGATGTTGCGATAGCCATTCTGGGTGCCAGACACGCCAGCGGTGCCCGCCGGCGTGACGCCCTGCGCCACGGTGCCCTGCGCGGTGCCAGGCTCAAAGCTGTCACGGTTCTGTGACGTACCCGCCAGCCGGTTGGCTGGGCGCGGCATCGGACGAGGCGCATTGGCCTCGAAGCCATCGTTGGCGCCCGGAATGACCAGGGTCTTCCCGGCGATGATGCGGTCCGGGTTCTGGAGGTTGTTCGCTCGCGCCAGCGCATCGACGGTCGTGTTGTTGCGCCGGGCGATGGCGCTGAGCGTATCTCCCTGGCGGATTCGATAGGAGTTGCTACCAGTCATCAGCGGCTCCATGGGGGGCGAAGTAAGTCAGACGCCTCCATGGTTTTCCGGATCAATATCCGAAAGTTGCGCAAGCCGCGAAACAACAGCCTCAGCGTTCAAATCCAGTGCACATGAACAAGCCCTGACGCACCGCACCAGTCACAGGATTGTGACAGACACCCGGCGGCAGCATCCAGAATTGCTCAATAATTGACCTGAAGCTGGACGCGCGTCACGTGTCCCTGCTGCTGGATATACGGATAGCGGGACGAGGTGCGGTCCGAGATGAGGTAGGTGCCCGTCAGCTCCAAGACCTTGTTCAGCTGCCACTCGGCGCCCATCTCCATCTCCCGCACGTCGTAGAGCGGCGCGTTCGTCTCGAACTTCTTGCCGCCGTCGTAGAGGGTGCCTCGGATGTAGGGGATGAGGGACACGCCTAGCACGCCGTCCAGCTTGTACATGAGCTGCGCATAGCCGCCCCGGAGCTGGCGGCTGTCGATGAGCAGGCCATCGACGGGCCCCTCGCCCAGCGAGGGACCGCGGCCCAGGTTGAACTCGGCCTGGAAGCCCAGCGGCTGCGGGTAGATGACCAGGCTGACGATGGCGCGCGCGTCCACCATGTTGGAGCCCCGGGCGAGCGCGTAGGGCGCGCCGTCACGCGGCGAGGCAGTGAGGTCGAAGCGGCCGTAGTAGCCGCCCACGCCCGCTTCCACGTACTGCGAGCCGAACAGGAAGGGCCACGTGACGCGAACGACACCATGCGGCGTGTCATTGCGCTCGGCGCGGTTGGCCGTCTGGCCGTTGAAGACGCCGAAGCCGACCACGCCGTAGTCGCCGGAGCCCTTCAGGTTGTTGTCGACGAGGAACTTGAAGCGCTTCCGGATTTCGTCGGGCGCCCAGTAGAAGAAGACGCCCAGGTCGCGTTCGTCCTTGAGCCCGCTGTTGATGCCGTCATTGCGATCCAGGGGAACGCGGTTCTGGCTGGACTGGAGGTTCTCGAAGCCGAACGGCACCTTCGACTGGCCCACGCGCAGCCGGAACTCCTTCTTCGCGTCCAGGAAGATGTCCGCGTACCAGTCCCGCATGATGGTGACGTTGTACTGGTCCCCGATGACCGACGCGAAGTCCGGCTGGAGGTAGATGGACACGCGGTCGGAGACGTCACCGAACAGCACGAGGCGCGCGCGCCGGATGCCAAAGCCGGTGTTCTTGCCGAGGAAGCGGTCGCCCTGGTCGTTGACCAGCTCGTCATTCACCCGGAAGCTGGGCAGCCGGTTGTAGCGGAACTGCGTGTAGCCCCGGATGCGGATGCGGTCGTACCAGGCCTGCTCCTTCTTCTCCGCCTCGGGCTTCGTCTCCGGCTCGGGCATCGCCGCCTCGGGAACCGGCGTCGGCGTGGGCGTCGGCTCGGAAGCAGGAGGTGTCTCGGTGGAGGACGAGGGCGCGGCCTCGTCCTGCTGCGCGTGGGCAAGAGGCGCCAGAAGCAGCGCGGAGCCGGACAACAGGACCTGGAGAGCAGCGCGGAACGAAGCGGTGGGGGTCATGACGGCGCGGAACTGCCAGCAGAGCGCGAAAGCGCGCACGGGCTCGAGTTTGCGCTCCCGTTACAGGACGGAATGAACTGCCGCAACGCAAGGGCCCTTGTTGTTGCCTCACCGTCACAGGCCCCTTCGCCGTGTCACGGAACAGCCCGGCACATGTCACACATTCGTGACATGTGCCGGCGTTACGACCGCGCTCGCGTCAGCTCTTCCAGCTGCCGTCCATCAGGCGCTGGATGCGCAGCTCCAGCGGCGGGTGGCTGGAGAAGAGCGCCATCATCCCGCCGCCCCGGATGCCGAACGCCTGCATGTTGGACGGCAGCATGGCCGGCTCCCCCTGCTGCATGCGCAGCCGGTTCAGCGCCCGCGCCATGGCGCCCGGGTCCACCAGCTGCGCGCCGCCGTCATCCGCGCGGAACTCACGCCGGCGGCTGTACCAGGCCACGATCATGCTGGCGCCAATGCCAAACACGATTTGGAGCACGATGCTGGTGATGAAGTAGGCCGGCCCCGAGCCGCCGCTCTCCTCGCCATCCTCGGAGCGGCTGAGGAAGCGGTCCACGAAGAAGCCCACCACGCGGCTGAGGAAGATGACGAAGGTGTTGAGCACGCCCTGCAGCAGCGTGAGCGTCACCATGTCACCGTTGGCCACGTGGGCCACCTCGTGGCCGAGCACGGCCTCCACCTCGTCCCGCTTCATGCCATGGAGCAGGCCGGTGGACACCGCGACCAGGGCGCTGTTGCGCTTGGCGCCCGTGGCGAAGGCGTTCATGTCCGGGCTGTCGTAGATGGCCACATCGGGCATGCCGATGCCCGCGTCGCGGGCCAGCCGGTGCACCGTCTCCAGCAGCCAGCGCTCGTCCTCCGAGCGCGGCGACGTGATGACCTTCGCCCCCGTGCTCCACTTGGCCATGGGCTTGGAGATGAGCAGCGAGAAGATGGCGCCGCCGAAGCCCATCACCGCCGCCATGATGAGCAGGCCCGGCAGGTTCAGCCCCACGCCGCGGCGGGCGAGCAGGTTCTCCACCCCGATGAGCTGCCCGACGATCGCCAGCATCGCGACCACCGCGAGGTTGGTCAGGACGAACAGTGTGATGCGCTTGGCGAAGCTTCCCTTCATGACTCTCTCTCCCTAGAAAAAACCTTGGGGACAACATTCAGCAGCGCGGGACGAATGCAAGCTTCGTCGGCCACTTCTTGTCCCGACCGGACTAGAACAGCCTTCCGACGGGGCACTTCCCAAGGTTGTTCCTTCAGGAACCTGAGATTTTCTCTATGAAACGGCCTTTACGGGCGTTTCCCCGGGGCTTGATCGGCCGCCAGGTTGGGTGCCTGGGCCCTGCCCGTGCGGCTCCACACCAGGGGTGAGTTCTGGGCGCCACACGTGCGACTCCACCGCACATCCCCTTCCCGCGTCAGCAATGACAAATCAGACGAAGAAGGTGGAATATTTCCACAACAATGAATGCCACGAATCCCGTCTGCCCACTGTCACCTTGGCGCAAATTTTCCGTCACGCCACGAAACGCAGCTCAATCATGAGCGCGCGCTTGGATTGACACGCGTTTTTGACGGAATCCCAGGCAACTTTATTTGAGCGGTTGGGAAAATGGGTCCAACTCCATTCTTCTTTTAAGGGAAGAGTCCCCCCATGGTAGCCATTGCCCGCTCCTCCGCGGCTGCGTCCAGCAGCACGTCCCGTTCTGCCTCGCCCACGCTGCGCAGTGGCGCGCGCGGCGCGGCCGTGACGCAACTCCAGAACAAGCTCAGGGCCGCGGGCTTCAACCCAGGCGCCGCGGATGGCGTGTTCGGTCCGAAGACACAGGCGGCGGTGCAGTCCTTCCAGCGTGCGCGTGGGCTCCAGGTGGACGGCATCGTCGGGCCCAAGACGTGGAGCGCGCTCAACTCCGCGGGCGGTACGGGCGGCTCGGGCCCCACGCTGCGCAATGGCGCGCGGGGCGAGCCGGTGCGTGCGCTCCAGCAGCGGCTCAACGTGCTGGGCTTCAAGTCGGGCACGGCGGACGGCGCGTTCGGTCCGAAGACGCTGTCCGCGGTGAAGGCCTTCCAGCAGTCCCGCGGTCTGGTGGCGGACGGCATCGTCGGTCCCAAGACGTGGGACAAGCTGGGCATCAACGTGCAGGGCCCCGTCACCAACCCGGGCGGAGGCGGTGGCGGACGCGTCGTCACGGGCTATGTGAACGGGCAGCCTCGGCAGATTTCGCTCTCGTCGGTCCCGAACGGCAAGGAGATGCGCTCGGACGCGGCGGCGGCGTACAACCGCATGTACGCGGCGGCGCGCGCGCAGGGCATCACCCTGAAGGTGAACAGCGGCTTCCGCAGCATGGGGGAGCAGGAAGCTCTGTACCGCGCGTACAAGAACGGCACCGGCAACCTGGCCGCGCCTCCGGGCTACTCCAACCACCAGGGCGGCATCGCGGTGGACGTCAACACGGGCGGCACTGGCACCTCGACGTACCGGTGGATGGCCAACAACGCGAAGAACTTCGGCTTCGTGCGCACCGTCCCGTCCGAGCCCTGGCACTGGGAGTACCGGCCCTGACTCAGGAGAGAGACATGAAGAAGCTGCTCATGGCGTTCGCGGTGCTGGCGGTTCCCGCGGGGGTTGTCGTCGGCGGCCTGGGGTACACGCCCGTCGCCGAGGCCGAGTCGCTCAACCAGGCCTGCACGTACACGTACTACAACGACGAGGCGCTCACGGAGTACGTGATGACGCTGCACTGCTCCTGCGCGAACCCGGATTGCTACAACACCGAGGACGTGACGCCGTTCTACACGGTGGACTGCATCCACAGCTGCTGAAGCACCGTGGAGCCACCGCACCTCACGGTACGGTGGCTCCGGGCTGCAGCAGCTCAGCTCTTCGTAATCGGCCGGTAGCGGATGCGGTGCGGCTCCAGGGCCTCGGGGCCTAGGCGCTTCTTCTTGTCCGCCTCGTAGTCCTCGAAGTTGCCCTCGAAGAAGAACGCCTTGCTGTCGCCCTCGAACGCGAGGATGTGCGTGGCGATGCGGTCGAGGAACCAGCGGTCGTGGCTGATGACCACCGCGCAACCCGCGAAGCTCAGCAGCGCGTCCTCCAGGCTCCGCAGCGTCTCCACGTCCAGGTCGTTGGTGGGCTCGTCGAGCAGCAGCAGGTTGCCGCCGCTCTTGAGCATCTTCGCCAGGTGCGTGCGGTTGCGCTCACCGCCGGACAGGTCCTTCACCCGCTTCTGCTGGTCCTGCCCCTTGAAGGCGAAGCCCGCCAGGTACGCGCGGCTGGGCACCTGCCCGGCCTTGCCCAGGTCCAGGTGGTCCAGCCCTCCGCTCACCTCCTGGAACACCGTGTTGTCGCCGTCCAGCGCGTCGCGGCTCTGGTCCACGTAGGCCAGCTTCACCGTCTCGCCGATGCGCAGCTCGCCCGCGTCCGGCGACTCCACGCCCGTCATCATCCGGAACAGCGTCGTCTTGCCCGCGCCGTTGGGACCGATGACGCCCACGATGCCACCCGGCGGCAGCTTGAAGCTCAGGTCGTCGATGAGCAGCCGGTCGCCGTAGGCCTTGCGCAGCCCCTTGGCTTCGATGACGAGCCCGCCCAGCGGCGGCCCGGGCGGAATGATGACCTCGCCCGTCGCGTCGCGCTTGTCCTGCGTCTGGTTGAGCAGTTCCTCGTAGGCCGCGATGCGCGCCTTGCTCTTGGCCTGACGGGCCTTCGGGGAGGCACGCACCCACTCCAGCTCGCGCTTGAGCGTCTTCTGGCGGTGGCTCTCCGACTTCTCCTCCAGCTCCAGGCGCTTCTGCTTCTGCTCCAGCCAGCTGGAGTAGTTGCCCTTCCAGGGCACACCCTCGCCGCGGTCCAGCTCCAGAATCCACTCGGCCGCGTTGTCCAGGAAATACCGGTCGTGGGTGATGCAGACGATGGTGCCCTTGTACTCCTTGAGCGCCTGCTCCAGCCACGCGACGCTCTCCGCGTCCAGGTGGTTGGTGGGCTCGTCCAGCAGGAGCAGGTCCGGCTTCTCCAGCAGGATGCGGCACAGCGCCACGCGGCGCTTCTCACCACCGGACAGCTTCGTCACGTCCGCGTCGCCCGGCGGCAGGCGCAGCGCGTCCATGGCCATTTCAATCGTGCGGTCCAACTCCCAGCCATTCACCGCGTCGATGGCGTCCTGCAGCCGGCCCTGCTCGGCCAGCAGCTTCTCCATCTCCGCGTCGCTCATGGGCTCGGCGAACTTCGCGCTGACCTCGTTGAAGCGGTCCAGCGTGGCGCGAATCTCCTTCAGACCCAGCTCGACGTTGCCCTTCACGTCGAGCGAGGCGTCGAGCTGCGGCTCCTGCGCCAGGTAGCCGACCTTGGCGCTGGGGTCTGGCTTGGCGACCCCGAAGAACTCCGTGTCCACGCCCGCCATGATGCGCAGCAGCGTCGACTTACCGGAGCCGTTGGGGCCAATGACGCCAATCTTCGCGCCGGGGAAGAACGAGAGGTAGATGCCCTTGAGGATCTCCTTGCCGTTCTTGACCTTGCGCAGGTCCTGCATCGTGAAGATGAAATTCTGGGCCATCTGGGCCTTCCTGCTTAAGGTGGAGTGAGGGGCTCTGCGGATACCAGGGTGCAACAGCGCACTCAAGGCGAGAGCGTCCCCCAACCCCGTGGGGCTCGAACGACCGGCCCCGACAGGTGGGGGCAGCCCGGAACAAGCCGTCGCCCCTTGGCCCGCCCCGCAGGCGTGGAAAAGCGAACGGTGCCGCCAGGAGCCCCCTCTGGGCCTGCTCCATGACGGCATCCATCTTCTTTCAATCCCTCTTGAACGCGCCGGCATCGAGCGCGAAGTACAGGAACAGCGGCAGGCCCGCCGAAACGCCGGCCCCCAGGGTGAGGCCGGTGACGAAGAGGGCCTGATTCCGCTGGATGAACCTGCCGGAGTACGCGGCCACCAGCAACACGACCGCGGACACCACGACGTCCAGCCATGCAAACGCGCTGATGCGATTGGCCGCGGCCTGCGCGACGAACAGTGGAACATCCAGCCCGTGCTCCACGACGAAGGGCACGAAGGCCGCGTAGGGGATGGCCACTCCCGCCACGGTCAGGGCCAGGAGCACGGACTTGAGGTGCCGGGTCTTCACCGCGTCAGCATAACAAGCGTGCCTTCACACCATGCCGTCGGGGCTCACTCGAGTGTGGCCATGAACGGCGCGCTGTTCGCCTCGCACCAGCGGCGGTAGGTCTGGAGCCGGTCCTCGGACGTGACGCGCTTGGAGACCTGGCCATCCTCCGTCAGGTACTCGATGGCCCCGCGCACGGTGATCAGCAGGACGACCGGCGCGTCGCCCGTCACCCGCCAGCTGTCGACATTGCCGGGCGGCTCGTAGACGTAGCCACCGGGGCCAATCACCTCCCCCGTGTCGAGCAGCTCGCGAGTCCCGGAGAGGTTGAAGCCGTGCACCTCGCCGGTGTGGCGGTGCCGGGGAATGACGGTGCCGGGCTCCAAGCGGAAGAGGTACATCCAGCCGGAGCCATCCCGGAAGAAACGAAGCGGCTTGAAGGAGAGGCCCGCGGGGCCCATGGGAATCCAGGGCATGCGCTCAGGGTCGACCGGGCGCGAGGACGCAGAGGACAAGGACGTGTCGTTCATGATGGCTCCTGTGAAGAAACGCCGTCACCTTGCGCCCTCACTGGCCCGCCCACCGGGCCAGAATTGACGAATCTCACTGGGCCAAACTAGAGGGGCTCCTGGCATGGACCTTCACGTCGACCTCCAGGACCGCAGAGACGTCGCGGGGCAGATCTACCGAGGGCTGCGCGCGCGGATTCTCGACGGGCGGCTGCGGGACGGTGAGCAGGTTCCTCCATCGCGTGAGCTGGCCCAGCGGCTGGGCGTCTCGCGCAACACGGTGGGCGTAGCCTACGAATGGCTGGCCGCCGAGGGCCTGCTCGTGGGCCGAGGCCGCGCGGGCAGCTTCGTCCAGAACGCGCCCCGGGAACAATGTGCGCGCGCGGCGGCGACGCGCGGTGTGAAGCTGCGTCCGCGCGCCGTCTGGAGCGAGCTGCACGTCCCTCCACCCGCCGAGCCGCCAGCGCCGTATGACTTCCGCGTCGGCACCCCCGACGCCGCGTTGTTCCCGTTCGAAACCTGGCATCGGCTGCTCGCGCGGCACCTGCGCGCCGCCGTGATGACGGCAGCCTACGCGGACCCGGCCGGCCACCCCGAGCTGCGCGAGGCCGTGGCACGCCACGTGGGCGTCTCCCGAGGCGTTCGTGCCGAAGCGTCGGACGTGCTCATCACGCATGGAGCGCAGCAGGCGCTAGACCTCGCGGGCCGGGTGCTGCTGGAGCCCGGAGACCGCGTCGCCGTGGAGGAACCCGGCTACCCGCCCGCACGGCTCCTGTTCCAGTCACTCGGAGCCCGCGTGGTTCCGGTGCCAGTCGACGAGGAGGGGCTCGACATGCAGGCGCTGCCGGACGACACGCGCCTCGTCTACGTCACGCCGTCCCACCAGTTCCCGCTGGGCATCGTGATGTCGCCCGCGCGCCGCAGGGCCCTGCTCGACTGGGCCCGGCGGCGCGACGCGGTGGTCATCGAGGACGACTACGACAGCGAGTTCCGCTTCGGCGGCCGGCCCTTGGAGACGTTGCACAGCCTGGACCGTTCGGGCCGAGTCCTCTACGTGGGCTCGTTCTCCAAGGTGCTGCTCCCCGCGCTGCGATTGGGATTCCTCGTCGCGCCGCCCTCGCTCCAACGAGAGCTCCGGCTGGCGAAGCAGGTGACGGACTGGCACAGCCAGCTTCCCGCGCAGGCGGCGCTCGCGCGCTTCATCGACACGGGAGCACTGGCCCGGCACCTGCGAAAGACGCGGCGCGAGTACGAGCAACGGCACACGCGGCTGTCGGAGAAACTCCGCCACCACTTTGGAGACGCCTTTGAGCAACTGCCATCCGTCGCGGGCCTGCACCTGTGCGTCGCCTTCACGCGAGGCGGCGCCCGGTTGGAGCGGGAGCTCACACGACGGGCCCGTGACGCGGGCATCGGCATCGAAGAACTCTCTCGCTACTTCGCCGGGACGCCCACCCGCCATGGCTGGGTGCTGGGCTACGGCGGCGTGACAGTAGACCGCATCGACGAAGGCCTCAGGCGCCTGCGAACGCGGCTCGCCGGAGCCCTCTAAGGCCACCCGCACACGAACCACCCGTCAGTCCCAAAGCACCGCCCCCGTCCTCGCCCGCGATTGCAGCCTGAACCTCCTGGTCCGCTGCCCCCAGAACGGAAACCGCCATGTCCTCCTCCCAGACGTTCTTCTTCGCCGTGGTGGGCGACGTCCACGGGCACATGCACCGGATGGTGAGTCACCTCACTGCCTGGGAGGAACGCAGCCGAAGGCCGCTCGACTTCGTGCTCCAGGTGGGCGACTTCGAGCCCCACCGTCACGACGCCGACCTGGTCACCATGGCCGCACCCATGAAGCACAGGCACCTGGGGGACTTCGAGGCCTACCACCAGCGACGGCGCCGCTTCCCCTGGCCCGTCTACTTCATCGGCGGCAACCACGAGCCCTACGGTCACCTCGACCTGTACCCCGAGGGCTTCGAGCTGGCGCCGCACTGCCACTACCTGGGCCGGAGCGGCGTGGTGGAGTTGAACGGCCTCCGCGTGGCGGGCCTGTCTGGCATCCACCGCGAAGCCACCTTCTGCAAGTCCCGCCCGCCGCTGGCCTCGATGGGCGACGTGTCCAACAAGGACTTCACCTTCTTCAACGAACAGGACGTCGAGCGAGTCCTGGCGCTCGGGCGCGCGGACGTACTCCTGCTGCATGACTGGCCCTCCGGCATCATCCCGCCCGAGGAGGCCGCCGACTTCCAGGGACAGCGCCGCAGCGCGAGCCACGACCTCGTCGGCAACGCGTACGCGCGGCTCCTGGTGGACGCGCTCCAGCCCCGGCTGGTCCTCTGTGGCCACCTGCACCGGCCCTACGCCGGCACCGTCCAGCACCCCGGCGGCCAGCGTTCGCTCGTGCGGTGCCTCGCCAGCGTGGAGCAGGGCGCGGATGCGTTCGCGGTCTTCCAGTGCCGCGAGGGCACGCTCCAGGAAGTCGCCATGCGGGAATGACACCGGGTGGACAACGCGACGCGCCACCCTGCCCGACTTGCGATAGCGAGTCGCCAGGGACGGACACCGCGCCCGCACACAAGGCGAGCGCCGCGCGACCGGAGGTGTTACAGGAAGCGCGCCATGTCCGTCCCCGCCCTCGAACTCCAGGGACTCTCCAAGCGTTACGGAGAGTTCACGGCACTTCACACCGTGGACCTCGCCATCCGTCCCGGTGAAATCTTCGCCTTGCTGGGCCCCAACGGCGCGGGCAAGACGACGATGATTGGCAGCGTCTGCGGCCTGGTGAAGAAGTCCTCCGGCAGCATCCGCGTCTTCGGCAAGGACCTGGACCAGGACCCGGTGGGTCCGCGCTACGACATCGGGCTCGTGCCGCAGGAAATCAACTTCGACCCCTTCTTCACCGTGGCCGAATCGCTGCGCATCCAGCTGGGCTTCTACGGCCGCCCCGCGGATGACGCGCGCATCGACGAGGTGCTCACCGCCCTCAACCTGCACGCGAAGAAGGACGCGTACACGCGCGCGCTGTCCGGTGGCATGAAGCGCCGGCTGCTCATCGCCAAGGCGCTGGTGCACAAGCCCCGCCTCGTGTTCCTCGACGAGCCCACCGCGGGCGTGGACGTGGAGCTGCGCCGCGACTTGTGGACCTACGTGCGCAAGCTCGCCTCGGAGGGCACCACCATCGTCCTCACCACGCACTACCTGGAAGAGGCCGAGGAGCTGGCCGACCGCGTGGGCATCATCAACGAGGGCCGCCTCCTCATGGTGGAGGACAAGGCCACCCTGCTGCGCCGCTTCGGCGAGCGCCGCGTCATCATCACTTTCGAGCAGCCGCAGCCGGGCCTGTCCGAGGCCGGCAAGCGCTTCACCGCCCGCCTCAGCGAGGACGGCCGCACCCTCACCTACGTGGAGCGCGATGGCTGCGCCCCGTCCGGCGAGCTGCTCCGCGCCCTCTACGCCGAAGGGCAGCTCATCTCCGACGTGGAGACGCGCCGCTCTCGCATGGAAGACGTGCTCATCGAAATCCTCCGTGGCCGCCCACAGCAGGCCGCCTGAGCCCTCATCATGAACGTCCTTGGGATGAAGACCCTTCTGGCGAAGGAGGTCCGGCGCTTCATGCGCGTGCCGGGGCAAACCGTCCTGTCGCCCCTCATCAGCACCACGCTGTATTTCATCGTCTTCGGCGTCTCCATGTCCAACCGCGTCCAGACGGTGGAGGGCCTGCCGTACCTGCACTTCATCGTGCCGGGGCTCGTCTTCCTCGGCATCGCGAACAACGCCTTCCTCAACAGCTCCTCGTCGCTGTTCATCACCAAGATTCAGGGCACCGTGGTGGACTTGCTGGTGGCCCCGCTGGGGCCCGGTGAGTTGATGGCGGGCTTCATCGGCGGCGCCATGGTGCGCGGGCTCGCGGTGGGTCTGCTCACCTGGGCCGTGGCCACCTTCTTCACCGGCTTCAGCCTGGAGCACGCGGGAGTGGCCGCGTACTTCCTCATCCTGTCGTCCTACGTCTTCAGTGTGCTGGGCATGCTCGCCGCGGTGTGGGCGGAGAAGTTCGAGCAGATCAACTTCTTCCCCACCTTCGTCATGCTGCCCCTCACCTTCCTGGGCGGCGTCTTCTATTCCGTGCGCGAGCTGCCCGCGCCCTGGAACACCGTCAGCCTCTTCAACCCCATGGTCTACATGGTGGAAGGGCTGCGCTACGGCATGCTCGGCCGCAGCATCTATTCGCCCCTGGGCGGCGGGAGCATCCTCTTCGCCGTCGCCGTGGTGGCCACCGCGCTCACCTACGCCGTCCTGCGCTCCGGCTACAAAATGAAAGCCTGACTCACCCCGGAAAGCCGGGCAGGCCGTTCACGCCTGCCTGCCTGCTCGTTCCCAACCCTGTGGGGTAATTCGCGACTGAGCAATTCCCACGAGGTAAGAAAGAGCGATATCCTGGCGGGCACACATGGCTGTGCCATTCGGTAAGTACGAGCTACTACGCAAGATTGCCTCTGGGGGAATGGGTCAGGTGTTTCTGGCCCGCGAACATGGGACGGGGTTCGAGCGACTTGTCGTCCTCAAGCTCATCCTTCCCCACCTCGCGGAGGATGATGAGTTCCTCTCCATGTTCCTGGACGAGGCGGGGCTCGTAGCGCGCCTGACGCACCCCAACCTCATCACCATCCTCGACCTGACAGAGATTGAGGGCCGCCACTGCCTGGCGATGGAGTACGTGCAGGGCGACGACGTGCGCCGCCTGGACAAGACGTCCCGCGCGCAAGGCAAGACGCTGCCGGTGGGACTCATCCTCCGCATCATCGCGGACGCGGCCGCCGGGCTCGACTACGCGCACCAGGCGCGTGACGCCCAGGGCAAGCCGCTGCGGCTGGTGCACCGCGACGTGTCGCCGCAAAACATCCTGGTCGGCTTCGACGGCGGGGTGAAGGTCATCGACTTCGGCGTGGCGAAGGCGGCCACCAGCAGCCAGAACACGGCCACCGGCGTCCTCAAGGGCAAGTACCCGTACATGTCCCCGGAGCAGGCCAGCGGGCTCTCCATCGACGCGCGCAGTGACTTGTTCGCGCTGGGCGTCGTCATGTGGGAGCTGCTCACCGGCAAGCGCCTCTTCAAGGGCGAGTCGGACATGATGACGCTGCGGCTGGTGAAGGACTGCCAGGTGCCACGGCCGTCGCAGCTCAACCCGCGCCTGCCACCGGGCCTGGACGAAGTGGTGCTCAAGGCGCTGGCGCCCTCGCCGGACCAGCGCTACCCGGACTGCGGCGCCTTCCGGCTGGCGCTGGAGGACTACGCGCTCAACCTGCGGCTGCCCTCCAGCAGCGCGCACCTGGCCGCCTTCCTGCGGGAGCTCTACGCGGACCGCATCGCCCATGAGACGGACCCGGCGAAGCTGGACCAGCTCGCGGAGGACGCGGACCTGGACTCGCGCTCCAACTCGTCGCTCAGCGGCGTGCCGGGGCTGCTGGGCCCCGCGGGGCGCTCCTCCGCGTCGCGGGCCATGCGCGGCTCCCCCCATGGCGCCGTCCCCGGGACGCGCTCGCGGCACGCCGCCGCCGCGCCGCAGCCGAAGGAGCAGACGCGAGGCACCGCGCCCCTGGCCCGTCAGCAACCGGAGCCGGCCCGGCGCATCCCCTGGCTCCCGGTGGCCACGGCGGGGCTGGGCCTGCTCATCGCGGGCGCGGGCATCGTCTTCTTCCGTTCGCCCGCGGACGCCACCCCGGTCCGTCCGCCGGTGGAAGTGGCCGTGCCGCACCAGCCGGAAGTCGCGCCTGAAGTGCAGCCGCCTCCACACGTGGACCCCGAGCCGGCGCGCCACGTGAAGCTGCCCGTCATCACCGAGCCCCCTGGAGCCCGGGTGAGCGTCAACGGCGAGGAGCGCGGCGAGACACCGCTGCGCCTGGAGCTGGAGGCCGGAGCCGCCCCGGTGTCGGTGACGCTGGCCCTCAACGGCTACGAGCCCGTGACACGGCAGGTGTCCGCCACGGACGAGGAGCTGCGCCTGGAGCTGCGGCGCGCCGGAGGCGGCAAGTCCAGTCCGAGCACGCCGGCCGCCGGGACGAAGCGGCCCGCCAATCCCGGCCAGGGCGGCGGCCTGGGCATCAAGACGGGCCGCTGAGCCTCGCGCGGGAAAATCCGCGCGAAATGATTTTCTGAGACGGCGCGCGCGCTGGGCCCTCAGGGGGATTGGACCCCCTCACAGGCCCAGGCGCCATGACTCCAGAATCCATCCACCGTTCCGCCGCCCCCGCTCCGGGCGCTCCGGGCCGTCGCGTGCCCAAGGCGCTGGCGTGGCTCGCGGGCGCGGCCTTGCTCGTGGGAGGCGTGGCGCTGCTGTCGTCGCGTGGCGGCGATGGCGAGCCGTCCGATGCCGAAGCCGGCGGCACCGCCGCGGCGTCCCAGAAGGCCACATCCGGCGGGAGAGGCCACGACGGGCGCGCGGGCGCGGGTGGGACGCACGACGAAGAGCCGCCGCCCCCTCGCTTCGACGAGGCCGTGTGCTGGCGCGAGCTGGAGCGCTTCGACGCGGCGGTGACGCTGGAGAACTTCCGCGCGTGGGCCGCGCCGCTGCTCGCGTCGGGGGATTCGCTGGTCGCGGACTACCTGGCGGAGCGCCTGACGGAGCTGATTGGCCAGGACCCGGGCCGAGCGAGCCAGGTGCTGTCCTGGGCGCGCACCGCGGGGCCCGACGAGTTCGACGTCCTCCTGACGGCGCTGCGTGGCTCGGAGGCGGTGCACCACGCCCAGGTGGCCACCCAGCTGCTGGCGCAGGGCATGGACGCCACGCTCGACGGCGGACGGCGCGCGGGCATCCTGTCCGCGCTGGACACGCAGAAGCGCTTCGAGCCGGCGGCGCTGGACACCCTGACGGCCTTCGCGAAGGACCCCGTCTCCGGCGAGGCAGGCTGGGCCGCCACGCGCACCATCGCCCGCGTCATGAAGCGCGACTTCGAGGCGAAGGGCAACGCCGCGCCCTACATGGACGCGCTGCTCGCCATCGGCACCGAGTCCCCCGACGAGCAGATTCGCTACCTGGCGCTGTCCACGCCCATGCACGCCACGCCCGTGCTGGATGAGCACACCCGCGCGCGGTACGCGAAGGTGCTCACGCAGGAGGGCAGCCCGGACGGACGCGAGGCCGCCGCCCACAACCTCTCCATCTCCGGAGACAACCAGCAGGTGCTGGAGCTGTTCGCCCAGGCCTTCGCCCGGGAGCAGGAGACGTGCGTGCGGTGGGCCCTCTTCCGCTTCGCCGCGCGCGCATCCGGCCGCGAGGCCCTGCCCGTCATGGCCAACATGGCGATGGCCGACCCGCGCTTCCAGCCCATCTACCAGATTTTCGAACAGCTCTACGCGAGCGGGCTCCACGACTTCGTCCGGCTCTGGAACAGCCTGCCCGACCAGGACCCCTTCGGCTGTCTCGTCGGTCACGACTGAGCACGGGAGCTTCCATGAAACGCCTCTGCCTACTGCTCACGCTGCCCCTCTTCCCCCTGCTGTCCGCCAACGCGCACGCGGCCTCCGCCGACGCGCGGCCCGCGCTCCGGGCCAGCACCTGCTCCGTGCGCGGGCTGATGGATGACATCCGCCGCGGACTGGGCTCCGGCTCACCGTCCTACCAGCGCTACCTGCGCACCCTGCTGCGCGAGGCCGCCGTCACGCTGCCGGACGCTGAGCTTCGCGACGCCTTCGCGCGGGAGCCGGACCCCGTCATGGCCGAACACCTGGCGGCGGCGCTGGTGGCCCGCGCGGAACGTGAAGCGGACACCCAGGCCATGGACGTGGTGGCACAGCGCGCGCTGCACGACGCGGACCCGTCCGTGCGCGCCGCCACCCTGCGGGCGATGCGGCGCACCGGCGCGCTGGAGCGCACCGGCGATTTGTACGAGCGCATGGTGCGGGACGAGTCGCCCCAGGTGCGGCAGGAGGCGGCGACCAACCTCATCGAGGACAACGCACACGTGTACGCCGGCCAGTACGGCCCGGCGGCCGACACGGCGGTGACGGCCGCGGTGGCCTCCACGGACCCGGCGGTGACGGCGCGCATCCTGGACAACCTCTCCACGGAGAAAATCAGCGCCGAGTCCGCGGACCGCATCACGCCCTTGCTGCGCAGCGACGACGCGAGCGTGCGCAAGGCCGCCGTCAACGCGCTGGGCGGCGTCCCGGCGGAGCAGATGCAAGGCGCCCGCGAGTCCCTGCTCGCCATGTACCGCGAGGAGACGGACGACGGCGTGCGCAAGGCGCTGCTCCAGAGCGTCGCGCAGCTCGGCTTCGAGGGCGCGATTCCCGACCTCCAACGCCTGCGCGCCATGGACCCGCGCCTGGCGCGGGAGGCCGACGCGTGGATTCAGGTTCTCGGCATGGGCCTTCAGGAGTGGAGCCTGCTCCTGAGGGAGAAGCAGCGGTTGCAGCAGGCTCCGTGACAGGCAGTCCATTGAAAGGAACACCTCATGCGTAGCAGCACCTGGAAGAACTCCCTGGCCGCGCTGGCCGCGCTGGCGCTCATCCCCGCGTCCGTGACGGCGCACACCGTCAAGGGCACCCACACCGGCTCGGTGACGGCCCTGACCAACTACAGCAGCGGCAAGTTCCACGGCGCGGTGGACATCGGCGCGGGCGGCCGTTGCAACTACTGGGGCGCGGAGACGGGCGTGGTGGGCTCGCTCTACTGGGCGGTGACCATCCGCACCACCGGCGTCGTCTGCAACGGCAACGGTAGCGGCAACCAGAACGAGGCCCGCCACGCCTGGGCGAGCGGCTGGACGTTCCGTCAGTGGCACTTCATCAAGACGGCGGACTCCCGCAACCGCACGTGTGACCGCTGCCAGGTGGGCAACATCGGCGGCACCGGAAACTCCTCCGGCCCCCACGCGCACCTCCAGCAGGACAAGCTGGGGACGAAGGACACGTCCTGGTACAAGGGCTACGTCAGCGTGGGCACCGCCGTCACGCGCGCGAAGACCATCGGCGTTCTGGACTGACGCACGGGCCCACCTGGGCCGCCAGGAGGCCCGGACACGTCCCCCATCGGAAGGTCCGGGCCTTCGACCTCGCGCGGGGCGCCGCTCAGCCCAGCTTCATGCCCTTCGGGCGGGCCAGCAGCCGCTCGATGTAGGCCTCCAGCGCGGGACGCCCCGTCCGGCTGCCGAAGATGCGCATCCAGATGAACATCGAGCCAATCATCACGTCCGCCGCGGTGAAGCGTTCACCGAACAGGTAGGGCCCCTGTCCCAGCTCGCCCTCGACGACGTTCAGCACCGTCTCGAAGTCCGTCCAGCCCCGCGCGGGCCCCGTCGGCAGCTTCATCAGGTGGTCCCCCATGGAGGGCTCGAGCTGCGACGTGGAGTACACCATCAACGACAGGTAGCGCCCCCGGTCCTTGTCACCCGGCTTCGGCGCGAGCTGCGCGTCCGGGAATTTCTCCGCCAGGTAGAGACAGATGGCCGCGCTCTCGAACAGCCGCGCGTCTCCGTCCACCAAGGCTGGCAATTTCCCAGCGGGGTTGATTTTCAAGAACTCAGGCGACTTGTTCTCCTTCTTCTCGAAGTCGATGGGGACGATTTCGTACTGCGCGCCGCACTCATCCAGCATCCACTTGGCAATGACCGCGCGGCTTCTGGGGTTGAAATAGAGTTTCATCGTCGGACCTGACCTTTCGGATGGAGGACAGCGCTGTCTCCTACCAGAACGCCGGCACGGGGCACGGCATCATGCGCGTGAAGAAATCCACCGCTGGACGCTCGCCCACCCGTCAGACTTCGATGGTGGAATCCCTGCCGATGAGACACGCACCCGACTGGGCCCGCTTCGCGAGCACGCACTGGGAGCAGTCCCCCACGCGGCTGCGGCTGGGCACCCCGCTCATTCCGCCCGAGCAGGCCTTCCAGGGGCTCGTCTCCATCAGCGCGCCCTTCCGCTTCGGCACGCGCTTCCGCGCCCTGCCCGACGTGCGCTTCTTCGCGGACACCGCTCGCATGCGCGCGCCCGGCACGCTCCTGCCCGGGGAGCAGGACGCGGACGCCACCGCGTATCTCCAGCGCGTCGGCCGCGAGCTCGGCGCGGCGCGCGGCTTCCAGTGCTTCGTGGAACAGCCGCTCATGCTGGACTACGCGCAGTGGGAGCGAGTGCGCGCCTTCGTCGACGGCGCGCTGGCGCAGGTCGGCGTGCCCGTGCTGCCCATCATCAGCGACCTGTGGCTGGGACGCTTCAGCGAGCCGCCGCAGGGCGCCGCGCGCCGGGAACACCATGCCCGCTTCACCGCGGTGCTCCACGGGCGGCTGCGCGTGCGCCAGTGGACGAAGGACGCCCACGAGGCCCGGACGGTGGAGGCCCAGGCGGGGGACGTGCTGTATGCGCCATCCCACGTCTGGCAAGAGGAGGCGAGCGACGAGGGCGCCCTGGTGCTGCGGCTGTGGATTCCGGTGCGCGGCAGCGAGCTCCTGGAGGCCGTGAAGGCGCTGGCGGTGAAGCTCCTGGAGGCCCAGGGCGAGGCGGATGACACCGTCCCGTACCTGCCCTTTCCCGGGACGCGTGGACGCACGCCCGTGCCACGACTGGCGCACACCGCGAGCGCGCTGCGGGCCGTGACGCACGGCCCGGACCTGCGGCAACTGCTGCGCATCGCGTGGGCCCAGCGCGTCAGCGCCTCCGCGCTGGAACCGGTGCCTCCACCGCGCGCACACGAACCCCTCGAAGAAGACGCCTACGTGCGGAAGACGCCTCCGGGCCGCGTGGTGCGGATGCTGGACAGCCCGGGGCAGTGGCTGTGGGCCGTCAACGGCCACGCCTTCGCCGGTCCAGGCCCCTTCGCGGCGCACGTACTGGACGCGCTGGCGCCGGGCGTCCCCGTGCGGGTGGGCGCCCTGTGCGGCCTGGGGCGAGGCGCGTCCCAACGCGAGCAGGTGCGGGCCTTGCTGGAAACCCTTCATGCGCTGCGCGGTATCGAGCGCGTGCCCTCGAAGGAGGCCTGACGGATGGCCCGCATCGACATCCAGCGCCGGTTCGACTGGGACACCTTCGTCACGCGCTACTGGAACCGGCGGCCGGTGCTCTACCAGGCGACGGGCGTCAATCCGTTCATGGACACGGACGTGTTCGACGCGGCGCTCGGGGCCTCGCGCGGCGCCATGGACCCGCCCACGGCGCTCGAGGCGCGCACGGACGTCCAGTTCACCATCGACCAGGGGCAGCCCGTCCACCCCGGGCCCTGGCTTCCCCGCGACACCGACGGCTCGCTGGACGGCTACGACTCGCGGCTCGCGGACGCGCTGGGAACACGTCGCTACGCGCTCATCATCTCCCTGCTGCATTCCCACGGCTACGGACTCTGGTCCCGCGAGCGGGCCTTCTTCTCCGACCTCTGGCGGCGCGTGGGGCTCCCCCTGTCAGGCGGCATCACCACGCTGTTCCATGGGAACTACGAGCACAGTCCGGTGGGCGTCCACCTGGACCGCTTCACCACGTTCCTCTTCGCCATCCGGGGCCGCAAGCGGATGCGCTTCTGGGCCAGGCGCCCCTGGAGCATGCCCGTCACCACCCTGGTGGACTACGCACCCTACCTGGCGGAGTCATTCACCGCGGAAGTGGGGCCCGGCGACATCCTCTACTGGCCCGCCAGCTACTACCACGTCGGAGAGAGCGCGAGCCGGGACGTCGCCACCAGCGTCAACGTGGGCGTCCCCGTCACCGGACACCAGGCCCGCTATGACGTGGAGGACCTCGTGAGCACAGGCCGCGGTAACGCACCACGCGCTCGCGACACGGCGCGTGGCCGTGCGCTGGTACCGGACGTGCTCGACGGCGACGGCGTGCTGCCGCGTGAGCTGCCCGCCGCCCTGCGGCAGGCCGCGAACACATTGCGCGAAAGCAGCCATGACTCACGAACCCAGGCCCACATCCGGACCCTGTGGCTCAACCGGCGCTCCGCGGGCGGCTTCGAGCCCCCACCGCCTCCCGCGAGGCGGCGGCCCCTCAAGGACACAGACATCCTTCACGGGAATAAAAGCTTCCCCATCCTGCTGGAGAAAACAGGCACGGGTTGGTGTTGTTCAGCCAACGGCAACGCGTTGCATGTCTCAGGCCTTCGGCAACCGGTGAATAAACTTGTCGCGACATTGAACACGGCGCGCACGGTGAGCGTGGGTGAACTCTTGCACCCTTTTCCCTCGCGAGGCGACATGCCACTCCGCGTCTTGAAACCGCTGCCCGCGACGCGCGCGGGCGTGCGCCGGATGCTGGAAATTCTACTGACATTTCGAGCCATCCAGCTGGCAGGCCGATAACGCAGCAAGCAAAGACATCTCAACTTGACTCAATCGAATTACACACTTTACCATGCTTGAGCAGTCTGACCCCAACGTGTGGAGGATTCCCATGGTGAAGGCGAAGACGAAGACGAAGGCGTCCAAGCAGACCAAGAAGCTGACCCAGGTGCTTCGGGAGCTGGACAAGACGACGAAGCCCGCGGGTTCCACCAACGCGTTCAAGACCTGCTCGCGCTATATGTACTGCGTCTAGGACACGCGCCGCTGACGCTTGATTGGACGCCTCACACGCGCGTCCCGGCCTCGCCGGGTCGCGCGTTTCTATTTTCGCCCGACCGGGACAGGGCCGACTGATGACGCGAAGGGCGCATGTGCTGCCATCCCTTGCACCAACACCTCCAGCCGCCCCACCCCGCTTCCCCCCGCAGACCCGCCGCCTCCTGGAGGCCGTCCGCAAGGGCCCCGAGGCCAGCGGCTGCTTCCCGCCCATTGTCCGACCCGGCCCCGAGCGTGTGCTGCAGGTGGCCCGCGCCTTCCAAGGCGCCAGTGACGCCGCGCGGCTGGGCGCCCTGCTCTCACAGCCCGCCTTCCAGCCGCTGGTGGATTTCTATGAAGCCCTGGGCGACGGGTGCGACGCCATTGCCCGGCGGCGCCCGGGCCTGTTCGGCGCGCGCGTCGTGCGGCTCACCAACGCGGCGCTGTTCGGCCCGGTGCTGACGGACGCCTTCGCATTGTGCGCCGCCACCCCGGCGGCACAGGGGCCCCACCCGGGGCTGCTCCGACTGAGGGATGGGTTCCTGGCCTTCTTCGGCCTCTTCGCGAAGCGGCTCGTACGCGACCTGAAGGCCGGCGTCTTCCGCCGCGCGGGCTTCGAGGGCCCCGTCACCCGGCTCTGGGCCAACCCCGAGGAGACGCACAACGGGCGGCAGCACGTCCTGCGCGTCCAGTTCCGCCGGGGCGGCGCGCTGGCGTACAAGCCCCGGCCCGCGAGCGGAGAGGCCCTCTTCCTGGCGGAGCCGGAGCGGCGTGGCCCACGCGCCTTCTTCGACTGGGTCAACCACCTTCCGGCGGCCTCGGGAGCGGTGCGGCTCCCCACCCTGCGCGTCCTGCGCGGACGAGGCAGGGACGCCTTCGCGTACAGCTGGCAGGACTGGATTGAACGTCCCCGCCAGTGGGGCGTCCTCCGCGATTCGCCCCAGCTGAAGCTCCACGGCTGCCAGCTGCCGCCGCCCCAGGCCGCGCGCTTCTGGCACCACGCGGGCGCCCTCACCGGCACGTGCTTCGCCGTGGGCGCGGCGGACCTGCTGGGCAGCAACCTGGTGGTGGGCGTCCGGCGCGGGCAACGCGAGCCGCTGCCCTACCTGGTGGACCTGGAGCTGTTCTTCTGTCCCGTGCGCCGGCTCCCGGAGACAGGGCTGATTCCAGAGGGGAACCGGCGCGGCAACCACCACGTCGGCTTCGAGTGGCGCGCCTGGTGGTGCACCACCGGCGGCCCGCTGCTGTGCTTCTTCCCCGCCCGGAACGGCGCGCTCCAGCTTCGCCCGCGAAGGCGCGCGTGGGCCCGGGAGGAAGCCCGCTCCGTGGTGGCGGACACCGAGGGCCACGTGGGCTACGCGGCCCACCTGCTGCCCTTCCTGCGCGGCATGTTCGACGTGTGGACCAAGCTGCTCATGGAGCACGAACGCGTGACGGCCTTCCTCGCGCACGCGGCGCGGCGGCACCATGTCCGCGTGCTCGTCAAACCCTCGGACGCGTATGACGCGCCGCTGGAGCACATGATGCTGGCGCCCCAAGGGCAGGTGCCCGGCGCCAGCGACCGGGGCCGCGTGCGCTTCAGCCCCGAGGAGCGCGAGCAGCTGGGCCGCTACGACGTGCCGTACTTCTTCCGCAAGGCGGACGGCGGTCCCCTGCTGATGATGGATGCGCCGCCCACGTCCGCGGCCTTCCGGCCCGTGGGCGAGCAACAGTTCCTGGAGTCCACGCCGCCCCCTGCCCCGCACATCCTGAACGGCGAACAGCTCGGCCTGATGAACCTGGGCGTGGCCCTGCGGGACGCGGTGGACGCCGTCGCCCAGGACCTGCGCCACCGCGTCCTGGAGGCGCCTCAATGGGGTGTGCGTCTGTCATTGGCGAAGGACCGCCGCACGGGCGCGGTGTCCTTCGACTGGCCGGAGACGGGCAAGCGCCTGACGTTCTCCTGGAACCGCCGCACCGTGCGCCTCACCGACGAGACACTGGACGAGGCGCCCGCTCCCCGGCATGGGAAGCGGGCCCGGCGAAAGCCGCCTACCGCTTGAAGTGGTCGGCGATAACGCTGGCCACGCAGCAGGTGAGCTTCTTGCCCGTGGGGATGTGGAGGAACTCGTTGGGGCCGTGGGCGTTGCTGCCCGGGCCCAGCAGGCCGGTGATGAGGAACTGCGCCTCCGGGAAGCGCTCGCCCAGCATGCCCATGAAGGGGATGGTGCCGCCCTCACCCATGGCCATGGCCGGCCGGCCGAAGTAGGTGGCGGACGCGGACTCCACCGCGTTCGACAGCCAGGAGGCCAGCGGCGGCGCGTCCCAGCCGGTGCTGGACTTCTCACCCTCGAACGTCACCGTCGCGCCGTACGGCGGGTCCTTCACCAGCGCCTGCGTCAGCGCCTCCATGGCCGCCTTGGGGTCCACGCGCGGCGGGATGCGCATGGACAGCTTCACCGTGGTGAAGGGCCGCAGCACGTTGCCCGCGCTGTTGAGCGCCGGCATGCCGTCCACGCCCGTCACGGACAGCGCCGGGCGCCACGTCCGGTTGAGCACCAGCTCCGCGCCGTCGTCCGACACGGGGCGGATGCCGGGCACCCAGGGGAACTTGGTGAAGACCTCCTCGCCCAGCACCTTGGCCGCCGCGCGGGCCTGGTCGCGCCGCGCCTCCGGAATCTGCGTGTGCAGGGCCTCCACCAGCACCTTGCCCGTGCCCTCCTCCTCCACGCGCGACAGCACCTGCCGCAGCACGCGGAAGGACGACGGGACGATTCCGCTCGCGTCCCCGGAGTGCACGCCCTCCGTGAGCACGTCCACCCGCAGGTTGCCGGCCACCATGCCGCGCAGCGACGTGGTCATCCACAGCTGCTCGTAGTTGGCGCAGCCGGAATCCAGACACACCACCAGCGACGGCTTGCCGATGCGCGGCGCCAGCGCCTCGATGTAGGCCGGCAAGTCGTAGCTGCCGCTCTCCTCGCACGCCTCGATGAGCACCACGCAGCGCGCGTGCGGCAGGCCCTGCTCGCGAAGCAGGCGAATGGCGGTGAGCGACGCGAAGGCGGAGTAGCCGTCATCCGCGCCGCCGCGCCCGTAGAGCTTGTCGCCCTCGCGCACCGGCGTCCACGGCGTCAGGCCCTCGCGCCAGCCCGTCATCTCCGGCTGCTTGTCCAGGTGGCCGTACAAGAGGACGGTGTCGTCGCCCTTCGTCCCGGGCACCTCCATGTAGATGACCGGCGTGCGCTCGCGGCCCTTCTCGTCCTTGAGGCGCACCACCTCCAGCACCAGGCCGGGCAGGTGCTGGGCCTGCGCGAGGCACCAGTCCGCGACGAGCTGAACGGCGGCCTCCATGTGGCCGGAGCGGACCCAGTCCGGGTCGAAAGCGGGCGACTTGTTGGGGATGCGGATGTAGCGCTCGAGCGCGGGGAGGATTTCCTGCTCCCAGATGCGGTCGGACGTGTCGGTGGCGGTCTGGACGTTCATGGCCATGTCGGGCCGAATCCAGAACACGGGAGAGGGGCCCCCGTCCACAGGGGGAATCCACCAGGAGGCCGGACGGCGTTGATGGCCCCCATCGGATGCGCTGAAAACGCCCCACCCCGGCACTCCTGGGAGTACCGGGGCGGGGCGCCAACTGCCGTCAGCCGCTCACTGCTCCGCGGGGATTTCGCGCACGGACAGCCACTTGAAGTCCACGTCGGTGGCGCTGTCCCAGCGGAAGACCGCGATGGGGCCGCCCCAGCTGATGGGCATGGCGTTCACCCCGCCGCCGCAGTGGCTGGCGTCGCCACCCCAGCTACCCGAGTCCACCATGTCGTAGACCTTCTTCCAGGTGACCTTGTCGGCGTTCTCGTTGAGGTACATCTCCAGGCGCACGGCGTCCTTGCCGTTGACCTTGGTGTTGCGCATCACCGACTTGAAGCCCACCCAGCGGCCGCGGAGCGCGGACGTGCCGGACTTGTACGCCGCTTGTTCGTACGAGACGTGCCACGTCTCCTTCTGCCAGCGGACCCGGCCGTCATAGTGCAGCGAGCCCTTGTAGGCACTGCCCTCGCAGCCCGAGTGGCTGTCGTTGTGCTTTCCGCCACGCGCGTACCAGGCGAAGTTGTCCGTGTTGTCGGACGCGGAGTTGACCTTGATGAAGCCCGTCATCTCCACGTTCCGCCAGTCGTTCGCCGCCTGCATGTAGCCTCGGCTGGCCAGCACGTCACGGTCATAGGTCGGAATCTTGGACGCGCTGTAGCCCGTTGAAGTGAAGACGGACATGCGCACCTTGCTGTTCTTCATCTTCCAGGAGCCGTCCGAGTTGCGGCTGATGGTGTTCTGCGGGTCAAAGCGCTTGTCGGACGTCGCGTTGTCCGCCAGGAACCACTGCTCGCCGCCCGACTTGGTCGGGTAGATCATCGACACGCCGAACTTGTCCTGGGTGGGCGAGGGGCCCGGGCCGGGGTCCGGATTCTCCGGGTCCGGATTCTCCGGGTCCGGGTCGGGGTCCGGGATGGTGGCGCCGGAGAGGGCCGCCATGTCCGTGATGCTGCCCCAGGTCGTCTGGGTGCTGCCGTAGAAGGTGACGCGCACGTAGCGGGCGTTCACCGTGGGGAAGGTGACGCGGTCGAAGTCAGCCGTCTTCCCGGAGGAGATGCCCACGAAGACGCGGGTGAACGTGGTCCCGTCCGTCGACGTGGAGATGTCGAAGAGGTTGATGCGCTCGTTGCCACGGAACCAGGCGATGTCCAGGCCGTTCAGCGGCTTCACCGACCCCATGTCGCCGCGAAGCCACTGGCCCGCGCCGGAGGCCGACCAGCGCGTGGCCTTGTTGCCGTCAACCGCCATGGCAGGCGTGTTGCCGTCGTCGGAACTGGCGGTGGCGGACGTGAAGCCTCCAGCGGCCAGCGCGGGCGTCGCGAACGCGCCGACAGCCAGCGAGAACGCGGTGACAGACGTACGGAAGCGCTTCCATCCCCCCCGGGACGAAGTCGAGTGCTGTCGATTCAAGTGACTACCTCAAGTGAGGCCGCGAGCTTCCGCGACACATCGGAGCGGCCAAGAGCCCCTCCGGAGCGCCGCGTTCCCCCCGCGGCGCGTGGACTTCCATTCCCTGACCGCCCCGGAAGCAAGCACCCACACCTACGCGCGGGGGCTTTCTTCAGGAGCGACCAGAGGTGTTACCGACTCAACGACGGACTGCGGGCCCAAATACCCTTTGAGTCGATATGGAATTCCCACGACATTTCTTGAGCATGTTTTCAGCCATGCCCGCTCGCCCTGCAGTGAAACGTGCAATGAAACATCACGCGTTTCTCAGTCTTTTGCGGGAAGTCTTATCACAGCCAGAGCCGAACCCTTCAGCTGCACGGTGTCTGTCTTCAATGGCTGCAATTTTTCGGAGCCGCCGAAGCAAGCATCTTCGGTCCACAGCACCAGCTCCGAGCCGGCGGGCACCGGATAATCCAGCGCGCCGCGCAGGCTGAGCAACACCCGCAGGCGCTGGCCGCCCCCACGCCGCTCGAGCACCAGGGCGTCCGGCCCCAGGGCCCGGGCCTCGTAGGAGCCCCGCCCCGTCTCGCGCAGGGCGGGCTCAGAAGCGCGCAGACGGAGCAGCTCCCGGTAGAGCGCTCGCACGCCCGCATGCCCTGGTTTCTCCGCCTCCGCCCAGTCCAGTCGGGAGCGGGTGAAGGTGTCCTCCGCCTGCGGGTCCGGCACCTCCGCGCCCGCGAAGCGCGCGAAGCCGGCGAACTCCTTGCGCCGGCCCTCCGTGACGAGCTTGCCCAGCTCCGCGTTGTGCTCGGTGAAGTAGAGGAAGGGCGTGCTGGCGTTCCACTCCTGCCCCATGAAGAGCATGGGCGTGTAGGGAGACAGCAGCAGCAGCCCACTCATGGCGCGGAAGGCCGCGGGGCTCACGTCGTGCCCCAGCCGCTCGCCGAAGGCACGGTTGCCCACCTGGTCATGGTTCTGGATGCAGTGGACGAAGCGCCAGGGCTCCAGCCCATCCGCCTTCGTGCCTCGCGCATGGCCCAGGTTCTTCGACACCTGCCCTTCGTAGAACCAGCCCTGGTTCAGCGTGCGCGCCAGGTCCTCCGTGTTGCCCGTGTAGTCCTGGTAGTAGCCCTCGCTGTCCCCCGCGAAGGCGCGGCGCATCTGGTGGTGGAAGTCATCCGCCCACACGCCGTCCAGTCCCAGGCCGCCCTCCGCCGCGGGGCGCATCAGGCGCCGCTCGTTGCGCTCGTCCTCGGCGATGACATGCACCTGCCGGCCCGGCGCGCAGGCCCGCGCACGCTCGGCGATTTCGGTGAGCAGGTGCGGCGTGCCGTCGTCGATGATGGCGTGCGCGGCGTCCAGGCGCAGGCCGTCCAGGTGGTAGTCGGCAATCCACATCTCCACGTTGGCCAGCACCTGGGTTCGCGCGTGGGCGCTGCCTTCGCCGTCGTAGTTCACCGCGTCGCCCCACGGCGTGTGGTGGCGGCCGGTGAAGTAGTGCGGCGAATACACCCGCAGGTAATTCCCATCCGGTCCGAAGTGGTTGTAGACGGCGTCCATCAGCACCGCGAGCCCGTGCGCGTGCGCGGCGTCCACCAACCGGCGCAGCCCCTCCGGACCGCCGTAGGCCCACAGGGGCGCGAACAGACTCACGCCGTCGTAGCCCCAGTTGCGGCGTCCCGGGAAGGACGCCACCGGCATCAGCTCCAGCGCGGTGACGCCCAGCTCCTTGAGGCCGGCCAGACGCGGGATGAGCGACTCGAAGGTGCCTTCGGGCGTGGCCGTGCCCACGTGCACCTCGTAGATGACCAGCGCCTGCGGCGCCACGCCCTTCCAGCCCGCATCCGTCCAGGCGAAGTCGGGCACCACCACTTCGGACGGCCCATGCACGCCCTGGGGCTGCGAACGCGACCACGGGTCTGGGAAGGGGCCTTCGCCGTCCACGCGCAGTTTGTAGCGAAGCCCCGCGCCCTGCCCTTCCAGCACCGCGCCGAAGCAGTCGCCGGGCTCCTGCGCCATCGGCAAGACGCGGCCGGGATTGCCTTGCGCGTCGTGCAGCACCACCTCCACGCGCTGGTGGCCGGGCGCCCAGACACGCCACCGCACCCGCCCGTCCGCCTCCACCCACGCCCCCAAGAGAGGGGCCTTCGACCGCGCTGCCCGAGACTCATCCGCTGGACCCATGGGCGTGACCCTGTAATGCGTCACCCCTGCCCTTGAGGAGCACTCCGTGCGGCCGGACGCGCCCGCCGCGCGGCGGATGTTCACGGGTAGGCATGGCGCCCGGAAGGAATGGGAACCGCCCGACGGTGTTCGTGACGACACCCCGGGCTGGAAGACGGCCGTGAGCAGGCGCGCGGCCCGCCTTGTCGGCCCCGCGCCCCGCCAGGATGATGCGCCCTCCGGCGGCCACCCGCCCCTGATTGGAGTCCCCTGGAATGAGCATCCCCCACCCTGGCCTGGAGCCGCTGCCCGAATCGCCTGACGAGGACGTGCGCGCGCGCGTCGCCGCCATTGAGGTCCTCTCCCCCCGCGAAATCGACGAGCGGTTGTCGGACCTGGGCTACCGGGGGCAGCCGGAGGCGCGCCGCGCGGCATCCGTGCTGGCGTACCGGCACCTGCGCCGCATCCGCCACCTGTTCCTGGAGGGGCTCGCCCCCGAACCGGGCATGCGGGAGAACTGCCTCTTCCTGGGGCCCACCGGCTCGGGGAAGACGTTCCTCGTGGAGCTGCTGTTCCGCGAAATCCTCGCCGTGCCCACCGTGCTGGCGGACGCCACGCAGTTCTCCGAAACGGGCTACGTGGGCGACGACGTGAGCACGCTGCTGTCGCGCCTGTACGAAGCCGCGGACCGGGACGCGGCCTGGGCCGGCTGCGGCGTGGTGTGCATGGACGAGTTCGACAAGCTCGCCACCAGCCGCTCCGACAGCCGCTTCGCCGGCCAGCAGACCACGAAGGACGTCAGCGGCTTCGGCGTGCAGCGCAGCCTGCTGCACATGCTGTCCGCCCCCAGCGCGGACTTCCCGCCCGACTTCGGCTTCACCAGCCGCCAGCGGCCCGACACCATGGAGCTGGCCTGCGTCACCTTCATCGCGTGCGGCGCCTTCAGTGGCCTGGGCGCCACCGCGGATGGGCTGGCCCGGAGCGAACACCTGGGCTTCGGCCGCGAACCGCTCCCGGCGCGGGCGGAGAGCATCGCCACGCGGGTGACGGAGGAGCAGTTGGAACAGACCACCGCCTTCGCGCGCTACGGCTTCATCCCGGAGCTCATTGGCCGCTTCAACCGGCTGGTCTCCTTCTCGCCCCTGGACGCGGGCACCCTGGGCGACATCCTCCAGCACAACGTGCTGCGTGCCTACGAGCGCGAGTTCGAGCAGGAAGGGCTGCGCCTGCAGGTGGACACCGAGGTGCGGGAGTTCGTGGTCGCCCGCGCGCTCAAGCGGGAGACGGGCGCGCGAGGGCTGCGCACGACGCTCGCCCCCTTGCTGGAGCGGGCCGCCTACGAGCACTTTGGCCACCGTGGAAACGACGGCACGCTCCGGCTGACGCTGGAGGCCGGCGAGGTCCAGGCGCGGCGGGTGTAGCCGCGCGCCTTCCGGCCAGCTGACGTGCCAGGGGAGCAGGCCCGTTCCACACCCCGCACTCACAAGCCTTACGGTTTTGCTGAGCAACGGAATCCGGAGGGCAGACACATGCATCACACTCGGGAGATACCCAGGGAAGGCTGGGGGGACTACCTCGCCTTGCTGAGCAACCTGGAGCGCGACCACTGGGTGCGCATCGAGACGGAGAGCGCCGACTTCGGCGACCAGCCGCTCGCCGGCAGGCTGCCGCTGGTCGAAATCGCCCTTGAACCGAAGGGGAGCGACAAGGGCTCCGTGGAAATCATCGTCGGTCGGCCGGGCGGAGAGGTCACCCACCGCATCCTCAAGCCCGACCACATCTACGCGGATGAGAGCGAGAGCGGCGAATTGGAGTGCCTGGACATCGAGGACGCGGACCACGTGAAGACGCTCATCTTCTTCGAGTCGCCCCACGCGACCGAGGAGCTGGGCGTCGGCGCGCCGTCCTGACGGCGGGCAGCGCGCGAACGCGATGAGGCCGGAAGGCACCCGCCCGAGCAAGGGGTGCCCTCCAGCCAGCGCGCCCTTCCTGGCCGGGCCTCACGGCGCGGCCAGGGCGGCGGTCCCGCATCGTGGGACTACGGGTACAGCGCGCGAGCGCCCTGCTTGTCCAGGGTGGTGAGCACCAGGTCACCCGTCTGGGTGCCAGCGCACTGCGGGTAGTGCATGACGGACGCGCGGTCATACGTCGTCGTCAGGGCGCGCCACGCGTTGTCCTCGAAGCAGCCGCTGCCCGAGGAACGCGTGTGCTCGTGACGGAAGCCCAGCACGTGGCCCAGCTCGTGACGCATGATGCCCGTCAGCGTCCAGGGGGAGATGCTGCCGAAGGCGGAGTTGTCCACCAGCACGTTGCGGCCCGAGCGCGCCGAGTTCGGGAAGAAGGCGCGCGCCAGGTAGCTGCCGCCCGCGTTCACCGGACGCACGTCGAAGAGCACGTTGTTGTTCGAAGCGGTGCAGGACCCGTCCTGCGCGGTCACGTGGGTGAAGTTGACGTTCGCGGTGGCCTCCCAGGCCGCCGTGGCGCTGTTCATCGCCGTCACCACACGCGACTTGTTGCCGGAGAAGGTGCTGCTGACGCAGTACGTGAGGTTGCGCGCCTGGGTGGCGTTCCACTTCACGTCCCCGCTGACGGCCTTGGTGGGGCTGGTGTTGTAGACGGCCAGGCCGCCCCGGCTGGTCCCCGTCTCCGCCGCGACGTGGTTGTCGAAGAAGGTCCGCAGCTCCTCCTCGCTGTCCAGCGCCATGTCACCGTCGAAAATCAGCTTGCCCTCGGGATCCTCGTACACCGAGGCCCGGAACTCCTCCCACGTCATCTTCGGCTGCTCGGACTCGGAGGCCTCCGGGCCACCGCACGCGGAACCGAGAAGGGCCACACCAGCCACCAGCGCAACGGAGCGGAACTTGAGCATCTTGGGGTTTCCTCTGACGCCTACTTCGGGGGACGCCCCCGCCGCCCGGCGATTCCGCCAGCCGCGGCCTGGAGCGCTCCGCCCTTGAGCAACCGCCGCGCCAATCTGACGCCCAGAGGACAAAGCAAGATTTCATGACATTGCATGGACTTTCGATATTCCAAGTTTGAAGCCAAAGAATGTAAACATCCCTGACGGCGCGCCCGGCAACATGGCGTCAGCACGGAGGAATCGCGTCCGTCGAGGGTGTCGCATCCAAACCAGACAGTGCTGTCTGTTTATCGGTCACCTGCCCCGTGGGGCAGGTCCGCTGCGCCCGGGGAGAAAACCACCCGTTGCAAAATGCCAGACATTGGCAAGATGCATTCCCAGACAGCCTGCGTCAACCCCTTCAACACAGCAGGGCCGGATTCATTCAGCCAGCGCCGGCACACGGGGGCCAACGGCCGCGGGGGTTGATTCCCGACGCCCCGGGGGCGCTGAGGACTGCGCGCTCCATGCGGGCGTGATAGGCGGAACGGGAGGGCCCCGCCGTTCGCTATGCACCTGTTCGACATCCCCGCGTGGTTGGAGGTGGCCTGGCCCCACGTGGTGGCGGCGCTGACCGTGCTCATCAGCGTGGTGGCCAGTGCCCATGCGGTGCTGCACAAGCGGGACGTGCGGGCCGCGGTGGGCTGGGTGGGGCTGGCGTGGCTGGTGCCGGTGCTGGGCGGGGTGCTGTACGTCCTGCTGGGCATCAACCGCATCCGGCGGCGGGCGCGGTCGTTGATGCTGAAACAAGAGCACGGCCGCTTTCCGCCACTGTCCCAGGTGGCGCCCGTGAAGGCGGAGACGGTGAGCGGCCCCCACCCCGAGGCCGCCCCCCTGGCACCCCTGGTGCGGCTGGGGGACGCGGTGGTGGGACGGCCGCTGCTGCCGGGCAACCGCCTCACCGTGCTGGAGTCCCGCCGGGACGCCTACCCCGCCATGCTGGAGGCGATTGACGCGGCGCGCACGACGCTGTCGCTGTGCAGCTACATCTTCGACAACGACATGGCGGGCCGGCGCTTCGTGGAGGCACTGAGCGCGGCGGTGAAGCGGGGCGTGGAGGTGCGGGTGTTGGTGGACGCGGTGGGCTCGCGCTACACGTGGCCGCCCATCCTGGGCCGGCTGCGGCGAGCCGGCGTCCGCGCCGCGCGCTTCCTGCCGTCGCTGATGCCCTACCGGCTGCCCTTCGCCAACCTGCGCAACCACCGCAAGCTGCTGGTGGTGGACGGGCGCGTGGGCTTCACGGGCGGCATGAACATCCGCGAGGCCTTCTGGCCCGGTGAGCACGCCGCCGTGGACCTGCACTTCCGCGTCGAAGGACCGCTGGTGGGACAGCTCCAGGAGACCTTCGCGGAGGACTGGGCCTTCACCACGCGCGAGCGGCTGACAGGCGAGGCCTGGTTCCCGCCGCTCACCGAAGCGGGCACCGTGCTCGCGCGGGGCATCGCGGACGGCCCGGACGAGGACTTCGAGACGCTGCGCACGGTGCTGCTGGGGGCCCTGGCCACGGCGCGGACGTCGGTGCGCATCGTCACGCCCTACTTCCTCCCGGACACGGCGCTCATCACCGCGCTGAGCGTGGCGGCGCTGCGCGGCGTCCAGGTGGACATCCTCCTTCCCGAGAAGGGCAATCTTCCGCTGGTGCAGTGGGCCGCCTACGCGCAGCTCTGGCAGGTGCTGCGGCCGGGCTGCCGCATCTTCCTCACCGCCCCGCCCTTCGACCACACGAAGCTGATGGTGGTGGACGGCGTGTGGTCGCTCATCGGCTCGGCCAACTGGGACCCGCGCTCGCTGCGCCTCAACTTCGAGTTCAACGTGGAGTGCTACGACGCCGCGCTGGCCACGCAGCTGGAGGGCGTGGTGGCCGCGCGGCTGCGCAACGCGCGGCCCCTCACGTTGGAGCAGGTGGACGCGCGCGCCCTGCCCATCCGCCTGCGGGATGGGCTGGCGCGGCTGCTGTCGCCGTACCTCTAGAGCAGGGCGCGGCGGACCCGCCAGAAGGTCTCCTTGGCGGCACGGTAGCCCCGCGAGTCCTGGGGCAGCAGCATGCGCAGCAGCTCCGCGGACTGCGTCTGCAGGGGCCGCACGCAATGCGTCTCCACTTTGGCGCGCAGGAAGCCCAGCGGGTCGCGCTTGCGGTAGTCCGCGAAATAGGTCCGCAGCTCGTTGCGCGTGCGAGCCTGCCCGTTGTCCGCGTACTTGGCCACGTAGGGGCTGAAGTCCGGATAGAGCCGCCCCGCGCCGAAGTCGCCGTGCAGCGTCGTCTTCATGAAGTTGCCGATGAGCAGGTCGTCGAAGACCTGGTAGCGCACGGCCGACATCAGCGAGCCGCGTGGCACCTCGAAGGTGATGCCCCGGCGGAAGCGACGCTTCTGGAATTCGATGACGTGCTCCCGGCCTCCCACGCGGAAGCGCAGGAAGTCGAGCGTGCGCCCCAGGTGCTCCACGCCGAGGAAGTAGGTGGTGAGCGCCGTCACCTCGTCCGTGTCCAGTGAATCGCTCCAGTCGTCGCCGAAGGCCTTGGGGTCCACCGGGCGCAGGACGCGCTCCCGGGGCTGGATGCGCTCCGTCTGACCGCGGATGAAGTCGTGGCGGATGAACGCGGGCAGCAGCGAGCAGGTGCGCGACTCGAAGCCCCGGCCGTAGTCCTCCAGCCGGGTGGTGTACTCGGAGGCCCAGATGCTGTCGGCCCGCTGGTACTTGTGCATGGAGCTGAAGGGGACGAAGTAGCGCACCCCGTAGAACTCCGCCTGCCGGGCAATGCTCCGCCCCACGGGCGTCTTCGCCGCGGCATAGGGCTCGATGCGCTGCCCGTCCTCGGTGAAGAAGTTGATCATGTCCGCGTCGCCATACCCGGACAGGGCCAGGAGATACGACTCCTGATACCCGCTGACCACCTTGCGCACGAAGTGGCCGGCACCGCGGTCCCCCGCGTCGTTGAGGTTGACCAGCAGCCGCCCGCCCAGGTCCACCAGCAGGACCGCGTCCTGGTTCACGTCCGGCAGACACATGACGCGGATGCGCGGTGACAACTGCGTCCACACCCGGTCCGCCAGCACGTGCACCTTGAAGCCCTGCTCGCGCAAGTCATCGCGCATCCGGTTGCCGAAATGGTTGGGCACCAGCAGCGTGCGCGAGCGCAGCGCGCCCAGCGATTCCATGCTCAGGTGGTCCGGGTGGCCATGGGACAGCCACACGTAGGGACAGGCCTGGATGGCCTCGCGCTGCGCCGCCGGAATCTCATGCGACAGCGTCCAGCTCCCGAAGTACGCGCTGCCGTCCGTCCACGGGTCTGTCACCAGCACCGGACCGTGGTCGTGGCAGATGAGCGTGGCGTTTCCAATCGTCTCGAAGCCCAGTTCCATCGCGTGCCCCCCTCTTCACCCTGCGTCCGCTCACAAGTCCGCTGGCTTGGCCGGACCAACGTGGCGATGGGCGGACGCCGCCTGCACTGCCCGCCAGCGCGGTGAAGAAGATTCGTTGCCTGGACGCACGCTCTCCGTTCCTGCGGGCGTGCGGACACGGCCCCTTGCGCCCGTCCCGCGGACTTGCGCTGGAATCTCCGTGGCGCGCGGAGGGAAGCGCCCTTCCCTTCGTGGGAAGGACGCCTCCTTCCTCGCGGGCTTCCGGGCTCAGCTCCTGCGCGCCACGAGGGAAAGAATCTGCGCGCCGTAGCGCTCCGTGAGGGAGGGCCCCACCCCGTGGATGGCCATCAACTCCGAGCCATTTTCCGGACAGGCCGACGCAATGGCCTCCAGCACCCGGTCGGTGAGGATGCGGAAGGCGGGCACGCGCCGCTTGCGCGCCTCCGCGAGCCGCCAGGCCTTCAAGGCCTCCACCATCTTCGGAGAAGGCTCGGCCGCGGCGCGGCGGCTCGAGGAGGCACTCGGAGCCGCCGTGCTCCGGGACGCACGCGGCGCCCCGGCGGTGCTCTTCGAGGGAGCGTTCGCGCGCCAGTGCGTCGACGGGTCTTCCTCATGGGATTCGGATGCCGTGCGCCGCGTCGCGGCCCCGGCCTTCGCGCGGACCGTGCGTTTCTTGGCCGAGGACCGCTTCGCGGTGCCCTTCTCCGCGCCCTTGCCCCGCTTGCGCTTCGCGGCCTTCTCCAGGGGCAACGGCAGGACCACCTGCTGGGGGTCCACCGCGCGCGTGCGCCGGCCCTCGTCCGTCAGGGCGAGGCGCTGGAACGAGATGACCTGCCCGTCCTTGTCGAACGAGTCCATCTCCAAGCGCGTCAGCCCGGCGCGGACCAGTCCGCCCACCAGCCGCTCGAAGTCGCGCCGTGGCAGGGACTCTCCGAACAGCTCGCGGTGGAGCCGTCCGGTGGCCTGTCCGTCCCGCTCCTGGAGCGACTCCAGGATGCGCTCCAGCCAGTGCCGCTCCGCGGAGGTCGGCTCGGCGAAGCGCAGCGTGGCGCAGGCCTCTGGTGCACAGACGTCGCACAGGCCGCACGGCTCACCCGAATCCTGGGTGTCACCGAAGTGCCCCACGAGCTGCTTCATGCGGCAGCCATGGGCCTCCGCGTAGCGCCCCATCTGCTCCAGGTGCAGCAGCTTGCGATCGCGCTGGGCCGAGTACGACGCGGACCAGCCCGGCTTCCCGCGCATCACCGTCTCGTCAGGCGTCATGACGACGCCGCCGTGAATCCAGAGCTGCTCCAGTGCCTTGTCGAAGACCTCGGGGTCTCCTCGCACGCGGCCCTGGAGCACGGCCTTGGGCTCGAGCTGCGGCGCCGTGGACTTGAACAGCCGCTCCAGCACGTACGCCTCCGGGTAGTCGCGCCGGTGGAAGAACTCGTGCGTGCGCCGGTCGATGTACGAATGCAGCAACACCGCGCGCGACGGCTTTCCATCGCGGCCCGCGCGGCCCAGCTCCTGGTAGTAGCCCTCCAGGCTGGCGGGGAGCGCCGCGTGGATGACGGTGCGCACGTCCGCCTTGTCGATGCCCATGCCGAACGCCGTGGTGGCCACGATGACCTCCAGCGAACCCCGGAGGAACTCGGCCTGCACCCTGTCTCTCTCCGAAGGCTGGAGCCCCGCGTGATAGGCCGCCGCGGGGAAGTCGCCCGCGAGCTGGTCCGCGAGCTGCTCGGCGTGCTTGCGCGTGGCCGCGTAGACAATCGCGGGCCGGTTCTCCTCGTCCTGGAGCAGGCCCTGGATGGCGTCGCCGCGCGCGCCGGGGTTCAGCTCCCGCACCTCGATGGCGATGTTGGTGCGACGGAAACCGTGAATGAAGGTGCGCGCCTTGCCCCCGGGGCCTTGCAGGCCGAGCTGCTGGACGATGTCCCGCTGCACGTCCGGCGTGGCGGTGGCGGTGAGGGCCACCACGGGCGCGGGGCGCAGCAGCGGCAGGCGCGAGCCCAGGAGCCGGTAGTCCGGGCGGAAGTCGTGTCCCCATTGGGAGATGCAGTGGGCCTCGTCCACCGCGATGAGCGCGGGCGTGCGGCGCGCCAGGAACTCCACGAAGCCCGGGACGCCGAGCCGCTCGGGCGCGATGAACAGGAAGTCGAGCCGGTCCTCCAGGTAGTCCGCGCACACCTGCCGCGACATGGCCCGGTCTCTTCCGGAGTGGATGCGGTCCGCCGCGAAGCCGAGCGACTGAAGCCGCGCCACCTGGTCCTCCATCAGCGCGATGAGCGGACTCACCACCAGCGTGGTGCCCGCGCGCGCCAGACCCGGCAACTGGTAGCAGAGCGACTTGCCCGCGCCCGTGGGCATCACGAGCAGCAGGTCCTCTCCCGCCGTGGCCGCGCGGCACACGGCCTCCTGATACGGCCGGAAGTCCGAGAAACCGAACGCCTCCTTCAACAGCGGACGCAGCGCCTCGGGCGCCGTCGGCGCACGCCGGACGCGCTCCGGCCGCTGCCCGGTGGACGCGGCAGACGCCGGGGTCCTCGCGCGGTTCGCTGGAGCGCGAGCGGCGCCAGCGTCCCCCCAGGCCCCAGCGTTCCAGCCCGCGCCATCCGCTCGCGGAAGACGTGAGGCCGGTCCGCCGCCCGGTGACATGGCGGAGGACGGAGGCTCGTCACGAGGCTCCGAGCGACCGACGGAGGCCGAGGTCCTGCTCCGCCGCGTCCCGAAGAGCGGCTCCGAAGGCTCCAAGAACGCCCCCTGGCGTCCCTGTCCCGGCATGCCCGCGGAAGCATCCGCCAAGCGCTCAGCAGAGGACTCCGCGAATGCCCCCTGTCGGCCACGTCCCGACATACCCGACGTGGCATCCGCGGAGCGCTCGACAGAGGACTCCGCGAACACAGCCTGCCCGCCAGGGCCACGCGCTCCCGCGCCAGCGCCGTGCGCCGCAAACGCACCTCCCGCACCCACCACTCCGCTCGCCACCGTCGCCGCGCCGTCCTGTCCCCAACCCGCGCCAGGTGGCGCCCCCATTACCTCGTTGCGCGGAGGCCTTTGCGGCGCGGTGGCGCCATGGCCCACCACCTCGATGACATACGCCTCGATGCCGCGAATGAACTCATCGAGCTGGCCCTCTCCGCGCTCGATGCGCTGGAGCCACGCTTCCCACTGGCCCGTCATGGCCGGCGTCTTCACATCCGGGTGCACCACCTGGATGAGATGGATGCCCTTCTCCGTGGCCTCCATCACCTTGCCCCGACGGCGCAGGTACTCGCGGTCCAGCAGCACCTCGATGATGGCCGCGCGGGTGGCGGGCGTGCCCAGGCCCGTCTCGCGCATCGCGTCCGCGAGCTCCTTCTCATCCAGCGCCCGCCCCGCCGACTCCATGGCCGTCAGCAGCGTCGCATCCGTGAAGCGCGGGGGCGGACGCGTGCGCTTCTTCACCGCCTCCACGTCCTCCACCGACTGCGGCTGCGCGCGCTCCAACCCCGACGGCAAGTTCTGGGGCTCGTCGTCCGGCTCCCGCTCCCCGTCCTCGCCCTTGCGTCCCTCCGTCTTCAGACGCGGCGCCTTCTGCCCGCCGCCAATGTCCAGCACCTTCCAGCCCACCCGCTCCACCTGGGTGCCCGTGCTCTGGAAGCGGTCCACCACCGGCGGCGCCCCTGCCGACGTCACCGCGGTGATGACGGTGGTGACACGCCAGACATGGTCCTCGTGCCACGCCTGGAGCAACCGCCGGCACACCAGGTCATAGACGCGCTGCTCGTCCGGAGACAGCCGCACCCCACCCGGCGACGTGGGCGTGGGGATGATGGCGTGGTGGTCCGTCACCTTCGCGTCATCCACGTAGCGCTTGCCCAGCGCCCGAGCCCCCGTGCCGACGGCCAGGTCCTCCTCATAGGGCGCGCGGATGGCGTTCACCACCTCCGGCAGCGTGTCCGCCACCGTGCGCGACAGGTGCCGGCTGGCGGTGCGCGGATAGCTCAACAGCTTGTGCTTCTCGTAGAGCGCCTGCGCCACCTCCAGCGTGCGCTGCGCGCTGAAGCCATAAAGCCGGTTGGCATGCCGCTGAAGCTCCGTCAAATCGTAGAGGAGCGGAGGCGCCATCTTCTTCTGCTCCGCCTCCAGCGATTCGATGACGGCCCGCCCGGCGCTCACGCGGTCGATGATGGCCTGCGCCTCCACGCCGTTCGCGTCCAGCCGCCGCGCCTCGCGCACGCCTTCGAAGCCCGGGGGCGCCACGGGCTTGCCGTCCGGCCCCGAGCGGAACCACGTGCCCTGGTACCGCGCGTCCGACGGCACGCCCTTGGCTTTGGGCGCGAAGGTGGCCACGACCTCCAGGTAGTCACGCGGCACGAAGTCGCGGATGGCCAGCTCGCGCTCCACCACCATGGCCAGCGTGGGCGTCTGCACCCGGCCCACGCTCAGCATCTCTCCGTGGCCCCCGTGCGCCAGGGTGTACAGGCGCGACAGGTTCATCCCCACGAGCCAGTCCGCCCGGCTGCGCCCCATGGCCGCGGCGGCCAGCGCTTCGTATTCACGGCCGTCCGCGAGCCGGCGGAACCCGTCCTGGATGGCCCGCTCCGTCAGCGACGACACCCACAGCCGCTGGACCGGCTTGCGGCACTTCGCCGCGTCGTAGATGTACCGGAAGATGAGCTCGCCCTCGCGCCCCGCGTCCGTGGCGCACACCACCGAGGACACCTCCGGCGCGTTGAGCACCTGCTTCACCACCTCGAACTGGCTGCGCGTCTCCTTGGAGACGACCAGCGGCCAGTCCGCCGGGAGCATGGGCAGCAGCGCGCGGCTCCACTTCTTCCAGTCCGCGCGAATCTCATGGGGCTGCGCCAGTCCCACCAGATGTCCAATGGCCCACGTCACCACATAGCCATTGCCGCGCAGCCAGCCCTCACCGCGTTCGTTCGCCCCCAGCACCCGCGCGATGTCGCGCGCCACGGAGGGCTTCTCCGCCAGCACGGCCAGCAGGGAGGAGCGGCCTGGAGACGCCTTCGCACCACCGTCCCAGCCTCCGCGCCTGTCCTCCCGGGGCGTCTCGCCCATCTCTTCCCACCTCATGTGCCCTGTCCCCTCCCGCCCACCACACCACCCACCAGGGAGGGAGCCTGGAGACGCAGTGTGAGCCACTCCCCTATCGTGTCAGGCTGACATCTCCGAGTCCCGCCTCGCCCTACCCGTAGCGCCTGCTCGCCCCACGTCCCACCCGCCACCTTCCAGGTCTCTGAGAAGATGCGGAAAATCCACCCCGCCAACACCCACTGAAACACGCCAGACACGCTGGCGCGCTCGCGCAAGCAATTGGCGCGGAGGCGGAAAACTCCGTCCTGGGTCTGAGCCAGTATGCCCTTGTCGCCAGTCACTTCGGCGGACCGAACGGGGGGAAGACGCATGTCGCACGTCGCGTATGGACCGGGCCGGGGGGCATCTGGGGGAAACACGAGGCTCGGTGCAGTGTCGCACGGCGACAAGGGAAGCAGGGCCACGGCTCAACGGCCGGGGCGCTTTTCCCGGGGGGAGTGGCTCGAGGCCACTGGGGGGGCTTTGGAGGGCATCGTCATTCCGGAGCTGGCCACCTTCGCGGGGGCGAAGCGGGCACAGCTGGCGGTCCTGGCGAATTCAGCCGTGACGGCAGCCATCCAAATCCAGTCGAGGGACGTAACGCGGGTGGCGTCCATGCGCCCGCAGACGTTCGGACGCGCTCAGACGCAGGCACGGCTGCGGGCCCTCTCACGGCCCGCGGTGCCCTGGGACGCAGCAGGACAGGTGAAGGGGGGGCCTCGGCTCCCCCGAGTGACGGTGCTGGGGGCACCGGGCAAGCGCACCTGAAGGGGCCGTAAGCGGTGTAGGGGGAAGGTGTCACACGCAGCTTCGCTGGAGGGGTCCAAGGCCCTCCGGACACACACCAAGGGCGGGTAGGAAGACGGCGCCGCGGGGGCGGCAAAGTCTGTGGAAGGGGGACCCGGGGTCACGCTCGCCAGAGGGGGAGGGCGAACCCGATATATGGGTCGAAATCCGAGGGATGCTCCGAGTCCATCGGGGCATCCCTCGTTGCTTTGCGGGGCACCTGGCGCGTGTGTTCACTCCACGAGCAGCGCCGCCGAGCCCGTCACGGCGCGGTGAAGGGTGAGCCACAGCGCGTTGCCGGCGGCATCCACGGAGGCGAAGCAGTGGTACGGGTAGCCGGACAGCATGGCGTCGTCGCCGTAGCGCGGGGACTCGCGGAAGCCCACCGCGCCGAAGTTGTTCCCCCAGGCAGCAAACCGCGCTGCCCCACCCTTCCTGTCAAACCCGCGTCCACAGACGCAAGGACGGGCAGTGCGAGGAGGCGCTTCACCTGCCCCCAGCCGCCCGTCCCCGCGCTCGAAGGCTCGCTCAGCCCGCGTTGGCGGTGCCGCGCGCCTGGTGCCACGCGGCCAGCACTTCCTTCTCGCGCTCGGCGGACAAGCCGGAGCGCGGCTTCGCTTGACGCTCGGGAGGCAGCGCCTTGAACCAGGCCAGCGTTTCGCGAATCGTCTCCGCGGCAGGGCGGAACGTGATGCCCGCCGCCAGCGCCTTGGCGATGCTCACCTTGCCGATGCCGCCCTCTTCACCGTTGCGCGGCACCCAGGCGGGCATGTCCGACCACGCCTCCACCTTGTGCTTCGTGAGGAAGTCGGTGTCCACCCACGTGAACCGCGCGTCGCTGCCCAGGGCCGTCTTGTTCGCCTCCAGGAAGTCCCGCATCAGCAGGTCCTGGCTGGGGCCGGTGGCGTTGAAGATGCCGGTGGTGCGGGCCTCCACGGAGCGGATGATGAACGCCGCCAGGTCCCGCGCGTCGATGAACTGCAGCGGGTCCACGCCGTCACCGGGCGCCAGGACCTCACCACCGCGGGCCACGCGCAGGGGCCAGTAGGTGAAACGGTCGGACGGGTCATCCGGCCCGACGATGAGGCCCGGCCGCACGTTGAAGACACGCCCCGGCAGGGCGGCCTCGGCGGCCTGCTCGCACAGCGCCTTCAGCGCGCCGTAGTGCTTCTCCACATCTTCGGTCGCCGTGTCCTCCACCGTGGCGACGGCGGCCGTCTCGTCGAGCCCCTGCCGCGACAGCTCCTTGTAGACGGAGATGGAGGACACGAAGGTGTAGTGCTGGACGTGGGGCGCCAGCAGCTCCGCGGAGGCGCGCACGATGCGCGGCACGTAGCCGGAGGTGTCCACCACCGCGTCCCACTTGCGGCCCTCCAGCGCCTTCAGGCCCTCGCCCTTGTTCGGGTCGCGGTCGCCCGTCAGCTTCTCCACGTCCGGGAAGAGACCCGGTTTCGTCTTCCCCCGGTTGAAGAGCGTGACGGTGTGGCCGCGCGAGCGCGCGAACTCCACCAGCGCCGGGCCCAGGAACGCGGTGCCGCCCAGGATGAGGATGCGCAGCGGCGCGGCGGGCGCGGAGGACTGCTCCCCCTGCCCCTGGGTGGAAGACGCGGTGCCGGACGTGCCCGTGGTGGCGCACCCCATGGCCCAGAGCGAGCCGGCCGCGGCCACTCCCTGAATCACACTCCTGCGAGACAGCGTCATGCGGGATTCCTCCTGCGTGTGTGGACTGACTGCGTGTGGATGACCGCTAGCGGGCCGCGGCCTCTTCAGGCACCGGCGCCTCGGGCGCGGCGGACGGCACCGGCTCCGCCTGCCGCCGCTGGTGGCGCGCGAGGTACAGCGACACGCCCAGCCACAGCCCGGCCAGGGGCACCGCCGCCAGCGACAGGCCCGTCATGCTCAGGCCCAGCTTCGTGAGGCCACCCTGGAGCCAGGCGCTCACCGTGTCGCTGCCGCGGTACACCACCGTGTCGATGAAGCTCTTCGACTTGTAGCGCGCCTCGCGGTCCACGGTGGTGAAGAGGACCTCGCGCGAGGGCCGCTCCAGCGCGTAGTGGCTGGCGCCGCGCACCGCCTTGAACAGGATGAGCACGGTCAGCACCGGCATGGCGGCCAGCCCCAGGAAGCCCAGGCCCGTCACCACCGGCGCCACGGCGAGCCCCGCCCCCAGCCCCAGCCAGGAGATGACGCGTCCCGTGACGAGCGTCTGCAACCCCAGCGTGGCCAACTGCACGTAGAAGTCGATGTCCCCGAAGAGGGCGGTGCGGCTGGCCGCGTCGTTGCCCATCGCGGCGACGAGCCGCACCTCCTGGAAGTAGAGGAACGTGGAGGTCGCCGCGTAGAGCAACACCTGGAGCCCCAGCGCCAGCAGGAACGGCGACGTCACGATGAGCCGCAGCCCCGCGAGCACGCCGCCGCCCACCGGGCCCTGCGCCGCGGCGGGCTGCTGCTGGACGTCCTGGGCCCAGCCGCTCAGCCGGCGCACGCACTGCGCGCTCACCTCCAGCAGCACCACCGAGATGAGGATGAGATTCACCGGACCTACCGGCTCGGCGAGCCGCCCCACCAGGAAGGGCCCCACCAGCATGCCCGTGGTGCCACCCGCGGCGATGAAGCCGAAGAGCCGCTTGCTCTGTCCGCTGGCGAAGACGTCCGCCATGAAGCTCCAGAAGATGGAGACGACGAACAGGTTGTAGACGCTCAACCAGACATAGAAGACGCGCGCCACCGTCTCCCGCGCCACCCCGAGCTTCAGCAACACGAAGAAGCCCAGCAGATTGAGCAGGAAGAAGCGGTAGATGCGAGGAATCACCACCCGCCGGGGCCAACGCGACACCAGCGCGGAAAAGGCTGGCACCGCCGCGAGCATCACCAGGAAGGTGGCGGTGAAGAGCCAGTCCAAGCCCTTCACGCTGCCCGCCGTGCCCATCTCATTGCGGATGGGCCGGAGGATGGCATAGCCACACATCAGCGTGAAGAAATACAGGAACGACCAGCGGACGGCGCCGACTTCCTCGTCCCGAACGTCCACGAATCGCCTGAGCATGGAGGAATTCACGTGAGCGGCCCAACGAGGCCCCGGGCAACGTATTCCCAGGACCTCCATAGTGGAACGAGCGCAGCGGGAAGATGTCGCAAGGATTACGCGCCGGCGGAGAGGACCTCGCGGAGCGCCGCCTCCACCCGGGGCAGCGCCTCCTCGATTTCCTTCACCGACGTGGCCCCCACCGACAGGCGGAACCAACCCGTGTCCGCGTCCAGCCCGAAGGCCTGGAAGGGCACCACGCCCAGGTTTGCCTTCTCCAGCAGGAGCTTGCGGATATCATTGTTGGAGCGCAGGCCGCCCTTGCCCACCAGGTCGAAGCGCACCGACAGGTAGATGGCGCCCTGCGGCGCGATGTGCTGCACCGGCAGCCCCGCCTCGCGCATGCGCGTGAGCCCCTTGTGCAAGGCCTCCAGCCGCGCTTCCACGGCCTTGCGCATCCCCACCAGGAAGGTCTCCATCGCCGCGGTGTCGTCCAGGTAGCGCGCCACCGCGACCTGCTCCGCCTTGGGGGCCCAGGCGCCCACGTGGCCGAGCACGTCCCGCATGCGCGCGATGATGGTCGGCGGTCCCACGCCCCAGCCCACGCGCACGCCCGTGGCGGCGAAGGCCTTGGAGATGCCATCCACGAACACCGTGTACGGCGCCACCTCCGGCACCAGCGACACCGGCGTGACGTGCCTGGCCGCGCCGAAGCTCAGCACCCAGTAAATCTGGTCGTACATGAGGATGAGCGGCTTGCGGCCCTGCTTCTCGCGCTCGCGGTTCTCCGCGACGACGCGCTCGCAGATGGCGCCCAGCGCATCCGGCTCAATCATGGTGCCGGTGGGGTTGAGCGGGCTGCACAGGCACAAGAGGCGCGCGGCGCCCAGGTGCGGCGCCAGCTGCTCCACGGTGGGCATGAAGCCCCGCGCGGCGTCCGTCACCACCACCGCGCTCTTCGCGTCCATCATGTGCGCGTAGTGGTTGTTGTTCCACGAGGGCACCGGGTAGACGACCGTCTCCCCCGCGTCCAGCACGCTGCGGTAGGTGCCGTAGATGATGGGCCGCGCGCCTCCCGCGATGACGATGCCCTCCAGCGGATACTTCAGGCCCAGCGAGCGCTCATAGAAGCGCTGCACGGCCTGACGGAGCTCCAGCACGCCATCCGACGGCGGGTAGTTCGTCTCGCCCGCCTGGAGCGCGGCGGTGATGTACTCCCGCAGCGGGTCGGGGATGGGGAACTCGCGCGGGTTGAAATCGCCCACGGTGAGGTTGCACACCTTCTGCCCCTTGGCGGCCCGCTCGCGAATCTCCGCCGCGATGCGGAGGATTTCGCTGCCGACGATGCCACGCGCCATCGTTCCCACGGTGGCGTCGTCCTTGGAGGGACGGGGAAGAGAGGTCAGGTCGAGGGGGGCCATGCGAGGGTGCTCTCCGGTTCGTGCGCGTTCGGGGGCCGCGCGGACAACTTGCGGCGCGGACGATAGTCGCGGCCCCGCTGTCCTGTGTCATGCATTCGTGGTGACGGCGGCCCTCCGGGGCAACCGGTCCTCCGTGAAAATTTCCAGCGCTTCCGGGTCCGTCCACGGGTGTTACCTTTGCCCGCTTTCCCGTCGTGACGCTGGCCCCCGGGCCATCGCCCGTGCGAGACGATGGGCCGCAGTCCTGAACTCGCAGGCCCTGCCAGGAGGGGAATGATGACGCGGTCCGGACGCAGGATGACGTCGCTGTGGTTGGCCGGGTGTCTGGCGTTCGCCGGGTGCTCCAAGAAGGAGGAGCCCGCCGCGGCCACTACCGGCGCGCAGCCCCAGCCCGAAGTCCAAGCGCCGCCCACCTCGCCGCCCCCGGGCACCATTCCACGCGAGGGCGAGGCCGCCGCCAGGCCTCCCGTGCACACGGCCTCGATGGGTGACAGTGAGACCAAGCCGCCTTCGGACGCCCCCGCGGGAGACGCTCCCGCCGAGGACCCGAAGAACCGCGAGTGGACCACCACCCCGGTGTCGCTGAAGCGGCGCCCGGCCCAGTCGGTGACGCTTCGCTCGGTGCGCGCTGGCACGCATGCCGACTTCGACCGCGTGGTGTTCGAGTTCGACGGGCCGCAGGTCCCCGGCTACCAGCTCCAGTACGTGGACAAGCCCATCATCCAGTGTGGCTCCGGCGACGAGACGCCTCTGGCCGGCAAGGGCTTTCTCCAAGTCACCCTGTCACCCGCGCGCGGCCATGACGACCAGGGCCGCGCCACCGTGGCCGCGCTGGAGATGAAGCCCAAGCTGCCCGCCCTGCTGGAGCTGGTGCGCACGTGTGACTTCGAGGCCGAGGTGACGTGGGTGCTGGGCACCAAGGCACCCAACGACTTCCGCGTCATGGAGCTGCACGACCCCACCCGCCTCGTGGTGGACGTGAAGCACTGAAGACCACACGTCACCCGGCCCGCAGCTCGCGGGCCAGTGCGTCCAGTCCTTCCAGCAAGCGCTGGTGCCGCGCGCGGGCCGGTGCACCCTGGGCCCGCAGCGCCATGGCGAGCACCGCGGGCAGGTTCACCGCGGCGTCCCCCTTCAGCCGCTCGCGGTACTGTCGCGCCCAGTCCTGGGGCACGCGCAGGGACCAGTTGCGTTCGTCCACCGTGCCGGGTGCGTTGTACGTCTCCGGCATCCCGAGCAGGTCGGTGAAGAACATCATCACGTTGCGCGCGCGACTGGCGAACAGGTCCGCCACCTTCGCCTGCGCCAACCGTCCCGGGCTCGTGGACAACTCGCGCGCGAAGGCCTCGCGTTCCGAGGGCTCGGGGCACAAGCGGACCGCCAGGTACTCCGCCTGCGCGCGCAACGTGCCCTTCCATTGCCAGTCCGCCACCAGACGCCACAGGGACTTCGTATCGTGGTTGCCCACCATCACCCAGTCATCCGGGCCCACGTTCTCACTGCGGTACACGTCCGACGGGTCGTGCAGGTCCGCCTTCTGCGTCACGCGGAAGCGGCCCAGGCCGTACTGCGCCAGCACGCGCTCCAGCGGGTACGGCAGCGTGCTGAGCACCTCCGCGAGCAAGTCCCCCACCTGCCGCCCGTTGCGGCGCGACGCCTCCACCACCGTGTCGAAGAGGACGCTGTAGCGGCGCACCTGTTCGGGCGTGAGGTCCTTCACCCAGCGGTCCGCGTAGCGCGGCACGGCGCGGTCCACCTGCGCCGGGCGCACGAGCGCGAAGCGCGCCAACTCAGGGTGGTCCGGCAGGTCCGGTGACGAGAAGAGCCGCGCGCCATGTTGCACGGACCACAGCGCGTCCGGCAGGTCCGCGCGGTACACCCACGGGCACACCAGTCCGTGCGGATGGTCCAGCCGCAGCCCGTCGTATTCGCCGAGCATCTTGTCCATGCGCGCGTTCATGAAGCGCAGCACGGGCCCGTTGCGGCTCCCGGCGTTCGCCCGGGCGTCGTCCGGCTCGAAGTACTGCTCCGGGTCCATCACCGGATAGTTCCACGGCTGACCGTCCGGGTTCGTCCTGCTGGGCGGCGCGCCCATGAGGTAGGTGCGCAGGAAGAGGCCCTGCCAGGCCCACGCGTCGCGCGGCGACAGGCCAATCTGGAGGTCGCCATACAGCTTCAGCCGCCATGCGCCCACGCGCTCACGCAGGCCGTGGTGCTGCGCATGGACCAGGAACTGACAGAAGGCGTAGCGCTCCAGCGTGTCCGCGTAGCGCAGCTCCAGCTGCGTCAGGCGCGCGACGGCGGCCGCTTCCTCCTCCGGGCGGGGATTCCACAGCCGCCCGTCCAGCGAGTCCGCCCAGCGCCGCCAGTCCGGCTCGCGCTTCTCCTCGCACAGCACGTCGAAGAGGGCATCCCGCACCAGCCAGGCCCGGTGCTGCTGACGGAAGGTGTCGAAGCGCGAAGCCAGTGCCCGGATGGACGGAGCGGCGTCCGGCGCCGCACGCTTCTGCTGGAAGGTGCGCCACGCTTCGTTCAGCAGCGTGGTCTGCGCGCGGAAGGCGTGACGGAAGCGCTCCCCGGGGGGCAGCGCCGAGGGACGGCTGGCGGCGAGCTGCGCCACGCGGCCCGGTGGCAGCAGCGCGCCCCAGGGCTCGGGGGCCTCCAGCAGCGCGAGCGCCACGTTGAGGAGGTTTCGCGAGAAGAGCGTGCCGTCATACGGCGAGGCGTTGAACTCCGTCACCTGCCCCTGCGGCCCCAACTGGATGCCGTTGAAGCCCAGCTCCCGGGAGAACGCGAGGAAGCGCGCCGCTCCTTTCGAGTACGGCGAGCCCCAGCCCGTGTCCTCTTCTGGAAGGCTGGGGAAGCTCGGGTCGTGGATGCTGAGCACCCAGTTGCGGACGTCGAGCGCGGCCAGGGCTTCGGTGACGAGTCGGTGGTGATTTTCAGGCAGCAAGGCGCGAGACATGGCGGAAGGGGCTGACCCTATGGCCCCTGGCGCGATGCGCCAACCGTCCTGTCGTCCCGAGCCCGCCCGTTCGTTGCCGAGCCCTCAATCGTGCCGCGACTGAGGGGCGGGCCGCGGCTCTCCACGGCCGCCGCCCCCACCCGGAATGTGTGGCCGCTGTTCAGGAGGCTTCATCCGGAAGAGCTTGCGCAGCATGCGGATGAACCACGTCCGGCCGTCCACCAGGATTTCGTACACGGTGGGAATCACCAGCAGTGTCAGCAGCGTGGACGTCATCGTGCCGCCAATCACCGCGCGTCCCAGCGGCGCGCGGAAGTCGCCGCCCTCGCCCGCGCCGATGGCCACCGGCACCATGCCCGCCACCAGCGCGAAGGTCGTCATGATGATGGGGCGCAGACGGATGCGGCCCGCTTCGATGAGGGCCTCGCGCAAGGGCATGCCCTTCTCGTGCGACCACTTGGCGAAGTCGATGAGGAGGATGGCGTTCTTCGCGACGATTCCCATCAGCAGCATGATGCCGATGAGGCTCATGAGGTTGAGCGTGTCACCGGTGATGAGCAGCGCCAGCACCACGCCGATGAGCGACAGCGGCAGCGAGATGAGGATGGCCACCGGGTCCAGGAAGGAGCCGAACTGGATGACCAGGATGAGGTACATCAGCATCAGCGCCATGCCGAGCGCGATGAACACGCGCATGAACACCTCGGCCTGGTCCGCGGACTCGCCGCCCGTCGTCAGCGTGTAGCCCGGCGGCAGCTTCACGCCGTCCAACCGCTTCTGGATGTCCGCGCCCACCTCCGACAACGAGCGCCCCTGCACGTTCGCCTGCACGTTGATGACGCGCTCACGGTTCAGGTGCGTCACCTGCGCCGGGCCCAGCGTCTGACGGATGTCCGCCACCTGCCCCAGCGGCACCAGCCGGGGCGGCCCGCCCGCCGCCGCGCCCACGGAGATGGGCAGCTGCGACAAGTCGTTGGGGTTGTCACGCGCTCCCGGCGCCAGCCGCACCATGACGTCTCGCGTCTCTCCAATGGGGTCCACCCAGTCGCCCACGTCCAGGCCCGCGAAGGCCGGCCGCAGCACCTGAGCCACCTGCCCCACCGTCACGCCCAGCTGTCCGGCGAGCCCGCGGTTCAGCTCCACCTCCAGCTCCGGCTTCTGCCCTCGCGTGGACAGGCCCACGTCCACCGCGCCGGGCACCTGCTCGACTTCCTTCTGGACCTGCTGCGCCAGCTGCGTGAGCACCCGCTGGTCCGGGCCGCGCAGCTCGTACTGAAGCTGCTTGAAGGCGCCGCCGAAGCCCGAGGTGAAGACGGAGGCGGTGGCGCCGCCAATGCGCTTCATCTCCTCGCGGAATTGGACGCCCAGTGCGTCCTGGCTCACGTCGCGCTCCGCCTTCGGATTGAGCCGCACGTACACCAGGGCCTGGTCCACGCCAGGCGCGCTGAGCGCCAGGGGCACGCCGATGGTGGCATAGGTGTAGTCCACCTCCGGGTGGGCGCGCAGGGTGCGCGTCACCTCGTCCACCTTGCGCCGCGTGTACTCCAGGCTGGAGCCCGGCGGCGTCTCCACCAGCAGCTCCACCTCCGCGCGGTCGCTCACCGGCACGAAGCCCGCGCCGCCCACGGTGCCCTGGAGCACCAGCGCGCCCACCAGCGAGCCCACTGCCACCAGCGCCATCACCAGCCGGTGGTCCAGTGCCCAGGCGATGACGTGCGTGTAACGCTCCGCCTGCCGGTCGAACCAGGCGTTGAAGCGGTTCAGCGTCCGGGTGATGAAGCCCGGGTTCTCCTTCTTGGGCGGCTCCGGCCAGTACGCGCTCAGCATCGGGTCCAGTGAGAAGGACACGAACAACGACACCAGCACGGCGCAGGCGATGGTGAGGGCGAAGGGCTTGAACCACTGGCCGGCCACGCCGTACATGAAGGCCACCGGCACGAAGACGGCGACGATGGAGAAGGTGGTCGCCGACACCGCGAGGCCGATTTCCGAGGTGCCCTCGCGCGACGCCGTGTAGTGGTCCTTCCCCATCTCCACGTGGCGGACGATGTTCTCTCGCACGACGATGGCGTCGTCGATGAGGATGCCGATGGCCAGCGTCAGGCCCAGCAGCGACATGGTGTTGAGCGTGAAGCCGAAGGCCCACACGCTGATGAAGGACGCCAACACGCTCACCGGCAACGCCAGACCGGTGATGACGGTGGAGCGCCACGAATTGAGGAAGACGAAGACGACCAGCACCGTGAGCAGCGCGCCTTCCACCAGCGCGGACTGCACGTTGTGCACGGCGCTCTCCACGCGGACGCCGGCGTCGCGCACGATTTCGAGCTTCACGCCCGCGGGGAGCCGCTCCTGGAGCGCCTGCACCCGCTCACGCACCGCGTCCGCGACCTCGGTGGTGCTGTAGCCCCGGGCCTTGAGCACGTCGATGCCCACCGCCTGGGCGCCGTTGAAGAGCGCCAGCGTGCGCGGCTCCTCGGCGCCGACGAAGACGTCCGCCACCTGCTCCAGGCGGATGGCCTGGCCGTTGCGCGAGGCCACCACCATGTTCCGGAAGTCCTCCACCTTCTCCAGGCGGCCCTTGAGGCGGATGGACTCCTCCGTCAGCGGCGCGTTGATGCGGCCCACCGGCGCCGCCAGGTTCAGCGCCTGGAGCGCCGCCACCACCTCCGCTACGGACAGGCCCGCGGCCTGGAGCGCCTCGGGATTGAGCTGCACCGTCATCTCCCGCGCCACGTCACCGACGACCTCCGCCTGGGCGACGCCGGGCACCGAGCGCAGCTCGCCCACCACCTTCGGGTCCGCCACCAGCGACAGCGCCGCGACGTCCAGACCTTCCGAGGTGAGCGTCAGGGACACGATGGGCTGGTCCGCCGGATCGAAGCGCGTGAGGATGGGCTCCTCCATCTCCTGCGGCAGGTCCGCGCGCTTGCTGGAGATGGCGTCCCGGATGTCCTGCGTCGCCTCCTGGATGTCCTTCTCGAAGTCGAAGAACACCGTGAAGGAAGCCAGGCCGTCCGTGGCGATGGACGTCGTCTCCTTCGGGTCCACGCCACTGATGGCGAAGATGGCGTCCTCGATGGGCTCGAGGATTTCCCGCTCCACCGTCTCGGGTGATGCGCCTGGATAGAGGATGGTGACGCTCACCACCGGGGGCTGGACGTCGGGGAACTCGTCGGTCTCCAGGAGTCCCAACGACACGAGACCAAAGACCACCAGCGCCAGCATCGAAGTGATGGTGATGATGGGCCGCTTGATGGCGAAGTCTGAAATGAACACGGACGTGACTCCAGGCTTGGAGCAGGGGTGGGACGGCGCGGCCTCACGGCGCCGGGGGCGCAGCGCCCTCCTCCGGTGGTTGCGCGGACGCGGGACGCGGCGTGAGCTCCCGCGTTCCAGACGAAGGCGGCGGTGCCTCCGAGCCGCCAACGCCGGGCCTCGCCTCCTCCACGGGCTTCGAGTCAGGCCGAGGGGGCGACACCTTCACGCGCCCGCCCTCCGCCACCTCGCTCCGCGCGGCGCCCAGCAGCACCACGTCGCCGTCCTCCAGGCCTGAGCGGACCTCGACCTGCCGCGCCACCTCGTCGCGCAGGCCCAAGTTGACGCTCACCCGCTGCACGCGTCCTTCCTGGATGCGCAGCACGGCGGGTTCGGTCCCCGTGTCGTCGATGGCGTCGATGGGAATCGCGACCGCCTGCGTGCCCTTCGAGGCCACGCGCCCCTCCGCGAAGAGGCCGGCCAGCAGTTGGAGGTCCGTATTGGGAATGGCCACGTAGATGCGGACCTGGCCGGTGGCCGGGTCCACCACCGGGTTGATGCGCTCCACCGTGCCGCGGAAGGCGCGGTCCCCGTAGCCCGTCACGTGGAACTCCACCGGCGTGTCCACCTGCACCTGTTCGAGCTGAGCGGCGGGCACGGAGGCCTCCAGGCGCAACGTGCGCGGGTCCACCACCGTGAAGAGCGGCGCGCTGGGCTGGACGACGTCACCCGCGCTGGCCTGCCGCTCGCTCACCACGCCCGCGAAGGGCGCCACGACACGCGCGCGGTTGAGCTGCTCCTGCGCCAGGGCATGCCGGGAGCGCGCCTCCGCGAGCTGCCCCTTGGCCTGCTCCACGGAGAGTTCCGCCTGTTCGACGTCGCGCTGGGTGATGACGCCCGCCTTGGACAGCCTCGCGGCGCGCTCCTGCTCGGCCTCGGCCACCTGGAGCGCGCTTCGGGCCGTGCGGACCGCCGCCGACGCCGCGATGAGCTGGTCCTTCAGCGTGACGTCCTCGATGCGCGCCAGCTCCTCGCCCTTCTTCACCACCTGACCCTGCTGGGCCTTGATGTCGAGGATGGTGCCGCCCACCTCCGCGCGCACCGCCGCCGCCGTGCGCGCCTGCAGGTTGCCGGAGATGCCAGGGCCGGAGCGCAGCTGCCGCACCTCGGCGCGGGCCACGTTCTCCTGGCCCAGCGTCACCTCCAGCTCCTCTTGTTGAGGCGCGGGCGCTGCTTCCTCCCCTTTGCGGCAACCGGACAGGGCGCAGAGCCCCATCAGAATCCCCGCCGAGGCTCCGCCGAAGACCTGTCGTATTCGAGCCCGTCTCACAGCGCGTCTCCCATCCCCGCCCCCCAAGGCGAGCCGGCTAACCATGGTGTCGGCCCCCTGCCCCCGGTACCCGGTGACAACAAGGTCCACCGCCAGCAAGCGGGCCGGGCTGACGGGCTGGCGAGCCCTCTCAGGCTCGCCAGCGTCCAAGGTGCCTACTGCGCGGGAGGGACCTCGCTCATGATGAGCGTGCCGGCCTGGAAATGGGCCCACTTGCCGCAGTGGGTGCGCTGCGTCTGCCCCGGGCAGCTCACGGCCTGCGCCGCGCGCGTCGTCTGCGTGAAGCAGCGCGCGCCATCGGCATCCCACTCGGCCTCGTGCAGCCACGCCTCCGTATCCGTCTGCACGTCCACGCCGTCATGGAGGTTCACCCACTGGCCATCCGTGGTGTGCGACGTGCCGTCGCCGCAGAAGTCCGCGCGGACCATGCGAGTGCACGCCTGGTGGTGGTCCGCCAGGCTCAGGCCGTCCGCCGTGGTGCCCCAGGGCCGGTAGCCGAAGCGCACGCACTTGGCGATGGCCGCACCCTCGCAGGCGAAGGTGAAGCGCGCGGCGTCATCCACCTTCGCGCCGCCGCCCGGCACGCCCTGGCGGTAGTCCCACCGGCCCGCGATGGGGATGGCGCCCAGCGCGGAGCCATCCGCCGCCGCGCACGCGGGCTTCCAGAGTGCATCCGCCGCGTCGTAGTAGGAGACCTGGTACGCCCAGACGTCCGCGTCCGCGCCCGTTCCAGGCTCGATGCCGTCGACGCGCAGCTCCACGGTGTCACCACTGTCCAGGTTGCCGGTGAAGCGCGCGCCCAGGAAGGCCTGGCCGGACACCGGGCCGCTGGAGGCGACGCCGTGGAAGACGCTGCCCTCCAGCCGCACCGCGCCCACCACCTCCGCCGCGATGCGGGCGCCCACCAGGTCCACGGACACGAGCAGCTGCCCCAACTCGGGGGTGTTGAGGTTGCGGCCATTCAGGTTGCGGCCATTCAGGTTGCGGCCGTTCGGCGCCGCCAGCTCCGCCACGCCTTCGCGCAGCGCCACCGGCTCCGCCTCCGACACGTTCCCCGCACAGCCCACCATGCTCACCGTGCTGACCAGCGCCGCCACCGTCTGCTTCCAAGCACCCATCACCCACCACCCTCCCGGCCCGACCACGGAATCAATGTCCGCAGCGGCCCCTCGCCCAGCAACTCGCCCGAGGACCCGCAGGCACTTGCTTCGTCCACTGGGCATCACCGCCCCAAGACGTCAGGGCGGACACAGGGTTCCTCCGTCCGGTAGCGCGCGGAGCGGATGTAGGGCAGGCAGGCGGGCTTAGGGGTGCGCGTTGAATGCCACGTCCGCGCACACCCGCATGCCCACCGTCACGTCGCGCAGGGACGGCTCCGGCAGCTCGCGGTTGGAGGCGCGCGCCGAGGTCGCCGCGAAGGCGAAGCTGCCTCCACGCGCCACGGCCTTGCCCGGCTCCAGCCAGGAGCGGGTCCACTCCCACACGTTGCCGGACATGTCGTCCACGCCGAAGGGACTGCGCGATGCGGGGTGACTGCCCACCTCGTCGGGGCCGAAGCCTCCGGGCTGCTTGCCATAGGTGGTGTCGATGTTGGCGTCGTCCGGAGCCAGGGTGTCGCCGTGGGGGTACTCACGCCCGTCCACGCCGCGCGCCGCGCGCTCCCACTCCAGCTCCGAGCAGAGCCTGGCGCCGGGGACTCGGCCGCTCTCCGACAGCCACGCGGCATAGGCCTCCGCGTCCGCGAAGGTGATGCCACTGACGGGGAAGCGCAGCCAGTCCTGCTCCGCGCGCGATGTACGGCGGGCGTAACGCAGCGGCGCCCCGGCCCGCGCCATGTAGGGCTCGTTCCCTGGCTGGAAGCGCAGCCGCCAGACGCCGTCCACCTGCACCAGCGCGAGCAGCCCCGCGTAGCCGCCCGTGCCCACGCGCGGCAGCCGCTGTGCGCGTTGCGCGGGCGGCAGCGCCTCCACGTAGGCCAGCCAATCGGCATACGTCACCTCGTGCCGGGCCATCAGGAAGGCGGGGACGGCCACGGCGTGCAGGGGCACGGCGTTGAAGAACTCGCGCACGCTGGCCTCGGCCGCGCTGCCGAACTTCACCTCACCCGGCGGCACGAAGACGAAGCCCTCCGGCACGCTGCCCATGCGCGGCAGCGGCACGCCGAGCCGCCGCGACTCGCCTCGCCGCAGCAGCACCCACTGCACCACCGGCTCGTAGCCGAGAGCGCGCGCGGAAATCTGGTACGTGCCCGGCGCCACCGCTGCGTCCAGCCAGCGCCCCGGGTCCGCTTGCAGGGGCTCTCCCAGCTGATACTTGCCCTGCGCATCGCGCGCCAGCGGACGCAGCTCCAACTCCGCCCCTGGGACAGGTGTCTCCAGCGTGAGGCTGGCCGCGGCGTTCCAGCGCCGCCAGCGCGTGCCCGCCGTGTCATAGAGCCGCAGACGCTGGAGCAACGCGGGCAGCGCCGAGGCGTCTTCGTCCTGCTCGGCCCACAGCGCGCGCTCGTAGAGGAAGTCCGCCAGGGCCTCGCGCACGTCGGCGCGGCCGGGCGCCAACGCCAGCGCGCGCTCCAGTCGTCCGGCCACTTCGTCGAAACGGCCGCGCAACTGTCCCGCTTGCGCACCAGCCCGGTTCCAGTGCCGGTCCGCGTCGGCGCGGCGGCCGGTGTCGTAGAGGCGGAAGGCCTCGTCGCGCTCGGCGCTCAGCGTGCCCCAGTCCTGACGCACGGCGCTCAGGGCCTGGGCCGCCTGGCCCAGCTCGTCGCGCACCTGCCGGTCCAGGCTCCAACGATCCCTCAGCTTGAGCCCGCCGTAGACGAGCCCCAGGGACATGACGAAGCCCACCACCAGCGCATGCCGCGTCCGTCGGCTGCGCACCATGGTGCGGCGCGAGGCCTTCAGGAAGTCGCGCTCGCGGCGGGTGAGCTCTCCCGTGTCGAGCACCTGCGTCTCCTCCAGCTGACGCGGGCCCCAGAGGGATTCGCTCGGGAAGCCCAGCTTCTCCCAGTGCGCGGCGGCGGCCTCCAGCCGGGATTGGACCTCGCGGCGCTCGGAGGCCTCGGTCAGCCAGCGCGCCAGCGTGCCCCAGCCGGAGAGCAGCGCCTCGTGGGCGAGTTCGTAGGACGTGCCCTCCTGGGCCTCGCGCGCCACCAACAGCCGCGCGTGCACCAGCGCCTCCAGGGCGGCGCGGTAGCGGGCGTCGTCCCCCACCAGCTCGCGGTCCGTCTTCCGCGCGCGGGTGCCGTCCGCGGTGACGAGCCGCAGGAGCACGCCCCGGGCCGCTACCCGCTGGTCCGGTAGCAGCCGGGCCACCGCCGCATCCGCGTGCCGCGCGAGCGCGCCCTCCACGCCGCCCAGCGAGTCGAGCACCGCCTGCGTCATGACACCGGCCGCCGCGTCGCGCGCCTCCCACATCTCGGCCAGCGCGAACTGGAGCACCGGGAGGCCGCCCTCCGCCGCGGACAGGGTGGAGGTGACGAGCGCATCCACCAGCGCGTCGGATTCGAAGCGCACACCCTTCACGCGGGCGGGGCCCGTCACGGCTTCCCGCGTCTCCTCGGGCGACAAGGCGCGCAGCAGGTACAGCGCGCGCGGCACCTCCGCGCCCAGCCCGGGCACGGCGGACAGCCGGGTGAGGAAGTCACTGCGCCCCGTGGCGAGCAGGCGCACGCCACTGGCGCCCTCCGCGAGCGCCCCCAGGGCCTGTCCCGCCAGCTCCGCCTCGGGCGGCGGCGCCAGCGTCACCAGCTCCTCGAGCTGATCCACGTAGACGAGCAGCCCCTCCTGGACCCCCAGCTTCACGCGGAGCCGGCGCACCAGGGACGTGGGCTCGGCGCGCAAGCCTTCGGCCAGGGTCTCTTCTTCCGTCTCCAGCACGGGCGCGAGCGCAGCGACCAGGGCCGCCAGGGGCCTGCGGCCCGGCACCAGCCGCACGCTGCGCCAGCGACGTCCGTCCTCCAGGGCCCCTTCGGTGACAGCGGGGAGCAGCCCGGCGAGGCACAGGGAGGACTTCCCCACGCCCGAGTCACCGGTGATGAGCAGGAAGGACTCCGAGCGCATCCGCTCCAGCACCGCGCGCTGCTCGCGGCGGCGGCCGAAGAAGACGGCGCGGTGCTCTGCTTCGAAGGCCTGGAGGCCGCGGTAGGGATTGCCCTCCGGCACCGCTTGGACGGTGTCGTCTCGCGTCAGTGCGTCCAAGGCATCGAGCAGCTGTGAGGCGGTGGCGTAACGCTCGGACGGCTCGCGACGCAGACACTTGTCGATGACGGCGGCGAGCCCGGCATCCACGCCGGACACCGCTTGCGCCAGGGGGCGCGCATCCTGGTGGCGCACCCGCTCCGGGAGCTCGCGCCACGGTACGTCCCGGAAGGGGCCCTTGCCCGCGCACAGCTCGTACAGGACGACGCCCAGTGAGTACACGTCACTGCGCGCCGTCAGCGCCTCGCCCGCCCAGGCCTCCGGGGACATGTAATACGGCGTCCCCACCAGCGAGCCGCGCGGCAGCGATGGAAGGAAGATTCCGTCCAGCGAGCGCGCGCCCAGGTTGGGGCTGGCCTCCGGATCCAGGTCAGGAGGCAACTCCGGCGGCGGAGTCCCGGAAGCGGGCGGCGCGCCATCCCCCGCCCCCGCGGCCCGGTCCAGGAGCTTCGCGAGGCCGAAGTCGAGCAGCTTCACCTCGCCAGCCTCGGTGAGCACGGCGTTGCCCGGCTTGATGTCCCGGTGCAACACCCCGCGCCGGTGCGCGGCGCTCAGGCCCCGTGCCAGGTCCCGCCCCATGGCCAGCACGCGCTCCCAGGGTTGGGGCTTGGGCAGCCGGTCCAGGCTCATCCCCCGGATGAACTCGGAGACGAGGTAGGGCTGCTCCTCCAACTGTCCCACCCGGTAGAGGGTGACGACATTGGGGTGCTGGATGCGCGCGGCCGCCCGGGCCTCCACGAGGAACCGCGCCAGGGCGTTGGGCCCCAGGGCGGGGATGAACTTCACGGCGACGGGGCGCTCGAGCAGCGTGTCATGGGCCAGGAACACCCGCCCCATGCGCCCACGCCCGATGGCCCGCACAAGGCGGTACTCGTCGAACTCCTGGGGAGGAGTCCACGCATCAGGAGGCGGCGAGGCGGCCGGAGAGCCCACACCCGGTGCCTATGCATCCGTCCGCCAGGGGTCAACTGAACGGGCCGCGAGGGAGGAGACTCCAGGACGCCAGGGCCGCTGGAGTGTCCGTTGCCGAGCAGTGGCGTTGTCCTTGGGCGTCAGCCGCCCCGGACCTTCCCCTTGCTCGGCTTGAGCATGTTTCGGATCTTGTTCTCCAAATCCTGCGGCAGGCAGGGCTTGGCGACGAACTCGTCCGCGCCGGCGTCCCGGGCGTGCTCCGCGTTCCCCGCGAGCACATGGCCGGTGAGCGCCATGACGGGGATGTCCCGGGTGCGGGAGTCCTGCTTGATGCGCCGCGTCGCCTCCCAGCCGTCCATGACGGGGAGGGACAGGTCCATCAGGATGATGTCGGGCTCGCCCTCGCTGGCCTTCGCCACCGCTTCCACGCCGTTGCGGGCGGTGTCCACCTCGAAGCCGACGAACTCCAGGTACTCCGCGTACATCTCCCGGGCATCATCGAAGTCGTCCACCACGAGCACGCGCTTCTTGTTCCCGCCCGCCGTGGACTCCTTGGCGGTTGGCATGTCTTCTGCCGGGACTGTCATCGCCGTGCTCTTCATGGGACAGACGCCTCTCGGGTTGGAACGGGCGTTGAACAATCTATACACGCCCCTCCCGACGTGCCCACCCCACCCCGCGCTTCAACGAATACGGTCCGAAGTGCCGGTGCGTGTTCATTGGAGAACAGGTGGGGCGGGCGGTGGGGTATCGGTGGGTGCTCAGTAGTTGGCGCGGTAGACGTAGAGGAGGCGCTGGTGGGGAGTGCCTTCGGCCGCCTCGATGCGGGCCAGGACAGGTTGGTCCTGTGCGTCCAGCGCAACAACACCATGACCCGAGGGGATCCTTCCTGGCAGCGGGCGCAGCAAACCGCCCAACGGTCCCCATGCGATGCCGTCCCAGCGGCGGAGATAGGTCACCCAAGGCCCATCCGGAATCTCAGGCTCGCCCAGCAACGCAACCAGTCGGCCCTGAGTATCGACGTCAAGCCCCCCGATCAGCGCATCCGTGGCCCCCGGAAACAGGCCGCCGGCAGGCGCACCAAGGTTGACCCATCCTTGAGCCTCATCAAATCGCTGGACTCCATCAGCCTGTGCCCCATGGATGTCCGTATACGCGACGGCCCGAACCAGGTTGTCATCCCCATCCAGGCCATATCTGCGATGTGGCCCTTCAATGGGCGTCACCAGGGACTCCCACGCACCACCGTTCCACCTGTGGATATACGATTTCGAGACACTCCAGCCCGGGTTGAACTCGGACCAGACGACAATGGGACGTCCCTGCACATCCAGCAGCAACCCCACATTGGAGACGTCCCATGTGGAGTCGACCTTGAGGGCCCCACCGAGCGGCACCCAAGCAGTGCCTCTCCAAGACAAGACGGATACCTGGGACTCCTGATTCGAGTTCTTCTCCCGAAAAGCCATCGCCATGTCGCCACGAGCGTTTGCCTTGAACTGGAAAGCCTCGATCATTCCTTGCGACAGGCTCCTCTCGACAGGCCCTCCTACAGCGGTCCACTGGCTTCCTGACCAGCGGCGGACATGAACGTTGATATGCCCGTCCTCTGTCCCTTCCGTCCAGGCTACGACTGGGTTTCCTTCCGGAGAACCCTGGAGCACAGATGCGTAGACATATGTCTCACCGCCATTCGCATCCAACACCTCTCCCAACGGTTCCCACAACATCCCATTCCACCGCTTGACATGGACGCCCCAATTCCCAGGCCTGGCGCCATCTACAAACGCAACAATGGGATTACCCGCTGCGTCGAACCCAAGCGACGGAAAATTCACAGTGGAAAATCCTGAAGACTCAGCAGCAAGACCACCGCCCATGGCGAGATAGGCAGGGAACGTCCACTCCCAGGAGTCCACAGGGGTAATGAGTGCGTTTCCCGCGACGTCCGTCACCGAATCCGTGAGCGTCACGGACATCGTCGTATCCACCGGTGCGGAGCCCAAAGGCCGCAACGTCAGCGAAGTACGCTCTGGAGAAAGCAGCAGCTCCACGGGCACCTCGCTGCCATTCGACCAGAGCTTCACGGAGTCTGTCGTGACAGAGCCGGGCTCAATGGGCTCGGAGAATACGGCCTGGATGGGATGGCGAACCAATGCTGTCTGAGCCCCCGGCAAGGGGGTTTGCGAAACAAGCCTCGGTGCCGTCCGGTCCACGGTGAGCGTGCTCGCATCGCTCATGATCCGGAGTTCCCCGATGGTGACTCTCGCGGCAAAGCTATGAATTCCCTCATCCAGGGCCTCCGTGCTCCAGCGCAGCTCGTAGCGAGGCGGAGGCAGCAAGGCGAACGAATTCCCGTCGACGAACAGTTCAACGGCGTCTGGTGCATCCCCCAACACGGAGGCACGAACCCAGACGTCTCTATTCGTCACGGTCCGCGACAACTCAAGCATCACCGAGGGAGTCGACACCCCCGCATCAGCCACAGGACCTGCGTCAGGCGTTTGGGGGACCACATCGACTTCCGGCACGTTGATACAGGCCCAAAGCAAGGAACAGAACCACACTGACAGGAGTCGGATGAATCTCATGTATCTGGCTTTCGGATGCAGCAGCCGTTCCCAGCAAAAGTGGACTTTGCTGCCACCAAAGGCCTGGATAATCGATGACTTACAGGGCGGGAACAGGACGCTCCAACCCGAGGCACGCCACGCCTTGGACCCTGGGTCCAGATAGATGGACTCCCTGTCCGACCCTGTGCGCTCCAAGCTTCAAAAGACGACACCCCTATGGAGACGCGCTCCATAGGGGTGCAGTGCTGAGGCTCAGCCCAGCATCAACCGATGTATCGCAAGCTCACGGGACCGGCGGCTGCACAGCCATGCCCCGGACGGACAGATCCGTCGAGAGGGGCTGCCCCCAGATGTTCTCGTAGGTGCCATTGATTCCACGGCTACCCAACGTCGAGAAACTCACTTGCAGCGGAGCCGTGCTGGGAGTCAGTGCTACCGAACCCGCGTACACGAAGTAATAACGGGTGCTGTAGTTCGACGGCCTGATTCCGAAAACAGGGGTTTCAGCAGGCGTGCGGGTCTGCACCGGACGAGTAGGCTCGTCGATGTAAAGGTCGAACCCGATGGGGTACCCAACCTCCCCCACGGCATCTCCAGGGGCACCACTGTTGTTGATATCCGCGTCGAAGAACACCTGGACAGCCTGTCCCGAGAAGAACGTGCGCGCGATGGGGTGCGTGAAGTTGATGTAGACGATCTCACCCGGATTGAGGGTCGGCGTTCCAACGGTAGAGGTCTCCTGGTAGCGAGCCTCCGCGATGGCCGTCGCCTGCTGCGGACCGGTCGCAGCACCTGCGAAGAAGTAACCCACGGTGCTATAGAGCGAACCGCCCTCCGCGGAGACCGCGCGCACGTCCAGGTTGTACTCCTTGCCCTCCACGGTGGACCCGGGATTGATGGTCGCGCTGTAGCCACCGTTGTTCACGGTCGCCGTCACGCCCAGCGACTCCCGCGCGTACTCATCCGTCATGCGAACGAGCAGCGAACCCTGCTGAATGGGCTGGTTGAAGAACAGGTGGATGAGCTCGCCCGGGCGGACCAGGTTGCGAAGAGGATGGAAGTCAGCGCCGCCGCCACGGAGGCTGGCCACGTTGCTGCTCTCGATGCTCAGCGGCACGTTCTGCGGCCGCGAGTACGGCAGGCTGATGAGCCGCGTGGTGCTGTTGGCCACCACCTCGGCCCCATAATACGTGCTGACGTAGCCCCCCGTCTCCGGGATGCCGTCACCGTTGGCGTCCATGGGCGACACCCACAGCTTGTACTCGCCGTCGCCGTTGCGCAGGCGCGCCAGCTCAGAAGCGCTCGGGATGCCCGTGAAGGTGAGCAGGCCCTGCTCGTTCGCGGTCGCCTCCACCACCACGGAGCTCACCATCGACGAGGACGCATCGCCGTTGGAGATGGCACCCACCGGCGTGGCCTCCAGCGTCGCCCGAACGCCCGCCGCGGGACGGCCCTGCGGCGTCACCACCAGGAAGTTCAGCGTGCCGTCCAGCCGCGCCAGGGTGATGGGGCCGAAGCTCGCGTTGCCGTTGTTGATGGGGACGTTGCCCGCGGACGAGGGAACCTGCGCCGTCGCGCGCAGCGTGGCATAGCCCGCCTTGGAGAACGTCAGCAGCACGTGCGAACCGGCCGGGACGTTCTTGTAGGTGAAGTTGCCCTTCGCATCCGAGACGGCCGACACCGGCTCCGCCGAGCTGCCGATGGTCATCTCCACCGTGACCTCGGTCAGCGGCCGCAGGTCCGTGCTCAGCACCTGACCGGACACCGTGCCCTTGGGATTGGCCGGCGTCACTACCGTCACAGTGTCCGGTTCGCGCACGCCGTCCGCGATTCCGTCTCCGTCCGCGTCAACCAGGTCGTCTCCACAACCGAACGCCAGGAACGGAACCACGGCCATTACCAGATGCTTCTTCATCATCCCCGCCTTGAAAGAAAAGTCCCCAAGTATCGCCGCCTCAACACTTCATGAGGCGTCAGCCGGACACTCTCCGACACTTGCCCGTTCCGTCAAGAAGCCCCCCCCTGATTCAGAGCGGGTTCTCATCCGCCGAGACGCCCGGAGCCGGGTGTGTCACGGATCACTCGGAGAACCCAGTATGCCCTCATGGACATGAGTCACCGTTGACCCGATGACGTGACCCACCCGGGCTTTCCCCGGACTGCTAGCGTGAGCCCATGCCGGATGTCTTGGATGTGAATGCCCCATGTCTCGGCTGCGCCATCGTGCGCGGTGAGACACGACCCGTGGGAGGCGTCATCGCGCGCGCGCCGGGACTGGTGCTGCATGGCGTGGCGGGCCCCAGCCCCGTGCCCGGCTGGGTCGTCATCTCCAGCGCCCGGCACGTGCGCGCCTGGTATGACCTGGAGCCGGACGCGGCGAGCGAGCTCGGCCCCTTCGCCGCCCGGGTCATGCGCGCCCAGCGCGAGGTGCTCGGCGCCGAACACGCCTACGCCTTCGCCATTGGCGATGTGCTGCGCCACTTCCACCTGCACCTCGTCCCCCGCTATTCGCAGACGCCGCAGCGGCTCTGGGGCCGGGCCGCCTTCGACGCCCCCGCCTCCGACCACCTCCCCGCGCAGGAACTGGAGGCCGCGGCGCAGGCGCTCGGCGCCGCGCTGGCGGGCTGAAGCCCGGGCCCAGGGCCACCCTCGCGTGATAGAGACAGCGGCCTCCCCTCCCGTCGAGAGGTGCCGCCTTGTCGCCCGAGCCCCGCAACCGCGTCCTTGAGAAGATGCTTGAGCGGCTCTACGCCGCGCTCGCATCCGGCCCCAGCCTCAACAGCCGGCCGCACAACAGCCGCCAGCGCGTGGACCTCGCCACGCTGAGCCGGCTGGATGGCACCGCGCCCCACACCTTGCTGGCCGCCCTGCTCGGAGAGAAGGCCCAGGCCCGGCTCGTGGTGAAGCCACCGCCTCCCGAGGCTCGCCCGCGCAAGGGCTCCGCCCAGGCCCGCGCCGCTCGCGCCCAGGACGACGATGCCACGGGGACGGATGCCGACGACATGCTGGACACGGCGCCCAAGGCCGCGCACGCACTGGACGAAAACCACTTCCCTTCCCGCGACGTGGCTTCCGACGCCGCGCTTCCGCTGGACAACCCCCAAGGGCCTTCCCGCCACGCGCGTCCCGACAACGCGCCTCCGCCGGATGAGGCCCCCGCGCCTTCCCGCGCGGAGGAGGAACAGCAGGACCTGCTCCGCAAGCTGGCCACCATCGTCGAGGACGCCCGTACCTTCGAGCAGGACACCGGCGCGCACGTCCTTCACGTGGGCTTTCCCCTCCTCCACCTGCCACCGGGAGCCAAGGACAAGCGCGGCTTCGGCACCCGGCGAATCCTGGCCCCCATCGCCTTCATCCCCGTGCGGCTCACGCTCAAGAAGGGCCGCGTGCCGTCGGTGGAGCTGGAAGGCGCCGAGGCCGGCGTGGACCGCGTGGCCCCCAACACCGCGCTGCTCGCCTGGCTGGAGCAGCAGACGGGCCAGCGGCTGGGCGACCTCTTCGCGGATGAAGCCGGCGAGGACCCGTGGCGCGAGCTGAACGAACTGGTGGCCGCCGTGTGCAAGGCCATGGAGCTGCCCGCGCCTGCCCCCTTCGCGCCGGAAACCCTCCTGGCCGCCATTCCGCGTGGCGACGATGCCCAGCCCCAGGCAGCCATCCTCCCCAGCGCCGTGCTGGGTCTTTATCCCCTGTCCAACCAGAGCCTCGTGGACGACATGCGCGCGCTCCTGGACGGAGAGCCCCTCTCCGGCCCGCTGGAGAGCTTCCTCCGCGTGGATGTTTCTCTCGGCCTGCCCCCGGGACACGGCGGCGGCGAGCCCAACCTGGAGGGACTCAAGCGAGCGGGCGAGGAGCGGCTCGTCACGCTCGCGGACCCGTGCCAGGCGCGCGCGGTGCGACTGGCACGCAGCAGCCGGGGGCTCGTCATCCATGGGCCTCCGGGCACGGGCAAGTCGCAGACCATCGCCAATGCCATTGGCGACCACCTGGCGCGCGGGGAGCGCGTGTTGCTCGTCTGCGACAAGCGCACCGCGCTGGACGTGGTGAAGCACCGCCTGGACCACCTCGGCCTGGGACACCTGTGCGCCGTCGTCCATGACGCCCAGCGGGACCAGCGCGACCTCTACATGGGCATCCGCGAGCAGCTCGACACGCTGCCGGAGACACGGACCGACGCGGCCGTGGCCAGGGAACTGTCGCGCATCGACGCGGAGCTCCAGTCCCTCCATGACGAACTGACGGCCGCCGACCGCGCCCTCTCCGAGCGCCCCGACGGAGGCACCGCGCCTTCCTTCCACGAACTGGTGGGCCAGTGGTTCTCCGTGGAAGCCCCCGCCGCGCTCACGCCCGCCGTGTCGAGTCTCTCCGACGCACGGTTGAGCGACGTGACGACGCGCGAGCGCGAGGTGCGCGAGGTGCTGGAGCGCGGCGGCAAGGAGGGCTATCCAGAGAACCCCTGGCGCGAGGCCCTGGGCACGGACCTCGCCACGTACCTGGCGACGCCGATGGCCACCTACCGGGAGCGCCTGAGCGCCGTCGACAGCGCGGCGCGGGACGCGGATGCGCTCGCGTCACCGGACGTGCCCGTCTTCGGCGCGGACCCTCGGGCAGAGGGCGCGGCGCGCGCCGCCTTCGCGGAGAAACTGGCGCCGCTGCTGGAGTCGGCCCGTCCGGACATCCTCGCGCGCTGGGCCGCTGCGACACCGGACGGGGTCCAGGCCGCGCGGACACAGCTCGACGGGCTGGCGGCACAGCGGCAGGTGCTCGCGGAGGGGCCGCTGGACGCGGAGCTGGCGCTGGTCCACCGCGAGCAACCCCAGGCCTTGAGTGTGCTGGCCACCGCGATGGCCGCGCTGGGCTCGTACCTGGACATCGCTCGCAAGTGGTACGCGTTCTTCTGTTTCGCGCGGAAGGCCGGGGCGCGCCGGGTGCTTCAGCAGTTCGGTCTGACGCTGAGCATCCTCGCTGCGGAGCGCGTCACGCGGTTCTTCACGGGCGTGAAGGCCCGCGCGCTGCTCACCGAGTACCACCGCACCACGCTCGTCCCGGGCGACACCGCGACACTCACCGACGAGTCCCTGTCCCAGACGCTTCGCACCCACGCGGCGCTCTTCGAGCTGCTGCAGGAGTTGGAGCGCACGCCCTTGCTCGCGTCGTGCCGGGACGCGGTGCGGGCGGCCCTGACGGCGGACGCGGGGTCTCGCGCGGCACTGCTGGCGGGCCTGCGACTGTCCGCGGCCCGAGGAGACGCCGTCGCGCGGCTGGAAGCTCGGCTCGCCGAAGCGGGGCTTTTCTCCGCGCCGTGGCTCGACTCGCGCTCGCGTGGGCTGCGCTCGGGCGAGCGTTTGGCATCCGTCACCACCGCCCTGGTGTCACGACTCCCCACCGTGGAAGGTCTGCTGCGCATGCGCGCGGTGCTGACGGGCATGCCTCCGGCGCTGGAATCCGCCGTGGAGCGGCTGGCACGCCAGGGCGCGGAGGCAGAGGCCGGCTGGCGCGCGGTGCTGAAGGCGACGCTGGCGGCGGAAGCCTCCGCGCGACTGAGGGAGGCTCCGGCGCTCCAGCACATCGACGCCGAGCGCGTGCGCACCACCCATTCGCACTACCGCGTGCTGGAGGAGAAGAAGCGGGTCCTCGTGCGCGACGCCCTGGTTCACCGCTGGACGCAGCGCCAGCGCGAGCGGCTGCTCGCGGGCACGGGCGGCCGGCTCAACGGGCAGGGCGCGGAGCTCCGCCGACGGCTGATGCTGCGAGGAGAGCGCGCCCTGCGCGTGCGTCAGGTCATCGCCACCGGTCAAGGCATCGAAGGGGGCGACCCGCTCTTCGACGTCCGCCCCGTGTGGATGGCCAGTCCACAGACCGTGGCGCAAATCTTCCCCCGCCGCCCCATCTTCGACGTCGTCATCTTCGACGAGTCCTCGCAGTGCCGGTTGGAGGAGGCCCTGCCCGTCCTCACCCGCGCCCACCGCGTGGTCATCGCCGGTGACCCGAAGCAGTTGCCACCCACGCGCTTCTTCGAATCCGCCGTGGTGCAGAACGCGGAGCAGGAGGCCGAAAGCGAGCAGGGCCTCTTCGAGGAGCAGCAATCCGAGGTGGAGGACCTGCTGTCGGCGGCGCTCAACCTCGACATCGACCAGTGCTACCTGGACGTGCACTACCGCTCACAGAACGCGGACCTCATCGCCTTCAGCAACGACCACTTCTACGACAAGCGGCTCCAGGCCATTCCCGCGCACCCGTCCCACAGCGTGCCCCACGCACCATTGCGGCTGCTCCCCGTGGGCGGCACCTACGAGAAGCGCACCAACCTGGTGGAGGCTCGCGCCGTGGGCTCTCTGGTGAAGGAACTGCTCTCACGGCCGCAGCCACCGTCCATTGGCATCGCGTGCTTCAACCTCAGCCAGCGAGACACCATCAACGACGTCCTCGATGAGATGGCCGCCAGCGATGCATCCTTCGCGTCGAGGCTGGCCGAAGCGCGCGTGCGCAGGGGCTCGGGCTCGTTCGAGGGGCTCTTCGTGAAGAATCTGGAGAACGTCCAGGGCGACGAGCGCGACCACCTCATCATCAGCACCACCTACGGCCCCGACCGGCACGGCCGCTTCTACCGGCGCTTCGGTCCGCTGGGCAGCGCGGGCGGAGGCCGGCGGCTCAACGTGCTGGTGACGCGAGCCCGGGAGCAGATTCACCTCGTCACCTCGATTCCGCGCGAGTCCTACCAGTCCGCGCCCCCCATGGAAGCGGGCCGGCAGCCCAACGGCGGCTGGCTGCTCTTCGCCTACCTGCGATTCGCGGAGGCCCTGGAATCGGCCTATACCCAGGAGGCCCGCCGCGAGCCCGAAGACACCCTGGCCCAGACGCAGCGGCCCGCCGAGACAGCGGAGGTGTTCGTGCGGCCCACGGACGCGGGCTCGGCCTTCGCGCAGGCCCTGGCCGGACACCTGGCCACGCAGCACCGCGTGTCCTCGGAGGTCCACTGGGGCAATGACGGCTTCTGCGTGGACGTCGCGCTCCGGCACCCCACCCGCCCGAGCGACGTCACCGTCGGCGTGCTGTGTGACGGCACGCGCTACCCGAAGGCCGCGGACCGCGTGGAGTGGGACCTCTTCCGCACCGGCGTGCTGGAGGGCCAGGGCTGGCAGCTCGTGCGGATGTGGACGCCCTCCTTCTTCCGCGACCCCGAGGGCGCCACCACCCAGGTCCTCCAGGCCGCGGGCGACAAGTTGATGCGCGAGCCCTCCGCCTCGCCCCAGGAGGCCATGTCCGCGCGGGGCGTGGTGCACTGAAGCGGAGGCGACGTCACGTCACCTTCGCCTCCGGCAGCCACAACACGCCGAGCTCCAGCTCCAGCGCCTCAAAAGGCTCGGCGCGGACGCGCTCGTTGTCCGACCACGTGCCCTGCTCGAGCCACTGGCCCCCGCTCAGCCGGAACACCTCCAGCGTCCGAGCCTGGGGGTCCACAAGCCAGACGTGCCCGACGCCCTCCCGCGCGTAGATGCGCTTCTTGCGCGAGCGGTCCAGGGCAGCCGTGGAAGGCGACAGCACCTCGCATACCCAGTCCGGTGACAGCGTGAAGTAGGGCGTATCCGGGACTTCCGGCATCCGGTCCCGACGCCAGCCCGCCAGGTCCGGAACCAGCACGTCCGCGCCGAGGTGCAGCTCCGGCTCATCCAGCAGATGCCACCCGCCAGGCCCACCGCGTCCTCGCTCGAAGGGGCTGTACAGCTCGCCGCCCAGCCTGAAGCTGGCCCGCGCATGCCGACTGGCCGGCCTCGGCTGAGCAATCAGTTCCCCGTCGATAATCTGCCCTACCTGGTGTTCCGGCAGCGCCACCAGGTCCTCGTACGTCGCCGGGCGCTTCGTCTCGTGGCCCATTCCCGTGTCCCGTTCCTCTCTCACCGCGCCCGCTGACGGCTCCTGAATCATGGCCCCCGCCTCCCCGGAGTGGAACCCCACTCCTCGTTGCATGTCCAGACCCGACATTACCCATCAGGTCCGACATCCAACGCCCAACCCATATGCCCCCATGGACCTCTCACGCCAGAGAGGGAAGAATGCTTGGCGTCCCATGCGTTCCTCCCGTTCTTTCGCGTTCGTCCTCTCGATGTTCCTCCTGTCCGCGCCCGTGCTGGCGGACAACAACGCGGATGAAGCGGACATCGCGTTCGAGCTCGGCAACGATGCCTATTCCAAGGGGCAGTACGCCGAGGCGTTGCGCTCCTACTTCACCAGCTACCGCCTGGTGCCCAACCGGAACGTCCTCTTCAACATCGCCCGCTGCTTCGAGGCGCTGGGCAAGTTCAACGAGGCGTACCGCTACTACAACGACCTGCTCACCGAGGACCTGCCCAAGGAGGACGCCGCCGAGGTCTCCCGCTCCGTGGACCGACTCCGTCCCAAGGTCGCGCTGGTGCGCGTCACCACCAACCCCAAGGGCGCCGACGTCTACGTGGACCGCATGGACCTGGGCAGCCGGGGCCGCTCTCCGCAGACGCTCGCGCTGACGCCCGGCCGTCACAAAATCATGGTGAAGAAGGACGGCTACCGCGCCACGGAGGCCACGCTCACCCTGGTGCGCGGCCGTGAGACGGACCAGACCTTCGACCTCACTCTCATCACCGGCGGCGTGGAGGTGACGGGCATGCCGGAGGGCGCAGAGATTCGCGACGCCCCCAACGGGAACATCCTGGCCCGTGTGCCCGGCCGCGTGCGGCTGCCTCCCGGCCAGCGCGTGCTGCACGTGCGCGCCCCCGGCTATGCGCCCAGCCAGTACGTGGTGGACGTCCCCGCCGACGGCAACGTGCCTGTCGCCGTGGCGCTGCGTCCCCAGGACCGGCCCACCGGGCGGCTCGTCGTCACCGCCAACCGCGACGGCGCCACGGTGCGCGTGGATGGCAAGCCCGCCGGCTTCACCCCCACCGTCGTCACCCTCCCCGAAGGCGAGCACACGCTGGAGGTGGAGAGCCGCGAGGTGCGCCCGCTCCGCCAGACGGTGAAGGTGGTGGCCGAGGAAGAAGTGAAGGTCCACGCCGAGCTGCGCTACGCGCCGCCTCCGGTGCGCGCCGCATCGAAGAGCCTGGTCGCCGTCGACGAAGCGCCCGCCTCCACCACCGTGCTCACACAGGAGGAGCTGCGCGCCTTCGGCTGGCGCACCGTCGCCGAGGCCGTGGCCGGTGTGCGCGGCTTCTATCTCACCGACGACCGGACCTATACGTACATGGGCGTGCGCGGCTTCTCCCCGCCGGGCGACCTCAACACGCGCATCCTCATCCTCTGGGATGGCCACTCCATGAACGACGTCTGGGCCGGCCAGGGCTTCGCCGCCCGCGACCTCAGCGTGGACATCCATGAAGTGGAGCGCATCGAGGTGGTGCGCGGCCCTGGCAGCGCCCTGTACGGCACGGGCGCCTTCTTCGCCGTCATCAACGTGGTCCCCCGTGAGTCGCTGGGTTCGGACAAGCACCTGGAAGTCACGGGCGCGGTGGGCGCGCTCGGCACCACACGGGGACACGCCACCGCGTCGTGGGAGGACGGAAACCGGTCGGTGCTGGTGAGCGCCGGCGCCTTGACGTCCACGGGCGCGGACACCACCCGGCTGGGCACCAACGGTCCCATCATCACCGGGCTGGACGCGGAGCGCGCTGCCGGTGGCTCCCTCCGCGCCCGGCTGGGCGACCTGTCCTTCCAGGCCCAGTTCAACGTGCGCAACAAGGAGCTGCCCACCGCGCCCTATGGCACCGTGCCCGGCACGGAGGGCAACTTCGTGCAGGACCTGCGCGCCTTCGCCGAGGCCCGTTACGAGCGCCAGTTCACCGAGCGCTTCAGCCTGTCCGTGCGCGGCGCGTTCGACGTCAGCCGCTACGAGGGCACCTACGTCTACCCGGAGGAGGACGGCGGCGCCCGGACCGAGGGCGGCGCGGCGGACTGGCTCACCGGCGAGGCCCGCGCGCGCATCGGCCTGTTCGAGGGCAACGTCTTCACGCTCGGCGTGGAAGGCCAGGCGCAGCTTCGCGTCCGCCAGGACGCCGGTGATTTGCCCCTGGAGACGCAGGCGCGCACGCTGGTGTCCGCGTACCTGCTCGACGAGTGGAAGATCCACCCGCGGCTGAGCGTGTCGGCCGGTCTGCGCCTGGACAAGTACGTGGACCTGGACAGCACGCCCATCACCCCGCGCCTGGCCGTCATCGCCCGGCCCTACGAGCGGGGCCTCACCAAGCTGGTGGCGGGTAACGCCTTCCGCGCGCCCAACGTCTACGAGCTCTACTACGCGGACGGCATCTCCCAGGGCGCGGCGCTGAACCTGCGGCCGGAGACCATCACCACCTTCGAACTGGAGCACTCGCACGACCTGACGGACGAGCTGCGCCTCACTGTCGCCGGCTACCACAACCGCATCTCCAGCCTGGTGCAGCTCACCGCGGAGGACTCGGCTTCAGGCGACTGCGGCACCGCCGCCTGTCTGCGCTTCATGAACACCGACGGCACCACACTCGCCTGGGGCGCCGAGGCCGGCGTGCACTGGCAGCCGGGCCGCTGGCTGATGGTGGACGTGAGCTACTCCTACGTGACGCTGCGCAACGCCTCGGAGGAAGTGGCCACCGCGGCGCCCGCGCACCTGGTGGCGGGTCGGATGATGCTGCCCATTGGCGCCGGCGACATGCGCGTGGCCACCCAGGCCATCTACCAGAGCGCCCGGCCCACCGGCCCAGGCGGCGCGGACAGCGGCGAGGCACTGCTGGTGGGCTTCGGCCTGTCGGGTGACTACGGCCCCCTGCGCTACTTCGCCGGCGTGCACAACCTGCTGGACGCCCGTTACTCGCTGCCGGTGTCGGACGAGAACTCCATCGCACCCGTGCCCCAGTACGGCCGCACCTTCACGCTCCAGCTCACGGGGACTTTCTGACGTGACGGCCGGCGCCACCTTCACCTTCGTCCACCCCGGGCATCCGCTCTACACGGGCGAGCTGGAGCTGCGCTTCCGCGTGCTGCGCGAGCCGCTCGGCTACACCCGTGACGACGTCGCCTTTCCCTTCGAGGCGGACAGCCTGCACCTGGTGGCGCACCAGGAGGAGGTGGTGCTCGGCTGCGTCCTCTTCAACCCCGAGGACGCCCACGGCGGACGGCTGTTCCAGATGGCCGTGGCCTCCCACCTTCAGGGGAAGGGGCTGGGTGCCCGGCTGGTGCGTACGCTGGAAGTGGAACTGGCGCAGCGTGGCTTCACCCATGTCCACCTGCACGCGCGCGCCCCAGCGGTCCCCTTCTATGAGCGGTTGGGCTACGCCGTCTTCGGCGACCCCTACACCGAGGTGGGCGTCCCCCACCGCAACATGCGCAAAACACTCGGGGCCTAGCGGACCTACGAGCGCCTAGACCTCCTCGAACTCTGCTCCCGTGACGTTCGCGCGCTCCATCGCCCTCTTGATGTCCTCATTCACGCCTCGGCTGATGTGGTCGGGTTCCAGAGAGAGCCGAGAAGCTTGAGCACCGCCTGGGGCCGCGCACGATAGTAGGTGAGCCCCAAGCGTAACGAGTCCTGAAGCTCGGTCATCTCGTCGAAGAGAAGGTTGTGAGTGGTGCGTCCGCGCAGAGGGCGCCACAGCCGCTCAACAGGCTGAAGCTGCGGGCTGTAGGGTGGCAGCCGATACAGCGTCAGGTGAGGGTAGCGCCGCAAAGCCCAGTCCACGGGCCGCCCCCGGTGCCAGGGCGCGTTGTCGATGACAATGACTACCTCCGGGTACTCGTCGGCTGGGTAGGCGCGGGCGATGTCGAGCAGGTGGTGCGCAAAGGCCACCTGCATCCGCTTCGTCTTGGACAGGCCGTCCTTGCGGCGAGTGCCAACGCAGCTGCCAGAGAGGCGGTTGGTCACCGCACCGGTGATGACGTTGATGGCGGCAAACGTGTGCACCACGTCCTTGCAGTCGTGGGCACCACGACGGGGCGTTCTCCCTTGAGTCCCAAGGTGGCCGTCAGAGTAGGAACCATGGGGAAGCGTCCCTCGTCTTGGCTCAGCAGGACAATGACGCCTCGCTGGGCCTGGCGTTTTTTTCCCTCAACTCCTCGAGCGCCCTCTGCTGGCGTGCAGCATCGGCCCGCAGGAAGCGGTAGGTGGGCCGGTAGGGGCGCACGCCACGGCGGCGGCAGAAGTCGCCCATGGCCGTCTCACGCACTCGGATGCCCGTTCGCTGGTACAGGAAGTCGGCCAGGGCCGCATGAGTCCAATTGGCGCGCTTGAGGCCGCACGCCCTGGGCCCCTTGCGCACCCAGTCCAGGATGAGGGGCGCGAGCGCCTCGGGAATCAGGGGCGTTCTGCCCGGCGCCCACTGAATCTTCAGCCCGTCCAGGCCCCCTGCCCGGTAGCGCGCCAGGAAGCGCTGGACGTTGCGCACCGTACCTTGAAAGGGGTGCGCTTGAGCCCCCTTGGGGCACACGCCTGCCCAGGCCGCGCTCCCATCAGGTGCGTGGCAGCCGCACCGCTGGCGCCCGTCCTCCGCCTCCGCACCCGACTCATCCTGAATCCACGCAAGCCTCTGCGGTCAGGCACTCATGTGCGCGGCTACCACGCTGCGCGAGCGGATGCGTGCACCCGCTGCACGCCGACCGTCGGTCGGTTACCCCCTTCAAGGGCTCTCGGCACGTCGCTCGCCGGACGGTTACGGCGATGAAGCCCATCGGCTGCCCCCTCTCACGCGACCTCTACCTTGACGCTCACCAGGAGGCTCGACCCATCTCGGGTTGCCCCCGAGGAGCCTCCCCTTTCCTCTTCGTCTCTGCTCGCCAACGACACACTGACAGGAACACTGGAGTTGCCCCCGTCAAATCGGACGGCTCAGGGATGAGAGTTAGCAGTACGGAACTCGTGGGGTGACTTCATCTTCAGCCCGCGGTGCGGGTGGCAGCGGTTGTAGTCGTCGAACCAGAGGGGCAATTGGGCGAGGACGTGTGAGGCCGAGGGCAGTTCGTTGACGTAGACGTAGTCGCGCTTGAAGGTCTTCACGAAGGACTCGGCCATGCCGTTGCTCTGGGGGGAGTAGGCGGGCGTGGTGCACACCCGCAGGCCGAGGCTGAGGCCGAAGTCACGGGTGTCCTTGGCGGTGTAGACGGGGCCGTTGTCAGACAGCCACTCCACCGGGTGAGGCGCCTTTGAGATGCCCGGGCCGAAGCGGGCTTCGAGCGTCTCGGCCATGAGGTCCTGGATGGTGAGCGAGGTGGGAGGCTGGGCGGCGGCCTGGAAGGCGATGGCCTCCCTGTCGCAGCAGTCGAGGCTGAAGGCGACGTGAACGACTTCGCCATTCCAGCAACGCACCTCGAAGCCGTCGCTGCACCACCGCAGGTTGGACTTGAGGGTGACGACCTGGCCCTCATGAGTACGCGTCGGCTTGCCGGTATGCCGTTGCAGCAGCAGGCGGCCTTGGCGCATGAGACGGTAGACGCGCTTGTGGTTGAGGGCGGGCCTGCCCTCCTGGCGGCGCTGCCGGTTGAGGACGGCGCCGGCTCGGCGGTACCCGTAGGTGGCGCGTTGGCCGACAACGGCCTTGAGTTCCTCCAGCGCCTGGTGGTCGGCATCGGTGTCGGTCGCCCGGGGCCGCCGAGGTCCCGGAGTGCGCATCAGGTTGGAGCGAGAGACGCCCAGCACCCGAGACACCGCACTCACAGCATGCCCTCCAGCTTCGACAAGGCCGCGGGCGACAGCAGTTTTTTTTCGCGCGCCAGGGCAATCGCGTCCCGCAGGATTTCCACCTCCTGCGTCTTCTTGCCCAACATCCGCTGCAACTCGCGCACCTGCGCCTTGAGTTGCTGCATCTCGGACTCGGGCACCACGGCCTCGCCGGCCTTCAGCCCCGACACGCTGCCGGCCTCCTTCAGCTGCCTCCAGCGGAACAACTGGCTGGGGTTGACGCCGTACTTGCGCGCCACCAGCGACACACTGCTGCCGGGCGACTCTGCCTCGGAGAGCATCCGCAGCTTCTCCTCTGCCGAGTAACGGCGCCGCCGTCCTCCTGGCTCGGCACCATCCGCCTCCGGGGCGACCTCTGTCGTCTTCTTCTCCATCATCAGACTCGCTTTCTAGCCGAACGAGCCTGTCCGACTCTTCAGGGGGCTACACCAAACACGACCCGCTCCCGAGCAGCCCCTCGGCACCACAACGTGCCATCAGCCCGTCCCCTGGTCGGGTCGCCGTGAAGCATCTTGGCACATGCGATTGACATGTCAGCGGCGAGGCTGACACGTCAATCCCATTCACCGGGCCTGGTGGAAATCGTCACAACTGCTCTGCCGTCAGCCTTCTCGGCTGCCACGCCATGCGAAGCCTCCTGCCTCCTCATCGCGTAACCTCCTTCACCCTTCGGTGATTTCCCTGAAGGGGATTAGGGCTTGGCGGACTTCCTCCACGCTCGCGGCTGGCCTGCCGCTTCATCTCCTCTATGCTCCATGAAGGCGTGTGCTAGAGCGCACTCATGCGCGTGATTCTGATGCTGTCAGTGGGCCTCACACTTGCCTGTCAGACTTCGCCCCCTGTTGCGCCTTCTGAAAGGCGCACGGCTTCCCCTCCACTTGAAATCACCCTGGCAAACGACTCAGTGCCTGAGCAGAAGACACGCGAGCAACTCCGCCGTTTACTGGAGAAGTTCGAGGTCGACCCGTGGATTTATACGAACACGGTCCGAGTCAATGAGAGGTCCATTCCTCACAGCCATCCCGTGCTGACGCTCCACACGCGGCATCTCGACAATGACATGCACCTGCTCTCGACCTTTATACATGAGCAAATGCACTGGTTCCTCGACGCGAACAGAACGAAAACCGAGCGCGCGATGGCGGCCCTGCACGGGCTGTATCCGACCCTACCGACAGGATTCCCCGAGGGAGCAGTGGACGTGGAGTCGTCCTATCTCCACCTTCTCGTCAATTACCTGGAGTACGCCGCCCTACAGAACACCGCCGGGAAGGAAACAGCGAGGAGCGTGTTCGACTTCTGGGCGAACGACCATTACCGGGCGCTCTACCGCATCGTCCTGAAGGATGAGGCCCTAATTCGTGAGGTCGTGGCGCAGCACGGTTTGATGCCTGAAGGCCTTTGACCCGGCGGAGACTCCGCTCCTACATACTTGTGCCTACCCGAAATTCGGTCGCTGCGTCATGGGTGCGCCAAGGCCACATTCGGCAGCGCGTCGAGGCGAGTGAGCGAGGCGCGCGAGAGGGCATCGGCAGCTCAGTGTATCCGCCGAGGCGACAACTTCCCTGACATAGGGGCCCGGTGGTACGGCCGCTCGGGAATGCACGGCATCGCGCCAGTCCGCGCCGCGTAGTGCAGCGCGGAGAGAAAGCGAACAGCCATGCCCCGGCAGCCTCCGCTTCATGGCGGGAGGGGCAGCAGGCCATTTCCCGACCCCGGCATGAGTTTTTGTAGGTGGACAATTCCAATTTCCGGGAGGAATTAGCATGAGGAAGCTTGGATATGGACTACTCGTCACCACGGGACTTCTTATCGGCACACTTGCTGAAGCCCAAGGGACTTCCCAGCCACCGTCCGCGGGACGCCAAGCGGATGACTCGACACGGCAACAGCCAAGCTGCGCCTGTGGGATGATGGGCAGCGGCATGATGGGCCAGGGAATGGGCGGCGCGGGAATGAACTGCCCCATGCGCGGAATGGCGGACGTGCAGATGGAGCAGACGCAAGAAGGGGCCACTCTGCACCTCACCGCAAAGAACCCCAGTCAGGTCGAGGACGTCCAGCGCATGGCGGAACGGATGCAGCGCTGCATGAGCGGAAGCGGCGCCCCGCAGCAGGGCCAACCGGCCTCGCCCCGTCAGCAACAACGCTGAGCACGGCGCGTCGTTCCCCGGTCTGAATAGCGGCGTTCCAGTCCACGGTCTCGCTGTGGGCAATGAACGCACTCTTGAGAGACACGCTCACGGCAGGAAGCGGCGAGCCGCTGCCTCCTCCGCCTAAAGCCCCTGTCCGAAGTGACCCATCGCCTTACGGTAGCGCTTCAGCTCGTTACGGAAGGCGTCAGGCAGATCGGCGCCGGGGCGGTGGCATCTGCCCACGCATCGCCCTGATTTCCGTGTACCGGGCCTCACCACTCACCAAGCTGCTGGAGAGCATGTCCCGACCCGCGCGCCCCAGCCCCCGCAGCACGTCACCGGCCTTCTCTCCCCGCACCGGGAAGCCTTCCAGCTCCAGGCCTCGTCGCTTCAGCTCCTCGCGGACGGCGGCCATGGCGCCCAGCGTCTCCCCCAACTGCTTGTCACGGGCCAGCCGCTGCACCACCTCGCGCAGCTCGTCGTCGAAGGCCGAGTGCAGAACGAAGAAGGCGAACACCTCGGCATACGGCACGCCGTACTTCTCGGTGGCCGTGACGAGGAAGGCCGCGCGCTTGCGGCCGAGGACTTCCGAGGCGTGCTCGTCCAAAGGGAATCATTCGAAGTAGACTCGTCACCATGAATCTCACAGGGTGGTGTCTGGGCAGCCTGCTCGTCATCGTGGCCCAGGGTCCGCGAGTTCAGCCCGGCCGAAGCCTGCCCAGCGCGTGCTGACCTGGAACGTCGACGGTGTCCCGCAGCGGATGACGGTGTTGCAGGACGATGGGCCTGTCCTGCCGAGCAAAGAGCCGGATACACGCATCGACATTCTGAGTGTCATCGGACCGATGGTGACAACCCGGTTCATGCAGACGTGGATGGGCGACTCGGGCGGATACATCACCGAGTCCATGCGGGTGGAATATCGCGGGAAATATCGCTTTTCGCTGGGTGAATACCTGGAGGAAACAAGACAGGGAGGGCGGGTCCTCGCAGCGATACTCAAGGTGCCGGATATTCCATCGAAGGAGCGCTGTCCTTCCCCCTCGATGGTGAAGGAGCAGCCCTCCTTCACGAAGGGCCGAGAGCAACTCCTCACGGCGGGCTGTGCACATCCGAAGTGGCTCACGCTGGAGCCGGAGGCATTCTCCATCCTGAACTGGGATGACGAGGACAAAGTCCTGCTGGCCATCCAGACGTTCCATCCGGAAGGAATGCGCTCGTCGAATCGGATGGAGCGGGTGGACGTCTGGCTGACGGCACCTCCGGAATGGAAGCCCTGGCTGGAGGCTGCACGCCGCGGCGAGGGACTGTTCGAAGACCAGCGGGATGACTGGGTGAGGCGGCTTTCACCGCGGGAACTCGCCACCGTACGTGCACGTGTGACGAAGCTGAAGCATACGGCTCGCCGAAAGTTCATCGCGGAGACGGTGTACCGAGCGCAACAGGCACCTCTGAGCGCGGCGGACCTGGTGGATGAGTTCTTCCCGGAGCCGAAGGACGGGGGATTGGACCTGGACACTCAATGGGCGTGGTCGGACCGGGTGCTCTACCTGCGACACACGCCCCGCTGCCGCAAGGCCGCAGAGGTGGTACTCCGTGAGCAGTGGGCCCCAGAGACAGCGAAGGCCATTGTCTTCAATCTCACGCAGTGTGGAGGCTTCTATGGGCAAGCGCCTCCGAAAGGCTGCGTGGAGCACGCCGCCCCGGCCTCCTGTATCAAGCCCTGGGTCGAGGCCCAGCAAGAGCAAGAACGGAGCGCCAGTCAGTTTTCCCCGGTGAATGACCGCGAGGGCTCTGCGCCCGCGGAATGACGCGCTAGGCTCTGTCTGATGAATTCAGCAAGGCCGGTTGTTGGCCTTCGTGCATAAGTCCCTGAATCACAAGGGATTTTGCCTCGCGGTGATGAAGAGGGCGCTCTCTGCCCTCTGCCCCCAGAGCGAGATGCCCGCCCTTCGCCGCCGCCAAACGGGCTCTCTGGAACGCTCTTTCGCTCGTTTTGGGGAGAGAGACCGAGAATGGTTAACAGTTTTGTTAACCACCCAGGGCAGCCGATTCTGACAATCCCGGGCTTTCAATGCTGACGGCCAGCATGAGGGATGGGAGCACTGCTCATCGCATCTTGAGCACCACTCGAAAGCGGGCGTGGTTGCTCATCATTCGCTCGAAGGCCTCGCCAGCGCGCTCCAGGGGAAACACCTCGTTCTGGGAGCGCACGCCCGTGAGCGCGCTGAAGTCCATGGTGTCCTGCGAGTCCTGGGGAATGCCGCTGGGCCAGCCCTGGACGCGCTGGCGCTTCATGATGAGTTGCAGGCTGGTGACGGGAATGGGCTCCGCGCCCGCGCCCAGCAAGAGCAGGACGCCGTCGCGGCCCAGGCCGCCAATCATGTCCGCCACCAGGCTGTTGCTCGACGCGGTCATCATGATGACGCGCGCGCCGCCCAGGGCATGGAGCGCCTTGCCCACCTCGCCCTTCTCCGTGTCGATGTATTCATGGGCGCCCAGCTCCGTCGCCAGCTTCCGCTTGTCCGCCCCGCGCGAGATGGCCACGGTGCGGTAGCCCAGCTTGCGCGCGAACTGGATGGCCAGGTGCCCCAGGCCGCCAATGCCTTGCACCGCCACCAGGGAGCCCGGCTTCGCGCCCATGTTCCGCAGGGAGTTGAACGTCGTCACGCCCGCGCACAAGAGCGGCGCGGCGTCCTCGGACTTCATGCCGTCCGGGACTCGGGCCAGGGCCTCCTGGGGCGCGAGCATGTATTCGGCGTAGCCGCCGTCGTAGGTGATGCCGCAGATTTGCTGGAAGTCGCAGGTGACGAAGTCGCCCACGCGGCACGCGGGGCACTGGCCGCAGTGGCCCCCGTGCCAGCCCACGCCCACGTGCTGACCCGCCTTCCACGCCGTCACCCCGGGCCCCACCTTGTCGATGCGGCCCACCACTTCATGACCGGGCACCCGCGGGTACTGCACGGGCATCCACCCCTCCTTGGTAATCGCATCGCTGTGGCAGACACCACACGCATTCACGGCGATGAGCACCTGTCCGGGGCCGGGCTCGGGGACGTCCCGCTCCACGACTTCGAGTGGGCCCTTCGCCTGCATCACCTGCACCGCTTTCATCTTCCTGGCCATCGCGCCTTCCCCCATGGGTGTAAAGAACGCGGGTGAATATGGGCAGGCTCCGAAGGGAAGACGACAGTCCAGCTGGAGTTGAGGAGGCGGCCGTGCTGGCGGCCGCCTCCATGCCGGTGTTGCTCCGTGGCGGGTGAGGGTGGCGGGGACCAGCCACGGCGAATGGGCCGTCGCCCCTCGGATGGCAGAGAGTCGAGCGCTCCCGCGACCTCGGTGCCGCCCGCGAGCGCCCCACCCCCAAGGACATCGAGGCGCTCAACGCCAGACATTTCGCATATGACATTACATCGAATGAGCCACAAGGTGCTCACGGCGGTTGAGGCCAGTAGCCATCGCAGGCGAACCATGCTGCTGCGTCCTGTGGCCGCACGGTTGCCAGTGCCTCTCGCATCGCTCTCACCTTCGCCCCAGTCAGCCAAACTCGGTCGCTGCATCATCGGGGCGCCGCCGCACGTTCGACAGTGCGTCAAGGCCAGTGAGCGAGGCGCGCGGTCGTCGTTCAGTCTGGCCGGCGACTCGCGAGGCAGGCTCCTGGAATGAGGCAGAGCCCACCGAGTGATGGGCCCTCTCTCCACCACGATGGTACGATTGCCACCGACAGGTCTGACATCATGAAGGCCACAACGAGCACTGGCTGCTGGAACGCCGCAGCTTCCTCTCGCCGCAACAGGCCCGACAACAAGGCCACGACCAGCACGCCACCAACGAGCCATTTCAGGATGCGCACCGAGAACCACTCCTCTTCGACCGCCAATGGGAAGGCGCTGTGCTGGTCCAGAGGCATCGACAACAGCTCCCGCTGACACGTCACGTAGAGCGTCCGGTCGTGCACTAGCAGGCCGCCCAGGTCGGCGTGGCCGACGTCGTGCACGGCGAGGCACTCGGTGGAGTCGAGCGACCAGACGCGCACGGTGCCATCGAAGCTCCCGGTGCACAGCAGCCCGCGCGAGGGCTCCACCGCGACGAAGTCCACCCAGTGCGCATGGCCCTGCCATTGCCGCACGACGCGGCCGGTGCGGCTGTGGAACATGCGGGCCACGAAGTCCCAGGACCCGCAGAGGAGGTGCTCTCCCTCGGGGTGCCAGGCCAGCGCCCGGAGGGTGTTCGACGGGCGGTTCCACACGATGCCGATCTGATTCTTGCGCTCGGCGCCGAGGGGCTCATGGCGCGCGGTGGCCATGCGCAGGTGGAAGAGGGCGCGGACGTTGAGCGTGAGGCCTTCGAGCAGGTGCACGGCGCCGTTGCTTCCGCCCACGGCGACGAGGCCCTGGCGGGCGCATGCGCGAGCGCGTAGAGCGGTCCGGTCTCCAGCGTGCGCAGGTTCTCGCCCGTCCATGCGTCCCACAGCTGCGCGCTGCGGTCACCGCTGATGGAGACGACGCGGTCCTCGCTGACGACCGCGGCGGCCTGGACCTCCTCTCCGTGGCCCTCGAAGGTCTGAACGCGTCGCCAGTCCTTGGAGTCCCAGACGGCCAGGTCGCGGATCTAGTGCGCCTCGAGCACGCGGCCCAGCTCGGCTTCACCCGCCAGCCGGAACGAGGGCTCTCCATTCCGACAGATGGCGCCCGTCTTCAGGCCCCGCGTGCACTCACCGGTCGCCAGACTCCAGAGGAAGATGCGCCCGCGCCCGTTCGCGGCGATGTGACGCCCGTCGGGCCACAGCATCGGCGCCCCGAGCGGATCTCCGTCGGGTTCGCCCGCATCGAGCCACTGGGGATAACGGCGCCACATCGCTCAGTCTAGCGCGTACGCAAAGGGCTGTGCGCTCGTGACGAAGGGAGTGCCAAGCCAGCTCCGACGACAGCCATCTGAGCCTGCCCCAACTTCGGTCGCCACATCAGTACCTCCCGAGGGCAGACGGTGCACGGGGCCTCGCACCGGGTGCACCGGTAGCGGCGTACGTCCACCCCTCGCACCTGGACGCCGTCGCCCCATTCCAGAGGCCCCAGCACCTGCCTGTCTCGCAGCCTTGTCGGAACCGCTCCAACTCCGCGTCCATGTCCACCTCCTCGTGTGAGGTGACAGGACGTCTCACGACTCGGTTGCGCTGGTCACGACGGGGGACGGCGAGCTCTTACTCGGTTGCGGGCACTGCCACCTCGGCGGCAGAGTGGAGGCGAGAAGCGCAGTGATACTGCGCGAGGAGGACGACCTTGTTTGCGAGAAGCTCCTGGGGTTGAGTTTCATCCATGGTCTTTTCGCACTGGCTTCCCTTGCTCACCCTGCTGGCCGCGCCGCCCTCATCTGCGCCGCTCGCACCTCGACCCAGCCCCTTCGCGACTTGGTTCGATGCTCGCGTCAAGGAGGAGAAGCCCGAGGTTTTCACTCGGTACCAGGTGGATCTCGACGGAGATGGTCGGGATGACGAGGTGGTCTGTTACGCCTTCAAGGGAGCGGACGGCTTTATTGGGAACTCGGTCGTCTTGGTGGGGCTGGCTCGCGGTGAGCGCTTCGCTCTGGGTGGAACAGAGACCACGGACGCGTTCGACATCCCTTCTCCGCCCTCCAATGCCCCAGACTCCAGCAAGGCCCTCGTCCTCAAGTATCGGAACCTGACGAACTATGCGGAGCTCAGCCTCCGCTTCGACCAGCATGGCCCCATGCTCATGCAGTTCGTTGAAAGCGGCCACCAATGCACGGAGACGGTGAATCTACAGACGCAGCGCGCCACGATGAGGTGCAGCAATTTGGACCCTGATTTCGACGACGAAGACTTCGTGAGTGAAAAAGAAGACTTCGTGACTGAAACAACGGTTCTGCTTGTATCCAACGTGGATTCATCCACCCTTCCCCCGGGACACGTTTCCTCGAGCCAGAAGCAATGGACGGGCAATGGGGATGCGGGCCTGAAGGTGCGCCTCCGGCGTCGCGGCGACATGCTCAGGGTCATCGCTCAGTTGGAAGATGACAGGATGGTGCCTTCCAAGGACGCCACCCCCAAGGCCGTCCTCGCGGCGGATCACCTTGAACTGTGGTGGGCCGAACGAGAGCCTACCGCCCCCTCGGATGCACAGGTGCAGTTGGCTGTCGCGCGCACCGAGGCAGGTACTCCCGTGGCCATGTGGCTCCGCCCTCCCGCACGAAAGGATACGTCACTGCCTTCGGTACGCTGGACGTCCCCCGCGCAGGTGGAGGTGGACCTACCACTGAGCTGGCTTCCTCGGAAGCCAGCTGCTGCTGGCAACATCTATACTCACCTCAGCTCTCGACGCCCCTATCTCTCCGTCGCCTTCTCCGATGGAGACGGGGAGGGGCAGGAGACGCTCATCAGGACCTTCGCCAGGTTCTTTGTCGTGAAACCGGGGCGTCGCTATCCTGCGCTGGAGCAAAGCCTCCAATACTGGCAGCGCGTGAGCAAGCAGGCCACGCTGAGAAGCCTCGCCACAGTGCCGTAGTGGCACCTTGACTGCACGTCTGGAAGGCCTCGAATGAGTGGCCATTCTCCGCATGTTCGACTTCTTCGGCGCGGCCAGAGTCAGAGCGAAGTGCGCCAGACATGCCACCGCGCCCGCTGCGCCTCCCATGCCCCTGCGTGTGCAATGACACGGAGGGCCCGCTCGCTGAGGGGCTCCTTCCCGTCGACGGCTTCGAGAAACAGCACCTCCTCCTGAATGTCGGGCGCCAGCAGTTGCAGGTCCAGCAGGTGCGTCACACGCGCGCTCCAGCAAATCGAGCCCCGAGTCGGCACGCTCGAAGTCGACGAGGGACAGGTCGAGCCGGACGACGGCTCCCTCCTCGCGAGAAATCTCCAGCACATCGTCGCGAATCGAGTCCCAGTACTTTCGGCGGTCGATGACGACGCGCTCCAAGGTAGAGCCCAGGTCCAACTGGATGGCCAGCTCGCGAAGCGGCTCCTCGCTCACCAGCCGCGTGCAGAGCCCCACCAGACGGTCGGCGTCCAGCGCGACTCGGTTCACGCGCCCTGAAGACGGCTTCACCAGGACGAAGTCCCAGCTCCGTGAGTCGCCGCGCATCCCGAGCATCATCGCGGTCACTCACCGCGGCCTCCCTTCCCCAACAGGGCCGAAGGGCCGCACACCGCTCAAGAGAGACTCAACAAGAGGGGCGATGGCGCATGTGCCACCGCCCCGCTTCACTGCCTCAAGGCAACGTCAGGACGGCGTCAGTCCTCGCGCCGCCTCCACGCGAGGAGCGAGAGCAACGCCATCGCCAGCGGGAGCGCGGCAGTCGTCCCGGTGGACGAGCAACCGCTGGACTCCTTCGGCGCCGGGCTCACCGTCACCGTGACCCGGTCCTGGCGGACAGGCCACTCTCCGAGGAGACCTTCACCACGAAGACGAACTCCGTGGCGGCCGAGACCTCAGGCGCGGTGAACTGGACACGCGCCTGCGTCGCATCCTGGAGCGTCACGGCGGGGCCCTCGCTCTGGCTCCACGCGTAGGTCAGCGTCCCCTGCTCCGGGTCCGTGGCCGTGGCCGTCAGCTGCGCCCCGCGGCCACGGAAGCAACCACTCCACTGGCCGTCAGGGCCCTGGTGCTCCAGTCTGGCGACGTCCGCGTGGCCATCGTCTCGACGGAGCTGTTGACCCCCCCTTCCTCGATGCGACTCTCCCTGGCGGCCCTCCTCCAGGAGTTGAAGGTCACCGAGCTGTTCGTGACGGCCACGCACACCCATTCCTCCATGGGGAGCTACGAACCGTCCTCCCTCTTCCAGCTCGGCGGAGTCGGGCGGTTCCGCCCAGCCGCGAGAGAAGCCATCATCGCGGCGACAAGCAGCGCCTTGCGGCGGGCGGTGGACACACTCACCCCGGTCTCCGTCGAGCTGGGTGAGGGCATCGTCCCCGACCTCATCGTCTCTCGCGGTCGCGCCGAACCCCATGTCGATGCCCGGTTGACACGTCTGGTCTTCCGACACGAGCAGCGGAAGGTCGCGGAGCTCTCCATCTTCTCGGCGCATCCGACGCTCGCCCCCCACAAGTCCCGGACCCTCTCGGGAGACTATCCGGGGCGGTACAGCCGCACGCTGGAGGAGGAAGGTGGAGTGGTTCTCTTCCTCCAGGGCATGGTCGGGAATGCTCGGGCAACCCTCCCCTCACAGGAGAGCGACTCCCCCTCCCGGGATGCGCTCTTCGCAACGCTCCTGACGCACGCGGCTCGCGGCATCCATCCCGCTCCCGTCCCGGCGGAGGGACTGGCCTACACGCGGGTCCAGGTGAAGCTCCCGCGCCCCGATGCAAGCCGACTCGTGCCCGTCGGCCTGCACGGCGTCACCGAGAACGCCCTGTGCCACCTGGGCCCTCGCCAGGCCGAGGCCTCTCGACTGAGCCTGGGGTCCGTGAGCTTGCTGTTCGTGCCAGCCGAAGTGACGCTTCCAGCGGGCCGCCTGCTCGAGGCAGCGGGCGGCGCAACCCGCGTCATCTCGCTCACGGGTGACTACATCGGCTATCTGGATTCGCCCGAGCACGTCCGGAATCGGAGCGGTGAGAGTCAGCTCCAGTACTTTGGCCCCGAGCTCCTCGAGACCTTCGTCCGGGCCGCCGCGTTGACGGCCTCCAGCCTCGAGAGCCCCTGACCCTGCGACGTCGGCTGTCCGCGGGACGCCACGCACGGGCCGCGACGCCCTCAGCCAGCATCTTCGAAGCCACCCGGGACGCCCCTGCAAGCCAGGACCCGATGCTATGACAGACGCATGACGACGCTGAAGGAGTGGCTCCTGGCGGTCCTGCCGTTCACGGCGCTGGTCCTGCTCTGGCGCTTCTCGGTCTCGCGCGAGAAGCGGCACACCCAGACGCTCTACCGCGCCATCGACGAAGGGGCCGTGAGCGAGGTCCAGGCCATCCTCTCGAAGCAGGCCTTCCCGAACCTGCGCTCGGTGGTCGTCGCGAGCGCCATCGTGAGGGCCGTCGAATCCAGACAGGTTGCCGTGCTCGACTTCCTGCTCAGCCCCGAGCTGAAGCCCGTGACGCTCACCCAGAAGCTCGATTCCTTCCTTCACGACCAGGCGATGAAGGGTGGCTGGAGGGGCGTGGTGCTCTGGCGCTCGCGGAACTCGCACCTGTTCTTGCCCTGGAGGGACCTGAGCAAGCGGGACAAGCTCCGGCTGAGGGCCATGGCCACCCGCGTCGTCGAGGCGGAGCCCTCGAAGGTCTTTCTTCGCCACGACGTCCGAGGATGGACCGTCGCCTGAAACGACGAAGGGCCCGTGCGTGTGCACGAGCCCTCGTGGAACGTCACCCGCGCGCGGCGAGGCCCTCGCGCCGCCGCTCCCCCAGGGTCATCGACTGGACGCGGGCTGCAGGAACAGCAGGTAGTGGTCCGGAAGGCCGTCGTACTCAGACACGATGGAGTAGCCCGCCTGCTGGGCGGCGGCGACGAGCGGCGGGCGCATCGCCCGAAGGTGCGTCACCGCGATACGGCCATTCGGGGCGAGGGCGAGACGCAGCCTGGTCAGGTAGGCCACACGGTCCGAGAGGAAGTGGTCCACCTCGGAGAGAAGGATGAGGTCGTACGCGCCGGGTTCGAGGCCTGGCTCGTCCGGTTCCACCTTGCGCAACACGACGTTCTTCCGCTCGGACATCCGCGCGCGAAGCCGCTTGAGGGCCTCGTCGTTGATGTCGGTCGCGACCACCTGTCCCGCCGGACCGACGGCCTCCGAGAGTCGCTGCGTGAAGTAGCCCAGGCCCGCTCCGACATCGGCAATCCGCTGTCCCGGCGCAATTCCCAGCGCGGCGATGAACCTGGCAGGCTGACGGGACTGGTCATACGAGGCCTGCACGCCTTCGACCCCTCCGAGGCCATGGAGGTCGGCGGGCTGCTCCGCCGCAGGGGCCTCCGTCGGCGTCCGGGATGGCTCGGGGCGCTTTTCCTCTCCGCCCTCGGAGCGACATCCGCCTGTCGCTGCGGTCACCAGACAGAGCAGCAGCCGCGCGAGACGACGGGGCGTTGCATGGGCACGAAAGGGAGTCATTCCGGGCGACCTCTTCGGAGGGGAGGAGCAACGGGTGCTCCTTCGAGGATTGCACCCCCATGCTGGCTCACGGCGTCAGGGGAATCCACTCCGACGCCGCGACGAGCCCGCCCGTGGCCACGTCCAGCGCCGCGAACTGCGCGCCCTGCACGCCCACGCGCCGGGTACACGAAGCGCACGCGCCCGGCCGGTGGACAGACCGATTGAACCCCCTTGGGGTACACGCCTGCCCAGGCCGCGCTCCCATCAGGTGCGTGGCAGGGGCCGCCGGCCTGTTGGCTGTCTTGAGCCTCAACACCACACGGCCTGGGGTGGCCCTCGTGCCGGGGCCAACCTCGCACAGGCCGTGGGCAAGCCCAGGTGCTCCACAATCGCCCGCACCCCGGGGGCCCCCTTCACGTTCGCCAACACCCTTAAGCCTGCCTCCACACCTCACAACACGACGCCGCTGACGGAGATTCATCCGGGCACGGAAATCTGGGTCAAGTACTGAGGCGCGAGGAGGAACGATGACTCGCCATCTATGCGCCGTACTCGCCGCGTGCGCCGTGCTCGGCGCGTGCTCGGACGCTGACAAGAAGCCCTCAGGCACGCTCCAGATCACAGGATGTCAGCACCGTTCTGCTGACGTCACGAGCCGGTCACAGCCACGGTCACGAGGCTTGCCTGGATGCCCACCCCTCGGGGTGCCGACCGCCCTTCGGCCCTTGCACCGTGCGCAGATGTCTTTGGGCTTCGCGTTCTCCAAGTACTCCGCGTGACCGCATGGACAGGACTGCCACCTTCTTTCGATCCCACCCGACGATCCCAACCGTTTCACGGCAGCTTTCCCGTGTCATGACAGTCGATTGCGCTTCTCGCTTCGGGGTCCTTCACATGGCTGATTCCCGGACCTCCAGTCCGGTGAGTCGACACCCGATCGAAACCCCATGACCCCATTCCGAAGTCTATGGATTGCGGCCGCCCTACTGATGGCCGCCTGTGGAACGCCTGAGCTCACGCAGCCCGACGACGTACAGGATGCGACGACGGCCCAGGGCCTCTCCACGCTCTCCGTGCGAGGAACCACCAGCGCGAGCGGCCTGGCCATCACCGCCCTCTCCATCCCCACCCCCGTCGGTACGGCCGCCGGAGATGTGCTGGTGATGCAGCTGAGCAATCGCGAGGCCGTCGCCGCCGTCGCCACCCCACCCGCTGGCTGGACGCTGCTGCGCTCCGAGCAGAGCGCCTCGGCCATCAAGTCCTGGCTCTTCCTCCGCGTGGCCAACGCGGCCGAGCCGAGCAGTCACACCTTCACCCTCGACCTCGCCAGCTCCATGGCGGCCACCCTGGTCGCGGTGTCGGGCGCGGATCCGCTCCAGCCGATCGACGTGCACGTGGGCCAGAAGAATGGCAACAGCGCGAGCCTCGCGCTGCCCGTCGCCACCACGTCGTCCGCGAACGGCCTCGCAGTGTGGTTCTCGGCCCAGGTCTGGGGAGGCGCCGCGTGCCCCGCGGTCCACACCCCTCCGGCGGGCTTCACCGAGCAGCTCGACACCTGCCTCGTCTCGTCGTCGCGCGGCGTGCTGCACAGCGCCGCCACCTCGGAGCTCGGGGCCGCAGGTGCCCAGCCCGCCTTCACCGGCAGCTCCACGCTCCCCAACACCAACATCACGCACGCGGTGGTGCTGCGTTCCCTCCAGCCGCCGGCCACCGAGGAGATCACCCTCGTCGGCACCACGCACGCGAGCGGCAAGACGGTCACCAGCCTGACCCTCTCGACCCCTACGGGCGTCGCCGCCGGTAACGTGCTGCTGGCGCACCTTGCGAACCGGAACCAGATCGGCGCCGAGATCACCCCGCCTGCAGGTTGGACGCTGGTGCGCACCGACATGAGCACCTGGAGCATCCGCGGCTGGGTCTTCGTCCGCGTCGCCACCGCCAGCGAGCCCGCGAGCCACACTTTCCAGAGTTCCATCGCGAGCTACCTCGTCGGCAACCTCGTGGCGTATGCCGGCGTCGATCCGGCCAACCCGATCGACACGCACGCCGGCAAGAGCAACAGCGGCTCGACGGCCTTCACTACGCCGCAGCTGAGCACCTCGACCGCGGGCGGGGCTGCCGTCTGGTTCGGCGCGCAGGCGTGGACCGGCGCCGCGTGTCCGACCCCGGCGATCGAGCCCCCCGTGGGCTTCGCCGAGACCTACGACACCTGCTTGGTGTCCTCGTCCCAGGGCCTCGTCTTCAACGCCGCCTTCAGGCCCCTCGCCGGTGCCGGCCTCCAGGGACCGTTCAACGGGAGCTCGACGTTCGCCGAGACCAACGTCGCGCAGGTCGTCGCCCTTCGCCGCGCCGAGGTCGCGCCGTCCTCGGGGGTCGCGTTGCGTGGGAGCTCGCACCACAGCGGCCTGTCGATCGCTTCGCTGTCGATCCCCAAGCCGTCGGGGACCGAGGCCAACGACGCGCTCATCGCGCGGGTGACCGTGCGCAACAACATCTCCGCGACCGTCACGCCGCCCGCCGGCTGGACGTTCCTGCGCTCGGAGCAGAGCGCCTGGGCCATCCGCACCTGGATCTTCTACCGCGTCGCGGGCGCCTCCGAGCCTGCGAGCTACGCGTTCGAACTGGACGCGACCACCCACATGGCGGGGAGCGTGGAGGCCTTCAGCGGCGTCGATCCGGTCCAGCCAATCGACGTGCACGCAGGCCAGAAGAACGGCGACTCCGCGTCGTTCACCGTGCCCGACGTGGTGACCGGCAGCGCGGGTGGCCTCGCCGTCTGGTACGGCTCACAGGTCTGGCCGGACGCCACCTGCCCTGCCACCGGCATCGAGCCGCCGCTCGGCTTCACCGAGGCCTTCGACGCGTGCCTGGGTCACACCAACGGACTGCTCTTCAATGCGGCCTACCGGTCGCTCACCGCGCCGGGCCTCCAGGCGGGCCTCTCCGGCAGCTCCGCGTTCGTGCAGACCAACACCGCGCACGTGATCGTCCTGCGCGCCGCCAACGCCCCCACCTGCATGGTCGGCGACACGTACGCGAGCACCTTCACGCTCCAGGGCACCGTGACCGCGCCGGAAATCGTGGAGCCCTCGGGCCTGGCCGCGAGCCGCGTGGTCGGCAACGCGCTCTACGTGCACAACGAGGACACCACCGCGATCGTCGCGATCGACACGCTCAACGCGAGCACGATCGGCACGTTCAACGTGACCAACGTGACGCCGGCCGACTGGGAGGACCTCGCAACCGGGCCCTGCCCGAGCGGCTCGTGCATCTTCATCGGTGACATCGGGAAGTGGAGCGCCAACTTCCCTCCGGGTGGCAGCCCCACGTCGTTCACGATCTACCGCGTGCCCGAGCCGGATCTCGCCAACGGTCAGACCTCGGGGGGGCTCGTCGCCGAGGCCTTCCCGTTCGTCTATCCGGACGGCGCGAAGGACGCGGAGTCGCTGATGGTGCACCCCACCACCGGGGACATCTACGTCGTCACCAAGAACGGGGGCACGGGGCAAAGCGGCGTGTATAAGTTCCCCCAGCCGCTGACGCCGGGCGTGCAGGCCACGCTGATCCACGTCCACACGATCCAGCTGCCGCTGAACGGCGACGCCAACTTCTCGGCCGCGACCGCGGCGGCGATCCACCCATGCGCAGATCGCTTCCTCCTTCGCACCTACCGCACTGTCTACGAGTTCCGTGCGACGCCGGGACTTGGCTTCGAGTCGGCCGTCTTCGCGACGCCCGTCACGCTGACCGACACCACCGAGGGCCAGGGTGAGGCGATCGAGTACGAGGCCAACGGCGCGAGCTACTTCACGATGAGCGAGAGCCCCTCGCCCTTCAGGCTCAAGCGCGTGCCCCTGCGGTAGGACCGCGTCGACACGCCGAGGAGCAAGGCCGGTCGTGGGGCACGTCCCCATGGCCGGCCTTGCTGTTCCGAGTTGGGAGCTCGCGCTCGGTGCCGCCGCTCACGCGGTCGTACACACGGCGTCCCGCCTGAAGCCCAGGCACACCCGCGGGCCGGAGCATGAGCACCGGTCCCCGCGCGCATCGCCGGGCCTGATGCCTCTCCTCGGACGCGACGTGCAGCACGGAGGTCTCCGCGTCAGACTCCTTGCGAACCCGCGGGGCAGCTGCGCCCGCTGCGAGAGAGTCCACGCGATGGAGACCATGGCCACGGCGCTGCGACGCTACTTCGACGAGAGCGGCTTCGGAGAGGACGGCGGGTACGCGTCCGATTGGGTCGACTTCAAGCTCGGCCCCCTCCCCTTCCCGCTCCCCAACACCGAGGCTCGCAAGCGCGCGGTGCGCTTTCACGATCTGCACCACGTCCTCACCGGCTATCGCACCGACCTCACGGGCGAGTTCGAGATCTCCGCGTGGGAGATCGGCGCGGGCTGCGGCGACTTCCACGCGGCCTGGGTGCTCAACCTCTCGGGCATGACCGGGGGGCTGCTGACGGCCCCGGTGCGCACCTGGCGCGCGTTCGTCCGCGGGCTCGACGAGCAGTCCACCTACGGGCGCGACTACGAGGCGCTGCTCGAGCGCAACGTCGAGGACCTGCGCGCGGAGCTCGGGATCGGAGCGGGTCCCCACCGAGCGGGCCTCGGCGCCGCGCTTCGCTTCGCCGCAGCGATCACTGCGGGCGCGGTGGTCGGCTCGCTGATGATGCTGGTGCTCGTCTCTCCCATCACCCTGGCGCTCTGGTCGCGGGGCCGAAGGGCCAAGGCCCAGGCGCTGGCCGCCACGCCCTGAGGGACGCCGACGCGCCGGACAGGGCGCGGGTGAACCGCGCTGACCCACCACCTCGCCGCGCGGGCGCGCTCAGTTCCAGGTGCAGTTGAGCGCAACGCCCATGCCCACCGTGCCGCGGCTGCCCGGGAGCAACGTCGGCGCGACGGTGAGCCGCGTGGAGCGAAACTGCTTCGCGCTGTGGTGGGAGGTCAGCTCGTAGCCGAGCGCGCCGAGCAGCACCGTGCCCACGAGCGTCGCATCGAACACGGTGCCGGCGTGAGAGGGATCGAGAAGCTGCATGGTCGTCGTGCCCACGGTCATGCCGACGGCCATGCCCACCAGCACGCCCCACCAAGCGCCATCGCCGCCATCCAGTGGCCCACCAGCAGGGTCCCGCCCAGCAGGCCCAGCCCGGCACCGATGGTGCCGCCCGTGACGAGTGCCGCGAAGGAGAAGAAGCCTTGGCTCCGTCCCTCGCACATCGCGAGATTGGCGATCAGGTAGCCACCCGTGCCCAGGAGCGCTCCGCCGGCGGCCCCACCCAGCGACGCGACCGCGAAGCGAGGCAGGTTCACGCCCAGGAGCGAGGTGCCTGCGCGCTGCGCCTCGCCGTCAGCGGGAGGCATGGCGAGCGTCGAAGCGAAGCTGGCGTGCGCGTCCTGGGCAACCGCCTCGACCACCGCGGCCTCGGGGGTCTGGGCCTGCACGCCGATCGGCGCGAGCATCGCCAACAGCAGGAGCATCCAACCGGTCATCGACGTCACGCGCGCATAAGAGGAATGGGGGCCCTGTTGAGGGGGAGGGAGGGTGCAGAGGGGCCGAGGAGGGCCGCTGACGGGGCCGCCCGAGCGATGCTCCCGGCCGGTGGACAGACCGCTTGAACCCCCTTGGGGCACACGCCTGCCCAGGCCGCGCTCCCATCAGGTGCGTGGCAGGAGCCTTGGCCTGTTGGCGCCTCTTGAGCCTCAACACCACACGACCTGGGGTGGCCCTCGTGCCGGGGCCAACCTCGCACATGCCGTGGGCATGCCCAGGTGCTCCACAATCGCCCGCACCCCGGGGGCCCCCTTCACGTACGCCAACACCCTTGAGCCTGCCTCCACACCTCACGCAGGCGAACACATCGAAGTCGAACGTCCTCCTGAGCAACTCGGCGAAAGTCCACTCGCGGTGTCCTCTCCTTCACCCGCTCCTTCCCGGCCGCTGCCTCAAGCCCCGCGCTCGCCTCCTGCGCACCTGCTTACAACCGCCCCGTGTAGCCGTTGAATGGCCGCGACGTGGGGGTCCAGTCCGGTCACTGATTCGGATTCGCGGCGCCCATGGGCTCAAGGGGGCCTCCAACACCTCGTCACTCCAGCGCTGGCGGACGGAGCAGCTTCTGGAGACGGACGAGGTGTGAGGACGTCGGGTGCTTCGCCTGGAAGTCCTCGGCGCGCTGCTGGGCTTCCGCGAGTCGGCCCAGCAGCACCAACGCCTCGATGGCGAGCACCTCCCGCTCCTGCGCGAGCGTGCCCGCCTGGAACCGGGACGCGTGTCCTCGCAGCAGCGAGAGGGCCTCCTCGGCGGCGCCTCGCTGGAGGGCACGGTGGGCGTCATCGATGAGCAGCAGCTCCTCGTCCTCCGGGCTCGCGGCGCGAGCTTCCGGCGGCGGCTCCACGACGGGCTTCTGGAGGGCTTGCGGCGGGCTCGTCCGAGGCGCGACGGGAGCCGGCGCACGCTCCACGATGGGGGCGGCGGGCTCGGGACGCGGGGTGGGCGCTTCGGCAACGGGGGGCGCCGACACGACGACCTCGGCGGGCACCTCGCTCCGTGGACGCTCCACCGGCGGCGTCTCCCGCTGGGCCTGGGCGACCGTCGGAGGCTGTGCGCGCTCGTAGACGCGGCCCGCCTGGAAGGAGCCCACGGCCCCCGTGAGCGCGGCCACGCCCACGAGCACCTTGAGCTTGAGGCCCGTGGCCACCGTCGCGCCACCCGCGAGCGGCTCGGACGCGGGCGCCACCGGAGCCGGTGAGGGAGCCGCAGGGGCCGGGGGCGGCTGGAGGGGTGCCAATCGGGCCGCGAGGGACGCCAGCTGCGCGGCCGAGGGCCCATCGTCCAGGGCGGAGCCCAGCAGCTCGCGCAGCTCGGGCGAGGCATCGGAGGACTCCTCCAGGAGTCGCACGGGCTCGGGCGTCCTCATCTCTCGCCTCCTTGCAACCGGGCCACGGCCTCCTGGACCTGCTTGCGCGCAGCGTACAGCCGCGCGTAGGCGGTCTGCACGGGGCACCCCACCGCCTGGGCCACGTCGGCCATGGCCCACTGCTCGATTTCGAAGAGGACGAACACCGCCCGCTTGTCCTCGTCGAGCGCATCCAGGATGCGGTCCAACCGGGCCCGCGCCTGCGTGCGCGCCACGGACTCGAGCTGCTCGGGGGGACGGGCCTCGTCGGGAGTCTCCGCGACGGGGGTCTCCCGCCGGACGTGGGCCCGCTTGCGATGGTCCGAGGCCAATCGCATGCAGATGCCGAAGAGCCACGCGGCCACGGGCGCGCGCGGGTCGAACTCGGGGAGACGGCGATGGACCACCAGGAAGGCCTCCTGGCAGACGTCCTCCAGGTCCGCCTCCCTCACGCCCATGCGCCGCAGCGTGCGCCACACGAAGGCCGCGTGCTGGGCATGCACCCGCTCGAAGTCGAGCGGTTCCGCCCCTTCGGGAGCGGGCAGGGCTTGGGGAGGGGGGGGCATCGCGCGGGAGTCCGGGGCCGGCGGACTCTAGTGAGCTTCCCGGCGCCAGGTGAAGCGCTACCCGCCCCCGGTGACTCAGGGCCCCCGGAACGACAGGCCCAGCTCGACGAACGCGCGCAACGGCGCCCCCAAACGCCCCTCCCAGGCGGAGGTCATCGGCAACGTGGGACGCAGCCACCCCACCGCGGCGCCGCCCCCCACATGCAACGCGGTGGCGCTCCCCAGTCGCAGCTCCAGCTGGGCTCGCGCCACCGCGTCACCTCGGATGAGCAAATCCACCTCGTCCACCGCCGGACCCTTTGAGTCCGCCATCACGAACGAGAACGCCGCCGCCGCGCACGTGGACACCTCCCATCGGGAGCCGCCCACCACCAGCGGACACAGCCCCACCTCGGGCGTCGCCAGCATCAGGTCCACCCGCCCGTCCTCGAGCTCCGAGCGGGCCCAGGGCACCACGGAGAGCCCCACGAGCCACGTCACGCGCCCCGCCCCCCGCCAGCCGAAGCGGCCTCCCCATGCGAGGCCGTCCGAGAACCCCGTCGTCGTCAGCGCGGACACGGACACCGTCGAGCGACCCGGCCACGGCGCCGCGCGAGTCGGTGGGGATGACTCCTCGACTGGGACGTCCTCCTCCACCGTCGTGTCGGGCGCTTCGGGGAGCGGTGGTGCCTCCTCGGCGGGAGGCACGACCCCCGAGGGCACCGGGGCGGGCTCCCGGGGACGCAGGGCCTCCGGGTCGATCATCAACGCGAGGACCAGCACGAGCCGACGCTCGATGTCCGCGCACGCGGGCGTGGCGGAGTCGATGTCGCGACTGCCCAGGACGGTACCCCGAGCGTCCACGAGCGTGAGCCTCGCGGACCACCCCGACGAGGACGCCGGCTCCAGCACGCCATGGATGAGCACATCCGGCAGGGCCCCGAACACGGAGCGCCCCAGGCGAGCCTCCACCGCGCGCGCCAGGGGCGCCGCCTGGATGCACTCCGAGGGCGCATTCCAATGCAGTCCCCACCGCGCCGACGAAGGCGCTGGCGACGCGGTGGCGAGGAGCGGGAGGACCACCCCCAGGAAGAGGGGTGGGGTCATGAGGACACGCGGGCGCATTGGAGGTGGCTCATCCGGGTGACCTCTGTATCAGAGGTCGATTCCCCGGTTCCCCGTCAGCTTGTTCGGCGCGAGCTTCACATCCGTCCCGTTGAAGATGAAGAGGGGGAGTCCAATCGCCACCAGTGCGCCGCCACCAATCAGCGAGCCCATGCCCACCTTGCGCCAGGTGTTGTCCTTCGGAAGGGATGAATCGAAGGACCCCGCGCCGTCGAGGGCCATCACCACCCCACCCGCCACCGCCAGGGAGACGCCGAAGATGGTGGCGAGCCAGCCGGTGGTTCGCAGTCCGGAGCTGCCCGGGTCGACCTTCAGGGACACATCCCGCCCGTGGTCCAACAGCGTGAAGCGCCGTGAGGGCGTGATGCCAGACCCCGCAATGAAGAAGTCCGTCGTCGGGTCGCGAAGGGTGACGTCGCAGGGCATCGTGCACTCGCGCTGGAAGTGGATGATGCCCACGGTGCCCGTACCTCGCGTGGTGGCGATGGTGCCGAATCCCTCGCTCGTGACGCGGAAGAGGCTGACCTCGGGGGCGTCCGTCTCGATGCGCACCCGCACGGTCTCATCACGGGGCGAGAACGGCGATTGGGCAAGCGACGTGGGCGCGACGAGACTCAGGGCAAGCAGCAGGCTCAAGGTGTTCCTCCAGACGGCGTGGGCAGCGTCGCCAGATGAATGGAGGCCGGCGCTCCGGATTTTGAAAGGCATTTGTCCGCCCCTTTCCTTGGCAAACGGGGGACCCCTCCGTATTCAACGCGAACACAAGCGGTGGAGCACCCCACTTCCAAGGAGCTGGCGATGAGTCGTCACCAGACTGTCCTCGTCACCGCCGCCACGGGGCGACAGGGCGGAGCCACGGCCCGAGCGCTGCTGGCGGAAGGCAGCACCTCCGTGCGCGTCCTGGTCCGCAATCCGGAGGTGCCCAACGCCCGGGCCCTGGCGGCGGGGGCCGAGGTCGTGGTGGGCGACCTCGATGACCTCGCGTCCTTGCGCGCCGCCTGCGCGGGGGCTTGAGCCGTCTTCTCCATGCAGTCCCCCATCGTCTCCGCGACGGGCATCGACTGCGCATAAGAGGTCAAGCCCCGCGCTTGCCTCCTGCGCACCTGCTTGAGGGACCAGAAATGGCCGCAGTCTGGCGCCTGGAGCGAAGACGCCGTGGAACCTCGTGAGGTTTGCCCGAGGCGGAGGTACCAGGGACGCTACACGCCGTAACAGTTCCAGCCCGGTGAAGAGCAGGTGCGTGGTGCCGTCCGGCAGCGGGCGCTTCATCCGATAGGCGATGCGGCCGTCCTCCGCTCGTGACAGCCGCTCCAGCGCCAGCGCACCGCGCGCCCCGTAGCGGCATCGCCGTTCCAGTCCCTGCCTGTCTTTGGCATGCAGGCCCTTGCGTGGGCGGCGGCAACGCCTCGAAGCGCACGCCGCCCTCCCCCGGCACGAAGACGCCTTCCGGCACCAGCGCATGGTAGTGAGGCGTTACTTGCAAGGCCGAGCCGAAAAACTGCGTTCTTCGTGGGTTCGAGTGCTACCGCACCCAGCCCACGAAGCCCTGAAGCTCTGGTCCCATCTGCGATGCCGGCACGTCGAGCCGGATGCTGGAAGCGGAGAGCGCGGTCAGGGTGGGGCTGTTCTCCATCTGGACGCGTTCCATCACCAGGAGCGAATCGAAGGTGTCCGGCCAACACACCTCGCTTGCCTGGGAGCGCAGCAGGACCGTCGCGGCGAGGACGTGTGCGTCGTCGGGTGAGAACGCGAGGACCATGAGTCCACCCAGTCCCGTTCTCGGCTCGATGCCCGGTCGCGACGCGTCGAAGTTCGCCTGGAAGAGCGCTGGCGCGGGCACACGGTCGAAGGCGCAGGAGCGTGGCTGTCCTGAGTAGGTCGTGAGATAGGCCACGGGTTGGTGCTGCATCCAGGCCACGTGGCGCAGGAGTCGGGTGTCGACCTCGGAAGGGGCATCCACCTTCCTTCCATCCAGCAAGGCGGTGGGAACCCCGGCTTCCGGTGTCGATGGCAGCAGGAGCGTATGCACCCCGTCGGAGGAAACCGCACCGCGCGCGTGCGTGTCTCGTATGCCTCTTCCTGGCTCGAATTCGAAGAAGCGGCCGTCCTTCCCGACCTCGGCGGTTGCCTCACAGGAGAGCAGCGAGAAGGAGACGGTCCCCTGTGCGCTCCACCCTCGGGGGGTGAGCATCCCGTGCGTTGGACTCTCGAAGAGCCGCTCCACCTTGCCCGAACCCACCTCCACCGTGTGGACCTCCGCGAGCGGGCAGGGCCGCGACTCCGGACCAGTTCGCGCGAAGGACTCCAGGGAGAATGCGATCCGGGCGCCATCCGAGGACCAGAGGATGGGGCCCGCGCGGAACGGCCCCGGAGTCAGCGCGTGCTCGCGAAGGTCCAGCAGCATGCGTCGACCCGAGCCATCCGAATTGACGATCCACAGGAGGGCCCATCGGCCCGGGGATTCGTGCTCCTGCGCTTCCGGGCGTTCGACATAGGCCACCTGGCGCCCATCGGGAGAGATGGCGCCGCCGCTCCATCCCAGCCCGTTTCCGTAGGGGCGGGTGGCCACCACCCGCCCGGTCCGTGTCAGTGCGTACTCGCTGTCCCCAGCAGGGGTGCGGACCCACAAGTCCTGTTTGCGGACCTGAAGCAGCCAGGGCCCTCCGCCCATGCGCCTGGCGGGCGAGGCTTCCTGTCCGGGGAGGGCTTCATGGGTTCGCCCGTCGGTGAGCAGGGATGGGCTCCGGCATCCTCCGGCGAGGAGCAGGAGCAATGCGGCTGTTCTCAACCCCCTTCGCACCTTTGATTCCAGTCTCACCGATGGCCTCGCTGACTCGGGGGAATAGGAGCCCCCGGTGGACATCGGACTTGGACCGATGTCCACCGGGGAGGGCCCACCGTCGCTCGCCACGGATGGACCCGTTTACTTCGGAGCACCCAGGGGATGACGGTGATGCTCAGGTCCGCGGTGTTGTTCGCATCATTGATGTCCACCAGCGACCCGGTGGCCTCCACGGAGGTGGTGATGCTCCCAATGCGCAGCGGCTGCAAGACCACCGTCACGGTCAAGCTGGCGCTCGCGCCCAATGCCCCCAGATCACAGCCTACCGCCGAACCGTTGCGTTGGCAGCTTCCCTGCGAGGACGTCACAGAGACGAAGGTCACGCCGTCGGGCAGGACCTGTGAGAGGAAGACCTGACCTTCGGGACTGGTTCCGCCATTTGTCACGGTGAGCGTCAGCGTGAGGTTGGAGCCCACTTGTGCCGTCGATGGCGAGGCGGAAGTCGTCGCTGACAAGTCGGTCGCGGCGGAGGCAGGCTCGCAGGCATCCCCGAATCCATTGCCATTGAGGTCCGCCTGTCCCGGGTTCGCGGTCACGATACAGTTGTCGTCCGCATTGGCGACACCATCGCCGTCGGAGTCCAGCGATGCACCCGTGGCAAAGAGTGATTCTGGGTCCATTTCCCCGGCGGGCAGTGCACCCGCTACCGCCATGTTCCCGTCACTGTAGGCGCGGAAATCGAAGCGGAGGTTGGACCAATCCTCATGACCGGTGAGCACGGTCTTCGTCCCGTCGATGCAATCCTTGGGGGTGAAGTAGCTGCGCGTGCTGGACGTGTCCATTCCACCCGAGCCGAAGGAGATTGCCTACTTCAACACCTTCCGCGAGGACGACCCGGAGCGCACCGACAACCTGCTTGAGGGCGCCATCGGCATCCGCGTGCCGGGCGACGGCCATGTGTACGTCGTGGACACCGCGCGCGGGCTGCTCATCTTCAACGAGCCCTGAGCCCGCGCTAGCGCCGGAAGAACGACGCCTGCTGGAAGCGCAGGCCGGCCAGGATCTGCTCCACCCTCGCCTCGGACAGCGAGCCGATGCGCGCCTTCTCCACCGAGGAGACCTGCGACACCACCACGACGCTCTGCTTGGGCAGGTCGCCCTCGCCCGGCTCCAGCAGGACGTTGCCGGGCTCCGTGGCGCGGTGCAGGTTCGAGGTGAGCGCGCACACCACCACCGTGGTGATGCGCGAGTGGTTGAAGACGTCGTCCTGCACCACCACATGGGGATGTGCGTATTCGGGCGCGGGGCCCCGCGAGTCATCGGGCGCGAGCCAGTGCACGTCGCCGCGGTCGATTCGTGGCGGCGGCGCGCCCGTGGGTGTCTCTGATTTCGCTGTCATCGTCATATTTTCGGCCGGACCTCTCACTCCGAGTAACAGTCTGTCCATGCACTGGGATTCCTCCGTGAAATGCCAGGAGGAATGACCAGACATGAAAGCTGCCTTCGTAGAGCACCTGTCTAGCCTCTCGGGCGCGACACAGACAAGCAGCAGCCCCTCATGACAGGAGAAAAATCCGTGCGTGTCACCTCACCCCTTGCATGCATCACCCGCTGGCTCGTCCTGGGACTGAGCCTCTTCGGAGCACAAGCCTTCGCTGGATATGTCGACGCGCCGGATGACGTCGTCCTGCTCGGCATCGGGACCTCGAACCGCTACTACGTGGCGGGAGGCGCGCGCTTCTACATCCCGCCCGCGCAGCACAGCCTCTACTCGGGGCGCACGACGGTGGCCCTGCCCCAGGCCACCATCGACGGGTATACCCAGGTGCCCAGGGACGGCACCCTCTTCCGGCAGATTGGCAGCTCCCGCATCTATGTCGTCGTCGGACAGCGGCCCTGGTGGATTCCCAACGCCACGGAGCTGGATGCCTGGGATGACTGGAGGGTCGTCTACGACATTCCGAACAGCAACTGGTCCGACCCCTTCATCGACTTCACCTACGCCCAGAGCCTGCTGGTCATGGAGCGCACGACGAGCGACATCTACCTCTGGGTCGCCGGCGCCAAGTACCTCCTCACCGATCCCTCGGACATCGCCTACTTCGGCGGCTACGGCAGCGTGAAGTGGGTTCCCCTGGGCACGCTGGCGGAAATCTCGAGCGAGCCGTGGTGCGGCGCGGTCGTGCGTGAGCGCTCCAGCTCCACCGTGTACGTGACGGGCTTCATCAACCCCAGCACCCCCGGCATGCGCAAGTACGCCACGACCTATCCGTATACTGCGTACGGGGTGGTCCCGGACGGGGCGCTCTCGGGGCTCCCCACCTCGTCCTACGGGCTCGCCTGCATCTGGTAGTCGCTCGGCTTCGCGGGAGGGCCTGTCCCAGGGCCCTCCCGCGGGCTGGGGCCGCGCTCCAAGCAGGAGGGCCCCTCCCAGAGCGCCGGGCGGGCAGGCGCCCACACGATTCGTCAGGGGCGCGGCGCGCGCTTCAGTGCCAGGCCAGGAGGTCATGTCCGGCGAATCACCCGTCCCCACCCCCGGCGACCTGCCCACCCTGCGCTTCCCCCCGAGCTGCCCATCTCGAGCCAGGTGGAGGACACCACCGCGGCCATCACCGCCCATCAGATGGTCATCGTCGCGGGGGCCACCGGCTCGGGGAAGACGACGCAGCTGCCGAAGGTCCTGCTCGCCATGGGGCGCGGCCGCCCGCGCCAGATTGGCGTCACCCAGCCCCAGCGTATCGCCGCGACGAGCGTGGCGGGCGAGCTGGGCACGGACGTCGGCTACCAGATTCGCTTCGAGGACCGCTCGTCCCGGCGCACGGCCGTGAAGTTCATGACCGACGGTGTCCTGCTCGCGCAGCTCCACAGCGACCCGCTCCTGAGCCGCTACGATACCATCGTGCTCGACGAGGCCCACGAGCGCAGCCTCACCATCGACTTCCTGCTCGGGTGGCTCAAGCGCATCCTCCCCAGGCGCCCCGACCTCAAGGTGGTGGTGAGCTCGGCCACCATCGAGACCGAGCGCTTCTCGCAGTTCTTCGGAGGGGCGCCGGTCATCCAGGTGGAGGGCCGCACCTTTCCGGTGGACGTGATCTACGAGCCGCCCCCCGACGAAGACGAGCTCGCCGACTCCGTCGCCGACGCGGTGGCGAACGTGCTCTCGCTCGACCCGGACGGGGACGTCCTCGTGTTCCTCCCAGGGGAGCGGGAGATTCGCGAGGCCGAGAACGCCCTGAACGCGCGCGCGCCGCGCGGCACGGTGGTGCAACCGCGGTATGCGCGCCTGTCGGCCTCCGAGCAGTCGCGGGTCTTCGCCACCATCCCCGAGCGCCGGGTCATCCTCGCCACCAACGTCGCGGAGACGTCGGTCACCATCCCGGGAATCGTGTACGTCGTGGACACGGGGGTGGCGCGCCTGTCGCGCTATGACCCGCGCTCGGGCGTCACGCGCCTGCACATCGAGCCGGTCTCCCAGGCCAGCGCCGACCAGCGCAAGGGGCGCTGTGGCCGCGTGCGCGAGGGAATCTGCGTGGCGCATAAGAGGAATGGGGGCCCTGTTGAGGGGAGGGAGGGTGCAGAGGGGCCGAGGAGGGCCGCTGACGGGGCCGCCCGAGCGATGCTCCCGGCCGGTGGACAGGCCGCTTGAGCCCCCTTGGGGCACACGCCTGCCCAGGCCGCGCTCCTATCAGGTGCGTGGCAGCAGCCTTGGCCTGTTGGCGCCTCTTGAGCCTCAACACCACACGGCCTGGGGTGGCCCTCGTGCCGGGGCCAACCTCGCACATGCCGTGGGCAAGCCCAGGTGCTCCTGAATTGCCCGCACCCCGGGGGCCCCCTTCACGCTCGCCAACACCCTTGAGCCTGCCTCCACACCTCACGCAGGCGAACACGTCGAAGTCGAACGTCCTCCTGAGCAACTCGGCGAAAGTCCACTCGCGGTGTCCTCTCCTTCACCCGCTCCTTCCTCGCCGCTGCCTCATGCCCCGCGCTCGCCTCCTGCGCACCTGCCTGAGGGACCAGAAATGGCCGCAGTCTGGCGCCTGGAGCGAAGCGTCGCCGAGTTGGAGGCGATGCTGCTCAAGGTGGCCACGGCCCTGGACAGGTACGGGCGCCACGAGCGCGGCTGCCGCTTCTCGCGCACCCACGGCCAGTGCCGCTGCACCTGCCTGCTCCACGACCGCATCCGCGAAGGAGGACTGAAGCCGTGACGTCAGAGGTGGCTGGTCACGATGGCGATGCGACACACGTTGCACCTGGACTGAGGGGATGGCGGATGCCCGTCCAGCGTCATGAGGCCGAAGTCGGGAACCACCGGCTTCTCCTTCCCGCACTCCGGGCACTTGAGCAGCACCTTCGTCCAGTCGGTGCTGTCGCTGCTATCGGCCATTGCGGTGTTCCCCCGTGCTTGTGGGCTGGAGCGCCCACGTCCGCATTCTACCGGAGCCGCCCATGACGTGCCTGCGCGACGCGGACATTCGCCAGCCCCTGGCCCAACTCGCCGCGGGCGCATACCCGGGCGCCCAGGTGCTCCACGAGGTGGGGCTGGAGCGCGGCCAGGCGCTGGTGCCGTCCTGGTGGGGCGTGGTGCTGGCCCGCGCCGAGGGCGGAGGCCTCGTCCTCGAGGATGTCCGCCCGGCGCTCGACAACCCGAGCCCGAGCCCCGGCGCGACGGTGCGCCTGCTGTGGCGCCCAGAGATGCTGGACCTGCTGGAGACGGTTGGCGCGGCGCGAGGCGTCCGCTCCGCCAGCAAGGGGCGACTCCTGGCCCGGCTGATTAAGGTGCTGCCCCCGGCCGATCTGCGCGCCCGGGTGCGTCAGGTGGTGGCCGCACGCGGCGACTGGAGGCTGACGTGAGTCGGTGCAACCGCTACGCCCTCGCCCGGGACGCCAACGAGGGCCCCATCGTCGAGCGCATCCGACTGGCCGGGTGGTTCGTCCTCCGCCTCAACGGCGCCGGGCTGCCGGACCTGCTGTGTGTCCGCGGCGGCCGCGTGGTGTTCATCGAGGTGAAAGCGGCGAAAGGCGGGAGGATGAAGCCAGCCCAGGTTGAGCTCCACGCCCAACTCAGCGCCGCGGGGCTCACCATCGCCATCGCCACCACCCCCGAGGAGGCGCTCGCGGCGCTGGACGGCACCGTCGTGCGCACCGTCCAGGACGTCCGCGCGGAGAAGCGTCGCGGCGCCACCAGTGTCCGAGCACTGGCTACCGCTGCCAGTTATCGCAGTACCAACACGAGGAAACCGTGATGCGCTACTACCTGGACGCCGAGTACACCCGCTTCGGCGGCGAGCTGATGTCCCTCGCGCTCGTGCCGGCCGACCCCGCCCTGGAGTCGTTCTACGTCGCGGTCGAGTGGGTGGGACAGACCGACCCGTGGGTGGAGACGCACGTTGTCCCCCACCTCGGCAGCGAGGTCGTCTCGCGCGAGCTTGCGTCGCGGAAGCTGGCGACGTTCATGCGGGAACGAGCGGTGGGGCACATGGTCGTCGTCGCGGACTGGCCGACCGATTTCGAGCACCTCTTGGCGTTGCTCATCACCGGCCCGGGGCGCATGCAGCCGGTGCCAGACTTCGACATGAAGTTCCAGCGCCTGCCGGGCTTCAACACGGCGAGCACCAGCCGGGTGCCGCACAACGCGCTGGCGGACGCCGAGGCGCTCCGCGACTACTGCGAGGCCAACCATGGGTGACGCCAACCAGGACCAGGTGCGTCAGTTCGTAACCGTCCGGCCAAGGACGTGGCGCGCACGGTTGCAGGCGGCCGTAGGCCGTGTTCGGCGAGCGCCGCGAGGAGCGAGGAGTTCAGGGACTGGACTGCAGGGCTGAGTCAGGTGGCTCGGCGACGCGTCGACGTTTCCACTCGTGGGGTAGCAGCTCACCGATGCGGGAGTTGGGATGCGTCTGCACCCGCAGCAGCACGTCGGCCAGATACTCCTCGGGGTTGACCTGGTTGGCCTCGCAGGTGGCCACCAGTGCGTAGAGGCCCGCGAGGTTTTCACCCGCGACCTCGTGGCCGACGAAGAGAAAGTTCTTACGGCCCAGAGCCGCCTTCCGCAGCGCCGATTCCGAGCGGTTGTTGTCGAGAGGAAGTCGCTCATTCTCCACGAAGCGCGTGAGGGCCTCCCACTGCTTCACCGCGTAGGAAATGGCCTGGCCCAGCGGACTCTTGGGCGGGTGACGCGGCGCCTGCATTTCAAGCCAGACGTGCAGTCGCGTGAGGACGGGAGCGCTGTGCTGCTGGCGCAGCTCGCGGTGGGCAGCGGTACGCACCACGTCCGCGCCTCTCGCCTGGGCCTCCACCCGGTAGAGCTCGAGGATGAAGTCCAAGGCCTCACGCGCCTCGGGCGCGGTGGCCAGCGCGTCGAAGAAGCGGCGACGCACGTGGGCCCAGCACCCGACGCGTACCCGGCCCTTTGGCAGCGTCACCGCGTTGTAGCCGGTGTATGCGTCCACCACGAGCGCGCCCTCGGCGCCGCCCAGGACTTCCTTGGGCGTCTTGCTGGTGCGGCCCATGCTGAAGCGGTAGCCGATGAGCCACTCGCCCGCGTCATTCAGGGTGAGGAAAGTCCAGAGGTAGCCCAGCTTCGTCTTCTTCACGTCCAGCACGCGCAGCGGCGTCTCGTCGGCCCACACCACGTCCGCGGCGGCAATGCATTGCAAGAGGTGCTGGGAGAGAGGCAGCAGCACTGAGGCGGCCTGGTGGTAGAGGTCCGTCAGCGTGCTTCGGCTCATGGGTACGCCGCTTCTCTCCACCCGCTGCAGTGGCATGGCGTCCGCGCACTTCGATGTCACCACGTGGGCAATGAAGCCCGGGCCGTACTCGCCCCTGTCCACCACCCGCGCCGGAGGTGGGGCGGTGACGACGCCCCGGCCGCACGCGCACGCCAGCACTTCCTGCACGTGCACCTGCTTCTCGAAGCGCGCCGGCACGTATTCGTACAGCACCGAAGCACGGCCCTTGCCCAGCGACTGTAAGTCCTCGCCGCCGCACGCCGGGCAGTGGCGCTCCTCGGCTGGCACCGCGTGGCGAATCTCTCGCGCCGGGGCCTCCTCGGCGTTCCGGGCCGCCCGCTGCTGGCGCTTCTTCTTCGCGGCGTCGCCATCTTCGCTTCCAGCGACGTCAGGCGCTCCTTGAGTTCCTCCGCCTCCTCGCGCCAGGGGCAGAAGTGGTCTTGAGGTAACTGACGCGGCACTCCGCCTCAAACCGCCGCCGCCGCACCTCGTCCCGGGCCAGGCCTGTCAGGTGCCCGTGCGCCCGGGAGGCATCCAGGCGGGCTGACGCCGCACCTGGGCCAGGTCAATGCCGTCCAGCAGCATCGCCAACTGCGTCGCGTCCAGGTGCACCGTCTGCGCGCCAGCGTCCACCGGCGGCAGCCGGAATCTCCCCGTCTCCAGTCGCTTGTACAGCAGCACGAAACCGCCCCGGCTCCACGTCAGCACTTTGACTCTGTCGCCCTTGCGCGAGACGAAGGCGAAGAGGTGGCCCGAGTAGACGTCCTCGCCCCACTCGGCGCGCACCAGCGCCATGAGGCCGTCTATCGACTTGCGCATGTCCACCGGCCCAGTCGCCAGCACCACGCGCACCGAGGCAGGCAGGGCAAACATTCCTCACCGCCCCAGCGCCGCGACGAGGCGGGCCACGTACTCCACGTCGGTGCCGGAGGCGAATCGCAGGCGCGCACCGCTGGCCAGCTCCACCTCCAGCAGCGCCGTGCTCGGCTGCGACACGCCAGCCACCTCCACCGGCAGCAGGCGCACCGTCTCAGCTTTCCCAGTCTGCTGACGTCGCCGCCGATACACCCACGACTGCAGCGTGCTCAGCCGCACGCCTCGCTGCGCGGAGAAATCCTTCTGCGTCAGTCCGCTCGCCTCGAAGGCCTCAGCAACCCGCCACCATTCCGGCTTCGACATGCACGCCAGGGTCCACGGCGCCGACTCCTTACTCAACGTCTCTCAGCACGTCCTTGGCCGGACGGATACGAACACGTCGAAGTCGAACGTCCTCCTGAGCAACTCGGCGAAAGTCCACTCGCGGTGTCCTCTCCTTCACCCGCTCCTTCCTCGCCGCTGCCTCATGCCCCGCGCTCGCCTCCTGCGCACCTGCTTGAGGCAGCGTTTCGGCCTTCAACCTTGTGCTCCCGGGCGGGGAGCTCGCCCCCGCGGAGGGCTGCTCTCCGCTGGCGCCCGCGCGGGGATGCGTGAAGCAGGTCCACGTCTGCGCTGGGGACTTCTCGGGTCTCCGGGCGATACGAGACGATGGCCGGACGCGTCGCCGTCCTCCATCCGGACCCGGTGACTGCACGCGCAGGAGTTGGCGAGGTGGCGCGAGAGCTCTGGGAGTGGGGGAACCATGAGGCCCCGTTCCGTTGCGCCTTCGCGCTTCTCTCCGCAGCGGAGGGCCTCGAGCGCTCCGCCGAAGACGAGGCCCTCCACGCCGCCGGGTCCACCGCTGCGGACCTGTCGCCCCGTCTACGCCAATGCCTGCACGGAAACGCCCTTTGCCGCCTGTAGGGATGCCGGCAGCGGAAGGCCTAAGGAGGTCATCGTCGAGCGACGCTTCTTGGCCGCGCGGCCCCGGCGCCGGGGCCCATCCCTCCGGGGCCCCTCACCCGGCCCTGAGCACCGGGGCCTCGGCGAGGAAGTTCTCCGCCGAGTCGTCCAGCTCGTCCATCCACTTGCGACGGTGCGGCGTGGCGCGGGTGCCGGTAACGAGCGACGTGAAGGTGCGGTCGCGGTAGCCGAGGATGTCCTCCTGCTTGTCGCGCAGCCACTGCTTCAGCAGCTCCGCGACCTTCTCCACGCTGAAGCCCGGGTAGTCGGTGCGGTCGAGCAGGTCCCGGATGTAGGCGGTTTGGAAGTCCACCGCCCCGAACGAATCCTGGATCCCCTCCTCACGCTCGACCCACGCCGCGATGTCCGCCTCGCGCTCCTCGGCGGACGGCAGCGCGGTGCACCCCATGATCACGTCGCGCACCAGCCATGCCTGGGCGTCGAACATGTTGAAGGTGTAGTACTGGTCCTGCATCCCCAGGTAGGCGAGCTCCGGCTGGCCTTGCCAGAACACGCCCTTGTAGAGCCCCGGCGGGTAGAGCCGGTTGTGGCTCTCCAGGCGCAGCGCATTGGGAAGGAAGCGGTACTTGTGCTGGTAACCCGTGCACAGGATGACCGCATCGAGCGTCGCGGAGGTCCCATCCGCGAAGTGCGCGCGGTTCCCCTCGAACCGCTTCACCAATGGTACCTCCTTCATGCCCTTGGGCCACCTGAAGCCCATGGGGGCGGACCGGTAGCTGATGGTCACCGACTTCACGCCCAGCTTGTGGCACTGCACGCCGATGTCCTCGGCGGAGTAGCTGCTCCCGATCAGCAGGAGATTCTTTCCCGCGAACTCCTCGGCGCCGCGGAAGTCGTGCGCGTGCAGCACGCGACCGGGGAAGGAGTCGATGCCCTCGAAGAAGGGCACGTTCGGCGTGGAGAAGTGGCCGGTTGCGTTCACCACCCGGTCGAACGACTCCTCGCGGACCTCGCGCTTGGCGAGGTCGTCGACCACCACGGTGAACTTCCGGGTCTCCTCGGACCAGGAGAGCCAACGAACGATGGTGTTGAACTGGATGTACTTGCGGACGTCGCACTTCTCCACCCGCCCGCGGATGTAGTCGTAGAGCACCTCGCGCGGCGGATAGGACGGGATCGGCCGGCCGAAGTGCTCGTCGAAGGAGTAGTCGGCGAACTCGAGCGCCTCCTTCGGACCGTTCGACCACAGGTGCCGGTACATGCTGCCGTGCACCGGCTCGCCGTAGCGTCCCAGGCCGGTCCTCCACGTGTAGTTCCAGAGCCCGCCCCAATCCTCCTGCTTCTCGAAGCAGACGATTTCCGGGATCTCCGCTCCCTTGCGGGCAGCGGATTCAAACGCACGCAACTGGGCCAAGCCGCTGGGGCCAGCTCCGATGATCGCGACACGAAGAGCCATCTGGACACACCTCGAGCAGGGGAGCTGCCCGGCGCACCTGGGCGCCGGCGATCGTCCCGCAGGTTCATGCACGTGGGCGCACGCGCCCCATGCACCGGAGTCCGTGGACTCCGGGTGGATGGAATGCCGAGCGGCGCAGAGGCCGGGGCAAGGAACGTCGGACGCGAGCGAGGGCGCCATCGACGCAGGAGCGTTTCGCATAGCTGAGCGCGCGAGAACGGATTCCTATGGGGTCAAACATTCACCAGACTTGACCGTGGATGTCAACGCTCGAGCTGCCTTGCGCCCTGACAGCGTCCGCTCGTCCGCCCGCTCGCCCCGCAAGCGCACTCTTGGTATCTCGACCGTCGACCGCAGGGATGCGCCATCGCTCAGCCAGCGCACCGATGCCTTGGGGACGGCGTCACCACAGCGAGAGCTCGGTCAGACTCAGCGGCAGCCCGCCGTTGTCGGTCTTGCTGCGCAGGCGGATGCAGCGGGCGCGGGTCGCGGGGATGAACGATCCGACGATGCCGTCCATTTCAAGCGGGCCACCACACGCGCACAGAAGCAGCGCGGAGATTCCAAGCCGAAATCGCGCATAGAAGGCTCCCGCGGAAGGCGCGCTCACCGCGACCCGGCCGACGTTCTCCTGGCAGGCCGCGCAAGACGCCACGGGCGTCACGCACCAGCAATTGCGCACTGATGGCGGAGCCGCCATCACCCTTGGAGGGAGCGTCACCTCCCATGTCCTGACCGCCGACCTGTCACCGGGCGTCCACTTCGTGATTGTCACCGCGTGTGACCGCTTCGACCACTGCGGGTCGACGCCGGTCCGCTCGTTCGAGATCGTCGGAACGCAGCTCACCGCCCCGGCGCCCCTGGCCCCCACGGGAAGCACCTATGTCGCCACCCCTCGACCCGAGTGCTCCTGGGCGCCCGCCACGGACGACGTGGGCATCGCGTCGTATGTCCTCGAATGGAGCGGGGGCACGCCGGTGACGCTCGGGGGAGCGGTGACGCGGTACACGCCCATGGTGGACCTCGCCGAGGGCGCCCACACCTGGCGGGTCACCGCCTGCGATGCCAGCGCGCAGTGCACGAGCAGCGTCTGGGCGTCCTTCTCCGTGGACCTCCAGGCGCCGACCGCGCCCTTCCTCCTGGCGCCGTCTCTCGAGGAAGTCGTCTGGGAAAATCCTCTCTACATCTTCGAGTGGGTTCCCGCCTACGACGCCCAGCACTACGTCCAATACACGGTGGTCATCGATGACCAGGAGTACGCGGTCTCCAATTCGGACTCGGTGCTCTACCTGGAGGAGTTCCTGGACTACGTCGAGCACACCTGGTTCGTGAGGGCGTGCGACCTGGCGGGAAACTGCACGGACTCTCCCAGCCAGGTCTTCACCATCCAGCCCTACATCAAATGATGCAGTGAGCAGGACGGCGCCACCTCAGGGAAACGCGCTAGTGAGACATCCGTAAGCACAATCACGTACGCGTTTCCCTCCAATCCAAAACCAATCCCATTCGCTTGACAGACAACGCAAGGAAGCGCACCTTGCCCAAGAACTGACTAGTCAGCCAAAGCAGCAAAACAATCAATCACTGGAGTCATCATGAGCCTGTCGCCATTCAGCCCCCGTGAAGTGGCCGCGCGCCGCAGGAGCCGTTCTCTTCTCACGTTCGTGCTCACCGGGGCCGTGGCCCTGGGTGTGACCCTGCCTGGCGTGAGCCACGCAATCCCTGGCGGCAAAGGCTGGCAGGGAAGGTACACGCTCACCATTCCCACCGGTCAGGTCGACCAGTTCTTCCACTACGCGTGCCCGGCGGCCTACCCGGTCGCCACGAGCGGTGGGTTCCTCCCCAACGTCGCCGCCAAGATTGGAATGGTCGTGCTCGGTGATGGGCCCCGTCTGGACATCACGCCCGTGGGCTACAACGAATGGTCCTGGATCATCGGCTGGCCCAGCGGTGCACGGGCGGGGTCGACCATCAGCTTCGACGTCTACTGCGTCGCCGGGCCCGCCTGAGCAACGACGGGTCCGGTGTCCTCAGGGCGCCGCGGGGTTGTCCCAGACGCTGGTGAAGGCGGCGCCGAAGTAGATGCGCGCCGCGCCGCGGTCATCGAAGGGCACCGGCGACATCGCCGCGAGGCAGGAGGTGTCCGGCGGCGCATGAGGGTTCTGGATGAAGCTCGCCGTGACCAGGTGCGTGGTGCCGTCCGGCAGCGGGCGCTTCATCCGAGAGGCGATGCGGCCGTCCTCCGCTCGTGACAGCCGCTCCAGCGCCAGCGCACCGCGCGCCCCGTAGCGGCATCGCCGTTCCAGTCCCTGCCTGTCGTTGGCATGCACGTCCTTGCGTGGGCGGCGGCAACGCCTCGAAGCGCACGCCGCCCTCCCCTGGCACGAAGACGCCTTCCGGCACCAGCGCATGGTCGTGAGGCGTTACTTGCAAGGCCGAGCCGAAAAATTGCGTTCTTCGTGGGTTCGAGTGCTACCGCACCCAGCCCACGAAGCCCTGAAGCTCTGGTCCCATCTGCGATGCCGGCACGTCGAGCCGGATGCTGGAAGCGGAGAGCGCGGTCAGGGTGGGGCTGTTCTCCATCTGGACGCGTTCCATCACCAGGAGCGAATCGAAGGTGTCCGGCCAGCACACCTCGCTTGCCTGGGAGCGCAGCAGGACCGTCGCGGCGAGGACGTGTGCGTCGTCGGGTGAGAACGCGACGACCATGAGTCCACCCAGTCCCGTTCTCGGCTCGATGCCCGGTCGCGACGCGTCGAAGTTCGCCTGGAAGAGCGCTGGCGCGGGCACACGGTCGAAGGTGCAGGAGCGAGGCTGTCCTGAGTAGGTCGTGAGATAGGCCACGGGTTGGTGCTGCATCCAGGCCACGTGGCGCAGGAGTCGGGTGTCGACCTCGGAAGGGGCATCCACCTTCCTTCCATCCAGCAAGGCGGTGGGAACCCCGGCTTCCGGTGTCGATGGCAGCAGGAGCGTATGCACCCCGTCGGAGGAAACCGCACCGCGCGCGTGCGTGTCTCGTATGCCTCTTCCTGGCTCAAATTCGAAGAAGCGGCCGTCCTTCCCGACCTCGGCGGTTGCCTCACAGGAGAGCAGCGAGAAGGAGACGGTCCCCTGTGCGCTCCACCCTCGGGGGGTGAGCATCCCGTGCGTTGGACTCTCGAAGAGCCGCTCCACCTTGCCCGAACCCACCTCCACAGTGTGGACCTCCGCGAGCGGGCAGGGCCGCGACTCCGGACCGGTTCGCGCGAAGGACTCCAGGGAGAATGCGATCCGGGCGCCATCCGAGGACCAGAGGATGGGGCCCGCGCGGAACGGCCCCGGAGTCAGCGCGTGCTCGCGAAGGTCCAGCAGCATGCGTCGACCCGAGCCATCCGAATTGACGATCCACAGGAGGGCCCATCGGCCCGGGGATGCGTGCTCCTGCGCTTCCGGGCGTTCGACATAGGCCACCTGGCGCCCATCGGGAGAGATGGCGACGCCGCTCCATCCCAGCCCGTTTCCGTAGGGGCGGGTGGCCACCACCCGCCCGGTCCGTGTCAGTGCGTACTCGCTGTCCCCAGCAGGGGTGCGGACCCACAAGTCCTGTTTGCGGACCTGAAGCAGCCAGGGCCCTCCGCCCATGCGCCTGGCGGGTGAGGCTTCCGGTCCGGGGAGGGCTTCATGGGTTCGCCCGTCGGTGAGCAGGGATGGGCTCCGGCATCCTCCGGCGAGGAGCAGGAGCAATGCGGCTGTTCTCAACCCCCTTCGCACCTTTGATTCCAGTCTCACCGACGGCCTCGCTGACTAGGCGGAATAGGAGCCCCCGGTGGACATAGGACTTGGACCGATTTCCACCAGCGACCTGGTACCCTCCACGGAGGTGGTGATGATCCCAATGCTCAGCGGCTGCAAGACCACCGTCACGGTCAAGCTGGCGCTCGCGCCCAATGCCCCCAGATCACAGCCTACCGCCGAACCGTTGCGTTGGCAGCCTCCCTGCGAGGACGTCACAGCGACGAAGGTCACGCCGTCGGGTAGGAGCTGTGAGAGGAAGACCTGACCTTCGGGACGGGTTCCGCCATTTGTCACGGTGAGCGTCAGCGTGAGGTTGGAGCCCACTTGTGCTGTCGATGGCGAGGCGGAAATCGTCGCTGACACGTCGGTCGCGGCGGAGGCAGGCTCGCAGGCATCCCCGAATCCATTGCCATTGAGGTCCGCCTGTCCCGGGTTCGCGGTCACTTGGATTAGGGACCAAGAGCTACGGCCTTGGAGAGGTTTGGATTTGGGTTCATTTTCCAGATGGGCTGATGATGAGGAACGCCTACCCCTAATGCAGCTCAATGGATGGCAAAGTGAGGCTGTTCGTCTGTAGGCTGGGTTCAATGGATTTCGAGGCCGATTTCAAAATTGCATAGGTGTCGTGAAAATTCCGTCGGATTGGGGCTTGGGTTGTCCAGGCAGTCGCTCTAGACAAGCATTGGTGTTGAGAGGCGATTTCATTGGACTACTCAGGTAAGGTTTGTCCTTTGCTGTGGAGTCCCCGAACCCTTTCAGCAATGTCGCTCTGAGAGGGCGTGCCGCGTGAAGTGCTGTCAGAAGCGCAGCACCATCCCCTCCAGCGTCAGGCCAGGACCGAAGCCCAGCATCACGCCGTATTCGCCCGGCTGGGGCCGCACTTCGTTCATCACGTGCTGGAGCACCAGCAGCACCGTGCCGGAGGAGCAGTTGCCGTGCGTGCGGAGGACCTCCAGCGCGGGCGCTCGGTCCTGCTCCTTCAAGTCCAACGCACGGCCCACGCCCTTCACGATCTTCGGCCCGCCGGGGTGGATCACCCAGTGCCGGATATCCTGACGCTGAAGTCCCAGCGGTTCCAGCAGTCGCTCCACGAAGCCCCGGGCAGCCCCTTTCAGGAGGGAGGGCACTTCCGGCGACAGGAACATGCGGAAGCCGTCGTTGAGGATGGCCCAGCCCATCTGCTCCGTGTGCGCGTAGAGGGTCTCCGTGTGGCCGTGCAGGAACTGGGGGCCCGTGCCCGGGGGCGCGTTGGTGAGGAGCAACGGCGGCGCTGGCGTCCGCGAAGAGCGCGTGACAGACGGCCTGTTCCACCGTGGCCTCGTCGCGCGTGTGCACGGAGCTCAGTTCGGTGCACACGACGAGCGCGGCCTCGTCCGGGCGGGCGGCCAGCGCATCCAAGGCTACCTTGAGTCCGTTGAACGCCGCGAAGCAGCCCATGTGTCCGACGAAGGTCCGGCGCAGGGTGGGGGACAGGCCGAGCTCCGCCGCCAGCAACAGGTCCGGTGACGGGGTGTCGTAGCCGGTGCAGCTCACCATCACCAGGCTCCCCAGCGAACGCGTGTCGAAGCCCGCGAGCGCCTCCGTCATCGAGCGTCGGCTCAGCTCCAGGGCGCCCTGCTTCCACAGCCGCATCCGGTCCCCGGTGGGCATCCTCGGCGTGCTCATGGCCTCGAAGGGGTCCAGGTAGAGGCCGCGGCGCTCCACGCCCGAGCGCTGGAAGATCGCTTCCGCGTCGGGAAGTCGCCGGTACCAGTGAGGGAAGCTCTGTTCGTAGAGGTCCTGCTGGGACCAGGACTGCCCTGGCACCGCGCTCGCGAGTCGGATGAGGGTGGGCAGGAGTTCCTGGGGGGCGTGGGGCATGCGTGGCTCCGCGTCCCTCCTGGCGTCGCCCGGAAGGGGAGGTGAAACCGCGCCTTCGCGCGGCGGTGGACTCAGGTCGGGAGGGCGGACGGCTTCACGGCGAAGCCCAGGTAGGACAGGTTCAGCGACGGCGTGAAGACGAAGCGGAAGTCGGAGGCCACCCGCCGGGTGAGCAGGGTTTGGAGGAACGCACGGGAGCGCCAGTGGGGCCGCAACCCCACCTGCTCCCGCGTGCGCAGGCCGGCCGCCTCGCAGTGGCCCTAGAGTTCCTCAGGGGTGATGAAGAGTCTCAGCACATGCAGGTGGTCGGGCTTGTTGGGCACGAACCACTCCACCGCCTGGATGATGATGAGTCCGGCGAGCCAGTTGCGGTTGAACGTATGGAAGAAGAACAGGCCTCCGGGGGCCAGGACGCGCGCTGCCTCCGCCACCACGCGCGCGGGCTCCTCCACGTGCTCCAGGAAGTCCATGCAGGTGACGACGTCGAAGCACCCGTCGTCGAAGGGCAGGACGTAGGCGTCCGCCACGCGGTAGTCCACGCTCCCGGTCCCGTCGTAGTAGCGCATAACGACTCCTCTTCGTGCACCGCGAAGCCCATGATGCGACGGCTGAAGACGTCCACCACGAGGTACAGGTAGAGAAAGCTGCCCTTCACCGGGCCACGCAGGTAGGTGATCTCCCAACTCCATACCTGGCGGGGCCCGGTGGCGGTGTGCTCTGCCGGAGGCCTGGGCGTGGGCGCCTTGGCGCGGCCGCGATGGGCCAACTGCCCTGCTTCACGCAGCACCCGGTAGAAGCTCGCCTCGCTGGCCACGTACTCGCCCCTGTCGGCCAGCCTGGGGACAATCTGCTTGGGTGAGGCGTCCCGGAACTCCTCGCTGTTGGCCACCACCAGAATGCGGCGTCGCTCCACCTCGGACAGTCGGTTGGCCGGCCGGGTATGCGGACCGCACCGCCTGTCTTCGGACGTCGCGGGCTTCCTCCAGCGCTGAATAGTGCGCGGGACGACTCCGAGCCGAGAGCAGATAGCCTCCAGACGCACGCCCTTCTCCAGCGCCTCGTCGACGAGCGCGAGCGTCATTTCTCGCACGTCTCGTCCGCTGCGTCGTCCTCGTCGCCCGAGTCCTTCTCGTCCCAACCCATCGCCTGAAGTTTTTTTCTACGCCGGCAAAGCTCTCCTGAGCTCCCGCTCAATCGCTGCGAGGTAGGCGTTCGGATTGGCCCGGAATCGACGGCCCAAGATTCGCGCGTGTTGCCGTCTTCGAAGGGAGGCACGCAGATTCCTCCACGCGATGATGTCTTTGGGGGCCAGTTCCGCGCCGACAGTGGGGGCAAGTCGGGTCGCCACTGCGGCGACGACTCGCACCTGTCCGCGCACCACCAGGCCCTCGCTTCCGCGGCGCCGGCCCGAGGCCCTGCGCTCGTGGTAGCGGCAACTACCAAACAGGTGCTCCAAGTCATTGTCCGTGCGAGGCAGGCCGGGTACGTCGTAGCAATGGAAGAGGCCGGGCCAATAGCGACGCGTCTCCAGGAGGAAATGTGCCAGCGCCGCGCGGTGGGGGGAGCGGGTGCGTCGCACGGCATGCGCCAGTGCGCCGACAAGGCCGGCCATGCGCCTCTTGACGTGACAGCCTTTCTCGCCGGAGGCATTGGTGAGGATTTCGGCGACACGCTCTACCCACCGGAAGGCCGCCTTCAGTGGTGGCCACATCCCCGCCGTCTGCATCAGACCGCGCCTCAATAGCTGGCGCAGCCGTGTCAGTCCTCTGGCGCGCGCCCCCCTTTTTCTGCCCGGCGGAGACTCGCTTCAACCGCTCGCAGTCGCCGGTGCAACTCCAAGCCGGAGGGCTTCAGGGGCGGGCGCCTGTCGTCCGTCAAGGCGCTGCGCACCGCGGCGCAGTAGCCACGGACGGCCTGTGATTGGGCGTCCTGGCGCCCTTCGACGGCGCGCTCGATAACCCGTACTCCTCGCACATGGCTCTTCAGCAGCTTCTTGGCGTGCCGGTCCGCTTCGTAGAGGGGGCGGGCCGCTTCACGCAGGTAGTGGAAGTGGCAGAGTTGGTGAGGCACCCCAGGCAGCGCCGAGGCCACCGCGTTGCGGATGGAGCGCTGGCCATCCGAGACGACTCCGGCAATGGGCACCGTCAGCGCCGCTTTCACCTCCTGGAGCAGCGGGGCCAACTCCGCCTCGCCACTGCCCAGCAAGCTACGGGCTGCCAGCACCTCGCCGGAGAGGCAGTCGCGCACCACCCACAACACCTCATGGCCCACCTCGGGCTGCAATCCGTCCATGGCCAACACCACCCGGCCCTGTTGACGTGTCACCTGCTGCAGTCGCCGGCTGTCTGTCATTCGCAGTGCCAGCAACTCATCATACCGGTCGAGTTGATTGGTGACACTGCGCTCGGAAATGGAGACGCCCCGTGCGCGAAGAACTGCATGGATTTCCGGGACGCTGCGGTGCTCGTGGTAGCGCAGTGCCCCAATCAAGGCGATGACGTCCAGGCCGAACTCATGGTCCGGCAGCGCCCACCGGCCCTCTTCTTCGGCACGCACGGGCTTCAAGTACAACGGGCAACCCTTCCGGTGGCACACTCGCACCTGCACCTTGAGGGCGACCACCGCCTCCAGCGTCACCACGTTCCGCCGTGCCCGGTAGTCCGCTGGGGCGGGCCCTCCGCACGCGGAGCACCGCCGTCGATGGTTCTCCAACCCCACCTGCCTGCTCGCCGGTGGGTGGGCAGTCGTGCGTCCCATGGTGCCACCTCCCTATGGAGGCAACACCGAGGAGGGCAGGAGGTATTTGCCGGCGTAGTTTTTTTCGAGCACCAGCAGTGCGGCCGCCTCGGCCAGCGCCTTCTCCTTGCGGCGCAGCTCGCGCTCGAGTTCCTTCACTCGCTTCTCCGAGACGGCCAGCCGCCGGCGCTGACCGGCCGTCAGGGCCCCGGACGGCGCCTCCTTCGTGCCCTGGGAGAGGGCTCCAGCGGCAGCCGCGCGCCACTCCTCCAGTTGCCCCTCGTGCAGCCCCTCGCGGCGCAGCAGCGCTCCCAATGCCTCGCCCGCCAGTCCATGCGCCCCCGCCAGCACGCGCAACTTCTCCTCGGGCGTCCACTTCTTGGGGCCGACGGGCTTCTCCTCGGGCGGGGGCGCCATGGCCGCCAACTTATTCGCCTCCCGCAACCACTGCGACAGCGTCGGCTGAGAGACTCCCACCTGGCGGGCCAACGCCGCGGCACTCACCGCGCCTGGGCCCACCATCCGCTTCACCATCTGCATCATGAATGCATCCGTGTACGGCACTGCGTCCTGCCTGCTCTCGCCTCCAAAGGCGCCTCAGCTCGGCACGTCAGCCGAGGCGACTTCTTCCCTGACACAGGGGGCTCAACCGAGTTGAGAGTCTCTGGGGTCGCCTCAAGAAGGCGTACTTCAGCCGCATGCTGACGATGCGGCGGGAGAACTTCTATGCTGCGGCCGTCCACCCCCTGGAGCGACTCCGCCGCACAAAAGGCATCCGACGCCTGATGCCACATGCTCGCCATCGTAGGGTAGGCAAAGATTTACCCCGGATGGCATAAACGAGCACCCGTCCTCTGGTGTCCACCTTTCTTCAAGACGACCTCGGGACGACGGGCGAAGATGCCCTCATGCCCACAAGAGCACAGGCCGGACAGACGCGAAGGGCAGTCATCATGACCGCGCTCCAGGTTGAGTTCCGCGCGGTCAGGTCGCACCTGAAAGAGGCCCACGAAAAAACCCACCCAGAAGGAACCGTCTATGAGCAGGGCCACTTTCACGGACAGAGTGGCACGTGGGAGGTGCTCCTCGTCGAAGTCGGTGCGGGCAACACGCGCACAGCGTTCGAGACCGAGCGAGCCATCCAGTTCTTCCTCCCCGAAGTCGTGCTGTTCGTGGGTGTCGCCGGAGGGTTGAAGGACGTCTCAATCGGAGACGTCGTCTTCGCTCCCAAGGTCTACGGCTACGAGTCCGGGAAGGAGACCGAGCAGTTCGAGCCCCGGCCGGATGTGGGAGAGAGCAGCTACCCGCTGGAGCAGCGGGCTCGGGCCATCGCCAGGAGGGACGACTGGAAGAGCCGCATCCCGGCGCCGCCTCCCAGCGCCGAGCCCCGCGCGCTTCCAGGCCCTATCGCTGCGGGCGAGAAGGTCGTCGCGAGCACCCGCTCCGAGCAGTTCCAGCGCCTGCGGAGGCAATACGGCGATGCCGTGGCCGTGGAGATGGAGGGGCGAGGCTTCCTGATCGCCACGCGCGCGAACCGTGGAGTGGACGCGCTAGTCATCCGGGGCATTTCCGATTGCATCGACGCGAAAGCGGCGGCCGATGCGACGGGTTCGCAGGAACTGGCCTCGCAGCATGCCAGCGCGTTCGCATTCGAACTGTTGGCTACGTTCCGCCTCCCCCCGGCCCCTTCCGGCGCGCGAGCCCTCCCCACGGAGCCGGTGTGGACGGTGCCTTACCCTCCCAACCCGAACTTCACGGGCCGCGCGCCCCTGCTCAAGACCATCCGAACACACTTCCTCTCCACCCCGACGCGAGCCCTGGCGCTCCATGGATTGGGAGGAGTCGGGAAGACCCAACTCGCGGTCGAGTATGCGCGGCGACATGCCCTGGACACACCGGACCACTCGCACATCCTATGGGTCCGTGCCGATGAGCCGGCCGTGCTCGCAGCGAGCTACGCAGGGCTGAGCGATGCACTGGGCCTTCCTGAGGCCACCGTGGCGGAACAGTCCGTGCGGGTGAAAGCGGTCAGGCTCTGGCTCCAGCGCAACACAGGCTGGCTGCTGGTCTTCGACAACGCAAGGCAGGAAGCGGACCTGCGCCCATACCTGCCGCTCACGACAGCGCCAGGACACATCCTGGTGACCTCTCTCAACCCCGCTTGGCGCGGTCTGGCCACTCCCTGCCAGGTGGACGTACTCGACCGAGCGGAGTCCACGGATTTCCTCCTGAGGCGCACCGGACAAACAGACACGGCCGGAGCCCGCGCGCTCGCGGGGGCGCTGGGGGACCTTCCTCTGGCCTTGGCCCAAGCCGCAGCCTACATGGAGCAGACGCAGAAGCCGCTCGCGGACTACCTGTCCCTCTTCGAGCGGCACCGACAGAGACTACTCTCCCGCCCAGGACCTCCTTCGGACTATCCCCACACGGTGGAAGCCACTTGGGAACTCTCCTTCGAGCAGGTCCAGTCCCAGTCTCCCGCCGGAGCGGCGCTGCTCTCGCTCTGCGCCTTCATGGCGCCCAGCCCCATTCCCAGCAAGCTGCTCGTAGAGGGCGCCGCGCTGCTTCCGGAGCAGCTCTCCGCCGTGGGGGGCGATGAGCTCCTGATGGATGAGGCCATCAGCGCGCTAAGCCGGTACTCCCTCGTCCAAGTCCTTCACCATCAACTGCTGTTTCACCGGCTCGTCCAGGCGGTGAAGCTCGACCGCCTTGGAGGAGAGCGAGGGCGAGGGGAGGAGGCCGCGCTGCGATTGCTCCACAAGCTCTTCGTCTTCGATACCTACGACCTTCAGACATGGACCCGCTGCGCGGAGCTGCTTCCCCACGCCATGGCGGTCTGTGAGAACGCCCGTAGCTCCGCCGCAGGCAAAGACCTCCTCCCTGAGCTACTGTGGCGTCTGGGATCCTATCTGGAGACCCAGGCCGAATACTCGCAGGCTCGAGCCCTGCTTGAGCAAGGGCTCGACCTAGTGCGCAAGCACCCCGGAGACGGCTCGCTGACCGAGGCGCGCTTCATCGCAGGCTTAGGCGACATCGCGACGAACTTAGGTGAATATCCACAAGCCCAGACACTTCTTGAACAAGCGTCTCAGCTCCTTCAAGCGTCTGGACCCAGCGATGACTCAAAGACAGATGTAGCCAATATTCTCGCCTCCTTCTCCGGCCTCGCCTTGTCACGAGGTGCATTAATTGACGCCGAGAATAAGGCCCGGCAAGCCCTATCACTACACACCCCTACCACAAAAAATGGAGGCTACTCCACGTGCCTCTTCCTTCTTGGAGCTACGCTCACGCGACAGGCCCGATTTGAGGAGGCAGCAGAGTACCTTGCACAAGCCCTTACATTAGCGGAAGCCCGGCTCGAACCGCGACATCCCGCGGTTGCCGTGATTCGTGCCGAATACGCAAGGGTTCTGGAGAAGCTTGGCCGCTATCGAGAGGCACGTGAGCTACTTGAGAGATCGCTCACCACGCTGGAAGCTATCTATGGACCTAACCATCCCCACGTAGCACTAGACCTGAAAGGCCTAGGCAATACTTATCTGCACTTAGGAGATCCAACCAAGGCACGTGATTTTTGTGAGCGCGCTCTCCAAATTGAGGAGGAGCGCCTAGGTCCATCCCATCCCGAAGTGGCGACCACCCTCAACAATCTTGCGCGCGCCCTTCACAAGCTCAAGAACCTGGAAGGCTCAAAAGACTGCTTCCAGCGGGCCATTGCCATCAAAGAAGCCTCCAATGAGCAAGATGACGGAATGCTGGCCACGTTCCTTGACAATTATGGACAACTTCTCGATGAACTCAGAGAGAATGAAGCAGCACGGGAATGTTTTGAGCGTTCCCTCGCATTGCACGAACACAAGGTAGGGCCTGAACATCCAAACGTTGCGAACGTCTGTAATAATCTGGGGAACTTCTTGGCGCGTGGTGAAGACCTTCCAGAGGCCCGGCGCTACATTGAGCGCGCCCTGGCCATCGATGAGAAGGTCTATGGCCCCCAGCACATGGAAGTCGCCATCGACCTGAACAACCTCGCCCCCATCCTGTTTCAACAGAAAAAATGGATGGCCGGCGTGGAGATGTTCGAGCGCGCCGTGGCCATATTCTCGAAACAGGACCCACTCCCGCACCGCCTAATCATCTCCGCGCTCATGAGTTTGTCCGCCGCCTATGAAGAAGCGGACGACATCCCCACGGCCCAGGCCCGGATGGAGAAGGCCATTGAGCTCCAGGAGCAGTTTCAGCCCGAGGACATCCAGTCCGCTGAAATTCATCAGCAACTCGGCAGACTTCTGTACTTCCATGGGCAGGGAGCACAAGCCGTCCCTCATCTCGAAAAGGCCCTGGGCTTCGCCGGAGCGGAGGTCGAGCCAGTAAGGCGGCTCTACCTGCTGACATACCTTGGCGGAGCCCTGCGGGTGACCGGTGAACTCCAGGCGGCTCGGCCACGCCTGGAGGCGGCCAAGCGGCTCGCGCATGCGACCAATGACAAGCGCGCCCTGTGCATCATCCAGTACGAACTAGGACAGATCTTCCACGAGGAAGGAGAACTCGCCGCGGCGGAGGGCACCCTTGAGCAAGCACTTGAACTCGGCAAGGAAATCGCGGATGCGCGGGCGCAGCTTCGCATCCTCAGTCCACTGACACTGGTCCTGGAGGAGCAGGACAAGCTGCTCAAGGCCAGCCACCGCCTGAAACAAGCGCTTGAGCTGTCCAGAGCCCTGTACGGGTCCGACAAACTGATCACCACGCAGATTGCCGCGCGCCTGGGCCAGAACCTGCTGGACCAGCGCGAACCTGCCGCTGCGCGGCCATATCTTGAGCAGGCGCTGGCCTTCTATTCGCAGCTCGATAGCTCCTTCCTCGACAGGCGGCTCTCGCTCCTGGGCCCCCTAGGACAGGCCTGTTTCGAGGTGGGGGATCTCGAACGGGCCGAAGACTGTGCCAAGCAGACACTGAGCCTCTGCTCCGCAGCAACGCCCACCTCGGCCCTGGGAATGGCCAGCGCACACATCGCGCTGGGATGCATCCTCCAGGCAAAAGGCGCGCATCGTGAGGCCGAAGCCGAGTTCGAACAGGTCATGAGGCTCGGCGAGCAGCAGCTGGGAAGCACGCATCGCCTGCGCGTACGGGCGATTTCCGCGCTGAGCCAGCTTCACTACGCCCGAGGCTCCCTGCGGACGAGCCGGGACCTCAGTGAACGAGCCGTGAGGATCCAGGAGGCTTGGGCCGAAGAGGAACCTTTCGGACTGATGCAAGACCTCATCCTGTTCGCCAGAGTCCTCTGGGACCTCGGAGAGACCGAGCCCGCGCTTGAGCAGCTCTCCCGGGCCGAGGCGCTCTGCAGGAAGCACGCCTCGGCCCAGCAGTACCTCTTTGGAATCTTCTGCCTCCAGGGGGAAATCCACCTATCGCGCGCAGACTGGAAGAAGGTCCGCGAGTGCATCGAGCGAGCCCTTCGCTACGGAAACAGCGCTCAGCTCACCCCCGCGAATCAAAGCCATCTGCATAACGTCCTCGGCACCGCGCTGAGTAACCTCGATCAACCCAAGCTCTCGCTTGTTCACCTTGAGAAGGCGCTGGTCCTCTCGACGAAGGCCCTGGGAGCCGAGAGCACCGAATGCGCCATCGTCATGTTCACCATGGCGCTTCCCCTGCAAGGCATGGGCAAGACCCACCTCGCCATCAAAAAGTGCAAGCGCGCTCTGACCATCCTGACCAGGGTTGAGCCCGCTCATCCACTCATCCCTCGAATCCGCGACTACCTGGGGCAGCTCGACCCAGCTTTCCGCTGAGGAACCCCGGGGCCGTCAGGCCATCGGCTCCGCCACCCCAAAAGACATACAGAAGCAAACGACGTCACCCAGTAATCACAGACACTCCAGGAAAACAGCAGTCTCCGGGGACGGTGCGATTCCTTCGAGTAGAACGTCAGCGCCTAGAACGCCACGCCACGCGTTGGAACAGCGACGGACGAAAGGCCGGGGCTAGCTGCTCGTCCCCCCACCAGGGGCGTCCCGAGCCGCGCCACTTGCGCCATCTCCGCCAGCGCTGTCGCCGACTCCCGGTACCCTTCCATCCCTCCCACGTGCAGCGCCTGCTCGAAGCTCCAGTCAGGAAAAGGCAACGCATGCGTGTCGGCCATCATCAGCCGCACGTCCGAGTCCCCCCGCCGCATCCGCCGACGGCAGCGCTTCAACAAACAGTCGCTCAGCTCCACTCCCGACACCTCCACGTCCAGCCCCCTGCAAGCTCCAGCGCATGAGCGGCGGGTTCGCCCCTGCGCCTACCCCACCTCCAGCACCCGCACTGACTGCCCGTCCTCGGGAGGCCGCAGTGACTCCAACTCCAGCCGGCGAATGTACCGGTTGCGCATCTGCGACTCGTTGGCAGGCTGGAACACATAGGAGATGAAGCAGTCGGCCAGCCACGCGAGTAGAGGAAGCCCACCGAGCCCTACTTTGCGGCGGTGCAGGCATAACCGTCGAGGTAGGAGAGTTGCCATGGGACGTATAGGCGGGATAGATGCCCTGTTGAGGGTGAGGGCTGAAGCGGAGGGGGCGAGGAGGACCGCTGAAGGGGCCTCCCGATCGATGCTCCCGGCCGGTAGACAGACTGCTTGCCCCTTGGGTACACGTCTGCCCCGGGACACGCTGCGACAGCGCTGCGTGGGTATCATCGGCGCTGCGGAGGCCATCTCCCGCGAGATGCTCCGGGGCGCCCTCCCGGAGAGCACCGCCGCGACGCTGGCCTCGCCCATCGCCTCCTGGCTGGCCTCGAAGAAGGAGCGCGAGGACGCGCGCGTGCATCATCGCCGTCGATGTGATGCAGTCGCGCGGTGCTCGAAAGCGTCACCATCGACTAGCTCCGCACGCTCCGCGCGGTGGCCGAGGAGGGCAGCTTCTCCGCGGCGGCCCGGAAGCTCGGCCAGGGGCAGCCGGCCGTCAGTCAGGCCATGCAGCGGCTGGAGAAGCAGCTCGGCCTGCGGCTCTTCGACCGGAGCGGGCGCGTCCCGCGTCTGACGGCGAAGGGAGAAGCCGTCGTCGCGGCGGCGCAGCGACTCCACGAGGACATCGCCTCGTTCCAGGCGGTGGTGGGCCGGATCAAGATCGGCGAGGAGACGAAGCTGTCGCTGGTGGTGGACGCCGTGTTCCCCACCGACGCACTGCTGGACTTCGTGCGGGAGCTGGCGCGCACGCACCCGGGTGTGGAGCTGGCGCTGGAGGTGGAGCTGCTGTCCGCGGTGACGGAGCGCGTGCGCGAGCGGCGCGCGACGCTGGGCATCGCCGGCGCGGACCTGGACCTCAGCGCATAAGAGGAATGGGGGCCCTGTTGAGGGGAAGGGAGGGTGCAGAGGGGCCTAGGAGGACCGCTGAAGGGGCCGCCCGAGCGATGCTCCCGGCCGGTGGACAGGCCGCTTGAGCCCCCTTGGGGCACACGCCTGCCCAGGCCGCGCTCCCATCAGGTGCGTGGCAGGAGCCTTGGCCTGTTGGCTGTCTTGAGCCTCAACACCACACGGCCTGGGGTGGCCCTCGTGCCGGGGCCAACCTCGCACAGGCCGTGGGCAAGCCCAGGTGCTCCACAATCGCCCGCACCCCGGGGGCCCCCCTCACGTACGCCAACACTCTTAAGCCTGCCTCCACACCTCATGCAGGCGAACACGTCGAAGTCGAACGTCCTCCTGCGCAACTCGGCGAAAGTCCACTCGCGGTGTCCTCTCCTTCACCCGCTCCTTCCCGGCCGCTGCCTCAAGCCCCGCGCTCGCCTCCTGCGCACCTGCTTGAGGGACCAGAAATGGCCGCAGTCTGGCGCCTGGAGCGAAGACGCCGTGGAATCTCGTGAGATTTGCCCGAGGCGGAGGTACCAGGGACGCTACACGCCGTAACAGTTCCTGCCCGGTGAAGAGCAGGTGCGTGGTGCCGTCCGGCAGCGGGCGCTTCATCCGATAGGCGCTGCGGCCGTCCTCCGCTCGTGACAGCCGCTCCAGCGCCAGCGCACCGCGCGCACCGTAGCGGCATCGCCGTTCCAGTCCCTGCCTGTCGTTGGCATGCAGGTCCTTGCGTGGGCGGCGGCAACGCCTCGAAGCGCACGCCGCCCTCCCCCGGCACGAAGACGCCTTCCGGTACCAGCGCATGGTAGTCAGGGGTGAGGACGTCCGAGAGCAGCCCCTTCTCCTTCAGCAGTACCCATCGCACCCGGTGCGGAAAGGACAACGTCCACTGACGGTAGGGCACGTGCGGCAGCACCCGCTCCACCAGGTGCACCGCCGTCACCTGCGCCCGCTTCGCGTTGCAGGAGGGGCACACCCCTCGCCCCTTGCACGAGAAGGCGACGAGCAATTCGCCCTTACAACTCTCGCAGCGCACCCGCACGAATCCGTGCACCAGCACGCCGCACTCCAGGTACCTGGCGAAGTCCCGCTCCACATACCGGGGCAGGCCGCGCCCCACGTCGCTCGCCTCCGCCAGCAGCGTGGCAAGGTTCTCCCTCACCACCTCGTACAGCACCGTCCCCTCCGGCTGCCTCCGCCGGTACGCCCATCCCCCGCTCCTCCACCTGCCCCTCCCCAGCTCCACCTCGCCAGGGCACACGCTACCGTCAGCCTCCCACGGGCTTCTCGTGAGCCCTGTGAGGCTGGGGAATTCGGGCCGCTCGCGTCCGTGAGCGGGTTGCCCCTGGTGGGCCGCATGTGTCCCCAGTGTGACCCTCCAGCGGGACTGAGAACGGGACAAGACGGGGCGAGACAGGCTCGGGCGGCACAACGAACCGACGTGAGTTCAAGGCGATAGCGGGTAACAGCGCGTCCTGCCTGGGGTTTGCTATTGCACTACCCCCGGGTTCAAGTCCCGTACTCTCCAAGCCCGGCGCGCGGCTGTTACCCGGCAACCAACCTGGAAGGCCCTCTTCCGCTCCCCGCCTCTAGGTCGAGAGGGTTGCTGGTAACCTTGGAGAAGCCGAAGAGCCCGCCAGCTTCAGGAGACCCGATGAACGGAGCGAATGACGGACGTTCCCCGCCCTCTTCCCGTGAATCCGAGCCCGACGAGGAGCGCGGTGATTCGAGTCCAGAGCCCCGGCGGCCTCCGATTTATGTCCTGGAAGGCAACACCCTGCACACGCGGCTGACGCGTGAGTTGGGGGTGAACTATCCATTCGTCAGCGACGGCATGGCCTTCGTGTCGCTGCCGCCGCTGGTCATCGCCGTATCGGAAGCTGGCGGCGTGGGCATGCTCGGCGCCGCACTGGAGCCGGCGGACGTCCTGGATGTCCGGCTCCACACCATCCAGGCAGGCACGCGGCGCCCCTTCGGCGTGAACTTCCTCATGGCCCAGCGGGACAGCCGGCATTTCACCACGCGCGAGCACATCGAGACGTGCATCGCCCGGCGCGTGCCCATCGTCTCCTTCCACGGTGGACTGCCACCCGAGGAGTGGGTGGCGGCGCTGCGGGCCGCGGGTGTCCGGGTCTGGGCCCAGGCCCCCTCGGGCGAGGTGGCTCGACGGGCCCTGTCGCTCGATGTGGACGGGCTCATCGCCCAGGGCCGGCAGGCGTCCGGCCTCAATCAGAGCACCACGCCCACCCTGGCGCTGGTGCGCGAGCTGCGCGCACTGACGGACACGGTGCCGGTGCTGGCCGCGGGCGGCATCGCCGACGGGCTCAGCGCGGCGCGAGCCCTCTTCCATGGCGCGGACGGCGTCTGGGTGGGCACGCGCATGGTGGCCTCAGTGGAAGCGCATGCCCACCCGGCCTACAAGCAGCGCATCGTCGATGGGGACGCGGGAGACACGGACGTCACCACCGTCTTCGGACGGGAGTGGCCGGGTCATCGCATGCGCGTGCTGCGCAACCGCGTGGTGCGCGAGTGGACGGGACGTGAGGGCCGCGTGCCCATGCCCATGGCGACACCGGAGCGCATCGGCACCACCCGGCTGTTCCCCGGCACCCCAGGCGGCGGCCCCCTAGTCGACGTGCCACGGCACAGCGCCTTCGTGCCCACCCCGGACACCGAGGGGAACCTGGAAGAGATGGCCATGCCGGCCAGCGGCGCCAGCATGGCGCGCATCGAGAGCGTGCTGCCCGCCGGACAAATCGTGGTGGAGTTGATGGAGCGAGCGCGCCGGGTGCTCGCTGATCCGCATGGCCTGGACGCCGACGCGGATGAGGACGGCCGGGGCTGAATTGGAGTAGAGCGCCCTCATGGGTGCAAGGTGGCGACGAACGGCACAGGTCGGATGGCTGGCTTTCGCGCTGTGCGGTGCCACCGCGGTGGTGCGCGCATCCACGGCCGAGCTGCCGCCGCGCGAACGCACCCTGAACGCTGCCGAGCGCAAGCTGGTGGGCCACGCCGCCGCGAGCCAGGAGCCGGAGTGGCGCCGCAAGTCGCGCCAGTCCTTTCCCGGCGACCGCTGGTCCCAGGACGATGACTTCGGCGCGTCCGAGCGCCAGTGGGCGCTGGACGAGGCCCGCCGCCGCCGCGTGCCGGTGACGGACGTCCTGGGCGCCATCGACGAGGAGCTGCACGGCCAGCCCGTGCTGCCCCCGCGCAAGGCCACCGCCAGCCCCTGCAAGCCCCGCCCCTTCTACGACTGAGCTCCGGCGCCCTCCGCTCATGATGCCCCCTCCCCGCAGGCTGCTTCGCTTCGCCCACCGCGCCGCCACCCTCACCAGCGTGCGGCTGGCCCTGTTCGCCGCGCTGGCGCTGGCTGCCGCCTGGCGTCCGCTGCAGCAGGCCGGAGGCATGAACGACTTCCGCGACGCGCACCTGCTGCACTCGTACGAGGACGCGGGAACGCGCACGGTGACGCACTACGGGCAGCTCCCGCTGTGGAACCCGTGGGCCTGCGGCGGACAGTACGCGCTGGGCAGTCCGCAGACGCGCGTTGCGTCTCCCACGCTGCTCGTGTCCGCGCTCATGGGCGCGCGGCCGGCGGAGCCGCTGCTGCTCTGGGCCTTCCTCGTGCTCGGCATGGAGGGCTTCTTCCACTACGCGCGGCGGCGCGTGGGCTCCGCGCTGGGGGCGCTCGGCGCGGCGCCGCTGTTCGGCCTGGCGGGCTTCACCGCGCTGTCATGGTCCATTGGCTGGCTCAACTTCGCGGGCTTCCTGCTGCTGCCCTGGCTGCTGTGGGGCACGCGCCGCGCGGCGGAGGGCCATCTCCGGGGCGCCGCGGTGGTGGCCGGCACCTTCGCGGTGCTGCTGGGCTTCGGCGGCACGTATCCCGTGCCCATGGGCGCGCTCTTCGTCGCGCTGGAGGCCGGGCGCACGCTGTACGGGCTGCGCGGGACGCCGCGGCGTAAGTCCGCGCTGTGGGCCCTGGGCGCCACCGCCGTGTTCACCCTGGGCGCCTGCGCGTTCCGGCTGTGGCCGTTGGTGGAGACCATGCGCTCGGCGCCACGCATCATGGCGGGCACGCCGGGCAACTCCGCGGAGGAGCTGGCGCGCATGCTGCTCCAGATGCCGGCGAGCTCCGGCTACAGCGACCCCGGCAACTTCTTCCTCGCGCCCGCGGTGCTCGCGCTGATTCCACTGGCCGCGTGGGCCTGGCGCCGCGCGCTGTACCCGGCGGTGTTGGCGGCGCTGTGCGTGTGGATGGCGGCCGGCTACTCCGCAGTGCCCTCGCTGTTCGGCGCGCTGCGGCTGCTGCCCGTCTTCGGAACGCTGCGCTATCCGGAGCGCTTCCTCGTGCCCGCCGGGCTCTTCCTAGCGGAGCTGGTGGCACTGGGGCTCGCCGTGCTGCTGGTGCGCGTGTGGCGCGTGCCGGCCACGCGCACGGCGACGTCCTGGTGGCCCACCGCCGCGGTGGTGGCCTGCGTCGTCATCGCCGTGGGCTGGGGCTTCCAGGTGCGCGCCTTCGACCGGCTCAGCCGCTGGTCGCAGATGGTGCCCGCGCCCGGCCCCGTTCCCGAGGAGGCGGAGCGCCCCTTCGCCCAGGCCCGCGGCAACCGCTGGGCACAGGGCTACTTCCTGGCGCTCAACCGGGGCTCCATCGCCTGTGGCGAGGCGTGGCCGGTGCCCATGTCCGAGCGCCTGCGCGGCGACCTGCCCCAGGAGGAGTACCTGGAGGACGCCTCCGCGGGCACCGCGCGCCGCATGGAGTGGACCCCCAACCGCGTCACGGTGGACGTGACGGCCACGCGCCCCACGGTGCTGCTGGTGAACCAGAACTGGCACCCGGGCTGGAAGTCCTCGGAGGGCGAGGTGGTGTCCCAGGACGGGCTCCTCGGCGTGCGCGTGGCGGAAGGGACGCACCGCGTGGTGCTGCGCTTCCTGCCGCGCTCCGGGCTGGGCGGCGCGCTGGTCTCCGCGCTCGCGTGGCTGGGCCTGGGCTTCGTGGCCTGGCGACTGCGCGGGCGGCTGGGGCCCGCGGCCATCGGCGTGGCGTGTGTGCCGCTGGTGGCCTGGGGCGCGCTGCTGGCGACGTCACCTGAGCCGCTGGCGCGCGCGGTGCCCCTCAACGCGGATGGCTCGCCGATGCGCGTGGCGGCGCTGCCGCCCACCGCGAAGCCCGTGGGCGCGCGGTTCGACGTGCCGGTGGAGCTGGTGGGCGCGGAGATACCGTCGGCGCCGGACGCGGAGGGGCTGCTCCACCTGGTGCTCTACTGGCGCGTCACCGGGCCGGTGCCTCGCTCTGCGGGCATCTTCGTCCACTTCCCCGGCCCGCCGGGCAGCAAGCGGAAGAACGCGGACCACCCGGTGCTGGGCGGCACCTACTTCTTCGCCGAGGCGCCCCGGGACACGCTCCTGCGGGACGCCTTCTCGGTGTCCACGAAGGACTGGGACGCGGGCGAGCGGAAGGTCGTGGTGGGCCTGTGGCACGCCGGGGGTGATGGCTCACGCATCGGCGGACGGAGCGCGGACAGAAAGGCGCTGCCGTCGTCCCATGTCGAGGTGGGCACACTCACGGTGCCGCCCAAGGCACAGTCCGAGGAAAAGCCCTGAGTCTCCGGGGCAGCGGGCGGCGGGGACGCATGACGCGACGCGATGATGGCGTTATGAAGCCCGCATGCGAATCCTGCACACCATGCTCCGCGTCGGTGACCTCGAGCGCTCGCTCGACTTCTACACCCGGGTCATCGGCATGAAGTTGCTGCGCCGTCACGACTACCCCGACGGCAAGTTCACCCTGGCCTTCGTGGGCTTCGGCCCCGAGGACACCCACCCCGCCTTGGAGCTCACGCACAACTGGGGCGTCGAGAAGTACGAGCTCGGCACGGCCTATGGGCACATCGCGTTGGGCGTCAGTGACATCCACGGCACGTGCGAGGCCATCCGGCAGGCCGGTGGCAAGGTGGTCCGCGAGCCCGGCCCCATGAAGCACGGCACCACCGTCATCGCCTTCGTCGAGGACCCGGACGGCTACAAGGTCGAGCTCATCCAGAAGGACAGCTGAGCCCACCGCCATCCCAGGCCCGAAGCTCACGCAACGCCTGCACACCCGGCCCGGGCCCGTTAGTGTGGCCCCGTGAGCTCCGCCCCCCTCTTCGTCCCCGACCACACCCCGCCCGACCGGCCCCGCGAGGGCGCCCTGCTCTTCCTCGCCCGGGGCATGGACGTGCTCGTCCACGAGCATGCGGACGGCGTCGCCATTCCCACCGGCGCGGCCTTCCCGGAGCTCGCCGCCGCCGCGCACTACCTGGGAGCGCTGGACGGCGTGGACTGCTACGCGGCGGGGTTCACCCAGGACTTCGTCCCGCCGGAAGGCTACAAGGCTGTCGCCGCCCGCTCGCTCTTCAAGCGAGTGGATGACGCCCGCTTCGCCGTGGCGGGCCGCGCGCTCGCGATTGTCGAGTGGGACCTCACCCACCGCTTCTGCGGCCGCTGCGGCGAACCCACCCTGTTGGTTCCGGGTGAGCGCGCCCGCCGCTGCCCGGTGGACAAGACGCCCTTCTATCCCCGCCTCGCCCCCGCCATCATCGTCCTCATCACCCGCGGCGACACGATGCTGCTGGCGCACAACGCCCAATTCCCAGAGCCCATGTTCAGCACGCTCGCCGGCTTCGTGGAGCCGGGGGAGTCGCTGGAGGAGTGCGTGGCGCGCGAGGTGAAGGAGGAAGTCGGCATCGACGTGAAGAACATCCGCTACTTCGGCTCGCAGCCGTGGCCCTTCGGCCGCTCGCTGATGGTGGGCTTCACCGCCGAATACGCGGGCGGCGAAATCACCGTGGACCAGAAGGAAATCTCCGAGGCCCACTGGTTCAGCCCGGACAACCTGCCGCGCATCCCCCCGAAGCTCAGCATTGCCCGGAAGCTCATCGACGCCTTCGTCGAGCGCGTGAAGGGCCCCGCCGCCCCTTGACCCCTCCTCAGGCGAGGCAACAGGCCGCGCTTGACCTGGCGCGGTAGGTTGGGGTTGAAGCGCCCCTCCCCCGAATCAACAAAGAAGCCATGCCCGCAGCGCGCCCACATATCGAGCCCCGACGCGTCCCCACCGCGGACTCCGTGGTGGTGAAGGAAATCTACCTCAGCGTCCAGGGTGAGTCCTCCCACGCCGGGCTGCTGTGCGCCTTCATCCGCCTCACGGGCTGCCACCTGCGCTGCACCTACTGCGACAGCGAGTTCGCCTTCCACGGCGGCGCGCGCCGGAAAATCGCGGACATCGTCAGCGAGGTGCAGGGCCTGCGCACGCCCATGGTGGAAGTCACCGGCGGCGAGCCCCTGCTCCAGCCCGGCGTCTACCCGCTGATGGAGGCGCTGCTCGACGCCGGCTTCAAGGTGCTGCTGGAGACGAGCGGCGCCATCGACGTGCGGCTGGTGCCTCCGGCGGTGCACAAAATCGTCGACATGAAGACGCCCTCCTCGGGCGAGCACCTGCGCAACGACTACCGCAACTTCACGTCGATGAACGCCAACGACGAGCTGAAGTTCGTCATCGGCTCGCGCGAGGACTACGACTGGGCCAAGGCGCTCATCGCCGAGCACCAGCTGCTCCAGAAGCCCTACGGCAGCCTGTTCTCCACCGTGTTCGACAAGCTCCACCCGCGCGAGCTCGCCGAGTGGGTCATCGAGGACAGGCTCGCCGTGCGCTTCCAGCTGCAGATGCACAAGTACATGTGGGACCCGAACGCGCGCGGCGTGTGAGCGCGGCGCCCGGCCCTCAAGGCCCGAAGCCCCAGAACACGACGGCCAGCCAGCTCGAGGCCAGCCCCAGGTTCACCCAGCCGAGCCCCGTGGTCACCCGCGCCAGGGTCCGCCCGCGCTCGGCGCCCTCTCCCCGGGCAATGCGCCGCAGCTCCCGCGGGCCCAGCACCACGCCGGCCAACCCCGCCACCAGCGTGGGCAGCGGCAACGCCAGCGAGCACGGCAGACACACCAGGCCCGCCACGTTGAGCCCCAGCGCCACCTGAATCACCCGCGACGGACGCGCCTCCCTGCGCAGCACCGCCACGCAGGGCGCGCAGTAGGGCGTTTCGCCCGCCAGCTCCGTGCAGTCCCCGCACAGGAAGCCGCCGCAGCGCGCGCACGTGGCCACCGCGGCCTCGTCCGGGTGGGTGGCGCAGACGGCGCCGACGGGGGTCCGCACGCGGCCTTCCACGCCGGGCGCCCCGCCGTCAGAAGCCCGTGGGCGGGGTGCGCGAGGCCAGCGCCGAAAGGCTGTGCAGGCCCAGTCCCAGGAACACGGCGGCCAGCACGGTGCTGGCCATGAAGCCCGCGACGATGAGGCCCTTGCGCCGGTGCTCGAACTGGCTGAAGGCGTAGAAGAGCATGTAGCAGGGAATCAGCAGCACCATCACCCCCGTGCCCACGCTCCGCCGGAAGGCGTGGACGAGCAGGGTAGCGGCGCAGCCCAGCGCGAGAGCGGCGAACAGGATGGCGAGCGGGAGCAGCGGCACGTCCTCCCCCTTAACACGTTCCACGCTTTGCGGCGCTGGCGTGCGCATATTAAGCACGCCCCGACGTCAACCAGCCGAGGTGCCTGCCGATGAACGCCGCCAAGACGCTGCTCAACTTCATCCTCGCGGGCGCCCTGCTGGGCTTCGTGGTCGCCTCCTGGTTGGGGCCCAACTACCTGGGCTGGTACAACGAGACGCCCTACGCCACCCAGACGATGTGCAACCTGCCCGAGGTCGTCCGCAAGACGTCCGCGGACCTGATTTCGTACCAGGTCATCGGCGGGGGCGTGGGCGCCGGCCTCTTCCTCATCCTGGGCGTGGTCGTCGTGCGCCGCTCACACCGGAAGGCCCGGATGCAGGCCGGCCAGACGCCGCCCCCCACGGAGCCGCGCGCCACCGCCTGACGCGCGGCCCGCGGCGCTCAGGGCGCCTGGGACGCCGCCGCATGGACGATGACGCCCGGCCCCTGGGCCATGATGCCATCGCCCTCGCTGTCCTCCACGGTGACCATGATGGCGAAGGTCGTCGTCTCCGACACCTCGGGCGCCACCCACGTGGGGTTGCGCGCAGTCGCGTCGCTGAAGGTGCCCGCGGGCTCCGCGGGGAGCTGCTGCCATTGGAAGGTCATGGAATCCCCGTCCGGGTCTTCGACCTCGAAGACGAAGGACACCACGCCTCCCGCCGCGACGACCTGCGGCGAAGGCCGAGGCCCCGTGGAGACCTTGGGAGCGTGATTGGCCCGGCAGGACACACCAAGCCCCAACAGCACCAGCGCCCCGAACACTTTCGAGTACGAGTGAGACATGAACCGGCCCCTTTGGATGGTGGCGCCAGAGTAACGCGCCTGTATCGGGAGAGGTATTGCCCCACTGGCGTGCCACCAGCGCTCAGGGGCGCCCCAACATGCGCAGCTTCTCCGCTCGAGACAGCCGCTTGATGGCGGCCTCCCGCCGGAGCGCCGCGCCGCGGTCCCCCGCGGCCTCGCTCCACACCAGGGTGACGGGCAGCCGCGCCCGCGTGTACGCCGCCCCGCGCCCCCGGCCATGGGTGGCCAGCCGGCGCTCCAGGTTGTTGGTGGCGCCGGTGTACAGCGTGCCGTCACGGCAGCGCAGGATGTAGACAGTCCACGAGGGCGATTCGTCCGGCACGGCGTGCCGCACTCTACCGCCCCCGGGGACCGCCGTCTCACCCAGCGCCGTGAGGCTGGGCGCCCTGGAGCCGCAACCGCCGCCCCCCCGCCCGCGCCTCTCCGGGAGCCCCCGCCCGCGCCATGACGCCGGACACCGGCGCCAGCGGATCTCCCCTCCAAGCCGCGAGGATGTGCTCCTCGCTGACCAACCCCAACAACCCTCCCCCCTCACCCACCACGCCCAACAACCGCACCTGGTGCCGCTCCATCTTCCGAAGGGCCGCCAGAAGGGTATCCGTGGGAAAAACGGTGGCGATAAGGGAGGACCACACTTCCTTCCAAGCCTGTTTCCGCCGCATTGCCACGCCCTCCGAGTCGTTGCCTACATCTCCCTGCAACAGTCCTGCCGGGCAGGTGCTTGCTCACCAATGAACACGGCATGGCCCCGCGGTCCGGCTTAGACTGGCGACGTGACTCGTCGACAGGTGGCACGGTTGGGCCGGATGGCGGACCTCTTTTCGCGAACGATGGTGCGCGGGAAGGAGGGGCTGCTGACGCTCACCTTCCGCCCGGACGAGCTGTACCGGGTGCCCACGGACGACGGGGCCTCCATTGCCCTGGGCCGCTACCACGCCCGAGGCGAGAAGCGCTTCGCCCAGCCCGTCATCCTCTGCCACGGGCTGGGGGCCAACCGCTTCCACATGGACTTCGACGAGCAGTACAGCCTGGCCCGCTACCTTGCCCGCGCCGGCTTCGAGACCTGGGTGCTGGAGCTGCGGGGCCGGGGGCTGGCGGGCGACTGCCCGGATTTCAACTTCGACGACCAGGCCGAGCATGACGTGCGCACCGCGGTGCGTACCGTCTTGTCCACAGGTGCGAAGGAAGTGCTCTGGGTTGGTCATTCCAAGGGCGGGCTGATGCTCTACGCCCACCTGGCGAAGACGCCGCAGGCGCCCGTGCGGGCGGCCGTGACCCTGGGCAGCCCCTTCACCTTCGCGGTGCAGCCGGGCCTGCGCACCTTCATCCAGAAGGTGGAGCCGGTGCTGAAGCTGCGAGTCATCCCCACCAGCCGCGTCACCAGCATCGCCCTGTTCGGCGCGCCGCCGGGGCCCATGAGCCGCTACATGATGCTGGCGGAGAACATGGAGACGGAGGTGGTGCGGCGCGCGCTGGCCAACGTGCCCGCCGACATCGCCGGCGGCGTGGGGCGCCAGTTCGCGCGGTGGATCACCACCAACCGCTTCACGTCCTACAACGGCGAGTTCGACTACCGCGAGTCCCTGCCCCGGGTGACCATCCCCTTCCTGCTGCTGGCGGGCAGCAAGGACCTGCTGGCCCCGCCCATGGCGGTGGCGCGCGCCAAGGAGTACCTGGGCGGGCCGGTGAAGGTCCTCGTCGCCGGCAAGGCCCACGGCTTCGGGGCGGACTACGGGCACGCGGACCTGGTCCTGGGCCGCCGGGCCCCGGACGAAATCTTCCCCCTGGTGGAGGCGTTCCTCTCCGCACACGCGACGCAGCCGTAGGCCCGGTGAGGTTGTCCGGCCCTGCCCGGCGTGCTACCGGAACGGGCCTCGCGCCATGACTGACGGCTTGCCAATCTGGAGCCCTCCCCCTCACGAGGCCCCGCGCATGCGCTTTTCTCCCACCCGCGCCTTCCTGGTCCCACTCGCCATCGCCCTGGCCGCGGGGGTGGGCATGCCCGCCTGCACCAAGCCCGTGATGGAGACGCCGGAGGCCCTGGTGGTCGCCAGCGTCAACGGCGAGGTGCTCAGCCGGGCGGACTTCGAACAGGAGCTGTGGCGCGAGCTGGCGCTGACGGACGTGTCCCAGCGCACCTTGGAGGACGTGGAGCCCTTCAAGCGCGCGCTCCTCGACACGTACATCCACCGGATGCTGCTGCTGCAGGAGGCGCGCAAGCACAACGTCACCGTCACCCCGGAGGAGGTGGACCGGGGGGTGCTGCGGCTGTCCGGGGACTATCCGGCGGGCAACTTCAACGAGGTCCTGGCCCAGGGGCAGCTCTCCATGGCGGAGCTGCGCTCGCGGGAAGCAAGCCGGCTGACCATCGAAAAGCTGTTCGCCAGCCATGTCTATTCGCGCGTGGCGGTGACTGAAGAAGAACTGCGGGCCTGGTACGGCGCGCATGAGAAGGACTTCCACGAGCCCGAGCAGGTGCACGCCGCGCAAATCGTGGTGAAGGGCCTGGACGAGGCACGGCGGCTGCAAACCCAGCTCAAGTCCGGCAAGAAGTTCGCGGACCTGGCGCGCAGGTATTCGCTCAGCGCGGACGCCAAGGTGGGAGGCGACCTGGGGTTCTTCCCCCGGGGGCAGATGCCGCCCGCCTTCGACGAGGTGGTATTCAAGCTGGGGGTGGGGCAGGTTTCGGACGTGGTGTCCACCGAGTACGGCTTCCACCTGTTCCGCGTGCTGGAGCGCAAGCCGGCGCGCAAGCGGGAGTTCGCGGAAGTACGTGCGCTGGTGGAGGGCAAGCTGCTGGAGCAGAAGCGGTCGCAGGCGCAGGAGACGTTCGAACAGGAGCTGCGGCAGAAGGCGCAGGTCCAGGTGAACGAGGCCACGTTGCAGGCCATCCGCGGGCGTCCAGCGCCCCAGCAGGCGACGGCGGAGTGACGACGGAATCGAAGACCGGGGCGGCGGTTGGACGCGCCCGGGGTGGTACGGAAGGATGGCGGGAATGAAGAAGCTGGTGGCGGCAATCGCGGCGGTGGCGCTCCTGGGCAGCGGCGGCGTGGCGCACGCGGAGCTGGTGGACAAGGTGGCCGCGGTGGTGAACCGCGACATCATCGCGCTGTCCGAGGTGCAGCAGCGCGCGGCGCCGGAGATGGCCCGCGTCAACGACCCGGATCCGCGCAAGCGCGGCGAGCAGCGGCTGCAGCTGATGAAGACGGCCCTGGACACCCTCATCGGCGAGAAGCTGATGGAGTCCGAAATCGCGCAGCTGGGCATCACCGCCACCGAGGCGGAGGTGGATGAGCTGGTGGCGGACGTGCGCCAGCAGAACAACATCACCGACCCCGCGCAGTTCGAGCAGCTCCTGCTGGGTGAAGGCCTCACCATGGCCACCTACCGGGACATGATGCGCAAGCGCATCCTGCGTGACCGCCTGCTGCGCATGAAGGTGGGTCCCCAGGTGAAAATCACCGAGGAGGACCTCAAGGCCGCGTACACGCAGTACACGCGCATGGAGAGCGGTGACTCGGAGGTCCACGCGCGCCACATCCTGGTGCAGGTGGACGCCAAGGCCACGGCGGAGCAGGTGGAAGCCGCCAAGAAGCGGGCGGAGGCCATCGCCACGGAAGCGCGTCGGCCGGGCATGGACTTCGCCTCGTTGGCCCGCGCCCGCAGCGAAGGCCCCAGCGCCGCGGACGGCGGTGACCTGGGCTGGTTCAAGCGTGGCGTCATGGTCGCGGCCTTCGAGAAGGCCGCGTTCGGCCTCCCTGAGGGCGGCGTCAGTGAGCCGGTGCGCACCAACTTCGGCTGGCACGTGCTGAAGGTGGAGGAGCGCCGCTCAGTGGCCGCAGAGTCCTACGAGGAGATGCGCTCCAAGCTGGAGGGCAAGCTGCTCCAGGAGAAGACGGAGAAGTTCCTCGACCAGTACGTGCAGGAGCTGCGGCAGAAGGCCAACGTCGACGTGAAGCTGTAGCCGCCGTGGGCCTTCCGCTCGTCGGAATCTCCCTGGGGGACGTGTCCGGCATCGGGCCGGAGGTGACGGCCGCGGCCCTGACGAAGCCCTCCGTGCGCAAGGTGCTCGTCCCCATCATCTTCGGGGACGGGCCCACGCTGGCGCGCTTCCCCGCCCTCCGCCGCTATGCCCGCGTGGAGCCCTCCGCCCTGGGCCGCGTGGAAGGCCCCACCGTGGTGGAGGTGACGCGGCTCGCGGAGAAGGACCGCGTGCCCGGAAAGCCCTCGCGCGAGGGCGGCCGCGCGCAGTACGCCTTCGTGACGGCGGCCATCGACGCGATGCGGGCCGGACGCGTGGACGCGCTGTGCACCGCGCCCGTGTCGAAGGAGCAGATTTCCCGCGCGGGCATCCCCTTCATGGGCCACACCGAGGTGCTGGCGGAGGCCTTCGGCGTGGACGTGATGATGTTGATGGATGGGCCTCGCGTGCGCGTGGCGCTCGCCACCAACCACGTTCCCCTGGCGGACCTGCCGCGCCTGCTCACCGTGGACGGGCTGACAGCGCAGCTCAAGCTGCTGTCGCGCGGCCTGGAGCCGGTGGTGGGCCACAAGCCGCGCATCGCCGTGCTGGGGCTCAACCCGCACGCGGGCGAAGGTGGACTGCTGGGACGCGAAGAGGTGGAGGTGATTGGCCCCGCCATCCGCAAGGCCCGCGCGGCCCGGGTGGACGCGCATGGGCCCATCCCCGCGGACGGGCTCTTCGCGAAGCCAGACCAGGTGGGCGCGCGCTACGACGCGGTGCTGGCCATGTACCACGACCAGGGGCTCATCCCGGCCAAGGCGCTGGACTTCGAGCGCACGGTGAACGTGACGCTGGGCCTGCCCGTGCCGCGCACGTCTCCCGACCACGGCACGGCCTACGCCATCGCCGGCAAGGGCGAGGCGAGCTGCGTGCCCATGGTGGAAGCGCTGCTCAAGGCCGCCCAGCTCGCGGGGGCCCGTCTTGCACACCAGTCAACCGGTCGACGTGCTCGGCCAGGTCCGCTCCGTCCTTCGCGGGGTCGATGAGCTGAACGTGCGCCCCGGAGCCACTGTCCGGGAGCACCAGCACACTCACGAGGCCCCGGGGACACTCCCCCAGGCAGCCTGACGCAATCACCCGCGTCCGCTCGGCGAGGCCCCGTCCCGCCAGGGCCTCCCGCAGCCGGCGTGGCAGGTCCACGCCACCGGCGCTTGCCTCCAGCCGCACGAGGCAGCGGTGGCAGACGTGCAACTCCGTGGGCTCCGGCGGCTTGGGCGCTGGCATTCCAAGAGGAAGCATAGAAGCCAGCGGTCCGCCCGCGCCTCAGAAGATGAAGGGGAAGCGGATGGGCTCCTGCATCCGCACCTGGTGCACCGGGAACTTCCAACGGCGCACCACGTCCTCGATGCAGCGCGACAGCGGCGTGGCGCGCAGCGCGGCGGTGTCCATGGACACGTTGAGCGTCTCACCGCTGGGGAGCACCGACCACTGCACCACGAAGCGGCCACCGGCCTCCATCGGCGAGCCCTGCGCGTGTGAGCGCAGGCACGCGGTGATGGCGGGCTGGTTCGTCAGCACCACCTGCTTCACGTCCTCCGGCGTGAGGTGCTCCTTCACGTCCACCGCGGGCGGCACGTAGACGGTGCGCGCGGGCGCCTCCGCCTTCGCGACCTCCGCGTCCGCGTCTTCCGTGAAGCCCAGCTCGCGCGCGAAGGCCTCATCGAGGTCCGCGTACGGCCCCTTCTCCGACGTGTCCTCCTCCACGGCCTCCGCGGCGACATCACCCGGTGAAGTCGCGATGGCGTCCTGGGACGCGGTGCCTTCCGCACCCGTGTCTCCAAAGTCGAGTTCGACGGGAGCAGGCGGTAGGGCCGACGCCGCGTCCGTCTTCGCGAGGGCAATGCGCTTGATGGGCGCGGGGCTCACCACCGCGAGCGACTCCGCCACGGGCGTGCCCGGGGTTCGCGCCGGCTCCGAGGAATGCACGGAGGCGCGCAGTCCCTTCGCCGCGTCCTGAAGACGAAGCGCCGAGCCAAGGCCCGGCTGCGTACTGGAGACAGCCACGGACGACGCAGCACTGGAGACGTGCGATGAGGCAGCGAGCGCCGCGTCCGGCGATGAACCGCTCACGGCGGTCTCCGTGGACGTGCTCGCTCCAATGGCGTCCCCTGACGGGGCGGCGGCGCTCATCGCGGCGCCAGCGCCAGCCGAGGACAGGCCCGCCTGGGCGTCACCGCTCGCGCCAAGGACAGCGCCGTGCGCCGTGCGCCGGATGGCATCATCGACGCTCGCCTGCGTCCTCGTGAAATCTCCGCGCACGGAGAGTCCCGCGACCAGCAGCAGGCTCGCCGTCAGCGCGCCCACGGCCGCCGCGCCCATCAACGCCCCGGGGCGAAGTCCCAGGACATGGCCTGTCTCGGTCGCGCTCGCACCGCGCCACCGCGCGGATTCCAGGTGCGCATGCGTCGGCGCATCACCCCACATGGGCGCATCCGGCGCACGCGCCAGCACATTCTCCGCACGCGGCGGCAACAAGGCGCCCAGGGACGTCACAGTCTTCGCACCAGGCGAAGTGCGCATCCACTCGGGAATCTCCACCGTGGGCTCAGGCAACACGTCCAGCGCGTGCGAGATGGACGGCGGCAGGTGCTCCAGCCACTCCGTCTCCTCCTCCGCGAGTGCGAGCAGCGCGCGCATGCTCGCGGAAACATCCGTCACGGGTGCAGTGTCTTCCACGACCGCGTCGTCTTCACACGCCTCGAGAAGCTCACGGTCGAGATACGCATCGAGGTCTCCCTCGAGCGCCTCGCTCACGCTCACCGTGCCGCGCGGCTCCAACGCACCTGGAGTGCCTTTGCCCTGAGTACGGAACTGCCCTTCAGCTCCGGAAAGAAGCTCGTCCACACGCCCTCCCTCGCCCGCGCTGCACTCACCGGCCCTGACTTCGACTGGGCGTGCAACGTAGGAACCGGTCCTCGTCGCGCCACCCCCCACTGTTCGTCCTTGAACGCTGTGCCCCCTGGAGGCACCGCGCCTGTCCACAGCTTCACCGGGTCAACTCACGGCGGATGGCGCACGCGGCCCCGCAACTTCGCGCTCTGGAAATTCATTCCGCACGCGTGCATGCGCGTTGTACTCACGACACCTCATGTATCAAGCACTCCTGCATCCACCCTGCTGGCCGCCTCTGCGTGCGGCCATGTTTCCACCCGGAGTCAGTCACCCATGAGCACGACGTCCACCGACGACACGCGCACGCTGACGGAGCTCGAAGGCCACGTCATGCGCGCCATCCAGACGAAGGACCTGGAGGCCATCAAGTCGCTCACGACCGAGGACTTCATCTATCGCGGCGCGGACGGCGCGGAGATGAACCGTGACGCGTTCGTCGTGGGCATCGCCGAAATCCCCGGTCACATCACGTCCGTCGAAGCCGAAAAAATGAAGGCCCACGTCTTCGGTGACACGGGCGTGCTGGCCGGCATCCAGCGCTCGCACCTGCGCATGACGGACGGCAGCGAGGTCACCGACAGGGTGTACTTCACCGACGTGTGGCAGCGCCGCGACGGAAAGTGGCTCATGGTGTTCGCGCACAGCAGCCCGGTTCCGCCGAACGACGTCCAGACCTCGGAAACCGTATCGCCGCAGTAACCCTGCCCCTGCGTCCCACCGGGACGTTCCACACTCCACACCCCGATGCGCGACGTCAGGCGCCGCGCACCCCACATCGCAGCGCCTCCTACTCAGAGCGCGCATCCTGATACACTCCGAGACAGGGAGGCCGTCATGATGCAGCTCTTGCACGGTGAGCGCCGGTGGCGACTGCCGGCCCAGGGGGAAGACTGGCTCGTCGTACCGTCGGTCGACCTGGAGCGGCTGAAACATCCGCACGCGCCCGTCCCCGACGTCTTCGTCAGCGCCGCCTTGAAGCGCTGGCTGGCCACCCCCGCCGCGCACACGCTGTATGCGATGTACGAAGCGCTCGGAGGCAGCCGCCCGCTGGGGCTGTCCGGCCTGGAGCGCGGCCGGTACGAGCAACGCCTCCAGCAGCGGCTCACCGAGGCCTTCGTGCATGGCGAGCTGGTGGCCCTCCCCATGGCGCGTCCGGTGTTGCTCCCCACGCCCTGGCCGGAACCACCGCCGCAGACGTCCGAGGAATCCCCCGTCGAGGAACAGACGTGGCTGGCCATCGAGCTGAAGGACGAAGAGGGCAACCCCATCCCCCACGCGCGCTACCTGGTGACGCTCCCGGATGGGAGCACGCGCGAAGGCACCCTCAACAAGAATGGCTACGCGCGCGTGGACGGCGTGAATCCCGGCCAGTGCCAGGTCACCTTCCCGGAGCTGGACGGGCAGAGCTGGTCATGACGGTCTCGATGTCCGAGGCCTCCCTGGGGATGGCGGCGGTGAGCACTTCGTGGCCATCCGGCGTGACGAGCACGTCGTCCTCGATGCGGATGCCGCGCACGTCCGCGTAGCGCGCCAGCACGTCGCGCTGGAGCCTGTCCTTCGCGCGCGCCATGAGCCGCGCGTCCGACAGGATGGCGGGCACCTGGTACATGCCCGGCTCAATCGTCACCGCCATGCCGGGCTCCAAATCCCTGTCCAACCGCAGCGAGCGGTGGCCGAACTCCGGCGAGCGCGTGCGTCCCGGCGCATAGCCCGCCCGGTCTCCCAAATCCTCCATGTCATGCACGTCCAGGCCCAGCAGGTGGCCCACGCCGTGCGGGAAGAAGAGCGCGGTGACGCCGTCCACCACCAGCTCCTCCGGGTCTCCACGGAGGATGCCCAGCGCCACCAGGCCTCGCGCCATCTCCCGGTGCGCGGCCAGGTGCACGTCGCGGTAGCGCGTCCCCGGGCGGACGACGTCGATGCTGGCCTTCTGCATGCGCAGCACGACGTCGTACAGCTCGCGCTGCGTCGTGCTGAAGCGCCCCGTCACCGGCCACGTGCGCGTCACGTCACAGGCGAAGCCGGCGGGGCTCTCACCGCCCACGTCCGCCAGCAGCAGGTCTCCCTCGCGCAGCGTGTGGTCATAGCGCAGGTTGTGCAGCACCTCGCCGTGCACGGTGACGATGGGCTGATACGCCGGCCGCACGTCGCGTGAGACGAACTCCGCCTCCATCGCGGCGCGCACCGCGGCCTCCAGGATGCCCGGCCGCGTGGCGCGCATGCCCGCCACGTGGGCCAGCACCGTGACTTCCGCGGCCTGACGCAGCTGCGCCTGCGCGGCGTCGTCATGGCGAAGCCGCAGCGCAATCATCGCGTCCGCCAGCGGCACGTCCACCGCCGCCAGGTGGCCGGGACGCACCTCGCGGCCCAGCAGCGCGGCCACGTCCAGGCACGTCTCCAGGTCCGGCGTGGGCAGCGTCGCCACGTCGCGGCCCTTCAGCGCCGCGGGCAGCTCGGCGCGCGAGCGCACGGGGCAGCCCGTCCGCTCCGCGATTTCAGCGAAGCCGGGCACCGCGCCGTCCCACAGCGCGTCGTCGGGACCGGGCTCGGGCAGGTACAGCGTCCAGCCCTGGCCGTCATACAGGCCCACGCCGTCCGGCGCCGCGAGCCCGAAGAGGTAGAGGAAGTGGCTCGACGCGCGAAAGGGGAACTGGTCGGCGGCGTAGTTGCGCGGGCGGGGGCGGCTCGATGCCAGCAGCGCGGCTGCGCTCCCCAGGACTTTCGCCAGCTGCTCCCGCCGTCGGGTGAGAGCGGAGCGCTCGGAAACGGAAGGGAGCAGCATTCTGGAACCTCGCGTTCAGGCACCCAGCGGGCGCTGGGGCAACAGCTTGAAAAGGAAGGCCAGCAGGTCGTCGAAGTGGCCGCCCTTGCGGAAGACGGCGTCCACCGGCATGTCTATCTTCCCGTCATGACCGGTGACGAAGACGACCTTGGTCTTCGGCATGTGGTGGCGCACCAGCGGAATCAGCCCCGTCCCAAAGCCGTCACCCAGGCTCTGGTCCAACAGCACGGCGTCATACGCGCGAGGCCGGTTCAATAATCCCGCGGCCTCCGAATAGGAGCCGGCGGTGACGACCGCGAAGCCCGCATCCTCCAGAAGCGCGGACAGCGTCATCCGGTTGGAAGGGTCGTCTTCCACGAGCAGCAGGCAACGCCCGAACGTCCAGTTCGTCTCCATCACTTGCTCCCCCGAGTCACGTCATTCCGGTCATGGGCCCCGGCCTCCGGGCCCGTGAATTGGATTTCCACGTAGGTGCCCCCGGAGGGGCCCGCGCCCAGGTCCAGTTGCCAGCCATGCCGCACGGCCGTCCGGTGGACGATGCTCAGCCCCAGCCCGGCGTGGTGGGGCCGCGTGGTGAAGAAGGGCTCCAGGGCGCGCGAGTACGCCTCCGCCGCCAGGCCCTCTCCGGTGTCCTCCACACGCAGGCACACGCCGCTGTCGGTGTCGCGCGTGCGCACCGTGAGCGTCCCGCCGCGCGGCATGGCCTCCAGCGCGTTGTCCACGAGGCAGCGCACCAGCAGCGCCAGGTCCTCCACCTCTAGCGGCACGCCGCCCTGCTCCGTCAGTTCGCGCACGACCTTCACGGACGGCGGAACCTGGGCCTGGGCGAGCGCGTGCTCCACGCCTTCGCGGGCGCTGCACCGGGGACGCGTGCCACCGCTGGGCGGCGGCGCGCGCTTGGAGAGCACGTCCTCGGCGGACGTCAGCTCCTTTTCGATGAGCTGGAAGAAGGTCTCCACGCGCGGGTCCGCGCTCCAGAGGTCCGTCTTCTTCACCTGCCGCATCAAGTAGAACGAGGCGTTGCGGATGCTGGCCAGCTTGTTGCGCAGGTCGTGCCGCAGGGTGGAGGCCACCACGTCCGCCACCGCCGCCCGCTCACGCGCCTGGAGGTCTCTGCCTGCCATGGGTCAAATCCTCGCGCCTTGCAGCCCTTGTTGAGGCCGGCCTCGCACCCGCGCAATCGCCTGTACCAGCTCGCGCAACGGTACCGGCTTGGTCATGCACACCACCGCGCCCTGCGCCGCCACCCTGCGGAGCATCTCCGGCACCACGTGGCCGGACACGGCGATGATGGCGACGGACAGATTCGCCGCGCGCACCTTGGACACCAGCTCCGGCCCGCTCATCTCCGGCATCACCAGGTCCAGCACGCAGACGTCGTATTCCCCCGAACGCAGCGAGGACAACGCCTCCTCGCCGCTGTACACGGCACGCGCGCGCAGCCCCACCGTGCTCAGGGCGCGCACCATGCCGCGCGCCACCTGTTCGGTGTCGTCCACCACCAGGACCTGCGGCGCCGCCGCCGCTCGCAGCACCGTGTCCAGCGCGTGCGTCACGTCGAAGGGCTTGGGCAGCACGGTGAAGGCGCCCTCGGCGAGCGCGTCATCCACCAGCTCCTCCGCCGTGAAGGCCGTCATCAGCACCACCGGCATGTCGGGGCGCTCCTGCTTGATGCGGCGCAAGAGCTCCACGCCGTGCAGGCCGGGCATGCGGATGTCCGTGAGCACCACGTCCACGGATTGCTTCTCCAGGAGGCGCAACGCCTCCTCACCATTGGCCGCCTCGAGGACCGTGTGGCCCTCCAGCTCCAGGTTCGCGGCCAAGGTGATGCGAAGCGACTCCTCGTCGTCGACCAACAGGATGCGCGCGGGGGCCACTGCGACGTCCTCCATCATGCGGCCTGGGCCGCCGCTGCCGCGGGGAGTTCAATGAGGAACTCACTACCCCGCTCCGCTTCGCTGCGCACAGAGATTGTGCCGCCATGACGTTGCACCATGTTGGCGACAATGGCCAGTCCCAAGCCGGTGCCACGCGTCTTCGTGGTGAAGAGCGGTTCGAAAATCTTGGGCAGCACCTCCGGAGGAATCCCCGCGCCGTCATCCACGACCCGGATGCGCCAGGGACTCGCGTCTCCACCTTCCGCCACGACTGAAACCTCTCCATTGCGCCCCACGGGCATGGCCTCCACCGCGTTCTGCACCAGGTTCACCAGGACCTGGCGGAACTGCTCCTTGTCCAGGTGCGGCACCGGCAACGACTCCGGCACGTCATTGACGATTCGCACCCCTTCCCGCTGCGGCACCACGCCAATGGCCTCGTCCACCAACGGACGCAGCGGACAGGGCTGGAGCGCGGGCGGACGCTCGCGGGCGAAGTCGAGCAGGTCGGAGATGATTTTCGCGCAGGCGTTCAGCTCGCGCTCCATCAGCCCCAGGAACTGGGGGACCCGTGGGTCATCCGCGGCCCCTGCTGGGTCCTTCGTGAGCTTCCGGGAGAGATAGGCGTGGGAGTTGCGCACGGCGGCCAGCGGGTTTCGCAGCTCGTGCCCCACGCTGGCGGCCAGCTGTCCCACCGCGGCCAGCTTCTCCACGCGGATGAGGTGCTCCTGGAAGCCGCTGAGCTCGCGCAGGGCGCGGTCCAGCTCGCGCGCCTTCGCGTGCTCCCGTTCGCGGGCCAGCTCCAGCTCCGCCCGGCGCACCGCCACCTCTCGCAGCTCGCGCAACATGCCCCGGCACGAATACACCAGCACCACGTCGATGAAGGCCACCCAGAAGGCGTGCTCCACGAACCGCCACAGCTCCGGCGGAAGCCCGCCGTAGAGCGAGTGTGACCACATGGTGCCGCGCATCACGTGGTCCACGACGGTGGTGATGCTCGCGGTGAGCAGCACCCACGGGTCGCGGTACAGCGCCAGGAAGGCCAGCGAGCCGAAGATGTGGAAGTGCGTCTCCACCCGGCCGTCCGTCAGGAAGATGAGCAGCGAGGACCAGAGCGCCTGGCACACGGCCACCACGTGACGGGTGGGCGTGGAGCCCGGGCGCCAGCGGGCCATCACCATCGGGAAGGCGCTGAGCAGCGTCCCCACCAGCACGGCCACCTGGAGCTGCGCGCCGCTGCCCCGCGGACCGAACAGGGCGATGACGATGCTCACCACCCACTGCCCCAGCATCAGCCCCGCGAAGAGCCGGTCCGTGCGGACCCGCACCGCGGACAGGTGCTCGCGGAACAGCCGCGCGGAGCGCTCCTTGAGCGCCATGGGCGGGCTGGACGTCTCGTCGCGCGCCGGGCTCATGGCACGCTCCCGCGGGGGTCTTCCAGCTCACAGCCGTAGACGGCGTGCCCGGACAGCGCTTCCGGCGGCGCGTCACCCAGCAGCGCCTCCACCGCGGCGCGCCCGGCGTTGTCGCCCGTGTGGCCCCGGGCCGTGGTGATGCCGCCGCTGAAGCGCAGCGTCCCACCCGCATCGTAGAAGAGCACCTGACCGGAGGTGACGGCGCCGAAGCGCTCCGCCTGGGCCCCTCCCTCGTCGCGCAGGGCGGTGACACCCGGAATCGCCGCCGCGGAGCGCCACAGCTCGCCCTGCTCCCAATCCTGGCCGGTGCCCTCGGGCTTGAGGAAGAGCACGAAGGCGTCGAGCCGCCCCTGTGCCTTCGCCATCACCAGCGAGAGTTCTCCCATGCTCGCGCGCGTGCAGGGACAGAGCGGGTGCGCCAGCATCACCAGCGTGGGACGGCCCTCCACGCGTGGCACGGTGGAGTCCCCGGGCCAGCGCGCGGGTGCCGCCAGGGACTCGCCGGGCGTGAGGGAATAGCGAGCCATGGCGAGCGAACCCGCCACGATGCCGCCGAGCCAGACGACGCCGGACACCACCCACCACCCACGCTTGCCCACGGGGCGCCTCATCGCTCAGCCCCCGGGTTCACCCGCGACCCATGCAGGCGCCCCGCGCACGGAACCGTGGCGGACTTGGCAAGTGAGGCTGTCGAGTGGACGGCGGCGGTGGTGACGAGGTGGGGAACCTCGGCGTCGACCCGCAGCACCTGGAGGCGCTGGGCTTTCATGGCGTGACCAGCCACACGATAGCGCCCAGCCCCCCAGGTCTGTCATGGGTTTGAATGGCAAATGTTCGGAATGTGCGTCGCGCGACCGCCCAGCTGGATGTCTGTAATGGGAATGAAGCGCCGCGCGAGCGACACCGTCACCGGTGGTGCGTGTGGAGCGCGTCCGCGTAGTGTTGGAGCTGGCGCCTGGCGGCGTCGAACGCATCCGTCACTGCTTGATAGGCATCCTCGTGCCCGGTGCGCGCCTGCGGATCCCGGGTGGCGACGATGTTCCTTCCTGGCACACTCACATCCACACGCACGTGGAAATGCCTGCCGTGCTGCTTGTGCCGGTGCGGCTCCTCCACCACCACGTGGCACCCCACGATGCCGTCGTAGAACTGCTCCAGCTTGCCGGCGTGGTCGCGGATGTACTCGCTCAGGGCCTCGCTCGTCTCCATGCCCCGATAGGTGATTTGCAGCGCTCGGTTCATCGTCCGCCTCACGTGGTGGTGCCCCCGGGAAGGGGGCATCGGGTTGCCTTCCCTTCCGGATGCATTTGCGCGGCCAGCGCGCCAGGTCCGCGAAATTCCATCAACGCCACGCGAGCCACACGCTGCGTTTGCGGCGAAATGGGACACCGCCGCAGTCCCTGCGTGGCGATTTGCCCCACCCTCCCGGAGCGGCGGACGTGGGCCCGCCCGGCTCCACGCTCAACCCAGGGCCGCCACCTCGAGCACCGCCGCGCCGTGTACCTGGCCTCGCCGCAGCGCGGTGAGGGCATCGTTGGCGGCGGACAGGGGGAAGGTTTGCACCAGTGTGCGCACCGGCACCGTGGGCGCGAGCGCGAGGAAGTCCAGCGCATCCGCCCGGGTGAGGTTCGCCACCGAGCGCACCACCCGCTCCTCCCACAGCAGCGCGTAGGGGAACGCGGGGATGTCGCTCATGTGGATGCCTCCGCACACCACCACGCCGGCCTTGTCCACCGCCCGGAGCGCGGCGGGCACCAGCGCGCCCACGGGCGCGAAGAGGAGGGCCGCGTCCAGCCGCTCCGGAGGCACGGTGTCCGAATCCCCGGCCCACTCCGCGCCCATCTCCCGCGCGAACCGCTGGCCCTCCACGTCCCCCGGCCGGGTGAAGGCGAAGACGCGCCGGCCCTGGTGGCGCGCGACCTGGATGAGCAGGTGCGCCGCAGCGCCGAAGCCGTAGAGCCCCAGCAGACGGCGCTCCATCCCCGCCATGCGGAGACTGCGAAAGCCGATGAGGCCCGCGCACATCAACGGCGCGGCGTGGACGTCGGTGTACTCGGGCGGCAGGGGGAAGCAGAAGCGCTGGTGGGCCACCGTGAACTCCGCGTAGCCACCATCCAGTTGGTACCCCGTGAAGCGTGCCTGCTCGCAGAGGTTCTCCTGGCCGGCCAGACAGAAGCGGCAGTGGCCACAGCTCCAGCCGAGCCAGGGGACGCCCACTCGTGTGCCCACGGGAATGGCCGTCGCCCGCTCGCCCGCCGCCTCCACCGTGGCCACGATTTCATGGCCTGGGACCAGCGGCAGCTTGGGCTTCGGGAGCTCACCGTCCACGACGTGCAGGTCGGTGCGGCAGACCGCGCAGGCGCGCACGCGGAGCAACAGCTCCTCCGGACCGGGGCGAGGAATGGGCAGCCGCGTCTCACGCAGGGGCTGCCCTACCTCGCGCAGCACCATCGCGCGCATGCTTCCTTCCATGCCTCACCCCCCTGGCGCCGCGCCTCCAGAGCGCCCGGGAGGAAGATGGTAGGGGCTCCTCAAATCTGCACACCCGCGAGCAGGCCCGGCCACATGCGCACGGTGGTGCGGCCGTCGTCCGCCACGTGGCGCCACTGCGGCCCGATGCCCAGCTCCTTCCACGGGTCGCTGTCATCCCAGGTGACGAGCGTGTTGGCGCTGACGCCACCGAACACCGCGAAGTGCCGCGCCACCTGCCAGCCCGCCGTCAGCCGGAGCTGCCCCAGGACATGGTTCGTGTCGTCGAAGAGCCGCTTCGTGTGGAGGGTGCTGCTCACCACGTCGACGTCGAAGAAGAAGCGGCCCGCGGGGATGTGCCCGCCCAGGCCCGCGCCGATGACATAGCGGCGACGGTCCTCGTCGATGGAGGGGCTGTAGCCCACCGTGAACAGCGAGTAGATGTGACGGCCGCCCAGCTTCACGCCCACGTTGGTGAGCGCCACGTCACTGGCCCAGGCCTGCACATGCGCCTGACCGCCACCGACGAAGCTGAGGAGGCCCACCGCCTCGCCGTCCAGTTCGCGGGCCACGTTGAGGAGGCCCACCTGCGCGCCCGTCACGTTGCTGGCGATGTTGACGATGCCCACCTGCGCGCCATCCACCTCGCCGCCCACGTTGATGATGGAGAGCTGGGCGCCGGAGAGATTCCGCACGTAGCTGACACCCGAGGACATCTGGAGCCCCGTCATCTGCCCCGCCACGTTGAGGCCCGCGGAGGCCTGGAGCCCGTGGACCCGCCCTGTCGCGATGTTGGCGCCCACCGCAGCCTGGAACCCGCGCACCGGACCGCCCGACACGTTGGCGCCCACGCCGAGCTGCGCGCCCAGCAGGCTCTTCCCCGCGACGTTGACGGCCACGGCCATCTGCGTGCCATTCACCTCGCCCGACGCGATGTTGCCACCCACTGCGAGCTGCGCGCCTTCAGCGTTCCCGCGCACCACGTTGACGCCCACCGTGGACTGGAGGCCCAGCAGGTCCGCACCGGCCACGTTGGCGCCCACGGAGAACTGGGCGCCCGTCACCGGCCCCCGGGCCACGTTGGCGCCCACCGCGAGCTGCGCGCCGCTCAGCCCGCCCTCCCCCACCCAGTTGCCTGCCAGCGACATCGCCAGGCCGTCCACCCGCTTCGCATGCGTCGCCACCAGGCCGATGGACACGTTGTTGACCACGTTGCCGGTGTGGAAGCCCGACGTACTCAGCCCTGGCACCAGGGTGAGGCTGAACGGGATGTGCACTTCGTTCGCGTCGGTCTCCGCCTTCGCCTCGGCCGAGCCTTCCTCAGGCGCGGATGCGCTCACCTCACCGCCCACGACAGCGTCCACCGTGGAGGCCACCGGCTTCGCGGCAAGCCGGGACGCGTCTCCCACGGCGTCCGTCGTGGCAGGCACGACGGGCGTGGAGGACGCGCCATTCGACGGTGCCACAGGGTTCACAGCGCCGGACGCTGACGCGCTCCCCGCGGGCGCCCCAGCCGCCGAGGTGTGGCTCACCGGCTGCTCCGCGGCAGCCACCAGCGGCGGTGCGGACAGCTCGCGCGCCACGCCCGGCCAATCGACAGACGCCGCTCCGCTCGCGGAGGACGCGGCGCTCGAGGACTGACCGCCCGCTGTCTCCTCGGCGGAGGCCGAGAACGCCACCACCGCCGCCATCATCCCCGCGCATACCGAGACCTTGCGATTCATCGCCTGGACCTTCCTGGACTGTTTTGAATGCGGCCCGGCCCGCATCGCGCGGGCACCCGGGCCATGAGGAATCATCGGGAGGCGTCGCCACCCCGCTCGCGCAAGAGAACACCGGCACCGCGCGGAACTGTCACCTGTCCACTTCAGCGCAGCCGCTGACATCGCGCGCCATGTCCTCCCGCGCCCCGTCCCGCCGCGACGTGCTCACCGCGACCCTGGGTGGCCTGCTCCTCCCCGGCGTCGCCGCCTCACAGCCCACGAAGAAGGCCTCACAGGCCCCGTCCACCGTGAAGCCCCCGGAGAAAACCGCCGCGCCCTCGCGCGGCCGAGGAGACGCCATGCTCACACGCCCCATTCCCAGCACGGGCGAAGCGCTGCCCGTCATCGGCCTTGGCACCTGGCAGACGTTCGACGCCACACCGGACGAGCGAGCGCCCCTGGCCGAAGTGCTCCGCACCTTCCTCGAATCGGGCGCGCGCCTCATCGACTCCTCGCCCATGTACGGCCGCGCGGAATCCGTGGTGGGCGAGCTGCTGCAGAAGCTCGACGCGACGAAGACGCCCTTCCTCGCCACCAAGGTGTGGACCACCGGCAGGAACGAAGGAACCGCGCAGATGCGGGAGTCCATCCGGCGCATGGGCCAGGGCCGCATGGACCTGATGCAGATTCACAACCTCGTGGACTGGCGCACGCACCTGCCTGTCCTGTGTGAATGGAAGGCCCATGGCGGCATCCGCTACCTCGGCATCACGCACTACGCCCGCAGCGCCTTCAATGACCTGGAGCGCATCATCCGCGAGGAGAAGCCGGACTTCGTCCAGCTGCCCTACTCGGTGCTGGAGCGCGACGCGGAGAAGCGCCTGCTGCCCGCCGCCGCCGAGCACGGCGTGGCGGTGCTCGTCATGCAGCCCTTCTCCAGCGGCACCCTCTTCGAGCGCGTGCGCGGCCGGCCTCTTCCGGGCTGGGCCGCGGACATCGACTGCACCAGCTGGGCCCAGGTGTTCCTCAAGTTCATCCTGGGGCACCCGGCGGTGCACTGCCCCCTGCCAGCCACCAGCAAGCCCTCGCACGCCGCCGACAACGTGCGCGCGGGCTTCGGCCGGCTGCCCGACGAGAAGCTCCGCGCCCGCATCGTGAAGGAGCTGGAGGGCTGAGCGGCGGCTACAGCTCCGGGTCCGGCGTGTACTGGAGCTCGCCCGTGGGCTCCAGCACCAGGCCCGTTCCGGGCTCGTCCGCTTCGTCGTCGCGGCCCACCTCCAGCACGGACTCCTTCGCGTCCCACTGGCCCAGGTAGTACTCGCCGCCCGCGGCCATGCAGGCGCGGCCTTCCGACACCACCGTCTCCACCACTTCCTTGAGGTCGCTGGTGGCGCGCAGCAGCGTCCACGACTTGCCGTCCTCCTTGAAGCCCTCCACCAGGTCCTTGAGCTCGGCGTCGCGAGGCATGCCGTCGGGCAGCGTCTGGCGCTCCCACGTGCGCGGCTCGCGCTGCGGCTGACGGGCCTTCCACGCGCGCGCCAGCGCCAGCAGCTTCTCCTCCGCCGCCTCCTGGAGCGCGTGCATCTCCTCGGGCAGGTCGATCTCCTCCAGCGCCAGCACCGCCGTCTCCAGCTGCAGCGCCTTGAGGCTCCACTCGTTCCACGCAGTCTTCAGCATTCGAACCCTCGCTTTCCTGCTCGGCCACCTACCACAGGCCCGCCTGCCCTGGCGGCGGCCAACCCACCGCCCTGTGCCCGCCGACCTCCACGCTGTCTACCTTGTGCTCCCAAGGGAGGCAGCGATGGCCAGCAAGAAAAAGGACACCCAAGACGTCGCCGAGCACTTCGATGACCTCATCAAGGGCATCAAGGTCGCGATGATGACCACCGTGGAAGCGGACGGCAGCCTGCGCAGCCGCCCCATGTGGACGCACGCACGCGACTTCGACGGAGAGCTCTGGTTCTTCACCCGCGAGCATTCACCCAAGGTCGACGAGGTGACGCACGACCACCACGTCAACCTCGCGTACTCGGACCCCACCCGGGACCGCTACGTCTCCGTGAGCGGCCGTTGCCGGCTGGTGCTCGACAAGGAGAAGGCCCGCGAGCTGTGGAACCCCACCCTCAAGGCCTGGTTCCCCGACGGCCTGGATGACCCCGAGCTCGCCCTGCTCTGCGTCCGTGTGGAAAAGGCCGAGTACTGGGACACGCCCAGCAGCCGCATGGTCCAGCTCGCCGGCATGGTGAAGGCCGCCTTCACCGGACAGCCCTACGCACCGGGCGACCACCAGAAGCTCGACCTGGACGACAGCGCCCCGCTGCCCCACTGAGCCGGACGGGCCCACCGGAATGGGCCTTCATGAAGGGGGGACGGCGCCTCGCGACGGCTCCGTCTCCTCCTGTCCCACTCACACCTTCTTCATCCTTCCAGCAGGGTGGGTCACCATGAACCCATGGCGAACCTGTCCGAGGAGTGTGCCGTGGATGTCGTCCTTCTGACGACCTGGTGTTTCTCTGACAGCGTCGATCGCCTCGCCTTGTACCTCGGGCTGGGCTGATCCATGAGTGCGGCGCCCTCGGGTGGTAAGAGCCGCCACGCTCATGACGTTGAAGTGACGAACGCTTTAGAGTATCAACCATCCGCTTTCGAGATTTTCCGCATGCACGACCGGTATCGTACCGCCCCGCATACGGCCGACTCGATACGTCTAACGAAGGAACATCACGATGGAAAACAAGAGGTCGGTCGCGAAGCCGGACGGCAAGCTCGCGGTCCTGATTCCGGGTTTGGGCGCTGTGTCCACCACGCTGATGGCGGGTGTCGAGCTGGCGCGCCAGGGCAAGGGTCACCCCATTGGGTCGCTCACGCAGATGGGCACCGCCCGCCTGGGGAAGCGGACCGACGGGCGCACCGTGAAGCTCAACGAGCTGGTTCCTCTGGCGGAGCTGAAGGACGTCGCCTTCGGCGCCTGGGACATCATCCGTGAGGACGCGTACGAAGTGGCCGTGCGCTCGGGCGTGCTCAGCGACAAGCACCTGGAGGAGGTGAAGCCGTTCCTCCAGAGCATCAAGCCGAAGCAGGGCGTGCACGACCCTGAGTTCGTGCGCCGCATCGAGGCCAACCACATCAAGGCCACCAAGACGCACCGCGAGAGCATCGAAGCGCTGCGCCAGGACATCCGCGACTTCAAGAAGGAGCTCAACGCGACGCGCGCCGTGATGGTGGTGTGCAGCAGCGTGGAGACCTTCCGTCCGCTGCCCGAGTCCTTCAAGACGCTGGCCGCCTTCGAGAAGGCGCTGGACGAGAACAGCCCGGACATCAACCCCACCGCGCTCTACACCTACGCGGCCATCAAGGAGGGCGTGCCCTTCGCGAACGCCACGCCCAACGCCAGCGTGGACACGCCGGCGCTCCAGGAGCTGGCCAGGCAGGAGGCGGTGGCCGTCGCTGGCCGTGACCTCAAGAGCGGCCAGACGATGATGAAGACGGTCATCGCGCCCGCGCTCAAGGCCCGCATGCTGGGTCTGGACGGCTGGTTCTCCACCAACATCCTCGGCAACCGCGACGGCGAGGTGCTGGACGACCCCGCGGCCTTCAAGGCCAAGGAAGTCACCAAGTCGAGCGTGCTGGACACCATCCTGCAGCCCGAGCTGTACCCGGAGCTGTACAAGAAGTACGCGCACAAGGTGTCCATCCACTACTACCCGCCCCGCGGCGACGCGAAGGAGGGTTGGGACAACATCGATATCACCGGATGGCTCGGCTATCCGATGCAGATCAAGGTCAACTTCCTCTGCCGCGACTCCATCCTGGCGGCCCCGCTGGTGCTGGACATCGCGCTGTTCCTGGACCTGGCCAAGCGGCTGGAGTGGCGCGGCATCCAGGAGTGGATGTCCTTCTACTTCAAGAGCCCCATGGCGCAGCCGGGCCTGCCGGTGGAGCACGACCTCTTCATCCAGCTCACCAAGCTGAAGAACACGCTGCGCGTCGTCGCGGGCGAGGACCCCATCACCCACCTCGGGCTCGACTATTACGGAGATGACCTCCCGCTCTCCAAATAAGGTCACCGCGCTCACGTGGCTCTCCACCGTCCTGGGGTTGAGCCACTTGACGTTGGTGTACGCCACCGGTCGGCTGCGGTGGGACCACGTCGCGGCGGACGCGCTGATTCTGGGGGTGGCCTGGGCGGGCCCCCGCTTTCAGCGCTTCCTCCGCGGTGGGCTCGCACTGTGGCTGACCGGGATGCTGCTGGACAGCCAGGGCCTCTGGCTGTTCCTGCGGGGCCCCATCCACACGGGCGACCTGTGGGAGCTGGAGCGCCAGTGGTTCCCGGCGCCCGGCGGCACCCACTGGCCCGAATGGTGGGCCACGCGCTTCACCCCGGCCTTGGACCTGCTGTGCGGCTTCGCCTACGCGGCGTACCTGTACGAGGTCTTCATCCTGGCCATCTTCTTCTTCGTGAAGAAGGACTCGCTCTTCGAACGGCTGTGCTGGGGCTTCCTGGCGGCGAACGCCATTGGCGTCGTCATCTACGTGCTCTACCCCGCCGCGCCGCCCTGGTACGTGCTCCAGTACGGCCCGGGACCGGCCGACCTGGCCGCGCCCCCCAACCCCGCGGGGACCGCCCGTTTCGACGAGCTGCTGGGCATCAGTTATTTCGCGAGCTTCTACTCGCGCAGCACCAACGTGTTCGGGGCAATGCCTTCACTGCACGCGGCGTACCCCTTCCTGGTGATGATGTTCGTGTGGTCGCGCGGCTGGGCATGGCGCATCTCCACCGGGCTGTTCGCGTTGCTCGTCGCCTTCTCCGCCGTCTACCTGACGCACCACTACATCCTGGACGTGCTCGCGGGCCTGGGTGTGGCGGCGGTTGCATTTCTCGCGGTCGAAAGCATCTACGCCCGTTGGACGGCCACGACACCGTGGGCCGTGTCGTTGACTACAAGAGGAGACACCCGTGCTTGAGAACCTGATGGCGTGGTTGACCGGAAACCTGTCTCCGTCCGCCCGCATCTGGACGGCGCTGGCTCCGGCCATTGTCGCTTGTGTCTACTTCATCGGCGGGCTGCTCCTCTTCTGTATCCGCTGCGCCTTCAAGGGCATTCCCCGCGACGAGGAGACGCTCAAGCGCGGCAGCAACGGGCTGGTGGGCTTCTTCCTGCGGCACTACTTCTTCTGGATCATCCAGCCGCTGTGGGCGGTGATTCTGCGCTCGGGCCTGCCGGCCAACGCGCTGTCCATGCTGTCGGGCCTCTTGGGCGTGTCGTCCGGCGTGGCGGTGGCGGCGGGCCGCTTCGCGCTGGGCGGCTGGCTCTTCCTGTTCGCGGGCATCCTGGACGTCATGGACGGGCGCATCGCCCGCACGCGCAAGGAGGCCAACCCCGCGGGCGCGGCGCTGGACTCGGTGCTGGACCGGTACGTGGACTCGGCGATGCTCATGGGCCTGGCCTGGTACTACCGGGACACCTGGGTGCTGCTGCCCGCGCTGATGGCGCTGCTCGGCTCCTCGCTGGTGCCCTACGTGCGCGCCAAGGGTGAAGGCCTGGGCGTCAACGTGCGCGACGGCGCCATGCAGCGGCTGGAGCGGGTGCTCTTCATGGGCGCGGGCACGGCGCTGTCGCCCATCCTGGAGGCCGTCTTCTGGCCCGAGGAGAAGCACCCCATGCACTGGCTGGCGGTGGTGGGGCTCGTGTTCGTCGCCGTCATGAGCAACGTCACGGCGCTCTCCCGCTTCCGCAACCTGGTGAAGGCGCTGGCGCCCAAGCGTCAGGAGGCGCGCTCCGGCAAGGCCATCATCGGGCTCAACGCCCTGGCGGGCGCGCTGGCCACGGCGGTGGACTTCGCGCTGGTGCTGGCGTTGGTGGAGTGGGTGGGCATGCTGCCCGCCTGGGCCACGGTGCTGGGCTGCGGCCTGGGCGCGGTGGTGAACTACTCCATCAACCGGGTGCTCACCTTCAAGAGCACCGGCGCGGTGGGGCGGCAGCTGGCGCGCTACTCGGTGGTGAGTGGCACCAGCGCGCTGCTCAATGCGGGCGGCGTGGCGCTGCTGACGCTGCACCCGCAGCTGGCCTATGCGCTGGGGTGGTGGCTGGTGCGCGGCGTGGTGTACTTCGCGTGGAACCTGCCGCTGCAGCGTGACTACGTCTTCAACAACGACGCGGCTGCTTCCGAGGACCCTCTCATGGAGCAGCGTCCTCATGCGGCCTGATGGGCGCTTCCAGGTGCTGAAGGTCCTGGCTGTGGCCACCGCGCTCGCGCTGCCCTCGGTGGCGGCGGCGGGCGCGGTGCTGGAGCCGAAGCTGTCCCCCAGTGACAACTACGGGGAGAACTTCACCTTCATCGGCGACCTGGACGGCGGCACCTTCATCTTCGTGCAGCTGACGGTGACGAACATCGGTCCCGGCTCGCGCACCGGCCTGTGCCGGACCACGGTGCTGACGCCGGGGCAGAAAGCCTGGTCCGCGCAGGCGAAGGTCAAGACGCGCGACTGGCGCTACGACGCGGAGAGCTCGACGCTGAAGATGGGGCCGTGCTCAGCCCGTTCGGCGGATGGGGCCACGCGCGTGGAAGTCCCGCTGGATGGCGGGCGGGTGCTGCTGGAGTACGCCGCGCCCATGACGCCCCAGGGCCAGGAAGGCACCGAGGTGGAGGTGGGCAAGGACCGCTACCACCACGAGGTGACGCTGGCCTTCAGCGCGTTGAAGGCGACGGTGAAGCGGCCCAAGGGCGAGGACGTCGTCTACACGGGTGGCGGGTACGCGGACCACACGCGCTCCACCATTGCTCCGGCGAAGCTGGCGAAGCGGTGGGTGCGCTTCCGGGCGCTGCGCGGCGGCGAGAAGCTGGTGCTGCTGGCGCGCGAGGGCCAGGACGGCGAATACGGCCCCGTGTACGCGTGGGAGGAAGGCGCCACGGCCCGCTCGCTGGAGCACTTCACGCTCGCGCGGGAAGGCGTGAGGGAGCGGAGTTCGTGGACGGTGGAGCTGTTCGCGGATGGCTCCTCCGCCATGGTGCTGCGCTCCACGTCGCTGCTGCAGCGCAGCGCGCCGGTGGAGGATTTGGGCGCGGTGCTGGGCGGGCTGGTGCGCTCGGTGGTGGGCTCGCCGGTGACGTACCTGCACCGGGCGGTGCTGGAGCGTGAGGGCAAGGCACCGGTGACGGGGCTGATGGAAGTGACGCTCGAGGGCGACCTGTGAGTTTTGCTTTGCTGCGGGAAGTGCACCACGTGCCGGGAGTGCGCGGCTGGGTGCGCAAGCAGGTGCTGCGCTCGGTGGCGCGCTGCGTGGAGTGGACCACGAAGCTGCCGGGGCGCGGGCTGAACGTGTCTCAGGTGAATGACTGGCTGTACGTGGGTGGCGCGGTGCCTCGCTCGCGGTACGCGGAGCTGAAGGCGCGCGGCATCACCGCGGTGATTGACGCGCGAGGTGAGCGCTGTGACGACGCGGAGGCGTTGAAGGCGCTGGGCATCGAGTTGTTGAACCTGCCGGTGACGGACCGCTATCCGCCGTCGGTGGAGCAGGTGATGCGGGGCGTGGAATGGGCCCTGCCCCGGCTGGAGCAGGGCGGCACGCTGTACACCCACTGCGAGCACGGCGTGGGCCGGGGCCCGCTGGTGGGGCTGGCAGTGATGGTGGCGCGTGGCTGGGAGGCACCGGCCGCGTACCGCGAGCTGCGGCAGGCGAGGTGGCAGTCCACGCTGAATGACCGGCAACTGAACGGGCTCGCGGACTTCGTCGCCGCGTGGCAGGCACGGACGTCCGAGCGGGCGGCGTAGGCTGCAAGCAATGTCCAGGAGGCCACCAGCCGCGATATTGGCATGCACCGTCGCGCTGGCCCTTTCGGCGGGTGCATCGGCGTGTGGCACCAACCCCAACGTCCGGGTCAGGCGGCTGGAGAACGGCCGGCTCCAGGTTGACGGTCCCCTTGCCGGGCCGTTCAAGACGACAGAGGAACTCGCCGCCACAGGCTGCGAGCTCATGACCCGGCAGGGTGGAGCCTCGGCAGGCCCCGCAGGCTCCGAGTACTGCGCACTCAACTACTACGCACCTGACGAGGATGCGTTCTACTTGAGCTACCTCTCCGACTTCAGAGACCGGGCGGATACTCGCGAGGCCAAGACCTGCTCGATGCCTGAACTCCTCAACGACCCGGAACGTGTGAATGCCATCATCACAGGCGGCGACCACACGCATCCACACAACCCCCGCTTCTCCGCCGCAGACCTGAGTGGCAACTGGCATCCCACTCGTGCCGTGTCGCCACGCTCAGGCAGGGTGCTTCAGCGCGAGCTCTACGTCTTCCACAAGCGAGGCGACGCCCCCTGTACCGCGTACAGCTTCAACTACGCGACGCGGATTGTTACCGCGCTCCGTAACGGCCAATGGGTCCCTATTGGCCAAGTGTACGACGATAGAGGCAACATACGGATGTTCGAGGGCATGGGCTGGCACATCGAATGATGGGAACCTCGTCATGAAAATGCTTCCGCTGGTCGCGCTCCTTGCCTGTTCTAGCCTGCTGCACGGCTGCGCCCGGTTTGGCTACTACAAGCTCCCCAAGGCCGAGCGAGCCCCTGCGGAGGAGGCAGCGAAAGTGACGTTCCCTGATTCCATGGAGCAGGGAATCCATCTGGATGGGCCTGCGATGGCGGCACTTGAAGTCGCGATGAACGACTTCCTTCCCCCGGACGCCAAGGCTGAGGCCCGCACCGAGGAACTGGCACGGTGCCTGTCACAGCGAAGCACCTACGACGTGACGGTATTGAAGCAGGACGACCAGCTCTACTTCGTCAGCTTCCTTCCCAGGCTTTCCCGATGCGGCATCGAGCTCGATGCCCCCATCATGGATGCGGGCGCGACCTATGCCATCGATGGGCACGGACGGATTCTGAGCGAGCTGTAGCAACTCGTGCGGACGCTACGGCCCGCTGAAGAGCGCGAGGCCACGCGACAACCAGGCGCGAGCCCTGTCCTCCACGGCATACGTGAAGCCGTCGCGCGAGCCTCGGGCGTACACCTCCTGGTAGCCCTCCGGTGCGTCTGGCACTGCATTCCCGAGCCACAGCGTCTGCACGGCGCCGCCCTCCTCGCGCACCTCCACGGAGGCCACGGGCGGAGACAGGCCCGCCTGCGCGTCCTCCACCGCTGCGTCGAGAAGGCGCGAGGCCTCGAGCCGCTGGAGCCAGATGAGATGCGCCTCCACCTGTGACGCGTCGAACCGGTAGGACTCCGGCGGCGACTGCGGCTCACGCAGCACCCAACCCTGCGCTTCCTTCGCCACCACCACCGTCGTGTCACCGGCCTGGATGCGCACCTGGTTCACCTGCTCCAACGCGAAGCGCAGCAGGAGCAGGTCGCGGAAGTCCACCAGCCGCTTGCGCACCTGCGATGCCGCAACCGCGGACACCTCGTACACCCGCGCATCTCCCTCCAACTGGACGAAGACGGTGTCCTTGGACTCCGACGCACGGCTCAGCCGCAACACCACCGTCTTCCCATTCTTGAGGCGCGCCTCCACCGTGTCATGCGCCTGGGTGAGCGCGGCCTTCGCCTCCGTGGCGGCCTCTCCCGCGAGCACGTCCTGCGCCTCGACCTCCAACAAGTCCCGCACGACCTGTTCGACCACGTGCGCGCTGAACCGGAAGCCCTCCGGCACCTGCGTCCCCTCCGCGAGCCGCCAGCCGCCAGCCGCGCCATTCGACGTCACCGTCACCGGCGCTTCGTCCCCGACACGAAACACCAACTGCGTGATGTCCCCGGGCGCCCCCCGCACCAGCCGCGCGTCACGCCAGTCCATGACGCGCCGGCGCCACAACCAGCCCAACAACGTGGGGTGCTCGAAGACGTCCGCGTTGGCCGCCTTGCGCACGTAGGTTCCACCGTTCGACGCCCCGTCCTTCCCGAGCACCAGCTCCAGCGGAGGGCGGCCCTCCTGGAGGATGCGGACCTTCAGCCCGCGCGCGTCATCCAGCCAGAACTCGTTCAGCCGGTCGGCCTCGCCGGTGACGAACTTCGCCCCGGCCACCCGGGTCAGGGACTCCAGCGCGCCCTTCACCATCGCCTCGTCCGCCAGGTAGCGGCTCTCCGGCGAGCCCGGGTCCGCGACCGTCCACCCACTGCTGTCCCGCTGCAGCGTGGCGCGGCGGACGCCCGAGACCTCCAACCCGGAGACTCGGGCCGGGTCGAAGCCCGACAGGTCCAACTGGCGTCCACCACCGCTGGCTTCCGGCTGCCCCGGCGGCTGCTCACCGGCGACGAACATGAACACGAGCAGCAGCACGGCTGCGCCAACGACGATGACCAGCGCCTTCTTCATGGCTCTCCCTCGGCTCCGGGCCCAGGGAGAACCCTTACTTCACCCCCGCACGTCTCGGCATCCCCCTCCGTGACTTTCGGAGGGGACGGCTCATGGAGCCCCGGCCGTCGCCTTGCGCCGCCACGCGGCCGGAGTCACCCCGTGGATGCGGCGGAACTGGCGGATGAAGTGCGTCACGTCCGCGTAGCCCACGCGCTCCGCGATGATGTCCACGCGCTCGTCCGTGCCGCGCAGTCGCCGGCGTGCCTCCGCCATCCGGCACTCCAGAATCCACTCGCCCACCGTGCGGCCCGTCTCCTGCCGCACCACGCCCGCCACATGCGCGGAGGAGCGCCCCAGCGCCTTCGCCACCTGCGCGAGCGACAGCGGCTCCAGACAGTGCGTCTCAATGTACGTGAGCGCCTTGCGGCTCAAGCCCAGGGAGGGCGGCTCGCTCGCGCCCATCTGGGCCGTCATGCGCTCCAGTTCGATGAGGACCAGCCGCAGCAGCGAGCGCGCGGCTTCCTCGCCCCCCGGCTCGTTCCGGGCCACCTCCTCCGACAGCAGGCGCATCCACCGCGCCAGCCTCCGGCGCTGCGGCAGCGTGGGCCGCAGCACGGGGTGACAGCCCTTGCGCACCCGCAGCAACGGCCCCAGGCGGTTCGCGGCCCCACCGTCCTCGCCCAAGGCATCCGGATGGAAGGCCACGCCCCACCCTTCCGCGTTCGAAGCGCCGGCCCCGTGCGCATCCCCGGGCGGAATCAGGTGGACGTCTCCCGCCCGGACCACCAGGTCCCCCGCGTGCCGCATCTTCGACTCGCCTCGCGTCACCAGCATCACCACGGCGTAGGCGTGCACGGCGGTGGCGCGGCCGCCTCGGGGGTGGACCTGAAGGCGCCCCGCCCATATCGGCAGCCGCCCTTTTTCGAAGTCCAGGCGCGACGACGAATCGGGCCCCCAGGACGGCTGTCGTGGCTCGGTCGGCATCGCCCCTTCGTAGCGAGCGAAGCCGCCGGGCTCAACCCTGACCAGGTCCATGCGCGGCGCCCGCCCGTTCCAGGTTCAGGTCATGGTTCAACATGCCCGCCGCCATCATCCCCGCGGACGCGGCGGCGATGGCCGCCTGCGCCCGGGTGCCGAGGTCCCCCGCCGCGTAGATGCCCGGCACCGACGTCTCGCCCGGGCCCTTCAGCTTCACGAAGCCCTCCTCGTTCAGCTCGAGCCCCAGCCGCTGCACGAGCGACGACTGCCGCTGGGGTGGACGGTCGAAGAGAATCTCCCGGGGCACCCGAGTGCCGTCCTCCAGCTCCACCGCCTCCAGCTTCTCCCCGGCCGCGATGAGGCCGCGAATACGCCGCGTCTCGAGCCGAACCCTCGCCTTCTCCAGCAGCGCACGCTTGTCGGCGGGCACCTCGAAACCGTCCATGGCGAACACCACCAGGTCGCGGGTCCACCCCGTCAACATCACGGCGAAGTCGAGCGACACCTCGTTCGTGGCCAACACGCCCCAGGCCCGGTCCTGGATTTCCCAACCATGGCAGTACGGGCACTGGAAGATGGCCTTGCCCCACAAGTCGCTGTAGCCGGGCAGCTCGCGCATCACGTCCACCATCCCCGTGGCCAGCAGCACCCGGCGGGCCTCCACCACGCCGCCCCCTTCGAGCGCCACGCGGAACACCGTCCCCGCGCGCTCGACGTTCAGCACCCGCGCCTCGCGCAGTTCCACATCGTAGGGGCGCATCTGCTCCCAGGCGACACGCCGGAACTCCCGGGGCGGGATGCCATCCCGCGTGAGATAGGTATGCACCTCCTCGGCGGCCGCGTTCCGGGGAGTACCCGCATCGCACACCAGGACCTTCTTGCGGCCACGCCCCAGCGCCAGCGCCGCGCTCAAGCCACCCGGGCCGCCGCCCACCACCACCACGTCCTTCACGTCCTCGCGCTCCATGTCGTCCGTCCTCGTCGCGTCCATCGCGTGTCTGCAGCCCAGGGGCAGCGCGGCACCGGCCAGTCCCAGCCCGGCCAGCGCCAGGGCCTCTCGGCGCGTCCACGTCGCCCGCTTCGTCATGGAGAAGTGCTAACCGGCGGCTCTCGCAGCCGGGAGGGCGCGGCTTCGCGCCGAATCGGCGGATCCGCGCGTTCGCGGCGGCACGCCCTCGAAGGGCGCCACGGTGGGCGGCCCGACACCTGGGTGTGGCTGGCGGGCCGCAGTCCGAGCCTCCAGGCGCTGGTACACGCGTTGCTATCCCAGCCCTCATCAGGAGGACGTCATGCGCTACGCCATGGTGCTGGGAGTCACGCTGGCCTCGTTCGGGGCCGCCGCCGAGGAGCGGTGGACCGCGCCGTATCAGATTGAAGCGGTCTCCGGCCGCACCACCCGCGTCGTCCTGGGCGAACAGGCGCCGGAGGACGTGGCCTCACGGCTCCAGGTCATGACGCTCGTCGGCACGCAGGGCCTGGCGGTGGCGCGCTTCCAGCGGACGGAGACCGTGTGCACGGGGGAAGAGAACGTGGACCTGCCACCCGTCTGCCACACCGTGGGCGTCTACACACAGGCGAAGGGGACGCCGGACATCGGTGAGTACATCGTGGCTCTTGCGGGCACCGTCACCGGCACGGTGAGCATGCCCGCGCCCAAGACGGCGCGGGAGCGTCCTGTCCCGGGGCAGTGGACCTCGGACGCGTTCGAGCGTCCCGTGGACGAAGGCGCCGACCCCTTCACGCCCGAGGGATTCCCCGTCCCTGGTTACCGGTGGAAGACCTCGCCCGAAGGGCATGTGATGCTGGAGTCCAGCCGCGATGGCCAGAGCGACGACACACGCGTCCCGCTGGACTCGTGCACGCAGGAACGACAGGGCCCCTTCACCCGGCTGGAGTGCTTCCCGGGCGCGCCGCACATCGCGCCGGGCGACTCCCCTGGCGCATCCCTGCTCTACGCCGACCGGCGGCCACTCATCGTCAGCTTCGCGGACTACGGCGAGGCCAGCACAGACCTCGTCGCCTCACTGCGAGTCGGCGGCGACACGCAGTACCTGGTCCACGTGGGACTCAAGGGGCAGGCCGTCACCGGGCTGCTCTTCCGCGAGGGGAACGCGTGGCGCCTCCTCCTGCGCCCCGCGGACTATCCCGTCATCGGGTGCTGAAGCGCGCGGCGACTACCAGCGCCGCTCCGGCTCCATGGCCGCGGGCCTGCGATTATCGGTGGGCTCCAGCCCGCTCGCCGTGGAGCACCGGCACACCTCACAGCCGCGCTCGCGGTCCATGGTGCAGTTCACGCCGGTGACACATGTGAGGTTCCGGGACTCGGCGCAGCGCGTCTCGCCCTTCTTCTCGTCGCGCTCCGAACCGTGACGGCAGCCGGCCAGGGCCGCCGCTCCGACGGTCGCCAGCATCAGCCACCGCTGCCCACTGCTCTGCATCCACATCCGCGTCATGGTCCACCTCGACGGAGTTCCCAGAGGCACCACGCCCTCACGGACGCGGTGCCCTCAAGAGGGCACTCATATCGAGCGAAGCAGCCAGCAGCCAGCAGCCAGCAGCCAGCGGCCAGCGGACCTCACGCCTCCGGCGCGGGCTGCTCAGTCTGCTCTTCCGGCGACGTGCTGTGCTTGCGGCGCCAGCGCTCCACCATCAGCAGCAGCGACGGGAAGCCCAGCAGCACAATGACCATGTTGATGCCGAAGCCCAGGTTGGCCAGGTCACCAATGGAGTTGAGGCCCGGGTGCTTCGCCAGGATGAGCGCGACGAAGCCAATGGCGCTCGTCAGCAGGCCGCCCGTAATCGCCCGGCCCGTCTCCGCATACACGGAGACGAAGTCCGCGCCGCGCTCGCCCAGCCGCTGCACCAGGTGCACGCCCGCGTCCACCGTGGTGCCCACCAGCACCGGCAGCACCATGATGTTGAGGTAGTTGAACTGCAGCCCCAGCAGCGACATCAGCCCCACCAGGCCGACGACGGACAGCAGCGTGGGCAACATGCAGATGAGCGCGGTGCGCAGCTTGCCCAGCGTCAGCCACATGGCCACCAGCACGCTCAGCACCGCCGCCGCGAGGATGCGCGGCCCTTCACGCGACACCATGTCCAGGATGTCCGCCAGGATGAGCGCCTCTCCCGCCGCCGACACCTGACTGCCGTCCGGCATCTGCAGGCCGCGCACTTCCTTGGAGAACTTCCGCGTGCCCTCACCGTCCGACAAACTGACGCCACCTGCGTACACCAGCACCACGCCGCCCGTGCTGCCATCCAGGCTCTCGAACTGGTGCCGCACGCTGGTGGGCAGGGCCTCCTGGGTGAAGGGCTTCGCCTTCGCCATGTTCAGCGCGCGCACCAGCGTGTTGCGCGTGTCCTCGGGCAGCCGCTCCGGGTCCAGCTTCTCCAGCTTCGCGGAGATGGCCTGGAGGATGGCCTGCTTCTCGTCCTGCCGCTTGGGGACCAGGTCATCCAGCGCGCCCACGAAGTCGATGGTGGAGTCCTTGCCCCGCGCCGCCTTGCGCGCCTCCAGCTGGCGCACCACCTCGCGCTCCATCTCCTGCGAATCGGTGAGCACCACCACCGGCGTCTGCGAGTAGCCCAGGATGTCGTTCACCTTCTGGTCCAGCACCGCCGACGCCTGCTTGTAGTCCTCCAGCGTGCGCGAGTCGTAGTTGAACGAGATGCGGTACGCCTGCGACACCAGCGCCAGCACGCCCACGCCCACCACGATGCCCACGCCCCGGTAGGAGCGCGGCAGCCAGCGAGCCAGCAGGCTCAGCGGCCCGGCCGCACCCTCTTGCTGCACCCGCGGCGCCCAACCGAAGAGCGTGGCCAGCCCCAGCAGCGCGGGCAGCAGCAGCACGTAGGAGAAGATGCTCACCAGCATGCCCACCGCGGCGATGATGCCGAACTCGCGGAACGCCCTGAACTCCGACATGGCCAGGCTGAGGAAGGTGAGCGCCGCCACCAGCGCCGCGATGAGCGCGGAGAAGCCGGTGTGCCGGAAGGACTCATCCACCGCTTCCTCGGAGTTCATCCCCTCCGAGCGCAGCGTCGTGTAGCGCCCCAGCAGGTGGATGCCGTGCTCCACGCCCAGGCCTCCCAGCACCGCCGCGAGGAAGCCCGTCAGGAGGTTCACCTGCCCGTAGGCGAGCCCCACGAAGCCGTACGTCCACCCCAGGCCCGCCATCACCGGCGCCATGGTGAGGCCCACCGACAGCGCGCTGCGGAAGTGGAAGGCCAGGTACGCCAGCAGCAACACCATGGCCAGCGTGGACGCGCTCGCCAGGTCGCCAATGATGACGCGCTGCTGATCAATCTTCTTCTTGAAGGTGCCCGTCACCGCCGTCTTGAAGCCGGGCCCGTACTTCGACAGGTCCTGCTGCGCCAGGAAGTCCTCCACCTGGCCCACGACCTTCTTCGAGTAGTTCAGGTCCGCGGCGCTGCCCCGGGGCTTCGCCATCAGCACCACCATGCGCTCGGTGGGGTTGATGTAATAGAGGTCGCCCTGCCCGGAGAGGCGCTGGTTGGCGCGGCCGGTGTACTTCTGCTCGATGTCCGCGAAGTCCACTGACGGAGGGTCCTCCTCCACCAGCGAGACGAAGAGCGGATTGGCCTGCTGCTTCTCCCAGAGGATGCGCGCGTCGATGCGCTCCTGGATGGTCTCCAGGTCCTCGACGTCCACGTAGTAGAGCGAGTGCTCGTCGAAGAAGGCCCGGGGCCGCTGGTGGGAGACGTAGCGAATCTCCGACAGCTCCCCGAGCTTCGGCGCCATGTCGTCCGCGAAGCGCTTGAGCACCTCTGGATCCGCGCCCATCCCCACCACCACCACGTTGCCCTGACCACCGAAGCGCTTGCGCAGCTTCTCGATGTCCTGGACGCTGGGGAAGTTCTTCGGCAGCAGTCCCACGAAGTCCGCGTTGAGCGTCAGCGTCCTGGCGAAGTACGCGCCGAGCACGGTGAGCACCAGAGCCAGGAGCAGCGCCTGGAAGGGCTTCCGGTGGTTCCGCACCGCCAGGCGGCCCATGGCTCCCTCGAACCGCTCCGACCAACGCTTCTCACTCATGCTTGCGACACCTGCATCTGTTGACTGGCCGAATCGCCGGACACCTTGGGCACGCGCTAACGGGAGAGTCAACGCGTTTATGCCGCGAGGCGGAAAGTAAGGCTGCGAATCACCTGCCTCATGTAACGCGCCCCTGGAGCGAATGCTCGCCTGCTTGTGACACCCGACACACCGCCGCCCTGGAGGATGTGACGGGTTGAATGGACCCCATATGCGCTGTTGGCTGTCCCTACCTGGTGGGCAGACAGGCAGACGTGGATGCCTGCATCGCACCCCCACCATGGTCACGTTCCCCGGCGACACGGGCTCGCGCGTGCGAGCACACGAGGGAGGGGAAGCCGCTCCGCCCTCCGCGCGACCGGGAGGGCCGGGGCCGCGGGTGGTGGCCGCAGGCCGATGATGGAACCGCATCCGAACGACACGACACCTCCGGGCGAGCCGCGGTGGATGGGGCGCGTGGAGCGCGCGCTGGGCGCGATGGCCGCGCACAACCACCGGCGTCCGGTGTTGGCGCTGCTGCTGGCGCTGGTGCTGGCCGCCGTGGGTGGCTTCTTCGCGCGAGGACTGCACCTCAACGCCAACCTCGTGGATCTGCTCCCGTCCTCCTTCGAGAGCGTGCAGGACCTGCGGGAGTTGGAGCGCCGCTTCGGCGCGCTCGGCTGGGTGGCGGTGGTGGGCGAGGGCGCGGACCCCGAGTCCCTGAAGCGTTTCGCGGACGACCTGGCGCCCAAGCTGGAGGCCCTGCCCGGCATCCGCTTCGTCGAGGCGCAGCGCCCCGGCGCCTTCTTCCGCGACCGGGCACTGTACTTCCTGTCGGAAGAGGACCTGCGGGAGGTGTACCGCCGCTTGGAGGCGCGGCTCCAGTGGGAACAGCAGCAGGCCAACCCGCTCTACGTGCCGCTGGTGGAGGAGGAGCCGCCGTCCCTGGACTTCTCCGACCTGGAGGCGAAGTACGCGGGCGGGGCCGGACAGCGGCTGTCCACCAGCCAGGGTGACTACTACCTGGATGAGGGCCAGCGCCGCATCGTGCTCCTGGCCAAGCCGGACACCACGTCCGCGGACCTGGGCTTCTCGCGCAAGGTCACCGATGAGGTGCGCGGGCTGCTCGCCGCGCAGGACCTGTCGAAGTACGGGGCCGGCTTCAAGGTAGACATCACCGGCACCTTCCAGAAGAAGTTGGATCAGCAGAAGCAGATTGCGCGCGACATCGGCGTGGCCTCGGCGGTGGCCACCGCGCTGATGCTGCTCTACCTCCTCTTCCACTTCCGCAGCGCGCTGGCGGTGGGGCTGGTGCTGACGCCGGTGGCCGCGGGCCTGGCGTGGACGTACGGCCTGGTGGCGCTCGTCTTCGGCGAGGTCAATCTCCTGACGGGCTTCCTGGGCGCCATCCTCGGTGGCCTGGGCCTGGAGCACGGCATCCACCTGCTGGGGCGCTACCTGCACCTGCGCGGCGAAGGCCACACGTCCGAGGCTTCCACGCGCACGTCCTTCACGCACACCGGCGGCGCGGCGCTCGTCTCCGCGCTGGTGGCGGCCGTCACGTTCTTCGTGCTGGGCACCTCGCGCTTCCGCGCGTTCCGTGAGTTCGGCGTCATCGCGGGCGTGGGCATGGTGGTGCTCATCGCCGCCTACGTGCTGGTGCTGCCCGCGCTGCTGGGCCTGGCCTCGCGCTGGGGGTGGACACCCCGGCGCGCCTCCGTCACCACCGCGCGCTCCCCCATGGGCCAGCTGCTGCTGCGGCGGCGCCACGTCGTCACCGTCGTGTCCGCCGTGCTGCTGCTGGGGCTGCTGAGCCAGACGGGGCGCGTGCGCTTCGACTTCGACTTCGGCTCGCTGGAGGACCAGGACCTGCCGTCCTTCCAACTGGACCGCGAGGTCAACCGCCTCATCGGCTATTCGCAGACACCGGTGGTGGTGCTCACCCAATCACCCGAGGAGGAACAGGCGATGGTGGAGCGGCTCCACGCGCGACAACGCGAGCGGGGCAAGGACTCCACCATCGACTTCGTGGCCTCGCTGTCCTCGCTGGTGCCCGAGGACCAGCCGCGCAAGCAGCGCGTCCTCCAGGACATCTCGCGGCTGCTGGAGCGCGTCCCGGAGGGCCGGCTGGATGCACGGCAACGGGAGCAGGTGGCGTCGCTGCGAAGGCAGGCAGCCTCACCGCCCTTCACCCGTGACGACCTGCCGCCGAGCGTCCAGCAACAGTTCCTGGGCCGGCAGGGCGCGTCGGGGGGCTTCGTCATGGTCTACCCGTCCGTGGACCAGTCGGACGGGGTGGCGGTCCGCACGCTGGCGCGGGAGGTTCGCGGCGTGGGGACACCGGACGGCCCGCGCGTCTCCGCGGCCGGCGAGTCCATGGTGATGGCGGACATCCTCGACATGGTGACGCACGAGGCACCGCTCATCCTCGGCGGCACCACGCTGGCGGTATTGCTGGCCATGTGGCTGACGCTGGGCGGCCTGCGCATCGCCCTGCTGTGCATGGCGCCCACCGTGGTGTCACTGGTGGCGCTGCTGGGGCTGATGCCGCTGCTGGGGCTGGAGTTCAACTACCTCAACATCCTCGTCATCCCGATTCTCATCGGAACGACGGTGGACGCGGGGGTGCACCTGCTGACGCGATTGTCATCACCGGGCCATGACTTCGTGTCGGTGTATTCGGAGACGGGGAAGGCCATCTGCGGCGGCTTGCTGACCAGCGCGATGGGCTTCGGTGCCCTCTTCCTCGCTGACCACCCGGGCCTCAACTCCATTGGCGCACTTGCCAATCTGGGCTTCGCCACCAACCTCCTCATCATGCTGGTGGCCTTCCCGGCCCTGCTGCTGGTGCTGTCGGAGCGCAGGCTGAAGCGCCATTCCGCCCGAAAGCAATCGCAGAAACCGGAGCCACCGCGCCACTCGGGGCGCGGCGAGCCCACGCACGCAAACTGACACACACACCCACGACGGAGGGAGCAACATGGCGAAGCAGATGAAGCGGGGTTGGATGTGGGCCGGAGCACTGGCGGGTACCCTGGCGTTGGGGACCGCGTGTAGCGCGACGGAGGCTCCGGTGCAGGTGGCGCAGGTGGACCCGTCCACCGGGCAGACGGTGACGCCGGGCACCGCGCCGGGCAACACCACGCCGGGCACGGGCCCCGGCACGACGCCGCAGACGGGCTCGACGAACACGAACCCCAACACCCTGCCCCCGGCGACGAACCCCAACACCCTGCCCCCGGGAACGTCCACGACGACGCCGGGCACGGGCGGCTCCGGCGCTCCGGGCACCACGCCCTACAACACGGGCGCGGAGGGCGCCACGTCCACCGTTCCTGGCACCACGCCCTACAACGCGGACGCGGGCACGGGCGGCTCCGGGGTGCTGCCCACGCCGGGCATCGGCACCACGCCCGGGCTCGACGCCCCGACCGGCACCGGGACGTCCAACACCGTCCCCGCGCCCTCCGGCGTCATCAACGACGGCGGCACCGGCTTCTAGCCCTCGCGGCGTCACCCTGAAGCAGCGCCCCATCCGGCGCCGCGGGCCTCGCGGTGCCGCTGATGGGGCGTTGCCATGCTGGACAGGCGCGTCCGCGCCTGCTTTGTCCCGCGGGCATGGAGACCCTCGTGACGCGCTTGTTGTCGCTGCGAGTGGGCATGCCCCGGGAGCTCGGCGTGGCCGGTGCCGCCTCGCCGCTGGAGCGGCCCTGGACCAGCGCCATCTTCAAGGAGCCGGTGACAGAGCCGGTGTGGCTGTCGCGCATGGGGCTCGCTGGAGATGGCCAGGCGGACCGCAAGGTCCACGGCGGCCCGGAGAAGGCAGTCCTCGCCTATCCCATCACGCACTACGACTTCTGGCGCGAACGTCTGGCGCGAGACGACGTCGGCGCGGGCGCCTTCGGTGAGAACTGGGTGCTCTCCCAGGGCACGGAAGCGGATGTCTGCATCGGAGACGTGCTGCGCGTGGGCGGCGCACGGGTGCAGGTATCCCAACCTCGCCAGCCCTGCTGGAAGCCCGCGCGCCGCTGGGGACAACGGGACTTGTCGCTGCTGATTCAGCAGACCGGGCGCACCGGCTGGTACTACCGCGTGCTGGAGGAAGGGCCCGTCCAGGAAGGCGACGCGGTGGAACTGCTCGAGCGGCCCTTTCCCACCTTCACCGTCGCCTTCGCCAACCACGCCATGCACGGCCACGCGCCGGAGGACGCCGCGCTGATGGCGGAGTGTCCCTTGCTGACGCCGAGCTGGCGTGACTCGCTCCGCAGACGCGCGCAAGGCAACCGGGGAGACGACCGCCCGCGGCTGGTGGGCCCCAACACCGCCGACTGAAGGACAGTGCCCGCATAGCCAACCGTCCCCGCGTCTCATTCCCGCCGCCGCCTGGAGAGCAAGCGGCCATGGGAGGGGCCTCTAGCAGACCGCTCATCGGCTGCTCACGTTCCCGGCCAGCAGCAGTCAGACACCAACCAACCGGAGAACGAACCATGACGAAGCTCCTCAAGACGAAGGCCGTCCTTGCCTCTCTCGCCGCCGGCGCCCTCGCGTTTGGCACCGCCTGTAAGTCCGACTCGGGCGCGACCCGAGAAACGACGGACACCACTGACACCAGCGGCATGGGCACGATGAGTGACCCGAACACCGGCACGAGTACGGACACCACGACGCCACCTGGCACGGGCGGCACGGGCATGGATGACCCGGCCCTGTCGCCCGAGTCGGAGACCGTGGACCCGAACAGCGTGGACCCCAACGCGGACCCGACGCTGAACCCGGGCACCGGCGGCACCGGGGCGGAAGTGGACCCGGACATGAGCAGCGAGCCGGGCACCGGCGGCGCGGGTGACGTGGAGCCGCTCGACAACACGGACACCGATGAAATGGATGCTGATGACGACTCCACGCTGAAGCCAGGCACCGGCGGCAGCGGCATGACGGATCCGGACAACCGGATGACGCCGCCCACGCCGCTCCCGGAGACGGGCTCGACGCGCTAAGCCGGCCCGCACTTCACGGCAACAAGACGATGCCCGCGGCGACCGTGCCGCGGGCATTGCCCTGTGTGTCATCAACGTGGGACTCAGCTCACGCTGAAGCCTGGATACGGCTGCGGTGACTTCACCGGCTCGATGATGCGTTGGCTGCCACCTGTCCCCGGCGTGCCAGCGGGACCACCCTCCGGCTGCAGCACGGGCGGACTGCCGCGCGGCGAGCGCTCCTCGTCCTCGGTGTCTGCATTCCGGTCAGGCGCGGTAGGTACGGCTTCAGGTGGAATGTGCAACACGTCCTTCTTGCTCATGGCGGCCTCCTTTCCTCCAACCTGGGGCCCCCCTCCGAAATGGGCACCTGGCATCTGGCCGCCTGCCTGAACGGATGCTTATGACTTCCTCTTGGAGACCCGCACACGGCCCGCCGTATGGATGAACCCACGCCTGCCGTGCGTGACCACATTGAGGACGAGCGGGCAGCCACTGCCCGTCGGTGGCACCTTCGAGGAGAGCCACGCTGAAATAGTGAACGGAACCTGAAGCGCGGTTCAGAATCTGGGTGGGATGCGATGAGCGTGAAGTTGGCATTGGCCGGCAGGCGACGGGGAAGCGAACACCTGTTCTCCCCTCCCGAGGGCCCCATCCCCTGGCTCCAGCGGATGTCGTCGTGGTTCCACGAGCACCACGGCGAGCTGCTCGAAAGCGCCGCACTGGGCACTGGCCCCCTGGGCGCTCCCACCTTCCGGCTGCGGCTGCACCCGGCGGCGGGCGAGGTCGCGCTGGTGGCCACCTCGGGCGCCCACGTCTCCGTGTCCGCGGAGACGTCCGCCGTGGGCCCCGGCTACCACCGCTTCCTCTGCGACACGCTGAGGGCCATGGGTGACGCGCTCGGCATCGTCTGGGCGGATGAACGCGCGTCCTCGAAGGGGGGCGACCCCACCGGCTACTTCCACACTGGAGACGCCGGGCCCGTGGATGTGCACATGCTGGCGTCGCTCCAGGAAGCCGTGGGGTGGGTGCTGCGCATGCGCCGCCAGGGCGAGTCCGGCTTCGCGATGTCCCTGCGCTTCGGCCACACCTTCGAATATCCCGGTGCGCTGCTGACGCCGCTGGGGCCTCGCGACGCGCGCTGGCTGGTGGACGTCTACGAGGACCCGCGCAGGGGCATCGACGTGTTCCCCTGGTGGACGCCGGGCATCGACGCGCGCATGCGGCTCAATCGCGCGCGGTGCCGCCTGTGGACGGACGTGGTCTGGCGCCCACCGCTGCTGGACGACGAGCGCCACCTGATGCGCGACGTGGCCCGCCTGCTGGAGCAGGCCTGGCGCGAGGACCCGTCCCTGCCCTACCCGTGGCGGGAGTGGCAGGAGGTGCTCGGCTTCCTGGGCGTGGGAGGCACCCTGGCCGAGGAAGTCCACCAGCGCGCATCGCAGGCACCCGGCGGCCCGCCCATGGGCTACCGGCGCGGCGAGGTCCAGGTGGCGCTGCCAGCGGGTTGGGAGATTCGCATCCCGGGGTCGCTCGCGGAGGCGCACCTGCAGGATGGAACATGGGTGGCCCGGGACCACCGGCGCAGCGTGCGCTTCGTCCCCTTGGAGGACGGCGGCGCCGACAGCCTCATGCCCTCCATCATGGAGCGCCGCGCGATGGACCTGGAGCACCACGGCAAGCGGGTCAGCGGACGGGCATCACTCCGCATGGAGCCGGGCGAGTGCCGGCTGACCGCCCTGTGTACCTCGGGCAAGCGCCGCGCCCTGTGCGTGGTGAGCTTCGACGACCCGGACGAGCAGGACTGGGCGCTGGGGACCTGGCGCTCACTGGACCACGCTGTCGCCGCGTGACGCTTGCCAGCCCAGAGGTGCAATCCCACATTGGGCAGGCCTTTCCATCAGAATCGAGAGCCTGCAATGAGTAGGGAAGTCTGGCCGGGCAAGCCCTGGCCTCGTGGCGCCACCTTCGATGGTTCAGGGGTCAACTTCGCCATCTACTCCCAGGTCGCGACCCGCGTGGAGGTCTGCCTGTTCGACCCCGCGGACCCGGCGCGTGAAATCGAACGGTTCGGCCTGCCGGAGTCCACGGACTTCGTGCACCACGGCTACGTGCCGGGCCTGGAGCCAGGCACGCTCTACGGTCTGCGCGTCCATGGCCCGTACGAGCCCGCCAAGGGACACCGCTGCAATCCGCACAAGCTGCTGGTGGACCCCTACGCCAAGGCGCTCTACGGCGACGTGGACTGGCGCCAGCCGGTGTTCGGCTATCCGCTGGGGCACGAGCAGCAGGACCTGGCACGAGACGAACGCGACAGCGCGGCGGGCGTGCCCAAGTCCGTGGTGGTGAGCGACTACTTCGACTGGGGCAATGACCGGCGCCCGGACATCAGCTGGCGCAAGACAGTGCTGTACGAGGCCCACGTGCGCGGCCTCACCATGCGCCACCCCGGCGTGCCCGAACACCTTCGCGGCACCTACGCGGGCCTGGCCTGCCCGCCCGTCATCGAGCATCTGCTGAAGCTGGGCGTGACGTCGGTGGAGCTGCTGCCGGTGCATGCCTTCGCGGACGACTCGTTCCTCGACGACAAGAAGCTGTCCAACTTCTGGGGCTACAACACGCTGGGCTACTTCGCGCCGGAGCAGTACTACGCCAGCCGCAAGACGCCCGGCGCCGCCGTCGCCGAGTTCAAGGCGATGGTGAGGGACCTGCACGCCGCGGGCATCGAGGTCATCCTCGACGTCGTCTACAACCACACCTGCGAGGGCAACCACCTGGGGCCCACGCTGTCGCTCAAGGGCATCGACAACGCGAGCTACTACTGGCTGATGCCGGATGGGCGGCACTACCTGGACTTCACCGGGTGCGGCAACAGCGTCAACTCGTCCAACCCGCAGACGGCGCGGCTCATCATCGACAGCCTCCGCTACTGGGTGACGGAGATGCACGTGGACGGGTTCCGCTTCGACCTCGCCACGGTGCTGGGCCGCACGGGTGAAGGCGCGTTCGACCGCAACGCGGCGCTGTTCCAGATTCTCCACCAGGACCCGGTGCTCGGCCGCGTGAAGCTCATCGCCGAGCCCTGGGACGTGGGCCTCGGCGGCTACCAGGTGGGCGGCTTCCCTTCGCCCTGGCGCGAGTGGAACGGCAAGTACCGGGACGCGCTGCGCCGCTACTGGAAGGGCGATGAGAACCTCGCCAGTGAGATGGGCTACCGGCTCACGGGCAACGCGGACCTGTACGCGGAGGCGCACCGGCGGCCCCAGGCGAGCATCAACTTCGTCACCGCGCATGACGGCTTCACGCTGCACGACCTGGTGACGTACAGCCACAAGCACAACGAGGCCAACGGCGAGCACAACCGCGACGGCGCGGACGACAACCAGTCGTGGAACTGCGGCGTGGAGGGTGAGACGGACAACGCGGATGTCATCGCACTGCGCGAGCGGCAGAAGCGCAACCTGCTGGCCTCGCTCTTCCTCTCCACCGGCATCCCGATGATTGTCGCGGGTGACGAGATGGGCCGCACGCAGGGTGGCAACAACAACGCGTACTGCCAGGACAACGCGCTGTCGTGGGTGGATTGGAACCTGGATGAGCGGCGGCGGAAGCTGCTGGAGTTCACGCGCAAGCTCATCCACTTCCGCCACCGCCAGCCGGTGCTCCAGCGCCGCCGCTTCTTCAAGGGCCAGCACCTGTGGGACTCCGAGCACAAGGACCTGACGTGGTTCCGGCCGGATGGCTCGGAGATGAAGGCGGAGGACTGGGAGAAGCCCTTCGTGCGCTCGCTGGCGTTCCTCCTGGGCGGCGACGCCATCCCCACGCCGGACGAGCGCGGGCAGCGCATCATCGGTGACGCGCTGCTGATACTGCTCAACTCGCACCATGAGCCGGTGACGTACAAGCTGCCGCCCGCCTCGCAGGGCCAGCGATGGGAGCTGGAGCTCTGCACCACCGACGACAACCGGGGACCGGAGCCGGTGAAAGGTGAGACGTTCGAGCTCATCGGCCGCTCGCTCGCGGTGTTCCGGCAGGTCGCGGACTGAGGCAGATGCCGCATGCTAGGGTTCCCCGCCGAGGCCTTCCTCGGCGGGTGCGGCGTGCCGGTGCCTGAGCGAAGCAGGTCCGCCGCCAGGGCGCTCGCACGCGCCGGAGGAACCGTGTCGCGGGATGCACAGGAAGAGGGCGTGAAGCAGGTGTACGGGGAGATTGCCTCGGCCTACGAGGCGCTCTTCCCCGCCCTGCACCGGTACGAGGAGCGGGTGGAGCGCTTCCTCGCGGCGATGGTGGCGCCCGGCGCCCGCGTGCTCGACGTGGGGTGTGGACCGGGGCTTCACACCCGGGGCCTGGACGCCTCCATCGCCGTGGTTGGCACCGACCTCTCCGAGGACATGCTCGCGCTGGCTCGGACAGCGCGGCCGGGTGGCGCGTGGCATGTCCACAGCTACCACCAGCCGATTCCTCCCGACTGGGGCCGCTTCACCGTCGCGCTCGCCATTGGCTGTCTGGACTTCTGCGACGACCTGCCGCGCGTGCTGAAGCACCTCGCGGAGGCGCTGGAGCCGGGCGGCAAGCTGCTCTTCACCGTGCTGGAGCGGCGGCCGGGGTTGGACGGGCACGAGGCGCCCGTGCAGCCGATTCAAACGGCGGGGCCGGCGGTGACGCTGCACCTGTACTCATTCGAGGAGACCGCCCGGGCTGTCACGGAAGCAGGGCTGCTCCCACGCACGTACGCGCATGCGCCCGGCTGGGTGCAGCTCACGGAACAGCGGACCATGTGGTTCGGGTGGTGGGAGGTGGAGCGGCGCTGAGCGCGTGGCTCCAGGACCGCGCTTCCGTTGCCTGAGGGCCACGGCCCGGCCATTCCAAGGTGTGCACGAGGCTTGCACTGGCCTCCTCCCTGGAGGCATCGACACGTGATTCGGCTGCGTTGGACCTGCATCGGGGCGTCTCTGCTGGCACTGGCCGTGGGCTGTGCGGAAGCCCCCCTCCGCGACGACACAACGCCGCCGAGCGTGTCGATTGCGCTCGTGGAGGGCGGATGCGACCCGGAAACGAACTTCCGGTGCCTGTGCGTAGGGAACGTCGGAGACGCGGCGCCCCACCTTCAAGAGATCGGCGTGGACCTGGACGCCCTGCAAAAGAACGGTTGGCCGTGCGTACCGGGTGACTTCGACCAGGACGGAGAGCAGGACTATGCCTTTCCGGGCGAGGGCTACTCGTGCAACCGGTCCGTCCCGGTGCGGGTGCTCTTCACGCGGGGCGGACACCTGCGGGAAGTCCAGGCGCTGCCGCGCAAGTTGAGCTGCCTTCAGCGCTACGTCTCCAATGACGCGTCCCTGCCTCCGGGACAGGGACTGGTCGACTGGGGTGAGGGGAATGCCACTTGGATCTACCGGTTCGACGGCAAGGGCTGGCTCGCCACCTCCCATCTCTCCGAGGCGCACTGATTCGGTACAACCGGGGCACACCGCGCCAGGTCCCAGGCCCGCCTCGGTGTACCGCTCGAATCCCTCCACTCCGACGCGGCATCGCCGCTGCCGAGGCCTTTTGACGATGACGCTTCTTCCCCCCCGTTGGCTTTGTGCCGGTGCTCTTTTCATCACCCTGAGCACCGCCTGCACCCGCTCCACGCCGGCTGCGACGGTGGAGCGGCCCCCCCCCGTGAAGGCGCAGTCCCAGGGTCCGGACGAGTACGTGCTGGCGGATGACGTGAGCGTTCGGAAGCTCGCGCCTGGCGTGTGGTTGCACGTCACGGTGGTGACGTTGAAGCCATTCGGCCGCGTCTCCACCAACGGGCTCATCATCGAGGACGGTGAAACGTCCTTGCTGGTCGACACGGGCTGGGATGCACGGCAGGGCGCGCTGCTGCTCGACTGGGCCCGGGACACGCTTCGGCGTCCGGTCCGCACGGCGGTGGTGACGCACTTCCATGAGGATCGCCTCGGCGGTGTTCCGGCGCTCGTCCCGCATGGCATCCCCGTCCATGGCTTGGAGGAGACGGCGCGGATTGCGTCTGGCATGGGCCGGCCAGGCCCCACGGAGACCTTCGCCGAGACGCGCACGGTGGGCGCCCTGGAGCTCTTCTTCCCGGGCGCGGGCCACGCGAAGGACAACATCGTCGTGTGGCACAAGGACAGCGGCGTGCTGTTCGGCGGCTGCTTCGTGAAGGACGGCGCCGCGACGAACCTGGGCAACGTGGAGGACGCGGACGTGGCGGCCTGGCCCACGAGCCTGTCGCGCGCACGGCAGCGGTTTCCGGAGGCACGCGTGGTGGTCCCGGGGCACGGACAGCCCGGTGGGCCGGAGCTGCTGAGCCACACGGAAGCGCTGCTCCGCTGAGCGACCTCGCGGCGCGGAGCAGGCGGGCAGGCGCGGGCGATGCGACAGTGCCTCGCCCGCACGGACAGGAGCGTTGGCCAGCACACGCCAGTTGGGTCATTCCACGCTCGCTTGCCTGCCGGTGAAGGTCTGTCCCCGGACATTCCCACACGGCTCCAGGGTTCACGGACATGGGCGCGGGTCCTCGCCGTCCCTACCGTCCCGCGGAGAAGCACGGGCCGATGGGCGTAGGGGACGGAGGGAGAACATGAGGCTTGTGGTTGCGGTGTCGCTCGCGATGATGGCGAGCGCGTGTACCTCGGTGCGGATGGAGCAGCGGGACGGTTGCTGGGTGAAGCAGACCCGGGCCTTTCCCTCCACGCTCAAGGAGGAAGTGGGGCCCTGCGCTCGGCCCGTGCCCGTCTGGTCCGAGGATCGGCTCACGCGGCTGGTGCAGGAGTGCGTGATGCACACGGACTACCGCTGGCAGAGCAGTGCGTTGGTGGCTTGGAACCGGAGCGAACCCCTGCCGGAACGGGAGTCCGAGGAGAAGGTCCTCGCGGCCTGCATGGCCCGGGCGGAGACCATCCTGAACACGGAGAAGGGCGCACTGGAGCAGCGGCTGAGCGAGGTGGCGCAGGAGCGGGACACGCTGAAGGCGAGCATCGAGAAGGAGCGCAACCAACATCAAGCCACCCTCACGGAGCAGCTCAACCGTCACGACGCCAGCATGGAGCGGGCGCGCAACCAGATGCACGAGAGCAACAACCTGCTCGCGGAGGCACTGGGCGAAGCAGCGAAGAAGCCCGCGCCCTCCGCGGTGGCGACGTCCACCTCCACGTCCAGCAGCGAGGGCATGGCGAACACGCAGACCGACTCCACGCAGCGCAGCGACGCGGCGCTCCGGGGTGACGTGTCGTCCACGGAACGACAGAGCTCGTCGTCGCAGGGGACGCAGACCGCGCCACCGCCGAAGGTAATGAAGCCCATCATCGACACCACGGACGACACGCCGCCCATGTGCGAGCTGTCGTCAGCGACGATGGCGAAGGCGAATCAGTCGCGCTCGTCCTCGGGGAAGAAGCGACCCGGCGTCCGGAACGCGGCCGAGTGCACGCCGATGAAGCCTGCGCCTTCCTTCCAGCCCGCCGAGCCGGAGGAGGCCATCCTGGCAACGCCCGCGCAGCAGACAGCGAAGGCGCCCATCCCGCTGGTGCCCCAGGACGCTGACGACGTGAAGTAACGCCGAGACACACCACCGCGGGCCGCCCCTTCACACGAAGTGGGCGGCCTTCCGCGTGCTCGCCATCAACGCTGTCAGACTCCACGCGGCGTCCCGTCGCTCGACCTCGGCGGAATCCAGAGGTGTCACGGGGCTGTCCCTGGGCTCCCGGCTCCGGGCTCGGGTGCGCTGCGCCCAGGTGCCGACGCGGGTGTTCCCGGGTCCATCGCTCGCAGTGGTTTCCTCGCATCGGACCGCCCGGCCGGGCCCCCGTCGGGTCCAACAGGCAGCAGGCGCCAGATGCGCCTGGCTCCGAACTCGCTCACTGGTAGAGCACAGGTCACCAATCCTGCGGAGAAGGTTCGATTCCTTCGTTCAATCCAGAGGGTTCCGCCGCGAGCTGACGTGAGCGCGGGTCCACCGCTTCCCACTCCTCCCACCTCGATGCCCGGCCTTCCGCCAGGGCGACAAGGCCCCTTCCGAGCCGTCAGCGGAAGCCCCTGCCGCCGCCCGCGGATGTGCCCGACGCGCAGGCGCGAGCAGCCAGGAGGCGGCCACGACAGGCAGTCCGCGCTCCACGTCCGTGAACGGTGGGGCCCTCACTTTTCAGCAGTGCCCGGGACACGCGCGACAACGCGCACGGGAACGTCCCGGTTCTTCAAGCTCCCCCGGCGGGGGAAAGGAGGTGCGCGATGAGCATCATGCGTGTGGATGTCGGGCAGAATGAGCGGGCGTTCGTACTGGTGGACGAGAAGCCGGAGCGATACCTCGTTCCCGGCCGATACTGGCTGATCCACCCCTTCCGCAAGGTCCGGCTGGTGCGCGTGAGCACCGAGCAGCCCCGCGTCCAGTTGGACGCGGCGCTCCTGGCCCTCGTGCCGGAAGCGGACCTGCAAGTCATCGAACTCGGCGCCGACGAACGCGCCATCCTCTTCCACAAGGGCCGCCCCGTGCGTTGGCTCGGCCGGGGCCTGCACCAGGCGTGGACGGTGGAGCGCCTTCCCAGCCGCGAGCTGACGCCCGGCGCCCCCACCGTGCGCATGGAGCGCGTGGACACCTCGGGTGTCGCCACGGCGCCGCTGCACGATGACGTGCGCGCCCTGGTCCCCGCCAGCGACTACACGGAGGCCACCGCCACCGAGGGCACCGTCGTGCTCCGCTACGTGGATGGTGTGCTGGACGCCGAACTTCCTCCGGGACGTCACGCCGCGTGGACGGTCGCCCGCAAGGTGCAGCTGGCCCTCATCGACCTGCGCGAGCGCCTGCTCCACGTCACCGGCCAGGAGGTGATGACGAAGGACCGCGTCACCCTGCGCCTCAACCTGTCAGCGGCCTTCCGCGTCTCGGACGCGCGCCGGCTCGCCGTCGTGTCCCGCGCTCCGGATGACGTCCTCTACCTGGCCATGCAGCTGGCCGCGCGCGAGGCCGTGTCGGAGCGGACGCTGGATGAGCTGCTCGCCTCGCGCGAAGCCGTGGCCGAAAGCCTCTTCACCCAGGTGAAGGACCGCGCCAGCACGGTGGGCTTGGAGCTGCTGCGCTTCGGCATCAAGGACGTCGTCCTCCCGGGTGAGATGAAGGAGCTGCTCAACCGCGTCATCCAGGCGCAGAAGGAAGCGGAGGCCAACGTCATCATGCGGCGCGAGGAGACGGCCGCCACCCGCTCCATGGCGCAGACGGCCAAGGTGCTGGCGGAGAACCCGCTGCTGGTGCGCCTCAAGGAGCTGGAGGCCTATAAGGACCTCGCGTCCAAGGTGGGGCAGGTGCACCTCGTCCTCGGCGAGGGCGCAGTGCCCACCCTGCAGCTGAAGAGTCACTGACTCGCGAATCAATCTCGGGTTAGCCTCGCGGTCCCACACCCGCGAGGAGCCCGAGATGTCGTCTTCGAACCACTACGTCCCCAACCTGCGCGATATCGAGTTCAACCTCTTCGAGTTCCTCGATATCGGCCGAGCCTCGCTGGGCCACGCACCCTTTGGCGACCTGGACGAGACGGCCGCACGCCAGATGCTCCAGATGTTCGCCCAGCTCAGCACCAACGAACTGGCCCAGAGCTTCGAGGAGCCGGAGCACAACCCGCCGAAGCTCGAGAATGGCGAGGTGACGCTGCCGCCCGGACTGAAGAAGGCGATGAATGCCTTCTTCGACGCGGGCATGCACCTGCTGGAGCAGCCGCCGCACCTGGGCGGCCTGGGCGCGCCGCCCTCTCTGGGATGGGCCGCGTTCGAGCTGCTGGTGGGCGCCAATGCCTCGCTGGCCTTCTATACGCTGGGCAACCTGCTGGCGCGCATCATCGACCGGCTGGGCACGGACGCGCAGAAGCAGCGCTTCCTGCCGCACATGCTGGACCGCCGCTGGGGTGGCTCCATGGTGCTCACCGAACCCGACGCCGGCAGTGACGTGGGCGCCGCCCGAACCAAGGCCCGCCGCGTCTCCGACACCGTCTGGGAAATCGAAGGGGTGAAGCGCTTCATCACCAACGGTGACTCGGACATGTCCGAGAACATCATCCACATGGTGCTGGCGCGTCCGGAGGGCGCGGCGCCCGGCACCAAGGGCCTGTCGCTGTTCGTCGTGCCCAAGTACTGGGTGAACGAGGACGGCAGCCTGGGTGAAGCCAACGGCGTGGTGTGCACCAAGCTGGAGAAGAAGATGGGGCTGAAGGGCTCCGTCACCTGTGAGATGACCTTCGGCGACGGGAAGCCCTGTCGCGGCCTGCTGCTGGGCGAGGTCCACGACGGCATCCGGCAGATGTTCTACATCATCGAGCAGGCCCGCATGGCGGTGGGCGTGAAGTCCATGGCCACGCTGTCGGCCGGCTACGGCCGCGCGCTGGCCTTCTCCAAGGACCGCCTCCAGGGCGCGGACCTGATGCAGGCCCGGGACAAGACGGCGCCGCGCGTGCCCATCTTCCGCCACCCCGACGTGCGCCGCATGCTGATGGCGCAGAAGGCCCACGCGGAGGGAATGCGCGCGCTGTGCCTCTACACCGCGTTCATCCAGGACGGAGTGGAGCGCAAGGGCGGCCACCGCGCCACCGAGGCGGGCGAGCTGGACACGCTCAACGACATGCTGCTGCCGCTGGTGAAGGGCTACTGCTCGGAGAAGGTCTACGAGCTGCTGGCGCTGTCGCTCCAGGTCCACGGCGGCTCCGGCTACCTGCAGGACTACCCGGTGGAGCAGTACATCCGGGACCAGAAAATCGACACGCTCTACGAGGGCACCACGCACATCCAGGCGCTCGACTTGCTCATGCGCAAGGTGGCGCGTGACGGCGGCGCGACGCTCCAGGGCCTGCTGTCGCAGATTCGCGAGACAGCCGAGCGCACCGGTGAGGGCAAGGAGCTGGAGGCCGAGCGCGCCGCGCTGGGCCGTGCGCTGGGCGACTTGGAGACGATGCTCGGCACGCTGATGGGCAAGCTAGGCGAGTCCGTCTACCACGTGGGCCTGCAGGGCAACCGCGTGCTGGCCGCCGTCGCGGAGGTCGTCATCGGCTGGCTGCTGGTGCGCCACGCGGAGGTCGCGCTGGAGCGCATGAAGAGCAACCCCGGGGACCGCGCCTTCTACGTGGGCAAGCTCGCCAGCGCCCGCTGGTTCTGCCACGAGGTGCTGCCCGGCGTCGCCCACGCCGCCCGCATGGTGGAGCACGGCAACCTGGACCTGATGGAGGTGCCGGAAGAGTCGTTCTGACGCGGAGACACCGAGGCGAGCCTGGCCACCGGTGCCAGGCCCGCCGTCGCGGCCGGAAGGCGCCCGCTACTTCCTCAGCGCGTCACCCGGCACCGGCAGCCCGCGCGCCGCCAGGTCACGCTCCACGTACAGCCGTAGGACATGCATGAAGTCCTGCGCGTTCGTCACCACGCCGAAGGCCTGGTGCGTGCCGCGGTCCTTCAGCTTGCTCACCACGAACTCGGACGAGTCCACGCAGATGGTGGGCAGCTCCCGCAACGAGCCGTCCTTCTCCGTGACGAACGCCGGCAGCATGTTTCCGGTGGCGATGGCATGCAGCGCCGTGGCGATCATCACCGCCATGGTGGACTTCACCGCGTGCTCGCGCATGGCCACCTGCGCCTCCAGGTTGTCCGTCACCACGTCCGGCAGCGGCCCGTCATCACGGATGGAGCCCGTCAGCACGAAGGGCACCTTGTGCACCACGCACGCGTGCATGATGCCGTTGGTAATCACCCCGGCCTCCACCGCCTTGGCGATGGAGCCCGCCGCCCGCACCTTGTTGATGGCGCGCATATGCAAGCCGTGGCCGCCCGAGGTGGCCTCGCCCGAGCCGCTCATCCCCAGCGTGGTGCCGAAGATGGAGGCTTCGATGTCATGCACCGCCACCGCGTTGCCCGCCAGCAGCGCGCCTACGAAGCCATTGGCGACGAACCACGTCATGTCCGCGCGCGCCCGCGAATGCACCAGCGCCGGCCCCGTCACCCAGATGGGGTAGCCCCCGCGCTCGCGCTCGTCCACCAGCACCCGGGCCATGTGCGCGTAGTCGATGGGCTTCTCGCGGGACACCGCGCTCGTCATGAACTTGAACTCCCCCTCCCCCTCACCCGCGAGGTAGGCGGCGTTCACGTACACGCCTTCGCTGCCGTCCTCCGCGAAGCCCACCACCACGTGCTCGCCCGCACGCACGCGACGGCCTTCGCGAATCCACAGCTCGCCTTGCGCATCCAGCACCAGCGCCCCGTCCATGCGCGGCTCGCGCGGCATGCGCCACGCGCCGCCCACGCGCACGTAGGTAGGCAGATTCGTCGTGGTGAAGAAGCCCTCCGGCAACACGCCGTCCGCGGGCGCCGGCTGGAAGCGCGCGTCCGGACAGGAGGAGAAACGCGCGGCCGTGAAGTCAGGATGAGGAATGGAGCTCACACCAGCACCATGCGCGGAGCCCTGGCCCGCTTCAAGCGCCTCGGCATCCGCGGGCCACCAGATGTCGGCGGGTGACAGTAACGAGGGAACTGCGCGTCATTACATCCGCGCGCCCACACCCACTCCGCCCATCAGCGGACGGCTGCTGGCCGGGGCCAGCTCACGACGCAGCAACTCCGCGTAGCGAGCCGCGGCATGCCGCAGCCGGGCCGCCTCGTCTGGCGCGTGGGCGTCGTAGGACTCGGCGGCCAGCGCATGGTCCCCCAGTTGGAATGCCAGGTAGGCCTGCCGGTGGAAGCGCAGCAACTCCAGGGGTGGAAGCCGGCCCTTGTGGCGCTCCACCACGGCGCAGAGCGCGGCCAACTCCTCCGAGTCCAGCGACAGCTCCACCGCCGCGCCCGCCAAATCCCAGGACAGGTCCTGGCAGCCCACCAGGTCGTGCGCCCGATGGTGGTCCACCGCATCCACCTTGAGCACGCGGCCACCGGGCAACACCAGCCACTCCCACGCATGCATCCGGTTGTCCGTCACCGTCCGGCGCACCATCCGCTCCAGCGCGCCCAGCCGGGGCATCCACACATGGAGGGCCTGCGCCACCTCGCGCCCCAACGCGACCTCCGTGTTGTAGCGAGCCATCTCCCACAGCTCGCGCGTGGAGGCGCCGCACCCCTCCTCCACCCTGCCGAAGTGACGCGAGCGGAAACCCAGGTACGCCCCCACGCGCGCCACCAGCTCCCAGCGGTCCACCCCGCGCCCCACCGCGCTCAGGGGCCGCGCCTCCTCCAGCCACGGCTGCACCAGGAAGCCGTGCTTGAGCCCCGAGACAGGCACACCCAAGCCCGCGTCCGCCAACACCCGCGTCTGGAGATAGGCGCGCGCGCCATAGGCCCCCAGGCCCGCGAACTTCAGCAACCAGGGCCGACCGCCCGCGCGCAGCAGGTACTTGCGGCGCTCACGCCAGCGGTGCACTGGGGGCCACGCCGCCTTCGGCATGTCGTGCAGCAGGTGCTTCCGCCAGCCTCCAGCACCCAGGTCCTCCAGCGGCGCGGTCGCCTTACCCGTCACGTCCTCCACCCAGCTGGCCAGCGCATGTGAAGGCTCGGTCGGCGTCACCATCACCGACTCGAAATCCACCACGCCGCGCTGGGCTCGGCGCCAGAGCTCCCGGTGCCTCGGCGTTGCGTGAGGTCCCACGTCACCGCCGTGTCCCGGCAGGAAGTACAGAGACGAAGGCGCCACGCCACGCGCCTCCAGGAATTCGGCCACCGCGCCGAACGAGGAGCCGGACCGTCCCGGACCCTCGTCCACCACCACGAAGCGGTAGCCCGCGCGTGCCTCGTCCACCAGTTGCGAGGTCCGCTCGGGTGACAGCGACAACGTGCGCCGGTAGGGATGCCCGCGAGGCCGGACGAAGCACAACGCCTGGGTGCCCAGCGCCGCGGCCACCACGCCCGCCAGTCCCGTGCCGATGCCGCGAATGCCCACGACGCGACAGGGGCCGCCCTGCTTCGGCAGCGCCCGCGCCGACGCCAGGTAGCTCTCCGGGTAGAGGCCTTGAAGCGCATACCCCCGAGGCACCTTGCACCGCACCCGCTGCGGCAGCCCCAGTCCACCCAGCGTCTCCAGCGAGCTGCCCACCTGCGACAGGTCCGCGCGGAAGCCGTCCGTCCAGGACGCCACCACCGCGTGGCCCAGCGCCAGCAGCGTGGACTCGCAGGCCCGCGCCAGCACCGTGTCGCCATCCTCGCCCTGATGGACGACCTGCTCCGCGTCCAGGACCCCCTGCGCCCACTCCCCCGCGCGGATGAGCAGCGACACCAGCGCCGCGTGGCGCGTCAGGCCCGGCGGTAGCGCGTCCACCTCCCACCAGGCACAGGCCAGCGCCCGCGCCTCCGCGGTCGGGTCCACCTCTCGCGGATGTTCTCCGGACACCAGCATCGCGGCGCTCCCTCAGTCCTCATTCCCGCGGGAAGCGGGTGGCGGCTGGGTCAGGTGGCTGTGCGCAATCGCGGCCAGCTCCTCCAACCTGGGCACACGCCACGTCGCCGCGTTCCGCTGACGCCAGGCATCCGCCCACGCAATGAAGGTGCGCAGCTGCTCCGTGCTGGGCGACACCTGCCAGCGCCGCCGCTTCGCCAGGGACAGCGCCTCCAGCGGGGGATGCCCCAACGCCACCAGGACGCACAAGGCGAGCAGCGCGCTGCGCCCCACCCCATGCTCACAGTGGATGTAGACCTTGTGGCCCCGGGCCAGTTGTTCCGTCACCCACGCGACGCCGTCATCCAGCCGGTCGCCACGGATGGCCCGGAGGTCCTCGGTGGGCAGGTGCAACAAGGTGATGCCGTGCTCGCGCAGGACGTGCTCGTCGTCACAGGCCTCCACCCGCACGTCCACCACACAGCGGATGCCAAGCGCCCCCGCGAGATGCTCCGCCGTATCGATGGGGAAGCGGCCCCCCACCGCCAGCGAGGGCAGCACCCAGTCCAGGTTCAATCTCCGGGACAGCGCGCTCATGCGGCCCAAGGTAGGGCAGCTCGCTGGCGCTGGCAGCCTCTGCGGACGCCAGGACGCCTTTTGAAGTGTTTTTCGACCCACCTTCTGGGAAATCCGCTGGAATCACAGGGGGTTCCGCGGTGTCAGCCTCGAAAATCGAGAGGCACGCAACTCCAGGTCTCAACCTTCGAGAATAGGTGCAAGACGTACATGCGGCGCCCCCGTGCCGCTCTACCCCCCTACGGAGCCCCCATGAGCAGCAGCTACCGCATCAAGTCGGGCGACACCCTCTCCCACCTGGCGCAGCGCTACAACACCAGCGTCAGCGCGCTGATGAAGGCGAATCCGCAGATCAAGAACGCGGACCTCATCTACGCCGGCAAGTCGCTGAACATCCCGGGTTCGCGGGACTCCTTCGAGAGCGGCTCCGCGGGTGGCGCGGGTGGCGCCACGGGCGGTGGTGGCAGCAGCGGCGGTGCGCAGGGCGTGCAGGGCCCCAGCAGCTCCGGCCCCGGCATCCGCGGCCCCAAGGGCAGCCCCTTTGAAATCGCGTCGCAGCACCTGAACAAGAACGCGAGCTCGCTGAAGCTGGAGAAGAACGGCGTGGGCGCGGACATGGAGGACTGGGTCCCCAACAACGTCAACTGCGCCAACTTCGTGTCCGCCGTGCTGGAGCAGGCGGGCCAGATTTCCGACGCGCAGCACGACAACAGCGTGATGGGCCTGATGGCCAAGCTGGACAGGGACCCCAACTTCAAGCGCATCGACCTGAAGGACGCGAAGCCGGGTGACGTGGTCTCCATGAAGACCAACGGCGGCCAGCACGTGGTGATGTTCGCGGGCTGGAAGGACGGCAAGCCGACGTTCATCGGCTCCAACAACGTCAACTCGGATGGTTCGCAGCGCGTCACCATCTCCAGCATGAACTACCCCATCATGGCAGTGCACCAGTACCAGGGCTGAGCGCCCGCACGAACATGAGCGAGCACCCACGGGGCTCCGCGTCCGACCTTCCAGGCGGACCCGGGGCCCCGCTGGCGTTCACGCGCCCGCGGCGGCTCAGAGCCGCGGCGCCAGCTGCAACGCGGCCTGGATGAGCGGGCTGCGTGCGGCCGTCTTGCGCCAGGCGGCGTGGACGGTGCCGGTGCCCGCGCCCGGAAGCGCCTTGGACACCACGCCGGCTTCGCGTGGACCTCCCGGCAGGAGCGAGGCCAGCAGTGAGAAGCCCAGCCCCGCGGCCACGAAGCCCAGAATCGTCTCCGAGGAATCCGCGGCGTGCAGGCGCCTGGGCGTGACGCCCGCCCGCGCCAGCGCCGCGAGCTGCAGATCCCTCAGGTACCGGTCCGTGCTGTAGGCGATGAACGCGTCGTCACGGAGCTGCTCCAGCCGCACCTGCTTCCGCTTCGCCTGCGGGTGGTGCGCGGGCAGCACGAGGAAGGGATGCGTGCGCCCCACCTCGCGCGTCTCCACGTCATCGGGCACCGCCGGCAGATGGTCCACCACCAGATCCGTGTCCCCCAGGCGCAGCACGTCCAGCGCGGGCGTCTTGGATTCGAAGAGGGCGACCTCGATGTCCGGCCGCTTCGCCTGGAGCTTGCGCAGCCACGCGGGCAGCAGGTGCCGCAGCACGTGGCCGGAGGCATGGATGCGCAGCGTGCCGCCCACCTCGCCCTTGCGCAGCGACTGCACCACGGTGTCCAGTCCTTCGAGGAACGGCGCCACGTGCGCGTACAGCGTGCGGCCTTCGGGCGTGAGCACCACGCGGTCCTTGCCCACGCGCTCGAAGAGCGGCACGCCGACCTCCGCCTCCAGCCGCTTCACCTGCTGATGGATTCCCGGCTGCGTAATCGGATACGGGAAGGTGGGCACGGCACGCGCGTACCCTTCCGCGCGCGCCACCCGGTAGAAGCCTTCGAGCCGCTGGAGCTGAATCATTCACTCCAGGTTATCAATGGCGCTTCAATTAGTTCCATGCGCTTTACGGTGGAAAGGCGCATGGTTCTTCCCGTCAGCGAGCACGACTCGCCACGAGGAGGAAGTCGCCATGTCCCGCGCCACGCCGAAGGTCGTCGTTGCCCACAGCTCCGCCTGGGTCGCCCAGACCTGGCTTTCCTTCGTCCTCTCCGTCGGAGTGACGGCGGTCGGTATCTGGAACCTGCCCGTGGACATCTGGGTGAAGTCCTTCCTGGGCATGGGCCTGCTCTTCACCGTCGGCTCGACCTTCAGCCTGTCGAAGACGGTGCGTGACCAGCATGAAATGGACCAGCTCGGCACGCGGCTGGATGAGGCGCGCGTGTCCCGGCTCCTCTCCGAGCATGACCCGCTGGCCCCGCCCAAGCTGTGAGTGCTCAGGGCGCGCCGCGGCCCGCGTGCAGGCAGACCACGGCCTCATCCAGCAGGTCGAGCGCCGCGTCGGACCAGCCCCGCAGCTTCATGCGCGGGGACACAGACGTGGTGACGGGGATGAGGCCGGCGACGGCGGCGTCCTCGATGAGCTGAGCCTGTTGCTCGGGATTGAGCTGGGCCCAACGCTTCTCGCGGCTCACTCCCTTGCGCCAGTCGTATCCATCGCCGGACCACTGCGCGGCCAGGGCGGCGCTCAGGTAGGCCGTGCCGCCGTGCTGGTGCTGCCACACGTGCGTCAGCTCATGGACGAGCAGGCCGAAATCCACGCCCCCGCTCCGAGGCGGGACGAAGACAGTGTTGCCGTGCGCGAAGGCCCGCCCGGGGAGGCCCAGCAGTCCCAGCCGGCCGACCTTCACCCGCACCGCCGCGTAGTTCAGGCTGTCTCCGAAGACGGGTCGCAGACGGACGATTTCATCCGCCGTGAGGCGGCGGCCCGGCGGCTCCAGACCGACCAGCACCTGCACCGAGCTGAGCACGCGCCCGCCCACCATCAACACGGCATCCGCGGGAAGCTGCGCCACGCGCGTCAGTCCCTGGCCCAGTTGGGGCAGTCCCTCGCGAGGCCGGCCGCGCGCGCACTGCGCCACGCCTCCGCCCATCGCCTTCAGCACCACGCCCACGCTGCGAGCCACTCCCACCGACGCGCTCGTGACACCGGTGAGCAGACCCCGGCCCGCATCCACCAGCCGATCAGAGAAGGTGGACGCGTGGCTCATTCCATGTTCCTCAGCGCCCCGCCGCCATGGCGCGCAGCCCGGAGAGGCCCATGACGGACTCCACCAGCGTGCGCAGCGCACCCGGGCGCCACGGGCGGGACAGCGCGAAGTGCGTGAGGCTGGAGGCGCTGTAGGCCGCCGCCACCTCGGGACGGAAGTGGGACGACACGAGGATGCGCGGCCCCGCCAGGTCGCGCTCCACCAACCGCGCCAGGAAGGTCGGCACGGCCGCTCGCTCCACGGAGTCCAGGTCCACGACCACCGCCTCGGGCACCACGCCCAGGTCCATCCGACGGTCCGCCGACGCGATGCCCAACGTAGGGACCAGCTCGAAGTCTGACGCCAGCTCGCGGCCCATGGCCAGCCGGAAGAGCGGCTCCTCCGAGACGAGCATCACCCGAGGCCCCTTGGGCACGCTCCGGTGACGCCGTGCGGGCGCGGGAGTGGGCTCGATGGGAAGACGCAGTGCGCCAGCCTCCACCAGGTGGCGGGTATCGAGGAGGGACTGCGCACGGCGAATCAGGGGGGAGGGGGCGCTGGACACAACGCGACAATAACCAGCAATAGCGGAAATATCAATCTTTGCTTCAATTTTCGGGCATAGTTCCTGGTTTACGGGACCTCCAAACCCGCGGAGACGGACGCTTTGACACGTCTGTTCAGTGGGTCGGAAGTAACACCTATCCAGGTGTATCGGGTCTAGAGTGACCCGTCGTTTCAGGTGGGGACAGGTGCGCTCGCGTTACTTGCGCAGGCGTTCCCAGGGCAACAGCCGGTCGCCGAGCATCCCCAAGACGGGGAGGTCGGTGGAGCCGCCGTGCTCCAGTGCGTGCATGAGCACAGCCACGAGGGAAGTACCAACGACAGGAACCTCCGCGGCCGGTTGCTGGGCGCTCAGGAGGCGCATCCCTGGCCGCCCACCCGTTACGATCCAGCCATCAAGCTCGAGCCCATCCACCTTGGGAGGAGGCGGCTGGGGCACCAGTTGGCTCGCTCGACGGTCAGCTTCTTGCGGCCCTCATGCCGGACGAGGCGGTCACGGAGGGACTCCCCGTTCAACCGGATGTGTTGCGCCACGCCCTGCGCCATCGTGAGCCAGATGGCGTCCGGCGAGAGCACCAGCGGCCGATGCTCCGCGAAGGCCGTGTGGACGGCGGCGAGCAACGGGTGCACGCCATGCGTTTCCAGCACCCGCGTGTCCGGCCCGGGCGCCATCCAGAGCGCATCCTCCACGAACGTCCCCAACGGCGCGGTGACAGGAGGCGTCGAGGCCTCCTCGACGGCATCCACCTCGAACGTCAGCATCGGCAGCCCCCTCAGCGTGGCGTGGATTCTACGCCGCCGACCTACGCCTCAGGGGCCCCGCCCTGACAGAAAGCGCCAGCCCTGCCCCCTCGGGCAAGGCGGCGCTCGTGGCGCTCACTCGAACTCGAGCGCGCGCTGGAAGTCGGCCGGGTTGGAGGCCGCGCTCTGCGCCGTATCCAGGGTGATGAGCCCCTCCCGGTAGAGCTGCGTCAGGTGCTGGTCGAAGGACTGCATGCCGAACATGTCGCGGCCCTTCTCGATGACGTCCTTCAGCTCGTTGGCGCGGTCGTCGCGGATGTACTGCTCCACCGTCTTCGTCTGCACCATGATTTCAAGCGCCACGGTGCGGCCCTTGCCGCTGGCCCGGGGCAGCAGGCGCTGCGACACCGTGGCCTTGAGGCAGTCCGCCAGGCGCATGCGCACCATCGTCTGCTCTTCGGCGGGGAACACCGACACCAGGCGGTTGATGGTGCGTGACGCATCCGTCGTGTGCACCGTGGAGAGCACCAGGTGCCCCGTCTCCGACGCCTTGAGCGCGATGTCGATGGTCTCCGTGTCGCGCATCTCGCCCACCAGGATGACGTCCGGGTCCTGGCGCAGCGCCGCGCGCAGGGCAATCGCGAAGCTCTGCGTGTCCGGACCAATCTCCCGCTGGGAGATGGAGGACTTGATGTTCTTGTAGATGAATTCGATGGGGTCCTCGATGGTGAGGACGTGCAGGTTCTCCGTGCGGTTGATGTGGTCAATCATCGCCGCCAGCGTGGAGCTCTTCCCCGAGCCCGTCGCGCCCGTCACCAGCACCAGCCCGCGCTCGTTGCCGGCAATCTTCTTCAACACCTGCGGCAATCCCAGTCCGTCAATGGTTGGGATTTCATCCGGGATGATGCGCAGGATGCACGCCAGCGAGCCCCGCTGCCGGTAGATATTCACCCGGAAGCGCGCCACGCCCGGGAGGCTGTAGGACGCGTCGCACTCCTGAAGCGTGTCAATCTGCTTCTTCACCTCGGGGTCCGACACGACATGGACTGCCACCTGTCGCGTGTGGTCCGCGTGAAGCTTCTCCATCTTCAAGGGCCGGAGCGCGCCATTGACCCGGTAGATGGGCGGGTCCCCCGGCCGGAAGTGGATGTCCGATGCACCGTTCTGCACACCGACCGCGAGCAGCTTGTTAAGCGTTGCCAGATCCAGGGGAGTGACCCTCTTCAGCAAGGAAGGTCCCGGATTCTAGGCGGATACTCAACAGTTGCACATGGTGTGCAATGACCCCGGGGCAGGCACCAGGGTCAGTTCCGCAATCTCAGGCGAGGGCCCCAACCGCAGCGGCGGCCCCCAATAGCCTGTCCCCCTGTGGGTATAGACGCGCACCCCGGCAATGGTTGCCAGACCGCGCACCACCGGCTGCTGCAACTTGATGAGGAACATGAAGGGAAACACCTGTCCGCCGTGCGTGTGCCCGGAAAGCTGCAGGTCCACCACCACGCCAGCCTCCGCCACGCGCAGGGCGGACCGGGGCTGGTGGGCCAACAACAGACGCGGCACGCCCCGCGGCGCCCCGCGCAGTGCCAGCTCCGGACGGCTGGCATGCGAGGGAATGATGTGCCCCGCGTCATGGTCCGTCACTCCCGCGATGGTGAGCCGCGCTCCGTCGCGCTCCACCACCCGGTGCTCGTTCTGGAGGACGGTGAGGCCCAGGCGCGCCACCTCCGCCGCCCAGGCCGGGCCCCCGTGGTAGTACTCGTGATTGCCGGTGACGTAGAAGACGCCCAGTGACGCGCGCAGCTCCGACAGGGGCTTCACCTCGTCCCGCAGCGCGTCCACGGTGCCGTCCACCAGGTCGCCCGTCACCGCCACCACGTCAGGCTGGAGCGCGTTCACCTGCTCCACCACGCGCCGCAGCCAGCGTCCGTCCAACGTGGGCCCCACGTGGATGTCCGAAATCTGCACCACCTTCATGCCGCTGAGCCCGGGCGCCAGGCCCACCACCGGCACCGTCACCCGTTCCACCGTCGCCCGGCCACGCGCCGTGATGAAGGCGTACACCACCGCCGGCACCGTCACCCCCACCGCCGCCAGGGCCTTGCCCCGGGTCAGGGCCAGCGCGTCCGTCACCACGCCCGACCACGAAAGGCCCAGCCCCACCAGGTCCGCGACCACCACCGCGCTCAGCAGGATGCCGAAGGCCCCCAGCCACACGTAGGACGTCCACTGGAGCGCCTGCGTCCAGAAGGTCGGTTCGCGGCGCGACGCCACCATCCCCACTGGCAGCGCCAGGAAGAGCAGCGCCACCAGGACGGGCCCCAGCCATGCCCACGGCAGGGGCAGCTGCGGGCTCACGAACAGGCGCACCGCGATGTACGCGTGCAGCCCGCCCATCAGCGTGAGGATGCCACCCAGCGACATCAACCACCGCAATGCCAGCGACAGGGACACTCTGGGCCGCCGGGCCTCCGGCTCCACACCTGGGGTCAGCTCCGCCACGAACGACGTCCTCCTTCTCACCGGTGCCAGCCATGACCGCGCCCGGAACGCGGGGACATAACGACCGCCTAGGGCCGATGCCCGGCAACCCGCCCGTACGCCAGGCGGGTCAACGCCTCATCTCGTGCACCACACCTAAGACACGGGCGACGGGTTGGCGAGCCAGCTACGTTCAACGCATGAGAACTTCACGTATCTTCACAGCCGCAATGCTTGCAGCGGCAGGCTCGGCCTGGGCCCAGCCCGTCCAGTACCTGGACCTGCGAACGCCTCGGGTCGCGCTCAACGCGCGTGTCACCGACCGCGACCTCACCAGCCCAGACCTGCAGGTCGGCTTCAGCGACGACTTCTTTCGAGGCCGGGCCTTCGGCAGGCCCCTCAACCTCACGCTGGACGCCGCGCGGATCCGCGGCATCTATGGAAGCGGTCCCGTGGACCTGCGGATGACGCAGGAAGAAGGAGCCCTGCGCGCCAAGGGTACGTTCGGTGGGCAGCTCACCGACTTCCAGGTGACGCCGCAGACGTTCAAGGGCGACGTGGGCCGGTGCAGCTACCAGCTCACGGCCTCCGCGGAAGGTCGCTATCAAGGCTGGCGTTCGTGTCTCGCCGGATTGGAGAACCCGGTATCGCTGTCGATTCCGCCTGCCATTGGCGGCGACGACGCCCGGCTCGTGGCCACCCTGGCTTTGATTCTGTCGCGGTAGCCCACCGCGGGGCGGCTATGGTGCGCGCCGTTTCCCTCACGACGGAGCGCATCCATGGCACGCATGCACGAAGTGGACTTCCACATCTACGGCGAGGACCTGCAGTTCGTCGAGGTGGAGTTGGACCCGGGAGAAGCCGCGGTCGCCGAAGCCGGCACCCTCATGTACATGGAAGACGGCATCGAGATGGAGACCATCTTCGGTGACGGCTCGGAGAAGACGAGTGGCTTCTTCGGCTCGCTGCTCGGCGCGGGCAAGCGACTGCTGACGGGCGAGTCCCTCTTCACCACCGTCTTCCTCAACAAGAGCGGTGGCGGCAAGCGCAAGGTGTCCTTCGCCGCGCCCTACCCGGGCAAAATCATCCCGGTGAACCTGGGTGAACTCGGTGGCGAGCTGATTGCGCAGAAGGACAGCTTCCTCGCCGCGGCCAAGGGCGTGACGCTGGGCATCGCCTTCCAGAAGAAGCTGGGCACCGGCCTGTTCGGCGGCGAGGGATTCATCATGCAGCGGCTCCAGGGTGACGGGCTCGCCTTCATCCACGCCGGCGGCACGCTGCACGAGCGCACGCTGGGCCCGGGTGAACTGCTGCGCGTGGACACCGGCTGCATCGTCGCGTTCCAGCCCACCGTGGACTACGACATCCAGATGGTGAGCGGCATCAAGACGGCCTTCTTCGGCGGCGAGGGCCTCTTCTTCGCCACCCTGCGCGGCCCCGGCAAGGTGTGGCTCCAGTCGCTCCCGTTCAGCCGGCTCGCGGGCCGCATCCTCTCCGCCTCGCGCCCGGGTGGCGCTCGCGACGAGGGCAGCGTGCTGGGTGGTGTCGGACTGGGCAGCCTGCTCGGCGACGACTAGCGCACCGGGCAGGCCGGCCGTTCGCGGACCGCTATCCGCGCCGCCGCCGCGACAGGCCGGCCAGTCCCGCCAGCAGCACCCAGGAGCCCACCACGCCCACGGGCGATGCGCCGCAGCCACACCCCACGTCGAGCGCCGCGGGCCCCCGCACCTCGAAGCCCGTGGTCCGCGAGCGCGCCGGCACGCGGCTGGAGGTGACGAGTTGCTCCTGCGCCGCGACGCTGTGCGCGCCCACGGACAGCGCGCTCTCGCGGGGCACCTGGTAACGGAAGGCCCCGGTGTCATCGGCCGTCACCGTGGCGACTTCAATGCCATCCACCTCGATGACCACCGTGGCGCCAGCCGTCGCCGCGCCCGCGAAGAGCGGCGTGGAGTCCACCACCTCGCCATCAGCGGGGACCACCAGCACCGGCCAGCCGTCCTCCGGGACCTGGGTGCCGCCATCTCCCTGGGACGTGCCCGCATCCTGCCCGGACGTCCCTCCGTCACCCTCGCCGCTCACCGCCTGGGACTCGAATCGGATGGGCTGCGAGTAGGGCCCGCTGATTCCCGCCTCGTTGTGCGAATGAACGGTGACGAAATGAGGGCCCGGCGTCAGCGGCGATTCAGCAGGCCACTGGTAGCGGAAGCGGCCCGCGCCATCCACGGGGATGATGACCTCGGGGCCATTGTCCACCTCGATGCCCACCGTCTGCCCGTTGGGCGCGACGCCCGCGAACAACGGCGTGGTTCCCACCGTCTCCCCGTCCTGCGGAATCACCAGGATGGGCTCCACCACCACGCCACCATCCTCCAAGGTGGCCGCGACAGAGAACGACACAGGCGCGGAGGGCGCGCTGTACGCCCCCAGCCCCTCCGTCACCACGTGGACCGTGTGCGTGCCGACATCGAGCGGCGCCTGCTGCGGAGGGATGCCAGCGGTGAACACACCATCCGCGCCAGAGCTCACCTGAAGCCGCTCCACGCCATCGACGAACACGAGGACTCGAACGCCAGGGTCCGCCTGGCCTTCGATGCGAGGACGGTGAGGAACGCCCACCGCTCCGGACACGGGAGAGCTGACAGACGGCGTCCCGGGCGTGCGGTAGGCCACGTGGTATTCCTCGGCGAAGCCTTCGCTCCCCGTACCCGCGCCATGCGTTCCACCATCCGACGGGGTGAGGGTCCCAGCAGCGCCGCCCGACATGCTCCTGGGACACGACGCCATCGCCCCTTGCAGCAGCACGCCGCCGCCACCACCACCGCCGCCCGGGCCGAGCACCCAGCCCGGGTAGCTGACGTTGCCACCGTTGCCGCCCGCGGCTCGGGCGCTCCCGCAGGACAGTGAGTCCTGCGCGCGAAGGATGAGGACACCGCCCGCGCCACCACCGCCCGCGCCATCGTCGCCCGGCGTGTGGCTGGCGGCGAGCCCATCCGCGGAGAAGCGCCCGGCGCCCGAAAACGCCCTGGCCCGGATGAACACAACTCCGCCGCCCGCGCCGCCACTCGAGCCCAGGTCATCGTTGCCCTCCCCCGCGCCACCGCCACTCCCGAAGACAAACTTGTCGATGAGCGAGTACTTCGCGGGCGCGCCACCGAAACCGCCCTCGTCCCGCGTCATGTCCGCCTCCGATGTGCGGCCCCCGACACCGCCCCGGCCCCCATTCCCGCCTCCGCCACCACCCGCGTTGTGGCAGTTGCCACCGCCGCCCTCACCCGCCACGGAGCCGCGCCCCGAGGCCGTGCCGAAGCGGCCCATCCGCAGGCCCTCCCCTTTGTAGGCACCACCTGCCTCGGGAGTGAGGTCCAGGTCGGTGCAGCCAATGAGGTCCGCGTGATTGACGAAGAGCCCGCCCCGGAAGCCCATTCCTTCCGCGCTGATGAGGCCCTGGTTCGTCACCGTGCCCGTGGCAAGGAAGGCCAGGATGCCGCCGCTGCGCCCATCCCATGGGCGGGCCATGACGGTGGCGCCCGCGGACACGAGGACGTTCGTGTACTCGGGCACGGAGACCACCTGCGCGCCGGGCGCGGTGTAGGCATGCACCAGGGGCTCGGAGAGGCGCAGCACGGGCGGCGAGGCCGTCACGGCATCCACGCGCGCCAGCTCCCAGTGGCCCATCCGTCGAAGCTCCAGGGTGCCGCCATCGCTGGAGACCACTGCCTCCTGCGCCCCACCACTCTGATGGAGGAGCACCAACGTGCCGGCGGTGAAGCCCGAGACGCTTTGCACCGGAACGTCGCGGGCGCCGGCCACCGCGAGGTCCGTCAGCGGCGTGGCGGCATTGAGGACGCGCCCCACCGTCGAGACGGACAGCGCGCCATCGCGGCCCGAGCCCAGGCCGAAGGAATCCAGCTCCGCCAACGCGGGGGACGCCGGGAGCAACACGAGCAGGCAGGAGAGGACGAAGCGCATGCCCCCTCATGCTGCCTCAGAAACCGGGTCTACCGCGAGTGCGGGCCCCCTGGGGGACTCACTCCCCCGAAGGGTTCATCAGCGCCCGGGCGTTGCGCGGTGCGAAGAAGGGCTGGCGCGCGAGCCTCGGCAGGGCGCGCTTGTCCACGCACCAGAGCTGGAGCGCATCCTCCCACTCGCCCAGCTCGGCCACCGCGCGCACGTCCGGCGCATCGCGATAGAGGCTGTTGAGGTTGTGCACCAACGCGGACAGGTCCTCCACCTCCCAGCGCTCCGTCACGTCACCGGCCATGACGTGGAGCTCCAGTACGGGGCGCTCGCGCACGTCCACCACCTTGAAGCGGCGGGCCGCGCCGCCCATGGCGGTGGTGAGCGGCCCCACCAGTTCGTCGGCGCGCACGCCGTACCCCACGGACAAGCCGCCTTCGAGCAGGCCCGCGTCACACAGACGCAGCATGGACACATGGGGAGGCTCGCCACGCGGCAGCAGCGCCGCGGCGGCATCGCGGTCCTTGAGGAGTCGCTCCTGGATGAGCACGTCGAGCAATGGGGCCATCGAGCCCCACAGCCTATCGCTCCTCACCGCTCCAGTAGTCCACCTCCGCGGAGAGGGGCAGCGTGGTGAACAGGGTCCGAGCCGCCTTGTCGCCCCCAGGAGCACTGCCCGCGGAGATGACCACCTTCCCTGAGTCCGGGTACACCATGACGTCCGGCTCCACCATGGTGGAGAAGGCGAGGTAGCGCAGCGTCTCAGTTCCGTCGTTGAGGAGCTGGTGCGCGCCACCAGGCCCCACCGGCAGCGCCACGTAGTCGCCCGCTTTGATGGCGACAGTGTCGTCCCCCAGGCGCAGCCGGCCCGTGCCCGCGAGGATGAAATAGGCCTCTTCGTTGGCCAGGTGGTAGTGCCGCGGCCACGCGTGTTTGCCGGGTGGCAGCTCCATCAAGCTGCACCCCAGCTTGCGGCCCTTGGCGGCGGCGCCCAACTGCTTGCGGCGGTACTCCACCCGGGGACCTTGCGTGACTTCGATCCAGGGAAGCTCGGGCTCGTGGACGACGTGAGGATGCGAGGACATGGGCAGGTGCTCCTGTTCAGGGTCGCGTCGCGAGCAGCGCGAAGACGCGGTGGGGAATGTCGAGCGGGTCCGCCGGAAAGCTCCCGGCGAGCAGGTCCGCGAGCGCGGCGTCGAAGCGGCTCACCGTGGTCGCGGGCACGGACGCGCCCACCTTCGCGCTGGCGCGGATGCGGCCCCGCCACGCGCGGTGGCTGTACGACACGGACACGTCGAAGGAGAACGAGGTGAGCCGGGTGAAGCCCGCCTCGGCGGCGTCGCGGAACCACGGAGGATAGACACCGGAAGACTGGCTCAAGGGCACGAAGGGCGCGGGCGCGCCCGGGTTGAAGCGCTCGATGAGCCACTCGGTGGCCTCCACCACGTTGCCGGGCAGCGGCAGCCAGTCGAAGTGGGCGATGACCAGACGGCCCCCGGGAACGAGCAACCGCGCGGCCTCACGCGCCGCGGCGGGCCGGTCGAACCAGTGCCAGCACTGTCCCGCGACCACCAGGTCGAACGCCTGTGACGGCAGGCCCGTGTTCTCCGCGGGCGCCTGTCGGAAGTCGATGCCCAGGCCCATTCCAGCAGCGAGCCCACGGGCGGCATCCAGCATGTCCGCGGACACATCCAGCCCCGTCACCACGGCGCCGCGCTGTGCCAATCCCCGGGCCACCGTGCCCGTGCCCGTCCCCAGGTCGACGGCGCGGAGGCCCTGACGAAGGAGGCCCTCCTTGTCGAGCCGTTCGAAGAAGGCTTCCGGAAAGCCCGCCCGGTGCCTCACGTAGTCCGACGACGTGCGTCCGAAGTCCACCTGCATGACAGGCTCCTCTCCTCGCGGGCACACGCGGGCCCCGCCGACCTGGGGACGTATCGACACGTCATCCAGTCGAGTCGACAATGGCCTTCGCGGAGGTGCGTGAGACATGAGTAGGCCCAAGGGCGGACGCTCTCAATCTCGATTCGACCATCGACCTGAGGAGGAACTGGTGACCGCGGCACAGGCCGCCGCGCTCCTGGGCGTGAAGCGAGCCACGCTCTACACCTACGTGAGCCGAGGCCTCGTGCGCTGCGTGCCGGAGCGAGGCACCAAGGAGAACCGCTATGTGCGCTCCGACCTGGAGCGCCTGAAAGCGCGGCACGACGCGAGAGCGGGACACGCAGCGGTAGCCTCGGGCGCATTGCGCTGGGGCGAGCCCGTCATCGACTCGTCGGTGTCCCGCGTGGGCGCGGAGGGGCTCGCGTACCGAGGCCACTCGGCGGTGACGCTCGCGGTGGAGGGGCGCGCGTTCGAGGACGTGGCCGAGCTGTTGTGGACAGGCACGCTGCCCGAAGAAGCGTCACGGTGGCCCTCACCCGAGCCGGCGTTTCCACCATCCGAGCTGGCGAAGCTGTTGCCCCGTGGAACACCTCCCGTGGCCGCGCTGTCTGCGCTCGTGCCACTTCTAGGCACACGGGACCAGGTGCGCTTTGCCTCTCCGCCCGAGCAGGAGCGGGCCCGCGCCCGGAGGTTGCTGCGCCACCTGTCCGCGTGGGTCTGCGTGGCGAACGCGCCGGGGCGGGTGACGCAAGCCTTGAACGAGCCCACGGTGGCGCAATCCCTGGCGCGCGCCTGGAACACCCGCCTGAAGCGCGCACCGGAGCTGCTCAACCGCGCGCTGGTGCTGTGCGCGGACCATGAGCTGAACGTGTCCACGTTCGCCACGCGCGTGGTGGCCTCCTCCGGCGCGGACCTCTACGCCTGCCTGAGCGCCGCACTGGCCGCGCTCTCCGGCCCCAAGCATGGAGGGGCTTGCGACCGCGTGGAGGCATTGCTCGTGGAGGTGGGACGGCCGGAGCGTGCCGCGGAGGTCATCCGGGAGCGGCTGCGGCGCGGTGAGGCCATCACCGGCTTCGGCCATCAGCTCTACCCGGACGGAGACCCGCGAACGCCGCCGCTGGTGGAAGCTGCTCGTGCCGTGAGCCCCGAGGCTGCCAGTGTCCGTATCGCCAGCGCCGTGCTGGAAGCCATGCGCGCGGCGGGACATCCGCCCCCGTCCGTGGACTTCGGGCTGGTGATGCTCGCCGGAGCGCTGGGGCTGCCTCCGGGCGCTGGCGCCACGCTGTTCGCCGTGGGGCGCGCGGCGGGCTGGGTGGCCCACGTCCTGGAGCAACGCGAGCAAGGCCACCTGCTGCGCCCCCGGGCCCGCTACGTGGAAGCGAAGCGTCCAGGCACGGCGTGACGCGGGACTGAGCCAACGGCCACTGTCTCCTGCCGCGCACCCAACGAAGTCCGTCGTTGGAGGCACGCACGCGTGAGGGGAAACTCCCGCGCCGTGGACACTCGACGCGTATATCCCCGTTTCGCCATCGCCTCACTGCTCGGCAACGTCGCCTTCCTCGCCTCCTGGGGCGTGGTGCTGATGCGTCCCTCGGGCTGGCAGGTGGTCGGCCCGCTCCTGCTCCTCATGTTCCTCGTCCTGCGGGTCGGCGGCATGTGGCTCTTCGCCTCGCGCCACCCGGTGGAGGAACGCCCACGCATGCGGCGCACGGCGACCCTCACCACCGTGCTGGCGCTCATCGCCGTGGGCATCTGGGTCTACACCGTGCTGCAAGGCCCGCGCGGCTTCTGAGCCGCCAGGCCCTGAAACGGCTCGCGGGCGCCGCCTCCAGACTGAACCGTCCGGAAGCACAGCGCCCGCGATGACTGCCGTGTGCTGACCGCTACACGTTGAAGCGGAAGTGCATGCAGTCGCCGTCCTGGACGACGTACTCCTTGCCTTCCACGCGCAGCATGCCCTTCTCCTTCACTGCGGACTCGCTGCCCAGCTTCACCAGGTCCTCCCAGCGCATCACCTCGGCCTTGATGAAGCCGCGCTCGAAGTCGGAGTGGATGACGCCGGCGGCCTGCGGGGCCTTGTAGCCCTGGTGGATGGTCCACGCGCGGCACTCCTGCTCGCCCACGGTGAAGTACGTCCACAGGCCCAGCAGCTTGTAGCCGGCGCGCACCACCTTGTGCAGGCCCGGCTCGGACAGGCCCGCGCTCTCCAGGAAGCCCGGACGCTCCGACTCCGGAAGTTGCTGGATTTCGGACTCCAGCGCGGCGGCGAGCACCACGACCTCGAAGCCCTCCTTCGCGGCCATCTCCCGAACAGCCTTCACGTGGGGGTTGGCGTCCTCCTTGCCCAGCTCCGCCTCGCCGATGTTCGCCACGTACAGCACGGGCTTGTCGGTGAGCAGGAACAGGTCATGGATGACAGCGCTCTCCTCCTCGGTGAGCTTCTGGGCGCGCACGGTGATGCCGTTGTCCAGGCTCGCCTTGATGCGGTCCAGCAACGCCACCTCGGCCTTGGCCTCCTCGCCGGCCTTGCCGCCCACCTTCGTGTTCTTCAAGGTGCGCTCGCGGCGCTTCTCCACCGTCTCCAGGTCCTTGAGGCACAGCTCCGTGTCGACCACGTCCCGGTCCCGCACCGGATTCACCCCGCCCTCGACGTGGGTGACGTTGTCGTCCTCGAAGCAGCGCAGCACGTGGAGCACGGCGTTGACCTGGCGGATGTTGCCCAGGAACTGGTTGCCCAGGCCTTCGCCCTTGGACGCGCCGCGCACCAGGCCGGCGATGTCCACGAACTCCAGTGAGGTGGGCACCTTCTTCAGCGGCTTGATGAGCGCGGACAGCTGGTCCAGGCGGTCATCCGGCACGGGCACCACGCCCACATTGGGCTCGATGGTGCAGAAGGGATAGTTGGCCGCCTGCGCGCCCGCGGCCGACAGCGCGTTGAACAGGGTGGACTTGCCGACGTTGGGCAGCCCGACGATTCCGATGGATAGACCCATGGTGATTCCCTGGAACACGCGCGCCGGGGGGCGCGCTTCCCCAAAAGGGGATTAGGCAGTGCGGCGCACGGCGCCGGTAGCGCTGGTGCCGTTCAGCGGCAGGCCCTGGACGAACTGCTCGGCCAGCGCGCGCTGCTTGCTGTCGTCCATGCGCTCGCTGATGAGCTTGCCGGCGACTTCCATGGCCAGGTCGACCGCCATGGAGCGGACCTCGGCGATGGCCTTCGCCTTCTGCTCGTCAATCTCGCGACGCGCGCTCAGCTTGAGCTCCTCGGCCTCCTTGCGGCTCTTGGCCATGAGCTCCTCGCGGAACTTCTCCATCTCCTGCGTGTTGCGGCGCATCATCTCCGCGGCCTCGCGACGGGCCTCGGCGATGGCCGTCTTCTGGTCGGCCAGCAGCTTCTCCGCCTCGGCGCGCTCACGCTTGGCGCTCTCGATGGAGTTGGCGATCTGCTTCTCGCGCTCCTCGACCAGCGAAAGGATGGGGCCCCACGCCTTCATCTTCAGGACGATGGCGACGAGGATGAAGGTGACAAGGGTCCAGAAGATGAGGCCCGGCTGGACCTTCACGAGGTTACTGGCGGCGAGGACGGAGGGCAGGAACATGGCGGGATGTCCAGCGTGAGGGAGGGATGCTGCGAAGACTTCGGTTTCCGCGGCAGGAGCGGCCGGCGCCCGCGGTGGAATTCCCTACGGGCACCGGCGACCGTCCAGCGATGACTCGACCTGCGCTCGCCTTAAGACTTGGTGGCGAGCAGAACGCAAACGACCAGCGCGAACAGCGTGGCGCCTTCGATGAGGGCCGCCGCGATGATCATCGTGGTGCGGATGTCGCCGCCCGCGGCCGGCTGACGGCCCGTGGCGTCCATGGCGGCGGCGGCCAGCTTACCAATGCCGAGCGCGGCACCGATGATGGAGAGACCGGCACCCAGACCGGCGGCGAGGAAGGCAAGAGCGAGGTTGGTCATGGTGACACTTGTTCTTTCGTAGCGTGGACCCGCTTGTGGGGGGGTCGTGATGTCCCTTGAGGACTACCTCCGGCGGCCTTTCGAACCGCCGGGTCTTCGACCGGGGCACCGGACTTCAGCGCCCCGCTAACTCGTCAGAACGACCTAGACGTGGTGCGCCTTGCCGTGGTCGTGGCTGGGGCCCGCTTCCGGGTGGTCGTGGCCGTGGTCGTCATGGTGGTGACCCATGGCCACGCTCATGCCGATGAACAGCGCCGACAGCATCGTGAAGACGTACGCCTGCACGAAGCCCACGAACAGCTCGAGCAGGTAGAAGGCGAAGGCGAAGGGCACGCTCACCGTCGCCACCGCGGGGTGGCCGAGGATGAAGATGAGGCCCAGGAGGAAGAAGAGGACGATGTGGCCCGCCAGCATGTTGGCGAACAGACGCATCGTGAGGGCGAAGGGCTTGGTGACCAGACCCAGCACCTCCACCGGAATCATGATGGGCCACAGCCAGGGGGCCACGCCACCCGTCAGGTGCTTCAGGTAGCCGCCCAGACCCGCCGCGCGGATACCGGCCGCCTGGGTGATGACGAAGGTGCACACCGCCAGCGCCAAGGTGACGGACACGTTGCCGGTGGCGGCCGCCATCCAGGGAATCATGCCCAGCAGGTTCATGAACAGGATGAAGAAGAACACGCTGAGCAGGAAGGGCACATAGCGGGGGCCCTCCTCCTTGCCGATGTTCTTGATGGCCACCTCGTCACGAATGAACAACACCAGCATCTCGAGGAGGTTGGCGCCCGCGCCGCGCGGCACCAGCTTCGTCTTGTCGCGGTTGCTCCAGATGAACAGGGTGGCCATCACCAGCAGCGCGGCCAGAAACACCATGACAGCGTGCTTCGTGAGGGACAGGTCCAGGCAGCCTTCCATGAAGCCCGGAACCTCCTCGCCGTGCTCCGTCATCCGGGGCGCGCACCCGTTGGCCTTCAGCGGGACGTGCCACTTCGGGAATTCCAGCACCTTGATGGGGGTGCTGAGCGGGACCTCGATCTCGATGTAGGGCGAGTCCACGACGTGGTGGAGGATGTACCCTGGCACGTCGTCTTCGGACCCCGCGGCCCACGCCGTGGCAGCAAACAGACTGGCGAACAGCACCATTGCCTTGCGCATCACTCGTCTCCGCCCGCCGATTCCTTCGACGCGGCCATCACGTAGCTCACTTCAATCCACTGCAGCGCGAAGTAGACGCCGAAGAAGCCGGCGATGAACGGCACCGCCGCCATTCCCCGCGACACCACGCCCAACAGCCCCGCCAACACGCCCACGGCCCGAAGGCCAAAGATGATTCCGACCACCTTCAGCGCGGCATTGAGGTCCTGCCGCACCGCCCGCCGTTTCAGCACCAGCGCCACCGCGCCCGTCACCGCCGCCAGCCCCACGCCCCACACCGCCGAAACCCGGTCCTCCACCACCTGCGGCATCAACGCCGCCAGCGCCAGGCCCACTACCGCCACGCCACCCGCCAGCGCCGCATGACTCTTGAAGGAGTCCGTCCCGCTACCGCCGCCACGCGCCGTCACTTCCGCTTCCCCAGCCGGGCCATCTCATGGAGGAACCCATAGAAGCCCACGCAGATACCCACCAGGCTCATCACCACCATCAACCAGGGGCCCGTCCCCAACCACCCATCCAGCCAGTAGCCGCCCAGCACGCCCACCACCGATCCGCCCACCAGCTTCCACACCGCCGAGATGTAGGGTTGCGCCGCCCTCATCTGCCGGGCCGTCTCCCCCAACTCGCTGCCGTCCGAACCGCCCGGTTTCCGGGGCTCTTTCACTTCCATTCGGACGCCTCCCCAAACCCTGGGAAAACCTCGCTTTTCCAACCCCGCCGATCCAACCCCTCTACGCGGGGCGCCGCTTAACACCGAACACGCGGCACACGCAACCGGTACCATGGGCAGCGGCCCCCGGCCCCCAGTGGCGATTGCCGCTTCGGCAAGCTCAGCTATCGCCGATCTGCCCCGCATGGAATCGAGGGCCCTTCCTGGGGGCTCGCCAGGGCCCGGGTTCGCCTCTGGGTGAGGCGCTGGGGTCCGGCGGCCCGAGCAGGCGCATGGGGATGGGGGCGCCTGCCCCAACGCCCGGGTGGCCAGCCTCCGGGCGCCGGCCGGCCCGCTCCTCGGCGCCCGGGCGCCTGCGTCGCCAGCTTGCACCCGATACGCGTCAACCCACCGTGACACCTCTGGAGGACTCCATGCCGAAGCCGCTCGTGCTCACGTCCCCCCGCTTCAAGGACGGCGACCTCATCCCCATTGCCTACACCGGCGAGGGCGAGGACATCTCACCGCCGCTTCAATGGACGGGCATGCCCGCCGGGACGAAGAGCCTGGCCCTCATCGTGGAGGATCCGGACGCGCCAGACCCGCGCAATCCCCAAATGACCTTCTCCCACTGGGTTGTCTACAACATCCCACCTTCGGCCCAGGGCCTGCCGGAAGGCGCCACGCCGGACGTCCTCCCCGAGGGCGCCCGCCAGGGTCAGAACGACTTCCGCCGCCAGAACTACGGGGGCCCCATGCCGCCCGTGGGCATGCACCGGTACTACTTCCGCCTGTTCGCCCTGGACACGGTGCTACCGGACCTGGGCCGCGCCTCGCGCACACAGCTCCGGGAGGCCATGGAAGGCCACATCGTGGGACAGGCGGAGCTCATCGGCCTGTACACCAAGGTCCACCACCGCGGCGCGGAGTCCCCCGGGGCCACTCCCGCCTGATTCGGCTCGGGCGACAGCAACCATGAGGACACGGGCTCGGCCGCCCTGCGCGGCCGGGCCCGTTCTAAGTACAAGCCGCAGGGCTGGCACCGGGTTGTGGGATGGTGGGCGAAGCGGCGGGTCAGCAATTTCGCACGGACTGGCAGCGGTGGAAGAGTCAGGCCCGCCGTGAAAACCGCCGCCGAAACCGGGGCAGCCTACGGCCCCTTCGATGCGATGTCCGTGGGTGTCTGCGTCGTCCGTGACGGCCGCTTCGTCTATGTGAACGAAGCGCTGGTGACGATGTCGGGCTACCCACGCGAGGGCGTGCTGGGTGAGCCCGCCACGCTCCTCGTCTCGGCGGAGAGCGAGGCGGAGCTGGCGTCCCGCCATGCCCGTCGCAAGCGCGGCGAGCCCGTCCCCACCACGTACGAGACGATGCTGCGCACCACCGAAGGGGAGCGGCGGGTGGAGCTGACCGTCATCCCCAGCGGCACGGAGTGGGTGGTGCTGGTGCGCGACGTGTCGGCGAGGGCCCGGCGGCGCAGCGTGCTCCAGCGGCTGGCCGAGCTGGGCGCGAGCCTGCCCTCGCTGCGCACCGAGGGCGAGGTGCTGCGGAGGATGTTCTCCAACGTGGAGGAGCTGGGACTTGGCTGCGCGTGGCTTTCGCCAGACCGGCTGGGCGTCCGGCTGGGACAGACGTTCGTGCCGCCCGGCATTGTGCCCACGGAAGCCGCAGAACTGAGTGGCCGCTGGGTACGGGATGTGGTGGGCCAGTGGCCTCCCCTGCTGAAGCGCGCCTGGCGCGACGGCGCGGCCTATACAGACGAGTTGCCCCAGGAGGCCGAGCGCTTCCTCCGAGGCGCCCGGGGCGCGCTGGTTCGCCAGGGCATCCAGCGCGCCGGACAGACGCGTGCCATCGCGGTGCGCATCGACGTGGAGGGCCAGCCCCGGGCCATGCTCGCGCTGGTGGCGGACTGGCTGCGCGAGGAGGAGCTGCCACCCGTGCGGCTCTTCGGCGCGCAGGTGTCCGCGGCGCTGGACGCGGCGCTCACCATCTCCCGCCTGTCCGCGCAGAACACGGCGCTGGCGGCGCTCAACCGCCTGGCCTCGGTGACGGCCTCCGCGCCGCACCCACAGGCACTGTTCGCGCCGGGGACCGACGAAATCGCCGGGCTCCTGGGTTGCGACGCGGTGACGGTGCTCCTGCCAGCGGACGACGGCGAAGTGGAGCTCGCGTACTCAAGCGGCCTGGACACCGAAGGCTCGGAGGACTTCACGCGGCGCTGGCGAGCCGGAAGCCTGTGCCTCCAGGCGCAACGAGAAGGCATCCCGCTGGAGCGCGAGGTGGAGTCCTGTCCGGACGACCTGAGCGAGGAGCTGCTCCGGCAGGGCTTCCGCACCGTGGTGGTCGTCCCCCTGCGGGTGCGCTCGCGGGGCGTGGGCACCCTGTCCGCCCTCTTCCGGGAACGGAGGCCCTTGACGCCGCTCGAACGGGAGACGTTGCAGGCCATGGGCAGCCACTTCGCGGCGGCCATCGAATCCCACCGGCTGCTGCATGAACTTCGTGGCCGCGCCGAGGACCTGGCCCTGCTGCACGAGGTGGCCAAGGCGCTGGCGGCCACCCTGGAACTGGACAAGCTCCTGCACATTGGCGCCACCAGCCTGGCGCGCATCGTGGACACGTCGGATGCCTACGTGTTCCTGCCGGATGTCTCGGGGGAACGGCTCCAGCTTCGCGCGATGACGGGAGGCTCACCGGAGCTTCAAGGGCCCGCCCTGCCACTCATTCCGGCCGATGCGTCACTCGCGTCGGTGGCGTTCCACACGCGCGAGGTGGTGATGGTGGAGGACGCCCGCTCCGACCTGCGCGTCAACGAGGAGGTGCGGCGCCTGCCCGGTGCTCGAGCATTCCTGGTGCTCCCCCTGGTGGTCCACGAGCGCCCCATGGGCGTGATGATGGCGGTGGAGACCCGGCGGCCGCGGCGCTTCACGCTCGCGGAGGTGGAGCGAGCCAGTGCCATCGCCAACCAACTCGCGCTGGCCCGCGAGGGCGCGCGGCTGGTGGAGGACCTTCAAGCCAGCTACGTGGAGCTGGCCCGGACCCAGGCCCAGTTGGTGCGCCGCGAGCGGCTGGCCGCGCTGGGCGAGCTGTCCGCCGTGGTGGCCCACGAGGTGCGGAATCCACTGGGTGCCATCTTCAACTCGGTGGCATCCATCCGCCGCATCGTCGGGCCGGACAGCGCGGCGGTGCCGCTGCTGGACATCGTCGGAGAGGAGTCGGACCGGCTCAACCGCATCGTCGCGGACCTCCTCACCTTCGCGCGGCCGCCCGCGCCGCATCCCTATGCCGTGCCGCTGTCGCCCCTGGTGGAGGATGCGGTGCGAGGCGCGCTGGCGGAGGCCCCGGGCCAGGTGCGCGTGGAGATGGACCTGGCGGACGATGTCCCCTCGGTGACCGTGGACGAGCGGATGATGCGCCAGGCCTTCCTCAACCTCGCCATCAACGCCGTGCAGGCCATGCCTCAGGGCGGCATGCTGCGCGCGAGTGTCCGGCGCGCGACGGGGACTCCCGAAGTCGAGGTGCAGTTCACGGACAGCGGGCCAGGCATCTCCCCCGACGTGCGGGCGCGCATCTTCGAGCCCTTCTTCACCACCAAGGCCAAGGGCACCGGATTGGGGCTGGCGGTGGTGAAGCGCATCATCGAGTCGCACCAGGGCCGGGTCGCGCTGGAATCCCAGCCGGGCCAGGGCACCACCTTCCGGCTCTATCTCCCTCTGGACACCTCCGCCGCGGCGGTAAACGAAGACTGGTAACGCACTTGAAGCTCACGCGTCCGGGGCGCAAATCCCTTCGCGAGGAGCAGAAATGCACCGCCATGCCGCCGTCCTGGGAGTCCTTCTCTGTCTGCGCGCCTTCACCGTCCAGGCCCAGGCGCCCACATCTCCGGACGAGCCTCGGGTGCAGCTGAAGTTCGTGGGAGAGATGGGCTTCCTGGACGTGCTGGCTCACAGCATCCGCCAGCTATGTCTTCACCTCCGCGGACGGAACGCTGCGGCGGACCGCGCGGGACGTGGGGCCAGTGCCGCTGCTGAAGGTGCGCGGACGGTGGGGACTGGGCGGTGGCTGGTGGCTGGGCTTCGAGGCGGACGGCAGCTACGCGCCCACGGCCATCATCAACGGCGACAGTGACTCCAACACCACGGGCGCGCTGCTGGACGCGTCCCTGCGCGGCGGCGTGCGCATCACCGACAACGTGGATGCGTTCCTCAACCTGCGCTACCTGGGCGGCGGCGCGCGCGGCACGTCGGACGACAACGAGGACGAGTTTGGCGACGGCTTCACCAGCAACTGGATTGATACCGCCACCATCAGCCTGGGCTTCAGCTACCGGCTGCCCTGGGGAAGCTGACGCCCGCGGATGGATTCAGGCCAGCGCCCACGCCAGCGCGAGCCCCAGGGCACACGCGCCCGCGCAGAGCCCCGCGACGAGCCAGGGGCGCCCGCCGCGAAGCCATGTGCCGGAGTCCTCCTCGACCTCTGGCACGGGCAGCGCTTCATCCCCCGTGATGGCGCGCACCAGCTCCAGACGACGGGCCTCCACCGCCGCGGCATCCACCGCTTGGGAGATGTCCACGCCGAAGCCCACCTGTGTTTCGCGGGTGGCTCGGCGCAGCTGCGCGGCCTGGGGCGGCAAGGACTGGAGCGCCCTGGCGGGATTCACCTCCGTCACGGTGACATCCTCGGGCGCGGTGGCACGGGCGCCCTGGCCTCGGCTGGCCTCTGCCCGTTCGAGCGCGACCATCAGCTTCGCCGCATCGACGGCTTCGGTAGCCGCCGCGTCTCCGCCCAGGCGGGCTCCGGAGTTCGCGGCCCCAGGGTCCACCGAGGACTTCGCAGCCACGCCAGCGTCCGCCGCCATCCGGGCACGCTCGGGCTGAACGACCGTGGTCTCCTCGTCCGCATCGAATGGCGCGCTCGCGGCCGGGCCTCGCGATGGATGGACGACGGTGGCATCCCCGTCCTCATCGAGGTGTGCCCGTTCGCCGACGGGAAGGCCCCGTCGCGCTCGCGAGGCTCCGCCCTCCACCACCGTCGCCTCGTCCTCCGTCCCGTACAGCGCGGTGACGCGAGGCGCATTCACAGCGCGGGGCAACTCCGGCGCCCTTCCAGGAATCCCGCGCACCGTGACTTCAAGTTCATCCGCGTCATCACGCGCGGCGGGCGCGGCCTTCGCTGGCATGCCTCGCGTGGAGGCATCCGGCGCGGCTGGGACATTCGCATCAGACTGGGCGGACGGCGGCGCCTTCGAAGTCTCCGCGTCGCCGCGCTCGGCCGGGACGTAGTCCTCGGGCGCGTCGATGCCTTCGTGCTCGAACGCGAGCGCGGTGGGCGGAGCGAGCACGATGGCCAACGCTGGCTCGGTGAGTGCGCGGGAACGCGGCTCCCGCAGCAGTTCGCGGAGCACGAGCTCCTCCGCCTTCTTCTCGCGGGGGAACGCGGCCGCGATGAGGCGCGCGACGTCCGCATCCCCCACGTTGGGCGCCAGCTTCGCCTTCATCCGCGCCAGCTCCGCGCCCATGGCGGCCGCGTCCGGGAAGCGATTGTCGGGCTCGGAGGCCAGCGCGCGCATCAGGAACGCATCCACGCTGGTAGGCACGCCCTGCCGGACGCTCCCCGCTGGCTCCCACTGGGGGTATGCCGCGCGCCGCCACCGCTCCACCGGGTCGCCCCGCTGCGCCAGGGGCTTCCACGCGAACAGCTCCCACAGCAGCGCGCCCACCGCGTACACGTCCGCGCGCCGGTCCACGAAGCGCTTCCGCGCCTGCTCCGGTGCCATGTACGTCAGGTTGCCAATCACCACCCGGGGCGCCGTCTGCTGCTCCTTCAGCGTGGACTGCGCCGCGCCGAAGTCGATGATCTTCACCTCGCCCGCGTAGCTGATGCACACGTTCGCGGGAGACAAATCCCGGTGGACCAGGTGCAGCGGATTGCCGAACTCATCCGTCGCGTCGTGCGCGTAGGCCAGGCCCTCACAGAGCCGCTGCCCCAGGTGGAGCATGATGCCCAGCGGCAGCGTCCGCCCGAGCTGCCGCAACCGGTACGTCAGCCGGCTGAGCGTCTTGCCCTGCACGTACTCCATGGACAGGTAGAGCTGCCCTTCCACCTCGCCCATGGCGTACACGCGCGCGATGTTCGGGTGGTGCAGCCGCACCACGACGCGGGCTTCATCCCGGAAGCGTCCGGCGAACTGAGGGCTCGCCATGAGCTGCGGGAGGACCTTCTTCACCACACAGGCACGACGAGGCGCCTCCTCACGCGCGAGGAACACCTCTCCCATCCCCCCGGCGCCAATGCGGCGCACGAGGGTATAGGGACCGAAGCGAACGGGCCCCTCGAGGGGCGCGGGCTCAACCGGTCTTGCCAAGCGAACGGAAGGCCTTTCTCGCCGCCGCGAGGACGTGCGCGACTTCCGGCTCGCCAATGGCCAGCGACACGAACGCCGCCTCGAACTGGCTGGGCGGCAGGTAGACGCCTTCGTTCAGCATGGCGTGGAAGAACTTCCCGAAGCGCGCCGTGTCCGCCTTCTTCGCGCTGGTGTAGTCGTAGACGGGCTCACCGGTGAAGAACACCGTGAGCATGCTGCCCACGCGGTTGACGGTGACGGGCACGTCCGCGGCCTTGGCCTCGGCGAGCAGGCCGACCTCCAACATGCGGCTGACCTCCTCCAGCCGTGCGTAGGTGCCGGGGGCCGCCAGGGCCTTGAGGCACGCCAGGCCCGCCGCCACCGCCACCGGGTTCCCCGACAACGTGCCGGACTGGTACACCGGGCCCGCGGGAGCCACCTTCTCCATGATGTCGCGGCGGCCACCATACGCGCCCATCGGCATGCCCCCGCCAATCACCTTGGCCATGGTGGTGAGGTCCGGCTTGAGGCCGTACAGCTCCTGCGCGCCGCCTCGCGACAGCCGGAAGCCCGTCATGACTTCATCCAGCACCAGCAGCACGCCGTGCTTCTGGCAGAGCGCCTGCAGCCCTTCGAGGTAGCCCGGCTTCGGCACCAGCACGCCCATGTTGCCCACCACCGGCTCGATGATGGCGCACGCGATGTCCTGGCCATTCTCCGCGAAGATGCGCTCCACGGCGGCCAGGTCGTTGAAGGGCGCGGTGAGCGTGAGCTTCGCCAGCGCCGACGGCACGCCCGGCGAGTCCGGCAGGCCCAGCGTCTCCACGCCACTGCCCGCCTTCACCAGGAACGGGTCTCCCGCGCCGTGGAAGCAGCCTTCGAACTTGAGGATGTGCTCGCGGCCGGTGAAGCCCCGCGCGACGCGGATGGCCGCCACCGTGGCCTCGGTGCCACTGGAGACCAGGCGCACCATCTCCACCGCGGGCATGGTGGCGCAGATGAGCTCCGCGAACTCCACCTCGCCCGCATGCGGCGCGCCATAGGACGAGCCCCGGCGGGCGGCGTCGATGATGGCGTCCAAGATGGGCGGATATGCGTGGCCCAGGATGAGCGGTCCCCAGCTCCCCACGAGGTCGACGTAGCGGTTGCCGTCCACATCCGTGAGCCAGGCACCTGTGCCTTCACGGAAGAAGACAGGGTCGCCGCCAACGCCTCGGAAGGCGCGCACCGGGGAATTCACTCCGCCGGGGATGCGGGCCTGCGCGCGAGCGAAGAGAGCCTGACTGTGAGCGTGGTTCATGGCGCGTTCCATAACATGCGGCACGAGGCAGTCTGCGTCCCCGCACGCCCGCTCCCATGCCCCCCGCTTCTTCGTGCCGTCGTCGACACATTATGGACAGTCTCAGGCAGTGCGGAAGAAACCGTCTTTCTTGTAAATCTGACTAAATTGGATGGTTTCAGCGACGCATCGTCCGGGGCTCGACACGCGCCATGCCCGCCTCCCCTCCCCACAGCCAGGCCCTTCGCGCACGAGTCCGAGGCTGGGCCCGCGCGCTCTGGCCGTTCCTCGTGTGTGGCGTCACCCCCGCCATGGCCGCCAAGCCGCCCATCCAACGTCTTCCACACCTCACCTGCCGCGCGGGCTATTTGGACTTCGAACAACTTCACGGGCTGCCGACGGTGCGAGCCGCCATCCAGCAGGCCCTGGCGCAGCACGACCCCGCCGCCCTCACCTTCCTCTCCGAACGGATTCCGGAAGTCCTGGGTGAAGACGCCCAGGCCGCGCTTCAGGTGCTCGACTGGGCTGACACCGCACCGGCGCCCGAAGCCTCCGTACTGATGGCGGGCCTGCGTGAAGCCTCCGCGGTGAGGGATGCGCGGGTGGCCGAGCGGCTCCTCACGATGGCGGAGCAGCACGCCTCCATCGACCACCGCGCACAGGCGCTGCAGGCACTGGAGACACAGGCGCGCTTCGGCGCCCCTGCGCAGGACCGGCTGATGGCGTTGGCCAGGAGAAGCACGGCCCCTCAGGGCATGTCCCTGCTCGCGGTGAGAACGCTGGGCTGGGTGATGAAGAACGACTTCCAGGCAGGAGGCTCGGAGGAGCCTTACCTCACACGGCTCCTGACACTGGCGCGGGAGTCCGAGGACCGTCACGTTCGCGCCCTGGCGGTGGAGCTGGCCGCATCCTTGTCCGTGCGACTGGATGCGCGGGCCGTGGAGCAATTGGCCTGGGTGCTCGAGAGTGACACAGATGCCAACATCCGGGAGCTGGCGGCGCTAGCGCTGTCCGATGGCCGCGACACGCGCGCGGTGCTGAAGCACTTCAGCGCCGCGTTTCCTGGAGAGCAGCGCCTGTGCGTGCGCTGGGCGCTCCTGCGATACACGCTCCGGGCCGGCGGCGCCGAGGCCCTTCCCCAGGTGCGGGACTACGCGAAGCAGGACCGCCGATTCGCACGAGACGTCGCCGACTTCCAGGCGCTCTACGACGCGGGACACGTGGACTTCGACCGGCTGTGGCTGAACAAGCGCGTGTATCACCGCTGCCCTGAGGACGTGGAGGCCCGGACGCCATGAGGAATCCGCGTGGAAGGCTCGGCTGCGTCCTCCTCGCCGGGGCGCTGGGCGCAGCCGTGGTGGGCACACGCCTCTGGAGGGCTCCAGACAGGAACACCGACCCTGTCCTCGATGCCTCGACGCCGCAGGACGCTGACGCCGGACATTCGACGCTCCCGCCCCTGCCCGCCCATGCGCAGCCGCTGAAGGAGGTGCCGTGTGAGCTCACCGCGCTCCTCGCGGAGTATCGCCAGGGCCACGCCTCACCGGCGTACCGGCGTTACGTGCGAGAACAACTCCGCGGGCTCGTGGAGTCACTGTCCGAGGACGTGCATTGGCAGCACCTCAGCAAGGAGCAGGACGCCGACGTGCTCGCCTTGCTCTCCGACACCTGGGTGCTGCGCTACGCACTGGAGGGACGGGCCCGCATCCTGGAGCGGCTGGTGGACCGCGTCAGTGAGTCACCCGACGCGCGCCTGCGTGCCGTGTTGATTCGTTCACTGCAACAGACGGGGGAGCCCTCCACCCAACTGTTGGGCATCCATGTCCTCAAGGGCCGAGACGTCTACCGCGACTGGGTGACGGACGCAGCGCCCGAGGTCCGCGCGGCCGCGGTGGAGAACTTCCGGGAGGAAGCCGCTCGCAACGCCGGCCGCTACCGCGTGGTGGCGGAGCGAGCGGTGTCGCTGGCCACCGTCGCGGAAGACCCTGCCACGGCAGCGGGACTCCTGGGCGCGTCTTCCATCGAAGCGGTGAGAGGACCGTCCGTGGCGCAGGCCCGTACATTGCTCCTGTCAGCGCAGTCCCCCGTCGTGCGTGCCGCGGCTGCACGGGCCCTGGCGACCTCGCCCGTGGCAGAGCTCTCCGCGAACCTCGATGCACTCGCCGCCCGCTACAGCGCCGAACCAGAGGCGAGCGTGCGCGAGGCGCTGCTGGAATCCATCTCCCGGCTGGGCTTGAGCCGCGCCGTGCCCGTCCTCGAGCGGCTCCGTAATGCGAGCGCCACGGCTCGAAACGAAGTGAACCCCTGGATTGCACTGCTCGCGGAGCATCCCCTGCGGTGGGAAATGCTCGATACCGCACGGAGACATTCTCGCCGATGAACGGGGCATTTTGACCTGCACCCCATTCCGGGACGCGTTAGCTACGCCGGTCACGGCCCGCTGGCCGACCACTCATCGAGGGAGAGACAGGCAATGCCCCAGACGAAGCTCGAAGCACGCAAGGCGCTCGGAACCACGGGCCTTCAGGTATCCCCCCTGTGCCTGGGTGGAAACGTCTTCGGTTGGACAGCCGACGAGGCGACCTCGTTCGCGGTGCTCGATGCCTTCGTCGACAACGGCGGCAACTTCATCGACACGGCGGACGTCTATTCGAGCTGGGTTCCCGGCAACCGCGGCGGCGAGTCGGAGACGCTCATCGGAAAGTGGCTGAAGTCGCGCGGCGCTCGGGAGCGCATCGTCATCGCCACCAAGGTGGGCTCGCAGACGGAGCTGGGGAAGGGCCTGAGCCGCGAGCACATCCAGCGCAGCGTGGAGGCTTCGCTGCGCCGGTTGCAGGTGGACGTCATCGACCTCTACTACGCGCACTACGAGGACCTGGGCACGCCGGTGGAGGAGACGATGGCGGCCTTCGACGCGCTGGTGCGCTCCGGCAAGGTCCGCGCGCTGGGCACCAGCAACCACTCCCCGCAGCGGCTCACCGAGTCACTGGAGGTATCCCGCCGCAACAACCTCGCCCGGTACGCGGTGCTGCAACCGCACTACAACCTCGTCGAGCGCAAGGACTTCGAGTCATCGCTCCGGGGCATCTGCGAACGGGAAGGGCTCGTGGTGGCGCCCTACTTCGCGTTGGCCTCGGGCTTCCTCACGGGCAAGTACCGCAAGGACCAGCCGCCTCCAAAGTCGGCCCGCGCCGAAGGCGTGCTGAAGCAGTATGGAAACGCGCGCGGCTGGGCGGTGATTGATGCCCTGGACGCCGTGACGCGCCGGCATCCGGGAGCAAACTTCGCCCAGGTCGCGCTCGCGTGGCTCGCGGCGCAGCCCACCATCGTGGCGCCCATCGCGAGCGCGACGTCCGCCAGTCAGACGCAGGAGTTGCTGGGTGCGTTCACGTTGCAACTGACGGAGGAGGACCTCCGCACCCTGGACGTTGCGTCGTCCCGCGAGGCCTGAGAAGGCTCGAAGCCCATGAGCACGTTCACCGACTTCAAAACGGCCGACCTCTGCGATGCCCACGTGGGCACCCCGCGGTTCCAGATTGCCGAGCCCGGGTTCCAGGACTACGGCGGCGTCCGGACCTTCGCGGGACCCATCAGCACGGTGCGGGCGCCCGAGGACAACTCCCTCGTGCGCAAGGCCTTGGAGGAACCCGGCCAGGGCCGGGTGCTGGTGGTGGACGGCGGAGGCAGCCGCCGCTGCGCGCTCGTGGGAGACCAGCTCGCGTTGCTCGCCCAGCAGAATGGCTGGGCGGGCGTGGTGGTGAATGGCTGCATCCGCGACGCCGAGGACGTGGGCCGCATGCGCATCGGCGTCAAGGCACTGGGCACCCACCCGCTCAAGAGCCTCAAGCGCAACGAGGGACAACGCGACGTGGAGGTCCGCTTCGCCGGAGTCACCTTCCGCCCCGGCCACTACGTCTACGCGGACCTGGACGGCATCGTCACCTCTGAGTCACCCCTGGGCTGACGCCAGGGGCCCCGGGCGGAAGTGCTGGCACTACCCGCGTCGCCACCACTTCCGCCGCGCGGCCCTCACGTCGGACCAGTCCACCAGGCAGTCCTGCACGTTCTCCTGGCCGCGCTGGGCGTCAGGCATGTCCCCGGACTCCACGCGCGTAATCAGCTCCGGCAGCCGCTCGTAGAACGTGGGCGAACGGTACTGGGGATGCAACGTCCACAGGCCCGGCGCGGCGCCCAGGAAGTCCAGCCGCCACAAGCCGCGACGCTTGAGCCTCCGGGTGACCAGGTTCTCCGGCTCGCGGTACGGCGGATTGCCCGCGCGCAAGGCACGCAGCACGTGAATGGGCGGCGCCAGCTTCGCCTGCAGCGGCCCCACCCGGCGCACCATGGCGTCGCGGTCCACGAAGAAGGCGCGGCTGCTGAAGCGCCGGAAACGGAACGCGTGGGAGCCCTGTGCATCGGGCTCGTACCAGCGACCGTCTCCCGCAATCGTCCCGTCCGCGCGCGGCGGGCCCGACAAAGGACTGCAGCTCACCAACTCCTCGCGAGACGCGAGCTGCGCGGCCGCCTCCGCCATCCAGGTGCGTGACGCTCCACCGACGAGCATGTCCGCGTCCAGGTGCATCACGTGCGGGTGCTTCGCCGCCGCGAGCCCGAAGAAGTAGGAATGGAAGGGCCCGCCGCGCGAGTCCTTCATGGGCAGCCGGGAGCCTCCGAAGAACTGCTCGGAGAGCGCCTTCGTGACGGCGGGGGAGTAGTCCACCTCCGCCACCCGGATGCGCGAGTCCGCCGAGGACAGCTCCGACAGCAGCGCGTCCATCTTCGGCTTTCGCTCCAGCCACGCACCCGCGAAGCGGCTGCCCTGGCTGCGGTGCAGGTCCAGCACGAGCAGCACCTCCTGCACGGAGGGCCCGAGTTGGCGAAGCTGATGCGGAAGGATGAGGCGCGCGTGCGGATGGTCCGTGGGCGCGAGGTTGATTTGCAGGGTGACCGGGCTCACGGAGTGTCCAGCAAGAGGGAAGTCGCGTCATCCATGACGGAGTGGACCCCACTTGCCATACCCACGGTGCGCCAGACAACTGAAGGAGGTATGGTCCTGGCAGGAGTCGAACCTGCGGCCTCTCGGTCCGCAACCGAGTGCTCTATCCTCTGAGCTACAAGACCGGAACTGCGACTGCGAGAGCGCCCCAGCCACGGGGCGCGGTGTCAGAAGGAAGCGATGCCGTCGAACAGGTCTTCCGGCTCGGAATCAGTGGAGAGGGGATTCATGGGCGTCTCCTCGGGGATGAGCGCTCCGACAGGGAATCGAACCCTGTTCACACGGTAGACGGCCGTGCTGCGATTCCAATCGCATCCCGGAGCAGTGGGGTTGACCCGGAAAAGAAAGAGGCCGGGTTCCCTCGGGGAGCCCGGCCTCTGGCCTGCCATGCCCTGTCCTTCGACGGGGCACGGTGGGTCAGAATCCAGGCGGGCGATCTCGACGGGAGGTCTCTCCCCGCTCGGAATCAAGAGCGGTGGCCTGGCCAGCGAACGCGAGCGCATCGATGCCGATGACAGTATCGTTCAGGGTGTCGGGATTCATCGGGCTCGACAGGTTCGCCGTCTTCATGGCCACCGCTCCTTTCATGGGAAATGGACGCAATGGCCGCACAGAGCCTGACGGGCTGTGCACGGGCTGAAGACAGGGACGCGATGGCGGAGGACGCACAGCAGCAGGGCTACACCCAGTGGGCACCGCCTATCGAGATGGCGGATGCGGTGGACGCGTTCTGGCAGTTCTGGGTGCCCCGAAAGCAACACGGCGTCCCCCTCCCCCGGCAGCACCGGGTGCTTCCGGATGGCTGCACCGACCTCATCTTCGGCTTCCAACACGCCCCAGGCCCGGTGTGGCTGGCCGCACCCCGGCTGGCCGTCGTCGGCCCCATGAAGCGCTTCGTCCTCGTCGACCTCGAGCCCGGCGGGGTGAGCCTGGGCGTCAGGCTCCGTCCTGGCTGGGCGCAGGCCCTGCTGGGTGTCAGTCCGCGTGAACTCTGCGGACTCAACGTCTCCGCCCAGGACTGCTCGCCCGCCCTCACGCAGCTTCAGCGGCGGATGGAAGACTGTGCCTCGCCCGCCCAGGCCATGGCCCTGCTCCAGCAGACCATCGCCCGACGCTGGGCTTCGTTCCGGAGCATCGCGAAGCCGCGTGCCGTCCAGGCCCTGGGACACATTCAAGCCTCGTCGGGGCAGGTGCGCATGGCCGCGCTCGCTCGCGCGCTGGGCGTGAGTGAGCGCACCCTGCACCGGGACATCCTGGACGAAGCCGGCGTACCGCCGAAGCTGCTCGCGCGCGTCCTGCGCTTCCAGCGGGCGGTGTCCCTGCTGCGCTCCCGCGAGGGCACGGACCTGTGTGACGTCGCGCTCGAATGCGGCTACGCGGACCAGGCGCATTTGTCACGAGACGTGCGGGAACTGGCCGGCGTGTCACCCACCGCACTCGTGGGTTGAGCGCTGTCCGATTCCTTCAAGACAGGCCCGCGCCATCCGTGTGACGACGCACTCACACAGACGTCCCACTGACCGACAGGAGTCCGCCATGAAGCTCGGCTACATCATCCTCTACGTACCGGACGTGAGCGCCGCCATCGCGTTCTACGAGAAGGCCTTCGGACTGGCGCGCCGCTTCATCCACGAGAGCGGTGGCTACGCGGAGATGGAGACAGGCACCACCGCCCTGGCCTTCGTCGAGGAAGGCGCGGCGAAGGAGCACGGCTTCACCGTGCGCCATCTGCGGCCGAAGGAGGACGCGGCGGCCATCGAACTGGCGCTCGTCACCACCGACGTGGCCGCCGCATACACGCGCGCCGTGGAGGCGGGCTCCGAGGCCACGCAGCCTCCCAAGCAGAAGCCCTGGGGGCAGACGGTGGCCTACGTGAGAGACCTCAACGGCGTCCTGGTGGAGCTCTGCTCGCCGATGGAGGGGTAGTGACAGCGCACCCCAAGCGCGCGCTCTTGTCCAAGCTGAGCTACGTCCCGGAAACAACCTTGCCGCGGGCGGGATTCGAACCCGCAACCGGGTGGAGCGAAACCCCAGCAGGATAGCGCCCCTACCTTGCAACCTCCCGGAGTGCTTCGGATTCACCATCCCGCCGCGTTCCCTGTCGTCCCGCCCTGTTCCGGAGCGCTCCGCAGGTTCATGCGGCACACGTGCAACATGGAGGGGCCTGATAGAGAGGGGCCGAGTTGCGGATGGCTCGACCTCTCTTGTACCGACAGTTGGGGCCATCGAGTGTGGCCGTAGCCTTTGCGAGCCTGACAGGTATGCGGCGCCCGCCTCACCAACCTGCGAAGCCGGGCTATTGGTCACGCTTCTTCGTCGGGGAGGAGTGTCCTCAGAAGCTCGTCATCAGGACCTAACCCCCTTCAGGGAGTCGGGTAAGGGGCTGACGGGTTACGTCATGGAGGGGGGGGCATCCATGGCCTGGCAGCCGAGAGCCCCGACCCTGACCGGCAGATTCGCGACTGGGTAACGCTCGCGCCACACGCCCCCTCGTCCATGCACTCCTCGGCGAGAGCCCGAATCGGCAAGCCCCAAGCTTTCTTGGCCGCGTTGCTCACGCCTGACCTCTACTGCCGCTTCCCGCTCAACAGCCTTGGCCCCAGCTCCCCTGCGATTGTCGACCAAACGAGGTGCTGAACTGGCTGGCCATTTTCGAGGACCGTGCCGATGTGGAACGGCTCCGCAACGCGAGCGGGGCTGCAATGAAGATTCACCGTCAACCGGCCAATGGGAGAGGCCCGGACCGGGCTCGGCATGCCCCGGAACACGCAACCGAGGAGGCGCGGCTGCGACTCTTCCCTCTCCGAAAATAGAACGATGGCCAGCAGTCCGGCGGGGTGAGCGCTGGGCTTGGGTGCACTCAGGTCCATGAGGCCCCTGCGCGGTTGCCCTCGGTGCCGCGCGTCGCCGTCGTCGTCCCGTCCGGCGGCCGCGCGTCACTGGTGGGCGCCGTGGGGTCGTCCGCCGTCACCTTGCCCGCGTGCGGCGCGCGCTCAGACGCGACCTTCGGGCTCAGCCGCCACTCGCTCTCCGTGATGAGCCGCGCGCCGCGCGTGCTGAACAGGTAACTCCACACCCACGTGACGAACACGCCGAAGCGGTTCTTGAAGCCCACCAGGTACCAGACGTGGATGAAGAGCCACGCCACCCACGCGACGAAGCCCGTCAGCTTGGCGCGGCCCGTCTCAGCGATGGCCCGGTGCTTGCCGATGGTGGCCATCGCGCCCTTGTCCTTATAGCGGAAGGGCGTGCGGGGGCGGCCGCGCAGGTCCGCGAGGACGTTGCGCGCCACGGCTCGGCCCATCTGCATGGCCGCAGGCGCGACGCCGGGCACGAGATTACCGTCCAGTTTCACGTGGGCCACGTCACCCGCGGCGAAGACCTCCGGGTGGCCGGGCAGCGTGAGGTCCGCCGCCACCTGCACGCGCCCCGCGCGGTCCAGCGGCACGCCGAGCCCGCGCGTGAGGCACTCGGCCTGCACGCCTGCAGCCCACACCACCGTGCGCGAGGCCAGGCGCTCGGAGCCGAGCGTCACACCCTCGGCGTCCACCGCCGTCACGCGTGCCTCCGTGCGCACTTCCACGCCCAGGGCCGCAAGGTCGCGGTGCGCACGCACACTCAGCTTCTCGCTGAAGGACGGCAGAATGCGTGGGCCTGCCTCCACGAGGAAGACGCGCGCGCGGGACGGTTTGATGCGGCGGAAATCGCGCACCAGCACCGTGCGGCTGATGTCCGCGATGGCGCCCGCCAGTTCCACGCCCGTGGGGCCTGCGCCCACGACGACGAAGCTCAGGAGCGCGCGCTGGCGCTCGGCGTCGCGCTCGTTCTCCGCCTGCTCGAAGGCGCTGAGGATGCGGCGGCGCAGCTCCGTCGCCTGCTCCAGCGTCTTGAGGCCCGGGGCGAAGTCCTCCCACTCCGACTTGCCAAAGTAGCTGTGCTGCGCGCCGCACGCGATGACGAGGTAGTCGTAGCGCAGCCGCACGTCGCCCTCGCCGCCCACCCAGCGTTCCTTGAGGTTCACCCACGTGACGCGGCCCAAGTGCACCGACACGTTGGGCTTGCGTGCGAACTGCGAGCGGATGGGCACCGCGATGTCCGCGGGGCTCAGTCCGCTAGTAGCCACCTGGTAGAGCAGCGGCTGGAAGAGGTGGTGGTTGCGTTGGTCGAGGACCGTCACGTACAGCGCCGAGTGGCGCGCGAGCGCCTTGGCGGCCGTGAGTCCGGCGAAGCCCGCCCCCAGCACGACGACGTGCTTCTGGCCGGGGGCGAGCGGAGGCGTGATGGGGTCCATGGGACATCTCCTTCACCTGGCCGGCGCACACGGCCGAGTCACCGTGGTGCACCACCATGGCGTTGATGAGGCTCAGCCGATAGGCGCGGTGCGCGTCGTCGCCAAGGCTCGACACGTACTGCGCGCGCTCGTACAGCGACCGCCCGGCGCGCACGCGCTGGGCACGAAGCCAAGATTGCCGCTCGTCTGAGAGGCCCCGTGAGAAGCCTCTTGGGGGCGCACTCTCGCGGAAGGCCAAGACCTGGCTCGGCGAGCCACGGCCGAGGCGCGGCTGCCCGAGCGCACTGCGCGCTCGGACAGACAGCCCCTAGTGCGCGTCCCCGCCGCTGGTGAACTTCAGGCCGACGACAGAGACGACCATGAGTCCAAGGAAGAAGAAGCGCCCCAGTGTGGCCGGCTCACGGAAGAGCACGATGCCAACAAGCGCGGCGCCCAAGGCCCCAATTCCAACCCAAACCGCGTACGCAGTCCCGGCCGGCAGCGTGCGCATCGCGATGGACAGCAGCGCCAGGCTGCTAATCAACGTGACGGCAACAAAGAGACTGGGCCAAGGCCGGGTGAAGCCCTGCGTATACTTGAGGCCCACAGCCCAGCACGTCTCCAGCAACCCAGCAACGAGAACAAGCAGCCACGACATAACGCACCCCTGGTCAGGGCGTCGTCTTACGTAACCGGGTACGGCGCATCTCGTCCGGGCAGGGCTGCAATCTGAACTGAGTGCAGCTGGTGCGGCTGGCGTACTAGCCCAGCGAGGCCGTTTTGTCCACCGCAGTAGCTTCTGAGTCGACAGGCTGGATGCTGGGCAGACAGGTAGCTTGGCGGCGTTGAGCGCGATAGCGCGTAGCAGTCGCGGTGGAGTTGCCCCCGTCAAATCGGACAGCTCAGGCTTGGGAAATAGCAATACGGAATTCGCGGGGTGACATCATCTTCAATCCGCGATGAGGGTGGCATCGGTTGTAGTCGTCGAACCAGGCGGGAACCTGCGCGGGCCCTACGTGTTCTGCCTGGATGACGGCAAGCCGCTGACTGCCCATAGGATGGACAGGCCGCGTCGACGAGCGGGCATCGCTCGCGAGATGGGAATCATCGGCTGGCACGACCTGCGCCACACCTACGGAAGCCACCTCCCCATGCGGGGCGTTCCGCTGAAGTGAAGGTCATTCAGGAGCTGCTGGGCCACGCCACCATCGATATGACGGAGAGCGGTACGCCCATCTCAGCCCGGACACGCGGAGGAACGCCGTCAGCGTCCTGGACCTGCCTGTTGCGCCCGCGTGCGACACAGGTGCAACACGGACGGAGGCCGTTGCCAACCTTGCGTAACTAGACTCGGAAAACTTGCCGCGGGCGGGATTCGAACCCGCACCCTCTGCATTCTGAGTGCAGCGCCTCTACCAGTTGGGCTACCGCGGCGTTATTCGATGACGGCAACCCGGGTGGGTTGCCGGAAAGCGGTCGACGGGATTCGAACCCGTGTTCACCTGGATGGCGACCAGGGGCCTGACCACTCGGCCACGACCGCATGTGCTGCGACGACCCGGAAAAGAAAGAGGCCGGGTTCCCTTGGGGAGCCCGGCCTCTGGCCTGCCATGCCACGTCGATGGACGGGCGAAAGGCGTCAGAGTCCGGGCCATCTACCGCCAATGGGTAGACCGGGCAGCACGGGAGCGGGCAGCAGGGCGACGGGCGCGAGCACGCCGATGCCGATGACAGTGTCGTTCAAGGTGTCGGGATTCATCGGGCTCGTCAGGTTCGTCGTCTGCATGTCACCGCTCCTTTCTGTGAAAAATGACGCGCTGGAAGCGCGGGACCTGACATGGCGCCACGCCTGTCACCGGCCCGGACCACGGATGGGGTAAGAAGGCCCCGGAGCCTGCGCCGCCTCCCCCTGGCCGAGGTCACCCGGGCGGCGCACCCCTCGATGAAGACCGTTCCCTGCCTGCTCGCATGGTCCGCGATGCTGTCCCTGTCCGGGTGTGCGGACACCGGCGATGACTGCGGCCTCGTCCCGCTTCCAGGTGGCATGGGGCAGAGCCCGCCCCTGCTATCGCTGGAGGTCCCCGCGGAGCTCCACGTCCAACCGAGCATGAACTTCATCTGTGAGGGCCCCGACACCTCCCAGGTCCCCGACAGCATCACGGCGGAGGTGTTCGACCCGAACAACCACACCGTGGCCTCAGAGGCGTCCCTCACCGGCAATGGACAGGCGGCCACCGTCCGCTTCACCCCGACGACCACCGGACGCCACCATGTCCGCGTCGCCTTCGCACCGGTGGGCAGCCTCCAGCAGTTCGGCGCCTACGTGTCACGCGCATGGACCGGAGGAGGTCCGACGGTGCTCCCGCTGCCCCGCTGCACGCAACTGGACCGCACCACGCATGGCACCTGGCTGTGTGACGGCGTGGCGGTGCACGCGGCGAACGGAACCCAGACGCCACTCGGCGGCGTCTCTGGCATGCCCGACGTGGCCGTCGCGGGAAATGTCGTCTGGGTCGTGGGCGAGGACAGGGTGCGCCGCTTCGTCGACACCGGCTCGGAACTCGAGCTCACCGGCTCGCTCCTGCTCAACCAGCGCGACACGGTGAAGGTCATCCAGAGCCGGCTCGCCACCGCGGATGAGCTGTGGGTGCTCGACTCGGAGCGCCTGCACCGTTTCGCCTTCACCCCAGAAGGCGTCGTCACCGGTGCCGCCCCCACGCCGTGGGGACGGGTCAACCAGCTGCCCTTCGGCGTCGACATGGTGCTGGGCCTGCTCGTGCGTCTGGGCCCCGACACGGTCAGCGTCATCCAGGCGACGCAGGACCCCGACAGCCGCGCGTGCACGTTCCGGTTGGGCCCGGACGGGGCCTTCGTCGCCTCGGAGGCGCCGTGCCAGCGCCTGCCGGGCGTGCCAGCGGGCATCGAGGACGGCGCGGTGTGGACCCGCGTGGACTCACTGCTCCTGCCGCAGCCAGGACAGACGTTGTACCGATGGGCCGCGGTGGATGGCGCGCTGACTGAACGAGGCACCCTGGTGGTGGACGCGCCACTCGATCTGGTGAGCGCGCCCCTCCGCCCTGGCTTCGCAATCCCCTTCATCCAGTGGCGGCAATCACGCGTCGGCTCCGTCGTGCCCGTGCCACCCGAGTCACAGGGCCCGCTGGGACTGGAGCTGCTGCCGGGCAACGCTGACCTGTCTCCCGGACTGCGGACCCTCTCTCCGCGCTTCTACTGGGAGGCCGGCGGCGGGCAGGGGCTCGGTGGCACGCGGGTATACGAACGGCGTGCGTCTCCGTTGAAATAACGAGACGGTTGGGGCACACACGGAAGGAAAAGCGCGAAATGTCGCCTGCCTGCCTCTCGCGATACCTGGCCTTCCGGGTGTAGAGAGGCCGGCGCGCCGCGGCACCACGCGCTCCACCCGACACGCCCGGAGGTGAGCCCCCATGATGGAAAGCCCCCAGAGCGCCGCGCTCTCCATGGAGGAACTGCACGAGGCGTGGCCCGTGCTCTCCATCGATGAGCGGCTGGAGGGCTTCCGGCTGCTTCCCGCTTCGGTGGCGGACGACTTCTTCCTGGCGTTGTCGGCGCGTGAGCAGGCGGAGCTCATCCTCCACCTTCAGCCGGCCGAGCGACGGACCTGGGTCCGGCTGCTGCCCCCGGACGACCTGGCCGACCTGGTACAAGCGGTGGAGCCCGAGCAGGCGGAGTCCATCCTCTCGCAGCTCGACGACGCCAGCCGCCGCGAAGTCAACGTGCTCCTGGCCTACGCGGAGGACGACGCTGGCGGTCTGATGAATCCGCGCTTCGCACGCGTGCGGCCGGACATGTCCATCGACGAGGCCATCAGCTACCTGCGCAAGCAGGCGCGGGAGCGGGTGGAGACCGTCTACTACGCCTATGTGCTCGACGCCGAACAGCACCTGCTGGGCGTGCTGTCCCTGCGTCAGCTCTTCCAGACGGCCAGCGACAAGCGCGTGGCGGACGTCATGCAGCGCGACGTCATCACCGTGTCGGAAGACACCGACCAGGAGGCCGTGAGCCGACTGTTCACCGAGCACGGCTTCATGGCCCTGCCCGTGCTCGACGTCCAGCAGCGGATGAAGGGCATCGTCACGGTGGACGACATCGTCGACGTCGTCCAGGAAGAGGCCACCGAGGACATCCAGAAGGCCGGCGGTATGGAGGCCCTGGAGGCGCCCTACTTCGAGACCGGCTTCTTCGGCATGTTGAAGAAGCGCATCGGCTGGCTGCTGGTGCTCTTCCTGGGGCAGATGCTCACCGCCACCGCGATGAGCAGCTTCGAGGACGAAATCGCCACCGCCGTGGTGCTGAGCCTCTTCGTGCCGCTCATCATCTCCTCGGGCGGCAACTCCGGCAGTCAGGCCTCCACGCTCATCATCCGCTCGCTCGCGCTGGGCGAGATGCGACTGAGGGACTGGTGGCGCGTGGCTCGCCGAGAGCTGCTCTCCGGCCTGGTGCTGGGCGTGGTGCTGGGTGTGGTGGGCCTAGCGCGCATCCTCATCTGGAACTCCATTTCCGGCGTCTACGGGGAACACGCCTTGGTGCTGGGCATCACCGTCGCCCTGTCCGTGCTGGGCGTCGTGACGTTCGGCACCCTGGCCGGCTCCATGCTGCCCTTGGTGCTGCGAAAGTTCGGCTTCGACCCCGCGAGCGCCTCCGCTCCCTTCGTGGCCACACTGGTGGACGTTAGCGGCGTCCTCATCTACTTCACCGTCGCCAGCCTCCTGCTGCGCGGTACGCTGCTCTGAAGCACCGGGGCCCGTGAGGCCGCGGCTTCGCGGGAGACACGGCCATGCTTCACCTGACCCCACGGCGCACCCTCGACCTGGAGGCGCCCGTCGCTCCAGGACGTCCTGCGCACGTCTCTGTCTTGAGCGGACTGGTCCGCGCGGGCGACTGGCTCTACACCGTCGCGGACGAGCCGCTGAACCTGGCCGCGTTCCCCCTGTCGGGGGCAAGTCCCGGGCATGGCGTGGCGCTCTTCGCGAACCACCAGCCCGACGAGCCCGTCTCCCTCAAGTCGTCGCATCCCGACTTGGAAGTGCCATGTCTGCTCGCGCCCCAGGGCAGCTCGCCCCACGGTTCGCTGCTGGTGCTGCCGGCGGGCATCTCCGCAGGCAGGCAGCGCGGCGCGCTGGTCGCCCTGGGCGCGGACGGCACCCTGGCGGGAGACGCCCGGGCGGTGGACGTCACGGCGCTGTACACCCAAATCAGCCGGGAGTTCGGACCGCTCCGTATCGCCGGGGCGGCGATGTCGGGCGGACTGCTGCGGCTGCTCCAGCGCGGCAGCGGCGAGCCCGGCACCGACGCACTGGTGGACCTGGACGCGGAGCGGGTGCTGCGCGGACTGGAAGCCGGCGCGCTGGGCCCGGACGTGGTGCGCATGACGCGCCGCTGGGAGCTGGGACAGGCCGGAGGCATGCGACTGTCCTTCACGGCGGCATCGCCGCTTCCCGGCGGGCGGATGGTCTTCACCGCGACCGCGAAGAGCACCGGCCCGACGGCAACCGTGGGCGGCTCCGTCGTGGGCGTGCTGGCGCCGGATGGCTCGCCGCAGTTCCTCGACGCGCTGGAGGGCCACATGACGGTGACGGGCGTGGATGCCCGGGTGGAACAGGGGCGCGTGCGGCTGCTCCTGGCGGCCCTCTCCGAAGATGGGGCGGGCCCCGCGAACCTGCTGGAAGCGACGCTGGACGTCCCGGCGTAGGGCGGCGTGTCCGCCCCGCGTCAGTCGTGCTCGTGCGCGGCTTCCTCGGGGCGGCCACCTACGGCTTCCAGCGACGTACGCGCCGGGCGGACGCGGTCGAAGGCCACCTCGCGCTGCCCCACGCCCGCGGCCGTGGTGTTGGCGATGCGCCGACGCGCCCTCGCGATGTAGTCCTGCACCAGCGCGGGGTCGGGGTGCGTCTTCAGCGCATCCACCCACGTCTCGATGGCCTTCTCATTCTCTCCGGCGTCGGCGCGCAGCTTGCCCATCTCGAAGAGGGCGTGCGGCGCCAACTCGGAGTCCGGGAAGCGCGTGCGCAGGTCCGCGAAGGTGCGGGAGGCCTCCTGGCGGCGGCCCTCCATCATCGCGATGGCCTGGGCCTGGAGATACAGGGCGTCATCCACGTAGGCGCTCGTGGGGAAGCGCTCCATGACACGGCGGGTCTCCAGCTCGCACTGCTGATAGTCGCCCAGCTCGAAGTAGAGCTTGGTGACCAGGTAGTGCAGCTCCGCGCCCTGCGGTGGATTGAGCTTGAGGGCCGCGGTGAGCTGGTCGATGGCGCCGCGCAGGTCGCGGTAATGCACGCGCAGCAGGTCCGCCAGGATGATGCGGGACTCGAGCGCCTCCGGCGACTCGGGGCACTGCTGGATGAGCTCGCGGTAGACGCCCACCGCCTCCTTCACCTTGCGCTGCTCCAGCCAGTAGACATCCGCGGCCCCCTTGAGGGCGCGCGCGCGGAGCACCAGCGCCTCCGGCGAGGAGTCGTGGCGAAGCGCGTCGAAGGCCTTGCGGTACTCGACGAGCGCCTCGTCGGGCCGCTTCTCGTAGGTGGCGTCACGGGCCCGCTGGAGATGGTCCACGGGCTTGTCCCGGCACGCCGTGGCGGCCAGGGACAGCACGGCGAGCGCGAGCCGCAAGGACTTCATCAGTCGCAGGCCTCCGGCGTCACGGTGACGCACTTCGTGTCCTGACAGCGGACGCAGACTTCCACCGGCGAGACGTCGGTGACGCAGACGTTGACGCGCGAGGTGCGCGGGCAGTCCTCGGACGTGACGCAGCGGTAGGGCTCCCCGCCATCACGCGTGATGTCGCTGGCCGTCGAGCCACAGACTTCCAAGTCGTTGCATCCGAAGAGGCCCACCGCGATGGCGGCGAACGCTCCGCACAAGGCGCGTCTCACGGCGGCGGTTCTACCCGGATTCGCCCGCGTCGTCACTGACGCCCCGCTTGCTTGCCTGGCTCATTGGCACCGCGGAGGAGCCTCGTTCTCGATTCTGGGACAGGGATGTCAGGTGTGTCATGGAGCACCCGGTGTCAGGGCCGTTCTGGGCGCTCGCGTCAAGGCGCCGCCGGGGAGATGGCGGCGAAGGCAGCGGTGGAGACATGCTGGGCCATTGCAGCAACGACACCCATGACCCTTCCATCCCATCCAAGAGCCGTCATCACCGGAGCAGGCAGCGGCCTGGGCCGCGCGCTCTGCGAGGAGCTCGCACGCAGGCGGGCCCGCGTGCTCGTCACCGACATCAACGCAACCTCCGCCGAGGAGACGGCGCTGCACGTCACCCGCGCGGGAGGCGAAGCCCACGTCCATGTCTGTGACGTCACCGAGCCGGCCCAGGTCGAAGCCATGGCCGACGCCGCGCAGCGGGTCCTGGGCGGCGTGGACCTGCTGGTCAACAACGCGGGCGTCGTCAGCGCGGGCCCGGTGGGCGAGCTGTCGCTCTCCGAATGGAAGCGCGTGCTGGACATCAACCTGTGGGGCGTCATCCACGGCTGCCATGTCTTCGTCCCCCGGATGCGCAGGCAGGGGTCCGGCCACATCCTCAACATCGCCTCCGCGGCGGGGCTCGTGTACGTGCCTGACCTGGCGGCCTACAACGTGTCCAAGGCGGGCGTGGTCGCGCTCTCCGAAACACTCCACGCCGAACTGAAGGCCACCGGCATCGGCGTCACCGTGGCGTGCCCCAGCTTCTTTCGCACCCGAATCGCCAGCGCGGGCCACTACACCAACGACACGCTTCGAACCCTCGCCGGCATGATGCTGGATGAAGCCCGCGTGGGCCCGGAGGTCGTCGCGCACAGGCTCCTGAAGGCCGTGGATGCGCGAAGCCTCTACACCGTCCCCATGGCGGATGCGCGCTGGGGCTGGCGCCTGCGCCGCATGTCCCCCAGCCTCTTCCTCCGCGCCGTCGCCGCGATGGACCGCTCCGCTCGCGCGTGGCTTCTGCGACGACGCTGAGCCCCTTCACGGCGCTGGCCGACAGCGGCCGCGCTCGATGAGGCTCGGCGGCAGCATCCCGTCCTCGCCCGGTTTGCAGATGGGCTGCATCAAGGTGCGCGCCTCGCCCTCACGTCCCTGGCGCATCAGCACCATGGCCAGTTCCTCGTGGAGGATGAGCGGCAGCGCCGTCCCCGCGAAGAAGTGCACCAGGATGTGCTTCTGCGCGACCGCCACGCGCAGCTCCGACTCCGCGAACATCTCCGGCGCGAAGCCCTGCTCGGCCAGCAGCTTGTGCACCAGGTACACCGCGAAGGGCTCGCTCGCCTGTGCGTCCGTGGCATTGGACGGGCCCTCCTGAGGCCGCGGGGGTTCGGGCATCGGCTGCACGGACAGACACCGGGTGCGCCGCTGGAGCGGGTGTTCGTGAAGGATGGTGAGCGCTTCTGGCGGGTGCAGCTCGCGCAGGTTCCGCTCATCACCTCCGAGGGAAACTACGCGCGGCTGACGTTGGATGGGCACGAGCCGCTGCGACTGCGCTCGCTGACCTATCTGGAGGAGCGGCTGGACCCGGCGCGTTGCTTCCGCGCCAGCCGCCAGCACCGCATCAACCTGGACTTCATCGAGTCCCTGGAGCCAGGGCCCAGCGGCACGCTGGTGGCGCGCCTGCGCAGTGGCCGCGAGGTGGAGATGTCCCGCCGTCAGTTGTTGCCGCGCGGCGCCTTGCCGGAGGTGAGCACCGCCTTGTCCACCGAGGCGACACCACTGCCGCGCCGCTTGAGCTGACGCGCGCGGTCCTCCTGCTTCTTGTAGTGCTTCATCATCGCGACCATGTGCGGGTCGGACGTCTCGCAGTGCAGCTGCGTCACCTGCTGGTGGCGGCGGCCAAGCTCCTGCCACGTCTGGAGCATGGCCTGGTTGCCCAGGAGCCGCTCCTCGACGGAGTCGAGCACCGCGTCCATCGCCTCGCCTTCGGCCTCCAGCGCCGAGAGACGCTCCTGAGCCTCCTGAGAGGGCGACATGCACCCCGTGCCCAGGGAGAGTCCCATCACCATGGAAAGCCCGAGCCACCTCCGCCGAATCCCCACGTCGCCTCCCGCAGTGTCTCGCGCCGCCCACCGGCCGCTTACGCGAAACGCAAGCTAGGGAGGCACCCCCGGGGCGACAACCCGCTCAAGCAGCAGAGGCAGTCGTTTTTTCAGCAGGCGACGGTTCCCGACACTGGCGGCGCGGGGGGCAGGTCGGCGGCGGAAGGGGGTGCGCGCACACCGGCGTCCAGCCAACGACGTGCGGACGCCCGCGCACTGTCCGGTGACGTCTACTTCGGCACGGCCTTGAGCGACGCCTTGCCGTCCTTGATGACGACCTTGAACTCCACCGCCTTCGCGTTGTGCTGCTTGAGCAGCTCCGGCACCTGCTTGCGCAACGTGGCCGCCACCGACTCGTAGGACAGCTTCGACGTGTCCTCCTGGCAGCGGCGCTTCGCGGTGACGTACGCGTCGTAGACGGCACGCAGCTTGTCGTCCGACATCCCGCCGCCGCTCGCCGAGGGAGGCCGTGCCGCCGTGGCGGGAGGTGGCATCGAAGCGGGCCGCGACGACGGAGGGATGCTGCCGGCCGCGCCCGTTCCGGGGGCCTTCGACGGGGGAGGCATGCTCCCGGTGCCGGTGGCCACGGGCCGCGACGGAGGCGGCGTGCTGGCCACGACGCCCGGTGCCTTCGCCGCCATGCCCGGCGGCGCCACCGACGTGCCGTGGGCGGGCGTGCCAGCCACCGCGGACGTCACGGTGGGCAGGCCGCGCGGCGGTGTCCCCGCCACGGGCGCCACGGAAGGAATGCCCGTCAGCGGCGCCACGGCGGGGGTGCCTCGCAGCGGCGTGCTTCCCACCGCGGGCGTGAGGGGCGCGATGGCGGGCATCAGCGGCGCGACCGCGGGCGTGCCCTTCGACGGCGTTCCACCCGTGGCCTGGAGATAGCTGGTGGCCACCTGCGGCTCATTGACGGGACGGGGGCGGCTCAACTCCTCCACCTCCTCGAAGTCCATGTCGGAGATGTCCTCCGGCAGCTCGACCACGCCCTTCTGGCCCACCGCGCCCGTCGCGCTGGCCTTCCGGCCCTCCGCGCGGCGGCGCGCCTTGAAGACATCCCGGCGATAGGTGCCCGCTTCGATTTCCTGGAGCGTGCGCACCCACAGCCGTTCGTACGTGAGGAACTTGTTGTACAGGCTGGCGACGCGGAACTTGGCGGAGGTGCTGCGGATGAACGCGCCCTTCAGCTTGTTCATCCGCTTCTTGAGGTCTTCGTGAGCACGCGACGGCGCCTGACGCTCGTAGCCCAGGAAGTACTGTTCATAGAGGTTGCGGAGGACGGCGACCTCCGCCTCCAGGACTTCGCACTCCTGGAGGACGGCCTCGCTGGAGCCGGGGTCGGCCGAGGTGGACCTGCCAGCGAAGCTCTTGGAAGCGGACTGTCGGGCGTCGGGGGGCGGCATGACTCCTCAGAGTGTCCCCAAGAGGCCCGCGCGATTCAACCTCACGCAGCCGAGGGGGTAGGCCCCAGGCTTGCCGCCTCGCTCTCCCGGCGGCGGCCCTTCTGGGCGAGCAGCACCGCGCCAAAGGTGAACATGCACAGGGAGATGAACTGGCTGGTGGAGACATTGTACCACGCCTCCAGGGGCACCGCCGCCGCCAACTCCCCCGCCCCCAGCGACTGGAGCAGGCCGTGCAGGGTGCCGCGCTCCACGTCCCCTCGGAACAGCTCCACCGTGCTCCGCAGCACCGCGTAGGCCATCAGCCAGAACGCCAGGACATGGCCATGGAAGCGGCGGTAGCGCCGGGCGTACAGCAGCCCCACGAACAGCACCAACTGCCCGACGGACTCAAAGAGCTGGGTGGGGTACACCCCCAGGGTGTGGCCCTGCTGCGCCACCCAGTCTGAGATGCGCACCGCGCCAGGCGCGGCGTGGTGGAAGATTTCACCCGTAGCCTCCACGACGTACCGCGTGTCCTGGAGCTGGGACGAATACGCCAGGCTGGACGTGTTGCCGAGCCCGCCCAGGAGGTCCTGCGCCACCCCGTTGCCGGGGAAGTGCACCGCGGTGGCGGCATGCGCGGGCGCCACGTCCCCCCAGCAACACCCCGCGCTGAAGCACCCCAGGCGGCCCAGGCACTGGCCCAGCGACACGGTGGGGATGCACACGTCGGCGAGGCGCCAGAAGTCCAGGCCATGCATCCGCGCGAACACGTACGCGGCCACGGACGCGCCAATCAAGCCGCCGTAGAAGACGAGCCCTCCGCCCAGGGAGAGCACCTGCGTCCAGTCACGGGCGTAGTCCTGCCAGTTCACGAGCACGAAGAGCAGCCGGCTCCCGCCGATACCGCCGAGCAGAATCCAGACCGTCATGTCCATGATCTGCTCGCGCTTCTTCGGCCCCTCCACGTCCACCCACGCCCCATCCTTCAGCTCCAGCGTGCGCCATTCGTCCTGCGCCAGCCGGCCCGCCACCGTCACCGCGGTGGTGAAGCCCAGGGCCAGCAGCAGGCCATAGGTGTGCACGGGGATGCCCTCGCCCTTGGCGCCCGGAAAGGCCCCGGGCGGCAGCGCGTACTGCAGGGCGAACCAGGCCAGCACCGCGCCCACGACGCCATACCCCGCGGCCCGCAGCAGCCTGTCTTGCGAGGACACTGGCGCGCGCGTGCCCGTCCGGGCATCCAGCTCACCCTCGGCGCTGCGCCAGCCGTTGAAGACGACGTAGCCCACCGTGCCCGCGGCCATCGCGTACAGCAGGAGCTGCGACCAGAGCGAAGTGAAGGTGAGGTGGACGAGGACGGGGAGCATGGCAACAAGGCTACCCTCGTTGCGCGGGCGGGACGACACGCATGCGCGCATCCGGGCCCGACCGGCTGCTCGGCCCGATTCGGCGGACTAGGCCTGGGTGGGGGCCTGGGCCGGCTTCTCCTTGCGGACGAAGGAGTCGACGATGAGCATGCCCACGCCAATGCAGATGGCCGCGTCGGCGACGTTGAAGGACGGGAAGGTCGCCTTGTCGAACCAGTGGGCCTCGAGGAAGTCGATGACGAAGGCCCGGGCGACGCGGTCGATGTAGTTGCCCAGCGCGCCGCCCAGCACCAGCGGCAGCCCCCACAGCGCCCACTTCTCTTCCGGGTCCGTGCCGGTCAGCTTGCGGAAGTTGAAGGTGATGAGGATGAGCGCGCCAATGATGGCCACGTGGAAGAGCGGCCCCCGCGCCTCCGGCGGCATGCTCCGGAACATGCCCCACGCGGCACCCGGGTTCTCCAGGTAGCGGATGCGGAAGAACGACTCCGAAATCTCGATGTGCCGCCGGGGCTGATAGTGCATCCCCGTGAAGCCCTTGGGGGGCGGCTCGGAGTACATCGCGGCCAGGCGCTCGCCCAGGCTCTCCTTGCCTTCCATCTGGGTGGTCAGCTCGCGGACGACGAGGTACTTCGTCCACTGGTCGAGCACGATGACGCCAAGGGTGACGGCGAGGAGGATGATGTATTTGCGCGGCACGGGCCGGGACTTACACCAGCCGCCGCCCGCCCGTCACGGATTGGGGGTTTTCGCAGTCCGCAGCGAGTCCAGCAGCAAGAGGGCCACGCCCACGCTGATGGCCACGTCCGCCACGTTGAAGGTCGGCCAGCGCATCCCCGGCTGGTTGCGCCAGTGCCAGTCGATGAAGTCGATGACGTAGCCCCGCAGCAACCGGTCCACGAAGTTGCCCAGCGCTCCGCCCGTCACCAGCGCCAGGGACACCCGGGCCAGCCGCTGCTCCATGGGCGTGCGCCGGTACATCACGAAGATGAAGCCCATGGCCACCAGGCTCACCACGAGGAAGAAGAGGCGCCGCACGCCCTCGGGCATGTCGCCGAAGATGCCCCAGGCCGCGCCCGGGTTCTCCACGTAGCGGAAGTGCCAGTAGTCCTCGATGAAGCGATAGGGCCGCAACACCCGGTACGACCCGTCCTCGGGCGGCGGGCGGTTGTCCAGGTTCTGCTCGGTGACGAAGCCCGTCACCCGCGCCAGGCCTTCCCGCCCATCCAGGGCATCCGTCAGCCGAGAGACAGCCAGGTACTTGGTCACCTGGTCTGCGGCGAGCACCGCGACAATCACGAGGAGGACGAATCGATGGGAGACTTTCATGTCGCGCGCCCTCCTCTATCCCGCTCCCCGGAGTCCTGACAACGAAGAGTGCCCACCCGCCCCTTCCTTGTCCGCTCGCTCCATTTCCCGGCCAGCACGGGTTTGGGGCATGGTGTCACCATGCCGCCTGTTGAGCCCGACGTGAATCCTTCAGTCTCCGACACGCCCCCACCCACCGAGGCCGCGGCCAAGCCAGCGAAGCCCTCGCTGATGGCCCGCTTCAAGAACCTGATGCTCGAATACGGGCCGCTGGCGCTGGTGGTGAACTACGTCATCTTCGGCCTGGTGGTCGTGGGCTTCTACGCCGCCATCGAGTTCGGCTTCCAGCCCAGCAGCACCGGCGAGAAGGCGGGTAGCTGGGCGGCGGCCTACGCGGCGTCGCAGGTGGTGAAGCCGCTGCGACTGGCCGCGGTGTTCGTGCTCACGCCGCTCATCGCCCGGATTCCTCCCGTGGCGCGCTTCATCGAGCGGAACAAGCACAAGTGGAGCTTCTGAGCCGAGGCCCGCGGCGGCCCAGGATGGCCGCCGCGAACCCGCCAGAAAGGGCGTCCCCTCAGAAGTTGGGGACGAGGAAGTCCTTCACCACGCCCATGTGCTGCATGTTGGAGGCGCTGCTGTCGCCGGACTGCACCGGGGAAATCTCCGACAGCGGCCGGTAGGTGCGGCTGTCGAGCACCAGCCCGTTGGGGAAGGTGCTGGAGCCGATGACGGTCGCCTGCTGGTACTGGCGCAGGTCCTGGTCCACCAGAACCTGGTCGTAGGGCTTGTTGCGGTTGCGGTTGGTGCCCGTGCTGCCGTTGTGGTCCGCCGGGTGCGGACCCGCCGTCGTCACGACCTGCCGGAAGGTGGCGAAGCAGGCCTCGCTGAAGCTGTCCGTGTTCAGGTCGCCGCCGATGACGAGGTAGTCGTCCTCGGGAACCTGCGAGCGGACCTGATTGACGATGGCCTGCGCCTCCGCGTTGCGGTTGCTGGAGCTGGACGTGAGCAGGTGCACGCTTACCGCCCAGAGGTCGCGGGGACCGGGGATGTCGATGCGCGCCCAGGCGAAGTCCCGGTTGGACACGCGCGGGTCGGGCCACTGGCCGGACTCGATGATGGGCCAGCGGCTGATGACGCCATTGGGAATCTGCGCGCCCGTCTCACGGGAGTAGTGGAACCCCGGCGCAATCTGGTCCACCAGCGAGCGGAGTTCCGACGCCGAGTTGTTCCCGTAGTTGAACTCCTGCATCAGCACGATGTCCGGGTCCACGCCCTTGATGAGACGGATGCCGTGCCCCGGATCGTAGGACTGGTAGTTGCCACTGCTGAGGTTGGACGCCATCACCCGGATGGGGGTGTGGCCCGCGTCCGTGCCCGCGTCGGTGCCGGCATCCGTGCCCGCGTCCGTACCGGCATCCGTGCCCGCGTCGGTCCCCGCGTCCGTACCGGCATCCGTGCCCGCGTCGGTCTCGGTGCCAGCATCCGGTTCCGGGTCCACGCCCGCGTCCGGCTCGGGGTCGGTGCCGGCATCCGGCTCCGGGTCCACGCCCGCGTCTTCTTCCTGGGTGCCGCCGTCATCGGTGGTCGTGCCGCCATCATCCAGGGCGCCGCCGTCCGTCTCCTCGTTCGAGCCGCCGTCCACGCCCGCGTCGGTCGGCACGCACGCGTTGCTCGGCACGCAGTGGCCGCCCTCGGCACTGTCTCCGGACGAGGGGCAGCAGATCGCATCCGGGTGCTCGCACGCGGTCTGCGGATCACAGGCCCGGACGCACAGGTGGCGGTCATGGGACGCGACGAAGATGCAGGATTCGTCCTGCGAGCAGTCTTCCCTCGCGCCCTCGGGGCTGCACTCCGTCCAGAGAACCCCTCCGTCCTCCAGCGGTTGCGGCACCTGAGGCGGGTTGCCCTCACCACACGCCAGGGAAAGAATTGTGAGCGAAACCGCCGCGCACAGGAGAGAGGTGAGCGTCTTCTTCATGCTGTCGGACTCTGGAGTCGAGAGGGGGGAAATCGCCGGCGACACCCAGGTGCGGACGGCGGCGGGAGTATAGAAACCCTCGATGTGACAACTCTGTGACTTATGGCACGGCTGCACGATTTTATCTACGCAGTCCCCCCAAACCCTCACGGGAAGTCTGGCGGACCCGGCACGGCAGTCGCAGAAACATCCCCGTGAAGCACGGAGGGCCGCGACACCGCGGGCCGGAGGGTGGACATGGAACAGCCGAAGGCCCAGGTGACGATGCGCTTCCATGGCGCACTGAACGACTTCCTGTCCCCCGAGCACCGGCATCAGGCGTTCCGCCACGCGCTGCAAGGCCGCCCGTCGGTGAAGGACCTCATCGAGTCCCTGGGTCCGCCCCACCCCGAAGTGGACGTGGTGCGCGTGGATGGAGAGGCCGTGGACTTCACGCACCGGGTGCAGCCGGGCTCGAGCGTGGAGGTCTACCCCGCGTCCATGGACGAGGCGCCCGGCGTCCGGGTGGGGCCTCCGCTCCAGGACACGCCCCGCTTCGTGCTCGACGTGGGGCTGGGACGGCTCGTGGGGTTCTTGCGGATGCTGGGCTTCGACGCCCTGTGGCGCAACGACTTCGCGGACGACACGCTCGCGCGGCTCTCACATGACGAGGACCGCATCCTCCTCTCGCGTGACATCGGGGTGCTCAAGCGCAGCGAAGTCCTGCGTGGCTACTTCCCCCGCTCGACGGACCCGGCGGAGCAGTTGGTGGAGGTGGTGCGCCGCTACGGGCTGACGTCCCGCATGCATCCCTTCTCGCGCTGCGTCGCCTGCAACGCCGCGCTGACCTCCGCCGAGCCGTCCGAGGTGGCCGGCCGCATCCCCGAGCGCGTGGCGGAGCGGCACTCGCGCTTCCAGCAGTGTCCGGACTGCCAGCGCGTCTACTGGGCCGGCACGCACCACCAGCGAATGCAGGCCCTGGTGGACCGGCTGCGCGAGCTCGAAGGCGCCCCGTAGGCGTCCGGTTTGCTCAGAACATTGGAACCCGAGAAGTCACCAGGTCGTAACGGAAACTCCGCAAGTAATTGCAACTCCGCAACTCTTGCGAGGTCTCCTGAGACCCAACCCTGAAGTGCGATCCAAACGTTGCCCACGAGTTCCGGCCAGTTACAGTGCCGCCGCTCAGGCACGGCATTTGCCTAGTGACGAACACTGGCATCGCCCTCAAGGGCCAGAGTCCAAGGGAGTCCCGCGACATGGTGCAACGTCCCACAGCCCGACGGCGGCAAGGTGGCTTCACGCTGCTGCTCGCCATGGGCGTCGTCACGATGGTCACCCTCGCGGTGCTCCTCAGCTACGGCGTGGTGAGCCGCGAGGCGGAAGTCCAGGGTGACGGCCGCCGCTACAAGGAGGCGTACTTCGCGGCGGAGGCGGGACTGGCCGAGGGGCGCGAGGCGATGCGCATCCGGCTGGGAACGGATCAGTCCTATAGCGGGACGCTCGCAAACCTGCCCGTAATCAACGAACCCGGACTGAACGGTGGAGACCGCCCCTTCCTTGAGGTGCTGCCGGGGCCAGGGGGAGTCGGGACCTGGAACTCGCTGGCCATCGTCGAGGCGGAGCTGGCGCCATCGGAGCGCCAGAGTCCGACAGGTGAAGCCTACGCATCCTTCCCTCTTCAGCAGAACGTGCGCTACCGCGTGTTCGCGCGGGACGACGAGGACCCCCTCGATCCCCTCGACCCCACCCCGGCCAACCAGGGCATTCGAGATACCAACAAGCAGGTCTGGCTGATTGCAGTGGGCGAGGTCGTAGGCCCCGCGGGCAGCCGTCCCACGCGCGCCGTCATCCAGGCCCTCATTACCAATGAGAACGCGCCAGCCGTCACCAGGCCTGGCTCCGGGTCGGATACGGGTGGCCCCGAAGGCACTCACGACAGTGGGGAAGACGAGCCCATCGACGTCGAAAACGAGGTCGTAGTCCTTTCCTCCACTCCTTGAGCTGAGCCCTCCCAATGAAACGACTCTCCCTTCTGTCGCTTCTGCTCTTGCCGGGCCTGGCCGCTGGCGCCACGGATGAAGGCAAGCTCGCCTTCGACAAGGCTTGCGCCAGCTGCCACACCATCAGCCTGCAGTCCCAGAGCAGCGGGAAGACGGCGACCGCGGCGAAGCCGGCGCCTGCGAAGCAACGCGGCCGCGGCATCGACCTGGGCCCACTGATTCCGAAGCGGACGCCCGAGCAACTGCGCACGTGGATTGCGAGCCCCACCCAGGTCAAGCCCAAGACGAGTTGCGACACGCGACTGGTACGCGTGGATGACCGGGACCTGCTCCTCAACTACCTGGCGGTCAGCATCCATCCGCCGCCCCCATCACGCGAAGAGCTGCTGCGTCAGCAGTTCCAGCAAGACCTCGCGACACGCCAGGCGCAGCAGCAACGCAAGGCGAATGACCCGTCCCGCCGTTCCCAGGGGAAGAAGTGATGCGCACCCTTACCCATACGCTCGCGGCGTTCGCCCTACTGACCGCGCCGCTCGCCCATGCACAGACCGGTTCGGAAACGCCGGCCAAGCTGTGTGAAGACCAGCTCGACCAGAACAAGCAGCCCGAGTTCAGCGACGAGAACCTGGAGATTCAGGAGTCGAGCATTCTCATCACCGATGAGAATCCGGCCCGACTCCAGCTCAACACCAACCTCACGGCGTTGAACGTCGAGCGGATCTTCTTCCCGTTCGACCAGAACGTCACCATCAGCTACGTGTACGAGTCCGCCGGCGCCTCGCACTCGCTGGGCTACATGTACATGGACGACCTGCGTGAGCGCGGGTACGTCGACGCCAACGGCAACCTGCTCGACACCAACGAAAACGGCATCCTGGACCTGCACGAGGACCTGTTCAACCTCGCGCCCCGGAACGGGCCCAAGGCCCGGCCCTACATTGGCCAGGCCCGTCGCTGCACGCGCCAGTTCACCTCAGGCGGCGAGCAGTACAGCGAGCCCGAGCTCGCGCTGAACGTGAACTGCGACGCCACCATCCAGCACAACATCAACCTCGCGGATGCGCGGCCGGGACTCGGCGGCGAGTGGAACCGGACGGACCAGGTGGGCGTCTTCGCCTCGGGCACCGTCACCGACAACAACTTCTCGGACCGGGGACTCTTCGCACACCTCCCCAATCTGCTCGAGCCCCCCTCGCCCAGCAACGGAGACATGGGCCTGGGGCGGATGGTCTTCCTGCTCGCCGATGACGACTCGGGCCGGACCACCCACCGCAACCTGGCGCCGGTGCAGGACGTCGGCGACTACTCCGAAGGCATCCCCGACTACAACGTGTCCGCATACGACCCGCGAGGCCTGCTCCGCGCTGTCGACCCGGACCCCGGTGTGACGGCGTACGACCGGACCGTGGACCTGGGGATGATTCAGGGTGGCAAGGAAATCGTCTTCTTTACCGCCGTCTACTACGAAAGCAACCACGGTCCCCGAGAGGGCTACGTCTATCCCTGCCTCAAGCAGGACCCCGATGGCCGTTGCGCGCTGCACCTGCGCACGTCCATCAACGTCTTCTTCTCCAAGGCGGCGTGGAACCTGGACCAGAACCCCGAGGGCGGCACCGTCGTCGCCGAGCGAAACATCGGGTGCCAGTACCTGGAAGGCTGCAACCGGGACAATCCCGCCAGCACCCCGAGCCAAGCGTGCCGGGTCGCGGACACCAACGAGTACTACTGCGGCTGGCTGGACGGGCCAATCGACGAGTGGGGCACCACGCTGTACCGGCTCGCGAACGACGAACTCTACGGCAACCTGGTGATGCCCATGGAGCGGGTGACGATTCCCAGGCCCGCGGGCGTGCGCAACCCCATGCCTCACGTCATCGTGGGCGCGCCCACCACGGACCCCTTCCGCTGGATTCTGGGCTTCGAGGACATCCCCGGCGGCGGTGACCGCGACTTCAACGACGTGGTGTTCGTCATCAACAAGCAGAATGGCGGCAGCATCCGCTCCGCCACGGTGTCTGGTGACTTGTCGCCTGACATCGCCAACGACTTCGTCATCACGAAGGTGCGGTTCAAGCGGCAGGATGACTACGCGCCCCAGCCGCGCACGTGCGCCGGCGGCCCCCCCTGCTTCACGGAGGAAATCCCTGGCGCCTGCACGCCCACGGACGGCCCCCGGCCCACCATCACCTATTCGTTGGCGGTGGATTGCCGCGTCTGCCAGCCCAACCCGGACACCGGGGCGATGGAGTGCATCCCCAACCCCAACACGCCCACGTGGTTCCCGGTGCACTTCCCCGACACGTCTCCGCCCACCCAGGAGGTGGAGCTGGACATCATGTCCATGGGCTTCACCGGCTCTCAGCTCTGCTGGAAGGTGGACATCACCAGCCCCAGTGAGCTGTGCCGTCCCATCATCGACGACGTCGAGGTGGGCTACCAGGCTGTCCGGGCCGGCAGCTACTCGCGCGCCTCACCCTCCACGCTGGGCAACGCCATCGTCTGGGGCGTGAACGAGACACCGGGCAGCGCCTGGGGCCGGGATGGAAGCTGGCCCAGCGGTGGCATGCCCGCGCCCGGCACGCGCGCCTATGACGGCAACAAGGACTTCACCGTCCGCGGCCGGCTCTACTTCCGCTCGCTCTACGACCCGGAGAATCCGAGCGTCACCAACGCCGTCCAGCGGTGGGACGCCGGCCGGGTGATGGCGCTCACCTTCGGCACGAATGGACATGCTTCCGACCCGCTCCAGCGCAAGCTCTACACGATGAACGCGGCGGGCAACCGCAGCACCATCTCCGACGAGATGACGGACACCAGCAGCGCCAGCCCGCTCTTCCCGGACTCGCTCTGCGACCTGGAGCAGAACGGGCGGTACCTGTACGACCTCAACAACGACGGAAGATGTGGCACGCCCTCCATCACCGCGCCCGAAAAGCGCGTGACGGACCACACCAACGACCGCAACTTCCTGCGGGAGTGGCTGTACGGCTGGGAGGACCATTACACCCCCGGGCCCGCCAACGAGCGGCGTCCCTGGGCGCTGGGTGGCATCAACATGTCCACCGTGGCCATCAACATGCCACCGTACCTCGACACCTGGGCCTTGAACGCTCGCGCTGGCGAACGAGACCTGTACCGCCGCAACTTCATGGAGCCGCTCGCCACGCGTCCGACCGTGGCCTACGTGGGCACCATGAACGGATATCTACACGCCTTCGAAGCGGGCGCATTCCGCAACTCCACGCACGACAACTGCGCGCCCGGCACGCAGGTGCGCGGCTACTTCGATACGACCGCGAGCTGCGTACCGGGCAACATCACGCCCCGCGACTACGGCTCGGGCACGGAGCGTTTCACGTACATGCCACGCATGCAGTTGGAGCGGTACCGCAACACCTATGTTCGCTTCAACGGTTCGGGAAACCTGCCCCGGCCCTCCATGGATGCATCGCCCCAAATCGCCAACGTGGACTTCGGCATCCCCGGACAGCCTGCCTGGACCCGCGCGACCTCCGCAAACAAGACGCAGGGTGCCAAGACGGTCCTGGTCAGCGCTTCCGGCAAGAACAGCCCTGCCGTCGTCGCGCTCGACATCACCCACCCCGATGATGCCTGGTACCCGCTGCCGCTCTGGGAGTTCAACCTGCGCGAGCCCAGCACCGAACTGGCGTTCTCCACGGCGAAGGTCGCGGACCCCACCGTAGACTTCCCGGACACCTCCGGCTCCAGCCATTCGCCGTCGATTGGCCGCTTGACGTGGGGCTCGGGAACGGAAGGGAAGTGGACGGCCGTCCTCGGCACGGACTACGTGCCAACCTCCCTGAACCACGCCGGTGCCCTCTACCTCATCGACCTGAAGACGGGGCAGCCGCTCGACTTCGGCACGACGCCCGGTGGCACCAGGGCCGGCATCATCACCCTGGACCAAGGCTTCGGCATCGCCGCAAGCACGGCGCTCATCGACCTCGACCGCGACGGGAACTATGACGTCATGTACGTGCCCACCACGGCAGGCAATGTCTACCGCATCAACCTGGACACGGTGAACCCGAGCGCGCCCCTGGGCCGCAAGGTGAAGACGTGCAAGGTGGCCAGTGCGCCGGTCACCCTGGCGGACCACCCGGACGCGGCAACGGGACAGGACCCCGTCTACCAGCAAATCCACTCCAACCTCGGCGTGAGCATCGTCCGCAACAGCGGGTCCCCCGTGGTCCGCTTCTACTTCGGCACGGGTGACAATCCGGACGAGTTCTCCGACGGCCCTCCGAACAAAGGCAGCTATCGGTACCACCTGCTGGGCTTCGAAGACACCGACCCCTCGGGCACGCGCCCGTGCGAATTGCTGGAGCCGCTATGGGTGCAGCAGTTGGATCCAGGCCAGGCGGTGTGGGGTGGCGTGACGCTGGCGGGAGACAAGGTCTATGCAAGCACCGCGGTGGGTGCGGCGGCGGACATCTGCAACCTGAGCGAGACCGAGAGCGGCCGGTTCTATGAGTCCGGCCAGCTTCCGGATGGCAACAGCGCCCCTGAGATGAAGAGCGTGGCGCTGGGTGGCCATGCGGTGAATGCACCGGTGGTGCATGACGGGCACCTCCTCATTCCCACGGCACTTGGTGAAGTGAGGGTCCAGGGCAGCGGAGAGTGGAACACCGGCAACGCCAACGGAGGCATTGCCCGCTCCAAGGTGCTCATCTACGCGCCCAGCCCGGATGGGAGGATTCAGCAGTGACGTCCCTGAACAGGCGCCAGCACTCCCGGGGCATCACGCTCCTGGAGGTGCTGGCCACCATGGCCATCCTGCTGTTGGGCATCGGCGCGGCGATGATGGTGGTGACCCAGACCAGTACCTCCAACCGGCGCAGCCTCAGCGCCACGCAGGCACAGCTCATCGCCGAGCAGGCACTGGAGAACATCACGCTGTTGGGCTGCACGGTGCAACCGCCGTGCATCAACCTTGTGGGCCTGGATGAAACCTACACCCTCTTCCAGACCAGCTCGGGGGAACTGCGCAACGTCGCTCCTCCCAATCCGGAAGTCATCGCGCGTGAGTACCAGGTCGTCGTGGACGTGGACGTTCCCTCTCAGCTCGCCACCATCGAGCCGGGCTCCACGGTTCCGGCGGACCTGACGCGGAACCTTATTCCCGGGCAGGCAGACACCGCGGGGAACATCGCCCACGTCCGCGTCACTGTGAGCTGGCTGGAGCCAGGGCGGCGCGACCGGCAAGTAGTGATGCTTCAGACGAGGATGGCGCCGTGAGATTTTCTTCGATGCGGACTCAGCCCCGGATGCCGCGTGGCTTCACCTTGCTTGAGGTGATGATCGCGAGCGCTATCGGGCTCATCGTGCTCGGAGCAGGGCTGGTGGCGGCCATGCAGATGCAGCGTCGTTCCCACTTCGAGGAACAGACGATGCTGGCCCAGTCCACCGGCCGGGTGGTCAAGGACCTGCTTGCCGCGGACCTGCAGCGCGCCGGCACGGGCATGGGCAATGCGCGCATCGTCTTCAGCGACGTGCGCACGCAGACGGCCATCCAGGTGTGGACCGAGCCGGACCTCTCCGCGGTGGACGTCACTCGTCCCTTTCCCGCGGATCCCAACTTCGCACTGCCGCCCGCGGGCCCCTACGAGGAGTTCGTGTCGGACGTCCTGCAACTCCACTGGGGCGATACCCGCGGGATGGTGACGCTGGCCAACTGTGGCGCCACCGTGCGCTCAGGGGCGCAAGATTTCTGCACGACCCCCAATCCCTCCCCACGGCTTCAGCCCACCGTTACGCCCTCACTTCCCGCCTTCGCGGTGAATCCCAACCGACAGGTGGCCTGCCATCTCCGCGTCCTCAATGTGAACACGGGCGGCAACACCGTCACGGCCGATCCAGGCTTCGGCGCGGACCCCACGAACAACCCTCCATGTGGTAACGCGGTCGACCCCCTCTGGAGAGTCGACCGTCCAGACCAGGAGTCCTGGCGAATCATGCCGGCCCAGAGTGCGGCCTACCGGGTCAACTGGGCCAGCGGAACGCCCACGCTAGAGTATCTAGGCACGGGCGCAGCAGACTGGGTGGTCCTGAGCCGGGACGTGGAGCGCCTCAAGGTCCGGCTGGGTGTCATGAGCCATGTCCCGCCACTGGGCTTCCGCTGGTTCCCCGATGTGGCCACGGGCCTTCCGGAGCTTGACGCCTGCACGATTGGAACCTGTGCCATTGACCAGCATCCGAGCGAACTGGTCGCCCCTGGGACAGACGACGAGCTGCGAATGCGGCTGCGGCAACGCATCCGTGAGGTGGAGGTCACCCTGGTGGTCCGAACACCGCGGCAGGACCGGCAAGCCTTCAACCCAGACGCCCCCATCGAACTGGACCTGGAAGAACTTCCCATTGATGGCTTCAAGCGGCGCACCTTTACCTTCCGGGTGACGCTCCGGAACTTCGCCGCGGGTGGGTTGCTCCCCGTCCCGGTGGGAAATTGAGCATGAAGCACACACGAGGAATCACGCTGCTGGAGATGATGGTGACGGTGGCCATCGCCGCCATCCTGCTGTCCGCGGCGCTGGTGGGCATCCAGACCCCCGTCGACCGCCAGCGGGAGAACGAGGCCACACGCGAGCTGTGGGCCTCCACGCTCCGTGCCCGGCAGCGCGCCCTCTCCACCAACCAGCCCGTGCGCATCGTCGTGGACGAGAACGTCCCTCGCGGCGATGGAACCTCGCGCACGGTGGCCCGGTGGGAGCAACTCCGCTGCGGCAATGACTGGGATAACGCCAGCTGCCCCGCGAACGGATGTGAGAACACTACCTGCCGCGCCAACCCGAACTGCTGCAGCGAGCTCGGCCCGGACATCGTCATCCCTGTCAGCATGAACGCGGCTGCGATTCACGGGCTCTGCTACATGCCCGGCTCCGGCCGTCCCGTGCGCCCGGGCGACCTGAGCTGCATGCGGGACTTCATGGATGACCTGCCCGCGCTGGATGCCGCCGCCCCGGGCAATCTGCGCTTCGACTTCACGTCGGGCCGCGCGCGCAGCCTCATCATGGTGGAGCCGCGGACAGGACTGGCCAGCGTGCTGGACTGCAACTCCCAGGCGGCCATCGACCGCCCGGTGGCGGAGTGCGCGAACTGAGCTCGCGCCTCGCCTGACGTCACGCCCCTCCCCGGACACACCCGCCGGGGAGGGTTTCTCGCAGGCAACCCGCTACGCCGCCAGGGCCTCGCGGCACTTGAGGCAGACGTCGCCGCCCTGCCCCACCGCTTCCGAGTACGTCCAGCAGCGCGGGCACTTCTCGCCGTGCGATGGGAGCACCTCGGCCGTGACGCGGACGCCTTCGCCGAAGGCCTGTGCCACTTCCAACGTCTGCGCCGCGTCCCCCTTCACGTCCCCAATTTCCACCTGGCTGGTGATGAAGAGGCCCGGCAGTTCGGCCCGGTTCGCCTGGAGGAAGTCGCGCGCCGCGCCCTCCGCCGTCAGCACCACCCGCGCCTCCAGCGATGAGCCGATGCGCTTGTCCCGCCGCGCCGCTTCCAGCACGCCCTGCACCGCGCCGCGCACCGCGAAGAGCTTCGCGTAGCGCTCGGCCAGCGCCGGGTCCAACTTCGCGGACACCACCGGGAAGCCTCCCAGGAAGACGCTCTCCGCCGGCTTGCCCGGCAGCGTCTGCCACGCTTCCTCCGCCGTGAAGCTCATCACCGGCGCCAGGAGGCGCAGCAGCACCGAGGCCACCTCGTACAGCACCGTCTGCGCGCCGCGCCGGGGCTGCCCGTCCGCGCGCCACGTGTAGAGCCGGTCCTTGAGGATGTCGAAGTACACCGCCGACAAGTCACCGGCGACGAAGTCCACCACCGTCGCGTAGACGAGGTGGAACTCGTAGTCCTCGTACGCCTTGCGCACCCGCGCCACCACCTCCGCCAGCCGCCCCAGCGCCCAGCGGTCCAGCGGCAGCAGCTCCGCCTCCGGCACTGCGTGCTTCGCCGGGTCGAAGTCGTAGAGGTTGCTCAGCGCGTAGCGGATGGTGTTCCGAATCTTCCGGTAGCCTTCCGACAGGCCCTTCAGAATCTGGTCCGACAGGCGCACGTCATTGCGGTAGTCGCTGGCCGCCACCCACAGGCGCAGCACCTCCGCGCCGTACTGCTGGATGACCTTGTCCGGCGCCACCACGTTGCCGCGGCTCTTGGACATCTTCTCGCCCTGGCCGTCCACCACGAAGCCGTGCGTGAGGCAGGCCTTGTACGGCGACATGTCGCGCGTGCCCACCGCCACCAGCATGGACGAATGGAACCAACCGCGGTGCTGGTCGCTGCCCTCCAGGAAGAGGTCCGCCGGAATCCGCTGCCGCTTCTCCAGCACCGCGGAGAACATGCACGCCGAGTCGAACCACACGTCGAGGATGTCCGTCTCGCGGCGGAACTCACCCTTGCCGCAGCGAGGGCACTGGAAGTCCGCGCCCAGGAAGTCCTTCACCGGCGTGCGGTACCACACGCCCACGCCTTCCTTCTCCACCGCCGCGGCCACCCGCTCCATCAACTCGGGCGACACCACGGCTTCCTCGCAGCCCTCGCAGTAGGCGATGCAGATGGGCACGCCCCACGTCCGCTGGCGGCTGATGGTCCAGTCCGGCCGCGTCTCCAGCATGCCGCGGATGCGGCTGTGCCCCCACGAGGGCACCCACTGCACCTTGTCCACCTGCTCCAGCACCACCTGCCGGAACGTCTGCGTCCCGTGGAACGGCGCGTCCATGGGGATGAACCACTGGTACGTCGCGCTCAGGATGACGGGATTGCGGCAGCGCCAGCAGTGCGGATACGTGTGCGCCACCGTATCCGTGGCGCCGTTGAGCAGCGCGCCCTTCTCCACCAGCAACTGGATGACGACGGGGTTCGCCTCGAACACGCGCCGGCCTTCCAGCGCCGGCCCCACCGTGTCGTCGTAGCGGCCATCCGGACGAACGGGGTTGTAGATGTCCAGCCCGTACTGCAGGCCGACCTCGTAGTCCTCCTGGCCGTGCCCCGGCGCGGTGTGCACCAGGCCCGTACCGGCATCCAGCGTCACGTGCTCGCCCAGGATGACGCGGCCCCGGCGCTCATAGAACGGGTGCTGGTACGTCAGGTGCTCCAGCTCCTCGCCGCGCGCGTACGCCAGGATGCGCGACGGGTCCACCAGCGCCGCCGCGGAGACTTCACCGCCGGGCAGCTCCACGTGCTTCACCGCCAGCTCATCCGCCTTCACCTCCGCCAGCACCTTGGGTAGCAGCTCCCGGGCCACGCAGATGACGCGCGCGCCCAGCTGGTAGAAGACGTACTCGAACTCCGGGTTGACGGCGACGGCCAGGTTGGACGGCAGCGTCCACGGCGTGGTCGTCCAGATGACGAAGGCCACGTCCTTGCCCTTCAGCGAAGGCACGCGCTCGGCCAGCTCCGCGCCGGCCTGGAAGGCCACGTACACGGAAGGCGAGGTGTGGTTCTCGTACTCCACCTCCGCCTCCGCCAACGCCGTCTGGTCATACAGGCACCAGTACACGGGCTTCTTGCGGCGGTAGAGCATGCCGCGCTTCGCGAAGGCGGCCAGCTCGCGGATCTCCTGCGCCTCGTAGGTGAAGTCGAGCGTCTTGTACGGCTGCTCCCACGAGCCGAACACGCCCAAGCGCTGGAACTCAGCCCTCTGGATGTCGACGAACTCCAGCGCATAGGCGCGGCATGCCTCCAGGAAGGCGTCGCGAGCCAGCGTGCGCTTGTCGATTTTCTTGTCCTTCAGCCGCTTCTCGACGGCCTGCTCAATCGGAAGCCCGTGTGTGTCCCAGCCGGGGATGAAGTCACACCGGCGGCCGGACATGTTCCGGTACTTCACCACGATGTCCTTGAGGACCTTGTTGAGCGCGTGGCCCGCGTGCAGGTGGCCGTTGGCGTAGGGCGGACCGTCGGGCAGGACGAAGGGCTCCGCGTCCGCGTTCTGCTCCAGAATCTTCCCCCAAATCCCTCGCTCCGCCCACCAGCCGAGCATGCGCGGCTCAAGCTGCGCCAGGTTCCCCTTCATGGGGAAATCCGTGCGCGGCAGGTTGACCGAATCCTTGAAGTCCTTGTCCTTCGGGGGCGTGTCGCTCATGTCGACAGCGGCCGTAACACGCTCCCCAGAGGGCTTCAATCCGCGGTGGGACTCGCGGGCTCCTGGGCAACGGTCCGGCGCACCACCACCACCGCCAGCCGGCCCTCCTTCGTGGGAGAGAACGACAGTTTGATTTCCTCGTTCGGCGAGCGGAACAGGCGCGGCTCTTCCTCACGGAAGCCCGCGTTGCCCAGCTCGGTCCGGTAGAAGGCCTCCACCTCCGCCTGCTTGGCGTTGACGGAATACGTGAGGGTGCGCGCCGACTCCGTCTCCGCCTTCATCGAGTCCGCGGCCCCTGGAAACACCGGCGCCACGGAGGACTGCGGCTGCTGCCGTCCCTGCGCCAGGTTCGCCTCGCCCATGAACACCGTGGTGGTGCCGTCCGGGTTGGCCTGAAGGATGGCCGTGTAGGAGATGAACTGCTTGGTATCGAGCGCGGTAATCATCGTCTCGCGCAGCAGCTGCGGCTGGAGCGACGGCTTGGGGACATGGAGCTCCCAGGCCTGGAAGCGCGACACCAGGTGCTGCCCGATGACCTCTGGCTTCTCCGCGCTGAGCACGGCGGACATCCGCACGGGGACGCCCTCCGCCATGACGGTGCCCGGCACGTCCACCACCGCCACCACCTTGGGCACGTCCCAGGTGAACGGCAGGCGCTGGGCGCGAGCCTCCATGGCCACCAGCACCAGCACTCCCGCGAGGAGTCCCTGCAGCACCTGCTTCATCCGTCACTCCACGAAGATGGCCGCCCCTCACCGGCCGGTTGGCTACTCGACGACCGCGTCCTCGGCCGGGACATCGAACTCCTGGGGCTGCGGGCGCGAGCCCGTCTTGCGAGGCGACTCGATGTTGTCCCGTGGGGGGCAGCGCTTCGAACACGCCGCGAACTGCTCCTGGAACTTCTTCGTGCAGCGCGAGGCACACGCGGCATCCCGGCCCCCGTTCGGACACCGGGACGTGCACTCGGCCAGCGTCGACCCGGCCTTGCCACCACAGTCCGCCTCACACTCGGTCCGCCCGGCCAGCGCCGCGGGAGACGACAACACCGCCGACACCAGGGCCAGCTGAATCCATCCAGAGAAGCGAATCATGTCAGTCGCAGTCCTTTCCAAGGAAGCACGCGCCCTTGCTGAAGCGCTGCAGGTGGGCCGCCGCGTACGGCAGCGTGGTGATGCCACCCAGCGCCGAACCCGGAGACGTTCCCCAGACGCCCATGTTGATGGGGTCCATCAAGGTGGGGAACTGATTGAAGTTGATGACGTCCTCGCCTGCGGCGCTGATCCACATCGTCCGCTCCTTCATGCCCAGGCCCACCATGGCCAGGGCCGTGGGCGGCAGCGGGTTCCAGAAGAGCGTCTGCTCGGCCAGCATGCTGGCCGCCCCGGGGATGGCGAGCACCGTGGGCGTGTAGATGCTGAACACCGCGGCATGGTACGGCGCGTTGGTGCAGGGCAGGAGCTGGTCCTGCATGATGATGTTGCAGGTGGCGGCCTCCAACTGGCCGGCCAGGCCCCAGTCGTCGATGAGCATGGAGTAGCTGCCCGTGCAGCGGCCGCCCACCGGACGCCCCACCGCGCAGACCTGCAGGCTGGCGAGCGAATCCTCCATATTTCGCTTCTTGTAGAGGCCGGCCTCGCCCTGGTCCAGGAACGAGCGGGGGAAGCGCCACGCGGCCAGGGTGGCGGAGGCGCGGCACGCGGTGCCGCCGTTGTCGCGATAGGTCGCGCGGGTGACGGCCGTGCCGCCCCAGTCCACGCCCACGCCCATCTCACAATCCACCGCCATGTTGCTGCCGGTGGTGAGCGCCTGGGTGATGCCCGCGCCCGTCGTGGAGGACAGTCCGTTGAAGTCCGCGTAGCGCGCCTGGGCGTCATTCGCGGCGTCCCGCATGGAGCTGCCCGCGGGGTCGTAGTTCACGGGGATGTGGTGCATCTGCCCATGCGTGCCATCCCAGAGCGCAGAGATGGCGGCCTCCTGCACCTTCAAGGACAGGAAGCCCACCTCGGCGAAATGGATGCCGAAGGTGACGATGGTGACGAAGAGCGTGACGCCAAGGGCCGCTTCGACCAGCGACTGGCCCCGGGCATGCCTGGAGCGAAGGGTCTTCTTCATCATTGGATTCCCCTGTAGCCCACGGAGCGAAGGGCCCGCAGCGTGCGGGCCGCGGCGGGCGCGCTGAGGTCCAGCGTGTTCGCGGCGTCATCCAGACCGGACTCGTCCGTGTCCGCTGCCACCAGCGTGGCCCGCCAGAATGGATTGAGCAGGTTGGGCGGCTCGCTCCAGTGGTGGAACGCCACGCTGTGGCCCCGGTGGAAGTACGCGATGCCCGTGGCCATGGCCGTCTGGACGTCGTTGGCCGTCCCATCCGCCATCTGGAAGCTGCGGTTGTCGAACTGCGTGCCGGTGCTGCCGCGCTCGAAGCGGTAGCGGAACGAGTAGTCCCACGGGTCCAGCTCACGCGTGCGCAGGTTGCGCTGCACGACCGCGAAGTTCTTGGGCTGGCCGTAGTTGTTGTCGCCGCCGTCCAGCAACTGGGTGAGGTTGTAGTCCAGGAACAGTGGCCAGATGCCCGGGCAGCTCGACACCGGGTTCATGCAAGGCATCAGCATGTGCCGCATGTAGGGACTGGGGTCGCTGCCGCCCGTCCAGCGGTGCTCGGGCGTGGGCATCGCGCCACCGGAGGACACGAGGCTCGCCTCGACGCCCTCCGTGCCACCCACGGCCGCGGGGCACGGCGCGCCGCCGCCGTTGGCCATGTGGTTGTAGAGATAGAGGATGCTGCCCTCGTCCTCGGCGGTGATGGCGGGCGCGAAGGGCATGATCATCGGCATCTGCCGCCCCTTCTTGCCGAAGTGCGTCGTGCCCTGCGTCGCCACCTCCACCAGCACCATGTCCGGCGGGTTGATGACCCAGGCCAGGTTGGCCAGGTGCGCGACGTAGTCCAGGTCCTGCCGCCACGTGACGAAGTGGAAGCCGCGGCTGCCCATGGCGGCATTCACCGCGTGCTGCACCGTCGCCGGGACGTCGCACACCGCGCCGCCCTGCGTGCAGGCCAGTCCGCCCGTGAGTTCGTCCTTGTTGACGCCGCCGATGGGCGGCACCTGCCACGCGGCATCGGTGGCGTTCGCGCCTGGGTTGATGTTGGAGAGAATCTGGTTGGTGAACCGCTGCGAGTCCACCGCGTCCTTCAGCTCCTGGTAGTTCTGCTGCTGGGCGAGGTACAGCGCGTTCTGCGCCAGCTGGTGCCCGCGCATCTGGAGCGCGAACAGCGGCTCATACGCCTGGAAGACGGCGTTGACCCGCTGGTCCTCCATGCGCAGCTTCCGCTGCAGATTGCCCAGGTCGCGCAGCCCCTTACTGCCGCAGCGGCAGCGCCGCGCGCACGACGCGCTCTTCCAGGCGCAGGGGCAGCCGGTGATGACGTTCAGCTGATACGGCCACTCCCAGTCACTGTAGCCCCCGCGAGCGGCGTTGAGCTGCGCGCGGTAGAGGCTGGCCCAGCTCACCAGACTGGCGGCGCCCGCCTGGGCCACCGCGTGCGCGATCTGCACGCGGTTGATGACGGCGATGTTGTTGAAGGTGCGCGCGGTGGCCACCGCGTTCGAGAAGGCCGCCGCGTCCGCCACCGTCTGGGCTTCGATGCGCTCGCGCACCTTCATGGTGAAGGACAGCGTCAGCGTCACCATCAGCACCATGAGCAACGTGCCGAGAGCGAACAGCACCATCGTCTGGCCACGGGAATGAGAACGATTCATCGGGGACAGTCCATGGAGGCGAAGTGACGCGCCTTGACGGGCGTCATCATCCGCATGGTGAAACTGGTTTCGATGGGGAACACGTACTCACGGCGGCCCACGCGGCTGGCCAGCTCGTCGCGCACGTCCGCCGCCAACGCGTAGGTGCTGGTGAACTCACCCGCGCCCCAGTTGGCGTTGCGCTCGGCCAGCACCAGCGGATTGGCAGCCGTGTAGTCCTGGATGCCGAGCTGCGCGAGGAACATCCGGGACATCACCCAGTTCGCGAAGGGGATGCGCATCGGGTACCAATAGATGAGCCGCACCTCCAGGCGCCGCAGGTGCCCCGGGTCGTCGAAGCCACGGTCCTGCGGGCTCTCCACGCCGCCGCCCGCCAGGCCGCGGTTGATCCACACGATGCTGCCGGTGTGCACGCCGTCCAGCCCGGCCTGGTACCGGTTGTCGCGGCGCGGCGCGAAGGCCATGGCCAGCCGCTCGGGTGCGCCCACGCCACCACCGTGCTCGCCGCCGACCTCCGGCGTGCGCATGCCGATGAAGGAGTGGAACGAAGGCAACAAGGCGAGGATGGCCGCGTGGCTCATCCGCTCGCACTCGCCATGGGCCACGCTGCCCGCGCGCGTCGCGCGGAAGGCCGCGTACTGCGCGAGCACGCGCGCCTGCAGCATCAGGAACAGCTGAAGCGTGCCCAAGACCAGGAACACGACGAGCGGAAGCGACAAAGCCGCCTCCACCATCGCCTGGCCGGACTGCCTTCCACGGCTCGGACGCTGAGAATTCATGGCGAACGTATGTTCCGGGGATTCAGCTGCGATCGGACATACGTCAACTTGACGGGGCGTTCCTTGCATCGCGAACAGGAGAACACGGCTCTGCGACAAACGCGTTTTTCTGGCGTGAAACAACCAAGTTACAGCATCCACCGCTGACTCATGGGGCTAACGCGACTTCATCCCCTTTGTATCCAGCTGGTACTTTTTCACCAATCGTTCAATCGACTTCCGGTGGAGCCCACTCTCACGCGCGGCGCGAGACAGGTTTCCTTCGCAGCGCGTCAAAACGCTGGTGATGTATTCGCGCTCGAAGTTCTCCAGCAGCTGCTCCTTGGCGTCCTTGAAGGAGAGGTGCTCGTTGAAGGGCAGCGGCCCTTCGCGGACCTGTCCCCGCACGCGGGGCGGCAGGTGTGCGGGCTGAATCTCCTCGCCCTCACTGAAAGTGAGGACGTGAGACAACACGTTCATCAGCTCACGCACGTTGCCGGGCCATGAATACGACATCAGCAGGCCCAGGGACTCCGCGGAGAAGCGCTTCTTGCCGTGTTTGCCCACCACTTCAGGGTCCGCGAGCGCGCGCTTGAGGATGAGGGGGATGTCGTCGCGGCGCTGTCGCAGCGGCGGCAGTTGGATGGTGATGACGGACAGGCGGAAGTAGAGGTCCTCGCGAAAGCCTCCGCCCTGAATCTCCTTCATCAGGTCGCGGTTGGTGGCGGCGATGACGCGGCAGTCCACCTCGATGACGTCGTTGCCGCCCACGCGCCGCACTTCATGGTTCTCCAGCACGCGCAGCAGCTTGGGCTGAAGGTCCAGCCGCAGCTCGCCCAGCTCATCCAGGAAGATGGTGCCCCCGTGCGCGCGCTCGAAGGCGCCTGGCCGGCTGCTCACCGCGCCAGTGAAGGCGCCCTTCTCGTGGCCGAACAACTCGCTTTCGATGAGGTTGGGGGGAATGGCGCCGCAGTCCAGCACCTCCATGGGGCCCTTGGTGCGGCCGGACAGCTCATGGATGGCGCGCGCCACCAGCTCCTTCCCGGTGCCCGTCTCACCTTGGATGATGACGGACACACCCATGGGGGCGATCTTCTTGATGAGGCCGAATATCTGCCGCATCTTCACGCTCTGCCCCACCATGTCGCACAGCTCGCCCTCGCGGTCGGGCTCGATGGTGACTTCCTCATCCAGCGGCGCGAAGGTCAGCACGGACGAGCCCGCGCGAATCTGCGAGCCCGGTGACAGGTAGGCCCGCTCGATGCGCCGGCCATCCAGGAAGGTGCCGTTGGTGGAGCCCAGGTCCACCAGCAGATAGCCGCGCTCGGTGAACTGGATTTCGAAGTGGTGACGGCTGGCGGTGCGGTCCTCCACCAGCACCAGGTCATTGCCTGGATGCGCGCCGCAGCGCAGCCGCTCCTTGTCGCTCACCACCGAGCGGCCGGTGTCCGGTCCGGAGGTGACGGCCAGGCGGCACTTGTGGAGCTTCACCGTGGTGCGCGGGTCCACCACGAGCGTTTCGCCCAACAACGGAGAGTGGTTCAGGTCTTGTCCGACGTCGCCGGGACTGGTGTGGATGTCGTCAGGGTGCAGAGGGGGAGCACTCATCTGCGCACGAGGATAGCAAAGGCCCCCCACGAGGCCCGCCCCTCGCGGGCGTCCGTGCTAGGCTCTCGCGCCCCGCCCATGTCCCCGCGCAAAGTGAAGCCGAAGAAGGTCCCGGTCCCGCCCGGGTCCCAGGCACCCGACCGTCCCGAGCGGGCCCCACGGCGAGGGCACGCGAAGAAGACAGTCGTCATCCTGTCCCGCAAGCGCGCGCTGTACTCCACGCGGCGGCTGGTGGCCGCCATCCGCGCGCGGGGCCACCGCCCGTTGGTGCTGGACACGCTGCGTTGCTGCCTGCTGCTCGCGCAAGACGCACCGCGCATGACGTACCGCGGCGTGGAGGTGCGTGGCGTGGACGTGGTGGTGCCGCGCATCGGCGCGTCCATCACCGCCTATGGCCTGGCGGTGGTGAACCACTTCGAGATGATGGGCGTGCCCGTCCTCAACCCGCCCACGTCCATCGCGCGCAGCCGCGACAAGCTGCGCGCGCTGCAGTTCCTGTCGCGCTCCGGGCTGGACATCCCCCGCACCGTCATGGCGCACGACCGCAGCAACGTGCGCCGGCTGGTGGAGGAGGTCAACGGGCTGCCCGTCATCATCAAGCTCATCAAGGGCACCCAGGGCGTGGGCGTGATGATTGCCCACACGCTGTCGGAGGTGCAGACCATCCTCGACACCTTCTGGGACCTGGGACAGGAAATCGTGCTCCAGGAGTTCGTCGCGGAGAGCGAGGGACGGGACGTGCGGGCCCTCGTCGTGGGTGACCGCGTGGTGGGCGCCATGCGGCGCAAGGCCAAGTCCGGCGAGTTCCGCTCCAACATCCACCGCGGCGGAGAAGGGCAGGCAATCGAGCTGACCGAGCCCTACATGGAAGCAGCCGTGCGGGCCGCGCGCGTCGTCGGGTTGGAGGTCGCGGGCGTGGACATGCTGGAGGGCCACGCCGGCCCCCGGCTGATGGAAATCAACTCCAGCCCGGGCTTCGAGGGCCTGGAGCGCGCCACGCATATGGACATCGCGGGGGCCATCATCGACCACGCGCTGAAGTACGCCGAGGCGAAGCGCGCCGGGTGAGCGCGAACCCGGGTCACGTGAGGTTGCTCGCCTGCTTTCGAGCAGACGCACAGCCGGGGCAAGGCACCTTGCATGCTCCTCAGGAACTCAGGAATGCCTCCGTGGCCCGCGTGTCCTGAGGAGTTGGCAGCGACGCGGGTGGCCCTCTAATCTGGCGGCCCTCAAATGAAAACGCTGCACAAGCCGCTGCAGATCACCGTCTACCAGGACGTGCTTTGTTCCTGGTGCTACCTCGCCGACCTGCGCCTGGATGTCTTGCGCCAGGAGATGGGCGAAGCCGTTCGCTGGAGCGTCAGGCCGTATCCGCTGCGCGTCCATGACGTGCTGCCCACGACGCGCGAACAACGCGCGTTGGTGGAGGAGGTCGAGCGCGCACAGCGCGAACCGGACGCCGCCGCGCGCATGTTGTCCACGGACCTGTGGCTCGGGGGAGATCCACCGCGCACCAGCGTGCCGGCGCTGGCGGCACTGGAAGCGGCGCGGCTGCAGGGCCCGCAGGCGCGCGCGTTCCTCGCCCGCGCCATGCAGCGCGCCGCGCTGGAGCAGGGCGTCAACGTGTCCCGCCCGGACGTGGTGTTCGAGCTGGCCTCGCGCGTGGGCCTGGCGATGAACGAATTCTCCGCGGCCTTCCGCTCGGAGGAGACGCGCCGCCTCATCCTCGACGAGCACCGGGATGCCACCCACCGCGGCGTGCGGGGCGTGCCCACGCTCGTCATCGGCGGCCGGTGGATGCTGTGCGGCCTGCGTGAGCTGGCCGAGTACCGCGAGCACATCCTCGCGTGCCTGGGCAAGGTGTCCGTGCCCCGCTCGGGTTCACCCGAGCGCGTGGTGCACTGAGGCACCCCACCCTTCCGGAGGCCCTGCGCGCGACGGGCGCGCAAGGCCCCATGTAGAGGGAAGGCTCAGGCCTCTTCGGCGCCGCTACTGAGCGCCAAGACGAGCCCGGCCATCAGCAACTGCAAGAAGCCCAGGGCGGGAATCACAGGCACGCAGCAGAGGAACACGCTCAGCATGGCGAGCAAGCCCCCCAGCAGCACCGTTCCAATCATGGGCAGGCGCTGACCGCGCGAGTAGGCGAAGCAGCGGCGCAGCGTCTCCACGACGCCGGGCGATTCGGTCCGGGCCAGCTCAGGCTGCATCAGGATGAGCGGCGTGAGGAGCCACCCGCCCGGGAAGATGTAGAGCGCGATGGCCACCAGCCCCATCACCGCGAAGGCCGGCACCATGGGCTTCAAGGCCGCGTCCATTTCCGAGGGCGGCAGGTCCTTCAGCGCCACCAGCTCCGACCAGGACAGGGTGCCGGTCGCCAGCCCCGCGCCCAGTGCCACCACGACGATGAGCAACAGAAGCGGGAGCATCAGCAGGAAGGACAGGAACAGGGTCCCCAGGTACTGGGGAATCTTGCCGAACTGGCTGAACATCCGCGTCAAGTCCGCGCGCCGACCGCTGAGCACGTCCATGCACATCCGGAGGAAGCCCATCGTTACCGCTCCCTGGATGGCGTAGGAGCCGATTATCCCGACGATGAAGCCCAGGACGGTGACGACAACGCTCCCCGTCAGGCCGCTGACGACGGAGAAGATTTGCGAGACGACCTGCCCGGCGAAGGACCCCGCCAGGAAGATGAGCACGCCGACACAGAGCATCACCCACTCGCGCTTGAACGCATCCCAGGACAGGTCCATCAGCCCGGAGACGCTCCAGTTCTCGCGGTTCAGTGGAAAGGCCTGCCCCACGCCCTCGCGCTGACGGCAGGACGGGCACCAGGCTTGCGAGCCACCCTCGCCGCAGGTGCGGCACATGAAGTTGCCGCAGCGGGAGCAGGTGCCCACCGCCTCGAATCCCGGGTGGAGCGGACAGCTCGCGCCCGAAGTGAACTCAGTCTCCGCCATGGTGCTTCTCCCCACGCGCCGCGGATCACCCTTCCGGGACAGGCAGCGCGCACATTTCCCCCTACACCACCCAGGCGGTGTCCACCAGAGGACGAAGGGCGCTATCCTGAGGTTGGCGGATGCCTGACGCGGGACTGCACCCGGGCGTGAATTTTCTCCGCGCCCCGCCGTCTTCCTCGCGTGGCCGCAAGGTGGACGGCCCGGCCGTCCACTCCGCCCAGGAGAGTCACCACATGCGCCGCCTGCTCGCCCTCGCCGTTCCGCTTGCCCTGATGATGGGCACTGGCTGTGTCGCCCACGTCCACGGGCCGGCGCGTCACCACGCCCCGGTTCAGGTCATCGAGTACAGCTATTCGAGCGACCACCCCATCCCCGATGACTTCGGCGGCGGCTGGTGCCCGTACTCGCACGTGCATGTCCACGACTACGAGCCGACCACGACGTACTACGTCTACTCGGACGACGCGTACTACTACAGTGGCCCGTCGGTGGTCTGGTACTGGAACGACCACCCGCACGCGCACGGCGGCCTCTGCAACATGCACGGGCGCCACTCCCACGACTACTACCCGAGCACGGGCAGCATCTACCGCTACGAGCGCAACCGCGGCTACGTGTGGAGCCGCACGCACAGCGCTTCCGCCGGCTACGGCTACGTGCGCCCGGCGACGCGCCCCTCCAACCACCCCTCCCGCCCCGTGGTGCCTGGCAACACGTACAGCGGCACCCGGCCGCCCCCGGGAGGTACGCGCTGGACCACGCCGCGCGGTTCCAACTCGGGTGGCAACCACCGGCCGTCGCGTGGCCAGGGCAACGACTCCGGTAGCGGCTGGAGCAGCCCTCCCGCGGGACGCACCTCGAGCAACAACTCCGGTAGCGGCTGGAGCAGCCCTCCCGCGGGACGCACCTCGAGCAACGTCGCGCCCAGCAACAACTCCGGCAGCGGCCGGAGCAGCCCTCCCCCGGGGCGCACCACGAACAACGCCGCGCCCAAGGACGACGACTCGCGCGACAACAACAGCGGCAACCGCTGGGGCAGCGGCAACTCCGGGAGCAGCGGGAGCTCCAGCAACTCCAGCAGCTCGGGCTCCAGCAGCTCGGGCTCCAGCGGCAGCGGCTGGGGGCGCGGTGGCAGCAGCTCCGGCAACAGCGGCAGCAGCAACCGTAGCGGAAGTAGCGGAAGCAGCTCGGGCTCCAGCGGCGGCGGCTGGGGGCGCGGTGGCAGCAGCAGCGGGAGTTCTTCCTCGGGGTCCAGCGCGCCGCCGTCCGGCCGTTCGGGTTCGTCGTCCTCCTCCGGCGGCAACAGCCGCTGGCGCTGAGTCGGGCCCCGCCGCGGGGCGGGTGACGGTTCGACAACACCTGGCTTCCACATGAACGGCGCCGCGTCCCACTCCGGGGCGCGGCGCTGATGTTTTTCGGACAGCGCGGCGCCCTCTGGCCCCATGGCCAGAACCACCGCGGCGTCGACCAGGGGACAGACGGAGCGTGGGGTGGATTGCCGCCACGTGAGGCCGTGGAGAGCTTTCCCGCGATGATGCGTCCTCTCCTGATGGTTCCATGTGCCGTGCTGGGACTCTCACTGGGCTGCGGCCCTGGCGATTACACACCCGACCCTGGCGTGCAGACCGACGACGCCGAGGCCGTGGACCTGGACAACCTCCGCATTGGTGTCAGCGGCACGGTGGACCTGCTCCCCGAGGCCCGGCGGTTGCTCGAGGCCCGGGGCCTGCCCCTGCCCTCGCTGGAGGGAGCGCCCCTCACCGCCGCGGAGCCCCTGCGGCTGGCGGTGAATGACGCCAACGCCACCTTCGGCACCGCGCCGGCCGCCGCGGATGGCGCCTTCACCGTGCGCGACGTGGCGGTGCGGGAGATGCATCTGAGCCTCGCGGTGGGCGCGGAGGCCGCGGGCCTGGTGCCCGCCCATACCGTCGTCTACGACTCCGCCTTCACCGGTGCCCGGCCGCGCACGGACATCATCGGCGCGCGCGTGTGGGCGCTGCCGGGCGCCTTCCATGACGCGCTCAGCGTCGCCGTGGGGGAGAGCGCCATCCGGGGCCACACCGACAACCGGGCGGCCACCCTGCGCGACGCCGGCTTCGTGCTGGGGCGCGTGGTGGATGCCAGCGGCCATCCCGTCGCTGGCGCGAAGGTCGCCCCCGACGGCGAGGCGCTGGCCGGTCGCATCTACTACCCCACCGCCGACCTCCAGGGAGCGAACCAGGAGGGCACCGACCCGGACGGATTGTTCGTCTACGTCCACTCGGGCGCGGACGCGGAGGCCTTCCTCCTGTCCGTCACGGGCACGGACGGCTACGTGCCACGCAACGTGGGCGTGGCGCCGGGCTGGGGGCTGGTGCTCACCGTCCATCCCGGCCTCCACCCGCCTCCCTAGGCAGCGCGGCGCCCGGCCTTCCGCTCGCGACTCGGCTGCTCGGGGCCTGCTGCCCCGCGCGCTGGCCGCCCCCATGTTCCGACGGAGGCGCGCACGGCCCGAGCCAATGACTGGCGGCGCCCCCACCGTCCGCACCCATCGCTGCGCCGCACTCGCGTCCGATGCCGGAGGCAAGAGCGCGACGCATCTCTCGCTGGAGCGTCTCGACCGGGGGCCTCGGGCCGGTGCGTCACGGGAGGAGCCCTGTGCGTTCCTGGGGGACGCCACGATGAACGAGTGCTGGAGGCCGCAGCGTCGGAGCGCAGCCATGGCCCGCGGCATCGCCTGGCTCGCGACGCTGGGCGCCCCGCTCGTGGGCGCGCTGTACCTCCTGGGCTGGGCCTGGGACGTGGAGATGCTGAGGCCCGGCGTGGCCGGCATCCCCATGACGCCGGTGACGGGCATCGCCATGGTTTTCGGCGGCGCCGCCCTGGGCCTGCGGCTGCGCTCCCGCCCGTTCCGCCATCAGGACCACACGGCCACCGCCTGCGCGCTGGTGACGATGGCCATCGGCGCGGTGAGTCTCCTGCGCGACATCACCGGCTGGGACCTGGGGATGGAGCGCGTCATGCTGCGCCTGCTCGATGGACACGCCTCGGTGCTCCCTCGGCCCTCTCCCCTCTCCGCCACCTGCATGACGCTGCTGGGCATGGCCCTGGCCCTCCCTGAGCGGAGCCACTCCGTCCGGCCGCGCGACACGCTGGTCGTGTTGTCGCTGGTGAGCTCGACGCTGGGCCTCAACGGCCTGTTGATGGGCCCCTTGTTGACGGTGGGCACCCTGCCCTTCCTCGCCGAGCGCAGCATGGGCCTGCCCACCGCGCTGACGCTGATGCTGCTGGCGGTGGGCACGCTCTGCGCACGGCCAGGGCTGGGACTGATGAGCCGCATCACCCGCGACTCGCTCGGCGGCTTCCTCGCGCGCCGGTTGGTGCCGGTGACGCTGCTCGGCCCCTCGGTGCTGGGCATGGTGTTGATGCTCCTGCACGAGGTGCGCGCCATCAACCTGGAGGCGAAGCTCCCCATCTTCGCCACCTTCGTGAGCGCGGGCGGCGCGGCGCTCGTGCTCCTGTCCGCGCGGGCCCTGGACCACATTGAAGCCCACCGCCAACAGGCCACCGCGGCGCTGGAGGCCTCCGAAGCGCGCTACCGGGGCCTGCTGGAGACCACCCCCGCGCCGCTGCTGACGGTGGACGCGCACGGCCTGCTGCGCTTCGTCAACACGGAGGCGGAGCGGGTGTTCGGCTACCCGCGCGAGGAGCTGCTGGGACGCGAGGTGGAGGTGCTGATCCCCGAAGGACTCTTCGGTGGCCGGAGCCTGGACACCGGCTTGGGCGAGCACGCCATCCAAGGCCGCCGCAAGGACGGCAGCCCGCTGTCGCTGGAGGTGCGGCTGAGCCCGGTGTCAGGCCCGGAGGGTCCCAGCGTGCTCGCCGTCGTCCGCGACGTGACGGAGCGGGAGCGGTACCTCGCCAAGGTCCAGCGCGCCCGTGAGGAAGCGGAGATGCAGCGCAGCCAGGTGCAGGCCCTGCTGGACCACACGCCCGTGGGAATCGTCTTCGCGGAGGCGGACGGCAGCGGGCTGGTGGCCAATCCCGTCGCGGAGCAACTGCTCGGGCGCCCGCTGAAGGGCGTGAGGCTGGAGATGATGGGGAACAACCCGTTCGTGCTCACCACCGACGGCAAGCCGGTCCGCAGGGAGGACGTGCCCATCGTCCGCGCGCTGCTCACGGGCCAGCTCGCGGGGCCCGAGGAGTTCCTCATCCTCCACCCCGACGGGAGCCGGCTGCCGGTGTTGATGACCGCGGCTCCCGTCTTCGGTCCCACCGGAAAGGTGCGCGGCGTGGTCTCCACGGCGCAGGACGTGACGACGCGCCACGAGCTGGACCGGCTCCGCGAGGAATACGTCAGCCTCATCTCCCACGACCTGCGCAATCCGCTCCACACCATCAGCCTGCGCGTGGGCCTGCTACGGCGCGCCCTGCGCGAGCAGAACCTGGAGCGGGAGGAATCCATGACGGAGTCCATCCAGCGCAGCGTGGCCTGGATGAGCACCATGATTGAGGACCTGCTGGAAGGCTCGCGGCTGGAGTCCCAGCGGGACACGCTGCGCCGCGAGCCCCGGGACCTGGCGCGCTTCCTGGAAGAGGTGATGGAGCGGGACGTGGCCCCCGACGTGCGCGAGCGCTTCCACATGGAAGTCCCAGGCGCGTTGCCCCCCGTCTGGATGGACGCGGCGAGGCTGGAGCGGGTGGTGGCCAACCTGCTGAGCAACGCCGCCAAGTACAGCCCCGGTGGGCAGCCCATCACCGTGCGCGTCCAGCTCCAGCCGGAACAGGTGGTGGTGTCGGTGACGGACCTGGGCCCCGGGCTGAGCCCGGAAGACGCCGCCCACGTCTTCGACAAGTACTACCGCACGCAGAAGAGCAGCGCGTCGGACGCGAAGGGTCTGGGGCTGGGGCTGTACATCAGCCGCCTCATCATCGAAGCGCACGGCGGCCGCATCTGGGTGGAGAGCGAGCTCGGCCGAGGCTCCACCTTCAGCTTCAGCCTGCCCGTGGCTCCGCCCGGCGCGAACCCGCTCCCGCCCCAGGTCCCGGATGGCCAGGACCCGGCGGCGGGAGACGGCTCCGCCGTCAGCGCGTAGGCGCCCAGCGCGGCAGCCAGTCTGGCCCCTTCGCGCTCGTCAGACGCGTCTGGCCGCTGCCATCCGCGCGCATGAGGTACACGTCCGTGTCGCCCTGGCGCTCGGACACGAAGGCCAGGTACTTCCCGTCCGGACTCCACGCGGGCATGTCGTCCCGGTGCTTGCCGTCCGTCAGGGCCACCGGCGCGCCGCCCGCCACCGGCACCATCCAGATGCGGGCGTTCCCATCTGGCAGACGGCTCACGTAGACCAGCCGCTGCCCGTCCGGACTCCAGGCGGCTTCGCGCTCGTCGCCCACGAAGGACTCGCCCGACACGGCGCGCAGGTCCGAACCGTCCGGACGGAGGAAGTACAGCCGGTCCTTGCGCTCGCGATCGCTGACGATGACGAGCCACTTGCCGTCCGGGCTCCACTTCGGCGTGCGGTCCTCATGGTGGAAGAAGGTGAGGCGGCGCTCACCGCTGCCGTCCGCGTTCGCCACGTAGACTTCGGGGTCGCCCTCGCGGCTGCACACGAAGGCCACCTCCCTGCCATCCGGAGACACCGCCGGCTCGAAGCAGCCTTGAGGCACCTGCGTGAGGCGCACCTCCGGCACACCCTCACGGGGCTCCAGGCGCACCACGTCGCTGAAGCCCTCCGCGTCGGACTCGGCCACCAACCAGGTGCCATCCGGCGCCCAGCTCGCGTTGCGCGCACGCGCCCGGGGCGGGTGCAGCGGTACCGCCGGACTCTTGCCATCCAGCGGCAGGACCCGCATCTGCTGGCGGTGCAGCCCGCCCTCCTCCGCCGCGGAGATGACGAGCAGCGACTTGCCATCCGGCGACAGGGGACCGGGGTACACGTCCTCCTCGCCGCGCGTCAGCTGCGTCTCCACACCGTCCGGACTCACCTTCCAGACATCCTTCCGCCCTGCCCGCTCCGACAAGAAGATGACCGCGCCCGGAATGGCGCCAGCCTCCTCCTTGGACAGCGGCCCGGGGCCGGACGTCCCGCCACACCGGCCGGAACATCCGACACCGAGCACGGCGAGCGCGGTCAGACACCGCGCTCGCCACGGCCAGGAACGCTGAAGCCGTTCAAGGCCCCGCATCACCACCTCACTGAATCCGGAGGGCGTCCGCCATGACGACGTAGCCTTCGGTGGCCCAGCGGCTCAGCTGCACCTTGTTCCAGCCGGCGTTGAAGTTGTAGGTGCCCAGCGTCACCCACTTGCTGCCGTTGGTCTGCTGGTTCACCGTCACCGTGCTGTTGCCGCCCGCGTGCGTAATCATGAAGGGCGCCGAGGGAGAGCGGTTGGTGCCCTCCACCCACCAGGCCTGGATGGTCCGGCTGCCCGCCGCAGGCATGTGGAAGTGGAACACCGCCGGCTCGGAGATGGGCTGCGTGGAGGCGTAGTAGTAGTCGTTGCCGTAGTAGCCCGCGCTGGTGCCACGCGCCCAGGAGGACGGCACCGCGATGTAGCCCTTGCTGGAGTCGTTGTTGGCGTTGTTGCTGTCCACGACGATGACCGGGTTCGTTCCACCGCCGCCGTCACCACACTCGCTGCGGATCTTGCTGATGTACGTGGACCACGGCCAGTTGGGGCCCGGGTCCGTGCGGGTCTCCGGCTGCAGCCGACCGTGCGCCACGATGTGGTAGCTGTCGCGCGGGATGCCCTGGTCCCGGGTGATGTTGCACGTCAGCTTGGCGGAGGTGTTGATCATCCCCGTGGAGAACGAGGCCGAGCTGGCGTAACCACCGTGCTCGATGCCGATGGAGAAGTCGTTCGTCGACCGGCCGTTGAGGTTCGACTTGACGCCGCCGTTGAGGCTGCTGCGGTAGGCGGCGGCCACGTGCCAGGCGCGGCTCGACTCACGCACCAGCTGCGACACCTCGGTGCCGCTCTCGTTGACCACGTAGTGCGCGCTCACGCCCGCGGAGGAGTTGGTCAGCCAGCTCCAGCAACCCGAGTAGCCACCCTCACAGGTGTGGATGACGACCATCTGCTGACCGATGCCAGCGGGCCGCGCGTTGTAGTTGGGCGACGGGCGCCAGATGGAGGCCGCGTAGTCCGGGCCGGCCGCAAGGGCCTGCATCTTCGGCAGGGCGAACTTCGGCTCGACCTGGGTGGCATCCAGCGACACCGCCACCTTGCCCGCCGGCGTGAACGCGCCCGCGCCCTCGCGCAGCACGGCGTACACGTCGTTGTGGATGTAGTGCGCCTGGATGTCCGGGTCGGAGATGTCCGTCAGGCGCACGGCCACCGGGGCCCACGCACCCAGGTCCGCGCGGTCGATGCCCGCCTCGTCGGCGTACTTCGACAGCAGCGCGGCGCCGGCGCGCAGGTTGGCCAGCGGCTCGTCACGCACCGCGTCCGCGGACACACCCGCCAGGGCGGCGCCGTCGGTGATGAGCTGACCGCGCAGGGCCAGCAGACCAAAGGCCGCCGGGCGGCCCTCGAACTCCTCCTCGCCGCGGACGTGCTCCCAGCGCGTCTCCGCGTAGGAGATGGCCTTGAGCAGGCTCACCGGAACGTTGAACTCACCAGCGGCCTTCGCGAACTGCGCGTCCAGTTCGTTGGGCGTGCGGCGAGCCGCGTCGGCCACCGCGCGGGCGGCGTCGTCCACCGCGCCTGCGGGAACCTGCGACTCAGGTGCCGTTTCTTCCGGAGACGTTTCGGGCTGAGGGCCACAGGCCGCCAGGGCCATGGCCGCGGCCGTCACCGCGAACGTCTTGCGCAACACGTGCATGGAAACTCCTTGAAGGGGGGTCAGCAGCTCCACGGTCGCCCCCGTCCCACGGGAGCGGCGCAGGGGGCCACGCCTGAGCACCATGCATGCCAGCCACGCGGTCCCAGGGAGCACCTCTTTTTCCCGACCCGAGGTGGAGCATCGATGCTCCACCTTCCCGTCAAGAAATCATCCCTCGAACCCGGGCACCCGACAGTGCAACCACTTGGAATCAGGAGTGACGCACATGTAAGCCCTGACAATCGCGGCGTCGGGTTGGCCAACCGATGTCGCACTGACGTGTTTCGAGACAGCCACATGTAAAACTACTTTACTACCTTTCCAGTCCTCCCCACCTTTTGGCGTGACACCGGATGCAGGGGATAGGACGAGGGTGCCGACAGGGGCGAGGGCTTCCGCTATGAGGGGGCCATGCGGCTCTTCGGAATCGGCGACACCCACCTGCCCTCCACGCGACAGAAGGACATGCACCGCTTCGGGTGGTCCGAGCATCCCCTGCCGCTGCAGCGCGCGTGGGATGAGCGGGTGGCTCCGGAGGACGTGGTCATCGTGGCGGGGGACATCTCCTGGGCCACGCGGGCCCACGAGGTGATGGATGACCTGGCGTGGCTGGACGCGCGCCCGGGCCGCAAGGTGCTGGTGCGCGGCAACCACGACTACTGGTGGGGCGACTCCGCCTCCAAGCTGCGCAAGCTGTTGGAGCCCTTCCGCACCTTGGAGGGCTTCCTCCACAACAACGCCGTCGTCATGGGCCCATGGGTGATTGCGGGCAGCCGCCTGTGGACCGCGCCGGAGGCGCCGCCCATGCCCGGCGGGGAGATGGGGGACGAGGCGGCGGACACCGGCTACGTGGAGCGGGAGACGCGCCGGCTGACGGCCTCCATGGAGGACGCGAAGAAGAAGGAGGCGGCCAGCGCCACGCCGCTGGTGCGCGTGGTGGCCGTGCACTTCCCGCCGGTGTACGCGAACGAGAAGGCCACCGCCTTCAGCGAGCCCATCGAAGCCTTCGGACCGAAAGTGTGCGTCTATGGCCACCTGCACGCGGCCGGCATCGCCGCGGGCTTCACGGGCGAGCGCGGCGGCGTACGCTACGTGCTGGCCTCGTGTGACGCGGCGGGTTTCGCCCCGGTGCTGCTCGACGAGGTGTGAGGAGGCGCGCCATGCCGTCCAACAAGGCGGAGCTCGAGGCCCGGCTCGCGGCCGTTCACCCCGGTGATTCGGTGCGCGGGCTGTTCTTCAAGTCGGTGCTCAGCCTGGTCCAGCAGCAGGCGGGCCTGACGGCGCTGGAAACGGTGCGCGCGGGGGCGCTGAGCGCGGCGTACACGGACTTGCTCACGTACCCGGCGCGGGACTTCCTGACGCTCCTCTACCGCGCGGCGGATGCGCTGGAGCCGCTGCTGGGCCCCGAGGACGCCGTCTTCCATGCCTGCGGCGAGAAGGACGTGACGCGCTTCTCCACCGGGCCGGGCATGCTCATCTTCGGAATCATCTCCCGCGGGGACCCGCAGAAGCTCTTCGCGGGCGCGCAGATGGGCTACGGCGCGGCCGTCAGCTACGGCAGCCGCGACTACGTGCCCACCGGCCCCACCTCCGGCACACTGCACATGCGCCGGGACATGCTGCCGCCCGCCTACCACGAGGGCATCCTCACCGGCGCGCTGAAGGTGCTGGGCCTGCAAGGCACCGCGCGCGCGACGCCGCGAGGCATCGACAGCGCGGACTACGACATCCAGTGGGCTTGAGGCGCGGCGCTCAGTCCACGCGGATGTAGGTGACGTCCAGTTCGGCGACGACGCGCTCGCCCACCGACGCCTGGCAGGTGAAGGTGTGCGCGTCACCGTCGTGCGCGCTGCGAACGGCGCCGAACGTCACCGTCTGGCCCGCGTAGGCCAGGGTGTCCGCCTTCAGGCGCACGTCCTTCGCCATGCAGCGGGCCCACGGCGCGCCCTCCAGCCGGCGCAGCAGCGTGGTGGCCACGCGCGTCATCCCACTGGCCACCACGGCCACCGGCATCACCGGGTGCAGCGCGAAGTGCCCCTTGCACATCTCCGCCGTCACCGGCCCCAGCGTGGCCGACAGGCTCTCACCATCCGGCCGCCAATCGCGCAGCGCCAGCGGCTTGCTGTAGGGGTTCTGCCGCAGCCGGGCCCACTCCTCGGGGGTGCGCTGCACGCCATCGTCGCGGCGCGGCTCGCGGCGCATGTCCACCCGGGCCTCGCCGAACAGGCGCGTGAAGGCGGCGGCGGACAGCACGCTGTAGTCCACCTCCAGGCGGAAGAACGGCGTGCCGTCCGGCAGCGACAGCAGCGTGTGCGCGGTGGCCGTGCGGCGGCCGGTGAACTCCGCCTTCGCCAGCCCCCACAGCAGGTCCGTGGCGCGGGCCATGGGCTCCGGGCGCAGCCACTGCCCGCGCGCGCCGCACGCCAGGTAGAAGTGCTGGCCGTCCTTGGGCGACATCAGCGCGGACGCGCACGAGCCCAGAATCGCCAGGTGCCGCCCCGCCTCACCCAGGCCAATGGGGCCCGCCTCCGCGTCCGGGTCCTGCTGCACCGGGATGCGCGCCACCACCTCGCCCTCCCCCATCACCGTCACGTCCTTGAGGGCGTAGTAGGGGTCCCGCACGCAGATGCGCGGGTAGAGATCCGCATGCGTCAACAGCGTGTGCGGTGCCAGCCCCGACAGCGTCTCCAGCGTCTGCTCCGACGAAGCCCAGGCAGAAACAGGGGCAACAGCGGAATTCGCGGACGAGGGCGCAATGTCGAGGAGCATGGACTGACCTGATTTCGGACGAGGGGTGCCGGGGGACACCAGTTTTCGAGATACCGAGCTTCGTTCCGCCGACAGAAGATTAATTCCGGCGGACGAAAATGATTCTCGGCATACGGTCCGATTTGTTGCGTCCCGTCGTAATTTTACGACTAAGCGGTAAATCTGGACGCAAATGTGGCAGGGAGGCGCAGCCCAGGACACAGAAGCGTCATTCAACGCAAAGAGTCAAGGCAGATGTGGGGTGAAGCACACCCGCCCCCGCTCCGGCGTTCACGGGGCTACAACTCCACCTGCGCGCCCAGCTCCACCACCCGGTTGGGCGGGATGCGGAAGTACGAGGTGGCGCTGCGCGCGTTGCGGCTCATCCAGGCGAACAGCGCCTCGCGCCACACGGCCATGCCCGGGCGCTTGGTGGGAATCAGCGTCTCCCGGCCCAGGAAGAAGCTGGTGCCCATCAGCTGGAACTGGAGCCCCTTCTCGCGGCAGCGCTTCAGCACGTCGGGGATGCCTGGGTTCTCCATGAAGCCGTAGCGCGCCACCACGCGCACGAAGCCCTGCTCCAGCGGCTCCACCTCCACGCGCTCGCTGGGCGGCACGTGCGGCAGCTCCTCGGAGAGGATGGTCAGCAGCACCACCTGCTCGTGCAGCACCTTGTTGTGCTTGAGGTTGTGCAGCAGCGCGGGCGGGGTGCCTTCCGCGTTGCCCGTCATGAAGATGGCCGTGCCCGGCACCCGCACCGGAGGGTGGTCGCCGAAGCTGCCCAGCAGCTCCTTCAGGGGGATGCTGGACGCGCGCAGCTTGGCCGCCAGGATGTCGCGCCCCCGCTTCCACGTCGTCATCAGCGTGAAGACGACGATGGCCATCAGCAGCGGGAACCAGCCGCCGTCCGCCACCTTCACCGCGTTGGCACCAAAGAAGGCCAGCTCCACGACCAGGAACAGGCCCACCACGGGAATGGCCACCCACCGCCGCACGCCCCACAGCTCCCGGGCCACCACGTAGGCCATCAGGGTGGTGATGACCATGGCCGTGGACACCGCGATGCCGTACGCCGACGCCAGCGCGCTGGAGGAGCGGAAGCCCAGCACCAGCGCCACCACGCCCACCAGCAGCGCCCAGTTCAGACCGGGCAGGTAGATTTGCCCCATCTCCTCCGCCGAGGTGTGCACCACCTCCATGCGCGGGCTGTAGCCCAGCTGCATCGCCTGGCGCGTCAGGGAGAACACCCCCGCGATGAGCGCCTGCGAGGCGATGACGCCCGCCACCGCGGACAGCGCCACCAGCGGGTACAACATCCAGGACGGCGCCAGCAGGAAGAAGGGATTGCGCGCGGCGCTCGCGTCGCGCAGCAGCAGCGCGCCCTGCCCCAGGTAGTTGAGCATCAGCGCCGGAAGCACCATGGAGAACCACGCCAGTTGGATGGGCTTGCGGCCGAAGTGGCCCATGTCCGCGTAGAGGGCCTCACAGCCCGTCACCACCAGGAACACGCCGCCCAGCACCAGGAAGCCATGCAGGTGGTTGTGACGGAACAACTCCACCGCGTGCCAGGGCGACAGCGCGCCCAGCACCGCCGGGTTGTGGGCCAGCTCCTTCGCGCCGAGCACGCCCAGCGTGAGGAACCAGATGCACATGACGGGCCCGAACACGGCGCCAATCTCCGAGGTGCCGTGCCGCTGCACCAGGAAGAGCCCCACCAGGATGACCAGGGTAATGGGGATGACGTAGGGGTCGAAGACGGACGTGGCCACATGCAGGCCTTCCACCGCGCTGAGCACGGTGATGGCCGGAGTGATGATGCCGTCTCCATAGAGGAGCGCCGCGCCGAAGATGCCCAGCGTAATCAACACCGGACGCGACCGGTGGGACGGCTGCGCGCGCTGACGCTGCATCACCAGCGCCATCATCGCCAGGATGCCGCCTTCGCCCCGGTTGTCCGCCTTCATCACCAGCAGCAGGTACTTCACCGACACGATGATGATGAGCGACCAGAAGATGAGCGACAGCACCCCCAGCACGTTCGCGGGCGTCGGCGGAATCCCGTGCGCCCCCGTGAAGCACTCCCGTAACGCGTACAGCGGGCTCGTGCCGATATCGCCGTAGACGATGCCCAGGGCCCCGAGGGCCAGCAGCGCCGAGCGCTTGAAGGTGTCCGGGCCCTTTTTGACGTCTTCGCCGCCCGGCACTCCGGTGGTGGTCGCTTTCACGAAGCCGCGCTTTAGCTGAACCCGGGCCTAGAGCAACCGCCACCGTGTCGCGCCCGGAGTATTCCCTTGTGCGCCTGACGCCCCCCGCCTCGGCGTCACAGGGCCCTAGGGCGGGGAGTGCGTCCGGAACGAACACTCCCAGGCCAGGGATGTTCGACATTCGCGACGGCACGACCGCCCTGCCCGGAGGGACGCTCCTCGCCCCGTTACAGCCATGCTCCCATGCAACACGATGGGTGGGGGGGACTCGATGACGATGGTGGCGGCACTTGGTCAGGCAGAAGCCCGGCGGTCCGGAGCACACGGTCCAGCGATGCTGGAAGCCATCCTCCAGGTCTCCCCCCTGGCCATCCACCTGATGGACCTGGATGGCACGGTGCGGCTGTGGAACCCCGCCGCCGAGCGGCTCTTCGGCTGGAGCCGGGAGGACGTGCTTGACCACCGCGCCCCCTGGGCCACCGACGCCCGCTGGGAGAAGTTCCGCCGCCATCTGGAGCAGGCCACGCAGGGCGTGGAGCCGCCCTGTCTGGAGCTGGAGCTCCACCGGCGCGATGGCACGCCCCTCCATGTGGAGCTGTGGACGGCGCCCATGCCACCGTCCACCACCGGTCCCGCCCAGTGCCTGGGCATGCTGGTGGACGTCACCGAGCGGCGCCGGGGCGAGGCTCACCGACGGCTCCTGTCAGAGGCCAGTGAAGTCCTCGGCTCCAGCCTGGAGCAGGACGCGACGCTGGAGCACCTGGTGCGGCTCGCCGTGCCTGGCTGCGCGGATTCCTGCCGCGTGTTCCTCGAGGATGCCCCGGGCGAGGTGCGCTGCGTGGTATCGGCGGGCCTGGACGCACGGGAGCCCCTTGATGCGGGTACGCCGCTCGTCCCGGACGAAGCGGCGGTGTCGCGAATCATCGCGTCCGGAGAGCCGGCGCTGCACGACGCGGAGCCGCCGTCCTGGCTGGGCGTGCCGCTGGCGTGGCCGGGGCGGAAGGGCGCCGCGCTTGTCTTCTCGCGCACCGGACGGACCTTCGACGCGCGGGACATGGCACTGGCGCGGGAGCTGGCGCGCCGGGCGTCACTCGCCCTGGACCACGCGCGCCAGTACCACGAGGCGCGCCAGGCCATCCGCCTGCGCGAGGAGTTCCTCGCCATCGCCAGCCATGAGCTGAAGTCCCCCATCAGCGCGCTCCAGCTCCAGGTGCAGAACCTGCGCACCGCGCTGGAGCGCACACCGGACACCGTTCCCCGGGAGCGGCTGCACCGTGGACTGGACCTGGTGGGCCGGCAGGCGAAGCGTCAGGCGAAGCTCATCGACGCGCTGCTGGACGTGTCGCGCATCCACGCCGGCCGGCTGGAGCTGAACCCGGAGCCGGTGGACCTGGGCGCCCTGGTCCGCGAAGTGGCGGAGCGCTTCGAGCCGGAGATGGCGGGCGCGGGCACGCACCTGACGTTGACGCTGCCGTTGGAGGCCCACGGCCACTGGGACCGGCTGCGACTGGACCAGGTGCTCACCAACCTGATGTCCAACGCGATGAAGTACGGGCGGGGCAACCCCGTCCAGGTGGCGCTGTCCAGCACCGAGGCCCACGTGCGCCTGGACGTGCGCGACGCGGGCATCGGCATCGCGCCGGAGCACCTGCCCCGCCTCTTCCACCGCTTCGAGCGCGCCGTGTCCAGCCGGGACTACAGCGGCGTCGGCCTGGGGCTGTGGATTGTCCGCGAGGTGGTGGAGGCCATGGGCGGCCACGTCACCGTGAGCAGCGAGCTGGGCGTGGGCTCCACCTTCAGCGTGGTGCTGCCGCGTGCGCGCGGGTGAGGACGCCCGGGGCCCACCCGCGCGGGCGCGCCCCTCACAGCGCGAGGAACAGGATGGCGGCCTTCTCCTCGGGGCTCGCCGCGAGGAACTCGTCCGGCAGCCAGATTTCCGAGTCAGGCGTCATGGCCCGGTCGCAGCTGCGCCGGCCCGTGTAGAAGCGGTTCGTGTTCTCCGCCTTCAGCCGGTAGGTGCAGTCGCGGACGTAGATGGTGAGCTCGCTGGGGCTCAGCTTCAGGTTGACGGGGCGTCCGCCAAATCCGCCCTTGGCCACGATGGCGTCCCCCTCCTTCGTCACCGTCAGGTTCACCGGCGCGCCGCCGACGGCGCCCTCCACCGACCCGTCCTTCAGCGTCAGGGCGAAGTTGCCCTTCAGCCCGCGGCCCTTCAGCATCCCGGGCGAGCGAGCCACCTGGAAGTCCGCCCCCGTCACCGCCTCTGGCGTCATCTCCAGGTTGAACGACTGGAAGGCAATCTTCATGTTGATGGCGTCCTGCTTCCGTTCGGCCATCGCCACGCCCGCCCCCAGCACCACCCCCAACACCAGCACGCTCCGGCGGAGCGGCATCAGCATGCGCTTCATGTGGAGACCTCCTCGTACGGTTTCATCCCCGGCTGACTAACGACAGGGTGGACACCGGATACCGGCCCGTCATTCACCCTGGGGTAACCCCCGGGAATTGCTTCTGGCACGGTGGGCATCCCGTCAAGGTGGCCGGCGGGTGTCCACCGTCCACGCCGTGGGCGCGCGCCGTGAACGGCGTTGACACCCAGGCCCGCCCCGCGCACGCAACCCCGCGGAAACAGGCCCGTCCTCCGGTGGCAGGCCCCTTGCGATGGCGCCCTTCCAAAAGGAGCGGGCCATGGCGGAGACAGGAAGCGCTTGGTGGGGAACGGCGAGGCTGGACGGAGGCAAGGTGCTGCGCTGGAGCCTCCTACACGTGGGAGCGCTGGTGGGGGGCACCTGTTTCTTCTCGTGGAGCGCGGCGGCGGTGTTCGCCGGGCTGACCGCGGTGACGATGTGCCTGGGCGTGTCGGTGGGCCTGCACCGGGGACTCATCCACCGGGCCTTTCGTGCCTCGGCGCCCGTGGAGCGCGCGTTGGCGCTGCTCGGCACCCTGGCCGGCCTGGGCGGCCCCATCGCGATGAGCCGCATGCATGACCTGCGCGACTTCCACCAGAACCAGCCGGAAGCGGACTGTCCCCCCTACTTCGGCTACCGCGAGGGCTTCACGCGCGCCATGGCCTACGCCCTCTTCCACACCTGGCACCCGCGAAGCGGCGCCGCCGACGTGCCAGCGGCGCCCCATGTGACGCAGGACGTGTTCTTCCGCGGGCTGGAACGCGCGGGCCTGTGGCTTCAGGTGCCGCTCGCCCTGGCCTTGTACGCGCTGGGCGGGGCGCCCTGGGTGGCCTGGGGCATCCTGGTGCGGCTGGCGCTCACCCAGGACGGCTTCTGGTGCGTCCATTACGTGAGCCACGTGGAGGGCGAGCAGCCCTACGAACTGCCGGGCTGCGCCGAACAGGGGCGCAACGCCGGCTGGCTGGCGCTGCTGAGCATGGGCGAGTCGTGGCACAACACCCACCACGTCTACCCGGCCTCGGCGCAGATGGGGCTCGGGTGGCGGCAGCCGGACCCGGGCTGGTGGGCCGTGCGCGGACTGGCCGCGCTGCGGCTGGTGCATGACGTGAAGTCGCTGGCCCACCTGCCGCCGCGCCCGGGCGCACGCCTGCGCCGCCCGGAGCCTCGTCGGACCCGGCGCCTCTGCGTGCTCGCCCTACGCCGGGCCTGACGCTCCGAGGTGGGAGTGCTTCACTCCTCGACGTTGCGCAGGAAGTCCGCCACGTGGGCGAAGCGCTCATCGAGGAAGCGGCGCAGGCCCCCGGTGATGCCCCGCGCGTCCATGGCCCGCTGCATGGAGCGAATCCACGCATCACGCATGGCGACGCCGACGGGCAGGTGGCCATGCCGCATGCGCAGTCGGGGGTGGCCATGACGCTCCGTGTAGTCCTGCGGCCCGCCCAGCCATCCCGCGAGGAACAAGCCGAACCGCTCGCGCGTGCCGCGGTTCACCCGGCCCTCGGCGTCCAGTTCGTGCAGGCGCGCCAACTCCGGTTCGTGGGCGTCCATGGCGTCGTAGAAAGCCTCGGCCAGGGCCATGGCCGCGTCGGTGCCGCCCAGCCGGTGGTACGGCAGGTCGTCCGGGCTCGGCACCCAGTCGTCTTCGGTGGGCATCTTCAGTTGTACGGACATGGTTTCTTTCTACAGCCGGAAGCGCCCGGGTTCATGGAGACTCGTCATTCCCCTCCAAACGCCCAGCTGACCTCCGGCGGACAGAGAGGCAGGCGGTCCGGGGTCTGCTCGCCCTGGAAGATTTGACCTGGGCGAGAGGCGGTTGCTAGAGCCACGGCCACCCGTGCCCCTCTCCCCCCGCGCCGCACACTCCCCTCCTGTGGTCTGGGTGCTCGACGACAGTCCAGTAGAGACCCAGGCCATCTGCCGCGCGCTGGAGCCCTGCTGCAAGGTCACCGGGTTCATGGACGGGGCCTCGCTGCTGGAGTGCCTGACGCAGGGGCCCGTGCCCGAGGTGCTCGTGCTGGACTGGCACCTGCCCGACATGTCGGGCCTGGAGGTCTGCCGTTTCGTCCGCGGCAATCCCGCCACCGAGCACGTCCCCGTCCTGCTGATCACCGGGAACACGCGCGCGGAGGACGTGGTGGAGGGCCTGGCCGCGGGGGCCAACGACTACGTCTTCAAGCCCTTCCGCCCGGTGGAGTTCGCCGCGCGCGTCCAGGCCCTGGCGCAGTGGGAGCGCAGCCGGCGCAAGACGCTGGAGGACGAACGGGCGCGACGCCGGCGGCTGGAAGGCACCCTGACGGAGGTCCAGGCCGCAGAGGAGCGCGCCTGGCGCAGCGAGCTGCGCTTCCGGCTGGCGGCGCGCGCCACGCGGGACGCGGTGTGGGAGTGGGACCCGCGCACGGGCCTCACGGACTGGACGAGCAGCCTGCATGAAGTCTTCGGCTACGCCCCCGGCACCATCCAGGACGAGCATCGCTGGTGGGAGGAACGGCTGCACCCGGACGACCGCGCGCGCGTCGTCGCCAGCCTCCAGGCCACCTTGGAAGGCCCCGAGCACGAGTGGCAGGACACCTACCGCTTCCAGCGCGGAGACGGCTCCTGGGCCTACGTGGCGGACCGCTGCCACATCATCCGGGACGCGCAGGACAAGGCCACGCAGGTGGTGGGCGCCATGCAGGATGTCACCGAGCGCCAGGAGGCCGAGGCCGCCCGGGCCCGGCTGCTGGAGCTGGAGCGCGGTGCCCGGGAGGAATCGGACCGGCAGCGCGCCATGCTGGCCACCCTCTTCGAACAGGTGCCCGCGCTGCTCGGCGTGCTGAGCGTGCCGGACCAGCGCTGCGTGGTGGCCAACGCGCGGCTGAGGCAGCGCTTCGGCCAGCGGCCGCTGGTGGGCCGCACGCTCCGCGAGGCCCTGCCGGAGCTGGAGGGACAGAACGTCCTCGAGTTGCTGGACACCGTCTTCGCCACCGGCGAGTCCTTCAGCGCGCGGGAGCTGCCCGTGCGCATCGCCCAGGTGCCCGGCGGCCCCCCGCCGGAGGGTTACTTCGACTTCATGTACCAGCCGATGCTGGATGCCAGCGGACGGCTGACGGCCGTCATCCTGTTCGCGGTGGAAGTCACGGACTCCGTCCTGGCGCGGCGCAAGGAGTCGGAGCTGGCGCAGCAGATGAAGGCCCGCGCGGACTTCGAGCGGCAGCTCATCGGCATCGTCAGCCATGACCTGCGCAACCCGCTGGGGGCCATCACCCTGGCGGTGGCCATGATGCTCCAGCGCGGACCGCTGGATGAACGGCAGGAGCGTCAGGCCCAGCGAATCCGGAGCTCGGCCGACCGCGCGACGCGGATGATTCGCGACCTGCTCGACTTCACCCGCGCGCGCCAGGGCACGGGGCTTCCGGTGTACCCCCAGCCCATGGACCTGCACGAAGTCGTTCGCACGGTGCTGGACGAGGTGCACGCCGGTTGGCCCGACCGCCGGCTGGAGACGGAGTGCACCGGGAGCGGCGCGGGCACGTGGGACCCGGACCGGCTGGCGCAGCTCATTGGCAACCTGGTGGGCAATGCCTTGCAGTACAGCCCGCCCGGCACGCCCGTGCGAGTGGCGTCCCGGGGCGATGACGACGGCGTCGTGCTGGAGGTCCACAACCTGGGCCCGGCGATTCCCCTGGAGCGGCAGCCGCGCATCTTCGAGCCGCTGGAGCGCGCCACGGTGCGCCCGGAGGACCAGGGCCGACGCAGCATCGGCCTGGGGCTCTACATCGTGCGCAGCATCGTCCTGGCCCACGGTGGCACGGTGGAGGCGCACTCCCAGGAGGAGACGGGCACCACCTTCACCGTGCGGCTGCCGCGTCATGCGCCCACGGCGCTGCCCGTGCGCCCGGACGGCAACGAGGCCGCGGGGTAGTCGCTCAGGGCGCCCAGCGCTTGGGACGGCGCTTGAGCGTCGTCAGGCCCAGCCGGTCACAGAACGCTTCGTACGCGGCGGCCGGCACGCCCTTCCACGCCAGGTCCTCCAGCGACGACGTACCCGGCAGCGGCGCGTCCGTCACCAGCGTGGCCAGCCGGCGGTAGAGCAGCGCGGCGTCGCGGTGCTCGCGCAGCGTCGCGGCCAACTTCTCCGCGCCCCGCGGACGCACCTTCCACTCGGACGCCTCCGCGGGGATGTCCTCCAGGTGGCCATGCGCGCTCAGCAGCGCCGACGCGCCCTTCTCCCCAAAGCCCGGCAGTCCGGGGATGCCATCCGCCGCGTCACCCATCAGCGCCAGCAGGTCCGGCACGCTCGCGGGCGGCACACCCAGCTTCGCGCGCACCGCGTCCTCGTCGAGCACCTTCTCCTGCCGCCGGTCCACCTGCACCACGCGGCTGCCACGCACGCACTGGCCCAAATCCTTGTCGGGCGTGAGCAGCCGCACCTGCTCCACCGCGTCCGCCCAGCGCGCCGCGGCGGTGGCCAGCGCGTCATCCGCCTCCTGCTCCTTCATGGACCACGCGGTGACGCCCAGCGCGCGCACGGCATCCTCCGCCAGGTCGAATTGCGCGTGCAGCTCCGGGGGCACGCCCTCGTCGCTCTTGTAACCGTCGAACAGCGCGTTGCGGAACGAGCGGATGGGGTTGTCGAACGCCACCGCCACGTGCGTCACCGCTTCGTCCGCGTCGTGCAGCAACGCGAGCAGCGAGGACAGCAGCCCCACCGTGGCCTTCACGTCCTGTCCACCCGGCGCGGCATGGCCCGGACGGGGCGAGAAGTGGGCGCGGTAGAGCTCGTAGGTGCCGTCGACCAGGTGCAGGCGCATGTCGCCCTCTCTACCCCCGGTAGCGCACGCCGGCCAGTGCCCAGGTGCGCCCGTGAGGGGAAGCCCGCACTCTAGACGTAAGGCGCTGGCAAGGCTGCCCGCCCGCTCTTCGGCCAACCCTGCCACGGTTGGATTGCCGGCCTGTCTCCGAGGCCCCACCTCTACGTCTGGGCGCGCCCTGACGCGTGTCCACGTCCTCGAGCGGCGGGAGGTGAAACCATGCGCCTGAAGCTGGCGGCGGTGCTGCTGGGTCTGACGATGGTGGGATGCGCCGGGCGGCGGGTGTTACCCGCGCCGAATGAGCACCGCGTGCAGGCGGAAGCCTCGCTGCGCGCGGCGGAAGGCGCTGGCGCCGCCCGAGTCCCCGAAGCGGCCCTGCACCTGGAGTTCGCCCGGCAGCAGATTGCCGACGCGGAGCGGCTGTGGGTGGAAGGCGAACAGGAAGCCGCGGAGCTGCGCTTCATGCAGGCCGAGGCGGACGCGGAGCTGGCGCAAGCGCTGGCCCGGGCCGTCCCGCTGGAGCGCGAGTCGCGACGCACGGCCGCCCAGGCGGAGTCCCTGCGCCGCGGCCAGCCGTGAGCAGACAACCTCGACAGGAGAGAGCGACATGCTGAAGCGTGGATGGAAGGCCCTCGCTGGCATCACGGCGCTGGCCGCCGTGGGGTGTGCACACGCACCACCGCCACAGGAACTCCTCAACGCGCGCGCGGCGTACCAGGAGGTCTCCACCAGCCCCCAGGGCCGTGAGCGCCCTCGCGACGTCGCGGCGGCGCGGGATGCGCTGCTGGAAGCCGAGCGGGAGTACGACCGCAGCCAGGACTCTCCTCGCACCCGCTCGCTGTCCTACGTGGCGTTGCGCAAGTCAGAGACGGCGGGGACACGCGGCACCGCGGACCTGGCGGCGCGGCGTCAGGCCGAGGCCCAGGCCACGCTCCAGGAAGCCCAGGCGCGGCAATGGCAACGCTCCCAGGTGGAGCTGGGTGCGGCCCGTCAGCAGCTCGCCCAGGCCGAGCGTGAGCGGCTGCAGGCCCTCCAGCAACAGCAACAGGCCCGGCAGCACGCCGTGACGCAGCAGCAGGAAGCCGAGCGCATGCGGATGGATGCCCAGCGGCGCCAGCAAGAGGCGGACCAGCTGCGGCGGTTGGCCCAGCAGCAGGAGGCGGAGTCGCGGCGGCTGGCGGAGGAGACCACGCGGCTTCAGGAAGAAGAGCAGCGCCGGGTGCGGGCCGAGACTGAATCCCAGCGCCTGGCCCAGGAGAACCACGAACTGCTCCAGCGCTCGGCGGAGTTGGAAGCGGAGCAGGAGGCACGGCGCCAGGTGGAGCGGGAGTTGGAACGCGAGCGACAGGCGAGGCTCGACGCGGAACAGCGCGCCACGGAGGCCCTGACGCAGTTGGAGTCGACGGCGCGCGACGTGAAGGTCCGCGAGGAGGCGCGAGGCCTGGTGCTGACGATGTCAGGACAGGTGCTGTTCGCGTCGAACGCGGTGGACCTGCTCCCGGCGGCGCGTGAGCAGCTGACGGAGGTGGCCAACGCGCTCAAGGTGTCCGACAGTCCCATGGTCATCGAAGGCCACACGGACTCGATGGGCTCGGACGCGATGAACGAAGCCCTGTCCTACCGGCGGGCGGAGCACGTGCGGGAGTTCCTCATCAGCCAGGGCGTGAGTCGCGACCGCATCCAGGTGCGCGGCCTGGGCGAGTACCGGCCCGTCGCCAACAACTCCACCCCCGAGGGCCGGGCCAACAACCGGCGCGTGGAAATCATCCTCCCACGCGAAGGAGAGGAGGCCACCGGCGGCAGCGGCGCTCGCAGTCCCCGATGACGCCCCGGCGCTGAAATCCAACGGACGCCGGGGTTGAATGCCCGCCATGGGCCCAGACGCAGTTTCCAGCCTGCTGAGCACCGAACGCCTGCATCTGGTGCAGCTCCCACCGGATGCGGCGTGGCGCGTGCTCGCGTACCACGAGGCGAACCGGGAGCACGTCTCCACCGTGTCGCCGGCACGGCCGGCCAACTTCTTCTCGGTGACGTACTGGCGCACGCGGCTGGCGCAGGACCGAGAGGACTTCCGGCTCGACCTGTCTCTGCGCGTGTTCCTGCTGCCGCGAAACCAGCCCGTCCAGTTGGCGCCCATCATCGGCAACGTCTCACTCACGAACATCCGCCGCGGCCCGTTTCAGTCCGCGGACCTGGGCTACGGCCTGGACCACCACCATGAAGGCCTGGGCCTGATGACGGAGGCCCTGCGCGCGGTGTGTGACTACGCCTTCAACGTCATGGGCCTGCACCGCCTCCAGGCCAACCACCTGCCAGAGAACCTGCGTAGCGCCGCGGTGCTGAAGCGCCTGGGCTTCCAGGTAGAGGGCATCGCGCGGGAGCTCCTGCTCATCGACGGCCAGTGGCGCGACCACGTCCTCAACGCGCTGATTGCCCCTGGCCGGCGGAGATGACCCGGGGCTACTCGCCGCGCTTCGTCATGTCGAAGAGCGCCCGGGCCTGGGGGCCCAGGAAGCCGTCGAAGTCCGGCGTGCGCTGGGCAATCTCGAAGTAGGCGTAGGGCCACGAGCGTGAGCCACCGCCCTTGAGCAACACGGGCAGCGGCGCGGCCTGCGTGGCCGTCTGCCGCAGCGACGTCCCGGGCGCGCCCTCGATGTCGGCCTTCATCGGCACCCCGGCCTCACGCATGCGCTTCTGCCACGCCTCCACGTCGTCCACCGAGCCGGTGAAGTGGTTCACCTTGCGGCCGAAGGCGAGCAGCCAGGCGCCGTACTGGGACTCCTTCTCCAGCTCCAGCAGCGCGGCCTCGTCCGGCGGCGCCGGCGGGCCAAACCACGCGGCGAGTGCGTCCACGTCCTCGGGAGGCGCGGGGTCCTCGGGCAGCCGGGCGAGCAGCTCACGAGCGCGCGAGGACAGCTCCTCCTGCTTCAGCTCGGAGATGAAGATGCGGGGCAGCCCCGCCGGATGTGACAAATAGATGGCGGACAGGTGCGCATCCGGAAAGGCGTACGCACCCGCGGCCTTCCAGCCAAGCCGGATGAAGGGCTGCGAGAAGAGCGCGATGCCACCGCCGGGCCGGGCCAGCGAGCGAAGCGCGACGTGGTCATTGCGGAAGCGGCCCCCGGAGAGCTGCACGAAGGTGCGCGCATAGGGCACCTCCGCGGCGTAGCGCTCCCACAGCAGGTCCAGGAGACGATGGGCGGAGTCGGTGGTCATGGCGCACGAATCTAACGCCACCACTCGCCGAGGGCCGCCGTGGCGGCCCGGGCCACCGTCCTGCGGAAAAAAGAGCGGCGGCGCGCGGCCCCGGGTCCTTGGAGGGGACTTCAGCCAGAGACGCGCGCCGCCGAGCAGCGAAGCTGCTGAAGACTCGCCTTGGAGTTTCGAGTCTTCACACCGAGGGTATGGTATGCATTGACTTCTTCCCCGCCACCCCACCCGCCACCCGGAAGCGAGCGCCGGAATAGGGTGTGGCGAAGGAAAAGGCCAGGACGCCGCAAGCCGCCTCACCAACACGGCGTTGAGCTAGCTTGAAGTCCTGCTAATCCAAACTTTGTAGCCGCAACATTCCGCCTGAGATGCGTGAAAGACGGCTCACATCATTTGAATGAGAGAAATTGAGAACTGAGAGTCAGTGCAGATGCTCGGGAAGCATGGGCAGTCCGTGGAAGAAGCGGCGCCCGCTCTCGAAGCGGCGGTGGAAGCAGAAGCGGTCATCCAGGTAGAGACGGGCCATCTCCTCCTCGCCATAGGCCGTGAAGAAGGTGGCGCGGGCCTCGTCGCAAGCGGCCTCATACGCCGCGCGCAGGGCCTCCCAGTCCTCGGGTGGAGTCTCCTCGCCGCTGAGCCAGACGCCCTGCTCCACGCCGTACTCACGCTCCATCAACTCCAGCTCCAGCGCCAGACGGCACACGCGGGGTTCGTCACCAATCGCCTCGTCCGCCATGGAGGTGAGGATGTGGGCCACCAGGAAGAAGCCCGCATCGGGAGGCACCACCCCTTCTTCACGCGCGGCGCGGAAGGCCACCAGCAGCTGCGCATCCATCGCGTCGTCCCCCAGCTCCAGCAACTGGGTGGCGAGGCCCCGCCACCGCGCCTCCATGTCCCCCGCTTCCTGGAGGTTCAGTGCCTCGTCTCGCGTTTTCTTCATCGTGTGGCTCCTTCGGGAACTGCTCCCGAAAATCTCATCCGGGTCTGACGTCCAACCACGATTGCCAGGACGTCCGGATTTACCGCTGCTTGCATCCGCCGTTGGGCGGATGACGGCGCACCGCGGTGGCCGTCCGCTGATGGACGTGTCGTCGCCCGTCGAGCCATGCTGCTCGCCACTGTGTCCATTGACCTGCGCGCCGCGACGGCCTCGGACGAACCCTTCCTCTTCGCGCTGTACGCCAGCACCCGGGAGTCCGAGCTCGCCGCATGGGGCTGGGCGCCCGCGCAGCGCGACGCCTTCCTCCGCATGCAGTGGATGGCGCAGTCCCACGACTGGGCGGCCCGCCATCCTCGCGCCGACCACCAGGTGGTGTGTCTCCAAGGCCAACCCGTGGGGCGCCTGCTGGTCGCGAAAGACGCGGCGGCGTGGCGGGTGGTGGACATCGCCTTGTTGCCCGCACACCAAGGCAGCGGCGTGGGGACCCGGCTGCTGACCCAGGTGCGGGACGAGGCCGGCAAAGCAGGCGTCCCCCTCCGGCTGCGAGTGCTACGAACCAACCCCGCGCGCAGGCTGTACGAGCGCCTGGGCTTCGAGGTGGACGCCGAGCCTCCCGAGGAGGCCGCCGCCCCTTACGTCGCCATGACGTGGAACCCCGCGCCACGTCAGGACTGATGCACAGCGGAACCATGCTCCGGAAACACGAACGGCCCGCGAGCTGATTGCCCGCGAGCCGCCGCATCCCCCCCAAACCGCCAGGACCTACAGGAACACGTTCTCCGGCGTGGGCGTGATGGTCCGGAGGTCATATCCGGCGGCCCCCGCCTCGGACGGCTGAGGCGCGACCAGCGTCCCGCCACCGCCCGAGCCACCATTTCCACCGCACGCGCCGCCCCCACCGCCCGCGGTGATGGCCTGACTTGCGCCCGTGGGATTCGCGGTGGCGCCCGCGGCGCCCGCGGTCACGACAATGCCGCCTGTCACGCTGGGCGTCGTGGTGGAGAGGAGCTGGACGATGCCACCGCCGCCGCCGCCGCCACCGCCCTTGCCCGCGCCCCCCGCGTTGTTGCCAGCGCCACCATTGGCCCCCACCGCTCGAACGAATCCCCCCACGGTGATGGAGCCCTTGCCCACGAGGACGATGGCGCCCCCCGCGCCACCGCCCGAGCCGGGCAGGTTGGCGGCGGTCCCACCAGCCTCACCATTGGCATTGATGGCGCCCCCCGGGGGAATGCGGATCGCTCCCTGCGCGAGAATGACCAGGGAGCCGCCACCCCGGCCACCGGTCACCCCGGCCTGCTTGGCCCCCGCGCCGCCGCCCAGGCCGCCGGGTCGCAGGAGTTGCGCGGCCTGGAGCGGCAACAGCCCACGCCCTCCTTGGGGCTCGCCTGCGGCCGCACGCGCCACACCCGCCTCCGCGGGCCCGGTTCCGTTGTCCTCGGCACTGGGGTCCACGATGATCGTACCGTTGACGGTGACGTCACCAGTGGCCCGGATGACCGTTCCACTCGGGACAATCAACGTGCCGGAGATGGTGACGTTCGCGAACTGGAGGTGCTGCCGGCCGGCCAACGTATTGTAGCCAGCGGCCGTGGTCAGATCGACGGTGTTGCCGCTGGGGACGTTGTACGCTCCAGCCGACCCGTCACCGTAGGCGCCCAGCGAGCCCGTGGGCCCCTGCGGACCTTGAGGGCCCTGCGGACCAACCGGTCCCGAAGGGCCCTGGGCCCCGTCAGGACCCGTCGCGCCCGCAGGACCTTGCCCGCCCTGCGGTCCCGCCGGCCCGTTGCACACGAAGCGGGTGAGCGCGACATTCTCCTCGCCTGCATCCAGCGTCCCATTGCGGTTGGCGTCGACACCCATCTCCAGCCGCACGCCACCGGTGGCGCAATTGCCGGCCGCCGGCTCCACGGTGGTCCGCGTCACCGTGCCCAGACCGACATCACCCTGGGGACCCGTGGCACCCGCTGGGCCCACCGGGCCCTCAGGTCCTACGGAGCCCTGCGGTCCCGCCGGCCCAGCAGGTCCCACCGCGCCAGCGGGCCCCTCCGGTCCCCGGTCACCCTGCATGCCCGTCTCACCCTGAAGACCGGTTGGCCCCTGCACGCCCTGCTCACCACGGAGGCCCTGCGGGCCCATGGCGCCCTGCGGCCCCTCGGGCCCCGTGAGCCCCTGTGCCCCGTTGCACACGTAACGGGTCAGCGAGGCGTCGACCTCCTCATCCTCCAACTGACCGTTCCGGTTGAGGTCGATGCCCGTCTCCACCACCACACCCGCCTGGGCGCAGTTCTCACCGGAGGGTTCGGCGTCGGTCCGGACCAGCGCCGTCAGCCCCGGAGGTCCCTCCGGCCCGCCTGCCGGGCCCGGAGGACCTTGCGGCCCCTGTGGGCCCGTAGCACCAGGCGCACCTGGCTCGCCCTGAGGACCAACGGGCCCCTCGGCGCCCGGCGCTCCCGGAGGGCCTTCTGCGCCCGCGGGACCGGCAGGACCTTGCGGCCCCTGAGGTCCCGGCGTGCCTTCCTCACACGCCGACAGCACCAGCAGTGCCGTCAACGGAAGCGCCTGAAACCACTTCTGATACAGCGGGCGTCGCCAGTTCTCTTGCGTCATCTGCCGGCCTCCTCGTCGTGAAACGTCATGCCGCGGGCCTCTGAGCAAGCCGCACGCCACGCCAAGAAGACCGGGGCGGCCTCAGGAGGTTCGGCGGTAACCGGGCAGATTCTCTCGTGGGAGAGAACCCACGAGACATTGCCCCGGCGTCCGGGTCAGACGCACCCGCGTTTCATCGGCACGCGGATCCGCCGCGGCGTCTGGGCCGGACGCATGCGCGTCTGTACCGGACGCACGAGCGCGCGTGACACAGCGAGACATGGAGACACCGCGCCTCACGTTTCATTGCATGCCGCCGTCACACGCACATGAAACACGCGCGATTTCAGCGCTGGCCGGACCTTTGCTCAGGGAGGAAGCGCAGCAGGCGCAGTCAGGCAGTCCTCTCCTCGAAAGGTAGACGCACGTGTCAGAGCCCTTCATCGGTCAGGTCATGATGTTCGCAGGCAACTTCGCTCCGCGGGGCTGGGCATTCTGCCAGGGGCAGCTTCTCTCCATCGCCCAGAACACGGCGCTCTTCTCCATTCTTGGCACCACCTATGGAGGCAATGGGCAGACGACGTTCGCTCTGCCGGATTTGCGCGGCCGCTATCCCATGCAGCCGGGCCAGGGCCCCGGCCTGTCCCCCCGCACGCTGGGCGAACAGGGTGGAGCTGAAACCGTGACGCTGATTTCGACTCAGATGCCGGCGCACAATCACACCCTGAATGTGAGCAGCCAGCACGGCGATACGGAAACGCCCATTGGTACCGTGCTCGCGGCGGACTCCACGGCGACCGTGCTCAACTACCGGGCTGCCCCCATCGACGGGACCATGAACCCCGCGGCCATCGGCGTCGCAGGCGGAAGCCAGCCGCACAACAACATGTCGCCCTTCTTGTGCATCAACTTCATCATCGCGCTGGAAGGCATCTTCCCGTCGCGCAACTGACACACCGTGAGCCCCAAGGGCTCAGCGCCTCGCTCCATTCAGGTGTGCGAGGCGCAGCGGGGCCACAAGGACGGCCGCCGCAAATCCATCCCCACGAAACACCCCGTCCAGGTCCGCACCGACCCTGAACGGCGGGGTGGGTAGCCCGTTCCTGGCAGGGTGGGCACGTCGGTGGCAGCGATACGGCACGGGAGCGTGGGCGGTGGTGGCGAAGCGAGACGGCGGGGGGCAACGCTCGCAAGTCACACCGACGACGGTGTTCACCGTCTGCGCTTCCGTGCTCGCGGTGGTCGTGCTCGTCACCTTCATGGCGAAGACGCGGGTGGCACTGACACTGACGGGCATCGCCACCATCCTGGCGCTCGCGTTGGAACATGGCGTCGCGCGATTGGAGCGCGGCAGGCTGCCTCGGCTGGCCGCCATCGCCCTGGTGATGACGACATTGCTGGTCATCGTCGCCGCCCTCGCGCTGCTCGTGATTCCCGCCGCGGCGGACCAGTTGGACGCCCTGGTTCGCCAGTGGCCGCAGCTGATGGAGGAACTGCGGAGCTCTCGGCCCATCCAGGTGCTCAGCGACCGGCTGCAGGCGCTCGGCTGGGCGCGACGGTTGGAGGAAGCAACTCCCCGGCTCGCCACCGGCGCCCTGCCTACGCTGCTCATCCGAGCCATCGGAGGCGTGGTGGGGGTGGTCATCTCGGCCCTCACCGTCTTCTTCCTCGTCGTGTTCATGCTGACATTCGGAGGAGACCTGATTCGCAGGGGGCTGGCCCTGGTCGGCCCCGAGCACCGGATGCGATACGTCCGGGTCTTCCACAACGTCTACAGCGCCACGGGCGGCTACCTGTCCGGGCTGGCGCTCATCTGCACCATCAACGCCACCCTGACCACGGTGACGCTGGCGCTCCTGGGCTTGCCGTACTTCCTGCCCTTGGGCATCGCCAGTGGCTTCTCCAGCCTGGTTCCCTATGTAGGGCCGCTCATCGCTGGGGGCGTCATCACCTTGCTGACGTGGGCCACGCAGGGAATCTGGGCGGCGGCGGCCGCGCTCGCCTACTTCCTGTTGTACGGGCCCCTCGAGGGCAACGTGCTGGCCCCACTCGTCTTCCGACGTACGGTCCACGTCAATCCGCTGCTCGTCCTCCTGGCAGTCCTGTTCTGCGCGGAGCTGGCCGGCATCGTGGGCGCGGTGGTGGCGGTGCCAGTGGCCGCGACCCTTCAAATCATCTCCCGGGAGGTCCTCCTCTTCCGGCAGGAGCGCAGGGCGGCGCGCACAATCCCCCCCGCGGAACCTGAATGACGCCCTGAAAGGGGGACACGATGGCCGCAGGTCCACTCCCGTGGCTGCTGACCCATGGCACAGCGGCCCTGCTCTTCGCCGCCCTTGTCGCCGGAGGCTTGGGGGTGCCCATTCCAGAGGACCTGGTGCTGCTGTCGCTGGGCATCCTCGCGCACCGGGACGTCCTGCCCATCTCCCTGGCGGCCGCGGTCGCGGTGGCCGGAGTGCTCTGCGGAGACACGGCCCTCTTCCTCACCGCTCGAAGGTTGGGGCCCGCGCTGTACGAGCATCCACGGATGAAGAAGCTCCTGCCGCCTGAGCGCCGCGAGCGACTGGCCCAGCTCTACGCGCGCCACGGCGGGCGCTGCGTCTTCGTGGGGCGCTTTCTCTCGGTGCTGCGCGGAGCGGTGTTCATCATGGCCGCGGTGCAGGGCATGCGACTGCGCCACTTCCTGCTGTGGGACGGGTTGGCGCTATTCCTCAGCGCCCCGGTGGTGGTGGGGTTGGGCTACGCCTTCTCACACAGCGTGGACGCGGTGGCGAAAGGAGCCGCGCGGGCCGAGCACCTGTTGGTGCTGGCCACGACGGTGGCCCTGCTGGTGGTGGGGGGCGTGCGCCGGCTGCGCACGCGGCGCCTGGCCCAACGCTCGCGGTGAGGCGTGGAAACCCAAGACGCCCAAAACAGAAAACCCCCGGTGTCCACGAGGGACACCGGGGGTTTCTCAAAAAGAATCCGGCAGCGACCTACTCTCCCGCGCGGTTTCCCGCGAAGTACCATCGGCTCTGGAGGGCTTAACTTCCGTGTTCGGGATGGGAACGGGTGGGACCCCTCCGACATAGCCACCGGAAAACAAGCGACAGTGCATACAAAGGGTAAGTTTCAATTCATTGCTAAGCGAAGTCTCGCTGTGCGTATTTCAGTCTTCCAGGCGAGTGCTTGAAGCACTCGAGCCTCGGCCTTGGCCCCGAGTCCCTTACTCCCCTTGAGGGGGCATGCAAGAGAATGGGGAAAGTAAGCCTCACGACCAATTAGTACCGGTTAGCTGAACGTGTTACCACGCTTACACACCCGGCCTATCAACGTCGTAGTCTTCGACGGGTCTTCAGGGGCTTGCGCCCGGGATACCTGGTCTTGAGGTCGGTTTCCCGCTTAGATGCTTTCAGCGGTTATCCAATCGGCACATGGCTACCCAGCGATGCCTCTGGCGAGACAACTGGTACACCAGCGGTGCCTCCAACCCGGTCCTCTCGTACTAAGGTCAGAGCCTCTCAAGTATCCTACGCCCACAGCAGATAGGGACCAAACTGTCTCACGACGTTTTGAACCCAGCTCGCGTACCGCTTTAATTGGCGAACAGCCAAACCCTTGGGACCTGCTCCAGCCCCAGGATGCGATGAGCCGACATCGAGGTGCCAAACCTCCCCGTCGATGTGAACTCTTGGGGGAGATAAGCCTGTTATCCCCGGAGTACCTTTTATCCGTTGAGCGATGGCCCTTCCATTCAGGACCACCGGATCACTATGACCTGCTTTCGCACCTGCTCGACGTGTCCGTCTCGCAGTCAAGCTCCCTTATGCCATTGCACTCGACGCCCGGTTTCCAATCGGGCTGAGGGAACCATCGCGCGCCTCCGTTACTTTTTGGGAGGCGACCGCCCCAGTCAAACTACCCACCAGACAGTGTCCCAATCCCGGCTGACGGGACATGGTTAGACACCAGAAATCAACAGGGTGGTATTTCACCGTTGCCTCCACCGAACCTAGCGGCCCGGCTTCAAAGGCTCCCACCTATCCTACACAGTCAATCCCTAGTGTCACTGTCAAGTTATAGTAAAGGTTCACGGGGTCTTTCCGTCTTGCTGCGGGTAAACTGCATCGGCACAGCTATTTCAATTTCGCTGAGTCCCTCTCCGAGACAGCGCGGAAGTCGTTACTCCATTCGTGCAGGTCGGAACTTACCCGACAAGGAATTTCGCTACCTTAGGACCGTTATAGTTACGGCCGCCGTTTACTGGGGCTTCGGATCATCGCTTCACCTTGCGGCTGACGAATCCCCTTAACCTTCCAGCACCGGGCAGGAGTCAGACCCTATACGTCGGCTTGTCGCCTTCGCAGAGTCCTGTGTTTTTGGTAAACAGTCGCTACCGCCATTTCTCTGCAACCTCTCTCAGCTCCGGCTGTACGCCTTCACCTACCAGAGGCCCACCTTCTTCCGAAGTTACGGTGGAAATTTGCCTAGTTCCTTGGAGGAGAGTTCTCTCAAGCGCCTTAGGATTTTCTCCTCGCCCACCTGTGTCGGTTTACGGTACGGACACCCTGCAAGCTCCCTACGGGACTTTTCTTGGAAGCAGAGCATCAGCGACTTACCCCTTACGGGGCGCCATGGAGTCTCGGGGATAACTGCCGCGCCTTTATTCGTACGCGACACCCCTACACCTTTAGACTGACACAACCACCGGTCAGCTCGCCTAGCTTTCTCCGTCCTCCCTTAGTTCAACGCTCACAAGATGGTGCAGGAATATTAACCCGCTTTCCATCACCTACGCCTTTCGGCCTCGGCTTAGGTTCCGACTAACCCTGGGAAGATTAACTTGACCCAGGAAACCTTGGGCTTACGGCGAGGGGGTTTCTCACCCCCTTTATCGCTACTCATTTCGGCATCAGCACTCCCAGTCGCTCCAGCCGCCTTTTCAGTCGACCTTCGCTGCAACTGGGACGCTCCCCTACCGCCACACGCTTTACGTGTGACCCGAAGCTTCGGCACTAGTCTTGAGCCCCGTTACATTTTCGGCGCGGCCTGTCTTGACCAGT